>CAVTGA010000002.1:1855000-3160731 GCA_963734185.1 uncultured Alphaproteobacteria bacterium | reverse complement strand
CCGCCCGACCTCCGTTCGGTTATTCGTTTACGCCTAAAGACTGCACTGTCGGATTTCAAATCACTTCGAACGAAAAGTCAAAGAGGATTTATCTTCGAGATTTCGAGCGTTGAGAATAGCCTTAACACTTTATCTGAAAAAATATTAAACCCTAAGAATCAAGAGATTCTGTTGCGCGACATTTGCAATAGCAACGTCAGAAGGGCCTTATCGTTCGTCGAGTACTTTTTGCGATATCGTGACCTAAGGTACGAGTTGTTGTTCGCGGTTCCGGCTCTAGCTGCCGCTCCCAGCGACGATCTGCACGGCGGCTGGTTCAGTCATTTGCTGGATGGAATGATGATTGGGGATAAGGAGTATTTTCGAGATGGCGTGAGCCCAGTTACGAATATTTTGGTGTTTGAGACGGCAGGTCGCGCCGACTACTTAATTATCTATCTATGCCTATCGTTTCTTAATTGGGCCGGTCGCTACGTCGAGAAGCAGTCTCTAATTCAGTGGTTATCGGTGTTCGGCTACGACCGTACCTTTGGCAGCGCCGCCATTTCTCATCTTCTCAAAAGAGATCTTCTCTATTCACCAGAAACAGAAGGTGACCTTAAAGGAGCGAGAAACATCAAGTTATCCTCGGCCGGCCTGTACTACATCGAGCATCTAGTTCAGAACCCTCAATATCTGTATAATGCAATTTACGACGTACCTCTGCCGCATGGCCGATGGAGAGAATCCGGAGCCGACACTTTCTCCATGCGGATGAATTCAATTTGGGAATTGCTCGAGGCGGTATTTGCCGCTGAGACCGCTCTTCTTGCTCATGTTTGCTCACAAGGTGCGCATTTGGAGTTGCTTGGCTCCGTTAGACACTCGGGCATGATGACCAGAAGAGTATTGGATGCCGCAAACCAGCTGATTCTGAGTGGACACCACGCCCGATTTGAACGGGCGCGAACCACGGCTACTGAGTATGCACCGAGACTTAAGAGGCTGTCGGAGAATTTAAAGACCGGCGAGACGCGGATCCTGGAGGAACTTACCCGCCAAAATTTCATTCCTGGCGGATCGACTGCTACCAGGACCGTCGAGCATCTCGTCGGCTCATCGAACGGCATGCGCGTAACGACCCCGCGTCAAATCGGTCCAGCTTTGAAAAACAAGGTACAGATCGAGCTTGATCTTAGCGGCATAGATGAAAACAGTCCAGTTGTGGCGTATTGGGAGGCCAATACCGAGAATGAGCGTTTCGAAGAGATAACCGAACTCAGACGCACTGATAATGCATCGCTCTACAAGGGCGAATTTGTCATTTCCGACGTGAAAAAGACCGTTACGTTTCCCGACTCCAAGATCACCGTGTTTTCAGCAAGCAATCCGATTTTAATCACTAGTGTCAGCGGGATACCTAGCTAGGGGACACAGATGCTGCGTAAGAGGACAAATTTCTGCATTATCGATTTCGATGCGGGGAAGTCTGCACTGACCATGCGCGCGCTCGGTGCACTCGACGGAATGGTTACAAACTGCGGGCAACGACAGATTTCCGACGAGCTTATAGCTCGAGCTTGCAAGGAATACTGGGAATTTGTCGATACGGCGATCACCCTTGGGGAACTTTCAAATGGGGACGCAAAACGCATCAACGCCTTTTTTGACGAGCTGATGACGCACGGAGTAACCCTGTGCAATAAATTGCTTGATGCTTCCATGAGACGCCATCTTTGGACCCTCGCGATGCAATCCGATGTACTCGTTCTCATCACGGGATTACTTCACGTACCGTGGGAAGCGCTTTACAATCCAGACGCAGCTTCGGGTAGTTTCCTATCCGATCACTGCGTGGTGATACGATACCCGGAAAATACTGGAGATCTGAATCGTGCAATTGCTCTTGAAGTAGACTTCTCCAAAGATCGACTTATCTGTCTCGACAAGGTGCTCGCGGGCGAACTCGTCTTTGACGAAATCTGCGTGGAGGATCTACTCAAAAAGGATGGCGAGGAAGTATATCTAACCTCGCAAAAGAGCGATCTTGTGAAGCAAGTCAGGAATGTGCGGTTGGTCCATTGGATTTGCGAGCACGACAAGCTCGGTCTGAGGCTTGATTCGGACGTGTATTATACCGCTGAGGACAGCGCCGCTCATCGATTCCAACAGGGATCGATACTTATTCTGACGTCGTGCAGCGCTGGCTCCAGATTTGCTGACGAAGCAAGCATCGCGGCACGCATTTGTGTGGCCAGCAACTGTACCGTTATCGCGCCGTCATCTGTTGTCGCGGCGCCGGCAGGCGTGAACTTCGCCCGGAAGGTAAATGCGATTATCAGGACAGCCGAAGGTCCGTTAAGCGTGGTCGATCTTTGGTCAGCTATTAAAGGACCTTCAAATCCAGACGGGTGCCCTACGGCGCGAACAGCGGAAATGTGTTACGCGAAATGGTATGGGATATACGGAAACGGCGAGGCGTTCATTCGAACCCAGTGAGGAAAAATAGATGCAGCTCATAATTACTGAGCAAGACTATCAGGAAGCGCTCGGCTCAGCGGAGGTACGGCGACTTGCATCTGAGAAGGTCGAGACAATACTGGGACCGGAACGGACAAAGTCCGTTCTGGAAGCGATGCCGCGCGTTATTGCCGATCGCTTCGAAAAAATGATCCCAGAAGATTATGAAATCAAGGAAGTGCAAATCAAGGTGGCAATCTCGGGCACGCCGTTCGGTGTTGGCATCAGTGGTGACGCCACCATCAAATTTGGCCCGAAGGCTTCGAAGTAATGAAAATCGCTGCTACGCCCTGACCGACCGCGTGTTCCATTCGAGGTCCGGCAAGCGCAACGTTGTCCACGTCTTTTGCGCGCTGACACGTTCACTCCCTCAGCGCCTGGATGAAATCGCGCCATGTGTCGCTGACCGCTTCGAGCCGCTCTGCCGCGGCTTCGGCAACGGTCATCACGGCGTCGCCCTCGTCGCGGCCGAGCTCGTTCATGCCGCGTCCAACCAGCGAAAGCGCCTCCATCAGGGCGCGCGCTTCTAGCATGGGCAGATGCATCCGCTTGATATACTCCATGATGATGTCGGGCCTTTTCCGAGACTTGGCGCGCGGAGGCTTATTCGGCGCACGTGCGGTGCCCGGCATGGCATTGCTCCAGGGTGCGGAATTTGATAATTTATTTATCAAGGTAAGGGGAATCGTGTCAACAAAAAAATTGTCAATTCGGGAAATAAAGGCCGCACGGGCCTTGCTCGGCTGGTCGCAGGACGACCTCGCCGCCCACTCTGGTGTGTCACAACCGACGATCGGACGCTTGGAGGCGGAAGGCGGCGAAATCGGCGGACGGGTGGAAACGGAGCACAAGATCCGCCGCGCGCTGGAGAAGGCCGGAATTGAGTTCCTGAACGAGGATCAGCCCGGCGTACGGCTGAGAAAAAGTAAGTGACCCGACGACTGACCGCCGATATCCGCGCGAGCCTGCATGAGGCGCTGGCTGATTTTTCGCGTCGGTTCTGCTAGATTTTCATTATGACCGTTCGCCCGCCCACGCACGAAGCCGCGCTGGTCCCTGCCGAGCAGCCCTCCGCGGCCTCGTATGATCGTGACTTCTATTCCTGGTCGCTGGAGCAGGCACGCCTGGTCCGCGAAGGGCAATGGCAGGCGATTGATCGGGACAATGTGGCAGAGGAGATTGAATCCTTGGGCCGCGAGCAGTTCAACAAACTCGAGAGCGCGCTACGTGTTCTCGTCCTGCATATGCTGAAGTGGGACTATCAGAGCGACCTGCGGTCTCGCAGTTGGGCATTGTCCATCAGGACACAGCGCATCGAACTCGCCGACGTCATTGACGACAATCCCGGCCTCAAGCCGCGTATTGGCGAGGCGATCGCGCGCGCTTACCGCAAGGCCCGTCTCGAAGCCGCACGTGAAACCGGCCTAGACGAGGCGACATTCCCGGAGCTGTGTCCGTATGCGTGGGATGACATAGTGGCGCGCGAATTCGCCACTTGATGTCTTCGCTTCCGCAAGATCCGTCCGCGCCCCGCCCCATCTCCCTCTTCATCGACGCCGATGCCTGTCCGGTGAAAGCGGAGGTCTATCGCGTCGCCGAACGGCATGCGCTCAAGGGAACGGCGCTTAAAGTCTACGTGGTGACCAACAGTCCGATCGCGGTACCGCGCGATCCCATAATCGAACGCGTGGTGGTCGGCGGCGGCATGGACGCGGCCGACGATTGGATCGCCGAACGCGCCGCCGCGGACAGCATCGTCATCACGGCCGACGTGCCGCTTGCGGCCCGCTGCGTCAAGGCCGGCGCTGCCGTCATCGCACCCACCGGCAAGCCGTTTACCGAGACCTCGATCGGCATGGCGCTTGCGAGCCGCAACTTGATGGATCAGTTGCGCTCCGCCGGCGAGATCACCGGCGGGCCGAAGCCGTTCTCGGCCAAAGACCGTTCCAGCTTCCTGTCGGCGCTCGATGCCGCGATCGTGCGCCTGAAACGGGCGGGATTCGGCGCGCCGCCATAGGCGACACCGACCAAGCCTAGCCTTATGGACGCTGGCTTTCGCGCGATTTCACCCTATATATGACCGGTCGCCTGAATTCCCGGCCGCAACCCATTGTCGTGCAAGGCCTGTCGCACGATACTGCCGGTTCACGTAGGAGTGAGACATGCCTTTCGATTATGCCAGTTCGGCCGAGCTGTTTCCGACGCGCAGCCGCAAGGCGAGACGCACGCCGATGGGCTACAGGCGCTTCGACCGCGCCGCCGAAGCCATCCGCTTCGCCATCGAGGAACTTCCGCCCGAGATGCTGCTCGGCGCCTACCTGGAGGTCGAGGAGCAGCGCTTCGACGGCGCAGGCATCCGCCGACTCTACCAGAGCCCCGACTATCCACTGGCGCGCCGCGCTGTTGCGGCGTAGCGATATCAGGCCGCCCGCCCGGCCTCAGCCTTGGTCTGCGCATTGACCCGGTTGACCGCCGCGATCGAGCGCTCGATCGCGGCCCACAGCCGTGCGATCTCCTGTCCCGCTGCCGAGTAAGGCGCGGCCTCGCAGGCGCTCAAGCCCTCGGCCAGCGTGAGGCCATAGCCGGCGCGTTGACTGATCTGCCCCGCCCACACCGGGATACCGAGCTTCTCCAGGAACGCGCGCGACTGCACCACTGCGGGCGCATCGCGCTCGTCGCGCTTGACCGGACAGGCGTTGAGCACGACCGCGTAAGGCTTGTTGCGTTCGCGCGCGGCGGCCGCGGTCTCGCGCACGGCGTTGAGGTCGAAGAAGCCGGGCCGCGCCGGGATCACCACCATGGTGGCGGCGCGGATCGCCTCCTGCACCACCAGCCAGGTGGTCGGCGCGGTGTCGATGAACACGAAGTCGTAGCCGGCGACCATCGCATGCGCGACCGCTCCGTCGATGCCGCGCGCGGCGCTCTTCAGGCAGAGCCCGCCGCCGTCCGGGCGTAGCGAGTGCCACAGCGTCAGCGAACCCTGCGGATCGGCGTCGATGACCAGGCAGCGGCGCCCCGCGCCCTGCGCGCAGGCGGAAAGATGCGCGGTCAGCGTGCTCTTGCCGGCGCCGCCCTTGCGTGAAGCAAGCGTGATGACGTTCATGGGGTCGCTCCCCGGTTTTCCGGATTCGGCCTCAAGCTTTGCGTCAATCATGGTTAATGGAACGTTACCGGCGTTAAGCATGGCGGCGCGCGCTTTTCGCCGCGGAACGGAAGTCGCCATAATGGACTTCTAGACTGAGTTCGGAAGCCAAGGGGTTGGGTCATGCGTCGCCGCGTCCTTGCCGCACTGTTCGGTTTCGTGCTTGTGGCCACCCCCGCCGGCGCCAAGGTGTTGATCGAAATCGACAAGTCGAACCAGCAGATGTTCGTGTCGGTCGACGGCGCTCCGCTCTATCATTGGCCGGTGTCGACCGGGCGCGCAGGGCGCGACACGCCTTCCGGCTCCTTCCGCGCCTTCCGCATGGAGCGCGACCACTTCTCCCGGGAGTGGGACGATGCGCCGATGCCGCATTCGATCTTCTTCACCAAGGCCGGGCACGCCATCCACGGTTCCTACGAGGTGAGGAAGATCGGCACGCCGGCATCCGCCGGCTGCGTGCGGTTGAATCCCGAGAACGCCGCGCGGCTGTTCGCGCTGGTCGAGCAACAGGGCGTGCTTAACACCACGGTGGTGGTCGCGGGCACCAATGCGGTGGCGCGGCGGCGTCTGCCGCGACCGCAGTACGAGGAAGAGGAAGCGCCGGCATATGCGCCTCCCGGCTATTATCAGCCGCGCGGTTACTACGAGCCGGCGCCGCGCTACGATCCACGCCACTACGAGTATCCGCAGCCGCGCCTGTTCCCGTTCTTCAATTGATCGACCGCACCCCGCCGGAGCATGGCCGGCCCTACGCGTCTTCCCGTCTTCATGAAAGGGTCGGTTCCATTGGATCGGAATCGGCAACCGGCCTCAATTCCCGTGAATTTGTCGCATTTTCCACGGCGGACACTGCATTTCCCAAAGCAAATCCGGGATTACAGGCCCGATGCCGTCATTTGCGGTTGCAGCCAACGTCAAGAAAGCGCAGGTTGGCTCTCCTTATCCACCATCCTCGGAGATCATTGATGGCGACCGGAACAGTAAAGTGGTTCAACCCGACCAAAGGCTACGGCTTCATCCAGCCGCAGGGTGGCGGGCAGGACGTGTTCGTCCACATTTCGGCCGTCGAGCGAGCCGGCCTCAGCACGCTCAACGAAGGCCAGCAGGTGGAGTTCGAAGTCGTCAGCAACCGCGGCAAGTCGTCCGCGGAGAATCTCAAGGTCAAGTGATTCGCGCGGGCCGCACCAAAGACGAAATCGCAACGACGGGCGACTGGTACCTGACGGTCCGATGCACCAATCTGACGTGCGCCCGGCTCATCGCTTTCCAAAAGGCTCGCTTTCCCGGCAGCAGCGCTAACCTTCGGCTTGACGTGACGGGCGCGCCTTCCGTCAACTGTCCGCACTGCAAGACGCTGGTGCGCTTCCGCCGGGACCAGATCGAGCGCAGGCAGGTCGTCTTGACGCCATGACGGCCTTGGGAGGCGCTCGGCATGATGAAGCCCGAGAGATTCCCGATCACGAGCATCTATGTGCCGGTGAAACGCCGGGCTTCGCTTGACCCGGAAACCGTGGCCAAGATCGCCGCGAGCATTCTGGACGTCGGCCAGCAAACTCCGGTCCTGGTCAGGCGCGACGGCGAGCGCTTTGTCCTGGTCGAAGGCATGCATCGCCTGGAAGCCTGCAAGGCCCTCGGTGAAGCGACGATCATCGGCTACCTGGTCGAGGCCCAGAAGCACTAGATCCCGAAAAAGCCTGTTCGCACCGCCATGGCCCGCGAATCGGACCGCCGCACCACGCTTGCCCGCCTGCCCGCCGGTGCCGACGCGCAGCGCATCGCCGATCTCCTGGCCGAGAGCCTCGACGCGGCGGTCGCCGCCTGCGAGACGAAAGACGGCTGGGCGGTGGAACTGCTGTTCGCCGCCGAGCCCGACGAGGCGAAGGTACGTGCGCTGCTCGCGACGGTCGCCGGCGACGCCGCAGCGCGCGCGGTGACGTTCGAGCCGGTGCCGGCCAAGGATTGGGTGGCGGCGACCCTCGCGGATCTTGCGCCGGTCACCGCCGGCCGCTTCGTCGTGCACGGCGCCCACCATCGCACCCGCGTGCCCGCAAACAGCATCGGCATCGAGATCGAAGCCGGCCTTGCCTTCGGCACCGGCCACCACGGCACGACCCGCGGATGCCTGCTCGCGCTGAGCGACATGGTGCGGCGGCGGCCGCGGCACGTTCTCGACCTTGGTACCGGCTCGGGCGTGCTCGCCATCGCCGCCGCCAAGGCGCTGCGAACCCGCGTGCTCGCAAGCGACATCGACCGCCAGGCGGTGCACACCGCGCGCGCCAATGCCCGGCAGAACGGCCTCGCGCCCCTGGTCGAATGCCTGCATGCCGCCGGCCTCACCGCGCCGCGTCTTGCCGCGGCTGCGCCGTTCGACCTCGTGCTCGCCAATATCCTGCTTGGGCCCCTGACGCGCTTGGCGCGGCCGCTCACGCGCCTGCTCTCGCCGGGTGCCCACGTCGTGCTGTCGGGCCTGTTGCGCGCGCAGGAGCCGGCCGCGCTCGCGGCCTACCGGCCAAACGGGCTGGTGCTGGAGCGCCGCATCGCGCTCGACGAGTGGGTGACCTTGGTCTTGAGGGCTGAAATCGGGATAGGGGGGCGTCTCGCGACGCCGCCCCTCCCACACCACCGGACATACGGGTCCGTATCCGGCGGTTCGGTGGATTATGCGAACTGCGGGGTCGCAACGGAAGCCAAGCCGAGTGAACGCAAGAAGCGGGTTGGCAGGGCAATGGCGAGCGCGGGGCTGTTGCTGAGCCGCCATGGGCCATGTGGGCTCCCGGCGGTTTGGGCCGCCAGATCCCGGCCGACGCCGCGGCGTCGCAGTTCGGCATAACGGGTGCGTCCGCGCTTCCATTGCTTCCAGGCGATGGCGCGCAGCCGCCGCCTGGTCCACTCGTCAAGTGTGCGCAGCACCGACGGAGTTTGGCAGAAGCCGAAGTAGCCGCGCCAACCGATGAGGTAGACGGACAGCTCCTTGACGATCTGCGACAGGCTCGCCCCGCGCGTGCGCCGCGTCAGCTCCCGGACCTTGGCTTTGAAGCGGGCTATTGCCTGCGGCGCGATGCGCCGTCGCGGCTGCGGCTCGCCTGTGAAGCTGAAGCCCAAGAACTTGCGGACACTTGGTTTGGCGACCGCACTCTTGGCTTTGTTGATCTTGAGCTTGAGGCGCTTGGCCAGGAACTTCTCGATGCCGGCCAGCACCCGTTCGCCCGCACGCTGACTGCGCATATAGATGTTGCAGTCGTCGGCGTAGCGCACGAAGCAATGGCCGCGCTTCTCCAGCTCCTTGTCCAGCACATCCAGCATCAGGTTCGACAACAGCGGCGAGAGCGGCCCGCCCTGCGGCGTGCCCTCCTTCGTCGGGCTGACAAGGCCGCCTTCCAGTACGCCCGCATTCAGGAATGCGCGGACGAGCTTCAGGATGCGCTTGTCGGCAACCCGCTTGGCAACAAGCCCCATCAGGATGTCGTGGTTGACCCGGTCGAAGAACTTCTCCAGGTCGATGTCCACGACGACGGTGTGTGCAGACGCGATGTACGTTTGCGCCCGTTCCACCGCCTGATGCGCCGAGCGCCCCGGCCGGAAGCCGAAGCTTGCCTCGGAGAACGTTCCGTCCCAGTCCGCCTGCAGCACCTGCATCACCGCTTGCTGGATGAAGCGGTCGAGCACCGTCGGGATGCCGAGCGGCCTCATGCCGCCCGATGCCTTCGGTATCTCCACCCGCCGCACCGGCTGCGGTTTGTAAGTACCTTCGAGCAGCTGGGCCCGGATCGTGGGCCAGTGCTCCGTCAGGTAGGTCGGCAGATCATCGACGCTCATGCCGTCGATGCCAGCCGCACCCTTGTTGCGCTTCACTTGCGCCAACGCCTTCTTCAGATTCTCACGCTCGACTACTGCTTCCATTGACGGTCCCGCGACCGCCGGGCGTTCGAGACAGGCTCCCGCCGCGCGCGCTTCGGTCTCTTGAGCGGCGGCGCTCGGGGCTTCACCCTTTGCTCCGATGCCCAAGTTCAGCTCGACCTGGTTCTTCTGCCGCATGGCTCGCGCGAGATCGCCGCTCTACTGGCCACTTCCACCGTTCGGGCCTTCGGCGGACGCTCCCGCCTACTATGCCCTCTGCTGACTTCTGCGCTCCGATCAGGTCGCCTTGCGGCGACCTCAGTCTCGTCACCGAGACGCAGCGCAGACCTCCCGAGGTAAGACCGACCGCCTTCACCGCGCACCCGCCGGATTTACCACCCCGGCCTTTGATGGCTCTGGACTTCGCGATCACTTGCTCGCTCGTCCGGCCGGGTAGGCCTCGTTATCCGGTTCTTGTCCATCGGGCCGCGGCTTTGCTCCACGCTTCTTTCAGACCTCGCCTCGCGACGACGCCCTTGCGCTTCGCTAATCCTTCACCGCCATCAGGCTGGATAGAGGACTTCCACCTCCAAGCTGTCGTTCATGCTCGGCACACAAGCGATCGCCCCGGACGATACCGGGGCGATGAAGCTTTGGAATGCGCCGGGCGGTCAGCGCACGAACGGCAGGGCGCTGTCGCTCCCGAGCGTCGGCTTGTAGCCCAGCTTGCGCGCCTGATCTTCCGGCAGCAGGTGGCGATGCTGCGCGATCTCGCGCATGGCGGCGCGCATGCGCGCCTTGAGAACCGCGAGGTACAGCCGGTGCCAGAAGCCGCGCTTCGTCGGTCGTGCTGCGGCAAAAGACGTGGTGGAGGTCAGAGTGGCGGTCGCCATGGGGGTGCTCCATGTTGGGATACCGGAAGTGTCCGGAATCCACGTCCCTTCTGCACTGCAACATAATAACCGGGGAACCGCATCGGTAGGTTCCGCTACCGCATGGGAGTCACGCGAAACCCGCATGAAGTCTTAACAATCGTGAAAGTATCCGATCAATCGGCGTGATGAATCGCATTCCATGATCGAACGGTGATATTGCATTGCACACAGATCCCCGCATTGCCGTCTTCGCTTCATGGCAGCCAAACGGCGCCGGACATTGCTGCGCAGAGGGGTGCCCCATAGAGTGCCGGCCATGTTCGAGGCCCGCCTGCAGTCGTTCGACGACAAGGCCGAGCGCGCGGCGACGGCGGGCCGCGTCGCGTTGCTGCGTGCCGAGCTGGCGCGCCGCGGGCTTGCCGGCTTCATCGTCCCGCGCGCCGATCGCCACCAGAACGAATACGTGCCGCCGTCCGAGGAACGGCTCCTCTGGCTGACCGCCTTCTCCGGCTCGGCCGGCGTCGCGGCCGTGCTCGTCGACAAGGCCGCGATCTTCGTCGACGGCCGCTACCAGCTGCAGGTGCGCGACCAGGTCGACTCGGCGGTATTCGCGGTCGAGCATCTGGTCGACCAGCCGCCGGAAAAATGGCTCGAGGCCAATCTGCCGGCCGGCGCGAGGTTCGGCTATGACCCGTGGCTGCACACGATCGAAGGCGCCGAGAAACTCGTCAAGGCGTGCGAGGCGGCCGGCGCCACGCTGGTTGCGGCCGAACCCAATCCGCTCGACGCCGTGTGGACCGAGCGTCCCGCCGCACCGCTCGGGGCGGTGAGCCTGCACGACATCGCGTTCGCCGGCGAGGAAGCGGCCGAGAAGCTCGCGCGCGTGCGTGCCGAGCTCGCCGCGCTCAAGCTGGACGCGCTTGTGGTGTCCGACCCGCACGCGGCGGCCTGGCTGTTCAACATCCGCGGCGCCGACGTCTCCTACACGCCATTGCCGCTTTGCTTCGCGCTGGTGCCTGGCGACGGCCGACCGGCAATCTTCATCGACGGCCGCAAGCTCACCAATGCGGTGCGTCACCGGCTCGAGGAGCTGGCCGACGTGCGCGAGCCGGACGACCTGACGGCCGACCTGCGACGGCTCGGCGCCCGGGGCGCGACCGTGCGGCTCGACCAGGCGAGCGCCGCCGACGCGCTGGCGCGCGTCGTCACCGGCTCCGGCGGCAAGGTCGCTCGCGGCAGCGATCCGATCGCGCTGGTAAAGGCGGTGAAGAATGCGGTCGAGCGCGACGGCGCGCGCGCCGCGCACTGCCGCGACGGCGCGGCGCTGGCGCGCTTCCTCGCCTGGTTCGACCGCGAGGCGCCGCACGGCCGGCTGACCGAGATCGACGCAGTCGCGGCGCTCGAGAACTTCCGGCGCGAGACCGGGGCGCTCAAGGACATCTCGTTTCCGACCATCGCCGGCGCCGGTCCCAACGGCGCGATCGTGCACTATCGCGTCACGCGCGCCACCAACCGCATCATTGCGCCGGGCGACTTGTTCCTGCTCGATTCCGGCGCGCAATACCTGGACGGCACCACCGACGTGACGCGCAGTATCGCGGTCGGCGCGCCGAACGCCGAGATGCGCGAACGCTTCACCCGCGTGCTCAAGGGACACATCGCGATCGCGCGCGCGGTCTTCCCCGACGGTGTGACGGGCGCGCAGCTCGACTCTTTCGCGCGGCAGTTCCTGTGGGCCGCCGGCCTCGACTTCGACCACGGCACCGGCCACGGCGTCGGCAGCTATCTGTCGGTGCACGAAGGGCCGGCGCGCCTGTCCAAGCTCGGCACCGTGCCGCTCAAGCGCGGCATGATCCTGTCGAACGAGCCCGGCTACTACAAGACCGGCGCCTTCGGCATCCGCATCGAGAACCTGGTTCTGGTGGTGGAGGCACCCACGGTCGTCGGCGCCGAGAAGCCGCTCAACGCGTTCGAGACGCTCACTCTTGCGCCGATCGACACCCGGCTGGTCGAGCGCGCGCTGATGAGCGAAGACGAGATCGGTTGGCTCGACCGCTATCATGCGCGCGTCGACGAGACGCTCTCGCCGCTCGTCGACGCCGCGACGCGGACGTGGCTTGCCGAGGCGACGCAGCCGCTGACCGGCGCATGATCCCGAAAAGTTGGCAGACTTTTCGGACCAAGATCTTGCGCAAACGCAAACGACTCTAACTCATGCTCGACCCCGCCCCACAGCGAGCAAACGAGGCGCGCGCGGCGACCTCGCTGCTCGCGCTGCTCATCGCGGCGACGGCGGTCGGGCCTCTGTCGCTCAACATCCTAATGCCCGCGGTACCCAGTCTCGGCGCAACGTTCGGCGCCGATGCCGGAACGGTGCAGCTCACGCTCTCGCTCTTCCTGCTCGGCATGGCGGTGTCGCAACTCATCCTCGGGCCGCTGTCCGACCGGTTCGGCCGCCGTCCGATCATGCTCGCCGGCCTTGCGGTGACGGTCGCCGCCAGCGTCGCGGCGCTGATGGTCTCCTCGATCGGCGCGCTGATCGTGGCGCGCACCGTGCAAGCGTGCGGGGCGACCGCGGGAATCGTGGTGGGGCGCGCGGTGATCCGCGATCTCTACGAGCGCGACCGCGCCGCCTCGATGATCGGCTGGGTCACCATGGCCATGATCGTCGCGCCGATGATCGCGCCGCTGATCGGCGGCGCGCTCGACACCGCATTCGGCTGGCAGGCGACGTTCGCGTGCGTGGCGCTGTTCAGCGCCATGGTGCTGGCCTGGGCGATCCGCGCGCTGCCCGAGACGCGCGCGGTCGCGACCGAGCCGGGAGCGGCGCGCCTGATCGCCGAGACCGGCCTGCTCATCCGCACGCCCGCCTTCGCCGGCTACGTGCTGTGCTCGGCCTGCAATTCCGCGATGTTCTTCGCCTTCCTCGGCGGCTCGCCGCACGTGGTCGTGAGCATGATGGGCCGCTCATCGGCCGAGTACGGCCTCTGGTTCGCTGCCTCGGCGCTCTGCTACATGCTCGGCAACTTCGGCGCCGGCCGCTGGTCGGTGCGCTACGGCATCGAGACCATGCTGCGCGCGGGCGTCACCATCACCGTGATCGGCGCCGGCGTCGGCCTGATCTGGATCTTGAGTGCGCCGCACGGCGGCCCGCACGTGATCTTCCTGCCGCAGATGATCGTGGCGCTCGCGAGCGGCTTCCTGCTGCCCAATGCCATCGCCGGCGCCATTAGCGTGCGGCCGCAGGCCGCGGGCGTGGCCGCCGGCATCACCGGCTTCCTGCAGATGGGCCTCGGCGCCGCCGCCGCGCAGCTCGTCGGCCACCTGCTGAGCGGCGCCTCGACTGCGCTGCCGATGGTCTTGGTGATCGTGAGCTGCGGAATCGCCTCGCTGGTCTCGGTGCTGGCGTTGCTGCCAAGGCGGTAGGGTGGGCAAAGGCGCGGCCACGATCTGGCGATAACGGTTCGAACATCATCCGCGCCGTGCCCACGCGGATGGTCGAACAGGAAGCCTAACCCTACGCACCCACCAGCTTCAGCCACTCGTCCTCGGTGAGCACCGTGACACCCAGTTCCTTGGCCTTGCCGAGCTTGGAGCCGGCGCCGGGTCCCGCCACTACATAATCGGTCTTGGCCGAGACCGAGCCGGAGGTCTTGGCGCCGAGCCGCTCGGCCATGGCCTTGGCCTCGTCGCGCGTCATCTTCTCGAGCGCACCGGTGAACACCACCGTCTTGCCGGCGACGGGTGAATCGGTGCGCGGCTTCTCGGCCTCGCGGATACGCACCTGCGCGCTCAAGCGCTCGACGATGCCGAGATTGTGGTCCTCGCCGAAATAACGGCTAAGCGCGTCGATCACGGTTCCTCCGATCTGGTCGAGCGCGTCCATTTCCACGCGCGTCTCCGCGTCTCCTGCGGCGAGCTTCAGGCAAGCGTCGTGGAACGCCTTCCAGGTGCCGTAGCCGCGCGCGAGCGCGCGCGCCGTGGTCTCGCCGACGTGGCGGATGCCGAGCGCGTAGATGAAGCGTTCGAGCGAGATTTCGCGCCGCTCGCGGATCGCCTGGAACAGGTTGCGCACGGAGGTCTCGCCGTAGCCCTCGATCTCTTCCAGCTTGAGCGTGGCGTTGCGCGCCTGCAGGGTGAAAATGTCGGCCGGCTCCCTGATCCAGCCCTGCTCGAAGAAATAATCGATCTGTTTCTGGCCCAGGCCCTCGATATCGAAGGCGCGGCGCGACACGAAATGCTTGAGGTGCTCGGTCTTCTGGAACGGACAGGCAAATTCGCCCGAGCAACGGAAGCGCACGCCTTCCTCGCCGGCTGCATTGACCTCGCGCACCACCGGCGTCTTGAGCCGGCATGGGCAAAGCTTGGGAAACGCGTAGGGCTTCGCGCCCTTGGGGCGTTTCTCCGCGATCACGCCGAGCACCTGCGGGATCACGTCGCCGGCGCGCTGAATCGTCACCGTGTCGCCGATGCGCACGTCGAGCCGCGCGATCTCGTCCGCGTTGTGCAAGGTCGCGTTCTGCACCACGACTCCGCCGACCGTCACGGGCTCGAGCTTTGCGACCGGTGTGAGCGCGCCGGTACGGCCGACCTGGATCTCGATGTCTTTGAGCACGGTCGTCGCCTTCTCGGCGGCGAACTTGTGCGCGATCGCCCAGCGCGGATTGCGCGACACGAAGCCGAGCCGTTCCTGCCAGTCGAGCCGGTCGACCTTATAGACCACGCCGTCGATGTCGTAGGGAAGCGTGCCGCGCTTTTCCTCGATGTCGCGATGGTACGCGATGAGCTCGTCCGTCGATTTGCAGACCTTCAGTAGCGGATTGGTGGGAAAGCCGCGCGCGGCGAGCCATGCGACCATGCCGGACTGGGTCTTGGCCGGCATTTCGCTCATCTCGCCCCACGAATAGGCGAAAAAATGCAGCGGCCGCGACGCCGTGATCGATGGGTCCTTCTGACGCAGCGAACCGGCGGCCGAATTGCGCGGATTCGCGAAGATGGTGTCTCCGGCCTCGGCCTGCCGCTGGTTGAGCGCGAGGAACGCCTGCCTGGTCATGTAGACCTCGCCGCGCACCTCGCACACGGCTGGGACGCGTTTGCCCTTGAGCCGGTGCGGTACGTCTTTCAGCGTCCTGATGTTGGCGGTGACGTCCTCGCCTTCCTCGCCGTCGCCGCGCGTCGCCGCGACGGCGAGCCCGCCCGCTTCGTAGCGCAGCGACATCGACAGCCCGTCGATCTTGGGTTCGGCGGTGAAAGCGAGCGGCTCGTTTTCCGGCAGGCGCAGGAAGCGCCGGATGCGCTCGACGAACTCGACGACTTCGTCTGCGCTGAACGCGTTGCCGAGCGAGAGCATCGGCATCGCGTGGCGCACCTTCTTGAACCTGCCGGTCGGCGCGGCACCGACTCTGAGCGAGAGGCTCTCAAGCGTGCGCAATTCGGGGAAGCGCTGCTCGATCGCATCGTAGCGCCGCCGCAACGCATCGTATTCGGCGTCCGACACGGTCGGCGCGTCGTCTTGATAGTAGCGCTTGTCGTGCGCGGCGATCTCGCCGTGCAGCCGCGCGTGCTCGGCCGCGCCCTGTTTGGCGTTGAGCGTGTCGACGGGGAGTTTGGCGGGGTCTTTGGCTGCCATGACGCGTCATTCCGGAGGGCGGGTCACCCCGCCGCCTTGATCAGCCGTTCCGCCGCCGCGCGCGCCTCCTCGGTGATCTCGGCGCCGGCGAGCATGCGGGCGATCTCCTCGCGCCGGCGCTCGGCGGCGACCTCGGTCACCCGCGTCGCCACGCGCTTGCCGCGCTCGAGCGCGTCCTTGGTGATGAGATAATGGCGCTCGGCGCGCGCCGCGACCTGCGGGGCATGCGTGACCGAGAGCACCTGCACTTTTGCCGCAAGCCGCGCCAAGCGCAGCCCGATGGCGTCGGCCACCGCCCCGCCCGCGCCGGTGTCGATCTCGTCGAACACCAGCGTCGGCGCCGAGCCGCGGTCGGCGAGTACTACCTTGAGCGCGAGCAGGAATCGCGCGAGCTCTCCGCCCGAGGCGACCTTCATCAGCGGCCCCGGGCGCGTGCCCGGATTGGTCCGTACCCAGAACTCGACCCGGTCGATGCCGTCGGGGCCTTCCGCATCACCGGCAACGTCGGTGGTGAAATGCGCGCGGTCGAGCTTGAGTGGCTTGAGCTCGCCGTTCACCGCCTTGTCGAGCCGCATGGCCGCCTTCTTGCGCGCCGCCGACAGCGCGGCCGCGGCGCCGCGGTAGCTTCCCTCCGCGTCGCGCTCGGCTGCTTCGAGCGCCTGCAGCCGCTCGGCCCCGGCATCGAGCGCGGCAAGCTCGGCCGCGTGGCGCATGGCGAGCGCGGCGAGATCGTCGACCGCGACATTGTACTTGCGGCCCGCCGCGCGCAGCGCGAACAGCCGCTCTTCGATGCGCTCGAGCTCGCGCGGATCATGGTCGGCCGCCGCGAGTGCCGAGTCGAGATGATCGCGTGCCTCGTTGAGAGCGCGGACGGCGGCATCGAGCGCGTTGACCGCCGGTGCGGTCAGCGTCGGGGCCTGCGCCTGACGGCGCTCCAGGCGCCGCAGCGTCGCCGACAGCGAGGCGAGCGGCGAGCGCTCGCCCGCGACCGCATCGTGCGCGTCGCGCAGGTCCTCGGCGACCTTGTCGGCCTGCATCATGGCGGCGCGCCGCTCGGCCAGCGCCGCTTCCTCCCCCACCTGCGGCTTCAATCGCGTCAGCTCCTCGACCGCGTGGCGCAGCCAGTCGGCCTCGCGCCGCGCCGCTTCCACCCGCGCGCGATGGCTGAGCACCGCCTCGGCCGCCGCTCGCCACGCCGACCACTGCGCCGCCACGCCTGCGGCATCCGCCTCGAGCCTGGCATAGGCGTCGAGCAGGCGGCGATGACTCGTCACGTCCACGAGCGCGCGCTCGTCGTGCTGGCCGTGGATCTCGACCAGCGCGCTCCCAAGCTCCTTGAGCACCTGCACGCCGACCGGCTGGTCGTTGATGAAGGCGCGGGTGCGGCCGTCGGCCAGCTGCACGCGACGCATGATCAGGTCGGCCTCGACGGCGATGGCGCTGTCGGCGAGCAGCGCGCGCGCCGGATGATCGGGCTTGAGGTCGAACACCGCGGTGACCTGGCCTTGGCTCGCGCCCTGGCGCACCAGGGTCGCGTCGCCGCGGCTGCCGAGCGCGAGCGCGAAGGCATCGAGCAGGATCGACTTGCCGGCGCCGGTCTCACCGGTCAGCACCGAGAGTCCGGCGACGAAATCGATGTCGAGCCGTTCGATCAGGACGATGTCGCGAATCGAGAGGCGGGAGAGCATCGCCGCGCAGTCTAGTGCCCCGAACCCGAAGTTCGCACAGAATTTGAGGCAAGGGCGATTGCGAACTTCGGGTTCAAAGGGGCACTAGAGTCATAGAGTTAGTAGTGTCCTTTCGATTCCGAAGTTCGCACCCGACCGTGCTGCAACGCTGGCGAACTTCGGAATCGGGACACTACTGGACGCGCAGTCCCTTGAACGCCCTATCGGCGGCGCTGTCCGCCTTCGGCTCGGGGGCGAAGCCGAGCCCGAGCCCCTTGAACGCGCGGCTGATCCAGGAGCCCTCGTTGATGCGCGGCTCGAGCCCGCCAGAGCGCACGATGGCGTAGGCGTCCTTGTACCAGGAGCTGTCGGGGAAATTATGCCCGAGCACGGCCGCGGCGGTCTGCGCCTCGGCCGCGACCCCGAGCGTCATATAGACCTCGGTGAGCCGCATCAGCGCCTCCTCGACATGGCGCGTGGTCTGGTACTGCGTGACGACCGTCTTGAAACGGTTGATGGCGCAGGTGTACTCGCGCCGCTTCTGGCAGAAGCGGCCGGTCACCATCTCGCGCCCGGCGAGCTGGTCGCGCGCGACCTCGAGCTTGCGCTTGGCGGCGGTCGCGTATTCGGTGCCGGGATACTTGCGCGACACTTCCTCGAGCGCCTGCATCGCCTTCTCGGTGCGCTGCTGGTCGCGCGTCACGTCGGGGATCTGGTCGTAGTAGGACGAGCCGATCAGATATTGCGCGTAGGCGGCGTCGGGGCTGCCGGGGTGGAGGGTCACGTAGCGCTGCGCCGCGGTGATCGATTCCGCGTATTGCGTCCCCTCGTAGTGCGCATAGGCCGACATGATCAGCGCCTTGCGCGCCCACTCGGAATAGGGGTGCTGGCGGTCGACTTCCTCGAATTTCTTGGCGGCCTCGCGGTAGTCGCGCTTGTTGTTCAGGAGATAGAGGCCCTCATTGTAGAGCTTGTCGGCCGGATCGTCCGGGATGTTGACGTTGTCCTTGTCGCCGAAGAAATTGAACATGCTGCAGCCGGGCAACGCCGCCACGATCACGAACAGGGCGGCCAGCCGGGCAAGCGCCCGCGTACCCTGCCCGGCTTGGGCCGGCTTGAACCAACGCATCGCCATCGGCGCGATCATTCCGTCTTCGACGTGAAACTAGTGTCCCGATTCCGAAGTTCGCCAAACCGCGCGGCATGCTCTGATGCGAACTTCGGAATCAAGGGACACTAGCAACCTCTATGATTCTAGTGCCCTTTTGAACCCGAAGTTCGCAACCGTCCTTGCCGCACGATGGGTGCGAACTTCGGGTTCAGGGCACTAGCGGAAAAGTCTCCGCCCTTTTCTACCCCAACCCTGGCGTTTTCGCCATGCGGCTCATGCGCTTAAGCCGACATTCGGCCGGGAATGTGGCGAGTTGGGTTAACCATGGGCGTGCCTGCGCACCGCCCGCCCGGCGCAGCCGGCGTCAGGAAACGTCGGCCCCGTAGGCCGGAGCCACGGCCGCGACCTCCGCATGCCCGCGCGAGCGCGGCGTCCTGGCCTCGACCACGGTCCAGGCGGTCGGGTCGGCGATCAACGCGCACAGCACCGCGTGATTGAGTTTGTGGCCGCCGCGCACCGAGCGGTACGCGCCGAGGATCGGTGCACCGGCAAGCGCGAGATCGCCGATCGCGTCGAGCGCCTTGTGGCGCACGAACTCGTCGGCAAAGCGCATGCCCTCCGGGTTCAGCACCCGCTCGTCCGACACCACCAGCGTGTTCTCGAGCGACGCGCCGAGTGCGTATCCGGCGCTCCACAGCTTCGACACGTCCTTCATGAAGCCGAAGGTGCGCGCCCGCGCCACTTCGCGGCGGAACGCGACCGGCTCGACTTCGAGCGCGATCGCCTGGCGGCCGATCAGCGGGTGCGGGAAGTCGATCTCGACATCGACGCGGAAGCCGCGGTCGTACGGCGTGAACTCGCCGTAGGCGTCGCCCTTGGCGACGCGGATGGGCTTGAGCACCTTGGTGAAGCGGCGCGGCGCCGACAGCGAGACGATGCCGGCTTGGTCGATGGCATCGACGAAAGCCGCTGCGCTGCCGTCCATGATCGGCGCCTCGGGACCGTCGAGCTCGACGATGGCGTTATCGACACCGAGGCCGCACAGCGCCGCCATGATGTGCTCGATGGTCGAGACGCAAGGGCCGGCTTCGTCGCCGAGCACGGTCGCGAGGTCGGTCGCGGTCACCGAGCCGGCGCGGGCATGGATTTCGCGGTCGGGCTGGCCGTCCGCGCCGCAGCGCAAAAAGACGACACCGGTGCCGGCCTCGGCCGGCTGCAGAGTCAGCGTGACAGGAAGTCCGGAATGAACGCCGACCCCGGAGATGGTGGTGCGCGCGCCGAGCGTGGTCTGCCTGCCCGCTTTCATAATCCGTTCCGCAACCCCTACAGTGACCACGCGGCAACTCTCGGCGCCGACCGTCACTGACCCCCGCGGGTATCCCCGCCGTCTCTCTGTGTGGAAGCGCAAAGCGGACTTTGATTGTCCAGCCCCCGTCCCCACAAAAGGCCCCTTCGTGGCAAAACCTTAACC
Organism: uncultured Alphaproteobacteria bacterium; assembly: GCA_963734185.1. Classification (GTDB taxonomy): domain Bacteria; phylum Pseudomonadota; class Alphaproteobacteria; order Rhizobiales; family Xanthobacteraceae; genus PALSA-894. Next base: position 3,140,500 of record CAVTGA010000002.1, on the reverse strand, counting down.
ACGCCGTGGCGGAAGGCCAATTCACGCTTTCTTACCGAGTGTTACGAGCACCACGGCGCATCCAAAAAAGCGCCCGGGGCGGCCATTTGACCGCCCCGGGGTCTATTTGACTGCAAATTCCGATCAATTCGCCTGCCGCCGCAGGAAGGCCGGGATTTCGAGCTGGTCGTCGTCGATCGAGTTATGCACAGGCGCAGGGCGGCCGTGCTGATCGAGGCCTTGCGGCGTCGGGCGCGGGGCCGGGCGCTTGGCATAGTCCGACACCGCCTCGGGCGGACGTGCCACCGCAGGCATGGGCGACACCTTGGGCATGGGCGGTGCCTGCCGTTCCGCGACCGGCGGACGCGCTGTCGGGCGTGCGTCTGCTCCCGCCTCCTCGCGCCGGCCGAGACCCACGGATGCCAGGCGTTGCAGCAATGACATGCGGCGCTTCTCCGGATTGTGCGCGTCGCCGGCTTCGCCGCGCCGGGCGCGGATCTCGTTCTGCGCCGGCACCGGCAGGTCCTCGATGCGCGGCATGCGCGGCGCGCGCCCAGCCGGCTGCTCGGCCCGCGGTGGAATGAACGGCCGCTCGGCCGGCACGGCGGCCGCAACGGCATGCTCCGACCCAGTCTCGGCGAACAGCGACGGCTTGGGCGCGATCGGCCGGATGGTCACGTCCTCGATCGCGGCGGCCGGCACCGGCACCGCCTCCGCGGAGACGGCAGGTTCAGAGAGCGCCTCGGGCTCGACCGCGAGCGCCTGGGCGACCGCGCGATGCGCGGGCTCGGTGCGCTCAGCGAGCCGTTGCGTGTTGGCACGCAGCGTCTGCGTCAGCTCGCTCAAACGCGACGCCGCCGCCACCGCCACCTGCGGAGCAGCTTGTGCAGCGGCCGGCTGCGCGATCGGCTTGCTCGCGGCGGGGCGCTGTACGTTCGCCACGTCGACGCCGGTCGCGACCACGGACACGCGCACGATGCCGTCAAGGCTCTCGTCGAAGGTCGCGCCGACGATGATATTGGCGTCGCCGTCGACCTCCTCGCGGATGCGGGTCGCGGCCTCGTCGACTTCGTAGAGCGTGAGGTCCTTGCCGCCGGTGATCGAGATCAGCAGGCCCCTGGCGCCCTTCATCGAGGTCTCGTCGATCAGCGGGTTGGAGATCGCGGCTTCGGCCGCGCTCAGCGCGCGCTTCTCGCCCGAGGCTTCGCCGGTGCCCATCATCGCCTTGCCCATCTCGCGCATCACCGCGCGCACGTCGGCGAAGTCGAGATTGATCAGGCCTTCCTTCACCATCAGGTCGGTGATGCAGGCGACGCCCGAGTACAGCACCTGGTCGGCCATGGCGAAGGCGTCGGCGAAGGTGGTCTTCTCGTTGGCCACACGGAACAGGTTCTGGTTCGGGATGACGATCAGCGTGTCGACCGCCTTCTGCAGCTCGACGATGCCGGCATCGGCGAAGCGCATGCGGCGCTGGCCTTCGAAGTGGAACGGCTTGGTGACCACGCCGACGGTGAGGATGCCGAGTTCGCGCGCCGCCAATGCCACGATGGGCGCTGCGCCGGTACCGGTGCCGCCGCCCATGCCGGCGGTGACGAACACCATGTGCGCGCCGCTCAGGTGATCGCGGATCTCGTCGATCACCTCCTCGGCCGCCGCGCGCCCGACTTCGGGCTGCGAGCCGGCGCCGAGCCCCTCGGTCACCTGCACGCCCATCTGGATGATGCGCTCGGCCTTGGACATGGTGAGCGCCTGCGCGTCGGTGTTGGCGACGACGAAGTCGCAGCCGACGAGCCCGGCGGTGATCATGTTGTTGACGGCGTTGCCGCCCGCGCCGCCGATGCCGAACACGGTGATGCGCGGCTTGAGTTCCCGGATGTCGGGCATTTTCAGGTTGATGGTCATGGCTGCTGCCTCTTGCATGCGCGGACGCGGGATCGCCGCAGGCGGCCGGTGCGCCGGCCGTGACGAAGCGGGTTGAAGGTCATCAGAAGCTCTCCCGAAGCCATCGTCCGACCCGTGCGAAGTAATTGGTCCCTGTCATGAGCTGCCGCGTTTTCCGCGGTTCGCAGTGTTCGAGGTAGGCGAATTGCGGATAGACCAGCAGGCCGGCGACCGCCGCGAAGGCCGGTCCCTTGGCGGCCTCGGGCAGCCCGGCGATGCCGAGCGGACGGCCGATGCGCACTTGGCGATTGAGGATACCGGCGGCGAGATCGGAGAGCCCGGTGAGCTGGCTCGCCCCGCCGGTCAGCACGACGCGGCCGCGCGGATCGCCGGCGAACGGCGAGGCGGCGAGGCGGTCGCGCACCATTTCGAGGATTTCTTCCACCCGCGGCCGGATGATGCGCACGAGGCTCGCGCGCGGGATCATGCGCGGCGTCGCGTCGGCGCCGTCGATCGCCGGGACCGAGAACATGTCGCGGTCGTCGGAAGGGCCCGACAGCGCCGCGCCGTAGAGCGTTTTCAGCCGCTCGGCGTCCGCGATCGTGGTGGTGAGGCCGCGCGCGATGTCGGTCGTGACGTGATGGCCGCCGAGCGTGAAACCCTCCACGTGCACGAAGCGCCCGGCCGAGAACACCGCGACCGTGGTCGAGCCGGCGCCGAAATCGACCACCGCGGCGCCGAGGTCGGCCTCGTCGTCGGCCAGCGCCGCGAGTCCGGTGACGTAAGGCGATGCCACCATCGCCTCCACGCCGAGATGACAGCGCTCGACCAGCAGCATCAGGTTGCGGGTCGCGGCCACGTCGGTCGTTACCACGTGCATGTCGATGCCGAGCCGGCGGCCAAGCATGCCGCGCGGGTCGCGGATGTTGCGCTGCTCATCGAGCGCGTAGCCGATGGGAAGCGAATGCACCACGGCGCGGCCGGGGCGCACCGAATGCCGGCTGCCGGCGACGAGCACGCGCTCGATGTCGGCATCCGACGCGGTCGGGCCCTGCAGGTGCACAGTCGCGGCATAGAGCTCGCTCTGGGTCGCGCCGGCGGCGACCGGCACGATGACGGAATCGATATGCACGCCGGCCATACGCTCGGCGGCATCGAGCGCGTGGCGCAGCACGTATTCGGCTTCGCCGATGTCGACCACCATGCCGGCCTTCACGCCGCGCGCCTGGGTATGACCGATGCCGAGCAGCTCGACCGAATGGGTGCGGCGGCGGAACACGTCGTCCACCTTGCGCGGCTTCAGCCGCGCGATCAGGCAGACGACCTTGCTGGTGCCGATGTCGAGCGCGCACACGATTGTCGAGCGCCGCGGCGAGATCGGCTTCATCTTCGGGGTGAGCGCGTCGTGATCGCTCATGCGTCGCCTTCGCGCTTATTCCTTTGGCGCCGCGGCGCGCGGGCGCGTGATGCGCGCGGTCCGCCGCAAGGCCCCGAGTCTTCGGGCCCTTTGGTAAACATTTGGTAAAATTTGAACGGCCCGGAACGAATGCGGCCTGATCGGACAACTGCTTATGCGGCCCGGCCACACCCGGCCCGCTCGGGGCGCAGGCCGGCCCGCCGGCGCAACGGCCGGGCCAGGCGCGGCGTGGCGGGCAAGCAACATTTCCCCTTTGATGCCCCCTGCGGGCGCGGGGACGGCGCCCCCGCGCGAATCACTGCGGGCAAGGAATCTGATTTGCGCGCAATGCGCTACAGGAATCCCCCGGCTCAAGTCGTGCCGGCGACCACCAAGGGGCGCTGACGCCGCTGCTGAAGCTAGCGGCGCCACGCAACAACGCGAGCGCACTTGATCAGACCCTGCTTGGTCGGCTGGCTGACGGCGCCCTATCGAATGTTTCTTGGCAAAGCGAGGAGAGAAGTTCCGGCTTGGGAATCTTGCGCCGGTAAGTCGCGCTCAGGCGTCGCTGCCCTTCTTCTTCGTCGCCTTCTTCAGCGCCTCGGCGCGCTGCGCGGCGAGCGTCTCGGAGAGGCGCACGGTGACGCGATCGGCGAGACGCAGGTCGACCGCAACGATGTCGCGGGTGAGCAGGCTCTTCTCGCGATCGAGCGTGGCGAGCAGGGTCAGCGCCTGCTCGATACCGGTTTCCGGCAGGCGCACGTCGATGCCGTTCTTCAGGCGCAGGTTCCAGCGCCGCTCCGCCACCAGGATCGCGGCACGCACCTGGTCGCGGATCCCCGGGTGACGGTCGAGCACCGCGAGTAAGCTGCGCGCGCGTGTCGCAGCGCCCGGCCCGACCACGAACGGCAGGGCCGCAAAGCGCTTCTCGACGGGGGCGAGCACGGTGCCGTCGGCGGCGATCACGACCACCTTGCCGCCGAGCTGCCAGAGCGCGAACGCCTCGCGCTCGGCGACGGTGATCTGCAACCGGTCGGGATAAAGCTTGCGCACCGTCGCTTCGGCGATCCACGGGATCGCTTCGAGCTTGGCGCGCGCCTCGCCGACGTCAAGCAACAGCAGCGAGGCGCTCCCCGTGACGCCGGCGGCGGCGAAGATGTCGTCGCGCGCGACCTGACGCTGGCCCGAAAGCGAGACGCCGGCGATGCGCATGCCGGCGACATTCGCGGCGCCATCGCACACGTCCTTGATCGCCGCGACGATGGTTCCGACGTGATTGCCCTTCACCACGCCGTAGCCGGCCGCGGCGAGCAGGAAGGCGACGAGCGCGGCGAGGCCGGCAAAGCGCGGCACGTACAGGCGCGCAAGCGGAAAGGTCCAGCGCCGCACGAACAGCCCGAAGCGGCCGGGACGGCCGTGCGTCGCCTCACGCGCGAACGGACGATGCCCGGCGCGCCAGGCTTCGGCCCGCTCCGGCCTCATCGCCGAAGCGGAGACGGAGACACGCGGGATCAACAATCGAGCGAAGCGTTCCATCGATCACCGAAGCGAACGTCGCGCAGCGCCGCGCGGGCGCCGGGTCGGCCGCAAGGCGCGAGTCTTCGGACTCCGTGGTAAACATCCGGTAAAGCACCGCGGGGGAGGCGGCTACAAGCGCTGCGGGAGCGGCGCAAAATCTCCTCAGTTGTATCTAGATTGTCATACAATTAAAATCGCAAGCTTGAAGCGACCGGCCCGAACCATGGACGGAAAGTCTGGCGCTCGGTCGCTTTTTCGTGAGGGACGCCCACGGTTCGCAGGGGGAGACGCCGCATGCCCGACACCATGACCATCGATGCCGAACTCGGCGAGGTCTTGCAGGAGAACGAGGCGCAGCTCGCGCAGCAGATCGCCGCAACCATCGCGGCGGGAATTGAGCGCAAGCATGAGGTCGGCGAGAGCCCGGCGCTGCGCGACGCGCATCCAAGGGCGCACGGCTGCGTCCAGGCCGAGTTCCAGGTGGAAGACGATCTGCCCGCGCATCTGGCGCAAGGCGTGTTCGTGCCGCGAAGGCGCTATCCGGCGTGGATCCGCTTCTCCAACGGCGACACCGATCCCACGAAGCCCGACGCCGAGGGGGACGCGCGCGGCATGGCGATCAAGCTCCTCGATGTGCCGGGCGACAAGATCCTGCCCGAGGAGCGCGATGCGCAGACGCAGGATTTCATCATGATCAATCACCCCGTGTTCATGGTCGACGATCCGGCGCGCTACCTCAAGCTGGTCCGGGTGACCACCATCAGGAATCCGTTGCTCAAGAGACTCAAGGCGCTCCTGGCTATCGGCTTGCGGAGCAGCATCCTGCTGAATGCGATGATCTCGTCGAGAATCGCGAGCCCGCTCGAAATCCGCTACTGGTCGATGGTTCCCTATCGCCTCGGCGACCCGCCCCATAAGCAGGCGGTCAAATACTCCGCGCGGCCGTGCACGCCGCCGCTCAGCACCATTCCGTCCGCTCCGGCGCCGCACTTTCTGCGCGAAAGGATGATCAGGCAACTCGAGGCGAGCGAAGCGCGCTTCGAGTTCCTGGTGCAGCCGCGCACCTCGCCGGCCATGGAAGTCGAGAACTCGACGGTAGAGTGGAAGGAGTTCGACGCTCCCTTCTTCAAGGTGGCCACGATCACGATTTCGCGGCAGCAGTTCGCGACGCCCGAGCGCGATCGGTTTGGCGAGAATTTGTCCTTCACGCCTTGGCACGCGCTGCCGCAGCATCGCCCCCTGGGCGCGGTCAATCGCATCCGGCGGGTCGTCTATCAGACCATCGCCACGCTGCGCCGCGACCTGAACGGGGTTCCGCCGCGCGAACCCCGCGCGGAGAATGGTTGAGCGGCGTAGGCCTCACCGCTCCAGCGAGGCGTCCTCGACCATCCAGCGCACCAGCGCGGGAAACGACAGGCCGGCGTGGGCGGCAAGCTCGGGCACCAGCGAGGTCTCGGTCATGCCCGGCTGCGTGTTGACCTCGAGGCAGAACAGCCCGCTCACCCCGTCCTTGCTGTCGTCGTAGCGGAAATCGGCACGGCTGACCCCGCGGCAGCCGAGCGCGCGGTGCGCCGCAAGGCACAAGCGGCGCGTCTCTTCGTACACCTCCGGAGCGATCGGCGCCGGCAGCAGATGGCGCGAGCCGCCCGGCGCGTACTTTGACTTGTAATCGTAGAAGCGTGCCGCCACCGCCTCGATCTCGATGACGCCGAACACCTCATCGCCCATCACCGCGCAGGTCAGCTCCTTGCCGGGGATGAACGGCTCGCACAGCACCCGGTCGCCGAACGGCCAGTCGTCGCGGTAAAGCTCCTGCGGCGGATGATCGTGCGCGTCGGTGACGATGAACACCCCTACGCTGGAGCCCTCCGCTACCGGCTTGATGACGTAGGGCCGCGTCAGCAGATGCTCCTTGGCGGCGGCTTGGCGCGACACCACCACGCCGCCCGGCACCGGGACGCCGGCCGCCTTGAGCAGCGTCTTGGCCAGGTCCTTCTCCATCGCCAGCGCCGAAGCGAGCACGCCGGAGTGGCTGTAGGGGATGCCGATGATCTCCAGGATACCCTGCAACGTACCGTCCTCGCCCGGGCGGCCATGCAGCAGATTGAGCGCGACATCGGGTTTCAGCGCCTGCAGCACGTTTGCGATGTCGCGTCCGACGTCGATCTTGGTGACGCGATAGCCCTGGGTTTCGAGCGCATCGGCGCAGGCGCGACCCGAGCGCACGCTCACCTCGCGCTCCGCCGACCAGCCGCCCATCAGCACGGCCACGTGCTTGCCCATGCCCTCTTCCGACCTCCGCGCCGCACTCCTGGAGTTCCGCCGAAAATCAAATGATGTGATTCACGACCTTTTTGAAAGACCTGCCTCGACGCCGATGCGCCTGATTTCCCACTCCAGCTCCACCCCGCTGTGTTCGCGCACCCGGCTGCGCACCTCCTCCCCCAGCCCTTCGATGTCGGCCGCGCTCGCGGCCCCGAGGTTGATCAGGAAGTTGCAGTGCAGCTCGGACACCTGAGCGCCGCCGCGCCTGAGGCCGCGGCAACCGGCGGCATCGATCAGCTGCCACGCCTTGCCGCCGGGCGGGTTCTTGAAGGTCGAGCCGCCGGTGCGGCTCTTGACCGGCTGCGTCGCCTCACGCGCCTCGGTGACCCGTTCCATCTCGGCCGCGATCGCGGCGGGATCGCCGGCCTGGCCTTCAAACACGGCCTGGGTGAACACGACATCTTCGGGCACGCCGCAATGGCGGTAGCTGAATTCCATGTCCCCATTCGCATAGACGCGAACGTTGCCGGCGCGGTCGACACCGCGTGCTTCGATGAGCGTATCCTTGGTCTCACGCCCATAGGCGCCGCCGTTCATGCGCAGTGCGCCGCCGATCGCGCCCGGGATGCCGCGATAGAACGCAAGTCCCGCGATGCCGGCCTGCTGCGCGGCGCGCGCGACCATCACGTCGGGCACCGCCGCCCCGGCGCGCACACGCTGGCCCAATTCGACGGTCACCGCGTTGAAGCCGCGCCCGAGCCGGATCACCAGGCCCGGCACGCCGCCGTCGCGCACGATGAGGTTGGAGCCGAGCCCAATGACGGTAACGGGAATATCCGGAGGCAGGTTGGCCAACGCGTCGGCGAGGTCTTCCTCGTCCTCCGGCATGAACAGCGCCTGCGCCGGCCCGCCGACGCGGAACCAGGTGAGCTCGGCGAGCGACTGGTCGGCGAGGAGCCGGCCGCGCAATTGCGGGGTGCGGGACTTCAGTTCAGCGATGATGTCCGGAAATATCATCGCCACAGCTTGGGATCCCGCGCCGTATGAAAGCAGGATATGCCGGCTACTTGCGTCCTGGTGACGGTGTAAAATAAGGCAAATGGATATCCGCCCAGCAGTACCCTGCGCGTGTGGCGATAAACGACTTGGTACTGCTCGGGATTATTGCGAATGATCTCGAGCGCTCTGTCTACGGCGTCACGAAAGCCGGCTGCGGCTCTTCGACTGTATTGGTCGTACCAGTCGGCCGCTTGATCGATTTCGGCTTCAGCTTCAGGCGCAACGACAAGCGTTCGATTCATTTATCGAAGCGCGCCCAAAGACGCGCACGAACCACTTCCCAAGGCTCGGCACATTCGGGATTTCGTTCATGCTCTTCAAGCCGACGGTCAAGCTCTGCCTTCTGCTCTTCCGTGAGCACAAAAGGCTCGCCGGACCGAGACGAGCCCGGGGGATGAACGCTGTCCCATAGCTCATGCGCCAGTTCGATACGTTCGGCTGGGCTCAGTTGCATCAGTTCGTCACGAAGAGCCTTGTTCATCGCAGCAATCCCGCGGTTCTGGCTCACCACAGAATAGTGACGTGCCGACTTCGCCGCAATGCATGGCTCCGGCGTCTTAGCGCCAGGCACTACCCTCGGCTCACGCGCTTCGCGTCGTCGGCGTAGCTGTTGCGCGACGGCGGGATTTTCACTGGAACCGGACACGGCGGCGTGGGCGGGATCACGCTCGCGACCGGCGGGCACGGATAATACTGCGTCATCTGCTGGACGTACTTGGCCTTGTCGGTGCCGAGCAGCAGTTCGATCAGCTTGAGGGCCTCGTCCAGTCCGGACGAGATTCCGCCGCCGGTGAGCCGATTGCGGTCGATATGGAAGCGCGGATGGCCTTCGACCAGGATGACCTTGGGAAAGCGCTCCTTGATGCACGCGACAAAGGCCCAATGCGTCGTCATCTCGTAACCGTCGAGCAGGCCGGCGGCGGCGAGCAGCAAGGCGCCTTCGCACACCGAGCAGACCCAGGGCGTCTGCTTGCTTTGCCGGATCAGGAAGTCGAGATAGGTGCGGTTGGGACCGCCCATGAGACGGGCAAGCGCCGCCGGATCGCCGCCGGGCACCCAGAGCGCGTCATACGTACCGGCATCCTTGAATCCCTTCTTCGCCTCGAAGCAGAAGCCGTTGCGGAATTTGAGCAGGCCGGGCTTTTCCGCCAGGAGTTCGACCGTGATGTCCGCCCATGAGAACATCTCGTACGGGCCCGCGACGTCGAGCATGTCGACATCATCGTAAACCGGCATGGCGATGATCATGTCTTCTCTCCCTGTCTTCCTGACCGTCACCCCAGAGCCTTCAGCTCGTCCGGCAGCGCGTAGGCCCATTGCGTGATGTTGCCGGCCCCGAGGCACACCACATAGTCGCCGGGCTTCGCCAGCGGCCTCAACAGTGATGCAAGCTGCTCGGAGCCGTCGAGCGCGATCACCCGACGGTGTCCGCGGGCGCGCAGGCCCTGCACCAGCGAATCACGATCGGCGCCGGCGATCGGCTGTTCGCCGGCCGCATAGACCTGCGCGACGATCACCGCATCGGCGTCGTTGAAGCAGGTGCAGAACTGTTCGAACAGCGCCGAGAGCCGCGTATAGCGGTGCGGCTGCATCACGGCGATCACCTGGCCGTTGCTCGACTCGCGCGCCGCCTTGAGCACGGCCGCGATCTCGACCGGATGATGGCCGTAGTCATCGACGATGGTCACGCCGTTCCATTCGCCGGTGCGCGTGAAACGGCGCTTGACGCCGCCGAAGCCCTGCAGCGCCTTGCGGATCGCCTCGTCCGCCATGCCGAGCTCGCGCGCGACCGCAATCGCGGCAGTGGCATTGAGCGCGTTGTGGCGTCCCGGCATCGGCAAGGTCAGGCTGTCGATTGTATGTGCGACGTTGCCGGCGCGATCGCGGAATTGCACCGCGAACCGCGACTGCCCGTCGCGATGCGTCAGATCGACCAGCCGCGCGTCGGCCTGCGGGTTCTCCCCATAGGTGACGACGCGCCGGTCCTCGATGCGGCCGACCAGGGTCTGCACCACCGGATGGTCGGTGCACATCACGGCGAATCCGTAGAACGGCAGGTTCTCGACGAAGGCCTGGAACGCCTGCTCGATCGCCGCGAAGGTCTTGAAGTGGTCGAGGTGCTCGGGGTCGACATTGGTGACGATGGCGATGTCGGTCGGCAGCTTGAGAAAGGTGCCGTCGGATTCGTCGGCCTCCACCACCATCCAGTCGCCGGCGCCGAGCCGCGCATTGGTTCCGTAGGCGTTGATGATGCCGCCATTGATCACGGTCGGATCGAAGCCGCCGGCCTCGAGCAGCGCCGCGACCATCGAGGTGGTGGTGGTTTTGCCATGGGTGCCGGCAATGGCGACGCAGCTCTTGAGCCGCATCAGCTCGGCCAGCATCTCGGCGCGGCGCACGACCGGCAGGCGCCGCGCGCGGGCGGCCGCGAGTTCCGCGTTGTCGCGCTTGATCGCGGTCGACACCACCACCACGGCGGCGTCGCCGAGATTGTCCGCGGCGTGCCCGATGCCGACCCGCACGCCCTTCTCGCGCAGGCGCTTGACGTTGGCGCTGTCGGCGGCGTCCGAACCCTGCACCGTGTAGCCGAGGTTGACCAGCACCTCGGCGATGCCGCTCATCCCGATACCGCCGATGCCGACGAAATGGATCGGCCCGATGTCGCGCGGCAGTTTCATGCCCCTACCAGTCCCCAACGGCAGCAAATCAGCGTGAAGCCGGTATCATATCAGCCGTGCGCAACACCAGATCGGCGAGCCGCTCGGCCGCGTCGATCCGCCCGACCGCCTTGGCGCCGGCCGCCATTGCTGCGAGCCTTGCGGGCTGTGCTGCGAGCGTCGCGATCTCACGCGCCAGCCGTTCGGGAGTGAAGGCGCTCTGCGGCAGCAGGATCGCGCCGCCGGCGGTGCCCAGCACGCTGGCATTGGCCAGCTGATCCTGGTCGAGCGCGTGCGGCAACGGCACCAGGATGGAAGGTCGGCCGATCGCGGCGAGCTCGGCCACCGTTCCGGCGCCGGAACGCGACACCACGAGGCGGGCGTCGGCCATCCGCCGGGGCAAGTCGGAAAAGAACGGCGCCACCTCGGCCGCAACGGCGATGCGCCCATAGGCTTGGCGCACGCGTTCGAGATCCTCCTCGCGCGCCTGCTGCACGATGCTGAGCTGCGCGCGCAGCGCGACCGGCAGCAGCTCGATCGCCGGCGGCACCACCTGCGCCATGACGCGCGCACCCTGGCTGCCGCCGAACACCAGGATGCTGAACCGGCCTGCCGGCTCATATGCATATCCCTGTGCCGCTGCCGCCATCACGGCCGGCCGCAGTGGATTGCCGGTGACGGTCGCCTTGGCGGCGAGTTCCGGATCGCGATCAAGCACTCCGGGAAAGCTGGTCGCGATCGCGCCGACGCGGCCGCTGAGCAGCCGGTTGGCGCGCCCCATCACCGCGTTGGCGTCGTGGATCACGGTCGGGATGCCGCGCACGCCCGCGGCGAGCATCGGCGGCAAGGTCGGGTAGCCGCCGAAGCCGACCGCAACCGCCGGCCTGATGCGACCGAGCAGCAGGTAGGCTTTGGCGAAACCGTAGGCGAGCCTCGTCGCGGCCTTCGCGAGCGCGACCGGGTTGCGCCGTCCGAAGGTCGCGCTCGGAACGACGTGGATCGCCTCGGCGGGAAAGTTTTCGCCGTAGCGCGCCGCCCGCTCGTCGGTCGCAAGATGCACCGCCGCGCCGCGGCGCCCGAGCGCGGCACTCAAGGCCTCGGCCGGGAACAGGTGGCCGCCGGTGCCGCCGGCCGCGAGCAGGACGAGCACGCGCCCGTCGCCCATCAAGCCGGTCTCGCCGGCAGGTCGGAGGCCGCGAGCATCTCCGAGCGCGGGCGTTCGCGCGTGAGCGCCAGCAGCATGCCGATGCCGTAGGCGAGCGAGATCATGGACGAGCCGCCGTAGGAGATGAACGGCAAGGTCATGCCCTTGGCAGGGATCAGGTGCAGGTTCACCGCCATGTTGATCGCCGACTGCGTGCCGAACAGGATTGCCAGACCGGCGGTGGCAAAGCGCGTGAACGGATCGTGGTCGCGCAAGGCGTGGCCGAGAGCGCGCATGACCACGAAGGCGAACAGGGCGACCAGGGCAAGGCAGAGTACGATGCCGAACTCCTCGGCCGCCACCGCGAACACGAAGTCGGCGTGGCTGTCGGGCAGGATGCGCTTGACCGTGCCCTCGCCCGGACCGCGCCCGAACCAACCGCCGCGCACGAACGATTCGATCGCATTGGCGACCTGGAAGGTGTCGCCCGAGGACGGATCGAGGAAGCGCTTGATGCGGCGCGCCACGTGCGGGACCGTGTAGAAGGCGCCGACCAGCCCGATCGCCGCCGAACCGGCAAGCCCGATCACCCATACGAAGCGCATGCCGGCCATGAAGAACAGCGCGCCCCACACCAGTGCGATCAGCATGGTCTGCCCGAAATCGGGCTGCAGCACCAACAGCGCGACGACCAGCGTCAGCAAGGCGAGCGCGATCGTGTTGGCCGGCATGTCGGGCTTGCGCGTCGACTCGGCGAACAGCCACGAGATCAGGATCACGAAGGCCGGCTTGACGAACTCCGAGGGCTGGATATTGACGCCCAGGAGCACGATCCAGCGCCGCGCGCCTTTCACCTCGGCGCCGAACACCAAGGTCGCGGCCGTGAGCGCAAGGCCGACGACGAACACGGCAAGCGCGACGCGGCGGATCGATTGCGGCGTGAGGAACGAGGTCGCGATCAGCACCGCGAAGGCAGGCAGCAGGTAGATCACGTGGCGGTTGACGAAGTGGAACGCGTCAAGCCCGATGCGGGTCGCGACCGGCGGGCTCGCGGCGAGCGAGAGCACGATGCCGGCGAGCATCAGCACCGCGACCGCGCCGAGCATGAGCTTGTCGACCGTCCACCACCAAGCGGCGAAAGGCGTGCGCTCGACGCGCGAGATCATGACCATCCCCATCCTGAGCGACCTTCAGTCGTGACTCCGGATGGTTTACGAAGGATTAACGACTCCCGGCAGCCCCAGCACCGCGGCGCGGAACGCCGCCCCGCGCAGCTCGAAATTGCGGTACTGGTCGTAGGACGCGCAAGCCGGCGACAACAGCACGACCGGTTCCTTGGACTCGGTCGCCGCGGCGTCGCGCGCCGCAAGCTCGACCGCTCGTTCGAGTGTGCCGGCAACCACATAGGCGGCCTTGCCCTGCAGGGTGCCGGCGAATTCCCCGGCCGCCTCCCCGATCAGATAGGCCTTGCGGATACGCGGGAAGTAGCCGCTGAGCGCCGTGATGCCGCCGCTCTTCGGCTTGCCGCCGGCGATCCAGAAGATGTCCGAGAAGCTCGCGAGCGCACGCGCGGCGGCATCCGCATTGGTGGCCTTGGAGTCGTTGACGAACAGCACCGGCCCGATGCGGGCGACCTGCTCCATGCGATGCGCAAGTCCGGGGAACGACTTCAGCCCGCGCTCGATCGCGTCGGGTGCAAGCCCCATCGCGAGCGCGGCACCGGTCGCGCATGCCGCGTTCTGCGCGTTGTGCAGCCCGCGCAGCGAACCGATGCCGCCGATATCGACGACGGGGCGGGCGGTGCCGCCCGCCGCCTGCATCACCTGCGAGCCCTCGACATAGAGCCCGTCCGAGAGCGGCCGGCGCACCGACACGCGCACCACGCGCTTGCCGTTGCGGTCGATGCGGTCGGCGATGGCCTGGCACCAGTTGTCGTCGACGCCGACGACGGCGCTGCCGTCCTGCTGCACGCCGGCGACCAGGCGCTCCTTGATCGCGGCGTACTCGCGCAAGCTCCCGTGGCGATCGAGGTGGTCCTCGCTGATGTTGAGCAGGATGCCGATCGAAGGATCGAGCCTGGGCGCAAGGTCGATCTGGAACGACGAGCATTCGATCACGTGCACGCGCCCCGTAGCCGGCGGCTGCAACGAGAGGATCGCCGTGCCGATGTTGCCGCCGAGCTCGGCGTCGTAGCCGGCGCTGCGAAACACGTGCGCCACCAGCGCGGTGGTGGTCGACTTGCCGTTGGTGCCGGTGATGGCGATGAACGGCGCGTCGGGCGCAATGCTCCGCCGCTCGCGGCAATAAAGCTCGATGTCGCCGATCACTTGCACCGCGGCGTTGCGCGCAAGCCCGACCACCCAGTGCGGCGCCGGATGGGTGAGCGGCACGCCCGGCGCGAGCACCAGCGCCGCGATCTTCGACCAGTCGGCACGGCGCAAGTCCTCGACCGGGAGGCCAGCGGCGCGCGCCTTGGCGATGGTGTCGTCCAGGTCGTCCCATGCGACCACGTCGGCGCCGCCGGCCACAAGCGCGCTCGCGCTCGCCAACCCGGAAGCCCCGAGCCCGAACACGGCGACGCGCCTGCCGGCGAAGGTGGTGACCGGGATCATCGCAACTTCAGCGTCGATAGCCCGGCAAGCGCGAGCACGATCGAGATGATCCAGAAGCGGATCACGATCTGCGGCTCGGTCCAGCCCTTCTTCTCGAAGTGGTGGTGCAGCGGCGCCATCATGAACACGCGCTTGCCGGTGAGCTTGAACGAAATCACCTGCACGATCACCGAGACCGCTTCGAGCACGAACAGACCGCCGATGATGGCGAGCTGGATTTCGTGCTTGGTGGCGACCGCGACCGTGCCGAGCAGCCCGCCGAGCGCGAGCGAGCCGGTGTCGCCCATGAAGATCGAGGCCGGCGGCGCGTTGAACCACAGAAAGCCGAGGCCGGCGCCGAGCACGGCACCGCACAACACGACCAGCTCGCCGGTGCCGGGCACGAAATGGATCTGCAGGTAGTCGGAATACAACGCATTGCCGACCAGATAGGCGATGACGGCGAAGCACAGGGCGGCCACCATCACCGGGCCGATGGCGAGGCCGTCGAGGCCGTCGGTGAGATTGACGGCGTTGCCGGCGCCCACGATGACGAAGGCGCCCAACACGACGAAGAACCAGCCGAGATCGAAGATCAGCTCCTTGAAGAACGGAAGCGCGAGCGAAGTGGCGAACGGCGGACGGCCCAGGCTGGCGATGGCGAAGCATGCGGCCGCCGCGATGATCGCCTCGATCGCGAGCCGCAGCCGCCCGGAAATGCCGCCGTGGGTCTGCTTCGTCACCTTGACGTAGTCGTCGTAGAAGCCGACCAGGCCGAAGCCGAGCGTCACCCCGAGCACGATCCAGACGTACGGGTTGGTCGGGTTCGCCCACAGCACCGTCGCGACGGTGACGCCGGAGAGGATCATCAGCCCGCCCATGGTGGGGGTGCCGCGCTTGCTGACCATGTGCGACTCCGGCCCGTCCTCGCGGATCGGCTGGCCCTTGCCCTGCTTCAGGCGCAAGAGGTTGATGACCGTCGGCCCGAACAGGAAGACGAACAGGAACGCCGTCGTCGTCGCTCCGCCGGTGCGCACCGTGAGGTAGCGGAAAACGTTGAGCACCGAGATCTTGTCGGCGTAATCGGCGAGCCAATAGAGCATCGTGTCAACCCTGCGCCGTCGCCTGTTGCGCGGTCTGCGCGTGGGCGCGCGCAAGCGCTTTGACGATCGGTCCCATGCGCGAGCCGAGCGAGCCCTTGACCATGACGGCGTCGCCGTCCCGTACCGCCGCGACCACCTGCGGCTGGAGCGCCGCCGCGCTGTCCGCATAGCCGCCTCTGCGCTCCGAGGGAAGGGCATCCCATAGCGATTTCATCAGCGCGCCGGCGCAATAGACGAGATCGATACGGTTCGCCGCGACCGCCTCGGCAAGGCCACGGTGCAGCGCAGCGGCCGGCGCTCCCAGCTCCAGCATGTCACCCAGTACCGCGATGCGGCGCCCATGCCGGCCGACCGCTGCCTGGCCGAGCAGCGCGAGTGCCGCGCGCATCGAGGTGGGGTTGGCGTTGTAGCTCTCATCGATCAGCAGCGCAGTTCCGCCGCCGAGATCGAGGACGGTACGCCGACCGCGGCCAACCGGCGGTTCGAGTACGGCGAGCGCGAGCGCCGCAACCGCGAGATCGGCGCCCGCATAGACCGCGGCGGCGAGCACACCGAGCGAGTTCTGCACCACATGGCGCCCCGGCGCACCGAGCTTGTAAGTCACGTCGGCGCCGAGAATACGCGCCCGCACGACCGAGGTTTCCGGCTGCAGCGCCACGTCGACGAGCCGCGCGTCGGCGTCGGCGTGCTCGCCGAACGACACGATGCGGCCCACTCCGGCCGCGGTCGCCGCGGCCGCGAGGCGCGGGAACTGGGCGCTGTCGCGGTTGATCACGGCCGCGCCGCCGGGCTCGACTCCGGAGAAGATCTCGGCCTTGGCGTCGGCGATGGCGTCGAGCGTGCCGAAATACTCCAGATGCACCGGCTCGATTCCGGTGACGACGGCGACATGCGGGCGCACCAGGAGGGTCAGCGGCGTGATCTCGCCGGCATGGTTCATGCCGATCTCGAACACGCCGTATTTCGTCGTCGCCGACATGAGCGCGAGCGACAGCGGCACGCCCCAGTGGTTGTTGTAGGAGGCGGCCGACGCGTGGGTCTCGCCCTGCCCGCCGAGCGCGAGCCGCAGCGCCTCCTTGGTGCCGGTCTTGCCGACCGAGCCGGTGACCGCGACGATCCGCGCGCGCGAGCGCGAGCGTGACGCACGGGCGAGATCGTTCAAGGCGGCGAGCACGTCCGCAACGAACAGCAGCGGCGCACCTGCCGGCATCGCGCCGCGCTTGGCCTGCGACACCACCGCGAGGCCTGCGCCGGCCTGCAGGGCGGCTGCGACGAAGTCGTGCCCGTCGCGGTTTTCGCCCTGGATGGCGAAGAACGCCTCGCCGGCTTTCAGCGTGCGCGTGTCGATCGAAAGACCCGTCACGCCGGCCGGCAGCGCACCCGCGCGCCCGGCGCTCATGGCGGCAACCATGGCGTCGAGGGTCCAGAGCGCAGAGACGCTCATGCCACCTTCTCCTTGAGTGCGGTCGCCACCGCCTCATGATCGGTGAACGGCAGCACCGCGTCGCCGACAATCTGGCCGCTTTCATGGCCTTTGCCGGCGATGAGCAGCACGTCGCCGGGCCCAAGGTCCGCGATGGCGCGGCGGATCGCCGCGCGCCGGTCGCCGATCTCGGCCGCGCCAGGTGCGGCCTGCAGGATCGCGGCGCGGATCGCGGCCGGATCCTCGCTTCGCGGATTGTCGTCGGTAACGATGACGCGGTCGGCCTTCTCGGCCGCAATCGCGCCCATCAGCGGCCGCTTGCCCTGGTCGCGGTCGCCGCCGGCGCCGAACACCACCACGAGCTTGCGTTTCGCGTAGGGCCGCAACGCCTCCAGTGCCTTGGCGAGCGCATCCGGCTTGTGGGCGTAGTCGACGAAGATCGGCGCGCCGCCGCGCTGGCCGACCAGCTCCAGCCGGCCCTTGGCGCCTGCGAGGCCTTCGAGCGCGGCGAACGTCGCCGCCGGTTCGCTGCCCGTCGCGATCGCCATGCCGGCGGCAATCAGCGCGTTCTCCACCTGGAAAGCGCCGACCAGCGGCAGCCGCACGCGGTGCCGCTTGCCGGCGTGCTCGATCTGCAGCGTCTGCGAGAAACCGTCGATCTCGTTTTCGATCAAGCGGATGCCGCTACCATTGCGACCGACGGTCAGCAGCGCAAGCTTGCGCGCGTTGGCGGCCGCGGTCATCGCGTCGGCCCCGTCATGATCGACATCGATCACCGCGGCGCCGCCCGCGACGACAAGGCGTTCGAACAGGATGAGCTTGGCGGCGAGATAGGCCTCGGGCGTGCGATGATAGTCGAGATGGTCGCGCGTGAGGTTGGTGAAGCCGCCCACCACGATGCGCAGACCGTCAAGCCGGTGCTGATCGAGCCCATGCGACGAGGCCTCGATCGCCAGATGCGTGATGCCGTCGCCCGCAAGCGCGTCGACCGTGCGCGCCAGCTCGACCGGATCGGGCGTGGTGAGCGAGCCGTACACTTCCTGCTTCGGCGTGACCACGCCGACGGTGCCGATGCTGGCGGCTTGCTGCCCGAGCGTGGCCCAGATCTGGCGCGTGAATGCGGCGACGGAGGTCTTGCCGCTCGTGCCCGTGACGGCCGCGATGGTGGCGGGCTGGCGCGGATGAAACTTCGCCGCGGCGATCGCGAGCGCGCGGCGCGCGTTGGGGACGCGCACGAACGCGACGCCCTCAGGCAGCCGGTCGGGCGCGCGCTCCGCCATGACCACGGCGGCGCCTGCGGCGAGCGCCTGCGGGACGAAGGCGAACCCGTCGGCCTTGCCGCCCGGCACCGCCACGAACAGATCGCCGCGCGTGACCTTGCGGCTGTCGAGCGCGATGCCCCCGACGGCGAGGTTGCCGAAGCGCTCATCGAGCGTGGCGTCGGATTCGAGCAGATCGCTAAGCTTCATAGGCCTTGCGGGGGCATGATTCGGCGCAGGCTACCACTGCCCTCGCCGCCGCGCGATCACCGCGCCGGTTTCATGTTGGCGAGGATCAGCTGCTCCGCCTTGGGCAGGTCGAGCCGCGGCTCAAGGCCAAGTAACGGCGCAATACGGGAGATCACCTTGCCGGCGACCGGCGCGGCGTTCCAGCCCGAGGTCGCATAGCCGTGGGTCTCGGGCAGTCCCTGCGGCTCGTCGAACATGATCAGGACCTGGTAACGCGGCGCGTCGGCCGGCAGCACCGCGGTGAAGGTAGTGAGCAGCTTGTTCTTGGCGTAGCGCCCGTTGACGACCTTCTCGGCCGTGCCGGTCTTGCCGCCGACGTAGTAGCCTTTCACGTCGGCCTTGCTGGCGGTGCCCTTCTCGGCGTTGAGGCGCATCAGGTAGCGCATCATCGCGCTGGTCTCGGGCTTGATCACGCGTACGCCGAGCTTCTGCGCCTCTTCCTCGCTGCGCTTGAGGAAGGTCGGCGGAATCATCATGCCGCCGTTGACCAGCGCGCTCACCGCCATCACGGCCTGCAGCGGCGCGACCGAGAGGCCGTGGCCGAACGCGATGGTGACCGTGTTCAGCTCGCCCCAGCGCTTCGGCACCAGCGGCTCGGCGCTCTCGGGCAATTCGGTGCGCAGGCGGTCGAGCTGGCCGACCTTCTTGAGGAAGGAGCGGTGGGCGTCGACGCCGAGCGCGAGCGCCATCTTGGCGGTGCCGATGTTCGACGAATAGGTGAAGATTTCCGGCACGGTGAGTACGCGGCGCTGCGCGTGATAGTCGTTGATGGCGAACTTGCCGTAGCGCAGCGAGCCGCGCGCGTCGAACGAGGAGTTGAGCGTCACCTTGCCGGAGTTGAGCGCCATCGCGAAGGTGAGCGCCTTGAAGGTCGAGCCCATTTCGAACACGCCGGTGGTGAGCCGGTTGATGCGGGTCGGATCGTTGGCCTCGCGCGGACTGTTGGGGTCGTAGTCCGGCACCGACACCATGGCGAGGATCTCGCCGGTGCGCACATCGACGATAAGCCCGGCCGCGGCCTTGGCCTTGAACTTCACGAACGCGGCGATGAGTTCGTCGCGCAACGCGTGCTGCACGCGCAGATCGACCGCCAGCTCGACCGGTTTCTGCAGCCGGTCGGCCGCGAGACCGGCCGCATGCAGCGCCGCGAGCCCGTTGCCGTCGAGCCACTTCTCGATGCCGGCGATGCCCTGATTGTCGATGTTGACGTGACCGATGAGGTGCGAGATTTCCGCGCCGTTCGGATAGACGCGCTTGTTCTCGTTGAGGAAACCGATGCCGGGCAGCCCAAGACCATGGATCTCGTGCTGCTGCTTGGCCGAGATCTCGCGCTTGAGCCAGACGAAACCGCGCCGCTTGTCGGCGAGGCGCACGCGCACCTCAGGCGCTTCGAGGTCGGGCAGCACCGCGGACAGGAGCTCGACCGCCTCGTCGACGTCGATCAGCTTCTTCGGCTCGCCGAACAGCGAGGGCGCACGCACGTCGGTGGCGAGGATCTCGCCGCGGCGATCGAGGATGTCGGGCCGCGCGGTCGCAACCGCGTCGGCGGAGCCGATGCGGCGCGCGGCGTGGCTCTCGGGCCCGATCGCGTACAGCACCAGCCGTCCCGCGATCACGGCGTATACGGCGCCGAAGGCGACGATCGCGAGCGCGATGCGCGCGCGCGCCTTGGCCGAGCGATCGACGTTGCGGCCGTACAGCAATGCGCGCACCAGGCGCTGCCGCCAGGGCTCCTTGGGCGTCGCGGGAGCGGCAGGCTCGTTCATCTCGCCTCCGGCGGCTCGACGCTGCCGGTCAGCGCATCGGGATCGGCAAGCGTTTCGATGATGGCGCCGATCGGATCGGAGGTGCCGGGCGGCACGATCTCGACCGGTTTCGGCGGCAGGCGGTCGAGCATGTCGAACTGCGAAGTCTCGACCGGCTTGAGCGCGAGGTGGCGCTGTGCGAGCTGCTGCACGCGCTCGGGCCGATCGAGCTTGCTCCATTCGGCACGCAGGGTCGCGATCGCGTCCTGCTCGCGGCGGATCTCATTGCGCAGCCGGACCACGCGTTCGGCCTGCAGGGTCGACTCGTACTTGATCTTGTAGACATCGGCCGCCGCAAGCACGAGCGCCGCAAGCACGATGAGATGGAGGATGCGCAGGATCATCGTCGTCCCATGATGTCAAGGAGCGCGGGCACGCGCGGCAACAGGACGGCGGCGTCAAATACGTGCACGGCAGCATCGGTGCGCTCGGCGGCGCGCAACTTGGCGGAGCGCGCACGCGGGTTGGCGGCGACCTCGGCCTCGTCGGCGACGACCGGCCGCTTGGTGAGCACGCGGAAGCTCGGCGCCATGCTGACGACCTCCGGCTGATGGCGCGAGCCGCGCATGACCTTGCCGCGCTCGGCCAGGAACGTCTTGACGATGCGGTCTTCGAGCGAATGGAAGGCGATTGCCGCGAGCCGGCCTCCGGGCTTGAGCACGCGCTCGGCCGCGGCGAGCGCGGCGGCGATCTCGGCGAGCTCGTCGTTGACCAGGATGCGTAGCGCCTGGAACGTGCGCGTCGCTGGATGGATGTCGTTCGGCTTCGCGCGCACGACGCGCGCAACGATATCGGCGAGCTCGCGCGTGATGGTGATCGGCCGTTCGCGGCGCGCGGCAACGATCGCGCGCGCAACGCCGCGCGCATGGCGCTCCTCGCCGAGCATCGCGATGATCCGGCTCAGATCGCGTTCCGATGCCGCGGCGACCACGTCGGCGGCGCTCGCCCCGTCGGCGCCCATGCGCATGTCGAGCGGGCCGTCGAGGCGGAACGAAAAGCCGCGCGCGGCTTCATCGAGCTGCATGGAAGAGACGCCGACGTCGAGCAGGACGCCGTCGACCGCCGCGAGCCCGTGCGCGCGTACCACGTCATCGAGACGGGAAAAGCGATCGGTGACCAGCCGCAGGCGGCCGGGATGGCGCTCGGCAAGCACTGCCCCGCCCGCGATCGCGCTAGGGTCGCGGTCGATGCCGATCACTTGGGCGTCGGCGGCCTCGAGGATGGCGCGCGCGTGGCCGCCCGCGCCGAAGGTCGCGTCGACGTAGACGCCGCCATCCCGCGGCGAGAGGAACTCCAACACCTGGCGGGCGAGCACGGGAATGTGACGGGCCAGTCCGCCAGCGGCGGCAGTCCGGCCGCCGCTGCCCATCGTCATTCCCGTGCCCCTTGCGCGTCGTGCGCCGCCATCGGGGATCCCAGTTGCTTCTTGAGCGCGCGCATCGTCCCGGTGGCCTCCGCGAGCTGCGCGCGGAAGCGTCCAGGCTCCCAGATCTGAAACTTGTGGCCGAGGCCGACGAAGGCGGCCGCCTCCGTGATCCCGGCGTGCGCCTTGAGCGCATCCGAGAGGATCACGCGACCCTCGCCATCGAGCTTCAACGTCTCGCTCGTGCCGTAGAGCGCCAGCGTCGAGGCCTCGCGCTGGTCCGAATAGGGCGTGTAGCGCGCGATCAACGCGTCGATCTCGCCGAGCAGGGCGTTGCCGCCGGCATCGATCGCCGGCCGGTCGGGCGCCGGATAGCAGTAAAGTCCATCGAAGCCGTCGCGCGCCAGCACCGCGCGGTAGGGCGCCGGGATCGACACGCGACCCTTGGCATCGAGGCGTAGCGTGTAGTTGGACACGAAGCGGTCCATGTCGCCCCTTGCGTGCGCCGGCACGCACTCGCGCGCCTATCGCAGCCCCTGCCCGGTCATCCACAAGGTTGTCGCTGCGGGCAAAAAAGGCAGTTGTGACAGTGCCTTGGAATGCAGCAGCGATAGCCCTTAATGGGAAATTCTGGGATATCATGGGACCATATGGCCGTCAATAATCGCGCGCCCCTCGATGCACCGCCCTTGAAGCGATTAACGGCCGATAAACTTTAAGAAAGCGTTGAGGACCCCGAACCGCGAGCGTGTACCAGATCGAGCACCGCCCGCGCGAACGGCTCCGGCGTGTCCTGCGGAATGTTGTGGCCGGCGAGCGGGATCAGGCGGCGCTGATAGGGGCCGGTGAAATGGCGTGCGTGGCCCGCCGATGACTCGGGCGGCGCGACGCCGTCGGACTCGCCGTGTAGGACGATCGTCGGAACCGTGATCGGCGGCTTGGCGGCAAGCTTCTGTTCGATCGATGCGAGCGCCGGATCGCCCGGCGCATAGCCGTAGCGCACCCGATACGAGTGGATGACGACCTCGACAAAGTCCGGATTGTCGAATGATGGCGCGCTGCGCCCGAACGCCGCCTCATCGAACGGCAGACCGAGGGACCAGAGTTTCCACAACAGCTTGGCGATCCCGCGCCGATCCTGCGTCAGCCCGGCGCGGCCGCGCTCGGTGTGGAAATAATACTGATACCACGCGCGGTACTCCTGCTCGGCTGCAGCCGGTTTGGCCGAGCCGGCAACGTCGTGCACGTTGTAGCCGGCGCCCGAGACCAGACCGCGCACGCGTTCCGGCCACAGCGCCGCCACGATGCACGCGGCGCGGCCGCCCCAGTCGTAGCCGGCAAGCACGGCATCACGCAGGCCGAGCGCGTCCATCAGATCCTTCAGGTCGTTGCCGAGCGCGGCCTGCTCGCCCGAGCGCATCGTGTCCGCGGACAGAAACCGCGTCGATCCGTAGCCGCGCAGATATGGCACGATCGTGCGGCAGCGGGCGGCGACGAGCCGTGACACCACGTCATCGAAGGCGCGCACATCGAACGGAAAGCCGTGCAGCAGGATTACCGGCACGCCATCCGCCGCACCGCTCTCCTCGTAGGCGATCTCCAGCGCCGGTGTGCGTACGAGCTTGAGCGTCGCCGACCCTGAACTGGCCATGGACCACATCCTCTTTGATAGCGATGGCGAATGCCCTGCAAAACGGTTTAGCCTCGATGGAGTTTGGAGGACGACATGTCGGCAGTGCAACCGCGCCGCAAGCATTTCGGCTGGGGCCGCGAGGGCGAAGGGCTTACGCCCGAGGAGGAAGCTTTCATCCTTGCGCGCGCGCAGGCGCGATTCGCGACCACGCTTGCGCCGAACGCGGCGGCGCCGCGCCTCGAGGACATTACACTGTCGCCGTCGCGCGTGAGCCCGCCCGCATCCCTCGCTGCGATCTGTTCGAGCGAGCACCACGATCGCGCCGCTCATACCTACGGCAAGTCGTATCCCGAGCTCGCGCGCGCGCTGGCGCACGATTATGCGAACGCGCCCGACGTCGTCGCATACCCGCGCAACGAGACCGAGGTCGCCGCCGTGCTCGACTGGGCGGGGACTGCGGACGCGACGGTGACGCCGTTCGGCGGCGGATCGAGCGTGGTCGGCGGCGTCGAGCCGCGGCGTGGCAACCACAAGGGCGCCGTCACCATCGACCTGCGCGAGATGGGGCAAGTGAAGGAGGTCGACAAGACCTCGCGCGCGGCCCTGATCGAGGGCGGGACCTACGGCCCCGCGCTCGAGGCGCAGCTGCGCCCGCACGGCCTGACCTTGCGGCATTTTCCGCAGAGCTTCGAGTATTCGACGCTCGGCGGCTGGATCGCGACCCGCTCGGGCGGCCACTTTGCGACGCTCTACACCCACATCGACGATCTGGTGGAATCGCTGCGCACGGTGACGCCGAAGGGCACGCTCGAAAGCCGCCGCCTGCCCGGCTCGGGCGCGGGCCCGAGCCCGGACCGCATGATGATCGGTTCGGAGGGAATCCTCGGCATCATCACGCACGCCTGGATGCGGTTGCAGGAGCGGCCGCGCTTCCGCGCCGGCGGCGCGGTGCATTTCCGCGATTTCTTCTCGGCGGCGCGCGCCGTGCGCGCGGTCGCACAGGCCGGGCTTTATCCGTCGAACTGCCGCATCCTTGATGCGGCCGAGGCCTACAACACCGGCGCCGCCGACGGCTCGGCCGCCGTCATGGTGCTGGCGTTCGAATCCGGCGATCACGCGGTCGAGCCGTGGTTGGCGCGCGCGCTCGAATGCTGCGGCGACCATGGCGGCACGCGCGAGACCGCCGGCGCGGACGCGCATCGCGAAGGTGCGGCCGGCGTGTGGCGCAACGCCTTCATCCGCATGCCCTATGCGATGGAGCGGCTGATCCAGTACGCGGTCGTCAACGACACGTTCGAGACCGCGATCACCTGGGAGCGCTTCGAAGCCTTCCACGACCGCATCAAGGCCGCGACCTTGAGCGCGATCGAGGAGGCGACCGGCCGCAAGGGCGAGGTGACCTGCCGCTTCACCCATGTCTATCCCGACGGGCCGGCGCCCTACTTCACCTTCCATGCGCTCGGGGATCCGGGCCGGCTTGGCGAGCAGTGGCGCGCCATCAAGTCGACGGCGCTCGACGCGGTGATCGCCGGCGGCGGCACGGTCACGCACCATCACGCGGTCGGCCGCGACCATCGGCCGTGGTACGACCGCCAACGCCCGCCGCTGTTCGCCGAAGCCCTGCGCGCAGCCAAGAAGGTGCTCGACCCGCAGGGCCTGCTCAATCCCGGTGTGCTGATCGACCCATGACCTTCACGGCCGAGTCGCCGACCGTCGCGCGCGTGGTAGCCTCACCGAACCACGACCAGCGCCGAAGCACGATCGACATGATCCTGGTGCATTACACCGGCATGCAGACCGCCGAAGCGGCGCTTGCGCGTCTCACCGATCCGGCCGCGAAAGTCTCCTCTCATCATCTCGTCTATGAAGACGGCCGTATCGAGCAGCTCGTCCCGGAAGCGCGGCGCGCCTGGCACGCGGGCGTGGCGTCATGGGAGGGTACGAGCGACGTCAATTCGCGCTCGATCGGCATCGAGATCGTCAATCCCGGGCACGAACTCGGCTATCGCGCTTTTCCCGATGCGCAGATCGATGCCGTGATCGCGCTGTGCCGCGACCTCGTTGCGCGGCATGCGATCCGCGCCGACCGCGTACTGGCGCATTCCGACGTCGCCCCCGCGCGCAAGCAGGATCCGGGCGAACGATTTCCCTGGGTCCGATTGGCTGCGATGGGCGTCGGACTGTGGGTCGATCCGGCGCCGCTCGGACGCGGGATTCTGGTTGCACCCGGCGACCGCAACGAGCAGGTCGCGCGGCTGCAAAGCCGGCTGGCCGACTACGGATACGGCGTCGAGGCGACCGGCGAATATGACGAGCAAACGAGAATCATTGTTGGCGCGTTCCAGCGTCATTTTCGGCCCGCACAAGTCAGCGGCATCGCCGACCACTCGACCGTCGACACGTTGATGCGCCTGATCGCAGCGCGCGCCACCCTCGCTTGATTAAGGGAGCGAAAGCGCCTACCTCCGAGGGGTCAGTCGGCCGGACGGCCGTCCCGGCAAGTCCCGAAAGGGAGCCGGGGAGGAAAGTCCGGGCTCCATGGACATGCGGTGCCGGATAACGTCCGGCGGGACCAAGCCCTGCGCAAGCGGGGCGCAAGCCCAGGGACAGTGCCACAGAGAACCAGACCGCCCGCCGAAGCCCGCAAGGCGAAGGCAGGTAAGGGTGAAACGGTGCGGTAAGAGCGCACCGCGTCTGCGGCAACGCAGGCGGCACGGCAAACCCCACCGGGAGCAAGACCGAATAGGGATGGCGCGGGAGCAATCCCGGGATCAATGTCCTGATCCGGCCGTCCGGGTGGGTTGCTTGAGGCGCCGGGCAACCGGCGTTCGAGAGGAATGGCCGTCACGCGGCAGGTTCGCCTGCCGCCCTACAGAACCCGGCTTACAGGCCGGCTGATAGCCTCAAGGGGGCTCGGCGGATCAACCGCCGGGCCCCCGCCAATTTGACCGCACGATTTCGCTGGCGCGAGGCCGAGACCCTCAACTACGCTCATCCTTGCGCATGGGTCATTGTTGCGTAGGGGGAAGCCATGCCGGACGTGCCGCAGCCCGTCCTTGCCGATCGGTTTCCGAACGACGGCGAACTGAAGCCGAAGCTCCATCAGAAGCTCGTGCAATGGATCGTCGGCATCGCGGTCGCCGTCTCGGCCGTCGGCGGCTTGGTCGCGCTGTCCAACCAGTTCCTGTTGCCGAGTTGCAGCGAGGAACGGACGATCGCGACCTTGAAGGACATCTTCGAACAGAAGCATGTCGCGCTCACCAATCTCGGCGATTTTATCGCGGTGACGGAAAGCTCGTCGGAGAAGACCTGCACGGCTCACGTGGAAGCGTCGCAGGAGACGGTGACGATCAATTACCGCATTTTCCGCGAAGGCTGGACCCCCAAGGTGATGATCACGCAGGTGCAATGACGCGCGGCTTCCTCGACCGGCCCGACTGCCGCATCTATTACGAGGTCGCAGGGTCAGGGCCCGCGCTCGTGTTCGCGCACGGCCTCGGTGGCAACCATTTGAGCTGGTGGCAGCAGGTCCCGCATTTTCGCGGCCGCTACAGCTGCGTGACGTTCTCGCACCGTGGCTTTGCGCCCTCGAGCGCGCCGGCCGGCGGGCCCGATCCGAACGAATATGCCGGCGATCTTGCGGCGCTGATCGATCATCTGCAGATCGCGGACGTGCGGCTGGTGGGGCAATCCATGGGCGGATGGAGCGCGCTCGAATACGCGCTTGCGCGCCCCGAGAAGGTGCGCGCACTCGTGCTCGCCTCGACTGCCGGCACGATCGCACGCGAGGCAAGCCTGTTCGCCAACCCTGATCAGCTTCCCGATTGGACGCGTAAGGCGTCCGCGACGATGGCTGACTTGCACGCACGCGGAATTCACGTCGCCGCGGGCGCACGCATGGCGCAGGAACAGCCGACCGCGCACTATCTCTATCAGGCGATCGACAATCTCAGCACCGGGCTCGACAAGGAAGCGGTGCGCGCAAAGCTCGGCGCCTCAATGCGACGTTCGCCGAACGAGCTGCGTGCGCCGAGGATGCCGACGCTGTGGCTGACCGGCGCCGAGGACATCGTCTATCCGCCGTTCCTGTCGGATGCGCTCGCCGCACTGATGCCGAACGCGCGAGTTGCGCAGGTCGCGCAGGCCGGCCACTCGGTCTATTTCGAGCGGCCGGCGGAGTTCAATCGCCTGGTCGGCGAATTCCTCGCGCGCAATCCGTAAACCTCATGCGCGCAAGATCTTGACCAAGGTCCAGATGTCGTAGACCGGCAATCCGGTTGCCGCCGCGACGGCCGCTCGGTGCGGCGGGAAGTTGGTGCATTCGAACAGGATCGCGCCGATGTCCGGATCGCGCGCAACGAGCCGCCGCGCCGCGGCGACGACCTCGGCCTCGCGCGCGGCGATGCTGTCGTCGGTCGGCTGTTCGTAGATCGCCTTCTGGAACGTGCCGCCTCGCGCCACGCCTTCGACCGGCAGGTCGGTCGGCGCGCCGGCGGCGGCGAAATGCGCCGGCGTCAGGTTCTCCGCCGAGAAAGTGAGCACGCCGAGCCGCTTCCCCGCCGGCAGCAGGCGCAGGATGGTCGGGATGAGCAGCAGCGCGCTTGTGGCGACCGGAACGGAAAGCCGTGCGGCAAGCTCGGCCTGATTGAGCACCAGGAAGCCGCAGCCGGTGGTGATCGCGCTGGCGCCGCGCGCGATCAGCCGCTCCCCGCCGGCAACGAAATCGTCGATCAGCGGCGGAGCCTTCGCGGGAACCACCTTGTCGACCGTCGCGCCGGCGACGCGCTCATGGATGATCGGCTGCTCGCGTTCGAGCGGATTGCCGATGTCGCCGGGAAAGCGCGTAAAGCGCGTGTCGAGCATCAACACGCCAATGGTCATGTCTCTTTCCCCTCTCCCCCCGCCTCCGCTGTGCTTCGGCGGGTCGACCTCTCCCCGCAAGCGGGGAGAGGTGTTGGAGAGAGTGCGCGCTTACGCGGCGCCTCACATCTTCTTATACGCGTCGACGATCGCCTGCCCGTCGGGGCCGGCCTTCTTCAGCCAGTCGGCGGTGAGTTGATCGCCGACCTTCTTGAAGCCGGTCGCGAGCGCGGCACTCGGCGCCTGCACCTTCATGCCTTTGGCCTTGAGCTGGTCGAGGTACCAGTTGGCCTTGTCCTGCCACATCTTCCAGCCGCGCGGTTCGGCGGCAGCCGCGGCTTTGAGGATCGCGTCCTGCGTCGCCTTGTCGAGCCCGTCGAACGCGGCCTTGTTCATGATGGTGTAGTCCTTCGGGATCCAGGCCTGCGTATCGTAGAAGTGCGTGAGCGACTCCCAGACCTTGCTGTCGTAGCCGGTACCGCCCGACGACATGAACGAGTTGACCACGCCGGTAGCGAGCGCCTGCGGCAGTTCAGCCGCCTGGATGGTCACCGACTGCGCGCCGACGATTTCGCCAATGCGCGCGGTGCCGACATTGTAGGCGCGCCACTTGAGGCCCTTCATGTCGTCGATCGTGTTGAGCTCCTTCTTGGCGTAGATGCCCTGCGGCGCCCACGGAACGGCGAACAGCAGCATGATGCCCTGCGCAGCGAGCTTCTTTTCGATCGCAGGCTTCGACGCCTTGTAGAGCTTCATGGCGTCCGGAAAGCTCGTCGCCATGAACGGCACCACGTCGATGCCGTAGATCGGGTCCTCGTTCTCGTGGATCGAGAGCAGGATCTCGCCCATCTGCGCCTGTCCAGTCTGCACCGCGCGCTTGATCTCGGGTGCCTTGAACAGCGAGGCGCCCGCATGCACGGTGATCTGCAGCTTGCCGGCGGTCGCCGCTTCGACGTCCTTGGCGAACAGCACCAGATTTTCGCTGTGCGGATTGTCGGCCGGATAGGCCGCCGGCAGGTTCCATTTGGTCTGCGCTGACGCGGCGCCGGCCGCGAGCGCGACGGCCGCGGCAAGTGCAAATGATCTCAGGAGCCGGTATTTCATGGCTGATCACCCTTTGGTTAGAGGCTATTCGGCAAAGGCCAGCCTCGGCAGAACCATCACGATATCAGGAAATACCGTGATGATGGCAACCGCCGCGACGAGGAGGAAGAAGAACGGCAGCGCCGCGCGGGCCACCGTGTTGGAATCCTTTCCGCTCATGGTCTGTAAGACGAACAGGTTGAACCCGACCGGCGGCGACACTTCGGCCATCTCCACGATAAGCACCACGAAGATGCCGAACCACACGAGATCGAACCCCGCCTGCTTGATCATCGGGATCACTACCGCGGTGGTGAGCACGATCATCGAAATGCCGTCGAGCGCCGTGCCGAGCACGATGTACATCACGGTCAGCGCGGCGATCAGCGCGTAAGGCGAGAGGTTGAGGCTGCCGACCCACGCGGCGAGCGCATTCGGAATGCCGGTGTATCCCATCGAGGTCGACATGTAGGACGCGCCCGCCAGGATCAGCATGATCATGCAGTTGACGCGCATTGCACCCATCACGCTCGCCCAGAACGAGGGCCAGGTAAGCGAGCCGTGCCACCACGCGATCGCAAGCGAGCCGAGCACCCCCCACGCGGCACATTCGGTCGCGGTCGCCCAGCCCATCAGCAGCGACAGGAACACCAGCGCGATCAGCAGCATCAGCGGCATCAGCTTGCCGGATTCGCGCAGCTTTTCGCGGAACGGCATCGGCGGATCGGCGGGGGGCGAGCGATGCGGGTGCGCGAGCGACCAGACCGCGATGTAGCCGGAGTAAAGCGCCATCACGAGCAGGCCGGGCAGGAAGCCCGCGAGAAACACCTGAATGATCGAGACGTTGGCCTGCACCGCATAGACCACCATCGTGATCGACGGCGGAATGAGAATGCCGAGCGTGCCTGCGCCCGCGAGCGAGCCGAGGCTGACCATGTCGTCGTAGCCGCGCTTTTTGAGTTCCGGCAACGCGATCTTGGCCACCGTCGCGCAGGTCGCGGCCGAGGAGCCCGACACCGAGCCGAAAATGCCGCAGGCGAGCACGTTGACGTGCAAGAGCCGGCCCGGAATCCGGTTGAGCCACGGCGAGAGTTCCGCGGAACATCTCCTCGGACAGCTTGGTGCGGAACAGGATCTCGCCCATCCAGATGAACAGCGGCAATGCCGCAAGCTCCCACGAGGCGCTGTTGCCCCAGATTTTCGTCGCGAGCACCGAGCCCGCCGGAATGGCGCCGGGCGCGAACAGCATCCCGGCCCATCCGGTGGCGAGCAGCGCAACGCCGATCCACACGCCGCCCGCAAGCAGCGCCGCGAGCAGGACGAAGAGAACGAGCGCGATGCCGAGGAGTGACATTTTAGACGGCGCTCTGCACGGCGCGCTCGACGATCTCTTCGGCCGTCGTCGGTTTCGGCATTTCGTAGCGCGGATCGTTGCCGCGCAGCACGTGGATCAGTTCATCGACGAAGGCGATCAGCAGGATCACGAGCCCGACCGAATAGCCGAGTTGAGGAATCCACAACGGCACCACGATGACGCCGGTCGACATGTCCTTGAACAGCCACGTCTGGTAGTTCATCACCGCCGCGTGCCAGGCGAAAAAGCCGATGAAGCCGCAGCCGACCACTAACGCGACGATCTCGATGACGCGCCGGGTCGGCCCCGCGAAACGGTCGATCAGCAGCCCGACGCGGATCATCTCGCCGGAGCGGAACGTATGGGCAAGGCCGAGGAAGGCGGTCGCCGCCATGCACCAGGCGGTGAAATCGTCGCCCGCCGGCAGATTGATCCCCAACGGCCGGCCGGCCGACAGGATCATCATCAGCACGAAAATGGCGATGAGAAAACCGCCGGCCGCGTAGCCGGCGAACAGGTAGAGGCGGTCGAGGAAAATGCGCATGATGGGAGCTTCGTTGGCGGCGAGAGGACCCATGATGACGGGCGGAGGCGGGCAAACGCAAGGCGCGAGGGCACCGGACACGAGGGCATCGGACACGAAGACTTGGGACTTCTGGATCGACCGCGGCGGTACGTTCACCGACGTGGTCGCACGACGGCCCGACGGCACGCTGGTCGCCCACAAGCTGCTGTCGGAGAACCCCGAGGCCTATCGCGACGCTGCCGTGCAGGGCATCCGCGACCTGCTCGGCCTCGAGCCGGGCGAGACGATCCCGCCGGGCCGCGTCGGCGCGGTCAAGATGGGCACCACGGTCGCGACCAACGCGCTGCTGGAGCGCAAGGGCGACCGCACGCTGCTGGTAACGACCAAAGGCTTCCGCGACGCGCTGCGCATCGGCTACCAGGCGCGGCCGAAGATCTTCGCCAAGCACATCGTCAAGGCGGAAATGCTGTTCGAGCGCGTGGTCGAGGTCGACGAGCGCGTGCGCGCCGACGGCACGATCGAGCGTGCGCTCGACCTGGCCGCCGTGCAGGGCGAGCTGGAACGTGCGCGCGCCGACGGCATCAAGGCGGTCGCGATCGTGTTCATGCATGCCTATCGCTATCCCGACCACGAGCGCCAGGTCGGCGCGCTCGCGCGCAAGCTCGGTTTCCCTCAGGTCTCGGTCAGCCACGAGGTCTCGCCGCTGATCAAGCTGGTCGGGCGCGGGGATACCACCGTGGTGGACGCGTATCTGTCGCCGATCCTGCGCAGGTATGTGGCGAGGGTGGCGCAGGAGATGAGCGCCGGAAGCGCGACAGCTCACCTCTCCCCGCTTGCGGGGAGAGGTCGACCGAGCGAAGCGAGGTCGGGTGAGGGGGAATCACCAAGCGTCGAGGCAAATCGAGAGTCCCCCTCACCCGGCTCGCCGCAACTGCGGCTCGCCACCCTCTCCCCGCAAGCGGGGAGAGGGAACATCCGCCTCATGTTCATGATGTCTTCCGGCGGTTTGACAGCCGCCGATCTGTTCCAGGGCAAGGATGCGATCCTGTCCGGTCCCGCGGGCGGAGTGGTCGGCATGGCCGAGACCGGACGCGAAGCCGGCTTTTCCCGCCTGATCGGCTTCGACATGGGCGGGACCTCCACCGATGTGTCGCATTTCGACGGCGAGTACGAGCGCGCGTTCGAGACCGAGGTGGCGGGCGTGCGCATGCGCGCGCCGATGATGCTGATCCACACGGTCGCGGCCGGCGGCGGCTCGATCCTGCATTTCGACGGCGCGCGCTTCCGCGTCGGACCCGACTCGGCGGGCGCCAATCCGGGCCCGAAGTGCTACCGCCGCGGCGGGCCGCTCGCGGTGACCGACGCCAACGTCATGGTGGGCAAGCTCATTCCGGATTTCTTCCCGAAGATTTTCGGCCCCATGCAACGGGAACCGCTCGACGCCGGCGCCGTGCGCGAAGCCTTCGCCGCGCTGACCAGGCAGGTCGGCGGCAAGTCCGCGGAAGAGATCGCCGACGGCTTCATCAGGATCGCCGTCGAGAACATGGCCAATGCCATCAAGAAAATCTCGGTGCAGCGCGGCTACGACGTGACGCGCTACGCACTCAACTGCTTCGGCGGCGCCGGCGGCCAGCATGCCTGCCTGGTCGCCGACGCGCTGGGCATGACCACCGTGCTGATCCACCCGTTCTCGTCGCTGCTCTCGGCCTACGGCATGGGCCTTGCCGATATCCGCGCCACGCGCCAGCAGGCGATCGAGGAGTTGTTCGGCGCGAAGGCCTACGCGACGCTGAACCGGATCGGAGCGCGCCTCTCGAAGCAGGTGAGCCGCGAAGTCGCGCAGCAAGGCGTGCCGGCGAAGGCGATCAAGGCCTTCGTGCGCGCGCATATCCGTTATGCCGGCACCGACACCGCACTGGTCGTCAAGGCGGGCTCCCCTGCCGCGATAAGATCCGCCTTCGAAAAAGCCCACAAGGCGCAGTTCGGCTTCATCGACCGCAAGAAGGAACTCGTGATCGAGGCGGTTTCGGTCGAGGCCGTGGGCGGTGGCGCGAAATTCACAGAAAAGGCACAACGGACGACACGTTCGCACCTGCCCTCGCCCGCCCGCCGCACACGATTCTTCTCCGCCGGCCGACGGCATCGCGCCGCCGTGTTCACGCGCGATCAGCTTTCACCCGGCCACAAGGTCAAGGGCCCGGCCATCGTGATCGAGCCGCACCAGACCGTCGTGGTCGAGCCCGGATGGCAGGCCGCCATCACGGCGAAAAATCATTTGGTGCTTACGCGCATCGTCAAGCTCAAGCGCGCACGCGCGATCGGCACCAAGGCCGATCCGATCATGCTCGAAGTGTTCAACAATCTGTTCATGTCGATCGCCGAGCAGATGGGCGTCGCGCTGCAGAACACCGCCTATTCGGTCAACATCAAGGAGCGGCTCGACTTCTCCTGCGCGGTGTTCGCCCATGACGGCACGCTGGTTGCGAACGCGCCGCACATGCCGGTCCATCTCGGTTCGATGGACCGTTCGGTCGAGACGATCATTCGCGACAACGAAGGCAGGATCAAACCGGGCGACGTGTACGTGATCAACGCGCCCTACAACGGCGGCACGCACCTTCCCGATATTACCGTCTGTACGCCGGTTTTCGACGACAGAAGGAAGGGCATCCTGTTCTGGGTCGCCTCGCGCGGGCATCACGCCGATGTCGGCGGCATCTCGCCCGGCTCGATGTCGCCGAATGCGACGACCATCGAGGAGGAAGGCGTGCTGTTCGACAACTTCAAGCTCGTCGATCGCGGCCGCTTCCGCGAGAGGGAGCTTTATGATGCCCTGCTCGGCGCGAAGCATCCTGCGCGCAATCCGCTGCAGAACGTCAACGACATGAAGGCGCAGATCGCCGCCAACGAGAAGGGCGTCGCCGAGCTGCGCAAGATGGTGGCGCACTTCACCTTGCCCGTGGTCAAGGCCTACATGAAGCACGTGCAGGACAACGCGGCCGAAAGCGTGCGCCGCGTCATCGACCGCCTGCACGATTCATCGTTCGAGTATCCGATGGATCTCGGCACGACGATCAGGGTGAAGATCTCGGTCGACAAGGAGAAGCGCGAGGCGACGGTCGACTTTGCCGGCACCTCGCCGCAGCAGGGCAACAATTTCAACGCGCCCGAGCCGGTGACGCGCGCGGCCGTCCTCTACGTGTTCCGCGTCATGGTCGATGACGACATCCCGATGAATGCCGGCTGCCTGCGCCCGATCAACATCGTGGTCCCGAAGCGCTCGATGCTGACGCCGGAGTATCCGGCCGCCGTCGTCGCCGGCAACGTCGAAGTGAGCCAGGCCGTGACCAACTGCCTGTTCGGCGCGCTCGGCGCGATCGCGTGCGCGCAAGGCACCATGAACAACGTCAACTTCGGCAATGCCAAGTATCAGTATTACGAGACGATCTGCTCCGGCTCGCCCGCCGGTCCCGGCTTCCCCGGCACCGATGCGGTGCACACGCACATGACCAACACGCGGCTCACCGATCCGGAGATTCTCGAGTTCCGCTACCCGGTGGTGCTGGAGGATTTCCACATCCGGAAAGGTTCGGGCGGCCGCGGCAAATGGAATGCGGGCGATGGCATCCGCCGCACCATCCGTTTCCTCGAACAGATGGATTGCACGCTGCTGACCGGCCATCGCCGCGTGCCGCCGTTCGGGCTCGCCGGCGGCGAGAGCGGCCAGGTCGGTCAGAATTCCGTGCGCCGCAAGGATGGACGCGTCGACCAGCTGCAGGGCTGCGACGCGACCGTGATCGACGCCGGCGAGGCGATCATCATCCAGACGCCGACCGCGGGGGGATATGGCAAGCCGAACGAGCGCTAAGCTGCCGGCTCGATGACCTCGGTGAGCGGCTCGCGCGCGGTGCGCGCTCCCGCGCGTACCAGCCGTCCGGCATCCTGGTAACCCGCCATCGCCTGCGACGCCTCCGCGGCGATCACGCGGTTGCGGCCGCCGGTCTTGGCCGCATAGAGCGCGACGTCGGCGCGCTTGAGCAACTGATCGATGCTGTCGCCGGGGGCACGCTCGCTGACGCCGAAGCTGCAGGTCAAGGTCATTTCGCCTTTGGGCGTCGCGAACCGCAGCGCGTCCACCGCCTGGCGCAGACGTTCGGCCGCATCCACCGCGTCGGCCAATGCCCTGCCGGCGAGCACGAGCGCGAACTCCTCGCCCCCGAGTCGCCCGAGGATTGCGTCGGCGCTTGCCGCCGCGTGCGCGACCTCGCGGATCGCCTCGTCGCCGACGTCGTGACCGTAGACGTCGTTGATGCGCTTGAAGTGATCGATGTCGAGCATGATCGCCGACAGCGCGTCGCACTTGTTCAACGCTTCCGCGGCGCGCTCGAAGAAGGCGCGGCGATTGAGCGCGCCGGTCAGCGGATCGACGGTGGCGAGCCGGATCAGCTCCCGGTGCATCGATTCCAGCCGCTCGGCCGCGCGCAGCCGCGCATACAGCTCCTCGGCGGCCGGCGGCTTGCCGATGAAATCATCGGCCCCGGAGTCGAGCGCCTCGATCAGCCGGTGCCGGTCGCTGTTCGACGACATCATGATGACGTAGATCGGCCGCCGGCTCCCGGCGAGCAGGCGGGTTTCCCAGCACAGCTCCATGCCCGACATGGTGATCAGCTCGGCGCTGGTGATGAGCGCGTCGACGTCTTCGTTGGCGGCGATGTGGGCGAGCGCTTCACGCCCGTCGAGGAACGGGCGCACCTCGTGATCGCGCGCGGCCAAGATGCGCGTGACGCATTTGAGCACGGTACGGCTGGGATCGACCAGTACGACGCGCATGCGGCTATCCGGAAAAAGGTATTAGAAGGCGCAGGAACCTTAATTTGAGCTTAACTGCGCTTGCTTCCGCTGCTGCAATTGTGCCGCCGCGGGGAGGCGCAAAGAGCTCGTCCAGGCTGGATTGCGGCACTACGGCGGCATTCGGGGCAATGGCGCAGCAGACCAGCCCGATCGACTTGGGCCCGGGCCGCGTATCGGCTGTGAATACCGGATCTGACGCAAATGTCGTTGCACGCGGCCGATTGACAGGGCGCGGCCGGACCCTACGTAAGTAAGACCCCCAACAGAAGGCCCCCCGCCATGCCCACCTTCGCCTCACAGACGCCCCTGCACATCGGCATGGTCGGCCTCAAAGTGCGCGACCTCGATCGCGTGCTCGCGTTCTATCGCGACGCCATTGGTCTTGCGCAGCTCTCGCGCCGCAACGGCGGCGCCACGCTCGGCGCCGGCGGCGTACCGCTCGTGCAATTGACCCACGATTCCGCGGCGCGGCCCGACGACCCGCATGCGGCCGGCCTCTATCATACCGCCTTCCTGATGCCGACGCGCGCCGACCTGGCGCGCTGGCTCGTCCACATTGCGGAGAACCGCGTGCGGCTCACCGGCGCCTCAGACCACAGCGTGAGCGAGGCGATCTACCTCGACGATCCGGAGGGCAACGGCATCGAGGTCTACCGTGACCGCGCGCCCGACGAATGGAGTTGGGAAGGCAAGTCCGTGCGCATGACGACGGAGCGACTCGACCTCGACAATCTCGCCGCCGAAGCAGGCGATGCGCGCTATCCCGGCGCACCCGCGGACCTGCGCATCGGCCACATCCATTTGCGCGTCGGCGATCTCGACCAGGCGGAGAAATTCTATCTCGGCGGCGTCGGGCTCGATCTCACGCGCGAGCGCCACGGCGCCGCCTTCATGTCGTCGGGGCGCTATCACCACCACGTCGGCGCCAACGTCTGGCACAGTGCCGGAGCAGGCTCGCGCGAGGAAGGCCGCGCCGGGCTCGACTGGTTCTCGTTCGAGGCCGCCGATGCCGACGCGTTCGCGCATGTCAACGCGAGCCTCGAGGCGGCGGGCGCGCCGGTGCGGAAATCCGACGGCGGCACCGAGACGGCCGATCCATGGGGCACGCGGATCAGGGTGACGAAGGCCGCGTAGGCGGCATCAATCCTCCCCCGCCACTGCGCGCGGCAGGCCGTCATAGACCTCGTCGCGACCCGGCACGGTGCGGAAAGTACGCATCATGCGCTGGCTGCGCGGCCGCTCGATCGAACCGGTGACAGACGGATCGCCGCGCCGCGCCGCGTGCGGGTAGCCGAGCCGAGCCGCGATCTCGTCGCCCGGAACCGCCGCGGGATTGCACACCTGCCGGCCGCTCGCGCGGCGCGCCAGGTCGACATGGATGTGGTCGTAGTGGAAGGCGTTCGAGCCGGGCGCCAGCACGGTCGCGAACTGCCGGCAGGCCGAGGCATGCACGTCGCGCAGGAAGCCCTGCTCTTCCGGCAACCCGCGCCAGCCGTCCTTCACCGTCACCTTGCGCCCGTCGGCGAGCGTGAAGGCGGCGATGTCGAGTGCGTTGCCGAACGCGTGCTCGGAGATCGGTGTGCCGCGCTGGCCGTTCATGGAGCGGCACGAATAGGCCGAGATCTGCTTGATTTGACTGACCGGCTGGCCGAACCAGCGCATCGCCGCCGGCTGCACGCTGCTCGCGACCCAGCTGTCGAGCGCCGAGACCAGCGGACAGGCGAGCGTTGCGGCCGGCTGCACGGTTGCGGCGCCGGTAACGAGCGGAACGCGCGAGGGCGCGAGCGGAACCGGCTCGGCCGGGGGATAGGGCTGACGAGCGATCGGTGGCGCCGAAGGATACGAGGTCACGGGCGGCGCAGCCGTCGGCCGCTGCGGGTAGGACGGGGGCAGGTTCGGCGCGCCGTAACTCGGGGCGCGCGGCGGCAGCGCGCCGTAGCTCGGCGTCGGCTCGACGATCTCGCCCTCCTCGTCGCTGTCGATTTCCTCCGTGCCCGGAGGATTGATCGACATCGGACGCTGCGCCGCCGGTGGCGCGTAGGTCTGCTGCGGGTAGGGCTGCCGAGCATACGGTTGCTGCGCGTATGGTTGTGGGGGATACGGCTGCTGGGCGTAGGGCGGCGGATAAGGCTGCACCGCCGCGCGGGGCGCCGCCGACGGGAAGCCGGGGACCGAGCCGGGCGGGCGCAGCTCGTCCGCATAGCCGAGGGCATTGCCCTCTCCCAGGGCCGCGACCTTGAGCGGATAGTTGGCGCCGCAGATGCCCGGGCCTTCGATCGGCTTGATGACCGTGACGGCCGCGCTTTCCTTCACCGCGCCCGACTTGATGCAGGCCGTCTCGGCCTCGTTGCGCCAGGCCTCACGCTCGGCAAACGGCATGAACCCGCGGCCGCACCCGGCAAGGGCGACAACGGCGAGGGAGCCGACGAGATACCAACGCACTCCGCGCGCCATGACGCGCAGAATGCGAGGCATTTGTTTAAGAATTCTTCAACGAACGGCAGGCGGATGAGGGGGATTCTCAGCTCAGCCAATCGACGAATC
The DNA here is from genome assembly GCA_963734185.1 of uncultured Alphaproteobacteria bacterium. Classification (GTDB taxonomy): domain Bacteria; phylum Pseudomonadota; class Alphaproteobacteria; order Rhizobiales; family Xanthobacteraceae; genus PALSA-894. The sequence goes on along the minus strand of CAVTGA010000002.1, from coordinate 3,101,957 downwards.
CCCCTCACCCCAACCCTCGTCCCGTAGCCGGGCAGAGGGAGCGTAACCGGACACCGGCACGCCTCGCCGTCTGCGCGCGGGGCGGCTGTGCGTCATGGCGCGCACCATCGCCTCCACCAGCGTCAGCAGCGCGCGGCGCAGGCCCGCGTCGTCGATCGCGATGAACGCCTGCAACAGCCGCAAGCGGTGCGGATGCGCGAGCAGGCGGACCGTCGACAGCGCGCCTGCCTTGCGCTCGACACCGGCAATGCCCTCGAGTAGCGCGCCGAGCGGCACGCGCAACGCCGCGGCGATGCGCACCAGGCGCGCGGCGCCGATGCGGCTTGCGCCGCGCTCGTACTTCTGCACCTGCTGGAACGACACCCCGATGCGCGCGCCGAGCTTTCCCTGCGACATGCGCGCGGCCTGCCGCTGCAAGCGGATATTGCGGCCGATCGTTGCGTCGTTGGCGTCGCTCCTGCCCGCGGGCATGCGCGTTCCCTTCGCGCGACGTCGTGGGCCGCGCACCTGCAATGTGATACCATCGCCGCGCAACCTTGCGTGTACAACCGCCGGATCGCGCCGCCGGACTTCTTGAACTCAGGATATGCATAACTTAAAGTCAATGCAACCGGACCTCTCGCAGCAATTGATCCGCATGCTCGTCGAGCGCATCCTGGCGGCTGTCTTCCCCAAGGAGACCGGTGCCGCACGCCTGCAGCAGGTTGGCCTGTTCACGCTGATCTATATGTTGCAGGGCGACAAGGAGCCGGTGACGGCCTCGCGGCTCGCCCGCATGACCGGTCAATCGGTCGGCGAGGTCGGGGTGCAGCTCAGGAAGCTCATCAAGGTGGAATTGATCGAACGCACCAAGATCCTGAACCGCCAGGGCCGTGGCTATGCCTACGCGCTGTCGGTCAAGCACAACAGGAAATCGAAGCGACTGGTGCGAGCGCTGGAACGCGCCGGCAGCGCGCGGAAGCGGGCCTGACCCGGATTTCGCTGGCGCTCCATCCGGGCTACGGTGTTGCCCGCAAGGGGAGCCCATGGACGGCAAGGCGCGCTACATCTTTCCCGTGATCATCACCGCCCTCATCGTGTTCGTGGTGAGCGCGGTCGTGACCTTCACCAATATCGGGCTCACGGCGGACTTCGTGCCGCGCTGGCTCAAGGCCTTCGCGGTCGGCTGGCCGGTCGCCGCCGTCACCGCGTTCCTCGCCATTCCGTATGTACGCAGCGCGACCGCACACGTCGTTGCCCTGATCGAAAGGCGTGCCTGATGCTCGATGTCACCAAAACGACGATGCTGTCCGCGCTCGATCTCGCGCGCCGCATCGAGGCCGGCGAGCTTTCTCCCGCCGACGTCATTGACCTGTGCGCGCGGGCGATCGCCGCGCGCGAGAGCGAGGTCGAGGCCTTCGTTACGCTCGATCTCGAGCGCGCCCGGCGCGTGGCGCACGATGAGGCGGGCCGCCTGTGCGCCGGCCCATTGCGCGGCCTCCCCGTCGGCATGAAGGACATCTTCGACACCGTGGATTTCCCGACCGAATACGGCTCTCCGATCTATGCCGGCCACCGCCCGGCGAGCGACGCCGCCCTGGTCGCCATGGTGGCGCGCGCCGGCGGCCTCGTGCTCGGCAAGACCGTGACCACCGAATTCGCCCATATGTATCCGGGCAAGACCCGCAACCCGGCCGACCCAGCTCATACGCCGGGCGGCTCATCGTCGGGCTCGGCCGCCGCGGTCGCCGCCGGGATGGTGCCGGTCGCGACCGGGTCGCAGACCGGCGGCTCGATCGTGCGCCCGGCGGCGTTCTGCGGGATCGCCGGCTACAAGCCGTCCTACAAGCTGTTCCCGACCGTCGGCATGAAATGCTTTTCCTGGTCGCTCGACACCGCCGGGCTGTTCGCGGCCACCGTCGCCGACGTCGCGTTCGCGGCCGCGGCCATTTCGGGCCGCGACCTGCGCGTCGACCGCGGGCCGGCGGCCGCGCCGCGCCTCGCCCTCGTGCGCACCCACATCTGGGCCGAGGCGAGCGCGAGCATGCAAGCCGCAGTCGAGAGCGCGGCTCAGGCGGCCGAACGGGCCGGCGCCAGGGTCGTGGATGTGGTGCTGCCGCCGGTGCTCGAGGACGCCTTCCGCCTGCACCCGACGATCCAGACCTACGAGGCTTGGGCTGCGCTCGGCTCCGAGTATGAGCGCCATCGCGACCGACTGAGCGCGCGGATGCGCGAGCTGCTCGACCCGGCGGCGGCGATCACCGCCGAGACCTATGATGCCGCGCGTCGCACCGCGAAACGCGCGCGTCAGGCGCTCGCCGACCTCATGAGCGGAGCCGACGCGATCCTCACCCCCTCGGCACCGGGCGCAGCACCCCGCGGGTTGGGTTCCACGGGGCTTGCGATCTTCAACCGGCTGTGGACCTTGATGGGCACGCCATGCGTCAACGTTTCTGGCTTCAAGGACGACTCCGGCCTGCCGCTCGGGGTCCAGATCGTCGGCCGCTTCGGTCGCGACCGGGCCGCACTGGAGGCCGCCCTGTTCCTCGAACAAGCGATCGCGCGCCGGGTTTGACCTCGTTCGTTGGTAATCGGTTACTCCAGGGGCGACCTGCGGATCGCCCGCCGGCTCTCGGCGCGATCGCGTTACAGGAAAATATCTTTATGGTTTTCAATATCTTGTTGGTTATCCCTTAAGCCTGCCGCAGCGTCACGACGGCGGTGCAACATGTTTGCCGCTTCGGCGCGGCCTCCGACTTTGGTATAGTACGGCCCATGTTCAACAGCGAGGGAGGCCTCTCCGTGGACCTAGCCTTGAGACTGGACGTGTTGGCGATCGGCGCCGTTTTCGTGTTCATCGGTGCGATTCTGTTCGGTGCGTTCTGAATTCGAGACCAGTCCAACGATAAAGCCATAACCGCTAGCAACGCCGCTCATGAGTTGAGGCGGCAGAATTCCGGACACCGGAGGACCCCTCCGGTGTCCGTTCGTTTGAGTGAACCGACGCGCGGCGGCGGTAGACTTCCCGTAGCAGCAGGAGCGAGCGCCGTGACCGACCCCTCGATCGAGCTTGCCCCACCCAAGGAGATCGCGTTCCTTCCCGAAGACGAGAGGCGGCAGGCCCCCGAGGACGTCGTCTCGCTCTGCCTCTCGGGCGGCGGCTTTCGCGCCATGTTGTTCCACACCGGCGCGCTGTGGCGTCTGCATCAGGCCGGACTGCTGCAGCGCATCGACCTTTTCTCCAGCGTCTCCGGAGGCTCGATCGCGAACGGGTGGCTCGCGCTGCAATGGCCGGCGCTGACCGCGCCGGGCGCGAGCTTCGAGCAGGTGTTCGTTCCCGGCATCCGCGCCATGGCGAGCACGACGGTCGACGTGTGGAGCGTGCTGCGCGGGGTGCTTACCGGCACCATCCCGCAGCGCGTCGCCGCCGAATACGACCGCGTCCTGTTCAAGGGCGCGACGCTCAAGGACCTGCCCAACAAGCCGGAGTTCATCTACGACGCATCCAATCTGCAAACCGGCGCGCTGTGGCGCTTCTGCAAAGCGTACATGGGAGACTACAAAGTCGGCCGCATCCTTAATCCCGACGTTCCGCTCTCGGTCGCGGTCGGCGCCTCCTCGGCGTTCCCGCCCGTGCTCGCACCTGTGGTTCTGCGTCCGCCGATCGACCGCTTCGTTCCGAAAGATCCACCGCCCGCTCTGCGGAATCCGAAATATCGCGCGCGCGTCGTGCTTGCCGACGGCGGCGCCTACGACAATCTCGCCCTCGAACCCGTCATCAAGCGCGCACGCAGCGTGCTGGTGAGCGACGGCGGAGCGCCGTTCGGATTGCAGCCGAGGCCCTGGGGCTTCTGGCCGGTCCAGGTCGTTCGTGTGCTGCTGTGCGAGGACAATCAAGTGCGCGCACTGCGCAAGCGCGATCTGATCGCCCGCTATAAGCTGTACACCAGCCTGGAGCACGCGCATTTCGATCCGTGGAGCACGCCCGAGACCGCGACGACCGCGCGCAAGGGCGCCTATTGGGGCATCACCACCGACGTCGCCAACTATCCGGCCAAGCACGGGCTGCCCTGCCCGGCCGCGCTCACCGAGCCGCTCGCGCTCGTTTCGACCCGCCTCGCACGCATGAAGGATGCGGTGCAGGAGCGGCTGATCAACTGGGGCTACGCGGTCGCCGACTATGCGATCCGCTCGCATGTCGATGCCCGCATCCCGGCGGCGACCAAGTGGCCTTATCCAAGGGGGTTGGAGTGATGTCGTAGGGTGGGCAAAGGCGCAAGCCTGGCATGTTGAAGTCCGCACCGATCTTGCGCGCCTTTGCCCACGCGGTTGTCGATCTCACCATCCGCGTGGGCACGGCGCGGATGGCTTTCAGCGTAACATCATGAGATAGGGGCCGCGCCTTTGCCCACCCTACGAATTCACTCCGCCGCCTGCCGCGCCGCGAGGTTCGGATCGTAGTTGAGCACCGGCGCGAGCCATTTCTCGGCTTCCTCGAGCGTCCAGCCCTTGCGCCTGGCGTAATCCTCGACCTGGTCGCGCTCGATCTTGCCGACGCCGAAATAATGGGCTTCCGGGTGGCTGAAATAGAGCCCGCACACCGACGCACCCGGCCACATGGCGAAGCTCTCGGTCAGCTTCACGCCGATGCGCTCGCCCTCGGTCAGGCGGAACAGCGCGCCCTTCTCGGTGTGGTCGGGCTGCGCCGGATAGCCCGGCGCCGGACGGATGCCGCGGTATTTCTCGGCGATCATATCCTGGCTCGACAGCGTCTCGTCGCGCGCGTAGCCCCAGAACTCCTTGCGCACGCGCTGGTGCAGCCGCTCCGCCAAGGCTTCGGCCAGGCGGTCGGCCAGCGCCTTGACCATGATCGAGGAATAGTCGTCGTTGGCGTGCTTGAAGCGGTTGGCGACATCGTCCTCGCCGATGCCGGCGGTGACGGCGAAGGCGCCGATATGATCGGCAAGTCCGCTCGAGGCCGGCGCGACGAAGTCGGCAAGCGCGACGTTGGCGCGGCCCTCGCGCCGGGTGAGCTGCTGGCGCAACGTATGCAGCGTCGCGACCGGCTTCTGCCGCGTTTCGTCGGCATAGACCTGGATGTCGTCGCCTTGCGCATTCGCCGGCCAGAAGCCGACCACCGCGGCGGCGCGGAACCATTTCTCGGCGACGATCGTCTCGAGCATGGCGCGCGCATCGGCATAGAGCGCGCGCGCGGCCGTGCCGAACTTGTCGTCGTCGAGAATCGCCGGGAACTTGCCGCTCAATTCCCAGGTGGCGAAGAACGGCGACCAGTCGATGGTCTCGATCAGCTCGGCAAGCGGATAATCGTCCAGGAGCTTGGTGCCGAGGAAGCTCGGCCGCGGCGGAACGTAGCCTTTCCAGTCGAGCTTGAGCGCATTGGCGCGCGCCGCCGCGAGCGTGAGGCGGCGCTTGTTTTCTTCGCCGCGCGCATGCGCGGCGGCGATCTTGGCGTATTCCTCGCGCACCTCGGATACGTAGGCGCCGCGCAACTGCCCGGACATGAGCTGCGAGACGACGCCGACCGCGCGGCTGGCGTCGGTCACGTACACCGTTTGCCCGCGCCGATAGTTCGGATGGATCTTCACCGCGGTGTGCACGCGGCTGGTGGTCGCGCCGCCGATCAGCAGCGGCAGCGCGAAGCCTTGCCGCTCCATCTCGCCCGCGACGTGGCACATCTCGTCGAGCGAGGGCGTGATCAGGCCCGACAGCCCGATGATGTCGGCCTCCTCGTTCTTCGCCGTCTCCAGGATCTTCGCCGCCGGCACCATCACGCCGAGATCGATGACCTCATAGTTGTTGCACTGGAGCACGACGCCGACGATGTTCTTGCCGATGTCGTGCACGTCGCCCTTCACGGTCGCCATCACCACTTTCCCGGCGGACTTGGACTGCGCCGCGCCGCTCGCTTTCTTCTCCTCCTCCATGAAGGGGAGCAGGTAGGCGACCGCCTGCTTCATCACGCGCGCGGATTTCACCACCTGCGGCAGGAACATCTTGCCCGCGCCGAACAGGTCGCCGACCACGTTCATGCCGGCCATCAGCGGCCCCTCGATCACGTCGAGCGCGCGCGCGGCGTTGCCGCGCGCCTCCTCGGTGTCGGCCGCGATGAAGTCGGTGATGCCGTGCACCAGCGTGTGGGACAGCCGCTTCTCCACCGGCCATTCGCGCCAGGCGAGATCGACCTCCTTCGCCTCCTTGCCCTGCCCGCGATAGCGCTCGGCGAGCACGAGCAGGCGCTCCGCGCCGTCGTCGCGCCGGTTGAGCACCACGTCCTCGCAGGCTTCGCGCAGGTCCGCGTCGAGATCGTCATAGACTGCCATCTGCCCGGCATTGACGATCCCCATGTCCATGCCGGCTTTGATGGCGTGATAGAGGAACACCGAATGCATCGCTTCGCGCAGGCGCTCGTTGCCGCGAAACGAGAACGACAGGTTGGACACGCCGCCCGAGACATGCGCGTGCGGCAGGTTCTGCCGGATCCAGCCCGCCGCCTCGATGAAGGCGAGGCCGTAGCCGTTGTGCTCCTCGATGCCGGTCGCGATCGCGAAGATGTTGGGATCGAAGATGATGTCCTCGGGCGGGAAGCCGACCTGATCGACCAGGATGTCATAGGCGCGTTTGCAGATCGCCGTCTTGCGCTCGATCGTGTCGGCCTGGCCCTTCTCGTCGAACGCCATCACCACCACGGCGGCGCCGTGGCGCCGCACGATCCTCGCGTGCCTGATGAATTCCGCCTCGCCCTCCTTGAGCGAGATCGAGTTCACCACCGCCTTGCCCTGGACGCACTTCAGGCCGGCTTCCATGATGGCGAATTTCGAGGAATCGACCATCACCGGCACGCGCGCGATGTCCGGCTCCGCGGCGATCAGGTGCAGGAAGGTTGTCATCGCAGCTTCGGAATCGAGCAGGCCTTCGTCCATGTTGACGTCGATGACCTGCGCGCCGTTTTCGACCTGGTCGCGCGCGACCACGAGCGCTGCCGCATAGTCGCCGGCGGTGATCAGCTTGCGGAACTTGGCCGAGCCGGTGACGTTGGTGCGCTCACCGATATTCACGAAGGGGATTTCCGGCGTGAGCGTGAACGGCTCGAGTCCGGAGAGGCGGAGCTGCCGCGGCAGTTCGGGAATCTTGCGCGGCGTCTTGTCGCGCACCGCCTCGGCGATGGCGCGGATGTGTTCCGGCGTGGTGCCGCAACAACCGCCGACGATGTTGACCAGCCCTGCGCTCGCGAATTCGCCGAGCATCTCGGCCATGGCCGCGGGGCTCTCGTCGTAGAGCCCGAACTCGTTCGGCAGGCCGGCATTGGGATAGGCGCACACCAGCGTGTCCGCGACCCGCGCAATCTCGGCGATGTGCGCGCGCATCTCCTTGGCGCCGAGTGCGCAATTGAGGCCGATCGAGATGGGCGAGGCATGCCGCAGCGAGTTCCAGAACGCGGCCGGTGTCTGGCCCGACAGGGTGCGGCCGGAAAGGTCGGTGATGGTGCCGGAGATCATCACCGGCACATGCTGCCCGAACTCCTCGCAGATCTCCGCGATGGCGTAGAGCGCCGCCTTGGCGTTGAGCGTGTCGAAGATGGTCTCGACCAGCAGCAGATCGGCGCCGCCTTCGAGCAGGCCGCGCGCCTGCTCGCCATAGGCCGCGCGCAACCCGTCGAAAGTCACGGCGCGGAAACCGGGATTGTTCACGTCCGGCGAGATCGACGCGGTGCGGTTGGTCGGCCCGAGCGCGCCGGCCACGAAGCGCTTGCGGCCGTCCTCGTTCTCGGCGGTGATCGCCGCCGCGCGCACGAGCCGCGCGCCCTCGAAATTCAACTCATAGGCGATCTCCTGCATGCCGTAGTCGGCCTGCGCGATCGAGGTCGAGGAGAACGTGTTGGTCGAGACGATGTCGGCCCCGGCGCGAAAGTAGGCGAGATGGATGTCGCGCACCGCCTTCGGCTGGCTGAGATTGAGCAGATCGTTGTTGCCGCGCACCTCGCGGTTCCAGGCGTCGAAGCGCGCGCCGCGGTAGCCCGCCTCGTCGAGCTTGAACTGCTGGATCATCGTGCCCATGGCGCCATCGAGCACGAGGATGCGCTGCGCCGCGGCCTTGCGCAGCGCCGCCTCGACGGTTGATGGTTCCAAACGCCTCACCGGAGCATTCATCGCGTCACGCCGCTGCGCGCTCGGCCGTGGGCCGCAAGCCGAGCAAATGACAAACCGCGTAGACGAGATCGGCGCGGTTCATGGTGTAGAAGTGGAACTCGTGGACGCCGCGATCGACCAGGTCGAGCACCTGTTCGGCCGCGACCGCGGCGGCGATCAGCTTGCGCGTCGCCGGATCGTTTTCGAGCCCGTCGAAGCGCTCGGCGAGCCAGCGCGGCACCGAGGTGCCGCAGCGCTCGGCAAAGCTGCGTGCCTGCTTGAAATTCTGCACCGGGAGGATGCCCGGCACGATCGGGATCGCGATGCCGCGCGCGCGCACGCGCTCAAGATAGCGGAAGTAGAGATCGTTCTCGAAGAAGAACTGCGTCATCGCGCGCGCCGCGCCGGCGTCGACCTTGGCGGCAAGCATGTCGATGTCGGCCTCGACCGAGGCGCTGTCGGGGTGCTTTTCCGGATAGGCCGAGACCGAGACTTCGACGTCGGGCGCGACGCGCTTGATGCCGGCGACGAGATCGGCGCCGTGCCGATAGCCTTGCGGGTGCGGCGCATAGCGCTCGCCGATGCCGCCGGGCGGATCGCCGCGCAGGCTGACGATGTGACGCACGCCCGCCGCATGATAGGCGCGGATCACATCGTCGATCTCGCTGCACGTCGCGGCGACGCAGGTGAGATGCGCGGCCGGCACGAGCGCGGTCTCGCCCAGGATGCGCTTGACCGTCGAATGCGTGCGCTCGCGCGTCGACCCGCCGGCGCCGTAGGTCACCGACACGAAAGAGGGCTTGAGCGGCGCCAGCCGCTCGATCGCCTCCCAAAGCGTCTTCTCCATCTCCTCGGTCTTCGGCGGGAAGAACTCGAACGAGACCTGCATCCCGCCTTTGGGGCCAACGAAGCGGCTCGGCCGCAGGTGCTCGGTGACCATCACGCGACCTCCCGCTCGGCGAGCGCGCGCCGCGGATCGCGCGCGAGCCACAGCGACACGGCGATCTTGCCTTCGGGCTCGGGGCTAAGCACCTGATGCCGCTCCACTTCGAGCTCGGCCGCAGCCATCCATTGCGTCACCGTCTCGGGCGCAAAGCCGAGGCGCAGGTGCGCGTGCTCCTCGCGCAGGAATTCCAGATCATGCGGCGCAAAATCGACCACGAGCAGGCGGCCCTGGGGCCGCAGCACCCGTGCCGCTTCGGCGACCGCGCGCGCGCCGTCGTCGAGGAAGTGCAGCACCTGATGCACGATCACGGCATCGAAGGAGTTGCGCGGCAGCGAAAGATCGTAGATGTCGCCCTGCCGTACGCTGCAATGGCGCAGGGTCGCGCGCTCGATGCGCGCGCGCGCGATCGCCAGCATGTCGAGGGAAAGATCGATGCCGACTCCGCGCTGGATGGAAGGCCCGAACAGTTCGAGCATGCGCCCGGTGCCGGTCCCGAGATCGAGCAAGGAGCGGATCGGCTTCTCGGCCAGAGCGGCGACCACGGCGGCCTCGACGGCGGCGTCGGCCACGTGCAGCTCCCGGATGCGGTCCCATTCGGCCGCATGGGCGCTGAAATATTCTTGCGCGGCGGCCGCGCGCGCCGCGCGCACCTCGGCGAGTTCTTTCGCGATCACGGGACAACACCGCATCGGCGGGATCCAGCCTGCCCACAAGCGCGCGCGCCACGTCGGCGGCCTCGCCGCCCTCCGCGACGCGGAAGAAAGCCCAACTGCCCTCGCGGAACCGCTCGGCCAAGCCGGCCGCGGTCAACAGCCGCAAATGCCGGGAAATGCGCGGCTGCGACTGGCGCAGGATCGCGGTCAGGTCGGACACGGTGAGCTCGGCTTCGGCCAGCAATGCGAGAATGCGCAGGCGCGTGCCCTCCCCGGCCGCGCGCAGCGCGGCGTGGAGCGTTTCGAAGCCGACCCGGGCTGGTTCGGACACGTGGGAGCCTTCCCAATCGCCGTGCGCCAAAGTTCGCACAAAGATATAAAGATATCTTTATACCCTCTGTCCCACCGGCGCAAGTGCCGTGAACGGCAGGCTTCCCACCACGCGTGGGCAGACCCCGCTAGACCTCGATCGTAGGGTTTGCCGCGTCGGCGAACCCCATTCGCCATTGCCCGCCGCAGAACCGCACGATGAGGTTGTTGAGCTCCTGCGCGGCGGTCCCGACGTCGCCCGTTCCGTTCGACTGCAGGGTGACCACCGCACGACTGGTCGCGTCGGTGATCAGCGAGCGTGCGTCCTGCCGCCAGTTCCAGCGCCGGCATAAGACCTTGTCGCGGTCCGCGTACACCACCTCGCCGGGCTTGGGCGCTTCAGTTTTGGGGGCTTCAGTTTCGGCGGCCTCCTCCGCCATGTCGACGAAGCTGTCGCGGTCGCGTGCAAAGCGGAAGGCGAGCGGGGGAGCGATCTTGTCCAGGTCGTCGGCGCCGAGCGGCAGCACATGCTTGAGCGAGACCGCGTTGTAGAGGTCGACGAAGGCGTTGATGCGCGCCAGCTCGCGTCCCGCGAGCACGTTCTTCACCAGGCGCTCGACCGACGAGCGATAGCGCGTCTGTCGGATACCGAACCCCTTGTAGGCCGCGCGCCACGCCGCGATGCCGGGGATCTGCGCGAGCTCCGCGGCGGCCCAAGCCTCGCGCGCGCCACGCTCGGCGTGGCGCACGATGACGTCGAGCGCCTCGGGCCGCTCGGGCGGGATCGTGAGCCCCTCCGCCACCACCACGGCGACCCGATAGTTCGGAAAGGCAGCGGCGATCTCGGCGATGGTCAGTTGCAGGGACATGTGGCGAGCCATGGAAACGAAGCGAGACTTCTCATAGCTTACGATCATGTCAATCGGAGATGACCAGGGTGTCCGACCCGGCGAAGTGGTGACCGAATTGCCCGGCAGCTTCGACGCCGGCCTCTACTTCATCGGTTCCATCCGCACGCCGTGGACGACGCGCGCGCAATGCCCGAAGAACGCGCGCGAGTCGGACGCCGTCTGCACCATCGAGGTTGATGCGCGCTGGTCCGCCGCGCTCAAGGATGTCGCGACCTGCTCGCACCTCGTGGTGCTGTACTGGATGGACCGGGCGCGGCGCGATCTGGTGCTGCAGGCGCCGCGCCACTATGGGGAGCCGCGCGGCACCTTCGCGCTGCGCTCGCCGGTGCGGCCGAACCCGATCGCCATGAGCGTGGTGCGGCTCGACCGCGTCGAGGGCACACGGCTCACCGTCGCCGGCCTCGACTGCCTCGACGGCACGCCGCTGATCGACATAAAGCCCTATTTTGCCTCGGTTGACGCGGTACCCGACGCGATGGTGGGATGGCACAAGGAACCCAAGGAGGCCCGGTAAGCCCGTGGTCCGTCAGTCTCCACTACAAAGTCGCATCTTGAGGTTCGATACTCACGGCCTCGCCCGCGATCGACAGCCATAAGGGATCAATGCAGATGAAAGCACTCGTCGCGTCAGCTCTCGCCCTCGCTCTCCTGGGCACGCCGGCGTCAGCCCAGCCCGTCGAATATGGCACGGACCGCCCGGGCAGCGACATCGGCAGCTTCTCTCTGCCGCCCGATGCTGGTCCTCGGAACTGTCAGGGCGCCTGCCAAGCCGACCGCAACTGCGTGGCGTGGACCTTTGTCCGTAGCGGCTGGCAGGGCCCGACGCCGCGGTGTTGGCTGAAGAATCCGGTGCCGCCGCCCACGGACAGTCCCTGCTGCGTGTCCGGGACCAAGTAGTCGGGCCGAACAGGAGCCGCGCGCTCTGCGATGGACCATGGTCTGCCACTGTCGCGCCGTGCCGTGCTCGGCGGTCTGGCTGCCGCCGCATGCCCACCGTTTGCCGCGGCGCAGACCGGCGCGGTCCTGACCCGGGCCATTCCTTCGACCGGCGAGGTCTTGCCGCTGGTCGGCCTCGGCAGCTGGATCACCTTCAACGTCGGCAACGACCGCCAAGCGCGCGATTCCTGCGCCGAGGTGATGCGCGCGTTCTTCGCCGCCGGCGGGCGCATGATCGATTCCTCACCGATGTACGGCTCCTCGCAGGACGTGATCGGCTATGGCCTTAAAGTAACCGGCGGCCGCGTGTTCTCCGCCGACAAGGTCTGGATCTATTCCGGCAAGAGCGGGCCGGCGCAGATCGAAACCTCGCGCCGCCACTGGGGCGTCGCGCGCTTCGACCTGTTGCAGGTGCACAATCTCTTGTCGTGGGAGGAGCACCTGCGCACGCTCCTCGCCATGAAGGCGGCCGGCCAGGTGCGCTACGTCGGGATCACCACGTCGGAAGGCCGCCGCCACCGCGACGTCGAGACGATCATGCGCAAGGAGCCGATCGACTTCGTGCAGGTCAGCTACAATGTGCTCGACCGCGAGGTCGAGCAGCGCATCCTGCCGCTGGCGCGCGAGCGCCGCATCGGCGTCATCGTCAACCGGCCGTTCCGCGAAGGCGACCTGTTGAAGAAGATCGCGCGCAGTCCCCTCCCCGCATTCGCCGGCGAGATCGGCGCGGCGACCTGGGCCCAGTTCATCCTGAAATTCATCGTGTCCCATCCGGCGGTGACCTGCGTGATCCCGGCGACGACGCGTATCGATCACGTGCAGGAGAACATGGGCGCGGCCTATGGCGCGCTGCCCGACGCCGCCGTGCGGGCGCGCATGGTGGCGGCGGTGGAGAAACTTTAATGCATGGATGTTTGAGGAAAACGTCTCGCCGCAAGCTCGGTGCGCCCCCTCCCCCCTTGTGGGGGAGGGTTGGGGAGGGGGTCTCATCGATCGAGTATGCGCGAGAAGAAAGTCCCCCTCCCGACGCGCTTCGCGCGTCGACCTCCCCCACAAGGGGGGAGGTGCTGTGGCCCTGTCATCGTGTCGAAACCATCACATAGTCCCGATGCCCGACTGGACCTACTCGCTGTCGAGCTTCCTGCTGTTCTCGGCGCGCACCTATTACCGGCTGTTCGAACTCACCAACGCCGAGATCTGGCCGCTGCAGATTTTGGCCCTCGGGTTGGGCTTCGCGGCACTCGCGTTCTCGCTCGGACGCAGCGGATGGAACGGCCGCGCCATCGCCGCCATCCTCGCGGCCTCGTGGCTGTTCGTCGCCTGGGCCTACCTGTTCACGCGCTACGACACGATCAACTGGATCGCGCGCTATCTCGCCGTCGGCTTCGCGCTCGAGGCGGCGCTGCTGGTCTGGATCGGAGGCATCCGCGACCGGTTCGATCCTCGCTCGGATACGGCCGCCAGGGCCAGCCGCGGCATGGTGTTGTACGCGCTTGCCGTCCAGCCGCTGATCGGACCGCTACTGCTCGGACGGCCGTGGACGCAAGTCGAGCTGTTCGGCGTCGCGCCCGATCCGACTGTCGCGGCGACGCTCGGGTTCCTGCTCGCGACGCGCGCGCATTGGTCGCTGTTCGTCGTTCCGCTGCTCTGGAGCGCGCTCAGCGGCCTGACGTTGTGGGCGATGGACGCGCCGGACGCGGTGGTGATGCCGGCGGTCGGTGCGCTGGTGGTGGTGCTGGCGGTATGGAGACCGCGCGATTCCTCCCCGCGAAGCGGAGAAGAATAAGCCCTACTCCCTCGCCTCCATCCCGAGCGCCTTGCCGACCGTATCGTTCCACTCCTTGGCGACCTCCTTGCCGGCGCGCGCGAGCCAGCCTTTCAGCACCGACTCTTGCATCAGCTTCTTGAAGCGCTGATGATCCTCCTCGGTCATCGACACCAGGGTCATGTTGGCGAGCTTGCCGTTGCGGCACGGCTGCTTGCCGAAATTGCAGTTGGCCGCGTCGTCGTCGGTCGCCTTCATCACCTCGAAGAACTTGTCCTCGTACTTCTTGAATTCGGCCTCGAGGAACGCCTGCACCTTCGGATCGAGTTTCTGCCAGGTGTTGAGGTTGACCACCGCCACGTTGATGGCCCAGCCGAGCGAGATCGGCATCAGGTACTTGGTGACCTCGATCCAGCCGGCCGCGTTGCCGACCGAGGTGCCGGTGACGGCGCAGTCCACCACCTTGTTCTGCAGCGCGGTGACCACCTCGCGGAATGCGATGTTGACCGGCGCGGCGCCGATGCCGTTCGCAAAGTCGACCATGGTCCTGGTGTAGACGCGCAGCTTCTTGCCCTTGAGGTCGTCGAACTTCTTGATCTCGGTCGCGCACCAGATCGCCTGCGGCGGCCCGGAGCCGAACGCGAGCAGCTTGGCGTTCCACTTGGCCTGCATCAGCCGGTCGACGGTCGCGCGCCAGGCATCGCAGGCCTTGCGTACGTCCGCGAACGTGAAGGTGAGGCCGGAGAGGTCGCAGCCCTCGAAGCGCGGATCGTCGCCCGCGACCTTGGCGATGTCGAAGCTCGCGAAATCGAACGCGCCGGCCTTGACCAGCCGCAACACCGCCTCGTCGGGAATGCCGGCCTGGTCATAGGGAATGGCGAGCGCGGTGATCTGGTTCTTGGAAGCCGCCGGCAGCCATTCATTCCAGAACGGCGCCTGCATCAGCTTGACCTGCGGCGAGGGTGAGTCCTGGATCAGCACCTTGAAGTGATGCTTGGGCAGGTCCTGCGCGGCGGCGCTGCCCGCGACGGCGCACGCAATGGCCGCCGCCGACGCGGCGCGTTTGATGATTTTCATGACATTCCCCTCCCGTTGTTTCTTCGATTTCCTGCACATTCGACTCAGTTGAATTGATTGGGCAGCCACATCGCGATGCCCGGAAAGGCGACGATCAGGCCGATCATCACGAACAGCGTGAGGATGAACGGCGCCGTGCCGATGATGACGTCGTTCAGGTCGCCGCGCTCGCGGATACCCTGCACCACGAACAAGTTCATGCCGACCGGCGGCGTGAGCAATGCCGCTTCCATGAGGAGAACGACCAGGATGCCGTACCAGACCGGATCGTAGCCGGCCTGCACCACGATCGGCGTGGTGATCGGGATGGTCGCCACCATCATGGAGAGCGTCTCCATGAACATGCCGAGGACCAGGTAGAACACGATGACCAGCATCAGGGTGCCGAGCGGGGTGAGGTCGAGGCTCTTGACCAGGGTGGCGAACTGGTTCGGCAGGCCGATGAAGCTGATCACCACGTTGAGGAAGTAGGCCCCGATCACGATCGCCATGATCATGCCGGTGGTGCGCGCGGTGCCCTCGAAGATCTCGGCGATCACCTTCCAGCTGAGACTGCGCTCGTAGGCGGCGTAGGCGAACGCGGCGAGGATGCCGAGCGCCGCGGCCTCGGTCGCGGTGGCCCAGCCGATGTAGATCGAGCCGATCACGGCGGCGAGGATGACGAGCGGCGGCAGCAGCCCGGGCAAGGTGCGGACGCGCGCCTCCCAGCTCGACACGATCTTGTCGCCGCCCCAGGCCGGACGCCACAGGCAGGCGATCAGCACGGTGAGCATGAACAGCGCCGAGAGCACGAAGCCCGGGATGAAGCCGGCAAGGTAGAGCTTCGGAATGGAAGTATCGGTCATCGCGCCGTACACCACCATGTTGATCGACGGCGGAATGAGAATGCCGAGCGTGCCGCCGGCCGCGATGGTGCCGAGGAACAGGCGCTCGTTGTAGCGGTGCTTCTTGATCTCGCCCATGGCGACGGTGCCGATCGTCACCGCGGTCGCAACGCTCGAACCGGACGGCGCGCCCCACACCGCGCAGGCGACCACGTTGGAATGCATCAGCCCGCCCGGCAGCCACGACACCCATTGGGCGATCGCCGTGTACATCCGCTCCGCCATGCCGGTGCGCAGCATGATCTCGCCCATCAGCACGTAGAACGGCACGGCGACAAGGATGAACGAGGTGGTGGTCGACCACGTCACCTCGCCGATCGTCACGATCAGCGGAATCGGCGAGTAGAGCTGGTTGAGCACGAGGCCGAGCCAGCCGAGGCCGGCCGCGACCGGAATCGCCAGCACCAGGATGACGATGAGGATCAGGATGGCGACGAGCGTCATCGCGGCGCCCCGTCGCCGCGCGAGAGCCCGAGGCTCTGCTTCTCGAACGCCATTTCCTCTTCGACCGAGCGCGCGCCGAGGATCTCGCGCACGCGACGCAGGTCGCCCTTGGCGAAGGCCACCATCGCGCGCAGCAGGTATACGGCGGCGACGAACAGGAAGATGACGAAGCCCGCGAACCACACCGCCTGCGGCAGCGCGAGCGGCGCGCCGAGCGCCGAGATCGAGTGCGTGCCGGACTCGATCGACTGCTCCAGCACCTTCCAGGCGTACCAGGTGACGAACAGCATGAAGTAGATGAAGGCGGCAAGGCCGACGATGTCGAGCAGCGCGCGCGTGCGCGCCGACACGTGGGTGTAGACCGTATCGATGCGCACGTGCATGCGGTGCACCAGCGCGACGGTGCAGCCCCACGAGCTCGCGACGGCCAGCGCATAGCCGGCGAGCTCGTTGGCGCCGCCGATGGTGACCACGAGAATTTCGCGCAGCGCGATGTCGATCCCGATCGCGACCGCCGACGCGGTGAGCAGCAGGCCGCAGATCCAGCCGCTCAGGCGCGCGAGCGTGAAGGAATGCGCGATCAGGCGGTCGAGGATCTGTTCCATGCTCCCGTGCCGGCACGCCCTCTACGCGACCCGGGTCTGCTTGTCCGACGCAGCGCCGACCTCGCGCGGGCGGATCATCGAGCCGAGATTGGTCATCGTCCCGGGCTTGAGCAGGCCGAGCGCACCGGCCACGTGCCACCAGGTATGGTCGGCGTGGCGCACGATATAGCACTCGGTGGAAAGCCCGATGTGCTGCCCCTCGAGCGAATGGCCGAGCGCGATGTGGGCGATCTCCTCGGGCAGGCCGACCGCGAGACACACGTGCGCGCCGTAGACCGAATGGCGCAGGCACGGATCTCCGGCGCGCGAGGGATCTTCCGCCCAGCGCCTGCGGTTGACCGGATCGAACTCGTACGGCTTGCCGATGTCGTGGCAGAGCGCGCCGGCGAGCACGATGTCGCGGTCGACCTTGATCTCGGGATGCGAGGCCGTGAATTCCTCGACCATCTTCATGGCGAAATGCGCAACACCGCGGAGATGCACCGACTGGTCGCCGCGCTTCAGGACGCTGACGTCGGGATTGCCCTCGCCCGGAATGTCGCGGATGCGCTGGTAGGACGAGCCGGCGAGCGAGAACGCCCAGCCCTCGATCACCTTGGCGCGCAGCTCGGCGTCCTGGATGTCGTTGATCTCGGGCAGGTCCTCGACCACCGCGGCGCGCAGCGCGTCGGTGATGGGACGGCGTTGAATCGGCGGGGTCCCGCGCATGCGCTTGCCTCGTGGTTGGAGCCGCAATCGTAGCGCAGCACAAACCGCGGTCAATTCGCATGCTCGCATCTGTGGCGTGTAACGACCCCCATTGCGCGGAATGCGAACGCGCGCCATCGTATGGTCCCGTTTCGGAGACAAGCCCAATGGCCAAGCTCGAAATCATCGGCCTGCCGCAATCGAACTACGTGCGCGTGGTGCGCATGGTGTGCGAGGAGAAGGGCGTGCCCTACGAGCTGAAACCGGAGCGCCCGCATTCGCCCGACGTCGACGCGGTGCACCCGTTCGGCAAGATCCCGGTGATGCGCCACGGCAACGTGACCCTGTGCGAGTCGAAGGCGATCGCGACCTACATCGACCGCGTGTTCGACGGCCGCAAGGTGATCCCGGACGATCCGACGCTCGCCGCGCAGGTGGAGCAGTGGGTATCGCTCGGCAACACCGCGTTCGATCCGGTGATGATCCGCCAATACGTGATCGGCTACGTGTTCCCCAAGGACGGCAAGCCGGACATGAGCGCGATCGGCGCCGCGGCGGAAACGATGAAAAAGCAGGTCGAGGTGCTCGACCGCGCCGTCGCCAAGACCGGCCATCTGGTCGGCGACGACTTCACGCTCGCCGACATCAACCTGATGCCGATCCTGTTCTACGTCGGCCGCTTCGCGGAGGGCAAGGCGCTGCTCGGCAACGCCCCCAGCCTATCGGCCTATGTGGCGCGCCACAGCGCCCGGCGGAGCTTCCAGAACACCATGCCGCCGCCGCCCCCGCCGCGAGCCTGATCCTGTAGGGCGGGCAAAGGCGCGACGCGACGACCTCGGTCGACTGGGCACAGCCGGAAACGCGCCGTGCCCGCGTCGGGGCGGCGGGCACGGCGTTTCCGCGTCCTGTATCTGTTGCAACGGCTGAGCTGCGCCTTTGCCCGCCCTACGGAACAAAACCGCCCCAGGATTATTGTATCGGCTGTATCACGTCCGCCGACAGGCGGACGTTAACGCGATTTAACGTACTGAATTCGTTTCATTTTTTACCCGTTCACGCTGCCCCGAACCGCCCCGTCGCGTTTGAACCGGACCCTCACCTGGCGCGACCAATGGTCATGCGGCGTCCGGGGAACCAGTTGAGGGCGCCAAGCGTAACTAAGCGGGTAACAAGGGGCACTACCATGAACAACCTGCGCACCATCACCGTCGGCGCCGCGCTGCTGGCCGCCACGTTCTCGACTGCCGCGCTTGCCAACCCGTTCGCCTTCCATAGCCGCCAGGCCATGCCGCAATACGAGGCCATGGTCGAAGAGCCGAGCCAGGGCACCGAAATGCCCGCACACCTCAAGCGCCAGATCGTCGGCTACAACGGCCACGAGGCCGCCGGCACCGTCATCATCGATACCGCCAACACCCACCTCTATTTCGTGCTCGGGGCTGGCCGCGCGATCCGCTACGGCATCGGCGTCGGCCGCGACGGCTTCCGCTGGTCGGGCGTGCAGAACATCAGCAAGAAGGCCGAGTGGCCGGATTGGAACCCGCCCGCCGACATGCTCGCCCGGCAGCCGTACCTGCCGCGCTTCATGGCCGGCGGCCCCGGCAACCCGCTCGGCGCGCGCGCCATGTATCTGGGCAACACCATCTACCGCATCCACGGCACCAACGCCCCCTCGACGATCGGCGGCCGCGTCTCTTCGGGCTGCATCCGTCTCACCAACGACGACGTGGCCGACCTCTACAGCCGCGTGAACGTCGGCACCAAGGTGATCGTGCTCAACGGCGAGCGCCAGGCGATCCATAGCGCGCCGGTGTCGACCTCCTACGCCCCGGCGCAGCCGAGCCGCGCTTCGGCGCTGTGGCAGACGATCCGGTAACCCTTTCTGACTGACTATCCCTGACTGACTATCCGTGACTCCAAGTACGAACTGAGACTTCGCCGGTCCAGATGCCCTGGACCGGCGAATTTCTTTCCTTCGTAGCCCGGCTTTCGCGTCTTTGCGAAAGCCGGGCTACAATTCGCCCAAACCCTCCAAGACCGCGCTGTTCGACGCCAAGCGTTCGCGAAGGCTGCCGAAGGACGTGATCGCGCGGTTGGAAGATCTCAGTCGGCGTGTCCGCGCGACCTGACCCAGCCAAACGCCTTCTTCTTGACGTTCCAGCGCAGCGTGCCGCTGATGTCGCATTCCATGCAGTGGAAGATCACGATGTCGTTCTTGTCGGAGGCCAGCACCGCGAACTGGGTCTTGCTCGGCGTCGTGTCGACGAAGCGTATTTTCTTCGTGTCCTCGTCGATGACCAGGAGGAACGAGCCCTTCTGGCCGGCGCAGGTCTGGTAGACGCCGACGAGCGCGACCTGCCTGGTGTTCGAGCGGTCGAAATTGCCGGTGACCGAAAACGCCAGCCCGTACTCCTTCAACGCGTCCTTGCCGTCCTCCACCAGCAGTTCGTTGGGAAAGAGCTCGCGCGTGTATTCGGTCGCCTTGCACCAGTTGCGGCGGATCTGCGCGACCGGGATGCCGCGCACTTGCGCGTGCATCGGGTGAAACTCGGCGCGCAGCCACCAGGCATCGTTCTTCGGCTCCGGCTTGACCGTGACGAAGTTTTGCTGCGCCGACGCGGCGGTGACGAGAATGGCGAGGATGGCGACGAGCGCGATACGTTTCATGATGCTGTGAATACCCCATGATCGAGCGAAGCGAAATCGGGAACCGGCCATCCAGGCAGCGCAGACCTTCCCCGGATGACGCTGGCGCGTCATCCGGGCTACGCTTGCACATCAAGGGGGAAGCATCCCATGAAAGTCGCCGACGCCATCGCCGAGATCCTGCGCCGCGAAGGCGTCGAGGTCGTCATCGGCTATCCGGTCAACCACATCCTGGAGCGCGGCGCGGCCGCCGGCATCCGTCCGATCGTGGTGCGCCAGGAGCGCACCGGCCTGCACATGGCCGACGCGATGTCGCGCGTCACCTCGGGCGACCAGCTCGGCGTGTTCGTGATGCAGCACGGGCCCGGCACCGAGAACGCCTATGGCGGAGTGGCGCAGGCCTACAGCGAATCGGTGCCGATCCTGGTGATGCCGATGGGCTATGCGCGCCGGCTCGCCTGGGTCGAGCGCAACTACAACGCCAGCGTCAGCATGCGTGACATCACCAAATCGGCCGAGCCGGTGACCTCGGGCAAGGAGCTGCCGGCGATCCTGCGCCGCGCGTTCACCCGGCTGCGCTCGGGGCGCGGCGGCCCGGTGCTGGTCGAGATCCCGACCGATGTGTGGGAGGAGGAAGCCGATCCGTCGGCCTATACGCCGGCGCGCGTGTTGCGCTCGGGCCCAGACCCGGACGCGATTCGCGCTGCGGCCGGCATGCTGCTCGCCGCCAAGCGACCCGTGCTCTATGCCGGTCAGGGCGTGCATTGGGCCAAGGCCTGGGACGAACTCGAACAGCTCGCCGAGTTGCTCGCGATTCCCGTGACCACCAGCCTGCAGGGCAAGAGCGCGTTCCCCGAGACGCACGCGCTTGCGCTCGGCTCCGGCGGCCTTGCCATCCCCGCGCCGGTGCATCATTTCCTGAAAGAATCCGACCTGATCCTTGGCATCGGCTGCAGCTTCACCCAGACCAATTTCGGCGTCGCCATGCCGGCCGGCAAGCCGATCATCCACGCCACGCTCGATCCGACCGACGTGAACAAGGATGTGGCCTCGAAGCTCGCCGTGCTCGGCGACGCCAAGCTGGTGCTCGCGGCGCTGATCGAGGAGGTGTCGCGCACGCAGCAGGGCCCGCGCGATCCCGCGGCCGTCGCCAAGGAGATCAAGCAGAGCTACGACCCGTGGCTCGCCAAGTGGATGCCGAAGCTCACCCACGACGCCGCGCCGTTCTCGCCCTACCGCGTGTTGTGGGACCTGCAGAATATGGTCGATGTGGCGAACACGATCATCACCCATGACGCCGGTTCGCCGCGCGACCAGCTTTCGCCGTTCTGGCGCTGTACGACGCCGCTCTCCTACATCGGCTGGGGCAAGACTACGCAGCTCGGCGCCGGCCTCGGATTTGCGATGGGCGCGAAGCTCGCCAAGCCCGACAAGCTCTGCATCAACGTATGGGGCGATGCCGCGATCGGCTTCACCGGCATGGACTTCGAGACCGCGGCGCGCGAGCGCATTCCGATCCTCTCGATCCTGCTCAACAATTTCTCGATGGCGATCGAGCTGAAGGTGATGCCGGTGTCGACCGAAAGGTATCGCGCGACCGACATCTCGGGCGACTACGCGGCGTTCGCGCGCGCGCTCGGCGGCTATGGCGAGCGCGTCGAGAAGCCGGCCGACATCGTGCCGGCGATCCGGCGCGGCATCGCGGCGACGCAAGCCGGCAAGCCGGCGCTGCTCGAGTTCATCACCACGAAGGAAGTCGAGGTGTCGAAATTCGCGTAGCCCGCATGGAGCGTAGCGCAATGCGGGGCCGGCCCCGGATTTCGCTTCGCTCCATCCGGGCTACTTTCCGGTGTGGTCCGATTGACACCCTCCCCCATCGGCCTACATTAGATTCGTTCCGAGGGGCGCCGGCGGGAGCCGGCTGAGATTGCGCTTCATCCGCGCGAGCACCCTTTGAACCTGATCCGGGTCATGCCGGCGAAGGGACAGGAGCGTTACTCCCCAAGCCGCATACCCAATCCTCATCCTGAGGAGACCGCGCAGCGGTCGTCTCGAAGGATGGTCACGTGCTCGTGCTTCGAGACGCGTCGCTCGCGACGCTCCTCAGCATGAGGGAGAAGGAAACGGGGAGCATCCTCCATGAACAAGCCGCTTCAGCCCGCCGATCTCGTCACCCCGAAGGTGACCACCGGTCCGATCATCGGATCGCGCAAGGCCTACACCACGCCGGACGCCGCGCCGGACCTGCGCGTGCCGCTGCGCGAGATCGTGCTCGATCCCTCCTCGGGCGAGCCGCCGGTCGCGGTGTACGACTCCTCGGGCGTCTACACCGACGACAATGCCGCGATCGATGTCGAGCGGGGCTTGAAGCGTACGCGGGTCGAATGGGTGCGCGAGCGCGGGGGGATCGAAGAGTATGAGGGCCGGCCGATCAAGCCGGTCGACAACGGCAACGTCTCGGGCAAGCATTTGGCGCGCAACTTCCCCAACACGCCACGGCCGATGCGGGCGGTTTCTCCTTTACCCTCCCCCTTGTGGGGAGGGTCGCTCGCCGAAGGCGAGCGGGGTGGGGGTCGAGCGAGCGGGCACGGCGTTGCCTCAAACGGCCATCCCCCTCCCCAACCCTCCCCCACAAGGGGGGAGGGAGCACACCACCCGAGTTGCCTCACCCAGCTCGAATGGGCGCGCGCCGGCGTCATCACCAAGGAAATGATCTACATCGCCGAGCGCGAGAACATCGGCCGCAAGACGATGCTGGAGACCGCGCAGGCCACGCTGGCCGACGGCGAGAGCTTCGGCGCGTCGGTGCCGCCGTTCGTCACGCCCGAGTTCGTGCGCAGCGAGGTCGCGCGCGGCCGCGCCATTATCCCGTCGAACATCAACCACGGCGAGCTCGAGCCGATGATCATCGGCCGCAACTTCCTGGTCAAGATCAACGCCAACATCGGCAACTCGGCCGTCACCTCCTCGGTGGAGGAGGAAGTGGAGAAGATGGTGTGGGCGATCCGCTGGGGCGCCGACACCGTGATGGACCTCTCCACCGGACGCAACATCCACAACACGCGCGAATGGATCCTGCGCAATTCGCCGGTGCCGATCGGCACCGTGCCGATCTACCAGGCGCTGGAGAAGGTGAACGGGGATCCGGTCAAGCTCGACTGGGAATGCTACAAGGACACGCTGATCGAGCAGTGCGAACAGGGCGTCGACTATTTCACCATCCACGCCGGCGTGCGCCTCGCCTATGTGCCGCTGACCGCGAACCGCGTCACCGGCATCGTGTCGCGCGGCGGCTCGATCATGGCCAAGTGGTGTCTGTCGCGGCACAAGGAGAGCTTCCTCTACGAGCGCTTCGAGGAGATCTGCGACCTGATGCGCAAGTATGACGTGTCGTTCTCGCTCGGCGACGGCTTGCGCCCCGGCTCGATCGCCGACGCCAACGACCGCGCGCAATTCGCCGAGCTCGAAACGCTGGGCGAGCTGACGCAGATCGCGTGGCGCAAGGGCTGCCAAGTGATGATCGAAGGCCCCGGCCACGTGCCGATGCACAAGATCAAGATCAACATGGACAAGCAGCTCAAGGAATGCGGCGAGGCGCCGTTCTACACGCTCGGGCCGCTCACCACCGACATCGCACCGGGCTACGACCACATCACGTCGGGCATCGGCGCCGCGATGATCGGCTGGTTCGGCTGCGCCATGCTCTGCTACGTCACGCCGAAGGAGCACCTCGGCCTGCCCGACCGCGACGACGTGAAGGAAGGCGTCATCACCTACAAGATCGCCGCGCACGCGGCGGATTTAGCCAAGGGCCATCCGGGCGCGCAAGCGCGCGACGACGCCTTGTCGCGCGCGCGCTTCGAGTTCCGCTGGCAGGACCAGTTCAACCTCGGCCTCGATCCCGACCGCGCGCAGGCGTTCCACGACGAGACCCTGCCCAAGGAAGCGCACAAGGTGGCGCACTTCTGCTCCATGTGCGGGCCGAAGTTCTGCTCGATGAAGATCACGCAGGATGTACGGGATTATGCGAAGACGTTGAATGATCCGGCGCTCAATCCTCATCCTGAGGAGCCCGTCGGCGCCTTGACGAGGGCGAGCGTCTCGAAGGATGAGGCCGAAGCCGGCATGGCGGCGATGAGCGAGAAGTTCAGAGAGATGGGCGAGCAGGTGTATGTGGATGCGACGAAGGCGAAAGAGAGCAACAGGACAGTGTGAACTCGGTTACCGATTATGACATCGCCGCCTCATAGGCGTTGACCTTCCAGCGGCCGGCCGCTGATAGGTCGCCAGCGCAGATCGGACAATTGGAGGCCAGGGTGCAAGCGAGCGAAATCTTCCAGGTGCTATCAATCGCCGCAGCAGCCATCGGAGTCTGCTTTGCCGCCCTCACGTTCATTCGAACCCAAAAATGGCTGCAGCTGCGCTTCGCTTCGGAAGTGATCGAGAAAATCTATTCCGACGACACTCTCCGGCTGGCGGTCCGATTCTTGGATTGGCACGACAGGGAGCTAGTCCTTCCGGAGGCATTCGCCACCTATGGCGACCCCCAACGGAGGTTTCTTCACAAGGTCGCTAATATGGCAGCAGCCATGAGCACGGCTAACAGAGAGTTTAATGAGGAAACCGGAGTCTATGATCTCAAGGCCGAGTATCGAAAGCCGGAGTATGTTATTTACGTTGAGGTATTCGATCAGTTTTTCGATTATCTTTCACAACTCGATGGGTTCATCAAGGCAGGTTTGATCAAGGACAAGCAGATTACTCCTCTTGCGTATGTTTTGCGCCGGCTCGATGCGCTTAAAGTGTTTCAAGAGTATATGAAAAAGTACGAAATTGACGACGTTCTAGAGCTTATTGCCCGTGTCCGAAAGCCATCGTATGCATGGGTGAAGGGAAACCAGACGTAGGAGGCGCGAAGCGTCGAGCCATGCTCGCGCGGCTCTTGTTCGGCCTCGGCGCGCGAAAAGGCGTGACCAGCGCTCTGTCTGTTCGAGCGGCGACTTTGCGCCCCCCAATCCGCCCATGGGGCTACACGCTCCCTCGCCTCATCGCCCTCTCCTGCCTTGGCACCTCCTACACACCTCTCGTATTATTTTCCCCATCACGGGGCGCGGGTGGGCATCGGGAGGTCAGACCATGACGCCATTCCGGGCGTTCGTCTTCGTTTGCGCCGCAGCCCTTCTCACCGCCCCTCTCCTCGCGTCCCCCGCCGCCGCGCAGGCCTCGGGACCTCAAGCCCCCATGTCCGACCAGGGCAAGCCGCCCACGCCGCCCTCCTCACTGATCGAAAAACTCAACGCCTATGTCGGCTGCATCAACCGGCTCTCGGAGCGCGCCTACGAGTCCCGCACGCGCTATTTCTCATGGATCGGCAAGAACGGCCCGACCGGCAAGGAGCGCATCATCTACGGCACCTACACGATCTACGATACCTCGGATTGCCGCAAAGCCGTCGAGAAGGCCAATGCGCTGGAGCCGCGCGACGCCGCGGTCGAAGCCGCGGCGTCGGCCTATGCGGAGGCCGTGAGCAAGCTCGAGCCGCTGCTGCAGGAGGCCGACGACTACTACAAACAGGAGGACTACAAGGACGACCGCATGGCCAAGGGCAAGGCGCTGCATCCCCGCCTCGTCGCCGCGTGGGATGCGTTCGCGAGCGCCGACAGGGCATTGCGCGGCGGCGTCGAGGCCATCAACGACCGGCGCTCGGCCGAGCGGCTCGCCGCGATCGAGGCGGGCGAAGGCCGCAAGGCGCGCTACCATGTCGAGGCGCTGATGATCAACGCCAAGCGCGTGCTGCGCGCGCTGGAGGCCGCGAAGCCCGACCTCCCGGCGATCACGCAGGCGCTCAACGATTACGAAAGCACCGTCAAGGGGACCGAACAGTTGGCGGGCGCCGACAGCGACGCCAGGATCGATTCGAGCACCATCGGCAACGCCAAGTCGTTCCTCACCACGGCCAAGCAGCTGATGCGCCGCATCCGCGACAAGGTGCCGTACAGCCAGGGCGACCGGATGATGCTCAATGCCGGCGGCGGCTGGATGGTCGAGGGCTCGCTGCCGCGCCTGCAGCGCGACTACAATTCGCTGATCGAGAGCTACAATCGCGGTGTCAGGAGCTAACGCGGGATTGGTTCATGCGGCCACAAGCTCGGTGCCCGACCTCTCCCCGCTTGCGGGGAGAGGTCGACTTGCGAGCGAAGCGAAGCAAGTCGGGTGAGGGGGAATTTCCAAGGGCTGGGTCTGCGGACAATCCCCCTCACCCGGATTCCTTCGCTCCGCTGCGCTACGCTCGGAATCCGACCTCTCCCCGCAAGCGGGGAGAGGTAACGGAGCCTGCGGCTTGCGTCGTGATTCAGTCTCGAACGATCATGCAGTAGCCCGGCGCAAAGCCTGCGCGCCTGCTCAAGGAGTCGCGTTGGACAACCTCACGATCGCCCTCTGCCTGTCGATCGGCTGCGCCGTGCCGTGGGTGTTGGCGCTTTGCACCAAGCGCGGCGAGCGCCTGCTGTTGTGGGACACGGCACTTGCCATGGCGGGAGCCGCCCTGTGTGCGCTCGCCGTCTCCTGGACCTCGCCGACGGTCCGCCTCGTAGGGCTCGTCGTCGCGGGTCCGCTCTGCGCCGTGCTGATGATTCTCGCCGGCGACGCGGTAAGACGCGTGCTTCGGGAGCGCGCCCGGAGCTAACCTGCGGCGGCGCCCTCTCCCGCCTCGGACCTGCGGTCCTCGGCACCCTCTCCCCGCTTCGCGGGGCGAGGGGAACACGCGGCCAGTTCGTGGTATGCGATAGCCACTGCCCTTGTGGAGGCCGAAGCCTGGAACGATTGATGGACAAGATCATCGACGTCGATGAAGTGCAGCGCGAGCTTGATCGCGCCGCGCACGACGCCAAGCACGGCCCGGTCGGTGTCCGCGCCGTTCGCTTCATGCACCGGAATGCGAAAGACGGGAAATTCACGCTCGGCAAGACGGCACGCAAGATGCGGCGCTCACATGGCCGGCGGACTGGCAAAAAGCGCGCGTAGGTGAGCTAAGGCGCGGAACGCGCCGTGCCCACGCGGCCGCGCGCTGAGCGAAATCCGCGCCGCGCGGCTGTGGTATCCTGCCGAATCGGTCAACCGCGGAGACTTGAGATGATCGATCGCCGGCATGCAATCCGCCTCGCGCTCGCTGCCGCCGTGCTGCCGAGCCTGTCCGCCGGCACGCCCGCGCGGGCGCAGGCGTTCCAGCGCTTCTTCCCGTTCCTGCCCGACCTGCCGGGCTGGAAGGGCAACAAGCCCGACGGCGTTGCACTCGAGGCGCCCGGCGCCACCGTCATCAGCGCGACGCGCGAATACGAACGCGGCGAGGCGCGGCTCAACGCGCAGGTCATCGTCGGCACGGCCGCGATGGCTGCGCTGGCGTCGATCGAGTCCGGCGTGAAGGTCGAGACGCGCGAGGCGCGCATGACCACGACGGCGGTCGACGGCTTCAAGCTCGCGCGCACCTACAACATTCCCGACAAGTCAGGCGCTGTGCTGGTGGCGCTCGGCAACAACGCCGTGTTCAGTTTGAATTTCAACGGCATCGACGACGAGGAAGCGCTCACCATCGCCAAACGCTTCAACTGGAAGTCCATGCAGGGGGCCGTGCCGAAGTAGCGGCAGCGCGTCCGCCCGTATCGGCGGCGCGGCGCGACACGCGCTGACCGATCGTCGATGAGCAAGCGCAGCCCGCCTACTTCCCCGCCGCCTTGCGCAACGCTGCATTGATGCGCTCCTGCCAGCCCGGCCCGTCGGCCTGGAAGACATCGAGCACGTCGCGGTCGATACGCAGCGACACCATTTCCTTGGCACCGGGAATCGACGGTGCCGTCGCCGGCTGCTCCAGCGGCGGCTTGGTGGTCGCGGCCTTGAACGCCTGCTCGGCCCGCCAACGGGAATCGCCTGTCACGCGCCGTGCCATGTCGCCTCCTGTCGCAAGTTCCAAGAGCATACGCCGCTCGGACGAGCGAAGCGAGCCGATCGGCCATCTTGGTCCCGCATGGTGCTTCGCTCCTGCGCGCACCATGTTAGTCTCGCTTTCGTCCGCCGTCGGATCGCCATGGAACGAAGATGCGTCGCACGCTCGCCTGTATCATTGCGCTCTCGGCCGTCATGGCGACAGAAGCGGCCACGCAAGCGCCGGAAAAGCCGGTGCCGTGCGAGCAGGTCGCGAGCATCGGCGTCGCTACCATGGCGGCTGACGGCACGATCACCCTGCGGGTACACACGCTGCCGCCCGGCCCGATTGGCCATGGCATGCTGCAATACCCGCCGACGCACGCGCAGTATCGGGACATCCTCAAGCACCTGCGCGGCCTTGCTCCCGGCGAGGCAAAGCCGGTGCCGCCCTGGTGCTAGGGCAACAAGCGCCGCATCGGGCTCGCCATGACGAAGCGCGAGAATTACAATCGCGGCGCCAGGAGCTAAGGCGTTTTCGAGTAGCGACGAATCCATGATTGGTCATGCCCGGCCTTGTGCCGGGCATCCACGTCTTGCTTGCCACATCAAAGACGTGGATGGCCGGGACAAAGCCCGGCCATGACGGTGGAAACCGGCTACGTCGCTGAGCAGCACCTTGGGGATAGTCTCGCAGCGGCGACGGCAAGCTTCCGATTTCGGTCTAAACTGCATGCATCGACGATCCAAACCCGGGGGTCGACATGTCGCAGAAGCAAACGCTGGTCATTCGGGCCGCGCTTGAGGACCAGGCTTCGATCTATCGCGATATCGAAATCGAGCCTACGAAGTCGCTCTACAAGCTCGCCGAGGCGATCGTGTCGGCTTTCGACTTCGATTTCGATCATGCCTTCGGCTTCTACAGCGGGCTTACAGACGCAGCGATGCTCCGCGCACGGCCGCAATATGAACTGTTCGCCGACATGGGCGAGGCCGATCCAGGTGTTCTCAGCGTGAAGAAGACGAGGATCGCGCAGGCGTTTCCCACCGTGGGTCACACGATGTTGTTCCTGTTCGACTACGGCGATGAATGGCGCTTCCGCGTGCGCCTGCAGGACATGGCACATAAGGTCGCGAAGGTCCGATACCCGCGGGTGATCGGGGCGAACGGCGAGGCTCCCGAGCAATATCCGCAGCCCGACGAGGAGGATGCCCCGAGTTACGGAATCAATCTAGCCACTGGCGAACGGATAGAAATCGCCCGAAAAAAGGAAAGAACATGACCCCCACCCGCCGCCGCTTTCTCGCATGCTCGACGGCCGCGCTGGCCCTGCCGGCGCTGTCGCGCGGCGCCGCAGCGCAAGCCTGGCCGGCGGGCCGGCCGATCCGCGCCGTCGTCCCGTTCACCGCCGGTTCAACGATCGACATCCTCGGCCGCATCGTCACCGAGCCGCTGGCGCAGGCGCTCGGAGCGACCATCGTGGTGGAGAACCGCGGTGGCGCCGGCGGCACCATCGGCTCGGCCGCGGTCGCGAAGGCCGAGCCGGACGGCTACACGCTGCTGATCAACGCCTCGGCGCACACGGCGGCGCCCGCGGCCTATCCCAACATCGGCTACGACCCGGCCAAGGATTTCGCCGGCGTCGCCATGATCGGCGTGGTGCCGAACGTGTTGCTGATCGCGCCGGCAAGGAGCATCCGGAGCGCCAAGGAGCTGGTCGAGCGCGCCAAGGCCGGCGACATGACTTACGCCTCCGCCGGGACGGGGAGCGCCACGCACTGGGCGGCGGAGCGCTTTCGGCTGAGCGCCGGCTTCCAGGCGACGCACGTGCCGTTCCGCGGCGGGCCGGAGGCGCTCACCGAAGTGATGACCGGCCGCGTCGACTTCATGTGCATCGGCACTTCGTCCGGCCTGCCCTTCCTCCGCGATGGGAAGCTGTTGGCCCTCGCGGTGACGACGCAGAAACGCTCGGCGGCGCTGCCCGAGGTCGCGACCACGCTCGAGCTCGGCTTTGCGGATTCCGATTACACGTTCTGGAACGGTTTCCTGGCGCCGGCGCAGACGCCCAAGGCCATCGTCGAGCGGCTGCACGGCGAGATCAGCAAGATCCTCAGCGACCCGGCGGTGCAGGACAAGCTGAAAGTCCAAGGGCTCGAGCCGCTGCCGCTTTCGCCGTCAGAATTCGACGCGTTGATGCGGCGCGAGATCGCGAGCAATCTCGCGCTCGCCAAGGCGGCCGGGCTGAAGTTCAATTGAGCGTAGATCCTATGGGGCAGCAGGTGGTCAGGAGGTAGGTTGAGATTGCAACCACCAACCCACCTGAGGACCAACGATGAAAACCGATCGCCCTGACGCACCTGCCGGCATTGAGTATGCCACGGTCCACGTTGTTTTCGAACTGAGCAAATCGAAGTGGCTTCTTGGGGTGCTACAGCCCGGGGCCGCGAAGGAGAGCCGTTACCAGATCGAAGGCGGCGACTTGAAGGCGCTGTCAGGAGTTCTGGCGCGGGCACGCGCGAAGGCGGAGGAGTTGGGTAAGCCGGCGCGTATTCTGTCCTGCTATGAGGCGGGGCTTGATGGTCACTGGCTGCATCGCTGGCTGAGCCAGAACGGCGTGACCAATTACGAGGTCGACGCGTCGAGCATCGAGGTGAGCCGCCGGGCGCGGCGGGCCAAGACCGACCGGATCGATTTGGCGCAGCTGATGCGGACTTTCCTGGCCTACTTGCGCGGCGAGCCGCGGGTCTGCAGCATGGTTCGGGTTCCCACGCCCGAGGATGAGGATCGCAAGCGGCGCACGCGCGAGCGCGAGCGGCTGCTCACGGAGCGCACGGCTCACACCAACCGGATCAAGGGGTTGCTGCACGGTCAAGGGATCCGCGATGCGACGCCGTTGAAGCCGGGCTTCCTGGGAGGTCTCGACCAGGTCCGCAGCGGCGACGGGCGCCCTCTGTCACCCCATTTGAAAGACGAGGTGCGCCGCGAGCATGAGCGGCTGATCCTTGTGCACAAGCAGATCAAGGCGCTGGAGGCACAAAATCTCGCTGCGCATCGTGCACCGGCAAAAGGCTCAACGGAGGAGAAGGTGGTTCAGCTCGCTCAACTCAGGGGCATCGGAGCTGTCATCGCCCAGCCTCTCGTCAACGAGGCGTTCTATCGTGACTTCAAGAACCGACGCCAGGTCGGCAGCTGCTTTGGCTTGACCGACACACCCTACAACAGCGGTAGCGGCAGGCGCCAGCAGGGCATCAGCAAGGCCGGCAACCATCGCGCCCGAAAGGCCGCGCTCGAGCTCGCCTGGCTGTGGGTGAAGCATCAGCCGGACAGCGCGCTGAGCCACTGGTTCCGCACGCGGGTCGGCGACGCCAAGGGGCGCATCCGCAAGATCGCCATCGTGGCGCTGGCGCGCAAGCTGATGGTGGCGCTCTGGCGCTATCTGGAAACCGGCCTGATCCCGACCGGCGCCGTGATGCGCCCGAGCCTCTAACAAGAACGCCGGCGCGCCAATGACGGCCGACGTGACCCAGGACAGACGCGTGACCGAACCCGGGCTTGGGTCTTCGGATTCCGTTCTCGTAGATGGGTCCCGTCTCTTCTGGGCCTTCCCTTCACCGATGGATGAAAGATCAGGGTACGGATCATCGCGTCCGACCGGATACGAGTTGATGCGGTCTTTGCCGCATACAGCCTCACGGCCCAGTCCAGGTTCTCACGTCATGCTGCTCATCGCGCGCCAATACGTCCCCGACCACGAGCATTGCGCCGGCCTCGCCGCCGTCAAGGCCGCTTCGCGCCGCCTCCGGCGGTGGCCTGCGGCCAGCCTTGACTGCGGCTGCAGCCGGCGCAGCGGGGCCAACCGTCGGGACGAAGGAACAACCACGAGCGCTGCGCGCTCGAAGTCAACGACAGGCTAGAAACATGCCCTGATCAATCTCGCCTCTTGACAACCAAGACCCCATACGAGCCCGGGTGAGCGAAGCGATACCCGGGGTGCTTTGGTCCCGCATGTCGCTCTGATGTCCTTCGTCAAGAGTATTGGACGCGATCGATCGGCTCCATGCGGATTGCTGGAGTTTTGAAGACGATGATCGTGCAACGGTAGGGGCGAAGCCTTGAGACGTCGGTGAACAAGCTCTGATGCGCGGATTTGAACCAGCAGTTCCGAATGTTCGTCCGGGGCTGTCCGTTGTCTTCGCACGGGCGTCGATCGGTTGACCGGCCACACAGCGACAGCGGGAGTTCCCCTGCCGTGGCTCCGCCCCCGCCGTTGCACGATATTTGTCGCTGCCGGATCGCGGCCCGGCGTCAGGCTCCTGCGCAAGCCGTACCGTCAACCTCGGATGTCATCCCACCGCGGGGCGAGCGACGACCTCGCGGTTGACCGCCCAGATGAAGCCCGCGAGCTCGCGGGCGATGGCGGTGACGACGACGGTGGGCCGCTTGCCGCGTCGGCTCAGCGCCCGATAGCGCGCGGCAAGCCGCGACTGCGCCTTCCAGGCGATGTCCTGGACGGCGCGCGGCGCGGCCGCGACCTTGGCCAGCTTCTTTTTCCCGACCCGTGGCGGATGCCGATAGCTCCAGGAGCACTCGACCAGGATGCGCCGCGCCCGGCGGTTGCCGGCCTTGGTGATGCCGGAGCGCTTGACCTTCTCGCCAGTGGAATGCTCGCTCGGCACCAGGCCGAGATAGGCCATCAGCTCGCGCGGCGTGGCAAAGCGTGACAGGTCGCCGATCTCGGCCAGGAATATGCTCGCCGACACCAGATCGAGCCCGCGTAGCGCCATCAACGCCGTGACCACGGGCGCCAGCGACCAGTCCGCCACTGCCGCGCGGATCGCATCCTCCAGCCGCGCCGTGCGCTCTTGCGCCTGGCGCACCGCCAGCAGCATCTCCTCCAACGCGATGCGTTGCTCGGCGTGGGCAAGCTTCTGGCTCGCCAGCCAGATCATGTGGGCCTTGGTCCAGGTGCGCTTGCCCGGGTAGTAGCGCCCCAGCCGCAACAGCAACGACAGCACCTGCTGACGCTTGGACTTCAAGTCGTCGACCGCAGCCTCGCGCGCCCGCACCAGATCCCGCATCGCCTCGTGCCGATCATCGGGAACCCACACCGCGGTGAGTTCGCCGGCGCGCAAAAGCTTGGCCAGAGCCACCGCATCGCGCCGGTTGGTCTTCACCCGATCGCCTGCCTTCTTCGGGATCAGCGAGGGCGCCACCACGATGCAATCGTGGCCAAGGCCCTTGAGCAGCCGGTAAAGCCCATATCCGGTCGGCCCGGCCTCGTAGCAGAACGTCAGCCGCCGATATTTGCCGGCAAGCTTCTTCACCAGCTTGACCGTGGCGCCCTCGCTGCTGTCGATCTCGCCGAGAAAGCGCACTTCACCGCTGCGTCCGGCTTCCGCAATCGCCACCGAATTGCGCAGCTTCGAGGTATCGAAAGCCACAAAAGCTTCGCTATGATCGCTCACGACTCGCCCTCCTTGCTTGAGGCTCTGCCCGGCCCGTCCGGGTAACCCTCGCAACCGCATCGAGGGCGAGTCGCCTCATTCAGGGAAGGACATACGGTCTTCGCTCATGCGGGCTACTTCGCTGACCCGGGGTATTGAGATGACGCGACGGGCCGAATGGCGGAAGGTTCTCGAGGCCGAGGTACGACGGTGGTCGGCCATGTCTTGCGCGCAGCTGCTTTCCGAGCTGCAGGATGTGCGGTGCTATGAGGTCGAAGCCGATTCGAAGACCTATCAGGTCGAGGTGCAGTTGCTGGAGAATACCGATGAATATCTTCACGTCATGGTCGGCGTCGATGACGGCAGTCTTCCGGCATCCATTGCGCCGCTGACCGACACGTTCCTGCGCGAGAAGCAGGCGTAGGACGGGCAAAGCGCCGCCATAGCGCGTCGAAGACGCGCGTAAACGCGCTTATGGCGGTGCGTGCCCACGCGGACCTCGCCGCGGGGAAAGATGGCGGGCACGCTTCGCCTCGCTGTCGCGAGGCTGCGCTTTGCCCACCCGACGATGCAGCCAGTACCCGTCGTAGCCTGCCTCGTGGCAGCTCACCACCAAAGGCTCCGAACCCAGCTTGCGCCCCGCACGAGCGCGTACCTCCTCGATCAATCCCAACAACGCAGCATGATCCCCGCCCGCAAGCTTGCGCCGCGAGATCCGATCCCGATCCGGGCTGTGAAACGTCACAAGCCAACTCCGCTGGCTCAGTTCGATCGCAACGAAAATCGTGCCACAATGCTCAACGGTGGGTGTGCCTAGGGTCATCTGACTCTCCGATGGTTCGAGTTCGCAAACCCAAACCTATCGGAGGCACGCTCACCGCCCCATGGAATCTACAAGGTCAATTCACCACCGCGCCTGACATCTTGATGATCGGCGCCCATTTGGCGAGCTCGGC
Source organism: uncultured Alphaproteobacteria bacterium (assembly GCA_963734185.1). Taxonomy (GTDB): domain Bacteria; phylum Pseudomonadota; class Alphaproteobacteria; order Rhizobiales; family Xanthobacteraceae; genus PALSA-894. The sequence goes on along the minus strand of CAVTGA010000002.1, from coordinate 3,067,650 downwards.
CTTGATGAACTCGGCCGTCTCCTTCGGGCCGCGGCCGAGCGTCGGATCGACGCCGGCCTCCTGCAGCCGCCTGAACACGCTCGGATCGTCGAGCGCCGTCTTGATCGCGCCGGCGAGCTTCGCGACGATCGCTCCCGGCGTGCCGGCCGGCGCGAGGATCGCGTTCCAGGTGTAGCACTCGAAGCCTTTGAGCCCCTGCTCCTGCAAGGTCGGCAGGTCGGGCAGCACGCGCATGCGCTCCGCCATGCCGGCGCCGAGCGCCCGGATCGCGCCGGACTGCGCCTGCGGCAGCGCGGTGGGAGTCGCGTCGAACGCCACGGAGATCTGCCCGGACACCAGATCGCCCATCATCGGCGCCGAGCCGCGATACGGCACGTGCTGGAGGTCGAGGCCGCCGGCGAGCGCTTTGAGCTGCTCGCCGCACAGATGCAGGATCGAGCGTATCCGTCCGGTGAAGGCCGCGGGACAGCCCGGTTAAAGGCGCGGAGAGCGGGTCAGGCAGCGAGTTGTTGTGCCGCCGCCCTCCAATTCCAAGGCAGGAGCTGATCGAGGCGCTGGCTGTTGTGATCGGCGATGCGCGCGAGCACGTCGGCGAGCCAGGCCTGCGGGTCGACGCCGTTGAGCTTGGCGGTCTGGATCAACGTGAACATGACGGCGGCGCGCTCGCCGCCGCGATCGGAGCCGGCGAAGAGCCATGCCTTGCGGCCGAGCGCGATGCCGCGCAGCGCACGCTCGGCGGCGTTGTTGCTCAGGCAGATGCGGCCGTCAGCGAGGAAGCGGGTGAACGCCTCGATCCGCTTGAGCACGTAGTCCATCGCCTTGGCGACCTCATTGTGGCGCGAGAGCTTGGCGCGTTCGCTTCGCATCCACGCGAGCAGCTTATCGACGAGCGGCGCAACATCGCTCCGGCGTAGCGCGAGCCGCTCATGTGCGGGTTGTCCATTGATCGCTCGCTCGGCCGCAAAGATCGCATCGATCTTCTGCACCGCCGCCATCGCCATGGGCGAGAGCGCCTTCGTGCTCTTGTTGCGCGCCTTCGAGGCGACATCGGCGAGCTCGAAGAACTTGCGCCGCGCATGCGCCCAGCAGGCCGCTTCCGTGATCGAGCCGGCCGCTCGATCCGGTCGGTAGAGCGCGTTGAACCCCGCATAGGCGTCGGCCTGGAGGATGCCGCTGTATCCGGCAAGCTGCTGCTCCGGATGAATCGCGCCACGATCGGCCGAGTAGAAGTACACCGCTGCGGGCGGGTCTTTGCCGCCAAAGGGCTGGTCATCGCGCACATAGACCCAGAGCCGGGCGGTGCGCGTCTGCACCTTGGCGAGTACCGGCACGGTGGTGTCGTCGCCGTGGATGCGCTCGGCGGCGAGCACGTGTGCTTTGATCAGCTCATAGAGCGGCCGCAACGCGGCCGTGCAGGCGCCGACGTGATCCGCCATGGTGGTGAGCGGAATCTCGATCCCTTCGCGGTCATACTGCTCGCACTGCCGGTTGAGCGGCTGATGGTCGGCGTACTTCGCAACCAGGATCATCGCCAGCAGGCTCGGCCCGGCGTACCCGCGTGCGATCGCGTGGAACGGTGACGGCGGCTGCGCGATCCTCTCGCAGGAGCGGCAGGAGAACTTCTCGCGCACATGCTCCGTCACGAACCAGCGCCGCGGCTCGACATCGAGCGTCTCGGTGACGTCCTCGCCGATCTTCGAGAGCTTAGCTCCGCCGCAGCACGGACACATCGTAGGGGCGGGATAAACGATGCGCTGCCGCGGCAGGTGAGCTGGGAAGCTGCGCCGCATCGCTTGGCGCCGCGTGAAGCCTTCGACCGGAGTACGCGCCGGCTCGGCCCTGGCCTCATCCTCGCCGGCCGCCGCGACCAGCTCCTCGAGCTGAAGCTCCAGCTGGTCGAGCAATCGTTGACTACGCTCCGAGCGCGGGCCGAAGTGCTCGCGCTTCATCTTCGCGATCGTGAGCTGCAGCTGCTCGATCAGGGCCTGCGCGCCGGCGAGCTTTGCGCGCGTCTCGATCAGCGCCGCTCTGAGCGCGTCCTCGCCGTGCGGGAGTTGTTCGCCTGCCAGTGCCACGCGGCAGACTGCAGCACAATGCGCGATGATTCGCGGTGCAAATTAGCGGCGTGAGTCATCACGTCGCATCAGCCCGCAGTCTGCGGCCGCCACGTGTGCTGCGGCATGCGCCAGTCGATTCCTTCCAGCAAATATCCCAGCTGCGCCGGCGTGATCGTCACCGTCCCATCCGCCGACGACGGCCAGATGAAGCGCCCGCGCTCCAGCCGCTTGGCGAACAGGCACATGCCCTGGCCGTCGTACCACAGCACCTTGATCAGCGAGCCGCGCCGCCCGCGGAACACGAACAGATGACCGCTGTGCGGATCGCGCTTGAGCGTCTCCTGCACCAGCAGCGCCAGGCCGTCAAAACCCTTGCGCATGTCGGTGTGACCGGTCGCAAGCCACACCCGCGCGCCCGTCGGCAAGCCGATCATCGCCGCCGCTCGCTGCGCGCCAGTGCCGTGATCGCCGCCGACACCGTCGCGGCATCGATCGGCCCACCGATGCGAAGCCGCGCGCCTGTGGCAAATTCAACCTCGATCACACCGGCTGGGAAAGCCGACGGCGCGACCCGCACGGCCGCAAAGCTCGGCGTCGCATCGCCCTGGCAAAGCTGCCGGCGCCATCGAAACAGCTGACTGACGTGGATCCCCGCGGCCCGCGCCACCTCAGATGCCACGGCGCCCGGCTCCATCGATGCCGCGACGATCCGCTCCTTCTCGGCTCGTGGCCAGCGCCGCCGCCGCTGCACCGACGTCACGATCTCGATCTGCTTCGTCATAGGACTATCCCTAGGATTAGTCCTATGACCTTCCGACACTCGTTCAGCGACGCAAGGCGGCCTCTATCGGAGGGTTACGATCGAGCCGAGTCCCGAGGAGCCGTAGGTGTATTTGCCGGGATTGGCCTTGACCAGCGCGATCAGGCTCTTCACGTCGGTCGCCGGCACGGATGGATGCGCGCCGAGCATGATCGGCGTCACGCCGACCTGCGCGATCGGCGCGAAATCCTTCACCGGGTCGTAGGGAATCTTGGCGTAGAGGCCGGGATTGATCGCGTGGGTCGAGACCGTCGCGACCAGCAGCGTGTAGCCGTCGGGCGCCGCCTTCGCCACCAGGTCGGCGCCGATATTGCCGCCCGCCCCGACCTTGTTCTCGACGAAGAATTGCTGCCCGAGCAGCTCGGACAGCTTCGCGGCGAAGATGCGCCCGACAATGTCGGTCGGGCCGCCGGCCGAGAACGACACCACGATGCGCACCGGTCTGGAGGGATAAGGATCCTGGGCGTGACCCGCGGCGCAGGTCAGCGCGAAAATCCCGACAATTGCACCAAGCCAAACCGATACCGGGCGTGCAAACTTGCGTGTCGCCACCTCGTCCTCCCCTCGCTGGACGTGACCGAGCAAGCCTAGGCCGGGACAGGACCGAGGGCGAGCCCGATCGGCAATTCCGTTCTCGCATTTGCTTCAAAGTCGGCGCAGCGCGGCAAGCGGGTTGAAGGTATATTTTCAAGATATTCTCGACCACATTCCTTCGAGCTGTTATCTCCCCGCCATTCCGGCGGGGGCATTGCGCCACGGTCATGACGCGACGCGAGCCTCGCGCAGGAGCGGCGGTCCGACAATGACGGCCGCGGTGGAGCGCCGGGAGGCGCTTCCTCAAGTACCGGTCCGGTTCGCACCCGGATCGGACTCCTGAGGGCGCGTCTCCGGACGGAACTCGCAATCCCGTCCTCTCGGCGTGCTGGCTTCGGCCTGGGGCGGGACTCGCAATCCCAAGGTTGCCCCCTGGGGGCCTCGCAAACCCCCGGCGCCTCCCGGCGCTCCATCCCCATTTCGGGGGAGAAGGAAAAGCGGGATACGCGGGTGCGCCCGACACCCGATGAATAAGAACGGGCCGCGCAGCGTTGGCTGTCGGCCGCTCGAAACGGGAATGCGCCGTGACATCCAACTCCGTCCATGAGCTGCATCGGCTCGATCCACCTCGCACCCATCGTGTCCGCAAGCGGCAGGAAACCCGCGTCGAGCGGCGCGAGCGCCTGCATCGCGCGGCTGGCGAAGCGATTGCGCATGCCGCGGAGACGGACGGCGATCCGGTCGCCCTCATGGCGGCGGCGAGCGGGACAGACGCCAGGTATTGCGATCCGGTCATTCGGGCGCACCCGCTGTTCGCCGCGCTGCGCACCCGCTTTCTCATGCCGGAGCAGCGGTTGCGCAAAGAGCGCGAGGAACGTATTGGCGCGATCGTGGCCGCCGAGCCCGGCCCGGTCATTTGGGTGCGCCGGCATTTCGACCATCGACACCGTGCCGCCTACCGCATCATCGATGTGACCGGGCTGCATTGGTCGCGCCGAAGCGGAGGCAAGAAGCACCGGGCCAATCGTCCCTATCTGCATGGCTACGTCTGGTGCAACGCGATGATCGTCGGCGCCGTTGCCCATTCTTGCCGGCACGGACCCCCGCCGCATCGAATCAAGGTCTGCATCGTCAAAGTCGACAACAAGAAGGGCTGGCGCGAGATCGAACGGGCGGCTCCGGCCCGCGCAGATGTTGACGGTACCGGGGGTGGCACGCGCAGGTCTTGGTCACGCAGATCCCGGTCGCGCAAGTCTCGGGCGCGCAAGTCTCGGGCGCGCAAGTCTCGGCGCGCGGCCGCCGCAGTCGAATTCGCACCGGCCGTCCCTTGACCGCGTGAAGGGTGATGGGCTTCGCTGCGCTCGGCCCACCCCGTACAACACACGCAAGGCAGACCGCCCATGCCCCTCCTCGAAAACCACATCGCCGCCGTCACCGGCGCCGGCTCCGGAATCGGCCGCGCGATTGCGCTCGGCTACGCCCGCGAGGGCGCGCAGGTTGCCGTGCTCGACGTCAACGCAGACGCGGCGGCCGAGACGGTCCAGCACATCCTCAACGCCGGCGGCAAGGCGCAAGCCTTCGCGCTCGACGTGACCGACCGCGAAGCCTGCCGCGTCATGGCGATGCAGGTTGCCGGCGAGGTCGGCAACGTCTCGATCCTCGTCAACAATGCCGGCATCAACCGCCGCAACGCCTTCGCCGGCGACCCGGACGCCGTGATCAAGGACTGGGACGACATCATCGCGATCAATCTCAACGGCGTGTTCAACGTCACCCATGCCTTCCTGGCGCAACTGCGCGCCACCAAGGGGCGCATCGTCAACATCGGCTCGATCCAGTCGTTCATGCACGTGCGCACGCCGAACTCGACCGCCTACACCACCTCGAAGCACGGCGTGCTCGGCTTCACCCGCGCGCTCGCCGCCGAGCTCGGCAAGGACGGCGTGCGCGTCAACGCCATCGGACCGGGGCTGATCGAGACGCCGCTCAACGCCCAGGTGCGCGCCAACAATCCCGACCTGGTGCAGATCTTTCTCGATCACACGCCGCTCGGCCGCGCCGGCCAGCCGGAGGACATCGTCGGGCCCGCGGTCTTCCTCGCCTCGGATCTGTCCGCCTACGTCACCGGCACGATCGTCATGGCGGACGGCGGCTACCGGACGATCTGAGCGGCTTCCCGGAGGGCTATCAGGATTCCAAGACGACCCTCTGGCGACAGCTCAATAATACAAGGCATCATGGTGCTGGTGCCGAGCGGATGAATTCGACATAATCGCTGAAGTTGCAGGGGTTCCTGATTGGGAGGTCACACATGGCAGTCCGGGTTCGAAACAGCGCATGGTCGTTGCCGCAAGGCGATCAGACGATTTCCTGGTATCGCAAGGCCGTCGAGGTGATGGTCCAGCGGCCCGTCACCGACCCGACAAGCTGGCGCTATCTTGGAGCCGTGCACGGCGTCCCCGAGGGCATGTCGACGCCGGCGGCGGCGGCCAAATTCTGGGACCAGTGCCAGCACCAAAGCTGGTTCTTCCTGTCCTGGCATCGCGGCTATGTTGCCGCCTTCGAAGCCATCGTCGCCAAGACGATCGCCGATCTCGGCGGGCCTGCCGACTGGGCGCTGCCCTATTGGGACTACAGCGAAAGCCTTTCGACCAATCCCAACGCGCGGTTGATGCCGCCGGATTTCTTCAAACGCATCCTACCCAACGGCAGCGTGAATGCGCTGTGGTCGCGCCGCGCCAACGTCAGCAACGGCAACTTCAATTTGGATAATTCAACCGTCACCCTGGCGGCGCTGAATTTCACGAACTTCGCCAATTCCACGCCGGGCGCGCCGTCCGGCTTTGGCGGGCCGGTCACCGGATTTAATCCCGGCGGCGGCGACAACGGAGCCCTGGAGCGACTCCCGCACAACCGCATCCACACGAGGATCGGCGGCGACACCGGCTTCATGAGCGATCCCGCCACGGCCGCGCTCGACCCGATCTTCTGGCTGCATCATTGCAACATCGACCGCCTCTGGGAGGTCTGGCGCAACCAGGGCGCAGCCTTCAAGAATCCCGCCACGGCCAACTGGCTCACCGACGTCAAGTTCGACATGCACGACGGGAAGGGAAACCCCTTCACTTTCGTCAGCAAGGACATGCTCGACACGACCAAGGTGCTGCACGGCTATCGCTATGCTAACGTGCCCGTGCCGCAGCCCGGAGTTCTGGAAGCGGTGGAGGTCGCCATGGCTGAAGACCGCGGCCAGCCGGAACTGGCGGGCGCCAGCGAAGGACCCATCGTGCTCGAGGGCGCCGTCACGCGCGCCGAAGTGCCGCTGGTCGCAAACCTGAGGACGCGATCGTTCCTCGAGGCGGCGGTTCCGACGCCCCGGCACGTCTATCTCAATCTGGAGAACGTCACCGGCACCGGCATTCCCGGCGATTTCAAGGTCTACCTCGACATGCCGGGCGACGACAAGGAACCGATGCTCGCCGGCATCCTGACGACCTTCGGCCTCGAGCGCGCCAGCGATCCCGACCGCAAGCATGGCGGAAGCGGCCTCAACCACGTGTTCGAGATCACCGAGCTGGCCACGCAGCTCGGCTTGACCGAGGGTACGGTTTCGCGCCTCAAGGTGAGCTTTGTGCGGGAAGGCGTCGCCGCCGCTTCCGAGGAAGCGCCGTTCGGATTGGAGGAATACGTCAAGCCCGTGCGGCGCGAGAGCAGCGTCAAGGTCGGCCGGATCAGCCTGTTCTACGATTGATCGGGATGACCGCCGATCTGACCCGCGCGAAGCTCCCCTGCGAGCCGGTTCTCACGCCGAGCGCCCGATCCGGATTGTCTTCGCCGGCGCTACGCTGGGCGCTCGCGCCCGCCGCCGCGGCATGGCTGTCGCTGCTCGCGCTGTCGGGTCAAGAGCGTGCGCTTGTTCTGTGCATCGGACCGCGCGCGACGCTGGTGGACGGATTCTTCGCGAACGTCGCGGCCGGCTTTGCCGTCCTCGAACCGGCGCGCTGGATCGCCGAGTGGCTCCTGATGATCCTCGCGATGATGTTTCCGTTGCTCGTGCCGATGATCCGCCATGTCGCTGCGCGCAGCTTTGCGGCAAGGCGCGAACGTTCCGTCGCGCTCTTCGTTGCCGGCTATCTGCTGGTATGGCTGGTAGCCGCCGCTGCGGCGAGCGTTGCGCTCGTTGCCGCGCGCGCGGGATCGCAGGCGCTGGGTCTCGCCCCCTGGGCCGGGCTGATCGGCTGCATGGCGGCCGCCCTCTGGCAGCTTTCGGCGGCGAAGGTCCGCGCGGTCAATCGCTGCCACGGCGTGGTCGCGCTGCGTCCCTGGGCGCAGGGCGCCGACCGGGATGCGGTTGGATTCGGACTGCTTCATGGGACGCGCTGCGTGCAGGCCTGCCTGCCCGTGATGGTCCTGCCCCTTGCCGGCGGCCACGGCCTCGGCGCCATGGCAGCGGTCTTCGCCATCCTGCTGGCCGAGCGCGCCCGGGACGAGCCGCAATATCGCCTGTCCGCGATCATCCTGTTGCTTCTCGGACTGAACACCTTGCCGATCTGACCATTGCCCGTCCCGATCGGGCGGCTCGGGCGCGAGATCGAACGCGCGGCTCCGGCCCGCGTCGATCCTGACCCGCGCAGGCCTCGGCGCAGCCGTTCCGGTCGAGCCCGCAAGAAGTCGTCCCTTGACCGCGTGAAGGGTGATGGGCTTGGCTCTCGAGCAATCCCACATGCATGAGAACCCTCCCATGACACAATCCGACAGACCAAAGGGCGGATCGAGAACAGCGGCCGGGCTTGCGCTGGGCTTGCTGCTGGCATTCCTTACCCATGCTCACGCGCAGAGTCCGACGCCAGGCGCCGCAACGGAAATTCGCGTGCGGCAAATCCTGGTGGACTCCGAGCAGGAGGCCAAGGAGATCGTGGCGGCGCTCAAATCCGGCGGCGACTTTGCAGAGCTGGTCAAGCGCTCGAAGGAATTCGGAGCGGCGGGGCGCGGCGGGGACCTCGGCTATATCGTTCAGCAATACACGTTGCCGGCGTTTTGGGCGGCGGCACTCGCGCTCGAGCCGGGCCAGATTTCGGAACCGCTCCAGACCGAATTCGGCTGGCACGTCATCAAGGTCGAGGACAAGCGCAGTCGCTCCCCCGATCCCTTGCCACCGCCACCGCGCCGGCGCTGAAGCCCCATGCCCTCCTTCACCGGACAGGTCCTGATCGTCAGCGGCGGCGCGCGCGGCATCGGCGAGGCGGTGGCGCGCGCTTTCGTCACGCACGGCGGGCGCGTGCTCATCGCCGACGTCGACGCTGCGCGCGGCTCCGCGCTCGCGTCAGAGATCGGCCGCACCGCCGCGTTCCATCAGATGGACGTGCGCGATCCGGCTGCCTGTCAGACCGCGGTCGAGCGCGCGGTCGCGGCGTTCGGAACGGTCGATTGCCTGGTCAACAGCGCCATCAAGATGGCGCCCGCGCCGCTCGCCGATCTCAAGCTCGAGGACTGGCGCACCGTGATCGACGTCGGCCTTACCGGCACGTTCCTGATGACGCAGGCGTTCGGCCGTTGGGTGATGGCGCACAACCGCACCGGCGCCGTGGTCAATCTGTCGTCGATGGCCGGCGACCAGCCCTATGGGGCGGCCGGCGCCTACTCGACCGTCAAGGCCGCGGTGCGCATGCTGGGCGATCACTTCGCCATCGAATGGGCGCGCAAGGGCATCCGCGTCAACACGGTCGCGCCCGGCCACATCGACACGCCGCTCACCGCCTATCTGAAGGACCCCGTCATCCGCAAAGGCCGCTCGGACGCAACCCCGCTCGGGCGCGTCGGCCACGTGGACGATGTCGTCGGCGGCATCCTGTTCCTGTTGTCGGACGAGGCGCGCTACGTGACCGCCACGACCCTCACCATCGACGGCGGCGTGACCAAGAGCATCTTCAATCATTTCCCCGGGCGGACGTGGGATTAGCCGTCGCGCAAACCAAAGCGCCCTGCCGCTTCGCTTTGCCTACCCTACAAGACTCACGCAAACCTCTCGCGCGCCCGCGCTTTCGCCTTCTCTGCTTCCACCTCTCGGTCCCGCGCGGGTGCGTGCGTGTGCAGCGAGGCGAGCAGCTTTCGCGCGGCCGTGGAAACCTCCTCCACGGCAAGGTCGAACGCCTCGGCATTGCCCTGCGACGGCTTGTTGAAGCCGGAGAGCTTGCGCACGAACTGCAAGGCGGAAGCCTGGATCTCGTCCTCGGTGGCAGGCGGTTCGAAATTAAACAACGTCTTGATATTGCGACACATTTTTGCTCTCCGCTGCTATCCCTCGGTGCGCAAGATAGGCGCCGCGGCGGGCGTTTTCAAACCGGTTCCTGGCGCGCGAGTGAGGTCCGCGGTCGCGCTATCTCCCCTTGCGGTCGGGCTGCGGGCTGAGGCGCGCGCAACGCTGCTTGACCGCGTCATTGGGCGAGACCCAGATGCTGGTCCGTGGATCGCAGGAGCCGCCGTTGGCCTTGACGCAACGGCCGCGCGGCGACGTCGGCGGGTCGGCGCATTGCGCGTAAGCCGAGCCGGCCAACAGCGAGGCCAGCAACGCGATCGTGCAAGATCTGAGAAAGCTCATGGTCTCCTCCCCGACCGGCGGGGTTATCCCGCCTTGATGTTCGCCTCGCGCACAATGCGCGCGTACTTGTCGGAGTCCTCGCGCGCGAGCTTGGCAAGTCTCTCCGGCGGGCCGCCGACCGTGGCCGTCGCGGTCTTGAAAAGCGAGTCGCGCGACGCCTGATCGCGCATCGCCTTGTCGAACTCGGCATTGAGCCGTGTGATGATGGCGGGAGGCGTGCCGAGCGGCGCAAACGCCGCATACCAGGATTCCAGCACGATGCCCTGGTAGCCTGCCTCCTGCAGCGTCGGCAGGTTGGGCATGCTCGGCGAGCGCGCTTCGCCGGATTGCGCCAGCAACCTGATCTTCTGCGCGGCCGCCTGCGGCAGCGTCGCGGTCGGCCCAAGGAACGCGACCTTGACGTGGCCCGCGACCAGATCGTTGATCGCCTGGCCCGCGCCGCGATAGGGCACGTGGTCGAGTTTGATGTCGGCGGTCTTGTTGAACCACTCCATCAGCACGTGCTGGTTCGAGCCGACCCCCGATGTCGCGCAGCCCGTGCCGGGCGATTTCTTCACGGCCGCGACCAGTTCGGCCACGGAGTTCGCCTCGAACGAGGGATGCACCGCGAGCACCGTCGGCTGCAGCCCGAGCAGGCTGACCGGAATGAGGTCCTTGAGGAAATCCACGTTCAGCTTCAGCACGTGCGGCGCGCTCGCCACATTGTCGTTGGTCAGCAAGAACGAATAGCCGTCCGGCGCCGACTTGATCGCCGCATCGATGCCGATCGTGCTGCCGCCGCCGGTGCGGTTCTCGATGAACACCTGCTGGCCGAGGTTGCGCGAGACATATTCGGCCGCGAGCCGTGCGATGAAGTCGAGCCCGCCTCCGGCGGCAAGCGGCACGATGAAGCGCACCGGCCGGTTCGGCCAGCCGGCCTCCGGCGCTCCCTGCGCGCGCAGCGCGGGCGGCAATGCCAGCGCGCCGAGCGCCAGGCCCGCGCCCTTGATGAACCGCCGCCGTACCATGCCGCCCATGCATTCTCTCCGTCTTGCACCGGCCTCGCCAGCCTTCCACCGATCCGAGGATAGTCGCCACTCCGCCCCGAGCCAACCGCGCCATACGGACAATGCGTCGCACTCAAATCCTCAAGATGCGCAGCCAGCGCGCGAGGTCGAGCAAGGTCGCGAGCGCCGAAGCCACGTAGGTCCATGCGGCGGCACGCAACACGCTGCGCGCCGCCGGCAGGTCGGCGGCGCCGAGATAGCCGCGCTCGAGCACCGGGAGCGCCTTGGCGAAGCTCGCATCGAACTCGACCGGCAGGGTCAAAACGTGGACCACGATGCGGATCGCGAGCAGCGCGAGGCCGGCGAGGAGCTGCAGCACCAGGAGAATGGGCGCCTTGACGATGATGAACACGATCGGTGCCAGCAGCAGCACGGCGCTCGCCAGCCGGTCGACCCAGGTCAAGCTCTTCACCAGCTCGTAGCGCCGCGCAAAGGCGCGCTCGCCGCGTGCGTGCTGGACCGCGTGCGAGACCTCGTGCGCCGCAACCGCGGCCGCCGCGATCGAGCGCCCGTCATGGTGCTGCGGCAGGAGGCGCACGGCGTGCGCCTCGGGGTCGTAGTGGTCGCCGTCACCGGTCAACTCGACCTTGACGGCGCGCAGGCCGGCCTCGTCCAGCAGGTGGCGCGCTAGCTCCGCCCCGGTTCCCGGCAGGTCCGGCCGCTCGGCGCCGTGGCGCTTGAGCACGTGACGCACCCACCATTGCGGTCCGAACACGACCGCGAGCAGGATCAGCAATGTTGCCGCAAGGAGAATGGGCATTGCGTCGATCTCAAGTCACGCCTGCCGCAGCTCGCCGCTCGCCTGCAGACGCGCGACGATCAGGTGCAGCAGGCGGAAGCCGAACTGCGGATTCTGGAAGTACAGCTCCTTGAACTGATCGTAGTCGATGCGCGCCGCCTGCACGTCGGTCCTGCAGCGCGCCGTCATGGTGCGCCGGCCGTCGGGCGTGAACAGGCCGATCTCGCCGAGCAGCGTGCCTTTGCCGTAGGTTTTGCCGATCTCGACGATCTCGACCTCGCCGTCCGCGATGTAGAACGCGCCGGTCGCATACTCGCCGCGCATCATGATGGTATCGCCCGCCTTGAAGGCCTGCGGCCGCATATAGGGCAAGAGCCAGTCGACGTTCATATCGCTCCTGGTCGCGGCTTCGATGTCGCGGATGAGGCCGAGCATCTGGTGCAGCCGCCAGGCGTTGAGCGGCAGCAGCACGGCGTTGAGCACGAAGGTCGGATAGGTGCCGTGCATGAAGCTGTAGGCCATGGCGAGCGCGTTGGCCACGATGGCGGCCACGCGCAGCGGGATGATGGTCCGTGCATTGGCCGCATAGAGGCTCGCGGCTGCGGCCGCCACGCCCACGAGTTCGGCAAAAAACTGATCCATCGCAAGCATGGCGTCCTCGGGGGTTGATGGCGGCGTCGGTACGAGGCGTGGCGTCGCAGAGGCGGCGCCAAGTGTAGCCCGGAAGCAGCGAAACGAAATTCGCCGCTTGCTGCAACGCAACCGGCCAAATCCCCGGCAAGTCTGCAATTTCATTCATCTTTTCCGCCTCCCGTTCAAATTTCGGCCAAATTGCCGGCGCTAATGTCTTGACACCCGAAGACGAATAGTCTGTCGAGGTCTCAAGCCGTCGGCGCATCGGCCGACCGCCGCATCAACGAGGTGGACTGATGAAGAAGACCCTCACCGCCCTCGCCGCCGCCGCGACGATCGCGGTATCGCTCACGGCCGCGCCGAGCGACGCCTTCGCGCAACGCCGCGGCGCCGCCATCGGCCTCGGCATCCTCGGCGGCATCGCCGCCGGCGCGATCATCGGCGGCGCGATCGCCAATTCCTACGGCCCGGCCTATGTGGTGCAGCCAGGCTACGTGGCCTATCCGGGCTATTACGCGGCCGGTCCGGTCGGCTGCCCGGGCGGCTACTGGGCGCGCGTGCCGGTATACGATCAGTTCGGCAACGTCGTCGGCTGGCGCGGTCGCCCGCGCTTCTTCTGCCCGTAATCCGGCGCCCGGTTTCAACATTCGAGGCCCGGCGAGCGCGCAAGCGCCGCCGGGTTTTCATTTGCGACGTCTACCGCTTGCCCTGCATATGATCGAGCACGGCCTGGGTCGGCCAGCAATCGAGCTTGAGCCCGTTCGCCTTCTGATAGACACCGAGCGCGGCGCGGGTCAGCATGCCGGCCTTGCCGTCGATCTTGTCGTTGTAGAGCCCGAGCCGAGTCAGATTGCGCTGCATGGCTTCGACCTGCGCGCTGCGCAACTGCGCGGCCTTGCTCCATGGCGCCTCGAACGGTCGCGCGCCGGCGATGCGGTCGCTCAAGTGTCCGACGAACAGCACATAGAGATCGGAATAATTGTAGTCCTTGAGCGCGTAATAGTTCTTCAGCGTCAGGAAGCCCGGCCCATGGATTCCCTGCGGCAATAGCAGCGATGCCTGCTCGGCCAGATCGCCCGTGCCGATCTTGCTTCCATGGGTCGGCCCGTAGCCGCTTCCCAGCCACTCCGTGACCGGCGCGGCTCGCCCAGGCTCGGCGATCGTGCAGTCCACGCCCTTCGGCACCCGCACCTCGTAGGCCCAGCCGCGGCCGCGCCGCCAGCCAAGCTCGACCAGGTGGTTCGCGATGGTGGCAAGCGCGTCGGGCACCGAGGACCAGATGTTGCGCCGGCCGTCGCCGTCGAAGTCGACAGCATATTTGTAGAAGCCGGAAGGCAGCACCTGCGGATGGCCCATGGCGCCGGCCCAGGACGAGCGCATGTCGGCGCGCTTGACCTGGCCTTCCTGCAGCATCTTGAGCGCGAGCAGGAATTCCTCGCGGAACTGCTCCTTGCGCCGGCCGAGCCAGGCCTGCGTGGCGAGCGCGCGCACGGCGTCGTGGGGAAGCTTCGCCGCGCCATAATTGGTCTCGCGTCCCCAGATCGCGAGCACGATCGTCCCGGGCACGCCATACTGTTGCTCGATGCGGGCGAGCGTTGCCCGATGCCCGCTCGCGAGCATGCGTCCCTGTGCGGCGAGGTGGGCGATCGTCGATTCTTTCAGGTAGTCGGCCGGCGTCTGAACGAACTCCGGCTGCGCCGGCTGCCGGTCCGGCCGGCCCGGGATGAGCAGATCGGGCAATGTGAGATCGGGCTCGAGTCCGCGCGTCGCCGCGTCGAAGGTCGCGCGCGAGATGCCGCGCTGTTGCGCGGCCGGCCACAGGCCGGATAGCCACTTCTCGAATGCCGCATCAGCACCGTGCGCCCGAGGTGACGCAAAAAGGAAAATCAGGATCAGTGCGGCAATCCGCATGCGTGCTAATCGTGAGTCTTGCCCCCGACATAGACCGGCTGGCTGAGCCGTTCGACCCCGGCGATGCCGATCGCCGACGCGATGAAGATGGTGTGGATGATCGCCTGCCACATCACGCCGGTCTCGGTGAACGGGTTGCCTTCCTTGCCGAGCGAGCCGGCATAGATGAACGTGCGCAAGAGATGGATCGAGGAGATGCCGATGATCGCCATGGCGAGCTTGATCTTGAGCACGCTGGCGTTGACGTGGCTCAGCCACTCGGGTGAATCCGGGTGCTTCTCCAGCTCGAGCCGCGACACGAACGTCTCGTAGCCGCCGACGATCACCATGATCAGGAGGTTGGAGATCATCACCACATCGATCAGGCCGAGCACCACCAGCATGATCTCCTGCTCGCTGAACTTCATGGCGCCGAGAACGAGATGCCAAAGCTCCTTGAGGAACAGGATGACATAGACCCCCTGGGCGACGATCAGCCCGACATAGAGCGGGAGCTGCAGCCAGCGCGAACCGAAGATGAGCTGCGGCAGCGGCCGCAGGCCCTGGAACTCCTTCGGCGGAACCGGGTCATCGGCTGCCATCGACATCGGAAAAACCCTCCGCGCCGGCACTGCCGGCCTAGCCACTTATATTTGATTCGCCCGCGGGGCGGCGCGACCACAGGATTTCATGCGCGTATGGCGAACCGCGCACGCGGCTGCTATTGTCGCAGGATCAGGAGCACGCGATGAAGATCGTCATCCACTACTGCGTCAGTTGAAATTACGAGCCCCAAGCCCTCGGTGCGAGGGCACGACTGCGCAAGCTTGGCCGTGCCGATGTCGAACTGGTCCGCTCGAGCGGCGGCGTGTTCGAGATCATGGTCGATGGCCGGCTCAAATTCTCCAAGAAGGCACTCGGCCGTTTCCCGACCGACGCGGAGATCGACGCGCTGGCGAAGGGCTGATTGCCAGCATTACCGGCTGAACTTCTTGTACTTGATTCGATGCGGGATGGTTGAATCCGTCCCCAGCCGCCGCATCTTGTCGGCCTCGTAGTCCTGGAAGTTGCCTTCGAACCATTCGACGTGGCTGTCGCCCTCGAAGGCGAGCATGTGGGTGGCGATGCGGTCGAGGAACCAGCGGTCGTGGCTGATGATCACGGCGCAGCCGGCGAAGTCCTCCAGCGCCTCCTCCAGCGCCCGCAGCGTGTCGACGTCGAGGTCGTTGGTCGGTTCGTCGAGCAGCAGCACGTTGGCGCCGGATTTGAGCATCTTGGCAAGATGCACGCGGTTGCGCTCGCCGCCCGAAAGCTGGCCGACCTTCTTCTGCTGGTCGCCGCCGCGGAAATTGAACGCCGAGCAATAGGCTCTGCTGTTCACTTCGCGCCTGCCGAGCTGGAGCTGGTCGAGCCCGCCGGAGACCTCCTCCCATACGGTCTTGGAGCCGTCGAGCGAGTCGCGCGACTGGTCGACGTAGCCGAGATGCACCGACTCGCCGACCTTGATGCTGCCGGCGTCGGGCTTGTCCTGTCCGGTGATCATGCGGAACAGCGTGGTCTTGCCGGCCCCGTTCGGCCCGATCACGCCGACGATGCCGCCGGGCGGCAGCTTGAAGGTGAGATCGTCGATCAGCAGGTTGTCGCCGAAGCCCTTCTTGAGGCCGCTGAAGTCGACCACGTTCTGCCCCAGCCGCTCAGTCACCGGGATGACGATCTGCGCGCTCTGCGTGGTCTTCTCGGCCGCCTTGGCCAGCAGATCCTCGTAGCGCTGGTAGCGCGCCTTGGACTTGGCCTGCCGTGCCTTGGGCGAGGCCGCGATCCATTCCTGCTCACGTGCGAGCGTGCGCTGGCGCGCCTCCTCCTCGCGGCCCTCCTGCGCGAGCCGCTTCTGCTTCTGGATCAGCCAGGACGAATAGTTGCCCTCGTAGGGAATGCCGCGGCCGCGGTCGAGCTCGAGGATCCACCCGGTGACGTTGTCGAGGAAGTAGCGGTCGTGGGTCACGATCAGGATCGCGCCCGGGTAGTTGCGCAAATGTCCTTCGAGCCAAGCTACGCTCTCGGCATCGAGGTGGTTGGTCGGCTCGTCGAGCAGCAGCAGCTCGGGCGCCTCGAGCAGCAGCCGGCACAGCGCGACGCGGCGCCGCTCGCCGCCGGAGAGCTTGCTCACCTCGGCGTCGTCAGGCGGACAGCGCAGCGCATCCATCGCCTGGTCGACCTTGGAGTCGAGGTCCCACAGACCCTTGGCCTCGATCTCGTCCTGCAGCTTGGTCATCTCGTCGGCGGTCTCGTCCGAGTAGTTGACGGCAAGCTCGTTGTAGCGGTCGAGGATCGCCTTCTGCGGCGCCACGCCCTCCATGACGTTCTCGCGCGCCGTCTTGGTCTCGTCGAGATGCGGCTCCTGCTGCAGCAGGCCGACGCGTGCGCCCTCGGCGATCCAGCCGTCGCCGACGAACTCCTTGTCGACGCCGGCCATGATGCGCAGCAAGGTCGATTTGCCCGAGCCGTTGACGCCGAGCACGCCGATCTTGGCGTCCGGATAGAACGACAGGTTGATGTCGTCCAAGACCTTGCGGCCGCCCGCATAGGCCTTGGACAGGCCGCGCATGTGATAGATGAATTGACGAGCCAACGCCCTGCCCTCTGTCCGCGGGCGCCCGTCGGCGCCGATGTCGGGAAGTCGGCGCTGATGTAGCCCTCGCGCGCAGCAAGGACAAGGCGGGTCATGCCTGAGGGCGGCCGAAATCAAGCCACGGCGGCGCCGGGATGGAGCTAGCTCCACCCCGGGGCCGGACTACGCGGCATACGCCGGATGGCTCAGTCGCAGCGTTGGACCGTGCGCACGCTGCCGTCGGGCCGCTGGGTCGTAATCGTGCGGCAGCTACTCCGCGGCCGCCCTTGCGGAACCACGAGCTGCACGCCCGGCACCGGCCGCACCACGACGGCCGGCGGCGGCCCGCGGTCGCGCGAGGGCCCGCAATACTCCAGGCCATTCTGGTAGCAGACGCTGGGCGGGCCGGGGATGTAGCGGCCGCCGCTGCGGCAGGTACGGCCGCACATGGCGGCGGGCGTCGCGGCGGACTCGATCTGCGCTCCCAGCAGGCTGGGTTGAGCGACGAAGGCTTCGGCGCTGCTCAGGCCAAGGCCCATGGTCAGCAGAGCCGAGAGCAGCCCGTAGCGTAATCCTGTGCGCATCGCATCACCTCGCTGTTGTGCACCACGAATCGACATCCCCAGCGTAACCCGGATGCTGCGCGCACTCCATCGCATCGGCGCCGTAAGGAACCTGCGTCCTCGGGCAATACATTGTATTGCCGCGCGTGGAATGTTGTATCGCCCGTGGACGCGTTCAGGGCGGCCCGCGCGACCTGCCGGCCCATTCACCCTCACATGATCGCGAGCCGATACGGCGCGACGAAACATCGTTGCGGCAGAGCCGTAGATTTTCGCGAACTGCGTAACTTTCCGGAAAGGGTGACTACCGATCGGAGCAATACGCCGGCGAATTTGTACCAGTTTTTAACGAATTGCGGCCGATCATCGCTGCTGAACCAGGGCGCATTGCGCCGCGACCAAGAAGCGGTCGGCAACGACCGTCAGGAAGACAAGGACCCTCGTCATGGCCCAGACCAACAGAAAGGTACCGAGCCTCAAAACCGCGGTCGCCGACCTGTGGCGGACCCTGACCAAGGACCTGCGCGGCGACTACCGCCCCGAGCGTCACTACATGCGCGGCCCTGGGCCGAAGTGGCAGGCCAAGAATGCGCCGGCATCGTCCTCGGACGGCCTCGGCATCGGGCTGGCCAAGGCTTCGGCCTGAACCATCATTTCCGGCGCTTGCGGCTGTTGCGGTCGATCCACGCCGCCAGTTCCTCTTCCGCGATCTCGCCCGCCGCGAGGGCGAGGAAGACCTGAACCGCCTCAACCTTGTCCGGTTCGAAGCTGATCTCGTTGATCCCGAGGAAAAGACCCGCGGACAGGAAGGCGGCACGCTTGTTCCCGTCGTTGAACGGATGATTGCGGGCGATGCCGAACGCATATGCGGCGGCCAGCGCCGCCATGCTCGGTTCGCCATACGCCAATAGGTTCAGCGGCCGCGCCAACGCGGAGTCCAGCAGCCCCTCATCCCGCAGCCCCGGTAGGCCACCATGTTCGGCCAGGTCTTCATCATGCAGGAGCAGGAGCGCGCGTTTATCGATCCAACGCGGCTCGGTCATTTCGCCAGCGCCCGGAAGGTCTCACGGAACTCGCGCATGAAGTCACGGCCTTCGTTGACCTGCGCTACGATCGTCTCGTCGAACGAAATGACGCGATAGCCATCGGGCAATTCGGTCAGGAACACCGAGTCCCCCTGCTCCACCTTGAGCCGCGCGAGCGCCTCCTTCGGCAAGATCACGCCAAGCGAATTGCCGATCTTGGTGACCTTGAGCTTGATCATGGCGGCCTCGCGTTATAACAATCATTATAACATAACGGTCTCGATCGCTCAGGGCAAGATCGGCGGTTTGGCCGATTAGGCGCACCGGCCCGGACGCCTATATTCTCCCCGGGAATCTGGGAAAGCGCCCCGATGAGCCAAGCCAAAGTCGCCGAACCGGCCGCCGAGTACCTGATCCGCCCCGATCCGGCGGACCCGCGGCTGACCGAGCGCGTCTCCGGCGTCAATCAGTCCGGGGAACCGATCACCACCTCGGTCACGGTCGAGCGCGCGCTGACCATCTATCTGAACGCCCAGGAGATCGTCACCGCGATGACGATCGGCGACTATCCCGACTATCTCGCCATCGGCTATCTGCTCAATCAGAGCATGCTGAAGAGCGACGACGTCGTCACCGGGGTCGACTACGACGAGGATCTGGCGGTCGCCGTCGTGCGCACCGAGCGCGCGACCGACTACGAGGAGAAGCTCAAGAAGAAGGTGCAGACTTCCGGCTGCGCCCAGGGCACCGTGTTCGGCGACCTGATGGAAGTGATCGAGAACGCCGCCCTTCCGCCTGCGATCTTACGCACCTCCTGGCTCTACACGCTGACCCATAAGATCAACACCACGCCTTCGCTCTATCTCGAGGCCGGCGCGATCCACGGCTGCGTGCTGGCGCAAAGCGACCGGCCGCTGGTCTACATGGAGGACGTCGGGCGCCACAATGCGGTCGACAAGATCGCCGGCTGGATGTTCCAGAACCGCGTCGCCGCGCACGACAAGATCTTCTATACGACCGGCCGCCTCACCTCCGAGATGGTGATCAAGACCGTGCGCATGGGCATCCCGATCCTGGTCTCGCGCTCGGGCTTCACCGCCTGGGGCGTCGAGCTTGCGCGCAAGGCCGGCCTCACCCTGATCGGCCGCGCGCGCGGCAAGCGCTTCATCGCGCTCGCCGGCGAGGACCGCATCGTGTTCGACCAGGACCTCGCCTATGTCGAGGAGGAGAGCGGCAAGCATCGGCGCAAGGCGGCCGTGCATGACGACTAGTGGCGGCCACGCCGCCACCCTTGGCCTGATTCTCGCCGGCGGGCTCGCGCGCCGCATGGGCGGCGGAGACAAGGCGCTGATCCGCATCGGCAGCGCGACCATCCTGGAGCGCACGATCGCGCGTGTCGCACCGCAATGCGCCGGCCTTGTCATCAACGCCAACGGAGATCCGGCGCGCTTTGCGCCCTACGGCCTGCCGGTCGTCGCCGACGATATTCCCGACTTCGCCGGTCCGCTCGCGGGAATCCTCGCCGGCCTCGACTGGGCGGCGAACCATCGCCCGGGCGTGGAATGGCTCGCGAGCGTCCCCGGCGATTGCCCGTTCCTGCCGCGCGATCTCATCGTCCGGCTACATGCGGCGCGTGTAGCCGACGGCACGCCGCTCGCCTGCGCCAAGTCCGGAGACTGGCGCCATCCGGTGGTCGGTCTCTGGCCGGTCGCGCTGCGCGCCGACCTGCGCCACGCAATCGCCGTCGAAGACCTGCACAAGATCGAGGTGTGGACCGCACGCCACGGGGTCGCGATCGCCGAATGGCCGGCCGAGCCGGTCGATCCGTTCTTCAACGTCAACACGCCCGACGATGTCGCTGCCGCGACCCGTCACGCCGCCGCCGATGCGGCAGCATAGTCACTTGATCCCGCTCACGCTTGGGGCGACTATAGGCATCAGCCATAAGCTCCGAAGGGGCCTGCGGAGGGGATCCATGAACAGCTTCATTGCCGCCGTCGTCGTAGCCGTCGGCCTCGCCATTGGCGCCTATTTCGTCCTCGATGCCGTGCAGGCGCCGGCCGACACCGCCTACTCGACGCAGGGCGTGCGGCTCTAACCAACGAGCGTTCCGTACGGCAGGAATCCGATGGTCGCGCCCGGCGCGATCTCGGTCACGTCCTCGCCGAGCTCCGCGAGCCCGTCGGTCTCGGTCAGCGACGAGATCACGCCCGCGCCTTCGCGCGGATACTTCGTGGCGCTGATGGTCCCGTCGGCCAGTTTCTCGATTCTGACCCGCACGTATTCACGCCGGCCCTTCTTCTTGGCGTAAGCGAACGCCGCCTGCACCGGAAGCGCCACCAGCGGCTCCATCGTGGCGCCCGCGAGCCGCAGCAGCAGCGGCCGCACGATGCGGGCGAAGGTCACGAATGCCGCGACCGGATTGCCCGGCAGCCCCATGAAAGCGGTGCCGCGCACCACTCCCATGGCGACCGGCCGCCCCGGCTTGATGGCGATGCGCCAGAACACCAAGGTGCCGACCTGTTCCACCGCGCTGCGCACGTGGTCGGCCTCCCCGGTCGACACCCCGCCGGAGGTAAGCACCAGGTCGTGATCGGCCGCAGCGGCGCCGATCGCACGCGCGAGCGCCTGCGGGTCGTCGCGCACGATGCCGAGATCGGTCGCTTGCATGCCAAGCTGCGCAAGCAGCCCGCCGAGCAGCGCCCGGTTGGCGTCGTAGAGCGCGGCCGGCGGCAGCGGCGCTCCGGGCTCGACGATCTCGTCGCCGGTCGAGAACAGCGCGACCCGCACGCGCCGGCGCACGCGCAAGGCCGTGAGCCCGAGCCCGGCGGCGAGCGCCAGATCCTGCACCTGCAGCATCCGCCCCGCCGGCAGGGCCACGGAGCCTTCCGCAATGTCCTCGCCGGCGAGCCGGCGATTGGCGCCGTGCTTGAGGCCCGGCGGCACGATGACCGCCGTGCCGTCCATGCGCACGTCCTCCTGCATGAACACCGTGTCGGCGCCCGCCGGCATCGGCGCGCCGGTGAAGATGCGCACCGCCTCCCCGGTGCCGAGAGCGCGGGCGGCGGCGCGTCCGGCAGTCAGCCGGTCGGCGACCGCGAGCCGCGTCTCACCTTCCGCGAGATCGGCGTGGCGCACCGCGAAGCCGTCGACCGCCGAGTTGTCGAACGGCGGCAGGTCGATCGGCGCCGCGACGTCTTGCGCCAGCACCCGGCCGCACGCCTCGCCAAGGGGCACGGCCTCGGTCTCGGCCACGGCGACGATGCGTTCGGCGAACAGGCGCTCGACGTCGTCGATTCCCATCAGCGGTCCGCCGAACGCAAAGCAGTCGTCGGAGAGCTGGGCCATCTACACGCTCCGCAACCGCTGCCGGACCGCATCGAGCGGCAGGGCATGCGCGACCAGAACCTCGGCCACCGCCTCGACGTCGTCGAGCGCCACCACCGGCACACGTGCGGCGGGGTGCTCCGCGTCCGAGGCAACGGCCACGATATGCGGATCCTCCGGGTGCAGCGGCGGTTTGCCGACGACCGCGCGGTAGACTTCGAGCTTGGGGTGCGGCCGCGCCTTGAAACCTTCGACCACGACGAGATCGACCGGGCTGAGCTTCGCCAGCAGCGCATCGAGCTGGAATTCTTCCCTCCCGCGCAGCTCGTGCACCAGCGCCCAGCGCTTGGCCGAGGAGATCAGCACCTCGGTCGCGCCGGCCTGCCGGTGGACGTGGGAGTCCTTGCCCGGCTGGTCGATATCGAAGGCATGATGGGCGTGCTTGACGGTCGAGACGCTCAAGCCCCGCGCATTGAGGCGCGGAATGAGCTTGGCGAGGAGTGTGGTCTTGCCGGCACCGCTCCAGCCGGCCAGCCCGATGATACGCATGCGCCCTTATAGCAAAGCGCCCGGCGGGATGCCGCCGGGCGCTCGTCTTTCGTAAAACCGGCCTACTCCGCCGGCGTGGCGTGCGGCTGCGGCTGCGACTGGTTCGGGCCGGTCCGCGCCGCTTCCTGCTCGAGCCAGAGCCGGTGATGCTCCCTGGCCCAGTTGACGTCGACCGTGCCGGTGCCCATGGCCTCGAAGGCGCCTTCCATGCCGATGGTGCCGATGTAGATGTGGCCGAGCATGGCGGCCGCGAACAAGAGCGCCACGATGCCGTGGATGCTCTGTGCGAGCTGCATCCCGGCCACCCCGGTCCCATAGAACGGGAACATCAACAGATAGCCGGTGATGGCGACCGCCAAGCCGCCTATCACGACGATCCAGTAGATCATCTTCTGTCCGGCGTTGAAGCGGTAGGCCGGCGGATGGTCGTGTCCGACGATGCCGCCGCCGCGCTTGATCCATTCGACGTCGGTGCGGTTCGGGATATTGCCGGCGATCCACATCAGGAAGATGAGCACGACGCCGATGGTGAACGGGAAGCTGAGGTAATTGTGGGCGTACTTCGCCCATTGCGACCAAGCCGCAAACGCCTCAAGGCCGATTAGCGGCGCAAGGAGCGACTTGCCGAACGTGATGTTCAGGCCTGAAATCGCCAGGATGATGAAGCAGACCGCCGTCAGCCAGTGCACGAAACGCTCGAACCCGTTGAACCGCACCACGGTGCGTCCCGAACGTCCGCTCTCGATGCGCACCATGCCGCGCCAGAGATAGAACACGACCAGCAGGATCAGCATGCCGAGGATCGCGATGGCGCCGATCCAGCGCAAGGTCACCTCGTGAAACTGTCTCCAGTCGCGCCCGGCCGGCTGGATCAGCACGCCAGCCTTGCCGTCCGGAATGGTGATGCGCCCGTCGAGCTGCTGCATCCGCTGGAATAGCTGATCTTCCTTGACCGAGCTTGCCGTCGGATTGACCGAGCTCGGCTGCTGCGCCGAAGCCGGCAGCGCCAGCACGAACAGGCCGAGGAGCGCGAAGATGCCGACGAAGATGCGAATGCGCGCGATGAAGCTCGCCATGCCCTGTCCTCCCAGGTCTTCCTCAGTACAAGTCTTCTTCAGTACAAGTCTTCTTGAACCCAACACGCGGCGGGTTTTGCCCCGCCGCGCCGTGCCCCGCCGGTTACGTCTAAGTGCTGATGCCTTCGCGATAGGCGGTCTTCCAGCCCCAGGCGCCGGAGCCGTAGCCGCGCTTCACCACCCGCTCCTTGTAGATCTGCGCGATGATGTCGCCATCGCCCGCGAGCAGCGACTTGGTCGAGCACATCTCGGCGCACAGCGGCAGCTTGCCCTCGGCCAGGCGGTTGGTGCCGTACTTGGCGTATTCGGCCGTCGTGTTGTCGGCTTCGGGTCCGCCGGCGCAGAACGTGCACTTGTCCATCTTGCCGCGCGAACCGAAGTTGCCGACGCGCGGATACTGCGGCGCGCCGAACGGGCAGGCGTAGAAGCAATAGCCGCAGCCGATGCACAGGTCCTTGGAGTGCAGCACCACGGCGTCGGCCGTGGTGTAGAAGCAGTTCACCGGGCACACCGCCGCGCAGGGCGCGTCGGTGCAGTGCATGCAGGCCATGGAGATCGAGCGCTCGCCCGGCTTGCCGTCATTGATGGTGACGACGCGCCGGCGGTTGATGCCCCAGGGCACCTCGTGCTCGTTCTTGCAGGCGGTTACGCAGGCGTTGCACTCGATGCAACGGTCGGCGTCGCAGAGAAACTTCATCCGTGCCATGACGCCGTCTCCTTAAGCTGCCCGAACCTGGCAGAGCGTGGCTTTGGGTTCTTGCATTCCGGTGACCGGATCGAAGCCGTAGGTCGTGAGCCCGTTGACGCTCTCGCCCAGCACGATCGGATCGGTCCCCTTCGGGTAGTTGCCGCGTTGATCGACGCCCTGGAACCAGCCGGCGAAGTGGAACGGACACCAAGTCACGCCCTTGCCGACCCGTTCGGTGACCAGCGCCTTCATGCGCGCCTTGGAGCCGAATTCGGCGCCGGTGACCCAGACCCAGGCGCCGTCCTTGACGCCGCGCTCGGCCGCGTCCGCCGGATTGATCTCGATGAACATGTCCTGCTGCAGCTCGGCGAGCCACTTGTTGGAGCGCGTCTCCTCGCCGCCGCCTTCATATTCGACCAGCCGGCCGGAGGTGAGGATGAGCGGGAACTGTTTGGCGGCCCCCTTCTCCACCGCCGCCTTCTGCACGTCGAAGCCGATATTCGGCATGCGGAACTGGCGTGCATTCGGCAGGGTCGGATACTTGGCGACCAATTCGGGCCGCGGCGTGTAGATCGGCTCGCGGTGCGTCGGGATGGCGTCGGGCAGACCGAACGCGTTGGCGCGCGCCTTGCCGTTGCCGTATGGGATGCAGCCGTGCTCGATCGCGACGCGCTGGATGCCGCCCGACAGGTCGATCGCCCAGGACACGGCGTCCGGATTGGCCGGATTGACGCGCTGGATCGTGGCCAGTTCCGCCGGCGTCAGATCCTTGTCCCAGCCGAGCTTCTTCAGCACCGCAAGCGTGAACTCGGGATATCCGTCCTTGATCTCGGAATCCTTCGAGTAATAGCCGTTGCCGAGCAGGCTCACCTTGCGCTTGGTGCCGTCGGGGAGCGTTTCCTCGCGTTCCACGCCGAAACGGGCGCGGAACGTACCGCCGCCGTCCTTGATCGAAAGGTTGGTGTTGTAGAGCAGCGGCGTGCCCGGATGCTTGAACTCCGGCGACCCCCAGCACGGCCACGGCAGACCATAATAGTCGCCCTTGTTAGGGCCGGTCGTGGCCCGCTGGGTGACCATGTCGAAGTCTTTCTGGTTCGCCATATGGGACTTCAGCCGCTCCGGCGACTGGCCGCAGTAGCCGGTCGACCAGCCGCCGCGGTTGATCTCGCGCAGGATGTCCTCCGGCGAGGGCACGTTGTTCTCGACCTTGATGTTCTTGAACATCGTGTCGGCGAAGCCGAGTTTCTTGGCGAGGAGATACATCACCTCGTTGTCGTCCTTCGATTCGAAGATCGGCTTGACGATCTGCTCGCCCCACTGGATCGCGCGGTTCGACGAGGTGCGCGAGCCGGCGGTCTCGTAGCTGGTCGCGATCGGCAGCAAGTAGGTGTTCTCCTTGCGCGCCGGCGCCAACGCCGCCCAGGTGGTGGGATGCGGATCGGCGACCACGAGCAGGTCGAGCGCCTCGATGCCCTTCTGCGCGTTCCGGCATGCGCGTCACGGTGTTGCCGCCGTGACCGAACACCATCATCGCCTTGATGTTGTCCTTCTGCGACACCTCTTTCTTGTCGTACAGCGTCGCGTCGAACCAGCGGGTCGACGGGATGCCGGCCGTGTTCATCGTGTTGCTGACTTTGCCGTCGGCCGCGGTGATCTTGTCGAAGCGCTCGACGAACCACTCGTAGGGAACCTCCCACACCCGCGACCAATGCCGCCACGCGCCTTCGACCAGGCCGTAGTAGAGCGGCAAGGTCACGATATCGAGGCCGAGGTCGGTCGCGCCCTGCACGTTGGTGTGGCCGCGGAAGATGTTGGCGCCCATGCCGGGTCCGCCGACGTTGCCGGTGGCGAGCAGCAGAATGCAGCTCGCCCGCACGTTGGCGGTGCCGACCGTATGCTGGGTCTGCCCCATTGCCCAGATCAGGCAGGACGGCTTCTCGGTTGCGAACATCTTGGCGACGCGCTCGAGCTGCGCTCCCGGCACGCCGGAAATGCGCTCCACCTCTTCGGGCGTGTATTTCTCGACCTCCTTGCGGATGTCGTCCATGCCGTAGACGCGCTGCTCGATGAATTGCTTGTCTTCCCAGCCGTTCTTGAAGATGTGCCACAGCATGCCCCAGAGCACCGGAATGTCGGTGCCGGGCCGCAGCCGCACGTACTCTGTGGCATGCGCCGCCGTCCGCGTCAGGCGCGGATCGGCGACGATGAAGTTCGCCCGGTTGAGCTCCTTGCCTTCGAGCAGATGCTGCAACGACACCGGATGCGCCTCGGCGGGATTGCCACCGAGGAAGAACAGCGTCTTGGAATTGCGGATATCGGTGTAGCTGTTGGTCATCGCGCCGTAGCCCCAGGTATTGGCTACGCCGGCGACCGTGGTCGAGTGGCAGATGCGCGCCTGGTGGTCGGAGTTGTTGGTGCCCCAGAAGGCGGCGAACTTGCGATTGAGATAGGCGCCCTCGTTGGTGAACTTGGCCGAACCGAGCCAGTACACCGAATTCGGCGCCCGACTTCTCGCGCACCGCCATCAGCTTGTCGCCGATCTCGTTGATCGCCTGATCCCAGCAGATGCGGGTCCACTGGCCGTTCGCGAGCTTCATCGGATAGCGCAGGCGGCGGTCGCCGTGCACCAGCTCGCGCGTCGCCGCGCCCTTGGCGCAATGCGATCCGCGGCTGATCGGTGAATCCCAGCCCGGCTCCTGCCCCACCCACACGCCGTTCTGCACTTCGGCGATCACGGTGCAGCCGACCGAGCAATGGGTGCAGATGTTCTTCTTCAGGATCGTGGCGGCGCCCGGGGTCGGCCCGGCGGCTTCCGCCTTGCGCGTGGCCGCGAGCGGCAGCGTGCCGATGGCGGCGAGACTGCCGGCAACCAGGCCGGAGCGGCGCAGGAAGGTACGGCGATCGAATCCACCGCCCGACTGGCCGGCGAGCGCGGCGGCGAGCTTGCCGCGGCGTGCTTGGCGTTCTGTCCTCTTGATCAGCACGGGAGGCCTCCCTCAGCTCGGATAACGGTTGACGCGATAGAACGTCTTCACGTGATCGGTTTCCTTGTAGCGCGTCTTGCGCTTCTCATCGTTGTTCTCGCTGTCGGCCTTGGCGGCCGCAATCGGCGTCGCGGTCGCCGCAGCCGCGCCGGCACCGGTCGCCAGCACCTTGAGAAAGTCGCGACGGCCGACCGTCGTCTTGCCCTGGTGTTTCATCGCCGTCTCCTTCGTGACCCGTTGTTGTTGCGCGCCCGTCTTACGCCGGCAGCGCGAACGCCTCAGTTTCGATCTGCAAGAACACGCGCCCGACCGTTCCGACGCGGCGATAGAACTCGCCCGCCTCGGCGCTGTTCCAGGTCGGCGAAGAAACGCGGCGCCCACGGCGCCAGATGCTTGTCGAAGATGCGCTGGTCGGTGCCGGCCGGCGCTGCAAAGCGCTCGCCGATGATGCCCGCCATGATCTCGCACAGGATCGCGATGTGATCCTCAGGCTCCGGATTGTCCTCGACCTTGGCGATGCCGAGCTCGGCAAGGTCGACGCGCAGCCGCGCCAGCGGCCGCTCATGCAGGAACCCGGTCATGTAGTAGGAGCCGTACGGCAACAGTTCACCGCGCCCGAGCCCGATGAACAGGTCGAAGTATTCGCGCTCGATCCGTTCGAGGCTGATCTCGGCTGCCGCCCGGCTGAGCGCCGCGTGCGCGACGCCGAGCGGGCTTGCGTCGATCACGATGCGCGCAAGCGCCTCGAGCAGCGCCTGATCCGGCGCCTTGGAGAGCAAAAGCCCGAGCAGAGCGTATTCGCGTGAGCGCGCCGCGGAAACTTCGTCGACGTCGTCGTTCACGCCCGGGCGGTCGCCGAACAGATCGGGCCGCAGGATGGCGCGGTCGACCCCGGTCGCGGTCTCGACCGCCGCAATACGCTCGGCCGGCACCTTGTCCCAGTTCGATACCGAGGGCTGTGCGATGCCTAAACGGCGCGCAAGCTCGCTGACGCCGCCAACGGCGCGGATCGCCTCGCTGAGTCCGGGTTCGCGCATCGCCTCCCTGACGATCCCTCGTTCTTAATTCTTCTAATGAACACTTTGCGCCACCACTTATTTCGGGTCAATAGTCCGAGGCTATAGGGCGTTGATTCAACTGGGGAGCGCCCCACCGTGGCCACGCCGGACCGAGACGGCTTTGGCTTCGGCCGGTCGAGTCTTTTGCTGCGCTGCAATATCTTCCTCGTTCTTCTGCACGCGGTCTTGCGCTGTAATCGTCGTGTTGTTCGGCTGCTCTTCAAAGGTCTGCGGATCTTCCTCCTTCTCCTTGGAAGCATTGTCGACGAATTCATGCGGTTCCGCGTTCGGATTGCTGCCTATTCTCTGGGCGCTCTCTGAGGATGTCCCACCCTCAGCCGGCGCTTCCCCAGATGACGCCGGCGATTCAATTCCATCCTGCGAAATAATCTGCGCCAGCATGCGCTTGACGTCGTCGCTCGGGAGCAAGGGGCCAAAACCGGGCATGCTATCCGGCTTGGTGAAATCCCAGGCGTATTCGGCAAGCCCGACGAAATCGCGGATCGCGGGATCGGCGCTCCACGCGCGGCGAAGCGCCGCACGCGAGAGTTCGCTCGGCACGCCCTTGGCCAGGAACGCGCTGATGTCGCTTTGCGGCCCGATCGATTCGAGCGGCGGCAGGGTGGAGATGTCGAACGGCGGCTTCTGATCGACCGGGGCGGCCACGGCCTTGCCAGTGCCGGGGGTCAGGGCCGCTGTCTGGCGTGCCGGTTCCGCATCGTCGGCAGGCGCTGCTTCGGGCGGCGCCGATTCGTCGGCCTCGGCACTTGCGCGCTTGCGGCGCGACCAGCGGCGCAGGAAATCTTCCGGCTCGCTCATCGCTCGTCCTCATCGACGCGGCCGCGCCGGCCGAGTGCCTCCGGATTGGCGCGTTCGCGCTTGCGCTTGAAGAACGGCGTCTCGACATGGTGCTCGGCAACGAACGCGGCGACGATCGTCTGCACCGAATCCGGCATCGGAACCGGCTCGACCAGGTCGTTGCCCGCCTGCGTATACCCCTCGCCCTCGGCGGGATCGGCGGTGGCCGTGAACAGCGCAAACGGCGGCTCGGCATCGGTCGGCCGCAGCACGACCCAGATTTGCGCCGAACCGCTCGCCAGGTTGTCGCGGTAGTGCGCGGTTTCGGTCGGGAACAAGCTGATTTCGGTGTTGCCGGCAAAATAGGTGGTCGTCTCGCCGTCCTGCGCCAGCACCGTCCAGGGTGCCGCCTCGGGATTGCCGACAAGCGCCGCCACGGGGCGCCACGTGTAGTCGATCCACGGGCTCGCCGCCTTGCTGCGCTCGACCACGATCCCGACCGGGATGCGTAGCAATGGGGGTACCGAGGTCATGACACGGCCTCGAGATGGCGGATGGGCAGGCCTGTGACGAGGTTCTGCGGCTTCATACGGACCACCCGCTCCGGCGACATGGCGAGAATGAGATAGACCGGCTCGCCGGCGACCTTCGGATCGACCACGCTCGGATCGCGGAAGGTGAGGCGATAGAGCGCGACGATGCGCTCGGCACTCGCCGGATCGAGCTCCTCGCCGTTCCATAGCACATCGCCGATGCGCGTGCCTTCGGCGTCAAGGCCGACGTACCAGGACAGGCGCACGTCGCGTGCCTGCACGATCGGCTCGATGTCGACATCGACCGCCAGCAGATGACGGACCAGTCGAGCGCATGCCTCTCCGAGCGCCGCGTGGCCGCGCCGGCCGGCGGTCAGGTCGAGCGCCATGTCGAAGCGATCGCTGCGCTCCCAATAGGAGTCGGTATTATCGTCGCCGAGCACGTCGATCTCGCCCGAGGCCGGCAGCCCGAGCATCGATACCAGCGGCGAGGTCACGGCGGCGTTGGTGCCGGTGACGGTCTCCTCGTCCGCCGCGATCAGCGAGCCTTCGTGCACGGTGACGACCTGCGGGCGGAACATCAGCTCCGCCGCGCGCAACACCAAGGGGTCTTCGCACCCATCGAGCGCATTGCGCAGGATCAAATGGACAAGCTGATTGGTGAACAGGATCGGCGTGCCGCTCAGCCCCTTGCGCACCAGCGCCAGATAGGCGGCTTCGAGTGTGCGGTGCGCGACCAGATGGTCGCGGAACGCGATCGCGACCTGCCAGTTCTCGCGCGCGTCGGCGTCCGCCATCGCGGCGATCTCGTCCGCGCCGACCGGGCGGCGCGGATCGGTCATGAGCGCGGCATGCAAAGTGCGCTCGACCACGCAAGCCTCCAGCGGCGGAGCGAGCTCCGGGCGCGCCAGATAGGCCTTGAGGAACTCGTCGGTGACGACGAGCCCGCCGCCCGCGTCGCGGTCGGTGAGATGATGGCCGCAGGAGAGCCAGAAATCGGTCATCGCTGGTCCTTGGCGAGCGTCACCAGATCGACCGCGTCGCCGGTCTCCTCTTCGCCTTCCACCTGCATGAAGGCGAAAGCGCGCAGCGGTTTCGGCCCGTTGCGCGGTTTGAGCGTGCGGAAGGTCTCGCGGACCGCCCCCTCCTCGCACACCCGGTGCATGGCGATCAGCGTGTCGTGCGGGTGATCGCACAGCGAGGCCGCGAACTCGAACTCCTCGGCCGCGGCTGCGCGCGCGGCCGCCAGGTCGGGCGCGCCGAACCGCTCAACGAGGCGCTGCGCCAGCTTCTCGATCACGGCCGTGCGGTCGCTCTCGCTCGCCTCGACCACCTGCACCAGGGTCGAGAAGCCGAGCGAGTCGATCCCAAGGAAGCCCGAGCGGAACGCGACCCGCGCCTTGCCTTCGAGCGCCGCCGGATCGCGGTCGAGGAACGCGAAGGTGCCCGGCACGGCCCATTCGCCCGGCTCGGCGGCGCGCTCGAACACCAGCGTATCGGAGGGGTCGAGCCGGATCGTGCGCAGGAGTTTCATGCCGTTGGGCCCCCGGTCTTCGGGTCGAGCCACGACGGTACGCCAAGCGCCGCAACCAGCCGCCGCCGCTCGACCTCGGCCTTGCCGACGCGCCGCACCAGCAGGTCGCCGTTGTCGTCGATGTCCCGCCGCACGCCCTTTTCCGGCGTGAGCTTGGTCAGGTATTCGCGCGCGATCGCGCCAAATCCGCTTTCCTTCCAGGCATCGAACGCGACCATGAGGTGGCGGGCGAAGCTCTCCGCCAGCCGGCCCATGCCGAGATCGCCGAAACCCTCCTCCTCGAGCGCGGCCGACATCGGATGCAGGCCGGGGTCTTCCGTCATCGAGACGGTGCGGATCATGGCGCCGAAGGCCAGCCACGGCGCCGGCTCGTCCTCGGGCGTCGCCGGCCAGGCGAGCCGCGCGCCGCCGATCAGCCCGCCGTCAACCCGGATCGCATCCGGCCAGTCGAACGTGATCCGCTTCTCCGGCGGGGCATGGGTCAAAAGCGCATCGCCGAGCGCCACCATCCCGGCATAGACGGCGCGCCGCGCGGTGCGCAGCGGTTCCTCGGGCTCGAGCACGACGGCGAATTCGGCGAGATCGAAGCGCCCGACATGCACCAGCGTGCCGGCACCGGCCTCGGCCGCGATCGCCTGCGCGTGCGCGAAGGCGTCGCCCACCTCCCGCAGCGTCACCGGGCGGAACAGGGGCGGCAGGTCGAGCTCAAGACCAAGTCTGCGCGGTCGCGCTCCGAGCGCCATCGCCCCTTCCTCTATCGGGCATCCCTATACATTTATATTGGTACAATTATAGCTTGGCTCCGCCGGTCGCCAGCCTTGGGCCAGCCTTGGGGAAGATTCGGCCGGCCGACGTCTAGGGAGCATGAATGAGCGCGGCACGCACCATCTTCGTGTGCTCATGCGAGGACACGATGCCGCTCGATGCGGATGCGGTGCGGCGCGGCTGCCGCGGCGCCGGGATCGAGACCGCCCACCAGCTCTGCCGCGCCGAGATCGAGCGCTTCCGCAAGGCCGCCGCCGGCGGCGGGGCGATCACCGTCGGCTGCACCCAGGAAGCTCCGGTATTCGCGGAGGTTGCCGGAGAGAGCGATGCCGGCGGCGAACTGACCTTCGTCAACGTGCGCGAGACCGGCGGCTGGTCGAAGGACGCGGCCGCGGCCGGGCCGAAGATGGCCGCCCTGCTCGCAGCGGCGGCCGAGCCGATGCCGGAGACCGCGCTCACCAGCCTGGAAAGCCAGGGAGTGGTGCTGATCTACGGCCGCGACGAGCGTGCGGTCGAAGCCGCCTCCCTGTTGCAGGACAAGCTCGACGTCACGGTGTTGCTGACCAGGCCCGGCACGATTGCGCCGCCGCGCGTGACCGATTTTCCGGTGGTCAAGGGGACGATCCGCGCGGCACGCGGCCATCTCGGCGCCTTCGAGCTCGACGTCGACGACTTTGCGCAAGCCGCACCTTCCTCGCGCGGCGCGCTCGTCTTCGGTCCGGCGCGCAACGACGCCACGTCGCATTGCGACATCCTGCTCGATCTCTCCGGTGGCGCGCCGCTGTTCCCGGCGCACGATCTGCGCGACGGCTACCTGCGCGTCGACCCCAGCGATGCGGCCGGCGTGCTGCGCGCGGTACTGCGCGCCGGCGAACTCGTCGGCACGTTCGACAAGCCGCGCTACATCACGTTCACGGCGGATATCTGCGCCCACTCGCGCTCGCGCATCGTTGGCTGCCGCCGCTGCCTCGATCTGTGCCCCACGGGCGCGATCGCGCCCGCCGGCGATCACGTGCTGATCGATGCGGCAATCTGCGCCGGCTGCGGCCAATGCGCCGCCGCCTGCCCCACCGGCGCCGCCGCCTATGCGTTCCCCACCGCCGACGCGCTGATGCGCAGACTGCGCACCTTGCTGACGGTCTACCGCGAAGCCGGCGGCGCGAAGCCGATCCTGCTGCTGCACGACGATGCCCACGGCACGGCGCTGATCGACGCGCTCGCGCGCCACGGCGACGGCCTGCCGGCCAACGTGCTGCCGGTTGCCGTCAACGAGATCACGCAGGTCGGCCTGGAGACGGTCGCGGCCGCGTTCGCCTACGGCGCCTGCGCGCTGCGCTTCCTGCTGCGCGCGCGTCCGCGCCACGACGTGGCCGGCCTCGTGAAGACGCTCGCGCTCGCCGAACCGATCCTGGCCGGGCTCGGCTTCGGGGGAGGTCGCGCCGCTGCCATCGAGACCGACGATCCCGATGCGCTCGGGGCGGCGCTGCGCGCGATCGAAGTCGCGAGCCCGGCGCCGCGCCCGGCCAGCTTCATGCCGCTCGGCGGAAAACGCGACGTCATGCGCCTCGCCTTGCGCGAGTTGCACCACGCCGCGCCCGCGCCGGTCGACGTGGTCGCGCTGCCCGAGGGCGCGCCGTTCGGCAAGATCGAGGTGGACGTCGCGGGCTGCACGCTGTGTCTTGCCTGCGTCTCCGCCTGTCCGACCGGCGCGCTGATCGACGATCCGGAGAAGCCGAAGCTCTCCTTCGCCGAGGATGCCTGCGTGCAGTGCGGGCTGTGCAAGGCGACCTGCCCGGAGAAAGTGATCACGCTGCATCCCCAGCTCGACTTCCGCGCCGCGACCGCGTCGGCGCGCCTGATCAAGGAGGAAGAGCCGTTCCACTGCATCCAGTGCGGCAAGCCGTTCGGAACCAAAAGCACGATCGAGCGCGTCACCGCAAAGCTCGAAGCGCGCCGGCACTGGATGTTCGCCGGCACCGGCCGGCTCGACGTGCTCAAGATGTGCGCGGACTGCCGCGCGGTCGCCGTCACCGAGGACCAACTCGACCCCTACGGCGCGCCGCCGCGGCCGAAGCCGCGCACGACCGAGGACTATCTGCGCGAGCGGGAAGAGCAGAAGGGAGAGAGCTGAGGCGGATGGCGCACGTCTTCCTCTCCTATGCTCCGGGGGACTACCAGAAGGCCCTGCGATTTCACGACGACCTTTCCGCCTTCGGTTACCGGATTTGGTTCGAGGATAGCTCGCGGCTGCCTGGGCTTTGGAAAACACCCGTGGCCAAGGCGATCGCGGCGGCGCAGGCGACGCTCGTCCTCTTGTCGAAGCACTCGTCCGGCCCGGACGGCCGCGGCGACGAGCAGATCTGGGAAGCCCTCAGGGTTCTCTATCCCGCGCCCGAGGCACGACCCTTGGTGATCCCGGTGCGCCTGGAGGATTGCGCCATATCCTTCCCGCCCTTGGCCAGAATCCATCATGTCGACATGTTCCCCTCATGGGATGAGGGCCTGCGCAAGATCGACGCGGCGCTCGCCCGCCTCAAGGTCGACGACGTCGTGTCGCCTGGTCCGCGACGGCGTGAGCCGAAGTGGACGCTGGAGGTCCGCGACCTGTTCCTGTGCCATCGCGGCGCGGAACCGTCCGTGGTTGCGGAAATCGTCGCGACGCTGCGCGAGAAGAACCAGTTCGTGACGGTGCAGGACGGCGACGGCCTGTCCGAGCCGCTCGCGAGCTTGCGCGCGCGCGTGCGCCGCGAGATCGACGACGGCTGCCGGCATGTCGTCGTGCTGCTGAACCAGCACCTGACCGGGCCGGTGTACCGCCAGACGTTCGCACCGATCCGCAGGGCCGTGGGAACCGAGGTCGCCTTCTGGCTGATGCGCATCGAAGCCTGCGATCTCGACGGGATCGACTTCGTTTCGGTCGATCTCGCGAATCTCGATGACCCCGCGGCGCGGCGGCGCGAAATTCTGACGATCTGCCCGACCGAGAGGGACCTTGTGCGTTAGGCTGGCGCGGAAGCCGCGCCTGCTCCGAGACGATTTGCCGTACTTGAGCCGGTAAGGCGTCAGCGGATAAACTCGAAGCCCTGGGAGCGTTCGTCGAAGGAACCAAAGAGGAGACAATAAGCCGGGCAAGATCGTGCGGGGCGGCATCGCGAGGGGAACGTGGCAAAGCTGCTCGAAGTCGAGCACCTACAGACGCAATTCGAGACATCGGCCGGCATCGTCAGAGCTGTTGACGGCATCTCCTACGAAGTCGGAGAGGGCGAAACCGTTGCCGTGGTCGGCGAGTCCGGCTGCGGCAAATCGGTCGGCGCGCTGTCGATATTGCGGCTCATCCCGGACCCACCGGGCCGCATCGTCGGCGGCAGCATCCGGTTCAACGGTCGCGACCTTCTGACGCTGAGCGAGGAAGAAGTGCGTCGCGTTCGCGGCCGGGAGATCGGCATGATCTTCCAGGAGCCGATGACCTCGCTCAACCCGGTCCTGACGATCGGGCTGCAGCTCACCGAAACCATCCGCCAGCATTTCGCCGTATCCGAGGAAGCCGCGCAGGCGCGGGCCGTCGAGCTTTTGGGCATGGTCGGCATCGCGGACCCGGTGCGTCGTCTGCGGCAATATCCTCATCACTTGAGCGGCGGCATGCGCCAGCGCGTCATGATCGCGATAGCGCTCTCTTGCGAGCCGAAGCTCATCATCGCGGATGAGCCGACCACAGCGCTCGACGTCACTATCCAGGCGCAGATCCTGGAATTGATGAAGGACCTGACGCGGCGCCTGGGCGTCGCGTTGATCATCATCACGCACAATCTCGGCGTCGTGGCGCGCTACGCCGACCGGGTGAACGTCATGTATGCGGGCCGTATCGTGGAGAGCGGCTCGGCGCGCCGCATCTATCGCAGCCCGAGCCATCCCTACACGCTCGCGCTGCTGCGCTCGGTCCCGCGCATGGACCAGCCGCGCAAGGCCAAACTCGATCCGGTCGAGGGACAGCCGCCGGATCTCACGCGGCTCGACGCCGGCTGTGCGTTTCGCGCGCGCTGTCGGTTCGCCGTGGCGCGCTGCCACGAAGCCGCCCCCCTTCTCGAGCCGGTGGCGGACGGCCATTTCTCGGCGTGCTGGGAGAAGGCGCGCCTGGCAGAGATCAGGCAAGCGTCATGACCGCGGCAGATACCATGAAACCAGGCGCTTCTTCTGCCGCGAGAATGCCGCAGGGCGACGTCCTGGTCAGCGTCCGCGGGCTGAAGAAATATTTCCCCGTGGCCGAGGGCGCGCTCATTCCGCGCACCGTTGCCCACGTCAAGGCCGTCGACGGCGTCAGCTTCGACATCCGCCGCGGCGAGACGCTCGGTCTCGTCGGCGAGTTGGGTTGCGGCAAGACCACGACCGGCCGCTGCATCCTGCAGCTCGAACGCGCCACGGAAGGCGACGTGCTGTTCGACGGCATCAGCCTCATCGACCTGGACCGGAAATCGCTCAGCAGCCTGCGCCGGCGCATCCAGGTCATCTTCCAGGATCCGTACAGCTCGCTCAACCCGCGCATGAAAGTCGGTCAGATCATCGGCGAGCCGATCCGGGTCCACAACATCGAGCCCGACCGGCAGGCGCAGGAGCGGCGGGTCCGCGAACTGCTGGACGTCTGCGGTCTGCCGGGAAAATTCGCCGACCGCTATCCCCACGAAATGAGCGGCGGCCAGCGTCAACGCGTCGGCATTGCGCGTGCGCTCTCGACCCGGCCGGACTTCATCGTCTGCGACGAGGCCATCTCGGCGCTCGACGTGTCGATCCAGGCACAGATCATCAACCTGCTCGAAGAGCTGCGCGAGGAGTTCAAGCTCACCTACCTGTTCATTGCCCACGATCTCAGCGTGGTCCGCCACCTGTGCCATCGTGTCGCGGTCATGTACCTTGGCAGGGTCGTCGAGCTCGCCGACTGTGACGAGCTATACGGCAATCCGCTGCATCCCTACACGCGGGCGCTGCTCGAGGCGGTGCCGGTCGCCGACCCCGAGGTCGAAGAAAGACGCCAACACCGGATTCTCAAGGGCGAGGTGCCGAGCCCGATGAATCCGCCGGCCGGCTGCGTGTTCCACCCGCGTTGCACGCTCGCCGTCGCAGGATGCAGCAAGGCGGTGCCGAGCCTGCGCGAGAAAAAGCCGGGCCATTGGGTTGCGTGTACTGAAGTCTAGAGCATGATCCCGAAAAGTGGGTACCGGTTTTCGGAAAAGATCATGCTCAAACAAGAAGTTAGAGCGTGATGACGATCGAAGAAAAGTCATCGCGTTGTCCCCGCTGGGACCCGAAGGGGGTGACGTACTTACGAGAATTCCTGTCGAGGCTGCTCATCTCAGAAGAAGGGGCTCGACGAAATCCAGGGAGACCGACAATGAAAAGCCAAAGTCTGAAATTCGTCGTCACGCTCGCGGCCGGGCTCGCCCTGCCGCTCGCTGCCGCCGAGGCGACCGGTGTTGATACCCCGAAGCGGGGCGGAACTCTGACCTTCGTCGTTCCGGACGAGCCCCCGAGCTGGGATGGACACCGCGAGACCACCTTCGCGCTGATCCATCCGATCGCGCCGTTCTACAGCCTGCTGATCAAGGTCAATCCGGACAACCCGTCCTCGCCGACCGATTTCGTCTGCGACCTGTGCACCGAGATGCCGAAGCCGGCCGACGGCGGCAAGACCTACACCTTCAAGATCAGGCCGGGCGTGAAATTCACCGACGGCACGCCGCTGACCGCCCACGACGTCGTGGCCTCGTACAAGAAGATCATCTTCCCGCCCGAGGGCACCACCAGCGCGCGCGTCGCCTTCTACGTCATGGTCGAAAGCGTCTCGGCGCCCGACGACCACACCGTCGTGTTCAAGCTCAAATACCCCTCGGGCGCGTTCATCCCGGCCTTGGCCAATCCGTACAATTTCATCTACGCGAAAGCCAAGCTCGACCAGGACATCCGCTGGTATGAGAAGAACATCCTCGGCTCCGGGCCGTTCAAGTTCGTGAACCGCGAGGCCGGTGCCTTCCTGCGCGGCGAGCGCAACAAGGACTTCTACGTCAAGGACCAGCCCTACCTCGACGGCTTCGAGGCGATCTTCTCCAGCAAGCAGTCGGTGCGGGTGCAGGCGATCCGCGGCGACCGCGCGGCGATCGAGTTCCGCGGCTTCCCGCCGAAGAGCCGTGACGATCTGGTGCAGGCGCTCGGCAAGGACATCACCGTGCAGGAGAGCAACTGGAACTGCGTGCTCCTGTTCACGCCGAACCACAAGAAGAAGCCGTTCGACGACGTGCGCGTGCGCCGCGCGCTCAGCCTCGCGGTGGACCGCTGGGGCGGATCGAAACAGTTGTCCCAGATCGCGATCGTGAAGGCGGTCGGCGGAGTCGCGTTCCCGGGCCATCCGCTGGCGGCGACCGACGCGGAACTGGAGAAGATCCCGGGCTACTGGCGCGACATCAACAAGTCGCGCGAAGAGGCCAAGCGGCTGCTCAAGGAAGCCGGCGTGAGCGACCTGAAATTCACGCTCGCGAACCGCGGGGTCGACCAGCCCTACACCATCGTCGGCACCTGGCTGATCGACCAGTGGCGGCAGATCGGCGTCACCGTCGACCAGAAGATGGAGCCGACCGGGCCGTTCTACGCGCGCCTGCGCTCGCACGACTTCGACGTGACCATGGACTTCAACTGCCAGTCGGTGGTCAATCCGCTGCTCGATATCGGCAAGTTCCTGTCGCAGGACACCGGCAACGAGAGCTACGGCGGCTACATCGACCGCGAGGTGGACAAGATGTTCCAGGCGATGAACGCCGAGCCCGATGCGGCGAAGCAGCGCAAGATCATGCGCGACTTCGAGAAGCGCGTGCTCGACGACGAGGCGCACTCGCTGATCACGCTGTGGTGGAACCGGATCATTCCGCACCGCTCCTACGTGAAGGGCTGGAAGATCAGCCCGAGCCACTACATCAACCAGGATCTGGCGAACGTGTGGCTCGACAGGTGATCCTCGCGCATTGTGGCGCGTGACGAACGCGGCTTCCCGGTTGCCGGTCGAGCTTCGGCGGCGACCGGGAAGCTGCCGCCATCCATCTCGCTGAGCCGAACACTGGGATCATGCACCAGTACATCCTCAAGCGACTCCTGCTGATGATCCCGACGCTGCTCGGCGCCGGGCTCCTGGTGTTCACGCTGCTGCGGCTGATTCCGGGCGACATTTGCTTCCTGCGCATGGCGGGCGGCGCCGGATACGTCGATCCCAAGGCGATCGAGCTGTGCCGGATCGAGCTCGGCCTCGATCGACCCTACGTGGTGCAGTTCCTCGACTTCATCTGGGGCTTCATCCGCTTCGATCTCGGCAACTCGATGTGGACCGGCCGGCCGATCGTCGAGGAGATCGGCCTGCGTTTCCAGCTCTCGCTGCAGATCGCCATCATGGCGACGATCACGGCGGTCCTGCTCGCGATCCCGCTGGGCACGATCTCGGCGGTGAAGCAGAACACCTGGATCGACTACGCAGTGCGCGCCTTCAGCATCGCCGGGATCGCGATGCCCTCCTTCTGGCTCGGCATCCTGATCATCCTCGGCCTCTTGATCACCACCAAGTCGGTGTTCGGGGTGGCCTGGATGCCGCCGATCAAATACGTGCCGCTCTGGGTCGACCCGCTCTACAACCTGAGCATGACGATCTTCCCGGCGCTGGCGACCGGCTACCGCTACTCCGCCGTGGCGACCCGTATGACGCGCTCCGCCCTGCTCGACGTGCTGCGCGAGGACTATGTGCGCACCGCGCGGGCCAAAGGGCTGGTGCAGCAGCTGATCATCCGCCGCCATGCGCTCAGGAACGCGCTGCTGCCGGTGGTCACCATCATCGGCATCGAGTTCGCCTTCCTGATCGGAGGGCTGGTCGTCACCGAGCAGGTGTTCAACCTCAATGGGCTCGGCAAGCTGTTCGTCGCCTCTGTCGCCCACCATGACTATGCGATGACCCAGGCGCTGGTCATGCTGGTGGTCGCGATCTTCGTGTTCACGAATTTCCTGGTCGACATCGTGTATGCGTGGCTCGACCCGCGCATCCGCTACGGCAAGTGAGTCCGGAGGCTCGCGGATGACGATCGCCGCCGATACCAGAGCTGAAGTCGAGTTGACCGACGACCAGCCGGGGCAACGCGGCTGGCTGTCCACCGTCCTGGCAGTTCGCGCGCCGCAACCCGCTGGGCGCGGCCGGCGCCATGGTCGTCATCATCATGATCCTGCTCGCCGCGTTCGCCGACGTGATCGCGCCCTACAACCCGGTGGCCAACGCGTTCGACCGGATGCATGAAGCGCCCGGGCTGGAGAACTGGTTCGGCACCGACCAGTTCGGCCGCGACGTGTTCTCGCGCATCGTCTACGGCGCCCGCACCGCGCTGGTGGTCGGCTTCGTGTCGTCGTTCATCGGCGCGTTCATCGGGCTGATCATCGGGGTGGCGAGCGCGTATTTCGGCGGCCGGATCGACCTGATCTTCCAGCGCGTGTTCGACGTGTTCATGGCGTTCCCGATCATCATCCTGGCGCTCGCCTTGATCGCGATCTTCGGCACCGGAACGCATAACGTGATCGCCGCCATCACGATTCCCTTCATTCCGCGCTGCGCGCGCGTGGTGCGCTCCACCGCGCTTGCGATCCGCGAGATGCCTTATATCGATGCCGCGCGCGCCTGCGGCTTCGGCCATGCCCGCATCATCCTGCGCCACATGGTGCCGAACGTGATGGCGCCGTTCCTGATCATGATCACGGCCTTCGTCGGCCAGGCCATCCTGCTCGAGGCGTCGCTGTCCTATCTCGGGCTCGGCGTGCAGGAGCCGACGCCGGCCTGGGGTCTCATGCTCCAGGGCGGCGCGGAGGAATATGCCGAGAGCGCGCCGTGGATCGCCATCTTTCCGGGGATCGCCATCAGCCTGGCGGTGTTCGGGTTCAGCCTGTTCGGCGACGCGGTGCGCGACGAACTAGATCCGAAGCTGCGGTCGCGCTGAACGCGCTTTCTCCGCTCAATCCGGGCTGCGTTTGCCGGCCGCCTGCGTGACCAGCGTATCGATGGCCGCATCGAGCACCGGATCGGCGCCCGCCGCATAAGGCAGCGGCCGCTCGACATGGTGGTCGGGCGTCACGCCGACGCCTTCGAGCCGTAGTCCGCCCTCGAACTCGGCGCGCGACGCTGCGACGTACAGCAGCAGATCGCCGGGCATGGCGAACGCCAGGGCGGAAGTACCCGCGCCGGCGGTCGGCGTTCCGATCAGCGGGCCGAACGCGCTGCGCTTGTAGCCGAGCGCCATGATCTCGGCGGCGCTGCGCGTATGCTGGTCGATCAACAGCGCCGAGCGGCCGCGGAACGGCGGATTGTACCGGAGCACCGGGACGACGGCGGTTGCGGGGCGTTCCGAGGAACGCATCTGCTCGCGGCGATTGCCCCAATAAGACTTCTGCCGGGCGTCCAACAGCTCGAGGTATTGATGCGCCACGCCCGAGTTGCCTCCGATGCGCCCGCGCATGTCGACGATCAGGGCGTCAAGCGGCTTCGCGAGCGCTTCTTCTTCTTCGGCCGTGGCGTGAAAGATTCTGTTGCGGCTTGCGTCCAGCATCATGCGCATGCCGACTCTCTCCAACACAGAAGGTTCGAGTTTCGACAGCGCGGCCCTCATGGCGCTCGATTCATGCGACGACCAGACATGGACGTATCCGATCCGCACGTTGTCGCGCTCGATCACCCGTGCGCTCGCAGCCGTGGCCTGGGCAAAGGCAAGACCGGGGCGGATCGGGACGACAAGCACGTTCAGCCGCTGCGGTTCCGCGTCCGCATGGCGGCGGATGGCGAGCTCGACCGTCGTGTCGACCTTGCCGCGAAAGGCCGCGATCGGGCTGTACGGCGCGCCGTCGACGGTGAGGATTTCGTCGCCGTATTTCAGGCCCGCGCGGTCTGCCGGCGAGCCCTCCAGGATGCCGTCGACGAAGTGGCGGCCGTCGACCTGGCGCGTGAACGCGCCGGTCCCCGGATAATACGGTCCGCCGCCCCAGAACCGCCGCGCCATGAGATCGGAGTGGTGCACGGACGCGATATCGAGCAGGAAATAGTAGAAATACTCGTCCGGAGTGAAGAGCCCGGTGTGCGAGGTCTCCAATTCCGCAAGCAGGGCTTTGATCTGCCGGATCGCATCCTCCGCGCTGGACGCGGCCAGCACCGCCGGGCGCAGCGCATCGGCGCGCGCACGCCAGGCGTTCTGCGTCATCCTGACATCGTCGAAGAAGTTCTTCTCGACGGTCTCGACCACCGTGTCGAAAAGTTTCGCGATGTCGATCGGTGCCGCGCCCGAACGCGGCTCCGTGTTGACCGCCGTGGCGCGCTCCCCGGCACGAGCGAGGGGAAGAATTTCGTTGAGGCCGGACGAGAAGAAAATTGCCAGCAGCGCCGCAGCGGCGCGCGCGTAAGGTCGCATGGTCGTCCCCGATCGATCGCTTCGGCCCTATGCGGCCGCCGCAATCAAGGATCGGGAAATACGGCGGCATTGAAGCGCGGGAATGATCGCCGCATGGCATTTCGAATCCCTCCCCCGAAAGGGAGAGGGATTATGGAGAGCGCGTCACCTTCTCCAAGAACCGCACCAGCGCCTCGCGGTCCTCGGCCGAGCCGATGGTCTGCTCCGGCATCTTGGTGCCGGGCGTGTAGGCGGCGGGGCCGATCTCGAACAACCGCTTCACCGTCTCCGCCGTCCACACGATGTCCATGCTCCTGAGCGGCTCGGAGAAGCGGTAGCCGGGCAGCGAGGCGATCCTGCGCCCGAAGATGCCATGCAAGGTCGGGCCGGCGCGGTTGCCCTCGTCGGCCGAGAGCGTGTGGCAGGCGACGCAGGCGCGGAACACCTCGGCGCCGCGGTCGCCGGCGTAGGCGGCGAGCGGATCGTCGGCCCCGCTCAGCGCGACCGAGCCGAGATGATCGCCGGTGGTCGCGTCCCAGCGCCGCACCAGCCGGTCGGTGCCGCCGGTCACCAGGGTGCGGCCGTCGGGGAGGAACGCGAGCGACCACACCGGCAGGCCGGGACCGACCAAAGTGCGCTCGACCTTGCGCGTCGCGCGCGCAATGATCGCGACCGAGCCGCGGATGCCGGCGGCGGCGACGAGCGCGCCGTCGCGCGAGATCGCAAGCGCGATGATCGGCGTCTCGCCCACCGCGACCTCGCCGCGTAGCTTGCCGTCGGGGCCGAGGAAATAGACGGAACCGTTGGCGCCGGCGGCGGCGATCTCGCCGTCGGGCGCGACCGCCACCGTGTTGAGCGCGCTCGGCACGGTCGCGACGGTCGGCGCGCCCTCGCCGTTGACCGGCCAAATGCGCACCGTCGCGTCGTAGCCGGCGCTGATGAGGCTCCCGTCGGGCGCGAACGCGACGCCGTTGGCATTGTCCTGATGGCCCTCGTAGACGCGCGTCGTCCCATCGCCGCGCCACAGCCGCACCGTACGATCCCACGACGCCGATGCGAGCGTGACCCCGTCGGGCGCGACCGCGAGCGCCGCGACCGGACCCTGATGGCCTTCGAGCACGCGGTCGGGCGCGCTGTTTCCCGCACTCCAGATCGCGATGCGCCCATCCTCGCCGCCGGTGACGAAGCGCTCACCGAGCACGGCCGCCGCGTTCACGGCGCTGTCGTGGAAGCGCAGCACCTGCTCGGCGGCATTGCGGCGCAACGACCAGCGGATCGCGGAGGAATCAAAGCTGCCCGAGAGCACCGTCGCGCCGTCGCCCGTCACCGCGACCGCGCGCACCGGCCCGCCATGGCCGCGCAGCTGGGCATGCGCGTCGGAACACGCGAGCGGCGCGATCAGGAGCGCGACAGCAAAGACACGGCAAACCATCGCCGACTACTCCGAAGCGTTTCCAACTTTGGCCGCCAATTCGGGCGTGCGCAGGGCACGAAGCGGAAGCCCGCACGATAGGGTCGCCGGCGATTGCAAGGAAGGCCGCGCCACCGGGAATCGGCCGACAACTCCGGGCAACGGCGGCAGTTCCTTTTATGGTTGAATTCCCGTTCCCTCTGTGGGCAACATGGAAACGCGGCGGCAATCGCGAGTCGGCAGTCAGTGCGCGCCCCATGCCGCCGTACAGGGCTCACGCGTTCCGCATGAGCCGTCACATCCTACCGAGCTGTTGCGGGTCGCATCCCGTCACGGGCAACCAGGAGAGAATGACATGGCTCCAACTTCTTCTTCCGGCGGAATGATTGCGCTCTATGGCGTGGTTCTCCAAGACAAGTGCAAGACGGCCGGTCTCGCGACGCTGCGCGCCTACAAGGCGGTGGCCACGGACCTGCTCAAGGACAGCAAGGGCGCCGCCGCGGGCGAGTTGCGCGAGGCCGTCAAGAGCATCAGCGCGGCGATTTCGGCCAAGGGGAAGAAGAAGGCGAAGAAGAAGGCGAAGTAGCGCCGTCAATCGCGGACTCGGCAGGGGCAAGGCGCGCCTGATCGAGCGCCCCCGTGCCGGCCAGGAAAAGCAAGGCCATGGACGACGAATTGCCGCGACGCAGGGTCACGCTGCGCGACCAGCTCGAATGCGTTCCGGTCCACGTGGTCTGGGAGATCACCCTCGCCTGCAATCTCAAGTGCCTGCACTGCGGTTCCCGCGCCGGCCAGCGCCGCGCGCGGGAACTCAGCACCGACGAATGCGTCGACGTGGTGCGCCAGCTCGCCGAGCTCGGCACGCGCGAGATCTCGATCATCGGCGGCGAAGCCTTCGTGCGCAAGGATTGGCTCGCCATCATCCGCGCGATCAGCCAACACGGCATCGACTGCACGATGCAGAC
Source organism: uncultured Alphaproteobacteria bacterium (assembly GCA_963734185.1). Lineage (GTDB taxonomy): Bacteria > Pseudomonadota > Alphaproteobacteria > Rhizobiales > Xanthobacteraceae > PALSA-894. Next base: position 3,023,010 of record CAVTGA010000002.1, on the reverse strand, counting down.
CGGCGGCTACAAGCTCTCGGCCGCGATGATCGAAGCGGCGAAAGCGGCCGGGCTGCGCGGCGTCGGCGTTTCGATCGACGGGCTGGAGGCGCTGCACGACCGCCTGCGCGGCGTGCGCGGCTCCTATGCCGAGGCGCTGCGCGTGCTCAACGACTGCCGCCGCCTCGGCCTGACCACGAGCGTGAACACGCAGATTACCGCGCTGACCATGCCGCAGCTCGCCGAGTTGATGGACGTGATCATCGCGGCCGGCGCCAAGGTCTGGCAGATCCAGCTCACCGTCGCGATGGGCAACGCGGTCGACAACGACGAGATCCTGCTGCAACCCTATGAGCTTGCGACCCTGATGCCGCTGCTGGCGGAGCTGCACCGCAAAGGGCGCGAACGCGACTTCCTGCTGCTGCCGGGCAACAATATCGGATACTTCGGCCCCTACGACGCGCTCTGGCGCGGCCCCGACCGCGGCCACTATCCCGGCTGTCCGGCGGGGCAGAACGTGGTCGGGCTCGAAGCCGACGGCACGCTGAAAGGCTGCCCGTCGCTGGCGACGGAGCGCTACGGCGCCGGCAATGTGCGCGACAAGCCGATCGCCGAGCTGTGGGCCGAGCACCCGGCGCTGCAGTTCAACCGCGAGCGCGGCGTCAAGGACCTGTGGGGCTATTGCGGCGAATGCTATTACGCCGAGGTCTGCCGCGGCGGCTGCACCTGGACCGCGGACTCGCTGTTCGGCCGGCGCGGCAACAATCCCTACTGCCATCACCGCGTGCTCAAGCTCGCCGAGCGCGGCATCCGCGAGCGCGTCGTCAAGGCCGAGGACGCGCCGCAGCGCTCGTTTGCCACCGGCCGCTTCACGCTGATCGAGGAGCCGATCGCGGAGCTGCCGTCATGACCGATGCGCCGGCCGCGTCCGCGCGCGCCAAGCCGCCGCCCGAGCTGGTGCTCTGCCGCCAGTGCGTCGAGTACGTCTTCGCCGGCACCGTGACCTGTCCGCATTGCGGCCGCGACGCGCGCAAGATCGGCGCGCGCTACCGCGCCGGCCCGTGGCGGATGCTCGAGGCGTTCCGGCTCATCGACCGCGCCAGCGCCGCCGCGGAAGAGGAACGCTCATCCGCCGGCGGCACGCATGCCGAGCGCGGCGAGGCGCGCGCGCACCGCCGGAGCGGCAAGCGCCGCTAGGAAAGCGCGCACCGCCGCACGCTCGCGCCGCTTCTCGACCAGCAGGAAGTCATAGGCCTCGGGCGCGAGCGGCAGGAAGCCGAGGGCGTACATGCGCGCCACCGACGCGATCGCGACGCCCCAGTCGGCCCGCCCCTGCGCCACCGCGGCGGCGACCGCGTTGTGCGAACGCGGCTGGTTGCCGTAGCCCGCCGGCCGCGCCGCACCGACCAGCTGGTCGATCAGGATGCGGGTGCCGGCGCCGGCGTTGCGGTTGACCATCAGGCAGGCCGGATCGGCCAGCGCCGCCTGCACCGCCTCCTGCGCGCCCTTGCCTTCGAAGCGCGTGTCGGCGGCCCGATATACGACGCCCTGCATGCGCTCCCAGCCGCGCACCAGGGCGAGGCCGCCGCCGGCCAGATGCGCGTTGTAGACGCCGCTCGCGGGATCGAGCAGATGCACCGGCGCGAGATCGCATTCGCCGCGCCGCGCCGCCGCGACGCCGCCGAGACTGCCGAGCGCAATCGTGCGCGCGGTCAATCCTTGCTCGCCGAGCGCGCCGAGCACCGCGTCGAGCCCGACGCAGTGGCTGCCGGCGATGACCAGGTCGGGCGTGCGCGCGCTGCCGATCAGGGTCACGTCGACGCGCGTCCCGGCATCGAGCGCGCTCGCCAGCGCATCGACGGCGAGGAACCCGTCGGCCTGCGAGAACGTCGTGACCGCGCCGGAGCCGCGCTGGATCGGGAACGCGATGCGGCCGCCTTCGCCTTCGACCAGCGCGACCAGCACGAATTCCTTGCGTCCGAGCTCGGAGGGGATGCGCACCGGCACGCTCGCTTGCACCTGCGCCGCGGCCTCCGCCGGCAGGCCGGCGAGCGCGCGGATCAGCGGCGCCACGAAGGCATGGAAGGTGAAGATCGCCGAGGTCGGGAAGCCGGGCAGCACCACCACCGGCTTGCCGTCCGCGACCGCGAGGCAGAGCGGCTTGCCCGGCTTGAGCGCGACGCCGTGCACGATCACGCCGGGGCTGCCGAGCCGCGTCACGATGCGGTGCGACAGGTCGCCGGCGCCCTTCGACGTGCCGCCGGACAGCACGACCATGTCGGCCGCGGCGAGCGCGCGGCGGACGGCGGCTTCGAGGCTCGCCTCGTCGTCCGGGAACGCGCCATACGGCAGCGCCGTGCCGCCAGCCTCGGCGACCGCCGCCGCCACGATCGCGCCGTTGCTGTCGTAGACCGCGCCCGCCTTGAGCCGCTCCCCCGGACGGGTGAGCTCGTCGCCGGTCGACAGCACCGCGACCTTCGGCTTGCGCACCAGCTCGAGCGCAGCGAAGCCGCAGGCCGCCAGCATGCCGATCTCGCGCGACGTGATGCGCGTCCCGCGGCGCAGCAGCGTCTCGCCGCGCGCGATGTCGGAGCCGGCGTAGGACACGAACTGCGCCGGCGCGGCGGCGCGGCGCAGATCGATCGCCGGACCGGCGGCCGCATCGATCAGCTCGGTGTGCTCGATCATCACCACCGCGTCGGCGCCGCGCGGCATCACGCCGCCGGTCGCGATCGCGGTCGCGCTGCCGGGCGCGACGTCAAGCTCGGGCGCGCGCCCGCACACCAGCACCTCGGCGTTGAGCGTCAGGCGGCGCGGCGCGGCGTCGGTCGCGTCGAGCGTGTCGGCGGCGCGCAGCGCGAAGCCGTCGACGTTGGAGCGGTCGAACGGCGGCACGTCGATCGGCGCAACGACGTCGCCCGCCAGCACGCGGCCGAGCGCGTCGGCCAGCGGCACCGTCTCGGCCGCAAGCGGATCGAGCGCGAGCTGCCGCTCGAAGCGCGCCTTGGCCTCCTCGGCCGACACCACTTCGAGGAACTGCTCCTGGCGCGACGCCTGGCGCACCGCGTCGATGAGCGCGCGCGTGCTCATGGCAATGCCCGCATCTCGACCAGGCTGCCCGCCGCGTGGCCTTCGCTTTCCGGCGCCACCAGCACGAAGCCGTCGGCGCGCGCCAGCGCCTCGATCGGCCAATGGCCGGACGCCAGCGGTTCGATCCCGTCGCGGTCGCGGCGCACCGGGATCACTTCGGCCATGCCCACGGTCGAGACGATCTTGCGCTTGAGCGCCACCATGATGCCGGGCGGCGCAACCTTGAGCCCGCTCAAGCGCGCCAGCAGCCGCGCCCCGACCACGAGGAAGCCGGCGAGCGCGGCGTCGAGCCGCTCGGGCAGCAGCAGCACCGGCCGCGCGCCGACCGCGCCGAGCGCCGCGCTCTCGCCGGGCGAAAGCCCGATGCCGTGGATCGCGACCGTTCCGGCGCGCGCCAGCAGCGCCACGCTCGTGCCGCCGTACCCGGTGCCGCCGACCGCGATGACCGCATCGGCGTTCTCCTCGCTGAGCGCGCGTTCGAGCGCGCGCACGAAGATGACGTGGCCGCCCATGGCCGAGGTGGCGCGCGCGATCAGCAGGGCGGCGGTGTGGTCGGGCAAGGTCGACACGATGCGCAGGCGCGGCTCGCGCACCATGACGCGCGCCATGCCGGCGGCCTGGAACGCCGCCACGTCGACCGCGCGCAAACGCTGTCCCGCGCCGCGCAGCGGCCGCTCCGGCGCCGCATCGGCGCCGGGCGCCAGCACGCCCTCGCCCGCGGTCGCCCCCGCATGCGCCTCCGCGCCGCTCGCGCCGAGCGTGACCGCGTCGGGCGGCAGGATCGCATCGGTCCCGGCCGGCAGCGCCGCGCCGGCCGCGACCCACGCCGGCGGCGGAACCAGCGGCACCGGCGCATAGGGTCCGGCGTCCGCCACCGTTTCGGCGCGCACCGCCCAACCGTCGGTGAGCGCCGTCGGCGCGGCCGGCCGCGGCGCCGTCACGGCCGCGTCCGCGGCGAGCACGCGCCCTTCCGCGTCGCCGACGGCGAGCTCGCGCGGCGCGACCGGAACGGCAAGCGCGTCGACCCGCGCCAGCACGGCGGCGATCGGCGTCAGGGCGGCGATCCGCTGCGGCTGCGGGGCTTCCATGGCCGCCTGTCTTGCGGGAGACGCGCCGGGGCCGTCAAGCGCACAGCGCGGCGGCCTTGACGCGGCGCCCGCCTCACCCTCCATTGCCGCCATGCCGGACACCACCCTCGACCTGCGTGGGCTGCGCTGCCCATTGCCGGCGCTGAAGACGCGTAAGGCGCTGAGCCGGCTTGCCCCGGGCGAGGTGCTCGTGGTCGAGTGCACCGACCCGCTCGCCACCATCGACATCCCCAACCTGATCCGTCAGACCGGCGACGTGCTCGAGGACTCGACCCGGACGCCGGACCTGTTCGTGTTCCGCATCTGCAAGAAAGACGACCGATGAAGCACCGCTGCGCGATCCTCGACGACTACCAGAACATCGCCCTCAAGATCGCCGACTGGTCGCCGCTCGCCGCCGACGTCGACATCACCGTGTTCAACGAGCCGTTCGCCAACCGCGAAGCCGCCGTCAAGGCGCTCAAGGGCTGCGCCATCGTGTGCATGATGCGCGAGCGCACGCCGTTCCTCAAAGCCACGCTCGAGGCGCTGCCCGACCTGAAGCTGCTGCTCACCAGCGGCATGCGCAACGCCTCGATCGACCTGGAGACGGCGCATTCGCGCGGGGTGGTGGTCTGCGGTACCGAGGCCGCCGGCGCGCCGACCGCCGAGCTCGCCTTCGCGCTGATGCTCGAGCTTGCGCGCAAGGTCGGCTACGAGAACGCGCGGCTGAAGGCCGGCGCGCCGTGGCAGGCGACGATCGGCATCGAGCTCGCCGGCAAGACGCTCGGCCTGCTCGGCCTCGGCAAGCTCGGCGCCAAGGCGGCCGAGATCGGCAAGGCCTTCGGCATGAAGCCGATCGCCTGGAGCCAGAACTTGACCGCGGACAAGGCGCGGGTGGGGGGCGCCGCGCTGGTCGCCAAGGAGGACCTGTTCCGCCACTCGGATTTCCTCAGCATCCACGTCCAGCTCAGCGACCGCACCCGCGGCCTGGTCACGGCCAGGGAGTTGGCGCTGATGAAGCCGAGCGCGTTCCTGATCAACACCTCGCGCGGACCGATCGTGGAGGAGGCGGCGCTGTTATCGGCGCTCGGCCAGCGCCGCATCGCCGGCGCCGGCCTCGACGTGTTCGACCTCGAGCCGCTGCCCGGCAACCATCCGCTGCGCCGGCTCGAGAACGTCGTGCTCACCCCGCATCTCGGCTACGTGACGCAGGAGAACTACCGCATCTACTACGCCCAGATGGTCGAGGACATCCAGGCCTGGATCGCCGGCAAGCCGGTGCGGGAGTTGAAGAAGTAAGTCCCCCTCCCGACCGGCCTGCGGCCGGTCGACCTCCCCCACAAGGGGGGAGGTGCTGTGGCTCTGTCACAGCATAATCACAGCACACTCAGTTCGGAGAGACTCCGAAAGCGCCACAGTACCTCCCCCCTTGTGGGGGAGGTCGGCGCGCAAAGCGCGCCGGGAGGGGGTCTTCTACCCCTTCCAGCCCTTGGCCTGCGCCTCGATCGCGGCCGGATCGAACTTGTTGATCTCCTCGATCAGGTCGTTGGTGACCAGCTCGGCCGCCGGCATCTTGTCCTTGAGCACGCCGTTCTTGTGCAGGAACTCGACATAGGCGTCGTAGTTGGCGATCGAGTTCTCGCCCCACTTGGTGACGCCGCCGGAGGCGAGCCGCCACGAGCGCGCGCGCGCCTCCAAGGTCTTGATGTCGTCGCGCAGCGCGGTCGCCTCGTCCTTGCCGGTCGCCTTGGTCTGCGGGAACACTTCCCACAGGATGCGGATCGCGGCCTCCGGATTGGCCATGGCGAACACCGTGCCCTTGGCATAGCCCTGCGCCAGCGCCACTGCCTCGGCGCGCTTGTTCGCCAGCGTGTCCTCGAGCGCGATCAGCCCGTTGGAGGGGAATTTCGCGATCATGCTGGTGTCGAGCAGGCGCAGCTTGACGCCGGCGTTCTCCACCAGCGCGTACTGGGTGTCGAACTGCGACAGCGCGTCGACCTCCTTGTTGCGCACCAGCGCCGCGGTCTGCGCCGCCTCGCCCGCGACCACGATTGCGACGTCGCGGTCCGGGTTGAGGCCGTTCATGGTGGCGAGCGCGCGCGCCACGATCACGCCGGCCGAGCCCATGGCGATCACGCCGATGCGCTTGCCCCTGAGGTCGGTGAACTGCTGGACCGGGCTGTCGACCGGCACCGCGATGCCGTAGATGTTGCCCTGATAGGCGGTGTAGTAGTTCTTTATCTTGATGCCTTGCGGGCGGATGATGGCGACCGGCTCGATCGAGGGCAGCGCGTAGTCGACCTGGCGCGTGGCGACGTTCTTGACGCAGTCGGACGAGCCCGGCAGCGGCACGATGTCGACCTTGATGCCGGCCTGCGCGAACCAGCCGAGTTTCGTGGCGATGGCATACGGTGCGGCCGCAGAAGAGACCGTGCGCGCGCACCAGCCGACCTTGACCGTGGTCTGCGCCGCGGCCGGCGCGATGCCGGCGGCCAGTGCCGCAGCTGCGATTGCGATGATCAAACCTCGTCTCACGACACTTCTCCTTTGCGCGATGTTTCCGCCCCGAGCTTCTGCGAAGGGTCCCAGAACAGCACGCGCTTGCGCGTGCCGGTGACGATGCCGTTGAGCACCAGGCCGAGGATCGACAACAGCAGCAGCACCGAGAACTGCCCGGCCACGTCCATGGTAAAGTTCATGCTCTGCATCAGCATGCCGAGGCCAGCCTGCGCGCCGACGAACTCGGCCACGATCGCGCCGATGAGCGAGAAGATCATGGCGATCTCCAGCCCGGCGAAGATGTAGGGCATGGCGTTGGGCAGCTGCAGCATCCAGAAGATCTGCCCGCGCGTGGCGGCGAGCGAGCGCATCAGGTTGATCTTGTCCTCCTCGGCCGAGCGCAGGCCGACGATGGTATTGACCATCAGCGGGAAGAACGCGACCAGCGCCGCGGAGATCACCTTCGAGGTCAGCCCGAGGCCGAACCAGATGATGATCAGCGGCGCCAGCGCCACCTTCGGCATCGCCTGGAACATGACGATGAACGGATAGAGGAAGTACTCGACCCGGCGCGACAGCGCGACCGCGGTGCCGAACGTGAACGCGAGCACCGAGCCGAGCATGAAGCCGAGCAAGGTCTCGGCCAAGGTGATCCAGATGTGGTCCAGATAGAGCGTCGAGGCGAAACCGCGGTAGAGCGCGGTGAACACGCTCGAGGGCGCCGGCAGGATGAACTGCGGGATCGCGAGCAGCACCACGATCCCCTCCCACACGGCGAGGAACGCCAGGATCAGCAGCAGGCGCAGCGCGAGGCCTTTCGGTCCGCCCATCATTCGAGCCCTCCCCCGGCATTGAGCGCCTTGCGGATGCGCCGCACGTACACGCCGAACGCCTCCGTGGTCATCACGTCGAGCGACCTGGGCCGCGCCAGGTCGACCGCGAACAGGTCCCCGATCTTGCCCGGCCGCGGCGTCATCACCACCACGCGGTCGGCGAGGAACACCGCCTCCGCGGTCGAATGGGTGATGAACACCACGGTCTTGCGCCGTTCCAGCCAGATGCGCTGCAGCTCGACGTTCATCGCCTCGCGCGTGAGCGCGTCGAGCGCGCCGAACGGCTCGTCCATCAGCAGCAGCGCCGGGTCGTGGATCAGCGCGCGCACCAGCGCGACGCGCTGCTGCATGCCGCCGGAGAGCTCCCACGGATAGCGGTGCTCGAAGCCGGTGAGGCCGACGAGATTGAGCAGGTCCATGGCGCGCCCCGTCATGCGCTCGCGCCCGAGCTGCTGCACGTCGGCCGGCAGCAGCACGTTGCCGAGCACGCTGCGCCACGGGAACAGCACCGGCGACTGGAACACGACGCCGATGTCGCGGCGCGGCCCGTCGATCGGTGCGCCGTTGAGGATCGCCTGGCCCGAGGTCGCCGGCATCAGGCCGGCGAGGATCTTCAGCAGCGTGGACTTGCCGCAGCCGGAGGGGCCGACGATCGACACGAACTCGCCGTCGCCGACCGCGAAATCGATGTCGTTCAGCGCCGCGACGCCGTCGGCGCCGCCGCCATAGGTCTTCGACAGGTGGCGGATGGCGATGACGTCGCGCGCCGCGGCGGGCGCGCTCTCGCGCAGGCTTGCGTCCAGAGCGTTTCCCCTCGTTTGGCGCCGTATCGCAGGTCGAAACGGACGTTCTTGTTGCCGCCCGGCGCAGGCTATGGTCAGACGCAAGATGCGGTCAACAGGCAGGCCGGTGCCATCTTGCCGCGCTCGATCGCAATCGCCATTTGCCATACGCCGCGCTTTACCGCGCGGCGCCGAAACATCGCATTCTCACGCCATCCATCGCACAGCATGCAGCCCGTCATTTCCATCGCGCGCGTTTCCAAGACCTACGCGACCGGCTTCCAGGCGCTCAAGTCGATCGATCTCGACATCCGCCGCGGCGAGATCTTCGCGCTGCTCGGCCCCAACGGCGCCGGCAAGACCACGCTGATCGGCATCGTCTGCGGCATCGTGAACGCGAGCGCAGGCCGGGTGACGGTCGACGGGCACGACATCGTCGCCGGCTATCGCGCCGCCCGCTCGCTGATCGGCCTGGTGCCGCAGGAGCTGACCACCGACGCGTTCGAGACGGTGTGGGCCACGGTGAGCTTCAGCCGCGGCCTGTTCGGCAAGCCGCGCGACGGCGAGCGCGTCGCCGCGGTGCTGCGCGCGCTGTCGCTGTGGGACAAGAAGGACGAGAAGATCATGACGCTGTCCGGCGGCATGAAGCGCCGGGTGATGATCGCCAAGGCGCTGGCGCACGAGCCGCAGATCCTGTTCCTCGACGAACCGACCGCGGGCGTCGACGTGGAGCTGCGCAAGGACATGTGGCAGGTGGTGAAATCGCTGCGCGCGTCCGGCGTGACCGTCATCCTGACGACCCACTACATCGAGGAAGCGGAGGACATGGCCGACCGCATCGGCGTGATCCACAAGGGCGAGCTGATCCTGGTCGAGGACAAGGCCGAGCTGATGCGCAAGCTCGGCAAGAAGCAGCTCGCCATCCAGCTGCATGGCCGCCTCGGCGAAATCCCGCCCGCGCTCGCGCCGCATCGCCTCACCCTTGCGGCCGACGGGGCCGAGCTCGTCTACAGCTACGACACGCAGGGCGAGCGCACCGGCATCACCGCCCTGCTCGCCGACCTGCGCCGCGAGGGCATCCGCTTTCGCGACCTGCAGACCACGCAAAGCTCGCTCGAGGACATCTTCGTCGACCTGGTGAGGCGGCGGCCGTGAACCTGCGCGCGATCCGGGCGATCTACCTGTTCGAGCTGGCGCGCACCGGGCGCACTTTGCTGCAGAGCATCCTGGCGCCGGTGATCTCGACCTCGCTCTATTTCGTGGTGTTCGGCGCGGCGATCGGGTCGCGCATCGCCGAGATCGAGGGCGTCAGCTACGGCGCCTTCATCGTGCCCGGGCTGATCATGCTGATGCTGTTGACCGAGAGCGTCTCGAACGCCTCGTTCGGCATCTATTTTCCGCGCTTCACCGGCACGATCTACGAGATCCTGTCGGCGCCGATCTCGCCGTTCGAGATCGTGGCCGGCTATGTCGGCGCCGCGGCGACCAAGTCGATCATCCTCGGGCTGATCATCCTGGCGACCGCCGCCTGCATCGTGCCGCTGCGCATCGAGCATCCGCTCTGGATGCTGGCGTTCCTGGTGCTCACGGCGCTGAGCTTCAGCCTGTTCGGCTTCATCATCGGCATCTGGGCCGAAGGGTTCGAGCAGCTGCAGTTCATTCCGACGCTGGTGCTCACGCCGCTCACCTTCCTCGGCGGCAGCTTCTATTCGATCGGCGTGCTGCCGGAATTCTGGCGCACGGTCGCGCTGTTCAATCCCGTGGTCTACCTGGTGAGCGGCTTTCGCTGGAGCTTCTTCGGCGTCGCCGACGTCGCCGTCGGCGTCAGCCTCGCGGCGATCGCGCTGTTCCTCGCGCTCTGCCTCGCCATTGTATGGTGGATCTTCCGCACCGGTTATCGGCTCAAGAAATAGGTCCGCGTGCTGTGGGGCGGGCAAAGGCGCGACATGCCCTCCCCCGTCATGGCCGGGCTTGTCCCGGCCATCCACGTCTTGTTTGACGGCATGTGAAGAAAGACGTGGATGCCCGCAACAAGTGCGGGCATGACGGGGATGGATTGTTGTGATGAAAGAACGATCATGACCCCACCCTTCGACCCCGCCGCGCACGGCTGGGAGCCCTACAGCGACGAGGGCTTCATCGGCCTGGTCGGCCCGTTCTGGACTAGGCAGGACGGCGGCAAGGACGGCGCGACGCACCGCTTTGCTTTCGTGGCCGCGCCCAAGCATCACAACCGCCGCGGCGTGGTGCAGGGCGGCATGCTGATGACCTTCGCCGACCGCTCGATGGGGATGACCTGCTGGTACGCCAACGAGCGCAAACCGCAGGCGACGGTGCATCTCGACGTGCACTTCATCGACGCGGTGCAGATCGGCGAGTTCGTCGAGGCGCGCTGCCGCGTCGTTCGCCGCACCCGCGCGCTCATCTTCATGAGCGCCGAGCTGGTGGTGGGCGAGCGCACGGTCGCCACCGCCAACGGCGTGTGGAAGGCGCTGGGGAAGGGGTGACACGGTGAAACAAATAATACCCCCTCCCGCCCGCCGTCGCCGTGCGGGCTCCGGCGGTCGACCTCCCCCACAAGGGGGGAGGTACTGTGGCTCTGTCAGAGCGCAAAATTCGCAACAGATGCTCATGCAACGTGCGCTGCTCGCAGAGTGGACCACCGAAAGCGCCACAGCCTCCCTCCCCCCTTGTGGGGGAGGTCGACCGGCCGAAGGCCGGTCGGGAGGGGGTCTTTCCCTCCACGTACTCCGCCCCTCACCTCCCGCCACGCAACCCCTCGATCCCCGCCTTCAGCGCGCCCTGGTACAGCGCGCTGTCCACCCCATACGCCAAGATGCGGAACCCCAGGTCGAGATAGCGCCGCCCGGTCTTGACGTCGCCGCACAGGAACCCCGCGGCCTTGCCGTTGCGCTCGCACGCCCGCACCAGCGCCTTGAGCGCCGCCTTGTAACGCGGATGCTCGAACTGCCCGTCGATGCCGAGCGCGTTGGTGAGGTCGAAGTGCCCGACCCAGCCGACGTCGATGCCTTCCGTCGCCATGATGGCCTCGACGTTGTCGAGTCCCCCCGCGGTCTCGATCAGCGCGATCGTGAGCGTGCGCGCGTTGGCGCGCCGCATCGCCGCGATATGGTCGCCGCCTTGGTAGTCGTCATGCGCCATGCCGAACGCAAGCCCGCGCGCGCCCTGCGGGCGGTAGCGGCAGGCGCGCACGATCTCCGCGGCCTGCTCGGCCGACTCGACCATCGGCACCATGATGCCCATCACGCCGGCATCGAGCATCGGCGCGATCAGGTGGTAGTGCGCGCCCGACACGCGGACCATCGGCACCACGCCGGTGCCGCGCGCGTACGCCGCCTGCGCCTTGATGGTCTCGATGCCGGCGCCGGAGTGCTCGGTGTCGAAGATCACGAACTCGGCGCCGGCATTGGCCATCAGCTGGCACAGGCCCGGCGTGAAGAACTCGAACGCCATGTGGCCGAACGCCGTGCCGCCCTTGGCGAGCTTGGCGCGGACTGGGGTTGGGGCGCATGAGGACTCCTTTGGGAGGCGGTGGAGGCGGAGGGCAGCGGGATTCGTAGCCCGGGTGGAGCGGCAGCGAAACCCGGGGGGCGGCTGCACGACGCAATGGCGCGTGGCATGATCGAGACGTTGGGAAATCGGCAGCGCCATCAAGGCTCTTGCCACCAGGGTTGTCGGGGTCACACGGAGGCGGTCGCGTGAAGGTCCTTTTCCTCGACGAATCCGGCGATCACAGCCTGTCCAAGATCGACCCGCAGTATCCTCTGTTCGTCCTCGGCGGCGTGATCATGGAGCAGGACTATGCCGAGGGTGAGCTTCCGGAGCAGCTGAGCCGGTTCAAGCAGAGCCTCTTCGGACGCGCGGACATCGTGCTGCACACCGCCGATCTCGTCCGCAATCGCGGCGGATTCGAGCGGATGAAGGAGCCGGCGTTCCGCGAGCGTGTGTATCGCGAATTGAACACATTGATGGATGGCCTGCGCTATACGGCGGTGGCGTGCGCGATCCGCAAGGATGAGCATCTCGCGCGCTACGGAGTGGCGGCGCTCGATCCCTACCTGCTCAGCCTGGACATCCTGGTGGAATGCTTCTGCTTCGAGATCGGTCGAGGCGGAACCGGCGTGATCGTTGCCGAGAAGCGCGATCCGACACTGGATCGGGAACTCGACATCGCATGGTTGAACCTGAAGATTCAGGGGACGCGCTACGTCCAGGCGAAGGATGTCGCTGCGCGTATCACGGGCCTGAATCTGCGGAGCAAGGCTGACAATGTCGCGGGCTTGCAGATCGCAGACCTCGTGGTGTCGCCGATCGGACGTCACGTCCTCGGCAAGCCGGAAAAGGAAGACTTCCGCGTGGTGCGGCGGAAGCTGCGCACCAACCGCGCTGGCGAATACCGAGGCGTCGGCCTTGTGGTGCTGCCCAAATAAAGAGGCCGGCCCCCGCTACGCAGTGACCAGCCTGCGCCCTCAATATGGGGCACGTGACGGACATTTGCAACCGAGCCCTTGGCCTCCCGCGGCCTTGATGGTCTCGATGCCGGCGCCGGAGTGCTCGGTGTCGAAGATCACGAACTCGGCGCCGGCATTGGCCATCAGCTGGCACAGGCCCGGCGTGAAGAACTCGAACGCCATGTGGCCGAACGCGGTGCCGCCCTTGGCGAGCTTGGCGCGGACTGGGTTGGGGCGCATCGTGACTCTCTCCCGTCGCAAGGCAGCTGTAGCCCGGGTTGAGCCATAAGCGCGTTCACGCGCGTCTTCAACGCGCCATAAGCGCGTTTACGCGCGTCTTCAATGCAATATGGCGAAACCCGGGGCGGTCGCGCCACGGGGGAAGATTCAAGTCATAAGGGATTCGGCGGCGGGCGACCTGGGACCGCGGCGCGTCCCCTCCCCCGCGCAGCGGGAGAGGGTGGCGAGCTCGTCGTAGCGCAGCGAAGACGGGCGAGCCGGGAGAGGGGCTTTGCGACCTGGCCCGGTGGCGGCGATCCAAATCGACGACCGCGTGCCCGACGAGCTGAAATTTTGGATTGCGGTGAGCCGCCGGTCTTCGTCCCCGCGGTGACGGGCTGGGGCCGACGTAGCAGCGCGAACGAGAAGCACACCACGGAGATGGATCATCTGGTGGTGCGGGGGTGGAAGGGGAAGGATAATCGGGAGCAAGCCCACGAGATTAGCCAATTCTCTTCTGTGAGTTGTGATTTTCCCAAATTTAGCAAAAACTCGGATCGGCAGGCGAATCCGGAGGGGATCTGGTGCTCGAACAGCAGCTTTTGGAGGAATTTGCCACCCGCCTTAGGGCAGAGACCGAAGAGCGGCTCGCGGAACTCGATCCCGATACGCCGCTCGCACCCGACGCCGCGCTTGCCGACATCATGCTCGGCTATATGGAAGAAGCTGGGCTTGTCACTGAGCACGAACTGTGCCCGTACGAGGATCCCACGGGCCGCAACAGATGCCGGGTCGTCGGCTATGCACTACCCGAGGATTCAACGCGCCTGGAGATTTTCACGAGCTATTTCCTGCCGCAGACCGCCGGAACCTATCTCGCCGCCGAGGAACTGTCACGGCTGGCCGGGCGGGCGGCACGCTTCTTTGGTTATGCTGCTTCTCGTGACCTTGCCCGCTTCGCCGGCAACGAGGCCACCACGAGCGCAGCGAAACATATCGCTGACGACCTGAAGCGAATCGAGGACGTTCGGGTGCACGTTCTCACCAACGGCTTGGTCAGGGATCGATCCGTTAGTACGATCGAAGTTGCCGATAGAACAGTCGAATTCTCGGTCGTGGACCTTGAACGTCTCTTCAGGTCTTCGCGCGAGACGGTCACCCGCGACAGAATCGAAATCGACTTCACCAAGCTTATGGGGCGGCCTATCGCCTGTCTGGAGATGAAGCCCCGACCCGAGGAATACGAAACTTATCTGGTCACCCTGCCAGGCGATCTGATCTATCAGTTGTACGAGGAATTTGGTGCTCGGCTCTTTGAATTCAACGTGCGCTCGTTTCTTCAGGCCAAAGGTAAGGTGAACAAGGGACTTCGGGACACGCTGAGAAACGAACCGGAACGGTTTCTTGCCTACAACAACGGCATCACCGCAACCGCCGATGAAATCGAAGCTGGATTGTTCATGGGCGAAATGACGATTAGCCGCGTGCGCGGCTTGCAAATCGTCAATGGCGCGCAAACCACAGCCTCGATACACCGCGCCAAAAAAGTCGACAAAACTGACATCAGCAAGGTGGCGCTCGCGATGAAGTTGACGCTTGTCGAGCCCGCCAAGCTGACCGAGTTCGTGCCGCTCATTGCACGCTATTCCAACACCCAGAACGTCATCCAGGTGTCAGACCTGTCGGCAAACAACGAATTTCATATCCGGATCGAGCAACTTTCGGAAAAAGTCTGGTGCCCAGGAGAAGAAGAGCGGTGGTTCTATGAGCGTGCGCGCGGCGCTTACCAAGTCGCGGGCGCCCGCTACGGCACGACGCCAGCGCGACGCAGGGATTTTGACCGCGAGTGTCCGAAGACGAACCGCTTTAGCAAGACCGACCTCGCGAAATTCCTAATGTCATGGTGGCAGCGCCCGCAGACCGTCAGCCGTGGTGCGCAAAAGAATTTCACGGTCTTCATGGCCGAGCTGCCGGAACACTTTCAGCTGGGATGGCTACCTGACGAAATCTTTTACAGGGAGATAGTGGCGTTCGCGATCTTGTTCAGGGCGGCCGGGTCGGCGATCCGGCGTGCGAAACTCCAGTCCTATGGCGCGAATGTCCTGACGTTCATGATCGCAAAGCTATCATCCAATTTCGGCACGCAACTCGACCTTCCGGGGATATGGGAGGCGCAGGATGTATCGCCAGAGCTGGTGCTTGTCTTTGACGAATGGGCGCCACGCATCCATGCCGCGATCATCACGGGCGCCGCGCGCAGCAACGTCACGGAGTGGTGCAAGAAGGACGAGAGTTGGTCCTACATCAAGGCGCTCGATCTGGGCCTCACCGGTCCGGTTCCGTCCGAGATCGTCACGGAATCACCAGAAGACGGCGATTCGCTCCTCTCACCGCAGCAGCAGGGAAACGGCGAAGACCTCATCGGGCTTTGCTGCAGCATCGACGCCGCGGGCTGGACAAAAGTGGTCGCATGGGGAGCCGAAAGCGGACGCATCGCGCAATTCGACCAGCGTGTGGCCCTGACGCTCGCGGGCTATGCCCTGCAAGGCTGGCAAAAGCGGCCCTCCATCAAGCAGGCCGTCATCGGTGCTCGCGTTCTCCGCGCGGCCGCCAGCGCGGGCCTTGTCGACCTTG
This sequence comes from uncultured Alphaproteobacteria bacterium, assembly GCA_963734185.1. GTDB lineage: Bacteria > Pseudomonadota > Alphaproteobacteria > Rhizobiales > Xanthobacteraceae > PALSA-894. The sequence continues at coordinate 3,007,432 of CAVTGA010000002.1, read as the reverse complement.
GGCACCCCTGAAATTCAGAATCCTTCGGGCTGAATCCGGCCCCGGCGGCCCTTTGGCTTCGACCGCCGCTTCGGCTGCTTCGTGTCGCTCTTCTTCGCGTCGGCGCCATCAGCCGACGGCGTTGGAGGCGGAAAGGGTTTCGGGGCGGCGTGACGCCTAACCGTCGCCGCATTGGCGGCGCGCGTCGGATCGGGCGCCCAAGCACCCGCTTCGGCGATGAAATCCTCATCTCCGATCGCTTCGCTGACGAGATCGCTGTCGAACTTCACCTTGACGAGCAGGGGGAACCGTACCGCTTGACCCGAGACAATGCCCTGACCAGGCCCGAAGGTCTGAAGAATATTGGCATCGGAGTCCGACAGATTTTCCATAACCGACCGCACGAAATTCTTGTCGCGCGGATTGACAAGCCGAAGCACCAGAAAGCTGTTGCATTGCGCCAGCGTTGTTTCATCGAGCCGCGAGGGACGCTGGGAGATCAACACAAGGCCGGTACCGAATTTCCGACCTTCGGTGATAACCTTACGAATCGTCGTCAGCGACGGCGTCTCATCCGTACCTTCCTGCCGGCTGGGAATGAAGTTGTGCGCTTCCTCTATGACCGCCTGAAACGGCGGAATCAGGTTTGACAGCGTCGAACGGTGCGCGAACAGCGCTTCCAGCACGATTGAGACGATCGCCGACTGGTTCAAGTGATCGTATCCTGCGAGATAGAAAATCGACACGGTTCCCGGCCTGACGATGTTTTCCGGTGCGTCAAACGGGTCCGGCATTTCCTCAAATAGGTAGTCCTTGAAACGCCGCTGTGTCCGGAGCCTTTCATTGTTGTGTTCCATCTGGCGCAGATTCGCGAGAACGAAATCGAGCGACCGCTTCGCGGCGTTGATGGTCGTGCCCCTGATGCTCGATATTTCATCGGGTATATCTTCGTCGCGCCTTTGCTTCGCCGCTATGTTCGATGCGTGATCGATGAGGCGCTGAATGTAATCTGTCGCTGGCTCGCCATCCGTCATGTCGGTAACGCTGACGAGATACTGGTAGAACTGCTGCTGCGCTTCGGTCAGCTTGCGACCCATCTTGTCTATCAGGTCCGCGACAATGCCGAGATTGCTATCACGCACGCGGATCATCGGATAAAAGACGCGAACGCTTGTGTCCGTGAAGAGAGAGCGCTTTTCAAAGAAGCCCAGATAATCGCCATGCGGATCGAATATGACGAGCGGGTACTTGATGTCGATCAGTTCCCGTATGATCCGCCTTGCGGCGACGGTCTTACCGCCGCCCGTCATCGCGAGGATCGCCAGATGGCGGGAGACGATGTGCCTTGCTGACAGCGACACCTCAACGTCGCCGCGCGCGATCAGCGTGCCGATCTTCAGTTTCACCGATCCGTCGTCGTCGCCGGTCAGCAGCCGCCGGACATCGTCCGCCGGCGGATACAGAACTTCGGCGGAAGGTTTGACGGGATAGGTGAGCGGAGAAAGCTGCGCTGTCGCCGCGTCGGATTCACCAGTTGTGCCGAGAATTAGCACTTCCGCTTCAAGATGATCGCGGCTGCCCGAGAGCACAGTATCGAGGAACCGGATATTTTCGTCCGCCAGCTCTTGCGCCGCTTCAGCCGGAAAGAACGGATTGAAGCGGTCGATGGAGACGATACGCCCCCAGACAGTGACAATTCTCTGGGCAGCGCCTTGCGCATCGGGCACTTCGACACGTGTAGCGACGATATCGCCCAGCTTTGCCTGAAAACTTCGCAAGATGAACGAGTATTCTCCCGTCGAAGTATTCCCCACAACAGTGCCGATACGCGTCCAGGCCGCTGCGGTTGGTCCTCCCTGTGCTGCCGCCGCCATATGCTTTCCCCTCCGTCAATCCGATGGCCTGAACCACCAGTCACGTCCTTTCGCGGCAAGCACGCGCTTTGCAAAGGTCACGACACGAGGATCGCCGCTCTCCAGTGCCTTCCGCAGCAAGACCACCTGATGCTGCCCCTTGACGCCGCGGCTCATCCACGCCGGCACCTTCGCGAACTTGTCAACTATGTCCAGTCCGACCGGGAATCCGTAGGATGGCAACAGGCGACTTGTGTGCAGAACCAGATCGAGCGCGGCTTCAAAACCGGCAGCGTTCTCGAAGCCTTCCACACGGAACGGCAGCACGGTTGCCGACGGCTTCAGATACGTCGTCAGTGCGTCGGGATAATCCCTGATCCATTGCTTCCAGCGATCAGGCCATTTGTTCTCGGGGCCTTGCCGGTCAACCGCGATCGGCGTGATGTATTCGCCGTCTTCCAGCACGACATCAAACAGGGACGAGTCGTTCAGTCCGTATGCCATTACCTCATCGAGGATATCGCGCGCTTCATCTCGCTTGAGATGATCTTGGTCCCGAAGCCCATTGAGAATGCGTCTTACGACGACAGGATCGCGCCCCACGGAACGCTCGACGACACCGACGACGGACGTTCCTGTCTGTTCGATGCGGTTGAGCAGATCAAGATAGAGCGCCACGAACTGGCGTGCCTCTTCATCACCGCTAAAATCTTTATCGTCAAAAAAGACCCGGCAGGCTTCGGAACCGAACGACGGGAAGCCGTCGAGCCCATAAGGCGACACCGGGTTAACCAGTGGCCCGTGAAGCAGGATGACATCCGGGGGCTGTTTCGACCGCGCCAGCCGGTATGCCGCTGCGGTCTCGCTTGTCATCCGAGCGACATCTCTGAGCTTGGCCGTATCCATGAAATCGTCGTCAAAAACCTCGCCCTCGGGACTGAACAGATCATCGACCAACGACAGCTCGATGTTAAAGCGTTCCCGATTTTCGGTTTCGTCTCCCGGACGGACGATGTAGCTGCCAACACGGATACCGAGCGGTGCTGCCGAGGGCAGATCGATGTTCGCAACGCCACCGTCAATGAACGCAATCGTGCGGCCCTTCTGTTGCGGCCAGAATTCGTTTGGACGGTATTGCAGCCTGCGGATCATGCCGTTCTGGCCGAGAAGGTCACGCATCATCGCGGCAATATGTGAGAGCCGATCGACGAAGTTCGTCTGGACCGTCGCGGATTCGCGCCCGGCGACCCGAAGCAGTCCGGCAATAAATTCGCCCTGGCCGATGCGGGCTTCGATGCGTCGCCGTATGTTCTCCGGTGCGGACGTTCCTCCCGTTGCCGGGGCCTCGTCTGTTCCGGTCATTCAGCCGCTTCCCGGTACGGGGGTGCCGTGCTCTCTGTCATAGTGCGGAGCGAGTGCATGATCTCAACGGCTATCGCAAACGCCAGCAGCGGCGGAACGGCATTTCCGGCCTGCTTGAAAGCTGCATTCATGGCGCCGTGAAAAACGAACCCATCGGGGAAACTCTGGAGGCGCGCTGCCTCGCGTGCAGATATCGTCCGCGCCTGCGCGCTGTCATAATGGATATGGGAATATGAATCCTTTCCCAGATGGGCCGTCAGCGTGCACGACGGCCTATCGGCTTCGAGCTTGCGCCACTTGTTCGGGAATTTTTCGGGATCGTAAGGTGGCACGAGTGCCGCTTTTGTTTTGTGCCAAGCCCTGGTGCGCAAGGGCTTGCCCCGTTTGCGCCGCTGCGCGAGTAATTTTTCGAACTGTCTGAGCGCGCGGCGGTACATCTCCGGATACTGTTCACCGGGCCTCATCGCACTGAAGTGCCGGTAATCCCGCGGCGTGTGTCTCACAACATGCGCAGTGACATGCTCTTTTGTTTCAAATCCCTCCCATCCGCGCATTGAGATTCCGTAAGAGGTCGCGCCAGCAGCGTAGTCCGTCGTCTCAGTGATCCGCCGGTCAGGAATGCCGTCTTTAGGCGACCATTTTTTGCGGGGAATCGCGGCTAGGTCCTGAAGCGCATCCCTCACCGATACCGCGGGAAGATCGCCGGACTGCGGTGGCGTCGGCAAATAGTGCGATTTAGCACGGTCGACATGTCTGAGTGCAAAACCGCGAACTCCGTTGTAGCCGGGAGGAAATTCAACACGATGAGTTGCGGCCGGGAATATAGGTGCCATGCCCACGCTCTTGTGATAGGCGATCAGAAAAAGCCGCTCGCGGAGCTGCGGCACGCCGTAGCATGCAGCGTTCAGCAAGGTGTAGCGGCAGACATACCCCGATCTCGCCAAGCTGCGGCTGATTTCCTCCGGCACGTTGTGGCCGCCGTGATTCAGTATGTCTGGTACGTTTTCAAGCACGACGCAGAGTGGCTTCAAGCGCCGCACATATTTGAGAAAACGCCGGTACATCCCTGCACGTTTGTCTTTCCGGTATGCGGCAGGGTCATTGGCAAGGGATCCAAGCTTCGACCGACCAATGCGGGCAAACGCCTGACAGGGAAGTCCGGCGAGAATCACGTCCACCGAGTCGGCAATGGGACCAAGGCCAAGCGCCTTTTTCAGCTGGCGCGGTGTCACCGAAAGAAGGTCCTGCGGCTGAGCAAGCCTTTGCCGCCGCTCGACTGAGGCTTCCTTGTGCAAATTGGCGGCATAGGTCGCGGCGGCAATCGGATCGCTTTCAATCGCGCCTCGCAATACAAATCCGGCTTTCAAAAATCCCAGCGAAAATCCCCCGGCGCCCCCACAGATGTCGAGGACACGCGGCTTCTCGCCCACTGCAAGACGATCTCGCTTGCGCTGAAACGGATTGGAAGCGGATATTAACCTGGGCCTGCCGCCACTCCGGCCGGGCGCTCGAGCTTTCAGAAACGCTGTGGTGAGTACGGATTGGAGCCGTGCGGGATCTTCCGCTTCGCACTCCCAAATGATCAGGGTTCGCCACCCGAGCTGTGCGAGTTTCTCGCAACTGCGGCGGTCCCGCTCGACGTTGCCTTGAAATTTCTGCTGCCAGAATTCCGGTCTGGTCTTGGGCATCGTGGCGTTTGCGCAGCCATCGTGGCGATGCCAGAAACACCCATGCACGAAAACCGCGAGTCGGTGCTTTGCGAATACAATATCGGGGCGGCCGGGTAGTTGCTTCGAGTGCAGGCGAAACCGTAGACCCATCCGATGCACCATACGACGCACCGCAAGCTCCGGCGCGGTGTCGCGCGGACCGATGCGGGACATGATCTCGCTGCGCCGCTCAGGATCGACGATGTCGGCCAAGTGACCTCTCCCCCGAACGGATCAGCCCAAGACGCGCCGGGGCCAAGGCCCGCGAGTGCCCCGCGCCGACCCAAGGTCGGCCAACAGCCTAGACTGCCATGATTTGCCGAAATTGTATAGGCCTGTCAAAAGCTTGGTGGCCCGCGCGATAGCCGAGCTTGAGAAGATTATCGAGTTTCGGCCCGAAATCACTGACGCCGGGCGAGTTCAAATAGAGTCGTCCCCAGACCTGGAATGATTCGCGCTCGCCGGCCACGACGGATGAATGCCATGCCAAGCCAGCTTTGGACAGATCGCGAATTGCGGATTGCCGTGGAGACCTACCTATACATTCTCCGCCTTCAGCAGGCAGGTATCGTTCTTTCAGAAAATATTGTCAGCAAGTTTTTGACCGGGGGCCCGCTTCAGGATCGCAACGACGCCTCCATTCGATACAGAATGCGCAACATTTCTTCTGTCATGGAAGGACGAGGTTGGCCAATTTTAGCTGACTACTCTTCCGCAAATCGGGTGGGATCTGGGGTTAAACATCGGATCGAAGCGATCCTGGATGCTCATCCGAAAGATTCTTTGTCATTCCTCGACAGACAACAAGAGCGTGCACTGAAACCGGCCAATGAGCCGAGCAACTTGCGGCAAGACGCAGCATCTCGCATTCAGGTACTGGACGATGCCTTAGCCAAGTTGGAGGACGAATTTGCGACCATCGGGCACAACAATCCGCCCGAGCCGATCGACAATGGGCCGACAGCCCACGACATTCTCCTTGCAAGAGAGGATGTGCGAATTCTTAAGGAAGAACTTTCAAATGCAAGTCCGAACGTCAGTATAATTGAGAATAAGAAGGGCAGTATCCTTTCTTTTGGCCTGAAACTCGCCGCGTGGGTCGCCGACAGAATAACCAAATTTACGGATGCGGCGCTTGTCACGCTCGCTCCGGTCGTCGTTGTAAAGGCTACAAACACCCTGCCACTAATAGCCGACGCGATTTCTGCGGTCACCAAATATCTACTGCACATTTCACACTAGAACTACTCCGCAAAAAGCGCCGGCGTTGAACAAGTCAGCGTCCGACCTGGAGGAGCGCTACAGCAGCGACGTCCGCAAAGTCGGAAGTGTGCAAGAAATTTTGGCAAGATTCTTTCGACGAGATGAGCGTGGGAACAGCCTCTTGATTGTCATCCCGATCGGATTCACAGAACAAGCGAGTTCTCGGCATTGGCCGCGCTCTCTATCCAGCTTCTTATTGAAATGGCTAAGTCATCACTTCTTCCTCAACCGCACCCCCGGCTCCTCGCCATTGGTGAATACGATCCCCGCCGCCTCGAAGGCGACGCGGAGATCGCGCAACGTCCGGTCGTGCGGCGTCCGCGCTCCCCGTTCGAAGTCGGCGATGGTCTTTTCGTCCACGCCGCTTTCTTCGGCCAAACGCCATTGGGGCCAGTGCAACATGCCCCGGGCGCCTCGGCACTGCTCGACGGTGATTGTCAGTAATGCTGGAATGTTCCAGTTTCCCTGTTGACAGCGAATTGCTGGAATGTTACATGATTCCGTACCGACGATATGCGCCGAGAGGTCCGCATGCCGAACGACTCCGTTCCGGCAGTCGCCGATCATTTGCCCGCTCTCACCCGCCGCTCCCTCCTCGCCGGCGCCGCGAGCGCCGCCACGTCCGTCGGCGCAGGCCCGGCCGTGCCATCGGTAGCGGCCGCGCATGCCGGCGACACCCCCCTCACCGCCCTCGCCTCCCGCTTCACCGCCGTGCTCACAGCCTACCAGGCCGCCGACCGCCATCGCGCCGAGCGCGAGACCGTCTTCCTCACCGAACATCCCGATCCGCCGCGTGCGCTCACCGCCAAGGGCCCGCTCGGCAAGCTGCTGCGGCACAAGGGAGCGTGGTGGTACACCGACGAGCTCGCGGCGCTGCTGCGCGACCGCTACGCCCGGGAGCACTGGCGCGCCGCGCGCACGATGTTGCCGCTGGCCGAAGCCTACGAAGCGGAGGTCAGGGCGTTCGAGCACGCCTGCGGCTTCGCCGCCGCCGAGGCGGCGCACGACGCGGCGATCGAGGCGCTCGAAGAAATTGCCGGCGCGATCCTGTCCGTCCGCCTTCGCCCTGCGGGCTGCGGCGCGACAGGCCCGCCTTCGCTCAACTTGCATCTGCTCGCCCTCAAGGCGCGCGTGATCAAGGCATGGAGCCGGCCGGACATGTGGAGCGACGATCCGGGCCATGCGGATGCGGCGGATCGCGCGCTGGCAGAGATCTGCGATGCGGTGATGGAGTCGTAGCCCGGGTTTCGCGGTTCAGCGAAGCCCGGGGCGGTCTCGCCGGCGGCACGGACAGTCCCGGCTTTCGCAAGCGAAAACCGGGCTACGGGCTGCGGTCCTCGGCACCCTCTCCCGCAAGCGGGAGAGGGGAACGCGGGGCGCATTCATGCGCCGCAAGCCGCGTCTACCTACTCGTCTTGCAGATCGTCCGGATAATCACGACCACCATAGAGAACGCCAAGGATGAGGACTTGCCGCCGCCGGCGGTCGACCTCGAACAGGATCGTCGCTCGCCGCCGATAGCCGACCGTTCTCAGGCCAGGGCGCAGCTCGTCTCGCCGCGTGCCACGTTCCGGCGTGTGCTCGAGACTCAGGCAATATTGGTAAAGCTTCGTCGTGAACCCTTCGGCAACGCGCGATCCGGCGCGCACGGCGATGTAATCAAAGACATCCTGTAAATCCCGTTCGGCGCGTTCGTCGAAGATCACCCGGTATCGCCGGTCTCGCTCCGCCACGTCAGGGAACCTTGCTGCGCTTCCGCCGACGGCCCGCCTTCATGTGCCGCTGCAGGCTGGCCCACACCTGATCGGCCGGAACGCCGCGTGATCGACCGGCGTGATAGGCATCGTAGCGCGCGACTCCCTCGGTCCGCAGCCAGTGTTCCACGGCGGTGTCCCGCTCCCGCAGCGCCCGCAAGCCATCCCGGATGACTTCGCTCTCGGTCGCGTAGGCTCCATCCGCGACCTTGTCCTTGACCAGCTGGGCCATGTCGTGGGGCAAGGTGATGCTGAGCGACTGCGTCTTGCGCATGGTCTTTCCTTCCAACGTTTGCAGCCTAGCACACGACACGATTTAATCCTACACTCTGCGAGAGGCGACGTGCGCCGGAAGCGAGCGGCATCATGCCCGCGCAGGCCCCTCTCCCGCCTCCGCCGGATCAAGTCCGGGGTCGGCACCCTCTCCCGCAAGCGGGAGAGGGGAACGCGCGGCACGTTCGGCGCGCTCCCGCCTTACACCACCTTGCGCGGGCGGCCGCCCTTGGCGCCGTTGCGGCGCGCCGCGGCGGCCTTGGCGGAAGACGTTGCCGCCCCGGCGCGCGCCGCGCGCTCGCGGTCCATGTAGGCCTTGGTGCCGAACAGACCGGCGAGCAGGCCCGGCACGCTGAGATCGACGTCGAGGCGCTCCCAGTGCAGCGCCAGGCCGAGCCCGAGGATCTCGATCTGCGCAAGCTGCGCGTCGGTCGCGCGCTCGAGTCCCTGCGCCTTGCGCGCCGGGAACATGAAGCTGCATCCGTTGGTCAGATCGACCCGGATGCGTCCGGTCCTGCGGTCGTAGCGCGCCGTACGGGCACGTGGCTCGGTGCGCAGCGAACGTTCCCCGCGCCGCTCCGCCGCCGTTTGCCGTGCAGCGCGATCATTGCTCATGGATCGTCCTCCAGATTGCGATCAAGCGATTCCGCTCGCGCCAAGCTTCTTGCATCACCTTGCGCATGTCCCCGCGGCTGAGGCCGACGACCCAATCGAGCCTGATCCCGCCGACACCCTCCAGGGTGATCTTCGCTTCACCGCCCTGCCCGAACACATGCACATGCGGCGGCTCGTGGTCGTTCGAGAGGATCGCGAACCGGAAGCCGAAGGCACGGTGCGCCGTCACCATCAGAATAACCCATCATAGCTAGGTTTTCAACCGCGATGATAGCGCTCCGGCGCGAGACGCGGACATGGTGCTTTCGCGCTCGCCCTCAGGTGGAGTCACCAACCCGCGGCCATGGTTCGAGACGCCCGCCTTCGCTGCGCTTCGGCGGGCTCCTCACCATGAGGAGCAGAGTTCAAGCGGCGATCTGCATGAACACCGATGCCGGATCGACGCCCGGTTCCCTCTCCCGCGCCGCGGGAGAGGGTGGCGAGCCGTCGGAGCGCAGCGAACACGGTGAGCCCGGGAGAGGAGTCGTTCCCGAATACAAAAGCCCCTCTCCCGCCTCGGACCTGCGGTCCTCGGCACCCTCTCCCGCTTCGCGGGAGAGGGGAACGCGCGGCGCGTTCTCGCGCCTTTGACCTTCCTCCGGCACCCTGTCACGCCGCGCGCCGGCGCGCGTCACGCACCGTCACGTTGCCGGCCTTCTCGGGCCCCGCCACGCCGATCTTGATCTCGATGTGATGCCCGAGCGCGGTCAGGAAACGCATCAGCCGTTCGAGCGAGACCTTGGAGAACTTGCCGCGCAGGATCTTCGACAGTTCGGGCTGCGTGGTTGCGATCCGCCGCGCGGCGGCACGCTGGGTCAGCCCGAGGCCCTTGATGGTCCGGTCGAGGCGCAGCACCAGCTCAGCCTTGAGATAATGCGTTTCGGCGTCGGCGAACCCGAGCTGCAGCCAGACGTTCCGTGCCGGGTCCTTCGCGGCGGGAGGGCGTTTCATCGTCGTTCTCTTTCTCGAATGCATCCTTCGTCATGCCCGCACTTGTTGCGGGCATCCACGTCTTCCTTTGCCTTCCGCTCCATGAAGCAAAACGTGGATGGCCGGGACAAGCCCGGCCATGACGGACGAGAGTTCGGTGCGCGCTAGGTCAGCTTGATCAGCGCGGCCAGCGCGCCGATGCCGAGCGCGAGCAGGCCGCCGAGGCGCACGGTCAGACGCAACGTCTGCGTCTCGATCGCGGCGGCGAGGTCCTGCTTGGTTACGAGCTCGGCCATGATGAATTGCCGTGCGGCGTCGGCGTGAGCCTCCGCCTGGCTCTGCGGAATGCCCGCGTCCTTCAGCTTGCGCGCATAGCTCAAGGTGTCGAAGGCATAGATCACGTCAATCGCCCAATTGGTCTTCTTTCAATCATACCATGGTCGAACTGAAGCTTCAGCATGCGATCGGCATCCCATGCGCGAAAGCGTATTTCCGCGTCCGAGGATAAGCGCAATGCAACGTGGTCAATCCGGAATTGCGCAAATCCGTAGGGCGGGCAAAGCGCAAGGCTCGCGTCAGCGAGGCTGCGCGTGCCCGCGTCTTCCTTCATGCGGCACGCGCGCACGCGGGCACGGCGCTTTCCGCGACCCGCGTTCGTTGCACCGACCGAGCGTTGCGCCTTTGCCCGCCCTACAGCCCTTCCACCCCGCCCGCGCGCTTGGCAAAATCCCCGCCCACGCACGCGCCCCCGGGGGAGTCCCATACCGATGACCGAAGCCTCGCACGGCCTGTTGAGCACCGTCCGCCGCCGCATCGTGGTGGTGTCGACCATGGAGCGCGGCGTGCGCATCGCCTTCATGGCCGGCGCCGCGCTGGTCAGCCTCGCGATCCTGATCAATATCTTCCACGCTTATCTCGGCCCGGCGGTGACGCTGCGCGTCGGCACCATTCCGGTCGGCGCGCTCGCCGTGCTGGCGGCCGGCGAGTTCGCGGTGTTCTTCCTGCTCACGCTGACGCTCATCCTGCTGCGCGGCCGCTGGCAGGGAATCGCCAACGGCGCGCTGGCGGCGCTGCTGCTGGCGTTCCTCTGGGGGACCGGCTTCGAGCCGATGTCGTTCCTCGCGCTCGTGCCGGCCGCGCTCGCCTGGGGCTTTTTGATCGTCAACCGGCACACGCCGCTGGGCAATCGCGAGGCGATGCTGGCGGCGCTGTGCGTCAGCCTCGCCGCGCTGCTGGTGGTCGTGGTCTTTGCGGCGAGCGGCTACGAGCTGCTGATCGTCTCGGCGCTCGCGCTGCAGGCCCTGATCGCCATGGTCGGGCTGTGCATGGCGGCGACCGACATCGCCGAGCTTGCCATCGTCACGGCCGAGAGCCTCACCCGCGCGCTCGCCCGCTTCCTGCGCAGCGTCTGGGCGGCGCTCGCGTTCGCGCTCGCCGCGATCCTTCTCGACATCGTGGTGGCGCTGAGCGTGGAGGGCAGGCGGTCGATCGCCTCCGAGCTCGGCGGAGCCACCGGCCTCGCGCTCTGGCTCGGCCTGCTCACCTGGATGGCGATCGCGCGGCGGGCGCGCCTCGGCGCGGTGCACGCGCACATCGACTACCGCGCGCTGTTCCTCATCGTCGGCGGCTATTTCCTCGCGCTGCAGGCCGGCGCCCTGCTGCGTCTCCTATCCGACCCGGTCACCTACCGCGCCAAGGACCTGTTCACCTACCCGCAGGCGTTCATCTTCACGTCGCTCGCCGCCGCGGTCTGCGTCATCGTGTTCGTGGCGATAGGCCGCCGCTCCGAGCGCACCCTGGTGCGGCTCGCCTATGCGGTGACGGTCGGGATGTTCATCTTCCACTACTACTCCAGCCGCGGCGAGACCCTCGTCACCATCGCGGCCGCGGTCGCGATGGGCAGCCTGCTGCTGCTCGCCTTCGCGCCGCTGTCGCGCAAGCTGCGCGCCAACTACGCGGCGTTCGCCCTGATCCTCGCCGACCTCAACCTCGCCTTCGTCGCCTATGTGCTGCTGGTCAAGCTGTTCTTCACCCTCGGCGGCCATGCGCATCACGGCGCGCTCTCGACCGGCCAGGCGCTGATCATCCTCGGCGCGCTCGCCTGGGACATGGTTTCGTCGGGCGAGGCGATCACCAACCGCCACTCCGACGCGTTCCCGCGGCTCGCGCGCGTCGCGGCGTTCATGGCCTACGTGATCTCGGTCGCGCTCCTGGTGCTGGTCTCGACCCAGGCCCACCTCGTGAATCTTGTGACCGGCGAGACCGTGGGCAACGTGTTCAACTCCGAAGGGCTGGTCGGGGTCGGCCTGGTGCTGTTCGGTGCGCCGCTGATCTTCACCATGGGCATGCTGCGCCTGCGCAACCTGCTGGCCGCGGCCGACGCCGGCGCCGCGGCGGCGGTGAGTGCGGCAGCGCCGGAGCCGGCTCCGCAGCCGGCGCCGGTCGCGTCTGGCGCGCCTGCGGGGTGAAGGACGCCGTACCCGGATACCAGGACAATATCCTTATTTGTAGCGACTTTATACACTCAAGCTTCACGCGCCAGGCCCACACTCCACGCCAACCTCGTCCCGTGAGGATCCCGAGGAGATTCGAAATGACAAAAACTCTGACAAAAACTCTCTTGCCTTCGAGCGCCCCGGATACCCCCACGAGCCGGAAACCGGATCGCTTCTGGGCCGACTTCTTGTGCTACTGGCGCCTGTGCGACCAAGGTTCATGCCGGCGCGCACGGGCCTGCGGCGGCGACGATCTGGCGTCGTGCATATCGACCCACTATCCGCAATTGCCGCAGGACGTTCGCGCCTGGCTCCGGCAGCTGAGAGCGGAGACCCGCGCCGGCGCTTCGCTGGATGAGACCCTGGCCCGGCTGGAAGCGAGCGGCCTGACCCGCGCCTTGAATGAATGGCGCGGCGTGCCGTTGCCGCGCGCAAAGCGGCCGGGCGCGGCGGACGCCGCAGCGCCAATCCGCGCGCGCGCCGCAGCCCGAATCCGCGCGCACGCCGTTTGACGTTGCGATTTGCGCGGCGCCTGCGGGCTGTTTGACAGGTGAATCGGGAAGTGAAAGCGCGGCGCAAGGCCCCCTCCGGCCTCGCTTCGCTCGGCCACCTCCCCCACAAGGGGGGAGGTGGGCTGTGGCTCTCGCGGTGTATTGCCCTTCGAACGGCGCGTGTTGGATTTGTGCCGCGACAGAGCCACAGTACCTCCCCCCTTGTGGGGGAGGTCGGCGGCCGGAGGCCGCCGGGAGGGGGATCTAACTCCTGAAATGACACGCCACCCAATGCCCGGGCCGCTTCTCCTCGAGCGGCGGCACCACGCGGGCGCAGATCGACAGGTCGCGGATCGGGCAGCGGGTGTGGAAATGGCAGCCGCTCGGCGGATGCAGCGGGCTCGGCACTTCGCCCTGCAGCACGATGCGCGCGCGCCGCGCCTTCGGGTCGGCCACCGGCACGGCCGAGAGCAGCGCCTCGGTGTAGGGATGCAGCGGCGTGGTGTAGAGGTCGCGCGCGCTCGCGATCTCGACGATGCGGCCGAGATACATCACCGCCACGCGGGCGCTGACGTGCTCGACCACCGAGAGGTCGTGGGCGATGAACAGGTAGGTGAGGCCGAACTTCCCCTGCAGCTCCTCGAGCAGGTTGATCACCTGGGCCTGGATCGAGACGTCGAGCGCCGACACCGGCTCGTCGCACACGATCAGCTTGGGCTCGACCGCGAGCGCGCGCGCGATGCCGATGCGCTGGCGCTGCCCGCCGGAGAACTCGTGCGGATAGCGCCGCATGTGGTCGGCCTGCAGCCCGACGGTCTCGAGCAACTCGACCACGCGCTCGGTGAACGCGGCCTTCGACGGCGCCAGATCGTGGATGGTCAGCGCCTCGCCGATGATCGCGCCGACGGTCATGCGCGGATTGAGCGAGGCGAACGGGTCCTGGAAGATGATCTGCATGTCGCGGCAGAGCGCGCGGAACGCGGCCGGCGCCAGCGCCGTCACGTTACGGCCCGCAAACCAGATCTCGCCCGCGGTCGGCTCGATCAGCCGCAGGATGCAGCGCCCGGTGGTCGACTTGCCGGAGCCGGATTCGCCGACCAGGCCGAGCGTCTCGCCCGGCGCGATGTCGAAGCTCACATTGTCGACCGCGTGCACCGTGCCGGCGGCGCGGCCGAGGAAGCCGCCGCCGACATGGAAGTTCTTGGTCAGGTCCTTGACCCGCAGCAGCGGTTGGCGCGGCGCGGACGAAGCGGCGTCGTTCATGCCAGCACGCAGGCGACCTTGTGGCCGCCGCCGATGTCGCGCAGCGCCGGCTGCGCCGCGCGGCAGACGTCGATCGCGTAGCGGCAGCGCGGCGCGAAGCGGCAGCCGACCGGCGGGTTGAGCAGGCTCGGCACCACGCCGGGGATCGACTCGAGCTTGGCTCTGCGCGTCGCGGCGCGGTCGATGCGCGGGATCGAGCGGATCAGCCCCTGCGTATAGGGATGGCGCGGGTCGGCGAACAGCGCCTCGACCGGCGCCTCCTCCACCACCTTGCCGGCATACATCACCACCACGCGCTCGGCGGTCTCGGCCACCACGCCCATGGCGTGGGTGATCAGCATGAGGGCCATGCCGAAGCGCGACTTCATATCGCGTAAGAGCTCCAAAATCTGCGCCTGGATGGTGACGTCGAGCGCGGTGGTCGGCTCGTCGGCGATCAGCAGTTTCGGATTGCACGCCAGCGCCATGGCGATCATCACGCGCTGGCGCATGCCGCCGGAGAACTGGTGCGGATAGTCGTGCGCGCGCCGCTCCGGGTTGGGGATCTGCACCAGGCGCAGCATCTCGACGGTGCGGCCGTGCGCGTCGCGGCGGTTGAGGCCTTCGTGGCGGCGCAGCACCTCGGCGATCTGCTCGCCGACCGGGTAGACCGGGTTGAGCGAGGTCATCGGCTCCTGGAACACCATGGCGATGTCCTTGGCGCGGATGCGGTCCATCGCGGCGTTGTCCAGCGGCACCAGGTCGCGCCCGCGCCACAGGATCGCGCCGGCGACGATGCGCCCCGGCGGCATCGCGATCAGCTTGAGCACCGACAGCGCCGTGACGGTCTTGCCGCAGCCGGACTCGCCGACCACGCCCACGGTCTCGCCGCGGCCGATCGCGAGATCGACGCCGTCGACCGCCTGCACCATGCCGTCGTCGGTGGCGAAATGGACCTTCAGGCCGCGGATCTCGAGCAGGGTGTTATTCACTGGATGCGCCACCGCTTACCTCTCCCCGCTTGCGGCAGGGCTATCGCAGATGGCGCCGATGATTGTGTGCTGCGCTGAAAACGCCACAGCCCCCTCCCCCCTTGTGGGGCAGGGCTATCGCATATGACGCCGGTGCTTTGATTGTCGCGCCGAAAGCGCCACAGCACCTCCCCCCTTGTGGGGGAGGTCGACCGCCGGAGCCCGCAGGGCGACGGCGGGCGGGAGGGGGTCTTACTTATTCTTCTACGCCGAAAGATTCTTCGAGCATGCGGCGAGTCCCCCTCCGGCTCGCTTCGCTCGCCACCTCCCCCACAAGGGGGGAGGGAGGCTGTGGCTCTTTCGGTGCAATAAACAAGCGCCATCACATCACCTTGCGCGGGTCGAGCGCGTCGCGCAGGCCGTCGCCGATGAAGTTGATCGACAACACGGTGAGGAAGATGGCGGCGCCGGGGAACAGCGCCCAGTACGGCGCGATGTCGAGATAGTCCTTGGCGTCGTAGAGGATGCGGCCCCAGGTCGGGATGTCGGGCGGGAAGCCGAGCCCGAGGAACGAGAGCGTCGACTCCGCGATGATGGCGGCGGCGACGTCGATCGTCCCGGCGACGATCACCGGCCCGAGCGCATTCGGCAGGATGTGGCGCACCACCTGGCGCATTTTCGTGGCGCCGAGCGCGCGCGCGGCCTCGACGAACTCCTTCTCGCGCAGCCAGAGGAACTGGGCGCGCACGAGGCGCGCGACCGGCATCCAGCGCAGGATGCCGATCACGATCACGATCAGGATGAACACGCCGCCCTCGGGGCCGAAGATGGATTTCAGCGTGTCGCGGAACAGGTAGATCACCAGCAAGAGCAGCGGCACCTGCGGCAGCGAGAGGAACAGGTCGGTGAGCCACATCAGCGCCGGCCCGACCCAGCCGCGCGACATGCCGGCGACCGCGCCGATGATGGTGCCGACCGTGATCGCCACCACCATGGCGGCCAAGCCGACCGCGAGCGAGATGCGCCCGCCGTAGAGCATGCGCGCCAAGAGGTCCTGCCCGAGATCGTCGGTGCCGAGCGGATGCGCCCAGGACGGCCCCTTGAGGCGGGCGCGGAAGTCGATCTCGTTGATCGGCACCTGCCAGATCAGGGGCGCAAGCAGCACCGCGGCGACGATCACGAGCAGGATCACGCCGCTCACGACCGCGAGCCGGTGGCGGCGGAAGCGGCGCCACGCCTCGAGCCAGGGCGAGAACTGCGCCCGCTTGCGCGGCCGTGCCGCGCCCGCCGCGCCGTCAGGCGAGGGTGATGCGAGGGTCGAGTAGGCCATAGAGGATGTCCGCGATGAGGTTGAACAGCACCACCAGGCAGGCGAGCACGAACGTCACCGCCATCACCACCGGCGTGTCGTTGGCGAGGATCGCGCTGATCAGCAGCGAGCCGATGCCGGGGATGCGGAAGATCTGCTCGGTGACGATGGCGCCGCCGAACAGGCCGGGCAGCTGCAGCGCCACCAGGGTCACCACCGGGATCAGCGCGTTGCGCACCACATGCTTGGTGATGACGGTGCGCTCGCCCAGGCCCTTGGCGCGCGCCGTGGTGACGTAGTCGAGGCGGATCACGTCGAGCACCGCGGAGCGCACGTAGCGCGTCATCGAGGCGCCGAGGAACAGGCCGAGCACGGTGATCGGCATGATCGCCTGGCGCAGGTGCTCCCAGTACCAGCGCCAGCCGACCGCATCGATGTCGGCGCGGTAGACGAACGGGAGCCATTCGAGCTGGATCGAGAACAACAGGATCAGCAGCAGCCCGGTGAAGAAGGTCGGCAGCGAGAAGCCGACGAAGGCGAGCGTGTTGGCGATCTGGTCGAACAGCGAATAGGGCCGCGTCGCGGCATAGACGCCGACGGGCAGCGCGACCAGGAGCGCGAGCAGCTGCGCCGAGCCGATCACGAACAGCGTCACCGGCAGGCGCTGCAGGATCAAGGTGTCGACGTCGATGCGGCTCGCGAACGAGAAGCCCCAGTCGCCCTGCGCCATGGCCAACAGCCAGCGCACGTAGCGCACCGGGACCGGGTCATCGAGCCCGAATTTCTGGCGCAGCGAGGCGCGCACTTCGGCCGGCACGTTGGGATTGGTGGCGAGCTCCTCGAACGGATCGCCCGGCGCCAGCGCCAGCACCGTGAACAGGATCACGCTGATGCCGAGCAGGCTCGGGATGGCGATCAGGAGCCGCCGCAGGAAATAGTGTCCCATGCCGTTACCTGAGCGCGGCTCTCTCCCTTACCCTCCCCCTTGTGGGGAGGGTCGCCGCGCGCTAGCGCGCGGCGGGGTGGGGGTCGAAGTTTGACGCGCGGCGGGTTCGGCGATTCCTCGCAGCCACCCCCACCCCTAACCCCTCCCCACAAGGGGGAGGGGAACCCGTCGGAGTCTGAGGCTGCTCTCACCCCTCGCGGAACCAGTCCTTGATGCCGCCCATGTCGGTGTCCCAGCCGCTGATGTCGGCCCGCAGCCGGCTCGAGATCGCGGCGGTGCGCGGGCGGTACACCACCGGGATGACCACCTGGTTGTTGACCGCGAGGTCGTTCATGCGGATGAACATCGCCGCGCGCTTGACCGGATCGAGCTCGCCTTCGGAAGCGCGGAACAGCTTGTCGTACTCCTCGCTGGTCCAGCGCGTGATGTTGCGGCCCTGCCACTTGTTCTCCTTGGCGGAGAGCTCCCACGAGGTGAACTGGTTCATGAAGGTCTCGGCGTCGGGCTGCGTCATCGTGGTCGTGTACATCTGGATGTCGCAGTAGAACTTGCCGTAGGTGTCGGGGTTGGCGACGTCGGAGGAGAAGAACACCGACGCCGTCACCGACTTGAGCTCCAGGTCGATGCCGGCGCGCTGGCAGGCCTGCTTGACGATGGCCTGGGTCTTCTGCCGCGGCGTGTTGATCGAGGTCTGGTAGACGAGCTTGATCTTCTTGCCGTCCTTGGCGCGGATGCCGTCCGGCCCGCGCTTCCAGCCCGCCGCCTCCAGCAGCTGGCTCGCCTTGTCGACATTGAACTCCCACTTGGTGTTCTTCGACTTGAAGCGCTCGGGATTGTTGAGGAAGTTGCCGGTCGCGACGCCGGTGCGGCCGTAGATGTGCTCCTGCACCGAGGCGCGATCCACCAACATGGAGAGCGCCTGGCGCACCGCCGGATCGCTCAGCAGCGGGTGCTTGGTCTTGGCGCTCGCGCGCTCGCCGTCGACTTCGGTCCAGGGATCGGTCGAGTTGACCTGGATGTGCTCGATGTTGCCGCTGGCGGTGATCAGCACCTTGCCTTTGCCGCCCTTCTCCAGGCGCTGCAGGATCTCGTCCTCGACCTGCATGTTCCAGGCGAAGTCGTACTCGCCGGTCTGGATCACGGCGCGCGCCGCCGACACCGCGTCGCCGCCGCCCTTCAGCTCCATCGTGTCGAAGTGCGGGCGGTTGGCCTCGTGGTAGTTCGCATTGAGCTCGCCGCGCACCATGTCGCCCGGCTTGAAGTCGACGAAGCGGTACGGCCCGGTGCCGACCGGCTTCAGATTGGTCGGCGCGTCGCGCGATTTCCCGCCGCTGTAGTCGGCGAACAGGTGCTTGGGGATGATCATGCCGCGCGCGCCGACGAAGGCGTCGGCCCAGAACGGCGTCGGCTTGGCGAAGCGCACCCGCACCGTGAAGTCGTCGACCTTCTCGACCTTCACCTCCTTGTAGGAGCCGATGGTCACGGCCGCGGTTCCCGGGTCGGTGGCGTAGTCGTAGTTGAAGATCACGTCGTCGGCGGTGAACGGCTTGCCGTCATGCCACTGCACGCCGCGCTTGAGCTTCCAGGTGACCGACAGGCCGTCGCGGGCAAGGCCGCCGTTCTCGCGGCTCGGGATCTCGGCCGCCAGCACCGGGAACAGGTCGCCGTCCGGGTCCCAGCCGGCGAGCGGCTCGTAGAACATGCGGCTGGCGTCCTGGTCCTTGGTGCCGACCGCGAAATGCGGATTGAGCAGGGTCGGGCCCTGCCACCACAGGACTTTGAGCGCGCCGCCGCCGCCGCGCTTGGTCGGCTTGTATTGGAACTTCTCGGTCGCGGCCAGGCCGGCGCTCCCGAGCATCATGCTCGCCATCGGCGCGGTCAGGCCGAGGGCGACCATCCGGTGCACGAAACTGCGGCGCGTCAGCTTGCCGGCTTCCACATCCGCGATCAGGCCACGCAGTGCTTGTTCGTCCATGTGAGTTCCTCCCGCATGCCGGCCCATTAGTGCCGCGCGCCCGCGCCCTCCGCAGACCCGCCCGAAGCCGGCTTTGGCGCAAGCAGAACAGGTTGGGGCGGAGCGGTCAACGCATGCTTCGTCGCGGAGGCGGCACCGGCGGGAAGCACCTGGAGGCCGCGCGGGAACGATGGCCGCGTTGCGCACGTTTTCACACCAGCATCAGTAGGCTTTGCCATGCCGGATCTACCCCGTGCCCGCGCGCGCATGGTCGAACTGCAGATCGGCCGGCGCGGCGTGCGCGACCGCCGCGTGCTCGACGCGATGCGGCGCGTGCCGCGCGAGGAATTCGTCGAGCCGGGCTTCGAGGAGTTCGCCTACGAGGACGGACCGCTGCCGATCGGCGAAGGCCAGACCATCTCGCAGCCCTATATCGTCGCGCTGATGCTCGAGGCCGCCGAGATCAGCCCGCGCGACATCGTGCTCGAGGTCGGCACCGGCTCGGGCTACGCCGCCGCGGTCATCAGCCGGATCGCCGAGCAGACGTACACGATCGAGCGCCATCCCGCGCTGGCCGAGAGCGCGCGCCGCCGCTTCGCCAAGCTCGGCTATGACAACATCGAGGTCCGCGTCGGCGACGGCACGCGCGGCTGGCCCGAGGCCGGCGCCGTTCGACGCCATCCTGGTGGCGGCGGGCGGGCCTCGGGCTGCCGCCGGCGCTGAAGCGAGCAACTGGCGATCGGTGGCCGGCTAGTCATCCCGGTCGGCGAAGTCCGAGCGCGAGCAGACGCTGTGCAAGATCACGCGCAGCGCGCACGACAAGTTCGAGGCCGAGGACCTGGGCGGCGTCATGTTCGTGCCGCTGATCGGCGAGCAGGGCTGGGCCGAGGACGGCCGCCGTTCGGCCACCAACCACCTGCCCGGCGCGGCACGCCGGCAGACCGTCGCCGGAGATGATCGCCGACGCCGCCGAGCCGCTGCCGGATCCCGACGACCCCGCCTTCGGCCGATGGTTCGACCGCTTTGCCGAGGCGCCGCGTCGTGCTGCTCGGCGAGGCGAGCCACGGCACCGCGGAATTCTACCGCGCCCGCGCGGCGATCACGCGGCGGCTGATCGAGCAGCACGGCTTCACGATCGTCGCGGTCGAGGCCGACTGGCCGGACGCCGCGGCGGTCGACCGCTATGTGCGCCACCGTCCCCGCGCGCGCCGCGTCCGAGCCGCCGTTCCGGCGCTTCCCGACCTGGATGTGGCGCAACACCGACGTCGCCGCCTTCGTCGAATGGCTGCGGCGGCACAATGCGGGCGTGGCGGCGGAGCGCGCGCGCGGGCTTCTACGGGCTCGACATCTACAACATGAGCGGCTCGATCGCGGCCGTGCTCGACTATCTCGAGCGCGTCGATCCGCAGGCCGCCGCGGTCGCGCGCGAGCGCTACGGCTGCCTGACGCCGTGGCAGAACGAGCCGTCGACCTACGGCCGCGCGGTGCTCACCGCCGGCTACCGCAAATGCGAGCAGGCGGTCGTCGCGCAGTTGCCGCGACCTGCTCGAGAAGCGGCTCGACTATGCGCGCGCGGGACGGCGAGCGCTTCCTCGATGCCGCGCAGAACGCCCGCCTGATCGCGTCGGCCGAGCGCTACTACCGCATCATGTATTACGGCGGCGCCGAATCCTGGAACCTGCGCGACACCCACATGTTCGAGACGCTGGTGCACGTGCTGGACGGCGCGCGGCGCGCAATCCAAGGCGGTGGTGTGGGCGCACAACTCCCATATCGGCGACGCGCGCCACACCGAGATGGGCACGGTGCGCGAGGAGCTGAACATCGGCCAGCTGTGCCGCGAGCGCTTCGGGCGCCAGGCGGCCCTGATCGGCTTCGGCACGCATACCGGCACGGTCGCGGCGGCGTCCGATTGGGACGGCCGATGGAGATCAAGCGCGTGCGCCCCTCGCACCCGGACAGCTACGAGCGGCTGTGCCACGACGCCGGCGTGGCGCGGTTCCTGCTCGATCCCGCGCGCAACGAAGCGCTGCGGCGGCGCCTGATCGAGCCGCGCCTGGAGCGCTTCATCGGCGTGATCTACCGGCCCGACACCGAGCTGATGAGCCACTACGCCGAGCGCCTCGCTGGCGCAGCAATTCGACGCCTACGTCTGGTTCGACGAGACCGCGGCGGTGACCGCGCTCGGGCCCGAACATGCCGGGCCCGGCGTGCCCGATACCTACCCGTTCGGGCTGTGAGCGGGCCTCAGATCCGCCCCATCAGCAGCAGGATGATCAGGATCAGGACGATCAACCCGACGCCGCCCGAGGGGTAATAGCCCCACCCCGTGCTGTGCGGCCAAGTCGGCAGGACGCCGATCAGGATGAGGATCAGGATGATGAGAAGGATGGTGCCGAGGGTCATGGCAGAGTCCTCAAGGAGGTAAGGGCTCTGTTAAACGCCACACATTGGCCGAAGTTCCCGGCGGGGAACCGGGCCCGCACCGGCTTCTCCACCCCTGCGCGAGCCGGCGCCGGGGGCTTGCGCAAGGGACTTGCACACAGGGGACTTGGCCTCAGGCCGCCTTGCCGAGGACCTGCCGCACCGCATCGGGAGAGTTGCCGACCTTCGCGATCGCCGCGAAGCAATCACATCGCCTTGGCGCGCTCCGTCTCCAGGGAAATGTTGCGCGGACCGCGGCCCGCCTTGACGAAAACGTTCTCCAGCGCCTGCCGCTCCACCGGCTTTTCCAGGACCTGGAACGCGGAATAGCGGCGGTCGATGCTTTCGCGTCCATAGCCGGTCACGAACACGAACGGTATGCCGCGATCGATCAGCCGGTCGGCGACCGGATAGACGAGTTGGCCGCCCAGATTGACGTCGAGAATGGCGGCGTCGGGAGCGTCCGTTTCGATCGCCCGCATGGCCTCCGCGACATTGGCGCAGGTCGCCGAGATCGAAAGACCGAGGTCCTCGAGCTGATCCTCCAGCACCATGGCGACGAGCGCCTCGTCCTCGACGATCATGACGCGCTGCCCGACGATCGCGTGCGCGGCCTCGTCGGCGGTCACGTCCGGGATGAGATCGTGGCGCATGTCGATGCTGGGATTGCGCGGCACCACCAGCGAACAGCGCAATCCCTCGGCGCGCCAATCGAATACCGCGCTGCCGCCGAGCTGGCGCTCGATGCTGCTGGTGATGATGCGGGTGCCGAAGCCGGTATTGCGCGGGGCGTGCGTCACCGGCCCGCCGCTTTCGCGCCAGTTTATCCCGATCGCGTCGGGCTGGACGTCCCAATCCAGCTCGAGCCTTCCCGACGGCTGCGACAGCGCGCCGTATTTCGCGCCATTGGTCGCAAGCTCATGCAACGCCAGCGCCAAAGTCTGCGCGGTGGTCGGATCGAGCAGGATGTTCGGCCCCGATACCACGATCCGATCCGGGCTGCCGGACCGGTACGGCGCCAATTCCTCGTCGACGAGCTTCGCCAGGTTGGCTCCCTGCCAGCGGGAATCCGACAGTATCGCGTGCGCGCGCGACAGCGCCTTGACGCGCCCGTCGATCACGGAAGCGTAATCCGAGATGCTGTTGGCCTTGGTCAGCCGCACGATCGATTGAACGATCGCCATCGCGTTCTTGGCGCGGTGATCGACTTCGCGCGCCAGCAATGCCTGCCTTTCCTCGGCCTCCTTGCGCTCGGTGATGTCCATCGTGACGCCGCTGATGCGGATCACCCGGCCGGAAGGGTCGCGGGTGGCCGCCGCCGTGCTCAGGCACCACCGCACCTCGCCGTTGGGGCGCCGCACGCGGAACTCGCCCTGATGCGGCGCTCCGAGCTCCAGCAGCGCCTGCATCCCGGCCTGCAGGCGATCCCAATCCTCGGGCATGAACAGCACCTTGACGTGCTCCGGGGTCACCACGAAGCGCTCCGGATCCACGCCGAAGATCGCATGCTGCCCGGCGTCCCAGAGGACCTTGCCGGTGAGCAGATCCCAGTCCCACGACCCCATGCTGCCCGCGGCGAGCGCAAGGCTGCGGCGCTGCTCGCTCTCGAGCAGCCGCGTCGTCGACGTTTCCAGCTCGGCGGTGCGTTCCGACACGCGCCGCTCGAGCTCGGCGTTGAGGCGTTCGAGCTGGCGGCTCTTGCGGTAAAGGTCGGTGAAGACCCGGACCTTGGCGCGCAACACCTCCGGTACGACCGGCACCGGCACATAGTCCACCGCGCCCATTTCGTAGCCGCGCAGATGATCGATCTCGGCCAGGTGAATCGCCGAGATGAAGATCATCGCGATCTTCTGGAAGCGCGGATGCTCGCGGATCATCGAGGCGAGCTGGAAGCCGTCCAGCTCCGGCATGCAGACGTCCATCAGGACGACGGCGATCTCGTTCTTGAGCAGCTGCTCCAGCGCTTCCTTGCCGGACGAGGCCTTGATCAGGCTCTCGCCGAGCTCGCGCAGGATCACCTCATAGGTGAGCAGCTTCGACGGTTGGTCGTCGACCAGAAGGATGTTGACCTTGTCGTCGGCCGTCATGAGCGTCGATCGTCTTCCTGTTCGAGCATGATCCTGTTTTCCGAAAGAGTTCCCCTTGCGGCGGTCATGCCCTAGCGGTGGAGCCACATGCGCAACGCGGACAGCAGCTGTTCGGTATTGACCGGCTTGGCCAGGTAGTCGGATGCGCCGGCCTCCAGGCACTTCTCGCGATCGCCTTTCATCGCCTTGGCGGTCAAGGCGATGATCGGCAGGCGGCGATAGTCCGGATTGCGGCGAATCACTCCCATGGTCTGGTAACCGTCCATCTCCGGCATCATGATGTCCATCAGCACGATCGCGAGATTGGGCGTCTGCTCGACCATTTCGATCGCTTCCCGGCCGGTCGTCGCGGTCAGCACGCGCATGCCGCGGCGCTCCAGCACGCTCGAGAGCGCGAAGATGTTGCGCGCGTCGTCGTCGACCAGCAGCACGGTGCGGCCGACCAGATCCTCATCCGAGCTGTTCAGCCGCTCGAGCATGCGCTGCTTCTCGGGCGGCAGGTCGGTGATGACGCGGTGCAGGAACAGCGCGGTCTCGTCGAGCAGCCGCTCCGGCGATTCGACGCCCTTGACCACGATGCTGCGCGCCATGGTGTGGAGCTGCGCGTCCTCCTCGGCCGACAGCTCGCGGCCGGTGAACACGACCACCGGCACTTCCGACAAAGCGTCGTCGCGCTTGATCTCCTCCAGCACCTCGAAGCCGGTCATGTCGGGCAGGCGCAGGTCGAGCACCACGCAGTCGTAAGGATGCTCGCGCAGGCTCTCCAGGGCGTCGCTGCCGGTGCCGGCGGTGTCGATCTGGATATCGTCGTAGCTCAACAGCTCGCGGATGCTCATCTGCTCGGCCGGGTTGTCCTCGACCACGAGCAGGCGCTTGCGGCGCGGCTTGGCGTATTCCTTGATCCGCTCGATCGCGGCCTCCACGCCCTCCGACGTGGTCGGCTTGGTGACGAACGAGAAGGCCCCGCGCGCGAGCGCGTGCTGGCGATCCTCGTCGAGCGTGATGATCTGCACCGGGATATGGCGCGTGAGCGGGTTCTGCTTGAGCTGGCTCAGCACGGTCCAGCCGAGCATGTCCGGGAGGAACACGTCGAGCGACACGGCGGTCGGCTGGAACTGCTTCGCGAGATCGAGCGCGTCCACGCCGCGCATCGCGACCAGCACCTTGAAGCCGCGGTCGCGCGCGAGGTCCATGATGACGCGCGCATAATGCGGATCGTCCTCGACGATCAGCAGGATGCTGTCGCCCGGCACGATGTCGAGGCGGTCGTCGGGGATCTGTTCGGCGGCGCGCTCGGCCGGCACGGCGAAGTCGCTGGACTTCTCGACCAGGGCGGGGGCGTCGGAGGCGATCCGCACGGCGACGCTCGGACCGACGTATTTGAGCGGCAGGTAGAGCGTGAAGGTGCTGCCCTTGCCGGGCGTGCTG
The DNA here is from genome assembly GCA_963734185.1 of uncultured Alphaproteobacteria bacterium. GTDB lineage: Bacteria > Pseudomonadota > Alphaproteobacteria > Rhizobiales > Xanthobacteraceae > PALSA-894. The sequence continues at coordinate 2,982,308 of CAVTGA010000002.1, read as the reverse complement.
CGCAGCTGGATCTCGCCGCCGAGCAGGTTTGCCAGCTCTCGGCTGATGGCGAGACCGAGTCCGGTTCCGCCGTACTTGCGGCTCGTGCTCGCGTCGGCCTGCTGGAACGCCTCGAAGATGATGCGCTGCTTCTCGAGCGGAATGCCGATGCCGGAGTCGGAGACTTCGAATGCGACCACCGCGGACTGGTTCAGCAGCATGTGGTCCACCGACCAGCCGCCGACCGCGGCCGAGACCTTGAGCCGCACGCTGCCCTGCTCGGTGAACTTGAAGGCGTTCGACAGCAGGTTCTTGAGCACCTGCTGCAGCCGCTTGGAGTTGGTCGTGATGGTGCGGCCGAGATTGGGGTCGATCTCGGCGTCGAAGGCGAGGCTGCGGTTGTCGGCCTCGTGGCGGAACGGCCGCGCGGTCGCTTCGATCAGGTTGCTCAGCAGCACCTCCTGCGCGTCGACCGTCACGGTGCCGGACTCGATCTTGGACAGATCGAGAATGTCGCTGATCAGGTTCAACAGATCGGTTCCCGCGCCGTGAATGGTGCGCGCGAACTCCACCTGCTTGGGCATCAGGTTGCCGTCCGGGTTCTCCGAAAGCTGCTGTCCGAGAATCAGGATGCTGTTGAGCGGCGTGCGCAGCTCGTGCGACATGTTGGCGAGGAACTCGGACTTGTATTTCGAGGTGAGCGCGAGCTCGGTCGCCTTGTCCTCGAGCGCGCGGCGGGCCTGCTCGATCTCCTGGTTCTTGCGTTCGACCTCGACGTTGCGCTCGGCGAGCTGCTGGGCCTTCTGCTCGAGCTGTTCGTTGGTCTGCTGCAGCTCCTTCTGCTGCGCCTGCAGCTCGCCGGCAAGCTGTTGCGATTGCTTGAGAAAGCCCTCGGTCTGCATCGTCGCTTCGATGCTGTTGAGCACGATTCCGATCGAGTCGGTAAGCTGCTCGAGGAACGCCATCTGCAGCGTCGTGAACGCCGTCACCGAGGCCAGCTCGATCACGGCCTTGACCTCGTTCTCGAACAGGACCGGCAGCACGACGATGTTCTGCGGCACCACCTTGAACAGCGCCGAGCCGATCGGCACCGCGTGCGCCGGCATCGTGGTGATCAGCATGCGCCGTTTGTCGGCCGCGCATTGTCCGATCAGCCCTTCGCCGAATTCGATGCGCGGCGGGTGGCCGTGGGCGCCGTCGTCGGCGAAAGCCGAAAGCAGCCGCAGGCCCGGCCGCTCGTCGCCTTCCACCTGATAGATGACGCCGAGCTGCGCATTGACCAGCGGCGTCAGCTCGGTGAGCAGCAGCCGGCCCACGGTCTGCAGGTCGCGCTGGCCCTGCAGCATGGTGGTGAAGCGCGCGAGGTTGGTCTTGAGCCAGTCCTGTTCGGTATTGCGGTCGGTGGTGAGCCGCAGGTTGTCGATCATCGTGTTGATGTTGTCTTTCAGCTCGGCCACTTCGCCGCGCGCGTCGACCTGAATGGAACGGGTCAGATCGCCCTTGGTCACCGCGGTCGCAACCTCGGCGATCGCGCGCACCTGCGTGGTCAGGTTGGCGGCGAGCAGGTTGACGTTGCCGGTCAGGTCTTTCCAGGTGCCGGCCGCGCCCGGGACGTTGGCCTGTCCGCCGAGGCGGCCCTCGACGCCGACCTCGCGCGCCACCGTCGTCACCTGATCGGCGAAGGTTTCCAGCGTCCCGGTCATGTTGTTGATCGTCTCGGCCAGCGCCGCGACCTCGCCCTTCGACTTCACCGTAAGATTCTGCTTGAGGTCGCCGTTGGCGACCGCGGTCACGACCTTGACGATGCCGCGCACCTGTTCGGTCAGGTTCGCCGCCATGACGTTCACGGTGTCGGTCAGGTCCTTCCAGGTGCCGGCGACGCCGGGCACCTCGGCCTGGCCGCCGAGCTTGCCTTCGGTGCCGACCTCGCGCGCGACGCGCGTCACCTCCGAGGCGAACGCGTTGAGCTGGTCGACCATCGTGTTGATGGTGTTCTTCAGCTCGAGGATTTCGCCCTTCACGTCGACCGTGATCTTGCGCGAGAGGTCGCCGCGCGCGACCGCGGTGGTCACTTCGGCGATGTTGCGCACCTGCGTGGTCAGGTTCGCGGCAAGCAGGTTGACATTGTCGGTCAGGTCCTTCCACGTGCCGGCGACGCCCGGGACGTTGGCCTGGCCGCCGAGCCGGCCTTCGGTGCCGACCTCGCGCGCCACGCGCGTCACTTCGCCCGCGAACGAGCGCAGCTGGTCGGTCGTGGTGTTGAGGGTTTCCTTGAGCTGCAGCAGCTCGCCGCGCACGTCGACCGTGATCTTCTTCGACAGGTCGCCGTTGGCGACCGCGGTCGCCACTTCGGCGATGTTGCGCACCTGGGCGGTCAGGTTCGAGGCCATGAAGTTGACGTTGTCGGTCAGGTCCTTCCACGTGCCGGCGACCTCCGGCACCTGGGCCTGGCCGCCGAGCTTGCCCTCGGTGCCGACCTCGCGCGCCACGCGCGTCACTTCCGAGGCGAACGAATTGAGCTGGTCCACCATCGTGTTGATGGTGTCCTTGAGCTGCAGGATCTCGCCGCGCACGTCGACCGTGATCTTGCGCGAAAGGTCGCCGCGCGCGACCGCCGTGGTCACCTCGGCGATGTTGCGCACCTGCGCGGTGAGGTTGCCCGCCATCGAGTTGACCGAGTCGGTCAGGTCCTTCCAGGTGCCGGCGACGCCCGGCACGTTGGCCTGGCCGCCGAGACGCCCTTCGGTGCCGACCTCACGTGCCACGCGCGTCACTTCGCCGGCGAAGGCGTTGAGCTGGTCCACCATCGTGTTGATGGTGTCCTTGAGCTGGAGAATCTCACCACGCACGTCGACCGTGATCTTGCGCGACAGGTCGCCGCCCGCAACCGCCGTGGTCACCTCGGCGATGTTGCGCACCTGTGCGGTGAGGTTGCCGGCCATCGAGTTGACGTTGTCGGTCAAGTCCTTCCAGGTGCCGGCGACGCCCGGCACGGCGGCCTGTCCGCCGAGCTTGCCTTCGGTGCCGACCTCGCGCGCCACGCGGGTCACCTCGCCGGCGAAGGCGTTGAGCTGGTCCACCATGGTATTCAGCGTCTCTTTCAGCTGCAGGATTTCGCCGCTGACGTCGACGGTGATCTTCTTCGACAAGTCGCCTTGCGCAACCGCGGTCGCCACGTCGGCGATGCTGCGCACCTGCGCGGTCAGGTTCGACGCCATCGAGTTGACCGAGTCGGTCAGGTCCTTCCAGGTGCCGCCGACGCCGCGCACCACCGCCTGTCCGCCGAGTTTGCCTTCGGTGCCGACCTCGCGCGCGACGCGCGTCACTTCGCCGGCGAAGGCGTTGAGCTGGTCCACCATCGTGTTGATGGTGTCCTTCAATTCAAGAATTTCGCCGCGCACGTCCACGGTGATCTTCTTCGACAGGTCGCCGCCCGCGACCGCGGTCGTCACCTCGGCGATGTTGCGCACCTGCGCGGTCAGGTTCGAGGCCATCGAGTTGACCGAGTTGGTCAGGTCCTTCCAGGTGCCGGCGACGCCGAGCACGTTGGCTTGGCCGCCGAGCTGCCCTTCGGTGCCGACCTCGCGCGCCACGCGGGTGACCTCGCCCGCGAAGGCGTTGAGCTGGTCCACCATCGTGTTGACGGTTTCCTTGAGCTGCAGGATCTCGCCCGAGACGTTGACGGTGATCTTCTTCGACAGGTCGCCGCCCGCGATCGCGGTTGCGACCTCGGCGATGTTGCGGACCTGCGATGTCAGGTTGCCGGCCATGGAATTCACGCTGTCGGTCAGGTCCTTCCAGGTGCCGGCGACGCCCGGCACCTGGGCCTGTCCGCCGAGCTTGCCCTCGGTGCCGACCTCGCGCGCGACGCGCGTCACTTCCGAGGCAAATGCGTTGAGCTGGTCCACCATGGTGTTGATGGTGTCCTTCAGCTCCAGAACTTCGCCTTTCACGTCCACGGTGATCTTGCGCGAGAGGTCGCCGCGCGCGACCGCGGTGGTCACCTGCGCGATATTGCGCACCTGCGTGGTCAGATTGCCGGCCAGCAGGTTGACATTGTCGGTGAGGTCTTTCCAGGTGCCGGCGACGCCGGGCACGATCGCCTGTCCGCCGAGCTTGCCCTCGGTGCCGACCTCGCGTGCGACGCGCGTCACCTCCGAGGCGAATGAACGAAGCTGGTCCACCATCGTGTTGATGGCTTCCTTGAGCTGCAGGATCTCGCCGCGGACGTCGACGGTGATCTTCTTGGAAAGGTCGCCGTTGGCGACCGCGATCGTCACCTCGGCGAGATTACGCACCTGACCGGTCAGGTTCGATGCCATCGAGTTGACGCTTTCGGTCAGGTCCTTCCACACGCCGGTCACTTCCGGCACCTGGGCCTGACCGCCGAGCTTGCCCTCGGTGCCGACCTCGCGCGCAACGCGCGTCACTTCCGAGGTGAACACGCCGAGCTGCCGGATCATCGTGTTGACGATGTTGGCCGATTGGAGGAATTCGCCCTTGAGTGGCCGCCCGTCCACATCGAGCCGGACGGTCTGCAGCAGATCGCCCTGCGCGACCGCCCCGATGACGCGCGTCACCTCGCGGGTAGGCCAGAGCAGGTCGTCGATCAGCGTGTTGACCGAGGATTCCATCTCGCCCCAAGCGCCTCCTGAGAGGCCGAGCCTGACCCGCTGGCGCGTCTTGCCTTCGCGGCCCACGACCTGCCCGACGTTCTCCAGCTGTTTCGACATCCGCTCGTTGGCGGCGACGATCTCGTTGAAGGCGTCGGCGATCTTGCCCTCGATGCCGAGGTGATCGCCGGCCATCCGGACCGAAAAGTCCCCGACCCGCATGGCCTGCAGGGCATAGAGCAGATTGTTGAGGTCGAAGGAGTTGGTTCCGTTTGTCCCGTGCTTGACCGTCGAACGCGCCGGTGCGGGTTTCGGCGGTGCGGGCTTCCTCGACGGTTCCCGCGTGCCAGTCTTGGCATCCATCAGCGTCTCTCCCAGTGCGTCACCGCGTCGAAAGCAACCCTCCGGACGCGGGACCCTCGCTCGTCGCTAGACCAGGGCCATATGCAAGACTCATATGCAAGACTATGGAACAATTGGGCTTTTTCCCGCGCAGGTCAACAGGAACCAGCCGGGACCGGCAGCTTCGCAGAGTTCCCAATGGTGCACGGCCCGCACCCCCAGCTAACGTTGCCCAACCCGTTATGAACGGATTCGTTCCGGCCTATTGCAAAATATTGGCCGATCGGTGGACGGGCCGCAGGCATCCACGGACGGGAAGCAAACCGAGGACATTACATGACCAGGTTCACCATCGGCCAAGCCACCGTCACCCGCATCGAGGAGACCTACCTGGCGATCTACGACGCCAGGGAGCTCTTCCCGGAGTTCACCGACGCGGTCTGCGCCGAGCACCTGCCCTGGCTCGCGCCCGCCCACTACGATCCGGCCTCGGGCAGGATCAAGCTCAGCGTGCACAGCTGGCTCTTGCAGATCGGCAAGCAGAACATCCTGATCGACTCGTGCTGCGGCAACGACCGCTATCGCGCCACGCGGCCGTGGTGGAGCATGCTCAAGACGCCGTATCTCGACCGGCTCGCAGCCGCGGGCGCGCGGCCGGACCAGATCGACCTGGTGATGTGCACGCACCTGCACCACGATCACGTCGGCTGGAACACGCAGCTCCGCGACGGCCGCTGGGTGCCGACCTTTCCCAACGCGCGCTACGTCTTCTCCCGGCCGGACGTCGAATACTTCCACCAGGCCGACCTCGACCCGGCGACCGCGCCGGTGGAGTTCGGCACGTTCCGCGAGTGCGTGCTGCCGATCGTCGAAGCGGGGCGCGCCGACCTGGTCACCGGGCCGCACCGCCTCAACGATCAGATCGAGATCCTGCCGGCGCCCGGCCATTCGCCCGGCCACGTGGTGTTCGCGCTGGAAAGTGGCGGCGCGCACGCGGCCTTCATCGGCGATGTATTCCATCACCTGCTGCAGGTGCATTACCCGCACTGGAATTTCCCCAAGAACTCCGACCCCGAACAGGCGCGCGTCAGCCGCCGCGCGGTGCTGCGGCATTGCGCCGAGAAGGAGGCGCTGGTGTTTCCCGGTCACGTCGGCGCGCCGTTCGCGGGCCGGATCGATATCGGCGCAAAAGGCTTTCGACCGCGGTTCTAGCGTAGGGTGGGCCAAGGGGCGCGATCCGCGGATTGGAATTCTCACCGGCATCACGCACCTTTGCCCACCCTACAAGAACCCGATCGAGAGCCACGGGAACGCCGCGACGACGATGGTGCCGACGAGCAGCGCGCCCAGATAGGCCCAGACGCGCGAAACCGCTTCGTCCGGATTGACGTTGCCGATCGCGCAAGCGGTGAAGAAGCCGACCCCGAACGGCGGCGCGAACAGCCCGATGCCCATGGCCAGGATCACGACCATCGAATAGTGCACCTCGTGGATGCCCATCTGTCGCGCGATCGGAAACAGCAGCGGCGCGAGCAGCACCAGCGCCGGCACCCCCTCAAGGATGCTGCCGAGGATCACGAACACGACGATGCTCAGCGCCATGAATCCGACGGCGCCGCCGGGGACTTGCGCCATCGCGGCCGCGAGCTCGCGCGAGAACCCGGATTGCGTCAGCGCCCAGGCCATGGCGGTCGCGGTCCCGACGATGAACAGGATCGAGCCGGAAAGCGACGCGGTGTCGACCAGCATCGGCCACACGCGGCGCAGGTCGAATTGCCGGTAGATGAAGATACCGGCGACGATCGTGTAGGCGATGCCGATGGTCGAGACCTCCACCGCGGTCGCCACGCCTTCGACCACCGCGGCGCGGATGACGAACGGCAGGATCAGGGCCGGTATCGCGATCACGAAGGCGCGTCCGATCTCGGCGCCGCTGGCGCGTTTGCGCGCCACGCGGTCGTCCTCGGCCGAGCGGAACCAGGCGACGATCGCAAGCGCCAGCGCCAGCACCGCCGCCGGCAGCAGCCCGCCGGTGAACAGGGCAGCGATCGACACGCTCGCCACCGAGCCGATGACGATGAGCACCACGCTCGGCGGGATCGTCTCCGCCATCGCACCCGATGCGGCGAGCAGCGACACGAGCTCGCCCGGCTTCATGCCGCGCGCCTTCATCTCGGGAAACAGCACCGGCGCGACTGCCGCCATGTCGGCCGCCTTGGCCCCGGAAATCCCCGAGACCAGATACATCGCGCCGAGCAGCACGTAGGACAGTCCGCCGCGCACGTGGCCGAGCAGCGAGGCCAGGAACGCCACCATGGCGCGCGCCATCCCGGTCATGTCGATCAGGATGCCGAGGAAGACGAACAGCGGGATCGACAGCAGCAGCAGGTGCGACATCCCTTCGTCCATGCGGCTGACGATCACGGTCAGCGGGGCGCGCGTCGCCAGCGCCACATAGCCGACCGTCGCAAGGCCGAACGCGAACGCGATCGGCACGCCGGCCGCGACCATCACGGCGACGCCCAGCACGAAGAAGATCGCGAGATTGATGTTTCCGAAACTCATGAACAACGGGCGCGCAAACCAGAGGGTCAGGCACAGCAGAAACGCGAGTCCGATGCTGGCAGCGAGAAACCGCTGGTTCGGCGCCACAGCGAGAAGACGCAGCAGCGCGAACGCCGCGATCAGCACCGCCCCGACCGCGACCGCCGCAGCGCGCCATGAGTTGCTGATATCGAGCCCGGGCGTGCGCACGATCGCCTCGTCGATCGCATATTCGATCGCCGGCCAAGCGATCATGAGCACGAAGGCCGCGATCGCCACGAGGACGACGGTCTCGATCTGCCGCCGCAGCGCGGGCCCGGCTCGGCCGATGAACGTGGTCAACCGCATATGGGCGTTGCGGCGCATGGCGAGCGCCGCGCCGAGCGCCGAGAGCCAGACGAACAGCGTCGAGGCCAGCTCGTCGGCCCAGATCAGCGGGCTATGCAACAGATAGCGCGCGATCACGCCGACGAACAGCAGCACGACCTCGAACAGCAGTATGGCGGAGACGGCGAGCGCGACCGCGAAACCGAGAAACCGCTCGGCCTGCTCGATCCGGGTGCGCGGCAGGGGCGGCGCCGCGTCGGCGCCGTCGGGGTGGTGCGACACGAAGGCATACCCGCGTCAGGACAAGGCGCCGCTGTATTTCTCCAGGGTCTTCCAGGCGGCTTCGCCGAACTTGCCGCGCCATTCGTTGTAGAAGCCTGCGGTCTTGAGCGCCTCCTGGAACAGCTTCTTGTTCACGCTATTGAAGGTCAGTCCCTTTTCCTTCAGCTGCGCTTCGAGCGTCGTGTTGAGCGTCGCCATGTCGGCGCGCTGCTTCACGGCGCCTTCGTTGAGCAGGCGCGTCGCGGTGGCGCGAAGATCCGGGGGAAGCTGTTCCCAGTTGCGCCGGTTCGCCACCATCCAGAAGCCTTCCCACATGTGCCCGGTGAGCGAGCAGTACTTCTGCACCTCGTAGAATTTCGCCGCGTCGATCAGGGCGAGAGGATTCTCCTGGCCGTCGACGACCTTGGTCTGCAGCGCGGTATAGACCTCGACGAAATTGATCGCGGTCGGTGCGGTGCCGAGCGCGCGGAACATCGAGGTGAATAGCGGACTGACCGGCACGCGCAGCTTCAAGCCCTTGAGATCGTTCGGATCGTTGATCGGCTTGTTGCTGGTGGTGATCTGGCGGAAGCCGTTGTCCCACATCCGGTCGAACGCCACCAAGCCGATGGTGGCGATCTGCGCCCGGATGTGCGCGCCGAGGTCGCCGTCGACCGCGGCCCATACGCCGTCGAAATTGGGAAACGCGAACGCGATGCTCGGGATCGCCGAGACCGGAATCAGGTTGGCGAGCGGCGAGCCGACCGTGAAGATGTCGAGCGCGCCGGAGCGCACCTGGCTCAGCATGTCGGTCGAGCCGCCGAGCTGGCTGTTGGGGAAGATCTTGATGTCGACCCGGCCGTTGGTCGCGGCGCGGATCGCGTCGCAGGCTTCCGCGGCGCGCTTGTTGATCGGGTGCGCGGCCGGCAGGTCGTTACCGTATTTCAGATCGAACTCCGCAGCACGCGCGCGGCGGCTGGCGGTGCCGGCTGCAAGCGCCCCGGCGCCAGCCAGAATTGTACGCCTGGAGATTTTCCCCATGACCTGTTCCTCCCCGATTTATCTGCATTTTCTGCTTTGCCGGCGACGTTAGTTGGCCTGCATGGCCGCGGCAAGCTTCTCCGCGATCATGATGGTGGGCAGGTTGGTGTTGCCGCGTGGGACGGTGGGCATCACCGAGGCGTCGGCGACGCGCAGCCCGTCCACGCGATGCACGCGTCCCACGGAATCGACCACCGCGTCCGGATCGTCGCGCGCTCCCATCCGGCAGGTGCCGCTGACGTGGAAGGTGCCGGCCACGTTGCGACGGACGTGCTCGGAGAGCGCATCCTCGTCGCTCATGAGGTCCGGAAGCGAGCGCGCTCCACCGGTCAGCAGGCGGAGACCATGGTCGCTGACGCGCGGGCTGGCATTGAGCAGCCGCGCCGCAACCGAGGCTTTCCATGCATTCGCACGTGTCTTTTGGTTGAGCCGGCGCAGCCGGTCGGTGAAGCGCACCGGAAACGGCTCCCCGCACAACGCGCGCACCGAGGGGCTCGAGAGAAACTCGGCGGTCCAGCGCAATCCGAACTTGAGCCGCTGCAGGTCGCGCTCATCGCCGACGAAATTGAATTCCACCAAGGGCTGATCGTCCGCGCCACGACTGAGCGAAACGCGTCCGCGCGACGACGGCCTCCACAGCACCGGGCCGAAGTTCGCGATCTCACCGCCGAGTCTGTTCCAGGACGACTTGCTCTGCAGATGGATGAACAGGTCGGTCGGCGCGCACGCGGGAAGGCCCGATGACAGCCGGAAACAGGACACCTGCAGCGTGCGCAGGCTCGGCGGCTGGCGCGCATGCGGCCGCAGGTGCGCGCCGATGAACAGCACCGGGTGGTTCTGCAGGTTTTGCCCCACGCCGGAGAGATCGGCGCGGACCGGGATGCCGCGTTCGCGCAGGTGATCGGCCGGCCCGACCCCGGCGCGCATCAGGATCGCGGGCGTGTGGATCGCGCCGGCGCACAGGATGATCTCCCGGGCGCGAAACTCGCGCTGCTCTCCGGCGCTCGTCGCCGCGACCCCGGTCGCGCGCCGGCCATCGAACAGGAGTTGCGAGACTTTCGCGCCGGTCGCAATCGTCAGGTTGGCGCGGCGACGTACCGTCGCGTCGAGATAGCAGATCGAAGCCGACGCACGATGCGCCGCGGTGTTGCTCATCGGCAGCGCGCAATAGCCGTCGCGGAAGTCGGCGTTCATGTCGGCGACGAACGGAAGCTGGCGCGCCAGCGCGAATTCGTGCGCCGCGCGGGCGAGCGGTGTCCAGTCGGCGCGGGAGATCCGCCGCACCGGGATCGGGCCGTCACGGCCATGCAGTCCGCCGCCGAAATCAAGATCGTTCTCGAGCTTGCGGAAGTACGGCAGGACGCCGTCCCAGCCCCAGCCCGCGGCGCCGAGCCGTTCCCATTCGTCGTAGTCGTCCGGCGTGCCGCGCAACGCCACCATTCCCATCACGCTCGATCCGCCGCCGATGATGCGCGCCTGATCGAAAGCGATCGCCGGCGAGTTGTGCCGCTCGCGCCAATGTACCTTCAGTGCCGGCCACATGTAGGATTTGTTGTAGTAGGACGACGGATAGGGATCGAGAATGTCGTCCGGCTCCCGCCCCGGCGGGACGTCGTCGCCGGCTTCGAGCAGCAGGACCCTATGGGCCGAATGGGCGGACAGGCGATTGGCCAGCACGCAGCCGGCCGAACCGCCGCCGACGATGATGGTATCGAAACCGCGATCGGTGGACATTGGCGAAACGAAACTAACAGGAAAGCGCGCAAGCGGGGAAACATGCAACGCAGCGAACATCGCATCCTGACCACGCATGCGGGGAGCCTGCCGCGGCCTGCCGCCTTGACGCGGCTCTACGCGCAGCGCGTCGCCGGCGCGGCCGTCGATGCGGCGGAGATCGAGGCCCAGGGCCGTGCCGCGGTCCGCGCGGTCGTGAGGAAACAGGTCGAAACCGGCTTGGACGTGATCGACGACGGCGAGCAATCGCGCGAGTCGTTCGTGCTCTACATGCGCCATCGCCTCACCGGCCTCGGCGGCAGCGGCACGCGGCCGATGCATGCCGATCTCGACGCCTATCCGCAATACAAGAGCACGTTCCAGCAGCGCGTGACGTCAGCCGACCGGGTTTCCAACCGCGCGCATCTGCCGAAGGCGATCGGCGCGATCGGCTATGCCGGTACCTCGCTGATCGAAGCCGAATGCGCCGACTTCCGCTCCGCGCTCGCGGATGAGAAGGGCGCGTTCGTGGAGTCGTTCCTCACCGCCCCCTCGCCCGGCATCGTCGCAGCGATCGTGCAGAACGAACACTACGATACGTTCGAACGCTACCTGGACGCGCTCGGCGCCGCCCTGCAGGTCGAATACGAGGCGATCGTGCGCAACGGCTTCCTGCTGCAGCTCGACTGTCCCGATCTCGCGCTCGAGCGCCATACCTCCTACCGCGACCGCCCGCTCGCCGACTTCGTCGCCTTCGTCGAGCTCGTCGTCGCGGCCATCAACAAGGCGCTGCGCAACATTCCGCGCGCGGCGGTGCGGCTGCACGTGTGCTGGGGCAACTACGAAGGCCCGCACGACCACGATGTCGCGTTGCGCGACATCCTGCCGGCGATCCTGCAGGCCAATGTGGGGGCCTTGTTCCTGCCGTTTGCCAATCCGCGCCACGCGCACGAATACCGCGTGCTCGAGCAGGTGCCGCTGGCCGAGGATCAACTGCTCATCGCCGGCGTCATCGATACACTGACCAACTTCGTCGAGCACCCCGAGGTCATCGCCGACCGCATCGAACGGATCGCCGCGGCGGTCGGCGGCCCGCAACGCGTGCTGGCCGGGACGGATTGCGGGTTCGACACGTCGGCGGGAATGGGACGCGTCGCCGAGGACGTCGTGTGGGCCAAGCTGCGCGCGCTGAAAGAGGGCGCGCAGCTCGCGTCGGAACGGTTGTTCCAGAGCTCTAGCTGATCCTGAGATCGCTCATCGCGCGCTGCGGCGCCTCGATGCGCGGCGCCTGCCCGCCGCGCAGCACGCTGTTGCCCTGGAACAGCGTGCGCTGATCGATCGGCACCGGGTCGAGCCAATCGGACTGCTTCATCGCGCCCGACAGGCCGTAGACGGCAAGCGCGTTGTCGTAGGTGACCTGGCGGATCGCCGCGGCGGGAAGGCCGCGCTCGGCCATCAGGGCCGCGGTCTTGGGCACGGCCAGCGGATCCGATACGCCCCAGTCGCAGGCCGAATCCGCGATGATCCGTTCCGGCCCGTAGTGGCGCACGATCTCGGTGAGGCGCTCATTGCCCATCTTGGTGTGGGGATAGATCGAGAATCCCGCGAAGTATCCGCGCTCCAGCACCTCGCGTACCGTTTCTTCGGTGTTGTGATCCATCACGCAGCGCGCGGGATCGAACCCATGCTCGGCCAGCACGTCCATCGTGCGCAAGGTGCCGCGGTGCTTGTCGCGGTGCGGCGTGTGGATCATGATCGGCAGGTCGAGCTCCTTGGCGAGATCGATCTGCAGGCGCAGGCACTTGTCCTCCTGCGCGGTCTGCTCGTCGTAGCCGAGCTCGCCCAGCGCCACCACGCTCTCCTTGACGGCGAAGTGCGGCAGCACCTCGAGCACCGCCTCGGCGAGCGCCTCGTTATTGGCTTCCTTCGGATTGAGCCCGATGCAGCAGTAATGGCGGATGCCGAACTGCCCGGCGCGGAATTTCTCGAAACCGAGGATGGTCGAGAGATAATCCACATAGCTGCCGAGATTGGTGCGCGCCTGGCCGAGCCAGAACGACGGCTCGATCACGGCGACGACGCCCGCGCGCGCCATCGCCTCGTAGTCGTCGGTGGTGCGCGAGATCATGTGCGCATGGGGATCGATGAACATCGTTCCCGCCGCGGCCGGAATGGCGCGGCCGCCGTCGGCCTCCAGCGCAAGGCCATGGTCGCTTGCTTTTCAGCGCAAGGCCGGAGCCGCAGCATGGACAGACCAGTCGCTCGCCGCGTCGTTCGGAGGAGCCGTTGTCGTCGCGATCCGCCATCGTTCGCTCCAATCCCGCCCCGACCCAATCAGCGAATAGTCGCTCATTCGAAGATGTGGCGCAAGATCGTGTGTTTCACGGCGGTCGCCGCAACCGGCCCGTCCGGCGTCAACCGCGCTTCGCTCGACATGAAGATCGGACCTGCGGCGGGATCGTCGATGACGCGGCCGTGCGAGCCCTTGACCAGCGTCGCGTCAAGCGGAACCACATCCATCAGGGTGGAGAAGCCGAGCGCGCGCCGGCCAAGCCGCCATCCGATCGCAAGCCGGGGAAAGCGAATGGCGGGATCGAGGAACAGTTCGACCGGGTCGTAGCCGGGCTTGCGGTGGATCTCGACCAGGCGCGCGAAGTCCGGCGCGTTGCGGTCGTCGAGCCAATAGTAATAGGTGAACCAGGCGTCGCGCCGCGCCAGCGCAACGAGTTCCCCGGAGCGCGGATGATCGAGGCCGAAGCGCGCCTGCTGCGCGCGATCGAGGACGCATTCCACGCCGGGGAGATCCGACACGATGCGGCGCACCTCCTCGACGCAGGTCGGGCTTCGCCACGTAAACGTGCGCGATCTGGTGATCGCTGACCGCGAATGCCTCCGACTGGTTCGGATCGAGCAGCTCGCCATCGCCCTCGCGGCGCACCCGTAGCAGTCCGGCCTGGCGCAGCGCGCGATTGACGTGCACCGGCGTGGCGACCGGCACGATGCCGTACTCGGACAGGACGATCACGCGCGCCCCGTCGCGCGCCGCATCCGCGATCAGGGCGCCGGCCACCGCATCGACGTCGCGCAAGCTCGCCGCAACGCGGGGATCGTCCGGGCCGAACCGCTGCATGTCGTAATCGAGATGCGGGAGATAGACGAGCGTGAGGGTGGCGGGCGCGGGTACGCCGGACATGAACGGCGGCGTCCGCGATCCAGCGCGACGCCGCGATCGATGTCGCCGGTCCCCAGAAGCTGAACAGCGGGAATGGGCCGAGGCGCTGCGTGAGCTCGTGGCGCAGTTCGAGCGGCTTGGTGTAGCAGTCCGGCAGCTTGCGGCCGTCCGCCCGGTAGATCGGCCGCGGGGTGACGCCGATGTCATGCGTCGCCGCCATGTTGTACCACCAGAACAGGTTGGCGGCCGTGAATGCCGGATCGCGCCGCTTGCCCGCCTCCCAGATCTTCTCGCCGTTCACCAGCCGGCTGGACTGGCGCCACAGGAACACTTCCATCAGGTCGCGGAACAGCCAGCCGTTGGCGACGATGCCGTGATCGCGCGGCAGCGCGCCGGTCATGAACGTCGCCTGCACCGCGCAGGTGACGGCGGGCGTCACCGTCGTCAGCGGGCGAACGGCTCCGCCACGGGCAAAGCGCGAGAGCTGCGGCGTATCCGGGCCGAGATGGCGTGGGGTGAGCCCCACCACCAGGATGGCGATCGTCGGATGCATGCAATGCGAAGCTCAAGGACGCTCATACGTTCACGGCGGCGTATTCGAACGTCGGGGCGGCCTGTTCGCCGTTGTCGAGCTGGATCGCGATCAGGCGGTCCGCCGTCAGCTTCAATTCGTACATCACGCCGATGGCCTGATCGAGGCGCTCCGGTCGACCGTTGAAGGTGTCGTGCAGCGCGGTGAGCAGGTTGGTATAGATGTAATTGAATTGATCGGCATTGCGCCGCGCCGCGCTGCCGGTGGGATAGTCCGCCACCTTGGGGTTGCCGAGCATGTTCCAGATTCCGGACGTATCGAGCACGATCGGGTCGCCCGAATAGGAATAGCCTTCCGGAACGCTCTTGTCGGGCACCAGCCTGCGCTGATTGAAGATCTCGGCGAAGCGGTAGTAGTGCGCAAGCTCGCGCTCGGGGTCGAGCGGGCTTTGCTTGGTCCCCTCCCCCTGCTCGACGATGATGCCCATGGCTTTCACCGCGTCGGCGGCACGCGTGATGGGAAAAAGCTCCGAGCTGGCGAACCACGGAGCGCCGGACACCTGGCGTGCGGGGTCGCCGGTGAAGATGCGATCACCGAGCTCGAGCACCTTGTCCATGATGGCGCGGTAGAATTGTCCGATCGTGGCGAAGCCCGGCGCGGCTTCCAGCGCCAGCGGTTTCACCGGAAAATGCAGCGGATCTTCCGGCTCCTCGATCACCATGAACACGCCGGAAACCAGGTCGCGCGACAGCGGTTCGAGCCCGATCTTCAGCGTCTCGTGGACGTTCATCGGCAAAGTGCCGGGGTATTGCGGAATGAACCTCGGCTTGTCGATCTGCGGCGCGCCGCCGATCGCGTTGAGGGCGTTGGCGGCGATGGTCATATGCAGCATTTCTTCCACCACCACCGAGCGGATGATGGCCGCGGCCTCGCGATTGCTCCCGCGCTTGATCGAATAGAGCGCGGTCAGGTAAGGCGGGATGGTCGCGTGCTCGAGCTCGATCGCCGCCTGCAGATGGGCGTAGAGGTCGATGGCGTTGGTTGCGGCGCGGACCTGCTCGACGATGGCCGCTTCGATCTTCAGCATGGCGCTCCCCCAGGGGTAGCTAGTGTCCCGATTCCGAAGTTCGTCTCATCGTGCAGCATCCTCGCGTACGAACTTCGGAATCGAAGGACACTAGCAGCTTGTTGATTCCAGTGTGGCTTAGGTTCAGAAGTCCGCAATCCGGACTCGCCGCGAGTGCTTTGCGGACTTCTGAACCGCCACACTGCCGCGTCGTGATCAGACATACGGCTTGCGCACTATGCGTAGCGTGCGGGCAAAGCGGGTCTTGCCGCCGATCGGCTCGACCGGACCGGGCGCCGCACGCTCCAGCGCCTCGGCGCGGGTGGCCCGCAGCGCCAGCGGCGCGGCCGGTTGCTGTCTCGCCTCCTGCGGCGGCGTGCCGGCGCTCTCCGCCGCCAACCCGTCGAGCCAGTTCCGGATCATCTGGCGCTTCGCGTCCGACAGGTCGCGCGTCACCGGCATGTAGTTCGGGTCTTCGATCTCCAGTCCGAACGCAAGCCGCAGCAGCTGGACATTGCGTTTCACTTCGGCCAGGTCGGCAAGGTCGAACATCCCCCGGCTCATGATCGGATAGAGGTTGCCGAACTGGGTGAGGATGGGCCGCACGTCGTCCCAGGTCGGCTTGGCCGGAACCTCGAACGCGTCGCGCACATGCACGGCGATGTAGTCGAACTGGTTGTAGGCGGTCGTGGGCTGGCCGGAAGCGCCGTACTGGATCAGATAGACCTGACCGTCCAGGTATTTGCGTGGATTGTTCGGCGCCTTGGTCTGCACCGTCAATTCGGCACGGCCGTCAGGCCCGGTCGTCGGCGCGCTGGATGGAAGGATCACCGCATCCTCCGGCGTGCCCATCACCGGAATGTCCGCCTTGGGTGGGTCGATCTCGTTCGGAATGCCGCCTCCGGCGCCTTCCTGCGGGCCTTGCTGCGTCGTGTTCACCTGAACGCCCGCAACACGCTTGCCGTACTTCGCGGCGAAGATCGTCGTGGACTTGCTGCCGCCGGCGTCGATGCGCAGCACCGAAGGCTCGGCGCATAGGAACAAGCCATCCTGGGTCTCGCGTATGGCCACGACCGGTCCACCGCTGCCGGCCGGCTGGGTGACCAAAGCGAGCGGCGCGGTGCGCGACTGTTCGATCTGCGCCGCGGTGAGCGGCAACGCCACGACGCCGCTGGTGGCGGCGAGCCAGCCTGCCTCGAGATAGGAGATCGCGCCCAGCGGCTGGAAATTCTGCGCCGTGACCGGGGCCTGCTCGGCCAACGTCGGATCGAGCAGGAGACCGACGCTGAGCGCGCCGATCGGCAGCATCGTGCCCGTGGTGTCCTGCAGCGGCAGCGCATTGCCGAGATCGAGGAACAGAGTGCCGGCGGGCTCGTCGACGAAGCCGGTGAAATAATTGATGCCCTGCCATGACGCGCCGCTTTGTTGCGATGCCGGCGTGAAACGCCGCCCCAACACGAAGGACGACGGCTCATCCGCGCCGCATGGTCCGATGACGCCCAGCACGGTGCCCAGGGTGTAGTTGGGTGAGGTCCAGTCTCCGACGTAGCCGAACGTCATCAATCGGATCGACAGCAGGCCGTTCGCGCTCGCCCCGGGCAGTTCCTGCAGGAAGCGGCTCTGCGTGCCGTCGGCGGCCCAGGATACATCCTCCAGCACCGACTGGAACACGCCCGATGCGCCGCCGTCGCTGCCCGGACCGCGGACGCGCGTGAACAGGATATCGCGGAAGGCGTTCGGACGGAACTTGCCGCCGAATGCCGCCACGCCCTGGGAATCGGTCAGTTTCACCTCCAGTCCCCAAGGTTGCGATGCCATCTGCCATTGCGGGTCGACGTCGACGAGCTTGCCGCTCACCCGTTCGTTGGAGCCGCCGATCAGCATTCCGACGGCGGGATCCTGCGTCGGATCGGCCGTCGACGTGCCGTCGGCGTACCAGACGCCGGTCACGCTGCAATCGATCAGCCGAAACGCGCCCGAGCCGTTCGGGCTGAACCACCCGTTGAGCGGGCCATCCGGATTTGCCGTCGACTGAAAGTCCTGGAAGCGCGGCTCGAACGTGGCGTTGTCGAAGTGGCGCACGTCGTTGTTGACCGTGGAGATGTCGGCCTGGAAGGTCCCCGAGAACGCCAGCCTGACATTGTTCAAGTAGCTCATGTGGTCCCCGCCGTGGCGGCGACCGCAATGCTTGCGGTCGCGCTCGACAACTCTTAGACGAAATTTGACGAAACCGCCAACGCGATCCGCGCCGCGTGCGAGGCGCGCTGCGCTTTTGCCGCGCAGGCCGCAGGCAAATTGACACGCGTCAACCCGCAATTGAAGATCGCGCCGATGGAACCAAGCCTCTGCCGGCCGGTCGCGCCCGCCGTCATGCCGGCCAGCCGTACGATTCCCCGGCTGATCGACGAGCTGGCGGCGCGGTTTCCCGCGCGCGAGGCGCTCCTCGGCGCGGGCAAGCGTTTCAGCTACGCGTCGCTGCGCGACGAGGTGCGCAGCTTCGCCAAGGGCCTGCACGATCTTGGCGTCCGCAAAGGCGACATGGTCGCGATCCTGATGGGCAACAAGCCCGAATGGATCGTCGCCGACCTGGCGATCTGCTCGCTCGGCGCCATCATGGTGGCGGTCAACACCTGGGTCACGGCGCGCGAGCTGCGCCATGTGCTGGCGCATTCCGACGCCGTCATGCTGATCGCGAGCAGCGCCTTCCTCAAAAGCGATTATTTCGCGATGCTGGCGGAGCTGGAGCCGCTGGCGCAATCGCTGCCGGATTTGAAACATGTGATCCATGTCGGGCTGCGCGCCTATCGCGGATCGCTTTCCTTCGAGGCCGTCCATGCGCGCGGCCGCGCGGTCGACGACGCCGCGCTCGATCGCGCCAGCGCCGCCGTCGAGCCGGCCGACGTCGCCTATATCCTCTACACCTCCGGATCGACCTCGACGCCCAAGGGGGTGCAGCTGCAGCACTATGCGCTGATCGAGAACATGTGGCAGATCGGCGAGCGCATGCACGTCACCGAGCATGACCGGCTATGGCTCGCGGTCTCGCTGTTCTGGGGACTCGGCTGCGAGAACGCGCTGTTCAACCTGATGACCCATGGCGGCTGTGTCGTGCTGCAGGAAAGCTTCGAGCCGGGCGAAGCGTTGCGCCTGATCAGCGCGGAACGCTGCACGGTGTTCTACGGCACGCCGAACATGGCGCAGGCGCTGTTCGAGCATCCAGACCGGGCGAAATACGACATTTCGCGCATGCGTCGCGGCGGCACGCTCGGTACGCCCGAGCAGCTCCAGCGCATCGTCGATCTCGGCGTGACAAACTTCTCGACGATCTACGGCCTCACCGAGTCCTACGGCAATTGCACCGTCACGGACGCGGACGATCCGTTCCATATCAAGTGCGATACCGTCGGCCGGCCACTGCCTGGCGTCGACTTGCGCATCCTCGATCCCGAAACCGGAAACGAGCAGCCGCGCGGCGCGATCGGCGAGATCCGCCTCAAGGGTTACGTGACCATCGGCTACTACAAGGACGCCGACAAGAACCGCGCCGCGTTCGACGCCGCCGGGTATTTCATCACCGGCGACCTCGGCTTCCTCGACGCGGAAGGACGCCTGCACTTCCGCGGCCGCATCAAGGAGATGATCAAAACCGGCGGCATCAATGTCGCGCCGGTCGAGGTCGAGGAGATCCTGCTCAAGCATCCGGCGGTGAAGCTCGCTTTCGTCACCGGCGTGCCCGACCGGCGCCGCGACGAGGTCATCGCGGCCGTGATCGTGCGCCATCCGGCGCAGGACGTGGACCAAGCGGCGCTGCTGGAGCATTGCCGGCGCGAGCTTGCCGCCTACAAGGTGCCGCGGCTGATGAGGTTCGTGCATGAAAGCGACTTGCCGCTGACGGTGACCGGCAAGCTGCAGAAGAACCGGCTGGCGGATTTCTTCACGCCGGCGACGCAGGCGCGGGACACACGATGAACGCGACGTGCGTGGCGAACACGCAGGACGTGCTCGGCGAGGTGCCGCGCTGGCATGCCGGCGAACAGGCGCTCTATTGGATCGATGCGCTCAAGCCCGCGATCCATCGCCTCGATCCGGCGACGGATAAGGTCGAGAGCTTCACCCCGCCGGAGAAGCTCGGCTCGTTTGCGCCATGCGCAAGCGGCGGGCTGATCATCGCGGGACGCAACGGCTTTGCGCTGTACGACCCGCGCAGCGGCGCCTTCGCGCGCATCGCCGACCCGGAACACCAGGCCGCCGAGAACATCCTCAATGACGGGCGCTGCGACGCCCGCGGGCGATTCTGGGCCGGCTCCATGACCAAGACGATGCAGCGCGCCAGCGGCCGTCTCTATCGCGTGGCCGAGGGTTCCGTGGACGCGCTCGACGACGGCATCTGGGTGTCGAACGGCGTGGCCTGGAGCCCGGACGGCGCGACCATGTACTTCGCCGACAGCCACGTACGCACGATCTTCGCCTACGACTACGACCTCGACGCCGGGACGATCGGACCGCGCCGCGTGTTTGCGGAAACCAGCGCCCACCCCGGCGTGCCGGACGGCGCATCGGTCGACTCCGACGGCTTCTTGTGGAGCGCGCAGTTCGACGGCGGTTGCTTGATGCGTTACGCGCCGGACGGTTCCCTCGAACGCACGCTGCCGCTGCCGGTCAGCCGTCCGACCGCGTGCGCGTTCGGCGGGGGAGACCTGCGGACATTATATGTGACGACGGCGCGCTTCCGCCTCGCGCCCGAGCAACTCGCGGCCGAGCCGCTGGCCGGCGCCCTGCTCGCGCTCGACGTCGGGGTGAAGGGACTGCCCGAGCCGGTGTATCGGCCGTAGCCCGGCTTGCGCTCAACGCAACCCGGGACCAGCAGTGCTCCAGGCGAGACTTCCCCGGATTTCGCGTTCGCTCAATCCGGGCTACGAACAATCCGAAACCGATGCAAGGTCAGCTCCGCGTCGACGTCGTCGAACACGACCTCGACGCGCGCCCCGATGGCGGGCTTGGCGTGGCCGACAAAACTCGAGGTGAGGCGCGGCCCCTCGTCGAGTTCCACCTGCACGACATTATAAGGTGTCTCCGCCGCGAAGGCCGGAAACCACGCCTTGTGCACCACCGTCCAGGTACTGATGCGGCCGCGGCCGTTTGCCTGCTGCCACGTGATCGCGTCGGAAAAACAGAACGGACACACCGGTCCCGGCGGCAGATGCGCCTTTCCGCACGCACCGCAAAACGGAAGCATCAGCCGATGCTCGCGGCATCCCTGCCAGAACGGCGCGCTGTCCGGACCGATGGTGGGGCGCGGCTTGGCGTGCGTGGTCATGTCGCCACTGTCGTAGGGTAGGCAAAGGCGCGGCCCCGATCTCGCAATCGATGCGCCGACCAACGTCCGCGCCGTGCCCACGCGGACCGTCGGACATGAAACGCGTGGGCAAAGGCGCACAACATTCCGTGCCAATCCGATTGGTCCCGTCTCGCGCCTTTGCCCACCCTACAGCTCCTCACCTCGTCAGAATCACCGCATCGCCCCAGGCCGTGCCCCACTGCAGCACGCGCGCGTCCACGATCTGGCTTGGGCCCGCCGTGCCGCGCAACTGCCGCACCATCTCGCAGATCGAATTCCAACCCGCCACGTGCGCTTCCGACAACAGGCCGCCGGAGGTGTTCACCGGCAGCGCGCCGCCGGGCGCGATGCGCCCATCTTGCACGAAGGCCGCCGCCTCGCCGGGCCCGCAATAGCCGAAGCGCTCGAGCGCGAACAGCACCAGCGGCGAGAACGCATCGTAGGTGTAGAAGCCCTGCACGTCCGCGCGCGCCGCGCCTTTGGCGAAGATTTCGAGATCGCGCGGCCGCGCCGCCATGCGCTCGCCCGACTGCTGATTGATGCCGAGGCCGCGCGGCGCGAAGATGAACTCCTCGCGCCCCGAGCGCATGCCCTGCATGGCGGCGATACGCACCGGTTTCTGCCGCAAGTCGCGCGCCCGCTCGCCGCGCGCCACCAGCACGACCGCCGCGCCGTCGCTGATCAGGCAGCAGTCGAACAGCCGCAGCGGATCGACCACCATGCGCGCCGACTGGTGCGCTTCGAGAGTCAGCGGCTCGCGCATGATCGCGCGCGGATTGTTCAGCGCATGCTGCCGGATGGCGATCGGAACCGCCGCGAGGTCTTCGCTGGTCACGCCATGGAGATGCATGTAGCGCTGCATCGCGATCACGGCGCCGCCGGCCGGCGCGGTCAGCCCATAGGGCGGCGCCTCGCCATGCGTGCCCCCCTCCTCGCGGTTGCCCTCGACGTCGCCCGGACCGCCGAGGAAGCCGCGCTCGCGCGTGAAGCTTACCGCGGTCACGCAGGCGACCACGTCGGCGAGCCCGGCCGACACCGCCAGCGCGGCGTGCTGCAGCGCATTGGTGACGAAGCGCCCGTGCAGCCAGGTCTGATTGACGTAGCGGATGTCGAGCCCGAGGCCTTCGGCGACGCGGTCGTAATCGAGGCCGAGCGGGCTACCCAGATGGATCGACAGGCCATCGACGTCGGCGCGGTCGAGCCCTGCATCGGCGAGCGCCTGCTTGAACGCGACAGCCGCGAGGCGCAGCTGGCTATCCGGCAGACCGCGTCCGAACGCGCTCGTCCCGATGCCGACGATCGCGGCGTCGACTTTCATCGTCGTTACCCGTTCGGCCGCAGCACGATACGGCCGGCCACCTTCCCGGCCTCGACCAGCTCGTGTGCCTTGGCGGCGTCCTCCAGCGGCAGCGCCATCGAGACGATCGGCTTGACCGCGCCGCGCGCCACCAGCGCGAGGCAGTCTTCGAGCTGGCGCCGCGTCGTCGAGGTCGCGCTCAGCATCGAGACGTTCTTCAGGAACAGTTGCGCGGGATTGAACGGCACGAACTGGCCGGTCAGCTGCCCGATCATGATCCAGCGCCCGCCGATGCCCATGCTGCGGCGGATCGATTCGAACAACTGGCTGCCGACGTTGTCGATGGCGACGTCGACCCCCTGCCCGCCGGTCGCCTTGCGCACCGCGGCGGAGAAGTCCTCGCCGCGCGCATGCACCACGACCTCGTGCGCGCCGAGCGCGCGGATCTGATCGGCCTTCTCCGGCGAGGTGGTCTGCGCGACCACGAACGCGCCGGCGAGCCGCGCCAGCTGCACCGCGTGCATGCCGAGCCCGCCGCCCGCGCCGGTCACCAGCGTGGATTCGCCGGGCGCAAGCCGTCCGATCTCGCGGATCGCGTTCAGGATCGTGCCCACCGCGCAGGCGACGATCGAAGCGTCCTGCAGCGCGACGCCTGCCGGCACGAGCGCGACATTGTCGTCCTCGACCGCGATCAGCTCGGCATAACCGCCGACCATGCCGGCGTCGCCGGTGAACTTGCGCTCCGGGCACAGCGTTTCGCGGCCCATGCGGCAATGCCGGCAGGAACCGCAGATGTGGTAGCGCTGCACGGTGGCGACGCGATTCCCCGTGCGGAAGCCGCGCACGTCGCGCCCGACGTCGACCACCGTGCCGGAAATCTCGTGCCCGAGGATGCACGGCATCTGCACGCCGGCCTTGAGCGTGCCGTTGCGCGTGACGATGTCGTGGAAGCACACGCCGCAGGCGTCGACCCGGATGACCACGTCTTTCGGTCCCGGCACGGGATCGGGGACCGTCTCCATCCGCAGCACCTCGGTGCCGCCCGGCGCCCGCACCACCATCGCCTTCATTCAGGTTTCCTTCCGCGGCGCGAATTTCAGCAAGGTTACGTCAGGCGTCACGTCCTCGAACACCGCTTCGACCGGCATTCCGATGCGCAGCCCACCCGTCTCGACGCCGGCCGGATTGGAGAACAGCCGCACGCCGCAGTCGAGCCGCACCTGGATCACCGTGTAGGGCACGGGCAGATCCTCGAAATACGGCCGATGGAACACGCACCAGGTTTCCAGCGTGCCCATTGGCGCGACCGTCACCCAATCGCTCTCCTCGGAGCGGCAATGCGCGCAGCTGCGTGCCGCCGGAAAGCGGTGCGTGCTGCAGTCGCGGCAGCGCTGCACCTGGACCTCGCGGCGGCGCAACGCATCCCAGAACGGTCGGTCCGGCCCATCGATGTGCGGCAGCGGCCTCATGACGGCTCCCGGCCATAGATGATCGAGGTCACGACCGGCGCCGCCGCCATGTAATGGGCAAAGGCGCAATCCTGCACCTGCCGCGCCCCGCAGGCGCCGCGCACCTGCAGCACGGCTTCGAGGTTGAGCGCCCAGCCCTGCATGTAGGATTCGGAAAGATGTCCCCCGGAGGTGTTGGTCGGATAGCGGCGCCCAAGCGCCAGATGACCTTCGGCGACGAACGCTCCGCTCTCGCCTTCGCCGCAATAGCCGTTGCCCTCGAGCGAGAACAGTACCGTGGGCGTGAAATTGTCGTAGACCATCAGGGTCGAGATATCGGCGCGCGACACGCCGGCCATGCCGAAGCTCCGGGCCGATGCCTTGCGCATCAACTCGCGCCAGAAGTCGTCGGGCGGAAACGTCGAGCCCGTCAGCGTCGTCGCCATGCCGTAGCCGCGCAGGTAGACCGGCGGCTGCTTGAGGTCGCGCGCGCGCTCGGCCGAGCTCAAGATCAGCGCGACGCCGCCGTCATTGATCAGGCAGTAATCGAGCAGGTGCAGCGGTTCGCAGATGAAGCGCGAGGCGTGGTAGTCGGCGAGCGTGAAGGCGCTGCGCATCACCGCCGCCGGGTTGAGCGCGGCGTGGTCGCGGAAGGTCTTCGCGACGATGCCGAGCTGGTCCGCGGTCGTGCCGTAGAGCTCCATGTGGCGGCGCGCCATCAACGCGTGGAACGCGCCGGGCGAGGTCATGCCGTAGGGAAACCAGTTGCCGGCGCCGCCGCTGCCATAGGTGTCGCCGGCGCCGCCGTAGCGCTCGCCGGCCGAGCGCCCGTTATTGCCGTAGACCAGCGCGACCGTGCCGGCGAGCCCGTCGCGGATCAGCGCCGCCGCGGTCTCGATGCAGATGCCGGAGAAACGCCCCTGCCCCGGCGTGATGCCGACGTAGTCCGGATCGATGCCGGCGATCTCGCAGAACCGCTGGTAGTCGGGAATGCGGTTGACGATCAGGCCGTCGATATCCGCGAAACGCAGGCCCGCGTCCGCCACCGCGTTCTTGAGCGCCCACAGGCCGAGCCCATAGGCGTCGAACTCCGGCAGGCGGCCGTAGCGCGTGTGGCCGACGCCGACGATGGCAGGACCTGCGCCGCCCATGGCAGGACTTCCTCCGCAACAGCACGCTCAGAGATCGAACAGCAGCTCGGGCCGTGGATTGAGCTCGCCCCGTTCGACGCCGCGAACGAGTTGCACGATCCGCTCGTGCGTCGGCGCCGCGCAGCCGGCTTCCTTTGCCTTCTCAACGATGAAGCCGTTGAGCTCGCCGATCTCGGTGCGCCGACCCTTCTGGATGTCCTGCGCCATCGACGGGCGCTGGATGTTGCTGCGCGCCTGCGCGCTCATTCCCTTGGCCATGTGCGCCTCGACCTCCGCCAGCGCCGCCGCGTCGCCCTCGGAGGCGGCGAGCAGCCGCCCGGGTTCGATGCCGGTGATGCGCTCGAGCTGATAGCCGAGCGCGCGCCCGACCCGGATCGCTTCGCCGCCGAGGCGGATGACCACCCGGCGGATCCGCTCGTGCGCATCGCGCTCGTTGCCGCTCATGCCGGTCGCTGCGCTCACGCCGTTGCGCATGCCGTTCACGCACAGCTTCGACCAGCGTTCGCCCCACAGGTTCGTCGTCACGGCGGCGCCGTCGATTCTCCCCAGCATGGCACACAGCTCCCCGGCGCGGGACGTCATGCGTCCATGGACTTCGCCGACCTGGATCGACTTCACCGCGAAGTCGCGCGGCATGGTGCGGCGAACACACCCTGGTTCGTAGAGGTCGACGCCAAAATTGTTGCCGACGATGCAGCCGACCGTCCGCCCCCATCCGACCACGCGCGCGATCGTCTCCTCGTTGATCGAATTCTGCGCCGAGACCACGAAGCCGTCGCTCGACAGGTACGGACGGATCAGGACCGCCGACCACTCGGTGTCGTAGGACTTGCTCGAGACGATGGCGATGTCGATCGGACGCTGCTTCGACAAGGATTGCACCTCGGTGATGTGCATGGCCGGCAGGCGGACCGTGCAGATCTCCTCGTCGGTCATGCCCGACAATCGCAGCCCATGCTTGCGGATCGCCTCGATGTGCTCCGGCCACGGATCGATCAGCGTCACGTCGTTGCCGGTGCGCGCGAGGTGACCGCCGAGATAGCCGCCGACCGCGCCGGCCCCGACGATTGCTATGCGCTTTGCCATTTTCCCGTTCTCCGTCGTGGCGCTCACGGATGCAGCGCAATCCCGTCGGGGTCGAACACATGCGCCGCGGCCAGATCGACGCCCAATTGACGGCGCTCGCCGACGCCGATCTGGATGTCGGGGCCGACGCGCGCGAAGATCGGTTTGTCGACCCCCGCAATGCGCCCGGCAAAGATCGTCTCGGCGCCGAGCGGCTCGACCTGAACGACCTCGACCTCGATATTGGCGCCGTCGGCGCGCGCGACGCCGGAAATCTTTTCCGGGCGGACGCCGAAGATGACCTCCGAATTGGGTGGCAGAGACGGCATGCGGTCGGCCCCGAGGAGGAACGACCGCGAGCCGATACGGATCTGGCGCCCGCTGGCGTGGTCGGTGACGGTCGCGCGCAGCAGGTTCATCGGGGGGTTGCCGAGGAAGCTCGCCACAAACGTATTCGCCGGCCGCCGGTAGACCTCGAGCGGTTCTCCGACCTGCACGACCTTGCCGCCGTTCATGATGCAGATGCGCGACCCCATCGTCATCGCCTCGACTTGGTCGTGGGTGACGTAGATCATGGTCGCGCCGAGCCGGCGGTGCAGCGTGGAGATCTCGCCGCGCGTCGACACGCGCAAGGCGGCGTCGAGGTTCGACAGCGGCTCGTCGAACAGGAACACCTTGGGATCGCGCACGATCGCGCGGCCGAGCGCCACCCGCTGTCGCTGCCCGCCGGAGAGCGCATGCGGCTTGCGCTCCAAGAGGGTCGACAGCCCGAGCGTAGCGGCGACGCCGGTGACGCGGCGCTCGATCTCGTCGCGCGCCACGGCGCGGCGGCGCAGACCGAACGCGAGATTCTCCTTCACGCTCATGTGCGGATAGAGCGCATAGGACTGGAACACCATGGCGATGTCGCGCTCCTTGGCGGGCACGCCGTTGACCACGCGGCGGTCGATCGACAGCGTGCCGGAGGAGATCGACTCCAGCCCCGCAATCATGCGCAGCGTCGTGGTCTTGCCGCAGCCGGAGGGACCGAGCAGCACCATGAATTCGCCGTGGCGGATCTCGAGACTTACGGAATCGGCCGCAGGCGCGTGACCGCGGTCGTAGATCTTGGTCAGCCGGTCGAGCGTCACGACTGCCATTGTGCCCGCCCGCTCATTTGACCGCTCCGGCGGTCATGCCCTGGATCAGTTTTTCCGAGAAGAAGGCGTATACGATGATCACCGGCACGATCGCGATCATCAGGCCGGTCGCGATCATGCCCACGTCCTCGAGCTGATCGCCCATGAAGCGCTGGATGCCGAGCGGCAGCGTGCGGTTGGCATCGTCGGTGATCAGCACGACGGCGTAGAGGAACTCGTTCCACAGCAGGATGAAGTTGAGGATCACCGTGGTGGCGATCGCGGGCAACGCGATCGGGAAGCTGACGCGCCAGAAGATCTCCCACTCCGAATAGCCGTCGATGCGCGCGGCGTCGAACAGGTCGGCCGGAATGCGGGCGAAGAAGCTTTCCAGGATGTAGATCGTCAGCGGCAGCTGGATCGCGACATACACGAAGGTGAGGCCGACGCGCGTATCGTACAGCCCGTACTGCACGAGGATCTGAAACAGGGAGATGATGGTGATCTGCGGCGGGAAGATGATGGTCGAGAACAGGATGAAGTAGATCACCCGGTTCAGCCGGAAGCGATAGCGCGCGAGACAATGCGCCGCCATGGCCCCGACGATCGTGAGGATCGCGACCGCCGACATCACGATCATCGCCGAATTCTTGAAATAGACGTTGTAGTTCGAGTTGAACCAGGCGGTCGGGAACTTGTCCCAATGCAGGATCGACGGCAGGGCAAAGTGGTCCGCGTTGATCTCCGTCGTGGTGCGCAGCGACATGATCGCGACCCACACGAACGGCCCGGCCGCAAACGCCGTATAGCCGGCGAGCAGGAGCAGCAGCAGGGCGTGTTTGAGCGGCTTCGTCATTGCGGTCAGTATTCGAGCTTGCCGCGCTGGCGCAGCGCCACGGTCAAGGTGAGGACGGCCGTCAACACGATGACGAACCATACGGTTGCGATGGTCGACGGATAGCCGAGATCGAACGTCGTCCACTCGAAGGCGCGCTTGTAGACGTAGGTGGAGACGGTTTCGGTCGACCACAGCGGCCCGCCCCTGGTGGTGATCCAGACCAGGTCGAAAATCTTCATCTTGCCGATGAAGGACAGCACGATGAGGTTGAGTACCGTCGGCCAGATCAGCGGCAGGATGATGTAGAGGACCTTCTGTCCCCAGCCGCAATTGTCGAGCTCGGCGGCCTCGATCACTTCCTTGGGCAACGAATGCAGTGCCGCCAGCAGCACGACCATATTGAAACCGGTCCACATCCAGCTGGTGACGAGAATGAGCGACGGGAGTGCGGTATTGGGGTTGCCGAGCCAGGCTTTGGTCCAGCCTGCAAGCCCGAGCGCCCGCAACGCCGCATTCACCGGGCCCCAATCGAAATTGTAGATCCAGACCCACAGGATCCCGACCACGATGTAGGACATCAGGACCGGCGTGAACCACGCGATGCGGAAGAAGCGCGCGCCCGGCACCTTGGCGTAAAGGGCAAGCGCCAGGATCAGTCCCGCCGAGACCTCGGCCAACGGCGAGATCGAAGCCCAAGTGATCGTGTTGCGCACGGAGCGCCAGAAGATCTCGTCCTGCGCCAGCGTCACGTAGTTCTCGAGACCCACGAACACGTCGCGCCGCGGCAGCACCTTGTTCAGGCTGTTCCACAGGGTCCGCACCACCGGATAGGCGGTGAAAGCCACATAAATCGTCAGCGCCGGCAGCAGGAACGCGACGATCGCGCCCCACGGCCGGCGCAGACCGTCACCGCGCATCGAAGACGTGTCTGCCGCCATCAGAGGATGATCAGTAGGCGGCGCCCATCTGTTTGACGACGCCGTCAACGTCGATCGTTCCTGCCGGGAACGCGTTGTTGATGACCTGCGTGAAGACTTCCTTCGGCTTGCCCTGCATCACCTGGATCGGAATGCCGAAGAAGTATTTCGCGCCGCGATTGCTGGCTTCGATCATCTTGAAGTATTCGGCACTGGCACCGGTCATCTTCGTCGGGTCACTCTTGATGCCGGTCTGCACCATGACGCGGTCGAGCCACTTGTTGCCCATCTCGGGCGTCGCGAAGGAGTTGAGGAACGCGACCGCCTCCTTGGGGTGCTTGGTATCGGCATTGATCACGTAGGAGCCGCCGACCGCGATGCTGCGGCACTCCGGACATACGGCTCCGGGCACAGCCGGGAATTTCATGATGCCGAGCGGAAACCCGACCGGCTGGCCGCCCTGGTCGGGCGCGTTGAAGGCGCGGCTGGTGTACCAGCTGCCATTGAGGAACGTGAGCGCCCCGGGCTTGGTGTGGAAGTAGATGTGCGCCTCGCCGAGCTTGAGCGACGTGAACGTCGTCGGCAGCAGGCCCGCATCGACCAGGCCGCGAACCCATTTCAACGTGTCGACGACGCGCGGGTCCGACCATGCCAGCTTGCCATTGAGCAGCTTGCCGTAGTCCTCCGTGCCGAGCTTTTGCAAGAGCGCTTCATGCGTCACGTGTGCGCCCGGGTACGGCCTGTCACCGGCCCCAAGCGCCATCGGCGTGATGCCCTTCGCCTTGGCCTTCTTGACCATGTCGAGAAAGGCGTCGGCAGAGAGCTGCAGATTGTCCGGCACCTTGATGCCGAGGTCGCTCATGAGCTTGGTGTTGTAGTAGAGCTCGACCGTCCACGCTTCGAGCGGCAGGCCATAGGGCTTGCCCTTGTAGCTCCAGGCCTGCTTCGCCCACGGCTCGATGCTGGCCCAATTGAGGTTCGAAAGGTCGAGCAGGAAGCTGTTCTCGTAATATTCGGCCTGATCGGGTTCGGCGTAGAAAATGTCCGGCGCCTGGCCCGCACGAAGGGCGGTCTTGAGCGCGGCATAGAGCGCGTTCTTTTCGTACCAGGACGCCTTGATCTTGATCCCCGGATTCTTCTTCTCGAAATCCGCGATCGCTTCTTCCACATACTGGCGCTTGATCTGCTCGGCCGCCCAATGCGTCCAAAGCGTCAATTCCTTCTGCTGCGCTTGAGCCGTGCCGAGCGCGACGAAGCCGGCGAGCGCGAGCGCCACCAAATACCTGAACATGGGACCTCCCCGTACATGAGACCGCGCTCGCCCTGCCGGAGTTCTCCGCCGGCATCGGCTGGCCGCGCTTTCGCCCTACGCTAGGCGGCTGCACGCGGGTTGGTCAACGCGATATTGGCGTGCAATCGCCTGTAGATGATCGCCTTCCGCAGCATTGACCTGGCATAGGGCTTCCTCCCCAAGCGCGCGCCCGATCATGACCAGCACGGGACCCTGCGGCGCCGCAGCAGCGAGACGCTCGGCAATTTCGCAAATGGTCGCCGCGATGATGGTCTGCTCCGGCCGCGTCGCGGCCGCGACCGCGATCGTCGGCGTGTCGGGCGCAAGCCCATGGGCGATCGCGGCGGCGGCGAGTTCGTCGAGCGCGCGCTTCGGCATATAAACCACGGTAGTGGTCGACGCGTCGGCCAGACTGCGCCAGTCGATGTCCGCCGGCAGCTTGCCGTCGGTCCCGTGGGCGGTGAGGTACTGCACGCGCCGGGCGAGCTTGCGATGGGTGAGCGGCAGGCCGAGCCGGCTCGCCGCGCCTTGCGCGGCGGTGATGCCGGGCACGACCTCCACCGCGATGCCGGCGGTGCGGCAGGCCGCGATCTCCTCGCCGGCGCGCCCGAAGATCATCGGGTCGCCGCCCTTGAGCCGCACCACGCGCTTGCCGGCGCACGCGAGCGACACCATCAGCGCGTTGATGTCGTCCTGGCGGCACGAAGGCGCGAAGCCGGTCTTGCCGACCAGTGTCTTCTTCGCCTCGCGACGCGCGAAATCGAGGATCGCGGGCGCGACCAGATCGTCGAACAGGATCACGTCGGCCGATTGCAGCGCACGCACGGCGCGCAAAGTCAGCAGCTCCGGATCGCCCGGCCCGGCGCCGACCAAGGTGACCGAGCCGCGCTCCGCTGCCGTCCCGGCCCCGCGGGTCGCCGCCAGCAAGTCATTGAAATCCGCGGATGTGGGCTCCCGCTCCGGGCAGGCGAGAGCGCGCGCGGTAAAACTCTGCCAGAAGCCGCGCCGGGCCGCGAAGCTCAAGCCCGATGCTTGCACCGCTTCCCGCCAGCGCTTCGCGGCTTGCGCCCAGCGCGCGAAACCGCGCGGGATCATGCCTTCGAGCTTGGCGCGGATCGCCTGCGCGAACACCGGCGCGGCGCCGTCGGTCGAGATGCCGATCACCAGCGGCGAGCGATTGACGATTGCGCCGAACGCGAAGTCGCTGAACGCGGGCTTGTCGATCACGTTGACCGGGACGCCGGCAGCGCGCGCCGCGTCGGCGAATCGCCTGGCTTGCGCATCGTCGGCGAAGGCGCCGACCGCAAGCGCCGCACCGGCGAGGTCGCGGGCGTCGAAGTCGCGGCGATGCAGCGTGATGGGGCCATCGCACGGCGCAGCGGCCACGGCCCGCAGCTCGTCCGAAGGATCGGACGCGAGCACCGCAACGGCGGCGCCGGCCGCCGACAACAGCTCCACCTTCCACGCCGCGGCCGCGCTGCCGCCCGCGACCACGACACGCTTGCCGGCAAGCGCGAAGAACACCGGCAACCGGGCAAGCGTCGCCATCGCCGACATATGGGCTTCAGTGGGAATGCGCGATGCGTTCACGGGCAATGATCCTCTTGAGTTCCGGCACGCAGGAGCCGCAATTGCTGCCGGCCCGCAACGCCGCGCCGATATCCGCGACGGTCCTTGCGCCCGCCATGACCGCCTTGCGCAGAGCGGCGAGCTCGACCTGGAAGCACGCGCAAACGACAGGCTCGGTCTCGGCCATGACGGATGCCGGCACGATCACGGCCGCGCCGTCCGCCACGTCGGCGGCGGACCACGCGAGCGCGTCCTCCGCCGGGGGCGAGTCGAGCGATGCGATCCAGAGCGTGCCGGTGAGCTCGCCGTCGACGAAAGCGGCGGCGCGGTAACCGCGATCGTCGAGACGCTCGGCGAGCCGCGCGTCGGAGGCGAGCGACCGATAGGCGAAATCATGCCACACCAGCGGGCCATGGTTCGTCGCCAGCCGATGCTCGATCCCGCCCGCGACGGCGATCCGCGCCCACCATGTTCCGTGCGGCGGCGTCAGCGCGCGGCGCGCGCGCAGGTAACCACGCTGCGCATATGAGACCGGCGCGATCGCGGCCGGCGTCGCCTTTGCCTCCGGTTGCCCGGAGTGGGGGTCGGTATGCGGCGCAACGAGCTCGCCGACGCGCGCGCACGACGCGGTCTCCGCGCTCCAATGGATCGGCACGAACAACGAGCCCGGACGCTGGCCGTCACTGACCATGACCCTGACAATGCAGGCGCCGTGTTCGGTGGCGATCCGCGCGAAGCCGCCGTCGGTCAGGCCGGCGGCCGCGGCATCGCTAGGATGTGTCTCGACGAAGGGTTCCGGCAGATGGGGAGCAAGCCGCGGGCTCAAGCCCGAACGCGTCATCGTGTGCCACTGGTCGCGGATGCGGCCGGTGTTGAGGCGCAGCGGGTATTCGACTGAGACCTGTTCGCGCAGCGCGGGCCGGTCCGGCGCGATGAACCGCGCCTTGCGGTCGGGCGTGAAGAATCCGCCTGCTGCGAAGAATCGCTTCTCCTCCTCGGCCTCCCCGTGGGGCACGGACGGCACCGGCCATTGCACCGGCTCGAGCGCGTCGTAGGCCGCATCCGGTATTCCGGCCAAACCGCCGATGTCGAAGTCGCGCGCGCCATCGTTCTCGAAACACGAGAGCGCCGCGTGCTCGCGGAACACGTCGGCGGCGGACCGATAGGCGAATGCCTGCGTGAAACCCATGCGGCGCGCCACTTGCGACACGATCCACCAGTCCGGTCGCGCCTCGGCCGGCTGCGGCAGGAACGCACGCTGGCGCGAAATGCGGCGCTCCGAATTGGTCACGGTGCCGTCCTTCTCGCCCCAGGCGGCCGCCGGAAGCAGCAGGTGGGCGCCGGCATTGATGGTGTCGTTCGAGCGGACATTCTCCGACACCACGAACAGGTCGAGCTTGCTCAAGCCCGCGCGCACCACGCCGGCGCGCGGCAGCGACACCGCCGGATTGGTCGCCATCACCCACAGCGCCTTGATCTCGCCGCGTGCGACCGCTTCGAACATCTGTACGGCCTTCAAGCCTTCGCGCTCGGCCATGCGCGGCGCCTTCCAGAAGCGCCGCACCCGGTCGACTTCGGAGACTGAGAAGCCCATGTGGGCGGCAAGCTGGTTGGCGAGCCCTCCCACCTCGCGCCCGCCCATGGCGTTGGGCTGACCGGTCAGGGAAAACGGGCCCATGCCGGGCTTGCCGATGCGTCCGGTGGCGAGATGACAGTTGATGATGGCATTGACCTTGTCGGTGCCCTGCGCCGACTGGTTCACCCCTTGCGAGTAGCAGGTGACGACACGCGCGCGCGTGTGGAACAAGTCGAAGAAGTGTCCGACACCGGCTTCGGTCAGTCCCGTGGCCTGCGCGGTCGCGGCGGCCGAGGGCGCGAGCTGGCGCGCCCGCGCCAAAGCTTCCGCAAAGCCGGTGGTGTGCGCGCCAATATAGGTCTCGTCCGTGGCGCCGCGCTCGACCAGATGGACCAGCAATCCGCAGAACAGCGCCGTGTCGGTGCCGGGCGCGATGGCGAGGAAGAGATCGGCTTCCTCGGCGGTCACCGTGCGGCGCGGATCGATCACCACCACGCGCGCGCCGCGTTCCATCTTGGCGCGCATCATGCGCTGGAACAGCACCGGATGACACCAGGCGGCATTCGAGCCGACCAACACGATCAGGTCGGCCGCGTCGAGGTCCGCATAGGTGCCCGGCACGGTATCGGCGCCGAAAGCGCGGCGATGGCCGGCGACCGACGAGGCCATGCACAGCCGCGAATTGGGGTCGACATTGGCCGAGCCGAGGAAGCCCTTCATCAGCTTGTTTGCGACATAATAGTCCTCGGTCAGGAGCTGGCCGGAGAGATAGAACGCGACCGCGCCGGGGCCGTGGCGCGCCAGCGTGGCGGCAAATCCGTCGGCGACGCGATCAAGCGCCGCATCCCAGGCGATCGGCGCGAGCGTGCCATCCGCGCGCCGCTGCAGGGGGTGCAGCAGGCGCCCGTCGGGACCAAGCGTCTCGCCGAGTGCCGTCCCCTTCGCGCACAGCTTGCCGAAGTTCGCCGGGTGGGCGGGATCGCCGGTGATTGCTGCGCCGCGGCGCCCGTCGAACTGCGCGATGATTCCGCAGCCGACGCCGCAATAAGGGCAGGTCGTGCGCACCGCGGGCGCATGTGGCACGGGCGCGGTCATGCGGCCCTCAATACACATCCTGCCGATAGCGCCCGCGCTTCTTCAGGTCGGACACGAACGCCACCGCCTCGTCGCTCGAGCGCAGACCGTGCGCCGCGACCACGTCGACCAGCGCGCGCTCGACATCCTTGGCCATGCGCTTGGCATCGCCGCACACGTAGACGTGCGCGCCCTCGGCGAGCCAGGCCCAGAGGTCGCGGCCGACCTCGCGCATGCGGTCCTGCACGTAGATCTTGTGCTCGGCGTCACGCGACCAGGCGAGCGTGAGCCGGGTGAGCACGCGCGCGGCCTTAATGGCGGCGAGCTCGTCCTCGTAGAAGAAGTCGTAATCGCTGCGCTGGTGCCCGAAGAACAGCCAGTTGCGTCCCGGCGCCTTGATCGCCATGCGCTCGTGCAGGAAGGCGCGGAACGGCGCGATGCCGGTGCCGGGGCCGATCATGATGATCGGCGCGGCAGGGTCGGCCGGCAGCGCGAACTGGTGCGCCTTCTGGACGTAGACCTTGATGCGGTCTCCGGGGCTTACGCGATCGGCGCAGAAGGTCGAAGCAACGCCGAGGCGTTTGCGCTCCCCGACGGTGTAGCGCACCGCATCGACCGTAAGCGCGATACGGTGGGGATCGACCTTGGGCGAGGAGGAAATGGAATAAAGCCGCGGCTGCAGCGGGTCGAGCGCCTCGACGAAGGCCTCGGGGTCGGGGCGGATGCCGGGGAATTTCCCGATCGCGTCGAGCACGTCGATGGTTGCAGCGTCGCCGTCCGGGTCCTCGCCCGCGGCCAGCGCCTTGGCCTTCTGCCGGCGCGGCCCGCCGGCGATGTAGGAGAAGAGCTGGAACAGCATGTCGGGCGCGGGACCGAGCGAGACGCCGTCGATGAGAACCTCGCGCAGGGTGCGCCCTGCGATCGGGAAGTCAGCCGGCGCATCGAGCGCCGCGATCACCGCGTCGGCGAGCGCCGGATCGTTGGTCGGGCAGATGCCGAACGAATCGCCGACCGCGTAGTCGAGCCCGGTGCCCGCAAGGTCGAATTCGACATGCCAGGTCTCCTTCTCCGAACCGGGCTTGTTGAGCCGCGTGCGGGAGAGAAAGGCGGCCTCGGCCGGATTGTCGCGCGAACGTCCCGGTGCCGCAGGAACCACCGCGGCGTCGGCCGGCGGTGAGGTTTTCACCGCCGGCGCAGTCGGCGGCGCCTGGTCGAGCTCCGCGTAAAGCGTCTTGAGCATGCGGGCGGTTTCCCTGCCGCCCGGCACGCAGAGGTTCAGCCGCTGTTCCGTCCGCGCAAACAGCGCGTCGGAGTAGTCCTGGCAATTGTATCCGCACTGGCCGCAATCCTGCTGCGCCATTGCCGCCATCATGCGCCGGCGCAGCGGCCGGCTTTGGGCGAGCGCCATGCGCTCGCCGAGCGGCAGCGTCTGGTCGTGCCACGGGGCCGCGCCGTCGTCGCCGTCGTCGCTCCTTGTGCCGGGTGCCGTCGGCATCAGCGCGGCGGATTGCGCCGGCGACAGCGGCATGATCGCGCCGCCTTCGAGCGAGACCAGCCCCGCGAAGAAACCGTTGAGCCAGACGCGCTGCTCCGGCGTGAACGGAGCGCTGGCGGGGATCAGCTCCGGGAAGGGATGGCGCGGCGCAATGCTCAAGCCACCGCCTCCGTCATGCGCTTGAGCGCCTCGATCTCGTGCCGTCGTGCGAACGAGAGGAAGGTTTCGTGCGCGGCACGGTGCACCAGATAGGCCTTGAGCATGCGCTCGATCGTCATCGGCGCATCCTCGGCCTTCACGTCGCGGAAGATTTCACGCGCCAGTCCCGCGTCCGGCCCGAATCCGCCGCCGACCAGCACATGATAGCCCTCGACCGCGTCATCGTCCGCGGAGCTTTCCACCTTGCAGGCAATGAGCCCGATGTCGCCGATGTAGTGCTGGGCGCAGGAATGATGGCAACCGGTGAGATGGATGTTCATCGGCCCGTCGAGGTCGACGCGGCTCTCGCACCAGCGGGCGATTTCCTCGGCGTGGCGCTTGGTGTCGGAGGCCGAGAAGCGGCAGCCGGTATTGCCGGTGCAGGCGACGAGGCCGGCGCGGACCGAACTCGCGCTCGTGGAAAGACCAAGCGCCTTGATGCCGCTCAGCGCGCCTTTCAGGTTCTTGATCGAGACGCCCGAGATCAGCAGGTTCTGCCAGACGGTGAGGCGGATGTCGCCGTCGCCGAGCGCGCGCGCGATGCCGGCGAGGGCGCGCATCTGCTGGGCGGTGAGCTTGCCCACCGGCAGCACGACACCGATCCAGTGCAGGTCCGGCTGCTTCTGCCGGTGCACGCCGATATGCGCCGCACGGTCGACGGGCGGGCGGGGCGCCGCGGCTTCGGCCGGCACGCGCGCGAATTTGGCGCCGAGCTTCTCTTCGGTCAGCGCCAGCACCTGCTCCAGCCCGAGACTGTCGATGACGTATTTCAGCCGCGCCGTGTTGCGGTTGGTGCGGTCGCCGTGGTCGATGAACACGCGCACCACCGCGTCCGCCACCTTGCTGGCATCGGCCGGCCGCACGATGACGCCGGTGTCGCGCGCGAAATCCTTGTGCCCGGTGATGCCGCCGAGCAGCAGGCGGAACCACAAACCCGGCTCGGCACCGAAGCCGGCTTTGATTTCGACCGCCTGGAAGCCGATATCGTTGGTGTCCTCGAGCGCCGCGACCGTGCCGCCGCCGTCGAAGGCGACGTTGAACTTGCGCGGCAGGCCGTAGAGCGCGCGCTCGTTGAGGACGTGGAAGTGCCATTCGCGCGCATAGGGGCGCGTGTCGATCAACTCCTGCGGATCGATGCCGGCGGTCGGCGTGCCGGTGACGTTGCGGATGTTGTCGGCGCCGGAGCCGCGCGAGGCGAGGCCGAGTTCCTGGATCGCCTCGACCATGGCGACCGCGTCCTTCGGCGCGATCTCGCGGATCTGCAGGTTGGCGCGCGTGGTGACATGGGCATAGCCGCCGCCATGGCGCTCGGCCAGGTCGGCCAGGCCCGCGAACTGCACATGATTGAGGATGCCGTTGGGAATGCGCAGGCGGCACATGTAGGAGCTTTGTGCCGGCGCCACATAGAACAGGCCGAAGTACTTCCAGCGGAAGGTGTCCGCCGGCTTGGGGGGTTCGTTTCCCGCCGCCTGCTCCTTGAGGCGCCCATAGGCGTCGAAGGGATGCTGCTCGCGCTTGAATGTCTCCTGCTCGGAGAGCTTGCCGCCGGCCTTGAGGACGCGATCCTGCGCGCGCAGATGCACGGCGTCCGGGCCGACCGGTTCGGCTGCGGCAGGGCCCTCGTTGCCGCGGCCGTGCCGCGCGACCTGCAGGCCGGTAACGAACCCTTCAAGGTAGCGCTTCTGCTCGGACGTGAAATCGCCGGACATCCGTGCCTCACGCCGCCTCGACGAAGCTGTGGCGTTCGTAGAGAAACTCGAGCACGCGCTGGCGGCACTTGAGATAAGTCGCGTCTCCGGCGAGCGCGAGGCGCTTGCGCGGACGCGCCATCGGCACGTCCAGCACCTCGCCGATGCGCGCCGCCGGCCCGTTGGTCATCATCACGATGCGGTCGGAGAGCAGCACGGCCTCGTCGACGTCGTGGGTGATCATCAGCACCGTGTTGCCGAGCTTGCCGTGGATACCCATCACGGAATCCTGCAGGTGGGCGCGGGTGAGCGCGTCGAGCGCGCCGAACGGCTCGTCGAGCAGCAGCACCTTCGGCTCCATGGCGAGCGCGCGCGCGAGCCCGACGCGCTGCTTCATGCCGCCCGAGATCTCCGCCGGCCGCCTGTCCTTGGCATGCGCCATCTGCACCAGTTCGAGATTGTGCATGCACCATTCGTGACGCTCGGCGCGCGTGCGCTTCCCGGAAAGCACCTTGTCGACGGCGAGTCGCACGTTGTCGTAGGCCGTGAGCCACGGCAGCAGCGAGTGGTTCTGGAATACCACGGCGCGGTCCGGTCCCGGCTCGTTCACCTCCCGGTTCTCGAGCAGCACCGCACCGCGCGTCACCGGCACGAGGCCGGCCACGATATTCAGCAGCGTGGTCTTGCCGCAGCCGGAATGGCCGATGATCGAGACGAACTCGCCCTGGGCGATGCCGAGCGTGATGTCGCTCAGCACTTGGGTCTCGAGCGCGCCGCGCGCGAAGGTCTTGTCGACGTGATCGAGCTTGAGATAGGGCACCATCGCGCCTCTCCCTAGTTGGCGGCAGTGCCGCGGGTGACGATGGTGGCGATGGCGGCGATGATGCGGTCGAGCACGAAGCCGGTGATCCCGACGTAGATCAAGGCCAAGATGATCTCGCTGATGTGCGAGGAGTTCCACGCGTCCCAGATGAAGAAGCCGATGCCGACGCCGCCGATCAGCATCTCGGCCGCCACGATCGCGAGCCAGGACAGCCCGATGCCGATACGTAAGCCGGCAAAGATGTAGGGGGCCGCGGCCGGCACCATGATCTTGACGAAGAATTCGAGGTGATTGAGCCGCAGCACCTGCGCGACATTGCGGTAATCCTGCGGGATATTGCGGATGCCGACGGCGGTGTTGATGATGATGGGCCAGATGGCGGTGATGAAGATCACGAAGATCGCCGACGGCTGGCCATTGCGGAACGCGGCGAGCGAAAGCGGCAGCCAGGCGAGCGGCGGGACCGTGCGCAGTACCTGGAAGATCGGATCGAGCCCGCGCATCGCCCAGTTCGATTGGCCGACCAGCGTGCCGAGCGCGACACCGGCAATCGAAGCCAGCGCATAGCCGAGCCCGACCCGCTGCAGGCTCGCCGACAGGTGCCAGAACAAGCCCTTGTCCAGCCCGCCGCGGTCGAAGAATGGATCGACGATCAATTCCCAAGTGTCGCTGAGCACGCGCGAGGGCGGCGGCAGTGTCGAGCCCGCCTTGCGGCAGAGCAGCTCCCACACCAGCAAGGCGAGCGCGAGCACGATGACAGGCGGCACCACCCGGCCGGCAATGTCGCCCAGGCGTGCCTTGAGGCGCGCCACCAGCGCCGGTCGCCTGGGTTCGAGCGGCACCACCGTGGCCGCGAGCGCCGCCGGCTCGGTCGTGGCCCGCCTCATGGGGATAGCGTTCATCGCATTGGGCTCCCGGCCTGACCTCAATGCGCTCATCCGATTTCCGCGCGCTTGATCGCAAGGCTCTTGAGATACGCAGCGGGATTGTCCGGATCGAACACCTTGCCGTCGAAGAACGTCTCCTTTCCGCGCGAGGTCGAGGCCGGGATCTGGTCGGCCGGAACGTTCAGCTCCTTGGCAGCCGCGCGCCAGAGGTCCTCGCGGTTGACCTTTTTGATGATCGCCTTGGTGTCGAAGCCGGGCTCGAGCTTGCCCCAGCGGATATCTTCAGTGAGGAACCACAGCTCGTGGCTCTGGAACGGATACGAGGCGTGGTCCCTCCAGTATTTCATGATGTGCGGCGAGTTCTCGACCACCTTGCCAGGGATGCCGTAGTCGAATTTCCCCCTGGTGCGATCGAGGATGTCGGCGACCGGCGCATTGATCCACTGGCGCTTGCCCATGATGGTGGCGAGCTCTTCGTGGTTCTCAGGCCGGTCGCACCACTGCTGTGCCTCCATCACCGCCATGAGGATCGCCTGAGCGGCCTTGGGATTCTTGTCGACGAAGGCGGCGCGCATGCCGAGCGACTTTTCCGGGTGTCTGTTCCAGAGCTCGCCGGTATTGATCGCCGTGTAGCCGATGCCCTGGTTGACGAGCTGATGATTCCATGGCTCGCAAACGCAGAAGCAGTCCATGGTTCCGACCTTCATGTTCGCCACCATTTGCGGCGGCGGCACCGTGATGGTCTCGATGTCCTTATCGGGATCGATGCCGCCGGCCGCGAGCCAGTAGCGGATCCACAGATCGTGCGTGCCGCCCGGAAACGTATTCGCCGCCTTCACCGACTTGCCGGCGGCCCTCTTCTTCTCGAAGGCGGATTTGAGCGGCGTCGTATCGAGACCGATCTTGAGGTCGATGTATTCCTTGGCCACCGAAATGCACTGACTGTCGAGATTGAGCCGCGCCAGGATGTACATCGGCGTCGGCACGTTATTCTGCGTCACCTTGCCGGCGGAAATCAGGTACGGCATCGGCGTCAGGATGTGCGCGCCGTCGATGCCGTTGCCTTCCGACCCGAGCACGAGGTTGTCGCGCGTCGCGCCCCACGACGCCTGCTTTTGCACCTCGACGCCGGGCATGCCGTGTTTGGCGAAAAGCCCTTTCTCCTTGGCGACGAACAGGGCCCCGGCGTCGGTCAGCGCAATGAAGCCGAGATTGGCTTGCGTCACCTCGGGGCCAGCCGCCTGCGCGACGCGCACGCCGCCGGGAAACGCAAGGTTCAACGCTTTGAATAATGCCGCGGTGGACAGCGTCGCAGCCGTGTCCTTGAGAATGCGCCGGCGCGACACGGAAGACGTCGGTGGAACGAGAGGCTTGGTCATGATTGCTCCTGCGGCCCGCGCTTTAGAGGTTCGCGGCTCGCTCACTCATTTCAAATAGCGTGCCACGCTGGGCGAGCAGACGTTGTTGAGCAAAATCAATTCGTTAAGACCAAGCCATCAGTTGAGTCGCATCGCGTGCATGAACGCTGCTGCACGTTGTTCGCGCACAACGCCCGTCAATTGCGCAGCGCACAAAGAGTAGTCGAATGACTTGAATTTGAGCACTGTGCCGCCGTCCTCAGGTAGCGGCGGCTTCGCTGGCGGAGATCAGCTTCTCGTGAGTTTTTCGATCGCGGCTTTCAATGAACGTTCTGCATCGCAATAGTCTTCCCACGCCGCGCTCTTCGCGAGCAGGCTCGGCACCGTTCGCATCGTATAGCGTTGCGGCTCCAGGCCGGATCTGAGTTGGCTCCAGCTCAACGGCATTGAGACCGGTGCGCCCGGCCGCGCGCGGGGAGAAAGCGGAGCGACCGCCGTCGCCATACGGTCGTTGCGCAGGTAGTCGAGGAAGATGCGCCCGCCTCTCAGCTTCTTCGCCATGGTGATCAGGTAGCGGTCGGGGCTGTCGGAGGCCATGTGCGCACAAATGGCCTGGGCAAAGGCTTTCGCGTCCTTCCAGCCGAGCCCCTCCTTCTCCTTGACCGCGAGCGGCGTGACGACGTGAAGTCCCTTGCCGCCGGTGGTCTTGCAGAACGTGACGAGACCCGTCGCCTCGAGCCGCTCGCGCAACTCTCTTGCCGCTTCGATCACCTTGTCGAAGGCAACATCGGGAGCGGGATCGAGATCGAACACCAATCGTCCGGGAACGGCCGGATTGCCCGGTTGATTGTTCCAGGGATGGTACTCGACCGCAGCGCTCTGCGCGGTTGCGATCAGGCCCTCGACCCGATCGATCTGAAGATACGGCTTGCGCCCGCGTTCGACGGTCACGAGTTCGAGCAAGTTCGACATGCCCGGCATGGCATGGCGTTGGAAGAAGCGCTCCGCATTGATCCCGTCAGGAGTCCGGATAATGGAGCACGGCCGCCCCTTGAGATGCTCAATCATCCAGGGCCCGACTTTCTCCAGGTAGCGGGCGAGGTCGAGCTTCGTGAAGCCGTCCTCCCGGTCTTCGGGCGGCCAAAGCAGCTTGTCCGGCTTGGAGATGACGACGCCGAGCACGACGTTGCTGCCGGCTTTGTCGCGCGCCTGGGTCGTCGAAGGCTTATCCTTCTTTAGTTCGACAAGATCCACCTCCCTGGGCGGGGCCGGCTCTTCCGCGCGCACCTCGGAGGAAGGTTTGTCCTCGCGCAGGCCTTTGAACGCGCCCTGGCGAACGTTGCCGTCCTGCGTCCAGCCGGCGAACTCGATCTCCGCAACGAGCTCCGGCTTGACCCAGGTCACGTCCTTTTCCTTGCGTGGAGCGTTCTTGCCCCCAAACGGACTCTTGTCCGTGGCAAGCGCCACCAGCTTCTTGAGCAATCCGGGTGCGTTGCGCTGATTGAAGCCGGTGCCGACCCTGCCGGTGTGCACCAGGTGATCGCCGCGATGAACGCCGACGACCAGCGAACGCAGCTTCTGCCTTCCGCCGCGCCATCCCCCGATCACGACCTCTTCGCCACCTCGGCACTTGGATTTAAGCCAACTGTCGGTGCGCCGCGATTCGTAGGGCGCATCGGCGCGCTTCGAGATGATGCCTTCGAAGTTGAGTCGGCAAGCGGACTGCAGCACCGCGTCGCCGGGCTCGGTCAGGTGATCGACGAACTTGATGTGCTCGTTGTGCCCCCCTCTCGGCGCCAACAGGTCCTGGAGGCGGGCCTTACGATCGGTCAGCGATTGCGGCCTGAGATTCTCGCCCTCCGCGAACATGAGATCGAACGCAAAATAGATCAGGTCGTCCGAACGCTCCTCCGATAGCGCTGCCTGCAGGGCCGAAAAGTTGGGCGCGCCATTGTGATCGAGAGCGACCACCTCTCCATCCATGATGCAATTCGCAAGCCCCTCGGCGGCATCCGCAACCGCCTTGAACTTCCCGGTCCAGTCCAGGCCCTTGCGTGTTCGCAACACGGCAGCGCCGTCGGCGACACGCAGCTGCATGCGGTAGCCGTCAAGCTTGATCTCATGCACCCAATCCGCACCATCCGGCGGGCGGCTCACCGACGTGCAGAGCTGCGGGGCAATGAATTGCGGCATCGATGTCCGCGAGCGTTTGGAGCGCGCCTTCGCGGCTGTTCCCGCTTTCTTGGAAGCGGCCGACACTTTCGTCGCACTCTCGGTGCGGTTTGAATGCCAAATGGCGTCGGGTATCGCGGCTTCCCCGCCGCGCATGAACGGCGTAGGCCCGCGCCCCTTTCCGGCAGCGATCTGCTCCATGGTGCGGCCGGAAGCGACCGAACGATCCTGGTCGAGGACCGATGCTCCGTTCTCGCACTCATAGCCGTCACGGTGCTTGATCAGAAGCCAGTTGTTGCGCTTGCCGCGCTCGCGATCGCGGCGCATGCGCACCAGGACCCAGCCCCCCTTCAGTTTCTTGCCGGCGAGCGTGAATTTCAGGTCCCCGCCGCGCAATCCCTTTTCCGGATCCGCGTCGCCGTCGGGCATCCAGAATCCGCGATCCCAGAGCATGACGGTCCCGCCACCGTACTCTCCCTGCGGAATGGTGCCTTCGAAATCGCCGTAATCGAGCGGGTGGTCTTCGACCTCGACGGCGAGGCGCTTGTCGCCGGGATCGCAGGACGGGCCTTTGGTGACGGCCCATGACTTGAAGACGCCGTCGAGTTCCAGGCGAAGATCGTAGTGGAGCCGCGACGCGGCATGCTTCTGGATGACGAAACGCCGGTACCGGGCTGGCTCGATCCGCAATTTGCCGCTCGGCTCAGCGGTTTTGGTGAAATCCCGCTTCGCGCGATAGGGGGATAGCTTACGTGCTGCCATAGCGAACGTGCATCTCTCGAGCCCTCACGACAACGAGGTCCAGTCGGCACAGGTTCCGACCGTGTCGGAAGGGCGGCGCCTCATCCGTCGAGGACGTTCAGCCTTATCCCAGCCGCGGTCGTGAAACCACTGAATTCGCTCTCGAAAACGCTGCGTGGCTTGGCGCGGCCGGGCATCCGACACCGCGGCAGTCGGCCGTGAATCGCTAGCACTCGTCGAGCAATCCCAGGCTCACCACGCGTTCGAAATCGCCTGCGATCAAACGGCTGCCGATATCCCGCCGATAACGCGCATTGGGTATGAACACGCGTCCCGCCAGATCATTGACCCGCTCCTGCGCCGTGGCGATGGTTTCGCCGACGCCGGTGACGACCATGGTCCAGCCGTACGCACCGCTGGTAACGAGCTGGCCGTTGTGCATTGCCACTTCGCCATAGTGTATGTGGCGCCGATCGTCTCGCGTAAGGCTCTCGTCGAACATGATCGGTAACCCAATTGGAACCTTCACGTTCGGCAGTGCATAGGGAAAAGGTGGGGTGGTCATGACGATCCCGGCCGCAAAACCCGGTCGTGCGATGAAGTGGTCACGTGATCGCATCACCATCGAATGAAATAGTTTGGACCAGGGCGTCTCCTGCAGCGGGTCGAGGATGGCGTAGCCGGGATAGCCGAAACGACAGGTGAACTCGAGCGGCCAGATGCCGCGCTCGTTGACGATGGTGTTGAGGTTGATATAGCCGCAATACCCGCCCTCGCGCAGCAGCGGCTGCATGCGCCCGAGCGTGAGGTCATGAAAGCGCGCGGTCCGGTCGTAGGTTACGATGGTTCCCATCTCTCCCGTCAGTTCGCCGAGGTCA
Organism: uncultured Alphaproteobacteria bacterium; assembly: GCA_963734185.1. GTDB lineage: Bacteria > Pseudomonadota > Alphaproteobacteria > Rhizobiales > Xanthobacteraceae > PALSA-894. The sequence goes on along the minus strand of CAVTGA010000002.1, from coordinate 2,937,796 downwards.
CCGGGAAAGAAGCGCTTGTGTTCCCAGTCGAGACATGAGGGCTTGAGGAAGCGTTCCCCATTGAAGTAGGCGCCGACTCCCATCTCGACGCCCTCGACGTGCTCCATCAGGACAAAGCTGTCGACGCCATCCAATGGCGGTAGGCTTCCGAGGAACGCCATGACATCACGACCATCATTGAGTTGTCCGACAAACGACTCGATCGGGCCGTTGAATTTGAGGACGTAGCGTCCGGGATGATCGCGCAAGAAGCGGATGGCTTCGCTTCTGTCGGAGAATGCATGGACGGGGCAGACGCTGAGGCCGATATCCTTGAGGATCGCCTGGGCGTAGCCGCGGTCATTCTCGAGCCGGTCTCCGTATGCGCTGCCGCCGACCACGTTGAAGCCGTCGCGGCGAAGCTCATCCTGCAAATTCCCGCGCCGCTCGGCAACGTTCTCGAAAAGGATGATCCCGCCCTCACCAGCCTCGCGAAGCCAATCGAGCTCCGTCTCCCAGCTGGGAACACGAGCGACCATGCCGTTGAGCGTGCCGTGACAGAATGGATTTGCGATATGAACCTTGACTTCGTGCCCTTCGGCAAGAAGCCGCAGATAGATGGCGCTGAGATCGCAGTAGTCGCCGATGCCGAGAAAGCGCATTCTTGGCGCACCTCGATTTGGCGCCTGAGGTTCAAGCGGCGGCGCGGCGCGGAATGTTCAGGCCAAACTCGCCTCGGTAGCGCTCGAAACACCGCGCGCCGTGCCAAAGCCGCATTACGGCACCTTCGCCGATGGCGCGCGCGCGGCGCGGATCTTCCGTCACCAGCGGCCGCAGCACTTCGCGATTCCAGGCTTCGGAATGCTTCACATCCAGCACGGCATGGACCGCAAAGTAGTGTCGCTGCTTGGCCGGAATGCCGAGGCGACGCAGACCCCGATCAACGTAGCCGGCACGGGTCGGGGCGGTCATCTCGATCACGCCGAGCGCTCCGATCGAATGGAACGCATAGCGGCGATGGCTTGCCAGCGCAATCATCGTGTTGCCGAGCGCGAGCGACTCCGGCACGACCGTGTCGGGCGTCGGTGCGAGCTCGAAATAGCTCGCCAGCCGTTCGAGCATCGGGCCGTGCATGCCCTTGGCCCAACCGCGGCCCATCTCGTCCCAGAAATTGCGCGCCATTTCGAGCTTGGCCTGGACCGACATCTTGACCTGCGTGATGGCCAGCAAATCCTCGAATCCAGCCTCGCCCGCCACCTCCTGGAACAGGAACCACTTCATCTGCTCGACCGTCGCGTGGTCGGCGAGCCACGGAAAAAGCGGGTCGCCCTGACCCGGGCCGGTTTCCTTCAGACGCTCGAACCACGCGACGAATTGATCAGTGTCGGATGGAATATCGGCGGTGAGCGGCGCGATCTCGTCCCGCAAGGTTTCAACCAAATCGATTTCGGCGCGCGCCACGGCATGCCTGCGCGCAAGCTCGTCACGCGGCGCCTCTTGCGGAAGGCCCGGCTCAAACCGGTTCGCGTTGAATTTGGTGAGCGCGGTCTGAAACTCGGCGAAGCGTGGTCCCTTCAGCTCGCGGGCCCAGCGGATCCATCCGGCGCTTGTGACGCTCATTGTTTTCTCCTCACGCGACTTCGATCGCAGCCGCCACGACCGCGATCCGGTCGGCACGGTCATAAGGCGCGCGGTCGAGCTCCTCGCCGAACACGTCCGGGTCGATTTCCTCGTAGGAAAAGCGCACGTTGCGGCCGGCGAGGCGCGCACGCAGGGCCTCGTAGAGCGCATCGGCGCCCTCGACGATCGCCGAGCCGGTGTAAAGGAGAAGGCGTCCGCCCGGTGCGAGACGTTCGAGGCCTTCATCGATGATTCTCACGCTGAGCGCGAAACCGAGATCGCCGCCGCCGTGCCGATAAAGCCGTTCAAGAGGATCGACCAGGTAGGGCGGGTTGGAAATGATGAGATCGAAGACGCCCTCGACCCCCGCGAACAGGTCGCCCGCGACGGTTCGAACGTTGGGAATTTCGTTGATCGCCGCATTGATCCGGCTGAAGCGCAATGCGCGATGATTGATGTCCGCCAGCACGACGCAAGGCGACGCATGGCGCAACAGGTCCGCGGCATGGAGGCCGCCGGCGCCGCTTCCTGCGCCGACATCGATGATGCGCAACGAGGTTCGCGGCTTGATCGGCGCCAGGAACTGGCGCAGCGCGCGGACGAAGCGGTAGGTGTCGGGGCCGAAGAATACGACGTCGGCCTGCTCGGTCGGGAAGGCCGAGTGAACGAAGATCTGCTTGTCTAGCGTTGAAAAGCGGACCGCGCTGCGCAGGTGCGGTCCTGCCTGCTCGAGGCATGCTGCCTCATCGAGCAGCGCCAGCATGCTCGAGGGTAGGTCGCATTTCTGGAACGGGCGGCTCCAGCCAAAAATGTCCTCCACGGTGACCGCGGCCCTGGCCTTCCGTGCGTTGACGCGTGCGTGGCTGACGGGCGTTATGGTGGTGAAGCGATAACCGCGGGCGCGCAACTCCCGTCCCAGCCGTGCCAGCGCGAGATCCGCTGCGGCCAAATGTTCGCTGGACGGCTCCGGCGGGGAACCGAGGCCTGACGGCGCAAGGACCGCGAAACGCGAGGCGGCAGACCAGCTGTTCGGAACCGGCGTTTGGATCGTCATACCGCGAACGGGCCCTTCCCCTGGAATGCCGACGAAGTCGCGGAAGAAATCCAAACGCCGCCGCAAAGGTTCCATGGCTCCTGCCCGGGATTGGTCGCGGGCCGGCAGCCGCGACCTCGGTTCACGGGGTGACGAACCACAATGCTTGCGGTCGCGCGATCATCAGCCAGAAGATCGCGATCACGGCCGCGAACGCCGGAAAGCCGCAGGCGAACCAGCACCAGAACAGGCGGTGATAGTCGCGCGGGAGATCGCTTCCGCTGCGCGCCGCCGCGGCGGCCAGATCGCGCAGGCGCATCTGCATCCACACGACCGGCAGCCAGAATGCCCCGGTGACGAGATAGAGGATGAGCGACCACACGATCCAGGCGTCGAACAGCGAATATCCGACGTGGCGAACCAGCAGGACGCCGGTCACCGGCTGGGCGATGACGGCCGTCGCGGTAAAGGCGAAGTCGGCGATCACGACGATCCGCGCCACGCCTGCGATCACCGCCGGCTTGTGGCTCAAGTGCGCCATCAGCATGAAGAAGGCGATGCCGGCGCCGGTGCCCAACAGCACCGCCGCGCCGATGATGTGAAGGAATTTGAGGACGAAATAGGCCATCAGCGCTCCTCATGGATCGCTAGCGCAACCAGCAGAAGCACCATGATGGGACCGATCTTCAACATCGGGCCGAGCGGATCAAGCCATAGGCGCGGGACGAGAATACTGCCGATAATCGCGTAGGCGATGGAGATGAAAAAGCCGGCGTAGAGTCCGAGCCGGGTCGTGCGCCGGAACGCAATAGCAACGCCGATGGCGATATCGGCCAACGCCGCTCGCCTCGGCAAGCACGCGGTCGCGCAGTTGGATCGGTCCACGCTCGCCGCGTCGCGCCAGCTCGATGATGCGGATGGCTAAGATCTCCTTCGCCGTGGCGTCGCCATCAAGCTGGAGCGCCTTGCAAACGTCATCCAACGCGGTCGACATCTGATTTAGCGCACCAGTCGCCGATACTCGGCTTCCGGGGTACCGTAGAAATGGCCGGCAAGTTTCTCGGTTCTTTTGCGGTCGAGCACGGTGATCTCGCGCCTGCCGCACGTGATGAGCTTGCGGCGCTCCAGCGCCTGCAACGCTTCGGTCACCCCTGCGCGCCGCACCGCCATCATCAGGGAGAGAAACTCGTGCGTCAGGTTCAGTGCATCGCCGGGCACCCCGGTCGTGCGCCATCAAGAGCCAGCGGGCAAGCGTCTGCGCCCGAATCTCAAACAGACGGCAACGTTCATTTATCGGGTCGGGACGAGGTGAGCTAACAAGATTTCCCTGCTTGGTACGAAACGGTACCAAGATTTTTTCGCGATTGGGCCTGGCTGTGACTCGCCGGATCAAGCCGGAACAACAGCCGGCGCACCGCGTTCGTTCCGGTGGGAGAATTGCCATGAACGCCAGCCGTGCACGCACCCGCTCGCTCTGGATGGATACGAAGGTCGCCCCCGGAGCTTCGCGCCTCGAACAGGACACCAGCGCCGACGTCGTGGTCGTAGGCTCGGGCATCGCGGGCCTTTCGACCGCCTATGAGCTGGCCGCGGAGGGCCAGAAAGTCGTCGTCCTCGACCGCGGGCCTATCGGCGGCGGCATCACGGCGCGGACCACGGCGCACCTCACCTCGCTGTGCGACGAATCCTTTGCCACCCTGATCGACGTACGCGGCGTCGACATCGCCAAGGAATTCTCTGACCAAGATCGCCGCCTACCGCGACGAAAGCGGCAAGCTCTACCTGAAATCGGCCGCCTGCACGCACCTTGGCTGTCATGTGCATTGGAATTCGCTTGAACGATGCTGGGATTGTCCCTGCCATGGATCGCACTTTGCGGTGGATGGCACGGCGCTGAACGGTCCCGCCATCTCGCCCCTCTCCGCAGTCGAGGCGCCCGCGCGCGCCGCTCGGCAAAAAGCAAGCGCGTAGCGTTGCTGACCAAAACAGACGATATGGGCGCTTCACTGTCGCCATCAAGGATCGACATGGGCGGCTTGATCCGCATCCCCTGCGCGCTCAACCGGCTCTACGGGAAGCCCCTTTGTCCCGGCGCTTGCATCAGTCATGACGGAAGGTGACGCGAGGAACGCGGTCGCAAGCCGGCCGCAGGTTTAACGCAGATTCCGCTCAAGCTCGTTATGAATGGCGGTCGTGGCAATTGCAGCGTGCCCGATTGCGACGCTGAGCTGGTGCAGGTCGCTCACGACGTCGCCCGCAGCGTACAAACCGGGCACTGACGTCCTCTGATGCTCATTGACCAGGAGGTTGCCCATGCCGGTTGCGTTCGCGCCAAGGCCAACCGCGAGCTCGGAGCGGATCATGCAGCCAAGGGCGGGATAAAGTGCATCCAATCGATGCCGCCGGCCGTCGTCGCAGGTCACATCAATTCCATTTGGCGCTGCGCTCGACCGCGACCGGCTTCCCGGCAATTGCCACAGCCGCCTGCCGTAGCCCTTCGAGGAAGTCTCGCGGCGCCGATGCCACGTCATCCGTAGGGAACAGGGTTACGTGCGGCGAGTAGGTGCGCAGAAAAATCGCCTTCGAACCGGCAGCAGTGGTCGGTCCAAGCCGCCAATGATCAGACAATCGACTGTTTCGCCTGGCCGCACCTGCTTACCCGCCCATCGCTCGAAGTCCAGGCGGCGGCGCTGACAGTGGATTCATGACCATGACGTTACGCGCGGCATCGGCACGCTTCCTGTTTCATCCGGCATAGCCGGCCCGTTTTCAAGCATGCGAACGAAGCGCGCATCGGTAAGCCGCCCTTCGTACTCCCGGTCTATCTCGTCCAACAGATGATCGCCCTTCTTCGGCTCGACCGCGAGCAGGATGGCATCGATCTTGGCTTCACCGTGTGTCAAACGATGAAAGCGTTCTTCCGTTTCGCGGGCAACGCGAAAGACGCGCGTCGGCGGGCTTCAGGCCCGCGCGGCGTCGAGGGCGGCCTGCGGCTTGTCCTCGGCCGCGGCCACCTGGTCGAAGTCGCCGCGCAATGCTTTGAGCGCCTGGCGCTCCTGTTCGATCTCATACGAGGTGCGGAAGCCGAGGCGCCGCAGCACCGGAATCGGGGGGCACCAGCCCTGGATCGCGTGCTGAAACAAAAATCCCGTGACCAGAGCAGGAAGCGCGAACCAGCGACGGTTGCCGCTCGCCAGGCCCAAGGCGATCCCGGTAAAGGCGATCGCCGATGCGTTGGCCTCGATGGCGCGCTCGATATCCCACTCTTCGTCCAGTTCTTCCAGGCGATCCTCGATCTCGTCACGATGCCGGCCGTAGTAGCGGACGTTGCGGTCGATCCCCCGCGCAATGCGCTGGTTGATCTGTTCATCGGTCTGGGACGGGACCCGGTCGCGCGTGGTCGGCATGGCAGACTCCTGCCGATCAACGCATGAACCCGGTCCCTGGTTCGCTCCGGTCGATCGCATCGCGCCTCAAAGCTTGCCGTCGGATGGAACACAAATCGGTCGAGACCGGTTGTGCTCCGAAGTGGGCTGTTTGCTTGAGGAGACATCCATGGGTCTGTTCTCCAAGGACATCAAGTCGCTCGACGATCTGTTCGTGCACGGCCTCCAGGACCTCTATTACGCCGAAAATCAGATCATCAAGGCGCTGCCGACCCTGATCAAGAATGCCGCCAACGCCGGCCTCAAGCAGGGCTTCAAGACCCATCTTGCCGAGACGGAAACCCAGGTGAAGCGCCTGGAGCAGGTCTTCAGGCTGCACGGACACGACCCGAAAGGCACGAAGTGTCCGGCGATCGACGGCATCCTGAAGGAAGGCAACGACACGATGGGCGAGGTCGCGGACGAGGATGTGCGCGACGCCGCCATGATCGCGACCGCACAGGCGGTCGAGCATTATGAAATGACGCGTTACGGCGCATTGATTGCCTGGGCGGCCGAGCTCGGCCGCAACGACTGCGCCGCGATGCTGGCAAAGAACCTTGCCGAGGAGAAGGCGACCGACGCCAAGTTGACGGCGCTGGCGGAGCAACGGGTCAATCGGGACGCCGTGGGCGCGGCGAGCAAGAGATCGAAGCGCAAGTCCACGAACGGCGCACGGCGCGCCGCGGCCAAGGCAAGCGCCGGCAGGTAGCTGCGCCGCGGAACCGGCGGCGAGCGCCAGAGTTGAGAGCTTGCAACGCGATGATGCGTTGAGGGAGGACAGCTGAGGTCGCGCTATCGGTCTACGTCCTCGCCTTGCTCCATATTCGATGAGCGAAGCTCGCTGCTGAAGTGGCCGACGGAACCCGACGCGTCCGCAGCCGTTATGCGTTCGCCGCATCGCTGGCGGTTCCGTCCGGGCGTGAATTGGCACTGCGCACGAGGAAACACCATGGCAAAGCGTAAGCGCAAATACAGCCGGAGCGCCGGCAAGGACGTGAAGGACGAGATGCACCGCTACAAGCGCGGCAAGGCGAAAAGCGGTCCCGGCGGCAAAGGCGGGAAGGTGAAGAGCCGCAAACAAGCAATCGCGATCGGGCTTTCCAAGGCGCGCGAGAAAGGCAAGAAGGTCCCGCGCAAGAAATCGTCCTGAGGCGTATTCGAAATTTCGGCGGCGGTGAGGCTTATCGACTCGGCGGATCGCCTCGCGAACTCATTCAGCCAAGAGTTGCTTGAGCACCCTCTTGTAACGGTCGGTGATCGGACCACGAAGAGAATGCCGGCCAGCCTCGACCACCGGACGTCCTGCAACGAAAACATTCTTCACCGCCGCGCGACCACGCACGAAAATCCAGGCATCGAGCCAGCCATCGTCGCGCGCCGTCGCGAAATCGGCGTCCTCGGCGTCGAGCACGACGATGTCGGCCCGGTGCCCCGGGGCGATCGTGCCGATCGGCCGGTCGAGGGCCTGCGCCCCGCCAGCCAAGGCGGCCGCGAACAGGCACCGTCCGGTCGACTCTCCCTCCGCGGTCGTCATCATGTTGCGCCCGCGACGGGCCAGGCGCTGACCATATTCGAGCTGGCGCAGTTCGGCCGCGGCATCGATCTGGATGTTGGAATCGGTGCCGACGCCATAGCGGCCGCCCATGGCCAGGTATTCCACACCATGGAAAATGCCGTCGCCGAGCGAGGCCTCGGTCAGCGGACAGAGCCCTACCACACAGCCGCGGCGCGCCAGCTGTTCGGTCTCGTCCGCGGTCATGTGGGTGGCGTGAATCAGGCACCACCGTTCGTCGATGCCTGCATGCCGCAGCAGCCATTCGACCGATCGCGCGCCCGTCGCCGCCACGCAGTCCTCCACCTCCCTCACCTGTTCGGCGGCATGGATGTGCACCGGACCCTCCGGAAACGCCTCAACCACACGGCGCAACGCGTCGGGCGGCACGGCGCGGAGCGAATGCGGGGCGATCCCGACACGGGCGTGCGGGAGGGCGGCGGCAATGTCTCGCGTGCGCGCCACCAGGGCGAGAAAGCGGTCGGAATCATTGAGAAAACGCCGCTGTCCGGCGTTCGGCGGTGCAGCGCCGAACCCGCCGGTCATGTACAGTGACGGCAGCAGGGTCAGCCCGATTCCACTCTCGGCCGCCGCGGCGGCGATGCGCGCCGCCATCTCGCCCAGATCGCCGTAGGGACGGCCGTCCGGAGCGTGATGCAGATAGTGGAACTCGCCGACCGAGGTGAAGCCCGCTTCCAGCATCTCCATATAGGCGAACGCCGCGATCGCCTCGACGTCGTCGGGGGTGAGCGCAGCGAGGAAGCGGTACATCACCTCGCGCCAAGTCCAGAAACTATCGCTTGCCGGACCGCGTCGCTCTCCACGGCCGGCCATGCCACGCTGGAAGGCGTGACAATGCAGATTGGGCAGCCCGGGGACCGCGATGCCGAACGCTTGCGAGCCGCCGCGCGGCGCGCCGGTCACGACCGACACGATCGAGCCGTCCGCAACGCCGATCCTCACCCCGGCGGCCCAACCGTCCGGAAGCAAGGCGTGGTCGAAGAACAATTCCCGCGGCGCGTCCATGTCCGTATGTCGTTCCAGACCACGGTCGGAAGCAATAGACCGAAGGCTCGCTTTTGTAGAGAATCGCGGAAGCCGATGATGCGGTTCGACACGATATGGCTCAATGGCCGGTTAGCGACGCTCGACCCGCGCCGGCCGGGGTTGGGCGTGGTCGAGCATGGCGCTATCGCTGCCGCGCAGGGGCGCGTCGCCTATGTGGGGCCGACGTCGGAGCTGCCGCAGGGGTGGGACGCCGCCGAGCGCATCGATCTGGCCGGCCGCTGGGTCACGCCAGGGCTGATCGATTGTCACACCCATCTCGTGCATGCAGGCGACCGTGCACACGAGTTCGAGCGGCGCCTCGCCGGCGCCTCATACGAGGAGATCGCGCGCGCCGGCGGCGGCATTCTTTCCACCGTGCGGGCGACGCGCGCCGCGAGCGAGAACGATCTGGTGGCGGCGTCGCTTCCGCGGCTCGACCGGCTCCTCGCCGAGGGCGTGACGACGGTGGAGATCAAGTCGGGATATGGGCTGGAGGCGCAGGCCGAGGCCAGATCGCTGCGCGCCGCGCGGCGCCTCACCGGCGCGCGCCCGGTCGGCATCGTCACGACCTTCCTTGGGGCTCACGCGCTGCCGCCGGAATATGCCGACGACCGCGCCGGCTACGTGGATAATGTGTGCGCGATGATCCCGGCGCTCGCCCGCGCGGGGCTGGTCGATGCGGTCGATGCGTTCTGCGAAGGCATAGCGTTCTCGCCCGCCGAAACTGCACAAGTATTCGCTGCCGCCAAGGCGGCCGGCCTGCCGGTGAAACTGCACGCCGACCAGCTCTCGAATCTGCACAGTGCAAAACTCGCCGCCGAGCATGGCGCGTTGTCGGCCGACCACCTCGAGTACACCGACGAGGACGGCGCTGCCGCGATGGCGCAGGCCGGCACCGTGGCGGTGCTGCTCCCCGGCGCGTTCTACGTGCTGCGGGAAACGCAGCAGCCGCCGGTCGATGCATTCCGCCGCCACGGCGTGCCGATGGCGCTCGCGACCGACTGCAATCCCGGGACTTCGCCCATCACCTCCCTCCTGCTGATCATGAACATGGCGGCGACGCTGTTTCGCCTCACGGTCGACGAGGCGCTGGCCGGCGTCACGCGCGAGGCCGCACGCGCGCTCGGGCGGCTCGGAGAGATCGGAACGCTCGCGCGCGGCAAGCGCTGCGACCTGGCGATCTGGGATATCGAGCGGCCCGCCGAGTTGGTCTACCGTATCGGCTTCAATCCGCTGCATGCGCGGGTGTGGGGCGGCGCATGAATGTCGTCCTCAAGCCTGGACGCACGACGCTGGCCGATTGGCGCGCCATCGCCGCGGGCGCCGCGGCGACGCTCGAGGCCGCGCTGCCGGCCGTGGAGGCGAGCGCCCGCGCGGTCGAGACCATCGTGGCGCGCGGCGAGCCGGTGTACGGGATCAATACCGGATTCGGAAAACTCGCGACCGTGCGCATCGCCGACGAGGATCTCGCCGCGCTGCAGCGGAACATCGTGCTGTCGCATGCCGCCGGTGTCGGCGATCCGGCCGCCCCTGCGGCCGTGCGGCTGATGATGGCGCTGAAGCTGGCAAGCCTCGGGCGCGGTGCATCCGGCGTACGGCCGGCCACGATCGCGTTCCTCGCGACGATGCTCGCGCGCGGCGTGATCCCGATCGTGCCGGCGCAGGGCTCTGTCGGCGCCTCGGGCGATCTCGCGCCATTGGCGCATATGACCGCGGTGCTGCTCGGCGTCGGCGACGCTTTGTTCGAAGGCGAGCGCATGCCGGCCGCGGCCGCGCTCACGCGTGCCGGGCTCGCGCCGCTCGCGTTGGCGCCGAAAGAGGGGCTCGCCTTCCTCAACGGTACGCAGTTCTCGACCGCCGCGGCGCTCATCGGCCTGTTCGCCCTTCAGGACGTGTTCCATGCCGCGCTCGTCACCGGGGCGCTGTCGACCGACGCGGCGAAGGGTTCGGACACGCCGTTCGATGAGCGCATCCACCTGTTGCGCGGCCATCGTGGGCAGATCGATGTCGCGGCCTCGCTGCGCGCGCTGATGCAGGGCAGCGCGATCCGCAAGTCGCACCTCACCAACGATGACCGCGTGCAGGACCCATACTGCCTGCGCTGCCAGCCGCAGGTCATGGGTGCCGCACTCGACGTGATGCGCCATGCGGCCGCGACGCTGGAAACCGAGGCGAACGGCGTCTCCGACAATCCGCTGATCTTCGCCGCAACGACCGAAGCGCTGTCGGGCGGCAACTTCCATGCCGAGCCGGTCGCGTTCGCGGCCGACATGCTGGCGATGGTCGCGTGCGAGATCGGCTCGCTGGCCGAGCGGCGCGTCGCCATGCTGGTCGACCCTGCGCTGTCCGGCCTGCCCGCCTTCCTGACGCCGAAGCCGGGGCTCAACTCCGGCTTCATGCTGGCGCAGGTGACCGCGGCCGCGCTCGTTTCCGAGAACAAGCAGCGCGCCTATCCGGCGAGCGTCGACTCGATCCCGACCTCGGCCAATCAGGAAGATCACGTGTCGATGGCGGCGCATGCGGCGCGGCGCCTCGCGCCGATGGCCGAGAACGCCGCGAACATCGTCGGTGTCGAGCTGCTCGCCGCGGCGCAAGGGTGCGACTTCCACGCGCCGATGAAATCCAGTGCGCCGCTCGAACGCATCCGCTCAGCTCTGCGCGCGCGCGTGCCGCATCTTCACGACGACCGCTATTTCGCGCCTGACATCGCCGCCGCGGCCGACCTCGTTCGCTCCGGCCGGCTTGCCGAAACCGTCGGTACCGACCTGCTGCCGAAATTCTGAAGGAGAGTTCGTCATGTCCACGCGCCTCGACAACAGCCGTGTCATCCGCGCGCCGCGCGGGCCTGAGATCAGCGCCAAAAGCTGGCTCACCGAGGCGCCGCTGCGCATGCTGATGAACAATCTCGACCCGGAGGTGGCCGAGAAGCCGCAAGAGCTCGTGGTCTATGGCGGCATCGGCCGCGCGGCGCGGGACTGGGAAAGCTATGACCGCATCGTGAAATCGCTGCGCGCGCTCGCAGCCGACGAGACGCTGCTGATCCAGTCCGGCAAGCCGGTCGGCGTGTTCCGCACGCACACGGAAGCGCCGCGCGTGCTGATCGCGAACTCCAACATCGTGCCGCACTGGGCGACGCTCGACAAATTCCGCGAGCTCGATCGCAAGGGGCTGATGATGTACGGGCAGATGACGGCCGGCTCGTGGATCTACATCGGCAGCCAGGGCATCGTTCAGGGCACCTACGAGACTTTCGCGGAGCTTGGCCGGCGCCACTACGGCGGCAATCTCGCGGGCAAATGGATCCTGACCGCCGGGCTCGGCGGCATGGGCGGAGCGCAGCCGCTGGCCGCCACGTTCGCCGGCGCGTCGATGCTGGCGATCGAATGCCAGCCGTCGCGCATCGAGATGCGGCTGCGCACCGGCTATCTCGACCGCCAGGCAGGATCGCTCGATGAGGCGTTGACCATGATCGAGCGCGCCGCCGCGGCGAAGCAGGCCGTGTCGGTCGGCGTGCTCGGCAACGCCGCCGAGATGCTGCCCGAATTGGTCAAGCGCGGCGTGAAGCCGGACGCGGTGACCGACCAGACCTCGGCGCACGATCCGGTCAACGGCTATCTGCCCGCGGGCTGGACGCTGGCCGAATGGGAGGCGCGGCGCGAGAGCGATCCCAAGGGCGTCGAGCGCGCGGCGAAGGAGTTGATGGCGGCACACGTGCGTGCCATGCTCGAATTCTGGCGGCGCGGCGTGCCGACGCTCGACTATGGCAACAACATCCGCCAGATGGCGCAGGAAATGGGCGTCGCCGACGCGTTCGATTTCCCCGGCTTCGTTCCCGCCTATATCCGGCCGTTGTTCTGCCGCGGCGTCGGGCCGTTCCGCTGGGCCGCGCTGTCGGGCGATCCGGAGGACATCTTCCGCACCGACGAAAAGGTCAAGGCGCTGATGCCGCACGACAAGCATCTGCACAACTGGCTCGACATGGCGAAGTCGCGCATCAAGTTTCAGGGCCTGCCGGCGCGCATCTGCTGGGTCGGACTCGGCGACCGGCATCGCCTCGGCCTCGCCTTCAACGAGATGGTCGCGACGGGTGAGCTGAAAGCGCCGGTGGTGATCGGCCGCGACCATCTCGACTCCGGTTCGGTCGCAAGCCCGAACCGCGAGACCGAGGCGATGAAGGACGGCTCCGACGCGGTGTCGGACTGGCCGCTGCTCAACGCCCTGCTCAACTGCGCGAGCGGCGCCACCTGGGTGTCGTTCCATCACGGCGGCGGCGTCGGCATCGGCTATTCGCAGCACGCCGGCATGGTTATCGTCGCCGACGGCACACCCGAGGCCGCGCGCCGGCTCGAACGCGTGCTGTGGAACGATCCGGCGAGCGGCGTGATGCGGCACGCGGATGCGGGCTACGACGAGGCGATCGAGTGCGCCCGCGCGAACGGGCTGAAGCTGCCGAGCTTGTGACCTCTCCGTCATGCCCGGCCTTGTGCCGGGCATCCACGTCTTGCTTGAGGCTCGCACGAAAGACGTGGATGGCCGGGACAAGCCCGGCCATGACGAGTCCTAATGCCCCTCCGCCGCCAGCACCGCCTCGACACGGATTTCCTCCGTCAGCCGTGCCTTGAGCGCGGAGAACTCCGGACTGGTCTTGATCGTGTAATGCCGCGGATGCGGCAGGTCGATCCGGACGTCGGCCTTGATGCGCCCGGGCCGCGCAGTCATCACCAGCACGCGCGAGGCGAGGAAGATCGATTCCTCGATGTCGTGGGTAACGAACAGCACGGTCTTGCGCTCGCGCTCCCAGATGCCGAGCAAGAGCTCCTGCATCAGCGCGCGCGTCTGGTTGTCGAGCGCGCCGAACGGCTCGTCGAGCAGCAGGACCGCCGGATCGTTGGCGAGCGCACGCGCGATCGCGGTGCGCTGCTGCATGCCGCCGGAGAGCTGCTTGGGATAGTGATGCTCGAAGCCTTTGAGCGCGATGCGGTCGAGCCACGTGCCGACGACCCTTGCGCGTTCGTTCGCCGGCATCCCTTTCTCGCGCAGGCCGAAGCCGATGTTGTCGGCAACGTCGAGCCAGGGAAACAGCGTGTAGGACTGGAACACCATGCCGCGGTCGGCTCCCGGCGCGGTGACTGGCTTCGCGTCGAGCAGGATGCGCCCCGTAGTCGGCGTGTCGAGCCCGGCCACGAGGCGCAGCAAGGTCGACTTGCCGCAGCCCGACGGCCCGAGGATGGTCACGAAGTCGTTGTCGCCCACAGTGATGTTGACCGGCTCGAGCGCCCGCGTCGGCTGCCCGTCGCGTACGCCGGGGAAGACCCGCGAAGCGTTCTCGATCAGGAGCTTGCTCATGCGTTCACGCCAGGCTCCACGGAAACAGCTTCCGGTTCGCCGCCTTGAACAGGTAGTCCGAGATCAGGCCGATGATCCCGATCACGATGATGCCGAAGATGATCTGCCCGGTCGCGAGCAGCGCCTGGCTGTCGATGATCATGTGACCGATGCCGGACGAAGAACCGATCAGTTCGGCCACGATCACGTAGGTCCAGGCCCAGCCGAGCACCAGGCGGAGGATTTCGGCGATGTCGGGGGCGGACGCCGGGATCAGCACACGGCCGAGGATGCCGGTGTCGCGCGCGCCGAGCGTAAGCGCCGCCTCGACCAGATCGCGCCGCACGCTGCCGACCGTGACAGCGACCATCAGGATGATCTGGAACACCGAGCCGATGAAGATGACGAGCAGCTTCTGGATCTCGCCGATGCCGGCCCACAGGATCAGGAGCGGGATGAAGGCCGAGGCCGGCAGATAGCGCGCGAACGACACGAACGGTTCGAAGAATGCTTCGATCGGTTTGTAGGCGCCCATCAGGATGCCGATCGGCACGGCGACGAGCGCCGCGATCACGAAACCGCCGACCACGCGCCAGATGGTCATGCCGATGTCGAACAGGAAGCCGTGCTTGACCAGCAGCAGCCGGCCGTCCTCGATCATGGTGAGCGGATCGGCGAGGAACGTCTTCGACACGTAGCCGCCAAGCGTCGCCCACGCCCAGGCGGCGACGAACAGCACGAAGAACGAAATGCCGAGCGCGACGCGGACCGGGCCTGAGATCGGTGCGAGGGGTTTCATGAGCGCACCGCCGCGCTCAGGGTCCGCCGCCCTTTCACCGTCATGGCCGGGCTTGTCCCGGCCATCCACGTCTTTCGTGCAGCAAGCAAGACGTGGATGCCCGGCACAAGGCCGGGCATGACGAATGATGGATTCATCGCTACTGGATGAACCGCGTGTCCGCGAGCTTCGATAGGTCCGGGATCGTCTTGATGATGCCGATTTCCAGCAGCAGGTCGGCCGCTTCCTTCGAGAAGGTCGCGAACTCGCCGGTGAAGAACTTCTTGTTCGCTTCCTGGTCCTGCCAGCGCAGATACTTTGCCGAGTTGCCGAACTGCTCGCCGGTCTGCTTCACATCCGCGCCCATGATCTCGTAGGCCTTGGCCGGCTCCGCCTTGATCATGGCGAGCGCGTCGAAGTAGCTCTTGGTCAGCGCCTTCACCGCGGCCTCGTTCTCGGCGATGAATTTCGGCGTGCAGCCGAACGTATCCATCACCATCGGATAGTCGAGCGTGGTGGCGATGATCTTGCCGGCCTGCGGCGCGGCGCGCACGGCCGAGAGATACGGCTCGTAGGTCATCGCGACGTCGTTCTGGCCCGCGATGAAAGCCTGCGCGGCCGGGCCCGGCTCCATGTTGACCACCGTCACGTCCTTCACCGACAGCCCGTTCTTCTTCAGGAACCAGGCGAGCGTGAAATAGGGCGCGGTGCCGGGCGCGGAGGCGGCGACCTGCTTGCCCTTGACGTCCTTGATCGACGCGACTGTGTTGCGCACCACCATGCCGTCGGCGCCGTAGGACTTGTCGAGCTGGAACAACTGCGTGGTCGCGACGCCGTTCGCATTCCACACGATCCAGGTCTCGACCGTGGTGGCGGCGCACTGCACGTCGCCCGACGCGATCGCCAGATGGCGGCTCGCCTGCGGAATCTTCTTGATCGTGACGTCGAGGCCGTTCTTCGCGAAGATGCCGGCTTCCTTGGCGAGCGTGAGCGGCGCGAACCCGGTCCATCCCGAAATGGCGATCGCGACCTTGGTCCCTTGTGCGAGCGCCGGTCCCGCCGCCAGCATGGCCCCGAGCGCAACGACGTATGTCCATCGACGTGTCATGACCATCTCCGCGGTTGGCCGGCCAGCAAATATGGTTCAAAGCCAGCACGAAATCGCCGAAAGTGTCAATTGGACGGTCCCAGGCAGTGTCGTGCGGAGCGCAAGATGACGAAGGAATATCCCGCCGCAATTCCGTTCCCGCGCGGAATCCGCACTCGTTTCGTCGACGACATCAATGGCCTGACGATGCACGTGGCTGAGGCCGGGCACGAGACGCCGGGGCGCCCGTGCGTCCTGCTGCTGCATGGCTTTCCCGAGCTTGCCTATAGCTGGCGCAAGGTGATGCTGCCGTTGGCGGCAGCCGGCTATCACGTGATCGCGCCGGATCAGCGCGGTTATGGCCGCACGACCGGATGGGACAACAGCTATGACGGCGACCTGCACCCGTTCCGCATTCTCAATGTGGTCAGGGACGCCTTGGGACTGGTGTTCACGCTCGGCCACCGCTCGGTCGCGGCCGTGGTCGGGCACGATTTCGGCGCGCCGGTCGCGGCCTACTGCGCGCTCGCCCGGCCGGACGTGTTCCGTTCGGTCGTGATGATGAGCGCGCCGTTCGGCGGTCCCCCGGTCCTGCCATTCGGCGGAGCGGAGGGCCGCTCCAATGCCGCGACGGCGCCGTTTGCGATCCTCGATGACCTCGCAGCCTTGGCGCGGCCACGCAAGCATTACCACTGGTACTATTCGACGCGCGCAGCCGACACCGACATGCGCGATGCCGCCCAAGGCATCCACGCGTTCCTGCGCGCCTACTATCATCACAAGAGCGCGGATTGGAAACACAACCGGCCGTTCAAGCTCGCGGCGTGGAGCGCCGACGAACTGGCCAAGCTCCCCACTTACTACGTCATGGACCTGGCCAAGGGGATGGCGGAGACCGTCGCGGCCGAGATGCCGTCCGCGGCCGAGATCGCCGCATGCCGATGGCTGAGCGAGGACGAACTGCGCGTCTACAGTACGGAGTTTGCCCGCACCGGATTCCAGGGCGGCCTGCAATGGTATCGATGCCGCACGGCCGGCGCACCGAATGCGGACCTCACACTGTTCTCCGGCCGAACCATCGACGTGCCGTCCTGCTTCATCGCCGGGGAGAACGACTGGGGCGTCTATCAGAAGCCGGGCGACCTGGAGCAGATGCAGACGCAAGCCTGCACCCGGATGCTGGGCTGCCACCTCGTGCCGCAGGCCGGCCACTGGGTGCAGCAGGAGCAGCCCGAGAGGGTGACGGAATTGCTGCTGCAGTTCTTGCGAATGGCGGCGGCGTAGCCCGGCTTTCGCCCTTGCGCGAAAGCCGGGACCGGCGGTGGGACTTGCCCCGGATTGCGCCTCAGCGCGCGGCCACGCGCACCAACACACATAAGGCGCAATCCGGGCTACGCGCTGCCACCTGGTGCCGCAGGCCGGCCATTGGGTGCAGCAGGAGCAGCCCGAGAGGGTGACGGAATTGCTGCTGCAGTTCTTGCGAATGGCGGCGGCGTAGCCCGGCTTTCGCTCTTGCGCGAAAGCCGGGACCGGCGGTGGGACTTGCCCCGGATTGCGCCTCAGCGCGCGGCCACGCGCACCAACGCACATGAGGCGCAATCCGGGCTACGCGCTGCCACCTGGTGCCGCAGGCCGGACACTGGGTGCAGCAGGAGCAGCCCGAGAGGGTGACGGAATTGCTGCTGCAGTTCTTGCGAATGGCGGCGGCGTAGCCCGGCTTTCGCTCTTGCGCGAAAGCCGGGACCGGCGGTGGGACTTGCCCCGGATTGCGCCTCAGCGCGCGGCCACGCGCACCAACACACATAAGGCGCAATCCGGGCTACGCGCTGCCACCTGGTGCCGCAGGCCGGCCACTGGGTGCAGCAGGAGCAGCCCGAGAGGGTGACGGAATTGCTGCTGCAGTTCTTGCGAATGGCGGCGGCGTAGCCCGGCTTTCGCCCTTGCGCGAAAGCCGGGACCGGCGGTGGGACTTGCCCCGGATTGCGCCTCAGCGCGCGGCCACGCGCACCAACACACATAAGGCGCAATCCGGGCTACGCGCTGCCACCTGGTGCCGCAGGCCGGCCACTGGGTGCAGCAGGAGCAGCCCGAGAGGGTGACGGAATTGCTGCTGCAGTTCTTGCGAATGGCGGCGGCGTAGCCCGGCTTTCGCCCTTGCGCGAAAGCCGGGACCGGCGGTGGGACTTGCCCCGGATTGCGCCTCAGCGCGCGGCCACGCGCACCAACACACATAAGGCGCAATCCGGGCTACGCGCTGCCACCTGGTGCCGCAGGCCGGACACTGGGTGCAGCAGGAGCAGCCCGAGAGGGTGACGGAATTGCTGCTGCAGTTCTTGCGAATGGCGGCGGCGTAGCCCGGCTTTCGCCCTTGCGCGAAAGCCGGGACCGGCGGTGGGACTTGCCCCGGATTGCGCCTCAGCGCGCGGCCACGCGCACCAACACACATAAGGCGCAATCCGGGCTACGCGCTGCCACCTGGTGCCGCAGGCCGGCCACTGGGTGCAGCAGGAGCAGCCCGAGGCGGTCGTGGAGCTGCTACTCGAGTTTCTGCGGACCAAGTCGTAGGGTGGGCAAAGGCGCGACGCGATAAACATGAGCTTACCACGACTGCCGCGCGCCTTTGCCCACCCTACGCACTCACACCCGCCGCACCATCTGTGACGTGAGATCCTTGAGCGACGGCGCGCCCATTTGCTGCATCGCGGACCGCAGCTCCGCGCGCAGGATCGCGAGCACGCGCTCGACGCCGGCCTGACCGAAAGCGCCCAGTCCCCACAGATGCGGCCGCCCGATGCACACGGCCCGGGCGCCGAGCGCCAGCGCCTTGACGATGTCGCTGCCGCGGCGAAAGCCGCTGTCGATCAGGATCGGCATTCGGTTCCCCACCGCGTCGACGATCTCCGGCAGCACCGTGATGGTCGCGCTGACGCCGTCTTCCACGCGCCCCCCATGGTTCGAGACGATGATCGCATCGATGCCGATGTCGGCGGCGAGCTTGGCATCTTCGAACGCGATGATGCCCTTGAGCACGAGCCTGCCCTTGACCGTATCGCGCAGGCGCTGGATCGAATCCCAGGTCAGGTTGGTGACGATCGTGCCGCGCGTCCCGGCGAGATCGATGCCCGCAAGGTTCGGCTTGCGCGCCCAAAACCCGTCGACGCCGTGACAGCCTCCGCAGTCCCGCGTGTCGCTGCGCCGCAACCGGGCATACGTGGTCCATTTCGACGGTGTCAGCCCATCGATGGTCACTGCGATCACCGGAGCGCCGGCGGCCTCGACCCGTTTGACCAGCGCTTCGCCGACCTCCCGACGCTGCGTCGTATAGAGCTGGAACCAGACCGGGGCACCGCGCGCGGCGATCGCGTCCTCGATCGAGGTGGTCGCGACCGTGGACAGCATTTGCAGATGGTTCCCCGCCCTGGCGGCCTTGGCGACGGCGATCTCGCCGTCGGGATGAAAGGCCCGGTTGCTGGCCGTGGGGGCGATCACGATCGGGCTGTCGTAGCTCGCGCCCAGGATATCGACCCGGGTATCGATCCTGGTGACATCGACGAGCCGGCGCGGTCGCAGTTCGAACCTGGCGAAGCCGGCGCGATTGGCGCGCAACGTGACCTCGTCGTCCACGCCCGTGACCGCATAGCCGAAATGCGCCGGCGGCACGTTCTGCTTCATCACCGGCTCGAAGTCGAACACGTCGAGCGCTTCCGTCGGATTCGTGATCAATCGCTCCGGGTCGCGCGGCGCCCACTCCATCGGGTCCGATCGCAGCCCCTGCGCCCAGGCTTCATGCGCGAACAGCGGGCTCGCGGCGAGGAATTGCAGCAGGCGGCGCCGGCTGATGCTTTGGACGTACGGCCGCGACATGGCGAGGGCCTCCCCGCGGCAGGATACTCCGGGAATCCTCCTTCCACACCCATTGTCCAAGCCCCCTGCCCGGGCGCATCATCGATCATTCGCTACTCGGATGGAGCGGACCATGCACGACATCGTCATTCGCGGCGGCACGATCATCGACGGGACCGGCACACCGGCATTCAGCGGAGACGTAGCGATCACGGCGGGGAAGATCGCCGCGGTCGGCGGCAAGCAGGGGCCGGGGAAGCGGGAGATCGATGCCGACGGGCTTCTGGTGACACCCGGCTGGGTCGACGTGCACACGCATTACGACGGGCAGGCGATGTGGGACCCGCTGCTCGCGCCGTCGTGCTGGCACGGCGTCACCACGGTGATGTTCGGAAATTGCGGCGTCGGCTTCGCGCCGGTGAAGAAGCATCACCGCGGCGCGCTGATGGACCTGATGGAAGGCGTCGAGGAGATCCCCAACCCCGTGCTCGCCGCGGGCCTGAACTGGGAATGGGAAACCTTCCCGCAGTTCATGGACGAACTGGAGCGGCGCGAGCGCGCGATTGACATCGCGGCGCAGGCCGCGCACCTGCCGCTGCGCGTCTACGTGATGGGCGACCGCGCCATCCGCCGCGAGCCCGCGACCGCCGACGACATCGCCGAGATGCGCCGCCTCACCATCGAGGCGCTGCAATGCGGCGCGTTCGGCTTCACCACCTCGCGCACCGACTCGCACAAGACGCCGGACGGCGAACTGGTGCCGTCGCGCGATGCCGACGACGTGGAGCTGCTCGGCATCGGCTCGGCGTTGGGCGTGACCGGCACTGGCGCGTTCGGCATGAACAGCGACTTCGACGACGAGGACTACGAGCTGCGCTGGATGCGCAAGCTCGCCAAGGAAACCGGCCGGCCGGTCTGGTTCCTGCTCACCGACCGCTACGAGGACCCGCAGCGCTGGCGCCGCCTGATGGATGCCGTGCACAAGGCGCGCGCCGACGGCCTGTCGCTCACCGCGCAGATCGCAGGCCGGCCGATCGGCGTGATGATGGGCATCGGCACCGCGCTCAATCCGTTCACGGTGCGCCCGAGCTACAAGGCGCTCGAAAGCCTGCCGATCGAGGAGCAGCGCAGGCGGCTGCGCGATCCCGACATGCGGCGGAAAATCCTCAACGAGAAGCCGTCGGAAGCCGAGGTCGCCAAGCTCGCGCAGTTCCGCCAGCTGATCGTCAAGCGCTTCGACAAGTTCTTCACCATGGGCAATCCGCCCGACTACGAGCCGGGCCCGGAGAAGAGCGTCGCGGCGATCGCCGCGCGCGAGGGCAGGACGCCCGACGAAGTGGCCTACGACTACATCCTCGAGGACGGCCAGTACCTCTATTTCCCGGTGGTGAACTACACCGTGGGCGATCACGGACCGATCCGCGAGATGCTCACCGATCCGGCCTGCCTGTTGGGCCTGAGCGATGGCGGCGCACACTGCACCTCGATCGTCGATGCCGGCGTGCCGACCTACATGCTGACTCACTGGGCGCGCGACCGCGCGCGCGGGCCGCGGCTGCCGCTCGAGCACCTGATCAAGCGACAGACCAGCGAAACCGCCGGCTTCTTCGGGCTGACCGATCGCGGCCGGCTCTCGCCAGGCCTGCGCGCCGACGTCAACCTGATCGATTTTCCGCGTCTGCAGACACGCAAGCCCGAAATCGTGCACGACATGCCGGCCGGCGGCCGGCGTTTCGTGCAACGCGTCGAAGGCTACGAGGCGACCCTGGTGGCGGGGCAGCCGATCTTCGAACGCGGCGAGGCGACCGGCGCGCTGCCGGGCCGCCTGGTGCGCGCCGAAGCAAGCGGCAAGGCGTCGAGGGCGGCGTAGCGCCGTAGCCCGGCTTTCGCTCTTGCGCGAAAGCCGGGACCGGCGGTGAGACTTGCCCCGGATTGCGCCACAGCGCGCCGCAACGCGCGCCAACGCATGTGAGGCGCAATCCGGGCTACGCGGCTACACCAGCTTCACGTTCTTCAGCGGCAGCTCGCGCACCGGCTTGGCCGTCGCGGCGTGGATCGCGTTGAGCACCGCAGGCGCGACCACGCAAATGGTCGGCTCGCCGACGCCGCCCCAGAAGTCGTAGGTCGGGACGATCACGGTCTCGACCTTCGGCATCTCGGCAAGGCGCAAGATCTCGTAAGAGTCGAAGTTGAGATCGACCATGCGGCCCTTCTCGACCTTGCACTCGCCGTAGAGCGTGGCCGAAAGCCCGTAGGCGACCGAGCCTTCGACCTGCGCGGCGATCTGGGCGGGATTGACCGCGTGCCCGCAGTTCAGCGCCAGCACCATGCGGTGAACTTTCAGCTTGCCCTGCGGGCTGACCGAGACTTCCGCGGTCGCGGCCGAATAGCTGCCGTAGCCCATGAACTGCGCGATGCCGCGATGGACGCCTGCGGGCAACGGTTTGCCCCAGTCGCCCTTCTCGGCCGCCGCGTTGAGCACGGCGAGGTGCTTGGGGTGCTTGCTCATCAAGGCGCGGCGGAATTCGAGCGAGTCCTTGCCCGCGGCACGCGCGCACTCCTCGATGAAGCACTCCATGTAGAGGCCGTTCTGATTGGTATTGACCCCGCGCCACGGGCCGACCGGAACGTGCGTGTTGCGCATCACGTATTCGATCAGCAGGTTCGGCACGGTGTAGCCGAGCTGCGCGTCGCCGGGCTCTTCGTACCAGCCTTGCAGCTGACGGCGGTCCTTGCCGCCGACGATGCCGACCGGATTGAGCCAGGCGTTGATCGACTGGCCCGACGAGCGGACGTGCAGGCCGACGAGCTCGCCTTTCTCGTCGAGTCCGGCCGACATCTTGCATACCGAGATCGGGCGGAAGAAGTCATGCGCCTGGTCTTCCTCGCGGCTCCAGATCAGCTTCACCGGAACGCCGGGGAATTCCTTGGCGATCACGACCGCCTGCCGGGTGTAGTCCTGCAGTCCGCCGCGCCGGCCGAATCCGCCGCCGAGATCGTGACGGTGTACCTCGCACTTGGCGAGCGGCAGGCCGGACTCCTCGGACAGCGCCGCCAGCGAGGCCTCGAGGTTCTGGGTCGGCACCCACACCTCGGCCTTGTCGGCCGCGAGCTTAACGGTCGCGTTCATCACTTCCATGCAGGCATGCGCGAGGAACGGCGTCGAATAGGTCGCCTCGACCTTCTTCGCGGCGCCCGCGATCGCGGCGAGCGCGTCGCCGTTCCTCCGCTCGCCGTTGTTCTCGGCCGCGGCGAGCCCCTCGTTGAGACGCTGCGCGATGGTGGCGCTGGAAACCTTGGCGTTGTCGCCCTCGTCCCAAGTGACCGGCAGCGCGTCGAGCGCGGTCTTGGCATGCCACCAGGTGTCGGCCACCACCGCGACGGCGGTGTCCTTCACCTTCATGACCTTCCTCACGCCCGGCATTTTCGCGACCTTGGCGTCGTCGAAGCTCACGACCTTCGCGCCGAACACCGGCGCGTCCTTGATGGCGGCGTTGAGCATGCCGGGCAGCTTCACGTCGATGGCGTAGACCTTCGCGCCGTTGAGCTTGTCGGCGGTGTCGAGCCGCTTCAGCGGCTTGCCGGCGATCGTCCAGTCCTTCGGGTCCTTCAGCTTGATCGCCTTGAGGTCCGGCGGCGCGAGCTTGGCGGCCGCGGCCGCGACCTTGCCGTAGCTCGTCGTGCGCTTCGAGGCCGCGTGTCTGATGATGCCGTTCACGACGGTGACTTCGCCGACCGGCACCTTCCACTGCTCGGCCGCGGCCTGCAGCAGCATCATGCGCGCGGCGGCGCCGCCGCGGCGCACGTAGTCCTGCGAGGTGCGGATGCCGCGCGAGCCGCCGGTGCTCATCTCGCCCCAGGCACGCTTGCTGGCGAGGTTGCGCGCCGGCGAGATGCCCTCGGTCGTCACCTTGTTCCAGTCGCATTCGAGCTCTTCGGCGACGAGCTGGGCAAGCCCGGTGAGCGTGCCCTGACCCATCTCGGAACGCGCGATGCGGATCACGCAACTGTCGTCGGGCCTGATCGCGACCCAGACGTTCATCTCGGTCGCGCCGTTCTGCGCGTGCGCCTCGCCGGCGAAGGGCATCTTGAACCCGAGCGCGAGCGTGCCGCCGGCGGCAGCCGCCGCGCCGACCACGAATTTGCGGCGCGAGAGACGCTGGCCGCTTCCAAAGATCATCTTTTGCATGGGGCTGCTCCCTTACGACCTGCGGCTGGCGCGATCGGCGGCACGCGTGGTGCCGGCCGCGAGATGCACCGCCTCGCGGATGCGCTGATAGGTTCCGCAGCGGCAGATGTTGGTCATCGCCGCGTCGATGTCGGCATCGGTCGGCTTCGGCTTCTTCTTCAAGAGTGCGGCGGCGGCCATGATCTGGCCGGACTGACAGTAGCCGCATTGCGGCACGTCGACTGCAGCCCAGGCCTTCTGCACCGGATGCGAGGAATTGGCCGACAGCCCCTCGATGGTGACGATCCTGTCGCTCGCCTTCACGGCCGAGAGCGGGACCGAGCAGGCGCGCTGCAGCTCGCCGTTGATGTGCACCGAGCAGGCTCCGCATTGCGCGACGCCGCAGCCGTATTTCGTGCCGGTGAGGCCGACCTGCTCGCGGATGACCCACAACAGCGGCGTGTCAGGCTCGGCCTGCACGTCGCGCACCTTGCCGTTGATGTTGAGCTTTGCCATGAGCTTCCCTTTCGCGAACCCGCCTGCGCCGAGTCTTGTTGTTGTTGCTTTGCCAGCGCGCAGCGACGTCGCTTGCGCACACCGGCTGCATGCCCTGCCGGCGCGAGACTAACGCACCCGCCGCCGCCTTGACTACGGGGTTGTCGAGATCGCAGGCGCGACACAGTTCCGGCGCCGGCAATACCTACGGCGCGTCCGAGTGGCGTGCGAGCCTGGTCTGAGCGGCGAGGCGGATCGATGCGTTGGCGGCCCCGAAACCGCGGTAGCCGCGCCGCTCGACGATCTCGAAGAAAAACCGGTCCTCGAAGCTCGGCGTATACAGCTGCAGATATTCCGCATCTCCTTCGCGGTCATAGAGAATATTGTTTTGACGCAGGCGGTCGAGCAACTCGGGTGCCAAGTCCCACTTCGCCTCGATGTCGTCGTAGTAATTTTCCGGAATCGGCAGTAGCTCGACGCCCGCGGATATGAGCGAGGCGGCGGTGGCGAAGACGTCGCGGCTGGCGAGCGCGATATGCTGCACGCCCGAGCCGAAGAACTCCGACAGGAATCGCGACGACTGCGTGCGCGCGGCCTGCGAGCCGTTGAGCGCGATGCGCAGGCTGCCATCCTCGGTCTCGATCACCTGGCTGCGCACCACGCCGCCCGGATCGAGGACGTCCTGCTCGGGCGTCTTCTTCACATCGAGCAGCGAGGTGTAGAACAGGAGCCAGCTCAGCATTTCCTCGTAGCGCATCGACTGCGAGATGTGATCGACCACCGTCAGAGCGGCTGCATCGGGCTGTCGGCCCCCAATGGGATCGAAATCGACCTGCCACAGCTTGCCGAGCTCGGACATCTTATCCACGAAATAGACGAGACTGCCGCCGAGGCCACGCACAGCCGGGATGTCGAGTTCGCCCGGGCCGACGGCCTGGTGGAACGGGCGGTCGAGCAGCCGTTGCGCGCGATCGAGCGTCGCGGCCGCATCGTCGACGCGCAGTGCGATGGCGCATACGGAAGTTCCGTGGGTGATGTTGAAGGAATGCGCGAAACCTTCCTTCTCGGTATTGACCACGAGATTGATGTCGCCCTGCTGCCAGCGTGTCACCGCCTTGGATTTGTGCTGGCCCGTGCGGCGGAAGCCGAGGCCGGTCAAGAGCTGCGTGAAATCGGGTGCGCTCGCCTCGTCGATCGCGAACTCGATGAACTCGACGCCGTGGCAGCGTGCACGATCGGGCAGCGCCGAGGCGCCCGGCGCGATGATTCCGGTCCGACGCCGCAACTGATCGAGCAGATAAATGAGCGAGCGGTGCCCATCGACCGCGACCGCGCGCGCGGAGCCGGCACGGAATTGGTCGTTGAAGATTTCGAGCGAGACAAGGCCATCGTAGCCGGTCGCCTGCAACGCCGTCATGAAGTCGAGCAGCGGCAGATCGCCTTGCCCCGGCATGTTGCGGAAATGGCGGCTCCATTGCAGCACGTCCATGTCGAGCTTGGGTGCATCCGCCACCTGAACCAGGAAAATCCGGTCGCGCGGGATCGAACGGATTGCGTTCAGGTCGGTGTTGCACGCGAACATATGGAACGTGTCCAGCACAAGTCCGATGGCCGGGTGATCGGCGCGGCGCACGATTTCCCAGGCATCGCGATAGTCATTGACGTGACGGCCCCAGGCCAGCGCCTCGAACCCGACACGCAGGCCTCGTCTTGCGGCACGCTCGCCGAGTTCATGCAGATCGGCGGCCGCCCGGTCGATGCCGCCGAGCGCGCCCGGCGACACGTTGGAACACACCAGCAGCAGGTCGCAGCCGAGCTCGCCCATCACGTCGAACTTGCGCTCGGCACGAGCGAAAGCCCGGGCGCGCTGCGGCTCGGGCAACCCCTCGAAGTCGCGGAACGGTTGGAAAGTGACCACATCGAGCCCAAGATCGGCGCACATGTTGCGCGCGTCGATATTGGTTCCGGCGAAAGAAAGGAGGTCATTCTCGAAAATCTCGACGCTGCGGAAACCGGCCGCCGCGATCGCGTCGAGTTTCTCGTCGAGGGTTCCGCTCAGGCATACCGTGGCGATCGCTGTCTTCATGGTTCACTCGTTATGCCTTCGCCTTTGCCTCGACTCCGAGGACCCCGGAGGGCTTCACCATCAGCACGACGATCAGGAGAATGAAGGCGTAGATGTCCTTGTAGGTGCCCGAGACGTATCCGGCGCCAAGGCTTTCGGCAACGCCGACCAGAAGACCGCCGAGGACCGCCCCCGGCAAGCTGCCGAAGCCCCCGACGACGGCCGCGGCAAAGGCCTTGATCAGGATACCGATCCCCATCTGCACCTGAACGTAGTTGATCGGCGCGATCAGCACGCCGGCCGCCGCACCGAGCGCACAGGCGATGCCGAAGATCATCGAGATCATGAGCGGGACATTGACGCCACTCAAATATGCGATGTCCTTGTTGTGGGCGACCGCCCTGATCGCCAGCCCGAGCATGGTCTTCCTGAGCACGAGATTCAAAGCAACCATCAGCACCAACGCGGTCACGACGATCCACACATACGACATCGGCAGCGTGAGGTTGCCGATTTCGAGCGGCCGCCCGAACGGCACCGGGAACGGGAACGGCTTCGGGCCCCAGATCAGGAATGCGATGTTCTGCAGCACGATCGACATGCCGAAGCCGACGATCACCATGCCCATGCCGGCGACGGTGTATCCGCCGCCGGCGCTGGTGAGCCGGCGGTAGAACACGCGTTCGATCACCACGCCGATCAGCCCGGTCACGATCACGGCCAGCAGAAGCGTCGGAACGTAGGGAATGGTCGCCTTCTGGAACAGCACGAGGCCGATGAAGGCGCCGAGCATGTAGATCTCGCCATGGGCGAAATGGATGATGTCGAGTCCGGAAAAGATCAGCGAAATGCCGAGCGCCACGAGCGCATAGACCATGCCGACCGACAGGCCGATGATGACGAGGTCGATGAAGAAATCCACGGCAAATCACCCTTGGTGGACCGTGCGCATCCTCATAGCTGCGCCTCGCGGTTGGCGACCGTGCCGCCGAGATAGGAGAGACGGACATTGTCGTCGTAGATCATCTTGTCCGCCGGGCCTTCGATGTGAATGACCCCGTCCTTGATGACGTAGCCGTAAGCGGCAAGCAGAAGGGCCATGCGGACATTCTGCTCGACCATCAGCACGGTCATGCCGTCGCGCGTGATGCGATGAATGGTGCGGAAGATCTCCATGACGACCTGCGGCGCCAGCGCGGCGCTTGGCTCGTCCAGCATGATCATCTTCGGCGACGACATGAGCCCGCGGCCGATGCAGACCATCTGCAACTGGCCGCCCGACAGCGTGCCGGAAAGCTGCCGCCGCTTGTCCTTGAGGATCGGGAAGTAGCCATAGACGCGTTCAAGCGCACACGCGGTCTTGCCGCGGTCGTGCAGGACGTAGGCGCCGAGCCTGAGATTCTCCTCCACCGTCATGCCGGGGAACACTTCCTTGCCCTGTGTCACCTGCACCAGGCCGCGTCGGACGATCGCGTCGGGTCGCATGCCGTCGATCCGCTCGCCGTCGAAGGCGATCGTCCCGCTCCACGGCTTGATCAGACCGGACGTAGCCTTGAGCAAGGTCGACTTTCCGGTACCGTTGCCTCCGAGCAGCGCAACGATCTGGCCGCGGTCGACCTTGAGGCTTGCGCCGTTCAGGATCTGGACGCTGCCATATCCGCCGACGAGGTCCTTGATCTCGAGCATGCTTCCGCCGGACGTCATGCGGACCTCATGTAGGCGCGCACTTCGTCGTCCTTCATTTCCTTGCCGAGGTAGGCCTCGATGACGCGGTGGTTTTCCTTGATCTGGTCCGGCGTGCCTTCCGCGATCTTCTCGCCGTGATCGAGCACGCTGATGATCTCGCACGTTTCCATCACCAGCTTGAGGATATGTTCGATGATGATGACGGTCAGCCCGAAGCGCTTCTGCAGCGCCCGGACCGTCTCCAGCAGAATGTCGAGATTGGCGGGAGACAGCCCGGCGCCGGGCTCGTCGAGCATCAGCAGCTTGGGCCTTGCCGCCATGGCGCGACCGAGCGCCAGCAGCCGGCGTTGGCCGCCGGACAGCTCGCCGGCCGGCATTTCCGCGTAGTCGGCAAGACCGATGAAAGCCAGCAGTTCCGTCATCTCGGCACGGACGCGGCGCTCCTCGCGCCAGACCGCGCGCGATCCGATCACCGCCGCGGGTGTTGCGTACCGGATCATCGCATGATGCCCGACCAGCATGTTCTCGATCACGCTCATGCCTTGGAAGATGCGCAGCATCTGGAAAGTGCGGGCGATGCCAAGCCGCGCAATCTCATGCGACTCCTTGCCCGCGATGTCCTGGCCGTCGAAGCTGACGCTGGCGCCGGGTTCGGGCTGGTAGACGCCGGAAATCAGGTTGAACAGCGTGCTCTTGCCCGAGCCGTTGGGCCCGATGATGCCGCGCACCTCGCCCGGCCGCACGGCCAAATCGACGTTCGCGACCGCGGTGAATCCGCCGAACCGTTTGGTCAGGTTCTTGACCTCAAGCAGCATCGGCGCCCACCCCTTGGGACGGAGCGCGCTTGGCGGCGCGGATCGCCTTGAAGCGCCGACGCACGAAGAAGTCGTCGATGATGCCGCCGATGCCGCGCGGCATGAAGATGACCACCAGCACGATGACGGCGCCGAACATCAGCATGCGGTACTGATAGTAGTCGCGCGTCAGATCATCGATGATCGTCACGAGAATCGCACCGATGACGCCGCCCCAGATGTGGCCGAGGCCGCCGAACACCACCATCAGGAGCAGCGTCACCATCTCGACTATGGTGTAGTTGTTGGGGTGCAGGAAACCGGGCGACATGTGCGCCATCAGGCTGCCGGCGCAGCCTGCGTAGAGCGCGCTGATCACGAAGGCGATCACCTTGTATTTCGACACGTTGACGCCGCTCGCCGCGGCGGCCAGCGGGTCTTCGCGAATGGATTTGAATGCGCGGCCGATGTCCGAACTCAGGATGCTGAACGAGAAATAGAGGCCGAGCAGGGCCATCGGCATCACGATGTAGTAGTAGGCGCGGTGACCGCCGAGCGCCCAGTTGCCGATATAGGGCGGCGGGATGTTCTCGAATCCGACTGCAGCGCCGAGGAACTCGGTGCCGGAAATGAAGATGCGGACCGACTCGGCGAGCCCGAGCGTCGCCAACGCCAGATACGCTCCCTCAAGTCGCAGCGACGGAATGCCGACAATCGCGCCGGCAAGCGCCGTGATCGCCATCGCGGACGGCAGCGCGAGCCAGAACGGGAAGCCGAGCATCGTCGAGACCACCGCGGACGAATAGGCGCCGATCGCCATCAGGGCGACGTGACCCACGGTGACCTGTCCGGCGAAGCCTTTGACGATATTCAGCCCGACCGCCAGAATCACGTTGATCGCCATCACGTTGACGACGAACTGCGTGTAGGCGTTGGCGAGAAGCAAGGGCAGCGGCAGGAGAATGATGCACCCGATCAGCCACGGCACGATCGGGTGCATGCCCGCAAGCCGGGAGGTGAAGCGGGAGGTCGCCGGAGTCGAGATCGTGCTCTCCCTCATGTGATACCGCGCATCCGCTCACCGGGCGCTTGAATGCGAAGTTCGGGCGAACGAACTGCCGCCCACCGCCAAACAGGTGAGCGGCAGTTTGCGCAACTTCAGCAACGACGGCTCAGAGGCCGAAGTCGGGATCGAAGGAGACGCGCGCCAGAACGCGCGTATCGAAGTCCTTGCCGCCCTTGGTGTACTCGACCAGGATGCCGGTCCGATTGCCGTCACGGCACTGCGGCGTGGCGTCGGCGCAGAAGTTGATCGGCCCGGATGCAAGCCCGGTGAAGTTCTTGATGTTGGCGAGCGCGTCGCGGATCGCGGCGCGATCGGCCTTGAGCGAGGCGTCCGTCAGCGTGAGCTTCGCGTTGGCCAGCGCCTGCTTCACGATCTGCGCCGTCTCGTAGGCCTGGCTGAAGTCGTGGTCCGGGCAGCGGACCTTGTATTTCTCCTGCACCATCTTGACGAACGTCTGGGCGACCGGGCGCTCGTCCTTGCAGTTGAACGCGGCGGCGTAGACCAGCCCGACCACTGCGTCACCCGCGAGCTCGGGCACCGGCGCGTTGGAAGCGGCCGAAGCGGCCACACGGCGAACCTTCGACGGGATGCCGACTTCGATCGACTGCTGCGCGATGCGCGCGATCGCATCAAGCTGGCCGCCGATGGCGAGCACGTCGACACCGAGCGACTTGATCCTGAGCAGATGGGCGCGGAAATCGAGATCGGTTTCCTGCATCTGGGCTTCATAGGCCGGATCGACGTTGTAGGTCTTCTTCATGAACGCCATGTAGTCCTTGGCGAAGCCGATCGCGGCGCCATCGTTGGTGAACAGATAGGCGACCTTCTTGCCGACGTTCTCGGACAGATACTTGGCGTGCACCGAAGCGTAATAGCGCTCCGACACCGAAGTACGGAACACCCAGGCGCTGCCCTTCTTGGTGATGTTGGTGTTGGTCGAGTGCGGAATGATCTGCGGCACTTCTTCCTTGGCGGTGATGTCGACCATCGGCAGCGAAACCGAGCTGCAGGTCGAGCCCATCACCAGATGCACCTTGCTCTGATGGATGAAGCGGTTGACGTTGGCGATGCCCTTGTCGGGCTTGCATTCATCGTCGAGCAGGATCACCTCGATCTTCTTGCCGTTGATGCCGCCCGAGGCGTTAACGGCTTCCAGCTCGTCCTTCGCCATCTGGCCGTATTTGATGCCGTTCTCCACGATCATGC
Source organism: uncultured Alphaproteobacteria bacterium (assembly GCA_963734185.1). Classification (GTDB taxonomy): domain Bacteria; phylum Pseudomonadota; class Alphaproteobacteria; order Rhizobiales; family Xanthobacteraceae; genus PALSA-894. Next base: position 2,906,624 of record CAVTGA010000002.1, on the reverse strand, counting down.
GCAGCGTAATGCCGATGCGGATGACGCCGTCCTGGGCCAACGCGGGATTTGCGGTCGTTCCGAGCGCCAATGCGATCGCCGGCGCCAGCGCCAGGATTGTTTTCTTTGTGCCGTTCGTCATCTTGCGTTGCCTCCCTGTTGAACACTTCGCAGGCGCGCGAGGATGCCTGCGTCGCCGTGTCATGCCGACGCATTCGCATCTTCGCTGCCGCCGCAACCGTTGGGAAGGGCTTGCGCCGTATCGGTCCGTCGGCTGGAGCGCACCCACCGCGCCATCTTGCTGAAAACGCATCATTCGAGTCAATGCAGGAGCCGGTTCACCCTGCAGTCATCAGCGCCCCCCGGAATGCGCGGCGGCTCAGGCGGCGCGCCCGTGATGGAGATCGCGCCCTTGCACCAATGCGCGGATCTTGCCGTCCGCGATATTGCGCTTCAGCATCCAGAAGCCGCAGTCGGGATGGATGTACTTGACCCGCTCGCCGCCGAGGATCGCTTCGGCCCGTTCGATCGTGCGCGCGATCTGATCCGCCGTCTCGATTTCCGTCGACTTGATGTCGACGACGCCCAGCCCAAACCCGATATCCGGCCGCAGATCGCGGAACACCGCCAATTCCTCGGGTGGGCGGTGCGCCGTCTCCATCACGATGTGGTCGACGTGAAGCGCATTCAAGTAACCGATCAGCTGCGCCCAAGTGCCCTTCTGGATCGACTGGCCGCCGTAATTGCCGAAGCACAGGTGCACGGCCGGCGTCGTCTTGACGGCATCGAGCACCCGGTTCATCGCCGCGGCGGCCCACTCCCACTCATCCGGGCTGCCCGGCAGATTCGCTTCGTCGATCTGCACGACGTCCGCATCGAGATGCTTCACCTGCGCGGCGAGCGCATCGGCAATCGCCATCGTCAGATCGGACAGGTTCTTGTAGTGGATATCGTGCAGCATCTTGGCGAGCATGTGCGGACCGGTCAGCGTGAACTTGAACGGATGTGACGTCAGCCGCTTGGCGCGCGCACAGGCTTGCGGCAGATCGAGCGTGCCCGGGCCGACCGGTCCCTCGACCACCGCCGGCGGGCGCGTGCGGAACCTGGTGGCCGGCCGCTCGCGGTAACGGACAAGCTCTTCGAAGGTGACGGCGGCACGAATCCCCGCCATCGGCTTCACGAAATACTCGATCATCCCGTTGGTCTCGGGATGATTCACGTCGAAGCGGTAGAGCTCGCCGTCGCACACGAGGTCGATGCCGGCCTGCTCCTGCGTATGGATGACGACGCGCGTGGCGTCGATCACGGCCTGTTCGGACGGAAACGCGCCGAGCCAGTCGGGAAACGGGTAGGAGCCGACCACAGTCGTCTTGATGCGCGATCCCGAGGCCATCAGGCGGACTCTTTCAACGTAGCCTGCTCGCCGTTGATGACGGCGTCGCTGCCTTCTAGTATCTCGTTTTCACGCGTCTGTTGATAGAGGCGGCGCCCCTGCGCCGCCGATCCCGGGAAAATCGATACGCATGACCGCGACCGACATGGTGCTGCCTGACCGCTTTCGCGACGTGGCGCATCTCGAAGACGTGATGACGACGCCTGCGCCGGAGCTCGTGGCCGAACTGGAAAGGATCGACGGCGATCTCATCATTCTCGGTGTCGGCGGGAAGATCGGCCCGACGCTCGCGCGGCTCGCGAAACGCGCGGCACCCGCCAAGCGCGTCGTCGGCGTTGCGCGCTTCAGCGAGAAAGGGCTGCGCGAGGCGCTCACTGCCGGCGGCGTCGAATGTATCGAGGCCGATCTCTTGGATCGCGCGCAGGTCGCCGCGCTGCCGAAGCTAAGGAACGTCATCTTCATGGCCGGCCGCAAGTTCGGCTCGGTCGGCCATGAGGACCTGACCTGGGCGATGAACGCGTACGTGCCCGCGCTGGTCGCTGAAGCGTTCTCCGGCGCGCGCATCGTCGCCTATTCGACCGGCTGTGTGTACCCTTACGTGGACGTGCGTCACGGTGGCGCGACCGAAGCGACGCCGATGATGCCGCCACCCGGCACCTACGCGAACTCCTGCGTCGCGCGCGAGCAGATGTTCCAGTATTTCTCGCGCACGCGCGGCACGCCCGGGCGTACCATCCGCCTCAACTATGCGATCGACATGCGCTATGGCGTGCTGCACGACGTGGCGTCGCGCGTGCAGGCGGGCGACGCCATCGACCTCTCGACCGGGCACGTGAACGTGGTGTGGCAGGGTGACGCCAACGCGATGGTGCTGCGCGCGCTCAATCATTGCACCACACCCTCGTCGCCGCTCAATGTCAGCGGGCCGGAAACGATCAGCATCCGCTGGCTGGCGGAAGCCTTCGGCGCGCGGCTCGGCAAGGCGCCGGCTTTTGCCGGCGTCGAAGCGCCGACCGCCTGGCTCATCAACACTGCGCAGGCGATGCGCCTGTTCGGCTATCCGCGCGTGCCGCTGGCGCGGCTCGTCGACTGGACCGCGGACTGGATCGCGCGCGGCCTCCCGAGCCTCGGCAAGCCGACCGGCTACGGCAAGCGCGATGGCGACTTCTGACCAACCTGCGATCGGGCGGCTCGCGCTCGCGGAGCTGCCCGACGCTGAAGCTCTTGTCGCCGAAGCCGGCTGGAATCAGGTCGCCGCCGACTGGCGCATGTTTCTCGATTTCGGCACCGTGCGCGCGGTGCGCGCCGACGGCCGGGTGATCGCGACCGCCGCGACGCTGCCGTACGGCGGACGTTGCGCGTGGATCAGCATGGTGCTGGTGGCAGCGGCGCAGCGCAGGCGTGGCCTTGCGACGCACCTGCTGCATCGCTGCATTGCCGACGTCACGGCCGCAGGTCTCGTACCTGTACTCGACGCGACACCCGCTGGGCGCACGGTCTATGCGCCGCTCGGCTTTGCGGACGCATGGGGGTTCGCACGCCTGGCGTCGCAATCGCGCACCTTCAAGGTGGCGCCGAGCTGCGCAGCCGTCATCAATCCGATCACCGATTCCGTGTGGCCCGCATTGTGCCGCCACGACGCCGCGATATTCGGTGCGGATCGGAGCCAAATCCTCGCGCGCATGCGCGGGCGACTGCCGGCGGCCGATCTGTTCGCGGAACGCGACGGCCGCATCGTCGGAATGCTTCTGGGGCGCGACGGCCGTACCGCCTCCCACCTCGGCCCGCTGATCGCGGACGACCACGCCACGGCGACGGCGCTGCTGGCGCGAGCGCTCGGCCGAATCGCCGGACTCGTCTATGTCGACCTCGCGGACGCCAAGATGGAGACGCGTTGCTGGCTGGAATCGTCCGGCTTCGCGCCGCAGCGTCCGTTTACCCGCATGTTCTTGGGCAGGGGCCAAAGCTTCGGCGACGTCGCACGCACGTTCGCGGTGATCGGCCCGGAGTTTGGGTGACCGCCATGGCCGGGCATGGCCGTCCGAAGGACGGCGTCGCTTCGCTCGCCTATGTCCCGGCCATCCACGCCTTACCTTAGATCACCGCAGAAGAAAGACGTGGATGCCCGCAACAAGTGCGGGCATGACGAGCTCTCAATAAAGCTTCGGCGGATTGATCGGCGGCATCCTGACGGACTTGTCGAGGAACTCGTTGGTGTAGCCCGTCTTCACGTCGTACGGCTTTTCCATCTTGAGATACTCGTCGACCAGTCTGTAGTCGGCCGCCATGCGCTTCTCGTCATGCCAGCCGAGCGCGACGTTGCGCGAAGTCTCGTCGCTCATCAGGATCGTGACGAGATGCCAGTTGGTCAACTCGTTGTCGTAGAGCAGCGCGCCGTTCGCCTCGACCAGCGCCTTGACGCAAGGATCCGGCGTCTTGACGCATTCGGCGAACGCCCTCTGCGTGACCTTCACGAATTGCGCAGCCTTGTCGTGGTTGGCTTTCAGCCAGGTGCCGTTGGCGATGATCGAATTGCCGTAAGGGTTGATGCCGGCGTCCTTCCACGCGACAAAGCCCATGTCGTTGCCGAGCTCGCGCGCGAACACGTGATGCAGGTTGAAGAACGACGTGGTTGCGTCGACGGTCCTTGCCTTGAGCGCGCCGAGCTTGGCGTTGGCGTCGATGTTGACCCAGGTCACCGAGTTCGGATCGATGCCGTTGGCCTTGGCGAGCGCGGGCCACATCGTACGCGCCCCGTCGCCGGCCGGATTGCCGATCTTCTTGCCTGCCAGATCCTTGAGGCTGTTGATGCCGCTGCTCTTGAGCCAGTAGAAGCCCTGCGGCGAATTGGCGTAGACGTTCATCAACCCGACGAGATCGAGGCCCTTGCCGCGGAACAGGAGCACGCCGGCCATATCGGACAGGCCGAGCTGCGAGGCGCCCGCGCCGACCTTCTGGGCTGATGCCGCCGAGCCGCGGCCGGTCTCGAAGTCGACGTCGATGCCGGCCTGTTTGTACCAGCCCATTTTTTGCGCGTAGAAGTAGGGCGCGTGGTCGCCGCCGGCGACCCAGTTGAGGGTGAACGTCAGTTTCTGCGCCGCGGCCGGCGCGGCGCCAAGAACGAGTGCAAGCGCGAGGCCGGCCAAGGCAAGTACAAGCTTCGAAATCGTCATGCCGATCTCCTTCGCGGACAGGCGAGGCGCGTCCTCGACGCGCGGCGGAACTTCATGGTAACTGCTTGGTAGAACGTTAGGATCGGCCCTCGGACCTGTCAATCATCGCGCCCGGACATCGCCCAATCGGATCGCATTATGGGATCGCACTGGAGAGACTGGCCGGCGGACGTGCTGGCGACGTTGCGCCGCGGCGCCGTCATCCCGGCGCATCCGCTCGCGCTCGACGCCGACCGGAAGCTGGACGCGCGGCGCCAGCGCGCGCTCAGCCGCTACTATCTCGACGCCGGCGCGGGCGGGCTCGCCGTCGGCGTGCACACGACGCAATTCGCGATCCGCGAGGTCGGCCTCTACCAGCCGGTCCTGGAACTCGCGATGCGCACGGCGCGGGAATGGGCCAAGACAGCGCCGGTGATGATCGCGGGGCTGGCCGGCCGCACCGCACAGGCGGTCGGCGAGGCGCAGGTCGCGCGCGATCTTGGCTATCACGCGGGGCTGCTCTCGCTCGCCGCCATGAAAAGCGCGAGCGAAGACGAATTGATCGCGCACGCCGAGACGATCGCGCGCGAAATCCCGCTGGTCGGCTTCTATCTGCAGCCCGCCGTCGGCGGCATCGTACTTCCGGTCTCGTTCTGGCACCGCTTCGCGGCGATCGAGAACGTGGTGGCGATCAAGATCGCGCCGTTCAACCGCTACCGCACGCTCGACGTGATCCGCGGCGTGGTGGAGGCCGGCGCCGAGGATCGTATCACGCTCTATACCGGCAACGATGACCACATCCTGCTTGATCTCGTCACGCCCTTCGTCGTTGTCGTCGATGGAGAAGCCGTCGCGGTGCGCATCAAGGGCGGCCTGCTCGGACATTGGAGCGTGTGGGTCAGGAGCGCAGTCGAGCTGCTCGAGCGCATTCACAAGATCGTCGCGGATCATAGCATCCCGCAAGGCTTGCTTTCGCTGGATTCCCAGATCACCGACTGCAACGGGGCGATCTTCGATGTCGCCAACGACTTCCATGGCGTGATTTGCGGCTGCCATGAGATCCTGCGGCGGCAGGGATTGCTCGAAGGAATCTGGTGCCTCGACCCGAACGAGACGCTCGGGCCCGGCCAGATGCAGGAGATCGACCGTGTCTGCGCCGCCTATCCGCACCTCGCCGATGACGCTTTCGTGCGCGCAAACGCCGCGCGCTGGCTGGCGTGACGGCGGCAAGAAGGCGGCAAGACTGCGCTATCGTGGCGTCTCCTCGAGGGAGCAAGGGCGTGGGCGCTAATCGTGAGGCACTCCAGCGCTACTCGCTGGCCGTATTGAGCCACCTGCTCCTGGTGACGGCGTGGCATTTCTTCGTCGTCTTCGGCAAAGTGCCGAGCTTCGTCATGCCGTCGCCGCAGGCGACGCTCAACGCGCTGCTGGTTCCCAACTATCGCTGGCTGGAGAACATCGCGGTCACGGCCACGGAAATCTTCGGCGGCTATTTTCTTGCGGTCGGCGTCGGCGTCGGCATCGCGTTGCTGTTCTCATGGTTCCGCTGGCTCGAAATGGCGATCATGCCGCTGCTGGTCAGCCTGAACATGATCCCGAAGGTCGCGCTCGGACCGCTGATCATCGTCTGGTTCAAATACGGCATCGGCCCGAACATCATGATGGCGTTCGCCATCTGCTTTTTTCCCATCGTCCTGACCACGGCGCGCGGGCTCAAGGAGGTCGAGCCCGACTTGCTCGATCTGGTACGCACGCTCAAAGGCTCGCGCTGGCAGGTTTTCACGAAAATCCAGCTTCCCGGCGCCCTGCCCTACATCTTCTCCGGCATGAAAGTCGCGGCGATCCTGGCCGTGGCCGGCGCGATCGTCGGCGAATTCCTCGGCTCCGACCGCGGGCTCGGCTACCTGATGCTGCAGGTGCAGGTGACGCTCGATACCGCCGCGATGTTCATGGCGGTGATCCTGATCACGCTCATCGGCGGCGTTCTCTATCTGATGGTCCTTGGCCTGGAGCGGCTGCTCGTCGTGCCAGACGCCCGGCTCGGATAGACGCCATGGGCGAGCCGTTCATTCATCTTGCCGACGTCAAGAAGGTCTACCGCACACGCGGCGCCGAATTCCTCGCGGTCTCGCAGGTCACGTTCGACGTCGAGCCCGGCGAGCTCGTCGCCCTGGTGGGGCCTTCCGGCTGCGGCAAGACCACCCTGTTGAAGATTCTCGCCGGGCTGCATCCCCATTCGGGTGAAGTGCGGATCGGCTCGGCGACGCAACCGTTCGATCCCGCGCGCGACATCGGCATGGTGTTCCAGCAGCCGCTGCTGTTGAAGTGGCGGCGCGTGATCGACAACGTCTTGCTGCCGGCCGAGATCCTCGGACTGCCCTTGGATGAAAGCCGTGCCCGCGCCCGCGATCTTCTGGCTCTGGTCGGCCTGAAAGGTGCGGAAGACAAATACCCTTATGAGCTTTCCGGGGGCATGCAGCAGCGCGCAGCAATCGCCCGTGCGCTGGTCCACGATCCCAAATTGATCCTCATGGACGAGCCGTTCGGCGCGCTCGACGCGCTGACGCGCGAGAAGATGAACCTTGAACTCCTGCGCATCTGGCGCGAAGCGAAGAAAACGATCGTCTTCGTCACGCACGGCATCACCGAAGCCGTGTTCCTCGGCACGCGCGTCATCGTGCTGACCTCGGGGCCCGCGCGCATGGCGGACAATTTCCTGGTCGATCTGCCGCATCCGCGCACGCTCGACATGAAAACCCAGGAGAAGTTCGGCGAGTACACGCGTCGGATCTACCGACTGCTCGGCATGGAGTAGCGCATGATCCCCAAAAGTGGGCACCGGTTTTCGGAAAAGATCATGCGCAAGCAAAAAATGCTCGCATGACGACCTACGACGGGATCATCATCGGCGCGGGCCACAACGGCCTCATCCTGCAGGCCTATCTCGGCAAGGCCGGGCTGAAGACGCTGGCGATCGAGCGCCGTCCGGTTGCCGGTGGCGGGCTTGCGACCGTCGAAGACCCGCGCCATCCGGGCTTCCTGCACAACACGCACGCCTTCTTCCAGCGCGCGATCACCACGATGCCGTGGTATGCCGACCTCGCGCTCGAGCGGCACGGTGCGCGCTACATCGAGCCCGAGCTCAATGTCGCGCTGCTGACACGCGATGGCGGCGCGCTCGAATGGTGGACCGACATCGAGCGCACGATCGAGTCGTTCGCGCATTTCAGCGCCCGCGACGCCGCGACTCTGCGGCGCTGGCAGCACGAGTTCGTGCCGATCGTTCGGGATATTCTGCTTCCCGAGAGCAGGTCGGCGCCTCTCCCGCCCGACCAGCGGCGCACAATGCTTGCGCGCAGCGCCGCGGGCCGCCGCCTGCTCGACGTCAGCGCCCTGTCGCCGCTGGAATTCGTGCACCAGGAATTCGAGCATCCGACCGTCAAGGCCGGCCTGTTGTTCTTCAACGGCCTGCGCGAAGTCGATCTGCGCGTGCGCGGCTTCGGACATCACATCGCGGCGCTGCTGGCGAGCCCCGCCAAGGCGCAGATGTCGTGCGGCGGAACCGCCGCGCTCGCGCGCGCGCTCGAGGCGGCGGTGCGCGAAAGCGGCGGCGAGATCGCCCTCATGACCGAACCGGCGCGCATCCTCGTCGAGGATGGCCGGGCGGCGGGGGTCGAGACTACCGAAGGCGAATTCATTCGCGCGCGGTTCGTCGCCTCATCGCTCAATCCGACCCAGACCTTCATCGACCTTCTCGATGAGGCTGTGGTTCCGCGCGAGATTCGCGATCAGGCGCACCGCTTCCAGTACAATCTGCTGGCGCCGTTGTTCGCCCTGCATCTCAATCTGCGCGCGCCGCCATGCTACTCGGCGAGCGCGGACCACCCGGAGCTTGCGCGGGCGTTCATGGTCATCATCGGCCTCGATCACGTGGATCAGTTCCATGAGATCGTGCGCCATCATGAGGCCGGCACGATCCCGCCCACCGTGATGTGGGGCGCGTGTCCGACGCGGTTCGATCCGAGCCAGGCGCCGGCCGGCCATCACACGGCCTTCATGTGGGAGAAGCTGCCCTATCGCCTGCACGGCGATCCCACCAACTGGGATGGCGCGCGCGACGAGCACGGCCGCGCCATGCTGCGGCTCTGGCAACAGTATGCCCCCAACCTCTCGGACGCTGTGATCGATTCGTTCACGCGCTCGCCGCTCGACGTCGAGCGCTGTCTGCCGAACATGCGCGAGGGCGACCTTCTGGTCGGAGCATTCACCAACAATCAGGTCGGATACGACCGCCCGTTCCGCGGCGCAGGGTGTTACCGGACGCATATCCGGCAACTCTATCTGTGTGGGTCAAGCAGCCATCCCGGCGGAAACGTCACGGGGCTCCCCGGATACAATGCCGCTCAGGTCATCCTGCGCGATCTCGGGGCCAGCTTCGCATTTGCACATGGGCCTTAAGGCCCTTTGGGCGGCTCCGCCGCGATGCGCTTGGAGATCTCGTCGGCCGCGGCGCGCGCGTCCATCTCGCTGGCGGCGGTCCCGGTAGCGACGGTTTGGCCGTCGACGACGACTTTCCAGCGATACCCTTGCGGCAGCGCTGCTCTGACCAGGACGGTAGGCTGTGCCATGCGCGGGGTCCTATTCACACATCCGGCCGGGCCCAATGGCTGACAGATCGCAGATTTGCCGACCGCAGCGAGTGAAACGGACCCCGCAATCTACGCGCCGAGGCGCGATCATCTATGACAAGCGGCCTTTGATTGCTTCGCGCGATGCGCCCGCGACGGTCTTTACTTTCTCCGCGACGTCCTTCAGGCCCTCCATCGCAGCAGCCGGGGTAAGGCTTTGCGCCGCAACCTCCTGCTTCACATCGCTTACCACCTGCTTGGCGCGGTCGGTTACGAACTCGGTGGTTTCGGTCGCGATTTCCTGGATCTTGTCCTTCACCGTGGCGCCGGCTTCTCCCATCAGCTCGCGTTCCAGGTCCGTCGACGGGAACGCGGAAGCAATAGCGGCGCCGATCGCGATTCCGATGACCCCCAGCATCAAGGGTTGCCGTTCGAGCGTCTGCTTCAAATTCACTTGCAGTGGGCCGAGGTCCCAGCCGCCATTGCCCGCAGTGCGGTCGGCGTCTTTCCCGGTGCGAGAAGCTTGTCCGGCCGCCTGCTCGCCTGCAGATGCGAGCGCGTCGTATCCGGCGGTTGCGGTGTCGCGTATGATTCTGGCGGCTTGCGTCGCACCGGTTGAGATCGCGTCGCCGGCTTGACGGGCCGCGTCACCGATACGCGCCCCGGTACCTGCGACCGCATCGCCGACCGCGCCTCCGGTCGCCTGGGCCGCGGCTCCAACCGCTCCGGCCATGTTCCTGGCAGCCCCCGGCAACGCGCTTGCGACGCCGGAAATCCTGCCGCCGCCGAAGAACATCCAAAGCACCCCGGCTCCGATCAGGCCGGCGGCGACCGGGTTCTCACGGATCGCGCCGTTGAGATCGTCGACGAATCCCTGGAGCGCGCCGCTCTTGTGATTTGCTGTTGGCGCAGTCATTTCGCCATCTCCTTGGCCGCCGCCACGTCGCGTTTGACCTGGCGCAGGGTTACGTTGGGTGTGAGGTTTTCCGGCTTGAGGCGATTGAGCCCGACGATGCCCAGCAGCACGCTGACAAGCGCTCCGGCGGCCGCGGCGAGAAGGTGAGCCGACACGGGCGAAAAGCCCATCTGGATGAGCCACAGCGCGAGGGCCATCAGCAGCAGGACCAGAACCGGAATGCAGAGGATGGCCGCGGCGCCGACATAGGCTACGCCCATCGCCGCCTGCGCGGCTTTCTGCGAGATTTCGGCGCGGGCGAGCTGAACCTCGTTCTGCACGAGCTTGCCCAACTGCTCGATGGCATCTCCGAACAGTTCCGGGATCGAACGGAAGTCAGATGAGAGCGACATGACGCGTTCCTAGTGTGGACGGCTTTGCGCGTAGCTTCCGCTGCCTTGGCGAGAGAACGCGTCGGACACGTTCGACGCGGCGGAGGTTCCCTGGCGCGAACTGGGGGCCGAGCTCTTGAAGAACCGGAGCGCCGCGAATCCCAGGACCACCGCGCCGCCGAAGAACAAGGTCGGCTGCCGTCGCGCGAACTCCTGAACCTCGCCCATCAACTCGCGCATGTCGCGCTCGCGCACGGCGTTGGCGACACTCTCGATCTGCCCCGCCGCCTGTCGAATGTACTGCGCTGCCTGCGGTACCGCGCCGTCGAATTCTCCGGCCGCGCGCTGAACCGCTCCGGCGATCGTGCCGAGGTAATCCGCGCCCGCGGTCTTTTGCTCATTCATCGCGCTCTTGACCCGGCCGGTCGCGTCCGCCGCCATATCCTTGGCCGCGGTGCCGATTTCGGCCGCCTGGTCCTTGGCGGCATGCGCCACCGTATCGGTCAGATCGGACGCCTTGGCTTTCAGATCCCGGCCGAGCGCCTTGGCCTGGTCCGCAAGGCCCGCCGTTCCTGCGCTGCCCTTGCCTGCGCCACCATTCTGCGGCTTGTACGCATCGGTCATTTCGGCCTCCGGTTAGCTCTTGTTGGATTGAGTGGAATTCGGCGACGCATTGGACTGGGTCGAATTCGGCGACGCATTGGACTGGGTCGAATTCGCTGACGCGTTGGATTGGCTGGAATTCGGGGACGCAGGGACCGTCTCGACGCCCAGCGCGGTGTCGAGGCCCCGGTCCACCACGGACTTGACGCTTCCGGTCAAGCCTTTGACCGCATTGTCCACCGCTTCGGCGCTCAGGCCTTGGCGTGCGGCTGCGGCAGCGACATCACCGACCATGCCGGCGGCGACGTCCTTGGCGTGCTCGACGCCCTGCGCCGCAACGTCCAGCGCCTTGTTCTTGAGATCGTCGCTACGCTCGCCGAACATCCGGTTTTCTGCCTCCGACGCAGGCAGGCATGCGGCGATGAAGCCGCCGATCGCCAAACCCACGCCGGCGACGAGAAGCGGATTGCGGTCGACCATGTCCATGAACGCGTTGCGCGACTGCTTGCCCATTTCCGCGGCTTTGGTGCCGGCGTCGGACGCCGTCGCGGTGGCGGAATCCGTCAATGCGGCGGCCTTTTCTTTCACTGAATTGAGGACGGACTGACTCGTTTCCGTTACGGAGTCCCGGAGGTCGTGGGCCGCTGCCCTCACCCTGTCGGTTACAGCGCCGGCCTTGGCCGATACCGCATCGGCAGTGCTACGCGCCGACTCTGCGATCCGGGCGGCTCCTTCGGCTCCCAGATCCGCGGCCTTTGCCGCGACGTCGGCAGCCAACCCGTTGCCACCGGAGCCGGCCGGCTGCTTCGACAACCACAGCCCGGCACCCACCAGCATCAGCGGAACCGGGATGGCGCGCAAAAGCCCCAACAGCGGATAGGCCAAGCCGGCGCCGATCGCGATCGCTTGAAGCGGATTCTCCCGCGCCTTGCGCTCGATCGAGTGGAAGAACTGCTCGCCCCCTTCGCGCACGTAATCCTTCACCTCTTCCTTGATATGTGCAGGCGACAGGCGCGTCTTGAGGTCGTCCGCGGTGTCGGAGACTTTTTCGCGCAGCTCGGCGACCGTGCTGGTGAGCGCCGCTCTTGATCGCTCCGATTCGTGCCGGAGCTCTTCGACCGAGGGGTCGTGATGGATGGTCATGAACTGGTCTCCGTGCGAGCCTGCGTTGCTGCGAGACGAACTAAAGCCGGTTCAATTGGTTCCTCGCTGTTTTCGGACCCTCCGAAATTTTTGCCGACCGCGTGCAGCTCTGCCTCCGCCTTTGGGGGTGAAGGCTGCCGCAGCGCAATCCTCGCCTGCAGAGTTCCCCGGGAACCGATTTCGTTCCGTCCGATTAGCGGGCTGCCCTGCTTCGACAAAAGGAGCGGCCGATGACACAGAACGGTCAGGCAAACCCGGTTTCGAAGCTGTTCGGAGACGTAGCCAATGCGGTCGCCCGCAGTGCCGGGCGTCCGTCGGCGTTCATGCTTGCCGTTGCCGTCATCGTGATCTGGGCGGCGACCGGACCGCTCTTCAACTATTCCGACACGTGGCAACTGATCATCAATACCGGAACGACGATCGTCACGTTCCTGATGGTGTTCCTGATTCAGAACTCGCAGAACCGCGACAACGCCGCCATACAGGTCAAGCTCGATGAGCTCATCCGGGTCGGCGCCGTCAAGAACATGTTTGTCGGCATCGAGCATCTGACCGAGGAAGAGATCGAGGAGCTGCGCGAGAAATGCGAGGCGCGCGCCAGAAAAAGCGAAGCGGCGATCCGGCGCGCGAACAAGCGGGCGCGACGCGCCGCGGACAAGGCGGCATGATGATTGCAGACCTATGCGCGCCGCTCCGTTTTGGGCGGCTCGCGCGGAACTCACGCCGCAGCGGCTTGTTGTCGCGAAAGCAATGGGAAGGTTCAGCGTGAACTGGTGGTCATTGATAACCGAGACCGCGGCGAACTGGTCGAAACACAAGACGGCCCGGCTCGGCGCGGCACTGGCTTATTATTCGGTTTTTTCGCTCGGACCCGTGATCCTCATTGCCGTGGCCGTTGCCGGGCTGGTCTTCGGCCACGATGCCGTGCGTGGGGAAGTCAGTGCACAGATTGCCGGGTTGCTCGGTCGGAACGGCGCGCAAGCGGTCGAGACGATGTTGGCCGGGGCCAGCAAGCCGCAGGAAGGCCTACTGGCCACGTTGTTCGGAGCGGCCGTCCTGCTGTTCGCCGCGGTGAGCGTCGTCGTGCAGCTGAAGGATGCGATGAACACGGTGTGGGAGTGCGATGCACCGCAGGGGAGCGGGCTTTGGCACTTCATGCGCAGCTATCTGATATCCCTGGCCGGGATCCTGTCGCTCGGTTTCCTGCTTCTCGTGTCGCTGATCTTCACCGCGGCGCTCGCCGCCACCGGCAAGTTTCTCGCGCCTTACATCCCGCAAGCAGCGCTGCAGATTGTCGGGTCGGCGATCTCTTTCGGCCTCGTCACTCTCCTGTTCGCCATGATGTTCAAATGGCTGCCGGATGCCTCGGTGGCGTGGAAGGACGTCTGGATCGGCGCGGCGCTCACGGCGGCGCTGTTCGAGCTCGGGAAGGTGCTGATCGGTTACTACATCGGCACCCAGGGGCTGGATTCCACCTACGGCGCGGCGGCCTCGTTGGTGGTCATTCTGATCTGGGTCTACTACTCGTCGCAGATCGTCCTGATCGGCGCCGAATTCACCCATGTGTATGCCGAGCGGCACGGATCGCGGCGCAATCGAACGCACTAGCACACGCGCGTCGCGGAGCAACGATGCGAACTACTTGCGTGGCTCTTCCTTCGTAGGCGCCGCAATCCCGGAGCCTTGGGGGGCGGACTGCATCCCGGGCGGCGTTTCGCCCTGGGGACTCGCGGCCGGCGCTCCTTTGGTGGTGTCGGTATTGATCGGGCCGGTCGGGCCTTGCGGCTGCAGCTGCTCGCCGCTCTTTGCCGGCGCCGGGGTCTGCGCCACGGATGGCGCGGTAAGGCACGAGAACATGATCGCCAGCGCGATGAACCGGCCCATCTTCGGCTCCAACGTTTGAGGGGGAACTCGTCGAGGGCTCCGCCGCTGCGGAACCCTCGATACGTCAGCAGGTCACAGCTTCTTGTTGACGAAGTCGGCGGCGTCGTTCACCGCCTTCTTGGTGGCGGACTTGGCGTCTCCCAACGCCTGCTGCGCGTCGCCCTTCACTTCCTGTGCGGCGCCTTCGACCTGCAGCTTGTCCGAGCCGACCGCCTTTCCGACGCCCTGTTTGGCCTTGCCGACGGCCTCGTTGGTCGCGCCCGTGATCTTGTCTGCCGTGCTGCCCATCGGAATCTCCTGGAATGGTGTGGGATGGTGATCGCCAGCCTCAAGCGCCGGGTACGCGGGAAAGTTCCCTAAACCGATGGCGATCACCACGACCGTTCGAGGAACCTTTGCGCTGAAACTTTCGAGTTCTTTTTCACCTTCCGCGATGCGATCCTTCGCGCGAGCCATGTACCTGATCCAGATCCTGCTCCCGCTCTTCGACAATCAAGGCACGCATTTCGATGCGGGCTTGTACGCGGACGTTCGAAAGGAACTGAACGCCAAGTTCGGAGGCTTGACGGCATTCTCCCGCGCTCCGGCGGAAGGCCTGTGGCAGGACGACGGCAAGACCAAGCACGACGACATCATCGTTTTCGAAGTGATGGCGGAGGGCGTCGACCCGAAGTGGTGGCGCGCCTATCGCAAGGAACTGGAAGCGCGGTTCAAGCAGGACCAAATTGTTGTTCGGGCCCAGATGGTTTCCCTGCTGTAGCTGGTCGATGGGCCCAAGAGTCACGAACGCCCTCTGCCTTGCTGGGTCCGGAGCCGGTGGAACCGCCGGTGCGGTGCTAGGACGGGAGGGGCTCGGTACCGGCGTCCGGTGTCGAGTTCCCTTCCAACTGCTCGATCTTCCTCACCAGATCGGCGAGCTGGTCGGGCAATGGTTGCGCCACGTCATAGGTTTCCCTGAGCCGCCGCCCGATCGTCGCCAGCATCTCCGTCCTGTGGACCGCCGCTTCGCGTGGCGATAATCCGTTGAGGCGACGCATGATCTTTTTCCCGAGGGTTCACTATTGAACACGGGGGCGCGGGTTACGTTCCCAAAGGAGACGCGAATCGCGGATGACGCGCCACCATGGAACCGGCGCTTGCGCGCGGGCAGAGCGGGCGCTCCCCGGTGGCCGACGCCCGGTTGACCCTACCGAGGGAACGTTGACGCGCCGTTCGGGTTGCCGGTCATGAAGTGCCGCACATGAGATGACGTCGCGGCGCTGGCGCCCTTGAGCCGCGCGCGGCTTGTTTGCAGTTTTGCGGAACCTATCGATGCAGCCACCCGTGCACGGCACTCGGCGAACTCCTCCCTCGAACCTGCGCTACCTGCAACCCGACGGCTGCCCGGTCGGGCTCGATTGGCGCTACGACCGGGCGGAAACCATCACCGACGGAGTTGTCCACGGCGTCGGATTGGGACTCGCGCTGATCGGCGCGGCCGCGCTCATCGTCGTGACCTTCCGCCTGTCGGAAGGGTTCGAGGCCGCGTCGGACGTGGTCTATGCGCTCGGCCTGGTGGCGATGCTCGGGTGCTCCGCCGCCTACAACATGTGCCCGGTTTCGCCGCGCAAGTGGTGGCTGCGCCGCTTCGACCACTCGGCGATCTTCCTGTTCATCGCGGCGACCTACACGCCGCTGCTGGCACGAATGGACTCTGGAACGACCACCTATACCTTGCTGATCGGCGTTTGGGTGGCTGCGGCGTCCGGCGTCGTGCTCAAGTGCTGCTGGCCCGGCCGTTTCGACCGGCTCTCGATCGGACTCTGCCTGCTCATCGGCTGCAGCGGCATGTTCACCTACGAGGCGGTCGCTGCGGCCGTGCCGCGTTCGACGCTGTGGCTCCTCGCGATCGGCGGCGGATTATACGCTTTCGGAATCATCTTCCATCTTTGGGAGCGGCTGCGCTTCCAGAATGCGATATGGCACGGCTTCGTGCTGGTCGGCGCCGGCTGTCACTACGCCGCGATCATCAATTGGGTGGCGCTCGACGGGGCGTGAGGCGAGCCTCGGATCAGGGTGCTATTTCACGAGGACCTAGGTGATGGATGCGCACGGCCGCGATGATCGAGCCCTGCGCTCCGCGCCTTACCCTACGGCGCCTTGCCCCACATCTCGATCAGCGGACCCTCCGCTCCATACACTGGGTCTCGGCGCGGCCTCCCGACCTTCGGGATCGTTGTCCGCGCGCGCATGCATTGCTGCACTGAAGCGCGGCATTCGTCGTAGGTTCCGGACTTCGGATAGGCGCCGACCACCAGAAAATCCCGGCTCGCCGAGAGGCATTCGTGACCGGTTCCGGCCGGCAAGATGACCACGTCTCCCGCTTTCAGTCTCAACTTGCGGCCCTTGGCGCCGCCGAAACGAACGCTCGCCGTGCCGCGCGCAACGCCGAGCACCTCGTGGATGCGCGAGTGATAATGCACGTAGTCATAGACGCCGTTGCGCCAAGAATCGGCCCAACCATTGCGCTCGAACACCTCCTCCAATACAGCCGCGGGATCGAACGCCCGCGGAAGCTGCACGGCGTTCCGATATAGCAGCAACGGCCAGTTCGAGTTGTTCGGAATGAGCCCGTCATCCGTGAACCGAAAGGCATGCGCCTTTCGAGGGCGGACAAGCTGACCCAGTTCGCGCCGTGACGGTCGCGCCCAGCCGGTGACCTTCTCCGCGACCTTCTTGACGTCTTCCAGCAGGGCCATTCGCGCGCTCATCCAGCCGGCAGAAACCCACGCCTAGAGCATGATCCCGAAAAGTGGGTACCGGTTTTCGGACAAGATCATGCTCCACCAAAGACCTAGAGCGGGATGATGGTTCGAAGAAAAATCATCCTGCTCTAGGAAGCACAACCCCGTCAGAGCCGTGTGGTTTCGCTTTCGACGGCTCAAGGCCGGGCAAGCTGGACTTCTTCACCGTTGACTTCCGCCGCTCGTTCTCTATCTGTTCTCGCGACCGATGCTGAGGAGCCGACGCGTGTCGCGCAGAGCCGGAAGCGCCGACTTGCCGCTGCATAGCGGCCACGTGCCGCGCTGGCTCGCGGATCGAATGACCCGCCTCGGTGCCGTGATCAGCGAGGCGATCGTCCACCACTACGGGCGCGACGAGTTGCTGCGCCGCCTTGCACATCCCTTCTGGTTTCAATCCTTCGGCGCGGTCATGGGGATGGATTGGCATTCCTCCGGCATCACCACCAGTGTTCTCGGCGCCTTGAAGCGCGGTTTGATGCCGCTGCAGGACGAGCTCGGCATTCACGTCTGCGGCGGGCGCGGCGCGCACTCGCGCAAGACGCCGCATGAACTGATCCGCATCGGAGACCGCGTCGGATTCGACGGCACGGGCCTCGCAACCGCAAGCCGGCTCGTGGCCAAGGTCGACAGCGCGGCCGTCCAGGACGGCTTCGATCTCTACCTGCATGGTTTCATCGTCACCGACGACGGCCATTGGGTGGTCGTGCAGCAAGGCATGAACGGCCAACGCCGGCAGGCGCGGCGCTATCATTGGCTGTCCGAAGGATTGCACAGCTTCCTCGACGACCCGCATGCCGCCATTGACGGCCCGGAACAAGGCACCATCGTCAATCTCGCCGACCATCGGGCCGAGCCCAATCGCGTCAAGCAGCTCGATCTGCTTGCGACGCTCGGCCCGGACGGCATCGCGCGCGAGCTTGCAGCCTTGCATGTCCACAAGGAACCTCGGCCGGTCCAGGCGATGCTGCCGCATTTGATCCTGCCGGCCCATCACGACGTCCGCGCCGGCGACGTGAGCTTGCGCCGCCTGCATGGAAATCTCGCCGCGGCGGCAGACCGCGGTCCCGTGGACTTCGCCCAGTTGCTGCTGACTCCAGGTGTCGGCGCGCGCACCGTTCAGGCGCTCGCCTTGGTGGCCGAGGTCGTGCACGGAGCACCCTGCCGCTTTACCGATCCGGCGCGCTTCTCCCTCGCCCACGGCGGCAAGGACCGACACCCTTACGCCGTTCCGCTCAAAGTTTACGACGAGACCATTCGCGTGCTGAAATCCGCTGTGCACAAGGCGAAGCTTGGTCGCGTCGAAGAGCTCGGCACGCTCGAACGGTTGGACCGGCAGGCGCGTCAGCTCGAAGGTCTCGCGAGCGGACCATCGCTCTCGGAGCATGTTGCCCACGAGCGGGAACGGTCGCCTGGGTACGAAGGCCGTAGCGTTTTCGGCTGGGAGCGAGCCTCCGCTGACGCCGTGCTTTCGAAACCGGGACGCGCAGAGAATAGATGAGGGACGCGTTACGTCTGGTCAGCGCCCGACTTCACGCGCGATGAAGCCAACGCGCATGCTCATGCCCATGGTGACCTGCGCCGAAGCGATCGATGTGATACGGCATTTTCGCGAGGCCGGGGCAGAAGCTGTTGACGACTTGCTCGACCCGCTCGAACAGTTGCTTGTTCGGCGCCGCCGCCTGTTCGAGCCGCGCGCGGGCGTCCTCAACGCGCCGTGCGAGCGATGCCATGTCGACGCCGACCACGCGGCGGTCTTCGACCACCAGGCGTCCGCCCACCATGACCGAATGGACCGCGGAGCCGTCCTCGGTATGGACGAGTTGGTTGACCGCGTTGTTGAACGGCAGCCAGTTCACATTGTGCAGATCGAGGAACACGATGTCCGCTTTGTAGCCGGGCGCGATGCGGCCGAGCTTGTCGCCGAATCCGAGCGCACGCGCGCTCCCTTCGGTCGCGGCGGCGAGGACTTCGCCGGTAGTGAGCCAGCGGTCGGTATCGGGCCCCTGCGTTTTCGAGACCATCGAGGCGAGTCGCATCGACTCGTACATGTTCAGATTATCGGAGCAATTGGCTCCGTCGGTGCCGATGCCGACATTGACCTTGCGCTCCAGCATGGCGCGAATGTCGGCAAGGCCGTTTCCAAGGCGCATGTTGCTGCCGGGATTGTGCGCGACCGATGCGCCGTGATCCGCGAGACGTTGCATGTCGTCGTGGTCGAGCCAGACGCCGTGCCCCACCGTGAAGTCGGGTCCCAGCAGACCGAGATCCTGCAGATGCGCGGTCTGCGTCTTGCCATAGCGCTTCAGGCCGACGATCACCTGCGCCTTGGATTCCGACACGTGGCTGTGCAGCGCGACATCGAATTCGCGCGCCAGCATGGCGCACTTACGCATGAAGTCATCGGAGCAATGATGCGGAATGGTCGGCGCGACCGCGGGCCGAACGAACGCCCGGTCGAATTTCCAGCTTTGCATCGACTGGCGCATCGCATTCAGCGTCGCGTCGCCGGGCGCAAGCCTCAGCCGCTCGACCTCCGTCTGCAAGGCGGGCGGCAGCGCATCGATCAAGCCCGGAATGGCCTCGTAGAAGCTGAACTCGGCCACCATCGGCGCCAGCACGGCGCGCATGCCGGCATCGGCGTAAGCGCGGCCGCAGGCATCGAGCCCCTCCACGCTCGGCAGCGGGAATTCGACAGTGAGGTCGTAGCAGGCGGTGCAGCCTTTGGTCAGCATCTCGATCGCACCGACATACGTCGTCAGATACTTGTCCTCGAGCGTGCGGCCGCCGCTGATCCACGGTCCGGCGGCGAGCAGAAGCTCGAGTGTCCAGCGGTCGCCCATGCCCTTCGCCAGGTTGCCGTGTCCGTGGGTGTGCGCGTTGATCAGCCCGGAATGCATCAACCGATTGCGCGCATCGATCGCGATCGCGTCGGCGGGAGCCGTGAGGCCCGGTCCCACCTCGGCGATGGTGTCGCCGACGATCAGGATGTCGGCCGCTTCGGCGCGATTGTCCCCGGCATTGATGAGCCGGCCTCCACGAACGATGGTTGCGCGCTTGACCGCCATGGCGACCTCTCAAACGGCTTGCTTGTCGGCGTCGACCGCCCACGGAAAGAACACCTGCTCGATGATGACGACTGCCTGAAACAGGATGATACCGAGCAGCGACAGCAACACCAGCGCGCCCCATGCGAGCGGTACCTGGAAAAAGGCGGTGGAAGTGACGATCAGGTATCCGAGCCCTTTGTCGGCATTGACGAACTCGCCGACGACGGCGCCGACGACCGACAGCGTAATCGCCGCCTTGAGTCCGCTGAACACGAACGGCACCGCATAGGGCAGCCGGATGCGCCATAGCTCGCGCCAGCGACTTGCCCTGCAGGCGCGGCCAAGCTCGATCAACTCGGGCGGCACGGAGGTGATGCCGGCCGCGATCGACAGCACCAGCGGGAAGAACGCGACCAGGAATGTCACGACGACGCGCGGCAATTCGTTGCTGCCGAAGATCACGACGAGGATCGGGGCGAGGGCCACCTTCGGAATCGACTGGGTCAGCACCAGCAGCGGATACACCGTATTCGCGATCGCCGGTGAAGCCGTGAG
This sequence comes from uncultured Alphaproteobacteria bacterium, assembly GCA_963734185.1. Lineage (GTDB taxonomy): Bacteria > Pseudomonadota > Alphaproteobacteria > Rhizobiales > Xanthobacteraceae > PALSA-894. The sequence goes on along the minus strand of CAVTGA010000002.1, from coordinate 2,886,170 downwards.
CAGGATCGCCAGGGGCAAGCTGACGATCAGCGATGCGAGGAAGCCGAGCAGCGTGGTCTGGGTCGTGGCGAGCGTGTGCATGGAAACTTGCCCGGCAAGCTTCCAGGTATCGGTCCAGATCGCCGAGGGCGCCGGCACCAGAAAGGCCGGCACGCTGAAGGCGCGGCAGATGACCTCCCACAGGATGACAAAAACAATGAGCGCAGCGACCGGCTGTGCGATGTCCGCCGCGACCCGCGACCGGCGCCGCGCGCTACCTCCGCTTGCCGCGGCTGCCGAAGATGAGTTCCCGGATCCGGCGTGTGGCGTCCTGGAATTCATGGCGGGCCTCCATGTCGAAGTCACGTGGACGCGGCAGCGGCACATTGATGATTTCGGCGACGCGGCCGGGGCGGGCGGACATGACCGCCACCCGGTCCGCGAGCAACACCGCCTCAGGGATAGAGTGCGTGACGAACAGGATCGTCTTCGGCCGCTCCTGCCAGATGCGCATCAACTCGATGGTGAGCTCCTCGCGCGTCAGCGCGTCGAGCGCGCCGAACGGCTCATCCATCAACAGGATCTCGGGATCGTGCACCAGCGCCCGGCAGATTCCGGCGCGCTGCTGCATGCCGCCGGACAATTCGCGCGGATACTTGCCCTCAAAGCCGGCAAGCCCGACCAGTGTGAGAAGATCGCGGGCGCGCGCGCGTCCCGCGGCGTCCAGCCGCCCCATCATGTCGAGCGGGAACAGGACGTTGTCGAGGATGCTGGCCCAGGGCAGTAGCGTCGGTGCCTGGAATACGATGCCGGTATCGTCGCGCGGCTCGGTCACCCTGCTGCCGCCGATCGACACGGTTCCGCCGGTCGGTACGACCAGACCCGCGACGAGGCGCAGCAAGGTCGACTTACCGCAGCCCGACGGCCCGACCAGACAAACGAACTCGTTGCGCCGCACCTCCAACGAAACGTCCGACATGGCGACGACCTGTTCGCCACCGCGCGTGACGAAGGTCTTCGCGACATGGTCGAGGATGATCACGCCGTCGCGGCTCGCGCGCAGATACCGACCGCCGGCACCCGAAACCGCGACATTGCGCTCCGATCACTTACCCGGGACAAGAGATGTATCGAATGCCTTGGTCGGATCCCATTTCGGATCGAGGTCCTGGGCTTCCGCAATAGCCTGCCAGGTCGTCGCGAGCCGCTCCGCTGACACCTTCCCCCAACCGAACTGCTTCTCATGATCGGTGAAGACGAATGTCATCACGGCGCGGACGCTGTGGATGCAATCGTCGAGCGCGACCTCCGGCACCTTCTGGACGTGCAGCTTGCAAGCTTCCTCGGGATGGTCGCGCGCCCACTCGAACGAACGCTTGATCGCCCGCAGGAAACGCTTGGTCAGGTCGGGCCGCTTCGCGATGGTGTCGTCCGTCGCGATGATCGAGGCTGCATAGATCTTGAAGCCGACTTCCACGAACGGCAACGGAATGATCTCCTCGCCGGCCGCCTTCGCGGCTTTGTTGATGTAGTAATGATGAATCGAATAGAACGGCGCCGCATCGATGTTCTTGGCGATCAGTTGCGCCGCCATCGCGCCGGCGTCCATGTTCACCCAGACGATCTTGTTGGGATCGGTTCCGGACTTCTCGGCGACTTTCGGGAAGTAGAATTTGTGACTGTTGCCGGGCGTGATGCTGATCTTCTTGTTTTCCAGACCCTTGAAGCTGGTGATGCCGGAGCTCTTGAGCACGAACAACGAGTGCGGCGACTGGCCATAGAGCGCCGCGATGGTTTTGACCGGCACGTTCTGGCGCGCACGCGCGGTGAGCACCGACGCGACGTCGGCAACGCCGAAATCGAACGCGCCGCCGGCGAGCTTGGTCACCGTATCGCCGGAGCCATAGCCGCGCGTGATCGTGACGTCGATGCCTTCCTCGGCGAAGATACCCTTCTGCCAGCCGCCGTAATACATGGCGTGCTCGCCTGACGGCAGCCAATCGGTTTGGAAGCGGACTTTGTCGGCCGCATCCGCCGTAGCAACAAACAACGGCCACGCAGCTGCGGCGATCAACGCCAACGCACGAACCGCCTGTTTCATGGAATAGCCTCCGCGCCCGGCAAGGTTCCGAGCGTGAGGACTGTAGCAGACCGAGGTGGTTGTTCGAGAGCAGAATCCGCACGCGATGCGCGACTTGCTCGATTCCAAGCCACGAGGCCAGCCTGCGTGACGCTACCATGGAATGCATCCATCCGGCGATTCTCGCGTGCGCGGCGCTGCCTTGAGACTCGGCGGCGAGCCGTTACAATGGCCCGACAAGGTGGCATCTTGACCCTCTCGCACGCCGAAAGCTCCGCTTCGGACCAGCCGGCCCCCCGCAACTGGCGCCGCGCCATCGAGCGCGCCGGCCCCATCCTGCTGGTCATCGTCCTCGTCATTCTTTGGCAGGTGCTGACCCGCGCCTTCGACGTTCCGAAATTCCTGCTGCCCGCCCCGACCGACGTCGCCAGGCTGATGATCGACGAGTGGCCGCTGATCCAGATGCACAGCCTCGCCACGATCGGCAGCATCATCAGCGGATACATCACGGCGGTGCTGTTCGCGCTCGCGGTCTCGGCGCTGATGATCCGCTTGCCACTCGCCGAGCGGCTGATCATGCCGATCTTCGTCGGCCTGCAAAGCGTGCCGAAGATCGCGATCGCTCCATTGATCCTGGTGTGGGTCGGCGCCGGCATGGGGTCGAAGGTCGCAGTCGTTGCATCGATCGCGTTCTTCCCGATCGTCATCAACACGATGGCGGGCTTCAAGGAGGTCGATCGCGGGCTCACCGACGTGTTCCGCTCGGTCGATGCGAACGAGCGGCAGATGTTCTTCCGCCTGCGGCTACCCTATGCGATGCCCTACATCTTCGCCGGGCTGCGCATCGCGACCACGCTTTCGGTGCTCGGCGCGATCGTCGCCGAATGGCTCGCGGCCTCCAACGGTCTCGGCTACCTGGTTCTGTCCGGAAGCTTCAATTTCAACACCGCCCGCTCGTTCGCGGCGATCATCGCGCTTGCGGTGATCGGCACCGCCTTCTTCGGCTTCATGTCCTGGGTCGAGCGGGCGATCTCCTGGAAGCGAGAGGGCAGCGACTCGACGACGCAAGTGTGATGGCCGGACGCCGGCGGACCCGGTGGAGCCGTTGATGGAGGTTTGGATGATGATGATGACGACGAGGCGGACCGCCCTCGGTACGCTGGCACTCGCGACCCTGCTCGGCGCGAGCGCCGCGTATGCGCAGGACAAGGTCATCATGCGCATCAACTTCACGCCATGGGCGATGCACGCGCAGTACTATGGCGGCGTCGCGCAGGGCATCTACAAGGCCGAAGGCATCGACCTCGAAATTCGCCCGCCTTCTGCAGGCCAGCAGAACGAAGTGTTCATCGGCACCGGCCGCGAGCACTTCGGCGTCGGCAATGCGGACGGCTTCATCCGCGCGCGCGGGAGCGGGGTGCCGGTCGTCGCCATCATGGCGGACGAGCCGGATACGCCGTTCTCGGTCATCACGTTGAAGAAGGACAAGTACACCAGCCCGAGCCAGCTCAAGGGCAAGAAGATCTCCTGGTTCCAGAGCAACGTGAAGGGCCTGCTCGAGCCGCTGCTGATCAAGGGCGGGCTCACGCGCAACGACATCGAATATGTCAACGTCGCGCGCGGCGCCGAAGTGCAGATGCTCGCCGCCGGACAGGTCGACGCCATATTCGGCTATCACTTCGGGCAGGCGCTCACCCTCGACATGCGCGGCTTTCCCACCGACGTGATGCCGCTGAAGGACCACGGCGTCTCGTTCTACGGCACCGTGATCTACACCAGCGAGCAACTGCTGAAATCCAATCCCGACCTGGTGAAGCGCTTCGTGCGCGCCACGCTCAAGAGCCTGATCTGGACGGCGGGCAACAAGGAAGCGGCCGTGGCGGAGGTGATCAAGGTCTCGCCCGATCGCGATCTCAAGCTGGAGACCAGGAAGCTCGAGATCATCTACGGTCTCTACAACACGCCCGATTATGCGCAGCGTTTCGGGCTGATGAACGACGCCAAGTGGCAATCCTCGATCGACGTCCTGGCCGCGGAGTCCGGCGATCTGGCCAAGAAGCCTGCGCCCAAGGAGATGTACACCAACGCGATCGTGGAGAGTCTCGACGAAGCGAAGACGCTCGCCGATCTCGTCAAGAAAGTGACGCACTGACGTGAGCGTTGCCGCCAGGCTTCCGCGCGAGCAGGTCCCGCATGGCGGCGGGGCCGCGATCGCGGTCGCCAACGTCGATGTGACCTACGGAGTCGGCGGCGCCGAGCCCGTCAAGGCGCTGACCGGGATCACGTTGAATATTCCCGACGGCGCTTTCGTATCGCTGGTCGGCCCATCCGGTTGCGGCAAGAGCACGCTGCTCAAGGTCGTCGCCGACCTGATGGCGCCGACACGCGGCACCGTCACGGTCGGCGGCACGCCGCCGCGCAACCTGCGCCATGCCGGCCGCATTGGTCTCGTGTTCCAGCAAGCGAACCTGATGCCGTGGCTCAAGGTTGCGGACAACATCGGCTTGCTGCGCGATCTGGTGTCCCGGCGCGGCGCGCCGCGCGAGGCCGGCACGAGCATCCCGGAGCTGATCCGCGTCGTCGGTCTCGCCGGCTTCGAGACGAAATATCCGCACCAGCTTTCCGGCGGCATGCAGCAGCGCGTCGCGCTGGCGCGCGCGCTGGCACTCGATCCGGCAGTGCTGCTGATGGACGAGCCGTTCGCGGCGCTCGACGAGATCACGCGCGACCGGATGGCGTTCGAGCTGATGCGCTTGTGGCATCTCTACCGCAAGACCGTGCTATTCGTGACGCACAGCCTGGCCGAGGCCGTATTCCTCTCCGACCGGGTGGTGTTGATGAGCGCGCGGCCCGGCCGCATCCACCAAACGTTTGAGATCGATCTTGCGCGCCCGCGCGACCGCGAAACGCGGCTCACCGACCGCTTCCATCAAATCGTCAGCGAGCTCAACCGGGAGCTTTACAGGGTCATGGCATGAGCGTCGCCAAATCAGCCCTCGACCCGGCATGGCTTGCGCGCAGCGCGCTGTTGATCGTGGACATGAACCGCTCGCATCTCGATCATTCGATCGGGCATTTGCTGGTGGCGAAGCCGGACGCGGACCGGATCATCGCCAGCGCGGTACGCCTGCGCGAGGCGTGGGCCGCCTCCGACCGGCCGGTGATCTTCGTCCGCACGCATCACCGCTACGATCCGACGCGCGACGAAACCGTCGACAACAGGAGCCCGTTCTGGTTGGCGCAGCACGGCAGCGTGGTGCCCGGGCTGGGCAAGCCGCGCAAGACGCTCGCGATCGAAGGGGCGCCCGTGACCGAAATCGTCGCGCCGCTGGCGCCTCGTCCGGGCGAACACACGGTGTTCAAGCATCGCTACAGCCCGTTCGACAACACCGACCTCGACCTGCTGTTGCGCAATCTCGACGTCAAGACCTTGGTGATCTGCGGCGTGAACACCAACAACTGCGTGCTGTGCGCCTGCTTCGACGCGTTCAACCGTGATTATCGCGTGGTCGTCCCGCGCGACGTATGCGCCTCGATGAACGGGCCCGACTACCACGAGGCGGCGCTCAAGCTGATCGAAGCCGCACTCGGCTGGGTCATCGACTCCGGCGAAATCGTTGCGGCGCTTAAGCCTGCTAGTGCCGCGTGAGTGTTGTGGAATGATCGATTTCGTGATCCGTAGCGCGCGCATCGCGGGCCGCCACGGCACCCTGACGGACATCGGCTTCGAGCAAGGCCGCATCGCCGCGATCGAGCCGAATCTCGCGTGCGATGCGCCGTCCTATGACGCCGAAGGCTGTCTGTGCTGCGGCGGGCTGATCGAGACCCACATCCATCTCGACAAGTCGCGCATCATCGACCGCTGCACGCCCGAAACCGAGCGCATGGCGAATGCCGTCAAGCGCGTCAGGGAAGCCAAGAAAACCTTCACGGCCGAAGATGTTCACGCGCGCGCCAGGAACACGCTGGAGAACTGCATCAAGCATGGCGCGACGCGGATGCGCACCCATGTCGAGGTCGATCCCGGCATCGGCATGCGCGGCTTCGAAGGCGTGCAGGCGCTGGTCGACGAATACAAATGGGCGATCGACATCGAGCTGTGCGTCTTTCCGCAGGAAGGCCTGACCAACAATCCCGGCACCGACGGGCTGCTGGTGGAAGGCCTCGAGCGTGGCGCCGAGATCATCGGCGCGGCGCCGGGCTACGACACCGATCATGCCGGGCAAATCCGCCGCGTGTTCGAGCTTGCGCGCGAATACGGCGTCGACATCGACATGCATCTCGACTTCGGCAACACGCCGGACGATCTCGACGCCCACCTGGTCTGCGATCTGACCGAACAGTACCGGCTCGGGGGCCGGGTCGCGATCGGGCACGCAACCAAGCTCTCGACGCTCGATCCCGCCGGGCAGAAGCAGATCGCCCGGCGCCTCGCCGACGCGGGCGTCGCGGTGACGATCCTGCCGGCGACCGACCTGTTCCTGATGGGGCGCGACCAGCATCACAATGTGCGGCGCGGACTCGTGGATGCGAATCTGTTCGTCGAGCACGGCTGCAACTGCTCGATCTCGACCAACAACATCCTCAATCCGTTCACGCCCTTTGGCGACTGCTCGCTGATCCGCATGGCGAACCTGCATGCCAACGTGCTGCAAGTGAGTCACGACGAGCGCATCGCCGAGTGCTTCGCGATGCTCACCACGCGCTCGGCTCAGCTGATGAACCTGAAGGACTACGGCATCGCCGTCGGAAACCCGGCCGATGTCGTGGTCATCGACGCGCATAGCCCGAAGCAGGCCGTCGCCGAGCTTCGTCAGCCGCTCGCCGCGTTCAAGCGCGGCAAGCGCACGGTCACGCGCCACCGCGCCGAATTGCACCGTCCCACCTGACAACGAAACCCATCATCATGGCCAACAAAACGCTTCGCATCGCGATGGACGGCGTCACCGGACGCCTCGGCACCAATCAGCACCTGATCCGCTCGGTCCTGGCGATCCGCAACGAAGGCGGGCTGCCGCTCAGGAATGGCGACCGTCTCGTTCCCGAGCCGGTTCTTCTCGGCCGCAATCCCGCCAAGCTGTCGGCGCTTGCCGCCGCGCATGGCGGGCTGAAGTGGTCGGCCGACCGGGCTGCAACGCTCGGCGACAAGACGATCGATATCTATTTCGATGTCGCGGCGACCGGTGGACGGCTGCAACGCGCCCTGCAAGCGATCGCGGCCGGCAAGCACATCTATCTGGAAAAGCCGATCGCGAATTCTTCGGCCGAAGCAATGAAGATCGTGCGGGCCGCGCAGAACGCGGGCGTCAAAGCCGCGTCGGTGCAGGACAAAGTCTATCTGCGGGGCTTCCATAAGCTGCGGAAGCTGTGCGACTCCGGCTTCTTCGGCCGCATCCTGTCGGCGCGGCTGGAAGCCGGCTGGTGGGTATTCGACGGCAATCTCCATCCGGCGCAGCGCTCCAGCTGGAATTACCGCAAGAAGGACGGCGGCGGGCTCGTGCTCGATATGTATCCGCACTGGCGCTATCTGCTGACCAGCCTGATCGGGCCGATAAGAGCCGTATCGTGCCGCAAGGTGACGCAAATCCCGAAGCGCTTCGACGAAGCAGGAAATCCATATGATGTCGACGTCGAGGACGAGGTGTTCGCGACGTTCGAATTCGAGAGCGGCGCGTTCGCGCAGGTGACGACGTCGTGGGCGACGCGCGTGAAGCGCGACGACCTGATCCAGATCCAGATCGACGGCACGCTCGGTTCGGCTCTCGCGGGCGGGCACAGGTGCTTCGTACAGTCGCTCGCCGCGACACCGAAGGCGGAGTGGAACGTGGAAGTGCCACAGTCGACGAATTTCGACGATCAGTGGCAGGAAGTCCCGGACATCGAGCCGTTCAAGAACAGCTATCGCTGGGGCTGGGAGCAGTTTCTCCGGCATGTGGCCGAGGGCGATGCGCTGCGCTCGCCGATGCTGGAGGGTGCCAAGGACGTGCAGCTGACCGAGCTTTGTTATCAAAGTGACCGCGAGCGGCGCTGGGTCGACGTACCCGCGTTGGAGCAGGCTTGATCATGCACCCGCAATCTGGAGCGTTTTCCGGCGAAGTGTGCAGCGGTTCGCCGCAGAAAACGCGACCACGCAAGGAATCTAGAGCATAATCCGATTCCACTTGAACGGATCATCAGCCTCCGGAGGCCGTCCGCTAAGCCGCGGAACCTTGCTTGCCCAGCTTCGTTGCAAGTCCGCCGTCCAGGCGCGCAAGCAAAATGCCCGGATCCGGCTTGGCAATGGAGGCGGCCCATGCATGGGATTAATCTATCTTGTCGGCTTGATCGTCGTGATCATGGCAATTCTCTCTTTCTTCGGCCTGCGCTGAACATCTCACGAGGAAATCGCCATGATTGTTTCCGAAGCGCACCCCGCGCCGACCCTAGCGGGCGCCGTCAGCTGGGGGCCTATCACTGTGGGCGCGCTGGCTGCGGCTGCGCTGGCGTTCCTGCTCCATGCCTTTGCGGCCACCGTCGGGGTGTTGACGAGTTCAACCGCGCCGACGTGGCGTGATTCCTCGATGGCGTTGATCCTACTGTCGGGCTTCTACCTCGTTTTGGTCGCATTCGCAGCTTACGGCGTGGAAGGGTATTTGGCCGGACGCCTGCGCTGGCCCGCGACCGCGCTGCCAGGACAAGAAGTAGAATTCCGCGACGGTGCCCATGGATTGGCGGTTTGGGCGCTGGCGACTCTGTTGACGGCGATTCTCGCGCTCGGCACCGCACAGGCGCTCACACGGTTGAGCGCGCCGTCATCCGGCGCAAGTGGGCTCGCGACCTCGATCGCTAGCGAGAACCTGATCGCATATGACTTGGACCGCCTATTCCGCGGCGACCGGCAGGAAACTGACATCACCTACCCTCGCGCCGAGGCTGGGCGGATTCTCCTGACCGCCTCCAGCCACCGCGGTATGTTGCCCGAAGATCGTAGTTACCTGATCCGCCTGGTCGCGGTTCGTATCGGCCTCGCCGAACCGGAGGCAACGCGCCGGGTCGATGATGTGATCGCCCGCGCGAGAGAGAACCTGCAGCGGGCAAGACGCAGCGCCGCGATCCTCGGCTTCATGGCCGCTGCTGCTGCGCTCCTCGGAGCCGCGGCGGCTTGGTTTGCGGCGTGCGCAGGAGGACGCCACCGCGACGGCGCTCCAATACCGGGCTGGATCGGAACGAACGTCGCCGCAATTGCGCGACGCTAAGCGCCTACCGAGCGGCAAGAGTCTGCGCGGCCGAGACCATCTCGCCCTGAATCGATGGGCCGACGTCATTGCGACCTGGCGACGCCAACAGCGCGACGTTCTGGTCTACTTCGACAATGACCAGAAGGCTGCCGCTCCGCGGGATGCGTTGCGTCTGATCGAACGCGTCGAAGGATAACGTTGACCGCCGGCGGCGCCGTTCCCGGCTTGCCGAAGGAGCTAGAAACCAATTCGCGCATGGGACGTTCGACACGGCATGGCACTGCCGTTGCACACGCCTTACAGCCCGATGGAAGCGCTGTCGGTCGACACGATCCCGGTCGGACCGGAGTGGCAGTACGAACCGAAATGGGACGGATTTCGCTGCCTGGTATTTCGTGACGGTAAAAGCGTCGAGCTGCAGGCGAAGTCCGGCCGCTCGCTGGCGCGATACTTTCCTGAGTATCGCAACCAGAGCATCCGCATTCGACTGTCGCCGGCAACCACGCGGCTGAGTGAGGCAAACCGCTGGCTCAAAAGGGTCGGCGCGACGCTCGACGGCGTCGTCGCCAAGCGCGCGGATCTCGAGTACCGCTCGGGCGACCGCACCGGCATGGCGAAGATCAAGAATTACCGCAGTGCCGACTGCGTCGTCGGCGGCTTTCGCTACAATGAAGGCAAGCCCTACGTTGGCTCTCTGCTGCTCGGTCTCTATGATGGTCAAGGACTGCTGCACCACGTCGGCTTCACGTCGACGATCAGGCGGGAAGACAAGCCGAGGCTCACGGAGGCGCTGGAAAGGCTGGCTGCACCGCCTGGCTTCACGGGAAACGCTCCAGGCGGGCCAAGCCGCTGGTCGACGAAGCGCTCGAGCGAATGGCAACCGCTGAATCCGACGCTCGTTGTCGAAGTCTGCTACGGCCATTTCACCGGTGAGCGCTTCCGTCACGGGACACGGCTGCTGCGCTGGCGCCCCGACAAGGCGCCGCAACAATGCAGCCTCGACCAAGTCAGACAGACGAAGGCGAACCTGCTCTCTCTGTTGACGTGAGCCCGTGAAGATCGGCGAGAGAAAAGGCGTATCCAACGGGCCAAGCGCCTCGGTTACGATGCCTTGTGGGTCGTTGGCCATGAAACCCAAGGGATAGCGGCTGGACATACAGCCTCGACGCAGCGCATGGAGGACGGTCCTCACATGCCCTCCAAGCAGTAGGACGAGAAGAGGAAGGCCTCGCCTCGGCGAGGCCTTCCTGCCTTTGGGCGTCGGCGGCCTGGATGAAGCCGTCAAGGTGCCGAGCGGGCGCGGGGATAGAGCGGCTTCGACTCGCGGGAGCCTGCGGCTCTGAAGACGAGCCTCGCCGATTGCGCCGATTTTGCCGCCTGTCCAGGAAATCTCCGTTCCGCCAAGAGCGCGTGGTGGAGCTGGAAGGACTCCAACTGGGTGCCCGGCACGCAGTCTGGTGCGAACCGGTCTCTGCACCCCAGCAACGTGCCGGGCGGGCATGTCCCACTGACAACCCAACTCAGACAGCTACCCTACAAATAGCATCTCACTCCCGATCAGCGGGAATGTAAGGGATCATGCCCTTTTCGAATGCGATCTCCTGGACCTCGCGTGGCATCTCGCGCAAATCGACCAATAGACCATTGACTTCGGCCATCCATACCAGCGGGTTTGCATCCAATAAGCGTGGAAGCGACCATTTCGGATCGAGTTGGTGAGTTTTGAGTGCCTGCGAAATGACGCGCGCCTTTGCACTGGCGGTGCTCTGGCCGACGCCGAACGCGGCGCAGAGATCGGCCATGGTCATATACGGTTGCGTCGACCGGTCCGACAGAAAGTTGATCTGGCCCAGCACATAGATGATGGCGCACGCCCAGGTCCGAGGCTGCCCTGAGGCGACAGGGCTCACTCGCATCCGACACAGCGTTGCGGCCATGCGTTGCGCGAGCATGCGGTAGTCGTCATCCAGATGATCGCGGCAGAAGGAATCCGTGAGAGCGAGGATGCTCTCATATGTCGCCTGTATGTTCTGGGGCACGGGCTTCGAGTGGGTGATTTTCGCCATGTCGGGCTATCCCTGCGACCTTACGACGTATATCGCCGTCGGCAACATCAGGACACCTCTCGAACTGAACTCGAGCGACTACAGGAGCGGCTGGTGGTGGGCCCGGCAGGACTCGAACCTGCAACCCAGCGGTTATGAGCCGCCGGCTCTGACCATTGAGCTACGGGCCCGGCCAACGCATGACCAACCTAGCAAATCGCCGGCCTTTCGTCGCAATCGCCGCCGAAGTGCGGGAAATTGCGGCCGAGTGGCGGAAAATTCGTCGGTTTGGCCATCATTTGACTGATACAAGCCATGACAAACCGGAATGACGGATTCGGGCCAAGCAGCGTTATATTATGCGCGGGGCTGACGAGGGGCTTGTCCGGAAGGGCGGGTTTGAAATGGCCCATACCCACTACCGACTGCACGATGCGCACCTGCTGCAGCGCGGAGCGTTGGCGCTCATGATCGCGGCCGTGGGAATCCCGTTTGCGGCCGCGGCGCTCGGCGCCGCCATCTACGACATCGGCGCACTGTTCGGCGCGTGGTGACGCCGCCCGCGCCATTTTGCGTTCCCTGATACCAGCGACTCAGCTATGCAACCTGCCGGCTTCCAGCCGGCGGGACTGATGCCGCGTGCGGCATTCGTGGGGCACCCGCCGCGACCCGATTGCCCGGTCGGCTTCAAGGGCAAGGCGCAGGGCCCCGCATGCTGCCGGACATCCGCATCTTCCTGGCCGCGATTGTGACCACCGTCGCCCTGGTGATGGTCGCGTTCGCCCTTGTCGCCACCATTCGCGTCGCCCAGACCGGCGCCAAGAGCCCACTCCAAATCGCACGCCAGCAAGCATCCCCGCTCGCGCGCACGGACCCGGCGCAACCCGATCCTGTTGCGCGGCCTGATCAACGCACTCCCGCGCCCGCGCTCGTGACGGCCGACGCGCCGGCGCCAAGTCCGCTGGCGCCAAGTCCGTCGGCACCAAGCGCGATCGCGGCGGATCCCCCGCCCGCCGCCGCCGACAGCGCGCCGATCCAACCCGCGCCGAACACCGCCGCCGCCGAGCCGTCCGAGGCGGACCGGCGCGCTCTCGATGCCATCATCGCAGCGATGATGCATCCGCCCGAGCCGCTGCTCGCGCCCGCGGTTCACGTGGCACCGGCTGCCCCCGAGGCGATCGCGGCGGCGCGCCCGCCCATGCTGGCCTCCGCTGTTCCTCCCGGGCTGGCGATCGTGTTGCCATCCATAGCGGAAGCGGCGCGGGCGATCGGCGGGCCCGCTCCGGAGGAGGCCGCGGCCGAGCGCGCCAAGACCCTGGCAGCCGCCGCCAAGCGCAAGGCGCAAGCCGAGGCCGCGCGCAAGGCACAGGCCGCGGCCGCCGCCCGCAAGGCGCGGCTCGCCCGCGCGCGTCAGGCGCGCATCAATGCCGCCAAACGCGCGGCCCAACAGCGCCCCGACACGGCGTCCACGGATTCACCCTTCGATCCCTTGGCACGCTGAGCGCACCGCCGTGCGGCGAATGCGCCGCTGCGGCCGACCCATCGGCTAGCCGCTTGTCATGAGCGGCCCAAACAGGATGAAATGGCCTGACAAGAAAATCGGGAGACGATCATGAAAAAAACCCACGCCATCGTGGCCCTCATCGGCCTCATCGCCGCATTCGCTCCGCCGGCGCTCGCTCAATATCCGGAGCGCCCGATCAAGATGATCGTGCCGTGGGCGGCCGGCGGCGATACCGACAACATCTTCCGTCCATTCGCGGCCGAGCTGCAGAAGCATGTCGGCCAGCCGGTCGTCATCGCCAATGTCGGCGGGGCCTCGGGCACGGTCGGCGCGCGCGAGGCCAAGGGCGCGGCTCCCGACGGCTACGCGCTTTACGCCGTGCACGACTACATCCATCTGACCTTCTATGCCGGCATCAGCGACGTCAAATATAGCGATTTCGAGCCGATCTGCCGCGTCGCCGCCACGCCCTCGGTGCTCACCGCCAGCGCCAAGACGCCGTTCAAGAATTGGCAGGAGCTCACCGAGGAAGCCAAGAAGCGGCCGGGCCAGATCACGGTCGGCGCCACGCTCGGCTCGACCAGCCACATCTTCCCGGCATTGATCGAGAAGGCCGCCGGCCTCAAGTTCAAGCTCGTGTCCTATGACGGCTTGGCGCCGCGCATGAATGCGCTGCTCGGCGGTCACATCGACCTCACCGATTCGAACCTGACGCAGAAGGGGAAGGTAGACGCCGGCCTGCTGCGCTTCATCGCCATCGCGAGCGAAAAGCGCGATCCGGAAATGCCCGACGTCCCGACCCTGACCGAGCTCGGCATGAAGATCGTGTACGAAGTGGTGCGCGGCGTGCTGGTGCCCAAGGGCACCCCGGCGGCGGTGAAGGCGAAGCTCGAAGACGCCTGCACCAAGGCGACCAGGGAGCCGAGCTTTGCGACGTCGATGAAGGCGCAAGGCACGCGCGTCGCCTTCCTCAATGCCAAGGACTACGGGGCTTTCCTCGACAAGATCGACGCCGAGAACAAGACGATCATGACCGACCTCGGCCTGATCAGGAAATGATCCTCGGCCGCGACGGCATCGCCGGGTTGGTCCTGCTCGGGATCAGCCTGGTGCTCCTGGTGCAGTCCCTCAGCCTGCCGCATCTGCCGATCGTCCCGATCGGCCCGGGGTTCTATCCGCGCATCGTGCTGGTCGGCCTCGCGCTCGCCAGCGCGATGCTGGTGGTGCAGGATTTTCTCAACGCACGCGCCGCGGCCCCGGTCGCGGTTGCGGCGCAACCGCCGGCGCGGCGGAACTATCGGATCGTCGTGATCGCGTTCGCGATCGTCGGCGCCTATGTGTGGCTGCTTCCCCTGCTCGGCTTCCGCATCGCGACGATCCTGTTCGTCGGCGCGCTGCAGGCCGCGCTCGGCGCGCCGCGAACCTTGCGCCAATGGGCGGTGCTCGCCGCGATCGCGCTCGCCACCACCGCGGCGGCCTATTTCGTGTTCGAGCGGTACCTTCTGGTGCTGCTGCCGCGCGGGACCTGGACCGGCTGGTGAGCCATGCTCGAGCTCCTTGGCCAGGGCCTGGTCGCGATCATGCAATGGAAGTACCTGCTGCCGCTGCTCGCCGGCACATTCGTCGGCGTCATCGGCGGCTCCCTGCCGGGCGTGACCATCACCATGACGGTCATCGTGATCCTGCCTTTCACCTACGGGCTCGATCCGCTCGCAGGCCTTGCGGCGATGACCGGCGTCTATGTCGGCGGCTCGACCGGCGGCCTGATCACCTGCTGTCTGCTCGGCATTCCCGGTTCGCCCGCCTCGATCGCCACCACGTTCGACGGCTTTCCGATGGCGCGCAACGGCGAGCCCGGGCGCGCCATCTGGCTCGGCGTGTGGGCCTCGGTCTGGGGCGGCCTGCTCGGGGCGTTGTTCCTGGTGTTCCTGACCGGGCCGCTCGCCGCGATCGCGCTCGAGTTCGGCCCGTGGGAGTATTTCTCGCTGTTCGTGCTCGCCATGGCGATGGTGGCGGGCCTGACCGAGGCCTCGCTGCTCAAGGGCCTGATCGCGACCGCGATCGGATTGCTGATCACGGTGATCGGCAATGATCCGATCGCCAGCATTCCGCGCTTCACCTTCGGCTCGGATTTCATCGGCGCCGGGTTCCCGTTCTTGCCCGTGCTGATCGGCATCTTCGCCTTTGCCCAGATCATGACCGACCTGGAGAAGCTCGACGGCCCGCATGCCGCAGCCGCGTCCGCGGCGGCGGTCAGGCTCGAGCGTTTCTCCCACCTCAAGGTCAATTGGGAGATCTTCGAGCAGCCGTTCCTGCTGCTGTGGGCGACGATCGTCGGGCTGATCATCGGCATTCTGCCGGCGATCGGCGGCAGCGCGTCGAGCGTGCTCGCCTACGATCAGGCCAAGAAATTCTCGCGGACGCCGGAGCGCTTCGGCAAGGGTCACCCCGAAGGCATCATCGCGTCGGAAGCCTCGAACAACGCCAATGTCAGCGGCTCGCTGATGACCATCATGGCATTCGGCATCCCCGGCGACGCGGTCACCGCCGTGATGCTCGGCGCCATGACCATCCACGGCATCCAGTCGGGCCCGCTGTTCATCTCGCAGAACCCCGACATCGCCTACGGCATCTATGCCGCCTACATCCTGGCCCATCCGTGCATGCTGCTGATCTGTCTGCTGCTGATGCCGCTGATGCTGCGCGTGACCATGGTGAAGATGGCGGTGCTGGCGCCGATCGTGCTGGTGCTGTGCGTGATCGGCGCCTACGCGCTCAACAACACCATGCAGAGCGTCTACGTGCTGCTGCTGTTCGGCGTGGTCGGCTACACGCTGGTCAAGCTCGGCTTCCCGCTCGCGCCGCTGATCCTCGGCCTCGTGCTCGGCGACCAGGTCGAGATCAACCTCGTGCGCGCGATCATGACCGACGCCGATCCCTGGCTGTTCGTCACCCGTCCCATCTCGGGCGGCCTGCTCCTGGTTGCCGTGCTCTCCGTCGCGCTGGCGCTATGGCAGCACTTCCGCCGCCAGGGCAAAGCGCCGCAGGAAGAAGAGCCCGATTTCTGACGACCCCCCCGGCGGCGGGCGTCAGACGAAGGAAAGGCCGCACCAAGGCACAGGAACCGGCGGCACGCACGCGCGTTTAATGGTCGACGATACCTGATCAACTGCTCGGTGCGGCTGCTGTTTGCCGTTGCGAGCGAGGAGCGTGTGATGCCGTGCCTTTATTGGGTCGTCCTGCCATTCTCGCTGATGAGTGCGTGGTGGGACATGTTCGAAGACGAGCGCAAACGAGCGACAGGAGGCTAGCATGCCGTTGTTGCCCATCATCCTCTGGGTCGGGATTCCGGTCGTTCTGATCGGCGGCGGGTACGCGATCCTGACGTCCATGCATTAGCGCGACAGCTTAGCTTTCGCAAAACGGCCCGGCGGTTCTCCGCCGGGCCTTTTTTATGACGTCGCGTTGAAGCGCTACTTCGGCGCCGGCGCAGTATCGCGGCAAAACTCCGGGGCGCCCTCGCTACGGAAAATCCAGCCGCACTTGTCGCAGGCAGCAAGTGTCAGGCCAAGCGCGAGAATGCAGGCGGCCGGACCGAAACGACGCAATACGCGGAACATCGACGTAAACCCCAACCCCGTCGCCCCATCATAAAGCATGAAGAGGAAAAGCGCGAGTTAACGGAAATGTAGCCCGCAGGTGGCTCCCGCTCAATCCACGCTACAACGCCCCTACATCCTCAACAATCGCCGGGCATTGCCGCTCGCGATCTTGGCCTTGTCCTCGTCGCACAGCGGCACGCTTTCGAGCCAGCGCGGGCCCGGCGGGTTGGCCTCGAACGGATAGTCGATCGCGAACAGAATGCGGTCAACGCCCATCTCCTGCACGCAGCAGAGCAGCGCCGGGTCGGAAAAGAAGCCGCTCGTCGTGATATAGAAATTGCCGCAGAACACGTGGCGAAAATTGACCGGCTTCTGCCCCGGCCGCGCCAGCGCATTGTCGATGCGCCAGACCAGGAACGGCAGCCCCTCCCCGAGATGCCCGAGGATGATCTTGAGCTTCGGATGCGCGTCGAACAGGCCCGAGAGCACGAGCCTGATGCCCTGCGTCGCGGTCTCGACCGTGTAGCCCCAGGCCGCCCGCGTGAGCACGGGGAAGTCCTTCACATACTCCTGGTAATAGGCGTCGACCACGCCCGGATGCGGCGCGGACGGATGCAGATAGATCGGCACGTCGAGCGCCTCGGCGCGCGCGAAGATCGGCCAGAACCGCTTGTCGTCGAGGAACAGCCCATGGGCGATGCCGTGGATCATGGCCCCCTTGAAGTCGAGCCTGGTGACGCAGCGTTCCAATTCGGCGGCGGCCGCCGCCGGATCGGCAGTCGGCAGCACCGCGAACGCGGCGAAGCGGTCGGGCCTTGCCTGCACCACCGCGGCGAGCCGATCGTTGACCTTCGGCACCAGCGCGATGGAGGCGTCGCGCTCGAGTTTCTGCGCCGAGGGCGCGCTGTGCGACAGCACCTGGATATCGATTCCGGCCTCGTCCATCTCCTTGAGCCGCAACGCGCCGAGATCGTTCAGCCGCTCCACCACGCGCGGCGCCTGGACGGCGTCCGCTCCGGTGAAATGCGCGGCCAGCTCCTTGTCGCTGTAGTGCTCTTCGATGGCGATGACCGGGCATTTCGGCTTCTGCAGCATGAATCGTCCCCTACTGTTCGAACCGGGAACGCTAGCAACCACGCGTCATGCTGTCACCGCCACGAGGCGCCGGCGCGCGCGCATGATCAGCCAGAGCGCGATCGCCACGTTGAGCACGTTCCACAGCGCGCCGTTGAGGAATGCCGCGCGGTAGGACCCGGTCCAATCGAAGATCGCGCCCGACATCCAGCCGCCGAGCGCCATGCCGATCAGCGTCGCCATGATCACGACGCCGACGCGCGTGCCGGCTTCGCGCGGCGGGAAATACTCGCGCACGATGATGGCATAGCTCGGCACGATGCCGCCCTGGAACAGGCCGAACAGCGCCGAGATGACATAGAGCGAGGCCAGCCCGTCGAAGCCGAGATAGAGCACGAGCGCGAGCGTCTGCAGGATCGATCCCACCAGCAGCGTCGCAAGCCCGCCGATGCGGTCGGCGATGAAGCCGAACGCGATGCGGCTCACCACGCCGAAGCCGAGCATGAGCGAAAGCATCTCGGCGCCGCGCGCGACGCCATAGCCGAGGTCGCCGCAGTAAGCGACGATATGGACCTGCGGCATAGACATGGCGACGCAGCACGCCAGCCCCGCGATCCACAACAGCGCGGTCAGCGCGTTGGAGGAGAGTCCGAGCGAGCCCCGCGCTGCCGCGGCGGCTGCGCCCGCGGACGTCACTTGGTGCAGTGACGGACGTCGGCGCAACATCAGCGCGAGCGGCAGCATGATGGCGGCGCAGAACAGGCCGACAATGAGGTGGGTGTGGCGCCAACCGACGATCGCGATCAGATGCTGGATGATCGGCGGCCAGACCGTACCGGCGAGATAGTTGCCCGCCGCCGCGATCGCGATCGCGATGCCGCGCCGGCGTTCGAACCAATGCGAGATGTCGGCGACCAGCGGCCCGAACACCGCCCCGGTGCCGAACAGGCCGATGGCGCCGTACACGATGGCAAGCTGCCAGATATTGGTCGTCTGGCCGGCTAGTGCGTATCCGAGGCCGATCGCGAGTGCCGCCGTCAGCATCGGCGGCACGATACCGAAGCGGTCGGCGAGCCGCCCCATCAGGATGCCGCCAATCCCGAAGCCGATCATGGTGAGCGTATAGGGCAGCGAAGCGTCCGCGCGCGCGATGCCGAAGTCCGCTTGCACCGCGGGCAGCGCGACCACGAACGACCACATCCCGATGCCGCCGATGGTGCCGAGCGCGGCCGAGCAGGCGAGCCGGCGCCAGGCATAGGGCGAATCGATCTCGGTACGGCCGGCCGTCGCGTCCATCGGCGTTTCCTGGAGATTTCCTTGCAACACGCTTAGCACTGCGGCGCGTTCGCGGACTAGCGTTCGTGCGCCGGGCAGTCATGCATTGTGCTAATCCTCGCATCAACCGCATTGATCGGAATCGGATGACTGTCTTCACGCCGCACCAGGACGCAGCCCTCTCCGCCGTCGCGCGCTGGCTCAAGGATCGACCGGGCGAGCGCAGCTCGCCTCAAGTATTCCGGCTGTTCGGCTATGCCGGCACCGGCAAGACCACGCTCGCGCGCCACATCGCCGCAAACGTCGACGGGGAGGTGAAGTATGCCGCCTTCACCGGCAAGGCGGCGCTGGTCATGCGCGCCAAGGGCTGCGCCGGGGCTTCCACCATCCACAGCCTGATCTACCGCGCGCGCGAAAGCGGCGAGGAGACGCCGAATTTCGAATTGTGGGACGACGCGCCGGCTTCGCGCGCAGCGCTCATCGTCATCGACGAATGCTCGATGGTCGACGCCGAGCTCGGCCGCGACCTGATGTCGTTCGGCGTGCCGCTGCTGGTGCTGGGCGATCCGGCGCAGCTTCCGCCGATCGCAGGCGGCGGCTTTTTCACCGAGCACGAACCGGACGCCATGCTGACCGAGGTCCACCGCCAGGCCGCCGGCGATCCGATCATCCATCTTTCGATGCAGGTGCGCGCGGGCGAGCGGCTCGCGATCGGAACCTACGGCGACTCGGCGGTGGTGCGGCGCGCTGAACTCGATCCCGAGCGCGTGCTCGCCGCCGACCAGGTGCTGGTCGGCCGCAACGCCACGCGGCGCGCCTACAATGCGCGCATGCGCGAGCGCCGCGGGTTCGCCGAGCCGCTGCCGCTGGCCGGCGACAAGCTGGTGTGCCTGCGCAACAACCGCCGCAAGGGCCTGTTCAATGGTGGTCTGTGGACCGTGAAGGAACGCCCGACCACGCGGCGCCAGATCCTGCGGCTGCGCCTTGCGCCCGACGAGGGCGGCGGCCGCCTGGTGAAGGTGTCGGTGCGGCCCGAATGCTTCCTCGGCGGGATCGAAGAGGTCGACTGGCAACTGCGCCGACGCGCCGACGAGTTCGATTTCGGCTATGTGCTGACCGTGCACAAGGCGCAAGGCTCGCAATGGGACGACGTCGTGCTGTTCGACGAGAGCTTCGCGTTTCCCAACTCGCGCGCGCGCTGGCTCTATACCGGCATCACGCGGGCGGCGAAGCGGCTGACCGTGGTGACCTGAATTAGCGCTCGCGCACCGGGTGCCAATAACGCGCGCGGCGCTGCGCCTCTACGATCTGGCCGAACGTCATCTTGGTGGTGAGCGCGTCGCGGATGCGCGCGAAATACTCGCGGTCGCGCCCGCGCGCGCGCGCCGCCGCGAGGTTCGACCACTTGTGCGCCTCGATGTAGTCCTCGCGCACGCCGAAGCCCTTGTCGTAGAGCAGCCCGAGCAGGTGCTGGCCACGCACGTCGCCCTGCGCGGCGGCGCGGTAGTACCACTTCGCCGCCAGCGCATAGTCCTGCGGCACGCCGCGCCCGATCTCGTACATGTAACCGAGATAGACCTGGTGGCGGGCGTGCCCTGCAGTGGCGAGCGCAATGGTCCGAGCCGTGCTCACCGAGCCGGCACGGGCGTGCATGACCGAGATGCAGCATTTCCGCGGCTTGGCGGATGCCTCGACCGCCGGGAGCGCCACGAACCCCGCCACAAGCGCCAACGCAAACGCAAACCTGAGCATCAGTTCCGCCGCTCCGCTTCCCTGTTCCGGCCCATGGTAGCGCGGCGGGCCGGCCGAGCGAAGCGAAAGCCGTCGTTTTCCGGCGCGTCGCCATCGGTTCCGCGCCCGCAGACTCATCCATAGGATTGATTTTACTGGGATTTTTCTGCGAAGGCCCACCGTCCTGCCCCGCAATACATACTGCATAACGGCCGAAACCAACGATACAGAGACAACATTTGTCGGAAACAGGGTTGGGTTATTCGTCTTCCCAACAGAGACACGCTACTCAACGGGGACCGACAATGACCAACCTGATCCGCACCGCCGCCTCCGCCCTCTCGGCTCTGGCCATCCTCGCCGCGACCGCGGTCCCGGCCGCCGCCCCCGCCGCCGCCAGATTGAACCATGACGGCAACTGGAGCGTGCTGATCGTCACCGAAAAAGGCACCTGCGACCGCGCCTATCGCTACTCGGTGCGCATCGCCAACGGGACCGTCGGCTATGCGGGTTCGGCCGACTTCACGGTCTCCGGCAAGGTGCAGCCGACCGGCGCCGTCATCGTGACCGTCGCGCGCGGCAACCAGAGCGCCACCGGCTCGGGCAAACTCTCGGTCAGCGACGGCGCGGGCACCTGGACCGGCGGCCCCTGCTCGGGCACCTGGAGCGCCGAGCGCCGTTCCTGATTTCCGGCACTTCGCCGACACGTCAAATCCAAGCCTCCAGCGGGCTCAAAGACAACGATAACAATTACCTGCAGCTGGCCGCATCGGCGACGATGCGGCCCTTTTCTTATTGGTCCGGTCCGCTACGCTGGCGCTCGGAAAAACAAGGAGACCCCCATGGCCAAGGCGTACTGGATCGCATGCTATCGCTCGATTTCCGACCCGGACGCGCTTGCCGCCTATGCCAAGGTCGGCGGTCCGGCGATCCAGGCCGGCGGCGGGCGCTTCCTGGTGCGCGGTACGCCGGCCAAGACTTATGAGGCCGGCCTCAACCAGCGCACCGTCGTGATCGAGTTCGACAGCGTGGCGCAAGCGGTCGCGACACACGACAGCCCTGGCTATCAGGAGGCGCTGAAGCTGCTCGGCAATGCCGCCGAGCGCGACCTGCGCATCGTCGAGGGCGTGTAGCTATCTCGGCCAATCCAGGCCCAGCCACTTGCGCGCCTTGACCTTGCGCAGCAGCTTGCGGTCGACGTAGGGCTCGATCAGCCGCTTGAACGCGCGCTCGAACTGCTCGTACTCCTCCTCGCAGTCCTCGGCGCGCTCGGGCGGCAGCCGCCCGAGCTTGATGGCGTCGGCGAACAGCACCGGATCGGACCCGTAGGCCATGCACAGCATGTTGAAATAGCGCTGCGCCGGCAGGCCATGGGTGTCGGCGAAGGCCTTCAGCTCCAGGCTCTTCGACATCTGCTCCTGGACCTCCTTTGCACCGAGGTATCCGTTGCCGATCATCAGCGTGCGCGCTTCGGGCTTGCTGATCTGGAGCTGCAGGTAGGCGGCAAACAGGTCGGCGGCGTCTTCCTCGCGCCCGAGCACGGGAATCTCCAGCAGGTCGTACACGGCGTGACCGACCTCGTGCAGGAAGACATCGACGGTCGGACCGATCACGGCGTCGGCAGGCCCGAGTCCGCCGGGCACCGGCTCCTTCGGCGCGTTGGCGCGGATGTACGCCAGATATTCGTAGCAGACGGTGACGACGGCATCCTCGTAGTGGGCGTTGACGTCGCCGTCGCAGCCCTCGACCTTGATCAGGAGCTTACGGGGCAGGCGCAGCGGGCTGAGGAAGAAGGCCAGCCGCTCGAGCACGCGGCGCTGGCGCAGTCGATCATGGATCGGTTGATGCGCCGGATTCTTCGGCGCCACATAGGCGATGCGGATGCTGTTCGGTTTGAACGCCTTGCGCGCCTCGGCCGGTGCCGTGAGCGCAAGGAACACTGGAACGAGCAGCAGCGCACGCACAATCGCGTAGCGGCCGCGCATCGCGACCCCTACTTGAACATGCGCTCGCCCTGCTCGTCGACGAGCTGGCGCGCCTTGGAGAGCGAGAACGCGACCGCATCGTCGTAGGAGGCGTGCCGGTCGGCGCGGATGAACTTGTGCTCCTTGGCGACTCCGCCGACGTCCTTCGTGACGATCCCGGCGGTCTGGTACTGCCCCTCGCTCTTGTAGGGCGCGGCGCGGATCGTGAACCCCTTGTAGTCCTCGGGGGCTCCCGGCTTGCCCTCGGTCTCGTCCGCAGACCCGCCGCCGAACAGCTTCTTCCAAAACGACATTACCGACCCCCGGACGACGTGTGGACCGCATGAAGCAGCCCCTGCCGCGGCTCCAGCGCAGGCGGGACGTGAACTGCAGCAGTCTAGCCTGGATTTCACTTCGTTCCATCGGCTTTCGCCGATCGGCTGTTTCATGGACATCGACACGCGTCGGTCGTATGCTCCCTACTCTCTCCGAAGGAGGGGAGATTCCATGACACGCCAAATCACCAGCGCGGCTTTGGCCGCGGCATTCCTGCTCGCTCTCATCCCGAGTTCCCAGGCGCAGCTATCGTTCCCCGGCGGCACCAGGCCCGGCGACCCGACCACACAGCGGGCGACCACGGTCAAGTCGAGCAAATCGAACACCAGCGATCGCGTCGGCACGATCAAGTCCGGCAAATCCACCGCGCGGACGACCACCGTCAAGTCGAGCAAATCGAACAGCAGCGACCGCGTCGCCACTCCAAGAGCGGGCAAGAAATCCGTCGCCCGGGCGACGACGGTGAAGTCGAGCAAGTCCAATAGCAGCGATCGGATCGGCGAGACCAAGCCGGGCAAGAAGTCCAACGCCAGGGCCACCACCGTCAAGTCGAGCAAGTCGAACACGAGCGACTGACCGCAGGCGGGCTTGCCGGCATTGCGTGCAATACCGAACGGTGTGCGAGGCCGCGCGCCGGCGCGGCGCGCCACTACTGCATCGCGGCGTTGCGGCGAAGCGGATCATGGTCTAGTAGACGGCCGTTCGCGATCGTCGGGCCGTTCACAGCACGCCGAATTCGTGCCGCGCGCAGGTTGCGCGACGTAACACCTTGCGCGTAGCAGGCCCCGGCCCGTCCACGAAGGAAAAAGACCATGGCTCGCAAGCCGACACCGCGCACCGAATTCGTGCTGTTCAACGTCGTCTACGAGGACGGCACGCAACGCTCGAACCGCAAGGTTCCGGGTCACCTGCTCGGCGGCCTCGACGGCGACAAGCCCGCGCGCGCGGTGATCGAGCAGCAGGACCGCGACATCGCGGCGAAGTCCGGCCTGCCGCCGATGGCGATCAAGAACATGAGCCGGGTGAACGGAAAGTAGCGGCTGCCCTCGATGGATCCTTCACCGGAAGCGCTGCTCGACCATACGCTGAACGACGGCCAGGCCGGGGCGCGGCATGCAGCGAGGGTGTCATGGCGGAGCGCAGACCGTTCAAGCCGCGAACCGAGGGCTCGATCGCAAGCCTGCTGGCGGCGAGCGGCAAGCCGGCTGACGCGGCCAAGGCCGAGTTCGTCGCGGCGGCCGGGGGCGGCGCCGGCACCGACCTCCTGGTGCTCGATCCGGGCAGCGCGCAATTCGTCGGGCTGACCCAAGGTTTCAACCGCCGTTGGCTCGCACCCAATTGTGCGCGCATCTTCCTGCCGCTGACCGAAGCCGGCGCGCAGGACGCGTTGACCGGCGCGGTCGCTTTCGGCAAGGGCAATTTCCGCGTGCGCGGCGGCGGCCACTGCTGCTGTTGTCGCGCCTGTTCGGCCTCACCGTCGACTGGCTGACCGGCGTGCACGTGGTGACGGTGAACGGCAGCGGCACGACTGCGTTCAATCGCGTCGGCAAGACCAGCACGACGCAGCGCGAGGCGGACCTCTACTGGGCGCACACCGGCGGCGGAGGCGGCAATTTCGGCCTGGTCACGCGCTATGAGTTCGCCACGCTTCCGACCGCCCCGCAACGCGCCGAGATCTTCACCATGAGCTGGAGCTGGGCCGACACCATCATCCCCGGCGGCGGCGTCGACTATCTCACGCATCAACTATTGCGACAGCGACCTCAACGACTACGGCAAGGAGACGGCGCTGCGGCTCTACTACGGCGGCAACCTGGCGCGGCTCAAGCGCGCCAAGCACGAATGGGATCCGGGCGACTATTTCCAGAACGCCCAGTCGATCCCGCCGGCGTGAGCTTTAGGGCGGCGTAGGGTGGGCAAAGGCGCGAACGGATCGATCGAATTGCCACCATCATTGTGCGCCTTTGCCCACGCGTTCTCTGTTCGAGCGTCCGCGTGGGCACGGCGCGGATGCATGTCGGCGTGTCGGCTCGAGAGCAGGGCCGCGCCTTGCCCACCCTACGCGGTAGCACGGCCGCGTCAGTTATATCCGCTCGCGTATTTGGCCATGGCGCGATCCGAATTGCCGCGTGCCGCCTTGTAGGCGCCGGCGAGATAGCGCACCGCATAGGTCATGTTGGTGTCGGGGTCGAGCAGTCCTTCGGCGCCGCCCTTGTAGCCCATGGCGCGCGCGGTGCGCAGGCGGATCTGCATGATGCCGTAGTTGCCCTTGTTGGCGGCGCGCGGATTGTAGCGGCTCTCGCGCATGATGATGCGGTGCACGAGGTCGGGCGGCACACCGTTGGCGGCGGCGTGACGCGTGATCATCGCCTCATAGGCGGTGCGGCCGTGCGTCTCGGCCACGCGGCGCGACGGCGCGGCCGGCGCTTCGACGGCAGCCTTGACCTCGCGCGCGACCGGCGCCGTGCGTGCGGACACGCTTGCGCGGCGCACGGAGCGGCGCGTCACGCGCCTCTTCTCCGGCTGTGCCGGAGCGATGAGCTTGACCAATGCCTTGATCGGCGCCAGCAGCGGAAACTCGCCTTTGTCCTTGCGCGCGCCCGCCGCGCCGGCCGCCGCAGGCGCCGAAACGCTCGCAAAGCCGATCGCTGCAAGGATCAACGCAACCGTTGCCGGCTTCCGCAAGACGCGCTCCGTCCCCGTGACACGTCGTTGCGTTCGTGCGCGGCAATTCGGGCGCGCGCCGGGCGATTTCTTGTGAGCGCCAAGGCGATGTTGTGGCGGCGGAACCCGGAATGTCCTCGGCGCGTTCCCGTGACGGCACCATGAGGCTCTCGCATATGACCCAATACGATCGAAACCGGCGTCTGCTCCTGTCCGCGTTCGCCGCCGTTCCCGCGGCCGGATTCCTGCGCGCCGCGCCCGCCGGCGCGCAACCTGCCCAACAGCCTGCCGACCGGCCGCTGGCGCAGCCGGCCGAGCCGACCCGGGCCGGGTTCTTCGCCCGCGCGCGCGCGTTGCGCGACCAGGCCGTGCGCGAGGGTGACCAGGCCTATGGGGCCGTGGTGGTGCGCGACGGCAAGATCGTCGGCGAGGGCCGCAATTACGTGTTGATCGACAACGACCCGACCGCGCACGCCGAGCTGCTGGCGGTGCGCGACGCCGCGCGCCGGCTGCGCACTCGCGACCTCTCCGACTGCGACGTCTACTCGACCGCAACGCCCTGCCCGATGTGCCAGGCCGCGCTCTATTGGGGACGCGTGCGCCGGGTGTACACCGAGGGCGCGGCGGAGCAGGGCACGGCGCCAAGGTTGGGGTGTTGAGGGTGTAGGGGTTGTAGCCCGCATGGAGCGAAGCGGAATGCGGGATCACGACTGCCGACAGCACCGGCCCCGGATTGCGCCATAGCGCGTCGAAGACGCGCGTAAACGCGCTTAGGGCTCCATCCGGTCTACGCCGGCACGCTCTTCGCCAGGAACTCCACCGCCGCCTGCACGCCGCCCTTGCCGTGCGGGATGCCGAGCGCCGCGAGCGCCATCTCGATCACGCTGAGCGTCCCTAGGATCATCGGCGCATTGACGTGACCCATGTGCGCGATGCGGAACGCCTTGCCGTCGAGCGCGCCGATGCCGCGGCCGAGCGTCACCCCGCATTTGTCGCGGGCATAGTCGGTGATCGCCTGCGCGCCGGCGCCGTTGCGCATCGCGACCGTCGTGACCGTGTCGGAGCGCTCGTGCGCCTCGGAAATGTTGAACCCGATCGCCTGCCCTTCGCTCCAGACCCCGACCGCGCGGCGCGTCGCTTCGGCCAGCAGGCGGTGGCGGCGGAACACGTTGTCGAGCCCCTCGGCGAAGATCATGTCGAGCGCGGCGCGCAGCGCGAACAGCAGATGCTCGGGCGGCGTGCCGCAATATTTCTGGTAGTGCACCTCGCCCTCGCGGAAGGTCCAGTCCCAATAATGCGAGCGCAGGTTCGCCTTGTTGTGCGCCTCTCTGGCGCGCGCTCCGGCGGCGACGAAGCTCAGGCCCGGTGGCGTCATCAAGCCCTTCTGCGAGCCGGTCATGGCGACGTCCACGCCCCAGGCGTCCATCTCGAACGGCATACAGCCGAGCGAGGCGACCGCATCGACGATCAACAGCGCGTCGTGGCCGGCCGCGTTCCGCGCAGCGGCGATCGCCTCGATGTCGTTGACCACGCCCGACGCGGTGTCGATCTGCGTGACCAGCATGGCCTTGATGGTGCCGCCGCGGTCGGCCTTGAGTCGCGCCGCGACGGCTTCCGGGCGCACCGCGCGGCGCCAGTCGCCGGGCAGGACTTCCACTTGCGCGCCGAGCATCGCCGCGGCGTCGCCCCAGCGCATGGCGAACGTGCCGCTTTCCAGCACCAGCACCTTGTCGCCGCGCGACAGCACGTTGCTGAGCGCGGCGTCCCAGGCGCCGTGGCCGTTGGCGGCGTAGATGTAGGTGCGCCCGGCGGTGCGGAAGATCTTGGCGAGGTCGGCGAGCAACGAGTTGGTCAGCGCGACCAACGGCCCGGCATAGATGTCGACCGCCGGCTTCTGCATGGCGGCAAGCACTTGATCCGGGATCGTGGTCGGCCCGGGGATGGCGAGGAATTCACGGCCGGAGGCAAGGGGCATGGGAGGCTCGTTCGGAACAAAGACGCAGGTCTGACTAGCACGTTTCGGCGCGTGGTCAGATCAATCAAATTGAAGGCAACATCAACGGCCGCGAGGTCGTAGTGCCTACGCCCTCGCCTGCGGTTATGAGAATCTCACCTGAACAACACTCGAATGAGGAAGGCGACGCGTCATAGACTTCCGAGATCATCGTCGCCACGCCGGGCTCCAAGGCGCATCGTGCAGAGAAGCTGCAACGCTTCAATAGCGAAAATTCTATCCGCCGTCATGCCCGGCCTTGTGCCGGGCATCCACGTCTTTCTTCACTTGAAGCCAAAGCAAGACGTGGATGGCCGGGACAAGCCCGGCCATGACGGTCGATGGATTGGCATGCCCGAAGGAAAGTGCCCTACCTTCCCCCCAGCCGCTCGGCGAACAGCGCGATGGTCTTGCGGTAGACCACCGAGCGGTTCCACTCGCGCATCGCCTCGAAATTCGGCGTGCCCTCGGTAAACGGCGCGCCCGCGCGCCAGCCGTTGACCTTCAACAGATTGGCGGTGGAGGCGAGCACGTCCGGAACGCTGCGCTTGAGGTCGACATGGCCGTTGCCGTCGTAGTCGACGCCGTACTTGATGTAGGACGAGGGCAGGAACTGGGTCTGGCCGATCTCGCCCGCATAGGCGCCGGTGAGGTCGGCCGGACCGAGGTCGCCGCGCTGCAGGATCTTGAGCGCGGCGATGACCTCGTTCTGGAACAGCTCGCTGCGGCGGCAGTCGTGCGCCAGCGTCGCGACCACGCGCACCACCGACATCTTGCCGAGCGGGGCAGTGCCGAAATCGCTTTCCAGCCCCCAGATCGCGACGATCACGGCCGGCGGGACGCCGAACTGGCGCTCGACGCGCGCCAGCAGGGCGGCATGGCGCTGCAGCATCTGCTTGCCGCGGGTGACGCGTCCGGCGGTGACGCGGGTCGCCGCGTAGCTCTCGAAGTCCTTGAACGTACCGCGCTGGCGCCGGTCGAACGCCAGCACGGCCGGGTCGAGGCTGAGCCCCGCGAACGCCTGCTGGGCGACGTCGGCGCGCACCCCTTGGGCCAGCGCGTCGCGCGTCATCCCCGCAAGGAAGGCGTTGAAGTCGCCGCCGCAGCGCGCGGCGTGCGCCGGGACAGCGGTGAGGAGAAGCAGAAGAGCGGCGAGGACGCGTGTAACCATTGGCAACATTCCTGTGACGTCCCGATGCTATAGCATTCCTGTGTGCATCGCCTGCCGGTTTCGGATCGAGGAACTCTGCCGGATCATCTCCGCGCGATTTCGTCTTCGATCGCCTTCAGGTCCGCTTCGTCGACGCGCCCGACCGTCCCCTGGGCCGGCCGCAAGCCCACCCCGACCGGATCCTCCCAGAACGTTTTCTCGATCCTGATTCCTGTTTTCCAGGACGACGGCGCCACCACCTCGTCCCAGCCCGGCGGCGTCAGGCGGTCGGGGAACGCAAACTGGCCTGCGTTCACCGGCGTCAGGTTGCGCGGCTGCTCCTCGACGCGGCCGCGCGCCACGATGCCCGGCTTGTCGATCGTGCGCAGGATATAGGCGAAGTCGCCGACCTCGATCTCGTCCTGGAACCGCGGCGTCGACCAATACACGTACGCGGACGGATCGGTGATGTAGGCCTTCAGCACGGCCGCGCTGTCCGCGAACGGCGGGACGGCCTTCCACATCCGGTGATTCGTGTTCCAGATGAATGCGGGCATGAGGACGAGTTAAAGGCTGAAGTCGGATCCTGGGTCAGCGCTTCGCATAGCGCGTCGAAGGACGCGCGTAAACGCGCTTGCAACGCCGCGCCGCGGCTTGGAACGACAAGCGTCGGTTGTCGAGGATCGCTGCGCCGGAACCTGAGGCCATCCTTCGAGACGCGGCGCGGTCCGCAACGGCCGTGACCGTATACGGCACCGCCCGCGAGTGATGCTCCGGTCTTCACGGTCGGCGCGCTGGTCATGGCCGCTTGTAGGTCTTGGCTACGCCGCTGACAGTGTGGGGCTGGTCGAGGCTGCTGCTCGCCAGAAATACGCTGCCCTTCGCGGGAATGTAGAGCGCGACCACCCGATGGTTTCCGACCGCAAGGCGCGATGTCTTCCACGTCGCCTGACCCTTGGCGTTGAGCCTGACGGGGTCTCCCGTTACGACCCCGTTGAGCGTGAACTGGACTTTTCCGGTCGGGATGGTCTTGCCGCCTGGCGCCTTGAGCGCCACTGTCGCGGTGAACGTCACCGCGTCTCGGTGTCGCGTGGGATCCTTGTCGTCGTTCACGGTGATCCTTGTCGCACCGGCCTGGATCTGCTGGCTGACCAGATAGAGCTTGGCAAAGCCGGATTCGCCCGTGATTCCCACGTCGAAGACGCAGTTGGCCTTCCGGTTCTTGTCGACGATCTGGGCGCAGAGCTTCTGCGCGACATTTGCATTGACGGGTCTTGTCGGCGGGCTTTCCGGAGCGACGCAGGGCGGGCTCTCCGGCGGCCAGCTGGCGAGGGTAAACGTCGCCGTCGACGTGCCCTGCGCATAATCGAACAGGCTGGTCGCATTGGTCACGCGCCACGCATCGGCGAATTTCTGGTAGAGGTCGACGTAGCGCTGCTGCAACGCGGCCGGCTTTGGTCCGAGCGAGGTGCCGTCCGGGAGCGCCGGCAGCCAGCTGCCCGATGCAAGCGCCCCCATGATCCCCTCGGTGGCTTCGGTGTTCAAGACGCTCAAGTTGATGTACCACCTGTTATGCGGAGCTCCCCAAAAGTTCGACACCGCGGTCAGGTTGGTCCCATCCGGGAAGTCGATCTCGATGCCGTTTCCGACCGCGGATTTCATGACTCGGGCCCCCGGCCCGAGATTGATCGGTTGCGCTCCCAGCGGCGTCAGGACGCCGTCCACGCGCAACTGCATGCCGCTCGGATCCGGGCGCCCGCTCAGGTTGGGCTGATAGGTGACGCGGTGCCTGCCGACGCGAGCCGCGACCGCCGTGTTGAGACTGACGCAGGTCGCAAGCCCGGTGTAGGGATCGGTGAACGGCGGTTGCGTGCTGACGGGTGACTGGCGCGTCTGGATCTGCATGCCGTTGCCGTCGCGCAGAACGATGAATTCGCCCACGCTCTGGAAGTCGTAGCGGATTCCGCCGACGGTGGTGATGTGCGGGTCGCCGTCATTGGTCGCCGTGAACGGAGGGCCGTGCAGGCCGTGCGTCAGCTTGGAAACGTAAGCGTCGTAGGCGCCGCCGCCGTAGTAGGATTGCGCGCCGCCGGCCGTGCCCGGGAAGCTCACTGAAGCAGTGCGGCCTGCCACAAACACATAGCCGGTTGCATCCAGCGCAAGCGATGGGGCTTCGTCTTCCAGCCCAGTGCCGAGATAAGTCGCCTGGGTAATCGGGAAGATCAACCCGTTGTTCAGCCTGGCTACAAAACTATTGTAGCTG
Organism: uncultured Alphaproteobacteria bacterium; assembly: GCA_963734185.1. Taxonomy (GTDB): domain Bacteria; phylum Pseudomonadota; class Alphaproteobacteria; order Rhizobiales; family Xanthobacteraceae; genus PALSA-894. The sequence goes on along the minus strand of CAVTGA010000002.1, from coordinate 2,855,293 downwards.
ACCCCGCCAAGGGCGGGTTGTGCCCCGCCAGGCGCTTGGGGGAAGTCGGGGGAACGAGTCATCCCAGCCACAAACACATTGCCGCTCGGATCCAGCGCAATGGCACTGCCGTAATCGTCCGCACTACCGCCGAGATAGGTTGCATTGGTAAGAGCGGTCAAATTATTATTCAGCTTGGCGACGAAAGCGTCGGCCCACCCGCTAAGTGCCGGTTGCGCCCCGCCGGCCGTGTACGGCCCCGGCAAATTCCCGGTCGTGTTCCCGACCACAAACACATCGCCGTTGGTCGGATCCACGGCAATGCCGTTGCCGCGATCGTCTCCGCTGCCGCCGAAATAGGTTGCTTGGATGGACCCGGTTAGAGCGGTGTCGAGCCTGGCCACGAAAGCGTCGTCACCCCCGCCGTAGTTGACTTGCGCCCCGCTGCTTGTGCCAGGAAAATTCGCGGATCTGGTCTGCCCCGCCACAAGAACATGGCCGAACGGATCGAGCGCGATGGCGTTGCCGCGATCGTCTCCGTTGCCGCCGAGATAAGTCGCCGTCCGCGTGGCCAAATCGGAGTCCAGCTTGGCGACGAAAGCATCGTTGATGCCCCCGCCATAAGGAAATTGCGACACGCCGGCCGTGACTGGAAAGTTCCCGGACGTGTATCCGGTAACGAACACATCGCCGTTCGTCGCATTCACCACCGCGATGGCCGTGACGGCATCATTTCCACTGCCGCCGAGATAAGTCGCCTTGATCGTGGTCAAGGTGTTGTCCAGCTTGGCCACAAAACCGTCGTTGCCGCCGCCGTTGCTGGTCTGCACTCCGCTGCCCGCAAACGGAAAATTCGTGGAGTTGGTGCTCCCCCCGACATACACATCGCCGCTCGTCTTGTTCACCGCAATGGCGGTGCCCTCGTCGAACCCACTGCCGCCGAGATAGGTCACCTGGATCGGCGGCAAGGTCAAAGTGTTCTCCAGCTTGGCCACGTAGGCGTCGAAGGCGCCTCCGCCATAGCTGGGTTGCGGCCCGCCAGCCGTAACCGGGAAGTCCGTCGGGGATTGTGTATAACCCGTCACGAACACATTGCCGGCCGCGTCCACCGCAATTCCGTGAACGCCGTCGTAGCCACTGCCGCCGAGATAGGTCGATTGCAGAAGCGGGTCGATGACAACGGGAAAACCGGGGTCGTAGTCGCGCAGATGAAAGCCGTAGCGGTCGCCCGCGAGCGTATAGGCGACACGCACGGGTTTGCGTTCGCCCTTGATATCCTGCCAGGCGCGCGGCGTGGTGAAGCTGACCGGGCCGTTGCCGGTGTGGGCAATGAGCGCGCCGTCGGCGGCAAGCTCGAGACGCTCGGCGCCGCGCAGCGATATGGCGATTTGCGTCGCATCCGCTCCCGGCGCCACGGTGAAAAGCTTTTCCATATTGTTGCCGCGCGCGGCGAGCACGACTTCGATGCCCGGCCACGCTTCGCCGAGCGCGACGCGCTCGAAGGTCGGCACAGAAGTCCGCCAGCGCTTCGGGTCGTTTCCGATGAAGCGGCTGACCCGGGTCGCGCTCTGTGCTTCCCCGCGCACCACGGGATGCGCGTCGACCAAGGTTTCGGTCAGCACCCAACCGGGGCCGGGCTTACGGATTGCCTCGCGCGCGTCTTGCTCAGCCACCGGCAGCCCCGGGAAGCTGTACACCAAGATCCCGGCGCGGGTGACGAACAGCGTGCCCCGCAAGGTGCGCGCCGTGAAAGCCACCTGCTCATCCTGTTGCCCGGTATTGGCTTCAAACGGCACCGCCAGGGTTGGTATCCTTTGCCGGACTTGCGCCGCATCGGGCACACGGCCGGCGTTGACCGTCACCAACGGAGCATTGCCGTCCCGCGCCAGGACATTGCCGCTGAGCACAACAACCAACAACGAGCCGACCACCATCGTCGCAAATGACCAAAGCCGTACGGCAGATTCGCACATTGTCCCCACTCCTCGAGAGCCGCCCTGCATCCAGGCCGCCGTAGCCTCACCAGAGATTTTTGCTAGCAATTCTTCACAATTATATCCTATGGTAGTATACATGCCGACGATAGGCTGTTCAAGTGACAAGCAAATTAGTCATTCAGGAAGCTCCTCAGCTTCCTTGCCGCTCGGATGCTTCATCCCGGTTCAAGCCGGGGGCCGAACAGCATCAATTGTCGAGGAAGCTGCGCGGTTTGCGCGACCGCGACGGGTGTTTCAGCTTGCGCAGCGCCTTCGCCTCGATCTGGCGGATGCGCTCGCGCGTCACCGAGAACTGCTGCCCGACCTCTTCCAGCGTGTGGTCGGTGTTCATGCCGATGCGCAAGCGCATGCGCAGCACGCGCTCCTCGCGCGGGGTGAGCGAGGCGAGCACGTGCGTGGTGGTTTCGCGCAGGTTCGACTGGATCGCGGCGTCGATCGGCAGCACCGCGTTCTTGTCCTCGGATGAAGTCGCCGAGGTGCGAATCCTCCTCGTGGCCAAAAACCTCGGGGCAGCGCAGCGCGTGCTTCAGGGCCCTTCTACGCATGGTGGCCGATGATGTAGCGTTGCCGAAAAAGCCAGCCACAGGGGAAACGCCATGACCTTGCACCGCCGCCGATTTCTGCATCTCGCCGCGGGCGCCGCCGCGTTGCCGGCCCTGCCGCAGAGCGCCGCCGCTCAGGCCTACCCAAGCCGCCCGATCACATTCATCGTGCCATTCCCGCCCGGCGCCGCCACCGACGTTTGCGCCCGCATCGTCGGCGACCACATGTCGCGCACGCTCGGCCAGCAGCTCGTCATCCAGAATATCTCGGGCGCCGGCGGCACCGTCGGCTCGACCCGGGCGATGCGGTCCGACCCGGACGGCTACACCATCCTCATGGGGCAGATGGGCACCCACGCCGCCTCGGTCGCGCTCTATCCTAACCTCGCTTACCGGCCGGCCGAGGACTTCGAGGCGATCGGCATGGTCGCCGGCTTTCCGCTGCTGATCGCGGCGCGCAAGGACTTCCCGGCGAACGATCTGAAGGAGTTCATCGCTTACCTGAAGGCTAACGACACCAAGCTCAATCAGGGCCATGCCGGCGTCGGCTCGATCTTCTTCACCACTTGCCTGATGCTCAATTCGATCCTGGGCACCAAACCGACGATGGTGCCGTTCGCCGGCGGCGCGCCCGCGATGAACGCGCTGGTGGGCGGCCAGGTCGATTTCATGTGCGCCGACATCCTCACCGGCGCCCCCCAACTCGCCGACGGCAAGATCAAGATCTATGCGCTGGCGGCGCCGACGCGCAATGCGAATTTGCCGAGCGTTCCGACCACCGCCGAAGCCGGCCTGCCCGAGTACGTGGTGTCCGGCTGGAACGGCCTGTTCGCACCCAAGGACACACCGAGGCCGATCGTCGATCAGCTCGCGGCGGCGCTCGACAAGGCGCTCGACGACGAGACCTCGCGCAAGCGCCTGATCACGCTGGGCTGCGACATCCCCGAGAAGCCGCAGCGCGGGCCCGCGGCGCTGCTCGCTTTGGTCAAGAGCGAGATCGCGCGCTGGTCGCCGATCATCAAGGCGGCCGGGGTGACGATGAACTAGGCTTTTGTCGAGCCGACGGCGGGTCGGGCGGGCGTGTCGCGGTGTGTCGTAACCTCATCCTGAGGAGGCCGCGAAGCGGCCGTCTCGAAGGATGGCCACAAACACCGAGCTTGCCGCCATCCTTCGAGACGCACGGCTATCGCCGTGCTCCTCAGGATGAGGCGTGAGATTGTTGCCGCTTCTCAGGATGTGGCCGCGTGGCGATCACCGGCGCTCTACAACGGCGTCGTGAAGGGGAGATCGCGCGGGGATCGAAGCGCCTAAAGCTTTTGCTCCGCATGCGCCGGATAGTCGCGCATCTTGTACCAGTGGATCTGCAATAGCCGCGAGGGGATCAGCCCGTCCGCGGTGCGGATCTGGATCGTAATGCGGTCGTCGGTCGCGGCACGCTTTCCCGAGAGCGTGCCGGCGATGCCGAGATGCGCCGCGGTCGCCGGATTGAGCGGCGCGATGCCGAGATCATCGATCACAAAGCCCGCGCGCGTCAGCGCGTCGGTGTAGAAGCGTTTCACTTCGTCAAGCGAGGCGCGCGTCGAGAGGTCGAGTCCATGAAAACCGGTCGGCGCGCGCGCCAAGGCGACTCTGCTCGCCTGCACGATCGATGCGCCGGGATAGACCGGCACCCATTCGGGCCGCGGCAGGTTCTGCCCGAACGCAAAGTGCGTCTGGCTGCCGTCCTGCTCGATCCCGACCGCAGTGAACGGGCCAATGATCCAATAGATCGCGCTCTCGCGTGGCTAGCCCCGAAGACGAGCGTGACGGCGAGCAGGACGCCAAGGAGAAGTCCGCGCATGCGGGGGTTATGCGGTGGCGGATGGCGGCGGGCAAATCACGAGGAAGGATATGGTGAGCGGGGGGTTACGCTAGTGAAGGCTATTTGGATGACACTCTCTTCTTTCTTCGGTGGATATTTCCACTCGACCGGCTCGCCGTTAACGCCCGGCAGGCCTTTAGAGCTTGCCCATTTCAAAAACTCATCAATTCTGCCCTCATCGTCAACACGATGATGCCCAATGCCTTTTGAACGAAGTCCTCAAACATTTCGGGGATTGTTGGTCCGTCACCTCCCCAATAAATAAACCACCCACCAATAAGAACGTTATCTGTTGAATCTGTATCTACCCGAAGATTGTCGGGATCACACACTCCTCTCTTCTGACTATGAAATGAATCTTCCTGTATCCATTGCTTGGTCGATGGATCTCTGTGGTAGATGTTGTCGCCATGGCGCTGAGCTAGACTACCATTCATCAGCGCCTTTTTACGAGCGAACGAACCTGTTATCCATCCAATACTTATCAAACGTCGTGATATCGGCGATTCTCATCACGTAGATAAGCCGACCTTGAAGGCCGCGTTTCGCCGTTCCGGTACCAATAACGTAATCACCACGCGCCGCGTACTTTCGTATCTTGGGTTTGCACGCAGCAAGCGTGCATACGCCGTGAAAGGGATTCGGCGCAAAACCCTTGTCATGCTCGACGATGTAGCTATGCAGCGGCATTTCTGCTCGCAGGCTTCTTACATTTGTGACGCTCTGTCTCCGGCTCCTCACGTGGGTCGCCGTCTTCATCCGTCCAAGCGAAGCGATCTTCGCAAACCGCGTCGATGATTAGGTTCCGACTGAGCGGTACAGAGGAAGAACCGTATTTTTCGAGCGCATCAATCACGGTAGACGCAGCCAGCTTCACCGCGACGATCTTCTTGCCATTGGCATTTGCAGCCAAAATTGCGATTTGAACCTCGGGAAGGGGCAGCTGAGAGTTGATCAGGATTGTTACCGCATCCGTTTCCGCAATGAGTTCAGTAAGAGGGTTTGCCTGGAATTTGACCCCTGGAGCGAGATCCAGGACGAACACCTCGCACTCCTCTGCTTCGAGCCACTGTCGAAGCTGCCGCAACTCGTCCTCGCATGAACCGCCGTGCAATATCAGAACCTTCATGGCGACACCTTCGGTTCGAGGTTCACTGAACGTTCGATTGTGTTCATGCTACGTACCAAAACTTTGGTCAAGATGGGAGTTAACTGCATGAGACAACAGGAAAAAAACAGGGCAATGTAACGTTTGATTCGGCCTCCCGCGGACCGCTGATGGAAGACGTAAGCCTCTGCTCGTCGCAATCAACTGTCTTTGGTCGCGGCAGCGCGGTTTTTTCTGACTGTACGAAGTATCGGTACCGGCTCGACCGTCTTTGGGACGAGACCCGACCGCCCCTGGCTTTTGGGATGTTAAATCCCTCGACGGCCGACCATGAGCGAAATGATGCGACGATTGAGAGGTGCGAGCGACGCGCTCGCACGCTGGGCTTTGGGTCGCTAGTTGTATGGAATTTGTTTGCGTTCCGCTCAACCACTCCAGCCGCACTTAAGGCGCAGTTAGATCCGATTGGGCCGAAAAATGATGTATTCGTGAGAGAAGCGTTGGGGGAATGTAAGAGGAAGGGTGGAACAGTGATCGCGGCGTGGGGATCGCACGGCGTCCTGCTCGAAAGATGCTACCAAGTCGCCAGAATTGCTAGGGACCTCAACGTTAATCTGCTGTGTTTAGGCGTTACCTCATCAGGACAACCGAAACACCCACTTTATGTATCGTACGAAAACTTACCAAGGACATGGAGCTGGTACAGCTAGCTACACACCAAAGAAAGCGACTCCTTTTGACAGAAACGATCGAATTCCTTCTTGTGCCAAGAAAATTGTAACTCCGAGAACGATAGTTCCAAGAACGCTAAGCACGCCAATAAAAATCTTCATCCACATCTGTGTGCGTTCGAGATCCTCAACCTTTTTTGACAGCACATTAACGGTCTTGACCGCGCCGCTTAGTGAGCTGACATCGCCAGTGCCCGATCCCCTTTGCGTAGTTTCGATTTTGAGACTCAGACTTGCTATGAACTTCGTCCTTTTGGTCAAGATCGGCGTACCAAATTAAGAAGCTATCTTCGCCTTGCTTCACACATATAGTTGTCGGGCCTGCATTAAAGGCTGCAAATCTAAGCGGGGCAGAATATCCAGGATCGACGTGAAATCCCGAGACATTAACAAGACCGCGACTCTTTAACCCAGTTTTCATGGAAATAAATGCTATCGCATCCGTGGGGACTGTGACCGACTCCTCTGTAAGAAGTACCCCAAACTGCCCCGACGGTATTGCCACACTCTCTCCTTCCGGCAACTGCTTCGGACTATTTGTGTCGACATCTTCCTCCAAGGCAGTCAGATAATACTGACGACCCATGCGAAGCGTGTAGGCAGCACAATCGATTCTTGTTTCCGAATAGTCAGTAACCAGATTCGGCATTCTGGCCTTTAGTTTCTCGCCACTCCAAAATGCCATAGCCGCACGTCTCCCGCGATGTTCAATCGATGTAGAAATGTCTCGCCGCCAATTCCGTTCTTCTCCTTTCAATCTCGGTGACGAGTTCTACCTTTCTAGTTTGCGCTTGTTGCAACAACCAAATTACAATATCGTGGTTTGCTCTTTTGGCGATCGGCACAAACTCTTCCAAGTGATCGATTTTCTCGCAGGCATCAGCGAAGCGGCCGGCCGCGTCGGCAAATGTTCGAAGTGGATCGATTTGAGTGGTTACAGAACCTGTTGAGAGAACTTCCTTGCTCAAGTCCTGATGCAATGTGTTGGCTGCGCTCAGGCACACTAAGGCTGCGTCGACAATCGTTCTTTCAGTCGGTTTCGGTTCGTCGAGGTCTCTCGCCAACCGTCCAACATACTTTGCGAAATGCAGGCCGTAGTGCTTCAATCGATCATTCTTGTGCAGCGACAAGATGTCGAAATGATTCCGCATATCATGCGCATACTGCGCACGCTGCAAGTTGGCCATTTCATGCGACGAGATCATTTGGATGCCCTTGCGAATCACTTGATTGTATAAGGCAACCGTTCATCTCCGTTGTACCATACAGTAAGAACATAAAGCGAACAATTTTCGATCTTCTAACCCTATGAGAATTCAGGAGATTACCTGACGTGCCGAGCGGCCTCGCCGACCAGTGAGCGAAATCGCCCCGCGGATTGGCGATTGCATGGCTTGCCCAGGCGTTCTCGTTCCGCGTTCCGGTGTCTACTCGCATGGCTACCGCCTGCGCCGCCCAGCGGTGACGAGCATCAATTATCCAGAAAACTCCTGAGCTTCCTGCTCCTGCTCGGATGCTTCAACTTCCTCACCGCCTTCGCCTCGGTCTGGCGGATGCCACGCCGGTCAAGCCGGCGGGCTGCGGCTCACCGCGCGTCACTGAGAACTGCTGTCCGACCGCTTCAGCGTATGGTCGGTGTTCATGCCGATACCGACACCCGCTGAACGCCGATGAACTCAAGCCTGGGGATCGCCGCCGCGTCGGCGTCCTCAAGACAGACCGCGATGGCCTCTTGGACGCGCGTGACAAGTTCATCCAAGGACCGCGCCTGGGTGTGGCAGCCGGCCAGTGCGGGGACCGAGGCGACGTAAAAGCCGTCCTCGTCACGCTCCACGATCACGGTGAATTCGCGTCGCATATCGGCCTCGTTGTCGCGGCCACCTCTTCCTTCGAGACGCCCGCCTTCGGCGGGCTCCTCAGGATGAGGCGGAGAGAGTTCAGTTATCCAAGAAGCTCCGCAGCTTCCGGCTCCGGCTCGGATGCTTCAGCTTGCGCAGCGCCTTGGCCTCGATCTGGCGGATGCGCTCGCGCGTCACCGAGAACTGCTGGCCGACCTCTTCGAGCGTGTGGTCGGTGTTCATGCCGATGCCGAAGCGCATGCGCAGCACGCGTTCTTCGCGCGGGGTGAGCGAGGCGAGCACGCGCGTGGTGGTCTCGCGCAGGTTCGACTGGATCGCGGCGTCGATCGGCAGCACCGCGTTCTTGTCCTCGATGAAGTCGCCGAGGTGCGAGTCCTCCTCGTCGCCGATCGGGGTCTCGAGTGAAATCGGCTCCTTGGCGATCTTCAGGACCTTGCGCACCTTCTCCAACGGCATGCCGAGCTTCTCGGCCAGCTCCTCCGGCGTCGGCTCGCGGCCGATCTCGTGCAGCATCTGCCTTGAGGTGCGCACGATCTTGTTGATGGTCTCGATCATGTGCACCGGGATGCGGATGGTGCGCGCCTGGTCGGCGATCGAGCGCGTGATCGCCTGGCGGATCCACCACGTCGCGTAGGTCGAGAACTTGTAGCCGCGGCGGTACTCGAACTTGTCGACCGCCTTCATCAGCCCGATGTTGCCTTCCTGGATCAGGTCGAGGAACTGCAGGCCGCGGTTGGTGTATTTCTTGGCGATCGAGATGACGAGGCGCAGGTTCGCCTCCACCATCTCCTTCTTGGCCTGGCGCGCCTCGCGCTCGCCCTTCTGCACCATGTGCACGATCTTGCGGAATTCGCCGATCTCGAGCCCGGTCTCGCTCGCCAGCGTGTGGATGTGCGAGCGGAATTCCTTGATGCGGTCCTTCTCGCGCGCCACGAAGCTCTTCCAGCCCTTGGCCGAGAGCTTGGAGACGCGGTTGAGCCATTGCGGGTTGAGCTCGGCGCCCTGGTGGTTGCGCAGGAACTCCTCGCGCGGGACTCCATAACTTTCGGCCAGCCGCATCAGGCGGCCCTCGTAGCCGATCAGGCGCTTGTTAATGTCGTAGAGCTGCTCGACCAGCGCGTCGATGCGTGCCTGGTTGAGGCGCAGCGACTTCACTTCGAGGATCAGCTCGTCCTTGATCTTCTTGTACTTGCGTTCCTGCGCCGGCGAGAGCGACTCGTTCTGCAGCCGGTTCTCGATGTCCTGCTCCTGCAGCCGGCGCAGCCGCTTGTACTCGCTCGCCACCTTGTCGAAGGTCTCGAGCACCTTCGGCTTGAGCTCGGCCTCGATCGCCGCAAGCGACATGGAGTTGTCCATGTCGTCATCGTCGATGTCGCTGTCGGCGATGGCGGCGCTTTCGCCGCCGTCCTCGGCGGCGCCCTCACCCGCCGGGCGGAACGGGGTCGCGGCGGGCGGCGCCGACGGCGGAGCCGCGGCGACGATCGGCGGCTGGGGCGGCGCGAAGGCCGCACCCTCGGCGCCCGCGACCGCGGGCGCGCCGGGAACCCCGGGGACGCCCGGCACACCGGGCACGCCCTTGGCGTCCGGGCCCGCATAGGTCGCCTCGAGATCGATGATGTCGCGCAGGAAAACCTTGCCGTCATTCAGCTCATCGCGCCAGATGATGATGGCCTGGAACGTGAGCGGGCTCTCGCACAGGCCGGCGATCATGGCCTCGCGGCCGGCCTCGATGCGCTTGGCGATCGCGATCTCGCCTTCGCGGCTGAGCAGCTCGACCGACCCCATCTCGCGCAGGTACATGCGTACCGGATCGTCGGTGCGCTCGCCGGGCTCGGACTTCTTGGTCTCGGAGGGGGTCTTCTGCTGCACCTCGACCAGATCGCCGCCGGCGTCATCGTCGTCGTCGTCCTCCTCGCGGCCTTCCTCGTCCTCGCCGGCCTCCTCGGATTCGACCACGTTGATGCCCATGTCGTTGAGCATCGCCAGCACGTCCTCGATCTTCTCCGAGGTGACCTCCTCGGAGGGCAGGACGTCGTTCAACTGCTCATACGTCACGTAGCCGCGCTTCTTGGCGAGCTTGATCATCTTCTTGACGGCGGCATCCGACAGGTCGAGCAGCGGGGAATCCGACGTCTCGACCGCCTCCTTCTCCGCCGCTTCGCCGGCCGCCTGCGCCTTCTTGGCTGCCGCGGTCTTGGCCGCCACGGCCTTGATGGCCTCGACGGTCGAGAGCGACGATTTGGGCTTGGAACCAGCCTTCGCTGGCGGCGTCTTGGCCGATGGCGGGGCCTTGACGGCGGTTTGGGTCTTGGCCGGCGGCACCTTGGCGACGGGCGGCTTGGGCGGCACCTTGGCGGTCAGCGGCTTGACCGGCGGCTTGGCGGCTTTCGGCGGCGCCTTCACGGTTGGCCTCGCCGCGGCCGCCTTGGCCTTCGGCTTCTCCGCCGGACGCTTCGCCGGGTGGTGCTTAGTCTTTGTTTTTGCTGCAGTCTTGGATGCCATCATGCCCTCATCGCCGCTTCCCGTAGCGGCGTTATCCGCCAAAAAAAGGCGGCAGCGGCCGCCCGAATCGACAAATTCCCATTAGTCATGCCGGGGCCTGCATTAAGCCCCGATTAACCCTCGATCAACGGCCGGAGCCGGTCTTTTATCCCCAGAACCGGGAACCCGGCTGGAAAACGCCCCCTACCCTAGGGGTGGAGTTCTCGGTTTTCTCGGCCATGCGCCAATCTGGCTCTTCTGGCTCTAAAGCGAGCGAACGGCACGGCCCGAGAGGGTACCGAACCCTTCGATCAGGGCTTCGCTGCCCTCGAGCGCCGAAAGCCTGCCCTGCACGTCACGCAGCCAGGCGAGGTTCTCCTCGCTCGGCTCCGATCCCAGGGCATGTTCGGCTTCCTTGAGTTCCTTATGTAACGTCCGTGACTTGCGGTGCAAGGTGACGACGTGGGTCCACCAGCGGGAAACATCCTCTTGCGCCGCATCGGGCTGCGCCGGCCAGTCGGAGGGGTGGGTGATCGCCGCCTCGACCCGCGCCAGCAGGGTTCCAAGCTCGCGCGCGCCGATGGCCGCGCGCAGCGAGACGGTGCTTGGCGTGTGCCCGGCGGCGGCATCGAGCATCGCGCGGCGCAGCCGGTCGGAATCGGCATGGCGGAATTCAAGTTCCGCCAGTTCTTCCGCATGGGCATCGAGCAGCCAAGGATGGTTGAGCGCCGCGAGCAGGATCAGCGCCTCGCGCGACGGCAAAGCTCCGCGGCCTCCGCGTACGATCGGGCTTGAGGCGAGGCGCTGACTGGCGGGCCCGAGCACGTCGCGCGGCGGCGGCAGCCGCTTTCCGCGCCGGGCTGAATACCGCCCCCGGCTCGATTCGAAGCGCCCGCCCTCGAAGCGGCGCGGGCCCGCTTCGGCCGCGCGCGGCGGCGGCGCGAACAGCCGCGCGATCCGTTCCTCCAGGTCCTGCCGGTAGTATTTGCGCACGGAACCGTCGCCGATCGCAGCGGTGACCTCCCCGATGCGCCGATCGAGCCCCGCGCGCCGCTCCGGCGTGTCGAAGCTGCCCGCCTCGGTCTCGCGCAGCCACAGCATGTCGGCGAGCGGACGCGCCGCGGCGATCACCTCGGCGACCGCCTCGCGCCCGCCGGAGCGCAAGAGATCGTCCGGATCCTGCCCTTCCGGGAGGGTCGCAAACTTCAGGCTCTTGCTCGGCTGCAGATGCGGCAGCGCCAGATCGAGCGCCCGATAGGCCGCGCGTTTCCCCGCCGCATCGCCGTCGAAGCACAGCACCGGCTCGTCGGCCATCTTCCAGATCAGCGCGAGTTGCTCCTCGGTCAGCGCGGTGCCGAGCGGGGCGACCGCCGCCGCGAAGCCGGCCGTCACCATCGCGATCACATCCACGTAGCCCTCGACCGCGACCAGCTGCGCGCCCTGATGCGCGGCCTGGCGCGCCGCGGCCGCGTTGTAAAGAACGGCGCCCTTGTGGAAGAGCGAGGTCTCGGGCGAGTTGAGGTACTTCGCCGGCGCGTCTTTTTCCAGCGCGCGGCCGCCGAACGCGATGACGCGCCCGCGCAGGTCGGTGATCGGGAACATCACGCGGTCGCGGAAGCGGTCGTACGGCACCGGGATGTCGTCGCCGGTGACCAACAGTCCGGCCTCGATCAGGTCCTCGTTGGAAACGCCGTGGCCGCCGAGGTGCTCCTTGAGGGCGAAGCGGTCGGGGAGCGCATAGCCGATACGGAAACTGACCTGTGTCGCCGGGCTGATCTCGCGGTCTGCCAGGTAACCTCTGGCTTTGGCTCCGCCGCGCGAAGCAAGCGTCGCTTCGAAGAACTTGGCGGCAAGCTCCATCACGTCATGCAGGGTCTTGCGCCGCTCGGCGCGCGCTTCCTCCTCGCGCGAGGCCTTCGGCACCGGCAAGCCCGCCATGGCGGCGAGCCGCTCGACCGCTTCGGGGAACGACACGCCCTCGGTCGCCATCACGAAATCGAAGATCGTGCCGTTCTTCTGCGAGGAGAAATCGAACCAGGCCTGCTTCTGGTCATTGACGAAGAAGGATGGCGTCTTCTCCTGATTGAATGGCGAGAGGCCTTTCCATTCGCGCCCGGCCTTGCGCAATTTCACGCGCTTGCCCACGACTTCCGAAACCGGAAGCCGGGCTTTCAGCTCGTCGAGAAAGGCGGGCGGGATGGGCATGGTGATTCGCCAGTATGGCGTTGAATCGTCATGAATATAGGGCGGCGCGGGCGCGCGTCACCGGCGCGGCGGCTTGTCCCGGCTATTCACAGGTGAGAACGACATTGACGTAGCGCAAGAAGCGGGCGTAGGCCGCAACCCGCTCATTCACCTGTTCCACATCCGCTCGTTATAGCGGCGAAACCCGTGGCGCTCGAAGAACGCCCGCGCGGCGTCGTTGAAAGACCACACATCGAGCGCGAGCACGTCGATGCCGGTCTCCTTGCCGGCCGCCCGGACGGCCTCGATCAGCGCCGTGCCGACCCCCTTGCGGCGATACTCCGGCCGCACGCTGATGTGGTGCAGATAGACCATCGCGTGGGCGTGGTGGCTTGAGGTTTCCGGTCTCCGCACCACTTCGGCAGTGGCGTAGCCCGCAGGTTGCCCATCCGCTTCAGCGATGAACGCGACGTGATTGTCGGCCGCAATCAGTGCTGCCGCATCGGCCGGCGTGAACGTGCCGGGTCCGGGCTGCTTGAACCGCCAGGGCAGCGCCTGCGCATGGACCGCCTGCACGTCGGCATTGAGCGCCGAGATCGCTTCCGCGTCGTCCGCGGTGGCGCGGCGTACCGTCGTCATGGCTTCGCCCCGGCTGCGATGCGGCGCCGCGGTGAAACCCGGCGCCGGTTCGTCAGTATAATGGCCATTCGCCTGTCGGGGAGGACCCTCATGACCGCCGTTCGCATGATCGCGACGCTTCTGTGTCTCGCCGCCGCGCCTACGGCGGCACAGGCCCAGTCCGCCAAGGACCTGGTCGGCTCCTGGACCCTGGTCTCCAGCGTAGTTGAGCAGGGCGGCAACCGGATCGAGCCGTTTGGGGCAAACCCGAAGGGTGCGCTGATCTTCGATGCCGGCGGCACCTACGTGGCGATGATCGCGCGCGCGAACCTGCCCAAATTCGCCGCCGACAACCGCCTCGCCGGGACCGCGGAGGAGAACAAGGCGGTGGTTACCGGGAGCATCGCGCATTTCGGCACCTACGCGGTAAGCGAGGCCGACAAGACCATCACGTTCCGCATCACCACCAGCACGCATCCCAATTGGGACGGCAGCGAGCAGAAGCGTGCCTATACGCTTGCCGGCGATGAATTGAGATACACGGTCGGCACCGCGGCGGTCGGCGGCGGGACCGCGACGTTGGTGTGGAGGAGAACCAAGTAGCCTGGATTGAGCGGAAGCGAAATCCGGGACGGCTCTCGCCGCTGGCAGGTCCCGGCTTTCGCTTGCAGCGAAAGCCGGGCTACGGGATTCACCCGCCGCTCAACAGCTTCTTCACCGCCGCGCTTGCTTTGGCAAAATCGAGCTTGCCGGCGTAGCGCTCCTTGAGCGCCGCCATGACGCGGCCCATGTCCTTCACGGCGCTCGCGCCGGTCTCCTTCACCAGAGTGGCCACCAGCGAGCCGATCTCGTCTTCGGACATCTGCTTGGGCAGATAGGCTTCGATGATCGCGATCTCCTCGCGCTCCTTGTCCGCAAGCTCGCCGCGGCCCGCCTTGTCGTAGATCTCGACCGACTCCTGGCGCTGCTTGATCATCTTCTGCATCAACGCGAGCAGCTCGTCGTCGGTCAGATCACCCTTGCCCTGCCGACTGATGTCGATATCGGCGTTCTTGATCGCCGCGTTGACCAGGCGCAGCGTCGAGACTCGCCGCTCGTCGCGCGCCTTCATGGCGCCCTTCAGGTCGTTGTTGATCTCGTCGCGCAACATCGGAACCTCGCGGTGCTTCAGATATATGCGTTACGGTACGTCACAGCTCGCGCGGGCTGAACGCGGGTCGCTTCGAAAACATCAACGGTGTGCGCCTCCGCGGCAAGCGGCCGAACGGCGGCGATGAAGGCCTTGGCTTGCGGATCGGCGAAATGCCGAGCGAGCGCGCGACGTGCTGCCGCGACAGGATGCTGCCGGTGACGATGATCATGGGCGCTGCGGCTCGGACGATTTCGCGGCGAGCACGGCAACGAGCGCGAGCGCGGCCGGCAGGGCCTGCGTGAACAGGATCGTGATCTTCGCGGTCGCCGCACCGAACACGCCGGCGACGATCACGCAGCCGAGGAAGAACAATTTCAGATCACGCCGATCCGACACCAGCGCCCAGACCAGGCCCGCGGCAAGGAAGCCGTTGTAGAGTCCCTGGTTGGCGGCGAGAACCGCGGACGAGGCCGAAACCTCGGGCGTCATGTTGAAGATCTTGCGCCCCACAGGGTGATCCCAGAAGAACATCTCCAGGACCAGGAAGCCAAGATGGGCGAGCGCGACCAGCGCGATCAGGCCTTTGGCGAGCATGCGCATCTGTCGTTGCGTCCCCCCGGGCGATTGCGATCCCCGATCATGCCCGCTTTCGGTCGCTTTGACGACAGGGCGTCACACCGCTATTTAGGCCGCTCATGACCATCTCGGATGATTCCGGCTGGGCCGAACCCAAGGCCACCGCCCTGCTCGTGCTTGCCGACGGCACCGTGCTCGAAGGGACGGGCTTCGGCGCGACCGGGCACGCGGTCGGCGAGGTGTGCTTCAATACCGCCATGACCGGCTACGAGGAGATCCTCACCGACCCCTCCTATGCCGGGCAGATCATCACCTTCACGTTTCCGCACATCGGCAATGTCGGCACCAACGACGAGGACATCGAGACCGTCAACCTCGCGGCGACGCCGGGCGCGCGCGGCGCGATCCTGCGCACCGCGATCACCGCGCCGTCGAACTATCGCGCCAGCCTGCATCTCGATCACTGGCTCAAGCGCCGCGGCATCGTCGGGCTATCCGGCATCGACACGCGCGCGCTGGTGAGCCTGATCCGGGCGAAGGGCATGCCCAACGCCGTGATCGCGCACGAGCCTTCGGGCCGGTTCGATCTCGATGCGCTGAAGCAGGAGGCACGCGAATGGCCGGGCCTCGTGGGCATGGACCTGGTGCCGATGGTCACCAGCGCGCAGCGCTTCACCTGGGACGAGATCCCCTGGGAGTGGGGCAAGGGCTACGGCCGACAGGAAAACGGCGAGTTCCACGTCGTCGCCATCGACTACGGCATCAAGCGCAATATCCTGCGCCTGCTTGCCGGCACGGCCGGCAAGGTGACGGTGGTACCTGCGGCGACCTCGGCCGAGGATATTCTCGCGCTCAAGCCCGACGGCGTATTCCTGTCGAACGGCCCGGGTGACCCGGCGGCGACCGGAGAGTATGCGGTGCCGGTGATCCGCGCCGTGATCGACAGCGGTATTCCGACCTTCGGCATCTGCCTCGGCCACCAGATGCTCGGCCTCGCGCTCGGCGGCAAGACCATGAAAATGCACCAGGGCCACCACGGCGCCAACCATCCGGTGAAAGACCTAACCACCGGCAAAGTCGAGATCACCTCGATGAACCACGGCTTCGCGGTCGACGGCGCGACCCTGCCGGCGAACGCACAGGAGACGCATATTTCGCTCTTTGACGGCTCCAATTGCGGCATTGCGCTGAAGGACAAGCCGGTGTTCTCGGTGCAGTACCATCCCGAGGCCTCTCCGGGGCCGCGCGACAGCCACTACCTGTTCGACCGTTTCGTCGGCCTGATGCGCGCGCGCAAGGATCGTAGCAAGGATCGTAGGGCGGATTAGCGGAGCGCAATCCGCCGATCGGCAGTCGAGGCGGTGCAATACGCCATAGCGCGTCGAAGATTGCGCCCTGCGTGTTCGGCTACGTGTTCGGCCACAGCCCCGGCGTGCCCAGCTCCAGCAGGTGACCCTCGGGGTCGCGGAAATAGAGGCTCTTCGCCCCGCGCGGCCAGTCGGCGCGGCCTTCGATGGCGATGCCGTGCGCGGCGAGGTGCTTTTCCCACTGTTCCAGCGCCTCCGCCGCGACCGCGAATGCCACGTGCAGCGGCCCTTCCCCGTCGTGCGGCGGGATGGTGCCGCCCGGCACCGGGATGGCCTCAAGCGACGCGCCGCGCCGGAACAGCAGCAGCACGCCCTTCGCAATGGCAAATCCGCGCTAGTGTCCCGATTCCGAAGTTCGCATGATCATGCGGCACCCTCGATTGCGAACTTCGGAATCGAAAGGACACTAGCAACTTATTGATCTAGTGTGGCTTTGGCTCAGAAGTCCGCATGTCGGATTCGCGGCGAGAATGATGCGGACTTCTGAGCCGCCACACTAGCGGTCGTCGGCGTAAACGCGCGGCAGGCCGAGCACGTCCGCATAGAAACGCTCGGCCCGGTCGAGATCGTCGCAATAGAGTGCCGTCTCCAGCACGCCATCGAGCTTGGGTATGGTCACGCGTGGTCGCGCAGCTCCGTGACGCCGCTCTGCTGCGCGCAATGCACGCAGCAGAAGATGGTATCGCCCTTTTCCACGCCGTGTCCGATCACCTTGCATTCGCAATGGGGGCAGACCGGAGCCAGCGCCTGGATCGCGCATTCGAAGCTGTCGAAGGTCCATTCACGGCCGTTGCGCTTGACTTGGAACGCCTTGGCGTAGTCGTTGCCGCATTGATCGCAGGTCGCCATGGTGGTCTCCTCCTGGCAGGCGATTTCGCTTGAATATCAACGTCGAGCTTCCAAGCCGGTTCCTCCATGCGCGCGCCCACCGGGCCTCTGACCTTCTGCTTCGCCGACGATGGGGCGATTCCCAACAACCCGCTGCCGTTCCTGGTCTATCGCGGCGCGATCGAGCTCGGCGACGCCGCGGCGGCCGAAACGATCGAGCGGACCTTCGAGCGCAACGGCTGGGGCCACGGGATGTGGCGCGACGGTATCTATCCGTTCCCGCACTATCATTCGATGATCCACGAAGTGCTCGGCATCGCGTGCGGACGTGCGCGCGTGCGCTTCGGCGGCGCACGCGGCGAAGAGCTCGAGGTCGTGGCGGGCGACGTCGCGGTGCTGCCGGCGGGCACCGGCCACCAGCGGCTCTCCGCCAGTTCCGACCTGCTGGTCATCGGCGCCTATCCGCCGCGCGGGCGCTACGATCTGTGCCGCGGCACGGCCGCCGAGCGTACCCGCGCGCTCGCCACCATCCCGCAGGTCCCGCTGCCCGAGACCGACCCACTGTTCGGCGCCGGCGGGCCGCTGACGAAACTGTGGCGGTAGCCGATGGCTACTTGGCGCGAGTTCTGGGACGGTGCTCATTCGATCTACGTCAATGATCGTCACCGTGACGTGCACTACCGCGAGATCGCCGAGCAGATCGCGGCCTTCGTGCCGGGCCCGCATGCGCGCGTGCTCGACCACGGCTGCGGCGAGGCGGTCCATGCCGACCTGGTGGCGGCGAAGGCGCGCGAAGTGCTGCTGTGCGACGGCGCGCCGAGCGTGCGGCGATCGATTGCGACGCGCTTTGCCGCCAATCCGAGGATCCAGGTGCTGGCGCCGGAACAGGTCGAGAGCCTGCCGCAAAACTCGCTCGACCTGATCGTCGCCAACTCGCTGGTGCAATACCTCAAAGCCGACGAGCTTGACCGCCTGTTGACGCTTTGGCGTCGACTGCTCGCGCCCGACGGCACCCTCATCGTCGCGGACGTGATCCCGCCGGACGTCGGCACGTTGAGCGACGCCATCGCGCTCATCCGGTACGCGGCGGCCAACGGCTTCCTGTTTGCCGCGCTCGCCGGCATGGCGCGAACCGCGCTCTCGCCCTACCGCAAGCTGCGCGCGGAGCTCGGGATTGCGCGCTATCCCGAAGCGGAGTTCATGGCCAAGCTGCGCGCCGCCGGCTTCTCGGCCGAGCGCCTGGCGCGCAACATGGAACACAATCCGGCGCGCATGACCTTCCGCGCCCGTCCGGCGCAATAGACAAGGGCAACCGCGCCGCCACGGCCATTAACCATGCCGCAACGTTGCCGATGTTTGTTTGTCGGCTGGCGGGAATAATCCTGAATTGGCCCGGTGGCGGAGTGGAGACGCAGGGGCGGTGCAACGTCCTGCATGCCTGGTTCGAACCCAGGCCCGGGCCTCCAGCCTTCGCAGCTTCGCTGCTTCGGCTCGGCAAGCCATCGGGTACGCGGCTGCCGCGCCGAAGCCTGGGCGAAGGCGGGCTTCCATACCATCTGATTCTAGGTTAATCAGCGCCCGCGCGGGGCTCTGCCCGTCGGCGCGAGCCAAAGGACGCGCGGCGGCGCGCCCTTTTTTTGTGCCCGAAGTCTGTAGGCCTATGCCCAAACGGACCGACATCTCCTCGATCCTGATCATCGGCGCGGGACCGATCGTGATCGGCCAGGCGTGCGAGTTCGACTATTCCGGCACGCAGGCGTGCAAGGCGCTGAAAGCCGAGG
Source organism: uncultured Alphaproteobacteria bacterium (assembly GCA_963734185.1). GTDB lineage: Bacteria > Pseudomonadota > Alphaproteobacteria > Rhizobiales > Xanthobacteraceae > PALSA-894. Next base: position 2,836,249 of record CAVTGA010000002.1, on the reverse strand, counting down.
GCTACCGCATCGTCCTGGTCAACTCCAACCCGGCGACGATCATGACCGATCCGGATCTCGCCGACGCGACCTACATCGAGCCGATCACCCCGGAGATCGTCGCCAAGATCATCGCGAAGGAGCGCAACGTCGTTCCCGGCGGCTTTGCCCTGCTCCCCACCATGGGCGGGCAGACCGCGCTCAATTGCGCGCTGTCGCTGCGGCGCATGGGCGTGCTCGAGCGCTTCGACGTCGAGATGATCGGCGCCACCGCCGACGCGATCGACAAGGCCGAGGACCGCGAGCAGTTCCGCGACGCGATGAAGAAGATCGGGCTGGCGACGCCGAAATCGTTCCTCGCCAACGCAACCGATCTCAAGCAGCTCGACCGCGACCGCTATGCGGCGGGCTTGCGCGAGATCGATGCGGCCGGACCGGCCGACACGGCGCCGGCGCGCGCCGCCTTCCAGCGCGACTGGGACGCGGAGGAGCCGGAGCGCAAGAAGCGCTACGTCTATCGCGCGCTCGGCGAGGCGATGCTGGGGCTGGCCGAGATCGGCCTGCCCGCCATCATCCGCCCTTCCTTCACGCTCGCCGGGACCGGCGGCGGCGTCGCCTACGATCTCGACGAATTCATCCGCATCGTGCTCGAAGGCCTCGATGCCTCGCCGACCAACGAGGTGCTGATCGAAGAGTCGGTGCTCGGCTGGAAAGAGTTCGAGATGGAGGTGGTGCGCGACAAGGCCGACAACTGCATCATCGTCTGCTCGATCGAGAACCTCGACCCGATGGGGGTGCACACCGGGGACTCGATCACCATCGCGCCGGCCTTGACGCTGACCGACAAGGAATACCAGGTCATGCGCGACGCCTCGATTGCGGTCCTGCGCGAGATCGGGGTGGAGACCGGCGGCTCCAACGTGCAGTTCGCGGTCAAGCCGGACGACGGCCGCCTGGTCGTGATCGAGATGAACCCGCGCGTGTCGCGCTCCTCCGCGCTGGCTTCCAAGGCGACGGGATTCCCGATCGCAAAAGTCGCCGCCAAGCTCGCGGTCGGCTACACGCTCGACGAAATCGCCAACGACATCACCGGCGGCGCCACGCCCGCCTCGTTCGAGCCGACCATCGACTACGTGGTGGTCAAGGTCCCCCGCTTCGCGTTCGAGAAATTCCCCGGTGCCGAGCCGGTGCTCACCACCTCGATGAAGTCGGTCGGCGAGGTCATGGCCATCGGCCGCACGTTCCAGGAAAGCCTGCAGAAGGCGCTGCGCTCGCTCGAGACCGGCCTCACCGGCCTCGACGAGATCGCGATCGAAGGCCTCGGGCAGAGCGACGACAAGAATGTGATCCGTGCCGCGCTCGGCACACCGACGCCCGATCGCCTGCTCAAGGTGGCGCAGGCGATGCGCCTCGGCTTTTCCGACGCCGAGATCCACGCCTCGTGCCGGTTCGATCCGTGGTTCCTCGCCGAAATCCGCGGCATCGTGGAGAAGGAGGCCGAGATCAAGGCGAAGGGACTGCCGCCGAGCGCGCCTGCGCTGCGCCGCCTCAAGGCGATGGGCTTCTCCGACGCGCGGCTCGGCAAGCTCACCGGCCGCTCGGCCGAGGAGGTGACGCTGCGCCGCCGCGCGCTCGATGTCCGGCCGGTCTACAAGCGCATCGACACCTGCGCAGCCGAATTCGCTTCACCCACCGCCTACATGTATTCGACCTACGAGACGCCATTCGCCGGCCGCCTCGCCGACGAGGCCGCGCCGTCGGGCAAGACCAAGGTGATCATCCTCGGCGGCGGCCCCAACCGCATCGGGCAGGGCATCGAATTCGACTACTGCTGCTGCCACGCCTGCTTCGCGCTCAAGGATGCTTACGAAACCATCATGATCAACTGCAATCCGGAGACGGTGTCGACCGACTACGACACCTCGGATCGCCTCTATTTCGAGCCGCTCACCGCCGAGGACGTGCTCGAGATCATCGACACCGAACGCAGCAACGGCACCTTGCACGGTGTCATCGTCCAGTTCGGCGGGCAGACGCCGCTCAAGCTCGCCGAACCCTTGGAGCGGGCGAACGTGCCGATCCTCGGCACTTCGCCCGACATGATCGACCTGGCCGAGGACCGCGACCGCTTCAAGCAGCTGCTCGACCGGCTCGCCCTGCGCCAGCCGCAGAACGCCATCGCGACGAGCCCATCCGCGGCGCGCGCCATCGCCCAGCGGATGGGCTATCCGTTCGTGATCCGGCCGTCCTACGTGCTCGGCGGGCGCGCCATGGAGATCGTCCACGACAGCCGGCAGCTCGACCAATACCTGGCGCGGCTGGCCGGCGACCTCGATCGGCCCTCCGAGCTCACCGTGTCGGACAAGCGGCCGCTGCTCATCGACCGCTACCTGTCGGATGCCATCGAGGTCGACGTCGACTGCCTGTCCGACGGCACCGACACCATGGTGGTCGGCATCATGGAGCACATCGAGGAGGCCGGCATCCATTCCGGCGACTCGGCCTGCTCGCTGCCGCCGTATTCGCTCGGGGCCGAGACGATCGCCGAGCTCGAGCGCCAGACCTGCGCGCTCGCACTGGCGCTCCGCGTCGGCGGGCTGATGAACGTGCAGTACGCGATCGACCGCACGAGCGGCGACATCTATGTGCTCGAGGTCAATCCGCGCGCCTCGCGCACCGTGCCGTTCGTCGCCAAGGTGATCGGACTGCCGGTCGCCAAGATCGCGGCACGCATCATGGCCGGCGAATCACTGGAAAGCTTCGGCCTGCAAACGCCACGCTTCGATCATATCGGAGTCAAGGAAGCGGTATTCCCGTTCGCCCGCTTCCCCGGCGTCGACACCGTGCTCGGGCCGGAAATGAAGTCGACCGGCGAGGTCATGGGGCTCGACCGCTCGTTCCCGGTCGCCTTCGCCAAGAGCCAGATCGGCGGCGGCACCCATCTGCCGCGCACCGGCACGGTGTTCGTCTCGGTGCGCGACGCCGACAAGCCGCGCATCCTCGAGGCGGTCAAGCTTTTGGAAAGCCAGGGTTTCAAGGTGATCGCGACCGGCGGTACGCAGCGCTATCTGAGCGGGCACGGGGTCATCGCCGAAAAGGTCAACAAGGTGCTGGAGGGCCGCCCGCACATCGTGGACCGGATCAAGAACGGCGATGTCCAGCTGGTGTTCAACACCACCGAGGGTTTGACCGCGCTCGCCGATAGCCGGTCGCTGCGGCGGGAGGCCCTCTTGCATAAAGTCCCATACTACACCACTCTTTCCGGAGCCGTTGCCGCCGCCCAGGGGATCAAGGCCCATCGCGAGGGCGATCTTGAGGTGCGGGCGTTGCAAAGCTACTTCGGCGGCCGGGCCTGAGGTTGTCCGGGGGCCGCCGGGAAAGCGAGTTTGGGAAGAGACCTGCGGTCGCGCGGCCGGTTGGCCCGTGATCGGAGTTTTTTTCTCTGTCGTCAGGGACTTGAAGACCGATGGAAAAATTGCCGATGACTGCCGCCGGCTATTCGGTGCTGGAGACGGAGCTCAAGCACCGCCAGCAGGTCGAGCGGCCGCGCATCATCCAGCAGATCACCGACGCGCGCACGCACGGTGATCTCTCGGAGAACGCCGAGTATCACGCCGCCAAGGAGCAGCAGTCGATCAACGAGGGCCGCATCGCCGAGCTCGAGGACAAGCTCGCGCGCGCCGAGGTGATCGACGTGTCGAAGCTCTCCGGCGACTCGATCAAGTTCGGCGCGACCGTCACGCTGGTCGATGAGGACACCGACAAGAAGCAGGTGTGGCAGATCGTGGGCGAGCCGGAGGCCGACGCCAAGGCCGGCCGCATCTCGATCACTTCGCCGCTCGCGCGCGCGCTGATCGGCAAGACCAAGGGTGCCCAGGTCGAGGTCGTCACCCCGAGCGGCGCCAAGGCCTATGAGGTCAAGAAGGTCGAGTGGCGCTAGAGCATGATCCCGAAAAGTGTGCAGCGGTTTTCGGAAAAGATCATGCTCCACGAACAACTTAGAGCGCGATGACGATTCGAAGAAAAGTCATCGTGCTCTAGAGGGCGCCGCGCCTAATCGACCCGGTCGTCAGCTTTAGCCCGCAGCTCCAGCGGCACCAGCGGCGCATCTTTTGAATTGCGCAGCACCAGCGAGGTCTTGACGTTGCGCACGTGTGGCGCGGCGGTGAGCTTGGCGACGAAGGCTTGGAATGCGGCGAGGTCGGGGGCGACGCACTTCAGGATGAAATCGATCTCACCCGACAGCATCCAGCACTCGCGTACCACCGGCTGCGCGCGCACGAATTCCTCGAACGCCGCAAGATCCGCCTCCGCCTGGCTCGACAGGTGCACCATGGCGAACACCGTGACCTCGAAGTCGAGCTTCTTCTCGTCCAGCAGGCCGCGGTAGCCCTTGATGAAGCCGGCCTGCTCGAGCACGCGCACGCGCCGCAGGCACGGCGGCGCCGTGATGCCGACCCGGCGCGCCAGCTCCACATTGGTGATACGGCCGTCATCCTGCAGCTCTTTCAGGATTTTCCAGTCGATGGCGTCGAGTTGGGCGGACAAGGCAGGCTCCAGAGGCGTAACGAGCCATCTTTAGCCGGGACCGGCCGCCCGCGAAACAAAATTGCGCGATCAATGCATTAACCAGATGGATTGCCCGGTCGTGCACTTGCAGGCTGTGGGCTTGGGGGTTGCGTGCCTTGCATGGCTCGGGCGAAACCTTACATTTCCGCATGGCACACGACTCAAGGGCGCGTACGGCGCCCGGCGGCGTACTTTCGTCTCGCGCCGGAGCGTTCGAGGGACCCAGCGTATGTCGAGGACGACCCATACCAAGCTCGTGATCATCGGGTCGGGGCCGGCCGGCTGCACCGCCGCGATCTACGCGGCGCGCGCGATGGTGGAACCGGTCATGATCCGCGGCATCCAGCCCGGCGGCCAGCTCACCATCACCACCGACGTCGAGAACTATCCGGGCTTCGCCGATGTGATCCAAGGCCCCTGGCTGATGGAGCAGATGGAGAAGCAGGCGGAGCACGTCGGGACCAAGCTCGTCGCCGACCACGTGGTGCAGCTCGACCTCAGGCAGCGCCCGTTCCGCCTCACATGTGATTCCGGCGCCATCTATCTCGCCGACAGCGTCATCCTTGCCACCGGCGCGCAGGCGCGCTGGCTCGATTTGCCTTCCGAGCAGAAATTCAAGGGCTACGGCGTGTCGGCCTGCGCCACCTGCGACGGCTTCTTCTACCGCGGCAAGGACGTGCTGGTGATCGGCGGCGGCAACACCGCGGTTGAGGAGGCGCTGTTCCTGACCAATTTCGCATCCAGCGTGACGGTGGTGCACCGCCGCAACGCGTTCCGCGCCGAGAAGATCCTGCAGGACCGCCTGTTCAAGAACCCGAAGATCTCGGTGATCTGGGACACCGTGCTGGCCGACGTGCTCGGCGACGACAACCCGCTCAAGGTCAAGGGTGTGCTGCTGCAGAACCTCAAGACCGGCGCTTTCAGCGAGAAGCGCGCCGACGGCGTGTTCATCGCCATCGGCCACTCGCCGGCGACCGAACTGGTGGCCGGCCAGCTCGAGATGAAGCCGAACGGCTACGTGAAGGTTGCCCCGCATTCGACCGCGACCTCGATTCCGGGCGTGTTCGCCGCCGGCGACGTCACCGACGAGATCTATCGCCAGGCGGTCACCGCAGCCGGGCAAGGCTGCATGGCCGCGCTCGAGGCCGAAAAATTCCTTGCGGCGTACGAGCAGCAGCGCGCCGCGGCCGAGTGAAGAGGGCAGCGCGAGCGCGCACCATGGACTGGGACAAGCTGAAGGTCTTTCACGCCGCCGCCGAAGCCGGCAGCTTCACGCATGCCGGCGAGCAGCTCGGGCTGTCGCAGTCGGCCGTGTCGCGCCAAGTGAGCGCGCTCGAGCAGGAATTGAGCGCGCCGCTGTTCCACCGCCACGCGCGCGGGCTGATCCTGACCGAGCAGGGCGAGCTGCTCTATCGCACCGCGCACGATGTGTTCATGAAGCTCGAGGCCGCGCGCACCAAGCTGACCGACAGCCGCGAGAAACCGCACGGCGAGCTCAAGGTGCAGACCACGGTCGGCCTCGGCGTGCACTGGCTCACCCCGAAGCTCGGCGAGTTCCTCGATCTCTACCCCGACATCCGCATCACGCTGATCACCACCGAGCAGGAGCTCGACCTCGCGATGCGCGAGGCCGACGTGGCGATCCGGCTGCGCCTGCCGACGCAGCCCGACCTGATCCAGCGCAAGCTGTTCTCGATGCATTTCCACGCCTACGCCTCGCCCGAATACTTGAAGCGCTTCGGCACGCCGCGCGCGCCTGACGAGCTCGACAACCATCGCATCCTGGTGCTCGGCGGCACGGTACCCACCCACCTGCAGAGCACCAACTGGCTGGTCGGCGCCGGCCGCGACAGCAAGAGCCAACGCACCCCGTGGCTCGTCATCAACAACGCGCTCGGATTGCTTCGCGCCGCCCAGCGCGGGCTCGGCATCGCCATGCTGCCGGACTATCTGATCGAGGAGAACGGCGGTCTGATGCAGTTGTTCGGCTCGGACGACGGTTTCGCGTTCGATGCCTTTTTCGTTTATCCGGAAGAACTCAAGTCGGTCGCCCGTATCCAGGTATTCCGCGACTTCCTGGTCGCCAAGGCGCAGCAGTGGAATTATTGAGGCTGCATGCGGTCGTGCGCCGGCCGTGTAGGCTTTCGAACATTCCAAGAGCGCGCCTGCTGCGGTGAAATTCTCGTTCGTCGAGCGACATCGCGCTGCGATCATTTTGCAACACGCGTCGACGGAAGACTTGCGACACCCGCATGTCTGGCATGCGGGGCTCTGCGTTGCCTGTGCTCGCCGCGCGCTCCATAGTGACGATGCGCTGTATGCAATCCGATGGCTGTTCCTCCCAGGCGGCGATCGTAATGCAGCCAGCTGTTCCCCTCTGGAAGGTGATTGTCGGTTTTTGCCGACAAAACTGCGCCGGGCCCTCGGGCCCGGCGTTTTTCTTGTGTGCCGAGCATGAACGACAGCTTGGAGGTGGAAGTCCTCTATCCAGCCTGATGGCGGTGAAGGATTAGCGAAGCGCAAGGGCGTCGTCGCGAGGCGAGGTCTGAAAGAAGCGTGGAGCAAAGCCGCGGCCCGATGGACAAGAACCGGATAACGAGGCCTACCCGGCCGGACGAGCGAGCAAGTGATCGCGAAGTCCAGAGCCATCAAAGGCCGGGGTGGTAAATCCGGCGGGTGCGCGGTGAAGGCGGTCGGTCTTACCTCGGGAGGTCTGCGCTGCGTCTCGGTGACGAGACTGAGGTCGCCGCAAGGCGACCTGATCGGAGCGCAGAAGTCAGCAGAGGGCATAGTAGGCGGGAGCGTCCGCCGAAGGCCCGAACGGTGGAAGTGGCCAGTAGAGCGGCGATCTCGCGCGAGCCATGCGGCAGAAGAACCAGGTCGAGCTGAACTTGGGCATCGGAGCAAAGGGTGAAGCCCCGAGCGCCGCCGCTCAAGAGACCGAAGCGCGCGCGGCGGGAGCCTGTCTCGAACGCCCGGCGGTCGCGGGACCGTCAATGGAAGCAGTAGTCGAGCGTGAGAATCTGAAGAAGGCGTTGGCGCAAGTGAAGCGCAACAAGGGTGCGGCTGGCATCGACGGCATGAGCGTCGATGATCTGCCGACCTACCTGACGGAGCACTGGCCCACGATCCGGGCCCAGCTGCTTGAAGGTACTTACAAACCGCAGCCGGTGCGGCGGGTGGAGATACCGAAGGCATCGGGCGGCATGAGGCCGCTCGGCATCCCGACGGTGCTCGACCGCTTCATCCAGCAAGCGGTGATGCAGGTGCTGCAGGCGGACTGGGACGGAACGTTCTCCGAGGCAAGCTTCGGCTTCCGGCCGGGGCGCTCGGCGCATCAGGCGGTGGAACGGGCGCAAACGTACATCGCGTCTGCACACACCGTCGTCGTGGACATCGACCTGGAGAAGTTCTTCGACCGGGTCAACCACGACATCCTGATGGGGCTTGTTGCCAAGCGGGTTGCCGACAAGCGCATCCTGAAGCTCGTCCGCGCATTCCTGAATGCGGGCGTACTGGAAGGCGGCCTTGTCAGCCCGACGAAGGAGGGCACGCCGCAGGGCGGGCCGCTCTCGCCGCTGTTGTCGAACCTGATGCTGGATGTGCTGGACAAGGAGCTGGAGAAGCGCGGCCATTGCTTCGTGCGCTACGCCGACGACTGCAACATCTATATGCGCAGTCAGCGTGCGGGCGAACGGGTGCTGGCCGGCATCGAGAAGTTCCTGGCCAAGCGCCTCAAGCTCAAGATCAACAAAGCCAAGAGTGCGGTCGCCAAACCAAGTGTCCGCAAGTTCTTGGGCTTCAGCTTCACAGGCGAGCCGCAGCCGCGACGGCGCATCGCGCCGCAGGCAATAGCCCGCTTCAAAGCCAAGGTCCGGGAGCTGACGCGGCGCACGCGCGGGGCGAGCCTGTCGCAGATCGTCAAGGAGCTGTCCGTCTACCTCATCGGTTGGCGCGGCTACTTCGGCTTCTGCCAAACTCCGTCGGTGCTGCGCACACTTGACGAGTGGACCAGGCGGCGGCTGCGCGCCATCGCCTGGAAGCAATGGAAGCGCGGACGCACCCGTTATGCCGAACTGCGACGCCGCGGCGTCGGCCGGGATCTGGCGGCCCAAACCGCCGGGAGCCCACATGGCCCATGGCGGCTCAGCAACAGCCCCGCGCTCGCCATTGCCCTGCCAACCCGCTTCTTGCGTTCACTCGGCTTGGCTTCCGTTGCGACCCCGCAGTTCGCATAATCCACCGAACCGCCGGATACGGACCCGTATGTCCGGTGGTGTGGGAGGGGCGGCGTCGCGAGACGCCCCCCTATCCCGATGGCGGGGTAAGGGAAACGCACCACCCCAAGCGCCGGCTACGCGCCACCGGCGTTCGCGAGCGTGGCGAGCCGCTCGGCCATGAGTGCCGCCACGCGCTCCGGGCGATAGCGCCGGATGTCGATGCTGGCACGCTCGCCGATGCGCCGCGCCTCCTCGCGCGATTGAAAGCACCACAACATCTTGCGGCGCAATTCCTGCTCGTCCAGATAGGCCCATGTCATGTCGGTCGACAGCAGCGCCGAGCGCTGCACTTCCGCCGGCGTGATGCGCGCGCTCGTAAACGGCACGAGCAAGGAATTGTCGGCGGTCATGAAGTCCATGTTGCCGCCCAACGCGGTCGCGATCACGGGCCTGCCCCAGGCCATGGCGTCCGACAGGCCGAGTCCCCAGCCCTCCGAACGGTGCGGGCTGACGAAGCAGTGGCCGAGATGATGCAGCGCCCGCATCTCCGCATCATCCAGGTGACCGGGCACGACGATGACGCCCGGCACCTTGGCAAGCTCGTCCGGCAACGGCTGCGGCGATTTCACGATCAGGCGCGCGTCCGCGACCGACAGGTCGGCGAAGGCGCGAATGGCGGCGGCGAGGTTCTTGCGCGGATCGGTATGGCGCCCGATGGTGTAGAAATAGAACAGCGCCTCGTCATAGGCGATCCGCTCCCGCATGCGCGCTTCGGCCGCAGGTTCGCGCTGCGGCGCCTCGACCACATGCGGGATGACGATCACGGTCGCGCAGGCGGTCGAAAGGACGTCGCGGCAGAAGCGCGAGCATGTCCAGACCTCGTCCACCAGGCCGAGATTGAAGCGATAATGCTCCGGGAGGATGTCAGTCTCCCATACCGCATAGGCGATCACACGCTTGTCGCGCAGTTCGGGGATCGCGCGGTAATAGCCCGCGTAGCTCCACGGCTCGTTGTGCAGCACGACGATATCGGCCTCGGCCGGATCGTCGGTGAGCACGGCACCCGCGAGCCGCAGGCATTCCCGATTGGCGAGCCCGGCGACGCGATGGCTGACGTAACGCGACAGGAGGTAGCACAGCCGCAGGCGACGCGGCGCGGCGGTAGCGGACCCGGAGGCTTCCGAGGCGCCGCCCGTGCGCACCGCCGCCGCGGAGGAATCGACGCTCATGCCGGCGGCTCGACCGAGACGATGCCGTACTTGTACAGCCACAGGATCGTACGCATCGCGCGTGCCGCATCGGTCGCCTGCAGGTCGGCGACAAGCTGCGTCACCGAGCGCGGGCCTTGCTCCAGGCGTTCCACCAGCGCGGCGATCTCGGCTTCGCCGAGCAGCGTCGCGGCGGGGAACATGTGCATCGGGTTGTGTCGAAGCTGCTTGAGCACGAAACGGCCGTCGAGGTCGGCGAGCCTGACTTCGCAGTGCCCGGCCAGGATATGGGTCGGGTGCGCGCGGAACAACGCGAACGGATCGGGATAGTCGGGGTGCACGGTCTGCCGGCTCCGGTCGCGCGCTCCGACAACTTCGGCGCGCGCGCGGACGTCCGCAAGCTCGCGCCACAGCTCCTGGTATTGCCGGATCACGACGCGCCAGTCGTAGAGCGTCTCCGCCCGCCGCCGCCCCGCCTCGCCCATCCGGCGGCGCAGCGCCGGATCGCTTGCGAGCATGGCGATCGCGCGTGCGCAGCTATCGATGTCGACGGCGGTGTTCTGCGCCACCATCCCGATGAAGGCGAAATGATCGTAGACGTGCCGCGCATGGTCGTCGGCAAAGTCGATACCGGTGCCCGGCGGCGCCATCAGCGTCGGAACGCGAAAGCCGGTTTCGCCCTCGACCACCGTCTCCTTGTAGCCGTTCCAGTCGCTCACGACGCAGGGGAGTGAAGCCGCCATGGCCTCGACCGGAGTAAGGCCGAAGCTCTCCTGCACATTGTCCGGCAAGGAGATGAAGAAGTCGGCCGCGAACCAGGAATCGTGCGCCGCTTCGCTGTCGGTGCCGTTGATCCAATGCACCACGACCGACGGGCAGAACAGCCGCCGCGCGACATCGAACTCAGCCGCGCTGCGCGGGTCGGTGAACTGGCCGACCAGCAGCAGGTGCAGGGTTTCGACCGACAATCGCCGCTGCGCCAACTCGAAGGCACGAAAGATCGGCGTCGGGTGGGCCTTGGACAGGAAATTCAGGCGGCCGAAATAGAGGCCGACGACCGCCTCCTGCTCGAGGCCGAGCTTGGCGCGCAGCGCCTGCCCGCGCGCAAGCGCAGCCGCCGTGCGCTCGAAGCGGTCGAGATGCACGCCGAGCGGGATCACCGCATGGCGCAGCGGCATCGCCGGAACCGCGATATTGCGTCCCGCCAGATAGTCGCGCCAGGCATCGAGGATGCCTTCGCTCGCGCTGCGCGCCGCCTGCGACGTGCAGATCAGGGCGTCCCACGGCTGGGTCGGCGCCGTGATGAAGTCGCGGATGCCGCGAATGACGCGCTCGGTCGCCACCGAATGGGTGATGCCGCAGATGCTGAACAGGCGCTCGTCCCAGAAGCGGCGCAGCCATGCGGTCTCCGCAATGATCGGCCCGGGCTGGAACAGGCAGCCGGCGGCGGCGATCTCGGGGAGATTGTCGGGCCTGATCCAGACGCAGGCGGGGGCGTTGCCGCCGATGCCGTCCACGCGGTGGCGGAACTCGTCGAAATGCTGCGGCGCCGCGCAGAAGCAATACAGCGTGTCGACGCCGGCATGGCGCGTCAGCGCCTCGAGAAAGCCGGCGCCCGCCGATTGGCGGCCGACGACCAGCGCCTTGTCGCCTTCATAGGCCTCGGGAACGTAGTAGACGGCGCAATTGTGTGCCAAAGACGCGCCGCCCAGCGGCGCGGCTCGGGAATCCGCGGCGTCCGGCGGCCTCACGCGTCGTTGCACACCGGATACTCGTAGTCGGGCGTGAACACCGTATCGAACCGCGGGTAGTCGTTGAAGCTGAAGCCGTTGTTGAACGTGCCGCCGGAATTCTTGATCAGGCGGATCACCGCGTCGAGCGCAAGGCGCAGCGCCGGCTCGGTCCAGCCGCCCTCGACCGAGTAATTCTCGCCGGCGAAATAGAGGCGCGAGCCGGCACTGTGCTGCTGGTTGTAGGCGAGCAGCGAATAGTCCTGCGTCCAATTGCGCTGGCGGTAGAGCTTGGCGCAGCCGTGATAGGTCGGCTGCAGCGACCACTGGAAGACCACGGCGTCGTTGGCGTTGACGTAGGGACGGATCGACTTGCCGACGGTCGAAGTGAGGATGTTATCGAGCTCACCGAGCACTCTCTCGGCCAGCTGTGCGTCGTTGTAGGGCAGCAGCTTGAGCGCGTCGTCCTCCCACGTGTAGCTCGCCAGCAGCGCGCCCGGATCGCTGGGGCGCCATTGGATGCCGTAGGCATCCTGCAGGAACGTATCGGTGATGATGTCCTGCGGAATGCCGGTACCGTTCCAGTAGTTCGCGACCAGCGGAAAGAACACCTTGCAGCTCGCGATGTTGTGCTGCTGGTCGCGCGCCGACAGCGTCGCCAGCGGGACGTCGTTGGGATTGAAGCCGCTGAGTTGGAGCGACATCTGCGAGGCCCACAATGTCGGCGTCACGATCACATAGTTGAAGGCGGTGGCGTAGCCGTGCTCGTCCCGCACGGTGAGTAGAGTGCCGTCACTGACGCCGTCATTGGCGACCTGCACGACGCCGGTGTTGAGATAGAGCTTGACGCCGGCGTTGTCGTTCATGGCGTCGAACAACGAGCTGCTCGAACCCGGCGCGGCCTGGTAGAACAGCCACTCGGGCAGGGTCTGGATCCCTTCGTAGAGCGGCGCCGCCAGATGATGCCCGTTGGTGTCATGGAGGAACGAGTCGTTGTAGTAGGGCAGATCGTTCTTGTTGAGGATGCCCAGCATCGATTGCAGGTTGCTGTTGAAGCCGAACATGACGCAGCGAATGAACCACATGGCGGCGATCTCGTAGAACGCGCCCCAGCTGCCGTCGCCGGCCCCGATGGTATAGAACAGTTCCGACTGGGCATCGTTCATGCCGAAGCCGCCGAACCAGCCGTCGTTGGCATAGGTCTTGGTCGCCGGCGTGAAAACCAGATCGCTGAACGTCATCTTGTCGTAATGGTTGGCGATCTGCGTCCAGATGGCCGGCCAATCCGCGCGCAGATAGAGCGTCTTCAGGTGCGCCGAGAAGAAATCGATGAACGCGGTCTCGAGATCGTAGACGTTGCGCAGATAGGCGTCGTTCGGCGGATTGTAGGAGTTGTTGCTCGCCGGCCAGAGCATCATCCGCCGGGTCGGGTAGAACTCGCCGTTCGGCCCGTAGCCCTGGTTCATGTAGATGCCGGTGTTACCCGGCGCCGCGCCGGGATTGGGGAACGGCGCGGTGGCGGCATTGGCTTCCGCCGTCAGATAGTAGTCGAACACGCAATTCTGCGAGCCCGGCGCGCCGAAATAGGGAAACCGCATGGCGCCGAGCTCCATCGCGGTGATCTGCCCGGGGATCGGAACCGTATAGTGGCGCCCGCAGATGCGGTCGCTCGCTTCATAGATGACGACATTGTAGCCGCAGCGGAACAGCTCCCGCGCCGCGGTCATGCCGGCGACGCCGGCTCCGATCACCGCCACCCAGATGCCGGGTGGCGCCTTGCCGATGGCGTTGTTGTTGGTCTGGGCGAGCTTGAGCAGTTTGTAATAGTTGAAGCGGAAATCCGCCGGGTTGGGATAGGCCGGCAGCCAGTCGTTGGCGCCCGACGCGTTGAACGGCAGATCGAAGTCGACGATGCGCATGGGTTCGCTCCCCCTCCAGTTGCTGCAGCGTTGCGTCCGGTCGCCGCACGCGTAACAACCTTACACCGCAATACGGCAAGAATATTCGTTATAAGGGTATCCGACGCGTCCCGCTCGGACAACCGGAAATCGGTTGCGATACGCGATCGCGCCTGTCGGTCGCGCCGCGGAATTTGCCGGCTTTGGCGGGATTTGGTTCGCCGGCGACAACGGGAGCGCCCCGCCTCACGCCCAGAGGCGCTCCTTCTCCAATCCCTTGTAGAGATCGGCGACATATTCGCCGTAGCCGTTGAACAGCACGGTCGGAATGCGCTGCTTGGTGGTGATGTCCTCTTCGGTCGCCTGGCTCCAGCGCGGATGCGCGACCTCGGGGTTGACGTTGGCCCAGAAGCCGTATTCGGCCGCCTGCAGGCCCTCCCAGAAGCTCTTCGGCCGCTGGTCGGTGAAGTTGAACCGCACGATCGACTTGATCGACTTGAAGCCGTATTTCCACGGCACCGCAAGGCGCAGCGGCGCGCCCATCTGCTTCAACGCCGGCTTGCCGTACATCCCGGTCACCAGGAACGACAGCTCGTTGCCGGCTTCCGCGATGGTCAGCCCTTCAGTGTAGGGCCACGGGTACCAGCTCTGACGGAAACCCGGCGCGACGTTATCCTGGAACGTCTCCATCTTGACGTACTTGGCCGACGCCAGCGGCTTCGCCAGTTCCAGCAGATGCGAGAACGGGAAGCCGGTCCACGGAATCGTCATCGACCAGGCCTCGACGCAGCGGTGACGATAGAGCCGCTCCTCCAACGGCGCCTTGCGGATCAGGTCGTCGATGCCGATCTCGAACGGCTTCTCCACCATGCCGTCGATCTTCACGGTCCAGGGACGGATCTTCAGCGCCTGCGCCGCCTTGGCGATGTTCTTGGAGCCGCCGAATTCGTAGAAATTGTTGTAGTTGGCGTTGATCTCCTCCGGCGTGATCGGCCGCCCGCCCAGCACGTATTTGTCGTTGCGCTTGACCGGATAGAGATCCTTGGTCGGATCGGGGATATCGGTCACGCGTTGCGCCGCGGCGAGATCGGGCAAGGCCAGGGCAGCGGCGCCGGCGGCGGCGCCGAGCAAGGCGCGGCGGTTCAGGAACACGTGTTCGGGAGTCGCGAGATGCTCGGGGATTTCCCAGCCGCGGCGGCGGATGACGTGCATGGCGCAGTCCTCTGGTCGGTGTCTCGCCAGAGGTACGGCGCTACGCGTTCACGGGCAAGTCACGGCTGCGCCAGCGTCAAGCCGGCACCGGCTGCCTCAGGCGTTCGGCTTGCCCTTGCCGCGCTCGCGCAGCAGCTTGAGGAAATTGTCACGCGGCATCGGGCGCGCGAACAGGTAACCCTGGCCCATGTCGCAGCCCATGCGCTGCAGCGCCTTCAGTTCGCCCGCGCTCTCGATGCCTTCCGCCACCGCCTTGGCGCCCATGCGATGCGCCAGCTCGATGATGGTCTCGCACAGGCCGCCGTTCATGCGGTCGACGTCGCAGTTGGCGATCAGGCTGCGATCGATCTTCATCTCCGCGAACGGCATGTCTTTCAGCTGCGCCACGGCGCCGTAGGCGCGGCCGAAGTCGTCGACCGCGAGCGTGACGTTGTGGGCGCGCAGCTCGGCCGCGGCTTTGCGCGCGAGCGCAAGGTCGTGGACGATCTCGTCTTCGTTGATCTCGAGCACCAGGCCGGGCCAGGTCGGGACCCTGGGCCGCGCCTCGGCGATGATCGCCGCGAGCGGCAGTTTGGCCAGCGCCACGGCCGGCACGTTGATGGAGAATTTGATCGGCACGCCGAGGCTCGCGAAACTCTGCCATTCGCGCAGCGTGTTGAGCAGCATGTGCTGGGTCAGCGCCAGGAGGTCGGCCTGCGCGGCGCCGGTGAGGATGCTGTCGGGCGGCAGCACGCCATGCTCGGGATGGCGCGCGCGCACGAAGCCTTCCGCGCCCGCGAAGGTGCGGCCGCGCAGATCGATCTTCGGCTGATACCACGTCTCGATCCAGCCGCGCGCCAGCG
Source organism: uncultured Alphaproteobacteria bacterium (assembly GCA_963734185.1). Taxonomy (GTDB): domain Bacteria; phylum Pseudomonadota; class Alphaproteobacteria; order Rhizobiales; family Xanthobacteraceae; genus PALSA-894. Next base: position 2,820,591 of record CAVTGA010000002.1, on the reverse strand, counting down.
CCTCGGTCAACGTCACGTCGATGCTGGCGAGGAAGTCGCGGCGCAGTCCGAGTTGGTGGACCACCTGGCGGATGGCGGGCCGGCCGAACGGCTTGTGCAGGATCGGCAGCATGGTCAGACCGCGCCGCTCGCCATGGCGGCGGATGTCCTCGGTCAGCACGGCGTTCAGCCCGCTCATCACCTGCACCGGACAGCGCAGGCCGGCGTTGGCGAGTGCGTCGATCGTCTCCTCGCCGTCGCGGCCGTCGACCGCGGGCTCGATGAAGATGAGGTCGGGTATCCGGCGCCTGGCTCCGTCGATCATGGCGGACAGCCGATCGAACTGGTCGACGCGCAGGCCAAGCTCGCCGCAAACGCTGGCGACGAGGCCGCAAACCCCGGGCTTGGAATCGGCAACGAAGCAGACCGGCTCGGTCGGACCCGAGGCCGGCACGGGCTCCCGCAACTGCCGAACGGCTTGGTTCATGGATGAATTGTGTCCGTATTGACACGTATATTAACGATCGGTTGTTAACGCCCTCTGACCTTAGCTCTTGTTTTAGTGCGGTTTTCGGCCCGGCCCTGTCCTGCCGCTCCTCGCGATCGTCGTGATCGTCTACATCATGCCGCCCTTCGGGCTCGGCCTACTCGACATGGTGCGCGAGGTCGCGGCGTTCGATCTGCCGGCGCGCATCGGGCGGTTGTTCTCGGGGATGTAGCCGTCTGTTGCGCCGAAAGCGCCACAGCCTCCCTCCCCCCTTGTGGGGGAGGTGGCCGAGCGAAGCGAGGTCGGAGGGGGACTCGCCACAATACGAAGAGCCTTCTCACGCAAAGAAAAGCAAAGACCCCCTCCCGGCGTGCTTCGCACGCCGACCTCCCCCACAAGGGGGGAGGTGCTGTGGCGCTTTCAGAGATACAGCAGAGAGAGAAAGAGAAAGCCCCGCTACGCCGCCGCGGCCGCCTTCTTGGCCGCCACGATCTGCTCCGCCGCCTTGCCGGTCAGCTCCGCCATGTGGTCGAACTTGGCGGTGAACGAGCCGACGCCGGCGGTGGCCGAACGAATCTCGATGATGAGATCGCCGATCTCCGTCTCCGGCATCATCGCCTTCACGGCATCCCAGCCGGCCCAGCCCTCGCGCGTATCGAAGCCGAGGATCTGTCCGCGCCGGCCCGACAGGATGGCGTTGATCTTCGCCGTCGCCTCGTTCGGGCACACGATCTCGACCAGGTGGATCGGCTCGAGCAACACCGGGCTCGCCTGCGGCAGGCCGTCGACGATGCCGATGCGGCCGGCCTGGCGGAACGCCATGTCGGAGGAATCGACCGTGTGATACGAACCGTCGGTCAACGTCACCGCAATATCGACCACGGGGAAGCCGAGCGGCCCGTGCTTGAGCGCGTCGATGACGCCCTCTTCGACCGAGGGGATGTAGTTGCGCGGCACGGCGCCGCCGGTGATCTGCTCCTCGAATTTGAATCCGCCGCCGCGCGGCAGCGGCTTGATGTCGATGACGACGTCGCCGAACTGGCCGTGGCCGCCCGACTGCTTCTTGTGCCGGCCGCGCTGATGCAGCACCGGCTTCTTGATGGTCTCGCGATAGCCGACCGAGGGCTTGCGCGTGACGATGTTGACGCCGTAGCGCTGGGCGAGCCGCTCGGTCGCGACGCGCAGATGCATCTCGCCCTGGCCCCACACGATGACCTCGTGGGTTTCGGGATTGTGCACCACGGTGAGCGAAGGATCCTCCTCGATCAGCTTGTTGAGCGACTGCCCGAGCTTGACGTCGTCCTTGCGCTCCTTGGCCGAGATCGCGATCGCCAGCACAGGCGGCAATGGCGCAATGACAGCCACCGCCTTGTGCGCCTGCTTCCCCGCCGTCAGCGTGTCGCCGGTGTGGGCATGATCGAGCTTGCCGAGCGCCACGGTCTCGCCGGCCGCCGCGGAGCCGCGTTTTTCCGTCGCCTGGCCCATGACCTTGAACACGCCGGACACGCGGCCGGCCTCGGTCTCGGGCGTAACGAACGTAGTGCCGTCGCCGACCTGGCCCGACAGCACGCGCGCGATCGACATCTTGCCGCCGTGCGTGGTGTTCAGCGTCTTCATCACGTAGGCGATCGACTCGGAGGCCTTGAGGCCGAGACGGCTCGCGCTGTCGGCCGCGGTCGGAGCCTCGTGGCGCAGCGCCTTCATCAGGCGCAGCACGCCGTTGGTGCGGGTCGCCGAGCCGATCAGCACCGGGCAGATGACGCCGTCGCGCAGCTCCTTGGACAGGTCGTCGAACACCTTGTCGCGCGGCGGCGGGATGTCCTCGAGCAGTTGCTCCATCAGCTCGTTGTCGTGGTCGGCGAGCGACTCCAGCATGGTGAAGCGCGCTTCCTTGCCGCGGTCGAGATTGTCGCCTTCGAGCGGAACGACCTCGGAGGGCGCATGCTCCTTGTAGATGTGGGCGCGCTCGAGCGCGAGGTCGACGAAGCCGATGACGATGTCGTTCGACCAGATCGGGATCTGGCGCAAGACCAACGGCACGCGCGAAGCCGGCTGCAACAGCCTCAAGGTCTCGCGCACGCGCTTATCGGCCTTGTCGATCTTGTTGAGGAACAGGAAACGGGGAATCTTCAGCTCTTCGAGCTCGCGCAGCACGAGCTGCAGCTGCGGGATCTTCTTCTCGTCGGCCTCGCACACGATCACCGCCGCGTCGATCGCCGGCAGCACCGCGCGCATGTCGTGCACGAATTCGACCGAGCCGGGGCAATCGATGAAGGTATAGCTGTCGTCGAGGAACGTCGTGGTGGCACAAGACAGCTCGACGCTCATGCGGTGATGGCGCGCCTCGGGCGAGGCATCGCCGACGGTCGAGCCCGCTTCGACGGCGCCTTGGCGCTGGATCGCGCCGGTGCGGGCGAGGATCGCCTCGAGGAGCGTGGTCTTGCCGCTCTGGAATGGGCCCACCAGTGCGATGCACCGGGGACCCCGCGGACTTGCCCCGTTGTTTCCCATTGATCCGCCTCCCTGTTTGCGGCCCGGCGCCGATCCGGCCTGTTACGGATTATCGTTTCAGGCCGCGGCGCGACTGGCAAGAGGAAGCGGTTTCACCCGTTCCCGCGCGAGCTGGGAGAGGGGAAAGCCGCATCAGCGCACGTAGCGCAACTCCAGGTCGGCGACGCCGGCCGCGACGTTGAGCCCGACCTGACCCTGGATCGAGAGCGGCTGCAGCGCGACCGAACGATTGTTGCCGCCGACCAGCACGTTGGCGCCGAGGCCGGCGCCGAGCGTCGCCTCGGCGGTCGCGCCGACATAGCTGCCGGTGAGCGCACCGCGCCACATGCTGGTGCTGGTATGCACGGCCCAGACGAGTTGCGCGGCTGCGGTGACGCCGATGTCGATGCCGATCTTGGTGATCGAACCGGTGTAGTATTCGATCGGGCCCTGGCCCGCCGGCGTGAACACGCAGTTCATGGTGCGCTGCGAGCCGACGATCAGCCCGATGCCGCCCGACACGTCGCACGACAAGGTCCCGATCTGCGAGCGCTGCGCCAGCGCCGGGCCGGCCATGGCGCCGAGCGAAATCATCGCAGCGACGATGGCGGTCGAAAGACGATTCATGGAAGCCCTCCCTGTCCGGCCGAAGCGGCCGTATCCCCTAGTGTGGCGGTTCAGAAGTCCGCATCACTCTCGCTGCGAGTCCGCCATGCGGACTTCTGAACCAAAGCCACACTAGATCAATAAGTTGCTAGTGTCCCTTCGATTGCGAAGTTCGCATCCGAGCGTGCCGCAAGCGCCGGCGAACTTCGCAATCGGGGACACTAGCGAAGTTCGGCGGCATTCGAAGCGATAATAAGGCCGGTTCGCTCTGGACGCGAGGCCGGCCGCGAACGTTGAAACGGAGTTCTGTTGCTTAAGTTAAATTCCCGCAGAACCGCTGGATGCGCCGGCAGGCCTCTTCCAAATCCTCGGTCCGGGTCGCGTAGGAGATGCGGAACGCCGGGCCGAGGCCGAACGGCGTGCCCTGCACCACCGCCACGCCCTGGTCTTCCAACAGCTCGGTGACGAAATCCTCATCCGTCGCCAGCGTCTTGCCGTTCGGCGCCTTCTTGCCGATCGTTTGCGCGCAGGATGGATAGACGTAGAACGCGCCCTCCGGCCGCGGGCATTCGAGCCCGCGCGCCTGGTTGAGCATCGAGACGACGAGGTCGCGGCGCTCCTTGAACACCTTGTTGTGCTTCGGGATGAAATCCTGCGGCCCGTCGAGCGCCTCGACCGAGGCCCACTGGGCGATCGAGTTCGGGTTCGAGGTCGATTGCGACTGGATCATCGCCATCGCCTTGATCAGCGGCTCCGGTCCGCCGGCATAGCCGATGCGCCAGCCGGTCATGCAATAGGCCTTGGACACGCCGTTCACCGTGAGCGTGCGGTCGTAGAGCTGCGGCTCGACCTGCGCCGGCGTGGTGAATTGAAAATCGTCGTAGACCAGGTGCTCGTACATGTCGTCGGTCATCACCCACACCTGCGGATGCCTGACCAGCACGTCGGTCAGCGCCTTGAGCTCGGCGCGCGTGTAGGCGGCGCCGGTCGGGTTCGACGGCGAGTTGAAGATGATCCATTTGGTGCGCGGCGTGATCGCGCGCTCGAGCTGCTCGGGCTTGAGCTTGAAGCCGTTCTGCATCGAGGCGACCACTTCGATCGGCTCGCCGCCCGCCATCAGCACCATGTCGGGATAGCTCACCCAATAGGGTGCCGGGATGATCACCTCGTCGCCCGGATTGATGGTCGCGATCAGCGCGTTGTACAGCACCTGCTTGCCGCCGGTGCCGACCGTGATCTGCGACGGCTTGTAGTCGAGCCCGTTCTCGCGCTTGAACTTGCGCGCGATGGCGGCCTTCAGCTCCGGGATGCCGTCGACATTGGTGTACTTGGTCTTGCCGTCGCGGATCGCCTTGATGGCGGCTTGCTTGATGTTGTCGGGCGTGTCGAAGTCGGGCTCGCCGGCGCCGAGCCCGATCACGTCGCGGCCCGCCTGTTCGAGCGCACGCGCCTTGTCGGTCACCGCGATGGTGGCGGACGGCTTGATGCGCTTGAGGTGCTCGGCGAGGAAGGCCATGGGAATCTCCGGCGTGCCCACGTTTTCGGGCGCGACCGTGGTAATGGCCCGGGCGGCGGAGGGCAAGACGCAATGCGTGATGGCCTCAATCAACCGCGCTGATACGAGGTCATCCCGGCGCCGAGCGGAGCGGCCTCCACCTGCTGATCCCGCACCCTGAGCATGATCAACGCAAAAATCGCGGCCAGCATGACAAAGCCGAGCGGCAGGGTGGTCAGACGGGCAACCTCACGCGCACAAACCGGGGCGAACCAGGCGAGCGCGAGGGCGGTCTTTTCCCACGGGTGGAATCCGCGCTCCAGGCCGTGCGCGGCGAGCAGCGCCAGCGCCATGCCGAACGCCACCAGGTCGTAGTCGAGCACATAGGGCGAGGAGAGCAGCACGCCGGTGAGCAGCGCCGCTCCTTTCAGCCGGTGATCGGCGCCGCCGCGCCAGGTCCAGACGCAGGCCACGAGCGCGCCGAGCGTGACCAGCCCCTGCAGCCCATAGGCGAGCATCAGCGGCCCGCCCCACAGCCGCACCCAGGCGAAGATGCTCTGGAATTTCTCGAAGCCGGTATCGCCGGCCTCGAACACGACCTTCTGGGTGAGCGGCAGCCAATCGAAAAACGCCTGCCAGACCGGCCAGCCCCATAACGCCAAGGTCAGCGCCATGCTTGCCAGCACCGTCGCGGCGGCGGCCGCGATGGCGCGCCAGTAGCCGCCGGCCGCGAGCACGAACGGCAGCAGCAGCCCGAACTGTGGCTTGTAGGCGAGCAGGCCGAACAGCACGCCGGCGAGGATTTCGCGGCGCGGCAAAGCCAAGATGCCGCCGGTCAGCAGCGCGGCGGTGAGGAACCCGGTCTGGCCGTGGCCGAGGCAGATCAGCACCGCCGGAAAACCGAACGCGAACAGCAGCGCACGGCGGTCCGGCAGGATCGCCCGGAACGCCGCGAGCGCCCCGAGCAGCGACGCCGCCTGCCAGGCGAGCAGCGCCGGAACGTAGGGCAGCGCCGCGAACGCGGCCGCGACCAGCAGAAACACCGGCGGATAGCTCCACGGGAAGAACATGTCGTTCCCGTGGATGCGCTTCTGCATCGCCAGGTGCTGCGCCCAGTCATAGGCTTGCGCGGCGTGGCCTTCGAGCGCCATGCGGCCGGCGGTCCAGAAGCTGGAGAAGTCGGTGCCGAGCGGCCGGCCGAAGCGGTCGAGCGTGCCGGTCGCCGTGAAGAACAACGCCCCAAGCGCGATTGCCGTGCCGGCGACCATGGCGCCGGCCGCGAATGTCATCAGTTGCGGCGTCAGCCAAGTTCCGCTGGCTAACCGGCCGCTCGCGAACCGCTCTGCTGATCGCAACGTCGACATGCGTCGCCTGTCAGCGCACGCTGATCTTCGGGGATTGATCCTTGGGCGTGAGCCGCACCCAGGTCACCTGCCCCGGCGTGAACAGCGCCCGGCCGGCCTTCGACCACAGCGGGGGCGCGTGGTCGCCGACCAGCAGGATCTCGGTCGGAGGCAGGTCGGCAGTCATGCGCGCGATCGCCTCGAACACGTCCATCCACATCTCGGTCATGGCGCAGACCTCGACATGGCCGATCGGCCCGCCGCCGCGCCGGCAGCCGAGTCGCGGGCTGCCCTCGTGCGGCGCGATCGGCACGTGGGTGCTGAGCGTCATCCAGTAGAAGAAGGTCGGTTGCCTCGCCTCGCGCAGCTTGCGGGCAATGAACGGCACCACGTCGACGTCGCAGGGCCCGCGGAACGGTCCGCCGCACTGGCGCTTGAGCAAGCCGGCGAGATCGTCGCGGTAGAACTGCGTCTCGAAGCCGAGCTTCGGATACCAGTCCTTGCGCTGGAAGAAGTTGCTGGTGAAGTTGTGCAGCGAGGCGGTGCGGTAGCCGCGCGCCGCCATTTGCTGCGGCAGGCAGACCAGCTCCTTGCCTTCGAGCACGGCTTCGTAGGGCTCGCGCGTGTTGCACAGCTCGCGCATCTCGGCCGCTGTGGTCGAGCCGTAATAGGTCGTCGACCCGGTGATCACGTCGTAGCGCTTGGCGAGCGCCGGATCGGCGAACGGCTGCATCAGGATGGATTGGCGCCACGGATCGGCGAACTGCCCGAGCGCCTCGACCACGATCATCAGCACGTTGCGGTCGCGGGCCGCCAATGCCGCCGGGCGGAAGCCCGACGCCTCGGCCGCCAACTCCATCGGCTTGCCCGTCGCGTAGAGCGTGCCGAACTGGTAATGCGGCGAGGTGTTGGCGAAGAAGTCGGCCGCCGCGAACACGAGCGCAAGGCTCATCAGCGCCGCCGGACTGCCGCGCCGGAGCGTCTCGCGCTTGAGGGTGAGCACCGCGATATTGGCACCGACCAGCAGTACGAGCCCCGTGATCATCGCGACGTAGAGCGGCGAGGCGAACAGCTGCAGGTCGGCGGAGAGGTGGAGGGCGAGCACGATCTCGCTCGGCGCGAGGTTGAACAACAGCGCGATGGTCGAGATCGCGTCGTAGATCGCGACGCCGAGATAGAGCGCGATGGTGGCGGGCGCCGGCACCAGGCGGGCGACGACCGCGAGCGTCGCGTAGGCGATGATGGCGGCCGTGCGCGGCGGCGCGCCGATGCCGGCCGCAAGCGCGCCGAGCGAGAGCGCATTGGGCAGCACCACGCCCGCGACGCAGAGCAGGACGGTCGGCGTCCACAACCGCGCGAGGCGCAGTGTCGCGGGCCGAAGCAAGGCGACGTTCTGCACCGGGAAAGCTCCGCAATCGCGGCTTCCGCGCCGAGCGCGGAACGCGCCCCGCCACCTCATGCCAAATGTCTTAACAAAGGTTGAAACATCAAGGAGTTATGGACGAGCCGGCCGATATCGTGCCGGCGCGCGATTCTTGCTACAATGGGGTAACCAAGCGGCCGCCGACGCCGCGCTCAAGAAACAGGGAGACGCGCCATGAAGCTCAGCGCCGAGCAGATCCGCCAGTTCGACGAGCAGGGCTACATGTTCATGCCCAACTGCTTCGCCGAGGACGAGATCGCGCTGATGCGGGTCGAGGCCGACGCGATCCTCAAGCTCGAACGCCCCGAGGTCTGGCGCGAGAAGTCCGGCGCGCCGCGCACCGCGTTCGCCGCCCACAAGTTCAACGACGTGTTCCGGCTTCTGGCGCATCACCCGCGCCTGGTCGAGCCGCTGCAGCAGGTGTTCGGCGAAAGCGTCTACGTCCACCAGTTCAAGCTCAACGCCAAGGCGGCGTTCGAGGGCGACGTGTGGCAATGGCACCAGGACTACGGCACCTGGGCGCGCGACGACGGCATGCCCGAGCCGCGCGCGATGAACATCGCGGTGTTCCTCGACGAGGTCTATCCGTTCAACGGGGCGCTGATGGTGGTGCCGCGCAGCCATAAGCACGGCACGCTCGCGGCCGGCCACGACAAGGCCACGACGTCCTATCCGCTGTGGACGCTCGACCAGGAGACCGTCACGCGGCTGTGCCGCGAGGCCGAGCGGCCGGGCGAGCCCGGCATCGTGGCGCCGACCGGCAAGCCCGGCTCGGTGCTGATGTTCCACGGCAACCTGGTGCACGCCTCGGCACCGAATATCACGCCCTATCCGCGCAAGATCATCTACCTGACCTTGTGCGCGGTCTCCAACCACATCACCAAGTTCAACCGGCCGGAGTTCATCGCGCATCGCGACTTCACGCCGATCGAGCCGGTCGCGGACGACGCCTTGCTGGAATACGCACGCGCGCACCGCGTCGCGGCGGAATGATGTTTCACGGCGGCACCGCCGCGCAGTGTGGAATTGCTCCAACGTCACGTTTTGTGTCGGCGTTCAACTCTTATTAAATCGGCATCGCAGCGCCGGCCTTGCAATGGCGGCGCGATGCGGCTTTATCCGCTCCAGGAATGAGGGCAACGCACGGGACCGAATGTATACGCTCTATTCGATGCAACGCTCGGGCAACTGCTACAAGGTGCGGCTTGCGTTCGCGCAGCTCGGCCTCGACTACAGGCGCGTCGAAGTCGACATCCTCAAGGGCGAGAGCCGCACGCCTGCGTTCCTTGCCATGAACCCGAGCGGGCACGTGCCGCTGCTCGAGGCCGCGCCGGGCCGCTACCTGCCGGAGTCGAACGCGATCCTGTGGTACATCGCGGGCGGCTCGGTGCTCGCGCCCGAGGACCGCATCGACCGCGCCGAGGCGCTGCAATGGATGTTCTTCGAGCAGCACAGCCTCGAGCCGAACCTCGGCGCCGCGTGGTTCTGGCTCACCCTGATCAAGGGCGGGCGCGAACTGCAGAGCCACGCGATCGAAGACTGGATGGAGAACGGCTATCAGGCGCTCGGCGTGATGGAGAAGCATCTCGGCGCCAATGAATTCTTCGCCGCCGGCCACTACACCATCGCCGACATCGCGCTCTACGCCTATACGCATTGCGCGCACGAGAGCGGCTACGACCTCGCGGCCTTTCCGGCGTTGCGCGCCTGGCTTGCGCGCATCGCCGCGCAGCCGGGTCACATCGCGATGGACTGGGAACCGGCAGCTGTGGCGGCGGAGTGAGGGCGCCGGCGCGAACCCGCTCCGTCCTCATCCTGAGGAACTCATCGAAGCGTAGCGAAGATGGGCGTCTCGAAGGATGGGAGAGCCGCCGCGCTCTTGGCCATGGTTCGAGACGCGCAGCTTCGCTGCGCTCCTCACCATGAGGTCAATCCGCCTTGATCCCGGCGTCGCGGATCACCTTGGCCCATTGCGGCGTTTCGGTCTCGATCGCCTTGGCGAACTCGGCCGGCGTGTTGCCGATCGGCGCGATGCCGAGATCGTCGAAGCGCTTGCGTACCTCCGGAAGCGCCAGGATGCGCACGGTCTCGCGGTGCAGCTTCTCGATGATGGCGGAAGATGTGCCGGCCGGCGCCATCAGGCCGAACCAGGCGGTCGAATCGAAGCCGGGGAAGCCGGCCTCGATCATGGTCGGCAGGTCAGGAACCGAGGCGTAGCGCCGCGTCGAGGTGACCGCGAGCGCCCGCAGTCTGCCTTCGCGCACGAACGGCAGCACCGCCGAGATGTTGCCGAACGCCATGGTGATCCGCCCGGCGAGCAGGTCCGGCATCACCGCCGCGATGCCGCGATAGGGCACGTGCACGATGTCGATCCCGGCCATGGTCTTGAACAGCTCGCCCGCGAGGTGCTGCGAGGTGCCGACGCCGGCCGAACCGAAGGTGAGCTTGCCGGGATTGGCGCGCGCGTACGCGACCAGCTCCTGCACGCTCCTCGCCGGAACGTCGTTCGGGATCGCAAGGATGTTCGGCGTGTAGGCAGCCTGGGTGATCGGCGCCAGGTCCTTGACCGGATCGAACGGGAGCTTCTGGTAGAGGCTTGGATTGGTGACGATCGTGGCGGAGGCGGCGGCGAGCAGCGTGTAGCCGTCGGGCGCGGCCTTGGCGACGCGCTCGGTCGCGACATTGCCGGCCGCGCCGGTGACGTTCTCGACGATCACCGGCTTGCCCCAGGCCTCGCTCAGCCGGTCGCCGATCAGCCGGGCCGTGATGTCGGCCGGCCCGCCCGCCGCGAAGCCGACCAGGATGCGGATCGGCCGGTCGGGATAGGTCTGCGCCGACGCGTCGCTCGCGGCGATGAGGGCGAGGGCGGTGGCGAACGGTGTGACAGCGTTCATTTGTGGACCTCTCCGCCTCTCATGCTGTTCCGTCATGGCCGGGCTTGTCCCGGCCATCCACGTCTTGCTTTGGCGTTGCAAGAAAGAAAGACGTGGATGCCCGGCACAAGGCCGGGCATGACGAAGAATTACTCCGCCTTGATCCCGGCGTCCTTGATGATCTTGGCCCATTTCAGCGTGTCGGCGCGGATGATCGCGGCGAATTCCTGCGGCGGGTCGGTGACGACGTCGAGGCCGATCAGGGCAAATTTCTCGCGCATGTCGGATTGCGCGACGATCCTGACCGCCTCGCGGTGCAGCCGGTCGATCACCGCCGTGGGCGTTCCGGCCGGCGCCAGCAGGCCGAACCAGGACGTCACCTCGAAATCCTTTACGCCCTGCTCCGCCATGGTCGGATACTCCGGCATGTTGGGCGAACGCTCGCGCGAGGTGACGGCGAGCGCGCGCAGCTTGCCTTCGCGCACGCTCGGCAGGATCGCGCCGGCGTTCTGGAACGTCATCGTGACGCGGCCGCCGATCACGTCGGTGAAGTTGGCGCCGCGGTAGGGGACGTGGACGACGTCGATGCCGGCGAGTTTCTTCAGCACCTCGCCGGCGATGTGTTGCGGCGTGCCGGTGCCCGGGCTCGCGTAGGACAGCTTGCCGGGCTGCGCCTTGGCGAGCGCGATCAGCTCGGCAACCGACTTTGCCGGCACGTCGTTGTTGACCGCCAGGATGCTGGGCGAGACCAGCAGCCGCGTGATGGGGCTGAGATCGCGCTGCGGGTCGAAGACCGGATTGGACTGCAGCGACGGATTGATCGTCATCGCGCCGTTGGCGCCCCAATACAGCGTGTAGCCGTCGGCCGGGGCGCGTGCGACGCGCTCGGCCCCGATGCTGCCGCCGCCGCCGGGAATGTTCTCGACCGTCACCGCCGCGTTCAGCGCATCGCCGAGCTTTTGCGCGAACATGCGCGCGCTGATGTCGGTGGCGCTGCCGGGCGTGAAGCCCACGACAATGCGGATGGCGCGGTCCGGCCAAGTCTGCGCGTGGGCGCCGCTCGCGGCGATCAGCACCAGCGCGACGAGCGCGCTGCGGATGAGAGTCATGACTGTCTCCCTCTTCACCCTCATCCTGAGTGGCATCGCGAAGCGATGCGTCTCGAAGGATGGAGGAGCCACCGTGCCCCTGGCCATGGTTCGAGACGCCCGCTTGGCGGGCTCCTCACCATGAGGCCTTTCACTCCCCCGCCTTGATGCCGGCGTCCTTGATCACCTTGGCCCATTGTGGGATCTCGGCCTTGATCACGGCGGCGAGCTCGGCCGGCGTGCTCCCCGTGACGTCGATGCCGACCTGTGCGAGCTTGGCGCGCAAGTCCGGCATGGCGAGCGCGCGCACGGTGTCACGGTTGAGCTTGTCGATGATCGGCTGGGGCGTGCCGGCCGGCGCGTAGAGGCCGAACCAGGGCACCGCCTCGAAGCCGGGAAACCCCGACTCCGCCATGGTCGGAAGCTCGGGCGCAAGGCCGGAGCGCTGGCGCGACGTCACGGCGAAACCGCGCAGCTTGCCCTCGCGCACCAGCGGCAGCGCGTTGACGATGTTGGTGAAGCCCATGTCGATGCGGCCGGCGAGCAGGTCGGGCAAGAGTGCGGTCGACCCGCGATACGCAACGGCTTGGATGTTGAGCTTGGCCATCGCCTTGAACAGCTCGCCGGCGAGATGCTGCGAGCTGCCCGCGCCGGTGTGCGCATAGGTGAGCTTGCCCGGCTCGGCGCGGGCGCGCGTGACCAATTCTTCCAGGCTCTTGATTGGGCTGTTGACGGGAACGACCAGGATGTTGGCGGCAACGAACACATGCGTGATCGGCGCAAAATCCTTCACCGGATCGAACGGCAGGCGTTCGAACAGGCTGGGCGCGAAGATGATCGAGGAGTTGCCGCCCAGCAGCAGCGCGTAGCCGTCGGGCGCAGACTTGGCGACGCGGTCGGCCGCGATGTTGCCGCCGGCCCCGGTGATGGTCTCGATGACGACCGGCTTGCCCCACATTTCCGAGAGCTTGTCGGCGAGCAGGCGTCCGAACACATCCGGCGCCGTGCCGGCCGAGAAGCCGTGGATCATACGCACGGTCTGCTCGGGGTAGTTCTGCTGCGCGGCCGCAGTGCCGGTCAGCAACAACGACAGCGCGGCAACGGCGCCGACGATGGTTTTCATGGACGCCCCCTCCCGGTATTAACCTCTCGTTAACCATATATCACGAAATCGCCGTTGTTTTTCAATCGCTTCGCCTTAGTCCACCGCCACCTCTGAGAGCGTGGAGGGGTGCTTCGGTGTTGGAAAGTGTCATGACCTACGACTTGCTACAGGGCTTTTCGGTGCACTCGCGCACCGGACGCCGGCGCATGCGGCGCGGCCACGCCATGGCCATGCTGGTTGCGACCGTCGCATTGGTGCTGTCGATCGCCGCGATCGTCGCCGTCATCTCTTTCGGCGGCACGCGGGTGTCGGGCTTGGCCAAGGCCTCGCTGCTGGCGACCGAGCGCACGACCCCCCATACGCTGCGCTGATCTCACCCAGACGTGATGGCATGCGGCTTGGCGGCGCATCGGCCGCCCTGCATCCTTTTTGCCGGCCGCGCATTGTCCGCGGTCGAGGAGGATGCGCCGATGATGCCACGGATCGCGCTAGTGCTGTTGCTGCTCGTGTCACCCGCGGCGGCGCAGACATTCTCGAGCTCGGCCGGCACCCTGAACGTCGAGACCGTGGCGCGCGGGCTCGAGCGGCCCTGGGGACTGGCCTTCCTGCCCGACGGCCGCATGCTGGTCACCGAGAAGGCCGGCCGCATGCGCATCGTGGCGCGCGACGGGAACCTGTCGCCGCCAGTCACCGGCGTACCGCCGGTGCGCTATTCCGGCCAGGGCGGGCTGCATGACGTGATCCTCGACCGCGACTTCACGCGCAACGGGACAATCTATTTCTGCTTCGCCGAGCCCGCGTCGGGCGGCGGCCGCACATCGATGGCGCGCGCACGCCTGAGCACAGGCGACGCGCCCCGGCTTGACGAGGTGAAGGTCATCTTCCGCCAGGACGGCCCACTCTCGAGCGGCAACCACTACGGCTGCCGCATCGTGCAGGGGCGCGACGGCAACCTGTTCCTCACCATGGGCGATCACTTCACCTATCGCGACGAAGCGCAAAATCTTGCCAATCACATCGGCAAGATCGTGCGCGTGACGCCCGACGGGGCGGTGCCGCCCGACAATCCGTTCGTCAATCGCGCCGGTGCCAAGCCGGAGATCTGGAGCTACGGCCACCGCAACAGCCAGGGTGCGGCGCTGCATCCGCAGAGCGGGAAGCTGTGGATGCACGAGCACGGCCCGCGCGGCGGCGACGAGGTCAATGTGCCGCTCGCGGGCAGGAACTACGGCTGGCCGGTGATCGGCTACGGCGTCGACTATTCGGGCGTCAAGATCCACGAGGCAACCGCGAAAGGCGGCATGGAGCAGCCGATCAAATACTGGGTGCCCTCGATCGCGCCCTCCGGCATGGCGTTCTACACCGGCGATCTGTTTCCGGCCTGGAAGGGTAGCGTGCTGGTCGGCGCGCTCGCGAGCCGGCTGTTGGTCCGGCTCGAACTCGACGGCGAGAAGGTCGGCAAGGAAGAGCGCCTGCTCGCCGACCTGGGCGAACGCATCCGCGACGTCAGGCAGGGGCCGGACGGGGCGATCTGGCTGCTCACTGATGCCAGCAATGGACGACTGTTGCGCGTCACCCCGGCCCGCTGACTGTTGCAGAATTGCAACAGTCAGGAAACATCGCCGTAAACGGCCGCTTTCGCCACAGTCCGGCCATGGACGCTGCGTAACCGCGCGCCCGTTTCGATAAACGAGGGGTCGTTGCTTGCGGGACTCGCGCCGGGTGGCGCGGGTCCGCGCGTGGCTGCGGCCCTTGCGCGCGAGTCAAGCCCATGTTCGCCTTGTTCGAACGGCTATTGAAGCCGACCGAGTCACCGCAGCCGCCCGAGCCGCCGGCCGGGCTGGTGGCGTTCTATTGGCATTTCGCCCGCCAGGCCAAAGGCCTGTTCGCCGGGCTGTTCGCGGCTGGATTCCTGGTCGCGCTGCTCGAACTCGCTGATCCCGGTGTTCATCGGGCGCGTGGTGGCATTGATCACCGCGGCGCAGCCGGCCGAGCTGTTCGCGACCTACTGGCCGCTCCTCGCTCTCATGGCCCTGGTGCTGCTCGTGCTGCGCCCGCTCGCCATCACCGCGCAGAACATCATGGCCAACCAGGCGATTGCCGCCAATGTCGGCAACCTGGTGCGCTGGCAGAGCCATTGGCACGTGGTGCGCCAGTCATGGGCGTTCTTCCAGAACGACTTCGCCGGCCGCATCGCCAATCGCGTGATGCAGACCGGACCGGCGATCCGCGAGACGCTGGTCTCGCTGCTCACCGCCGTCTGGTACATCCTGGTGTACGGCACCAGCGCCGTGCTGCTGCTCGCCGCCGCTGATCCTTGGCTGGCGCTGCCGGTGCTGATCTGGTTCGCCGGCTATCTGACGCTGCTGCGCCTGTTCGTGCCGCGCATGCGCGATCGCTCCAAGGCCGTGTCGGAGGTGCGTTCGCTGGTCACCGGTCGCATCGTCGACAGCTACACCAACATTCTCACGGTCAAGCTGTTCGCGCGGGCGCACGAAGAGGACGCCTATGTGCGCGACGCGGTCGACGAGCACACCGGCCGGTTCCACGCCTCGCTGCGGCTCAACACGTTGTTCGGTCTCGCGCTGACCACGCTCAATGCCCTCCTGGTCACCGGCATGGGCGCGCTCGCGCTCGTGCTGTGGACCCAAGGCAAGGTCGAGGTCGGGACCGTGGCGATGGCGCTGCCGCTCGCCTGGCAGATCGTCAATGCGTCGGGCTGGGTCGGCTGGCAGGTGGCCACGATCTTCGAGAACATCGGCGTGGTGCAGGAAGGGATGATGACGATCGCGCAGCCGATTGCGTTGCTCGATCGACCCGACGCGCCCGAATTGAAGGTCACGCGCGGCGAGATCGCGTTCGCCGACGTGCACTTCGGCTACGGTCGGGAGACATTAGCCCGTATAGACGGGCATCTGCGCCCTTATGCTGTGATCGACGGGCTGACCCTGACGGTGAAGCCGGGCGAGAAGGTCGGGCTGGTCGGCCGCTCCGGCGCCGGTAAGTCGACGCTGGTCAACCTGCTGCTGCGCTTCTTCGACCTCGAGAACGGCTCGATCCTGATCGACGGGCAGGACATCGCAAAGGTCCAGCAAGAGAGCCTGCGCGCGCAGATCTCGGTCGTCACGCAGGATACCTCGCTGCTGCACCGCTCGATCGCCGACAACATCCGCTACGGCCGTCCGTCGGCAAGCGACAACGACGTCGTCGCCGCCGCGCAGCTCGCGCATGCGGACGAATTCGTGCGCGAACTGGAAGACTGGAAAGGCCGGCGCGGCTACGACGCGCAAGTCGGCGAACGCGGCGTCAAGCTCTCGGGCGGGCAGCGCCAGCGCGTCGCGATCGCGCGCGTCATCCTCAAGGACGCGCCTATCCTGGTGCTCGACGAGGCGACGTCGGCGCTCGACAGCGAGGTCGAGGCCGCGATCCAGCAGAGCCTCGGCACCCTGATGGCCGGCAAGACCGTGATTGCGATCGCGCATCGTCTCTCGACGATCGCGCGCATGGACCGCCTCGTCGTGCTCGACCGCGGCCGCATCGTCGAGCAGGGCTCGCACGACGAGCTGCTGCGCCTCAACGGCCACTACGCGGCGTTGTGGCGCCGCCAGTCCGGCGGCTTCATCGACGCGGCCGACGCGCAGGCGGCGGAATAGATCTCCGCCGCGGCACGCCGTTACTTCCCCTCGCCCCGAAGGGGAGAGGGGATCAACGCGCCAATTCCGACATCATCCTGACTCAAGTCCGGCCGCGGTCGGTCCCGATTCAGCCGCTTTGGCGATGGAACTTGCCCGTCCTTGGCTCGCCTGGGAGAGGACGCCAATGCTCCGGCTGCTCAATGCCCGTTTCTGGTCGGACGCGCGCCACTACCAGATCGCGGCGCTTTCCACGCTGGTCATCTTCAATCTCGGCTGGGTCGATTTCGGCGCACGGCCGACCAACACGGCGCTCGCGCTCACAAGCTCGCTGCTCACGCAGATCGTCTGCTCGCGCCTGGTCGGCATCCCGCTCGACCTGCGCTCCCCGCTGATCACCGGACTGTCGCTCAGCCTGCTGTTGCGCACCGAGGAGGCCTGGATCCACGCGCTTGCCGGCGTGATCGGCAACGGCTCCAAGTTCCTGCTGCGCCTCGACGGCAAGCACATCTGGAATCCGGCCGGCTTCGCCATCGTGGTGCTGCTGCTCCTCGTCCCCGGCCAGGTGTGGATCTCGCCCGGCGCCTGGGGTTCGAGCGTCTGGTTCGCTTCCCTGCTCTGCTTCTTCGCCATTCTCGTGCTCGGCGCCGCGCGACGTTCCGACATCGCGATCTTCTTCTTCGGCACGCACGCGGCGCTCCTGTTCGCGCGCGCATGGTGGCTCGGCGACCCGTTCGCCATTCCGATCCATCAGCTGCAGAGCGGATCGCTCTTGATCTTCACCTTCTTCATGATCTCCGACCCGCGCACCTCGCCGGACTCGCGCCTCGGCCGTTTCATCTTCGCGGCCTCGGTCGCGGCCTGCGCCCACTACATGGCGTTCTTCATGCAGATGCGCCCCGCGCTCTACATCGCGCTGATCGCGCTCTCACCGTTCATCTTCCTGATCGACAAGATCCTGCCGGCCGAGCGGTTCGCTTGGCGCCGGCCGGCCGTGCAAGGAGCACCCCGATGATCAGACCATGCCTCGCCTCCGCCGCTGCGCTCGCGGCCTTGCTGACGCTGCCCGCCGCCGAGCCCGCAGCGGCGTTCTGCGGCTTCTACGTCGCCAAGGCCGACGCCAAGCTGTTCAACAAGTCGTCCAAGGTGGTGCTCACGCGCGACGGGCAGACCACCGCCATCACCATGGCGAGCGACTACGAGGGGAGCCCGAAGGAATTCGCCGTGGTGATCCCGGTGCCGACCTTCATCGCGCGCAAGCAGATCGGCGTGGTCGACATGAAGACCGTCGACCATCTCGACGCCTACACGGCGCCGCGCCTGGTCGAATATCACGACGAGGACCCGTGCGCGCCGCAGGTGGTGGCGAGCCTGGCGCGCCGCGGCGGCCCGCCGGTGCCCGCCTCGATGCCGTTGTCGTTCGACGCCGTGCGCCACAAGGGCGTGACCGTCGAGGCGAACTACGACGTCGGCGAGTACGACGTGTCGATCCTCTCCGCCAAGGAGAGCGACGGCCTGGTCAACTGGCTCACCGACAACGGCTATCGCATCCCGGCCGGCGCCGACGCCGTGCTCGGCAGCTACATCAAGCAGAACATGCGCTTCTTCGTCGCCAAGGTGAACCTCGAGCGCATGAAGCTCATCGGCGGCAATTACCTCCGTCCGCTGCAAGTCCGCTACGACACCGCGAAGTTCATGCTGCCGCTGCGACTCGGCACCGTGAACGCCAATGGACCGCAGGACCTGATCATCTACACGCTGACCAAGAACGGCCGCGTCGAGGCCGCGAACTATCGCACCATGAAGCTGCCCTCCGACATCAACGTGCCGCTCTACGTCAAGAACGACTTCGGCAATTTCTACAAGGCGATGTTCGACCACGCGGTCAAACGCGAGAACATGCGCGCGGTGTTCGTCGAGTATGCCTGGGACATGGGCTGGTGCGACCCCTGCGCCGCCGACCCGTTGAGCAACAAGCAGCTGGTCGAACTTGGCGCGCGCTGGATCGAGGACGACAGCGATCAGCCGTTCCGCAACCGCATGCAGGGCGCGAACGCCTTCGTGACCCGGCTGCACGTGCGCTACGACGCCGAGTCGTTTCCCGAGGACCTGGTGTTCCTGGAGACCAAGGACCGCGGCAACTTCCAGGGCCGCTACGTCCTGCGCCATCCGTGGCAGGGCAAGGCCGCCTGCCCGGCCGCCGAGACCTACCGCGCCTCATTGCCCAACCGCTTCCGCCAGGAGGCACGCAACCTCGCCGGCATCACCGGCTGGTCGCAGAAGGACATCGAGGCGCGGATGGAGCAGACCGGGCAGTCCCTGCGCGGAGCGAAATAGCTTCGTAGCCCGGGTTGAGCGCAGCGAAACCCGGGATTCTGTGTACGCGGCAAGACCTGCCCCGGATTGCGCACGCGCATTCCGGGCTACGAAGTCACCCCACCAGCCCCGCCATCGCCTTCACGTCGGCGCTGCCCGGGAACACGTGCGTGGCGAGCGCCGCGTCGGTCACGCGCAGGTGGTCCTTCAACAGGCCCTTGAGCACCGCGCGCAGGTCGGTGGTCGCCGCGAGATCGCGGCCCTCATAGAGGTTCGCGTTCTTCAGGCCCGGCCAGTCGGCGATGACGCGGCCGCCCTTGAGCGCACCGCCGGCCAGCAGCGCGACCGTCCCGATGCCGTGGTCGGTGCCGTTGGTGCCGTTGATGCGCGCGGTGCGGCCGAACTCGGTCACGACCGCCACCACGGTCTCGCGCCACGTATCGCCGGTGTTGCTCTCGACCGCCGCGATCGCGCCGTCGAGCGCACCGAGCAGGGTCGCGAGCCGGCCGCTCAAGGCGCCCTCGTCGACATGGGTGTCCCAGCCGTTGAACGCGAGCGCGCCGATGCGCGGCCCGTCGGGCCGCGCCAGGAACTTGGCCGCGGTGCCGGCCGCGTTGGCGAAGAACCCGCGTACCTGCGCGGCGAACCCTTCCGGCGCGCGGTTGCCTTCGGTCGGGTTCATCGCGTCCATGTTGCCGGCCTGCGCCATGGCGGCAAGTCCCATGCGGCCTTCGAGCACGCGCGCCAGCGCCGGATCGGTGTGCTGATAGAGGTCGAGCAGGCGCATCATCGTGTCCTGGCTCGGCGGCTGGATGCGCTGCGGCGTCCAGGACAGCACCGGCGCCGGCCCGCGCACCACCAGCGGCGTCACCGGACCGACCGCGAAGGCCTTCTCGCCCCTGCGTTCCACGCGCGCCTCCGGCGTCAAGCCCGCTAGCGCGCGGTTGAGCCAACCGGTGTCGGCGCGGCCGGGTTTTTCCAGGCCGCTTTCCAGCACGTCCTGGCCGTCGAAATGCGAGCGCTCGCGGTAGGGCGTGGCGGTCGCGTGCACGATGGTCGCCGCATTGGCCTGGTAGAGCCGATGCAGGTTCGGCATCGCCGGATTGAGCGCGAAGAAGGAATCGAGCGGCAGCGCCGGCGGCTTGCCGTCGAGCGTGAGCGCGCGCTCGCCGCGCAGCTTCACCCAATCCGGATCGCCGACCGGGCCGACCGCGGACAGCCCGTCGAGCCCGCCGCGCAGCACGATCACGAGCAGGCGCGGGTCGCGCCCCTCGGCGCGCGCGAGCTTGGGCAGGAACGGCCAGGCGAACAGCACGCCGGCGGAGCCGAGCAGCGCGCGGCGGGTCGTGGCGTGAAGATTGAGTGACATCGTGTCACCTCCGTTGGAATTCGGGCGCCATCAGCACGAGCGTCAGGCCCTGCTGCCGGCTCTCGGCGCGCGCGACTGCTTGGCGCGTCTCGCGCGACGCCAGCGGGCCGAGCGCCGTATCGATCAGCGCCAGCGGTTCGACCCGGTCGGCCCACCGCTCGGCAACGCGGTTGGCGATGTCGACGCGCTGCGCCAGACCGTCGGTCCACGCGCCCTGCTCGTCGGCGAAGCCCTTGGGGAACGGCGGACGCCACAGCCGCTCGCCCAGATAGGCCTGCCCGTCCATCCAGCGGCGAGGGTCGGACGCGCTTCCGAGCGCGCGCGCAGAGGAGATCATCCATTCGCTCGGTCGCTTGAGCTTGAGGCGGCGTTCGTCCCAGGTCTCGGGCGCTTCGATCAGCGCCTTCGCCAGCTCCTTGAGATTGCCGTCGGTGTCGAGGAAGCAGCGGGTCAATCTCTCCACCAGCGCGACCGGCGGATCGTCGGCGCTGAAATGGCGCGCCAGCTTGAAGCCGACATGCGCCGCCGTCGCCGGATGGCGCGCGAGATCGGCGAGCACGGCGCGGCCCTGCTCGACATCGCCTTGCGCATACGCCTTGCCGAGAACCGACTGCGCACCCGGTTCGTGCAGGCGCGGATTGAACACGAACTCGTTGCCGTGGTCCGGATCGGTCGCCATCGGCCGCAAGGTCCAGCCGGTGATCACCTTGGCGAAATTCAGCACGTCATCCTGCGTGTAGACGGTGCGCACGCCGAGCGTATGCAGTTCGAGGATTTCGCGCGCAAGATTCTCGTTCAGCCCGGTGCGGTTGATCAGGCCGGCGACCGACTTCGGCCCGATCGAGCGGAAATTGTCGAGATAGACCAGCATCGCGGGGTGGCTCTCGGCCGCGAGCAGCATGTCGGCGAAGCGGCCGAGCACGTGGGTGCGGATCGCCTCGCGCTCGTAGCCCGGCGCCATGTTGGCGACCGTGTCGGCCGAGACGCAGAAATGGTTCGACCAGAACCAGACCAGCCGCTCGACGAAGCCGAGCTCGGCGTTCATCGCGGCGTCGATGCGCGCCTTGACCTCCTTGAAGATGTTCTGCTGCGGCGGATCGGGCCGCGGCTCGGGCCGGTTCGCCGTTGCCTCTCCGGGCGGCGGCTCCATGGCGTTTTCGGTCTGGGCGCCGCCGGCCGCCATGCGCTCTTCCTGCGCCATGCGCGCCGCGATCTGCTGCGCCTGCCGGGTCTGGTTGAAGCTGAACGCCGCGCGCGCGGCCTGGCTGCTCGAGATGAGCGAAGGGTCGGCGATCTGTCCGGCCCCGGGCTTGTCCAGCTCGGCGAGCAGCGCGCCGCGCGGATCGGACGCGATCGCGTCGATCGAACCGGCGCGCGGGCCGAGGCCGAACCGATGCAGCGCCAGGGCGGCGGCAGCTTTCGGGTCGAGGGACATGGATCGCATTCCTTGGCGGCGCCGGCCCGGTCCAACGACTCGGGCTCTGCGGGCGACGGCGGCGGCGAAAATAGCGCAACTTGCCGATAGGGAATAGACGGTCCCGCAATCAAATTATTCGATGCAAGCGCTGATCGGCCGGTCAGCTTCCTGTTTGAGCATGATCTTTTCCGAAAACCGGGCTTCCACTTTTCGGGATCATGCTCTACGGCCGCGCCAGATAATTCTTGTCCAGCATCACGTGGATGCCCTTGTTGCCGTTGACCACCTGGGTGACCCGCAGGTCGGCGGCGAGGCTGCACAGCGTATAGGCGTCCTCGCGCGAGATGCCGGTGCGCGCACAGATCAGCGCGATCATCTGGCGCAACGCGATCACCACGCAGTCGTCGAGGTCGGGGTCGAACGCCATGGTGATCATGTGCGTCGGCGTCTCGGCCAGCGGCCATTCCAGGCTCATGTCGGCGCGCACGTGCAGCTCGAACGTGCCGATCAGTCCGGTCTCGATCGCCGTGATGCACACTTCGCCGTCGCCCTGCGCGCCGTGGCCGTCGCCGACCGAGAACAGCGCGCCGTCGACGTGGATCGGCAGATAGAGCGTGGTGCCGGCGGTGAGCTCCTTGTTGTCGAGGTTGCCGCCGTTGCGCCGCGGCGGCAAGGTCGAGACCATGCCCCAGGCCGGCGGCGGCGCCACCGCCATCACGCCGAAAAAGGGCGCGAGCGGCAGCTCGAGCCCCCACGGCAACTTGCCGACGTGGCGCTGCCGGTCGAGCGGGATATGGATCAGGCGCGGCGTGTGGAAATCGTCCGGCAGCGCGCCGGCGAGCGGCCGGATCATGTTGTAGCCCCAGTCGTAATGCAGCTCGATCGCCTCGATGCGCACTTCGAGCACTTGGCCCGCCTTGGCGCCGCGCACTTCCACCGGGCCGGTACAGATGTGGCCGGGCAGCTTCTGCTGCACCCCGGCGTGGATTGCGGCCAGCGGCGGCGGAATGACCAGCGGCGGCTTCGGCATCTGGTTGGCCATGCCCGATACCGTCGATATGGTGACGGTGTCGCCGCTCGCGGCGCTGATCAGCGGCTTCAATGACGCATCGAAGTAGCCCCAATGCACCGTGTCCGGGGCTGCATCCAGGCGATGTCTGGTCATGGTCCCTCCGAGGCGTCCGGTCGCACCGGGAATAAGGTCACTCTTCGCGTGTTGTCTTCAGGCTGGGGGCACCCAGTGATCAAGCAAGCGTGATTTGAGCGGCGCGGCCCCCTCGCCGACCATCACACCGCGAGCGGCAAGAGCGATACTATAACAGCCGCGTCATCTCGGGAGGAACGAGAATGAAAAGTGCACTCACCGCGCCGCTCGCTGCGGCGCTTCTCGCCGTCACGGCGGTGCCCGCGCTCGCCCAGCAACCGCCGCGGCCGCAGATCGCCGTCACCAAGGTCGAGGGGACCGAGGGCGTCTACATCTTCCGCAATGGCAATCACCAGGCGATGTTCGTCGTGACCAAGGACGGCGTGATCGCCACCGATCCGGTCGCTTACGGCCGGCCGACCGGCGGGCAGCAATATGTCGACGAGATCAAGAAGGTCACCGACAAGCCGATCAAGTACCTGATCTACAGCCACCATCACTTCGACCACATCGCCGGCGGCAAGGCGTTCAAGGACGCCGGCGCCAAGGTGATCGCGCACAAGAACGCCACCGCGCGGCTCAAGGTGCTGCAGGACCCGCACACCGTCATCCCCGACGAGTCGATGGGCGACAAGAAGACCATCAAGCTCGGCGGCACCACGCTCGAACTGAGCTATCACGGTCTCAACCACTCCGACTCGACCCTGGTGATGCGGCTGCCGAAGGAAAAGATCGTCTACATCGTCGACACCATTCCGGTCGGCGCGTTCCCCGGCCGCGGCTTCATCGACATCTATCCGCTCGAGACCGAAGCCTTCATCAAGAAGGTGATCGCGATGGACTGGGAGCGCATGATCCCCGGCCATCCCGGACCCGGCGACCGGCTCGGCACCAAGAAGGACGCGCAGGATCAGCTCACGCTGATGCAGGATGCCTCGGCCGAGATGAAGAAGGCGGCCCAGGACGGCAAGTGCTGGGACACGGCCGAACGCGAGTTCAAGCTGACCAAGTACGAGAGCTGGCCCGGCTATGCCAACGGCCTGCCGTTCGTGGCGCGGCGGTATTGCGGACTGTGGGGCCGCGGCACCTGAGCCGCGCGCACTTCGCCGTATGACAACGAAGCCGGGCCGCCACGCATGTCGTGGCGGCCCGTTCTGTTGAATTCAACATCGAAGGAGCGACGTCCATGCGTTTCGCATTTGCTCTGCTCGCGTGCCTGCCGGCGGCGTTCGCGCACGCGCAAGCTCCGGCACCCGCGCCGGCCCCGCCGCTGTTCGCCACCACCAAGGTCGAGGGCACCGACAACGTCTATGTCTTCCGCTACCAGGGCCATCAGGCCATGTTCATCGTCACGCCCGACGGCGTGATCGCGACCGATCCGATCGGCCGCTACCGGCCGCAGGCGGTGACCGCCTACGTCGACGAGATCAGGAAGATCACCGCGGCGCCGATCCGCTACGTGGTCTACAGCCACCACCACTACGACCACATCGCCGGCGGCAAGCCGTTCAAGGACTTGGGCGCGACCTTCGTGGCGCACAGGCTCGCCAAGGAGCGGCTCACGGCGCTGAAGTTTCCCGACGTCGTCATTCCCGACGAGACGGTCGACGGCAAGCGCACCATCACGCTCGGCGGCACCACGCTGGAGCTCCTCTACGTGGGGCGCAATCACTCCGACAATACGCTGCTGATGCACCTGCCCAAGGACAAGCTGATCTTCGCGGTCGACTTCCTGCCGATCGCGTCGGTCAACTGGCGCAACATGCCGGACTCATGGCCGTTCGAGTGGGAGGAGGGAATCAAGCAAGTCCTCGCGCTCGACTGGGAGCGCATGATCCCCGGACATCCCGGGCCCGGCGGCCGGCTCGGCACCAAGGACGACGTGCGCAACCTGCTCGCCTACATGCAGGACCTCTCGGCCGAGGTGAAGAAGGCGGCCGACGCCGGCAAGTGCATCGACAGCGCGATGCGCGAGGTCAAGCTGCCCAAGTACGCGGCGTTCAACAATTACGAGAACTGGCTGCCGCTGAACGTCGAGCGCTACTGTTTGTATTATTCGGGCGGGATGTAGCGGCCTCGTAGCCCGGGTTCGCCCTTCAGCGAACCGGGGCCGCTCTTGCCGCGCGGCGCGATTCCCGGCTTTCGCTGAAAAGCGAAAGCCGGGCTACTCTTTACCGCACCGCCGCTTTCACCGACGCCGCGGTCTGCCCGAACAGGATGGCACGCTCCTCCGCGGTGCGGATGCCGCCCGGGTTCGGGTTGACTTCCTTGGCCTTGGCGTAGGCGCGCTTCACCGCGGGGCGCTCGTAGATCGCGTCGAGCCAGCGCTTGATGTGCGGGAAGTCGGCGATGTTCTGGCCCTGCCGCTCGTGCGGCACGATCCACGGATAGCTCGCCATGTCGGCGATCGAATAGGCGCCGGCGACATATTCGTGATCGGCAAGGTGCTTGTTGAGCACGCCGTAGAGCCGGTTCACCTCGTTGCGGTAGCGGTCCATGGCGTAGGGGATCTTCTCCACCGCGTAGTTGGCGAAGTGGTTGTTCTGCCCGGAGTTCGGCCCGAGATTGGCCATCTGCCAGAACAGCCACTCGAGCACCGCTGTGCGCCCGCGCAAATCCTGCGGTATGAACTGGCCGGTCTTCTCGGCGAGATAGAGCAGCATCGCGCCCGACTCGAACACGGAGATCGGCGCGCCGCCCCCGGGCGGAGCGTGATCGACCATGGCGGGGATGCGGTTGTTGGGCGAGATCGCCAGGAAGTCCTTGGCGAACTGCTCGCCCTTGCCGATGTTCACCGGGAAGATCTTGTACGGCAGGGAAGTCTCCTCGAGGAAGATCGTGATCTTGTGGCCGTTCGGCGTGGTCCAGTAGTGCAGGTCGATCATGGGGCGGGTCCTTGCGGTCAGCCTTTCCACGTCATGCCCGGCCTTGTGCCGGGCATCCACGTCTTTCTTGCTGCTTATGAGAAAGCAAGACGTGGATGGCCGGGACAAGCCCGGCCATGACGGGTTGAGGGTCCTTGCGTTTCTAACATAGTGCTGGGTTACGGAGGCGCTAGCGACCGGCAATACGCAACAATGTGATCGCCGCCGCCTACTCCACCCGCTTGGCCAGCCCCGTGAGCACCGCGGCAAGCAACGCCGACGCCATCCAGCCGAACAGGATTTCGAACCACATCACCAAGCGCACGAATGCGCCGAACGTGAACGGCGAAGCCAACTCGCCGGGCTTCAACGGGCCCTTGTCAACGATCGGTGCCCAGTCCTTGTCCTGCTGCAGATCGACGAACGGCACGATGAGGTCGAGCGAATAGGTCAGCGCATTGAACGTCGTGTATTCCGGCGCGCCGGCGCACTTGACCCAGTTGCCGCCGTTCTCGGGGCGGCACGATTGATGGCGGGGATTCTGGAAATACGCCGCATGTGTCGGCGCGAACCAGCCCTGCTCGGCGGCGTTCTGGTAGAGCAGCCCGCACGCCAACCACACGCCGATCATGATCGCCAGCAACCGCATCGGGCGATGGCCGTAGCCGACGAGCCGTCCGTAAAGCCAGTGCAGCGGGATCAGGAGTCCCTTGAAGTGCCCTGCCTCCCGCCAGCGGTCCTCGAACGCGATCGCGACACGCCGCGCGGCTTCCGTGTGCCCGGTCTCGCGCAGCACCTTCACCATCTGCATCCAGGGCTGTGGTTTGAACTCCTTGCCAAGATCGACTTCGCGCTGCAGATCGAGAAACGCGATGCGTGCGTGCCCCGAGAGATCGGTGGTCTCGCCAAAGCGGTCATAGACCAGACCATCGAGCCGCACGGATGCCGGGACCCGGTCGACGCCGGCCGGTGCGGGGCCGGGCAAGCGGCGCGCGGCGCCTTGCGTCACGGCGTCCACGACGCGGCCGATCCTGGCGCCGACGAGGCTGACGCCGCCGTGGAAGACCGCATTCTGCCGCTCGGTCAGCCAAAGCGTGCCCGCGATCGTGGCCCGAGCGAGGTTCAGCGTCAGCTCGCGCGGAACGGCCGGTCCCGCCTGCGCAGCGCCAAAGGTGCCGCCGTTGCAGGTCACGTCGCCGTCGATCGCGGCTCCGATCAGCAGCACGGTCCCGGCCGCGACGAAGCCGGCGCGCATGTATACTCCGCCTCCGATCTTGGCGAGCGCACATGCCAGCACGTTGCCGTCCTTGTCCTGCCCTTCAAAGCGCCCGTTGTCGCACGACAGGTTGCCGGAGATCTTCGCTCCGAGCAGCCGCACAGCGCCCTTGGCGACAAAGCCCTGATGCAGAAAAATGCTGCCGCCGACCTCGATGCGGTCGCAGATCAGACCATCGCCATCGCTGTCTGATCCTTCGAACCTGCCGCCATCGCATTCGAGCGTGCTGTCGATCTTGGCTCCCAATAGCCGTACCGGGCCGCTGGCAACAAAGCCTTGGCGCATGAGGAAGGCGCCCGAGACTTCGACCGCGTCGGCCTTGATATCGCGGCATCGCGTACCCTCGAGACTGATGTTGCGTGTACGAGCGTTCCGCAGCGTGAGGGTGCCCGAGAGTTCACAGTTTTCGAGTTCAAGATTCCCCTCGAGCGTACAACCTTCGAGATCAAGGTCGCCATCGATGAAGGCGCCCCGAATCCGCACCCCTTTTTCGTGCACCGGCGTTGCGTCACCGCCGCCGAGCGCGAGAAAGCGCACCAAGCCGGCACGGATGGTGCGCTTGGCCCTTTCCTCCAGCGTCGCTGGGATTCCCGTGCCGAAGTCCGCACGCCAGCCCTGACAGGCGGCGCCGATGAGTTCGTGCTCCGCCTCGTTCAGCTCGCCGAAATCGCCGATCGAGCGGCCGAACGCGCGCGCCTTTGGTCGCTGCGGTGTGTCGGCCATGGTGGCTCCCCAGCCGGGAAGATAGCAAGACCGCCCCGGCCACCACCACGGCTTTTCGCGCGCGCGTGCCTGCCGCATAGTGCGGCGATGGACCCGCCCGACCCCTCGCCGGATTCGCAGATGCGCCGCCTGGCCTGCGTCCGCTGCGGCGCGGCGTTCGCGTGCGGCGCCAATACCGGCGCGTGCTGGTGCGCCGAGGAGGATTTCCGGCTGCCGATGCCGGCGGCGGGTTCGGACGAGGATTGCCTGTGCCCGGCCTGCCTGCGCCAGGCGGCGGCATCATCCGGACTGGTCACCCGCGCAGGCGGATGACTATTCGGCGATCTGTTCCCCCGAGCCTCCGAACTCCTTGGGAAAATCCTTGAACTTGGGGAGCCCGTCGCGCATCGGCAGAACCGTCTCGGCATAGTTGACGTGGACGCCCGGGCTGAACGTCAGCGTCGGCAGCGTGGCCGCATACACGTCGACCAATCCGAGCGGCGGATGATTGGTCATCACATGCCCGCCGCACTTGGTGCAGTATTGCCGCTGGCTCACCGGCGTCTTCTGGAACATGCCGACATGCTCCGCGCCTTTGGTGACGCGAACCGCGTCGGGCTTCCATAGCGTGAAGGCGTTGACCGGTCCGGCGGACCAGGAACGGCACGATCGGCAATGGCAATAGCCCATGCCGGCCGGTTCCCCGGAGACCTCGACCTGAACGGCGCCGCAAAAGCATTCCCCGCGATGTGTTGCCATGGGAGGGACCTCGCATGTTGTCGTCCCATGCTAGGCCAAAGCCCCGGCCGCGAGTAGCCCTGATGCTACGCCGCCGCGACCTCGCGCCGATAGCGCGCGATCAGCCCCGCGACCTCGCTCACGGGAAGCGGCGGCGAGATCAGGTAGCCCTGCATCTCGGTGCAGCCGGCGCGGCGCACCAGCTCCATCTGCTCCACGGTCTCGATGCCCTCGGCCGCGGTCGCGATGCCGAGGCTTGCGCCCAGATTGGCGATCGCGCCGACGATCACCGCCGAGTCGCGGTTGTGCTCGCTGTCGGCGATGAACGAGCGGTCGATCTTGATCTTGTCGAACGGGAACGAGCGCAGGTAGCTGAGCGACGAATAGCCGGTGCCGAAATCGTCCATCGCGATGCGCACGCCGAGCGCGCGCAGCTGATGCAGGATGCCGACCGTCGCCTCGTCCTCCTGCAGCAGCACCGCCTCGGTGATCTCGATCTCGAGCCGATGCGCCGGCAGGTGCGCGGCGGCGAGCGCGCTGGTGACGGTCGCGACCAGGCCGCGCGTGCGGAACTGCACCGGCGACAAATTCACCGCGACCTTGATCGGATCGGGCCAGCGCGCCGCCTCGGCGCAGGCGGTGCGCAGCACCCATTCGCCCAGCGGCACGATCAGCCCCATCTCCTCGGCCAGCGGGATGAATTCGGAGGGCGGAACCGGCCCGCGCTCGGCATGCTTCCAGCGCAGCAGCGCCTCCATGGCGACGATCTCGTTGCTCGCGAGATGGACCTGCGGCTGATAGACCAGCGCCAGCTGGCCTTCGGTCAGCGCGCGGCGCAGGTCGAGCTCGAGCGCGCGGCGCGCCTGGATGCGCGCGTCCATGTCCGGCTCGAAGAAGCGGTACGTGCGCCGCCCCTCCGCCTTGGCGCGATAGAGCGCGAGATCGGCGCATTTCATCAAGTGGTCGGCGGCCGCGCCGTCGGCCGGCGCGAGCGCGATGCCGATGCTCACCCCGGCATTGATCTCGTGCGCGTCGATGCTCATCGGCGCCGACACGATGTCGACCAGCCGGCGCGCCAGCGCTTCCGCGGCCGCGCGGCTGGTGCCGCATTGCAGGATCGCGAACTCGTCGCCGCCGAGCCGCGCCACGGTGTCGCTGTCGCGCACTGCGGCGCGCAGCCGCTCGCCCATGGTGCGCAGCATGCGGTCGCCGATCGGATGGCCGAGCGTGTCGTTGACGTGCTTGAAATTATCGAGATCGAGGCAGAGCACCGCCATCGACTCGCCCGTCGCCGCCACGCGGTCGAGCCCCTCGGCCATTTTCTCGCGCAACAGGACGCGGTTCGGCAGGTCGGTCAGCGCGTCGTGACGCGCCATGTGGGCGATGTTCTGCTCGGCCTTGTGGCGCTCGGTCACGTCCTCGAAGATCGCGGTCCAGCCGCCGTTCGCCATCGGCTGATGCGTGATGCGGATGAAGCGCCCGTCGGGCATGACCCGGTCGTGGGCGGCGTTGCTGCCGCGCAGCCGCTCCACATAGGCGGCGTAGACCTGCTCGGCCGTGACGTCGCGGTAGTTGCCGAGCGCCACGCTGTGCGCCAGCACGTCGCGCATGTGCGCGCCCGGCTTCACGATCGCGTCCGAGAAGCCGAACAATTGCATGTAGCGGCTGTTGCACACGATGACGCGGAAATCGGCATCGATCATGCACAGGCCGTGCACCATGTTGTTGAGCGCGACGTCGAAGCGCCGGTATTGCTCCTGCAGCGCCGCCACCGCGCGCTCGCGTTCGGTGATGTCCTCGTAGGTGCCGACCCAGCCGCCGTTCGCCATCCGCTGATGGCGCACGGCGACGAGCCGGCCGCCGAGACGGCGGTGCACGATGACCTCGTCGTTCTCCGCCACGCGACGCTTGAAATCGGTGAAGATCTCTTCCGCGCTGAGATTGGAGCTGCGCAGTCCGCGCGCCAGGCTGCCGCGCATGAGATCGAGCAGCGGCGTACCCGGTTGCGCGTCGTCCGGACCGAGCCCGTAGATCTCGAGATAGCGGCGGTTGCGCACCACCACGCGCCAGTCCGGGTCGAACACGCACAGGCCGTGCGCCATGTTGTCGAGCGCGGCGTCGAACAGCAGGTTCTGCTCGCGCAGATCGCTTTCCATGCGCTGGCGCTCGGTCACGTCCTCGCACAGCGTGACCCAGCCGCCGTCGGCGATCGGATGGTAGTGCAGCGTGTAGGAGCGGCCGTTGCTCAAGTTCTGGCGCTGGCGGAACGGCTTGCCGTGCGCCATGCGCTCGAGCCGGCGCGCCCACACCTGCTCGGGGCTGGCACTGGGGAAGTAGCCGCGCCCGGCCACGTGGTGGACCACGTCGCGCATCCACACGCCGACCCGGATGAAATCGCCCGAAAGGTCGTACATGTCGAGGAAGCGCTGGTTGAACAGCACGATGCGATGCTCGGCATCGACCATGCACAAGCCGTGCGTCATGCTCGCCAGCGCCGCTTCGTGCAGCGCCAGCAGGGCTTTCATCCGGTCCGTTTCGCGGCCGGTTTCCATGGCGGCTTGTTGCATGCCCTGGTCGCCTGTCCTTGGCGCCGTTTCCCCATCTTTTGCCGCAGGTTAGCCGACGACCTCGCAAGCCCGGGTTAATCGGCGTGGTTTAAAATGCGTAACGTGTTTCCCCGACGTGAACCATGTTCACGCCGCGCCGCACTAATAGACGGAGCATTTCAGCCCGGGGAGACGACCATGCGGTTTTCCGACCACGATTTGCGCGCGGCCTCCGCCGCCGGCGTGCTCGACGCGCCGCAGCTCGCGCGGCTCATGGACTTCTTGCAGGCGCGCGGGACGGCGCAGAGTACGGGATCGAAGTTCGACGTGGTGCACCTGCTCTGGTACGCCGGCGCGCTGATCGTCATCGGCGCGATGGGCTTGTTCTCGACGCTCGCCTTCGCGCGCATGGGCGGCACCGCGCTCACCCTCACCGCGGTCGTCTACGCGATCGCGTTCGCCGCCGCCGGCCATCATCTCTGGACCAACAAGAACCTGCGCGTGCCCGGCGGCCTGTTGATCGCGATCGCCGTCACCATGGCGCCGCTCGCCGTGTACGGCATCCAGGACGCGCTCGGGATGTGGGGCGAGTTCGGCCGCCCCGGCACGCTGCGCCAGTTCTACCTCTGGATCAAAGGCAGCTGGCTGTTCATGGAGCTCGCCGCGATCGCCGCCGCGCTGGCGGCGCTGCGCTTCTACCGCTTCCCGTTCATCGTCTCGATCATCGCGCTCGCGCTCTGGTTCATGTCGATGGACCTGGCGCCGTGGATCGACAACATGGCCTATGCGACGTTCGAGACGCGGCGCCAGCTCTCGGTCGCGTTCGGGCTCGCCGTGCTCGCGGTGGCGTGGATCGTGGACCGGCGCCAGCGCGACGGCGACTTTGCGTTCTGGCTGCACCTGTTCGGGTTGATGGCGTTCTGGGGCGGCATCTCGATGTCGCACTCCGGCAGCGAGCTTGCCAAGGCGCTCTATTGCGCCATGAATGTCGGCTTGCTGCTCATGGCGCTGTTCCTGTCGCGGCGCGCCTATGCGGTGTTCGGCGTGCTCGGCATCGCCGGCTACCTCGGCGATCTGGCCGACCGCGTGTTCAAGGACTCGCTGTTGTTCCCGTTCGCGCTCTCGCTGATCGGCGTCGGCGTCATCGCGGCCGGCCTCGCCTATCACCGCCACGAGGCCGCGATCACCGCGTTCCTCGACGCGCGCCTGCCGGGTTGGCGTAGGGCGGGCAAAGGCGCGACATGACGTCGTCGCGATAGTCCGCCGCGCGAGTGCGCCGTGCCCGCGCATCCGCGGAAGCGGCCGGCTCCACGGCGGGCACGCGCGCTGCATTCGCGCCAATTTCGACGCGGCGTGTCGCGCTTTGCCCGCCCTACGGACTCCGCTGCGCCCGATACACCAGCACGCCGTAGATGATCAGCAGGATCGGGCTCGCCAGCACCGAGAACACCGAGATCAGGATCAGCACCATATAGGCGGCGTCGTTCTGGGTCTCCTCGCGGTTTCCTCCCATGAGGTCGAACACCGCCTTCTCCAGGTTCAGCATCACCAGCGCGGTGACGATCAAGGTGATCGGCAGGAAGCTGGCGACCGTCACGCCGAGCGCGCTCAAGCCGGCCGCGCGGCGCAGGAACACCATCAGCAGCGCGACGCGCCACGCCGCGACCACGGCGAGGAACAGAACGTTCACCGCCTGCGCTTGCGCGAGCGACATGAACTTCTCGACCGGGATCGCGTAGAGCAGCGCCGGCAGCGAGGTCAGCGTGACGAAGATCAGCACGCCGCGATAGCTCCAGTGGCGGGCTTTCAGCGGCGCGACGATGATCCACAGCAAGGCGGCGAGCACGAACACGTAGGCGAGCGAGCCGAGGCCTGCGTACTGCCACGGCGCGGCGCTCGGGTGGTCCCAATAGCGCCCGACGCCGACGAGCCAGGTCGTGAACAGGCCCCAGGCCAGATAGGCCTGCCAATGCTGCGCCAGGTCCGGCTTGAACGGCCGGAACAGCAGCAGGTCGCGCTGGTCGGCGAGGATCTTGCGCAGCGGCGCCATCCGCGCAAACTAGCAAGAGGCGTTGGGCGAGTCAGCCTGTGCCGGAGGCGGTGGCACCGCTCCCTCACCCAAGCTTGATGCCCGCTTCCTTGACCACGCGGCTCCACTTGCTCATCTCGGCCGCCACGAAGGCGCGGAACTCGTCCGGCGTGTTGGGCCGATACTCGACGTTGAGCTTGTCGAGCCGCCCGGTCACCTCGGCCTGCTTGAGCATCGCGTTCAATCCGGCATTGAGCTTTACCGCGATCGCCGCCGGCGTGCCGGTCGGCACGAACACGCCGTTCCACTCGTAGGCCTCGAAGCCCGCGAGCGTGTCGGCGACCGGCGGCAGGTCGGGCAAGGTACCGAGCCGGCCTTTGCCGGTATGCGCGATCGCCCGCACCGCGCCGGCCTGCACGTGGCCGATCGAGGCCGCGCCGTTGGAGAAGAAGAATTTCACCTGGCCGCCGATCACGTCGTTGAGCGCCGGTCCGCCGCCGCGATACGGAATGTGATTGATCTTCACGCCGGTGACGTGGCGGAACATTTCGAGCGACAAATGCTGCACCGTGCCGTTGCCCGACGACGCGAAGTCGAGCCCGCCGGGCGTGGCCTTGGCCAGCGCGATCACGTCGGCGACGGTCTTCGCCGCAACCGAGGGCGTGACGACGAGGATGTTCGGCACCAGCGAGGCGAGGAACACCGGCTGGAAATCCTTCTCATAGTCGAAGGGAAGCCGCGGATAGAGGAACGGGTTCACCGAGAACGCGGTGGCGTCATAGAGGATGGTGTAGCCGTCGGGATCGGCCTTGGCGGCCGCCGCCGCCGCGATCGTCCCGCCGGCGCCGCCGCGGTTGTCGATGACGAATTGCTGGCCGAGCGTCTCGCCGAGCTTGGCGAAATAGATGCGGCTCACCGTATCGGCGCCGCCGCCCGGCGGATACGGCACGATCACCCGCACCGGCCGCGCCGGCCACTCCTGCGCGAGGGCCGTCGTGGCAAGAAATGGCGCCGCCAGCGCCGCTCCGGCGCCCTTGAGCAAGCCGCGTCGTGTCGATCGGATTGGATGACGCACGATGTCCTCCCGTGAATGGACTTGCCGCCATTGGTCGACCGTTCTATCCGATGATGAGCGAAGCCTCCATGGTCCAAATAATCATGAATCGTCGCACGTTCCTGCTCTCGACCGCCACCGTGCTCGCCGCGCCGGCGGTGCGCGCTCAGGGCTGGCCCACCGGCCAGCCGGTGCGCGTCATCGTGCCGTTCCCGGCCGG
Source organism: uncultured Alphaproteobacteria bacterium (assembly GCA_963734185.1). Taxonomy (GTDB): domain Bacteria; phylum Pseudomonadota; class Alphaproteobacteria; order Rhizobiales; family Xanthobacteraceae; genus PALSA-894. The sequence goes on along the minus strand of CAVTGA010000002.1, from coordinate 2,786,395 downwards.
CGCCGCCAACGACGCCATGGGGCGGCTCGCGGCGCAGCGCATCCAGGACAAGCTCGGCGCCACCGTGGTGGTGGAGAACCGCAGCGGCGGCAGCGGCGCGGTCGGCACCACCGCGGTGTTCAACGCGGCGCCGGACGGCTACACGATCCTTGCTTCGGCTTTCAACCACATCATCATGAACCACGCCGTGCGCGGCGTGACGTTTGATCCGCAGGCCGACTTTACGGTGATCGGCCGCACCGCACGTGCACCCCTGGTCATGGTGATGGCGCCGCAGCTGCCGCAACGCAGCGTCGCCGAGGTGGTGGCCGCCGCCAAGGCCGCGCCGAAGGACTGGACCTTCGCGGTGCCGGCGCTGGGCGCGCCCGGGCACCTCGCCGCCGTCGACTTCATGCAGAAGACCGGCCTCAACATCGCGACCACGCCCTATCGCGGCACCGCGCCGGCGCTCACCGACGTGATCGGCGGCCACGTGCAGCTCCTGATCGATTCCTCGTTCGCGCTGCTGCCGGCCGCGCGCGAGGGCCGCGTGCGCGCGCTCGGGCTGGCGACGCGCGAGCGCAGTTCGCTCGCGCCCGAGTTTCCCACCCTGATCGAAGGCGGCGTTCCCGATTTCGAGTTCCACTCGTGGTACGCCTTGTGGGCGCCGAAGGGCACGCCGCGCGAGATCCGCGAGCGCATCAACGGCCTGATGCGGCAGGCCATGCGGGAGCCCGAGGTCGTCAAGCGGCTCGAAACCGCGCTGCTCGAGCCGGTGATCGAGACCATCGAAGGGACCGAGCGCTTCATCGCGGCGGAAGTCCCGCGTCAGGTCGCGCTGCTCAAGGCGGCGAAGTTCGAGCCGCAGTAGCCTTCAGCGCCCAGCCGCAACCACGTGCCGCGGCTCGACCGCCGGGAACGGCGAATCCGTTCAGGCCGCGCTCAGCGTCGGAATCTTGGAGAGCTCATCGCGCATGTCGCGTTCTGCGTGCCAGATGTCGTACTCGTTCTGCATCCTGAGCCATACCGCCGCGCCGTCGCCGAAAAGCTTTCCGAGCCGCACCGCGATCTGCGGCGTCACTGGTTGCTTACTGCCGAGGACATCATAAAGCGTCTGGCGCGACAGCTTCAGCAAGCGTGCGATCTCGGTCTTGCTCTTGCCGGTCGCGGGAATCGCCACTTCGCGCAACAGTTCGCCTGGATGCGCCGGTTCGATCTTGCGATGCCGCAGCGTCCTACTTGCCATGATAGTCCTCCAGATCGACCTCGATCGCGTCCTCGCCGTCCCATGCGAACGTGATGGCTGTCAACTTTCGTTGGGCCGGTTCAGCTGCTCGGTCCCTCGGCTTGGCTCAGCACGGCGTTCAAATCCGGCATTGAAATTTTGCACGATCGCGCCCGTCGTGCTGGTAGGAATGAACACGCCCTTCCCTCGCCGCTTTCGCCAACCCATATTCGGCCGATGGCCAGACCGCCCGACTCGAAGAAGCCGAAGGACCCGGCGCGCCCGACGCGTGCCAAGGCCGCGCGCGAACCCTCCACACCCATGGCGCCTGCGTTGGAGCAGCTGCTCAATCCGGGGATTGCGAAGGGAACCGCGGGGGTCGGGTCAGGGACTGGGCTGCAGCCGCCGCCGGATAATTCATTCGACCGGCGCGCGGACTTTTCCGCCGCGCATACGGCCAGGAAGTCGACGCGGGATAACGCTCAGCCCTCTCCGCTCCCCTCCCCCTTGTGGGGAGGGGTCGGGGGTGGGGGTCCATCCGTAGAGACTCCAGGCGTGCCGCAAGCAACCACCCCCCTCCCCCGCCCTCCCCCACAAGGGGGGAGGGAGCACACTGAGCCAGCGGCGGCGACGTCGAGTCCGACTGGCTTCAGCGAAGCCCCGCAAGCGACATATCGCGACGATGCGGAGCTGCGCGAGGCCTCGCCGGAACTGGCGCGCGCGCTCGGTCTCGACGGCGACGCGGTGTCGTTTCCCGAGCCGCGGTTCGAGCGCCCGAAGCGCGAGCGGCGCCCGCTGGAGCGCGGCGACATCCAGTCGATGGGCGTCGCCGCCACGGCCGAATCGCTTGATCGCCTGCTGCGCGAGGGCCGCGCCGAATTCAAAGGCGCCATCGCATGGACGCCGCACCGTCCGCCGCGCCCGGAGAAATCCGAAGGCGGCATCCGCCTGCAGATCAAGTCCGACTTCGAGCCCAAGGGCGACCAGCCGCAGGCGATCGCCGAGCTGGTCGAGGGGGTCAGGCGCCATGACCGCACCCAGGTGCTGCTCGGCGTCACCGGCTCGGGCAAGACCTTCACCATGGCCAAGGTGATCGAGGCGACGCAACGCCCGGCGCTGATCCTCGCCCCGAACAAGACGCTCGCGGCCCAGCTCTACGGCGAGTTCAGGAGCTTCTTCCCCGACAACGCGGTCGAGTACTTCGTCTCCTACTACGACTACTACCAGCCGGAAGCCTACGTGCCGCGCACCGACACCTATATCGAGAAGGAATCCTCGATCAACGAGCAGATCGACCGCATGCGCCATTCGGCGACGCGCGCGCTGCTCGAACGCGACGACGTGGTGATCGTGGCCTCGGTGTCATGCATCTACGGCATCGGCTCGGTCGAGACCTATTCGGCCATGACCTTCGCCTTGAAGCGCGGCGAGCGCATCGACCAGCGCCAGCTCATCGCCGACCTGGTGGCGCTGCAGTACAAGCGCACGCAGCAGGATTTCTATCGCGGCTCGTTCCGCGTGCGCGGCGACACGCTCGACATCTTCCCGGCGCACTACGAAGACCGCGCCTGGCGCGTCAACCTGTTCGGCGACGAGGTGGAGAGCATCGAAGAGTTCGATCCGCTCACCGGCCACAAGACCGACGAGCTCTCCTTCGTCAAGATCTACGCCAACTCGCACTACGTCACGCCGCGTCCGACCCTGCTGCAGGCGATCAGCGGCATCAAGCAGGAGCTGCGCTGGCGGCTCGACCAGCTCAACGCCGCCGGCCGCCTGCTCGAGGCGCAGCGGCTGGAGCAGCGCACCATCTTCGACCTGGAGATGATGGAGGCGACCGGCTCGTGCGCGGGAATCGAGAACTATTCGCGCTATCTCACCGGCCGCCTGCCGGGCGAGCCGCCGCCGACCCTGTTCGAATACGTGCCCGACAACGCGCTGGTGTTCGTCGACGAGAGCCACGTCACCGTGCCGCAACTCGGCGGCATGTACCGCGGCGACTTCCGCCGCAAGGCGACCTTGGCCGAGTACGGCTTCCGGCTGCCCTCGTGCATGGACAACCGCCCGCTGCGCTTCGAGGAGTGGGACGCGATGCGCCCGCAGACCATGGCGGTGTCGGCGACGCCGAGCGAATGGGAGCTGAACCAATCGAACGGCGTGTTCGTCGAGCAGGTGATCCGCCCGACCGGGCTGATCGACCCGCCGGTCGATATCAGGCCCGCGCGCACGCAGGTCGACGACCTGGTCGGCGAGTTGCGCCAGGTGGCGCAGGCCGGCTATCGCGCGCTGGTCACCGTGCTGACCAAGCGCATGGCCGAGGACCTGACCGAATACCTGCACGAGCAGGGCATCCGCGTGCGCTACATGCACTCCGACATCGACACCATCGAGCGCATCGAGATCATCCGCGACCTGCGCCTCGGCGCCTTCGACGTGCTGGTCGGCATCAACCTGTTGCGCGAGGGGCTCGACATCCCGGAATGCGCGCTGGTGGCGATCCTCGACGCCGACAAGGAGGGCTTTTTGCGCAGCGAGACCTCGCTGATCCAGACCATCGGCCGCGCCGCCCGCAATGTCGACGGCAGGGTGATCCTCTACGCCGACAGCGAGACCGGCTCGATGCAGCGCGCCATCGAGGAGACCAACCGGCGGCGCGAGAAACAGGTCGAATACAACAGCGCCAACGGCATCACGCCCGAGAGCATCAAGCGCTCGATCCACGACATCCTCAAGTCGGTGTACGAGCGCGACCACGTGCTGGTCGAGGTCGGTTCCGGCTTTGCCGAGGACGCCGTCACCATCGGACACAACTTCGAGGCCGTGCTCGCCGACCTCGAGACGCGCATGCGCGAGGCCGCCGCCGACCTGAATTTCGAAGAGGCCGCACGGCTGCGCGACGAGATCAAGCGCCTGCGCGCCACGGAATTGGCGGTGGTGGACGATCCGACGGCGAAGTTTGCCGGCGCGCGAAGCGCACCGCGCGGAAGCGCGGTCACCTCCCCCCTTGTGGGGGAGGTCGGCGCGAAGCGCCGGGAGGGGGCGCCGCACGGTAAGGCGCGCAAACCCACGCTCGACGAGATGGGCCCCGGCGTCGAGGCGGTCCCGCATCGTGACGCAAGCGCGCCGCGCTCCACCCTCGGCCGGCCCGGCATGCACGGCGGCTTCAAGCGCAAGGGACGGTAATCAGCGCTGAAAGCGCCGCGCGTTCCCCTCTCCCGCGCAGCGGGAGAGGGTGCCGAGGACCGCAGGTCCGAGGCGGGAGAGGGAAAGCTCGAGTCGCACCGGGCGGCGCTGTTCGTCGACTGGAACTTTTTCACCAAGGCGTGCGCTCAGCGCAAGTTACAGTTATCTCGGCGTTGTCAACGCGCCGCCGCTGTTGCAACAAATTGCGACCAGCGTCCGAGTCCTCCTTCTTTCCCGTTATCCACATGGCAGTTTGCTGATGGTGATCTGGCGCGGCTGGGGAATCTTGAGCCTGGTGATCGGCGTCCTGGGCGGAGTGCTGGGCATCCTGCTGCACGGTGTCATGGCCGCGCGCATCGCCGGCGCCGTCGGATTTGTCATAGCCGCGGTGGTGAATTTTTCGTCGGGCAGGCGCTGAACCAGCCGCGGCGCGCAGCCTATGCCGACAACCTGCATTCGCTGTTCTGGATTGGAATGGAATGGTGGTCGATCCCGATGCTGGTGTTGGCCTTGGCGGGCGCCACCGGCGCCTTCGGCAAATAGGGAGCTGCGCTAATGGCTTTGCTGGGCGATTCACCCGAGCTCGCCGAGCTCAAGAGGTTGCTGGCGCCGGTCCTCGCCGCCAATGCGAATTCCGCGTCAAGCGGCGCGCCTTCCTGACCGACCCCTTCGTCGATGGCTTCATCGTCGGAGCGGCCGCGCAATATGGCAAGACCCTGCAGAACGTGTCCTCTTTTTCGATGTCGCCGCGCAACGCTTCGGCGCAACGCCGAAATGACCGCAGGCAACGAACGGCTAAAGCGTGATCCCGAAAAGTGGGTACCGGTTTTCGGAAAAGATCACGCTTCAACAATAAGGTAGAGCGGGATGACGATTCGAAGAAAAGTCATCCTGCTCTAGGCCGCGGCAGCGACGCATGCAACGGACGGTGAGCCGGTCGCGTACCGCAACCCAAACGCGTGCGCTGGCCTTTATTTTGCCGTTTGTGGTATTTTAACTGATCTAGCCAGCGCGCCCGGCTTGCGCGTAAAGTTACCCGGTTACCATTGTCCGTCGATCAACGTTCAATTGCGCAGCGTACGGGGAGCGACACCATGCCGACACCGCCAGCCGTATCGGTCGACGTCGGCTCACTGCGTCGGGACACATGAAACAGACACTTGGTTGAGTAGCGGAAAACAGACACTTGGTTGAGTAGCGGAGCGTTTGAGTAGCGTCGCGTTCGATCTTCGCTTGCGAGGGGTGGATAGGGGAGACTGCCGACTTTCGATCACGTGGCTTCATCACAAGATTCAACAAATGCACGGGAGCGACAACAATGCCGACACCGCCCGCTTCATCGTCCACCGTCGACCTGACCACGTCCGGCAATTTCGGATACGTCGGTGACGCCGTCTTCGCCGCCGAACAGGTCAATGCAGGCACCGGCGCGTTCCCGGCGTTCCTGTCAATGTCCCATTCGCAGAACGAGTCTGGATATAATTCCGACTTCAGGCCGGTGCAGTTCAACGAAACCACCAACGCCAACCACAATCATTCGCTGCTGCTGGCGAACATTCCGATCGTCGAAGGCGACGGCACCGGCGGCACGATCGAGGGCGTGCTCTATCGCGAGTTTCTGCTCGACACCAATGAAGGGGGCACCGGCGACAACCGTTTCATTTCCCTAGACGAACTGCAGATCTGGCAGGAACAGTCGGGCAACCTGACCGGCTTCATCTCCAATGTGGGATTTACCGGCGGCGTCAACTATCTGGCCTACGATCTCGACGCCGGCGGCGACAGCTGGATCGCGATCGATTCCGATCTGTCGTCCGGTAGCGGCAAGAGCGACGTCCGGGTCCTGATCCCGAACGTCGCCTTCAATCCGAGCGTTCCTTATGTCTATCTCTTTTCCGAGTTCGGCTTGACCGGGGGCAGCTGGATTTCGAACAACGGCAACGAGGAATGGGCGGTCCGCGGCGGCAAAACCGGTCCCGGCGGCGGCACCAAGGCCGCGCTCAACATCTCGAAGTCCGCCTCGGTTGACGGCGGCACCGCCGACCAGGACGGCGAGGTCATCACCTATTCGATGACCCTCGCCAACACCGGCAACGTCAACCTGACCGGCATCACGGTGAGCGATCCGTCGGTCAGCGACCTGACGCGCGGCCTCGACCAGGTCGGCAACAACGACAACATCCTCAACGTCGGGGAAATCTGGACCTACAGCGCCCACCATACGGTGACGCAGAACGACCTCGACGAGGCCGCGATCGGCGGCGAGCCACCCATCAACAATACGGTGTCGGCGGGCAGCGACCAGACCGGGCATCTTCCCGAGCAGCTCGATACCGCCTCGGCCTCCGTTCCGGTGGACGCGCGCCCGCTGGTGGCGCTGGACAAGGCCTTCGACAGCATCACCAGCACCGATGAAGCGGTGGGCACCACGGCGGCCGATGCCGCCGGCGACGTGATCCACTACATCGTCTCGGTGAGCTGGGGGACCAACGGCAATATCACGCTGAACAACCCGGTGGTCACCGATCCGTCGATCAACACCAGTCCGGTCGTGGATCCGAGCGCCCCGGTCGAGAACCCGAACGCGCAGCTCTTCGTCCAGATCACCGACGGCGACTTCAATCTCGGCGACGACAACAACAACGGCGTCGTCGATCCCACCGACCAGAACAGTCAGCGCGACCCGGGGGAGACGTTCCAATACGTCTATATCGGCGACTCGGATCAGGACGGGTTCCTCGATGGCGGAGAGACCTGGGCCTATCCCGCCTACAATCTCGGCGACACGAACAATGACGGCATTCACCAAGTCGGCGAGACCTGGGTCGGCGACGCGAACCAGAACGGCGTCCAGGAGGACGGCGAGAAGTGGCAGTTCAAGAACCTGTGGGACACCAACAGCAACGGTCTGCAGGACAACGACGAGATCTGGCACTACCAGAACATCGGCGACAACAACCAGAACGAAGTGGAAGACCCGGGCGAAACGTTCTTCTACTACAACGCCGGCGACACGAACCAGAACGGCAACGAGGACGGCGGCGAGACGTTCCAGTTCTACAACGCCGGCGACACCAACCGGAACGGTGAAGAGGACGAGGGCGAGACGTTCCAGTTCAATACGGTCCTGCCGGGGGTCGACGACAACAATGACAACGTCAACGACGGCGATCTGAACGCCGACGGCAGGATCAACGAGACCGAGACCTGGCTGTTCTCCGCCAGCTACATCGTGACCCAGGACGACATCGACAACCGTAATGGTTCTGGCGTTCCGACCGTTGCTCCCGCCGATCCCGGCCTGACCCACAACAACACGGCGTCGGTGGTGACCGCCGAGAACGCGGCGGCGAGCGGCAGCGAGTCGGTGCCGATCGACCAGAATCCGGCCTTCAGCATCCTGAAGACGGTGACCGACGTCGGAGGTGACGGGGCAGATGGCCACGTCGACGAAGCCGGCGACATCATCCGCTACAGCATTGTCCTCACGAACACCGGCAACATGACGCTCACCGGCGTGACGTTGAGCGATCCATTGCTCACCGGCGACAACGGAACGCTGAGCGCGCGGACCGAATCCGGCGTGGCCGACGGCGAGCTCGACGTGGGCGAGACCTGGACCTACACCGGGACCTATGAGGCACAGCAGTCGGACATCAACAACAACGGCGGCGAGCCCATCGGCGAGGATGGCTTTATCGACAACACCGCGACCGCCCACACCACCCAGCAGCCGGAGGACCTGAGCAGCAGCACCGCGACGCCGATCGACCGCAACCCGGTCTACAGCATCGCGAAGACGGTGACGGGCGTCGGCGGCGGCGCCGCGAGCGCTCATGTCGACGCGGCCGGCGACGTGATCACCTACCAGATCCTGGTGAGCAACGACGGTAACGTCGACCTGACCGGCACCTCGGTCAGCGACCCGCTGCTGCAGGGTCTCAACGGGACGCTGAGCGCCGCGAGCGGCGACACCTTCGAGCCCGGCACGCTCAACGTCGGCGAAACCTGGACCTACACCGGGAGCTACACCGCGCAGCAGTCGGACATCGACAACAACGGCGGCGAGCCCCTGGGCACTACCGGCTTTGTCGACAACACCGCCACGCTGGCGAGCGACGAGCTGGCCGACCAGACCAGCAGCGCCGCGGTGCAGATCGACCGCAACCCGGCCTACAGCATCCTGAAGTCGGTGACGGACGTGGGCGGCGACGGGCCGAACGGCCATGTCGACGCGGCCGGCGACGTCATCACCTACGAGATCGAGGTGCGCAACGAGGGCAACGTGACCCTGACCGGCACCTCGGTTAGCGACCCGCTGCTGACGCCGCCGAATGGATCGCTGAGCGCCGCCAGCGGCGACACCACGGCCCCCGGCACGCTGAACGTCGGCGAAGTGTGGACCTATGTCGGAACCTACACGGCGCAGCAGTCGGACATCGACACCAATGGCGGGGGCGATGGCGACATCGACAACACCGCCACGCTGGCGAGCGACGAACTGGCCGACCAGACCAGCAGCGCCGAGGTGCCGGTCGACTACAACCCGGCATTCACGTTCACCGTGGGGACGCTCGGCTACAACGACGACAATCCGGAGAACGGTCAATTCAATGTCGGCGAGACGATCGACTTCACGGCCTTCTTCACCAACACCGGGAACGTGACGCTGACCGAAGTCGGCATCAGCAACCCAGACGGGGTCATCAACTGGGGCGCCGGCAACTTGACATTGCTGCCCTACGGCGGCACCGGCACGCTGGACGGCAGCCACCTCAACGTGGGAGGCGACGGCTTCGAAGAAACCGACATCGGACAGTCCCTGCAGGTGGGGAATGTCTTGGTCGAGGTGGAGATCGAGTACGCGCAATTGTCGCCGGCGCCGATGCAGGGGATGCTGCTGTTCATGTAGCGCGGCTAAGCTTCGCAGGGCGGGCAAAACCTGCCTCGCGCCAGCGAGGCAGGTTTGTCCGCGTGGCATCCACGGGAGCAATGTCGAGGGCGCGAAGCGCACCGCGCGCAGCGCGGTCCGCCTCCCCCCTTGTGGGGCAGGGCTATCGCATATGACACGCAGCGCTGTTTCTGAAACGGAATCGACACTGAAAGCGCCACAGCCTCCCTCCCCCCTTGTGGGGGAGGTGGCCTCGCGAAGCGAGGCCGGAGGGGGACTCGCCACAAGCACGAAGAGTCTGCGCTGCAAAGACAAAGCAAAGACCCCCTCCCGCCCGCCTCCGCCCTGCGGGCTCCGGCGGTCGACCTCCCCCACAAGGGGGGAGGTGCTGTGGCGCTTTCGGTGCGAGGCAAGCAACAGCGCCATATGCGATAGCCCTGCCTTGTGGGGGAGGTCGGCGCGAAGCGCCGGGAGGGGGTCTGCGCCGCGTCACTCCCTGAAAGTAGTCATCCCGGTTCGACCCGTCGTGGCGGCCCGCCCGCATGCAGCAGGCCTTGAAACCGGCGTCCGGAATTGCACGGGCACAGATCGTTGCGGCCGAGCTTCTCGGCGAGCTCGACGTCACCGTGGACGAAGCGCCGCCCACGTTTGACATGTGTTTCCGAGGGGAACGACTTCCGCCGCTTAGACGAGACGTCGAAAGCAGGGGAGGTCTGCGAGATCGCGCTGCTTGCGCATGGCACGCCTCCACGTGTTGAGCGGCCCCTTTGGCCGCGCGGGCGCGTCTCGTATCATCCGCGCCCGCGTGTGAGCAAGCACGTGACAGACCCCAATCGAGGAGCCCACCATGGCCCGCGTCACCGGCATCGATCATCTGGTCCTGAGCGTCGGCGATGTCGCGCGCTCGCAGGCGTTCTACGCCAAGGTGCTCGGCTTCCTCGGCTTCAAGCTCAAGCACGATTATTCCAGCATGCTCGGCTGGAGCAACGGCAAGACGCTGTTCTGGATCGCGGAGGCCGACGCGCAGGGGCGCAAGCGCCGGTACCGCAAGGGCGACGTCGGCTTTCACCACTATGCGTTCGAGCTGGCGAGCCGCAAGGACGTTGACGACCTCGGCGCGTTCCTGGCGCAGCATGGCATGACCGTGGTCGACCCGCCGGGCGAGTATTACGACGATAAGTATTACGCGGTGTATTTCACCGATCCGGACGGCATGAAGCTCGAGGCCATGGTGTACAAAGCGGCGGGGAAGAGACGCGTGAGGAAACGGACGAAGACGAAATCGTAGGGCGGGCAAAGGCGCAACACGCTGCGCGTCGGTATTCGCGCCGCTGCGACGCGCCGTGCCCGCGTGATCCCACCACGACAGCGCACGCGGAAATGCGCGGGCACGGCGCGTAAGCGCGCCTTGCCCGCCCTACGATTCCCTGAAAGTAGTCATCCCGATTCGACCCGTCGTGCCGGCCCGACCGCATGCAGCAGGCCTTGAAACCCGCGTCCCAAGTTGCACGCGCACAGGTCGTTGCGGCCAAGCTTCTCGAGCAGCTCGACATGGACGAGACACCGTCCGCGCCTGACCCGGGTTTCCGAAGGGTAGGACTTCCGCCGCTTAAACGTGACGTCGAAAGCAGAGTGCTGCGTGATCGAGGCTACCTCCTCGATTTCGTTGCGCGAGATTGTTACAGACTAAGGCTACACGACTGAGGCCACGGATTCGTGCTAGCTTGCGCCGCGCGTCGGTGCGGCCGGGCGGACAGGAAACGCAAATGGCGTGGTTTTGCAATCACTACATCTGCGCTAGTTGCGGCCGCACCTGGACCGACGAATGGTCATGCATGTGCGACGACGATTGCCCGCATTGCGGCGCTCGGCACATGTCTCCACTCAAGAGCGACGATCTGACCGAAATCGTTCACGCGTGCGGAAGAGAATTCGTTGTGGTTCGATCGCCGGAGACAGCCGAGCACGCCCCGGGCTATGTCGAAATCGCGCGATTTCGATCACGCACGCGAGCTGAAGCCTATTTGGAAAAGGGTCGATAAGGACCCCCTCACCACCGCCGCCATCCCCAGCCCGGTCCCCAGCCCCACGGCCGATAGCCCCAATACGGCCCCGGCCCGTAGACCATCGGCGGCCCGACATAGACGCGCGGGCCGACCGGGTAGGCCGGCTCGAAATCGTCGTCGTCATAGATGCTGCCGGGCGGCGCATAGCCGGGCGGCGCGTAGCCGGGCGGCGCGCGATAACCGGGCGGCGGCGCGGCGCGAGCAACGCGCTTCGCCGGCGCGCGCCGCACCGTGCCGGCGCTGGTGTTGAGCGAGCTCTGGATCGCGTAGCCGGCCTTGCCGTTCCAGGTCACCGCGCACCAGCCGTCGGTGCAGTCGCCGACGTCGAGGCGGCTGCCGGCGGGAATCTTGTCGAGGATCGCCGACGCGGTATCGGGGTTGGCGCGCAGGTTCACGGTCGAAAGCGCGGTGCCGGGTTTGGCCAGCGCGCCGCCCGCCAGCAGGAGCAGGGCCGCCGTGGTGCAGAGAAGCCGCGAAAGGGTCATGGGTCGCCTCACGAAGTGAAAACAGGTCGACGAAACTGTAGGCGCGCATTGCGGCAATGGCGAGAGCAAGCCGGCTGGCCCGACGGACGCGAGCAATTATCCCTTTTGCGGCAACCAGGCGTTGAGGATAGATACTAGTACCATTTGATCTTTGACTTCGATCAACTCAAAGTAGGTCCGTCCCGATCCAACGAGGGGTGCTTTCTAGGGGTGCCTTCAAGGCAGGATCAGGATGCGGTCCCTGCGCGCGGGGAGTCACGACCCCGCACTCGGGCGACCCGGGAACTTCACCGGAGGGCACTAAGACCACCCGCCAGGAGCTGGCTGATCAGCGAAGGCTCGATCCTTCCGAAAAGCGTGACCCGGGCTCGATAAATCCGCGGCGAAGCGCCGAGAGGCGCGCCGGCCTGCGTCACTGGCCGGTCATCCTCCGGCGATCCGGAGATGGGTCCTACCGCGAGGCGGACCACGGGTGCGGCGTATCCGCACCAGCGCTTCCCGGCGCTTCGCTCCCCTCACTCACCCCCGGGCGCCCTGCGCCGCGGAAAGCGATAAGCTTTGTCCGAAGAGATCCCCCAATGACAGTCGACTCCCGATCCAGCAATGCGCGGCCGGCCGCGGATTTCGATGACCCTTTCATCGAGGATGACCTGCCGCCCGCCCCGATGCTGAAGCCCGAGCTCGGCATGGACGCGGAGAGCGACCGGCTGCGCCGCGCGGCCAAGGCCGGCGAACCGGGTGCCGCCGAGGCGTTCAATCGCCGGCACCGCCCGCTTTTCGCTGCCCTGTGCGACACGTTCGAATTCCATCGCCTGTGTCCGCGCCGCGGCTGCCGCTCCGCACGCGCCTGCCGAGGCGATCCATCCGAATGCTACAACCGGCAGCAGCCGGCCCTGCCCGCCGCGGTGCGCGGATGGGGAGCCGGGCTGTTGACCGCCGGCCGCAGTGGATGGACGCAAGTCAAGCTGGACGGAAACTACGCGGAGGAGAAGTTCGCATTTCAATGCTGGCTCGCGGGCTTGCGCGCAGGGCACGTTCGCCCGTCATACGAGCGCCTGCTCGGCCGTCTGCGTCGCGGCGCACGCGACGCGGAGCCGCCGGCATCGTGAAACCCCGCGCGGTGCTGTCCTCATCCCGCCGGCGCCACGGTCGCCTCGCCCTGCCCGCTGCGCTTGAGCGCCTCGGCGACGAACCCGCTCGCCTTCATCTCCTCGATGAAACCGCGCAGATACCCGGCCCCCGCCAGCCGTCCCTTGGCGGCGCCCATGGCCTGCCTGATCTCCATGAAGCGCTCGTCGATCAGCCGCACCTCCGGGTGCGCGGCGACGAATTTCTGCAGCGCCTGCTTCACGCCGCCGGCGGCGTCGAGCTTGTCATTGAGGAAAGTCCGCGCGCCGTCCTCGCTGCGCACCAGGGTCGCGTGCTTCAGCGTGCGGCTGAGGAACAGGTCATAGGCCGAGGCCTTGTTGACGCCGATGCGGATGCCGGGCCGGTCGACATCGGCCGGCGCCTTCAACGCGCTGTCCTTCGGGACGACATAGCAGCCCTCGATGATCACGTAGGGCGCGGTGAACTCGATCTCGGCCGCGCGCACCGGCTCGATCGCCAGGAACACGATGTCGACCTGGCCGGCCTTGAGCGCCTCGAACGCCTTGCCGGCGCCATCGAAGCACGTCATCGCGGACGGCACGCCGAGACGGCGGGCGAGCTCGCGCACCAGGTCCGGGGTGACGCCGCCCGGGTTCTCCGGCGTACCCTGCGCCAGCACGATGTTGCCGAGGTTGATGGAAGCGCGCAGCGTGCCGGTCGGGGCGAGATCTTTGAGGACGTCGGCGGGGATGCTCACGAGTCGTGGCCCTTCTTGCTGAGTGGCTATGGGATGGGTCTTTTTTGTTTGAGCATGATCTTTTTCCGAAAACCGGTATCCACTTTTCGGGATCATGCTCTAGTTGGTCGCGGCCGGCGCGACCGCGGCGTCGGGTTGATTCGAGCGCTTGAGCGCCGCGGCGACGAAGCCGTTCGCCTTCATCTCCTCGACGAAGCCGCGCAGATACGCGGCGCCCGCGAGGCGTCCCCTGGGCGTGCCCATGGCCTGGCGGATCTCCATGAAGCGGCCGTCCATCACGCGCACGTTCGGGTCGGTCCTGGCGTAGGCGACCAGCGGCTGTTTCACGCCGGCCGCGGCCTCGAGCTTGTCGGCCAGGAACAAGTCGATCATCGCGCGCCCGCCGCCGGTCGCGGCGCGCACCAGGGTCGCGTGCTTCAGCGTGCGCGCGAGATAGAGGTCGTAGGCCGAGCCGCGGCCGACCGCGATGCGCACGCCGGGCTGGTCGACGTCGGCGATCTGCTTCAGCGCAGAGTCCTTCGGCACCATGTAGGTGCCCTCGATCAGCACGTAGGGCGCGGTGAACTCGATCTCGGCCGCGCGCACCGGCTCGATCGCGATGTAGGCGACGTCCCAGCTCTGCGTTTTCAGCGCCTCGAACACCTTGCCGGCGGCTTCGAACCCCACCAGCTCGACCGGCACGCCGAGCCTGCGCCCGAGCTCGCGCGACAGCTCGACCGTGATGCCCTGCGCCTCGCCGTTCGGCCCGCGCTGCGCCAGCACGCCGTTGCCGTAGTTGATCGCGGCGCGCAGCTTGCCGGTCGGCGCCAGATCCGTCATCACGGCGGCGGGGATGGACGCGGTCTGCGCCACAGCCGGCGCGAACGTGCCCGCGGCCAGAACCATCAGCGCGGCGCAGACGAGGCGCATGTCGACGCTCCCTTGGGCAATATCCGGCATGATCGCGTGTTCGGACGGCGCCGCGCAAGCGGGCAAGCACGGCCGGCCGCGAATGGCGCGCCGTCGGCCATGGCATGCGGCCGCGATCGCCAATACATTCGACCGCCGATGACCGCTCGTCTCCGATCCGTTCTCTGGTCGCTCCTTGGGCTCGTCGTCGCGGCGCCGATCGGCGTGTACGTCGCGCAGGAGATCGCGATCGGCGGCTCGAGCGTGATCACGGTCGCGAACTTCGCCAGCGTCGGCGGGCTCGGCGCCGTCGACCGCCGCTTCGCCTATGTGGTGGACGACGAGGGCACGGTGTACCCGGTGGTCGGCGCGCGCTACTACGGCCAGAGCGCGGACGACATCTGGCGGCTGATGAAGATCGGCTGCCGCTACCGGATTTCCACGTTCCGCTTCGCACCCGATGCGAAGTCGAAGCAGGATGCGCTCGCGATCAGCGGCGCCGAGATGCTCAACTGCCCGCTGACGTGACCGCGACTCGTGGTATCCTCGTAGCGCAGCAGAAAGCAGGAGGACGTCATGGCGAAAGGCCAGATGCGCAGCAACAAGGAAAAGAAGAAACCGAAGGCCGAGTGGAACAAGAAGAAGAAGGGCGCGCAGCAGCCCGCGACGACGCTGGGCTCGATGCAGGGCGGCCAGCCCAATCCGTACAAGAAGGGCTGACGCGTGATCCCGAAAAGTTGCTAGACTTTTCGGACAAGATCACGCGCAACGGATCGAGCGGTGCCGGGCGCGCAGCGCGCCGGTGGCCGGGAAGGCGAGGCCGGCGTAGGATCGCTTGATGCGCGCCCGGAACCTGCTCCAGTCCGTCTTTTGGTCGCGCCGAGCGGGGTCCAGGTTCATGCGAATTGTCGTCGCCGCAGCGCTACCGCGGACCTGCGCGCTGTTCGCCGTCCTGGCGCTTGCCGCCTGCGCGCAGAGCACGGGCGAGGCGCAACTCGCCCCCGCGCCGGCTCCGCCTGCACCGGCGCAACCGGCCGGGCCGGCCGCGGCCGCCCCTGCCCCGGCCGAGCCGCTCACCACGCAGAAGGCCAGGGAGCAGTGCTGGATGAAGTTCGAGAACGACCGCAAGGCCAAGGATCTCGACACCCGCGCGCGTCTGGTCGAGCAATGCGTGGCGGAGCGGATGAGCGGCCGGACCAAGTGAGGCAAAAAAAGTCGCGGTGCCCTGACCGGTGCACCGCGACAGTGGCATCGTCCAGCGCTGCGGGGCGGGCGGGTTGGCCGGCGCCGGCCCCGTGAGGCTCGCGGTGGACGCGACGGCGCCGGGTTTACGACGGCGGCACGGCGAGAACTGTGATCTACGTCACACTAGCTTCGGCGCGAGGGGGATCGCCTGTGTCCTTTTTGCACTAGGCGCCTGTCGTCCCGTCATCGACAATAAACCATTGAATCAATGGGGCGATGTCATGCGGGGATTAGCGATTGCAGCCGTCGGCGCGCTGGCCTTGAGCCTCGCTCCGCAAACCGTTCGCGCCGCCGACATTCCGGTCGCCGTTCCGACCAAGGCTCCGGTGATGGCGCCGCCGTCGGCCCAACCGTGGCGCGGCTTCTTCATCGGCATCCACGGCGGCTATGCCTGGGGCAATCAGGCGGTCAACTTCGCGGCGCTCGGTCCGTTCTACGCGCTCGACGTCGGCGCCAACATTCCGTTCTCGCTCGCCGGCAAGCCGCGCGGCGCCATGGCCGGCATCCAATGGGGCACCAACTACCAGTTCGGCAGCTTCGTGCTCGGCACCGCTTCGGACTTCGCCTGGTCCGACGTCAAGCGCAGCGAGACCTTGACCCTCACCGGCCTCGGCCTCACGCGCATCAATACCGCCGAGCAGCGTATGAAATGGTTCGGCACCACGCGCCTGCGCGGCGGATTCCTGCCGACCGACAACGTGCTGCTGTACGTCACCGGCGGTCTTGCCAGCGGCACCGCCGAAGTGAACGTGTCGCATCTGGCCGTCGGCCTGCCCTGCGCGGTCGCCGGCGCCTGCCCGGCGGGCAGCTACTCGCGCACGCGCTTCGGCTGGACCGCCGGCGGCGGCATCGAGATCGCGTCCGGACCGTGGTCGTTCTTCGCCGAGTACCTGCACTACGATCTCGGCACTGCGAACTTCGCCTACACCGATCCGGCGGGCGCCGGCTTCCTGCTCGCCTCCACCCGGTTCTCCGGCGAGCTGGTGCGCGGCGGCGTGCAATACCGCTTCGACTGGACCCCGCTCGACCTGATCCTCGGGCGTTGAGCTTGCGCGCGTAACCTTGCGCGCATTCGATTCAAATCGGCGACGTCGATTCATCGCCGCATATTGGCCGCCAAGTCGTCAAATTGGCGTGTCGCAATTCCCCGTGCGGTCGGGCGGCCGCGCAACGCCAAACGCAACGGGGGACACTCCATGAATGCCATGAGACCAGCACGGGCCGAGGATCATGCGCCGGCCACGGAGGTGGAAGGCGAGATCCGCGAATTCATCCGCCGCGACATCGCGCACCTGCGCAAGCCGGACGGCGATTTCGCCGCCAGCAACGTCAATTCGCTGATCCAGCGTGTCGCCGGCAATTCGCTCAACGAGATCGACCACCTCATCGGCGAACTGCAGAACGTGCGCGACGTGCTGCAGGCCGAGGGTGAGCGGGTGCAGCGCGAGGTCGCCGGCTATGCGCACCTCAGCCAGGCGGCCATGAGTTCGGTCAAGCTCATCACCGATGGCATGGCGCAGTGGAAGGACGCGATCGGCGTCGTGCGCAGCGAGCGCGCATAGAGGAGGCACCGCAGTGGCGTCGCGTTCAGGCCGCGCGGCCAGTGAATGCCGTGCGCACGACGGTGACGACGATGAGAACGACGACCGCAAAGGTGACGGCGACGTTGAAGACCGCGAGGACGGCGCGGTGCGCCAGCGAAGGCGCCCGCGACGTTCCGAAGCTCGCTATCGCCATGACACCCTCACGTCTGTGCTACTGCGCAAAGACGCCGACCACCATCATGTTGTTCGGCTCGACCACCAACACCTTCTCGCCGGCCTTGACGTACTTGTAGGGCTGGAGCTGCGACAGTTCAGCGCCCAAACCCTCGGGCATCGCGTGCAGCGCGATCACGTTCGACAGTTCGGTCCCGACCTGGGCGGCGCCGACATTGGCGATGCCGGACGGAATCGGCTGCGACGGCGATTTGCGGATCGCCTCGAAGATCGCCTTGCGCTGCTCGCCGCTGAGCTGCTTCAACGTGTAGGCCGAGATCGGCAGCTTGTCGTCGGCGGCGTTCTGGGCGGAGAACTTGGCCGGAACGGTATCGATGTCGGCGGGCGCGCCGGGGGCCGTGAGGGCGCCGTTGGCCAGCGCTTCGGGCTCCGGATTGGTCCCGGGGATCTTGGAGCTCGGCTCCTGCTTGGCGTTCTGGTCCGGGTGCGAGGGGCTCGGACCGGGCGGCACCGAGTCCTGCGCCTTGATGTCGCTCGTGGCGCCGGTGTTCTGAGCAACGGCAAAGCCGCCGCTGAGGGCCAACGACAACACCGCAACGCTGATCAGACGGGCGCGCATGATCGCCTCCTTTTTGATCCCCTGGCGCGACTTAAACGGCTTGCCCGGCCGCTCGGTTCCATCCGGCCGCGTCCGTTAACAATGATGCCAATGGGCCGATCGACAGCGAATTCATGGCTGTCTAGCATCGCAGCTGCGGCGCAAGAGGAGGTGGTGGAGCAACGCGTCATGAAGTGCGCCCCTTTGGCGTTGGCGATCGCCGTCCTGACCGCCGCGGCGATCGCGCCGCAGCAAACCATGGCCAAGCCGCGCGGAATGGCGCCGGTGCGGGCCATCCACATCGGGGTGCCCCTGCGTCCCGTGATACGCCCGTTCGTTGGTCCGCGCGTCATGCCGGCGTCTGCACATCGGGCGCATGTCGTTCACCATTCGCCGCAACCGCACGCCGGTCATCGGCGCCATCACATCGCCGCGCATCACCATCCGCACCATCGCAAATTCAAGGGCGCGGTGGGCTTCGGCCTGCCTTTCACCGCCGGCGCAGGCGTGTATTACGGCAATCCCGCGCTGCTGACCGAATTGCCCGATCTCACCGGCTCGGTCGTCGCCGACGTGCCCGACGAGCAGAACCCGGAGCAGCTCCGCCGCGTCTCGATCCGTTACGGCACGCCCGCCATCTGCCGCTCGGAGCGCGTCAGCGTTCCCTCGCCGCGGGGCATGAGGCTCGTGACCGTGACCCGCTGCTGAGCTGCCGGTTTCGCACCGCGGAGCGCCCCTTCACCGTCTTGTTACGCGCGAGCGGGCAAATCCGTGAGAATAGTTTAGGGCTGTCTGCGCGGGTAATTTCGGCCCGCGGAACGCACGAGCCCCGGCCGTCCGATGCGACGGCTTGGGCCGCATGGAGGGAGGCTGTCATGAAATTCGGCATGTCTGCGGTGCTCGCAGCCGCGGTCGGAGCTTTGATCACGTCGGCGGCCATGGTGCGCGCCGGAGGCGACAAAGTGGTGTTCCCCGAGAATTACGCCAAGGGCGTGCTCTATACCACCGTCGATCGGGCCGACAACAAGCAGTATCGCGAACTGTACGTCTCGCCGCCGGCCGCGGTCGATGCCGCCAAGAAGGGCGAGCCGTTGCCGAGCGGCACCGTCATCACGCTGGTTCAATATCGCGCCCAGCTCGACCCGCAGGGCAATCCGGTGAAGGACGCCAACGGCCGCTTCCTCAAGGGCGACCTGCTCGCCTACACGGTGATGGAGAAGCGCACCGGCTGGGGAACCGAGTACCCCGACAACATCCGCAACGGCGAGTGGGAATATCAGGCATTCACGGCAGCCAAGCAGGTGAACGCCAACGCCAAGCTCACCGCCTGCTTCGAATGCCACAAGCCGCTGCCGTCCAACCAGGATTTCGTCTTCAGCTACGGGAAGATGAAAGGGCAGTAACGCACGCCGGGAAACGCGCAAGGCCGGTTGCGGCCTCCCGGGTCACCCAGCCGGGCGCAGCATTCAGCGGATGACCGGCTGGAGCGCCGCCACGACCGGCAGGCGTCCGCTCTCCAGCGCGCGCCCGTCGATGTGATGCTTCACCATCACGACGGCAACCAGCATGACGGCAGCGGTGACGCCGCCGAACAGAAAGCCGAGAATTCCCAGGCTGCGACGGTCGGCCACGGTCCCCTCCCAATCCTTCCCGCTCGTTGGTCGCGGCGAAACGGGTTCTGGTTCATGACGCCGAACGCCGACGCAGCCATTCGGGTTCCATCTGTTGCCGGCAATCCACAACCGGGCGGCAATCCGGCGCCCACGCCCCACCCTGCGGACTATTGCGGATACGGCTCCCCGGGCGAATAGGCTAGGATTCGTACGGGGGTTGGGGGAGATTCAATGATCATCGCGCCGCTTCTAGCCATGTCGCTGCTCGTGACCGTGGCGACCGACCCTTCGCTCGACACGCTGTCGGGCCCCGTTGCACCGAAGCAACACATGTCGCTGCAGCAGCGGAGCGCGGCCATGCAGCCGCTGGTGCGTTCGGCAACCGAGTGCATTGCCCGCGCGGTCAGCGCCGACCGGCGCTTTCATGTCGATGGCAGCGGGCTCGGCGACTTGATCGTCGATTCCATGCCGGCCTGCGTCGAGGCCGTGCGCGCCATGATCGACGCCCACGACCGCTACTTCGGCGAAGGCAGCGGGGAAGCCTTCTTCATGGGGCCATATCTCGACGTGCTTCCCACCGCGGTGAACAAGTGGGTCAGGGATCCGACCAAGCAATCTACTCGCGAATGATGCCGATCACCCGGTTGGTCATCGGATCGACCAGCACCACCTGGCCTTCGACCACCGCGTAGCGGTACGGCCGCACGGCCGGGACTTCCTCGACGACGGCCTGCGGCAGGTCGCGCAGGTCGGGCGCGCCGAGCACGGGAGCGCCAAGCACGAGTGGTACTTCGGGGGCCGGAACGATGCGCGGCTCCAGCGTCACATAACGGTAGATGACTGTCCGTTGCGCGGGCGTCAGCTCGACGGCTTCGCCCACGATGACCCTGTCCTGCGCCCCGGCGCCACTCATCGATAGCCAAAGGGCGAACGCCGCCACTCCATTGCGGATGCGCATGGTCGCCTCCTGTCAGTATCGGGGCGATAACGATCCGCGCGCGCAAAAGTGCCGCATTCGGCGGAACCGATCACGCGCATCGTGCATATCTGCATTGCGTCGCCGATTTTTCACGGAACCGATGGCCCGAAACCGCGACCCGGGTCGGACCGTATCGACGCTGAACCTCGGGTGCCGACTTGGCGACCAAGTGCTTGGCGACCAAGTGCTTGGCGACCAAGTGCTTGGCGACCAAGTGTCGACGGAGATTCTCATGCGTGCGCTTGTCCTTGCACTGACCGCCGTCATGGTTGCGGCCTCGCCCCTGCAGGCCGCCACGCCGACCTGTGCGCGCGAGCTCGCCGCGACCGAGACCGGCCTGGTGCGGACACTGGTGCGCATCAAGGGAATAGCGCAGGCAGGCCCCGATACGCGCTGCGCCGCCTATCGGAGCCATATCGAGGTCATGAGCCGAGCGCGCGAGGTTTTCGCCCGCTGCAAGACCGGCCGCGAGCGCGACGCCGACGTGGGCCAGATGGACGGTGCGATCAGCGACGCAAAGGCGGTCGCGCAGAGTTGTGCCGGCCGATAGCGGCGCGGAACCAAAGTTCCATCTGCGTCGTTCACCGATCACCGTGATCGGAGCAACGCCGATGGCGCCGCGTCCCTATTGGAAAGGCTACCTCAAGCTTTCGCTCGTCTCTTGTCCCGTGCTGCTCTATCCGGCGGCGACGCAGGCGGAGAAGACGCATTTCCACCAGATCAACACCCGGACCGGAAATCGCCTGCGCCAGCAGATGATCGACGAGGAGACCGGCCGCGTCGTCGACCGGGAGCACAAGGGGCGCGGCTACGAGCTGACCAAGGGGCGCTACGTCGCGATCGAGGAAGACGAACTCGAAGCGGTCCAGCTCGACAGCACGCACACGATCGAGATCGACACCTTCGTGCCGAAGGACGAGATCGACGAGCGCTATATCGAGAAGCCCTACTACATCGTGCCCGACGGCGCGGCCGCCGATGAGGCGTTCAGCGTCATCCGCGACGCCATGCGCGACAAGGACAGGGTGGCGCTCGCGCGCATCGTCATGGGGCACCGCGAGCACGTCATCGCGATCCAGCCGTTCGACAAGGGAATGCTCGGCATCGTGCTGCGCTATCCGTACGAGCTGCGGCCGTCGAAGCCCTTTTTCGGCGACATCCGCAGCCGCAAGGCGCCGCAGGACATGGTGCGGCTCGCCGCGCATATCCTCGACACCAAGGCCGGGCATTTCGACCCGTCGAGATTCAAGGATCGTTATGAGACCTCGCTGAAGGCCCTGGTGCGGCGCAAGGCCAAAGGCAAGCCGATCGAGGCCCCCAAGGAAGCGCCCGCGGGCGACAACGTCATCAACCTGATGGATGCGCTGCGGCAGAGCATCAAGCGGGGCGGCAAGAGCGCAGGCGGGCGCGGGAAGCGGACCGGCGCCAAGCGGACGCGGAAGGCGGCGTAAGGAGGGGACACATGCCGGCGGAACTGCAACTCGATGACGGTCGCGTCGTCGCGCTCCTGGGAACAGCCGCCCTGCACAACTGGGCGGAGCTGCCGCGCGCCGTGCAGGAGCAGCTTTTCGAGCATGCGGTGCGCATCGGCCATCGCACCGAGCGCGACGAAAGCCTGCGGGAAATGCTCGCCAAGTTCCTGCACGACCGCCACAAGCGAACCCAGACCTGATCGCGCAGCCCGACATGCACGGTTTTCCCACTCGGCTTCCGCTGCTGCCGCTGCCTGGATCGGCCGCGCTGATCGTCGCCGGGCTTACACGCGAGATCGTCGATTATCGCGCGGTCCGCCGGGTACGGAGGGCGCGCCTGCAACGCGCCGCTGGGCTGGCGTTGAGCCGTATTGAACGCGAGGCGCCGGACCGACCAGGCGCGTCGACGCAACGGCCGGCTCGTCCTCCAATTCCGACACTGCCCTGGCAGATTCCGTTGTCGAGCTGGAAGGCGATCCTGGTCCGCACCTATCAGCAGATCGGCGAGGGTCGGCTGCTCGCCGTCGCGGCCGGCGTGGTGTTTCTCGGGCTGCTCGCGCTATTCCCCGCGATCACCGCGCTCGTGTCGCTCTACGGACTGTTCGCCAAGGTCTCGACGGTCGGCGAGCACCTGTCGCTTCTATCCGGCGTCCTCCCTGCGGCGGCCGTCGACATCATCGGCGAGCAGGTCGCACGCCTCACCGCGAAAGGCGATACGAAATTGAGCCTCGCCTTCGTGCTCAGCCTCGCGCTCGCGCTGTGGAGCGCCAATGCCGGCATGAAGGCGATCATCGACGCGCTCAACGTCGCCTATGGCGTCAAGGAACGGCGCGGCTTTCTGCAGCTCAATGCGCTGTCGCTGGCGTTCACGCTCGCCGCCATCGTCGGCGCGCTGGTGGCGATCGGCGCGGTGGTGGTGGTCCCGGTGATCTTCGCCATGTTCGGCGTCGCGACCGCCGGCGCCGCGATCCTCGCCGCGCTGCGCTGGCCGCTGCTGTTCGTGCTGGTCGCCGGCAGCCTTGCGCTGCTCTACCGGTTCGGCCCTTGCCACGCGCGCCCGCAATGGCGCTGGCTTGCCGTCGGCGCCGTCGCGGCGGCGCTGATCTGGCTTGCTGCGTCGGGGCTATTCTCCTGGTATCTGGCGAGTTTCGCCAACTACGACGCGACCTACGGCTCGCTCGGCGCGGCCATCGGCCTGATGATGTGGATGTGGGTCTCGACCATCGTGGTTCTGCTCGGCGCCGAGCTCAATTCCGAGATCGAGCATGAATTGGCGGTGAAATCGTAGGGTGGGCAAAGGCGCGCGCACCGGTGGTCAGACATGAGGCACAGAGTTCGCGCGCTTTTGCCCACGCGTTTGAGCCGTTCGCGTGGGCACGGCGCGCACGGTTTGAGCGCAACCATGGCAGCCCGGATGCCGCGCCTTTGCCCACCCTACAGAATCAGCCGAACGTCACGCCGAGCCGGCCTTCGCCGCGCCAGGTCACGCGGCAGTTGCGGCGCGCCTGATCGGGCGCCACGACCAGTTCGAAGCTGTCGGGAATCCCGACCAGGCTCGGCACGACCAGGAGCGCACCCTCGCCGGTGAGATTGCGCACCGTGCAATCGACCACGCACGAGCGCAGGTTGAAGATGATCTTGCCCGACTTCAGGGCCCGCATGCGCGGCTTCTTACGCCGTTCGTCCATGATGGCGGTCCTCGGCTAGAGCGTTTTCCGGCGAAGTGTGCAGCGGTTCGCCGTGAGACAAACGCGACCACGTAAGGAATCCAGAGCATGATCCGATTCAATCTGAACGGATCATGCGCTGGAATTTGCCGCGAACATTCGACCAATTTCGTTCCCGAGTTGTTAAGCCTGTGGTCCGGCGTGCCGCCATGATGGATGGTCTCTCGCCGCAACACCCAAAAACGCGCAATCGGCATTGACGAACCGTCAACCAAGCGCGTCCCGGATCATGCGCTGGCGCGTGCCAGCGGCCCTTTGAGCGCGAGGGCGAGCGGCAGCGTCGTAAGCACGATCGCGGCCGCCACCGCGAGCGTCGCCGGCAGGCCGAGCGCATCGCCGACCAACCCGTACAGGATCGGCGCGACCGCGCTCGAGCCGATGGTGCCGGTATAGAAGATGCTGAACGCGCGCGCGCGGCGCTCGGGCAGCGCGAACAGCGGCACCGAGCCGTACAGCACCGACGAGGTGCCGTTGAGCGCGATGCCGATCAGCGGCAGGAGCACGAACCCTGCTTCCAGCGGCAGCGGCAGGAGCGCGACGATCGCGATGGCGGTCGCCCCCTCGGTCAGCCACACCGTCGCCAGCACGCCGATGCGCGCGCCGATGAAGGCGCACACGAGCTTGCCGACGGCTCCGCCCAAGAACACCAGCGTGAGCGCGAGCCCGATCAGCGGCACGCTTGCGCCCTTGGCGGCGAGCAGGAACGGCATGAAGGTGAGGAACCCGGTGCGCGTCGCGCTGTCGATGACCCCGATGGCGAGCAGGACGGGAAACCCCCACGGCGCGATCGTGCCGTTCAGGGCCGCGGATCGTTGCCCGGTTTCAGCCGTCGTCTCGTGCCGGCGCGGCGCCAGTGCGAAGATCAAGAGCGCGGCGATCAGCCCGAGCGCGCCGAGCAGCGCCAATGCCGGCCGCCACGGCATGACGACGATCAGCAGTGCGGCGGCGGCCGGCAGCGCCATCTTGCCGACGTCGCCGGCGAAATTGTAGGTGCCGAGCGCGGTGATCGAGCGCGCGCCAGCGAACAGGCTGGCCACCAGCGCGGACGCGAGCGGGTGCTGCACGCTGGAGCCCAAGCCCGCGATGAACAGCAACGCGATGAGGGAGGCATAGCCGGTCGACAGCGCCACCAGGCAATAGCCGAGCCCGGCGAGCGCCGTCCCGACCGCCAGCACCGCGGGGACGCCAAGCCGCTCGGCGAGAAGGCTTGCCGGGATCTGGAAGCTCGCCATGGCGCCGCTGAAGACGCCACGCAGCAGGCCGACCGCCGCGTAGCTCAGGCCGAACTCGGCCTGCCAGATCGGCAGCATGACGTAGAGGACGTCGGCATAGCCGTCGTGCAGCGCATGCGCGCCGCAAGCGACCGCCATCCCTTTGCGTTCGTCGCGGCGCACCGCGGTCGACGTCGCACCCGCTTTCGCGCTCGCGCTCATGTCGGCCTGCGCTCGACGAAACCCGAACCGATGAACGACATCGCCAGTTCGCCGTTCTGGTTGATCCCGGTGTTGCGGGCGAAGATGAGGCCCCATCCCGGACGGCTTTGCGATGCCCGCTTCTCGACCACCTCCGACGCGAACGCGATGGTATCGCCGGCATAGACCGGCTTCAACCATTTCAATTCGCGAAAGCCGGGCGACGGCCCGAGCTTGGCGATGACCTCGCCGCGCGCCGCGCGCTCGGCGTCCTCGCGTCGCCCGTAGAGCACGCGCAGCCGCATCCAGACCGCGATCGTGTGCCAGCCCGACGCGCACAGCGCGCCGAAATGCGAATGCGCGGCCGCCGCCTCGTCCACGTGGAACGGCTGCGGGTCGAACTTCGCCGCGAACGTCTTGATCTCCGCGGCCGTGAAGGTGTGGCTGCCGAGCGCAAGGCGGTCGCCGAGCGCGATATCGTCGAAATATCTCATGCCGCGCCCGCGTCGCGCCGCAGCAGCATCTGCGGGCAGGCCAAGATCATGACCTTCTCGCCGTGCTGGTTGAACACTTCCCACAGGAGATGAACAAAGCCGCGATCCGGCCTGCTGTGCGAGGCGCGCGCGCTCTGTACCGTCCCGCGCACCGTCAGGCTGTCGCCCGGCCGCACCGGCTTGAGCCATTTCACCTCGTCGACGCCGGGTGCGCCCATCGAGGCGGTCTCGAGCAGGAAGCCGTCGGTGAGCATGCGCATCAGGATGCAGCAGGTGTGCCAGCCCGACGCCGCAAGCCCGCCCAGCATGGTGGCGCGCGCGGCCTCCTCGTCGAGGTGCATCGGCTGCGGGTCGAACTCGGCCGCGAACGCGACGATCTCCGCGCGCGTGACCGTGCGCGGACCGTATTCGGCGACGGCGCCGGCCTTGAAATCCTCAAAATAAAGCCGCGGCACCGCCCACCCTCCGCCCCCAAAAGCGTGGCTCGATCCCTAGACTTCCGCTGCCGCTGGCGTCAACAGCTTGAAGCGCGCGGCTGCATTGACATCGGGCGGGACGCGTGCAGTCTCGGGCCGCGCGGGGAGGCGACTCATGTTCCGCATCGGCGACCTGTTCCAATGGGAACGGTTCATCACGCCTTCGATCATCAAGGTCTTCTATGTGCTCGCGGTCGTCATCATCGTGCTGAGCGGGCTTGCCGCCATCGTCTCGGCGCTGCTGACCATGCCGGTCAACCCGATCGGCGGGGCGCTCGCGGCAATCGTCGCGTTCATCGCCATGCTCGCCGGCATCGTCTTCGCGCGTCTGATCGCCGAACTGATCCTGATGGTGTTCCGCATCAACGAGCATCTGTCCGCGATCCGGAATCGCGGGGGGATGTAGGCTCTTCGCTTCCCTCGATCAATCCTTCGACAGATACCCCTTCTTCCGCAGATAGTCCGACAACAGCTTCTCGATCAGCGACGTGAGCGAGCGGTGGTCGGCGGCGGCAGCCTTCTCGGCCGCCTCCTTGAGCTCCGGCATCATGCGCAGATTGACCTGCGCCGTCTTGTTTCGCTGCGTCGTCATGTAAAGACAGTGGCTTGACAAGCCGTTCCTGCGTGTGTAAAGACAGTGGCTACAATCACGGACCGGCGCGGTGTTCGCACATCGCGCAGGCGACAACGCCACGGAGGTGAGCCATGGCGCAGGCTGCGCATCGTTCTATCACACGCCGGTCGCTGGTTGCAGGGTCAGCGGCCGTGGTCGCGGCCGGTCCACCGGGCGCGGCCGACGCCGACCGCGTGGGCATCGGCCAAGCGGCCGATGCCCACCCTACGGACCCGATCCATGCCGCGAGCGCGGCGCACACCCACGCCTACGCAGCCTATGACGCGCAGGTGAAGGCCGAATATCCGGACGACGAGATCATGGAGGCGCTGGTCGAGGTCGAGCACGCGGCCGCCGAGGCGTTCGCCGCCACCGTGCCGACGACACTCGCCGGCGCGGCGGCGGCGCTCGCCCATGTGCGGACCCTGCACGCACGCGACGACTATCCGATGCTGGACGACTACTGGTGCTACGTGTTCATCGCCTCGATCGAGACGGCGGTGCGCAACGCGCTGCGCGGGTGAACCGTCCTAAGAGGCGCCGCTTTCGGGCCTTCCCATGGCCTGCCATGCGGCGCCTGCCGCTCGCGCCCAGGTTCGCGGGGCGAGGGACACGCAATGGCCCCATCCCATACGCGTTCGCGCCAGGTTCATGATCATTGCATGAACCGCATTTTGCGATCAGCGTGCCAAAGTGAGCATGTCCAAAATTGTCCGAGAAGCGCCATGTCGGATTTGACGGAGTTGATCAAGCTCGCCACTGCAACGGTTCTCATTCCACTCGGCATTTTCGGGGCCAATTGGATGCATCGTGCAAAATCCGGCTATTCTCAATCCGCTGCGGCTGATTTTCTTCTGGCGGTTCTCATATTCGACGCAAGCTTGGTGGTCACAGCCAAGGACTTCGAACCGTTCATTCGAAACGCGCAACTGCGCCCAATCATCGTATACTGGCATGTGTTCGCATTCATTCTTTCGGGGTTCGTTTGGATGTCGATCGTGCGCTGGGGCGAGCCCATCATTGCTAGATATTATGAAGCTCGAAGGCCGAGAGATCGGCCCTCTTTCCCGGCATCGACGTTCGCCCTATGTTGGATGGCAGTCTTTGTGCTGATGGCACTTCATATCGGCTTCTTTCTAGCTAATGTCGGTGGTCACCATGGCTGAACAGATCGGTTGGATCCTCTTCTTTTCGCTGACCGGCTCGCTCGGCGTGCCCGTTCTCATGGCAGCGCTTGCAACCTACGGCTTGTTCCCGGCCTTCAGCATCACAATCGGACGGCACAGCTTCGCGTTTGGATCGATTGGCTAAGCCCCGGCCCAGTACCGTAGCCCGGCTTGAGTGAAACGAAAGCCGGGAGCTTCCTCGCGGTACGGCGGTCCCGGATTTCGCAAGCGCTCAATCCGGGCTACAGGCTGACCATGCTCCGGCTCCTGAAATACGCCCTGCTGTTGGTCGTCGCCGCAATCGCGCTGCTCGCCGTCGCGGTCGGCATCAACACGTGGCGCATGCCGTCGCGCCAGATCGCAGTCGCCGCGGTCGCGCCCGAACCGGTCGATGCTGCGGCAGCCGCGGAACGGCTCGCCGCCGCAATCCGCTTGCGCACCATCTCGGACTTCCTCGCGCCCGACCAGAACGCCGATCAGTTTGCGGCCTTGCACGCGCATCTGCAAGCAAGCTTCCCGGCGGCGCACCGCGCGCTGCGGCGCGAAACCGTCGGCACCTACAGCCTGCTCTACACCTGGCCGGGCAGCGATCCGGCCGCCGCGCCGATCCTGCTGCTGGCGCATCAGGACGTCGTGCCGGTCGCGCCCGGCACCGAAACCGATTGGCTGGCGCCGCCGTTCGCAGGCGTCGTGCGCGACGGCTTTATCTGGGGCCGCGGCGCGTGGGACAACAAGGGCAATCTCCATGCGATCATGGAGGCGGTGGAGGGTCTTGCGCGCGACGGCTTCGCCCCGCGGCGCACGATCCATCTGGCGTTCGGGCATGACGAGGAGGTCGGGGGCCGGCGCGGCGCCAAGGCGATCGCCGACCTGTTGGCCGCGCGCAAGGTCCGGCTCGAATTCGTGTTCGACGAGGGCCTGCTGGTGATGGAGCGGGCCATCCCCGGGCTCGACCAGCCCGCGGCGCTGATCGGTGTGGCCGAAAAAGGCTACGTGACGCTGCTGCTCGAAGCCGCGGCGACGCCCGGCCACTCGTCGATGCCGCCGCGCCGCACCGCGATCGGCATGATGAGCGCCGCGCTGGCACGCCTGGAGGACCAAAGCTTCCCGCCGGCGCTGCGCGGCGTCGCGCGCGACATGTTCGAGGCGCTCGCGCCCGAGATGCATGGGCTCAACCGCGTCCTGTTCTCGAACCTCTGGCTGTTCGCTCCGCTGGTGCAGCGCGAGCTCGCCAAGGGCGCCGGCACCAACGCGATGCTGCGCACCACCACCGCGCTGACGATCGTAAGCGCCGGCAACAAGGAGAACGTCCTGCCCGGCCGCGCGGACGCGACGGTGAACTTCCGCCTCCTGCCCGGTGACACCGAAGCCTCGGTCATCGCGCATGCGCGCCGCGCGATCGGCGACGCGGCGATCGCCATCAGGCCCGAGACCGGCAACAGCGATCCTTCGCCGGTGTCGGCCACGCAAGGCGCGGCCTATGCGATGCTGGCGCGAACGGTCCGCGAGATCTTTCCCGCCAGCGTCGTGGCGCCGGGCTTGATGGTGGCATTGACGGATTCACGGCATTTCATCGGCATCGCCGACAACGTGTTCCGCTTCTACCAATGACGACCTGCCGCGCTTTCATGGAACGAACGAGCGCATCTCGCTCGACAACTATGCCGAGATGATCCGCTTCTACGGGCGGCTGATGCGCAATTGTTGTGGGTGATTCGCAGCCCGTAGCCCGCATGGAGCGTAGCGGAATGCGGGAGCCGTCCCGGATTACGCCATGGCGCGTCTTTGACGCGCCTTGGCTCCATCCGGGCTACCTCACGTCGCAAACCGGAAATGCAGCACGTCGCCGTCGGCGACGACGTAGTCCTTGCCCTCGAGCCGCATTTTGCCGGCGTCGCGCGCGCCGGTCTCGCCCGAGAACTTCACGTAGTCGTCGTAGGCGATGGTCTCGGCGCGGATGAAGCCGCGCTCGAAGTCGGTGTGGATCACCGCCGCGGCCTGCGGCGCCTTGGTGCCGCGCGTCACCGTCCAGGCCGCCGACTGCTTCGGCCCGGCGGTGAAATAGGTGACGAGGTTGAGCAGCGCGTAGCCGGCGCGGATCAGCCGGTTCAGTCCCGGCTCTTCCAGCCCGATCGCGGCGAGATAGTCGTTGCGTTCCTCGGCCGGCAGGACCGCGATCTCGGCCTCGATCTTGGCCGAGATCACCACGCTGCCGGCGCCCTCCTCGCTGGCGCGTTGCGCCACCTTCTCCGACATTTCGTTCCCGCTCGCCGCCGCGGCCTCGTCGACGTTGCTGACATAGAGCACCGGCAGCGCGGTGAGCAGCATCAGCATGCGGAACGCCTTTTCCTCCTCGGGCTTGCGCTCGACGAAGCGCGCCGGCTTGCCCTCGCGCAACAGCACCAGCGCGCGGTCGACCAGATCGAGCGTCAGTTTTGCTTCGTCGGCGTCCTTGTCGTTGCCCTTGGCTTTCTTGGTCAGTCCGTCGATGCGCTTCTCGAGGCTTTCGAGATCGGCCAGCATCAGTTCGGTCTCGATGGTCTCGATGTCGGCGACGGGGTGGTTCGCGCTGCCCACATGGGTGACGTCGGGATCGACGTAGCAGCGCACGACGTGGAGGATGGCGTCGACCTCGCGGATCTGGCCGAGCATCTGGTTGCCGAGCCCTTCGCCGCGCGAGGAGCCGCTGACCAGGCCGGCGATATCGACGAACGAGAGCCGCGTCGGCACCAGCTTGGCCGACTTCGCGATTTTTCCCAGCACATCGAGGCGCGCGTCCGGAACCGCGACCTCGCCGATGTTCGCTTCGACGGTCGAGAACATGTAATTCGCCGCCTGCGCCGCCGCCGTCTCGGTCAGCGCATTGAACAGAGTCGACTTGCCCACGTTCGGCAGGCCGACGATGCCGCATTTGAAGCCCATGGTATTCTCTTGCTTTTGTTTTTCAGTCCGCGTGGCCAACTCAAACTCTGGAACCGCTGGATGCCATGGCGGAGCGAACATCATTCTCAAAAGAGAGGTCTTCCCCACGCGCCAGGAGTTCGGCCTTCTCCGCGATGACGTTGATCAGCGCCACGACCTGATCAAGCTCCGGTTCCTCGAAATCATCCAGCACGTAGTCGTGCACCATGTCCTTTGATTCAGGACGACCAATGCCAATCCTCACTTGCCGATACTCGTTACCGATAGTCGCGGTTATTGAGCGCAGCCCATTGTGCCCTCCCAGCCCGCCGCTTCTTGTCACGCGGACCTTGCCCAGCGGCAGCTGAAGCCAGTCAAGAAACACCACGACGTCGGACGGAGAGTTATGAATTGCTTCGAGCACCGCTTGACCGGAATTGTTCATGAAGGTTTCGGGCAACAGTAATCTCACACGCTCGCCGCCGAGCGGCGCCTCCGTGGCCACGCCCTTGAAGCGGCGGCGCCACGGCGGGAAGCCGTGACGTCGCGCAATGGCGTCGACCGCCATGAAACCGATGTTGTGGCGGTTGCCCGTGTGCTTGGCGCCCGGATTGCCGAGCCCGACGAACAGCAGCATGAATCAGGCCGGCCGGGACCGATCGTTGCCGATCGGCCCCAGGCTCCCTCACTTCTTCTCGGGCGCGGCACCCGCGGCCGGAGCCGTAGCGCCTGGCGCACCGGGCGCGCCGGGCGCCGCCCCTTCGGCCGGCACGACGCCGGCTTCCGCGGCGGCCGCAGCAGCTGCAGCAGCCGCAGCGGCGGCCTCGGCTGCCGCCTTCATTTCTTCGGCGTAGCCCGAGGGCGGCACGATCGTAACGAGCGTCACGTCACCCTGCTCCAGCACCCGCACGTTCCCCGGCAGGGTGATGTCGCTCAGATGCTTGGAATAGTTGATCTCGAGCCCGGTCAGGTCGACGTCGAACGCCTGCGGGATCTCGTCGGCCGAGCACTGCACCTCGATCGTATGCGTCACGATGTTGACGGTGCCGCCGCGCTTCACGCCCGGAGACTGATCGGCGTTCACCACATGGATCGGCACGCGCACGCGCACGCG
Source organism: uncultured Alphaproteobacteria bacterium (assembly GCA_963734185.1). GTDB lineage: Bacteria > Pseudomonadota > Alphaproteobacteria > Rhizobiales > Xanthobacteraceae > PALSA-894. Next base: position 2,754,307 of record CAVTGA010000002.1, on the reverse strand, counting down.
CGCGCCTTCGCCGAGCCGCAGGAAGTCCACGTGGATCGGGTGATCCTTGACCGCATCGAGCTGGAAATCGCGCGGGATCACCCGCTGCTTGGCGCCGTCGACGTCGATGTTGAGCACCGAGGTCATGAAATGGCCGGCATAGATCCTCTGCCGCAGTTCCTTGAAGTCGAGCGCGATGGTCACCGGCGGCTGGTTGTCGCCGTAGATCACGCCGGGCACGCGGCCCTCGCGACGCACCGCCCGCGCGGCCCCCTTGCCGGCCTTCGGGCGCGCCGTCGCCTTGAGTTCATTGACGGTGGCCATGGGTCTTGGTCCTTATCGAGTTGATTCTGTTGCGGAAAATGTCGCAGCCTGCCTCCAGGGGTGTCGGGGCCGCGGACGGCCGGGCTTATAGCCGCAAAGGTCCGCCAAGACAAGGAATTGCGGGTCAGGCCGGCATCCGCCCTAGCCGCGAATTGGGTGCGAACTTCGGGTTCGGGGCACTGTTGCCGCTTCGGCGACCTCCACCGGCTCATGCGCCGCCGGCGCGGTGCTGCGCAACCAGGACACCGCGTGGACGATCGCCTCCTGCACCGGACGCGGCGCATAGCCGAGTTCGCGCCGCGCCTTGCCGCTGTCGAACGGCGCCGAGCGCAGCGCGAGCTGCACGCCTTCGATCGTCGCGGCCGGCGGGCGGTGGGTCACGTTCCTGGCGAGCCACTCGCACACCGCGGCCGCGGCGAGCGCGAGCGACCCGGCAATTTCCCACTTGGACGCGGTGCGGCCGGACATCTGCGCCACCGCCTCGGCCAGACCGCGCAGCCGCACGTTCTCGCCGCCGAGGATGTAGCGCTCCCCGACGCGGCCGCGCTCGGCTGCGAGCATCATGCCCTCGGCCACGTCGCGCACGTCGACGAGGTTCAGGGTGCAGTCGAGCAACAGCCGCGACGGCTTGAACAGGAAGCGGGCCAGCATCGCGGTCGGCGGGGTCATATGGCGGTCGCCGGGCCCGACGGGAATCGTGGGATTGACGATCACGACCGGCAGGCCGGCGTCAGCCGCCGCCAGCGCGGCCTGCTCGGCCAGGAACTTGGAGCGCGAGTAGGACCCCGCCATGTCGCCAATGCGACCAGCCGACGCCTCGTCGACCATGTGCGGGTGGCCGCGCGGCGGCAGCAGGATCGCCTCGGTCGAGCAGTGGACCAGCCGGCGCACGTTCGCCGCGGCAGCGGCCGCCAGCACGGTCTCGGTGCCTACGCGATTGACGCGATCGAATTCTTGCGCGTCACGGCTCCACAGTTGCGCGTTGGCGGCGAGATGGTAGACCGTGCCGACGCCTTCGAGCGCGCGCTCGAGCGCGGCGCGGTCGAGGATCGATCCGCCGACGAACTCGACTTCACGCGGCAGATTGACCGGCACGGAGGTATCGAAGATGCGCACGGCGTTGCCGCGCGCGAGCAAGGCAGAAACAAGGTGCCGCCCGATAAAGCCGCTGCCGCCGGTAACCAGTGTCGTCATTGTCGCGGCCCAGTCGTCGCCACCGCCCCTGTCGGGGCCACGCATAGTCCGCCGCAGCGGCCAAGTCGATGGAAATGCTGACATGCAAAATTGCAGGCGACATCACGAAATCGTTAGCCGCGCGATGGCGCGCGTGCTCTCCGCGGTGAGCAGGTGCGCCCCCCACGTCTGCGGCATGCGCGCGGCCGCCGCGGGGCTTGCCAGCAGCCAAAGCGCTCCGGCGCCGGTCGGGACGACGCTCGGCCAATCCCAGCGCAGCGGGGTCAGCTCCTCGCGGCTGCCGGCATAGACCCCGCGCCCGGTGAGCAAGCGCCATGATTCGCCGAGCAGATCGCGCCGCGACCCGCCGCGCAGTGCGCAGCCGAGAAGCGCCTGCAGGGCAATATGCGTGCGCACGCCGGCGCGGCTCTCCGGCTGCTCGGCCGGCGCTTCGCCGAGCGAGACGCGCAGCAGCAGGTCGGTCAGGTCCACCCCGGCAAGCAATGCGTTGATCGGCTCGACCAGGCGCGGATTGCAATCGATGTAGAGCGGCGTTTCGCGCGCGCCGAGCATAGCCGTTCGAAGGACGGCGTCGCTTCGCTCGCCTATGTAGTCGACCGACAGCGCGCCGTGCCAGTCGAGCTGCGCGCCGATCGCCGCAAGATGCGCGCGCACCGCCGGCCGCCGCGCGCTCTCCTTCAACGCCGGTCCGCCGCCGGCGCCGCGCGCGAGCTGCCGATAGGCGTGCATGGCGACGAGCCGGCCGCGGCAGAACACCGCCTGCGCATGCTCGACCGGCCCGGCGACGAATTCCTGCATCAGCACCGCGTCGTCGAAGCCGCCGGTGCCCTGCAGCGCCTGCAGCGCCGTTTCCAGCTCGGCGGAGTTCGTCACGATCCATGTGCCGCGGCTCGCGGTCCCGAGCGCCGCCTTGAGCACGAACGGGAAGCGTGCCGTGTCGCGTACCTGTTGCGCCGACGTCGCGAACGCCGTCGCCGGCTGCGGCAGATTCAAATCCGTCAGCAGCCCGCTGAACCCCGGCTTGGTGAGGACGCGCGCGTAGCTCGCAAAGCTCGGCAACGCGACGGCCGTGTGGCGCGCGACCCGTTGCGATACTTTCGCGAACAGCAGCCCCTGCTCGTGGATCGGGAGCAGCACGTCGAAACGCTCGCGCGCCAGCAGGTCGAGCGTGAAGGCCAAATAGGCCTGCGGGTCGGTGCCGAGCGGCGGACAGCGGTGGAAGCGGGCGACGAAACGCGAGAACCGCCCGATGCAACGCGGATCGGGATCGCAGATTTCGACCGTGTGGCCCTTCAGTCCAAGCGCCGTGATGGCTTGGCGCGCCGACGTGCTGGAACCTTCGGACAAGAGGATGCGCAGCCCCGCCATGGTCACGGTCTCGCGCCTGCGTGATGGCCGATCATTTTCCGCGACGCCCTTTGGAAAACGCGAGAGTCATGGATACGCCGTATCGGGGCAGATGATATCCTGGCAACGCTCGATTCCGATGGGGTGATTCCGGAGACGGTCTCGATGCGATCGGCAAGCGACGAAGCCATCCAAGCGCTCTTCCAATGGACCGACCGCTCGCCATGGCGCGAGCACCTCATTGAATACACCGGCGCGTGCCTCGGCGGCGCATGCGAGGAGAATGGGGTCGAGCGGGCGCAGCTCGCGGACGTGATCGGCGATCATCACTGGGCCCAGCTTTGGGGCTGCATCCTCGAGCAGTTCGCCGGAGTTCCGTGCGGCGAGGACGAACGGACGATCGTCGACGACTACCTCAAGCGCCGGGGTTGGCAGCGCGGCGCCGGAGCAAAACGCTATCTGCAGGCACTGCGCGATACCTCGATGTCGCTGTGGGAGGTGGTTGGGACGACCCCCGGCAGCCATTTCGAAGCCGTCGACCTGATCCGCGGCGGGCCGCCGAAACAGGTCTTCGACGTGCTCGGATCGAAATCGGTGCATCGATGGGACCGGCTGCTGGCGCGAGTGCTTCCGCTCGGTGATCGACACCAGATGGCAGGCGGATTTCTGCTCATCGAGCATACGGCTTCGGGCGAACTTCTCGCGCGGTTGAGCGCGATGTCCAAGGAGTTGCACGCCGAGTTTCGCAAGGAAGCAAAGCGCAGCGAAGCCGCGCAGGATCTACCCGCAAGGGAGTCGATGCCGGAGCTCGTCCTCGCGTTTGCGCAGCCGTTCCTGATCGAATTCTGGCTGAAACGAACATTGGAGCGACTGCTCGCCCCGCCGCCCCGACTCGTCAATACCGACGGCGAGGACATCGAGCCGTGTGAGCTGCGTTTTCCGCTGCTCGATTCGGCCGCACTCGGCCGGATCGTCGCGCTGCTCGACGCCGATCCCGCGCTCGGCCGCCCCACCCCCGACGAACCGCACTGGAGTTGGACCCGTCCCAAGCAATCGAGCAGGCGAAAGTCGGCCCCGAAGAAAGCGCAAGCCGACCGCGGCGAAGCCCTCCAATTGGCCACCTACGACGAACGCGGCATCGTGCTTGGCAGCATCCAAGTCAGCGACCAGGCCGTGATACTGTCGGTCAACTCGCGCGCTCGGGCCGAACTGGGACGCGCGCTGATCGCGGGCCTTCTCGGCAAGCTGGTCGGCGAACCGTCCACGACGGAACAGCCGCTCGACATCGATTTCACGACGGCGTCCAGCGGCGCCGCCAGCCTTCCTCCGTCGGGGCTGTCACCCGAACAGGAAACCGAGATCATTCGGTTGCAGATGGACGATCATTACACCAGCGTGCTGTCCGAGCCGGTCGGCGCGCTCGGCGGAAAAACGCCCCGCGCGGCGGTGCGCACGAAGTCCGGGCGGCTGCAGGTGGCCGAGTGGCTCAAGTACATGGAAAACCAGTCGAGCCGCGCGTCGGCGGCAAACCCCAACATGGCCTACGATTTCACCTGGATGTGGGACGAGCTTGGAATTGCCGACCTGCGGCAATAGACTACGCTCCGACTAACTCGGCGTCTCGCTCTTGCCGAGCTTCTCTTCCAGCGCCGCGATGCGCGCCTTCAGCGCCTCGTTCTCCTCGCGCGCCAGCCGCGCCATCTCCTTGACCGCCTCGAACTCCTCGCGCTGCACCACGTCGAGGTCGCGCAGCACGCGCTCGGCCTGCGTCTTCACCATGGTGTCGAACTCGCGCCGCACGCCCGAGGCGACGCCGGCGGCGTCGTTCATCAGCCGCGCCACCTCGTCGAAGAACCGGTTCGTGGTCTGGGTCATGGCTCGCTCCGGGCGCTTTCTGTGCCGTGAGAATGGGCATTGCGGCCCGCAGCCGCAAGTCCTACGCATGGACCATGCCGTTCGCCCTCCCGTTCCCCAATTTCGACCCCGTGCTGATCCAGCTTGGGCCGTTCGCGCTGCGCTGGTACGCACTCGCCTACATCGTCGGCATCCTGCTCGGCTGGTTGTACGCGCGCGCCATCATCCGTTCGGAGCAACCGTGGGGCGGGCCGGCGCCGATGACGGTCGCCGACTATGACGACTTCATCGTGTGGGTCACGCTCGGCATCATCGTCGGCGGCCGGCTCGGCTACGTGCTGTTCTACAATCCGTCCTATTTCGTCGCGCATCCGCTCGAGGCGCTGCAACTGTGGAAGGGCGGCATGTCGTTCCACGGCGGCTTCGCCGGCTGCGTGGTGACGGTGATCGCGTTTGCCAAGAGCCGCGGCATCCCGGTGCTCTCGCTCGGCGACGTGACCTGCGCGGTCGGCCCGATCGGGCTGTTCCTCGGACGGCTTGCCAACTTCGTCAACGGCGAACTATGGGGCCGCCCGACCGACGTGCCCTGGGCGGTGGTGTTTCCCGCCGGCGGGCCGCTGCCGCGCCACCCGAGCCAGCTCTACGAGGCGGCGCTCGAAGGCCTGGTCCTGCTCGCCGTGCTCGCGCTGCTGATCCGCGCCGGCGCCTTGCGCCGGCCCGGGCTGATCATCGGCGCGTTCGCGGTCGGTTACGCGCTGGCGCGCTCGTTCGCCGAGCTGTTCCGCGAGCCCGACGCGCAGCTCGGTTTCCTGTGGGGCGGGCTGACCATGGGCATGCTGCTCTCGTTGCCGATGCTGCTGTTCGGACTGGTGATGGTCACCATCGCGCTGCGCCGGCCGCCGGTCGAGCCGATGCCGCGCGCAGGCGAACCCGCAACGGCATGACGCCGCTCGAAGCGGAGCTGCGGCGCCTGATCGCGCTCGACGGACCCATGCCGGTCGCGCGCTACATGGGACTCTGCCTCGGCCATCCGGCGCACGGCTACTATGTCACGCGCGATCCGCTCGGCCGCGCCGGCGATTTCACGACCGCGCCGGAGATCAGCCAGATGTTCGGCGAGCTGATCGGCCTGTGGGCCGCGGCGGTGTGGCAGGCGATGGGAGCGCCCGCGCGCGTCAATCTGGTCGAGCTCGGGCCCGGGCGCGGAACGCTGATGGCGGATGCGCTGCGCGCCGCAAGGGTGATGCCGGAGTTTCGCGCCGCGCTTTCCGTGCATCTGGTCGAGACCAGTCCCGTGCTCGTCGAGCGCCAGCGCGCCGCACTCGCCGGGATCGAGGTGGCCTGGCATGGCGATCTCGGCGAGGTTGCGCAAGGACCGGCCATCATCGTCGCCAACGAGTTCTTCGACGCGCTGCCGGTGCACCAGGCGGTGAAGGCGGCGGACGGCTGGCACATGCGCATGGTCGGCCTCGGGCCCGGCGACACGCTCGCCTTCTTGGTCGCACCCGACCCGCTCGCGCGCTTCGACACGTTCCTGTCCGCCGAACCCGACGCGGCGCCCATCGGGGCGATCTATGAATGGCGCGCTGAGTTCAAGGTCGAGGAACTGGCCAAGCGGCTGGTGCGCCATGGCGGTGCCGCGCTCATCATCGACTACGGCCATACCACGAGCGCGTTCGGCGCGACCTTGCAGGCGGTGCGCGCGCACGGCTTCGCCGATCCGTTGGCCGAGCCGGGCGAGGCCGACCTGACCGCCCATGTCGACTTCGCGGCGCTCGAGCGGGTCGCCGCCCAGGCCGGGGCGCGCGTGCATGGCCCCGTGCCTCAAGGCCGGTTCCTGCACCGGCTCGGCATCGAGAAGCGCGCCGCGCAGTTGCGCGCCAACGCCACCGCGCGCCAGGCCGTCGACATCAATACCGCGCTCGGACGGCTGACCGGCAGCGGCCAGATGGGCGAGCTGTTCAAGGTTGTCGCGTTCGCCGATCCGAAGCTCGGCGCGCTGCCGGGATTTGACGATCGGCCTTGACCATTATGAGTGTATACTCATGACGGGTCGCCATGATGAAATGCCCGGTCCGCATCCAGCGGGCGCGGCCACCCCCGGCGCTTCGGGAAGGAGGCGGAGAAATGAAACGAAAAGTCAAAGTCGAAATGGGAAGCGGAAATATCTTTGCCGATCTCGGGTTGCCGGATGCCGAGAACCATTTCCTGAAAGCCCAGATCGTTTCGGAGATCTACCGATTGACCAACCAACGAAAGCTGACGCAAGCGCGGGCAGGCAAACTCATGGGCATCAGTCAGCCCGAGGTGTCTCGCATGTTCAAGGGTCACTTCCGGGAATATTCGATGGACCGGCTGATGAGTTTTCTCACCAGCTTCGACCGTGACGTGGAGATCGTCGTCAGGCCCCACAAGAAGAAACCTGGCACGGCCGGCCGCATCACGTTCGTCCCGGTTGCTGCGTGACCGGACGATGCTGCAATCCGCGTCCCTCTCCGCCCTTCCGAACATCCGCCACGCCTTCTTCACCCGCGCGGGCGGCGTGTCGCGGGGCCTCTACGCGAGCCTCAACGGCGGCCTCGGCTCGAACGACGCACCGGACCATGTGCGCGAGAACCGCAGCCGCATGGCTGTCGCGCTCGGCGTCGCGTCGACGCACCTCGTCAGCTGTTTCCAGGTCCACTCGCCCGACGTCATCGTCGCCACGGCTCCGTGGACGCGCGAACAAGCGCCGCGCGCCGACGCCATCGTGACGCGCACGGCCGGCCTCGCCGTCGGCGTGACCACGGCCGACTGCGGCCCGGTGCTGTTCGCCGACGCCGAGGCCGGCGTGGTCGGCGCCGCGCACGCCGGATGGAAGGGCGCGCTTACCGGCGTGCTCGAAGCCACCGTCGACGCCATGGAGAAACTCGGCGCCGATCGCGCGCGCGTGCGTGCGGCGCTCGGGCCGATGATCCGCCAGCCGAACTACGAGGTCGGCGCGGAATTCGTCGAACGGTTCGGCGCGGCGGATGGGGCGAACGCGCGTTTCTTCGCACCCGCGCCGCGTGCCGGGCATGCCATGTTCGATCTGGCCGGTTACATCGCGGCGCGGCTCGCGCGCGCCGGCATCGCGCACGTGGAGGATCTCGGGCTGTGCACCTATGCGGACCCGGCGCGGTTCTTCAGCTACCGCCGCACCACGCATCGGGCCGAGCCCGACTACGGCCGCCACGTCAACGCGATCGCGCTGGCCGGTTAGAGCATGATCCCGAAAAGTGTGCAGCGGTTTTCGGAAAAGATCATGCTCCACGAATAACTTAGAGCGCGATGACGATTCGAAGAAAAGTCATCGTTCTCTAGTCATCGCGCCGCCCGGGCGCCGGCGGCGCTTCGATCGGCCACGGCCGAAGTGTGACTCAGGTCACCAACGCCTTGCCGTGCGACCTGCTACCGCGCTTGTCAGCCGACAACTCACGGAGCTGTCTCATGGCACCGACCGACCGGATACGCGAGTCCTGGGACTACCTGAACCGACGGCAGGACCAATGGGACTTCGCCCAGCGGCGGACCGAGACGCCCACGCTCCCCACGGGTTCCGACACCGCGGCCGCGTCCGAGCACCGCGGCGAGCCGCCGAGCGCCGAGAAGCAGCTTGCGGCGTTCTCGCGCCAGCTCATCATCATCCTCGAAACCGCGCCCTTCCTGCCGCCGCAGGTGGTGCAGGCCTGGGTTGGAAGAATCAAGAACATCGATATCAACCGGCCCGCCAACGGCCTGGCGATCCTGCGAGCCTTTCGAGAGCTACGACACGTTCGCGCAGTATGAGCCGCGGCCCAATATCTTCGATCTCGCGATCGATCGATCCATGCGTTATCTCGACGACATGCGCGACATCAAGCGCGAATTGAACAAGCTCGAAGCGTTGCTGCGCCATGTGGACCGACTCCTGAAGCCGTCGCCGCGATATCGCGGTCCGATCGAGGCATGGCTGACCGATCCCCATGCTCCCTGGCCGAGGCTGCCGAACCCGTTCGGGAAGTGATGGTCCCAGCACGGCCGTCGTGCTGGACCGCGCCGCGAATTGGCGCTACCCAGGGGCGTGGCCGGCGATGCCGGGTTGAACCCGGGCGCCCAATTGACGGCAAGACCGTTCGCGCCGCGCCGCAGGGGTGTCGATGCAGGAGCCAAGCCGGCGCGCCGCGGGCGCGCGCAGTCGTTGCCGCGTTCGGCTCGGCCTCGCAGCCGCGCTGATGGCGGCCTTCGCGCTTTGCGGCTGCATGACCCATGCGCCGACTGCGACGTCGGCAAACGTTTCCACTCCCACCATTGCCTTCGAATCGATCGATGGGCCCCCGGTCGGCGTGTTCCAGCGGCTGGTCGCCACGATGTCGGCCGAGGCGCAGGCGCGCCAGCTGGCGATCGTCTCGCGCGAAGGCGCCGCGCAGTATCGGGTGCGCGGCTATCTGGCGGCGCAGGTCGCGCGCGGGCAAACGCACATCTCCTGGGTCTGGGACGTTTACGACGCCGAGAAGCGGCGCGCCTTCCGCATCAGCGGCGACGAGGCGGGCGGGCGCGGCGGACGCGATCCCTGGGGGGTGGCCGACGAGCGCCTGCTGCAGAAAATCGCGCGCGCCAGCATGGACCAGCTCGCGGGCTTCCTCGCGGCGCCCCCCGAGCCGGCGCCTCCCGCACCCCCCGTTGCGGTCGCGCTGGTGTCCCGATTCTGAAGTTCGCCAGCGCTTGCGGCACATTCGGAGGCGAACTTCAGAATCGAAGGACACCAGCAACTCCATGCTTCCAGTGGCCCTTTGAACCCGAAGTTCGCAACCGTCCTTGCCGCGCGTGGCATGCGAACTTCGGGTTCGGGGGCACTGGTGCGTTAACGCCGTCCAAAAGCTTCGGGACAACCGCAACTCGTCATATTGCCGCACCCGCCCGGGCTTGTTATTGACCCTGCGCGCGCGAGGCATTGGAGACGGCAATGGCGGCCAACAACGGGGCGATCAAGCTCGTCGCCGGCAACTCCAATCGCGCGCTGTCCGACGCCATCGCCGCCCACCTCGCCACGCCGCTCACGCGCGCGGTGGTGCGGCGTTTCGCCGACATGGAGATCTTCGTCGAGATCCAGGAGAACGTACGCGGCGCCGACGTCTATGTCCTGCAGTCGACCTCGTTCCCGGCCAACGACCACCTGATGGAACTGCTGATCATCATGGACGCGCTGCGCCGCTCCTCGGCGCGGCGCATCACGGCGGTGATTCCCTATTTCGGCTACGCGCGGCAGGACCGGCGCGCCTCGGGCCGCACCCCGATCTCGGCGAAACTCGTGGCAAATCTCGTCACCCATGCGGGGGCCGATCGCGTGCTCACCGTCGATCTCCACGCCGGGCAGATCCAGGGCTTCTTCGACATCCCGACCGACAACCTGTTCGCCTCGCCCGTGATGGTGCGCGACATCAAGGAGCGTTTTGTCGGCAACGACATTACGGTGGTCTCGCCCGACGTCGGCGGCGTGGTGCGCGCGCGCGGGCTTGCCAAGCGCATCAATGCGCCGCTTGCCATCATCGACAAGCGGCGCGAGCGGGCGGGCGAATCCGAAGTCATGAACGTGATCGGCGAGGTAGACGGCACGACCTGCATTCTGGTCGACGACATCGTCGACTCGGGCGGAACGCTGGTGAACGCCGCCGATGCCCTGCTCAAGCAGGGAGCGACCGACGTCTACGCCTACATCACGCACGGCGTGCTCTCGGGCGGCGCGGTCGCGCGCATCACCGCCTCGCGCCTGAAGGAGCTGGTCATCACCGACACGATCCAGCCGACCGAGGCGGTGCGGGTCGCGCGCAACATCCGCGTGCTCTCGATCGCCACCTTGATCGGCCAGGCGATCGACCGCACCGCGTCGGAAGAGTTGGTGTCGAGTCTGTTCGACTGATTCGTGACAACGCGCCCCGATTACTCAGATGGTCGCGTTTTCTGCGGCGAACCGCTGCACACTTCGCCGGAAAACGCTCCATATGCGTCGCTGTGGACGGCGGCATTCGTGCGTTGCGTCGCGCAACCGAATCCCGGAACAAAGGCAAAGGAGGCCGTCTTTTGGTCCGCCGACTCGGGTCGGGCTATAGTCGGCGCGGCGGGTGATTCGGGGGCGACGCGCCGGTCGAAGCGCGGTTCCCAAGTTTGCGGTTCTCGCCGGTGCCCCGCGTGTGTGCGCGTCTAGAGCTCTTCGTGGAGCATGATCTTTTCCGAAAACCGCTGCACACTTTTCGGGATCATGCTCTAGCCGCACCGAAGCCTGGAGCCGGCATGTCGCTGATCGAGCTGCAAGGACAACGCCGAGGCAACCCGGTCGACGTGGTCGAGCGCCTCGCCGCGACGCACGACTGGACCTTCGACCGCTCGGGCGACGACGAGCTCGCGATCTCGGTGCGCGGGCGCTGGACCGACTATCATGTCTCGTTCACCTGGATGGGCGACATCGAGGCGCTGCATCTCGCCTGCGCGTTCGATCTCAAGGTGCCGGAGACGCGGCGCGCCGAGGTGCTGGCGCTGATCGCGATCATCAATGAGCAGCTCTGGGTCGGCCACTTCGACCTGTGGAGCAAGGACGGCATCGTGATGTTCCGCCACGCGCTGCTGCTCGCCGGCGGCGTCGAGGTCGCGGGCCCGCAGTGCGAGGCGCTGCTCGACGCCGCGCTCGAGGCGAGCGAGCGCTACTATCAGGCCTTCCAGTTCGTGGTCTGGGCCGGAAAAAGCGCGCGCGAGGCGGTCGACGCCGCCATGTTCGACACCTCGGGCGAGGCGTAGGACGCCTCGGCGTCATGGCGCCTGCACCACAGACAACCCTGCGCGATTTCGCCGGCACGCTCGTGCTGGTCGGCGCCGGCAAGATGGGCTCGGCCATGCTCGAAGGCTGGCTCGCGCTCGGGCTCGATCCGGCCAGGATCGCCGTGCTGGAGCCGAATCCGTCCGACGAGATTGCGACGCTCGCGGCGCGCGGCGTGCGCGTCAACCCTTCGATCCAGGACGCGAGCGTGATCGTCATCGCGATCAAGCCGCAGGACGCGGCTGCCGTGGTGCCGACGCTCGCGCCGCTCGCCGGCGCCGCGACGCTGGTCATCTCGATCATGGCCGGGAAGACGCTGCGCTTTCTCGAGCGCGCGCTTCCCGGTCCGGCCATCGTGCGCAGCATGCCGAACACGCCGGCCGCCATCGGCCGCGGCATCACGGTCGCGGCGCCGAACCGGCAGGTCACCCCCGAGCAGCGCCAGCTCGCGCACCGCCTGCTCGCGGCAATCGGGGCGGTCGAATGGGTCGACGACGAGGCGCTGCTCGACGCCGTGACCGCGGTCTCGGGGTCCGGCCCGGCCTACGTGTTCCTGCTCGCCGAGAGCCTGGCGCAGGCCGGCGCAGCCGCCGGCCTGCCGGCCGATCTCGCCGCACGGCTCGCGCGCGCAACCGTCGCCGGCAGCGGCGAACTGCTGCATCGCTCGCCGCTCGATGCCGGTACCCTGCGGGCGAACGTCACCTCCCCGGGCGGCACGACCGCGGCCGCGCTCGGCGTGTTGATGGCGGCCGATGGCCTTGATCCGCTGCTGCGCAAGGCGGTTGCGGCGGCCACACGACGCTCCCGCGAACTGGCGGGGTGAGGGAACCAGCCGCCATGGAAGTGCCGGCATTGAGGGCGTAGACTACGCCGCAAGCGACATCCGCAGAGGAGCCCGCCATGGCCCGCAAGCCCCCTCGCCCGCGCCCACCAGAACCGAAGAACCCGGCACCGAGCGGCAGCGACCGCGACCGCATCGTCGCCGCCCTGATGGCGCTGCTGGCGGAGAAACGCATCGAGGACATCGGCTTCGGCGACATCGCGAGGAGCGCCGGTGTCTCGCTTGTGGTCTTGCGCGGCGAGTTCGCCTCCGTGCTCTGCATCCTCGCCGCCTACATGAAGGACCTCGACCGCAAGGTGCTTGGCGGCGGCGATGCCGACATGGCCGAGGAGCCGCCGCGCGAGCGGCTGTTCGACGTGCTGATGCGCCGGCTCGAAGCCATGGTGCCGCAGCGGGCCGCGATCCGCTCGCTCGCACGCTCGGCCGCGTGCAATCCCGGCCTCGCCTTTGCGCTCAATGGACTGGCGACGCGCTCGCAGACCTGGATGCTCAGCGCCGCCGGCATCGACTCGGCGGGTCCGCGCGGCATGATCCGCGCCCAAGGCATGGCGGTGCTGTTCGCCTCGGTGCTGCGCACTTTCGTCGACGACGAGGATCCGGGGCTCGCCCGCACCATGGCGGCGCTCGACCGCGGCCTGGCGCGCGGGGCGCGCTGGTCCGGCTTCCTCGACGATCTGTGCCGCTTCCGCCCGAGCCGGCTGTGCCGTTCGCGCCGCAGGCGCTACGGCGACGAGACGGAAGAGAAGGCGGCGTAGTTCACCGTGTCCCGGGCGGCGCAGCGGCCCGGGTGAGCGAAGCGATACCCGGGATCTTTCTTCCCGCATGTCGCTCTTATGTCCTTTGTCAAGGATCGTAGCCATGGCGAGCCATTCCCCTTCGTGCGTTCGGTTGAGGTTGTGGATACGATGATCGTGCAATGGTAGGAGCGCAGCCTTGAGACGTCGGTGATCCTGCTCTTATCCGCGTGTTCGACCGCATATCCGTAGCTCCGTCTGGGGCTGTCCCTTGTCTTCGCACGGGCGTCGATCTCTCGATCGGCCTCACAGCGACATCTGGAATTCCCCTGCCGCGGCTACGCTCCCGCCATTGCACGAGATGATCTTCGCCGGACCGCTGCCCCGGCGTGGGCTCCCTATGTTTGGTCGTCTGCTCTTCCTTGTTCGGATTCCCGCTATGCGGCCACGGCACGGGCCGGGGTGACTTCGCGACTGACGGCCCAGATGAAGCCGGCGAACTCACGGGCGATCGCCGTGATGGCGACAGGCTTGGTCTTTCCCTTGCGGATCAGCGCCCGGTAGCGTGCGCTCAGCCGACACTGCGCCTTCCAGGCAATTTCGCGGACCGCCGGCGGGGCGGCCGCCACCTTCTCGAGCTTCTTCTTGCCCACCCGCGGCAGGTGCTGATAGCTCCAGGAGCACTCCACCAGGATACGTCGCGCCCGGCGGTTGCCGGTCTTGGTGATGGGGCCGCGCCTGACGGTGTCACCGGTTGAGTCTTCCGAAGGAACCAAGCCGAGATAGGCCATCAGCTCGCGCGGCGTCTGGAAGCGCGACAGGTCGCCGATCTCCGCCAGGAAGATGGTTGCTGAGGTCAGGTCCATGCCGCGCATCGCCATCAGGGCGATCACGACCTCGCCGAGCGACCAGTCTGGCACCGCAGCGCGGATTGCCTGCTCCAGGCGCTCGATGCGCTCTTGCGCCTGGCGCACCGCCAACAGCATCTCCTCGAACGCGATGCGTTGCTCCGCGTGCGCGAACTTCTGGCCTGCAAGCCACATCATGTGCGTCTTGGTCCAGGTCTTCTTGCCCGGATAGTGCAGACCATGTCGCAACAGGAATGATGAGACCTGCTGGCGCTTGCCCTGCAGATCCTCAACGGCTGCACCGCGCGCCCGGCTCAGATCACGCATTGCCTCGTGACGCTCGTCTGGAACCCAGACGGCCGTGAGATCGCCGGCGCGCAGCAACTTGGCCAGGCTGAGCGCGTCGCGCCGATTGGTCTTCACCCGATCACCAGGCTTTTTGGGTATCAGTGACGGCGCGACCACTATGCAGTCATGGCCGAGGCTCTTGATCTGCCGGTAGAGCCCATAACCAGTTGGCCCCGCCTCGTAGCAGAACGTCAGCCGCCCATACTGGGCCGCAAGCTTCTTCGCCAACTTGGCCGTTGCTACCCCGGTGTTGTCGATCTCGCCAAGGAAACGAACATCACCGCTCCGCCCGACCTCCGCGATCGCAACCGCGTTGCGCAACTTAGACGTATCAAACGCTATGAAAGCTTCGCTATCATGGCTCACGACTCGCCCTCCTTGCATGAGGCTCTGCCCGGCCCATCCGGGTAACCCTCGCGACTGCATCGAGGGCGAGTCGCCTCAGCAAGAAAAGGACATACGGTCTGCGCTCATGCGGGCTACAAGAGTAGCCAGCCTAAACCGGCACCCGGACCGTCGCCCTCAAGCCCCCCAGCGGGCTCTCCGTCAAGGTGATGTCACCGCCATGCGAGCGCGCGATGTCGCGCGCGATCGCCAAGCCCAGCCCGGTGCCGCCCTCGTCCTGGTTGCGCGCGTCGTCGAGGCGCAGGAACGGGCGGAACACTTCCTCGCGCATGTCGGGGGGGATGCCGGGTCCATCGTCGTCGACCGTGACGGTGAGCCAGCGGTGATCGCGGTTGCCCACGATCGCGATCGAGGGCGCGAAGCGCGCGGCGTTGGCGACCAGGTTGGCGAGGCAGCGCTTGAACGCCGCCGGCCTGACCGTGACGATCGGATGGCCGTGGAACACCACCGTGGTCTTGTGGCCGTGGCGCTCGGCGTCGGCCTTGAGCTCCTCCAGGAACGCCGCCATGTCGGTCGGCGCCGACTGCTCGCCGGCGTCGCCGCGCGCGAAGGCGAGATAGGCTTCCAGCATGCGCCCCATCTCGTCGACGTCCTTCTTGAGCGCGTCGAGCTCCGGGCCGTTGCCGAGCAGCGCCAGCTCGAGCTTGAAGCGCGTCAGCACGGTGCGCAGGTCGTGCGACACGCCGGCCAGCATCGTGGTGCGCTGCTCGATCGTACGCTCGATGCGCCGCTTCATCTCGAGGAAGGCCTGTGCGGCGCGGCGCACCTCGCGCGCGCCGCGCGGCTTGAAGCCGGGCACGTCGCGGCCCTTGCCGAAACTCTCCGAAGCGTCGGCGAGCGCCATGATCGGGCGGATCTGGTTACGCAGGAACAGGACGGCGACGCCGATCAGCACCAGCGAGGTGCCGACCATCCACCCCAGGAAGATTTCCGCGTTCGACACGTAGGCGACGCTGCGCCGCGCGAATACGCGCATCACCGCCGCGTCGTCGAGCTTGATGCGGATCTCGAGCAGGTTGGAGCGGCCGACCGTGTCGATCCAGAACGGCCGCTTGATCTGCTGGCCGATCTCGCGCGACAGCGCCTGGTCGAGCAGCGAGAAGAACGGCTTCGGCCCGGGCGGCGGCAATTCGTTGTCGGGGAGAAAGTCGACGATGAGGCCGAGGCGCTCGCCGGCGATGCGGCGCAGCGTACCTTGCTCGGTGTCCTGCGGATAGCTGCGGTAGATGTCGACCAGAGCCGAGATGTCCTGCGTCAGCGCGACCGAGAGCCGGCGCGTCACCGTGTTCCAATGCCGGTCCATGAACACGAAGGCGACGACCGACTGCAGGATCACCATCGGCGTCACGATGATCAGCAGCGAGCGGCCATAAAGGCCGGTCGGCATGACCCCTTTGAGCCAGCGGGTGAACCAATCCCAGGCGTCGTAGACGCGACCCAACCCCGCGCGCAAGGTGGCAAGTCCCGAGCGCAGCGTCGCCAAGCCGAGGTCGAGGCTGGTCATGGCGCGACCATCAGGCGGTAGCCGATCCCGCGCACGGTCTGCACGATCAGCGGGTTGGCGGGGTCGCGCTCGATCTTGCGTCGCAGGCGGTTGACCTGGACGTCGACGGCGCGTTCGTTGACCGCGCCGCCACCCCCGGCGAGCGCCTGGCGCGACACGGTCTCGCCCGGACAGGCGGCCAGCATGCGCAGCATGTCGCGCTCGCGATCGGTCAGATGCACGACCTCCTCGCCGCGCTTGAGCTCGCTGCGGCCGAGATGGAAGACGAAGTCCGCGAAGCGCACGGATTCGATCGCCGGTGCCGCCGTCGCGCGCTGGCGCCGCAGGATGCTGGCGACGCGCAGCGACAGCTCGCGCGGCTCGAATGGCTTCGCCACGTAGTCATCCGCGCCGAGCTCCAGCCCGGCGATGCGGCTCTCGGTTTCGGCGCGCGCGGTCAGCATCAGGATCGGAACCGCCGAACCGGCGCGCAGCGACTTGGCCAGCTCGAACCCGGTCTCGCCCGGCATCATGACGTCGAGGATCAGGAGATCGAACGACAGCCCGTCGAGCTTGGCGCGCGCGTCGCGCGCGTTGTCCGCGGTCGTGACGCGATAGCCCTCGGACAGCAGGTAGCGCGACAACAGGTCGCGGATGCGGCGGTCGTCGTCGACGACCAGCAGATGCGGAGCGTTGTCGGGGAGCGCGGCAACCGATGCGATCGAAGCGCCCATCGGGGTCAGTCCCGCGGCCGCGCGCGATCGGTCCGGTCGACGAAGCGCAATACCGCGGCGCGGCTCTCCGCGTTGATCACCGCCGCGAGAAATGCGCGCGCGTTTGCGTGCGCGCCGGGGCCGAGATCGGCGAGCGCACGCTTGAGCCGCGCGGTCTGCAGCCCGGCGAGCTTGAGCGCAAGCGCCTCGCCCTTCGGCGTCACGTACAACAGGCGCTGGCGGCGGTCATTGGCGCCGGCCTTCTGCACCACGTACCCCTGGTCGACGAGCTGCTTGAGCACCCGGCCGAGCGACTGCTTTGTGATCTGCAGGATGTCGAGCAGGTCGGCGACCTTGAGGCCGGGATTGCGGTTGACGAAATGCAGCACGCGATGGTGCGCCCGCCCGAAGCCGAACTTCGCCAGCACATGGTCGGGATCGGAGACGAAGTCGCGGTAGGCGAAGAACAGGAGTTCGATCACGTCCCACAGCGGTTCGGCGGGGGCCGCGTCGGTCCCGGGCGCCGGCCGGTCGGATAGGGTGCTAAAAATTACGTCAGCCATGTTGACATATTTTGGTTCGTTTGTTACTCAGACGCACGCTTCAGCGAAAGGATCGTTCACGGGGACCCTCCGGACGGTCGTTGCGCCGGTCCGCGAAGCGCGGTCTCATAAGGCCAATTCCGTGCCCGGCGAACATATCGGGACTTGCCCGAGGACGCAAAAGCGGCCGCGCGCCGGCAGCCGCCGCTGCCAGCCAAGCCGGCCGCGGAATCCGCAGAAGGAACGCCATGACGCAGTCCTACGACAAGATCGACGGCGTGATCTGGTATGACGGCAAGCTGGTGCGCTGGGCGGACGCCAACCTGCACGTCCTCACCCACGGCCTGCACTACGCAAGCTGCGTGTTCGAGGGCGAGCGCGCCTATGGCGGGACCATTTTCAAGGGCACCGAGCATTCCGAGCGGCTCAAGCGCTCGGCGCAGATCCTCGATTTCGAAATCCCCTACTCGGTCGCCGAGATCGACGCCGCCAAGCAGCTCGTGCTCGACCGGAACAACAAGAAGGACGCCTATGTGCGCCCGGTCGCCTGGCGCGGCTCGGAAATGATGGGGGTTTCGGCGCAAGCCAACACCATCCATCTGGCGATCGCCGCCTGGGACTGGCCGAGCTATTTCGATCCGGCGGAACGGCTGAAGGGCATCCGGCTCGACCTCGCCACCTACCGCCGGCCCGACCCGGCGACGATTCCCGCGCTCGCCAAGGCCGCCGGCCTCTACATGATCTGCACCATCTCCAAGCATCAGGCCGAGCGCAAAGGCTATGCCGACGCCATGATGCTCGACTGGCAGGGCCGCGTCGCGGAGTGCACCGGGGCCAACATCTTCTTCATCCAGCAAGACCAGATCCACACCCCGATCGCCGACTGCTTCCTCGCCGGCATCACGCGCGCGACCGCGATCGATCTCGCCAAGCGCCGCGGCATCGAGGTGATCGAGCGCCGCATCATGCCCGACGAGCTCGACGGCTTCTCGGAGTGCTTCATCACCGGCACGGCGGCGGAAGTCACGGCCGTCTCCGAGATCGCGCAGTGGAAATTCAAGCCCGCTGCCATCACCAAGCAGCTGATGGAGGACTACACCGCCGAGGTGCAGCCCAAGGGCAACCAGGCGGCGGCTTAAGCTTGCTTTTCGGCTACGCGTCGCAAGCGCTTCAACAGCGCAGCGCCTTCACGTGACCGGCTTGCGCGTAGTCCAGAATGGCGGCGTCGCGCGTCACGATCGTCAGGTCGTGCTCGCGCGCCGTCGCAATAATAATGCGGTCGGCCGGATCGTCCGGCGGCGCTCCGGGCAGCAGGCACGATTCAACGAGAACTGCGACCGAAAGCTCGGGCAGGTCAGCGTTGACAGCCGCGATCGCTTGGCGAAGCCACGCAGCCACCGGCATGGTCAACGCTATTCGGTTCTTACGAGCCAGATTCGCAATTTCCCAAGCCGTGATCGGCGAGATGTGACGCCCCCCCGCCGCGATTGCGCTCCGTGCTTCGGCGCCGATCGGCTCTCCGTTCGCAAGCCAGAGCAGCGTGCAGGTGTCGAGCAGAAGCCTACTCATTCGACGGGCGTCCGGACTCCGCGCTCCATTCCTCGCTTGGTGCCGTGAGATCAGTTCCGGGCATGATCGTCACGGTGCCCGCCATGCATCCCCAGGGATCGCTCGTCCCCGCCGCCCTCCCATCAGGGACGGTTTCGACGCGTGTGAAGGTCAATTTGCGGCTCGCGAGATCGACCTCTTCTGTGCGCCACCCGGCTTCCAGCCATGCGCGGGCGTGCGAATGACCGGTCTCGTCGTTGCTCCACCATGCCGGATGCTTGAAGGCGCTCGGCGGCAATTTGAATCCGAGCAGCGCTTCGATCTCGGGAAAGCTGACGCGCCAGCGTCCCGGACGGCGGCCTTTCAGAAACTTCTCAAGAGGCTCGTACTTGCCCATGCCCATCCTCGTTTTTCATATGAAGAAATGAAACTTCATATGAGATAGGAAGTCAAGACCCTGCTGTTTGAATCTCACTCCGCGCTCAAGCCCCCCGCCTGCACGACGGCCGCTGCCCGCTCCACCTCGTGCGGCAGGTTCTCCAGATAATGCGCCGTGGTGCGCCGCTCCGGCGGCTCGATCGCGACGCCGAGCGTGTCAAATCGTTCGCGCACCGCCGGGGTCTCGAGCGCCGCGTTGGTGGCCGCGACGAGACGTTGCACGATCGCCGCGGGCGTGCCCTTGGGAAACGCGAAAGCGCTGAGCGAGGCGCAGTCGATATCGAAACCCTCCTCGCGCGCGGTCGGCAGATCGGGCAGCACGGCGGAACGGCTCGATCCCATCACCGCGATCGCCTTCACGCTGCCGGCCTTGATCTGCGGCACGGCGGTGGAAACCTGCTCGCACGTGTAGTCGATGCGGCCCGCGAGCAGATCCTGCATTGCGGGTCCGGCGCCGCGATACGGCACGTGCGTGATTTTCACGCCCATCGCCTGATCGAGCAGCAGCGCGCAGATATGCGCGCCGGCGCCCGTGCCCGAACTCGCGTATTGCAGCTTCGCGTGATTCATCTTGGCGTAGGCGACGAACTCTTTCAGCCCGTTCGGCGGAAAGTCCTTGCGCGCGATCAGGATGCGCGCCGAATCCGCGAATTGCAGCACATGCGCGAAATCCGCGATCGGGTCATAGGGCGTCTTCCTGCCGTAGAGCGCCGGCACCAGCGTCATCGTCGCGCTGCCGCCGAGCAGCAGCGTGTAACCGTCGGGCGCCGCTTTCGCCACGCGGTTCGCGCCGGTCATGCCGCCGGCACCGCTTACGTTCTCGACGATCACCTGCTGGCCGAGCAACTCGGAAAGCCGCGCCGCCATGATGCGCCCGACCGTGTCGACCGGTCCGCCGGCCGCATAGGGCACGATCATGGTCACCGGACGGGTCGGCCAGTCCTGCGCCAGCGCGCCGCTTGCGAACGCGCACGCCGATGCAAGGCCGATCAACGCCCGCAACATGGTGCTGGGATCCGTCAATACCGCACCACCACCAGCCGGTCGGTCCCGGACTCCGCGCCCCACGCCTCGCCCGGCCGGCCGAGCATCTGCCGCACGGCCGCTGAGCGCTTGTTGCTCGGGAAGCTCTCGAACTTCTCGGTCGCCGGATCGAAGCGCAGAATGGCGTTGGCGACGAAGTCGGTGACCCAGACCTTGTCCTTGTCGTCGACATAGACCGAGTAGCAGCCGCTCTTGCTTTTCGGCAATGCCCAGGTCTTCCAGCTTTGCGCCGCCGGGTCGTAGCGTGCGAGCTCGCCCGCATGCCAGAAGCTCACCCACAGCGCACCTTTGGAGTCCGACCACACGCGGCGCGGCCCGACCCCGGCCTTCGGCGGCTCGATCACGGTCGCGGCGCCGGTCGCGGCATCGACGCGGGCAAGATGGTCGCCGGCGAGTGAGACGTACCAGACCTCGCCCGCCGGCGTCGCGGTGATGCCGTAGGGACCGCGCCCCTTGGGCGCCTTCCACACCTCGGTCTTGGCCGTCGCCGGATCGAGGCGTCCATAGACGCCGCTCTGTCCGGTGAACCAGTAGATGCCGCGCTTGTCGAACACGCCGGTGTTGAGGTTGGCGCTCGGGAATTCCTTCGGCAGCGGGAAGAGCTTGACCTCCTTGGTCTTCGGGTCGACGCGCACATTGGCGTTGAGCCCTGAGTCGGTGATCCACGCGGCGCCGTCCGGCCCGACGATCACGCCGTGCGGCGCCGAGCCCTTGCCGAGCGGGATCTGCTCGGCCTTGCCGGTCTTGGGATCGAGGATGCCGAGCGCGCCCTGGTGCTGGGCGGTGTACCAGACCGAACCGTCCGGTGCGGCGGCCACATCGTGGGGGTGGGCACCTGCGGGCACCTGGAAATAGGCGACGCGCGGTTCGGCGGCGAAGGCCGCCGCGGCCGAGCACAGCAGCGCAATGCCGGCGACGGCGGCACGAATCATGGCTCCCTCCCCTGGCGCTTGCCGCCTCGACGGCATCGCTATTCCGCTGCCTCCGGTTTGCGCGCCGGCGCGCTCCAGCGCTCGGCCGCCGCGTCGTCGGCTTTGCTCGCCTCGACCCACGCGGCGCCGTCCGGCCGCTCCTCCCGCTTCCAGAACGGCGCCCGGGTCTTGAGATAGTCCATCAGAAATTCCGCGGCTGCGAAAGCTGCCTCGCGATGCGCCGCAGCGGTCAAGACCAACACGATGTTGTCGCCCGGCACGAGCCGGCCGTGGCGGTGAACGACCGTGACCCCGAGCAGCGGCCAGCGCGCTTGCGCCTGTTCGACGTGGCGCGCGATCTCGGCTTCCGCCATTTCGGGATAGTGTTCGAGCGTCATCGCGGCGACGCGCTCGCCCTTGTCGTCGCCGCGGCAGATGCCGGTGAAGGTCGCCACGGCTCCGACGTCCATGCGGCCGCGCGTCAGCGCCGCGATCTCGGCGGCGATGTCGAAGTCCTCGCGTTGCAGGCGGACCGTCATGTCAGCCCCCGGTCATCGGGGGAAAGAACGCGATCTCGCGCGCACCCGCGATCTTCGCGTCGCCTTTCACATGCGTTCGGTCGATCGCGGCGCGGATCACCTTCGGATTGTCGAACGCGTAGGCGTATTCCTCGCCGCGCCCGGCCAGCCACGTCATCAGCTCGGCCACGGTGCTGACGCCGGCGGGCGGGGCGATCTCCTCTTCGCCCTTGCCGACGCGTTCGCGCACCCAGGCGAAATACAAGACCTTCACGTCAATCCTCGATCAGATGGCGCACCCCGGCGCGGAAATAGTCCCAGCCGGTATAGAGCGTCAGGATCGCGGAAAGCCAGAGCAGGCTCAATCCAACCAGCGAGGTGATCGGCACGATCAGATCGCCGGCATCGCCCGCGATCAGGAATCCCACCGCGACGAGCTGCAGCGTGGTCTTCCATTTGGCGAGCTGCGTGACCGGCACGCTGACGCGCAGCTCGGCGAGATATTCGCGCAGGCCCGACACCAGGATCTCGCGGCACAGGATCACGATCGCCGCCCACAGCGACCAGCCGCGGATGGTGCCGTCGGCCGCAAGCATCAGCAGGCAGGAGGCGACCAGCAGCTTGTCGGCGATCGGATCGAGCATGCGCCCGAAGGTCGACTGCTGGCCCCAAATGCGCGCGAAGTACCCGTCGAGCCAATCGGTGACGGCGGCGGCGATGAACACCGCCAGCGCCACCCAGCGCAGCCACAGCCCGGCCTCGAAGATCGCCTGGTAGTACATGCAGGCGACCACGATCGGCACGGCGACGATGCGGCCGTAGGTCAGCAGGTTCGGCAGCGCAAACGCCCGCGCCGACGAGGGAGGAGTCGTCGCCGTGGTCATGCGCCTGACAAGAGCATCCGGCCTAGCAGGGCGTCAACCGCCCCTGGGGACGGCCGGCACACCAAGAGCTGGGCACTAGCGGGCCTTTTCGTGAAAGTAGTCATAGATTTTCCGCGCCGTTTCGGCGTTGATGCCCGCAACCCGTTCCAGGTCCGCCGCCGAGGCGCGCTCGATCGCCTTGAGGGTGCCGAAGTGGCGTAACAGCGCGCGCTTGCGTGTCGGCCCGATGCCGGGGATCTCCTGCAGGCCGGCCTCGCGGATGTCCTTCTTGCGCTTCTGACGGTGCGAGCCGACGGCGAAGCGGTGGGCCTCGTCGCGCAGGCGCTCGATGAAATAGAGCACCGGCTCGCGCGGCTTGAGCCGGAACGGCTCGCGCCCGGCCATGAAGAAGGTCTCGCGCCCGGCATCGCGCTCGGGTCCCTTGGCGATGGCGACGACGGGCACGCCGGTCACGCCGAGGCCGGCGAGCGTCTCGCGCGCGGCGGTGAGCTGGCCCTGCCCGCCGTCGATCAGCACGAGATCGGGCCAGGGGGAATCGGTGTCGTCGCTGTCCGAATGCTGATCCGGTCCGACCATCACAAACGGGGCCTGCGGCGCCTCCTCCAGGCCGCTCGGCGCAGCAGCCGCTTCCGCCAGCAGCCGCTTGAAGCGCCGCTCGAGCACCTCGCGCATCATGCCGAAATCGTCGCCCGGGCTCAGCTCGGCCGAGCGGATGTTGAACTTGCGGTACTGATTCTTGCGGAAGCCTTCCGGGCCCGCCACGATCATGGCGCCGACCGCGTTCGAGCCCTGGATGTGGCTGTTGTCGTAGACCTCGATGCGGCGCGGCGCGCGCGTCAAGCCGAACGTGTCGGCGAGCGCCGCGAGCAGCCGCTGCTGCGAGGCGGTTTCGGAAAGCTTGCGGCCGAGGGCCTCGCGCGCGTTGGCCGCCGCATGATCGACCAGGTCCTTCTTCTCGCCGCGTTGCGGCACCAACACCTCGATTTTGCGCCCGCTCTTGACCGTCAGCGCCTCGGCGAGCAGGGCGCGGTCCTCGATCCCGTGCGACAGGAAGATGCAGCGCGGGCACGGCTTGTCGTCGTAGAATTGCGCCAGGAACGCGCCCAGCACCTCGGCCGGCCCGAACGACCGGTCCGCGCGCGGAAAGTAGGCCCGGTTGCCCCAGTTCTGCCCGGTGCGGAAGAAGAACACCTCGACGCAGAAGAAGCCGCCGTCCTGGTGCACGGCAAACACGTCCGCCTCTTCCACCCCGCGCGGATTGATGCCCTGGTGCGCCTGGATGGCGGAGAGCGCCGCCAGCCGGTCGCGGTAGACCGCGGCGCGTTCGAAATCGAGCGCGGCAGAAGCTCTTTCCATCTCACCCGCGAGTTCCTCCCGTACCGCGCGGCTGCGGCCCGACAGGAACGCCTTGGCCTCGCGCACCAGCTCGGCATAGTCACCATGCGCGATCTCGCCGGTGCACGGCGCCGAGCAGCGTTTGATCTGATGCAGCAGGCATGGTCGCGTGCGGCTCTCGTAGACCGCGTCCGAGCACGAGCGGATGAGGAAGGCGCGCTCGAGCGCGTTGATGGTTCGGTGCACGGCCTGCGCCGAGGCGAACGGGCCGTAATAGTCTCCCGGCCGGTTGCGCGCGCCGCGGTGCTTGGCGATCTGCGGCGAGACGTGGTCCCCGGTGATCAGGATGTAGGGGAACGACTTGTCGTCCCGCATCAGCACGTTGAAGCGCGGCCGCAGGCGCTTGATCAGGTTGGCTTCGAGCAGCAGCGCTTCGGTTTCGGTCTTGGTCGACACGAACTCGAGCGCTTGCGTTGCCGCGATCATGCGCGCGATGCGCGCCGTGTGGCCGGTCTGACGCGCATAGGCAACGATGCGCTTCTTGATGCTTTTTGCTTTGCCGACGTAGAGCACCTCGCCCTTGGCGTCGATCATGCGGTAGACCCCGGGGGCGGACGGCGCGTGCTTGGCGAAGCGCGTAATCGCCGCCTCGCCGGCCGCGAGCGTGCCTTCTGGCGGCGCGGCGAGGTCGAGGGTCACCTCGGGCAGAGTTCGACTCCTCCTCGTCCTCCTCGGCGAGGTCGGGCTCGATGTTGGCGTTGGGGTCGTCGGGCTTCGGGGCGGCAGGCATACGCGCAAAATAGGGATTTGCGCGCGTCACGGCCAGCCGGTGGGTTATTTGGCGTCGTGGAAGATGATCCCGAGCGTGTGGCGGCGGCCCTCGCGCAGGCGGCTCACACCGTGGCGCATGTTGACCCGGTAGGTGCCGCGGGTGCCCTGCACCGGGCGGTGATGCACGGGGAAGATCACACCCTCGCCCTGGCGCAGCGGCACCACCTCGGCGCGCGACTGCATGCGCGGCCGCTGTTCGGTGAGCACGAACTCCCCGCCGGTGAAATCGTCGCCAGGCCGCGCCAGCAGGATCGCGACCTGCAGCGGGAACACGTGCTCGCCGTAAATGTCCTGGTGCAGGCAGTTGTAGTCGCCCGGTCCGTATTGCAGCAGCAACGGCGTCGGCCTGGTCTGACCCGCGCCGTGGCAACGCTTGAGGAACGCCGCGTGCTCGGTCGGATAGCGCACGCCTAAGCCCATGGCATCGTTCCAGCGATTGGCAAGCGCGGCGAGCGGCGGGTAGAGCGCTGCACGCAAGTCGGCGATCGTCTCCGGCAGCGGATAGGCGAAGTACTTGTACTCGCCGCGGCCGAAGCCGTGCCGCGCCATGATCACGCGGCTGCGGAACAGCGTGTCCGTCGGATAACAATCGGCAAGCGCCGCGCATTCTTGCGCGGAGAGCAGCGCCCCGGTCGTGGCGCAGCCGTGCGCATCGAGTTGCGCGCCGATGCGCGCCCAATCCAGCAGCCCGACGCGCTCGGCGATGCTGAACGATATTTCGCGCGCACGTAGGGGCATCGTCCTGGTCATGCTGGCCTCCATGTCTTCGGGTAGCTGGCATCGCGCCGCCTCTTCCGCCACCCGAAATCCGAGTTTCCGCCGCTGTCGGTTCCCCCGTCGCTCATTCGTCCTTGCAACGACAGATCGGAAATCGGGTCGCTCGCCGCTGGTCGCACGCCGATATTGCGTCACGGCTGCCTGCAACCGCGGACATGAATCGATGACCAAGCTTCCATCCGCCTTCAACCGCCTGGCCTGGTCGAACCTCGCCGCCCAATCGGCCGAGCAGATCGCGCTCGCCGCGGCGCCGATCATCGCGGTGCTCGCGCTCGGCGCCGGCGCCGGCGCGACTGGCTTGCTTGCGGTGGCGCAGACCTTGCCGTTCCTGCTGCTGTCGTTCCCGGCCGGCCTGCTCGCCGACCGCACATCGCGCCGCGGCCTGATGGTGGCGGCGGAACTGCTGCGCGTCGGGGCGCTGTTGGCCCTGCCGTTGCTTGCGCTTGCCGGATCGCTTTCGGTTCCGCTGCTCGCCGTCCTCGGTTTTCTTGCCGCGGCCGGCACGGTCGCGTTCAGCGTCGCGGCGCCCGCGCTGGTGCCGGCGCTGGTGCCGCGCCAAGCGCTGGTTGCCGCGAACGGACGATTGGAGCTGGCGCGCAGCGCAGCCTTTACGGCCGGACCGGCGCTCGCCGGCGCGCTCGTCGCCTTCGCCGGCGCATCGCCCGCCTTCGTGCTCGCGGCGCTGCTCTCGGGGCTCGCCGTCGTGTTTCTGATCCGCATCCCCGAGCCGCCGCGCCCCGCGCCGCCGCCGCGCCAGATCGCGCGCGACCTCAGCCGGGGCGCAGGCTTTGCCTGGGCGCATCCGCTGCTGCGGCCGATCCTGCTCACCGCGGTCGCCTGGAACATCGCATGGTTCGTGCTGCAGGCGGCCTATGTGCCGTATGCGGTGCATGCGCTGGGCTTGAGCGCCGCCGGCGTCGGCCTGACCCTTGCGATCTACGGCTGCGGCATGATCGTCGGTGCCATGCTGGCGGCGCGGCTCGCGCGGCGGTTCACTTTCGGCGTCATCATCGCGCTCGGGCCGCTGGTCTCGGTCGCCGCGGCCGGCCTCATGCTGGCGACCATCTGGGCGCCGTCGGGTGTCCTCGCCGGCCTGTCGTTCTTCCTGTTCGGCGCCGGGCCGATCGTATGGACCGTCAGCACCGCGGCGCTGCGCCAGACCGTAACGCCGGCCGCGCTCATCGGCCGCGTCTCGGCGCTGTTCATCACCGCCAACATGGGCGCCCGTCCGATCGGCGCGGCGCTCGGCGGCCTGATCGGCGCATTCTACGGCCCTGCGGTCTGCATCGTCGTCGCGGCAGCCGGTTTCCTGGTGCAGGCCGCGATCATCCTGTGGTCGGCGGTGCCGCGGCTCGAACATCTGCCCGAGCCAGCCGAATGATCATTCGTTGATGTCCACATCCGCCGTCTTCCAGGCGAGATGCTGCCCGCCGTCGACCGCGAGGGTCTGTCCGGTGATGCTGCCCGCCTGCGCCAGGAACAGCACGGCTGCGGCGATTTCCTCTGCGCTCGGACCGCGGCCGAGCGGCAATGCTTGCGTCTGGCGCGCGAAGTCTTGCGCCTGCTGGCGCGCGCTGGCGAGCGTCGGCCCGGGCGCGACCGCGTTCACCCGCACCTTCGGCGCCAGCGCCTGCGCCAGCATGCGCGTCGCGCTGTGCAGCGCGCTCTTCGACAGCGCGTAGGAGGCGAAGCGGGGCGTCGGCTTGAACACGCGCTGGTCGAGGATATTGACGATCGAGGCGCCCTCGGGCGCCTGCGCCGCGAAGGCTTCGGCCAGGAACATCGGTGCGCGCAGGTTGATGTTGAAGTGCCGGTTCCATTGCGCGCGCGTGAGGCGGCCGATCTCGTCCGGCTCGAACTCGGCGGCGTTGTTCACCAGCAGCGTCAGCGGCCCGATGGCGGCAGCGGCGGATGCCACCACCGCGGTGACGGCCGAATGATCGGCCAGATCCGCGCGCACGATTTCGGCGCGCGCACCACTGGCGACCAGTTCCGCGCGCAACGTCTCGGCCGCCGCGGCGGAGCGGTGCGTGTGGATCGCGACCGCATAGCCGGCGTCGCCGAGCGCGCGCGCGATCGCGCGGCCGATGCGGCGCGCGCCGCCGGTGACGAGCGCGGCACGCGCTGCGGAATTGTCGTTCGCGATCATCGTGTCGGCGCCGGAAATGTCCGTCCCATCGTGGTGAATTGATCGTCACCGCGAAGCGTACAATTTTACGCTTGATTAGTCGTGTTGGACATCAGGCTCTGCGTTTCATGAACGCTTAACGCCGGTGTCCCGACTATCTCAGGCGACGCGCATCGGGGAGCGGTCCGTGCCGGATCGCGATGCGGCCGTCGCGCTCGGGGAACGTCATGCTCAAGGCCATCGTCCGCGCCGGCGTGCTCGCCGCAGCCATCGTGGCAGCGCCCGCCCTCGCCGCGGACTTTCCGCGCGGACCCGCCATCGCCGGCGCGCCGTTCAGCACCTACAACTGGAACGGCGCCTATGTGGGACTCAATCTCGGCTATCAATGGGGTTCGGTGACCAACACGGGCGCCAAGCCGGACGGCATCGCCGGCGGCGTGCAGGCCGGCTACAACTGGCAGAGCGGTCAGTTCGTGTTCGGCGTCGAGACCGACATCCAGGCGAGCGACGCGGAGGATACGTTCGCACCGTACAAGTTCTCCAATCCCTGGTTCGGCACCGTGCGCGGGCGCGCCGGCTGGGCGATGAACAACATCCTGCTCTACCTCACCGGCGGCCTTGCCTACGGCAGCGGCCGCATCGAGCTCGGCAATCTGAGCGAAGCCTATACGCGCATCGGGTGGACCATCGGCGGCGGCATTGAAGTGGGCCTGTCGCCCAACTGGTCGGCCAAGGCCGAATATCTGTATTTCGATCTGCAGGAACGCCCGTACGGCTTGACCGGACTCAATCATGGCTTTGGATCCAGCCTGTTCCGCCTTGGGGTCAATTACCGATTCTGAGCGCCAGAGCCGCTTCCGACGCGATCCGATGCCAACCGCCGTGGGGAACCCTTGGCGGTGCGGCGCGGTGTCGCGACCGCCAATACAAGGTATTGAAATGTATACGATTTTTTAAGCACAAGCGTACCGTCAGAACACCGTCAACTGTGTCTTTTTTGCACTAGACAGAAAACCTGGATCGGCGCCAGATATCCGCATCTTGGGGTAAGCAACAGAAAAATGCGGAGACGGGCTATGAAGCGCGCGCTATTGGCGGGACTCGGTGTGCTGGCGTTGACGGCGGCACCGGCGATTGCGGCGGACATCCCGGTCAGGATGCCGGTGAAGGGGCCGGTGATGGCGCCGGTCGTCTACAACTGGACCGGCTTCTACCTCGGTGCGCATGCGGGCTACTCGTGGGCGCGCACGCGGACCACCGACCGCCTGGGATACAACACGATCCCGGGTGACACCTGGACCTATAATTCGAACGGCTTCATCGGCGGCGGCCAACTCGGCTACAACTGGCAGACCGGCGGCTTCGTGTTCGGTCTTGAGGCCGACGTCGGCTACCTCGGCCTCTCGGGGAGCGCCCGCGCTCCGGCCGGCGTGCTGTTCTTCAACGGCGACACCGTCGGTGAGACCAAGTCCGACTTCTACGCCACTGTGCGCGGCCGCCTCGGCTTCGCGATCGACAACTGGCTGCTGTACGGCACCGGCGGCTGGATCGGCGTCAACATGCGCACCTCGGTCATCGACACCTGCTTCGTGCTGCCGTGCGGCGCCGCCATCATCAACGCCACCGACACCAAGTTCCGCAGCGGCTGGACCGCCGGCGGCGGCATCGAGGTCGCGGTCGGCGGCCCCTGGACCGTCAAAGCCGAATACCTCTATTTCGACCTCGGCTCGCAGACGGTCACGGCCCCGAACTTCTTCCCCCCGGCCCCGGCCCCGGCCTTCACTTGGCCGTGGGACACGCGGACCAACGGTCACATCGTGCGCGCCGGCATCAACTATCGCTTCGACGCCGGCCCGGTGGTGGCGCGCTACTGAGCCGCAGACAACGAACCCCAATGGCGTTCGACGCCGGCCCGGTGGTGGCGCGCTACTGAGCCGCAGACAACGAACCCCAATGGCGAAGGCCCGGGCGCGAGCCCGGGCCTTCTGCTTTTGACGCACCGCTTGCTTGCACCGAGGCGAGTCAGGCCGTCACCTTGGTCTTCTCGAACGCCGGCACGCGCGCCGCGAACGCATCGAGCCAGCGCACCAGCTTGGGATACTCGTTGCGCCAGGTGCCGGCAAAGCGCAGGTCGCGGTAGCCGAGCGCGCAGGCGAGCGTGATCTGGCCGACGTTGGGAATGGCATCGAGTCCCGGCGGCTCGCTTTCGAGCGCCGCGAACGCGCGCGCGACCTTGTCGGCCTGGTAGTCGGTCCACTTCTTCTCGTGATGCTCCGGCGCGCGCCAGCGGCCCTCGTAGACCAGGAGGATGCAGGCATCGAGGATGCCGTCGCACAGCGCCTGCAGGCGCAGCGCCGCGAAGCGCGCGGCGGGCTCGCGCGGGATGATCTTGTTCCCGCCGGCGCGATGGTCGAGATATTCGAGGATGACCGGCGAGTCGTAGATCGCCGTGCCGTCCTCCGCGATCAGGATCGGGATCTTGCCGACCGGATTCTGCTGCCGCAGCGAGTCGGCGGGATTGTTGGTATCGGAGGTCTCGACCGTGACGTCGCCGTCGAGGCCGAGCACATTGGCGGCAAGTTTCACCTTACGGCCGAACGGCGAGGGCGGGGAGGAACGCAGGATCATCATGGCATTGTCCATCGGCGCTGGAGCATGGGATCATGGCCGGGTCGCACGATTGTGCGATCCGCGCCGATCGGTGCAATTCTTGTAGCGAAGCGAGCCTTGCCGGTCAGCCGGTAACGACAAGGTTGACGGCCTTCGGTCCCTTGCCCTTCTTGTCCGGCTCGACGTCAAAGCTGATCCGCTGTCCCTCGTTGAGCGATTTCAGCCCTGCACGCTCGACCGCCGTGATGTGAACGAACACGTCACGCCCGCCGTCGTCCGGCTTGATGAAGCCGTAGCCACGCTCGCCGTTGAAGAACTTGACCGTTCCACCCTGCGCCATCGGGAAGCTCCTTTTCCCCAATGTTGCTCCGCCGCCGGCCCCCACGGCTCGACAGCTCGGCCGGACATTCACTCAACGGGAAAGCGTCGGCCCAAGGCCGCAGTCATCTCCGCCGGCCCCCCAAGGGAGGCGGAACGTCAAAGCCAGCAGGCCAAGACTAGACGGAACCCAGCCGGCCTGGAAAGAGGCGTGCCGCCGCACCCGTCACTTTTCGCCGATGAGCCGGTCAAGGGTAAAGCCCGCGGTCCGCTCGCGCGCGAGCGTCGCCGCGAGCGCCGGCAGCAGGAGGGCAAGCTCGGCTTCGAGCCGCCAGGGCGGATTGACGACGAGCAAGCCGGCGCCATCGAGACGCGCGCGCTGACCGGCGCCGACCCGCATCTCGACGCGCAAGACGCGCGGGATGGCAAGCGCGCAGATGCGCCGCGCGAACGCCGCGACGGCACGCGCGTCCTTGAGCGGGTACCACGCCAGATAGATGCCGGTGGGCCATTTGCGCTGCGCGCCGCCCAGCGCCTCGGCCAGCCGGCCGAACTCATCCGGCTGCTCGAATGGCGGGTCGATGAGCACGAGGCCGCGCCGCTCCTTCGGCGGCACATAGGCGTTGAGCGCCGTATAGCCGTCGATCGCGACGGTGCGCACGCGGATGTCGCGCCGGAAGTTGGCGGCGAGCGCCGCGGCGGCGCCGGGTTCCAGCTCGCAGGCGACCAGACGGTCGTGCGCGCGCAGCCAAGCGCGCACCAGCGCCGGCGAGCCCGGATAGGTCGTCAATGGCCCGCCGGGATTGAATCCGGCGACCGCGTCGAGATAGGGCGCGAGCAGGTCGCGCACCGGCGGTGCCAGCACGGCGTTCTGCAGGCGGCCGATGCCGCCGCGCCATTCGCCGGTGCGGCTCGCTTCCGCGCCGGCAAGATCGTAAAGACCCGCACCCGCATGGGTGTCGATCACCCGAAACGGCGCCGGCTTGGCCTTGAGATGCGCGATCACGCGCGTCAGCACCGCGTGCTTGACGACGTCGGCGAAGTTCCCGGCATGGAAGGCGTGGCGGTAGTTCATCGGCAAGCGCGCGTGGGGAAAGTCCGGTTCGATAAAATTGTATCGATCTATTTAGCGCGAATTTGAAACATCGCCGCTAGCAAGAAAGCGTCGCGCCAGACGCCGCGCGGCCAAACGGTGGAAAGCCATGTGGAAGGCCGTCCTGACAGCAGCGATCGTCTATGCCTACGGGCACCCGCATTTCGACGGGTACCGCCCGGCGGCGCTCGACAGTCCGCTGCAGGCCTTCTACCTCGAGGTCAACCAGTCGGCGCGCGACGGCCAGCGCGTGCTCGCCACCCTCGATGATGCGCGCGCCATGCGCTACCTCAAGGGCTACGTCGAACGGATGGACGAGCTGCTGCGCTCAGGCGACTGAACCGGCATCGCGGCGCGATAACCTGCGCACAGTCCTGAACAGGGCGAGCATCAGGCGGATGGCGACCAGCAGCGCCGCCGGAAGACCGACCAAGTGCACGGCCACGATCGGCACCGCGACGACGATCGCGTCCGGCCGGACGGCCGCGGCCGCGATATACACCGGCGCCCACACCGTTACGGTCAGCGCCGCATTGGCGATCGCCGCCAGCAATGCGAGCGGGCTGGCCGGATCGCACACCCAGTAGAACAGCACCTTGGCGAGGTCGGGCCGGCAGGCGCCCGAGGCGCCGAACACGGCCGCGCCGTGATCGAGCGTCCACAGCGTGACGCACCAGAGCGCGACATAGCCGAGCCCCGACGACCAGACGACGAACGTGCTGTAATCCCTCAGGCGATGCATCGCCGGCCTGCATAGTGATACGAGCCATGCAGCCTACGCCGGTGGCCTTACGAGTCCGTTGCATACCGGACATAAGGCCGGCCGCCGCCGCGCGTTAACCTCCACTTAAGTCCTGCGACGGTCATGCACCGCCGCGCACCGGCGGCATCACCAGCTTGTCGCGCCGGCAGGCGCGCCGGTCGACTTCGGGGCAGTCGCGGAAGCGCAGTTCCCGCGTCAGGCAGATGCGCACCTCGCTCAGCCGCTGGCTGTTGCAGGTGACCGCCATGGCCTCTTGCGTAAGACCTGGATTGGCCTTGACGAAGGCTTCCTCCACCTCGCTCGGCGTGACGGTGAGCGGAGCGCGCACATCGGTATAGTCCGCCGGAATCTTGATCAGCGCGCGCGCCTTGCGGATGTTCTCGAAGTAGGCGCGCGCCGAGAGTCCCGAGCAGGTCCCGTGCTTGTCCCATTCGTTGAAGATGAGCCGCGGCGCAGGCATCAGGTCGAGCATCTGCGACACGATGTTGCGCTCGAGCCGCGGCGCGGGCTGCTGGCAATACTCGGGAAATCCGCGCTCATACTGCGGCCACAGGCCATGAACCACGAAGGCGTAAGGCCGCTCGCCGCATTGCATCTGCGGCGCGCGCTCGCCGCGCGCCTCGCAGAACGAGGGCGACCAAGACAGCGCCAGCACGTAGAAATCGAACTTGCCGGGTTCGTTCTGGCGGGAATCCTGTGCCGACGCTGCCGCCTGCCACAGCACGGCGCCGATAAGGCCGATCGTCAGCCGATACGCCAACCGAAGCATTGATACCTCCCTAACTTCACGTTGCAGCTCCGGTCATTATAACCAACGGTGAGGACATTTCAAGAACAATTGTGAACAAAGTGAGACATCACATGCGACACGCGTGACCGAGGCAGACTCGGTCAGGGGCGCGCCATCCGGCAGTTCGGATTGTAGGCCCAGTCGCGGTCGAGGCCGACGATGCAGAAGTCGACCCCCCAGAACACGCCGAGCCAGCCGCCGTCCTCGACGATGGTGTAATGCACCGGACGCCGCTTGCCGTCGGATACCAGCGCGATCCCGCTGCAGTGGCGGCGCGGCGTCGCCTCCACGTGCCAAGCCCGGAAGGCGGTCTCGTGCAGCCGCTCGAAGCCGAGGATCTGCAGGCTCGAGTTCCAGAACTGGCTCTCCTTCTCGGCAAAGCGCGCCGTGATCTTGCCGGTCACCCATGGGTCCTGGCACAGCGGCACGACCGCGTCATAGCGCGGGCCGGTCAGCCCGAAATTCAATTCGAGCAGGCTGGCGGCGGCGGCCGGAGCCGAGATGCAGGCGGCGAGCGCAAGTGCGAGGACGATGTGGCGGATGGGGCGCATGGTGCAACGGTGACGCGCGGCCGAAGCAGGGTCAAGGCACCGATGCAAAGAAGTCGCGGGCGTGGCGCCCTAGCCACCGTGGTGGTGGGTGTGCGGCCGCGGCGGCCCTTGCGCCTGCTCGCGATCGGCCGGCGGCTCGACGCCGCTGGAGACGACGCAGGGCGTATCGGAGAATTGCCACGAGGTGTTGTTCAGCACCATGCCGCAGGTGGCAAGCCGCGGGCCCTTGGGCGTCGCCAGGCACGCGGTCCTGCCCGAGCTCGTATTCGCGGCCCTGCGCGCGGCAGATGCAATCGGCGTTGGCGGAAGCGAGCAGCAGGTCGCCGGCGAGCAGCGCGGCGACCACGAGAGCGATGCGGGCTGGCATGACGTGCATCCTGGCATGACCGGCAAGGAACGGCGCGGTCAACCTAGCACATCCGGGGCGGCGCGTCCGGTCAGCGGCTGGCGAGGACGCTGTTGCGGTAGAAGCTGCAGATCCTGGCGGCGCTTTCCGACTGGGTGCGCTCGAAGCGCTCGAAGCTCGCGCGCACGCCGGGGTCGAGGATCTGCACCACCGGGCCGCAGGCGGCGGTGGCGCTCGAGCCGGCCGGCGCGATGGCGAAAGCGAAGACCGTGACCGCGGTCAGGATACCGAGGACGGCGAGGCCGGTCAGACGGGTGAACATGACAACCTCCCAGGAGCCGCGTCTTATGGTTAATTATTGGTATGTCGCGTCAGGCCGCCCGCAGGTTCAAAATCGGGTTGGTTTTTTCGTGCGGCCGCCGGCACAAAGGCATCCCGGCACGCGCGGCTTGTCCCGCCGCTACCTTGGTTTCGACCAAATCGTTAATTTTCGTAAAGGGTTAGGCGGTCAGAGCCGATAGTTGATCCCGGCCCGCACGATGTGGCCGTTGTCGGTCCGGGTATCCCACGGGAAGGTCCCGAGGGGGGCCGGAGCTGGCGGGAAGAACGCCGGCGCGCTCACGGTCTGCGAGCGCAGATCGAAGTAGAGGTATTCGACCTTGACGCTCCACGGGCCGCCGACGCCGACCTCGACGCCGCCACCCACGGTCCAGGTGCCGCGGAGCGAAGTGCTGGTGGCGTTGATGGCGGCGGTACCGCACGGGGGGATGAAGCACGCGTCGATGACCGAGACGCGCGTGTTGACGCCGATCAAGCCGCCGGTGGCAAAGATCAGCCAATTGTCGATCGCGAAGCCGAGCCGGCCGCGCGCCGTGACGTAGAAGTCCGACTTGGTCTCGCCACGCGTATCGCCGCCGAAGAACAGAACGCCCGCCGGCGCAAGGCCGCTGCCCGACAGGCCGAGGTAGCCGACGTCGGCCTCGACGCCGAACACCAGCGCGCCGACCTGCCAGTTGTAGCCGGCCTGGCCGCCGCCCACGAAGCCGCGCGCATTATAGGACCAGGTGTCGCCGGGGATGAGGTTGTAGCCGAGCCGGTCGACCGTGGTGGTGCGCGCCCAGGCGTAGCCGGCATGCGCGCCGAGATAGAAGCCGGTCCACGAATAGGCGGCCGGGGCCATCACGGGTGCCTTGACCGGCATCCGCACCGGGATATCGGCGGCCGACGCCGCGCTCGCCGCCAGCGTCAGAACTGCGGCGGTGCCGATCGAGAATGAGGTCCTGGTCGATCCCATAGCGGCGTCCCCCGTTCGCGCGCTCAACGCCGGCTACTCGAATCCCGATTGACCATACACCTCCTGCCGATACGCGGCCACGAGGTGCGCGGTTTCGGTGCCTTTTTCCTCGATTGTGGCCGGCGCGCAACAGAGCGGGTGGCGGGGCCGTGGGCGGCAAAGGCGCGACAACGCGCCGCTCGGCTCAATGCCCCTCGAAGCTCACCAGGGTGCGCACCGGCACGCCGAGCCTGCGCAGCTTGTCGGCGCCGCCGAGGTCGGGCAGGTCGATGATGAAGCAGGCGGCGAGCAACTCGGCGCCCATCTGGCGCAACAGCTTCACCGCGCCCTCGGCCGTGCCGCCGGTCGCGATCAGGTCGTCGACCAGCACCACGCGGTCACCCTTCTGCACCGCGTCGACGTGCATCTCCATCTCGTCGGTACCGTATTCGAGCAGGTAGGCCATGCGCACGGTCTGGTGCGGCAGCTTGCCCTTCTTGCGGATCGGCACGAAACCGGCCGAGACCTGATGCGCGACCGCGCCGCCGAGGATGAAGCCGCGCGCCTCGATGCCGGCGACCTTGTCGATCTTGGAGCCGGCCCAGGGCTGCACCAGCTCGTCGACCGCGCGGCGGAACGCCCGCGGATTGCCGAGCAGGGTGGTGATGTCGCGGAACATGATGCCGGGCTTGGGATAGTCGGGAATGGTGCGGATCGCGGCCTTCAGGTCGTTCTCGAGGACGGCACTGGTCATGGATCGCTCTGGCAGGGTGATGGGCGGCAGGCCGCGGCACTGTGGCGAACCGGCGGCGCCCGCGCAACCCGCGCGATTGAACCGGTGGGGCCTTGCGCCCGACAACCAACCACGACCCTGAAACAGCCGAGGACCCGATGACGCGTACGCTGGCGCTTGCCCTGCTGATCGCCATCTCGTTCGCCGTTGGCGGCGACGCCGCGCTCGGGCTGGAAGATAAGCCGCAGAGATGATCTCTCCCGCTCGTTTCCCGCGCAGCGGGAATCCAGAATCAATCGGCCAGGGCCCGGCTTTCGCGGGGACGAGCGGAGGGAACGGATATTCCCGCGAAGCATTTTGCTCTAACGTGAAGCAGTCAAAAAGCTGGGGAAACGCAAAAGATGCCGCGATACACCTGGGACCACATCCATCTGCGCAGCCCGGATCCGGAAGCGACCGCGAGCTGGTTCGAGCGCATGCTCGGCGCCGAGGTGATCCGCACCATGCAGCAGGACAAGCCGCGCATCGACCTGAAGCTCGGCGGCGCCAACATCTTCATCGCGCCGGTCGCGCCCGGCGACGGCGTGAACTCGCCGCCGGTAACGCCCTACCAGGGGCTCGACCATTTCGGCCTCTCCTGCAGCGGCGTCGACGCGATCGCTGCGGACCTGAAGGCCAAGGGCGTCGAATTCACCATGGAGCCGACCACGGTGCGGCCGGGCGTGCGCATCTGCTTCCTGCGCGGGCCGCAGGGCATCTCGATCGAGTTGTTGGATCGCACCGTGTAAGCGCTGTAGGGCGGGCAAAGACGCGACACGATATATCCGAGATGCGCGCAGGAAGAGCGCGTCGTGCCCGCCATCGCGCCGCAGGCTTGGACTACGCGGCCACGGCGCTTCGTCGTTCGCGCCGTGTCGCGCCATCACAGCAGCGCCGTTGCCCGCCCTACGTTTCGATCACCTTGGCAGCCAGCGCCGCGGCACCTCGCGCTTGTCGTCATAGGCCGCCTCGAACACCGGCGCCGCCAGGGTCGACTGGATGTGCAGCAGCGTCCGGCCGCTGTTGACAAAGCCGTGCTTCACGCCGGCCGGCACGATCATCAACTGCCCGGACGTGAGCGTGGCGTGGGTGTCCTCGACCCACACGTCGGCCTCGCCCTCGAGCACGTGCAGCACTTCCTCGACCGCGTGCAGGTGGTTGGGCGCGCCGTGGCCCGGTTCGCACCACTGCTCGAACAGGCAGAGCTGAGTCGCGCCGTTCTTCGCCGACGTGCGCATCCGGGTGAGCACGCCGGCGCGCCATTCCTCGCGCGGCTCCTTGTTCAGATCGACGATGTTCATGGCTGACCTCCCAGCACCCGGCCCGCCACCGCATCGAGCTTCTTCAGCAACGCCGGATCGCGCGCCGCGGGCGCGGTGATGAAGGCGTTGTCGAGCGCGCGGTCCGAGCCGATCGGGCACGGTTCGTGCTCGCGCGGGAAATCCTTCGCGAGGCGTGCGACCAGCCGCTTCGCCTTCTCGGCATTGCCGGTGAGCACGCGGATCACGTCGGCGACAGTCACGGCGTCGTGGTCGGGATGCCAGCAGTCGAAGTCGGTGACCATGGCGACCGTCGCGTAGCAGATCTCGGCTTCGCGCGCGAGCTTGGCCTCCGGCATGTTGGTCATGCCGATGACCGAATAGCCGAGCTGCTTGTAGGTCATGCTCTCGGCAAGGCTGGAGAACTGCGGGCCTTCCATGCACACATAGGTGCCGCCGCGCACCGCGGCGATGCCCTCGGCTGCGGCGGCGGAGGCGAGATGGATGCGCAGGCGCGGACTCACCGGGTGCGCCATCGACACGTGCACCACGCAGCCCTTGCCGAAGAAAGAGGACTCGCGCTTGTGCGTGCGGTCGACGAACTGGTCGATCAACACGAACGTGCCGGGCGGCAGTTCCTCCTTGAACGAGCCGCAGGCCGAGAGCGACACGAGGTCGGTGACGCCGGCGCGCTTCAGCACGTCGATGTTGGCGCGGTAGTTGATGTCGGAAGGCGACAGCCGGTGCCCCTTGTCGTGGCGCGGCAGGAACACCACCGGCAGGCCGGCGATCGCGCCGATGCGCAGCGGCCCGGACGGCTCGCCCCACGGGCTCGCGACCGCCTCCTCGCGCACGTTCTCGAGCCCCGGCAGGTCGTAAATGCCGGAGCCGCCGATGATGCCCAGGATGGCGTTGGTCATGGGTCTGCCGCCATTGGCGAACGGCCAAGGGCGAATAGCGAATAGCGAATAGCGAATAGTAAGGGACGCATTGCCACCGCCCGCGACGCTTTCTACTCGCTACTCGCTACTCGCTATTCGCTAGTGAGCGTGCACATCGGCCCACACCTTCTTCTTGGTGAAATAGAGCAGGCCCGCCATTACGAGGAGGAAGATCATCACCTGCAGGCCGATGCGCTTGCGCGCCTCCATGTGCGGCTCGGCGGCCCACATCATGAAGGCGGCGACGTCCTTCGAGTACTGATCGACCGTCGCCGGGCTGCCGTCGGTGTATTCGACGCGGCCGTCGGTCAGCGGCGGCGGCATCGCGATGGCATGGCCGGGGAAATACTTGTTGTAGCTCGTGCCCGGCGGCAGGGTGAAGCCGGCCGGCGGGTCCTGATAGCCCTTGAGCAGCGCGACGACGTAATCGACGCCGTGCTCCTGGTACTGGGTGAACGCGTCGACGATGAACCAGGGAAAGCCGCGCTCGTAACCGCGCGCCTTGGCCAGCACCGACATGTCGGGCGGCACCGTGCCGTTGTAGAGCAGGCGCGCTTGCGCCTCGTTCTTCCATGTGGTCGGCGGCGGGAAGCGGTCGGCAAGACGGCCGTCGCGCTCGTACATCTCGCCTTGGTCGTTCGGCCCGTCCTGCACCTTGTACTCCGCCGCGATCGCGGCCGCCTGCGCGGTCGTGAAGCCGGGGCCGCCGGGATCGGCCAAGTTGCGGAACGACAGCAGGCTCAAGCCATGACAGGTCTGGCACACCTCGCGGTAGACCTTGAAGCCGCGCTGCAGTTGCGCGCGGTCGAACTTGCCGACCGGGCCGGCGAACGACCATTTGACCTGCGGCGGCGTCTCGGCCTCGGCGGCGAGTGCGCGCGTCCCGCCCAACGCGAACAACGCGACGCCGGCGGCGAGCAGCACGACGGCGGCCTTGCCGAGCACGGACTCCGAGATCGAGCGCGGCAGCGGTTTCGGCGTCTCGACCAGGCCGAGGATCGGCAGGATGATCAGGAAGTGGGCGAAGTAGTAGGCGGTGAGGATGCGCGCCGCGATGACGTAGCCGCCTTCCGCCGGCTTGGCGCCGAGCCAGCCGAGCCCGATGCACACCGCCACGAACACCCAGAAGAACTGCCGGTAGAGCGGCCGATAGGTCGCCGACTTCACGCGCGAAGTGTCGAGCCAGGGCAGGAAGGCGAGGATCGCGATCGAGGCGAACAGCGCGATCACGCCGGCGAGCTTGTTCGGGATCGAGCGCAGGATGGCGTAGAACGGCAGGTAATACCATTCGGGCACGATGTGCGGCGGCGTCACCGCCGGATTGGCCGGGATGTAGTTGTCGGGATGGCCGAGATAGTTCGGCATGTAGAACACGAACCAGGCGAAGAGCAGGCAGAACACGCACATGAAGAACGCGTCCTTCATGGTCGCGTAGGGCGTGAACGCCACCGTGTCCTGGCTCGACTTAGGATCGATGCCGGTCGGATTGTTCTGTCCGACCACGTGCAGCGCCCAGACGTGCAGGACCACCACGCCGAGGATCGCGAATGGCAGCAGGTAGTGCAGCGAGAAGAAGCGGTTGAGCGTCGGATTGCCGACCGAATAGCCGCCCCACAGCCAGGTCACCACCGGCTCGCCGACGAACGGCAGCGCCGAGAACAGGTTGGTGATGACGGTCGCGGCCCAGTAGCTCATCTGGCCCCAGGGCAGCACGTAGCCCATGAAGCCGGCCGCCATCATCAAGAGGTAGATGATGACGCCGAGGATCCATAAGACCTCGCGCGGCTCCTTGTAGGAGCCGTAATACATGCCGCGGAACATGTGGATGTAGACGGCGAGGAAGAACATCGCCGCGCCGTTCGAGTGCAGGTAGCGGATGAGCCAGCCGTAGTTCACGTCGCGCATGATGTGCTCGACGGAATTGAAGGCGTGATCGACGTGCGGCGTGTAGTGCATCGTCAGCACGATGCCGGTGACGATCTGCACCATCAGCATGAAGGTGAGGATGCCGCCGAAGGTCCACCAATAGTTCAAATTGCGCGGCGTCGGATAGGCGACGAAGGTCGCGTGCACCAGGCCCATGATCGGGAGGCGCGCCTCGAACCATTTCGCGAATGCGCTGCGCGGCTGGTAAGTGGAAGGTCCGCTCATGTTTGAACCTTAGGCTTTTGCCAACTCGCTCTCTCCGATCCGAATCTTGGTGTCGGACAGAAAGACATAGGGGGGAAGAGGCAGGTTGGTCGGCGCCGGCCCGCTGCGGATGCGGCCCGAGGTGTCGTATTGCGAGCCGTGGCAGGGGCAGAAATAGCCGTTGTAGGTGCCCTGGCGGGCGATCGGGATGCAGCCGAGATGGGTGCAGATGCCGATCAGGACCTGCCACTGCGCGTGATCCTTCTTGACCCGCGCCTCGTCCGGCTGCGGATCGGGCAGGCTGTTGACGTTGACGGCGCGCGCCTCGTCGATCTCTTTCTTGGTGCGGTGATTGATGAAGATCGGCTTGCCGCGCCAGAACACCTTGATCGCCTGGCCTTCGGCGATAGGCGCGAGATCGACCTCGATCGGCGCTCCGGCCGCGATGGTCGAGGCGTCCGGATTCATCTGGCTGATCAGCGGCCACACGGCCGCAGCGGCGCCGATCGCACCGACGACGCCGGTTGCGATGTAGAGGAAATCGCGCCGTGTCGGCTCGGTCGAAAACGTGGTTGTCGGTTGCAAGTCCCTTTCCCCTCTGTCCGGTCCGACCGTCCGCGCTGCGGACCACCGAAGAGCCCTTTCGGCGGCATCTCCGGCGGCGGCGAACAGGCGCGCCACAGCCGACCCTTGGGCAAGGCGGCCTCGCGACGCAATCCGGCGGAAGGCTTATTGGCACCCTTGCCGCCGCCACGCAAGCCCGCTATCGCGAACCTGCCACAGGGTGGGATAAGCCCTTCGTCCGATAGGCGCTTTTGCCCGCGCGCGACCGCGATGACGAGGCTCGAAAGTGCCGTGAAACCGATGCGGATCGCCCTCTACCAACCCGACATCGCGCCCAATGCCGGCACGATTCTCAGGCTCGCTGCCTGCCTCGGCGCGGAGGCGCACATCATCGAGCCGGCAGGCTTCCCGGTTTCCGACCGCGCGTTCCGCCGCGCCGGCATGGACTACCTCGATCACGTCGCCCTGACGCGGCATGCGTCCTGGGCGGCGTTCGAGCAATGGCGACGCCGGTCGGCGCTCGCGCTCGTGCTCCTCACCACGCGTGCGGAGCGCTGCTACCTCGATCATCGCTACGCTGCCGACCAGATCCTGCTGTTCGGCCGCGAGTCGACGGGCGTGCCGGACGAGGTGCATGCGAGCGCCGACGTGCGGCTGAAGATCCCGATGCACGGGGACTTGCGCTCGCTCAACGTCGCGCTGGCTTGCGCCATGGTGGCCGGCGAGGCGCTGCGGCAGACCGAGCCGCGCCATGGCACCACGTGACGTCCGAACCGGCTTGGATTAGAGCAGCCCGATGGATGCCTCGTCGACCGAAACCCGCAAGACGCGCGCGCGCGCCTGGTTCGAGCGCCTGCGCGACGAGATCTGCGCGGAGCTGGAAGCGCTGGAGGACGCGCTGCCTGCCAGCGCTTCGTTCGCCGGCCGTCCGGCCGGCCGCTTCGTGCGCACCCCATGGAGCCGCACCGACCACAGTGGCGCTGCGGGCGGCGGCGGCATCATGGCGATGCTGCGCGGCCGCGTGTTCGAGAAGGTCGGCGTGCACGTCTCGACCGTGCACGGCGAGTTCGCGCCCGAGTTCCGCACGGAGATCCCGGGCGCGGCCGACGACCCGCGCTTCTGGGCTTCGGGCATTTCGCTCATCGCGCACCCGCAGAACCCGCACGTGCCTGCCGTGCACATGAACACGCGCTTCGTCGTCACCACCAAGGCCTGGTTCGGCGGCGGCGCCGATCTCACCCCCGTGCTCGACCGCCGGCGCACCCAGGACGATGCCGACACGGTCGCGTTCCACGTCGCCATGAAGGCGGCCTGCGACGCGCACGCCGCCGTCTCGCCCTACGACACGTTCAAGGCCTGGTGCGACGAGTATTTCACTTTGAAGCACCGCAAGGAGATGCGCGGCGTCGGCGGCATCTTCTACGACTATCTGGAGCACGATTGGGACGCGACGTTCGCGTTCACGCAGGATGTCGGCCGCGCGTTCCTGAGCATCTATCCCGAGCTCGTGCGGCGCAATCTCGCGACGGCGTGGAGCGATGCCGAGCGCGAGGAGCAGCTGGTGCGGCGCGGCCGCTACGTCGAATTCAACCTGCTCTATGACCGCGGCACCATCTTCGGCCTGCGCACCGGCGGCAATGTCGATTCGATCCTGTCTTCGCTGCCGCCCGTGGTGAAGTGGCCGTAGAGCATGATCCCGAAAAGTGGGAACCCGTTTTCGGAAAAAGATCATGCTCAAACAATAAGCGCGACGAACTCGAAGCAACGAACGGAGATCCCTATGGCCTACCTGCCCGGCGAGACCGTCCAGCTCAAATCCGGCGGCCCGATGATGACCATCGTCAAGGTCGACGACGTGCGCCATATCACCTGCATGTGGTACGCGGCCGCGCAAGGCGAGTTCCGCACCCACGTGTTCGAGCAGACCTGGCTCGACGAGGTCGAGTTCGAGGACGACGACGACTGAGCCGTGTCCCGCACGCGGTCCAGCGTGAAACGCTGCGCCGCAGATGCGGGACCGTACGGAATGACCTGTTCTCTGACGGTCCCGGGTCTGCAGCGCATCATTACATGCTGCGCTGCGCCCGGGACGCATTACCGGAACGCGCCGAACACCATCAACGCGCCGCCGCCGACCACCACCGCATCGAGGATCGCGGCGTGGAAATGCACTGGCATGCGGTCGACCAGCGCCTTGGCCAGGAATGCGCCGGGGAAGGCCACCAGCCCGATCAGCAGCGCGACCGCGATCACCTTGGGCGTGACCGCGCCGGCAATGCCGAATACCGCGATCTTGACGATGCCGATGACGACCGAGATCGCCGCGTCGGTCGCGAGCACCGCCGCGCCTTCGAGCCCGGCCGCCATCAGCATCGACAACAGGATGATGCCCGCTCCGCTGGTGCCGCCGACCACGAATCCCCAGCCGAACGACGCCGCGCCGAGACCGCGATCGTCGAGCGCGAAGCCGCGGCGCTTGAGCAGACGCCGCAACGGCACGCTCGCCGTCATCATGGCGCCGATCACCAGCATGGCGCCCTTGCCGGTCAGCATGGTGTAGCCCCAGGCGCCGAACATCGTGGTCGGGACCGCGAAGGCCAGGATGATCAGAGACCGCCGCCAATCGATCACGCTGCGGAACGCGGCGGCGCGGCTCGAATTGGTGAACAACGACGCGATGGCGATGATCGGCACCACCGGTTCGGCGCCCACGATCGGCACCAGCACCAGCGGCATCAGCGCCCCGGTGCCGTAGCCGGCGACCCCGCCGATGATCGACGTCACGATCGCCATGGCGGCGATCAGCGCGAGCTCGATCAGCGAGATGTCGGAAAGAGCGGAGAGCACGCGGGAGTGTAGCGTGTCCCGGGCGCAGCGCAGCATGCAATGATGCGCTGCCGACCCGGGACCGTTGCGCATGACGGTGCCGCATCTGCGGAACGCGCTACGGCGCCGCCGTCAGGTCGGCCGGCGAGATCAGCACGCTGAAGCGCTCGCACCAGATGATCACGCTCTTGTAGTCCTTGAGATTGACGCCGGCGGGAATGGCGTAGCGCTGGCTGCCCTTGAACGAACGCAGGCCGCCGAGATCGACATACATGGCGTCGCCGAGGTCGCTGTTGCGG
The DNA here is from genome assembly GCA_963734185.1 of uncultured Alphaproteobacteria bacterium. Lineage (GTDB taxonomy): Bacteria > Pseudomonadota > Alphaproteobacteria > Rhizobiales > Xanthobacteraceae > PALSA-894. The sequence goes on along the minus strand of CAVTGA010000002.1, from coordinate 2,709,938 downwards.
CGGATGCCGTCCTTGGGCACCAGATAGACGTGGAATGCCGGGCCCGGTCCGACCTCGAAGTCGGGCTCGAGGAAGACCGCGCGCTCGTACACGCTCACCTTGCCCTTGCCCCAGTGCACCGGATCGGACGGGTTGGCGTGGATGAAGGTGCCGGCCGCGACCGGCTTGGTGTCGGTCAGGGTCAACTGCTCGGCCGCGGTCGGCGGTGGGAACACATAGGGGAAGAGGAAGAACCCGAGCGCGACGCCAAAGCCGATTCCGGCCAACGCGCCGAAAAGGAAGATCGCGATCGCGCGCATGAATCGGCGCATGAGTGCCTCCATTCCCGCCGAATACTATCCCAATTCGCTTCGAGCCGCAGGTCACGCGTGCGCCAGGCGGCATCACGATTGTGTCGCCCCGCCGTGTCCGCCATCTCCGCGCGAGTGTCGCTCACGCGATACCAACGATACGCGATCGGGCCGAACCGAACCCGGGGCGAGACCGACTAATCAGTTCAACTGCTTTCACCGTGAGGATATGATGCTGCCCCCCAAGCACGACCTGCCGAGCGCCCGAGACATCGCGCTCGTGCGCGAGAGCTTCGCCCGGATTGTCCCGGTCAAGGACATCGCCGCGGACCTGTTCTACGATCATCTGTTCGACGTGGCGCCGCACCTGCGGGCGATGTTCCCCACCGACATGGCCGAGCAGAAGCGCAAGCTCGTCGCCATGCTCGGCACGGCGGTCAACGGCCTGTCCGACCTCGACGCGCTCGTTCCCGCCGTCAAGGCGCTTGGCGCCCGCCATGTCGGCTACGGCACCAAGCCTGGCCACTATTTCGTCGTGGGCCAGGCGCTGCTGTGGACGCTCGAGCGCGGGCTCGGCGAGGCCTTCACGCCGGACGTGAAGGCGGCCTGGACCAGGGTCTACGGCTTGATCGCAGCGACGATGCAGGCCGGCGCTGCCGAGGTCGCCATGCTGCAAGCGGCCGAATAGATCAAAGGACTTGCCGCACCGCCGCGTCGGCAATGCGGGCGAGCTCGTCCTGGTTCGCGGGAAAGCCCGCCGCGATCCATGCCGCTTCGGCGGCGGCAAGCGCGCGGCCCAGCGCCGGCCCCTGCGCGATGCCGCGCGCCATCAAGTCAGCCGCTTTGAGCGGAAACGCCGGCGCTGACCAGCGCTGCGGCAGCGTCACCAGGGCGCGCCATTTCTCGTCCGCCGCGCCTTCGCGCGCGCGCGCCCACGCCAGCAGCGCGCGTTCGACGAACCGTTCCGGCCCGAGCCGGTAGATCAGCGCACGCGCCGCTCCCTCGCCCATGTCGCGGTGGCAGCGCCACCACGCCTCGCCCATGGACGCCAGCCGCTCGTGTTCCAAATTGAAGAGCCGCAGCCGCAGCCGCAGCCGCTCGGCGTCCTCGCCGACCCAGACCGCGAGCGCGCCGAGCCGGCGCACCGCATCCGGATTGAGCCCGCAGGCCGCCTCCAGCTTGACCATATTGGACAGGCTCGCGAGGTACGGCACGCCGCCGAGCACCGGCCCGAGGATGCCGGCCTCGGTCATCACCGCAAGCCCCGGCACCAGATGCGGCGCGAGCATCAGCTTCATCAGTTCCATGCGCACGCGCTCGCGCGAAAGCTGCTCCATGCCGCCGCGCGCGGCGATGCAGGCGGCAAGGCCGGCCGGGTCAGGCGCGCCGTCCCCATAGAAGGCGTGGAAGCGGAAGAAACGCAGGATGCGCAGGTAATCTTCGGCGATGCGCCGCGCCGGATCGCCGATGAAGCGCACGCGCCGCGCCGCGAGGTCGGCGAGGCCGCCGACCTGGTCGTGCACGGTGCCGTCGGGCACCACGGACAGCGCGTTGATGGTGAAGTCGCGCCGCTCGGCGTCGCGCCGCCAGTCGCGGCCGAACACCACCTTGGCCTTGCGGCCGTAGGTCTCGACATCCTCGCGCAGGGTGGTCACCTCGAACGGCTGGCCCGAAGCCACCACCGTGATGGTGCCGTGCTCGATGCCGGTCGGCACCGCCTTGAAGCCGGCCGCCTCGGCGCGGCGGACCACTTCGGTCGGCAACGCCGTGGTGGCGATGTCGACGTCGCCGTGCGGCAGGCCGAGCAGGGTGTTGCGCACCGCGCCGCCGACCACGCGCGCTTCCTCGCCGTCGCGGTCGAGCGTCGACAGGACTTGCGCAAGCGGGTCCTCGCGCAGCCACGGCGCCTCGAGGATCACTTCGTCTCCCCGGGCACGAACTTGCCGTTCTCGAAATGCGCCGGCCGGTAGGTCGAGCCCGGCGGCCCTCCGCCCCATTGGGCCAGCACGATGAACGAGCCGGCGACCAGCAGCAGCGCCACGATGGTGAGGGAAGCAAGCGTCGAGAGCGGCCAGGAGGCACGGTCGAACACGCCTTCGCGCGTCGCCCACAGATAGATGGCGTAGGCCGCGAACGGCGCCAGGAACAGGGCGAGCTCGGTGAGGACGGGGCGGATCATGGTGTTGCCTCATCCCTCCCCCGAAGGGGGAGGGTGGACGCGAGCGTATGCGAGCGGCCGGGTGGGGTTGGTGCCACGCTGCGACAGCCCCACCCGGCGCGCTCACGCGCGCCACCCTCCCCCTTCGGGGGAGGGATAAGATGCCGTCCGCTCGCAATCAGAATCATTCGTCGCATCCGGATGCACAGTTCTTGCAGAATAGCGTCGGCGCCACGCCTTGTCGCGCGACCGGATCGCGCAGCGCTCGCGCCGAATGGCGCTATCGCTTCTTCTTCCGCAGCTTCACCCCCGGCTCGTTGCCGTTGGTAAACACGACGCCAGCCCTTTCGAAGGCGTCCTGAATGGCCTCAAGCGTGCGGGGCTTCAGTTCTTCACCGGCCTCAAGCCGCGAGACCGTGCCGGGCGCGACCTTCGCCATTTCCGCAATGTCGCGAATGCCGATCTGAAGCGCGGCACGCGCCATTCGGCATTGAATTGCATTCATTAGAGCACTGCTCCAATTTTGAATTGACGTGTCAAAAAAGTCAGGTTAAATTGACACGCTGCTCTAATACCGGATTTGCTGGAGTCAGGCCATGCCTCGCAAGCCTGCGCGGGCCAAGCGCTCGCGCGCCAAGCCGACGGCCAGGGCCGTGCTGACGTACATCGTCGACCGTACCGCCAATGTCGACGCGCCGCTCGAAGATGCCACAGACCTGCTGCACGCGTTGCTGGTCATGGGCTATGGCATGATCGACAACAACGAGGACGGCGGGAAGCCGGTGGTCGCGGTCGTCGGCGCGGCATGGGAGAAGCTCGACGCGGTACGCAATGCCTGGCACGAGATGGTCGAGACCGCGCGCAGGCAGGCGGGAAGTAGCCCGGATTGAGCGCCAGCGAAATCCGGGACCCGTGGTGCAACCCTCGAGACCGCCCCCGGGTTTCGCTGGCGCTCAACCCGGGCTACGCGCCGTCCTTCTTCACCGTCAAATCCCGCAGCACCCGCTCGAAGCTCTTGCTGTACGCGTCGTGCTCCTTCCAGCGCATAAAGTCGCCGATGTGCCGCGCGCGCAGCTTCGCCGCCCACGCCTCGTTCGTGTCCATCACGGCATCGTCGCGGCGGATGGGAAACAGCACCGTCTGCCCGCGCTTGCGTTCCTCCTCGAACGCCTTGGTCACCTCGTCCCTCGACCCAGTCGCTCTGGATCGAATGCTCGGACAGGATCAGCAGCACCTTGTCGCGCAGGCGGATTGCGGAGTCGATCTCGTCCCATATCTTGCCGCCGATCGGCATGTCGTGCGGCGCGAACCAACAGCGCACGCCCTTGTTCTGCAAGTCGGCATGGAGGCGATCGCCCCACAATCCCTCACCCATAAATCCTCTCATACAAATTCCGCACGATCCCCGCCGTCACGCCCCAAATATATCTCTCCTCGAACGGCATCGCGTAATAGTGCCGCGTGATGCCTTTCCAGTCGCGCGAATGCCTGGCGTGGTTCTCGGCGTTCATCAGGAACGCGAGCGGCACTTCGAAGGCCTCCGCCACCTCGGCCGGGTTGGCCTCGTGCACGTAGTCGGGCGCGACGCGCGCCACCACGGGGAGGATGCGAAACCCCGAGAAAGTGAGAAAGAGATCGAGATAGCCGATCGGCGTGACGTAGCGGCGCTCGAGCGCGATCTCCTCGTGCGCCTCGCGCAGCGCCGCCTCGGCCGGCGTCGCGTCCTCGGGGTCGATCTTGCCGCCGGGGAACGCGATCTGCCCGGCGTGGTTCGGCAGCTCGGTGGTGCGCAGGGTGAGCAGCACGGTCGGCTCGGGGCGGTCGATGACCGGCACCAGCACGGCCGCCGGCCGCGTGGCGCTCACGCCCGCCTGCTTCCACATCTCGGGGTCGAGGTCGAGGTCGCCCCGTGCGTGGATCGGCGCGTCGGGATCGGCGAGCGCCGCCGGCGCGTCGAGGGTGAGCCGCGCCCGCGCGCGAGCGAAGAAGTCGTGGCTCGCCTCGGTCCGGCCGCCCGGCAGCTCCACGTCCATCAGCGCCAGTCCTTCAGCGTCTCGGCCGGCGCCATGGCGTAGAACTCAGCCCCCGAGGAAACGCCGAACATGCGGCGGCCGTCCACGTCGCGCTCCTCGCCGAGCTCGACCAGGTCGTAGAACAGCGCGCGCTTGACCAGCGCCCACAGGTCGCGCCGCACGTGCAGGTAGGGCTTGAGCCCGCCGGTGTCGGGCTCCGGCTCGAAGCGCAGCGCGTGGCCGGGACCGCAGGCGACCCAGTCGTCGACATTGGTGCGGAAATGCAGCACGCGCGCCGCGCCCTCGCCTTCGGCCTTCATCTCGACGCCGAGGAACGGCGCGTCGTCGACCGTGATGCCGACCTTCTCCACCGGGGTGACCAGGAAATACTTGTCGCCCTCGCGCTTGAGCACCGAGGCGAACAGCTTCACCAGCGGCAGCCGGCCGATCGGGGTCTTGAGATAGAACCAGGTGCCGTCGGCAGCAATGCGCATGTCGAGATCGCCGCAGAACGGCGGGTTCCACAGGTGCACGGGCGGCGGGCCCTTCGTGCCTGCGCGTTTGGCGACGCCCGCGATGGCGTCCAGGCCTTGCGCTTTCGTCTCGCTCTCGTGCGCCACGACATCAATCCATTTCGCCGCTGATTATGATATATGTTGGCCGGCAACGTACCATCGAGCGCCGCGGGAAAGCCTGCCATGATCGGAAGCCTCATCGTCGTCAAGGCCGCCTATGATTCCGAGGCCCGGGTCTGGTTCGTCGAGGACAGCGACCTGCACGGATTGAACGCCGAGGGAACGACCCTCGAAGAGCTGGTGGAAAAGCTGCCCGATGTGGTGGCCGATCTGCTCGAAGCCAACGGCTTCGACGCCGAGGGCGCGCGCGAGGTGCCCATCGAGTTGATTGCCCACGCGCGCACCCGCGTGCGACTTGGGACGGCGGCGTGAAGGGCTTCGGCCAGGCGGTCCGCGACAAACTGTCCGAAGCCGGCTGTCAATTTGTACGCCACGGCCGCGGCGATCACGACATCTGGCAGAGCCCGATCAACGGCAAGAATTTCACCGTCCCGGTGAAGATCCTCTCCCGCCACATGGCCAACAAGATCATGAAGGACGCCGGGCTACCCAAGGCCTTCTGACGCATCGGAGAGCGTTCTGCACCCATCATTTGGCCATGGTTGACCTTACCGTACCTTCCTCGGGGGCGCTCGGTTGCCGATCCGGCCGGCGCGGTCGCGCGAACGTGATCGCGGCATGGGGAATCGCACGGCGCGAAAAATAGCGTAGACTCAAGGAGCTTGAGAGAATCAGCCGGGGGTTGCCGGCTGGTGGCTGGCGTGGCGCTTGCACGAATCTCGACCGACGGCCTCCCGCCGGTAGTCCAAACGGGCTACCTGCAGAGCGGCGCGGACAAAACAACGAACAACGACAGGAGCAGGCCAGATGGCCGTGAGCGAAGGGATCGAGAAGCTCGACGACATGATCGTGCGCAACGCCGAGGCGGTGGGCAACAGCGTGCGCGCCGCCAAGGCTGGCATCGGCGCGGTGATCTTCGGCCAGGAGCTGGTGGTCGAGCGCGCGCTGATCACGGTACTGTCGGGCGGCCATGCGCTCCTCGTCGGCGTGCCCGGCCTCGCCAAGACCAAGCTGGTCGAGACCATGGGCATCGTGCTCGGGCTCGACGCGCGCCGCATCCAGTTCACCCCCGACCTGATGCCCTCCGACATCCTCGGCAGCGAGGTGCTGGAAGAGACGCCGGGCGGAAAACGCAATTTCCGCTTCATCCCCGGGCCGATCTTCGCCCAGCTCTTGATGGCCGACGAGATCAACCGCGCCAGCCCGCGCACCCAGTCGGCGCTGCTGCAGGCGATGCAGGAGCATCACGTCACCGTCGCGGGCGCGCGCCACGACCTGCCGGCGCCGTTCCACGTGCTCGCGACCCAGAACCCGCTGGAGCAGGAAGGCACCTACCCGCTGCCCGAGGCCCAGCTCGACCGCTTCCTGATGGAGATCGACGTCGATTATCCCGACCGCGAGGCCGAGCGGAAGATCCTGTTCGACACCACCGGCGCCGAGGGGGCCCAGGCCAAGGCGGCGATGACCGCCGACGACCTGATGGCGGCGCAGCGCCTCGTCCGCCGCCTTCCCGTGGGCGAGTCGGTGGTCGAGGCGATCCTCGCGCTGGTGCGCTCGGCACGTCCCGGCCCCGAAGGCGGCGATCTCGCCAAGGCGATCGCCTGGGGCCCGGGGCCGCGCGCCAGCCAGGCGCTGATGCTCGCGGTGCGCGCGCGCGCGCTGCTCCAGGGACGTTACGCACCGTCGGTCGACGACGTGATCGATCTCGCCCAGCCGGTGCTCAAGCACCGCATGGCGCTCACCTTCGCGGCGCGCGCCGACGGCGAGACCATCGAGGCGATCGTCGGCAAGCTCAAGACGCGCATCGGATGACGCCCATGGCGGCGGCTCCCGATACCCGCACGCACGAGAACGAGGCGACGCAGCGCGCGACCGGCGAGGCGCGCATGCTCGCGGCCGGCATGCCGCGCCTCATCCTCGAAGCGCGCCGGGTCGCCGCCACCGTGATCCACGGCCTGCACGGGCGCCGCCGCGCCGGACCGGGCGAGAACTTCTGGCAATACCGCCGCTTCGTTTCGGGCGAGCCGGCGAGCCGCGTCGACTGGCGCCGCTCGGCGCGCGACGACCTGCTTTATGTGCGCGAGCAGGAGTGGGAGGCCGCGCATACGGTATGGCTGTGGCCGGACCGCTCGGCGTCGATGCAGTTCGCGTCGCCGCTGGTGTGGGAGACCAAGCTGCATCGCGCGCTGGTCGTCGCCTTCGCGCTCGCCGAAGTGCTGGTCGAGGGCGGCGAGCGCGTCGGCCTGCCCGGCCTGATGCGTCCGACGGCCAGCCGCAACATCATCGAGAAGATGGCCGAGACCATCGTCCACGACCCGACCGAGCGCGCGAGCCTGCCGCCATCGTTCGCCCCCTCCCCGCTTTCCGAGATCGTGCTGCTTTCCGACCTGTGGAGCCCGATCGAGGACGTGCTGCGCACGATCGCACAGCTCTCGGCCACCGGCGCCCAAGGCCACGTGGTGCAGATCGTCGATCCGGCCGAAGAGACTTTCCCCTATGCGGGCCGCATCGAGTTCCGCGAGCCCGAAGGCGGCGGCGCCATCACGGCCGGCCGCGCCGAGACGTGGCGCGCCGACTACGAGGCGCGCGTGGAGCGCCACCGCGCCGCGATCCGCGCCGAGACCGACCGGCTCGGCTGGAGCTTCATCGTGCACCGCACCGACCGGCCGGCGAGCGACATTCTGCTCAAGCTGCACGCCCGGATGGGCGCCGGCCTGAGCGGCACCGGCATCAACCGCTGGCACGCGGTGGCGCAGCCCGGGAGGCACGCGTGATCGGCGGCCTGCCGCTCGGATTTGCGCAGCCGCTGGTGCTGCTCGGCCTGCTCAGCCTGCCGGTGCTGTGGTGGCTGCTGCGGCTCATCCCGCCGCGCCCGCGCCGCATCGAGTTTCCGCCGACGCGGCTCCTGTTCGACATCGCGCCGAAGGAGGAGACGCCGGCGCGCACGCCGTGGTGGCTCACCCTGTTGCGCCTCACGCTCGCGGCGCTCGTCATCATCGCCGCCGCCGGCCCGCAGTGGAACCCGCCGATCGCGACCACCCGCGCCAGCGCACCGCTCGCATTGCTCATGGATGACGGCTGGGCCGCCGCAGCGACCTGGGACGCGCGCGTGCGCACCGCCGAGGACCTGATCACGCGTGCCGAAACCGACGGCCGCGGCGTCGCCATCGTGCCACTGTCGGAGACCGGACGCGACATCTCGCTCGAGACCCCGGGCGCCGCGCGCGTTCGCCTGCGCCAGCTCAGGCCCAAGCCGCACACGGTCGAGCGCATGGAAGCGTTGCCGGCGATCACGCGTTTCGTCACGGCGACACCCGACATCGAGGTCCTGTGGCTGTCCGACGGCGTCGATGTCGAGCGCACCGCCGAATTCGTCGCGGCACTTGCCCGTACGCTCGCCAATCGCCCGGTGACCGTGGTCGACGGCGGCCTTTCGCCTGTGCGTGCGCTGGCCGCCGCCGACAACGCCGCCGGCGGGCTGACCGTCAAGGTGCTGCGCGCCGCCGCCGGCGCACCCGACGCCGGGACCGTGCGGGCGCTCGATCTCAAAGGGCTGCCGCTCGGCGAAGCGCCGTTCGCGTTCAAGCCGAACGAGCGCGAGAGCGAGGCGCAGTTCGACCTGCCGGTCGAGATCCGCAACGACATCGCGCGCCTGGAAGTGACGGCGGAGCGTTCTGCCGGCGCGGTGCAGTTGCTCGACAAGCGCTGGCGGCGGCGCACCGTCGGCGTCGCCACCGGCGCGACCGCCGACACGGCGCAGCCCCTGCTCGCCTCGACCTTCTATCTCGGCCGCGCGCTTGGGCCGTTCGCGGACGTGCGCCTCGCCGAAGGCGCGGCACCCGCCGAGGCGATCCGGCGTTTCCTCGAGCAGAACCTGCCGATGATCATCCTTGCCGACGTCGGCAACGTGTCGGGCGAAGCGTTCGAGCGGCTGTCGCGCTGGATCGACGAGGGCGGCGTGCTGGTGCGCTTTGCCGGACCGCGGCTCGCGGCCGGCAACGACGATCTGGTGCCGGTCAAGCTCAGGCGCGGCGGGCGCATTCTCGGCGGCTCGCTCAGCTGGGAGCAGCCGCAGCAGCTCGCCGCATTCGCGCGCGAGAGCCCGTTCAACGGCATGCCGGTCCCGGGCGACGTCACCGTGACGCGTCAGGTGCTGGCCGAGCCCGACTCCGGGCTGACCGAACGGACCTGGGCCACGCTCGGCGACGGCACGCCGCTGGTCACCGCGCAACGCCGCGGCAAGGGCGTGGTGGTGCTGTTCCACGTCACCGCCGACACCCGCTGGTCGGACCTGCCGCTGTCGGGCGCGTTCGTCGAGATGCTCCGGCGCATCGTCGGTCTCGCCGGCTCGACCGTCGTCGAGGCCGCCGGTCCCAATGCCCCGGCCGCGCGCGAACTGGTGGCGCCGACCCGCGTGCTCGACGGCTTCGGCGTGTTCGGGCCGCCGCCCGCCAATGCCCGGCCCGTGCCCGCCGGGTATTCGGCCCGGGCCAAGACCGATCATCCGCCCGGCTTCTACGGCCCGCCCGAGGGGCTGCTCGCGGTCAATACGCTCAGTCCCGCCGACCGCCTTACGCCGATCGACTATGCGCCGTTGTCGGCTCGCGTCGAGGCCTATCGGGTGGGCGAGCCAAAGGATCTGCGCGGCCCGATCTTCCTGACCGCGCTCGCGCTGCTGGTCATCGACGCGATGGTGGTGTTCTGGCTCGCCGGCGGTCTCTATCGCCTGTTGCCGCGCCGCCGCGCCGCCGCCGCGTTGCTGCTCGCCATCGTCGGGACCGGCGCCATCGGCCTGCCCGACGCCCGGGCACAGCGCGAAACGCCGCCGCCCACCCCGGCCGCCGAGGAGTTCGCCCGCAAGGCGACGCTCGAAACGCGGCTCGCCTACATCGTCACCGGCAATGCGGAAGTCGACAATATCAGCCGTATCGGCCTGCAGGGTCTCTCGATCTTCCTCGCCCAGCGCACCGCGCTGGAAGCCGGCGAGCCGATCGGGCTCGACCCGGCGCGCGACGAGCTTGCCTTCTTCCCGCTGATCTATTGGCCGGTCGTGGCCGGCGCGCCGCGTCCCGCCCCCGCCACGCTGACGCGCATCGACGCCTACATGAAGCAGGGTGGCACCGTGCTGTTCGACACGCGCGACGCCGTCCTGGCGCTGCCCGGGCCGGGCGGCGAGCAGCGCTCCCCCGGCATGCTGACATTGCGCGAAATCCTTGCCTCGCTCGACATTCCCGAACTCGAGCCGGTGCCGCGCGATCATGTGCTCACCAAGACGTTCTTCCTGTTGAAGGACTTCCCCGGCCGCTTCACTTCCGGTCAGCTTTGGGTCGAGGCGCTGCCGGTCGCGAGCGAGGACGAGCCCGAGCGGCCGGCGCGCGCCGGTGACGGCGTGTCGTCGATCATCATCACCTCGAACGATCTCGCCGGCGCGTGGGCGACGCGGCCCGACGGCCAGCCGATGCTGCCGCTGGTGCCGGGCGAGCCGCGCCAGCGCGAATTCGCATTCCGCGCCGGCGTCAACATCGTCATGTACACGCTGACCGGCAACTACAAGGCGGACCAGGTGCACATCCCGGCGCTGCTCGAGCGGTTGGGGCAATAGGAGCGCAGCGTTGGGTTTCGGCATCACGTTCTCCCCTCTCGTCCCCACGGAAGTGTTGTGGGCGGCGGTCGCCGTCGCCGCGCTCGCGGCGGCGCTGCTGCTCGCGGTGCGCAACCGCGGCGCCCTGGTGCGCGCGGTCGCGCTCGCGCTGACGGTGTTCGCGCTCGCCAATCCCTCGCTGACGCGCGAGGACCGCGAGCCGCTGCCTTCGGTCGTTGCGGTCGTGGTCGACAAGAGCCCGAGCCAAAACTTCGGCGACCGCCTCGCCCAGACCGAGAGTGCGCGCGCGGCAATCGCGCAGCGGCTCGCCCGCATCGCCGGACTCGAAGTGCGCATGGCCGAAGCCGGACAGGCCGACGGCGAGACCGACGGCACGCGGCTGTTCTCCGCGCTCGGCGCGGCGCTCGCCGACGTGCCGCCCGACCGGGTCGCGGGCGCGATCATCATCACCGACGGCCGCGTGCACGACGTGCCGGCCGAGGCCGCGCAGCTCGGCTTCTCGGCCCCGGTGCATGCGCTCGTCACCGGACGCCCGGGCGAGCGCGACCGCCGCGTCGTCCTGGTCTCGGCGCCGCGCTTCGGCATCGTCGGACAGTCGCAGGTGATCACGCTGCGGGTCGAGGACCGCGGCGCGCGGCCTTCCCCGGTGCAGCTCGCGATCCGCCGCGACGGCGAGACCATCGAGACCCGCAACGTCATGGTCGGCGAGCTGGTGCGCGTGCAGATGCAGATCCCGCATGCGGGCCAGAACATCGTGGAGATCGAGGCGTCGGCGCTCGAAGGCGAGCTCACCACCATCAACAACCGCGCCGTGGTCGCGATCGAAGGCGTGCGCGACAAGCTGCGCGTGCTGCTGGTCTCGGGCGAACCGCATGCCGGCGAACGCACCTGGCGCAACCTGTTGAAATCCGACGCCAGCGTCGATCTCGTGCACTTCACCATCCTGCGTCCGCCGGAAAAACAGGACGGAACGCCGATCAACGAGCTGTCGCTGATCGCGTTCCCGACGCGCGAGCTGTTCCAGCAGAAGATCAACGAATTTCACCTCATCATCTTCGACCGCTACGCGCGCCAGGGCGTGCTGCCGGTCATCTATTTCGACAACATCGCCCGCTACGTGCGCGACGGCGGCGCGGTGCTGGTCGCGGCCGGGCCCGATTACGCCAGCCCGACCTCGATCTGGCGCACCCCGCTCGACGTGATCCTGCCGGCCGAGCCGAGCGGGCGCATGACCGAGGGTGCGTTCCACGCCCGTCTCACCGACCTCGGCAAGCGTCACCCGGTGACGCGCGGCCTCGAGGGTGCCGCCGCCGATCCGCCGAACTGGAGCCGTTGGTTCCGCCTGGTCGACGCCAGGCCTGCCAAGGGCACGGCCGTCATGCACGGCACCGACGACAAGCCGCTGCTGCTGTTGTCGCGCGAGGGCGAAGGCCGTGTCGCGCTCATGCTGTCCGACCACATCTGGCTGTGGGCGCGCGGCTACGAGGGCGGCGGGCCGCATCTCGATCTGCTGCGCCGGCTCTCGCACTGGCTGATGAAGCAGCCCGACCTCGAGGAAGAAGCGCTGCGCCTTTCGGTGCAGGGCCGCGACCTCGTGGTGCGCCGCCAGTCCATGGCGGACGAGGTGGCGGCCGTGACGGTGACGTCGCCGACCGGCACGACGCGCCGGCTCACGCTCGATCCGGCGGAGCCGGGCGTATGGCGCGCGCTCACCGCCGCGAACGAGCTCGGCCTGTGGCGCGCGACCGACGGCAAGCTCACCGCCCTGGTCAATGTCGGGCCGGCCAATCCGCGCGAATATGCCGAGGTCACGTCGTCGACCGAAGTGCTGGCGCCGCTCTCGGCCGCGACCGGCGGCGACGCGCGCCGGCTCGCCGACGCTTCGGGCAACCTGACCGTGCCGCGCGTCGTGCCGGTGCGCACCGGCGGCACGTTCAAGGGCGACGACTGGCTCGGCCTGAAGATGCGCGACGCCAGCGTGGTGCGCGGCATCGGCGTGCTGCCGCTGTTCGCCGGCCTGCTCGGGCTGTTGCTGCTGGTCGGCTCGCTCGCGGCGACCTGGATGCGCGAGGGGCGGTAGCGTCATGCCGCCTCTCCCGCAGTTCGAGCGGGCAATCGTCGACATAAGAAAGCTGTCGGAATACTGCCTAAATCCAGCGCACCCGCGCGGTCGACACAAGGCCCGCGTTTTTCGCGAAGTGCTGGGAATCGGCCAACATCAGGCGCCGTGGGTGAGACAGGTGTTGCTCGATGGCGTCAAGCAACACCAAGCTGTCGAGCTTGCCGCAGATTCATTTGGAAGCCGTTGGCGCGTAGACCTTCCGATCGCACGACAGGAACATCGCGCTGTGCTAAGAACGTTATGGATCATCCACCCTGGCGAAGAGATACCCAGGTTCATTACCTGTTGGGTGCTGTGATGGAAACGCAACATGCACAGGACGCGGCCGTCCTCGATGTCGTCGCGCTGCTGACGGATCGACCCACCGACAACCTGTCGCGCGGGCAGGTCGGAACGATTGTCGATCGTCTGGATAATGTCACCGCGCTGGTCGAGTTCAGCGACGACCAGGGGCGCGCCTATGCGGTCGCGCCTTGTCCGCTGTCCGAATTGATGGTCCTGCACTACGCGCCGCGAGCCGCCTGACAATCACGGCTGCTATATCAGGAGCTACGGAGCGCGCTCTATCCTAACGCTACGTTCCGGGGTTCCTGGTGGCCACGTTAGGATAATGGAATGTTGGCGGACGCCACGGCACCAGACGAATTCGGTTGGCCGCCTGGCTAGGCCCGTCCACTCGCCTGGGTTTGTGTTTGACGCATCAAATAGCAAGTCCATTTCCAAGCCGAGCAGCCCCACTCGGCACCCTGTAAATTCTTTCCTCTCCTCGTCTAGAAGTCCATGTACGGCCACGCGATTTGCAACTGTTACGCGGTCTCCTGCCCCTCCCTTAAAATAGAGGCCACATCGCGCGCTCCACTCACGCTCGAAGAATGCTCGTTGCACTCTCGACAAATCAATTCTGTAAATCCGGTCGAGCCTCACGCCGTCCTTCGCCCCGATACCAAAGTAGTGCCCGCAGGCTACCTTCAGCAGCCAAAGCTCAAGGGCTTCTCCACTTGCAAGATGAAAGATCGGCTTTCTGGAAATAGTCTTCCGGTCCAGATCGATGAGAGCGTCGGCGAGCGCCTCGAAGAATATTCCTGCCTCAAGATCGAGGGGCGACAAGGCTTCGTTATGGCGCTTGCACAAGATTTTTGCAGTTAGGTTTCCAACCGCGGTTTCCAAAACTTGTCCTTCACCAAGCCAATGCGCTCCCGAAATTGCGATTATGCGACCGAGCTTCTCAAGCACAGATCTTGAAACATAATGCTCTCGCGATATTTGCTCGGAACAATCACCGGTGTTGCGGAGGTAGCAGTCAGGATGTGAGTAGTTCGTCAAATCGCCAGGGGGCTGCAGTGATGGAACGTGCTTTCTAAACCGGCCATCCAGTGAATCTAGATGGCAATTCAGGATTGCCTTACCGCTGCCACATGGGCAGGGCGACTCCTTCCTTAGCACTATTTTCCTTTGCGGTTCCGACATCACTTTACCTTTAGAACTTGAGAACAGCCCTATTGTTCAATTTACGGCCTCATCACGAGCAGGTCGACATAGCCCATCGGGATCTTGCCGAGGATCCTGAAACGCGCGCCCCAGTGGCGTTCGATGTAGTCGGCACTGTGGTAGGTCGACTGATAGAATTCGGGGAAGAACGGTGCCGACAAGCCGTCGACGTGGAACAGGATGCCGCGATCCTTCACTTGCTGCTGCAGCACGGGCGGCAGCCGCGTGTTGTCGAGATCGGAACGCACGGTGAGTAGCGCGACGCCATTGTCTTTCAAGACGCGCTTCAGCTCGGCGAGCCAGCGGTCCTGGTATTGCTCATCGAGATGGGTGAACACCGAGATGCTGTAGATGACGTCGAACAAGCCGTCGGCGAACGGCAGCGGCGGCAGCGGGTCGTTGCGATAGGTCTCGACCGGGAGGTTCTTCCGCGCCCAGGCGAGCGTCTCGGCATCGATGTCGGTGCCGTAGAGCTTCGGATGCGCCGGATGCGCGGCCCACCAGCGCAACGTACGCCCCGGCCCGCAGCCGAAGTCGAGCACCTTGCTATCGCTCGCCATGGCGCGGCCTGCGAGCTTCAAACCTTCGACCAAGGCCTCGTAATTCGACTTCCCCATCGAAAGGAAGGATTCGAGGTCCATCGCGCCGTGCACGCGCAGGCGCAGGTCCGGCGGCGGCGCCGCGGCGATGCCCCATTGCCGCATGACCGCGGGATCCTTGAGCGCCTCGGCGCGCAGGGCACGGCGCAGCAGGTGGCGGCGATATCGCTCCTTGATGTAGTCCGCCGCCGGCGCGGGCAGCCGCGCCGCGAGCGCGCGGCCGAGTGCGACGAGCGGTCGTGGAAGAGGGCTCAACGCTGTTCCCGCTCAGACCAGCATCACTTCGACCAGGTACGGCCCCGGAGTCGCCAGCCCGCGGCCGACCGCGCGATTGAACTCCTCCATGCTCTCGACCTTCTCGCCCGGCACGCCCATGCCGCGTGCGAGCGAAACGAAGTCGAGATCGGGACGGCTCAGGTCGAGCATGTCGAGCGCCTTGCGCCCGACGTTCTGCGCTCCGACGTTGGCGAGCTCATGGCGCAGGATGGCGTAGGAGCGGTTGTTGAGCAGCACGGTGGTGACGTTGGTTCCTTCGCGCGCCTCGGTCCATAGCGCCTGGTTGGTGTACATCGCGCTGCCGTCGGCCTCGATGTTGATGACCGGGCGATCCGGGCAGGCGATCGCGGCGCCGAGCGCAAGCGGCATGCCGATGCCGATCGAGCCGCCCATGTTCTGCAGCCAGGTGTGGCTGTGCGCGTGGCGCGTCGCGGGGAAGAAGCCGCGCCCGGTCGACACGCCTTCGTCGACCACGATGGCGTTCTCCGGGATCAGCGCGCCGAGCGACTGCGCGATCGACATCGGCGTGATGGCGCCGGTCGCGGGCGCGGGCGGCGCATATCTGGCCGGCTCGATCGGCTGCACGGTCGCGCCGACCTCGTCGGCGAGCCATTGCAGCGCGTGCACCAGGTCTTCCTCCGGCCGCGCCAAGGTCGAGAATTGCGTGTCCGAAGGCGCCAGCAGGCTCGGCTTGTCCGGATAGGCGAAGAACGCCACGGGCACGCGGCTGCCGACCAGGATGATGTGCTTGAGGCCGGCCAGCACGCCGAGCGCCTGCTCGACCGGATAGGGGATACGCTCGAACGGTATCCGCCCGGCCCCGCGCTCGGCGCGCCGGTTGAAGGTCTGCGCCATCATCGTGGCGCCGGTCTTGGCGCAAATCCTTGCCGCCCACTCCAATCCCTCCTGCCGCAGCGTCAGCCCGGTGAGCAGCAGCATCGCGGGCTCGCCCGAGCGCAACGCTGCGGCGGCCGCGCGCACCGCGTCTTCGCCGACGCGCGCGCGTGCGGGAATCTCCGGCACTGCCGCCGGCCCGCTGCCCTCGTCCCAGGCCGTGTCGCCGGGCAGGATCAGGGTCGCGACCTGCCCCGGCGGCGTCAGCGCGGCCGCGATCGCGGCGGCGCCGTCGGCCGCCACCTGCCGCGCATTGGGCGAAGTGCGCACCCAGCCGGAGAACGGCCGCGCCGCGGTCTCGATGTCGGAGGTCAGCGGCGCATCGTATCGCCGGTGATAGGTGGCGTGATCGCCGACGATGTTGACCAGCGGCGTCGAGGCCTTCGAGGCGTTGTGCAGGTTGGCGAGCCCGTTGGCGAGGCCGGGACCCAGATGCAGCAAGGTCGCGGCCGGCTTGTCCGCCATGCGGGCATACCCGTCGGCCGCGCCGGTCGCCACGCCCTCGAACAGCGCGAGCACGCAGCGCATGCCCTCGACCCGGTCGAGCGCGGCGACGAAGTGCATTTCCGACGTGCCGGGATTGGAGAAGCACACGTCGACGCCGCCGCCGAGCAGGGTACGCACCAGACTTTCCGCGCCGTTCATATGTTCTTCCTTTTGCGCATGATCTCACTCCGAAAACCGGTATCCACTTTTCGGAATCATGCGCTTCCCTCACCTTGTGCACTGCCCCAATCCGGCCGTACCGCACCAGTCACACCGGCAAATGCGCCCTGTTCCAATTCCGCCACCAGTAGCCGCGCCGGATCGACCGGGCCCGGCAGCGTAATTTGGCCGGCCGGGATGCGCTTGAACCCGGCCCGGGCGTAGTACGGCTCATCGCCGACCAGCACTACGATTTTGTGTCCCTTGGCGTTCGCCTCGGCGAGCGCGCGCTGCATCAGCGCCAGTCCGATGCCGCGGTCGCGGAACGGCGGCTCGATGGTGAGCGGCCCGAGCAGGAGCGCCTTGGTGTCGCCGATGCGGATCGGCGTCATCTGCACCGAACCGACCAGCAGCGTGCCGATGCGCGCGATGAACGACAGGTCGAGGCGGTGCGTCATCCGCTCGCGGATGCGGAATGCGCTGCGCGCATAGCGGCCGGGGCCGAACGTTCGCTCGTGCAGGCGCTCGATCGCCTCGGCGTCGCCGTCGGTTTCGGGCAGGATGGTGAGCGAGAGGTCGGTCATCGGAGGGCTAGTGTCCCGATTCCGAAGTTCGTCTTCATCGTGCAGCACCCGGTGTACGAACTTCGGAATCGAAGGACACTAGCAACTTATTGATTCCAGTGTGGCTTAGGTTCAGAAGTCCGCAATTCGGACTCGCCGCGAGTATGTTGCGGACTTCTGAACCGCCACACTGGCGCCGATTAGCATTTGGCGCTGTCCGGGTCTATGCGTTCCGGACATCGCGGCAGTCTCATTCGTGCCGGATGCGCAGAAACGCCCCAGCGCTTACATCGATCTTCGACTACAACAGAGACGCAAATGTCCGGGAGCAGACGATGGCACATGGCCGCTTGATCGACGGCGAGTGGAAGACCGAGTGGCACGACACCAAGTCGACCGGCGGCCGCTTCGTGCGCACCGAGCCGAAATTCCGCAACTGGGTGACGGCGGACGGCAGCCCCGGTCCCTCGGGCGAAGGCGGCTTCGCCGCAGAGGCCGGCCGCTATCATCTGTATGTCTCGCTCGCCTGCCCGTGGGCGCACCGTACCGTCCTGTTCCGCAAGTTGAAGAAGCTCGAAGCGGTGATCTCCATGACGGTGGTCGAACCGGTGATGGGCGACCAGGGCTGGGAATTCGGTTCGCCCGATCCGGTCAACGGCAAGGCGCGGCTGTACCAGATCTACCTGCTGGCCGATCCGCGCTACACCGGCCGCGTCTCGGTGCCGGTGCTATGGGACAAGAAGCGCAACACCATCGTCAACAACGAGTCGCCGGAAATCATCCGCATGCTCAACTCGGCGTTCGACGCCTTGACCAACGACCGCACCGACTACTACCCGATCGCGTTGCGCGCCGAGATCGACACGGTCAACCAGCTGGTGTTCGAGAACGTCAATAACGGCGTCTATCGCTCGGGCTTCGCCAGCAAGCAGGCGGCCTACGAAGAGGCGTTCCGCGACCTGTTCGCGGCGCTCGACCAGATCGAGGCGCGGCTCGCGCGCCAGCGCTATCTCGCGGGCATGCAGGTCACCGAGGCCGACTGGCGGCTTTTCACCACCATCGTGCGCTTCGATGCGGTCTACTACAGCCACTTCAAGTGCAACCTGCGCCGCATCGAGGACTATCCCAACCTGTCGAATTATCTGCGCGAGCTCTATCAGGTGCCGGGCGTGGCCGAGACCGTCGATATCGACGAGATCAAGACGCACTATTACCGCAGCATGCTCGGCATCAATCCGAGCGGGATCGTGCCGGCCGGTCCGGCACTCGATTTCTCGCGGCCGCATGATCGGGGGAGGTTTACGTAGGGCGGGCAAAGGCGCGACGCGAGGCGACCGCGATTTGCGCAAAACAAGCGCGCCGTGCCCGCGCGTCCGGGCAGGCACCACGTCCATGGCGGGCACGGCGCGCTCGCTTCGTGCCGATACGGCTATCTCATGTCGCGCCTTTGCCCGCCCTACGGTGCCCTACTCCGCCGTGATCCCGAGCTTCTTGATCTCGGCGCTCCAGTAGGCGACGTCCTTCTCGATCTGCGCGCGGAACGTTTTGGCGTCCTGTGGACCGCGTACGCCGTTGGCGGAGATCTTGTCCCACACCGCCGGCGTCTTCACCGCGTCCATGATGGCGGCCTCGAGCTTCGCCACCACCTCGGGCGGGGTCGCGGCCGGCACCAGCGCGCCGTACCAGTTCTCCATGAACACCGCCGGCATGCCGAGATCGGCCGTGGTCGGTACGTCGGGCAAGAGCGGCGAACGTTCGCTGCCGGCGAGCGCGAGCGCGCGCAGCGTGCCGCTCTTGATCAGCGGATAGAGCACGGTGATGTCGCCGTTGAGGAAGTCGATGTGTCCCCCCATGATGTCGTTGAGCGCCGGCGCGATGCCGCGATACGGCACGTGCGTGATCTTCGTTCCGGCCGCCGCATTGAGCTGCTCGGCGGCGATATGCATGGTGGTGCCGGCGCCGGCCGAGCCGTAGCTCATCTTAGCCCCCTGCTTCGCCTTGGCGATCAGGTCGGGCAGCGTCTTGATCGATGAGTCCGCCTTCACGATGAACAAGGTCGGCGCGGCACCGACGCGCGCGATCGGAGCGAAGGTCTTGAGCTGGTCATAGCCGGGTTGGGGTTTGAGCGCGTTGGTGATCACGAACGCGCCGACGCTCGCGAACAGGATGGTGCGCCCGTCGGCCGGGGCGCGCGCGACCAGATCGACCGCGAGCAGCCCACCGGCGCCGCCGCGGTTCTCCACCACGACGTCGGTCGCGAGACGGGTCCCGAGCTCGGCCGCCACGATGCGCGCGAGCGCGTCGACCGGACCGCCGGCCGCGAACGGGACGACGACCTTGATCGGATCGGCCGCCTGAGCGGTGACGGAGAACAGCACGGCAAACAGCGCACCGAACAGGCGTGTCATTGAATCCTCCCGCGTATCCCCATGCTGCCATCAATGACGCTTGAGGGAAACCGCGGCCGCGCGAGCGTCACCATCGCTCGGCGACGGGAACACCGTCGAACACTTCCGCGATCCGCGCCCGCGTGCCGCGCGTCGTGTCCTCGGGCAGCGCTCCAGGGGCGAAGAACCCGTGCGCGACGATTTCATGGCTCGGCTGCGGCGCCGCGTCCTGCCGGAAACTGCGCACCACGAACAGCGCGACATGGTCGCGCCGCGAGTCGCGCGGGTTGTAGTAGACGGCGTGCAGCACCGGCGTGCTTGCAAGCGCGATGCCGCCCTCCTCGGCCAACTCGCGGGCCAGCGCCGCGCGCAACGTCTCCCCGGCCTCGACCCCGCCGCCCGGCAAGTGCCAACCGGCCACGTAGGAATGCTTGACCAGGAAGACCTCGCCGGCGGCATTGACGACCAGGGCGCGGACTCCCAGGGTCAGCCCGCGCGCAAACCGCCAATAAAGGTGCAAAAGCCTGCGGATCAGAGGTTCTATGGATTGGCGGATCGGTCCGAAGGTCATTTTGCGATGATTTCCGCTTAGATTCGCTGGCCGTCTTGCAAGCGCTGCATGGCAGGTCCGAGCCGGTTCCGCTTGTCGAACCGACCCCTACATCGCCGCGGCGCTCGTGCCGGTAGGCTACAGCTGAGGGCATGATCCCGAAAAGTGGGCACCGGTTTTCGGAAAAGATCATGCCCCAAGAGGAACGCGGTCGCGGGCGATCCCTCCCTCGCCCCTTCCGCCACCGACGGCGCTCCCGGGTTTTCCGGGAGCGCCGTCTTCTTTTTGGAAGGGACGGCGGAAGGCCCGTATAAGGCGAGACCCTCGCCTCCCATGCCGCACCCATGACCTTCGTGCTCGCGCATCTGTCCGACCCGCATCTCGGGCCCTTGCCGACCCCGCGGGTCGCGGAGCTCGCCGGCAAGCGCATCCTCGGATTCACGAACTGGCAGCGTCGGCGGCGCAGCGACCATCGCGCCGACGTGCTCGCCGCGATCGTCGCGGACATGCGGCAGGCAGCCCCCGACCACGTCGCCGTCACCGGCGATCTGATCAACATCGCGCTCGAAGCCGAGTTCGCCCCGGCGGCGCGTTGGCTCGCGAGCCTCGGCCCTGCGGCGGATGTCACCTTCGTGCCCGGCAATCACGATGCCTATGTGCGTTCCGCCGCCCATCATGCCCTGCTCCACTGGGGCAGCCATATGGGTCACGACAATGTCGAAGGCGCCAAGATCCTCGATCATGCCAGCCACTTCCCGTTCCTGCGCCGACGCGGGCCGGTTGCCCTCATCGGTCTCTCGACCGCAGTCCCGACCGCGCCGTTTCTCGCAACCGGCTGGCTCGGCGCCGGCCAGGTGACAAGACTCGCCGACCTGCTCGGCCGGCTTGCGCATGAGAAGTTGTTCCGCGTCGTGCTGATCCATCATCCGCCACGGCCGAAGCCGTCGGATCGCACCAAGCATCTGGTCGACGCCGCCGCGTTCCGCCGCGTGATCGCCGCGCACGGTGCCGACCTGATCCTGCACGGTCACGATCACGTCCATGCGCTGAGTTGGCTCGACGGGCCGGCCGGCCGCGTTCCGGCCGTCGGCGTGCCGTCGGCCTCGGGCGCGCTCGACGGCGACAAGGACCCGGCCGGCTATAATCTTTATCGAATCGACGGCGCGCCGGGCGCGTGGAGATGCGAGGCGATCTCGCGTGGCCTGCGTCGCGGCCACGATGGTGTCGTCGATCTCGCCCGCCGCACGCTGATCGGTGAACCATGAACGTCTTGCCGCCGAGCGCGCAGAAGGTCCAGGACCGCGCCCGCGCGCTCGGCCTCGACATCGTGGTGCGCGAGATGGTGGCAACGACCCGCACCGCCGAGGAGGCGGCCGCCGCCTGCGGTGTCACGGTCGGGCAGATCGTCAAGTCGCTGGTGTTCGCCGGCGCGGACAGCGGCAAGCTCTACCTGCTGCTGGTCTCCGGCGTGAACCGTGTCGACGAAAAGGGCGTGGCGCGCCATCTCGGCGAGAAGCTCAAGCGCCCCGACGCCGAGGCGGTGCGCGCCGCGACCGGCTTCGCCATCGGCGGCATCCCGCCGTTCGGCCACGACACGAAGCTCGCCACCTTTATGGACGCCGACCTGCAGCAGTACGACGTGGTGTGGGCCGCGGCCGGAACGCCGAAGGCGGTGTTTCCGGTCGCGCCGCAACGGTTGTGCGACGCGGTCGCAGCGGCCGTAATTGCGATGAAATAACTCAGAGCAACCCGCGCTTCGCTAAATTCCGCATCAGGTCGCCGGCTCCGAACGTCCACGGCGGTGCCCGGTCGCTCGTGGTCACCACGTTGACGAGAGAGCCGAGCGCGTCGGCCGCGATCGTCACCCGGTCGCCGGCATGATGCGTGAAGCCCATACCGGGCGCACCGCGATCCTGCACCGGCGCGAACATGGTGCCGAGGAACAGCACCGCGCCGTCGGGATACTGGTGATGCCGCCCAAGCATCTGCGCCACCAGGTCGGTCGGATCGCGGCTGATCTTGCTGACGTCGCTCGAGCCGTCGAGCTTGAAACCGTCATCGCCCTCGACGGTGAGCCGCACCTTGATGCGGCGCGCGTCGTCAAGCGAAAAAGTCCGGTCGAACAGGCGGATGAACGGGCCGATCGCGGTCGAGGCGTTGTTGTCCTTGGCCTTGCTCAAGAGCAGCGCGGAGCGGCCTTCGACATCGCGCAGGTTCACGTCATTGCCGAGCGTCGCGCCGACGATCGCGCCCTTCGAGTTGACGACGACGACGACCTCGGGCTCCGGGTTGTTCCAGGTCGAGGCCGCGAGCACGCCGATCGACGCGCCGGTCCCGACCGCCGACATCGGCTGCGCCTTGGTGAAGATCTCGGCGTCCGGGCCGATGCCGACCTCGAGATACTGCGACCACAGCCCCTTGGCCTGTAAGAGCTTCTTCAACTCGGCCGCCTGCGCCGAGCCGGGCTTCAGTCCCTCGACCGCCCCGCCCAACGCGGCCTCGACCTCGGCCCGCGCCGCGGCCGCGCGCTCCGGCGCGCCGCGCGCCTGCTCCTCGATCACGCGCTCGAGCAGCGAGATCGCGAAGGTGACGCCTGCGGCCTTGATCGCCTGCAGGTCGATCGGCGCCAGCAGCCATGGCTTCGAGCCGTCGCGCCCGGCTTCGGGCGTGTTGGCGAGGACGGCGGCAAGATCGCCGAGGCGCTCGCCTTCGGCTGCCGCGACACGAGCGGCCGGAGCATCGGCCTCGCACAGATCGCGCATGGTCGGGAACACGCGCGAGATATCGAACACGCCGTCCGCCCGGATCGCGACCACCGACGGGCCGCCGACCTCGGGCCGCCACACGCGGCCGACCAGGGTGCCGGTGGTGGAGTCGGTGGGGATGGTGGATTTGACGTCGATCTCAATCTTCATGAGGGCTCGATCTTTCGTAGCCTTATCCTGAGGAGCGTCCGAAGGACGCGTCTCGAAGGACGAGGGCGTGCGCGCCGGAGCTTGTGGCCATCCTTCGAGACGCCCGCCAAGAGCGCGTTTACGCGCGTCTTTGACGCGCTATGCGCGGGCTCCTCAGGATGAGGTTTGTATGTTGCGGGGAGCTATCCGCCCGCTCCCGCGAGCGCCTCGGGAAAGAACATGTCGCGCCAGCTCGCCGGCGGGTTCTTCAAGGTGCCGACCTTCGCCATGAAGCTCACGAACGGGCCGATGCCGCCGAGCTTGGTGTTGTACATGATCGCGGGATCGGCCAGCACTTCGAGAATATCGTCGACCGTGGAGCGGTCGCCTGAGACCTTGAGATAGATCTCCGCGCCCTTGCGCTTATCGGCGTTGATGAAGTCGGTCGCTTCCTTCAGCGCGGCCAGGAACGCCGCATAGAGCCTCGGATTTTCGGAACGGAACTTCGACGTCGCGGCGATGACGTTGAACGACAGCGGCTCGTCGAACAACTCCGTACTGGTCAGGATGCGGCGGATATTCGGGTTCTTCATCTGCCGGTACTGGAACGGCGCGGAGGAGAAATTGGCGGTGATCTCCGAGGACCCGCCGAGCATGGCCGCGGTCGCGTCCGGGTGCGCCATCGACACGGTGAGGTGATCGAGCGCGTTGTATTTCGCGTCGCCCCATTCCTTGGCCGCCGCCATCTGCAGCATGATCGCCTGCATCGCGACTTTCACGGCGGGCAGCGCGATGCGGTGATGGTCCTTGAAGTCCTTGATCGACTTGATCGCCGGATCGCGCACCATCAGCATCAACGGCGACACGTTGAGCCCGGAAACGCCCTTGACCTCGCTCGGCGTGCCCTTGGTCTTCGACCAGATGGTGATGATGCCCGGGATGCCGAGCGAGACGAAATCGACCGAGCCGGAGATCAGCGCATCGTTCATCACGTCGCTGGAGCGGAACGTGGCCCATTCGGTGGTGATGTCGAGGCCGGCCGCCTTGGCGTGCTTCTCGATCAGCTTGAGCTCCTGCATCACCATGTACTGCATGTAGGCGACGCCGAATTGCTTGGCGACGCGCACTTGGCTGGCTTCGGCACGCGCGTGTTGCGGAACGATCAGAGCGGCGATCAGCGCCGCCACGGCGGCCAGACGACAGAACATGCTTTCCTCCCTTTGCGCGTACTTGCGGCGCGCGAGTCCATTTCGCTTGAGCCCACGATACTACAATGGCTAGGCTCCGGCCTAGCAACGCGCCGCGACAGGCCAGCGGGAGGGAAAAAAGCATGGCGCCCGGACCAACCGGAGCCGGAGACGGAGGCGACGCCGCCAAAGCGCCGCTCCTCGCCGTCGACAATGTGACGCTGCAATATAAGACCGCGCAGCATCTCGTCACCGCGACCTGGCGCGTCGGCTTCGAGGTGTACGAAGGCGAGCGCTTCGTGGTGCTCGGGCCCTCCGGCTGCGGCAAGTCGACGCTGCTCAAGGCGGTCGCCGGATTCATGGCGCCGGTCGAAGGCTCGATCCGCCTCGCCGGCCGCGAGATCGAGCGGCCGGGCTCCGACCGCATGATGGTGTTCCAGGAGTTCGACCAGCTGCTGCCGTGGAAGACGGTGCTGGGAAACGTGCTGTTTCCCTTGCTGGTCAATCGCCGCATGCCGAAGGCCGAGGCCGTCGAGCATGCGCGCTCGCTGCTCGCCAAGGTCAACCTGACGCGGTTCGAGAACATCTACCCGCACATGCTTTCGGGCGGCATGAAGCAGCGCGTCGCGATCGCGCGCGCGCTCGCCATGGAGCCGGCCGTGCTGTTGATGGACGAGCCGTTCGCGGCGCTCGACGCGCTGACAAGGCGCAAGATGCAGGAAGAGCTCAAGGCGCTGTGGGACGAGGTGCGCTTCACCGTGCTGTTCGTCACCCACTCGATCGAGGAGGCGCTGCTGGTCGGCAGCCGCATCCTGGTGCTCTCGCCGCACCCGGGCCGGGTCAAGGCCGAGCTCGACGCCGACCATCTCGGCTTTGCCGACATCGGCACGCCGGCATTCGAAAAGCTGCACCGCCGCATCCACGACCTTCTGTTCGCCGACAAGGTCGAGACCGCGCTCGTCACGGAGATCCAGCATGGCTGACATTGCGATCGGACGCGCCAAGCCGGCGCCGCCGCAGCGCCCGGAGCGCGTCTACGAGCTCGACACGCTCGGCGCCGTCGGCGATGCCGCGCGGCCTCTGTCATTCGTGGAGCGCATGCTGCAGATCACGGCCGTGCGCCGCCTGATCGTGCTCGCGGTGCTGTGCGCGGCGTGGCAGGCCTACGCCAGCTGGCTCTCCAACACGTTGCTGTTCCCGACGCTCGGCGAGACGCTGGAAGCGCTGTACGACGCAATCGTCAACGGCCCGCTGATCCAACGGACGCTGACCTCGCTGCAGATCCTGCTCACCGGCTATGCCATCGGGCTCACCGTGGCCGGCGTCTTCACCACGCTTGCGGTATCGACTCGCGTCGGCACCGATTTCCTCTCGACCCTGACGGCGATGTTCAATCCCCTGCCGGCGATCGCGCTCTTACCGCTCGCGCTATTGTGGTTCGGGCTCGGCGCCAAGAGCCTGGTGTTCGTGATCGTGCATTCGGTGCTGTGGGCGGTCGCGCTCAACACCCATTCGGGCTTCACCTCGGTGAGTCCGACCTTGCGCATGGCCGGGCAGAACTGCGGCCTGCGCGGGCTGTCCTATGTGGCCTTCCTGCTGGTGCCGGCGGCGTTCCCGTCGATCCTGACCGGCCTGAAGATCGGCTGGGCCTTCGCCTGGCGCACCCTGATCGCGGCCGAACTGGTGTTCGGCGTGTCCTCGCGCTCGGGCGGGCTGGGCTGGTTCATCTTCGAGAACCGCAACCAGCTCGAGATCCCCTCGGTGTTCGCCGGGCTGTTCACCGTGATCCTGATCGGGCTGTTCGTCGAGAGCGTGATCTTCCGCACCATCGAGAACGTGACGATCCGCAGATGGGGGATGCAGAGCTAATCCTGTAGCCCGGATGGAGCGAGCATAGCGAGCGAAATCCGGGAATCGGGCCGCTTGGTAAGACCTGCCCCGCATTCCGCTTCGCTCCATGCGGGCTACATGGCTACTTCACCCACAGCCACGGATTCCACGCCTGCCGCGGCTTCTCCTTCGCGCCGGCGATCACGATATGGCGCGGCTTGTGGCTGAGCCAGCCGCGGCTCACGCGCGGCGCCTCGGCCGGCGCAAGCGGCGAGGACGGCGGTTCGGTCCGCACGTCGGCGAGCGGCTTCCAGCGCCGCGCGAACACGCGGAACAGCGGCGCGTCGGCAAACGCTTGCGCATCATGCCGTGCCCACCAGCTTCGCCGCGTGCGTAGCGCCGCCATCGGTTCGCCCTTTCGGTCCGCCGCATCGGTCCGTTGCGCCATCATGCGCCCGGCGCTTGAAGGCGGCGTAAAATCGCGCCCGCGAATTGAATTGAATGCGATTCAAATGCTGCGGCCGCCGTCGACCTCGAGCACCACGCCGGTGAGGAACGCGGCCTCGTCGGAGGCGAGGAACAGCGCCGCGTTGGCGACGTCCTGCGGGGTCGACAGCCGGCCGAGCGGCACGGTCGCCTCGACCGCCGCACGCTTCTCCGCCGTGATGCCGCCCATGAAGGCACCCAGCAGCGCGGTTTCGCCCATCACCGGCGCGACCGCGCAGACGCGGATCTTGTCGGGCGCAAGCTCGGCCGCCATCGATTTCGTGGCGAGGTTCACGGCCGCTTTCGAGGTGTTGTACCAGGTCAGCCCCGGGCGCGGCCTGATACCGGCGGTCGAGCCGACGTTGACGATCACGCCGCCGCCCTTGGCGCGGAACAGCGGCACCACCGCCTTGGCGGTGAGGTAGATCGATTTCACATTCACCGCGAACATGCGGTCGAACTCGGCTTCCTCGACGTCGAGCAGCGGCTGACGCACATGCGTGATGCCGGCATTGTTCACCAGAATGTCGATCGTGCCGAAGGCGTCGACCGCGGCCTTCACGGCGGCGTCGACTTGCGATCCATTCGATACGTCGCACCGGAACGCGCTCGCGCTGTTGCCGATCGCCGCCGCCACGCGCTTCGCGGCGCTCTCGTCGATGTCCACCACCGCGACGCGTGCGCCCTCGCGCGCGAAGGTATGCGCCATCCCCTCGCCGAAGCCCGACCCGGCACCGGTGATGAACGCCACTTTGTCCTTGAGGCGCATGGGAACGACTCCGCCGCTGCAATTCAATCGCAAGCCGAGCCGCAGACTAACCTCTCCCCGCTTGCACCGAACTCGGGTTTACCCGAGTTCGGCATACATAAAGTGTCCGAAGTCGGAAACATCCGACTTCGGATGAGAGGTCGACCGAGCGTAGCGAGGTCGGGTGAGGGGGACTCACCAAGAGCACGACCAGTGGAAATTCCCCCTCACCCGGCTGCCTTCGCTTCGCGTTGCTTCGCTGGGCAGCCGACCTCTCCCCGCAAGCGGGGAGAGGTATACCGAGCATGTGGCGCGCTCGCAGGCAGCCAAAGCTAGCTCGCCAAAAGACGATCATTCTCTAGGCCCGCGGCCCGATCCCGTACGGTCTCCCCCACTCCAGGCTGTCGAGCGTCGGTCCGCCCGGGCCGTACTCGGCGCCGACCCAACCCTGCCAGCCCATCGCGTCGATCGCGTCGAAGATGACCGGGTAATTCAGCTCGCCCTGGTGCGGCGGCAGCCGCGTCGGCGGGCCGGCGAACTGCACGTGGCCGATCAGAGCCAAATGCTTCTCCATGCGCTTGAGCACGTCACCCTGCATCACCTGCACGTGATAGAAATCGTACATGATCTTGAGGTTCGGCTTGCCGACCTTGGCGATGACGTCGGCGATGTGCTCGATGCGCGACACGAAATAGTCCGGCCGATCGCGCTGGTTCAGCGGCTCGAGCATCAGGAAAATGCCCTTCGCGGCCGCGGCGTCGCAGGCGCGCGTCAGGTTCGCGACAAAGGTCGTTTCCGCCGCCGGCCGCAGATGCGGCGGCACGATGCCGGCCATGACGTGGATCGAGTTGCCGCCGATCGCCACGACGTAGTCGAGCGCCTGCTTGAAATAGATCGCGAAATCCTCCTCCCGCCCCGGCAATGCGCCGGTGCCGATGTCGCCCTCTCGGCCGAGCGGCGTGTTGACGTTGAGCATGGTGAGGCCGTGGCGCTCGATCTCGGCCTTCACGGCGGACGGCGCGACGTCGTAGGGGAACTGCAACTCGATCGCCTTGAAGCCGGCCGCGGCCGCCGCGCCGATGCGTTCGATCAGCGGATATTCGACGAACAGATGACCGAGATTGGCGGAGAAGCGGGGCATGAATGGTCCTCGGCGCTTGCCTAGCGTGCACCTTCCCTATTCATTAGCCCGCTCACCTACCCAACACCATGCGCTTCAGACCGAAAAGACGCGTCTCATGAAAGCCAACGACAGTTTCCACATCGCCGTGCTGCCCGGCGACGGCATCGGCATCGAGGTGATGCGGCCGGCGCTTGAAATCCTGAAAAGGATCGAGGCGACCACGGCCAATCTTCGCTTCCGCTTCACCGAGGCGCCGGCCGGCGCCAACCATTACAAGGAAACCGGCACGGCGCTGCCGGAACAGACGACAAAGCTGTGCGACGAGGCCGACGCGATCCTGCTCGGCGCCTGCGGCCTGCCGCACATCCGCTATCCCGACGGCACCGAGATCGCCCCGCAGGTCGAGCTGCGCTTCATCTTCGACCTCTATGCCGGCGTGCGGCCGTGCCGCCTCATCCCCGGGACGCCGAGCCCGATCGTCGATGCCGACCGTCGCGGCATCGATCTCGTCGTCATCCGCGAATCCACCGAAGGCCTGTTCGCCTCGGTCGGCAAGGGCGTGGTCACGCACGAGGATGCGCGCGAGACGCTGGTGATCACGCGCCGCACCTCGCAGCGCCTGTTCGACTTCTCGTTCCGCCTCGCGGCGCGGCGCAAAGCGCGCGGGCGCGCCGGCACGCTGCATTGCGTCGACAAGGCCAACATGTTCCGCGCCTTCGCGTTCTTTCGCGAGATCTTCGATGAGCGCGCCAAGCTTCATCCCGGCGTCAAGGCCGGCCACATCTACATCGATGCCTGCGCGGCCGCGCTGGTGCGCCGGCCATGGGACTTCGACGTGCTCGTCACCGAGAACATCTTCGGCGACATCCTGTCCGACCTGACCGCGGGAATTGTCGGCGGCATGGGCATGGCGCCGTCGGCCGACATCGGCGACACCCACGCGGTGTTCCAGCCCTGCCACGGCACCGCCCCGGACATCATGGGCAAGGGTCTCGCCAATCCGACCGCGATGATCCTCTCCGCCGCGCTGATGCTGGACTGGCTTGGCGACAAGCACGACCACCCGCCCGCAAGCGAAGCCGCCGCGCGCATCGAGCGCGCCGTCGATGCAGCGTTCGCCGCGGGCCTCAAGCCGGCCGAATTCGGGGGAGCGGACGGGACCGAAGCCATTGGCGCGGCGGTCATGCGAGCGCTGCAAGCGAGTACTCCGGCCTGATCCCCGATGGGAGCGAATTCTTCCGATATTTCAATGCCCACCATGACAGGCTTCATGATGGGCACCTGCCCATGAACGGACGGATATCCGGCGATTCTGAATGGCGGCGCTCGCAAATACTTGCGGTAATATAAACTCTTAGTGGAATTGCCCACTTCTCCTCCCACCATTGCGGTGGGCTATTTTGTGGTTGACGCTCAGCCCCCGCATGGCTTGGCTTGGGCGGTCCGCACCTGTCAATCGGCCCGGCAGACGGCCATGCGGTGCGGCAGGAACGCTCCGAGGCCCCGCATGAACGAACTCATCCTGCGCGAGATTTCCGATTTCTGCCGCCAGACCGGCTTGGCCGAGTTCGACCTTCGGGCGGCGCGCCGTCAACGACGGCAAGCTCGCGAGCCGGCTGCGCAACGGCGGGCGCATCACCACCGACACGCTCGATCGGATCCGCGCCTTCATCAGCGCAAACCACGGCAAGCAGAACCTGATCCGCTCGCCGTTGATCGAGCGCCCGCATTTGCCGCGCGCACCGTCCGTGCCGGCCGCGCCGCGCGCCCCCGACGATCCGCAGCGCAATTTCCGCTTCTTCGACAACCGGCAGAAATATCTGCTGTTCGTGAACACCTGCAGTGAAAAGTGGGTGATCGCCCACCGCGTGACCTTGGAGCTCGCCAACATCCATCCGCGCCCGCCGGCGGTGCGCGTGTTCGACGCCGGCGTCGGCGACGGGTCGGTGCTCGCGCGCGTGATGCGCGCGATGCACGACCGCTTCCCCACCATGCCGTTCTACGTCGTCGGCAAGGAGATCAGCCTGGAGGACATCCGCCTCACCTTGCAGAAGATGGCGGATCGTTTCTTCGAGCATCCGGCGACCGTGCTGGTGCTCACCAACCTCGCCTATGCGGACGCGCCGTGGCTCGCGGTGAAGTCGCTGACTGCCGCGTCCAGCCTGGTGTGGCACGAGCTGCCGCTGGCCGGAAATTCGGCGCACCGGTTCGAGCAGCAGATCGGCGATCTCGAGCCGTTCCTGGCCGAGAACTGGAAAGCCGGAGTGAGCCCCAAGACCGGCAATCCGGTGTACGAGCGCCCCGTCGTCATCGTGATCTACCGCGAGGACCACAAGTTCCTGCTCGACCCGATCATCCCGCGCGCCGGCGGCACCATCGCCAACTACGACCTGGTGATGGCCTCGCAGCCCTACCGCGCGCGCTCCTCGCTCGACTTCAAGGCCAAGCGCGTGATCGCGCCGCTGGCGCGCGCGCTCGGGCCCGGCGGGCGCCTGCTCGGCATCCATTCGTTCGGCCAGGACCCCGGTATGGAGATCATCCGGAAGATTTGGCCGGGCGACAACCCGTTCACCACCGACCGTCATCAGGTGCTCAAGGCGGTCAAGGACGAGCTCGGGCCCGCTGGCCGCGACCTCAACTTCAACGCCTACGCCGACAACCGCTCGATCTTCCGCTACGAGATGCACACGCTGCCCTCGGAGGTCTCCGGCTCGATCGGCACCTCCACGCTGTTCGCGGCCTGGAACGCGGCGATCTACGTGGCGCAGGTCGAGGACGACCGCCTCGACGTGGTGGTCAACGACGGCCGCTACCTGCAGGCGACGCGCGAGGTGCTGCAGCAGCATGGCGGGCTGTGGTTCAACGACGAGTCCTACGTGATCTCGCGCCGGCGCGACTAGAGCATGATCCCGAAAAGTGGTTGCCGGTTTTCGGAAAAGATCATGCTCCACGAGTAATCACCATGTCCGCGCTCGCCGCCAACGCCCCGCTCGACGCCGTGCAGACGGTCGCCGACTTCGCGCGGGACTTTTCGCTCGAGGTCACGCGGCCTTCCGCTGCCGACATCGACGCCTTGCGTGCGGCGGCGCCGGCCGGCACGGCGGTCTATCTCAGCGCGATCGTGACGCGCCCGCCGGAAGAGTTGATCACGGCCGCGGTGAACCTGCGCGCGGCCGGCTTCGAACCGGTGCCGCATCTCGCCGCGCGCAACTTCGCCTCGCGCGCGGCGCTCGATGCCTATCTGGCGCAGTTGACCGGCGAGGCCGGCGTGCGCCGCCTGTTGCTCATCGCCGGCGATCACGCGCAGCCGCGCGGGCCGTTCCACAGCGCGGCCGACGCCATCGACTCCGGCCTGATCTCGCGCCACGGCATCGGCGAGCTCGGCATCGCCGGCTATCCCGACGGCCATCCGCGCATCCCCGATTACGAACTCGACCGCGTGCTGGCGGCAAAAATCGAGGCGGCGGCGCAGATGGGCATCGCGCTCACCATCGTGACGCAGTTCTGCTTCGAGGCAGGCACCGTCATCGCCTGGCTCGACCGCATCCGCGCCTCCGGCGTCGACCTGCCGGTGCGTATCGGGCTCGCCGGTCCCACCAGCCTGACCACGTTGCTGCACTACGCACGCCGCTGCGGCGTGAAGGCGTCCGCGCTCGCGCTCGCGCGCAACGCCGGACTGACCAAGCACTTGCTCGGCGCGGCCGCGCCCGATGCGCTGGTGCGCGCGCTCGCCGAAGCCGCGCCGCGGCGCCAGCTCGGCGACATCGCGCCGCACTACTTCTCGTTCGGCGGGATCGCCGCGACGGCGCAGTGGGCCGCGAGCGTGGCGGCGGGAAGGATCGTATTGTATCGGGCGGGCGGGTTCGGGGTTGGAGCGGGGGTAGCGTAGCCCGGATGGAGCGCAGCGAAATCCGGGACCGGTGGCGCCGCGGGCGAGACTACCGCACGAGGAGTCATGGCCGGACTTGTTCCGGCCATCCACGGATTTCTTGCCATGGCGCCGCAACGAAGACGTGGATGCCCCACACCTTCGCGCTCACGGAGTTGTTGGCCAAAAAGCAGGCGCTGTAGGCTGGGCAAAGGCGCAGGATAGAGCCGGCGGAAATTGCAAGAATCCCACGCGCCTTTGCCCACGCGGTTCGTTGTCTGATCGTCCGCGTGGGCACGGCGCGGATGATGTCCGGCGCGTCACACTGAGGTCGGGGCCGCGCCTTTGCCCACCCTACCGCGCCAGGAATCGGGTAGCAGACGGCGCACGCGTATCCCTCAATTGCACGAGCCGCACGGAGTAACCCGATGTCAAACCGCTTCGCCAGCAAGACCTACGGGACCGTCGGCGCCGACAAGCAAAAGCAAATGACCGGCCTCGCCTACGTGCAGGGACTGGTCGATGGGACGCTGCCGCTCAACACCATGGCGCAGACGCTCGGCTACGACATCGTCGAGGCCGCCAAGGGCCGCGTCGTCGTCGCCGCGGAGCCGCATGCGGGACTCCTCAACCCGTCCGGCACGGTGCACGGCGGCTTTGCAGCGACCCTGCTCGACAGCTGCATGGGGCTCGCCATTCGGACGATGCTGGACCAAGGCGTGGCGCAGACCACGCTCGAGTTCAAGATCTCGCTGGTCCGGCCCGTCACGCCGCAGACCGGCCTGGTGCGGGCCGAAGGCAGCGTCATCACCTGCGGGCGCCGCATCGGCACGGCCCAAGGCAGGCTGACCGACAAGGCCGGCCGCGTGCTCGCGCACGGCACGACGACGTGCTTGATTTTTGAAACGTAGGGTGGGCAAAGGCGCACGGCCGGCGCTCGACGCCTGCTTGCCGAGATGAATATGCTTTAGCGCCCGGCTTTCTGTCTGAACTCGTCAACCAGCGCGGCCGATGCCCGGTACAAATTGTCAGCCGGGTGGTGCCTGCAATAGTTGTCGATCCAGGCGGTCAACTCTTCGGTATTCTTCCCTTCGGAGGCGTCGCGTTCCTGCTTGGATTCGTATTGATTGAATGCCGTGATGTAGCCGAGAACCCAGGCAGTGCGACCAGCTCCCTGAACGTCGTCACTGCGGTGATTTTCAAGCCAGGAAGCGCACGCGACATTTCCTTGTCCCAAGACGGCTTTTTCCTGAGCGGCTATCGGGGCCGTCAGAGCGAAAAGCAAGCTCCCCACAACAACGAGGGCGGTCTTGGGAAATTTCATGCTGCACCTTTGAAAAGAGCGGAAGCTAAAGCCGCCCGCCAACATGGCCGGCTGAACAGGGTAACGCGTGACATCCCGACAAGTTGCCTCGTTCACAAATAAGGCCGGCCGCCTGCCGTGACCTCGGCGAGACTGATGAGATTCGTAGGAGCAAGCGCTGGACGCCAAGAAGGCGTCCAGCAGCTAAATCGTCGACGCGCCATTGTGCTTTTGGTTCGACTCCCCACATAGATAGGGAGACAGAGCAGTGGCTTGTCCGAGAGCTGCCGATAAATCGGGGACGTACCGAAATCCCCGGTCCTCCAGATGGCAGCGCTGGTGCCGTCGGCAGGCACAAGATCCCTCCAAATAGAGTTGCGTTCGGTGCGGATGTTGTCCGCACCTGAGTGCGCCTCCGCGCGCTCGATGTGGCGCGCGTCCCTCTCATCGAAAGGCGTAAAGCCATGCAAGTTCCTTCAATCCTGCAGGGCGAGTCGCTGACTCGTCTCCTCCAAGGGATGGCCGCCGGCGCCGTCGCGGCGATCTTTGTCGGCTTTTTCTGGGGTGGCTGGGTCACCGGCGGCACCGCAAAGGAAATGGCGCAGAAAAGCGCCAGCAGCGCTGTCGTATCGGTGCTGGCACCGATCTGCGTCGATAAGTTCCAAGCCAATGCGAATGCGGCAGCGAATCTAATCGAGCTGAAGAAAGCCAGCTCGTGGGAGCGCAGCTCCTTCGTCGAAAAAGGCGGCTGGGCAACGATGCCGGGAAGCGCGGAGGTAAACTCCGCCGTTGCGAAGGCTTGTGCCGACTCGCTCGGCAGCGAGAAAGCGGCCGACATCCGCCGATAAAGGGCTACGGAATCCACGCATCGCAGTTGCGAGTAGAGGCACGAAGGCTACCCATGGACGCCGGGGCCGATTGTCGAAAACGCGCGGCGGAGTTCCTGGTGCAGGCCAAGCGTGAGCCTGAACGCAAAGTTCACTTGACCGGCATGTCCGAATCCTGGCTCCGCCTCGCGGCTCAAGCCGACCAGATCGATTGCCTCATCGATGCAGGGAAGATCCACAGGCGACGGAATAAGCCGATTGCACGAGAGCGCTGAGCAACGTTCGCCCGGCGCGCTGCCACGACTTGGTGCCGAGAATGTCAGAACGTAAGGAGATACCCATGAAGTTCCGTCCACTCCACGACCGCGTCGTCGTCAAGCGCATCGATGCCGAGGCGAAGAGCTCCGGCGGCATCATCATTCCCGACACCGCCAAGGAAAAGCCCTCCCAGGGCGAAATCACCGCCGTCGGCCCGGGCGGCCGCGACGAGGCCGGCAAGCTCATCCCGATCGATCTCAGGGTCGGCGACCGCGTGCTGTTCGGCAAATGGTCCGGCACCGAGGTCAAGCTCGACGGCGTCGAATACCTGATCATGAAGGAGAGCGACGTCATGGGAGTCCTCGTCGAAGAGGCCGCCCGCAAGAAGGCCGCGTAAGCCTTTCCTCGTCCTGAGGAGCGCCCACGCAGACAAGTTTACGCAGTCTGCGCAAGCTTGACTGCTGGGGCCGTCTCGAAGGACGAAGGCACGAAGCCGCAAATTCATCCTTCGAGACGCGGTGCTGCGCACCGCTCCTCAGGATGAGGATCAAGTGAAAATCGAAGGAACAGAAAAATGGCCGCCAAGGAAGTCAAATTCTCGGTTGATGCCCGCGACAGCATGCTGCGCGGCATCGATACTCTCGCGCACGCGGTGCGCGTGACGCTCGGTCCCAAGGGCCGCAACGTCGTGCTCGACAAATCCTACGGGGCGCCGCGCATCACCAAGGACGGCGTCACCGTCGCGAAGGAAATCGAACTCGAGGACAAGTTCGAGAACATGGGCGCGCAGATGGTGCGCGAAGTGGCTTCGAAGACGTCGGACGAGGCAGGCGACGGGACCACCACTGCGACCATCCTCGCTCACGCGATCGTTAGGGAAGGCGCCAAGGCGGTTGCGGCCGGCATGAACCCGATGGACCTCAAGCGCGGCGTCGACCTCGCGGTCGCGGCGGTAGTCGCGGACCTGCAGAAGAACTCCAAGAAGGTCACCTCGAACGAGGAGATCGCCCAGGTCGGCACCATTTCGTCCAACGGCGACGCCGAGATCGGCCGCTTCCTCGCCGACGCCATGAAGAAGGTCGGCAACGAGGGCGTGATCACGGTCGAGGAGGCGAAGTCGCTCGAGACCGAGCTCGAAGTGGTCGAAGGCATGCAGTTCGACCGCGGCTACATCTCGCCCTACTTCATCACCAACGCCGACAAGATGCGGGTCGAGTTCGACGACCCCTACGTCCTGATCTACGAGAAGAAGCTGTCCGGTCTGCAGGAACTACTGCCGCTTCTGGAAGTGGTGGTGCAGACTTCGAAGCCGCTCGTCATCATCGCCGAGGAGGTCGAGGGCGAGGCGCTCGCGACCCTCGTGGTCAACAAGCTGCGCGGCGGCCTGAAGGTCGCGGCCGTCAAGGCGCCGGGCTTCGGCGACCGCCGCAAGGCCATGCTGCAGGACATCGCCGTCCTGACCGGCGGCCAGGCGATCTCGGAAGACCTCGGCATCAAGCTCGAGAACGTGACGCTCGCCATGCTCGGCCGCGCCAAGAAGGTGACGATCGAGAAGGAGAACACCACGATCATCAACGGCGCGGGCAAGAAGGCCGACATCGAGGCCCGCATCAGCCAGATCAAGGCGCAGATCGAGGAGACCACCTCGGACTACGACCGCGAGAAGCTGCAGGAGCGCCTGGCCAAGCTCGCCGGCGGCGTCGCGGTGATCCGCGTCGGCGGGGCGACCGAGGTCGAGGTGAAGGAACGCAAGGACCGCGTGGATGATGCCATGCACGCGACCCGCGCTGCGGTCGAGGAAGGCATCCTGCCGGGCGGCGGCGTGGCGCTGCTGCGCGCGGCCGAAGCGCTCAAGAAGCTGCGCACGGGCAACGACGACCAGAAGACCGGTGTCGAGATCGTGCGCAAGGCCTTGTCCTGGCCGGCACGCCAGATCGCGATCAATGCCGGTGATGACGGATCGATCGTGGTCGGCAAGATCCTGGAGAAAGACACCTACGCTTACGGTTACGACGCACAGAGCGGCGAGTACGGCAATCTGGTCTCCAAGGGCATCATCGATCCGACCAAGGTGGTGCGCGCAGCGCTGCAGGGCGCGGCATCCGTCGCCGGCCTGCTGATCACGACCGAGGCAATGGTGGCCGAGGTTCCGAAGAAGCCCGCTACGGCGCCTGCCATGCCCGGTGGAGGAATGGACTTCTAGTCTTCTTAGAGCGTTTTCCGGCGAAGTGTGCAGCGGTTCGCCGTGAGACAAACGCGACCACGTAATGAATCTAGAGCATGATCCGATTCCATTTGGACGGATCATGCTCTAGTCGCGTCAACTCAGGACGAGTGAAGTAGGCTCAATAAATGAAAGCATTTGAACACGATGCAGAAAAGCCGATCACCCACATCAATGAAGACCAGTCGGACAGGCGAGGCGTCAAGGAGGGCTGGTACACAATGGACGAAGAGGGCAAGCTTACTTCCGGTCCATTTTCCAGCCGCGAAGACTACCTGAGCCGCCTCAGGAGCGTCATCCAACCAACGATTTGATAGTAAGTCTTCGTCTCGTGATCGAAGCTTTTGAGCGCCGTAGGGCTTGCCACGCCGTAGCGCAGCGAAGGCGGGCACGGCGCGGATGATGTTCGGTGCGCCACGTTAAGATCGGGGCCGCGCCTTTGCCCACCCTACGATCCTACGCGACCTTAACCCCGAGCCGCGCCAGATCCGCCCGCGCCGGGTCGTTCGGGTTGAGCTTCACCGCCGTCTGGTAGCTCTCGACGGCCTCGTCCTTGCGCCCGAGCTGCTCCAGCAGCCAGCCCTTGTGCGACCACACCTTCCTGATCCGGTAGCAGGCGTTCCAGCTGCAGGTAGTCGGCGAGCGCTTGTTCGTGACGGCCCACGTTCATGAGGATGTATCCGCGCTGGCTCAGCGCCTCCACATGCTGCGGCGATAGCCGCAGCGCCTCGTTCAGGTCGGTCAACGCCGGCTCGGTCTCGCCGCGCAGCCGATAGATCGAGCCGCGCCGGGCCCTGTGATCGGGATTGTGCGGATCCGCCAGGATCGATTCGCTCACGCGCGCAAGAGTTCGCGTCGTCGGCGCCCTGCGCTTGCAGCACCGCCGCGATATTGCCGCGCGCCAGCTGGTTGCCCGGATCGAGCTCGAGCGCGCGGCGGAAATCGTCCAGCGCCGCCGAGGCATGGTTCCTCCGGTTGAAGAAGAAAGCCCCGCGGCTGATGTAGCCGGGCGCGAACTTCGGATCGATGCGCAGGGCCTCCTGGTAGTCGGCCAGCGCCTGGTCGAAGTCGCCTGCGTCCTCGCGCACGTGCCCGCGCCGCATCACCGCCTCGGCCAGGGTCGGCATGAGCCGCGCGGCTTCGCCATAGTCGGCGATCGCCTGCTCGCGCCGCCCGAGCGCCGCATGGGCGCGCCCGCGCAATACGAAGGCACGCGCATAAGAGGGGTCGAGCCGGATGGCGGAGTCGAGCAACTCGACCGCCCGCTCGTGGCGGCCTTCGTCGAGCGCGACCACGCCGCCGCGGCCGCGCGCCTCGCTGACCGGCCCGGCCTTCAATTGCTCGAGGTCGAGCGTGAGCGTCCTCGTGCCCGCTTGCGCGCGCGCATGTTCCATCCGCTGCGCCAGGTGGCTCGCCACCAGGACCCGGTCGTCGTCGCTCACCGGCCGGTCCTGGGCACTCATGGACTTTTCGATCGCGCGCGACAGCCCGCGCACGAAGGCCGCGAGGGCCTCATCCCGGCGATCCGCAGGCGCCGCATCGACGAAGTAGATCTTCCCCTCCAGGTCCTCGCTCGCAAGAGTCTTCGGCGCGCGTTCGCCGATCGCCTCGACCAGCGCCATGTTTCCGCCCGCCGCCGCCAGGTGCAGGGGCGACGGCCGGTACGGCCAGCTCGGCTCCTCGATGCTGATCCCGAGCTGGCGCAGCACCGGCTTGAGTTCGCCGTCCAACAGCGCACGGGCCGCCTCGAGCGAGACCGGCCGGCGTACCAGCGCAGCGAGCTCCTCCTTGGCGCGCGCGTCCGCCTTCGCCCGCCGTTCGCTTGCCGCGGTCTCGACCGGACCGAGCGCCACATAGACGATGCCGAACGCGGCCGCTCCGGCGATGGCTCCGACGATCAGCGGCGGGCCGACCGCAAGCGCGATAAGAAGGATCACCGGATAGCGGCCGGAGGGCAGACCGAGCCCCTGAGCGCCGCCGAACATCGCATACGCCGTGAGCGCCGCAGCCGCGAGACCGACGAGCCAACCGACGCCTTGCCCAATGAACGTGCGATCCACGCAAGCCCTCTTGCACACGAGAATCCGAACGATACGATCACTGCGATTTTCCACAGCGATCCTGGCGATGTCCACCTCCGAGGCGCAGCCGCTCACCATCGCCGTCGGCGCGAACACGCAAGTCTCCGGCCTATTGCAAGTTCCACCAAGCGCCCGCGCAGTTTACGTGCTGGCGCACGGCGCCGGCGCCGGGATGACGCATCCGTTCATGGCCGCGGTCGCGGCCGAGCTAGGCGCGCGCGGCATCGCGACCTTGCGCTACCAGTTCCCGTACCTGGAACAGCGCCGCAAGCGGGTGGATCCTCCGGCGGTCGCGCATGCGGCGGTGCGCGCCGCGGTGGCCGAGGCGCGCCGGCAGTTGCCCAAGCTGCCGCTGTTCGCCGGCGGCAAATCGTTCGGCGGCCGCATGACCTCGCAGGCCCAGGCCGCAGCGCCGATGCCGGAGGTTTCCGGACTCGTATTCCTCGGATTTCCGCTGCATCCGGCCGGGCGCCCGTCGCAGGACCGCGCCAAGCATCTGTTCGACGTGGGCGTGCCGATGCTGTTCCTGCAGGGCACGCACGACGCGCTGGCCGAGCGCGATCAGCTCGAGCCGGTGTGCAAGGCACTGGGCAAGCGGGCGACCTTGAAACTGTTCGAGGACGCCGATCATTCATTCCATGTCCCGGCCCGTACCGGGCGCAAGGACGCCGAGGTGCGCGCCGAGATGCTGGATGCGTTGGCCGCGTGGATCGATAGCGCCGTCGCCGGGTAGCGCCCGCCCTAAGTGATAACCAAGTCTCAATTTGTAGCGGCCGCGCTTATGCGGCGCTATGTGCAAAGGGCAAACGGTGGTTCGCCCTTTGCATGCACCGATATCGACACTTAGGTTCCACGCGAAAGCGCGGTCTTGAGCAGGATGCGGAGGTCAAACCAGAGGGACCAGTTGTCGATATAGTATAGATCGTGTTCTATGCGGTGAGCCATTTTCTCATCCGTATCCGTCTCTCCGCGGAACCCGTTTACCTGCGCCCAACCGGTGATCCCCGGCACGACGTTGTGGCGACGCGCATAGAGCGCGATCTTCTGCTCGTAAACGCGATTGTGCGAAAGGGCGTGCGGGCGAGGTCCAACGAGCGACATGTCCCCCTTGATGACATTGATGAGTTGCGGCAGCTCATCAATGTTCCACTTCCGCAAGAAATGCCCGAGCCGCGTGATACGAGGATCGTTGCGTCGGGCCTGCGGCACCAGGTCGCCATCATCCAGGGTCGTCATCGTCCGGAATTTGAGGATCCGGAACTCTTGCTGGTTGAAGCCATAACGGCGCTGTCGAAAGAAGACCGGACGCCCCGACTCCAGCCGAATCAGTAATGCGGTGAGTCCGAGGATCGGCGCGAGCACGATTAGTACGCCGGAGGCAATTGTCACATCGAAGATACGCTTGAGCATCCGCTCCCACCAGCTGAGTGGAGCGCGCGTAAGTTGGAGGCTTGCCATCCGGCCGTGCCTGGTGAGGCGCACGTGCTCAAAGCGGTCCAGAATGCGTTCGGGAGCCAAATGGATTTCGACGGGAATCTTGAGAAATTCATCGACGCAGGCATCAATCGTGGACGTCTGAGACCACGGTGCCACGATATATACTGAATCGGGTCTCAGGGCTCGCGCGTGATCGACTGCCTCGCGCAATTCCGAAGTCAGCGCCTGATCCCGATCCTCCGCTGTGATCCCGAAAGCGAGGCGAGTCAGGGGCGCTGCGCCGACAGTCTGAAGCCCGTAGTTCCAAGGCTGATAACGCTGTACGAAGGCGCTGATGTTGTCTCTGGAGCCGATGAGGAAGACGCGCTGTGCGGTGACGAGACCCGCCCGGCTACCGAGAATCACGGTCCTTACCAAGGCATACCGGAACAGGATGATCGCTGGGATGCCGATTACGTAGAATAGCAGCATTGAACCGCGGGAGTAGTCGACGGTCACACGTGTCAAGAACGCGAGAGCAAGCAGCGCCACAAACATTACATTCCAATAAGTGAACGCGCGCCGCACGTGCGGTTTGAACTCCAGGTAGTGAGTAAGCTCGTACTCACCACGAAGAATGCCGGGAAGCACGAAGATGCCGGCTGCAATCAGGCCAACGGCTGTACCGCTGCGCAACGGCTCGAACGCGCCATATACGACGACATGGTACGCCCAGCCAACCGCGAGGCACACGCCGACGATGACGACCGTGTCCGTGAGCACCCCCAGCACGCTGATGCAGTAGCGAGGCAATGCAATCCACCACCGCGCAGGGCGTGCTGTCACGGGTAAAGACTGGTTAAGAAGCGTCATGATCCAAACGCGGTACCAAAGCGGGACAGCCTGATCTGATTTCCCGCGAAACGGAGCGAAAGGCGTGCCAAGACTGCGAAGGTCGGTCCTCTCAGCGGATGTACTTGATCGTGAAGGTTAATAGGCGGGCCGGCCGCACCGTGGACACGCTTTGCCAGATGTCACTGCAGGTTCCGCCGCCCCGACCATGATTGCAGGTGTTCCGCAAGGAGGCGGCTGCGCGGCGAATGGGCGGCCCCGTCG
This sequence comes from uncultured Alphaproteobacteria bacterium, assembly GCA_963734185.1. Lineage (GTDB taxonomy): Bacteria > Pseudomonadota > Alphaproteobacteria > Rhizobiales > Xanthobacteraceae > PALSA-894. Next base: position 2,668,356 of record CAVTGA010000002.1, on the reverse strand, counting down.
ATTACTTCAAGCGGCCCAGCCCTATTGAACGTATGAAGCCGGCGGCCCGGCCACGCAGGAGGCGCATGCACTATCGCGTGCAGAGTCTGTGAATAGCCCTCCTGATCAAGGCGCGTCACTTCTGCAAGACCAATGCCGGTACCGTAGCCCCCTCGGCAGTCCTGCACGGGGCGGTACAGGCGACCATTTCGATGCACGAACGCGCCCGCCGGCCGCGCGCAACTTTGGTCAATGAAAATCGGATTTCCCGGATGGGGCTGCCAAGGTCCGAGCAGGGTCGGAGCGTGGTAGATCGACAGGCGGTCGGACCATGACCCCGCACCGTCGCGCACGCTCATGAACATCCATAGTTGCCCACCATGCTCCACCAAGGTCGCATCACTAGCCTCGGTGCCGGTCAGCAAATCAGTTTCCTTCACCCAGCGATCCGGAAAGCGCTCCGCGCGGTACAAGGTGACAGCGGAATTGGAGGAGCTTTCGGGAACCATCCAGACCTCTCCGTCGCTTTCGAACACAAAGGGATAGGAAAGGTGCCAGGACTCTTCGAGAACGACGCGCGCAGGGCCGCTGGGCCCCTGCTCGCCGAACGGGATAACCGAGATAACCCCCTTGTTGGTGCGATGATCGAGATCTTCGACGAATAAGAACGTGCGGCCCCGATAAACGATCGGAAACGGGTCTGCGTAGAAGTGGGTGCCCGGGTCGGGCAATACCTCCCATCGCGTTCCTGCGAGCGTCCGCGTGTCCCACAAATCCGTTCCGCCGACGAAGCGCCAGCACACACGCCAGTGCGGCGCGTAACAGCAGAGCCGATAGATCCTGCGCAATGCCGCATAGCCAAGCGAGCAAACCTGAAACTTTGCGACCGCGCCGATGCGGGGCACCCGGTTGGAGGTTTGCGGAGTTGCCACTCGGGAAGCCCAGCCGCGCACTGCGCCGACGACCAGTGTGGCGAGGCCGGCCATTACGGCCTCATGTAACGCAGAGACAGTTCCGGAATGTTCAACGCCCGGAAGTCCGCTGCTGACGATCTCGCCGGTCGTGACGTCCTGCAACGCAATCCAAGGCATACGCCCGGCAAATAGCGCGCCCATCAGCGCGGCTTCCCCGGAGACGCCGTCGTAAAGAATACGCCAAGTGCGTTCGCGCCCCACTACATTTCCTGAGAAATCGATCGTAAGGTCCGCTCCATTATTCTCTGACAAACCCAAAGAAGCGATCGGGCGCTTTTCCCCGAGCACCGGGCGTTCACCCGCAAGTAGCTTTTCAAGATCAAATACCAGATCCACCAAAGACGGCAGATGTTCACTCTCCATCGCGGGCGTCACTGACACAATTATGCCTCCGCTGCCGACGCGCCGCGCGATCTCGCGATGAACGGTACGCGCACGTTGGGGGTCGACTGCGAGGGCGACGTGCCGCACTGGCGCGCCATCGATGCGTGCCGTCACGGCGGAACAGCTCTCGTGCTGATTTTGATGCGGCGCGAGCAAGCGGTGCTCCTCTACGGTGACGGGCTGCCGATTGTTCCGGTAGCCCAAGAGCGGTCACGAACAGGAGCGATCGTCTGGATTACTTCGACATAGCGCTCAATCATCGTGTCTAAGGAATACCGCTGCTCGAGCCTGCATGCCCGCGCGACCAACGAGGAGCAAAGCTCGCTGTCCTCGAGCAGCTTGTCGACGGCGCGCAAGAAGGAGAACGTGTCCTCCGGGTCTACGAAAAGCGCGCACGGCTCTTCATCGACCATGAGCACTTCCCGCATGATCTCTATGTCGCTCGCAACCACCGGAATTCCGGCCTGCGCAGCCTCGATAACTGCGAGGCCGAAAGTCTCCATCCGGGTCGGGAACACGAAAACATCGAGTCCCTTCAGGAACCTCGAGACCTGCTCGAAGTTGAGCTCTCCCAAGAAATGGACGCGTTGCGCAACATTGAGTTCCCGCGCGATCGCTTCAAGAACAGAACGCTGTTCACCTTGTCCTGCCAGGGCCAGATGCCAGTTAGTGCGCTCGGGCAAGAGTCGGATCGCGGTAGCCAGATTTTTCTCGCGGTGCAGCCGGCCGACGCTGCCGAGCAGCGGAACATCAATCGGCAGTTGGAAGTGACGCCGGACATCCTCGCGGGGCAGATCCGAAAGCTTCGGTGCGAAACCGTGGTCGATCCGCACGACACGTTTACGATAGCTGTGCGGATAGGAATTGTACTCATCGTTAACGGTCTTCGAATTGACGACTACACGGTCAAACAATCCGGTCATACCGGATGCAAGGTCAAGGACGCGTGTCCACTTGGGCTCAAGCGCGCGCGCAGATGTGCGGTTGACGATCACGGAGGCACCAGCAAATCGCGCCGCCGCGCTACCAATGAGATTGCCATAGTGTTGGAACGTGAGCACCACGTCCGGTTTCAGCGCCCGCAGATGACGAACGAGATCGCGCAGCATTTGCAATAGTGAGCGTATATTGCTCGGACGCTCGAACGCGCAGAAATGTGTATTTGGCTGGGTGTCGAACGCAGCTGTGCGTCGAAAGAAGAAAATATAGTGTACATCATATCCCCGCGCTCTCAGACTACTCCCTACGAGGCGCATGATCTCCTGCGCCCCCGCCCCCTCAGCTTGGGTCTGAACCATTGCAATGCGGGGCCGCCGCAGTCCGGGCTCGGTAGGTCCGGGTGCGTACATCTCCAACGCTAAGCTCGGTACAGGCTGGTTCATGGCGAAAGGTTGCCCTTCAGGCCCGGTTCAGCACGACGGTTCCTCGCGAACACACTGAGCACCGATGGATCGACGCCGGTCCGCTGGCGGCACGCGATTACGAGCGCAAGTGCGAGTCCCGCGGCCGAAACGCTCCACGCGATGGCTGCGCCCATTAGGCCCAGCCACGGGCCAAGGATGGCGATCAGGGCGAGGCGCGTGAGCAGACCGCACGCCATGATACGCGGGTAGGCGCCTTCGTTTCCGGTGAGGAGGAGCAGATACGACGCCGGCCCGGCCAACGCGCCGGCAGATGCACCGGCTGCGAGCACCAGAAGCGCCGGATAGACCGGTACATAGACCGACCCGAAAATCCACAGAAGCAGCTTGCCGCCGAACGCAATCACGATGAATACGCTCGCCGCAAGCAAAGCGCTGATGATTGCTAGCGACCGCAGGATTCCCTGCAGTTCATCTTTGGCGTCGCCATGGAAAAGGCCACTGATCTGCGTGGTGGCGTAAGCGGTGATGCTGCCGGTAATCATCGCGAACACGTTGGTGATGCGCGTCGCCACGAAAAAGAACGCGGCAGCCGTTGGACCCAGGAACAGGCCGACCACGATCACTTCGAGATATTGGCTGGAAGTCTCGAGGGTTGCCGCAATCCACATGCGCAGAGCGCGCGGCAACCAGCCAGCCATGTCGTACTCAGTCTCGCTATGACGCACCACAGGCGGCAGATTTCGCAGCACCAGGATCTGCTGAAAAAGGATCGACATCGCAAGCGCGGCTGCCGCGGTCGCAAAGAACTCAGCTGCCGCGAAGGGTGTCTGCAGAACCTGATGCGCAAAAATGATGACGACCACAACCAACCGCCACACGATCTCGCGTGGCATCTCTCCGAAAACCATACCTCCCGCCACGCGCGAGAACTGCGCGCTGAAGTTCATGAAGACCTGAAACAGGAGGAACATGCAGGCAGAGATAACTAGGACGACTGGTGTAGATGGCTCGATCAGCGGCCACGCGATCGCAACCGCGGCGGCGACCAAAAATCCGGAAACCACTGTCACCTTCACGCCAAAGCTGAGTGCGCCTCGCGCAAGCGCGGGACGGTCTGATCCGCAATACTCGTCCCAGGAGCGAACGATGAGTGTCTCTTGACCGCAGGCGGCGATTACGGCGAGAAATGACATCGCATTGAAAATGACGGCGAGCGTGCCAAAGTCGTGCGGCAGCATGCTGCGTGCGGCAAGCGCAAACATCGCGAAACCGAGGATCGAACCTGTGAACTTAATCGCCAACGCCACGGCGCTGCCCTTGAGCACATCATTGCTCAGGATCGACTGCGCGATGGTCCTCGCCGTATTCAGCATCGCTACGTGTTAACTTTCTTCGTTAAAGTTTTGGCAGCATTCCGGCGGGTCGACATTCAGCGCAATCTAGCGCCGTGAAAAGCGAAAACTCCGAGATTGGTATACGTGCACTCCCATGACCGATTGCACCTCGGTATTTAGGTCGCGACAGACGACCCATGGCGTCGCATCGGTTTCGTATAGACAGTTGATGCGCGATAGGTTGAGCCGAGCGCGAGGCCTGCGAAGAGGGACATCAGCCCGAGCGCAAGCGGCGCGAATAGCGCTTCTTCGTGGAAAATTCCGTTCACCACGATGGCCAACATTCCGAGAGCCGCAACGACGTGCATTCGATCACCGGTTATGCGGAATTGCCGCCACACCGTGAGCGCGATCCAGAGCAGGACACCCAGCACCACCAAACCCGCAACGCCCATTTGGTAAAGAAGCACGCCGACCGCGCTCTCGAGCGCCACATCGGTATGGCCAAGGTGTTGCGAGCGGCTCCAATCGAACGACGATACCGATAGCGATAGGTTGCCGCCGGCGCCAATACCGCGGCCGAGCGGGTTTGCCAGAAACCCCCGAATGCCGCCGAGGAATCCGATAACGTGATAGTCCTGCGCGCGGATACCGACCTCGATGCCCGCTATTGCGTAGGCAGTGAGCGTCACCAGGTACCAGGTGATGTTGCGGAACATTCGGAACCCAGTGACGAGCACAAGGAATGTCAGCACTAGCAACAGCGTAAGCAACGCTCCCTTGGAGCCGATAACCAGCAGCGGCGGCAGGACCAGGATGGACCACCACCAACGTCCGGTAGCGGCCAGGATCATGCTGAAAATGACCAACGCGTAGGCAAAGCTGATCGAATGAAAATTGGGACCGACCAGCCGATACAGCCTAATTTCGAGGTCAGGTAGCAGCGGTGTATTGAGGAAGTCGATGACCAAGCTGTCGAGGTAGCTGCGCATCACGTAGCCGGTCTGCTGCAACTGGCGCAGCCATACACCCGACTCGTATTCCTGGCGGACACGCAGGCTGACATAGACGTCGCCGTTAAACAGCCAAAACAGCTGTTGTTGCGCCAACATTTCAAAGAACCCGTACGCTGTCGCAATCGCTGCCACGATAATGAGCGGCTTTATGAATTCGACGTCCGAGCGATATGCAATCAGTAAGCAGATCTGGAACAACAGAAACGGCGCGGCGATGTTGCGGAGATACGCAATGGGGCTTTCGACCTGTAAGGAGAGTCCGAGCAAGAAATAGAGGGCGATCAGTATTAGCACTCCGGTCGTCATATCCATCATGGCCCGAATGCGGCGGTCCAGCCGCGCGCGATCGACCCAATACCCGGCGGTGGTTACAACCCACACAGTTGCGGTCATCAGAAAGTTGTAGGCGCGGATCGTGTTGAGTTGATCAATCCCAGCAATGTGCGGCGAGACCAATGCGACGAAGAGGTTTTGAAACAGGTAAGCGATGACCAGAATGATCGGAATGCTCGCGGGCCGAAGGAAAGTCAGAATCAAAGATAGGAGAACGCACAGCAAGATTGCGATCGGCTGACCCGCGAGATGGAAGAAGACCGGCGTTGCAGTAACCACCGCGCCAACCAGCACCGTACCGGCCGCGCCCAGAAAGGATTGGGCTGGGTTCTGTATTAACGAACTCGTTTCGAAGCGGGACAGAACCAATGCTCCTTGACGGTAGGCGTTCATGTGCGTCTGTCCCGTTTCAGGAATCGCGATTTACCCTGCTGACAACAAACGGCTCACTGCGGGGTTTTGCTGCGTTATAAGCCAGAAGCGTGCCATCATCAGCTTAGCTAGCCGCTCATTGCGTTGGCACGGATGTTGAAGAAGGGATCGGAGCGTCCCACTGGAGTGTTGCTGCGATGCTTCTTAACCACAACGAACCGATGACGCCGTTGGATGCAAGGGCGCAGCAGGACCACCATGCGCAATCCCGCAGCCCAGGCGGCTTTCTCGATTTCAACAAGCTGACCCAGATTTTACGATGGCGCGCGCGACTGATTGCTGCTGTCGCCGCCGCAATCCTCCTGCTGACGGGCATCACGCTGCTTGTCATCCCTCCAAAATACCGGGCTGTCACCGTGGTCCTGGTCGATCCACGCCAGCCTCGCGTGACATCGTCGGAGGCGGTTCTCTCCGGTATCGGTGCAGACGCTGCTGCCGTAGAGAATCGAGGTAGAACTGATCCAGTCCTCCGCAATCGCGAAACGAGTGATCGCGAAACTCGCTCTCGACAGCGATCCCGAGTTTGTCAAGCCAGGTCTGATGGAGCTCCTGCGGACACTGATGACCCGCATCATCGGACGTGACACGACGGATGATGAAGCCACACGCCTCAACAAGCTCGTGTATCGGTTCCAGACGGGACTATCAGTTCAGCGGCGCGGTCTAACATACATTCTCCAGGTCGGGTATGCATCGATCGACGCAGGGAAAGCGGCCACCATCTCTGCGGCGGTCGCTGACGCATACCTTGAAGATCTGCGGACGCGGCGCAGCAACGTGACGGCAGAGGCCTCCGGCTGGCTCGCAGGGCGCATCGAGGAACTGGCCGCACGGGTTGAGAAATCCGAGCGTGCGGTTGCGGAGTACAAGACGTCAAACAATCTGATAAGCGTCACCCAGGGTAACAAGTTGATCGCGAAGCAGATAGAGGACATCGCCCAGCAAATCGCGCTTGCGCGCTCGCGTAAGGCCGAAGCACAAGGTCGTCTTGATCGCGTGAAGGCTGCACCGCGGAACCCAGAGAACGTCGCCGGGCTTGGCGAGGTGCTTCAGTCACCAGTGGTGTCGACACTGCGAGGCCAGTATGCGGACATCGCTCGGCAAGAAGCTGACTTCCGCGCAATTTACGGTGACCGCCATCCCTCTATGGTAGCGATACGGGAACAAGCCGCCGACCTTCGGCGCCAGATCGATCGCGAGATCGGGCGCGTTGTCGAGGGTATCCGAAACGACTATGAAGTTGCCCGCAGTCGAGAGGCTGCCCTAGAGAACGAGCTCGCCGGATTGCAGAGACGGGCTGGCGATATCGGTCAAGCCGATGTGCGGCTCAACCAGCTTGAGCGCGAGGCGCAATCCGATCGCGCGCTATACGAAGCTTTTCTGGGCCGCGCGAAAGAGACGGGGGCGCAACAGACGCTGCAGATCATGGAAGCACGGATCGCGTCCCCGGCACTGGTACCGATCAAGCCGGAACGCCCTGCGGCACTTTTCCTTCTGGCCGCCGCGGCCGTTCTTGGAATCATACTCGGCGTCACCCTCGCGTTGATTCTCGAGCAGCTGCGCCGTGGCTTTCGCAGCGCCGATGAGATCGCAGAGCGGCTCGGTGTATGCGGCCTCGGCGTTCTGCCGGAATTGGAGGCAAGTAAAGGAAGCGATCTCAAGGCACACGCGCGCCTCGCGATCGAACGGCCGACATCCGACTACGCTGGCAGCCTTTGGGTTGTGATGACCCGGCTGCAGCGTGCCGTAAATACCTCACGAAGCCGCGATGTTCTGGCAATTGTGTCCGCTCTTCCTGGGGAAGGGAAGTCGACACTCGCCTGCAATCTTGCACTCGCCAGTGCGGCCTCAGGGATAAAGACGCTCCTGATCGACGCCGATCCCTATACGATCTCTGTAACGCGTACTTTCGACCTTAACCGCCCTGGCCTCAACGAGGTGCTCGACGGAAGCGCACAGCCGGCGACCGCGCTCGGTCGTGACACTCGCAGCGGGCTTTATGTACTGGGTGCTCGTGATCCGTCTTCGCCTGCGCGCGAACCGGCTGACACACGGCGGTTGCCTGCCCTGTTGCGCGAGCTCAAAGACCAGTTCGAGTTGATCGTCGTGGATTGCCCCGCGCTTCTACCAGTGGACGGCGGCGCCTTCGTCGAGCACGCGGACCGCATCGCCTTCGTCATCGCCTGGGAGTCGACGGATCGCGGTGCCGTCGAGCAGGCTTTTCATATGCTCGGCAGCCACGTCTCCAAGGTAGCCGGGATAATTCTCAACAAAGCGGCTCCACGTTGGTACCGGGGTTTCGCCGAGGGCCGTTATTTGCGTTATGGGACGTTGCCGCCGCCGGTTATGGCGCCGGCGCCACCCGCACCAGCTGTCGCTTCCGCGCCTGCGCGCGTGGCTGTGTTCACTCGCCGAGCAGCGCCCTGAGGACGGCGTGATCCGGAATTTCTAAGTCGCCCGTTCGTCGGACAAAGCCGAAAGCGTCAGCGTAATCCCAGTGCGCCCATCCAACACACGCCTGCTCGGCCGAGCGGCGTACGGTTTCGAGCCAGCGCAACCGGTCGGGCGCTGGCGCTTTCCAAGCAAGCACGCCGAACTCATTCAGCAGTACCGGCCTGCCACGCTTTCGCGACCATTCACCGGCTCGACTAATGTCAGTGGCGACCCGCTTTTCGTCCCACCGCTCCCCTAGCGTGTCCTCCAGCAATTTCGCTGCCGCGTCATGCCCGTGAAAGCGCAGGTCGCGCAGTTGCCGGTCTACGGCGGGATCAGAGCGCGATGCAGGAAATGGAACGCCTTCAAGGTGACGCAGCGGATCGTCACTCCAGTCTAGCCCCTGATGAGTGAACACCATGGGAGCGTAGTAGTGCACTGCGTAGACAACGTTGCCCAGCGGAAGGGGTACTTTGGGCAGTGCGCCGATCTGCTGAAAATCGGCTGGGCCATAGATGATCGTGTGGTTTGGCGCAGCGGCGCGGATGATTGAGGCCAGTCGCGGCCCTTGAATCTCCCAGATGTCGTGCGGAACTGCGGGCTCGTTCAATACTTCGAAAAACAGACGGTCCGGTCGGTATGTCGCGTAATGCCGTGCGATGTCCCGCCACAGCGCATCGATCAGTACGAACGCGCGATCAGGCACCTGTTTGTGCAGACGCACTAATCGCTCGCCCGGATGCAAGTCGAGGCTTACCGCGAAACCGATGGATGTAAGGAGATCGAGGGCAGTGCCGAGCTCGGCTCGATCGCGTGCAATGTCGCCCGACTTGCTAAACGCCGGCATCAGGCGTTCTGGCGTCACGGGTAGGCGAACGTGGGTGAAACCTCGCCGGAATAGCGCAGCAAGGGTATCGATGTTGGGGCGCCGCGTGTTTTGTCCATCGAGCCACCCTGGCACGTTGAACCCGCGACGGAGCGCGGAAAGCCTATCAGCGGGCACTCCGGCCTTGGCAAGAAAGCCGCAGTCCGCCAAAGTTTGGGCAACTGCAGGGGTGGTCGTCCCGGCCAGCGCTGTACCCAGAAGCAGAAGAAGAGCGTTTACGATGGTTTTGCAAATCATGATTTCGACCGACCGGAGTTGGTCAGCAGCAAATACAGAGCATGTGGACTTGTGGTTAGGTAACGATACGCGAGCCGGCGCGGCTCGAGGGCCGCACGATAGGCCCATTCGAGACTAAGCGACTGCATCAAGCGTGGGGCACGAGAGTTCTTACCGGAAACGAAGTCGAATAGCCCGCCAGATGTCTTGATTACGCCGACCTGGCTCAAGCGCGCGCGATTGCGCAGGCAGAACTTCTGCTCCGCCGGGACGCCCATGCCCACCCAGAGGATATCCGGTTTCGCCGCATTGATGGCAACCAAGACATTTTCCTCTTCGCGAGCGTCAAAGTAACCGTCACGATACCCGGCGATCTCGAGGCGCGGATAGCGCTCCCGTGTGCGGTCGACCGCGCGGCGGAGGACCTCGCCGGCCGCACCGAGTAGATAAAAACTCACGCCGGCGTCTTCCGCACGCTGCGCGACGTCATGAAAGAGGTCCGTCGTTGCGACACGTTCTGGAAGAGTGTGCCCTGATGTAAGACGGGACGCCCAGACTATTGGCATGCCGTCGGCGTGGATCAGGTCGGCGGCGGCAAACAGGTCGTGGATCTGGTGATTGTTTGCACACATCGAAAGAACCTGACCATTCGCCGACGTGATGTACGGCGGTATACCACCGCGCTCGCGCCGTGCCACAGCGACGTTAATCATGAATTCGGCCGATCGCGCGCGATCGATGACTGCAATCGGCAAGCCCCCAAGCCACGCGATCGGAATGCCATGGGCCGCGGCGAGTGTCGTGCCGTTTGGAGACGAGCAAGGCGTCTCAAATTCTGCGCAAGGGTGAAAATTCATGTCTGGCGGCACTCAGCAGGTGTACGCGGCACAAACCTTGCAATTTACCTACCAAGAGACGGTGTCTCGCTTTGTGACACGGCAATCGACTCGGGTGGGATTAACTCTGTGAGCAACTCCTGCCGGCGTTGATCTTCGCGAATGGTAGAATTTTGACGCGCCGCATGGAGAATGCTTGTGTTTGAAGTGGCAGTCGAACCTCTGTTCGACTTTCTTTCCGCCGAGTACACGCAGCTGTTTGCGTGTTCGCGTGCGACGGCCTTCCAGCATCCGCGCTGGCTCGATGGGATTTATCGCAAGCTCGCTCCGCCCTTGAAGGCGAAGCCGCTGATCGTGACCGTCCGCCGGGAAGGCCGCCTCGCAATGCTCCTGCCGCTCATTCGCCGGCGATACGGGACGCTACGCGCCATCGAATTCGCCGACCTGGGGGTGTCCGACTACGCGTGCGCCGTCGCATCGGATGAAGCGCTCAACGTGATCGCTTCGGACCACACCCTCTGTGCCCAAATCAAAGCCGCACTCCATCCGTTCGACGTCCTTCGGATCCAAAAGCTACCTGAGCATTCCGAACCAATCGGGCGGGTGCTCGGTACGCCACCGCGCGTTGCGATGTCGATGCAGGCGCATGCCGTGCCGCTCTCGACGAGCTATGCGGCCTGGCGCGCTGAGAAGATACCAGCCTCCTACCGCAAGGAACTCGAGAAGAAATCCCGGCAGCTACATCGAAAGGGAGCTATAGCGTTCGGTTGCGTGGAGAGCCCGGAGCTAATTGCAGCAACGCTGCAGAAGATGAAGGAATATCGCTGGCCGCGTTTCGGCAGCGAAGATCTACTGCAAACCTCCGTTTACTACGACTTTTATCTGGAGGTCGCGACTCAGGGGAGAGGCTCCGTCGCTCGTCTCTACAGTCTGACGCTCGATGGCACCCCCATTGCGGGCGTCATGGGCCTTTCGCACAGCGGCAAACTGCTCGTGATCCTCAGCGCCTTCGATCTCGCCAACTACAAGAACCAGTCCCTCGGCTCGCTGACGTTCGAGATGGTGACGCAGCACTGTATCCAGAGTGGTGACAGCGTTCTCGACTTCACGATTGGCGATGAGTCCTACAAGAGCCTGTTCGGCGCCGAACCTTCCCCGGTCTACCAGATCTCGCGGTCGGGCACTGCCGTGGGCGCGCTCGTCGGCTTCGCCATAGAGCAGGTGCCGGGACTGAAAAACGCGATAAAGCGCTTGTTCCAGCCGAACTGGTCGGCCGCGCGCGAGGGAACCCGGACCTGAGATGGCCAGACACGTCGCAATCGTAGGAGCGGGCCTGAGCGGATCGATTGCTGCGCTGGTGCTCGCACGCGCAGGCCACCGTGTGACACTGGTCGATCGGCACCAAGTGTATCCCAAAGAGTTTCGAGTTGAAAAACTTGCTGGGGTTCAAATCGAACTGCTACGCCGATTAGGCCTGTTTGAGCTGTTCGCCTCGGCCGCCACGTCGTTCGTGGACATTCTGAACGTGCGAGGCGGCCGGATTCTCGATCGCACGCGAGATCTACATTGTGCGATGCGTTACGAGGACATGGTTCGGCTCGTGCGCGATGCGTTGCCGTCCACCGTCGAGTTTGTTGTCGACCGTGTCGTGGACGTCAAGACCGGCCGGGACAAGCAGCAGATCACGCTCTCCACCGGGCCAACTCACACAGCGGATCTGTTAGTCCTGGCATCCGGCTTCGGCGACATGCTGCGCCAAACGCTTGGCATCAAACGCCGAATGGTCGCCGAGAAGCAGTCGATCACATTCGGCTTCAGCCTGAAAGCCGAGCCGGGGCGCAAGAAGGATTTCGAAGCTCTGACGTTGTACGGATCGGGAATCACGGACTCGATCGACTATCTCAGTCTCTTTCCGCTGGGCGGATTACTGCGTGCAAATATGTTCACGTTTCTCGATCACCATAATCCGTGGATCAGAGAACTGCGCCGCGGCACCGTCCCAGCCCTCAATAAGGCGATGCCCGAGCTCCGTCAGTTCCTTGGCGAATTCGAGATCGTCGAACCTGTCACGAATTGGACGATGGATCTAACCGTTGCGGAAAACGTTGAGCAGAATGGGCTCGTCTTGATTGGCGATGCATTTCAAACCTCCTGTCCGGCTGCCGGGACCGGCGTGACACGACTGCTTACGGATGTCGACCGGCTCTGCAACGTGTACATCCCGAAATGGTTTGAGACCCCCGGCATGGCCAAAACGAAGATTGTAGAGTTCTACCGAGACGGTGAAAAATGTGCGGTAGACGCGCAGGCGATGCGGCTCGCACATTACCGGCGCTCCCTTACCGTGGACCCGTCCCTGCGCTGGAATTTGTATCGTCGACATCACTTCATGCGCCGCCGCTGGATCGGCTGGATGGATCGCGCAAGCCCGGGCTTGACGGACCAGCTGAGGTCTTATGCACATCGGCGCAGGCGGGCCTGATGGCTGGCTGCCCCTCCAAAAGAGGTACCGAGCATTTTAGACAGCACGAACTTGCCCCGTCCGCCTTACCGCAGTACCGGGATTTTTATCCTTAACTGTTAGCGATCCTGCTCATCAGGAATTCACAGGTTAGGTCCACACTCCACCCATCCTCGCTCATGAGGGGCGCCTTCCGGAGGTGTCTTGAATGCGGAGCGAGGTGCGGGGCCTGCGGGCGGGAGTCACGACCCGCTCCCGGGCGTCCCGGGCGCTCCACCTGGAGGGCACTACGACTCTCCCGCCAGGAGCTGGCTGATCATCGCGGGAGACCGTGATGGAAAGCGTGGCCCGGGACCGAAAAATCCGCAGCGAAGCGCCGAGAGGCGCGCCGGCCTGCGTCATTGGCCGGTCATCTCTGGCGATCCAGAGATGGGCCCCATCGCGAGACGGGCCACGGGTGCGGCGGTCCGCACCAGCGCCTGTCGGCGCTTCGCTCCCCTCACTTTCAGGGAGTGAGAAAAGATCAAAGGGGAGCCCGGCCCCCCACCCCAACCGGGCGCGAAGCGTTGGCTGTTTGACAAGTGAATAGGGAAGAACGCGCGGAGCGCGCCGCAAACTCCGCGCTTCCCGCCCCCTTCGCGCTATCCGGAACCGAGGCACGGCCCGCGCGTTCAATCATCTCCATTTCCTTCATGCCCGCAAATTCAATTGCCGGAGCGTGCGATATGCGACCGGCGCGGATTGAATGCGTGCCGCGCGAACGAGTCGTTGAATGGCCAACCGCCCCACGTCCAAAGCCGTTGACGAGAAGCGCGCCGCTCGCGATCGACGACGCAGGACGGCGGCGCGCCCGCGTCGCGCTGGCGCTCGCGCTCGTGCTGCTCGCGCTGTGGGTGGCGCAGGATTTCCTCGCCCCGCTCGCCTGGGCCGGCGTGATCGCCGTGACCATCTGGCCCGCCTACCGGCGCTTCACCGCGCGCATGCCGGGCGCGCGCACGAAGGTGTGGGCGCCCCTGATGTTCACGCTCCTCGTCGGCATCGTGCTGTTCATTCCGGTCGCGCTCGCGCTGCATCAGGCGGCGCAGGAGAGCCAGGCCATCGCCCAATACGTGACGCATGTGCGGCAGAGCGGGATTCCCGCGCCGCCGTGGCTTGCTCAGCTGCCGCTCGGCGAGCACGCAACGCATTGGTGGAGCGCCAATCTGAGCAACCCGCGGGGCGTGACCGCGCTGCTCGGCGGCGAGCCCGACAAGGAGAGCAGCGCCACCTTGAGCCGCGCGCTCGGCGTCCAGGCGCTGCACCGGTTGTTCCTGTTCTTCATCGCGCTCGCCGCGCTGTTCGCGCTGCTGCGCGACGGCGCCTGGATCGGCAATCGCGTGCTCGACGCCGCCGATCACCTGTTCGGCCAGCCGGGCGAGCGGCTCGCGAGCCGCACGGTCGAGACCGTGCAGGGCACGGTGAACGGCACGGTCGCGGTGGCGGTGATGGAAGGCCTGCTCATCGGCGCGGCCTATGTGATCGCCGGCGTGCCCAATCCGCTGCTGTTCAGTCTCGTGACCATGGCGTTCGCCATGGTGCCGCTCGGCGCCTGGGTGGTGTTCAGCGCCGCGGCGCTGCTGCTCGTGCTCCAGGGCGGGAGCCCCTTGGCGGCCGCGGGGGTGTTCGGCTTCGGCGCCGTGGTGATGCTGATCGGCGATATTTTCGTGTGGCCGGCGCTGGTCGGCAGCCGCGCCCGCCTGCCGTTCCTCCTGGCGCTGATCGGAATCTTCGGCGGTCTGCAGGTCTTCGGCCTGATCGGGCTGTTCCTCGGCCCCATGATCCTCGCCGCGTTCTGGGCGGTGTGGCGCGAGTGGATCGGCACCGCCGCGGCCGGTTCGCGCGTGAATTCCGCCGATCGAAAATGAAGATCGCGACCTTCAACGTCAACAATGTCAATCGCCGCCTGCCCAACCTGTTGGACTGGCTTGCGGCAGAGAGGCCCGACGTGGCGTGCCTGCAGGAGCTGAAATCGGCGCAGAATGATTTCCCGCGCGCCGCGATCGAGCAGGCCGGCTACGGCGCGGCGTGGCGCGGACAGAAGACCTGGAACGGCGTGGCAATCCTGGCGCGCGGCGCGCAGCCGACCTCGTTCAACTCGAGCCGGTGTGCAAGGCGCTCGGCCAACGCGCGACGCTCAAACTATTTGAGCACGCCGATCATTTGTTCCATGTCCCGGCGCGCACCGGACGGAAGGACGCGGAGGTACGCGCCGAGGTGCTCGATGCGCTTGTACATTGGATCGATCGCATTCGATCGTAGCCCGCGTCGACCCACGAGCGCCGTAGTCGGCGAGTCCTGAATTCCTTGATCCCTGCACCGGCGTCCGGTAGCGTCCCGTGCGCTACGACGCGACGGGTGGGTGGTGATCTTCGCGCAAGAATTCCTCCGGACAGTCGCTCTCCTCGCCGTATTGGCTGTCATGGGAGGGTTCGCGGTGCGGCCGTTCAAGCGCCCCTTCGGCGCCTTGATGGCGCCAATGGCCGGCATCGCCGTGGTCTCGCTCGGGATAGCCGTCGGATACGGCATCCTGGGCCTGCCCTTCTCGACCGCGGCGACACTCACGGTCGCAGGTGCGACTGCGCTCACAATCGCGTCGGCGCTGATGCCTTCCGCCGACGAGCCGCGCCCGTCGACGCAGTTCTGTCTGCTCCTCACCCTCGCGATAGCTGTGCTGAGCGTGTCTGTTCATTGCGCCGCCACGATCAAGGCAGGATCTCCGGCAATATGGGCGGGCGGCGGCACTGATCAGATGAACTACGCGCAGACCGCGGACTGGATGCGCGCGCATCGCACCAAAGAACTTCTAACGCCGAGCACCGCGTACTATGAGGATGTGCCTCGAAATCTAGTGGAAACCGAGCCGCGGTTTGGGGCCTTCTCATTTCTTGCCTTCGTTTCGCTGCTGGTGCAGCGCCCGGCGGTGTTCAGCTACGAGTTGGTGACGGCCGTAGGTTGGACGGCGTTCGTGCTAGGGGTGGCCGGCGCGATCGCGCAGCGACGCCCGACGCTTCTCGTGCTTGTTGTTGGCTTGGCGTTCTCAAGTGCGATCGATCTCGCCAGAGGCGGCTATCTCGGCAAAATTCTTTCCTACCCCATGGCGGTGCTGATCGCGGCTCTGTTGATGCTTGGACCGACGACGCCCCTGTGCATGCTGATCCTCTCCTCGTTGGCGGTCGCCGCAGGTGCATTGCACTATGGAATCGCGACGGCCTTTCTGATCGCGATTCTATGCGTTCCCTACCTGCTGGCGCTCGCGGCAGCGCACGATCGGCATTCGCTGACCGACCGCACAATCGCGGTCGGCTTCGCGTTGCTGGTGGCGGTTGCATCAAGTGGCGCATTTGCGCGAGTCTGGAGCGGCATGTATCCTGCGTATGTGCTGCCCTGGAGCGCGCTTCTACCCGTTGCGCTCGACATACAGCCGCAATGGCAATGGCAGATCCTATCGGCCTGGGCAGGGGCCGATCTGGTCGTCGCCGTCGTTGCTGTGCTGCTGTGGACGGCACTGCTGGCCACCGCCATTCGGCATAAGACCGTGCCTGCGATCGGATTTCTCGCCGGGCCGCTCGTGTTGTTGGCCGCTTTGATGACGGCAAACGCCATTCACGCGACGTTGCAATTCGTCACGATATTCTATGTCACAGCCCTATGCGGCGGGATCATGGTGCTGGACAGCGCAGTGGCGGCGGAACGATCCGTTCGTTCCACCATTGTACTGGCCGCGCTCATTGTGGTGTTTGTTATCATCCGCGCCCCACGCGCAGTATTGATTGCGCACTCGATGAGCTGGCATGCGTGGGAAATCTATATTTTCTCGCAGGAGATGGCGGATCGGATCGAGGTCGAGGCGCGCGGGAAGTCCATAACAGTCGACACAGCCGACCCGCACTTTGCCACGTTCGCGCGCGCCGAACTCCTGCGCCGGTTCGGCCCCAACCTGTATTGGAGTGCGCGCGCAATCGCTGTCGCAGGCAACCCGCGCCCCCTGCCGCAACCTTCGCGGAATTCGGACTTCACCATCGGCCATCCCTCGGATGCAGTCGCGAGCGGAGCCGCGCCGCCATCACGCACGCTGTCGATCATCCCGAAAAAGTAGCCGCCAAGCCGGGAGGGTATCGTCGGCGGATACGCAAGAGCTACTCCACGGCCGATGAAGATCGCCACATTCAATATCAACAACATCAATCGCCGCCTGCCCAACCTGTTGGACTGGCTTGCGGCAGAGAGGCCCGACGTGGCGTGCCTGCAGGAGCTGAAATCGGCGCAGAATGATTTCCCGCGCGCCGCGATCGAGCAGGCCGGCTACGGCGCGGTGTGGCGCGGACAGAAGACCTGGAACGGCGTGGCGATCCTGGCGCGCGGCGCGCAGCCGATCGTGACCCGCACCGACCTGCCGGGCGATCCGGACGATACGCAGAGCCGCTACGTCGAAGCCGCGGTGAACGGGATCCTCGTCGCCTGCCTGTACGGGCCGAACGGCAACCCGCAGCCGGGACCGAAATTCGCCTACAAGCTCGCGTGGCTCGCGCGCCTGGCGCGGCATGCGCGCAAGCTGCTCAAGTCGGGGGCGCCGGTCGTGCTCGCCGGCGACTATAACGTCGTGCCGACCGAGCAGGATATCTATCCGACCAATTCGTGGGACGACGACGCGCTGGTTCAACCGGAGAGCCACGCCGCGTTCCGCAACATCGTCAAGCAGGGCTGGCTCGATGCCGTTCGGTCTCTCCACCCGGACGAGCCGATGTATACGTTCTGGGACTACATGCGGAACCGCTGGCCCAAGGACAAAGGCCTGCGCATCGATCATCTGCTGCTCAGCCCCGATCTCGCGCGGCGGATCGAGGACGCCGGCGTCGACCGCTGGGTGCGCGGCAAACCCAATGCCAGCGATCACGCTCCGGCCTGGGTACGGCTGCAAACCGGCTCGATCCGGGCTACAAAGTCAATGCGCGCGCCCAAGCGCCGCAACACCGGGAGGGAAGATCAATGACCGCGATCGTGCGCATCGCTGCATTCTGCGCGACACTCCTCGTCGCCGGCGCGGCATTCGCGCAGGGCTATCCGAACCGGCTCGTGCGCATCATCGTGCCGTTCCCGGCCGGCGGGCCGACCGACGTGATGGCGCGCCTGATCGGCCAGAAGCTGTCGGAACGGCTCGGGCAGCAGTTCATCGTGGAGAACCAGCCCGGGGCCGGCGGCAACATCGGGATGGGCAACGCCGCCAGGGCGGCGGGCGACGGCTACACCATCCTGTTCGTGTCCTCGAGCTACGTGGTCAACCCCAGCCTCTACAACAAGGTGCCGTACGATCCCGACAAGGACTTCGTGCCCGTCACCAAGGCCGCCGGCGCGCCGAATGCGCTGATCGTCAATCCGAGCATCCCGGCGCGCTCGGTGAAGGAGCTGGTCGAGCTGATCAAGGCCGACCCGTCCAAGTACAACATCGCCTCGCCCGGCATCGGCACGACACCGCACCTCTCGATCGAGCTGTTCAAGCAGGCTTTCAAGCTCGACCTGCTGGTCGTGCCTTTCGGGGGCGGCACTCCGGCGATCCAGGCGGTGGTCGCCGGCCACACGCCGCTCTCGTTCCAGGCGATCCCGCCGGCCACCGCCCTGATCAAGGAGGGCAGGCTGCGCGCGCTCGCCATCACGGCGCCCAAGCGCTCCTCCGCGCTGCCCGACGTTCCGACCTTGGACGAGCTCGGCGTGAAGGATCAGGAGGCGGAGACCATGCAGGGCGTGCTCGTGCCGGCCGCTACGCCGAAGGACATCGTCGACCTGCTGCAGCGTGAGATCGCCGCGATCCTGGCGCTGCCCGACGTGAAGGAGAAGGTGCTGGCGAGCGGCTTCGAGCCCTCGGGCATCACCTCGGCCGAGTTTGCCGCCTACATCAAGGCGGAGATCGCCAAGTGGCGCAAGGTCATCGAGGACGCGAAGATCGCCAAGATCTGACCGCGCATGGCCGGCTCGCCGAAGGTCGTCATCTGCGGCGCAGGCATCGCAGGAGTCGCCGCGGCCTATGCGCTCGCGGTCGAGCACGGCCTGGCCGAGGTGACCATCGTCGAGCAGGCCAACCCGCTCTCGCTCACCTCGGACAAGTCGACCGAAGCCTACCGCAACTGGTGGCCCGGCCCCGACTGGACCATGACCGCCTTCATGAACCGCAGCATCGATCTGATCGAAGGGATCGCGCGCGCGACCGGCAACCGCATCAACCTGAACCGCCGCGGCTACCTGTTCGCGACCGCCGATGCCGCCAAGATCCCCTTCCTTGCGGCCATGGCCACGCAGGCCGAGGCGATGGGCAGCGGACCGGCGCGCATCCATGATACCGCCTTGAGCCACTACGTGCCTTCGCCCGAGCGTGGCTTCGATTTTCCCTTGACCGGAGCGGACGTCATCACCGAGGCGAGCCTCATCCGCCGGCATTTTCCGTATCTGGCGCCCGAGACCGTGGCGGTGGCGCACGCGCGGCGCGCCGGCTGGCTCAGCGCGCAGCAGCTCGGCATGGCGATGCTGGAGGTCGCGCGCGAGCACGGCGTGAAGCTCCTGCGCGGCGAAGTGGTCGGCTTCGATACGGCCGGGAACCGGGTGCGCGCCGTGCACATCGAACGCGCCGGCGAACGACAGATGCTTGCGGCAACTCACTTTGTGTCGGCCGCCGGCCCGATGCAGAGGGAGATCGCAAGGTTGCTCGGCGTCGAGCTGCCGATCGCCGCCGAGCGCCATTTCAAGATCAGCCTGCCCGATACGCTCGGCGTGATGCGCGCGGCGCCGATGCTGATCTGGCTCGACGAGCAGTACCTGCCGTGGAGCGAGGAGGAGCGCGCGGCGCTCGCCGCGGACGACGAGGCGCGCTGGCTGCTCGAGAAATTTCCCGCCGGTGCCCACGGGCGGCCCGACGGTGCCGCGACGATTGTCGCCTTGTTCAACCATCACGGCGGCGCGGCCGATCTCGTCTTCCCGCTGCCGGACGAGCCGCACTACGCCGAGATCGTGCTGCGCGGCATGGCGACCATGGTGCCGGCGCTGAAGGCCTACATCGGCACGGCCGCGCGGCCTTACGTCGACGGCGGCTACTACATCAAGACGCGCGAGAACCGTCCGCTCATCGGCCCGCTGCCGGTCGAGGGCGCCTACATCTCGGGGGCGTTCTCCGGCTTCGGCGTGATGGCCTCGTGCGCCGGCGGCGAACTTGTTGCCCGGCACATCCTGGAGGCCGCGCTGCCCGACTATGCGCCGGCCTTCCTGCTGTCGCGCTACCAGGACGCTGGGTATTGCGCCCTGCTCGACCAATGGGGCGACGGCGGGCAGCTCTAACCTACCCGCGCACCGGACAACGCCTGTTGTCCCCACTCGCGGATCTGCCCGGGCATTTCCAAATATTCACGCCAGGCCCGCGCGGCGCGTTGCGCGTGCGCGAGCGATCGGCTGCGCGATTTCTCTCCGCCGATGCAGGCCTCACCGAAGGAGCGCCCACGCGCGACGATCCAGTCGCCGGCCTCCTTTCGCGTGCGACCGTAATGCGCCAGCGCCGCGTCGATGTCGCCGTTTGCGGCAAGCGCGTCGGCAAGGCACGCGGCATCGAGCCCGGCCTTGGTGACGCCGGCGCCGACATGCGGCCGCGCCACGAACGCCGCGTCGCCGAGCAGCGCGGCGCGGCCGAACACCAGCCGCGGCGAGGTCAGATCGTAGATCGCCTGGAACGACGGCCGCGTGGTGCGCTCGATGATGTCCGCGAGGCACGGCGCGAGCAGCGCGCGGCCGGCGGCCTTCACGGCGGCGGTGACGTCGGGGCGGATCAGCGGCGGCGGGATCTGCTCGTGGCGCTGGCCCGACGCGTCGGTGTTGAGGTCGGTCAGGGCGGCCTGGTCGACCGGCCGATACCACACGATGTTGTAGTCGCGCTTTCCCGGCCTGAGGTCGCCGTCGCGCGCCGGCACCGGATACGACACCAGCAGTTCGCCGTCGGGAATGCAGAACGAGTTGCGGGTGAACAGCAGTTCGCGGTCGGCGGGCGCGACGTCTTTCTCCGCCAGCAGCGCGCGCCAGGCGACGTAGCCCGCGTATTCGGGCCGCGCCTGCGGCAGCATCTGCGCGCGCAGCGCGGAACGCGCGCCGTCCGCGCCCACCAGCAGGTGGCCGGACGCACGCGTGCCGTCGGCGAACAGCGCGGTGACGCCGCTGTCGCCCTGCTCGACGCGAACGAGCGCCTTTCCGGAGTGATAGCATTGCGCCGGCAAGGCGTCCTTGAGCGGACGATAGAGCCGTGCCCAGGCGGTCATCACCCGCGGCAGCGGCACGTCGCCGTTGATGCCGCCCGACGCATCGAGCCAGAGGTAGGAATGCGTCGCGACGCCGAGCGGCGTATCGACGTCGATCCCGATGCGCCGCAGCACCGCGATCATCGCGTCGTGCGTGCCGAGGCCGAGGCCGCGTCCGGCCAGGTCCTCGGCGCTGCGCTCGAACACGTCGACGCGCCAGCCTGCCGCGCGCAGCAGGTGCGCGGCGAACAGCCCACCGAGCGAGCCGCCGATGATCAGGGCGTGGCGGCTCACGGTCGACGATGCGTTCCGGCGTCCGGACGTGGCGGGATCGGCGGCTTGGCGTCGGGCGGCAGCGGGCAATCGTAAGGGCTCGCCTCGGTCCGCGCCGCGAGATCGGCCTTGGCGCGGGCGATCAGCGCCGGATCGCCGAGCGCGTCGACCGCCACGCCGGCCATCACCTTGGCGGCGTTGACCATGCCTTTCTTCGCCTGTCCGGACTTGCCTTGCGCCGTGATCTGCCACGAATGCCCGGGCGTCCCGATGGCGTGCGTCGCGACGCGCGCCTGCACCGTGGGCACCACCCAGCTCACGTCGCCGACGTCGGTCGAGCCCATCATCGGCGCGCCGCGCGTGCCGTAGGGCACGATGAAGTCGCACAGCGCCGTACCCTGCTTGATCGGGACGCCGGCGCGCGCGTAGGCCGAGGCGAGGTCCTCCGGCGAAAGCGTCGCCTGGATCTCGGCGGCGTATTTCCGATCCGCGGCGTCGAACGGCGGCGGCCCGAGACGGTCGAGCTGGTGCTGCATGGCCTGCTCCAGCGGCGTATTGCCGAGCAGGTTGGAGACGCCGCTGATGACCCTCACGTCCACCTTGGTCTCGGTCATCAGCGCCGCGCCGTCGGCGATTTTCCCGACCCGCTCGACCAGCACCTTCATTCCGGGCAGGTCGCGCGCGCGGATCGAGTAGCGCACTTTTGCCTTGGCCTGCACGACGTTCGGCGCGATGCCGCCGGCATCGATCAGGGCGTAATGGATGCGCGCATCGGACGGCATGTGCTCGCGCATGTAATTGACGCCGACATTCATGAGCTCGACGGCGTCGAGTGCGCTGCGCCCGAGGTGCGGCGCCGCCGCGGCGTGCGCGGCGCGGCCCTTGAAGGTGTAGTCGACGCGCACGCCCGCGAGGCTCATGGCGTCGTCGACGCGGTTGATCGCGGACGGGTGCCAGGTGATGGCGATATCGACATCCGAGAAGCAGCCGGCGCGCACCATGAAGGCCTTCGCGGCGCCCCCCTCCTCGGCCGGGCATCCGTAATAGCGCACGCGGCCGCTGACGCCGGCGGATTTCAGATAGTTCTTCACCGCCGTCGCGGCGAGCAGGGCGGCGGAGCCCAGCATGTTGTGACCGCAGCCGTGGCCGTGACCGCCCGGCTCCAGCTCCTTCGGCTCGGCGATGCCGGCGACCTGGGAGAGCCCGGGCAGCGCGTCATACTCGCCGAGGATCGCGATCACCGGCCCGCCTTCGCCCGCCTCCCCGATCAGCGCGGTCGGGATGCCGGCCACGTTCCCGGTGACGGCGAAACCCTCCTGTTCCAGCATGGCGCGATGCTCGGCCGCGGAGCGGTACTCGGTGTAGGCGATCTCCGGCATGCCCCAGATGCGGTCGGATAGCGCCTCGTAGGCGTCCTTGCGGGCGTCGACCAGCTGCCAGATCTTCTCTGAATTCTGCACGTGAGTTTTCCTCGATCTTCGTCTTTGCCAATCGGACGACGCGGCTCTGCCGGCGGCAGCACTACGGCAATCCGGCGATCCGCCGCGCCTCGCCGGTCAGCTCCAGGATATGCATGCCGGTGTTGGCGCGGTCGACCACGTAGACGTAGCCGCGGTCGTCGGTCTCCACGTTGTTGCTCTGGATCGCGATCTTGCAGCGGTCCTGCCCTTCGACCTTGATGCAGCGCTTGTCGGTCGCTGCCGTGATGGCCGGGATGAAATAGCCGGCTTCTTTCGGCTGGTAGGGATTGCGCACGTCGATCGCGCGGACGCCGGCATTGAAGAAGGTGACGAAAACGAGCTTGCCGTAGAACACCGGCGCCATGCTCTCGTTGGAGGAATGCGCGCCGAAGCGGCCGCCGCGCGAGCAGAAGTTCCCGCTCGTCTCGGGAACCAGGAAGTTCGACACCACCATCGGATATTTCTCGATCGTGGCGTCGACGAACCACACGATCTGCCGCGTCTCGCGCGCCTCGCATTCGTTGACCAGCGATTCGTTCACGATCATCACGATGTCGCGCTCGGAGCCGGCCTTGTCGTTGACGAACTCCGCAATGCGGCGCTTGCCGAGCGGGAATACCGTATGGGCGCCGACCAGCGGCGACATCTGCAACTCGCCGATCACCGGCGCGCGCATGTTGTCGGGCGTCGGCTCCTTCGGGCCGTTGAGCAATTTTTCGCGGTCGAGGATCTGCAGCACGCCGCCCTTGTTGGTGCCGTAGCCGAAATAGACGCGGTTGCCCTGCGGCCCGGTCGAGATCGCGCCGTGCAGGTCGGTCGGCACCGCGCCGCTTGCGCCCGGCTCCTGTCCGGGCAGGCCGAACTCGCGGATCTTCACCGGCTTCGCCGGGTCGCTCAGGTCGTAGATCACGGTCATGCGGCGCGTGCGCCAGCCCGGGAGACCCGAGACCAGGTAGGCGATGCCGGTGTCGCACTCCCACCAGTTCTTGTGCGTATCGCGCCCGCTCTCGATGCGCGTGATCAGCGCCGCATTGAGCGGGTCGCTCACGTCCCAGATCTCGTGCGCCTTGCCGCCGAACACGCGCAGCATGTAGGTCTTGGCCGGATCGCCCCTGGGCAGGCTGCGGCCGTCGCACACGCGCACCATCTGCGCGCCGCCCTCTTCGTAATTGCCCTCGAGGCCGGGAATGTGCCGCAGGTATTTCGGGTTGGCGGGGTCGGTCACGTCGATGATCGAGGTGCCGTTGAACTCGCCCTGTCCGGTGAGCCGGTTGACCGGCTTCGGCACGTCGGGCGTGCCGCCGTGGTGGCCGATATAAGCGATGTAGCGCGCGCCCTGCTTGTGAATGGTCGGCTGATAGGCGCTGCGCGCCTGCAGGTCGCTGTGGCCGACGAGGCGCATGTTGGAAGCCTCGGGCGGATCGCCGACCTTCGGCGCCTGCGCGTGCACGGCGGTCGCCAACAAGGCGAGCAGAAGCCCGAGCGTGGCTTGAAGTCCGTAGCGCGCCAATCCGGTCATTGACGTTTCCTCCTGGCGTTTCGCCGCCGGCGTTGGCGTCGATGATAGCACCAGCCGGGAAGAACAGCATGCTGTGGGGTTAGGTGTTCACATTCCCGCCATCGACCGCGATGGTCTGTCCGGTGACGAAATCGCTGTCCGCCGAGGCGAGGAAGATCAGCGCACCGATGAGGTCTTCGGGCCGCTCATCACGCTTGAGCGCGCGCGACTGCACGGCGCGCTCGCGCGCGGTATGCACGTGGCCCGGATTCTCGCTCAGGACCGTGTCGCTCAAGGTGAAGCCCGGCATCAGCGTGTTGACGCGGATGCCGTGCTCGCCGAGTTCGCGCGAGAGCGCGCGAGTCATCGCCATGATGCCGCCCTTGGTGGTCACGTAGTGCAGCATCCATGGGATACCGCGATAGGCGGTGCCGGAGCCGATGTTGATGATCTTGCCGTAGCCGCGCGCGGTCATGTGCGGCGCGACATGCTTCACCATCAGGAACGGGCCGCGCAGGTTGACCGCCATCACCTGGTCCCACAGTGCGGCATCGATCTCGGTGCACTTGGTCTCCTGCAGCGGCGCGTAGAGCGCGGCATTGTTGACCAGCACGTCGATCTGGCCGAAGCGTTCCATGCTGCGTGTCACGAGGTCGGTCACGGAGCCTTCGTTGCTCACGTCGAACGCCACGCCCATGACCGAGTTGCTGCCGTGCTTGGCCGCGATCGCCTGCGAAGCCGCATCGCTCTCGGCGATATCCGCGATGACGACTGCCGCGCCTTCGGCGGCGAGCGCCGCGCTGTAGTGCCGGCCGATGCCTTTGGCGCCGCCGGTCACGATGGCGACGCGTCCGCTCAGTCTGCCCATCACGCCTTCCCGCTCACGCGGCGAATGAACTTCTCGAACCCGGCGAGCTGCAGCTTGATCATGTCGCGCGTCGGCTGGTCCTTCAGTTCACCCGCCTCGTCGATCTTCTGCGGCGCGAAGGTGACGATCACCTCGGGCCGGCCGAAGATCAGCGCGTCGATCGAGGTAAGGCACTGGCGCAGGTGATATTGCATGCGCGAGGCGCCGAGCAATCCGCCGGACGCCGACTGCAGCGCCACCGGCTTGTCCTTGAACGGCTGCTCGTTCATGCGCGAAACCCAGTCGATCGCGTTCTTGAGCGCGCCGGGGATGGTCCAGTTGTACTCGGGCGACACGATGACGACGCCGTCGGCGGCGCGGATCGCGTCGGCGAACGCCGTGACGCTGGCCGGAAAGCCGGTCGCGTTCTGGTCGTCGGCGTTGTAGTGCGGCATCGTGTCGAACGGCGGCGCCGCGGTGCAGCTCATGCCCTCGGGCGCAAGGCCCGGCAACGCGCGCGCGACCGCCGCGTTGTAGGAGCCCTTGCGCAAGGATC
Organism: uncultured Alphaproteobacteria bacterium; assembly: GCA_963734185.1. Lineage (GTDB taxonomy): Bacteria > Pseudomonadota > Alphaproteobacteria > Rhizobiales > Xanthobacteraceae > PALSA-894. The sequence goes on along the minus strand of CAVTGA010000002.1, from coordinate 2,642,771 downwards.
CGCAGATCACCAGGACGTTGAGCGCCATCTTACGCCTTCCCGGTCAGCTTGCGCACGAACTGCTCGAAGCCGGCTAATTGCTTGGTGACGAAGTCGATCGTCGGCTGATCCTTCAATTCGAGCTGATCGTCGAACTTGGTCTGCGCCATGCCGACGAAGATCTCCGGCGTGGTGAACGCGAGGGCGTTGAGGAACACCATCGCCTGGCGCAGGTGGTACTGCATGCGCGCGCCGCCGAGCGGTCCGCCGGTCGCCGACTGGATCGCCACCGGCTTGTCCTTGAACGGCTGATCCTTCAGGCGCGAGACCCAGTCGATCGCGTTCTTCAGGCCGCCGGGGATGCCGTAATTGTATTCGGGCGTCACGAAGATCACACCGTCGGCGGCGCGCACCGCGTCGCCGAGCGCGGTGACTGCGGCCGGGAAGCCGGTCGAATTCTGATCGTCGGCGTTGTAGATCGGAAAGCTCTCCCACGGCGGCGCGGCAACGATGCTCATGTCGCCCGGCGCCAGCTTGGGCAGCGTGCGCGCCAGCGCGGCATTGAAGGAGCCTTTGCGCAGCGATCCGCAGATCGAGATCACGTTCAACTTGGTGGCCATTGCAAATCTCCTGTTCGCCCTCGTCACGCGCGCGCTCCTAGCACGAGCAGGGCTGCGGAAGCGAGCCGCGCATTGAAGCGCATCGGCCGCCATGTTACTGGCCGCGGCGACAACAGGAGAGCGGGATGGCGCAGAATACGCAGAAGATCGGCTGGATCGGCATGGGCCGCATGGGCTTTCCCATGGCCGAGCGCCTGCTCAAGGCCGGGTACGACGTTTCGATCTGGAACCGCACCCGCGCCAAGGCCGAGCCGCTGGCGGCGATCGGCGGCAAGGTCGTGGATGCGCCGTCCGATCTCAAGGGCGTCGATGTGCTGTTCTCGATCGTGTCGACCGGCAAGGACCTCGAGCAAGTCTATTTCGGCGCCAACGGGGTCGCCGCCGGCGGCGCGGCGCCGCCGATCCTGGTCGACTGCTCGACCATCGCGGTCGAGGAATCCGCCGCCATCCGCGCCCGCCTCAAAGGGCTCGGCGCGGACTTCGTCGCCGCACCGGTGAGCGGCAACGCCAAGGTGATCAAGGCCGGCAAGCTCTCCGCGGTCGTGTCCGGACCGGAGGCCGCGGCCAAGACCGTCACGCCGATGATCGAGGTGTTCGCGCCGCGCGGCGTCTCCTATGTCGGCGAGGGCGAGCTCGCGCGCGTGTGCAAGATCGCCCACAATGTCATGCTCGGCGTCGTGATCGAGAACCTGATCGAGATCACGTTGCTGGCCAACAAGATGGGCGTGCCGCGCCACGCCTTCCTCGCCTTCATCAACAACAGCGTGATGGGCTCGATGTTCACGGCCTACAAGTCGCCGGCGCTGGTCAATCTCGACTGGACCACGACGTTCACGCCCGAACTGTTGCGCAAGGACCTCGATCTCGGCCTCGAGCTCGGGCGCGAAATGGACGTGGTGATGCCGGTGACGGCGGCGGCGCGCGAGATGCTGCAGAGCCATTTCGGCGCGGCGACGTTGAAGCCCGATCCGGAGGAGTATCTGGCCGGCGACTTTGCCGCCCTGATGGAGACCATGGCGCTCGCCTCGGGCATGGCGCTCGCCCCTGAGAACAAGAATGTGCCGACCGGGCTCGAAGGGTGAGGCGGCGCGATCGCGCCAGGGACACAAGTGACGTCGACTTCGACCCTGAGACGTGAAATTGTTGCGCGTCCCTCCGCGCTTCGGGAGCGGACGCCGCACAAGGTCGCAGTCATGGCAAAACGCATCCTGATCTTCGCCAACAAGACCTGGGAGACCGATCCGTTGGTCGCCGTGCTGAAAAACGCACGTGCCACGCCGCCCAACCTGCCGCCGCTCGCGGCCGCGCCGACCGTCACCGTTCCGCTCAACAAGGGCGGATCGAAACAGGTCAGCGCCCGCCTCGCCTTCAAGACGGCGACCGCGGTGACCGAGCTGTGGTGCGTGCAGGACCTGATGGATCCAGCCAAGTCGTCGGCGAGCAGCGAAGAGAAGGCGCGCGTGCTGCCTTACGTCGCCAAGAACGGACCGGCACCCGACCTGGTGATCGCCTTCGGCACCGCGTCCTATCCGGACGTGACCTCCTACAACGGCTCCGCCGTGATCGGCACCAACGCCTTCGTCTACAACGCCTATCCGAAGACGCCCAATCCCAACAGCAACTGGAAGAATCCGAATTTCGGCAAGCTGATCCAGTCGGACCTGAAGACGCTGTCGCAGATCCTGTCGAAGCTCGACATGGACGTGCGCATCCCGGTGGAGTCGCGCTTCATTTCCACACCGCTCAATCCGGCCAGGCCGCCGGTGCTGATGGTGGCCTCGAACTACATCGCGCTGAGCGACGTCAACGTCACCAACCCGGCCGACTACGTGTGGGCCGATCCAGCGGCGCTGGCGGCGGCGCAAAAGGCCGCACCGCAGGAGCCGGTCGGCTCCATGGAGACGACCCATGGCGTGATCCGGCTCAGCGTGCCGTCCGACCAGTTCATGTTCGTCTCGGCCATCGCCAACCGCCTCGGCTACTTCAACGCCGAGGTCGCGCCGCGCTCCTACGCGCAGAACTTCGTGCCTGCGCACAATGCCGGTATCGCACTGGCCTGGACCCTGCCGCTGCTGATGGCGTGAGCATGATCCCGAAAAAGCCTGCCCCGGACTTGATCCGGGGTGGGAACCGGTTTTCGGAAAAGATCATGCTCCAAAGAAAAGCGGCCGGTCAGCGCGCGGCCGGATTGAGGAACTTCCACAACGGCGAGCCGACGAGCCCGTCGAGCGTGATCGTGAAGCTGCGCAACGCGGCCGGCGCCTGGTCGCTATAGCCGTAGACCATGAGCGCGAACAGCAGCGGCGGCACGGCCGCGCACCACAACAAGATCGAGATCAGCCGCGCGCGCCGCGCCGCGTCCTGCTTGGGATTGGGAATCCTGGGCGGCAGATAGGTCATCGGCCTCCCCGTGCGACCCGCGTTATCGCCGGCGTACCTTCTTGCGCTTGGCGGTGCGCTTCTTGCCGTATTTTTTCTTCGCTACCGTCGCCTTGCCGAACATCACCGCGCGGCAGGCCGGGCTCAGGCTGCGCTTCTTCTTGAACAGGCACGCGGCCGTCGTCTGCGCATTGGGAATGAATTCGCCGCAAAGGCGGAAGGCGTCGGGCTGGCAGGCTTCGCGCTGCTGCGCGCTTCCCTGCGCGGCCACAGGCGCGGCCCAAGCCATCAGCGCAACTCCCAGCGCCGCCGCGACCAACGCGCCGGTCCGCGCCCGATTCATCGAATAGCGTGTCATTTCAATCCCTTCTTCAGGTTTGACGGTCATGATCTCCCCTTAGCTTACTGCGCCATCCTTCGTCAAAGCGCATCATGCCGGCTCGGTTCCGCGATGGTCACGCTGTTCTTATTGGCCGCCCTCATCCTGCTCGCCATGGTGAGCGGGCTCGCCGGCATCGTGATCGAGCAGCAACGCGATCCGGCGCGATCGCCGTGGCGCAATCCAGCCGTGCGCGACGCGCTTCTCGCCGTCGTCGGCTGGGCCGTGTTGTTCGCGGTCTTTTTTGCCGTCGAGCTGGTCGGCGAACGGCTGACGCTCGAATTCAGGCACCTGCTCGGCGCGCTGGTGATGCTGCCGTTCTATCACGCGGTCCTGTCGGGATTGCGCTTGGTCTACGTGTCGGCGCGGCGCATCCACGCGCGCATCGGGCCCACCATGACGCCGTATCGACCGCGTCCGATTCCGATCCTACAAAGTCTCGCTGCCCCGATCCTGTTCGTCAGCTCGATGCTCGCCGCCGTCACCGAATGGATCCTCGCCGGCGGCTCGATCTTCTTCCTTCTGCTTGCGAGCATCGCGGTCCTGCTCGCGCTCGTTCGCAGGCGCGACCGGCCCTTCAATACCGGTTCGCGATCGGCAGTTCCTCCGCCGGGAACAGCGTGATCACGCGGCAGCCTTTGTCGGTGACCACGACCTCCTCCTCGATGCGCGCGGCCGAGTAGCCGTCCTTGGCCGGACAGTAGGTCTCGAGCGCGAACACCATCCCCTCCTTGATCTCGGTCGGGTGGTCGAGCGAGACCACGCGCGAGATGATCGGCCGCTCGTGGATGGCGCAGCCGATGCCGTGGCCGAACTGCAGCCCGAACGCCGCCATCTCATCGGGAAAGCCGAATTCCTGCGCCTTCGGCCACACCGAGCACACCTTGTCGGTCGACACGCCCGGCCTGATCAACGCGATCGCATTGTCGAGCCACTCGCGCGCTTTTTTGTACGCGTCGTGCTGCACCGGCGTCGCGCGCCCGACATTGAAGGTGCGGTAGTAGCAGGTGCGGTAGCCCATGAACGACTGCAGGATATCGAAGAACGCCTGGTCGCCCGGGCGCAGCATGCGGTCGGTGAAATTGTGCGGGTGCGGGTTGCAGCGCTCGCCCGAGATCGCGTTGATCGCCTCGACGTCGTCGGAACCGTTGCGGTAGAGGAACTCGTTGACCATGGCGACGATGTCGTTCTCGCGCACGCCGGGCTTGAGTTCCTCGTGGATCAGGTGATAGGCGCCGTCGACCATGGCGGCGGAGCGGTTGAGCAGCGCGATCTCGTCGGCCGATTTGATCTCGCGCGCCTCCAGCATGGTCTGCTGGCCGTCGGCGATCTTGAGGCCGGCCTTCTGCAACTCGAACATCATCGGCGGCTCGATGATGTCGACGCCGACCGGCATCTTGTCGCAACCGGCCTCCCGGATCAGCGCCGCGATCTCCTTGGCGTGGCGCTCCATCAGGCCGAAGGCGGGGTTCACGGTGCCGCGCAGGCCGATCAGGCCGGCCTTGCAGTTCTCCGGCTTGATCCACGGCGTATAGAGCTTGTGGTGCACGGCGGCCGAGCCGAAGTCCCACAGGATCGGATCGCCGTCGCGCGTGAGCAGCGCCCAGCGGCACAGCTTGTCGCGTTCCCACTCGCCGATCTTGGTCGAGGTGAGGTAGCGGATGTTGTTGACGTCGAACACCAGCAGCGCGCCGAGGTCGGACTGCTCCAGCGCCTGGCGCACGCGCGCGAGCCGATAGCGGTGCAGACGGCGGTAGTCGACCCGTTCCTCGAAATCGACCCCCATGGTGCCGAGCGCCGGCAGCGCGCGGCCCCAGTTGAAGCGCGGGTTGATGTCCTCGGCGCTGATCTTGCGGACGGTTTCGTCCATGGGGACCTCCTCGGCGTTTCGCGCTCGCGCAAGCGGTGCGCGCGCTACTCACTATAGCAATTATGCGACCTTCCTGCCCCACAGCCGCTGCGACGCGATATCGGCGCCCTCGCGCATGGCTTTCAGCTTCGGCCACACGATCGAGGCGGCGACCCATTCGCGCCCCGCGAAGGTGCCGAAGCCGCAGTCGGTCGATGCGATCACGCGCTCACGCTCGCCGACCGCCGCGACCGCCTCCTCGAGGCGGCGCGCCACCACTTCCGGATGCTCGACGAAATTGCTGGTCGACTCGATCACGCCAGGGATCAGGATCTTGTCCCTGGGGAACGGATGCTGCCTGAACGCCGCGTATTCGTGCTGGTGGCGCGGATTGGCGAACTCGATCGACAACGCGCCGGCGGTCGTCTGGTAGAACACCGGCAGCACCTTGGCGAGCGCGATATCGTAGACGTGCGGGCCTTCCCAGTTGCCCCAGCAGATATGCAGCCGCCAGCGGTCGGCCGGAATCCCTTCGGTGGCGGTGTTGATGGCGGCGAGATGCATCTCGCAGATCTTGACGAACTGCGCGTCGCTTTCATCCTGGAACGTCATCACCCGTTCCATGGCGAGGTCGGGCGCGTCGACCTGCAGGATCAGCCCGGCCTGGTGGATCGCCAGATACTCCTTGCGCACCTCGCGTGCGAGCGCCGTCACGTAAGACTCGTGCAACTCGTAATGTGCGTTCATCAAGGTGGTGGCGACGATCCCCGGCGACGGCGCGGTCATGAACGGTTCGACGAATGCGCTCCCGGCATGCTTATTGAAGCGCGCGATCTCGTCCCGGATCGGTGCCATATCGACATATTTGACGTCCGCAATCGCCTGCGGCGCGTTAGAGATCTTGGCGCGATGCACGAAACGGCGTCCGAAGGTCGCGACCAGGTCGGGATGCTCGGTGAAGTCCTTGCCGACGCGTCGCTTTGACTCACCGCCGTAGCCCGACATGCGCTGCGCCATGTAGGTCTGGAACCCGACGCGTTGCTGCTCGCCGTCGTTGCCGATGTCGATGCCGGCGTGCTTCTGCCGCCGCACCACGTCGGCGACCGCCTTGTCCATCTCGTCGGCCATCCGCTTGGCGTCGATCGCCTCGCCCGCCTCGCGCTTGATCAGGAGTTCTGTCAGCGTCTCGTTGCGCGGCAGGCTGCCGACGTGGGTGGTGAGGATGCGGTCGCGGCTGAACAACATGGGCGGGCTCCCGGAATTGCCGCAAGCGGCATAACGCACGGCGGCGATCGGCGCCAGCGCGGCGCATCCACGCCGCTCGTCCACCTATCGCAGGAAATGGGCGCGCAGCCGTTCGCGTGCTGCGACTCCACCGGCAAGGTCCCAGCAATTCACGATCGCGAGCCGAAAGCCGCCCGGCGGCATGGCGTGCCGGTCCGGCGCCCTGTCTTCATGAAAGGTGATCTGCACGCTCGAGACCGCCGGCATGGCCTGGATCTCGTCCGTCAGTGCGCGCGGCGGATGGCGATAGCGCGGGCCGTGCGGACCGAACAGCACCACGCTGTAGCCGTCGCGCCGGTCGCGGTCGGCAAACTCCCAGCGCCGGTGCTGATAGAGCCGGACCAGCGCCTCGACCCAGCCGGCACCGTAGAGATCGGGCCATTGATCGGCAAAGCGCAGATGAACTTCGATGATCCACCCGCCGATGGTTTCGAGGTTGATCATGCCGGTGTAGCCGGCGAGGTGCTGCCTGATCCAATCGCCGCTGCGCCGTTCGATCTCGGCGTCCGCCCCGGCATGGACGGTCCAATGGTCGAACGTGCCTTCGTCGCCGGGCTTGCCGGTCGCATGACGCCACCAGACCGGCGCGCCATCGAGTACCGCCACGTCGGAGGAGACATGGCGACCCTCGAGCAGCGTCATCCACATGTGACCGGGCGCATAATGCGTCACATAGTCGGCGGCTGAGCGCAGCACGCGGCTGCCCACCCCCATGCCTTTCAGGTTGGTGATCGGTTTGGAAAACACCGGGAAGCCCGGCGGCTCGACGCCATGCGGCGCTGCCGCCAGGCCCTGGCTCAGCGCGACCGCGACCTTGTCGTAAACCCAACGATCACGCGGATACCAGTTCCAGGAATCCGCATCCTCGGTCGAGATCAGCACATCGGCCGGGCAGGCGACATGCTCGAAGTACTGCATGCGCCAGGGATCGATTTCGCAGATCGGCATCGCGTCATTCCGGGAAGGACCCCGGCATGCCTTACAGCTTCAATGCATGGATCGAGAAGTAGTCGTCCGGATCGGTCCATACCGCGACCGACCGCCAGCCCGCGCGTTGCGCCAGCGCCCGGAAGGATTCGACCGTGTATTTGTAGCTGTTCTCGGTGTGGATCGTCTCGCCGGCACGGAAATCGAAAGTCCGCGCCGCAACCGTGACCGTCTGCGCCTCGAGGCTTTCCAGATGCATCTCGATGCGATGATCGGCGGCGTTGTAGAACGCACGATGCCGGAACGCCGTCAGGTCGAAATCGCCGCCGAGCTCGCGGTTCATGCGGGCGAGCACATTGAGGTTGAATCTCGCCGTCACGCCTGCGGCATCGTCATAGGCGGCATTGAGGATTTTCGCGTCCTTCACCAGATCGACGCCGACGATCATCGTCGCGCCGTTGCCGAGAATCCGCGCGGCTTGACGCAAGAACTCGGTCGCATCCTCGGGCTCGAAATTTCCGATCGTCGAGCCGGGGAAGAACCCGACCCGCGGACGCGTGCGTACCTGCGTCGGCAGATCGAAGTCGCGCGTGAAATCCGCCGCGACAGGAAGCACCGCTACGTTGGGCACATCGCGCCGCACCGCCGCCGCCTCCTGTGCCAGGAACTCGGCCGAAATATCGACCGGCACATAGGCGGCGATCTGCGGTGCGGCATTCATGATGATGCGCGCCTTCTTGGTCGATCCGGTGCCGAACTCCACCAGCGCGGCGGCAAGCGGAATATAGGCAGCCATCGCGCCGGCATGGCATTCGAGGATCTTCAGCTCCGTGCGCGTCGGGTAGTATTCGGGAAGCCGCGTGATCTGCTCGAACAGCTCCGAGCCGGCCGCGTCGTAGAAATACTTCGCCGAGAGCCACTTCGGATCGTCGCTCAGGCCATTGACCACATGGTCGGCGAAGCTGTCGGAGGCTGCCGCCTCTTGGCGTGTCGAATAGCGCAATGCAGATCGGGCGAGCGCGGCCATGACAAACCTCGAACGTTCAAAGCTCAGCTGGCGTAATCGGCGAGCCGCAGTCCGCTGAACTGCCAGCGGGCCGGCGGGTAAAAGAAGTTCCGATATGTGACGCGCGAATGACCCTCGGGAGTGGCGAGCGAAGAGCCGCGCAGGACCATCTGGTTAATCATGAACTTGCCATTGTATTCGCCGAGCGCGCCTTCGGCGGCGCGATATCCGGGATAGGGAGAGTAGCTGCTGCGCGTCCACTGCCAGACGATGCCGAACGCGTCGGCCAGCGCGTCCATGCGCGCGGCGACCTCCCATTCGGCTTCCGTCGGCAGATGCTTGCCGGCCCAGCGCGCAAACGCATCGGCCTCGTAGTAGCTGACGTGGCAGACCGGCGCCGCCGGATCGACCGCCTTGAGCCCGGCGAGGGTAAGCGAACGCCATTCGCCGTCGGCCTCCTGCCAATAGCCCGGCGCCGTCCAGCCTTCGCCCTGCACCGCGGCCCAGCCGTCCGACAGCCAGAGCGAAGGCGTGGCATAGCCGCCGTCCGCCATGAAGGCGAGCCACTCGCGATTGGTCACGAGCTGTCGTGCGATCCGCACCTCCTGCAGAAAGCTGTCGTGGCGTGGGCCTTCATTGTCGAAGCAGTAGCTTCCGCCGTCATGACCGATCGCATGCACGCCGGCTGGAAGGACGAAATAGTCCTGCGGCTGGACCAGCGCGATCGCATCGTTGCGCCGGGGTCCGCTCCATGCCGGATCGTAGGCCGGCGCGGTCGGGTTCTGCGCAAAGGCATGGAGGATGTCGGTGAGCATCAGCTCCTGATGCTGCTCTTCGTGGTTGAGTCCGATCTCGACAATGCGCAGGACTTCGGGCAGCGCGCGGCTGTCCGCTTCGGCGACGAGACGCTCGACCGCCGCGTCCACATGCGCTCGATAGGCGGCAACTTCCGCGGCGTCCGGACGCGTGATCAGCCCGCGCTTGGGCCGCGCGTGGCGCGGCCCGGCGGCGACGTAATAGGAATTGAACAGGAAGGCGAAACGCTCGTCGAACTCGCTGTAGCCGGGCAGGTTCGGCTTGACCAGGAACTGTTCGAAGAACCAGGCCGTATGCGCGCGGTGCCACTTGATCGGGCTCGCGTCCGGCATCGACTGGATGACCTGATCTTCGGGCGTGAGCGGAGCCGCCCGCCGCTCGGTCTCGCCGCGCACGCGGCGGAAGGCGTCGCGCCAGTGCACCCGACTTTGGTCTAGTTCGGCGGCCGCCGGTCGTGAGGGCTCACGACGGACGCCGGATGAACTTGCGGCTGGCATTATTCACCTCCCCCAGGCACCGGTGCCCAAGGCACCGACTGCGCGCGACGGCCCATTGTCGCCGCCAACGAACCTGCAATTGCAACCGAAATCATGCGATTCACGGCGACGTGATGCCGGCGTCGATCCCACTCAATTTCCCGTTCGCACGCGCACGAACGGCTCGGCGGTCAGATAGGTGCGAGGGGTAACGCTGCAAAGGGGCGAGAGTTCGATCCGTTGACAGATAATTGCCATGCTGTTGACAGTCGCGCCGACGGAAACTCCAATGCCGCTCCCTGCCCACCTGAACCACATCGTGGAAGCCGACTATCCGCGCTTCTCGGCCGCCGAGATGGCGCGGCGGCGAGCGGCAATCGCGGCGCTGCTTGATGAAAACCAGTGCGATCATCTGATCTATTGCGGCGCCAATCGCTTCGGCTCGGCGGTGCAGTGGCTGACCGGCTGGCCGGTCACCGCCGAGGCGGTCGGGATATTCACGCCCGGCCGCCGCGATGCGCTGTTCGTCCAGTATCACAATCACGTGCCGCAGGCATCCCGGCTCGCCGAGGCGGAGGTGCGCTGGGGCGGCCAGTCGTGCATCGCCGAAGCGATCACGGCTCTGGCGGCGCGCGGCGCCTCGTCCGGCCGTCTCGCCGTCATCGGTCCGCTGACGGCCGAGCAGCACACACTGCTCAGCGCGCGCCACGCAACGATCGTCAACCTCAACAAGGCCTACATCCGGTTGCGCATGGTGAAGTCGGCCGAGGAGCTCGACTGGCTGCGTATCGGCGCACACCTCACCGACCGCGCCATGGCGGCGCTGCGCAATGAATTGCGACCCGGCCTCACCGAGCGCGAGCTCGGTGCGATCGTCGAGCGGGCTTACGTGGCCGAGGGCGGCACCAACGTGATCCACTATTTTGGCGTGACGCCGATGCATGAACCGCAAATCGCGGTACCGGCACAATTTCCTTCCGTACGGCGCGTGCGCGAGGGCGACGTCGTGTTCGCCGAGATCAGCGCCGCCTTCTGGGACTATTCCGGCCAGGTGCTGCGCAGCTTCGCGGTCGGCGCGGAGCCGCCGCCGCTTTATCGCGACCTGCACGCGGCGGCAGACGCCGCGTTCGATGCGGTCGCGGCCGTCCTGCGCCATGGCGCAATGCCGGCCGACGTGGTGGAGGCGGCCCGTGTCATCGAAACCGCCGGCTTCACCATCATCGACGACCTGCTGCACGGCTATGGTGGCGGCTATCTGCCGCCGATCGTCGGCTCGGCCAGCCGCCCGGCCGGCCCGATCCCGCAGGAGCCATTCCGCGCCGGCATGACGGTGGTGATCCAGCCCAACGTCGTGACCTTGGACGCCAAGGCGGGCGTGCAGACCGGCGAGATGGTGCTGATCACCAAGGAGGGCATCGAGCCGATGCACGGCGTGCCGCGCGGGTTTCTCGCTCTCCGCTAGTGTCGGCAGCTGCCAGTGGCCCGACACCATCGCCCACTACCAGATCGACACGGTCTACCGGCTCGCCGACCTGACCGGCGGGCGCATCGATGCCGGCTATTCGAGCGCCGGGCTGCGGCTGAACCAGGACGACCGCAGCTTCTGGCTGACGCGCAACGAGAACACCGGGGGTCGCGGCAGTGAGCAACGCCGACGACCCCAGCGACCTGGCGCCGCTGGTCGACCCCGGGACGATGGAGCTGGTCTCCAAGATCGACCTCGTCGGCGGCGACGTGCTCGCGCGCCGCGCGTTCGAGAACTCGCACGCCGCCAACGCCTCGGCGCTCGCCGCCGACGCGCGAGCTTAACCTCGATGCCGGCTCGGCCAGGACTTCCAGGGCGGCTTCGTGGCCAACCTAGGCGATGCCTCGCTCGGCGAGCGCTTCGACTTCGCGCCGGCAAGACAGACCCGATGGCAAGCGAAAAAGCGCTCCAGCCTGCATCAGAAAACGGAACAGTGGGCTCCAAAAACGGAACAGTCGCCCTGCCGCACGGCGGCGGAGTTGTCCGCCGACTTGTGCGACGAAGCGCAAAGCGCGAAGGCGGAAGCCCGAAGGGCGAACGCGGGTTCGCCAGCCCCTTCAATGGGAATGGGGCGTGGCGTCAAAAACGGTACAGGGTGATACAAAAACGACACCACTCCTGCTCAACGCCCGTGGCCGCCGCCTGATGCGGCGTGGCTCGATTTCGCGCCAAATTGCAAGCGAAGAAACCGGAACAGCGGTCCGCAGATACGGAACAGGCGCTGGCGCAGCATGGGCCGGATTGCAAGCGTAAAAACGCTCCAGCCTGTGCCAGAAAACGGAACGGTCCACTGCAAAAACGGAACAGTCGCGGGGCCCGGATTTCGCTCACGCTCCGTTCGGTGCGCCCGGGGTGGTATCAAAAACGGAACAGTGGGCTGCAAAAACGAAACAGCCGAAGTCAGCAACGCGGGCCGGCGTCAAGCGAAATAAAAAACGAAACAGCCGCCCTGCAAAAGCGGAACAGTCGGCGCGACGGCACGCTGAGATGACGCGCTGGTACGGTAAGTCGCTCTATCAGGGGTAGATCATAAATAGAAATAATTTTTCTGATTTGCACGCTCGGCGATGAGTGTGATCGTGGCGACAGGGAAGCCGGCCACAGTGCAGCTCGCCGACCGGTCACAACGGGGACAAGGGCGCGACGCGCGATGCGCGCTTCTTCACCCCCTCCAGCATCGCCTTCTTCCGCTTCGCCGACGGCAGCTGGAGGTCGGACGCGCAAGTCGTGGCGAGCCTCGGCTTCATCGGCGCCCACGCGGCGCTGCGGCACGGCGTTCATGGCGCTGCTTTACTTCGCGCAACAGGCGCGCTGCCCGGATTTCGCTCACGCTCGCTCGGTGCGCCCGAGGTGGTATCAAAAACGGAACAGTAGGGCTGCAAAAACGGAACAGTCGGGGAGATGCCCGACGCGCGCCGCCGCTTGCGCGCCGCCAACCACTGACCCTGGGCTGCGAGCCCTCGTGATGGTACGCAATGCTACCCAAAATAGATCGCTGCGCGGCAGCGGCAGACCGACCGACAATTCATCAATCCTATCAACGGGACGGTTGCGTGAATCCTGCCGGAGGCGTGGGAACCGCCAGCCCGCGAACGGGCGTTGTCACCGCGCCGTCGGCCCGCAAACGTCAAAACCGTTGGTCCTCGCGCAAGTAAAGGTGTAGTTCTTGAGAATACTTTCGACAGTTGCACAAACCGCATCCATAAGCCATGCTGCCGCCGACGGGGATGGATCAAGTGCGACGGTAATCAGCCTGGGGGCGAGGCGAAGCAAGCTTGAAGAGAAGGGCCGGCACGGGGACACGGGCGCGATGGGGGAAGCAGTGCAGGACAAGATTGTCGGACACGGAGCGTTGCTCGGCCCGGCGAAGGCGCGATTGCGTAAGATCGGATAAACAGTCGGATCGACGCGCTTAGTGTCCCCGTCGGTATTAGAACAAAGTAACTCGGGCAGACCGAGAAACATACCCGTTCCTGGGCGCATTAGAGCGGAAGTTGGAGAAGCTCATGATTCAATTCAGTTCTGAGGCTGTCAGCGAGAAGAAACGTGCGTGGGTGGCGACATGCGTCGCACTCTACCTATGCGCTACCGGCTTTCTTCACGCGCAAGTACCGCAATCGGTGGTGACGGAAACACGCCGGATCGAGGCAGTACTGGAAAGTTGGATTTCGGCAAATTTGCACTTCTTTTCCGATGTAAAGGGTAACTCAAGATTATTCGTCAGGCGCGATCCGGTTCGCGCGTTTATTCATTCGGAAATCGATCGCGCGAGGGAAACCTTAGAGGACTCTATCGGACTTTTCGCCAAGTTCTCGGATTTGCCGCTCGAATTCACACAAGTCAATCCAAACATAATTGCCCTCGTTACTTCTCCGATAAACGACGGTGCCAAGCCAAACGCGCAGTTGTTTCGTAGACTTGGTCTGCCCGACAGCGCGCTGAGGATTGCAGGGGAATCCGCAAGTTGGGCGACCGGCTGTGGCATCTATACCTTTGCAGGTGAACAGGCGCAGGCAGCACTGACCTTAATATTTGCCGAGAAGCACCTTCCGGAAAAAACCTTAAGCAATTGCTTGACCGAGGGCGTCATCCAGGCATTTGGCTTGCGTACTAAAGCTACAAGCTTAATAGACTTACCCGACGGCTATTTGCACTATTTGCTCATGGCTAAAGCGCTCCGGCATTGCGACCGGCAGATTGATGGAAAAATGAATATGGCGGATCGCCCGGCGCTTGGGCGCAAGTATCTCGAATGCGCAGTAGAGCGACTGCTCAAGCATCAGTGATAGGCGCGAGACGCAGAGGGGCTACCAATGTCCGACCCAATTCTGAGCAATCCGTTGGTGGTGTGGGTTCCGACCTATCCTTCACTCAACTTCGGTGTGGGAGCTCGATTCGGCGGTCCGTTCACGGACGGAAGCGTGTACAGCACCCTCAAATTTGATTTCGTCACCATGAGACTCACAGCAGGCTCGGCAATGAGCCATGGTGCCTTCAACATCAACGACTCGCCCAACTCCCCTAGCGTTGTGCCGAACATGCAGTTTGCGCCGCTCAACACGTTTCCTCCTCTCGTTCCCGGTACAGGGTCCAACGTAATTCTAGACCATGAAGGTGTAGAATACAGATTCGGTATAGGAAATAGGGATAGTAATAGTTACTTGTGGATCAAGCTGGTCAATGCGGCTCAATTTCTTGAGACCCATACTCAAAACTTATTTGGTGCGTGGCTTCGTGGCGCACTTACCACGGATCGCGAGCAAATACTTGCGGGCGTTCCCGAGGAGGAGCGCGGGCGTACCATCGTAACGCTGGATAATGCGTCAAGGATAGACCCCTTCAATGAGGTATTCTTGCCGCACTGCTTTGCAAGAAACACATTGATACGATGTGCGGATGGGTCCGAACGACCGATCCAAGATGTTCGGCCAGGCGACGTCGTCCTAGCCTTTGACGGCGGTGCGAATGCCACCGATCGTCCTCTCGTCGCCCGGCGCGTCGTGCGGATGCTGACAGGGGTTACGACAGAATGGCTTAAGCTCACCTTCGATGACTGCCACCAGCACCTGATCGTGACACCGGGCCATCGCTTCCTGGCCGCGCAGGGCGACTTCCGTCGCATTGACGAAATTATCGCCGACGACGGCTGCATCGTGCGTGCGGATGGATCGATCATCTTGGTAACGGCGGAGCGCATAATCTATTCCGTCGAGACTGCGCATCTATATGAGCAGGATGAAGTCATCGAGTATGCGTCAGTCGGCAACACGGCCCTGCGACCGGAAGTGAAAAGAGGCTGGAAGACCTACAACTTCGAAGTCGAGGGGCTGCATACATATGTTGCGGGTGGCGTGCGCGTGCACAACGACAGCACCTTTACGCTCGTCGCCGCCGCCACAGAGTTTCAGCAGAAGATCGGGCATGCGTTCTCCGGGTCGCAGCAGGACGTCGCGCTGATGATGGGCGCGATTGCCGATGGTCGCATCACGGCCTACGGCGATTATGTCCCTGCTCTGGGCGATGAGCGTTACACCGGGCCAGCCTTTGACCTTCTTCATAATAAGATCGTCACGTCGGTTAGTGAACTGGGCTTTTCCACCTCGACCATTACCGCCGACCGCATCACACGCATCACCGAGTTCGAGACGGGCGGCGCGTCAGTCAGCCGCGACTTCGACGCGTTCCATCAATTCGGCTGGGACAGCCGGATCACCGGCTACGACACCGCCGGCGGGATCAACTACAGCATCGAGATCGCCGACAACGGCACGGTGAGCGCCGCGCAGGTCAACGGCGTCGGCGTCGACCTCGGGTCGATCGGGAGCTTGCTCGGCTCGCAGCTCGGCAGCCGGCTCGGCGGCAACACGTTCGCCAAGGTCGCGGCCGGGACGCTGCTCGGCACGGTCGGGCGCGAGGTCGGCAACCTGCTGCAATACGGCACGCCGGTCTCGCTGCTGGCGCCCCCCTCGGGCAGCGGCGGGCAGCCGGCGCTGCTCGACACGGCGGTGAACGGCGCGCTGGAGGCGCACGGCAGCTTCAGCGGCAACCTCGCCGGCAACCTGGTGGCGCAGCTGGTCTCGCCGCTGATCGCCGAGCTCGCCAAGCAGCTCAACCTCGATGGGCTGGGCGGGGCGGTGTTCACCACGGTCGGCACCTCGATCACGCAGCAGCTGGTCACCAACGCCTTCAACGTGGTGGTGCACGGCACCGATGCGGCCGGCCTCGCCTACACGATGTTCGACGGCTTCGCCTCCGGCTCGTTCTTCACCAACATGGCGGGAGCGATCGGGGCCCATTTCGGGAGCTATCTGGCGGCGGCGGTGGCGGCGCCGAGCTCGCAGGAGGGCGCGCTCGGCCAGCAGATCGGCTCCTCGGTCGGGGCGTTCATCGGCTCGACCATCGCGGGACCGATCGGCAGCTTCATCGGCTCGTTCGTGGGCGGGGTGATCGGCGGCCAGCTCGGGGCGCAGTTCGGCAACGATCCGGAGTCGGGCGGGCGCATCGAGCTCACCGCCGAGGGGCAGTTCGACATCGTCGGACGCTGGCAGGACCACGGCGGCAGCTTCCAGTGGCTTGATGTCATGGCCCGCCACCAGATCATCACCGCCTACGAACTGGTCAACCTGACCGGCGGGCGCATCGACACCGGCTACTCCTCGGCCGGGCTGCGCATGAACCAGGACGGCCGCACCTTCTGGCTCACCCGCAGCGAGAACACCTCGGTGGCGCAGGTGGTGAACGCCGACTCGCCCGATGACCTGATGCCGCTGGTCGACCCCGGCGCGATGGAGCTGGTCAAGAAGATCGACATCGTCGGCGGCGACGTGCTGAGCCGACGCGCGTTCGAGCGCTCGAGCGCGGCGAACGCCTCGGCGCTCGCGGCCGAGCTGATGGTGGCGCGCGACTACCGCACCTACCTGGACAACACCGCGGTGATCAACGCGCTGATGGCGGCGCAGCCGGAGAGCGCGTTCACCGCCGGCTGGGTGCTCACGCTGCTGAAGGCGCGCGAGCTCAACCTCGACACCCCCTCGGCCCAGGATTTCCAGCACGGCATCGCGGCGCAGCTCGGCGACGCCGGACTCTACCAGCGGCTCGATTTCGCGCCGAGCTTCGACGGCGCGCAGCCGGACACGCTCGTCCTGCGCCACGAGAGCGGCGCCGAATGGCGGCGCGACAACGCGTTCGGGACCGGCGCGACGCACGACGTCGCCGGCACGGCGGGCGACGACTCGATCCATCTCGCCGACCAGCCGATCCGCAGCGCGATCCATGCGGCCGGCGGGGCGGGCGCCGACACGATCGGCGGCTCCAACGGCACCGACCTGATCGACGGCGGCGCCGGCAACGACAGCATCGACGGCCGCGAAGGCCACGACTGGCTCCATGGCGGCGAGGGCGACGACACGCTGCTCGGCGGCGGCGGCGACGACCTGGTCGTCGGCGGGCGCGGCAACGACGTGCTGGCGGGCTGGACCGGTTTCGACACGCTGGTCGGTGGCGAGGGCAGCGATACGGTGGTGATCGACGTCGCCGACCGGCGCAAGATCATCGTCGCGCCGGCGTTGGGGCAATCGGGGCAGACCGACACCATCTGGCTGCGCACCCACAACCGCGACCAGGTGTCGTTCGCGCGCAACGGCACCGATCTCGATATCGTCAGCGAGGTTCCCGCCGCGTCTCCCGTCATCGCGACGGTGAAGGACTTCTTCCTCTCGCGCAGCAGCATCGACTGGTTCCACTTTGCCGACGAGCTCTGGCGGTCCGGCGCCGAGGCGTGGACGCTGGCCGGGGTCACCGGCGTGGTCGAGGAGTACGCCGCGCTCGATGGCGGCGGCATCCGCCACTTCTGGCTCGACGGCAACAACAGCCAGCCGTGGACCTCGGTGGTCACCGACACCAACGTGTGGGGCCAGACCGTTTCCACCACCTGGTACTACGACGACGGGACGATGCTCGCCGCCTACGGCGAGGCCGACAACGTCATCCGCGGCGACGGCAGCGGCACGAATTTCCACGGCAATGCCGGCCAGGACCAGTTCCTCGGCTCGGACGGCGAGGATTGGTTCTTCGGCGACGACGGCCACGACACCTTCTTCGGCGGCGCCGGCAACGACCACTTCGACGCCGGGCCCGGCAACGACCGGCTCGACGGCGGCGCCGGCGCCGACATCATGAGCGGAGCCTCGGGCGACGACAGCTACGTCGTCGACAGTCCGGGCGACGTGGTCAACGAGGCGGGCGGGGGCAACGACACGGTGCGCGCCGCGCTCTCCTACGCGCTCGGCAACGGCGTCGAGAACCTGACCCTCGCCGCCGGCGCCGGCGCGATCAGCGGCTGGGGCAACGCGCTCGACAACTGGATCGAGGGCAACGAGAGCGCCAACAACCTATACGGCGAGGGCGGCGCCGACACCCTGGTCGGCGGCGCCGGCGACGACTATTACCTGATCGAGAATTCCGCCGACCGGGCGATCGAGCGGCCGGGCGAAGGCCGCGACGCGGTGCACGCCTGGGCGAGCTTCACGCTCGGCGCGGAGATCGAGGTGCTGGCGCTCGGCCCCGGCGCCGGCGCGATCAGCGGCTGGGGCAACGCGCTCGACAACTGGATCGAGGGCAACGAGAGCGCCAACAACCTCTACGGCGAGGGCGGCGCCGACACCCTGGTCGGCGGCGGCGGCGACGACACCTACCATATCGACAATCCAGGCGACTCGATCATCGAGCACGCCCACCACGGCAACGACACCGCGCGCGTCTCGGTCAGCTATCGGCTCGCCGAGGTCGATATCGAGAACCTGGTGCTGGTGACGGGCGCCGGCGCGATCGACGGCATCGGCAATGCAATGAACAATACGCTGACCGGCAACGAGAGCGCCAACGGGCTCGACGGCCTCGCCGGGGCCGACGTGATGGCAGGCGGCGCCGGCGACGACACCTACCATATCGACAATCCCGGCGACTCGATCATCGAGCACGCCCACCACGGCAACGACACCGCGCGCGTCTCGATCAGCTATCGGCTCGCCGAGGTCGATATCGAGAACCTGCTGCTGGTGACGGGCGCCGGCGCGATCACCGGCGTCGGCAATGCAATGAACAACACGCTGACCGGCAACGAGAGCGCCAACGGGCTCGACGGCCTCGCCGGGGCCGACGTGATGGCGGGCGGTGCGGGCGACGACACCTACCATGTCGACAATCCAGGCGACATGGTCATCGAGCACGGCGGCGCGGGCTACGACACGGTGCGCTCCACTTTCAGCTACGGTCTCGCCGCCGAGGTCGAAGCGCTGCTGCTGCTCGGCAGCGCGGTCGACGGGGTCGGCAACGGCCTCGCCAACACCATCACCGGAAACGCCGGCGACAACGGGCTCGACGGGCTCGGCGGGGCCGACATCCTGATCGGCGGCGCCGGCGTCGACCGCTACTACGTCGACAACCCGGGCGACCAGGTGGTGGAGCTGCCGGATGAGGGCATCGACTGGGTGCGGACGACGGTGAGCTACACGCTCGGCGCCAACGCCGAGATCCTGCTGCTGCTGGAGGGCGCCGGGGCAATCAACGGCGTCGGCAACGCGCTCGACAACTGGATCGGCGGCAACGAGAGCGCCAACCTCCTCTACGGCGGCGGCGGCGGCGACACGATGGAGGGCGGGGCCGGCGACGACTATTACCACGTCGAGAATTCCGGAGATTGGGCGATCGAGCGGCCGGGCGAGGGCCGCGACCTGGTGCATTCCTGGGTGAACTTCACGCTCGGCGACGACATCGAGGTCCTGGCGCTCGGCGCCGGCGCCGGCGCCATCAACGGCGTCGGCAACGGGCTCGACAACTGGATCGGCGGCAACGAGAGCGCCAACAACCTCTATGGCGGCGGCGGCGGCGACACGATGGAGGGCGGGGCCGGCGACGACTATTACCACGTCGAGAATTCCGGAGATTGGGCGATCGAGCGGCCGGGCGAAGGCACCGACCTGGTGCATTCCTGGGTGAACTTCACGCTCGGCGCCAACATCGAGTACCTGGCGCTCGGCGCCGGGGCCGGGGCGATCAACGGCGTCGGCAACGCGCTCGACAACTGGATCGGCGGCAACGAGAGCGCCAACAACCTCTATGGCGGCGGCGGCGGCGACACGATGGAGGGCGGAGCCGGCGACGACTATTACCACGTCGAGAATTCCGGAGATTGGGTGATCGAGCGGCCGGGCGAAGGCCGCGACCTGGTGCATTCCTGGGTGAACTTCACGCTCGGCGCCGACATCGAGTTGCTGTCGCTCGGCGCCGGGGCCGGCGCCATCAACGGCGTCGGCAACGCGCTCGACAACTGGATCGGCGGCAACGAGAGCGCCAACCTCCTCTACGGCGGCAGCGGCGGCGACACGATGGAGGGCGGGGGCGGCGACGACTATTACCACGTCGAGAATTCCGGAGATTGGGCGATCGAGCGGCCGGGCGAGGGCCGCGACCTGGTGCATTCCTGGGTGAGCTTCACGCTCGGCAACGACATCGAGTACCTGGCGCTCGGCGCCGGGGCCGGCGCGGTCAACGGCGTCGGCAACGCGCTCGACAACTGGATCGTCGGCAACGAGAGCGCCAACCTGCTCTACGGCGGCGGCGGCGGCGACACGATGGAGGGCGGGGCCGGCGACGACCGGCTCGCGGGCGACGAGGGCACCGACGCCGCGGTATTCTCCGGCGCGCGCCTCGACTACGCGGTCACGTTCGACGCGGCGACGCAAACCTACACCGTGACGGACCGCCGCGCCGGCGCGCCCGACGGCAGCGACAGCGTCACCGGCGTGGAGCTGTTCCTGTTCGCCGACCGCACGGTGTACCAGTGGGAGCTCGTCGGCTAGTCTGGTTTCTTGTTTGAGCATGATCTTTTCCGAAAACCGGCGTCCACTTTTCGGGATCATGCTCTAGGCCAGCCGCTCCGCCATCCAGTCGGCGCTTTGCAGCCGCCAGCGATAACCGCGGTTGTTGGCGACGTGATTGCCGTCTTCAACGATCATCAGCTCCACCGGCCCTTTGACCTCGCGCGCGAGCCGCTCGGCGTGCTGCCATGGGATGAGCCGGTCGAGCTTGCCGGTCATGATGAAGATCGGGCAGGTGATGCGCTCTGCGAGCCCGTCGAGCGACAGCGTCGCAGCCTTGCGCTTGGCTTCATCCTGCGTGGCGCAATGGCTGCGCACGCGGAACGCTTCGCGCGTGAGCTCCGGCAAGCCGTCCCACGCCTCGTCCCACCGATACGGACCGCCGAGCGCGATGCAGGCCTTGATGCGCTGCTCGAATGCCGCCGCGCGCGGCGCATAGTAGCCGCCGAGGCTGACGCCCCACAGACCGATGCGGCCGCTATCGAGATCGCTGCGGCCCTCGACATAGTCGACGACGGCTTTCACGGCGACCTCGTAGTCGCCGCGGATGGCGAAATCATACTCGCCCTCGCCCTGCCCGGGACCGTCGAACACGAGCGTGGCGATGCCGCGCGCCAGGAACGGCCGCTCGTAGGCCTCGGTCTCCTCCTTGGCCGAATCGAGGCCGACCGCCATCACCATGACGGGCGGTCGCGCGACACTCTTTCTTCCAGCAAGATTTGGGGGCTTGCGCAGGATGCCGTAGAGCGCCTTGCCCTCGTACGGGATGGCGACGCGCTCGCCCGGGGGATCGAGATGCGGCAGCGCGAGGCGCCGGCATTCGACCGCCTGCCTGTGTGCGGCCTTCATCTGCGGCGCGTCGTGCACGAACAGGAACTTGGCGAAGTGATAGTAGACGCCGGCGCGCTGCAGATGATCGGCGGCGCTCAGGTGCTTGCCGCTTGCCAGCGCCTCGCGTCCCATCCGCTCGTGCAGCGCGGCGCGCTCCGACCAGGCGCGGCACCAATCGTCCCATTTGGCGATCGATGCCGTGACCTCCTCGAAGTCGGTCAGCGCCACGCCATTCGCGACGAAGCGCGGACCCCAATGGGCGATCGCCGACTTGACCAGCGCGTCCACGATTCAAGCCCCCGGTTCGCCGCGCCGGTACCACGGCAGGAATCTCGTGGTCGCGCGGCGCAACGCGATCTCGAACAATACGCCGGCGAGCGCGAGCACCGCCACGGCGACGAAGGCCTCGTTGTGCTTGAAGGTGCGGGTCTGGAACAGGATCAGATAACCCAGACCGGGAATGGCGGCGAAGAACTCGGCGACGACGGCGCCGATCAGCGCGCGCCCGGCGGCGAGCCTCAAGCCGGCCAGCAGATAGGGGATCGACGACGGCAGGATCACCTCGACGATGCGCGACCACGCGCCGCCGCGGAACGCGCGCGACACCTCCAGGTATTCCTGCGGCACCGCGCGCGCGCCGTCGGCGACGTTGACGACGACGGAAAAGAACGCCGCGAACACCACGGTCGCAAGCCGCGCGTCCGGGCTGTAGCCGAACCACAGCGTCAGCAGCGGCAGGATCGCCACCATCGGCATGGCGAAGAAAGCGCTGACATAGACCTGGAGCATGCGATCGACCGACCGGATGCGGCCGATGGCAAGCCCGACCAGCGTGCCGGCCACGAACGCAATCGCGAGGCCCTGCAGCACGGCGCCGAGTGTGAGGCGCGCCGCATCCCAGAACGCCGGTTCGGCGATCACGCGCGGGATCGCCAGCGCGATACCGCTCGGGCGCGCCATATAGGGCGGCGCCCAGAGCAGCACCGCGATCTCCCACGCGCCCAGGATCGCCACCCCGGCAACGAGGCGCGCCAGGGCGTCGGTGGAGAGCACGCCGGCGGTCCGCTGAGGCTCGATGCGGTCGGCGACACTCATCGCGCAAGCCCCCGCCACGTGGCAAAACGATCCTCCAGCACACGACCGAGCGCGATCAGCACCACGCCGAGCAAAGTCACAACGAGGATCGCGCCGTAGAGCCCGGGAATGTCGAAGTCCTGCCCGCTGCGCACGATCAACAGGCCGATGCCGCTTCCGGAGAGGAAGAATTCCGCCGCCACCATGCCGACGAGCCCGCGCCCGATGGCCTGGCGGATGCCGGTCAGCGCAAACGGCAAGGTGTAGGGAATGAGCAGGTCGCGCCAGATCGCCCATTCGCTGGAGCGGAACGAATAGCGCGACTTCCAGCATCTCGGGTTTCAGGCTGCGTGCGCCTTCGATGGTGTTGTAGAGGATCGGGAACAGCGCGAACAGGAACACGACCAGCGCCTTGGGCACGAATCCGAAGCCCAGGATCGACAGCACGAACGGGATCAGCGCCACCATGGGCGTGGCGTACAGCACCATGATGTAGCTCTCGAGCGCGACGCGCAGGATGCGCACGCGCGCAAGCACGAGCCCGACCGCGACCCCGACTACGATCGCGGCGGCGAGCCCGGTGAAGAACAAGGCGAGTGAACTGCGCAGCGCGCCGACGAGCACGCCGGACAGCGTGTACTCGTAGACGCGCGCCAGCGTGGTGGTGAGCCGGGCCAGGAAGGCCGGATTGGTGCGGCTCGCGATCAGCTCCCACAGCACCGCGCCGAGCAGGAGCGACAGCACGACCGGCGCAAGCCGCGTCAGCGCGGTGTGGCGCACGCGCACCCTCACTTCACCAGCTTGACCGCGTCCTGCCATAGGCTCGTGTCGACCAGGCGCTCGTAGGTCGCCGGCGTCGCCTCGGGCCGGATCGCGCCGACGCGCTTCTGCGTCGCCACCACGGCCTCCAGCTTGTTCTGATCGAGCCCGGCGCTGTCCTTGGGCCAGAACTCGATCTTGACGTACTCGGTGACCGCATACTTGGCGTCATCCGGGCTGCGCCCGGTCGGCGCGACCGCCTTGGCGACCTGATCGAGGTTCTTCGGGTCGCTGATGTACTTCTGCGCCTCGATCAGCGCGGCGATGACGCGCACCAGCGTGTCGCGCTGCTCGGCGACGCGTTTGCGCGTCGTCGTGAGCAGCAGATAGTGGTTGACCGGGATCACCTTGTTGACGTCGAGAATGACGGCGAGCTTCTTGCCGGCCTGCCGCTCCACCGTCGGGACTTCGTCGAGATGCAGCACGGCGAGCTGGACCTGCCCGGCGATCATCGCGGCCGGCGAGTTCGCGCTCACCGGCACCTGCTGGGTGTCGTTGGCGCTGAGATTGCACGAGCGCAGCATCTGGTTGAGCGCGATCGAGCGCGCGCCGCCGAGCGCGTCGACCGCGACCGGCTTGCCCTTCATGTCCTCGCATTTGGTCACGGCCGGATCGTACGAGACGAGGCGCCACGTCGGCCTCTCGTAGCCATGGATGGCGACGACATCGACGTTGGCGTTTGACACCATGTTGATGATGAGGCCGGTCGGCGACATGGAAAGCTCGATATCCCCCGCGACGACCGCGCGCGCCGCGTCGGTGCCGGTCGCAAACTGCCGCAGGGTGACGTCGACGCCGTATTTCTCGAACAGCTTCTGGTCGGCGGCGACATAGTAGAGCGCGCTGATGAACACCGGCGGGATGCCGGGCATGCCGATGGTCGCCTTCGGCCGCGTCTGTGCCGCCGCGGATCCGGTCAGCGCGAGCGCCAGCACGATCGCCGCGAGGCCTGCTTTCCTCATGTCGTCCTCCTTGTCGTTCCTTCTTTGCTCATGAGCGTGTTTGCAGCTGCAGTTCCGCCGCCCGCGCCTCGTCCATCAGGGTCGACCAGACGTGCTCGCGCAGGCTCGCGAAGCGCGCGTGGCCAAGCGTTGCACGGGTGCGCGGATGGGGCAAATCGACTTCGATGGTCTCGAACACGCCCGCCGGCCGGCCCTTGAGCACGACCACACGGTCGCCCATCAGCACCGCTTCCTCGATCGAATGGGTGACGAACACCATGGTGGTCGGTCGCAGCTGCCAGATGCGCAGCAGCTCGAACTGCAGGATCTCGCGCGTCTGCGCGTCGACCGCCGCGAACGGCTCGTCCATCAGCAGCACGCGCGGCTCGATCGCGAGCGCGCGCGCGAGACCGCAGCGCTGCTGCATCCCGCCCGACAGCTGGTACGGATAAGCCTCCTCGAATCCGGCAAGCCCCACCAGCTTGACGAAGTGCGGGACGCGCGCCGCAATCTCGGCCCGCGACGTGCCGGCAAGCCGCAGTCCATAGGCGATATTGGCGTAGACGGTCTTCCACGGAAACAGGCCGAATTGCTGGAACACCATGGCGACGCCGGGCAGCGGCTTCTCGACGCGCTCGCCCTCGATGGTGATGCTACCCGCCGACGGCGGAATCAGTCCGTCGATGCAGCGCAGCAGCGTCGTCTTGCCGCACCCGGAGGGGCCGACGATGGCGACGATCTCGGCGTCGCCGACGTCGAGACTGACGCTGCGGAAAACTTCCAGCGCGCCATAGCTCTTGGCGAGATTTTCGACGCGAATGCGGACGTTCGTCACTCGGCCGCGTGGCTGGTTGGCGCCGGCTGCGCCGACTTCTTGGCCCAGTAGTCCGCCTGCTGCTTCGAGCGGATCAGCGCGTCCTCGGTCTCGAAGCCGGGCGCCATCGACGCGTCGGTGCCGGGAAGGATTTGGTGGTGCTCGATGTCGAGCGTGCGCAGCCAGCGCTGCTGGCCCATGGTGAGCGCGATGAAATAGCCGATCTCGACCAGCTCTGGCTCATTGAAGTGCTGGTGCAGCCGCGCCCAGAACGCGTCGTTCACGGGCAGGTCCCAGGTGATCGCCTCGGCGTAGGCGAGCGCCGCCTTCTGCCGGTCGTCGTAGCGCAAGGAGCTCTCGAAATCGATCAGGTCGCGGTAGTCGTCCTCGACGACTCCCGCCTTCGCCGCCTTGATCGAGCGCTGGTTGCCGCAATACTCGCACTTGACCGAGCGCGACACATAGATGCGGCACAGCTCCTTGATGCCGTGGTCGGCGACGCCGTTCTTGAATACGTCGCGCCAGGAGTTGGCGAACGACCAGAACACCGCCGGCACATGCGCCCGCACCGCCTGGCTTTCCGGCCGCGGCGTGCCCTCGCGCCGGCAGCGGTCGAGCTCGGCCAGCATGTCGGCGTCCTTGATCGTCGTGGGATCGACGTAGCTGATGCGGGGCTCTCGCATGGGTTCCCTCCGACACCTGGCGGCGCAGCGGCCGGACTATGCCGCAGGGGCGCCGAGCGATCAACGCTCAGTCACCCTCGAACACCGGCCGCGCTTTCGCGGCGAACGCCGGGCGGGCGCGGCGTAACAATTTGCTCGTTGGTGAGGCAGCTCACGATCGGAAGGGGGCCGGCTGGATATTCTCCTCGGCGATCACGGTGGAATGCAACAGGAGGGACAAATGGCTGATCTGCCCGTGGGAACAATCGTTGCGTATCATGTGAAGGTCGGAGCGGCGGCGCCCGCCGGCTGGGCGGTTTGCGACGGCGCCAATGGCACCCCCGATCTCCGCGGCAGGTTCATTCGTGGAACCGGAGACGTGGCGAGCGTCGGGAAGAGAGGTGGCTCGAACGACGCGACGATTCCACTGCCTCCACATTCCCACAAGCTGGTCACGGGCCACGCGGCCAATGCCCTGCGTGAGGATGGAGGGAGCGGGGTGGTAAACCACACCACCGTCGTCGACTACCTCGTGAACAGCTACACCGACGGCGGGACGGGAGGGAACAGTCGGATCGATATCCTCCCGCCGTTCGTGGATATCATCTTCATCATGAAAACCTGAGCCTGCACTCCTGTTCGGACGGCTCGGGCCGGGATCGCGCCGTGCGCCCGAGCCGTTCATGTGATGCTGATCGATCCTGGCCGCAGGGCGATCTTCGGCAGCGGGGTCAATCCCCCTCGAACACCGGCCGCTCCTTGGCGGCGAACGCCCGGTAGGCGCGGCGGAAATCTTCCGTGTACATGCAGATGGTCTGCGCCTGCGCTTCCGCCTCGATCGCTTCCGCGATGCCCATGGCCCATTCCTGCTCCAGCATGCGCTTGGTCATGCCGTGGGCGAACGAGGGTCCGTGGGCGAGCGAGCGAGCCATCTCGTGCGCGCGCTTGAGCACCTCGCCAGGCTCGCACAATTCATTGAAGAAGCCCCAGCGCTCGCCCTCCTCGCCGCTCATGGAGCGGCCGGTATAGAGCAACTCGGAGGCGCG
The DNA here is from genome assembly GCA_963734185.1 of uncultured Alphaproteobacteria bacterium. Classification (GTDB taxonomy): domain Bacteria; phylum Pseudomonadota; class Alphaproteobacteria; order Rhizobiales; family Xanthobacteraceae; genus PALSA-894. The sequence continues at coordinate 2,615,967 of CAVTGA010000002.1, read as the reverse complement.
ACCCTGGCCGATCAGGCGCGGCAGGATCGCGCAGGCTCCCATGTCGCAGCCGGCCAAGCCGACGCGCGTGAACAGGAACGCCGTCTTTGACCGTTTCGTGCCGTAGCGCAGGTCCGCCGCCATGGCGAGGATCGCGCCGGCTCCGGCGCACACCCCGTCGACCGCGGCGATGATCGGCTGCGGACATGCGCGCATCGCCTTGACCACGTCGCCGGTCATCCGCGCGAATTCGAGCACCTGGGTGATCTTGGCCTTGGTCAAGGGCGCGATGATGTCGTGCACGTCGCCGCCGGAGCAGAAATTGCCCTCCGCGCCGGTGATCACCACGGCCTTGACCTCGTCGACGTATTGCAGCGCGCGGAACGTGTCGCGCAGTTCGCCGTAGCTCTCGAAGGTGAGCGGGTTCTTGCGCTCCGGCCGGTCGAGCGTGACGGTCGCGACCCGATCGGCGAATTCCCACTTGAAATGCTGCGGCTGGATCGCCGAAACGGGTGTTTTCGCGACCGGACCCTTGCGCATGGCGGACCTCGTCTTTGCGGCTTGACGCCGACACTTAACGGCGGCGCAGTCACGCTGTCCAGGCAAGGCAGGTCTTCCGCCCGCTCGCCTTGACCTTGCGCGCACGCGCCTCCTAATGTCGCGCCGACTTTCGCGGGATAATCGATGAATTTCGGCGGAAAAACCGTGCTCGTGACCGGCGCCGGCTCGGGCATCGGCCATGCGATCGCGCTGAAGTTCGCGCGTGCCGACGCGACCGTGATCGCAACCGATGCGGATGGCACGAGCGCGCAGGAGACCGCCAAGTCGGCCGGCGACGCCGGCGGCAAAGCGCACGCATTTGCCCTCGATATCTGCGATCAAGCCCAGATTGATGCGTTGAAAGCTTCACTGAACGCAAGCGGCTTGCTGCCGCATATCCTGGTCAACAATGCCGGCTGGTTCCGGCCCGAGCCGTTCCTCAAGAACACGGCGGAGTTCTGGCGCAAGATCATCGACACCAACCTGCTCGGCCCCGTCATGGTCACGCGCGCGTTCCTCGACCCGATGATCGAGCGCAACAGCGGCAAGATCATCTCGATCTCGAGCGACGCCGGCCGCGTCGGCAGCGCCGGCGAGACCGTCTATGCCGGCGCCAAGGGCGGCATCATCGCCTTCACCAAGTCGCTCGCGCGCGAGATGGCGCGCTACCAGATCAACGTGAATTGCGTCGCCCCGGGCCCGACCGACACGCCGCGCTGGCGCAACAATCCGCCCGGCTACCAGGAGGCGCTCACCAAGGCGATACCGTTCCGCCGCGTGGCGCAGCCGGAGGAGATCGCCGACGCGGTCCTGTTCTTTGCCTCCGACGCGGCGAGCTATATCACCGGGCAAGTGTTGAGCGTCAGCGGCGGGCTGACGATGGTTGGTTAGGGGAAGGAAGGAAGTTCGGAATGGACGTCAACGAGAAATTTCAGAACCTGCATGAGTTCATCAAGGCGGCACGGTTCAACCTCAGTCGCAACAATTACGACTATGTCGTCGGCAGCACCGAGACCGAGACCACGATGGCGCGCAATCGCCAGTCGCTCGACGCGATCGCGTTCAAGCCGCGTGTCCTGCGCAACGTGCGGACCCCCGACTGCAGCTCCACGCTGTTCGGCCGCAAGGTGCGCTTGCCGGTGTTCATCGCGCCGGTCGGCGGGTTGCAGTTGTTCTGGGACGGCGGCGTCGCGACCGTCGCGGAGGCGGCCGGCGAGTTCGGCATTCCGATGATGCAAAGCTCGGCCACCGAGCCGCCGCTGGAAGAGACCGCCAAGCGCGCGCCGAAAGCCGACAAGATCTTCCAGCTGTATGTGCGTGGCGACGACCAGTTCGTCGACGACATCTACCGGCGCTCGCAGGATGCGGGTTTCGCGCCGCAGTTCTGTTTCACCGTCGATCTTGCGCACTACTCGCGGCGCGAGCGCGACGTGGTGAAGCGCTATAATCGCTGGTCCGGCCGCAGCCAGGTCGAGCACGACATCCAGGCCTCGCTCGACTGGGCGCTGATCGAACGCTTCCACAAGCGTCACCCGGAAGCCGACATCATCATCAAGGGCATCCAGACCGCAGAGGATGCGCAGATCGCGCTCGACAGCGGAGTCGGCTGCATCTACGTGACCAACCATGGCGGCCGCGCGCTCGACCATGCACGCGGCGCGATGGACATCCTTCCCGAAGTCGTGGACGTGGTGAAAGGCCGCGTGCCGATCCTGATCGACGGCGCGTTCTATCGCGGCACCGATGTCCTCAAGGCCATCGCCATGGGCGCGAGCGCGGTCGGCATCGGCCGGCTCTACTGCTATGCGCTCGCGGCGGCTGGAGGTCCCGGCATCGTGCGCATGCTGGAGCTGCTCGAAGACGAAATCCGCCGCGACCTCGGCCTGCTCGGCTGCGACAGCATGGCGAAGCTCGACCGGTCCTACGTCTGCCCGCTGCCGCCGCTGCGCTACGCCGATGTGTTCAGCGCCTATCCGCTGAGCGCCGTCCAGCACGAACCGTATTGATCGCCCTTTCCTGATCGAGGTGCAGACCATTGCGGCGCTCTAGCAACACGGCGATCACCGCGGCGCTGGCCGCCCTGCTCGCCGGCGCTTCGCCCGCCCTCGCGCAGACGCAAAGCTGCCGCGGCGGTACGAGCTTCGAGCGCTGGCTCGACGAGTTCAAGCGCGAAGCGGTGGCGCAGGGTGTCTCGCAGCGCACGATCGCGGCCGCTTCGCACCTGATGGTCTACGACCAGTCGGTGGTGAACAAGGACCGCGGGCAGAAGGTGTTCTCGCAGACCTTCCTGGAATTTTCCGACCGCATGGTGGCGAAGCACCGGATCGACGGCGGCATCCAGCGTCTGGCCAAGAACCGCGCCCTGTTCCAGCGCGTCGAGCAGCAATATGGCGTAGCGGCGCCGGTCATCGCGGCGTTCTGGGCGCTCGAGACGGATTTCGGCGGCTTCATGGGCAACCTGCCGACGCTCAAATCGGTGACCTCGCTCGCCTACGACTGCCGCCGGCCCGATCTGTTCCGCAAGCAACTGCTCGCGTCACTCAAGATCATCGAGCGCGGCGACCTTTCGGCGGAGCAGATGATCGGCCCGTTTGCGGGTGAACTTGGTCAATTCCAGTTCCTGCCGGCGCACTATTACGATTACGGCGTCGACTACGACGGCGACGGCCGCCGCGACCTGATCCGCTCGACCCCGGACGCGCTCGCCTCGGCAGCCAACTACCTCTCCAAGATCGGATGGAAACGCGGGCAGCCGTGGCTGGAAGAGGTGCGCGCGCCGGCGAACATGCCATGGGAGCAGGCCGACCTGACGATCCAGCATCCACACGCCCAATGGGCGCGCTGGGGCGTGACGCGCGCGGACGGTAGCCCGATCGCCGCCGACGCGCAGCCCGCTTCGCTGCTCCTGCCCATGGGCCGGTTCGGCCCGGCGTTCCTCGCCTATCCGAATTTCCAGGTCTTCCTCGAATGGAACCAGTCGCTGGTCTACTCGACCTCGGCGGCCTACCTGGCGACCCGCATCGCCGGCGCGCCACCGATGAAGCGCGGCAGCGGAACGGTGGCGCCGTTCGCCTCGGCGCAGATCCGCGAGCTGCAGCAACTGCTGGCGCGGCGCGGCCACGACGTCGGCAAGATCGACGGCTTCCTCGGCATCAAGAGCCGCGCGGCCGTGAAGGCCGAGCAGCTCAAGCTCGGCTTCCCGGCCGACTCCTACCCGACGCCGGAGCTGGTGGCGCGGCTCCGGGGACGCTGATTTTTGACGCAACTATCTGAATGCTGATGATTTTCCACTGCCCGGCTCGAATTGCCTCTCCATAGTGGAAAAGTGAATAAGAACAAAAGCTTAAGATAATTTAGAGCCGACTGGCAGGTCAGCCGACACCCAACCCCTGCTCGCTGCGATCGAGAATCAGCGGGACGATCAGGTCCTCCTCGTCGCCAAGGTGGCGCGTCAGCTGCCGGATCAGCCGCTCGCTCGCATCCGCGTAGCGGTCGCCGGCGAGCCGCATCGCATCGCCGTCGCCTTCCATGGCCTTGAGCAGTTCGTTCGCCGGCCCGACCGTCGCGACGATCGCCTGATGGATCGTCTCGTGATCGCTCTCCAATACCGCGAAGCCCTTGGCGAGCCGGCGCTCGGCCGCACTGAACACCGGGAAGTAATGCAGGTCCTCAACCTGATGATGCGCGTTGAGCTGCGAGACGAAGAATTGCAGCCGCGGCGCGAACCAGGCGCGGAAATCCTGCGCCGTCGCATGGCCGGCGCGGAACGCTTGCGTCGCCGACTGCAAGGCGTCGCCGAGCTCGCGGAACATGTCGTGCCGCTGCAGCCAGAAGCGCGCCATGTCGCCGAGGTTGGCGTGGTCCTGCCAGACCTCGCGCGGATAGCGCTCCAGCAGGAAGCGCAGATTCTCCGGCCAGCCGGTGCGGCTGGTGAGATCGAAGCTCGGGGCAAGGACGTCGGACATGGCCGACAGATAGGGTCTCGAGCAGCGCCGGCAAGGCGCGGCTACAGCGCCGGGAAGTCGATCGGCTTGGTGCGGTCGAGGAACGCCTTGACCGGCGGCAGCGGGTACTTCAGCCCGGTGGCGCAATTGAACAGCACGGCGCGCTCGGTCTTCTTGACGCGACCGTCGGCGAGCGCGGCCTTGTAGGCCGCATAGGTCGCGCCGCCTTCCGGACACAACAGGAAGCCTTCCGCGCGCGCGACCTCGTCGACCGCTGCCGTGATCGCGGCGTCGGAGACCGCGATGGCGAAGCCGTCCGACTCGCGCACCGCGCGCAGAATGAGGAAGTCGCCGATCGCCTGCGGCACGCGGATGCCGGACGCGATGGTGTGAGCATTCTCGAAGCGCGGCGCATGCTCGTCGCCTCTTTCCCACGCGCGCACCATCGGCGCGCAGCCCTCCGCCTGCACCGCCACCATGCGCGGACGTTTCGATCCGATGAAGCCGATCGCCTCCAGCTCGGCGAACGCCTTCCACATGCCGATCAGGCCGGTGCCGCCGCCGGTCGGATAGAAGATCACGTCGGGCAGCTCCCAGCCGAACTGCTCGGCGAGCTCGAGCCCCATCGTCTTCTTGCCTTCGATGCGATACGGCTCCTTCAAGGTCGAGGTGTCGAACCAGCCCGCGGCCTCCTTGCCCTGCCCGACCAGCTTGCCGCAGTCATCGATCAGCCCGTTGACGCGATAGACCCTGGCGCCCTGCAGCGCGATCTCGGACAGGTTGATCTCGGGCGTATCCTCCGGACAGAAGATCGTGGTGCGAATGCCGCAGCGGCTCGCATAGGCGGCAAGCGCCGCGCCGGCATTGCCGTTGGTCGGCATCGCCATGTGGGTGACGCCGAGCGCCTTGGCCATCGATACCGCCATGACCAGACCGCGCGCCTTGAACGAGCCGGTCGGCAGGCGGCCCTCGTCCTTGACGATGATCTCGCCGCCTCCGAGCTTTCTTGCAAGCTGCGGCAGCAGTATCAGCGGCGTCGCGTCTTCGCCCAGGCTCACGATGTCGGCGCACTTGCGCACCGGGAGCAGCTCGCGCCAGCGCCACAGATCGTTGGGGCGTTCGGCGAGCGCGTCCTTCGTCAAGGCCGCCTGCACGCCGCCGAGGTCATAGCGCACCAGCAGCGGCTTGTTCGCGCGGGACAAGTTGTGCAGCCGATCCGCCTCATAGCGCTCGCCGGTCATCGCGCACTCAAGGTGCGTGACGAAGGTCGGCCGCTCGGTGGTCAAATTCGAATTCATCGTCGGCAAGTTGGGCAGCGGAGTGGGCAAGCTCTTCCGAGGCGGGCGGGTCTCTGGTATCGGTATCACAATCAAGCAGACAAGCCACCAAGACAATTGGCGGACAAGAATTGGCGCGCCGTCGACGCGCCGGGAGGCAAGCCATGAAACGCGCCGCGATCCTGGCGTTGGGTGCGATTCTCTGCCTCCCGGCTCTCGCGCGCGCCGAAGTCGACGTGGTCAAGATCCCCAAGGGCGCCGGCGGCATCGGGTTCCTTCCACTGATCGTGATGGAGGAGAACAAGCTGGTCGAGGCCAAGGCGCGCGAGCTGGGCCTCACCCTGCGCGCCGAGTACATCAAGCTCGGCGGACCCGCGCTCGTGAACGACATGCTGGTGTCGGGCGCCGCGCATTTCGCGCCGGCGGGCCCGCCCGCCTTCATCACGCTATGGGACCGCACCGCGACCTCCATGAAGGTCAAAGGGGTCGCGGCGATGACGTCGATCCCGATGTATCTCAACACCAACTCGCCCAGCTTGAAATCGCTGCGCGATCTCGGCCCCCAGGACAAGATTGCCGTCACCGCCGTGAAAGTGTCGATCCCGGCGATCATCATGCAGATGGCGGCGATCAAGGACTTCGGCCCAGCCGAGTACGCGCGCTACGATCCCTATACGGTCTCGCTCACGCATCCCGACGGGGTCATCGCGCTGCTCTCCGGCAGGACCGAGATCACCGCGCACTTCACCGCGCCGCCATTCCACCAGCGCGAGCGCAAGGACCCCAAGATCAGGACCATCACGACCTCGAACGAGATCATGGGCGGCCCGAGCACGTTCACGATGCTGTATGCGCCGAGCCGCTTCTACGAGGAGAACCCAAAGGCCTATGCGGCGGTGCTGAAAGCGCTGCAGGCCGCGATCGACTTCATCAACGCCGACCGCAAGGCGGCCGCCCAGCTGTTCCTCAAATCCGACGACGGCCGGGGATGGAAGGTCGAGGACGTGATGGAAATCATCAACGATCCCGACATCCGCTTCACCACCTCGCCCGAGAACCTCATGAAATACGCGAACTTCATGGCCGACGTCGGCACCATCCGGAACCGGCCGAAGACCTGGCAGGACATGTTCTTTCCCGGCGTCCACGATGCTCCGGGCAACTGAGCGAGAAACAGAAATTCGAGGGAGGAAATCATGACGTTCCGCAGGGCACTGACTGCGCTCGTGCTCGGTGTCGCGCTGGCCGCTCCGGCGGTGGCGCAGACCGAGGTGAAGGTCGGCCTGATCGCGCCGATGTCCGGCCCCTGGGCGCGCCAGGGCGACCTCATGCTCAAAGGCGCCAACCTGGCGATCGAAGACATCAACAACGCCGGCGGCATCAAGGCGCTGGGCGGCGCCAAGCTCAAGCTGCTGGTGTTCGATGCCGGCGACAACGTCGAGAAGGCGAAGAACGCCGCCCAGCGCATGGTCGCCCAGGAGCCCGACCTGATCGGGGCGACCGGTGCCTGGCTGTCGAGCTTCACCCTCGGCGTGACCGAAGTGACCGAGCGCGCCGAGCTGCCGATCCTGACGCTCTCGTATTCCGACCAGATCACGGCGCGCGGCTTCAAGTTCGTGTTCCAGACCTCGCTCACCGGCGGCCTGCAGGCCAACAACGCGATGCCTTCGCTGGTCAAGCTCGCCGAGACCGCGACCGGCAAGAAGCCGCAGACCGTCGGCATCATCCAGGACAACACCGCGGCGGCGGTCGCCTTCTCCAAGCCGATGCGCGAAGGGGGCCTGCAGAAGCTCGGTTTGAGACTCGTGGTCGACGAGACCTTCACGCCGCCGCTGTCGGACTGCACGCCGCTGATCCAGAAGGTGCGCTCGGCGCGGCCCGACATCCTGCTCTTGCTGCCGACGTCGATCTCCGACGACAAGCTGTGCCTGGAGAAGATGCACGAGTTCGGCCTCGGGCGCGGGCGCGTTCCGGTGATCTCCAACGGCGCCCATATCGCGGCGCCCGACATGCTCAAGAACCTCGGCAAGGACCTGCTCGAAGGCGTGATGACGGTGGTCGGCAACTGGAGCGGCAAGGGCCAGGAGCAGATCATGAAGCAGTTCGTCGACAAGACCAATGAACCGTGGATCACGCAGGATTCGCTGTCGAGCTACGGCGACATGTGGATCTTCAAGGAGGCGCTGGAGAAAGCGGGCGCGGCCGACCGTCGCAAGGTCGCCGCCGCGATCCGCGAGATGGACCTGCGCGACGGCCCCGGCCGCTACTTCCCCGGCGGGCGCGTCAAGTTCGACGAGGCCGGCCGGCGCGTCGATGCCGATCTCGCGATTGTGCAGTGGCAGAACGGCGTGCCCGTCACCGTCTATCCGGCAGGCACCGCCCTGGCGCAGCCGATCTGGCCGAAGCAGTAATGCCGGACTATCCCGGCGCCGCCTGGCTTGCGCGCTACCGCGAGCGCGTGAACGCGGACCCGGAGCTCCGGGTGATCGGCGATTGGTTCACAACGAGCTTTGCGCTCACCTTCGGCGAGGCGCGGCACGCGCTCAAGGTCGAGAAGGGGTGCATCGTCGAGATGGTGGCCGGGCCGCGGCTCGACGTGCGCACCCTGTTCGGGTTCCGCGCGCCGGTCGCGGTGTGGCGCAAGTTCTTGCAGCCCGACCCGCCGCCGCTGTTCCACGACTTCTTCGCCATGCTGATGCGGGTGCCGGAGTTCGTGCTCGAAGGCGACGCGCTGGTCGCCATGCAGAACGCGCGTGCGCTGCACCGGATGATGAACCTGATGCGCGAGACCGGAGCGCCCGATGGGTGAGTTCGAGCCCATCGTCGGGCGCTATCTCGGCGTCGACATCGAGGGCGCCGCGCACCGCGTGCACGTCGAGGAAGCGGGCCGAGGCGTGCCGCTGCTGTGCCTGCACACGGCGGGTGCCGACAGCCGGCAATATCGCCATGTGCTCAACGACAAGGACGTCACCGACCGCTTCCGCGTCGTCGCGTTCGACCTGCCCTATCACGGACGCTCGACGCCGGCCGACGGCTGGTGGCTGAAGAAGTATCGCCTCACCACGGCGTCCTATCTGGCGATGATCCGCGCGGTGTGGCTGGCGCTGCGCCTGGAGCGGCCGGTGGTCATGGGCTGCTCGATGGGCGGCGCGATCGTGCTCAAGCTCGCCGCGCAGTATCAGGAAGAGCTCACCGGCATCGTCGGCCTGGAAAGCTCGGCCTACGCGCCCGGCCGCTACAACGAGCTCCTGCATCATCCCGCGATCCACGGCGGCGAGCTTGCGGCGAGCTATACCTACGGGCTCAACTCGCCGCACAGTCCGGAGGCGAGCCGGCGCGAGAACTGGTGGTACTATAGTCAGTCGGGGCCGGGCGTGTACCAGGGCGACGTGCATTTCTACAGCCTCGATTGGGACGCGCGCGAGGACATCAAGCGCATCGACACCAACCGCTGCAAGGTCGCGCTGTTGACCGGCGAATACGACTATTCCTGCACCCCCGCGATGAGCGAGGCGGTGGCCGCCTCCATCCCCGGCTCGCGGTTCGCCATCATGAAAGGCATGGGCCACTTCCCCATGATCGAGAACTATCCGGCGTTTCGTCCCTACCTGCTCGCGGCGCTCGACCACGTCGCTGCGTGACCACACACAATCAAGGAGAACAAGATGGACCAGAAGACCTTCGACACCGGAATGGAGATCCGCACCGCGGTGCTTGGCAAAGCCTATGTCGAGAACTCGATGAAGAGCGCCGACGATTTCAACCGGCCGTTCCAGGAATTCGTCACCGAGTATTGCTGGGGCGCCGGCTGGGGGCGCGAAGGGCTGTCGCGCAAGACCCGCAGCATGCTCAACCTCGCGATGCTCACCATCCTCAACCGCCCGCACGAGCTGCGCCTGCACATCCGCGGTGCGCTCACCAACGGCGTCACCAAGGACGAGATCCGCGAGGTGTTCATGCAGGTCGCGATCTATGCCGGCGTGCCGGCCGGCGTCGACGCGTTCCGCGCCGCGCGCGAGGTGTTCGCCGAGCAGGCAAAAGCCTGAAATCGCAACAACCAATAGAACCGAAAAGCGCGGAGCCTATTCATGGAGATCGGTTTCATCGGCCTCGGCAACATGGGCTATCCGATGGCCCGGCGGCTGGTCGAGGCCGGACACAAGCTCGTCGTCTACGACACCAACGGACAGATGATGTCGCGGCTTACCAGCCTCGGCGCGCAGGCGGGAGCTTCCGCGCGCGACGTCGCCGACCGGTGCGAGACCGTGATGGCGAGCCTGCCCACGCCCGACGTGGTCTTTGCCGTCGCGACCGGCGCGCAGGGCGTGATCGAGGGCACAAAAGTGCGGCGCTTCCTCGATCTCTCGACCACCGGGGCGCGCATGGCGGTGCGCATCGCCGATGCGCTCAGGGCGAAGAACATCGACGGCATCGACCTGCCGGTCAGCGGCGGCGTCGGCGGCGCCGAGAAAGGCACGCTCGCCGTGATGTATGCCGGTCCGCGCGCCGGCTTCGAGGAGTTGAAGCCCGTGCTCTCCGTGATCGGCAAACCGTTCTTCATCGGCGACAAGCCGGGCATGGGCCAGACCATGAAGCTCTGCAACAATCTCCTTTCGGCCACCGCCATGGCGGTGAGCTGCGAAGCCATGGTGATGGGCGTGAAGGCCGGGCTCGATCCATCCGTCATGGTCGACGTGATCAATGCCGGCTCCGGCGCCAACACGGCCGTGCGCGATAAATTCCCCCGCTCGATCATGACCGGCGGCTTCGACTACGGCTTCCATACCGGGCTCATGTACAAGGACGTTCGCGTCTGCCTCGAGGAAGGCGAGGCGCTCGGCGTGCCGATGCCGGTGTCGAGCGCGGTGCGCCAAATGTGGCTGATGGCCAATGCCGAGAACGGCGCGGACTCCGACTTCACCGAGATCGTGAAGCTGGTCGAGCGCTGGGCCGGCGTCGAGGTGCGCGCGAAGAAGAAGCCGTGAGGGGGCAACATGGCCGGCGACGTCCACGAGATCTACGCCGTCAAGTACGGGCACCACGACCGCAAGGCGTCCGAGAACTACATCGGCGGCGACCCGCACGACATCCTGCAGCCGCTCGACTATTACGTCTGGGCGATCGTCGGCCCGCACGGCAGCTTCGTCGTCGACACCGGCTTCGATGAGGCCATGGCGACGAAGCGGCAGCGGCGCATCACGCGGCCGATCGGCGCAGGCCTCAAGGCGATCGGAATCGAGCCCGACCAGGTCGAGAACGTCATCGTCTCGCACCTGCATTACGACCACACCGGCAACTACGACCTGTTCCCGAAGGCGCGCTATCACCTGCAGGACTGCGAGATGGCCTACGCCACCGGCCGCTGCATGTGCCACGCGCACATGCGCATCCCGTTCGAGGCCGACGACGTGGTCGCCATGGTGCGCAAGGTTTTCGCGGGTCGCGTCGCATTTCACGACGGCAGCGACGAGATCGCGCCCGGCATCGTCGTGCACCGGATCGGCGGCCACTCGAAAGGCCTGCAATGCATTGAGGTGAAGACGCGGCGCGGCCAAGTCGTGCTCGCCGCCGACGCGACCCACCTTTACGCCCACATCGAGCAGGGCCGGGTGTTCCCGATCACCTACAATGTCGCCGAAGTGCTGGAAGGGTACGCCACGATCAAACGGCTCGCGACGTCGCCGAACCACATCGTGCCGGGCCACGACCCCGATGTGCTCAGGCGTTATCCGGCCGCGCGGGCCGGGCTCGAAGGCTGGGTGGCGCGGCTCGATGCCGATCCGAAGGCGTGACATGTGACAACCGGCCGTCTTCCGGTCGCCGCGGCAACGCGAAATGCTGCGTGAACAAGAAACGGACCTTGGGGAAACAATTGGGGAGGAGATCCATGACCATTCTGCTGCCGCATGCGAAACATTCCCGCAGGCGCGTTCTCGCCCTCGGTGCGGGCGGCCTCGCTGCGTTGTCCGCCATGCCGGCACGCGCTCAGTCGCAGGTGATCCGCATCGGCCTGCCGACCAAGACCTACTGGCCGACCATCATCGCCGAGACCGCCGTGCGGCATAAGCTGTTCGACCGGGAAGGCGTCAAGGCCGAGCTGACGATCTACCGCGGCGGTGCCGAATGTTTCGAGGCGCTTGCGGCCGGGGCCGCCGACCTGATCCTCAATTCCTCCTCGATCGTGTCCGCCGGCATCAAGAAGGGCGTCAAGTCGAAGATCGTCGCCAACGGCGCCAACGGCTATTACGGCTGGTTCCTGATGGTGCGCAACGACTCCAAGATCCAGAGCGTCGCCGAGCTGGAGGGCAAGAAGGTCGGCATCACCTCGGCCGGCTCCGGCTCCGACATCCTGGCGCTGTGGACCCAGGCAGACCGCAAGGTGAAGTTTACCCGCGTGCCGCTCGGCGGCGGCGGGCTGGTCCCGAACCTGCTCTCGGGCAACATCGACGCGACCGTGCTCTACTCGCCGCTCACCTTCCAGGTGATGCAGACCAAGGAGGCGCGTGCGATCATCGATTTCGGCGCCGCGGTTCCGGCGCACTCGACGGGAAGCTGGATCGCGACCGAGAGGATCATCGCCGAGCGGCCGCAGGTGGTGCAGAAGGCCCTGAACGCGCTCTACGGCGGGCTCTCCTTCCTGCGCGCACCGGCCAACCGCGACACCGCGGTTAAGCTGATCGCCGAGATCGACGAGATCCCGGCCGCGGTCGCCGCCGCCGAGCTCGACGGCAACATCATGAAGCTGTCGACCGACGGCGAGATCAGGTCGGAATGGATGGGCCGCGCGCTCGAGATGGCGAAGCTGATCGGCATGACCGACCTGGCGCCGGTCGATCAGATGTACGTCACCACGTTCCGCCCGGTGCCGACGACGTCGTGACGCGCCTCCAGATCATCGTCGTCCGTCTCGCGCTGCTCGCGCTCGTGCTCGCGGCGTGGGAGGCGCTGCCGCGCCTCGGCATCGTCAACCCGCGCCTGCTGCCGCCGCTGAGCGACGTGCTGACGATGCTCGCCGACATCCTCGGACGGCCGCAGGTGCAGGAGGCGATCCTGGTCACTGCGGCCGAGGTCTTGGTCGCCTTCATCATCGCGGTGCCGCTCGGCGCCGCGATCGGCGTCGCGGTCGCCGAGAACGACTATCTCGGGCAGGTGCTCAAGCCGATGCTGTTCTACGTGTTCAGCATCCCGAAATCGATCTTCCTGCCCATGTTCATCCTGGTGTTCGGCATCGGCTTCGAGCAGAAAGTGGCCTATGCGGCGTTCTCGACCGTGTTCGTCGTGATCATGAGCGCGACCGCGGCGGTCGAATCGGTGCGCGCCGACCACGTGCTGGTCGCACGCTCCTACGGCGCGACGCGTACGCAGATCCTGACGCGCGTCTACGTTCCGAGCATGATGCCGGTGCTGCTCGAGGCCTTGCGCATCTCCATGATCTTCAACTTCACCGGCGTGATGATCGCGGAGATGTACGCCTCGCGCACCGGGATCGGCCACCTCATCGCCAACTGGGGCGAGAACTTCCAGATGCGCCAGCTGTTCGCCGGCGTGATCCTGCTCGCGGCGGTCGCGATCCTGTTCAACGAGACGGTACGCGCCCTGGAGGCTCGATGCAGCACATGGCGCACGTAACGCATGATCCCGAAAAGTTGACAGACTTTTCGGGCAAAGATCATGCGCAAACGCAAGGAACGCCGCTCGAGCAATGCGCGGAGAGCGCGATTCGTGTCGCGCATGTGAGCCACGTCTACGAAGGCCGCGACGGTTCCGTGCCGGCGCTCGACGATATCTCGATGACCGTCGGCACCGGGCGTTTCGTGGTGATCGTCGGGCCGAGCGGCTGCGGCAAGACCTCGCTGCTGATGATGATGGCGGGCCTGCGCCGTCAGACGTCCGGCACGATCGAGATCCAGAGCCGCACGATCCTCGAGCCCGATCCGGACCGCGTCGGGGTCGTGTTCCAGGAGGCGAGCCTGTTCCCCTGGCTCTCCGCGCTCGACAACATCGAGTTTCCGCTCGCATTGCGTCATGCACCAAGAGACGAACGGCGCAAGCGCGCGCTCGCCATGCTCAACCTGGTCGGCCTGCAGGGCTTCGACACCCGTTATCCGCACGAGCTCTCCGGCGGCATGAAACAGCGCGTCTCGATCGCGCGCGGCCTGGTGCAGGATCCGCCGGTGCTGCTGATGGACGAGCCGTTCGCCGCGCTCGACGAGCAGACGCGCATGACCATGGGCCATGAGCTGTTGCGCATCTGGTCGCAGACCGCCAAGACCGTCGTGTTCATCACCCATAGCCTGACCGAGGCGGTCTACCTCGCCGACGAGGTGCTGGTGATGTCGGCGCGCCCGGGCCGCATCATCGACCGCATCACCGTCACGCTGCCGCGCCCGCGCACCTACGAGATGATGGCAACCGACGTATTCGGGCGCCTGCGCGACCGCATCTGGCAGCAGATCAGGAAGACGGTGTGATGCCGAGGAAGCAACCTCGTGTCCCGGACGCAGCGCAGCACGCAGTGTTGCGCTGCAGATCCGGGACCGTCACGGCCTCGAACGGTCCCGGATCAGCGTCGCACCGCTTCGCGATGCGCCGCGTCCGGGACATGGTGAACTGAGATGCGCCCCGCTCCCGCGACCGTGCGCTGGCTGATCCTCCTCGCGCTGCTAGTGCTGTGGGAGCTCATGCCGCGCACCGGCCTCATCCCGGAGCTGTTCCTCCCCGCGCTGTCCAAGACCATCGCGGCGATGATCCAGGACCGCCACGAGTACGCGGCCGCGCTCGTGGTCACGCTCTACGAGGTGGCGTTCGCCATGCTGATCGCCTGCGGCGCCGGCATCCTGATCGGCGCGCTGGTCGGCGGCCTGGCGCTGCTGCGCGACCTGCTGCTGCCGGTGTTCTCCAGCCTCTATGCGGTGCCGATCGTGATCCTGTATCCGATCTTCACCGCCTGGTTCGGCATCGGCTCGGAATCCAAGATCGCGTTCGCCGGCATCTACGGCTTCTTCCCCGTGATGCTCTCGACCGCCGCCGGTATCCGCACCATCGATCCCCAGCTCCTGCTCGCCGCGCGCAGCATGGGCGCGACCGTTCCGCAGCAGATCGCCCGCGTCGTCATCCCGGCGTCGATCCCGACCGTGCTGACGGGACTGCGGCTCGGCGGTGCGCTCACCATCATCGGCGTCGTCGTGTCCGAGATGCTCACCTCCGCGGCCGGCATCGGCTATCTGGTCACGCGCTACCGCACCATTCTCGACAGCCCGCACGTCATGGCCGCGGTGCTGATGATCCTGGTGCTCACCGTCATGTTCGACATGGCGGCGCGCTTCGTCGAGCGGCGCACGGTGGCGTGGCGGCGCGCCGGCCGGCGCGAGGACGAGCAGGCCCCGCAGGCGACGGTCGCCGCGGCGCCGTCGCCGGTCTAGGCCATCGATTCTGCTGGAGCCGGATGGCGTTAGTCGCGCCCTCGCGCCTTAAGTCGCATGGCCGGATGGGCCTTTGCCCGCACGGTCAGACAAATCGGCTCGGCGCGCGACGGGGGTAGCCCGCATCCCGAGAGTGGCCTACACTCCGCGGCAAAGCTTAACGGCCAGTCCCCTCGTTACGCTCGACAACAAGCATGAAGACTGAGACTGCCGCTCCGGCGGCAACGGGGCGATGCGCACACCCAAGAGAGGGTCACCATGACAGTGCCAGTGGATCGCAGGAGTTTTCTCAATAACCTCGGCGTGACGGTCGGGGCGGCCGCCGCAGCCTCGTCCGTGCCGCTCATCAGTCCGGCCGCGGCCCAGGCCGTCGCACCGAAGGGCAACATCCCCTCGACGCCGCTCAAGTTCGGTCACATGACGTTCCTGACCGGGCCGGCCGCCGTGCTCGGCGAGCCCTCGCTCAAGGGCCACATCCTCGCCGCCGAAGAGATCAATGCCGCCGGCGGCATCCTGGGCAAGCGCAAGATCGAGACCATCACGGCGGACGAGAACGCCGGCACCGACGCCAACGTGAAAGAGATGCGTCGGATGAAGCTGTCCGAGAAGATCGACATGTTCACCGGCGTGATCTCGAGCGGCAACACGCCGGCGCTCGGGCCGGTCGCCGAGGAGCTCGGCCTGCTCACCATCTTCGTCGACGGCTGCACCGACTTCCTGTTCGACAAGGCGGTGCCGAACCCGAAATACACCTTCCGCATCACCAACATCCAGTCGGCCGACGGCGTCACCTGCGCGGTGGCGGCGGCACAGACCTGGCCGACGGCCAAGAAGATCGCGCACATCCATCCGGACTACAGTTACGGCCGCAACGCCTTCGATCACTTCATGATCGCCTACAAGAAGCTCGTGCCCGGCGCGGAGTCGGTCTCCGAGGGCTGGCCGAAGCTCGGCACCACCGACTTCACCGCCCACATCACCAAGACCATCTCGTCGAACCCCGACCTGATCGTGTCGTCGGTGTGGGGCGGCGACTACGTGGCGCTGTACAAGCAGGCGCTGCGCTACGGCATGTTCAAGGACGCCAAGTTCGCCAGCACCATCGCGTTCGGCGTCGCCCCGCATGCGATCGGCAAGGACCACCCGGAAGGCGTGATCGCCGGCGTGCACTCGAACTACTACTTCACCTTCCCGCCGGGAAACCGCTGGCCGACCAACAAGACCTTCGTCGAGAAGTACTTCAAGCGCTGGAACGAGTATCCGAACTTCCAGTCGGACGGCGCCTACCACACGCTCTACATGTACAAGCACGCGATCGAGAAGGCGAACAAGCTGGTGGGCGGCTGGCCCGACGAGGACGCGATCATCAGCCAGCTCGAAGGCATGTACTACGAGACCGCGGCCGGCTACCTCTACATCCGGCCCGACAACCACCAGGGCTACAAGGACGCGGTCACCGGCTTCTCCAAGAACGTGCCCGAGTATCAGTTCCAGATCCTCGACCCGAACCGCATGATCACCATCCCGATCCGCAACATCACGGCGCCTCCGGGATGGCCGAAGCCGGGCCAGGGGCACAACGATCCGACCGCGACCTACAACTGGATCAAGGAAACCTGGCCGCAGGTCAGCTGATCGTCGACGCACGCGTCGTCATTCCGGAGCGCGGGCCGCAAGCCCGCGCTCTCTCTCCTTGAGCTGGTACGATGATCGCAGCAATGCGCAGACTTGTTGCGGCACTCGCGTGTGCCGCGGTGGCGAGCCCCGCATGGGCCGGCCACGAGGTCTCCTACTATCCCTCGTTCTACCCCCAGGAAATCCGCATCGAACCGCTTGATCCGGAGCGCGCGGCACGAGAATTCCTCAACACGACGGATCCGCTGCACGCCTATGTCGGCGCGGCGCCGCGGTTTGCCGGGGCGGCTCCGAGCCATTTGAAATCGGTTGCCTCGTTGAATTTCCTGGTAACGGTTACACTAAATCCGAAATCGCCATTCTTCTCGACGCGCGAAGCGCGCTGTCGCGAGATCGAGTCGATGACGTTGATGGATTCGGTGGCCGCCATTCCGGGGATGGTTGCGCATCGATATCCGGTAACGCCGTTTCATGCCGACTACCTCAGCCACACCGACCGCGTACCCGCCGGCAAACCGCCGACGGCATCGGCGCGGCACCCGTTCCCCAAGTTCCGCGCCGGCATCACCGGGATGGAATCGCCGCTGGAGGCGCAACACGATCCCGGCGAGTGGGACGCGAGTATCGATGAAGTTCGTGTCGCCGAGCTGATCGGGAAGGCGTTCGCGAGCGCGGGCATGAATGCCTCGCTGGTACCGTGGGCGAAGAATGGTTGGTTTCAGTCCTATCACTTGTTGCGCCCGGCGCTCGGCTCGCCCGATGCCGGCAAGCGCGCCGACGAAATCTACGATCGACTAACGCACGACGAGTTCAAGGATGCGGCGGAACGCATCAATCTCGAGCGCGAATTGATCACGGTGCTGTCCGCCAACTGCGAGCGGGTCGTCGTGGGCTATGGCGTGCGCCGCGAATTCCACAATGACGACTTCTCCAACGGCATCGAGAACATCCTCGTCGACTCGCAGGCCGGCTTCAACGCGCCGATGTTCCTGCGCACCGTGAAGCTGAAGGATTTCCCCTGGAACGGCTGGCTGCGCCTCGGCGTCGCGACGCAACCGGCGGCCGCTTGGAATCCGGTCGCCGGCTTCACCGATGCCGCCGGGCACCTGGTGTGGTCCGCGATCGGCGACGACGCGTTCCTGCCCATCCCCCACAACAGCCGCTGGGTCGGCAATCGCGTCGAACTGCGGCCGGACGACGGGCCGCGGACGAAGCAGTCGTTGCGCATCCCCGCCGATGCGATCGTGCCGGAGCGTGGCGGCCGGCTCGTCCCGGTCAGCGCCAATGCGGCCGCAACCGAGAAAATCACGTACCGCGTGCTTGCTTCGGAGTTCCACGACGGCACACTGATGGAGACCGCCGACCTGCTCTATCCTTACGCGCTCGCGATGCGCTGGGGCGAACAGCGCGATGACGGCAAGACGTTCGACCCCGCGGTCGCGGCGGCGACCCGGCTGATGCGCGAGCGGTTCAGGGGCGCGCGCGTCGTGAAGGTGGAGGAAACCACGCTCGCGCTTGCCGACCTCACCTTTACCTACCGCTCGCCGATCGTCGAAGTCTACCTCGACAACCTTTCCGCCGACGCGCACGAGAGCGCGGTGCTCGCCCCGCCGTGGAGCTCGGTGCCGTGGCACGTGCTCGCGCTCATGGAGGCGGCGGTCGAGCGCGGCATCGCGGCGTTCTCCCAGGGCGAGGCGAAACGGCGCGGCGTGCCGTGGCTCGATCTCGTGCGCGATCCCGCGCAGCTCGCCAGCTTACGCGCTCTCATCGCCGAATTCGCCGCGGCGGGGTACCGGCCAGGCGCGCTCGAAACACTGGTCACGCCCGATGCCGCCAAGGCCCGCTGGCAGGCACTCGAGAAGTTCGTCGCCGAGAAGGGCCACCTGCTCGTCACCAACGGGCCCTACCGGCTCGGCAAGGTCGCGCCGGAGGCAATCGTGCTCGACGTGGTGCGCGAGTTCACCTATCCGGTCGGGCTCGGCACGTTCAATCAGTACACGTATCCACCCCGCGCGCTCATCACGACGGTCGCCCGCGTCGGCGATCAGATCGTGATCGCGGCCGACGTCGAGATGGCGATCAAGGCGCAGCGCGACCACAAGATCGTGCGCACCGCGCTTAAGCGTGACACCATGCGCGACACTCTCCCGATCACCCCGGAAGCCCACTACCTCGTGCTCGGCGCGGACGGCAAGGTCGTGGCTGCCGGACGGGCGCGCTGGCAGGCGGACGGACGATTTGCGGTTGCGCTGCCGGCAGGACTGCCGGCGGGCTCATACACCGCCTACGCGGCGATCTATCTCGACGGCAACACGGTTGCGGCCGACATCGGGCAGGTGAGCTTTCGCAAGGATTGAGGGGCATCGTAGGGTGGGCAAAGGCGCGACACCGGGCGCTCGGAGATCGTACGCAAAGGCACGGCGCCTTTGCCCACGCGTTCTCTCCGTCTGGTCCGCGTGGGCACGGCGCGGCTGGCTGCTGGTGCACGGACCGGATCATCCGGGCCGCGCCTTTGCCCACCCTACGCATTGACGAGTTGCGGCGGAACCGCCGTAATCAACTGGGACAAGAGGTACGGCGCGTGGGGGCTTCGTGACGATCTTCATCATTCAGGTGCTCAACTCCCTGTTCTATGCCGCGGTGCTGTTCCTCATCGCCGCGGGCCTGAGCCTGATCTACGGCGTCATGCGCATCGTCAACCTGGCGCACGGCACGCTCTATGCGCTCGGCGCCTACGTCACGGCCTGGGCCGTCGGCGGCGCGGCCGGTCACGCCGTGCAGGGGACGCTCGGCATCGTCGGCCTTTTGCTGCTGCTGCCGCTCGGCGCGATCGCGATCGCGGCGCGTCGGCGCGGTGATCGAGCCGACGCTGCTGCGCCCGCTCTATCGCCGGCCGGAGGAGTACCAGCTGCTCATCACCTTCGGGCTGCTGATGATCCTCGAGGACGTCATGAAGCTGCTGTTCGGCGGCACGCCGCTGTCGGCCGGCTCGATCATGGACCGCATGGGCAGCATGCCGATCGGCCGCCTGCTCTATCCGGTCTACAACCTGTTCGTCATCGCGCGTCGGCATCGTCGCCGCCATCGGCCTGTGGTGGTTCATCTACCGCACCAAGTTCGGCGTCATCCTGCGCGCCACCTCGCAGGACCGGCGCATGGCCTCGGCGCTCGGCATCAATGTCGGCCGCGTCTACGTGCAGGCCTTCGCCATCGGCTGCTTCATGGCCGGGCTCGGCGGCGCCGTGGTCGTGCCGGCGCAGGCCGCCGTGCTCGGCATGGGCGTCGACGCGCTGATCCTGGCGTTCGTCGTCATCGTGATCGGCGGGCTCGGCAGCCTGGAAGGCGCGCTGGTCGGCGCGCTGATCGTCAGCTTCGTGCGCACCGCCGGCATCCAGTTCTTTCCCGAGATCGAGCTCGCGGTGCTCTACCTGATCGCGGCCGTCGTCCTGCTGGTACGGCCGACCGGCCTGTTCGGGAGGGCGTGATGAGCACGGCCGCCACCACTGCCGCAAGCCCCGCCGCTGCCGCCACGGCCTTCCGCTGGCGGCTCGCGCTCGTCGCCGCGCTGGTCCTCGCCGTGCTCGCGGCGCTGCCCTACGTCATCGACCTCTATCAGACCCAGCTCCTCACCTACGGGCTGGTCTTCGCCATCGCGGCGCTCGGCTTCAATCTGCTGCTCGGCTACACCGGCCTGCTGTCGTTCGGCCACTCGGCCTATTTCGGCACCGGCGCCTACACGGTCGCGTTCATCGTGCGCGATCTCGGCATCCAGTCGATGGAGCTGTGCATCCTCGGCGGGCTCGCCGCGCACGCTCGTGGTCTCGGCGCTGTTCGGCTACGTGTGCGTGCGCCACACGCGCATCTTCTTCGGCATCCTGACGCTCGCGCTGTCGCAGGTGCTGTGGAGCCTCGCGTTCAAGTTCTTCTGGGTGACCGGCGGCACCGACGGCATCCGCGTCGCCGCGCAACAAGCTCACGCTGCTCGGCGGCCTGATCGATTTCACGGGCCGCGGCGCGTTCCAGCGCTTCGTCTTCGCCTACTACTACTACGTGCTGGTCCTGTTCGCGATCTGCGGCCGTGGTCATGTGGGTGATCGTGCATTCGCCGTTCGGCAAGGCGCTGCAGGCGATCCGCGACAACGAGACGCGCGCGCGGCTTCGTCGGCATCCCGGTGCGGCGCTATCGCTGGATCGCCTTCGTGATCTCCGGACTGTTCACCGGGCTCGCCGGCATCCTGTGGGTGCCGCTCAACGGGCTGACCACGCCCGACATCCTCTACTGGCCGTTCTCCGGCGAGATCGTGTTCATGACGCGTGCTCGGCGGCTTCCGCAACTTCACCGGCCCGATCGTCGGCGCGATCGCGTTCAACTATCTCAAGGCCTACGCGGTGGCGAGCACGCGAGTATTGGCAGCTCCTGCTCGGCGTGGTGCTCGTCGTCCTGGTGCATGGTGCTGCCGACCGGCATCGTCGGCACGATCGCGCGGCTGTTCGGCAAGTTCACGAGGAGGCGCGTGACATGGCCCTCCTCCAGACCATCGACCTCAAGAAATATTTCGGCGAGACGCGCGCCGTCGACAACGTCAACCTCACGCATCGAGGAGCGGCGAGTTCGTCTCGCTGGTCGGCCCCAACGGCGCCGGCAAGACCTCGCTCGTCAACGTCGTCAGCGCGCTACCTGCGCCCGGACTCCGGCAAGATCATCTTCAAGGGCGAGGACATCACGCAACGCCTCGGTGACCGAGCGCGTCAAGGCCGGCATCGCGCGCAGCTTCCAGCTCGTCAACCTGTTCGACGACCTCACCGCGTTCGACAACGTGGCGCTGGCGATCTTCTCGCGCGAGGGCAAGACCGCGCAACCTGGCGGCGCTCGCGCATCTCGACCGCGAGGTGACCGACGAGGCCGACGCGCGTGCTCGGCCAGTTCGGGCTCGCGCGGCAAGCGCAACGAGCTGGCGCGCGGCCTCGCGCAGGGCGAACGCAAGCTGCTCGATGTCGCGCTCGCCTATGCGCTGCAAGCCCAAGCTCCTGTTCCTCGACGAGCCGACCAGCGGCGTGAGCACGCGCGACAAGGGCCAGATCATGGACACCATCGCCTCGGTGGTGCGCGGCGAAGGCATCACCGCCGTGGTCGTCGAGCACGACATGGACGTGGTGTTCAAGTATTCCGACCGCATCGTGGTGATGCACCAGGGCGCGATCCTGGCCCAGGGCACGCCCGACGAGATCAGGAACAACGAGCGAGGTCGCCATGATCCTGCTCGGCTCCTCCGGCCCGGACGCGTTCACACGAAAGGATTGACCGCGTGCTCGAGGTCAAGGCGATCGACACCTTCCGCGGCCCGGCGCACATCCTGCACGGCGTGTCGCTCAGCGTCGGCGAGCAGGAGGTGGTCTGCCTGGTCGGGCGCAACGGCGCCGGCAAGACCACGACGATCGAGAGCATCATGGGCTTCCTGCCGGTGCGCGCCGGCCAGATCACCTTCGACGGCGAGGACCTCGACCAGGCTGCCGCCGCACGAGCGCGCCAAGCGCGGCATCGGCTATTCGCCGGAGGACTGCGGCGTCTTCCCCGAGCTTTCGGTGGCCGAGAACCTGATGATCAGCCGCTGGCTCGGCGACGAGGTCGCGCAAGCGGCGCGACGGCGGCACGCGCGCCGATCCGGAGGCGCAGGCGTTTGCCGTGTTTCCCGGAGGTGCAAGAGCCTGCTGCGCGCGCCAGGGCCTGCATCTCGAGCGGCGGCCAGCGCAAGATGGTGGCGGTCGCGCGCGCCATGATGCTGTCGCCGACGCTGCTGCTGCTCGACGAGGCGTTCGAGGGCCTGGCGCCGGTCGTGGTCAACCGCTTCACCGAGGCGGTGATGAAGATCAAGGCGCATGGGCGTGTCGATCCTGATGGCGGAGTCGCACCTGGCCGCGGCCTCGCGCATCGGCGACCGGCTCTATGCCATCGACCGCGGCGAGATCATCTTCCACGGCGCGCCCAAGGACGCGCTGGCCGACGAGAAGGTGGTGAAGGCGCTGCGCGGGTGAGACTGACTGCGAATGGCGTCGAGAGCGCGCTGCTGCGTGTCTCGCTGCATCGTGCTGGCGTGCTGCCGTCGCGATCGCGCGCGAGCGGCCACGAGCTGCCGGTCTATCCCTCGTACTATCCGCACGAGATCGAGATCGCGACGGTGGCGCCCGAGCGCGCGGCCGGCGTTGCTGCGCGACGGCAAGCTGCACGCCTATGTCGGGCAGCGCTCCGCGCTTCGCCGGCATGCCGCCGGATACGGTCGCAGTCGGTCGAGTCGCTCGGCTCGTTCGTCATCGTCCGGGTCAATCCGGCGTCGCCGCATGCGCGCGATGAGAGCGCCGCCTGTGCCGCCATGCGGTGCGGTCGTCCGCGACATTGCCGCGCGCAGATC
Source organism: uncultured Alphaproteobacteria bacterium (assembly GCA_963734185.1). Lineage (GTDB taxonomy): Bacteria > Pseudomonadota > Alphaproteobacteria > Rhizobiales > Xanthobacteraceae > PALSA-894. The sequence continues at coordinate 2,592,763 of CAVTGA010000002.1, read as the reverse complement.
GGCGACGTGATCCTGCATCCCTATCCGGTCACGCCGCTGCACGGCGACTACCTGCATCATGCCGATCTCGCCGAGGCCGCCAAGGCGCGCTTCTCGACGGCGCGCAGCCGTCCAGCGCCTGAAGGTCAAGGCGAGCGAGCTGGCGAGCCTCGCCCGAATGGCGGACGATGCGGATGGGACGTCGAGGAAGTCGCGTGCCGCGCAACTCGTGGCCGCCGACGACCACCGCGGTGAACGGCTGGCTCGGCCCGCCTTGGCTGCGGACCGGCTGGTTTCATGCCTATCGCCTCCTCGGCGACGCACAGCCGACCGACGCGCAAAGCGCGCCTCGCAACGCGAGCTGGCAGCGGCTTCAAGCCGGCGGCTTCACCGACGCGGTCGAGCGCATCAATCTGGAGCGCGACGTTCGTCGCCGCGCTGATCGGCGGCTGCCGCAAGCTCGTCGCCGGCTACACGGTCAAGCGCGAATACTTCAATGCCGAGTTCTCGGCCGGCATCGAGAACATCGGCTTCGATGCGCTCGAGCGGCTTCAACTCGCCGATCTTCCTGCGCACCGTGAAGCTCAAGGACTTTCCCTGGAACGGCTGGCTCGCGCTCGGCATCGACGCGCGGCCGGCTGCCGCGTGGAACCCGATCGGCGGCTTCACCGACCCGTTCGGCCGGCTGATGTGGTTCGCACTCGGCGACCCGGCCGCTGATCCCCTCGCCCTACGAGTCGGCCTGGATGCTCAACCGCATCGTCCGACGTCCAGGTCCGCGGCCGGGCGATGATGCGTGCCATGCAACATGTTCGCCGGCTCCTCGCTAGCGATCGCATGCTGGTGCTGCTCTGCGCCGCCGGCGCGTCGAGCGCCGCCGAGAACTCACCTTCGACCTCAAGGTCGAGAGCGGCCGCGTGGCGCGAGACATGCGCCTGATCCGCGTCAAGCAAGGCGACGTGGTGCAGGCTGCGCTGGACCACCGACCGGCCGATGCGACCTGCATCTGCACGGCTACGACATCGAGAAGAGGATCGAGCCGGGCGCGGTTACGGAGATGACCTTCACAGCGCGCGCCACCGGACGCTTCCCGGTCGAGGTCCACGTCGCCAAACGCGAGCGGCGGTCACTGCCATGGGAGCGCCCTTGTCCACGATCGAGGTCCACCCACGCTGACGCGCGCCGTACCCGGGCGATCGGGGCGCTTGCGGTCGCTGCGTCTTGCGCGCGACGCCCTGCGGCCGCGCACGGCTTCGGCCAGCGCTACGAACTGCCGCTGCCGCTGTCGTTCTATCTGTTCGGCGCAGCGGCGGCGGTCGTCGTGTCGTTCGTGGTCGTCGGCCTGTTCGTGCGCCAGCGCGCGCGACACGCGGCCATCGGCGTGTCGACCTCCTCGCCCGTCCGGTCGGGCGGATCGCTGGCGCATCCCGTGCTCGTGCTGGTTGCTCAAGCTCGTCGTGCTCGGCCTGTTCGTCGTGATCCTCGTGGCGGGCCTCATCGGCGACCAAAATCCCTACCGCAACATCGCGCCGACCTTGGTGTGGATCATCTGGTGGGTCGGCCTCGCCTACCTGTCGGCGTTCGTCGGAAACCTCTGGGCGCTGATCAACCCGTGGCGCACGCTGTTCGCCTGGGCCGAGCGTCTGTACCGGCGCGCGTGCGGCGGGTCGCTCTCGCTCGAGCTGCCCTATCCGGCGGCGCTCGGCGTCTGGCCGGCGTTCGTCCTGCTGTTGGCATTTTCCTGGATCGAGCTGATCTATCCGAACCCCGCGGTTCCCGCTGCATATCGCGTGGCTCGCTGTCGGCTATTCCGTCGCTCACCTTCACCGGCATGGTCGCTGTTCGGCCGCGAGACCTGGCTGCGCGCACGGCGAGGTCTTCACCGTCGTGTTTTCGGCACCTTCGCTCGCTTTGCGCCGGTCGACTTGCAAGGCGGTCCGCATCGCCGGCTGGCGCTGCGCCCGCCCGGGGCCGGGCTCCTCGATGCAAGCGCCGGTCTCGACTTCGATGATGGCGTTCGTGCTGCTGCTGCTTGCGACCGTGCTGTACGACGGCGCGTCGACCGCGCCCGAATGGACGCGGCTCGAGAGCGCCCTGCGCCGCGCTGATCGCGCTCGGACGAGATCGCCGCCATGGCGCTCAAGACCGCCGGCCTGCTGGCCTTCTGGCTGCTGTTCGCTCGGCGCCTATGTGGGCGTGAGCGCGCTGATGAGCTTCGCGGTCAAGCGGGCGTCTCGCGCCGCCCGCCATGGCGCGCAGCTTCGCCTTCACGCTGGTGCCGATCGCCATCGGCTATCACGTCGCGCACTACCTCACCTATCCTGCTGGTGCAGGGCCAGTACATCATCCCGCTCGCCTCCGACCCGTTCGGCTTCGGCTGGAACTTGTTCGGCACCGCCGGCTACCGCGTCGACATCGCCATCGTCGGCGCGCGCTTCGCCTGGTACGACCGCGGTCGGCGCGATCGTCGCCGGACACGTGGCCGCCGTCTATCTGGCGCATCGGCAAGGCCATGCAGATCGCTTGGCAATCGCCGCGACGCCGCTCGCGCTCGCAGGTTCCGCTCACCGCGCTGATGGTGGTCTACACCTTCGTCGAGCCTCTCGATCCTGGCCGAGCCGATCGTCGAGCGCCGCGTCGCGCGCAGAGCCTTCGCGCCGCCGAGATCGCGATCCCGGCGGACGCGTTGCGGCCCGAACCGGAACGGTTCGCTGCAGCCGGTCGGCGCCCGACAGACCGCGAAAGCGAAACTGACCTACCGCATGCTCGGCTCGGCCTTCCACGACGGCACGCGCACCAGCGCCGCCGATCTTCTCTACGCCGTCATGTTCGCCTACCGCTGGGGCGCGCGGCGACGGCGATGCGCCTCGACCCGCTGGTCGCGGCTGCAACCGCGCCGCTGCGCCGGCAGCTCGCCGCCATGCGGATCGTCGGGACCGACACGGGATCGAAGAGCTTCCGCGTCGGCGACGTCAGCTTCGTGCGCGAGCTGTTCATCGTCGATGTCTATGTCACGCAGCGTGCCGGACCGAGCCCGAGCAGGGACGCCGTCGCGCCGCCCTGGAGCACGCTGCCCTGGCATGTGCTGGTGCTGATGGAGGAAGCGGTGAGCCGCGGCTGGGCCGCTCTTCTCCGAAAGCGAAGCAACGCGCCGCGGTGTGCCCTGGCTCGATCTGGTACGCTCCGACGCGATGAAGGCCAGGCTTGCCGGCGCTGGTCGCCACGTTCGAACGCGATGGCTACCGCCCCGAGCCCTTGGCCGCGCAGGTGAGCGCGGAGGAAGCGCGCCGGCGCTGGGCGGCGCTCGCGGCGTTTCACAAGGAGCTACGGGCATTTCCTCGTCACCAACGGACCGTATCGGCTGAAAGGCTGGTCGGCCGACAGCGTCACGCTCGAAGCGTTCCGCGACCTCACCTACCCGCTCGGGGTCGGCTCCTACGACGCCTACGCGATGCCGCGGCGCGGCTTCGTCACCAAGGTCGACTGGAACGGCGAACGCGCGGTGCTCAATGGCGATATCGAGGTGGTGCAGAAATTCCAGCGCAGCTATCGGCTGGTGCGCACAGCCCTGCAATCCTTGGCGCCGGAGATCGCCAAACGCATGGACCCCGAGGCGCGCTATACGATCGTCGACGACACGGCGCGCGTCGTACTCGCGGGAACGGCCAAGCTTGCCGACGATCTCACGTTCCGGATCGATCTGACGAACTTGCCTGCCGGCCGCTACACCCTGCTCGCCGCGATCGCACTCGCCGGCAACCTCATGAACGCCGAGATCAGCCGCACGGTGGTGACAAGGCCGTAGCCCGGATGAGCGAAGCGACATCCGGGATTCTTTCCGCGGCGAGACTCTTCAACTCACTCCGGCATGAGCGGCAGGTCGGTGGCGTCCGGCTTGGCGCCGGCCTGGGTCAGCATGCAGTGCACCTGACCGCGATGATGGGTCTGGTGATTGAAGAAGTGCATCAACAGGAGCGCGCGCGGCCGCGTCAGGTCGCGCTTGGCGGCCCCCGAATAATAGGTGAGGTCGCCGTTGGGCCAGGCTGGATCGAGCCGGTCGGCCCAGTCGATGATCGTCGCGTCGAACGCCGCACGCTCGCGCTTCAGGTCGTTCCAAGCCTCATAGAGCACAATCGATTCCGGGATGCCGCCCGCGGGCTTTGGCGTCCCGGCGAACCGGCTCATCCAAATCCGGTCGCCCCAGAGCAGATGGTTCAGGGTCGCGTGGATCGAGTCGAAGAACGCATCGCGCGGGCGCCGCCGTTCCTCGTCCGCCAACCCGTCCGCGGCGCCATAGAGGCTCTGGTTCTGCCAGCGATTGTAGCGCGCCATGCGCTGGACGTAGTCGACCCCGATCATCGTCATGTCATCGCCACCAGCGGCAGCTCGCGCAGGCTCGGCAAATCCTCGATTCGGTTGAGCTTGTCGAACAGCTGTTCGGCCTGGCGGCGGCCGAGACTCGCTTGCGTACAGTCGATGAACTTCTCGCGCAGCTCGGCATCGCTCAGCGGTATCTTCCAGCTTCCCTTCGGCATCTCGACCGGCGGGTGCGCGAGCTTCTCGCCCGACTTGAGCACGATGCTGACGCGATCGTCGGGCGCGAACGGCATGTCCGGCATCACCTCGTCGGTTGTGGTGGTGCGCACCTTCTTCATGTTGGCGACCACGTCGTCGCGGCGCACGAAAGCGTCGTCGAGCTCGGCAAGGCCGACGCGGCGCGCCACCAGCGCCGACGCCATGGCGAACTCCAGGCTGAACTTCGCCTCCAGCGCGGTCCTCGGCTCGTGATTGCGCAGCATCACGCTCTGCACGCTGCCGATGCGCACGTGGATCTCGTCGACCGCGTCGGGCGCAAGGTCGTGGTCCTGCACCAGGTCGAGCATCGCGTCGATCGACCGGTGCGTGCCGTAGCACATCGGGTAGCGCTTGATGTTGATGCCGAGCTTCGGCATGCGCCAGTCGCTGCCGAGCCGCCAGTCGCCGCGCCCGACCGCCGGATTGCCCGAGGCCGAGTGCGCGCGCATGAAACCCGCGCCGTGCTCGAGCGCGTCGGACGAGCCGGTGAAACCGGCCTTGGCGAGCCGCGCCGCCAGCACGCCGGCATGCGCGGTGCGCCCGACATGCAGCGGCTTGGTCATGGTGCCGAAATTTGCGACGACCCCGGACGCCATCGATGCCGCGATCGCGATCGCATTCGTGGCTTCGGCGGGCGAGAGCCGGTTGAGCCGCGCGCAGGCGGCGGCCGCCGACAACGTTCCCCAGATCGCGGTCGGATGAAAACCGCGCTCGTGCAGATGGCCGGGCTCGAGTTCCTGCAGCAGCGCCCAGACCTCGTAGCCGGCGACGTAGGCCGCGATCGCTTCCTTGCCGCTCGCGCCGAGCGCCCAGCCTTCGGCCAGGATCGCCGGCGTGAGCGCCGCGCTCGGATGGCCGTCCATGCCGACGTCGTCATAGTCGAGCGCGTGCGCGGCGACGCCATTGACCAGGGCGGCATCGGCCGGGCTCAGGTTGCGGCCGGACGGGATTTCCGGCGCGCCGTCGTTGCTCAGCGAGGCCGCGACCGTGCGCGCCACGATCTGCGCCGCCGGCTCCTTCGCGCCCGCGATCATGACGCCGACGCAATCGATCATGCCGATGCGGGCGCCGAAGTTGCAGCGCTCCGGGATCGCGGCCGGCTCGACCGAGGTCACGAACGTGGCGATGTCGGTCGTCAATGCGGTCATGGAATAAGCTCCTCGGTCCGGTGCGGCGCCGGCTTCCAGCGATACTCTATCCTAGACCGTCCGCCGCTGCCCACCAACGGCATCGTACGCCGCCTGCGTCGCGTGGGCAGAACACGTCGGTCCCACACGGATAACTTGCACCACGCCGGCGGAATTCGCTACCTGCGCATCTCTCCGCCGACTACACTGAAGCCGAGACTTACGCCGAACCCGCGCCAAGACCGGGTCGGGCGCTCGGGGGAAGGCGCGTGGAAGCGTTCAAGTGGTTGCTGGTCGACTTTTTCCAGGCGATGGCGGCGGGCCTGCTGGTCGGCGGCACCTACGGCCTGATGTGCGTCGGCCTCGGCATCATCTTCGGCGTGATGCGCGTCGTGAACTTCGCCCATGGCGACTTCATGATGCTCGGCATGTACGTCGCGTTCTACCTGGTCACCGGTTTCGGAACGCTCGCCATCCTCGGCCCTTATGTCGGCCCGATCGTCGGGGCGCTGCTTGCGGGCCCCGTGGTCTACGCGATCGGCTGGCTGCTGCATAAATACCTGATCGCGCAGGTCACCGGCGCGCGCGTCATCGCGGCCGAGGCCGAAGGCCACTACGCGCAGATCATCCTCACGCTCGGCATCGCTCTGGTTCTCGCCAACGGCGGCCTGATCCTGTTCGGCTCCACGCCGATCTCGGTGCAGACGCCGCTGTCGCGCGAGTCCTGGGAGATCGGCCTCATCTTCTTCAACCAGGCGCGCACCGTCGGCTTCGTCATCGCGGTACTGTGCGCCATCGCGCTCTACCTGTTCCTGACCCGCACCAGCCTCGGCAAGGCGCTGCGCGCGGCCGCCGACAACCCGATCGCGGCGGCTTACGTCGGCATCGACGTCGACCGCTCGCACCGCATCGCCTTCGGGCTCGGCGTCGGCATCACGGCGGTCGCCGGCGGGCTGTTCGCGATGTCGCAGTCGTTCCAGCCCTACATCGGCTTCGACTTCGTCATCGTGATGTATGCCGGCGTGGTGCTCGGCGGCATGGGCTCGATCCTCGGAGCGTTCTGGGGCGGGCTCACCATCGGACTGGTGCAGCAGATGTCGACGCTGGTTCTGCCTTACCAGTTGCAGAACACCGCGATCTTCGTGGTGTTCCTGATCATCGTGTTCTTCCGCCCGCAAGGCATGTTCGGCCGCGTCTGGGAGCGGACGTGATGGCGGACCGGCGGCGCTCGTTCTTGCGGCAATACGCGGCGATCGCGATCTTCGCCGTCGTCTATCTCGCGCTCGGCTTCCTGGTGCGCAATTCCTACTACCAGCTCATGATGACCTTGGTGCTGATCTGGGCCACCCTGGGGCTCGGCTGGAACATGCTGTCCGGCTACAGCGGCATGATCTCGTTCGGCCACGCCGCCTTCTTCGGCCTCGGCGCCTACACGATGACGATCGCGTTCGTGAAGTTCGGCATCACGCCGTGGCTCGGCATTCCGCTCGGCGTCGTGGTCGGCGTGATCGCCGGCGTGCTGATCGGCATCCCGACGTTCCGGCTGCGCGGGCACTACTTCGCGCTCGCCATGCTCGCCTATCCCCTCGCCATGCTCTACGTGTTCGAGTGGATGGGCTACCAGGAGGTCTCGCTGCCGATGATGCGCGAGAATCCGGCCGCCTACATGCAGTTCACCGACCAGCGCGCCTACATGGTGATCACGATGGTGGTCATGGTGGTTTGCATGATCGTATCGCTGCATGTCGAGCGTTCGCGCTTCGGCCGCTCGCTGCTCGCGATCAAGCAGAACTTGCCCGCGGCCGAGGCCGCCGGCATCAATGCGACGCGCTGGCGGATGTACGCCATGATGCTGTCGGCCGCGATGGCGGCGGTCGCCGGCGGCATCTATGCGGTGATCCTGCTGGTGGTGACGCCGCAAACCGTGTTCGGCGCGCTCACCTCGGCGCAGGCATTGATCGTCACGCTGTTCGGCGGCGTCGGTACCTTCTGGGGCCCGGTGATCGGCGCGGCGATTCTCATCCCGCTCGCCGAGACCCTGCACGCCGAGCTCGGCCATATCCTGCCCGGCATCCAGGGTGTCGTGTACGGGCTCGCGATCATCGTCATCATCCTGTCGGCCCCCGACGGCATCTACTGGAAAGTGCGCGACTGGATCATGACCAGCCGCGCGCCAGCGCCAAGCGCTATTCCCGCAGCCGTGGCGCAACCGCGCGTCGCTGACCCGGCCCCGCTTGCGCCGGCAGCTCGTCCCGCATTCGGACCTCCGCTGTTGCAGCTCGACGGCGTGTCGCGCGCGTTCGGCGGCCTGAAAGCCGTCGACGACGTCAGCCTGAGCGTCCCCGAGGGCACGATCTACGGCATCATCGGCCCGAACGGCGCCGGCAAGACCACGCTGTTCAACGTCCTCAACGGCTTCCTCGCGGCCGACCAAGGCAGCATGCGGTTCGCCGGCGCCGAGATCGGCGGCCTGAAGCCGCACGAGGTGTGCGCGCGCGGCATCGGCCGCACCTTCCAGGTGGTGCGTTCGTTCCCGCGCATGACGGTGCTGGAGAACGTGGTGATCGGCGCCTTCATCGGCGCCAGGACCGACGCCGAAGCCGAGCGGCTCGCCTACGCGGCGCTCGAACGCGTGGGCCTGGCCGACGAGCAGGCTCACGCCATCGCGGGCGGGCTCACCACCAGGCAGCTGCGCCTGATGGAGCTTGCACGCGCGCTCGCGCCGCGCCCGCGCCTGCTGCTGCTCGACGAGACGCTCGCCGGGCTCGGCAACGAGGAGCTCGAAGCCCTTCTGCCGATCATCCGGCAGGTCAACCGCGAGGGCGTCACCATCGTCATCATCGAGCACACCATGCATGCCATGGTGAAGCTCGCCGATCATTTCAGCGTGCTCGACCACGGCCGCCTGATCGCCAGCGGGGCGCCGGCGCAGGTGGTGCGCAATCCGGCGGTGATCGAGGCCTATCTCGGCAAGAAATGGATGGCCCGTGCTCAAGATCCGGTCGCTTGACGTCGCCTATGGCGGCCTGCGCGCGCTGAACGGCGTCTCGCTCGACGTCGAGCGCGGGCAGTTCGTCGCGGTGGTCGGTCCGAACGGCGCCGGCAAGACCACGCTGTTCAAGACCATCTCGGGCGTGGTCACGCCCTTCGGCGGCGAGATCTCGTATAACGGCCGCAACCTGCTCGCCGTGCCGCCGGCCGAGCGCGCGCAGCTCGGCATCGCGCACGTGCCCGAGGGCCGCCAGGTGTTCGCCTCCATGACCGTGATGGAGAACCTCGAAATGGGCGCCTACACGCGCAACGGAAAGAAGCGCTGGGGCGAGTTGTTGCCGATGATCCTGGAGCTGTTCCCGGTGCTGGCCGAGCGTCGCGGCCAACTCGCCGGCACGCTCTCCGGCGGCGAGCAGCAGATGCTGGCGATCGGCCGCGGGCTTGCCTCGGCGCCCAAGCTGTTGATGCTCGACGAGCCGTCCATGGGGCTTGCGCCGACCATCGTGGATGCGATCTTCGAGCGCATCCATCAGATCCACCGCCAGCACGGACTGACCATCCTGCTGGTCGAGCAGCGCGTTGCCGAGGCGCTCGAGTCCTGCGACCGCGGCTACGTGCTGGAGACCGGCCGCGTGGTGCTGCAAGGCGCGCACGACACGCTGGTGTCGGATGCGCGCGTGCGCAGGGCCTATTTGGGAATGTAGATGGAAGCGAAATGCCAAAGACGAAAGCGGAGGAAGCCATGACGACAAGACGTACGCTCATCAAGCAAGGCGCGCTCGGCGCCGCGACCCTTGCGACGACCGCGATGCCATGGCGCATGCTGCGCGCACAGGGAAAGCCGGTGAAGGTCGCCGTCTGCGTTCCGCTCAGCGGGCCGTGGGCGCGCCAAGGCACGCTGGTGAAGTGGGGCGCCGAGACGGCGATCGCGGAGATCAATGAGCTGGGCGGCGTCAAGTCGATGGGCGGCGCCAAGCTCGAGCTGGTCGCGATCGACGCCGGCGACTCGGCCGAGAAGGCGAAGAACGCGGCGCAGCGACTGGTGGCGCAGGAGCCCGACGTCGTGGGCGGCATGGGCTCGTGGCTTTCGACCTTCACCCTCGCCGTCACCGAGGTGACCGAGCGCGCGCAGATCCCCTGGCTCACGCTTTCCTACGCCGACAGCATCACCGGCCGCGGCTTCAAGTATGTGTTCCAGAGCTCGATGCCGGCCGGCCGGCAATCGATCGACGCGGTGCCGACCATCCTCGACCTCGCCAAGGCGGCGACCGGCAAGGCGCCGACCACCGCCGGCATCATCGGCGACAACACGGCTTCGCCGGTCGCCTTCCTGAAGCCGATGCGCGAGGGCGGCTTGGCTAAGCTCGGCGTCAAGGTCGTGATGGACGAGACCTATACGCCGCCGCTGTCGGACGCGACGCCCCTGATCCAGAAGGTGCGCTCGACCCGGCCGGAGTTCCTGGTGTTCATCTCGACCACCATCTCGGACCTCAAGCTCGGCCTGGAGAAGATGAACGAGTTCCGCCTGGCGCGGGGCGCGATCCCGGTCATCGCCAACGGCGCGCACATGGGCGCGCCCGAAGTGCTCAAGAACGTGCCGGCCGATCTGATCGAAGGCCTGATGTTCATCGTCGCCAACTGGCAGCTCAAGGGTCAGGACAAGATCAGCGACCTGTTCAAGAAGCATTCGGGCGAGCCCTGGATCACCCAGGACGGCCTTGCCGGCTACGGCCACACCTGGATCATCAAGGAGGCGCTGGAAAAGGCCGGCGTCGCCGACCGGGTCAAAGTCAACGAGGAGATCCGCAAGCTCGACCTCAAGACCGGACAGGCCGCCGACACGTTCCCGGGCGGCGTGAAATTCGACGAGGCGGGGCGCCGCGTCAACGCGCCGGTCTGCATCGTGCAATGGCAGGACGGCAAGCCGTTGACGGTGTTCCCGACCGACCGCGCCATGGCGCAGGCGAAGTGGCCGAAGAGCTCGTGAGAGCGCGTCGCTCTCTCCTTCACCTCTCCCCGCTTGCGGGGAGAGCATAGGCGGCCTTCGGCCGCCGTTCTTGCATGCTAAGAACGCCGATGCGAAGCATCGGCTATGCTTGCGAGCGTAGCGTCAGCGCAGCGAAGCAAGTCGGGTGAGGGGGAGTTTCCACGAGCGCGGTGTGGGGAAAGTCCCCCTCACCCGGCTGCCTTCGCTTTGCTCGGCAGCCGACCTCTCCCCGCAAGCGGGGAGAGGTGAGGAGAGAGTTTCGAATGACCACCGTCAAAGCCGTCCGCATCCACCGCAACGGCGGTCCTGAGGAATTGCGCTACGAGGAAGTCGAGGTCGGCGCGCTTGGCTCCGGCGAAGCGCGCGTGCGCCACAGCGCGATCGGCCTCAACTTCACCGACATCCACCACCGCACCGGCCGCTATCCGCTGCCGCACTTTCCCCACGTCATCGGCATGGAGGCGGCCGGCACGGTCGACGCAGTCGGGGAGGGCGTGACCGAGGTGAACGTCGGCGACCGCGTCGCCTATGCGTCGGACCGCCCACGCACCTACGCGCAGGCCGCGAACGTGCCGGTCACGCGGCTGGTGAAAATCCCCGACTGGCTCGACAACGAGACCGCGGCGGCCGCGATCCTCAAGGGGCTGACCGCGCAGTACCTGGTCCGCGGCGCCTATGCGGTGCAGGCCGGGGACACGATCCTGCTGCATGCCGCGGCCGGCGGCGTCGGGCTGATCCTATGCCAATGGGCGCATCACCTCGGCGCGCGCGTGATCGGGACGGTGAGCACCGAGGAGAAAGCCGAGCTGGCGCGCCGGCACGGCTGCGATCACGCCATTCTCTATACTCAGGAAGATGTCGCGGCGCGCGTGCGCGAACTCACCGGTGGCGCCGGCGTGCCGGTGGCCTACGACTCGGTCGGCGCCGCGACGTTCGAGATCTCGCTCCAATGCGTAAAGCGTCGCGGGCTCGTGGTCTCGTTCGGCACCGCGTCGGGCCCGATCCCGCCGCTCGACCTGTTCCGGCTCAACCGCATGGGCTCGCTCTACGTCACCAGCGCCGGGCTGGCCGACTACACGCGCGAGCGCGCCGAGCTGCTGGGGCGCGCCGACGACCTGTTCGCTGCGCTCAAGAGCGGCGCCGTGCGGGTGAGTGTCAACCGGCGCTATCCCCTGGCCGACGCCGCGCAAGCGCATCGCGATCTTGAGGCACGGCGCACGGTGGGGAGTTCGATATTGGTGCCGTGAGCCCCTGTGGTGCGATCATGCACTGAAAGCGCCACAGCCTCCTCCCCCCTTGTGGGGGAGGTGGCCGAGCGTAGCGAGGCCGGAGGGGGTTTTGCGGCCGGCCGAAGGTCGCCGGGAGAGCGGCTTTAGTTCATGAAACTCAGCTTGCGCCGTTTCTCGATCATCTCCGCGATGACCTGCTGACAACCCTCGCCGTTGCGCAGCACGTCGTTGTTCCAGAAACGCAACACCTCGAAACCCTGCGCGGCGAGCCAGTTTGTCCGCTTGCCGTCATCTGCTTCGTCTCGGATCGTGTTGTGCTGCCCGCCGTCGACCTCAATGACGATGCGCCCGCTCAGCCAGGCGAAATCCACGATGAATGGCCAACCGGAGCTTGGCGGCGAAACGGAATCCCGTCGTCGCGAAACGGCCGCAGCAATCGCCACATCTTACGCTCGGCGTCAGTCTGACCGCGCCGCAGACGTTTGGCGGTGACACGCGAGAGACTCCGTAGCGGGATGGGGAGCCGGAGCGGCCGTTGCCTCGGCCGCCCATGAGGACCGCGTAGCGCCAATCGGATCGTTCCCCAGAGCGGTAGGTGCGCCTCATCGACCTCGAAGCCGACGCGCATACCTACTTCTTGCGCACGGTGATCTCGACGCCTTGGATTTGAATAGGGCCACCCTCAGGACCGGTGAGCGGTTGCGGCGCCTTGCCGAACACCTGCTCGCCTAGCCACAGGGCAAGCCGGATGTCGCCCATGTACTGGTCAAGAACGAATTCGACGAACTTCTTTCGCTCGTCCTCAGAAATGTAGTCGCGGAATTGGGGGGTGGTCTTGCTCCCTTCGGTCGTCCTGCTCCTGGTCGTGCGCCACTGTTCTTGCCAGCCATAGTGAAAAAAGTGAAAAATAATAACATTGTCATTGTAACATGGGCATCTGTGGTTGAAACTTAAGTTGTGGGAAGGGGGATCGTTAGTGGCAACTCTAGTGGAAATCATTGGGCCGGCGGGCGTTCCTGTCGCTGCCGGCGCCGCCACCTACGCGTTATCCGCATGGATCGAAGATGGCCTAACAAAGGACGCAAAGCAAAGAATATCAAACTATCTGAACGGTGTAACTGTCCCCTCAGCCAGTCGCCTCGTAGAACTGCCCGAAGAGTTGCTGAAGCGCATATTCGGTGAGCGACATTTCTCTCTGCGGTGCTTTGTTAAGTCTGCCCAATTCTCGATTTTAGCCACGATTGCGCTGATGATGCTGTTCGCATGGTGGCAGGACGCGAATCCAAGCGCACAGCTCCGTGTGTGGTACACCTATGTTTTCTGGATCATGTTTTGTACGATTCCTGACTTCCTGAACCTCTATAAGACACGCGTTATCATCCGTCTATTTCGGCGGTTTGGTGGGACGATTGCGCTTGGCCTCTTCGTCGCATGCATGGATTTGGTTATCGGAGTAATCATATTCCAGTATATTTTCTTTTTGGCGCTGACAGCTGTCTTGTTCTGGGATCTCTACTGGTATCATCCGGTCGGCTACGTCGTGTCGTCGTACGGGCTCTTTAAAACGCTTATACATTCTTCTATTGATTTTGGCGGTCTTGCGAGCATGTGGAATGACGCAAAAGAGTATTTACTCGCCCGATCATTTAATTCATCACTTTTTTATGCTGGCATGTTGCCTTCACTTTGGCTGTGGCTTTACGTATTCGCCTTGATAACAACTCGATTTGTAACGAAGGCTGCTCCTTTCGCCAGTCACCTTTGGGGCGGCTTGGATGTTCAGGAAAAACCCTTACGGTCGGTTGGAAGGGTGGCCGCGGTCATCGTTTTTATCGCCCTTGGCTTGGTGCGAGCAATCTTCTGAGCAGCTCTCACGAGCAGTGGTTCTCGCCAACCGCATGGGCTCGCTCTACGTCACCAGCGCCGGGCTGGCCGACTACACGCGCGAACGCGCCGAGCTGCTGGCGCGCGCCGACGACCTGTTCGGCGCCCTCAAGAGCGGCGCGGTGCGGGTGAGCGTGAACGCCCGCTATCCGCTGGCCGAGGCGGCGCAGGCGCACCGCGACCTCGAGGCGCGCGGCGCACGGTGGGGAGTTCGATTTTGGTGCCGTGAGGCCTCTGGTGACGCGGTCATTGCGCTGAAAGCGCCACAGCCTCCCTCCCCCCTTGTGGGGGAGGTGGCCGAGCGTAGCGAGGCCGGAGGGGGTTCTTGCGGCGGCTAAAGACCGCCGGGAGAGGGTCCTACTTCAGGAAACTCAACTCGCGCCGCTTCTCGATCGCCTCCGCGATGACCTGCTGACAACCCTCGCCGTTGCGAAGCACGTCGTTGTTCCAGAAGCGCAACACCTCGAACCCTTGCACGGCGAGCCAGCCTGTCCGCCGGCCATCGGCTGCTTCACCTTGAATCGTGTTGTGCTGCCCACCGTCGACCTCGATCACGAGGCGTCCACTCGACCAGACGAAATCCACGATGAACGGACCAACAGGGGCCTGGCGGCGAAACGGAATCCCGTCTTCGCGGAACGGCCGCAGCAGCCGCCACATCTTGCGCTCGGCATCGGTCTGGCCTCTGCGCAGACGTTTCGCGGTGACGCGCGTTCGTTTGTCGATGCCGCTGTGAGGCAAGACCCCCTCCGGCCTCGCTTCGCTCGGCCACCTCCCCCACAAGGGGGGAGGGAGGCTGTGGCGCTTTCACTGCCAATCTCGCCGAGCATGCGGTCCTGCGCTATGCCGTGATCGCGCCACAGGCTCGATCGGTGGCCGAAGTCGCCGCGCCCTACCCCCAAAACTCCCGGCTCGCCAGGTGCGCGCCGTCGGCAAGCGCCTTGAGCTTGGCCCACACCACGTCGGGATCGACCGCCGCCTGCCCGACCCAGGTGCCGTAGCCGCAGTCGCTGCCGGCGATGACGTTCTCGCGACCCACGAGTCGCGCATAGCGTCCAATACGCTGCGCAATAAGCTCAGGGTGCTCGATGAAGTTCGACTTCGACTCGATCACCCCGGGGATCAGCACTTTGCCGTCCGGCAGCTTCACCGTCTCGAACACGGTCCATTCGTGCGCGTGGCGCGGATTGGCGGCTTCGAACGAGATCGCGTTCGGCCGCGCCGTGAACACCAGATCGATGACGTCGGCGAGCGGCACGTCGTAGTGGTGCGGGCCCTCGTAGTTGCCCCAGCACACGTGCATGCGCAGCTGCTCCGGCGGGATGTTGGCGAGCGCGTGGTTCAGCGCCGCGATGTGCATCTCGGCCGCCTTGCGGAACGTCTTCAGGTCGACGTCGTGGTATTGGATGTGCCGGCCCATCGCGAGGTCGGGGCAGTCGATCTGCAGCACGATGCCGGCCTTGGCCACGGTCTCGTATTCGTGCCGCATCGCTTCCGCGATGGCGAACAGATAGGCCTCGTGGCTCGGATAGTGATCGTTGCGGAAGAACAGCGACACCACGCCGGGCGAGGCCGCGCTCATGAACGCACCCGCCGCTTTCACCGACGTGAGCGCGGCTTTGAGATTGTCGACGTCCGTCGCGGCTGCCAAGGGGTCGCGCACGCCGATCGCCGCGTTGCAGGCCGGCGTCTTGCGCCGCGAGCGCCCGGGATCGCCAAACACCTTCTGCTGCAACTTGGGGAAATCGGCGAGGTCCTGGTAGACGAAGGTGTTGCCGCTGCCGCCGAAGCCGGCGAGCCGATCTTTCACGTAGGTGGCATAGCTCGGCTTCGACAGCTCGCCGTCATTGATCAGGTCGACGCCGGCCTCTGCCTGCTTCTTCACCACCTCGGCAACCGCCGCGCGCACGCGGCGCCCAAGTGCCGCCGGATCGATCGGCAGCCCCTCCTCCTTGGCATACATGATGCGGATGAGGTCGTCGGGCCGCGGCAGGCTGCCGGTATGGGTGGTGAGAAACCGTTCGGTGCTGCGCTGCATTGCTTTCCTCTCCGCGCCCTATCCCACTCCGACTTGATGTTCGAGCGCGACGTCGCGACCTTCGCGCGCCGAGCGCAGCATCGCAAGGCAGACTTCGAGCGTCGCCATGCCCCATGCGCCGTCATGCAGCGGCGGGACGCCGCCCACGATCGCGGCGTGAAGCTCGTCGATCACCTCGGCGCGCGGCACCGCCGGCAGCGGCAGCGCGTCGAGCCGCGCCGTCCCCCATTGATAGACCGCCACGCCAGTCGGAAGCGGACGCAGATCAGCACGCTCGCAACTCACGATGACGGTGCCGAAGTGCTGATGTGCGAGATCGTTCGCCTCAGCCGGGACATAGGCGGTCCCGCCATAGTTGCGCGCGGCCTTATAGGCGACCTCCGCGTCGGCGCTCGCGAACTGCTCTCGCGGCTTGCGCGGCTGCGCGCTCTTGGCCTGCCCCATCTCGCCGATCCAACCGGAAAACTCGTCCGAATCGAAATGCCCGTAGCCGCCATAGCCGAGCGAGGCAAATGCGCCGCCCTGAAACGTCAGCAGCGCCGCGTAGGCGCCTTCGGTCGGCCGCGCCGCGTCCCACGCGCCGATCTCCGCGCGGACGCTGCGCGCGAGGCCGCCGCCGAGCAAGCGCACGATGTCGACTTGGTGCGCCGCCTGATTGAACACGGCGCCGCCGCCTTGCGCGGTGTCGAGTTCTTCCGGCCGGCGCGGGCGATGCAGATAGTCCGTGTAGTTGAAGGCATTGATCATGCGCACCGCGCCGAACGCGCCGCTGTCGACCAATTCGCGCGTGCGCAGGATCGGCCGATCGAACGAATGGCTGTGGCCGACGATGAGATGAATGTTGGCCTGCTGCGCCGCGGCGATCATGGCGGCGCAGTCCTCGAGCGTCAGCGCCATCGGCTTCTCGACCAGCACATGCCTGCCATGCCGCGCCGCCAGGACTGCGTGACTTACGTGATGCTGATGCGGCGTCGAGACGTACACGACTTCCACCGCCGGATCAGCGCAAAGCTCCTCGACGGTTTCATAGGCGTTGGTGGAAAAATCCGCCGCAAAGCGCGCCCGCGCCTCCGGGCGCGGATCGGCCGCGGCGACGAGCGTGACGCGCGGATCGCGCGTGAACGTCGGCAGCATCACGCTGAAGGCGCGCCCCAGGCCCGCCACCCCGATACGCAGCTTGCGCGGTTCCCCGTTGCTCAATGCGTGCCCCCAACTCGACAGCGCCGCTCATCCTTTACTAGACTGACCCTAGAGGAAACATCCATGACGCCGGAAGAAACCGATCTGCTGTGCCGTGTCGAGGGCGAGGCGCCGATGGGTCAAATCATGCGCCGCCACTGGATCGCGGCGTGCCTCTCCGAGGAGGTGGCCGAGCCGGACGGCGCGCCGGTCCGCGTGCGCCTGCTGGGCGAGAACCTGGTGGTGTTCCGCGACACCAAGGGCCGGCTCGGCGTGCTCGACGAATACTGCTCGCACCGGCGCGCCTCGCTCTTGTTCGCGCGCAACGAGGAATGCGGGCTCCGCTGCCTCTATCACGGCTGGAAGTTCGACGTGGACGGCAACGTGGTGGAGATGGCCTCGGAGCCGCCCGGCAGCAGCATACCGGAGCGGGTGAAGCACAAGGCCTATCCGGCGCGCGAGGCCGGCGGCTTCGTTTGGTGCTACATGGGACCGGCCGACGAGATGCCCGAGTTCGAACCGCCGGCGTTCGCGCCGACGGGCGACGCGCGCGTCAGCGCCACCAAGGTGCGGGTGCGCTGCAACTGGGCGCAGATCCTCGAGGGGCAGATCGACTCGGCGCATTCCTCCAGCCTGCATTCCTCCGACATGGTGCCGGCGCAGGTCGACGGCGCCGAGGCGACGGACTCGAACTGGCTGCGCCCCTCGACCGACAAGGCGCCGCGCTTCCAGATCGAGCGCACATCTTACGGCTTCCGCTATGCGGCGATCCGCCGTCCGATCCGCGACGAGGCGACGCACGACTACATCCGCACCACGGTCTACATCGCACCGTTCACCGCGCTGATCCCGCCCAACAACGTGCACAATGTCGCGACCCTGCTGACGCCGGAGGACGACCACAACACGATCTTCTACTTCATCGCCTGGAACGGCGCCGACAAGCCCGGCATCGATGCCGACGCATGGCGCAAGTTCAACGTGCTCGAATGGGGCGTCGACGTCGACCAGGACTTCAACGGCGTGCGCACGCGCGACAATCTCTATCGGCAGGATCGCAAGGCGATGACGGAGGGCAACTTCACCGGCATCAGCGGCATCCCGAACCAGGACATCGCGATGTGGGAAGGCATGGGCCCGATCAGCGACCGTTCCAAGGAGCGCGTCGGCGCAAGCGACGTCGCGGTGGTGGCGTTCCGCCGCCTGATGGTCGAAGCCGCGCGGACGATGCGCGAGGGCGGGCCGGCGATCGGCACCACCGCCCCGCGCATTGCGCATGCGACCATCAGCTCCTATGAGGGCGTGGTGCCGAAGAGCGTCAATTGGCGTAGTCTCGGCGGCGGCAGCGAAGCTGCGCGCGAACGCGTGGCGTGAAGGCAAAAAAAGGATAACCGGGAGGAAGACGATGAGGGCGAACAGGATCGCGCTCGCCGCGCTTGCGCTGCTGGGCGCGACGGTCGGCGCTTCGGCGCAGGACACGCTGAAACTCGCGGTCGGCCAGCGCGGCAATTGGGACACGTCCGTGTCCGAGATCGGCCAGCGCGCCGGCATTTTCAAGAAGCACGGGCTCGTGCTGGAGATCGTCTACACCCAGGGAGCGGGCGAGACGCAGCAGGCGGTGATCTCCGGCAGCGTCGATCTCGGCATCGCGGCCGGCATCATGGGCGTGCTCAGCGCTTACTCCAAGGGCGCCCCGGTGCGCGTGATCGGCGCCGAGACCACGGGCGCGCGCGATCTGTTCTGGTACGTGCGGGCCGATTCTCCGATCAAGACCCTGAAGGATACCGAGGGCAAGACCATCGCCTATTCGACCAACGGCTCCTCGACCCACGGCATCGTCACCGCCTTCATGAGACAGTATGACCTGAAGGCAAAGCCGACCGCGACCGGCGGGCCGCCCGGCACCTTGACCACCGTGATGTCGGGCGGTGTCGACGTCGGCTGGTCAGCGCCGCCGTTCGGGCTCGATCAGCTCGACCAGGGCCAGATCCGCATCATCGCCAGCGGCAACGACGCCACGGTGTTCAAGGGGCAGACGGTGCGGCTGTTGATCGCCAACGCACAGGCGCTGGCCGCGCGCAAACCGGTCATCGACCGCTACATGAAGGCGTACCGCGAGACGGTCGACTACATGTACAACGATCCCGCCGCGCTCAAGGTCTACGCCGAGTGGCTCAACATCAGCGCAGCCAAGGCCAAGCGCACGCGCGACGATTTCTTTCCGCGCGAGTCGATCGATCCCGACCGCATCACCGGGCTCGACACCATCGTGAAGGACGCGGTGGCGCTGAAGTTCACCGCGACCGAGCTGACCAAGGAGCAGCTCGCCGAGCTGATCCAGATCCCGCCGCGCCAATAGCGCGGCCTGCGCGTCGGGCGCCGGCATAGGAGAGATCATGACCACGCCGTCTGAAGCGCCGATGCGCTATGCCGGCCCGTTGCAGCTGAGCGACGCCCGCTCGCGGCTCAATCTCGTCACCGAGTCCGCCCGGGGTTTCACCCGCGAGGGCCCGCGCGCCGACAACGAGTATCGCGACCTCGGCCTCTCGGCCGCGACCGGCGGGCGTATCGGCGCCAAGCATATTCGCGCCATCCGGCCATTCGAGCAGCCGACCGGCTGGCACTGGCACGACATGGACGGGCACTTCGTGCTGGTGCTCAGGGGCTGGGTCACCTTCCGCTTCGCCGGCGTCGACGGCGACGTCACCGTCACGGCCGGCGCCTGCCTGTCGCAGCCGGCGGGCGTCGCCCACAAGGTGATCGCGCGCTCCGATGACCTCGAGCTGATCGAGATCAACATGCCGGCCGAGTTCGGCACCCGCGATCTCGAAGCGCCGCGCGACGCGTCGCAGCCGTGACCGCCGCAGCGCGGACCGCCGGCCGGCTCGCCGCCCTCGGCGTGTGGTTGCGAAAACGCGCCGCCGCGTTGATCGTGTTCGCGCTCATGTTCGCGCTGTGGGAATGGGCGGTCTGGCTCACCGGCGTGAAGGAGTATCTGCTGCCGCCGCCCTCGAAGGTGTGGACCGAGTTCCTCAAGCGCTACGACATCGTGATGAGCGGCGCCTGGGTCACCACGCGCGAGATCATCGCCGGGTACCTGCTCGCCGTCGTGGTCTCGATCCCGCTCGCGCTTTGCGTCGCCTATTCGCGCTTCGTCGAGAATGCCATCTATCCGGTAGTGGTGTTCCTGCAGATCATTCCGAAGATCGCGATCGCACCGCTGTTCATCATCTGGTTCGGCTTCGGCTTCACGCCCAAGCTCTTGCTGGTGTTCCTGCTCTCGTTCTTCCCGATCGTGGTGGCGAGCATCGCCGGCTTCAAGTCGGTCGATCCTGAGATCATGGATTTCGCGCGCACCACCGGCGCCGGCGGCTGGAAGATGTTCGTCAAGATCCGCCTGCCGCAGGCGCTGCCCGACATCTTCACCGGGCTGAAGGTCGGCGCCGCGCTGTCGGCGACCGCCGCCGTAGTCGCCGAATTCGTCGCTTCCGACCGCGGGCTCGGCTACCTGCTGCTGCAGTACAACGGCAATCTCGATACGCCGATGGTCTTCGCCATCATCGTGCTGCTCAGCCTGATCGGACTTGCGGTCTACTATGCGGTCGAGATCATCGAGCGCTTCACCATCCCGTGGCACGTGTCGCAGCAGCCGACCGACGTGACGCTCACATGAGTTTAGAAGAGCAACGAATTCGAGGGAGGAATGACATGAGGCTGAAACGGATGCTCGCAGCGCTCGCCTTGGTGGCGCTGTCCGCCACCATGGCGCCGGCACAGGACGCGGTCACGTTCCGCCTCAACTGGTATCTCGGCGGCCTGCACGTGCCGTTCTATTACGGCAAGGAGCGCGGCTTCTACAAAGAGGAAGGCATCGACCTCACCATCAACGAAGGGCGCGGCTCGGCCAACACCGTGCAGGTGGTTGCGGCCGGCTCCGACACGTTCGGCCTGGCGGACTCCTCCAGCGTGATCGCGACCGCGGTGCGCGGCGCGGACGTGAAGTCGGTGATGTCGCTGCTCAATTCGACCGGCTTTGCGGTGATCTCGCTCGCCTCCGCCGGCATCAAGACGCCGAAGGACCTGGAAGGCAAGAGCTTCGCGGTCTCGGCCGGCGACCCGCTCGGGCAGCTGTTCCGCGCGCTCGCCGCCCACAACAAGCTCGACATGAGCAAGATCAACTTCGTGCAGGTCGATCCGGCCGCCAAGGTGGTGGCCGTGCTGGAGAAGCGCGTCGATGCGCTGCTCGGCGGCGCCGACGATCAGTTCTTCCTCATCAAGTATCGCGGCCTGGAGCCCGCCGCGCTGCGCTATGCCGACCACGGCGCCAACATCGTCGGCATGACCATCCTGACCCAGGGCGCGACCATCAAGGGCAAGCCCGACCTGGTGCGCCGCTTCGTCAAGGCAACGGCGCGCTCGTGGGAGGAGGCGAAGAAGAATCCCGACGCCGCGGTCGACGCCGCCATGAAGGTGAAGCCCGACCTCAACCGGGCTTCGACGCGCGACCAGCTCATGGTCGACCTCGAGCTGCTCGACTCGGCCAACTCCAAAGGCCGCATCGGCTGGGGCGCGCAGGCCGACTGGGACCAGACCATCGCGCTGCTCAAGCAGTATCGCGACGTGAAGACCGAGGAACCCTGGACCTTCTTCCACACCAACGAATTCGTGCCGCAATAAGCAGGTGCCTGCGTCGCGCCCCTATATCGAGGTCGCCGGCGTCAGCCAGACGTTCCGTCGCGGCGGGGCAGCGACGCATGCGCTCGACCGCATCGACCTGAGCGTACGCGAGGGCGAGTTCGTCACCATCGTCGGCCCGTCCGGCTGCGGCAAGAGCACGCTGCTGCGCATCATCGCCGGACTGTTGCCGCACGCGAGCGGCAGCGTGCGACTTGCCGGCACCGAAGTCGCGGGCGCGCAAACCGATCTCGGCATCGTGTTCCAGAGCCCGGTTCTGCTCGAATGGCGCAACGTGCTCGGCAACGTCATGCTGCAGCTCGAGTTGCGCGGGCTCGACCCGAAGCTCTATCTCGCGCGCGCGCACGATCTCCTGGCCAAAGTAGGTTTGGGCGATTTCCACGACCGGCGCCCGCGCGAGCTCTCCGGCGGCATGCGCCAACGCGCCGCGATCGTGCGCGCGCTTATCCACGACCCACCGCTGTTGCTGATGGACGAGCCGTTCGGCGCGCTCGATGCGCTCACGCGCGAGCAGATGCGCATCGATCTGGAGGAGCTGTGGATGCAGACCGGCAAGACGGTGCTGTTCATCACCCATTCGATCGACGAGGCCGTGCTGCTCGCCGACCGCGTCATCGTCATGTCGCCGCGCCCCGGCCGCGTCGAGCAGGTCTTCGACATCGCACTGCCGCGCCCGCGCGCCTTGGCGGCGCGCAATCATCCGCAGTTCCTCGACGCGACGCGGCGCATCACCGAGTTGTTCCTGTCGAAGGGGATATTGCGGGGGAGTTGCTCATCCTCCCCCGAAGGGGGAGGGTGCGTAGGCGGTCTTCGGCCGCCGTTCTGACATGCAAGAACGCCGATGCAAAGCATCGGCTATGGAGCGTAAGCGAGCGGCCGGGTGGGTTGTGACAATGCGGCACGAACCCCACCCGGCGGCCCTGCGGGCCGCCACCCTCCCCGCAAGAGCGGGGAGGGATTGGAGAGATCCTACGCCCTACTCAGCGCATTCCTCCGCACGAAAAACAGCGCGAGCGCAGCCGTCGGAACCAGAAGCGCAAGCCCGAGGCCGGTCATCTGCCATTGCGCGAGCGGCGAAATACCACCGCCGGGCGTCGCCAGCACGAAGCCGCCGATCACCAGCATGACGCGCATCGGCCATTCGAAAACGCCGGCGTGGCGCAGGTCGCCGATGCCGGCCTGGAATCCCTGAATGCCGCCGCAGATGAACAGCGTGCCGATTGCGGCGAGCGCCATCAGGCCGAGCGCCTCGCCATACGGGTTGTCGCCCTGCAACACGAGCGCCGGATTGAGCACGAAGAAGAACGGAATGAAATAGATGATGCTGCCGACCCACATCGATTCCCATCCGGTCTTCATCGCGGGCGCACCTGCGATGCCGGCGGCGGCGAACGACGCGATCGCGACCGGCGGCGTGATCGACGACAGCATGCCCCAGTAGAAGATGAACATGTGCACGGCCATCTTGTTGAGGCCGAGCTTTTCCAGCGCGGGCGCGACCAGGATGGCGAGGAAGATGTAGCAGGCCGTCGTCGTCAGTCCGAGGCCGAGCACGAGGCTGGTGATGGCGCACATCACCAGAAGCAGCAGCGCATTGTTGCCGGCAATGCGCAGCAGGTCGTTCGCGAGCGAGGAGACCACGCCAGTCATCGAGAACGCGCCGATCAGAAGCCCGCAGCCGGCAAGGATCGCGATCAACTCGACGAAAGTGCGTCCGTTCAGCTCCAGGAATTTCGGAATGGTGTCGAGCGTCCAGCGCGTGTCCTTCGAGAAAAGCTGATTGAGCACGAGTAAGAGCGCGGTCGCGTAGAACGGCGCATGACTCTCGCGCTTGAAGTACAGCAGCATGACGATCAGCAGCGCGACGACGAAGACGTAGTACCAGCCCTGCTTGATTGTCACCCAGACGCTCGGCAGTTCGGATCGCGCGAGGCCCTTGAGGCCGTGGCGCGCCGCGTAGGAGTCGACCTGCATGAACAGGCCGATGTAGTAGAGCGCCGCCGGAATGATCGCCGCGACCGCGACCTCGGCATAGCTGACATTGAGGAATTGCGCGATCACGAAGGCGGTCGCGCCCATCACCGGCGGCGCGATCACGGCGCCGGTCGACGCACAGGCTTCGATCGCGCCGGCATAGGACGCGCGGAAACCGGACCGCTTCATCGCCGGGATCGTCATGGTGCCGGCGGTGAGTACGTTCGACACGATCGAGCCCGACATCATGCCGAGCATTCCGCTTGCGAAGATCGCGACCTTGGCGGCCCCGCCGCGAAACGTGCCGCACAGCGCGAAGGCGAGATTGATGAAGAACCGTCCTGCCCCGGTCATCATCAGCGCGGTGCCGAACACAAGGAACCCGATCACCGTGTCGGCGAAGGCCTGGATCGGAATGCCGAGAACGCTCTCGTTCGAGAGCGTGTGATAGGCGGTCGCCTGTTCGAGCGTCGATTGCTGGCCGCGCAGCGGCCCGAGCCAGCGCTCGCCGGCGAACAGCGGATAGACCGTGAACGGAAGCACGCTGAGCAACAGGCTCCAGCCGCCGGTGCGGCGTAGCGCCTCCATCAGGATCACCCACATGGCAAATCCCGCGACGACGACCGGCATCGGCGCGCCGGAAAATTCCCAGCCGAGCTCGGCCGCCGCGCGGACATTGAACATCAGGTAGGCGGAGGCCGCGACCGTCGCGGCGAACAGCGCCGCGTCATACCAGGGGACCCGATCGACCGGCGCCGCGTCAGTCGCCGGAAAAATCAGGAACGTGAACGGCAGCATGCACAGAATGAGCAGGTAGAAATATTCGGTGTTGAGCTGCGTGTACCCGATGAAAAAGCGCAGCGTGAACTGCTGGTTGATGCACAGGAAGATCGTGAGTGCGGTCGCGACGATCAGCAGCCAGCGCCAGACGCCGGCGAGCCGGCGCACGCGCGTGACCTCGGCCTCGGCCGGCCCGACCTGCGCGTGCGGATCGGCGATCACGACCCGATCGCCGTCCACCTTCTCGGCGCTGGACATCGATCCCCCCAGAGGCGCCGGGCCGGAGTCCGGCTAGAGCATGATCCCGAAAAGTGTGCAGCGGTTTTCGGAGAAGATCATGCTCCACGAATAACTTAGAGCGGGATGACGATTCGAAGAAAAGTCATCACGCTCTAGCCGATCAGAACACCGGATCCTGGCCGATCTTGTTCAGCGCCGCGCTGCGCGCATCCATCCAGGCCTTGGTGAAGGCCGCCTTGTCGTCCGGCGGATTGCCCTTCAGGAAGTCTGCCCATGCGGAGGCAAGCGTCTCCTGCCGCTTGAGGAGCTTCTGGTTGTGCGCCTCATGCTCTGCCTTCCAGACGCCGGCTTCCTTCAGCGCTTTCACGGCGCCTTCGTGATACGGGATCACCCATGCGAAGTTCTGGCGGTCGAGCGCCAGGCCGCCGGCGCCGGGTGCCGCGTCCTTGTAGGCGTCGTATCCGCCGATCATGGCCTTGGTGATGCTGTACATGAGGTCGGCCGGCTGCGACGCATAGGCCATGAAGATCGGATACGGATAGGACGGCAGTTCGACCGAGCCGCCTTTCGGGATGCCGGCGCCACAGGTCGCCTTGAGAGGATAGTAATAGGGACCGAGCTTGTTCAGCCGCGCCCAGCCTTCCTTATCGGCGGCCGGCGTCGGCGGATAGACGATTCCGCGCGGCGAGGTCTCGACTTCCTTCACCTGCCCCGAAATGGTCGACGCGATGGCGGCATCGACGTCGTTGTTGACCATGCCCTTCCACATCGCGCCGTAGCTCGAAAATTCGACGAGCTTCACGTCGTTGCGGGTCAGGCCGGCGAACGCCAATACGGCGAGGGCGTTCTGATTGAGCGCGGGCGAGCCGACCACCATGCCGACGCGCTTGCCCTTGAGGTCCTTGACCTCCTTCACGCCGGTATCCTTGGCGACGCCGAGCGAAATCGCGTTGCAGTCGGTGACCGTAAGGAGCAGCCGCATCGGCTGCGGGCCCCATTCCTTCACGCCGAACTCGAACACACCCTCCTGCGCGAAATAGGTGCCGATGCCCATCGCGGAAGCCTGCGCCCGATTGGCCCTGAGCGGCGCAAGACGGGCGACGTCATTGCCGGCCGGGAGCACGCGCACGTCCGTACCGTGCTTGTCCTTGAGTGCCTTGCCGACCGCGACCGCGATGTTGAAACCGGACGATCCGGTGTCGTAGGCGGTCAGCGTCAGCGAATCCGGCAGCTTGATGGCTTGAGCGTCGGCCCCGCGCGGGGCGATCAGCGCGGCCGCCGCAAGCACTGCGGCAACCGCCGTCAACGTGGCGGTTGGCTTCACGTATGTCCTCCCTCGGACAACTGGCTGGTTTGTGTTGGCTCGCCCCACAGCAACGTAACAGCCGCTTGGCGCGCAGGCAATTCACACTAATGTCCCGATTCCGAAGTTCGCTAGCGTTTGCGGCACACTCGGAAGCGAACTTCGGAATCAAAGGGACACTAGCAACTCTATGATTCTAGTGCCCCTTTTGAACCCGAAGTTCGCAACCGACCTTGCAGCACGATGTGTGCGAACTTCGGGTTCGGGGCACTAGCGCCCGGCGACTCTCTTTCACTGGGCGGAATCGCCGCAGCCGCGGGTTCCGACCGCGCACCCGGCAGCGCCGGCTAGCGATCAGGGAGCATCATGGCAGACGCGATCAACTTTCCCGACTGCGTAGCCCGGGTTGAGCGGAAAGCGAAACCCGGGATCGATCTCTCCACGCGGCAGGGCCTGCCCCGGCTTTCGCCGCGGCGAAAGCCGGGCTACGCGCTACGCCCTCCCCGGCGTCTTCATGCGGCAGAACTGCAGCATGTAGAGCCCGCGCTCCATTTCCGGGCGCGCGCCGTGTGCCGCCAGATCGCCCGCAAGCAGCTGGTCGCAGGCCGCATCGGCCGCTTCCGCGGTCGCCGCCTCGATCATGACCAGCCAGTTCGGGATGTCGACCTGCCGTCCCCGCTTCTCCGCCGTCTCGATGCCGCTCGCTTCCCGGTCGGCAATGCACAGATGCACGCCGACCACCGCCACGATATCGGCCAGCGGCGGCAGCGCCACGCGCGCAAGATGCTGCTGCAGCTCGGCCTCGCGGCCTTCCCTCGCGCCGCAGCGCAGCGTCAGCATGAATCCGCCCTGCCCGACGCCGAGCGAGAGCTTCACGCGGCAGATGCCGCGCGAAGTGTCGCGGAAATAATTCGGCGGGACATGCCGCGTAAGCGGCGTCGGATTGTTGAGCCGGTTGAGATAGTCCTGTCCGACCAGCACTTCCGCGCTGTCCGCCTCGTAGAGCGTGAAGTATTCGGGCGTGCCGTATTTGGCGATATAACGCCGGCCGCGGCGGAAGCCCGGGATGCCGACGCGCTCCGGCATGTGCTCGCGATTGTGCCACTCGTAGAATTCGCTGCGGCCCTCCGGCGCGATCCCGTTCCAGATCGCCACCACCGCTTGCCCGGCGAGACTCATGCGCTTTCCCCTGACGTTCCAAGCACCGCTTGTATCGGCTCGATGAACGTCGGGAAAGACGCCGTAGGGCGGGCAAAGGCGCGCAAGCGCCGTGCCCGCATTGGGAATTTAGTTAAGCGCGCGGGCACGCTTCGCTTTGCCCGCCCTACGGGTAGATCACGCCGTTGCGGCCGTCATCCGCCGCAGTCCGACGTATTCGAGCTCGGCGAACAGCGCGACCACCAGCGCCTGCGCGACGACGAAGGCAGTGCCGAGCGCGGTCGGCGCTACGGCGCCGGTGACGAGCAGCACGATGCTGTCGATCGACCATAGCGCGTTGTAGGCGATCACCGCCCATACCGCGGGCCGTGAGATGGTCTCGCGCGTCGCAAGGAAGCCGACCAGCGCGGCGAACGGCAGCAGGCTTAACCCCGCGTACTGCATCAGGCTCTGCGGCAGGCCGAGCAGGTCCTTGGTGAGGCTGGCGCCGAACGTCAGCATCAGGCCGGTCGCGGCGGTCGCCACGGCGTCGAGCATGAGCACGCGGCGCAGGAAGGTAGAGGCTTGGGTCATGGGGAACTCCTCTCGGTTGCGTTGCCGGTCCGGTCTGGCCGTTCGCGGCACGCCTCCCATCTAGGCGGCGCTGAGCATGCGGTCGATTAACTCCGAGGTAATGGAGACGCGGTCGCGCCTGCGCTATCGTCAAGGCCATGACCTCCATCCAAACCGTCGGCGATCATCTGCGCACCTGGCGCCAGCGCCGCCGCCTCAGCCAGCTCGATCTTGCACTCGAGGCCGAGATCTCCACCAAGCACCTGAGTTTTCTCGAAACCGGCCGTTCGCAGCCGTCGCGCGACATGGTGCTGCATCTGGCCGAGCGGCTCGAGGTTCCGCTGCGCGAGCGCAACGTGCTGCTGGTTTCGGCCGGCTTCGCGCCGGTGTTCCCCGAGCGACCGCTCGCCGATCCGGCGCTGCAGGCCGCGCGCCGCGCGATCGACCTGGTGCTCAAAGGCCACGAGCCCTATCCGGCGCTGGCGATCGACCGGCATTGGACCCTGGTCGCGCACAATGACGCAGTGCGCCGCCTGCTCGTCGGCGTCGATCCCTCGCTGCTGCAGCCGCCCGTCAACGTGCTGCGCTTGAGCCTGCACCCGAAGGGCGTCGCGCCGCGCATCGCCAATCTGGCCGAATGGCGCGCCCATCTGATGGATCGCCTGCGCCAGCAGATCGCCGCGACCGGCGATGGCGTGCTCGCCGAGTTGATGCAGGAGCTCGGCGCCTATCCGGTGCCGCCGCGCAAGGCCGGCAGGCAGGAGAACGCCGACTACGCCGGCGTGGTGGTGCCGCTGCAACTCGTCACCGACAACGGCACGCTGTCGTTCTTCTCCACCACGACGGTGTTCGGCACGCCGGTCGACATCACCCTGTCGGAGCTGGCGCTCGAGTCGTTCTTTCCGGCCGATGCCGCGACCGCGGAGGCGCTGCGGGCGCTGGCGGCGACGTAGGGTGGGCAAAGGCGTAGACGGCGAACGTGCCACACGCTCCACCTCTCCCCGCTTGCGGGGAGAGGTCGGATTCCGAGCGAAGCGAAGGAATCCGGGTGAGGGGGAATTTCCGCAAGCTCGGTGTGCCGAGAGTCCCCCTCACCCGACTTGCCTCGCTTCGCGTTGCTACGCTCGCAAGTCGACCTCTCCCCGCAAGCGGGGAGAGGTGACGGAGCCCGCGGCTTTGCCGTAGGCTGCGCCAGCGATGCGGAGCGCAGCCATGCTCATCGGCGTACCGAAGGAGATCAAGGACAACGAATACCGGGTCGGCCTGGTGCCGTCCGCGGTGCGCGAGCTGATCTCCAAGGGCCATCAGGTCCTGATCGAGACAGGCGCCGGCGACGGCGCGGGTCTCACCGACGCGGCCTACCAGGCCGCGGGCGCCAAGATCGCCGCATCGGCTGAAGACATCTTCGCGCGCGCCGAGCTGATCTTGAAGGTGAAGGAGCCGCTTGCCGAGGAGCGCAAACGCCTGCGCCCCGGGCAGGTGCTGTTCACCTACCTGCACCTCGCCGCCGATCCCGACCAGACGCGCGACCTCGTCGAGTCCGGCGTGATCGCAATCGCCTACGAGACGGTGACGAGCGCGCGCGGCACCCTGCCGCTGCTCACCCCGATGTCGGAAGTCGCCGGCCGCATGGCGCCGCACGTCGGCGCGCGCTGCCTGGAGCGGCCGAACGGCGGGCGCGGGGTGCTGATCGGCGGCGTGCCGGGCGTCCCGCCCGCCGACGTGTTCGTGCTCGGCGGCGGGGTGGCCGGCAGCAACGCCGCGCTGATCGCGCTCGGCATGGGCGGCAACGTTACGGTCGCGGACCGCAATACCGACGTACTGCGGGCGCTCACCGATCGCTTCGGCACCACACTGCGCACCGTGTACTCGACGCCCGATGCGGTCGAGGCGTTGTGCCGGCGCGCCGATCTGGTGATCGGCACGGTGTTGATCCCGGGCGCGACCGCGCCGAAACTGATCACCGCCGCCACGGTGAAAGCCATGAAGCCGGGCTCGGTCATCGTCGACGTGTCGATCGACCAGGGTGGGTGCTCCGAGACCTCGCGGCCGACCACGCACTCGCATCCGACCTACGTGGTGGACGAGGTCGTGCATTATTGCGTCACCAACATGCCGGGCGCGGTCGCCCGCACTTCGACCTTCGCGCTCAACAACGTGACCTCGCCGTTCGTGCTCGCACTCGCCGACAAGGGCTGCCGCCGCGCGCTCGGCGAGGACGCGCATTTGCGCGCCGGGCTGAACGTCCACGAGGGGAAAGTCACCCATCGGGCGGTCGCCGACGCGCTCAAGCTGCGCTATACGCCGCCCGAGCAGGCGCTCGCCTTGTGAGGGGATGGTTCGTGGATCTCAGTTCGTCGCGCGTGGCCGCGCTCATCCCTTCCGAATATCGCCTGCGCATGCCCGGGCCCGCCGCCGTGCCGGAGCGCGTGCGCGCCGCGCTTGCACTGCCCATGCTGTCGCATCGCGGTCCCGAATTCCGCCGCATCCTCGCCGAGACCACCGAACTGCTGCAGGGCATCCTCGGCACCCGGCAGCACGTTCTCCTGCTGGGCAGTTCGGGGACCGGCGCCATGGAAGCGGCGCTGGTCAACGTGCTGTCGGCCGGCGACGCCGTCCTCGTGGTCGAGAACGGTCAGTTCGGCGAGCGCTTCTCCTCGATCGCCGAGGGCCTGCCGGTGACCCTTGATCGCCTGCAGATCTCATGGGGCGAGCCGCCGCATCCCGAGCGGATCGCCGAGCGGGTCAAGGCGAAGCCCTACAAGGCCGTGGTGTGCATCCACAATGAAAGCGCGACCGGCGTGGTCGCCGACCTTGCGGCGATCGGCGCGGTGCTGCGCCCGACCGGCATGTTGCTGGTGGTCGACTCGGTCAGCGGCGTCGGCGGCCTCGACATGCGCATGGACGAGTGGGGCATCGACGTGCTGGTGACCGCCTCGCAGAAATCGCTGATGTGCCCGCCCGGGCTCGCCATCGCGGCCATAAGCGACAAGGCCATGCGCGTGGCCGAAGCAGCGCACGGCATCCCGCGCTTCTCGCTCGACTTTCGCCGCGCCAAGGCCTCGCTCGACAAGGGCGAGACGCCGTTCACCCCGCCGGTGCCGCTGATCGTGGGCTTGCGCGAGGCGCTCGCCATGATCCACGAGGAAGGGTTGCCGGCCGTCTATGCGCGTCACGCGCGTCTCGCGGCCGCATTGCGCGCGGGCTTCGAGGCGCTCGGCTTGCCGATGTTCCCGACCGGCCCGTTCTCGCCGACCGTGACGGTCGGCGTGGTCCCGGACGGGCTCGACGGCGGCGCGATCGTGCGCCACATGTACGCCCATTATCGCACCGTGATCGCCGGCCAGCGCACCAAGCTGCAGGGCCGCGTCGTGCGCATCGGCACCATGGGCTGCGTCGGTCCGGCCGACATCCTGACCGACCTGCACTATCTCGAATGCACCTTGCGCGATCTCGGTCTCAAGCCGGCCAGCGGTGTGGGCGTCGCTGCCGCGACCCGCGTCCTATCGCAGTAGCGACGCGCACGCATTGTGTTCTGCGGCCGTTTGTATACCGTTTCGTCGCAACACGCTCAAAAATGGGGACCGACATGCTCACTCGGACGATTGCCGCACTCCTCGTCGCCGCATCGAGCATCGCGAGCGGTCCGGCCTTCGGCCAGGGCAAGGTGGTCGTCTACACCTCCAACGATTCCAACCTCAATCGCTTCACGTTCGAGGCGTTCACGCGCGAGACCGGCATCCAGGTC
The DNA here is from genome assembly GCA_963734185.1 of uncultured Alphaproteobacteria bacterium. Classification (GTDB taxonomy): domain Bacteria; phylum Pseudomonadota; class Alphaproteobacteria; order Rhizobiales; family Xanthobacteraceae; genus PALSA-894. The sequence continues at coordinate 2,561,324 of CAVTGA010000002.1, read as the reverse complement.
GAGCCGGTCGAGGCCGGTTCGGGCGTGATCCTGCGCCGCATGGCGTCGGAGCGCGAGCGCCCGCTCGGCGATATCATCTGGGGGGTGAGCCGCACGCTGTTGCGCGCCAACAAGGCGCTGCTTGCGCCTTACGCATCCAAGAACAAGGACACCGTGCCGGCGGCGTTCCGCGATGCCGACGACCACTGGATCGGCACCAACGTGCATCTGCTGGTGATCCTGCAGAACACGCGTCTCGTCCCGGCCGATGCCGGCCCGAAGACCTGGGCCGACCTGATGGACCCGAAATGGAAGGACAAGGTCGCGTTCACCGATCCGGCCAATTCCGGCTCGGCCTATTCCAACCTCACCATGCTGGCGCAGCAGTGGGGGCCGGGCGAGGCCGGCTGGGAGAAGGTCTCGCGCGTGCTCGCCAACACCAAGGTGCTCAACCGCTCGAGCCTGGTGTTCCAGGGCGTCGGCAACGGCGAGTTTCCGCTCGGCATGTCGCTCGAATATGCCGGCTACCAGTGGTCCTCGAACGGCGCGCCGGTGAAGGTGATCTATCCGCAGGACGGCACGATCGCGCAGATGGAGGGCGTCGGCATCATCCGCGGCGGCCCGAATCCGGAAAGCGCCAAGCAATTCGTCGACTACGTGACGCGCAAGGACGTGCGCGAGGCGATCCTGCGCTTCGCGTTCCGCCGCCCGGCGCGCCAAGACCTCGACCTGTCGCAGCTTCCGGGAAGCATGCCGCAGCTCTCCACCATCAAGCTGGTCGACTACGACGAAGACGCGTGGGTCGAGAAGCGGGTCGAGACCGCGCAGAAGATCCAGGACCTCATCCGCCGCACGCGATAGCGCATGATCCGGTAGTGTCTCAGTTTGAATTTGGCCGGGCTGGCGGGACCGGCTCGCGCTCCTTATCATGGGGAAGCCCCGACTCTGCGCGGAGTTCCCTATGGCGCACTCGAATGATGGCATTGGATACCAGAACTGGCCTCCCCGGCGCCAAGCTGGCCAGGATCGAATGCATTTCCCTCTTGGCACCAGCGCCGCGCGGCCCGCACCCGGATAAGGTTTGTCGTCCGCGATGGCTGCTGGCGTGTCCGAAACCCTGTGGTCGGTTGCCGATATTGCCGAGATGGTGGACGCGAGCCGGGGAAGCGCGGGCCTTACAAGACACGCGAGGTCATCTCATGATGCGGGCCATCTTGGCAGGCGGCGGTGTCGCACTGATAGGAGCTTTCGTTGGCGGTTTGTGGTTCTTGTCGCAAGGAGGACCAACGTCCTCCGGTCAGCTAACAAGCGATCAAGCCCTTACGATTAGCATCTTCGCGCTGCTTGGCGGGATCGGCAGCTTGTATTTTGCTTTTAGTCGATTTGCGCCCGCTTCATCTTGGATCACGACGATTGTCGGATGGATTGTGGGTTTCCACGCGTTTCCTCCCATGCTGATGGGGGTGGCGCTAACGATCCTCGCAATTTCAAACTGAGACACTACCCATGATCCCGAAAAGTTGACAGACTTTTCGGACAAAGATCATGCGCAAAAGCAAGACGATGGAATTCTGCGGATGAGACGCGCGTGACCGCGATCGCGATCGAGGGCGTCGCGCGCACGTTCGGCAGCGTGCGCGCGGTCGACGACGTCTCGCTCAGCGTCGGCGACGGCGAGTTCTTCACCCTGCTCGGGCCGTCCGGCTGCGGCAAGACCACGCTGTTGCGCATGGTCGCGGGTTTCTGCGAGCTCGACCAAGGCCGCATCCTGTTCGGCGCGACGCGCATCGATACGCTGCCGCCGCATCGGCGCAACACCGGCATGGTGTTCCAGAATTACGCGGTGTTTCCCAATCTCACGGTCGGCGACAACGTGGCCTACGGCCTGCGCGCGCGCAAAGTGCGCGGCGATGAGATGGCGCGCCGTGTCGCGCGCGCGCTGACCCTGGTCCAGCTCGACGGCTACGGCGCGCGCTGGCCGCACCAGCTTTCCGGCGGCCAGTTGCAACGCGTCGCGATCGCGCGCGCCGTGGTGATCGAGCCGCACGTGCTGTTGCTCGACGAGCCGCTGTCCAATCTCGACGCCAAGCTGCGGGTGGAGATGCGCGGCGAGATCCGCCGCCTGCAGAAATTGCTCGGCATCACCGTCATCTATGTGACGCATGACCAGGAAGAGGCGCTCGCGATCTCCGACCGCATCGCGGTGATGCGCGCCGGCCGCGTCGAGCAGGTCGCGAGCCCGCGCGCCATCTATGAGCAGCCGGCGACGCCGTTCGTCGCGAGCTTCGTTGGTATCACCAACCTGCTCGACGGTGCCGTGCGCGGCCGCGACGGCGACGTGGTCGAGGTAGCGGTCGCCGGCACCACCATGCGGCTGCGGCTCGTCCCGGGCGGGTCCGATCGCGTCGCCCTGTCGCTGCGCCCGGAGTCGCTGCGCCTGCTTGGCCCCGGACAGACCGTCCCCTCCGGCTGGACCACGCTCGCCGGCACGCTCGGCGAGATCGAGTATCTCGGGCCGCTGACGCGCTTCACCGTCACGCTCGCCGACGGCACGCCGATCCAGCTCATGGCCTTGGCGCCGCCGGCCTGGTCGGGCGCCGTCACGGTCGCCTGCGACCCGCAGCGCGTGGTGGTGATGGAGCGCGAGCCGTGAGATCGGTCCTCGCGCGTCATGCCTTCCCGCTTGCGGTGGCCGCGGTGGCGATCGTGTTCCTCGGCCTGTTCTTCCTGCTGCCGCTGTTGAAAGTGTTCGGCGCGAGCCTGCTTGACGCTTCGGGCAGGAATTTCACCGTCGCGAATTACGTCACGGTGCTGTCGAACCGCTTCTTCCTCAATGGTCTGACCAACAGCCTGACCATCGCGACGGCCGCCTCCTTCTGCGCGGTGCTGATCGGGGTGCCGTTCGCGTTCTGCCTCGCGCGCTTACCCGTTGCCGGCAAGCCGGTGCTGCTCGCGCTCGCCGCATTGCCGCTGGTGCTGCCCTCGTTCGTGAGCGCCTATGCGCTGGTGCTGCTGTTCGGCCGCTCCGGCGTGGTGACGGGGTGGCTGCGCGCGCTCGGCATACCGTTCGACTCGATCTACGGCGCCAAGGGCATCGTCGCGGTCTACACCCTCACCCTTTATCCCTTCGTGGTGCTGCCGGTCGTCGCCGCGTTCAAGTCGATCGATATCTCGGTCGAGGAAGCGGCGCAGAACCTCGGCGCCTCGCGCGCGCGCCTGTTCCGCACCGTGACCCTGCCCCTCGTGCTGCCCTCGATCCTTGCCGGCGCGCTCCTGGTGTTCATCGAGGCATTGGAGAATTTCGGCGTGCCGTTCGTGCTCGCCGAGGATCGCCCGATCCTCTCGGTCGAGGCCTACAAGCTGTTCGTCGGCGAGACCACCGACAATCCGGCCTCCGCCGGGGTGCTCGGCGTGCTGCTGGTCGTGTGCACGATCGCCGCGCTCATGATCCAGCGCGGCGTGCTGGCGCGCGGCCATTACGCGACCGGCGCGCGCCGCTCCGCGCCGCCCATCCCGGTGAGCCCGGCCATGCGCCGCCTCGGCGCCGCCTATTGCTGGACCGTGGTCGGCGCCGCACTGGTGCCGTTCGCCGCCGTCGTGGTGATCTCGTTCCTGCAGTTCAAGGGGCCGGTGCTGCACGCCGGCTTCTCGCTCGATAATTTCGCGCAGCTGTTCCAGCGCTCGTACCGGCCGCTGACCAACACGTTGCTGCTCGCGACCCTGGCGGCGCTCGGCGCCACCCTGATCGGCGTACCGGTCGGCTACATCGTGGCGCGCCACAAGACGCGTCTCTCCGCATTGGTCGACGTGATCGCCACCGCGCCGTTCGCGGTCGCCGGCACGGTGCTCGGCATCGGGCTTGTGATCACCTACAATAGCGGCGCCCTCATCCTCACCGGCACCGCGCTGATCATGGTCATCGCCTACATGGTGCGAAAGCTGCCGTTCTCGGTGCGCTCGGCCGGCGCGATCCTGCACCAGATCGATCCGAGCCTGGAGGAGGCCTCGGTCAATCTCGGCGTCCCGCCCGCACTCACCTTCCTGCGCATCACCGTGCCATTGATGCTCGGCGGGATCGTCGGCGGCTTCGTGCTGACCTTCGTCACGGTCGCCTCGGAGCTGAGCGCGACCGTGGTACTGTACAGCGGGCCGTGGACCACCATGACGATCGCCATGTTCCAGGCGTTGGAAGGAACCAGCCCCGGCATCGCCGCCGCGGCCGCGACGGTGCTGATCGTGTGCACGGTGCTGCCGGTGGCGTTGGTGTACCGTCTGCTGCGCCGCCATGAACTCTCGATGCTCGGATGAGAAAGTAAAATGATCGACCTGCGTAGGGTGGGCAAAGGCGCGGCCCCGATCGCGCGACGATGATGCGCCGACCAACATCCGCGCCGTGCCCACGCGGACGATGTTCCGGCGAAACGCGTGGGCAAAGGCGCGACACGTCGGTGCACACGCCTACACGTTGCGCGCCGCGCCTTTGCCCACCCTACGCGCTTGGATGAGGACGCAAAACATGATCGATCTGCGCAGCGACACCATCACCCTGCCGACCGAAGAAATGCGCGCGGCGATGCAGCGCGCCGAGCTCGGCGACGACTCGCGCGAAGGCGACCCAACCGTGCGCCGGCTCGAAGCGGCCGCGGCGGCCGCCATGGGCAAGGAGGCCGCACTGTTCGTGTCGAGCGGCACCATGTCCAATCTGGTGGCGCTGCTCACGCACACTGGCCGCGGCGGCGAAGTGCTGCTCGACGGCGACTGCCACATCATGCGCAGCGAGATGGGCGGCATCGCCGCCCTCGCCGGCCTGTTCACCCGCATCCTCCCCTCGACGCGCGGCGCGCCGTCGCTTGCCGCGGTCGCCGAGCATTTGAGCGAGCGGCTGACCGCCAACCGGCTTGGAACCGCACTGGTCTGTGTAGAGACCACCCACAACAGCGCCGGCGGCGCGGTCATCCCGCTCGACTATCTGGCCCGGCTGCGCGCGCTCACCAGCGAAAAGAATGTCCCGGTGCACATCGACGGGGCGCGCGTCTTCAACGCCGCCGTCGCGCTCGGCGTGCCCGCCGCCGAGATCGCGCGCCACGGCGACAGCATCGGCTTCTGCGTCAGCAAGGGCCTGAGCGCGCCGTTCGGCTCGGTGCTGTGCGCCTCCGCCGCGTTCGTGGAGCGGGCGCGCGCCTACCGCCGCATGGTCGGCGGCGGACTGCGCCAGGCCGGGATCATGGCGGCGGCCGGCATCGTCGCGCTCGAGCGCATGGTCGAGCGGCTCGCCGAAGACCACGCCCGCGCGCGTCGGCTCGCCGAGGGACTGCACGCGATCGATCGCCGTCTGGCCGATCCGGCGCTGGTCGACACCAACATCGTGATGCTCGAGCTCGGCCATACCGGCGCCGACGCCAAGACCTGGTTCGCCGCGCTGGCCGATCAGGGCCTGCGCTGCGGGAACTGGAGCCCGACTTCGCTGCGTTTCGTGACCCACCGGCATATCGACGATGCCGCGATCGATCAGGCGATCGCGATCGTGCGTGGGATGGACCGTAGGGTGGGCAAAGGCGCGGCCGCCGACGCGGCGTGACGCACCGAACATCGTCCGCGCCGTGCCCGCCTTCGCTGCGCTACGGCGCGGCAAGCCCGCGCCGAAGCCCGAAGGGCGTAGGCCGGTGGGCAAAGGCGCGACGGGCCAGTTGCACACACGCACGCGCTGAGCGCCGCGCCTTTGCCCACCCTACACCCCGAAGATCTTCGGCAGGAAGGTCGAGAGCTGCGGGATGTAGCTGATCAGGATCAGCACCACCACGTTGGTGACGATGAACGGCCAGATGCCGGCCACCACCTGTTCCATCGGCCGGTTGAGCGTGGAGGCCGCGACCGCGAGGTCGAGCCCGATCGGCGGCGTGATCATGCCGGTGCAAACGTTGAGCGTCACCACCATGCCGAAATGAACCGGGTCGATGCCGAGCGCGCTCGCGATCGGAAACAAGGTCGGCAGGAAAATCACCATGATGGAGTTGGGATCGAGGAACATGGCGCAGGTCAGGAACACGAGGTTCACCACCAGCATGAACACGATCCAGTTCACGCCGAATTCCCGGATCACGCCGAGCACCATCCGGTCGAGCCCCGACAGCGTGATGAAGAAGGCGAGCAGCGATCCCATCGCCAGCAGAATGAAGATCACGGCGGTGGAGATTGCGCTATCCTTGGCGATGTCGAACACTTCGCGCCAGCCGAAGGCGCGGAACACCAGCACCTCGATCACGATGGCGTAGACGACCGAAACCGCCGCCGCCTCGGTCGCGGTGAAGATCCCGGCGAAGATGCCGACCAGCAGGATCACCTGCATCAGCAGCGCCCAGAACGCCTCGCGGAACGCCTTCCATTGCGCGGCGCGGGTGTAGCGCTCGCCGAGCGCGGCGCCGACCCGCCGCGCCTCGAGCGCGACCAGCACCATGAAGGCAAGTCCGAGCACGATGCCGATCACGAGGCCGGCCGCGAACAGCGCCGCGATCGAGGTTCCGGTGAGCCAGCTGTAGACCACGAAGGTGATCGAGGGCGGGATCAGCAAGGCGCATTCGGCGCTCGACGCGATCAGGCCGAGGCTGAAGCGCTCGGAGAAACCGGCGCGGCGCAGCTCCGGATACGACAGGCGGCCCATGGCGGCTACCGTCGCGGGCGCCGAGCCGGCGGCGGCGCCGAACACCATGCAGGTGACGACGGTCGAATGGCCGATGCCGCCGCGATAGTGCCCGACCAGGGCGCGGAACAGCCCGGCGAGCTGTGCCGCCATGCGGCCGCGCGCCATCAGGTCGGAGGCGAACACGAAGAACGGGATCGCCAGCAGGGTCACCACCTCGACGCCGCCGACCACGCGCTGCCCGATGATCAGGTCGGGCATGTTGGGATGGAACAGGTGCTTGGCCAACACGGCCGGGATGCCGATCACCAGGAAGATCTCGGCGCCCGCGATCAGCAGCAACACCGCGAGCGCGATCAGGGCAACGACGATCATGGGGCAGTCGCCACGAACGCGGTGCCACCTCTCCCCGCTTGCGGGGAGAGGTCGCGAGCGAAGCGAGCGGGTGAGGGGGAGTCACCGCGAGTCTGAATTGCCGGAAAGCCCCCCTCACCCGGCTGCCTTCGCTTCGCAAGGCTTCGCTTGGCAGCCGACCTCTCCCCGCAAGCGGGGAGAGGTAACGGAGCCTGCGGCTCCAGTCGCGCCTTACACATGATGCGTCGGGTCGAGCTTGACGGCGAAACGGTCGGCCGGGGTGAGGATCTCCAACAGGTAGCGCAGCGACAGCAGCCCAAAGCCGACCGGCATCACGACGTAGAGCCAGCTCATGGAGATGTCGAGCGTCGGGCTCGCCTGCCCGCTGTTGGCGACGAAAACCGTGATGTCGACGCCGATGCGCGCAAGGTAGAGGCAGAACACGAGCCCGGCGAGATTGATCGCGAGCTTGATCGGCCGCTGCAGGCCGGGGACCAGGCGCGTCAGCACCATGCGCATGCCGATGTGCCGTCCGCCTTCGAGCCCGAGCGCGAGCCCGAGGAAGATCATCCACACCAGGCCGAACAGGCAGATCTCCTCGATCCACGCGAAACGCGGCGCGAGCCACGGCAGCAGGTCGCGCAGCGCGACGTTGAACGCGTAGGCGAACGACATCGCCAGCATGATGGCGCCGAGTACGGCGCCCTCGATGCGGCGCAGGCCGTTGAGCATCTAGAAGCCGAGCCGCTTGCGCTCCTCGTCGTAGAGCGCGAGGACCTTGTTGCCCTCCGCGCCGGCGCGCTCGATGTAGGTCGCGCGCGACTTCGGCGCCATCGCGTCGCGCAACGCCTTGCGCTCGCCTTCGTCGGCGACGCGCACGTTGAGCTTGGCCGCCTTGATGGTATCGAGCGAGGTGTTCTGCACCTCTTCCTTCATCTGCTCGACCTGGGGGCGAACCTCGTCGAAGGCCGCCGCGATGACGGCGCGCTGCTCGGCCGTCAGCTTGCTCCACCATGCCGCGCCGAACAGCACGATGTCCTCCATGGCGCCGTGCTCGGTCACCACCATGTGCTTCTGCACCTCGTGGAATTTCATCGTGGTGATGGTGTCGATCGGGTTCTCCTGCCCGTCGATCAGCCCGGTCTGCAGCGAGGTGTAGAGCTCGCTGAAATTGATCGCGATCGCGGTCGCGCCGACGGCGGCGAACTGGTCGATCAGGATCTTGGAATCCATGACGCGGAATTTCTGCCCCTTGAACGCGTCGAGATTGGCGAGCGGCTTGTTCGAGGTCAGGCTCTTGCGCCCGTTCGGCCAGATGGTGAGCGCGTGCACGCCGCGGCTGGCAAAGCTCGCCAGCAGCGCCTTGCCGAACGCGCCTTCGCGCAGCTTCTGCGAGGTCGCGCGGTCGGTCGGGAAGATGTAGGGGATGTCGAGCACCGAGATGACCGGGTTGAAGCCGCCGAGGAACGCGGCCGGCATCACCGTGCCCTCGATGCCGCCGAACTGCGTGCTCTCGATCATCTGGCGCGCGTTGCCGAGCTGCGAGGACGGGAACAGCTTGAACTCGACCGCGCCCTTGGTGCGCTCATGCACCAGCGCGGCGACCTTCTCCAGGCCTTTGTGGCGCGGCTGGCTCAGCGCCTCGAGATGCCCGATGCGCGCCGTGATGGTGCCTTGCGCGTGCGCGCGACTGCCGCGCCCGCCGGCGTAGGCGGTAAGCGCGCCGGTCAGGCCGAACTTGAGAACGCTGCGTCTGTTGGTCATGAACCCCTCCGAAATGCCGCCGTGGCCGGCTTTCGGGCTATTGTTCATGACTTCACCGCCGGCTTCAATCGCGGCGGCGGTTGCCCGTCCGACGCTGTGGAAACCGGATCAAGCGCGGCTGCCGCGCCGACAATATGTCTCGGATGCTCCTGCAACTCCCGCTTGCTTGAGCGAAAATTTTTTCTGTATCATCCACGAAAAGTCCGCACTTGGACGGCGTTCATTGGATTGCGGCGGGGCAGGCAAGACGGAGCCGATGGCGACAAAGGTCAACTATCGCAAGCTCAACGCCGCGCAGTTCTTCGCGCTGCGCGACGCGATCCTGGATTCCTTCGACGAAGACGAAATCGACGAAGTTTTCCGGACCATCGGTCAGCGCAGGCTGCGGGTCCTGGTGCCCGCCAAGGCGTTCCAATTCATGGTCAACGATCTGATCGACAAGGCCATGCGCGGCGGCTGGCTCGATCGGCTCGTTGCCGGCCTGAAGCAGAAATCGCAGAACCTCGCGATCCAGGATCTCGAGTCCACGCTGCGCATGTTCGACGTCGAAGGCCACCCGACGCTCGCCGGCGGATCGCTGGAACGCACCGTCAAGGAAAAGGCCGGCTTCAGCGACTTCGCCCCGTGGGTCAAGGAACTGTCGCTGCTGCGGCGCCGCATCTGCCGCATCGAATATCCGACGCCGGAAGGGGACGCCTTCGGCACCGGCTTTCTGGTCGGTGCCGACCGGATCCTCACCAATTATCACGTCGTGAACCCGCCCGGCGCGACTGCGCCGGATCCGTCCACGATCACCTGCCGCTTCGACTATGCGGTGGAGGACGGCGTCACATCGAAGGGCAAGACCGTCGCGCTCGACGTCGCCGGGTGGAACATCAAGCAGAGTCCCTACAGCCAGGTGGATCCGGGCGACAGCGGCGGCTTGCCGGGAGAGAACGAACTGGATTTCGCGCTACTTAAATTGGCGCAGCCGATCGGCGAGGAGACGATCCAGGCCGACCCACGCGGCTGGATCGACCTGACCCATCCGGCGCCGGCGCCGGTCGCCGGCGACATCCTGTTCATCGTCCAGCATCCCAAGGGGGACCCGCTGAAGCTCGCCATCGGCGCGACCAAGGGGATGAACGGCAACGGGACGCGTGTGCGCTACGACGCCAACACCGAAGGCGGCTCGTCCGGCTCGCCGTGCTTCGACACCAAGCTGCGGCTCGTCGCGCTTCACCACGGTGGCGATCCCGACTATTGGCGGCCGGCCGAATACAACCAGGGCATTCCGATCGCGCTGATCGGGCCCCGCATCGCGGGCTAGCGGGAGAGCAGGGCAAGTGCCGATACGCCTCGATCCCAAGCGTGCGTCGGAGCTGGCAAAACTTATCTCCGAACTGTTCAGTCGCGATGAGCTTGACGAAGTCCTGCGCGGCGACTGGTACAAGTCCTCGATCGATCGCCTGGTCGGAAACGAAGGTACGGATGTTCAGTTCCTGCGCATCGTCGAGAAACTGAATCGGGACGACAAGATCGAGGAATTCTGCGCGCAGCTGGTGGCGAAGCGCTTGCACATGCAGCGGGACTTCGAGGAGATCGTCGGCGCTTTGGCCGCTACTCCCGCCGCCGCCGGGCCGTTCAATCCCTTCGAGTTCCTCGACCATTTCGATCGCAATGATGAAAGGGATCTGGTTGCGCAGCAGCTGCGTGATTTCGCGGCGCCGCCGCCGCTCAAGCCGGTCATCATCGGCATCCTGGCCGAGCTGGACGACGAATACACCTACTTGGTCAACCGCCTCAACGCCGATGTGCTCAAACGCCTGAGCCCGGACGCTTCCTGGGCGCAGGAGGTCATCGGCTGGTCGAAGACTGCGACCGCCGAATACGAAATGCGCAAGATCGCATACAAGAAACTCGGCACGGACAAGGGAGAGATCGGTCCTTTGATGGAGCGTCTGGCCCCGGCGATCGCCGGGCGCACGCTCATCGTCGAGTTCAGCAGCGACGCGTTCAGAGAGCCGGCCACGGTCGACAAGCTCGCGGAGTTCCTGGTCCTGTGGAGCAGGTTCGGCGTCCGCGCGCCGCCTCCGCTCCTGTACGTCGTGGTGGTGCGATACGGCGAGGACGGATTTGCTCTGGAGGCCGCCACGGGCCTGATCGGCGCCGCCTTTGCGCGCTCGGGCGCCGAGCTGATCTCGATCCAGCCCTTTGCGCTGTCATGGTGCGAGCCGAACAATTTCCAGACATGGCAGGAGGCGCTCACCATCCTGGGCAAGAAGATCAACCCGGTTGCCTTCGATCGCCTCAAACGCTCGATCGCCAAGCCGCGTTTTCGCTTGCGCGAGCTGATGATCCAGCTCGAGCAGTCGCAGCGTTTCTACTCGTAAGGAGAGCACAGATGCCGGACCCGAAGGACGGCGCGACGGTAGGCCTGTCCGAGCTGTTCGCCCGCGGCGCCGGCGGCTTCTCGCCGGAACTCTTGAAGGCACTTCCGCGTCCGTGGGACGCGCCGCCGGCGGGCGACCCCGAGGAGTTCAAGCCGGCGCCCTATCTCGTGGAGGAAGACTTGGCGGCGGCCGCCTGGGTTGCCCTGCTGCTGCGCCAGCCGTTGATGCTCACCGGGGATCCCGGCGTCGGCAAGACGCGCTTTGCCGAGAAGCTTTCCGGCGACCTCAAGTTGGGGCCGCCCACCGTCGTTCAGGTCAAGAGCACGACCACGGGGCGCGATCTGCTCTACCGGTTCGACGACCTCATGCGGTTTCGCGATGCGACCATTGCCGGGGCCATCGCGCGTCAATCCAGGCCGGATGCACCGGTGCAATTGCAGCCGCTGTTTTCCTACGTCAAGCTCGAGGGGTTGGGGCGCGCCATCGTCCGCGCCGCCGGCGGGCGGGCGCGCGTCGAGCTCGAACCGAACTTCGACAAGACCGAAGTCTTCGGCGCCGCTGCCGCCAAAGGAGCGCTGACCCTCGCCGATCTTTTTCCCGAGGAGTTTCGTCTCTCCGACCAGCCGCGTCACACGGTCGTCCTGATCGACGAACTCGACAAGGCGCCGCGCGACACGCCGAACGACCTCCTCGCCGAGGTCGAGCGGATGAGCTTCCGGTTCGAAGAGCTCGGCTTCACGGTCACGGCGATCCCGGACTACAAACCGATCGTCGTCATCACCTCCAACGCGGAGCGCAATCTTCCCGACGCGTTCCTGCGGCGCTGCGTGTTTCACTACATCGCGACGCCGGAAGGCGACACGATGTGCAGGATCGCCGCGGCCCGGCTCGGCGGCAGTCTCGATCCGCAGGGAAAGCTGCTCACCAGCGCCTGGAAGCTGTTCGAGCGCGTCAAGAACAACATCACCGAGAAGAAGCCGGGAACGGCCGAGTTCATTGCGCTCGTCGCCTACCTGCATGCGACCGGGCTCAAGTCGGACCACGAACTTGCGCCCGACAGTCCGCGCGCCGACGCCGCGTTGCGCATCTTCACCAAGACCAAGGTCGACCTGGCGACGGCGGCGAGCGTTTCCGGAGGGCCGAAGGCGCAATCATGACGGCGCGCGTCGAGATCGCGACGACGGCGGCCGCGCAAGCTTTCGCCGAGCGGACCCAGCCGCTTCCGGAGTTCGAGCTCCTGTTCGCCCGCTTGGAGTCGGCCGGCTTCCCGATCGGCATCGAGGGACGGCTGCGCAGCCTTGCGCTGATATCGCGCCTGGTCGGCATGGGGGTGCGGGTCGACGATCCCGCACAATTGTTCATCTACCTGCTTCCCACGCTGGCGACGTCGCAGCACGAGCTGGCCGACATGCGCCGCCTGTTCGACGAGTGGATCAGGCCGGAGGGCGGCGGTGCGGTGCAGGACGACAAGGTCCGCCGCGCCAATGCGCAGAGCGCGATCCCGCGGGAAATCCGCCAGCTGGAACGCGCCGACCGCCAGGGCTTGATCGCGGGGGGCTCCCTGGCGGGTGTTGCCGTGCTGGCATTCGTGGGTTTGATCGCGGTGCGGACATGGAGCGGCAGCGCGCCGAGCCTCGGCAGTGCGGCGACCGACGTCGTCACCTATTCGCAGCCGGTGGTGTCCCTCGGCGCCGGACTGCATCCGGCCTGGAAGGCATTTTTCGAGGACGTGCTGTCGCGGCTCGCATTCGCATTGGTGGTCCTCGGCGCCGGCCTCTCGTTCGCGGCGTGGCGCCGCGACGTCAAGGGCCGCTTGGTCCGGCGCGTCGGCGAGACCGACCTGGCCAGCACCTTCAGCATGAAACTGGATATACCAAGATGGTTCCGCACCGTCGAGGCACGGGCGGCATTCGACCGGCTCAAGCGCGTGCGCTGGTCGGAGACCAACGTCATCGACGTGGCGGCGACAATCGCCAACACCGTGCGCGCGGGCGGACGTCCCGTCGTCGCGATGCAGCGGCGGCGCGAGCTGCCCAACTATGTCCTGATCGTCGACCGCGCGGCCGGAGACGACCATGCCGGGCTGTTCGCGCGGCTGCTGGAGGGCGCCCTCGCCGAAGCCAGCATCGTGTACAGCCGCTACGATTTCACCGGCTCGCTCGATCGCCTCAACCCGGTGCGCGGCGGCCTGCACGACGATATCGTGGATTACGAGTTCCTGCCGTTCAGCCTGGTGGCCTCGCGCCATGCCGGCGAACGGCTGATCACGGTGAGCGCCGGCACCGCCTTCTTCGAGCTTCCCGGCATCCGGATCGACCGCGCCGGGCATCGTAGCGTGGTGCGGCCCGGCACGGCAGTGCCCGACCTTCTTCATATCAGAGAATTCAGCGCCGCCTTCCTGATCACCTCCGCGCCGAAAGCCGCCTGGGGCGAGAACGAACGCCGGCTCGAGGAGCTTGGATTTTCCATCTTCACCGCGGACGTCGCGGGGATCGACGGTCTCGCGGCGCAGCTCATGCAGGCGCCGGAGGCCGGCGCCGCGCCGGGCCTCGGCACGGAGCCGCGCGAGGAACATTTCCTCGATCGCCTGGCGCGCAATCCGACGCGCCTGATGTCGGGCATTCCGCCGCAGCGCGACGAGATTCACCGCCTGGTGAACGACCTCAAGGTCTGGGCCGCCGACAAAGAGGTGTACACGCTGCTCGCTGCGATTGCGGCGTTCCCCAAGATCGATGCGCGCATCACCTTCGTGCTCGCGCGCCTGGTGCTGCAATCGCGCAACGGCGAGATCGACAGCGCCCTGTTCGGCCGGCTGGTCCGCCTGCCATGGATCCGCGAAGGCCGCATGCCCGACTGGCTGCGCATCGCCATCATCAACGGACTGCGGCAGGAGCAGCGCGACCTCGTGCGCAAGGTCCAGGTGTTCGTGCTGGCACAGGCCGAGGCCGTGGAGGGCGCCGGCGAGACGTCGGCGCTCGACCGGCTGGTGGCCGCGTTCGAAGTCGCACGCGAGATCACCCCCGCCAAGCTCGACGCGGTGACGTCGAGCATCCAGCTTCCCGACCTGCCGTCGGGCGACGAGCGCATCTTCTTCTCGCTGCTGCGCAACGAGAAGCTCGATCCGGAGCGCGACGTGCTGCAGCCGGAGGCGTCGGCCGTCATCCAGGAGCGCATGGAAGCGCCGGAACGCCGGCGTCGCACGCAGTTGCGCTATCTCGCGGTGGCATGCGCCGTGCTGGCCGCCGCGCTGCAGCCCTGGATCTCGGACGTGCTGATCGGCATCGGCGCGGCGGCTGATATCGCCGCGGTGCAGTTGCATCGACCTCTTTACGGTTTGGAACCGACGCCGCCCGCCGTCCGCGTCGCCGCTCTCGCGGCGATGTTCGTGGCGCTGGCGCATTGGGCCTTCACCACGTTGCGCAGCGGGCGTTCGTCGGAGTTCGACCGCCTGTCGAGCCGGTACGGCCCGACACTTGCGGTGTCGGTCGTGATCCCGCTCGGCGTGTTGAGCATGACGTTCCCCTTTCCCAGCACGACCTTTGGGAGCAGCGAGCCGCTGCTCGGTCGAATCATGATGGCGGCCACCTTCGCCGTGACGGCATGGGTCTGGTTCGTCACTCCGCAGCGTTGGCAGCGCAGCCCCAGTGCCGACGACACGCTCGATCGGCAATTGCAGCGGGATGCGCTCACCGCCAGCCTCGGCACAGTGCTGGTGACCTCGATCTGGGCTGTTCCCTGGTTTCTCGTCGTCCTGTCTGGGCTCGCGCAACGAGAGATTTCGATGGCGGCCTTGGTTCTTCTGGCAGCGACCGGCACGGCGGCATGGGTGGCCAGCAATGCCTTGATGCGCCGGTGGCTGCTTGGCCCCACCTTCACCCTCTCGTGGCGACGCGTATGGCTGGACGTCGGGTTTGCCGGCGTGGTCTTCGTATGGCTGGCGGCGCTGGTACGGATTGGCGCCCTCACTGACGAAACCTCGTGGCTTTTTGTTTTCGCACTGACGGTTTCGACAACGGGCGCCTACACCGTCGCAACGTGGGGCAATCTTGGGATTCAGGACAGTTCCCAGGCGTGGCGGCCGTTTCTGACCGCCACGATGGCCGCAAGCCTCGTCCTGGCCGTACTTGTGGCCTTGTTCATCACCGCAGCCAGTTCCATCCAAATGGTCGCTATCGTCAACGATATCGTGGCAATATTCCTGATATTCGCTGGAGTCACTTTTGCGGTAAGCCTGGTTTGCGGAAGCACGAGCGCACTGGCGATCAGGTGGTCGGCCGCCGAACGATCTCCATTTTTTTTTAGACGATCCGTCAAGCGTGCGTTTTTGCTCTCCGTCCTTGTCGCCGCGGCGACGAGTGGTCTTGTATCTGTCTTTTTCGCGTCTTCAGTATTGGAATCTATTCTAACATTGCCGTTCTTAGTAGGAGTAACATTGGACTACTTATTCGTTTTCTTGACTGCGTTTCTTCCCATTGCTCTCGTGCTTTGGCCGGTCTTTCGATTTGTCGGTCCCGCAGCCCTGGTAGGTGAACTCAGTGCGGCCGCGCGAACACCACGCCTGTGGTGGTGGCAGGATGTGTTCGCCGATATGGCGACACGCGACCGCATCGGACGCCTGGGATTGCAGTTGCGGCAGTGGCGGCGCATCGTCGTCGCCGGCAGTCCATGGTGGAGTACGCTCGCCATGTGGCTGCTCGCCGTCACCTGGCGCATCGGCGACTCGACGTTCAGCCTGTGGCCGCTGGCGCTGCCGGTCGCGGTCGCGCTCGCTTGGCGCCACGGCGGACGGGCGACCGCGGCCATCGCGGCCGGCGTCCTGCCCTTTGCCTTGCAGCTCGGGCCGGCCGAGGCACCGGTCACGCCCGGCGGCGTCTGGCCCGCCCTCGTCATCCTGTTCTGGGCGCGCTTCGCCGCCGACATCTCGTTCCGGCAACAACTGCTGCGGCGGGAAATCCTCCCCTGGGCCGAGGCCGCCCTCATCGTCGTCCTGCTCGCCTCGACCGTGCGTCTGAGGCTTGATTTGATCGACATCCCAACGGCGCTCCGCATCGAACCGAGTTGGATGATCGCGACCGTCGCACTCGTCATCGGCGCGTCGCGCATGCCGGCACAGCGGTTCGTGGTCGCGCTGCTGGTCGGATGGGTCGTCATCGACGTTGCGCGGCAGCTGTCCGGGGCCGTCCGGGCGGCGACGACCATCGGCGTTCGCGGCGAAGACGTCCTGACCGCCCTGCTGGTCCTCTACGGCATGCGCGCCTGGCGGCGATATGCCACCGAAGACCAGTTCGACCCGGAGCGCCTTCGGCCGCCGGTGCATGGTAATGTTGTCGTCCTGCTGCTCGGTGTGGCCGGCGGCATTCTCGTCAGCGGCCTTGTTCCTGAAATCTCGTTCGCCGGCGTCGGATGGCTGCTGATGCCGACCAGCGCTGGCCTGCTCGCGGCGGCGATCATCCTGGGACTGAGCGCCGCAAATCTCTGGAAGGAGCCGGTCTTCAACCTGTCGCGTCGGCCCGCGCTCAGCGTTCCCATCGCCTTCGGCAACATGATCATACTCGGCTCGGTGTACGGGTTTGCCACAAGCTGGTGGGGCAACGTGGGGACAAGCCGGATCGGTATCGGCTTTCAGCGCGTGACCGGGGATGTGTTGCTCGGCGAACTAGGAAGCATCGGCGTCGCGGTGTGCCTGGTCGGTTTCGCGATTTTCGGCGCCGCCGTGCGCATCGTCAGCGAACAGCGCAGCGAGGAGGCTTCGTGGCGCGCTACGGTCGCGCGGCTTTGGCGCCGTCCGGATCGCTCCCGGCAACCACCCGACGATCGCGACAGCAGAAGGAATCCCTTCAATTTCGGGGCGGGCTAAGGCAATAGCACCTACGGCGTCATGGAACAGGTCACCGACAGTCCCAAAACCATGCCCTCCTCGGAGCCGCGCGAAGCGGCTCCGACCGGGAGCCGTCGACCGAAGGGCTGGGCCGGGCACTGGAGCGCGATCTATAACGAGACGCTGCGCCGGACGTTCGAGCGCTATCCGCCGTATCCATTCCCCATCGGCGAGCTCATCGCCAACGCCCCACGCCCGTTCGAGGAGGCGCTCGAGCCGGCGGCGAGCGCGGCGGAGCCGACCGACCGCAGCGGCGCGCGGCTGCCGTGGCGCTGGTGGCGCAGCGCCACCTATGACCTGTTCGGCGTGACCGGTCTTGTCGTGGGCATATTGAGCGCGGCGGCGGTCGCCGCATCCATGCTCGTCTCTGCGCTCAACCTACCGCCGCTCCTGCCGGTGCCGGACCCGCCCTCCAGCCGGCAGTCGAATGAGCCGTCGTCGTTGCCGCTACCGGATGACAAGGCTCCAAGGACAATCGGTCCTGTCCCGCCCCGTAAGGCGCCGCCGCCGTCGGCACGATAGCCACTTCGGCGCAGCGTCGGCCGCTCGCCCAAGCCGTGCCGGGCCGGCGCTTCAGCGCCGCGGAGAAATTGCGCGACACCCGATCAATCGGATGGGAGAATAGTTACCTGCCGGCCGGCAATGAAGGCGGATCAGGCGGCGAATGGATTGAGCGTCCGCACCCCGAATCGTTCGAAATCCCGCACGTTGCGGGTCACGACCGTCAGGTTGTGCACCTGCGCGGTCGCGGCGATCATCGCGTCCTCGATCAACTCGTCGGAGCGGCGGTGCATCAGCCGCGCCCAGCTTCGGAACGTGCGGGCGTCCATCGTCACAACGTTGTAGGTCTCGGCGACACGCTCGATCCAAGCCTCGATCTCGGCGGCTTTGGCAGGATCCTGCTCGCGCGTGATCTCTACACCGGCCTGTAGCTCGCAAAGCGTGACCGCGGAGAGATGCAGGTCGGTGTCGGGCACGTCGCGCAGCCATGCCAGGACCGCCCCGTGCGGGCGCAGGCGCCGCAGTTCCGACACGACATTGGTGTCGAGGAGGAACACCGCTCAATCGAGCGCGCTCGGCGAGCGGCGACGGCGCCGGCCGCGCTTCACCAGCGGAAATTCGACCCTCGCTTCTTCGCTCAGCAGGAGCTCTTTCAAGGTCGGGCGTGCCGAATGCTTGAGCCGATGCCAATCGTCGATTGGTACCAGGACGGCCGCATCGGCACCGCGCTTGGTCACAAGCTGCGGACCTTCACGCAGGCAAGTATCCAGCAACTCGCTGAAGCGCGCCTTGGCGTCCTGGACGGGCCAATTCTTCATGCCGAGCTCCGGTATCTGACTAGTCATCTATCTAGTCTGTTACATGGCGCGTGGCAAGGTGCGCGTGCGCACCGCACCAACTGAGACGCCGCCAGCACCCGGAACGGTGCCGGGCTCACAAATGGCGGTTTAATGTTTGTTTTATAAGGAGAACTTGGTAGCGGGGGCCGGATTTGAACCGGCGACCTCCGGATTATGATTCCGCTGCTCTAACCAGCTGAGCTACCCCGCCATACCGCATGAAGGCGGCCAAAGCCGCGCCGCGACACATAGGACAGCCCGAGAGCCAAAACAACGGGGAATTCCGCACCGTTGCGCCTCCTTGCGCGGCAGGCACCACGGACACCCGGCGTGCGCGCCGGCTTCACCGCTTCGCCGTCTTCAGCAGCGACCTCGGATTGCGCGGCGGCTTGCATTTCGGGCAGCGGCAGCCGCCGTTCGGCTTGATGAAGGTGTCCATGTAGTCCTTGCCGTAGTGGTAGGAGAGTTCCTCGCCCTCCTTGATGGCGCGCCGCGCCATCACGTAGATGTGCCCGCGCCAGGTCTCGATCTCGCAGTTCGGCCGGCACGAATGGTTGACGTAGCGCGCCCGGTTGTAGCGCGGCGCGCCGTCGATGGTGCGGGTCTTGGTCAGCTCGAACAGGTACTTGCTGTTGCTCTTGTCGACCTCTTCCTCGGTCACCTCGCGCCCGGTGTATTCGACGATGCAGGCGCCCTTCGGGATCGACGTGAAGGTGTAGAGGCCGAGCCCGGTGCGCGAGCGGCGCACCTCGAGCTTGGCCCGGATCCTGTCGAACTTGCTCTTGCGTTTGCGCTTGGCGGCTTTTTTCTTCTTGGGCATGCGTCAATGCTCGGCGGGAATCGGTTCTTCAATCCGTCGTGGTGGAATAGCGTCACTGGCCCGCTGAAAAAAGATCGCAAGGCCAGTTGTGCACGGCTTCCGGTCGTAGGGTGGGCAAAAGGCGCGGCCCCGATCTCGCGCCGACGCTCCAACGAAAAATCCGCGCCGTGCCCACGCGGACGTGAGGAACGAAACGCGTGGGCAAAGGCGCGAAACCTCCGCGCTTATCCCAAGCGCCGTATCAAGCGCCTTTGCCCACCCTACCGACTCACCCGGTCTCGACCTCGGCGCTAACCTCGAACGTGAGGTCGATCCCGCCGAGCGTGAAGGTGGCCTTCGCCGGCAATGCGGCGCCGGGCTTGAGCTTGCCGCTCGCCGCCGCGGCGCGCACCGCCTGCTCGATCTCGCGCTGCGCCGTGACGCCGACCTTCTTGAGAAACTTGCGCACGCTGGTGTTGAGGGTCTCTTCGTTCATGCCAGTCTCCTTTGATCGAGCGCCTGCGACGCGCCCGTATCCTTGCCGAACCGGATCAGCGAGAAGTGCCCGAGCGGCGGCATCGGGCGTCGTTCGATCACGCGCACGCCGGTGGTGCGCTCGGCCCAATCGGCGAGGCGGCTCCAGGGAAACTCCGGCCGCCAGCCGAGCCGGCGCGCGATCGGCGCGAAACCCTGTTCGAACAGCCAGCGCGGCCCGCTCTCGGCGCCGATGTGATTGACCAGCACGATCTCGCCGCCGGGCTTGAGCACGCGCGCGAACTCATCGAGCGTGCCTTCCGGGTCCGGCACCGCGGTGATGACATATTGCGCCACCACCACGTCGAACGACGAGTCGCGCAGGCCGAGGCGTGTCGCATCCATCACGGCCAGCGCCTCGACGTTGCTCAGCTCCTGATCGCGCACGCGTTCCTGCGCCTTGCGCAGCATCGGCTCGGAGATGTCGACCCCGACCAGCCGGTTGTTGCGCTGGTAGTCGGGCAGCGAGATGCCGGTGCCGACCCCCATTTCGAGGATGCGGCCGCCCGCGGAACCACAGGCTTGCTCGGCCGCTTCGATCGACGCCCGGCGGCCGCGCTCGAACACCTTGCCGAACACCAGATCATAGACCGGCGCCCAGCGCGCATAGGCGTTCTCGATGGTCCGGCGATCGAGGTCGCTCATCGGCCCTACGCGGCCAGCGCGCTGCGCTGCGCCGCGCGGATGAAGCCGCCGCCGAGCACCCGCGCCTGCCCTTCGGGCGCGTCGTAGAACACGCAAGCCTGCCCCGGCGCGACGCCCTCCTCGCCGTCGATCAGCTCGACCGCGACGCCGTCGTGCCCGAGCCACACCCACGCCGGACGTGGCGGCCGCGTCGAGCGCACCTTGACGAAGACCTCATGCCGCTCATGCATCGCGAGCGCTGCGTTGCCGAGCCAGTTCACGTCATGCAGAAGGATACGGCGCACGCCGAGCGCCGCGCGCGGCCCGACCACCACGCGCCGCGCCGCGGCGTCGAGCCGGATCACGTAGAGCGGCTCGCGCGCGGCGAGCTTCAACCCGCGCCGCTGGCCGACCGTGAAGTGCACGACGCCGTCGTGGCGCCCGAGCACGTTGCCGGCAAGATCGACGATGTCGCCCGGCGCGGCCGCCGCCGGATCGAGCCGCGCGATCACGTCACCGTAGCGGCCGGACGGGACGAAGCAGATGTCCTGGCTGTCGGGCTTGTCGGCGACCGAAAGGCCGAAGCGGTGCGCAAGCTCGCGCGTCTCGGCCTTCGGCCGGTCGCCGAGTGGAAAGCGGGTCTGTTCGAGCTGCTCCGCCGTGGTGGCGAACAGGAAATAGCTCTGATCGCGCCCGGTCTCGCGCGCCTGGTAGAGGGCACGGGCGCCGTCGCCGAGGCGGCGGTTGACCGCGTAATGGCCGGTCGCGAGCACGCGCGCGCCGAGATCGCGCGCGGTCGCCAGCAGGTCATTGAACTTGATCGCGCGGTTGCATTCGATGCACGGCACCGGCGTCTCGCCGGCCGCATAGCTCGCGGCGAAGCGGTCGATGACGGCTTCCTTGAAGCGCGCCTCGTAGTCGAGCACGTAGTGCGGGATGCCGATGCGCTCCGCGACCGCGCGCGCATCGTGGATGTCGCGCCCGGCGCAGCACGCGCCCTTGCGATGGGTGGCGGCGCCGTGGTCGTAGAGCTGCAAGGTGACGCCGACGACGTCGTAGCCTTCGGCCTTGAGCAACGCAGCCGTGACCGAGGAGTCGACGCCGCCCGACATGGCGACCACGACCCGTGTGTCCTGCGGACGCCCCGCGATGTCCAGGCTATTGCGCATGATATTCCTTGCCTCCGTATACCTATTCGGTGGCTCCACCAGGCGCAACGCCGGCGCATGCTGCAGGCGCTGCCCCGGCAGTTCTTGCCGCCGCGCGCAAGGGCTGCCGGGCGGCGCTTGCGGCGGGTGCCGGAAGATCCTCCTAAGCTATTGAAATATTGTAAGATTACTTGATCCCTCGGGTGGCCCGCGACTTGCAGTCCAATCGACCGCATTGTGTTGCCGCAAAAGGGTCATTCCGTGCCGAACGTTGCGTCCGATGTTGCTCTGCAGCCGTCCAAGCCCGCCGCGCCCCCGGCCTCACGGCCGGCTGCACCCGGCGAGGCTGCGACGCTGTTCGAGCAGCTCCTGGACGCCGCCGCCGGGGTGCAAGCCGGCGCCGAGCCGACGGCGACCGAGCCCCAACCGGCCGACGCGGCGCCCATGCACGTCGGCGCCGAGCTTGCCGCGACGGCGGAGTGCATGCTCGCCTGCGCGATCGAAGCCGCGAGCCTGAATCCGGCCACCGACGAAGCGCCCGAGCAGGCCGCCGACGAAGCACCCGAGCAGGCCGCCGGGGACGACGCACTGGTCGAAGCCACGCTTCAGTCCGCCGTTCCGGTGGCGATTCCGCCGGCCGCGCCGAACATCGCCCCGGCGCCGGGTCCTGCGGCCGCGATCGAGGCGATTCCGGTCGTCGCAGGCGAGGCGCCCACCATCGCGACGGTGTCCGCGATGGATTCTCGCGTTCCCGTCGCGGCGCCGGTGATCCAGGCCGACAGCGAAGTCCGCGCCACGCGCGCGAGCGACGCGCCGCCCGCAGCGGCGGCGCCGGATGCGGCTGCAGGCGACGCTCCGCCGCCCAAGCCGGCGGCATCCGTAGCAGCGCCATCGCGCCTGCCCGAGACCGTCGAGCCGGCCGAAAAGCCAAAAATCGCCAAGGCGCCGGCCCCTGCGGCTGCGCACAAATCCGATTCCGTCACGGCACCGGCCGCCGAAAAGGCCGCGCCGGAACCGGCGAACGTGCCGCGCGCGCACGCGCGTGCTCCCAACCGCGCAACGCCGCCGCCGGACCACGCGCAGGCGGCCGAGCCGCGCCCCGAACCGGCGAACGAGCCGCGCGCGCACGCGCATGCTCCCAACCGCGCAGCGCCGCCGCCGGACCACGGGCAGGCGGCCGAGCCGCGCCCCGAACCGGCCGCGCCCACCGCGAACGCTGCCGCACCGCGCGCGCCCGACCTGCCACCCGCATTCCAGGCCCTGCATCCGGCCGCAGCACCGCATGCGACATTCGCGGCCTTGCATGTCACGGCGCCGACCGGCGTCGCCGTGCCCCTCGCCGGCCTCGCGGTCGAGATCGCCGCGAAGGCGCACGACGGCCAGACGCGCTTCGAGATCCGGCTCGACCCGCCCGAGCTCGGCCGCATCGACGTGCGCCTCGACATCGCCCAGGACGGCCGCGTCGCCTCGCACATCGTGGTCGAGCGTGCCGACACCCTCGACCTGTTGCGCCGCGACGCGCCGGCGCTCGAGCGCGCCTTGCAGCAGGCCGGCCTCAAGACCGACGGCGGCCTCGAATTCTCGCTGCGCGACCAGAGCTTCGGCCGCGACCAGACGCCGCGGGAGAACCTCGCGCCGGCCCTGCGCCTGGTCGTCCCGGACGAGGAACCGGCCGAGGCCGTGCGCCGCGGCTATGGCCGGCTCGTCGGGCTCGGCGGCGGCATCGACATCCGGGTTTAGGGAGACTTGATCATGGCCACCAATTCGATCGCCTCGCTCGCCGCCGCCGTCACGTCGCAGACCACCGGCACCACCACGACGACCAACAAGGCCTCAATCGCGCAGAACTTCGACTCGTTCCTGCAGCTCCTGACCACCCAGCTGAAGAACCAGAACCCGCTCGAGCCGCTCGACACCAACCAGTTCACCCAGCAGCTGGTGCAGTTCGCCCAGGTCGAGCAGCAGATCAACATGAACCAGCAGCTCACCACCCTGGTGGCGCTGCAGAAGGCGAGCCAGACCACCGCGGCGATGAGCTTCCTCGGCTCGACCGCGACCGTCGACGGTTCGACCGCCAAGCTCGCCGCCGGCAAGGCGACCTGGACGTTCTCGACCGACAAGCCCGCGACCGGCACCGTCAACATCACGAATTCGACCGGCCAGCTGGTCTATTCGGGCACCTTCCCGCTCAACGCCGGGCAGCAGAACTTCGTCTGGGACGGCCGCGGCAACAACGGCGTCCAGTGGCCGGAGGGCGCCTACAAGGTGAGCATCACCGCCAAGGACGCGGCCGGACAGGCCGTCGCGGTGTCGAGCCAGATCCAGGGCGTGGTCGACAGCGTCGACCTGACGCAGGACCCGCCGGTCCTGATCATCGGCGGGCAGCCCTATACGCTCGACAAGGTGCGCCAGGTGGTGCGGCCGGGCGCCTGAGCGTGTCCCGGGCGCAGCGCAGCGTGCAACGATGCGCTGCAGACCCGGGACCGTTCCGGTCCGGGACGGCCCCGGATCAGCGGCGCATCACTCCGTGCTGCGCCGCGTCCGGGGTACGGTAGGAATTTGTTTCCTATTTAAATGCGCGGCTTAGCTAAATTTTAAACCGCCGAGGGTACGCTCCGCCTCGTGTTTGTGTTGTCGAGTGTGTGAGAGTATCCATGACCGAGCCCCATCGCCCGAGGGTCAAGTATGTCATCGGGCCGGACGGCAGTCCGCTGACCATTGCCGACCTGCCGGCGCCCGGAACCAAGCGTTGGGTGATCCGCCGCAAGGCTGAAGTCGTCGCCGCGGTGCGCGGCGGCCTGCTGTCCCTGGAAGAGGCGTGCAGCCGCTACACCCTGACGGTGGAAGAGTTCCTCGCCTGGCAGTACTCGATCGACCGCCACGGCCTCGCCGGCCTGCGCACCACGCGCATCCAGCAGTACCGCCAGTAAGCACTTGTTAACTTAACGGTTCCCAGCGCGCCGGCCGCAGGGCCGGCGTTCGCGTTTGTGCGCCATAGGCTCCATCTCATCCCGAGGAGCATCGCCATGGCGCGGCTCCTCACCATGCGGGTTGGACCAGGCACTACCGACCTACCGCTTCAGCGGATGCCGGCTCGCTCTCGGCCGCATGCGCGCTTTCGCGCGCGACCCGCACGACGGTGACGGTGCACGGCGCTTCGGCGGTGATCCGGGCGCTGACTTTGCCGGACGAGCCGCCGGCGATGGGGGCCCCGACGATCAGGTGATCGACGTTGTTCGATCGGGCGAATTCCAGGACGCCGTCGGCGACGTTGCGCGACTCGAGCAGATGATACGTGATCTTTCCTTTCGGCAGCTGCAGCGGCCGCGCCCAGTTCCTCAGCTCGACCAGCCTTTGCACGTGGATATTGTCCCCCGCCGCATCGACGTTCTCGTCGATCGCGATCAGGGACGTGGGCACCACGTTGACGCAGGCAAGCCGCGCGCCGGGCATATTGGCGAGCAGCGAGGCGCTGGATTCGAGCAGCGCATGCCTGACCGCGTCGAGACCGGGTCGCAGGCTGACGGCAACCAGGATGATCGGCGCCCGCGGCGGCGCGCGCGTCGCACCGGCGAGAATCGCGCGCATGGTCTTGGCCGCCCGCAGGCGGCGCGCCAATGCGGTGCGAAAGTCGCTCTGGTGCCGCCGCTCGGCGCGCTCCGTGAGCACGACCAGATCCGGATGACGCAGCTCGAACATGAGATCCTCGGCGCGCGCATAGCGGGCGTCGGGCATCGGCTCGAGGCAGCGCAGGATGATCTCCTGCAGCGTTGCCGGGATATCCGCCCGCAGGGCGCGCGGCGGGACCGGGTCGCGCCACACGCGCCGGCGCACCCGGCGCATGCGCGCGGGAATGCCGAACGGCAGCGCTCCGGTCGCGAGCTGATAGAGCATGGCGCCGAGCGCGAAGATGTCGCTGCGCCGGTCGGAGCGCACGCGCATGAGCTGCTCGGGCGCCATGTATTCGGTGGTTCCCATCGGCCGGTGGAACTGCTCCTCCAGCAGATCGGGCAACAGCTCGTGGCGCGACAAGCCGAAATCGATCAGCACGGCGGCGCCGGTCGGGCGGAACAGGACGTTTGCCGGCTTGAGATCGAGGTGCAGCACGTGCTGCTGGTGCAGGTCGGAGAGCGCGGCCGCGATCTCCGCTCCGACGCTCACCACCTCCTCGATCGCAAGCGTGCGCGCAAGGCGCTTCGCCAGCGTCGGCCCGGCGACGTGCTCCATCACGATGTAGGGCTGCACGGCGAAATCGCCGTTTGCGACCCAGCGCGGGACGTGCGGCCCCGTGAGCTCGGCCATGATCATCTGCTCGACCTCGAACCCGACGATCAACGAGAGGTCGCCCTCGAAATCGAGCAGCGGCACCTTCATGACGATGGGAAAATCGATGTCGCCGCGGCTCGACGCGCCAGATGTCGGCCATTCCGCCGCGATGCAGCCGCTCCTCGAGCCGGAAACCGTCGATCGCCATGCCGGCGCTGAGGTTCGCCTTCGCCATGTGGCTCAGATTCCCATGGTCAGACGAGCGGCGAGGAATTCGGGCAGCCCCGCCTTGCGGATCTTCCGCGCCGCCAGCTCGACGTCGTAGGGCACGCGCACATAGGTGAGCCGGTTGCGCTCGGTGTCGAACAGGCCGTAGCAGGCGGCCGGATTCTTGTCGCGCGGCTGGCCGACGGCGCCGAGCACGGCGAGCCACCGGCGCTGCCCGAGCAGCGGAATCGGCTTGCCGTCGGCCGGCACGTGGTGTTGCGGCAACGTGCGCACGCTCTCATTGAACAGCGCCGGATAGTGCGTGTGGCCGCAAAACGTCAGGCGGTGGTGGGTGGCGCGGAAGCTCTGAAACGCCTCGCGCGGGCTGAGCACGTAGATCCAGCTATCCGGCGCGCTCGCGCTCGCATGCACGTAGAGCCGGTCGCCGTCCTCGATCGTCAACGGAAGCCGGGCGAGGAAGGAGCGTTGCGCCGCGTCGAGCCGCGTCCGCGTCCAGGCGATCGCCGCCGCCGCCGCGGCGTTCATCGAGTGGGCTCGGACTGAGCACTGCGGCATCGTGGTTGCCGAGGACCGCGACGGCGCCGGTCGCGACCATGTCCGCCACGCGGTCGACCACCCAGGCCGGGTCGGCCCCATAGCCGACCAGATCGCCGAGAAACACATAGCGCTCGGCGCCGGCGCGCTCGGCATCGGCCAGGCAGGCGCGTCAGCGCCTCACGGTTGCCATGGATGTCGGCAAACAGGGCGATCAGCATTTCACTGTTGTAACACGCGCCCGCCATCCTCGGCGGGCCATGATGCGGAAACGCGCTGCCCGCGTCAGCGCAGGACCAAGAGGATCAGGTAGGCCAGGCCGACGGCGATCACGCCGCATCCGACACTGAACAACAGCACGCGCTGAAATCTGGTCATCGCACTCTCCCCCGCCAGGCGCACGAGTGTCCGGCTCGGACCACTCCATGCGCGGCCAACCAAAAAACGTTCGCGAAGTCATGGACCGGAGCGCATCGCGCTCCGGTCCCACCGCTCGGTTACTTTGGAACCCGGACTACTGCTTGAAGATGTCCCGCTTGTAGGTCTCCGGCACGAAGAGCGCGCCGATCACGACGGTCATCAGCGCGACCACGATCGGATACCACAGGCCGAAGTAGATATCGCCGGTCTGCGCCACCATGGCGAACGAGGTGGCCGGCAGAAGACCGCCGAACCAGCCGTTGCCGATGTGATAGGGCAGCGACAGGCCGGTGTAGCGGATGCGGGTCGGGAAGAACTCGACCAGCGCCGCGGCGATCGGGCCGTAGACCATCGTCACGTAGATCACCAGGATGGTGAGGATGGCGATGATGGTCAGCTTCTGCGCGCTGAAGATGTCGAACAGCCCGGCGAAATTTGCGAGCCCGGCCTTCGGATCGATCGCGATCTTCACGATGCTCGGATTGTTGGCGCCGGGATAGCCCGCCGCCGTGATCGCCGCACCGACGTCGCGGGTGAAGTTCGGATCGTTGGCGACGAACTCCTTGTCGCCGATCCGCACCTTGGCGATCGTGCCGCCCGGCGCATTGACGGTCGTCGCGTTCACCGAGCTGCGTGCCAGCAGCGCCTTGGCGATGTCGCACGAGTTGGTGAACTTCGCGGTGCCGGTCGGGTTGAACTGGAACGAGCAGTCGGCCGGATCGGCGATGATGGTGACCTGCGCCTTCTCCTGGGCCGCGTACAGCGCCGGGTTGGCGGTCGCGGTCATCAGCTTGAACAGCGGGAAGTAGGTCAGCGCCGCGATCAGGCAGCCGGCGAGGATGATCGGCTTGCGGCCGATCTTGTCGGACAGCGCGCCGAACACGATGAACCCGCCGGTGCCGAGGATCAGCGACCACGCGATCAGCACGTTGGCGGTGAAGGCATCGACCTTGAGGATGTTCTGCAGGAAGAACAGCGCGTAGAACTGGCCGGTGTACCAGACCACGGCCTGGCCGGCGACGAGGCCGAACAGCGCGAGCAGCGCGATCTTGGCGTTCCGCCACTGGCCGAACGCTTCGGTCAGCGGCGCCTTCGACAGCGAGCCTTCCTCCTTCATCTTCTTGAAGGCGGGGCTCTCCTGCATCTGCATGCGGATCCACACCGAGATGCCGAGCAGCACGATCGAGACCAGGAACGGAATGCGCCAGCCCCAGGCGGCGAACGGCGTGAGCTTGGCGCCGGCCGCGGTCGTCACCTCGGCGTAGTTGGCGTTCACGTAGATCTGCGTGAACATGATGACGATGAGCGAGAGCAGCAGCCCGAGCGTCGCCGTGGTCTGGATCCAGCTGGTGAAGAAGCCGCGCTTGCCGGGAGGCGCGTGCTCGGCGACGTAGATCGCCGCGCCGCCATACTCGCCGCCGAGCGCCAGGCCCTGGGCCATGCGCAGCGCGATCAGCACCACCGGCGCGACGAAGCCGATGGTCTCGTAGCTCGGCAGGCAGCCGACCAGGAAGGTCGACACGCCCATGATCAGGATGGTGATGAGGAAGGTGTATTTGCGGCCGACGAGGTCGCCGAGCCGGCCGAACACCAGCGCGCCGAACGGCCGCACCAGGAAGCCCGCCGCGAACGCGAGCAGCGCGAACACGTTGCGCGTCGCTTCCGGGTACTGGCTGAAGAACTGCGCGCCGATGATGGCGGCGAGCGAGCCGTAGAGATAGAAATCGTACCACTCGAACACGGTGCCGAGCGACGAGGCGAGGATGACCCTCTTCTCCTCCCGGCTCATCGGACGGCTGCGCACCGCAGCCGCGTCGTCCATCGTTGCTTGAATAGACATGTCGCGCCCCTTGTTTGCAACAAGCGCGCTCAGCGCGCGCCGTGCGGCCGCCGCCGACAAAGGATTTGCCGGACGTTGATCATCAGATGCCGCGCATGGGGTCGAAACAGCCGAGCCCTTTCGCGCGCAGCGTCACCGATACGTGCTGAGGGCCGCGCCGTCGAGCTAGCTTTTGTTCGTAGGAGGTTAGTCTATGCGACGCATGGCTAAGCCATTTGACCCGGCGCAATGCGGGCGAAACGTATGCGCGCTCGCAACGGCGCGCGCGCCTGCAATTCGCTTCGACTAAAGCATGACCTGGAAAAAACGACTGCCCGAGGTCGTAGGGTGGGCAAAGCCGCGGCCGCGGTCTCGCGGTGACATGCCGAACATGATCCGCGCCGTGCCCGCCTTCGCTGCGCTACGGCGCGGCAAGCCCACGCCGAAGCCCGAAGGGCGTAGGCGGGTGGGCAAAGGCGCGCGGTGTCGTGCCAGCCTCAGTCGATCTGTGTCGCGCCTTTGCCCACCCTACGCGGCGCCGGTTTCCGCGCTCGATCGAGCGGCAGGAATGCGGAACGAGAACGTCGCGCCCTTGCCCGGCTCGCTCTCGACCCAGATGTCGCCGCCGAAGCGCTGCAGGATCTCCCGGCAGATCGGCAGGCCGAGGCCGGTTCCCTGCGGCTTGTCGGTCAGCGTGTTGCCGGCCTGCTGGAAGCGCTCGAAGATCTTCGCCTGATCGTGTTTGGCGATGCCGATGCCGTTGTCCGTGACGTCGACGCGCAGGAAGCCGTCCTCGCGCCGCGCGTCGAGCCGAATCCAGCCGTCCTGCTCGGCGCAGAACTTCACGGCATTGGACATCAGATTCACGATCACCTGGGTCAGCCGATCCGCATCGGCGCGGATGACGGGAAGATCGTCGGCGATCCGCGTCTCGAGCGCGATGCGAGGCGTCTTGGCGAACAGGCCGGCGGTCGGCGGCGAGCGCCTGCTCGATCACCGCCTTGGGCGCGAGGTCGGCCATATGCCAGTCCGACGTGCCGGCCTCCATCTTGGCGAGGTCGAGGATGTCGTTGATCAGGCGGCTCAGCCGCTCGCTCTCCTGGACGATGATGGTGACGAACTCCTGGCGCTGATCGGGGTCGAGATCCGGATTGTCGCGCAGGATCTCGCTGAACGAGCGGATCGAGGTCAGCGGCGTGCGGACCTCGTGGCTGACCGTGGCCACGAAATCGTCCTTCATCTTGTCGAGCTCCTTGAGGCGCTCGTTGGCCGCCCGCAGCTCGGCCGTGGCCGCCTCGAGCTCCCGCGATTTCTGCTCGAGCTGGCGCGAATAGACGACGAGCTGCGAGGCCTCGTCGAGGATCTGCACGACCTCGTCGATGTCGTGCATCTCCTCGCGCAGCACCGAGGCCACCATGATGCGCGCGGACGCCGCGCCGATGGCGCCGGCAAGCTGCCGCTCGGCATAGGAG
The DNA here is from genome assembly GCA_963734185.1 of uncultured Alphaproteobacteria bacterium. Classification (GTDB taxonomy): domain Bacteria; phylum Pseudomonadota; class Alphaproteobacteria; order Rhizobiales; family Xanthobacteraceae; genus PALSA-894. The sequence goes on along the minus strand of CAVTGA010000002.1, from coordinate 2,531,156 downwards.
ACGATGTCGGAGTCGGCCGGGCCGTGGTCGTACAGGCGGCGCCCGTTCTCGCGCTCGAAGCGCGCGAAAGCCGCATTGGCGCGCGCGTCGCCGATGAAGCGGACGAGCAGCTGCCGCAGATCGCCGATCGTCGCGCGCCCGCGCCAGACGCGGCCGGCCTCCGGCGAGCGCTTGAAGATGTCGACGAACTGCACCGCCTGGCTGCGCTCGATGATCGACTGCGAGGTCAGCAGCGAGACGCCGACGAACAGCCCGACGTTGACCAGCATGGTCCAGATCGTGGCATGCGCGATCGGATCCAGCCCCTCGAGCCCGAACAGCGCGTAGGGCTTGAGCAGGGCGAAACCCGAACGGGCCGTTCTCGACGAAGCTCTGAGCTGATCCAGCCCGAGCGCGCGAACGACGGCAGCAGCAGCGTGTAGATCCACACCAGGAACCCGCCGGTCAGTCCCGGCGACCGCGCCCGCCTTGGTGGCGCCCTTCCAGTAGATGCCGCCGACGATCGCCGGCACGAACTGCATCGCCGCCACGAAAGAGACGAGGCCGATCGTCACCAGCGCGTAGGACTCGCCGATCAGGCGCACATAGGCGTAGCCGAGCAGCACGACCAGGATGATCGTGCGCGCGGCGGATCGCCAGCAGGACGCCGGTCAGGTCCTTGCGCTCCGACAGGTGCAGGCGGCCGACCCGCAGCAGCAGCGGCATGACGAGGTCGTTGGACACCATGGTGGCGAGCGCGACGGTTTCGACGATGATCATGCCGGTCGCGGCCGAAAGCCCGCCGATGAAGGCGACCAGCGCCAGCAGCGGCTGCTGTTGCTTCATCGGCACCGTGAGCACGAAGGTGTCGGCGTCGACGCCGCCTTGCGGGAACAGCAGCAGGCCGGCGAACGCGATCGGCAGCACGAAGATATTGATGAGCAGGAGATACAGCGGAAACAGCCACATCGCCTTCTTGAGGTGGCGCTCGTCGACATTCTCGACCACCAGCACCTGGAACTGACGCGGCAGCACGACGATGGCGCCCATGGCCAGCAGCGTCAGCGCGATCCAGTTCGTGTGCGCCGCGACGCCGTTGATGGTGAACAGCCGGCTGAGGTCGCCCGCGGCTTCGGCGCGCGCGAAGATGTCGCCGAAGCCGCCGTAGAGGCCGAACGTCACGAACAGGCCGACGGCCAGGAACGCGACCAGCTTGACCACCGACTCGAACGCGATGGCCGCGACCATGCCCTCGTGCTGCTCGCTCGCGTCGATGTGGCGCGTCCCGAACAGGATCGCGAACACGCGCCATGATCAAGGCGACGTAGAAGGCCGTGTCCTGCAGGAACAGGCCGCTCGCCGAGGTCGTCGGCATGACGATCTCGGGGTAGTGCAGCAGCATCGAAAAGCTGGTCGAGATCGCTTTGAGCTGCAGCGAGATGTAGGGAAGGATGCCGACCACCGCGATGACGGTGACGAGGCTGCCGAGTTGAAGGCTCTTGCCGTAGCGCGAGGCGATGAAATCCGCGATCGAGGTGATGCGGTTGACCTTGCTGATGCGGATGATCTTGCGGATCACGAACCAGCCCAGGATGAAGGTGAGCGTCGGCCCGAGATAGATCGGCAGGAAGTCGACCCCGCTCGACGCCGCCCGGCCGACCGAGCCGTAGAACGTCCACGACGTGCAGTAGACCGCGATCGACAGGGCATAGATGGTGGGATTGGCGATGAGGCTGCGGCCCTGGTCGGCGCGCTTGTCGCCGTAGTAGGCGATCGCGAACAGCAGGCAGAGATAGAGCAAGGCGACGGTGATGATGACCGGGCCGCTAAGCATCGCTCGGCCCCCCAGCGGCTTGCGCCGGATCCTTGCCGGGCGTCTCCGCATCGGCCCCGCTGGGATCGCCGGCCGCATCCCGCCGCTCGACCGCGAGGGCCACGAGCGCGATCAGAGCCGCCCAGACGACGAACAGGTAGAGATAGAGCATCGGGACGCCGAGAATCCGGGTCGCCTGTTGAAGATGGTCAGCAGCGGCGGCACGAACAGAAGCACCCCGAGCAGAACAGAGCGACAAGAAGCTCGCGCGTACGGCTGGGCGCCTGCATCGAAACCTCTACCGAGCGTTTTCCGGCGAAGTGAGCAGTGGTTCGCCGCAGAAAACGCGACCAAATAAGGAATCTGGCCTCATCCGCCCTGCACCTTGCGCGGCCGCGCCAGCACCGCCTCGACGCGGGCGATCGCGTCCTTGGTCGAGAACGGCTTGGTGATGTAGTCGTCGGCGCCAAGCGCCAGTCCCTTCTCGCGCTCGACGTCGCGGCCGCGCGCCGTGAGCATGATGATGCGCATGTCCTGCCATTCGGGATTGGCCCTGATCCGCTCGCACAGCGAAAATCCGTCGATCTTCGGCATCATGACGTCGAGCAGCACGAGGTCGGGCGCGGCGCGCGAAATCTCGGCCAGCGCCTCCTCGCCGTCCTTGGCGGTGCGCACCTCGTACCCGCTCTTCTTCATCAGGAACTGCAGCGAGAGCAGGATGTTGGGCTCGTCGTCGACGATCAGGACGCTGTGGGGTTTGCTCATGGCGATTTACCGCTCCGCACTGCGTTCAGAAGGCCTGCGTCGCAAGCTCACAGTAGTTCGGGTCGGGAGACCCGGGCTATAGGCAATTCGCCTAGGCCCGATGCCGCGAGCTTATGCGCCCGTCCGTCGTATTGCCTTTTGTCCCGTTGGACCGCCGTCCCACGTCTGCCGGGTGACGCCGCGTTCAGCGAGCTTGTACTTTTGCACCTTGCCGTTCTCGGTGGCGGGGAGCTCGCTCATGAATTCGAGATAACGCGGCACGGCAAAATAAGGCAGCCGCGGTGCGCAGTAGGCGATCAATTCCGCGGGCTCGAGCGCACGGCCGGGGTGCAGCACCAGCGCGGCCATGACCTCGTCTTCCGCCAGCGACGAGCGGACGGGAAAGACCGCAACATTCGCCACCGCCGGATGACCGAGCAGGACCTGCTCGACCTCGAAGGACGAGATGTTCTCGCCGCGCCGGCGGATCGCATCCTTGAGGCGGTCGACGAAGCGGAAATAGCCGTCGGCCTGGCGCACCACGCGATCACCGCTGTGGAACCAGAGATTGCGCCAAGCTTCCACGGTCTTTTCCGGTGCGCCGAAGTAGCCGGTCGAGAAGGCGAATGGCTCCTCGGCGCGAACAACGAGTTCGCCGGCGGTACCGTCGGCGATGTCGTTGTCCTGATCGTCGACCACGCGCGCCGCGAACCCTTCGTGGACCGGGCCCATCAACCCCGGCTTTTGGCGCTCGACCGTCGCGCCGAGCACGAAATTGGTTTCCGTCGAGCCCCAGCCGTCGAGGAGATGAATGCCGGTGCGGCGCGTGAACGCCTCATGGAATTGTCCTGGTACGCCCGGCGCCAGGGCGATGCGCGTCGCGTGGGCGCGCTCCTCGGCGCGCTCCGGCCGTGACAGCAGGATCGGGACCATGGCGCCGAGCAGATAAGTTACCGTCGCACGATGCCGCGCCAGCGCCGCAAAGAAGTCGGAGGCGGAGAAGCGCTTTTCGTAGCAAACCGAGGCGCCGGTCAACAACGCCTGGTAGAACGTGTTGATCGCATTGGTGTGAAACAATGGCAGGCTGGTGCACAGGACGTCGTCGCTGCGGATTTCCAGCAGCGCCGCAGTGTTGACGCCCCACCAGAAGTACTGCGCATGCGGACAACAGACCCCCTTGGAAGGTCCCGTCGTGCCCGACGTGTAGAGGATCAGCGCCAGATCGGATGGCTTCAGCGCTGCCGGCGCAATCGCATCGTGCCGAGCCGGCATTGGGTCCGGGACGATGCTGCCGAAACGAAACTCTCCCGGCGGGCCGACGGTCCAGATCGTTTCGAGCGCGAGCGCGCTCGGATCGAGCAAGGCCAGATTCTCGGCATACTCTGCCTCCATCACCAGCAACCGCGCGCCGCTGTTTAACAGCATGTGTTGGAGCTGCGGACCGCGCGAGGCGATGTTGATCGGGACCGCGACTGCACCCAGCCAGCCGCAGCCGAGCAGCAGGCCGAGAAACTCCATGCGGTTCGAGCAGATGATCGCGACGCGATCGCCCGCGCCGATGCCGGCCAAGCCCAACGCAGCGGCAACCCGCGCGGCCGCCGCTGCGGCTTGCGCGTAAGTCCAGCGGACCTCGCCGGCGGTCACCAGCGGCCGGTCGCCATGACGTTCCGCCTGGCGCGTCAGCATCGCCGCAAGCGTACGGTCCGCCGGCGCGAAGGAGGCGGACAGATGTTTTCGCAGTGCCGATCCCATGGCTTTAGCGCACTCAACTGTCTCTGCCGCCCAGATAGCTCGCGATGACCTTCGGATCGTGGATCAGGTCTGCGGCCCTGCCGCTATGCACGATGCTGCCGGTCTCGAGCACATAGCCGAAGTCCGCGCTTTCGAGCGCGGCGCGAGCGTTCTGCTCGACCAACAGGATCGACACGCCGAGCTCGCGCAGGCCGGTGACGATGCGGAAGATCTCGCGCACGATCAGCGGCGCGAGGCCGAGGCTCGGCTCGTCGAGCAGCAGGAGCCGCGGCTTGGTCATCAGCGCGCGTCCCAGCGCCAGCATCTGACGTTCGCCGCCGGAGAGCGTGCCGGCGAGCTGCGTTCGCCGCTCCGAGAGCCGCGGAAAGCGGGCGTAGACGTCCTGCAGATCGCGCTGCACGCCCGCACGGTCATTCCAGCGCGTATAGGCGCCGAGGATCAGATTGTCCGCCACCGTCATCTCGGTGAACAGCTCGCGTCGCTCCGGTACCAGGCACATTCCCGCGCGCACGCGTTCTTCCGTGATCAGACCGGAGAGGTCTTCCCCGTCGTAACGGGTTTCGCCTTTCGCCGGCAATAGCCCCATGAGCGCGGCCAGGAGCGTCGTCTTGCCGGCGCCATTGGGGCCGATCACGGTGACGATCTGGCCGGCTTCCATCTCCAGGCTGACGCCGCTGACGGCTTCGACCTTGCCGTAGCTGACATGCAGGTCCCTGACCGAGAGCAGTGCGTTCATGCGACGCCACCCAGATAGGCTTCCTGCACCCGCGCATCGGCGCGGATCTGCGCGGGCAATCCTTCCGCGAGCTTGACGCCGAAATCCATGACGACAATGCGGTCGACCAGGTTCATCACGAATTCCATGTCGTGCTCGACGAGCACGATGGTCATGCCCTCGCTGCGCAGGGCGCGCAGGAGGTCGGCCAGCGTCCCTTTCTCCAATCGGCGCAGACCTGCCGCCGGTTCGTCGAGGACGACCACGATCGGGTCCGCCGCCAGCGCGCGCGCAACTTCGAGCAGGCGCTGCTGGCCGAGCGGAAGATTGCCCGCGAGCTCGCCGAACTTGTCCGCGAGCCCGACACGGTCGAGCTGACGCAGCGCTTCGGTGCGGGCCGAATTCTCCTCGGCGCGGTCGAGGCGCAGCGCGCCGGACAGGAATCCGGCGCGCGTCCGGCAATACGTGCCGAGCAGGACGTTCTCGAGCAGCGTCATGTTCGGGCGCAGCTTGACGTGCTGGAACGTGCGCGCCATGCCCCTTGCGGCGATGTGGCGCGGTTCCAGTTGCGTGACATCGTCACCGAGGAAAATGATACGCCCGGCGTTGGGCTTGATCGCTCCGGTGATCACGTTGAGCAGCGTGGTCTTGCCGGCACCGTTCGGACCGATGAGCGCGAGCACCTCCTGGGACCGCACCTCGAAGCTCACGTCGTTCACCGCGGCGAGAGCGCCGAAACTCTTCGTGACGCCCTCGATCTTGAGCACCGTCTGCGCGGCCACCGTCTGCGCGGCCACCGTCTGCGCGGCCATTGCCGGCTGCGCACGACGCGGCAGCGCGGCGCCGCCGGCGGGCCTTTCCTCCTCGCGCCGCGGCAGGAAGCGTCTCAACATCGGCACGACGCCGCCGCGCGCCTTCTGCAACAGCACGACGAAGAGAATACCGAAAAAAACGACTTCGAGCTGCGCGCTATAGCGCGTGATCGGCGGCAACACGTCCTGCAGGACGTTCTTGAGCATGACCACGATTGCGGCGCCGACGACGGCGCCGGCGATCTGACCCGCGCCGCCGACCAGCGCCATCAGCAGGAGCTCGATGCCCGGACGGAGATCGAACGACGTCGGGCTGATATAGCGTTGCAGATGCGCGTAGAGCCAGCCGGAGAGGCCCGCGAGCAGCCCGGCGAGGACGAAAACCGCAAGCCGCATCCGGAAAGAGCCGATCGCTAGGCTTTCGACCATGGCGATGCCGCCGCGCAGGCTGCGGATGGCGCGGCCCTGACGCGAATCGAGCAGGTTGCGGCTGAGCAGCATGACCGCACCGAGCAGCGCCCAGATGAAGAAATAGATGGCGGTGGTATCGGCGAGCGAGAACGGCCCGAGCGAGATGGCGGGGATGCCGGAGAGGCCGCTGTAGCGGCCGAGCGCGTCGATGTTGCCGAACAGGAAGAAGATCGCGATGCCCCAGGCGATGGTGCTGAGCGGCAGGAAATGTCCGCCCAGCCGCAGCGTTGCGGCGCCGAGGACGGTGGCGACGAGGCCGCTGAGCGCCAGCGCCAGCAGGAGGCCGATCCAGGGCGAACCGCCTTGAACGGCCGTATACCAGGCGGTCGCATAGGCTCCGATGCCGACGAACGCCGCCTGACCGAACGAGGTCAAACCGCTGCAGCCCGTGAGCAGGACAAGCCCGAGCGCCGCCAGCGCATAGACGCCGATGTAGTTCATGAGCGTGATGGTGAACGATCCGAACATCGCCGGTGCGATCGCGATGAAGGCGATGGCGAGGATCACCACGCCATGAGAGCTCCAGCGCCTCACGCCCGCCCCTCGTGCTCTTCTTCCTCGATTTCCTCCTCGATCGCGCCGGTCCTGATCGACCGCCAGATCAGGATCGGAATCAGCGCGCCGAAGACGAGGACCTCCTTGAGCGAGCTGTCGAGGAATGACGCGTAGCTTTCGAACAGCCCGACCAGGATCGCCCCGACAGCGGTGGCCGGATAGCTGACCAGCCCGCCGATGATCGCACCCACGAAGGCCTTGAGGCCGATGAGGAAGCCGGAATCATAATAGAGCGTGGTGACCGGTCCGATCAGGATGCCGGAAATCGCCGCGAGGGCGGACGCGAGCAGGAACGCCACCGCTCCGGTGGTCGCGGGCAGGATACCCACGAGCCGTGCGCCGACGCGGTTGACGGCGGTCGCGCGCAACGCCTTTCCGGTGAGCGTACGCTCGAAGAACAGGAACAGGAGCAGGCAGATGATGGCCGCGCTCGCGACGATGAGGATGCTCTGGCCGGACACGCCGACCGGCCCGAGATCGAAGAAGGCCCGGGTCATCGGCGCGGTGCGGAAGCCCTCGGGACCGAAGAACACCAAGGCCAGACCGGAGATCGCAAAATGCACCGCGACCGCGACGATCAGGAGCACCAGCACCGATGCGTCGGCCAGCGGCTGGAACGCGACGCGATAGATGAGCGGCGAAATCGGCAGGATGATCGCACAAGTGAGCGCAACGCCGAGCCACATCGGAAGCTCTCTTCCGGCCAAAAGCCAAAGCAGGACGGCGGGCAGGATCGGCAGGAGGCCGTAGATCAGCAGGGCTTTGGGCAGACGCTGCGTTTGGCGCTGTTTCAGCAGCGAGTGGATTTCGGTCGCCGTCGCCAGCACGGCGAGCGTGAGCACGAGCCACACCGTGCCCGGCATCTGTTTCATCTGAATGGCGGCAAGAGTGAGCGCCGCGTAGCCGACGACGTCGCCGAAGGGCACGAAAATGACTCGCGTGACCAGGAAGATCAGCACGAGCCCAAGGCCCACCAGAACGTAGATCGCGCCGGTGGAGATGCCGTCCTGTACCAGCAGAAGGGCGATTTCCGGCGTCATGCGCCAATGTCCGAGCGCATGACCCCGAAAAGTGGATGCCGGTTTTCGGACAAGGTCATGCGCCAACGTCCGAACGCATGACCCCGAAAAGTGGATGCCGGTTTTCGGACAAGGTCATGCGCCAATGTCCAAGCGCATCGTCCTACAATAAGGAGCGAAGCGTCACTGCAGCAGCATCCATTTCCCCTTTTGCAGCTGGACCAGCACGCGCGCACGCTCGTCCACGCCGAAGAAGCTGCCCGGCTTGAAATTGTAGACGCCATGCGTGCCGACGACCTCGCTCGTCGTCTGCAGCGCGTCCTTCAAGGCGGCGCGGAATTCCTCGGTGCCCGGCTGCGCCTTCTGCAATGCGCGCTTGGCGGCATCGATGAGGACGAGCCAGGCGTCGAACGAATAGGCGGAGAATCCGTCGCTGGTCGGGCTGTTGTTGACCTTCTGATAGACCTCGCGGAACGCCAGCGACATCTTCTTGGTCGGATGACTGTCGGGCAGTTGCTCCGCGACGATGATCGGACCGGTCGGCGCGATCACGCCTTCGACCGCAGGGCCGCCCACCCGCACGAAGTCGGGATTGATCAGCGCATGCGTGCCGTAGAGCTTCCCCTTGTAGCCGCGCTCGGCCAGCGCGAGATACGGCAGCGCGCCCGGCGTGCCCGACCCGCCCGTGATCACCCCGTCCGGACGCGCGGCGATGATCTTCAGCGTCTGGCCGGTGACGGACGTGTCGGCGCGCGCATAGCGTTCGTTGGTGAGAACGTCGATCGAGCTTGCCGGAGCGGCCTTCATCAACGCGTCATAGACGAGATCGCCCCATGAATCGCTGAAGCCGATATAGGCGCTCTTCTTCACATTGTCCTGCTTCATCCGCTCGACGACGGCGCCGACCATCAGCGGCACCGGTTGCGGAATGGAGATGAGCCACTGCCCGTTCGGGCTTGCCGGCTGGCTCGCCGGGGTGAGCGAAATGATCGGCGTCTTGGTTTCGGCCGCGACAACCGCCATCGCCACGGTGCCCGGCACCCCCGAGGTGCCGATGAGCACGTCGACTTTTTCTTCCTGCACCAGCTTGCGGGCGTTGCGCGTGGCCGCCGACGGGTCGGAGGCATCGTCGAGCCGGATCAGCTTGATGTTGACGTCGCCGACTTTGCCGGCGAAGGCGTGAGCCGCCAGGATGCCTTTCTCATAGGGGATGCCGATCGAGGCGCCCGGACCGCTCATCGAGGTCACGAAACCGACCGTCAGGTCGGCGGCCAAGCCGCCGGCGGACGTCAGCAGCAGAGCCGCAAGGCCGATGCACAAACGCGCGAACATGACCACCTCCCAAGAAAGACGCTCTGGACTAGAGCACGATGACTTTTCTTCGAATCGTCATCGCGCTCTAAGTTATTCGTGGAGCATGATCTTTTCCGAAAACCGCTGCACACTTTTCGGGATCATGCTCTAGTGTGGCGGTTCAGAAGTCCGCATCATTCCCTCCGCGAGTCCGAGATGCGGACTTCTGAACCTAAGCCACACTAGATCAATAAGTTGCTAGTGTCCTTCGATTCCGAAGTTCGCAAACGAGGATGCCGCACGATCATGCGAACTTCGGAATCGGGACACTAGTCCCGACAATTGTTTTAACCTTAAAACATTTGCGGAGACTCGGGCAAGGGCCTGATATGCTTAGCGCGAACGATCGACGGAGCCAAACGTGCGCATCTGGTACCAGAGCTATGTCGACTACGAGAACGGCAAGACCTATTGGGACCGCTTGCGTACGCACCTTGCCGCCGTGGTCGATGCGGGCACGACCGTCGACGTCAAGGGCATCACGCCGCACGACTCCTATGCCCACGCGCTGGTCGAGATGCGCTGTGCCCGCGAAGTGATCTGCAACGCGGTGCGGGCCGAACGCGAGGGCTACGACGCCTTCGTCATCGGACATTTCCAGGATGCCGGCCTCTACGAGGCGCGCTCCGCCGTCGGCATCCCGGTGGTGGCGCTGGGCGAAGCCTCGATGCTCTACAGCTGCCAACTGGGCCAGCGCAGCGGCATCGTCACCATCAACCCGCGCTACATTCCCTGGTTTCACCACCAGATCACGAAGTATGGACTCGAGCGGCGGGTCACCGGCGTGCACGCGATGCAGTTCGAGCCGGGCCAGATCCTCAAGGCCTACGAGTCGGACGCGCTGGCGAAGCAGGTCGAGGAGCTGTTCGCCGCGCAGGCGCGGCCCCTGGTCGCCGGCGGCGCCGACGTGCTGATCCCGGGCGGCGGAATTCCCATGCTGCTGTTCTCCGCGATCCGCAATCACGTGGTCGACGGGGCCCCGGTCATCAACGGCATTCCGATCGCGGTGAAGATGGCGGAGCTGGCGGTGAAGCTGCGACTTCTCAGCGGTCTCGGCGTCAGCCGCGTCTCCGATTACATCCAGCCGCCGAAGGAAATCCTGGAAGAGTTCATGACTCATCCGAAGGGATTGTAGGGTGGGCAAAGGCGCACGACGGATCGGTCGCAAGGTGCACCGCCTGCGCGCGCCTTTGCCCACGCGGTTCGTCTGTCCGCGTGGGCACGGCGCGGAAGGCGCTCGGTGCGCCGCCGCCGGATCGCGGCCGCGCCTTTGCCCACCCTACGCGGCCATGCCAAGGCTCGCCGCATGACCACCGCCGCCGGGCGCCGGCCCTATGACGGCGTCGTTGCCTGTGCGCCGGTCACGATTCCCTACCGGCGCTATTCGACCAACAGCGCGCACTGGTGGATCGGTCGTGCGCTGCAGGCACTGACCGTACAGGCGAAGCTGCGCCCGCACGACATCGACGGCCTGGCCGTCTCGAGCTTCACCATCGGGCCGGATACGGCCGTCGGCTTGACCCAGCATTTCGGCCTGTCGCCGCGCTGGCTCGACCATGTCCCGTTCGGCGGCGCGAGCGCCATCGTGGCGTTGCGCCGTGCCGCGCGCGCCGTGCAGGCCGGCGACGCCGAGATCGTCGCCTGCGTCGGCGGCGACACCAATCACGTGGATTCCTTTCGCAAGACGCTGTCGAGCTTCTCCCGCTTCGCGCAGGACGCGGTCTACCCTTACGGAGCCGGCGGCGCCAACGCCTCCTTCGCGCTCATCACCAGGCACTACATGAACCGCTACGGCGCCCGTCGCGAGGACTTTGCCAGGCTTTGCATCGCACAACGCGACAATGCCCTGTCGATCCCCTTTGCGATGATGCGCAAGAAGCTGACGCTCGACGACTACATGTCGGCGCGTCCGATCTCCGATCCGATCCATCTGTTCGATTGCGTGATGCCCTGCGCCGGAGCCGAGGCGTTCATCGTCTGTCGCGAAGAGACTGCAAGATCGCTTGGCCTCGCCGCTGTGCGCATTCTCTCGACCATCGAGCGGCACAACGCCTATCCGTCCGACCCGATCCAGATCCGCGGCGGCTGGGCGCTGGATATCGACGATCTCTGGTCCATGGCCGGATTGGCGCCAGGGGATGTCGATCTGGTCGAGACCTACGACGACTATCCGGTGATCGTGATGATGCAGCTCGAAGACCTCGGATTCTGCCGCAAGGGCGAAGGGCCGGACTTCGTGCGCTCCCACAGCTTCACTACCGACGGCTCATTTCCGCACAACACCTCGGGCGGCCAGCTTTCGGTCGGGCAGGCCGGCGCGGCCGGCGGCTTCCTCGGCCTGACCGAAGCGATGCGGCAGCTCACCGATCAGCCCATCGGCGCCAAGGTGGCCAATGCGAAGACCGCACTGGTTTCCGGCTTCGGCATGATCAACTACGATCGCGGTCTGTCATCCGGTGCCGCCGTTCTCGCGAGGCCAGCGTGACGCAACCGCTCGCTCGCCCCAAGCGCAAGAATCCGCTCAGGCGGACGCGCCTGCCGCTGCATCCGCAGGGCGTGCGCAGCCGCACGGCGCATGGGCTGACCGCCGCCGCGGCGGAGGGGCGTTTCGCCCTCCAGGTTTGTCTCGATTGCAACGCCGTCGTTTACCCGCCGCGCGACGCCTGTCCCGCGTGCCTGTCGGCGCGTCTGCCGTTCCGCGACGTCGATCCGGGCGGCGTGCTGGTCGCCGAAACGGTCGTGCAGGCCTCGACCGATCCCTACTTTCGCGAGCGCACGCCGTGGCGCGTAGGCACGGTGCAGCTCGACGCCGGGCCGGTGATCGTCGCGCATCTGCACGGCGATACCGCCGAAGGAGGGCGCGTCCGGCTTGCGCTCAAGCTCGACAAGAGCGGTTCGGCGGTGGTCATGGCGCTGCCGGAGAAGGATACTGCGAACATGGCCGACGATCCGCATTGGCGCGAAATGACTTCCGATCCGAAATTTCGCCGCGTGCTCGTCACCGACGGACGCAGCGCGGTCGGCCAGGCCATGGCGCAGGCCATTTCCGCCGCGCAGGCTTCGATCGTCTTCGTCGGCATTGCCGATGCGTGGAAGCCGTTCCCGGGCTTCGACGCGCTGCGCCGCATCGAACGCGTGGAGATCGTCCCGCTCGACGTGACCGATACCGAATCCGTCACCGAGCAGGCCGAGCAGAACGGCGCGCGCATCGACATCGTCGTCAACACCGCCGAGCATGTGCGCGCCGGCGGCGTGGTGGATCGCCGCGGGCTCAACATTGCCCGCGACGAGATCGCGGTGCGCTATCTCGGGCTCCTGCGGCTCGCGCAAGCCTTCGGTCCGATCCTGCGCTCGCGCGGCGCCGACGGCGTCAACTCGGCGGCGGCCTTCGTCAACCTTGTTTCCGTGCATGCGCTGATGAACTGGCCGCAGTATGGCAGCTATTCCGCCATCGAGGCGGCGTGTCTCTCGGCGGCGCAGTGCATGCGCGCGGAATTGCGCCCCGGCGGCGTCAAGGTGGTGAACGTGTTCTTCGGTCCGCTCGAGACCGAGTGGTTCCAGACCGTGCCGCCGCCGAAGGTGACGCCGGCGGCGCTCGCCGCCGCGGTGGTGCGCGCGCTGCGCCAGGGTGTCGAGGACGTGTTCGTCGGCGACGTCGCCGAAGACGTCCGCGCGCGCCTTGCGGTCAATCCAAAGGCGCTCGAGCGCGAACTCGCGGGCTGAAGGGGCTGGCGGATGTCGCTGAACGTGCCGCGCGTTCCCCTCTCCCGCTTGCGGGAGAGGGTGCCGAGGTCCGCAGGACCGAGGCGGGAGAGGGGCGTCTTCCAATTAGCCCCTCTCCCGGCTCGCTGCTCACGCGCTCGCCACCCTCTCCCGCTACGCGGGAGAGGGGAAGCCGCGGCGCAAAGTAATGCCACATGCAATAGCCGTGCGCGCTGAAGGGAGATTGCGATGACCGACCTGCTCTCGTTCGCACGCGCGGTCTCGTCCGGAGCAATCCGCGTGATCGATCTGACGCAGAGCCTGGCGCAGGATTTCCCGATCATCACGTTGCCGCCCGAGCTCGGGCAATGCGCGCCGTTCCGCATCGAGGAGATCTCGCGCTACGACGAGCGCGGGCCGGCCTGGTATTGGAACAACATCAGCCTCGGCGAGCACACCGGCACGCATTTCGATGCGCCGATCCATTGGATTTCCGGCAAGGACCTGCCCAACAACGCCGTCGATACGATCGAAGTCTCGAAGTTCATCGCGCCCGCCTGCGTCATCGACTGTTCGCGCGAATGCGCCGCCGATGCGGACTTCGCGCTGACCATCCCGTTCGTCGAAGCCTGGGAAGGGAAGCACGGCCGGATCGAGCCGGGCAGCTGGATCCTGTTGCGCACCGATTGGTCGAAGCGGAGCTTTTCCGACTATGCCGGCCTGCGCGACGACGGCGCGCACACGCCGGGGCCGGATCCTGCGGTGGTCAAATGGCTCGTGGAAGCGCGCGACGTGCACGGCTTCGGGACCGAGACGATCGGCACCGACTTCGGGCAGGGCCAGCATTTCAATCCGCCCTACCCCGCGCACTTCCATATGCACGGCAAGGGTCGCTTCGGCCTGCAATGCCTCACCAATCTCGATCTGCTGCCGCCCAAAGGCGCGGTGATCCTCGCCGCGCCGCTCAAGATCAAGCAGGGTTCGGGCAGCCCGTTGCGCGTGCTGGCGCTGGTCGCCAAGGGTGCGGGGTGAGGGGCGACACAGGCGCGGCGCTCTTTGCCCCGCGATGTCGTCGAGACAATCGGCACTGAAAGCGCCACAGCCTCCCTCCGTTGGTCCCTAATCCCTCCCCCGTCATGCCCGGCCTTGTGCCGGGCATCCACGTCTTTCTTCCTGGAAGCACAGTAAGACGTGGATGGCCGGGACAAGCCCGGCCATGACAGGATGACGGATTGCCAAGATCGGCGCGAAGCCGGACCGTGGCATGCAATGTCACATGCGATAGCCCTGCCCTTGGTGGGTGACGTGGCAAGCGAAGCGAGCCGGAGGGGGAAGGCTCAGGAGCGCGTCAGCGGCATATCAAGCACGATATCGCTGTAGCGAACGCGCGGCGCGAGCTGCCGCCCGCTGCCCTTGACGAAGCGCACGAGCCCATAGCGCTCCATCGTGCGCAGCGTCCGCGACAGATTGGACCGCGCCCGGCCGGTCTTTTCCGCAAGCTCATTCATCGAGCTTGGTTTCGTCTCCGCGATCAAGGCCAGAAGCTCGCGGTTCTTGTCGGACAGGATGCGGGCAAAGCTCTCGATGGACGTGAACCATACTTTGGGATCGCCGGCGGCGGGCGTGAACTCGCCCCGCGCGATGGCCATCGTCCGGTCCTTGTATTGCTTGAAGGAGGCGATCCCGACCTTCAGTTTCTTCATGGTTCGAACATTTCGCCGTCCAGGAGCAGCAGAGCGTCAAGTCCCGGGTCGTGCGGTTCCTTCATGCTCGTAACTATGTTATCATCTAGAGATAGCAAGAGGCAAGAAAGCCCGGCAAGCCAGCGGCCGATATGGGGTGGTCGGCGGAACCTGGTCCGCTCTGCGTCGTTGCCACGCTGTACGACGCAAGGACACGGCCCATGGCCACCCCGCAAGAGATCGAAGCCAGGTTCTGGAAGGCGCTCAAATCCGACATGACCCTGATGCTCGGGCTCGACGGCGTCGAGGACGGGCACGCGCGGCCGATGACCGCGCAGCTCGACGGCGAGCACAGCCCGATCTGGTTCTTCACCAGCAAGGACAACGCCATCGTGCAGAAGCTCGGTGAGGGGAACCGGGCGATCGCGACCTTCGCGTCGAAGGGACACGATCTGTTCGCGACGCTGCACGGCCGGCTGAGCCTGGACAACGACCGCGCGACCATCGACCGGCTATGGAACCGCTACGTCGCGGCCTGGTTCGAGGACGGCAAGGACGATCCCAAGCTCGCGCTGCTGCGGCTCGATGCCGAGCGCGCGGAAATCTGGATCGACGCCTCCAGCCTGGTCGCAGGCATCAAGCTCCTGCTCGGGGCCGATCCGAAGCGGGACTACCGCGACAAGGTGGCCGAGGTGGCGTTGCGCCGGTAGCCGGACTCGAGCATGTACCCCGGATGAGCCATAAGCGCGGTTACGCGCGTCTTTGACGGGCTATGGCGAAATCCGGGAACGATCGTGCCATTGGCAGGCCCCGGGTATCGCTGCGCTCACCCGGGCTACGGCACTGCGTTCAGGCTTGCCAGAGAAGCGCGTCACATGTTCGCTGCGATAACATCGCGCATAGCTTTGTTCGCGGATCCGAGATGCCACCAGTTGAGGCCGCAAATGTCTCCGTATCGATCGAAATCCTGAAAGAACTGCGTCAGCTTGGCGACGGCATCGTTACTGTCGAAGTCACCCTCCGCGTAGGCTTGGCCCGACACCACCACCGGCTTGGCCGCCCAATGCTCGTAACGGTCGCGGCAGAACGACGCATAACCCGCCGCGTTGGCGAGCGGATACTGACCCGTCGTACCGGTCTGGCTGAGCATCGAGGCTTTGGGGTAATTCGCGTACCAGTAGGCCTGCGGGTTGATCATGTCGACGATCGGCCCGGCGACCTGCAACAGTTCGGGCGCGTGCCCGTCGATGAAGCCGTAACTGGTGAAGCCCAGTCCCGCGACGGCTCCCCGCACGCCGCCGAGGAACTGCTGCACTTCCTGCTTGGTCCAGTGCGAGCCGTTCTCGCCCTGCTCGATGTCCGCGATGTAGTGATCGACGGCGTAGGTCGCGACCGCGTCCTTGGCGAGCTTGATCTCCTTGACGATGTCCTCGCCCTGGCACCAGCCCCACCCGGCGATGGCAAGGCCCTCGGTCCGGGCCGCGTCCGCGAACGCGGTCTCGCGCTCGATGTCCGCGTGCTTGTGGCTGCCGATATAGTTGCGGCCATGGATGCGCAGCCACAGGTGATCGACCTTGAGGCGCTTGAGCTCGTCGATCAACGCGGCGGTGCTGCCATAGGCGTCCAGCACGCCCTCAAGGTCGTAGACGTAGAAACCGTGCCCGCTGAACGGCGGCTTCAGTCCGGTTTTGAAGGTCGGCATTTGCATGTCCTCCGATGAGCTGGCGGTCGAAGCCGCAGAAGCGATGGTCGTCTCCCGGCTGTTATGGAAAAGGAACCCGTATCGGACGCGGAGCGCCCTCCTTCGGGCCGTCGAAGAGAACAAGGATGCGCAACCCCTCGGTATTGCGATCCAGCACGAGCATTGCTTCCGGCTTGATCTGCTTGCCTTTCTTGCCGGTGAACTTCGGCAGGTCCGCCAGCAGCTTCCTGTCCTGGTCGCCGTCCCAGGAATAGATCGAATACGTCCCTTCGACCTCCGCGGCCGGGCCGGCGAGTACCAGGAAGCCGTTCTCGAAAGCAACGAGGTCGCGGATGCCGCGCTTATCGCCGAGCGGCAGAAGTTGAAGACGGGAATCCGGCGGCGCACCGTCGAACAGTGCGCCCAGCATCACCGACAGGATCGCGGCCTGATCGCCGGCAAGCAGCGGCCCGCGCATCGCCGCGTAGAGCCGCCCGTCCCGGACCGCCACGCCCTCCACGGTCAACCCGTTCTCGTCCAGCCGCTTTCCCACGAACGGCTTGAGCGTCGGGTCGGCCGCAAGCAGCTTGCCGAACTCTGCCGAGCGCTTGATCTCCGGTGCGGCCGCGAGCGTACCGTCGGCGTTGACGGCGGCAGGATCGATCCTCAGCCGGACGACTTGGCTGTTGGCCTTGATGCTGGCGGCGATCTTCGCCGCATCCTTGACCGGATCGAGCTGCTTGTCCTTGTCGCGCGGATGGCCGTGCGAGCCGACGACGTAGAAGAATCCGCCCGCGTGGGCGATGCCCTCGCCATCGAGCTCGAGCGGCTCGCCGTCGTGACTGTCATCGATCAGACGAATGAACTGGCCGGCAACGATCTCGCCGTCCTTCACGATCACGACCTGCGCGCCCTGCGACTCGTCGTCTATCAGCAGGCATGATCGCGGAAAGCCGGCCGTGGTGGCGCATGCGATGCCGCTCACGTCTTCGGCCTTTTCGTCCTGTGCGCCGAACAGCTTGCCCTTGACCGGCCAAGGCACCGGATCCTGCGCTGCGGCTGTGCCGGCGCCCGCAAGGAACGCCGCGATGAGGAGAGACGTCGCGCGGAAGTATGAGCCGCGCCTGCGCCCAGCCCGTGGTTTGTTCATGTCGATATCCTCCGTCGAGATTGCCCGCCGAGCCGTCGGCGCGGCGTTCATGATCATTCGCCGACGATCGGCCAAGCAGCCCAATTGGCGGCGACCTTCTTGCAATAGGAGTCGAAGCGTGCGGCCGGAGCGAGCTTGTGGTCGATGAGGAAACGGTTGCTCTTGGCCCAGGCGCTCAGCAGCGCATTTCGATCCGAGTGCCAGGCCGCCTGATACGCGCTCCTGATCTCGGTCCTCCAGGCGAGCCCGGCGAAATCGGACACCGGCTTGCCGACGAAGCTCGCGTATTCCTCGCGCGTGGTACCCTGCACGCGCGCGAACTTGTAGACGACGGATACCGTGCCGTTCTCGAGTACGGTCTCCATCTGACCGGCCGTCGGCGCCTGGTTGAGATGGTTGGCGCCGATCTCCTTGAACGCGACGGTGACTCCGTCGCGGAAAGTGTAGAGCGGTCCCTCGTCGACGAAACCCGCAACGGGGAACTGATTGCCCGATTGGCACTTGATCCGGACCGCCAGACGCTCGGCGCAATGCTTGAGGAATTTCGCGCCGGCATCCCGGCAGGCGGTCACGAGCCAGCGCGCCAGCCGTTGCGGGTCGGGATTGAGCAGGATGACTGGGACGGGACCGAACCCTGAACCGTAGCGACAGCGCTGCGTCGGGAAGAATTCCCAGCCTGCCGCCATCGTCGGCTGGCAGTTCTTGGCCATGTACTGTCCCCATTTCACGGTCACCAGCTGCGCGCCGACAAATGTCACCGGGTCGTCCGGCTGCGCAAGAGCCGCCGGAGCAGCCGTCGCCATCGCCACCATTGCGCCCGCACGAAGCAGCCATCGCACCATCGGTTCCTCCCGTTCCTGCCCGCCGCCGTCCTTTGCGGCACTACCGGGCGCCTAGAACACCTTCCAATTCCACATCGCGTCGAGCTCGGGTGTGTAGATGCCGTCCGCGGGCTGCCCCTGCTGCGACTGTCGATCCGTGAGTTTCTTCTTCGTCACCGGGCCGAAATAGTCTCCGGCGGAAAGTCCGAGCTTCTGGCGCAGGCGCGACACCTCTTCGCCCTGCGAGCCCGGCCGCAAGCAGACGAGCTCGCGCCGCATCGCGGCTCCGTCGCCCGCCTGCCCGCTCAGCAGCATCGCCGCCGCGATCGCGGCATCGCGCCCCGTCACCAGGATGAGGTCGCAGCGCTTTCCCTGTCCGAGCTGGTTCAGCACCGCCTGGAACTTCGCCCACTGATCGCTCGGGGTTTGCTTTCCGCGCACCGTCAAGCATCCGGCCGAGGAGAACGCGGCTTCCCACGACGTCTTTTTGCTCGTCACGTAGGTGCAGTGGACGTTGTCGTAAGGCGTGCTGGGATCCCAGACATCGTTGTTGGCGAAGCTGAGATCGTTGGTCGTGCGCAGGACCGTGCAGGTCGCGTCCTGTGCCAGGTTGTCGGGATCGGTCATGCGCAACGCAGGCTTGATAGCCTTGTGCGACGCCACGCGGAAGACGTAGCCGCCGGTCGGCATCATGTTGCATTTGGTGTTGAACGGCGTGCCGAAGTTCACCTTGTTGTAGTAGCCGCGCATGTAATACGGATTGGGCACGGTCGAGCCCGAGAACAGGGTCAGGCGGCGCTTGGTCTTGTCCGGGTCGCGCTTGTAGAAGCCGAGCAGGCAGCGATAGTCCTGGTGATTGGGCCGCACATCGGTCACCTCGATCGACGTCGCGTTCTCCACCTCGTGCTTGGTTCCGATCTCTGCAGGCTTGCCGAGCGCCAGTCCGCGCAGCGCGAGCGCGATGACGTTGTCCTTGCCGTGCGGATCGAACCGGTTGGCGCTGATCAACAGCTCGATGACGTCGGGCGTGAGCGCGAAGGTCGTTGCCGCGCCGGCCGTGCTGGCGCTCAAGTGCCGATAGTCCGGCGCATTCACGTCGAGAGCCGGCCACTTCGCCTGCAGCACGGCTTCGAAGCCGAAGCCGAGATGCCGGACCAACGCGGAAACCCGGTCGAGCAGCGACTCCGGTTCCGGCACAGGATCGTCGGCGAGCCGCTCCTGCGCGGCGGCCTGCTCAAGCTCGATCCCGGCGAGCTCGAGCTTATCGGGCGGGATGACGCGGTCTTCGCTCATGTTCTTGCCTGCCTTTTCTACGAGCCGGGCAATATCCCCGGCCTCACTGCTTGTAGCCGAGCCCGATCGAGATGAGCTGCTCGCGCTCCCTGACTTTCATCGCGCAGCCAGTGCTGCGGCGCCGCCGAAAAGAATGAGCTTGCCCTGCGCAGCACGTTCTCTCGCAAGTTCAGGCTCCTTTCACCACGAACGCAGGGACAACGACCATCGTTGCGACGGCGAAAGTTTACGGATCGAGCAACATCGCAGTGACCGGGGCCGCGCCCGCCGTGTTTTCGGCCTCGATGATGCGGTAGGCGATCCGAGTGGGACCGACAGCGTGGGTCACAAGCATGTTCTTGACTTGCAGCACGCGTGCGAGCGAAAGGCTTCTCGCCTCGTCATCGGCCGTCGCCGTCGGTATGACGGCGACGAGGCGCACGACGCGCGCCTGGTTCGTATTGGCGGTGGCGGCGAACTTGCGCAAATCCTCGACGCTGGCAGGCTCCGGGGCATATTCCGCATCCTTGAAGCGCACCTCGGCCGACGCAACCGGCGGCTTCGGCATCACGGTGTCGGAACGCACCCAGCCGTCCACGGAACGCCTGCCTGTCGGCACGCGGACCATGACCCAATCCGGACTGCAGTAGTTCGCTCTGCAATCGACCTTTGCGACGCCGGTGGGCTTCAGCCGGCCGGTCGTGCCCGCGGCGGTGCCAGGAAGGTTGTACAGTTCGATCGTGCCGGACGGCGCCTGCAGGGACGACCGGCGCGGGCGCGCAGCCGGCGCGCGGGCGGGAGCCCGCCCCGCCTCGAGGATCTCCTGGCGCATGGGGAGGAAGACGTCGGGCGGCACGGTCCGGCGGCCGCCCGCGACGCGCTCGAGCGACTTGACCTTCGCGGCAACAGGATCGGGCGCGGGCAGGTCGGCCGGCAGCGGAAGGTCGGTGCGCAGCGAGCGCGGCGCGTTACGCACGGCGGATATGAGAATCGCCTCCCTGTTCAACTCCGCAACGCTGGTGGCGGCGCTTGCCGCTACGCGGGTGATGCCAAGCCGCTGCGCGACGGGAACTCCCGCCAGCACGGGGCATGAAGCGTTCACCTGGGGAAACGCGCCGACAAGAGGTCCGCGCGTACAGGGCGCCTCATCGAGTTCGTTGACCACGACGCAGGCATTGTCGCGGAAGCAGGCGCCGACGTCCGCGCTCGCGGCGCATTCCGCGCTCTCGATCGCCGCGAAGAATTCCGACCTGAGGCAGCGGTTGGCCTTTCCGATCCAGGGCCGGTGCGCGGGGCTCCGCATGAGCGCAAAATCGGGATGCTGCTTGGCCTTGCGCATCGCCACGTCCATCCCGGCGATGCGATAGATGTGCTCCAGATCCAGGCCGTGGAGCTTGAAGTAGGATTTCAGGCTGTGGACGAACACGCCGTTGTCGCGCGCGCCGGCGTCATCGTTGCGGTCGTAGGCGAACGAGCCCGCTTGCGTGGAGTACACGATGGACAGGAATTTGCCGCGCTCATAATTGTGCGGCGTCCCGAATGCGGCCTCCACCCAGTCCGGAAGCTGCGGCTTCGCAGCCAGGTTCGGCTGCATGTTGGCGAAGTTGCGGCAGGCGTCGAGCACAAGGAACGTGTTGACCTCGGGCAGGTCTCGCAGCATCGAGACGATGCGGAAGACCTCGATGGCGCCGCTCCTGATGGCCTGGTCGCGCGAAGTGAAATTGCCCGACAGGAAGATGAAATCGCGCTCGTTGACGCGGAAGCCGTGACCGGAGAAATGCACGACGACGCTGTTGTC
Source organism: uncultured Alphaproteobacteria bacterium (assembly GCA_963734185.1). Taxonomy (GTDB): domain Bacteria; phylum Pseudomonadota; class Alphaproteobacteria; order Rhizobiales; family Xanthobacteraceae; genus PALSA-894. The sequence continues at coordinate 2,509,837 of CAVTGA010000002.1, read as the reverse complement.
GCTCAAGCCGCCGGGCGTTTTGGCAAGTTGCTGCAGATGTTTGGCGAGCTTGTCGATCTCGTCGAAGAATTGCCTCCTGTTGGGATCGAATACGCAGCGCACGCGATAGCCTTGGCGCAGGATCGCAGCCATGTCCTCCGCGTCTTTCAGGGTGTTCTTCAGATCCGCAAGCTGCGTGACGCTGCCGCTTCCGCCATACTGCTTGACGCCGACGACGAGCGCGACCCGCTTGCCGTCGTACTCGTTCTGCGCCAGGCACGCGACGTCGCCCGCCTGGCAGCACCCCTCGGCATTGGCCGCGACAATCCCGCAGGCGAACGCCGCCAGCGCCGCGGCGAGCAGGCGACCGGGCGCGCGGCGCGCGGAGCCCCGCTCAATGCTGCACATCGACGCCGACCACGTTCTTGAGCCAGCCGAGCACTTCGTCGGTCGCCACCTTGGTATAGATGCCGCCCTCGCCGCAGTTGCCGTTGTTGTTGAGAGCGCGCGACGTGATGCCGACGAGCCGGGAGCGAAGGCTTGCGCCGTCCCGGTTGATGATGACCGCGGGGCCGCCGCTGTCGCCACCGCAGGTGTCGACCGGCTTGCTGCCCGCCAGATCGCGCAGGACGAACTCCTTGGCGCCCGGCACGCAGGTACCGCCGGTCGTGCAATGTCCGCTGTGGAAGACCACGCCGGCTTCCTTGTCCCCCGACTTGCCTTCGAAGCAGCCGAGGAACGGGCCGCCCGGCTGGATCGGGTCGGTGCAGCCGAAGCCGACGACGTAGACCGGCTCGCCGATCTTCTGCGGCGTGCCGATCGCCGCCGCAAGCTCGGACGGAGTTGCGATCTTCACCGCCGGAACCGTCATCGGCTCGTCGTCGTGCACCCGCACGACGGCGAGATCCGGGTTGCCGGCCTGCAGGCTCGCCGCAAAAGAGCCGCACGGCTCGGTGTTGGACAGGTGCCGCGATATGAACCGGGTCTTGGCGATGTCGACCCGATGCTTCGAGGCGCCGACGACGTGGATGCTGGTCGACACGAAGACGCGCTTGAACCGGTCGTCGTCATCGCTCGTCGCCAAGCGCAGGTCGCAGATGCAATGCGCCGCGGTCAGGACGGTCTTGGCATCGAGCGCGACGCCGGTGCAGAGCTGGTCGCCGCCGGTAATGGCGACGGCTTCGTCGAATTCCCCGGCCTTGAGCTTCCAGCCTCCGACGACGCGGGTATCGTTGTCGATCTGGATCCCGAGCCGGATCTTGGTCGAAAGTTGGCCGACCGGCTCGTTGTCGAGCGCCTCGGGCGTCGCATCCAGCTGGTCGAATTTGACCGCCGCCTTCGCGCGCTGCATTCCGAGCTTCTCGGCGAACGCGTCGAACTGATTCATCCCGCGCCTTACGATCGCGAAGTATTCCGGGGTGCCGACCGCCGCCCGGCCGCGGGCGTGATCATGCAGAGATCGCGTGAAGTCGTCGCGCAACTCCTGGAACGTGGGTTGCGCCCTGGCGGCAAAGCTGCACGGCGGACCTGCAACGAGGAACGGCACGACGGCGGCCAGCAGGGCGATCGCCCGCAGACGGGATTTGCGCATAGGCTCGGCTCCTTCGCGGTTCATGGCATCAGTTCGACCGGCCGGCTCAGGCAGGCCTGGAGCCCGGTCGCATCGCTTTCGCCGGCACAGATTTGCTCCGCGAGGCGCTCGCACTGGGCCAGGCAGGTGGCCTGTCCGGGTCGGCGCAGGCAGAGGGCGTTACAAACCGCCCTCACCACCAGGCCGCGCGCGGCGGCTGAACGCGGCAGCGGCGTTTCCGGCTCCAGACTCCGCGGATTCGTGAAGTCGTTGAACTTCTCGCGCGCTTTCTTCAGGTTCTCGAGCTCCTGGTCGTAGGCGCGGGTCGTTTCGATGAGCTTGGTCTGCGCCGCAATCAGCCGCTCGCGATTGTTGGTGGCCGAGATGCGAACCTTGACGATCTCGCCCGGGATCTTGGCGATCGCCTGCGCGATCTTGAGCGGCAGCTCGGAGACGGCGAGCGCCTCGCTCGGTTTCTCGATGGTCACGTCCTGCAGCACGCCGTCCTTGAAGTCGAGCTTCGCCGTGCGGGTGACGAAGAACGAGCGGTCGACCGGGATGGAGAACACCGGCGACACGTTCGGCATCTCGAGCTGCTTGGTCTGATAGATGTGCCAGCGCTCGCGCGAGCCCGGATCGCGCTTGCGCAACACGGCGACCTGATGCGTCATGTCCGGCCGGTAGAGGATGCCGCGCTGCCCTTCCTCCGGCGGAACCACGACCGGCGCGAAGCTTGGAGCCTGGATGACGGCTTTCTTGGCGTAGCGCCGCGGATTGTCGCAGTAGCTGTGCGGATCGAGCCGCCGCTGCGCGACCATGTGGTGCTCCACCAGCACGCAGTAGCCATAGCCGGTGAGCGTCGTATTGATCTCGTCGAGCACGGGCGCATCGAATGGGTCGAGGTCGAACTCGGCAATGAGCGATTCGCCTTGGGGGGTGCGAAAGCCGCGTCTCGTGAAGAGCGGGTTGCCGGTGGCGGCGATCAACCCGATGTCCAGCACCGCCACCGCGATCTCCTTCGACTTGTCAGCCGTGATCGACGAGACCTTCTTGAGCAGGCCGTTGGACTCGCGGACGATCTCGACGGTGTCCTCGGAGGTCGGCGATCCGAGATAGTCCAGACAGTAACCTTGTCGGTCGGGAACGGCTTTTGGGCCGCCGAGCGTCAAGACGAAGTGCTTGCTGGCCGTCGCCTGGGTGATCCGGACATTGATGACCTTTTTCGGCAAGTAGTAGGCGCCGCCGGCCGACTGGCAGAGCAGGCCCTGCTCGTTACGCAGCGCCACCGTATCGACCACGGCGCACGACGCGGCCAGCAGGGCGACGAGCACACCGGCCGCCGGCGCAACGCGATGCCATCGGGCGCTGGCACGGGCGCGGCGCAACGGCGTTCTGTGCGAAATTGTCACGGGCGCGTTCCCCTCTGCGCTATCCGGCGGGCTTTGGAGTCGAAGGCGTCGTTTTCGGCTCCACCGCCGGAGTTGGGCATTTCTCCAGTTCACCGATCGCCGGCAGCTCGAACGGAGTGTCGCCTATGGCCGTCAGCGTGGTCGCGCCGACCGTGGTCGCGTTGGGGATCGTTGCCCCCGTGTCCTTGGCGTGCAGCACGGCGAGATACTTGTTCTGCGCCGCCAGCAGCTTCTTTTCCGCGTCGAGCAGGTTGTTGGAATCCGCGACCTGGTCGTACTGGACCTTCAGGATCTCGGCCGGAAGGGCGACCACCGCCTTCACCAGTTCGAGCGGGATCTCCACCGCAGCCTCGAGCTCGCTCGACTTGTAGATGCAGACGCTGGTGAGCGCGCCATCGTCGAACAGCAGCGCGGTCTTCCGCTTCGCGAACACTGTGCGGTCGACGCGGAGGGAGAGGACCGGCGAGATGTTCTCGAACGGCACCATCTCGGTCTTGCGCAGGCGCCAGGGGCCGCCGCCGTCAGGGTCGTCCTTGGCGTAGATGCGCACCTGGTACACGGCGCGCGGGCGATAGAGGATGCCCGCCTGGTTCGGCTTGATGCCCTCCGCCTCGTAAGCCGCATACAGCCTGGCGAATGCCGTATCCCGGCGCGCGAACTCGAGCGGATTGCGACAATAGCGCTCGACCGAGCCGAGCGCCGGATTGAAGGAGTAGTTCTCGAGCACCAGGCAGAAGCCGTATTTGCGCAACCTGTCATTGATCACCGCGGTTTGCCGCACGTCGAATGGATCGAACTCGACGTCGGCCAGCGGCTCGAACACCTCCGAGGCGCCCAGGGCCCGGGTGGACCTGTTGGCGAGCATCGTGAAGGCGGCGCGGATCAGCCGGCGGATGATGAAGGAGGTCTGATCGTAGGCATTGGACGCGACCACCTGGAGGAGCTGCGTGCCGACGCCGCTCTTGGCGCGCCTGACGATGACTTGATCGGAGGAGAACGGCGAGGCGAGATAGTCGAGACAGAAGCCATGGCGATTGTCCGGCTTGACGATTGGCGCGAGGTGGTGAAGCACGTATTCGGGGCGTGTTCCGGCCGCGCCGACCTTGGCAACCTTCACGTTGAGAAAGGTCTTGGGCAGAAAATAGCCGCCGAGGGTGGTCCGGCAGCCGATCAGCGCCTCGCCCGGGCTTTCGGGCGCAAATCGCGCCACCGATGTTTCGACCACGTGCGCGCAGCCGGACACCGCCGCTGCGAGCGCCAGCACGCCGGCGATCCGCAGGAGTGTCTTGTGACGCGGGCGAACGTTCAGGTGCCGGTCCGGTGCGTTGGCGATCATGGCGCGTACCGCTCAAGGAGAATCGGAATTGCAGACGATCTGGCCATTGCCCCGAAGCTCGATGACCGGTTGCGGGGAATCGCCGCAGAGGTAGTTGACCTTCGCCGCGCTGGCGCCTTCCTCGGCCAGCGGAGCCGGCTCGAAGCTGCAGAGCCGGCTGCCGGCGATCGGTTCGGTCTCGGGAGGACACTTGGTCTGGCCATCGCAACGGCCCTTGAAGTACGCCGTTGCGTTGCAGGTGCGGCCGGTCTTGTGGTCGCCGTAGGTTGCGCTCATGACGCGCACCCGGCGCAGGAGCTTGTTCAGCTCGGCCTCCAAATTCTTGATCTTCTCGTTCGCCGCGAGCTCGCGGCGCTCCTGCGCGGTGAATCGACCCTTCGCGATCAGCTCGGCCAGCCGATCGACCGCGCGGAGCGTGCGCGCGTTGTCGTTCTCGTCGCGCACGCCGTCGAGCGTCAGGATCAGCTCGTTCACCGACTTCGTCAGCTTGGCGTCAGCCCGCACTGCCCTGCGTTGGTCGTCGTTGAGCGCGGCGAATTTCTGCGTAAGCTCGTCGGTCAGCTTGCCCAGGTCGGCCGGCAGGCTCCCCTGCGTCCAGGCCTGCCCGGCAAGGAGGCCGACCAGGACGAGAGCTGCGAGCGAGAGGCGGGCCGACACCGCCGCAGGGCGGCGTGAAGCGGCCGGCGCTGGAACGGGCTCGCAGCGACCGCCGATCATGATGCCTGACGTCATGCTCATTACAGCCCCCGTATGCGTGCCGTCCCCGACGCGGTACGCCGGCCTCAATCCTCAACCGCCTCGAAGATCCAGCCGCGGCAATGACCGCTGTTGGTGTCCGTGCCGACCGCACGCAGGCGCCGCCAAGTTCCGTGTTGCGCGTCGAAGACGGCGACCGTGCCGAGCGCGGGAAAAAAAGAGCCGTCCCGGATGCGGGACGGCAGTTGCGGGAGGATCACGAAGAGCGACGCACCCGGAAGATCGAGGGTGCGTTGTGCGTAGATGCGCATGCCGAGGCCGCAGTCCTTGCCTACCTGGGTGATGGTCAACAGGTCGCCGCGCAGCTCGACCGTCAGGGGCTCCTCGTAAATCCTGGTGGTCGGCTTGTGCGGGGCCTCGCAGCTCGAGAAGCGGAGCCGGTTTTTCATGCGGACGGAGAAATCGGGCATCGTGTCGTCCTGAGCCGATCGGAGATGGCGCGAAGGCTTCAGGCGCGATCGCGCGACACGCGGCGGCCCGATGCTTGACAGCAAGGTGCGCACGACGCCGCCGGCTGCCCCCATGGCGAGCACGCCGCCGCCCGCGGGCGGCTGCGCAATGGCGCTAGGTGAGATTTGCAGCACCGCTCACTCCCTTCGAGCCGCAGCGGCATCGTGCGCTCGGGGGGAGTTTGGACGGTGCGCGTGAGGAGAGCGTGAGAAGCCTGATCAAGACGCGGTAGTCTTCATTTAACGCTCAGCTAACGCTGGGTCGTATCCAATCGGTGACAGGAGGGGTGAGCCGCATGACTCTGCACGGAAACGTTTCGTTCTGGCGCGCGTTTCAATGGCCGCAGGCGCGCAAGTCGGCATCTACGGGCGAACCCGACCCGGCACGGGGTTTCCGGCACTTCATCGAGACTCCGGCGCCTCATCAACAGTTCAGGCTGGACAACATTCCGTTCGATCCGTCGAACGATGAGATGTGGAAGCGCGCCAATGAGCTAATGCAAAAGCTTGCAACCGCGATGTGGGGCACTCCGATCCCGCAAGGTGAGGAATGCGGCCTGGAAAAAGAGCTCAACCCTTGCCTGCCGAGCGGCTACACGTACTTCCTCCAGCTCGTGGCGCACGATTTCGTCAACAGCGCCATCGTTCTGTCCCGTAACGGCGGGCAGCTGGAAGGACTCGCCAATAATCGCCACCTGCCGTTGCGCCTAGAAACCATCTACGGCGGCGGCTCTCTGGCATGCCCACACGCATATCAAAAGGACGAAGATTCCGACTTCCAAAACCGCCTTCGTCTGGGGCGAATCCGGGAAGATGAACAGGACTACCAGAACAACTACGGCCCCGAGCGAGACATCGCACGCGCCCGCGCCACCGAGGTTCTCTCCAAGCAGGAGTATCCCGAACCGTTGATCGGGGACGCGCGCAATGATTCGCATGCCATCATTTCACAAATGGTCATGGTGGCTCATCATGTTCACAACGCCGTTCTGGAATGGTTGAAGAGCAACGGCAGTATCGAGCCGACCGGAAGCAAGTTCACGGATGCGCAACGCGCATTCATCGCGGCGCAGTCGACCTGCGTCATGATCTACCGTTATCTCATCCAGGAATATCTGTTGCCCAAAATCCTGCATCCCGATGTGTGGGATGCGTATCGGCTGAACCGCGTCCCGGTGCTCGATCTCGACAATGGGCTCGCTTCCGGCATCTGGCGCGCACCATATGAATTCACTTTTGGATTTTTCCGCTTCGGACATTCGATGATCCGCCGGGGATACAGATTCAATTCCGGTTTTGACGCGTCTCTGGGGGACATTCTGAACCACACCTCGGAACAGCGACCCCACAGGATGCCTTTCGAGAGAAAGTGGACGATTGACTGGCGATACTTTTTCTCTCAAGAGATTTATACCGGCAACCCACCCAAGAAGAACAATTTCAGTGTCCGGATCGGGCCCTGGGGTAAGCAACCCTCCAGCGGCAATGTTGGCGGGCCCAACAGCGAGAAACTGGTCTATAGAGATCTGATCAGTTCGATCGCAACGCGACCCTGGTCGATGGAAGCCTTAGTCCGCCGGCTGTGGCCGACACACGGCAAGCTGCTCGCGCGATCGACGCTTTTCAAACGCGAATGTCATCGGGACGGCGAGCGGCCCTGGGCCAAGATCATCGGCGCGTGGTTGCGCGAGCGCGCCAAGGCCAATCGCGGCCTAGGACTGAGCGACGCCGACATCAAGACATTGTCGGACGATCCGCCAATTCCGTTCTTCGTCCGATATGAGGCGAGTCACGAAGCCGAGGGCAAGCATCTTGGCATTCTCGGTTCGATCGTCGTTGCCGACGTCTTCGAAGCCGTATTCCGGCAGGACAAGGTGATGGGGATCGAAGCTGTTGGAGGCCTGGAGACCCAGTTGACCGCACTCGGCCGGCTCCTGTTCGACGACAACAACGTGCTCGTTCAATGGAGCGACGTGAAGACGTTTGCCGGGCTCTTCACGTCTCTCGGCATGACGTTTCCGGCAATCCACGAACCCAATTGAAGCGTGCATCACCAACAGCGAGGATGATATGAGCATTCCGACAGAGCCAAAGAAGCGCCGCATCTTGGTCGCCGAACAAGATGCATTGAAGTGGGGTCAACTCGTCAAGTCATGGGCGACGAGCAGAAACTACGTCACGAAAGACCCGTATCCCCGTCCGCCCGTCCAAGATCCGCCCCCCTATCCGAGGCCCCACACGTTTAAACAGTTCGTCCAGCAATGCACCGCGGTGGGTATCTCGCTCACTTACGACGACGACCCCGTCAATCCGACCCCGGTGCAGGAGGATGACCAGATATCCTTCCTTATGCTGCAGGGCAATACGGACCTGCTCATCATCAGGCTGTCGGCCAGCGAGTTTCTCGAGAAATCGGAAGACGACGTTGTCGGCATGAGAAACGACTACGAGATACCCAGTTTCTACGACGACATTCTCGAGAATGCCAATCCAAAGCCCGACAAGGTCGACACCGAGATAGAAAGGCTGGATATCCACGCACTGCGCGTCGGAGAATACACCATCGCGATGTGCTTCTGATCGATCTCGTCGGCGTCACCACACGCCGAACTTGATCCCGGCGACGGGAGCGCCTGCGGCGGCAAGCCCCGCCCGCAGGCGCTCCCAGTCCGCCTCGACCGTGATCGGGAACATCTGCATGAGCCAGCGCGTCATGTCGCGGCGCGTCGGCTGCCCCGCGCCCTGCCAGTGCGCCGCGATCACATCGTAGGCGCGCTCGAGCACCTCCTTTGCTTCCTCCTCATGGCCGAGTTGGCCGAGCGCGGCACACAGCCAGACCGAGAAGCCGGGCGAGTCCTGCAGGCCGCGGCGCCCGGCTTCGACGCTTTCCTGATAGGCGCCGCACAGGAACTTGATGGCCCCGAGATAACTCATCTGCGACTGGCTCGGCGCAAGCACGAGCGCGATCGACGCCGCGGCCTGGCGCTCGGCGCGCTCGTAGTTGCCGCAATAGGCGAAGATCTGCCCGGCGGACATCAGCGTCCAGGCGTCGTTCTCGTTCAGCTCGGAGGCGAGCGAGGCATGCAGGGTCGATTCGTTGACGCGCCCGACCAGCTGGTAGGACCAGGCGAGCCCGAGCTGCGCGCGCGAATCGAGCGGATCGAGCTGCGCGGCGTGCTGCGCGATGCGCAGATCCTCCAGATGCTGGCGCGGGTCGCGGAACCAGCCCGGGAAGACGATATGCTTGGTGTTGTTGATCTGCACCAGCCCGCTCAGCGCCGGTGAGAAATCCGGCGCATCGTGCACCAGCGCTTCGAACAGCGTCGCGGCGGCGCGCAGGTCCTCGGTATTGACCCGGTGCAGCAGCGCCTGCCCGCGCAGCCAGCGGTCGTGCACCTCGAGGTCGACGTCGACCTCGTTGGTGGCGCGGCGCAGCCGCTCGGCCGACACGTGCACATTGAGCGCGGTCGCGATCTGGCGGACGATGTGCTGCTGGGTCTCGTACCAGTCCGGCAGCGTGATGCTGTAGCGCTCGCTCCAGATGCACACGGAGGTGATCGCGTCGCGGAAGGTGATGACCAGCCTGATCGCGCCGCCGGATTCGTAGGCGCTGCCTTCCACGACGTATTCGGGCGGCGACGACCAGGTCCGCGGCTCGGCGTCCCAGGCGGGTGTCTCGGCGTCCAATACCGGCGGCAGGGTCCGCACCGACCATTCGCGAAAACGGGCGAGGCAAGCGACGAACTCGTGGCGGAAGCCGTTCACCACATGGCGCTTGTCCTCGGGAACGCCGGTCACGTCGAAGGCGCAGACCGAGATGAACAATCGCCGCGTGGCCGGCAGAGGGCGTGCGGCGGCGAGCGGCGGCGGCTCGGCCTTGCTCGTCTCGCTTCCGGCCGGCCATTGCTTGATGCCGACGATCAGTTCCTGGGTTTCCTTCGAAGGCTCGATGTCGTACTCGGCGTCAAGCAGGTCCCACAGCGTCTTGTAGGTCTTCATGGCGCCGCCGACGTCGCCTTGCGCGGCCCGCGCTCGAATGAGATGCCGGCAGGCGACCTCGTGTGTCGGATCGAGATTCAAGAGCGCCGTCGCGGCGGTGCCGGCATCGGCGGGATCGCCTCCGGACAGCAGCAGGCGCTCCAGCGCGAGAGTCAGCCGGTTGCAAAGCAATTGGCGCTTGGCCAGGACCCAGACATGGAACGCGGGATCGACATTGTCCAAACCGGCGAGCAGCGTTTCGTCGAGGCGTTGCGTGTCCAGGAGCCGCGGATGCACCGCCCCACCCGCAACCGCCGAAAGCACGTCCTCGACGTCGGAACAAAAGCTTTGGCGTGCCAACGACAACGTCTGCTTGTCAGCCCTGAATCCTTCGAAGCCGGCGCTGTCGCAGGCCCCTTTGATGTCGTGCACGACCTGGCGCAATGATGCGCGCGCACGGTCCTCGTCGCTTTCGCTCCACAGCAGACCGACGAGGCGTTCGCGCGCGTCCTGCCCATTCTCGGAAAGCGCGAGGTAGGCGGCGAGCGCCCTGGCCTTGCGCGTCGCAAACACAACCTGGCGTCCGCCGACTTCGGCCGCGAAATCACCGAACAAATGCAGGACGAGTTGCCGATGGGCTCGAGATTTATGCTCACCGCTCAAAGCGACGTCGGAAATCGCTCGCAAGAACGCGCCCCGTCAGAGAACCAGCCGGCGAAATCCTATTGGAAACAATCACTGCGCGTCCAGGAATATCTACTCTTTTCAAAGTAACGGCGTTCCCAAGGTCGCGGCATCACCACCACCAGTCTCAGATACGATCCGCACATAACGCTCAGTAGCAATGGTGGAAGCGAACGGCTGAAGTTGCGGGGATACAGCGCGCGCGACCGGGACGTTGAGCTCCGGACGTGTCAGGTCGACGAGGAAGATATCGACGCCGCGTGCCGCCAACGGGCCGATCAGTGCGTCAAGGCTGCCGTCATCGGTGGTCCCGACGCCGCCACAGGGCGATATGCCGCACGGGCGGAGCAGGTCGCAGTCGGCGGCTGCGAACGCGGCGCGGCGAAGGTGACGCCGATCGATCTCATTGAGGCTCGCCTCGCCGCTTTCGGCCCGCTTTGCCTCCACGACCACAACCGCCATCTCCATCTGGCACATTTCCAGGATCGCAGCCTGCACTGCCGCTTGCCACCCCTGCCGCGCCGCCATGCCGCATGCCATGCCGCGTCCGTCCGCGTCCAGCGAGACGGCCGCGACGGTCGGGACCTCGACGTCCGACGTGATGTCGAGCAGCAGCGTGCTGCGCGTGGTCTCGCCGCCGCGCAATCGCTCGATCAGCCCGGTGCCGGCTTGATTGGCGCTGTGCTCGAGCGGAAAGCGTCGCGGCCGTCGGCCGCCGAGCCACCACAGCGCGGCGGCATCCCGCTCGCACAGTTCCAGCACCGCGCGTAGCGCCGCAGCCTCGAAGGTCGGGCCGGCCGCGACGCCCGACGACAGCGGCCCGATCGGCTCGATCACCCGCTTCGCGGGCGGCCGCCTGAGGCAGATATCGGCGGGAAGGAGTGCGGGCCGCCGCGTGGAGGCGGCGCGCGCCTCGACCCAGTCGACCGCCTTCCCCTTGCCGGAAATGGCCGCGGCGATCCAGCCGCTTGCGATAACGTCGGGCGCGCCATCGGCCGGCGCCGCTTTGGCGTCACCCGGCCGTTCGAACTGCGAAAGATGGTCGACTGTCTCGCCGAGACAGGAGATGAGTGCCGCCTCCAACGTTTCGCCGTTCCCCGTGACGCTGAGGCGCGGCATCCCGCACGCGGCAGCCGCGTCATCATCGAGGATCAGGTCACCACCAATACAGTGGAAGCCCGGAGCGAACGGAGAGCCGATCGCGAACACGCGCGCCAATCGCTCGGCGACCGCAATCAGCTCGCGCGACGTCCGATGCGAAATGCTGCCCAACAACTCCCTGCCGGATCGGGACTGCAAATCAAGCGGAGAAAGGCTCAGCATGTGAGCTGGATGAGACGGCCCGCTGGCGGAGGGAGTGGAGCTGGTGTCCAACGTTTCTCCAGATACCCTACCGCATTGCAGAGCGGCAAAACTAGAGCGTTTTCCGGCGAAGTGGGCACCGGTTCGCCGCAGAAAACGCGACCAACGCAAGGAATCTAGAGCATGATCCGATTCCACTTGAACGGATCATGCTCTAGTCAGACGGTAGCCCCCTCGATAGGCGCGCGGCACCGGACCGGTGATTTTCTTGTCGAGGAAGCCCCCTTCCCGCCCCACCTTGGCTAAACGCTCCGGCGAAGACGATAGGGTTGGATCGGTATGCAAACGTGTCACGTTCACAACAACTCCAGCCTGAGCGATCTGCCGACGATCTTCGCGGCCCGCTGGAGCGTCGCCAGGGTGACATTGCCATCCTTCGGATCGAGCAGGCGCCCGATCTGGCTGCGGCTGATTCCCATCCACTCGGCCAAGCGCCGGCGTGACAGGTTGCCGGCCTTCATCGCTTGCCGAGCTGCCAAGCCAGCACTTCCTTGATGGCAATGGCCTCGAATTCTTCCAGCTTGCCCTTCTCCTTCAGGAAGTCGTCAAGCCTGCTGAGCTCGCTGACCGAGCGGCGCGCCCTAGCCACTCGGCTGCTGTTGGCGGCCTTTCATTTTCAGTGCGAAGCTCGAGCGCCGCCATTTCGGCATGTATGTCCTCTAACGACAACCCCGACGCATATCGACGTACATGCTCGAGATCCTCAGCAACAACAAGTCTATCGAGTTCACTTGGTGAAGTTGAATTAGATCGCACACAAGTCCTTCAGCGAAAGGCCTGCACCTTTCAGTGCGTTACGACGCGATCATCTAATTTGTAGTGCAAACGAAAAGCGGCCATCATGCGCTCCTCAGCCACCGAGGCATCGGCGCGCCACATCAGCCACGGCAGCAAAAATGCCGACTCTCTTGATCGCCGACCACAGGAGCGGCCCCAACGAATTTAGCGCACGCGCCCAATAAAGCCACCAAGCCGGACGATTGCCGCGGGCCTCGATGTCCCGGCGATAACGCTCCTCCAAGTCACCTAAGAGGGCCTCTGCACGCCGCGCTCTTACAAGGAGCGTCAGCAACCATTCTGCGGCGGCAGGCGGGGATGGCGCGGGAGCCTCCTCCATGATCATGCCTAAATTCCTGGCTTCCTCCCGAGTGAGATGCCTAATCGAAAAGATTTGGATGTCGGCACCGTTGGTGTGGTCCAGATCGGGATGAGTATGAACCACGTTGTGTGCCGCAATATCACGATGTCTGGCTCCGGCCTCGACGAGCTCGCGGGTTCTCCGGAAAGGCGGTATGGGAAGCGTGGCCATCAGTATGCCTCTGCCCAACGAACCCCGCGCCGCATTGAGTCGATGGCGCGCAGCGATCGTTGGAGTGCTGCTTGGCCTGGAGACGTGAGCTTGAAGTAAAGCTTCGCTCGACCACCGCGCTCCGCAGTTGGCTCACCCGGTTTCGACGCGACGTATCCCCTGTCCTCAAGACGGTCAAGCGACGCGTAGATCGCACCGACTGAGTACTCGCGACCGGTACGTTCCTCGATCAACTGCTGGATTGACACACCATAGGCCTTGGGCTGCTGCCGCATGATCGCGAGCATCACCTGTTGGTCGAGGGGGCCGATGTCAGTAGATGCATTCGGCATGATCGCTCCAATATCTTCTACGATCATAGAAGAAATTGCGGCAATAGTGCGGCGTGTGTCCCGGCAACTGGGATCGACTACTACGATCGGCAACTGAGCATGGGATCGCCGGACCCAGCTGACCCCGCAGTTACGACACGCGTGCTGACCATCATGCTCGCTTCGGAATGGTGATCGCTCATGCAAGGCCGGTCGGCCCCCCCGATCGGTCTTGCAGGCTTCCAAGGCGGCGGCCACCGATCAAATAATCGGAGCCGCCGCGGTGGCCATTGGGTACCGGAAACCCTCATAGACGAAAGCCCTGCCGATCCTATTGCAGTCTTGCTCCGAAATGCCCTCGCGGCGCGCCACCTCGTACCATGTCGCGCGCACTTGCGCTTCCATCTGCGCCACGATCGTCTCTGCCTGTTGCTTCTCGAGCAAGAACCGGGCGCTTTGAGAGACAATGTTTTCGGCGTTCGCGTATCGCCCGGCGTCCCCGCAAATCATTGCGAGGTCGCGGCGCTCTTCGCTGACATGCGGCGTCGGCGTGAGATCATACGCCGGCGAGAGCTTCCAATCTTGCTTCAAAGCGAGGATGGCGTGATTGCGAGGATGATCGTCTGTATTCGAGATAAGCGCATTGAAGCAAATCCTGCGGAACAGCTCCTCAGCGTCCGCGCGAGGCGCGGCGGAGACCCGCCTTAGCTCCTCGACGAGCAAAACATAAGACCACCGCTCGCGTGCTCCGTGGCTGTCTTCTGCCCTAAGCAGGGTCAGGCCGCTCACCATACGCGCTCGAAGATACCCCTCGTCGGACTTCTCCCGATCAAAGCGCTTGACCATCAGCACATCACGATCGCCGATTGTCACGACCTTGCTCTCCGCCGTCGCAATGCCGCAGGCGCGCGCAAGCACGAGCATGGCGTGCTCCGTTCGGGCGTTGTTCCACCGGTCGTCGGATCGATTGAACTTGGCGATCCAAAGACCATCGTTGTCTTCGACAACGGCCTTTGGGCGCGCGCCGCCCATCGAGGTGCCGATCAACATCAACTGCTCGACCTGTGCAGCCTCGGTGGCCTCGGGCAGGCCTTCCTCTGCGACAATGGCGTCGGCGATCCTTTGAAGCTGCGCCAGCTCCAGCGTTTGATTGAACTTGCGCATCGGCGCGGGGGGCTGTTGGTTCAATCCGAAGCCTAACGCCCCGGCGCGATCGTCCGGCGAGTGCAGCAGATAGTCCATCTCGCTCAACTGCCCCCCGACATGTCGGTCGATGACCAAGCGACCCCAATAGTCCGGCCCGGCGTCGCGCAACGCGCCGAACACGCCTTTCATCCCGACCGTCTCGTATGTTCGGTTGGACAGCTTCAATTCGATCGGATCGATCGGCACGGCATCGGGCCGGGCGAGATAACTACGCCCATACACCAGCCGGCCGGTTGCGATGTCGCGCCGGTCCTTGGCCAATTCAAACCGCGCCGCCGTGACCGGCGCGGTTTGGCCGGGCAAGGTCATGTAAACGAAGCATTCCGTTGGAGTCGGCTTAGAAATCACTGTCCAATCCCTTCGGGCTGCGGGCATGAACGCGGTCTTGGGTCAGCGCGAGGCGCTGGCCTTCTTCGTCAAGTTGCGGGTCGGCTGCATCGCCTAGCCGGTCGATAAGGCCGTAGGCCCACAGCAAGCCCGCATACACCGCGATCTGGGTCGAGACCTTTCCCTTTTCAGCGCCCAGTATCGCGCGGCGGCCGGTGCCGATTTTGGCGGCGGTCGCGTCGATGGTCAGGTTTCGACGAAGCCGGGCAGTGCGCAGGTCGGCGCCCAGCTTCTTCAAGGCTTGCTCGACCTCAAAGGGGGCTGCTTGAACCAAGGCGTTTTTGGCGGTCATGCTCTTAAGGGCCTCCGATCCAGGTTTTTGTGCTCTTAAGAGCATATAGGCCGAAATCGCTACCGACAAGTGAATTGTGCTCTTAAGAGCATGAAAATGGACTTCTGATGCTCTTAAGAGCTTTTCTGCTGCTCGCGCCCAGAAAACGCGAATCACGCCGTCAAGGGACCCGAATGCCATTTGAGTCAATATGTTGCGCGAAAAAGATTCCTATTGAACCAATGTTGCGAGAAAACCTCCCAATTCCTATCTGACCGCAACGAACGCTCGCATTCGCCCCGTTTTAGCGGGGCGCGAGTTGTGTTCAGAACAAAACCAGTACGGGAACTGCCATGACTGCCTCAATCACTCTTTTCCCTGTCTGCAATGGAGACATGGTCCTCCTCTGCCTCGACAACGATCAGCGACTTCTCATCGACGTGAACATCCGCGGCGCAGCGGACGATGATGATGATGACACCCCGAATGTCGCGGAAGACCTCCGAAGCAGACTCAACAAACGGGACAAGCAGGGCCGTCTCTTCGTGGACGGTTTTCTGCTCAGCCATCCCCACTCGGACCACATCACGGGCTTGCGCAATCACTTTCACCTTGGACCGCCGGATACCTGGAATAAGGACGACGACAAGATCCTCATTCGTGAAATGTGGTCGTCACCGGTCGTATTCCGCCGCGCGGGCGCCAACGGCGAGCCGCTCTGCGAAGACGCAAAGGCTTGGGCAAACGAGGGCCGCCGGGTCGCGCTCTTCCGCGAGAAAGGATTCGCGACAGCGGAGGGCGACCGCATCCTCATCATGGCCGAAGATATCGACGGGAAGACCGACGATATTCTGGACATCGTCATCAAGCTCGACGAGACGATTGACGCCTGCAACCGGGTCCGGGATGGCTCATTCCAGGCACGGCTGTTGGCCCCCATGCCGCCGATCGACGAAGACGACGAGGAAACGCTTCGCCATAACCAGTCGTCCGTTATCACACGCTTTTCGCTGCGCGGCGGCGGGATCAGCGACCGCTGCCGTTTCCTGACCGGCGGCGACGCCGAGGTCGCCATCTGGAATCGGCTCTGGAACAAGCACAAGGCGTCACGCTCAGATTGGCTCACCTACGACATCCTCCAGACGCCGCATCATTGCTCATGGCGAAGCCTCAGCTTTGATCGCTGGAGCGAGTTGGGCGAGGCCGTGAAGGTCGATCCGGACGCGAGAAGCGCGCTCTTGCAGACCAGAAAGGGCGCGGTCATCGTCGCGAGCTGCAAACCCATCAAGGCCGATGACGACAACCCGCCGCACGAGCGGGCCAAGCGCGAATACATCGACATCCTCGACGACGATGCCGACCGATTCTTCTGCACCGACGAGTACTGGAACGACAAGGAGATCGCGCTGGAGTTTGAGGTGAAGTCGAGCGGTGTCGTCCGCAAGATCGGGAAGGCCTCGGTCCTCGCGGCGCCAGCTCTGGGCATCAGCGCGACCGCCTCGCAGGCCCGTCCACACGGAACAAGGCATGGCCGGAAATGATTTTCGCGGCCGCGCCGAACGGTTTCTCGCGGCGGCGTTTCGTCATCCGGAGTGTCGCGCCGGCCGCATAGTCTCCATTCACGCGGGCGGCTCGCGTATCGAACTCGATCTCAACGTCGAGATGCCGCTCGACTTCAAGGTCGATGGCGCGAGCCCGAACGGCGTGCGCGTCCTCGAAACCCGTGACTGTGAGGCTCTGGCCCAGTTTTCCGTGGTCTTCCCCCTCGTTCTCTTTGCGTGCGGACTTTCCGAGGAATCTGCCGCACATTCAGCCAGGGCCGCTCAGCGAGCTGCCGCGGCCGTGCCTCATTGACGGAAATCAGCGCGAGTACTTCTTCCAGTTTGGTTTGGTCGAACTCGGTGTCTTCAACCTCGTGCATCAGCTAGTTCTTTGGCTGCAACGCGCGGCCGAAGGAACGCTGATCCATCATGGCCGGGGCTGGGAGCCAACGCTGCGCCGCGACCTAAATGATGTGATCGCGGTAGATGCCGAAGCTTGTCGCGCCGCCGTTGACCGCAAGGGCGGGTATCGCGTGCTCAAGTCTTCGTTCTTCAGGTGGGGCGGAGACGAATCTCTTGTCAGCAAGGGCGGCTCGACTTGGCTCGAAGTTAGCCAGACACCAGTTGCGCTCAAGCGCGACGACAAAGATCTGTTCACGCGAAAAAAGCACGAGGGCGCGTGGGCGGGCGACACTGTTTGCTGCCTCGTCTGGCCGGACAAGCTCGCGAGTGGGCGTGACCTTGTCGCTGCGGAGTACATGCCCGAAACCGTCGATACGTTTGCCCGCCTGAAGGAACGCGCTCTTGATCTCGGCTGTGGCCGAAGTTTGGAGGTGTTTATGGGCAACCTTGAACGAATCTGGGAAGGCTACTTCCTTGAAGCCCCTGTGCCGATCGGGATCGTTCTCTGTGCACGCCGGCCGGAGCACCTGGTCGGATCGCAGTCGCGCATCGAGCTGCTGCCCTATTTGATGGACATCAGCCCCATGAAGAAACGCAAGACGCTGCTGGCGACAGGAGAGACCGAGCCGGTTGCGCCGGCTATGCACATCGGTGCGACGAATCCCGAGTTGCTGCGCAACGTGTCCGGTGCGCCAGAATTGGCCTCCGTCTCGATGCTGGGTTGCGGCAGTGTCGGTTCCAAAATGGCCATGCACTTGGCCCGATGCGAGCTGCTGCCCGCTGCCCTTGACAAAACGCACCGAGGACGACAAGCGGGCAAAAGCGGATATTGAGCTTGACGACGGGCCGCCACTGGGCGGCTCCGTGCTATCCTATGCGCCTACCAGGTGGCGCCGCCGCGCACTGGCGACAGAGTTCTTCGCGCTCCCCCGGACCTTCTTAAGATGATCCAGCCGCCGCAGCTCGTGCGCCTTCGCGGCAAAAATGCCTGCCTTCTTCGCCATGACCCGGCGGGTGGCCCCCCGCGCCAGTCGTACGACCTCTGACCTCTTCAGCATGGGCTCGCCTCTCAGATAGACGATACTCATATATGAGAGTTGTGTCTCAAAATCGTTTCTGAAAAGACCAAAAATCTATCCCATCTTCATTGCGAAAATGGTCACTCAGCGTGTATCCACAGTCTATAACCGACTGAGAAATGGCTTCGTATTTCTTCAGGGCCTTTTCAGGAAGATTCGAATAATATGTCTCCATGATGATGTATTCCGAAGCAACGTAGGACAGCAAGCGAGACGTAGAACTGACGATCATTTCATGTATTTCTGCACGAAATTCCTTCGGAATGAAAATATCTACTGCCTGCTTACTGTAGTCAGGTTCGCTCACGAAGACGACATCTTCTTTGATTTCCTTGCTGCGTATGCCGAAGCAAAGTTCAAAAACATCCTCACGCTCAGTCGGTACAAGCATCACCGACATCACGATGATGACGTCGAGTTCGAGGACAAATCCGAGGGTGAATTCAATGGCAAACGTTCCAGATGCGTCGCGCTCTGGAACCGAGCTCGGAGGATGCAACTCAAAATGAAAGTCCACAGATCATACTAGCGAATTCGGCTCGTTTTCAGAAAGCACGTTGTTCAGGAATCGTTTCTGGTCCCAAAATGGAGAAGGAGGAGACCGCGCCTAACGCGCAACACGCGAGTCGACAGAGGGTGCGGCATCGGAATGGCAGACTTTTTCATCAGCTACACCGGGGCGGACAAGGCCTGGGCGGAATGGATCGGCTATGTCCTCGAGGAGGAAGGATTCAGCACCGTGATCCAGGCCTGGGACTTCGGTCCGGGCAGCAATTTCGTGCTCGAGATGCAAAAAGCCGTCAGTGAATCAACCCGAACTATCATGGTTCTCTCGCCCGACTACTTGAAATCCCAATATGCGCCACCAGAGTGGGCGGGCGCGCTCGCATCGGATCCGCAAGGGGCGGCGCGCAAGCTGGTGCCGGTGGTCGTGCGCCCGTGCCAGCCGACCGGACTTCTGACCGCCGTTGTGCACATCAACCTCGTGGACCAGGACGAGAGTGCGGCACGAAAGCTGCTGGTCGAGGGGGTGAGCGGCAGCCGAGCCAAGCCCGCGCAACGCCCGTCCTTTCCCGGGCGCGCGGCGCGAGCGCCGAAGTCGTTCCCCGGGCGGGCATCCGCCGCTGCACCGCCTGCTTCATCGGCCTACATGCCGAAACTCCGCAGGGAGGTGTCGGATGTCGATAAGCGGCGCTTTACCCGCAACGCGTTCGAGGTGATCAAGGCGCACTTCCAGGGTGGGCTTGAGGCGCTCGGGAAGCAGAACGGCGCCGTCGAACATGATCTTCAACTCAACACGGCGAGCGAAATTACCGCAGAAATTTTTGTCAACGGAAAGAGCGCGTGTCGCTGTCGCATCTGGCTAGGTGGACTAATGGGCACCGACAGCATCTCGTTCTTTGAAGGCCGGGACCATGGAGGAAACGCATGCAATGAAATGCTGACAGTCGCGGAGGATCGTGGCGAGCTTTTCCTGTCAGCGTTGATGGGGATGGGCTTCAGCCCGGCTGAACAGTCTTTCGACCTGAAACGGCTCACGCCAGAGCAGGCGGCGGACTATTTGTGGCGACGTCTTGTCCAGCGGCTTGAGAGCTGAAGGTTTCTTTGACGTGTTAGCTTCGCGGGCCTCAGAGGCGCCCTAAGCGATAGCGGCGTCAGTTACGGCGAATTCAGTACCGCCAAAACCGAATTCGGCTAGTGGCAACGCGCGTCCTCAATGCTGCGCCGCTCCCATTGCGACGCGGTGGCGCCGCTCAGCCCTCGTTGAACCGACAGTTCGGAACGTAAATAATTGCAATCGTTTGTAGGCCTCAACGGGGAGAGGGTTTTGTCCAAGCCGTTCTACGATCAACCCGTCCTGAACTCGCCGTATCGCGTTCCCGCCCGGCACCATGCGCTCGGGCCGGACGGCCAGCCTCTCGACCAACCGCCCATCGATGGCCGTCGGCGGTGCGGATACGTCGCGCCGGTGCCGAAATCAAGAAAGGAGCGGCGGCGCGCTGACGGCGCGCAGCAGCCCCTGGCCCTCGGTGATGTTCAGGACAACGCCGGCCAGACCTATGGCGTGGCGCAGATCGTGGATGAGATCCGCCAACATGCCGCCACCTGGCGTGCGCTGCAAAACCCGGCGGATTGGGGTGTGACGCCCTCGACCGCGCGTCTGCTCGAACATTGGCGAAATCCGCCCGAGGAGGCGGTTCGGCCGTTCTTCTGCCAGGTCGAGGCCGCCGAAACCATCATCTGGCTGACCGAAGTCGCCCGCGGCCGGCGCCAGTACGCCCACATCTGGAAGCAGCTCGAAGCGGCCAACGCCGAGGCCAACCCCGACCTTTTCCGCCTCGCCATGAAGATGGCGACCGGCTCGGGCAAGACCACGGTGATGGCGATGCTCATCGCCTGGAACACCGTGAACGCGGTGCGCTCACCGCATTCCAGCCACTTCTCCAAGGGGTTTCTGATCATCACCCCGGGGATCACCATCCGCGATCGGCTTCGCGTCCTGTATCCGAGCGACCCGGAGAACTACTACGCCACCCGTCATCTCGTGCCGCAGGACATGCTGCCGGAGATGGGCAAGGCCAAAATCGTCATCACCAATTATCACGTCTTCGGCCACCGCCGCCGCCTCGATACCAACAAGACCGGTGAGGCGCTGCTCTCCGGCTGGCGCAACGAGGAACTGATCGTCGAGGAAAACGAAGGCGAGATGCTGCAACGAGCCTGCGGCGATCTCCTCACCATGAAGAACATCGTCGTCATCAACGACGAGGCGCACCATTGCTACCGCGCGCGCGTGAGCGATGGCGACGAGGACAAGCTCACGGCCGAGGACCGCCAGGAGGCGAAGGACAACAACGAGGCCGCCCGGCTCTGGATTTCCGGCATCGAGACGCTCAAGCGCAAGGCCGGGTTGCGCGCGGTTTACGATCTCTCCGCGACGCCGTTCTTCCTGCGCGGCTCGGGCTATCGGGAAGGCACCCTCTTCACCTGGGTCATCTCTGACTTCGCCCTGATCGACGCCATCGAATGCGGCATCGTCAAGCTGCCGCGTGTGCCGGTCTCCGACAACGCGGTCAACGCCAACATGCCGGTGTTCCGGGATTTATGGAACCATATTGGCGGCAAGATGCCGAAGAAGTCGGCCGCCAAATCCGGCGAGCTCGACCCGCGCGAAATCCCGAACGAGCTTCAGACGGCGCTGTACGCTCTCTATTCCCACTACGAAGGCGAGTTCGACGATTGGAAGCGCGCCGGCATTGCCGTACCTCCGGTATTCATCGTGGTCTGCAACAACACCGCGACCTCGAAGCTGGTCTACGAATGGATTTCCGGATGGGAGCGCGAGGTCGAGGGCGAGCGCCAGACAATCCACTACGGCCATCTCAGGCACTTCTCGAACTATGACGCGCATGGCAATCCGCTGCCGCGGATGAACACGCTGCTGATCGACAGCCGTCAGATCGAGGCCGGCGACGCGCTCGATCCCAATTTCCGCAAGGCGGCGGAGAACGAGATCGAGAAATTCCGCTACGAGAAGGCGCAGCGCGATGGCGCCGCCGCCGTCGAGGCGATTACCGATGCCGACCTCCTTCGCGAAGTCATGAACACGGTTGGCAAGGAGGGCCGGCTCGGTGAGCAGATTCGCTGCGTCGTCTCGGTCGCGATGCTGACGGAGGGCTGGGATACCAACACCGTGACGCACATCCTCGGTCTGCGCGCCTTCGGCACTCAGCTTCTATGCGAGCAGGTGATCGGCCGCGCGCTGCGGCGGCTGTCCTACGAGCCGGGCGAATCCACCGACCCGGACGACAACCGGCTGCTCGAGGCCGAGTACGCCGACATCCTCGGCATCCCGTTCGACTTCGCTACCGAGCCGGTCGCCGTCAAGAAAGCCAAGCCGAAGGCGGTAACGCAGGTGTTCGCGGTGAAGGAGCGCGAGGCGCTCTTCATCCGCTTCCCGCGCGTCACCGGCTATCGCGCCGAATTGCCGGAAGAACGCTTCGACGCGCGTTTCACGGACGGATCCAAGCTCACGCTGGACACCAGATTGGTCGGGCCGTCCAAGGCCCGCCTTGAAGGCGTGGTCGGCGAGGGCCATGACATTTCGCCCGAGACGCTCGACGAGATGCGTCCTTCCACCGTCGCCATGCATCTGTCGAAGCGGCTGGTCGAGCGCTACTTCCGCGACGGCGAGGCGATCCCGCCCTATCATCTGGTCGGCAAGCTGCAGCCGATCACGCGGCGTTGGATCGAGCAGTGCCTGACCTGCAAGGGCGGCACCAGGATCGGCATGCTCACCTATGCCGACATCGCCGACAAGGCGGCGGCCTTGATCTACGCCGCGATCGCGCGGCACGCGGGCGAGCGCAGCGAGCCGATCGTCAAGGCGATTCTCGATCCGTTCAATCGCGCGGGTTCCACCAGCCACGTCCGCTTCATCACCTCGAAAACCACGCTCTGGCGCACCCGGCCGGACCGGTGCCACGTGAACTATGTGGTCTGCGATTCCGACTGGGAAGCGGAGTTCGCCCGCGTGGTGGAGAGCCACCCGGCCACGATGCGCTACGTCAAGAACCAGGCGCTCGGCCTCGAAATCCCCTGGCGCGACGGCGCGACCCCGCGGCGGTATTTGCCCGATTTCATCGTATGCATCGACGACGGCCGTGGGCTCGAAGACCCGCTCAATCTCGTGGTCGAGATCAAGGGACAGAAGGACGCGACGACGCAGATCAAGGCCGAGACCATGCGCACGCTGTGGGTCCCGGGCGTGAACAATCTTGAGGAGTTCGGCCGGTGGGACTTCCGCGAATTCAGCGACGTGTTCGACATTGAGGACGCTTATGCGCGCCTCGTCCAGGGCCTCAAGGACGCATCACACGAGCGGAAGGTTGCGTAGACATGGCCGGATCGACGTTCAAGACAAACCCCTATGGGCTGCATGAATTGCTCAAGAATTGTCACAAGGGAGTGCTTCAGCTTCCCGATTTCCAGCGCAGCTGGGTGTGGGACGAGGATCGAATCAAAAGCTTGATTGCGTCCGTTTCACGAGCGTTTCCGATCGGTGCCCTGATGACATTGGATACCGGTGGGGACGTTGACTTTAAGCCGCGTCTCGTTGAGGGCGCCCCGCCGTCGGCGCGAGAGACCAAGCCTCAATCACTATTGCTGGACGGCCAGCAGCGCATGACGTCGCTCTACCAGGTGGCATTGCGCGGCCAAGTCGTCGAGACGATTACGCCGAAGAAGAAAAAAGTAAGGCGCTGGTTCTACATCGACATTAACAAGGCTCTCGACCCCTCCATCGAGCGTGACAACGCCATCATTGCGATGCCGGAGGATAAGAAGCTCGTGGATTTCGGGCGAAATGTCGTGCTCGATTTGAGCCACCAAGAAAGCGAGTACAAATCGTTTATGTACCCCGTGTCTCAAGTGTTCGATTGGGACGATTGGCAAGACAGCTTCGATACCTATTGGAGCGGCCAAGAACATGACGAACTGCGCAAAAAATTTCGACTATTCAAGAGAGAAATCCTAGAGAATTTCAAGAGCTACGATGTCCCCGTCATCGCCCTCGGCGCCGACACGTCCAAGGAAGCTGTTTGCATTGTCTTCGAGAAAGTGAATACGGGCGGCAAGCCTCTCGATGCGTTCGAGCTGGTCACTGCCATGTACGCGGCCGACGGACATGAACTCCGCCGCGACTGGTACGGCAAGGAAGGCGACCTCGGCCGCCATCATCGCTTTGTCGAGAAGCTGCGGCCGGCGGACGAGGATTCCGGCATCATTGCCGCGGTCGGCAACACCGACTTCCTCCACGCCGTATCGCTCTTCCATACGCGGGAGCGCCGGCGCGCGGCAGAGGCCGAGCGCAAGCAGGGCAAGGATTTGCCCGCAGTGTCGGGCAACCGAAACGCACTGCTTAATCTCCCGCTTGCGGCCTACAAGAAGTACGAGAAGCAGGTCGAGGAAGGCTTCATGCGGGCGGCCAAGTTCCTGCACATGCTGCACATCTACCGCGTATTCGACCTGCCCTATCAAACGCAGGTCATTCCGCTCGCGGCTATTCTAGCCGACATTGGTGACGCTTGGGAGCACGAGGCGAACCGTGCGAAGCTGGTGCAGTGGTACTGGAACGGCGTTTTCGGTGAGCTCTACGGGTCCGCGACGGAGTCCCGCATAGCGCGCGATTTCCTGGAGGTGCCGGCTTGGCTCAGGGGCGGCGAGATACCGTCGACAATTCGTGATGCAACGTTCCGTGCCGAACGCCTGAAGACCATGAGGATGCGCATCTCGGCAGCCTACAAGGGCGTGAATGCGCTCTTGATGAAAGAAGGAGCACAAGACTTCCGCTCGGGCCAGAAGTTCGATCACACCATGTTCTTTGGAGAGAACGTAGACATCCATCACATCTTCCCGAAGAAGTGGTGCGATGATAACAAGATCAAGCCTGCGATCTACGATTCCATCATCAACAAGACACCACTTGCCTATCGGACCAATCGAAAAATCGGCGGCGCGGCACCCTCGGCGTACCTCTTCAAACTTCAGACCGGCGACGCGGAAGCACCGCCCATTTCATCACAGAACCTGGATCGCTACCTCACGTCTCATCTGATAGAGCCGGCGCTTTTGCACGCGGATGACTTCCGTGCCTTCATGGAAGACAGGCAATCGCGCTTGCTGAAGCTGATCGAGCAGGCGACGGGGAAGGTCGCCTATCGGGGGGAAAGCGCCGAGGACGATGCTGAAACCGACGAAGAGACGGCGGAGTCCGAGTTGACCATGGCCGCCGCATAACTCACCCAAGGCATCCCGCCCAATGGCCAAGACCACCAAAAAGCCCTCCTCCAAGCGGGTCGATGCGCTCAAGCACGAGAAGGCGCGGCGCATCAACGTGCCGACGGCAGAGCTGCAATCGCTGGCCGAGCAGCAGGAGGAGATCGACCCGCTACCGCCGGCGCACTTCGAGCGCGCACGGCCGCTGCCCAAGGGCGAGACGCGCGAGCGCGACGCGGACCTCGATCCGCAGATCGTCTGGAACGGGGTGAAGATCACGCTCACCAAGGAGCAGGTGGCGCAGCTTGCGCAGACCGGCACGATCGAGATCGGCGACGCCCAACTCGTCTGGCGTGGCAAGGACCGGCAGGACTGGTCCGACCTCGTGGTCAACGCACCGATGCTCTACGTGCAGGAGAAGGTGCAGCCCAAGGCGATCATCGACGAGCTGAAGCGCCAGAGCGACACCGCGCGCGAGGCTGCGACCGACGCACCCGATCTGTTCGCCGATTTCAACGGGCTCGCCGACCCCGAGGCACGCGCCGAGTTCTATCAGCACCCCATGCACTGGCAGAACCGCATGATCCTCGGCGACTCCTTGCAGGTGATGGCCTCGCTCGCCGAGCGCGAGGCGCTCAAGGGCAAGGTACAGTGCATCTATTTCGATCCGCCCTACGGTATCAAGTTCAATTCCAACTGGCAGGTCTCGACGCTGTCGCGCGACGTCAGGGATGGCAAGCGCGAGGACGTTTCACGCGAGCCGGAGCAGGTGCGGGCGTTCCGCGATACGTGGAAGGACGGAGTCCACTCCTACCTCACTTACTTGCGCGACCGCCTATCCGTCGCAAAGGAATTGCTATCGGAAGCCGGCTCAATCTTTCTCCAGATCGGCGACGAAAACGTTCACCGCATTAGAGCAGTGCTAGACGAGGTGTTTGGTGACGAAAATTTTTGCTCGCAGATCATCTTCAGAAAAACAACAGGGAAAGGAAGTGCGCTTCTAGACAACACATACGATGCGTTGATCTGGTACGCAAGAGATAGGAACCGCGTCAAGTATAGAGAGCTTTTCGATAACCGAACCTATGTAGGCGACGAAAACCTTCGGCATCTCGAATTTGAGGACGGTTCTCTCACGTCCATGTCCGACTCTCAGTTGGCAGGTTTGACGCCACTACCGCCGAACGCGCAGGTCTATCATCCGAATCCTCTGACAAGCGCGCGCGCTCCCAACGTCACGGATGTAGGCGAATACTACTATCAAGGTCAACGATTTACCCCTGGCACCCGAACGTTCAGTACAAATGCTAGCGGATTGAAAAAGCTGGAGTTGGCTGGCAGACTTCTCCCGATTGGCAGCACCCTACGATACAAACGTTATCTCTCTGATTTTCCGCTGAAGTCGCGCAACGATATTTGGGATGAAACTCGCCAGAGTGGTTTTGCGAATGAAAAGCTCTACGTAGTTCAAACTACAGCGAGCGCCATTGAAGCCTGCATCCTGATGACCACCGACCCCGGTGACTTGGTGATCGACCCTACTTGCGGCTCGGGTACGACAGCGACTGTCGCCGAACAATGGGGACGGCGCTGGATCACCATCGACACGTCGCGCGTGGCGCTGGCGCTCGCCCGGACGCGGCTGATGAGTGCGCGCTATCCTTATTATCTCCTGGCCGACAGTCCGGAGGGACGCGCGAAGGAGCAGGAGATCACCAACCGCATCCAGGCCGACACGCCGACAACGAAGGATATCCGCCAGGGCTTCGTCTACGAGCGCGTGCCGCACATCACGCTGAAATCGATCGCCAACAACGCCGAGATCGACGTGATCTGGGAGACATGGCAGCGCACGCTGGAGCCGTTGCGCGAGGCGCTGAACAAGCGCCTCAAGCGCAACCAGCCGTGGGAGGAGTGGCAGACCCCCCGCGCCGCGGGCGAACCCTGGCCGGACGAGGCAGCGAAGCTGCACACGACCGCAATTGACACGGACGCTGCCGACAAGCGCCGGCAGACGGCGCTTGGCAAGCTCAACGCCCTGCTCAAGCGCGGCTACACGCTGGACACGCTGCCTGCCGCGCCGGTCGATCCCTGGACCGACACCGAGGCGATCAAGCTGCACGCCGCCTGGTGGGAAGCGCGCATCGCGCGGCAGAAGGAGATCGATGCCTCGATCGCGCGCGCGGCCGACGTCGAGTTCCTCTACGACCGGCCCTACACGGACAGTTCGCGGGTGCGCGTTGCCGGACCCTTCACGGTCGAGAGCCTGTCGCCGCACCGCGTCGTCACCTCGCGCGATGACAGCCTGGGCGACGAGATCGCGGCGGAGCGCGGCTCCTTCCAGCGCGGGCCGAAGAACGTGCCGGAGCAGGACTTCGGCGTCATGGTACTGGATAATCTGCGCACCGCAGGCGTCCACCAGAAGGACAAGCAGGACGCCATCCGCTTCGCCTCGCTGGAGGCGTGGCCCGGCAAATGGGTCGCCGCCGAGGGCCGCTACACTGCCGAGGATGGCCGCGAGCGGCGCACCGCGATCTTCATCGGCCCGGAGTTCGGCACCGTCACCCGCGCCGACCTCACCGCCGCGGCGCGCGAGGCCTCGGAGGCGCGCTTCGACGTGCTGATCGCCTGCGCCTTCTCCTACGACGCGCACGCGACCGAACTTACGCGGCTCGGACCGCTGGCGATCCTCAAGGCGCGCATGAACCCCGACCTGCACATGGCGGAGGAGCTGAAGAACACCGGCAAGGGCAACTTGTTCGTGGTGTTCGGCGAGCCGGACATCGACTTGATCGAGGAGAAGGACGGGCAAATCCGCGTCAAGGTCAACGGCATCGACGTATTCGATCCTGCGACCGGCGAGATCCGCTCCGACGACACCAAGGGCATCGCCTGCTGGTTCGTCGACACCGACTACAACGAGGAGAGCTTCTTCGTGCGCCACGCCTATTTCCTCGGCGCCAACGATCCCTACCAGGCGCTCAAGACCGCGTTGCGCGCGGAGATCGACGAGGACTCCTGGGCGAGCCTCTATTCCGACACGTCACGGCCGTTCCCGCGTCCGTCGACCGGGCGCATCGCGGTGAAGGTGATCAACCATTTCGGCGACGAGGTGCTGAAGGTGTTCGGAATGTGAGCATGATCGAGCGCGGACTGATCATCGACGAGCCCTGGATCAGCATGATCTTGAACGGCGAAAAGACATGGGAGATGCGGACCACCGCAAGCAAAGTGCGCGGCCCCATCGCACTCATCAAGAAGGGCTCGAAGCAGGTTGTGGGGACTGCAGAGCTGGTTGATTGCCTCTCGCCGCTCTCGTTTTCTGAATTCGCAAGGCACGAGAGACTGCATCGCATTCCAGCGGCACGCCACAAGTCTGCGTGGGAGGGCGGTTGGCAAGTTCCATGGGTTTTGCGAAAAGCACGGCGATTGAATCGGCCGGTTGCTTATGCCCATCCATCCGGGGCGGTGATCTGGGTAAAGCTCGAGCCCTCTGTCGTGCGCGCGGTCCAAGCCCAAATGACCTGACAAATGCCGACTATCCTCGCCGAGAGCTTCACCGCCGCGCTCGGCCGGCTGGCCGGCGACGAGCAGAAGCAGGTCAAGCTTACGATGTTCGACCTGCAGACCGAGCCGGATCGGCTGGTGTCGGACTAGACTGCCACCTGGGCCGTGGAGGTGCCGACCCTCGTCATTCTGAATTCGGAACAGCGGAAACCGGTTTCCCTGCTCCTTACTTCGTAGGAAATCAACGCGTCGAAACCCCTGTCTATCAAGCGCTGAATGAAGGTCATTTCAGCCACTAGCAGCGACCGATAGGCCACATGCAAATGTAGCGGGCCCACGCCGTTGTACTGCGCCTGGTACGTATGGCCATCCAGTTCAACACGTTCTGTGTCCTCGAATACGCGCCCATCGTGATCGTAAAGCGCGTACTCGAATTCGAACATGACCCTATAAGGGACGATTTTATCGTCGGCCGGCTCGGCGCAGGGTAGATAAGCACGATACGCGCAACTCCATTCATCGGCCGGGTCGCGCGCCTCGAATGAAAACAGGTGGTTGCCATGCTCACGCACGTCAAACACGGCGTAGAAATCGCGAAGCGCTGGCAGCATCCGCAACGGGCCGCTAACTGCCGGCACATCGATGTGCTTCTCCCGCATCCCCATCGAGGAGCCGCCCCCGTAACGCTTCGGATTTGTTAGGTTCGTGGTATCCGTGCGGCCTATTTCCTTGACCTCCTGGGAATACGTGAAGCGAACCATGTCTCCGGCGTTCGGCAGGGTGACGCCTACGGCCGACGAAAGTAGAACGAGGTTCTTGGTCGACAGGTAGTGAGAACGCGTGTCGACTATGCGGCGGTCAGCCTCAATGATTTTCGAAATGTCTTCAAGACTCCCGAGACGCAGAAACGCACGCTCGAATCTGGGTAGTTCTTCGGGCGCGCAGGTGGGGAAGAAGCCGTCAGGAATGCCCGGCCTGATGACGAACCGGAATTCATGCTGGTAGGTAAATTCTCGCCGCTTCGCGAATGGCATCACGAGCCTGTCCTCGAACAAGGGCGCACACTCCTGCGCATCGCAGGTATCGTAGTAGAGTGCGTTTTGAGCATGAAGCTGGAGCGGATGGCTCAACTGCGGGTCACGTTGACGCTTGAACGCCGCGGTGGCAGCCGCGAATCGCCGTGCGAACTCGCGCGGGTTCGTGATGACGAGGCAGCCAATCGCATCGTCCCCCGCACCGGACGGATCACCGGCGCTGAAGTCGCCGAAGAGCCGCCAGTCGTACACGCGTGACAGGCAAAACATATAATAATCGGTTTTCTGAAAGATTTTCAGTTTAACGGTCTTCATCCACGGCCTCGCCGCCAGTTCAGGCGACGTCGATGTCAGCACGAGGTCCTCCGCAAGAAAGCTGAACTGTAAGCAGAGCTCATTGTTATCGCGGCGCGCCACATCATCTGTGGCGTCCTCGGTGGACGCACAGCGAAGGAAAATCTCGCCATGCCGACGGAGGGTCTTGAGATATCGGAGTTTGTCGTAGCGGTAGAACGCGGGCGCACCGTGCTCGGGAGTAAGCACGGGTTCGCGCGGCGTTGGAAAACCGAGTAGCGGCAAATGCTTCAACACGTCCGGCGGCACCGGCTTGATGCTACCGCGCATCACCAACTCCTCGGCAGTGTGCGCGAGCCGTCCGCGCCAGTAGTTGCTGTAAAGATTATTGGCCGAATAGCGATTGCGCGCCGATACATAGACCACGTTCGCAATCAGGTGCCCGATACGCGCATGCAGTTCGTCTTCTGACAGGTGCCGAAGATAGCGCCGCGTATGATATTCGGCGCGTTCGCGCCGCTCATGGGACGTGCAGGCGCGCAGGCGCGTCCGCTCGCCGTCCGAGAACACAGGATCCGCGAGAATCTGCTCGAAGGACTGAACAGGCCTTTCCGCCGCCCGCTTAACCCGGATTCGCATGTCGCCAAGCATGCCGGCGTTCACTTCCTCGGCGTCTTGGCGAGTCGCCTGATCGCCGCGCACGGGTCGAAGCCGAGCACATCAGCCCACTCCATCAGTTCCACCACGTCGACGAGCTTCTGCCCCGTCTCGACATAAGTGACGTAGGACTGTGCGCGACCGAGGCGCTTGGCGACATCCACCTGCCGCAGATTGGATTTCTTGCGCCGTTCGACCAGGAACGCCCGCAAGGCCTCATGACGGGGCGAATCGAGGGTACGAACCATGTGGCCTCCTGATTCGGAGGCGTCCCATCTAAAACAGCTTTTCCGGTACTCATAAAGTTGGTATGAACGTTCCAACGAGGGAACGATAGCCGTGACCATATGCTACCGACTGACGCCGCGGGCCTACGTGTTGCTTGTCATTGCGGCTTTGGAAATCGCCCAGGAACAGCCGCATATCAGCCCGGGGACTGCGCGAAAGATCGGCCTCGCTCTGTCAAGCGCACGACGAGACTTAACGAGACTCAAAGCGAAGCGGGGGCGACGCCCGCGCGGACGACGATGAACAAGGGCACGGCCCGGCCTCGCTTCGCTCGAGGAAGCCCCCTTCCCGCCCGGCCTTGGCTAACGCTCCGGCGACGACGATGGGGTTAGATCGGGTATCACGTTCACACCAACTCCAGCCTCAGCGACCTGCCAACAATTTTCGCAGCCCGCTGCAACGTCGCGAGCGTGACATTGCCGTCCTTCGGGTCGAGCAGGCGGCCGATCTGGCTGCGGCTGGTTCCCATCCGCTCGGCCAAGCGCCGGCGGGACAGATTGCCGGCCTTCATCGCTTGGCTGAGCTGCCAAGCGAGCACTTCCTTGATGGCAACGGCCTCGAATTCGTTCAGCTTGCCCTTCTCTTTCAGGAAGTCGTCAAGCGAGCTGAGCTTGCTGACCGAGCGGCGCGGTGGCTTCTTTTTCTTCTTCGTAGTCATGATGCCTCCTAACTCTCGAATTCCTTCTTCCGCTTGCGCGCCAGAGCCAGGTCTTCGTCCGGCGTCTTCCGGGTCTTCTTGATGAACCCGTGCAGCGCGACGATGCGATCCTGTTCGATGCTGAACAGCACGCGGGCGATCCGGTCGCTGGGCAGGTCGGTCCGAGCCTCCCACAGTCCTTTGCCCAGCGAGCGGCACAATGGCATCCCGATCGGCCAGCGGTACTGCACCCGCATCAGATCTTGGCCGATCGTATTACGGTCCGCATCGTCCAGACCGCGCAGCCAGTCCCGGACGACCTCGGCGCCGCCGCGCGTCCGGTAGAACACCACCGGGATCTTGCGCGGCGCCTTACCGGCCATGTGGACCTATATATGGTGCATGTACCATAGAGTGGCCAAGCGGTGCAATGGAGTTCATATCGACCGCCACCGGGAAGGGCCTGCGAACGGAGCAGGCCATTGCCAAGTCCGCTTTCGCGCCGCCGCGCCTTCCCCTCTCCCGCTCGCGGGAGAGGGTGGCGAGCGAAGCGAGCCGGGAGAGGGACTTCCCAACGCACAAGCCCCTCTCCCGCCTCGGACCTTCGGTCCTCGGCACCCTCTCCCGCTCGCGCGGGAGAGGGGACCACCCCCGTTAACCAGATCGAAACCATGCACCCGGCAAAACTTGCCGGGTCGGGGCGCATCCGCGCGCCCCACGGACTCCGGGGGCTTGCCGCGTGCAGGGTCTGGTCGCGTTCGTCAGGACATTGGGGGCTGCCCGGCTCGGCGCCATGGCGGCGGTCGCGGCCGCGCTGGTCGCCGTGTTCGGCTTCATCATGCTGCGCGTCACCGCGCCGCAGATGACGCCGGTGTTCACCGACCTGACGGTCGAGGACTCGGCCGCGATCGTGAAGGACCTGGAGCGCCAGGCCATCCCCTATGAGCTCAAGAACGACGGCGCCATCGTGCTGGTGCCGCGCGAGCGCGTGGCGCGCATCCGCATGAAGCTTGCCGAGGGCGGCCTGCCCAAGGGCGGCGCCATCGGCTACGAGATCTTCGACAAGTCCGACACCCTCGGCGCCACCAGCTTCGTCCAGAACATCAACCACCTGCGCGCGCTCGAGGGCGAGCTGGCCCGCACCATCCGGGCGATCGACCGAGTGCAGGCCGCGCGCGTGCACCTGGTGCTGCCGGAGCGGCCGCTGTTCTCGCGCGACAAGGTCGAGCCGTCGGCCTCGATCGTGCTGCGCGTGCGCGGCGCGCTCGACGCGAGCCAGGTGCGCGCGGTCCGCCACCTCGTCGCCTCCGCCGTCAACGGGCTCAAACCGCAGCGGGTCTCGATCGTCGACGAGGCCGGCCGCCTGCTCGCCGACGGCGCGCTCACCGAGGACAACACCTCCGCCGGCATCACCGCCGACGAGCGCGGGGCCAATTACGAGCGCCGGCTGCGCGATCAGATCGAGGGCATCGTCACCTCGGTGGTCGGCCCGGGGCGCGCGCGCGTGCAGCTCGCCGCCGAGTTCGACTTCAACCGCATCACCCAGACCCAGGACCGCTACGATCCGGAAGGCCGCGTGCTGCGCTCGAGCCAGACGCGCGAGGAAGTCACCGCGAGCGGCGCGCCCGAAGGCCAGGTCACGGTCGGCAACGAGCTGCCGGGGGCAACCCCGCAGAACCAGGCGCAGCGCGACCAGAGCAAGAAGTCGGAAGAGATCGTCAATTACGAGGTCTCGCGCACCACCAAGACCGAGGTGACCGAGGGCGGCCGGATCAAGCGCGTCTCGGCCGCGGTGCTGGTCGACGGCAGCTACGCCAAAAACGACAAGGGCGACGTGGTCTATCAGCCGCGCAGCAAGGAAGAGCTCGACCGCATCGCCGCGCTGGTGCGCTCGGCGATCGGCTTCGACCAGAAGCGCGGCGACCAGGTCGAGGTGGTCAATCTACGTTTTGCCGAGGCGCCGGCGAGCCCGATCGTCGAGCCGGCCGGCTGGCTGTCGTTCCTGCAATTCACCAAGGACGACGTGATGCGCACGGTCGAGCTGATCGTGATGGCCATCCTCGGCCTGATCGTGGTGCTGTTCGTGGTGCGCCCGCTGGTGCGCCGCATCGTGACGCCGGAGGCGCCCGGAGCCGCAACCGCGGCGGTGGCCGGGCCGGTCGGCGCGGCGGCGCCGGCAATCGCCGCGGCCACCAACGAGCCGATCCAGGTGGCACCGAGCCAGACCGCCAAGATGATCGACATGGCGCAGGTGCAGGGCCAGGTGCACGCCCAGTCGATCCAGAAGGTCGGCGAGCTCGCCGAACGCAACCCGCACGAGACCGTCGCCATCGTGCGCCAATGGCTGCAGGACGCCCCGGCGTAGATCCATGGCCGCCGCGCTCGCCAAATCGTCCGACAAGAAGAACGAGATCGCCGATCTCGTCGCCACGCTTGCGGGGCGCCAGACCGCGAGCGGCCCGGGCCGCGCGTTGCGCGGGGCCGAGCGCGCCGCGGTGCTGATGCTCGCGCTCGGCGAGCAGCACGGCGAGAAGGTGTGGAAGCTGCTCGACGACGACGAATTGCGCCAGCTCTCCATCGTCATGTCGACGCTCGGCACGGTCGAGGCCGAGGCGGTCGAGCACCTGCTGCTCGAATTCGTCGGGCGGCTGTCGGCCTCCGGCGCCCTGCTCGGCAACTTCGACGCCACCGAGCGGTTGCTGGTGCAGTACCTTCCGTCCGATCGCGTCTCCAACATCATGGAGGAGATCCGCGGGCCGGCCGGCCGCAACATGTGGGAGAAGCTCTCCAACGTGCAGGAGCAGGTGCTCGCCAATTACCTGAAGAACGAATACCCGCAGACCGTCGCGGTGGTGATCTCCAAGATCAAGCCGGAGCACGCCGCGCGCGTGCTCGCGATCCTGCCCGAGGAGCTCGCGATCGACGTGGTCAGCCGCATGCTCAAGATGGAGGCGATTCAGAAGGAGGTGATCGAGCGGCTCGAGAACACGCTGCGCACCGAATTCATGTCCAACCTGTCGCAAACGCGCCGGCGCGACGCGCACGAGGTGATGGCCGAGATCTTCAACAATTTCGACCGCCAGACCGAGACGCGCTTTTTGACCACGCTGGAAGAGCAGAACCGCGAGGCCGCCGAGCGCATCAAGACCTTGATGTTCACCTTCGACGACCTGATCAAGCTCGACACCGCCTCGGCGCAGACGCTGATGCGCCACGTCGACAAGGACAAGCTCGCGGTCGCGCTCAAGGGCGCCAGCGACACGGTGCGCCAGTTCTTCCTCGGCAACATGTCGACCCGCGCCGCCAAGATGCTGGTCGACGACATGCAGGCGATGGGACCGGTGCGGCTGCGCGACGTCGACGAGACCCAGGCGCTGCTGGTCAACCTCGCCAAGGACCTCGCCGCCAAGGGCGAGATCATGATCTCCAAGAGCCGCGGCGACGACGAGCTGGTCTATTGAGGCACGCCATGATGACCGCGCCGGTCAAATTCCTGTTCGAGGACGACTTCGCGCTTGCCGACCGGCGGGGCGAGCGGACGATGACGCACGCCGCGCATGCGGCCGCGCTCGCCGTGGCCGAGGAGACCGCCTATCGCAATGGAATAGCCAGCGCCGACGCCAAGACCGAACGCCGCATCGCTGCGGCCTGCGAACGCATCGCGACGACGCTCGAAGAGCTGTCGCGCGGGTTGCGGGCAGTCGAAGCCCGGCTCGAGGCCGAGGCGGTCGAGGTCGCGGCCGCGGTCGCCGCCAAGCTCGCGCCCGAATTGATCGCGCGCGAGCCGTTCGCCGAGATCGCCGCGCTGACGCGCGACTGCTTCCGCCACCTGATCGCGGCCCCGCACGTGGTGGTGCGCGTCGCCGACGCGCTCTACGAGGCGGCGCGCACGCGGCTCGACGAGATCGCGCGCTCGCACGGCTTCGACGGTCGGCTGGTCGTGCTGGCCGAGCCGGATCTTGGCCCCGGCGACTGCCGCATCGAATGGGCCGACGGCGGCATGATGCGCGACCGCGCGGCGACCGAGACGGCGATCGCGCAGGCGGTTGCCCGCTACGTGGCGAGCCGACGCGGCGACCCTGGAGGAAGCGATGAGTGACAACGACAAGATGCCGCTGCCCGACCTCGAGCGCGACGCCGACGTGATTCCGCGCGCCGAGGACGCGACCCTTGCACCCGATTCGGACTCGCCGAACCGCAGCGCCGCCGATCTCGAAGCCGTGTTCGACGTGCCGGTGCAGGTCTCCGCCGTGCTCGGGCGCTCGCGCATGGACGTCGGCGCGCTGTTGCGGCTCGGCCCCGGCACCGTGCTCGAGCTCGACCGCAAGGTCGGCGAAGCGATCGACATCTACGTCAACAACCGCCTGGTCGCGCGCGGCGAGGTGGTGCTGGTGGAGGACAAGCTCGGCGTGACCATGACCGAGATCATCAAGGCGGAAAGAGGGTGATGAATCTTTCCGCGAGCTCGGTGGGATTCCCCTCCCCCTTGTGGGGAGGGGTTAGGGGTGGGGGTGGTCCGATTGCGGCAAGGGTCGCGCCTCAAACATCTACCCCCCTCCCCACCCCTCCCCCACAAGGGGGGAGGGAGCACACCGAGCGTGCGGCAGGCGCCGAACCCGTATCGAAAGGAATCTCACCATGCGTCTCCTGATCGTCGGTACGCTGCACGGCCAGCTCACGCTCGCCACCAAGCTCGCCATGGACAAGGGCGCGACCGTCACCCACGCCGACGGCGCGGAGATGGCGCTGAAAGTGCTGCGCTCCGGGCGCGGCGCCGACCTGCTGATGGTCGACGTCGCGATCGACATCCGCGACCTGATCGCGCGGCTCGATGCCGAGCTGATCCACGTGCCCGTGGTCGCCTGCGGCATCACCACCGACGCGCGCGCCGCGGTTGCGGCGATCCATGCCGGCGCCAAGGAGTACATCCCGCTGCCGCCCGATCCGG
This sequence comes from uncultured Alphaproteobacteria bacterium, assembly GCA_963734185.1. GTDB lineage: Bacteria > Pseudomonadota > Alphaproteobacteria > Rhizobiales > Xanthobacteraceae > PALSA-894. Next base: position 2,473,666 of record CAVTGA010000002.1, on the reverse strand, counting down.
AGATGATCGCCGCGGTGCTGGCGGCGGTCGCCGACGACCACCGCGACCTGATCTACCGCGACGACGCCATGGCGGCGGTGGTGAAACTCGCGCTGCAGATCGCGCCGAGCGAAGCTTCGGTTCTCATCACCGGCGAGTCCGGCACCGGCAAGGAAGTGCTGGCGCGCTACCTGCACGCCAAGTCGAACCGGTCGCGCGCGTCCTTCATCTCGGTCAACTGCGCCGCGATCCCCGAGCACCTGCTCGAATCCGAGCTGTTCGGGCACGAGAAGGGCGCGTTCACCGGCGCGATCGCGCGCCGCATCGGCAAGTTCGAGGAGGCGAACGGCGGCACCCTGCTGCTCGACGAGATCTCCGAGATGGACGCGCGCCTGCAGGCCAAGCTGTTGCGCGCCATCCAGGAGCGCGTGATCGACCGCGTCGGCGGCACGCGGCCGGTCGCGGTCGACATCCGCATCCTCGCGACCTCCAACCGCAACCTCAACGAGGCGGTGCGCGACGGCTCGTTCCGCGAGGATCTGCTCTACCGGCTCAACGTGGTGAACCTGAAGGTCCCGCCGTTGCGCGAGCGGCCGCGCGACATCGTCGAGCTCGCCGAGCACTTCGCCATCCGCTACGCGCGCGCCAACGGCATGGCGGCGCGCCCGCTCTCGGTCGAGGCGCGCGGGGCGCTCATCGCCAACCGCTGGCCCGGCAACGTGCGCGAGCTGGAGAATACCATCCACCGCGCGGTGCTGATCGCGAGCGGCGAGCAAATCGGTCCCGAGGCGATCATCGCGCCCGACGGCGGCCGGTTCGAGGAGGCAAAGCCGCACGCGGTCGCGCACGCGGCGTTCGCCGCCGAGCAGGTGACGCGCGCCCTGGTCGGGCGCACCGTCGCCGACGTCGAGCGCGACCTGATCCTGGAGACGCTCAAGCACTGCCTCGGCAACCGCACCCATGCGGCCAACATCCTCGGCATCTCGATCCGCACCTTGCGCAACAAGCTCAACGAGTACGCCGGCGACGGCATGCCGATCCCGCCGCCATCGATCTCGGGTTCACCCCGAGATCGACACTTTGAGGCGCAGGTCGGGTAAACCCGACCTGCGTGGCGGCGAATGGCGCGGGGCGGCTTGACCGTAGCCCGGCTTGCGTTCACGCAAGCCGGGGTGGGTCTCACCGCGCGGACAGATTCCCGGATTTCGCCTGCGCTCAATCCGGGCTACGAGCGCTGGCGCAACTCTTTCAGCACCTGCGCCACGATCGCCTCGGGCGGCGCGTCGATCGAGACCGCGATCGGCGCCTCGTCGGCGCCCGGCGCCTCGAGCGCATCGAACTGGCTGCGCAACAGCGCGGGCGGCATGAAGTGGCCTTGGCGCGCGGCAAGCCGCGCGGCGATCAGGTCGAAATCGCCTTTGAGATAGATCAGGCGCACGTCGGGGCGCTGGCCTTCGGTCAGAAGATCGCGGTAGCGCCGCTTGAGTGCCGAGCAGGTGACGACGCCGGTCTCGCCCGCGGCGCGGCGCTCGGCGATCCAGGCCGCGATCGCGCCGAGCCACGGCCAGCGGTCCGCGTCGGTGAGCGGCTCGCCGCGGCTCATCTTCGCGATGTTGGCGGCGGGGTGGAAGCTGTCGGCGTCGCGGAACGCGCAGGCGAGCTCGGCGGCGAGGCGCTGTCCGATGGTCGACTTGCCGGCGCCCGCGACCCCCATCACCACCGCGGCGGCGAACCCGTTCGGACGCGCGCTCATGGTCACGCCTTCGGCTCCTGGTGGCCGCCGAATCCCTTGCGCATGGCGGACAGCACCTTCTCGGCGAACGTATGCTCCTGGCGCGAACGAAACCGCGCATAGAGCGCGGCGGTGAGCACCTCGGCCGGCACCGCCTCCTCGACCGCCGCCGCGACGGTCCAGCGGCCCTCACCGGAATCGGCGACGTGGCCGGTGTAGCCGGCAAGCGCGCCGTCCTCAGCCAGCGCCGCCGCGGTCAAGTCGAGCAGCCAGGAGGTGATCACGCTGCCGCGCCGCCAGGTCTCGGCGATGTCGGCAAGGTTGAGGTCGAGGCGATGTTCAAGGTTGGCGTCGTTGGCGTGCTTGAGGATGTCGAAGCCCTCCGCGTAGGCCTGCATCATCCCGTACTCGATGCCGTTGTGGATCATCTTGACGAAATGGCCGGCGCCGTTCGGGCCGGCGTGGATGTAGCCGCGCTCCGGACGCGGGTCGCCGCTGCGCCGCGGTGTCGGCGCCACGGTGCCGGGCCCGGGGCTGAGCGCGCGGAACAGCGGGTCGAGCCGCTCGACCACCGGCTTCTCGCCCCCGATCATCAAGCAATAGCCGCGCTCGAGCCCCCAGACGCCGCCGCTGACGCCGACATCGAGATAGTGCAGGCCACGCCGGCCGAGCTCGCCGGCGCGGCGGACATCGTCCTTCCAGAACGTATTGCCGCCGTCGATGACGCTGTCGCCGGCCGCCAGCAGCGCGCCGAGGTCCGCGATCGCGGTCTCGGTCGCCGCACCGGCCGGCAGCATCAGCCAGACCACGCGCGGGGGATCGATCCTACCGACGAGGTCTGCCAGGCTGGCGGCGTTCGTGGCGCCTTCGGCGGAAAGCCGGTCCCCCGGCGCCGGATCGGCGTCGAACACCACGCAAGCGTGCCCCTGCCGCATCAGCCGGCGGGCGATATTCGCCCCCATCCGGCCGAGCCCCACCACGCCGACCTGCATACGCAACGCCCTCCCCACGGGCATTCCTATAGGGCGTTAACCCGCCGCTAACCATACACCGGGCAAAAATTGCCCAGGAACTTGAACATGACCGACGTCACGGCGGGACAGGGAACCGGGTTCAAGCTTCCGGGCATCGGAACCTTGGGCGAGGTGTTCAAGCGCGGCGACATCGCGCTTGCGATCGGCGTGATGACCATCCTGGTGGTGCTGATCCTGCCGTTGCCGCCGCTGCTGCTCGACTTCGCGCTCGCGGTGTCGATCATCTTCTCCGTGCTGATCCTGATGACGGCGCTGTTCATCCACGCGCCGCTGGAGTTCTCGGCGTTCCCGACCGTGCTGCTGATCGCCACCATGCTGCGCCTGGCGCTCAACCTCGCGTCCACGCGCCTGATCCTCGCGCGCGGCCACGAGGGCACTGCTGCTGCAGGTCATGTCATCGAGGCGTTCGGCAACTTCGTGATGAGCGGCAATTTCGTCATCGGCATCATCGTCTTCACCATCCTCGTGATCGTCAATTTCGTCGTCATCACCAAGGGCTCCGGGCGCATCGCCGAGGTCGCGGCGCGCTTCAACCTCGACGCCATGCCGGGCAAGCAGATGGCGATCGACGCCGACCTCTCGGCCGGCCTGATCGACGAGAAGGACGCGCGCAAGCGGCGCAAGCACCTCGAGGACGAGAGCGCGTTCTACGGCGCCATGGACGGCGCCTCGAAGTTCGTGCGCGGCGACGCCATCGCCGGCCTGCTGGTGGTGTTCGTCAACGTCATCGGCGGCATGATCATCGGCATCGCCCAGCAGGGCATGCCGTTCGCCGAGGCCGCGCGCACCTACACGCTGCTGACCGTCGGCGACGGCCTGGTCACCCAGATCCCGGCGCTCATCGTCTCGACCGCCGCCGGCCTGCTCGTCTCCAAGGCCGGCGTCGGCGGCGGCGTCGACAAGGCGCTGCTGGCGCAGCTTTCCGGCTACCCCAAGGCGCTCGGCATGTCGGCCGCGGTGATGCTCCTGATGGCGCTCTTGCCCGGCATTCCGATGATCCCGTTCCTCCTCCTCGGCAGCGGCGCCGGCGCGCTCGCCTGGGCGATCGAGAAGAACGCCCGCGCCGCGGCCGCCTTGCAGGCGCAGAGCGAAGCGGTCGACACCAAGGGCGCCCCGACCGAGGAACCGATCTCGACCGCGCTCAAGATCGACGACCTGAAGATCGAGCTCGGCTACGCACTCTTGCCCCTGGTCAACTCGCCCGACGGCAGCGACCGGCTGACCGAGCAGATCAAGGCGCTGCGCCGCTCGCTCGCCGGCGAGATGGGCTTCGTGATGCCGGCCGTGCGCATCCTCGACAACGTCCAGCTCGAGGCCAACGCCTATGTGATCAAGCTCAAGGAGGTCGAGGCCGGGGTGGGCCGGGTTTGGCCGGGCCAGTACATGGTCATGGACCCGACCGGCAACCAGGTGAAGCTGCCGGGCGTACACACCACCGAACCCACGTTCGGCCTGCCGGCGACCTGGGTCGACGCCATGCTCAAGGAGGAAGCCTCGATCAAGGGCTACACCGTGGTCGACGCCGCGACCGTGCTCGCCACCCACCTGACCGAGGTGCTCAAGGCCAACATGTCCGAGCTCTTGTCCTATGCGGAGGTCAGCAAGCTGATCAAGGACCTGCCCAAGGAGCAGGGCGAGCTGGTCAAGGACATCGTCCCCTCGCAGATCACCATCTCGGGCGTGCAGCGCGTGCTGCAGCTCCTGCTCGCCGAGCGGGTGTCGATCCGCGACCTGCCGACCATCCTGGAAGGCATCGCCGACGCGCTCGCCTTCACCCGCAACCCGGCCTACCTCACCGAGCACGTGCGCGCGCGCCTCGCGCGCCAGCTCTGCGCCCAGCACGCCGCGCCCGCCGGGTACCTGCCGCTGATCGCATTGTCAGCCCGGTGGGAGCAGGCCTTCGCCGAGTCGATCGTCGGCCAGGGCGAGGAGCGCAACCTCGCCATGCAGCCCTCCAGGCTCTCGGAATTCATCAGCCTGGTGCGCGACCGGTTCGAGGACGCGGCGCGCGAGGGCGAGGCCCCGGTGCTGGTCACGTCCCCGGGGGTGCGCCCGTTCGTGCGCGGCATCGTGGAGCGCTTCCGCGCCCAGACCGCCGTGATGTCGCAGTCGGAAATCCACGCTCGGGCACGGCTCAAGACCGTCGGCGGGATTTAAGCCACCTCTCGTCCAGCAACGGTTTCCCGATACCGTCCCGTTCACGCCGGCGCGAGCGCCCGTGACCGGCGCGCCACGCGCTTGTGACAGCGGTTTGAGCGGCATTTCCGGAACCGGAACGTATATAAGTCAATGAGATAGCGGTCCGGACCCGGCCGCTTGGCTGGCCCGAAGGCGTTGCAAAAAGGCCACAGGCAAGTGGAACGATTTTCTCGCGACCGCGTTTGAACCGACAGCACGCCCGCCGCGACCAATAGTCGAGACCGGGGAGAGACCCATGAATCACTCGCTCGTCACCGCCGACCGGACCACCTACCTGAAGATCGTGGTGGTGGCCCTGATCGCCGCCATCGCCGTGGTCGCCGTGGGCATCACCGCCCGGGTCGCCGAGACCGACAACTTCGCCGCGCGCTTCGACTCGAACGCGCCCGTCCTCAAGGCCGGCAAGCCCGCGACCTTCACCGCCACGGACGGCAGTACCATCCGCTGAATTTCGGGTTGACCTCCCGCAATGCCCCCCTCCGCGCGCTTCGGCGCGCGGTTTTTTTTCCTCCGCTACGGAGCGCGCTCACGTGCGTCTTCGACGCGCTATGGCGAAATCCGGGGACCGGCGACTGAGGCTCGACTGCTCCTGGGTTTCGCTTCGAGGTTGGGCAAGAATAACGTTTACGCGGCCAATCGGTAGTGGAGCCGCATAGGCATAGATTTTTCGCCGATCGCCTCGATATTGCGTTCCAGGAGGGTTTTGACGCGACCCCAGGCGGCTGCGGCAAGGCAAAGGAACAAGAACAGCCGTTCGGCGACGCGCGCAAGATAGGCGATGAAGTTGTCCAAGCCGACGATGTTGAGCACCCGCGTGAAGTTGTAGCACAGCGCCATCAGGCTCCATTCCCCACGCACCTTGTTGAAGCCGCGCACCAGAAAGTGAAGATAGCCGGCCCGGCATTTGAGCGTGCCGAAGGGATGCTCGACCAAGCCGGCGCGGCGGCGCATCAGTGCGCCTGCGCCCTTCATCCGTTCGCGATGGCGCTCGATGACCTGTTCATGCACCCATCGATAGATCGTACGCGTGGCCTCTTTGTCGGTGACACAGCGCCGGCGCAGCGCACAGCCGTCACAGCTAGCCTTCCGGCTCACATAGCGCCGCTCCAGCCTGCCCCCGGTGTTGTGCTTCAGGCTCGGCGTCGGCATCAACGGTTCGCCTGCCGGACAGCGATAGACGTCCGCTTCGGCGTCGTAGCTGAAGTCCTTGTGGCTGAAGCGGCCCTGCGCCTCAAGACGCTCGCTGCGCCGCGCCTGCGGTACATAGGCAACGATCCCGTTCTCCTCACACGCCTTCAGAGCGGTACTGTTGTAATAGCCGGTGTCGGCAACCGCCTGCAGTGTCTCGGCTCCAAGTGCCTCCTTCGCCGCTTGCCCCATCTCATAAAGCTGGCCCGTATCGTTGCCGTCATTCACGACCTCGCTCGCAGCTATGAGCTTGTGCTTGGCGTCAACGGCGATCTGCACGTTGTAGCCTGCAACCCTCTGCCCATTCTTGGTCAAAAGCCGCGCGTCGGCGTCCGTCCGCGACAACTGCGTATCTCCGCTCGCTTCCAACCGATCAAGCTCGCCCTGCGCCTGCGCGCGACGCGCCACCAGCGCCGCCATCTTCTCCCCAATATCGCCGCCATCCCCATCACCACGATCATCGCCCGAATGCTCCTCCGCGGCATCGTTCGCTTCCAGCGCCCGCCCATAGGCCTCAATGTCGCGATCAAGGGCAGCAAGCTGTTCGCCAAGCCGCTTGCGCGTCACAATGCTCCCCTTGCTCGCATTGCCATGGAAAAACGCCCCGTCAATCGCAACCAGATCCCCGCCCAATAGATCAAGCTCGCGCATCAGAAGCACAAAGTTCCGGTTCGCCGCCTTCAGCGCCGACCAGTTCTCACTGCGAAAGGAACCAATCGTGCGGTAGCTCGGCCTAAGCCCCTTGAGCAGCCAGATCAGTTCCAGATTGCGCCCCACCTCGCGCGCCAGCCGACGCGAGGAACGAACCCCGTTAATATAGCCGTAAAGGTAAAGCTTCAGCAGATCAGCCGGGGCGTAAGGCGGCTGCCCAACCCCTTCCCCACGCTCCGCATGGCGGAACCCAAGTCTCGCTAGATCAAGAGCCCCAACATAGCTCTCAATCGCTCGAACAGGATTGTCCGCCGCCACGTAATCCTCCACCCGCGGCGGAAGAAGGCTTCCTTGCTCCCGGCTTACCCCGGTCTTGAATGTGCGATTCGGCATAAAAAGAATCGTACATCGACCCAGGCCAAAAAGCCGATATTCTTGCCCAGCCTCTGCGCTCAACCCAGGCTACGGTCACCGATGCGGATCACGGAGCTGCCGCCTCGATGAACGCATATTCCTGTTGCGCAGCGCGGACGATCAAAGCCCGCTTCCCGTCCCTCTCGCCGACGACGAAATTGAAGCCGCCGATCGTGGGGTCGATGGAGATGAATGACGTCGTTCCGTCGTCGTTGCGTCGCGAAGCGACCGCGCTGCGCCACTTGCCGAAATCGAAGATCGTCGCGCCATCCTGCGCACGCACGCGCAGCGTGCCGAGCGCGGGTGAGACGTAGCTGGCCGCGAGCTTGCCGGCCTCCGCGGCGTCCGCCGGGACGACCAGCCGCTCGCGGTTCTTGGCGATGTTGGCGATCCGCTGGGCGCGCGTGACCCTGGCCTGCTCGACGGCCTCGGGTTTGCCGTCGAACAGCACCTCGAGCAGCCGCCGCCGCAACAGACCGGTCAGGAAACCGCCGGTGTCCGCGTTCGCGAGAACCACCGCCCCGACGCCGTGATCGGGCAGGAATATCATGTCGCTCTTGTAACCAAACATGCTGCCGCCGTGACTCACAACCGGAATGCCGTAGCGCGTGTCGATCACGAGCCCCATTCCGTAGGCTGTATCCTCGCCGATTTGAATCTGCGGCCTGCGCCGCTCCACAAGGCTTTCGCTCGAGACCAGGCGTGTCCCGTCGGGCAACGCGCCGAGCGCCAGCTCCATCAGCAGGTATTTGGACAGGTCGCGAGCGCTGGTCCACATACCCCCGGCCGGACGCAACGGAAGGACCGAGTAGTTGTTGTCCATGCGTGCCGGCAACGTCTTGCCGTCGACGTCGTCGCCGTGGGGGCTCGCGAAGTTGCCGTTCATGGCGGTCGGAAAATCGAAGGTCGTTCGCGTCATTCCGAGAGGTGCGAACACCTTGGACCGCATGGCCGCGTCATAGGCGGCGCCGAGCTCCTCATTCGGACGTACAAGATGTGCGCCGACATAGCCGGCGGCTCCGGCCATGACGTTGCTGTATTGGTAGACCTCTCCGAAGCGGCTGGTCGGATGCATGGCGGCAAGGGAAGCGAGCGACGACGCCGGTGTCGCCGTTGCATAGTTGAACAGCCACTCGAAGTCCTGACGGGGAAGGCCCGTGCATGCGCACAGCAAGTGCTTCACCAGCACCTGCCGCGTGGTTGCTGCGTCTCCCAGCTTGAAGCCCGGATAGACATCCGTCACGGGCTGGTCCCAGCGCAATTTTTTCTCGTCGACCAGTTCGGCCAGGAGCAAGGTCGTCATCGCCTTGGTATTGGAGGCGGCCAGGAAAAGCGTGTCGGCGTCCACCGGATCCGGTTGGCCCAGGGTCTTCACTCCCAGGCCGCCCTGAAACACAACCTTGCCGCCGTCGATCAGGCTGAGACCAACGCCAGGTATGCCGAGCTGTTGCATGACGTCCTGGACGAAATCCTTGAGCAGGGTGATCCGCTCGGCGTCCAACGCCTGGGCTTTCTTCCCGCTGAACATCTCGCGCTGGTATCCGTTCGGACGCAAGCTGCCGATCGTCAGTGAAAAGGCCGCATTGCGTTTCTCGAAAGTCGAGCGCGACGCGTCGACGATCACGACTGTCCAATCCTCGCCCGCCCGCCAGGCCAGTGCGTAGACCACGGCCTTCTCGTTGGGCGAAGTCTCGTAATTGTAGACGTGCCGCTCTTCCCAGCCATTCTGGGGCGCCTGCGGCGTCGCGATTCTGAGCGGCCGCTTTGCATCGGGCCGGTAGCTGGCCCAACCGGCAGCGACAGCGGCGGCGGCATTCGCGGCTCGGACGTCGACCAGCGCCAGCTGCGAATCCGCCTCGGGCGGCTCAAGGATCTTTTTGCTCGCGGTTGACGTGACGCGCCAGCCCGACGGCGCCGTAAATGTGGCGCCGCTTGCCGTCCTGACAGGAGTGTCGGCCGAGATGAGTTCGATGCTGGAGCCTGCCGGCTGGCCAACGGCCGCGCCCGTAAAACCGAAACAAAGAGCGATTGCCAGGATACCGACGCCGCGCATGCAGTTCCTCCATTAACGGTCAAGCGCCTGCGCCATGCGGGACACGGCCGGCAACGCGGCGGCACCCACGGCCGAAGCCAAGAATGTGCGGCGGGGAAGTTTCATGCTGCTCCCTCCGCGGTCTGCGGCTCACGTCGCGGACGTGCCATCCGACAGGGCGCGCAGTGGGAACAGACTACGACCATCTTATGAGGAGGTGGAAGCGGTCAATGTCGCCTCTTGGCCAGCAGCCGACTTTGGACGGCAAGAAGGCCGCTATGTCATCTCCAAGACTCTAGAATTCCTTCCGCATCCGCCTATGATGGGCGCATGATCCCCAGCCGCAGGAAGGATGCCGATTTCGATCGCGACGTTGCCGCCTACACGCTTGCCGAAGCGGCCCGCTACGTGCGGCTGCCCGCGGCGACGTTGCGCTCCTGGGTTCTGGGGCGGCAATACCCCACGGCCGGGGGCCGCGGCGACTTTCCCCCGCTGATCCGGCCGGCATCGAAGGAGCCTACCTGGCTCTCATTCTCGAACCTGATCGAGGCCCACGTGCTGCGCTCGCTCCGCGCCGAGCACGGCGTGCCGGTGAAAGCGCTGCGCAGCGCGCTTGCCTATGCGGAGAAGACACTGGACATCGACCGCCTTTTGCTTCGGCCGGAACTGCGCGCGAAACCGGGCAAGGTGTTTCTCGACCGCTACGGAGAGCTGATCGAGCTCACGGCATCCGGGCAGCTCGCGATGCGGCGGGTGTTCGACGAGCATTTGAAGCGGATCGAATGGGACTCATCCCGTTTCCCGGTGCGGCTCTATCCGTTCGTCCTCGCTTCGGCTCCGAGTGCCGAGCGCGCCATCGTTATCGATCCGCGCATCGCGTTTGGACGTCCGGTGATGCTGCGCAAGGGCATTTCGACCTCCACGATCGCGGAACGCGTCGATGCCGGTAAATCCGTGGACGATCTCGCTGCCGATTACGGTCTTGGACCGTCGGAAATCGAGCATGCCGTCGTCTATGAGCGGGCGGCGTGAGCCGCGTCTACTTCACGGACCGCGACCTCGGCAAACGATTCGGTGAAATTCTCAAGACCGCTGGTCTGACCGTCGAGCGGCACGCTGACCACTTCGCCCACGACACACCCGATGAGGTCTGGTTGACGGAGGTCGGAAAGCGCGGCTGGATCGCGCTCACCCACGATCGCCGCATCCGTTACAAGCCGAACGAACGCGACGCTGTCATGCGGCACGGCGTTGCGTTGCTGGTCATCGTCGGCGACGCGCCGTTTCCAGAACTCGCCCACGCTTTCGTGGCGACGCTCCCGCGGATCGAACAATTCCTCGCGAGCCATCGGGCACCGTTCATTGCCAAGGTGTATCGGCCATCGCCGGACAAGGCTGTTCCGCGCCGCGCGGAGCCGGGACGAATCGAGCTTTGGTATCCGAGTTGACCTTTTGGCTTTCGCTTCGCTTAATCCGGACTACTTGCTGTCTGCGAGCCATGGCTCGAACAGCTGACATTGATCGCGAAGTTGCTCGTGCATCAGCTGGCGGGAAGGCGCGAGTGCAACACGAAGCTCTTGATCATAGAGCGAGCCGTCTTCATGTGCGACGGTGGTTTGAAGAAGTTTGAGAAATCTCGATCCGTAAAACCATCCCTGTACGTGCCGAGCCAAGATAAGGAGCATCCCGGCGGCGAGGAAAAATCCCTTCATGATCTTGGCGTCCGCATCGGGGGAGATGTCGACAGTTTCGATTTGTTGCATGAGCTCAGCAATCTCCTGAACAAGCGCCTCGCTCGCCGCGCGCTCGGCTTCCGGTTCACGATCATCGGCCGCCCGAATAAGCTTCCCCAATTGCGCCAAAGCAGCCGTCAGGTCTTCGTCCGAAGCATCTTCCGCAAGGACTGCGCCTGCCTGCGTGGCGGTGGCGACGAACCGTCGGCATTCCGATTTGTATCCGTCCCTGATGACCGCGATGCTGGTCCACGCGAGCTTGGCGCGCGCCTCCTCAACGTCGTTGAGCTTTTTGATGAGGATATTGGGTTTAATGCCATCGAAACGGAACCCGTTGGGGGTGGGACCTGGGAAAGCATAGCGGCGGACATCGACGTAAAGCACAAAATATTTCTTCAGAATGGCCAAGAGCTCCTTCAAATTGCCGACGTAGGTGGGGTGACGCTCCGATGGCAGGAGTTCGATCGGTCGCGTCATCTGATGCTGAATGTCCTTCAGCACGACGTCTGCAGCATCGCCCCATTCGTTCAACAGCTTTGTGATTTCAGTGCCCGATGCATATTGCTGAAAGAACATATCCCGCAGATCAGGACTGCGCTCCTTGATGAGCTTGTCGTCGCTCAGTCTCTCGGCCATCAGGTACAGTTCGGTCACATCGAGCCATCCATCGTGCTTCTCAATCGCCACCTCGACATCGAATGGCAGCGTCTCGTGGTACGGTCGGTCGGCTACCAACTGGATTCCGAGGTCACCATAGATCGTCGCGACGAGCTCGGAGCAGCGGACACGATTATCCGACGCCGACACCGGCCTGAAGTTGTAGGGCCTATCATGGTGAAATACACACCGCTCATTGAGCTTCGCGTGGAGCTCGGGGTCATCGAAGAGTGCGCAGGGCCTCATCACCAGGAAGTCGGATCGGTCGCGTCTATCATAGTTCTCTGCGCGAACAGCGCGGACCGCCGGCTTGTCATGGCTGTGCAGCAGCGCAATTGGTGTGGACTCAATGTATAATCCCGGCATCACACAGAGAAGGACGTGCGAAAAGCGGGGTGAGCGGCGAAGGCGGGCGCATTCGCCGAGACGCAACGCGGCCTGACCTGCTCTGAGCGTCCGCGAGTCGATCGTATCATTAGCCGTGAACAAAATGTCGCCCGGCTGGTGGAACAGGTTCCAGGAAACGGGCGTGCGCGCCGTCAGTGCATGGTCGTACAGCTGCCTAACGAGGCCGTACGGCGTTTGCCCAAAAACATCCGCCTCCGGTCCCCGGATATTAGCCTGGTCAGTTGAGGGAGGAGACTTGCGCAAGACTTAAATGTCCTGAGCGCGCGCGGGTTTGCGCGGGCCACTATACACGTTGTCACCCGGATCTTTTCTCCATCATCCGCTCATGCCGCTGCTTCCGCGTGAGATACCGGGCGTTCCCGCGGCCGCGTGAGCGCGGCGGCTTTTCCTCCTCGCGCGGCTCCGCGCGATGCGCGAGGAAATCCTCGACTGCCGCCCCCGGGCGCGTGGTGAAGGTCGACGCCGGACGCGCACAATTCCGAGATCGGCCCCACCCACGCTGCGCGCCAACCCACCCTACGAACGTTCAAGCGCGCGTGCCACCGCGTCCGGGTCTTGCGCGATGACCGTCAGCAGCACTTGCGCCGCCTTGTCGGGACGGTGTGCGCCTTGCTCCCAGTCCCGCACGGTTCCCAAAGGAAGGTGGAACCGGGTCGCGAACTCCTCCTGCGTCAGCTTCAGCTTCGTGCGCAGCGCGCGCACGGTCGGCACGCGGCGGGCACGCGCAAGCTGCGCCTTCGTCGCCGGCTGCGCGTCCGGGTCCGAAAGTGCTGCCCGGTGGCGGTCTGCCTCACTCATGGCGTCGAAGACGCCCCAATCGCTCTTGGGCGGCTTCTTCGGGTCGAGCTTAAATTTCGTGATACTTCCTCTTTTCATGCGGTTCCGCTCCTCTTGCGGATAGCGGGAGGCCGGGATCGAATGACCCCAGCTAAGCGCTATTGCTTCAGGTAGCCCTTCCTCCGCAGCCACTCGATCAAGATTTTTTCGACCAGCGACGAAACAGTGCGCAAATCGTCTGCCGCAGCCTTTTCCAGCGCTGCCTTGGTTTCCGGTTGGACGCGGACGCCCAGCGAAGGAGTTTTCCCCCCGCCGAGGTGCTGAAACACCGCGACGGGCCTGACCCGAGCCACGGAGGATAAATCCATGGCGCAGGCTAAGCGCGATTCTATCACACGGCGCGGCTTGCTTTCAGGCGTCGCCGCGATAGCGACGGTCCCCGCCGCGGTCATGCCGGCCGCAGGCGTTGCGACACCGGCCGCAGCCGTGGCTGTAGCAACGGTTCCTGATCCGATCTTCGCGGCGATCGGGGCGCACGTCCGCGCCTATGACGATGTCAATGCGATTCTCGACGCGGTCGCGGCCGCGGAAGACGCCCTCGATGTCGCCAGACGTGGCACGCGCCGCGCCGCCAGAAAGCGCTACGCTGAAGTGCGGGCGGAAGAAGGCCGGTTGGGGCGCATCGAAAGTGACGCGATCGACCGTCTCGTTGTAACGGTCCCGCAAACGATGCAAGGCGTCGCCGCTGCATTGGCTTACGTGCGCGAGCGCTACGAGAAAGGTTATCCGATGTTCGAGGAGGACACCTACATGGAATTTCTTGCCTTGATCGAGCACACCGTCTGCTGCGCCGCTGGGCTCCCGGCACCAAGCACGCGTAGCGCGGATTGAGTCTAAAGCGGGCTTTGGCCCGAACTCGGACCTCCCGGCATGTCCGCTTTTCCGCCGCGCGTGGGACCTAAGCGGACATCAGCGCAAATGCGAGCAGCCGCGATTTATGAGGACGCGCCTCAGCAAGCCGCTATTTCTTCGCCTTCTTGGCCTTCTTCGCCTTCTTTGCCTTCTTGGGTTTCGGCGTCTTCTTCGGCTTGGGCTTCAGCGCACTCAGATCGACCACCGTCTCTCCGGAAACCGGGTCGGTCAGCCCGAGGCCGCCGCCAAGGTCCTCGAGATAGGCGCGCATGGTGTCGAGCAGCGCGATCATTTGCGGCCGAGCATCGGCGATCTTCTGAATGCTGGTCCACTCGCCGACGAAGCAGAAGGTCCGTTCGCCGGTCTTGACCAGCGCGCCCCCGCGAAAGCCCTTCAAGGCAGCACGCGCGCGCTTGTGCGTATCGATGAACTGTTGTTCGCAGCCGGGCTTGGTGCGGAAGCGAACGATGTTGTAGGCGGTCATGTCAGCCCCCATGTTGCGCAGCTATCGCACCGCCGGCCCATCGCGCTTCGTCCCGCAGCGGGTGTGCTGCGCCTCGATCCTGCGCAATCCCCGCCACTCGCGCAAGCCCATGAGACGATCATCTTTTAAAGAAATGCGCGCCCATGAGCGCGCCGACCTCCCAGCGCGCGTGCGGGAAGAGTTGGGCGGATAGGTGAGAATCTCGATTGCTCCGCCCGGGTGCCGCACGACGACGTCGTTGTAGACCCAAGGGTCGGCGCACTCGTCGCCGCAATCCGCAACCTCGCCGCCGATCAGAAGCGCGCGCCCATCGGGAAGCGTGAGGTGCAAGGCGTGTTCCCGCACGGCGGTCCATATGACGTCATCGATGGCGCGCACGAGCTTGGCGCGGTCGATCGCCTCGGCCAATCGGGCTGCCGCCGCGGTGAAGGGTGCCGGCCACTTGCAGAACCCGCAGGCTCTCGACACGCATCAGAAGGCCGAAATTGCGAAATGGTGGCCGCTGATCAAGGCGGCCGAGATCAAGGTCGAATAGGGCCGAGTGTTTAATCGCGCTCACGTTTCGGATACGGCGTGCCATCCTTATGCCTAAACGTCTTTGCTCCATCGGAGCCTGCCTTCAATTCCAAATCGATGTCCGGATAGGTGACTTCGTCGCCTGGCGTGCGATCTCCCACGACCAGAAACGCGGCATCTTTGTCGGTCACATTCAGGAAGTGGTGACCGTCTCCAGTGCCCGCCGGGAATGCGATGCAAGTTCCCGGCCCGACGGTCTCGCGCCCCGCATCGGTGACGAGGACGAATTCGCCTTCGATGATGTAAACGAATTCATCCTGTCTTGTGTGGGCGTGCCGGGCCGAAGACTGGCCGCCCGGCTCGACGCGTACGAAGTTCACTCCGTAGTTTTTAAGCCCACCGTAATCGCCTAGACGACGGTTCCATCGTTTGCGCTGGCCGTCACGAAATGGTGCCGGATACCCGGATGCATTGCTCTCCGGCAAATCCGTCGGCTTGAATACTTTGGAAGCCCTCATATGCATTCTCTCGGCAGTCTTGCCACATGGTGCTCTGCCAGGTTCTTTACCGCAAGGCGCTGGAGCATGATCCGTTCAAATGGAATCGGATCATGCTCTAGATTCCTTACGTGGTCGCGTTTGTCTCACGGCGAACCGCTGCACACTTCGCCGGAAAACGCTCTAGCACGCGTAGCGCGGATTGAGCCATAAGCGCGTTTACGCGCGTCTTCGACGCGCTATGGCGAAATCCGGGACCGGCGACGCCCGAGGCTCGACTGTTCCCGGGTTTCGCTGCGCTCACCCCGGGCTACCTACTCAATCGAATTGACGGGGCGTCGCCGGGCATGGTTGCGTACCGGATCACTTCACGATCCAAGCAGCATCGCGCCCATGCCCAAACTCTACCAAGCCCTCGCCGAAGCGTTCCTGGCGGAGGGGATAGACACGCAGTTCGTCCTGATGGGCGACGGCAACATGCACTGGTGCACCGCCTTCGCCCAACTGCCGGGCGTGCATACGGTCCACGTCAGGCATGAGCACGTGACCGTCGCGGCGGCGACGGCCTACAACGTGGCCACCGGCAAGGTCGCCGTTGCCTCGGTCACCTGCGGCCCCGGCGTGACCCAGCTGATGACGGCGCTGCCGGCCGCGGTTCGCGCCGGCCTGCCGCTGGTGGTGTTCGCCGGCGAGGCGCCGATCAACGCCAGGTTCTACAACCAGGCCATCGACCAGGCGCCGCTGGTGACGGCGACCGGCGCGCGTTACATCGCGGCGCACAGCGTGCCGCGCATGATGGACCACGTGCGCGAGGCCTTCCACATCGCCAGGCACGAGCGCTGCCCGGTGGTGCTGGGCGTTCCCTACGACCTGCAGAAGGTCGAATACATGGCCAACCAGCCCTACGAGACCTCGGCGAGGTACCGGCCCAAGGTCGGGCGCATGCAGCCCGATCCGCAGCTCGTGGCCGAGGCGGTCGAGCGGCTCGCGGTCGCGAAGCGGCCGATCATCCTCGGTGGCCGTGGCGTGCTGTGGTCCGGCGCGCGCGAGGCGGTGATCAAGCTCGCCGATCGCTGCGGCGCGCTCTTATCCAACACGCTGCCCGCGCGCGGTCTTTTTCACGACCATCCGTTCGGGCTCGGCATCACCGGCAGCTACTTCACGTCGTTGGGCAAAGAGATGTACGAGGCCGCGGACGTCGTGCTCGCGGTCGGTACCAGCCTGTCCTACTACGTCGGTGGCGGGCACAACTTCGCAAAGGCCTGCAAGATCCAGCTGGACGATGCCCCGCGCGGCTTGCGCGACGGGCAGGCGGCCGCCGACATCTATGTCAGATCCGATGCGCTGGTCGGCGTCGAAGCAATCCTTGCCGGCCTCGACAAGACGTTGGGTGTCGGCAAACCGACGGCGGCAGCCATCCGCTCGAAGGAGCTCGCGCATCGCATCGCGACCGAGCCGGCGGACTCGGAGCCATTCGATATCGAGCCCGGGTTGCTGGATCCGCGCGCGGTGGTCGAAGCGATCGACGCGGTCGTTCCAAAGGATTGGGACATCGTCGTCGGCGGCGGCCATCAGGCCTATTTCCCCGCCCAGATGGTTGGCCGGCCGGCCGAGCGCTATACGACCGTGCGTGAATTCGGCGCGGTCGGCAACGGCCTGTCCTATGCGCTCGGGGTCGCGGCGGCGCGCCGCCAGGGCCGCGCGGGCAGGATCGTGCTGTTCGAAGGCGACGGCGGGCTGTTGTTCCATATCCAGGAGCTCGAGACGCTCAAGCGTCAAGGATATCGCATCCTGATCTGCGCGATGAACGACGGCGGATACGGCTCGGAGTTTCACAAGCTGCGCGCCGACGGCATCGACGACAGCCTGGCCGTGTTCGGCCGGCCCGCGCTGGAAAACATCGCACGCGGCTTCGGCCTGCGCGGCCACGAGATCCGCGATGTGTCGGTGATCCCGAAACTGTTCGCCGACTTCGCCGCGCAGGGGACCAGCGAACTATGGAATATCCAGATCTCGGATCAGGTCACGGCACCGGTGATCCGCCAGACGATCAAGCGCGGCCACGGCAATATGTGAGCAACTCCGGTCATGCTCTCCCGCGCCCGCGGGGCGTAGGAGAGCGCCTTGCGTCTCGGTAGGGTAGGCGCGGGCCGCCTCTTGCGAGGACAGCCCAACGCCCCCCCCGAACCGTGCGTGCGCCTTTCAACGCACACGGCTCTCCGCTCTGCTTGCGATCCGGCCGGCATGGATTGCGACATGGCAGCGGCGGCACAGGACGGTGGTCTTGCGCTGCCGTGCTACTCGCTTCAACACCGTGAACGGTTCGCCGCTTTTGTCCTTCAGCGCGCGGACGTGATGCATCTCGAACGGCCCATCGATATCGCCGCACGCTTCGCACCTGCGGGCGCTGAGGCGAGCGATGAGGTCGTTGCGGCTCTGCGCCAGGCGCGAGCCGACCGTGATGGTGTCCACGGCCGCCCGATGCCAGGGCGCAAGGTCCAGGTGCTTCAGCTTCCATAGCTTCAGGACACGGGGCTTGCCGCGGACCATGCAAGTGACGCCATGGTCCGATCCCAGCCTCAGATGCTTCTTGGCCCAGCTCGCGGACTTGCGATGCCGTGATGCCACAGTCGCCATGACGCTCCTGATCACCACCAGTTCAAGGCGACTGAGCGAACTCTTTACGCCATCGGCGATCGCATAGTAGTTGGCGAAGCCGCGAAGCTCCGAGTTGAAGGCCAACACGATCTCGGCATCGCTGGAGTCCAGGAACTGCGGGCGCGACCGGCCATCACGCAGGTCGAGATTGCCGTACTGCTTGCGCCTGCAGAACGCATAGACCCGCTCGCGCGGCACCCACAGCTTAATGCCTCCACGGGTTGGGCGTCGCCGGACGCGCAGCGTCCGGCCGTCCCCGCGCACGCGCCGGGCCATCGACCCGGGCGAGCGCAACGTGAAGGCACACACGTGGTAGCCGAGGAACCGCGCTCCCTTCGACGCGCTTGTGATCCCGCTCTTCTCAGGTGACACGGCAAGCTTCAAGCGCGTGGCCAGGAAGTCCTGAACATTCGCCATCATCTGCCATGCTTCCCCCTTGCTGCCGATGATGCCGATCAGGAAGTCGTCGGCGTAGCGGCAATAGCGCAGGCGGCGGAAGTTCGGGTCCATCGGATCGACGGACGGGATTGTCCGCCGTTCCTGCTCGATCGCCTTGATCCGCTTCAAGCACCTGCGGACCTCAGCCTCGTCCGCGCCACTGGCGCGGAGCGCGTCGATTTCACGGCGCAGGCGCAGCACGCGACGCGTCAAGGCTGCATAGCCAGGATGCGCGCGCCGCGTTGTACCGCGATCGAAGCCGGCCGTCGTCTCCGCCATGAACGTGTCCAGTTCATGCAGGTAGATGTTGGCCAGGATGGGCGATACGACCCCGCCTTGCGGCGTGCCGCTGTAGGTCCGCTCGTACACCCAGTCGTCCAGGCACCCGGCTTTGAGCATTTGCCCGATCAGGTCGACGAAGCGAGGATCGTCGATGCGCCGCGCGAGCAGCCGCAGCAGGATGTCGTGGTCGATGGTGTCGAAGAACCCACGCACGTCCACTTCGATCAGCCATTTGGCTCCCGTCCAGGTATTGCGGATTTCTTCGAGCGCGGTGTGGCAGGAGCGGCCGGGTCGGAACCCGTGGCTGTGCTGCGAGAACACCGGCTCGTAGATCGCCGCCAGGATCACGCGCACCACCTCCTGGACAAGACGGTCCTCCACCGTCGGGATGCCGAGCGGCCGCAACTTGCCGCTGGCCTTCGGGATGTACACCCGTCGAACCGGGCGGGGGCGATAGCGGCCTTGCGCGACGCGCCGGGCGAGATGCTCGAGCTTCGTGAGCGACATGCCGTCGAAGGTCTGACCATCAACACCCGGAGTCAGAGCACCCTTGTTGCGGGATATCCTGACGTAGGCCCGCCCATAGAGGTATGGCGACCTCATCAGGCGGTGAAGGCCGTTGATCCGCTTGCCCGCACGCGACAGGACCGGAAGTTGCTCGATGCGTCGCTGGATGGTGACGGTCTGCATCAGCAGGACCTCTCCGTCGATCGTGTCGAGAGACGCAGAACTGCCGTCCTTCCCCCAGCCGGTGGCACTTTCGCTCCGGTCGCCCGGCGCTTATGCGCGCGGCTGTCCACGGACTGACTGTTACCGGGTGACTGACGGACCACTGCGACGCGTGGCTGTCCCGGCCGTTACGCCGGGCCTTCGGGTACTACGACGGCTCCGTCGCCATGCAGGTCCCGCAACACGGGCCTGGGTAGGCGATCCCGCAGTTACGCCGACGAGGAGTTGCAGTGCGTTGAGGTGCTCCGTTCGTCTCCTTGCTCCTCTGATCGAGGCTGCGCCGTGCAGACTGGCGGCGGTTCACTAGGCCGACGCTCCCCGCCCCGCACGAAAATGGCGTGTCAGCCGCGTTCGCCATCGCTTACCGATTAACCGCTGGAGACTGGAGTTCAGGTAACCCAACCTTCACCACGCGCACCTTGCCCAGCACCCGGCCACCAGGTTGCGGCACCCGGTTTGAGGTGATGTCCCGACATGCTCTGGTCCCGTTCCCCTTTCGGGATCTCAGCCAACTCATCGTCGGCACCGGTAAGTCGGGTGGGCAGAAGCTCTGCCAGCAAGCTTCGTTCTCACGAACACTCCCTCTTCTCAGCGCCACAGCGGCGCACGCCGTTCGGGTGTCGATCGTTGCCGCGGAGGCCAGCGCGTAGGGCGGCCAAGAGGCGCCATTGATTTCGGCGAAGTACGTATTATCATACGTACCCAGAGGAGCCGCTTCGATGTCGCGCTACACCGGCACCATCACCACCACCGGCAAGTCGGAAGCGATCCGCCTGGAGAAGGCGCTGTTCAGATCGCATCCCGAGTTCCGCCAAAAGGCCAAGGTGCGCGCCGACGTGATCGGCCCCGGCACCATGCTGGTGTCGGTGGACGAAACCCCGGCCGCGAGCCGCGCCGATCCGGTGATGGCTGCGTTCCTGAGCTTCCTGGCCGAAGACATCGCCGGCGCGCCGGCGCGCGTGAAGCCGCTCGGTGAAACGCGGATCGAGGAAGCGCGCGAGCTGACCGAAGGCGTCAAGGTCGACGACGGCGAGACGCTGCCCGACGACGTGAGCCTGTGAGCCGGACGCCGGCCGCCACGGCGCGCTGGCGGCTGTTCGCGCATCCGGCTTTCAGCGATTCGTTCGATGCGCTGGTCGGCGAAGTGCAGCGGCTGAGAGCCATTGATCCGCAGGGCTACAAAGAGCACCCGAAGACCAAGCTGCTGCGGCGCATCCTCGACTTGATCGAGACCGAGATTCCGCGCGATCCGGGCGCGCATGAATACAGCCTCGGCAACACGCTCGGCTCCGCGCACCGCCACTGGCGGCGCGCAAAATTCCTCGGACGCTTCCGCCTGTTCTTCCGCTACAGCTCCAAGGCTGGCGTCATCATTTATGCCTGGGTGAACGACGAGAACACGCTGCGACAGGCGGGCGGACGCAACGATCCCTACGGCGTGTTCGGCGCACTGCTGCGCAAGGGACGCCCGCCGGATGACTGGGACGCGCTCGCGCGACAAGCGGTGGCGCTCAAGAGCATGATCCCGAAAAGTGTGCAGCGGTTTTCGGAAAAGATCATGCTCCACGAATAACCTAGAGCGCGATGACGATTCGAAGAAAAGTCATCGTGCTCTAGACGCCGCCGAGCCAGACGTGAAGCGCGCAGGGCGGCTTGAGCCTTAAGCGCGTTGACGCGCGTCTTCGACGCGCTATGGCGAAAGCCGGGACGGCCTCACCGCATCGACAGATTCCCGGATATCGCTGCGCTCTATCCGGGCTACTGACCTATGAACCGCTGTCCTGGCAGCGGCGGTTCCGCGGGCCTCATCTACGCCGCGCGTTCCCGTTCCTTGATCAGCGACTCCGCCGGAATGCCGAGCCCCGCGTGCAGGCGCCGCACCATCGCGAGCGTGAGCGGTCGCTTGCGCGAAAGCACCTCGTAGACGCGGTTGCGGCTGCCGATGAAGGCAATGAGATCGCGCGGGGCAAGCCCTTTCTGCTCCATGTGGTGCCTGATCGCTGCGACGGCGTCGGGCAGGTCGAGCGGATAGTGCTTGGCCTCCCAGGCTTCGACCAGCGTCACCAAGACGTCGAGGCGGTCGCCCTCCGGCGTATTGCGCTTCGCATCCATCAGGCCCTCGATCTCCTTGAGGATACGGCGGTAGTCGCGCTGGTTTTTGATCGGTTTGATGTCCATGGTGCTTCAATGAAGCCGCGGCCGTGTTGCCGCGGATGATTTCCCTTTCCCCCCGCTTTGCCCCGAGGCGCGGGCTCATTCGCTACATCAATCGTAGGCTGGTCTACACTCAACGCCGGTTGCTGTCGTGTGCAGTCAGCGCGCCCGGATGAGCGTAGCGAAATCCGGGGCAGCACTCACCGCGTGGACAAATTCCCGGATTTCGCTAGCGCTCAATCCGGGCTACCAACTACCAAACGTTCGCTGACGCGCATTGTCAGTTATCCACCTTGTTGTTTACGAAGCGTTAGAATGGTGTCTCCACCCCATCCACGAATGATTCCAATGATTGCGTTGGTTCCTCCCTCAAGCATTGCTGATCGAAGCGGTCGAGCAAATGCTTGCCGGCGATCTGGAGGCCGGCAAGATCGTGCTGCGCGATTACATCAACGCAACGGTTGGATTCGAGCGGCTGGCCAAGCTCACCGGCACGCCGCCGAAGAGCCTGATGCGCATGCTCGGGCCGAAAGGAAATCCGCGCGCCGACAACCTGTTGACGATCATCGGCCAGCTCCAGCGCGGGTCCCGCATTCGCCTGGCGGTGGCGGCTGGGCGGTAGGCAGCCGACTTCGGCGGCGGGTGCAACTTGTGACCGATCCGTCGTGCGCCTTTGCCTACCCTACGGCGCGCTCCTTGAAGGTGGCGGAAGAGAGAGGGAGTCGAACCCACCAAGGACCGCCTCGCGGCCCCTCCCGGATTTGAAGTCCGGACGCCCCACCGGGGACGCTTCTCTTCCAGAACCGTCTTGTCTTGCAGAACCGTCTTGCACTGCGTCCTGGGCGGCGTCGGCCGGACGCCGGAACAGGTTGAGCCGCTGCTGGTTCAGGCGCCGCAGGTCGCCGCGGCGCAAGGTCACGCCGTGGCGATCGAAGAATTCGAGGATCTGGATCGCGACCTTGCGCCCGTTGTCGAGCCGGTCGCGGAACTGCGCGGCGATGAACTGTCCATTGGCGGCATGCGCGGCGACGTCGGCCGCGATCTGCACCATTTCGGCGACCGTGCCGCGCAGGAAGAAATGGTCCTGCGCGACCTCGTCGACCTTGCCCATGCGCCCGAGCAGCTTCAGCAGCCGTCGTACCTCCGCCTCCCCGATGTGCAACAGCCCTGCGATATCGCGCACGCGCGGCGGGCGGAACCTGTGCGCCTGGTCGAGCAGCGGCCTGATCCTGATCCAGAGTTCCTGGTCCGACGGGGTGAGGCGCACCGCGTGGCCGGCCAGGCGCACCCAGGCGCCGTCGAGCGCGATCTCGCGGGCACGCGCCAAGGATTGAAGCATCAATGAAAATGCCGGCGCCGGCAGGCGGGGGTCAAGCCGCAGGCGCAACCGTTCGAGTCCTATTCCGGGCAGGTCCGGGTTCTCCGCGTGAAACACTTCGAGCGTGCCGGCGAGCGCGCGCTTGAGCCGCAGCCATGTGGCGGGCGACAGCCCCAGCGCAGTGCCGGAAACGCGGATGACCTCACCGCGCGCCACCATCGCGTCGATCTGGGAGTCTGCCAATGCGCGATCACGCGCGAAGGCGCCGAGGTCCACGGTCCACGGGGCGCGATCGAGCAGCGCGGCGAGCGCGGCGTCCGGGTCTGCCATCGCGTGGGCGTCGAGCTGCGCCAGCCGTTCGGGCGTGCGCCGCTTGCGTAGCGGAGCGCGCAGGTCGAGCAAGCGCCCGCCGGCGATGGTGCGCTGCGCGGTGGTGTCGCGCAACACGAAGCGGTCGTTGACGGCGGCCGCGATCGGACGCTCCAGCACGAGCTGCACGCGCGCCTCGCCGCCGGGTGCGACCGGCTCTTCGCCAAGCAGCACGACGCGCGCCGCCACATCCGCTGCCGCATGGTGCAGCCGCGCCGGCATCCATTGCGTGATCGGTTTTGCCTCGGACGCGAGCACGCGCAAGGTCGCGTCGATGCGGTCGGTCGGCGCATGCAGCTCGGGATCGAGCACCACGTGGCCGCGCGCAACCGCGTCCTTGTTGATGCCGTCTCCGCTCAGATTGAGCGCGCAGCGTTCGCCGGCCGCGCCGCGCCCGGTCGGGCGGTTCTGCGCGTGGATCGAGCGCACCCGCGCGTGAAGCCCCGCGGGGCTGACGGTGACGCGGTCGCCGACGGTCACGGTGCCCGACAGCACGGTGCCGGTGACGACCGTGCCGGCGCCGGCGAGCGTGAAACAGCGATCGACCGCGAGGCGGAAGCGCCCCCTCGCACTCCGCGACCCGCCGCCCTGCGCGGCAGCGAACAGTTTTGCGCGCAACGCATCGATGCCTTCGCCGCTGACCACCGACACCGGAACGATCTCGGTTCCGGCAAGGCCGGTGCCGAGGAGGGCGTTCTCGATTTCGATCAGCAACTCCGCCCGGCGTTCGTCCGCAGCGAGATCGGCCTTGGTCAGCGCGACCACGCCCTGCGTGATCCCGAGCAGGTCGACGATCGCCAGATGCTCGAGCGTCTGCGGCATCACGCCGTCGTCGGCCGCGACCGCCAGCAGCACGAAGTCGATGCCGGTCGCGCCGGCCAGCATGTTGTGCACGAACTTCTCGTGTCCGGGCACGTCGACGAAACCGAGCGCCGACCCGTCCGGCGCCGGCAGGTAGGCAAAGCCCAGATCGATCGACATGCCGCGCGCCTTCTCTTCCTTCAGGCGGTCGGTGTCGACGCCGGTGAGCGCGCGCGTGAGCGCGGTCTTGCCGTGATCGATGTGGCCCGCGGTGCCGATGATCATGACGCCGGCTCCGGCTCGAGCGTGGCGAGGGTGTAGGGCGGGCAAAGGCGCGGCTCGTCCGTGCCACAGGCACAAAACGCGATAGCGCCGTGCCCGCCGCGGGCATCGATGCGGCACCATGGCGGGCAAGACGCGCTCATCCTGTGCCCATCTCGGACATCTCGTGTCGCGTCTTTGCCCGCCCTACGGCGCTGCCGCGCGAGAAGGTCACGCCAGCGCATCGGACGCTCCTTCGAGCGTGGCGAGATTGGCGATGAAGCCGTTCTCGTCCTCCAGGCAGCGCAGGTCGAGGATGAGCGCCTGCTCCTCGACGCGCCCGACCACCGGGATCGGCAGCTTCCTCAGCGCGGCCGCGAGCGCCGCAAGCGCGCGGCCTCCTCCGCGCGCGGCCTTGGGGCGGAGCGCCAGGCCGGCGCTCGGCACGGTTTCGAGCGGCAGCGCGCCCGAGCCGATCTGGCTGGCGCAGGCCGCGACTTCGACCTCGAACGTCGCGCCGACGGCGGACGCGACCAGAGCCATGAGACGCCGCGCCAGCGCCTCGATCTCCTTTTTCGGACGCGCCAGCAGCCGTACCGTGGGCAAACGCTGCACCAGACGATCGGGATCGCGATAGAGCTTCAAGGTCGCTTCCAGCGCCGCGAGCCGCATCTTGTCGACGCGCAGCGCGCGCTTCATCGGATTGCGGTTGATCTTGGCCAGCAGGTCCTTGCGGCCGACGATGAACCCCGCCTGCGGCCCGCCGAGCAGCTTGTCGCCGGAGAACGTCACCAGGTCGGCGCCGGCGGCCACCGCCTCGGCGACCGTCGGTTCGTGCGTGAGCCCGAAGCGCGCCAGATCGACGAGCGTGCCCGAACCGAGGTCGTGCACCAGCGGCACGTTGCGTTCGCGCGCGATTACGGCAAGCTCGCGCGGCGAGACGTTCTTGGTGAAGCCCTCGATGCGGTAATTGGAGGTGTGCACCTTCAGGATCGCCCCGGTGCGCGCGCCGATGGCGCCGGCATAGTCCTTCGCTTGGGTGCGGTTGGTGGTGCCGACCTCGGTGAGTTTCGCGCCCGCGCGCGCCATGACGTCGGGCATGCGGAACGCGCCGCCGATCTCGATCAACTCCCCGCGCGACACGATCGCTTCGCACCCCTTGGCCAGCGTGTTGAGCACGAGCAGCACCGCGGCCGCGTTGTTGTTGACCACCGTCGCGTCCTCGGCGCCGGTCAGCTCGCACAATATTTTGCGCAGATGATCGTCGCGCTCGCCGCGCTTGCCGCCGGCGAGATCGAACTCGAGCGCGACCGCGTTGCGCATGGCCGCGACCGCGGCTTCGACCGCCTCCTCGGCGATCAGCGCGCGGCCGAGATTGGTGTGCAGTACCGTGCCGGTCAGGTTGAACACCGGCCGCAAGGTCGATTGCGCGTCGGCTTCGAGCTTGGTCAGCGCGCCGGCGATCACCTCTTCCACCGGAATCGCGGCGCGCGCGGCACGCGCAGCGCCGAGCGTCGCACGCACGGCATCAGCCACGGCCGTTCGGCCGAAACGGCCGACCGCTCCGCTCGCCGCCGGCGTGCGCATCACCGCATCGACCGAGGGCAGCTTGCGCAGGGCGCCAGTGTTCATCGCAAACCTCACGAACCGGACCGGCCACGTGACGAGTCACAGATTAACCCAGCGCGTAGGGGTAGAGTCGAGGAGAGGCGCGGTTGCTTGGGGCACTGAGGCCATCGCTCCGTTTCCTCTCCCCGCTCATCGAACCGGACGTGCGGATTTCCCGCATCCGGCTCTCCGACCGGCTTCATCGCAAGGCCCACGTCGGGTGTCGCGAACGCTTGCTGGCGTGCGGTTGGCAGCCAGCTCAGCGAACACGGTTTTTCGAGAGAACCGTGTGGTCCCGTGCGAAGGGACCTTGCGACGTTCGGACTTCGCCTTACAACAGAGCTTCTTCTGAAGGCTCCTGATACGTTCAGGTGTTTCCAGGCTCATCACCAATCACCCTGTATCCTCGCCTTCCTCCAAAGCGTGCCGGAAGTCAGGCCCCTTCCCTCCGCCGGCATTACCCGGCTTCAACGGTCTTACGGGCCTGTCCGACGCCCGGCGTGCCGCCACCTGATGTGGCGTTCGGGTCGCTACTTCCCGCACGCTCGGACCTCCCCCGTTTACGCGTGTCGCCTTGCCAGCGTGCTGTGTCCCCTACCCCGGCGGATCCAAACGGGTGCATGTGCTCGGTTTCCTTCCCCGCTCGGTGCTGCCTTCCCCGTTACCCAGTCGGGTCGGCATCCGCATCGCTACTTTCGAGGCCTGCTCGGACTTCACTCGCGTTACGGCCCGCTGGCTTGCTCGCCCGCCCAAGGCGGACTTCGTCACAGGGCTCCAGCCCGCTCCTTAGCAAGCTGCCTGTCAGCTACTCGATCAAACCGGCTACTATCGAGGTGGAATCTTCCTCCACTGGCTACACGCGCCTACGGGGCGCACTGGGCAAAGGCGCGGCCGCACGCTGTCGGTCGTGCGCCGATAATTAATCCGCGCCGTGCCCACGCGTCTTGAATCGTCCGCGTGGGCACGGCGCGAACGATTTGAGCGCAACCGTTGGCGGCCGGATGTCGCGCCTTTGCCCACCCTACGAGTGCCGCCGCGTTTCCAGCCCCTCTCCCCGCCGACTTCGTCGGCGACCCTCTCCCCGCTGCACGGGGCTTTGCGCCGACGCTCGCACGTCCGGCACCTTGACCTTCGTCACTCGCATACCCTTCGCCTTGCGGCCGCGCGCATAGGCCGCAGCTTGGGTCATGCCGGTGATCAGATCATCTCCGAACGGTGCCGCGTTTGGTTCACGCAGGAACGACATGTGTATGGCCGCGCGGTCTTACGTCGATGCTGACTTCCACATCATCGTTGAGTTTGACCAGCATCGAGATCAGCCGCTCCAACGTGAAGCGTTGCAGCTTTGCTTGCCGCACGCGCGAGAAGTCGGCTGCCGCGAAGCCGGTCAGTTCGTGCGCGCGGCGCACGGTGATCCTGCGATCGTCGAGCACGCCGATGATTTTCGCGGCCAGAATGGCCTTCGCCTGAAGAATGTCTGCATCGGGATGGCCGAGGTCGCGGAACACATTCCCGCTGCCGCGCACCAATTCGAAATCGTCTTTGCTCATTGTAACGCCTCCTTTAAACGCTTCAGCCGCTCCTTGATCCGATTCACGTCCACGAGCGGCGTCTTGATCCCGCTCTTGGATTTCTTCTGGAATGCGTCGACCACCCAAAGATCCTCGCCGATTTGCACCGCGTAGATCGCGCGGAATGCGTCACCACGATGCCTAGCTGCGATTTCGAACACGCCACTGCCGACGCCCTTGAACGGCTTGGCGATGTCGGCCTTGCGTCCGCGCGCAGCTTCGGTCAGCGCGGTCGCCATGTCGATCTGCACCTGCTGTGGAAACGCTTCAAATTCCCTTCGCGCAGCCTTGAGCCACGAAATGCGGCGAACCAGTTCGGGCAATGTTGTCATATCTGACAACATTTGTAAACAACAAGGTTCGCAAATAAATCAATGGCTTGCTTTCCCCGCACCCGCGCAAGCGGGAGAGGGTGGATAGCGAAGGCGAAGCCTTCGCGTTCTTTGCACAAAGGACGCCCGGCGCCGGGCGAGGCCGGGAGAGGGCATGTGTCAAAGCGCGCACCCCTCTCCCCGCCGACTTCGTCGGCGACCCTCTCCCCGCTTCGCGGGGCGAGGGGACTCGCGGCGGCGACGGTGCCTCATGCGGACCATGCCGCCAAAAACTTGAGCGTCCGCCATTCGCCGTTGTCCTGCAAGAAGTGGATGCGCGGCCGCTCACAGCGCGATGATGCGCGGCTCGGCCGGCGGCGGCGTCGTCAGCTCGGTGACCGCCCACACCAGCGCGTCGAGCCGGTCGGGCGAGCGTCCCGAGGAAAGCCCCTCGGGGCCGAAGTCGCACATCTCGTCTTCGAGCGCCGGGAAGCCGCGCACGTGCTTCACCTTGCCCTGCTCGTAGAGCGCGGCGACCGGCTCGGCGCGGATGTACTTGCCGCGCGTCGCGTGCACCTGCTTCACCGGCACCGTCGGGTCGACCTCGCGCAGCACGGCGCGCACCATGTCGCCGCCTAGGTTCACTTCGGCGACCAGCGCGTTGGCCTGCAGCCGGCGGTACAGGGCGACCGCCTTGTTGGCCCAGCCGGTGGGCGAGAGCCCGGCGACGCTCGCGTCTTCCAGCACGTAGATCGAGCCGTCCGCGGCGCGGCCCGCCGCCACGAGGCCGCAGCCGTCCGCGCCCGGGCGGGCCGAACCGGGAGGATCGAGCGCGACCACGATGCGCTTAAGCGGCGGCGCCGCGGGCACGCGGGCTGCTTCGACCATGCGGCGCGACCACAGCGCGTCGGGCCGGTCGTCGATCAGCTCGCCGTCGAGCTCCTGGCGTCCGAGCCGCGTGCCGACATAACGCGCGACGACCGAGGAGAGGAACAGCGGCGACAGGTTGCGCGCATTGGCGACCGTGCCGGCGCGCGTCACCGCGCTCGACGGGTCGGCAAGCAGGCGCTTGAGCAGCCGCATCGGCCGCGGGGTGGTGGTGACCACCTGGCGCGGGCGCTCGCCGAGCCGCAGCGCGAACTGCAGCATGTCGAACGCCTGGTCGGCCTGGCGCCACTTGGCGAGCTCGTCGCACCAGGCGGCATGGAATTGCGGCCCGCGCAGGGATTCCGGATCGTCGGCCGAGAACCCCTCGGCCACACTGCCATTGCGCCATTCCAGCCGCCGCCGGCTCGGAATCCATGACGGGCGCTCATCCGGCGCATGCACGGCGAGGATGCCGGACACGCCTTCGATCATCACCTCGCGCACCTCGTGCTCGCTCTCGCCGATGAGCGCGATACGCTGCCCGGGCATGCGCGCGAGCGCGCGCACCCATTCGGCGCCGGCGCGGGTCTTGCCGGCGCCGCGCCCGCCGACGATCAGCCAGGTCACCCACGGCGCGCCGTTGCGCGCGAGCGGCGGCGGCCGCTGATGGCCGTGCGCGAACAGCGCCCAGTCGGAGTCGAGATCGTCACGCTCGCGCGGGCTCAGGTTCGCCAGCACCCTCGCCGTTTGCGCCGGCGACAAGCGCGTCAATCTTGCGCGCAAGTGCGAGGCGGCGTTCGTCGATGTCGTCGGATCGGCTGTCGTCATGAGCCGCGGGCTCCGGGTTCTGGTTCTGCAGCGCGTTCAACTCGCGCAAAGTGCGGGTCAGGGTCGCGAGCGCGCGCGCGGCGCGTTCGCTCTCTCCGGCATGGGGGCGCGTCGCGCCGAGCGTCGCGACGACGGCCTCGAGCGCGGCGAGCTGGCGTTCGACCGTGCGCTGCAGGCGCAACGCGAGCGGGGTGCCGTCGGGCAGCGCCGGTTCGCCCGGCGCCGATGACGCGACCGCCGCGCCATCCGTCTGCGCCGCCGGCGCCACGTCGGGCGCGGGCAGCGGACGCGGCGGCGGGCCTTCGCGCGGCAGGACGGCGCGGCGCCGCGTCCAGCCATAGCGCCGCGCCCACGATTGTATCGCGCTGGTACTGTAGCGGTACCTGGCGGCGATCTCTTCGACCGTCAGCGTGGTCTGCTCGTACTCGTAACGGACCTGCTCCAGCTGTTCCAAGCTGAGCGGCGGCCTGCGCAGGCAAGTCATCGGCGTGCTCCATGGTGGGTGAAGGCAAAAAAATGTCGCGCTCCCGGGCGCGGAAGCGCGACAACAGGCGTTGAGCGAAGGACGAAGGGGGATTGGTCCAACCTCGCACGTGACTCTGAGCTCGCATCTCCCTGCTCCGCGAAGCCCGCCGTCGCCAAGGCTATGGCGGGCTGCTCACTCGCCCGCCGAAGCGCAGCGAAGGCGGGAGCGCAGAGGGTGGCGAGCGGCGTGGCGCGAAGGGGAAGAGCGCGGCGTTCTTCTCGTCCCTTGCGGGAGAGACGCGCCAAAACTCAGTGGTGGAGACTGCGCCTTTTATAGCAGACGAGGGTCACCCTAACAAGGACTTTTTTCCGAAAATTTAGGGCATTTCGCAGTGCGCAATTACCTCTGCGCCACACCGACAAACGTACGAAACGCCGATGCGCGCGGCGCACGGGGAGCGCGTCTCAAGGACTTTTATCCGCGTAACTTCAACCGCTTGACCACGCGGTAAATCGGTAAGTAGACGGCGCGGCGTAGATGCTCTCACCCCGTCACGCGCGGTCCGCTTGCCCCAAAGAAAATTTTTGCCATTCCGGTCAGGACCGGGCGCGTCACTTCGCCGCTGCTTCTCCGCGTCGTAAGATGCCGCCATGAACGTGCCCATCGTCCGCCTCACCAGCCTCGCCCACGGCGGCGGCTGCGGCTGCAAGCTCGCGCCCTCGGTGCTGCAGCAACTGCTCGCCGGTGAGCCGGCGGCGCAGCCGTATCGTCAACTGCTGGTCGGCACCGAGACGGGCGACGATGCCGCGGTGTGGCAGCTCGACGCGGAGACCTGCGTCATCGCCACCACCGACTTCTTCATGCCCATGGTCGACGATCCGCACGACTTCGGGCGCATCGCCGCCACCAATGCGATCTCCGACGTCTATGCCATGGGCGGGAAGCCGATCATGGCGCTCGCCATCCTGGGCATGCCGGTCGACAAGATCTCGACGCCAACCGTGCGCGAGATCCTGCGCGGCGGCGCGGCGGTCTGCGCGGATGCCGGCATCCCGGTCGCGGGCGGCCATTCGATCGACTGTCCGGAGCCGGTCTACGGCCTCGCGGTGATCGGCATCTGCAAGAGGCAGGACGTCCGCCGCAACGCCGACGCCAAGGCCGGCGACGCGCTCATCCTCACCAAGGGCCTCGGCGTCGGCATCTACTCGGCGGCATTCAGGCAAGCGGTGCTGTCGGCCGACGCCTATGCGGAGATGCTCGCGTCGACGACGCTGCTGAACCGGATCGGTGCGGAGCTGGCGCAGGACGCCGCCGTGCATGCCATCACCGACGTGACCGGGTTCGGCCTGCTCGGCCACGCGCTGGAAATGGCGCGCGGCTCGAACCTGACCTTGCACATCCGCGCCGCCGACCTGCCGCTGCTGTCGGAGACGGAAAGGCTGGCGCGGGGAAACTTCGTCACCGGCGCGTCGATGCGCAATTGGGCAAGCTATGCGGACGGCGTGAGCCTGCCGCCGGACCTGCCGGAATGGCGCCGGCACATCCTCACCGATCCGCAGACCTCGGGCGGCCTGCTGATCGCGTGCGCGGCCGCGCGCGCGCCGGCGATTGCCGCGACGATCGTCGCGGCCGGCTATCCGGCCGCGCGCGTTATCGGCAACGCGGAGGCGGGGGCGGCGCGCGTGGTCGTCACCTGAATCACTTGTGAATCACTTGTGAATTCACTTGCGCCGTCAAAGCTTCTTGTTGACGAAATCGGCGGCGTCGTTTGCCGCCTTCTTGGTGGCGGCCTTGGCGTCTCCCACCAGCTTCTGTGCGCCGCCCTTCACTTCCTGAGCCGCCCCTTCGGCCTGGAGCTTATCCGATCCGACGAGCTTTCCGGCGCCTTGCTTGGCTTTGCCGACGGCCTGGTTGGTGACGCCGGCGACCTTGTCTGTTGTGCTGCCCATGGGGCTCTCCTGGAAACCGGGGTTGATCGACGAGCGTCAAGCGCGAGGAAGCCGAAAGGTTCCAGCGCGGCCCGAGCACGCCAGACATCGATGCACGGCTTGAGGTCGCGGCTTTTTCTGCAGCGCCTGCGTAGGAACCAAGCGCCGCCGCCGCGGATTAGGTTCGAGGGGACAAGATCCAACGCGAGTATCGCCATGAACAATCCGAACCAGAACCAAGACGATCCGCAGCGCAAGCCGCAGCAGGACAACGATCAGCAGCAGCAGGGCGGCAAGAGCCCCGGCCAGCAGCAGGGCGGCAAGAACCCCGGCCAGCAGCAGGGCGGCGGGCAGAATCCCGGCCAGCAGCAGCAGGGCGGCGAGCAGAAACGCTAGGCACGAATACGAATGAAGAATGTCCCGGCTGGCGCCGGGTCATTCTTCGTTCCAACGACGCAACCCGTGGAAGGAAAGCACCGACAATGGCCAAGGAAAAAGCACTCAAGGACCTGTTTCACGACACGCTGAAAGACATCTACTTCGCGGAAAAGAAAATCCTGACCGCGTTGCCGAAGCTGGCGAAGGCCGCGAACTCGGCCGCGTTGCGCGCGGCCTTCGAGAAGCACGCGGGCGAAACCGAGGGTCAGGTCGGTCGATTGGAGCAGGTGTTCGAGGAACTCGGCGAGGCCCCCAAGGGCAAGACCTGCGATGCCATCATGGGCCTGATCGAAGAGGGCCAGGAGATCATGAAGGAGTACAAGGGCGCGCCCGCCCTTGACGCGGGACTTCTCGCTGCCGCCCAGGCGGTCGAGCACTACGAGATTTCCCGCTACGGCACGCTCAAGACGTGGGCGGAAGAACTCGGGCTGCGCCGCTCCGTCGACCTGCTCGACGCAACGCTGAAAGAGGAGAGCGCGACCGACAAGGCGCTCACGCAGATCGCCGAGACCACGGTCAATCAGCACGCCCAAGCCGCGTAGTCCAGCCGAGGCGCCCGATCGGCGCCGTGCCCGAGGGCATGGCGCCGGCTACGGCGTCGCCTGCACCAGCTTGGCGTGGATCACCGGGCCGGTCGGCTGCCCGGTCGGCGAGCCGCCGAGCGGCTCGAGCGAAATGCCATAGGTCGCGTTGTTGATGACCGCCGGATCGTAGGCGGCGAGCGTCGCATGCACGGTGAAGTCGCCGGCGCCGATCAAGCCGAGCGAGCGCGGCGCCGCGCCCGGCTGCGTCGCGATCCACAATTGATAGCTCCGGTCCGGCAGCTTCTCGGCCGCGACCTGGCGCACCGTGACGGTGCGCTGGTCGGTGTCGACACTGAGGATGAAGGCCGGCGACTGCTCGTCCTTCTGGAACACCGCGACGAACTGCGCCGGAGCCTGCGCCACCATGCGCGGCTGCCACTGCTTGGGCAGCATCTCGGGCCGGTAGTCGCGCAGCACCATGATGGCGGCCAGACTCGCGGCGAGCGCGGCGGTCAGCCCGGTGAAGGTGCGCCAGCGCTTGACGCGCCGGGCCAGCACGATGACGTCGGCGCCGGCGGCGGGCGCGCCGGCGGCAACCGTCTTCGGCCCGTCCAGCTCGGGCAACCGCACCGTCTGGCTCGGCGCAGTCTCGGCGACCTGCGCGCGGATGCGGTCCCATAGCGCGGCCGCAGGTTCGACCGGCGCCACCATGACGTTGAGCTCGCCGAGCCGGCGTTCCCAGTCGCCCACGACCGCCGTGAAGCCGGGATCGATCAGCATCAGCGCTTCGGCCTGCGCGCGCTCGTCGGCATCGAGCGTGCCGAGCACGTATTCGGCCGCCAGCGCCTCCTTGTCCTCGTCCGCGATCATGACCCGAGGCACTCCCGGATCTGCAACAGGCTGCGCCGCAACCAGGTCTTGACCGTGTTGGCCGGCGCGTCGAACCTCACGGCAAGCTGGTCGCGGCTCCACCCGCCATAATAGGCGAGCAGCACCAGCCGCCGCCGGTCTTCCTCCAGCTCGCCGAGGCAGGCGAGCAGGCGTCTGAGCTCATCGGTCATCTCGCGCCGCGCCAGCGGGTTGGGTTCCTCGGAGACCGGTTCCGCCGCCCCCGGCTCGTCCTCGATCGAAACTTCACTCTTCTTGCGGACGAGGTCGAGCGCCCGGTTGCGGGCAATCGCCACCATCCAGGTGATGGGGGTCGCAACTTTGGGGTCGAAATCGCCCGCGTTGCGCCAGACTCTCAGATAGGTCTCCTGCATGACCTCCTCGGCGAGGTCGCTCCTGCGCAAGATACGCAGCACCACGCCATACAGTTTCGCCCGCGTCGCGGCATAGAGCCGCTCGAACGCGACCTGGTCGCCGCGCGCGATCGCGGCCATCAGCCAGACGAGTTCCGCAGGCGTCAGCATCGCGGAAAAACCAGCCCCCTGCCCTATCGACCCGGACGATGGCCGGGACGCCCGGCGAATGCAACCGCCCGAAGGTGCCGCGCGGGCAGGACCCGAGACGTTCGGCCGAGGCCGCGCCCCATCGGACGCAGCCGGTGCGGAAAGCTACGGACGAGGCGGCGGAAAGTTTGGCCGCCCTAAAATCCCCCGGCCGGTATCGGCATTGGTCGCCCCTCGATCGCATTCCCGGACTTGTCCGGACCGGCCTTGCTGTCGTCCGTCCAGACCAGGAAGGCGATGTCGCCTGCGGGCCCGGAGGTGGTCGCGGCAGCGAGCCTGAAGCGCTGGCCTCCCTTCAAGGTGTTGACCTGGATGGCCCGGCCAAGCGGACCTTGGCTCGAAAAGATCCTCGCCGCCACGTTGGTGCCCGCGGTGACGTTGTCGACGTTGACCTGGGTCCACGCCACGAGAAAGCGTCCCCCCGGCAACGCTGCGAGCGTCGGCCAGGAGGATCGGATCCGTGGCGCGCTGGTGGCGGGAAACCGCAGGTTGGCGGGAGCGCCGTTCGCCTCGAACACGGTGACTTGCGCGACCGTCGTATCGAAGCCGGGCTCGCCGTCACCGGCACTGCGCACATGCGCGATGACGAAGCGCCCGGAATCGAGCGGCGCCATGGCGGCTTCGGTTATTTCGAGGTTCGGTATCTGCTCGTTGCCGACCGGCCCGTTTGCACCGAAGATCTGCAAGCGCAGGTGAAGCGCGCCGGTAATGCGCGCACGCCACCCGATGACGATATTCCCGTTGGTCAAGCCGGCGACCATCGGAACGCGATGCAGCCCGGGGACGGTGTTGGCGCGAAACTCGCTGCCGTTTTTCGATCCGTCGAGCCCAAACCGCTGCGCCCGGATGCGCTGGTCTTGCCGCTTGTCGGCCCAGACCAGCACGAAGCCGCCGTCGGCGAGCCGCGCCATCGCCGGCTGTATCAAGGGCTCGACCTCGGCGGTGCTGACCTGGATCTCCGGACCCGACAACGTGTCATGATCGAAAGTGCGAAGCTTCACCTGCGGCCGGGCGCCGGGCAACTGTTCGATCCAGGCGACGGCAAAGCCGAGACCGAATTCGATGACGGTCGGCAGCTGGCGCTTGGCCCCGGGTGGCTCGGGAAAGTTCACGACGAACTCGACGTTGTTGCCTTGAACAGTCCCGTCCGTATCCGACCCAAGCAGCTGACCCTTGATATTCCTGGTCTCGCGATCCGCCCATACGAAGATGAATTGCGTGCCGCGAAAACCGGCGACCCCAGGCTGTTCCTGGTCGCCCGTGGTGTTCATGTTGATCAGGAACTCGTCCATCACCCCTCCGTCGCAAAAAATTCTCTTCGGCCACCATCGATTCCGGCGTCGAGCGTAGCCTTGAGGTCAGGCGCGGGAAAGGGCACTGGCGACGTGCGTTCCAGTGCGGCCAATCAGGCCACAGCACGGCGAAGCTTGCGCCCTCCTCGGACGCAACGCCTCCCGGCAACGATCGATCGGAGATGCTAGATCCGGACGGCCATGCCGCGCATGGCGCCGATACGGTCGAGCTCGGCCTGCTCGCGGGCGTTGTCGACCGCGCGCTCGCGGATCTGGTCGCGCTCGTCGAGCAGTTCGACCTTCTTGAGGTCCTCGAACGCCTCGGCCAGCAGGTTGCGCGCGTCCTCGAGCTGGCCCTTGAGCTCGTCGGCCGAGCGCTTGAGGTTGTCGCGCCGGTTCATCGCCGCCTTGGCGTAGGTCGGATAGGCGAAATGGGCCGGATCGTGGATGCCGACCCGCTCCTGCTCGGCGGTGATCTCGCGCTCGAGATCGCCGGCCATGCGGTCGAAATCCGCGATCATGCCTTCGATCTGCGCGACTTTGCGCCGTTTCTCGTCGACCTGAAACTTCTTCAGGCGGATCAGCGTTTCACGCGACTTCATCGACTCGTACTCCCCAGAAGCCGCGAAAACACGCGGGCCAGCCCGAGAGCATGATCCCGAAAAGGCCTGTCCCGGACTTGATCCGGGATGGCTACCGGTTTTCGGAAACAGATCATGCTCCACCCAAGAACCGCTCGCGGCCTAGAACGGGCGCGGCGGCCACCACCCCTCGACCCTGCCAGGACAACGTTAGTTTTCGGTTTCCGGGTTCCGCAGGATTTGCTCGAGGCGCCGATACCCCTCGTTAAGAGATGTCGACTCTTCCTTGCCTTGGGCCAGGAACCCCTCCAGCGGCTTGTGCAGGGCGATCGCCTCGTCCACGTCCGCGCTGGAACCGGTGCGGTAGGCCCCGAGCCGGATCAGCTCCTCCATGTCGGCATAGGTCGCCATCACCTGCCGGGCACGGTTGACGGCGGGGAGATACGCCGGGTCGGCGGCCCGCGGCATGGTGCGCGAGACCGACTTGAGCACGTTGATGGCCGGGTAGCGCCCGCGCTCGGCGATCGCGCGTTCCATCACCACGTGGCCGTCGAGGGTCGAGCGCACCGCATCGGCGACCGGCTCGTTGTGGTCGTCGCCGTCGACCAGCACGGTGAAGATGCCCGTGATGGTGCCCGCCTCGGTCCCCGGCCCGGCCCGTTCGAGCAGCCGCGGCAGTTCGGTGAACACGGTCGGCGTATAGCCCTTGGCGGTCGGCGGCTCGCCGGCCGAGAGCCCGATCTCGCGCTGCGCCATGGCGAAGCGGGTGACCGAGTCCATCAGCACCAGCACGTCCTTGCCCTCGTCGCGGAAATGCTCCGCGATGGCGAGCGTGAGGTATCCGGCCTGACGGCGCATCAGCGCCGGCTCGTCCGAGGTCGACACCACCACCACCGAGCGCGCCAGGCCCGCCGCGCCGAGGTCGTCCTGCAGGAATTCCTGCACCTCGCGGCCGCGCTCGCCGACGAGACCGATCACCGAGACGTCGGCGGCGACGTTGCGCGCCAGCATCGACAGCAGCACCGACTTGCCGACGCCGGAGCCGGCGAAGATGCCGAGCCGCTGGCCGCGGCAGCAGGTGAGAAACGTGTTGAGCGCGCGGATGCCGAGATCGAGCGGCGCGCCGACGCGCTGGCGCGCATGCGCCGGCGGCGGCGCGTTGCGGAACGGGTACGGCGCCGGCCCGCCCGGCAGCGGCCCCTTGCCGTCGATCGGCTCGCCCATGGCGTTGACCACGCGGCCGAGCCAGCGCGCGCAGGGGCGCACCGCGCCGGCGACCGCGGTGACGATGGCGCGGCAGCCGCGCCGCACCCCTTCGAGCGCGGCGAACGGCATCAGCAGCGCATTGGGACCGGCAAAGCCGACCACCTCGCACGGGATGCCGGCGCGGCCGGTCTCGATCACGACGCGCGCGCCGACCGACATGGCATGGATCGGCCCGGCCACCTCGACCATCAGCCCGCGCACCCCGACCACGCGGCCATAGACCTCGACGCCGTCGAGTTCGGCGATCTGCTCGGCGAGCGCCTTCATGACGCAATTCCGGTCGAATTGCGCCCGTTAAGGTTTCGCCTTAACCGGGCATTTACCCGTCTCATTAATCATTGCCTCACCGTCTAGGGGCACTTCCCGTCTCGCCCGGCCAGGACGGAGGGGCGAGTTGCAAGAATCGGTTAACCCCGGTTCTTAACGTAGAGCATGAACCGGATTTTGGCGAGAAAACCACTCTCTTCCAGCATATTACGGCGATTCGATCATTTTCGCACAGTAAATGCTTGGACACGAGAATCAGGTTTTGTTAACCATTCGCCGGTAGCGTGCCGAATCGGATTGTCCCAAGGCGTTTGAAGGGCCGCCCCAAAGGCGTGCCGACCTTAAGGCCCTCGGCGGGCGTGGAAAGGGACTGGCATGCGCGTTCTGCTGATTGAAGACGATAGCGCGACCGCGCAGTCGATCGAATTGATGCTGAAATCCGAGAGCTTCAACGTCTACACCACCGACCTGGGTGAAGAAGGCGTCGACCTCGGCAAGCTCTACGACTACGACATCATCCTGCTCGACCTGAACCTTCCCGACATGTCGGGTTACGAGGTTCTGCGCACCCTGCGGGTCTCCAAGATCAAGACGCCGATCCTGATCCTCTCCGGGCTCGCCGGCATCGAGGACAAGGTCAAGGGGCTGGGCTTCGGCGCCGACGACTACATGACCAAGCCGTTCCACAAGGACGAGCTGGTGGCGCGCATCCACGCCATCGTGCGCCGCTCCAAGGGCCACGCCCAGTCCGTGATCCAGACCGGCGACCTGGTGGTCAATCTCGACACCAAGACCGTGGAGGTGAACGCCCAGCGCGTGCACCTGACCGGCAAGGAATATCAGATGCTGGAGCTCCTTTCGCTCCGCAAGGGCACGACCTTGACCAAGGAGATGTTCCTCAACCATCTCTACGGCGGCATGGACGAGCCCGAGCTCAAGATCAT
This sequence comes from uncultured Alphaproteobacteria bacterium, assembly GCA_963734185.1. Taxonomy (GTDB): domain Bacteria; phylum Pseudomonadota; class Alphaproteobacteria; order Rhizobiales; family Xanthobacteraceae; genus PALSA-894. The sequence continues at coordinate 2,435,101 of CAVTGA010000002.1, read as the reverse complement.
CGACGTGTTCATCTGCAAGCTGCGCAAGAAGCTGGCGAGCGCGTCGGAAGGCAAGAACTACATCGAGACCGTCTGGGGCCGCGGCTATGTGCTGCGCGAGCCGACCGAAGTGGACGAGCGCATTCCGGCCTGACCTTCGGGTTTACCCGAGCCCTCGTTCAGGGCTCTTCCTCCCGACTTCGGAGCATTCCGGGCCCCGCCAGCAATGGCGGGGTTTTTGTTTTGCGTAACGGTAGGGCGGGCAAAGGCGCGACACGAGATCCACCGCATGGGCGCGAGAAACCATCGCGCCGTGCCCGCGCAATGCGGCGCGTCACGTCCCGATCAGGCGCACGTGCGACTCCTCGCTCGGCGTCACGGTCCCGTTGCGCGCGATGTAGCGCGCCAGCACATCCCAGATCGGCGCGCCGGTCGCCTCCTCGTTGACCCGCGCCCACCCGGCGACCACGTATTCGTCCGTTGCGCGCAGCGGCTCGCCCGACCGCGCAAGCTTGAGCTCGGAAATCCGGGTGCCGAACGGCTTGCGTGGCTCGATCGCATAGCTGAGGCCGCCGACCCGCACCATGTCGCCGCCCTGGCGATAGTAGGGATCGGGATTGAGCAGGTTGTCGCAAACGTCCTCGAGCACGTCCTTGATGCGCGCGCCGCTCATGCGGATGCGGTAGGTCTGCGCATAGGAGATGGCGGTGGCGTTATAGATGTCTTCCCGCGTGATATCCTGTCCGGGCAGCAGCGACGTCCCCCAGCGGAATCCGGGCGACAGCGCGATCTCGGCGTCGAGCTCGGCGCGCAGCGCGTCGCAGATCAGGTTGTCGAGCGTCCCGTTGAACGTGCCGTGACGGAACAGCACCGTCCCGGTGCGCCCGATGACCTCGCGCAGCTTGGCTTGGTGCGGCGCACGGATCGCTTCGATCGTGCGTGCCATTGCGGCATCGGCGCCGATCGCATCCGCGAATACCGGGATCAGCTTGTAGCGATAATCCTTCACCTCGCCGTCGCGCACGTCGAGGTCGAGGCGCGAGACGAACTTGCCGTGGCTGCCGCTTGCGACCAGCAGCGTCCTTCCGACCTTGATGGCCGCGGGAAAGGCGTCGTGGGTGTGGCCGGCCAGGATCACGTCGAGCCCGCTCACGCGCGTGGCGAGCTTCAGGTCGACGTCGAACCCATTGTGCGACAGCAGCACCACCAGCGCGGCCCCGGCCTGGCGCGCCGCTCTGACATGGGTCTGCAGGCTTTCCTCGCGGATCCCGAACGACCACTCCGGCGTCAGCCGGCGCGGGTGGGCCACCGGCGTGTAGGGAAAGGCCTGGCCGATGACGGCGATCTTGATGCCGCCGCGCTCGAGCATGACCATCGGCTCGAACGCGGCCTCGTTCCACTCGGTGTCGCGGATGTTCTGCCCGAGGAACGGGAACCCGAGTCTGGGCCGTGATCGCCTTGACCCGCTCCGCGCCGAGCGTGAATTCCCAATGGCCGACCATGGCGTCAGGCTTGAGCAGGGCCATGCAATCGACGACGTCCTGGCCCTGGCTGATGAGCGAGGTGTAGCTGTTCTGCCAGGTGTCGCCGCCGTCGAGCAGGACGACGCGGTCGCCGCGCTCGGCCCGGATGGCATTGACGATCGTGGCGATGCGGTCGAGGCCGCCGATCCGCCCGTAGGCGCGGGCCAGCGCGACGAAATCCTCGCCGGTCAGCGCATGGGCTGCCGCGGAGCCGCGCGCGATATTGAAGTGACCGAGAAAATCAGCCGTTCCGGCCTGCGGCGGATCGCGTCGGGTGTCCGTCAGCGCCACATGCGCCGCAGGTTCGCGCAAGAACACAGGGACCAGCTGCGCATGCAGGTCGGCGATATGGACCAGCGTGACATTGCCGAGCGGCGCGAATTGGAGCAGCTGGTCCTGACTCAGCCGCTGCTGCGCGAAGGCGCGGCTCCACGCGCCGGGCCGCAGGGCCGCGAGGGCGGCGGCGGCTTGCAGAAATTCGCGTCGCGACGGCATCGTTCACCAAAGATGCTTTTCTCGCCGATCATGACCGAACCATCGCCGTCCCGCCAGCGCAGGGCAACCGACCCGAGTCACGCTGAACCGCACCAGCATGGTCATCGACGCCGCGCTCAACGGACAGGGAGTAGCGTTCGCGCGCACCACGCTGGCGGCCTGGACCTGATCCATGAACGCTTGGTGCGGCCGTTTCCCGAAACCCTGCGCTTGTCCCGGACCTATTGGATCATCTGCCCCAAGGCGACCGCGCTCGTGAGCCACACGTTGGCGCGGGCGCTGATCGGGGCCCATGCCCAGCAAAAGAGCACGCCGTTCGAGGCCGCGGCACGGCCGCCCGTCCGGCTACCACTTAACAAGTTTGAGGTCGGGCCCCACGATATGACCGAAATGGCCGGGTTCTTCATGATTGACGTCGTGGCTAAAGTGCCCTGCGTACCATACGACCACGTCAGCTCCATTGAGCGACTCGCCGTTGACCCAAGAGTTGAGGCCCGCTTCGTACGGTGGTCCGATTGCCACAGAGCCGTCATCGATCTCTGAGCCCCGGTAGCGCAAGAACCACACATCGCCGCGCGGAAACGGCCAGTCCGGCATGGCCGTCGCCACACCATCGTCGTGGCCGGGAATGATATCGTAAGCCTCGCCCGTCGCCTTGTTGGAGACGCGCCACTTGCGCTTGCGCGCCGGATCACGGGGCCGTCGTATTTCGAAGTTCTTGTCGTGCCAGTTGTTGGCGAAAAGCGGCGGATCGTTGAATTCCTGGACCAGATTGCCGCCGGCGGTGCGAATATCAAAGTCGAACCGCCAGTAGGCATGGTGGTGATGGACGTTGCAGACGCATGAGCTCTTGACGGCGGTGAAACCGAAGCGCGACCGTATGGTGCCGTCGGTATGAAAACGCCACTCGCTGATATAGCGGTACCAGCCAGCTTCCATCTCGCTCACCAGCACCACCTCCTGGCCTTTCACGTAGACGCCGACGCCGAGGAAGTTTCCGGTGTCGGTGCCGGTGTCGAGAATGGTGGTGGCCGGCGCGCTGCAAAGCCGGAAGCCGGGCACCGGATCGCTACCGTTCGCGTTGATCATGCCCTCTTCGTTCTGCCAGTCGCGATAGGGGCCGCAGGCGTTGCCGTCATATTTCACGTTGAGGATCGGCACGTGCGCGCGATAGAGGACGCGCTTGCCTTTGTAGTCGACGTAACGGAGCTCGATGCCCGAACCGTTCGTGCCCGAGGACGCGGCGGGGCGGACGGCAAGGAATTTCCACAGGACGTTTCCGCCTTGACTCACGGTGACCCAAGCGCTGCCGGCCGCGTTGTTCGTGGTGCTCTGGTTTGCGTCGACCGCGATGCCGCAAATGGGATTATGGGCGGCGGAGGTCTCCGGCGCCCGCCCGCGCGCGCTGGGCTCGAACCGGATGACGTCGCGCCGGACCATGTTGACGGCAACGATCTCGTGGCCCTGCATGCCTTCAAGCGGCAGCAATCCGACCGTGACCGTGCGTTCGACACGGCCGTCGGGCAACGGCTCATGCAGGAGCGGCGGCATCGGCCGGTAGGCGATGAAGCGCTGGTCGCGCAATCCCTTGCCGAGCTCCGCGTGCTCGCTGATGAGGCGAACCGCTTCGTCGAACTCCTCGCGGCTCGGCAGCGGTTGTTGCGCGGACTCCTCGATCTCGAGCGAGGTGGGTTTGGCAAGACTGCCGGTCGCATGCAGCGCCACATTGTTGGTGTAGTCGTAGATGACGGCGCGAAACCGTTGGGGCGGCTTCGGCCGCGCCGGTTTGGTTTCCTGGGGTGGCTCAAGCAGGTCAATGCGAAGCAGGCGACTTTGGGTTTTCGCAAGCCGCGCCTGGAGGCCCTTATGCTTCATGACGGCTTGAGCCACCGCGGTCATCGTTTCGGGTTTTGGACCGAACGGCTCGATCTTGAGGCGGATGGCGCCGCCATCGCTGGTCGTCGTCCCGCCTGACGGTCGTTTCATGGCATGCGCTCCCCTGAAGACCCGTGCAACCGACGCAACAAGGCATTGCGGCGGCCAAGCGACAACCAAAAGTAGATTTTTTTAAGGCAGCGATGCTCTGGTCCGCCACAGGTCCGCCGCGCTTCCTCCCGCCGCAGCGCGGAACCTTACGCTTCGCAACCCGGTTATGGCTCCGGCAAGCGCGGTCCGGCGCGCTGGCGACCGTTTTGCCGGGCGGATTTCGCTTCAAGCAGGGATTAGGGCGTTGCGTCGTCGCGATCTTCTGGCCGCTGGCCTCGCGGTTCCGTTCGTCAGCCGCCCGTTGGCGCGGGCGCTGATCGGCGAGGCTCATGCCCAGCAAAAGGGCACGCCGTTCGAGGCCGCGGCGGTGCGCGCGCTCGCGCGCGATCTGGCGCAGAAGCCCTACAAGGCGCCGGACAACCGGCTTCCCGATGCGCTCAAGGACCTGACCTACGACCGCTACCGCATGATCCGCTTCCTGCCCGAGCACGCGCTGTGGCGCGCCGACGCCCTGCCGTTCCAGCTCCAGTTCTTCCACCGCGGCTTCTACTACGTGAACCGCGTCGACCTGTTCGAGGTCCGCGACGGCGCCGCCTTTCCCGTCGTGTATTCGCCCGGCATGTTCTCGTTCGGCGATCAGCCCATCCCGGAAGCCAACGCCAACCTCGGCTTCGCCGGGTTCCGCATCCATGGGCCGATCAACCGGGGAGACTATTTCGACGAGATCGGCGTGTTCCTCGGCGCGAGCTATTTCCGCGCCGTCGCCAAGGGCCAGACCTACGGGCTCTCGGCGCGCGGGCTGTCGCTCAACACCGCCGATCCCAAGGGCGAGGAGTTCCCCAACTTCCGCACGTTCTGGATCGAGCGGCCGGCCAAAGGCGCGAACTCGATCGTCGTGCACGCGCTGCTCGACAGCGAGAGCGCGGCCGCCGCCTACCGCTTCACCATCCGCCCCGGCGACACCACGGTCTACGACGTCGAGGTCGCGCTGTTCCCGCGCGTGCAGATCGAGCAGGTCGGACTGGCGACGCTCACCAGCATGTACTTCTTCGCGCCCAACGACCGCGGCGGCGTCGATGATTTCCGTCCCGCGGTGCACGATTCGGACGGGCTTTCGATCCAGAACGGCCGCGGCGAGCAGATCTGGCGCACGCTCAGCAATCCGGCCGACCTGCAGGTGAGCGCCTTCGTCGACAACAATCCGCGCGGCTTCGGCCTGATGCAGCGCCAGCGCGATTTCCGCGCCTTCGAGGACCTGGAGGCGCGCTACGAGAAGCGCCCAAGCGCGTTCGTCGAGCCGATCGGCGACTGGGGCGAAGGCGCCGTGCACCTGGTCGAGATCCCGACCTCGAACGAGATCAACGACAATATCGTGGCCTACTGGCGTCCGCGCGCGCCGACCCGCGCCAGGGGCGAATACACCTACACCTATCGCATCCACTGGGGCGCGCACCTGCCCAAGCCGCTGCCGCTCGCGCGACTGATCGCGGCGCGCATCGGCGCCGGGGAGGGCGGCGCCCGCCTGGTCGTGCTCGATTTCGTCGGCGAGAACCTGAAAACCGTGCCGACGCCCGAGATCAAGGCCGCCGTCACCAGCGACAAGGGCAAGCTGCGCAACGTGGTGTCGCAGCCCAACCCGGAGACCGGCGGTACGCGGCTGAGCTTCCAGCTTGGCCCTGGGAACGAGAAGGCGATCGAGCTTCGCGCCGTGCTCGTGCGCGGCGAGGATCTGCTCTCGGAAGTCTGGCTCTACCGATGGACGCCGTGACGCGCCTGCATAGCGCGTCGAAGACGCGCGTAGACGCGCTTATGGTCGTTGCACCGGCGGCGCGAGCGCCGGCGCAATTCCTCCCCGCCGAGGCGAGGCTCGAGATGCCGGCGCAGTCGCTGCGCCAGGCGCCGGCCGCCGCGCGCCGGCCGGCCGCGCCGGGGACAAGCGCGGCGCGGCGCGCTTTCGTGTTCGGCGGCACGATCGCGCTCAGCGTGTTTGCGGCCTACGAGATGTACCTGGTGCTCAGCGTCGGCGGACTGACGGTCCTGGAAGCCGTGATCCTCGGCCTGTTCGTCATCTTGTTCGCCTGGGTCGCGCTGTCGTTCGCCAGCACGCTTGGCGGCGTGATCGCCATGCTTGCGCGACGAATTGAATCACTCGGCATCGACCCGGACGCGCCGCTGCCGGCGATCGCGACACGCAGCGCGCTCCTGTTTCCGACCTACAACGAGCCGCCCGCGCGCTTGCTTTCGCGCGTCCAGGCGGTGTGCGAGTCCGTCGCCGCGGCTGGCGCGCCCGGGCATTTCGACGTGTTCGTGCTCAGCGACACCACCGACCCGGACATCTTCATCGCCGAGGAAGCCGCGTACCTGCAGCTGCGCGAGCGGCTCGGCGCGGCGAATGTGTTCTATCGCCACCGTCCGAACAACGAGGCCAAGAAGGCCGGCAACATCGCCGAATGGGTGCGCCGCTTCGGCGGCGGCTACGAGCAGATGGTCGTGCTCGATGCCGACAGCCTGATGACCGGCGACACCCTGGTGCGGCTGGTCGCCGCGATGGAACGCAACCCCGGCGCCGGATTGGTCCAGACCTTCCCGCTGATGGTGAACGCCGCAACGCCGTTTGCGCGCGTGCAGCAGTTCGCCGGACGGCTGTACGGCCCGTTGATCGCGCACGGCCTGGCCTGGTGGCACGGCGGCGACGGCAATTATTGGGGTCACAACGCGGTTCTGCGCACCCGTGCGTTCGCCCAATGCGCAGGCCTGCCCACGCTGCAGGGGCCGCGCCCGATCGGTGGGCACATCCTGAGCCACGACTTCGTCGAGGCCGCGCTGATGCGGCGCGCCGGCTGGGCGATCCACATGGTCCCGGCGCTCGGCGGATCCTACGAGGAATCTCCGCCCTCGCTGACCGAGTATGCGGCGCGCGACCGCCGCTGGTGCCAGGGCAATCTCCAGCATGCCGGTGTATTGCCCGCGCGCGGCCTGCACTGGCTCTCGCGGATGCATCTCTTGACCGGCATCGGAACCTACGTCGCGGCGCCGCTGTGGCTGCTGTTCCTGTTCGTCGGCATCCTGGTCGCGCTGCAGGCCCAGTTCATCCGGCCGGAATATTTCCCGAAGACCTTCACGCTCTATCCCCAATGGCCGGCGCAGGACCCGGTGCGCGCCGCTTACGTGTTCGCCGGCACCATGGCGCTGCTGCTGGCGCCGAAGCTGATCGGCTACCTGGCGATGCTGGCCGACGGCGCGACGCGGCGCGCATTCGGCGGCGCCGCGCGCGCCTTCCTCAGCGTGCTGGCCGAGACCGTGATTTCCGGACTGATCGCGCCGATCATGATGCTGATCCAGTCGGCATCGGTGACCGCCGTCCTGACGGGCCGCGACGGCGGCTGGCAGGTGCAGCGGCGCGATGGCGGCAGCCTGCCGCTGCGCGACGTCATGCGCCGCTACGGCGGGCATACCGCGTTCGGGTTGCTGCTCGCGTTCGCCGCCTATCAGGTCTCGTTCTCGCTGTTCGCCTGGATGACGCCGGTGATCCTCGGACTGCTGCTCGCGATCCCGCTGGCGTACTGGAGCGCCAGCCCCATGGCGGGAGGTGCGCTGCGCCGCATGAAGCTGCTGCTGATCCCGGAAGAGACCCATCCACCGGAGATTCTCGCGCGCGCCAACGCGCTCATCGCGACGTCTGCGGCCGATGCGCCGCCGGGCACCGCGCTGGCGCGGCTATGCGCCGATCCGGCCCTGCGCGAAGCCCATCGCGCCATGCTGCCGACCGCCGCGGCGCGCCGGCGCGGCGACGTCGATGCCGCGCTGGTCATCGGCCTCGCCAAGCTCGACGACTGCGCCGGCGTCGACGAGGCCGACGCCATGCTGACCCAGCGGGAGAAGATGGCGGTATTGTCGGACGCGCGCGGGTTGGATCGGCTTGCGCGCTTGAACATGCCGTAGGGTGGGCAAAAGCGCGGGGAACCGATCGGAATGTACTCCGACCTCGCGCGCTTTTGCCCACGCTTGTCATTTCATTCGATCGTCCGCGTGGGCATGGCGCGGATGACGTTCGACGCCTCACCGCGAGATCGTGGCCGCGCCTTTGCCCACCCTACGGACGCCGGCAATGCTTCGGCGATGGCCGAAGCATCACGGTCGCGAGCGATGGCAGGGTGCGCAGCGAGATTGAACGGAGCCCCGCCATGACCGTCACCTGCCACATCCGCTATACGCTCGATCCATTCAAGCGCGCCGAGTTCGAAGCCTATGCGCGGCGCTGGCTCACCCTCATTCCGAAGTGCGGCGGCGACCTGATCGGCTACTTCATGCCGCACGAGGGCACCAACAATATCGCGCACGCGCTGATCTCGTTTCCGAGCCTCGCCGCCTACGAGGCCTACCGGGCGTGCCTTAAGGCCGATGCGGACGGCGCGGCGAATTTCGCGTTCGCGCAGGAGGGCCGCTTCATCCTGGCCGAGGAGCGCACGTTCCTGCGCCCGGTGATGGCGTAGCCCGGATTGCGCGCAGCGCAATCCGGGGCAGGTCTTGCCGTGGCACGCGATCCCCGGCTTTCGCCGGCGAAAGCCGGGCTACGCCACCGGCTGTATGGACAGCCGCCCGGCGGTCCCCGATAACCGGGCGATGGAAGACGAGAAGAACCAAGGCCTCCTCGCCGCGCCGCCGCGCGTCGTCAATGTCGGGCTGGAGATGTTCGCCGCAAACCTTGCGCAGCGGGGCGCCACGGTGGTCCACGTCCAATGGACGCCGCCGGCCGGGGGCGACGCGCAGCTGGCGCGCCTGCTCGATCGATTGCGCAGTTGAGTTGGCGGCGTGAAGCAGATCGACGAGGCCAACCAGGAAGCACTGCGGCGCATGCTCGCCGGCGAGCCGGTGCTGGTCGACGTGATCCCGGCCGCGCAAGCCATCCCGGTCCTGAACGCCCGCACGATCCTGCATGCCGGCCCGCCGATCTCCTGGGAGCGCATGTGCGGCCCGATGCGCGGCGCGGTGCAGGGCATCGCGGTGTTCGAAGGCTGGGCGCAAGACCTCGACGACGCGGCGCGCCAAGCCGCGCGCGGCGGCTTCGCCTTCCATCCCAATCACCACTTCGGCGCGGTCGGCCCGATGACCGGGCTCACCACCATGAGCCAGCCGGTGATGGTGGTGGAGAACAAGGCGTTCGGGAACCGCGCCTTCTGCGCCGTCAACGAAGGCGTCGGCAAGGTGATGCGGTTCGGCGGCAACGATGCCGAGGTGCTGAACCGGCTGCGCTGGATCAGGGACGTGCTGGGTCCTGCGCTCGGACGCGCCTTGCGTGCGGGCGGCGGCATCGGCCTGAAGCCGCTGATCGCGCGCGGGCTGACCATGGGCGACGAGATGCACCAGCGCAACGTCGCCTGCTCGAGCCTGCTGTTGCGTGAGCTCGCACCGAGGCTCGCACGCACGACGCAGAGCGCCGATGACCTTGCCGCCTGTCTCGACTTCATCGGCCGCAACGACCAGTTCTTCCTCAACGTCGCCATGGCGATGGGCAAGGCGCTGGCCGACCCGGCGCGCGGCATCGCGGGCTCGTCGGTGGTGACGGCGATGAGCCGCAACGGCACCGATTTCGGCATCCACGTCTCCGGCACGGGCGACGCCTGGTTCACCGCGCCGGTCGAGATGCCGGCCGGCATCTATTTCCCCGGCTTCAGCGAGCGCGACGCCAATCCCGACATGGGCGACTCGGCGATCGTCGAGACGGTCGGTCTCGGCGGCTTCGCCATGGCGGCCGCGCCCGCGGTGGTCGGCTATATCGGCGCCGGCCGCGCCTCGGACGCGGCCGCGTTCACGCGCGCGATGGCGGAGATCACGGTCGGCCCGAATCCGGCGTGGACCATTCCGGCGCTGGATTTCGCCGGCGTGCCGACCGGCATCGATATCCGCCTGGTGGTCGAGAGCTCGCTGGCGCCGACCATCAACACCGGCATCGCGCATCGCGAGCCCGGCGTCGGCCAGGTCGGTGCCGGCGTAGTGAAGGCGCCGCTGAAATGCTTCGAGCAGGCGCTGGTGGCGTTCGCCAAAACCATGGGCGTCGAATGAGCGTCATCCGCAACGAGGTCCGCCGCGCGACCTATTTCGATTCGCTCGTGCTGATGCGCATTGCCCGCCAGACCGCGGCCCTGTCCGGCGTCGAGGAAGCCGGCCTGATGATCGGCACGCCTGCCAACAAGGACATCCTGCGCGAGGCCGGCATCCTCGCCCCCGAGGGCGAAAGCGCCGCGCCCGGCGACCTGATCCTGGCGCTGCGGGCGAGCGACGCGGGCGCCGCCGAGGCGGCGCTCGGCCAGGCCAAGCGATGGCTCGACCAGCCGCGCGCCGCCGCGGCCTCCGCAACGTTGGCGGTGGCCCGCACGCTGCGCGGCGCCACCAGCGCGCTGCCCGACGCCAATCTGGCGCTGATCTCGGTGCCGGGCGACTTCGCCGCCGCCGAGGCGCGCAAGGCGCTGGCCTTGAACCTCAACGTGATGATCTTTTCCGACAACGTGGCGCTCGCGGACGAGGTCGCGCTCAAACGCGCGGCCCGCGAGAAGGGCCTGATGGTGATGGGACCGGATTGCGGCACCGCGATCATCGGCGGCGTGCCGCTCGCCTTCGCCAACGTCGTGCCGCGCGGCGACATCGGTATCGTCGGCGCTTCGGGCACCGGCATCCAGGAAGTTTCGTGCCTGATCGCGCGCGGGGGGCGCGGCATCAGCCATGCGATCGGCACCGGCGGACGCGACCTCAAGGCGGAGGTCGGCGCGATCACGGCGCTCGCGGCGATCGACATGCTCGACGCCGATGCGGCGACGCGGCATATCGTGCTGATCTCCAAGCCGCCCGCCGCGGCCGTCGCAAGGCTGGTGCTCGATCGCGTTGCGCGCAGTTCGAAGCCGTTCACCGTCTGCTTCCTCGGCGCGCAGGGCCTGGCGCTGCCGGCGAATGCGCGCGGCGCCGCGACGTTGAAGGCCGCAGCGGAGCTGGCGACCGGACAAACGTCGACGCCGCACCGGTCGAACCCTCCCACCGCCGCGCGTGGGAAGCTGGTGCGCGGGCTGTTTGCCGGCGGGACGCTCTGTTCGGAAGCGCAGATCGTGTTCGCGCAAGCCGGCCTGACGGTCGCGTCGAACGTGCCGGTGCCGGGTGCTTTGCCGATGCAAGACGCGAACGGCGGACACGTCCTCGTCGACCTCGGCGACGATGAATTCACGCGCGGACGGCCGCATCCGATGATCGAGCCGGCGGTGCGCGACGCGCCGCTTGCGCAAGCGCTGGCCGATCCGACGGTCGGCGTCATCCTGCTCGACCTCGTGCTGGGTCTCGGCGGTCATCCCGACCCGGCCGGGCATCTGGCCGGCATGCTCGCGCGGCGCAACGGCGGGCCGATGATCGTCGCATCGGTGACCGGCACCGACCTCGATCCGCAGCCGCGCCAGGCCCAGGTGCGCAAGCTCACCGAGGCCGGCGTGATCGTCGCGGACTCCAACGCCGATGCGGCGCAAATCGCGATTGCGGCGGTCGGCGGGTCGCTCGAGGGCTGAGCATGGTCGAGCCGCTCGCCATCCCGAAGCAGCTGCTGATCGCGATCGGCGGCAACGCCACGCATCCCGAGGCGATCGCGGGAACTTCGGAAGAGCAGAAGCAGATCGCCGCGCGCACCGCGCAAGCGCTGTTGCCGCTCGCGCTCGCCGACAACTTCTTCGTCATCACCCACGGCAATGGTCCGGTGGTCGGCAAGATCCTGATGCGGCAGGCGCTCTCGCGCGCCCGCGTTCCGCCGATGACGCTCGACATCTGCGTGGCGCACAGCCAGGGCGGCATCGCCTATCTGCTGGTGCAGGCGCTCGAGAACGCGTTGCGTGAAGCAGGCAGCCCGCGCCACGTCGCCTGCCTGCTGACCCAGGTTGAGGTCGATGCCGACGATCCTGCGTTCGGCAATCCGACCAAATTCATCGGCCCGTTCTTCACGCGCGAGCAGGCCGAAGAGATATCGGCCGAGCTCGGCTGGCGCATGAAGCAGGACGGGAGCCGCGGCTGGCGTCACGTGGTGCCCTCGCCCCGGCCACGCCACATCTGCGACATCTCGCTGATCCAGGAACTTGCCCAGCGCGGCTCGATCGTGATCGCGGGCGGCGGCGGCGGCATTCCGGTCGTGCGCGGCGCCAAGGGCGTGCGCAACGGGGTCGCGGCGGTCATCGACAAGGACATGACCTCGGCGCTGATGGCCAACGTGCTGCACATCGAGACCTTGCTGATCCTGACCGCGGTGCGCCAGGTCGCCGTCGATTTCGGCACGCCGCGGCAGCGCGAGCTCGGCACCACGACGCTTGACGAGCTCAAGCGCCACCAGGCGCAAGGCCAGTTTCCGCCCGGCAGCATGGGGCCGAAGATCGACGCCGCCATCAGCTTCCTCGAAGGCGGCGGAAAACGCGTCATCATCACCGATCTCGACATGGCCGTGCCGGCGCTCGCGGGGCGCAGCGGCACGCACGTGACGCGCGCCTGATGTTCGGCCGGCGCACAACCGTTCGGGCACGGCACGCAGGCGCGCTTGCCGCAGCGCTCGGCGCTCGTGCCGCCGCCGAAGCGCCGCCGGAAGGGCTCGCCCGGCCCGCGCTGTGTCCGCAAACACCCGCCCCGCTCACGCGCTTCGCCCGCCCGCGCATCGCCGCGTTCGAGGCCTGGCTGTCCGCGTCGCGCGGCGAGGAAGCTTCGGCCGATGCCGTGCACGGCCTGATCGGGCTCGGGCCCGGCCTGACGCCGTCCGGCGACGACCTGCTGATCGGCGCTTTGGCGCTGCTGCGGGCATGCGGAGAAACCGGCGTGCACGCCGCTCTGGCGCGGGCGATCACGGATGCGCCGCCGGCGCTGACCTCGCCGCTGAGCGGTTCTTTCCTGCGCGCGGCCGCCGCGGGCCATGTCGGCGCGCATCTGCACAACGCTGCGACCTCGGCCGTTGCCGGTGAGCTCGACGCCGCCGTCGCGTCGCTGCGCGGCGTCGGCCACTCTTCCGGCTGGGACATGCTCGCCGGCATCGGCGTAGCGCTGCGGGCCATGGCCGCGCGGACGTGCTAAGGATCGTAGGGTGGGCAAAGGCGCGAAACTCTACCAGCGAGAACTCGCACCGGCCTCGCGCGCCTTTGCCCACGCGGTTCATGCGTGAGCCGTCCGCGTGGGCACGGCGCGGACCGCAATTCAACGCGTCATTGTGAAATCCGGGCCGCGCCTTTGCCCACCCTACGCGCCGCACGGTCATGCTAGGATCAAACATCCAAAAAGGAGACACTCATGGCGGACCCGATCGTATTTCCCGGCACCGTCGAATGGTCGGGCGAGAACCCCGGCATCTCGCTGAAGGAGCGCGCCGACGGCCCGTTCATCACGCTGGCGAGCTTCTTCCGCGTGGTGCTCTCCCCGCACGGTCGCGGCCACGCGCTGGTGCTGATGCAGTCGCCGCAGGACGCGAGCCCGCCGGCCGAGCGCGCCAATTACTGCTTCCACGACAACGAGAAACTGGCGCGCTACCTGGTCTCCGACTTCGTGTCGCACTTCGGCGCCTGGAAGGGCCTGCCGGGCCTCGGCGGTCTCATCTATCGGCGGCTCGACCGGGTCGAAGCCGCGGGCGATCCGGCGAGCACTTACAGCGAGACCGTCAAGGCCGGCGACCTGACCGTGGTGCTGACCTGGAGCGGGCTTGGAGAACCGTTCTGCTTCGCGTTGCCGCCGGACAAATCGGCGACCGCCAAGCACTCGATGCCGAGCCTGTTCGTCGGCTGCCGGGACGCGACCGTCACGGTCAACGGCCGCAGCCTGCCGGGCAAGCCGGTGCCGCGCGAGATCGCGGGTCATACCATCACGACCGCGATGCTGGCCTTCTCGGAGACCTGGATCCGCGCTTGATCGCTCTCTAGTACGATGAGTCCATCAACCGTCATGCCCGGCCTTGTGCCGGGCATCCACGTCTTGTTTTTCTTGAATCAAAGACGTGGATGGCCGGGACATAGGCGAGCGAAGCGACGCCGTCCTTCGGACGGCTATGCCCGGCCATGACGGTGGATAGGATTGGTGCATGACAGGCGCGCAAACGCAAAGAATACCGATGGACGCGTGGACGGAAGACACTTCGGGGGATGACGACCCGCGCGAGCGGATCGCGCGGCTCGAAGCCCGGATCGAAGAACTCGCCGGTGCGGCCGAGCGCTGCCGCAAGATCGCGCTCATCGCCAAGATGGCGCTCAGCGGCGGAGCCGCCTGGACGTCGCTGATCCTGCTCGGTGCCGTCACCCCGTACGGCATATCCCTGATGGGCGCGCTCACCTCGACGCTCGGCGGCTTGGTCGCGTTCGGCTCGAACGCCAGCACGGCGCGGCAGACCGCCGCGGCCATCGCGGCTGCGGAGCAGGAACGCGCCGGGCTGATCGGCCGGATCGAGTTGCAGGTGGTGGTTGAGCCGGGCCGACGCTTGCGGTGACGGGCGCGCAGGCCGCCTGCCTACCGCGCTCCGACCGACACCGGCCGCAGCGCCATCGGCGCGGGCGCCGCTACCGGCCTCGGCGCCTTGTTCGGCGCATAGAGCCCGCGCTTGTCGGCGACCGGCTTGAACGCGTCGGTCAGGCCGACCACGGTCTCGGCCGCGCCGAGCACGAGGAATCCGTCCGGCGCAAGAAGCCGCGCGATCCGGCGCAACACGTCGATCTTGGTCTCGTGGTCGAAATAGATCAGCACGTTGCGGCAGAACACGAGGTCGAAGCTGCCGAGATGGGAGAAATCGTTGAGCAGGTTGAGCGGCCGGTACTGCACCATGGCGCGGATCTCGGGCGAGATCTGCCAGGTGTCGCCGACCTGCGCGAAGTGCTTGACCAGCATCTGGATCGGCAGCCCGCGCTGTACTTCGAACTGGCTGTAGAGACCGGCCTTGGCCTTCTCCAGCACGTCGAGCGAGATGTCGGTGGCGATCAGGTCGACGCGCCAGCCGCCGATCCGGTCCTTCATCTCCTTCAGGCTCATGGCGAGCGAATAGGGCTCCTGGCCGGTGGACGCGGCCGCGCACCAGATGCGGATGCGCCGTTCCCGCCCGCGCGCCGCGGTCAGCGCCGGCACGATGGCGTCGCGGAAGTGCTCGAACGGGATCTTGTCGCGGAAGAAGAACGACTCGTTGGTGGTCATCGCCTCGACCACGTCGACGGTCAGGCGCTCGTTGCCGGCCTTGAGCTTGAGCACGAGATCGCTCAGGCCCGCGAGCCCGGCCTTGCGCGCGACCGGCGCGAGCCGGCTTTCGACCAGGTACTGCTTGTCGGCCGATAGCACGAGGCCGGAGCGCTCCTTGAGCAGCTTGCGGAGATAGTCGTAGTCGAGCGGCGTCACGACTTCTCTCCTATGAACTGGCGTACGATCCGGGGCGCGATCTGGTCGAGCGGCAGCACGGCGGCGCACACGCCGGCGTGCGCGGCCGAGCCCGGCATGCCCCACACCACGCTGGTCGCCTCGTCCTGCGCGATCACGTTGCCGCCGGACGCGACCACGGCCTCGGCGCCGTGGGTGCCGTCATGGCCCATGCCGGTGAGGATCACGGCGAACACCCCGCCGCCGTAGACCGCCGCCCCGCTCGCGAACAGCGGATCGACCGCCGGCTTGCAGAAATTGACCTGCGGCCCGTCGTCGAGGGCGATCGCAGCCGCCCCGTTGCGGCGCTCGATGCGCATGTGGCGCCCCCCGGGCGCGAGGTAGATGGTGCCGGCCTGGATCGGCTCGCCGTCGGCCGGTTCGTGCGCCGGCCGGCCGCTTGCGCGCGCGAGATGCTCGGCCAGGATGGTGGTGAAGGTCGGCGGCATGTGCTGGGTGATCAGCACGGGAAACCGCTCCGCCACGGGTCCGAGGCGGCTCATGAGCGCGGTCAGCGCCTGCGGTCCGCCGGTCGATGAACCGACCAGCAGGACGCGCGGCGGCGTCGGCGCGAACGGAAGCAGGCGGATCGGCGCCGCGGCAGCAGGCGCTGCGGCAGCCGCCGCGGCGGCAGGCCGCGCGCGTGCGGTCGCGCCGGCGCGGCGGCGCCGGCCAAGCTGGCGGACCTTTTCGACCAGTTCGCGCCGGAAGTCCGCCGAGGTCGTGACTTCGCGGTTGCTCGCCGGCTTCGGGATGTAGTCGGCGGCGCCGAGCGAGAGCGCCTTCAGGCTTATCTCGGCATTACGCCGCGTCAGCGTCGAGGCCATGATGACGACGAGGTCGCGCTTCTTCGCCAGCAGCAGCGGCAGCGCCGAGATCCCGTCGAGGTCCGGCATCTCGATGTCGAGCAGCACGACATGCGGATCGGCGCGCAGCAGCTGTTCGACGGCGTCGCGCCCGGTGCGTACAGAGGCGACGACCTTGAGGTCCGCCTCCTCCTCGATCCAGCGCGCGACCAGGCCGCGCACCACCACCGAATCATCCACGATCATCACGCGGATGGGATCGGGCAGCCGCGCGGCGGCGGACGCAGGCGCAACGGTGACGGCAACACTCATGTACGCACTACTTTGGAACTGACGCTACGCGACGCGACGGCTTCAGGCGGGCCTTAGATCAGCCCGACCTCCTGGAACTTGGCTTCGACGATTTCCTTGTCGAACGGCTTCATGATGTACTCGTTGGCGCCGGCCGAGAGCGCGCGCGCGATATGGGCGACGTCGTTCTCGGTGGTGCAGAACACCACCTTCGGCTGGTCGCCGCCGGGCAGCCGGCGCAGCGCCTTGAGGAAATCGTAGCCGTCCATCACCGGCATGTTCCAGTCGAGCAGGATCGCGTCAGGCAGCGCGTTCTTGCACTGATTGAGCGCCTGCTGACCGTCCTCCGCTTCGCTGATCTTGAAATCGAGCCCCTCGAGGATCCGCCGCGCAACCTTGCGTATGACGCTCGAGTCGTCGACCACCAGACAGGTCTTCATCGTAAGTCACCTCGTTCGTGCGCCGGCGTCCATCGACCCGGCCGCAGACCAGTTTCCGCTTGGCGTCACGCGGCCATAGCTTCGGTCGCCATGTCGAGCACGCGGTCGACGTCGAGAATCACGAGCAGTTGCCCGTCGAGCCGATGCACGCCGGCGGATACGCTCGCCAGCCGCGCATCGAGATTGACCGGGTTCGACTCGCGGCTTGCGTCGGCAAGCTTCATCACCTCGCCGACGGTATCGATCAGCAGTCCATAGGATTCGCCTTTGAGCTCGATGCCGACCGCCATCGGCGGACGGGCATCGTCACGCGGCGGCAGATCGAGCCGGCGCCGCATGTCGAGCGCGGTCACGATGCGGCCGCGCAGATTGAGCACGCCGGCGATCTCGGGCGCCGAAAGCGGCACCCGCGTCAGGCGTTCGGGCATGAACACGTCCTGCACGCGCGAGATCGGCAGGCCGAACAGCTGGCCGCCGATCAGCACGGTGACGTATTCGGTGACGTGCTCGCCGTGCGCTGCGACGTTGGCGCTCATGCTCGTTTCCTCACGCCGCCTCGTCCCACTCGACGCCGGTGTCCTTCAGCGCCGCGATCAGGCCCTGGCGGTCGAACTTGGCGACGAAATCGTCGAAGCCGGCCGCCCGCCCGCGTTCGACTGCCGCCGGCGACGTCACCGAGGACAGTGCGATGATCGGGATCCGTGCGGTGCGCGCGTCGGCGCGGATCGCCTCGGCGAGATCGAATCCGTTCATGCCCGGCATCTCGATGTCCGAGACGACGACGTCGAAGCGCTGGCCCTTCTTCAGCAGCACGAGCGCTTCGTCGGCGCCGGCGGCGGTGGTGACGTCGTATCCGGCGGCCTTGAGCACCGGAGTGAGCATGTTGCGGAAGAAGTGCGAATCGTCGACCAACAGCAGCGGCCGGGTCAGCGCCTCGGCCTGCATTTCCTTGCGGCGGAACCAATCCTCGAACGCCATCGGCAGGAAATGTCCGACGTCGACGATCTCGGTCGCCTGGCCCTTGACCACCGCCGAGCCGAGGATGCCGGGCGTGTCGCTGCCGACCTGGATGTCGAGCCGGTCCTCGACGATGTCGATGATCTCGTCGACCACCAGGCCCATCGAGCGCCCGGAGTCGGAGAACACCAGCATCGGCTGCGCGCCTTCGGTTCGGATGCGCACGGCCTCGCTGACGCGCACCAGCGGCATGAGCGAGCCGCGGTACTGCACCAGGTGCCGGCCGTTCGACCGCTCGATCTTGCGCGCGTCGATCTCCTCCAGGCGCGTGACGAGCGAGAGCGGGACCGCCTTCGGCTCGGGCGACCCGGCGCGGAACACGAGCAGCGAGGTGGTCTTCTCGAGCGCCGCGTTGCGCTGCGCCTCGCTGTCCTCGTCGACCGCGCTGACCGACGAGCCGACCGTCTGCGCGATGCCGTTGGGGTCGATGATCATGATCACCGCGCCGTCGCCGAGGATGGTGTTGCCGGAGAACATCGCGATGTGACGCAGCTTGGTCGACATCGGCTTGACCACGATTTCCTCGGTGTGGAACACGCCGTCGACCACGATGCCGAAGGTCTGGTTGCCGACCTGGGTCACCACGATGAAGCCGTTCTCGGGCTCGCTGTCGGCGCCGTCCGCCATCTGCAGCAGCTTGGTGAGGTGGATCAGCGGCAGCAGCTTGTTGCGCAGGCGCAGGACCGGCGCGTCCTTGATGCGCTCGATGCGGTGCTCCGAATTGCTCTGCGCGCGCACCAGTTCGACCACCGCGAGCTGCGGGATGGCGAAGCGGTCGCCGCCGGCCTCGACGATCAGCGCCGAGACGATGGCGAGCGTGAGCGGGATCTTGATGAGGAAGCTCGAGCCTTCGCCGAACACCGACTTCACGTCGATGGTGCCGCCGATCTGGTCGATGTTGTTGCGCACCACGTCCATACCGACGCCGCGGCCGGACACGCTGGTCACCTTGGCGGCGGTCGAGAAGCCGGCCGCGAAGATGAACTTGTGCACCTGCGCCTCGGTCATCTTGTCGACCTCGGCCTCGGAGGCGAGCCCGTTGGCCACCGCCTTGGCCTTGATCTTCGCGGTATTCAGCCCGCGCCCGTCGTCGGAGATGTCGATGATGATGTGACCGCCCTCGTGATAGGCCGAGAGCCGGATCGTCCCCTTCTCCGGCTTGTTGGCGGCGCGCCGCTCCTCGGTCGTCTCCAATCCGTGGTCGGCGGAGTTGCGCACCATGTGGGTGAGCGGATCCTTGATCAGGTCGAGCACCTGCCGGTCGAGCTCGGTGTCGGCGCCGTGCATCTCCAGCTCGATATCCTTCTCGAGCTCGGTCGCGAGATCGCGCACGATGCGCGGCAGCTTCTGCCACGCATTGCCGATCGGCTGCATGCGCGTCTTCATGACGCCTTCCTGCAGCTCGGCGGTGACGTTGGAAAGGCGCTGCAGCGGGACCTTGAACTCCGACTCCTCGTGCCGGCGCACGATCTCGAGCAGCTGGTTGCGGGTCAGCACCAGCTCCGAGACCATGGTCATCAGGTTTTCCAAGGTCTCGACGTTGACGCGGATCGACTGGTTGGCGACTTTTGAGTCAGCCTTCTCCTCTTCGCCCTCGCTCGGCTTGCGCTCGGCCTTGGCCGGCTTCGGCTTCGCCTCGGCATTCGCGGGCGGAGATTCCGCTTTCGCGGGGGCAGCTTCGACGACGGTGTCGCGGAAGGCGCGCTCGAGCTCGTCGAGCGAGACTTCGCCCGGACGCAGCGGACGCTCCAGCGTCTGCGCCACCAGCGTGCCGGTCACCGCCTTCGCCTCCGGCTTCGGCGCGGCAGGCACAGTGCCTTCCACCGCCATGCGTTCGAGGTCGCCGATCAGGTCGCCGTCCGAGCCCTCGGGCTCGGCTTGATTCTGTTCGAGCCCGCCGAGCACTTCCTTCAAGCGGTCGATGGTCGAGAGAATGAGCGTGACGGCTTCGCCGGTCACCGGCATCCCGTCGCGGAACTTGCCCATCAGGGTCTCGGCCGCGTGCGCCAGCGCCTCAAGGCGCGGCAAGCCGAGGAATCCGCAGGTCCCCTTGATGGTGTGGACGAGGCGGAAAATGTTGTCGAGGATCTTGGCGTTGTTCGGTTCCTGCTCGAAGCGCACGAGCTCGACGTCGACGACGTCCAGGCTCTCGTAGGTCTCGGTCAGGAATTCGCGCAGCAGATCGTCCATTGGACAAGCGACCTTCGTCGACAGGTTCGGCCGCCCCGGCCGCACAACCTTTCGGGAGCTAACGAAGTGTGTTGGGAAAGGGTTGAGGAATGGTTGCGCGGGTTCCGCCGGGGCGGGAAAAATCCCGCAATTTCGGACCTCTAGGGGCGATCGGGGGGTCTGCGTTTAGGGGAAAATTAACGTCTGCGACGGGGATGCCCTACCCCCGCGCCATCAGCTCCACCAAGGCCACGATCAGGTTACGCGCATCGCGGTCCTGCACGCGCGCGAACGCTTGCGCCAGCCGCAGCGGCTCCGGGTCGGCGATGAGGTGCAGGTACGACACGGCGTGCCCCGGCCCGCCCGGCACGACACCCTCGAACAGCGTCGCGAGCGGTACGCCTAGCTCCACGGCGATGCGCGTAAGTCGGCCGCTGCTGATCCGGTTCAAGCCGCCCTCGTATTTCTGCACCTGCTGATAGGAGACGCCGAGCGCGCGAGCGATCTCGCTCTGCGACAGGCCACGCGCGAGGCGGTGGGCGCGGACATTGCGTCCGATCACGATGTCGCTCGCCGCGGGGGATTTCACGCTCGATGGGGTCTTGGGCATGGTCCTCGCGACCCGTTCACCGGCGCCGTGAACTCTGCTCCTCATGGTGAGGAGCCGCGCCATGGCGGTTCAAGGACGCGCGCGAACGCGCTTGTGGCGCGGCGTCTCGAACCATGGCCACAGACTCGGTGGCGCCTCCATCCTTCGAGACGCGACCTTCGGCCGCTCCTCAGGATGAGGACGGAGCGCGTGGCACTCCTGGCACGCTACCGGCACGTTCCTGGCGCTTGATCATTTCCGCGAGGAACACCAGCGCGTTCCGGGCCGGTGCGGCCCGAATGCCGGCAAATGCGCGTGCCATCCGCAGCGCCTTCTTGGATTTCAGGCAGCCGAACCCGGTTTCCCGACTCGCCTTGCCGGCGTCGTCGACGCCGAAGAAGAACGTGACCGACACCTGCAGCGCGTCGGCGATCCTCTGCAGCCGACCCGCCGACACCCGGTTGGCGCCGCGCTCGTATTTCTGGATCTGCTGGAACGTGACGCCGACCGCGCGGCCCAACTCCTCCTGCGACAGGCCGCGCTCCAGCCGCAGCGCACGGATTTTCTGGCCGATCGCGACGTCTTCGGGGCCGGCGCGGCGTTGTTTCATCTCAGCATATCCGTGATTCAACGCGTGAGTTGTAAACCACCGCCAATGTCTAGTCCAGAGAAATGTGACTCATAGTCCATAGACTTATAGTCGACAAATCGCCCCGAATGGCCGCATGGCGAAGAAGGCCAGGAAAGGCAAGAAGACCAAGCGGCACGAGGGCATCATTGCCACGGTCGCTGCGAACGTGAAGCATATCCGCGAGGGCAAGAAGCCGAAGAAGCTGTCGCAGGAAAAGTTGGGGTTCGCGGCGGACTTGGACCGCACTTACATTTCGGGGGTCGAGTGCCGCAAGCGTAATATCACGATCAGCGTGCTGGCTCGGATCGCCGAGGCGCTGAAGGTCACTCCGGCCCTACTGGTTAGCCCCCGTAGCTCGGATTGAGTGTCAGCGAAATTCGGGATCGGTGCTGCTGGCGGCGGGCTTCCCGGATATCGCTCTATCCGGGCTACGCATCTTCGTTTGGCGGCACTCGCGCCGAAATACGCGGGAAAGGGGTCACTCAATTCCGCCGAGAGCTTCCCGCGCCCTGTCGTAATCGCCTGAACTATTGCACCAGACGATGACCCAGCAGGCGTTTCACCCGGCCGCCGCCATCGCCGCATGCCGATGGTTGCCATCGCGGATGCTCAGCGCCCCTGCGCGCCATTCGATGAGGAGCGGCGGAACATCCATCGGGTCGGCAAGCCGGGACGCGATAGCGGAGACCCTGCGCTGCCACGCATCCGCAGAAATGGGGAACTCCATGCCCGGCTCCGGACCGCAGCAACGGTCCAGCCGCTGCAGCGGCAGCAACAACGGGCCGATCCAATAGCGCCGCTGGAGCCGCAGACCGTCGCGCAGGCCCGCATTGGCCCACGGGCCGGCGCTCAAGTAGTCGTGCACCCAATGGTCGAGGCGGCCGCGGCTGGCAGCATCCATGCAGGTGCGGACGTCGAACATCGTCCCAATCCACCTACCAGCTCGCACCGTCGCTGCGTACAACCCGCGCAGCTCATTCTCCGTCATCGACAGGAGAGAACGCGCGCGACCTCAGCGCGCCGTGAGCACGATCGCGTCGCCCTCGGCCGCGAGATTGACCGTCATCCCGCAGCTGCGCGCCAGCATGCCGGTGAAGAACGGCTGCACCGCGTGGACGTCGACCGCGTTGCCGCCGCTATCGCCGGCGACGAGCGCGGGGACGGCCGCCGGGATGCGCGCATTGAGGCCGCTGGCGACGACGCGGAAGCCCATCGCATCGCCCGCGCCTTGTGCGTCGACCGTCAGGGTGCCGCCGCGCGGAATGGTCCCTCCGGCGAGCAGCAGGAGATTGAGCAGGAGCTTGACCCGGTTCTTCGCCAACAACACGCGCGGCACTTTCCAGCGCAGCTTGGTCTTGTCGTCCTCCATCATGCCGCGGGCGACGCTTTCGGCGTCGCCGAGATCGATCGCGGCCCCGGCCGATCCGGCGGCCCCGAAGGCGAGCCGGCAGAACTGCAGCCGCGCCGACGCCTGCCGCGAGCTCTTCTTGATCAGGTCGAGCGCGAACGTCTTGGTCTGCTCGTCGCTGTCGTCCTCGATCACCTCGATGCCGTTGACCACCGCGCCCACCGGGCTGATCAGATCATGGCAGACGCGAGAGCACAGCAGCGCCGCGAGATCGAGCGATTCGAGCGTGACGGGGACGGACATCAAGGTCTCCGGTCGGAACATGCGGTCCGCCGCGGCCGCGAATCAAACGGCGCGGGGTGGCGGCGGGCGCGGTGTGATACACCCTGCCCTTGGCGCTGCAAAGTCGGTTGGCGCTCGGAGAACGGTCTGGTGAAGCAGGATTCGGCCGCTGCCGCAGGCGACGCGCGATTGCTCGATCGCCTGAGCGAGATCGCCTGCCAGGCGGCGCGCGCCATCCTCGCCATCGGCTCCGATGCCCTCACGGTGCGCCTCAAGCCGGATCAGTCACCGGTCACGGCCGGCGACGACGCCGCGCAAGCCATCATCCTCGCCGGGCTGGCGCGGGTCATGCCCGGCGTACCGGTGGTTTCCGAGGAGGCGTCCGAGCATCCGACCGCCCATCTCGGCGCAGCGCAGTTCGTCCTGGTCGACCCGCTCGACGGCACCCGGGAGTTCGTGGCGCAGCGCGACGAATACACCGTCAATATTGCGGTGGTGCGCGCCGGGGTCCCGGCCATCGGCGTGATCGCGGCGCCGGCGTTGGGATCGCTTTGGCGCGGGGCCGCCGGCAGCGCAGAACGGCTGCGCCTGGGCGATTTCACCGGCGGCGTGCAGGAAAAGCACGCCATCCGTACCCGCGCATGGAACGGGCGGCATCCCGCGGCGGTCGTCAGCCGCTCGCATGCCGATGCCGCAACGGCAGCCTTCATCGCGCGTTTCGAACCGATCGAGCGAGTGGTCTGCGGCTCGGCGCTCAAGTTCTGCCGCGTGGCGGAAGGCGCGGCGGACGTTTATCCGCGCCTCGCCGCGACCTCGGAATGGGATATCGCGGCCGGGCACGCCCTCGTGGTCGCGGCCGGCGGAACCATGGCGGCACCGAACGGCGCGCCGTTGCCGTACGGATGCGCGGCGGAGCTTTTCCGTGTGCCCGGCTTCATCGCCTGGGGCGATCCGACGCGCGCGCTGCCGCGCAAGTAGCCCGGGTTGCGCCTCACCTGCGTTTCCGCCGCTCAGCAGCCTGTGGCGCAATCCGGGGAGTCTCACGGGCTGTCCCGGCTTTCGCCGAAGAGCGAAAGCCGGGCTACGGACGTAGCCCGGGTTGCGCCTCACCTGCGTTTCCGCCGCTCAGCAGCCTGTGGCGCAATCCGGGGAGTCTCACGGGCTGTCCCGGCTTTCGCCGAAGAGCGAAAGCCGGGCTACAGCGCGCTTCATGGCACGAGCGCTTTTTGCACCTCGGGCCAACGCGCCTCGGCCGCCGCCAGCGCCGTATCGGGATCGACGACAAACGCGTCGCGGCTCTCGACACTGTGGAACAGGAACAGCCGGTCCGCGTGGCGCAACCACAGCTGCGGATGGCCGGGCGTCGCGACGCCGCGCGCAATCGCGAGCGGATCATGGCCGCCGAACCGCGGCAGGTAGATGGCGGGATGGGCAACGAACGCGCCGCGATTGCCCACGCTGCGGAAGCGCCAGATCGCGCCGGCATGCCGGTATTCCAGGTCGGCACGCCCGAGCGCGGGCCTGGCCTCGGTGAAATAGGCCACCGGATCAAACCCATAGAGGGCGAGCCCGGTATGGCGATCGACCACCACCCGCTCGGTGGTCGCCGCGCTGAGCCACCCACCCGCCAGGAACAGGACGAGTCCCGCGCCGAGCGCGGCGGCCAGTCTCTTCCTTCGCTGCCGTGCTGCCGTCATAGTTCCTGCAGAAGTTTTCCCGATTCGGGGCTAACGCCTTCAATATGTCGGCATTCTCGTATGCAACCGGTTAAGCCGGCTGCCGCCCAATACCGCCCAGGAGCGCCCATGCGTGCCGTTCGAAACCTGCTCTTGCTCGGCCTGCTTTTCGCCGGGTTGTCGGCTGCGCCTGCAGTCGCGCAGCAGAGCAATCCATCCCGCTTCAGCTCCAACGAGATCCTCGACGCCGGTCACAAGTTCTTCGGCGGCGTCTCGCGCGGGCTCGCCACCATCGTGGAACGCGCCTTCAGCACCTGGGGCCAGCCGAACGGCTACATCCTCGGGCAGGAAGGCGGCGGCGCCTTCATCGGCGGACTTCGGTTCGGGGAAGGCACGCTCTACACCAAGAATGCCGGCGACCTGCGCGTCTATTGGCAGGGTCCGACGCTCGGCTGGGACGTCGGCGGCGAGGGCTCGCGCACCATGGTGCTGGTCTACAACCTGCCGGCAACGCAGGCGATCTACCAGCGCTTCGGCGGCATCGACGGCTCGGCCTACATCGTCGGCGGGCTCGGCATGACGGCACTCACCGCCAACCGGATCGTGCTGGTGCCGATCCGCTCCGGCGTCGGCCTGCGCCTCGGCGCCAATGTCGGCTATCTCAAATTCACGCCCACGGCGACGTGGAATCCGTTCTAGGACATTCTTCGCCTTGCATGCACAAATCCTATCCACCGTCATGGCCGGGCTTGTCCCGGCCATCCACGTCTTTGGTGCGAGCCAAGCAAGACGTGGATGCCCGGCACAAGGCCGGGCATGACGAACCCCGATTCAGGTTAACCGGCAGGGATGCTGGAAGTGGCGGCGCGCGCGTGGCATGGTGATTGCTCGGTCAGCGATCGGGGCTTGGAGGCGTAATCCATGATCGAACCGATCATGATCTTCGGGCTCGGATTTCTCGCCGCGAGCCTGCTCGGGCTCATCATCGTTCCGTTCGTGCACGGGCGCGCGGTGCGGCTGACGACGCGCCGGCTGGAAGCCGCGACCCCGCTGTCGATGACCGAGATCCAGGCCGACAAGGATCAGCTGCGCGCCGAGTTCGCCATGTCGACCCGCCGGCTCGAGATGAGCGTCGAGCAGCTCAAGGGCAAGACCACGAGCCAGCTCGCCGACCTCGGCAAGAAGGGCGACGCCATCAACCGCCTCAAGGCCGAGCTCGGGGAAAAGACCGCCACCATCTTCGCCCTGGAGTCGCGCGACAAGTCGTTGAAGGAACAGTTGCGCGCGACCGAAGAGGAGCTCGCCGTCAAGACCGGCACGCTGCGCGAGGCCGAGCGCAACCTCGCCGACAAGGAAGCCGAGCTCGCCCGCTTCACCACCGATCTCAACGACAAGACGGTGCTCAGCGACAGCCAGCGGGTCGAGATCGTGGCGCTCAAGACCCAGGTCGACACGCTCAAGGATCAGGTCAGCGGTCTCGACAAGGACTTGAAGGACACCACGGAACGCTACGCGCGCGAAAAAACGGCCGCCGAGAGCGCAACCGCGGAACTGGCCAAGGAGCGCGGCACGGTCGAAAGCCTGGGGCTGCGCGTCGCCCAGCTCGAACGCCAGATCGCGACCCAGACCACCGAAGCCGAGATCATGAACCGGCGCATCGCCGATCTCGAGATGCGGCTTTCCGAACAGATGCGTGCGCTGGCCGATCGCGAGCGCGAGCGCGACCAGCTCAAGATCGACCTCGATTCAGCCCGCCGCATCGAAGCTGATCTGCGCCAGGAGCTGGTCACGATCGATCGCCGCTACGACAGTGCGACCGAAGCGTTGCGCGCGGAGAAGACACTGGCCGAGAACCAGCTCGAACGCGCGCGCGAGGATCGCGCCAAGCTGCAGCGCGAGGTCACCACGATGAAGCGCGAGGCCGAAGCGACCTGGGCCGCCGAGCGGGTCGAGAATGCGCTCCTACGCGAACGCATCAACGATGTCGCGGCGGAGGTCGCGCGGCTCACCTCCGTGCTCGAGGGTCCCGGCTCCGCGATCGAGACGATCCTGGCGCAGGACACGGTGCGCACGACCGCGACGGTCAACGGTGCGACCAAGCCGCTGCCGATCACGGCTCCCGCGGCGGCCGAGGACGGCAAGGGCAGTCTCGCCGACCGCATCCGCGCGCTGCAGGCGCGCGCCTCCCGTCTGTCGTCGGCGACGTGACGCGCGCCGCTGCCGCGCTCTGCATCGCGCTGGCCGGGGGAGTTCTGTCGACCGGTCTTGCGCTTGCCGAGGTGCCGGAAATCGCCGCGGCACGCGCGAAGGAACGCAAGACCTTCACCGACGCCCAGATCTTCGCGGGCTTCTTCAAGATCGCGTTCGGGGCGGAAATGCGCCTCGCCGGGAAGAGCAATCGCATCCGCAAATACGACGGTCCGGTGCGCGTGTTTCTCGACGGCAGCGCGCAGCCGGACCGCCGCGCCGCGGTCGCGGAGGTCGTCGCCGACATCGGCCGCCGCGTCGCCCATCTCGACATCGCGGTGACGCAGCAACGCGATGCCGCCAACGTCGTGGTCAGGCTGGTGCGCAACCGCGACCTTGCGCGCACGCTCCGCACTGCGTTCGGCAGCGACCGCGCGCGCCGCATCCAGCGCTCGCTCGATCCGCAATGCCTGTCCGGCTTCCGCAAGGACGCGACCTTCCGCATCACCGGCTCCGACGTGTTCCTCGTCGTCGATGCCGGCGATTTCATCTTCTACGATTGCGCCTACGAGGAGATCCTGCAGTCGCTCGGGCCGATCAACGACGACCCGTCGGTGCCCTGGACCATGTTCAACGACGACGTCCAGATGGGATTCTTCGGCGTCTACGATCAGTATCTGCTCAACATCCTCTATCATCCGCGCGTGCGCCCAGGCATGACGCGCGGCGAAGTGCGCGCACTTCTTCCCGAGATCATGCCCGAGGTGCGGGCGTTCGTGGCGCGCGTGAACGACCTGAAACCGTAGCCCGGTTTCGCTCTTCAGCGAAACCCGGGACAGCAGAACAGACCCCGGCTTTCGCTTTCAGCGAAAGCCGGGCTACAGATCATCGATACGGCCGCCCGGCGCGCGCGTAGGCCGCGGCCGACTTGAACAGGTTGCGCGCCATCAGGCCCGCTTCCGATGCGGCGCGCTGCTCGTACAGCGCGGCGACCTCGCGCTGCACCACCACATCGTCCGGCGCGGCCTCGAGCGCGTAGTCGGCGAGATGGCAGGCAAGCCGCACATCGCCGGCGGCCGCGAGCGCATTGGCCCGCGCCGCGAGCACGAGCGCTCCGCCGGCGAGTTGCGCGACTTCGCGCGCGACCGCTTGCCGCTCCGCCGGCTTCAGGTCGCTCGGCCGGCCGGCCCACCAGCCGCCGTAGTGGCGCAGCACGTTGCGCACGATGAATTCCGCCTCATCGTAGATCGGCTGCAGCCACGGCGAGTCGCTTGTCGGCGTCGCGACGCTGCGCACGATGTCGACGTGCGGCGGCGAGCCTTTTTCCAGTGCCGCCAGGGTCGCCGCCACGAGCGCTTCGAGGAAGTCCGCGGTTTCGCCGAGCATGCGCTTGATCTTGGGCTGGTCGCCGACCACAGGCCCGCCGTGGCCCGGACACAGCGCCTCGATGTCGAGCGCGGCCATCGCGCGCAACGCCGCGGCCCAGTCCCACGGATAGCGCTGCACCTTCTGCGGATTGCCCGCGTTCGGCATCGACGAGATGAAGAAGTCGCCGCTGCACAGCACGCGCCGCTCCGGGCAATAGACGTAGGCGTGGTCGTCGGTCTCGCCGCGGGCGTGACGGACCTCGAACGTCACGCCGCCGACACGGGTGCTGAGTTCCTCGTCGAACAGCGTGTCCGGCAGCAGGTCGGGAAACTTGAAATTGTTGAAGCGGTCGCCGCTCTCCGCCGCCTGCACCGCGCCGCCGAACTGGCGCGCATTGATCGCCGCATTGTGTCGCGACGTCTGGGCGTAGCGCTCGAAGCGCGCGAGCGTGGCCTTGTGGGCGATCACGCGCGGCGCCGCCTGCCCGGGAACCAGGAAGGCTTTGAGCCCGAACGCATGATCGACGTGACCGTGGGTGAAGATCGCGGTGTGGATCGGCGCCTTGGTCTTTTCCCGCAGCATCGCGGCGAGCGCCGGCCCGAGCGCGGCGAGGCCGGAATCGACGAGCACGATGCCTTCGTCGGTCTCGAAGCCGGTGCAGCCGCTGAAGCGCGACTGGAACCAGGTGCGTTCGGCGACCTCGATCGGACCGCCGGTCCAGAAGAACTTCGCCTCGTCGGGCGTCTTGCCGACCGCCGCACGGAACGGGTCGAACACGCCGCCTTCACCGCTCATGGTGCCCCTCCGGACCGGATGCGTTCCGGCCGGCAACCGCTTAAGCTCGTCGCCGATCGGATGTGATGGTTAACGCCGAAAACCGACTGATGGCCTCCCAGAATGGTAATATAATACTCCAAGGGGCGGGAATGGCGGTAACGCTAGCCCGGGCCGGGCATGGAAGCCATCCCCGGAGAGCTATCCCCTTCTGATTATGACGGAAGAAAGCCTCCGGGTGTGGCCGCGGCGCTATTCCCTTGCGGGAGGCGCCATGCAAATCTCGATCTCCCGGTGGAATGGGGTAACCGAGTGGGGAGCCAGCGCGGATGTTCGCCGGCGGACGCTATCTTATTGCGATCCTGGCGATAGTCGGCCTCTCGGCGACCGCGATTGCGCAGCCCGTTCCACCGAGCGCGCAACCCGGGCGGGAGCGCGAGCGATTCGTCGATCCGGCCCCGGCCCGGGCGCAGCCCGGCGGTACCATCACACTGCCGAGCACGGTCGCGCCCGACGGCGCCGACGCCATCCGCCTCACGGTGCGCGGCTTCAAGATCGTCGGCTCGACCATCTACGGCGAGCCGGAACTGAGCCCCCTCTACGCCGACCTGGTCGGACCGGAAATCCCGCTCGCCGCGATCTACGACCTGGCGCGCCGCATCACGGCGAAGTACGGCGCCGACGGCTACGTTCTCTCCCGCGCAATCGTGCCGCCGCAGAACCTCAGCAAGCGCGGCGCCGTGATCCGCATCCAGGTGGTCGAGGGCTATGTCGACGCGGTGGAATGGCCGATGGTGAAGCTCGCGCGCTATCGCGACTTCTTCACCGACTACAGCGCCAAGATCATCGCCGAGCGGCCGGCCAACATCCGCACGCTCGAGCGCTATCTGCTGCTCGCCAACGACCTGCCGGGCTTGAAGTTCGCCACCAGCCTGCGGCCCTCCAAGACCAATCCCAACGCCGCGACCCTGGTGGTCGAGGTGGTGGAGAAGACCATCGATGCCGCGGCGCGCGTCGACAACCGCGGCAGCCCGGCGCGCGGGCCGTACCAGTATCTCGGCTCGGTGACGCTCAACAACATCCTCGGCGCGCACGAGGCGTTCACGGCGAGCTGGGCCGGCACGTTCCAGTTCGAGGAGCTGCAGTACTTTTCCGCCGGCTACAAGCAGGTGCTCACCAGCGAAGGGTTGATCGCCTTCATCAACGCGAGCCATGGCTTCGGCCGTCCCGGCAACGGCCTGCAGGACTTGCAGTACAAGACCAAGAGCACGATCGTGGAAGCCGGACTGAGCTATCCGGTCATCCGCCTGCGCGAGCGCAATCTCACGCTCACCGCGCTCGGCTACATGACCAACGACAACGGCAGCTTCTTCGACGACCCGAACACACCGCCGAGCACCGGCGACCGCATCCGCGGTATCCGCTTCAAAGCCGACGCCGACTTCGCCGACAGCCTGCTCGGCATCAATCAGCTCAATCTTGCCGTGAGCCAGGGTATCCAAGGCTTCGGCAGCACCGACAACGACAATCCGCTGCGCTCGACCAAATCGGGCCGCGTCGATTTCACCAAGGTCGAAGGCATCCTGAGTCGCCTGCAGCCCCTAGGACATAACTTCTCGCTGTTCGTTGCCGGCCTCGGCCAGTATGCGGCCGTGCCGCTTCTCGTATCCGAGCAATGCGGCTACGGCGGACGCTTCTTCGGCCGCGCCTTCGATCCCTCGCAACTGCTCGGCGACCATTGCTGGCAGGTGATCGGCGAACTGCGCTACGACGTGCCGACCGGCATCAAGGACCTGACCCGCTCGCAGCTTTACCTCTTCGCCGACCACGGCCGGGTCTACAACATCGATCCGGCGCTCGACACGCCGAAGACCCAGCACGGGACTTCGGTCGGCGGCGGCGTGCGGCTGGCATGGCAGGACACCTTCAGCGCGGACTTGTCGGTCGCCAAGGCGGTCGAGGGCCCGCGCGACGACTGGCGCTTCTTCTTCATCCTGGCGGCGAAGCGCTGAGGAGAGACCGAGATGAGACGGACCGTCCGCAATCTCCTGCTCGCAGCGTTGCTGCCATTCGGTCCGACCGCCGCGCTTGCCGGACCCGATGGCCCGACCGTGGTCGGCGGCTCCGCCACGGTGACCAATCCCGGTTCTTCCCACGTCACCGTCAATCAGTTCTCCGACAAGGCCATCATCAACTGGCGTCTGTTCGACATCGGCGTCAACGAGCGCGCGACCTTCGTGCAGCCGAACGCGAGCTCGATCGCGCTCAACCGCGTCACCGGCGGGCTCGGCCCCTCGCAGATCCTCGGGCGCCTCGACGCCAACGGCCGCGTGTTCCTGATCAACCGCGACGGCTTCCTGTTCGGCCCGAATTCGGTCGTCAACACGGCGGGCTTTCTCGCCAGCACGCACGACATCAAGAACGAAGACTTCATGGCCGGCCGCTTCAAGTTCGACACGCCGGGCCGGCCGGACGCCTCGATCGTCAACCTGGGCACGATCACGGCGACCAACGCGGGCTTCGCCGCGCTGGTCGCGCCGGGCGTGCGCAATTCCGGCACCATCACGGCCAACCTCGGCACCGTCGCGCTCGCGGCCGGCAACGGCTTCACGCTCGATTTCTACGGCGACAGACTGGTGACCTTGGCGGTCGGCGACCAGATCGCCAACTCGGTGCGCGACGTCGCGACCGGCCTGCCGCTCAGGGCGCTGGTCGGCAACGAGGGCAAGCTCAAGGCCAATGGCGGCCGCGTCGAGCTCACCGCGGCGGCGGCGCGCACGGTCGTCGAACTCGGTGATCAACACCACGGGCGTGATCGAGGCCAACACGGTGGGCCTGCGCGGCGGCACCATCGTGCTCGGCGCCGCCACCGCCGACCGCAAGCCCACCGGCGCGCCGACGCAGCGCGTGAAAGTCTCCGGCACCCTCAAGGCGGCCGGCAACAGGAAGGACACCAAGGGCGGCACCGTCATCGTCACTGGCGAGGCGATCGAGGTCGCGGGCGCCAACATCGACGTGTCCGGCCGCGTGGGCGGCGGCAAGGTGCTGATCGGCGGCGACTGGGGCGGCGGCAATCCGAACAAGAGCCTGATCAACAATCCGAGCGCCGTGCTCGAAGGCTTCGTGCTGCCCAACGCCACCACGGTGAGCGTCGACGGCACGACCCGGATCGACGCGTCGGCGCGCGAGCGCGGCGACGGCGGCAAGGTGGTGCTGTGGGCCAACGACACGCTCTCGTTCGCCGGCACCATCCTGGCGCTCGGGGGCACGCAGCTCGGCAATGGCGGGTTCGTCGAGACCTCGGGCAAGAACACGCTCGACTTCAACGGCAGCGTCGATACGCGCGCGCCCAACGGCAATGCCGGCACGCTGCTGCTCGACCCGCTGAGCTTCACCATATGGTCGGGCGTCGGGACGGCGCCGACCGGGTCGGCGATGATCAACACCGTCCTGGTGACGATGCTGGGGACTCAGAACGTCGTCATCGCGACCGACAATAGCGTGGTCGCGGGCGACGGCGACATCTTCGTCAACGCGCCGGTCCACTGGAGCTCGAATACCACGCTGACGATGTCGGCCTTCCGCGACATCCGCCTGCCCGACCTCGGCCTCAGCGGCCCGAACATCAAGAACTCGGCGGCGGGCCATCTCGTCATGCGCGCCGATTCCACCGGCACCGGGATCGGCACGATCGTGATGCCCGCTTCGACCTTCACCATCCGCGTCGACTGGACCACCAGCACCGGCACGGTGACGGTGTACTACAACGATCCAAATTACAGCGCTCCCCGGGACTTCCTCAGTCTTGCGGTCAACGGCAGGATCGCCATCACGCTGCCGTCCCAGTTCACCCAGTTCATGCTGGTGAACAGCGCCTCGAACCTGCAGCAGATCGACACCGATAATTCCTCGCGCTCCCGATTCTATGCGCTCGGCCGCGACATCGACATGACCGGCTTCGCGTTCGTGCCGATCGGAACGCCGTCGAGCCCGTTCACCGGCAAGCTCGACGGTCTCGGCCGCACCATCAGCAACCTGTCGGTGAACGTCGTCGATCCCAAGATCGACAGCCTCGGCCTGTTCGGCGTCATCGGCGCGAGCGGTATCGTGCAGAACCTCAATCTGGCCAACGCCATCGTCAACGCCAACCCGAACGTCACTGGGCCTGGCCAGTTCATGGGCATCATCGCCGGGCAGAATTTCGGGCAGATCATCAACGTCGACGTGCACGGCGCGGTCAACGCCGCCACGCTGCCCGGCATCCTCGCCGGCGGCGCCATCGGGCAGAACCAGTTCTCCGGCTTCGTCGCCGACGTCATCGCGGCGGTCAACGTCACGCTCGGCGACGGATCGTTCAACAACGCGGCCGGCCATACCGCGGTCAATCACGGCATGATCCGCGACTCAAGTTCATCCGGCACCGTCCATAGCGGAATGAACTCGTTCAACGCCGGCTTCGTCGTCACCAACAACGGTACGGTGCTGAATTCGCACACGACCAGCCCGGTCACCGCAGCGGGGGGTGACCCCAACTTCTCGACGCTCGCGGCCGGCTTCACCGTGTTCAACAGCGGCGACATCTTCATGTCTTCCGCCGCGGGGCCGGTCAGCGCAACCAGCACGAACAGCGGCCCCCCCACCCAGCTCGCCGGCTTCGTGGTGTTCAACTCCGGCACCATCGACCATTCGCGCACGACCAGCAGCGTCCGCGGCGACGCGCTGAGCACGGCGGCGGGCTTCGTCGTCGGCAACGCCGGCACGATCCGCAATTCCGACGCAAGCGGGCCTGTGGCGGGAGGCATCGCCGCCGGTTTCGTCAACATCAATGTCGGCAACATCGAACGATCCAACGCTTCCGGCGATACCACCGGCGCAATGGCGGCCGGTTTCGTGCTGGACAACGTCGGCACGATCTTCGACTCGCACGCGCTCGGCAACGTCAACGGCATAACCAACGCGGCCGGTTTCGTGCTGTTCAACGGCGGCGCCATCGACACCGCGACGGCGCGCGGCGACGTCACGGTCGCCCCGCTCGGCGCGGCCGGCGGCTTCTTCACCTTCAATACCGGCAACATTATCGCATCGAGCTCGCACGGCGCCGTGCTCGGCGGCGACCAGAGCCTGCTCGGCGGCTTCGGCATGCTCAATCTGGAGGGGACCGTTGTCGAGTCCTTCTCGACCTCCGCCGTCACGGCCGGCAACGACAGCCTCGCGGCCGGGTTCGTCACCGTCAATCTCGGCGGCATCATGCGCGCCTTCTCGGTCGGACCGGTCATGGCCGGCGACCGCAGCATCGCGGGCGGATTCAGCGCGATCAACGCCGGCATCCCCGGCTTCGATTTCGGCACCATCTCGCGCGCCTACGCCACAAGCCCGGTCACGGTCGGCGACAACAGCTTCGCCGCCTCGTTCGTGACGCTCAACGCCGGCCAGATCCACGAGACCTATTCGGCCGGGTGGGTGCGGGGCGGGCCGAACGCCATGCTGGCCGGGCACATCCTGCAGGATAATCTGTCGCTGCCGTCCGGCTTCAACTCCAACCGGTTCTTCCCGCCCGACGTCGCCTCATCGACCGGCACCGCGACCGCGTCCTACTGGGATACCGACACCACCGGACGGACCAACAGCGTTGGCGGTACGCCGCAGACCAGTGCGCAGCTCACCTCCGGCCTGCCGGGGGGATTCGATCCGGCGGCGTGGAGCAACAACCCGGGCGTGAGCTATCCGTATTTGATCGGCCAGTCGCTGGCGCCGCCGCTGCCCGGTACGCCGGTGCCGCCGCTGCCGAGGGTCCCGGATCCTCCCGCGCCTCCGACGCCTGAGCTGCCGAAGGTTCCGGATCCTCCGGCGCCTCTGCCGCCCGAGCCTCAGGACCCCGTCGCCGGACCGACCAACATTCCTCCGACCGTCGCCGTGGTGCACGACACCCAGCGCATCGGGGAGCAGCCGGCCGAGACCACAACCGTGCTCGCCGCGCTCACCACCGGCCCGGCGCCAAGCGGACCGGCGCCCGGCCGGCCGGCGGCGACGCAACAGCCGCAACAGCAGCGCGGCGCGAACGTCCCCGACCGCCTGCCGAGCGGCATGCCGCCGCTCACCGAGACGCGCTTCCTCAACAACGAGGTGGTGCTGCAGCTCTCCGGCAATGCGACGCCGGAGCAGGTCGCGGCCGTTGCGCGCCAGCTCGGTTTGACGGTCCTCTCCAGTGAGAGCGTCGGCTTGCTCGGCCGCACCGTCTACCGCTTCAACACCGGCAAGCTCTCGGTGCGCGAAGCGATCCGCCTGCTCGAAGCCAACCGCATCGCCCGCATCACCGCCTCGGCGCAGCCGAGCTACGTGTTCACGCTGGCGCAGAACGCCGAGACGCCACCGGCCGATGCCCAGCAGGGCGACTCGGCGCAGTACATCATCTCCAAGCTGCGGCTGCCGCAGGTGCACCGGCTCTCGACCGGCAAGGACGTGACCATCGCGGTGATCGATTCCGAGATCGACGCCCAGCATCCCGACTTCGGCGGCCGCATCGCCGGCCGGTTCGACGCGGTCGGCGCGGACGAGAAGCCACACCCGCATGGCACCGCCATGGCCGGTGCGATCATCTCGCAGGGCAAGCTCACCGGCATCGCGCCGGGCGCCAAGGTCCTCGCCGTGCGCGCGTTCGGGACCTCGGCCAAGAGCGCGCAGGGTACCAGCCTGCAGATCGTCAAGGGCATGGACTGGGCGATCAGCCAGGGCGCCAAGATCATCAACATGAGCTTCGCCGGCCCGCGCGACCCGCTGCTGGCGCAGGCGATCAAGGCCGCGCGCGACAAGGGCATCATCCTGATCGCGGCCGCCGGCAATGCCGGACCGAAGTCGCCGCCGCTCTATCCCGGCGCCGATCCGAACGTGATCGCGGTCTCGGCGACCGATCTCGACGACAACACCTACGTCAACGCCAACCGCGGCAAGCACATCGTGGTCGCGGCGCCGGGCGTGGACATTCTCGTCCCGGCGCCGGACGGCAGTTATCAGCTCACCACCGGCACCTCGGTCGCGACCGCGCATGTCAGCGGCGTCGCCGCCCTGCTGCTCGAGCGCAATCCCAACCTCAAGCCCGAGGCCATCGAAGCAATCCTGAGGTCGACCGCCAAGAACATTCCGGCCAAGGCGAAGGCCAACGAGGTCGGCGCCGGCCTGGTCGATCCGTTCGAGGCGCTCAACGCACCCGAGCCGAAGCCGGCGGCGGTGCGCAGGTAGATTCGTAGGGCGGGCAAAGGAGCGGCACGAAATAATCGCGATTAGCGCCGAGCGAGCGCGCCGTGCCCGCGCGCTTCGCCAAAACACCACGTCCCATGGCGGGCACGGCGCGCCGCACTGGCGCAAAGTTCGACGCGCAACGTGCCGCGCCTTTGCCCGCCCTACGGAATCAATAGGATCTTCCCGAAATGCGCGTTGCCGCGCATATACTCCTGCGCCGCGATGGCGTCGTCGAGCTTGAAGGTCTTGTCGATCGGCAGGTTGAGCTTGCCGGCCGACACCGCATCCCACAGATCGGCATGCATGCGGCGCACGATCTCGCGCACCTCCTCGATGGAGCGGGTGCGGAACGTCACGCCGATGTAGTCGATGCGGCGCATCGCATGCAGGTCGAAGTCGAACTCGGCCTTGTTGCCGCCGAGGCGGCCGATATTGACGATGCGGCCGCGGATCGCGGTCGCCCGCATGCTCTCCTTCACGGTCGCGCCGGAAATCATGTCGACGATCAGGTCGACGCCCTTGCCGTCGGTCGCCTTGAGCACCGCATCGGCAAAGCCAGCGTCGCGCGTGTCGACCGCGAGGTCGGCGCCGAACTCCTTCAGCCGCGCGCGGCGCGTTTCGTTGGTCGACGTGCCGATCGCCAGCCGCGCGCCTTTGCGCTTGGCGATCATCAGGCCCATCAGCCCGACGCCGGAGCTTGCGCCCTGCACCATCACGCTTTCGCCGGCCTTGAGGCGGCCGTTGGTCACCAGCGCGTCGTGCAGCGTGTTCAAGGCGACCGGCAGCGCGGCGGCCTGCTCGAAGCTCATGCCGTGCGGGACGGCCAAGGCGCGGCCGGAATCCGCCACGGCGTATTCGGCATAGCCGCCGCTTCCCGAGCACATCACGCGGTCGCCCGGCTTGAAGTCGTTGGCTTGCGCGCCGGCCTCGACCACCTCGCCGGCCCATTCCAGGCCGATGGTCGCGCCGGCGACGCCGTGGCCGCCGGTGGCGCGGGCCGCACTGAGGTCGGCGCGATTGAGACCGGCCGCGCGCACGCGCACCAGCACGTCGGTCGGTTTCGGCTGTGGCTGCGGCTTGTCCTGCAGTTCGAGCCCGTTCGGCGTGCCGACGAAAGCCTTCATCGTGATCCTCCCGCGGCCTGCACCTTGATGCCGTCCCACCACGGACAGACGCCGGGCATCAGCTCGAAATTTCCGTCCATCACCTGCACCGGCCGCCGCTCGCCGCGCGCGGCAAGATCGAGCCGCATCTGCCGCGCCTCGGCGCGCTTCTCCGGCGCGAGCCAGGCACGCTCGTGGCCCCAGAAGCTCGGGCCTTCCTTGCGCTCGGCGGCCTGCCACGTCGCAGGCTCGATCAGGCGCCCGCCCCAACCGTACTCGACCATGAAGGCGGACGGGGTCCACGAATAGAACGACGTGAGGTAGTCGCTGGTGTGCCGTCCGAGCGTCGCCGCCACGCGACCCTCCTCGCCGAGCGCGATGTCGTAGCCCTGCCCGACGTCGTCGAAGCTGAACAGCTCCATCATGATGTGATGCACGGCGTTCTTGCCGGTCTGGATCAGCGCAAGGCTGTGATGGCGCGCATTGATGTGCATGAAGTAGGCTGGGAACGGATGGAAGTAGTAGTCGCTGAGATGGAAGCCGAGCACCTCGCGATAGAACGCCAGCATCGCCTCGACCCGCTCCACCTGCAGCACCACGTGGCCGAGGCCGAGCGGCCCGGTGCGGAAGCCGGAGATTGCGCGGCCGGGCTTGAAGGGATCGGACGCGCTTTCGGCGCCGTGGAAGATCTCCAGCCGGTTGCCGAGCGGGTCGGCGAGCACGATCAGGTCCTTGACGCGCCGCTCCTGCGCCAGAGCGCGCGAGCCGTGCGCGACCTTGATGCCGCAGCGGTCGAGATGCGCGCCGAGCGCGCCGAGCGCCGCGGCGTCCGCGACTTCCCAGCCGAAGAACCCGATGCCCTCGCCGCCGTCGACATCCACGAGGATGCGTTGCCTGCGGTCGTCCATGCGGAACGCGAGCGTCTTCGCGCTGCGGTCGACCATCTGCAGGCCGAGCAGGTTGCAGCCGTAGCCGGCCCAGTCACCGAGGTCCTTGGCGCGGATACCGACATAGCCGAGGCTTTGCGCAAACATCATCGAGCCTCTCAATCGATCGCCACGCCGGCCGCCTTGGCGATCGCGCCCCATTTGCGCGTCTCGCCGGCGAGGAACGCGGCGAAGTCCGCGGGCGAGCCGATGCGCGGCTGCGAGCCGAAGCGCGCGAGCGCCGCCTGCATCTCCGCCGACTTCAGCCCTTCGTTGATCACGCCGTTGAGCTTCGCCACCACGGCGGGCGGCGTACCAGCCGGCGCCACGATACCGGTCAGCAAGGTCGAAACGAAGCCAGTGACGCCGCTCTCGATCATGGTCGGGATATCGGGCGCTTCCGCGCTGCGCCGCGTAGCGGTCATGCCGAGCGCGCGCAGCTTGCCCTCGCGGATCAGCGGTAACAGGACCACCGGGCTCTCGAACACGAAGTGCACCTGCTCGCCGAGCAGCGCGGTGATGGACTCCGCGCCGCCGCGGTGCGGCACGTTGACGAAATCGAATCCGGCGAGCGAGCGGAACATCTCGCCGGTCAGGTGGGTGACGTTGCCGGCGCCGGCATTGGCGAAGTTGAGCTTGCCGGGATTGGCTTTGGCGTAGGCGACGAACTCCGCCACGGTTTTGGCCGGGAACGTCGGATGCACCACCAGGATCATGTAGCTTTCCGACAGGCTCGCCACGGCTGCGAAGTTTCTCGCGGGGTCGTAGCCGGGATTGCGCGCGACCGCGGGGATGACGGCGAGCGTCGAGGTGTTGCCGAAGAACAGCGTGTAGCCGTCGGGCTCGGCTGCGGCCGCCGCGCGCGCCCCGATCGCGCCGCCCGCGCCGGGGCGATTCTCGACGATGACGTTCTGCCCGAGCGCGGCCTGCAGCTGCGCTCCGACCAGGCGCGCCAGCACGTCG
Organism: uncultured Alphaproteobacteria bacterium; assembly: GCA_963734185.1. Lineage (GTDB taxonomy): Bacteria > Pseudomonadota > Alphaproteobacteria > Rhizobiales > Xanthobacteraceae > PALSA-894. Next base: position 2,395,927 of record CAVTGA010000002.1, on the reverse strand, counting down.
GTCTGCCCGCCCGGCGGCGCCGGCACGATCATGCGGATCAGGCGGTCGGGATAGGTCTGTGCCTGCGCTGACGGCGCCATCGCGATGACGCCTGCCAGAAGTGCCAAGATCCAACGCGCGGCCATCGTGCCTCCCATGCGCATACCCATAGCACAGGAATCATAGCCTGGATTGAGCGCGGCGAAATCCGGGGCTAGTCTAGCGATACGATGCACGGCTCGAACAAGCCCGCACTGACCTCGAAAGCCTATGACGTCGCGGATTTCGCCGCCGCGCAGGAGCTCTATCACGCCAACGGCTGGACCGACGGCCTGCCCGTCGTGCCGCCGACCCAGGCGGCGGTGGAAGCCTGCCTCGAATGGGCGCTGATGCCGCCCGACCAGCTCATCGGCATCGAGCCGGTGCGCGCGCAGCCGATCACGGCCGAGAAGCTCGCCGTCAATGCCGTGATGGCCGGCTGCCTGCCGATGCATTTTCCCGTCGTCGCGGCCGCCTGGGCGGCGATGATGAAAGAGGAGTTCCTGCTGCACGGCATGACCTCGAGCACCGGCGGCTGCGCCATGCTGGTGGTCATCAACGGGCCGATGCGCTTGGAGATCGGCGCCAACGCCACCTTCAATGCGCTCGCCAACAGCGATCGCGCCACCGCCGTCATCGGCCGTGCGCTGCGGCTGGCGCTGATCAACCTCATGGACGTGCGCCCCGGCGGCATCGACCGGACTACACTCGGCCATCCCGGCAAGTTCTCCTATTGCCTCGCCGAGGACGAGGAGGACACGAGCTGGGAGCCGCTGTCGGTCGTGCGCGGCATCCCGGAGGGTACTTCGGCCGTCACCGTGATGGCGGCGATGGCGCCGCGCCAGATCATGAACGAGTGGACCACCGATCCGAAGGAGATCCTGGAGACGTTCGCCGCCGAGATGCGGGCGAACCAGCGCCACTACTCGATCTACGGCGGCAACTACGCGATCGTGATCCCGAAGCAGTTGCGCGAGCACATCCAGGCGGCGGGCTGGACCAAGCGCGACATCGCCGAGTTCATCTACCAGCGCGCGCGCATCCGCCGCGCCGAATGGGCCGACGTGGGAAAAAGCGCGGTGGTGCGCGACCGCGGCGACAGCGTTTACACGGCGCTCGAATCGCCCGACCATCTCCTGGTCGTGGCGGCGGGCGGTCCGGCCGGCGGCTTCGGCGCCGTCATCCCGCCCTGGATGGGGCACAAGACCAAGGCCGTGACCGCGGCGATCGGCGCCTGCGTCGACTGCGAGCCGCCGGGCGCATGATCCCGGAAAGTGGGAACCGGTTTTCGGATAAGATCATGCGCAACGAGGAAATGGGGCAAATTTCATGATCCGCGTGCTCGATCCCACCAACGAGATGAAACCGCCGGCGCCCAGCCGGCGCCGCGACCGTCCTCGCTGCCGGGCAAGACCGTCGGCTTCATCTCCAACGGCAAGGAAGGCACCAAGGCCTATTTCGCGCATCTCGAGCGCATGCTGCGCGAGGAGTTCGGCGTTGCCGCCGTGGTGTGGCGCACCAAATCGAACTACAGTGCGCCGGCCGACGCCCACATCGTGGATGAGATCAAGCGCTGGCACGCCGTCGTCACCGGCGTCGGCGATTGAGGCTCATGCTCATCGTGCAGTCTGCACGACTCAATCATGGCGGAGCGGCAAGGCGTCCCGGCGATCGGCGTGATGACGACGCGCTTCGCCAGCGCGGCCGAGCTGATGGCCCAAGTGCTCGGCATGCCGGACTACAAGTTCGTCGTGATCGATCACCCGATCAGCAGCGCGTCGGACGCTCAGCTCGCCGAGTACGCGCACGAGACCATCGCGCAGGCGCGCGCGCTGTTGCTCGTTCCATGATCCCTCCCCTTCGGCGGAGGGATGCTAAGCTGCCCGCATGACCCGCCTGATGATGGCGCCGACTTCGCTGCAGGACGCGGAACCGCTCGACTACATCGCGGCGACCGCGGCGGCCGGCTATGACGGCATCGGCCTGCGCGTGCACCGCTCGCCCGGCCTGCCGTTCCACCCGATGGTCGGCAACGCCGCGCTGATCAGAGACATGAAACAACGGCTCGCGGACGCAGAGCTCGACGTGTTCGACCTCTACAGCTTCTATCTGCAGCCCTCGACCGACGTGCGCACGTTCGAGCCGGCGCTGGAGCTCGGCGCCGAGTTCGGCGCCAAGTACGCGACCGTGATGGGCGATGATGCTGACTGGTCGCGCCAGCGCGACAATTTCGTGCGGACTTGCGAGCTCGCCGCCGGCTACGGGCTCGTCTGCTCGCTCGAATTCGCCGTGATCCGGCCGCTCGCGACCTTGCCGCAAACGGTGCGCTTGATTGCCGAGGCCGGGCGCGAGGCGGTGATCTGCATCGACCCCCTGCATCTGGCGCGCTCGGGCGGCAGCCCGGCCGACGTCAAGGCGCTCGATGCGGCGCTGTTCCCCTACGCGCAGATCTCCGACGGCGTCCTCGAGCCGGGCGAGCCGAACCCGGCGCTGTTCGGCAAGCTCGGGATGGGCACCCGGCGCATGCCGGGCGAAGGAACGCTGCCGTTGCGCGAATTGTTCTTCGAGGCCTTGCCGGCTGGCATTCCGCTCAGCGTCGAGCTGCCGATCGCGCTTGCGCCCGAGGGTACGATGGCCGGCGAATGGGCCAAGCGCACGCTGGAGGCAACGCGTCGTTTCCTCAACAATGGACACGCAGAGAATTCGACAGGGAGGACCACGTGACCGGCACCGCGCGCCTTTTCAGCCTCGCTCTCGCATGCCTCGCATGGATCGCTCCGGCCTCCGCCACCGAGTACCCGACGCGCGCGGTGCGCCTGGTCGTCGGCTTCCCGCCCGGCGGGCCGACCGACATCGTGGCGCGCATTGTTTCTCAGGTCCTCTCCGAGCGGCTCGGCCAGCAGTTCGTGGTGGAGAACCGCCCCGGCGCCGGCAGCAATATCGCGACCGCCGCCGTGATCGCGTCGACGCCCGACGGCTACACGCTGCTGCTGGTGACGCCGCCGCACGCCATCAACGCGACGCTTTACAAGAAACTTCCCTACAATTTTCTCGAAGACATCGCGCCCGTAGCCGGCATCGCCCAGGGGCCGAACGTCATGGAAGTGCATCCGTCGGTGCCGGCCCGGACCGTTGCCGAGTTCATCGCCTACGCCAGGGCCAATCCCGGCAAGATCAGTTTCGCCTCGGCCGGAAACGGCACCACCATCCATCTCTCAGGCGAGCTGTTCATGGCGATGACCGGCATCAGGATGCAGCACGTGCCCTATCGCGGCTCCGCGCCGGCGCTGACCGACATGATCAGCGGACAGGTGCACGTGATGTTTGACAACGTGCTGTCCTCGCTGCCGCACCTGCAGTCGGGCGCGCTGCGGCCGCTCGCCGTCACCTCGCTGACGCGCTCGGCGGCGTTGCCCGACGTGCCGACCGTCGCCGAGACCGTGCCGGGTTACGAGACCGGGACCTGGTGGGGCGTCGGCGTACCCAAGGGTACGCCGGCCGAGATCGTGGAAAAGCTCAACCGCGAGATCAACGCGGGACTGGCCGATCCGAAGATCAAGACGCGCTTCGCCGAGCTCGGTTCGACGCCGATGATCGTCACGCCGCAAGCGTTCGGCGCGTTCCTGGTGGCCGAGACCGAGAAATGGGCCAAGGCGGTGAAGTTCTCCGGCGCGGCGGTGGATTAGGCTTGCGCAGCCCGGGTGAGCCATAGGCGCGTTTACGCGCGTCTTCGACGCGCTATGGCGACACCCGGGACCAATTTCGCCGCCGCGCGCCCGATCCCGGATTTCGCTTCGCTCATCCAGCTACGATGCCTGCGGCGCGGTGAGGAACCCGCGCCGCAGGTTCATTGTTAAATCCACGGGCGTGGGCGGCAACCGCATGCTGAAGGAGCCGGAACATGGTCGCCATGGCACGATCCGCTGCACAAGCCTTGCACCACCTACAATTTCCCAATGAAAACGACGCTTATCGACGGGCGCGCAATGCGCTGCTCGACGAGGAGATCAAGTTGCGCCGGCAGATCGAGCGGGTCGCGGCGCTGCGCCGCGCGCTTCCGCCGGGCGGAGAACTCGCCGAAGACTATGTCTTCGAGGGGGCGGACGCCGGGGGCAAGCCGATCACGGTGAAGCTGTCGGAACTGTTCGCACCCGGCAAGGACACGCTCGCGATCTACAGCTTCATGTTCGGGCCGGAGCGCGAACGGCCCTGTCCCGGCTGCACGCACTTCCTCGATTCACTCGACGGGGCGGCGCGACACTTCCGCGAGCGCGCGAATTTGGCGGTCGTCGCCAAGTCGCCGCTGCCGCGCATTCGCGCGTTTGCCGACGAGCGCGGATGGCGGCACCTGCGGCTCCTGTCCACGGCCGGCAACGGCTATGACCGCGACTATTTCGGCGACTCGACCGCGCTCACGCCCGAGATGCGCAAGCAGCAGGAATTCAAGCCCGGCGAGGAATGGGACATGCCGATCCTCAACGTGTTCCGGCGCAGCGGCGGCACCATCCGACACTTCTGGGGTTGCGAGCTTCTCTACGTGCCGCCCGAGCCCGGCCAGGAGTACCGCCACAACGACCTGCTCGACCCGCTGTGGAACATGTTCGACGTCCTGCCCGAGGGCCGCGGCAATTTCCATCCGAAGCTCAGCTACGCATAAGCGTAGTGCGTAGCCCGCATGAGCGAAGCGAAATGCGGGGCCTTCGGAGCCACGGGTGAGGCCGCCCCGGATATCGCCATAGCGCGTCGAAGACGCGCGTAAACGCGCTTGAGGCTCATCCGGGCTCGTATGGGGTCTTGGTTGTCAAGAGGCGAGATTGATCAGGGCATGTTTCTAGCCTGTCGTTGACTTCGAGCGCGCAGCGCTCGTGGTTGTTCCTTCGTCCCGACGGTTGGCCCCGCTGCGCCGGCTGCAGCCGCGGTCAAGGCTGGCCGCAGGCCACCGCCGGAGGCGGCGCGAAGCGGCCTTGACGGCGGCGAGGCCGGCGCAATGCTCGTGGTCGGGGACGTAATTGGCGCGCGATGAGCAGCATGACGTGAGAACCTGGACTGGGCCGTGAGGCTGTATGCGGCAAAGACCGCATCAACTCGTATCCGGTCGGACGCGATGATCCGTACCCTGATCTTTCATTCATCGGTGAAGGGAAGGCCCAGAAGAGACGGGACCCATCTACGAGAACGGAATCCGAAGACCCAAGCCCGGGTTCGGTCACGCGTCTGTCCTGGGTCACGTCGGCGGTCATTGGCGCGCCGGCGTTCTTGTTAGAGGCTCGGGCGCATCACGGCGCCGGTCGGGATCAGGCCGGTTTCCAGATAGCGCCAGAGCGCCACCATCAGCTTGCGCGCCAGCGCCACGATCGCGATCTTGCGGATGCGCCCCTTGGCGTCGCCGACCCGCGTGCGGAACCAGTGGCTCAGCGCGCTGTCCGGCTGATGCTTCACCCACAGCCAGGCGAGCTCGAGCGCGGCCTTTCGGGCGCGATGGTTGCCGGCCTTGCTGATGCCCTGCTGGCGCCTGCTGCTACCGCTGTTGTAGGGCGTGTCGGTCAAGCCAAAGCAGCTGCCGACCTGGCGTCGGTTCTTGAAGTCACGATAGAACGCCTCGTTGACGAGAGGCTGGGCGATGACAGCTCCGATGCCCCTGAGTTGAGCGAGCTGAACCACCTTCTCCTCCGTTGAGCCTTTTGCCGGTGCGCGATGCGCAGCGAGATTTTGTGCCTCCAGCGCCTTGATCTGCTTGTGCACAAGGATCAGCCGCTCATGCTCGCGGCGCACCTCGTCTTTCAAATGGGGTGACAGAGGGCGCCCGTCGCCGCTGCGGACCTGGTCGAGACCTCCCAGGAAGCCCGGCTTCAACGGCGTCGCATCGCGGATCCCTTGACCGTGCAGCAACCCCTTGATCCGGTTGGTGTGAGCCGTGCGCTCCGTGAGCAGCCGCTCGCGCTCGCGCGTGCGCCGCTTGCGATCCTCATCCTCGGGCGTGGGAACCCGAACCATGCTGCAGACCCGCGGCTCGCCGCGCAAGTAGGCCAGGAAAGTCCGCATCAGCTGCGCCAAATCGATCCGGTCGGTCTTGGCCCGCCGCGCCCGGCGGCTCACCTCGATGCTCGACGCGTCGACCTCGTAATTGGTCACGCCGTTCTGGCTCAGCCAGCGATGCAGCCAGTGACCATCAAGCCCCGCCTCATAGCAGGACAGAATACGCGCCGGCTTACCCAACTCCTCCGCCTTCGCGCGTGCCCGCGCCAGAACTCCTGACAGCGCCTTCACGTCGCCGCCTTCGATCTGGTAACGGCTCTCCTTCGCGGCCCCGGGCTGTAGCACCCCAAGAAGCCACTTCGATTTGCTCAGTTCGAAAACAACGTGGACCGTGGCATACTCAATGCCGGCAGGTGCGTCAGGGCGATCGGTTTTCATCGTTGGTCCTCAGGTGGGTTGGTGGTTGCAATCTCAACCTACCTCCTGACCACCTGCTGCCCCATAGGATCTACGAAGGCTACCCCCTCTGCTTCTCCATCTGCCCTTTGAGTCGCGGATAGACCCTGAACGCATTGTCGGCGAAGATCTTGGCCTTGTCGGCGGCAGAGAGGCTCGTGCCCTCGACATAGCGCTTGGTGTCGTCGAAGCCGAAGCCGGTGCGCGGGTCGTTGCCTTTCACGGCGCCGACCATCTCGGAGGCGAACAGGATGTTGTCGACCGGCACCACCTGGGTCAGCAGGTCGATACCCGGCTGGTGATACACGCAGGTGTCGAAGAAGATGTTGCTGCCCATGATTTGATCGAGCTCGGGCCTGCCGTTGTTGAGCGCGAGCCCGCGGAAGCGGCCCCAGTGGAACGGCACCGCGCCGCCGCCGTGCGGGATGATCAGCTTCAAGGTCGGGAAGTCCTTGAACAGGTCGGACAGGATCAGCTGCATGAACGCCATGGTGTCGGCGTTGAGATAATAGGAGCCGGTGGTGTGCTGCGCCGGATTGCAGCAGCCCGAGACGTGGATCATCGCCGGCACGTCGAGCTCGACCATCTTCTCGAGCAATGGGTACCACCACTTGTCGGTGAGCGGCGGCGCATTGAAGTAGCCGCCGGACGGGTCGGGATTGAGGTTGCAGCCGACGAAGCCCATCTGCACGCAGCGTTCGAGCTCCGCGATTGAGTGCTTCGGCGGCACGCCGGGCGACTGGGGCAGCTGGCACACGCCGATGAAGTTCTTCGGGTAGAGCGAGACCACGCGCGCGATCAGATCGTTGCAGATCTGCGACCACTCGGTCGAGACGCTCTCGTCGCCGACGTGATGGCCCATGCCGGAGGCGCGCGGCGAGAAGATCGTGAGGTCGGTGCCGCGCTCGCGCTGCAGCTTGAGCTGGTTGGCCTCGATGCTCTCGCGGATCTCGTCGTCGGACATTTTCAGCAAGGCGCGCGACGGCATCGTGGCCTTGTCCTTGGCGTTCGCTGCGGCGGTCTGCTCCTTGCGGAAGCGATGCAGGTCCTTCGGCTCGGTGGTGTAATGGCCGTGGCAGTCGATGATCATGAGTGTTCCGTCGCTGACGTGTGTTGAGGCCGCGTGTCGTTCTGCTACGATCCTTAGCGTAATTTGCAACTGGATTCATGGTTTTGACGCGTTTTCTACGGCGAGTGGTATCCACTTTGCCGGAAAACGCTATGGGGAGACGAATGGCCGACATTCCGCGCCTGAACGGCATCATCCGCGCGCTCGAGCAGGGCAGGCCGGCATTCACGGCATTCTCCCCGGCCGAGATCGATTCCGCGTTCGCGTTCGCGACCTCGAAATACGACGGCGTCGTGTTCGAGATGGAGCACAATCCCTGGGATGCGCGTGCGCTGCGCGACTCCTTGCAGTACCTGCTCAACCGGCGGCAGATCGCGCAGAGCGGATCGCTGGCGCCCGCCGTCACGCCGCTGGTGCGCGTGCCGGTCAACGGCGTCGAGAAGGCGCAGTGGCACGCCAAGCAGGCGCTCGATCTCGGCTGCTACGGCATCGTCTGGCCGCACATCAGCACGGTCGAGGAGGCCTACAATGCAGTCGCGGCCTGCCGCTATCCGCGGCTGAAAACCGCGCCGCGCTACCAGCCGGCCGGCATCCGCGGCGACGGCCCGACCGGCGCGGTGCGCTACTGGGGCCTGACGCAGCAGGAGTACTACGGCAAGGCCGACGTCTGGCCGCTCGATCCGGGCGGCGAGATCCTCGTCGTGCTGCAGATCGAAGACATGCGCGGCGTCGACAATCTCGAGGCGATGCTGACCGAGGTGAAGGGGATCGGCGCGATCCTGATCGGCGAAGGCGACCTCGGCCAGGAGCTCGGCATCCCGCGCCAATACGAGCATCCGGAACTGCTCAAGCAGATGGCGCGCGTGGTCGAAACCTGCCGTAAGCACGACGTCGTGGTCGGGCACCCGCATGTGGAAGCCGGCAATGCCGAGCGCATCATCAAGGAAGGCTACCGCTTCCTGATGTGCGCGCCGACGCGCGGCTACGGCCACCTCGACAAGGCACGGCAGATCGCGGGATTGAAGTAGCCATGGCGGAATTTCCCAGCGCCGGCCCGGTCACGCTGCGGACCAACCTCGCCGATTATCCGGCGACCCGCGCGCTCAAGGCGGGCAAAGTCCATTCCGACCTGGTGCGCTTCGACTTCGCGGGACCGAAGCAGGCGCACGAAGGCTTCAAGGCCATGGTGCGCGAACGCAGGTTCGAGGCCGGCGAGCTCGCGATCGTGACGTTCCTGCAGGCCAAGGCCTACGGCAAGCCGCTGGTGCTGCTGCCCGCCGTGGTGATGGGCCGCTTCCAGCACCAGTGCATCCTCACTGCCACGACGCGCGGCGCAATCAAGCCGAAGGATCTGGAAGGCCGCCGCGTCGGCATCCGCTCCTACACGCAGACCACCGGCGTGTGGGTGCGCGGCATCCTGCAGCACGAGTACGGCGTTGATCTTTCCCGCGTCACCTGGGTGTGCAACGACGACGGCCATCTTGCCGAGTATCGCGAGCCTCCGGGCATCGAGCGGACGCCGCCCGGCGCCAAGAAGGTCGAGGCGATGCTGCTCGACGGCGAGCTCGACGCCGCGATCCTCGGTAACGATATGCCGGGCGAGCCGCGCGTACGCCATCTGATCGAGAACCCGCGCGAAGCCGCGCTCGCCTGGGCCCGAAAGCACGGCACCGTGCCGATCAATCATCTGTTCGCGGTCGACGCGGCGCTGGCGGAGCGGCGGCCCGACGTGGTGCGGGAGATCTTTGCGCTGCTGCTTGCCAGCAAGCGGGCGGCACCGCCCGCGCCGGATGGCCTCGACTTCCTGCCGTTCGGGGTCGAGGCGATGCGCAAGGCGCTCGCGCTCGCCATCCAGTACGCGTTCGAGCAGCAGGTCATCCCGCGCCGCTTCAAGGTCGACGAGCTGTTCGACGATACCACGCGGGCGCTCGGCGCGTAGCCGGGGGCCCGCTGGTGCGGCGGCCACGAAAGTCAAGTTTCAGGGAACAGGCGCGGGAACAGCACGTCGAGCGCATCGATCGGAAAGCGCAGGCTCACCGCACCTTTGGACGTTTCCGATCCGAGCAATCCCGCGTCCAGAACGTCAGCGAGCACGCGCCGCGCCGAGCGGTCCGGCATGCCGGTGATGCGCGCGATGTCGCCGCGATCGAATTCGCCGCGCACCAGAGCTTCTTCCAGGAGGCGGGCGGCTTCCGATTTGAGCTGCTTATGGCGCTCGACATAGGCGCGCAGACGCGGCCCAAGGCTGCCGAGCTCGAACAGGCTCGTCATGAACTTCACCTGATCGAGACACACCTTCAGGAACCAGAGCGTGAAATCAGCGAGCGCCTTCTGTGAGAGATTGCCGCGCCCGTCGAGATCGCTCTGCCGCGGCGTGTCGGCCAGATCCATCATGGCCTTGTATTCGCTCGGCCGCTCCAGCCCGCGCGCGAGGCCGCGCGAGATCGACCATAGCCCGTGCGCGCCGATGCCCGCGAGATGCGCCATGGCATGGCTCATCAGACGGCTGACGCGGCCGTTCCCGTCCGGGAACGGATGGATGTAGTTGAGCCGGTGATGCGCGGCGGGGATGGCGAGAATCCGCCCTGCCTTCTTTAGCGGGTCGAAGCGATAGCGCTCGGCGAAATAGACCATGAAATCGCCGACGCGGCCGCTGGAGGGCGGGAGATGTCGTCCGACAGCGACATCATGTACGGGTTCGGAGCGCCACGCACCCGGCGTCATCAGGAACTCGGCGTCGTGGCGCTTGATGCGCAGCATCTCCTCGGGCGCGTCGCAATAGAATTCGCGATGAAGCCACCGGATGAAGTCGACCGAGGCCGGCTCCGGCAACGTGGATGCGCCAGTCATGCGATCGATCTCGGCCTGCACCCGTACATGCGCGCGCGCTTCGAGCTGAAGGTTGCGGCGCTCGTCGTCCTGCGCGAACTTGCCGTCGAGCGCGGCCGCGATCTCTCGCGGGCGCGTGTTATGTCCCTCGATGAAGTTGCTGTAGTAGGTGTTCATCAGGCGAACGAGGCTGGCAAGGTTGGCGGCGGTGCGCGGATGCAGCCCTGCGCCAAGCGTCGCCGCGGCAGCCGACAGTTCGGCAAGAACGTCGCCGATTGCTTCCGAGATGTCGTCGAGCCGGGCGGGCTCTATGCGCTGCGGGGTCTCGATGGTAGGCATTTTGGCCGATCTTATGTATCTCTAACATACTGAGCATACAGCAAAAATATTGTGAATGCAGCCAATTTGGCCGATCTTTTGGCCGATGTGCTGGCCGACCTTTGGGCCGATCCTCGGGCAGGGCTAAGGGGTTGATATACCTGGTGTTTGGCGAAACTCACATACGCCCTTGGCCCATCGTTTGGCCGATTCCGAACAGCTGCCCACCTACCCCTCCAAACACGCCCGCTTGTACGCGGCGCAATCGACATAGAGCTGCGCCCCCATCTGCAGCGCCATCAGGCGCGCGCGCTGGCTTTCGTCGAGCACGCCGTATTGCGGGTGCGTGAGCAGCCAGTCGACCGCTTTGGGGATCAGGTGGCGCGCCTGCCGCGCATTGATCGCCGGCAGCACGTTCTTGTGCAGCACATATGAGGTCTCCAGGAATGTCATGAGCTGGTCGCGCCGGCTCACCGAGTCCTCGTGCAGGCGGTAGGACAGCAGCGGCTCATGCATCATGCCGAAGCGGCAGCCGAGCGCGTGCGCGCGGGTCCAGAACTCGAAATCCGAGGCGACCGCCATGGTGGTGTCGCGCGGACCCACGCGCGTATGCACCGCGCGCGGCAGCATCATCGAGCACGCGTGGATCTTGCATGCGCCGATCCATTCCTCGACGGCGTTGAAATCGTACGGTCGGTTGAAGAACGCCTCGTACTCGTCGGCCCAGGGGTGGCGTTTTCCTTCGGTGTCGAAGAAGCGGACATAGGTGCTGACGATCTCGACATTCGGATTCTGGCGGAAAAATCCGAGCTGCGCTTCGCTCTTGCGCGGCTCGATCCAGTCATCGGCGTCGAGGTAGCAGAGGTACTCGCCACGCGCGAGGCTGACGCCCTTGTTGTAGGTCGCGACCTGGCCGATGTTCCTCTCGTTGACGTGCAGCGTGATGCGCGGATCGGCGAACGCGCGCACGACGTCGCGCGAGCCGTCGGTCGAAGCGTCGTCGACCACGACGATCTCGAAGTCGCTCACCGTCTGGGCGAGGATGCTGCCCAGCGCTATCCCAATGTAGCGCTCGTAATTGTACGAGGCAACCACGAACGAGATGAGCGGTCGCTGCGACGCATCGGGATTCGCCATGCGAGTATTAGACACGTCCCCGCGGATGCGGCAAGCTTTACCCATGGTGATCGCATTTCGCGAGATGCAGCAGGACGACTTGCCGTTCCTGATCGAGGTGCGCAACGAATGCCGCGCGATGCTGCACGACGACTCCGCATTCACGCTCGATCAGGCGCAAGCATGGTTCGCCGCGGCGCGCCCGCGCTTCTACATCATCACGTATGAAGGCACGGCGATCGGCTACTTCCGCACGTCGCACTGGGAAGACGCGAACCGGCACGTCTCGATCGGCTGCGATCTGCATGCGGACTACCGCGGCAAGGGCCTGGCGCAGGCGGCCTATCGCGCCTTCCTGCGCTTCCTGTTCGAGGACTGCGCCATCAGCAAGGTCTCGCTCGAGGTGCTCGAGCACAATGCGCCCGCGCGGCGACTCTACCGGCGCCTCGGGTTCGTCGTGGAATACGTGAAGCGGCAGGCGGTCCGGCGTGACGGCCATGATCTGGACAGCATCGTGATGTCGATGCTGAAGTCCGACTTCGACGCGCCGATAGCGGAATTCCGATAGCCGCATGCAGCCGATCCCGCTGTTCAAGGTGTTCATGGCCGACAGCGTCAAGGACGCCGTCACCCGCGTGCTCTATTCCGGCTACATCGGCGAGGGCGAGGAGGTCGCGGCGTTCGAGCGCGAGCTTGGGCAGTGCCTCGGCACGTCCAACCTGCTGACCGTGAACGCCGGCACCTCCGCGCTGCATCTCGCCTACCACTTGGCGATCGACGGCGCGCGCGACGCCGAGATCATCACCACGCCGATCACCTGTTCGGCCACCAACACGCCGATCGTGCGCAGCGGCGCCAGGATCGTCTGGGCCGACGTCGATCCGGTCAGCGGCAATATCGATCCGGCGCAGATCGAAGCGCTGATCACGCCGCGCACGCGCGCCGTCGTGATGGTGCACTGGGGCGGCAACCCATGCGACATCGCGCACCTCAGCGAGATCGGGCGCCGGCGCCGCATCCCGGTGATCGAAGACGCGGCGCACGCCTTCGGATCGACCTACGAAGGCTTGCCGGTCGGACGCCACTCCGATTTCGTGGTGTTCTCGTTCCAAGCGATCAAGCACGTGACCAGCGTCGACGGCGGCTGCCTGGTGTGCCGCGACCCGGCCGACCGCGAGCGCGCGCGGCTGTTGCGCTGGTACGGCATCGACCGCGAGGCGCGCGAGCCAAGCGACCTGCGCTGCGAACTCGATATCGCGGAGGCCGGTTACAAATTCCACATGAACAACGTCGCGGCCGCAGTCGGGCGCGAGAACCTGAAGCATTTGTCCAGCATTGTCGCACGCCACCGCGACAATGCTCGCTTCTACGACGCGGCCTTCCGCGGCACACCGATCGCGGTCGCGCCGGAAAACCCGCGCGGCACCTCGGCCGCCTGGCTTTACACCATCCACGCGCAAAACCGCGACGAGCTGATGCGCAAGCTGACCGAGGCCGGGATCGGCGCCTCCAAGGTGCACGCGCGCAACGACCTTCATTCGGCGTTCGCGCCGTTCGCACGCCCACTGCCGAACGCAACGAGCTTCGAGCGTACCCACCTGTGCATCCCGGTCGGCTGGTGGGTCACGCCTGCGGATCGCGAGCGGGTGGCGGAGGCGGTGATCAGGTGGGCGAAATAGACGGCGTTGCCGCGCGTGCCGCCGGATAGCGCCGGGCCAGCAACGGGCTTTCGATGAGCCTGTACGAGAGCGCGGCGCAGACGAAAGCCCCCGTCATCTCGATCGCGGTGAGCGTCACGCCCTTGGGTATCTGGAACTGGACCAGCGCCGCCAGCATGATGGGGTAGTGCCAAAGATAAAGACCGTAGGATCGCTGACCGATCCATACGAGCACCGGGTTGCCGAGCAGGCGGGCGAAAGCGCCGCCGCCGAGTGCCGCCAGCAGAACGATCGCCGCGCCGAGGGCAATGACGCTGTATCCGCCGCCGAGCATGAGCGGGTGGTCCCATGGCAGCGAAGCCGGCGGCACGATGATGAGCAACACGCCCGGCAGCCAGGCATAGCGGGCCGCGGAGGCAAGCCGCGCGGCGGACGCCGGCGCTGCCAGCGCCAGCGCGAGCGCCGCGCCGATCAGCAGGGCGTCCGCCCGCGTGTCGGTGCCGTTGTAGAGACGGTTCGGATCGCTTCCCAGGCCATCAGCACGATGCGCCAGCAGGCGACAGCAGCGATCAGCGCACCAATCAAGCGCAAGACGCCGACCCGCCGTGCACCGAGAGCGATCAGCAGCAACGGCCAGAGCATGTAGAACTGCTCTTCGATCGCGAGCGACCAAGTGTGGCCGAGATATTGCGGCAGCCCCAGGCCGAATGCACGCGTCCAGTTGCCGGCGTAGAAGGCGACGATGAGGATTTCGCTCGCGCCCTGCGCCGGGATGCGGATGACGGCGGCATACAGCAGGAACACGAGGCACAACACCGCCAGCGCCGGCAGGAGCCGCAGCGCGCGGCGACGATAGAAGTCGATCACGGCGGTGCGGCCGGTGCGGACCTGCTCCTGCAGCAGGATGCTGGTGATGAGATACCCGCTGAGCACGAAGAACAGATCAACGCCGACCCAGCCCCAGCCGAACCCGGGCGCGCCGCCGTGAAACAGGAGCACCGCCAGCACCGCGCAGGCGCGCATCCCGTCCAATGCGGGCCTGTACCCGAGCGGGTAGAACAATGGCCGTCCCCTTCCGGTGCGCTATGGGCTTAGGCTTATCGCTCTCGCGACAGCGCTGCAATGACTCGAGCTCGCCATGCATTCGAGCAGAAGATCATCCCGCGCCACTTCGACGTCGACGAGCCGTTCGACGACACCACGCGGGCGCTCGGCGCGTAGACCCGACATCGCAAGGGTTCGATCGCATCCCTCGTCATCGTGCCCACCAGCAAGAGCAATCGGCGCGGTTGATACTGACAGTGGAACCCCGCGGTGCGCGGACAACGCGCCGCCTGTGTTGCCGGTTGCATGCGTACGGCAATGTGCGAAGCTCTCGGGCGCTCACCACCAGTACGAGGCGCGGCCACCGTGGCGCGGAATCCCACCATCCTGGCGAACACGACCGTGGTCACGGTCGACCGCCACGATACCATCCACTACGACGCGGCGGTCGCGGTCGAGAACGGCAGGATCGCCGCGGTCGGTCCATCGCGCGAGGTCGTGGCGCGCTTCCCCGGCGCCGAAGTCGTCGACGGCGCCGGCAAGGTGGTGATGCCGGGCTTCGCCAACATCCATACGCATTTCACGCTGATCATCGCCAAGGGCATCTACGAGGACCTGTCGCCGCCGCACAAGCCGCCGTTCACCAGCGGGCTGGCGCCGCTGCCGGTGCCGGAGCTCTCGAAAGACGAAATGAACGCGATGGTGCGGCTGGCGGCGCTGGAGGCGATCCGCAGCGGCACCACGGCGGTCCTCGAAGACGGCAGCAACGTCGAGAATTACGCGCCAGCGATCGCCGACACCGGGCTGCGCCTGCTGCTGTGCGAGAAAGCCTGGGACAAAGCCAAGGGCAATATCGGCGATCCCGGACCGTTCGACGTGGATGCGGCGCTCGGCGACGAGTGCATCGCCAGGACCGAGGCGCTGCACGCCAAGTGGCACGGCGCGCGCAACGGCCGCATCACGGTCGGCGTCTCGGCCTGGGCGCCCGACATGTGCTCGCCCGACCTGTTGCGCAAGCTGCGCGCCCTGCAGGACAAGCTCGACACGGTCGCCACCATCCATCTCAACCAGATCTGGGGCGAGGTCTCCGCAGTCGAGGCGCTGCGCAACCGCAAGCCGACCGAATATCTCGCCGACATCGGGTTCCTCAACGACCGGCTGATCTGCGCGCACTGCCGCTGCATGGTGCGCGAGGAGGAACGGCTGCTGGGCGAGGCACGCACCAACGTCGCCTTCAACGCCTGCATCGCGGCGCGGCGGGGCTTGAGCCCGCGCATCCACGACCTGGAAGCGTTCGGCTGCAACATCGCCATGGGCTCGGACAACATGGCCGAGGACATGGTGGAGGTGATGCGCACCGGGATGTTCATGGAGCGCGTGCGCCGCGAGGACGGCCGGGCGCCGACGCCCGAACAGGCGCTGCGCTGGGCCACCGTGAACGGCTATCGCGCCATGGGGATTGCGGACGCCGGCTCGCTTGAAGCAGGCAACAAGGCCGACCTGATCATGATCGACTTCCGCCGCGCCCATCTGGTGCCGCGGCTGCGCGTGGTCTCGACCTTCGTGCATCAGGGACAGGGGCGCGACGTGACCGACGTCATGGTCGACGGCGCCTGGCTGATGCGCGACGGCGCCGTGCTCACCGTGGACGAGGACGCGACGGTCGCCGAGGCGCAACGCGTCGCGGAGACCGCATGGGCGCGGCTGTTCGCGCAGCGCCCCGATCTCAAGCCGATCGCCGGCTGGCAGCCGATGCAGGCAACCGTTTGATCGAACAGGGAGCAAGGACCATGAAAATGATCAAGTTGCTCGGTGCTGCGGCGCTCGGCGCGTTGCTCGCCGGCGCCACGGCCGACCTGGCCCTGGCGCAGAAGAAAACCGTGATCCGCTCGGTTCCGATCGGCAACCTGCGCACGCTCGATCCGATCTGGACCACCGCCTACATCACCCGCAACCACGCCTACATGATCTGGGACACGCTGTTCGCGCTCGATGCCGACAACAAGCCGCAGCCGCAGATGGTCGACAAGTGGTCGGTGAGCGACGACAAGCTGACCTACACGTTCACCTTGCGCGACGGGCTGAAGTGGCACGACGGACCGCCGGTGACCGCCGCGGACTGCGTCGCCTCGCTGCGGCGCTGGGGCGCCAAGGACGGCATGGGCCAGGCGTTGATGAGCTATACCGCTGCGCTCGAGGTGGTCGACGCCAAGACCTTCAAGCTCACGCTCAAGCAGCCGATCGGCTTCGTCATCGACGCGCTGGCCAAGATCGACAGCAACGTGCCGTTCATGATGCCGGAACGGATCGCCAAGACCGATCCGAACACCGCCATCACCGAGATGATCGGCTCCGGGCCGTTCCGCTTCATCGCGTCGGAATGGGTGCCGGGCAGCAAGGTCGTGTACGAGAAGTTCACCGATTACGTGCCGCGCAAGGAGCCGGCGAGCCAGGCGGCCGGCGGCAAGGTGGTGTACGTCGACCGCGTCGAGTCGATCTACATTCCGGATCACGGCGTCGCCATGGCGGCGCTCGCCAGCGGCGAGCTCGACCTGCACGAGTCGCCGGCGACCGACCTGCTGGCGATGGTGGAGAACCATCCGGACGTCGTCACCGCGCCCAACGACAAGCTCGGCTGGCAGCTGTTCATGCTGCTCAACCACCTGCATCCGCCGTTCGACAACAAGGCGGTGCGCCAGGCGGTGCTGTGGGGCATCAAGCAGGAGGACTTCCTCGTCGCCATGGCGGGCGACGCCAAGCGCTATCAGGTGTGTGCGGCGATCTACGCCTGCGGGTTGTCCAACGAGTCGAAAGTGGGAACCGAGCCGCTGCTCAACCCCAACCCCGACAAGGCCAAGAGCCTGCTGCAGGCGGCGGGCGCGCTCGGTGCGCGCGTCGCCCTGATGGACCAGACCGACAACACGGTGCATCGCGCCGTGCTGATCGCCGCGCAGGCGCTGCGCCGCATGGGCTTCACGGTCGACGTCGTGGCGATGGACTGGTCGACGCTGATCCAGCGCCGCGCCTCCAAGGCGCCGCCGGCGCAGGGCGGATGGAACATCTTCCTCACCAACGCGACCGCGACCGGCGTGGAAAATCCGCTGGTCAACAATTTCGTCAAGAACTGCGCCGAGGCTTGGTATCATTGGGCCTGCGATCAGCGCATCGTCGAGCTCAACCGCCAATGGGCGCTCGAAGCCGATCCGGGCAAGCGCCGGCAGATCACCGACGAGCTGCAGCGCGTGCATCTCGAGAACGTCACGCTGGTGCCGCTCGGCATGTATCGGCCGGCCATCATCTACCGCAAGGAACTCACCGACATCATTCCCGCGCCGGCCATCTTCTACTGGAACATCAAGAAGAAGAGCGGCGTGTAATTGGAGATCTCGTAGCCCGGATGGAGCCTCAAGCGCGTTTACGCGCGTCTTCGACGCGCTATGGCGACATCCGGGTGCGATCTCACACGCGGCAAGGATTCCCGGATTTCGCTGCGCTCAATCCGGGCTACAAAGCTTGAACGCTCATGTGGGCCTATGTCGTCCGCCGCATCCTGGCGACCATCCCGGTGCTGGCCATCGTGGCGCTGGTGGTGTTCTCCATCCTGCACATCGCGCCGGGCGACCCCGCCGGCGTGATCGCGGGCGATCAGGCGACCGAGGAACAGATCCAGGCCATCCGCACCAAGCTGCGTCTCGACCTGCCGTTCCATGAGCAGTTCACGCTCTGGCTCGTGAGCGCCCTGCAGGGCGATCTCGGCATCTCCATCTTCAGCAATCGCCCGGTCGCGGCGCTGTTCCTGCAGCGCATCGAGCCGACCATCGCGCTCGCGGTCTTCACCACGATCATCGCGGTCACGCTCGCGGTGCCGATCGGCGTGCTCGCCGCATGGCGCGCCGGCACGGCGGTCGACCGCGGCGTGATGAGCTTTGCGGTGCTGGGCTTTTCGTTCCCGGTGTTCGTGGTCGGATACGTGCTGATCTACGTCTTCGCCATCAAGCTGAAACTGCTGCCGATCCAGGGCTACCGTCCGCTCGCCGACGGTTTCTGGCCGTTCCTGCGCCACCTCATCCTGCCGAGCTTCGCGCTGGGCTTAAGCTTCATGGCCCTGATCGCCCGCATCACGCGCGCCAGCGTGCTCGAAGTGCTGAGCCAGGACCACATCAGGACGGTGCGCGCCAAGGGCGTTCCGGCGCTGCGGCTGCTGTTCGCCCATGCCCTGCCGAACGCCGCCGTCCCGATCGTGACCATCATCGGCGTCGGCGTGGCGCTGCTGCTCGGCGGCGTCGTGGTCACCGAGAGCGTGTTCGCCATTCCAGGCGTCGGCCGGCTCGTCGTCGACGCCATCCTGCATCGCGACTATCCGGTGATCCAGGGCGTGCTGCTGATCTTCTCCGCCACCTATGTCGTGGTGAACCTGATCATCGACCTGCTCTACGTCGTGATCGACCCGCGCATCCGCTACTGAGGCAGCCCGCATGACCCATTTGGCTGTGCAAGACGGAACGGATCTCGCGGCACCGGCGAGGAAGCGCCGCGGCTTGGCTTGGCATGCGCGGCGCCATCCGACCGTCGCGCTCGGCGCCGCAATCCTCGCGGTCGTGATCGTCGCCACCTTGTTCGCGCCGTTTCTGACCAGCCACGATCCTCTGTTCCTCGACCCGCTCAAGCGCCTGCAGCCGCCGTCGTGGCTGCATCTGTCGGGCACCGACGGCATCGGCCGCGACGTATGGAGCCGCACCATCCACGGCGGCCGCGTTTCGCTCGTCGTCGGGCTGGTGGTGGCGGCGCTGTCGACCGTGATCGGGCTGCTGATCGGGCTCGTCAGCGGCTACAACCGCATCGCCGACGCCATCCTGATGCGCTTCATGGACGGCTTGATGTCGATCCCGGCGATCCTGCTCGCCATCGCGCTGATGGCGGTGGTCAAGGCCAGCATCACCACCGTCATCATCGCCATCACCATCGTCGAGGTGCCGCGCGTGGTGCGCCTGGTGCGCAGCGTCGTGCTGTCGATCCGCGAGCAGCCCTATGTCGAGGCCGCCGTCATCGTCGGCAGCCGCTTCGGCAAGATCCTGTTCCGCCATATCCTGCCCAACACGCTCGCGCCGCTCACCGTGCAGGGGACCTATATCTGCGCGGCGGCGATCCTGATCGAGTCGCTGCTGTCGTTCCTCGGCGCCGGCACGCCGCCGGAAGTGCCGAGCTGGGGCAACATCATGGCCGAGGGCCGGGCCTATTTCCTGCTCGCGCCCTGGATCATCCTGACGCCCGGCGTGGTCCTCGCCGTCACCGTGCTCGCCATCAACCTGATGGGCGACGGCCTGCGCGACATGCTCGACCCGCGCTTCGCAAAGCGGCTGTGAGCGCGATGTCGGTCCTGACGGTCGAGCGCCTGCGCACGGCATTCCACCTCCCCGACGGGATCGTGCGCGCCGTCGACGATGTGAGCTGGATCCTCGGTCGCGGCGAGATCCTCGGCGTCGTGGGCGAATCCGGCTGCGGCAAGAGCGTCACCGCACTGTCGGTCATGGGCCTCGTGCCGGACCCGCCCGGCCGGGTCGAAGGCAGCGTGAAACTGAACGGCCGCGAGCTCGTCGGTCTGCCCGAGCCGGTCATGCGCGGCCTCCGCGGCAATGCCATCTCGATGGTGTTCCAGGAACCGATGACCTCGCTCGATCCGGTGATGCGCATCGGCAAGCAGATCGCCGAGCCGCTCATCCTGCATCAGGACCTCGGACGCGGCGAGGCGCGAACGCGCGCGGTCGAGCTTTTGCGCCGCGTGCGCATTCCGGAGGCGGAGCGCCGCGCCGACGAATATCCGCACCAGCTCTCCGGCGGCATGCGCCAGCGCGTGATGATCGCGATGGCGCTCGCCTGCCAGCCGGCGGTCCTGCTCGCCGACGAACCGACCACCGCGCTCGATGTGACCATCCAGGCGCAGATCCTGCGCCTGATCCTGGAGCTGCGGCGCGAGTTCGGCACCGCCATCGTGCTCATCACCCACGATCTCGGGGTGATCGCCGAGACCGCCGACCGCGTGGTGGTGATGTATGCGGGCCGCAAGGTCGAGGAGGCGCCGGTGGCGCAGCTGTTCGCGCAGCCGCAGCATCCCTATACGGTCGGGCTGCTCGGCTCGGTCCCGAAGGTCGACCGGGCCGGATCGTTTCGGCGCAAACGCCTGGCCGAGATCGCCGGCATGGTGCCGGCGCTCGACCGCGAGATCATCGGCTGCCGCTTTGCGCCGCGCTGCCGGCTCGCCACCGACCTGTGCCGCCGCGAGGACCCGCCGCTGGAGGCGAAACAGCCCGGCCATCTCGCCGCCTGCTGGCATTCGGCCCGCGCACGGGAGGCGGCCGGTGCCTGATCTGCTCGCGGTCGAGAACCTGGTGAAGCATTTCCCGGTGCGCGGCGGCGTGTTCGGCCGCACGACCGCACATGTGCACGCGGTGGACGGCGTGTCGTTCACGTTGCGAGCGGGCGAGACGCTCGGCATCGTCGGCGAGTCCGGCTGCGGCAAGTCCACCCTCGCCCGCATGATCGTGCGGCTGATCGAGCCCACCGGCGGGACCATCCGCCTGCGCGGCGCCGACATCTCCGCGCTCTCCGCCGGCGCGATGCGGCGTCATCGCCGCGACATCCAGTTCGTGTTCCAGGACCCGTATGCGTCGCTCAATCCGCGGCTGCGCGCCGGCGCGATCGTGGGTGAGGCGATCGAGAATTTCGAGCCGGCAAGCGGCGCGGAGATCAGCCGGCGCGTCGCGGCGCTGTTCGCGCGCGTCGGCCTGAGGCCGGCGCAGATGCACAATTATCCGCACGAGTTCTCCGGCGGACAGCGCCAGCGCCTCGGCATCGCGCGGGCGCTCGCCCTCAACCCGAGCGTCATCGTGGCGGACGAGCCGGTCTCCGCGCTCGACGTTTCGGTGCAGGCCCAGGTGATCAATTTGATGATCGACCTGCAGCAGGAATTCGGCATCGCGTACCTGTTCATCGCGCACGATCTCGCGGTGGTGCAGCACATCAGCCACCGCGTCGCCGTGATGTATCTCGGCCGCATCGTCGAGCTGGCTGCGCGCGATTCTCTGTTTACCGGGCCGCTGCATCCCTACACCGAGGCGCTGCTCGATTCGGTGCCGATCCCCGATCCGGCGCTGCGCCGCGACAAGAACGTGCTCGCCGGCGAAGTCCCGAGCCCGATGCGCCCGCCGCCCGGCTGCCGCTTCCATACGCGCTGTCCGCTGGCGGTCGCGCGCTGCCGCGTCGACGTGCCCGCAATGGTCGAAGCGCGGCCGGATCATTTCGTCGCCTGCCACGTGCGCGCTCCCGCGCCGGCGGCTCCGCTATTCGTCAGCGAGGAAGCGTCATGAGCACGACACTGATCAGGAATGCCGAGTGGGCGATCGTCTGGGACGCGAACGAGAAACGCCACGTCTACCGCAAGGGCATCGACCTCGCGTTCGACAGCCACGGCATCACCCATGTCGGACCTTCCTTCACGAGTACGGCGGACGCGACCGTCGACGGGCGCGGCCTGATGGCGATGCCCGGCCTGGTGAACATCCACTCCCATCTCGGCCACGAGCCGGCCTATCGCGGCATCCGCGAGGAGCACGGCGTCGCCAACATGTACATGTCGAGCCTGTACGAGCGCAGCCAGGCGTTCGACGTGTCCGATCCGGAGCTGCGCCGCGCCTGCCTGGAAGTGGCACTGTGCGAGGTGCTCAAGAGCGGCGTCACCACCGTGTGCGACATCTCGCCGATCTACGACGGCTGGACCGACATCGTGGCCAAGAGCGGCATCCGCGGCTTCATGGCGCCGGGCTTCGCCACCGCGCGCTGGAAGCTGTCCGACGACCATTCGCTCGGCTTCGACTGGGACGAGGCGCGCGGCCGGAAGGGTCTTCAAGCCGCGCTCGCGCTCGTCGACGGGTTGGCCCAGCATCCCTCGGGGATGCTGTCCGGCATGGTCTCCCCGATGCAGATCGAGAACTGCTCGGACGACCTGCTGCGCGACGCGCTCGATGCCGCCAAGGAGCGCAAGATTCCATTCACATTGCACGTCGCGCAGGGCGTGCTCGAGCACCTGGAGATGGTCAAGCGCCACGGGACCACGCCGATCCGGCACGCCAAGGATATCGGCATCCTCACGGCCGACACCGTCATCGGTCACGCCATCCTGCCCGACACGCACTCGTGGATCCGCTGGCACACCAAGGACGATATCCGCCTGCTCGCCGACAGCGGATGCTCGGTGGCGCATTGCCCGACGCCATTTGCCCGTTACGGCATACTCATGGAGAGCTTCGGCGACTATGTGCGCGCCGGCATCAACATGGGAATCGGCACCGACACCACGCCGCACAACATGCTGGAGGAGATCCGCAAGGCCGGCACGTTCGCGCGCATTTCCGCGCGCGACATCAACAATGTATCGACCGGGATGCTGTTCCATGCGGCGACGGTTGCCGGCGCCAAGGCGCTGATGCGCGACGATCTTGGAAGACTGGCCGTCGGTGCGAAGTCCGACGTCGTGCTGGTCGACCTGCGTCATCCGGACATGATGCCGGCGCGCGATCCGCTGCGCTCGCTGGTGTTCCACGCCGCCGACCGCGCCGTGAAGGACGTCTACGTCGCCGGGCGCAGGATCGTCGCTGACGGCAAGGTGACGACGCTCGACCACCAGGGCGCGGCCGAGCGGCTGACTGGAGCGCAAGCGAAGATGATGGAGCTCACGCCTGGTCGCGATTACCGCAAGCGCACGGTCGACGAAATCGCGCCGTTGACGCTTCCGGTGCTGTAAGGTTGTCGCGACCAAGGTTCCAAAGAGCGAACCGGATTGGGCGCGGACGCAACAGGGCGGCCCGGTGCGATCACCGAGCCGCCCCTTTCAGGTCAGATACTTTATCTCTGGTCAGTCGCAACGCCGGATTTGCTTCACCGATCCGTCATCGCGCTGGATGGTCACCGTCCGGCAACCCGGCCGCACCGAATACACCTCCCGCTCGCGATATCGCGGGGCGTGATAGACGCGCGGGCCATCGTAATAGCCCCAATGATTATGATAGTTGCGGTGGGGCTCGCCAATCCTGACCCCGACGCCGGGAAGGTCGATGCCGATGCCCTGCGCCATCGAAGTAGCAGGCGCGAACGCCGTCAAGGCCGCGACACCTGCGAACAAGATGAACCATTTTTTCATGGCACCTCTCCATTTCTGCAGTAGAGGATAACGCGCGGTCCGTCGGGGCGTTCCACGGTCCGGGAGGTGGAACCTCGTTGGCGGCGTTCCGCCACAAAGGTTCCCGACAGAGTCGGTTGGTTAAGGAACGTTTCCCATGGCAAGGCGTTCTTTCGCCACTTAACAGGCAGAGGAGAGAGCCATGCCCGTCGTCTTGCTGTGGGCCATCCCCGCCGTCTTCGTTCTCGGCGGTCTCACCTACGTGCTGGTGAAGTGACGACCGAAGGCCCGCATCGTGCGGGCCTTCTTTTTCCGTGAGGAAAGCAAGATGGCCGACCAAAAGAGCCTTCGCCTCATCGGATTGAGCTTCGGCGCCATCGCTGCGGCCGTCATGATGATTGCGGCGTTCCTTGTTGCGGAAACGAATCGCGCGGGCGTACAGGCGCCTCCCCTTGTCGCGAGCGCGAGCGCAGCAAACGGCTAGGGGCATTTCCGCTTGGCACGTGCCAACTTTATTCTCCGTCATGGCCGGGCTTGTCCCGGCCATCCACGTCTTTTCCTGCAACAAGCAAGACGTGGATGCCCGGCACAAGGCCGGGCATGACAATCACGCCGCATGCATGCCGCGCTGACCGATCAGCGCCAGCGCGCGCCTG
Source organism: uncultured Alphaproteobacteria bacterium (assembly GCA_963734185.1). Classification (GTDB taxonomy): domain Bacteria; phylum Pseudomonadota; class Alphaproteobacteria; order Rhizobiales; family Xanthobacteraceae; genus PALSA-894. The sequence continues at coordinate 2,371,615 of CAVTGA010000002.1, read as the reverse complement.
AGCTGTCCACCGCCGCGATCAAGCAGCGCTCTGGCGGTGTCGAGGTCGCAGCCGCGCAGCATCAGGACCGCGATCTTGACGCTGCCGCCGGCGCGGCCGAGCGCATCGCGCGCCTTCTCGCGGCTGCAGTTGGTCAGGCGCATGAGCATGTCCTCGCTTCGTCGCAGCAGCTTCTCATTGGTCGCTTGCATGTCCACCATCAGACCGCCGTAAACCCTTCCGAGCAGGATCATGAGCAGCGACGAAAGCAGATTGAGGGTGATCTTCTGCGCCGTCCCGGCGATAAGCCGCGTGGAGCCGGCAATCGGTTCGGAGCCGGTGTCGAGCCAGATCGGGTGATCGGCCTCCTTCAGCAGCGGGGTCGCGCGATTGTTGCTGATGCCGATCGTGAGCGTTCCGGAAAGCTTGGCTTCGCGCAGGCACGCGAGGGTAAACGGCGTGGTGCCGCTGGCGGCCACGGCGACGAGGACATCCTTGGAGTCGGCCTTGTGCTCGCGAATGAGCTGAGCGCCCTGGTCGGCCTGGTCCTCCGCACCTTCGATCGATTGGGTGAACGCTGACGCGCCGCCGGCCATGATCAGCAGCAGCCGCTCGCGCGGCCAGCTGAAGGTCGGCATCAATTCGGCGCCATCCTGCGCCGCCAGGCGGCCCGACGTGCCGGCTCCCGCGTAGATCAATCGTCCGCGGTAGCGCAGCCGGGCTTCCATGCCGCGTGCTGCAGCCTCGATCGCCGAGCGGGCGGCGCGGACCGCCGCCACGGCTGCAAATTGCCCGTCGATCATGGCCTCCAGCGCGTCGGGCGCATCCCACGCATCGATGTCCGAATAGCGCGGGCTGGGGCGTTCCGTGCTCATGAAATTGTTCCTTTTTGACCTAATATCAACGCACGCGACCGAAAGTCGTTCTTGCGCGTTATCGGTCAATTGGTGCGTTTTTGCGCCGGAACCGAGCATGGCACCGAAATATGAGCTTTTCCTTGGCGTGGACGGCGGCGGCACGCGGTGCCGGGCGCGCTTGTGCGACGCGTCAGGCACCAAGCTTGCCGAATCCGAAAGCGGGCCGGCGAACATCAGGTTCGGGCTGCAGCAGGCGTTCGCATCCGTCAGCACAGCCACGCTCGATTGTCTCAGCCAAATGCACCTGACGTCGCGCGATCTTCCACGGATAACCGCCTGCCTGGCCCTGGCCGGGGCAACCGAACCGGCCGACCTGGCGGCAGCTGGAAGGCACAAGCAGGCTTTCGGAAAAGCGATATTGACCGCGGACGCGCATGCGGCCTGCGTTGGCGCGCACCGGGGCCGCGACGGTGCGGTCGTCGTCGTCGGCACCGGCAGTATTGGTTGGGCGGTGATCCGCGGGAGACAGCATCGCATTGGCGGATGGGGATTCGAGATCTCGGACGAAGGCAGCGGTGCATGGCTTGGGCGCGAAACCCTGCGCCGCGTCCTGCTGGCATTCGACGGCCGTCTCGGCTGGACCGCCCTGCTGCGGAGGATCTTTCAGCAGCAGGGATCCGATCCGCACGCTATCGTCAATTGGGCCGAGCGAGCACAGCCGCGCGATTTCGCAGCGCTGGCGCCGACCGTCGTCGAGCATGCGCTGCACAACGACGAAGCCGCGGTGGCTCTTTTGCGTCTTGCTTCGACTCACATCGATGCGATTGCGACGCGACTGATCGCATTGGGCGCGCCGCGACTGGCACTGGTCGGCGGATTGGCGCCTCATCTCGAAGGCTTGCTGCCGGCCTCGACGAGGCAACGGATCGTTGCTCCCATGGGTGACGCCCTGGACGGCGCGCTGCAAATGGCGCGCGCCGCGGGTCAAACTGCCGCGGCCGAAGCACACGGACCCCCATGAACGATTCCAATACCCGAATGGCGGCCGAATCCCGCGAAGCGTCGGAGACTTTGCGACGACAGGCGGTAGCTCTTGAGCAGCCGATCGCCGAGCTGGTCGGCCGGCTGAGGAGCCGGGCGCCCCAGGTCGTGCTCACCTGCGCCCGCGGCAGCTCGGCGCACGCCGCCACGTTCGGCAAGTATCTGATCGAGCGCCATATCGGAATTCCCGTTTCATCGGTCGCGCCCAGCATCGCTTCGCTGTATCGCCAGCGCTTGTCGATCAGGGACCAGCTGTTCATCGCGATCTCCCAAGCCGGCCGCAGCGCCGACATCATCGAGTCGGCGGTCATGGCCAAGTCCTCCGGCGCGGTGACGGTCGCAATCGTCAACGACACCGCCAGTCCGCTCGCGCGGACCTGCGAAATCGTACTGCCGATCGGGGCGCGGCAGGAATTGAGCGTGGCGGCGACCAAGACGTTCGTCGCATCGCTTGCCGCGCTGGTTCGGCTCATCGCCTGCTGGAAAGACGACGGCGCAATGCAGCGGGGCCTCGATCGGCTTCCCGGCCGCCTGGCAGCGGCGTCCGAGCTCGATTGGTCGGCCGCCGTTCCGCCCCTCGCCCGGGCGCACAGCCTGATGACGATCGGCCGCGGACCTACGCTCGCGATCGCGCGCGAAGCTTCCCTGAAGCTGAAAGAAGCGTGCAACCTCCATGCCGAGGCGTTCAGCAGCGCCGAATTCCAGCATGGTCCGCTGTCGCTCGTGGAGACGGACTACCCGGTCCTGCTGTTCGCGCCGTACGACGCCGCGGCGGAGGGGCTCCACGAGTTTGCCGCCGATCTGGCGGCCAAGGGAGCCAATGTCTTTGCCACCGGAGCACCTGTTTTCGGTGCTGCAAATCTTCCCGCGTTGGAACCGGATCACCCCGACATCGATCCGATCTGCCTGGTTCAGACGTTCCATCAGCTTGTGATTCGGATCGCGCAGCGGCGCGGCCGCGACGTCGATCGTCCGCGCCATCTGCAGAAGGTGACGCGAACCCGATGAGCGCACGGCCTCTTCACGCAGTGGCCGCCGATTCCGTGTTCGACGGCACGGTACGGCACGCGCATGCGGCGGTCGTCATGGACGGTCCGCTGATCGTGCGAATTTCGCCGCGCCAGGATCTCGCGGGCGTCGCATCCGTTTGCGTGTTGCCGCAAGGCGCCTGGCTTGCGCCCGGCTTCATCGACCTGCAGGTGAACGGCGGCGGAGACGTTCTGTTCAATGACGCGCCGACGCCCGAGAGCCTATCGAGCATCGCCGCAGCGCATCGAAGGTTCGGAACGACGGGCTTTCTGCCCACGCTGATAACCGACGTTCCGCAACAGACCACGCGTGCGATCGCCGCGGTCCAGGCCGCAATGCAGACCGAGCCGGCGGTGCTGGGGCTGCATCTGGAGGGGCCGTTCCTGTCGCCGGAGAAACCCGGCGTGCATGATCGCGCGTTGCTGCGTCGACCGACGCCCGCCGATGTCGAAGTGCTGACGGCGCCGCGCCGCGGCGCCCTGCTGGTCACGCTCGCCCCCGAACAGGTGCCGGCCGGGTTCATCGCCCGGCTTGCGGCGGCCGATATTCGTGTCTGCCTCGGACACTCCATGGCGACGTATGCGCAAACGCGGTCCGCCATCGCGGAAGGACTTGCCGGGTTCACGCATCTGTTCAATGCCATGCGCTCCTTGGAGAGCCGCGATCCGGGCCCGATCGCCGCTGCGCTCGAGACCCCGACCTGTTCGTTCGGCGTGATCGTGGATGGCGTGCACGTCGATCCCGCGATGCTGCGCCTCGCGTTGCGGGCAGCGACCAGCCGTCCGATGCTGGTCACCGACGCCATGCCGCCGGTCGGCGGAAAGCGCTCCGCGTTCGTGTTGTATGGCGAGACGATCTCGGTGCGCGGGCGGCGATGCGAGAGGAGCGACGGCACCCTGGCCGGCGCCGTTCTCGACATGGCGAGCGCCGTGCGCAACTGCGTGCGCCTGCTCGGCCTGTCCCTGGAGCAGGCTTTGACGTTCGCGTCGGTGAACCCGGGGTCGTTTCTGAATCTCAAAGTGGGCAGGATCGCTCCCGGATATCGTGCCGACATGGTGGCGCTCGATCCGGCCGAAGTCCGCGTGTTGAGCACGTGGGTCGCCGGCATCGAGCGTCGCAGTTCCGATCTCGGAACAAATGCCGGCTGACGCAGCTCTCGTATTTCACCGCCGCATCCGGATTTGTACCGACGGCTCGGGCACCGTTGGAACCTGCTCAACAATAATTTGCCTTGCCAGGCTCACATTTTCGTCGGCATTCGTCGGCATGACGCGCGCGAGCGGGGGAGGCTTCGCTCATTTCAAATTCGACATCACCGCGAGCAGCGATGCGATCGGCGTCGCTGCGAGGAGAGCGACCTGCATGATGCGACGAAATCTTGCTCTCTCGTGTCTCTTCGCACTCGTTCTCGCCGGCACCGACGCATCGGCCAATGTCGATCCGGATCTGGCCGGCCTGAAGCGCCTCGACCTCTCGCCGGTGGAGATGGCGGAAGGGCTGTTTGCATCGTCCGCGGATGACGAGCCCGGTCCCGCCGACAGCCCGAAGGATCGGACGCGCTCGACTTCGCTGGAGCGAGCCAGGGCGGCGCTCGCCGAGTCCAATGCGCAGGCGCTCTCGCCTGATGAGATCTGCACGACGCTGGTCGCGGTTGCCCAGGCGAACGAGATTCCGGTCGGCTTCTTCACCAACCTGATCTGGCGCGAAAGCCGCTTCCGTCATCACGCCATCAGTCGCGTCGGCGCGATGGGCATCGCCCAGTTCATGCCGGACGTCGCCGACACCCTTGGCCTGGACGCGTTCGAGACCAGTGATGCGTTGCCGGCATCGGGCCGGCTGCTGCGCACTTTGCACGCGCGGTTCGGCAATCTCGGGCTTGCCGCGGCCGCCTACAACGCCGGGCCGAAGCGCGTGTTGGATTGGCTCAAGGGACAGTCCGGACTGCCGAGCGAGACGCGCGAGTATGTCAGCCTGATTACCGGCCGGCCCGCGGAGCAGTGGCGCGACAAGGCCCGCGCCGTGGTGTTCGAGGTCCCGCGCCGCGTCCCCTGCCACAAGACGCCGACCTTCGCCTCGGTCGAGGAGGCCGAGCGCGCGGTCCAGAAGGTCAAGGTCGCCGAAGAGGAAAAGGCCGCCGCAGAGCGCAAGCTCGCTGCGGAGCGCAAGGCCGCCGCGGAGCGTAAGCTCGCCGCAGAGCGCAAGCTGGCCGAACAGAAGGCGCGCGAAGCGTCGCGGCGCAAGCACAAGAACACGCGTGAGGCGGCGCAGCACAAGGCCAAGCCGGCGGCAAAGGTTGCGACGCCGCCGCTCCGGCTGGGGCTCAAGCAGGTGGCGCAGGCGCGAAAGCGGTGAGGCAGTGGTTGGTCCGGGCAGGCCTTTGCAATTAGGCTTTGCGGCGACTGAACGATGTCCGCTGAATCGCATCCAGCACCGCGTCGAGATTCTTGCCCACGTCTTCGGCGAGGAAGCGCAACACGAAATATCCATTCTCTTGGAGCAATTGATCCTTGCGACGGTCTCTGCGATATGCGTCGGTGCTTTCCAAGTGTTGCGCGCCATCCAATTCGATCGCTATGCGTGCATCATCGCAAAGCAGGTCGACTTCCATTCGACCCCAATTATCGAATGGAATTGGCAAGTCGGCGTTCAAGCGGAAACGTCCCTTCGTTGCCGGTAAGGTTTCCAAACGACGATACAAAAAAGCCTCCGTTGCGCTGCGAGCGCGATCAGCGCCTTCCGCATCACGCGCCGGAACGCCGATGGCGTTAGCGAAAAGATTGCCCAGTTGTGCGTCCACTCCATCCCGAATCAGTCGCCTGACACTGGCTGCATAGTCGCGCTTCCATTGAGCGTCAGCAGGCAGGGGAACATCTGCGGGCCACCCGGGAACTGCGCTCGCAGGAACCACGATGGTGTAGCCTACCGCCTGATATCCGCGACAGCGCCGATCGAACATGCGCGCCAATAATGGCACCTCGAGGTCGGCGTAATCATAGATCCGTACCTCGCGCTTTCGATCATGCAGACGGTGGAGGCGCCCAGCGTATTGGGCAATTGTCCCGCGCCACGACACTGGCAGCGTGAGAAATAATGTGTCCAACCGGGCATCATCAAACCCTTCCCCGACGTACCGACCAGTAGCCAGCAATATTCGGCCTTCGTCATCGGGGATTCTCGCGAGTTGCTCGGTGACCGCCCGGACTTCTTTGCCACTCATCCCGCCCCGCAACACAACCAAGTGTCTGACTATAGGTGCAAGAGCAACGGCCAGACGGTCCAAGTGCTCGTTACGCTCCGTTAGCACGATGGGTGACCGGCCCTCGTGGAGCGATCGGACTATATCATCACAAATGAGCCTGTTACGAACCTCATCTGCGGCCAGTTCGGCACAGAGATTGTGAAATTGGACGCGCACGTCGGCCTGCGCCTCTCGTGCCGGACGAAATGCAGTCGAGCGAACTAAGACCGTATGTTCGAACGGCCGAACCGCGGCCTGTCGCTTGGCATCGACGTGATGGCGAACGGGGCCGCACTGCATGAAGATGATTGGATGATGTCCATCCTTTCGCGTCACAGTTGCGGACAATCCCATAACAAATTTCGCTTTTGCCCTACGAGCCACCTGTTCAAAGCTACGGGCAGGCAAATGGTGACATTCATCAACGATAAGGTGGCCGTAGTCCGCTACGCAGTTGTCCACATTGCCTTTGCGAATCAAACTCTGAATGAGGGCGATATCAACGATGCCGCCGAGCTTTCGTCGCCCACTCCCAATATAGCCGATCGATCCCGGAGGCATGTCGAGAAAGGTGTACAGGCGTTCGACCCATTGCTCCAGCAATTGTCGTCGATGCACAAGGACCAGCGTGTTGACGCGGCGTTGAGCGATCAGCCATGCAGCAATCACGGTCTTCCCAAACGCGGTGCTAGCGGAAAGAACGCCGCTATCGTGACCGAGCATCGCAGTTGCGGCCACGAGTTGCTCCGGCCGCAATGTCCCTCGAAACCCCATGACCAGCGGTCGACCGCCAACTCTTTCATCGCGAATGACAGGAGTAATTTTCAGCCCCGACAGGAGTTCTTGCACGTCGCCGAGGCATCCGCGCGGCACGCTGATGTGCGAGGGGTGATCTTCGGCACAGCCAATAATTCGTGGCTTGTCATAGGTGGGCAGGCGCATCGCCTGCGCTCGATAGAATTCCGGATTCTGAAATGCAGCAAGCCGCAGGAGCCGGTTGCGCAGACCGGGTGGAAGCGCATCTTTTGGAACATATATCTCGTCACCGAGAACCAACTCCAATTTCTTGGGCAACAATCCGGTTATCGGATGCTCGCTCCGACGGCGCGACGGCGGTATCGCCCAAGGCCCCGGCCCCTCATCCTCTTCTGCAGGTGCAGACCGCACTCCGACAATTCGATCTGCTGCTTCAGCGCGGCTGACGATGGTCTCGACGACCACCCGCTCGACACGCCGAACCGTAGACAAGAATGCCCACTGGTCGGGATAGGGCAAAAGGTCGTCATCGAGAAATACGCTGTTGCCGGACTCTCGAGCCCGCCGCTGCAAGGGCAACGCGATCAGGTTGCCAAAGCCGCCCCTTGGCAGGGTGTCCTGATTGGGGAAAAAACGGTCGTATGATTTCAGACCAATATCAGGCCGTCGATCCATCGTTTCAGTCAAGATGTGTGAGCCGAGCTTTCGCGCCAGCGAGGCAGGGACTGCCTCGTCGAAGAAAATCCAGATGTGCGCGCCGTTACCAGAGCGGGAACGTTCCAGTACAGCTGGGACATTCAGGGCGCGGGATGTTTCCCAGAATGCTTTTGCGTCCTCTCGCCAACTCTCCTTGTCGAAATCGACTGCCAACAGAAAACAGGTCTCATCCTGAAGCATCGGATAGAGGCCCATGACGAAATCCTTGCCTTCATCGTCTTGGCCCGAGAGGTGCCACCGGATCGTCTCGTTTGTGGCAGAAAGGAATCGCTGATGTGGACACTCGCTGCACTTCACTCGAGGCTTTTCGCAGATCCCCTGAACCCATTCATTAGCGCAGGCAGGTTGATAGCCTGTCTTGCCAGTCTTTCGGCTTTCAAAGCGGCGTGGATAGACGTCTTCTCGGCCGCGAAAGAGGGCGCGGAAAAGTGCGATCTTCATTTCCGGCGGCGACCGATGATCGACCATCGCATCGTACGGAACGTTGATCGTGAGCTGTCCAGAAATCATGGGCCCATACTCCACCTTCGAGTCCACCGACCCTGGAGGCCACCTCGTAATTGCTCGGTCGAGGTGTAGCGAGGTGTAGAAATATGTCCCAATGTCCAAAGGTCGACAACGAGGCCGTGCCGAAGCGTTCCTGCCAGTGGACGGGAAGAACAGTTGCCCGCAGAAGCCGGCCGACGTCAGGTGGTTGCAATTATTGCAATTATTTCACTTATTTCATATATTGCGGACTGGAGGCTGCCATGGATACGACACCAACCGAGACAGATACGGCCACTGCTCGCACACTTCTGCAAGCGCTCATGCGGATGCGCGGGAGGAAAGATGTTTCGGTGACAATTCAAGCTCGGCAGGTCAGAATTCCGGCTGCGATGGTGCCTGCATTGATCGAAGCTGCAAGGCTTGTTTCCGAGGGACATGCCATAGATGTTGTCTCCGCGGATGAGGAGGTCAGCGCGCAGGAAGCCGCCGATCTCCTCAAGGTGTCGCGCCCCTATCTCCTGAACTTGGTCAACAAGGGTGCTCTGCCCTGCCGCATGGTCGGCGCCCATCATCGCATTCCGATGGGCGCGGTGATCGCCTACAAGCGAGGACAGGAGCCACGCCGCCGATCTCTTGAGGCACTGAGCGCCGAAACACAGGACCTCGGCCACTGAGAAGAGAGCCGTCGCGGTGGACACGGCGATTCTTGATGCCTGCGTGCTGTTCAGAGGCGGCGTGCGCGACTTCCTGCTATGGGTCGCCGAAGCCGGAGCATTCAGCCCTGCGTGGTCGGACATCATCCACGAGGAGTGGATGAGAAACCGCCGCGACAAGTTCGGCGACCCAATGTCGCGACTGAACTACGCTCGGGAGGAAATGGAGAAGGCATTTCCAGGCGCGAGTTTCGATCCCGATCCTAAAATGTCGAGTACGATCTTCCTGCCCGACACGAACGATATCCATGTCGTGGCAACCGCCGTTGCCGCCCAGGCCAAGTCCATCGTCACCTACAACGTACGACATTTCCCCGATCGGGTTCTCGGTCCGCTTGGGCTGTGCGCAGAAACGCCCGATGAGTTCTGCGTTCGCCTTTTCCAGGAAACTCAAATGGATGTCATCGATGGCGCGCGACTTCACCGCGCAAGCTTGAATAGGCCATCTTACACTGCGGACTTGTATCTGGAGCATCTGGCGTCGCTGGAACTCGAACGCACAGCCGATTTGCTGCGAACCTACCAAGCCACACTCTGAACGGGAGAAGCGCGCCAGCGCTCGCCGAACGCGACGCGTAGTTGCGCTATCCATGGAGGGGAGGCGCGCAATGAGTGGCAGTCGCGCCGCGACGCCGATCAGCGGTCGGTCTCCCGCCTCCATCAGTGGCTCGATCGGGTGCCCGCTGGCCGTCGCCTTCGAAATAGCCGTGCCTCCCGCCGCCGTGCCCGGAGACGGCGGCCCGCGTGCCGCCATCGAACGCTGCCGCCGCGAGATCGCCGACCTGCGCGCCGAACTGGACACGGTGGCGCGGGCTCCGCTTCCAGTCGCCGAGTTGAAGGGGCGGGCGCGGGCCTGGGTCGACGAACGCGCCGCGCGCGGGCGTCCCTCCCTCACGGTCGACCACGGAAAGCTGGCGATCAGCTTTCGGCGGCCCGACGCCTTGGTGCGCGGCAACGCGCAGGGCGCCACCATGACGGCCGACACGCTCGCCTAGCTGCATCGCGACACGCTGATCGCCGCGCTCGACCGCGAGATTGACGCGCTCGGCGTGGTGGGCGGGCTGACCGATGCGGAGCGGGCGTCGCGCACGGCGGAGCTACGCGCGGCAATCCTCGACATCGAGCGCATGGAGGAAAGCGTGATCGAGGCGGCGTTGAGCGAAATTGCGCGCCGTACGGACGCGTCGCCGTTCGCGATCCTCGGAATTCGTTTTGTCGGCGCGGCTGCGCAGGCGGCTTGAACTAGCCCTCAGCCCGCTAGCGCCAGCGAGCGCCGACACTCTCCCCGGTCTTGGTCTCCTATTGGGCCGGGGGCGGCACCACTCGGCAGGTGTGCTGTGGTTGGAATAACAGCCGAGAGCCCGCAGCCGGTCACCGATACCCGGCGTGGCGGGCACCTAAGAACGCGCGTACTCACCTAACCGTTAAGCACCTGTTCCAGCTTCTTCTTGGTGTACGCTTCGAGAAGTTTTTTGGATACGTCCCACAACGTGCTCATGCTGGCGTCCTTGAATTCCCTTTTGATGGTTGCCCAGACCTCCTTATTGCGGAGTGCAGCAGCAAACTCATGGCCTCTTGCCGTCAATCGCAATGGGAGTACGGCCCACGACATGAACCCGTCAACGCTTCTCACAAGCCCGTATCCCGGGTCTCCGTCGTCCCGTTCGATCAGACCATAATCGCCGAGAATTTTCATATGGAAGATGAATTGATCGGTCTCATACTCCAAACCGGCCGCTTGTAGGTCTTCAATGTCGAAGGTCGGCCCGGGCATGGCTTCGGCGATTTCCAGAAAATTCTTGAGGTAGTCTTGATCGGGTTTCATTTCAGTCTCCACGACAGTCCACAAGCTCTGCCACAATACAGCCACTTATGCGGCGGACGATGGCACGATGCGGCGGTGAACTACCGCCGACATCCGCCTAGATGGTACCGGCGAGTTGCCTGTATGGAGAAGTTGATAGGCACTCAATGGAGCCATCATCGAGGTGACGAGCTTCGACTCGATCGATTTTTCGTATAGGCGGAGTCGCATCGAGGAGCCAACTTCCGGCTTTTGCTGGGAGGGTTCCTCGGTTGTTTGACCAAGGCGCTCTCTCCAAAAGCCGAAATGGCCTCGGAGAGAATCATGCGGTTGGCATGGACACTAGAATGGTTAACGCAGTCTAAACATTTTTATCGGACACTCCCGAACGCACAACGCGTTGTTGTGTTTAGAGCAGCCACAGAAGCTGTTTCGGGGAGTGTGTTATGAGAAGCTACGCTCTGGTTCTCAAAATTGTCAGCGCCTTTTTCTTTGCATGCTTAGCGCTGGCCGGGCTTCTGACAACTGTCGATGCTATCTACCAACTTCCCCTCGCAGACTTTCTGGTTCGCAAGTTAGCGGACATTATGATTCTTTGCGTCGGAGCAATCGCAGGATTGTTGGCCGGCAATCAAATGAGCAACAATCGAAGAGGTCAAAAAAAGTCGCCAAGACAATAGCTCCAATGCCGATTTCAGCGCAACTGGATCAAGAATGGCCTAGCTCGTTTCGTTTGAATGCGACGGCCTTCTCCTACTACTACGCGACGGCGAATCAGGGTGATCACCTTCCGACTCAAGACGCGACATTTCATGCTCGACAAAATGCATGATCTCGCGCAAGAACATGTGTGTTTCTTTGTCTTCCATCATTTCCATGAAAGGGCCTCTACGTAGCATGCGGCATGCGTTCAGAAAGCGGTGTTGCGCTTCTCTCGCTTTCTCTGGCTTACCTGTCGATGCCAAACGATACGCCTCGGCGCCGAATTCGTACATCCATGGAAAGTCCTCGCGTAGCATACTTGCAATGACAAGAAGTCGGATAGGATCGTTGGGCCGAAGATCCATCATATGGAGTATTTCATCCATCATCATTGGATGAAACCGATGGCGACGCCGTCGCCATCGTGGGTGATCCTCCGTCGTCTCGCGAAACCGCACGTCAAGACCACGCACACTCGATACAAGTTCTTCAAGTATTTCATGTTGCGGGCGGTTCTGTTTGGCCGGTGCTGGTGTAGCAGGTATCGCCTTTACTTTTGTCTCTAGAGCGGGCCACAGCGTGTCGAATTGATGGGCTAATCGGGCCTCTGTGAGCTTCGTGTCAGCAAAACTATTGATCGAAGTAACAACATCATTGAGGCCTTCTTTTTCAACCTTCTTGGCTTGAAACTGCGCGAGCGGACCGGCAATATCCTTAAATTCTATATCGAGCAGAAGAGGTATCACGCGTCCTTCCTGCATTGACTTTGCGAGTGCGCCAGATTCAAAAAGTATCCATGGCGATGCAATGTTCTCACGCGTGATGCAAATAATTCCAAACTTTGTTGTCTCAAGTTCCTTGGCAACGACATTAGCCCATCGGTCACCCGCTTCGATGTCCGAATGCGAAAGCCACGGTTCGGCGTAATGCAGAACCATGGGCAACCAGTCACGTAAGGCTTGCGCGAGGACTTGGCTGCGCTCACCGCTCCAGCTGATGAAAACCTTCATTGTCGGCCCCTAACCCGATCTGAGATTGAAATCTGATATAAGACCGATCGCTTGACAAGACGGCGGACAGACTTGGAGAACGGCCCGTCCTGAGAGGACTACCCGGAGGAAGGGTGAATGGAACTAACTCTGGCGAACGTGATTACGCTCGCCGCTACCACCGGCGTGGTCTCGGCCGTACTGACCCAAATTCTGACTGGTGGACGAGAATGGTGGGGCGCAAGAGCAAGGAAAAAGGCACACGCGAGCTATCACGCATTACGGCTTGCTGTTCTTCTGGAAGGTTACGCTCATGACTGCGTGACCTTCATCGACGACAATGCGAACGCTGAGCATCCGCCCGATCAGGAATTTCCTGTTTGGAACGTGGAGTTACCTACGCTACCGCTCTATCCCGATGACCCCGAAGGGTGGAAGGCGATCGACCTGCGGCTTGCGGCGCGGGCGCTCAACTTGAGAAACCGAATTGATGAAAGTCAAGGCTTCATCAAGTCCACAATCGAATTCACGATGGACGACCTCGAACATACACTTCATGAGCACGCAGGCGGGCGAGGTCTGGAGGCTTGGGAGATCGCGGTCGCGTTGCGCCGTAGACATGGGCTCGATCCTGTTGAATTGATCTGGGACTTTCCTAAGACACTGGAGCGTGCGCACAGAGGCGCGGTCGAAGCTCTGAAGGAAAAGGCGGAGCGGAGCGCGGCTCTAGCTCAAGCGGGCACGGAGGCCTGGGCGCAGCAGGACGCGGCCGAAAAGGCCTAGGCACCGTCTCGTGAGGCGTAGGTCACGGCGCACGCAACCAACTGCGCGGATGAAAATAACTCTTTTTGCGGTATCTCTGAGTCAGGACGTAATGGCTTCCCTCTCCACGGGGCGAGGGGCTGGCCGGTATGGCGAGAGCGTTCGCATCACCCGGCCACACTGCGCTGGTGCGCTACCTCCGCCAACGCCGGGAGGGCGCCGATCTAACGCAAGTGCAGGTCGCCAAGCGGCTCGGCCGATATCAGTCTTGGGTAACCGACGTGGAGCGCGGCCGAAAGCGCATCGACGTGATCGAGCTGGTCGCGATCTGTGATGCGATCGGCTTCGATCCGGTCGAAGCTCTCCGCATTGTTCAAGGGGCCAAGATCGTCCGGAAAAAGAAGTAGCCAAATAACTCAATTTGTGGTATTCTTCGCTCTGCGATGAGCGAGCTGATTGAAGACGTGATCGGCGAGACTGCCGAGTTGGAGCGGAAGCGGAGGCCCGCCTTCACATTCGCCGCGATCTACCAATTTGTCGCGAACGCGGCGCATATCGCCCGCGGACAAGAGCGGCAGACGATCCTCAACGCCATCACGAAGCTCCGCCAGCCGGGTCATAACGCGGATTGGAACGCAGGCTACGACGCCGCGATCTCGGGGGTGATCCGCGTTCTGAGACACACTAACGGCCGTCCCAAACGGCGCCGCTCGACCGCCTCGCCCCCACATAGCCGAGCCCGCCGAACACACTCCCCGACCTCGACACAGCCGCCGACTGCGGAGCGCGGACGCGCGCTCTACGGCCACTAGAACGTGGATAAGAAGCGGTCGTTATTTTTGATGGATTTTTGAATTTTCGGAGCGGTGCCCCGGTAGCGGTCTATATCTAGCTGAAACCTTTTAGGAATTCTGGCGCTCCCTAGGGGACTCGAACCCCTGTTTTCGCCGTGAGAGGGCGACGTCCTGGGCCGCTAGACGAAGGGAGCGTGCCGCCTGAAATAGCCTTGATCGTCATCCCGTGCAAGCAGACGCGCAACGCGCCGCAGGTCTTAGTCTGCGCATGATCTTGTCCGAAAAGTCTGCCACTTTCGGGATCATGCGCTACGGCGTGGTCGAAAACCCCATGCGTGCGGCCGGCTCCAGCGTCTTCACGTCGAACACGCGCACCTCGATCTTGCCGTCGATCTCGAGCGTGATCACGAGCCGCTCCTCGGCGACGCCGGCTTGGATGATGCGGGCGTTGCGCGGCAGGCTGAGCGTCACCTCGGGCGGCGGCGCTGGCTCCTGCACTACGATCTTGTCGACTTTCTTGTCGATCGTCTCTTCGGCCTTGTAGATGCGATAGCCGATGAAGGCGAGCACGGAGCCGACCGCAAGCAGGGTGACCAGCATCGTGGCGATCATCAGCCGCCGCACCCGGGCGATCAGTTGCGCGGCCGCGGCATCGGCCGGAGGCGGAGGCGGTTCGACTTCGGCGGGGGTCTCCGGCGCAGGCGTCGCGTCTGGCTGATCGGCGACCGCTTGATCGGCCGTAGCGGTGCCGCCGTCGTCGGGCCTCGCGTCTTCGGCCGGCCGGCCAGCCTCGCTCGCCTTCTTGGTCGCGGCGAACAGCTCGGCCTCGAGCTCGGCCAGCGCCCTTTCGGCTTCGAGATCGAGCGAAAGGCCGGGAGGCGGCCCCGGCCGATCACGATTTCCGGTCGAGCCGGCGTGGGCCGGCGGCGTCTCGCCCGGCTGGGCGGCGGGCGGCGAAACCGCAGGCGCTTCGGCGGGCTTCGCCGGCGCCGGAGCGGGCGGCCGTTCCGGGACCGTCTGGGTGGCGAGCGAGGCCTTGGCCGTAGCAGGGCTCTCGAACGGGCGCGTCAGCTCCTCCAGCGACTGCGCCAGCAGGTCGGACAGCCGCGTCGCGGGATCGATCGGTTTCACCGTGCCGGGAGGCTTTGCGGGCGAGCCAAACGCTTTATTGTCGGAATTCGAGCTCATGATCGACCGCAACCACACCGTTCACATCGCCGCCGGCTCGCAAGGCGAGCGTCTCGACCGCGTGCTCGCGCTGCGGACGGGACTTTCGCGCTCGCGCCTGAAAGCCCTCATCCTCGCCGGCGAGGTGACGGTCGATGGCCGCACAGTCGGCGATCCGGGCCAGCGCGTCAACGCCGGCGAGACCGTCACGGTCAAGGTCCCGCCGCCCGAGCCCGCGGAGCCTGCCGGAGAGGATATCCCGCTCAGCATCGTGCACGAGGACGCCGCGCTGATCGTCGTGGACAAACCCAAGGGGCTGGTCGTGCACCCGGCCGCCGGCAACCGCACCGGCACCCTGGTCAATGCCCTGATCGCCCATTGCGGGGAAAGCCTCTCCGGCATCGGCGGGGTGGCGCGGCCCGGCATCGTGCATCGGCTCGACAAGGACACGACCGGCCTTCTGGTCGTGTCCAAGACCGATGCGGCGCACAAGGCGCTGAGCGCCCAATTCGCCGACCATGGCCGCAGCGGACCGCTCAAGCGGGGCTACCTGGCGTTCGTCTGGGGTGCGCCGGACCGGCCCAAGGGCACGATCTCGGCCCCGATCGACCGCCATCCGCGCGCGCGGGAGAAAATGGCGGTGCGTGCGGGAGGCCGCGAGGCCATCACCCATTGGGAGCTGCTGGAACGATACCCGGGCGCCGACGGCAAGCCGATCGCAAGCCTCATCGCCTGCCGGCTCGAAACCGGCCGCACCCACCAGATCCGCGTCCACCTCGCCCATATCGGGCATCCGCTGCTCGGCGACGGCGTGTATGGGCCGGGTTTCAAGTCCAAGTCGGCTCAGCTTGCGCCTGACGCGGCCGGGGCGCTCGCGGCCCTTGGCCGGCAGGCCCTGCATGCCCATATACTTGGCTTCGAGCACCCGGAAACGGGCCAGTATCTCGAATTCAAGTCCCCCCTGCCCGGCGACCTTGCGGTCCTTCGCGAGGCGCTTCTGCTTGGTGCGACCGCACGTCACCCCGTTGTCCGGGCTGCACCGAAAACCCAATAGAAACATCCACTTGGGCGCGGAAAAGCGGAAAAATCACAACACTGTCAAGGTGTTGTGAGGAACCACTCTCTTTCTTTCGCCCTATTGTACCGTGTATGTTGCGGGTGCGGTCGCATTTCGCGGTCGCACAATGTTCGCCTAGCCGGCTCGGGGAGCGGCGCAGCGGACAGCCTGCCGCGACAGCGGAGGCACGAACCTTGGAGGGCGCTAAATGGCCCGCGCTGCTGCACTGCCACTGATCTCGGCCGAATCCGGCCTTTCCCGCTATCTGGAAGAAATCCGCCGGTTCCCGATGCTGGAACCGCAAGAAGAATACATGCTGGCCAAGAGCTGGCGCGAGCACGGCGACCGCGAGGCCGCGCACCGGCTCGTCACCAGCCACCTGCGCCTCGTCGCCAAGATCGCCATGGGCTATCGCGGCTACGGCCTGCCGATCTCCGAGGTGATCTCGGAAGGCAATGTGGGGCTGATGCAGGCGGTCAAGCGGTTCGAGCCCGAGAAGGGCTTCCGGCTTGCCACCTACGCCATGTGGTGGATCAAGGCGTCGATCCAGGAATACATCCTGCGCTCATGGTCGCTGGTGAAGATGGGCACCACCGCGAACCAGAAGAAGCTGTTCTTCAACCTGCGCAAGGCCAAGAGCAAGATCTCGGCGCTCGACGAGGGCGATCTGCGCCCCGACCAGGTCAAGCTCATCGCCAAGCGCCTCGGCGTGACCGAGCAGGACGTGATCGACATGAAC
Source organism: uncultured Alphaproteobacteria bacterium (assembly GCA_963734185.1). Lineage (GTDB taxonomy): Bacteria > Pseudomonadota > Alphaproteobacteria > Rhizobiales > Xanthobacteraceae > PALSA-894. Next base: position 2,354,782 of record CAVTGA010000002.1, on the reverse strand, counting down.
CGCCGGCTCGGCGGCGACGCCTCGCTCAACGCGCCGATCCGCCAGGACGGCGATAGCGGCGAATGGCAGGACTGGCTGGTCGACGACAGCGCCAGCCAGGAGACGCGGCTGGTCGCCGACCAGGAACTCGACAACCGCCGCAAGGCGCTCACCTCCGCGCTGACCGTGCTCAACGAGCGCGAGCGCCGCATCTTCGAGGCGCGCCGGCTCGCCGAGGATCCGGTCACGCTCGAGGAGCTGGCCGCCGAGTTCGGCGTCTCGCGCGAGCGCGTGCGCCAGATCGAGGTGCGCGCCTTCGACAAGGTGCAGAAGGCGGTGAAGAACCGCGTGGCGGCGATGGAATTGCCGCCCACCCAGCCGCAGCTCGCGGTGCATTAGCCCGTAGCCCGGGTTTCGCGTTCAGCGAAACCCAGGATTCTCTGCACGGCACAGCCCCGGATTGCGGAAGTGCAATCCGGGCGACATCGTCAATGCCCCTTCGGCTCCGCCGTGCTCTTCTCTTCCACCATCACCTCGACCTCGATGTTGCCGGCGCGCTGAAACGTGAGCGTGAGCAGAAACGAGTCGTAGGCGCCGAGCGCCTTGGTCAGGCCGGTGACCAGGATATGCGGGCCGCCACGTTTCAGGGTCAGGTCCTGGCCGGCCTTCACGTCAAGCGCTGCGATCGGTTTTGAGTCGTCGCTCGACGCCGGCTCGCGCAGCTCGGCCTTGCCGATCGCGGTGCGCGCGGCGGTGAGCCTGTCGCCGCGCCTGGTCAGGGCGCGAACCACCATGTAGATCGCCGCGGTCCGGTCCGCCGCGCCGGTCTCCAGGCACCACGGGTGCACGATCTCGAGACTCTTCTGCTTGTAGGAATGCGCCTGCGCGCCGCACGCCCCCGCGATGAGAGCCACCATCGCAAGCGCGCAGCTCAAGAGTTCGAGCTATCGCATGTGGCGCTGAACGTGCCGCGTGTCCCCTCTCCCGCTTGCGGGAGAGGGTGGCGAGCCATAAGCGCGTTGACGCGCGTCTGCGACGCGCTATGGCGAGCCGGGAGAGGGGCTTCTCGGGGCAAGCCCCTCTCCCGCCTCGGACCTGCGGTCCTCGGCACCCTCTCCCGCTGCGCGGGAGAGGGGAAGCCGAGCTGCATCCGTCTGCCACATGCGATAGCCCTGTCCTCGTGGGGGCTGTGGCGCGCTCCGCGCTCAAGACCATTGCTCCTCTAGAACGCATACGCGACCCCGCCGAACACGCGCAGCCTCGGTTCCGACTGGATACCGTTGAGCCGGTTGTAGACCGGCACGCCGACGGTGGCGAACGCCGAGAAGTTCCCATAGGACGCGCGCACGCCGGGCGCGAGATAGATCGTCGTCCCGCCCGAGTTCACCTCGGCGACGCCGAACGTGCGCTCGTAGTCGTGCCATTCGCCGTTCAGCTCCAGGATCAGGTCGAGCGCGAACGCCGAAGCGGCCGGCCCGTGCGTGTGCGCACGCGGCGCCTTGATCGGGAACTTGGCGTGCTGCTCCGGGCTGTGCGCCAGCGCCGGCGAGGTCAACTGGTGAACGTGCGCGTGCTGGTGCGGCGGTGCCCAGCCGATGACGCGGTACGATACCGCCGCATTGAACAGGAAGCGCGAACCCAGGTTGGTGTTCTGCGCCCCGTCGCCGGTGAACACGCCCAGGATATTCGCGTCGAACGACAGCGGCCCGAAGCGTTGCGTGAACGCCGCGCCGAGCAGTCCGTCCCACGAGCCCGAGCCGGGCTGGAACTCGGTCTCGAACAGCGCGCCGAACGCGTCGCGCGCGTCGGTGCGCCCGCTCGGCGCCTTGAGGCCGGCGAGCAGCGCCATCTCGGTCTGCGTCTGCAGGCTCCTGAAGAAACGCCACTGCCCGAGCAGCGTGATGTCGCCGATGCCGCCGGCGTCGCCGCGCACGTCGATGGTATTGCCGGCGGGGCCGTGGCTGTGATGGCCCTCGCGGATGTCGGTGCGCCGCACATAGGGAAAGCGCGCCGAGATCATCAGATCGTCGGTGATGCCGTAGGCGGCGCTCGCCGCGTAGCTTTCGATCGTCCGGATGCTGTGGGCGTGGATGTGTTTCGACGCGGCATCGATGAGTTGCGCATCGCCGATGCCGCCGAGCCGGATGTACTCGGCGAGGAACGCGACCGCGCCGTGGCCGGCTTCGAGCGTGCTCGCCGAGATCGTGGTGATCGGTCCGGCCGAGCCGGTGTTGCTGCTGCTGCCGGGATGATGCGCGAACGCCGGAACGGCGAGCAGAAAAGTGGAAACGCCGATGAGCCGTGCGACCCTGCGGGTCATGGTCCTCTCCCTGTAGGCCTGGAAGCGCCCGCGTGACGCGGGCCGACGCGACGAGACGTCAGTTCAGGCCGCGAGAGGCGGCGCGCGGCTTAAGCCCGCGCGCCTGAAGGAATTGGAAAATGTCGCCGCGAACGAGATGGCGATCCATCGCGCCCGCGCTGCGGGAAACCGCAGCGCGACGATGGCGAGCGCGATGACGAGGCCGAGCGCCGCGACCGTGATGCAGATCTGGCACGGCTTGGTCGGCTCGTCCGGGGGCTTGCCGTCGCCGGCGGCCTCGTGCGCGCCCGAGCAGATCATGAAGGCGCCGAGCAGGTCGGCCGGATAGTCGAGCGGCGCCTGCTTTGCCGGCGGATGACAGAACGCCGCCGCGAGCACGTTGCCGACCAGCGCAACGAGCGCGAGCCATGCCGCAAACCTGGTCATTATTGCTTGACGCGTTTTCCGCGGCGAACCGCTGCACACTTCGCCGGAAAACGCTATCTGTCGTCGGATCGCCCCCATGCGGGGACTTAACCAAGCGCTTCAAGCGCGGTCAATGCCGCGAAAGCAGACCGTTCGTCATTGGGATGGCGCTGTTGCGCCGCGGCATCACAGCGCCGCGGCGACCTCGTCGAGCCCCATGGAGCGGGCGATGAACCGCGCGGTCTGCTTCTGGTCTTCGCGCAGGCTCAGGATCAGCGGCGTCGCCGCCCAGCGCAGGCGGTCGGCTGACTTGGGCGCGATCGCGATCTTGGTCTGCTTCCTGCTGTCGACCTTCTTCGGCAGCTGCTTCGCGATCGCGCGCAGTTCGGCTTCCACCGCGGGCCAGTGAGCTTCCTGATCGGGCGTCAATCGCAGCGCGGTCTTGACGCGTTCGATCTGCGCCGGGCTGAACGGGCCTTCCTCCGCCTTCGGCGGATTGCGGCCGGCCTCTTTGGCCGGGGCCGGCCGCGACGGCGCGATCGAGGCGGTCACGTCGTTCGACTTGCCCGAATAGATGATCGCCGGCAGCGGCTTCGAGGCACGCGCGATCTCTCCGGCGTACGGCAAGGCCGGCTGCGCCCGCTCGGGCGCGATCGGCACGGTGCGCACGATGATGGTCTTGATATCGGTCGGCTTGGCGGGATCCGCGCCGCGCAATTCGACGGCCGGCTTCGGTTCCACCACGGCGCTGGGCTCGACCGCGGCGTTGGCCCGCGCGATCTGGACCGCCGGCATGGCGCTCGCCATGACCCCCGCCTCTTGCGGCGCAGCCAGGGTGTCGAGCAGGCCGTTGACCAGTACGCCGACGACGAAAGCCCCGCCGACGAACCCAACCGTGCCGAAAACGATGTCACGCCGTATCATTGCCGTCCCTGCTTCTGCACGCCCGCCCCAAGGAAGAATTGGTTAACGGCGGGTGGTAAATATGCGGTTACGCGGCCCGTCACGGCTGGCGTTCCCAGAACCGCAGCGCCGCCGAGGTCGCCGCCCCGCCGATCACGCACGGCAGGCCGAATTCGACCTGGCCCGCCACCGCGGCCGCGATGCAGCCGAGCGCGAGCGCGCCCTCACCGACCTGGCCCCAGAACGAAAGCTCGCGCCGCGACCCCGGTCCCTTGCGCTTGAGTTCCTCGATCGCGGCGAGTGCTTCCCGGCGCAGGCGGAAGGTCTCGGCGGTCTCGGCCGCCTCGACGACCTCGTGCAGCACCGGCACGACCGGCGCGGGCTGATGCGCGGCCGCCCATTTGAGCATGGCGAGCTGGTCGGGATTGCGCGCCGCGTTGATGGCAAGCGTGTACTTGGCCATGCTGCCGAGGGTGAGTTTCTCGAGATCGTCGCGGTCCTTCGACCACGGCAACATGGCGATAATGCGCGCCATCGGGCGGTAGACCCCGGTGGCGTAGTAGTAACCCCAATGGGTATCGAGCAGATCCGGGGTCGGCTCGGGCTTCTTCTCCTTCTTGCCGAACGTGAAGTAGCCGCGAACCTTCTGGCCCCAGGTCGGATCCGGCGCGAACGCGATCTCATCGAGCGTCGGCAGCTTGCCGGCAAGGGTGCGCTCGATCATCACCCGGCGTGCCGGCAGGCGCCCGGCGAGGCGGCCGAGCAGCGCCTTCCAGTCCGGCAGGCCGGAGTAGGCGACCGCACGCACGACCACCCACTGCTGCTCCGCCGGCAGCGGCAGCATGCGGCCGATCAGCTCCTCGGCGCCGGCCGGGTTGGCGGCGATCACGCCGGCGAGGAAGCCGACATAGACGCCGCAGCTCTCCGGGTCCTTCAGGACGCCGAGGGCGCTCAAGCCTTTGATGGCCGCCGGGACGCGCGCGGGCTCGGGGTCGTGGCGGTAGTCGTTGATCCAGCCGAGGACGGCTTCGCGTGAATGGAATTCGATCTTGGCTTTCGGCGCCGCCGACGCCGGAGCGATCAAGATCAGGATGGCCGCCAGGGCGCCCAATACGCAACGCATGTCCCCTCCGCGTCGAGCCGAGCCGGCGCGGAGGGGAACAGCGCCCTTGGGCGATTTCGTGATCGGGCCGCGGCGGCGGTGTGGCAGAAATGATGGCGAGCGATTTCGGCGCGCACTTGCTTGCGACCGCGCCGATGGTCCGACCCAGACTTCAGGTGTAAGAAGGACGACCGCAGCTTCAGTCCAGGAGGACACCATGCGACGCGCCCTCATCCATGCGGCGCTCGGCTTCACGCTGATCGCTCCGCACCTCGCCGTCGCGCAGCAGCCTCCGGTCAGCCTGACGCAAGTGCTGCGCGAGGATCTCGGCGGCCTGTTGGGGCAGGAAACGATCATGCAGGTCGCCACGATCCAACCCGGCGGCACCATCGCCTGGCACACCCATCCTTACGGCCACGAGATTTCCTACGTAATCTCCGGCGGCCTCACGCTCCAGGTCGACGCGCAGGCGACGCGCACGCTCAAACCGGGCGACGGCTTCCACATCCAGCCCGGTACGCCCCACAGCGCCAAGAACGAGACCAATGAGGTGACGCAGATCGTCGTCGTGCGCATCACCGCGAAGAACCTGCCGATCGCCGTGCCGTTTGCGCGCTGAATCCCTCGCCGGCCAACAGCTTTCGCTCGCGGCGAAACAGCTCCACAAGATAATCCGCCACGGCCTTCACGCGCGGAACGCGCTTGAGATCGCGGCGGGTCAGAAGCCACAGGTCGCGCTCCGGCAGACGTTCTCCCAGCGACACTTCGACCAGCCCTGGATCGCCGCCCCCGACGTAGCGCGGCAGGAGCGCCACGCCATAGCTCGCACGCGCCGCCGCGGCTTGCGCCGACTGGCTGTTGGTCCGAAATGAGAACCGCCTGTCGCCGAACCGCCGCGCAAGCCATCCCGCTTCGGCAATGAAATCGCTCTCGTCATCGTAGCCGATGAACGCGACCTTCTCTCCGGCGCTGATCTTGGCGCGACAGGTCGGCGAAGCGTAGAGGCCGAATGCGATCTTCGCCACTTTGCGGGTCACGAGTTCGCTGTCCTTCAGCGACCCGTAGCGCAGCGCGATATCCGCGTCGCGCCGCGCGAGACTGACGATCCGCGCCGCGCCGATCACTTCCAGATCGATAGCCGGATAGCGTTCGTGAAACGCACGCAGACGATCGATGAGGAAGCGCTCCGCCAGTACGGGGCCGGCGGCGAGTCGGACCGTGCCGCTCAGTTCCGTGCCGCCGTCGAGGCGGCGCAGCACCGAGAGCGCCGCCTCGTCCATGGTGCGCGCTTCGTCCAGGACGGCCTTGCCCTCGGCGGTGAGCACATAACCGCTGGCGCGGCGTTCGAACAGGACGCACCCCAGCAGCTCTTCCAGGCTTGCGACGCGACGGGCGACCGTCGCGTGATTGACACGCAATTCACGCGCGGTCGCCGACAGCGTCCCGCCGCGCGCAAGGGCGACGAAGAAGCGAAGGTCTTCCCAATCGAGCTGCCCTGTGCGTTTTTTATCAGCCATGGTGAGATTATCGAGACTTTTCGCACAGGACGCCAGTCGTTACATCACATCCGGAAAACCAAACCGGAGAAGCGCCATGACCTCGAAAATCTCCGCTGCCGCGCCCATCATTGCCCGACTTTCCCTCCTCGCCGATGCACTGGCGAGGCTGGCACGACAGGTGCGGAGACTTCCTACAACGCTTGCGCATCGCGAGCAGCTTCAGCGCCTTGCCGAATATGATGACCACCTTCTCGCCGACATCGGTGTTACGCGCGAGGACACGAATGCAGCGTTGTCCGCGCCGTTCTGGCACGATCCGTCCGAAGAACTGGTGCGCCGCCTCGGCGAACTGAAGGCAGACCGGCGCTGCCGGACCGTCGTCGAGACCGCGCCGGAGAGCAGTCGGTCTGTCGTCACGTCACCGGAGTTGATTCTGGCAGCGTGCAATCGGCACCGCCTGCCGCTTTATCTTGCCGGCCGCTAGCGCATCTTCTACCTGCTATGCGCCAATTCTATCCTCTGTCATGGCCGGGTTTGTCCCGGCCATCCACGTCTTTGGTGCAGCAAGCAAGACGTGGATGCCCGGCACAATAGGCGAGCGAAGCGACGCCGTCCTTCGGACGGCTATGGCCGGGCATGACGATCAATAGATCCATCGCTACTGGAAAACGCTCTAGCCGGTGGCCTTGCACGTCGTTAACCCAGCCGGATCACCGGCGCCGCGACACTCTCGATCATCACGTTGATGCAGGCGGGCTTGCCGCTTGCAAGCGCGCGTTCGATCGCGCCGGACAGGTCGGCGGCGCGCTCGACGAATTCGCCGTGGCCGCCAAGGGCCTTAACCGCGAGGTCGTAGCGCGCCGGCGTGAGCTCGCAGCCGTGCTGGCGCGCCTGGCCGTACTCGCGCAGCTGGATCTGGCTTTCGGCGTTCCAGCAGGCGTCATTGCCGAGCACGGCGACGAACGGCGCTTTCCGCCGCACCGCGGTTTCGAATTCAGACAGGTGGAAGCCGATCGTGCCGTCGCCGAGCACAACGAACACCGGGGCCGTCGGTTCTTGCAACCGCGCCGCAATCGCGAACGAGAGCGAGCCGCCGATCGAGCCGGCGACCCCATTGATCAGCCGCCGCCGCACCGGAAGCATGCTCTGGCCCCATTGGGCGAACTCCCCGCCGTCGCAGATCAGAACGGTGCCGGGATCGCGCTCGACGTGCGGACGCAGTGCGCGGAACACTTCGGCCGGGTGCAAACGGTCGGCGGTCTGCGAGACGATCGCGGTCCAATCCGCGGGCCGGTTGTCGAGTGCGGCGCGGGCTTCCACGAGCCAGCGGTCGTCGCGCGCCTTTGCCGTCGCCGCGCGACCGATAAGCATCTCGGCGGCCGCTCTCACGTCGGCGATGCAGCCGAGCGTCAGCCGGCCATCCATCTCCTTCGCCGCGCGGTCGACCAGCGCCGCCTCGGGATCGATCGCGATCAGGCGCACCGCGGGGTCGAATGCCGGCGGCGCCGCCCAACGGGTGGTGAAGTCGAGCGCCTTGCCGAGCAGCACGATCAGGTCGGCACGGCGGACCAGATCCGAAAACGCGCCGAGCGTCGCATCGGCGATGCCGCGCGGGCTCTCCAGGATCACGGCGGGCGCCTGCGTGGCGGCTTCCAGCCTTGCGAGCAGCGCGCGCCCGCTCACACCGGAGAGCTGCGGCCCCGCGAGGATGATCGGCCGCGCGGCCGCCGCGATCGCCGCAAGCGCGGCATCGGCAATCGAGGGCGCCAGCGTCGGGGCCGGCGACCCAGGTGCGTCCGGCCAGACGATCGCGTTCGCCTCGACCCGCTGCTCGAGCAGGTCCGACGGCAGGCTCAGGTGCACCGGCCCCGGCCGGCCCGTCGTGGCGATGCGGACCGCCTCGCCGATGTCGCGGCCGAGCGTCGCGGCGGAGGTCGCGGTCCACGACGCCTTGGCGACCGGTGCCGCCATGTCGGCCTGGCGGATCTCCTGGAAGCCGCCGCGGCCGAGCTCCCACGTCGCCGCATGGCCCGACAGCAGCACCATCGGCAACTCGGCGCCGAGCGCCGTGTAGAGCGCACCGACCGCATTGGCATGGCCCGGCCCGCCGGTCACCAGCGCGATGCCGGCTTCTCCGCTCAGCCGTCCCCACGCGTCGGCCATATGGACGGCGGCCGCCTCATGGCGCACGTGCACGAGCTCGAGGGACGTCTCGAGCGCGGCGTCGAACACCGACATGATGTGATTGCCGGAGAGCGTGAACACGTGCCGGCAGCCGAGACGTTCGAGCGAACGCGCGACGATGTCGGCGCCTCTCAGCGCCCTGGTTTCTGCACTCACCGCCTAGAACCGCCAGAAAGAGTTGTAGACGTTGCGCGTGTGCCCGACCGCGTGCTGTGGATTATTGCCCCAGGTGGCGTCGAGATCGGCGAGCGGCTTTGCGGCGATCACCTCGTCTTCGCTCTTGCCTTCGTCGAACAGCTTCTTGATGCGGTCGTGCGAGGTCGCCAGCATGTCGCGGAATACGATCAGGTCGGCCTTGGTCGCCAACGGCCCGTGGCCGGGCACGATCTTGGTCGCGTCGTTCGACGCCTTGATGTAGGTGTCGAGCGCGCGGATCATGCCGCGCACGTCGCCTCCATTCATGAAGTCGATGTTCTGATAGCGTCGGAGATTGTTGAAGGTATCGCCGGTGGCGAGCACGTTGGCGTCCGCGAAATACACCCAGGTATCGCCGTCGGTATGGGCGTTGGAGACGTGCGTGAGCTGCGCCTTGCGGCCGCCGGTCTCGAGCGTGAACGAGCCGCCGACGTAGGTCTGCTTCGGCAGCGCCTCCGCGGGCCGCGGCGCCGCGCGGGCGCCGGTCATGCCGGAGATGGTGCCGGCCGCAAGGCGTACGCGGATGTTGTCGTGCCCCACGATGGTCACGCCGTCCTTGGCGAAGTTCTCGTTGCCGCCGGTGTGATCGCCGTGGAAATGCGTGTTGACCAGGTACTTGATCGGCAGCGCGGTGATCTCCTTGATCGCCGCCTTGATCTTGTCGGAAAGGGGCGCGAACTGGCCGTCGATCATGATGATGCCGTCGCTGCCGACCGCGATCGTGATGTTGCCGCCCTGTCCGGTGAGCATGTAGGTCCGGTTGCCGAGGTCGGTCGCCCTGATCTCGATCTTGGCCCAGTCGATCAGCGGCGGCGGCGGCATCGGCGCCGACACCGGCGGCTGCGCGTCGGCGGCCCCGGCAAGCATCAAGGTTGCTGCGGCGAAAGCGGCCGGTGCGGTTCTCATCATGGTCCTCTCCGTTTTGTCTTGACGTCGGCGTCGGCTCAGGCTGCGTATCCGAACCCGTACAACGCTTCCGGATTGGTCACCAGGATGCGCCGGCGCAACGCGGCGTCGGGCGCCCATTCGGTGAGCAGGTCGAATAGCGTCGCGTCGTTCGGCTTGTCCCGTTCGGTCGGGTGCGGCCAGTCCGAGCCCCACACCATGCGCTCCGGCGCGGCGCCGAGATAGGCCTGTGCGATCCTGGTCTTGTCCGCATAGGTCGGCGGTCCGATCGCGCTGTCCATGTAGGCGCCGGAGAGCTTGACCCACGTTCTCCCCGTGTCGAGCATGCGCCGAACGATGCCGAAGGCCGGATGATCGATCCCGGCCGGCTGCGGCAGGCGGCCCATGTGGTCGAACACGACCGGCGTCGGCAAGCGCTGCAGCAGATCGGCATTCTCGACGATCTGGTCGCCGCGCATATGGATCTGCACGTGCCAGCCGAGATCGTGCACGCGCCTGGCGAGCGGCTCGATCATGTCGATCGACACCGCGGCGGTGTTGGGATCGAACACGGTGAAGCGGATGCCGCGGATGCCGCCGTCGGCAAGAGTCTTCAGCTCGGCCTCGGTCACCGTTGGATGCACGACGGCGACGCCCCGCGCGTCGTCTCCAAGCTGTGCGATGCCGTCAAGCGTGACGCGGTTGTCGATGGCGTAGGCCGCGGGCGTCACGATGACGGTTCGCGTGGTGCCGATGCGGTCCTGCAGCAGCCGATACTCGGGCACGCGCGCGTCGGCCTGCAGGCGCGAGCCGGGACGCGCGGCGGGAAACCGCTCCGCGTCATAGATGTGCATATGACAGTCGCAAGCGCTCACCGGCGCCTCGAGCTTCGGCGCCTCGAACCCTTGCGAATTCGGCACCGCGTGCTGGGCTTGGTCCGGTCTCACGCCAATGGTCCCGACGTCGCGATGTCACTGCGGGCTGATGCCGAGGTCCTTGATGGTGCGCCCCCATTTCTCCGCGTCGGCACGCATCATGGCGCCGAGCTCCTCCGGCGTGGACTTGGCGACCTCGACCGCGATGTTCTCCATCCGCCCTTTCACCTCGGGCAGGAACAGGATGCGCCCGATCTCGCCGTTGAGCCGCGCGACGATATCCTTCTGCATGCCGGCCGGTCCGAACGCGCCGTACCACACCGTCATCTCGTAGCCCGGCACGGTCTCGGCCACGGTCGGCACGTCCGGCAGCAGCGTGGACCGCTTGGCCTCGGTCACGCCGAGCAGTTTCAGCCGCCCCGCCTTCACGTGCTCGAGGCTCTGCGTCCCGGCGGTGAAGAACAGCTGCGTCTGTCCGCCGACCGTATCGGCGACCGCCGGCGCGCCGCCGCGATAGGGCACGTGCAGCATCTCGATGCCGGCCATCTTCTCGAGCAGCGCGGCGCACAGATGATTGGTCGAGCCGGGCCCGGACGACGCATAGGCGATCTTGCCCGGATTGGCCTTGGCGTAGGCGATGAACTCCGCAACGGTGGTTGCCGGCACCGACGGGTGCACCACCATGGTGTTGGTGACGTAAGCGAGCAGCGTGATGGGCGAGAAATCCTTGATCCCGTCGAACGGCATGGCGGCGAACAGCGCGTGGTTCATGGTGTGCACGCTCATGGTGTTGAACAGGAGCGTGTAGCCGTCGGCCGCCGCGCGCGCGACCGCGCCGGTGCCGATATTGCCGGAGGCGCCGGTGCGATTTTCGATGATCACCGGCTGGCCCATCGCCTGGTGCAGGTGCCCCGCAACGATGCGCGCCAGGATGTCGGTCGAGCCGCCCGGCGCCCACGGCACCAGCAGCGCGATCGGGCGCTGCGGATAGGCTTGGGCGAAGACGCCCCTCGTGGACGCTGCCGCCGCGAGGCCCGCGATGCCGGCGACGATGGAACGGCGGGAGGGTCTAGAGATCATGCTGCATGCCTCTCACAGTTCGTCAGGGCTTATCGCTTCACGCGCGCCGTGTCTGATGTGCAAGATGACCAACTCTTCCTCGGCGACAGCGTAGAAGATGAGGTACGGATATCGAACCAGAGGCATGACGCGCACTTGCGATCGCTGCTCCAGCACCCTTCCGCTTCCAGGAAACTGGGCGCAGCAACTCTACCGTCGCCCGAATTCTCGCTTCAACTGCCCGCGCTCCCGCAGGGCTTCGTTCACTCAGATAATCTGCAATTCCGACGAGGTCGGCAACGGCGCGCGGACGATAACGGACCTTCATTGACGAAAGCGCGCGAAAGCAACCTCGACCTGTGCATCGGTTGCAAATTCGCCGCGCTCGCCTTGAGCCAGCGCCTCATCGATGGCTGCAAGCTCGTCGTCGCTTGCGACGTAGGTCGAGCCGAGGCGATCGAGTGCCAACAACAATTCCGCGGCCTCGTCCTGTCGTGGGGCCGGCCAGCGACTGATCGCCGCGAGTGCCTTTTCCATGAGATCGGTCATGAAGGGAGTCTAGCACATGGGGCGAAGTTGCAGTAGCGGGGCGATCACACCAGCTCCGGCCACGGCACGATGGTTGACTTCACCGTCTTCATCGCCATCGCGTCGGCGACCGCGTCCGCCACGCCTTGCTCGGTGAACGGATAGAGCGTCTGCATATCGAGCCAGGGATATTTGTTGCGCGTGCGGTAGAGCATGTCGACGCCGAGCGGCAGGTCGTTGGCGGTGAAGGCCCACGAGCCGAGCAGGTTCAGGTCCTTGGCGCAGATGCGGTGCCACGAAGTCAGGATCGAGCCGGCATCGGTGAACTGGCCCATCTCCACATAGGTGCCGCCGTCGCGCAGCATCTCGATGCCCTCGGGTCCCGCGCTCGGATGGCCCGAGCAATCCATCACCAGGTCGGCGCCGAAGCCGCCGACGATGTCGCGCACCGCCTTGATGCGCGCTTCGGGCGTCGTCACTTCTTCGAGGTTCACGGTCGCCTCGGCGCCGAATTTGCGCGCGAGCTTCAACCGCGGCTCTTCCGGCGCCCCGACGCAGATCACGCGCCCTGCCCCCATCTCCTGCGCCGCCGCCACGGCGAGGATTCCGATCGGGCCGGAACCCTGGATCACGACCGTGTGGCCCCACTTGAAGCGTCCGGCTTCGATCGCGCGGTTGAACGCGCGGATGCATGAGGTGAGCGGCTCGGAGAGCGCGCCGAGCCTGAGACTCATGTCGTCGGGCAGCTTGTAGACCTTGGTGCCCGGCAGCATGGCGAGGTCGACATAGACGTATTCGGCCCATCCGCCCCACAGGTGCGGCGGCTTGTCGAAACCGAGATAGCGCCCGTAATAAACCGGCGTCAGACACTTGTTGGCGTTCTCGGGATAATGGACGCAGTAGTAGCAGGAGCCGCACGGCATCAGCGGCGGGATCATCACCTTCGAGCCGATGGTCAGCGGCTTGCCCATGAAGTCTGCGCTGAACTCCGCGCCGGCCTCCACGATCACGCCGCCGAGCTCGTGGCCGAGCGTGAACGGCCACGGCAGCGGCTTCGGCCAGTGGCCCTTGAGGATATGCTGGTCGGTGCCGCAGACGCCGCAGGCGCCGATCTTGATCAGCGCCGCCTTCTTCGGCACGTCGGGCCACGGCACGGTGCGGATCACCGGCGGCGCACCGGGGCCATCGAAGGTCGCGACGCGGATGAGGTCACGGGGCATCGAGCCGTCACTGCCCCCAGGCGGTGAACACGGTGTTGAAGGCGCGCTCGCCCGGATTGCCCTTCTCGATCGCCAGGATGGCGCGGCGGCCGTTGTTGTAGACGATCGGGATGTCGAACCAGGAGCGCTCCTTCAAGAGCTGGATGTTGCGCTGCATGTCGGTTTCGACCGCGGACAATCCGACCAGGAAGAAGCCGGACGTGACCTTGACGGCTAAGCCCGCAAGCGGGGCGCCGCGCGTCTGCTCGGCCTGCTTCATTAGGATTCCCGGCACGTTGGAGATGCCGCCGAACGGGAAGTCGGCCGGCAGGTTGAACAGGATCTCGATGGTATGGCTCGCCGGCAGCGCCTGGTCGGTGTTGCGGCGAAGCGAGAACGTCATGGTGATGCGCCGCTCGGGCACTTCCAGGTCGGCGCGCACCGCCGCCTCGACCGGCTGTCCGGGCCCCGGCGATACGGTTTCGGTGCGCCAGATGGCCGAGCCGACGTAACGCTTGCCCTGCGGATCGGAAGGGTCCTCCTCGTACAGCACGACGCGCTGCGCCACGGCGGCGACCGGCGCCGCGGTCGAGGGCTGCGCCGGCGAGGCGGTCTGCGGATCGGCCTGACCGACGCGGTCGGTGATCTTCGGCCGCGTCGGCGTTGCATCCTTCGGGGCGGTGGCGATCGGCCCGCGCACCGCGTTGAACAGCGCCGCGACCCGGTCGCGCTGCCAGAATGCGGTTGCGGCGCCGGCGATGATGACCAGCACGGCGAGCAGCGCCACGACCAGGCCGGCACGCGAGCGCCGTGGCGTGACCTCCAGCTCGTCGTCGTCGCTACGGCGCCGGATCGGGCGCTGCGGACGCGGCTCGATGGTGCGTTCGTAGGTTTCGTCGTCGCCCTCGTACGCCCGCGACGGCGCCGTACGCGGCTCCGCCGTCCGCTCCGCTTCGAGCGGCCGCGCCGGCGGTGTCGGGCGGACCGGGGTGCGCAGGCCTTCCGGCTCGACGCGCGGCTCGAGCCGATCGAACTGATGGCTCGCAGGCGGCATCGCCGCATAGGCCTCGCGCGCCGTCTTCGCGCCCTGCGCGGTCGCCTCGCCCAGCCCTTCGGCTTCCGCCATCACGTCGCGAAAGCCTTTCAGGCCGGCATCGCCGAGCGGCTGGCGTTCCGCGAAGCGTGTCCGCAGCGCCTGCGCGGAGGACTGGCCTGCCGGCGCATCGCCGGACTTGGCCGGCCCGTTCGGCGCATCCCGCGCCGGAGCAGCGGGCTTCGGCTCGGCCCACGACGCGTCGTCGACGCGTGGACGCTCCTGCGGTTTCGCCGCGGCCGGATCGCGCATGCGGCGCGCGGACTCCGCCTCGGCCTTGCGGATCGCCTCTTCGAGCGCCAAGCGCTCGCGCGTGATCTCGGATTCGGTGAGCGGCGGATCCATGCCGCGCAGCTGGGCAACCAGCGCGGTGCGCGCGCGCTCGTAGAGCGCGCGGCGGCCTTCGCCGGTGTTCTTCTCGAGACCGGCCACGGCCTTGGCGACAAGCGGGTAATAGTCGGCCATCGGGTTCCCGCGCTTACGCTCGCATCACTGTTTCACGCCTCGAACGGGTTCTGCACCAGGATTGTGTCCTCCCGCTCGGGACTCGTCGACAGCAAAGCGACCGGGCAATCGACCAGCTCCTCGATGCGGCGGACATATTTTATCGCCTGCGCCGGCAATTGAGCCCAGGACCGCGCCCGCGCCGTCTCCCCGTCCCAGCCTTCGACCGTCTCATAGATCGGCTCGACCCGCGCCTGGGCGCTGGCGCTGGCCGGAAGATAGTCGATTTCGCGCCCGTCGAGGCGATAGCCGATGCAGACCTTGACCTCCCGGAGCCCGTCCAGGATGTCGAGCTTGGTCAGCGCCAAGCCGTCGATACCGCTGGTGCGCGCGGTCTGGCGCACCAGCACGGCGTCGAACCAGCCGCAGCGCCGCCGCCGCCCCGTCACCGTGCCGAACTCGCGCCCGCGGTCCCCGAGCAAGCGTCCGATGTCGTTCTCCTGTTCGGTCGGAAACGGCCCCTCCCCGACCCGCGTCGTATAGGCCTTGCAGATCCCGAGCACGTAGTCGATCGCGCCCGGGCCAAGGCCCGATCCGGTCGCCGCCTGACCCGCAACAGTATTCGAGGAGGTGACGAACGGATAGGTGCCGTGATCGATGTCGAGCAGCACGGCCTGCGCGCCCTCGAACAGGATGCGCTTGCCTTCCCGCCGCTTGCCGTCGAGCAGCGCCCAGACCGAATCCATGAACGGCAGGACCTTCGGCGCGACGGCGGCGAGCTCGTCGTACACCTTGGCGGAAGCGATCTCGGGCAGACCGCTGCCGCGGCGCAGCGCGTTATGGTGCGCCAGCAGCGTCTCGATCTTCGGCCCGAGCCCGGGCAGATCGGCCAGATCCATCAGCCGGATCGCCCGCCGCCCGACCTTGTCCTCGTAGGCGGGGCCGATGCCGCGCTTGGTGGTGCCGATGCGCTGCGCTGAATTCGAGGATTCGCGGAATTCGTCGAGCTCGCGGTGCAGCGACAGGATCAAAGTCGCATTCTCGGCGATGCGCAGATTACCGGGCGTGATGGCAACGCCTTGCCCGCGCACCCGCTGGATCTCCTCGAGCAGCGCATAGGGGTCGACCACCACGCCGTTGCCGATCACCGACAACTTGTCGGGCCGCACCACGCCGGAGGGAAGCAGCGACAGCTTGAACGTCACCCCGTCGATGACCAGCGTGTGGCCGGCATTGTGTCCGCCCTGGAAGCGGACCACGACGTCGGCCTGCTCGGACAGCCAGTCGACGATCTTGCCCTTGCCTTCGTCGCCCCACTGCGACCCGACCACGACCACGTTCGCCATCAGGACCCTTGAACCCCCTGAGCCAAGCCCGCGCACGCCGGCGCGGCCGGCAACGACACACTAGTGTGGCGGTTCAGAAGTCCGCAACATTCTCGCGGCGAGTCCGGATTGCGGACTTCTGAACCCAAGCCACACTAGAATCGATAGTTGCTAGTGTCCTTCGATTCCGAAGTTCGTAGCGGAGCATGCCGCACGATGGGACGAACTTCGGAATCGGGACACTAGCGGGGCTGCCTCCCCCGATAAAGGATGCGGTCGGGGGAGGCAAGGTATTGCGAGACTTGAACTAACGGCTTTGGCCGGCGTGCCGCACCAAGCCGTTCAGGATCGCCGCGGTTCGAACACCACCGTCTTGTCGGCCGGCCAGCGCACCCGCCAGGCGAGCTTGATCTCGCGGCTTTCACCGGCCGCGGCATCGAACGTCCAGGCCAGCACGCCGCGCCGGTCACGCGTGTCGCGTTCCGTCGGCGCGGTCGTGACCGGAAGCAACTCGACCTGGACGTCGGCGATCTCGCTCACCGGCAACTGGTCTTCCACCATGACTTTGATCGGCGTGCCGTGGCCGTTGCGCACCGTGATCTTGAACTCGCGCTCGTCGGTCTTGGCCGAGCTGATGATCCCGGTCGATCCCTCGCTCTTGCGCACGACCGCGCGGGCGATCTTGACCTTGTCGTCGGCGCCGAAGCCGAGCCGCGCGATCTCGTCCTTGGGCGTGAGCGCCATCTGCCCGCGGCCGACAAAGATGCCGTCGCGATAGATCGCGACCCGGCCCGGCAGCAGCGGCGCATCCTCGGTCTGCTTGAACAAGGCTTCCAGATACGCCGTCTCGTCGAGCGCGGGGGTGGCGCGCACCAACAGGTCCGGCGCGATCCTGGCGGTCGCGATGCGGAAGCTCTTGGCGCCCTCGTTGGTCGCCGCGCTGACACGGCCGGGAATGTGGAATACCGCCTGGAAGCCGCCGGTCTCGACCACGGTCTCACGCTCCTGAGCGGGAGCGGACAGCGTCGGCAACGCTGCCGCAGTCGCAAAATTGTTGTGCGGTTCGAGCCGCATCTCGTCTCGCTGGAGAACGACGCGGTCCGTCACCTTGCCGCTCGCGACCGGCCGCGGCTCCGGATAGCGCACGATCAGCGGCCGCAATTCCGGCGCGCTGCCGCCCTTGGCGGTGCGCACGGTCGAGACCGTCAGCGCCACGTCGTTCCAGTCCTCGCCGGTCTGCTGCAGGATTTCGGCGCGGCGGATCAGTTCGAGCGCCGGCTTGCGCTCGCGCGAGCCGGTATCGAGGCGTGCGTCGTAGTGCGGGACCCAGCGCGCGCCGCGCACCGCATAGCTGACGCGGAAAATCGCGCGCGTACCGGCCTCGGCGGCAAGATCGATGCGCACCTCCATCTTGCGCGCCGGGTTGGCGATCAGCTGTCCATTGAGCTGGATGAGCTCGCGCTCGATCTCGCGCTGGCGCAGCTTGGCTTCGCGGATCGCTGCGTCGGCCGTGGCGATCTCCTCGGCGACCGCCGCGAATGCCGCGCGCCATTCGGCGAGCGGGCGCGCCTCGCCCTTGTCGCCGAGACCGGCGGGCGCGTTCTGGGCGAAGCGCTCGGCGAATTTCCGGCGCGCGGTCGCGGCTGCGATCCGGTCATCGAGCGTGCCGCGCTCGTCCTGCAGGGCCTCGATCTTCTTCTCGATCTCGGGTGCGGCTGCCGGCCGCTCGGGGCGCGGTGCGCGCGCATCGATCGCTCCGATCACGACGCGGGCCGAGCTTTCGCCTTCGACGCGCAGCGAAGCGGCATCGAGGCCGGGCGGAAAGTCGCGCGCGATCAGCGTCGTTTCGCCGGCCGGCAGCTCCACGGTGATGTGCCGGGTCACGGTCGCGCCGTCGGGATAGACCGTCACGGCATCGATCGCCGAGCGTACGTCGATTTCGCCGGCCGCAGCCGGTACGATCGCGCTCAGGACGAGCGCGACGAATAGGGTGGTTTTCATGGATGTTCCCTCCGGAAGTCGCGCCGGCATAGGTTCCATGAATTCGGGTTCCCTTAGGGCAACGCGGCGGCGGCTTCGCGGCAGAGTTGCGACGGCATTCACGCTTGCGGCACCGCCGCCATGCGCTCCGACGGCTGGGCGCGCGGCCTGCGGTGTAGCAGAACCACCATCCCCACACGGCAAGGAAGGCAGGACGCATGACGGGTCCGTTGCGGCGCGCGGGCGGTGCCCTGTTCGATCAGCCCTATCTGCTGTTGTCGCTGACCGCGCTGTTCTGGGCCGGCAACATCGTGTCGGCGCGCTACGCCGCCGGGCAGATCCCGCCGGTAACGATCGCGGTGATCCGTTGGGCCGGCGCTTTCGCGCTGGTGCTGCCGTTCGCCTGGCCGCATCTCAAGCGCGACTGGCCGGCCATCCGCGGCCAGTTCGCGCTGATGACGGTGCTCTCGGTCACCGGGATCAGCGCCTACAACACCATGGCCTATTGGGGCCTGCAGTACACCGAAGCGATCAACGCGCTGCTGCTGCAGTCGACCAACCCGCTGCACATCGCGCTCTGGACCTTGATCCTGTTCGGTGAGCGCCTCAGCCGCGCGCAGATGCTCGGCATCCTCACCTCGCTCATCGGCGTGCTCGTCATCATCTGCCGCGGCGACCCCGCGGTGCTGAAAAGCCTCGCCTTCAACCCCGGCGACCTGTGGATCTTCGCCGCGCTGGTCACCAACGGCATCTACTCGGCGCTGCTGCGGCGCCGGCCGCCGATGCATCCGATCTCGTTCCTTGCCTTCACGTTCGGCTGGGGCACCGTGTTCCTCATTCCCCTGCTCGTGTGGGAAATCGCGAGCGGCCACATCATGCAGGTCAACGTCACCACGGTGTCGGTGCTCGCCTACATCGTGGTCTTCCCGGGGCTGCTTGCCTACTTCTTCTTCAATCGCGGCATCGAGCTGATCGGAGCGAACCGCGCCGCGCCATTCCTGCACCTGATCCCGGTGTTCGGCTCGATCCTCGCCATCGCGTTCCTCGGCGAGCGGCTCGCGCTGTTCCACGTCCTCGGCTATGCGCTGGTGCTTGCCGGGATCGTCACCGCGACGCGGGCGAGAGCGTAGCCCGGATGGAGCGGAGCGAAATCCGGGAACAGTGGTGCCGGCAACGCCGGTCCCGCATTCCGCTTCGCTCGATGCGGGCTACGGGAGCTTACGCAATCAGATAAATCGGGCTCGACCAGGCCTGATGGCCGTCGGCCTGGGTCACGCGCACATAGACCGGCAGGTCGGCGCCGCCGGCGAACCGCACCGTGTGTGCGAACGCGAGCGAGCGGCTCCACTCCGTCTCCGGCAGGCGATAGACGCTGAGCTGGCGGCCGAGGCCCCCGCCGTCGAACGTGATGATGTCGTCGGCGAGCGTCGTGAGGTCCACGCTGCCCGACACGACGTTGGTCTCGAGTTCGAGCGTGCCGGCACGCGCCGCATCGAGCCACAGGTCGATGCCGGCAAGGTTGCCGGTGGTGACCGAGCTCCACGCCAGCTCGGCGCCCGCGACCATTTCCTGCACCTTGCGTTCGGGGTTGAGGAAGTTGACCGCTGCAAAGCGCGCGATGCGATTGCCGGTCACCTTAAGCCTGCCCTGCCACAATGTCTCGCGTCCGCGCCCGCGATACTCCGCGCCCTGCCACCGCACGCGCACGCGGCGGCCGAGATCGGCGGCCGCGAAGGGACGAACCGTCGCGACAATCTCCGTGCCGTGCAGCACGTCGAGGCGTTCGAGCGGCGCCGTGCCGACTGCCTCGCCGGCAAGACGCATCGGCACGCCGCCCGGGCGCACGATGTCGCCCATCAAGGCCCGCGTGACCGGCAATTCCCGCGCCGGCCCGAGCAGCGGATCGTCGGAAAATCCGGTCACCGCCTGCGCGAACGAGCCGTGCAGATCGAGGAAGATGCGCGCCCCCGTGGTGCCGTAGTGCCGCCTCCCGCGCAGCGCCGCGAACAGCGCATCGCGCGTCAGCTCGGGCATGAAATAGCAGGTGAGCCCGCCGACCGCGCCGAAGCTCGAGGCGCCCGGCCGCGTGGCGCCCGGCCGCCCCTTGTGATCGTCGCTGTGACACACCACGCCGACGCGGTAGCCGAGCGCGAACGCATCGTGCAGCAGCCATTCGAACGTGCCCCAGGTCGAATGCACCTCCACGGCCCGCTCCAGCCGGCCGTCATGGGCATATTTCACGTCCGCGTAGCGCCCGCCCACATGGGCGATCACGATCGCATCCTCGCCTTCGAGCGCGCGGAACAGCTCGTCCGCGGTGTAGATCGCCGCGGTCGAGGTTTCCCCCTGCACCAGGATGTGCGACGAGCGGCGGATCGGGCGGCCTTCGCGGCGGTAGAGGATGTTGCGGTCGCCGCCCATGCCGGTGTTGCCCGACCATTCGTAGCCCGGCAGGCACACGAACTTGCCGGGCTCATCGAATTCGGCCGTGAGCCGGTTCAGCTTGTCCCAGAACGCATCGGTGATCTGGAAGTCGTTGCCTTGATGCCCGACCATGTCGACGAAGGCGAGATCGCGCGCATAGCGGAAGTAGTCCTCGGCCAAACCCATCCCGATGGTCTCGCCGCTCTGCCCATGCAGGTCGCCCCAGTATCGGCGCAGCGGCGCTTGACCGACCACACGCAGCGGATTGGCGCGCGCGAGCTCAGCATCGTTCGCCATGAGCCGCAGTTCGACGTCGCCTTGCGCGTCGGCAACGAGGTGGTCGATGACGCGCGGGCCCTCGCCGTTCTTGATCGTGACGCTCGCCGGAAGCCCGTGTATCGGCCGTGAACAGACAAGCCGGAAAGTCCGGTCCGCGTCCGCGGTCGGGTTGCCCCATAGGTCCTCGGCGACGATCGCCAGCCGGAACGGTTCCCCCACGACCGCGAGCGAGGGCAGGATCGCTTTCCAGCTCGCCGCCGGCCCGGGCACGAGATCGAAAGCCGGCTGCACCGGCAACTCGCAGAATTCATAGGTCGCGAACGCGTCGATCGAAGTCCTCAGTTCGACCTTGGCCTCGACGTTGGTCTGCAGCCGGAAGCCGGGCGAGCCCTGGCGGCGGTCGCCGAGCCGCACCGTCAGCGTATCGCCTTCGCGCAGATAGCCGCGCCCGACGCGGATCAGCAGCGTATTGCCCCAGGGGCGGATGTTAAGCCGGTCGAAC
This sequence comes from uncultured Alphaproteobacteria bacterium, assembly GCA_963734185.1. Taxonomy (GTDB): domain Bacteria; phylum Pseudomonadota; class Alphaproteobacteria; order Rhizobiales; family Xanthobacteraceae; genus PALSA-894. Next base: position 2,333,602 of record CAVTGA010000002.1, on the reverse strand, counting down.
CAGACCTCAAGCGTGGCGCCGTTGCTCGCCTCGACCGTGGTGAAGTTTGCCGCCTGCGGCCGGTCGAACTGCGGCTTGCTCATGTCGGACGTGGTGCGCCACGAGATCTTCACCATGCCGGTATCGTCGATGCCGAAGGTGCCGGCGGTGTAGGTCAGCGTCAGCTCGGCGTGCGCGCCGGCGACGAACGGGCCGGCCGGCGTCAGCACCGCCCGCCCCATGTGTTCGGGCAAATAGGTCGAATAGGGCATGTGCGCTATTCGGGCTTGACGTTCAGCTCTTTCACCAGCCGGGCGAACTTGGCGTAGTCGTCGCGCACCAGCTGGGCGAACTGCTCGGCCGTGCCGCCGATCGGCTCCTGCGCCGAATCGAGCAGGTTCTTGCGCACCGCAGGATCGGCCAGCGCCTTGCCGATCTCGGCGTTGAGCAGCGCCGTGATCGCCGCCGGCGTGCCGGCCGGCGCGAACACGCCGAGCCACTGGTCGAGCACCAGCCCCTTGGCGCCTGCCTCCTCGAAGGTCGGCACGTCGGGCAGGCTCGGCGAGCGCGCCTTGGTGGTCTGCGCCAGCAGGCGCAAGGTGCCGGCCCTGTAATGCGGGATCAACGGCGTCGAGCCGAGCGCGCCGAGCTTGATGTGGCCGCCGATCAGATCGTTGATCGCCTGCCCGCCGCCGCGATACGGCACCTGTTCCATCGTGATGCCGGCGATCTGGGCGAACCATTGGATCGCCATGTGCTGGGTCGAGCCGACCCCGCTTCCGGTCGCGTAGCGCAGGCCGGGCTGCTGCCTGGCGAGCGCGATCAATTCGGCGATCGAGTTGATGCCGATCGAGGGGTGCGCGGCGAGCACGATCGGCTGACGCGACAGCTGGATGATCGGCAACAGGTCCTTGGTCGGGTCGACATTCGCATTGTAGACGTGCGGATTGCTGGTGACGGCGTCGGCCGTCACAAGAATGGTGTAGCCGTCCGGCGCGCTCTTGGCCGCCAGATCGATGCCGATGGTGCCGTTGGCGCCGGTCTTGTTCTCGACATAGACCTGCTGGCCGAATGCGCGCGACAGGTGTTCGCCGACGAGGCGGGCGGCCACGTCGGTCGATCCGCCGGCCGGGAACGGCACGATGATGCGGATCGGTCGCACCGGGTAGGACTGGGCCGCTGCGGCGCCGATGCTGAACGGAAGCGCCGCTAGGCTCAGCGTGAGATTGCGCCTGGTGATCATGGATCGTTCCCCGGAACCTCGTTTGCGAGGCGTCTGGAGCCGATGTTAACGATCGACGCCGCCGGCCGTCAAAACGTCAAATGCGGTTACGGCCGTCCTTCCAATCAAGAGTTGCGGGAACCACGCCGAGTTGATTACGCTGCTCCGTACTGGCTCGCCAACGCATCGAAAAGGAAGGTTTCGACAGCACGTTTGATGCTCGAGGACGATGAGAACCCCATGCCGCTGTCGCCGGCCCTGCTCCCTTACGTCGCCGATGCTATCGGCGTAGCTCTTAAGAGAGCGCAGCTCGAAGAGATCGTTCGTGCTGCAACTGGTAACGAGCTCTTCGTGGAGTATGCATCCCCGGACGATCCCACCGGCCGTGCTGTCGCTAGGACTCTGGAAAAGCTTGCGCTTGAAGGAAGCGAACGGTGGCTCCTGACCTATGCCCTGACATGGGCAGTAACCGATGACAGATTGCGCCAGTTGATCTTGGACGCATGTCCCGAGACGATAGTCTCCTCGGCCGCCGTCGATGAGGAGGTCGAGCAGGTCTTGGCGAACCTGGACCGAGCGTTGGCGCTTCCGCTACCGCGACCCATCAGGGACGACCTATCGTCGAGGCGCCACGCTCTCAGGAAGATTCCGCAACAAATTGCAGAACTGCTCGCCTACAAGAGCTTGCAGGAATGCGTGCGCGGGCTGCAAGCAGACCTTAGCTTCGACTTGAGGCTCACTTCCGCGGCCGCAAAGTTCGCGAACCCGAGTGAATACAAGGAAACCCTCAAGCAGTTCAACGACGCGTCCAAACGGATTCGTGACGCGTCGGCGTCGCTCGGCGCGGCCTCGGAGGCCCAACGATCCGAGCTCGGTTGGGGTGCCGAACTGGAGCGATTGGCGGACCAAGCACGTTCAGCACTTGATGCAGGCGATCCAGCTGCCGCTTCGGCATCTCTCAATGAGATGCAGCGTCTGGTCCGGCTCAACCTGTCGCGATTGAACGGACGCATATTCGAATCGGCCAAGCTGTTTTCGCTTCATCCTCTGATCGAGAAGCCTTCTGCTGCCTTCATCCGCAACGAGTCGTTCATCCCGCTCGCATTCGCAATACGCAATCTCAATCCCGCCGTGCTGGCGCGCGCGCTTGTGTACAAGATATGGCAGGAGGCAGACGATGAAATTGCGCTGATCGGCGATCTTCTGGACGGTCCCGCGGACGCGCATGGGGAATTCGACGATCATTGGCGTACACTGAAATCCCGCATACGCTGGCTGACCGAATCCACACCATGGTGGAAGTCGATCGACGATTGTTCTGCGGAAATCGACGACAAGCTCGCCGACGAAGACGTCGACAGTGACATCAAGCCCTTATTCGACGCTTATCGTCGCATCGTCGCGTTGGCTTTCCGGACCGTTGACACCATTGTCAAGCCCGACTTTGCGTCGCTGGGCAGGATCGATCCACGGCTGAGGACAATTCTGCAGGACATCGGCCATGCCTGACATCGACCAGCCCGCCGCATCCAGCGCTTCGTTTCAGTCTTTCGTCGCGCTGCAACGCGCGCACCTCGAATTCAAGCGATCGTTTTCCGACGATCCAACGCCCCCCGAACGAGCAAGACCAGGAGCTGACGATATCCGCCGGTTCATTTCGCATGTTCACGATACGGGAGCCTTCCTCGGAGACGAGAGCGAGCGTCGAGCCGCACGGGCCATTCTGGACTATTGGAGCGCCAAACTGGTGACTTCACCGGATCTGCGGCCGACGCCGAGCGACTTCATGCTTCCGGTGCTGGCGACGTTCGATGCCAAGCGTGCCGCGGAGGGCGCGAAGGCCGCAGCCCCGGGCTTCGAGTCGAAGGCCGATCCGCGATCACGCGAAATAATCCGTCTGGTGGCAAGCGCGCGCCAATGGCAGGCCTCCGGCAGAAAGCGCGGCTACCTGCTGACCGGCGACGCATTACGCGAGGCGGCGCAGTTTCGTCATCTCGACCCCGACATTGCCGCACTGGTGGCGGTGAGCGAAGCAGTGAAGGAGGAAGACCTTCGCCAACGCGCGAATCGTCGCATAGTGCTCGTTACTGCAGCCGCGGTGTCTCTCCTGATACACGGTGCCGCATTCATGACTTTCTATATGTACCGGCAGCTTCCGAGCCTCGGCGAGGCGTTGATTGCACAGATGAGAGATCCGACCACGGGTAATGCAGTAAAAGTCGCCGCGTTAGAGCGGCTGCAATTCTATCAGCAGTGGTTGCCACCGCTCGACCTGTCCAACGTAAGCATCGAAAACGTCTCTTTGCCGAACCTCGACCTCAAGGCCCCCAACTTTTCACTGGCAAGGTTCAGGAGGGTCGCCTTTCCAAGAGCGTCGCTCGCCAACGCTTCGTTCAGCGAAAGCCGCGTCGAGGATAGCGACTTCAACCACGCACAGCTGTCATTTGCAAATTTCAGGAGCGCCGAGATCACCTCGTCTTTATTCGATCGCGCGGATCTTCAGGGGGCGATATTCGATCGAGCATGTCTTGGCGATGTGAAATTCTCCGGGGCGAATCTGCGCAATACCTCATTCTGGGCCGTAACGTTCTCCGGTCCGCTTGAACGGGCTTTCCAAGACACCGCTTGGTGGTTCGCTCAAGGCTGGAACAGCAGTCAGATTGCAGCGCTGCGGGCGAGCAGCCAAAGAGAGTTGAAGGAGTCTCTCATTTTCAAGGAGACGGTGGCGCGATCCGCGGCGCGGGTCGCCGGCACGCGGGAGCGTACGTTTGAGCGCGCATTTGCGCTCAACGACAGGGCTTGGACGCTTGCGACCTGGGGTGTCGATCCGAGTAGCGGCCCGCAGACACCCGCCGCTCAGCCTTGCGAGGCGGCCCTGAAACGGACCGACATGGCGGAGAATGCTCTGGACGCAGCCGAGCAGGCAGTCTGTATTGTCGAGACGTTGAGCCGGGCCACCGACGCCGGAGGAAGCTATGATGGCGCACTGGCCAGCTTTCGCGATACGCAGGCCTACATTCTGATGCAGCTGGGCCGGATGTCCGAGGCAGCCAGACTTTATGCCATGACACCAGCATCCTCGCCCGCCGAGGTCCTGTTTCGATCAGCCGTAGCCCACTACGCCATCGGAGAGGAGGAAAAGGCAAAGCTCTATCTGGAGCGTTCGATCGCGCAACGATACACTCCAACCCATGAATTGCAGCATCTGAACCGCCACTTTACCGTCGGACTCCGCCGCCAAGTGTTTATTCTCATAGACGAAATGTGGCCGCCGGTCCCACCGCCTGCATCCTGTCTGCGCGTCCTGACTCCGGCCGGCTGAGAACGCGGCCTACCGGCCGTTAGAACTTCAACAGCTTCGCGCTCTGCACCTGCGGCAGCGCCTGCACTTGGGCGAGCACCTCGGGCGGCATGTCGCCGTCGATCTCGATCAGCGCGATGGCGTTGCCGCCGGGCGCGTCGCGCCCGACGTGGAAGGTCGCGATGTTGATGCCGGCGTCGCCCAGCGTGGAGGAGAAGCGCCCGATGAAGCCCGGCTTGTCGAGGTTGGTGATGTAGACCATCGAGGCGCCGAACTCCGCGTCCATGCGGATGCCCTTGATGTTGACGATGCGCGGGCGCCCGTCCGCGAACACCGTTCCCGCCACGTGCCGAGACTGCCGCTCGGTCTCAACGTTGACGGTGATCAGGCTGTCGTAATCGCCGTGCGCCTCGCGCGTCATCTCCTCGACGATGATGCCGCGCTCCTTGGCCACGACCGGCGCCGAGACCACGTTCACGTCCTGCAGCATCGGACGCAGCAGGCCGGCGATCGCGGCCGAGGTCAGCGCCTTGGTCTTCATCTGCGCGACCTGGCCTTCATAGGAGATCTGCACCTTCTTCAGGCCGGTCTCGGTGAGCTGTCCGGCGAACGAGCCGAGCCGCTCGGCCAGCGCGATGAACGGCCTGAGCTTGGGCGCCTCCTCGGCGGTGATCGAGGGAAAGTTCACCGCGTTCGAGATCGCGCCCTGCAGCAGGTAGTCCGACATCTGCGCGGCGACCTGCAGCGCGACGTTCTCCTGCGCCTCGGTGGTGGCGGCGCCGAGATGCGGCGTGCATACGACGTTGGGATGCCCGAACAGCGGGTTGGCGTTGGCCGGCTCCTCGGTGAACACGTCGAACGCGGCGCCGGCCACGTGGCCGCTGTCGAGCGCCAGGCGCAGCGCCTGCTCGTCGACCAGTCCGCCGCGCGCGCAATTGATGATGCGCACGCCCCGCTTCATCGCGCCGAGCGCGCGCGCGTCGATGACGTTGCGCGTCTTCTCGGTCAGCGGCGTATGCAGCGAGATGAAGTCGGCGCGGCGGAACAGCTCCTCGAGCTCGACCTTGTGCACGCCGAGGTCGACGGCGCGCTCGGGCGAGAGGAACGGATCGTAGGCGATCACGCGCATGCGCAGGCCGAGCGCGCGGTCGACCACGATCGAGCCGATGTTGCCGCAGCCGATCACGCCGAGCGTCTTGCCGGTGATCTCCACCCCCATGAAGCGGTTCTTCTCCCACTTGCCGGCCTGGGTCGAGGCGTCGGCCTGGGGGATCTCGCGCGCCAGCGCCAGCATCAGCGTGATCGCGTGCTCGGCCGTGGTGATCGAATTACCGAACGGCGTGTTCATCACGATGATGCCCTTGGCGGTCGCCGCCGGAATGTCGACATTGTCGACGCCGATGCCGGCGCGGCCGATCACCTTGAGCTTCACGGCCTGCTCCAGGATCTTCGCCGTCACCTTGGTGGCCGAGCGGATGGCGAGCCCGTCGAACCCGGCGACCATCGCGGCGAGCTTCTCCTTGTCCTTGCCGAGGTTGGGCTGGAAATCGACCGCGACGCCGCGGTCCTTGAAGATCTGCACCGCGGCCGGCGACAGCGCGTCGGAGATGAGAACGCGGGGCGTCATCTCACGCCGCCTTCGCCAGCGCGGCCTTGGTCTGGGCGAAGGCCCAGTCGAGCCAGGGCAGCAGCGCCACGAGGTCGGCGCGCTCGACGGTGCACCCGCACCAGATGCGCAGGCCCGGCGGGGCGTCGCGGTGCGTCGCGACGTCGTAGGCGATGCCGTCGTTTTCCAGGGCCGCGACCATGTGCTTCACGAACGCCCACTGCGCGTCGGTGTTGAGCGCGGTGACCGCCGGATCGACGATCTTCAGGCACACGGACGTGTTCGAGCGCGTCGCCGCAACGCGGGCGAGGCTTTCGATCCACGGCGTCCCGGCGACCCAGTCGTACACCACCTGGGCGTTGGCGTCGGCGCGCGCCTGCAGGCCCTTGAGGCCGCCCGCGGACTTGGCCCAGCCGAGCGTGTCAAGATAGTCCTCGACGCACAGCATCGAGGGCGTGTTGATGGTCTCGCCCTCGAAGATGCCGCGGTTCACCTTGCCGCCCTGGGTGAGGCGGAAGATCTTCGGCAGCGGCCACGGCGGCGTGTAGCTCTCGAGCCTTGCGACCGCGCGCGGCGAGAGGATCAGCATGCCGTGGGCGGCTTCGCCGCCGAGCGCCTTTTGCCACGAGAACGTCACCACATCGAGCTTGGCCCAGTCGAGCGGCTGCGCGAACGCCGCCGAGGTGGCGTCGCAGATGGTCAGGCCCTTGCGGTCGGCCTTGATCCAGTCGGCGTTCGGCACGCGCACGCCCGAGGTCGTGCCGTTCCAGGCGAACACGATGTCGGTGTCGGAATCGACCTGCGCCAGGTCCGGCAGCTCGCCGTAGCCGGCGCGCTTGACCGCCACGTGCTCGAGCTTGAGCTGCTTGGTGACGTCCGTCACCCAGCCTTCGCCGAACGATTCCCAGGTCAGCATGGTGACGCCGCGCGGCCCGAGCAGCGACCACAGCGCCATCTCGACCGCGCCGGTGTCGGAAGCCGGCACGATGCCGATCAGGAAGTCGGCCGGGACTTCCAGCACCTCGCGGGTCAAATCGATCGCGCGCTTGAGCCTGGCCTTGCCGGCCTTGGCGCGGTGCGAGCGGGCGAGGAATGCGTTTTCGAGGGCTTGCAGGGTCCAGCCGGGGCGCTTGGCGCAGGGGCCGGAGGAGAAATGCGGCACGGACGGCCGCACGCCGGGCATCGGTGTCATCGCCTACCCTTCCAGATAGCTGCCTCTCGTTGGGGAGAGGTGTCCCGCGGCGGGGATTACGGAAGGGCAGAGCCGCAGTCAAGGAAGAGTTTGGGGCGCTCGCTAGAACTTGATGCCGACGGCGCCGCGCAGCGAGTGGATGTGGGTATTGAGATTGTGGAAGTTGCCGAACTGCACGTACTCCCACTCGCCGCGGATGAACACGTTCTGCATCAGCGCGACATCCATGCCGAGGCCGACGGTGTAGCCGTAGGCAATGGCGCCCATGTTGGCCTCCTGCAGGGTCTGCGTGAAGGCGTAGGGCGGGCCGCCGATCGAGGAGGTGCCGGTCGCATCGATAGTCGCGGTGCGGACGATGTCGCCGCGCCCGATCGCGGCGCCGACAAAGCCGTAGGGCAGGAAGCAGCCGAACGCCCAGCCGCCGCGGATGCGCAAGGTGCCGTAGTCGGTCATGCGCAGTGTCGAGGCGGCCGTCACCTGCACGTCGTTGCTGTAGCCGTCCGAGGTCGAGAACAGGCGCCGCATCACGTCCGACTGCGACATCGTCGCATTGGTGCGGCTGTAGCTGGCCTCGACGCCGATCACCGCGTCGTCCCACTGCATGTTGTAGCCGGCGAAACCGCCGTAATGCGTCGCGGTGGTGTTGCCCTTGCCGAGCGTCGTCCATTGCGACACATGCTGCTCGTTCTCGATCGTGGTGTTGCGCAGCATGAAGGCGACGAGCGAGCCGGTCGCGTTGGCGAAATCGGTGCCGGCGATCGATGAGCCGAAATGACCGCCGAAATAGACGCCGTTCCATCGCGTCGCGACCGCCATCGGCGCTTCGAACGCGCCGCGCAGGATCGGCCCGAGATCGGCGGCCGCCGCGCCCTGAACCACGCCGACGGCAAGCACGCCTGCCATCACCGAACGCATGCCACGCATGTCACGCCCTCTCATTCTCGCCACGCCGACTCGCGAGCATCATCAGGCATTAACCTTAATGGACGGTTAGCCCGTAGGGCGGGCAAAGGCGCGGTCCCGATTTCGGGATGACGCGCCGAACATCATTCCGCGCCTTTGCCCGCGCGGAGAATCGCAACGCGCGGGCACGGCGCGCAACGCTTGTGCCAATCCGACTTCGATCGTGCCGCGCCTTTGCCCGCCCTACGAAGGCAAATACGAAACGGCGCGGGAAACCTCCCGCGCCGTCGCAACGCTTGGTCCGTTGGTAAGGTGGATCAGCCCTTGCGCATCAGCGGCGGCATGTACATGGGCTGCTGCGGCGCTTCCGGCTGCAGCGTCCAGCGGACGCCGAGCTTGAAGTCGTGCGAGTCCATGTCGCGCAGCGTGTAGTAGGCGCGCGGGCCGGTGGTGGCGCAGCCCGACGCCGCGCAGTTGATGATCGCGGTGTCGGCCGACCCCATGTGGAGGTAGCGGTAGGCCAGCTCGACCTTGAAGTTCGGGTTCACCGTGTAGGCGACGCCGCCGTGGATCGCCCAGGCGAAATCCCAGTTCGCGTGGTCCTTGTTGGCGTAACCGAACCCCGTGGTCCCGTCGGCGACCAGGCCGATGTCGGTGACCGCCTTGGTGCGGTGATAGGCCGAGCCGATGCCGACGCCGACGAACGGCGTGAGGCAGAACCAGGTGCCGAGGTCGAAGTAGGCGTTGGCCAGCACCACGATCGCCGAATGGTCGCCGTCGTAGAGATCGAAGCAGCGGCCGCCGGGGCAGAACTCGAGATAGCTGCCGAGCGCCTTGAACTTCACGTCGTTGCGATATTCGCCGGTGACGTCGACGCGGATCCAGGAATTCCATTGATAGCCGATGCCGACGCCGAAGAACGTCGTGTCCTTGATGTCCTTCTGGTCGATGCGCCAGCTCGCCGGCCACACGAAGTTCGAATTGGTCTGCGTGAACTCGAAATCCTTGAATTTCTGTTTGCTCACGCCGATGTCGCCGCGCAAGTACCAGCCCGAGGTGAACTCTTCGACCATGACCGGCTGCGGCGCGCGATGCATGATGGGCGGAAGGTCGGCGGCGGATGCGGCCGAAGCGGCGGCGATGAACGCGACGCCGGCGAACAGTGCGACTTTGAGACTGCGCATGACTCCATCCTCTGAACGAAGCGGAACAACGACGGACGGCGTTTCCGCTTTCACGAACGATGGCGGCATGCTGCCAGCGAAGTCTTAAGCGCGACTTAACCCTAAAATTTAACCTCAACAAATCATGAGCGCAGCGCGCGCGCGGGTTGCGGGGGTGTTGCGACGTTGCGCGAATGCAACGCTGCGCAGTGTCGCGTAACGGTTCCTTCAGTTTGTGTTAAATCGGCGTTTACGCTTGCGGCGAGGATGCGGCGTATTTTGGTTTACGCGCGAATGGAGAAAGTGAATCGCCGCGCGCCTTTCTTATCCCTCCCCCGCAGGGCAGGGCTATCGCATATGACGCTGTTGCTTTGGTTGTCGCGCCGAAAGCGCCACAGCACCTCCCCCCTTGTGGGGGAGGTCGACCGCCGGAGCCCGCAGGGCGACGGCGGGCGGGAGGGGGTCCGCTTTTCTTTGTCTGAGAAGGTTTTTCGTGCTTGTGGCGAGTTCCCCTCCGGCCTCGCTTCGCGAGGCCACCTCCCCCACAAGGGGGGAGGTACTGTGGCGCTTTCAGTGCCTATTTCGTCACAGACACGGCGCTGCGTGTCATATGCGATAGCCCTGCCCCGCAGGGGGAGGGTAGCTCCGAGTGAGCGCAGCGAACGAGGAGACGGGTGGGGCTGTGCATGACTGCGCGCGACCCCACCCGGCCGCTTCGCTTCGCTCGCGTCCACCCTCCCCCTTCGGGGTAGGGATAAGCGCGCGGCGCGCTCCGCGCATTGCATCCCGATCCACTTGTCAAACAGCCAACGCATCGCGCCCGCTGGTCGTGGCGCGGGCAGCGCCCTATTCGTCTTTTCCGTTCCCCCGGTGAGGGGAGCGAAGCGCCGGGAAGCGCTGGTGCGGATACGCCGCACCCGGTGACCTGACCTCGCGATCAGGTCGATCTCCGGAAGCGCCGGAGAGCACCGGCGGATCGCCGGCCGGCGCGCCTCTCGGCGCTTCCGCGCCGGTTCGCCGCGCGTGCTCTGTTCCATCGCGCCTTCAATTCATCGAGCCGGTCCGACGCCGCGGAGGCGACCGCGATGATCGCACGGCCGGTCTCGTCGTCGTGGCGCAGCAGGCCATAGCCGATCAGGCGCAAGGATTGTGCATAGTCGATCGCGTCCATCAGCGGCTCCTCCAGTTCGAGCAGCCGCCACGTCGGGCTTTCCTCAAGGTGCGCGGGCAGGCGCGGCGGTTTTCGTCGAGCGCGAGATTTCGACATGACGCGTCAGTCACGTTTAGTGAAAATACATAACCTTAGTTATAATTGCTGACAAATATTAGGTCAACGCAAATCGTTGGCCTCGACACAAAAAATTGTCGCTCGCATAAGCGTGAGATGTCGCCGGATCAATGCCGCGCCGCGCGGGGGTGGCTCGCGTGGACGCAGAAAGACCTCGCCGACCGCGCGAAGGTCAGCCTCTCCACTTTGCGCGATTTCGAGAATCGCAAGCGCAGGCCGATCGCCAATAATCTCGCCGCGATCCGCGGCGCGCTCGAAGCCGCCGGGATCGAGTTCACCAACGGCGACGTGCCGGGGGTGCGGCTGCGCAAGAAGAAGCGGTAACCTCGAACAGCGCTGCGGCTTGTCCTAACTTCGCTTGCCCCTATCGAAGAACACGGTGATGATGCGAGTGACGTCTTCCGTCTGGGCGTAGACGACCCGCAGGAACCTGCCGCCTCTTTCCGCAACCCTTCGAAACGCGCGCACGACCCCCGGGCGGGTCGGGTCTGCTTCGACGCTTTCGGGTTCGCGGACCGTCTGTTCGATCCAAGCACGCTCGATTCCACGCTCGACGATCATGTCCTCGGCGTGCCGGCTGAAGACGATGCGCGTATCCGGCTTCACTCGGCAGCCGTCGGAAACTTCGCGCCGGCCGACAGATGCTTGCTCGCGTCGAGAAGCTCGATCGCCACGATACGCCCTTCCCGGTCGAAATCGAGGACGACGCCGTCGGCGACTTCCTCGCTCTCGACCACGGCGGCGTCGGCGAAGCGCACATAGAGCGCATCGACATCCGGATCGTAGGTCGTCTTCACTCTCGCGTTCCTATGCTGGCAAATTTCGCCGCAGGCGAATCATAGCAGACCAGTGGTCAGCCGTCGCAGGGGCTCAAGCTCTTGTGCGCTCGAACCCGCCGGGATCGAGTTCACCAACGACGACGTGCCCGGGGTGCGGATGCGGAAGAAGAAGCGCTAGGCGAGGCGACGCTCTTTCCTTCTTACCCTCCCCCTTGTGGCAGGGCTATCGCATATGACGCCGTTGCTTGGCTGTCGCGCCGAAAACGCCACAGCACCTCCCCCCTTGTGGGGGAGGTCGACCGCCGGAGCCCGCAGGGCGACGGCGGGCGGGAGGGGGTCGTCACAGACACGGCGTGCGTGTCATATGCGATAGCCCCCCCTTGTGGGGAGGGTCGACGCGCTTCGAGCTTCGCGAGAAGCGCGGCGGGGTGGGGGTCCGGGTTTGGCGCTCCGCACGTTCCGCGATTCCTCGCTACCACCCCCACCCGCCTCACCGTCTTCGCTACGCTACGACGGTTCGGCCGCCCTCCCCACAAGGGGGAGGGCAAGAGCGGAGTTCGCGGCGCGGCCGTTATGACCCGCCCCTAATCCAGCTTGCGGCGCAGATCGTCCTTGAGCTCCGTGCCGTCGGAAACCCGGCGCTCGATGGCGCACGCGGTCTCCATCCAGCGCTGCGCGACGCCGATCATGATCTCCCGGTCGCTCGGGTTGTCCGCGGCCTTGGCCCAGCGGATGCAGTCGAGCGAGAACTGGCGCAATTCCAGGCTGGTGATCATGATCCTGATCCGCCTTCGGCGCCGACGGCGTGGCCGTTGAGCCATGCCTCGCGCTTCCACCAGGAATGTTCGAGGCCGCAATGCGGGCAGCGGGCGTGGGCCAAGGTGTCGGGCAGCAGCGCGAAGGTCTCGGCCTCGACCTCGATGCCCGTCGACACCGGCCTGCCGGTGTTCGGGCAATTGATCATTACGGTACTCACGGCACCGATCCTTGATCGTCTCCATCGACAGCTAAAAAAATAATTCTGCCGTATGGCCCGTCAAGGTCCAAGTCTGTACGGAATAGTACTATTCCGCTCAACCGATCAGCCGGCGGAATTCCGCTTCCGGCACGCCGTACGAACTCCCGGCGCTGCGCTCCAGCCCCTTGCGGTCGAGCACCGTGATCGCGCCGCGGCTCGCCGAAATCAGTTTCTGCCGCGTCAGGCTGTGCACCGCCTCGGTGACGCCGGCGCGCCGCACCGCCAGCATCAGCGCGAGAAATTCGTGGGTCAGCGGCAGGACGTCGGCGCGCACGCGGTCGTGCGCCATCAACAGCCAGCGCGAAAGGCGCTGGTCGAGGCGGGCGCACCCATTGGCGATCGCCGTGTGGGCGGTCTGCACCATGAAGACCTGGACATATTTGAGCAGCACAAGGCGCAGCGACTCGCTCGCCCGCGTCGCCTTGCGCAGCTCGACGGTCGCGATGCGCTGCCCCTCGCCGGCGGCCTGGATGTAGGTCGAATGCGGCGAACGATCGCTGCCGAGCAGGACCGACGTTCCGGTCATGCCCTCGCAGCCGACCAGGCCGACCTCGACGCGCGTCTCGTTGTTTTGCACCGCGACCACCGACGCGATGCCGGCGTCCATGAAATAAACGTCGTCGATGCGCCGGTTGGGCTTTTCCAGGTCCTGCCGCAGCGGGAGCGTCATGGACTGCAGATGCGGCTGCAGCAGGCCGAAATCGGCGCCCGACAATGCGGCGAGGAGGCGATTGCGCGGACGGGAGGACGCGAGCATGGCTCTTGGTTCCCTTGGGAGGGGGGCAAGAGCACGGCAGTGTCTCCTAAACACCTGCGCCCGGGATCGGTCGCTGCAGGCGGTGACCTAATATAACCCTGCGTCGGGTTTGCACCTAACTTTATTCGACAAAAAAGCTGGACTGTACGGAACCGTACCGGCAGGATCGCGTTGGCAATTCAGGCGCCTCAGAACGAAAGGTCGAGCGCGCCTTCAAGGATAATCCCGCCTGCTGTCCGCGGCCGGTTCCCCGGCACCGGATGAGAAAGGTTTGCGCCCCGCGTGTCCTCGGCGACCACGAACGGCTCAAAAGCGACGACAAACGGCTCCAACCCGACGACCGTGCTCGTGGTCGAGGACGAATTCCTGGTGCGAGACGACGTCGCGAGCTATCTGCGTGACGCCGGCTGGGTGGTGGTCGAAGCCGGGACGGGAGAGCGCGCGATCGCCCTGTGCCGTTCGGGCATGCCGGTCGACGTCCTGTTCACCGACATCAATCTGGGCGGCGCCGTCACCGGCTGGGAAGTCGCCGAGGCGTTCCGCGCCGCGCGGGCGGACCTCCCTGTCGTGTATGCGTCCGGCAACGGGGGCGACCGCGCCCGCTGCGTCCCGGACAGCGTGTTCTTGAGCAAGCCGTATCGTCCGCGCGACGTACTGAGCGCGTGCCGGCGGCGTAGCTCGGATTGAGCGCAGCGAAATCCGAGGCGGTCTCGCCCGCGGCGCGATTCCCGGGTTTCGCTTCGCTCAACCCAGGCTACAAACTACGGAAACCGCATGAACCGCGCACACCCGTCGCGCGCGATGCGCGGCAGCAGATCGGTTTCCCACGCGAGATAGTCCGCCATCGCCTGCTTCACGCCGTCGGGCCGTTCGTACGGCTTGAGCCAGGCATCGACCGGCTCGTCGGCCATGCGCGGGTCCGCGTCGGTGAGCGTGAAACCGGCGGCACGCCACGCGGCGTTGCCGCCGGCCAGCATGCGCACGGGGAGCGCCGTAAGCGCGCGCGCCTCTGCGACCGCGAGGCCGGCCAGGACGCCGTCCTCCGAGGTCAGCACGATCGTGCCGCGCGGCGAGATCAGCGGCCACGCCTGCGCCAGCCGCGAGCGGATCGCGAACCAGGCGCCCGGAATGTGCGCGTTCAGATAATCGCGGCTGAGCGAAAGGTCGATCACGGTCGCGTCGCGCGCCAAGAGCGCGGAGAGTTCCGCGGGCCCGATCTCCGCGGCGCGCGCGGGCGCGCCGCGCACCGGATTGTCGGGCCAACCGGTCTCCTCGCCCGCGGCCGCCAGCACGTACACGTCGCGCCAGCCCATCTGGCGCAGCCAGGACGCGGTCATCAGCGCGCGCACCTCACGGTCGTCGACCACGACGATGCGTGCGCGCAGCGTACCCACGTAGTGGTCGGTCGCCTGCACCAGCTGCCCACCCGGCGCCGACAGCGCGCCCGCCACGTGGCCGGCGGCGTATTCGCTCGGATCACGCACGTCGAACAGGTAAAGCGAGCGCGTCTCGTCGGCGCGCAGGCGCTCAAGTTCGTCCGTGTCGATCCGCGCGACGGCGAGCTTGCGCGCAACCGCTTGCGCCGCGGAGCCCGCCCAGGCCAGCGCCTCCGGCGTCACCGCCGGCGCGCGCCGCGACTCCCCGCTGGTGGGAGTGAGCCCCGCAAGCGTCCAGCCCATGGTGCCGTTGCGCAGCGCCACTACCTTGTTGGGCACGCCCGCATCGATCAGCGACTGCGCCCCGATGATGCTGCGCGTGCGGCCGGCGCAATTGACCACGATCAGCGTCTGGGCCGCGGGCGCCAGATCGCGCACGCGCAGCACCAGCTCCGCGCCCGGCACGTTCACGCCCGTGGGGATCGAGACGCGCGCGTACTCGTCGAACGGACGGCTGTCGAGCACCACCATGTCGGCGCGCGCGCGCATCAGCGCCGCGAGCTCTTCCGCGGCGATGCTCGGCGTGCCGGCCTCGTGCTCGACGAATTCGCCGAACGCCTTGCTCGGCACGTGGACGCCGGAGAACAGCTCATACCCGGCGGCGGCCCAGGCCGCGATGCCGCCGGCAAGGATGTGCAGGTCGCCATAGCCGGCCGCTTCCAGGACTTGCGCCGCGCGCGCCGCAAGGCCGTCGTCCGCATCGACCAGGACCACGCGGGTCGAGCGGCGCGGCACCAGCCGCGCCATGCGCAGCTCCAACCGGCTGAGCGGCAACGAGCGCGCGAACAGCAGGTGGCTTTCGGAGTAGAGCCGCTCCTCGCGCACGTCGAGCAGAGCCAGCTCCCCGTCGTCGACCAGCATGGCGCGCAACGCGCCTGGATCGAGCGGTCGCGCGGCGGTCTGCGCCATGGCGACGCGTCAGGTCGCCTGTTGCGGCGTCATGCGGTGGACTTCGCCGGTGTTCAGGTCGAAGCGCACGCGATCGATCTTGTCGAGGTTGGTGCCGGTGACGCGGATGAAGCGCGCGCGGTCGGGATAGTCGATCGAGTGGATCTTGCCGTCCTGATAGATGCCGGCCTCGCCCGGCTCGAGGCGGTAGCGCCTGGTCTCGCGCAGCTGCGCGTGCTTGTCGTCGCCGCCGACGCGCTCCCACTCGATCATGTCGGTGTACTTGGCGGCCTGGCCGTAGATCGCCCAGGAGTTGCCGTGATCGTGCGGCGGCGACTTGCGCGCCTTGTCGTTGACGTGCGCCAGCACCTGGAAGCCGAGGTCGCGGTCTTCGTACAGCACCTTCAAGCCCGTCGGCGCGTCCTCGCCGCAGGTCCGCTCGACGAAATCCGCGTTGGCGAGCAGCCGCTCGAGCTGCCGGCGCACGTCCTCGCGGCCGGCCGGACCCGGATCGCGCGCCAGGATGGCGCGGCAATCCGCGACGAATTGATCGAGATCATAGGCCATGGCACACCTCCTGTAGCCCGGCTTGAGCCATAAGCGCGTTTACGCGCGTCTGCAACGCGCTATGGCGAAAGCCGGGATCGATCCATGCGGCGAGACCGTCCCCGGGTTTCGCAAGGGCGAAACCCGGGCTACGCCGCCGCCTGCGTCAGCGCGTCGACGATGTCGTCGACGACCTCTTCCACCACCGCCTTGTCGTCGCCCTCGCCCATCACGCGGATCACCGGCTCGGTGCCGGAGGGGCGGATCACCAGCCGGCCGGTGCCGTCGAGCTTCCTCTGCGCCGCCTCGATCGCGCGCTTGACCTGGGGCTCCTCGAGCGGCTTGCCGGCGCGGTAGCGCACGTTCTTGAGCACCTGCGGCAGCGCCTCGAAGCGGTGGCACACCTCCGACACCGGCTTGCCCTTCTGCTTCACGACGGCGAGCACCTGCAGCGCCGCCACGAACCCGTCGCCGGTGTTGGTGTAGTCCGACAGGATGATGTGGCCGGACGGCTCGCCGCCGATGTTGTGGCCGTGCGCGCGCATGTTCTCCAACAGATAACGGTCGCCGACCGCGGTGCGCGTGAGCGCGATGCCGAGTGCGTTGAGATGGCGCTCGAGGGCGAGGTTGGACATCACGGTCGCCACCACCGTGCCGGTCGCGAGCCGCCCGTCGGCGAGGAAGCTCTCGGCGATCACCGCGAGCAGCTGGTCGCCGTCGACCACGCGGCCCTTCTCGTCGACGATGACGACGCGGTCGGCGTCGCCGTCGAGCGCGACGCCCATGTCGGCGCGCATCTCGCGCACCTTGGCGGCGAGCGCCGCGGGCGCGGTCGAGCCGCACTCCTTGTTGATGTTGAAGCCGTCCGGCTCGACCCCGACGGTGAACACTTCGGCGCCGAGCTCCCACAGCGCGGCCGGCGCGACCTTGTAGGCGGCGCCGTTGGCGCAGTCGATCACGACCCGCATGCCGTCGAACGACAGGTTCTTCGGCAGGGTGCGCTTGGCGTATTCGACGTAGCGGTCCTGCACGCCGTCGATGCGCTTGGCGCGGCCGAGCGCCGCGGATTTCGCCAGCCGCTTGTTGAGATTGGCGTCGATCAGCGTCTCGATCTCCAGCTCGACCTCGTCGGACAGCTTGTAGCCGTCGGGCCCGAACAGTTTTATGCCGTTGTCGTCATAAGGATTATGGGACGCCGAGATCATCACGCCGAGGTCCGCGCGCATCGAGCGGGTGAGCATCGAGATCGCCGGCGTCGGCATCGGGCCGGTCTGCAGCACGTCCATGCCGACCGAGGTGAAGCCGGCGATCAGCGCGGTCTCGATCATGTAGCCGGACAGCCGCGTGTCCTTGCCGACCAGCACGCGGTGGCGGTGTTCGCCGCGCGTGAACAGGAGGCCGGCGGCCTGTCCGACCTTCAGGGCCAGTTCCGGCGTGATCACGCCGTTGGCGCGGCCGCGGATGCCGTCGGTGCCGAAATATTTCCGAGCCATCGATCCCCTCTGCGGTACCGCCCGCCGGCACCGGTGATTCCTCTTGGGCGGATATTACGGCGAAGCGCCCGGTCTGGCTCGCAAAAATTGTGACAGATGTTAACGGAACTAGTGCCCCGAACCCGAAGTTCGCACACAATGTGCGGCGGGCGCGGTTGCGAACTTCGGGTTCAAAAGGGGCACTAGAATCATAGAGTTGCTAGTGTCCCTTTGATTCCGAAGTTCGCATCCGAGGGTGCTGCAAACGCAGGCGAACTTCGGAATCGGGACACTAGCGCGCCGGTTGCCCGGACGGCAGGTCGATCCTACCATGCCGCCGCACAGTCATTCCGCCGCACCATCCCGAGGCCAACCATGCTCCGTCGCGCCGCCTTCGCCCTCGTCCTCTGCTCGGCCGGCCTGTTCGCCGCCCCGGCCCACGCGCAGCGCGACTGGGACGTCTGCAAGGATGAGAACGCCGCCGCCGACGTCTCGATCGGCGCCTGCTCGCGCATCATCGCGGGCGGCCGCGTCAAGGGCCGCGACCTCGCCATCGCGCACTACAACCGCGCCATCTCCTATCGCCAGAAGGGCGACAACGAGCACGCGCTGTCCGACTACAATGACGCGATCCGCATCGACCCGCGCTACGCCCGCGCCTTCAACAACCGCGGCAACATCTGGAAGGACAGGAACGACCTCGACCGCGCGCTCGCCGACTACAACGAGGCGATCCGGCTCGACCCGGAGTTCGCGCTCGCCTATGCCAACCGCGGCGACGTGTGGGACGACAAGGGCGACTCCAACCGCGCCATCGCCGACCTCGATTCGGCGATCCGGCTCGATCCGAACTACTCGCGCGCCTACAACGTGCGCGGCGTGGTGTGGAAGAAGAAGGGCGAGCTCGACCGCGCCATCGCCGACTTCACCAGCGCGATCCGGCTCGACCCGCGCTCTTCGATCGCCTACGCCAACCGCGGCGACGTCTACGACGACAAGAACGAGACCGACCGCGCCATCGCGGACTTGAGCCGCGCCATCGAGATCAACCCGAACTACGCGCGCGCCTACAACATCCGCGGCGTCATCCACAAGAACAAGGGCGAGTTCGACCGCGCCATCGCCGATTACACCGACGCGATCCGCTCCGACCCCGGCTATGCGCTCGCCTACACCAACCGCGGCAACGTGCACAAGGAGCGCGGCGATTACGACCGCGCCATCGGCGACTACGGCGAGGCGATCCGCATCAATCCGAAGTCGGACGTCGCCTTCCTGCGCCGTTCCGAGGCCTGGACCAAGAAGGGCGACTACATTTCGGCACTGCGCGACGCCGACCAGGCGGTGACGCTCGATCCCGACGACGCCGCCAACTACATGAACCGCGGCGTGGTGATGCGCGCGCTCAACCGGCGCGACGACGCGGTGGCCGACTACCGCAAGGCGCTCACCTTGAAACCGAGCAACGCGCGGCGGGCGACCATCGAGCAGGCGTTGCGCGAGCTCGGCGATCGCAGCGGCCAGTGAACGCGCCGTAGGGCGGGCAAAGGCGCTACGCGAGGTCATCGCGATGAGGCGCAGAGCGAGCACGCCGTGCCCGCCGCCGCGAGAATCCAGAACATGAACGGATTGCATGGGATGCGTTCATGTTGAAACTGCTCTAAGCTGGTCCGTCGCTGGCCGTAAGAGGGATGGCAGCGATGGGGATGGCGACCGCTCCCGCCCATTTCGGCTCCGGAGCAACGGCCTATGCCGACCCATCGGCTATTTCAGAACACCGGGTTCATGCCCGAGGACATCGCCGTGATGGTCGCGGCGTTCGAGAGCGCGTGCCGCATGCTCGACCTGACCGAGCGCACCGGCGCGCGCGCCGAGAACGCGGCGCGCAAGATCATCGAATGCGCGCACACCGGCGAGCGCGATCCGATCCGCCTGCGCGACTGCGCGCTGAAGGCGTTGCGGGGATAGGGCACCGAACGCGCCGCAGTACCTCCCCCCTTGTGGGGGAGGTCGACCGCCGGAGCCTGGAGGGCGACGGCGGGCGGGAGGGGGTCTTCGGATTCTCGATCAAGAAGCGCTTTCGTCGCCGTGGCGAGTCCCCCTCCGGCTCGCTTCGCTCGCCACCTCCCCCACAAGGGGGGAGGGGGCTGTGGCGCTTTCAGTGCAACAACCAAGCATCGGCCGCACCGAGTTCGCAGCACGCTCCATGCAATTTGCGTCTTGGCCGCATCACGCCTGCGGCTGCGGCTCCATCGGGCCGGGCTCGGGGCGCGGGCGGCCCTTGCCGGCCGAGGACATCGCCGTGATGGTCGCGGCGTTCGAGAGCGCGTGCCGCATGCTCGACCTGACCGAGCGCACCGGCGCGCGCGCCGAGAACGCGGCGCGCAAGATCATCGAATGCGCGCACACCGGCGAGCGCGCTCGATCGGGCCGCGCGACTGCGCGCTGCAGGCGCTGCGGGGCCGGCAATGATGGCCGGTCGGCTCGACGAGCATGCCGAGAGGCGTGCTATAGTCGGTCCTGGACAATGCTTCGGAGCCGCGCATGGCGCCCTATCACGTCAAGGCGGAGTGGGATGAGGAAGCCCAGGTTTGGGTCGCTTCCAGCGACGACGTGCCCGGCCTGGCGACCGGCGCGGATACGTTCGAAGGTTTGATCGAGAAGCTGAAGATCGCCATACCAGAGCTTCTCGTCGAAAACGGCCTGCTCGCCTCCGATACCGACAACGTATCGTTCGAGGTCAAGGCCGAGCGCACCGAGCTTGTTCCCGTCGCCTGATGGCGGACAACTTCACGCCGCGTGTCAAATCGATCTTGCGCGAGAACGGCTGTACGTTCGTGCGCCACGGCAAGGGCGATCACGAAATCTGGTACAGCCCGATCTCAAACCGCCGCTTCATGATCGACAACCACATCAAGTCGCGACATTGGGCGAACTACACGCTGAAGCAGGCAGGTTTGCCGAAGTCATTCTGAGACCGGTTGTCCACTCGCGGCCTCGAGAGCGCGTGCCGCATGCTCGACCTGACCGAGCGCACCGGCGCGCGCGCCGAGAACGCGGCGCGCAAGATCATCGAATGCGCGCACACCGGCGAGCGCGATCCGATCCGCCTGCGCGATTGCGCGCTGAAGGCGCTGCGGGGGTAGAGAGGCGCTGAACGTGCCGCGCGTCCCCTCTCCCGCGAAGCGGGAGAGGGTGGCGAGCGAAGCGAGCCGGGAGAGGGTCTTCCGTAATTGCGCAGCCCCTCTCCCGCCTCGGACCTTCGGTCCTCGGCACCCTCTCCCGCTTCGCGGGAGAGAGGTAAGCTCACGCCTGCGGCTGCGGCTCCATCGGGCCGGGCTCGGGGCGCGGACGGCCCTTGCCGGCCGACGGCACCGCGGAGGTGCGCGGGGTCGCCGGCTCGATCACCGATTAGCACGTCACGCGATCGAGGCGCCCGCGATTCGCCGTTGGTGGGTTTACGTAGTGTCCGCTTCCAATCTGTGGGAATTCGGGTCAAATTGACAATTTAAGGTTATCTTTTGTTGACTCGCGTAAAATTTAGCTATTCCATATTTGACAATCTTCCCGGGTGTTGCCCCAAGGCACGGGAATTCGGAGGGAGCAGAATGGCTACCGGTCAAGACGTCATTAATGTGGGACAGCAGCATCTTGGAGAGGATTACTTTTGGAGTTACCGAGTCAACAACAATAATCCCAACGATAGAACATATGCAATAATGCCAGATACGGCATTGAACAATGCCAACTATGCAGGACCTTGGGATTGTGCAGAGTTCGTAACATACTGCGTCTATCGGGCGTATGGTTTGAAGTATGGCTTGATAAACAGCACGGAAGGTACATCATTCCAGGAGTCCAGTGCAGCATCATGGCTGCAAGACGCGACGAGCTTAACGTCCCAATTCACGGAGATAACACTTTCCGCGGCTCGCGATACTGTGGGCGCGATCCTGATCGCGACGAGCGGCTCACACGTAGCATTGTCTGCTGGCGATGGCCGCATACTAGAAGCTAATGTCGACCGAACCGGAAGTTCTCCCAATTTTACTTATTACAGGGACCGCGCGAACGACTCCGACAGCATAAGCCACGGCGCCAGCGATGGTGTGGCGGTTAACCCCGCATTATACGGCACCGACGGCGGTACGCCTCTGGGACAGGATATCGGAGACGTTAAGTTTTCGGACTTTGGTTGGCCAACTTCAGGCTATCGCGCTTTCAAGATCAACGTTGTAGATTACGGTGGGGGCGGCGGCGGTGGCGGCGGCGACAGCGGCAACACCTTTGCAACCGCAACGCTTCACACGCTCCCGTACACGAGCACGAATGCGAGCGTCGGCTCAAACGGTGACACAGACGATTTCATCAAGTTTGTCGCCACGGGAAATGGTACAGTAACGGCGAACCTTTCAGGTCTTTCTGCCGACATAGACCTGTTCGCTTACAATAGCAATCAAAGCCAAATTGCTTCTTCCGAGGTGGGAGGGACCGCCAACGAGAGCATTCAATTTTCGGTCTCGGCGGGGCAGACGTATTTTGTCCGCGTTGATCCGTTCAATACCGCAGCCTCGAATTATCTGCTCACGGTTAATTTCACTGGCTCGCCACAACCCAACCAAAATCCCGACGCCCGGAACGACCAATTCTCTGCACAACGCGGACAGATGATCAGCGGCAACGTACTGGTCAACAACGGCTCGGGAGCCGATTCCGATCCCGACAACGATCCGCTGACCGTCGATTCTCTTAACAACGTGCTGACCGCCGCCGGCGGACGGGTGACGCTCAACGGCAACGGCAGCTTCCAGTACACGG
Source organism: uncultured Alphaproteobacteria bacterium (assembly GCA_963734185.1). Lineage (GTDB taxonomy): Bacteria > Pseudomonadota > Alphaproteobacteria > Rhizobiales > Xanthobacteraceae > PALSA-894. Next base: position 2,311,234 of record CAVTGA010000002.1, on the reverse strand, counting down.
CTCCGTCAAGCGGCACATCCGACAGCTTCAGCTATACCCTGCGCGACGGCCGCGGTGGCTCCGACCCCGCGACCGTCACCATCAACCTGACAGCACCGGCCAACCAAAACCCCGACGCCCGCAACGATCAGTTCTCAGCAACACGCGGGCAGACGATCAACGGCAGCGTGCTCATCAACAACGGGTCAGGAGCCGATTCCGATCCCGATAGCGACCCGCTGACCGTCGACTTCCTCAACAACGCCCTCACCAGCGCCGGCGGACGGGTGACGCTCAACAGCAACGGCAGCTTCCAGTACACCGCTCCGTCGAGCGGCTCCTCGGACAGCTTCAGCTATACCCTGCGCGACGGCCGCGGCGGCTCCGACTCCGCGACCGTCACCATCGGCTTGACCGCACCGGCCAACAACCCGCCGGTGGCCACCATCAATAACCACAGCCTCGCCCTGAACCAATGGTCGCAGGTGGCAAATTGGATTTCATATTCGGATGCCAACGGAAACCCAGCGACCCATTATGCATTCGCCGACAGCGGGACCGGCGCCTCGAGCGGCTATTTCTTGACGCCGGCCGACGCTCACCATGCTGCCGAAACGACGTTCGTGGTCGCGGCCAGCGACCTTGCCAATGTCTGGGTGCGCGGCGGCGCGACCGCTGGCTCGGAGACAATGTGGGTGGCGGCCTTCGACGGCACGGATTGGAGTGCCTGGGACTCTTTCACGCTGACCTCGGTCGGCAACAACGCGCCGGTGGCCACGATCAACGACCATAGCGTCGCCCTGAACCAATGGTCGCAGGTGGCGAATTGGCTTTCATATTCGGATGCCAACGGAAACCCGGCGACCCATTATGCATTCTTTGACAGCGGGACCGGCGCCCTGAGCGGCTATTTCCTGACGCCGGCCAACGCTCACCATGCGGCCGAAACGACGTTCGTGGTCGCGGCCAGCGACCTCGCCAATGTCTGGGTGCGCGGCGGCGCCACCGGTGGCTCGGAGACGATGTGGGTGGCGGCCTTCGACGGCACGGATTGGAGTGCCTGGGACTCTTTCACGCTCACCTCGGTCGGCAACAACGCGCCGGTGGCCACCATCAACGACCATAGCCTCGCCCTGAACCAATGGTCGCAGGTGGCGAATTGGATTTCCTATTCGGATGCCAACGGAAACCCGGCGACCCACTATGCATTCTTTGACAGCGGGACCGGCGCCTCGAGCGGCTATTTCTTGACGCCGGCCGACGCTCACCATGCGGCCGAATCGTCGATCGTGGTCGGTGCCAGCGATCTCGCCAATGTCTGGGTGCGCGGCGGCACCACCCCTGGCTCGGAGACGATGTGGGTGGCGGCCTTCGACGGCACCGACTGGAGCGCCTGGGACTCTTTCACGCTGACCTCGGCCGGCAACAACGCGCCGGTGGCCACCATCAACGACCATAGCCTCGCCCTGAACCAATGGTCGCAGGTGGCGAATTGGATTTCCTATTCGGATGCCAACGGAAACCCGGCGACCCACTATGCATTCTTTGACAGCGGGACCGGCGCCTCGAGCGGCTATTTCTTGACGCCGGCCGACGCTCACCATGCGGCCGAATCGTCGATCGTGGTCGGTGCCAGCGATCTCGCCAATGTCTGGGTGCGCGGCGGCACCACCCCTGGCTCGGAGACGATGTGGGTGGCGGCCTTCGACGGCACGGATTGGAGTGCCTGGGACTCCTTCACGCTGATCTCGGCCGGCAACAACGCGCCGGTGGCCACGATCAGCGACCACAGCCTCGCCCTGAACCAATGGTCGCAGGTGGCGAATTGGATTTCCTATTCGGATGCCAACGGAAACCCGGCGACCCATTATGCATTCTTTGACAGCGGGACCGGTGCCTCGAGCGGCTATTTCCTGACGCCGGCCGACGCTCACCATGCGGCCGAAGCGTCGTTCGTGGTCGCGGCCAGCGATCTCGCCAATGTGTGGGTGCGCGGCGGCGCCACCGCTGGCTCGGAGACGATGTGGGTGGCGGCCTTCGACGGCACGGATTGGAGTGCTTGGGATCCGTTCTTGTTGATAACCGTGTGAGTCACGCCTGCGGCTGCGGCTCCATCGGGCCGGGCTCGGGGCGCGGACGGCCCTTGCCGGCCGACGGCACCGCGGAGGTGCGCGGGGTCGCCGGCTCGATCACCGACTCGCGGTTCGGTTTCTTGCCGACGAGCAGGTCCTTGATCTCGTCGCCCGACAGCGTCTCGAACTCGAGCAGGCCCTTGGCCAGGGTCTCGAGGTCGGTGCGCTTCTCGGTCAGGATGCGGCGCGCGTCGGCGTAGCCGCTCTCGACCAGGCGACGGATCTCGGCGTCGATCTTCTGGTTGGTCGCCTCCGAGATGTTCTGCTGGCGCGCCACCGAATAGCCGAGGAACACCTCTTCCTGGTTCTCGCCGTAGGCCACCGTGCCGAGCTCGTGCGAGAGGCCCCAGCGCGTCACCATCATGCGCGCGAGCTTGGTCGCCTGCTCGATGTCGGAGGCGGCGCCCGAGGTCACCTTCTCGTCGCCGAACACCAGCTCCTCGGCGACGCGCCCGCCCATCATGATGGCGAGGCGCGAGGTCATCTGCTCGCGGCTCATCGAAAGCTTGTCGCGTTCGGGCAGCTGCATCACCATCCCCAACGCGCGCCCGCGCGGGATGATGGTCGCCTTGTGCACCGGGTCGGTCGCCGTGACGTTGAGCGCCACGATCGCATGACCGCCTTCGTGATAGGCGGTGAGCAGCTTCTCCTCTTCGGTCATCACCAGCGTCTTGCGCTCGGCGCCCATCATCACCTTGTCCTTGGCGTCCTCGAACTCGCTCTGCGTCACCATGCGCTTGTTGCGCCGCGCCGCCATCAGCGCCGCCTCGTTGACCAGGTTCATCAGGTCCGCGCCGGAGAAGCCGGGCGTGCCGCGCGCGACCGTCTTGAGGTTCACGTCCGGCGCCAGCGGTACCTTGCGCACGTGGACTTTGAGGATCTGCTCGCGGCCGACCACGTCCGGGTTCGGCACCACGACCTGGCGGTCGAAGCGGCCGGGCCGCAGCAGCGCCGGGTCGAGCACATCGGGGCGGTTGGTGGCGGCGATCAGGATGATGCCTTCGTTCGACTCGAAGCCGTCCATCTCGACCAGAAGCTGGTTCAGCGTCTGCTCGCGCTCGTCGTTGCCGCCGCCGAGGCCGGCGCCGCGATGGCGGCCGACCGCGTCGATCTCGTCGATGAAGATGATGCAAGGGGCGTTCTTCTTGGCCTGCTCGAACATGTCGCGCACGCGGCTCGCGCCGACGCCGACGAACATCTCGACGAAGTCGGAGCCCGAAATGGTGAAGAACGGCACGTTCGCCTCGCCGGCGACGGCGCGTGCGATCAGCGTCTTGCCGGTGCCGGGCGGGCCGACCAGAAGGACACCACGCGGAATCCGTCCGCCGAGCCGCTGGAACTTGCCCGGATCGCGCAGGAATTCGACGATCTCCTGCAGGTCCTGCTCGGCCTCCTCGACGCCGGCGACATCCTCGAAGGTGACGCGGCCGTGCGCCTCGGTGAGCAGTTTGGCGCGCGATTTTCCGAAGCCGAGCGCCTTGCCGCCGGCGCCCTGCATCTGGCGCGACAGGAAGATCCACACGCCGATCAGCGCGATGAACGGGAGCCAGGAGACCAGCAGCGACACGAACCAGGGGACGTTGTCGCCGGGCGGGCGCGCCGTGATCTGGACGTTCTTCTCGTACAGCCGCTTGACCAGGGTCGGATCGCTCGGGGCGTAGGTCTGGAAGCTGCCGCCGGTCGTGTAGGTGCCGTGGATCTCGGGGCCCTGGATGGTGACGTCGCGCACCTTGCCGTTGTCGACGTCGGTGAGCAGCTGGGAGAACGAGATGTCCTGCGACGACGTGCGCTGGCCAGGGTTCTGGAACAGCGTGAACAGGGCGAGCAGCAAGAGGACAATGATCACCCAGAGGGCGAAATTGCGCAGATTGGCGTTCATCCCGAGTCCTTACCAGCCAAGTCCTTAAGAGGGCGGTGGCCGTGATTCGCGGCTGCCCCGCATCCCACCCTGGCCCAATGTAGGTTCGGGCAACCCTTCTGCCAAGGGAATTGGCCGAATCTTCGTCATTCTACCGGGGCTTGGTGAACGCGCCGGCGCGGGGCGCGCTCGATCGCGAGGGAGCCGGAGCGTAGCGTCACCATGGCGCCGGCGAGCGTGCGGCGAAACCGCGCGGCCGGCCCAGCGGCCAGCAATGCTTCGGTCAAGGCTTCCAGCTTGCCGAGCTCGACCGGACCTTCCGCACCGTGCCGCGCCACGGCGCGGCCGAGCAGCCGCAGCGCCAATTCCCGCGGCAGCGCGGCGTAGGCGGCGGCGACGAGCACGGTCGCTCGCCGCGGCTGCGCGGCGCCGATCAGGCGGGCCTGCGCTGCGTCGACCGCGCGCTCGATCGCTGCGTCGGCGCGCGCCACGCGGCGGGCAAAGGCGGCGAGCCGGCGCGCATCGAGCCCTTCCGCGGCAAGCTGCGGCATCAGCGCGCGCAGCCGGGGACGGGTGAAACGCGGATCGCGATTCGAGGGGTCGTCGGCGAAGGGGATGCGCGCGCGCGCCAATGTCGCGAGGAGGCGCGCCTTTGGAAGGTCGAGGAGCGGGCGGACCAGCAACAGGCCGGGAATCTTTGTCGCCTCATACTCGGTGCCCCCTCCCCCCTTGTGGGGGAGGTCGACGCGCGAAGCGCGTCGGGAGGGGGTCTTTCTTTCTCTTTCTCCGCTAGGTGCAACACCCCCTCCCCAACCCTCCCCCACAAGGGGGGAGGGAGTCCCACCGCCCGTGTCGAGAGTTGAGACCCTCATCATTCCCTTCAGCCCCGCGAGCCCACTCCCCCTTGCCAAGCGAAACAACACCGTCTCGGCCTGATCGTCGAGCGTGTGCGCCGTGAGGATGTGACGCGCACCGACCGTGCGCGCGGCGTGCGCCAGCAACCGATAGCGCACTTCGCGTGCGGCCTGCTGCACTCCCGTGTTCGGCTTGGGCCCAAGCCAGCGCACGGTGCGATGCGGCACGCCGAGTTTGGCGGCGAGCCGCTTGACGGCGGCAGCTTCCTTGGCCGACTCCGCCCGCAGGCCGTGATCGACCGTGACGGCCAAGAGCTTCGGCCCGCGCTTGCGGTGCGCGCGCCAACGCGTTGCGAGCGTCAACAGCGCGGTGGAATCGGGCCCGCCGGAGACCGCGAGCACGAGAGCCGCAGCGTCGGCGAGGTGCGCGAACAGCGCGGCGGCTTCGCGGTTCGAGACGGGCGCCTCAGCAGCCGCCGCGCTTCTGTTCCCGCTCGACATGCTGCTTCACGGTCGGCGAGAGACGCGGATATTTGCGCCCGATCTCGGCCCAGGTCGCGCAGGCGGCTTCCTTCTCCTTCAGCGCGGCGAGCGACTGGCCGAGCCGTAGCAGCGAGTCCGGCGCCTTGGCGGAGGATTCGAATTTGGTCGACACGGTGAGGAAGGCCTCGGCCGCGTCGCGGTAGCGCTGGCGCTGGAACAGCGTCTCGCCGAGCCAGTAATTGGCGTCCGCCACCATGCGGTCGCTCGGATATTTCTTCAGGAAGGCGCGGAAGGCCTCTTCGCCGAGCGCGTAGTCCTTGCGCAGCACGTAGCCGTAGGCGAGGTCGTACTCGTCCTTCGGCGTCGCCGTCGGCGCCATCACCATCTGCGTCGCGCCGGTGGCGTTCGGATTGCGCGCCGGCGGCGGCGGCAACGTCACCACAGGCGGCGCGGAAGGCATCGCCGGAGCCGGATCGGCGGCCGCGCGGCGCGACAGCGTCGAAAGATCGAGCGGCTCGCCGGCGCGCCGCCCGCCCGGGGCCCCGATATCGTCATCGTCGGGCGCAGCCGCGGGCGGATAGGCGCCTGCGGGCGGATAGGCGTTTGGCGGATAAGACGGCGGCGGCGCGGAGATCGGCGGACCTGCGACCACCGGCGCGCCGGGCCTTCCCAGCAGGCGGGGCGTACCGGGCGCGTTCGGATTCTCGACCGGATCGAACACGTCGGCGCGGCGTTGCGGCCGCGGCAGCGCGGGCGGCGGTTGATCGTCTTCGGCCTCGGAGCGGCGCTGCGGCATGGGCTGCGCCGGCATCGTCTGCGGCTGTGTCACCTGCGGCGGGACCGGGGGAAGCGTCGGCGCCGGCGCCGCGGGCCGCGCCTGGCGCGAGCTGCGCGGCTCGGAGCTTTCCTGCATGCGGCCGAGCTGCTGCTCGAGCTGCTGGTTGCGATACTGCAGTTGCTCGATTGCGCCGGTGAGCTGGCGCAGCTGGTTCTCCATGCGCTCGAGCCGCATCACCAGCTCGGTGTTGGAAACCTGGGCCACCGCCGGGAAAGCAATCAGGCCCGCGAGAACAGCCGGCGCCAGGGCGCCGAGGAATCTGGTGATCATGGGTGCATCCGCCGCGAGGCTTCTGAAGATACGAATTGCTGCGTCCAAATTGTGACTTGGGTGTTTACAAACGGTTAACTGTCGTAGGGCGGGCAAAGGCGATGCGCTGGCGGCGCAACACGACGCGACCGCGGAATCGCCGTGCCCGCCGTCAAAGCGGATCGCATGGAAAATCACGCGGGCACGACGCACGCTCGCTTGGCGCACATCGCCGAACCCGTGTGTCGCGTCTTTGCCCGCCCTACGTTGGCTCCGCGGCCGGCTCCACCTTGGGCTGGCGCGGCCGTTTCACCCATTCCTCGAAGCGCTGGATCACCACGAACAGCGAAGGCACGAACAGCACCGCCAGGCAGGTCGAGGCGATCATGCCGGTGAACACCGTGATGCCGATCGACTTGCGCGCGCTCGCCCCGGCGCCGGTCGCGATCACCAGCGGCACCACCGAGAGGATGAACGCGATCGACGTCATCAGGATCGGGCGGAAGCGCGCGCGCGCCGCCTCGACCGCGGCCTCGACGATGCCGTGTCGGTCGCGCACGCGCCGCTCGCGCGCGACTTCGACGATCAGGATCGCGTTCTTGGCCGACAGCGCGATCAGCAGGATCAGGCCGATCTGGACATAGAGATTGGCGTCGATCTTGAGCGCGAGCAGGATCGACGCAGGGCCCACGAGCGCGAGCGGCACCGAGAGCACGATCGCGAGCGGCGCGTACCAGCTCTCGTACTGTCCGGCGAGCACCAGATAGACCAGCAGCAGGCCGAGGGCGAACACCAGGTACATCTGGTTGCCGACGATCTTCTCCTGATACGACATGGCGCTCCATTCGTATCCGGTGCCGGGCGGCAAGGTGCGCGCCGCGATCTGCTCCATCAGCGCCATCGCCTCGCCGGACGAGAAGCCCTGCGCCGGCATGCCGATGAGCGTCGCCGACGGATAGAGATTGTAGAGGCTGATCAGCGGCGGGCCGGTCACCGGCACGATCTCGGCGAGCGTGCCGATCGGCACGGTCTGGCCTTGGGCATTGCGCACCGTGAGGTTGGCGACGTCCTCCGGGCGCTGGCGGAACTGGGAGTCGGCCTGCACGTAGGCCTGGAAGGTGCGGCCGAACCGGTTGAACTGCACCACGTAGCTCGACCCCATGAAGGTCTGGATGGTGGAGAACACCTGGTCGACGTTGACATGGAGCGTCTGCGCCTTCACGCGGTCGATATCGATGCGATACTGCGGCGCGTCGGAACGGAACGTGGTCTGCACCCGCTGCAGCCCGCTCTGCGACGACGCGGCCGCCACCATCGCGTTGGCGAGGCTCTGCAGCTTGGTGAAATCGAACGAGCCGTCGCGCAGCTCGACCTGCATGGTGAAGCCCGAGGCGTTGCCGATGCCCTGGATCGGCGGCGGCGGCACCACCAGCACGCGCGCGTCCATCACCGCCTGCATGGCCCGGTTCATGCCGAGGAACAGCGGCAGCAGCTCCTGCTCCTTGCCGCGCTGGCTCCAGGGTTTCAGCGTCACGTAGGCGACGCCCGCATTGGCGAGCGAGGCCGAATTGTCGAGCGGCGAGATGCCGGCGACGGTGACGACCTGATCGACGCCCGACGTCTGCTTGGCGATTGCGGCGACCTGGTCCATCGCCTTCTGCGTCCGCTCCAGCGACGCGCCGTCGGGCAGCTGCACGGCGACCAGCAGGTAGCCCTGGTCCTCGATCGGGATGAAGCCGGCGGGAACGCGGGTGAGGCCCCATGAGGCCATGGCGACGATCATGAGCGCGACGACGACGCTGACCACGCTGTTCGCCGCGAGGCGATCGATCAGCCGCGCATAGCCGCGCTCGACCGCGTCGTAGCCGCGATTGAAGGCGCGGTAGACGATGTTGCGGCTCTCCGGCGGGACCGGCGCGCGCATCCACAGCGCGGCCTGGGTGGGTTTGAGCGTCGCGGCGTTGATGGCGCTGAGGATCGCGGTGGCGGCGATCACCAGCGCGAACTGCGCGTACATCTTTCCCGTGAGCCCGGGCATGAACGCGGCCGGGATGAACACCGACATCAGCACCAGCGTGATGCCGATGATCGGCCCGAACAGCTCGTCCATCGCCCGGATGGCGGCCTCCTTGGGCGGGGAGCCGTGCTCGATGTGATGCGCGGCGCCCTCCACCACCACGATGGCGTCGTCGACCACGATGCCGATGGCGAGCACGATCGCGAAGAGAGTGGACAGGTTGACGGTGAAGCCGAGCGCCGCCATCGCGGCGAACGCGCCGATGATCGTCACCGGCACCGTGGTGGCCGGGATCAGCATCGCGCGCCAGTCCTGCAGGAAGATCAGGATCACGACCAGCACCAGCAACGCCGCCTCGATCAGGGTCTTGTAGACCTCCTTGATCGCCTCATCGACGAACACGGTGGTGTTGAACGGGATCTCCGCGGTGAGACCGGCGGGGAATTCCCTGGCCAGCTCGGCCATGCGCGCGCGCACCGCCTTCTCGACGTTGAGGGCGTTGGCGCCCGGCGCCTGGAACACCGCGATGCCGGCCGCGGGCCGGTCGTTGACCTTGAAGATCTGCCCGTAGGTCTGCGCGCCAAGCTCGACGCGGCCGATGTCGCGCACGCGCGTGATCTCGCCGGCATTGCCGGTCTTCACGATCACGTTCTCGAACTGCTCGGGGTCGGCGAGCCGGCCGGCGACGGTGATCGAATACTGGAACGGCGTGCCGGCGGGAGCCGGCGGCGCGCCGATCTGGCCGGCGGCGACCTGCTGGCTCTGCTGCTGCAGCGCCGCCGTAACGTCCTGCGTGGTCAGCCCGCGGCTCTTGAGCTTCTCCGGATCGATCCAGACGCGCATCGAGTACTGGCCGGTGCCGAACACCAGCACGTTGCCGACGCCGGGCAGGCGCGCGAGCTCGTCCTTGAGCCGGATGGTCCCGTAGTTGGCGAGATAGAGCGAGTCGAAGCGGTTGTCGGGCGAGGTCAGCGTGACGAACAGCAGGATCGCGGTCGACTGCTTCTGCACGTTGACGCCCTGCTTCTGCACCGGATCGGGCAGCGAGGAGAGCGCCGCGGTGACGCGATTCTGCACCAGCACCTGCGCGAAGTTGAGGTCGGTGCCGATCTTGAACGTGACGATGAGCGTGTAGCTCCCGTCCGAGCCGCTCATCGACTGCATGTAGATCATGTTCTCGACGCCGTTGACCTGCTGCTCGATCGGCAGCGCCACGGTGTCGATCAGGGTGCGCGCGCTCGCGCCCGGATAGCGCGTCTGCACCTGCACGGTCGGCGGGGTGACGTCGGGATATTGCGCGACCGGGAGCGAGAGCAGCGACACCGCGCCGATCACGACCATCAGGATCGCCAGGACGTTGGCGAGGACCGGCCGCTCGATGAAGAATTTCGATATCATGCCTGCTCCGCCCTCTCGGCTTCCCCTCTCCCGCGCAGCGGGAGAGGGTGGCGAGCGCATAGCGCGAGCCGGGAGAGGGTCTTTCTTTCAAGTACGCACCCCTCTCCCGCCTCGGTCCTGCGGACCTCGGCACCCTCTCCCCGCTTCGCGGGGCGAGGGGAACGCGCGGCAAGCATTTGCGCCATATGCGATAGCCTTGTCTTTTCGCGAAATAGAAACCCTACTTCGCCGCGCTCGCCGCCTGCAGCTGCGGATCGACCTTCTGCCCCGGTATGGCGCGCAGGATGCCGGCGACCACCACGCGATCCTCGGCCTTCAGGCCGTTCTCGATCACCGCCATCTCGCCGACGCTCGGCCCGACCTGCACCTTGCGCTGCTCGACCGTGTTTTCGCTGTCGACCACGAGCACGTAACGTCCGCCCTGATCGCTGCCGAGCGCGACGCTAGGCACGAGCAATGCCGGCGCTTCATCGAGCGGCACGCGCACGCGCACGAAATAACCGGGCAGCAGCGGCGCGCCGGCGTTGGGAAGCAGCGCGCGCACCGCCAAGGTGCCGGTCGACGGGTTCACGTTGGGCGCGATGTAGTCGAGCTTGCCCTTGTGCGGGTAGCCGGCCTCGGTCTGCAGCCCGACCTCGGTCTCGGTGCCGATCATGGCCGGACCGGTCAGGCCGCGCTTGCGCAGCTCGGCGCGCACGCGCAGCACGTCACGCTCGCTGGCGCTGAAGTTCACGTGGATCGGGTCGAGCTGCACGATGGTGGCGAGCACCTGGGTGCCGCTGCCGCCGACCAGTTCGCCGATCGAGACCTGGCGCGCCGTGACCACGCCGTCGAACGGCGCCACCACCTTGGTGTAGTCGAGATTGATCTGCGCCTGCTTGGTGTCGGCCTGCGCCTGCAGGACCTTGGCCCTGTCGCTGTCGCGCTTGGCGGTCGCCATGTCGAACGCCGCCTTCGAGGTCGCCTGGCGGCCCACCAGTTCCTGCTGGCGCTCGAAATCGCCTTCGGTCTGCTTCAGGCTCGCCTGCGCGGCGGATTCGGCCGCCTGCGCCTGCTGCAGCTTCAGCTGGTAGGGCTCGGGCTCGATGACGAACAGCGGCGTGCCCTGCTTGACCAGCTTGCCGTCCTCGTAGCTGATCTCGCGCAGGAAGCCCTGCACGCGCGCCACCAGGTTGGCCGAGTTGACCGCCGCGGTGTTGCCGGTCGCCTCGAAATAGCGCGTGACCGATTTCTGCACCGGCTGCGCCACCGTCACCTTGGGGGGAGGCGGCGCGACGTAAGTGTTGTTCTGCCCGCACGCGGCAAGCGCGAGCGCCGCGCCGATCCAGAACGCGCGTGACCAAGCGAGCACCATCGAAAGCCTCCCCGGCTGAGGCGATACAATCGGGCGTTTGCGCGGCGGTGGCAAGGTGATGGGCGGTGCGCACAGGGTCACGCGGCGCGAGCAGTCGACGCTGCTGCTACCGGAGCATCCTCACTCTTCGCAGTCTCTGCCTTACGGGCGGCCTCGCGCTTCGCCTTCTCCTCCGCCGCCTTGGCTTTCTCGGCGAGCTTTTCTCGATCAGCCGCTCGACATCGCGACGGCAAACGAACAAACGCGCTTCGTGTTCCATTAGCGTCGGATCAGCCGTCCGATCTGCCGCGAGCGGCGCTTCATTTCCGCCGAAGCTGGCGATCATTGCCGTGAGCGTGGCGCCAGCATGGTGACCCCTGCTTCAGTCGCTGGTCATGTCTCGTTCGCTCATGCCGGAATCTCCGCCGGAGCGGCGCGTGGCCTAACGTTCACGCTTACCTCAACGTCTTGGTCAAGCTTCCCCAGGATCGTAATCATGCGATCGAGAGTGAAGCGGCCAAGCTTGGCATTGCGGATGCGCGAGAACTCCGATGCCGCGACGCCGGTCAGTTTCTCCGCCGCGCGCACACTAAGCTTACGGTCATCCAGCAAGTTGATGATCTTTGCCGCAAGAATGGCGCGTGCTTGCTCCAGGTCGGCGTTGGGCATGCCGAAGTCGCGGAATACGTTGCCGCTGCCATGCACCAATTCAAAATTATCTTCTTGCTTGGATGCGGAGCTTCGCTTTTTCATGGGCAAATCATAGCACAAGCCACGCATGCCGCCACCAAGGAGCGGATGCACAAGGAGCGGATGCCGCCGGCGTAACCAGGCTAGGCTTGACGTGCCGTGCCCTCCGCACCATCTCACCGCCCATGATGCGCAGCTCCTTTGCCGAATTCTCCACCGGTGCGGCCGGCCCGATGACGCGCGACGCCCGCGTGGCGCGGATCGACGCGCTGGCGCAGCTGATGGACGGCGCGTTCGTGGTCCCCGGCACCGACATCCGGTTCGGCCTCGATGCCCTGATTGGGCTCGTTCCCGGAATCGGCGACGCCGTCACCACCTTGATCTCGCTGTTCATCGTCAACGAGGCGCGCGCGCTCGGCGCGCCGCGCCTGCTGATCGCCCGCATGGTGGCGAACGTCGCGGTCGACGGCCTGGTCGGCGCGGTTCCGCTGGTGGGCGACGCGTTCGACGTGGCGTTCCGCGCCAACCGGCGCAATCTCGCGCTGCTGCGCGATCACCTCGAGCGCGCGCGGCCGCGCGTGGAGATCCTGGAACCGGAGCGCCGGAAGTGAGCACGCCGGTCTCGGTCACCATCGCGCACCGCCTCGGCAAGGACGAAGCGACGCGCCGCCTCAAGGACGGCCTCGCACGCACCAAGGGCTTCGGGACGCTCATCTCCGTCGAACAGGAAGTCTGGAGCGGCGACACGCTGGAGTTCCAGATGCGCGCGCTCGGCCAGGCGGCGGCCGGCTCGATCGAGGTGCGCGAGGACAGCCTGCGCATCGAGGTGACCTTGCCGTGGTTGCTCGCCAAGGCCGCGGAGCGCATCCTGCCGCAGATACGCCAGCAGACGGCGTTGCTGTTGGAAAAGAAATAACGCGGCTCGTAGCCCGGCTTTCGCTGCCGGCGAAAGCCGGGACAACGCACCGCGCGGCGAGATCACTCCCGGGTTTCGCTTGCAGCGAAACCCGGGCTACGAACGCCCAAACGAAAACCGGCGCCTCGCGGCGCCGGTTCGCTATTCCAGGAAGGTCGTCGCGTTTCAGGAGCTGGCGTTGAGCACCGTCACGGCGCGGCGGTTCTGCGACCAGCAGGAGATGTCGTTGCACACCGCGACCGGACGCTCCTTGCCGTAGGAGATGGTGCGCATGCGGTTCGGATCGACGCCGCGCGAGGCGAGGAAGTCGCGCACCGCCTGAGCGCGCCTTGCGCCGAGCGCGATGTTGTATTCGCGCGTGCCGCGCTCGTCGGCGTGGCCCTCGATGGTGAAGCTGTAGCGGTTGTAGAGCGCCAGCCACTGCGCCTGCTTGTCGAGCGTGGTGACGGCGGTTTGCGTCAATTCGGTCGAGTCGGTCTCGAAGAACACGCGGTCGCCGACGTTGACGACGAAGTCCTGCGCGCTGCCCGGCGTGGCGTTGCCGGTGAGATTGGTGTTGCCCGGGCCCATCACCGGGTTCTTGGCGCACGCGGCCAGCGCAAGGCCGGCGACGAGCAGCGCCGCGAGCTTCAAGCCGCGAAGGGTACGAATCGACATCCCGTGCCTCCTTAAGAACTGCTTCGCGCGACCGGTCTTGGAACAAGACTTGGCCGATCTTCAGGACATGAGGCCGATCTAACAGGGCGTTCGTTAAACGAACGTTCCATCAACCTTGATGAGGCCTTGCGCAGCTCCCCTAAATGCCGGCGACCCGTGGAAACCGTTTCTAATGGTTAATGCGGCGTTAACGCGGCGAATTCGCGGCGCACGGGTTCCAAATCAAGACAACAGCGGCGACCAGGCCGGGTCGGAGGCATAGCTCGGCGTCGGGATCTTCTGCTCGTTGCGCCCGGTGACGTCGACCGTATAGAGCGAGGGCCCGCCGGCGCCGCCGGGATCGCGGAAGAACATCAGCACCCGCCCGTTCGGCGCGAAGGTCGGTCCCTCGTTGTGGAAGCCTTCCGTGAGAATGCGCTCGCCCGAGCCGTCGGTCTTCATGATGCCGATGGCGAAGCGGCCCTGGTGCTGCTTGGTGAAGGCGATGAAGTCGCCGCGCGGCGACCACACCGGCGTCGAATACGAGCCTTCGCCGAAGCTCACGCGCTGCGCCTGCCCGCCGTGCGCCGCCATGATGTAGATCTGCTGGCGCCCGCCGCGGTCGGACTCGAAGCAGATGCGCGCCCCGTCGGGCGAGTAGGACGGCGCGGTGTCGATCGCCGCGGTGTCGGTCAGGCGCGTCGTGGTCTTGGAGCGCAGGTCCATCACGAACAGGTTGGAGTTGGCGGCCTGCTGCAGGCTCATGATCACGCGCTGGCCGTCGGGCGAGAAGCGCGGCGAGAACGTCATGCCGGGAAAGTTGCCGACCACCTCGCGCTGGTTGGTCTCGATGTTGAGCAGCAGCACGCGCGGGTCGCCCTGCCCGTACGACATGTAGGTGACTTCCTGGGTCGAGGGCGAGAAGCGCGGGGTGAGCACGATATCCTCGCCGCGCGTCAGGTAGCGCACGTTGGCGCCGTCCTGGTCCATGATGGCGAGGCGCTTGACCCGGCGCTGCTTCGGGCCGGTCTCGTCGATAAACACGATGCGTGTGTCGAAATAGCCCTTCTCGCCGGTCAGGCGCTCGTACACCGCATCCGAGATGATGTGCGCGATGCGGCGCCAGTTGTCGGGGGTGGTGAAATACTGCTGGCCGGTGAGCTGAGTGCCGGCGAACACGTCCCACAGGCGGAACTCGGCCTTGAGGCGTCCATCGGACTGCCGCGTGATGCGGCCGGTCACCAGCCCCTGCGCGTTGATGGCGCGCCAGTCGGGGAAACGCGGCACCGCGTCGATGTTGACCACCTTCTCGATGAAGGCGGCCGGGTCGATCGGCTGGAACAAGCCGGAGCGCCGCAGGTTGCTGGTGATCACCTGGCTGACGCCGCGCGCCACCTCGGTGTCGGCCGGCGCGCCGCCGACGAAATCGGGGATCGCGATCGGCACCGGCTGCACATTGCCTTGCGTGACGTCGAGGCGCAGTTGCGCCGCGGCCGAAGGCAGCAAAGCCAGCGTGCCGGCGGACGCAGCCGTCGCGAGCAGCGCACGGCGCGTCAAAGCCAAGCGCGCCTCATCCGAGTTCTTCATGATTTCAGCGTTTCCCAAGCGTTGGCGACGGTTCAGCCCCGGAACATGTCGCGCGGATCGAAATCGACAATCACGTCCTTCCAGGAATCGTATTTGGCGATCGGCAGGAAGCTGTAGGGCGCGCAACGGCGCACCGCGCGCAACGCGCTTTCGGCGGCGACCTGGAACACCGGATGGCTGCCGTGGTTCATCACCGCCGGTTCGCTCGACAGCGAGCCGTCCTTGTTGAAGGCGATGCGCACCGTCACGATCAGGTCGCGCGCCTCGGCGACGCCGACCGGCAGGTTCCAGCATTCGCGCAGGCGCGCGCGCAGCGCGTCGATCTCGTTCTGCGTCAGCCGCGGCGCGTTGCCGGTCGGCACGCCGAGCGCCGGCGTCGGGCTCAGCGTCTCGCCGGTCGCGGCGCGGCGCTGCGGGTCGCGCTTGTCGAGCAGCGCGGCGATGCGGCTGGCGTCGAACTTCTGCTGCTGCTTCTGCTGCTCGGGCTTCTTCGGTGGTGTCGGGGTGGCCTGTTTCTGCGGCTCGGGCTTGGTTTCGGGTTTCTTGGCCTGGTCCTTCTTGATCGCCTCGGCGATCGGATCGGATTTCGGCTGCGCTTCGCTCGCGAACGCCTCGCGCGGCTTCGGTTCGGGCTTGGGCGGCTTCGGCGGCGCGGGCTTCGCCTCGGCGACCTTCGGCTCGGGCGGCTTCGGCTGATCGGCGGTCGCGGTGATCTCGGGCTTGTCGACCACCTTGGGCGCCGGGTTGTCGGCCGGCTTCGGCTCGGCCACGCGCTCGACCAGCGGCTTGGGCGTCTCGGCCTTCGGCGCCGCGCGGCTGCCCTTGCTCAGGGTGGAGAATTCGGTCGCCGAGATGATGTCGACGGGCAGCGACTCGGGCGGAGGCGCATTCTTCGGCGCGGGCGCGAACGCCACGAGCCCGAAGGCCAGCACGGCGGCATGCGCGATCACCGATATGGTCGTGCCGGTTTTCATCGCCCGTCAGGTGCCCTGCTCGACCTCCGTGACCAGCGCCACGCGGCGGAAGCCGGCGGCGGAGAGCCGTCCCATCACGCGCATCACCGTACCATAATCCACTTTGCGGTCGCCGCGCACGTAGATGCGCTCGTCATTGCTGCCGCCGCGCGCCTGCGCGATCGCCTGCAGCTTGGGGATGAGCTCCTCGACCTTGATCTCGCTGTTCTGCAGGAACACCTGGCCCTTGGTGTTGACCGTGACGGTGAGCGGCTCGCGGTCCTGGTCGAGCGATTTGGCCTGCGTCTGCGGCAGGTCGATCGGCACGCCGACGGTCAAGAGCGGCGCCGACACCATGAAGATGATCAGCAGCACCAGCATCACGTCCACCATCGGCGTGACGTTGATCTCGGACATCACCGGCTTGCGCCGGTGGCGCCGCTTGCCGACCGCGATCCCTGCGCTCGTGCCGCTCCCAGCCATTCCCCAGGCCCCCTCAGGCGTTCTCGTCGATCTGGCGCGACAGGATCGCGGCGAACTCGTCGGCAAAGCCTTCGAGCCGCTGCGCCTGCTTGTTCACCTCGGAGACGAACTTGTTATAGAAAATGGTCGCCGGGATGGCGGCAACAAGACCGATTGCGGTCGCGAACAGGGCCTCGGCGATGCCCGGCGCCACAACCGCTAACGAAGTGTTCTTCGAGGCGGCGATCGACTGGAAGCTGGTCATGATCCCCCACACCGTGCCGAACAGGCCGATGAAGGGACCGGCCGAGCCGACGGTCGCGAGCACCAGCAGGCGGCGCTCGAGCCGCTCGATCTCGCGCGCGATGGTCACGTCCATCACCTTCTCGATGCGCATTTGCAGGCCGCCGATGGCGCGGCTGGTGCCCTCGAACGAGCGCTTCCACTCACGCATGGCGGCCACAAACAGCGCCGCCATGGAATGGCTCGGCCGCGCCGACTGGGTGCGGTAGAGCTCCTCGAGCGACTGGCCCGACCAGAAGGTCTTCTCGAACCGGTCCATGGCGCGCTTGGTGCGCGTGTACAGGATCAGCTTGTCGATCACGATCGCCCAGACCCAGATCGAGGCGACCAGCAGCCCGATCATCACCGCCTTGACGACGATGTGGGCGGACCAGAACAGGCCCCAGATCGACAGGTCGGAAGAGGTGAGCGGCAGCACCGACTGCGCCACGTCGGTCGGATTCATGGACCATGTCCTTTTCGCTATCGAGCTCGCATCGGCCGGCGCGGCGCAGGGCCATCGGGACGGCATGTCGAGCGGCATTGCGATTGGCGCGCCGCCGACACGCGGAAATTCGCGACCATCCGCGCCGTCCACCCCGGTGGACCTACGGATTCCGCGCGAAATCTGTCCAAACTAGGGCACCTCGCCGGTCCTATCCCGCGCTAACAGGCCCCGATTATGGTTAAGGCTTGGTTACTCGGATGACGCGCCCAAATGCTTCGGGCCGCCCGCCTTGCGGCGAACGGCCCGGAACGCAACCGGCAAGGGCTTTCGGGGATCAGCTTTGCGGCTGCGGGGCTTGCGGCCCGGGCCGGTTGCGGCGTTCGGCCATGAACTGATCGAACTCGACCTTGTCCTTGGCGAAGCGCAGCCGGTGCAGGAACTCGCGGAACTCGCGCTGCTCGTCCTCCAGCCGCCGCAACGTCTCGGTGCGGTATTCATCGAAAGCGTGATTGCCGCTCGAAGGAGGACCGCGCCAGCCGCCGCCGCCGAAGTGCTCCATCTTGTCGCGCATGCGCTCCATCTTCTCCTGCCAGCGCTCGTTGCTGCGGCCGCAGCTGCGGTTCCACAGCATGAAGGCGAGGACCGCGAGGCCGATCGGCCACCACGCGATGAAGGCGAAGACCATCAGGATGATCCAGCCGGGATGCTTGAACCGGTTGTACTCGGCCCATGGACCGCGGGGGTACTCGTCGGCCCTGGCAGCAGTGGACATGGGTGGCTCCCGTGTGAATGTTAATAACATTTACATAGCTAGAAGAGGCCCGCGGCCCTGTCAAGAGCCCCCTGGGGAATTCTTAGGCCCGCCCGACGGGGGCAGTCCGAGCCCGCGCAGATACACCAGTGTCCCGGCCTCAAGTAGTTCCTCCGGCGTCATCGGCAACCGACGGCGGCCGGCGTCGCCGCGCCCGAACAGCGACGCAACGCCGTGCGACAGCGCCCAAACATGCAGCGCCATCATCAGCGCGGGCGGCCGTTGCCCGGACGGCATGTCGGCGATGAGCCGCTCGGCCGCCTCGCGGATCACCGCGAACGCGCGTTCACCCGCCGCCTGCAGCTCGGGATTGGAATCGAGTGCGACGCCAGCCTCGAACATCGCCGAATAGTAGGCGGGTTCGGCGCGGGCAAACGCCAGATAGGTCTTGCCGAGGTTTTCGAAGGCGGTCTGCGGATCCGGGCGTCCGCCGTCCCAGGCCGTGACCAGCGCCTCGGCGAACTGATCGAAGCCGCGCCGGGCGACGTCGCCGAGCAATTCGTCGCGATCGCGGTAATGCCGATAGGGCGCGGCCGGGCTCACGCCGGCCCAGCGCGCCGCCTCCGCGAAGGTGAAACCGGCCGGGCCCTTCTCGGCGATGAGCTGCAGGGCGGCGCGGATCAGCGCCTCCTTCAGGTTGCCGTGGTGGTAGCTGCGGGGGCCGCCATGTCGGGACCAACTCATGTGAAGGGTCCTTACATGACTCTCCGGCACGCGTCGAGGAGCCGGCTGCTACTTGCGTCAGCGTCGCGAAGGCGGTCGCCGAGGAAGGCGCGCTTTACAGAGTAGGAACGCAACAAGGCGGCGCGAGAATCGTGCCATCATCGACCCGCACGGGCGCGGCTGCGCCCGGCGGGCGAAAAGATGGACCGCCGAATTTCAACGGTCGCGACCAACGCGAAGGCGTTCTGGGTGCTGCATCCGGCGACGCTCATCCTCATTGCCGCCAACCTGCTGCCGCTCGCGGGCGTGCTGTTGTGGGGATGGGACGCCTTCGTGCTGCTGGTGCTCTACTGGCTCGAGACCGCGGTCATCGGGTTCTGGACATTGTTGCGCGTCGCGGTCGCGCCGCGCGGCAGCCTCGGCGAGCTCAAGGCCGAGGGCGCCCCGGCCGGCAGCGGCAACACCTCGCCGATCGGGCTCGCGCTGTTCTTCGTCCTGCACGCCGGCATCTTCATGGGCGTGCATTTGGGTTTCCTGTGGGCGCTGTTCTCGGGCGACTGGTCCGCGCGCATTCGCGGACCGTTTGATTTTCTCACCGGGCTGATCGTCGACACCGGCCTCTGGGTGCCGCTGCTGGTGCTGTTCGTCGTGCGCGGCCTGATCTTCTTCTGGGGCCTGCTCGGCGCGCCCCTGCACACGTGGCTGCGTCCGCAGCGCAAGCCCGTCGCGGCGGCGCCCGCGGCTCCGGGCAGCCAGGTGGGCGCCGTCCTCGGCGGCTTCTATGCGCGCATCATCGTGATGCACCTCGCGATCCTGTTCGGCGGTTTCCTGTCGTTGTTCGGCTCCATCGTGCCGCTCGTCATCCTGGTCGCGCTGAAGACCGCCGTCGATGTCGGCATGTCCATCGTGTTCGACGTGGGTGAAGCGGAGAAGACGTTCAGGGCGCTGTTGCGTCAACCAGTCCGCTCTTGATCCGCCTTCATCGCGATCCGCAGCGGTTTCGGGATCGGGCGCGCGCGGCCGCCCGACACGAAGGCGACGCGCACGCGCGCCTCGAGCAGGAGATCCCCGCCGCGCCGGACCCGCTGCAGAAGCGTGATCGAGGCTCCCTTCACGTCCTTGGGCGCGGTCACGATCTCGAGCACGTCGTCCATGCGCGCGGGTTTCAAGAAATCGAGCGTCATCGAACGCACCACAAAGGCGAATCCCGGCGCTTCCTGCTCGGTCGCCTCGAACAGCGCGCGGTGATCGGCACCAAGCAGCCGCAGGTAGTTGGTGCGCCCGCGTTCCATATAGCGCAGATAATTGGCGTGATAGACGATGCCGGTGAAATCGGTGTCCTCGTAATAGACCCGCACCGCCATGACATGGCGGCCGTCGCGAATCGCGCCGTCGAGCGCATGGCCCTGCGCATCGTTGCTCATGTCGCTGGCGCCCGCCTGCAACCGGGAATAATCTTCATCCCTGGTTCCGCCTTATCGTTTTCACCCGACGAGGATCCCGATGGCCATCTCGTTCACCGTCACCCCATGCTCGCTCCCCGTCGCCGGCGCTTGCTGCCAGGTCAGCGGGAACGACACCACCTACTACGTGACCGGCCAGCCGATCTATGAGTCGGTGACCTCGAACCCCTACCAGACCATCGCGGCCGCGGACATCGCCTCGGTCCTGTCGGTGCGCGACCCGCAGGAATACACCCAGCCACCGGTCCCCTTCGACCTGACCGAAGCGGACCAGCTCATTCTGAACAACGTCGCCTACACCAACGTCCCGTTGCCGCACATCGCGATGACGCAGGAACAGTTCAACGTCCAGGCCTACTACGTGGCGACCGTGATCAGCGCCTGGGCGACGCCGCTGCTGGTGCACTGCTCGTCGGGCGACCGCGCGTCGGCGGCGTTCGCGGTGTTCATGATCCAGTACTGCGGCTACCCGCCGTCGCAAGCGGCCGATTTCGCACAGACGAGTCTGGCGCTGAGGAACGAGCAATTCATCGACTACGTGAACAACTATCCGGCGCCGTGAGCGAAGCAACGGCTCTAGTCATTTCCATACCGAGATATTTCGCTACAGGGTAGAACTACTATATTCTGCCCGCAACCTGTCGCGCGAGTCTGAAACCATTCGGGTTTGGGCAGTAATGGCCATCAAAGAAATTGCCGACCGGCGCAGCGTGATGATTTCCAGCACCGCAATCGATCTGCCGGAGCATCGCGAGGAAATCCGCCAGGGTTGCGAGCGTGCGGGATTTGAGCCGCGGGTCATGGAACATCTGCCGGCCCTCGACGCGGACGCGATCGAGGCTTCGCTTCGCATGGTCGAAGAGGCTGACGTCTATGTCGGCGTCTTTGCATTCCGTTACGGCTATATCCCGGACGGCCGCGACATTTCGATCACCGAAGTGGAATACAATCGCGCAGTCGAATTGAAGAAGTCGCGCCTGATCTTTTTCATGCATGACGATCATCCCGTTACGCGAAAGGATGTCGAAACCGGTCCTGCTGAGTTGAAGCTGAAAACGCTGAAGGATCGGCTAGGCAAGGAACGCGTCATCTCATTCTTTCATTCGCCCAAAGACCTTCGCGCCCAAGTCGTTGAAGCGCTGACGACGCTGGGCAAGAAACTCGATGCAGACGAGGCCGGCGATACGGTCGCAAGCACCGTTGCCAAGCTCCACCGCACCAGTGCCATCCCGGCACCGCCCGAGCCCTACATCGCCCATCCCTATACGCTGTTGCAGTCGCGCGACCTTGTCGGCCGGCAAGCCGAGCTCAACGCGCTGACAGATTGGGTGACCAAGCCAGTCACGACCAAGGACGCCCGCATCTTCTGCTTCGTCGCCATCGGCGGCATGGGCAAGAGCGCGCTAACGTGGAAATGGTTCAGAGAGGTCGCTCCGAACGAGATGAAGCCCCTCGCCGGCCGGCTATGGTGGAGCTTCTACGAAAGCGATGCGACGTTCGAGAACTTCCTTGTCCGCGCGCTTTGCTATGTCGGCGGCGAGTCCGAGAAAGCGGTGCGCAAGCTGCCGTGGCCGGACCGCGAGGCGCTGCTGCTCAAGGAACTCAACGACAAGCCCTATCTCGTAGTGCTCGACGGACTGGAACGCATCCTGATCGCCTACAATACAATGGATGCCAGCCGCCTCGCCGACGACGATTTGGATCAGCAAACCGCGAACCGGGTGGCCGGCGCGATCGGGCCTGCCGGCGACGGCGGCGCAGTCCTTTGTCGGCCAGCATCGCCTGCGCCAGACCACCGACCCACGCGCGGGGGCATTCCTGCAAAAGCTGGCGCAGGTTTCCAAATCGCGCATTCTGATCACCACGCGGCTTTACCCGAGTGAATTGCAAATACCAACCGGCGATCATCGCACTGGATGCATCGCCTATTTCTTGCGCGGACTCAGTGACGACGACGCGATGGGCCTATGGCGGGCCTTGAAAGTTTCAGGGTCGCGACAGGAGCTGGTGCCGATTTTCCGCAGTGTTCAGAATCACCCCCTTCTCGTGCAGGCGCTGGCGAGCGAAGTCGCGAACTACAAGAAGGCGCCGGGCAACCTCGCGAAGTGGCGCGATACTCATCCGCAATTCGATCCGGCCAAGCTGCCGCTGGTGCAGTCACGCACTCATATTCTCAAATTTGCTCTGAATGGCTTGTCAGGTGACGCTCGCGACGTGCTCTCGATGATCGTCGGCTTTCGCATGCCGGCCAGTTATGCGTCACTGGAGGCGCTGCTCGTCGGCGATGGGAAAACGTTCAAGTCCGCGTCCGAACTCGACCGAACCCTGACGGAACTAGAGGATCGCGGCCTGATCGGCTGGGACCGCGCCGCCAACCGCTATGACGCTCACCCGATCGTGCGCGGCGTCGCGTGGCAGCTCACCGCGGCCAAAGACCAGCAGGCGGTCTATGCCGCCCTCGACGCCCATTTCGAACCAATGGCAACGCCGAAATCTGACGAGGTCGAATTGCTCGCCGAGCTCACCTCGACGATCGAGCGCTACAACACGTTGGTGGGGCTTGGACGCTATGACGATGCCTTCGCCCTGTTCCGCGACCGGCTCGACCACGCAATGCTCTATCGTCTCGCTGCCCATCGCGAGCGCATCGCTCTGTTGGAGCGGCTGTTTCCAAACGGGGTGGCGGCGCTGCCGGGGCTAATCCGCGAGCGTGACCAGTCCTCGACGCTCAACGCGCTCGCTATCAGCTATGATAGCTCGGGCCGACCTGGCCAAGCCGCGCCGCTGTATCGTCGCGCCGACGACATTGATCAACGGCAGAAAGATGATAACGGCCGGCAAATCGGCCTGTCCGCTGCCAGCGTCCGCCCGAGTTCTCTCAGCCTAATTGGTTCGCGAAACTCACTCTTTAGTTTTCGGCTCAGAATCAGCGCGCTACGAAAAGCCCAAACGGCCTCGCGCAAGACCCCGCCATAATGTAAGGCTTGGCCGAGATTGCGACAGGCGACGACACATTGGCGCGCGTCGCACAAAGCAGAAGTCGTCACATCGCCGTTCAGCAAGATAATCGCCAAGGCGAAGGTCTCACAATTATCTATCTGGCCGAGCATGCTCTCTGGCTTGGCGATGCCGCCAAAGCCACAACCTGGGCTGACCGCGCCTGGGAATTGGCGGCGGACCACAGGTATGAACGCGACTTCGTCCAAGCCGCCTTGCTGCAAGGCCGCGCCGCGCTCAGACTTGATAAGCTTGACCGCGCCGACGAGCGCCTGCACCACGCGTTGACTCGGGCACGTGTAGTTAATCTAGTCGAGTTTGAACTCCCCACCCTGATCGCCCTCGGCGAACTCGCATTAAAGCGCGGACATCCGACGCAGGCTCGCGCCCGGCTCGACGATGTCTGGGAGGCCGCCGAACGCGGCCCCTATCCGCTCCTGCAAGCCGACGCCTACAACGTGCTGGCGGACACCACACTGGCCGAAGGCGACAAAGCCGCGGCCATCGACGCCGCGACCAAGGCCTTCCGAGCCGCTTGGTGCGACGGCCCGCCCTATGCGTATCACTGGGGCCTCGTGAAGGCCAAAGCGCATCTCAAGGCGCTCGGCGCGCCGGAACCGAAGCTGCCGCCGTTCGACGAGAGCAAGTTTCCGCCGCTGCCCGAGGTCGAGATCAACCCGAAGGACAAGAACTGGGTCGATCCCGACAAGCTGGATGACTGACGGCGTGGGACCTGTCGCTTCGCGGCGGCCAAGACGCGCACCGCCATCACCCTCACAACACGTCGTCGTGCCCGGACTTGTTCCGGGCATCCACGTCTTGTTTGGCTCGCATGAAAGACGTGGATGGCCGGGACACATAGGCGAGCGAAGCGACGCCGTCCTTCGAACGGCTATGCCCGGCCCTGACTGGGTCTACGGCTAGCGCCGTTCCGACCGCAAGTCCTCCCGTAGGTCCATCCAGATCGAGGCCATGATGACGCCCGGGATCGTGCGGCTGTCGCGGCGCACGACGTGGATCAAGGGCCGCTCACCGGTCGCGAGCAGCGCCGTCCCGGCATCGGCGTTCTGGGTGAATTTCGCCAGGCAGGCGCGGCGCATCAGTTCCCAATGGTCGAACGTTCCGACCGCGATGGCCCGACCCTGGTATTCCACATGCGTTCCGTAGGGCCGCTTGTCGGATTCGCGCTTGGCGGTGCGCCCGTCCATTTTCGCGATCCGGGCCCGTTCCGCAGGCGGGAAGCGCAAGCTCTGCCAGAACGCCTCGACCGACGCATACCAGGCGCCATCCAGAATGAACGGCGTGGCGGCGAAATTTGCGATCAGCCGGACTTGCGGATCGGGGCTGTCGCTGGTCACGTTGATCGGCTCGCGGCACGCCTCGGCCCTGGGGCCGAGCGCTTGCAGCAGCACACCCGGGCCGGAATTTTCGATCGCGGCAAACACAAAATCGCCGTGCGCCGATTTCCACAACGCAAGTTCGGAACGATCCGCGTCGGACTCGGGGACGAGGACGATCCCTTCGGGTTTCAGCTCGATTCGCATCACTGCGCCGGATTGCGCGCCAGCTCGGCAGGCCGCGCCAGCGGCAGCACATGATCGCGTGTCAGCGGGGCGAGATGAATATCCGGCGGCGACGCGGGATCGATCCAGATGATCTCGTCGATCTCGGCGCGCGCCGCGATCACTCCCGCGACGTCGACCGAATAGACCGCGGCGTGCACGCGCCGGTCCGGTTCGTTCGCGGCGGCACAGTCGAACACGCCGAGCGGGCGCGCCGACTCCGGCACCACACGGCAGCCGAGCTCCTCGTCAAGCTCGCGTGCCAGGGCCGTCACATCGTCCTCGCCGGCGTCACGCTTGCCGCCGGGCTGCATGAAGGCGGCGGTGCCGCGCTTGCGCACCAGCAGGACGCGGCCTGCCGCGTCGCGGATGAGCGCGGCGACGATGCTGATCGGCATACCGATCGATGGGTTCAACGGGCCGCCCCTCGTTGCTGTCGTGGCGGCTCCAGTCATATCGCGATTCTCGTACCCGTCACTGGTGCGCCGCCGCCGGCCCCCCCTAAACCCGCGTCCAGATCGCACGGACGAACTGCAGCACCATCCCGGCGCGGATCATGTTCTGGTGCGAGGTCGAAAGGAACGTCGCGCCGGAGCATACTTGCGTCGCGCCCGCGCGGGCCGCATGACGCATACGGTGCGACAGCAGCGCGGTCTGCAGACCGTGTCCGCGATAGCGCGGATCGGTCGCGGCATCCGCCAGATAGCCGAAGCCCTCGCGCAGATAGAGGATCGCGACGGCCGCCGGCCCGCCGTCGACGCGCCCGAGGAACAGCGACCAGCCGGGCTCATCGAGCCACGGCCGCACGTTGCGCCGGAATCCCTCTCCGTCCGGAATCCGCCACCCCGCGATGTAGGCGGTGAGGAAGTCCTCCAGCATGGCGCGATCGGTGACGCGCACCACGTCGGCGGCGGGATCGGGCGCGACTGCATCGGCCGGCCGCGCGATCGTCGACGCATGGAATCCGGACTGATGGTAGCCGAGGCGCACAAGCTTCCGCGTCAGCTTGCCGCCTTCACGACCCGGCACGATCTCGACCTGCGGCTTCACCCCATGCTTGCGGTACCAGCGCAGCACCGCCGCGATGCCGCTCTCGTCGCCGGCCTGCAGGCCGACCACCGCGTTGAACGACGGCACCGGCAGATGGCGCGCCATCAGCGCCCAGCCGTCCTTGCCCACCTTGCGATACGCGATGCCGATCGGATTGCCAGCGAGCCGCTCGAGCACACGCATGCGCGAGAGCGTGTAGGCGGTCTCCGTTTCGAGGGTGCGGCGGAGAAGTTCGGCCGACGGGACGAGCGGCGCGCTCATCTCAGCTTGCCGCGTCGTCGTCGCCGCCGAACAGCTGGAACTGGCTCGGATCGCGCTGCGGCTCGATGAGCCCGAGATGACGGAACGCATGGGACGTGAGCAGGCGCCCGCGCGGCGTGCGCTGCAGGAAGCCCTGCTGGATCAGGAACGGCTCGATGATCTCCTCGATGGCGTCGCGCGGCTCGGATAGCGCTGCGGCAAGCGTCTCGACCCCGACCGGCCCGCCGCCGTAGTTGAGCGCGATGGTGGAGAGATAGCGCCGGTCCATGGCGTCGAGCCCGCCGGCGTCGACCTCGAGCTCGAGCAGCGCCTTGTCGGCGAGCGCGCGGTCGATCGCGGCGCTGCCGCCGACGTGGGCGAAGTCGCGCACGCGCTTGAGCAAGCGCCCCGCAATGCGCGGCGTGCCGCGCGCGCGCCGCGCGATCTCGTCGGCGCCGTCGGGCGTGATCGGGATGCCGAGCACGCGCGCGCCGCGGTTCACGATCAGCTCCAGCTCCTCCTTGGTGTAGAAATTGAGCCGCACCGGAATGCCGAAGCGATCGCGCAGCGGCGTGGTCAGCAGGCCGGCGCGCGTGGTCGCGCCGACCAGGGTGAAGGGCGCCAGATCGATCTTGACCGAGCGCGCCGCCGGCCCCTCGCCGATGATCAGGTCGAGCTGGAAATCCTCCATCGCCGGATAGAGGATCTCCTCGACCGCCGGATTGAGCCGGTGGATCTCGTCGATGAACAGCACGTCGCGGTCTTCCAGGTTGGTGAGCAGCGCGGCGAGGTCGCCGGCCTTGGCGATCACCGGACCGGAAGTGGCGCGGAAATTGACGCCCAATTCGCGCGCGACGATTTGCGCCAGCGTGGTCTTGCCTAAGCCCGGAGGGCCGACGAACAGCACGTGGTCGAGCGCTTCGCGCCGCCCGCGCGCCGCCTCGATGAACACCGCCAGGTTGGCGCGCGCCTGCTGCTGTCCGATGAACTCGGCGAGCCGCTGCGGGCGCAACGAGGTTTCCGCATCGTCGTCGCGGCGCTCGGGTGTGACGAGACGGCGTGGAGTCGTGCTCAAAGCCTACCTCTCCGCGCCGCGGCGGTACTTGTTCGGCAGCAGCTTGGCGATCGACGTGACCGTCACGCCGCTCTTGCCCGGAACGATGACGCGGGCATTGCGATCGTAGTCCCAGATCAGCTCGCGGCAACTGCCGCACGGCGACACCACCGTGATGGCCTGGTTCTTCTCGCTCGGCTTGGGATGGCGCACCGCCACGATGGTGTCGATGCCGGCTTCGCCGAGATCAGTAATCACGCGGCCGATCGCGACGCCTTCGGCGCACACCGCCATGCGGCCCAGATAGGCGTCGAGATTGACCCCGGTCATGACCTGTCCGCTGCGCGTGCGCAACGCCGCGCCGACCTCCTGCCAATCGTTGCGGTAACGGCGCCGGATCGTCTCACGCGCCGCCTCGACCAGCGCCTTGTCGGCCTTGCTCAGCATGGCGTTGTCACTTCGCCAATTCCTTCAATCCGAGGCGGATCAGCCTTGCGGTCTCCGCTCCGTCGCCCGCCTCGCGCGCGGCCGCCGCGATCGCGGCCGCCGCCTGCGGCTGACCATAGCCGAGATTGACCAGCGCCGAGACCGCGTCGACGACCGGCTGCGGCGCGCGCTTCTCCTCGAGGCTGCCGGCGAGCCGCACCACCGCCGGATCGACCGACGCATAGGCCGGCGCCTTGTCCTTCAGTTCGGTGACGATGCGCTCGGCGACCTTGGGGCCGACGCCGGGCGAGCGCGTGATCATCCCCCGGTCGCGCAGCGCGATGGCCGAGGCGAGGTCGGCCGGCTTGAGCGTGGAGAGGACCGAGAGCGCGACCTTGGTGCCGACGCCCTGCACGGTCTGCAGCAGGCGGAACCACTCGCGCTCCAGGTCGGAGAGGAAACCGAACAGCCGGATCTGGTCCTCGCGCACGTGGGTCTCGATCGCGAGCACCACCGGTTCGCCCGGGGCGGGAAGCGCCTGCAGGGTGCGCGCCGAGCAGTGCACCACGTAGCCGACGCCGTTCACGTCGACGACGATGAAGTCCTCGCCGTAGGAATCGATGATGCCCTTGAGCTTGCCGATCATCGCGCCGCCACCCTCAACAGCGCGCTCTGCCGGTGGTGCGCGTGGCAGATCGCGATCGCCAGCGCGTCGGCGGCATCTTCGGAGTGCGGGTCGGCCTTGGGCAGCAGCACGCCGACCATCATGCGGATCTGCGCCTTCTCGCCGTGGCCGGCGCCGACGATGGTCTTCTTCACCAGGTTGGGGGCATACTCGGCGACCGCGACGCCGGCCTTGGCCGGCACCAGCAGCGCGATGCCGCGCGCCTGCCCGAGCTTCAGGGTCGCGGTCGCGTCGCGATTGACGAAGGTCGCCTCGACCGCCGCCTCGTCCGGGCGGAATTCGTCGACGATGCGGGTCAGCCCGTCATGGATGGTGAGCAGCCGCTCGGCGAGCGCGGCCTTGTCGTCGGTCTCGACCGAGCCGCAGGCGAGGAACGACAGCCGGTTGCCCGCGCATACGATCAGGCCCCAGCCGGTGCGGCGGAGGCCCGGATCGATGCCGAGGATGCGAATCGGGGGCCGTGTCACGGCCCCTTGATAGCGCCGCAGCGCCGCGCCGCCCAGAGCGCCGGCGATATCAAGCGCCGCGATTGGCCTTGATCCAATCGTCTATCCTGGGCAACAGTCGTGTCCGGATATCGGCCTTGAATTCGATGCCTTCCACCGCCTTGTCGGCCTCGTAGCGTGCCGCGGGCGAGGATCGCGACGATGCGGCCCATTGCAGTTGGAAGGCGACGGACGGGTTGAATGAGGCGCCCGCGATGGTCGGCAGCAGGCGCTGCTTGTGCGCGTCGGTCAGCCGGTCGAATATCTCCTGTGGCTGCGTGAACACCAGGTCCCAGACGCGGTCGGGGCTGTCGCTTTGGCCCGCGGCC
Organism: uncultured Alphaproteobacteria bacterium; assembly: GCA_963734185.1. GTDB lineage: Bacteria > Pseudomonadota > Alphaproteobacteria > Rhizobiales > Xanthobacteraceae > PALSA-894. The sequence goes on along the minus strand of CAVTGA010000002.1, from coordinate 2,282,354 downwards.
CGTCCCAGAAACGTGACGACCCGTCCGTTAGGCAGCTTTTGGTCGTTGCGCGCGATCTTGACCGTTTCCTCAACGAGCGCGGGGTCGCTGGCGCCGGCAAGTGCGAAGTAGAACATCAGCTTCTCTTCGAGATCGGACGCCTCGCGCGCGCGGCGATGCAATTCCTCGAACGTCGTGCGGTCGGCAGCGTAGCCGGCCACGGTCGCGACCGGCTCGCGCAGCTCCTTATGCAACGTCGCCGTATCCTGAAGGAACGCCGCGAAGCGCCGGCGCGCCTCGGCGATCGTCGGTTCGTCGCCCCAACGTCCGAGCGTCGTGATCACGAGCGCGCGCAACAACGGAGCCTCCGGTGCCTCCCCCGGCTTTGGGTCCCAGCCCAGCCTATCGAGCACCGGTCGGATCAAGCCGCGCATGTGCTCGCGAAACGCGGCGCGGCCGGGCGCCGCGCGCTGAAGATCGTCGATCGCCCGCAACGCATCGATCACGCTCTTCCACACGACCAGCTCGGTTTCCTCGCCGAGCAGCTTGGTGAGATCGAGAAAGCTCGCCGGCGCGGCGCGCTCGGCCTCGACCAAGGCCCAACTGTCGGACAACAGGTTGACGCGATCGGCCGGCGCGAGTCGGCGATAGGATGCGACAAGCGCCTTCAGCCCCGGATCGTCGTATTGAACGCGGTAATAGCCGACGTCGCCGAAATTGGCCTTCACCGGTTTGCCGCAACCCTCGAATGTCACCGGCACCGCTTCGTCCCTCACCAGCACGGTGCGCGGCGCCGCCGCGTCGTCGATTCGGCCGAGCGTGACCGGCACCTGCCAGATGCGCTTCTCGGCGTAGGGATGATTGATGGCGAACCGTTCCTGCCGCAGCGTCGCCACGGTCTTGCCTTTGACGCAGTTCGTCGCGACCTGAATCAACGGAATCCCGGAGTACTCGGTGAAGCTCGCGGCAATGGCCGACACCGGCTTGTTGCCGGACGACTTCGCGAGCGCCGCCCAGAGATCGGCCGTGGTCGCGCTCGAGTAGGCGTGCGCCTTCATGTAGCGGCGCATGCCGTCGCGGAACGGATTTTCTCCCACATAGGCCTCGATCATGCGGATCAACGCCCCGCCCTTGTTGTAGGTGATATTGTCGAAGGCGCTGTCCGCCTCGCCGTCGTCGGCAATGGCCCGCTGAATCGGACGGGCGGTGCGCCGCGCATCCCGCGCCATCGCGATCTGCTTCGAATCGTGCGCCCGCAGCCAGATCTTCCAAGTCGGGTTGAAGTGGTCGGTAACCTTCTTCTGCATCCAGGTCGCGAAACCTTCGTTGAGCCACAGATTGTCCCACCACGCCATGGTGACGAGGTTGCCCGACCATTGATGGGCGGTCTCATGGGTGACGATCTCGAAGATGCTCTCCCGCGTCCGCTGCGAAGACTTCGCCGGGTCGAACAGCAAGACATTGTCGACGAATGTGATGCCGCCCCAGTTCTCCATCGCTCCGGCTGCAAAGTCCGGTATGGCGATGAGATCGAGCTTGGGCAGCGGGTATTTCACACCGAAGTAATCGTTGAAGTACGGCAGTACTTTCGTCATCACGTCGAGCGCGACTCGTCCCTGCTCGGCGCGGCCGAGCGGCGCAAAAACGCCGACATCCGCACCCGCGATCATCTGACGCAGCGGCGCGTCGAACTCGCCTGCGATGAGCACGACAAGGTAGGTCGACATGCGCGGCGTCGCCGGAGCGAATATCACCTTCTTCTTGCCGGAGCCGGCCGGCTCTTCGCGCTCGACCGGCATGTTCGAGATCGCCCGAAAGCCGCTCGGCATCGTAGCCGAGAGCGAGAACGCCGCCTTGAAGGCCGGCTCGTCCCAGCCGGGGAACATACGGCGCGCATCGATCGAATTCGAACTGCGTCGTGAGGATGCGGTGCTGGCCTGCGGGCGTGCCGTAGCTGACGTGATACAGGCCATGCGGCCGCGGGGAGATCTTGCCGGCATAGCTGATCGCCAAGGTATGGCGTCCGGGTGCAAGCGCGTGCGGCACGCGGTAGGTCGCCGACTTCTTGTCCTGCTTGACCAGCGCGATGCCCGTCCCGTCGACGGCCACGCTCGCGAGCGCCAGATCAACGGCATTGAAGGTGATCGTGTCGGTGGCAACCAGGACGTCGATATCGATCTCTGCCCGGCCGTTGAAATCCAGCGTCTGCTTGCCGTCCGCCGCTTCAAGCTTCGCAGGGTCCGGGACGAGATCGAGATCGATGCGGTACGCGACGGGCCGCGGGTTTTTCGGCAGGCCGCCCGGTGTGGTTTCGAAATTGAACGGCTGCTCGGCGCTGACCGGAACGGCCAACAACAGCGCGGCCGCAAACATCATGAGGGTCTTGCAACGCATCAGGGGACCTCCTCCGATCGAAGGGAGAATACTATACTACCATGACGTGCGACGCCATCCCGCGCCGCGCGAATCCATGCACGCGCGGCCCGCGTGATGCCGCCCCGATCTGTTTCGACATGGCTTGCTCGAAAACCGGTTCCCACTTTTCGGGATCATGCTCTACGGTGGAACGGGTGTTCAGGGTCTGCGCCACGGAAACCGCCTTTCGACCGCCGATCCCCCCTCCCTCAGCCTGTTGTGACCGCCCTGCCCGACCTTTCCACCTTCCAATCGATCCTAGCCGACCCGCGCATCTTCCTCGCGGTCGGGATCTCCCTGTTGTCGGGCGCGGTGCGCGGTTTCTCCGGCTTCGGCTCGGCGCTGATCTACGTGCCGCTGATGAGCGCGGTGTTCGAGCCGCGCGTCGGCGCCGCCTCGTTCCTGCTGATCGATTTCGCGACCGGGCTCACCTTCGTGTTCGGCGTCTGGCGCCAGGCAAGCTGGCGCGAGGTGCTGCCGCTCGCCGCCGCTGCGACCGTCGCGCTGCAGTTCGGCACCATGATCCTGCAATACGCCGATCCGGTCGCCCTGCGCTGGGTCATCGCGCTGCTCATTGCAGGCCTGTTGCCGGTGCTGATCTCAGGCTGGCGCTATCACGGCCGGCCCTACCTGGTCGTCACCCTCATCGTCGGCTTCCTCGCCGGGCTGAGCGGCGGCGCGATCCAGATCTCCGGGCCGCCGATCATCCTCTACTGGCTCGGCAGCGCCAGCGAGCCGGCGGTGGTGCGCGCCAACTTCATCTCGTATTTCACGCTGTTCTCGACCGTCTCGTTCGCGACCTATCTGTGGCACGGGCTGCTCACCCCTTACGTGATCGCGCTCGCTCTCATGATCGGCCCGCTGCACATCTTCGCCATGTGGGCCGGCGGGCGCGTGTTCCATTTTGCCTCGGCGGAAACCTACCGCCGCGTCGCCTACGCCATCATCGCGTTCGCCGCGCTCGCCAGCATGCCGCTGTTCGATCGACTGTTGCGGTAGCGCCTGTCCCGGGCGCAGCGCCGTGAGCGCGTTCACGCGCGTCTTCGACGCGCTATGGTGAAACGGTGCGCTGCAGAACCGGGACCGTCAAGAACTCCGAACCTCGGGCGGTCCCGCATCTGCGGTGCACCGCTTTCGCGCTGCACCGCGTGCGGGACATGAAGTCACGCGCTCATCTTCGCCACCAGCGCGTCCGAGATCTCGAAATTGGCGTAGACGTTCTGCACGTCGTCGTGCTCGTTGAGCGTCTCGATCAGCTTGAGCAGCTTCTCGCCCTGCTCATCGTCGAGCGCCACCGTGTTCTGCGGCTTCCACGTGAGCGCGGCTTTGCGCGGCTCGCCGAACTTCGCCTCCAGCGCCTTGGCGACCTCGCGCAGCGAGTCCTGCGTCGTATAGATTTCGTGGCCGCTCTCGCTCGACACCACGTCCTCGGCGCCGGCCTCGATCGCGGCCTCCAGCATCGCGTCGGCCGACGCGGCCTTGGCGTCGAACTCCACCACGCCGACGTGATCGAACATGAACGACACCGCGCCGGTCTCGGCCAGGTTGCCGCCGCTCTTGGTGAAGCTCGCGCGCACCTCGCCGGCCGAACGATTGCGGTTGTCGGTCAAGACCTCGACGATGATGGCGACGCCGCCCGGCCCATAGCCCTCGTAGCGGATCTCGTCATAGATCTCGGCGTCGCTGCCGAGCGCCTTCTTGATCGCGCGCTCGATATTGTCCTTCGGCATGTTTTCCGCGCGCGCCGCCAGGATTGCCGCACGCAGCCGCGGATTCATGTCCGGATCGGGCAGGCCGAGCTTGGCGGCGACCGTGATCTCGCGTGCGAGCTTGCCGAACAACCGGGAGCGGACCGCGTCCTGGCGGCCCTTGCGGTGCATGATGTTCTTGAACTGCGAGTGGCCGGCCAAATCCGCCTCCAGTAATCAACCGCCGGGAAATGCGGCGCGTTATAGGATGGCGTCGCGACAAAATCCACAAACTCGGACCTCGTCCTGAGGAGCCCGTCAAAGCGTAGCGCAGACGGGCGTCTCGAAGGACGGCCGCTCGCGACGCCTCACCCTTCGAGACGCCCGCATGCGCGGGCTCCTCAGGGTGAGGCTGTCATTCCCAGAACGCCGGCCTTGCCTCCTCGAGCCGCCCGCCGAGACGCACCGCGCCGACGCGCCGCGCCAAGCCGGTGGCATCGTCGATCTCGACCGCGAGCGCGCACATGGTCGCCGGTCCCGACGCAGGCTCGAACTTGCCGGAAGGAATCTTGCGCACGAAGCGCTGCAGCGGTTCGTGCTTGCTCATGCCGATCACCGAGTTCGTAATCGCCGGTCATGCCGACGTCGGACACGAACGCCGTGCCGCCTGGCAGCACGCGGTGATCCGCGGTCGGCGCATGGGTGTGGGTGCCGACCACCAGGCTGGCGCGGCCGTCGCAGAAGTGACCCATCGCCTGCTTCTCGCTCGTCGCCTCGCAGTGGATGTCGACCACGATGGCGTCGGCCGCCGCCTTGAGCAGGCAGGCCGAGAGTTCGCGCTCGACCGCCGCGAACGGGTCGTCGAGCGCGTCCATGAACACCCGCCCCATGGCGTTGACCACCAGCACGCGCGCGCCGTTGCGTGCCTCGATCAGCGTCACGCCGCGGCCCGGCGTGCCGGGCGGATAGTTCACCGGCCGCAGCAGCTTCGGGGCGCGCTCGATGAACACCAGCGCCTCGCGCTGGTCCCACGAATGGTTGCCGCCGGTGACGACGTCGGCGCCGGCGTCGAGCAGTTCCTGGTAGATCGGCTCGGTGATGCCGAAGCCGCCGGCCGCGTTCTCGCCGTTGAGGATGACGCAGTCGAGACTCCAGTCGCGGATCAGCCCCGGCAACCGCTCGGTCACGATCGCGCGGCCGGAACGGCCGACCACATCGCCGATGAACAGGAGACGCATTCCTCAACTCTCGCGCAGGTCGATCATCTCATGCTCCGTTAGCACGAGATCGAGCCGCGCGTCGCGTGGCGTCGCCGGAACCGCTTCGATCTCCTGGGCCGCGAACGCGATACCGCATGCAAGCACCGGCTTGGTCGCGCGCAGCGCGTGTATCGTCAGGTCGTAGTAGCCGGCGCCGTAGCCGATGCGGTTGCCGCGCCGGTCGAAGGCCAGCAGCGGCACGATCAGGATGTCGGGCGCAACCTCCGGCGCCTCGGGCCGCGGCTGCTTGATGCCCCAGACGCCTGCATTCAACGGCTCGCCGAAGGCCCACGCGCGCATGATCAGCGGCTTGCCGCGCCCGGCAACCACGGGAAGCGCGAGTTGCGCGCCGGCATTGCTCAGCGCGCGCAACAGCGGAACCGGATTGACCTCGCTGTTCAGCGGCGAGAAGCCCGATACGATCGTGCCCGGCGCAATCGGAAGCGGAAACGGCCGTGCAGCGATCGTCGCGGCGGCCTCGGCGCGCTCATTCGGCGGCAGCGCATCGCGCCGCGCGATCGCCTCGCGCCGCAGGATAGCCTTGCGCTCGGCGATATCCAACAACACCCGCTCCGTCATGCCCGGACTTGTTCCGGGCATCCACGTCTTGCGAACTCGGCTCAAGCTAAAGACGTGGATGGCCGGGACAAGCCCGGCCATGACGAATAACGGCGAGTGCGGAGCCGCGAAAGCCGTCGAGAACTGATCCCGGGTACCTACAGAAGTAGGTGGGCGCCATATGCCCGAGCCCACGGGCCCGGCCAGGGACAGCTCCCTTCAGGATCGTAAGGCCCCGAGAGTTTGTCTCTAACGCACCCCGCAGCCCCGCCGCTGCAATGTAATGGCTCCATTGGGAGCGCGCCAGAGTTTTGATGCTCTCAATCCCCTTGCTTTGCGCGCCTTCTGCTTTGCGCATGATCTTTGTCCGAAAAGTCGGATCATGCGCTACCCCATCGCTACGCCCTTGCCGACGCTTCCATTCAGGCTGCGGGTGACGCCCTCGATGCGCTCGGCCGCCGCGTTGAGCGCGGCCGAGATCGCGGCCTGGGTCTGCTGCGTGCGCTCGGACGCCGTCGCGCCGGCATCCTGCAGGCCGGAGACTTCCTGCTCCAGCCTGGCGACGCGCTTGCTGACGTCGGAGAACTCGTCGGCCAGCATGAGCGCGGCCATGACGGTGAGCCGCATGTCGCCGATCTGGCCGAAATCCTCGCGCATCTTGCCGATGCGCCGGTCGAAGTCGGTCGCGAGCTGCAACAGGTGATCTTCCTGCCCGTCCTCGCAGGCCATGCGGTATTGCCGACCGTTGATGACGACGTTCACGTGCGCCATGAGCCTGCCCATTGCTGGCGCGACTTGCTTGATCGCGCAATTGAGAAGCTGCGCACTTTCCGCGCGCGGCTTCGCGGTTGTCAACGTTCGGGCGCGCCGACCACGGAGCGGATGGTCTCGATCGCTCCGTCGAGCCGGCGCGCAACCTCCCGGTTCGCACCCTCCAGCGCCCGCGAGCGCGCGGTCGCGGCATCGAGCTCGGCGGCAAGACGCGAGCGGTCGTTGCCGAGCGCATGGACCTGTTCGGCAAGCGCGGTCTCGCCGCGGTCGGCCTCGCGCCTGCGTTCGACCGCCGCCTCGAGCGCGTCGAGCGCAGCGGCAAGCCGCTTGGTGGCCGCTTCGATTGCGCTGGCCTCCGTCATCGCCTCCTCGAAAGACGCGGCCGGCCGCCGCGGCGGAACGCGCCTTGAAATCGCATGCAAGGCAGGAATTGGAGCGGCAAGGTTACGGTGTGCGCGCGTGCGCCGTCAACGCCCGCCCGTTCGGCCGTCGAAATGCTCCGTCGCAAACGGAACAATCGACGCCGCGGCGGCCGCAGCGCTACGGCGCGGGAGGCGCCGCGTCGCCTTTGATCAGGTCGGTGACGCTCTGAAACAGGGTCGCGTCATTCACCACATAGAACAAGCCGCCGCGGCCGTTCTGGCTGCTGTTGCATTTGCTTCCCGACAGGGTGCCCTGCTGGTTCATGTCGCCGAAGATCGCGTAAGTGCTGCCGGACATCGACACGCCGATTTTGGCGTGATTGTAGTTCGGACCCGAGCCGCCGGTCAGTCCGAGCGTCTTTCCGGCCCAGTTTCCGGTCGTGGCGATCTCGACCGCGCCCGGCTTGGCGAGCGCATCGCTCCAGCAGGTCACGTTGGTCGATGCCGTCGTCGTCGGAATCTTCGGGTTGGCCCACCAGGTTGCGGCGCGCAGCGGGGCGGCGTCCATCAACGCAGAGACCATCTGCCAGGGCGGCACGTTGAGTTTGGACGGCTTGGAGATCAGCGTCACGCCGCTCGACAGCGCGAACTTCAAATAGGCCTTGCTGCTGCTCTTCTTGCCGAGGCTCGTGACCAGCGTTTGCACGTCGGACGGCCCGCCATTGCGCACGATCTGCTTGTTCTTCGGGTCGGTCACGATGCTCGCATTGGCGAGCGCCTTGAGCACCATCACCAGGTCGTCCTTGGTGAGCTTGAGCGAGAAGAAATGCTGGCTCACCTCGACGTCGTCGTCCTTGACGCAGCCCAGCGTGTTGCCGTCGCTCTTGCGCGGAGACTTCTTGCTTCCCGCGGCCGGCCACGATGGCGTCGAGACCTGCAGCACCAGTCCTTCGCCGGCCGCGTTCCACGCCAGCATGCCCTTCGAATGCCCCCACGGGGAGCCGCACTCCTTGGTGCAGCCGGCGATCTTGGGTGCGTCGTAGAACTGATCGTTCCAGATCAGGTAGTAGAAGTTTCCGTTGTACACTTGGCCGAACGTCGCTCCGATCGGATCGTTCGCCGTGTCGCCGGCGCAGCCGGTGCCCTGCTTGAGCGTCGCGTCCTTGCTGCTGGCATAGACGTATTGCTGGCCCCACTGCTTGTATTTCTGCACCGTGCCGCCAAACACGCACGATTCCTTGGCGTCGCCTTTGCAGTGCGGGAACGACGCGGTGTTGAACTTGAACACGAACCACCAATCGACCGGATCGCCCTTGTCGAGCAGCGGAGTCGGCGCCTCGGCGGCAAACACCGGAGCGGCGAATGCAAGGACGATGCTGATCGCCGCCGCCAGCCGATGAAGTCGCAGTCCCGGGATCGTGGCGCGCATGACGGGCTCCTCGTGCGCCGCCGACGCAGGCCGGCAGCCGACTCACGTTGTTGCCGTGACGCTACAGTCGCCGAGGTTGCGGGTCGAGTCCGCGAAGGCGCAATCGACGCGCGCCGCTCAGGGCGCCACCTCGCCGCCATACTGCTCGTCGGAGACCTTTTCGAGCCACTCCACGTGCTTGCCGTCGAGCGCCTCCTGCATGGCGATGTGGACCATGCCGGTGGTCGGCGCCGCGCCGTGCCAATGCTTCTCGCCGGGTGGAATCCAGACCGTGTCGCCGGGCCGGATCTCGCGGATCGGCCCGCCCCAGCTCTGCACTCGGCCGGCGCCGGAGATCACGTGCAGGGTCTGCCCGAGCGGATGCGTATGCCAGGCGGTGCGCGCGGTGGGCTCGAAGCTCACCCGGCCGCAGCGGATGCGGGCCGGCGCCGGCGCCTCGATGATCGGATCCTGCCAAGCGGTTCCGGTGAATGCGTCGGCCGGCTGGCGCCGGGTCGGCACGCTCCCGCAGCGGCGTATGTCCATTGAATTCCTCCACGCACGGTTTGGTTAGCGCTTTCTATCAAAGTCACCCGCGAACTGGCAGCCCTGTTGGCCGTTGGGCCGGCCTGCACCCGCGGGCGCGGAATTCACGCCTGCGGATTCATGGCCCCGAAACCTCTCTGCCCTAGGACCAATCGACCTCGAGTCCAACCGGATCGCACGCCGATGAACCAGATCAGACCCGTTCATGCGCTCGAGATTCGCGGCCTCGCCAAGCGCTTCGACCGCCCGGCCGTCGAAGCGCTCGATCTGACGGTGCGCAGCGGCGAGTTCTACACGCTGCTCGGCCCCAACGGCGCCGGCAAGACGACGACCTTGCGGCTGGTGAGCGGACTGCTGCAGCCCGACCGCGGCACGATCTCGGTGTTCGGCATCGACGCGCTGGCCGAGCCGGTCACGGCCAAACGCATCATGGCGTGGGTTCCCGACGAGCCGATGATCTACGACAAGCTCACCCCGTTCGAGTTCCTTGAATTCGTCGCCGGCCTGTGGGGGATCGACCCCGGCATGGCCGAGGCGCACGCGCGCGACCTGATCGGCTGGCTCGGCCTTGGCGCCCACGCCCACGAGCGCTGCGAGGGCTTCTCCAAGGGCATGCGGCAGAAAGTGGCGCTCGCCGGCGCGCTGGTGCATCAACCGCGGCTGATTATCCTCGACGAGCCGCTCACCGGGCTCGACGCCGGCTCGGCGCGCCTGGTCAAGACCGTGCTGCGCGAGCGCGTGCGCGCCGGCGCGACCGTGATCATGACCACGCACATCCTCGAGGTCGCCGAACGCATGGCCGACCGCATCGGCGTCATCGCGCACGGACGGCTCATCGCCGAAGGAACGCTCGACGAGTTGAGCCGCCAGGCCGGCACCGGCGCCACCAGCCTGGAAGACACCTTCCTGACCCTCGTCGCCGAGCAAGCCGCCGCGTGAGCAGTCTTTCCGTGAGCAGTCCTTACGTGAGCAGTCTTTGACGTGCGCAGTCCTGGCACCCTCGTCTGGTTCGCGCAGCACGAATTGCGCCTCGGCTGGCGCGACTGGTTGTCGATGATGACGGCCGGGCGGCGCTGGCCCCTGCGCACCGTCATGACCGCCGGCGCCGTCTTCGCCGTCTTTATGCACCTGCTCGCGGATTTCATGGTCGGCCGCCATGCCGGCGCAGGCCACGCACCCGACACGCTGACGCTCACCGTGATCACCGGGTGCGCCTTGCTGTCCTGGTCATTGATGCTGTCGCAGGCCATGGAGTCGGTGACGCGCGCCTTCTATGCGCGCTCCGACCTCGACCTGATCCTGTCCTCGCCGGTTGCCTCGAGCCGCGCATTCGCGGTTCGTATTGCGACCGTGGCGCTGTCCGTCGCCGCCATGGCCATGCTGATCGCCGCGCCGTTCATCAACGTGCTGGCGTTGCGCGGCGGCGCGCAGTGGCTCGGCGCCTATGGGGTGTTCGCCGCCATGGGGGCGACGGCCGCGGCGCTCGCGGTCGCGCTCACCGTCGGCTTATTCCATGCGGTCGGACCCAAACGCACCCGTCTCATCGCGCAGATCGTGGCCGCGGTGATCGGCGCGGCCTTCGTGATCGGGCTGCAGGTCGCCGCCATCCTGTCGTCCGGGACGCTGTCGCGCCTTGTCGCGCTGCAATCCGAGGCGGTCGCCGCGCTCGCGCCCGGCCTCGACAGCATCGCCTGGTGGCCGGCGCGCGCGATGCTCGGGAACTTGAGCGCACTCGCGGCCGTGCTCGGCGCGAGCCTCGTCCTGCTCGGGCTGGTCATTGCGGCGTTCGCGCCCCGCTTCGCTCACCACGCGATCGCCGCGGCCGGCGTTGCCGGCACGACCGTCAGCCAAGCGCGCCGGGCGGCAGGTTTCCGCACGACCTCGCCGGCACGGGCGCTGCGGCGCAAGGAATGGACGCTGTTGCTGCGCGATCCATGGCTTGCGTCGCAGACGCTGATGCAGCTGCTCTACCTCCTGCCGCCGGCCCTGCTGCTGTGGCGCAGCTTCGGCGACGACAACGGCGCGCTCACTTTGCTGGTGCCGGTGCTGGTCATGGCCGCCGGTCAGCTCGCCGGCGGGCTCGCCTGGCTCGCCATCTCGGGCGAGGACGCGCCCGATCTCGTCGCCACGGCGCCGGTGGCGGCCGGATCAATCGTGCGCGCCAAGATCGAAGCGGTCATCGGCGTCATCGCGATCGTGTTCGCGCCGTTCGTGCTGGCGCTCGCGCTCGCCTCACCGGTGCAAGCGGCGATCGCCGCCGCCGGCGTCGCGGTGGCGGCCGCCGCGGCGACCGCGATCCAGCTCTGGTTCCGTGCGCAGGCCAAACGCAGCCATTTCCGCCGCCGCCAGACCTCCTCGCGCGTCGCGACCTTTGCCGAAGCGTTGTCGTCGATCGGATGGGCGGCGACCGCCGGCGTGGCAGCCGCCGGCTCCTGGCTCGCCCTCATCTGCGCGGTCATGACGGCCGCGGTCCTGATCGGCGCGCGCTGGATCAGTCCGCCGCAACCGTGAAACCGCCAGCCTCACGGTGAGGAGGCCGCTTTGCCATCAGGCAAAGCGGCCGTCTCGAACCATGGCCACAAGCGCCAGAGCCTGCATCCTTCGAGACGCCCGCCAAAAGCGCGTTTACGCGCGTCTTCGACGCGCTATGGCGGGCTCCTCAGGATGAGGGCAGAGTGTAAGATCGGCGCTCCGGCAATCGGGGGCGATCATGGATCAACTGCACTACAAATCGGCGATCGAACTGGCGGCCCTTATCCGCAGGAAAAAGGTCGGCTGCCTCGAGTTGCTCGATCATTTCCTCGCGCGCGTCGGGAAGTACAATCCCAAGCTCAACGCCATCATCTGGATGGATACCGACCAGGCGCGCAAGCGCGCCAAGGCGGCGGATGCGGCGCTGAAGAAAGCCAAGCGTTGGGGCCCGCTGCACGGCGTACCGATGACCATCAAGGAGAGCTATCAGGTGGCGGGCTCACCCACGACCTGGGGGCTGCCGGACCTGAAGGACAACGTGACCGAGACGACGGCGGTCGCGGCCCAGCGCATGATCGACGCCGGCGCCGTGCTGTTCGGCAAGACCAATGTGCCGCTCATGCTCGCCGACTGGCAGAGCTACAACGCGATCTACGGCACCACCAACAACCCGTGGGACCTGAGCCGCACGCCCGGCGGATCCTCCGGCGGCTCGGCGGCGGCGCTGGCGGCGGGCCTCACCGCCATCGATGCCGGCAGCGACATCGGCTCCTCGATCCGCAACCCGGCGCATTATTGCGGCATATTCGGCCACAAGCCGACCTACGACCTGATCACCTATGGCGGGCATGCGATGCCCGCCAGCGTTGCCAAGCCCGACATCTCGGTGGTCGGGCCGCTCGCGCGCAGCGCGGAGGACCTCGATCTCGCGCTCGACATCATGGCCGGAGCCGACCCGCTCGACGGCATGCCGTTCAAGGTCGCGCTGCCGAAGTGCGCGAAGACCTCGCTGCGCCAGTTCCGCATCGCCGTGAAGCTGTCCGATCCCAACAGCGACGTCGACAGCGAGTACGCCGACAAGCTGCAGGCGCTGGTGGACGCGCTGGCCAAGGCCGGCGCCAAGGTCAAGGAGGCGGCGCCCGACATCGACACCGGCCGACTGCACGACGTCTACATCCGCCTGTTGCGCGCCGCGACCTCGGCGCGAACCACTGATGCGGAGATCGAAGACTGGAAGAAAGCGAAGGCGGACGGCGACGATGCACCCATCCTGGCGCAGATGCTCGACGGCGTGACCATGCCGCACCGCCAATGGCTCAAGCTCAACAACGAGCGCCACCACATGCGACTCAAGTTCAACGCTTTCTTCAAGGACTACGACATCCTGCTCTGCCCGGTTGCGGCCTCCGCTGCGTTCCCGCACGACCACGAGCACCCGGGCAAGCGCTGGCGGCGCAGAATCACGATCGACAACAAGCGCGTATCCTCGACCGACCAATTGTTCTGGGCCGGCTACTCGGGCCTGGTCTATCTGCCCTCGACGGTAGGACCCGCGGGCCCGACCGAGTCGGGCCTGCCGGTCGGCTATCAGGCGATCGCCGCGCAGGGACAGGACAAGACTTCGCTTAGTTTCGCCAAGCTGATGGCCAAGACGATCGGCGGATTCGTGCCGCCGCCCGGGTATTCGTGAACAACCCACAGCCGCACAGGGCCGGCGCATTGACTTGAAGGTCTCAGGTGCTATCCACGCCCTTCTAAACAGGGCGAAAATTGATGAACCCACCTGCCTCGGCTGCCGTGCAACGCGATTCGCATGCGGTGGCGAGCCGTGCCGAGCACGACCGCATGGCCAACGCCATCCGGGCGCTCGCCATGGACGCAGTCGAGCAGGCGAAATCCGGTCATCCCGGCCTGCCCATGGGCGCGGCCGACATCGCGACCGTGCTGTTCACGCAGTTCCTCAAATTCGATCCGGCAGATCCGCGGTGGCCGGACCGCGACCGCTTCGTGCTGTCGGCCGGCCACGGCTCGATGCTGATCTACGCGGTTCTCCATCTGCTCGGCTCCGAGGCGATGACGATTGATCAGCTCAAGCGCTTCCGCCAGCTCGGATCGCTGACCCCAGGTCATCCGGAGAACTTCATCACGCCCGGCCTCGAGACCACGACCGGTCCGCTCGGGCAAGGACTTGGCAACGCCGTCGGCATGGCCATCGCCGAGCGGCACCTCGCCGCCGAATTCGGCAGCGACGTGGTCGATCACCATACGTACGTGCTCGCCTCCGACGGCGACCTGATGGAAGGCATCAGCCAGGAAGCGATCGCGCTCGCCGGCCATCTCAGGCTCGCCAGGCTGATCGTGCTGTTCGACGACAACGGCATCTCGATCGACGGCCCGCTCGCGCTTGCCGACTCGGTCGATCAGGTCAAGCGCTTCGAGGCGGCCGGCTGGGCCGCGAGCCGCATCGACGGCCATGATCCCCAAGCGATTGCGAAAGCAATCGCGAATGCCAAGCAGTCCGACCGTCCGTCGCTGATCGCCTGCCGCACCACCATCGGCTATGGCGCGCCCACCAAGGCCGGCAGCGAGAAATCGCACGGCTCGCCGCTCGGCGCCGACGAGATCAAAGGCGCGCGCGAGAAGCTCGGCTGGAGCTCCGCGCCGTTCGAGGTTCCGGGCGATATCCTGCAAAGCTGGCGCGCCGCGGGACAACGCTCCAAGGCCGCGCGCAAGGCTTGGGATCAGCGCCTCGCCGCGCTCCCCGCCGACACGCGCGCCGAATTCGAACGGCGCCAGAACGGCGACCTGCCGGCGGCGCTCGCCGACACGGTGCGCGGCGTCAAGGAAAAGCTCAGCCAGGCGCCGCAGGAGATCGCCAGCCGCATCGCGTCGCAAAACGCGCTCGATGCGCTCACGGCCGCCGTTCCCGAAATGATCGGCGGCTCGGCCGACCTCACCGGGTCGAACAACACGCGCCCCAAGGGCATGAAGGCGATTGCCGCGACGGACTATTCCGGCCGCTTCATCCATTACGGCGTGCGCGAGCACGGCATGGCGGCGGCGATGAACGGCATGGCGCTGCACCGCGGCGTCATTCCCTATTCGGGCACGTTCCTGGTGTTCTCCGACTATTGCCGGCCCTCGATCCGGCTCGCCGCCCTGATGGGCGAACGCGTCGTCCACGTGATGACGCACGACTCGATCGGGCTCGGCGAGGACGGCCCGACCCATCAGCCGGTCGAGCATCTCGCCGCGTTGCGCGCGATCCCGAACCTCATGGTGCTGCGGCCGTGCGACGCGGTCGAGACCGTGGAATGCTGGCAGCTTGCACTGGAACGCAAGGACGGGCCGAGCGTGCTCGCGTTGACGCGGCAGAACCTGCCGCAACTGCGCAACGAGATGGTCACGCGCAATCTGTGCGCGCACGGCGCCTATGAGATCGCGGCATCGATCGCCGGCCAGGCGCGCGTTTCGATCTTCGCCACCGGGTCGGAGGTCGCGATCGCGGTCGGCGCCAAGAAGCTCCTGGATTCGCGGGGCGTGCTCGCCCGCGTGGTATCGGTGCCGAGCTTCGAGCTGTTCCTGGCGCAGGACGCGCAGGCGCGCGCGGCGGTGATCGGCTCAGCGCCGGCGAAAGTCGCGGTCGAAGCCGCGGTGCGCCAGGGCTGGGACGCGATCATCGGCTCGGACGGCGCCTTCGTCGGCATGACCGGCTTCGGCGCGAGCGCGCCCTACAAGGACCTCTACCGGCACTTCGGCATCACGCCCGAGCGGGTCGCCGCGGCGGCGTTGAGCAAGCTCGGCGCTTGAGCTAACAAGGCGCCGGGCCAGTTTTCGTCATGCCCGGCCATAGTCGTCCGAAGGACGGCGTCGCTTCGCTCGCCTATGGTGCCGGGCATCCACGTCTTCCTTCGCTTGGAACAAGCAAGACGTGGATGGCCGGGACAAGCCCGGCCATGACGGTGGAGAGTCAGGAGAAACTCACATGACCGTCCGGGTCGCCATCAACGGATTCGGCCGCATCGGCCGCAACATCCTGCGCGCCGTCGCCGAGTCGGGCCGCAACGACATCGACGTCGTCGCGCTCAACGACCTCGGGCCTGTCGCCACCAACGCACATCTGCTGCGCTACGACTCGGTGCACGGCCGCTTTCCCGGCGAGGTGACGGTCGAGGGCGACTCGATCAGCCTCGGCAACGGCAAGATCAAGGTGACGGCCGAGAGGGACCCCGCGAAGCTTCCCTGGAAGGACCTCGGCATCGACATCGCGCTTGAATGCACCGGCCTGTTCACGTCGAAGGACCAGGCTTCCGCGCACCTGACCGCCGGTGCCAAGCGCGTCCTGGTTTCCGCGCCGGCCGACGGGGCCGACTTCACCGTCGTATACGGCGTCAACCACGACAAGCTCACCAACGGCCACAAAGTGGTCTCCAACGGCTCGTGCACCACCAACTGCCTGGCGCCGGTCGCCAAGGTGCTGAACGACGCGGTCGGCATCGAGACCGGCTTCATGACCACGATCCACGCCTACACCGGCGACCAGCCGACGCTCGACACGATGCACAAGGACCTCTATCGCGCGCGCGCGGCCGGCCTATCGATGATCCCGACCTCGACCGGCGCCGCCAAGGCGATCGGCCTGGTGCTGCCCGAGCTCAAGGGCAAGCTCGACGGTGTCGCGATCCGCGTGCCGACGCCGAACGTCTCGGTGATCGATCTCAAGATCGTGGCCAGGAAGGCGACCACCAAGGAAGAGATCAACGACGCGGTGAAGCGCGCGTCGGAGCAGCAACTCAAGGGCATCCTCGCCTACACCAACGATCCCAACGTCTCGATCGACTTCAACCATGATCCGCACTCGGCCACGTTCCACATGGAACAGACCAAGGTGATGAACGGCACCTTGGTGCGCGTGATGGCGTGGTACGACAACGAATGGGGCTTCTCCAACCGCATGGCCGACACCGCCGTGGCGATGGGCAAGCTGATTTGACCTTGCCGTCCTTCGAGACGCCCGCCTTCGCTGACGCGTCGGCGGGCTCCTCAGGACGAGGCGGAGCCTGAAGCCCTCATCCTGAGGAGCCGAGCGTCAGCGAGGCGTCTCGAAGGATGGCCGGAGGCCAAATTGCATGAGGAATTTCCGCACGCTCGATCAGGCCGACGTCTCAGGCAAGCGCGTGCTGCTGCGCGTCGACCTCAACGTGCCGACCGAGAACGGCAAGGTCACCGACACGACCCGGATCGAGCGCATTGCTCCGACCATCGCCGAGATCGCCGGCAAGGGCGGCAAGGTGATCCTGCTGTCCCACTTCGGCCGCCCCAAGGGGCGCGATCCCGCCCAGTCGCTCAAGCCCGTGGCCGCGGTCGTATCCGAGATCATCGAGCGTCCGGTCGCCTTCGCGGAGGATTGCGTCGGCCAAGCCGCCGAGGCCGCGGTGGCCGCCATGAGCCCCGGCGACGTGCTGTGCCTGGAGAACACGCGCTTCCACAAGGAAGAGGAAAACAACGATCCGGCCTTCGTCGAGCGGCTCGCGCGGCTCGGCGACATCTGGGTCAACGACGCTTTCTCCGCCGCCCACCGCGCGCACGCCTCGACTGAAGGCCTCGGCCACAGGCTGCCGGCCTACGCCGGCCGCACCATGCAGGCCGAGCTCGAAGCGCTCGCCAAGGCGCTCGACGCGCCGCAGCGGCCGGTCGCCGCCATCATCGGCGGCGCGAAAGTATCGACCAAGCTCGCGCTGCTGGAAAACCTGATCGCCAAGGTCGACGACCTCGTCATCGGCGGCGGCATGGCCAACACCTTCCTGCATGCGCAGGGCATCGGCATCGGCAGGTCGCTCGCCGAGAAAGACCTGGCGGACACCGCGCGGCGCATCCTCGACAAGGCGGAGCGAGCGGGCTGCGCCGTCATCCTGCCGGTCGACGCCATCGTGGCGTTTCATTTCGAGGCCAACGCGCCGTCGCACGCCTATGGCCTCGATGCGATCCCGGCCGACGGCATGATCCTCGATATCGGTCCGCAGTCGATCGAGCGCGTGAAGGCGGCGATCGAAGATGCGGCAACTCTGGTGTGGAACGGTCCGCTCGGCGCTTTCGAGCTTCCACCCTTCGACCGCGCGACGGTCGCGGCCGCCCGCCATGTGGCCGAACGCACGGCCGCGGGCAAGCTGGTCGCGGTCGCCGGCGGCGGCGACACGGTCGCAGCCCTCAATGCCGCCGGCGTCGCCGACCGGCTGAGCTATGTGTCGACCGCGGGCGGCGCCTTCCTGGAATGGATGGAGGGCAAGCCGCTGCCCGGCGTCGAAGTGTTGAAGGGATAGTGTCTCGGTTTGGACTTTGAGGCCGCCTGCGGACCGTCAGTCGCTAACCCGGCGGCTTCATCAGCCCCGCGGACGTCAGAGCCTTGGCGATGATTGCCGAGATATCGAGCGGGCCGCGCCGCTCGGGTTCCCTGCGCTCCCCCTGCGTCGCCGCCTCCGGGGCCAGGATCTCGACCCGCTCGTCGGGAATGATCTCGATCCCCGTGTCGGGCACGATCGAGGCGCGCCCGCGTTCGTCGGCGGGAGCGGCGCGTTCACTTTCGCTCGCGGCCGCGCGCACCGTGCCGGTCAGGCCGAAGAATATCGCGATGTGATAGGAGGACGAGATACCGACCTCGAGCAGGAACGGACCGGCCGCACCGCATTGCCGGTCGGAACTGCCGGTGGCGAGCGGCATGCCGTGGGCCATGCCGGTGATGGTGTAGGACTCGATCACGTCCTCGCCGGCGGCGCGCCAGACCTGGCGCCGATATCCCTCCACCATGCTTTCCGTCGGCGCGGTCTTAATCCCGTGCACATTCGTCCATTGCCGGATGATGTCCTCGGCATTCGCCGGCTTCACCGTCGCATCCGCGTCGCCGTGCCACACCGACACGCGCGGCCAGGGCCCCTGGTGGGGAGAGGCGCCTCGCACCAGATCGCCCCATTCGCGCGCCGGGCGCGATCGGCCCTGGAACATGCTCTCGAACGCCTGCTGCACATTGGTGGCGCTGCCGTACGGCAGACCGGCGATGATGGCGCCGGCTGCAAAGACGTCCGGATAGGCCGCCAGCATGACCGACGTCATGGCGCCCCCCGCCGACAGGCCGGTGACGAACACGCGACGGGGGTCGACCCGATGGTCGGCGATCATCCTCGCGACCATTTGCCGGATCGAGAGCGCCTCGCCGCAGTCGCGCGCGATATCTCCCGACTGAAACCAGTTGAAGCAGGCCTTCGGATTGTTCGACGCCGGCTGTTGCGGCAGCAGCAAGGCGAAGCCGTAGCGATCCGCCAGAGTCGACCAGCCCGCGCCATGATCATAGCTCGAGGCGGACTGGGTGCAGCCGTGCAGGGCCACCACGAGCGCGGGCGCGGGTTCCAGCGCGTCCGGCACGTAGCTGAACATCCGCAACGCCCCGGGGTTGGAGCCGAATCCGGTCACCTCGGTCAGCCGCGGTGACGCAGCATCGGATGCGGTGGGCGCGGCCCGCGGGCCACGCGCCGCTTCCATGAGTGTTGCCCAATGGCGGCGATAGCGGGCGAGAGCTGAGATGGTATGTCCGAGACGGCGCACGTGGGTGGTTCTCCTTGGGTCAGACGTTCAGGCGTCCCCCAACGCGCGAAGGGAACGATCGTTGCTGCGATGCACCAATAAATGTTGCTTCGCAACATATAGCGCTGCCGAGACGGATTGCACCCCCGTGCGGGAGTGTCGGGCCCGGCCCGCCGTGCGACACCGTGGATGCCGCATCCGAGGGGATAGTCAGCGTATTTGGCCTTGCGCTATGAGAAGCGCCAAAGTGCTCCGGCGCAGGGAATCAGGGAGACGCGGATGAACCTCACGGAACTCAACAGAATCGCCGAGGCCATGGTCGCCCCGGGTCGCGGCATTCTCGCCGCCGACGAGTTCCTCGGGCACGATCAAGAAGCGCTTCGACGCGATCGGCGTGGACTCGACCGCCGACTCGCGGCGCGATTACCGCGAGATGATGTTCCGCTCGAGCGACGCGATGTCGAAGTACATTTCGGGCGTGATCCTGTACGACGAGACCATCCGCCAGAATGCCAAGGACGGGACGCCGCTGGTCAGGCTGATCGAGCAGGCAGGCGCGGTGCCGGGCATCAAGGTCGACCAGGGGACCAAGCCGCTGCCGTTCTGCCCGGGCGAACTGATCACCGAGGGCCTCGACGGGCTGCGCGAGCGCCTGGTCGAGTATCGCGACCTCGGCGCCAGGTTCGCCAAATGGCGCGCCGTCATCACCATCGGCGCCGGCATCCCGAGCTACCCCTGCATCAAGGCCAACGCGCATGCGCTCGCGCGCTATGCGGCGCTGTGCCAGGAGGAGGACATCGTCCCGATCGTCGAGCCCGAGGTGCTGATGGACGGCGATCACGACATCGACCGCTGCTATTCGGCGAGCGAGTGGGTGTTGCGCACCACGTTCGAGGAGCTTTACTACAATCGCGTGCTGCTCGAAGGCATCGTGCTCAAGCCCAACATGGCGGTGCCGGGCACGAGAAGCCCGCAACGCGCCTCGGTGGAGGAAGTCGCGCTCAAGACCGCCCGGCTGCTGAAGTCGTGCGTGCCGGCCGCCGTGCCCGGCATCGCGTTCCTGTCCGGCGGACAGAGCGACGAAGAGGCGACCGCCCATCTCGATGCCATCAATCGGCTCGGTCCGCTGCCGTGGAACGTCACGTTTTCCTACGGTCGCGCCCTGCAGGCCGCGCCGCAGAAGACCTGGGCCGGCAAATCCGAGAACGTCGCGGCGGCGCAGCGCGCCTTCACGCACCGCGCGATGATGAACAGTCTCGCGGCGCTCGGTGAGTGGAAGGCCGACCTGGAGAAGAAGGCGGCGTGATCTGCCGCCGCTCCAGGCCCCCATTTCGCCCGAATGCGGTCGCATCGGACAGGCCATGGCGTCCCGAGGGCAAAAGAGCGAAGCGTGGCGTGACGATCCGCGGCTCTATCTGATCACGCCGCCGGTGAGCGATCCCATGCAGATCGCCGACGCGCTGAAAGACGCTCTTGGTTCCGGCGCCGACATCGCCGCGGTGCTGTTGCGCCTGGCCGACGCGGACGAAGCGACCCTCGCCAGGCGTGTCCAAGCCTTGAACCGTGGCGTGCAAGACCGCGGCGTGGCTCTGGTGATCTACGAGCATCCCTCGATCGGCGCGGAGCATGCCGACGGCGCCCACCTGACCGGCATCGATGCATTCACGGCGGCCTATGCGCGCGTGAAGCCCGACCGCATCGCCGGCTGCGGAGGGCTGAAGACCCGCCACGACGCCATGCTGGCGGCCGAGCGCGGCACCGACTACGTGATGTTCGGCGAGCCTGCGGCGGACGGCTATCGGCCGGCGTTCGACGCGATTCTCGAGCGCGTCGCGTGGTGGGCCGAGGTGTTCGAGATCCCGTGCGTCGGCTATGCGGCCGACCGGGACGAAATCGCCGAATTGGTGCGCATCGGCGCCGATTTCGTCGCCGTCGATGACTTGGTGTGGAACGACGCCCGCGGGCCGGCGGCGGCCCTGCAATCGATCGGCCCGCTGCTCGCCGTTGCGGAGCCGGCACGATGAAGCCGTCCGCGCTAGTGCCCCGAACCCGCAGTTCGCTTCCGAGTGTGCCGCGAATGCGTGCGAACTTCAGAATCGGGACACTCGCGCTTGTTCTGGCGGGGTGCATCGCGCCGGCTTTGGCGCAGGCGCCGATCCAGATCACGCCGCCGACCCCGCAGGCCGAGCCGAATACACCGGCGAGACCGGCTGCGCAGCCGAAGAGCAAGCGCCCCGCCCCGCCGGCTGCCGCCGAACCGGCGAAGGCGGCGCCCGCGCCGGCCGCGTCTGCCGAGCCCGACATCGCGTTCGGCGCGTTCCAGCGCGGCAACTATCTCGCCGCCTTCGCGGAAGCGACGCGACGCGCGAGCGAGCTCGGCGACCCGAAGGCCATGACCTTGCTCGGCGAGCTCTACGTCAACGGCTATGGCGTGCCGCGCGACGAGAAGAAGGCGATCGCCTGGTTCTCGCTCGCGGCCGACCGCGGCGACCGGCAGGCGATCTTCGCGCTGGCGATGCAGAAGTTTTCCGGCCGCGGCGTGGCGCAGGATCGCGCCGAGGCCGCCGCCCTGCTGGAGAAGGCCGCCAAGCTCGGTCATGTCGCCGCAGCCTACAATCTCGCCTTGCTTCATCTCGAAGGCCAGCAGTTCGCGCAGGATACCGCCAAGGCGGCCGAGCTGTTGCGCGGCGCAGCCGAGGCCGGCAGCCCGGAAGCCCAGTATGCGCTCGCAACCCTGTACAAGGCCGGCAGCGGGGTCCCCAAGGATGCGGTCGCCGCGGCTCGCCTGCTCGGCCTTGCGGCGCGCGCCGACATCCTCGACGCCCAGGTCGAATACGCGATCGCACTGTTCAACGGCTCGGGCGTCGCCAAGGACGAGGCCGCTGCGGCTGCGCTGTTCCGCAAGGCGGCGTTGCGCGGCAACCCGATCGCGCAGAACCGGCTCGCGCGCATCCTCGCGACCGGCCGCGGGCTCACGATCGATGCGGCGGCGGCCACCAAGTGGCACATCGTCGCCAAGGCCGGCGGAGCATCCGATCCCTGGCTCGACGTGTTCGTACAGAAGCAGGGCGCCAGCGATCGCGAAGCCGGCGAGAAGGCGGCGAAAGCCTGGCTCGCGCTGCTCGGGCTGCCGCGCTCTTGACGGATATGGCGGCGGCGGGCAGACCACCCGCGTTCTCGCGGGTGCTTCATGGCCAAGATCAGCGGCGGCGAAATCAAGCCCGGCAGACTTTCGGACAAGATCACGCGCAATCGCCAAAGAAACGACGCGCTCCACGCTTCAATCTGAACGAATTGGACTCCAGCCCCCGTGATTCGCTCCGCCCTCATCAACGTGATGGTCGCCGCCGCGCGCAAGGCCGGGCGCGGCCTCAAACGCGATTTCGGCGAGATCGAGAAGCTCCAGGTCTCGCTGAAAGGCCCGGCCAATTTCGTGTCGGCGGCCGATCATCGCGCCGAGGAAACCTTACGCGCGGAGCTCGCCAAGGCGCGCCCGGGCTACGGCTTCCTGGGCGAGGAAAGCGGCCGCAGCGAGGGCTCGGACCAGACCCATACCTGGATCGTCGATCCGCTCGACGGGACGTCGAACTTCCTGCACGGCATTCCGCAGTTCGCGATCTCGATCGGGCTCGAGCGTGAAGGCATGATCGTCGCCGGCGTGATCTACAATCCGGCCAATGACGAGCTGTTCACCGCCGAACGCGGCAAGGGCGCGTTCCTCAACGACCAGCGCATCCGGGTCGCGGCGCGCCGCCGCCTCGCCGACGCGGTGGTGGCCTGCGGGCTGCCGCACCACGGCCGCGGCGACCTTGCGCTGTTCCGCCGCGAGATCGGTGCCGTCCAGGAGAAGGTCGCCGGCCTGCGGCGTTTCGGCGCCGCCGCGCTCGATCTCGCCTGGATCGCGGCCGGCCGGTTCGACGGCTTCTGGGAGCGCAATCTGTCGCCGTGGGACATCGCCGCCGGACAGATCATGGTGCGCGAGGCCGGCGGCTTCGTCACCGACCTTGACGGCGGCGACGCGTTCGGCACCGGCGACGTGCTCGCCGGCAACGAAACGATCCACGGCGAGCTGCTCGCGCTGCTCAAGTCCACGCAGAAAGGCTAGAACCGCGCGCCCTTGCCGAATGGCTCGGGGTGCTGTCTTTCACCGCCGTGCCTATGCCATATTCCGGCCCGAGCTTCGGAGCGACCATGGCGCGAGACCTCGACCCCTTCAAGCTATCCTCCCCCCGCATCTTCCTCATCCGGATGCTGGTGTTCCTGATCCTGTGCGGCCTCGTGGTGGTCGTTCTCTACAAGCAGATCTGGGTGGCGTTCCTGGCCAATCCCGGCCTCAACGCGCTCATCGCCGGCGTGCTCCTGATCGGCATCCTGCTCGCGTTCCGCCAAGTCATCCGGCTATTTCCCGAGGTCGCCTGGGTCAACGGTTTCCGTCTCGCCGATCCCGGCCTCGCGGTCGCGCGCCCGCCGGTGCTGCTTGCGCCGATGGCCTCGATCCTCGGCGACCGCGTCGGCCGCATGGCGATGTCGTCGGCGATGATGCGCGGGATCATGGATTCGATCGCCACCCGCCTCGACGAGGCGCGCGACATTTCCCGCTACATGACCAGCCTGCTGGTCTTCCTCGGCCTGCTCGGCACGTTCTGGGGCCTGATCGAAACGGTCGGCTCGGTCGGCAAGGTGATCGACGGCCTCAAAGTCGGCGGCGACGCCGGGGCCGTGTTCGACGCGCTCAAGGAAGGGCTGGCGGCGCCGCTCAGCGGCATGGGGATCTCGTTCTCGTCCTCGCTGTTCGGGCTCGCCGGCTCGCTCGTGCTCGGCTTCCTCGACCTGCAGACCAGCCAGGCGCAGAACCGTTTTTACATGGAGCTCGAGGACTGGCTGTCGACGACGGTGAGCGAGGTCGCGGTCGAAGGCGCTCCCGGCATTGCCGCGCCGACCGGCGAGATCCGCACCGCGATCGAGCGCCTCAAGGACACCATCTCGGACGCCGGCTCGAGCCGTTCGGCGACAGCCGCCATGGCCAATCTGGCCGAGGCGATCCACGGGCTGGTCAACCATATGCGCACCGAACAGCAGATGATCCGCGACTGGGCCGAGTCGCAGGCGAGCCAGAGCCGCGAGGTGCAGCGCCTGCTCGAGCGCATCGCCGGCGACGACGTGCGCAAGAAGACGGGCTGATCCGATGGCCCTCGCCCGCGCGCGCCGCGAACGTCCCATCGACTACTGGCCCGGCTTCGTCGACGCGCTGTCGACGCTGATCCTCGGCATCGTGTTCCTGCTCTCGACCTTCGTGATCGTGCAGTTCTTCCTGTCGCAGGAGGTGAGCGGCAAGGATACGGCGCTTGCCCGTCTCAATGCCCAGCTCACGCAACTCACCGAGATGCTGTCGCTGGAGAAGACCGGACGCGTCACCTTGGAAGAGACGCTCGCCTCGCTGCGCGCCAACCTCGCGACCGCCGAGGGCGAGCGTGACCGCGTCAAGGGGCTGTACGAGAGCGCCAATCCGGGTCGGGCGAACGAGCTGTCGACCGCGCTCGACACCGAGAAGCGGCTGACCTCGCGCGCTCTGGCGCAGGTCGAATTGCTCAACCAGCAGATCGCGGCGTTGCGCCGCCAGCTCGCCGCGCTCGAAACCGCGCTCGAAGCCACCGAAGGCAAGGACAAGGAATCCCAGGCGCGCATCGCCGACCTCGGGCAGCGGCTCAACGTCGCGCTGGCGCAGCGCGTGCAGGAACTGTCGCGCTATCGCTCCGAATTCTTCGGCCGTCTGCGCGCGATCCTCGGCAACCGGCCCGACATCCGCGTCGTCGGCGACCGTTTCGTGTTCCAGTCGGAGGTGTTCTTCGATACCGGCTCGGCCGCGATGCGCGCGGAAGGCCGGGCCGAGCTCGACAAGCTCGCGAGCGCGCTCGTGGAATTGGAGAAGCAGATACCGACCGACATTGCCTGGGTGCTGCGCATCGACGGCCACACCGACGTGCGGCCGATGTTCAGCGCGCAGTTCCCCTCGAACTGGGAGCTCTCCGCCGCGCGCGCGATCTCGGTGGTGCAATACCTGATCAGCAGAGGGATATCGCCCCAGCGCCTGGTCGCCGCCGGGTTCGGTGAATTCCAGCCGCTCGACACCGAGCGCAACGAGGACGCCTACCGGCGCAACCGCCGCATCGAGTTGAAGCTGACGGAGCGATAGGCGCGGCACGCGTCTTGGCGGGGAGAGAACGATGCGATCGATCGTCGTGGCTGCGCTGGCGTTGGCCGCGACCGGGACGGCCGACGCGCAAATGAAGCCCGAGATTCCCGCGCTGCCCGAGCTGCAGTTCGCCGAGATCTCCGGCCCGGCGCGCGCCAAGTACCTGGGCGACCGCTGGAGCTACATGGAGGCGGGCCGGCGCGACGCGCCACCGATCGTGCTGCTGCACGGGGTCGGCGCCAATGCGATGCACTGGCGCTTCCAGTTCGCGGGACTATCCGACCGCTATCGCGTCATCGCCTGGAACGCGCCGGGCTACATGTTGTCCGACGCCTTCGTGAAGGACTGGCCCGACTGCAAGGACTACGCCGACGCGTTCGCCGATTTCCTTGGCGCGCTGCAGCTCGGCCGCGTCAATCTCGTCGGCAACTCGTTCGGCTCGCGCGTCGCCCAGTGCTTCGCGGCGCACTATCCGGATCGTGTCATCAAGCTCGCGATGACCGGCACCGGTATCGGGCAGCGCGCGTTGCCCGATGAGCGCAAACGGGAGATCATCGCCACGCGCGAGGCGCAGATCGCCAAGGGCGGCTTCGCGTTCGGCGCGCGCGTCGCCGCCCTGCTCGGCTCCAAGGCGCCGCCCGAGACCGCGGCGATCGTGCAGCAGACGCTGCGCGCCACCAACCCGCGCGGGTTCATGCACGGGGTCAAGCTCGGCCTCACCGATTTCTACAGCCCGGACGTGGCCGACCGCTTCAAGTTCCCGGTGCTGATGATCGAAGGCAGCGAGGACAGGATCAATCCGACCGAGCGCAACGCCGCGATCCTGATCAAGGCGCTGCCGCAGGGACGGCTGGAGATTCTGCAGGGCTACGGCCACTTGACCGAGGTCGAGGCGCCCGAGACCGTCAATCGCCTGCTGCGCGAGTTCTTCGGCGGGACGTGACCTTGCCTTGCGCGGCCGCGGCATCGACACAGCGGCCTGACACCGGCGTGCATGCTGCCGTGTGGTCTGTTATGATGATGTAATGAACAAGAGACTCGAAACGCTGCTCGATCGCGTCTCCACTTGGCCCGAGGAGGCGCAGGAGGAATTGTTGCAGCACGTCATCGACATCGAGGCCAAGCATGTTGGCGTCTATCGGCTGAACGATGACGAGCGAGCATGCGTGCGCCGCGGCCTCGAAGAGATGCGGCAAGGGCGATTTGCAACTGATGAGGAAGTGGAAGCGGTCTTCAAACGTTACCGCTAATGAAGATTCGCTACACCGAAACGTCACTTGTCGAGATCGACGAGATTTTCGCTTATATCTCCGAGCGCAACGCTGATGCCGCGACGAGGGTTGTGGCGCGCGTCGAGCAAACAATCGCAAATCTAGGCGATTATCCGGAACTCGCACAGACAGCCGACGAAGCGAATGTCCGCCGGATGCCAGTCGGACGCTACCCTTTCATTGTGTTCTATACGATTGAAGCCAATGAGGTCGTGATCCTCCACGTTCGCCATGCGGCTCGGCAATGGCCCTGGGAGGACGATCAATAGCCAGCGTGTTGAACGCTCACACGCCCCGAAACTGCAGCTTGGCGAGCCGCGCATAGAGCCCGTTTGCGGCGGCGAGCTGGGCGTGCGTGCCCTCCTCGACGATGCGGCCGCGATCGATGACGAGAATCCGGTCGCATGACAGCACGGTCGCGAGGCGATGCGCGATCACGATGGTGGTACGATCGGCCATCAGCCGCTCAAGCGCCGCCTGCACCAGGGTCTCGCTCTCGGCATCGAGCGAGGACGTCGCCTCGTCCAGCAGCAACAGCGGCGCGTCGCGCAGGATCGCGCGCGCAAGCGCGATGCGCTGGCGCTGTCCGCCCGACAAGGTGACGCCGCGCTCGCCTACGGCCGTGTCGTAGCGCTGTGGCAGCCGTTCGACGAATTCGGCCGCTCCCGCAAGCTCGGCCGCGCGCACGATGTCGGCCTGCGTAGCCTCCGGCCGGCCGAAGCGGATGTTGTCGGCGACCGAGGCGGCGAACACCACGACGTCCTGCGGCACCAGCGCCATGCGGCGGCGCAGCTCGTTCGGGTCGGCGTCGGCGAGCCGCACCCCGTCGAGCGTGATCGCGCCCGCGGCCGGGTCGTAGAAGCGCAGCAGCAGATGGAAGATCGTGCTCTTGCCGGCCCCGGATGGCCCGACGATCGCGACGCGCTCGCCCGCGCGCACGCGTAACGTGATGCCGTCGAGCACCATCGATCCCGGTCGGCTCGGATAGGCGAAGCGCACGGCGTCGAACGCGACCTCGCCGCGCGCCGGATCGGGCAGCGGGACCGGATGAGCGGGCGCCGTGATGGCCGGCTCGATCGCAAGCAGCTCGGCGAGACGTTCGGTCGCGCCGGCGGCCTGCGAGATCTCGCCCCAGGTCTCGCTCAACTGGCCAAGGCCGCTCGCCGCGAACACCGCATAGAGCACGAACTGGCTGAGCGTGCCGGCCGATAGGCGTCCCGCCAGCACATCCTGCGCGCCGACCCAGAGGATGACCACCACGCTCGCGAACACC
Source organism: uncultured Alphaproteobacteria bacterium (assembly GCA_963734185.1). Lineage (GTDB taxonomy): Bacteria > Pseudomonadota > Alphaproteobacteria > Rhizobiales > Xanthobacteraceae > PALSA-894. Next base: position 2,254,584 of record CAVTGA010000002.1, on the reverse strand, counting down.
AGGAAGATGATGATGGCGGTCAGCAGCGCCCGCGCGCGTGTCGAATCGCGCGCCGCGGCAAAGGCGCGCTCCACCGCCGTCGCAAAGCGCGAGCCCGCGAGCGCCTCGTTGGTGAAGGCCTGCAGGGTGCGCATCGCGCTGATCAGCTCGGCCGCATAGGCCGACGCGTCGGCGAGCGTGTCCTGCGCGATGCGCGAGCGCCCCCGTACCAGCCGTCCGAAAGCGACGAGCGGCAGCACGATCACCGGGATCGCCAGGATGACGAAGAAGGAGAGGCGCGGGCTCGTCACCGCCATCATGATCGACGAGCCGATGAACAGCACGAGGTTGCGCAACGCGACCGAGACCGCGCTGCCGACCGCGCTCTTGATCTGTGTGGTATCGGCGGTCAGCCGCGAGACGAGCTCGCCCGAGCGCGCGGTGTCGAAAAAGGCAGGTGCCAGCCGCGTCAGGTGCGCGAATACCGCGGCGCGCAGGTCGGCGACCACGCGTTCGCCCAGGATGGTGACCAGGTAGTAGCGCAACGCACTTGCGCCGGCGAGCACCGCGGCGACTGCGATCATCACGGCGAAATACTGGTCGATCAGCCCGACGCGTTCGGTCGAGAAACCGAAATCGATCATGCGCCGGACCGCCACCGGCACCGCGAGCGTCGCGAGCGAAGCCACCAGCAGCGCTGCGAGCGCGGCCAGCATGACGCCGCGATAGCGCATCACGAACGGGGCGAGCGCGAGCAGCGGCCGCAGCCTGACGCGGCTTGGCCGGGCCGGAACGGGCGGCGGCGCGTCGCGCGGTTCCGCAGGCCCGAGCTCGCGCGGCGCGCCTTGGGCAAAATTCATCGCCAGCTTCCCTCCCGGGTCCGGTTGTAGCAGGTACCGCCACCATTGCATCGCAGGGTGGGCGGCGAGCGCGTAATGCGGCTTGTTCCGCCGATCCTGCTGGGCTATAGAGCCCGCAACTTTTCCTATCATTCCAGCAGCCTCAACGGCCGGACACGCCATGAAAGCCGACATCCATCCCAAGTATCACACCGTCAAGGTCAAGATGACCGACGGCTCCGAGTTCACCACCCGCACCACCTGGGGCAAGGAAGGCGACACGCTCCATCTCGACATCGACCCGAAATCGCATCCGGCCTGGACCGGCGGTCAGCAGCAACTGCTCGACCGCGGCGGACGGCTGTCGCGCTTCCAGAAGAAGTTCGCCGGGATCGGCAAGAAGACTTAGCGCGCGTTCGGTCTTATCTTTTGCGCATGATCTTGTCCGAAAAGGTCCGTCAACCCCGGATCAAGTCCGGGGCAGGCTTTTTCGGGATCATGCGCTGCGCTCGAACGCGGCCTTGAGCAGGCCGAGCTGGCGCTCGATGGGATTGTCTTCCGCCTGCTCCGCCGGCTTGTGGATGGTGGTGTCGAGCCGTCGCACCCGCTCCTGCAGCTTGAGGGAGCGTTCGATCAGTTCACCGAGCCGTTGCGGCAGCACGCGCAGCGTATCGGGATCGGCCGGATCGCCGACCGAGAGGCGGACCTTGGTCTTTTCCTTGTTGGCCTGAGCCAGCGACATCTCGCCTTCCTTGACCGCGCGGTGCAGCAGCAGCCAGGAGGCGAGCTGCATCAGGCGCGTGGTGAGCCGCATGCTTTCGGTCGCATAGGCGAGCGCGGCGGAACGTTGCAGCTTCTTGGATTCCTGGCGTCCGGGTCCGTCGAGATAGGTCGCGGTCTCCTCGACCAGCGCCATGCCGTCCTTGAACAGGAGCGAAAACGCCTGCGACGAGGCCAACCGCTCGCCGAACGAGACGAGCCCGGGTTGCCTTAACGAACTGTCGGACATGCTACGCCCCACACACGCAACACACGCATGACGCACGTATTGCTAGATTGCTCCGGGCCGGCTGTCCAGGACAACGCGGCCGCACCCGGAGGGAGCAGCAAGGCGGGGGCCAGCGCGCCTGCTCCAAAATGAGACAGCGGGGCGCCGGGCAACAAAAAAAGGAGCCGCCGTCGCCGGCGGCTCGAAGGTGATAACAGGGAGGCGTCAAACAGAGTGGACAGGAGCCACTCGACGTCCAGAAGCTGGACGATCCGAGTAATGAACGGGAAAGCTTAACGACCCGTTAACGGGTTACGTCGATTTACGGATTTTTTCGGCGGCCGCGTCCGGCGACACCGGTCGGACCGGCCCTTCCAGCGGCATGGCGTAGATGACGGCGCGCTGCGTCTGTTTGGGCTTCTTCTTCGCCTTCTTGGACGACTTCTTCGGGCCGTGGTCGTGACCCGTATGCGCGCTGGCCATCCCGGGTGTGAAACACAGCGCTCCGGCGAGCAGCGCGACAAGCAGGTGCTTCACCATTCGATCCCTCAGCGCTTGAAGAACTGATCGGCCGAGCTGCGCGAAGCCTGCTTGGCCGTCTTGGCGGCCTCGAGCCGCGCGATTTCGTCCTTCAACAGCGCGACACGCTCGTCGAGTTCGCCAACCGAGAGAAGCGCGAGATCCTGCCCGATCTCGTGCACGATCTTCTTCTTCGGACGATCATCTTCGTCGATCGCTGGCATGGCCGCCTCCGCGCCGTCAGCCTAACCCGCAGCGAGACCGGTTGTCACACCCGCCGCGCCCGACTATGGAAGCGGCATCTGCCGCAGATCGAGGAGTTCGAACGATGTCCGCGCCCTCGCGCATGACCGCGATCGGTATCGCCAAGCCCGGCGCGCCGGAGGTGCTCGTTCCGCAGGAACGCCCGGTTCCGGCCCCGGGCACGGGCGAGGTGCTGGTCAAGGTCGCGGCCGCCGGCGTCAACCGGCCGGACGTCATGCAGCGCAAGGGCCTCTATCCGCCGCCGCCGGGCGCGCCCGACATTCCCGGCCTCGAGATCGCCGGCGAGGTGGTGGCGCTGGGTGCGGGCGCCTCGCGCTGGAACCGCGGCGACCCGGTGACCGCGCTGGTTCCGGGCGGCGGCTACGCCGAATACTGCGCCGTGCATGAAAGCAACGCCTTGCCGGTCATTGCTCCCCTCAGCATGGTCGAGGCGGCGGCGATCCCCGAGACCTTCTTCACGGTCTGGCACAACGTGTTCGAGCGCGGCGCCTTGAAGGCGGGCGAGACGGTGCTGGTGCACGGGGGCTCCTCGGGCATCGGCACGACGGCGATCATGCTGGCCAAAAGCTTCGGGGCGCGCGTGATCGTCACGGCCGGCTCGCAGGAGAAATGCGAAGCCTGCCTGAAGCTCGGCGCCGATCGCGCCATCAATTACAAGACCGAGGACTTCGTCGCCGAGACCAAGGCGGCGACCGGCGGCAAGGGCGCCGAGCTCATCCTCGACATGGTCGGCGGCGACTACATCGAGCGCAACTACGAAGCGGCCGGCGTCGAAGGACGCATCGTGCAGATCGCGTTCCAGGGCAACCCCAAGGCCACCGTGGACTTCCGCCGCATCATGCTCAAGCGGCTCACCCACACCGGTTCGACCCTGCGCGCCCGCAGCGTCGCCGACAAGGCCGCGATCGCCCGCGTGATCGAGCAAAAGGTCTGGCCGTTGATCGAAGCCGGCAAGGTCAAGCCGCTCATCTACAAGACCTTCCCACTGAAGGAAGCCGCAGCCGCCCACGCCCTGATGGAATCGAGCGAACATATCGGCAAGATCGTGTTGACGGTGTGACAACCGCGTCACCCCCCGCGCGATCATAAATCCGCCATCGATCTGGTTGCCTGTGCGGTCTCCTACGGGGAAGCCGGGCCAGTGCAGATCACGCAGCGACACCATCTCGCGCTCGCCGCCGCTCGGCTTGCGATCGTGCTCGCATTGCTGCCGGTCGCCTTCGACTGGCGCTCGACGACATTCGCGAGCATCCGGCCGTTTGCGCTCGCCGCACTGATCGCGCTGCCGTTGCTGCTGATCGCCATTGAAGGCTGGCTATGGCGCAGCGGAAAGGCGAATGCGCGCGCGTTGCGTGCGCTCAGCGCTTCGGTCCTGACGCTTGCCGTCCTCGGTCTCGGCATTGTGCTCGCGATCGAGATGCGGTTCCGCTACATGCGTCACGCGGTGCTCAACGCCGAGCCGCTCGCGCTCGAGAAACTCGGCCGCCATCTGCTGGTCGGCTACCGCGACCCGGACGAGCTGCGCATGCTCCTGGAGCGTCGCGCCATCGCCGGTGTCTTTCTCGCGGCGCGCAACGTGCTGGACAAGAGCGCCGACACCATCCGGGAGGAGATCGCCGCGCTGCAGGAGCGGCGTCGCCTGCAGGGCATGGCGCCGTTGTGGATCGCCACAGACCAGGAAGGCGGCGACGTATCGCGGCTATCGCCGCCGCTGACGCGCATGCCGGCCATCGCGCAGGTCGTGGCAAGCCATCGCGACCGGGCCGAGCGCCAAGTAGCGGTGCGGCAATACGCGGCCAAGCAAGGCCGCGAGCTGGCCGCGCTCGGGGTCAATGTGAACTTCGCGCCGGTCGTCGACCTCAACCACGGCATCGTCAATCCGGCCGACCGCATGACGCGCATCGCCGAGCGCGCGATCTCCGAGGACCCTGCCGTCGTCGCCGAGGTCGCCGACCTCTACTGCATGACGCTGCTGCAGACCGGCGTGCATTGCACCCTCAAGCACTTTCCTGGGCTGGGACGCGTCTACGAGGATACCCATATCGGCGCGGCCGCTCTCGCCGCCGGCACCGAGGATCTGGCAGCAACGGACTGGCTACCGTTTCGCAAGCTGATGCCCGCCAACATGGCCTTCACGATGCTCGCGCACGCCCATTTGACTGCGCTCGACGACCGCCGCCCGGCTTCGTTCTCGCCGGCCGTGATCGACGGCCTGCTGCGCGGCGCCTGGAAGCATGACGGCGTGCTGATCACCGACGACTTCGGCATGCGCGCGGTCCACCACAGCCGCGACGGCCTCGCCGGCGGCAGCATCGAGGCGCTCAACGCCGGGGTCGACCTGATCCTGGTCTCCTATGACCCGGATCAGTACTTCATGGTGATGTACGCGCTGCTGCAAGCCGATCGTGACGGCCGATTGCGCCAGGACGCACTGCAGAAAAGCACACAACGGCTGCGCCGGACGGCCGGCCTGTAGCTTGGGATCGCGCCGCGCGGAGCATGACGTTACGGCGGCGCCGCCGATCGTGGTTAACGCCGAATAACTTGCCGATTCAAGCTCGCCCGGCTACTGATCGGAGCCTTGGCTGGCGGGGGTCGCGGAGCCGGGAGGACGACTTTTGCGTCTGTTGGGCGCACTCACTGCGGTCGCCATTCTGCTCAGCATCGCGCCCGGCACGCCGGTGCGCGCGCTCGAAGCGGTGAATGTCCGCATCGATGCGCCGGCGATCGACCTGACCGACGCGGTGGAGCGCCAGCGCACCGAGGGCGACCGCATCCAGGTCTCGACCGCACCCGGCGCCGACGGCATCGTGCGGCGCATCGAAGTGCGCGCGCGCGAGGCCGGCAACAACTGGATCGTGTTCGCGCTCGCCAACAACAGCGACGAGCAGATCGACCGCCTGATCGTGGCGCCGCACTACCGCATGGTCGGCTCCGGCCTGTTCTGGCCGGACCTCGGCCTGCAGCGCATCGTCAACGTCACGCCGAGTTCCGGCGACCGCCCCGAGCGCCAGGAGAACCCGAGCGCCGACATCTACCGCATCACGCTCGATCCCGGCACGGTCATCACCTACGTGATGGAGCTGCGCACCGACCGGCTTCCGCAGCTCTATCTGTGGGAGCCCGACGCCTACAAGGACAAGGTCAACTCGTTCACCCTCTACTACGGCATCGTCATCGGCATCGCCGGTCTGCTTGCGCTGTTCCTGACCATTCTGTTCGTGGTCAAGGGCAGCGTGATGTTCCCCGCCGCCGCCGCGCTCGGCTGGGCGGTCCTGGTCTATATCGGTACCGACTTCGGGTTCTGGGGCAAGGTGTTCGACCTTTCCGCCGGCACCGAGCGGGTGTGGCGCGCCTCGGGCGAGGCGATCCTTGCCGCCACCCTGGTCGTGTTCCTGTTCGCCTATCTCAACCTCAACCGCTGGCACGTGCGCTACGCCCACATCACCGCCGGCTGGCTGTTGTTCCTCGCCGCACTCGCGGCGATCGCGTTCTTCAATCCGGCGGTCGCGTCCGGGGTCGCGCGCATGTCGCTTGCGATCGTCGCGGTCGCGGGCTTCGGCCTCGTGGTCTATCTCGCGACCCACGGCTTCGATCGCGCGGTGCTGCTGATCCCGACCTGGCTGTTGTTCGTGGTGTGGGTGTTCGCCGCCAGCATGGCGGTGACGGGAATCGTCACCAACGACATCGTCGGTCCGGCGCTGCTCGGCGGCCTCGTCCTCATCGTCATGTTGATCGGTTTCACGGTGATGCAGCACGCATTCGCCGGCGGCGTCGCCACCACCATCGTGTCCGACGTGGAGCGCCGCGCCCTCGCGTTGACCGGCGCCGGCGACATGATCTGGGACTGGGACGTCCCGGCCGACAAGGTGTTCACCAGTCCGGAGACCGAGGCGCTGCTCGGCTTGAAGCGCGGCGCGCTCGGCGGCTCGGCGGCGGACTGGCTCGAGCTCCTGCATCCGCAGGATCGCGACCGTTTCCGCGCCTCGCTCGACGGCGTGATCGACCAGCGCCGCGGCCGCCTGGTGCTCGATTTCCGCCTGCGCACGCTCGACGGCCACTACATGTGGTTCGCCCTGAAGGCACGGCCCGTGGTCGGATCCGACGGCGAGGTCGTGCGTCTGGTCGGCACGCTCACCGACGTGACCGAATTCAAGACCTCCGAGGAACGCCTGCTGCACGATGCGGTGCACGACAACCTGACCGGATTGCCCAATCGCGAGCTGTTCCTCGATCGCCTCGATGCGGCGCTGTCGTTCGCCAAGGCCGACTCCACGATCCGTCCGACCGTGATGGTGATCGACCTCGATCGCTTCAAGCAGGTCAACGATTCGGTCGGCATCGCGGTCGGCGATTCGATCCTGCTCACGCTTGCCCGCCGGCTCGGCCGGCTGCTCAAGCCGCAGGACACGCTGGCGCGGCTGGCCGGCGACCAGTTCGGCCTGCTGCTGCTCTCGGAGCGCGAGCCGACGCGCATCACCGCGTTCGCCGACACCATCCGCCGCACCTTGAAGGCGCCGATCACCTTCAACGACCGCGAGATCCTGCTCACCGCCTCGATTGGGCTCGCGCTCGTCGCCGACAGCCAGCCGCAGAAGCACGAGGACATCCTCAAGGATGCCGAGCTCGCCATGTATCACGGCAAGCGCATCGGCGGCGACCGCATCGAGGTGTTCAAGCCGGCGATGCGCGGGCGCAAGAGCGACCGCCTGACGCTCGAGACCGAGCTGCGGCGCGCGGTCGAGCGCGAGGAGCTGACGATCCTCTATCAGCCGATCGTATGGCTCGAGGATCGCTCGGTCGCCGGCTTCGAGGCGCTGCTGCGCTGGGATCATCCCAAGATGGGCCGCCTGGCGCCGGCGGAATTCATCGCGATCGCCGAGGAGACCGGGCTGATCATCGACATCGGCCTGTTCGTGCTCGACCGCACCGCGCGCCAGCTCGCCGCCTGGCAGCGCCAGACCCGGCTGCGTTATCCGCTGTTCGCGAGCGTCAACATCTCGTCGCGCCAGCTGCTGCGCCACGACCTGATCCAGGACCTGCGCACCGTGCTGTCGCGCTCAGCGGTCGCGCGCGGCACGCTCAAGCTCGAATTGACCGAATCGCTCGTCATGGAGAACCCGGAATATGCCGCGCAGATGCTGACCCGCATGCGCGAACTCGGCGCCAGCCTCTCGCTCGACGACTTCGGCACCGGCCACTCTTCGCTTGCCTACCTGCAGCGCTTCCCGTTCGACACCATCAAGATCGACCAGTCGTTCGTGCGCACCACCGGCAAGGGCAGCCGGCCGGTCATCCTGCGCTCCATCATCGCGCTCGCCCACGATCTCGGCATGGACGTGGTGGCCGAGGGCGCCGAGACCGAGGCGGACGCGGTGGAGCTTTACCAGCTCGGCTGCGAATACGCGCAGGGCTTCGCCTTCGGCGAGCCGATGACGGCCGAGCAGGCGATCACGCTGGTGTCGAACCAGCCGCCGCAGCAGGCCGCGCAATAGCGCGAACGCGCCTCCCCGCGGTGATCGACCCGACATTCCGGCCCTGCTAACGTGGATTGTGCACAAATCGTAACGCGTCCTCAAATTGCCTCGGGAGGCTCGCATGAAATCCGTCACGTTGCTCACCGCCGCAGCTGTTGCCGCTGTTTCCACGCTTGCCGCCGCGCAGCCGCGCGATGCCGCCTCGACCGCCACCCAGATGCAGAGCCAAGCCACCTTCTGCGAAGGCACCTACGCGCTGTGCATCAAGGCGCCGTGCTCGGGAATTCCGACGCTCGATCGCCTCGGCAACTACGTCATCGAGCGCGCGCTGTGCTCCTGCGACGTCGTGAAGGGCTTCTCGATGGGCCCGGGCGCCTGCGAGGACCGCGCGCCGGTCACGCAGCAGGGCCGCACCTACCTGATCTCGACTTACTCGAACCGCTACAACGATACCAACCGGACGCTCTCGTGCCAGAGCCGCGATACGGTGTGGGCCTGGTGCTACGGCGCGCCTTGCGTGGTCGACAGCAACGACCCGAACAAGGCCACCTGCACCTGCCCGGTGCAGCAGAGCGCGATGAGCACGCTCGGCGGCAACTGCCGGCAGGACGCCTGCGACGGCATCTGGTCTGCCGCCGCTCCGCTCGGCGACACCTTCGCCAACCAGCATTTCTTCCGCACCATGCGGCAGAACCACCCGAACGTGCCGACCAATCCGCCGGCTCAGGCTTGTCTGCGGTGATCTTCATCCCTCCCCCGAAGGGGGAGGGTGGCTCCGAGTGAGCGCAGCGAACGAGGAGACGGGTGGGGTTCGTGCAATCTTGCGATATCCCCACCCGCCTCGCTGCGCTCGGCACCCTCCCCCTTCGGGGGAGGGATAAGCATTACGCGTGGCCGGCTTCGCTCGACAGCATGCCGAGGTGGACGCCGAGCTTCTTGAGCGCCTGTTCGTACTTGCCGTCGGTGTCGGGACCGAAGATCAACTCCGCATCGGCCGAGCAGTGCAGCCAGCCGTTCTCCTGGATCTCGGTCTCAAGCTGTCCCGGCGCCCAGCCGGCATAACCGAGGGCGAGCACCGCGCTCTCGGGCCCCTTGCCGCGTGCGATCGCCTTGAGGATGTCGAGCGTCGCGGTCAGGCAGATGCCGTCGTCGATCGGCAGCGTCGAGTTCTCGATGAAAAAGTCGGCCGAGTGCAGCACGAACCCGCGCCCGGTCTCGACCGGGCCGCCCTTGAGCACTTTCACGACGTCGGCCTGCTGCGGCAGTTCGATCAAGTCGGCGGCCGGGATGACTTCGAGCTGAACCAGCAGGTCGCGAAAATTGACGTTGGCGGCCGGCTGATTGACGACGATGCCCATCGCGCCTTCGGACGAATGCGCGCAGACGTAGATGACGCTGCGCGAAAACCGCTCGTCGCGCATCGCCGGCATGGCGATCAGCATCTGGCCGTCGAGATAGCCCCGACTGCCGGTCTTCGCCCCCGGTTTGCGTACGATCTTCATGGCGCGAGGTTACCCTTTCCGACCATTCATTGGAATCGAATCTTCATGGTGCCCGATCACGCCGAATTCAGTGGCGCAAGCGCGCGGGCCTCCTTAAATCCCGGGCCATGTCGCTCGTTCCCGCTCGAATTTCGGCCGCGCTGGCATGCATGCTCGGCGCCAATCTTGTTTTCTTGTTGGCAGGCGCCCGCGTGGCGGGCGCGGCCGAAGAGTCGCAGTGGGACGGCACGGCCTATTCGGCCGTGCGGCTGATCGCAGGATCGCCGCACCGCGTCGCAGGCGCGGCCGTGCATGGCGCCGGGATAGAGGTCCGTCTTGCGCCCGGCTGGAAGACCTATTGGCGCTACCCGGGTGACTCGGGCGTGCCGCCGCGATTCGACTTTACCGCGTCGCAGAACGTGAAGGCCGTGCACGTACGCTATCCGGCGCCGCTACGGCTTCCCGACCCGGGCGGCATCTCGATCGGCTACAAGGACCGCGTCGTATTTCCGCTCGACGTCGTGGCCCAGGATTCCGCCAAGCCCGTCACCCTACGCCTGACGATCGACTACGCCGTGTGCGAAAAGCTGTGCGTGCCCGCGCAGGGCAAGGCAGAGCTCGCGCTGAAGCAGACCGCCGGCGTGCACACCGAGGCACTGATGCGCGCGGAGGCGTCGATCCCGAAACCGGCCGTGCTCGGCTCCGGCGAGGCGCTTGCGATCCGCGCGGTGCAACGCGAGGCCGGCAAGGTCATCGTCGACGTCGCGGCACCGGCCGACGCCGCGGTCGAGCTGTTCGCCGAAGGGCCAAGCGCCGACTGGGCGCTGCCGGTCCCCGCTCCGGCCAGCGGCGCGCCCACGGGCCTGCGACGGTTCGCGTTCGATCTCGACGGATTGCCGCCCGGCGCGACGCCGCACGGCGCGGTCCTCAGACTGACCGCGGTCGCCGGCGCGCACGCGATCGAGGTCCCTTACCGTCTCGACTAATCGCGCGGGCGCGCTAAATTGGTCGTACAACAACGCCGTCGCGCCCGGCGGCCGCCAACGAGTTCTGCTGCATCAATCCCAAGACGGAGGAAGCGTATCATGGCCATCAAGGTCGGCGATCGTCTGCCGGACGGCAAGTTCAGAGTGATGACGGCCGAGGGGCCGGGATGGAAGAGCACGGACGAGGTGTTCAAGGGCAAGAAGGTCGTGCTGTTCGCGGTTCCCGGCGCCTTCACGCCGACCTGCCACAAGAACCACATGCCGGGCTTCGTGACCAACGCCGACAAGATCAAGGCCAAGGGCATCGACGCCATCGCGGTCACGGCGGTCAACGACGTGTTCGTCATGAACGAATGGAAGAAGGCGAGCGGCGCCGAAGGCAAGGTCGAGGTGCTGGCCGACGGCAGCGGCGATTTCGCCAAGGCGATCGGCCTCGACAACGACATGTCCGCCGGCGGCATGGGCGTGCGCTCGAAGCGCTACTGCATGGTGGTCGAGGACGGCGTGGTGAAGACGCTCAACATCGAGGACGCGCCCGGCAAGGCGGACATTTCCGGCGCGGAGAACCTGCTGAAGGGCATGTAGCATCCGCCAGGTTATTGCGGCGCAAGCCGGCCGCGGCCGGCCTGCGCGGCCCCCGTACTTAATCTGCATTTAACGAAAAACCGCCCTAATGCACGTCGGTTGCTCCGGGTTTCGTCGGAGCAGAGCGTCAGTATTGTTGCGTGCGTGCGTGAGGGGGAATGAGCGGCATCGGCACCGATGACGGTTGCGCGGCATTTCGCGAGCATCCCGCCCAAAACGCCCGCCCGCAGACAATTCTCGGCGGCATGGCGCTCGCGATCATCGCGCTCGCCGGCGCTTGGGGCCTTTACGCCAAGCTCGCCGCGGAAACAGGGGACGCCGTGCCGACGGCACAGCCGGTCGCGCTGACGGCACCGCCTCACGTTCCCACCTTCACCATCGAGGCCGGCCTGCTCTATTCGGCCCGCCCGCTGGGCTTCGCCAAAACGTTCGCGCAGACGCCGCCGATTTCGCCCAAGCTGCTGTCAGCCGCGCGGACGAGCCGGTTTGACGTTGCGACCACGCAGAGCATCCCGCCGCAACGGCCGCCCGCCGTCGGGCAGGCCGTACCGGTGCCGACGCCGCGCCCCTCCGACTTGGCCCTGGCACAGCGAAACAGGATGCTCTCAAAGGCGGCCGAACCTTCGCCCTTCGAGCGGCTCCTCAAGATCGCTCCGGAGATCGGGCCTGCGCTCGCCTACGCGCCGACCGGCGGCATCTTGACCGACGGGCCGAGCATCGCGCCGAGCCGCATGCGCGATGGCGGCCTGACCGCGATCTACGAGATCGAGACGCGCACCGTGCACATGCCGGACGGAACCAAGCTCGAAGCGCATTCGGGCCTCGGGCCCAAGATGGACGATCCGCGCTACGTGCACGTGAAGATGCACGGCGCGACGCCGCCGCACGTCTATGATCTTGCGCCGCGCGAGGCGCTGTTCCACGGCGACGAGGCGCTGCGGATGCATCCCGTCGGCGGCGCGGAGGCGATCTTCGGACGCACCGGCCTGCTGACGCACAGCTACCTGCTCGGCCCGAACGGCCAATCCAACGGCTGCGTGTCGTTCAAGAATTACGCAGCGTTCCTGCGCGCATACAAGGACGGCAAGGTCAAGCGGCTGATCGTCGTTGCAAGCCTCGATCAGCCGGGCTTCTCGCCCGCCCTGATCGCGTCCCTCGCCTCGCGCACCAACTGATCCGCACGGTCGTTGAGCCGATCGCCGGAGTGGCCCCTTACCCAATGCCAGCGCACGGTGTGGGCGCCGCGGGCGGCCTCGAGGCGCTGCCACAGGTCGACGTTCTTCACCGGTTCTTTCGCGGCGGTGCGCCAGCCGTTGCGTTTCCAATTGTTGATGTATTTGGTGATACCGTCGCGCACATACTGGCTGTCGGTGTGCATGTCGACGACGCAGGGCCGTTTCAAGGCTTCGAGTCCGCAGATCGCCGCGGTCAGCTCCATGCGGTTGTTGGTCGTGTGCGCTTCGCCGCCCTTCAATTCCTTGCGGTGTTTGCCTTTGATGAGGATGGCGGCCCAGCCGCCCGGCCCCGGATTGGTCGGCGCGCATCCGCCATCCGTGTAGATGATGACGTGCTGCTCGGACGCGGGCTCGCTCATGCATCGATCCCGTAGTCGCGCGCGCTTGCGATCGCCTGATGGAAGCGCAGCTTGCGGAAATATTCGTGCGGGTCCTTTGGCCGGACCAGCGCGCCCGGCGGCACGTCGAGCCAGTCGACCAGCCGCGTCAGCAGGAACCGCAGCGCCGCGCCGCGATTGAGCAGCGGGAATTCGACCAGCTCGGCGGACGTCAGCGGCCGCACCTTCATGTAGGCGGAAAGCAACGCACGGCCCTTGGTCACGTTGTAGGAATGATCCGGCTCGAAGCACCAGGCGTTGAGGCAGATGGCGATGTCGTAGGCGAGCGTGTCGGTGCAGGCGAAGTAGAAGTCGATCAGGCCCGAGAGCCTGTCGCCGAGAAAGAACACGTTGTCGGGAAACAGATCAGCATGGATCACGCCCTGCGGCAGGCCGTGCGGCCAGTTGGCTTCGAGATGCGCAAGCTCGCCCGCGATCAGGTCATGCAGGCCGCGTTGCACCGTATCGGCGCGCGGCCCGGCGGCCGCGAACAGCGGGCGCCAGCCTTTGACCGAAAGCGCGTTCGCGCGGGTCAGCGTGAAGCCGGCGCCGGCGAGATGGAAGCGCGCCAGCGCTTCGCCCACCGCCGCGCCGTGCGCCGCGCTCGGCCGCCTGATCCACATGCCGTCGAGAAAGGTGACGATCGCCGCCGGCCGGCCCGCGACCCGACCCAGCACTTCGCCGGCGCGGTTCTTCACCGGCTGCGGGCAGGTGAGCCCGCGCGCCGACAGGTGCTCCATCAGCCCGAGGAAGAACGGCAGGTCGCCGGGCGCGACGCGTTTCTCGTACAGGGTGAGAATGTAATGGCCGCTGCTGGTATGGACGAGGAAGTTCGAGTTCTCGACGCCTTCCGCGATGCCCTTGTAGGAAAGCAGCTCGCCGATGTCGTAGCCATCGATGAACGCCTCAAGCTCTTCGGCCGACACATCGGTGTAGACCGCCATACGCGCGGACCCTACTCCGCCGCCTCGTGGGGGCGAAGCGCGCGCGGCAGCGGGAAGAACACGCTTTCATCCGCGGTCGACAAAGTCTCGACCGCGAGCGCGTAGCGGTCGGCGAAGGCATCGAGGATCTCCTCGACCAGCACTTCGGGCGCAGAGGCGCCCGCCGTCACGCCGAGCGAGCGAATCGCGCCGAACGTGCTCCAGTCGATGTCGGCGGCGCGCTGCACCAGCGCGGCATGGCGGCAGGCGTAGCGCTCGGCGACCTCCTTGAGGCGCTGCGAGTTCGACGAATTCGGCGCGCCGACCACGATCATGGCGTCGACCAGCGGCGCGACCTTCTTGACCGCTTCCTGGCGGTTGGTCGTCGCGTAGCAGATGTCTTCCTTGTGCGGACCTACGATGTCCGGAAAACGGCGCTTGAGATGCAGCACCATCTCGGCGGTGTCGTCGTGCGACAAGGTGGTCTGTGTGACGTAGGCAAGCTTGCTCACGTCGTTGGGAACGAACGCCTCGATGTCGGTCGGGGTCTGTACCAGCTTGACCGCGCCCTCGGGGAGCCGGCCGAGCGTGCCGACCACTTCGGGATGGTGGGCGTGGCCGATCAGCACGACCTCGCGCCCGCGCCGATGATGGATTTCGACCTCGCGATGAACCTTGGTGACGAGCGGACAGGTGGCGTCGAGGACGAAGAAGTTCCGCTTGCGCGCCCCCTCGGGTACCGACAGGGGCACGCCATGGGCCGAGAAGATCACCGGCGCGCCGGTGTCAGGTATTTCGTCGAGTTCCTCGACAAAAACCGCACCCTTGGCCTTCAGGCCCTCGACCACATAGCGATTATGGACGATTTCGTGCCGGACATAGACCGGCGGCCCGTAGATGGCGAGCGCACGCTCGACCGTGTCGATGGCCCGCACGACGCCGGCGCAGAAGCCGCGCGGCGAGCAGAGAACGACCTTGAGCGGCGGCTTGCCGCCCGGAATGGGAACGCTGGAAGCAGTCATGGTGGGCTCGGGCCGAGGGCTGACGGGCCACGACATGGGGTGCGTTGGGCGGCCCTGTCAAGCCGGCGCGCCCTGCACGTCGCATTGGACATGCGTGCTCCGGATGCCTATATTCCCGCCACTTTCCGCTCATCCCCGATGACGAAAAGGCTTCGCCCGAAGGGCGGGCGGAGCACAGAGGAGATTTGGCCATGGCGACTATGCCGTTGATGCCGAAGGCAACCGCCGTCTGGCTGGTGGAGAATACCGCGCTGTCGTTCGTCCAGATTGCCGACTTCTGCCGGCTGCATCCCCTGGAGGTCAAGGCGATCGCGGACGGCGATGCCGCCCAGGGCATCAAGGGTCTCGACCCGGTCTCGACCGGCCAGTTGACCCGCGAGGAGATCGAGAAGGCCGAGACCGATCACGACATCCGGCTGCATATTGCGGCGCCCAAGGTCCGTCTGCCCGAGCCCAAGAAGAAGAAAGGTCCGCGCTACACGCCGGTATCGCGGCGGCAGGACCGGCCGAATGCCATCCTCTGGCTCGTGCGCAACCATCCGGAGCTCAAGGACGCCCAAATCATGCGCCTCGTGGGCACCACCAAGTCGACGATCCAGGCGATTCGCGAGCGTACCCATTGGAACGCCGCAACGCTCACGCCCATGGACCCGGTGACGCTCGGCCTGTGCACGCAGATCGAGCTCGACTTCGAGGTCCAGCGCGCCGCCAAGGAGAAGCCGGTGCCCGAAGACCGCGGCACCACGCTGCTTCCCGCTGCGGTGACCACGGCCGCGGCCGCCGCCAAGGCCGAAGCCGAGCCCGCGGCCAAGAAGCCGGCCGACGAGCTCAACGTCGACGCCGTGTTCGCCAAGCTCAAGCAGCTCGGCGGCAAGAGTGAAAGCAAGGACGATCAGGGCTAAAGTCCGGCGCGCCGGCAGCGCGCGCCGAACCCGAAGGGAATCGGCTCAGCCCGGATCACTCGTTCACTGCACCGGCCTTTCCCGCCAGCATGGTGTGGATGCGGCGCAGCTCGGCGATGGCCTCCTCAAGCTCGCGCAACTGCGTTTCGAGCAAGGCGATCTGCTCCAGACACTTTTCGCGGCTGAGCCTGAGCGACTGGCTGGAGGCACGGCCCTCTTCGGCGGCGACCATGCGGCCGATCTCGACCAAGGTGAAGCCGAGCTTCTTGCCCTTGAGCACGAGCGCGAGACGGTCGCAATCGGCGCGGCTGTAGCGGCGCGCGCGACCATGACGAACGGGCGCGATCAGCCCGCGGCTCTCATAGAAGCGCAGCGTGCGCAGGGTCACGCCGAAGCGGGCCGCGACTTCCGCGATGGTGACGAAGGTCGGCTCGACCGACGTCGGCGGAAAGTCGCTCTTTCCCTCGACCCAGATGACATCGGAATTCATGAAAAAGGTGGGTTGTTCGCAGGACATTGCGCGGCCTCATGATGGATTGGAAGGGATACCCGCGGCGCGGGTCTGTTGGCCGCTGATGTGCGCCACGCGGGTGGCCGAAGGGAGCAAGATGCCGCAACGGCAAAGGCAGATTGCCGTAAGGTCGAATTGCGACGCGGCTGATTACCTTGCGTAAAATACCTGCAATTCCATAACGTTATGCGTTTTACCCCGCCTGCGGCGCGGATTCGCTCAATGTGCGCCGTCGAGCCCGGCCGCCATGAGATCGCGCGCCAGCCGCTCGACGATTCCCGCGGCGGGAATGAACTTCGCGAGCTCCTTGGCCGGATTGCTGCGCCAGGCCGGCTGCAGCGCGACCAGGCGGTCGAGCATCGCCCGCGTCCGCTCGCGATCGGCATTGCTCGCGGCCGCCAGTGCGGCGGCGACGAGCCCGAGCGGATAGGTGTCGGTGGCGATCAGGCCGGCATGGCGCGCAGCCGTCGCCATGTCGTCCTTCAGATAGCTGCCGAGGAACAGGTAGAAGTGGTACCAGGACGGCCGCACCGCACCGTCATCGGCGGCGCGCTTCAACGCGTCCATGCCGCGGTCGAGCTCGCCGATCATGATCAGGCGGCCGCCGTAATCGCTCAGGATCGTCATGTCATGGGGGTTCAAGGCCAGCGCCTTGTCGCCGGCCGCGAACGCCGCCGCGATGTCGCGCCGCACGAACAGAGCCGTGAACAGCAACTGATAGGCGCGCGCGCTCTCGGGGGCGAGTTCGATCCCTTGGCGCGCCGCGCGCAGCGCGCGGTCGAGCAGCGAGGGATCGTCGCTGCCCCCCAGCGCATATTGAAATTCGCGCACGTAGATGGCCGCCAGATACGCAAACCCCATGGCAAAGCCTGGGTCGCGCGCCGTCAGCGCTTCCAGGCATGCGCGCGCGCGCGTGTGCTGCGCCGGATTGAACGTCCGGAACGACTCGGAAGCCTCCACGATGCAGCGGTAGCGCGGATCGCCATCGCCCGTGGCGAGGTGCCTGACCCGCTCGTGCGCACGGATCACGCCGAACGGCGGCGCCAGCGTCATCGTCAGCTTTGCGACGATGGCGTCTTCGGTGGCGCCGTATTCCCTGGCGGTCGGATACGGTCCGAAGGTCTGCGACCAGATGATGGTTCCGTCGCGATTGTCGAGCAGCCTGAAGCGCCCGCTGATGCTGCGGTCGCCCTGGATCTCGCCCGAGCCGACGAGCTGATACTCGGGCTGCACCCGGGATCTCGTGTCCGCCGGTCCTCTCGCGACGTTCAACGTATCGAAGCGCGAAAAGGCCACGCGCAGCTTTTCCGTCAACGGAATCGCGGAGCCGACCTGGCTGCGCAGTCCTCCAGGAGGGTCGGCCAGACCCAGAAGGGCGACATCCGGAATCAGCAGCGTCGGCATGCCGTTGCCGGGCCGCAGCGGGCCGTCGAACGACTGCCCGCGAGAGGCGAGGTCTGCCGCCGTTGTACCGCGGCCCTCCCGGCCGCCGTCACGCCAGAGCAGGACAATCGCGGCGATGACCACCACGAGCGCGCCCGCTCCGACGAGTGCGGTCAGCCGGGCGCGCGGGCTGACGCGCCATGCCGTCGCATCGCCTCGGCTGCGCCGGCGTATCACCGGTACGTAGCTGCCGCGCGGCAGCTCGAGCACGATCGGATCGTCTCTCCCCGGCCCGGCGTAGTAGCGTTCCAGGGCGCGCCGCAGGCGCGTGCCCTCGACGCGCACGATCGGATCGATCTGCGGATCGAACGTGTCGCCGCGGCCGAAGGCCTCGACCGCGATGGTGTAGCCCTTGATCCGGCTCTCCTCGCCGCGCAGCACCGCTTCCACGACGAAGCGCAGGAAGGTCGCAAGCTGCGGCGAGCCGCGGAACGGCTCGCTCGCCAGCACACGCTCGAGCGCGGCGCGCACCGCGGCGGGGGCGGGTTGGTCGCTCGAATTGTCGTCTACATGCGGCATATGGCGCGCTCATCTCGGCGGCGTGCCCAGATACCTGCTGGCCCGTGCCGACGTTTCGCAGCGAAGCCCGCGCACGTTCTCCCGTCAATCGGATTCAACCACCCCAAGGTTATCCGAGCGCCTCGTCCTTCACCGGCACCACGTAATTGAGGCCGAGGCGGCCGCCGTCGACATAGATGGTCTGGCCGGTCACGTAGCTCGAATCACTGGAGGCGAGGAACGCCGCGATCGCCGCGACCTCGTCGGGCTCGCCGATGCGGCCGAGCGGGGTGCGCGACAGCAGGCGGCGCTTGGCCTCCTTGTCGGTCGCGATGCTCCTGAGGATATCGGTCATGATCGAGCCCGGGCCGATCGCATTGACGCGGATGCCGTGCGGCGCCAGCGACAGCGCCATCACCTTGGTGAGCTGATCGATGCCGCCCTTGGACACGCAGTAGGGCACCTGGGTCGGGATCGCGACGCGCGCGTTGATCGAGCTCATGTTGACGATCGCGCCGCCGCGCCGGCCGGCCTTGCCCTGCTTGACCATCTGCCGCGCCGCCGCCTGGCCCACCAGGAACGCCGCCTTGAGGTTGACGCGCAGCACGCGGTCGAAATCGGCCTCGGTCACCTCGAGGAAGTCGGCGGTGTGGATGATGCCGGCATTGTTGACCAGGACGTCGACGCTGCCGAACGCGTCGCACGCCTGCGCGACCAGCGTATTGGTTTGCGCCGCGTCGCCGACGTCGGCCTGCACGAACCGGCACGCGGCGCCGAGCGCCGCGGCGGTCGCGGCGCCCGCTTGGTCGATGTCGCCGATCACGACCTTGGCGCCTTCGGCGAGGTAGCGCCTGGCAATGGCTTCCCCGATCCCGCGCGCGCCGCCGGTGACAATGGCGACTTTGCCTTCGAGCATGCCCATCATGCGCTCCCAGCTTTTCGTTTGACCTTGCGTCTGCGACCCATATCAACGAAATCAACCTCGAGAAAGCGGCAGGGAGGGCAACATGCGGGCGGTGGGTTTTCGGCATTCGCTTCCGGTCGAGGATGCACAAGCGCTGATCGAGGAGGAGGTCGACAAGCCGGCGCCGCAGCGCCGCGACCTGCTGGTCGCCGTCAAGGCCGTCTCGGTCAACCCGGTCGACACCAAGCAGCGCAAGCGCATCGATCCGCAGGGCAAGGAGCTCAAGGTGCTCGGCTACGACGCGGCCGGCATCGTCGCTGAGGTCGGCCCAGACGCCACGCTGTTCAAGCCAGGCGACGAGGTGTGGTATGCGGGCTCGATCATACGCCCCGGCACCAACGCGGAATTCCACCTGGTCGACGAGCGCATCGTGGGCCGCAAGCCGAGGAATTTGAGCTTCGCCGAGGCCGCCGCGCTGCCGCTCACCGCGATCACCGCATGGGAGATGCTGTTCGACCGCTTGGCGGTTGCGCCTGGCGGCGATAGGGACCGCGCGCTGCTGCTGGTCGGCGGCGCCGGCGGCGTCGGCTCGATCGCGATCCAGCTTGCGTGCTGCCTGACCGCGCTCACTGTCGTCGCTACCGCCTCGCGCCCCGAGACCACGGCCTGGTGCAGGGAATTGGGCGCCCACCACGTGATCGACCACACGCAACCGTTCGCCGCGCAGCTCAAGAGCGCCGGCATTTCCGCGATCGACTACGTGTTCGGCATCACCCACAGCGACGATCATTTCGACCAGATCGTCGAGGTGATCGCGCCGCAGGGCAAGTTCGGTCTGATCGACGATCCCAAGCCGTTCGAGTTCGCCAAGCTCAAGCGCAAGAGCGCCTCGCTGCATTGGGAGGCGATGTTCACGCGCTCGATGTTCGAGACGCCGGACATGATCGCCCAGCATCAGCTCCTCAACGAGGTCGCCGCCATGGTGGAGGCGGGCGCGATCCGCACCACGCTGGCCGAGAACCTCGGCCGCATCGACGCCGCAAACCTGCGGCGCGCCCACGCCATGATCGAGAGCGGGCGCACGCGCGGCAAGATCGTGCTCGAAGGTTTCTAGGGCCGATCGCGCATGCCCGACGTCGTCGTCATCGGAGCGGGCGCGGCCGGCGTCGCGGCGGCGCGTCGGCTGCACGATGCGGGCGTCTCCGTCACGGTGCTGGAGGCGCGTGCGCGCGTCGGCGGCCGGGCGTGGACTTTTCGAGCCGGCGACCTCGCGCTCGACCTCGGCTGCGGCTGGCTGCATTCGGCCGACGAGAACGAGTGGGCGGGAATCGCGCGCGGACTTGGATTTGCCATCGATCCGCTGCCGCCGCCTTGGGCGCGGCCGGCGCACATCGCCGGCTTTCCGGCCGCCGAACAGGCGCAATACCGCGCGGCGTGGGAGCGGTTCTTTGCCAGGCTCGACCAAGCCGAGGCGGAAGGCAGCGGCAAGCCCGCGTCGGACTATCTCGAGCCGGGCGGACGCTGGAACGCGCTCATCGGCGCCATGGCGACCTACATCAATGGCGCCGAGCTGGAGCAGCTCTCGGTACGCGAATACGCGCGCTACCACGACACCGGCGTGAACTGGCGCGTCACCAAAGGCTACGGCGCGCTGGTCGAGGCCTACGCGGCCGGCCTCGATATCCGCCTCGGTTGCCCGGTGACCCGCATCGACCATGCAGGCAAGCGCGTGCGCATCACGACGCCGCAAGGCGCGCTCGATGCGCGCGCCGCGATCGTCACCGTGCCGCCGCCTGTGATCGCAGCCGGCACGCTCGCATTCCATCCCGAAATCCCGCACAAGCTCGCCGCCGCGAACGCGCTGCCGCTCGGCGTCGCCGACAAGGCGTTCCTGCGCGTCGATCATCCCGAGGACTTGCCATCCGAGACGCGGCTGTTCGGCTCGACCGTCACGACCGCGACCGGCAGCTACCACATGCGCTCGCTCGGCCGCCCCCTGATCGAGGGCTATTTCGGCGGTGCGTTTGCGCGCGCGCTCGAACAGGACGGCGACGGCGCGTTCGCGCGCCACGCCGTCGAGCAGATCGCCGCGCTGCTCGGCAACGACATGCGCAAACGCCTGCACGCAATCGTGGAGTCGGCCTGGGGTCGCGATCCTTTCGCGCTCGGCGCCTATACCTACGGCCATCCCGGCGCCGAGGCCGCGCGTGCCGCGCTGGCAGAGCCGGTCGGCGGATTGTTCTTCGCCGGCGAAGCCTGCTCGGCCGTCGACTTCTCGACCGCGCACGGCGCCTACCGCACCGGCGTCGCAGCCGCCGGGCAGGCGATGGCCGCGCTCGGCATCGCATGCTAACAACATTGTAGGGTGGGCAAAGGCGCGGCCCCCATTTCTCGATGATGCGTCGAAACGCATTCCGCGCCGTTCCCACGCGGATGAAACGTACGCGTGGGCAAAGGCGCGCGAAGTCGGTGCGAATTCGAACCCACGGTGACGCGCCTTTGCCCACCCTACGACTCGGTTGAAGGAAAAAACTGGAGGAAACCGGTGCCCATTTCACGCCGAACACTGTTGATCGCCGGTCTTGCGCCGGCCGCAACACTTCTCCCAGACACCGCGCGCGCGGCCTATCCGGAGCGGCCGATCCGGCTGATCGTGCCGTTCGCGCCCGGCGGCAACGCCGATATCGTGGCGCGCCTGGTCGGCGAACGCATGGCCGAAGCGCTCGGCCAACCGGTGATCATCGACAACCGCGCGGGGGCCGGCGGCAGCCTCGGCGCCGCCGAGGTCGCGCGCGCCAATCCGGATGGTTACACGCTGCTCTCCGGCTCGAACGGGCCGCTCACCGTCAACCCGTTCGTGCAGGCCAAGCTCGCCTACGATCCGCTCAAGGATTTCGTCCCGGTCGGCCTCACGAGTCTCGCGCCGCACGCGTTGATCGTGAACCCGCAGGTCGCCGCCAAATCCGTTGCGGAGATCGTCGCGCTGTCCAAGCAGAGCCCGGTCAACATCGGCACCTCCGGCGTCGGCAGCGCCTCGCACATGACGCTCGAGCGCTTCAATGCCGCGACCGGGGCCAAGCTCACCCACGTGCCCTATCGCAGCGGCGGCGCCATCATGCCGGACCTGATCGGGGGCGCGATCCACGGCGCGATGTCGGAGTTCTCCGCCATGCTGGCGCTGCATCGCGATGGCAAGGCGCGCTTCATCGCGATCGCGGCGCCCAAGCGTTCGTCTCTTGCGAGCGAAGTTCCCACGATGATCGAGAGCGGCGTGAAGGATTTCACCGCCGCGAGCTACATCGGCCTGCTTGCGCCGACCGGGACGCCGGCGGCGATCGTCGAACAACTGCAGAAGGCGCTGGTCAAGGCGCTCGCCGCCGAAGCGCTGCAGAAGCGCATGGGCGAGCTCGGCATCGAGCTGGCGACGCCGGAGCTCATGACCGCGGCCGGCTTCGCGGCGTTCCTCAAGGACGAGTACGAGCGCACGCGCGAGGCCGCGCAGTTCGCGGGGTTGAAGAAGGAGTAGCGCGGCTCTCTCTCCGCTACCTCTCGCCGCAACCGGGGAGCGCAGCGCGAGCCGGCGGTTATTCCTCGTCCATCTCCTCCAGCATGGGGACGCCGACTTCGGCGTCCTCCTTGTTCTCGGCCGACACATCCGCCGTCTGCGCCGTTGCCATCTGCGGTGCGGGCGCGATTTGCCGATCGAACACGCGCCGCGGCCGCGCCGGCGCCGGCTTCGGCACCACGAAGACGGTTTCGCAGGTCGGACAGACGATCGGCGTCCGGTTGAGATCGTAGAATTTCAAGCTGCAGCCGGCGCAGAAGCGCTTGGTCCCGAGTTCCGGATTTGCCACGATGTTTCCTTGAAAGCCGGGGCGGGTGAAGGTCGTCGCGATCATCCGGCCGGCGTGGGCATACAGCATCGAAGCGCGATCTCCTAATCGCGGCGCGGCGGCGTGATCATGCGTCGATTCATCCCGCGCCGTCGGGCGGCAAAGGCCCCGCGGAATGCGCCGCTCTCTCCTCACCCTCCCCTGGAGGGGCAGGGCTATCGCATATGACACGCACGCCGTGTCTGTGACGAAATAGGCATTGAAAGCGCCACAGCCTCCCTCCCCCCTTGTGGGGGAGGTGGCCTCGCGAAGCGAGGCCGGAGGGGGACTCGCCACAACCACGAAAAACCTTCTCAGACAAAGAAAAGCAGACCCCCTCCCGCCCGCCGTCGCCCTGCGGGCTCGGGCGGTCGACCTCCCCCACAAGGGGGGAGGTGCTGTGGCGCTTTCGGCGCGACAGCCAAGCAACGGCGTCATATGCGATAGCCCTGCCTGGAGGGGGAGGGTCGATCCGCCGAAGCCCGAAGGGCAAAGGCGGATCGGGGTGGGGTGATCTTTCTTCTCTTCGCCAGTCCGAATTCCGCGCGCGGATTCGTCACCCCACCCCGCCGCTCGCTGCGCTCGCGTCGACCCTCCCCCTCCAGGGGAGGGTAACGGAGCCTGCGGCGCGCTTCGCGCTCTTAATCCCGATTCACTTGTCAAACAGCCAACGCAACGCGCCCGGCTTCAAGCGAGGCTCCGGGTCGCCCCTTCTCCCTTTTCCTGCCCTCCGAAGAGGGAATGGAGCGCCGGGAAGCGCCGGGGGTTTGCGAGGCCCCCTGGGAGCGACCTTACCGGAATACCAACCTGGGATGACGGTAAAGGCGCGGTTTGCGCCGCGGCGAAAATTGCGCGCAGCGCGTCGGGCGGGCAAAGGCGCGGCGTGATCCGCCGCAGCCATGCTTTCTCATCGCCGCTCCGGCAGCAGCTTGCGCAGGGTCGGATAGAACTGCACCCAGACATGGTCGATGCTGCCGTGTTCCTTATGGCAATTGAAGCAATTGCCGTCGGGTTGCGCCGCCGCCTGCTGCAACGGCGGCAGCACCTTGTCGGGATCGCGGCGGTCGACGAAATCGTAGTAGGCCCACGGGGTCTTCGATCCGTCGGGGCGGGCCGAGTTCTTCACCGACACCTCGATTCCGATCCGCTCGCCGTTGTAGACGCCGGCCGAGAGGATGCCCTGCGGCTCCTTGTCGGCCGCGGCGAACTGCTCCATCACCAGGATCGTCGGCTCGGGGAACTGCCGCGTTGCGCGGAAGTGCGCATAGGCCTCCGGGTTGATGTAGATGTTGTGGAACACCGGCTTGTCGGCGCGCGCGGCTTCCTTCGCGGTCGTCGCCGTCAGTTCGTTGCGGTACGCGAGGCCGAGATTCGAGCCGACGAACACCCAGTTCTCGAACCCGACCGGCAGCAGCAGATTGTGGTTGACGGGGTCGTAGCGCGGCACGGTGGGCGGTTGGTTCTGCGCCAGCAACGTGCCCCCGATGCCGAGCACGACGGTGACGGCGGCGAGTGCAACACCGCGGTAGCTCATGATGCCTCCTCGGCCCTCTCGCGCACGGCCGCGCAATGGCGCGGCGGCGCCGCTCGAGTGTGCGGCAGGAGGATGCGGAATACAACTCGACGTTCTTGGAGACCCGCAGTCCCGTAGCCCGGATGAGCGCAGCGAAATCCGGGGGCCTTCCACGCCGCAGGCGAGACCGCCCCGCATCGCGCTTCGCTTATGCGGGCTACGAATGGCGCCATCCCAGCTACAGCACCACACGGTGTTCTACCAGAATTTTAGGTAACCAATAACCTGATATATCTGATTTGCCTCCCGATTCGGAGGCAAGATGCCGCGCACGCTGGATTCTCCCCGCCATGAGGCGCTTGTCGAATTCATCATAGCGCAGCGAAAAGCGGCGAAGCTGACGCAGACTCAGGTCGCCAAGCGCCTCCGGCGCTATCAATCGTACATCACGAATATCGAGACCGGACAACGTCGCATCGATGTCGTGGAATTGATGGCGCTTGCCGAGGCGATCGGATTTGACCCCGTAGCGGCCATCATGCTGCTTTACAAGATACCCAAAAAGTAGGTATTGACAGCGGAGCGCTTTCCCGCCCATGCGGACAAGATGCCCGCAAAACGTCCCGACCTCGTCGACGTCATCGTCGGGCGCAACATCCGCGTCCATCGGCTGGCGCGCCGCCTGTCGCAGAATACGCTCGCGGACCGGATCGGGGTCTCCTACCAGCAAGTGCAGAAGCACGAGCGCGGCGTGAACCACGTCGGCGCCAGCCGGCTCGCCCGCATCGCCGACGTGCTCGGCGTGCCGGTCGCCGTGTTGTTCGATGGCGTCGTAACCGGCGCAACCGGGGCGCACGCTTAGGTGCTGCTGCACCTGATCGCCGAGAAGGATGCAATGCGGCTGGCGCAGGCGTTCGCGCGGATCACGGATGGAGAGTTGCGGTGGTTGATCGTGGTGTTCGTGGAGAATGTCGCGGAGGCGGGCCAGCGTCGTAGGGAGCAGTAGCCCGGATTGAGCGATAGCGAAGTCCGGGGCCGGTCTCGCCCGCGGTTAGACAGTCCCCGGGTTTCGCTAGCGCGAAACCCGGGCTACGAACTCACTCGATCGCCAGCCCCACCGTCTTCACCACCTTGGCCCAGCGCTCGGTCTCGTCGGCGACCAGCTTCCCGAACGCCTCCGGCGTGACCGCGAGCGGCACGCCGCCGAAGCCGGCGATGCGCTCTTTCATCTTCGGGTCGGCGAGCGCGGCATTGATGGCCTTGTTGAGCACCGCGATGATGTCGGGCGGCGTGCCCTTGGGCGCCGAGACGCCGTAGTAGAGCGTGACGTCGTAGCCGGGAATGGTCTCGCCGATCGTCGGCACGTCCGGGAACACGAACGAGCGCGTGGCCGAGGTCACCGCGAGCGCGCGCAGCTGCCCGGTCTTCACGAACTCGACCGAGCCCGGCAGGTTGTCGAAGAACACCTGCGTCTTGCCGGTGATCAGGTCGGGATAGGCCGGGCCCGCGCCGCGATAGGGCACGTGCTGCATCTCGATGCCGGCCATCATCTTGAACAGCTCGCCCGACATGTGCGGCGAGGTGCCGGCGCCGGGCGAGGCCATGTTGACCTTGCCCGGGTTGGCCTTGGCGTAGGCGATGAACTCGGCGACGGTCTTCACCGGGAGCGAGGGCGGCACCACCATGATGTTGATCAGGGTCATGATGCCGCCGACCGGCGCGGTGTCGCGCAGGAAATCGAACGGCAGCTTCTTGAACACCGACTGGCTGATCGCGTTGTTCGGCCCGACGAACATCACGGTGTAGCCGTCGGGGGCCGAATTGATCACCGACTGCGCGCCGACATTGCCGCTCGCGCCGGTGCGGTTCTCCACGATGAACTGCTGGCCGAGGTGCTCGGAGAGCCACTCGCACAATACGCGCGCGATGATGTCGTTGGAGCCGCCGGCCGCGAAGCTCACCACGAACTTGACCGGGCGGTTCGGATACTTGTCCTGCGCGAATGCAGGCACAGCTAAGGCGCACAACAAGCCTATCAGCACGACGCAGGATCGAATGATGCGCATGGCATCCCTCCCATTCGATTGAGCGCACGACCTTGGCGAATTTGCCTTCGCTCTGGTGTTTTCGAGTTCCTCTCCTTCTTACCCTCCCCCTTGTGGGGAGGGTCGGCGCGGCCGGAGGCCGCGACGGGGTGGGGGTGGCTCAGCTTAGCACCTGTGGCGCCACACCTAATCACCTCGCACGACCCCCACCCCTAACCCCTCCCCACAAGGGGGAGGGGAACAGAGCGGAGCGTGTGGCACTACGCTCCCACGCCCTTTCCCTTCAGCGCCCCGCCGATCTCGTCGAGCACCTTCGGGTCCTCGATCGTCGCCGGCATGGTCCAGGGCTCCCCGTCGGCGATCTTCTTCATGGTGCCGCGGAGAATTTTCCCGGAGCGCGTCTTGGGCAGGCGCGGCACCGTGATGGCGAGCTTGAACGCCGCCACGGGGCCGATCTTGTCGCGCACTAGTGCGACGATCTCCTTCTCGATCTCGCCCGGATCGCGGTTGACGCCCGCCTTGAGCACGATGAAGCCGCACGGCACCTCGCCCTTGAGCGCATCGGCGATGCCGATCACGGCGCATTCGGCCACGTCCGGGTGCGCTGCCAGCACCTCTTCCATGCCGCCGGTCGAGAGCCGGTGGCCGGCCACGTTGATGATGTCGTCGGTGCGCCCCATGATGAACAGGTAGCCGTCCGCGTCGCGATAGCCGGCGTCCGCGGTCTTGTAATAGCCGGGGAACTCGGCGAGGTAGCTCTCGCGGAAGCGCGCGTCCTGCTCCCACAGCGTCGGCAGGCACGACGGCGGCAGCGGCAGCTTGACCACGATGGAGCCCATCTGGCCGGCCGCGACCTCCTTGCATTGCTCGTCGACCACGCGCACGTCGTAGCCGGGCATCGGCACGGTCGGCGAGCCGTGCTTCACCGGCAAAGCTCCGAGCCCCATCGGGTTGCCGGCGATGCACCAGCCGGTCTCGGTCTGCCACCAATGATCGATCACCGGTTTCTTCAGCTGCGCCTCGGCCCATTCGATCGTCGGCGGGTCGGCGCGCTCGCCGGCGAGGAACAGCGTGCGGAACTTGGCGAGGTCGTATTTCCTGAGCAGCGCGCCGTTCGGGTCTTCCTTCTTGATGGCGCGGAACGCGGTCGGCGCGGTGAACAGCGCGACCGCGCCGTGCTCGGAGATCACGCGCCAGAACGCGCCGGCATCGGGCGTGCCGACCGGCTTGCCCTCGTACAGGATCGAGGTCGCGCCGTGAAACAGCGGCGCATAGACGATGTAGGAATGCCCGACCACCCAGCCGATGTCGGAGGCGGTCCACCAGGTTTCGCCCGGATCGACGCCGTAGAGCCCGTGCATCGACCATTTGAGCGCGACCATGTGGCCGCCATTGTCGCGCACCACGCCCTTGGGGATGCCGGTGGTGCCGGAGGTGTAGAGGATATAGAGCGGGTCGGTCGCCAGCACCGGCACGCAGTCGGCGGTCTTGTTCGCCGCGATCGCCTTGTCGCGTAACGCCGCCCAGTCGTGGTCGCGTGCGCCCATCTCGGCCTGCGCCTGCGGGCGCTGCAGGATGATGCAGGCTTCGGGCTTCGCCTTGGCGAGATCGACCGCCGCGTCGAGCAGCGGCTTGTACGGCACGACGCGCATGACCTCGATGCCGCACGAGGCCGAGAGGATCAGCTTCGGCTTGGCGTCGTCGATGCGGGTCGCCAGCTCCTTCGCCGCGAAGCCGCCGAACACCACGCCATGGATCGCGCCGATGCGCGCGCAGGCCAGCATGGCGAAGATCGCCTCGGGCACCATCGGCATGTAGAGGATGACGCGGTCGCCCTTGGTCACGCCGAAGTCGCGCAGCACCGCGGCGAGCGTTTTCACCTCGGCGAGCATCTCGGCATAGGTGAAGCTGCGCTTGGTGTCGGTGACCGGCGAATCGTAGATCATCGCGGCCTGGTTGGCGCGGCCGCCCGCGACGTGGCGGTCGAGCGCGTTGTGACAGGTGTTGCAGAGCGCGCCGGTGAACCAGCGGCCGTAAACGCCGGCGCTTGGGTCGAAGACTTTCTTCGCCGGCTCGTACCAGTCGATCGCCTGCGCCGCCTCGCCCCAAAAGCCCTCCGGATCGCGCATCGAGCGCGCATAGACTTCGTGGTAGCGGCTCGTGCGCGCGTCCATGGCGGGGCTCCTTGGTGGCGGAGCCTATCGCAGCGGCCGCAAGTGGCGCAATCTTGCGGCATGACTCGGCTATGCATCGCCGCGGTCCTCGCCTTCGCCTCCGTGGCGCACGCGTTCGACCTGCAGGGCCATCGCGGCGCGCGCGGACTTGCGCCTGAGAACACGCTGGCCGGGTTCGAAGCCGCGCTCGCGATCGGCGTGACCACGCTCGAGCTCGACCTCGCCATGACCAGGGACGGCGTGCTCGTGGTCAGCCACGACCGCCGGCTCAATCCCGACCACACCCGCGGACCGGACGGCAAGTTCCTCGACGCGCAGGGGCCGGCGATCCGCGCGCTCACGCTTGATCAGGTGCAGCGCTACGACGTCGGCCGGCTCAAGCCGGGCACGAACTACGCGGCGAGTTTCCCGGCGCAACGGCCGGTGGACGGCGCGCGCATCCCGACGCTTGCCGAGGTGTTCGACCTCGTGAAGCGCAGCGGTGCAGAGCACGTGCGCTTCAACATCGAGACCAAGATCACGCCTACGTCCGGCGCGGACACGCCGGACCCGGAGACGTTCGCGGCCGCGGTCACCAAGGCGATCCGCGAGGCCGGGCCTGCGAAAAGAGCCAGCGTGCAGTCGTTCGACTGGCGCACCCTCATGGTGCTCAAGCGGATCGCGCCGGAGATCGAGCGGGTTTGCCTCACCGCCGAGGCGCTGAACTTCGACACCATCAAGCGCGGCGAGCCCGGCCCCTCGCCCTGGCTCGCCGGTCTCGACGTCGACGATTTCGCCGGCTCGGTGCCGCGCCTGGTGGCGGCTGCCGGCTGCAGCACGTGGTCGCCGCACTATCGCAACGCCAAGGGCGACGACATCGCGGCCGCCAAGACACTCGGACTGAAGGTGATCCCCTGGACGGTGAACGAGCGCGCCGACATGGAGCGCTTGCTCGCGCTCGGCGTCGACGGCCTGATCACCGACTATCCGGACCGCCTGCGCGCCGTGCTGGCGGAGCGGGGAATGGCGCTGCCGCCCGTGCGCTGAGTTGATCCGCCCGCCGGCTTCGGTACGCCGAGAAGCTGTAGGGCGGGCAAAGGCGCTGCGCCGCCCGCGCAACGCATGCAAACGCCGAAGCGCCGTGCCCGCCGTCAGCCAAGCCGCATCCGCAGCCACGCGGGCACGGCGTGCTCGTTCAGCGCACATTCGCCAACGCCGTATGTCGCGCCTTTGCCCGCCCTACACTTGGTGTGCTGAGTTGATCCGCCCGCCGGCTTCGGTACGCCAAGAAGCTGTAGGGCGGGCAAAGGCGCGGCGCCGCCCGCGCAACGCATGCAAACGCCGAAGCGCCGTGCCCGCCGTCAGTCAAGCCGCATCCGCAGCCACGCGGGCACGGCGCGCTCGTTCAGCGCACATTCGCCAACGCCGTATGTCGCGCCTTTGCCCGCCCTACACTTGGTGTGCTGAGTTGATCCGCCCGCCGGCTTCGGTACGCCGAGAAGCTGTAGGGCGGGCAAAGGCGCTGCGCCGCCCGCGCAACGCATGCAAACGCCGAAGCGCCGTGCCCGCCGTCAGCCAAGCCGCATCCGCAGCCACGCGGGCACGGCGCGCTCGTTCAGCGCACATTCGCCAACGCCGTATGTCGCGCCTTTGCCCGCCCTACACTTGGTGTGCTGAGTTGATCCGCCCGCCGGCTTCGGTACGCTCACCTGGCGAAGGAACCCGCCATGGCCAATCCCTACGACCGCGACCTCGACCGCAACCCGGCAAACTTCCAGCCGCTCACGCCGCTCGGCTTCCTGGAGCGTGCCGCCGCGGTGTTCCCCGACCACACGGCGGTGATCCACGGGCCGCTGCGGCGTTCCTATGCCGAGTTCTACGCGCGCGCCCGCCGGCTCGCGTCGGCGCTCGCCAAGCGCGGGATCAAGCGCGGCGACACCGTGTCGGTGATGCTGGCGAATACGCCGGCCATGCTCGAGGCACACTACGGCGTGCCGATGACGCAGGGCGTGCTCAACACGTTGAACACAAGATTGGACCCTCCGATCATCGCCTTCTCGCTCGACCACGCCGAGACCAAGGTGCTGATCACCGACCGCGAGTTCTCCAGGACCATCAAGGAGGCGTTGCGGCTGGCCAAGGCCAAGCCGCTGGTGATCGACTACGACGATCCGGAATTCGCCGGCGACGGCGAGCGGCTGGGCAGCTTCGAGTATGAAGAATTCCTCAAACAGGGCGATGCGGACTTCGCCTGGGCGATGCCGGACGACGAATGGGACGCGATCTCGCTCAACTACACCTCGGGGACGACCGGCGACCCCAAGGGCGTGGTCTATCACCACCGCGGCGCGTACCTGCTGGCGCTCGGCAACGTGGTCACCTGCGGCATGGCCAAGCACCCGGTGTATCTGTGGACGCTGCCGATGTTCCACTGCAACGGCTGGTGCTTCCCGTGGTCGATCTCGGCGGTGGCCGGCACGCATGTGTGCCTGCGCGCGGTGCGGGCGCCGGCGATGTACGACGCGATCGCGACCCACAAGGTGACGCACCTGTGCGGCGCGCCGATCGTGATGGCGACGCTGCTCAACGCGCCGGAGAGCGAGAAGAAGCCGCTGCCGCACGTGGTCGAGTTCTTCACCGCGGCGGCGCCGCCGCCCGAGGCCGTGCTCGCCGCCATGAAGGAGGCGGGATTCAACGTGACGCACCTCTACGGGCTGACCGAGACCTATGGGCCGGCGGTGGTCAACGACTGGCACCGCGGCTGGGACGCGCTCGACAACGGCGAGCAGGCGGCGCGCAAGGCGCGCCAGGGCGTGCGCTACGGCGCGCTCGAGGCGCTCGACGTGATGGACCCCGACACGATGGTGCCGGTGGCGCGCGACGGCGCCACCATGGGCGAGGTCATGTTCCGCGGCAACGTGGTGATGAAGGGCTACCTGAAGAACCCGGCCTCGAGCGCGGCCGCGTTCAAGGGCGGCTGGTTCCACTCCGGCGACCTCGGCGTGATGCACCCCGACGGCTATGTCCAGCTCAAGGACCGCTCCAAGGACATCATCATCTCCGGCGGCGAGAACATCTCCTCGATCGAGGTCGAGGACGCGCTGTACAAGCACCCGGCCGTGCAGGCCGCCGCCGTGGTGGCGAAGCCCGACGAGAAATGGGGCGAGACCCCGTGCGCGTTCGTCGAATTGAAACCCGGACAGAGCGCGAGCGCCGCCGACATCATCGCGCATTGCCGGCAAAACCTTGCCGGCTACAAGGTGCCGCGCCACGTGGTGTTCGGCGAGGTGCCGAAGACGAGCACGGGGAAGATCCAGAAGTTCAAATTGAGGGAGATGGCGAAGGGGGTGTGAGGCGTTCATGATGGACCCGAGCGGCATCAGACGACCTAATGTTTTTGAACGCCATGTTGATGCGCTGCTTGAAAGGCGCCTAAAGACCGATCCTCAATTTGCCAAAGCGTTCATTGCCAACATTTTGGCACAAGTCATGAGGTCGATTGCCTTTGAGAGACTCGGCGTCGATTGTCAGAGACGCCATGAAGGAACGAATGGCACGATCGATCTTTTGGTCCGAATGTTTGCTGGTGAATCCGGTGAGGTGGGTCGCATACTCATCGAGAATAAACTCGATAGCAGTTTCACGCCCACTCAACCCGAACGCTATGCGGCCTCAGCTATAGCGATGTCTTGCACCGGTCGCCCGGCGATCGCGGCAATCTGCGCCCCGAAAGCCTACCTCGAAAAATCCAAATACCTCGCTCCATTCAAGAGTTGGGTGTCATACGAAGACATTGCAACATGGGTCGATGGAGACGACCGCACTCTAGTTGAAGCAGCAATTTTGCGATTTTCAATGCCATTCGAGCCTGAACCTGATCCGCAAGTTCGAGATTTTCATGAAGGATATGCGCATCTGATTCGGCAGATCGTTCCGGAATTAATAGTCAAGCCTAATCCGAACGTAAGCGGGGAGCGGCCAGAGTCATCTCGAACAATCTATTTCGTTGTCAGCAAGACGTTGCCACAGTGGGAATTCCTGCCAACACTGCGCTTCTCACATCAATGCTGGGATTCCTCCGCTCCTTCGCCGAGCGTGAAAATCATGTTTGACGGCTGGGCTTCGTACGAATTGGTTCTTCGCAGGCATTCATCGGCGCTGGGAAATACACGATTTTATCTGCGAAAGGCTGGACGTAGCCTTGGACTGGTCCACGATACACCCCGATTAGATAACAAGCGGCCAGTAGGCGCTCAATTGGACGCCGTGATGACTGGAATTCGAGCTGCCGCCGCGCTCAGGGCGTGGATGCATGCGAACGAAGCGACACTTCGCGATTGGGCAGCGATCGTCGCAACAGCGCAGAGCGTTGAGTAGCATTGTAGCCGAGCTGCGCAACGAAATCCGGGTTACTAAAGCGTTTTCCACGTGGCCGTGCGCCAATCCTATCCTCCGTCATGGCCGGGCTTGTCCCGGCCATCCACGTCTTTGATGCAGCAAGCAAGACGTGGATGCCCGGCACAAGGCCGGGCATGACGATCAATTGGTTCATCGCTACTGGAAAACGCCTATCTTGCCCTTCTTTTCTCCCGTTCCACCACCTTCACCAGCGTCTCATTGATGCGCGTCTGCCAGCCGGCGACGCTGGCGCGGAAATGCTCCAGCACGTCGGGCGAAAGCCGCAGCTTCACCGCCTGCTTCGGCCGGTCACCAATCGGCGGCCGGCCGCGGCGCACGAGTTTCTTGCCATCGTAAAGGTCGGCCGTGCGGAAGAATTCGCGCGTGAGCTCCGGGGCATCATCCAGGTCGGCCCATTTCTTCTTCCCAGAGTTTCTGTTCCTTCGCATGGGCACACCCGCGTCCTCTGTCGCAACCGAGGCTGAGGCCAGGAACGGCGCTCGACCTGCAGCTGCCATTTGCCGGTCATCTTGCGGCATTTGCCGAGGAGGATTATATTGCACGGCAGAGGGAAAGCCAGCCATGCCGCGCGCAGGCCGCAAGTCCGCCCAGCCGTCGAATCCCGGCTTCGCCGAGGCGGCGCAGCCCTTCATTCACGACGACATCGTGCGCGGGATCGACGCGCGGCGCGTCAAGCAACTGATCGATCGCGGGGTGCTCAGCGCCAAGCAGGTCCATCGCATCATCCCGGAACGCACCTTCAACCGTCGGCTCGCCAATCGCGCGGCGCTCAAGCTTTCCGAAGGCGATGCGATCGCGCGGCTCGTGCGCATCACGGAAACGGCGATCAGAAACTTCGGCGATGCCGAGTTTGCCCGCAAATGGCTGATGCTGCCGAATCCGGTGTTGAAAGGACGTATTCCGATCGAGCTGGCCGAGACCGATGCCGGTGCGCGGGAGGTCGAAGGCGCAATCCTGAATTTCGCCTACGGCGATTACGTCTAGGGACCGCACATGCCGATGGCGTGGCGGTTGTCGTCGCCGCTGTATGCGGCGAGACTTGACGGCAAAGGGAACGCATTACGGGGAGCGCGGTGGAATTCCCCGGGGCGCGGGGTGGTCTATGCGTCATTCAACCTGTCGCTTGCCGTGCTGGAAGCGCTGGCGCAATTGCCGCCCGAGCTGCGTGCCAGTCTGCCCGAGCTGAGGGCGGTCCGCATCGGGATTCCCGACGACCTGGCGAGCGGTGAAATATCCCGCGACGAGCTGCCCCGCGACCTGGTGGGAGCAGCGGCCGCCAGGAGATGTCGCGAATTGGGCGATGCCTGGCTCGCCGAGGCGCGGTTTCTTGCCCTCGCGGTGCCCTCGGTGATCGTCCCGCAGGAGCGCAATCTTTTGATCAATCCGGCTCACGCGCTGATCAAGTCCGTGACGATCGTTTCGGTAGAGCCATTCCGCTTCGATCAGCGCCTTGTCGGCGCGCCTTGACCTTACGCCGTCCTTGCCGCGCCCGCCTTCGCATCCTGCAAAATCATGCCCGCCCCCTTCTCGGCGATCATGATGGTCGTGCGCGCGGCGTTCGACTTGGCGGATCGTTGCAGCTACAGCTTCCGCAACCTCTCCCAACTCTCCGTGCTCCCGACATTCGGATCGAATGACGGATCGCTCGTGCCGTGATAGCGGCCGCTCGCGCTCTTCCAGAGGTCGGAGTGTTGGTTCGAGTGCTGGACGTGGCGGCCGTCGGTGTCCACGTAGGTATCCACGCCACGGATGTAGTCGCTGAACCGGTCGGCGCTGCTGCGGTCCTCCGCATGCGCCGCGGCCTGCTGCTGGCGCGTTGCTTCGAATTGTCCGAGCAACGCGTCGTTGTTGGCGCTGATCTGTGCGCTGGCTGCGCCCGCAGCCGCGGTCGTGGCGTAGCCCTGCTGGATATAGGCATTGAAGGCCGCATCAAGCTGATGTTTCACCTGCGCGCAAAGCGCGGCCCATTTCATGTTGGGCTTGCCGGACGCGAGGATCTGCATGAGTTCGGGCCGCCGCCTTGCCAACGTTCCCTTCACGGCGCGCAGCCCTGACGAGTAGGACAGCGTCCAGTTGGTCTGCACCATGAGGCCCTGGCCGCCGTAGTTCTGCACGTCCCATTGCGTCTTCAGGGCGAAAATCTCTTCCTCATACTGCTTGCCGAACATGCTGTATTCGATGCGCAGGCCAACCGGTTCGGGATGCACCGCGGGACTGACCGGCGGCAGCAGCGCCATGTAGTCGCGCGGATCGAACTGGCCGACGACGCGCAGGTCCGGCAAGCCGCCGCGGCACCACGGCAGCAGGAACTTCATCACCGCGTCGGTTGCGGGCATCGGCGGTGACGACAGTGCCCCGAACATGCGCGGCAGCTGCGGCGCCGCCTGTCCGGTAAGCGCTGAGAACAGCCCGCCAAGGCCGCCGAACATCGCTTGCTGCGGCAGGAAATAGAAATTGATCTCGGGAAAGCGCTCCATCAGCGCATCGCCATTCGGGTCCTCGGCGCGCGCCCATGCATTCACCGGATACTGGAGGTCATTCGCGGGATCGACGACCTGACCGAACACCCAGTGCAACCCGCTCGACGTGTGCCAGTCCGCGGGCACCTCGAAGCTTGCGACCGGCATGTTGCCGAACATGGTGTCGACGATGAACTGCGGCTTGGTACCCGTTCCCGGCATCGCGCTCCCCTTGTTACGCAGGTCATGAGAACACGAAATCCACACAGGCCGCAATCTCTCCGCGTGCCGCGCACGGCGCTTGACACAGCGATCAAGCCGCTACCGCAGTCCGTCGTGTCCCCTGCTGGAAGTGCGCGGTCAGCCCTTCGCATCCTGCAAAATCATGTCCGCTCCCTTCTCGGCGATCATGATGGTCGGCGCATTGGTGTTGCCGGAGATGAGCGCCGGCATGATCGAGGCATCCACGATGCGCAGCCGCTCGAAGCCATGGACGCGCAGGCGCGCGTCGACCACGGCGGCCGGATCGTCGCCCATGCGGCAGGTCGAGGTGGGGTGATAGACGGTCGAGCCGCGCCGGCGCACGTAGTCGATGAGATCGTCGTCGCTGGCGCAAGATCCGCCCGGCTCATGCTCGGCTTCGATGAACGGCGCGATCGCGGGCGCCGCCATGATGCGGCGCAGCGCGCGCATGCCCGCCACCGTGGTGTCGCGATCCTTCGCGGCGGTGAGATAGCACGGCGCGATCGCAGGCGGCTCCCTGGGATCGGCGGACTTGATGCGCACCGTGCCGCGGCTCTCGGGGCGCAGCACGATGACCGGACAGGTGACGCCGGAGAAGTCGTGCAGCGGACCGCCGATCGCGTCGGCGGAGAACAACATGACGTGGCATTGCACATCCGGCGTCGCCACGGCGTCGTTGCTGCGCAGGAAGCCGCCCACATAGGCGGCGCCCATCGCGAGCAGGCCGCGCCGGCGCAGCAGGTAACGCAACCCGGCTGCCAAACCGCGCCGCTTGCTGGCCAGCAGGTCGTTCGCCGAGACCGGCTGCGTGCAGCGGAACACCATCCGGGCGTGGAAATGATCCTGCAGGTCGGCGCCGACGCCGGGCATGTCGGCAACGACCGCGATGCCGTGCTCGCGCAGCAACGCCGCGGGCCCGAGCCCCGAGAGCTGCATCAGCTGCGGCGTGTTGTAGGCTCCGCCCGCCAGGATCACCTCGCCGGACGCACGCGCCGTGTGTCTGGCGGCGCCTTGCAGGTATTCGACACCGACCGCGCGGCGCCCTTCGAACCGTAGGCGCGTCGCGAGCGCCTGCGACACGACCGTCAGGTTCGGCCGCCGCCGCGCCGGCTTGAGGTAGCCGACGGCGGTGGAGCAACGCCGTCCGTTGCGCGTGGTGAACTGGTAGTAGCCGAAGCCTTCCTGCGCTGGTCCGTTGAAATCCGGATTGCGCGCATAGCCGCGCTGCTCGGCCGCCGCGATGAAGGCATCGCAGATCGGCAGCGGCTCCAGGTCGCAGACGCTGAGCGGCCCGCCCGCGCCGTGCCATTGGTCGGGGCCGCGCTGCTGATCCTCGGCCTTGCGGAAATAGGGCAGCACGTCGGCATAGCTCCAGCCGACATTGCCGAGCTGACGCCAGCGGTCGTAGTCCTCGGGTTGTCCGCGCACATACATCAGCCCGTTGATCGACGACGAGCCGCCCAGCACCTTGCCGCGCGGCGCGATGATGCGGCGGCCGTGGCACTCCGCCTCCGGCTCGGTCTGATAGAGCCAATTCACCTTCGGATTGGTGAAGTGCCGCCCGTAGCCGAGCGGAACGTGGATCCAGATATCGCGGTCTTCGCCGCCGGCTTCGAGCAACAGCACCGTGTGGCGGCCGTCGGCGCTCAGCCGGTTGGCGAGCACGCAGCCGGCTGAGCCGGCGCCGACGACGATGAAGTCGAACGATTCGGTCATGCGGCCGCTGCGGCAGGCTGCTTCGGGATCATGCGGACCGATCCATTCGGATTGAATCGACAGAACGCCCGGATTCCTTGCGTTTGCGCATGATCTTATCCGAAAAGTCTGTCAACTTTTCGGGATCATGCGCTATGCCGCCTCCGCCTCCATCACGCCCACCACCAACCGCTTGCCCAGCGCCCGCAGCGCGGCCGTGAGAGCCGGCAGCTTGGTCGGATGCCTGGGATCGAGAATGCGGCGCACCTCCTTCTCGTCCTTGCCGACGCGGCGCGCGAGCTCGCTTTTGGTGATTCCGGCGGCATTGAACGCCTCCAGAACTGCCAGCTTGGCGGCCACGTCCGGCGCGACGGCAATCTCAACGAGACCGCGGCCTTTGGCGCGCGGCTTGGGCAGCGGCATCCCGCGCTCCAGATAGGTCAGGAGCACGAGGCCGAGCGCCTCCTCGGCCATCGCGCGCGCATCGACCATGTCGCGCCCCTGCGTGATCGCCTCTGGAACGTCCGGGAAGCTGACGACGTAACCGCGCCGCGAGCCGCGCTCGAATTCACCACGATAGACGTAGGACCGCATATAAGCCTCGGGGATAGTGGCCAGCACGACTATAGCCCTTTCCATCTTGCGTGCTCCAACCTATCCGCCGTCATGGCCGGGCTTGTCCCGGCCATCCACGTCTTCGAGCGGCAGGCAAGCAAGACGTGGATGCCCGGCACAAGGCCGGGCATGACGACGTTTGCTATAATACGTGCTTGTGCGCTAAGCCGCCCGCGCCACCCGCGCCTTCGCGTCCTGCAGCACCAGGTCCGAGGCCTTCTCGCCGATCATCACGCAGGCCGCGTTGGTGTTGCCGGACACCACCGTCGGCATGATCGAGGCATCGGCGACGCGCAGGCCTGCAAAGCCGTGCACGCGCAGCCGCTCGTCGACCACGGCGGTGACGTCGGAGCCCATGCGGCAGGTCGAGGTCGGGTGGAACACGGTCGTGCCCTTCTGGCGGGCGAATTCCAGATAGTCCGCGTCGCTCTGCACCTGCGGGCCCGGCATCAGTTCTTCGTCGATGGTGCGCGCGATCGCCGGCTGGTTCATAACGCGGCGCAACAGCTTCATGCCGGCGACCATGCAGTCGCGATCGGCCTGCGCCGTCATGTAGCGCGGCTGGATCGCGGGGGCCTGCGCCGGGTCGGCCGACTTGATGCGCACAAAGCCGCGGCTTTCGGGCCGCAGCTGGCAGATCGAGGCGAGGAAGCCCGGCCAGGGATGCAGCTTCTGTCCGACCGCATCGGCCGAGAACAGGATGAAGTGGAATTGCACGTCGGGCGTCGCCATCTTGGGGTCGGTCTTGAAGAATCCGCCCGCATAGCCGGCGCCGATGGTGAGGAAACCCTTGCGCAGCAGCGCATAGCGCAGGCCCGCGGCGACGCGGCCGGTCACGCTCGCCATCATGTCGTTGATGGTGTTGCGCGTCTTGCAGCGATAATTGAAGCGCGCCTGATAGTGATCCTGCAGGTCCGCGCCGACGCCTTTCATGTCGGCGATCACCGTGATGCCGTGCTGTTGCAGCAGCTCGGCCGGGCCGACGCCGGAGAGCTGTAAGAGCTGCGGCGAGTTGAACGCGCCGCTCGCGAGGATCACCTCGGCATTGGCGCGCGCGGTGTGGGTCGCGCCGTCCTTGCGGTACTCGACGCCGACGGCGCGGCGCCCTTCGAAAAGAACACGCGTGGTCAGCGCATTCGACTCGACCGCCAGATTATGCCGCTTGCGCGCGGGCTTGAGATAGCCGCGCGCGGTCGACCAGCGTCGGCCCTTGCGCGTGGTGAGCTGGAAATAGCCCGCGCCCTCCTGGCTCGCACCGTTGAAGTCGTCGGTGCGCGGAAGTCCCGCCTGCTCGCAAGCCTCGATGAAGGCATCGCACAGCGGGTGGCCTTCGCTGACGTCGCGCACCGCAAGCGGCCCGCCGACGCCGTGCAGTTCATCCTCACCGCGTTCCTGGTCCTCGGCGCGGCGGAAATAGGGCAGCACATCGTCGAAGCTCCAACCGGTGTTGCCGAGCTGGCGCCAGTGATCGAAATCCTCCGCCTGGCCGCGGATGTAGAG
Organism: uncultured Alphaproteobacteria bacterium; assembly: GCA_963734185.1. GTDB lineage: Bacteria > Pseudomonadota > Alphaproteobacteria > Rhizobiales > Xanthobacteraceae > PALSA-894. The sequence goes on along the minus strand of CAVTGA010000002.1, from coordinate 2,215,137 downwards.
CAACCCGTTGATCGACGAGGAGCCGCCGAGCACCTTGCCGCGCGGCTGGATGATCGAGCGGCCGTGCAACTCCGGCTCAGGTTCGGACGCGTAGAGCCAGTTGTGCTTCGCGTCGGTGAACAGCTTGGCATAGCCGATCGGCACGTGGATCCAGAAATTGCGGTCTTCGCCGCCGGCCTCGAGCAGCAGCACCCGATGCTGCCCCGATGCGGTGAGCCGGTTGGCCAGCACGCAACCGGACGACCCGGCACCGACGATGATGTAGTCGAACGAACCTGTCTGCGGCACGGCGTCCCTCGCGTTACTTCATTCGTTTCACGGCATGGAACGACACCAGGCCGACGAGGCACAATACCATCATGGCGGCGGCGAACAGCGCCGGGGCGGCCGCGCTGCCGGTAAGGTCGCGCGCCCACCCGGCGGCGCCGGGCAGGATGGCCATCAGGGCATAGTGGCAGGTGAAGAACACGCCCATGCCGCTGGCGCGCGCTTGCGGCCGCAACACCTGCGCCGGCAGCGCCATGAGCGCTCCGGCCGGAGCACCGGACACCACCGCGATCAGGATGAAAGCCGGAAGCGGATCGGTCATGACGCCCAAACCGAACAATGCGCCGGCGAGGATGATGCAGCCGCCGAAAATGAACCGGTCTTGCCGCGCGGATCGCTCCGCCAGATAGCCAAACAGCGGCACCGTCAGGATCAACACCCAGCCGAGCAGGCTGACGATGAAGCTCGCCTCGGGCAGCGAGAAGCCGCGCAGGGTGAACAGTTCGGACCCGAAGCTGACCAACACGATGTAGGTGACGTTGAACAGGCCCCAGATCGCGCCGGCGACGCACACCAGCAGCCACTCGCGGCGGGTGAGATTGATGGCGAGGCGCGCCGGCGCGGGTGCCGGCATGTCGGGCGGATCGCGATAGAACATGGCGACCAGGATCAGGCCCGCAAGCGCGCACAGCGCGCCGGCGAGCATGACGGCCTGCCAACCGTGGATCGTCGCCAGCGGCGCGAACAGGATGAGCCCGAGCGCCAGCCCGAACGGCCAGCTCGAAATGGTGATCGCCATCGCGGTGACGATCTCGCGGCCGGCAAACCAGTCGGCGACCATCTTGGTGAGCATGACGTTCAAGAGCGCGGCCCCGGCGCCGGCGATCAGGCGGCCGATGACGGCGGCCGCAAACGATGTGCCGAAGCCGGTCAGCGCCCCGCCCAGCATCATCAGCGCGAGGCCCGCCAGCACCACGTGCTTGGCGCCGAAGCGCTGGCCGAGCACGCCACCGGGCAGCGACATCGCGGCGCCGGGCAGCATGTAGAGACCGACCAGGAACCCGATCGCCGCGAAATCGAGCGTCAGGGCCTCGATCAACCAAGGTCCGGTGGAAGCGACGGTCTGGAACTGCAGCGCGATCGTCGTACGCGCGACGAACAGGACGAGCAGGATGGTCCAGCGATTTTGAACGACCGGCATGGAGATGGATTCGTTGCCCTGCCGCCATGAAGCAGCAACATAAGCGTATTGCATCTCGATTGAAACGTTCTGACCCTCCGATGGTTCGAGTGTGCGAAACCCAAACCTATCGGAGGCACGCTCACCGCCCCATGGGATCTACGGCCCTTGTGACGGGCCGCAGCGGCAAAGGCCTTGCATAAATGCGGGAGCGCCCCGCTTCCGAGCAGGAGAAGGTCGCCGCGACGGCGTTGCAGTACAGGCGCACGGCAGCGCGATCCAACCCGCCTGTCGACACCAGCGCCCCGGTTGCCACCAACGCGGACGACAAGGCGTTGAACAGCCCTTGCGACGCGATCGGATCGAACGACATCGCGGCGTCGCCGACGGCGATCCATCCTTCGCCGGCCGCCTCGGACAGCACGCTGGCCGAGGCGTCGACCCGAAGCAGCGCATCGTCGCCCGCCGTTGCGGACCGGCGGACGCGCCAAGTCTGAACGTGCCCGCCGGGCCCCTGGATGCGGTAGGACCAGCTCGCTCCCTCGCTGCGGTAGTCGAGCCAGGACGGGGCGTCCGCGTCCGAACCGGCGCAGGTATCCTCGATCAACTCCGCAACCATGCGATCTCGCGCCGTCACGCGGGCGCCCTTGCGCCGCGCGATCATGGCGGCGCGGCCGGTGGCGTCGATGACTGTGCCCGGCAGCGCGACGGTTTTCGGCCGGTCGTCGCTTGCCTGCATGCGGACACTGCACCCGTCCGGCGCGACCCCGGTGACGCGCAACCGGCAGAACGCGACCCCGGCGGCGACGGCGGCGGCGCGCAGGCGCTCGTCAAAGCGCGCGCGATCGACCACGTAGCCGTGCCGGTAGGGATGGCGCAGGAAGTCCTCGTATTCGGGCTCGGACGCCCCGCGCAGCCGTCGGATGCCGAGGCACGGCCGAGCGATCGCGCGATCCTCGAGCAGCGGTCCAAGCCCGACAGCGGCGACGACACCCAGCGATGCGGGGGCCAGAAGCTCCAGGCGCGTCGCCTTGAACGTGCCGGGATCGACGACCGTGACCTTGCGCCCCTTCAGCGCCAACAGGCGCGCCACGGTCAGGCCGGCGGGTCCGGCCCCGGCCACGAGAACGTCGGCACGCCGTTGCAATATCAAATCTCGCCCTGACGGTAGGTTCGTTTCGGCGGCGCGGCGGCCGTCCGCTGCGCGCGCTCCAACATGAGGGCGGGCGACGGTGCCGGCGCGAACAGAGCCTCGACGTCCTCGGTGGCATGAAACTTCGGATCCTTGGTCACGTCGATCGGCGCGCCCCCCTGGCTGCGTCCTTGCTCGATGCGCACATCCTGCACCGGCAGCGCCGCGGGCGCGTTTTCGACCGGCAGCACCATCCCGAGCTCGGCCCACTCCGCGATCATGAGCGACAGCCGGTCGTAGTAGTCGAAGCCGCGAACGTCGCGCAACCAGTCCACCCTGTGCATCAGATGCTTGAACACCTGCCGCTGTGCCGGGGGTCCGAGAGCGGCGATCGCGGCCGCGCGCAGATAGTTCCCGTCCCCCAGCACCTGGTCCGGCGCGCGGGCTCCCCAGAAGGTCGGCATCGACAGGAAGCTCGAGGGAGAATAATCGGCGGCCGAATTGCAGGACGTGTGATCGGTGTGCCATGGCACGCCGAGGAAACGGGTGAGGCAGCCCGCGGCCGCGCCGTCGTAGGGACCGTTGGCGCCGGTGCAGACGGCGGGCGTGAGCCGGTCACCGAAATCCTGCCGCGCCGGAGCTTCGCCGGCGCGGACGTTCAGGCGGTAGGCCGTCTTCCAAAGCAAAGGAATCCGCATCACCCAGGTCAGCTCCATCGCCGGGTGGAACGGTCCGCCGAGGCAATCATGCAGCGGTGCGCGCTCGAGATGCTCGACTTGCTGCGCGGGCGGCAGCGCGGCAAACGCGGCGGGCGGCGCCGGCGGGCCTGGCGACCAGTCGGCATTGAAATTACCCTTCGCCCAGCGCTCGAGATGCGCATATTGCGTTCGTGTCACGGCGAGCAAGGCGGATGCCGGCTTCGGGCCGTTGGAGAACAGCTCGTCCACGGCGTCGCCGAAGATCTGCGGCAGCTGCTGCTCGAGCAACGTTCCCGTCGCGTTGGGATCGCGAAACAGGGCGAGCACCGAACCCCGCCACGCGGCGTTTCCGGACGATGCGTCGTTCAACCTGGCGATGATTTGCGGATCCTGGGCGTCGAGGGCCGAGCCGAATCCGTGCAGGATGAACAGCCCGTGGTCGACCCACTGCAGGCCGGTGAGGCGCTGAAAGATCGGCAGCACATCGTTCTTGAGGGACGTCGTGGCCGGCGGTGCAATCCATTTCATGTCGTAGAACACTTCCCTGACCGCATCGTCCGCCGTCACGACGCCGAACAGGCCCGGCGCGTAGTTCGGAGGAGTCACCGCGACATAACCGGGCTCGGCGTCGATCGGCGCGCGTCCCGGAAAGGTGACCTTGGCGCGCACCGGACCGTCGCAGACGTCGTCGTGCCAGCCCGGGTTGTTGGCAAAGGTGAGCGGTCTGGTTCCGCTCCGGAACGGGCGCGCGACGCCCTTCCCGCCAAGGAAGATCAGGCGTCCTTCCGCATCGGTGCGAAGCTCGCCGAGGTAGACCGGCCGGGCCCAGAACGCGCCGTCGTCGAGGGCGACAGGTGCGGCTGTCGGCCCCGCGATGCTCTTCGGCGTCGGGACGATATCGAGGCGCCATCGGTTCGCGGGCCCGACCAGATCGCGATTGCGCCGCAACGCATCCTGGCTGAGCGGGCCGAGATCCATCGCCTGGTTGAACTCGTACCAGCCGCCCTTGAGGTTCGCGACCGCAACGCGCCATTCGATCTGCGCCGACGCGGCGGTCACTTCCTGCACGCTTCCATCCTTCATGTGCGCATAGATCCGAAAGCGCGCAGCCTGCCGTTTGATCTGCCCATTGGCGGTCCGGAAGTCGCCGAGATAGCGCGCCGGCTGCTCCGGGCTTGCGCCCGGCAAGGTCGGCGCGCCGCCGATCAGTTCGGGGCCGATGACGTAATCGTCGGGGCCGTCCGCATTGCCGACGCGGGCGATCCCGATGGGAGGATAGATCTTCAATTCCTGGATCGCGTTCGGGTCGATCATGTCTCACCTGCGGGTGCGGGAGTTGGCAAATGCATTCGAATCTCGCGATGCGTGCGAGCAACGGCGCGCGGACAACCATGCTCGACGCGAGCGGGACGGTGCGCCTCAGCGCGGGGTGTCCGGCTCCTGCATCGACTGCCCGTTGACGCTCCGCCGCAATGCGGCCGAGGCCGGATAGGAGATTCGCCTTGCATCGGCGATGGAGCCCAACGGCCTGTTTTCGTGCAACGTCCGCCACGGCGAGAATGCGAGGCTTTCGCCATAAGCCGCCTGGCCGTCCTGATCGATATCCTGCGCCGGAATGGCGAGACGGGCGATCGTCACGAACGGAGATATCTTCTCGTCCCATCTCTCCGTGGCGCGATCGATCGGGGTGACGCTGTCGTCGACGAACGGTTGAGCCTCGATCAGGAAGCTGACCGGCGCGGCCTTGAGCCGCCGCTTCAAATCTTCGGCGAGGTAGTCGGGCGAAGCACCGGGCGCGTCGGCTTCGACCGGACCCTCGGCAACGAGGCGGTATTTCACGATCGCGCCGCCGAGCGCATAGGGCAGCGTGCTCGAATAACGGGCGGTCACGAGGCTGCGTTCCTCCTTGGCCATCTCCTTCAGGATCAACGTCGTGCGCAGATGCGTCGCCATGAAGCCGGCGGTTTCCTCGGCGGACGAAATCGCGGCCATTTCGCGGGCGTTGTCGACGAAGAAGATGTCGCTGTTCTGGAAGATCAGATCAGCCGTGGGTGCCAGCGGATTGTCGGTCGCAAGCGTCGCGCCCTTGACGCCGAACAGCTTGAGGGCGAAACCGAGCGTGTTGTTCCTTTGATCCGGAACGTCCGGCGGCGCGTCGCTCGACCAGCGCATCCACACCACGTAACGATCACCCGCCCATAAGCCGAGGCGGAATTTCGCCGGGCAGGACTTAACCACGCTCAACTCGCCTCTGGCAACGCCATGCTGCTTCCTGAACACCGCCCGCTCGGCCGGCTTCTCGCCGTTGTCGATGCGCTTCTTCTGAAACTCGTCGACGAACGAGGTGCGGATGTCTTCGATCGGCTCGATGAGCGAGTGCGGCGGCAGGCTCGGCTGCGCGGCTTGCGCCGCCGCCATAGCTGTGCCGGTCTGCAACTGAGAGGTCATCCGCGCTCCGAACAGGTCGCCGCTCCGCGTCGGCGCATTCTAGATAAAAGCAGCCGTCTCCAAACCACCTGCCGGCCTTCGTCCACAGGTTGATGTGCGGCCAACCGGGGTGGGCCGGCTCGGGCAGTGGACCTCTCCGGAACCTCGTTGCGGAGCACGCGCATGTACGGCGTTCAGCTTCAAGGCGCCAACCTGCATGGGGCGACAGCGACCGATGCCCAACGGCAACAACGGACCCTGTATTGTCGCATGACCCGTGTCGCCACTTTCACCGACCGCACATTGGCGGTGAACGTGACGACCCGGCGGGGAGCTGCCGGGCAGACGGAGGCCGAGCCATTGGCTCGCCGCCACGGTCGATAGTACTGTCGGCATCCGACTGCGATCCGCTCATCGATGCCGGAGCGACGATGCAATACGCCAAGCTGGGCGCCACCAACCTCAGGATCTCGCGGCTCGGGTTCGGCGCGATGGGCGTCGGCCAGCCGTCCTGGCGCGCGTGGGTCCTCGATGAGAATGCCGGCCGGCCGATCATGCGGCGGGCGCTCGAAGCCGGCATCAATCTGATCGACACTTGCGACTACTACTCGAACGGCGAAAGCGAGATCGCCGTCGGCCGGCTGCTCAAGGAATTCGCCGGCCGCGACGAGGTGGTGCTCGCGACCAAGGTCGGCAATCCCATGGGCAAGGGGCCGAACGCGAGGGGATATTCGCGCAAGCATCTGTTCGAGGCGGTCGATGCCTCGCTGCGGCGGCTCGGCACCGACTACATCGATCTCTATCAAACCCATATCTGGGACGCTTGCACCGAGATCGAGGAGATGATCGAGGCCTTCGACGCGCTGGTGCGCAGCGGGCGCGTTCGCTATCTCGGCATCACCGACATGCCGGCCTGGCAGTTCGCCAAGGCCTATTATCATCAGAAGCTGCGCGGCTTGAGCCGGTTCGTCTCGGTCCAGAACCACTACAATCCGATCTGGCGCGAGGATGAGCGCGAGCTGATGCCGTTGTGCCGCGCCGAAGGCATCGGGCTCATTCCCTACAGCCCGATGGCGCGCGGCTATCTCTGCGGGGCCGCGCGCCGCGCGGGCGCGTCCGAGACCGCGCGCTGGCGCAGCGACGATTATGCGCACAAGATCTACGGGCGCGCCTCCGATGAGGACGTGGCGCATGTCGTGCTCGACATCGCCAAGGCGCGCGGATGCGAGCCGGGACAGGTGGCGCTGGCGTGGACCCTGTCGCGGCCGGGCGTCACGGCGCCGATCTTCGGCGCGACGTCGGTCGCGCACGTGGACGCGGCGGTCAAGGCGCTCGAGATCAAGCTCGATGCTGCCGAAACGGCCAGGATCGACGCGGCCTATGCGCCCCGTGTGCCCGGCTAGAGCGTTTTCCGGCGAAGTGTGCTTCGCCGCAGAAAACGCGACCAACGCAAGGAATCTAGAGCATGATCCGATTCCGCTTGAACGGATCCATGCTCTAGTCAGGCCGCCCTCCGCCGCCGAAATGCCCGATGAGCAGTTCGGCGATGCGTTCCGGCGCCTCGACCAGCACGGAGTGGCGCAGGTGCGGCAGGATCACGAGCTGCGAGTGCCTGATGCGCTCGTGCATCATGCGCGCCATCCGGGTGTTCGACCCCGCGTCGTTCTCGCCGGTCGCAACCAGCGTCGGATGGCGGATTTCGCCCAAGCGGTCGCCGAGGTCGCTGGTGGCAAACACCGTATAGGCGGCGGCGTATGATACCGGATCGTTGGCGAGCAGCTCGGCCATGCGTTGCGCGACCCGTTCGGGCTGCCGCGCGCGAAACGCTGCGGTGAACCAGCGTTCCTCGGCCGCGGCCGTGACGGCCGCGATGCCGCCCTCGTGCAGCAGTTTCAGGCGGCCGACGACCTTGGCGCGCTCCTCGTCGGTGCGGCCCGCGACCGCGCTGAGGATGGCCAACCGGTCGATCCGGTCCGGATCGCTCAGCGCGAGCGATTGCGCGATCAGGCCGCCGAGGGAAAATCCCGCAAGGTGGCTCTGCGCGATGCCGCGCGCGTCCCAGACCCGGCGGACGTCGGAAGCAAGATCGTCGAGCGTGCAGGCGGTGATCCGACCCGACCGCCCGTGACCGCGCAGGTCGAGCCGCACCACGGTGAAATGCGGCTCGAGATGCCGCGTCACCTCGTCCCAGGACCGCAGGTCGGCGCCGACGCCGTGCACCAGCGTCACGCAGGGACCATTGCCGGATGCGACATGGTGGATGAAAGGGGTGGAAATTTCACTCCGGGGCATGGGTTTGCCTGACGACGCCATGGCGGCGATCCGTTACACAGGGGAAGCATGACGTAACTGACCGGCAGGATTGCGGATGACCGATGCACTGTCCGAACTGCGGGTCGCGCGCGACCTTCCGACGTTGCGCGACCTCACGACCGGGAAGCTGCGCGAGGCGATCATGGCGCAGCGGTTCAAGCCCGGCCAGCATCTGGTGGAGCGCGATCTTTGCGAACAGACCGGCGTGAGCCGCAGCTCCGTGCGCGAGGCGCTGCGTCACCTCGAAGCCGAGGGGCTGGTCGAGCGGCGCGGCAACCGCGGTCTGTTCGTGGCTTCGATCACGGCGGACGAGGCGCGGCAGATCTACGAGGTGCGCGCTGCGCTCGAGCCGGAGATGGCGCGGCTTTTCGCCGCGCGTGCGACGGACGACGATCTCGCGCTGCTGCAGGCCTCGCTCGCCGGCATGGAGCGGGCGATCCGCAACCGGGTGATCGCCGACTACGTGCGCGCGCTCGACGCTTTCTTCGACACGTTGATCGGCGGAACGCGCAACGAGATCGCGGTGCGCATCGTGCGAACCTTGCGCGCGCGCATCAGCTATCTGCGCGGGATCACGACCGGCCGGGCCGAGGCGGCGCGTCAGCGGGAAACGCTGCGACTGATGAAGGAGATCGCCGACTGCGCGCGACGGCACGACGGCAAGGCGATCCAGGCGCAGTGCCGCGCGTTCATCGAACGCTCGGCGGCCTTCGCCATCAAGGTGCTGAGCAACCCGCCCCCGGACTAGGCTCTCATCCCGCATGCGCAGCTTCGGCGGCCGGCGCACGGCGCCGCGGCGTGCCGGCGCTCAACCGCTCGCGCACGCGCGGCAGCACCTCGGCCGACAGCCGTTCCAGGGAACGCATCGTGTGCTCGTGGGCGAGCCCGGGCCAGCCGCACTTGAACATCAGATGGTCGATGCCGGTCTCCTCGGCGAGCTCGACGATTCGCTCTTCCACCTGTCGCGGCGAGCCGAAGAACAGCGCACGCGGCCGCACGAAATCGTAGGTGATGGTCTTGGTCAGCGCGGCATCCATCTCGGGGACGAGCGTCTCGCCGGGATCGAGATAGATGCGCGGCCCGCGCCAATTGGCGAAATTGAGCGCGCCGAGGCAAGCTTCCGCGGCGATCCTGCGCGCCTCGGCCTCGCTGTCGGCGACGAACGTATCGCGCACCACCGCCGTCTTCGCGCCGATCGCGATGTCGGTCGCGAACGCCGCGTCGTGCGCATCCTTGTAGATCTGCAGCCGGTGCTTCAGTTCCGCGATCGTCGGGCGCCACATCACGACGCCCATGTCGAGCGCGGCGGCGCCGCGGATCGCGTCATGCGCCTCCGACACCATCTGCCACATCGGCGGCATCGGCTTCTGCCGCGGTCGCGGGTAGGTGGTGAGCTTGACCAGCTCGCCGGTGGCGGCGTCGACATAGCGCGGATCGTTGACGGTGTGCGCCCTGTCGGCCCTGAACCCGGGCGCCGGAAACGTGTAGATGTCGCCCTTGTAGCTGAAGCGCTCCTCGGTCAGGGCCGCGCGCAGCACCCCCAGGGTCTCGAGGAACACCTTGAGGTTCATCGCCGGCTGGTTCGGATCGGCCAGGGGATTGAGGTTTGCGGCCTCGAGGCCGTAGTTGCCGCGGCCGACTCCGAGCTCGAGCCGGCCCGCCGTCAGGTGGTCGAGCAGGGCGACGTCTTCGGCGAGCCGCAACGGATGCCAGAACGTGATGATCGCGGCGCCGAGCCCGATGCGGATCCGCTTGGTGCGCGCCGCCAGGTCCGCCGCCATCAGCAGCGGATTGCCGAGCAGCTCGCGGCCCCAGATGCTGAAATGGTGTTCGGGAATCCAGAAGATGTCCATGCCGGCGCGCTCGCACGCCAGCGCACGTTCGCGCATCTCGTCGACCAGGTCGCCGTAGTCGCGGCTCTGGGTCGGGTCCTGGATGTTGTCGAAATAGCCGAAACGCATGGGAATATGATCCACTCACGCTCTTGGTATACTGTCTGACAATTAGACAAACGGCAAGGGCCTGGGTCACACTGCGGCGCGCGCGGGCCGGAGCCAAGGCCACCTGCGGAGCGAGGTTGGGGACGGCTTGAATGCTGGCTGTGATCGTCCGCCGTCTCCTGCTCGCCGTTCCGACGCTGCTCGCGCTGACCGCGCTCCTGTTCTTCAGCGTCACGACCATCCTCGGCAGTCCGGCGACGATGATGCTGGGCGAGGACGCCAGCCCGAAAGCGATTGCCGAGCTCAATGCGCGCTACGGCTTCGACCGCCCCGCACACGTCCAGTACTTCGACTGGCTGGCAAGGGCGCTCGGCGGCGACCTTGGACGGTCCTACACGTCGCAGGATCCGGTGGGCGCCGCGGTCGCGGCCGCACTTCCCGTCACGCTCGAACTCTCCGCCTGGGCGATCCTGCTCGCCGTGCTCGCGGCCGTCGGTCTCAACAGCCTGCCGCGCGCGCCGATACTGCGCCGTTTCGTCGTGTTCGTGAACCTCATCGGCATCACCATGCCGAACTTCATCCTCGGCATCGCCCTGATCTTCCTGTTCTCGGTGCAGCTCGGATGGCTGCCGACGACAGGATGGGCGCCCTGGTCGGAAGGGCCGGCCGCGCATATGCGGCACATGATCATGCCGGTGCTGACCTTGTCGGCCTACTATTTCGGCGCGTTCAGCCTGGTGTACCGTGCCGAGTTCGCCGACGTCCTGCAGCGGCTCTACATCCGCACGGCGCGCGCCAAGGGCCTGTCGCCGGCGAAAGTTGCGTTCAAGCACGCGCTGCCGAACGCGATATTGCCGGTGATCACCTTCGCCGGACTGTCGATGGGACATCTGACCGGCGGCGCGGTCGTGACCGAGACGGTGTTCTCGATGCCCGGTGTCGGCCGGCTCTTCGTCGCGGCGATCGCGGGGCGCGATTTCCCGGTCATGCTCGCGGTCGGAATGGTGGTCGTCGTCGGCGTGGTGATCATGAACCTGATTGCCGACATTCTCTACACCATCGTGAACCCGCAGATCCGCCTCGAGTAGACGGAACAGCGATGGCCCCGCGAGCAATCCTAGGCATTGTGGTCGTATTGGGCGCGTGCGCCGCCGCGTTGCTCGCACCGATGCTCGCGCCTTACGATCCGACCAGGTCGAGCGTATTCTTCCTCCAGCCGCCGAGCGCCGCCCACCTGTTCGGAACCGACGAGCTCGGCCGCGACATCCTGAGCCGCGTGATCTACGGCACGCGGACCTCGCTGGTGATCGGCGTCGGCGCGGCGCTCCTTGCCGTGGTGATCGGCGCCCCCGTCGGCCTGACGGCAGGCTATCTCGGCGGCAAGACCGACATCGTCGTCGTGCAACTGATCGATCTGTTCATCGCCCTGCCGGGCCTGGTACTGGCGTTGATCATCACCGTGATGGTCGGGCCGTCGCTGCAGAACCTCGTGCTGGTGCTCGGGTTCGTGATGTGGCCGGTGGTCGCGCGCCTGGTCAGGGGGCAGACGCTCGCGGTGCGCGAGCACGCCTACATCGAGGCGGCCGTCGCGGCCGGCGGCTCCGCACTCTGGATCATCCGCCGGCATGTGTGGCCCAACATCTTTCGTGTCGTCGCAGCCCAGTTCGCCGTCACCGTGTCGTTCGCGATCATCACGTCGGCGAGCCTCAGTTTTCTCGGGTTGGGCATCCCGCCGCCCGTGCCCGACTGGGGCAGCATGGTGCGCTCCGGCTTTGACGTGCTGGCGATCAATCCGGCGCTGAGCATGGCGCCGGGCGGCGCGATCGTGGCCCTCGTGCTCGGCTTCTATCTCCTCGGAAGCTCCGGCCGATGAGCGCGTCATCCGCGCCGATCCTCCGGGTCGAGGACCTCAGCGTGACCTATGCGACGCGCGGCCGCACGATCCATGCGGTCCGCAACGTCTCGTTCGACCTTCATCGCGGCGAAACCCTTGCGATCGTCGGCGAGTCGGGCTGCGGAAAGTCGACGACCGGTCTCGCCATCATGGGCCTTGTGGATCGCGCCCAGGGTGCGCGCATCTCCGGCGCGATCAAACTCGCGCGCAAGGACGGGACGCGCACGAACATCGTCGACCTGGATGACCGCACCCTGCGCAAGGTGCGCGGCAACGACGTGGCGATGATCTTCCAGGAGCCGATGTCCTCGCTCAACCCGGTGTACACGATCGGCGCGCAAGTGACGGAGGCACTGCGCCAGCACCAGCGACTCGATGCAAGGACCGCAAGCGAGAAAGCGCTCGACCTGCTGGCCGAGCTCGGAATCCCGAATCCGCGCCAATGCCTCGCGCGCTATCCGCATCAGCTCTCCGGCGGCATGCGCCAGCGCGCCATGATCGCCATCGCGCTGTCAGGGAACCCGAGCCTCCTGATCGCGGACGAGCCGACCACCGCCCTCGACGTTACGATCCAGGCCCAGATCCTCGAGCTGCTGCAGGATATCCAGCGCCGCACCGGAATGTCCGTCATCTTCATTACCCACAATCTCGGCGTCGTAGGCGAGATCGCGCAACGCGCGATCGTGATGTATGCCGGCGAGGTGGCGGAATCGCTGCCGGTCGCATCGCTGTTCGTGCGCGCGCGCATGCCGTACACGATGGCTCTGTTGCGTTCGCTGCCTCGCGTCGGCGGCGACGGGCGTGCGCGCTCGAGGCTGGCCGCGATACCGGGCGCTCCGCCGAGCCTGAGCGCAGCCATGTCCGGTTGCGCATTTCAGCCGCGCTGCGAACACCGCCGGCAAGGGCACTGCGACATCGAGCATCCCGCGCTGGATGCCGCCGCGAGCGATCACCTGGTGCGCTGCCTGCGTTGGCGCGATATCGGCGTCGAGATGCCCGGATGAACCTGCCAGCGCCGCTGCTCGAGGTAAGGGACCTGCGCAAGTGGTACGACATCCGTCGCGGCGTGATCCCGCGTGTGCGCGGGCACGTTCGCGCGGTCGATGGCGTGTCGTTTTCGCTGCGGCCCGGCGAAGTCCTCGGTATCGCGGGTGAATCCGGCTCGGGAAAATCCACGATCGGCCGCTGCGTGCTGCGGCTGTTCGAGCCGACGTCAGGCGAGGTGTTGTTCGCCGGACGCGACGTCGCGCGGCTCGACCGGCGCGGTCTGCGGCTGTTCCGGCGCCGGGCGCAGATGATCTTCCAGGACCCTTATGGATCGCTCGATCCGCTGATGACCATCGCGGAGCTTGTCGCCGAGCCGCTCGAAGTGCAGGGCATGGTGAGCGGCGCCCGGCAGAAGCGCGCGCGTGTGCTGGAACTTCTCGACATGGTCGCGCTTGGCGCCGAGTACGCCGACCGTCGCGCCGGCGAGCTTTCGGGCGGCCAGCGCCAGCGCGTCGGTATCGCGCGGGCGTTGTCGGTCGGTCCCGAGCTGCTGGTCGCCGATGAGCCGGTGTCCGCGCTGGACGTCTCGATCCAGGCCCAGATCGTCAACCTGCTCGATGAACTCAAGCAGCGGCTGAATCTCGCGATGCTGTTCATCTCGCACGACATCGCCGTGATGGATCATATCTCCGATCGTATCGCGATCGTGTACCTCGGCCGCATCATGGAGATCGGTCCCACGCGCGCGTTGCTCGAGCGGCCGCGGCACCCCTACACGGAGGCGCTGCTGTCGGCAGTGCCGCAACCCGGCGTCAGGCGCGGCAAGCGCATCGTGTTGAGCGGCGATGTGCCGGACCCCGCCGACCCGCCGAGCGGCTGCGCATTCAGGACGCGTTGCCGCTACGCCCTGCCGGCCTGCGCCGCTGACCGTCCGCCGCTGCGGCCGATCGCGCCCGAGCACTACACCGCTTGCATCCGGGATGACATTTTCGCATCGCAGGCAGCCCCCGTCGCGGGCGCGGCGGCCATGCCGCATTGAGGGCCATTTCGAGTGGAGGAGATGACGATGAAGACCGGACGACTTCCCAAGATCTCCCATGCGATCGCCGCCGCGGCGCTGGCCTTTTTCGCCCTCGCGGCCGCGTCCTCGATCGCTGCCGCGCAGCAACAGCCGCAGCGCGGCGGCACGCTGTCGGTCGGCTTTCCTTCCGACAGCAAGACGTTCGATCCGACCTATTCGGTGCAGTTCACCGAGCGGCAGGTGCTCTACGTCATCTACAACACGCTCGTGCGCTACGGCACGGACTTCTCGCTGCAGCCGGAACTCGCGCAGAGCTGGAGCATCGAGGGCGACGGCAGGCGCATCGTCTTCAAGCTGCGGACCGGCGTGAAATTCCACGACGGCACGGACTTCAATGCCGAGGCCGTGAAATGGAATATCGAGCATCGGCTCGACAAGGAGGTGGCCTCGCCGCAGCGCCAGCAGCTCGACCCGATCATCGCATCGGTGGAGGTGATCGACCCCGCGACGGTGGCGTTCAATCTCAAGCAGCGTTCGCCCGGACTGCTGAGCCTGCTCGGCGAGCGCCCCGGATTCATGATTTCCCCGACAGCGGCTAAGAAGTTCGGCAAGGACCTCGGCAACAACCCGGTCGGCACCGGTCCCTTCGTGTTCAAGGAGTGGGTGAAGGGGAGCCAGATCGCGGTCGAGCGCAATTCCAACTACTGGGAGGCGGGCAAGCCCTATCTCGACCGCATCGTGTTCCGCGACATCGCCGGCTCGATCGTCGGCGCCCAGCGCCTGATCACCGGAGAACTCGATTTCGTCGGCGACATGTCGCCGCAGGAGATCCTCCAGCTGCAGAACCGGCCCGGCATCAAGCTGCACCCGATCACCGTCGGCCGCTGGTATTCGCTGCAATGGCATATGTACGAGCCGCCGTTCGACAATGCCAAGCTCAGGCAGGCGATCGCGCATGGCATCGACCGCAAGCGCATCAACGACATCGTCATGGCCGGGAAGGGTTCGCTGTTCGACGGGCCGACTCCCGAGGGGCTGTGGTGGTTCAACGCCAACGCCAGGACCTATCCCTACGATCCGGTGCGCGCCAAGGCGCTGCTTGCGGAGGCCGGCTATCCGAACGGCTTCGAATACACCTTGTCGACGCCGCAGATCGGCGTGCTGCAGCAGATCAATCAGCTGGTGCAGGAGCAGTTGGCCGCGGTCGGCATCAGGCTGAAGCTCGAGCCGGTGGCACAGAGCGAGTGGTACGACCGGCTGGTCAAGCGCACCACCAACATGTCGCCGAACCGGTGGACGCAGCGGCCCGATCCGGACGGCTTGCTCTACATCCTGTTCCACAGCACCGGGTTCGCCAACACCACGGGTTACAACAATCCTCAGGTCAACAAGCTGCTGGAGGAAGGCCGCAACATCTACGACCAGGCGGCACGCAAGAAGATCTACGACGAGCTGCAGGAGATCGTCGCCAAGGACATCCCGATGTTCTCGCTGTTCTACTCGGTCGAGTACGGCGCGCTGCGCGAGAGCGTTGAGGGGTTCGCCTGGATTCCCGACCAGATCCCGCGCTTCCGCGACCTCTGGAAGAAGGGCCGCTGACGTGGGCCGGCCGAGCGGGCGTGAAACAGCCGCTCACAAGGCCATCTCGGCGATCGCCTCGGGCCGCTTGATCTCGATCTCGACGAACGCGATCGGATGCGGCGAGCCGTTCATCACGTCGTGCTGGATGCCGGCCGGCCGCATGTAGGCCTGGCCGGCGGCAAGCGACACTTCGGTCTCGGTCTTGCCGTCGTCGATCCTGAGCGTGCCGGCATTGAGCATCACGACGAAATACGGCCAGCCGTGCTCGTGCCAGCCGGTGACGGCGCCGGGCGCGAAGTCCCAGCGCGTGATCCGGATCGCGTCGTCGTCCTGCTGCACCGACGGCCTGGCCGGCACCGTGCACTTGAACGCCATCTCATTCCACTTTCAGGTTGAGCTTGCGGATCAACGCCGACCACTTCGCCTCCTCGCGGTCGATGTCGGCCGCATACTCCTCCGGCGTCGAGGTCAGCGGATCGCCGCCTTCGGTGCGGATGCGCTTCTTCACCTCCTCGGTGTCGACCAGCGCGCGCAATTCCTTGTTCAGCCGCTCCACGATCGGGCGCGGCGTGCCGGCCGGCGCGAGCAGGCCGTAGTGCAGGACCGACTCGAAGCCCGGCAGCCCGGATTCGGTCGCGGTCGGCACGTCGGGCAGCAGGCTGAAGCGCTTGTCGCTGAGCACGGCGATGGCGCGCAAGGAACCGGCCTGCAGATTGCCGAGCGCCGGCGGCAGCACGCCGAACGCGACCGGCACGTGGCCGCCGAGCAGGTCATTCATCACGCCGGCCGTCCCCTTATAGGGCACGATCTGCACGTCGACACCGGTCATCGCCTTGAACAGCTCGGCCGAGAGATAGCCGCCGGTGCCGACCGCCGAGGTGCCGATGTTGAGCTTGCCGGCTTCACGCTTGGCCACCGCCACCACGTCGGCGATGGTCCTGGCCGGAAACGAGGGATGCGCCAGCAGCGCGACCGGCATCGAGGCGATCAGGCCGACCGGCGCGAAGTCCTTGCGCGGATCGTAGCCGGCATTGGCGTAGAGCGTCGGGTTGATCGAGACCGTGCCGGTATGGCCGAGCATCAAGGTGTAGCCGTCGGGCGCGGCCTTGATCACGGCGCGCGTGCCGACCAGGCCCGAGCCGCCGCCGCGATTGTCGACCACCACCTGCTGGCCGAGCGCGAGCGAAAGTTTGTCGGCAACGATGCGCGCCAAGGCGTCGACGCCGCCGCCCGGCGGATAGGGCACGACCAGGGTGATGGTGCGCGTCGGCCAGGTCTGGGCCTGCGCCGGCAGGCCGGCGAGCATGGCGACCGTCAAGGCGACAAGGCACTTCGCCGCAATGCTCATCGGCGTGATCTCCGTTCACTCCACCGTCGCGCCCGCGAGCTTGACGATCCTCGACCACTTGATTTCCTCGCGGTCGATATCGGCGGCATACTCCTCGGGGGTACTGACGAACGGTTCGGCGCCGTCGGCCGCGATCCGCGCCCGCACGTCATCGCTCGCGAGCGCCTCGCGCAGCGCCGCATTGAGGGTGGCGATGATGGCACCCGGCGTGCCGGCCGGCGCCACGATGCCATAGTGCAGCACCGCCTCGTAGCCGGGCAGCGCGGCTTCGGCGACGGTCGGCAGGTCGGGAAAGACGGCTGAGCGCTGCGGCCCGGTGACGGCGAGCGCGCGCACCTTGCCCTCCCGGACCAGTGCGATCGCGGGCGGCAGCGAGGAGAAATAGATCGCGACGTGGCCGCCGAGCAGATCCGCGAGCGCCGGGTTCGACCCGCGATACGGGATATGCGCGAGCTTCACACCGGCCATCGTGGCGAACAGCTCGGTGCCGAGATGGATGCCGCTGCCCGAGCCGGCCGAGGCGTAGTTGAGCCTGCCCGGCTCGCGCTTCGCGAGCGCGATCAGTTCGCCGATGCTGCCGGCGCGCACCGCGGGGTGCACCAGGACCACCAGCGCGCTGGTCGCGATCAAGCCGACCGGGGCGAAGTCCTTGCGCGGATCGTAGCCGACGTTGGGATAGAGCGTCGGATTGATCGCGAGCGTGCCGGTGCCGCCGAGGCCGAGCGTGTAGCCGTCGGGCGCGGCCTTGGCGATGAGCCGCGTCGCGATCGTGCCGCCGGCGCCGCCGCGGTTCTCGATCACGATCTGCTGGCCCAGCGTGCGGCTCATGCGTTCGGCGACGACGCGCGCCATCAGGTCGTTGCCGCCCCCGGCCGCATAGGGAACGATCAGCGTGATCGGGCGGATCGGATAGCGCTGGGCGGACGCGGGCAGGACCGCCAACATCAACAGCGCCGCGGTCGCGCCGAGGCGGAACGCACATGCGCAACATCGCAGCGCATATGCGCAACATCGCCATACATACCGGTGCAACATCATGACGCAACATATGCCACGGCGATCGGTACACAGCGAGCCCCGAAAGGCAGAACCGCCGGCCTCGGGCCAGCGGTTCGAAACAAAATACTCACCCCTGCGGCGTCGTGCGCCGCGGCACTCATGTCGAGCGCGTCAATGGACGCTCGTGTCGTGCTTCAGGCGCGCGATTTCGTCCTTCACTTGCAGCTTGCGGCGCTTCAGTTCCGCGATCGTCAGATCGTCGGTCGAGGGATGCGCGAGCGCGTCGGCGATTTCATCTTCGAGCGCGCGGTGCTTCCGTTCCAGTTCCGCAAGATGCGCTTGAATGGACATGTGGTGGCTCTCCTCGGTCAGTGGCACTGACTCACCTAGTGTGACAGAAGCGCTGCAGCAAGTCGACGAAGCTTCGGTTGTGCGATGCATCAAATCCCCGCAATCCGTTAACGAAGTTCGGCCGGGCCGGCTTGCCGGCTAGACCCTAACGCGCGATACTTGTTGAGGTTTCGGCGCCAACCGGGGCGCCCGCCGGTACTTGGTGACCGTTTGCGGCAATGACCAAGGACGAAGAACGCGAACTGCGCGCGCAGCTTGCGCGTCTGCAACAAGAACATCGCGATCTCGACGCCGCCATCGAAGCGTTGCAGACCTCCCCCGGTTCCGACCTGCTCCAGGTCCAACGGCTGAAGAAGCGCAAGCTGCAACTGCGCGACCGGATTTCCTTTATCGAGGACCAGCTGACCCCGGACATCATCGCATGACGTACGCTCATGGGAAGGAGGCGTAGGTTGAGCGCAAGCGAAATCCGAGGCCAATCTGAATTACGTGGTAGTATTCGGGCGTCCCGCTCGGCTCAAGTCGGGCTACTCGCCGCTGACCCGGTCCCGGATGACTTACTGAACGCAAGTTCCTATATATGTGTCTGGCGTTCGACAGCCTCTACCAGGAAGTGGCCTCTACGGATAAGAATATGATCAAAGTCGCATTCAATCCCCAATCATTAGGGGACCTGGTTGTTCTTCCCGCCGATGAAAGGAGAGCGGTTTTTGAAGGCCTGCTCGAGAGTCGTAAGGCTATGGGCTGGGATGAAGTCTGGACCAAACCCCACAAGAAACGATTCGCATTGGATCATGACCATGTCGTCGTAGGATGGCTGCTGGGCGCGAACAAACTGCTCATCGCATATGTCGGCCGAGACGCAGACCTGGACTTCGAAGAACTCTATAGCCAGTACGCGACCCTATCTCAGCAGGACTACGCCAATATCGTAACTTGCGAGATCGACGTCGAGTCGGGGGATGCATGGAGGATTACCGCGCGCTTCGAGATCATCGTGGCAAATTTGAGTTGTTACCCCGTCTTCACAACGAACTATGATGCGTACTTGCGCAATCTTGCCGACGCTGGCCTTCCTCAGATCAGACGTCGCGCGCGGCCCACTGAGCTTCGGTCCGGATCCGCCAACCAGGACGCGATGAAGCGTAGCGTAGTAGCCACCTTACTGCGAAAATTGTTTCGTCGTCCGCTACAAGAGAGAGAACTAGCCGTGGATATGCATTCTCCGTCGGGATTGATTGTTGAGGCCAAGGCGATTTCAATGGAGGTACCACGCGTGCGTGAGGACGCTGCGTACTTTTTCAGCCGACGCACAAATCTTCGCCTTCCGAAATTTCCTCCCGGCACTCCTCCTGCGCCCGCGTTTCCTCTTCGATAGATGCCTAATTATCTGCTTAGTGCAGAGGTCCTTTGGTACCTCATTCCGGGCGACGAGCCTGAAGCTGCAGCGGTAAAGGCTTGGTTCGACGCGGCGGATCCTGAACGGTCCACCTGGGCTTCCGCAATTGGCATGGCATGGGTTCGCTCGGAACTCGCGAAAATTCCGGAACCTCACCTCAGAACGCGGGCGACCGACGAATTGAGCAAACGATCGCTCCAAGGTACGCAAACCGCGTGCTCCCGCTTGATGAAAGCGCACTCAACATATGGAGCACCCTTCGCTCGATCCACTCACCATTTGCCGGCCCTTGTCCGACCGAAATTGCGCTCGAAGCCGCAACTGCGAAGCATCATGGATACGTCTACGTGGCACGCCGCCATCCCTTGTTCGACGAGGGCAAGGTCCTCTGTGAAGATCCTTGGAAGGAGTGAGAATTGCGCCGGATTCTATCGGTGTCCGGTGGTGGCTACATGGGCCTGTTCGCGGCCCGATTCCTCGAATTGCTTGAAGACACCGGCGCCCCTCTCGGCACGAAGTTCGATCTGATCGCCGGAACGTCCGTCGGAGGCCTCATCGCGCTGGGCTTGGCCACGGGGAAGCGGGCAAGTGAGATACGAACTGCGATCGAAAACCGTGGCCCTGCGATCTTCGAGGGCGGCGCAAGCCTTGTCCAACAGGTTCGGCGGCTGATCAAGGCCCCACTCGTCTCTTCACCCCTCGAAGAAGCCATCAGGTCAATCGTAGGCGATATCTCGCTTGGACAACTCATCCGCCCAGCTTTGGTGCCGGCGGTCGATCTTGCGAGCGGTCGGCCACGAATCTTTCGGTCGCACGTGGCAGGTCCACCATCCGCGGACGTCAATATTTCGGTCGTTGACATCGCGCTCGCGACAACAGCTGCTCCAACTTATTTCGCACCACATTCGATCGGGGACATTCCTTATGCCGATGGAGGTCTCGTGGCCAACGCGCCCGATGCCCTCGCCGCCGTCGAGGCGATCACGCGCTACAAGTGGCACCCGAGCGACGTCCTCATGTTGTCGATAGGAACCACCAGCAAAGCGTTCGGGCTGCCAGCGGGCGTTCGAAGATCGTGGGGCGTTGCGACGTGGCTCTGGCGTGGGCGGCTGCTTGAACTCGCGATGACGGGGCAGATGCAGCTATCCCGCACAATGGCCACGGACCTGCTTGGTACCGAGCGCGTCGTGGTCGTCGATCCCGCGTTATCGCATGAACAAGCCAAAAAGGTCGGACTGGCAAACGCATCGACGATAGCGACCACGACATTGCGAGCAATCGCCAAGAGCGAATTCGACCGGATTTCGGAGACCAATGGCTTGCTGATTCAGCAACTCCAGGCTCCTTAGTTCTGCCCGAAAATCCTCTTTTTTAAAGGACCCATCGCGGGAGCCTTGCCCCGGCAGGGCCAGTTCCTATAATCCGCGCCTTCTCGCGGCCGGATAGGGGGCACGCATGGCGGGCAAGCCGGTCGCGATCATCATGGGCAGCCAGTCCGACTGGGCCACCATGCGGCACGGCGCCGAGACGCTCGACGCGCTCGGGATCGGCTACGACAAGCGCATCGTCTCCGCCCATCGCACGCCCGAGCGCCTCTATGCCTTCGCCAAGGGCGCGCGGGCGGAAGGCTTCAAGGTCATCATCGCGGGTGCCGGCGGGGCCGCACATCTGCCGGGCATGACCGCTGCGCTGACCACGCTGCCGGTGTTCGGCGTGCCGGTCGAGTCGAAGACCCTGTCGGGCCTCGATTCGCTCTACTCGATCGTGCAGATGCCGCCGGGCGTGCCGGTCGGCACGCTCGCCATCGGCAAGGCCGGCGCGATCAATGCGGCGCTGCTCGCCGCGAGCGTGCTCGCGCTCGGCGATCCGGCGCTGGCAAGCCGGCTCGAAAACTGGCGCAGGCAGCAGACCGAATCCGTGGCCGAGCGCCCCGCCGACGAGGGCACGGCGTGAAGCTTGGCGGCCCGCTCGGCGTCGATGCCACCATCGGCATCCTCGGCGGCGGCCAGCTCGGCCGCATGCTGGCGCTCGCCGCCGCGCGCCTCGGCTTCAAGTGCCATGTGCTCTGTCCCGATCCGGGCTCGCCCGCCTTCGACGTGGTGCGCCGCGTCACCGAAGCCGATTATGCCGACATGGCGGCGCTCGACCGCTTCGCCGCCGAGGTCGACGTCATCACCTATGAGTTCGAGAACGTGCCGGCCGAGACCGCGACGTTCCTGTCGGCGCGCAAGCCGGTGCTGCCCGACCCGAAGGTGCTGGCGACGACCCAGGACCGCTTGATCGAAAAGGAGTTCATCACCGGCCTCGGCATCGGTACCGCCGCCTTCGCGGCGGTCAATTCGCCGGCCGAACTGGCGCGCGCGCTCGCGTCGCTCGGCCAGCCCGCCGTGTTGAAGACACGGCGCTTCGGTTATGACGGCAAGGGCCAGCTGATGATCCGCAACGGCGGCGATCCGGCGGCGATGTTCGACCAGCTCGGCGGCCAGCCGCAGATCCTCGAAGCGTTCGTGCCGTTCGAGCGCGAGGTCTCGGTCGTGGCCGCGCGCGGGCGCGATGGCCGCGTGGAGTGCTTCGAGGTGATCGAGAACGAGCATCAGGACCATATCCTGAAGACCTCGCGCGTGCCGGCGGCGGTGACGCCGGCGGTCGCCGCAGAGGCGCAACGCATCGCCGAGGCGGTCGCCGCCGCGTTCGATTATGTCGGCGTGCTCGCGGTCGAAATGTTCGTGGTGAAGGAGGGCGTGGGCCATACGGTGCTGGTTAACGAGATCGCGCCGCGCGTGCACAACTCCGGGCATTGGACCATCGACGCCGCCACGGTGTCGCAGTTCGAGCAGCATATCCGCGCGGTCGCCGGCTGGCCGTTGGCTGCGCCGGTGCGGCGCGGGCGGGTCGAGATGACCAACCTGCTTGGCGCCGAAGCCAGGGACTACGCTCGCTACCTCAAGGAACCGGGTACCGCGGTCCACCTCTACGGCAAGAGCGCGATCCGGCCCGGGCGCAAGATGGGACACGTGACGCGGATGTTCCCGGAATAGCGAGTGCCGCATCGCGCGCGCGCGCCACTTGTGGACTTTTCACCCTCGTTCTGCTAATGCCCCGCGGCCCGGCAGGGATTCGTCCGCGCCCGAGCGGCCGTCGCTTGCCGGTACCCAATTCCAGGCCCGATCCGACCACGATCAGAAGGAAGCACGCGTGCAGGTTCTCGTCCGTGACAATAACGTCGACCAGGCCCTCAAGGCGCTGAAGAAGAAGATGCAGCGCGAGGGCATTTTCCGCGAAATGAAGCTTCGCGGCCATTATGAGAAACCCTCCGAGAAGAAGGCGCGCGAAAAGGCGGAAGCGATCCGCCGCGCCCGCAAGCTCGCCCGCAAGCGCGCCCAGCGCGAAGGGCTGCTCCCCGGCAAGCCGAAGCCGCTCGTGCGGCCGGGTGGCCCGGGCGGCAGGCCGGGCGGTCCGGGTGGCATGGGTGGCGGTGGCTTCAGCCGCGGCCCGCGCTGAGCGGTCGAGTTCCGTCGGCATGACCGGCGCGGGTGGGCGCAAGCCCTTCCCGCGCCGCGGCTTTTTTCGGGATATGATCGGCCGGATCGAGACAGGTCGATGAACCGCTTGCAGCCCAGACACGCGATCGTGCCCGCCGCGGTGGCAGCCGCCGCGCTCGCGCTTGCCGGGTGCAGCACCACCATCGGCACGGCGGTCTCGGACGATCAGGACCCCGCCCAGGCCGCGACCCCGACCAACATCGCTTCGCTCACCGAAGTCGTCCAGCGCAATCCCAACGACGCCCAGGCCTACAACATGCGCGGCAGCGTGCTCGGCCGCGCCGGCCGCCATCCCGAGGCGCTCGCCGACTTCAACAAGGCCATCGGCATCGATCCGAACTACACGCAGGCCTACGCCAACCGCGGGCTCATCCATCGTCAGACCAACCGGTACGAGGCGGCACTTGCCGACTACAATCGCGCGCTGGAGATCGATCCGAACTATGCGGTCGCCTATCTGGGCCGCGGCATCGTCTATCGCCAGCAGGGCCAGGCGGTGCCTGCGCTCGACGACTTCAATCGGGCGATCCAGATCAGCCCGAACAATGCGGAAGCCTATTACAACCGCGGCCTGCTCTATCAGGCGCAGCGCCAGCACCAGTTCGCCATCGACGATTTCGGCGCCGCCGTCGGTTTGTCGCAGAGCCAGGCCGAGCCGCGCGTCGCGCGCGCGCTGAGCTATATGGCGGTCGGCAACGCCAAGGATGCGACCGGCGACCTCGACCTCGCGGTCGAGCTCGAGCCGCAGAACCTCACCGCCTGGACCAGCCGCGGCCTCGCCTACGAACGCATGGGCGACAAGGAACGCGCGGCCGGCTCCTACGCCAAGGCGCTCAACATCAAGAAGGACCACGATCCGGCCAAGAAGGGCTTCGCCCGCGTCGGCGGCCGTTTCGGGCAGGTCTATCAGACGTTTTAGAGCATGATCCCGAAAAAGCCTGCCCCGGACTTGATCCGGGGTGGGCACCGGTTTTCGGACAAGATCATGCTCCAGCAACAAGCTACAGCGGCGGCGCGTGCGGAAAATCCGCCCGCTTGCGTGCCGCGGCCTCGATCGCGCTCATCGCGGCGAGCGCCACGTGCTCGCGCCATGGCCGCGCCGTGACCTGCACGCCGATCGGTAACCCGGCGCTGCCGCGCTCGGTCTCGATCGCGGTCTTCTCGACGATGTCGTTGCTCTTCAGCCGCGCGCTTTCCTCGTCCGCGCGCGCGCGTGTAAACGGCACCACGCCGGCCGGATAGCCGGTCAGATTGGCGAGCAGCGTATAGGCGCCGGGCAGCGTAAGGTGGAGACTCGCGCCGTGGCGCAAGGCCGGCACCGCATAAGCCGGACAGAGGATGAGATCGAACGGGCCGTCCGGGGCGCGGTCGAGCGCGGCGCCGAACTGCGCCACGTAGTCGATCTGCGCTTCGACCGCCTGCCAGTAGTGATCGGTATCCTTATGCCCGAACAGCGGCAGCCCGGCGCCAAGCCGCTGTTGCCCGACAAGGCGCAGCAGCGACGCGGCGGCCAGCAACAGCCAGCGCGGCGCGCCGGCCAGCAGCTTGAGCTGCCCGATGCGTGGGTCCTGTTTCTGACCGCGCAGAAGCCGCTTCATGCCCTCCCCGCCGTCGGCGGTGAAAATCGAGAAGAACAGCGCGATCGCCTGCGCGACCGCCGGCGGCTGCCACGGCGTCACCGTGGCGCCGGCCGCGCGCAGCACCTCGGCCGCCTCATTGACGGCGCGTTGCGCCGCCGGCGAAGGGGTGAAATTGCCATCGTCGGTGAACACCGCGACCTTGAGCTTGGCGACGTCGACGGCGCGATAGTCGCCGAGCGGCATCGGCGGCTCAGTCTGCGGATCGCGCCCGCCATTGAGCACCTCGAGGCCGAGCGCCAGATCGGCGACGCTGCGCGCCATCGGGCCGACCTGGCTGACGATGGCGCGCTGACCCACCGGCATGCTGTAGCGGCCGAAGTCGGGAGTGCGGCCGGCGGTCGGGCGGATCGACGCGATGCCGCAGAACGCCGCCGGGATGCGCAGCGAGCCGCCGATGTCGTTGCCGAGCCCGAGCGGCGCGCCGCGCGCCGCGATGATCGCCCCCTCCCCGCCGCTCGAGCCGCCGCACGAGCGCTCCGGGTCCCAGGGATTGTTGGTGCGCCCATACAGCGGATTGTCGGTCTCGGTCATGAGCAGCAGCTGCGGCACGTTGGTCTTGCACAGGATCACCGCGCCGGCCGCGCGCAGCCGCGCCACGTAAGGGTCGTCCTCGGTCGCAATCGCGTTTGCGCGCGCCGGCAGGCCGAAGGTCGCGGGCGTGCCTTCAAGATCGAAGCATTCCTTGACGCTGATCGGCACGCCGCCGAGGGCCCCGAGCTTTTCGCCGGCGACGCGGCGGCGGTCGATCTCGCGCGCCTCGGCGCGCGCCGCGTCGTAGCGCTTCACCACCACGGCGTTGAGCTTGGCGTTGACCTGCTCGATACGCTGGATGTGCGCCTCCACCGCTTCGAGTGACGAGACCTCGCCGGCGGCAATCCGGCGGGCAAGCTCGCCGGCCTCGAGTGCGGTCAGATCGGCGGGCCGGGTCTGTGTGGTGGCCAGCATGTGTTCCTCCCTCAAGACGTGCTTGCGACCATACGCCGGACGGGACAGGTGCGCCTGAGGAGGATTCCCTATCCATCGTCATGGCTGGGCATAGCCGTCTGAAGGACGGCGTGGCTTCGCTCGCCTATCGTCCCGGGCCATCCACGTCTTTCCTGCCTCGCGCGATCCAGACAGTGCGGCCGCCTTTGGCGGGATCGTTAATCGAATGCTCCACGAGATCGAAGCCGGCGCCGTTCAGCAGGCTCTCGTATTCGGCGGCGTCCAGGCTTGCATGGTAGAGCGGATCGCCGCGGTAACAGCCGATAGCTTCGCCATGACGCGGGCCCGCGTTGAACATCAGCATCCCGCCGCTCGCCGCATGGGCTGCGAAGACCGAAAACATGGCGCGCTGATCATCGGGCTTGAGGTGAAAAAAGCTGTCCCAGGCCAGCACGCCGTCAAAGCGCTGGCCGAGAGAGAGCGAGCGCATGTCGGCAAGAACCCACTGCTGGTCCGGCATTCGGCTTCGGCACAATGAGAGCAAGGTGGGCGAGCTGTCGACGCCGGTCACCCGCAAGCCATGGGCCGCCGTCGCAATGGCAACCGGCTCGCCGCCACCGCACCCGAGATCCAGCACCACCCCACCCGCCGGCAGCAATCCGATGAAGCGATTGATCCAGCGCTTGTCGTTCCAGCCGGCCGCGCGGCGATCGGCGTCCCACGAACGCGCGTGGCGTTCGTAGTGGTTTGATGATCCTGTCGGCGGGCTCGCTCATCGATTGTCCGCAGGGCGCATGACCAATGTGGTACTGTCGATCACTTTCTCATACGACACGCCCGCGCAGGTCCAGCATTTGGTTGGGCCAGCGTTTGCGCGAGAGCTCGGCGTACATGCTGCCGCGGTAGACCAGCGTCTTCAGGATGCCGTCGGCGTCGACGAAGCGCGTGGCGTTCTGCATGAGCTTGTAGCCGCTGGAGACGTAGACGGCGGGCTCGTACGCGAACAGGATCGAAAACCGGCTGTGACCTCTGCGGCGCTGCTCGGGCGCAACAACGATCCCTCCGAGCATGGCAATCTCGAGCGTCTCGCTTCCGACGCCGACCTGACGCTGATAAATGGCGAGATGCGCGACGACATCCTGGGCTTGGCGAAGGATCACGACGGTCGCGGGGGCTCCGTGAGTGCGGTAGTAATCTCCTTCGTTAGGAGCGTCCTCCGGCCAGGTGCTGTGCAGCAGCGTGTGGATCCGCGCGGCCAGATCATCGCCAAGATCGTCTGGAGCGAAGTCGAGAAGTTCCATCATCGTCAGACCGCAGGCCGCGACTGCTTACGCTCGCTCCCCGCGGGTGTGATCCCCTCCTACCCCCCGCACAGCCCGTGCTCGATCGCGAACAACGTGGCGCCGCCGCGGGTCTTCGCACCGATCTTGGCGTAGATGTTTTGCGTGTGGTTATCGACCGTCTTCGGCGCGATGCCGAGCGCGCGGGCGATGTGCTTCGTTGATTGTCCGCGCGCGATGGCGCGCAACACGTCGATCTCGCGCGTCGTGAGGCCCGCGACCATCGCCCGGCGCTCCGGCACCGCATGGCCGGCGGCGGCGAGCACCGCGACGACCGCGTCGCCGTCGAGCCGTCCCTCGCGCGCCTCGCGCTTGAGCGCATCGGCCACGGCCTGCGCCGCAAGCGCTGCGCGATGCGGGCGCGGCTCGATCTTGTTCTGATAGGCTTCCGCCGCTGCCAGGATCTTGCCCTGCGCCGAGAGTGCCGCTCCGCGCGTGCCGCGGTGATAGCCGGAGCCGTCGGCGCGCTCGTGATGCTGCGCCACGATCGCACCGAGGCGCGCGAGCGCGGCGGGGCGCGCCAGCACGCGCTCGCCGTAATAGGTGTGCAGGCGCACCTGCTCCCAATCGCCGTCGTTGAACGCGGCCGGCTTGAGCCAGATGCGCGCCGGCACCGCCACTTGGCCGATGTCGTGCAGAAGACCCGCGCGGGAAAGATCGATCGCATCGCTCTCGGGCAGCCCGCAGCGCCGCGCCGCCGCGGCCGCGAGCGCCGCGACCGCGCGCGAGTGACCGACCGAATAGGGCGACTTGAGATCGGCGAAGTCCGCCATCGCGAGGCACGCCGCGTCGAACTCCCCTTCCGACAGCGCCGCCCGCGGCCCCGGTTCGAGCGCCAGCACGGCCTCCCACGTGGTGTCGTCGAGCCCGGTAGTCAGCTCCTCGGCGCGCTTGATGAAGCGCTCGACGAGGCGCGGCTCGTAGGCGCTGCCCGCTCGCGCCGCGAGCTTGGCGTGCGCGGCCTCGACGCCGAAGGCGGCGCGCAGCACGATCGCATCCTGCGCGAACGACACGACGCGCACCGCGGGCGCGATCGCCTCGCCCCTGAGGCCGCGCGGCAGGCCGCGCCCGTCCCAGCGCTCGTAGATCTGCCCGAGATTGCGGCGCACGCCGGCGCTCAAGCCGAGACGCTCGGCGAGGCGCTCCGCCACCTCGCAATGGCCGGCGATCGTCTCCGCACTCGCCTTCGGGCCGGTGATGAGGCCGCGCGTCACGCCCGCGATCAGCCCCAACATCCCGGTACCCGCATTGGCGCGGCGCAGATAGCCGAACACCAGCGCGACCATTTCATTGGCGCGCCCCATGTCGATGCGCGCGAAGTCGCGGCGGAAATCGATCTCGTCGCCGAACAGCGCGGCGAGCGTATGAGTCTCGGCGTTGCAGCCGATGTAGCGCAACAGCGACTGATAGAAGATTTCGCCGAGCTCGTCGGGGCCGAGCGCGAGCATGCCGCCGATGCGCATGCCGAGCACGCAGGACTTGAGCGCGAACTCGACCGGCTGCCCCATGGCGAGGTCGGTCGCGAGCGACAGTGCGGCGATGATCTCGGCCCGCCGAACGCGCCCCCTCCCTAACCCTCCCCCGCTTGCGGGGGAGGGAAGGGAGGGGGCCGCGGCCGTCATGCGATCGCTCGCAGCGGCCTCAATCGCCGTTCGGCGGATCGACGACGCTCTGCAGCACCATGCTGCGCAAGAGCGGCCGGTAGTGCAGCCGAAAGGCGGGTGACTGCGTCAGCCAGATCGCGAACAGCTTCTCCTTCGGGTCGACCCAGAAGTAAGTGCCCCACGCGCCACCCCACGTGTAGTCGCCGGTTGAACCCATCACGGGAGAAATGCCGACCGCAAGCCTCACCCCGAAGCCGAGCCCGAAGCCGTAGCCCGGTCCGGGCAGATAAGCCGGCCCATCGGCCTTGATCGTCGTACCCAGATGGTCGGCGGTCATCATCTCGATCGACTTGCGGCTGAGGAGACGCACGCCGTCGAGTTCGCCGCCATTGAGCAGCATCTGCAGGAAGCGCGCATAGTCGGCAGCGGTGGTGACCAGCCCCTGCCCGCCGCCTTCGAACTTCGGCGGCTTGGTGACGTCGATCATGCGCGGCTTCTCATTGTTCGGCGGCTCGGCCTGCCCCTCGGCCAGACGGCTGAGCTTGTCGGCCGGCACCCAGAACCCTGAATCGTTCATGCCGAGCGGCTTCAGGATGCGCTTATCGAAAAACTCGGAGAGCGGCACGCCGGCAACCACTTCGATCAGACGGCCAAGCACATCGGTGGCACGGCTGTATTCCCACACCGTACCCGGCTGGTACATCAGCGGCAGCTTGCCGAGCTTGTCCACCATTTCGGCGGTGCTCTGCTCGACGGTGTCGACGTCGAGCTGCTTGTAGAGGTCCTTCACCTTGCCGGCGCCAAAGATGCCGTAGGTGAGCCCCGCAGTGTGGCGCAGCAGGTCTTGCACCGTCATCTCGCGCACGGACGGCACGAGCCGGAGACCCGAACCCTCGGCTTCCGCATCCTCGACACCGACCTGGAGCTTGCCGAGTTGCGGCAGGTATTTGGCGACCGGATCGCTGAGCGCGATCTTGCCCTCCTCGACCAGCATCATGGCGGCGACGCTGGTCACCGGCTTGGTCATAGAGGCGACGCGGAAGATCGCGTCCTTGTTCATCAGCGCGTTGGCGTCCTTGTCGCGCAGACCGAAGGTCTCGAAATACGCCACCTTCCCCTTGCGCGCGACCAGCAGGACGGCGCCGGCGATCTGACTCTTGGCGGTGTCGGCGCGCATCATCGCGGTGATGCGCTCGAGCCGCTCGGACGACAGGCCGACCTGCTCGGGCTGAGCGGTGGTGAGCCCTTGTGCAAACGCAAGGGATGAGAGCGCCATTACGGCGGCGGCGGACAATCCGAACAGGCGCAGGCGTGACGAATGAGTCATGGCAACCCTCCCTCGACCCGCCAAGCATAGGTTGAACGGCGACCCCCGACCAGCCACCTGTCAATCATTGCGCTCGGCCAGAAAGGTGCGCACCGCCGTGATCGCGCCGTGGCGGTCGAGATCGACATGGTCGCCCTGGGGAAAGCGCACGAAGCGCTTGGGTCCGGAGACCATGGCGTAAAGCCGCTCGCCGGACGCAATCGGAATGACGTTGTCGAGCTCGCCGTGCAGGACCAGCACCGGCACCTTGACCTGCGCGATGCGTTGGTCGGAGCGGAATTGATCCTTCATCAACAGGCGCACCGGGAGAAATCGATAATGGGCCGCCGCGATGTCGACCGCGGAGGTGAACGGGGCATCCAGGATCAGATGGCTGGCTGGTTTTTCGGCCGCCAGCGCGATGGCGACGCCGCTGCCAAGCGACTCGCCCCACAGCACGATCCGCGCGGTCGCGTAGCGCGCGGCGGCGAAGTCGTAGGTTGCCGTGGCGTCGGCGATGAGCCCGGCTTCGCTCGGGGAGCCGGTCGAGCCGCCATAGCCGCGATAGCTCAGCGCCACGAGCCCGGTGCCGTCGGCCGTCAAGGCGCGGAAGCGATCGACCCGATAGCGCAGCGATCCGCCATTGCCGTGGAAATAGATGACGACCGGCTTGTCGCCGCGCGGCGGCACGTGCCAGGCGATGACCTTCTCGCCGTCGGCCGTATCAAGCACGACCTCCTCGGCCTGCGGCAGCCCGGCGGCCGCAGGGGACGTGCGCACCCGTTCGGGAAAGTACATCAGCGCGCGCTGCGCGAAATACATCAGCGCACCGAGGCCGAGATACCCGGCGACGACAATCACCGCGATCCATTTCAGCGTAGACATACCGGGAGACTAGAACGAAACGCAGGCCGGCCGCATGACCACACCGACCGCGTCCTGACGGAATTGCTGTTTGTAAGCCGCGGCAATCGCATCGATTTTCTCCCGTGCCGGCGCATCCGCCGGCAGGATGATGCGCACGATCTTGCTCGGCTCGCGCACCAGCGCCTTGGTCTTGGCATCACGCCACTGGCCCAACGTATCGAACACCGTCAGCCCATCCGGAAAGCGCGGGCTAACCTCACGCGCCAGGAACGCGCGCCAGCGCGCCTCCGTCACTCCGAGCCGCCCGCCGATGTTGCGGCCGAACATCATCTCGACCTCCATCATGGGCTTCTGCGGCGCATTGCAGGAGAGGCCTTGTGCCGCAGCAAGGCTCAGCTGCGCGCCATGCAGCGTCACGACGGCAACCAGGAGAAGGCTTCGGAGTTTCATCACAGGCTCGCCAGCACAACCTCACGCATCACCCGGATTGGCGGGATCCACTGGTCCGGATCGGCGTAATTGCCGGCGGTGATCGCGACGGCGATGTCGAGATCCGGCAGCACGAACAGCCGCTGCCCGCCATAGCCGAACGCGCCGATCCAGCGCGCCTTGCGCGCACCCGGTGGCGTGCCGAAACCGAACTCGCCGCTGTACCAGTGATAGCCGTAGCGGCGGAATTCATCGACCGTGGCATGAACTTTGAGCGAGGTTTCAAGCCATGCCGGCGGAACGATACGGCGCCCCTCCCACTGCCCGCCATTGAGGATCAGTTGACCGATGCGGGCAAGATCGCGCGGCGTCATGCGCAGGCCCGAGGCGGCGGAGGCCACGCCGTCGCCGCCCTTGATCCATTCGGTCGCCCCGATGCCGAGCGGATCGAACAGCACGGCGCGCGCATAGTCTTCGAGCGACTGTCCCGTGCCCTTGGCGATGAGCTTGCCCAGGAGCGCGGTCGCACCGCCGCCATAGGTCCAGCGCGTGCCCGGTTCGGCGGCGATTCCGCGCTCGAGAATGAAGCGGTAGCGGTCGGGCGCCGCTTCCATGGCGCGCTCGCTGTTGGCCGGGTTCTGGTAGGGGATGTCCTCGTTCCATTCGAGGCCGAGCGTCATGGTCAGCACATGCGCGATGGTCAGGCGCTGCCGGCGCGGGTCCGCGGCGAGATCGGCATATTCGGGGAATGAGGCCAGCAGCGGCTCGCCCGGCGCGGGAACCTTCTTCGCCT
This sequence comes from uncultured Alphaproteobacteria bacterium, assembly GCA_963734185.1. Classification (GTDB taxonomy): domain Bacteria; phylum Pseudomonadota; class Alphaproteobacteria; order Rhizobiales; family Xanthobacteraceae; genus PALSA-894. The sequence continues at coordinate 2,183,155 of CAVTGA010000002.1, read as the reverse complement.
CGAGCGCGATGCCGTAAACGAGGCCGACGAGGCTCTTGGTGACCGAACGCAGGTCGTGCAGCGTCGTGGGAGCGAACGCGATGCGCCCGAGGGGTCGGCCCCAGGTCTCGTCCGCGCCTTCGAAATAGCGCTCGAGCACGAGCCGGCCGGCACGCGTAATCACAACGCCATGCAGGCCCCAGGCGCGCTTCTCGGCGACGAGTTGGTCGAGCCGCGCTGCGAGATGGGGCGCAAAGCCGGCATCGGCCGGTGCGATTGGCTGCCATTGGAACGTTGCGGCAGCCAGCGGACCCATGTGTTGTCCGATGACTGCGGCGCCGGTACCCATGAGGAATTTGCGACGATCGAGCATGGGCATCCGATCAATCTCCGATCCCTGGATCATCATTATGACGCACCCTGACAAGCAACCGAGCAGGTGTTGAAGTCCCGGCGAATGACCCCACATCCACGGGACACTTCGAAGGCCGGTCGGGAGGCCGCCATGGCCGTCCAATTCAATCACACCATTCTGTGGGCCCGCGACAGCAAAGCGTCAGCCACGTTCCTTGCCGAGATGCTCGGCCTACCCGCGCCGACCCATTGGGGACCGTTCCAGGTGGTCGCGACGCAGAACGGAACGAACCTCGACTACATGGATGCGGAAGGCGAAATCGCGCCGCAGCACTATGCCTTCCTGGTCGACGAAGCGGAATTCGATGCAATCTTCGGCCGGATCAAGGACCGCAGGCTGTCCTATTGGGCGGACCCCGGCCAAACGAAGCCGGGCGAGATCAATCGCCATGACGGCGGACGCGGTCTCTATTTCGAGGACTTGAACGGCCACCTGCTCGAGATCATCACGCGTCCCTACGGCAGCGGCGGATGGAACCCCTGAGCACCATCGCTCGCCTCACACCGCCTTGCCGATCTCCTCGGTCATCTTCTTGGCGTCGCCGAGCAGCATCATGGTGTTGTCGCGGTAGAACAGCGGGTTGTCGATGCCGGCATAGCCCGAGGCGAGCGAGCGCTTGTTGAACATCACGGTGCCGGCCTTCCACACCTGTAAGACCGGCATGCCGTAGATCGGCGAGGTCGGATCGTCCTCGGCCGCCGGGTTGGTCACGTCGTTGGCGCCGATCACGTAGGCGACGTCGGCCTGGGCGAACTCGGAATTGATATCCTCGAGCTCGAACACCTCGTCGTAGGACACGTGCGCTTCGGCCAGCAGCACGTTCATGTGACCCGGCATGCGGCCGGCGACGGGATGGATCGCGTACTTCACCTCCACGCCTTCGGCCTTGAGCTTCTCGCCCATTTCCCGCAGCGCGTGCTGGGCCTGCGCGACCGCCATGCCGTAGCCCGGCACGATGATCACCTTGGAGGCGTTCTTCATGATGAAGGCGGCATCCTCGGCCGAGCCGAGCTTGACCGGCTTCTGCTCGGCGCCCGCCGCCGGGCCCGCCACCTCGCCGCCGAAGCCGCCGAGGATCACCGAGATGAACGAGCGGTTCATGCCCTTGCACATGATGTAGGACAGGATCGCGCCCGAGGAGCCGACCAGCGCGCCGGTGATGATCAGCGCCGAGTTGCCGAGCGTGAAGCCGATGCCGGCAGCGGCCCAGCCCGAATAGGAGTTGAGCATCGAGATCACGACCGGCATGTCGGCACCGCCGATCGGGATGATGATCAGCACGCCGAACAGGAACGCCGCGAAGGTCAAGAGCCAGAACGCCGCATAGCTTTCGGCGCGCACGAACCAGACGCCGAGCAGCACGATGCCGATCGCGAGCGCGAGGTTGATCGCGTGGCGCAGCGGCAGGATGATCGGCGCGCCGCTCATGCGCCCCGAGAGCTTGAGGAACGCGATGATCGAGCCGGTGAAGGTGATGGCGCCGATCGCGACCCCGAGCGACATCTCGATGAGGCTCGCCTTGGGAATGTCGCCCGGCATGCCGATGTCGAACGCGCGCGGCGCATAGAGTGCGGCGGCCGCGACCAGCACCGCCGCCATGCCGACCAGCGAATGGAACGCGGCGACCAACTCCGGCATCGCGGTCATCGGCACGCGCCTGGCGATCATGGCGCCGGCTCCACCGCCGAGCCCGATGCCGATGATGACGATCAGCCACGAGAAGAACCCGGCCGGCGGATGCGAGGCGAGCGTGGTGACGATCGCGATCGCCATGCCGATCATGCCGAACAGGTTGCCCTGCCGGCTCGTCTCCGGGCTGGACAGGCCGCGCAACGACAGGATGAACAGGACGCCGGCGACGAGGTAGAGCAGCGCGACGGTGTTGGGGCTCATGGGCGCGCTCTACTTCTTCTTCTTCGTGTACATCGAGAGCATGCGCTGGGTGACCAGGAAGCCGCCGAAGATGTTCACCGAGGCGAACACCAGCGCGACGAAGCCGAGCACGCGCGCCCACACCGGCCCCCAGTCGTTGCCGACGAGCGAGACCCCGACCGCCAGCAGCGCCCCGACCACGATCACCGACGAGATCGCGTTGGTCACCGACATCAGCGGTGTGTGCAGCGCCGGCGTCACCGACCACACCACGTAGTAGCCGACGAAGATCGCGAGCACGAAGATCGAGAGGCGGAACATGAACGGATCGATGCCGCCGCCGGAGACCGCGTTGGCGGCGGTGACCGCGAGCGCCGAGGCGGCGTCCGCGTAGCCTTGCGCCACGTCGGCGGCCTGGCGCGCCAGATCGGCGGCGGCCTGCGCGCGGTTCGCGGCCTCCTGCGCCGAGATGCTTGCTGCCATGATCGCCTCCTAGCGGCCGCCAGACTTCATGCGGCGGTCTTATGCGGCAGTTTTGGGCTGGAAGTTCGGATGAATCACCGCGCCGTCGCGGGTGAGCGCGGTCGCCTTGACGATCTCGTCGTCCCAGTTGACGGCGAGCGCCTTGGTCTTCTTGTCGATCAGGTTTTCCAGGAATGCGTAGAGGTTCCTGGCATAAAGGCTCGACGAAGACGCGGCGAGTCGGCCCGGCATATTGAGGTGGCCGACGATCTTGACGCCGTCGACGTCGACGACTTCGCCGGCCTTCGCGCCTTCGACATTGCCGCCGCGTTCGACCGCAAGATCGACGAGCACCGACCCCGCCTTCATCGACTTGGCCATGTCGGCGCTGATCAGGCGCGGCGCCGGACGGCCGGGGATCAGCGCCGTGGTGATGACGATGTCCTGCTTCTTGATGTGCTCGGCGACGAGGGCGGCCTGCTTGGCCTGATACTCCTTCGACATTTCCTTGGCGTAACCGCCGGCGGTCTCGGCCTGCTTGAATTCCTCGTCCTCGACTGCGACGAATTTCGCGCCGAGGCTTTCCACCTGCTCCTTGGTGGCGGGACGCACGTCGGTTGCGGTGACCACGGCGCCGAGCCGGTGCGCGGTCGCGATCGCCTGCAGGCCCGCGACGCCCACGCCCATGACGAACACGCGCGCCGCCGGCACGGTGCCGGCCGCCGTCATCATCATCGGGAAGGCGCGGCCGAATTCGGCCGAGGCGTCGATCACGGCGCGATAGCCGGCGAGGTTGGCCTGGCTCGACAGCACGTCCATCACCTGCGCGCGCGTGATGCGCGGCAACAGCTCCATGGCAAAGGCCGTGATCCCCGACGCGGCGATCTCATTGAGCGCTGCCTCATTGCCGTACGGGTCCATGATGCCGATGACGAGCGCGCCCTTCTTGTACGTTCCGGCTTCGGCCGCGGTCGGCCGGCGCACCTTGAGCACCACGTCGGCGTCGGCTGCGGCCTCGCGCGCCGACCCGGCGATCGTCGCGCCCATGGCCTGATAGTCGGCATCGAGCACGCCCGACTTTACGCCCGCGCCACTCTCGACCACCACGTCGGCGCCGAGCGCCTTCATCTTCTTGACGGTGTCGGGCGTGGCGGCGACACGCGGCTCGCCACCAGCCTCGGCAGGGATCGCAACCTTCATGATGGCTCCACGGGCGGCAAGCCGATCGGATTCGATGCCGGCCGGATGCCGGCCTGCATGTCAGGTGAGAAAATAAGCCATGCCGAGGAGCAGGACGACGAGAAAGGCGATGATCCACTTCGTCAGCTTGAGGAACAGCAGATACGTGCCCTCATGCTCGGCATAGTCGTTGCCGTCCGCCGTTGCGTATTCGACCTCGCGGTGGTCCGCCATCGCTCAAAACCCCTGGAAAAGCCTCGACCGGCCGGGGCTTAGCGCAATTGCGCGGGCGGGGCAACGGCGCGCCATGCAGGCGACCGAATATCGCCTGCGCGGCAGGCGCCGGCTTCACGCTTGCGCTGCCGGAGGTCCCGGCGCGCGGCGACGTCCGACCGCCGCACGCCGGTCGCGCAGGCTATTTCTTTTTGCACCAGCAGGACGGCTCGCCGCTGTCGTTGTTGCAGTTGAAGGTTGCGCAGTTGGTCAGCTCGGTCATCGGGGCGCAGCTCTTCGCGCCGTGGCACCAGCACGCCGTCTTGTCGCACTGATACTTGCTCATGGTGCGCTTGGCGTTCGCCAGCTTCTTCGGCAATTCCGAGCGCGGGACCATGGTGGCCCCGCGCGCCTGGAGCTGAGCGTCGATGTTGGCGGTCGCCTTCTTGGCGGCGGCCGAGGCGTCTTGCACCGCGACCGGCTCGCTTCGGGCCTGATCTCCGACGATACCGAAACCCATCCCGAGCAGGCCGATGGCCAACAATCCGGCAAACAATAGTCTTCCTGCGATCATGGCTGTTCCTCCAACCGAGCGATCGCCCGATCGCGTCTACGACCGGCGAGGCCGGGGCTGATCGCGTTGACAATGAGGTTTCGACCTCGTTGCAAGTTTGTCAGAGGACACGACGCTAAGGTTCAATCCGACGCGTCGGCTGAGAGACCGGCAAGACGCATTGCGTCACCCTGCCGCTGCGCAACGCGCGCGAGCGAGAAGCGCTCGATCGCCTCGTTGAACAGGCGATAGTAGTTGAGCTCGGCGCGCAGGTGCAGGAATACCCCTCCGAGGCCGATGGCCGCGCGGTCCATGAACACGAACTCGCGCGGAACGCGCACCGGCCCCTTCTCCTTGAGCGCCTGGTGCACCCGGAAGGCTTCGCGCCGGCCGTATTCGCCCGGCTTCACCCCGTCGGCGATGGTGCGCACCCGGTCCTGCAGCAGCGGCCCGTAGATGAACTTGGCCCAGATGTTGAGGACGTCGATCAATTCGCGCGAGAGCCGCTTGAAGCCCCAGGTCTCGTACGCATGCACGACGAGGTCGCGGTCCTCGTGCAAGAGCCCGTGATAGAGATCGACCACGCCGCCGACGAATTTTGCCGGAAAGATGCGGATGCAGCCGTAGTCGAGCAGGTTGATGCCGGCCGGCGCGCCGTCCCGCTCGAACACCGTGTAGTTGCCGAGATGCGGGTCGCCGTGGATCACGCCGAAGCGGCTGAACGGGAACCACCAGGCGGTGAACATGGCGGTCGCGAGCCGGTTGCGCACGTCGAGCGGGGCTTGCCGGTGCGCCAGCATCTTGGTGCCGTCGAGCCAGTCGAGGGTCAGGAGCCGCCCGGTCGAGAGCTCCGGCCATGCTTCAGGCACGCGGATCATGTCGATGCCGGCGAGCATCGCGCGATAGAGCCGGACGTGCTTGGCCTCGCGAACATAGTCGAGCTCCTCGCGGATGCGCGCGCCGATCTCCTTGGCGATCTCGGACGTGTCGATGGCGGGATCCATGCGCCGGTGGATGGCGAACAGCCAGGACAGCTGGTGCAAGTCGGCTTCGACCGCCGACTGCATGTCGGGATACTGGAGCTTGGCTGCGAGCGCTTCGCCGCTGCGGCTGGTCGCGCGGTGCACCTGGCCGAGCGAGGCGGCGGCCGCGGGCTTGTGCTCGAAGCTTGCGAACTTGTCCTGCCAGTCGGGCCCGAGCTCGGCGCTCATACGGCGCTTGACGAAGGCCCAGCCCATGGGCGGCGCTTCGCTCTGCAGCTGCTGCAACTCGGCGGCATATTCGGGTGGTAGCGCGTCGGGAATGGTCGCCATCAGCTGGGCGACCTTCATGATCGGGCCTTTCAAGCCGCCGAGCGCCGCGGCAAGCTCGGCCGCGTTCCTGGCGCGATCGAGACCGAGCCCGAAGAAGCGCGTTGCCGCGAGCTTCGCCGCCACCCCGCCCACGTTGGCGCCGACGCGGGCATAGCGCGCGGCGCGGGCGGAGAAGCGGTTGCCTTCGCGATCGGCCATCTGCCTATCTAGGCGCCGACGAACCGCGCGACAATGCGGCATCGGGTGCCGATCATCCGAGCGCCTCGAGCTCGGCGATCATCCGCTCGATCACGCTCAGGCCGCCCTGCCAGAACTTCGGATCGCGCGCGTCAAGGCCGAAAGGCGCCAGCAGCTCGGAATGATGCTTGGTGCCGCCGGCGGAAAGCATGGCCAGATAGCGCTCGGCAAATCCCTCGGATGCATTCTCGTAGACCGCATAAAGCGAGTTCACCATGCAGTCGCCGAACGCATAGGCGTAGACATAGAACGGCGAATGGACGAAGTGCGGGATGTAGCTCCAGAACGTCTCGTACCCCTCCTTCAGCTCGATCGCCGGCCCAAGGCTCTCTCCCTGCACCGAGAGCCACAGCTCGCACAGCTTGTCGGCGGTCAGCTCGCCGTTCCTGCGCTCGCCGTGGACCTTGCGCTCGAAGCTGTAGAACGCGATCTGCCGCACCACCGTATTGATCATGTCCTCGACCTTGGCGGCGAGCATGGCCTTGCGCTGCCTGGGCTCGGTGGTCTGCGCCAGCAGCGCTTTGAAGGTGAGCATCTCGCCGAACACGCTCGCCGTCTCGGCCAGCGTGAGCGGCGTCGGCGCCATCAGCGCGCCATTGGGCGCGGCCAGCACCTGATGCACGCCGTGGCCGAGCTCATGCGCCAGCACCATGACGTCGCGTGGCTTGCCCTGGTAGTTGAGCAGCACATAGGGGTGCGCCGACGGCACGGTCGGATGCGAGAACGCGCCGGGCGCCTTGCCGGGACGCACCGGCGCATCGATCCAGTTGCGCTGGAAGAAGCGCTCGGCGACCGCGGCCATGTCGGGCGAGAATGCCCCGTAGGCCTTGAGCACCGTGTTCTTGGCCTCGGTCCAGCCGATGGTGCGGCTCTCGACCTTTGGCAGCGGTGCGTTGCGGTCCCAATGCGGCAGGCGCTTCTTGCCGAACCACTTCGCTTTCAGCGCATAGTAGCGGTGCGACAGCCGCGGATAGGCCGCCTGTACTGCCGACACCAGCGCCTCGACCACCTCGGGCTCGACCCGGTTCGACAGGTGGCGCGCATCGGCGATGTCGGCAAAGCCGCGCCAGCGGTCGGAGATCTCCTTGTCCTTGGCGAGCGTGTTGGTGATGAGCGCGAAGGTGCGCAGGTTGGCCTTGAAGGTCACGGCAAGCGCCTCCGCGGCGGCGCGGCGCTTCTTGCCGTCGACGTCCTGCAGCAGATTCAGCGTCGGCTCGATCGCGAGCGACTTGCCGGCGACCTTGAAGCGCAGCGAGGCGATCGTCTCGTCGAACAGGCGATTCCAGGCGGCATGGCCGGTCACCGACTTCTCGTGGAACAGTTCCTCGACCCGGTCCTCGAGCTGATACGGCTTGTCCTTGCGCACGTCTTCGAGCCAGGGCCGATAATAGGCGAGCGGCGGATCCTCCATGGCGCGCGCCAGCACGGCGTCATCGATGCGATTGAGCTCGAGCGTGAAGAACAGCAGATGCAGCGACGCCGCGGTGATCCGCTCCTGGACGTCTCCGTAGAACTTGGCACGCGCCGGATCGGTCGTGTTCCCGGCATAGACCAGTCCGGCGTAGGACATGAGCCGGCCGATGAGGTCGTCAAGCGCCTCGTAGCGTCTGACCGCTTCGGCGAGCGCGCCGCCGCCTTGCGCCGCGAGCGCGGCGAGCTTGCCTTTGTAGGCCTCCTCGAAGGCGACACATTCGGCATCGGCGCGATCGAGATCGCGCGCAACCTCGGGCGCGTCGATTGCCGGATAGAGATCGGCGAGGTTCCATTCCGGCAGGTCGGCCAGCTTGGCCGGCCGTGTGGCTCTGGCGGCCGTCCTTGCGGCGGTCTTGCTCTTGCTCGCGGGCATGAATGGTCCTGGGTCGCGGTAGGAAGGTGCCAGCACATATTGCGCGCCGGGCCCTCAGGTTCAACCCGGCCGGAATTCACATGCGCTCCAGCCCGAGACTTAACAGGGTGTTAAGTCCCTTCCGCGACAGTGCGCCCCAAATCGGCACACTTCGCAAGCGGGAGAGCGCATCCCTTGATCCTGATCGTCGACGACGACCCCGTGCAGCGGCGGCTGCTGGAGAGCATGGTGCGGCGCTTCGGCTATGAGCCGCTGACGGTCGACGGCGGCGACGCCGCGCTCGCGGCCCTATCGAACCGGCGCATCGAAGGCGTGGTGCTCGACCTGGTGATGCCCGACCTCGACGGTCTCGGCGTGCTCGCCAAGATGCGCGAGGGCGGTTTCACGCAGCCGGTCATCGTGCAGACCGCCCATGGCGGCATCGATACCGTCGTGTCGGCGATGCGGGCGGGCGCGGTCGATTTCGTCGTCAAGCCGGTCGGCGCCGAGCGACTGCAGGTTTCGTTGCGCAACGCGCTCGCCGCAGGCGCGCTCGAGAGTGAATTGCAGCGGCTCAAGCGCAGCCGCTCCGGCACCTTGACCTTCACGGACATCGTCACCCGCAGCGCGCGTATGCAGGACGTGCTGCGCACGGCCGAGAAAACCGCGACGTCGCTGATCCCGGTACTGGTCGAAGGCGAGTCCGGCGTCGGCAAGGAATTGATCGCACGCGCCATCCACGGCGCAGGCGAACGACGCGCCAAGCCGTTCGTCGCCATCAATTGCGGCGCGATTCCGGAAAATCTCGTCGAGTCCACGCTGTTCGGCCACGAGAAGGGCGCGTTCACCGGCGCAACCGAGCGTCACCTCGGCAAGTTCGTCGAAGCCTCGGGCGGAACACTGTTCCTCGATGAAGTTGGCGAACTGCCGCTGCCGGCGCAGGTCAAGCTTCTGCGCGCCCTCCAGGAGGGCGAGGTCGATCCGGTCGGCGCCAAGAAGCCGGTCAAGGTCGACGTACGCGTCATCTCAGCTACCAACCGCGATCTCATCGCGGACGTGCGGGCGGGCCGCTTCCGCGAAGACCTGTTCTACCGCCTGCACGTGTTTCCGATCGCAGTACCGCCGTTGCGTGAACGGCCGGAGGATATCGCGGAACTAGTGCGGCACTTCTTCGTGCGTTTCGCCGCCGAGGAAGGCAAACGCATCCGTGCCGTCTCGGCCGAGGCGCTCGGCGTTCTCCGCGCCTATCGTTGGCCCGGCAATGTCCGCCAGCTCGAGAACGCGGTGTTCCGTGCCGTCGTGCTCGCGGAAGGCGACGAGATCGGAATCGGAGAATTCCCGCAGATCGCCGTCCAGCGTCTGGCGGCGCCCCGGCACGGCGGCGAACAACCGATCCAGCCGGTCATGGAGCCGGTGTCGGCTCTGGTACTCGAACCCGCGGGCGATGCCGCCACGACCGCCCCGGCCCATAGCGGGCCTGCGGGTCCGGATATTCTTTCCCTGCTCGACGCGCTCGGCGACGTCCGCCCGCTGGACGAGATCGAAGCCGATGTGATTCGCTTTGCCATCGGGCACTATCGCGGACAAATGTCGGAGGTGGCGCGGCGGCTGCGGATCGGACGCTCGACCCTCTATCGCAAGCTCGACGACATCGGGCTTGGCGGCGAGGATCGCGGCGAAAGCGGGGCGGAAAACGTGGCCGCGCAGTGACAGTCGCGATGAATTGCGTGGTTTTGAACGCGCGGGAACTTTGTCGCAGTTGATTCCGTTGCGGATTTGGAGTTGAGGTCAGCGTGTGGTGGATCGCGACGCGGCTCCCCGGCCGCGCGAGATGGGGTCAGTTGCGGGGTCTCGCGGGGAACTTCTTGAGGGGGTTGATCCATGCTGCGTCTCGAACGCATCCTGGCCGGAACGGCAATCGCACTCGTCCTGGCATTTTCACCCACGAATCTCGGCGCCCAGACACTCGACGCGGCCGCGATCGACGCCGCAATCCCGGTTCCGGAGCCGGCCGACGTGCCGCCGCCGACCGCCGCCGATGTCGGCGGACCGGCAACCGCCACGACGGCTCCTGCTGCGACGACTCCTGCCGCGACTGAAGCAGCCCCGCCGGCTGCTGCCGCCTCCACGGAACCGGAAACGCCACAGCCTCCAGCCGCTCAACAGGTCGTCGTGTCGCCCGACCAGCCGGTGATCGACGCCCTACGTGAACTTATTCCGGCCAAGCTCGCCCGCATGATCGACCGCAAGGCCGACCGCACGGCGGTGGAAGCCTTCTACCATGGCCGCGGCTTTGCCCCGATGTGGATCGAGAACGGCGCCGCCAACGAGCGCGCCAAGGCGGCGATTGCGCATCTCGCCGTCGCCGATGCCGACGGACTCGATCCCGCCGACTATGGGACGCCGGTGTTCAAGACCGGCGCCGACCCGGCCGCGCTCGCCGAGGCCGAAATCAGGCTGACGGCGGTCGTGCTGACCTATGCCCGGCATGCTCAGGTCGGCCGCATGCACTACTCCCGCGTGAGCGCCGACATCGGCTATCCGACGCTTATTTCGCCCGAGCCGGCGGAAATCCTCGCCAATGTCGCGGGCTCCAAAAACGTTCGCGACACGCTTGCGGGCTATAACCCGCCGCATGCCGCCTACAAGGCGCTCAAGGCCAAGCTTGCCGAGGCGCGCGCGCACAAGGGCGAAGCCGGGCCGGTGCGCATTTCCGGCGGACCGGTGCTCAAGGTAGTCACCACCAAGGCTACCAAGAGCAAGCCCGCCGCCGAAATCACCATGCAGGACAACCGCGTGCCGCTGCTGCGCCAGCGGCTCGACGTGCAAAGCGACGCCGGCGACACCACCTACGACCGCGCCCTCGCCGACGCGGTGGCGAAGTTCCAGAAGCAGAAGGGGCTGGCGGCCAACGGCCAGCTTAATTCGGCCACCCTCGAGGCGCTCAACGGGCCGCGACGCGACCGCGACGCCGAGATCATCGTGGCCAACATGGAACGCTGGCGCTGGCTGCCGCGCGACCTCGGCAAGAACCACGTCGTCCTGAACATTCCCGAATACATGCTGCGCGTCTACCGCGACGGCGCGGTGGTCTGGCAGACGCGCGTCGTGGTCGGCAAGCCCTCGACGCCGACGCCGATCCTGACCGAGACGATGAAGTTCATCACCGTCAATCCGACCTGGAACGTGCCGCCGTCGATCATCTACAACGAGTATCTGCCGGCCTATCAGCAGGATCCGACCGTTCTGCAGCGCATGGGCCTGAAGCTCTCGCAGAACCCCGACGGCACCATCCACATCTCGCAGCCGCCGGGGGAGCGCAACGCGCTCGGGCGCATCCGCTTCAACTTCCCCAACAAGTTCCTGGTCTACCAGCACGACACGCCCGACAAGCACCTGTTCGCGCACGACAAGCGCGCCTACAGCCACGGCTGCATGCGGGTGATGGATCCGGTGAAATACGGCGAGGTGCTGCTCTCGATCGCCCTGCCCAAGGAGGGCTACACCCAGGAGCGCCTGCGCAAGATGTTCGGCAATTCGGAAGTGGACATCCGCTTCCCCACGCCGATCCCGGTCCACATCACCTACCAGACGGCCTACGTGGACGACAGCGGAAAGCTCGTGATCCGCGACGACCTATACGGCCGCGACACCCGCACCATGGCGGCGATCAAGAACGAGGACCGGCGGGTGGCCGAAATTCCGGTCGCGCGCGAGCAGGTCAACCATGTCCGGCCGGTGCGGCTGAACACGTTCGGGTCGAATACGTTCGGGATGAACACCTTCGCGAGCGAGCAGTCGTTCTTCGACCGCCTGTTCGGGAACCCGATCCAGCCGCCGCCGGCCCCGGTCAACAACCGCCGGCGGTCAGTGGTCCGTTAACCATCCCCGGGCGGCGGCCGGGAGGGTCCGAAAACGTGCACTTTTTTGCCACAGTCCCCCGTTAGCCATTTAACCAAGGGGGGACCGGGGGCGCTAATACCGCGTTAACCGATCCCGACAAGACTGCGTTAGCCTTAACCCGCGGCGGGGGACGCTGCGGTCGTTTACGCTTTCGAGTGTCGTCTTTCGGTGGGATCGCACGTGCCGGGTCGCATTGCGCACGCAAGACTAGTCCGTCATCCCCTGCGCGCGGCCTGCCGCGTCGGCCTCGCCACCCTTGCCCTGATCCTTGCCTGTGATCCGCTGCAGAACGCGATCGCCAACGGCGATACGCGCACGCTCTCGTTCAGCCACACCCACCGCGACGACGACATCACCGTCACGTTCAAGCGCAACGGGCGCTACGACGACGACGCGCTGAAGAAGCTCAACTGGTTCCTGCGCGACTGGCGCACCGACGACACCATCGCCATGGACCCGCAGCTGTTCGACATTCTGTGGGAGGTCCATCGCGAGGTCGGCGCCAAGGAGCCGATCCGCATCATCTCGTCCTACCGGTCGCCGCGCACCAACAGCATGCTGCGCCGGCGCGGCCGCGGCGTCGCGCAGTTCAGCCAGCACATGCTGGGCAAGGCGATCGACTTCCATATTTCCGGCGTCCCGCTCGAGGAGGTTCGCGCCGCCGGCTTGCGGCTGCAGCGCGGCGGCGTCGGCTTCTACCCCTCGTCCGGCTCGCCCTTCGTCCATCTCGACACCGGCAGTATCCGCCACTGGCCGCGCATGACGCACGACCAGCTCGCGCGCGTGTTCCCGAACGGCCGCACCGTGCACGTTCCCTCCGACGGCAACCCGCTTCCCGGCTACGCGCTGGCGCTCGCCGACCTCGAGAAGCGCGGCCGCATCCCGTCGCGCTCCGTGGTCGCCAGCCGCGACAGCGACGTCATGACGGTCGAGCCGCGCGCCAGGACCGCGGACAACTCAAAGCGCGGCCTGCTCGCCAAGCTGTTCGGCTTCGGCAAGGAGGCCGACGAGGACGAGGAAACCTCGGCGACGCCGCCTCCTGCGCCGGTCGTCACCGCTCGCGCTCCGGCCGCCCGGCCGGTCACCGCCGAGACCGCGACGCCGGTGCCCCGTCCCCGCACGGGTGAATTCGCGCTCGCTTCCACCACTTCGACTCCGTTCGACCTCGGCGCCCGGCGGCGCCCCGCCGAGCCGGCCGAGGCGCAGCCGATACCCGGCGCCGTCGGCCCGGTGGCGCAGCGCTTCGTCTGGTCGACCGGCCCGCAGGGCCGGCCGCAAGAGGCGCGCGCGCAGGCCCGACACGACACGACCGCCAGCGTCCCCCGCTGGCCGCTCAACGACGAAACCCCCAACGACCGCGTCCCGTCCGACGTGGCGCTCGCCTACGCGGCGCAGGCCGCGCCCGAGCCGGGCCGGCCAGCGGCCGCCGCGCCGATGACGGTCCCGCGCGCGGCCCTCACCGCGACGACGCAGATCGCGCGCACGCAGATCCCGGCGCGGCCGGGCCAGCGCTACAACGATCCCTGGCTGCGCGGCATCACGGTCGCGCCCAGCATCCACTTCTCGATGCGGGTAAGCGTCTACGGCACGCTGAACATGGACAGCTGGCGCGTGCTGATGCACAAGCCGGTGACCAGCCTGGCGATGACCTTCACCGCAGACCCCTATGAAGGGATGACCTCGGTGCAGTTCGGCGGCGCGGCCGTCACCTTCCTGCCGACCGTCACGTTCAGCCGGCGCACGGCGAGCTTGAATTAAGTAAGGTGGGCAAAGGCGGCCCAGTTCTCTGCGTGACGCGCTGAACGGCTTCCACGCCGTGCCCGCCTTCGCTGCGCTACGGCGCGGCAAGCCCACGCCGAAGCCCGAAGGGCATAGGCGGGTGGGCAAGGGCGCGCGAGATCGTTGCCGACTCCGGCCAACCCGTCTCGCGCCTTTGCCCACCCTACGCTGTCCTCAATTCAACATCCCCAGCGCGTTCAGGTAGGTCTCCAGGATCGCCTCCTGCTCCTTGCGCTCGTCGGCATCCTGCTTGCGCATCCGCACGATCGTGCGCAGCGCCTTGGTGTCGAAGCCGTTGCCCTTGGCCTCCGCATAGACGTCGCGAATGTCGTCGGCGATCGTCTTCTTCTCCTCCTCGAGCCGCTCGATGCGCTCGACGAAAGCCTTCAGGTGATCCTTGGCGAAACGGGTCGCGGCCTGTTCGTCCTTGACTGCAGCGGCGGTGGCCATCGGGCGCTCCTCACGACAGATCGTGAGGCAGGTTTCGGAGTCCGGACGCTTCAGGTCAAGGCACGAAGGCGGTCATCCACAGCACTGCACAGCGCCGCCGACACGGAGCGGAAGAATCAGTGCTTGTGGCTTGCTTTTTCGAAAGCTTCCTTCTGCGCCGGCGAGGCTTCCTGCTGGTATTTCGCCTTCCATTCGTCGAACGGCATGCCGTAGACGGCCGCGCGGCTCTCGTCCTTGCTCATGCCAAGGCCCTTGGCGTCCGCCGCCTCCTTCATCCAGTTGGACAGGCAGTTGCGGCAGAAGCCGGCGAGATTCATCAGGTCGATGTTCTGCACGTCGGTGCGCGTGCGCAGATGCTCCACCAGGCGCCGGTACACGGCGGCTTCGAGCTCGGTGCGGGTCTTGTCGTCCATCGGCAGTTCCTCGCGAATGGCTTCGGCCTGCAACAAACATAAGAACGGCAACTGAATTTTGATAGCCGCGCGGCCCCGCCCTTGGCTGTCCGCAGCCGCGCCCCTATGTCTTGGCTGTCGCCCCCAGTGCCGGAGCGCCGCCATGCCCCCTCGCACCCTCTACTGCTCCTTCTGCGGCAAGAGCCAGCACGAGGTCGTACGGCTCATTGCCGGGCCAAAGGTCTATATCTGCGACACCTGCGTCGAAGCCTGCATCGAAACCCTGGGCGAGGACCGCCAATGGTGCGACGACCAGATCGCCGCCCTGAAACGGTTGCGCGCGCAACCGCGGCCGGTGCGGCCGACCCCCGATCAGCCAACCCCGGATCGGCCGTCGTGGAGGCCACGCTGGATCGGCCGGCTGTTCCGCTAGCCTACGCCAGCGCCTTCTTTACCCGCTCCGCCGACATCGGCAGGTGGCGCAGCCGCTTGCCGGTAAGGGCCGCGACCGCGTTGCCGATCGCCGGCGCCACCGTCGGGATGCCGACCTCGCCCATGCCGGTCGGTGGATTGTCGGTCGCGATGATCTTGATGTGGAGCTGCGGCATGTCGCTCATCCGCAGCACGTGGTAGTCGTTGAAGTTCGACTGCTGCACGGCGCCGTCCTTCATCGACAGTTCCTCCGTCAGCGCGCCCGAGAGCGCGTACACGATCGCGCTTTCGACCTGCGCCGTCGCATTGTCGGGCTGGATCACGAGGCCCGGATCGACCGCGATCCAGTAGTCGTGCGCCTTGATCTTGCCGCTCGCCTTGTCGACCGTCACCTCGGCGATGCCGGCGGTGAGCGTGTCGTGATAGTCAGAGAAGGCGAGCCCGAGGCCGCGCCCCGCGGCACGCTTCTTCTTCCAGTTCGCCATGTCGGCCACGGCCTTGATGACGGCCTGCGCGCGCGGGTGATCCTTGGTGAGCTCGAGCCGGAACTCGAGTGGATCGACGCCCCGCGCCGCCGCGACTTCGTCGAGGAAGGATTCGCTCACGAACTTGTTGTAACCGGCGCCGATGCCGCGCCAGGCATGCACCCGCATGCCGCGCTGCTCGCGGATCGCGTCGGCCTTGAGATTGGGGATCCTGTAGAAGTCCTGGCTCATGCCGACCCAGCCGATGTAGTCGCGCCCGCCGGTCGCCTGGAAGCGCGGCGGCGCCGCCACGGCGTCCACGTTCTCGGCCACGATCCGATGGTGCCAGCCGGTGAGGTTGTTCTTGTCGTCGAGCGCCGCCTTCATCACGTGATGCGTCATCGGCCGCGGGCGCGCGGCCGCGAGGTCGTCCTCGCGCGTGAGCATCAGCTTGACCGGCCGCTTGACGATGTTGGCGAGCACCGCCGCCTGCACCGGGGCGTCCGGCCAGATGCGCCGGCCGAAGCCGCCGCCGAGCAGTTGCAGATTGATCTTGATCTTGTCCGGCGTGGTCTTGAGCACGTTCGCCACCACGGCGGCGGCGAGCGGCTGCACCTGCGTACCGACCCAGATCTCGGCCGACTGCCCGTCGTCCGATACTTTCGCCACCGCGTTCATCGGCTCCATCTGGGCGTGATAGGTGTGCTCGGACCAGTAGGCCGCCTCCAACGTCCTGGCCGCTCCGGCGAATGCCTGGTCGGGATCGCCGACCTTGAAGGCTTCCTTGACCTCGGATGCCGGATCCCTGGCCTTGCGGGCGTACTCGGACTTTGCCTTCTCCGAGTCGAACGGCGCCGCGCGCGCTTCGCTCGTGTTCCACTTCACTTTCAGCGCGAAGCGCCCGGCACGCGTCGCCTCGACGGTCTCGCCGATCACCGCGACGCCGAACGGGAGCGGAATGACCCGCGTCACGCCTCTGATCTGCATCACCTCGGCGGTATTGACGTTTTCGGCCTTCGCGCCGTCCATCGGCGCGTGCAGCAGCGAGGCGTAGACCATGCCCGGAACCTGCACGTCGATGCCGTACTTGGCGCTGCCGTTGACCTTGGAGGGAACGTCGACGCGGCCGATGTCCTTGCGGCCGATCAGCTTGAAGTCTTTCGGCTTCTTCAGGTCGGTTGCGGCGATCTTGGGCAGCTCGGCCGGCACCTTGGCAAACTTGACGATGTCGCCGTAGGAGATGCGGCGCTTGGACTTGGCATGGACGACCATGCTCTTCTCGGTCGTGAGTTCGCCGACGGGCACCTTCCATTCCTCGGCGACGGCATCGATCAGCACCTTTCGCGCCTGCGCGCCGGCGGTGCGCAGCGGCGTGAAGTAGGCCGGCACCGAGACGCTGGCGAGCGTCACCTGCGCGCCCGGGAACATCTTGTGCGCGCCGCCGTAGACGCGCGGATTGCCCGGCGCGAACTCGCATTTCACTTTCGACCAATCGGCATCGAGCTCCTCGGCCAGGATCAGCGGCAGCGCGGTGAGCACGCCCTGGCCCATCTCGGAGGTCGGGCACAGGATAGTGACGACATTGTCGGCGCCGATCGTCACCCAGGCGTTGAGCTTGGCGCTGTCGGCAGCGATTGCCTCCGACGCGCGGCCGAGCAGCGCGCCCGTCAGCGCGAACGCGAAGGTCAATCCGCCCGCGCCCTGCACGAAGCCGCGGCGGGAGACGCCGAGCGGTTTTCGCTTGATCTGCTCGTCCATGGCTCAGCCCTCCCGTGCGGCGCGCTGGATCGCGCGCACGATGCGTGGATAGGTGCCGCAGCGGCAGATGTTGCCGTCCATGTGGGCGACGATCTGCTCGCGCGTCGGCTTCCTGGTCTTGGCCAGGAGCTCGGCAGCCTGCATGATCTGCCCCGACTGGCAGTAGCCGCACTGCGGCACCTGCTCGGCGATCCAGGCCTTCTGCAGCGGATGGGAGCTGGTCGGCGACAGGCCTTCGATCGTCGTCACCTTCTTGCCCGCCACGTCCTTCAGGCCGGTCTGGCACGAGCGTACCGCCTTGCCCTCGACATGCACCGTGCAGGCTCCGCACAGGCCCGAGCCGCAACCGAACTTGGTGCCGGTCAATCTCAGGTGCTCGCGCACGATCCAGAGCAACGGCGTGTCGGGCTCGGCCTCCACGCTCACGCCCTTGCCGTTGATGGTAAATGCGACCGGCATGATGCTCCCTCCCCCTCGTCCTTTCTTTGGAAGCATTGTAACCACGCTGCGGCCGGACTGAAAATCACGGACTGCAGCAAAATCGACGCACGGCACCGCCTTGGGGATTGATCGGGATGACGACGGCCGGCACGGCGACCGCGGATGGGCAGCGTATCGCGCTCGCCTTCGTGGCGCTCGTGCTCGGCGCGATCGCGATGGGCGCATCCCCTCTGTTCGTGCGATGGGCCGACGTCGGACCCTATGCCAGCGCGTTCTGGCGCACGTTCCTGGCGCTGCCGCTCCTGTGGGCGTGGGCCCGCTTCGAGCGCAACGGCAAGCCTGCCGACCGACCGCGCATCGATCGTGCCGTGGTGTTGGCCGGCCTGTTTTTCACCGGCGACCTGTTCTTCTGGCATCTCGCGATCCTCGGCACGACGGTCGCCAACGCCACGTTCCTCGCCACCACCGCGCCGATCTGGGTCGCGCTCGGTGCCTGGATCGTGCTGTCCGAAAGCATCGGCCCGCGAATTCTGGTCGGGCTCGTGCTGTGCCTCGCCGGCGGGGTTGCGCTGGTCGGCGAAAGCTACGGTTTTGCGCCGCAGCGGCTCATGGGCGACCTATTCGGCGCCGCGACCGCAGTGTTCTTTGGCCTCTACGTGCTCGCGGTGCGCGCCGCCCGTACCCGCCGCGGCGCGGCCGAGCTGATGTTCCTGTCGACCGCGATCTCGGCGCTCTGCCTGTTCGCGATCGCGCTGGTCGCGGAGCCGCAGATCATGCCGCGATCGATGCAGGGGGCCGTAGCTTTGCTTGCGCTCGCGCTCATCTCGCAGGTTGCGGGTCAGGGCCTGATCGCGGTCGCGCTCGGCACCCTGCCGGCGACGTTCTCGGCACTGGTGATCTTCCTCGAGGCGATCGCGGCCGCCGCCTTCGGCTGGCTCCTGCTCGGCGAAACGCTTGGGCTGGCGCAGATGCTCGGTGGCGTGCTCATCCTCATCGGCATATGGGTCGCGCGCCCGCGTAACGTCCGCCTGGAGACCGGCTTGTGAACTCGCCGCGAGCGTTTCTCGAAGACCTGTTCCGTGTCGCCGTCGCGGCGGCGCACCCGGCATCATGCCTGTTGCCTCACCTGCCGGCGCCTCCTGCTTCCGGACGGCTGATCATGCTCGCCGCCGGCAAGGCTGCGGGCTCGATGACCGAGGCCGCCGAGCGGCGTTACCTCGATACGCTGAAACTGCCCACCGAACGCCTCGCGGGAGTCGCGGTCGCGCGTCATGGCTACGCCCGGCCGACCCGGGTGGTCGAGATGATCGAGGCCGGCCACCCGGTGCCCGACGCGGCGAGCCTCACGGCCGCGGAGCGCGCGCTCGTGCACGCGGATCGGGCACGAGCGGACGATCTGGTGCTGGTGCTGATGTCGGGGGGAGCCTCGGCCAACTGGATCGCGCCGGCCGCCGGCCTTGCGCTCGCCGAGAAGCAGGCGGTCACGCGCACGCTGCTGCGTTCCGGCGCCGGGATCGGGGATATGAACACGCTGCGCAAGCACCTTTCACGCATCAAGGGCGGGCGGCTCGCAGCGCGCGCCTTCCCGGCGCACGTGGTGACGCTCGCGATCTCCGACGTGCCGGGCGACGATCCGGCCGTGATCGGTTCGGGTCCGACCGTACCGGATCCCACGACGCTCGCGGATGCGCGCGAGATCGTCGCCCGCCTCCGGCTCGACCTGCCGCAAGCCGTGACCCGCGCGCTCAACGATCCGGCGAACGAGAGCCCGAAGCCGGGCGATGCGGCGTTCGCCCGGAGCGAATTCCACCTGGTCGCGCGGCCGGCCGGTGCGTTCGCCGCCGCCGAGGCTGCGATCCGCGCCGCCGGCTACGAGGCCGTATTCCTCGGCGAGCGCCTCGAAGGTGAAGCGCGCGAGGTCGCGGCCGAGCATGCGCGACTTGCCCGCGACTTGCAGGCCGGGGGCCGGCACGCCGTGATCCTGTCGGGCGGCGAATTGACGGTGACGATCCGCGGCAAGGGCCGCGGCGGCCCCAACCAGGAATACGCGCTGGCGCTCGCGCTGGGCCTTGCCGGCACCAACGGGATCGCGGCGCTCGCCGCCGACACCGACGGCACCGATGGCGGGGCCGGTTCGGCGCAGGACCCGGCCGGCGCCGTCGTGGAC
Source organism: uncultured Alphaproteobacteria bacterium (assembly GCA_963734185.1). GTDB lineage: Bacteria > Pseudomonadota > Alphaproteobacteria > Rhizobiales > Xanthobacteraceae > PALSA-894. The sequence continues at coordinate 2,163,321 of CAVTGA010000002.1, read as the reverse complement.
GGCGGCACGGCCGCGCGGGCGCGCCAACTCGGCCTCGATCCGGCCGCGTTTCTTGCCGACAACGATTCCACAAGCTTCTTCGAGCGGCTGGGCGACCTGCTGCGCCCGGGACCGACCTTCACCAACGTCAACGACTTCCGCGCCATCCTCGTTGACACGCCTTGAGAACCGGCGCGAAATCTGTGCCCCGAATGACGACCCTCGAGCCAAGCCACAGCACATCGCGAGGCGAAGGTCTGCGCTCAAAAGCGCCGGCAGTGCGCAACGGCGCCGCGTTCGCGCTTGCGCTCGCGCTCGCGCTGACCATGTCGGCGCACCCGACGGCCGCCGACTTCCGCCTGTGCAACAACACTGGCAGCCGGGTCGGCATCTCCATCGGCTACAAGGACGGCGAAGGCTGGACCACCGAGGGCTGGTGGAATCTCTCCGCGCGCAGTTGCGAGACGCTGGTGCGCGGTTCCCTCGTGTCGCGTTTCTACTACGTCTACGGCGTCGACTATGATCGCGGCGGCGAGTGGTCGGGCAAGGCGTACCTGTGCACGCGCGACAAGGAGTTCACCATTCGCGGCATCGAGGACTGCCTGGCGCGCGGGTTCGACCGTACCGGGTTCTTCGAGGTCGACACCGGCGAGCAACGCTCGTGGACGGTGCAGCTGACGGATTCGACCGAGCAGGCCCCGCAGCAGCCCCTGAAACAGTATACGCCGCTCATTCCGACGCCGCCGGCCGGCGCACAACCGAAGCAGAGCAGATGAGACGCCTGCGTCGCACCAAGATCGTGGCGACGCTCGGTCCCTCGTCGTCGGATCGCTCCATGATCGCGCGCCTGTTCGCGGCCGGCGCCGACGTGTTCCGCATCAACATGAGCCACACCTCGCATGACGGCATGCGCAAGCTCTTGGCCGCGATCCGGTCGGTCGAGAAGGAACAGGAACGGCCGATCGGCGTGCTGGTCGACCTGCAGGGGCCGAAGCTGCGCGTCGGCACCTTCGTCGACGACGCGGTGACGCTGGCCAAAGGTGCGAGCTTCACGCTCGATGCCGACCCGGCGCCGGGCGACGCGAGCCGCGTGCACCTGCCGCATCCGGAGATCCTCAGCTCGCTCGAGCCGGGCCACACCCTGCTGCTCGACGACGGCAAGGTCAGGCTGGTCGCAGTCGAGACCTCGGCGACGCGCGCGGTCACCCGGGTGGAGGTCGGAGGCAAGCTTTCGGCGCGCAAGGGCGTCAGCCTCCCCGACACCATGATCGGCTTCTCGGCTCTCACGCCCAAGGACCGCTCCGATCTGGAAGCCGCGCTCGATGCCGGCATCGACTGGATCGCGCTCTCCTTCATCCAGCGCCCCGACGACATCGCGGAGGCGAAGAAGATCACGCGCGGCCGCGCCACCGTGATGGCCAAGATCGAGAAGCCGCAGGCGGTGACGCGGCTTGCCGACATCCTCGATTTCGCCGACGCGCTGATGGTCGCGCGCGGCGATCTCGGCGTCGAAATGCCGCTCGAGAAGGTGCCGGGCATCCAGAAGCAGCTCACGCGCGCGGCGCGCAGCGCCGGCAAGCCGGTCGTGGTCGCGACCCAGATGCTGGAATCGATGATCGCCAATCCGGTGCCGACGCGCGCGGAGGTCTCCGACGTCGCGACCGCGATCTTCGAGGGCGCCGACGCCGTGATGCTGTCGGCCGAATCGGCCGCCGGGCAATACCCGGTCGAGGCGGTCGCCACCATGAACCGCATCGCCGAGGAGGTAGAGACCGACCCGACCTACCGCTCGATCATCCAGGCGCAGCGCAGCGCGCCCGAGGCGACCGGCGCCGACGCCATCGCCGACGCGGCGCGCCAGATCGCCGAGACGCTCGATCTCTCGGCGATCGTGTGCTGGACCTTCTCGGGTTCGACCGCCTTGCGCGTCGCGCGCGAGCGGCCGAAGTCGCCGATCGTCGCGATCTCGCCCAACCTTGCGACCGGGCGCCGGCTGTCACTGGTGTGGGGCGTGCACAGCATCGTGGCCGAGGACGCGCGCAATCAGGACGACATGGTCGACCGCGCCTGCCGCCTCGCCTTCAAGGACGGCTTCGCCAAGGCGGGGCAGCGCATCATCATCGTCGCCGGCGTTCCGCTCGGCACGCCCGGCGCCACCAACATGGTGCGCATCGCGTTCGTGGGCTCGGAGGCGGTGGAGTGACGGCACGCCGCAGCCGCTAGATATCCCTTCCCTCGACCTTCTCGGTCAGCGACTTCACCATATCGGGGATCTTCTGCAGGTGCGGGTTGACGGCGAGCGCGCGGCGCAGCGCCTGCAGCGCGAGCCGATCCTCGCCGAACTCCTGCATGATCATTCCGAGGCCGGTCAGCGCGCCGAAGTGGCGCGGCTCCCGTGCGAGCACCTGGCGGATGTCGGCGAGCGAGCGGCCGTAATCCTTCTTGGCAAAATGCAGGGTCGCACGCCGGTTCCAGGCCTCGATGTATTCGGGCTTGAGCGCGACGATGGAATCGAGCAGCCGGATGGCAAGATCGGTGTCCTTCTTGTCGACCGCGGTCTTGACCCGCGACATCAAGAGATCCGCGGTGTCGCTGCCCGAGGCGAGCCACAGCGCCCAGATGCGGCCTTCCACCAGCTTGGCGCTGTCGGCGTCGGGCGCGGCCTTCAGGGCCTCGAACAGGAAATCGAGATTCTTGGTGCGGTCGCCGCGCGCGGCGCGCGGCAGCTTGTCGGGCATCTCGGTCCAGCTGCCCGGCTCGGCGCGGACCGGAACAGCAGAACCAAGCGCCGTCGCGACAGCGACGGCAATCACGGCGGCACCGATGGATCGAGCACGCATGGAAGCGAGTCTAGTCGCTCCCGATTGCGGCGCAATAGGCGCCGACGACCGCAGGCCTCAAAGGAGCGTGAAAGCAGCCTCTAGCCCTGGCGCGCCTTGAAGCGGCGGTGGGTCTTGTTGATGACGTAGACGCGCCCCTTGCGCCGCACCATGCGGTTGTCGCGATGCCGACCGCGCAGGGATTTCAACGAGTTACGGACTTTCATGGCTCGATCCTCTGGCGCGGCACAGCGCCCGGGCGCATTTGCGGGGTTTCTAGGGGGCGCCCGGAGGCCTGTCAACGCTCAGGCCGGCGAGGCCTCGCGGGTGACGAGCTTCAGCCCGATCACGCCGGCCACGATCAGCAGCAGGCACAACAGGCGCAGCGGCTCGCGCGATTCGCCGAACAGGATCATGCCCATCACGGCCGTCCCGAGCGCGCCGATCCCGACCCAGATCGCGTAGGCGGTGCCGACGGGAAGGGTGCGCAGCGCGTATTCGAGCAGCACGATGCTGACGATCATGGCGAGGACGGTGCCGACGCTCGGCCACAGCCGCGAGAAACCTTCGGTATATTTGAGGCCGATGGCCCAGACGACCTCGAACAGGCCGGCGAAGAAAAGCGAAAGCCAGGCCATGGCGGACCTCCGAAACGAGACTGGCTGGAAAAATGGTGGGCGCGACAGGGATCGAACCTGTGACCCCTACCATGTCAACGTGGTTTTTGGGGTCGATTTCACCGCAAAATCAAGGAAAAAGACCGCCTGACGGGGCGGAACCGACCCGGTACGCCACGGGAACGGACCCGGATTTGCGATTGAACTGCTATTGAATCATTCCGGCCGGCGGCCGTAGCCTCGCCGGCCATGTCCCTCCGTGAGAGCCGCCGCAAGGTCGAGGAGCGCGAGCAAGAGGCTCGCCGCACCGAGGATGCGGCCCGCCGGGAGCGCGAGCGCATCGTCCTCGAGGACACGCTCGGGATCATCGGGCGGTGGAACGAGCACCTGGCTCACGGCCGCCGGCCGCTTATCTCGCCGACGCTCGGCGCAGCGCTCGCCACCGGGCACCGCTGGCTGTTCGCATTCTGCCCGGGGTGCCATTTGGAAAAGGATCTCGACCTCGCCCGCCTAGACCAGCACCCCGGCACCACGATCGACGTCATCACCGCCCGCCTCTCGTGCCAGGCCTGCCGGCCGAACGCACCCTTTGCCCGGCCGATCCGCCTCGGGCACCACAGTATCAGGGAGGAGCGGCAGCAGGAGCGCCAACGCGCCCTTGAGGCTCAATGGGCAGCCGAGCGCGACTGACTCCGCGCCCGCCGCAATGGGACGCGAAGCTCACGCCGGCGCTCGCGCTCAAAGACGGGCGCCGGCTGGTGACCTTGGGCGAGGCCGGGCGGGTCATCACCGAATCTCTCACCGGCGTCACCAAAAGCGCAGCGCTCGAGCACGCGATCAAGCTGCTGATGGCGGCAGCGGAAAATCCGACGCGCGCCAACCGGGCGAGCGCGATCGCGCAGGTCGACATCGTATTGCGCGCGCACCGGCTGATAGACTGATCGCCACAAACGAAAAATGACCCCGCCGCCGGCGGTGAAGCCGGACAGCGGGGCCAAGTCTGGGAGGCCCTACAAAGCGATCAGCAGCGTCTCAGGTGTCCGTTGTGCAGGAAGCCGTGCCATTGGCCGGTATCGAGCGAGCCCGCGCCGGCGGCGCACGTCAGGCCGTCCTTGTCGACGTGCAAGGTGCCATCTTCCGGCCGGCCATGGCGCACCCAGCAGCGATGGACCTCGTCGTCCTTCAAGGTGCAGTTCTTGGCACGGCCGTCGATCAGCCAGTCGTGATTGCCCGGCACTCGCACCATCAGCGAGCGACCATCCGGCCCCTTCCGCGGGTACCAGTGCGCGTCCCAGCACGCGCCTACCGGCGCGTCGCGCAGGATCAATTCGTCACCGGTGTCGGCGCGCCGATAGATTCGCTCGTGGTCGACCACGTAGTAGCCATCTTCGCCGAACGAGCGGCCGCACGTGGCACAGGCCTTTGGCCATCGGCCGTCACCGCGCGGCCACTCGACCATGCCTGACGTCGGGCTCGCTTCGTCGACCGGCTCAATCTCGACCGACGCCGAACACCACCGCGCAGGATCTCCGCCGCAGCCGTCAGCATGGCCACAGCGCCGAAGAAACCTGCGATGGCGCGTTGGGTCAGGCTCGAGGAAAAAGACCTTGATGCGGTCGGACATTGCCTCACGCAAGACCGATCGCGATGGCGGGCAGCGGCGGCAACGGCACCGTCTTGCCGGCGAATTCGTGCGTGCAGTCGCCGCAGAAGTGAAGCTGACCGGCGGTCAGGATGTAGTGGCAGATATGCGGTACGGGTTTCCCCGCCGCGTCGCGCACCCATTCGCCGGTCCACCGGCCGTCGACGATCACCCGCTGCATTTCCGAATGCCTGAAACTCGGCGTGAACGTCGGTCGATCGACATCACCGTTGAACGCCCACCCGTCCGGAAGCGGGTGCAGCTCGTTGCACGCCGGGCACCAATGGAAATAGCCGCCCTGATAGCGGCGAAGGACGGCGCTGACCTGGCCCATGGCTATCCGGTCGATTTGGCCCGGACCAAGGCCCAAAAGCCGGCGACCACCAGCAAAGCAACGACCGACAGCACCCCGACGATGACACGGCGGAAGATCAGGCTGGCGTTGTCCTCGGCGCCCCTTCTGATCTTGTGCAGGAAGGCCATGTCGCGCTGCTGGCTGACGCGCTCGGTGGCCGTACTCGCCACGATGCCGATGGTCTCCAACTCCTCGCGCATGATCGCCGGCACCTTCTCGCGGATGCGCTCCTCGACGACGTCGCCGATGATGTCGCGCAACGCGGCGAGATCCTGCGGAGAGAGAGAGGTCATGCGCCTACCTCTTGCGCAGGCCGGTCGCGAACTCGCGCGACTGCCGCTCGATGCACGAGTCCGCGGCGGCGAGCTTCTCGTTCGCGTGACCGAGCGCAGCATCGTAGCGTTTGATGATCACCGCAGGATCCTGCTTGCCTACCCACGGGGGTGCGGAAACCTGCGCCCGTGTGTGAGCACGGCAGCGGGTCGACACGCGGACGGCCGTGGAGGCCTTGACGCCCTCGGGCGTCTTGAGCTGCGCCGGCGACGGATTGGGATTCAGGTTGATCCTACCGCTTGCGCAGCCCGAGATCATCAGGGCTAAGCAGACAAGTAGCATCGCTCGGGCGCTTTGCGCGGTCGGCCTCATATTCCTGCACCTTCTTCTCCGCGGCCGCAGCGCGCTCCGCGATTGTCTTGGTTTGCTGCTCGACCAGCGAGCCCAACGTGGCGTCCACATCATCGTCGCGCTTGCGACGCTCCTCGGCGAAATCCTCGGCCGCCTTGGCAACCGCGTCCGACCAGTTCTTGTTGATCGTGATGATGCGGGCCTCGCAGAGGCGATGCTCGTAGGCCTCGCCCTTGTGGTGGCCGTAGGCGTAGGCGCCGAGCACGATCAGGCCAACACCGACCAGTCGGCCGACGCCGGTGCCGAAGAAGGAGAGCAGCGGCCCGATGTAGGGGATCGAGGCGACGCCGGCCAAGCCGCCTAGGGAGCCGAGTAGCGGACCGACCAGCGAGAAGATGCCGATCATGTCGTCTTGCCCTCTCGGTGATCCTGGACGCGCGCGCGCCACGCGCGAGAAGCCTGCCACACGACAAAGGCGCCGCCGGCGGCCACGAACAGCGGCCAGTGCTCGGCGACGACATTGCGGATCGGGCGGAAGTACGGCCCAACCGTGTCGATCAAGTTCCGCACCGGCTCAAGATATTCGCCGAGCTTTGCCATGATGTACGTGGTGATGCCGGTGAGCGTCAGCCCCGTGCCAAAGCCACCTTGTTTCTCCGCTGCATCGAGCACGCGGCTATCATCGGGCTTGCCCTGTGCGCGCTCGGCAGAAATCGGCCGCGTGAAACCCTCCTGCTTCGCGCGGTCGAGCTCGGCAATCAGCGCTCGGTCGAGCACCGGCTCGCCGCCCAAGTTGCGGTCGTGCTTGAACGCGGCGATCGCGGCGATCGTGCGCGAGCCGACGCCGGCGACACCCGCCATGCCGACCTCGAAGTATTTCAGGTCGCGCAAGAGCTGCTGCGCGGCCGTGATCTCCGTTTCGGTCAACACCGCTTCCACCGGCGCCAGCGCGACATCGCGAGCGGCATCCTCGGTGGCGCCGCTATCCACGAGATCGCGGAGCGCGGGCTCCGGAGCATCAGCATCAGCCGACGGCGCCAGCGGCGTGGGCGCCCGCGGCGCCGGCAACTCGCCAGCCAACGCCGCTGTCAGGCGACGCCGCATCAGATCGCCGCAGTCCTTGTGGCCCTTCACCGTCGGGTCGAACGCCAGGCGCGTGATGTCCCACTTGCCCTTCTGTTTGATTTTCAGGTTCGGCCACACCTCGGCATGGGTCAGGACCGTCTGCGGGGTCACGTCGATGCCATAGGCGCGCGCGAGATCGGCGAGCACCAACGGCAGCTTGTCCCACTGCGCACGGGTCAACGGCCATTTGCCGGCGTTGAACGGGTTCTCCTTGACGTCGTCGCCGCCCATGCAGCAAAGCGACACGCCGATCGACCCGCTGTTGCAATTCAGCGTATGGGCCACCTTGCCGCCGATCTTCGGCGTGCCGCGCACCACAGTTCCGTCGCCCTCGATCAGCACGTGATAGTGCGACTTGTCGACCGCGGTCGCCCGATGCGTGCCGGCCGTCCAATGGACGATGATGCGCTCCATCCGGACAGTCGGCATCCATGTGGCGGGGATGGTCATCGGGCGATTCCTGCGAGTGCGAGGACGGTGCGGCCGTAGCCGGTGCAGAGCGGAGCGGCGTAGATGCCGCGCTGATAGAGCGAGACGCCGGCGCATCCCGGCCCGCCGCGCGCGAGTGCGCGCGCCAGGTAGCGCATGCCGAAGGCGAGATTGGTTGCCGGCTCGTAGAGCTGCGCGCGCGTGCCGGCAAAGCCGAGGCCGCGCGCCGTGCTCACCTTGATCTGCATCAGGCCGACTTCACCGCGCTTGCCGGTCGCGCGCGGATTGCAGCCGCTCTCCTTGCGTACCACCGCACGGCCGAGCGGCTCGACCACGCCGGCGGCGCGCGCGGCCGCGTCGATCTGCGCACGATAGGCCGAGCAGTCGGACGTCGTCGCTCGCGCGGTCGAAAAGGCCTCCGGCACGCGCAGATTCCAAAAGCGCTCGTCGATCGGTTGCGCACCGGCGGGGCCGAGAAAGGCCCGGAGGATCAGCACGATCAGCGCAGCAACGGCTGCGCGCGCGAGAAGGCACCGCCACATCATGCACCTCGGTTGTTCTTGGAGTTGGCGAGCGCTCGCTCGCTTATGTGCCACTGCCGGGCAAGCCGGCCGCAGCATCGCCTCACGTCCCATTGCCGAGCACGAGACAGATCACGCCGTTCTCGTGGTTCGATTCGTTGGCCGGCGGTGGTGCGCAGAGATGGCTGCGCCCGTCCGGACTATCGCGGTTCCGTTCGATCTTCTTTGGAGGCACAACCAGCCACCGCTCGTCCTCGCGCCGCTTGGCGAGCCACCGACCGTTCTGAAACCGCGTCGGCGCCGCATAGCAGTCGGCGCGATTGCAGCAGGACAGATTGGGATTGTCCGGCCGCATCCACGTCTCATAGAACCGCGCGACCTCACCGGTGATCACTTCGGTCGGATGCTCGTGGACTTGGGCGAGCGACTGCCCCCCCCCGAAGGCGACAGACAGCAGCAGCGCCGCGGCGAGAAGGCGTCGCATGCAAGACCCCCGTGCTGAGTTATTTCTTCTTGCCCCGACCGTCCTTGCCGGCCTTGCCCTTGGGCTTCTTGATCGTGATGTCGCAGGTGTAGCCCTGAGATTTTGTCACTTGGTGCTTGATGGTCTCGATCGTGTACTCGCCGTCGATGCCGGGGCGCGCGCCGATGACGACGAGAGTGCCCTCCGGCTTCGCCGCGGCGTCGCCGATGATCGTGGCGCTGCCGGAGCCTTTGTGCCGCTCGCTCGCTGCACCCTCGGCCTCGGCCTTCTGCTTGGCATTGTCTTTGTCGCCTGCACGGAATCTCACCGTGCGCTCGGCCGGCGCGTCGGTATTGTCAATCTCGCGTTCCTCGGTTTTCCACTTCGCTTCCTTGGGGTCGTAATACCGAACCTTGACCTTCTTGAACTGCGGCCGGCCAAGATCGGGCGAGATCGACCACTTGAGCAGATTGTCACCCCACACCGCGCGCACGGTGCCCAACGCCGTGCCCCCGGCACCGGTGCCGGCGTTACGCTTCATGAACACCCCTTGGTTGCCGACGATCTTGAACGTTGCCCCGAGCTCGTCGGCGAGGCGCTGCCCCCAATGCTGGAAGCTCTCGTTTTTCATTGACCAGTAAGGTCGCTTGATCGACGCGAGCGCGGAGTTGACCTGCACCTCAAGGCCGGCGATTTTCCCGGCCTCCTTCGCGACGTCGCCAAAAGACTTGTCGTCCCAATGTTTCTCCTGGGGCTCTTTGCCCTTCGACTTCTGTTTCGCGCTCTTGCCGTTGATGCGCAGCTTGCGGCCGGAGCCGAAGGCGCCGTCCGACGTCGAGCCGTCGACGAAGCCTTGGAACACGAGGCCGACACCGCGGCCCTTGTGCCCGAGCGACACTGTGATCGGGTCGTCCTTTTCCGGCATCACCACCGATCCATCTGGATCGGCGAGCACGATGTCGCACGTGTCGGAGTTGACCCCGTCTTTGTCGTTCACTGTGATCGACTCGACCAAAGGCCGGATCTTGGAGGTGACATCGCGCCCGGAGATGACGACGACGTAGTCGGGCTCGAGGAACGCCAATGCCCTCAATCCCAAATGTTCACGATCGGGGTAGTCACGATCGCCGGCGGCGGGTCGATCGGCAGGATGAGCGTGGTGCCGAGCGCCAGGTAAGGGCCGTGAGCCGACAAACCCGGGTTGCTGTCGAGGACCCGCTCGACCAACCCAGGCATATGTCGCCGAAAACGTCGCCACACGATAAGCGAGACAGTGAGGTTCTCGGCACTGACCGTGTGTCTTTCCAGCGTCATCGCAGGAAGCCCCCGACTATGTCGATGAACGCGCCGGCGCCGGGCGCACCGGCGACCTTCATATCAATCGTGTAGGAAATCACCCGGCCGACGCCTTGCGGATTAAGGTGTTCGTGATCCTCGTTGACGTCCTCGATCACCACCCAGCCCATCGGCGTGCCATCACCGCGCAGCAGATGCTGCGGCGCGCCAAGCCGGCGCATCTGTTCAAGCGCACCTAGCTGGTCAAGACCACCGAAGTTGTCCGGGAACACGGCCCCCTTGAGCTTGATGGTGCGCTTGCCCTCGCCCATGAACTCGTACAGCGGAGCACCACCGAGCACATGGTGCTCGGCATGCTTGGTCTCGCCGGTCCGCTGCACCTTGTCGGTGTTAAGCGGAGCGATCGAGAACACCACGGGACCGAGCGCATAGAGCATCACGCCCTCAACTCAACGCCATAATCGGAGAAGATGCCGCGGATCTGTGCCGCTAGTGTTGCATCGACCTTGCTGACGACTTCTTGCGCGACCGCTTGCAGATCGCTCACTCCATGGAAGTGGTACGTGCCCCCACCGATGGTGATAGGCCCGATCGCCGTGCGGTCCCCACTGGCAGTCCCGAGATCCGGGAAGATCGTGCCGTCTTGACCAGGCGCGAAATATTCGTCGCGGTGTTCGGCGACACGATAAATGCCGCCCTCGTACACCGCGCCGCCCGACGACCGACCCGGAGCCGTAGGCGACACGGCGGGAGCCTGTGATGCGGTGGGAACTACACCGGGCGCCGACGGCATTTGGATCTGCGGAGTGGCCGTGAAGCTCAGAAGCTGCCTGATGCGGTCGGCGATGTTGCCGGCGACCGCAACCGCTGCATCGCCCTGCTGACGTAAAATCTCGATGAAGCGGGCCATCGAGTCTTGAGCCGCAGCTGGATCGACGGTGGTTGGCCGAAATCGACTCGATCCCGCGAAGGCATCCGACTTGACGTCAGGCGTCGCCGGCATCTGGATCTGAGGGGCGGCCGTGAAGCTCAGAAGCTGTTTGATGTGGTCGGCGATGTTGCCGGCGGACGCAACCGCTGCATCGCCCTGCTGACGCAAGGTCTCGTTAAAGTGAGTCATCGAGTCTTGGGCCGCATCCGGCCCGGCACCGGTCGGCCGAAATCGGCTCGAACCCGCGAAGGGGGCGTCCGAGTTGACGTCAGGCGTCGCCGGCATCTGGATCTGTGGCGTTGCCGGCATCTGGATCTGAGGGGCGGCCGTGAAGCTCAGAAGCTGTTTGATGTGGTCGGCGATGTTGCCGGCGGACGCAACCGCTGCATCGCCCTGCTGACGCAAGGTCTCGTTAAAGTGAGTCATCGAGTCTTGGGCCGCATCCGGCCCGGCACCGGTCGGCCGAAATCGACTCGAGCCCGCGAAGGGGGCGTCCGAGTTGACGTCAGGCGTCGCCGGCATCTGGATCTGTGGCGTTGCCGGCATCTGGATCTGCGGGGCGGCCGTGAAGCTCAGAAGCTGTTTGATGCGATCAGCGATGTTGCCGGCTGACGCAACCGCTGCATCTCCCTGCAGGCCAAGCACCTCCGTGAACCGGATCATCGAGTCTTGAGCCGGCGCTGCAACATCGAATGGCGCAACCGAGACGGTCCGACCGGCAGCGACGTCATCGATCATCCCTGACTTGCGGAACATCGGGGTGGTCGGAAACGCCCCGGGAACGTTGCTCGGGACCTTGAAGAAGCCATCGAGCGAGGGCTCGGCAGCGGTGGGCCGGAACCGGCTCCCCCCGGCGAAGGTGAAGTCCGGCGTGCGCTTGAAATTGTACCTATCGGGCTTCATCCACGCATCGTTCTGCGCCCCCACCCAAGCCATCTGCGCTCCGAAAGCGAGCTTCCAGAATTCGAACGGCTTGAACAGCAACTTGGTGACCGATGTGTCGCCTAAATCCCCGGCAAACTTCTTCGCATAGGGCTCGAACACGCTCCGTTTCTCGACGTGCATGTTGGCGAGGCGCGCCAGCGCATCGGCCACGGAATTGAGCGCCGCGGTCGCGCGCGCCGCCTGCGGCTCGAGCGCGTTCTGCACCACGTTGATGAATTGCTGCTTTACGCCCTCGAACGCGACGAACGGATCCTTCTCGCGGACCTCGGGCGCGGCCTCGGTGCCTTTGGCCGTCGCCAGCATAGCGCGGTCTTTTTCGATGACCGACTTGTTGGCGAGCAGCGTGGTGAAGAACTCCGCGGCGTTTCGGTCGGAGAATATCTTGGTGACCGCGCTGACAAACTTCTCTCGGGTGCCCTCGAAGGTGATCCCTTTGCCGGCGAGCGCGGGCTGCAACGTGTCCAGCGCCCACTTGTAGGGATTGGAGATCAGTTCGTCCTCGCCCTTGATCTTCTCGATGACCTTGTTGCCCTTCGAGTCGAGCGAGAAGTCTTGCACTAGGTCGTAGTCGAACAACTGCGCTGCGGAGCGCTTCTTCATGCGCAGTCCGACCATCGCCCCAAACGCCGTCGCCTGCATGGTGCCGAATTTGGCAGCCCCTTCATGCTGCATCATCGTCGGCACGACGTTGGTGAGGTAGTCGTCCGACAGGCCGTATTTAGAGGCCTTCGAGGTTTGCAGATATTGCCGGAAGTCCTCGCCGCGCAGATCCTGGAACAGCGACTTGGCCTTCACGAAGGCATCGAGATACTGCTGGAACTTCTTCGGATCGGCACCGGTGCCGAGCGCCTCGAGGCCGAGCACCAGGCGTTCCAGATCATGGCCGGCGTGCTCCCCTCCCTTTAGGTTCTGCAGCATCACCTGCGCCTTGACGAGCGTCTCCACGCCCTCCATCGCGTGCGGAAAGTCGCCGAACCGCGAGCGGAGCTGCCGGATATGCTCCATGATCGCGACCTGGCCCATGGACGGATAGCGGGTAGACAGCTCGCGCGCCTTCGCGGTCGCGACCGCGGTCTCCTCGGCCGACATGCCGGCCATGTACTGGCGCGCGCCTTCGCGCGGCAGTTCGGCACCGTGGGTAACGCCATACCGCGCCAGGCGTTGCGCGCCGTAGGCGGTCGGGACGCCGCCGGCGACGACGAGTGCATTGCGGCCGAGCCGGGCAACAGACGTCGCAGTGATGGCGCGATCGTGACGCTCGGCTTCACGACGAGCCGCTGCGAGCGCGCCGATGGTCTGCGCCTGCCACTGCCGGATGGCATTGGTCCGGAAGGCGTTGTCGAGAGAGCCGGCACGCAGCGTGTCCTGTAGCCGCTTCCAGGCCTCGCGGATCGAGTCGATCTCGGATGTCGACGCTTTGAGGCGGGTGAGCTGGCTGTTGAAGCGACTGCCCCAGCCGTCGAGGTCCTTGCCGCTCGCGACCAGATCTCTCGCGGCCTTCTCCGCCTTCTTGAGCGACGAGGCGAGGTCGTCGACCGCTCCGGGCTTGGCGCTCCACCGCCCAACGCCGGCCACCGCCTTGTCGATGTCCTTAAGCGAGCCGGCGATCGCCTTGGCCTTGCCAGAGACGCCGTCGATGAGGTTGACGACAAGTTGTCCGACGATGGTGCGGGCCACTATTTCCTCCGGAACATGCGGCCCAAAGCGTTGGCGGCCGCAATGCCGAGCGAGCGGGTACGGGACTTTTCTATTTCAGCGGCGATGACGAACCACTGCACCAGTTCGTCCCACGGGAGCGCCATCAGGTCTTGACGGCTCCATCCATAGACGGCGGCGACGAAGCCTGCGAAGGAACGCCACTCTGCGGGTCGGGCGCGGACACCATCCGCAAGCGGCGGGGCAAAAAATCCGTGACGACCTTCTGCAGCCGGTCGTCGTCGTCACAATCGAGCGCGTCGAGGACCGCGAATGGGGCGTCGAACATCGGCAGTCGAGGCATCACCTTTTCCTCATTGCCCTTGCCCGCCGCCTTGATCTCCTCAATGAACGCCTCGACTGCCGCAACGGTCAGGCGCTTCACGGTGATCGCCGTGTAAACCTTACCGTCGTACTCGATGTGATAATCGAGTGGGACCGTGACCTCGCGCGGCTTGCCGCCGATGAAACGAGCCGGCGGGATGGCGGCGGCGTTATCCTTGGTGTCCGTATCGTCGCCCATGGCACCCACCTCACGTCAGCCCGAGATTGGCCGCGTCTTGCTGGTACGGCGGCCTCCCGTCGATGCGGAAGGCGCCCGGGCCACCGAAGAAGTCGACGTAATACTTCTCGATGTTGTTGATCTTGAGCATGTAGTAGGCGATCTCGCCGAGCTCGTAGTCGTGCGCGATACCATCATCGCGCTTGAAGTCGTCGGGCGCGACCTTGATCAGCCTGGCACGCATCACCGCCACGGCCGGGAACGTTCCACCCTCGCGCAGATCGCGCACGCTTCCGCGGATGGTGTATGGCAACCGCTCCGGGCTCGAAAGCCCGAACTTGTTCATCATATCGAGGTTGAAACCCCGGAGCTTGAAGGTGCACTCGAGCGGTTCGATCTGGCGCGTGCTGATCTTCATGCCCAGGATGCCGCCCCCTGGCATGTGTTCCCTGGTCTTTTCCTGCATCGCTGGTAGTTTCACCGTCTCGATGGTCAGGAACTCCGACCGGGTCGGGTCGTCGTCGCCAGCGAACAGGTTCGCCATGTCGAGTTCATAGATCGTATTGGCCATCGCCGTCACTCCGGGATTTGAGAAAAGTCAGGGCGCTCAACACTTCGGTTAGACACCGACATTGCTGAGTTGCGTCGCGATCGTGCGGGTGAGCTCGTTCAAGGCCTCGCGGTAGCGGCGCGAGGAGATGACGATCTTACGAAGCACCGGCGGCTCCTCGGCCCGGAACATGACCTGCAGATGGCCGAGGCGCAGTTGCTCGGGCGAGTTTTTGTCCTCCTCGAAACCGACGCGATAGTCGAGGACATCCCCGCGTGCACGCAGATCGGACAGGTGCGCTTCCATGGTGTTGAGCACGGCCTGCACGGTTTGCAGATTGATGTTGAAGCGCCCGAGATAGAACCGGAGCGTCTTGATCTGCCCCAGCTCGATGTAGTCGCGCATCCGCTGCACGTGATAGAACATCCACAGCGGATCCTCGGCGCAGGTGTCCGTGCCCCAAAACACGAAGCCACCCTCGGCGATGGCGTCCTCCACTCCGGATTCGCCGCGCACGATCACGCCGGCGTTGCGGCTGATCAGATCCTGCGCCTCGACCGCGCCGTCGGTGAGCGAGAAAGCAATCGGCCGCGACGGGCCGACGATACCGCGCACCGGCTGGTTGGCGGCAGAGTGCGAGGGGTGGCCGTCGAACTCATGATCGCGGCGCACGATGATGCCGGCAATGCGCGGGCTTGAGGGCTTGGTGACAACAGCACCCTCGGAATCGAACACCTTGACGTCGACCGCCATCGGAATCACACGGTCGGACTGGATGGTCTCGCGCCAGTCGATCCAAGCCTGGCGCGAGGAGGCCGGGCCGTCCGCGATCAGTATGGCGCGCGTCCGATCCAGGATGGTGAGGACTTCGGCCACGACAGGGTTGGCGAGATCGTCGAGCACCGCGACCGCAGCGGCACCCGTGCCGCCACCACCGGCAAAGCCGATTGTCGGCGCGCTCGCATAGAGACCATGGTCGGTGAACACCAATCCGGTCACCACGCCGCCTACGACCGTCGCGGTCGCCACCGCTGGCCGGATCGGATTGCCGCCCGTGAAGCTCACCGTCGGCGCGGTCGTGTAGCCCGCACCACTCGGCAGGCCTGTGACGCTTTCGATCGGAGCATAGCGCTGCGAGGTGAACCCGGGGATCACGATCAGGCGCGCCGTAACGCCGTGGACCGCGGGGGCGTCGAGCAGAGCCCAGATGCCGGTCTTATCGTCCTCCTCGCCGATGATGTTGGCGAGGGTTTCCGCAACGTTGTCGCCCTCCTCGATCCGGATGATCACCAACCGCGCGGCGCGCTGGTCGACGCCGAGCTGGTCGGACACACCGCGGACCGCATCGGGAATGGTTCCGGTGTCGCCGAGGTTCTGCAGTCGCACCGCCTCGTTGGTGGTGACGTAGATCGGCATGTTGAGCGGAAACTCGTTGGCATCCGCATCCGGCGCCGTGCCGATGATGCCTACCACCGACATCTCGATACCGGCGACGGGCAGGATTTCGGCTTCGTCGCGAATGTGTTTGATGCCGACAGTCACTTCGGTCATTGTGGCCTCCTCGGAAATGACGAGGGCCGCCCCTCACGGTGGCGGCTCGTCGGATTTCGATTTAGGTTTGCTTGCTTCCTGCGCTTCTTCACGCGAAGGCGACTTGGCTCGCCGGCTTACGTGATCTGCGCCTTGAGATCGCTCATGGTCTTACCGATCGAACCGAGCATCGCGGTCAAGCGCGGCTCGGTCTCGCGAATTGCAGTCGCGGTATAGAATTCCGCGAGATCGACCTTTGGGGTCGCGGTGATCACGGCGTCGGCCACGCCCCAGCTCTTGAGCGCGGCGATGATCTGCGGCGGCGTGAAAGACACGGGCGGCGCTTCCGGCGGCACGTATGGATCGGGCACCGTCATTCCGTGGTCTGCCAATGCGCGTGCATATAATCGCCCGGCTTGATAGCCGACATCGACCGGCTGATTGCTCTGAGCATCCCATGGGATGACGCCGAAGTCGGTCACAACATTCCGTGGAGGGTCACCATCGAAAATTGGTCTCATTTTCAGAACCTCGCGTCCGCTTTGAAGTCGCAGCCGTAGAGCGCGTTGGCCGCGCTATCGTTCTGCGTCAGCACGACCGAGAACTGGTTCTCCCCGATGACCGGATTGCGCGCCGTACCATTGTTGATCCACGAAGATCCGTTGAAGTAGGACGCCTTTCCCGCCGTGCCCGCCGAGTTGTAAAACGTCATGGATGGAGGAGCCCGCATCGGCGGAACAAAGGCCAGGGATGGGAACCAGCCTGCCGAGAAGGAATTGGTCGCGTCCGACCCAATAATGGCGTTGTTGCCAAGCCCGACATTCGTGCCTGGCGCAACACCGTAGTTGTAGGACTTCTGGAAGTACCGGCGGCACACCCCTAGCTCCACATCGAAGGGCCGCATCAGCAGCGGCAGGCGAGCGGCGAGAGTCGTGTGATCAAGTGCAGTCAGGTCGACGCCGGGGATCACCACCACGCCCGTGATCTCGGTCACGTAGCTGGTGTTGCCGACGGCGTTGGCGCCGCCGGAAGACGCGATGCTGATAATGAGCCACGCTCCGACACCGTTGGTCTTCAGCCACGTGCCCGTGGTGACCCCGGTGAGCTTCACGGTCTTGAGCTCCCAGGTGTTCGCCGCGTTGACTGTGACGTCGGCGGCCGCCGAAGCCGTAAAGGCGCTGTTGTAGAGAGCGACGCTGTACGCCCCGGCCACGGGAGCTTTGATCCAGAAGGCAATGCTCACGTCTTGCGCTCCTGCCGCGCCCCAACCGGCACTCGCGAAGCGATACCCCTCGATCGGATGTCTGATCTGCACGACGTTGCTTCCCATGGAAGCCTGCGCCGTCGTCACCGTGATGCGCAGCGACTTCGGGATGCCCGGGACGCCACTGTCGACTTGGTGCGCAGCGAGCACCGATGTTCCGTTTTTTAGCAGCAGGAACTGATCCAGCATGTAGATGGAGTAGGTCCCGCCGGTAGGAATGACCACACCTGAGGCGCCGTGCTCCTGGCTCACATCCATGCCGCCGTTCACCGCCCTGTTATTGAACGCCGACAGCGCAGGAAAAATCAATTCGACAAGAAATTCGACAAGACGAGCTATCACGTGCTGCGTCGTCCATGCCGTGGTAGCGAAGCGGCCGGAGTTGTCGTTGTACGCCGGCGTCGGGCCGGTCGGTTGCCCGGTGAAAGCCGGGCTGTCCATTGGAGCGAGTAGCGCCAGGCTGTTCGAAATCAAAGCCAGCAAGGCGTCGATCTGCTCGACCGTATAGGCCCCTACCTGCGCGGCCGAGGTCTGATGGGGATTGTCGGTCCGCGTCGCGTGCGCTGTGTCCGGCTTGATCGCAGGGCCGATGATCCAAGCGTCGAAGGTTCCGTCACCGTCGACCAGTACGACTTCGAGGGTCAGCAGACGGGTTGTCTTGTCATAAGAAACCACCCTACCGATGACGCCGGTGGTCTCCTCCTCCGCAGCGTGGACGTAAGCGTAGTCGGTAAAAACGAATGACTCTCCGCTCTCCTCGGTCAGCACCCACGACTTCTCGCCGAGGCCGATTGTGACCTCGCTCTCGGACTGAGCGGTGAACAACACACCGAAGTTCGCGAGCTGTGTGCGCGCCTCGAGAATGAGCGGCGCGAACGTGTCGTTGAGCCGCTGCATCCCGACCGCAAGCATCGCGCCGATCGCAGCGTCAATGAGTGCGGCATCGTTCTCGCGCGCCCCCAGGCGCACATCAATATCCTGCAGCCGCAGGTTCCAGAAATCCGGATCGCCTAGATTGTCGCCGCGTCGGACTTGGTAGCGTTCAAAGCGTCGCATCAAACGAGCTCGGCACTCTCGATCGCGTCGTCGATCTTGGCCGCGACCTTTCCTTTCACGACGACGTCATCGTCCGAGGGCCGCAGCATTTGGCCTCCGACGAGTTTCACCGTGCGCAGTAGCCTGACGCGGTACTGCGCGTCCGGCTGATAGTCTGGCTTCACCGACGTCTTGGCCTTGCTCGCCATCAGCCTCTCCTACTGCGCATAATGCACGCGCTCGGCAGCGTGGAAGGTGTTCCCTGCCGAGTTGGTGGCACCGTCCTCGATCAAGCGGAACTGTGTGATCGGGGCACCTAGCTCGAACACGAATGTTCGCTCGAACCGGTTGGTGTTGTTCGGAAGATCGGGCAGTTGCACGGTCGTCGTGCTGTCTGGCGTCTCGTTTGTCGTTCCTTGCCGCAGCAGGCAGGTGAAGTTGTGCGGCGTCTCGTCGAAACCTTCGAGCGTGTACTTCACCGTGATGTTGTCGGACGCAGCGGCCAGCGTGATCGGCGTGCTGACATGTTTGAGGGTGACCTTCGGGCGCGCGATCTTGACCCGCGAGCCGGTCAGCATGATGCCCGGCATGATGTCGCGAGTGCCGAGGAAGCGGCCGCGGAAGTGCGCCAGGGGCGGAGTTGATGCGAAGGCGCTGAGATCGTCGGACGTGAGTTGGACCCAGGCGCCGGAGCCACCGGGCTGCACCTCGAAGATGATCTGCGACGAGGCCGGTACGATCATGGGTGCGATCAGGTCGATCGTGCGAATGCCGCCGTCGAGGTTGATCGCGTCGAACTCGATCGTCACCTGCGGTGCACGGAACTTTGCGCCGTAGATGCGCAGCATCATGTCCTTGGTGAGGTCGCCGATATAGTAGGCACCATCGGTCGAGTAGAAGAACGTTCCGTCGAGATATCCCTGGCCGGTGGCAAGTCCGACCTTGTGGTTTGCGTTCGACGTCAGGACCATGGCGTAGCGCTTGCCGGACTTGAGGAAGGTCGGCATGCAGCTGATCTCAGTGAACTCGCCGATCTTGAGGTCGCCGTGCGCCACCGCTTGGTGCAGGATTGCCTTCTCCAAATCCGGCACGCCGTTGCTCACCTCGCAAATGGTGACGTGGACTGCCTCGTTCGCGGCCTTGACGGTCAGGAAAAACCCGAACTTGGTCATCCAGGTGTCATTCGAGCACAGGAAACTCTGCGCGACCTGCGCGCCTTCGATTGCGTGCTCGGTGGTGACATAGTCCCAATAAGGATCCTGGTAGGAGTCCTCCCAAACTTGGCGCAAGCGGTTGGAGGTATGGACCCCCTGCCAACTCTCAATACGATCGAAATCGAGAACCTCGAAGGTCTCTCCGTCCTTGCGGAACACACCGGCAGCGGAATCGTACTGACCAGCCTGCCACCACGAGGTATTCGAGCACACGGTAAAAATAGACCCGTACCGCAGGCGGGCGCGAGACATCGTGCGCTGCACGATATCGATCTCCTGGAAGCCGTACTGCGCTATGCCGATGTCGGTCGCCAGCACGTCGATCGACAGCTTGAGATCGTGGTCATATGCCGGCACAAGCAAACCGCCCTGCAACGCCGCATTGGGATCATTCGCCGAGAAAATGGAGAGCTCGAACACGTCGGCGTTGGCGTCCGCGAAGCGCAGTCCTTCCTCGACCTTGCAGTCGTAGCCGAGCGCAGCCGAGTTGGTGTGATCGCTCTCGTCGAGCATGAGAAACCGATCGGCTCCATAGTCCGCGGCATCATCCGGGATCTCAAAGCGCTCCTTGAGCCGCGCCACGTCCTGGTAGAGTTGCGTGATTCCACGTGCTGCGCCGCGGGTGCGCAGAGCATTCGCCAGCGCGGCGAGGTCGGACGCGAGGCTGTCGACCCGTGGACCGATGCGATCGCGAAACGCCTCGAGGCCCTTGGCCCGCGTATCGAGCGCGTCGGTCGAGACAACCTTGTTCGCGTCCATCATGGTGACCGAGACGACCTGGACCGGGTCGAGCAGCACGCGCGCGACCTCGACATGCGCCACGGGGAGTGCGGGCGGCTGCGGATCGGAGGCCTCGGCGCCTTGCGTGAAGGAGATCGCGGCGTCGCGCGAGCGCACCATCGGTACTGCGTCCGGCTCGGTCTGCCCGCTTTCGACGTTGACCAGGAAGTCACGCTCCTGGACGTCGGTCTCGTTCTCGGCGCCGTGGAAGGAAACCGACACGATGCGCTTGGCCGCAGCCGGAAGGTATGGCAGCATTGACTGCACCACCGGCGTGTTGCGACCGTAAACCGCAGTGCCGGTCTCGGTCTGCACGTCGCTGGGACCGTACATCGCGCCAGGCGCAATCGTGATCTCTACCTGCGCGGTCTTGGTGACCGCGAAGCCGGAGAAGCGGCGGACGGCAGTAACCGCGTCCTTGACGACACGGTCGATCGACGCACGCGCATGGCGCTGCAGATCGTTGTGATCGACGCCCTGCTGTTCCTGGTAGTCGCGGAAGATGATCTGCTTTTCCATTACGGTCCTCGTCAGGGTCGGCCGACCACCAAGCGATCGACGCCAGCAATGAAAGGCCGGCCCGCGATGAAGCGAGGCTTCGGCCCGATATCGAGCAGGACGCGGTCACTGAGGCGCTTCGCACTCTGCGTCGCGCGACGAACTTGCTGCAGTGGCTCGCCGTCGTGCGGCAGCCAAAACTTGGCGCGCGGCAGCATGAACCCGCGGCCCGCCGCGAACGATCGGACGCGCCCGGGGATGGATGTGCGCAGCCACGCTGTGTGCATGGGAAAGCCGTACCGGCCGGTCCCCATGAACTGGCACGCCGGACTGCGCAGCACCCGCCGCCCGTCGTGCACCGGGAAGCGGTCGAAGATGCGATACTTGGCCGTCGACGGCACGAAGAAGCCGCCGATGGTCGTATTCTCGAACACGCTGCGGCCGCGCTGACCGGCAACCATCACGCGTTCCGGCTCGTTGCTCACCGGCAACAAGGTCGGACCGGACGGCGAGCGCCACGGCATCCGGGCTCGCGGCCGGATCGTCACGAGGCGGCGCCAAGCGGTCGATGGTATCAGGAAGCGCCTGCCGAACGGCCGGCCCACATAGACCGCTCGACCTTCCTGCCCGTGCAGATGGAGGCGGTAGTAATTCTCGAAGGTTCGAACCCTGACTTCGGTCTCGACCCCATCGACCACCCACCGCGCGCGTCGGCGCAACCGTGACAACGCCGTCGATGGCACCGCATACGAGCGCTCGCCGAACATGCCGTGGTGGTAACCGCCGTGAAAAGCCTTCGCAGACCCGAAGTGCGCTTCCTCGCGCATCAGCCACACGCGCACCTGCGGCAGCGATGACAACCAAGCCTCGCGCTGCCCGCGCGTGAGCGCTGGCCCGGAGAACACCTTCATGGGCGGCCGGGTGACGCCGAGCACCTGCCCGCCGGCATACCGGATGTACTCGCTGATCGCGTACAGCGTGCCCTTGCGCTGGTGCAGCTGCAGCGAAGCAGCAGTGATCGCGCGCTTGGTCGCGGCTGGCCAAGTCCGAAACCAAACGTCGACCGAATACTCGTAGGCAATCCACGGCAGGAACGACGCCGTGACGACGAACGGCCGCTTCACCGTGTCGATCGGGACCGCGATGTCCTGAATCCGCCCCGTCGCCATGGCGAAGGTGCGCAGCAGCGGCCGCGCATTCTGAGACAGCAGATCGTCGTAACGGCGGTACGTGACGATGCGGCCGCCAGCGCTATCGGACTCCGTTTCAGCAGCAGCCACCGAGCCGGAGAACGTCAGCGTAAGGACACCGCTGACAGTATCCGCGCCCGATTCCGTTACATCGACCTCACCGAAGATGTGGTCGCCACCGAAGTAACCCGGTCCGAAATACGCGGCCGGGAAGTAGCTGAAACCGAGCATCAGCCAAGGTCCAGCGTGACGCCCATACGATTGCCGTTCCCGTTGACCGTGGCGACCACGCGATCCGTACTGTCCGCCTTGTCGCGGAAGCGCACGGTGCCGCCCTCGAATCCGCTTGCCTTGCCAGCGAGAACGGACTGCACGACCCGTTCATGGCCGATGCGCGTGAGCCCGGGCTCGACCTCTGCGGCACCCACGGCAGCAGCGACTGCCGCCGCGCTCGGAATATCACTCACCGACGCCGGACTGGCGGGCAGATTGTCGGTCTTGGCCTTGATCGCCGCGATCTCGGTGTCCACGAAGGCTGCGATCGCGGTGATCGTCACATTGTCCGGCGCCGTATAGCCGGCCGTGGCGAGCCGCGAGGAAACCGCCACGTCAATGCGCGAAAGCTCGGTTCCGAGCTCGGTCCGGACCTGACTGCCGATCGCAGCAAGGGTGAGACCGCCCAGCGACGGATTCACCGACGCGATCTTGTCGGTGATCGCTTGCAGCACGAGTTCGGAATCCGTCTCGTTTATGATCTGCGCTTCCACCTCGTTCGCGATGGCGGTGCGTTCGCCGCTCGTCAGCGTCATCGCCGATCCGACGGCCGCCGGGGAAACGGGCAGGTTGTCGGTCTTGGCCGAAATGCCGGACAGTTGCGTGTCGACGTTCGCCGCTGCGAGCCCGAGCGCCGTGCGCACGTCGGCGGCGGCGAGGTCGTTAAAGCCCGTCACGCCCGTGCCCTTCGCCAGCACGATGTTCGTTCCACCGGTCAGCACGCGGGTGCCGACGGTCCACACGTCGGCGGCGCTGTGGCTCGAGCGCGAGGACACGGCGGCATCGAGGTTCGTCGCACCACCCGTCGTTGCGCTCACGACCTGGCAGAGCTGCTCGCTGTCGTCGCAGGCAGCCGATGTGCCGCGAATGACCAGGTCGCCGAGAGCATTCGTGTCGGTCGCGTCGAGCGTGACCTTGTACCAGCCGTTCGAGACCTCGGTCGCGTTGGTCGCGCCGGCATTCGGATTGCCGAACGCGCCGCCGTTTTTCGAGATGACGATCGCCACCGTCTTGCCGGTTGCCGCCGAGACGTGATCGGCCGACAGAAACAGTTTTAGCATCACGACGACGGACGTGCTTTGAGCCAAGCGGCGCATGGATCACATCCCTGATTGAATGCGAGAAGCCGGGTAGCCCGATCCGCCGCCACCCCCAGCGGATACATCAACGCGCCCGAGCATCAAAGAAATCAGCGGGCGCTTCGTCGTCACAGTAGTCCAAGCGCCACCATCCACCCTCGTGGCAAGTCGGAAAGCCTCGCCTCCTGGCCATCCTTGAAAATGTGCCGCAGCCGAAACTTCAACAGTCGCAATAGTAATTACCGCCGCCGTCGTTGGCTTCATCGACAGCCGGTACGTCGTATTCTTGGTTAAGTCCACGCGAGGCATAGGGAGTAAAGCCTGCCTCTCATTCGCTGTGCCTACTGATGTCTTCTCAAGAACGGACACTGAAGAAAGTACATTGTCCGAACCATCGAGCAAAATAGCATCCAAACTCGCACCCGTTCCCATCGACAGAACCGCCACAAAGCCATCAAAAGTACAGTCAAAAGGCACCTGGAACTCAAGGGCGTGTTCATCCGCCCCGGTTGTATCCATCTGATATGTAACTGATGTAGCTTCTTTTATAGGGTAATGCCCCATTAACGTCCCAAAGGAACCGTCAGAAAACTCCAACACCAAAATCGGAACGCCAACTTGTGCCACCCAAGAAGCGGCGAAGTGCACTTGCCCACCAAGATAGTCCAGCCCATCATTGACAGCAGATCCAACATGAGCGGTCGTAACATTGTCCGCGCCGAGCCGTCCGCTGCCATCATATTCAAGGACCACCGCGAGCAGTTCTCCATACGCGACTGTGCGGTTTGCACTAAACGCGTTGGTCATATAAAACGCCGTCGCCACAAATCCTGCATCCCCGTTGGCTATTGCTACGGTCTGGTCTTGTATTCCATCCGGACGGTGCACAGGACCGTTTGCAGTGTCAACGTTTTGCAAGCTTACGGTCATTCCTGACCCGCCAGCTTTTATTACTGCTGCTCCAAAACGGAAGCCGACTTTCGTAATATCCTTAGTTGATCCATCCTTGTTCCACACACGGCCGATCCACGCAAACTTTTCACCCGTCGCGTCCAGATTAGAATTGGTGCTTATTGACACCCCAGGACTCAAATCAAAATTCGGTACGGGGCCAGGAAACAACAAACCCGGGGTGCTGACGAGTGCCATTCGCGCGCTCGTTTCCCTTAAGGCCAGGTCACATTCTGCGGCGCAGGATCGACGCGGAAGTCGTGGTAGCCCGCGACGTCGGTGAATGCCCAATTCAGTCCCGTAACAGGGCTGTTGATCCATATGTCGTAGAACGTCAGACCTCCGCCATTGAATACCTTCTGATTGGAGCTCGCGTTGGTCAGACGGAGCTCCGATGTCCCTGGATCGAAAGTCAGGTTCGTCGCGCTCTGGATGTCGAAGGTGTAGTTCCCCGCGCACTCGATATGTGACTCCCCGAGCGTGAGAGATCGGGTGGCCGATCCCTTCGTGGTGATCGAGAAGTCCGCCTTGACCGGCTGATCCTTGGTATCGAACGCGCCGGAAAGGAGGGTGAGATTGTTGCAGTAGAAAGCGTCCGCAAGCTCCGCACCAACGCCGCCGTCGACGAAGACGTTGTTGAGTTTCCTGCCGTTCGATGTGATCACGCTCGTGCCGTTGAACGTGATGGACAGGTTAGAGGTGTTCGTTCCGGAGCCGATCGTCAGATTGCGGGAAACCTTAATGCTGTTGCCGGCGGTGGGAAGCGAGGCGGTGGCGATCACACTGCCGGAATACCCCGTGAAATCCAGGTCGCGGCAGGACACGTTCTGGAATTGCGTCTGCCCCGACCCTGCGCTGACCTTGATGTCATTCAGCACCAAGCCCGGCTGCATCAAACAGCCCCGAGTATTGACAGCTGCGTTGGTCATGTTGACGGTGGATGTTTCGGCGTCGAGCGTCAGGCCGGTATTGCTCATTCGGAACGCAGTCGAGCCGGCGCCGGTGATCTTCCACTCACCGGAGCCCATCTTAATACTGCGCGCCAGGGTCCCGACGCTGTTGAAGGATTTCAGTGTCAGGTTCTTATCGTTCGCGTCGAAAGCGCCCTGCGAGTGGCTCAGTCCCGCAAGAGCATTGAAGTCGTCGAGCAGCATCATGGAGCCGGTGCCGGCGAACTGCACGAGCCCTGCGAATGCCTTGCCCGCGCTCTCGATCGTCGCGGCGCCGGAGGACTGGAACTTCCATGAGCCCGATTGCGTGAAGGACATCGTCGAGGCGAGCTTCGCGCTCCCGTTGATGGTGACCGCATTGCTGCCGGCGAGTGTTCCTGTGAAACCGCTGCAGTCCAGGTTGGCGAACTCCACGGCGCTCCCCGTGGTGATAGTCCCGCCGCCGCTGTTGGCATCCAGGAACGTGTTGTCATTGGCGCCGGGAGCCGAAGCGCCACCAGGTCCCCCCGATGTCGCGGACCAATTCTGAGCCGGGGCGCTCGCGTCCCATGTTCCACCCAATTGATTGACCCAATATCTGTCAGTCATTGGCTAACCCTTTTTAGAAGTGGGTGATCGAAAAGGCCGTGATCGCCACAGCCGCATGCTCTTGGATGTCGACAGAGTTCATGACGACGTTCGGCGCAGGCTCTGCGCCCGCGATGCCGACCGTCAGCCCCGACACCTTGACGGCGCCGGACGAATTCTTGATGCGTGCCGCTGCGGCAATACCCGTGGCGTTGGCGTCCTGATCTTCCATCACGGTCAAGGTGAGGACGTCTCCGGTCACGATCCCGGGCGGGCTCGCGAGGGGAATTGACGCCAGCACAGCCGCGAAGCCGGCGCTGCCGATCTCGAGCGTGCCGCCGTTGCCGATATCATCGGCCACCGCCTGCATGCGGGCGCTCTTGGTCGACGCTGCATAGGTCACGGGCATTTGTCGGTGGCTCGCCGAATTGTGGTTGACGGATGGACCGCCGGTTGCACGGCACTCTCGCGACGCCTAAAATCCGGCACCATGAAACCCAACATCCTGATCGGAACACCGACCCACGACGACAAGGTCACCGTTGCCCATTTCAGGAGCATGTGGAGGCTGCAGCAGCACGTTGGCGGCCGCGGCAACCTGGACTTCATGTGTGTTGATGGGGCCGCTCTCCCGTTCTCGCGCAACGTCATTGCAAACACTGCGTTGAGAACGGCCGCTTACACACACCTGTTCTTTGTCGACTCGGACATGGGCTTCGAGCCAACGCTGCTCGACAAGCTGCTCTCACTCGACAAGCCGATGATCGGATGCGCGTATCCAACGCGCAGCAATCCACCGACTTATATTTTGCATCCACTACCCGGCGCGCAAGCAGAGGGCGATTTCATGCGAGCCGAAGCCGCAGGAACGGGTCTTTTGCTCGTTCGCCGCGATGTACTTGAGCGATTTGTGCAACAATTCCCGGACCGCTGGACAAAGGGACCGGAGCCCTACTACCAGCGCGTAGGGTTGGATGGGCCTGTCTTTCAATTTTTCTGGCCGTCGACCAGCGCAGGCAATTGCCTCCGCAGCGAAGATCTTGGCTTCACTGAGGACTGGACGGGGCGATGTGGCGGCGAGCTATGGGTTTGTCTCTCCGAGACGATTACCCACGTCGGAACCTTTCGTTTCGTCGGCAATCTTGCCGCCGCCCAGGGCGCCGGCGCGCTTGCCAAGACCTCGGCGCCAGCTAAATGATCGTCGTGGCGATGGTCAGCTCGCCGAGCGCCGGGACTTCGGTATCGCCGCACGTGATGTCGGCCGTGGGACTGGTGAGCACCACGTTGTCGACACCACCGACCTTCGCCGCAGCGATGACGCCCGCGCGGAAGAACTCTGCACCGATGCGGTAGCGCTGGGCCGCGTAGGCGCGGATTGCCGTTTCGGCCGCGGTCTTGATCAGCGCAGGATCCGGCCCGCGCGCAATCTGCAGCGCGAGCGTCACGTCGACCAGCACCATGTCGGCATTGCGCACGACGACGACGTCGGTCAGCGGCCTCACATCGTCGCGCGCCAAACGGTCTGTCACGGCGGCGATAATATCCTCGTCGACCACGGCACCATTTACGCCGGCAAGCACGAGCGTGACGTGGCCGTCCTCTGGCGAAAACGCATGCGCGTCGGCGATCTCCTGCGAGAGCGTGTGCGCATGAAACTCGTAGGCGCCAGCTGGGCCGGCAACCGAGAAGGCTTCAGGTGCAAGCTGAATGCGCCGGCGCAGCCGGTCGTCGGTCTCGCGCGTGATGCCCTCGCCCATGCGCGACACGCCATAGAGCACACCGATGTGGTCGAGATCCGTGCCGACTGCCTGGGCGAGCAGCACCGCGCGCGCCTTGTCGTTGACAAGCGCGCGTAGGATCAACTCGCGGTAGGCCAGCGCTTGGAGCACGATCGCGATCGGCTCCTGTTCAAGATCGAGCGTGTCGAGCGGCGGCAAGTCCGGCCGCCTGGCACGGACAGCCTCCCAAACCGTCAGCACATAAGCCTTCGCTGCGGCCAGCACTCGCTCGTAGTCGAGCTCCTCGATCAGTTGCGGCGGCGGGAGCTGCGACAGGTCGACGGCCGTAAAGCGCGACATCAGCGCACGACCTCGACCGTGCCGTTGGCGCGCACTACGCGAAAGGTGCGCCGCGCCTCGACAGTGAAGTCGCCCAAATGCCCGCGCGGCATGTATTCACCCTCGAGTTCGACTTCATAGAGGCCCGAGCGGTCGATCTTCTTGGTCCGGATCCCGATAATGCGGAACCGCGGCTCGGTGGGCAGCCCATTCAACTGGATCAGCGTGAGCGCGGTGATCACCGCGTTCCAGAAGCGCACGATCGTGAACTCGTTGGCGAGTTCACCGAGCAACGCGAGACCGGGATAGCCGAACCACTCGCGCATCAGGCGCTCGCCGATACCGGTCGTCAGGATGATGCCGATCGACTGCACCACGTGGTCGAAGTCAGCAAGTCCCCGTCCCGTCTCGGCGTCGGTGCCGAACGAGGCCACCGATCATTCCTTCGTCTTGCCCTTCGGCGCTGCGTTCGCCGGCTTCGCCGAGCCCGTCGGCGAAGCTTTCAGAACGATCTCGCCGACGCGCAGCGGATGATCGGCCTCGGAGGCGGTGAGCGCGAGCTCGGATTGCAGCACCGTCTTACCGCGCTTCACGCGCTGGCCAGCAACCCAATCGCCGGCTTGGTCGGTGATGATGTAGACCCGTTTGGCTGCGTCCATGTTCCTGTCCTCGTTCAAACCTTCGCCCATGCCTTTTCAGCCACGGCGCCCTCGGTCAACACCTTCTCGCCGATCGTCGCACCCTTGCCCGGCTGGCCGATGTAGGTGTCGCCGGCGATCGAAACCTGCCCGGAAACCAAGTTGAGCTTCCCGCCGGTCCACTCGATTTCGGATTCACCGACCTTGATCGACAAGGAGTCTTTCTTGAGCGTGATACGCGCCTGGCCGAACGTCAGGACGTGCTCGTCCTTGTCACTTGAGGGCGACGGATTCTGGTTAGACCAGATTAGCGGCACCGCGAGCGCCTGCTCGGCCACGCCATCGGGAGCGAACATCAGCATCTGCTGTCCGACCGACGGCATAGAATGCAGTTTCAGGGCGCCCGCGATCTGCGCATAGAGAATCCACGGCGACTTCATCGGCTCCTGGTCAGTCCCGCCGATGCGAACGCGGATGCGATGCTTCTGCGCATCGACATCGGTGACCGGGCCATAGAGCATCTGCCGCGACACGCGGCGCTCGAGCTCGGCGACACGCTGCACCAACTCGATCAAACCGTTCACGGTTATTCCTCGGGCTCGTCGACGATGATGCCCGGCGGTTCAACCGCGATCTCGGAGATAGGCGGCCCCTCGCCCTCCTCCTCTGTATCAATGGGCTTGAGACCGGCCGCGAGCATCGCCGCATCCGACATGCCGAAGGCCGCTTGAAGCACGCGCCAATCGGGCATGCCGTCCGGCTGCTCGATCTCTTCCTTCACAAGATCAGCCAGAGCGACCAGCGCCGGCTCCGCACGCATTGCGGTGTCGAGCTCAAGCCAATGATTGGCGAGCGGCCGGCCCCACATCGGCTCGGTGACAGTGCGACATTCCAAACTGAACTCGTGCGCTGGAATGCGAATCCCGCGACGACCCTCCTCGGTCAATTCGTAGAGCGTCGGCGTCACTGTGACCGATTTGACCTGTGCGACAAAACGAGCGAACAGCTTCGCCCAGGTGCCTGTCTCTACCACGAGCGCACGCGTAACCTGGCGCCAGACAAAATCCAGCAGCGCCGCGGCGCCGGCACCCCGCGCTTCGAATGCGATGCCGGCAACCTCCACGGTCGGAGGGATCAGCACCTGTATGGTAAGTCCAAGCGTGTTTTCGTCCCCGGTCATATCGCGACCGGGTCCCTCACGCTTAAAGTTGTTCGTGAAGACAGCGATCAGCGGTATCGCCGGCGCGCCGTCCGCAAGCAAATCCTCAAGTGGCTCAACGGGCGAGTTGAGCACACGATTTCCCGCGAACGTCTTGCCTGTGAGAGCGCGGCAGACGATCAGGCGGACCGCAAACGAGACGAGGCTCATTGCAGCGGCACCACAATGCAGGTGAGCCGGACGAGCCCGTCAGCAAATGCGCGCGACACCTTGAAGCGCGGCATGCCGGGCTTGTCCTTGCGCACGATGTGGTCGCCCGCGCGCGGCCACCGCGCCGGATTACCAAGCACCGATTTCAGGAAGCTGAATTGGTCCAACGCCGTCGAAACCGAGACGTTGTCGGCAGCCGCCCCACCTTTCGGGTTGCGAATGCTCATAACCTCTGCGCGCGGCCGGAACGTTCCGACCACTTCATAGGCTGGCCGCTGCAGGTCGGCGCCGGCGACGACGAACTCGCCAGCAGCTTGCGGCTCGATACGCGTCAACTCGCCGAAGTGTCCGTCGAGTGTCGGGGATCGAACCGCCAATTCCTGCTCAAACCGCGAGAGCATCAGCCCTGCGGCTTGGTGGCCGCCTCGATCGCCGCGATGACCTCGGCCTTGTTGGGCAGCTTCTTGCTGTCGATTCCCAGCCCGGCCGCGATCTCGTCAAGCTGCTTGCGGGTCATCTCGGTGTAGTCGACCGCCGGAGCGCCCCCGCCAGGCGCACCAGGCCCGCTTTTCGAGGGGGGCGGCACCGCCAGCGCACGCGCCGTGCCGACGACGAATTCCTCGCCGCCGAAGCACGCGAGAATGCGGTTGGCCTCCTCGGTGGGCAGCGTGATCGGCTCGCCGGGCGGCACCTCGATCGCCTTGCCCTTGTCGTCCTTGCCGTTGGAAACCGTGACCGTCGTGATGATCGTCTTGGTACTGGTCATCGCCCTTCTCGCCTCAATGAAATCAGGGATCAATCGACATGCCTGCCGCGCCGGCGTTCTCGCCGGCGCGGGAATGAGATCACCGCAGCGCTTGGACCCTACTCACCGGACGGTGATGCACATCGAGGCTTCGATGCGGCCGGGCACAGGCAGCGGAGCGGCCTGAGTCATCAGCATCGCCACGCTGGGGTCCTTCTCGATCCACATCTTCGGGAAGCGCGTCAGCGCGCGCAGCGCCTCGAGATCCTGGATGGCGCCGTAGGTAGCGTGACCTTCGATGCCGACCGAGCCGAGGAGGACGGTGTAGTCCGGCATCATCTTCTTGGTGACCCCGGCTTCCTTGTAGAGCTGCTGGTACTGCCAGAACTCGAACTGGCCGACCGAGCCCAGCCGAACGGCCTCGACTCCCTGCGCGCCGGTGGCGGCGCCCATCAACTGCATCTCGCCGCCAGCTTGGCGCCGGTTGTCGAGGATCTTTTGCAGCTTATCGTCCTTGAGGAACAGACCGGCGGCGAGCGGGTCCATGATGACTTGGTTCGGATGTGCGCCGGAATTGTCGTGCACCTCCTGCGCCCAGGCCGTGATGTTCTCGGTCGGGATGATGTTGCTCTCCCCCCAGCGGTCGCCGCTGGTGAGCGCCTTGGTGTGACCAGCGGGCCGGTTGTAGTCGACCACCATGCGCGGGAAATCCTCGCTCTCGACGATGACCTTGCCGGTGCGCAGGATCTCGATCGCCATGAACTCCTCGCGGCGAGCGATCGAGGCGTCCTGATCCTCCATCTCCTGCACCACGATGCGATCGAAGCGGTCCTCGGGAGCCATGACGCCTCCGATCATCTCGCCGGGGCGGCGCCGGATCACCGCACCCGGGCTGATCGGCGCTTTTGGCTTGACATAGCCCGGCTTGAAGGACTGCGCGACGGAGCCGCGCAAGGCCTGCGCCTTGCCCGGGACGTCGGGCGAGACATAGGCTGCGATGCGGCGGTTCGACGAAATCTTGTCGAACATGATCTCCTCGGTGTCGAACGGGATCACCGAGTTGCCGAAGAAGCGGTCGAAGATGAAGCGGACCGGGCGATCCAGTGCGTCGACCATCCCCAACAGGGTCATCGTGTCGTAGAGATTCATGGCAGCAACTCCATGGAGAGAACGAGCGAGGCCTGGCGCGGCGCACGTAGCGCCGCCCCGCTAACCCGCTGGCGGATGAGGGAACGCGTCCGGCGAACAAGCGCCGGATCAGTTGAGGACTTTGAGGAAGATCGGCGCGGAGACGGCGCGGAAGGCTTCCTCGACCGTGTCGGCGGTATGACCGGTGCCGAAGGTGAGCTTGCTCGTCGCAAACTCGCCCGAGAGATAGTACGGCGCCGGCCGGTCCGCAGCCGAAGCGTCGACGTCCGCGGCAAGGATCGCCCACGGCTTCTCCGAGCCGTCGACCGAGGCGGCCAATGATTTGACCAGCTTCTTGCTGCCGGCGGCCACCGTAATGTCGAAGCCATCGCCGGCGGCGAAGTCGGTGCCGGCATAGGCCAACGCGCCTTTGATGTGGCGGTCCACCGTCACGGTGTTTCCCGCGCCGGCGGGGATCGTGAAGTCGCCCAACACGATGCCGTCGGGATCGGTCAGGCGGAACACGCCGCCGTTGGCCACCGCCGCGATGCAGCGCAGCGTATAGACGCCGACCTTGACGCCGGCGAGCTTCGGCGTGGTGGCGTCGAGCACGAACGTGCCGGTGCCGGTGTTGCCGCCAGCCTTTGCCGCGGCGGTCGCAGCGCCGGTCAGGATGCGGCCCAGAACCGTGCCGCGCGGGTTGTTCTGCCCCAACAGCATCGTCCCGGAACTCGAAACGATGGGGAACGGACCGGCGATCAGACCGGTGGGATCGTAGGTGGCGGTCTCCATGACCTGACCTCCTGGCTAGTGTGGTTGCGGATGCGAGGCTGAAACGCGCCTTGCTACGATTCCTTCTTGCCCTTGGCCCGCATGGCAATCGCGCGGCCCTTGTCGTAGTTGCTCTGCGCGTCGCCAGCGTCGGCGGCCAGCGGCGCGCCGAGATTGGGCTTCGCCTCGCCGCGCATCTGCTCGGTGAGCGTCGGTTTCGCGGCCACGGCCTTGGGCGTCGCCTTGAGCGCCTCGACCGCCGCGTCGACCGTCATGTCGGTCTTGAACGCGAAGTGGCTGGCCAGGGGCTCGCGTCCCTGCGCTTCGGCGTGCCCGAGGATGGCGCCGATGCGCGCCTTGGCGGCCTCGGCGCCCTTCTGCTCGCCCACTTTCTCGCCATCGACGCGCGCGGTGTCGGCGGCCGCCTTCAAGGCGCGATCGTGATCGGCTGCGGAAATGCCCGCGGTCTCCGCGGCTTCGGTCTTGGCTTCCGGGGTGCCCATCTGCAGGCCTCCTTGCTTGCTGGAAGATGATCGGCCCGAAGGCCGGGACAATTCGGCGAGCACGTCGTCGAACGTGCCGAGTTCGTCCGCCAAGCCAAGCGCGACCGCATCCGGCCCCTTGTAGGCGAGCGCTTGTGTCGCGCGGACCTTTTCCTCGGTCAGACCCTTGCGACCCGCGACAACAGTCGCGACGAAGTCTGCGTAGAACTTGTCGCACTCACCCTTGAACCGAGTCCGGACCGACTCCGGCAGCGGCTCGAAGGGATTCCCGTCGACCTTGTGATCGCCGACGAAAATGAAAGTCGGCTTGATGCCTTCTTCCTCGAGCCACTTCGACCAGTCGAGGTGCAGCATCACGACGCCGATGTGCGCGGAAAGCCCGCTCGGGATCGTGACGATCCGCGTGCAGGACGAGGCGAGAGCGTACCCGGCGGAGCACGCCATGCCGTTCACCACCGCGAATACCGGCTTTTCGGCAGCAAGCATGCGGAATGCGGCGGCGCACTCCTGTGCACCGACCGCTTCACCGCCCGGAGTTTCAAAATCGACGATGACGTTTCGTGCGCGCGGGTCGGCTCTGCACTGTAGCGCCTGGTGCGTCAGACCCTCGTAAGACACGAGGCCACTCCGCGCGCCAATCCACGCACCGCGATTCACCAACTCTCCGATGACGCTGATGAGCGCCGTTCCACCTGGCGTGCGCCGGTAGGACTTCGGCCGCCCCTCCGCGTCAGGGTCGACCGGGTACTCACCGTGGAAACGACTTGCACGAGGGCTGTGGAGTTCAAACGATCCATCCGGCCGGCGCGTCTCCTCGAATGCCTGCAGCGCGGTGCCGCCGTCGTCCTCCGACACCTGCGCGCGCGGGCCCTCAGTGATGCGGCGGAGGAGGAACGCGCTCACCGCGTCCGCGGCGTCGCGTGTAGCCCACAGCGGCTGATTGAACAGACGTCGTGCGGCGTGATGATAGTGGATCATTTCCTCACCCCGTCGCGCCGCGGCGCTGCGTCTCTTGTTCGGGCGCCTCCGGCGGCATCGGCACGCCATCGAGCGAGAACTGCAGTTCCTTGTTCTTTTCCAGCCAGCGACGCTCGCGCGAGATCTGGCGGAAGTTGTCCTTCCAGTCGATGCCTTGCTCGGCACACTCTCGCCGATAGTTCGACAAACCGGAGGAGATACGCGCGATCGCAGCGTTCGCCTCTTTCAGCGGATCAACCCAGCCGCGACCCGGGCCTATCCACTCTGCGTTGGTCCAAGCGCCCACCGCTTCGCGGAAAGGCTTCGCGCCCTTCGGCATCGCGACAATGCCCTTGTCGAGAACTTCCTCGAGCCAAGCCGCGTAGATCGGTTGCAAGAACATCGACGCAAACAGATCGCGACGAGCGACCACGCCGCGCCAGACCTCGATCAGAGCCGCGCGCGCCGAGGAGTAGTTGACCTGGCCCCAATCCATCGACAACTGCTCGTAGGAAAGGCCGAGAGCAGAGGCGACGTTGCGCAGCGCGGCGCGCACGAATTGCTCGAACACTGCGTTCGGATGCTTCGGGTCGAGGAACTCAGGCTTGTCCCCAGGCGCCAGGAAGTTGATCCGCACGCCGTCAACCGTGATCGGCGTGTCGCCGTAGATCGTTGTCCGCAGTTCCTGCCGCTGCGAAAGTTCGGCGTCCTCAAAGGAACCGCCGATCGCCTTCGCAATCTGCTCTTGATCATGCGGTGACGTGATGAACGCCGCGAGGACCGCATTGAGCACGGCGGCCTGCAATTCGGCCTCGTCGTAGCGGCCGAGCATGCGCAACTTCTTGACCACCGGGGCGAGCGCCGACACGCCACGTACCTGTCCGGCTTCCGTCGCCTCGAAGGCGTGCACCACGATCGGACGGCCAAACGAGGTGTACCGCGGCACATACTCGGTCTTGCGCGCGAGCGCGAAACCGAACATCCGCTCGCCGGGATGCTGGGTCAGGAAGTGATAGCCAACCGCGATACCGCGCTTCCCGAGCTCGACGCCGGAGCGAACGCCGTGACCCTCGCGTCGCCCCATAGGCGTCTTGCAGCGATCCGGGTGCATGATCTCGACACAGGTCGAGGTGGGCTGCGACTCGTCGAAGTGCAGCACCGCGATAGATTCACCATCCCCGACGCGGTGACGAAAAGCGTTGGCGACAAGGCCTCCGAACGGCAGCCGGCGTTGCGCGTCGCAGTGGAACCGCGGATCGTCGGTCCACTCGTCAAACGCATCCTCGATCCTGTCGGCGAGATCGTCGGCCTCCTCCTGCTCGATGCCAAGGCGGCCGGCGATCGGAGTTGCCGAGAGGTTGAGCCTCGCGCCGATCGCCGCATCGACCATCCGAGCCAGGCCCGCGGAAGCCCAGCCATCATTCCGCGCGACATCGTGGATGCGCGCGACCAGGAGATCGCGGTCCTGGTGGAGCGCCTCCGCCGGCGAGTAGTTCCACGGCTGCCACAGCGCAAGGTCAGGATGCGACCGCGATGCGCCGACGAATGCGTTGGCGCCGACGCGAGGGCGGGCCTTTCCGCGCGAGACGACGTCGCCGCTCGGGCCGTAGATTACCGGCTCGGTCATGTGACTTTCGCGCTCAGAAGTAAACCGGCCGCGAGCGGATGCGGGCTGGGCCGAACAACGTCACGTCGACGCCGAGTTCGCGCTCGAGCCGGTTGATGTAGGCCTCGAGCTCGCTCACAGACGCCGGCGTGAACTCCATCCAGCGATCACCTTCGCGGATGGTTTTCAGGCCACCTTGCGTGATGAGGACGCGCCGGACCGATCGAGCCTCCTCAAGCTCCTCCTGCGTCGCCATCTCAGTTGAGCGCGCGGCCTTGGCGCGCCGCGGTGGTGCCGCCGTCGAGATCAGCGACGATCATGTCGTAGGGCAGCGCCATTGCGCCGGCGATGCGCCGAAGCATGTCAGCCTGGAACTGCTCGAACGTCAGAACCGGCGCCGGTCCGAAAGGCACGAGCGACTCGATGACCGGGTCGATCCACCGGAGCGACGGCAGTCTCACCATGCGCGGCGTGTCCGCGCTCGACAGGACGGGCGAGCACAACGCCGCGGCCGCGCCGATGACGAATTGCCTTCGGTCCATGTCCATCACCTTCGCTTGTTTAGGTCCGACAGGCGCTTCAAGCCCTTTGCCTTCACCGCCTCCGGCGAGGGCAACTGCTCGGTGGTGACCTTGAGGGCGTCGCGCTGCCGAATGAGCCGCTCCGCCGCGTCATAGGTCATCGTCTGCATGTTCATCAGCCAGCTCGCAGCCGCCTGCAGCGCCTCGCAATCGAGGAAGTGGTTCTCGCGCGACCGAACCAACCATACGGCTTTCCCGGAATCCGAGACCACGCGCGCCTCGGAAACGATCTGCTTGCAGTAGTCGTCGGGCGCATCCTCGTAGAGATGCCAGGCGCCTGGCTTGTCGTCCGGATACTGCAGGCGCTCGTGTACCCAAGACTTCCAATAGTCGGTGTCTAGGCGCAGGAGCTCGAGACCGAATTTCGAGGTCGTGCCGGCGGTCGTGACCTCAAGCTTCGACTTGATGAGCGGAACGCGCATCGGCGTCGAGGAGCCCTTGGTCGGGCGCGTGTTGCGCGAGAAGCGCCGGCAGAACTCGTAGATGCGGTTGAGCGGCAGCGTGATCGGCTTGCCGGGCCGGAAGCCCGAATCGATCAAACACATCCTGATCGGGACGCCGCACACAGGATCCTGCAGCAGGTCCGCAAGCTCGTCCCAAACCGGCTCCTCGACCGTCTCGCCGAACAGCGAGCCACAATTGATCAACCACGATGTCGCTCGCGCACCGTGGCCGCGGATTGTCCACACAAGCCGGTTGGTCTGCACGTCGACGGTGAGCACCGGATAGACGATGCCGTCGGGCATCTCGCCCGCCTTGTAGGGCGCCCGGTGCTTTGCGACGTGCTTCCATTCCGCCACGACCCCGCCGATCGGCGAGTACAGTTCACCACACTTGTTGAGCGCATCGGCCTCGGCTTCGGTGTCGCCCGCCGCCTGCGCCAGCAGCACCTCCTCCACCCGCTCGCCCCACGTGATGAACGGAGAGCAGAGACCAGATACCCATAGCGACAACACGGTGGAGTCTGGCGGATCGCCGACGACCTTGCCGTTCTTGTCGAATTTCTGACCTGGCGCTACGTAGTCGCCGCGCCGGTTCATTTCGGCCTTGTGCTTCTCCTCAATGACGCAGCCGTACACCGGACAGATCAGGCGCGTCTTGCGGCGGGCGAGCGCGGGCGTCGCATCCGGCGGATAGTCGAGATTGTGGTAACGTGGGATGAACCACGCGTCGCACTCGGGGCAGCACCACGCGAAATGATGGCGGGTGCCTGTTTGCCAGCGCGCCCATGTCGGGCTTTTCAGATCCTTCGCATCGGCGACGGCCCAAAATTCGAGCCCCGATTTCGGATCCTTGTTCGTGACCGCCAAGCCGCGCTTCGGTGTAGACGTGAGCGCGATCTTACGATCGGCGTAAGTATCCGCCCGAGCCTTTGCCTTCACGAACGGGTCGCCGCGCGCTCCGGTGGCAAACATCTTGTCGTATTCGTCGACATAGACGTCGCCGGCCTGGTCGGAGGACAGCGAAGTTTCTGAGCCAGCCCAGGCAAGACGGATCGGAACGCCGTTGACGATCTTCTTCGTGATCTTGTTGCGCTTGCCCCGAGCCACCCGACCGGCCAGCGACGGCGCCTCGTCGAACAGCGCCATCAGGCGCGGCTCGAATTGGTCGGTCACGAAGTCCTTGGACGGCCCAACATAGAGCTGCGGCCGCGGCCGCCGATCGAGCCGACAACCGATGGCATCCAGGATACCGTCGGTCTTGGACATCTGCGTGCCGGTAACGAGGATGCAGGTCTCGTATTGCGACTCCCAGACATCGGGGCGCGCCGGCAGATGGAAGAACCGCTCGAAGGTGACGATGTATGGCGTCAGGCCGAGATCGCGCTTGCCAGGCACGCCGGCGCTCGCCGGATAGGTGCGGTTCTCACCGCCCCACACATCGGCAAGAACATTGGGCGGAAGCGTGAAACGATCGGCGAGCCGGGTATTAGCTAGTCGATGCGTCTCGAGCCCGTTTGGCTGCGGCGGTGAACGCGTCACGGATACCGTCGTCGAGCTTCCGCCGAAGCTCTAAATCTTTGGTGACGCGCGCGGGCAGCCCGAGCAAGTCCGAAAGCAGACTGCCCGCGAACTCGTCCACCACCGCGAGAGTGTGGTCGTTGGCCTGCTGCACCATCGCGCGGTTGCGCTCGGCCATGCGCTGCTCGATTTCGGCCGTGCGCACATCCGACAACCTGCCCTTGGCAGCAGATCTCGACCCCCGCCGCTCCTCGTCCTTCAACGAAGCGATGCGGCCAGCCGCGACGTCGCGCACACGATACGTCCCGTGGCCCGACTTCGGAATGAAGCCCTCGGCGACGAGCTGCTGAATGTGCCGCGCCGTGCACGCGGCGAGCTTCGCGGCCTCGCTCACGCCGATCATCGCGTCGAGCGGTGATGGCGAGTTGGCAGATGGCTTCGGCGCCGCAGGTTTTCGTTTCGTTCGACCCGTAAGTCCGGGCGCGACGCCTCTTGGCTTCTGTCGTCGTCGTCGCGGGGGATCCGAACGCATGCATGTAGTCTCGTGCGCCGCTGCGCGGTCGCTCATCTCCATTTGCGCCCAGCGGACGGCAACGGGGCCGGCCGAAAGAAGGCCGGCCCCGTTCCCGCATTCCATCGCCGGGGGTTCATGACGTGGCGAGCTCGAGGCCCGCGCAATTTCAGTAGCCGAACACGTGGAGCATGGCGCGCAGCACGCGCTGCTCGAGATCGCTTGCCGCGAAGGCTTCGCGCGCCTTGAGGTTCGGCATGTCGCGACGCAGAAGTTCGTTCGGCAGCACCGGTCCCCACAAACCTTGAATGGGGCCTCGCTGCTTTCCTGTGCGCCGAAAGATCCGGCCGCCATAGCGCTCGACGGTGAACGCACCCTTGTGCGTCTTGCCGCCCCAATCGCCGGCGCGTGCACCCGGTGACGATCGCGACCAATGGCGATAGGTGTACTCACCGAGCGGGATCGCCTGATCCTTGAACTCGACCGCCGCGCTCATCATCGCCGCGGGTGCCGCCAGCTTCACCGACGAGATTTTCTTCACGCGACCAGGCGGGATCTTCGTCTGCGCCGCGACCGTCGCAATCGAATCCTTTTCCTGGATGCGGATGTGCTCGTTCAATCCGCGCGCGCCGGCGATACGCATCTCCGGAGAGTCGAGCCGCTCCACGAAGCGAGCAAGCTCGGTCATTCGATTGACGGAGACTTGGATCTTTAGCACGACGCACCCGAGATGGTTGCGGGGGCAGGATTTGAACCTGCGACCTCGTGGTTATGAGCCGCGCGCGCTACCGGGCTGCGCCACCCCGCTGAAACCGACCGCGCGGATTGTCGCCCGCGCGGTTGAGCAAGCGGCACGGTTCCTGTCCGCCTGCAATGAGCCCCGCCGTCGATCGAGATGATCGAATGGGCTCTTGGAAAAATCCGCGCTCCTGCCGGCGCGGGCCGGCAGCCGACATCACCGTGTCGGATCTTTGCTCACGCTCCTGGATGACCCGGAACACGTGAACGAGTGCGCATCAAGCGCACGGGGAATCCCCGCCTCCATCAAGAGCAGACCGCAGCCGCCCATCGCTTCCGCGGAGGGGGCGACGGTTTCCGCGGACGCAAAGCTGCGCGATCTGCTCATGATGACGGCGAAGTCGAAAATCGTGTCCGAAAACGAAGCGAAGTGAAAAAATCAAAACGCAAAATACGCTTAAGTCCTGGACCGCCACGGCGTCGCACCGTCCCGCAGCCCTGGTAAGGACCCGCGAGACCGATGGTCGTTGATAGATGGGCGATCGTTGGCATAGCGCTGCGCGCGGATAGCGTGACCCGCGGCCGACCACCTTGCGAAACCTAACAGAGCGTTGCGCCGAATGGGCGTGAGCCTGAGGGCCTGGCCATAGGGGCCGAAGGCCTGCACGCGTGCCTTGCGCTGCTCGGCGCGACCAAGCGCCGGCGCCTTTGCGGGCGATGCTGCAGGGTTGGTGACGGGTGCGCAAATTTGCGCAGGCTGTAAGCCGAGGCGGGTGCGCCTGGCTGGTAAGACGCTGGACACTGGCGGTTGATCACATGGCCGGTGGTCTCCGTGTCGCGTGGTGCCGCCGAGCTCGTGGAGCTGCGCCCCACCGGCCGGCACGACTCTCGCGACGATATAGCGGGATGACCGCATTTCGAGCCGGAACCGCTCACGCGGTCAACCCGCCATGGTGGCCACAAGGTGAGTTTGACGAATCAAAAAGCAATAATGTTGCGCATTATTTTCCGGTCCGGCTATTGCAAATAGTATGGGAATGTATATTATGAAGTTGGCCGCGATCATGTCGGCTGACTACCAGGAGCAAACCGGTGTCCCCTTCGCAATCCATCATAACGTCCCTTGCGGTCGCCCCGCACAAGACGCGCGCGGGCGTCGACGTCATCCTGATCCATCGCACCGCCGGCTTAGAGCCTGCCGGGTCGGGCGAGCGACACACCGACGGTTACTATGCGGTGCGCATGTACGATTGCGGCGCCTGGCACGGCCGCCGCTTCGCCCTCACCAACGAAGCCGGCGCGCGCAAACACTTCGCGTCGAT
Organism: uncultured Alphaproteobacteria bacterium; assembly: GCA_963734185.1. GTDB lineage: Bacteria > Pseudomonadota > Alphaproteobacteria > Rhizobiales > Xanthobacteraceae > PALSA-894. The sequence continues at coordinate 2,122,610 of CAVTGA010000002.1, read as the reverse complement.
CACGGTTCAATAGATGCGCTGCGATCGTGCGGCGCCTAGCGCCGCACTCCGGAACGCATCCGTTCCAGGCGCCCGCGATCATGCGGGGCTTATCGGAGACAGAGACATGTCAAAGCATCGCCACTCCATCCCGTCCCATGATCGTCGCCGCGTGCGGCGTTTCGTGATCAGTTCCAAGCGCGCCTTCCTGCAGGGTGCGCTTGCAGTGGCCGTGATCATCGCCGCGGCGACGCACGGCGCGTCTGCCCAGGCGCAGAACGCCGCGCCTGCGGTCACGGCAACCACCATCACCGCGGCGCCGACGGCCATCGCGGATCATGTCGAGCGAATCCGGGCGTGCGGCGCCGAGTGGAAAAAGGCGAAAGCCTATCCCGCGGTGAAGGAAGCCGGCTGGCCGAAGTATTGGTCCGGGTGCAACGCGCGCCTGCGGCCCGCCGGGGCGAAGACGCGCAAGCGTTCCGACTCCTAGCGCGCGTGACGCTGCGGCCGTGCGCCGGCGGTGTCCGCCGGCGCACCCCGGAGCGCCAGGCGTTCCAGCGCCCGCGATCATGCGGGGCATTTCCGGAGAAACGATCATGGCAACCAAATATGTCCGCGACACTGGCCCGGGTAAGGTCATCTCAGCTTGGATCATCTTGAAGGGCTCGCGCGAAGTCGCGACCGTGCAAGCCTGCCACGGCAGCGGCGGCCGCGTGCTGGTCAACATCTTCCAGCGCGACAAGGCGGCCGAGCGCTCGGCGGCGACTGCCGCGAAAGCGGTGCGCGGTAAGGCCGCACCCGAGCCGAGCAATTTCAGTTTTCAATCCGGCTCGGCGAGCGGCTACGGCTACGACAAGCTGACTGCCGCACTGTCGGGTCTGATCGTTGACGGGCACCAGCTCACCGACCATTGCGCCGGCTCAAAGCGCCCGTCGAATGGCGCCGGCGTGTTTCCGCAAGGCTTCAAGCCGCCGCGCGGATGGACCATGGCGAACTACATGACGCCAAAGGCGCACGGCGTGAAAGTGGCCGGCTACGCGAACTGCTACCGTGATGCCGGCTTAGATTTTCTCAAAGCCGTCGGCTATCGCGTCATCCAGGCGATTTGAGGGGCGCGCCATGAAACTCGATCCCGACAAGATCGCCCGCGCCCGCGCGGACCATGACAACGTCGTGGTGCTTTTCGAGCGCCTGGAAGCGGAGAACACCGCGGCAGACAACACCGCACCAGCGGAACAGCCGAACCGATATGCGGTGATCCAAACCCATGCGCGGCGGCGCGGCGGATGCCGCGCCGCTTACACGGTCGGCCGCGTGGTCACCATCGACCTGACTGACTACGTGTTCCCGATCTCGGACGGGCATTGCTGGCATGTCAGCTTCGGCAACAAGCGCGCCGCGTTCGCCTATGCCGGATCTCTCGGGCCTGTCATCCCGGGCATTCACGTGCAAGACCACACCAGGCCGGAAGGCTTTGCCTTCAAGCCGGCGCCAGCCGTGGCGGACTGACGTTGCGACCGTGCGGCGCCAGACGTGCGCCGCACTCCGGAACGCCAGCGTTCCCGAAAGCGCCCGCGATCATGCGGGGCTTAGATGAAAGGAGTCAGCATGTCCCAAATCAACCAAGCCGGTTTTGACCGTGCAACCGTGACGGATGCGCCGCCGGCCATCGTCGCCGACGCGCTCGCATCGATTGCCGCGGCGGCCGTGCCGCTGCCGCGCATGCACGCGAATCATGGGGAGCTCGCGCGCGCGATCACCCTCGCAACCACCGTCACCGAAAAGCGCAACAGCGCACCGATCTGCGGCCATGTGCTGATCAAAAGCGAAGGCGACGCGGTCACCGTCACCGCCACCGACCTGGACATGGTCGCCACCGTCACCGTGCCGGCGGTCACCGACGCGGGTTTTGTGGTGGTGGTGCCCGCCCATACGGTGCGCGACGCGGTCACGCGCGGCGACGCGGACGCAATCGCGCTGCAGGTCGAGTCTCAACCGGAAAAGATCGAGCACAGCGAGGGCGAACGCGCTTGGTACAGCGTCAACCCCGGCAAGGTCGCGCTGCGCTTCGGCGCCTCCTCGGTCAAGCTTGCGACCGCGCTGCCGTCGGATTGGCCGAAGGCGCACGCGTTCACAGCGGCCTCCACCTTCGAGCTGCCGGCGGATGCGTTCTGCGCCGCGCTTCGCCGCTCGCAGTTCTGCGTTTCCACCGAGGAAACCCGCTACTATCTGAACGGCGTCTATTTCCACCTGATCGCGCCCAACGGCGTGCGCCGCTACAACGGCGAGCATGGCACGCTGCGCCTGGTCGCCACTGACGGCCACCGGCTGGCGCAATGCGAGATGCCGGCCACCGCTGGCACGTTCGGCATGCCCGGCGTCATCATCCCGCGCAAGACGGTCGCGGTGGTGCTGAAACTGTGGGGCAAGCCGATCAAGGCGAAGAAAGGTGAACCGACCCCGCCCCCGACCATGCTCCGCGTTGCCGTCGGGCCTACGGGCATTTCGTTCGCCAGCGGCAACGTGGCGCTGGTCTCGAAGGTCATTAACGGGACGTTCCCGGACTATTGCCGCGTCATCCCGGCCGGCAACCCGCACCGCCTCGAAGTGATGCTTCCCGACCTGACCACCGCCCTTTCGCGGGTGGTCGCGGTCTGCAGCGAGCACGACCGCGCGGTGCGCCTGACGATGGACTCGGCGCGACTCACCTTGAGTGTGAACAACCCGGACACCGGGACCACGTCCGAGTCGGTCGAATGCGACTATTCCGGCAACCCGATGGATATTGGATTCAACAGCCGGTACCTCGCAGACATTCTCGACTATCTCACCGACGGCAAGCAGCCCAAGCACGCGCGCGCCGAGCGCGTGACCATCATGCTCGCCGACCCGGGGTCGCCGACACTGATCAAAAACAATGAAGCGGCCGACCGCTTCTATGTGCTGATGCCGATGCGCGTCTGAGCGCAGCACAGAGCGGCGGGCCGCACGGCCCGCCGCTCGATGGTGCGCTTATCCCGCCACCGCGCCCGCGATCATGCGGGGCAAGAGAGGAGACACATTGACCCATGACACCCACACCCGCCGCTCTGGAATCGGTCGACCTGCTGCTGACCGGGCAATTATCGGATCGCGAGCTGGCCACTGTGCTCGCTGGTCTGCGCTACTGGCAACGCCACGGTGCGCGCCAGATGCTCACCAGTGGCAACCGGCTGCTCGAAGATGACATCGCGACCAGCGGCGGCACGTTGCAGCCGTTGACGGTCGAGGAAATCGACGCGCTGTGCGATCGCCTCAACCTCGCAGCCCACCACCCTGCACCCGTGATCGCCATCGCGCTCGAAGGTGGTGTCGTGCAGTCCGTCGTCACCGACGACACGCGGCTCCATGGCATTGCCGTGCTGGTCATCGACTACGACACCGACGGCGCCGACGAGGCTGACTTGCGCCTAATCGAGCAGCGGAAGGGCGGCGAGGTCGTCCATTACGCGGGCGCGCTGCTCACCGATGACGTGATCGGCTCGGCTGAAGGCATCGACCTTGCCGGCGCCTGGCGCGAGTTCACCGGCACCGAGGAGGTGAGCCATGGCTAGCCTACTTGCGCTCCTGTTCGACGAATACGCCGCACTCAATCCGGAGCCGGGCTGGTGGCTTGATTTTGAGGACGGCGGCGCCGGCCATGTTTGCTGTCTGCGCTGCATCAAGAAGCGGGATGCCGGTCGCGAGAAATACAGCGGGTGTGGAAGCTCGTCCGAGGAAGACGGCTGCCTGCACTGCGGCGACTGCGGAAAGCTACTCGACTACACCCTCACCGACTACGGCGCGGAGTCTGAGCTAGAGCATTTTCGCAAGGTCAAGTTCCGGCGCAGCAAGCCGCTTGATCGCGAGACGGCATATCACCTTGCGCGGCTCATCGCGGCAAAGGAAGACGACATGGACGTTATCCGCATCGCTGCGCGAGCTATTCGCTGCATGCGGCACATCCCGGCTGCTGCTGACTGACGCAGCAACACCGCGCCCGCGATCATGCGGGCAGAACAGGAGACGCAATGCCCATCACCAAGGCCAAGCGACGCGCCATCACCACCGAGCCCGCGGAACACCCCGGCATCATCGCCGATGCGATCCGGCATTTGAGGAGCGCGCGGGCGCTGCTGCGTCAGGTCGGCTCAAAGGCCGCGGCCGACTATGTCGCCCGCACACTGAAATCGGCCGAAGGCGCCAAGCGTCACGCCGAGCGCATGGATTACTCCACCATGCACGGCGTTGACGGGGAGGTCGTGCAATGAAGGAAAGATGGCAGGACCAAGTCGCGGTCGGGCGCGTGTTCGAGCTGCGGTCGCGCAGCACGAAATACCCACCGACCTGCGTGCTCGTGATCCGCGAGGACGGCGGGTGGGGAGAGGAGATGGTGGTGAAAGTCGACCACCGCGGCGTCTGTGGCAGAGGGTTGTACCGCCGGAGCGGCAACCCCGCCATCAACACCTATGGTCTCAAGCGGGCGGACTTCACATCGCGACGGATCGCTCGACGCCGTCCTGACCTAGAACGCTTCGATGCGAACGACATCGACCTGATCCGCTACGGCGTCTCGGTCGACTTCACCGGCCGGCTCGGCGCCGACGAAGGGCTGTCCTACGACCATAGTCTACCGACGACGATGCCGGCGATCTGGACGATCTTTTGGACGCGCTCGGAGCATTGGTCTTTCGACTATCCGCACAGCGATCGCTTAAACGAGTTGATGGCGGGCGCCTGGCACTTCGAAAAGCACGCTCCGGAGTTCTGGCGCTATGGCTGGTGCCATGTATGGGCAACCGCTCACGAGTGTGGCAACAGGCTGCGGAGGATTGAGCGGCTGTTGCACCGAACCTATCCCGATCTGGAACGTCAGACGGTCAGGATTGTCCGGTGGCATGATTGGTTGACGCTGCGCACGCACACTTGGCCGGTGGGCAACGCCGGCCCGGCCTTCCGCGGCACTTGGCACCAAGTCGACACACCGCGCGGCTCCTGCAGCGCGTACTGGTCGTGAGGGCGCCAAAATGAACCCGACCCCCCCCCCCTCGACCACCGAGCTCGCGCTATGAGGAAACCATCGTCGTCGAAGCGTGCGCGGAACTGTGCGGCGCGCTCATTCAAGCCGCGGCGGCCGTCATGAAGGCACACGGAAACGATCCGCTCGGTGGTGTCATCATCGCCACCGGCTTCGCCATGGCGCTGCAGAACATCGGCAAGCACGTCGACCCCACCGTGCCGATCGTCGTGCGGGAAATGCTCGCTCCGAGGACCACGCCATGACCCGCCTTGCCGCCACCGCGCCGGTCGCCGATAGTCGCACCGCCACCGGAGCGCGGTCGAGGATGCCCACACCGACGGACCTGCGAGCGATGCGGGAACTGCTCGGCTATAGCCGCGAGCAGGTCGGTGCCATGCTCGGCATCAACGACGACGAGGTCCGCAAGCTCGAGCGCAATCGCACGTGGTTCACCTATGAGGGTCACGCTGCGCTCCTCGAGGGATTGCTCGCGAAGGTCAACGCCGAGCTCGACGCTGCGCTGCAGCGACCACCACCGGCGTTCCTGATCGCGTTCCCGAATGACGGCACGTTCAAGGACTACGAGCCGGCGCTGTACGAGTGGATGCGCTACAATTCGGCGCACCGCATGTTCACCGCGCGCCTCCTGGATGCCTGGATGGTTTCCGGTCACCGGCCCGAGGTCATGGACCTGCTGGACGCGCCCTACCAGCGCTTCCTTACCGAGAAGGCAACCGCCGACAGCCCGGCCGCACGCGAAGCGTGGGCGGCCGACTACCGCCCCATCATCAAGAGCCGCTCGGGCATGCCGAAGCCCGGCCAACGCGAGGACACCGAGACTGACTGACAACACCGCCCGCGATCATGCGGGGGAAGAACAGGAGGACCACCATGCACTTCGACGCATTCAAAGCGGGCGATCCCGCACAGGACATGTTCCGTAAGCTCGGCTTTGAGGAGTTTCTCAGCGCCGCCAGTAGTTGGCGCACCCTCCGCGCCCTGATCGTCGACTACAACGACAAGCAAAAGCGCGGGGCATTCGTCGACGCCGCGCGGCGCTGCGATGGCGTCGCAAGCTCGGGTGAGCGCATCCTGCTGCATGCCATCCTTTTTGCCACCGACTTTGCCTGGCTCGCCGACGAACTCGCGAACGGCCAAGTATGGCAGCGGATGGACCGGGTGAGCGGGCCACACCTTAACGCGGTCGCGGCCTGCATCCTTATGGCGGAAGCTCGCGACCATCGCGAGCCCGCGGTCGTGACGGCACTGCGCGACATCCATGGTGGATTCGACGATCTGCTCGCGCTGGTCGCAACCTATCGGCAAGCCCACGACGGGGCACCAAAACGCGACACCAGGCCCCTGGTCGGACGGCTGCTCGAAATGCGGGAAGAACTGCTCGGCATCATCACCGACGCGGAGAGACAGCAATGACCGCACCGACCGCCTGGAACGGCAACGCACTCACCGGCGCCTGGCTGGCCACCTACAAGCTCGACGGCGTGCGCGCGCTGATGACACCGAGCGGCGCCGTCAGCCGCGCCGGCAAGGCGCTCAACAACCTCGCGCAGCACCTGCCCACCGCCGGCATGCGCGACGTGGAGGTCTATCTCGGCTCGTTCGAGGCGACGATCGCCGCGGTGCGCAGCAAGGGCACCGTGCCCGTGCCGGCGAGCGCGCTCTACCTGCTCGACCCGCCCGACCCGCGGCTGGTCGTCGCCACCGTCACCGATCCGACACCGGAATCCATCAGCCGTCTGCTGACCGAGGCGCGCGGCTTGGGCTTCGAGGGCCTGGTGCTGCGCCAGGGCACCACCTGGCTCAAGGTCAAGCCGAGCGAAACCTACGACGTGCCGGTCACCGCCATCCTGCCGGGCACCGGCCGGAACGCAGGGCGCATGGGTGCGGTCGCGACACCGCGCGGCAATGTCAGCGCCGGCTTCTCCGATGTCGAGCTCGCGACGTGGTGGCGCGAGCGCGAGGCGCGCATCGGCACCGTGATCGAGGTCGAGTGCACCGAACTGACCAAGAGGGGCAAGTTCCGCAGCCCGCGCTTCTTGCGCGAGCGCCCCGACAAGGCGCCGCCGGCACCGACGATAATTTCTTCGTCCTCGATCGAGGCCGGAAATATTATCGGGCACCGGACACCGGCCGCACCGCAGCCAGCACCGGCGAATGCCATCACCATCGGCTACGACGCCACCGGCGCACCGGTCGCGCTGCCTCTGCGGCTCGCCAACCGCCACGGCCTCGTCACCGGCGCCACCGGCACCGGCAAGACCGTGACCCTGCAGCGCCTGGCCGAGGAGTTTTCCCGCGCCGGCGTGCCGGTGTTCGCCGCGGACATCAAAGGCGACCTGTCAGGCCTCGCGGCCGAGGGCGCGATCCATGGGCCTGCCGCTGACCGGGCGGCCGCGCTCGGGATCCTGCGCACCCCAGAGAAATTCCCGGTATCGTTTTGGGACCTGTGGGGCGAGATGGGCATGCCGATCCGCACCAGCGTGCACGAGATGGGGCCGCTGCTGCTCGCCCGCATGCTGCAACTCAATGAAACCCAGGAAGGCGTGCTCAACATCGCCTTCCGCTGGTCACCGTGGGGCGAGGACGTGCCGATGCGCGACCTGCACGACCTGCGCGCGCGCCTCTCGCTGATGCCGGACCATGCCGACGACATCAAGGCGCGGTTTGGCAACATCGCCACCGCGTCGATCGCCACGATCCAACGCGCATGCCTCGTCCTCGAGGCGCAGGGCGGCCACAACCTGTTCGGCGAGCCAGCGCTCACCATCACCGATTTCATGCGCACCGACCACCGCGGCTATGGAGTGGTGAACCTGCTGCATGCCGACCGGCTGATGGACACGCCGCGGCTCTACGGCACCTTCCTGCTCTGGCTGCTCGCATCGCTGTTCAACGCGCTGCCCGAGGCCGGCGACCTGGACAAGCCGAAGCTGGTGTTCTTCTTCGACGAGGCGCACCTGCTGTTCGCCGAGGCGACACCGCGGCTGATGGAGACCATCGAACGGGTGGTGCGGCTGATCCGCTCGAAGGGCGTCGGGGTGTATTTCGTCACACAGTCACCGCGCGACGTACCCGACGCGGTCTCCGCGCAGCTCGGCAACCGCGTGCAGCACGCGCTGCGCGTGTTCACCCCGAAGGATCGCCGTACCCTGCGCGCGATCTCGGAAGGCTTCCGGACACCGGACGGCATGACCGAGGCCACCGGCCGGCGGCATATCGAGGACACCGTGCTCGAGCTCGGCACCGGCGAGGCCATGGTCTCGACGCTGGAAGGCGGCGGCGTGCCGGGCCACGTGCGGCGGGTGAAGATCGTTCCGCCGGCAGCGCAGATCGGCCCGGTGTCCGACTTCGAGCGCGATGCCGTTCTGCGCGCCGACCCGCTGCACCCGCGCTATGCTCACAACGGCACGCGCGAGGAACAGTTCGCCATGTTCCTGGCGCGGCTGCAGGCCAAGGGAGAAATTCCACCGGCTCCGCCGGCACCGACGGCGGCTGCAGCACCGGCCGGCAAGCCATCATGGTGGGCGAGGCTCACCGGCGGCATTGCCGCGAGTGCCTCCTGACCGGGGCCAAGGGAGAAAATGACATGGCGCTACAGGCCTCGATCGACGACGCCACCGCACGGATGATCTTCGAGAGCCCGCTGCTCGTGGGCTATACGATGCCGCTCTTTCCGCGCGAGCGCTGGCCGCACTACGTGCACCGTGTGAACGGGCGCGTGATCTACACCGCACCGGACAGCTTCTGCGGCCTAGAGCCGGTCGGACCGTCCGACTGCGTTTGGATCGTCCCCGGCACCGCCTAACCCATTGGAACGCATCAGATGGCCAAGACAAAACGAGCGAAGAATATTCCCGAAAATATTCCCGCGACGCCGTTTGCCTCGTGGGTCGAGGCCATGGGCCTCAACCGGAAACAGGTCGCCGAGGCCGGCGAGCGCGTCGGGTTGAGCCGCCAAGCAGCCGGCGGACGCAACCGCGGCTCCATCAACATGAACGATCTCGAGCTGCTCGGCCTCACCGCCGCGTTCTTCAAGCTGCCCCCGTGGTCGGCCGACTTGGTCGGGAAGCTCGACGATCGCGCCAAGACCATGCTGCGGCTCGCCGCCGAGGACGTGGCGCGGTGCCTCACCGCGAAGCGCAAGTAGAGGTCACGTCAGTTCGGCGCGCACCTTCATGCCTGTGCGGCCTCGTCCTCCGCCTTCGGTCCGAGCCGATAGAGCCGCCGTCGTGCGATGCGCTCACCGTCCCAAAAGCCCTTGACCCGCTGGTGCCTAATCAGCCGCAGCAGCAGCGGATCGAGGTCGGCGCTTCCGATGCCGCAAATGTCGCCGATCTCGGCGGCCGACAGCCCGCTGCCGTTCACCACCGACAGCAGCTTCATGACCCGCGCGCGTTGACCGTTCATCGCTGCGCATCCTGCGCCCCACCCGGCAGGAGCGTCAGTGTCGTCCACGTGACGCGCTTCGCCCAAAGCGTCTCGCGCTCACCCTTGCGGCTATGGCGCACCAGCGCGCGCCAGTCCCGGAAGCCTTCCATTTGGGCGAACCGGTCGAGCTCGAGCGGCGAGCGCAGGATCTCGCCGCAATCTGACTCACCGTCCCAATACCGATACGCGAGCTCGACCGAGGGGTGTTCGCGTTCCAGATAGCACATCACCACATCGGATTCGGTCGCGATGCCGTCGGCAATGACGTGGTGCGTGCGCTCCTCGTCATCGTCCCGGTAGTAGAGGGTGAAGCGCTCGTTCTTCCATGGCACCGGGATTTTCCGGCCGGGCACGAGAACCTGCAGCTTGGTGCCGCAGAAGATCGGCTCGACAAAGCGCCGGAACACGAACAGCGGCACCGGCGGCCGCGCGAGCGGGTTGTCGAGCCGCGCCGAGATTTCCTGCATCATTTCGTCGGTCAGCATCTCAGTGCACTCCTTGCTGCCGCGAGCCGGTGCTCACCTCGACCAATTCACCGGTCGCCGCGTGCTTAAAACCCGCCTCGAGACATTGGCGCGCATAGGCCTCGAACTGCGCGATCGTTCCAGGCTCGTCCGCCGTGTAGACGAGATCGGCCATGACCTCGGCGATCTTCACGATGATCTCGCCCATGTCGGCGATCGGCACACCGGCCGCGTTGCGCTCACCGTATTTCGCGACCCACCGCTCGATGCCGCGATGGAGGACGCAATGAAGGCATGCCTGGTTGTCCGGACGTGCTGGTCGAACGACTCGATGTCCGGTCATGCTGCTGCCCTCGGCTTGCGCGTGTTGACGTCGTAGAGGTGGAAAGGAATTGACCGATAGAGCCCGGTCACGACCCAGCGCTGAAAATCACCGAGCGTCTTGGTGGCGAGCCTGGCGCTCAAGCTGCCGTCGGTTCGCTGCGCCGGCGGACGCCGCTTGTCGCCGTAGATCATCGGATACGGAAGGATGCCGCGCGCGATCATGCGGTCGACCCGATGGAAGATGCGTTCCCATGTCTCCTTCGGATCGAAGCCGACAAGCATGAACGCCATCAGGTGCGCCGGCGGCACACCGGCGCGCTCTAGCGTGTCGACACCGTCGAAGAACACGCGCTCGTCGCCGAGATTGTCCCAGGCCGTGTAGAGCCTGCGCCGCTGGAACGTGTTGTCGCGATACTCGACGCCGGCCAGCGCAGCGGCGACTTCGTCGGTCACCTTTCGGACGTTGATGCCCTGTGTGAAGCTGACCTTGAAGCCGCCGGCGCGGATCTCCGCGATCCGCTCCTGCCACCACCCGTCAATCGCGAAGAAGTCGTTGTCGAGCAGATGGATGTGCTTCGGGTGGCCCTTTCCGCGCCAGATTTTAGCGATCGTCTGCGCCTGCGCCGGCCGGCCTTCCTTCTGCGGCACGACACAGAACTTGCACCGCAGCCGGCATCCGCGCTGGGTGAAGCCGATGCTCGGCTTGAACGTCGGGTCGATCGAATAGTCGAGGCCGGTCACCGCCTCGCCGGTTACCTGCTCGACCGTCACCGGATAAGTCGTGCCGGTCCCTCCGATGATCGCATCCGGCCATTGCCACCGGAACTCGTCGACCAGCGGCGCGCTGAATTGAAAGATCGCGCTGGCGTACACGCGCTCGTAGACCGGCTCCCACACCTTGCGCTTGACCGCGTCTTTGCCGCGGAAGAAGTGCACCGCGTCACCGCGCGAGCGGTGCCAGTGCGCCAGCCGCATCAGCGCCACGTTCGGCAGGCTGCCGTCGAGCTGCGAGATCCTGACGTCGCCGGCCATCACAAGCGCTCCGGGAAGCGGCCGCTGTCGGCCAGGTCGGAGAAGCGGGTCACCTCGGCTTTGAACTGCACCGGGATGACGCCGGTTGGGCCGTGTCGCTGCTTGCTGACGATCAGGTCCGCTTTGCCGTGCGCGGCATCCATGTCGGCCAGCCACTTGAAATGCTCCTCGGACCCTGCGCGCGGCTCGCGGTTCTTGAGGTAGTATTCCTCGCGAAACACGAAGATCACGACGTCGGCGTCCTGCTCGATCGAGCCGGACTCGCGCAGGTCGGAAAGCTGCGGCCGCTTGTCGTCCCGGCTCTCCACCACGCGCGAAAGCTGACTGAGCGCGATGATCGGGACGTTCAATTCCTTCGCCAGCGCCTTGAGGCCGGTGGTAATCTCGGTCACTTCCTGCACGCGCTTGTCACCACCGCGTTGCTTCACCCCCGCCATCAACTGGATGTAGTCGACCACCACGAGATCGAGCCCGCGCTGCCGCTTGATGCGCCGCGCCCGCGCCGCGAGCTGCGCAATCGAGATGCCACCGGCCTCGTCGACGTAGAGCGGCATGCTCTCCATCTCGCGCGCCCGCGTGGCGATGCGGTCGAACTCGGCCGGGTCGATCTCACCGCGGCGCAGCCGATGCGACGGGATTTCCGTCTGCTCGGAGAGCATCCTGGTGCCGATCTGCTCGGCCGACATCTCGAGCGAGAAGAATCCGACGATCCCGCCATCGAGAGTCACGACGTGGCCGTCAGCGCCGACCTCGCCGCGATAGGCCTTCGCCACGTTGTAGGCAATGTTGGTGCCGAGCGCGGTCTTGCCCATGCCCGGCCGGCCACCGATGACGACCAGGTCCGACGCCTGTAGCCCGCCCATCAACCGGTCGAGGTCGGTGAGCCCGGTCGCGAGCCCGGAGAGCTTGCCGTCGCGCTGGTAGGCGCGCGCGATATTGTCCACCGACCGCGCCAGGGTCTCCGCCATCCGCAGAAACCCGCCGCCATAGGTGCCGGTCTCGGCGATCTCATAGAGTTGCCGCTCGGCGGCTTCCACCTGGTCGTTCGGCGAGAAGTCCGGCGGCGCATCGTATGCGGCGTTGAGGATGTCCGCGCCGACCGTGATCAGCGACCGGCGCCGGTACAGGTCGAAGATCGTGCGCCCGTGGTCGGCGACGTTGACCACCATCGCCGCGTCCGTCACGAGCCGGGTGAGGTATTGCGACGCGGTGAAACCGCCGATCTCGAGGTCGGGCGGCAGGAAGGTCTTGAGCGTCAGCGGGCTCGCGACCTTGCCCGCGCGCACCAGCGAACCGATCAACTCGAAGAACTTCTGATGGATCGGCTCGAAGAAGTGCGCCGGCTGCAGGAAATCCGAGACGCGATAGAACGCATCGTTGTTGAGCAGGATGGCACCGAGCAGCGCCTGCTCGATCTCGGCGTTGTGCGGCGCGACCCGCGGCGGGGCCGCGGCTGCACCGGTTTCCAGCTTCGTGACGTTGCTCATGTCGCCTCCTTCACCGGCACCGCCAGCGCGCTCTCGAGGGCCGCATTCGCGGCGCGCAGGCGGTCCATCGCTTCTTCGTCGGGGGTTTCGTGGAGCGCGGCCGCGGCCGCGCGCTGTTCGGCTTGCGCGCGCGACAGCGTCACCGCGCGTTGCCACCACTCGGACAAGCCGTCACCGTCCGGCAGCAGGATGGTCACGAGCTCGGTCCGCGCCAGTACGTCGGCGAAGCCGGCGCCGGCGAGCACCGATCGAGCGTCGGTCATCGCCTCACCGGCCGCCCAGGTCAGCAGCGCCTGGTGCGCGAGCCCGACCTCGGGATCGACAAATTCGAGGCTGGCGGCGAGTTCGGGATCCTCGTCGATCAGCCGCGGCCACCGCAGCAGCGCCGCCAGGATCGCAAGCTCGGTCGCGGCACCGTCACGCACCACGCGGCTGCTCACCACGTCGTTGGTGATGGCGATCGCTCGCCGCGAGGCCGCCCTGCCCGCAGGCTTGAACAAGTGCCAGCACCGATTGCGCAGATCCTGCGAATAGTGGTGGCGCACCTTGCGGTCGACGATGGTCGCAACCAAGCCCTCGATCCGCGCCTCGAGCGCCGCGCGGCGCTCCGGCGTCTCGAAACCACCGGCCTCGGTCTCGCGCTGCCACAGTAGGTCGGCAAGCGGACGCGCGCCGCCGAGCACCGCCGCCATGGCCTCGCGTCCGCCACCGCGGATCACGTCGTCCGGATCGCGGCCGTTCGGCAGCACCGCGAACATCAGGCTCTTACCGGGGGCGAGGTGCGGCAGCGCCGTGTCGATCGCGCGGTACGCGGCGCGCCGGCCAGCCGGGTCACCGTCGAAGCACACCACCGGCTCGTCCGTCATGCGCCACAGAAGGGCGAGTTGCTCCTCGGTCAGCGCCGTGCCGAGCGGCGCCACCGTGGCGCCGTAGCCCACCTTCGCCATGGCGATTGCGTCGATGTAGCCCTCGACCACGAACACCTTGGCGCCTTCGTGCGCCGCCTTGCGAGCGGCCGCGCCGTTGAACAGCAGCGAGCCCTTGTGAAAGAGCGCCGTCTCGGGCGAGTTGAGATACTTCGCCTTGGCGTCCGGATGCAGCGCTCGGCCGCCGAAGCCGACGATGCGGCCGCGCAGGTCGGTGATGGGGAACATCACCCGCTCGCGGAAGCGATCGTAGGGCACCGGGATGTCCTCACCGTGCACCAGCAGCCCGGCTTCGATCATGGTCTCGGTCGTGATCCCCTGCGCACCGAGCACCTCTTTCAGGGCGAAGCGCTCCGCCAGCGCGTAGCCGATGCGGAACTGCATCTGCGTCGCGGGGTCGATGCCGCGGTCGGCGCAGTAGCCGCGGCCGCGCACGCCGGCGCGGGCGACGAGCGTCTGCTCGAAGAACCTGGCGGCGAGCTCGAGGACTTCGTACAGCGTTCGGCGGTGCTCCTCGGCCTTGGCCTCGTCGCGCGAGCGCTTCGGCATCGGCAGGCCTGCCATGCCCGCCAGGCGCTCCACCGCCTCGGGGAACGTCAGCCCCTCGGTCGCCATCACGAAGTCGAAGATCGTGCCGTTGCGGCCGGACGAGAAATCGAACCACGCCTGCTTTTGGTCGTTGCAGAAGAACGACGGGGTTTTTTCCTGGTTGAAGGGCGAGAGCCCCTTCCATTCGCGGCCGGCCTTCCGAAGCTTGATGCGCTTGCCGACGACCTCCGACACCGGCAGCCGGACACGCAGCTCGTCGATGAAGGATTGTGGGATCGGCATCACACCCATCCCTTGAGGCAGACGATTGCGAGCAGCGCGACGGCACCGGCGATCGCGATCAGCCACACGTTACCGGCGGCAACACCGACGACGAAGATCGCTGCGGCGAATTGCGCGAGCCGCTTGCCGTCCTCGTGCATCGGGTTGAACGGGTCAGCCATCAAAGCCCCCCCCCCCTCAACTTTGATCCGGTGCGCGGGCAGCAGCGGGTACATGGCGACCCGCTCACGTGCGAGCGTCGCGAAGTCGGGGTCAGCCTCGATCAGGATCGCATTGCGCTTGGTCATCAGCGCCGCGACGCCGCTCGAGCCGACGCCGGCGAAACAATCGAGCACCATGCCATCGGGCGGGCACGAGTATTCGATCAGCGGCACCAGGATGCCGAGCGGCTTCTGCGTCGGGTGATAGGCGCGCCCGTGCTCGGACCGGCAGGTGAGCACGCTGCGCATCAAGCGCGGCCCGCCGTCGACCGACACATAGGCCGAGGCCTTCAAGTCTCCCCATTGTGTGGGCCGCGACTTGCGCCTGGTCACCGTCTTGGCGACGGCGTCGTGCGTGAACACCGGCTTGTGGTAGATCTGTTCCCACCGCGCCTCGACCGGATAGTAGTGAGCGACCTGCTCATGCACGCGACGGAAGCGATCGCTCGCCGAGTTCGAACCGTTGTGCTTCTCCCACACGAGATCCTGCGCCAGCGTCCACTCGGCGAACTCGCCGGCGCACCGCAGCAAGGATTTCAGCGAGCCGAACACCCAAAGGCTGCCGTGGGGTTTCAGCAGCCGGCGGACCTGGTCTTGCCAACCCAGCACCGGCTTGTCCCATTTAAGCTTGGTCTCGCCGTAGGGCGGGTCGATCAGCGCGAGGTCGACCGATGCCGCCGGCAGCGCGGCCATCACCGCGAGCGCGTCGCCGGTATGGACGTCGACGCTCATGCCGCGGCCTCGATCGGCGCGTCACCGGGCCAGTTGCGCGGCCGCGCGCGTATCTGTCCGCACACGCCGGCGACGATCTCGTCACCGGTCAGGCGTCGCGCAAGCAACTGCATCATGTCGCGCCGCGTGGCGCGCTCGCGAAAGGCGAGCCCCTTGGCCGCGGCCATGTTCTTCAACTCGATCAGGTGGGCGACGTGCAACAACGGCACCGTCAGCAGGTAATCGACCTTTGCCGTGTGCGGTGCCTGCCAGTGCTCATAGGCGATGGTTTCGTTCACGACACCGTCGGCGACGACGACATGGCCTACGTCGGTGTGCAGCAGCGCAAAATGACCATCGCTCTTGTGTAGCGCATCGATCCACCGCGGCGCGGTTGCCAGCCACACCTCCGGAAGGTGATCGGTGAAGTCCCTTAGCTGGCGTTCCAACCGATCGAGTGTGTCCTTCGACGACTTGATCTCGACCACCGCGATATGGGCTTCCTGTACGAAGGCGAGATCGACGCGGCAGCCGCCTATATTCAGTTCTTCCAAAACCCGCGAGCCCGGCCAGCGCTGCCGTCCCCACGCTGTGAGCGCCGCGCGCATCGCAGGTTCCTCGGCCGAGCGGTGCGCGGTCATCGCAGCGGCTCCCCGCCGGCCCGGTGGTTGGCGATGATGCGCGCCAGCATGTCGACGTAGCGGCCGCACGTGCCCCGGCTGACGTCGCAGTCCTCGAGGCAGTTGGTCCGGTCGCACCCCGGCCACCGGAAGATCTCGGCATGCTCAATCTCGCGCGCGAGGGCTCGATCGGCATCGGTCGGCGGCGTCGCCGTCATAGCGCACCCCGCGTAGCGAGCACCGCCACGAGCTCGGCTAGTATCCGGATCTCGCGCAACGCGATGGCCGCAAGAGCGATTCCGGTCCAAGCCATGAAGATCGCGGCGCGAGCGCGATCGTGCAGCACGAAGTAGGCGTAGGTTGCGAGCAGTGTGCCAGCGATGGCGGACAGATAGGTAATGTCGAGAGAGTGGAGGAACGTCATGCTGCGGCCACCCATTTGTTGGGGCCAACGCGCAGGCCTGCACCGCGATGAAGAGTCTGCCGGACCTTCTCGCGCACGTGGCGGCGATCGCGCGCCTTGTCGTGGCCGCGCACGAAGTCATAGACCTCCGCCACCGTGACAGGGCGATCAACCCCGCGCAAAAACTCGGCGACGAGCCCGCGCCAGGTTGGCGGCGCCTCGAGGAAGCGCACCAGCACCGAAGCCGGCAGCAGCAGCGCCTGGAAGTTTCCGGACAGCTCGGTGCCCGGGTTGTTCGCGATGTCGAAGCCGGCCAGCACATCGGCATCGGCAAAGCCGAAGGCGACCAGCACCACCGGCGCGCCGGAGTTGGCCTTCTTGCCGTAGTGCTTGGCCTCCGGGTTCTCTATCGTGCAGGGCGTGCCGTCTGCGTTGCAGAAGATGACGCGCCGATCAACATAGAGAAGCCCCGCCGCCGACTTGAAGATCGGTCGGAACCATGCGGTCTCCGGGCGCACGTGCAGCAGCATGATGCCGTGATTGTGGGCGCACATCTTCGCGACGAACGCACCGACCTGGAAACGATTGAAGGGCGGGTTGAACCAAGTGCGGCCGAAGCCGGCCCACGCCATGGCGAGGCAGTTGTCGGCCACCGTGATGTTGCGCTCGGTCCCGATGTCCCAAGGCCGCACCGCACCGGTCGCCGCGTCGGTCGGGAACGGACCGAGCGGGCGCCATATCCACTGCGGCGTGAAGCGGCTGTCGCTCCCGACCGCACGGAAGCCGGCCTTCATGAAGCAAAAGCCCTTCACCCTCTCACCGCGAACGAGAATGCCCGGCACCTTTTTTGGGTTGACGAACGTGATGCAGCCGAGCGCCGGCACGTCGTATTCAGTCTGCATGACCGCCATCGCGTCGCGGATCATGTCGCTCGCGAGCGGCCCAGCATCCTCGTTGCGAAAGATGCTGCACACCCATGCGCCAGCCCACGCGTGCTTCACGAACTCCGCCTTCGGAAATGAGAGGCCGAACACGCCCCTTCCGTTGTTCGCGACAAGCACTCGGCAGGACCCGGGCGGCATGAACTGCGGAGACCCCGGCTTCTGCCTGTTGTAGTGCCGGTCGGCAATTGACCGTGCCTTCGGATCGAAACGGTTGGAGCGTTGCCAGATCATGGTCTACTCCGCTGCGATCATGAGTTCTTCGTCGGCGTCGTCTCCGTCCGCCACCGCCGAAGTCACGAGCGCCTTCATCGTTTTCACCGAGACGGCGTTGCCGATCTGCTTGACCTGCTCGGTCTTGTTGCCGGCGAACACGTAGGTTCCTTCCTCGCCCGAGAAACCCATCGCGGCAGCGAGCTCATGAGGCTCCAACATCCGGAACAGGACGTCGTAGACCCTGCGGCACGCGTCGAGGTCGAGGTGATAGACAACGCCTTGAACGAGGTTGACGTGACCGGTCGCGCACGGCGTGGGCAGCGGATCGTTCAAATCGTGCACGCGTGGTGTCTGGCCCACCCGCTCGCCGAACTGCGCGGCGATGAAGGCCAACTCGCCGCGTTGCGCAGTGGTCAGCGTCGGCAGCGGATCGACGTCGACGTCGCGTGCGCGATTGCTGCTGTCACTGTGCGTCACCGGCATCACGATGCCGAACCGCGCCTTCGTCGTCGGAGACGGGAGTGGCTGCTCGGCGGTATTGCAGGTCTCGCCGCTGCCCGAGCCGTAGTACGGCATGATCAGGATGTGCGAGTGCTTGGCGACCTGCGCCGGCGTGGGTTGCTCGGTCGACCGCGGCGCACCACCACCCTGCCGTGACAGGATGAACGGTTCGACCAAGTAACCCGCACCGGATGTGGTGGCGGGCGGGACGGGCTGATCGACCGGCTTGGAGCGGTCCGCACCACCATCGGCACCGTGCCGATTGAGAATGAACGGCTCGGCCAGCGCCGGGCGAGCGCAGCCAGGATCTTCGGCGCCGGCGCCGCCGGTCGTGATCGTCGGGAGCGGCTCGCCGGTCGCGCGCGGAGCGCCGTTGCTGCCCGGCGCCATTACGAACGGCTCGGCGAGCCAAACGCCGCCCTTGGTGTCGAGCGCCGGCACCGGCTCGGCCGACACGCCCTTCGCCTTGTTGTTCTTGCGGCCGTTGACGATCACCGGCTCGGCGACGCCAATGCGCGCCTGCGTCATGATCGTCGGTGTGGGCTCGTCGACGCCCTGCACGTCGCGTCGGAAATTCTGTTCGACCAGCACGGGCTGTGCCAGCGCTATCCCCCCACCGGGCGCGGTGGTCAGACACGGCGTCGGATCGTCATCGGGTGCCTTCGGCGCGTTGTTGCTGCGGTTCGCCAAGAGAACCGGCTGCGCCAACGCGAGGTGCGTGCCGGCGGCGGCCAGCGCCGGGATCGGAAGATCGAGCGAGCGGCCGTCTGCGTTCCGGCGCAGGGTCACCAGCATGGGGCCAGCGGACCCGCTGGCGCGGACAACGATCGCCTCGGAGCGGAGCCGACGCAGCCGCGCGATGTTGTGGTGAAGCCTCGCGCGGCATTTGATACGCACCGACAGCTTTTCAGCATTCCGAGCGCGGGCCAACACACCGATGAAGTAGATCAGCGAGCGCTCGAGCTCGCCCGCGATCATCGCGACCAGCTCCACCGGCCAATCGAATTTCAGTGCGCCGGCGAGCAGGCGGTCGAGCGTCTTCGGCGCGAGAGGGATCTTCCTGCCGAAGATCGACTTGCCCTTGATCGACCAGTCGATGATCTCGCGTGCGGGGCGCCACGGCTTGAGGCCGCCCTGACCCGTGATGACGCCGGGCTCACGCTTGCGGTGTGTCGCGACCGGCCAAACGATCGACCGCCCATTGAACTTGATGATCGCGAAGAAGCGCTGCCGGGTGGTCGCCTCGCCATAGGCGGCCGAGTTGACCTTGCGCCACTCGATGCTGGTCGCCCCTACCTTCCAGATCGTGTCGATCCATGCTCGGAAATACTCGCCCTTGCGGTCCTTGATCGGTCGACCGGTCACCGGATCGACTGGACCCCAACCCGTGTATTCCCAAACGTTCTCGATGATCGCACGCTTCACCCTCAACTCGGTGAACCACGTGATGATGTGCCACGGATCGCTGCGCTGCTGGTCGCTGGTCGGCTTGCCACCGCGCGCAACGCTGTGGTGCGTGCAGGTCGGCGACGCCATCAAGAGGTCGAGGTAGCCCTCGGGCACGACGATGTGCGGCCGCACCGTCGCGATGTCCTGGCAGTAGTGACGCGCCTTCGGATGGTTGATCCGATGCGTCTCGATCGCCACCGGCCAGTGATTGAGGCACACCAGTTCCATCTCGTAGCCGAGCGCGCGCAGGGCCTGCTCGCAGCCGGTCGACGAGCCGCCTGCGCCGCAGAGGAGATCGGCCACTAGGAGCTTGCGCCTCACGCTGCGGCCCCCTTGGACTTCTCCAAGCCGAGACTGCGCATCAGGTTCGCGGCGTCGGCAAAGCGTGCATGGCCGAGCCAGGCGGCGATGAAGTTGCGCAGCCGCTCGTGATGACCACCGGCCCTATAGGCGGCGATCTTGCGCCGAGCGCGCACAACGCTGTCGCGGCGCAGCAGCTTGTGCGTCGGCCAGATGCGATAGCCGAGGAAGTTGATGCCGCGGCTCACTGGCGCGACGTGCCATTTCGAGAAGCGCAGCCCGAGCTCGTCGCGCGAGAACGCTTCGATGCTTTCCTTGACCCGGCGCAGGTGCTCGGATGTCGCGCCGAGCACGACCAGGTCGTCCATGTAGCGAAACCAATAGGTCTCGCCGAGCGTCTGCTGCAGGTGCCGGTCGAGCGTGGCGCCGGCGTACACATTGGCGAAGATCTGCGAGGTGAGGCTGCCGAGCGGCAGTCCAATGCCGTGCCGCGGCACCATGATCTCGATCAGCCGCAGCGTTGCGCGGCAACTGATCTTGGCCTCGATCAGCCGCCACAACGTGGCCAGCTCGATCGACGAGAAGTAGGAGGCAAAATCCGTCTTGAGGAAGTAGACGGGCGCGCCGGCGCGAGAGAGGCGCCGCAGGTCGCTCTGCAACGCGATGACGCCCGCATGCGTCCCCTTGCCCGGCCGGCCGGCAAAGCAGCGCGGCAGCAGCGCACGATCAAAGATCGGCGCGATGACGATGCACAAGGCCTGCTGCGCGACGCGATCGCGGAACGGCAGCGCCGAGATCAGGCGCCGCTTGGGGTCAAAAATATAAAACTCGCCCGGCTTGCCCGGCCGATAGGTGCCGTTCGCCATTTCGTCGGCGAGCACCGCGAGGTTGAAGGCATCGTATTCCTTGAAGTCGAGGAAGCCTTGGGTGAGACGCTTGCCTCGCGACGTCAGGCGGTAGGCGCGCTGCATCGTCGCCGGCGACGTGATCTGCCCAATGAGATGTCGATAACGCTTCGCCATTGGTTGCCCCCAATGCGATGCGAAGATGAAGCCGGCCGCGGGTCTCGACGGGTGTGCCCCGCTACGCCCCGCTCTGCCGGACCGCGAAACGTGTTCGCCGAAGCTGGACAAGTGGGCTGACCACCGACCTTGATCGTGCGTGGTCGGCCGGCGCGACCTTGATCGTCGCCGAGCCGACGGGACTCCAAGGAGTCCCGGCATCCGGTCGTCACCGCGGCCCCGCGCCCCGAGGTTCTCGTTCGAGTTGTCGGGCCAGTAGTACGCGACGTTCGCGCACCGCGAGCCGGCGTTGCCGTCGTGCCACCACGAACCGCCGAAGACGGAAGCGCGCGGCATCATTTCCCCACTTGCCCAATCGGACGCGTTGTCGCGTCCGAACGTTGTCGCTCGAGCTTTCGCTGCCACGAGCCCAGCATCCGGCCCGCCTCGGCCAAGAGAGCGAGCGCGGTCCCGTGCTGTTTCGGGTTGATGATCCTGATGGTCGGAAGGACGAGGAAACGCAGGTACGATCGCAGCGTCGCGAAGTCGGCATCGACGGCGTGCAGCCGTGACACCTGCCGCGACTTCGAGGCGTGGTAGAGACCACCGACCGGCACGAACAGCGCGGCAAGCACCACGTCGCGAATGACGCGCTGCTTGCGTGGGCTGTTCTGCAGAATCGGCAGCATGTAACGCACGAAGGCCTCGTACTTTTCGACGATCACCAAAGCGTCGGTTGCGGAGTTCTCGTCCTTGACCATCGGTCGCGGCTCTCAAACGCCGGCGCTGTCGCGCCGGCTAAGCAAGCTGCAGGTGGTCACCGCGGCCCCGCGCCCCGAGGCTCACGTCCGAGTAGCCGGGCCAGTCGTACGAGACGTCCGCGCACCGCGAGCCGGCGTCGCCGTCGTGCCACCACGAACCGCCGAAGACGGAAGCGCGCGGTTGGTCGGGGTCGCCGTCGTGGCCCCACACCCACACGTTCCCGGTTGCCTGCATCACGCCGTGATGGCTGGTGCGCGGCGCATCGAGCTTGGTGACTTTGGGATCGCCGTCGTGAACGGAGCGCTCCGTCACGCCGAACGCCGCGGCGATGAACTCCTCGAAGCTCAACAGGCCCTTGCCGTGATGCTCCATCACGACGACGGCCGTGCCGTAGTCGAGCTTGCTGAAACGCCCACCGTTCGGCTTCTTCGGCGGGCTGCTGCCGTCGGCGATCGTGACGCCGAACCGGCTGGTGCCGTCCTTGGTATGATCGACACCGAGCAGATAGATGTCGCACCAGAAGCGCCGACCGTCCGGCATCTCGACCGGCATCTCGATCAGCACCATGCCGCGCGGGTCGGGACATGCCGGCCTGAAATTCCAATCCCACATCGAGTGCGGATTGATCGCCGGCAGGTCGTCGCCGCCGTCGCGCGCGACCGCGCAGCCGCCAGGCGCGAAGTGGAAGCCCCCGATGATGGTCGGATGGGTTTCGATCGTCGGCACCGCGTCGAGCTGCACGACGCTGATGGCGTCGGCTTCGACGCTCACGCCGTAGTCGGTGCCGGCGACGAAGCCGCCCGCGGGCGCTGGGATTGCCGTCTGCTCGTCGAACCTGCGGCCGGCGAACGTCGTGCCGGCCCGGATCGCGACGGCGTCGCGATCCATCCTGATGAAAACCGGCAAGCCGGGAAGGGCCTTGACCAATGCGGCTGCGGCGGTGCCGCTCACCTTGACGTGCTCGTTCATGCGCTTCATGCCTCCAAGGAAGCCGGACTGCCCGCCGGCGGGGATTGGGTTTGGGTTTCTGTCCGCAGCGACAGCGCGAACGCGCGCGTGCCGAGCGCTGCGGCTTCCAGCATCATCGCCACCGCGATCTGCAGCGTGCGGGCGTCGCGGCCGGTCGGAACGCTGGATGCGATGAAATCCGCGCAGGCATAGAGCCCATCCGGACCGCGATAGATCGTGACGTTGGCCACGTGCTCGTGCTCCTCGCCGTGCGGTGAGTGTTTCAAAACACGACCTCGCGCGCGGCGTTGAGCCCGTCAGCGATGACGCGCAGCGCCTCGGTGCGCTTGCGGCGGAAGGTCGGCTCCGACCACCCGCGCTCCTGGCATGCGCGCTTGATCTGTTTGCTGGCGCGACCGCGCGCCTTGGCGGCAACCCACAGCCGCAGGAACTCGAGCGAGCCCATCCGCATCGGCCTTCACCGGGTGCCACAGGTTGACGCGCTCGCGCTTCGATCCGCCGGCGCGCGCCCGCGTGACGACGTCGGGCTCGGGCTCGGTTGCGCTCACGCGCCCATCGAGATGCCGCCAATACGTTCGGCCGGTCAGAAATCGAAGCGGCCAGGCGATTACCTTCTCCATCCGGCTGATCGCGTCCGCCGGCGGAGAGCCGCGCGAGCGCGACCACCGCCATGTGGTCGGGTCGGTCATCTCCTCGTGCGTCGCGACCGCGGAGAGCGCTGCGGCCCACTCGTCCATGTCGTGGAATTTGTGGAACGGCACGGCGGCTTGCGCCGGCGTGAACTCGGGCCAGAAGCCACTCTTGCCTCCGGGGCCGCGACTGACCGGCAGACGCGCGAGCGTGCGTGCGGCCTCGACCATGCGGTATGCGACGAACTCTACCGACCACTTCACCGGCAGCGGACCGTCCCACAGCGCAGGCTTCGCGCGCGACTTGCGCGGCTTCGCCTTCGGTGCGCGGCCGCGGTGCTGCGCCTTGGTTGCCGGCAGGTACACGCTCGGCGCCTCGATCACCATGTTGGGCGCAAGCTTTGCGTGGAGGGTTTTCACTCGGCGCCTCCGCTCGCATCGTCGAGCAGTCCGTCGATCGAGATGTCGCGCGCGACCACCGCGAGGATCCGCGCGAGCAGGTCGACCATGTCGATCTGGCGCTTCGATGCTGCCGGCTCGAGCCGGTCGATGTCGGGCTTGAGCACGCGCACAAGAAAAATTCGCGCACCGAACGGCTTCGGGTCCAGCTTGATGCCGTACATGCCGAGCGCGGCCCGGATCGTCTCCGGCGACTGGTTGACCTCCTTGCAGATCTCGTCTGCCGTGAGACCTTTGCCGGCGAGAAACGCCGACCTGATCAACGGATCGACTTGCAGCGACCGCTGTGTCATGGCGCCGCCTTTCCGCGGCCGGGCGGCCACTCCGCAGGAAAGATGAAGCCCATGATTTCCCGCTTCGGATCGCCCTGCGGGTTGAGGATGGCGTTGCTGCGATACGCGGAGCCGGCGTCAAGCGGCGCGACGTGCGGCATGACGCGCCCGAGATCCTTGATCTCGTTCGCCCACCGCCACCATTGGGGAGTCCCCTGCTCGATGAACCGCCATTCGAAAACAGCGGCGGAGAGTCCGCGACCGAGCGGCGGCCAGGGCGTCGTCAGAATCCAGCCCGACCGGCCACCGTGATCAGCCGGCGGCCCGAGAGGGTCGTCGGTGAGCTTGGCCTTGGTCGTGAGCCACAGCCACACCCGATGTGCGTCGGCCTGCTCGCTGCCGGCGGCGACGAACACGCGGCGCGCTTCCGGGAACTGCCGGAAGCCATGGCGATCGAACGCAAGCCACTTGTGCGCGTCGAGCGGCTTGCGCGTCTGCGCTTTGAGTTCGGCGGCGTAGGGCTCGCACGCTTCACCGGCCCAGGTCCGGTCGTCGGGCGTGAGACGGAGCCAGGCCTCGAATGCCTCGGCCTCGTCCATGACCTTGTGGCCGGGATAGCGCGACCAGAACGTCCTGCGAAATTCATCAAGCAACCGATCACGCAAACCCCCTTGGGGGGCTTGGGGGAAGACTCTTCCCTGGACTCTGTAAGAGTCGGCGGACTGCCAGTCCCCCCTCCCCGGTCCGCAAGTCCGCCCTCCCCGGCCTGACGGTCCTCCCCCGGGGCGGACTCACCGTCCGCCCCCACCCCGGACTGTGTGTCCGGGGTGGGGTCACCCCGGGCTGCAAGCCGACGCGCCGCGGCGCGCGCGGTCTCACCGGTCGCATCGTCGGCGATCTCGAGATAGATCGGGTCGACTGGCGCGCACAACCGGTAGGTGCACGGCCGAGTCCCGCCGTTGGCGTCCTTCACCACCGCCACGACACCGAGTTCTTCAAGCTCGCGTAGCTCGCGGCGGACCTGGCGCTGTGAGATGTCAGCCTTCTCCGCGAGCCGCGCCACCGACACCGTCAACTCGTGCGTCTTGGAGTCGGCTGCGAACGCCATGTCCCACGCGATCGAGCGCGTGAGCCCACCGACCCGGCTGCGATAGACCCATTTGCAGGCCTCGAAGCTCATTCAGCCGCCCCCATGAACAGAGGCGTGCCGTCGCCGGCGTGCTGACGTTTCAGCGCGGCGACACAGGCTGGGTTGAGCCAAAGGACTTCGACGCGCGGCCGCGCGCCGTCGGCGTAGGCGGGCGTGGTGTGCCGCTGCCAGTCTTTCAGTGCGTCGTCGTAGAGCGGGTGCGCGTAGCCGGACAGCGCCACCATCCCCTTGACCGCGCGCAGGCATTCGAGCAATCGGGCATGCCCCCCCCCATCAAGTTCGTGCCGGTACATGCCCCCTTTGCCGTAGGAGTAGTTGAGCGCGACACGGGTTTCCGGAAAATAGGGCGGGTCAACGTAGTGCAGGGTGTGCTCACCGTCGTGCTGTTGGATCAATTCGATCCCGTCGCGACATTCGACGATCACGCCGCACCAGCGCTCGGCGGCTACTCGCAGGGCACCGGGGTAATTGGTCCAATCGCGCGCGGGTGGTCCACCGCTCCGATTTGAGTTGGCGCGGAAGCCTGTCCCGGCGCGGAAGCCGACCATGTCACGGCCGTTGCGTGCGCTTGCGTGCGCATTCGAGCCGAAACCCATGTAGCTGCGCACCGCGAGCCGTCGCGCACGCTCGATCGGATCCTCGGTTGGCTGGTACGACAGCTCGTATTCCCGCCGCGCAAACGGAGTTAGCCGCAGCAACTCGATCAATCGCTCGGCCTGTCCGCGATCGCGGAGGACTTGAAAGAAGTTCACCACATCGTCGTCGAGGTCGTTGTAGACTTCGACAGTTGCGCGCGGCTTTCGCAGGAGAACGCTCGCGGCGCCGCCGAACGCTTCGGTGTAAACCTGATGGCGCGGGAGAAATTCTAAAATCCATGGCGCGAGCAACCACTTGCCGCCATGCCACCGCAGCGCCGGACGCGTGATCGCGCTCATGACGGTGCGCCCTCGGCGATTGAGGTCGGCGGCTTCATCATCACGACATCGCCGCAGCCGGTCAGTTCGGACAGATCGTCGACCACCGTCCAGCCGGCGCGCTCGAGGCTCGGCACTTCGGCGATCGGAACCGTGATCCCGTTGACGCGCCAGGGCGGATGATCGGGGCGCACGCATGTCACTTGTCGTCCCCGCCACCTTGGCGCCGAATCTCGGGCGGCATATCGGGCCATTCATCGCCGGGTTGCTGCCGGCGCAAGAATGTTGGAATGCTGGTGTCTTGATCGCCCTGCGGCGTCGCCAGGTCAGCGGCGCTCCGCTGCGCACCGGACGGTTTAGAGAAGTCGACGTTGGTCATCTCCTGCATCCGCCGATGCCATTCGGCGCGCGGCAGCGGCGGTGCAGGCTCACCGGGCTCCTCCTCGCGCACCGGCTGCACGGCACCGATCGTCGGCATCACGAACTCGAGCTCGTCGCCCCAGCACACCCAGCCCGGGCGCGCACGGCGGGCGTTGAGCTCGAGGTACGGCCCGTCGACCAAGCGCTCGATGCGCTCGTGCACGTCGGGCTTGCGCGAGTGCTCCATCACCGGCGCGACGATCAATTGCCGCACGCCGGCGTCGAACCGTTTCGGATTGCCACGCGTGGCGAGCCAGTTGTCCTCGGGGTTGGCGCGCGTCCAATGCCCCGGCCCGAAATGGAAGTCGTTATCGGAGATGACGCCGCCCTGGCGCGGGACACCGTCGTGCCCCTCAATGAGCTTGATCCAGGTGAACGCGGTCGTCTTGTGCTCGAAGCCCCATGCCTCGATCACTTCGAGCGCCCACTTCGGGCACCAATCGAGCATCCAGAGGAACAGCGCGCAATCGTCGGCTGCGAGGTTGCGGATGGGCAGCGCCTTGATGGCCTCGAGATCTTGCACGTCGTAGTGTTGGATGGCGGACTTACCCTCGCCGCGGCCGCTAAACGTCTGGAAATGCCAAGCGCAGTCGGCGAGGATCGCGCGCGCCTTGAAGCCGGCGTCGATCAGGCGGCGCAGGTCGTCGACCGTCCCGCCCTGGAAACCTTGTTCCAGCCGCTGCAGCCGGCGTGCGGTCCGCTTGATCTCGGCACGGTCGACCCGGATGTCGGCCGCGTGGCGCAGAACGTCGCGCTCACCCCTGATAACAAGTTTGTCCTGCTCGGGCTTGTCCATCGCGCCGGCGATGACGGCGGCGCTCGACACCGCAACATCACCGCGTTCCACCGCCGCCCGCAGGGACTCGCTGCCCTTGTCGCGCACGACCGCCGCGTGCTGCACGCTGCGGCGGCTGACATCGAGAAGCTGCGCGGCCTGCTCTTGCGTCGGAGCGGCGATCAGCGCTTCGCCGTCCTTGCGCGCCTTGGCCTTGTGCTGGTTGGTGCCGACACCGAGCGCAGCAAGCGCAGCGGCGAACATGGCGCGCTGGCTTTCATTGAGATGCCGCCGGCCGCGCACATTCTCGCTGATGACATAGGCGAGCGCCGCAGCGTCATCGCCGACGAAGTCCTCGAACGTCAGCAGGCGCCCGGTCGCTTCGGCCGCTTCGAGCCGGTTGCGGCCGTCGAGCAGCAGTCCGTTGTAGATCTTGATCGGCGTGCGCACGCCGTGCACGCGGATGTCGTCCTGAAACTCGTCCTTGGCCTTGCCCTGCAGCATCGGCAGCAGGTCGGCGAAGGGGTGGTTCCGCAGCTTGCCGGCTTCACCGTTGGCTGCCTCGGCCAGGACATCGACATGGCAGGCCTGGTCGAGCCCACACGAGCAGGCGAGCTTGCGGCCGCGCAGCCGGAACAGGTTGGCCCGCATCCACTCGGACTTGCGGCTATCGGTCTCGGCCAGATGATCGCGGAACAGCGCCACCGCGTCGGCGCCCTCACCGTAGGGGCTTGTCCAGTTCGATGCCTCGCCGCACCACACCACCGCGCCGTCGGGCAAGCCGAGGTTCGCGATCTCGCTGGCGCGCGCGCATCGGATGCGGGGCGACGCGGTCATCCGGCCCTCCGCAGCATGTCCGCGGCCAGGGCCGCCGTGGCGACGGCCGCACAGCGGGCGACACCGCCGAGGACGAAATCGAAGTGACGCGCGCGGACGTAAGCACCGAACTCGTCGTCGCGGTCCGAGCATCCCCACGGATCGAGCACCGGGGTGTGTGGCGAAACTCTCTGTATGTTCGCCCAACTGCCGCGATCCTGATCGCGCACCACGCGGCAAAGCTGGTGCGGACAACCGAGGTCGATCAGGATTCGGTTGACCGGATACCGAGAAGGCCAAAGCAGCAGCGGCCGAATAGCGCCGGGCACCCAGGCCTGCGGCAAGTTGGCGAGCACGATCAGCGTGTCGCCGTGGCACGGCGCGCCGACGACGCAGAAGCATGCGATGTTGTTGCCGCGCAGCTCCTCGTCTAGCGCCACACGCAGCGACGGCGCGCGCGCGAGGAAATAGGCCATCTCCTCGCGATGGAAACGGACGCAGTCCTCGATCGTGCGCGCCGTCACAGGCTCACCGCGGAATGGGTTGTGCCGCGGATAACCGACTTTGTAGTCGTTACCCCACCGGCCCGGACGGGTGGCGCACTTGCAGGTGAGGCCGTTCAACTTTTTCGACACCGCAGCGAGATTGAAGCCGCGGGTGCGCAAGCGTTGTATGCGAAGGGGCAGCGTCATGCGGCCGCCCTCATTTCACCGGTGCGGCTGTCGAGAACACCGGTCGCGCACGCGCGCCACAGCACCGTGTCGACGGTTGCGATGCGGAGCCCGGTCTCGCGCGCCAGGCGCTCACATAGCTGCTGCGCCGTCACGCCCTCGAGATCGGCTAGCCGTTGCAGGTGCACGTCCGGCTTGGCAACATCGACACCAAAATTCTTTGCGAGGTGATACCTCGTGATCTCGCCGATCCACGGCAGCGTGCCGCAGTATGCGAGGCGGTCAGGCGCCTGCAGGAAGCCGATCAGCAGCGGAAGGCGCTCGGCCCAAATCCGGTCTATCGCCGCGGCCTTGTCCTTGTGTCCGAACACCGTTCTGGCCGACTGCCCCGCGCGTAGCGCGGCCATCACCCGGCGGAAGATCTCGCGCGCGACGGTGTGGCGCATGCCGCTGTTGCAGATGACGAAGATCGTCTCGCCGGCAAAATTGTCCTCGGGCGACTCGAGCCGCTCCGCCCACCGGATGTCATCCTGGCCTTGCTCGCCGAGTGCTTCGATGATGCGCGTGAGATCGTTGGCGCCGATCATGCCGGCACCTCGAGCCCGAGCGCGCCGACGTCGACGTCAAAGAAGCCGAGCATGCCGCGCAGCGGCTTGAACGGGAGCGGCGCGGCGTTGCGGACGAGAAAGCCATAGGTGCCGAAGAACCACGGATTGTTGCTTTCCGTGACGCAGTCGAAGACCTCAAAGACACCGACGATCCCACCGGCGGGCAGCTTGTCGCGCGTAGGCATCAAGCCCCGGATTGCCGGGAAGCGCTCCGCGACGAACGGGTAGCATTCTTCCTCGAACGTGCGGCTCGCATGCACCAGGCATTGGCCCCGGAAGCGCAGTCCTGGATTGGTCGGCTTCCAGTCGCGGTTCTCGACATCCTTGAAGCCGTTCACCATCAGCCAGGCCCACGGCTGGTAGAGCGAGAACGCCTTCATGATCCGGCGCTGCGGCAGCCGCGGCGTGAAGTGCGGACACTTGAAGTCGGGACCGACCTCGTGGTGCTGCCACTGCACGCCGCAGGACTCGCAGACGCCGTCTTTCCAATTGGCGCAGTTGCGGGCGATCGGCTCGATGCGCGCGGTCATTGCCGACCTCGCGGTGCCGGGACTCGTGTTGCGAGCTCGCCCATCAGCGCCTTGAATTGATCGACGAACGCTTGATGGTGCTCGGCAGGCAGTAAGCCGCTCGCGAAGATGCGACCTTCATCGTCGACCAAGTTGATGTGAATGCCGGCGCAGAAGTCGCAGAGCTCTACATTGAGCGACGCGGCCTGACGGATTTCCTCGGCGCCGCTCATTGCAGCACCTCGCGCGTCAGCCACGCGGCGATCGCCGGCGGCATCTGCCGCACGCGCAGATCTTCCGGGATCGCGTCGAGGCGCTCACCCTTCCGGTCCTTGGGATGCAGCCGGATCGGCACACCGCGATCGAAGGCGTTCGATCCGGTCTGTTTCAGGAAAAAGGCCGCGCCGGCTGAGATGCAGTCACGCAGCACCGGGCGCGCCCAATCGACATCGCAGCGCTGGCGGCCGCGGCCACCGCCGCCGAAGATGATCTGGTCGATGGGTCGGATGGTTTCGAGCCCGGGAGCAAACTGCGCGTGGCGCAAGAAGGCAGCGCCGATCTCGAGACGGTTCCGCGTGACTGCCCAACTAAAGTCCACCGGACCGAGCGCCGGCTCGTAGGACACGTTGCGCAACGCGGCGGGCGTCGCGAGCAGGTCGAGCACGCGCTCGAGCGCCTGCGAAAAGCCAACGCTGACCCCCCACATGATGTTCGGCGGCGGATTGTACGGTCCGACCGGCTCGCAAGGATCGGTGCCGCCGATGAACAAGGTCCGCGCGCTCGGCTTCAACCCGCCGACGACATCCAGCATCTCGCTCGCCCGACGGGCGACCAACTGCCAGAACTCGATGCTGTTGAGCAGCGCGCGCATGCGTGCCGAGCGCTTCGTCAAGGGCTGGAAGAAATGCTGCCGCGCCGCGACCATCATGGCGACGACGCGCGCGACCATGTCGTCCGTGTAGAGATCGAGGAAGATGTCGGTCATCGAGCACGGGAAGATCATGCTCGACCTGTTCAAGCGCAGCGGCGACAGCAGCTTCTCCTCGTCGACGAAGGCGCGCAGGCGCTTGCGGTGCCCCGGCTTGAAATCGAGCCGCGTGCCTCTCGTCTTGTTCTGACACTCGGCCCAACAGAACCTGCACTCCTCGGTGACGTGTTCGCAGTGCACGCCGGAGCGCCACGGGCCGGGCTGTTTCGCGAGGGGCTCACCGTCGGCGCCGAGCAGCAGCACGCGCAACGGATTCACCGTGGCGTCGGTCCATCCGATTTTGGTTTCGGTGACCATCACGCCTTCCACTGCTTGAAGCCGGGCAGCACCGCGCGTGCCGCGCGCAGCCAAAGCACCTCGGCTTCCTTCATGCTGAATGGGACGATGCGGCCTTCGAGCGGCTGGATTCCCTTGCTGTCGATTTCCCACCGCGCCGGCGGCACCGTCATCTGGTCGCGCCGCTCGGTTGCGAGCAACTCATAGTCGACACGCTTGATGGCCGCTTTGATCGACGCCGGCGGCGGCCACGGCAGGCCCGCCGCTTGATGCACCGCCTCCGAAATCCGGTCGCGCTGCACCTGCAGCACGACGCCGATCTTCTCGGCGATTTCCGGTCCGAACAGCTCCTGCGCGAGCGCGATCAGCGCCTCGCGCTTCGGCACCGTGTCGTCGCACAGGACGAACTCGTGGTCGTCGTGGACGAGGCCGTAGGCTGGCGCGAGCGGCTCGACCTCGCCGCGGTCGGCGCGCTCGGCGAGCGTCATGTGGGCGCGCAACGTGTGCTCGCCGACCGACATGAAGTCGCGCGTCGCGCCGGCATACCGAGGCTGGCGCGAGAGATGCACCGCGAGGTCGACGTCGCAGACCTGGTCAGGCTGCGGGTTGAGCAGATCGAAGGCACGACCGGTATAGGTCTGCGTCCAGAGCGTCGCCATGGGCTCGCGTCTTGTTGGTTTCGTTGGGCAGCACGCGACGCAACGGGAACGCGAAACTCAGATGACGCCCCTCCCCCAAGGGGAGGGCGCGGGGAGGGGCGCAGCGAAGGGGGTGCGCAAATTTGCGCAGGCGGATTGGCGCGAAAGCGCGATCACATCCGCGTGTGGGAGGCCATTTTTCGGGGTTAACGGCCCGTTTTTGGCACCCGTGCGTTTGGCTGTGTCAGAAAGCGAACGCCTGGGTTGATTGCCTTTGGAACGAGGCCGTCGATACGATTTATGGGTGAAGGAGGGGCGACCATGGGCTCGTACAAGATCGCCACGCGTCGAAGCTTCACATGCGCCGGCGAAATCCCCGAGCACTACTGCTCGGACCTCGCCTGGATGGAGCGGGCCGACGCGAACGGCGTCAACTTCCGCCTCGTTTTCTACACCGACCGGGGCAGCAACCCCGTGGAGCACCGCTTGCGATGCAGTCTGATCCTGCCGGGCCTGATTCTGCCGAGCGCTACGGCGCGGGTAAACGCGACCCTGGCCACCGAGGCATGCTGCGATGTGCGCTACATGCTTGAGCGCAACCGCGGCCGGCTGATGTGACCGGCGGGCCGTCATGATGTGGCGGGAGCGGGGACGTCCTGTGGACAATCGGGCGCCGGCCCCCCTTCCGGCACCGCGAAAAACCAACTATCGTTCCAGTTGATGCCCAGGTCTTGCGCAGCTTTGCGGACCTTGGGCTGTACATCGCTCGGGATCAGCCCGGCCTTCTCCCAACGGGAGACCGTCGCCTGAGTGGTGCCGAACAGCGCGCCGAAGGCTTCCTGCGAAAGCTTGAAAACCGTGCGGCGGATGTAGGTAACCGGGTTCATCGTGACGACGGCGGATATACGAGTCGCGTATAGATCGTCAACACCGTCATACGCGGTGCGTTTAGGCACACACATACGCGCTGCGTATTCTCGCGCGGTGCTGACACCGCTCGTCCAGAACATCGTGGCTCTGCGCAACCGTCTGCGATTGACGCAGACGACCTTTGGTGAGCGGCTCGATGTCGAGCAGGCGACCGTGTCCCGCTGGGAAAGCGGCGTGCACGAACCGAAGGACGATCAGATCGCACGCATGGCGGCGCTCGCCGGCGTGCCGGTCTCGACGTTCCGCTACGGCGATCAGTCCGTCGTGCCGCTTATCACCTGGCCGGCTGCTGGCCGGCTTGCCTATCCGATCAATCTCGCCGACGTGCTTGAGCCCGATCTACCGCGCATCCCGGTAGCGGGACTTTCCACCGGCGAATACTTCGCGCTGCCGATCGAGAGCGACCTGATGGACCGCATCGCGCCGGTCGGCTCGGTCATCGTCGTCGACCGCATGGATCGCGAGCCAGTCGCCAACATGAGCTACATCGTGGTGATCGACGACGAAGTGACCTTCAAGCGCTTCAAGCAAAAACCGGCGCGCTTCGAGCCCTATTCCTCGAATCCTGATCACGAGACCTTGTTCGTCGACGAAGGCACCCGCATCGTCGGCCGGGTCCGAAAAGTCCTCGCCGAGCTCTAGGCTTCCACCGCCAATTTGCTGCTATCTGCGGCCTTCAACATACGACTTGCGTATGATCCTGCCGACAAGTATACGTTCCCCGTATCTTTTCGATTCGACTAGGATCCAATGCGGCGCCTCGGCCTAATTCAGCAGACCCGGTATCGCGGTGCCATTGCGGCCATAGCGCCCCTCCGCCTGCGCGCACGGACGCTCCGGCTTCACCCCTTGCAGCGTCTCGCGCTGCACCCCGGCGATCGACGCGAGCATCCACATCATGTCCGTGACCTGCTGCCCGTCATAGCGGTGGGCCGGTCCGAGCGTGCGCTCGAGGAAGCGGCGCGCGACGTCGTGGTTGACCTGCCGGCCGCACCAGACCGCCCAAGAGTATGCGCCGGCGAGATCCGCGAGCGCTGCCCGCTTGCCGCTGCGCTCGATCCAGTCCGTCGGCTGCGCAGCCGCGAGGCCAGCGCTCAAGGCGATGACGGCCGCGGCCAGGACGCTGCGTCCCACCATCCGTTTCTCCTTCGTGTGCCCCTCGGCCGCGATTCTGCCGCCGAGCAAGGAGGTCGCGTGCGCCGCGGTCCTGCGGTCCTGACGCGAGGTCGTGGGCCACGGAGCCGGGCCACCGGGATGAGCAAATCCGGCCCGGGCGCGCGAAGCACCCAAAACCTCGCCCCCAATGCCCCGGGGCTTCGCGCGCATCCTATCACGCGGCAAGCGGCTTGAGCATGCCGGCGACGCCACGCACCAAGCTCACCAAGCCGCTGGCACGTGCACTGCCGATCATCGTGCTCCATGCGCCGCTGCCGAGGATCCTGCGCTCACAGCGCGGTGGCCCAACCCAAAGCAACTACTACGGCCCGGACGGCGGACCGTTCATCAGCGCCGGCGACATCAGGGCAGCCTATGTCGCCGGGCTGGTGACCTTTCACGACAAGGGTGCGCTCGCGCACGCGACCGACAAGGCGCACCGGCTGCACGCCGAGCGATCGAGCCGGAGCGCGCGATGACCGACGCATTCTCCGACGGCACCGCTCTCGCCGCTGCGATCGCCATCGTGCTTGCCGTGTTCGTGTTCGCCGGCATCGACCGGCTCGGAGACGTCCATGCGTGACGCTCAACCTGCAGGGCCATGTTTCACGCTCGACCCGCGGACGACGCCGCCCGCCGGCGTTGCAGTCGAGACGATCAACCGTCGCGCGCCGGCACCGGCCGTCGCCTTCGAGGCGCTCGCGATCTTGGAAATCCTGTTCGACCGGCAGGAGGGTTACAAGACCCGCTTCATCGGAAGCTCGTTCACCGAGCTCTCCCCGGCACTCGTCGAACACCTCAAGCACTTCAAGACCGCGCACGGCAACTAGGCCAGCGCGCGTCACCGTTCTGTTGCGTCCGCGTCCTCAATCCATCGGAGTCCAGCCATGGCAGGAAAGCGCCGCAATATGACCATGTCCCAAGAGCTGCGCGCAGCAGCAGATGACATCATCGCCCTCGAGATCGAGAAGAAAGAAATCGCCGACGACATCAAAGCTCGATACGAGGCGCTCGAGGCCAAGGGTTTCGACGTCAGCGCAGTGAAGATCGCGGTGAAGCGCCGCAAGGAATCTGCGACGCAGCGCGCGGCACGGCGCGAGCGCGATGCAATTGCCGACGTTTATTCCGCTGCCATGGGCGACCTGTTTGGCAAGGCGCTCGACGATCTCACGCGTCAGCGGATGGAGGAGGAACGTCAGCGCCTTGAGGACCGCGCGCGCGGCGACAAGAAGGGCGAGTCCGACGACGCGGCGGCACCGGAACAGCCGTCCGAACCGTTGCCCGGCACGACCGGCGACCAGATCACGCCGCAGATGATCGACGCCGCGCGTGAGGAGGGACGCCAAGCCCGCCGCGCGGACCCGCCTGCGCGCATCGTCGACAACCCCTACCACTCCTCCGACCCACGGCGCGCCGCTTGGGACGAAGGCTGGTGCGAGGCCGACGGTTCCGACGGCATGGAGGTGCCCGAGGCGTGGCGGCGCAAGAAGGACGAGAAGCCCGCCGACGATGCGAAGGGCGGCGAAGGCGGAGAACCTCCGCCGCCGGCTGGCGAGACGCCGGATGATCCGAACAAGAAAAAACCGGGCGAGGAGTGACCCGTGGCCGGCGACGGTGACGTCGGCGTGCGGCCACGCTGGAACACGCTGCTCTATGGCCCGCCCGGCTGCGGAAAGACCACGCTGGCCCATCATTTCGCGGCCCGGCTCGGCCTGCCCCTGATCATCATGCGCGTCGCGCTGCCGCCTCTCTGGAAAAGTCCGCAAAAGGCATCGTTCCTCGCCAACCTCCCGTGGCCGCCGACGCTGCCAGAGAGGCCCGCGTGAGCAGCCCTGGCGACAGCAGAAGCCTTAACGCCTTCGACCACAAGGCTGCGCGACGCATGCGCCTGCTTCGTGAGCATCGCGGCAAGTCTCGCCCCGAGATCGGCGCCGCGATCGACGTGTCGCCGCAACAGGTCGATCACTACGAGAAGGGCCGCGACCGCATCAGCGCCGGCCGGCTCAAGCGCCTCGCCGATGTGCTTGACGTGCCCACCGACTGGTTTTTCAGCGGCGCGCCGTTGCCCAGCAACGTGCCTGGCGCGCGCTATCTCGCCGCAGCCGAGCGCGTCATGCGCAGCCTCGAGATGCTCAATTTCGCGCTCGCCACCACCGTCGGCAAAGACGGCGATCTCAGGCAGGCACGCGCAGCGCTCGAACAGAAGATCGCCACGGCGATCGCCGGCCACCGAGGAGGCTGACCATGGCTGCCAAGCGGAAGACGCGGAAGGGCAAGGCGGCGACGCGGCGGCTGCCGCGCGCCGAGCTCGAGCGGCGCATTCATCTCGCCCGCGCCGAGCTGGCCGCAGGGCTGTTCTTCCTCGTGCCGCCCAACAACAGGCTGCCGACCAGGCGCTCGCAACTCACCTACTCGCTGCACAACGTCATCAAGAACTATGCCCGGCTGATCGAGAGTCTCGGGAACGGCGACTTCCAGGAGGAGCCGTGCGCCGGGTGCGACAAACCGATCAGGCCCGGCCAGGAGGTCGTCCGCGCCACCGAGCCGGACTTCATCACGTTTCACGCGGACTGCTACGGACCGGACGCTCACCATTTCTCGACGCGCGAGCCGACGATCGCCGAGCAGAACCGCGAGATCACAAAACGCGTCAGCGCCGCGCGCGAATACCTCAAGCGAAAAGGGGCAGTCATATGAGCACGACCGCGCCGATCTATGCCGACTTGGTCGCCGCACTTCAAACGGCCGTCGCCGCCGCCGAGGCAGCGCGCCAGGAGTGGGACACGGCTCCCGCCGGCGCACGCCCCGGCAAGATCCTGATCGCTCTCGCCGGCGGTTGCCCGGGTTACCGCCCCGACACCGATCTGGTGAACAGCACGCTTGCCGCGGCGATCGCGCAATTGTGGTGCTGCCACGTCTATGGGCCGGACGACGTCCTCGCCGCGCCGGACTTCGCCACCGCGCAGACGTGGGCCAAGTTCATCACCGATTGGTGGGGCCGCAAGGAGAAGGCCGCCGACGATCCGAACATCCGCGCCGTCGTTGAAGTATGGCCGGGGGACGCGCAGAGCCACGCCGATGCGCTGCCGCTTTCCATAGCCGAGATGACGACGCGGACCGCTACGAAAGCCGCAGGTCAATGACCAACACCGGCTTGATTGTCGGCCTCGTATCTTTCGGGCTCGCGGTGGCGTTCGCGGGCGCGCTCCGCATCTTCGGAGACGACTGGTTCTACGGGCGAACGGACCGGCGACAATGAATCTCTCCGAACTCCCGCGGCTCAAGTTCGCGCTCGACATGATGGGGCTCGACAACGGCTCCGACGTCATCGCCGACGCCACGATCCCGCCGGCGTGGGAAATGCGCGCCCGGCTCGCCGAGGATGAGCTGCTGCGCCTGACCGACGACGACGTGATCACCCTCGTGATGGGTGAGGAGACCGATGCGACCGCCGTCGCCGAGAGGGCCGAGGTCTCCTACGAGGTCATCTGCGCCGCCTTCGACAGCGGCGAATTGAGCGCGATCGTGTTCCGACCCTGGCAGGGGATTCATGACGCGCGCGCCGCCGAAGCGCGCGGCGTCCGACAACGCTCGCGGGGGGAATAAATGGCCGATCGGGCACATTGGGCCGATAGGCCAGCACCACGTCAGCAATGGCGTCTGGCGCCTTTGGCGGTTTCTGCGGCTTGGGAGCCATCGCTTAAATCCCCACCGTGCGCGCGGTATCGGGGCGTTGTGACCATGCGGGGGCAGGCGGGACTGAATGAAACTCATACGTTGTGCAGCCGTGAGCAAGGTCGTCAGTTCTGGCAACCACTCGCGCACGCCGCCGGAACATCGGGCGAAGCAGCGTCGGCTCTTTCTGTTCAAGCCAAACGACTTCGCCTACAGCAAGATCAGGATCAACCGAGTGATCCATGGTTATCTCGCGGCTCCAATGCAACTCGCCTTCGATTTTCATTGGATCAAATCCTTGTAGGTGAGGCGCTTGCCCGCCGTCCCGGCGACGAAGCTCTCCAGCCGCGAGGGAGTCAAGTATATAAGTCCCATTTATTTCACAGCATCATGACGATCCTCGAGCCGGGCGCCGAGCCCACGGACAACGACCTAAAGCGCATCGATTTGATCGACAAGGAACTGCGCGAGTTCATCAAGGACTTCGAGGTGAGCCACCTCAAGACGGAGGGCGCCGCCTAATGACCGCTGCCGCCGTCGTCCCGCCGGGCGACTACCTCACCGAGGCCCAGGTCTTGAAGCGGTGGACGCAGATACGCCCGATTGACCTGCGCCGCGCCAGGCGGGAAAACCGCATCGGCTTCTATGCTTTCCACAGCGGCCCTTGCTACACGCCCGAGCAAGTGCAGGAATTCATCAACCGCACGTACCTGCGAGTCCCGGCATGCCAGCCAACGATGACGCCGAGCGCTTCGCCATCGGCACCTACTATCTCGACCGACCCCACCCCGAGCGCGGGGGATTCTGGTACGCCTGCCGCTATGACGCCGGCGCTCGAAAGGTCCGCCGCAGGAGTCTTGGCGTCACAGATTTTGAAGCGGCCAAGATCAAGCTCGCGACGCTCGTCGCCGCTGCCCCGAACATCACCGACCAGCAAGAAGGCGCGCCTGCACCTGGTCGGGTCCTCACGGTCGCGGTCCTAAAGGCCTATCTCGACGACCGCGCGACCAAGATCGCATCCGAGGAGGTCGCGATCCGGGCGGTGCAACTGATCACCGCCTATCTTGCCGACCTCGACCAGGTCGAGGCGAGCGTCGGCTTCTGGACACCGGCGCAGCAGCTCGAGCTCGCCCGCTGGCTCCATACCGAGCACGAACACTCGCCTGGCTACATCGAGCGGCTGTTCAACGTCATGCGCTCGGCCTTCATCGACGCCACCGTCGTGAAGATGCGCACCGACGCGCTCGGCAAGCCGGTCGAGGCCGCCCTGATCGCGGCGGCACCGAAGATCGTCATGACCCGCGAGACGGTAGCGAAAGAGCTGCGCATCCCGCCCCGCAACGCGCGACGTCCCGCCATCTCAATCCAACAGATGGCGCAGGTTCTCGACGCGCTCCAAACCGAGCACCTGTTCCGCTTCGCGATCCTGTCGCTCACGACGTGGGCGCGCCCGCAAGCCGTCATCGACTTCGACCCCGCGACACAGGCCCATTGGAACGACGGTACGATCGACCTCGCGCCGGTCGGCTGGGTGCCGACCAAGAAACGCCGGCCGCGACAGCCAATGTCGCTGTGCCTCGCTGGGTGGATCAGCCGATGGACGCAGGAGGACGCCGGCCGGCGGGCCGCCGAGGCGCAGGTCGACACCGCGGAAGGGCGGAAGCCCCGGGACGAGGGCCTGCTGGTCTACAAGCGGGCGCGGGTCGGCTCCGTCAAGCAGGCGATCCGACGGATCGGCCGCGCGGTCGGCATTCCGGGCTTCACGCAAAAGAGCTTCCGCTACTTCATGACCGACCAGGTCAAAAGGCAGTTCCGAGGCATCCACCGGGAACAGCGATCGCTGTGGCTCGGGCACGTGGTGCGCGACGGCTCACGCACCACCGATGCCTACGAGTCCGACGACCCGCACGCCCTGGCGGACGTGGCGCTCGCGGTCGACTGCGTCATCTCGCTGGTAGCCGAGCACTGCCAGCGGCCGCTATTTGCTATTGAAACGCTATTGAACCGGCGGGAGTTGGAAGCCATCGGCGCGCGGGCAATGCCGAAAAGGCTTGATGGGCGGGGCAAAGGTGGTGGGCGCGACAGGGATCGAACCTGTGACCCCTACCATGTCAAGGTAGTGCTCTTCCGCTGAGCTACGCGCCCGAGCCTTGATTGCGAGTACCCCTTTATCGGGTGCGCCTGGGCACCGCAAGCCTCGCCAACTGGCCGCGTTCGCTGCGTTTTGCCCCGCTCGCTAGTACCACACGCTGACCTTGCCGAGCGCGCGCCGGCCGGCGAGCGCTTCGGCGACAAGCTGACGCGCGACCGGCTCCGGGGCGGGGATCATGCTCACGGCGGCGTCCTGCGCCGCCTGCGTCGACAGATCGACCGGCAGGAGCCGGCCCTGCGCACCAGCGAACTGAGCCGCATGACGCGCTGCCAGTTCCGACGGGACTTCCGGCGGCGCGCCGGCCGGCGCCCCGGGGCCACCCCAATGCGACACCGCCAGCATGGCCGCCAGCAACAAACCACCGGCCACCGACACGACGAGCGTAGTGCGCGATACCGCAGGCTCGGCCACCAGGACCTGCAGCGGCAGCGGCTCGGGCTGCGGCGCCACGCTCCGGCTCGGGAACACGGTCGTCGCGCATGCCGATCAACGCCGCTTGGGCAGCGCGGCCTCGAGCAGCGTCTTTGCCCGCTCGCGCTCGCCGGCGGACATCCTGGTATCGAGCGGCGCGAGCTTGGCGAGACCGGCCTGGTGGCCATTGGCGTTTGCGAGGCCGTAGTAGAGATAGGCCATGGGCAGATCGCGCGGCAGGCCGAGGCCATCCTCGTAGAGCTGCGCCAGTGAGAACTGCGCCGGTCCGAAGTTCTTCAATGCGCCCTTGCGGAACGTCTGGGCGGCGAGCAGCGGATCGGGCGGCGAGCTGTCGAACGGACGCAGATAGACGTGCCCGAGGAACATGGTCGCCGGCAGGAACCCCGCGTCGATCGCCTTGTTCAGCCATTGGGTGCCGCGCGGCATGTCGCGCGGCACGCCTTTGCCCTGGATCATCATCCGCCCGGCATTCGCCATCGCGGTGGGGTTGCCGAGCTCCGCGCTTTCCACGAAGAGCACGAGCGCCTTTGCCGGGTCGGGCGCGGTTCCGAGCCCGCCCTCATATTGTGCGCCGAGGTTGTTGAGGGCGGTCGGATTTTTCTTTGCTGCAAGCGCCGTATTGATCTCCAGCGCCTTGGCCTGGTCTCGCTTGCCGAGTTCGCCGTCGAGATAGAAACGCTGCGCGAGATTCACGCCGGCCTCGTCGACGCCCTTGGCATAGGCGTTCTGGAACAACTCGAATGCGCGCGCGGGGTCGCGCAGTCCGGCCGCGCTGGACAGCATGACGTTGGCGGCAAAGAACATCGCGAGCGGATGCCCAAGGTCGACGGCGCGGCGATAGGCTGCGAGCACGGAGGCAAACTCTCCTCCCTGCCGCGACAGCAGCTCGCCGCGTAGATACGCGACGTTCGGGTCGGCGGGATCGAGCGCATCCAGCTCCTTCTGCGCCTCGGGAAATTGCCGTCGGTCGACAAATTCCATGGCCCGCTGCAGAGCGGGACGCCGCACCTCGGGAGAGAGATGGAGGAAGTCTTGTGCCCGCAGCCGCACCACTGCGGGCGTTGCCGGCGGCGGCATGCCTTTCGGCGGAGTCGTCGACATCGGCGTACTCCTTTGCGGAGCTGCGGGCGCGCTTGCCTGCGGAGGACTGCTTGGCCCAACCGGCGAGGCCAAGAAAGGCGCCGATATCCGTCGCTATGCCGCCAGCATCTTCTGCACCTCGTTGACGAGGTCGCGCAGATGGAATGGCTTGGACAGCACCTTGGCGTCCTTCGGAGCGTTGGAATCCGGGTTGAGCGCCACCGCGGCGAAGCCGGTGATGAACATGATCTTGATGTCGGGGTCGAGTTCGGCGGCGCGGCGCGCCAGCTCGATGCCGTCCATCTCCGGCATCACGATGTCGGTCAGCAAGAGCTCGAACGGTTCTTCGCGCAAGCGGCGGTAGGCCGCCATGCCGTTGTCGTAGTCGGAGACCTCGTAGCCGGCGTTCTCCAGCGCCTTGACCAGGAAGCGGCGCATGTCGTTGTCGTCTTCGGCGACGAGGATCTTGGGCAACGGCTGGGTCATGATCGGCGGCACTCTCGAATCAACCCCACCATAAGCCGCATCGGCGGTAAATATGGGGTGAAGCCTGCGACCGATCTTGGCAGAGCCGCGCCCGCGTGGAAATGTAGCCCCGAGGGCGTGGCCGGGAAAGCCGGCAGGAGGTACCTGGAGCCGATGGACAGTCCCGTGGAGGCCGAACTCGATCCCCCATTCGAGATCCTCGAGCCGGCCGCCTGGCGCGGGCCGGTGGTGTTCAACTCGCCGCACAGCGGGAGGGTCTACCCGCGGGCATTCCTGACCAGCGCCAAGCTCGATCTCGCCACGCTGCGCCGCTCCGAGGACTCCTTCGTCGACGAACTCGTTGCCGGCGTGGTCGCGCGCGGCCACCCCCTGATGCGCGTGCACTTTCCGCGCTGCTACGTGGATGTGAACCGCGAGCCCTACGAGCTCGATCCGCGCATGTTCGACGGCCGCCTGCCGTCTTTCGCCAACACCCGCTCCATGCGCGTCGCGGGCGGGCTCGGGACGGTTGCGCGCGTGGTCGGCGACGCGCAGGAAATCTACGATCAGCGCATTCCGATCGACGATGCGCTACGCCGCATCGAGGGCCTCTACAAGCCCTACCACCGTGCGCTGCGGCGCCTGCTGATGCGCGTGCACCGCGACTTCGGCACCGCCGTGCTGGTCGACTGCCACTCCATGCCGTCGACCGCCGGCGCCAAGGACGACCGGCCGCGCGCCGACGTGGTGCTGGGCGACCGCTATGGGACGAGCTGCGCCCCGGTCGTGTCCGAGACGATGGAGATGACGCTGCGCGAGCTCGGCTATGCGGTCAGTCGCAACAAGCCTTACGCGGGCGGATTCATCACCGAGCACTACGGCAACCCGGCGGCCGGAATCCATTCGGTCCAGATCGAGGTCAACCGCGCCCTCTACATGGACGAGAAGCGTTACGAGCGTAGCGCGTCCTTCGCGCGCCTCGGCGCCGACCTGATGGTGGTTGCCGAACGTCTGACCGCGATTCCGCTGCAGGAGCTCAACCCCTACCGCACCGCAGCAGAATGATCGCCGACCCGCGAGGATCTGCTGATCATGCATAGCTATGTTTCGAAAATGCATAGCTCGCGTAGCGGGCGTCGAATGCTCGCCTCAGCGGATCTGAGGATCAGTCGGTCTATGAAAAAACGCCGACAGGCCTGCAACCCAAGAAAAAGGGCCGCTTAGCGTTTGCCAAGCGGCCCAAGTCTAGGGAGGAAACGCCCAAGGAGGGCGGCGGGAACGCGACGCAAATCGCGCTACCGCGCTGCAACAATATGCCAGTGCGCCGCACAAAAATCAAGAGCCCCGGGCTGATTTCCGCATCGACTGAACCTTTCGCACCGGCCTGACGCCCCCGGCACAGCCCGCCGCTCGTGGAGTTACGCGGGTCGGCAGCGCCGGCAGTTGCCGGCCCGCTCAGTCTCCAATAGGTAGCGCAGGCAAGGGGCGGGCATGACGGCAATCGATTTCGCGGCGTTCGTGGACGAACTGGCGACCGTATCGGGCGATGCGATCCTGCCGTTCTTCCGCACCTCGCTCGGCGTCGAAGACAAGAACGCGAGCGGCCGCTTCGATCCGGTCACGGCTGCGGACCGCGCCGCCGAGGTGGCGATCCGCACCCTCATCCGCGAACACTTCCCCGCGCACGGCGTGGTTGGCGAGGAGTATGGCAACGAGCGCACCGACGCCGAGTACGTCTGGGTCATCGACCCGATCGACGGCACCAAGTCGTTCATCTCGGGGATGCCGGCCTGGGGCTCGCTGATCGCGCTGACACGGCTCGGCGAGCCGGTCTACGGCATGATGCATCAGCCTTTCATCCGCGAGCGCTTCACCGGGGACGGCCAAACCGCGCGCTACCGCGGACCCGCCGGCGACCGCGCCCTCATGGTGCGCGCCTGCGCGCAGCTGCAGGACGCCGTGCTGTTCACCACCAGCCCGCTGCTGATGAGCGCCGAGGATCGCACCGCTTACGGCCGCGTCGAGCAGGCGGTGCGGCTGCCGCGCTACGGCGGCGACTGCTACGCCTATTGCATGCTGGCAGCCGGCCACGT
The DNA here is from genome assembly GCA_963734185.1 of uncultured Alphaproteobacteria bacterium. GTDB lineage: Bacteria > Pseudomonadota > Alphaproteobacteria > Rhizobiales > Xanthobacteraceae > PALSA-894. Next base: position 2,078,900 of record CAVTGA010000002.1, on the reverse strand, counting down.
CGACCTCGTGATCGAGAGCGGCCTCAAGGCGCACGATATCGTCGCCCTCATTCCAATCGTTGCGGGTGCGGGCGGCATCATCACGGGCTGGGACGGCGGGCCGGCGACACGCGGCGGCCGCGTCGTCGCGGCCGGCGACAAGCGCGTGCACGAAGCGGCGCTGAAGCTGCTCAACGGTTAGCTTCTGAACCAGCTCCCCGGATTGAAGATGTGCGTGATGCTGTGCACCCAGTTGGGGAACAAGTTGCCGACGAAATGCTTCACCTGACCGGCCGCGAAGCCCGCGCCCTGCAGCGCGCTGTTCAGATCGTCCGCTCCGAGATTGAATTGGTCGCGCACGGCGTTTCCGACCTGGTCGACACTGTATCCGCCGGCGTTGAGTGCCGCCGCCGTGACGTCGGCGTTCGCGTGCCATGATGCGACCAGCTCCTGGGCGACGAGGTGGGCCGACATGTTGAAGACCTGGTGCAGCGCAGCCGCTCCCTGGCTCGCCGTATAGCCGGCCCCGGCAAGCACCTGGGGGACGAAAAACACGATGCCGCCGGGAAACGCCGCCTGCAGGGCGTAGGCCGCGTCTGCGGCCGGCGCGGACGTCTCCTCGAACACCTGCGCCAGCTGTTCCGGCCCGTACCCGAAGGCGAACGAGATACCCTGCCCGATCGCGCCCGGCAGGTAATTTGCGCCGGCCAGGATGTCGCGCACCTGATCGGCGGATGCACCGAGGCCACTGTCCAAGTGCAGTCCCTGTGCCACCTCTTCGACCGTGAAGCCGGCGCCGCCGAGCGATGAGGCGACGAGGCTGTTGTCCTCGACGCTGAAGACGTCTCGCAGGGTCTGAGCGATCCGGTCGGCGCCGTAGCCTGCGCCGCGCAGGATGCCGGCCACATTCTCGGCGTTCGCATAGAACGCGCCGATCATGTGATAGCCGTCGCGCAGCATGGTGCCGGCGTCCGCGGCCGAGGCCTGAAACACCCGGCGCAGCGCGCTTGCCGCATCGCCGGCGGCGTAGCCGGCGCCCGCGAGCGCGCTCGCGGCCTGCGCGACCGGCAGTCCGGCGAAGGCGGCCTGGATCGCCTGGGCCGCGGTCTCCACCGTCGCATACGTATCCTTGAACACGCGCGCGATGCGGTCCGGCGCATCGCCATAGGCAGACCGGATCGCGCTGCCGATTTCGGCCGCGGTATAGTGCGCGGCGTCGAGGTAATAGCGTGCCTGTTCGTCCGACGCGGCGAGCCCAAGCTTCAAGCCGGTGGCGATCTGATCGGGACCGTAGCCGGCGCTGCGCAGCGTGCGCGTCAGCACGTTGTTGTCGTTGAGTTTGAAGACGTTGCGCAGCAGCGGAGCGATGGCTTGGGCTGTGTAGCCGGCCCCCTCGAGCATGCCGGCTGCGTCGGCGCCGGCCACATTGAGCCCGTTGAGGGCGGACGCGATATCGTCCAGCGCATAGTGGGCGCCTGCCACCGCCTTGACCGCCGCGTGCCTGGTCGATCCGTAGGCGGATTCGAGGCCGGTGATCGCCGCCGCCACCGGCACCTTTGCAAGCTTCATCAGGTTGGCGGCATCGGCGTCCGTGGTGATATTGAAGGCGTGCTTGAGCGTACCGGCCACGTCACTGACGCCGGTGACGATGCCGCTGCCGATCATGCCGGCCCAGCGCGTCGCGTCGGAGAACAGGCCACCGAACAGGGCGTCGGCCTCCTCCCGGATGCGCGCGATCACGGCCGCGGGCAGCTCGCTCAGCGACGCCGGAGCCGCGCTGAGCGAGACAGTGGGCAGCGTCAAACCCTGCCCCATGACACGGAAGCTGCCGCTCAGGTCGAGCGAGAAGCCTTGCGGCGTCAACGTCACCGCCATGGCGGCGGACGCGTTCGTATCGAGGTGCAGCGAACCGACGTCGATGCCGAGCACGTGGATCGGGCCGATCTCGGCATCGAGTGCCATGACCATGTCGGCATGGGCGGACAAATCCTCATAGCTCTTGAGCGTGCAGGCGAGATGGAATTTCTCGATCCCACTCACGTCGAAGCTGAGCGCGAAGGCGAACCCATCGGTCGCGATCGTGACCTCGACGCTCTCGTTGACGGCGTCGAACAGCGAAACCCGCAGGCTGACGTGCAGGAAGGGCGATTGCAGGCAATTGACGGCGATGATCGGGCCGCCCGCGGGCACCACCACGGTCTTGCGGGTGGAACGCGGCGGCACCGCGCGTACGATGGTGTTGTTCGACACCGCGCTCCATTGCCCGTTCGTCTGCTGCTCGTTGCGGGTGATGGCCTGCCCGTCGCCGGTCACGCTCAACACGCTGCCGAGATGAAGCGGGGCAAGCTGCAGCGAGCCTTTGACACCGTCGGTCAGCGTGATCGCGAGGTCGCCGTGACCGGAGAACGACAGGATGCGGATGGTGCCGCTCACTGCGTAGCCGGGCTTGGCGACGCTGCCGTCGGGCAGCAGCACCGGCTCCTCGGAGCGGCGGAACGAGAGGTTCTCGCCCCGCACCATCGATAATTCATGCAGCACGCCCGGCGCGGCCTGGTTGGTGAACAGCGTGACGATCTGTCCGAGGTCCAGCTCGTCGACGTAGAAGGACAGGTAGAGCGGATTGGGAATCTCCTCGATCAGCTCCAGCACGATCGCGAAGGTGTCGGGCGGGCGCGGGGTCGGGCCGATCACCACCTCGCCCTCCAGGCCGAGATCCAATCCCGACGGCTCGAAGAACACGCCCATCTCGATGCCGAACTGCTTGAAGTGCAGGCCCTTCACCCCGGGCGGTGGCGCCAGCACGCCGTGATCCGCAGCCACATTGACGGTCACCTGCGCTTCCGACTCGTCGATGATCATGCTGGCGGTCGCGCTGATCGGCGTTCCGTCGAGGACGAAGTTCAATGCGCCGGAGAGCTGGAATACGACCTCGCCGGCGAACGTGATGCGCACCATGGGCGAGCTCAGGACCAGCTTCGAGCTGCCCGCGCCCGGGATGGCGACCTGTCCGGCAAGCGCGATGTACAGGCTGAAACCGGCGGAGCCGATGCTTGCCTGCACGACGAGCTGCGATCCGCCGACGATCGATTGCAGGTTGCGCGCACGCGCATCGTGCGCGGCGGCAAAGTCGAGCACCGCAACCAGCGAGAAGCCGGCTGCAATCTGCAACGTCGCGCCGGGGACGATCGGCCTGATCGGTCGGCCCGGGACGATCATGCACGGCGGCGGTCCCGGCGCGCCCGGCAGGCTCGGCAACGCCGGCACCGAGAAATTTACGAAACCGTCGGACGCGACCAGGAACGCGATCTGTTTGAAGGTGAGGAAATCGGCTGCCTTCAAATCCTTGCCGATGACCGGAAGATCCGACAAGTGCAGGGCGTTCGGATCGTCGACGCCGAACACGAAGCCGAGCTTGCCGCTCTGTCCCTTGGCGGCGACGAAGAACGCGTCTCCGAACTTGGTCGATTGCGCCGAGAGCGTGAACGACTGATCGGCCCGGCGATACTCGAACGACGCCGACTTCAAGCCGAGATCGAGCTCGGCCGGCACGCTTGAGGGCGCGTCGATGCCGAGCGCCGCGGCGAGGTCGGAGAAATCCAACCGCGCGCCGTCCTCGCGCCAGCTTCCCCGCACCACCGTCGCATCGCCGAAATCGTAGGCGAGGACGAAGGTCGCCTTGCCGATCGCGAGATCGCCCTCGATGTGGCCGGAGAAGGACCGCTTGCCGCTCGCCGGATCGATCGCGGAGCGGAAGCTGAGCCGCAGGTCGAGCGCATAGGCCTTGGCGCCGAAAGGCATCCGTGCGCTGTTGCGGGTGTCGCAGGCAAGCGCGAAGGCTTTGATCTTCGTGTCGAGCGCCATCGTCACGCTGACGAGCTGGAACGTGCCGGCGGCCTGCGTGATGGCGTCGGGAATGGCGATGCCGAACTTGGCGGCGACGTCGCTGAGGAACGCGCCGAGCGGAATGCTGCCGCTTTCAGCGCCGTTGCCGGACAGGAGCCAGCCGGCCCCGGCGCCCCGGTATTGCGCCGACAAGGCGATGGCGAAGCCCCCGAGCGCAAAGCTCACCGCAAGCCCGCCGCTGACGCCGGCGCGCGTGCGCGCAGCGTCGAACTCCACGTCGCGCAACGTCAGCGCCGGACCGCTTCCGTCGAATTCCCAGGTCCAATCCTCGCTGAGCGTGACGGAGATCCGATAGCTCCCCTGATCGGGATAGGCGGAGAACGCGAGATCGGTGACGGTCAGCTTGGGCAAGCCGGCCGCATCGCCGAGCACGCGTTGCGCCAAGGCATCCAACGCGATGCCGGAGGGCGGCGTCCCGTCCGGACGCCGCGACAGGCCGCCGCCGAAGCCGAACTCCGGCCAGAGCGTGACGCTGAGATCGACCTCGCCGCCCGCCAGCATGAAATGACCCGACAGCTCCACGCCGAGCAGCTTGCGGACCGCCGGAGCGAAGCGGACCGTGATGCCGTCGACGCTGATGTCGCCCAATCCGAGAAGGTCGATCCCGCGCTGCACGTCGGATCTCAGCGCCGCGCCGCCGATCATTGCCGCCAAGTCCGCCAGCGCCGGCAAAAGCCGGCCGTCGCGCGGCACGACGGACAGCTCCAGTTCGTCGCCGCCGCTCAGCGCGACCGCAACATCGTAGGTGCCCGACACGATCGTGGTCGTGGCGCGGACGGTCGCCGCGCTTTGCACGACGGGGGCGCCGGTGGCGCTTGGGCGGTGAATGGCGCGCAGCGTGAGACCGATATCGTCGAGCGTGAAGATACCGCTATCGATGATCGCCCAATTGCCGCTGACCGTGGCGGTCAACGCGATCGCGGTCGCTGCCTCCGGAGCAAAGCCGAACCGGAGGTCGATGCCGGAGAATGGCACGGCATCGAACCGGGTCAGGCCGGCCGGCACCACGTCGGTCTGCCGCCCCGCCGTGATGCCGGCCATGACGGTTGAAACCGGAAGCGTCGGGATCATGCGGTTGTCCGGCGCGACGCCGAGCCGCACCGTGCCGTCCGGCTGCCCGCTGCCCGCCATCAGGACGCCGGACGTCAATGTGGCGCTCCGGATAGCGACTGCGCTGGTGATCGGACCGCCGGCCTCACCCTGGCGGAACGCAATCCGGAGGTCGATGTCGGCGAGTGTCAGGCCGTCGATATGCGGAATCGACCAGGGGCCCGCAACGCGCCCGCCGACCTCGAGAGTCGCGGCATCGGGAAAGCCGATGGCGGCGTCATCCAGCACCAACATGGCGCCCGGCATCGTGCGCACGAGGGCCAGCGCGTCGCCGGGCGGCAGCAGGGCCGCCGCGAGCGTCAGCCGCTTGCCGCCGTCTGTTGCCGCATCGAGCCTTGTCTTCAGTTGCTGCAGGTTCTCGGCCATGGCGTGCCCACGGCATCATGCGTACGCGAACGACTGCAACGTATAGGGCCGGTAATCGAAATCCACGCTCTTCTCGATGTTGGTTCCCGCGTTCGGATACATACAGCGCACGGTGAATGCCGGCGGCTGCTGCACCACGATCCTGATCGACCCCGAAACGAGCCGCTGCGGGTTATCCGGCGGGAATACTCCGGCCACATAGGCGTGCGCGCCCAGATCGGTCGATCCCCGACGCAAATCCTCGCCGGTCAGGAAATAATCGACTGACTGTCCCTCGAGCGTGTCGACCACCACCTGGTCGGGATGGCCATAGCTGTTGTCGGGCCCGCAACTGATGAACGCCGCCCGCGGCCGCAGCCATCGGATGAAGTGAGGCGAGGACGAGTACTTGCTGCCGTGATGGCTCAGCTTCGCGGCGTGCACGCGCCCGGCCTGGTTGTTCGTCGGGTTGAGGTAGTTCTGCAGCGCGTACTGGCCTTTCCCGAAATTGTACATGTAGTTATTGCTGCCGGGCGCCCAAACCGAGCCATCCTCCTGCATCGCTTCGATGTCACCGCCGAGGTAGTATTTGAAGCCGCCGAATGCGAGCAGGAAGGCGAGGCTCCTCGGATTCCTGGGATCGCCGGCAAGCGTGGAAGAGGGCTGGTAGCGCTTGCTGCCGTCGCCCTGCAGCAGCCACTCGTTGGCGGCGATGCAGGTCAGGGTCGGATAGCCGGCCGGACGCTGGGCGCCCGAATAGCCGTACCAGAGGATTTCCTGGCCGACGAGCCAGTCGGACTCCCGGTAGGCCATGTCGCAGAGATTTGGGGTCAACGGCTGTTCGCCGCAGAGCACCTTCGCGGTCACGCGGTCGCGGTTTTCCTTTTGGCACAGCTGGGCGTAGTTGATGTAGCTGATGTCGTTGCCTTCGAATACGGCGCGAAAATTCCTGATGACGGCGCGCGTTCCCGGTTCGCCCTGGTCGAAGATGGCGGTGCGCTGGAGCCGGTCCTCGCCCAAGGCCAGCAGCCCGCGCAGGCCGCCGAGATGGTCTTCGTCGTAGTGAGTTGCGACCAGGACGTCCAACGAGTTCTGCGCATAGAACGCGACCCGGCGCTTCACGTCATCGACGTCATTCTTCCTTCCTCCATCGATCAGCGCGCATCGCCGGATCGCGCCGTTCGTCGCCGTAATGATCGTCGCATCGCCGGATCCGCGCAGTCCGACCTGATCGATGGCAAGCTCCCACGCCATGCATATCTCCGGCGGCGCCGGCGCGGATCGACGCCGCGGCCGGCAGTCTTGCATTGCATGATGTTCGAGATCGGCGCGCCCTCAGCGCCGGACCGATGACAACCTTAGTGAGAGTGCCCGATCACCGCATCGCTGTCGAGACGCTTGCGCCGGCCTCACCCGAACGACGGCGATCCCGGCACGAACGCGTCGAACGCGGCCCAGAACTGCTCGCGATAGCGGTCCTGCTCCATCAGGATCTCGTGGCGCGAGCCCGCGACCACGAGGTGCGAGCCGGCGCGCAGCCTGACCGCGAACTGGCCGATGGCCGGCGTGGAGACCACCTGGTCCTGCCCCGCCGCGACCAGGAGAATCGGCTGGCGCAGGCGGCCCGCATAGACCGGGTCGGCGAACTCCGTCATCACGCGGAAGGCCGCGTCGAGCCAGGCGATCGTCGGCGCACCGATGCCGAGTGCCGGCTCGGTGTCGAGGATCGCGGCCACGCGGGCATAGCGCACCGGATCCGAGCTGAGCAGGTTTCCGGCAAAAGGCAGCGATCCGGCCGCGGTCGCCCCGCCGCCGGGAATGTACGAGCTGCCGAGGCCGATCCAGCGCATGAGCCGCGCCGTTCCCGGGACGAGGCGCAATCCGCGCCGCGACGCCAAGCCCAGCATCGGCGCCGACAGCACGATGCGGTCGAACCAGCGCCGTCCGTGCCGCGCCGCGCGGATCAGCATCGCGGCGCCCATCGAATGGCCGAGCGCGAAATGCGGCGGCGGACAGTCCGGCAGCACCACCTCTTTGACGAAGGCTTCGAGGTCGCGGTCGTACTCGGAAAAATTGCCGACATGACCCTTGCGCGGGTCGGTGAGCGCGCGTTCCGACAGCCCCTGCCCGCGCCAGTCGATCATGGCGACCGCGAGGCCGCGGCTCTGCGCATCGCGCACCACCTCGAAGTATTTCTCGATGAATTCGCCGCGGCCGGGAAAGATGCAGAGCGTGCCCTTGCGGCCGGGCGGCGGGTTCCAGCGCGCGAAGCGCAGCGTGGCTCCATCGGGGGTGCGCAGGGTTCCGACGACCGCCCCTTCGGGAACCGGATTGGCGGGAGTCGAGATGAGTTTCATGCCGGGTGTGTCGGAGCGGGGAACCGCCTTATAGAGCATGATCCCGAAAAGTGGGCACCGGTTTTCGGAAACGATCATGCTCAAACAACAAGCTGGAGCGGGGTGACTTCGAACAGAAGTCATCCCGCTCCAGCCCGAACCGATGCCTCAACGATGCAGTTCCGCCTCTTGAACGTCGCTGCAGCGTTTCCCACATCTGCCCTGTGCAGGCCCATCCGGGCTGCGCAAACCCACAAGGTCCGGCCCTCCGGGGCGGACCCTGCATGTCGCTCAAGGAGGATATGCCATGCGAACGTTTGATCTTGCTCCCCTTTACCGTTCCACCGTCGGCTTCGACCGGCTGTTCTCGCTGCTCGATCAGGTGACGGGCGTCGAGGGCCCCACCTACCCGCCCTATAACATCGAGCGCACCGGCGAGAACGCGTACCGCATCAGTGTCGCCGTCGCGGGCTTCACCGAGGCCGATCTGTCGATCGAGGCCAAGGAAAACACGCTCACCATCCGCGGCCAGAAGACGGCCGAGGAGAAGCAGGGCGAGGTGCTCTATCAGGGCATCGCGGCCCGTGCCTTCGAGCGTCGCTTCCAGCTCGCCGACCACGTCGAGGTCAAGGGTGCGACCCTCGCCAATGGTCTCCTGCACGTCGACCTCGTGCGCGAGCTACCCGAGGCGATGAAGCCGCGCCAGATCGCGATCAACGGCGCCGCGCCCAAGGTGATCGAGACCAAGAAGGCGGCCTGACGGTCTGCAACAAATAAGTGGAGCGCCCCGGCTCGGCCGGGGCGCTTTTCGTATGTGCGGCGTAAGGGCCGATCAAGGCACGTGCAGCGGCGCGTAGGTGGGAGCACCCTGGGGCGGTGCGCTTGCCGGCGCCGCGACTGCCGGCTTGGCGGCCTGAGGCGCAGCAGCAACCGGCTTCTGTGCCGGCGCGGGGGGTGCCTTGGTCTCCGCCGGCGCGGACGGCCGCGGCTTCGGCAGCGGTGGGCGCGGGTTGACGGTAGCCGATCGCTCCGGCGCAACGGGAGGTCGCGCGTGCGGAGCCGCACGCGGTGGCAGGTCCTCATCGTCATACTCATACTCATAGCCGCGGGGTGCAGCCGCATAGGGTCCGTACGGTGCGCCGTAGGGACCGCGATACGCAGGAGGACCTGCATAGGGCGGAGGCGGCCCGTACACGTACGGCCGACCATAGGATGGCGGCATCCTGTAGGAGGGCTCGATCATCACCGGATGGATAGCGAGCACCGTCCCGCTGCGCGCGTCGACGCTGACGCGCAGCGGCGTGCCGGCGAGATCGGTCGCGCGCTGCACGATGGTCATGCCGACGCGCACCGGCGGGCCGGCGGGCTCGAGCCCGATCGAGCGCACCACGGTCGCGATATCGTAGTGGCGCGGCGGCGCGTAGATCACGTCCGCGCGCGGAAAGACCTGCGACACCAGGATATCGCCGGCTTGTGCGGAACCCGCGAAAGCGATCAGGCCGGCGAATGCAACAGCGATCCTCACTTCGCACCTCCTTCTGGAGAATGGCGACAACGCCCTTGTGTCCTGGTGCGAGGATCAGCGGCGATTGGGGCGGAGCTTGGGCGCCGCCGTGGCGTCTTCAAGTACGGGCGATCGCGAGGAACGCGTCGACTTCCTTCTGCTCCGTCTGGAACGACGTGACCAGCCGCACCAGCGGCCCGGCACCGGTGTCCGCCTCCCACGCGTAGTAGCTCGCGCCGGCCTGTTTCAGCCGCTCGTCGACCGCGCGCGGCAGGCGCACGAACACTTCGTTCGCCTCCACCGGCCACACCGGCTTCATCCCGGCGGCCGTCAACCCTTCGGTCAGCCGGTCGGCCATGTCGTTGGCGTGGCGCGCAAGTCTGAGCCACAGATCGTCGGCAAGATACGCCTCCATCTGTGCCGCAATGAAGCGGTGCTTGGAGGCAAGTGCGCCGCCGCGCTTGCGCCGATCCTGCATGTTGGCGCCGCGCTGGGCATCGAAGAAGATCACGGCTTCCGCGCCCATCGCGCCGCCCTTGGTGGCGCCGAAGGAGAGCACATCGACGCCGGCCTTCCAGGTCAGCTCGGCCGGCGCGACATTCATGCGCGCCAGCGCATTGCCGATGCGCGCGCCATCCATATGCACCGCGACGCCGCGCGCGTGCGTGATGTCGGCCAGTTCCTTAAGCTCGGCGACATGATAGATCGTGCCGCATTCCGTGGCTTGCGAGAGCGACAGCGCAGCAGGGCTGACATGATGCGGCCCGCCCCATTGCCCGGCGAGCGCGGCGCGCAGGGTCGCCGGCGAAATTTTGGCTCCCTCGCCGGCAAGTCCGACGAGCTTGGTGCCTCCACCGAAGAACTCGGGCGCGCCGCACTCGTCCACCGCGATGTGCGAGTCCTTGTGGCACAGCACTGCGCCCCACGGCGGCGTGAGGTGCGCGAGCGCCAGGGCGTTGGCGACCGTACCGATCGGCACGAGGAACGCCGCGACCTCCTTCTCGAAAACTTCGGCAAAGCGCTGCTCGACCCGCTTGGTCCACTCGTCATTACCGTAGCCGAGCGCAAAACCCGTGTTGGCGTTACCGATCGCCGCAAGAATTGGTGCGGCGATCCCGGCCGTATTGTCGCTGGCGAAGTTCATGGGCCTCCTGACGTGCTCGGCGCCCGCGCGGCCCAATTCACCGGGCTGATGAGGGCATCACCGCAATTCCGTTGCGCTGCGGCATCAATCCATGTTCCTCTTGTTACGTGCCGGAGGCGCGCAGGGCAACAAAACGGCAAAGAGAGGTGGATTTGGGCGCCGTACGCTCTTGCATTAGGAACCCGGTTTAGGCATATTAGGACAGTAATGCTGTCTCAATTGGCGGTCGGCGGCTGGACCTAAGACCGGCACGGCGCAGCAGCGCAGCGGAGCCGCCGGATCGCGGCGGAATGAGCGGTCCCGTGAGGGGCCGGCGAGCGGCACTCCAGAAGGCCGCCCCTCACGCCAAGGTCAAGATTTGCGTCGCGGCGCATCCAGGGTGCCGCGCACCAGGAAGGTACGCCGGACGGCCGCTGGAATAACGAGGACGACGATGGGCACGCAACGGTTCGATGTGGGAGTGAGGCACGCTGCTTCTCCTGCGGAGCGGGCCGTGAAAGATTCCGCGGCTGAATTTCCGCTCTGGCCAGGCGTGCCTGCGGCCAACGGCCTGTTCGATCCCCGGCTCGAAAAAGATTCCTGCGGCGTCGGCTTCATCGCCGACATCAAGGGCCGCAAATCGCACGCAATCGTCGAGGACGCGATCGCGATCCTGTGCAATCTCGAGCACCGCGGCGCGGTCGGCGCGGACCCGCGCGCCGGCGACGGCGCCGGCATGCTGGTGCAGATCCCGCACAAATTCTTCAAGCGCAAGGCGGGCGAGCTCGGCATCGCGCTGCCGGAACCGGGTCAATACGGCGTCGGCTACGTGTTCCTGCCGCACGATCCGGAATGGCGCAAAGTCATCCAGGATACCTACGCGGAGGTGCTGCCGCGCGAAGGGCTCACCCTGCTCGGCTGGCGCGAAGTGCCAACCGACAACGCCTCGCTCGGCGTATCGGTCAAGCCGACCGAGCCGTTCCACATGCAGGTGTTCATCGGCCGCGGCAAGGACATCAGGAGCGAGGAGGAGTTCGAACGCCGCCTCTATGTGTTGCGCAAGGTGATCTCCAACATCGTCTACAACCGGCGCGAACGGCGGCTCGCCAACTATTACGTGGTGTCGCTGTCGTGCCGCACCGTCATCTACAAGGGCATGTTCCTCGCCGACCAGCTCGACAAGTACTATCCCGATCTGCACGAGGAGGACTTCGAGACCGCCCTCTGCCTGGTGCACCAGCGCTTCTCCACCAACACGTTCCCGAGCTGGCCGTTGGCGCACCCCTACCGCATGGTCGCGCATAACGGCGAGATCAACACGCTGCGCGGCAACGTCAACTGGATGGCGGCGCGCCAGGCCTCGGTGTCCTCCAAGCTGTTCGGCGACGACATCTCCAAGCTCTGGCCGATCTCCTACGAGGGCCAGTCCGACACCGCCTGTTTCGACAATGCGCTCGAGTTCCTGACCCAGGGCGGCTACTCGCTCGCCCATGCGGCGATGATGCTGATCCCCGAGGCGTGGTCCGGCAATCCGTTGATGGATGACGAGCGCAAGGCGTTCTACGAGTACCACGCCGCGCTGATGGAGCCGTGGGACGGGCCCGCGGCGATCGCCTTCACCGACGGCCGCCAGATCGGCGCGACGCTCGACCGCAACGGGCTGCGGCCCGCGCGCTGGTTCGTCACCGCCGACGGACGCGTCATCATGGCCTCGGAAGCCGGCGTGTTGCCGATTCCGGAAAACAAGATCGTGCAGAAGTGGCGCCTGCAGCCGGGCAAGATGCTGCTGGTCGATCTGATCGAAGGCCGGCTGATCCCCGACGAGGAGATCAAGGCCGAGCTTGCCAAGAAGCACCCTTACGCCAAGTGGCTCAAGCGCACGCAGATCGTGCTCGAGGACCTGCCCGCCGTGCAGCCGCGCAAGGCGCGCACCAACATCGCGCTGCTCGATCGCCAGCAATGCTTCGGCTACAGCCAGGAGGACATGCAGATCCTGCTCGAGCCGATGGCGACCACCGGGCAGGAAGCCGTCGGCTCGATGGGCAACGACGCGCCGCTGTCGGCGCTCTCCGACAAGCCGAAGCTGCTCTATACCTACTTCAAGCAGAACTTCGCCCAGGTGACCAACCCGCCGATCGATTCGATCCGCGAGGAGCTGGTGATGTCGCTGGTGTCCTTCATCGGGCCGCGGCCGAACCTGCTCGATCTCCAGGGTCTGGCGAAGAAGAAGCGGCTCGAGGTGCGCCAGCCGATCCTGACCAACGAGGACCTGGAGAAGATCCGCTCGATCGGCCACGTCGAGGAGCAGTTCGACACCAAGACGCTCGACATCACCTATCCGTCCGAGCAGGATTCCGCCGGCATGAAGGACGCGCTCGCGAACGTGTGCGAGCGCTCGGAAGCGGCCGTGAAGAGCGGCTACAACATCATCATCCTGTCCGACCGCCAGGCCGGCCCCGATCGCATCCCGATGCCGGCGCTGCTGGCGACCGCGGCCGTGCATCATCATCTCATCCGCAAGGGCTTGCGCACCGCGGTCGGCCTCGTGGTCGAGACCGGCGAGGCGCGCGAGGTGCACCACTTCTGCTGTCTCGCCGGCTACGGCGCCGAGGCGATCAATCCTTATCTCGCCTTCGAGACGCTGGTCGCGATGAAGGAGGAGATGCCGGAAAAGCTCAGCGACAAGGAAATCATCAAGCGCTACATCAAGTCGGTCGACAAGGGCATCCTCAAGGTGATGTCCAAAATGGGCATCTCGACCTACCAGTCCTACTGCGGCGCGCAGATCTTCGACGCGGTCGGCCTGCGCAGCGATTTCGTCGACGCGTTCTTCTTCGGCACGGCGACGCGCATCGAGGGCGTCGGCCTCGATCAGATCGCCGAGGAGACGGCGCGGCGCCATCGCGACGCATTCGGCGAGGTGCCGATGCTCAAGCACGCGCTCGAAGTGGGCGGGGAATATCTCTATCGCATGCGCGGCGAGGCGCATGCCTGGTCGCCCGAGACGGTAGCCACCCTGCAGCATGCGGTGCGCGGAAACTCCCGCGACAAGTATCGGGCTTTCGCACAGCTGGTGAACGAGCAGTCGGAACGCATCCTCACCATCCGCGGGCTGTTCAGCATCAAGTCGGCCGCGGAGGACGGACGCAAGAGCGTGCCGATCGAAGAGGTCGAGCCGGCCAAGGAGATCGTCAAGCGCTTCTCCACCGGCGCCATGTCGTTCGGCTCGATCTCGCGCGAGGCGCACACCACGCTTGCGGTCGCCATGAACCGCATCGGCGGCAAGTCGAACACCGGCGAAGGCGGCGAGGAGGCCGACCGCTTCAAGCCGCTGCCGAACGGGGACAGCATGCGCTCGGCGATCAAGCAGGTCGCCTCCGGCCGTTTCGGCGTCACCACGGAGTATCTCGTCAACTCCGACATGATGCAGATCAAGATGGCGCAGGGCGCCAAGCCCGGCGAAGGCGGGCAGCTCCCCGGCCACAAGGTCGACGCCATCATCGCCAAGGTGCGCCACTCGACCCCCGGCGTCGGCCTGATCTCGCCGCCGCCGCATCACGATATCTATTCGATCGAGGACCTGGCGCAGCTCATCTTCGACTTGAAGAACGTCAATCCCGACGGCGACGTGTCGGTCAAGCTCGTGTCCGAGGTCGGCGTCGGCACGGTCGCGGCCGGCGTCTCCAAGGCGCGCGCCGATCACGTCACCATCGCGGGCTTCGAGGGCGGCACCGGCGCCTCGCCGCTCACCTCGATCAAGCACGCCGGCTCCCCGTGGGAGATCGGCCTCGCCGAAACTCATCAGACCTTGGTGGTGAATTGCCTGCGCGGCCGCATCGCCGTGCAGGTCGACGGCGGCATCCGCACCGGGCGCGACGTGGTGATCGGCGCAATGCTCGGCGCCGACGAATTCGGCTTCTCGACCGCGCCGCTGATCGCCGCCGGCTGCATCATGATGCGCGTGTGCCACCTCAACACCTGCCCGGTGGGCGTGGCGACCCAGGACCCGGTGCTGCGCAAGCGCTTCGTCGGCCAACCCGAGCACGTCATCAACTACTTCTTCTTCGTCGCCGAGGAGGTGCGCGAGCTGATGGCCGAGCTCGGCTATCGCAAGTTCGACCAGATGGTCGGGCAGATGCAGATGCTCGATAAGCGCCGGCTGGTCGAGCACTGGAAGGCCAAAGGGCTCGACTTTTCGCGTTTGTTTACGAAACCTGATGCGCCCGATGGCGTCGCGATCTTCAATTGCGAGGAGCAGGACCACAAGATCAGGGACGTCCTCGACCGCAGGCTGATGGCTGAGGCGCAGGCGGCGATCGACCGCGGCGCGCCGGTGAAGATCGAGACCACGATCAAGAACACCGACCGCACCGCGGGCGCGATGATCTCCGGCGCGGTCGCCAGGGTCTACGGGCACGCAGGCCTGCCCGACGACACCATCCACGTGAAGCTGAAGGGCACCGCCGGACAGAGCTTCGGCGCCTGGCTCACGCGCGGCGTGACTTTCGAACTCGAGGGCGAGGCCAACGACTACGTCGGCAAGGGCCTCTCGGGCGGGCGCCTCATCGTCTACCCGCCGCGCGAGGCGAGCATCGTGCCCGAAGAGTTGATCATCATCGGCAATACCGTGCTGTACGGGGCGATCGAGGGCGAATGCTATTTCCGCGGCATCGCCGGCGAGCGCTTCGCGGTGCGCAATTCCGGCGCCATCGCGGTGGTCGAGGGCGCGGGCGACCATTGCTGCGAGTACATGACCGGCGGCGTCGTGGTGGTGCTCGGACGCACCGGGCGCAACTTCGCGGCCGGCATGTCGGGCGGCATCGCCTATGTGCTCGACGGCGACGGCGATTTCGAGCGCCGCTGCAACATGTCGATGGTCGAGCTCGAGCCGGTGATCGAGGAGGAGAACGCGAGCTGGCAGCACTACCACCAGGCCGGCGATCTCGACCACCACGGCCGCGTCGATGTGATGAGCGACATGAGCCGCTACGACGCCGAGCGGCTGCATCAGCTCATCGCCAACCACGCACGCTACACCGGCTCGCAGCGCGCGAAGGATATCCTCGCCGCCTGGAACGAGTACCTGCCCAGGTTCCGCAAGGTGATGCCGGTCGAGTACCGCCGCGCGCTGCAGGAAATGAAGGCAACCGAAGTCGCAATCCCGCCGCTCGCGGCCGCGGGAGCCTAGTCCCCCAATGGGCAAGGTTACGGGCTTCCTGGAGATCGATCGGCAGGAGCGGCGCTACAAGCCGGCCGCCGACCGTATCCGCCATTTCAAGGAGTTCATGATTCCTTTGTCCGAAGAGGCGACAAAGGATCAAGCCGCGCGCTGCATGAACTGCGGCGTTCCCTACTGTCACACCGGCTGTCCGGTGAACAACCAGATCCCCGACTGGAACGATCTCGTCTATCGCGGCGACTGGAAGAACGCGCTCTACAATCTGCACTCGACCAACAATTTCCCCGAATTCACCGGCCGCGTCTGTCCGGCGCCGTGCGAAGCCTCCTGCGTGCTCAACCTGATCGAGACGCCGGTCACCATCAAGACGATCGAATGCGCGATCGTCGACCGCGGCTGGGACGAGGGCTGGATCGAGCCCGAGCCGCCGACGCAGAGCACCGGCAAGAAGATCTCCGTCATCGGCTCCGGCCCGGCGGGTATGGCGTGCGCGCAGCAGCTCGCACGCGCCGGGCACGACGTGCACGTGTTCGAGAAGCACGCCAGGGCCGGCGGCCTGCTCACCTACGGCATTCCCGATTTCAAGATGGAGAAGCGTCACGTCGCACGGCGCATCGCCCAGATGGAGGCCGAGCGCGTCGTGTTCCATTACGGCGCGCATGTCGGCGTCAATATGCCGGTCGAGCGCACCACCGAAGGGTTCGATGCGGTGGTGCTGACCGGCGGCGCCGAAGCCTCACGCGACCTGCCGATCCCCGGCCGCGAGCTCGGCGGCATCCATTTTGCCATGGACTACCTGCCGCAGCAGAACCGGCGCATCGGCAACGAGCCGATCGGCGACGGACCGCCGATCCTCGCCGGCCGCAAGCACGTCGTCGTCATCGGCGGCGGCGACACCGGCTCGGACTGCATCGGCACCGCCATCCGCCAAGGCGCGCTCAGCGTGACCAATTTCGAGATCATGGCGAAGCCGCCCGAGAAAGAGGACAAGCTGCTCACCTGGCCGAACTGGCCGCTGAAACTGCGCACCTCGTCGAGCCACGAGGAGGGCGCCGAGCGCGATTTCTCGGTGCTGACGCAGAAGTTCTCAGGTGCCCATGGACAGGTGAAGGCACTGCACTGCATCCGCTGCGACGACAAGTTCCAGCCGATCGCCGGCACCGAGTTCGAGCTCAAGGCCGACTTGGTGCTGCTGGCCATGGGGTTCGTGCACCCCGTGCACGAGGGGCTCATAAAGACGCTGGATTTGGCGCTCGACACGCGCGGCAACGTGAAGGCCGACACAAAGAGTTATCAAACGTCGGTGCCGAAGGTGTTCGCAGCGGGCGACATCCGCCGCGGCCAATCGCTGGTGGTGTGGGCGATCCGCGAGGGCCGCCAAGCCGCCGCCGCGGTCGACGAATTCCTGATGGGTTCGACCAACCTGCCGCGCTGATTGAAGCGTTGCGGCTATCGCCCGAACGGCCAGAAGAACGGCTGCGGCGCCCATTGCGACGGCCCAAGCGGGCGCGGATAGGCGGGGCGCGGCTGTTGCGGACGTTGCGCCGGCGGCGGACGCAGCGCCGCCTGCGGTGCCAGGGCCGGTCGCGCGGGCGCAGCCGGCGATGCAACGGCCGGCGTCGCTGCCGGCGCTACAGGATCGGGCGGCAGCGCGGTCGACAGGGTCTCCACATCGCGCCGCGGCCAGACGAAATCGTCGGCACGCCCGGGCGGCGCCACGACCGGCTCGCCCTTCACCAGCACCTTGGTGGCGACCGTTTCGCTGCTGGCGCTGGCGCGGACCGGCGAGCCGCCGAGCAGCCCCTCCGGCGCAGCCGTCGCCGCCGTCAGCGGCACCACCGGTCCCGCGATCGGCCGCGCGGCCGGGCCGGTCGGCCGGCGCGTCTCGGGCTCATCCTGCGGAATCGGCGTCGCGACCGGCGTCGTGCGCGCCAGCATCACGCGCCGGATCTCGCGTTCGACGTAGTGGGCGAGCTTGCGCGCGCCGGCTCGGGTGAAGTGCACGCCGTCGCCGGCGCGCAGCCGCCGCGTCTGCCCCTCGAAGTCCGGGCCGTGCACGGCGAAATTGCCCGCCTCGTCGACGAAACCGTCCCACACGTCGACGAAGATCACGCCGGCCTTCTCGGCCCGGCCACGGAAGAAGTCGTTGAGATAGACCACGTCCGACGTCGCGCGCACGCCTCGGATCGCCGGAAGCCCGACCCAGAACACCGGCACCCCGCGGGTCTTGACCGCGGCGACCATCTCGTCGAACCGCTTGCCGTAGAGCTCTACCCACTTGTCCGAGCGGAACTCGTGCAGGATGCCCGGGCCGCCCGGCGCCTCGAGCGTGGCGATGTTCGGCTGCTCCGGATCCTGCGCTGCGTCGGGGGATGCTTCCGCATCGGCCTGCGGAGCGGGCTGCGGCGCCGCCGCCGGCGCCGGTGGCGACGCTCCTGGCGCGGCTTGAGGTTGAGCGGTTGGCGTTTGTGCCGCAGGGCGCTGCGGCGTCGGACTGCGCGCCTGCACGCGCTCGCGGATCGCGCGCCGGTCGGCAAGCCCGAGCATCACCACGACAAAGTCGGGTTTCTCGGCGCTCAGCATCTCGCGCGCCTGTTGCGGCCAATCGTAGGCATCGCGCGTTTCCGAACGGATGAGGCCGGTCAAGGGACGATGCTTGCGGGTGACCCCGATCTCGGGCGTCTCGCCGAAGGCGTCCTCGAGCCCGTAGGCGAGCCAGTCCGCCATCGAGTCGCCGAGCACGACGATGTTCACCGTCGGCGCAACGTCCTGCCGGCGCGGCGCCGGCGCCCGGGAGGCGTCGACGGGAGCCTGCCGCTGCTGCTGATAGGGATCGAACGGCGACCATGGCGATTGCTGCTCGTAGCGCCGGCGCCGGTCCATGAAGGGAAATCGGTCGTCAAGCTGTGCCAATGCGGGCTCGGCGAGCGCAAGCACGCAGCCCAACAGCGCGAGCAATTCGATCGCGGCGAGCGTCAGCGACGCCCGAATTCGCGAGCCGGATCGATTCAAAGGCGCCTGCGTGGTAGCCGCCATGGACTCCTCAATAGGCGTCCGGCGCCATTGACGGTCGCCGACTGCGAGGCCATCGGTCACAAGCACGCAGAAAATGTCAACTTGAAGGTTCGGTAAGTGTTACCGGCGCAGCCGGTCCAGCACGGCCGCGGTCGCGAAACCGTCCGGAACAAGGCCGATACGGGCCTGGAAATCGCGCACCGCGGCGCGCGTCCGCCCGCTTAGGCGGCCGCTCGGTTCGCCGCCGATGTCGAAGCCGCGGGCAACGAGGCGCTGCTGCAGCTCGAGCCGCTCCGCCCGGGTCAGCACCCGCTCCTCGCGCGGCCAGGCTTGGACGATCGGCGAACCGCCGCGCAGCCGGTCCGCCAGATGCCCGATGGCGAGCGCATAGGCCTCGGCCGGATTGTATTTCATGATCGCGCGGAAATTGCCGAGCATCAGGAAGCTCGGGCCGCGCGACCCCGCCGGCACGAACATGAAGGCATGGTCGCTCCCGCGCGGGAACGCAGAGCCGTCGGCTCGCCGCACGCCGAGCTGCTCCCATTCGCGCAGCGTAAGCCGGCGCGAACTGTCCGCGACCATGAAGTTGAAGCCGTTGGGCAGCACGACCTCATAGCCCCAGGTCTGGCCCGGCACCCATCCGGCCTTCTTGAGCTTGTTCGAGGTCGAGGCGATCAGGTCGCCAACCGACTCCATGATGTCGCGCCGGCCGTCGCCGTCGAAGTCGACCGCATCGCGCTTGAACGCCGTCGGCATGAACTGGGTCGGTCCGAAAGCGCCGGCCCACGAGCCGCGCAGCATTTCGGGGCGGATGTCGCCGTGATGGAGGATTTCGAGCGCCGCGAGGAACTCGTCGCGGAAGTAGGCCTGCCGGCGTCCGACGCAAGCGAGCGTTGCGACCGAGCGGATCACCGGACGCTCGCCCATGACGGTCGAGAATTTCGTCTCGATTCCCCAGATCGCCGTGATGACGTGGCGGTCGACGCCGTAGGCCTTCTCGACTGCGTCGAACGTCGCCGCGTGCTTGAGCAGGACTTCGCGGCCTTTGGCGATGCGCTCGTCGGTCACCAGCAGGTCGACGTAATCCCAGAACGCCTTGGTGAACTCGGGCTGGGCATCGACGAAGTCCATGATCTTCAATTCGGGCTCGAGCCCGGCCGCATGCTTGTCGAAGCTTGCGCGCGAGATGCCGCGACGCGCCGCCTCCGGCCACACCCGTTCGAGGCAGTTCTTGAAATCGGCGGCAGCCGCCAGGATGGCCGCGGGCTCCATCAGTGGATGGCCGGACGCGCCCGGCTCGCCGCTCCATGCGGTGGCGGACGCAGCCGGAACGGAGCCCGTCGTCAAATCGCCCTTGGGAAACCGATCATCGAACTGCGCCGCTGCGCAGCCAAGGCCGGCCGCGTAGGCCAGCGCGATCACCGGCAAACGCCTCTGGTGTCCCGCGCGCGATATCCGCATATCCTCATTCCCCATCGATAGGCCCAACTTGCCATAGGCCCTCGGGAGAGTTTCCCTCCTCTTAACGCGGAATGGTTGTCGCAGCCACCGTCGGGCCTTGCTTTGCGCCGCGGATCGGCGAAAAAGCGCCGAGCCGCCCATCCCGGGCCATGCTATTGCGGCGCAAACGCGAGCCTTCATGACACCGATTCGCAAAGCGGTCTTTCCGGTTGCCGGCCTCGGGACGCGGTTCCTCCCCGCCACCAAGGCCATGCCCAAGGAGATGCTCACCGTCGTCGACCGGCCGGTGATCCAGCACGTGGTCGACGAGGCGCGCGAGGCCGGCATCGAGCATTTCATCTTCGTCACCGGCCGCAACAAGCAAGTGATCGAGGATCACTTCGATCGCCAGGTCGAGCTCGAGGACACCCTGCGCCAGCGCGGCAAGAGCGCCGAGATCGAAGCGCTCGCGCGCGACCTGCCGGGCCCCGGCACCACGAGCTTCACCCGCCAGCAGGAGCCGCTTGGCCTCGGTCACGCGGTGTGGTGCGCGCGCGAGCTCGTGGGGCGGGAACCTTTCGCGCTGCTGCTGCCCGACATGCTGGTGCAGGCCGAACGCGGCTGCCTCGCCCAGATGATCGATGCGAGCCGCGACATGGGTGCCGGCGCCAACATCATCGCCGTCGAAGAAGTCCCGCCCGAAGCCACGCACCAGTATGGCGTCGTCGGAATCGGCACGACGCGCGGCAGCACCTTCGAGATCACCCGGATGGTCGAGAAGCCCGCGCCCGGCAGCGCGCCCTCGAACCTGATCATCACCGGACGCTACATCCTGCAGCCGGAAATCTTCGACCTGCTGGCGAGCCAGCAGACCGGCGCCGGCGGCGAGATCCAGCTCACCGACGCCATGATCCGCCTGTCGCAGCAACAGCCGTTCTACGGCCTGAAATTCGCGGGCCGCAGCTTCGACTGCGGCTCCAAGCTCGGCTTCCTGACCGCCAACCTCGCCTATGCGCTCACGCGCGACGACATCGCGCCGGCGTTGCGGGACGAGGTTCGGGGGCTGCTGGGAAAGACCTGATCAGCGCTGCAGCCGCAGGCCGACCATCACGATCGAAGCGGTGTAGTCGTTGCCCGGCTGGCTGGAGCGCAGCCACTCCTGGCGGAACTCGCCCTTGATCTGCGCCGTGCGGGTGAGCTTGTAGGTGAGCGCGAGCGAAGCGCCGTAGCGGTCGTCCTTGCGATCGGAGCCGACGTACTCGTCGAGCCCGTAACCGATCTTGGCAGTGCCGATCAGCCAGCGCCGGAATGCGTGCTCGACTTCCAGCGATGCATCGCGCCGCAGCACGCCGGCAACATTGATGAGCGTCGATTCCGCCGCCGTCGTCGTGGCGGTGAGCTTGACGGTGGTCAGGCCGGTTGCGCGCCAAATGAGAGAGGCGTCGAACAGGATGCCGTTCAGCTCGGGCAGGTTCGGATCCTTGTAGGTGCGCTCGAGGTAGCCGACCGCGATCTCGCCGGTGAGCTTGCGCGAGAACTCGAAGCTGGTGCCGACCTTCGTCGTCCAGCCGGTCGAATCGCGCTGCACGCCCGTGAAGTCGAACAGCAGATCGTGGATGCGCGTGTCGAAGCCGGCTTCGACGAACGGCTTGACGCCCGGGGTCAGTTCATAGGCGGCGCGTACGCTCGTGCCGTAGCGATTGAAGTTGCGGTCGGCGTTGCTGGCGGTGAGGCCGTTGGTCAACTCGGAATCCTGATATTGGGTGCGCTCTGCCGTGCCTTTGACCGAAACTTCCAGGCGATTGAAGCGCTGCGTGAAGCCCAGGCTTCCGCCGAGCGTCGTGTAGATCGGCAGCTTGGCGAGGCCGGCGGTGATGTCCGGACTGCCGGGATTGTCGGTTGCGACTTGCAGCCGGCCTTCCGCGTCGATCTGGAAGTCGCGCGTGACGTCGAGCCGTCCGGTGATCCGGCCATCGAAGCTCGGCCGATCGAGCTCCGGCGTCTTGTCGTAGGCGGTATAGCTGCCGCGCAGGCTCGCGGTCACTTCGTGACGCTGCCAATCCGAGCGCGCCAGCAGTTCGGGCGAAATGACGGTGAACAGCGAGGCGCGGCCATCAACGGTCCGCGCCGGATTGGTGTCGTAACCGCCGGTCACCTCGATGGCGGGGCGCAGCACGAACGCGCCGACCCTGACGCCGACCGCGCCGAACGGGTCGTCCTCGAGCAACGACAGCCGACGCCGCGCCGCGGTCGGAGGGACCAGCACGCCGGGAGGTTGGATCAGGCGGACGGGACGGCCGGTCGTATCGACGCCGTTGAGCATGGGGCGCGCAGGGGCCGCAGCCGCGAGCGGCACAGGCGGGGCAAGGGTTGCGGGCTTTGGCGGCGCAAGGATTGCCGGCTGCGACGGGCTTTGCGTCCGGGGAGCCCGGGCTCCCGGCCGAAGCGCGGCCCGTGCTCGGCGGCGCGCCGCAGGGGTCGATACGAATCCGGTGTTGCCGGCGCCGATGCCCGGCGGATTGCCGAAGGTCGGGACCCGGGCGACCGGGGTCTGATCGGTCCTGGCGCGGGCCCGCGCTGGGCGCTCGGCGTCATCGGTGGCGTCACCGACCGTCGGGCGCAGACCGCTTGGCGTTTGCGCCCAGGTCTGCGCACATGTCGCCGCGCACGCCAGCATGATCGCGCCGACGCCGAGCGACACCCGTTTGAGACCCGAACGCGGCACGTGCAAAACCCTTGGCGGGCCGCGCGAACCACGCAGCCTCATGGTTAACGGATGTAAAACAAGGATGGTTAATGGCGGGTTGAGACCAGTGTCTCGATTCCGAAGTTTGCCGGCGTTCGCAGCACATTCGGAAGCGAACTTCGGGTTCGGGGCACTAGTCGCCGCCGGTGCGTTTCCATGCTATCTCAGGGCCGGATTCCCCGCCCCGATCCCCGAAAGTTCCGTGATGGCCAAGCCGAAGGTCACGAGCCAAGCGACCGGGCGCAGTGAGGCGCTGATCGATTCGGCCTTGCGCACGCTCGAAACCGAGGCGGGCGGCATCGCGGCGCTGATCGCCGCCATTCGCGACGGGCTCGGCGCGCCGTTCGCCGAAGCCGTCAACCTGATCCATGCGGCGCGCGGCCGCGTGATCTTCACCGGCATGGGCAAGTCCGGCCACGTCGGCCGCAAGATCGCCGCCACCTTGGCCTCGACCGGAACGCCGGCCTTCTTCGTCCATCCCGGCGAGGCAAGCCACGGCGACCTCGGGGTGATCACCCCCGACGACGTGATCGTTGCCCTGTCGTGGTCGGGCGAGACCGCCGAGCTGAAGGACCTGACCGACTATTCGCGCCGCTTCCGCATCGGGCTGATCGCCGTGACCGCCGACGCGGCGAGCACGCTCGGGCAGGCCGCCGACGTGGTGCTCACGCTGCCGCAGGCGCGCGAAGCCTGCCCGCACAATCTCGCGCCCACGACCTCCACGTTGATGCAGCAGGCGCTCGGCGATGCGCTCGCGATCGCGTTGCTGGAGAGCCGCGGCTTCACGCCGCTCGACTTCCGCATCTTCCATCCCGGCGGGCGGCTCGGCGCGATGCTCAAGTTCGTGCGCGACGTCATGCACACCGGCGCGGCGGTCCCGCTCGCGCCGCTCGGCACGCGCATGGCAGACGCGATCCGCGAGATGTCGCGCAAGGCCGACGAATACGTCGCCGGCTGCGTCGGCATCACCGATCCGGACGGGCGACTCGTCGGCATCATCACCGACGGCGATCTGCGCCGGCAGATGCGCTCGGACCTGCTCGACTTGACCGTCGATGCTGTGATGAGCCGCGCGCCGAAGACGGTGCGCCCCGATCAGCTCGCCAGCGAAGCGCTCGAGCTGCTCAACTCATCGAAGGTCTCGGTGCTGATCGTCGTCGAGGACGGGCGCCCGGTTGGCATCGTGCACTTCCACCACCTGCTGCGAGCAGGCGTGGCGTAGACCTAAGTCGCCGCCTGCACCACCAGGGTCGCGCCGTCGGCCGCCGTCACCGTGACGCGGCTGCCGGCCGACAGGTCGGGCCCGGTAACCCGCCAGATCGTGTCGTCGATGCGCACCGTGCCGTGGCCGGCGACGATCGGCTTCTCGAGCGTGAAGGTGCGCCCGACGAACGCCTCGGCGCGGCGATTGAGGAACGGACTGTCGCCGGGTTGCTCGGCACCGCGCGCGACCCGCCGCCACAGCGGGACGGAGGCAAGCGCGAACACCGCGAAGGCCACGAGCTGCGCCTGCCATGACCACGCGACGGCGAAAGAGATCGCACCGACCAGCAGCGCGGACAGGCCGAGCCACAGCATGAACGCGCCCGGCAGCATGATCTCGAGCGCGAGCAGGATCCCGGCCAGGATGAACCAGTTCCAATTGCCGAGCGAAACGATGATGTCGTACATCGCTTGAGACTCCGCTTCAGGACGATCTCGTTCCGGCCGGCGGCACGGTCGGCGGGACGGTCGGCCGCCGCGTCGGCGAAGAGCTTGCCGTGCCGTCGGCGCCGAAGGTCGCCTTGGCGATCTCGCCGATGCCGCCGAGCGTCGCGAGCATCTGCGTCGCCTCGATCGGCAGCATGATGACTTTCTGGTTCGGCGAATGGGCGATTTCGGTGAACGCCTTGATGTATTTCTCTGCGATGAAGTAGTTGAGCGAGGCAATGTCGCCGCGTGCCACCGCGTCGCTCACCATCTCGGTCGCCTTGGCTTCGGCCTGCGCCAGCCGTTCGCGCGCCTCGGCGTCGCGGAACGCGGCCTCGCGCCGCCCTTCCGCTTCGAGGATCTGCGATTGCTTGGCGCCTTCCGCCTTCAGGATCGCCGACTGGCGCTGGCCTTCGGCCTGGAGGATCTCGGCACGCTTCTCGCGCTCGGCCTGCATCTGGCGGCCCATCGACTGCACCAGGTTGGCCGGCGGGATGATATCCTTGATCTCGATGCGGTTGACCTTGACGCCCCAGGGGCCGACCGCGGCATCGACCACCCGCAGCAGCCGCTCGTTGATCTCGTCGCGATGCGAGAGCATCTGGTCGAGGTCCATCGCGCCCATGACCGAGCGGATGTTGGTCATGGTGAGCTTGATGATGGCCTGATCGAGATGGGCGATCTCGTAGCTCGCCTTGGCGGCATCGATCACCTGGAAGAAGGCGAGGCCGTCGACCGTGACGGTGGCGTTGTCCTTGGTGATGACGTCCTGCTGCGGGATGTCGATCGCCTGCTCCATCATGTTCATCTTGTGACCGATGCGGTCGATGAATGGCACGATGAGGTTGAGCCCGGGCGACAAGGTGCCGGTGTATTTGCCGAAACGCTCGACCGTCCAGTTGTAGCCCTGCCCCACCGTCTTGACGCCGGCGAACAGCGTGAGCACCGCAAGCGCAACAATGACGAGGACGAAGATATCGAGACCGAAGAACATGTTCCCCCTCCGGAGGCGAACAGAATTGCCGGCATTGTGGGATGCACCCCTGCCGGCGGCAAGGCGCACTCCGCTTATTACGTTAGTCGTTGCAGATGATTCAAAAGTTCATGCGATTTTTGCGTCCGACGACGCCGGCATGATCCAACCTCCCAGCTCGCGCATGACGACATGGCGGATCACCCGCATGCCGGCTTCGCCGTCATTGAGACATGGGATGGCGGCAAAGTTTTCGCCACCGTGGCGATGAAATATTTCGGCGTTCTCCATCGCGATCTCTTCCAGCGTCTCCAGGCAGTCGGCGACAAAGCCCGGCGTCACGACGGCGAGATTCTTGACGCCGCGCTCCGCAAGCGCCTTCACCGTCTCATCCGTGTAGGGCGTGAGCCATTCGGCGATGCCGAAGCGCGACTGGAAGGTGTGGAAGAATGCCGCCTCGCTCAAGCCCGAGCGCTCGCGCACCAGGCGCGCGGTCTTCACGCATTGGCAGTGATAGGGATCGCCCTTGATCAGGTAGTCCTTCGGCACGCCGTGGAACGAGGCCAGCACGACCTCCGGCTTGAACGGGAGCTTGGCCAATTCCGCTTCCAGCGCGCCCGCCACCGCCTCGATGTAGACCGGATCGTCGTGCCAGGGCGGCGCGATGCGCACTGCCGGCTGCCAGCGCATGGTCTTGAGCGCATCGAACGCCTTGTCGCCGACGGTCGCAGTCGTGGCCGCGCAATACTGCGGATAGAGCGGCACGATCAGGATGCGCTCGCAGCCGGCTTGCTGCAGGGTGGCCAGCCGCGCGGGAATCGAGGGATTGCCGTAGCGCATCGCCCAGTCGACCCGAAGACGGGGATCGACGGCCGCGAGCGCAAGCCCGAGTTTCTCGGCTTGCGCGCGCGTGATCGTCTTCAGCGGCGATTCGTCGCGCTCGCGATTCCAGATCTTGTCGTAGTCGCGTCCCTTCCGCCCCGGGCGGATCGACAGGATGATCAGGTTGAGGACCAACCACCACTTGAGCCGGTTCTCCTCGATCACGCGCCGGTCGGAGAGAAACTCCTTGAGGTAGCGGCGCATCGACCAGTAGTCGGTCGCATCCGGCGTGCCGAGATTGACGATCAGCACGCCGATGCCGCCGGCCTTGACCGGCGGGTGGTCGGCCGGCAGCGTCCCCGGTCGTGCCGCAACGGTAAACGGCTCGTTCATCGCGGATGCGATCCAATCCCAATTCAGCAGTGGCGGGCCATAATATACGCATGTTAAGGGCTGGCGGAGGACCTATACAAAATCATCATGTTCACCCGCCGTTCCTTCCTCGCTTCGCTTTCCTCCGCGCTGGCACTGCTGACCACGTGGCGTCCGTCCTGGGCGCAGACGACCTATACGGCCGACCTCACCTTCGTGCTGTTCAACGATTTCTACCTGATGAGCGAGCAGCCGTTCCCCGACGGCAAGTCGCGCGGCGGGTTTGCCCGGCTTGCGACCGTGATCAAGAATGAGCGCGCGGGGGGGCGCAACGTGGTGGTCGCGCACGGCGGCGACACGCTCTCGCCCTCGCTGATGTCCGGCTACGACCGCGGCAAGCACATCGTCGCGCTGACCAACCTGATCGCGCCCGACATCTTCGTCGCCGGCAACCACGAATTCGATTTCGGCAAGGCGGTATTCTTCGAACGCATGCGCGAGGCGACGTTCCCGCTGTACGGCGCCAACTTGCGCGACCAGGGGGCGCAGGTCGCCGGCTTCAAGGATCGTTCGATGATGGCCGTCGGCGGCGTGCGCATCGGGCTGACCGGCCTGGCGTACGAGAATTCCGCGCGCATGTCCTCGCCGGAGGACCTGACGTTCCTGTCGACCATCGACACCACCAAGGCGCAGGCCGCTGCGCTGCGCCAGGAAGGTGCCGATTTCGTCGTCGCGGTCCTGCACTGCGACCGCGGCGACGGCATCGCGCTGCAATACGCGCACGTCGCCGACATGCTGCTCACCGGCCACACCCACGACCTGTTCGTCAATTTCGACGGGCAATGCGCGCTGGTCGAGTCGGGCTACGATGCCTACTACGTCACCGCCGTCGACGTGCGCATCATGGTGCGCGAGCGCGACGGCCGGCGCACCACGTTCTGGTGGCCGCAGTTCCGCGTCATCGACACCGCGGCGGTCGAGCCCGACCCGGCGGTCGCCGCCGCAGTCGCCCGCTACGAGGCCGTGCTCAAGCAGCAGATCAACGTGCGCATCGGCACCACCGCGGTCGAGCTTGACAGCCGCAACGCCACCGTGCGCACGCGCGAGGCCGCGATCGGCAACCTGTTCGCCGACGCCATGCACGCGGCGACACGGGCCGATGCCGCGGTGATCAACGGCGGCGGCATCCGCGCCGGCAAGACCTACGAGCCGGGCTCCGAGATCACCCATGGCGACGTTCTCGCCGAGCTGCCGTTCAACAACCGCGTCGTGGTGGTGGAGCTTTCCGGCCGCGAGCTCAGGCGCGCGATGGAGAACGGGCTCTCGCTGTTGCCGCAGGCGGGCGGGCGTTTCCCGCAAGTCTCCGGCATCCGGCTCGAATTCGCGCTCGAGCGCGCACCAGGTGCACGCGTCCTGTCGATGCAGGTCGGCGGCGCGCCGCTCGACGAGGGGCGCAACTATCGCGTGGCCGTGCTCGACTACTTGGCGCGCGGCGGCGACGACTACACGATGTTCCGTCAGGCCAAGCGCATCACGCCCGACAACGACGCGCCGCTGCTCGCCAACGAGGTGGTGGACTACATCAAGCAGGTCGGCACGGTGCGCACGGGGGTCGAGGGGCGGATCGTGGCGCGGTAGGTTTCATCCCACCGGCCGCTCGTCGGCGATCACCTTGCCGTCGTTCGGCAATGAGCCGGGAGCGACCAGCTTGACGTCGCCCTTGAGCTTGGTCACCGCCTGCAGCGTCTCGGCAATGGTGCGCTCGAAGCGGTCGCTCGGGGTGGCGCATTCGGCATTGAGGGTCATGGCGTCCTGCTCGGCCGCGCGCGTCACGACCAGCCGCACGCGGACAAGCTCGGGATGGCGCTTGGCGACTTCGGCGACCTGCTCGGGCCGCACGAACATGCCCTTCACCTTGGTGGTCTGGTCGGCGCGGCCCATCCAGCCCTTGATGCGCCGGTTGGTGCGCCCGCACGGCGAAGCGCCGGCCAGCACCGCCGACATGTCGCCGGTCGCAAGGCGGATCATCGGATAGTCGGGATTGAACGTGGTCACCACCACCTCGCCGACCTCGCCGTCCGCCATCGGGTCGGGCGTGCCGGGCCGCACGATCTCCAGAATGATGTCCTCGTTGACGATCATTCCCTCCAACGCATCGGACTCGTATGAGATGACGCCGGCCTCGGCGACCGCGTAGCACTGTTTCACCGCGACGCCGCGCTCGCCCAGCTCCTTGCGCAGCGAGGGCGGCAGCGCCGCGCCGGACACGAGCGCACGTTTGATCGAAGACGTGTTCTTGCCGCTCTTCGCGGCGGTATCGAGCAGGACCTTGAGGAAATCCGGCGTACCCACATAGGCCGAGGGCTTGAGCTGCGCGATGGCGTCGAGCTGCGCCTCGGTGTTACCGACTCCACCCGCAATGACCGCGCAGCCGAGCGCATGCGCGCCGCCTTCGAGGATGAAGGCGCCGGGCGTGAGGTGATAGGCAAAGGAATTATGCACGACGTCGCCTTCACGCATGCCCGCGGCGAACAGCGCGCGCGCGGCCCCACCGAAATCCTCACCGTGCCCCTCGGGCTCGAAGATCGGCCCGGGTGACATGAACAGCCGCTTGGCCTTGCCCGGCGGCACGACGTTGAAGCCGCCGAACGGCGGGCTTTCCTTCTGCAGGTTGAGCAACGCCGATTTGCGCAGCAGCGGGAGCTTCGCCAGCGCGGTGCGGCTCGTCACCGCCTGCGGGTCGACGCCGGCGAGATGCTTGGCCCAACCGGGCGCCGTCATGGCATGCGCGATGGCCGCCGGCAGGCGCGCGAACTGCTCGCCCTCGCGCGCGGCGGCATCGCGGATCTCCAGCGCGTCGTAGTGCTCCGTCATGATTGTCAGACCTTTATGCCATCCGGCGCCGTATAGACGGCATCGACCACATTGCCCGTATTCCGCGTCGCCGCCGGCTCGAACAGGATGATCTCGGCCTCCTCGTCCGCGGCGGTGCGGTGTTCGATGCCGCGCGGAACGACCAGACCTTCGCCCGGGCCGAGCTCGACCACGCGGTCGCGGAACTCGATGCGGAATGTCCCTTTCCACACCAGGAAGAACTCGTCTTCATTGTCGTGATGATGCCAGGGAAACACGCCCTGCACTTTCACGACCTTGACCTCCTGTCCGTTGAGCGCGGCCACCACCTTTGGTCGCCACGGCTCGGAGAAACGGGAGAATTTGTCGGCCAGATTGAATTTCTCAGCCACCCCACGAACTCCATCTCGTAGGGTGGGCAAAGGCGCGACACGACCGGGACGAAATTCACGTCAGCGGCAGCGCGCCTTTGCCCACGCGTTTGAATCTTGCTCCATCCGCGTGGGCACGGCGCGGAATTTTCTTCAGCATGTCATCGCGAGATCGAGGCCGCGCCTTTGCCCACCTACATCTCACGCCAGCCAGCGCTTCCTGCGCTTGTAATGCTTCACGTCGCGGAACGATTTGCGCTTGCCTTCGGCGACGCCGAGGTAGAATTCCTTCACGTCCTCGTTCTCGCGCAGGGATTTAGCTTCGCCGTCCATCACCACGCGGCCATTTTCGAGAATGTAGCCGTAACGCGCATATTTCAGCGCCTGATAGGTGTTCTGCTCGGCGAGCAGGAAGGAGACGCCCTCCTTCTCGTTGAGGCTCTGCACGATCTGGAAGATCTCCTCGACGATCTGCGGCGCGAGCCCCATCGAGGGCTCGTCGAGCAGGATCATCTTCGGGCGCGCCATCAGGGCGCGGCCGATCGCGCACATCTGCTGCTCGCCGCCCGACGTATAGCCCGCCATCGCCTCGCGTCGTTCCTTCAGGCGCGGGAAATAGCCATAGACGAGGTCGAGGTCGCTGCGGATCGCCGCCTTGCCGTCGCGCCGCGTGAAGGCGCCGGTCAAGAGGTTCTCCTCGATGGTGAGGTGGCCGAAGCAATGGCGGCCTTCCATCACCTGCACACAGCCGCGCCGCACCAGCTCGTTGGGCGAGCGCGCCTGCACCTCCTCGCCGTCGAACACGATCGAGCCTTTGGTGACCACGCCGCGCTCGGAATGAAGCAGGTTGGAGATCGCCTTGAGGGTCGTGGTCTTGCCGGCGCCGTTGGCGCCGAGCAGCGCCACGATCCCGCCCTTCGGCACATCGAGCGACACGCCCTTCAGCACCAGGATGACGTGGTCGTAGATCACCTCGATATTGTTGACGGTGAGGATGCGGTCCGCGGCGGGCGCGGCCGAGGGAGTTGCGGATGTTTGAGCTGAGAGAGTCATGTCACATCTCGCGCAATCGTGTCCCGGGCGCCGCGCAGCGTGAAACGGTGCGCTGCAGACCCGGGACCGTCACAGTCTGGAACGGTCCCGCATCTGCGGTGCAGCGCTACACGCTGCACCGCGTGCGGGACACAAGGTTACGACGACTTGTCGCAGGGCTCGGTGCGCGCCGGCCAGGGCTGGTTCTTGGACACATAGTCCTTCGACGCAGCCTCGAGCAGCGGACGCACCTTGTCCTTCATCGGCGAGATCCAGTCGGAGACCTTCACCCACTTGGTGCCGTCCCACTGCTGCATGTAGGCCGAGTGGTGGCCGTTGTGGTCCGAGCACGACACGCCGGAGATCGGCGCCGCGAAGTTCTCGAGGCCGAGCTCCTTCCAGCGCGCCGCGGTGATGTTGAGCGTCTCGAAGCCGCGCCGCACGTCCTCGCCGCTCACCACCTTCTTGCCGGTGATGCGCTGCGCGTTGCGGATCGCCTCGGCGACGATCACCGAGTTCATCACGCCGCGGTTGTAGTAGTTCTCGCCGACCTTGTCCTTCGGCGTCTGGCTCTTACCCTTGTCGATCAGGTGCTTCACGATGTCCTGGATCGCCGGGTAGTTGGGGCCGACGTTGTTGAGGTTGAGGCTGAGATAGCCCTTGGCCTCGGCGCCGGTCGGCCGCGCGTCATCTTCGCTGCCCGACCACCAGATTCCGACGAACTTGTCCATCGGATAGTTGATCTTGGCGGCTTCCTTGACGGCGGTCGGGTTCATGGCGCCCCAGCCCCACATCACCATCCAGTTCGGACGGTCGCGGCGCACGTTGAGCCACAGGCCGGACTGGTTCTGCATCTCGGCGGCGGGCACCGGATAGAGCTTCACGGTGAAGCCGTAGTCCTTGGCGAACTGCTCGAGCAACGGGATCGGCTCACGGCCGTAGCCGCCGTCGAAGAAGATGTAGCCGATGGTCTTGCCCTTGAGCTTGTCGAGTCCGCCTTCTTTCTCGGCGATGTACTTCACGATCATCGACAGCCCGTCCCAATAGGTCGCGGGCGGGTTGAAGATCCACGGGAAGTTCTGCCCGTCGGCCGAGGCCGAAAGGCCGTAGGCCATGGACAGCACCGGGATCTTGTCGACCGAGGCCTTGGGAATGATGGCGAGGGTGATGCCGGTCGAATACGGGTTCACCACCACCGGCTTCTTCGGCTTGACCGAGTCGTAGCATTCGACGCCGCGCTTGGTGTCGTAGCCGGTCTCGCATTCCTCGACGATGATCTTGACGCCGTTGATGCCGCCGTCGCGCTCGTTGAGCATGTTGAGGTAGTCGTTCATGCCGTTGGCGATCGGAATGCCGCCGCCGGCGAATGGTCCGGTGCGGTAGGTCAGGAGCGGCACATAGATGCCGTCCTGCGCCTGCGCCGAGGTCACCAGCGCCGAGGCGCCGACCAGACCTGCGCAAGCTACGCCGAGAACGAGGTGCTGTATTCGCATCGCGTTCCTCCCTTCATTTGACGCGCCGGCCGCGGCGGCGACCGCTCCGGCGTCCCGATTCCCGGGCGGCGTCCGCCGCCGGGTAAGTATCCCGCCCCGCCGGGCCGTTCATCGCGCCCTGCTGCGGGAATTGGCTTGAGTGTGCACCATCAGTACGGAAACGGCCACACCCTGAGTTTCTGTTTCCCGATCTGCCACAGCCGGGCGAGGCCCGCCGGCTCGACGATCAGGAAGAAGATAATGAGCGCCCCGACGATCATGAACTGGACATGCTCGAGCGTCGCGGCGTTGATGGCGATGCCGAGGAACTCGGGCACCGCGCGCAGGAAGATCGGCAGGGCCCAGATGAAGGCGGCGCCGAAGAACGAGCCGATCATGCTGCCGAGCCCGCCGATGATCACCATGAACAGGATCAGGAACGACTGATTGATGTTGAATGAGTCCGGCTCTGCCGATCCGATCCACAGAAAGATCATCATCGCGCCGGCGACGCCGGCATAGAAGGAGGAAACCGCGAAGGCGAGCAGCTTGGTCTGGTAGAGCTTGATGCCGATCAGCTCGGCGGCGATGTCCATGTCGCGCACCGCCATCCACATGCGGCCGATGCGCCCGTGCACCAGATTGGAGGCGATCCAGGTCATCGCCACGACGATGGACAGCACCACGAGATAGCGCGTCGTCGCAGTCGCAGTCGGGCCCGTGACCGGAATGTCGAACAGCGTGCGGGTCGGCACTTCGATCGCGCCCGAGACGTTGTAATTATAAAGCCACGGGACGCGGGTGAAGCACCAGGAGAGAAAGAACTGCGCCGCGAGCGTCGCCACGGCGAGGTAGAAGCCCTTGATGCGCAGCGACGGCAGGCCGAACACGACGCCGATCGCGGCGGCGACGAAGCCGGAGGCCAAGATCAGCACGATGATGTTGATGCCGGGGAAGAACGTCGAAAGCTTGTAGCAGGCGTAGGCGCCGACGCCCATGAAACCGGCGGTGCCAAGCGAGATCAGCCCGGTGTAGCCGGTGAGGATGTTCAATCCGATCGCGGCGAGCGAGAACACCAGCACCGGGATGAGCACCGAATTCAGGAGGAAGTGCGACCCGGTCAGCGGGATCACGACGAAGGCGAACACCAGGATGACGGCGATGCCGATGCGATCCTGCCGTAGCGGGAACACCGCGGCGTCCGCCTCGTAGCTGGTCTTGTATTGCCCGGCCTCGCGATAGAGCATCGCTAGATCCGCTCGATGATGCGCTCGCCGAACAGGCCCTGCGGCCGGAACAGCAGGAAAACCAGCGCGATGACGTAGGCAAGCCAGCTCTCGATGCCGGAGCCGAACAGCGGCCCCCAGTAGAACTCGCCGATCTTCTCGCCGACGCCGATGATCACGCCGCCGACGATCGCGCCGGGGATCGAGGTGAAGCCGCCGAGGATCAGCACCGGCAGTGCCTTGAGTGCGACGATCTGCAGCGCGAACGAGACATCCGAGCGCGCGCCCCACATGATGCCGGTCGCAAGCGCCACGATGCCGGCGGTGAACCATACGATTACCCAGATCTGCTCGAGCGAGATGCCGACCGAGAGCGCCGCCTTGTGGCTGTCGGCGACCGCGCGCAAGGCGCGCCCGATCCGGGTCTTCTGGAAGAACACCGCAAGAGTCGCCACCATGACCGAGGCGATCACCGCCGCCGCGACGTCGATCTTCTGGAACTGGACGAACCCGCCGAGCATCTTCACGTCATACGAGCCCTTGGGCAGGTGCAGGTCCTCGGTGATCATCACCTTGGGGTCACCGCCGAATACGAGCTCGCCGAGCCCAATCAGGAAATACGTGAGCCCGAACGTCGCCATGAACAGGATGATGTCGGGCTGGTTGACCAGCGGCCGCAGCACCAGCCGTTCGACCCCCCAGGCCAGCCCCAGCATCACCACGATGGTGATGGCGAGCGCGATGAACGCGGCGAGGTCGCCCGGCCGCACCCCCCAGCGGCGTAGCACGGCATAGAGCCCGACCAGGGTCAGCGCCGCGAACACCACCATGATGCCCTGGGCGAAATTAAACACGCCCGAGGCCTTGAAGATCAGCACGAAGCCGAGCGCGATCAGCGCGTAAAGCACGCCGGCGACGAGCCCCTCCCACAACGTCTGCACCAGGAGGTCCGGCGCCGCCCCCATCTGGATGAAGGGATCGAGAAAGATCTTGTAGAGGAGGTCCATCCGCCTTCCTCAATGCGCCACGCCGAGATAGGCGTCGATCACGGCCTGATTGCTCTTCACGTCGTCCGGCGTGCCGTCGGCGATCTTACGCCCGTAGTCGAGCACGACCACGCGGTCGGACAGGTCCATCACCACGCCCATGTCGTGCTCGATCAGCGCGATCGTGGTCCCGTAGTGGTGGTTGACGTCGAGGATGTAGCGCGACATATCCTCCTTCTCTTCGAGGTTCATGCCGGCCATCGGCTCGTCGAGCAGCAGCAGCTCCGGCTCCATCGCGAGCGCGCGGCCGAGCTCGACGCGCTTCTGCAGTCCGTAGGGCAGCCGCCCGACCGGGACCTTGCGGATGGCGGCGATCTCGAGGAACTCGATGATGTCCTCGACGCGCCGGCGATGCTCCACCTCCTCGGCCATGGCCGGGCCATGGCGCAGCAGCTGCCAGAAGAAGCCGCGGTGCATCTTCAAGGAGCGTCCGGCCATGATGTTGTCGAGCGCGGTCATGCCGCGGAACAGCGCCACGTTCTGGAACGTGCGCGCGATGCCGCCGCGCGCGGCTTCGTAGGGCCGCATCTTGGCACGCGTCTCGCCCTTGAAGGTGATGCGCCCGACCTGCGGCGTGTAGAAGCCGTTGATGACATTGAGCATCGACGTCTTGCCGGCGCCGTTCGGCCCGATGATGGCGCGGATCTCGCCCTTGCGGATGTCGAACGACACCTCGGTGATCGCCTTGACGCCGCCGAACGACAGCGACACGTCCTCGACCGACAGGATCACGCTGCCGGCCGCGACGTCGCTCGGCGCCGGTGCCCTCACGCCGCCTTCTCCACCGCCATGGCCGGCACCGGATAGGTTTTCATGTCGCGGATCGCGACGCGTGCCGCGATCGTGCCCTTGCGGCCGTCCTCGAAGGTCATCTCGGTCGCGACGTCGGCGACCTTCGAGCCGTCATAGAGTGCCTTGACCAGCGCACCATAGCGATCTTCGATGAGCCCGCGGCGTACCTTCATGGTGCGCGTGAGTTCGCCATCGTCGGCATCGAGCTCCTTGTGCAGCACCAGGAAGCGCTTGATTTGCGCCGCCCCCATTACGCCTTCCTCGACGAGCGACTTGTTCACCTCGTCGACGTGCTTCTCCAGAATGTCGTAGACGCGTTGATCGCCGGCGAGTTCCTGATAGGAACCGTAAACAACGTTGTTGCGTTCCGCCCACGAGCCGACCGCGACCAGGTCGATGTTGAGCATCACGGTGACGTCGTCGCGCCCATTGCCGAGCGCGACCGCTTCCTTGATGTTGGGATAGAATTTGAGCTTGTTCTCGATGTATTTCGGCGCGAACAGCGTGCCGTTC
Source organism: uncultured Alphaproteobacteria bacterium (assembly GCA_963734185.1). Taxonomy (GTDB): domain Bacteria; phylum Pseudomonadota; class Alphaproteobacteria; order Rhizobiales; family Xanthobacteraceae; genus PALSA-894. The sequence goes on along the minus strand of CAVTGA010000002.1, from coordinate 2,043,059 downwards.
TTGAGGCGGCCGACGTCCTTGGCGCGATCGATGATCTTCAGATGCCCGGTCTTCGGGTCGATGAAGCCGGCATCCCCGGTGCGCACCCACCCGTCCGGCGTCTTGGTCTCGGCGGTCCTCTCCGGATCCTTGTAGTAGCCCTGGAATACGCCGGGCGACTTGAACAGCACTTCGCCGGAGTCCGCGATCTTCACGTCGACGTCGATGTTGGGCTTGCCGACCGTGTCGGCATAGATCTCGCCGTCGGGCTGCGCCGTGATGTAGACGGACGCTTCGGTCTGCCCGTAGAGCTGCTTCAGGTTGATGCCGAGCGCGCGGTAGAAGCGGAAGATCTCCGGCCCGATCGCCTCGCCCGCCGTGTAGCCGACGCGGATGCGCGACAGCCCGAAGCGGTTCTTCAGCGGCCCGTACACCAGCACGTCGCCGAGCCGATAGATGAGCAATGCCGAAAGCGGGACCTTCTCCTTGTTGAGGATCTTCTCGCCCCACTTGCGCGCGTGCTCGATGAAGAAGCGGAACATCCGGCGCTTGAGCGGGCTCGCGTCCTCCATGCGCACCATGGTGAGGGTGAGCAGGTTTTCGTAGATGCGCGGGGGCGCGAACGCGTAGGTCGTGCCGACCTCGCGGCGGTCCTCCACCACGGTCTCGCCCGCCTCCGGGCAATTGACGCAGTAGCCCGCGACATAGTGCTGCGCGTAGGAGAACAGATGATCGCCGACCCAGGCGAGCGGCAGATAGGCGATGGTTTCTTCCTTTTCGTCGAGCTGGTCGAACACGTTGCCGTTGCGCGCCGAGATGATGGCGTTGTCGTAGCTCAGCATCACGCCCTTGGGCCGACCGGTCGTGCCCGAGGTGTAGAGGATGACGGCAAGGTCCGAGCCCTTGCCTTGCGCGACCGAGGCTTCCCAGCGGGCGAGACGCCCGGAGTCGGCGGCGAGCTTCTCGCGCCCGAGCTTCTGCACGTCGTCGATCCAGGCGAGCTTGCCGCGGTCGTAGTCGCGCAAGCCCCGCGGCTCGTCGTAGACCATCTGTTTGAGGTGCGTCAGCCGGTCCGCGATCGAGCTGACCTTGTCGACCTGCTCCTGGTTCTCGACGATCGCCAGCGCCGCCTCGGCATGCTCGAGCACGTAGGCCATCTCGTCGGCGACCGAGTCGGCATAGAGCGGCACCGGGATGGCGCCGAGCGCTTGGCCGGCACACATCGCCCAATAGAGCCGTGGGCGGTTCGCGCCGACGATGGCGAACGTGTCGCCCCGCTTCAGTCCCAGTTCCTCGAGACCGACCGAAAACGCCCTGACCTCGTCGAGCACCTGCGCCCAGGTCCAGGACTGCCAGATGCCGAGGTCCTTGTGCCGGGTCGCGGTACGGCTGCCGAGGACGGCTGCGTTGTGGATCAACAGCTTCGGGAACGTGTCCGCCTGAGCGGCGCGGTTCTCTGCCACCATCCCCTCCCAGTTGTCCCGGCTTTTGAGCCGGTCGCGCCCCTCGGCGCCGTGTGCCGGCGCTTGTCGTTATTGTGGCATATGAAAGGATGCTCCGGGCGCGTCAAGCCTTGCCCCCAGCGCCGGTCCTCGGCAATTGGTTAATCGGGGTTTCGCGCGGCGGAACGGCCTGGACCGTCAGTGGTTTTAGTCCTGGAGGCACGCCGACCGATGAGCCGAGCGTTCGTCAAGGAACTGGATGGCGGCGAGGACGAGCTTCCCGATCGCCCGATCTCCGCGCATCCGAATTTGGTCACGCCCGAGGGCCTCGCCCGCATCGAGGCGACGCTTGCCGAGCATCAGCACACCCACGCCGCGGCGCAGGCGGCGAGCGACCGCGCTGTCTTGGCGCGCGCCGCGCGCGAGCTGCGCTACTGGACGGCGCGGCGCGCGAGCGCGCAGGTGATCGATCCGCCGGCGGACAGGACGCGGGTGCACTTCGGCTCGACCGTGACGCTCCTGCGCGACGACGGACGCCGGCAGACCTATCGCATCGTCGGCGAGGACGAAGCCGACCCGGCGCGCGGCACGCTGTCCCATGTGGCGCCGGTCGCGCGCGCGTTGATGGGCAAGGAGGTCGGCGACGTCATTGCCGCCGGCAACTTGGAAGCCGAAATCGTCGCCATTGCCTGACCCGTGTTGGCGCCCGACGGCCCGCCGAGGATCGTTGCGAGCGCCGCGCGCAGGCTGGCGTGACGGAACACAAAGCCGCTACTCAGGATCTTTTCGGGCAGGACGCGCTGCCCGCCGAGCAGCAGATCGTCGGCCAGGTCGCCGGCGAGGAACCGCAGCGGCGCCGCCGGAATGCGCAGGAAAGCGGGACGATGCAGCGCGCGGCCGAGTTCGTGCGCAAACGTCTCGTTGCGCACCGGCTCGGGCGCGGTTGCGTTGACGGGACCGGACAGGTTCGGCGTCGCAATGATGTGTGCCATCAGCCGGATCAGATCGTCGCGCTCGATCCAGGACATCCACTGCTTGCCCGAGCCGATCGGCCCGCCGAAGCCGTATTCGAACGCCGGCAGCAGCTGGCTCAGCATGCCGCCCTCGCTGCCGAGCACCAGGCCGATGCGCAGCCGCACCACCCGCACGCCGTAGCGTTCGGCCTGGACCGCGGCGCGCTCCCAGTCGCCGCACACGCTGTGACCAAAGCAGGGCCGGCCCTGCGCGGACTCCGTCAGCGGCTTGTCGTCCTGCGTGCCGTACCAGCCGACCGCCGATGCACTGATCAGGATCGACGGCCGGCATTTGAGCCGTCCGATCAAGCGCACGATGTTGCCGGTCACGCGCAGGCGCGAAGCCAGGATGCGATGGCGCTTCGCCGCCGTCCATAGGCCGTTGGCGATCGGCTCGCCCGCCAAGTTGACGATCGCGTCGATGCGCACGTCGTCGGCGAGCTGGGAAAGCCCGGTGATCACGGTGAACGGCGGCCGCAAGGCCGCAGCCTTGGCCGGGTCGCGCGCCAGCACGATCACCTGGTGACCCGCGCCGGTGAGTGCCTCCACCAGGCGGGGGCCGACGAAGCCGGTGGCTCCGGTCACCAGCACGGTTCGACGCCCCGTGATGGCGGAGACGAGTTCGCCGGCCGGGCTGCGCGTCAAGCGCTTGGCGCGGCGCGACGCGACAAGATCGCGGATGCCGAACACCGCCGCCCCGGCAGCCGACAACGCCATCAGCACGCTCCACGCTCCGTGCGAGGTGACTATGACGGCGGTCGTTTCGCCGGCCCACCGGCCCAGCGTCGGCACCGCAAGCGCCAGGATGGCCCCATAGTTCAGCGCGAGCAGCGTGTGGTTGACGCGCTCGGAGGCCGGCAGCTTGCGGCTCATATCCTCCTCGACGAAGTCCATAAGCGTGATCATCACTTCCACGGCGAGCACGGCGAGCACCAGCATGGCCCAGACGCCGTGGACTGTCAGGAAACCGAGCACGAGGAACAGCGCCACATAGAGCAGGCTGCGCGCCGCATGCAGCACCAGTTCGTGCTGCTGCGATGGGCGCCACGCCAGCCGCTCGGTGAGTTCGTGATGATAGATGGTGTCGAATGCCGCCATCGCGATCTGGATGGCGATCAGGGTCCAGAGCAGGTCGGAGGTCATGGTTCTCCCTCCCGGAAAGCGGCCGTCTGCCGCACCAGCAGGCCGAGCCGCGGGTGGATGAGTTCGAGTTCGAACAGGAAGCGGCCGTCGCCGAGCTCCGCATGCTTCACGCTGAGCGCGCCGGGCGATGCCCAGCGCGGCAGGGCGCAGCGCCGGCCGAGGAACTGCAGGAAGTATCCGGCGGCGCGGAACACGAGCGCCGCGCCTTCGACGTGCAGCGTCAGCGCCATGCCGACGCCACGCCCAAGATACTCCTCGAGCCCGGTCGGACCGGCGAACCGCTTCGACGAGTGGACGACCTGCGGAAATCCGTTGCGGCGCGCGTAGAGCCGCGTCCAGTGCTGGCCTTGCGTCGCGACGTCCTCGGTCACGGTGACGACGCTCGGCACGTGCGCGTCGCGCGAGATCGGCAGCGGACCGCCGATCAGCCGCAGGCCTTGCGCGAGCAGATAGCCGGCGCGGCTCATGCGGGTTTCGATGACTTCGCCGACATAGACGACGGTCCGTCCGTTGGCGAGCCGCTTGGAGAAGCGCCGGCGGATCGGGAGCGGCAGCGCGGCCCAATCCGCTTCCGCCATCAGCGCCCGGAAGCGCAGATCGCCGAGGTCGTCGAGGCCGCTTTCGCTGGTCGCATGATCGTCGGCTTGCAACGCTGCAGCGCGCGGTCTCACGATACCAAGGCGCTCCTCACGCCTGCTTCTTTCTCCCGCCGGGAAGGAAATTGAGGATCTTGGAACCGAGCCGGATCGCGCTCGCCATCTGCGGCTTGGGCACCGAGAGCATCTGCGCGTACCAGCGCTCCATCATCTCGACAAAGGCGAGCATGTCTTTCAGCCGCGCGCGCGCGGTCGGGTTCACGGCCGCGTCGCGGTCGGCATCCGCCGCGCACGACTTCAGCACCGCCACCGCGGGATCGATCTCGCGCTCCTTGCGCCCGGCCGCGATGCGCAGGAACACCTCCCAGATGTCGGTCTCGGCTTCGAAATGGTCGCGCCGGTCGCCGCGGATCGGCACGCGCCGGATCAGGTTCCAGCCGAGCAGTTCCTTGATCGAGTTGGAGACGTTGGAGCGCGCGATCCCGAGCGTGTCGGCGATCTCTTCGGCGGTCAACGGCCGCTCGGACAGGAACAGCAGCGCGTGGATCTGGCTGACCGAGCGGTTGACGCCCCACTGCCCGCCCATCTCGCCCCAGTGCAGCACGAAGCGCTCCAGGGCGATCGGCAGATGTTTCCGGTTGTCGGTAATTTCTGTCATGACAGAAATATCTGACAGGACGGACGCAATGTCAAGGGCTCTCCCCGTAGCCCCGGATGAGCGAAGCGAAATCCGGGGAATCGAGCCTGAGGCGCGGCCCCGCATGTCGCTCTTATGTCCTTTGTCAAGGATCGTAGCCATGGCGAGCCATTCCCCTTCGTGCGTTCGGTTGAGGTTGTGGATACGATGATCGTGCAATGGTAGGAGCGCAGCCTTGAGACGTCGGTGATCCTGCTCTTATCCGCGTGTTCGACCGCATATCCGTAGCTCCGTCTGGGGCTGTCCCTTGTCTTCGCACGGGCGTCGATCTCTCGATCGGCCTCACAGCGACATCTGGAATTCCCCTGCCGCGGCTACGCTCCCGCCATTGCACGAGATGATCTTCGCCGGACCGCTGCCCCGGCGTGGGCTCCCTATGTTTGGTCGTCTGCTCTTCCTTGTTCGGATTCCCGCTATGCGGCCACGGCACGGGCCGGGGTGACTTCGCGACTGACGGCCCAGATGAAGCCGGCGAACTCACGGGCGATCGCCGTGATGGCGACAGGCTTGGTCTTTCCCTTGCGGATCAGCGCCCGGTAGCGTGCGCTCAGCCGACACTGCGCCTTCCAGGCAATTTCGCGGACCGCCGGCGGGGCGGCCGCCACCTTCTCGAGCTTCTTCTTGCCCACCCGCGGCAGGTGCTGATAGCTCCAGGAGCACTCCACCAGGATACGTCGCGCCCGGCGGTTGCCGGTCTTGGTGATGGGGCCGCGCCTGACGGTGTCACCGGTTGAGTCTTCCGAAGGAACCAAGCCGAGATAGGCCATCAGCTCGCGCGGCGTCTGGAAGCGCGACAGGTCGCCGATCTCCGCCAGGAAGATGGTTGCTGAGGTCAGGTCCATGCCGCGCATCGCCATCAGGGCGATCACGACCTCGCCGAGCGACCAGTCTGGCACCGCAGCGCGGATTGCCTGCTCCAGGCGCTCGATGCGCTCTTGCGCCTGGCGCACCGCCAACAGCATCTCCTCGAACGCGATGCGTTGCTCCGCGTGCGCGAACTTCTGGCCTGCAAGCCACATCATGTGCGTCTTGGTCCAGGTCTTCTTGCCCGGATAGTGCAGACCATGTCGCAACAGGAATGATGAGACCTGCTGGCGCTTGCCCTGCAGATCCTCAACGGCTGCACCGCGCGCCCGGCTCAGATCACGCATTGCCTCGTGACGCTCGTCTGGAACCCAGACGGCCGTGAGATCGCCGGCGCGCAGCAACTTGGCCAGGCTGAGCGCGTCGCGCCGATTGGTCTTCACCCGATCACCAGGCTTTTTGGGTATCAGTGACGGCGCGACCACTATGCAGTCATGGCCGAGGCTCTTGATCTGCCGGTAGAGCCCATAACCAGTTGGCCCCGCCTCGTAGCAGAACGTCAGCCGCCCATACTGGGCCGCAAGCTTCTTCGCCAACTTGGCCGTTGCTACCCCGGTGTTGTCGATCTCGCCAAGGAAACGAACATCACCGCTCCGCCCGACCTCCGCGATCGCAACCGCGTTGCGCAACTTAGACGTATCAAACGCTATGAAAGCTTCGCTATCATGGCTCACGACTCGCCCTCCTTGCATGAGGCTCTGCCCGGCCCATCCGGGTAACCCTCGCGACTGCATCGAGGGCGAGTCGCCTCAGCAAGAAAAGGACATACGGTCTGCGCTCATGCGGGCTACGCGCTATGCTTCTCCCCGACCAAGAAACGGAAATCACCCATGACCGACATGACGATCCGCGACGTCCGCGTGACCCTGCTGCGCATGCCGTGGGCTGACGATCCGTGGCTGAAAGGTCATGCGCTCGGGGCCCAGCGCGACATTCTCATTCTCGACGTCGAGACCGCCGGCGGCATCACCGGCATGGGCTACCTGTTCCTGTTCCGCCCGGGCCTGCGCTCGATCGCGGCCTGTCTCGACGAGTGCATCATCCCGCGCGTCAAAGGCAAGGACGCGACCGCGATCGAGGCGATCTGGAAGGACCTGTGGGTGGCAACCATGACCTACGGCCGCGGCGGCATCGCCGCGATGGCGATGTCGGCGCTCGACATCGCGCTGTGGGACGCGGTCGGCAAGCGCGCCGGCCTGCCGCTGCATCGCCTCTGGGGCCACTACCGCTCGCAGATCCCGATCTACGGTTCGGGTTGCTGGCGCGGCGCCGGCGGCGACGGGATGATCGCCAAGGCCAAGCACTACGTCGCGCAGGGCTACCAGGCGATTAAGATGCAGGTCGCGCACGTGCACACCTTGGCGCAGGACCTGGAGAACGTGCGCCGCATGCGCGAGGCGCTCGGGCCCTCGATCGACATCATGATCGACGTGAATATGGGCTGGTCGGCCGACGTCGCGATCGAGATGGGACGCAAGTTCGAGCAGTACGACATCTACTGGCTGGAAGAGCCGGTGCCGGCCGACGACTTCGCCGGCTATCTGCGCATCGCGGCCGCGCTCGACCTGCGCGTGGTCGGCGGCGAGACGCACTTCACCCGCTACGACCTGCGTCCGTTCTTCTTGAATCCCTGCCTGCCGATCCTGCAACCCGACCCGATGCGCGGTGGCATGACCGATCTGCGCAAGATCGCGACCTTGGCCGACACCTTCGGCATCACCATCGCGCCGCATCTGTTTCCCGAACTCAACGTCCACCTGTTGGCGTCGATCCCGAACGGCATCTGGGCCGAGAACATGGGGCTGCTCGACGATTTGTGGGTCGACCCGCCGCTGATTTCCGACGGCTTCATCACCGCGCCAGAGCGGCCCGGGCATGGATTGAGGTTCAAGGAGGAGATGCGGCGCGATTTTCGGGTCGGCGCATAACCCGCGTCAGCTCCGCTCAGCCACCCGTTCGAGCTTCCTGCTCAGGAGCCAGAACAGGCCGAGGAACGCCACCAGCATGACGGCGCCAAGGCCCGACGATGCGTCCTTCATGACTTTCTCGGAGAGCTGCCCGAACGCGTATCCGGCCGCGACGACGGCGCACGACCATAGGCCGGCCGCGACGAAGTTGATCACCAGGAAGGTCGGCCACGGCAGCCGCGACATGCCGTAAGCGATGCCCGCGACGCCGCGAATGCCGTGCGGGTAGCGGTGCAGCAGGATCATCCCGACGTGGTGCCGCTCCGCCAGCCGGATGACGAGATTGAGGACGCGGTCGAGCGCGGCAAACCTGCCGAGCAGGCGCGTGCCGAAACGCCGTCCGATCCAGAACCGGATCACGTCGCCGGTGAAGCTGCCGAGCCAGCAGACCGCGATCAGCTTTCCCACCCCGAAGGCGCCCGCCTGCGCCGCATAGCCGGCGAACAGCACCAACAGCAGGCCGTGCGACAGCGCGAAGGCGAACATGAAGCTGTACGCCGCATCGCCGTGCTGGCGGATGAGGTCGAGAAACGACGCGAGGTCGGTCGGATAGAGCATGCGTACCGACGCGATAGCACATCAGTTGTAGGGCGGGCAAAGGCGCGGCTCTGGCGGCGCAGCAGGCTCGAAGAGCGGGGGCGCCGTGCCCGCGGTTCTCTAACAGCGCGGAACGCTCTGCCACGCGGGCACGGCGCGGTTCGATCAGCGCGCGCGTTGGGAACGACAGCGCGTCGCGCCTTTTGCCCGCCCTACGGATTAGCGCTCTGCAACGCCTCCCACACCCGCTTCGGCGTCGCCGGCATGTCGACATGGCGCACGCCGCGCGCGTAAAGCGCGTCGACGATGGCATTGATGGCAGCCGGCGGGGCGCCGATGGCGCCCGCCTCGCCCGCCCCCTTGATGCCGAGCGGGTTCGCCTTGCACGGCACGTTGTGGGTCGAGAACGCGAAGAACGGCAGGTCGTCGGCGCGCGGCATGGCGTAGTCCATGAACGTGCCGGTGAGCAGCTGGCCGCTGTCATCGTACACCGTCTCCTCGATCAGCGCCTGCCCGAGCCCCTGCACCACGCCGCCATGCACCTGGCCCTCGAGCAGCAGCGGATTGATCACCGCGCCAAAGTCGTCGACGATGGTGTAGCGCTCGACCGTCACGACGCCGCTGTCCGGATCGATCTCGACCTCGACGATGTGGCACCCGTTCGGATAAGTGCCGGCGGCGGGCGTCTGCACCTGCGTCACGTCGAGTCCCGGCTCGATCCCCGGCGGCAGTTTTGCCGGATCGCGCGCCGCTGCCGCGACCGCGAACAGGTCGACGCGCCGGTCGGTGCCGGCGATGCGGAACTCGCCGTCGCCGAACTCGATGTCGGAAGCCGCAGCCTCCAGCAAATGGGAGGCGATCTGCTTGCCCTTGTCGATGATCTTGAGCGCGGCCTCGTGCAGCGCCGAGCCGGCGACGGGCAGCGCGCGCGAGCCGCCGGTCAGCCCGCGCGGGGAACGGTCGGTGTCGCCGTAGATCACGTTGATGCGGTCGGCGTCGATGCCGAGCCGGTCGGACACCAGCTGCTTGTACGACGTCACGAGGCCGGTGCCGTATTCCTGGTTGCCCATCACCAACTCGACGTAATCGCTCTTGAACTCGATCGACGCAGTCTCGGGAAATCCGCCGCCGCAACGCTCCGTGTAGGTCGCCATGCCGATGCCGCGCAGCTTGCCGCGCCGTTTGCTGTCGCGGCGGCGCGCATTGAAGCCTTTCCAGTCGGCCTGCTCCATGGCGAGGTCCATGACCTTCTCGAACTCGCCGGAGTCGAAGGTAAGCTTGGTCGGCGACGTGTAGGGGATCTGCTTCGGCTTGATCAGATTGATGCGCCGGATGCGGTCCGGGCTCATGTTCAGTTCGCGCGCCGCCGCGTCGACCAGGCGCTCGATCAGATAGGAGGCCTCCGGCCGGCCGGCGCCGCGATAGGCGCACACCGGCACCGTGTTGGTGCACACGCCCTTCACGTTGATGGCGAGCGCCGGCGTGGTGTAGAGCCCGGAGATCAGGTCGGTCGAGCGCGTCGGGATGAACGCGCCCATGGGCGAGAGATAAGCGCCGAGATTGGCGATCAGCTCGACGCGCAGCCCCAGGAACTTGCCCTTGGCGTCGAGCGCGAGCTCGGCGCGTGTGAGGTGGTCGCGGCCCTGGTTGTCGGAGAGAAAGCCTTCCGAGCGGTCCGATTGCCAGCGCACCGGCCGCTTCAGCTTGCCCGCCGCCCACACCACCAGCGCCTGCTCGGGATAGACGAACGCCTTCATGCCGAAGGCGCCGCCCACGTTCGGCGGCGTCAGCACGCGCAGCCGGTCCTTCGGCACCTTCAGCACGACCTCGGCGAGCGGGTCGCGCACGAAGTGCGAGCCCTGCGTGCCGGTGTAGAGCACGCCGCGGCCGGCGGCCGCGTCCCAGTCGCCGATCGCGTTGCGCGGCTCCATCGAGTTCGCCACCACGCGATTGTTGACGATCTCCAGCGTGGTGACATGCGCGGCGGTGTTGAACGCCGCGTCGGTCGCGGCGAAGTCGGAGGTGTCGTTGTCCCAGTCGAACACCAGGTTGCCGGGGATCGAATCGAAGATCTGCGGCGCGCCCTCGGCGAGCGCGGCGCGCGCGTCGGCGACCGCCGGCAATTCCTCGTACTCGACCTGGATCGCTTCGGCCGCGTCCTGCGCCTGCAGATAGGTCTCGGCCACGATCAGCGCGACCGGCTGGCCGACGTGGCGCACCTTGGCGGTCGCAAGCACCGGCCGCGGCGTATCGTGCCGCGGCGAGCCGTCGCGGTTCACCAGCGGATGCACGCACGGGATGTCGCCGAGCCCGTCCGCGGCCACGTCGGCGCCGGTGAGGATCAGCACAACGCCGGGCATCTTTCGCGCGGCGTCCGCGTCCACGCGCTTCAGATTCGCGTGCGCGACGGCCGAGCGCAGCACGAACGCATGCGCCATATCGGGCAAGGTGATGTCGTCGGTATAGCGGCCCTTGCCGGTGATCAGGCTCGTATCCTCGAAACGCCGCACGGGCTGGCCAACGCCGAATTTCATGGGAAGTCCTTATTCGTAGCCCGGATGAACGAAGCGAAATCCGGGATTCGGTACCAGAGGCGCTAAACCCCTACGAGATTAGAACATAAGCGCAAAGCCGATCGAGGCAAGCAGCAGGATCGCGAACGTCACATTCACGACCCGGTTCATCCAGGGATCACGAAAGAACCGCGTAAGCGCCGCGCCCGCGAACAGCCACGCGGTATTCACCGCGACGATGATCACCATGAGCGCGATCACCTTCACGACGAGGTCGAGAGCGAGATTGTCGCGGAACAGCGCGAAGCCCGAGAACAGCGCCGCCATGGCGGCATAGCCCTTGGGATTGACGGCGGAGAGGAACACGCCGCCGAGGAACGAGGGCTCGCGGCCCTGCGGATCTTCCGTCAGCGGCGGCGCGGTGGCGATGCGGTACGCGAGATAAACGAAGTAGGCCGCCGAGAGCGCGACCACGATCGGCGTCGCGCCGGGCAGCGCCAGAATGAGGCCGGTCACGCCGCTCGCCGTGATGGCGATCACGAACAGCATGCCGAGGTTGATCCCGGCGAAATACGCGAAGCCGCGGCGCGCGCCGAACGCCGCGCCGGTCGCCGCGAGGCTTAAGGTCGCCGGGCCGGGACTGCCGGCAAGCGCCAGCGCGGCGAGGGCGAAGCCGAGCAGGCCTTCCATGCACAGTCCAATCGATCCGTCGTGCGCCTTCCACCCTACTCCGCCGCCTTCAGCACCTCGACCCCGCCGGCGCGGAACTGCGCCAGCAGCGCCGCCTCTTCCTTCTTGGCGACATCGAGATGGCGTGCCTTGACGTGGCCGAAGCCGCGGATTTTTTCCGGGATCGCCGCAAGGCCGACCGCGAGCGCGTGGTTGTCGGGGGAAAGCTTCTCGATGATCTCGGCGAGGAGCGCCTCGTAGTCGGCGATCAGCGCCCGCTCCATGCGCCGTTCCGCGCTGTAGCCGAATGGGTCGAACGCGGTGCCGCGCAGGCCCTTGAACTTCGCCAGCATGCGGAACACCGACAGCATCCACGGGCCGAAACTCATCTTGCGCGGCAAGCCGGTCACGCTGTTCTTGCGCGCGAGCAATGGCGGCGCGAGATGGAATTCGAGCCGCAGATTTTCGCCCGCGAATTCGTTGCGCACCTGTTTGAGGAACGTCTCGTCGGCATAGAGCCGCGCCACCTCGTATTCGTCCTTGTAGGCCATCAGCTTGAACAAATAGCGCGCGACCGCTTCGGCCAGCCCGCTTTTGCCCGGCGCCTTCACTTGCTCGGTAGCCGCAACCTTGTCGACCAGCACGCGATAGCGCTCCGCATACGCGGCATCCTGGTAGGCGGTGAGGAAAGCGACGCGGCGCGTCACCACTTCGTCGAACGACTCGGACAGCTTGCGCCCCTCGCGCGGCGCTTCCGCCGGCTTGACCAGCGCCTCGACTGCGGCCGCATCGACCGCGGCGCGCCGGCCCCAGTCGAACGCGGCGAGATTCATCGCCACCGCCTCGCCGTTGAGCTCGATCGCGCGCCGGATCGCCTCGGCCGAGAGCGGCAGCGCGCCGAGCTGATAGGCGTAGCCGACCAGGAAGATGTTGGCACCGATCGAGTTGCCGGTGAGCGCGACCGCGAGCCGCGTCGCGTCGATGAAATGGCAGTTCGCAGCGCCGGCGCTTGCCGCGATGGTGCGCTTGAGCCGCTCGGCGGGGAGCGAGAAGTCGGCGTTGCGGGTGAAATCGCCGGGCAGGATCTCGGCCGTGTTGAGCACAACGCGCGTCGCGCCCGGCTTGAAGCCGGCCAACACCTTCTTGGTGCCGACCACCACCATGTCGCCGCCGAGCATGAGGTCGCAGCCCTGCGCGGCGATGCGGATGGCATGGATGTCGTCGGCGCGCTCGGCGAAGCGGATGTGGCTGTAGACCGCGCCGCCCTTCTGGGCGAGGCCGGCCTGGTCGATGATGCCGATGCCCTTGCCTTCGAGATGCGCCGCCATGCCGAGCACGCCGCCGATGGTGACGATGCCGGTGCCGCCGATGCCGGTGACGATCACGTTGTAGGTCTTGTCGATCGCCGGCAGCGCCGGTTCGGGCAGCGCCGGCAGCATGACGTTCGCCGGCAGCGCCACCGCCTCGCCCTTCTTCAGTTGCGCGCCGTGCACGGTGACGAAGGACGGGCAGAAGCCCTTCAGGCACGAATAGTCCTTGTTGCAGCTCGACTGGTCGATGCGTCGCTTGCGGCCGAACTCGGTCTGTAGCGGCTGCACCGAGACGCAGTTCGACTGCACGCCGCAGTCGCCGCAGCCCTCGCACACCAGCTCGTTGATCAGCACACGCTTGTCGGGATCGGGGAATTGCCCGCGCTTGCGCCGGCGCCGCTTCTCGGCCGCGCAGGTCTGGTCGTAGATCAGCACGGTCAGGCCGGGGATCCCGGCGATGTCGGTCTGCACCTGCATCAGGTCGTCGCGGTGATGGATCGTGGTGCCGGTGGGCCAGTCGGTGTCGGAGGGGTACTTCCACGGCTCGTCGGTGACGATGACTACCTTCTTGGCGCCTTCGGCCGCGACCTGCGCGGCGATCTGCGGCACGTTCAGGCCGCCCTCGTTGCGCTGCCCGCCGGTCATCGCGACCGCGTCGTTGAACAGGATCTTGTAGGTGATGTTGACGCCGGAGGCTGCCGCCGCGCGGATCGCCAGGTAACCGGAGTGGTTGTAGGTGCCGTCGCCCAGATTCTGGAACACGTGCTCGCGCTTGCTGAACGGCGCCTCGCCGATCCAGTTGGCGCCCTCGCCGCCCATGTGGGTCCAGCCGAGCGTGTTGCGGTCCATCCACTGCGCCATGAAGTGGCAGCCGATGCCCGCATAGGCGCGCATTCCCTCCGGGACGACGGTCGAGGAATTGTGCGGGCAGCCGGAGCAGAAGTACGGCGTGCGCTGCGCCACGTCGGCGATCTCGGCGAGCCTCCTCTGCGCGGCCTTGAGCCGTGCCACCTGGGCGGCGACGCGCTCATTGTGCCCGTTTTGCTGCAGGATGCGCTCGCCGATGCAGATCGCGATCTCGTTCGGGTCGAGCGCGCCCTTCACCGGGAACAGCCAGTTGCCCTGCTCGTCCTTCTTGCCGATGCAGGGCGGCTGGTTGGCGCTGCCGTAAAGCTCCTCGCGCACCTGCACTTCGATCAGCGAGCGCTTCTCCTCCACCACGATGATCAGCTTGAGGCCCTTGGCGAAGTCCTGCAGCTCGGCTTGCGACAGCGGCCACGGGCAGGCGACCTTGTAGAGCCGCAGGCCCAGATCGTTGCAGGCGACCTCGTCGAGGCCGAGCTCGTCGAGCGCCTGACGCACGTCGAGATAGCTCTTGCCCGTGGTGATGATGCCGATCTTCGCGTTCGGCCCGCCCGACGCGATGGTGCGGTTGAGCTTGTTGGCGCGGATGAACGCCAGCATGGCGTCGCGCTTGTGGTCGTGCAGGCGCGCTTCCATGCCGAGGATGGTGTCGACGAGGCGGATGTTGAGGCCGCCTTCGGGCATGACGAACTTGCGGCCGTTGCCGAGGTCGAACCCATCCGGCGGAATCTCGATCTTGACCCGATCCATGCTGCCGTCGACAACCGCAGTGGATTCTACGGTCTCGTGCATGCATTTCAGCCCGACCCAGGCGCCGGTGAAGCGCGACATGGCCCAGCCGTAGAGCCCGTAATCGATGATCTCCTGCACGCCGGCCGGATTGAGGATCGGCATCATCACATCGACGAAATGGAATTCTGACTGATGCGCCGTGGTGGAGGATTCGGCCGTGTGGTCGTCGCCCATCAGCGCGATCACGCCGCCGTTCTTGGAGCTGCCGGCGAAATTGGCGTGGCGGAACACGTCGCCGGTGCGGTCGACGCCCGGACCCTTGCCGTACCAGATGCCGAACACGCCGTCATACTTGCCTTCGCCGCGCAGCTCGGCCTGCTGCGTGCCCCAGATCGCGGTCGCGGCGAGGTCCTCGTTCAGGCCGGCGCGGAACACCACGTCGTTGGGCGCGAGCGCCCCCGCGGCGCGCATGAACTGCTGGTCGAGCCCGCCGAGCGGCGAGCCGCGATAGCCCGACACGTAGCCGGCGGTGTTGAGCCCGGCACGGCGGTCGCGCTCCTTCTGCATCAGGCAGGCGCGGATGATCGCCTGATAGCCGGTGACGAACACCTGATGCTGTTTCAGGTCGTACTTGTCGTCGAGACCGACATTTTTCAGTTGGTTGAGAAGCGGCATTCGGGCCTCCGCGCGGCAGTGTGCCCTTTCGGCGTCATCGCCGCCAACGACATAACGTTCGCTGCGCCCAATCTAGTGGCGAGTCGGGCAATATAAAGCGTCAATAATGCTGTCATTTTGGGGGGAGCCACGTCAATTTCGTTTTGAGTGGGTGCCACACAACGAAATTGCCGCCGGACGCTTCGAAGCGACATTTGGCGCAACGCAGCATCGGCGGACGCGCCGCATCGCGCCATCACCGCCCCAGCACCTCCGCCACCTTGCGCGCCAGCTGCTCCAGCGTGAACGGCTTGCCGATCAGGCTCACGCCGTGATCGAGCATGCCGTTGTGCACGATGGCGTTGCGCGTATAGCCGGTGGTGAACAGCACCTTCAGGTCGGGCCGGCGGCGGCTCGCTTCCTCGGCGAGCTGGCGCCCGTTCATCTCCGGCATCACCACGTCGGTGAACAACAGGTCGATCTCGGGATGCGCCTCGAGCACGCGCAACGCTGCGGCCGAGCCGTCGGCATGGACGACCTTGTAGCCGAGCTCGCGCAGCGCATCGATCGCGTGCTGGCGCACGCCGGTTTCGTCCTCGACCACCAGGATCGTGGTATTGCCGTCGCCGGTCGGCAGCGGCGCCTTTTCGCTCTCCACGCCGGCGCTCTCCACCGCGCCGACGAAGCGCGGCAGATAGACCTTCACCGTCGTGCCGGCGCCGATCTCGCTGTAGATCTTGAGGTGCCCGCCCGACTGCTTGACGAAGCCGTAGACCTGGCTCAGCCCGAGCCCGGTTCCGGTCCCGCTCTTCTTGGTGGTGAAGAACGGATCGAACGCCTTATCGGCGACATCCCGCGTCATGCCGGTGCCGATGTCGGTCACCGCGATGAGGACATACTGGCCCTCCGGCACGTCGGGATTCTCGGCCACGTAACTGTCGTCGAGATAGGCATTGCCGGTCTCGATGGTGAGCTTGCCGCCCTCGGGCATGGCGTCGCGCGCATTGACGGCGAGGTTGAGGATGGCGCTCTCGAGCTGGTTGTGGTCGGCGTGCGCGCGCCACAACCCGCCCGCCAGCACGGTCTCGAGCTGGACCGTCTCGCCCAGGCTGCGCCGCAGCAGGTCGGACATGCCCGAGACCAGCCGGTTGGCGTCGAGCGGCTCGGGCGAGAGCGGCTGCTGGCGGGCGAATGCGAGCAGGCGCTGCGTCAGCCCGGCCGCGCGCCGCCCTCCCTCCTGGGCGCTGGCGATGAATTTCCCGATTCCCGTGTCGCCCTTGTCGAGGCGGCGCTGCGCCATGTCGAGCGAGCCGACCACGATCGCGAGCATGTTGTTGAAGTCGTGCGCGATGCCGCCGGTGAGCTGGCCGATCGCCTCCATCTTCTGCACCTGGCGCAGCTGCTCCTCGCTCGCCTCGCGCCGCTTCATCTCGGCGACCAGCTCCTGGGTGCGCTCGGAGACCATGCGTTCGAGCGTCTCGGAGAGCCGGCGCAGGCCCTCCTCGGCCGCGTCGCGCTGCTCGGCCGCAACGCTGAGCGCCGCGCCGGCAGCGTCGACCTCGCGCATCGGCAGGCGCTGACGGCTCACGCTTTCGCCGCGCCCGAGCGCCGCCGCGCGACGGCCCAGCGCCTGCACGGCGCGTGCCATGCGGCCGCCGAGCAGGTAGGCGGTAAGGATCCCGAGCAGGATCAAGGCTGCGCCCAGCGCCGCAAGCGCGACCAGGATCTCCGAGAGCGAGCTCTGCACCGCCGCTTCCGGAACGCTCACCCATACATACCAGCCGGCGAGGCGCGATCGCACATAGGCGGCGCGCACCAATTGGCCCTCGCTGTCGATGCCACGCCAGCGGCCGTCGTTTCCTTGCGCCTGGTCGATGAAGCTTTGCGGTGCGCGCTTGCCGAGGAATTCGTCGAACCGCTGGGTGCGCGCCAGGAACGCCTGCTTTTGATCGACGATCCCGCCGATGCGGCCGGGCTCGAGATTCTCGTTGAGCAAGGTGAGCAGGTCGCGCGCCTCGAGGCTGAGGTTGAGCAGCAGCACGGTCTTGCCGCCTTCGATCACCGGGCTGGTGATCGTGTAGATCGGCCGCTGAACGACCGTCCCGGTGATCACGCCGGAGATGTACGGCCGTTTGGTCTCGATCACCTCGCGGTCGCCCTCGACCGGGTTGCGCAGCAGCGGCGTTCCCCAGGGAACGCGGGTATTGACGAGATGCTGTCCGTCGAGATCACGCAACAGGATATTGACGGCCGCGAAGGCTTTGATCTGCGTGGCCTCGCGGTAGAATCCTTCGTAATCGCGATCGGCGATGCGCCGGGAAACGCTGAGCGTCTGCAGGATCAGTTGCTGGCCGGAAAGCTCGCGATCCACCAGCAGCGCCAGCTTGCGTGCATCGTTCTGCAGATCCTCCTCGATCCGGCTGATCTCGGTCGCGCGGTAGCGCTCGAACAGGATCGCCGTGAACGCCAGCACCGGCACGAGCAGCGAGACGACGAGCAGGACCAGGTAGCCCCGCATCGACAGTCCGCGTTCGAACAGGCGTTTCGGTGTCATGGAACCTTGCGGCGTGCCGATCCGGCGGGATCGTGTTGATAACGCGAGCCCGCCACGCGTCCAAGGGGCGCCCGTTCACGCTTTCGCGCGGGGGCGTAGCCCGGCTTTCGCTCCTTCGGCGAAAGCCGGGACCCGGCTGGGAGATTTGCCCCGGATGCGCCATAACGCACCGTGAATGCCTGAACGTTCGCGAGGCGCATCCGGGCTACGGATCATGCCCTCGCACTCGGCCGCGCCGAGACCGTCGCATGCCAGCGGCGCAGCTGCGCGCAGTCCTCGGGGATCTTCAGCTTCACCCAGCCGGCGAAATCGACCATCACCAGGCAGGAGATGTCGGCGATTGAATAGCGCGGCCCGGCGACGAACTCCTGGGCGCCAAGGCGCGCGTCCATGGCGCGGTAGAATTGCTGGATGCGCGCGCGCCCGCGCTCGGCCAGCGCCGGAATCTGTTCGTAGTCCTGCGGGCCGGGCAGCGCGCGGCCCTTGAGGCCCGGCGTCGCGTTGCGGAACGCCTCCATCACCGCGTAGAAGCCGTCGCGCTCGATTGCGCGGTTGGCGGCGATGGTCACGGCGCGCTCCTGCGGCGTCGACCCGAACAGCGGCGGCTCAGGCGTCGTCTCCTCGAAGTAGGCGCAGATCGCGACCGCGTCATTGATCGCGGTGCCGTCGTCCAGCACCAGCACCGGCACCGTGCAGTCCGGATTGATGGCGCGAAACGCGGGACTGAGCTGCTCGTTGTTGCGCAGGTCCACCTGCACGGTCGGCACCGCGATGCCCTTCTCGGCCAGGAAGATGCGCACGCGGCGCGGGCTCGGCGCCGTGGCGCAGTCGTAGAATTTCATGGGTTCACCGTTCGTAGGGGTAGAGTCGAGGAGAGGCGCGGTTGCTTGGGGCACTGAGGCCATCGCTCCGTTTCCTCTCCCCGCTCATCGAACCGGACGTGCGGATTTCCCGCATCCGGCTCTCCGACCGGCTTCATCGCAAGGCCCACGTCGGGTGTCGCGAACGCTTGCTGGCGTGCGGTTGGCAGCCAGCTCAGCGAACACGGTTTTTCGAGAGAACCGTGTGGTCCCGTGCGAAGGGACCTTGCGACGTTCGGACTTCGCCTTACAACAGAGCTTCTTCTGAAGGCTCCTGATACGTTCAGGTGTTTCCAGGCTCATCACCAATCACCCTGTATCCTCGCCTTCCTCCAAAGCGTGCCGGAAGTCAGGCCCCTTCCCTCCGCCGGCATTACCCGGCTTCAACGGTCTTACGGGCCTGTCCGACGCCCGGCGTGCCGCCACCTGATGTGGCGTTCGGGTCGCTACTTCCCGCACGCTCGGACCTCCCCCGTTTACGCGTGTCGCCTTGCCAGCGTGCTGTGTCCCCTACCCCGGCGGATCCAAACGGGTGCATGTGCTCGGTTTCCTTCCCCGCTCGGTGCTGCCTTCCCCGTTACCCAGTCGGGTCGGCATCCGCATCGCTACTTTCGAGGCCTGCTCGGACTTCACTCGCGTTACGGCCCGCTGGCTTGCTCGCCCGCCCAAGGCGGACTTCGTCACAGGGCTCCAGCCCGCTCCTTAGCAAGCTGCCTGTCAGCTACTCGATCAAACCGGCTACTATCGAGGTGGAATCTTCCTCCACTGGCTACACGCGCCTACGGGGCGCACTGGGCAAAGGCGCGACAAACGATCCCCGCGGAATTCGCCGCGAACGTCGTGCGCCTTTGCCCACGCGGTTGTTTGTTCGATCCATCCGTGTGGGCACGGCGCGGAACGCGTTCGCGCATCATCGCAAGATCGCGGCCGCGCCTTTGCCCACCTAGTCCACTCCCGCCGCGGCGAATGCCTGCTTCGCCTCGCCCGTTGCGAGAAACGCGAGCAGCGCCTTGGCGGCGTCGGGCGCGGGCGCGTTCGCCATCAGCGCCGCGGCGTAGCTGGTGTAGTTCTGCACCTCGGCCGGCAGCGGGCCGACCAGCTTCAGGCCCTTCGACTCGAACAGCTTGATCTCGGTGATGGCGCCGAAACCGATCTCGTTGCCCTTGCCCTTGATCACGTGCTCCATCACGGCTTCGCCGTTCGGATAGCGCGTGGTCCTCGCTTTCAGTTGCTCGGCGACGCCCAGCCGCTCGAACAGCTTCTCCAGGTAGAGGCCGGTCGAGGCGGTGTTGTAGACGAGCGAGTTCGGCGGCCAGCACCGCCGCCTTCAAGGCCTCGGTCGTCGCCACGTTCGGCGCCGCCGCATTGGCGCGCATCACGATGCCGGCGCCGACGCGGCCGAGCGCGACGCGGCCTTCGTCCGAGACCTTGCCGTCCTTGGCGTATCGCTCGAGCGCAGCCGGCGGCGCGATCAGCACGTCGGCCACATAGCCCTCGGAGAGCCGGCGCGCGATCTGCGGCGCGGTGTTGAACTGGATCGTCACCGTGTGGCCGCTCGCCTTCTTGAATTGCTCGACCGCCTGGTGCAGGCCGGGCTCGACCGCGCCGGCGGAGAGGATCTTGATCTCGGCGCTCATCGCAGATGCGTTCCACAGCGCGGCGATCAACGTTCCGGCGGCGAATGCTTTCATGACGGCCTCCTGTGCTGAATGCGGGGATTCCCGGCTTTGGACTTACCGTCTTGTCGGTCGATTCTCGGATAGCGCAGCTGGAAGCTCGACGTGCGGCAGAGGCTCGACCGCGGGACCGTGAATGACGCTTCCGTCCGATGCGAACATCGAGCCATGACACGGGCAGTCCCAGGTGCGATCGGCATTATTCCAGGTGACCGTGCAGCCTTCGTGCGTGCAGGAGGCGGAGACGGCGTGCGGTGTCCCGTCGGCATCCTTCCACACCGCAATCTTTTCCTTCCCGTGCTCAAGCACGCCACCTTGACCGGGCGCGATATCATCCAGGCTGGTGACACGCGACTGGGTATCGCCCCCGCTGTTGAAATCGTCCGGGTACGGGCGCGTATCCGCATAGAGCGCGGACCAGGCATTCGCGCGACCGCGAATCCGATCGGCGATCAACATGCCCGCAGCGGCTCCGTTGCTGATGCCCCAGCCGTTGAAGCCGGTGGCGAGGTAGAACCCCTCCTTCAAGGCCACGAGAGGCACGCGGTCGGCTGTATCGTAGTCTTCGTTGACCCAGCGCCATGCCGTATCGCCGACCGTGAGATTTTCCCGTATCCATTGTTCGAGATCCCGGAATTGACCTGCGACATTGCCGTCCTGCCCGGTGTTGAAGCGCGGACCCAGAGCCACCAGCAGCAATCCGTCACGGTCGCGGCCCATCCGCAAAGAGTGTGTCGGATCATCGATACCGATGAACATGCCGTCGATGGCGTCTTCCGGCGCCATCCGGAAAGCCATCGCGGCATGACAGCGCGGCTGGGTGCGGCGGCCGTAGTCAAAGTCCAATGGTCCGGCAAACGGCAGAGCCGTCGCCATGACAACGTGGTCGACATCGAGTGAACCGTCCCTGGTCGTGACCCGCCAGCGTTTCCCGGAATCGACCGCCGTCACGCGGGTATTCTCGAAGATGCGTCCGCCCGCCGTCGCGACCGCGCCCGCGAGTCCCACGAGGTACCGGGTTGGATTGAACTGCGCCTGATCGCGAAAGCACAGCGCGGCAGCAGTCTTGAACGCAAGCGGCGCCCGGTCGAGAACTTCAGCATCGAATCCGACCCGCCGCGCAGCATCCGCCTCGCGCGCGATGTCGTCGCGCCGGGCGGCATCGGCGGTGTAGGCATAGGCGGACTTCGGTTCGAGCTCGCATGCGATGCCGAACTCCTGAACCCAATGGCAAATCTGCCGCGCCCCGGCCCGGTTGGCGTCAGCATAATGCTGCGCCTGCTCGATCCCGAATGTGTCGATCAGATGGCGGTAGATCAGCGCGTGCTGACTGGTGATCTTGGCGGTCGAACGGCCGGTCACCTGCCGCCCGGTCCGGCCGGCTTCGAGGACCGCGATGGAAAATCCCGCCCGCGTCAGCAGACATGCTGCGGTGAGCCCGACGATGCCCGCTCCGATGACGGCAACATCAGCCCGGCCCGATCCCGACAGCGCCGGATAGTCGGTCTCTGGCGCGGCGTCGTTCCAGCAACAATCTCGTTTTCCCGCTAGCGGCATGACAAGTCATCATCCTTGAGTCTTCCGGAATTCTTGAGTCTTCCAGAGACCATTTGGCCCCGATCGGGTCTCTGAAGTCTATCCAGGCAGCATTCTTATGGCTTGTAATGAAGCAGCGTGACACCGCCCACGATCAGAACCAGCCCTCCGAGCTGAGCGAAGCCGATAGGCTCTTTGAAGTAGAAGTAGCCGATCGCCGTGATGAGCAGATAGCTCAACGAAACGGTCGGAAAGGCGGTGGAAAGCGACATATCCCGCAGTGAGATCACATAGAAAACGGCGGAGACGAGATACAGCAGCAAACCCACGATCGTCGAAACGCGCAGGAGCTGCGCCACGGTGCTGTCTGTTCCTGTGGCGCCGATCTTGAACAACGCCTGCGCACCGACGCCCAAAAAGATCGTGCCCGCCAGGGCCAGGTAGGGGCTCATGGATCACCGTCGCCGATCAGTTCGTCCTGGCCCAAAAGTGGGCCACGTCCGTTTAGTCCGGCCGCCTGCCGCCATGACTGCGCAACTCGGCCGCATCGGCCCGGGTTCCGCATGGGCGACAAAATGCGGCGCAACCTGACGCCAGCCGTTCCAGGAACTTACGTGAAGCAATCGGATTATCTGGTTGCCGCCAGAGCCGCTTTGGGCGGCCGATCATGCCGACGATCCAGACGCGCAATCCGACAAGTTCTCCCGATCTCGCCGGCCGCCCGCAGCGGGGGCCAGCACCTGGGACGGATCGACGCGCGCTTCGGTCGAGGTTTCGCGGCGTCTCGACCACTCCCGCAAACGACACCGCGGACATCAGGTCTTTCTTTGATCAATCTGCCTCGACAGGATCTCCCGAGCAGCACGGTCACCCGCAACGGCTGCTCGAATACCGACTCGCGCTGGTGCGAAAGCTGGCTGAGCTCCAGCCCTCCGATGTCGTCCTGGATGTCGGCTGCGGCAATGGCCATCATCTCCTCGCCCTTGCACCTGAAGTCGCTCGCGGCATCGGGATTGATGTCTCGCCGGGCATGATCGAATTGGCGCGCGCTCGTCTTGGCAACTCGCCTGGTAAAGCCAATCTTGCGTTTGAGGTGGATAACGCCGAGGAGTTGAACGGAGTCGCGGACCAATCGATCGACCTGGCGATTTGCATCGGTGCCTTCGAGCACATGCTCGACAAGCGAGCTGTGTTGGCCAGCATCTATCGGGTGCTGAAGTTTGGCGGCCGCTTTTTCTGCCTGACACTGCATGCTGATTACGTTTGGTATCGGGCCATAGCGCCTGTGTTGGGGTTTGGTACCAAGCATCTTTCCAGTGACCGAATACTGACTCGTGACGAGTTTTCCGCGCTGCTGGATCAAGCCGGGTTTCGCCGCCTTCGCTCAGCTCCGTGGACGTTCATTCCAAAGGGCGACGTGCCCGCCCCCGTTGCATTGCTGCTCACCATACTGGATGCAATCGGCCGACACGCCCGATTGGATTCTCTCCGCGGCGGCCTCTCCCTATGCGCCTGGAAGGAGGCGAAACCGGCTTGGCAATGAGAGAGGCTCCGACCATGGTTGCGCTCAGTGCGGCGGATCTGCGCGAGTCGCGGACTGCGCGCAGGTTTCCACCCAATGAACCGCATCTTGTGTTCGCCGTGCCGGGTGATCTCGCCACGCCGACCGGAGGTTATGGCTATGACCGGCGCATCATCCAGGAGCTTCGGCGGCTCGGTTGGCAGGTGGATGTCGCCGACATCGGCAACAGCTTTCCGTTTCCGAGCGTCGCGCAGCGTGCGACCGCGCTTTCGATACTATCCGCGGTGCCGGCCGGCTGCCCGACTGTCCTCGACGGGCTTGCGTTCGGGGCGCTGCCCGAGGCCGGCGCGCTGCGATGCCGCACGCCGCTCATCGCGCTGGTGCATCAACCGCTTGCTTTGCACTCCGGATCTCGCCACCACGCAGGCAGACACCTTCCGCAAGAGCGAGCGCGCCGCGCTCGCTGCTGCCGCGCGCGTCGTGGTCACCAGTAAGGCAACCGCCCGGATCGTGATCGGTGACTACGACGTCCCGGCTCAGCGCATCAGCGTTGTGCGACCGGGCAATGATCCCGGCCCGCCGGCGCTTGGCAGCAACGACGGCCTCGTTCGGCTGCTCTCGATCGGTTCGGTGGTGCCGGACAAAGGATACGATTTGCTGATCGCAGCGTTGGCCACGCTTGCCGGCATGCCCTGGCGGCTGACGATCGCGGGCGACCGCACTCGCAATCCAGCCACCGCCGCGCAGCTCGACGCCGACATCGCGGCCTACGGCCTTGGCGACAGGATCGCGGTGCTCGGCGCCGTGCCACCCAAGCGTATCATCGAACTGTATTTGGCATCCGATGTTTTTGTGCTCGCGTCGCGTTTCGAGGGGTATGGGATGGCGCTCGCGGAAGCGATCACGCACGGGCTTCCGGTCGTGTCCACCATGGCGGGGGCAATTCCCGACACGGTGCCTGCGGGGACCGGTCTGCTGGTGCCTCCGGACGATGCGGCCGCGTTGGCGCAGGCACTGCGCCGTCTCATCGGCGATCCTGCTGAACGGCAGCGGCTTGCCACGAACGCTCGCGCGGCAGCGGCTCAGTTCCCCACTTGGCAAGATTCCGCCCGACTGTTTGCCCGCGCCATCGAGACGGTCGGATGACGGCTGAAGCGGGCCGGCTCAAGCGCACCCAAGGCAAGCGCACCCAAGCGTGGCTCCGCCAACTTTATGAAGGCGGCACGCGGGAAGCCCATCAATTCCGCTACGGCTTGCTGGCGTTCGACCTGATCACATTGCTGTTCATCGTCGCGACCTCATTTGCGCGGCGCAACAATATCGTCGAGGCGCTCGATGTCTTGTTCGGCCTGATCATCCTGGCGGATTTCGGTGCGCGCCTGCTCATCAGCCGTCATAGGCTGCGCGACCTGGCGCATCCGGTTGCCTGGGCCGACATCGTGGCGATCGTCTCGTTCCTCGCGCCCTTGGTCGGTGAGGCCGCCGGCTTCCTGCGCATTCTGCGCACATTGCGGCTTTTGCGCAGTTTTCCGCTTCTCAACCGGCTGCGCCAGGACATTCCCTTCTTCCGCGCCCATCAGGAGATCATCATCGCGGTGGCCAACTTCGTGGTGTTTCTGTTCGTGATGACCGGCATGGTCTACGAGACCCAGCACGGCACCAATCCGGCGATCGCGAACTACGCCGATGCCCTCTATTTCACCGTGACCGCGCTCACGACGACCGGCTTTGGCGACATCACGCTGCCCGGCACCAGCGGACGGCTGATCTCGGTCGTCATCATGATCTTCGGCGTCACGCTATTCTTCGGACTGGCGCGGGCCGTGCTCCGTCCCAACAAGGTGCGTTTCGCTTGCCCTTCCTGCGGCCTCCTGCGCCACGAGCCGGACGCAGTACACTGCAAGGCATGCGGCGAGCTGCTGAATATCCCGAATGAGGATTAGGCGCTATCAGTATTGACGGCGGCCACTCGAGGCGGCGGGGCCCACGCAGTTGCTTGTTCGATTTGTCCGCGTGGGCACGGCGCGGAAGGGGGTTCGGCGCATCATCGTGAGATCACGGCCGCGCATTTGCTCACCCTACCGCGCTTGCGCGCGGAACCAACAAAGCTGCCGCCGAGTTCTTTCCCCAGGATTCAATCACGTCGGAGGTTCCGTCATGGTCGATCGCATCCCAGCCAACGAAACGAGGCCGATGGATCCGCCGGCCGAAAACGCGCCCGCCATCGCAAGAGGACTGGCTATCGGAATCACCGCTGCCACCCTGATCGTGAGCGCGGCCTTTTTTCAGGCAACGCATGCCGATCGTTCGACGGTCACGGCCAGCAAAGACCCGATCGGACAACCGCAGACGCCGCTTCCGGAAAAGCAGGCAGAGCGGCGGTAACGCCTTTTGTCCATCCGCGTGGGCACGGCGCCGAAGGGGGATTCTCCGTATCGTCGTGAGATCACGGCCGCGCCTTTGCCCACCCCTACAGCCTCACTGTGGCGCTTTCAGTGCCGCAAGGTCAGCTTGAGAACCGTCGACTGGCCCGCGCCATTCCATCGGAATTCGTAGTGACCGGCCTGCACCACAGGCAACCGGATCAGCGAGGGTCGATAGACGCAGACATTCGTGCCGCCCGCCCTGCGCACGCTGTCATAAACGATGCCGTTTTCGCCCTCGCCGGTCTTCGGCCAGCGCAAGCCAATCCCGAATAACCGGGACGCGGCATAGTCATCGGCGTCATACAGCTCGCGACGCTGCTTTTGCAGCCCGCGAATATCGATCAGCGCGCAGTCGATGGCGCCGATCAGTTCGCGCATCTGGATGCTGCTCGGGAAGGCGCCGTCCGAGAGGCGCAGCCGGCGCGTGCTGTGATGTATCGTTTCGGCGATGGCGGTGTCGACATCGAACGCCGCATACCACGCGCCAAGCCGCCCGTCAGTGAACCGGCCGCCCGCTTCGTCGGCATGCAGAAAGGCCGCCATGACCAAGGTCGCGCCCGCGCCATGGACGATTTCCTCCGGCGGCAGCAATGGCAGGCGGCGTGAGAGGATGGAGAGCCGGTCGTTGGTCGCCGATTCAAGAAGAAAGACGATCGTGAGTTCATCCCGGTCGGCGGCGAGGTCGTCGAAGACGCCCACTGTCGGGTAGCGGCTGGCGATCAGACGATGCGTCGCCTTGCGAACCCGCACGCGCGGGGTCATTTCATACCGCGCCACGCGTCGATGTAGCGGCGCACCGCGTAAAGGTCATCGATGCTGCCGCGCAGCGTCCGGTCCAGCGGCGACTGGCCTCCGAACGGAAGGTCACGGTTGGGACTGGTGAACCAGCGCGTGGCGCTTGCCTCATCGGCGAACAGCAGCCTCAGCCCCTTGTGGATGCCGAGCAGAAGCGAGATGCGTTCGAGCTGATCGCGCGTAAGCACTCCGATCTTTCCGCCCTGCCAGTTGTGGTACGTCGGGCGGGATACATCGCCGAGCAAGATGCGCCGTTGATCGACCGCCAACCGCCACAAGTCGGACAGCCGCAGGAACAACCGCACGGCAGCCGGCGACATCCGTGCCCTCACCTTGGGGTCGCGCAAGGCGTCCGCGGCGAGCACGCCCGGGGCTGCGGTTGGGAATTCGAACTCGGTCGCGGTCGTTGCCATCATGACAAACGTCTAACATTAGATTCCTAGTCTCAAGATAGACTTTTCACGCCGATTGTCAAATTCGTTTCCCTCCAGCGGCCTCGCCTCGGAACCCCATCCGGCACCGCTATCCGCGCATTGCGGTCCACCCTCCCCGTTTGGACGCCCTTCGGGGGAAGACTGAGGAGAGATCACGCTCCGCGCAACGCCACCCTCTGCCCGCCGTCGACCACGATGGTCGCACCCGCCATGAACCGCCCGGCGTCGGAAGCAAGCAACAGCAGCGCGCCATCGAGGTCGCGCTCGGCGCCGACGCGACCGATCGGAATCTCGCGCGTCAGGCTCTCGCCGCGCTCAACGACATACTCGCGGTTGATCTCGGTCACGATGTAGCCGGGCGCGATGGCGTTGACGCGGATGCCGCGGAACGCGAGCTCGACGGCGAGCGCCCTGGTGAGCTGCACCACGCCGGCCTTGGCGATGGCGTAGGCCGCGGTGCCCTTGGCGACGCCGAAGCCGAG
The DNA here is from genome assembly GCA_963734185.1 of uncultured Alphaproteobacteria bacterium. Taxonomy (GTDB): domain Bacteria; phylum Pseudomonadota; class Alphaproteobacteria; order Rhizobiales; family Xanthobacteraceae; genus PALSA-894. The sequence goes on along the minus strand of CAVTGA010000002.1, from coordinate 2,015,794 downwards.
GATCGAGGCGGTGTTGACGATCGCGCCGCCGGTCTTCGCCGCCAGCATGCGCCGCGCCGCCTCCTGCGCCCAGAAGAAAACCGCATCGAGATTGGTGTCGAGCACGCGGCGCCATTCACTCTCGGGCATATCGACCGCGCGCCCGGAATGCGCCACGCCGGCATTGTTGACCAGGATCGTCACCGTGCCGAACGCTTTCTCGGCGGCGTCGAACGCGCGCGCCATGGCGGCGCGATCGGTCACGTCGGCGGCGATCGCGATCGCTTGCCCGCCGGCCGCGCCGATCCGCGCCTGCAGGTCCTTGAGCCGCTCGGCGCGGCGCGCCACCAGCGCGACCTTGGCGCCGTTCGCCGCCAGCACCTCGGCGAAGCGCACGCCGAGCCCGCTCGAGGCGCCGGTGACCAGCGCGGTTTTCCCGGTGAGGTCGAACAGTTCGGCGGCTTTCATGCGTCTCTCCCTCGTGTCCCGGGCGCGACGCGGCATGAAATGACGCGTTGCAGACCCGGGACCGTATGATCGTCGTTCTCGCCCTTCACGGTCCCGGTTCTGCATCGCAGCGCTAAGCGCTGCAACGCGCGCGGGACACGCAATCACCTCCCATAAACCGCATGCGGCAGCCAGGTCGCAAGCCCCGGCACGAACCACAGCACCACCAGCGCCAGCAACTGGATCGCCACGAACGGAATGATGCCGACATAGATGTGGCGCGTGGTGATTTCGGGCGGCGCGACGCCGCGCAGGTAGAACAATGTCGGTCCGAGCGGCGGGTGCATGTAGGAGGTCTGCAGGTTGACCGCCATCATCACGCCGAGCCACACCGGATCGACGCCGGGCAGCTTGAGCAGCGCCGGCGCCACGATCGGGATCACCACGAAGATGATCTCGAACGCGTCCATCACGAAGCCGAGCAGGAACATCGCGATCATTACCGTGAGGATCGCGCCGCCGACGCCGCCCGGCAGTGCGCCGAGCGCGCGGTGCACCATGTCGTCGCCGCCGAGGCCGCGGAACACCAGGCTGAACAGGGTCGCGCCGATCAGGATGGTGAAGATCATCGACGTGGTCTGCGTGGTCTTGGCCAGCGTGTCGGTGAGGAAGCCGGCGCGCCACACCTGGCGCAGCGCGAGCGCGAGGCTGACCCCGACCAGCGCCATCAACAGGACGGCCGCGACGACTCCCGCGTCGTGCGCCAAGCCCCCGGCGCGGCCGACGCGCACGTCGGTGAGCGCGCGCAGCACCAGCAGCGCGGCGAACGCGGCGACGCACAGCATGGCCGGCCAAGCCGGCGCGTTACGCCGCGCCGCCAGCAGCACGGCGCCGACCGCGCCGATCGCGGCCGCCTCGGTGGCGGTGGCGAGGCCGAACAGGATCGAGCCGAGCACCGTGAGGATCAGCGCCACCGGCGCGATCAGCGCCCCGGCGAGCTGATGCGCGAGCTTCAAGCCGCGCGGCGCCCTCGGCTCGGGTGGGATCGGCGGCGAGTATTGCGGCCGCACCGCCGCGACGACGGCGAGGAACATGAGATAGAGCAGCACCAGCAGGAGCGCCGGCACGATCGCGCCGGCGAACAGATCGCTGACCGAGACCGTGTCGGGCGCGAAGTTGCCGCCGGCGAGCTGCGCCGCCTGGAAGGCGTTGTTGAGCTGGTCGCCAAGCAGCACCAGCACAGTCGCCGGCGGCATGATCTGCGCCAGCGTCGCGGTTGCGGCAACGATGCCGGCGGCAAGGCGCGGGTCGTAGCCGTGGCGCAGCATCGCCGGCAATGTAATGAGCGCGATGGTGACCACGGTCGCGCCGACCACGCCCTTCGCCGCCGCCAGCAGCACGCCGACCAGCACCACCGCGAAGCCGAGCCCACCGGGCAGCGCGCCGAACAGGCGGCCCATGCTCTCGAGCAAATCCTCGGCGATGCGGGAGCGCTCCAGCATCACGCCCATGAAGATGAACAGCGGGATCGCCAGCAGCACCTCGTTGGTCATCACGCCGAACACGCGTTGCGGCAGCGCGCCGAGCAAGCCGAGGTCGAGCGCGCCGAGCACGTGGCCGAGGAGCGCGAAGGCGAGCGACACGCCGCCGAGCGTGAGCGCCACCGGATAGCCGGCGAACAGCAAGGTGCAGACCGCAACGACCAGCAGGATGGCGAGGAGTTCGGGGAGAGGCATCAGTCTCTCCCATCCCTGCCCCAGCCGATCCTGGGTTTACCCAGGGATCGGCCACCTAATGAATCCCAAGTCGGAAACATCCGACTTGGGTGGGGGGGGGTGGCCGACCCTGGCGTTGAGCCGGGGGAGGCCGGGTGGGGTTCTCGCAAATGGAGAGTTTCCCCACCCGTCTGCTCGCTTCGCTCGCAGCCACCCTCCCCCTTCGGGGGAGGGATGAGAAGCACCGCCGCCCTTATCGCCTGCGCTACGCCCTGCAGGGCAAGCAGCAGCGCGAACGCCGGGATCAGGCTCTTGAGCACAAACACCAGCGGCAGGCCGCTCGCTTCGCGCGAGCGCTCAAGGATTGCCCACGAGCGCGCCGCATAGGGCCATGAGAGGATGAACAGCGCCGTCGCGAACGGAAGCAGCAGCAGGGCTGCGCCGGCGAGGTCGATCATCGCCTTGGTGCGCGGCGAGGCCTGCGCCTGGAACACATCGATGCGCACGTGCCCGCCGACCTTCAGGGTCCATGCCGCCGCGAGCAGGAAGACGGCGGCGTGGGCGTAGAGGATCGACTCCTGCAGCCAGATCGAGCCGAAGCCGAGCACGTAGCGCAGCAGCACAACCGCGAAGCTGGTGACCACCATGAACAGCGCGCCCCACGCGGCCGCGCGCCCGACCGCCGTCGTGAAGCGGTCGATGCGGTCGGCGAGGACGGTGAAATGGGCAAGCGCCATGCTATATATTAGCCCAAACGAAGCGCGACGGAGCCCGCATGGCGCACGATCACGACCACGACGAGCATCACGACCACGAGCATGGCTCGGAGCTGAGCGAGACGCAGCTGCGCGTGCGCGCGCTCGAGACCATCCTGACCGAGAAGGGCTACGTCGATCCGGCCGCGCTCGACGCCATCATCGAGGCTTACGAGACCCGGATCGGCCCGCGCAACGGCGCGCGCGTCGTCGCCAAGGCCTGGAGCGATCCGGCCTTCAAGCAGGCCTTGATGCAGGACGCCACCAAGGCGGTCGGCACGCTCGGCCATGTCAGCCGCGTCGGCGACCATCTGGTGGCGGTGGAGAATACGCCGCGGACCCACAACATCGTCGTGTGCACGCTGTGCTCCTGCTATCCGTGGGAGATGCTCGGCCTGCCGCCGGTCTGGTACAAGGCCGCGCCGTACCGCTCGCGCGCCGTCAAGGACCCGCGCGGCGTGCTCGCCGATTTCGGTGTCACCCTGCCGCAGGACACCGAGATCCGCGTGTGGGATTCGACCGCCGAGACGCGCTTTCTTGTCTTGCCGATGCGCCCGGCCGGCACCGAGGGGTGGAGCGAGGAGCAGCTCGCCGAGCTGGTCACGCGCGATTCGATGATCGGCACCGGTTTTCCCAAATCGCCGGCACAGCCCTCATGAACGGCGTCCACGACATGGGCGGCATGGACGGCTTCGGGAAAGTGGAGCCCGAGCCGGACGAGCCGGTATTCCATGCCGCGTGGGAGGCGCGCGTGATGGCGATGGTGCGCGCCATGGGCGCGGCCGGCGCCTACAACATCGACAGCTCGCGCTTCTATCGCGAGGCGCTGCCGCCGCACGTTTATCTGGCGAGCTCCTATTACAAGAAGTGGTTCCTCGGGCTCGAGGCGCTGCTGCTCGACCAGGGCTATATCACGGCCGACGAGATCGCGGCCGGGCGGGCGCTGCAGCCGGGCAAGGAGTTGCGCCGCGGCCGCTTCACGCTCGCCGACGTGGAGCGCATCCTGGTGCGTGGCAAGTTCGGCCGGGAGGCGCCGGCGGCGGCCAGGTTCAAGCCGGGCAACCGCGTGCGCGCGCGCAACATCCACCCGGCGACGCACACGCGGCTGCCGCGCTACGTGCGCGGCCATGTCGGCACCATCGAGCGCGATCACGGCTGCCACGTGTTCCCCGACACGGCGGCAACCGGGCTGGGCGAAAATCCGCAATGGCTCTACACCGTCGTGTTCGAGGGGCGCGAACTGTGGGGCGCGGACGCCGACCCGACGGTGAAGATCTCGATCGACGCGTTCGAGCCCTATTTGGAGGCGGCGTGACCGACCCGATCGCGGCGCAACGCGCGCTCGACGTCATCCCCGGCATCCCGCGCGATGGTGAAGGGCCGGTGTTCCGCGAGCCGTGGGAGGCGCAGGCTTTTGCCATGGCGCTGACGCTGCACGCGCGCGGGCTGTTCAGCTGGAGCGAATGGGCCGCCGCGCTCGCCGCCGAGATCAAGCTCGCTCAAGGCGCGGGCGATCCCGACACCGGCGAAACCTATTACCGCCACTGGCTGGCGGCGCTTGAGCGCCTGGTGGCCGAGAAGGGCATTGCCAGCACCGAGATGCTGCGGCGCTACTATCAGGCCTGGGACCACGCCGCCGATCGCACGCCGCACGGCGAGCCGATCGCGCTCAGGGCGGATGATTTCACGCGTTGACGCCGTGCGCGGCTGCTAGCTGCACACTTTTCGGGATCATGCGCTATCATTCGATGGCTCGCGCTTCGAGCGCACTCAGATCAGGTCGGCGTGCTCGATGACCTTCCAGCTCGGCCCGGGATCGAAGCCGATGCCGCTTTCGGCGATCACCGCCAGGCCGTTCATCAGCCACAGGCCGGGTGCGCCGTTGTCGTCCTGCCACAGGATGTCGGCCTTGCCGTCGCCGTTGTAATCGGAGGCCGATTTGACCTTCCAGGTCGGGCCTGGGTTGAATCCCACGCCGCCGTCGGCGAGCCGGTTGAAGCCGTCCATCAGCCAGATGCCGGGCGTGCCGTTGTCGTTCTGCCACAGGATGTCGGCCTTGCCGTCGGCGTTAAAGTCGCCCGCGTCCTTGATCTTCCAGCTGGGGCCCGGATTGAAGCCGATGCCGCTGTCGGCGATCCGGTTCAGCCCGTTCATCAGCCAGATTCCGGCCGCGCCGTTGTCGTTCTGCCACAGGATGTCGGCCTTGCCGTCGCCGTTGAAGTCGCCCGCCGCCTTGACCTTCCAGGTCGGCCCCGGATTGAAGCCGATGCCGCTGTCCTGATGCCGGCTGAGGCCGTTCATCAGCCAGATCCCGGCCGCGCCGTTGTCGTTCTGCCACAGGATGTCGGAGCGCCCGTCGCCGTTGAAGTCGCCGGTGTCCTTGATCTTCCAGGTCGGGCCCGGATTGAAGGCCTCGCCGCCCTCCGCGATCCGGTTCAGCCCGTCCATCAGCCAGATGCTGACCATGCCGTTGGTGTTCTGCCACAGGATGTCGGCATGGCCGTCGCTGTTGAAGTCGCCGGCGTCCTTCACCTTCCAGCTCGGGCTCGGATTGAAGCCGACATTGGCGCCGGCGAGCCGGTTGAAGCCATCCATCAGCCAGATGCCGGGCGTGCCGTTGTCGTTCTGCCACAGGATGTCGGCGCGGCCATCGCCGTTGAAGTCATTCTTGTCGGCCGGCGGCCCGGCAGGCGGAAGCGCAGACGGCGGGGTCGACCCGGAGGGCGGCGGCTGCGGAGGGCCGCCCGGCATCTGATAGGCGTCCGCCACTCCGAGCTCCACGGTGTATCCGAAGTCGCGCAGCGCTCCGATGGTCATCCGACTGATCGGGTTCGGACGCCCGCTGTCGAGGAATCCGGTCATCAGCTCGTTGTCGAAAGTGTCCTCGTCCCAATGGCCGAAGGCGGTGCCGGGGCCGCCGTCGGTTTCCACCGGCACGAACGTTGCGCCCGGATTGCCGCTCAGCGTGCGATATTCGGCGAGTGCGTTTGCCCCGGTGTAGCGAGCCCCGGTTTGCAAGCCGAGATCGTCCCAGATGGTGCCGATCCCGATGATGTGTCCGATCTCGTGCAAAATGACGTTGGCGAGCTGACCGTTGACGAACAGGTTCTCGACATCGGCGCTGTCGAACCGCATGTTACCGTGATAGGGCAGCCGCGAACCCGAGCGCAGACCGTCGGGGCCGGCGCTTCCCAGGATGCCGCCGACGCCGTCGATGGTCTCGATGCGCGCATCGACGCGCAGGTCGTCAATCAGGCCCCATGAGCTCGTGTTGACGTCGGGAATCTCGCCTGTGATAATCTGCTCCCAGCGCGCTTCGGCGGCGTCGAAGGCGGGCCGGTAGCGCGGATCGCCGCTGTAGACGATCAGCACGTTATAGGTAGTACCGATCGCCATCTCGGAAGCGCCCGGCTCGCCGGCACCGCTCGCTGTGTCGGCCGCCTCCTCACTCGCCATGGCCGCGTTCTGCGCGCCGGTCCCGTTATCGGCTGCGCCGTTGCCCAAGCCCGAGAGCGCGATGCGGTCGATCAGATCCAATTCGACCCGCGCGACCGCGTCATCCGCTGGGGCGAGCCCCCAATTCAGGGCAGTCATTGCTGGCCTCTCCTGCATTCGGAAATCAAGGGACTGAAAGCTTACCTCCGCTCCTACCCGACAGAGTCATATAAATCCTGATCCTGCGCGCGAGGAATTACCCGTCCGTTAAAGGTTTTGGTAACCCTGATTACCCTTCACACCGTGTGTTTTGGGCGCCCGCTGGAAGCGGTCATACGCACTGAACAGGCGGTGGTGTGGCGTAAGCAGGACGCCGCGCCACCCTAGCAGGATATTAGGATATCGTCCGGCGCGGAGAGTCGTAAAAACCCTTATCGGCCGCCACACCGGCGCGCCGCCATACCGCCTAACGCCTTCGCGCCATAGTCAACCTGAAAGGACGCAGTCGCGCGACAGTCAACTTTAGGCTAGTCCAGGGCATTTTCCCCGACCGCGCGGTCGCGGCCGCGATGCTTGGCGGCATAAAGGCATTTGTCCGCGCGCTCGATCAGGGTCTGCGCGGTATCGGCGGGACGCAGCTGCGCGGCCCCGATCGAGACCGTCACGCGCCCGAGGCTTTCGTTGGTGGAGCGCTTGATCAGTTCCTTGTCCTTTACGGCGCGACGGACGTTCTCGGCCACCGCCAAGGCATCGTCCAGCGCCGTGGCCGGCAGGATGACGGCGAACTCCTCCCCGCCGTAGCGCGCCGCCAGGTCCTGCCCCTTGATCGAACCCTTGATCAGTTGGGCGACGAGGCGCAGCACGTGATCGCCGAGCTGATGGCCATGGAGGTCGTTGAACTTCTTGAAATGGTCGATGTCGAGCAGCAGCAGCGACAGCGGCTTTTTCTCCGACTTCGTCGTGGCGATGGCCTGATCGAGCGTCTGGTCGAAATGCTTGCGGTTGGCGACCGCGGTCAGCGGGTCGGTCAGGCTCTCGACGCGGATCGCTTCCAGGTCCTTCTGCAGGTGGTTGATCTGCTGCTTGGAGCTGTTGAGCGCGCCTTCGAGCGTGGCGTTCTTCTTCTCCACGTCCTTGGTGAGCTGCACCAGGCTGTCGACGATCGCGCGCACCGTGCTCGAATCGAACTCGCCGGCAAGTTGCTGCGTCGCGTCGGCGAGGTTCTCGCGATAGTTGGCGGCAACGCCGGTCGCGGCATTGAGCATGGAGAGGATCTGGTCGACCTCGTCGGAGATCTTGGTGCCGGTGCCCTCCATCCGGTCCGCGAGCCGCAGCGGCGAGAGGTACTGCTCGTAGACCTTGTCGAGCTCATGCACCGAGAGCGTGCCGCTCACCTTGATGGTCGCGTTGATGCACTGGTTGAGCGCCGGATTCGCCCCGCTCGCATAGGCATACCAGACCTCATAGCTCGGCGGGTCGGCGGGAAGCATGAGCGCGTCGATCTGCTCGAGCGCGATGCGCGCGAGCGACATGGTGTAGCCGTGATCGCGCCGTGGCGTCACGTCGCCCGGCTGCGGCGCCGCTTGCGCACCCGCGCCTTGCGGCCGCGCGCCGCCCTCGACGACGTTGAGCTCAAGCGCGAGCGCGGTAGAGGCCATGAATGGGGCTCCGAAGGACTGATTTGCGCCGCATTCCGCGCAAATGTGAGATTCCAAACATACGGCGGGAAGTTACGTTGGGACACTTAACGAATCCCTAATACCGGTAATATCTTGCCCTGTTATGCCCGATCAATTGGCAGAAGTTGGTTTATCTGGTCGCGGATGACGCCGTAACATTCGCACGACAGGTCGAGCAATCCGTCGCGATCCTTCATCACGATCACGCCGCGGCTGTATTGGATCAGCCCGGCCTTCTGCATGGCGCGTGCGGCGAGCGTGATCGAGGTGCGCTGAACGCCGAGCATCTCGGCCAAGTATTCGTGCTTGAAGTGCAGCTCGCGGCCTTCGACGCGGTCGCAATTCGTCAACAGCCAGCGGGCGAGCCGCGCCTCGACCGTGTGGCGCGCGTTGCAGGCGGCGCCCTGCAGCACTTGCGACAGCATGATGGCGGTGTAGTGCAGCGTCATGCGCCGTACCGCCTCGCTGGTCTCGAACGCGTCGCGCATCCGGAACGCGTCGATGGCGAGCGCCTCGCCGGCGATCTGCACCACCGCCCGGCGCATCGCCACGCCGGTGCTGGCGCTGCTGCCGAGCCCGATCGCGCCTTCGCGTCCAATGGACACACTCTCGACCGCCGTACCGTCGCGCATGACGGTGACGTAGGAGATCACCCCGGCCTGCACGAACAGCACTTTCTCGAAGCGCACGCCTTCCTCGATCAGGACGTCTCCCTGCTCGAACGGGACGCGGTTGAAATGCGGGCTGAGCAGCGCGAGGTCTGCGGGCGGCAGGAACGAGAGCAGACGGTTGCGGTAGGCCATGCGTCCGGCGGGGTGCGAGGGCCGGACAGAACTAGGCGCAACGATTCGCAGCGGCGTCAATTGCGCGATCACGTTGCATGCCCTAACGAAAGGAATCCTAAAGTAGGGGTAGAGTCGAGGAGAGGCGCGGTTGCTTGGGGCACTGAGGCCATCGCTCCGTTTCCTCTCCCCGCTCATCGAACCGGACGTGCGGATTTCCCGCATCCGGCTCTCCGACCGGCTTCATCGCAAGGCCCACGTCGGGTGTCGCGAACGCTTGCTGGCGTGCGGTTGGCAGCCAGCTCAGCGAACACGGTTTTTTTTCGAGAGAACCGTGTGGTCCCGTGCGAAGGGACCTTGCGACGTTCGGACTTCGCCTTACAACAGAGCTTCTTCTGAAGGCTCCTGATACGTTCAGGTGTTTCCAGGCTCATCACCAATCACCCTGTATCCTCGCCTTCCTCCAAAGCGTGCCGGAAGTCAGGCCCCTTCCCTCCGCCGGCATTACCCGGCTTCAACGGTCTTACGGGCCTGTCCGACGCCCGGCGTGCCGCCACCTGATGTGGCGTTCGGGTCGCTACTTCCCGCACGCTCGGACCTCCCCCGTTTACGCGTGTCGCCTTGCCAGCGTGCTGTGTCCCCTACCCCGGCGGATCCAAACGGGTGCATGTGCTCGGTTTCCTTCCCCGCTCGGTGCTGCCTTCCCCGTTACCCAGTCGGGTCGGCATCCGCATCGCTACTTTCGAGGCCTGCTCGGACTTCACTCGCGTTACGGCCCGCTGGCTTGCTCGCCCGCCCAAGGCGGACTTCGTCACAGGGCTCCAGCCCGCTCCTTAGCAAGCTGCCTGTCAGCTACTCGATCAAACCGGCTACTATCGAGGTGGAATCTTCCTCCACTGGCTACACGCGCCTACGGGGCGCACTGGGCAAAGGCGCGGCCAGTGATCTTGAGGCGAAGCGCGTAACGACATCGGCGCCGTGTGCCTTTGACCCACCCTACAGCGCGAGCAGCCGCTCGTTCGCCATGTAGCCGAACAGCAGCAGCAGCCCGAAGGCGAGGACCAGCGCCGCAGCCGCGACCTCGATGCCGCGCAACGCGAGCGCGCCGTAGCCCGCGCGCGTCGCCGCAAGCCGGCCGGCGAGCGACTTGGCGCCGACCGCGAGCGTCGCGATGGCCGCGACCGTGATGGCGGTGCCGAGCCCCATCACGAAGGTCGAGGCGATGCCGGCCCACAGCATTCCCTGCGCGAGCGCGAACACCAGCACCAGGATCGCGCCCGAGCACGGACGCAAGCCGACCGCGACGATCGCGGTCAGGCCGCGCTTCCAGCCGCCCGGGCCGGCCAGCTGATCGGGCGTCGGCCCGTGCGAATGGCCGGCATGGTCGTCATGAGCGTGATGATGCGCGTGGGCGCCATGGTGGGCATGGCCCGGGTGGGCGTGGCGCTGCGCGTGCGGCGCGGCGCGCAGCTCCTGCAGCGCGTGCACGAGCGAGCGTCCCTTGACCCACATGAGCCCCACGCCCATCAGCGCGATCAGCGCATAGCTCACGATCTCGATCCAGCGCACCGCCGCGCCCATGGTCCGGGCGGTCGCACCGAGCAGGGCGGCGGCGATGGCGACGAGCGCGACGGCGACGACCGCCTGCAGCATCGCCGCGGCGAACGACAGCGCCACGCCGCGGCGCCAGGTCTCGTCATTGGCCACCAAGTAGGAGGAGATCACCGCCTTGCCGTGGCCGGGCCCGGCGGCGTGGAACACCCCGTAGGCGAAGGACAGGCCCATCAGCGCCCACAGCGCGCTGCCGTCGGCCTTGGCGGCACGGATGGTCGCGGACAGCGCGCGGTAGAATTCGGCCTGCTGGGCCAGGATCCATGCGACCAGGCCGTCGGGCGGCGGCGCGGCCGCAGGACGCGGGCCGCCGAACGGCTGCGCCGCCGCATCCGGAGCGGCGGCGAGCAGCACGCAGGCGGCCAGCACGGCAAGCGCCGCCGCGAGGCGCCACGCGCGGCTCACGGGCACTTCACCGCGATCCGGCTGGCGAACCGCGCGCCGTAGTTCTGCGACAGCGTCGGATTGTTGAAGAACGACTCGCTCAACGGCTTGGCCGGCGTCGGGGCGGCGTCGCCCGGCTGCGCGGTCGCCAGCTTGCAGTTGGCCGGCGCGCCGACCAGCGCCACCGGATCCTTCTGCGCGAAGGAGAAATTGACGAAGTAGGAATTGTCGTAGACCTCGACGTCGAGGCTCTGCGCCTTCACCGGCGCCTTGAACGGCAGGGTCAGGTGCAAGGTCAGCAGCCCGTCCTTGAATTCGAGGTAGTAGCCGGGCGCGGGCGCGGCGAACTCGACCGGCTTGCCGTCGGCGCGCGCGAAGGTGAAATAGTCGTAGTCCTTGAGCGACTCGATGTTGACCGTGGCGAGCCCCGCGAGCTCCTCGCGCGTGAACTTGCCCTTCTCCTTGGCGGCGAGCCCCATCGTCGCCATGGTCGAGTACATGTCGTCGAAGGTCCAGGCATGGCGCACGGCGCTGGCGCTGCCGTCGGCCGCATAGACCAGCTCGCTCTGCATCGTCACCCAGACATGCGGATGCGCGTGTGCCGGCGCGGCGAAGACGGCAAGGGCGAGCGCCGAGAGCGCGAGGCGGAACCGGTGCAATTGCCACATCCTTCGATTTCGAGGCGACCGGCGCGCACCATAGCACCGACCAGGACGGAATGAAGGCGCCAGTCGCGCCCCTCGCGCAGGTGTGAGCCGGGAATGGTGCCGGCTCGGGCCGGAACTCTCGCGCAGTTCGCGAGTTTCCGCAGGCAGGACAGACACCATGCATCTCGTTGCACAACCCGATGCGACGCCCCGGCGTTCGCGCACCTCGCCGTATCCCGCACCCCTGTGCGAGGCGTGCAACATCCCGATGGCGCTCAACGGCGAATACGGGCCGGCGCTCGACGGCAACCAATCGACCCGGCGCGAATACCAATGCCGGCTGTGCGGCACAGGGACGATGATCCGGCGCACGCGGCGCTATCGCGAGTGACGGGAGCGCAAGGAGAGTGCCAAGGAGGGTGCAATGACCAATTCGAATTTCGCGACCATGAAACGCGGCGGCGAGGCGGTCGACGAAGCTGCCCGTGAGTCCGGACAGCAGGCGGGCGGCATGGTGCAGCAGGCCAAGGCGGTCGCGGCCGACGCCTATGATAGCGCCGCCGGCATGGCGCAGGACGCGATCGCGGCGGCCAAGACAAGCGCCTCCGACCTGGACGACGTGCTGGCCGAGCAATCCTTGCAGCACCCCAAGGCCATGCTGGCGCTCGGCATCGGCTTCGGCTTCCTGCTCGGCGTGCTGTTCGCATCCACGCGCGGCGGAAGCCCCGCGCGCTGGTCGTAGCCCGGATTGCGCCTGCACGAACGCCGACATTCACGACGCGCCATAGCGCAATCCGGGATAAATCTCACGGCCACACCCGGCTTTCGCTGAAGAAGCGAAAGCCGGGCTACGCTTTCTACATCTACGCTTTCTACATCTACGCTTTCTACATCCCCGCCGCCCCTCCGTCGGCGCGCGGATCGTGCACCCCTTCGAGCGTGCCGCCGGGATGCAGCACCACCGCGCCGGCATGGCCCATGAGGTCGGAATAGGCTTCGCCAAGGACCTCGACATCGTGGCCGGCCGACATCAGGCGGTCGATCAGCTCAGCGTCGAAGCGCGACTCCAGGCGCAGCTTGGTCACCGTCGAGCCCCAGGTGCGGCCGAGCAGCCAGCGCGGCGAGTCCACGGCTTGCTCGAGCGATCGGCCGAACCCTACGTGGCGGGTGAACAGCGCGGCCTGGCTCTGCGGCTGGCCGTCGCCGCCCATGGCGCCGTAGGCGATGACGCGGCCGTCGGCGAGCACGGCGAGCGCCGGGTTGAGCGTGTGGAACGGCTTGCGGCCGGGCGCGAGCGCGTTCAGCGCTCCCTTGTGGAGCGAGAAGCTCGCGCCCCGGTTCTGCATCAGCACGCCGGTGCGCGGCAGCACGCAGCCGGAGCCGAATTCCCAGTAGAGCGACTGGATGTAGGAGACCACGAGCCCGGAGGCGTCCGCGACCCCCATCCAGATCGTGTCGCCGTCGCCCGCGCGCGCCGGCCACGGCGCGGCCTTGCGCCGATCGATGCGCGAGGCCTCGGCGTCGAGAAAGGAGGCGTCGAGGAAGCGCTCGGGCGGATGCGACAAGTGCGCCGGATCGGTGACGGTGCGGTCGCGCACGCGCAACGCACGCTTGGTCGCCTCCACGATGCCGTGGACGTGGTCGAAGCCCTCGGCTTCGCGCACGCGCAGGCGGTCGAACAGCGCCAGGATGATGAGCGAGGCCAACCCTTGAGTCGGCGGCGGGGTGTTGTACAGCGTGCCCGCGGAAACGCCGACCGAGAGCGGCTCGGCCAGCTCGGCGCGGCAGGCGACAAGATCGGCGCGCGTCACCGGGCTGTCGATCGCCTCAAGGTCGGCGGCGATCTCACGCCCGACGTCGCCGCGGTAGAAGTCGTCGAGCCCGGCATGGGCGAGCTGCTCGAACGTCGCAGCCAGCGCGATCTGCTTCAGCGTCATGCCCTCGGCCGGCGGCTTGCCGTCAGGCAGGAAAGCCGCCGCGAAACCAGGAACGTCCTTCAGCTCGGCCAGCTTCTCGGCGCTGAGCCGCGCCTGGCTGCGGCTGACCACGGAGCCTTCGCGCGCACGGTGGATCGCGTCGCCGAGCAGCAGCGCGAGCGGCAACCTCCCACCATGCGCCTTCGCGGCCTCGTGCGCGAGCGCCCAGGAGGCGACGGCGGCCGGCGCGGTCAGCGCCGCGAGCGGCCCGCGCGGCGGGATCGCGTCGTGCTCGCGATAGAGCTCGGGCATGGCCTTGGCGCCGGCCGCACCCGCCCCCATGACGGCGCGCACGCGCCCCGTGCGCTCGCGGATGAGCCAGAAGCCGTCTCCGCCGACATGGTTCATGTGCGGATAGACGGCCGCGATAGTGGCCGCCATGGCGATCATCGCTTCGATGGCGTTGCCGCCTTCGGCCAGGATCGCCCGGCCGGCCTCGACCGCGGCATGATGCGGCGCGCAGGCGACGCCGCGGCGGTGTCCGGCGCTGTGCAGGTTCATGCGGCCTCGTCGGCCAGACCGCGCCCGCTGCAGCAGCGCCGCTACCGTCGGCATCCGGCCGCGAAACGCCTTGTAGGCTTCGACCGGATCGCGCGCGCCGCCCGCCGCGTAGATGTGATCGCGCAGCCGTTGCGCGACTGCGGGATCGAACACGTCCCCCGCGTCGACGAAAGCGTTGAACGCATCGGCATCGAGCACCTCGGACCATAGGTAGCTGTAATACCCGGCCGCGTAGCCGTCGCCGGTGAAGATGTGCTGGAACTGCGGCGGCCGGTGGCGCATCACGACTTCCTCGGGCATCCGCATGCGGCCGCGCGTTTCGGCCTCGACCGCGCCGGCATCTTTCGCGCCGCCGAGATGGAAATCGAGATCAACATAGGACGAGCCGAGATATTCGGTCGTGAGGAAGCCCTGGTTGAACGTACGCGACTGGATCAGGCGATCCATCAGCGGTTCGGGCATCGGCTCGCCGGTGCGGTAATGCCGGGCGAAGCGCGCGAGGATTTCCGGCCGGTCGAGCCAATGCTCGTAGAGCTGCGAGGGCAATTCGACGAAGTCGCTGCAGCACGCCGGTGCCGGCGATCATCGGGTAGGTCACGTCGGACATGAGCCCATGCAGGCCGTGGCCGAATTCGTGGAACAGCGTGCGCGCGTCGTCGAAGGAGAGCAGCGTCGGTTCGCCGACGCCCTTGTTGAAATTCATGACGTTGAGAACGATCGGCCGCACTTCGCCGTCGAGCTTTTCCTGCTCGCGCAAGCTCGTCATCCAGGCGCCGCTGCGCTTCGAAGGCCGCGCGAAATAGTCACCGAAGAACACGCCGACATGCTTGTTCCCCGGTCCGGTCACTTCCCAGACGCGCACGTCGGGGTGATAGACCGGCACGTCGGCGCGCGGCACGAAGCTGAGGCCGAACAGTCGGTTCGCGGTGTAGAACGCTGCCTCGATCATGTTCTCGAGCGGCAGGAACGGCTTGACCGCGCGTTCGTCGAGGTCGAAGCGCGCTTTGCGCAACTTCTCGGCGTAGAAGCGCCAATCCCAAGGCGCAAGGCGGAAGTTGTCGCCGTCCGCCGCGGCCAGCTCCTGCAGAGCGTCGCGCTCCAGTGCTACCCGCCGCCGCGCCGGCTCCCACACGGCATCGAGCAGGCCGGTGACCGCGTCGGGCGTCTTGGCCATCGTGTCGTCGAGCTTGTAGTGCGCGTAGCTCGGGTAGCCGAGCAGGCGTGCGCGCTCGTCGCGCAGCGCGGTCATCTCGGCGATGATCGGCCGGTTGTCGGTCGCCTTCCCGGCGCCGCCTTCGCCGCGCGCGATCCACGCCGCGAACGCCTTTTCACGCAGATCGCGCCGGGCCGAGAACTGCAGGAACGGCTCGATGCTGGAGCGGCTCAAGGTCACGACGTGCCGCCCCTGCAGGCCGCGCTCCTCGGCCGCCCCGCGCGCCGCAGCGCGCGCGAAATCAGGCAGGCCGGCCAGATCATCCTCGCCTTGCAGCGCCAGGGTGTACGACTGCTCGTCGGCGAGCACGTTCTGGCCGAAGCTCGTCCCCAAGGTCGCCAGCCGCTCCGCGATCTGTTTCAGGCGCCGCTTCGCCGCCGCATCGAGCCCCGCGCCGGCGCGGCGGAACAGCGCGTAATAACGCTCGAGCACGCGCGCCTGCTCGGCCGTCAGGCCAAGGCCGGCGCGTTGCGCATGCAGCGCGTCGAGCCGGGCGAACAACGCCGCGTTCAGGTGAATTTCGTTCCAGTGGCTCGCCAGCCGCGGCGCCATGTCACGCTCGATCGCCTGAATGGCGTCGCCGGTGTGGGCGCCGGCCAGGGCGTAGAACACGTTCGACACGCGCGCGAGCGGGCGGCCCGAGCGCTCCAGCGCCTCGATGGTGTTGGCAAACGTCGGAGCCGCGGTCTCGTCCGCGATTCTCGCGATCTCCGCACGGTGCACCGCGAGCGCATGATCGAACGCAGGGCGGAAATGGTCCGGCGCGACGCGCTCGAACGGCGGCACCTCGAACGGCGGGCTCCACATCTCGAGCAGCGGGTTGTCGGCAGCGGCAACATCGGTCCGGGATTGCATCGGGGTTCCATGGTGCGGGAGAACACCGCAATGTAGTGAGCCGGCATCCCTGCGACAAACGGCGGACGGCGAATTTCGGGCCGCAAATCGCTTGATCGAGCGACCGCTTTCGTGGACATTGCGGCGAGACAAGGACCCGCGATGGATCAGAAGACGACACTCGCCGTTCCCCGCCGCCGCATCAATTGGCTGAACGTCTCGACCGTGATCAGCGCCGCGATCCTGATCGGTGCCGAGGTGTTCGGCGCGGCGTTCGCGGGCGGCTGGGCGTTCGCCAACCTGTTCAATCTCGGCGAATACGGCGTCTACGCCCTGCAGGTCGTGTTCTTCCTGGCCGGCGTCGCGGTGATGATCGCCTTCGTCCGTTCGGGCATGCGGGTCGAGCCGTTCACGACGCGCCAGTGAGCCACCTCGCGGCCGCTGCGTGAAAAC
This sequence comes from uncultured Alphaproteobacteria bacterium, assembly GCA_963734185.1. Taxonomy (GTDB): domain Bacteria; phylum Pseudomonadota; class Alphaproteobacteria; order Rhizobiales; family Xanthobacteraceae; genus PALSA-894. The sequence goes on along the minus strand of CAVTGA010000002.1, from coordinate 1,999,383 downwards.
ACTTGCATGTGACGGTCGCACTCCCTATCTGGCGCATCGCCCTATTTCGCACGTGCCTGTGGTCGCGTGCCGGTCGGTGGTCATCCGGACAAGAGGCCGGACAGCCGCCTGAGGAAGCAGCGCTTCCTCAACCCGACGACCGGCAGCCGGAAGCGAAACCGGCGTAGCCCGCCCTCACCGGGCGACGCGGCTTAAAGCAACGACGGAACGGGCTTCTTGGTCGCGTCGGCCCTCCAAAGGTCGACACCGAAGAGGCTTGTCCATCCTTGCCGGCCGTGCGGAACGGGTCCTTCCCGCTCCAAGCCAAGGCAGCATCCCGGGCGAAGAGCCCGCGCAGCGCCCGCGTCTCCACCGCGCGGCGTGACGCAGTCTCTTCCACCCGCTGACGCCGGGCGGCACGCGATGAGCGCGCCGCCTGAACCGCAACGAGGGCGCCGCCCGTCCTTGAGCCTTGGAAGAGAGTAGCGCCAATGACCTCGCGCATCCGCGGATTCCTGCGTCAGCACCGCGACGACGGGCCCCGCCTGGTCGTCGACCTCGAGGTGGTGCGCGACAACTACCATGCGTTCGCGAAGGCGCTGCCGGACACGCGCGTCTACTACGCCGTGAAAGCCAATCCGGCGCCGGAGGTGCTGTCGCTCCTGGCTTCGCTCGGCTCCTGCTTCGACGCCGCCTCGGTGCCCGAGATCGAGATGGTGCTCGCCGCCGGCGCCGCGGCCGAGCGCATCTCCTATGGCAACACCATCAAGAAGGAACGCGACATCGCGCGCGCCTACGCGCTCGGTGTGCGCCTGTTCGCGGTCGACTGCGGCGCGGAAGTGGAAAAGATCGCGCGCGCCGCGCCGGGCGCCCGCGTGTTCTGCCGCATCCTCTCCGACTGCATCGGGGCGGAGTGGCCGCTCTCGCGCAAGTTCGGCTGCGAGCCCGCCATGGCCGCGGACGTGCTGGAACACGCGCAGCGGCTCGGCCTCGAGCCCCACGGCCTGTCGTTTCACGTCGGCTCGCAGCAGCGCAATCCGCATGCGTGGGACCGCGCGCTCGCCTCCGCGGCCGCGGTTTTCCGCGACTGCGGCGAACGCGGCATCACGCTCGCGATGGTGAACCTCGGCGGCGGATTTCCGGCGAAGTACCTCAAGAGCGTGCCGGCAGTGAAGACCTACGGCACGGCGATCTTCCGCGCCCTGCGCAAGCACTTCGGCAACCGCATCCCGGAGACGATCATCGAACCGGGCCGCGGCATGGTCGGCAATGCGGGCGTGATCGAAGCGGAAGTCGTGCTCATTTCGAGCAAGAGCAACGAGGACGACGTGCGCTGGGTCTATCTCGACATCGGCAAGTTCGGCGGCCTCGCCGAGACCATGGACGAGTCGATCCGCTATCCGATCCGGACCCCGCGCGACGGGGATACGGTCGTTCCCTGCGTGCTCGCCGGGCCGACCTGCGACTCCGCCGACGTTCTGTACGAGCGCGAGCCGTATCAGCTGCCGGTGAGCCTGCAGATCGGCGACAAGGTGCTGATCGAAGGCGCCGGGGCCTATACGGCGACCTACTCGGCAGTCGGCTTCAACGGCTTTCCGCCACTGAAGACCTACCACATCTGACCCTGTCCTCTGCTGTTCGCCCTGTCCCGGGCGGGAAGGAGTCGGCCATGATCACGATCCGCAACGAGCGCTCGACCGACATCGCGCCGCGCGAGCGCCTGCTCGACGCGGCCTTCGGGCCGGCGCGTTTCGCCAAGCCGTCCGAACGTCTGCGCGAGGGACGCTTCGCGGCCGATGGCCTGTCGTTCGCGGTGGTCGAGAACGGCTGTGTCGTCGGCACCGCACGGCTGTGGAACGTCAGCGCCGGCCTCGCCCGACCGGCCCTGCTGCTCGGGCCGCTCGCGGTCACGCCTGAAGCGCGCAACCGCGGGATCGGCACTGCGCTGATGCGGCGCGCGGTGCGCGAGGCGCGCCGTCTGAGCCATCGCGCGATCCTGCTGGTCGGCGACGCCGCCTACTACGGCCGTTTCGGTTTCTCCGCGGAGAAGACCGGCGATCTGCGTCTACCCGGAGCGTTCGAGCCGGAGCGGCTGCTCGGCCTTGAGCTCAAGGCGGACGCGCTCGCGGGCGCGCGCGGTCTCATCCGTGCGGCCGGCGACCGTCTCCCCAGGGGCCTGCCCGACTTCCTTACCGGCGCGAACCGCGCGCCGGTGCTTCGCGCCGCCTGATCGATGCGCTTGAACCGAGGACGACCGACATGAATGCGCTGACCCGCGTCACCGAGAGCCATCCGTTGCTGGCCCGCTTCGCCGGACCGATCGTGATGATCGGCTTCGGATCGATCGCCCGCGGCGTGCTGCCGCTGCTCGAGCGCCACATCGGCTTTGACCGCGCCAAGTTCGTCGTGGTCGCGCCGGACGACGGCGATCGCCATCTGCTGGACGAGCGCAAGCTCAGGTTCCTCCATCTGGCGATCACCGAGGAGAACCATCGCGACGTGCTCGCCCCGCTGCTCACCGCCGGGCCCGGGCGCGGCATGATCGTGAACCTGTCGGTCGATACCTCGTCGGTCGACCTGATGGCGCTCGCCAAGGATCTCGACGGCTTCTACATCGACACCGTGGTCGAGCCGTGGCCGGGCCTCTATACCGACCAGCGCCGCTCGATCTCGCAGCGTTCCAACTATGCGTTGCGCGAAGGCGTGCTCGATCTGCGCCGCCGGCGTCCCGGCGGGGCGACGGCGGTAAGCTGCTGCGGCGCCAATCCCGGCATGGTGTCGTGGATGGTGAAGCAGGCCCTGCTCGATATCGCACGCGACACCGGCCTCGACCATGCCGAACCGCAGACGCGCGAGGCGTGGGCGCGCCTGATGCAGCGCGCCGGCGTGAAGGGCATCCACATCGCCGAGCGCGACACGCAGCGGGCGCGCACAGCCAAGCCGCGGGGAAAATTCGTCAACACTTGGTCGGTCGAGGGGTTCGTGGCCGAAGGGCTGCAGCCGGCCGAGCTAGGTTGGGGCACGCACGAGAACGCCATGCCGGCGGGTGGTGCGCGCCATGACTTCGGCTGCGATGCGGCGATCTACCTGAAGCGCCCGGGCGCCGGCACGCGCGTGCGTTCCTGGACTCCGACCGCGCAGGCGCAGCATGCTTTCATGATCACGCATAACGAGTCGATCTCGATCGCGGACTACTTCACGGCGCGCGGCGAGGACGGCACGGTCGCCTACCGGCCGACCTGCCATTACGCCTACCACCCGTGCGACGACGCCGTCCTGTCGCTGCACGAGATGGCCAGCCGGCAGTGGAAGCCGCAGGAAACCTGGCGCATCCTGACCGAGGACGACATCGTCGACGGTGTCGACGAGCTCGGCGTCCTGCTCTACGGCCATGCCAGGAATGCCTACTGGTACGGCTCCTCGCTCTCGATCGAGGAGACGCGGCAGCTCGTGCCCTACCAGAACGCGACCGGCCTGCAGGTCACCTCGGCGGTGCTCGCCGGCATCGTCTGGATGCTGGAGAACCCCAACCGCGGCATCGTCGAAGCCGACGAGATGGATTTCCGCCGCTGCCTGGAAATCCAGCGGCCTTATCTCGGCCAGGTATTCGGCCGCTACACCGACTGGACGCCGCTCCATGAGCGCGGCGTCCTGTTCCCGGAGGACCTCGACGGTGCCGACCCGTGGCAGTTCAAGAACGTGCTGGTGGCGTGAACGCCGACCTGTCGTGCGCGGCGGGGGAACCATGCGGTTCCCGCCGCCGTGTTTCGCGGCCGTCACATCTTCAGCGCAGCGTCATGGTCGTGACGGCCCGTGTGAGCTTGCATATCCACAGCCGCTTGTGGTTCCTCGAGGCGCCACGCCAAATCCCTTGCGTCTGAAAGCCAAATCACATAATTCTTCGCCGTCCCATTTCGCACGTGCCTGTGGCCGTGTGTCGGTCGGTGGGCATCCGGACAAGAGGCCGGACAGCCGCCTAAGGGAGACATCTGCTCCCTTGCTCATGCGACCGGCAGCCGGAGGCGAAACCGGCACAGCCCGCTCTCAAACGGGCGACGCGGCTTAAAGCAACGACGGAACGGGCTTTTTTGGGTTACCGGCGCGAATGCCGGATCGCTGAAAAGGCTTGTCCTTCTTTGCCAACAGTGCGGAACGGGACTCTCCCTCATCCGGACTAAGGCAGCTATCGACGTGGCGGGGCTGCGCGCGAAAGCGTTGCAACCATCACCGCCACAGGAGGTTCACCTTTAGACGCCGGCCGCAAGGCCGTGCGACCGGATCGGGAGATGAGATGACCGCACGCATCCGCGAGTTCCTCAAGCGGCGAACGGACGAAGGACCCTGCCTGGTGGTCGACCTCGATGTCGTCCGCGAGAACTACCTGTCGTTCGCCAAGGCGCTGCCCGACACGCGCGTGTACTACGCCGTGAAGGCGAACCCCGCGCCCGAGATCCTGAAGCTGCTCTGCGAGCTCGGCTCGTGCTTCGACGTCGCGTCGGTGAGCGAGACCGAGGCGGTGCTCGCGGCCGGCTGTAGCCCTGAGCGCATCTCCTACGGCAACACCATCAAGAAGGAAAGCGAGATCGCCGCCGCACACCGGCTCGGCATCACGCTGTTCGCCGTCGACTGCGAGGCGGAGGTAGAGAAGGTCGCGCGCGCGGCGCCGGCGGCGCGCGTCATCTGCCGCATCCACTGCGACGGTTCGGGTTCCGAATGGCCGCTGTCGCGCAAGTTCGGCAGCGAGCCGGAGTATGCGGCCGATATCCTCGAGCTCGCTCACCGGCGCGGCCTCGTCGCCTACGGCCTGTCGTTCCACGTCGGCTCGCAGCAGCACAACGTCGAGGCCTGGGACCGCGCGCTCGCCTCGACCGCCGCGATCTTCCGCACCTGCGCGGAGCGCGGCATCACGCTGTCGATGGTCAACCTCGGCGGCGGCTTCCCGGCCAAGTACCTGCGCAAGACGCCGAAGCTCGAAGCCTATGGCAAGGCGATCTTCCGCGCGCTGCGCAAGCATTTCGGTAACGCCATTCCGGAGACCATCATCGAGCCGGGCCGCGGGCTGGTCGGCAATGCCGGCCTGATCGAGGCCGAGGTGGTGCTGATCGCCAAGCGCTCGCCGGAAGACGAAGTGCGCTGGGTCTACCTCGACATCGGCAAGTTCCACGGACTGGCCGAGACCATCGACGAGTCGATCCGCTACCCGATCCGCACGCCGCGCGACCGCGACGAGACCGCGCCGTGCGTCATCGCCGGACCGACCTGCGACTCGGTCGACGTGCTGTACGAGAAGAACCCCTACCCGCTTCCGGTGTCGCTCGCGATCGGCGACAAGGTGCTGATCGAGGCGACGGGTGCCTACACCACGACCTATTCGTCGGTCGGCTTCAACGGCTATCCGCCGCTGCGGCAATACGTGATCTGACGGCGGTCGTCCGTTCTCGAAACGCCAAACCCGGGCTTCGGCCCGGGTTTTTTTGCGATCATTCGAGATCGACCACGCCCGCCGCGCCGTCCTCCGCCCCGAACGCCAGCATGGTTCCGGCCGCGTTCCAGGCCAACGCCGCGACCGGCGCGCTGCCCGGCCGCTTCGCCACGATCTCGGCCGCGTCCTCGATGCGCACCAGCAGGATCATTCCGTCCGCGTAGCCGACCGCGACCACCTCCTGGCGCGGATGGCAGGCGACCACGACCACGCGCTGGTCGCGGGCTGCCAGCATGCGCGGCGTCTTGCCCATCGGGCCGTCCTTGCCGGCGAACGGCCACAGGATGAGCTGCTCCGAGCCCGAGGTCGCGAGCCACTTGCCGTCGGCGCTCCAGGCGAGCGAGCGCACCTTGGCCGAATAGCCCGACATGCGCATGTCCTTGGCGTCGGCGAGGCGCCAGCCGTGCAAGGTCGGCTCCTGCATCGCGGTCACCAGGAAGCGACCGTCCGGGCTGAAGATCACATCGAGATGCGAGCCTTTCCATTCGAGCGCGTCGGGCTCGGCTACCGCGTTGGGAAACCAGAGCGAGACGCCCTGGTAACGCGCGATCGCCAGCCGCAACCCCTTGGGCGCGAAGCTAAGCCCGCCCGCGCTCGAGGGCAGATCGAGGGTGCGCACGTCGCCCTTCGCTGTACGCACGAATACCTGCTTCCCCGCGCTCCAGGCGATCGCGCCGTCGGGGCCGAGCGCGACGCGGTCGACCCAGCGGCGCTTCTGGTCCGTCGCGACGACCTGCGCGACGCCATCCGCCGCCGTGACCACGACCTTGCCGTCGTCACCGCCGGTGACGATGCGCTTGCCGTCCGACGCCGCGGCAAGAATCCCGCCGCCATGCGCGGCGACGCGCTGCTCCTGGCCGTCCGGCGCGACCAGCAGCAGGGCCTCGTCACCGAGCACAAAGGCGCCGATGTCGGCGAGGAAATGCGCGGCGACCACCGGCGCGCCTGCCGTCACGGCACGCGTGCGCTCGACCACGGAGGCAATGCCCGTGTCACTCATGCAGCCATTGCCCTCATCCTGAGGAGGGCGCGCCAGCGCCCGTCTCGAAGGATGCTTCGAGACGCGCTCTTCGAGCGCTCCTCAGCATGAGGTCATGCCGCGCATCCCGCGAACCCCTGCCTGATCCGGTCCTCGGGCAGGTTGCGCCCGATGAACACGATACGGCTTTCGCGCTTCTCGCCGTCCTTCCACGGACGCTGGTGGTCGCCGTCGAGGACCATGTGCACGCCCTGGAACACGAAGCGCTGCGGATCGTCCTTGAAGGCAAGGATGCCTTTGGCGCGCAGGATGTTCGGCCCCTCGGTGGCAACCAGGTCCTGCACCCAGGGAAAGAACTTGCCCGGGTCGATCGGCTTCTCGGTCTTGAGCGAGACGGATTGCATCTCCTCGTCATGATAGTGCTTGAGGCCGCCGCCATGATGATCATGGTGGTGGCCGTCGCCGTGAGCGTGATCGTGGCCATGTCCATGATCGTCCGCTTCGAGGAACTGCGGCTCGATGTCGAGGATGCGTTCGAGGTCGAAGGCATTGCGGCCCAGCACCTCGGTCAGCGGAATCTGCGCGCGCTCGGTGCGATGCAGCCGGGCATAGGGATTGATGCCGCGGATGCGCGCCTCGACCTCGCGCAACTCGTCGGCGCTGACCAGGTCGGTCTTGTTGATCAGGATCACGTCGGCAAACGCGATCTGGTTCTTGGCCTCCGGCGCGTCGCGCAGCCGGTCCTTCAGCCACTTGGCGTCGGCGACGGTGACCACCGCGTCGAGCTTGGTCTTGTTGGCGACGTTCTCGTCGACGAAGAAGGTCTGCGCCACCGGGCCCGGGTCGGCCAGGCCGGTCGTCTCCACGATGATGGCGTCGAACTTGCCTTTGCGCCGCATCAGCCCCTCGATGATGCGGATCAGGTCCCCGCGCACGGTGCAGCAGACGCAACCGTTGTTCATCTCGAACACTTCCTCGTCCGCTCCGACGACGAGGTCGTTGTCGATGCCGATCTCACCGAACTCGTTGACGATGACGGCATATTTTTGCCCGTGCGGCTCCGACAGGATACGGTTGAGCAGCGTGGTCTTGCCGGCGCCGAGATAGCCGGTCAGCACCGTGACGGGGATCTTTTCGGAAGTCGCTTGCGCCATCTGTGCACTCCCTAGAGCACAGATATAGGCAATCCCGGTGCGGAAGCCAAAGGCTTAGCGTTTGCGCATGATCTTGTCCGAAAGGTCTGTCAACTTTTCGGGATCATGCGCTAGCTGGTGAGCGCCGCCGCAAGCTGCCTGACGTTGTGGCGGATCATCTCGATATAGCTCGGCGCCGGGCCCCTGTCGTCGGTGAGCGCGTCCGAATAGAGTGTGCCGCCGATCTTCGCGCCGCTCTCCGCGCCGATGCGCTTGAGCAGGCGCTCGTCGGTGACGTTCTCCAGGAACACGGCCGGGATCTTCTGCCGCCTGATCTGTGTGATGATCCGGGCGACGTCCTTGGCCGAGACCTCGGCTTCGGTCGAGACTCCCTGCGGCGCGATGAACGCGACGCCGTAGGCTGCACCGAAATAGCCGAACGCGTCGTGGGTGGTGATGATCTTGCGCCGGTCCGCGGGAATCGCGGCGATCGCCGCCTTCACCTCGGCCTCGAGCGCGTCGAGCTTGGCGAGGTAGCGCGCGGCGTTCGCCTCATACACCGCCCCTCGCGCCGGATCGGCGGCGGCCAGCGCATCGCGGATGTTGGCGACGTAGAGCTTCGCATTGGCGACCGACTGCCACGCGTGCGGGTCGGCGTTGTGACCGTGTCGGTGGCCGTCGGTCGCCGTGCGCGGCTTGATGTCCTTGGTCGCGACCACCATGGTCGCCTTGGCGCCCGAGGCCTTGATCAGGCGATCCATCCAGCCCTCGAAGCCGAGTCCGTTCGCCACCACCACCTTGGCGGCGGCGAGCGTCTTGGCGTCGTTCGGCGTCGGGGCGTAGACATGCGCGTCGGCGTTCGGCCCGACGAGGGCGACGACCTCCACCTGCTCGGCGCCGACATTGCGCACGAAATCGCCGAGGATCGAGAACGTCGCCACCACCTTCAGCTTGTCCTGTGCGCGCGAAGGGCCGGCGGCAAGCAAGGCGGCGACGACGGCCGCCGCAATGGCGCAGCGTCCAAGCGACATGACAGCCTCCTTCGAAACGCGAAAGCTCAAGCCTCGAGATGGCGCCGCGGCAGTGCCTGCCAGAGCAGGCCGCCGACAGGGCCCACCAGCACCGAGAGCGCATAGACGGCGCCGGCGACCAGGATGATCGCGGGTCCGGCGGGAACGCTCCTGGTCCCGACGTCGACGTGGAACGAGATCAACAGCCCGACATAGCCCGAGAGCGTACCGGCCAGCATCGCGATCAGGATCATCGCGGTGACGTCGCGCGCCCAGAAGCGCGCGATCACCGCCGGCAGCATCATGATGCCGACCGCGAGCAAGGTGCCGAGCGCATGGAAGCCGCCGACCAGGTTGACGACCACCAGCGCCAGGAATGCGATATGCGCCGGCGCGCCGGCGCGGCTCACCGAGCGGAGGAACCCGGGATCGACGCACTCGAGCACCAGCGGACGGTAGATCAGGGCCATCACGGCCAGCGACACCGTCGCGATGCCGGCGATGAGGGTGAGCGTCTGGTCGTCGAGCGCGAGCACGCTGCCGAACAGGAAGTGCAGCAGATCGATGTTGGTCCCCCTGACCGACACGATGGTGACGCCGAGCGCAAGCGAGATGAGGAAGAAGGCGGCGAGCGAAGCGTCCTCCTTCAATTCGGTCGTGCGTGCGATGACCCCGGCCGCTACGGCGATGATGAAGCCCGCCATCAGCCCGCCGGCCGTCATCGCGAACAGGCTCAGGCCCGACAGCAGGAAGCCGATCGCGGCGCCGGGCAGGATCGCGTGCGCCATGGCATCGCCGACCAGGCTCATGCGCCGCAGCATCAGGAATACGCCGACCGGACCGGCGCCGAGCGCCAGCGCGAGCGCGCCGATGAGCGCTCGACGCATGAACGCGTAGTCGACGAACGGAGCGATGAGGAGGTCGTAGAGCATGGGAGCGGCAATCACGCCGCCTCGACGGCGCAGGCATCGGCGTGCTCGTCGAAGGCCTCGCACATGCGGCGTGCCTTCAGCAGGTTCGCCGGCGTCATCACGTCGTGCGTCGGCCCCCAGGCGACCGGCTCGCGCGCGAGCAGCAGCGCCTGTGGGAACCCGGCCCGGACCAGATCGAAATCGTGCAGCGCGGCCAGCACGGTGCGTTCCTCGCTGTGCCAGCGCTTGATCAGATCGAACAGGTCGGCGGCGGTCTTGGTGTCGATCGCATTGAACGGCTCGTCGAGCACGATCACGCGCGCATCTTGCAGCAGGAGGCGCGCAAACAAGGTGCGCTGCATCTGCCCGCCCGACAGCGTCGCGATCGGGCGCTCCTCGAAGCCGCTCAAGCCCACGGCCGCGATCGCATCGTGGACCTTGCGCCGTTGCCCGGGCCCGATGCCGCCGAACAATCCGGCCTGCCGCCACAGGCCCATCGCCACCATGTCGTAGACGTCGATCGGAAACGACCGGTCGATCTCGGCCGCCTGCGGCAGGTAGGCGATGTCGCGCGCCTTGAGCCCGCACAGATCGATGCCGCCGGCGAGCGGCTTGAGCGCGCCGACGATGCCTTTGAACAGCGTCGACTTGCCGGCCCCGTTGGGACCGACGACCGCCATCAGCGCTCCGGCCTCGACCACGCCGTCGAGATGATGCACCGCTGGATGACGGTCATAGCCAAGCGTCAGATTGCGGAATGCGAGCGCGTTCATCGGGAGTCTCTAGGATGGAGCATGATCTTTTCCGAAAACCGCTGCACACTTTTCGGGATCATGCTCTACGACATCGCCCAAAACACCGCGCCCCACATGAGCACGACGAGGACCGCGACCGCGGCGAGCCGCTCGAGCGCGGAGAGCCGCAGGATCGACGGCGCAACGGTCGCCGGCGGATGCACGTGACCCGAATGGTGGTGCGAGGTCATGGGATGTTATATTATAACACAGACGGCAGAGTCCAGTGCCTATCTTGCCCAGCCGCGCCGACGGACCCGATAGTTCCGGCGATGCGTCAGACCACGCGCCCGGCGGGATTGAACGACCTCGAGGCGCTCGCCGCCCTGGAGCAATGCGCCTTCACCACCGACCGATTGTCGCGCCGCAGCTTCCGTCGGTTCCTCGCCGCGCGCACGGCCGCGCTGATCGTCGCCGAGCTGGACGGCCGGTTTGCCGGCTATGCGCTCGTGCTGTTGCGCAAACGCGCGACCGTCGCCCGGCTCTATTCGATCGCGGTCGTCTCCGACCTCGCCGGACACGGCATCGGCACCGTGCTCCTGACCGCTGCCGAGGACGCCGCGCGCCGCCGCCGCATGACGGCGATGCGGCTCGAAGTCCAGGAAGGCAACACGGCCGCGATCCGCATGTACGAGCGCGCGCGCTATCGCCGGTCCGGGCGGCAGGCCGGCTACTACGAGGACGGCACGGCGGCGCTGCGCTACGAGAAACCGTTGGCGCAACGCTCCCGCTGAAGCATGATTTTCTCCGAGAACCGTGCCCACTTTTCGGGATAATGCTTGCGGTAATCCACCGATTGTCACAATCCCGTCGGCATCGACGTATGGACTCGCCCCGATTCGTTCGCCATATGGTCGGATGTGAGGTCCGTTGAGAGCCGCGTGACCGCCTTCGCATGATGCAGAGACCGCCATGACCGGCTGGGTCATCCTCGTCGACCAGCCCAAGGACTTCCCGAACGCCGACACCCCGCACAAGGTGATCACGACGAGCGAGTACCTTGCGCGTCCGAAGCTGTTCGATTTCGGCCGCCCCAAGCTGGTCAACCTGTCGCGCTCCTACGCCTACCAGTCCAAGGGCTACTACGCCTCGCTGCTGGCCGAAGCGCGCGGGCACCGCGTGGTGCCGACGGTCGAGACCATGCTGGAGCTGCGCGAGACCAAGCTCTACGAGCACGCGCTGCCCGAACTGGAGGACGAGCTCAACCGCTGCGCCCGGCGCGCCGACTTCCAGCCCGAGGGCGAGCTCAAGCTGCTGGTCTGCTTCGGGATCGCGCGCGACGCGCGCTTCGAGGCTTTCGGGCGGCTCTTGTTCGACTGGTTCCGCTGCCCGGCGATCGAGGTCACGATCGAGCCCGGCAGCTGGCTCTCGATCGACCGCATCCGCCCCCGCGCGCTGACCCGGCTGGAGAACGGCGAAGGCTCGTTCTTCCGCGATTCGCTGCACCACCATACCAAGCGCGAATGGCGCGACGCCAAGGCGCGCAGCATCGCCAAATACGATCTCGCCGTGCTGCACGATCCGAACGAGAAGATGCCGCCCTCCTCGCTTGCCTCGATGAAGCATTTCGCCCGCATCGCCGAGAAACTTTCGGTCGACGTCGAGCCGATCACGCGCCGCCAGCTCGACGAGTTGGCCGAGTACGACGGCCTGTTCATCCGCGAGACCACCTCGATCGACAACCACACTTACCGCTTCGCCCGCCGCGCCTGGCAGGAGGGCATGCCGGTCATCGACGATCCGATCTCGATGATCCGCTGCACCAACAAGGTGTTCCTGATGGAGCTGCTCGGGCAGAACCAGGTCACCACCCCGCCGACCGTGATGCTGACCGAGGACGCGGACCTGGCGCGCGCGATGGACGAACTGGGATTGCCGCTGGTGGTGAAGATCCCCGACGGCTCGTTCTCGCGCGGCGTGCACAAGGTCGAGACGCCGGTCGAGTTCCGCCGCATCGCCGACGAGCTGTTCGAAGAGACCGACCTGTTGCTGGCGCAGAAGTTCCTGCCGACCGAGTTCGACTGGCGCGTCGGCGTGCTCGCCGGCGAGCCCTTGTTCGTGTGCCAGTACCGCATGGCGCGCGGCCACTGGCAGATCGTCAAGCACGGACCCAACGGCTCGCGCGAGGGCGGCTTCAAGACCTTCGCGCTCGAGCAGGCGCCGCGCGAGGTGATCGACATCGCGGTGCGCGCCGCGCGCCCGATCGGCGAGGGCTTCTACGGCGTCGACATCAAGCAGACCGACAACGGCTTCATCGTCATGGAGGTCAACGACAATCCCAACCTCGAGCACGGAATCGAAGACGCCGTCGGCAAGGACGAGGTGTGGATGAAGCTGCTGAAGTGGTTCGTGGAGCGGTTCGAGCAGTAGGCGCGCCTAGCGATCGTCTTTAGGCCGTGTATTCATGAATTGGCTTGATTGATCCGGCCGACGCCCGCTCATCCCCCAGGAAGCGGCGCAAAAGCAGACATTCAAAAACCGCCGCTCAGGGCCAATAGCCGACTTAGGCACTTAGGCTATCCGGCCAGGGGCGCGCCGGTAGCCATTTCTGTCGATGGACTTGCCCCTGTTAACGGCGCGGCGAGTATTGGGCTCCAAACGATCGGGCAAGCCGGATAATTTCGCCCTTCAAGAATTCTATGCCACTTTTCTGGCAGCAGGCTTGCATTCGCTTGAGTAGATCGTTTGACGCCGCGGGGTCAACAGCTGCGGCGAGTTTCCACAATCGGGCCGCTTCGTCATCAAGCCGTTTCCCTTCCCGTTCAAGGCTGAATGCGTCTCCGTCTTCCCGAGCAGCGTCAGAGCGCATGATTGTCTGACTTCTATCGCGCCCGGGATAGTCCGGGTATTTTTCAGCATTGATTCGATGTGCACGCGCCCACGTCCTATCGAGTCGTAAGGCGTTCGCTCGCAATCCCGCCGCCTCTCGTTTGAGACGAGCGCTTTCCGACCGCAGTCGGAGAGCTTCGCCCCTTATGCGATCTCCCTCGGCAAGAATAGTGCGCGCTTGTCTCTTGAGATACACAATCGGCGCAGAGGGAGATCCCGCATGTGCCCCGACATGGAGCACCGTCACAAGTGCAAGGGCTATCCATAGCGAGCGCGCGTACGACATCGGCCTTCCCTAACGCTTTTGAATGGCTGATCTTAAGCTAGATACGATTTTGTTGAGATGCTGTTCGAAGCAAGCCTCCATGCGGCCACTCGACATGATGAGGTTGTGCCCCGTTTTGACTATCGTAAGCCAGCCGCCTCTGTCCAAAGCGACAAGTGCTTTTCGAGTGTTCTCGATAGAGAACAGGGAGCAAAGAAGGCGGCCCACGTCCTTTTGGTCGAAGCGCAGCTTACCATCTGAAATCTGCTGGACGACCTTTTCGATTTGCGTTTCTGAGAAGATACCCTCCTCGAGACGCGACGTCGTAAGCCCCAACGCGTCACGTTTCTGTTTGTCCGCTATGAGCGCGCGCATGTCGTCATTGTGGCGAAGCAGGAATTGTCGAATTCGTTTTTGGTCGGCGAGACGGTACTGCTGAAGCAGATAATAGAACTCCGCGATCTGGTAGACTTCACCACCTCGCAGCCGATCGAGATCATCTTCGTCCAGCTCGGGTTTGTTCTTGCTGGCATCGTGGGTACGTGCATTCTGAAGGATCTCATTCAGAAACCATTCCCGGGCATCTTTTAATGCGATGAGGCACAAAAGCTCAATACTTTCAGTGCCTTGCTTCACCAATTAGCTCCTCTCGACCAAACGGTTGGGTGCCTCCCAGGTTTTGGGAGCTGCCCAAGCAATTAGATCAGTTGCATTGCCAAAGTCTATCCTCTCAAAACAAGGACCGTCGCCAAAGCGATTGCGCTAACGCCCGATTCCAGCCCTGTCACGATGCGCTCCACTCCATGGGCATTTGGCTCATGCGAGTCAGGAGACGCGCAAATGTCCAAGACACGACACAAGTTGGCCGCCGCTAGCGCGGCGGCTCTGATTGCGGCGGCAGCGGTGCCTGCCCCGCCTGCGAAGGCCGAGCCGGCCATCGGCGTCACCGTTGTCGCTCCCATTACCCCCCTCACTTTGGGTGTGGCCGCTGCGGTGGTCCTCGTCGCAAACGAGGCCTTCGCGAAGAAGCCCTTCGGACCGAACGGCGAAATCATGAAGATCATCGCCGTTCCGATCAAGATCGTAGACGGAAACGTCAAGGCTTCGGTGCGCGAGAGCGGTGAACTCGCCAAGATGTTGCGCGCCACCGTCGGCATCAGCATCCGCGACATAGAGCGCTATGGGCTCTTCGGCGGTCCGAACTCGATCTTTCGGAAACCCCTCGGCTGAACAAACGATGTGACGGGTCTTCGGACCCGCCACATCTAATCCATCACACCGAAAGAAAGGATTCCTATCATGAAGACGAAGTTTCTCCTGGCCTACGCCTTGGCTCTGGCTACCCTCGGCGTCTCCCCTGCTTTCGCGGCGGGAGCATTCGACTTTCTCGATCCCTGCATCAAGGCGCGTAGCGAGTTCTCCGATCAGCGTCAGCAAGTCCGTGCCAAGTACAGCAGCATCGAAGGCAGCATTACCACGATGGTCGCCGATGCCAACTTCCGTCAAGCCTGGATGAAGGCCAAGCGCGAGCAGGCTCGTCCGATCTTCGACGCGGAGGTAGCTCCGGTGCTCGCGAAGTACGGCGTGACCGACATGGCCAAGGCGTACGACGCCTGGTTCACGGACATGATTGGTTCGATCGCGCCGGCAGACCTGGACGCTCTCATCAACACGACATATCGAATGATGGCGAAGGAAGAGGTTGCAGCCTATCGCTCCAAGACGGAGGCTGAGTTCGACAAGGCCAAGTCCGAGTTGGGCAGCTCCTGCAGGCAGGACGTGGGCAGTCAGGTGCTCCGTGTCGCGCTCGCTCCCATCGGTTGGATCGGGGGCAACTTCGAAGCCGCCAAGAACGAGCACAATCTCGTTACGCAGGTGTTCAAGGCGGTCAGCGGCATCAGCCCCAAGGACATCGCCAAGAACGGGATCCTCGGAGGTGAGAATTCCGACCTTCGCAAGCTGGTCAATGCGGCTGCCGGTGGAGAGAATTCGGAAATCCGGAAAGGCGCGCGGTTCCTCGACCCCACCAATACCAAAGGCATCTTGGGGTGCGAGATGTCTGCGCCCAGAGTTGTCGTTCGCAAGATCGACGAGATCGTGAACCCGCGCCGCTGGAAGTTCTAGCCCAACGCCGCTCAGGGCTACGTGGCAGGAGACGCCAGAGACGGCGTCTCCTTATTTTTTTCTTAGCACTCGAGCGGGCAGCGTGCGTGAAATCCCGTCGGGTACGAGTCATTACCGGACAAAGCGTCGCGTCCGACACGGTTCAGGGAGTACGATGGAAATCCGACCTCTCGCCAGCCCTTTGTTGAGCGTCTTGCGCATCGTTCGGTGAACTAAGGAACTGGTTTCAGAAGCTCTTCGCATTTGGCCGGCGAGCCGCTGTTTTCCGGCGTCCTCCACTCATTCGGCCGCGCGCAATGGTCCCTGCGTTGGCCGTGCGGACGCGGCCAGCTGATTGGCATAGACCTCCCGCCAGGAACTCTTTTCCGGGCTCACGAAGTAGCCGCCGCGTGCGCCGCGATAAACGTCGGCATTCTCGACCCCCGAAGGCAGGGTGCCCTGATCACGCAGGGCCCGTGCCGCCATCAGCAAGCGTCGGCACGTGCGCGTGATCATCTGGTACGAGCGAGAAACCGCATTACTCGGCCGCGCTTGGAAAGACCTTCTCCGATTGCAGAAGATCGCGCGCATAGGCGAGGCAAGCGGCGACGCGCTTCAGCGCGTCGGCTGATCCAGCCGGAAGACCATCTGGGTCGGCCGCACGAGGCGCAGCGCGATCAGCAGGATGACCAGCACGGTCGTCATGTACATCAGCGCCATGGCGTCGACGGAGTAGACCGGCCGCACGCCGCCGGCGAACACGTTGTAGAACAATGCGACGACGAGCGTCTGCGAGCCGGAGCCGGACACCAGGAACGTCAGCTCGAAGTTGGACACGGTGTTGACGAGGATCAGCACGCCGGCGGTGAGCAGGCCCGGAACCGTCAGCGGCAGCAGGATGCGGCGGAAGATCTGGAAGCGGCTCGCGCCCAGTGTCTGCGCGCCCCACTCGAGATTGAGGCTGATCTGCTCGAAGAACGGAATCAGGATGAAGACCGCGAGCGGCACCATCGGAACGAGGTTCGCGAGGACCACCGCCGCGATCGTCCCGCCGATCGGCCAACCGTACAGCGTCGTGGCGAGCGAGATGCCGTAGGTCATCTGCGGAATGACGAGCGGCAGGAAGTAGAGGAGAAGCAGCAGGGCTTTGCCGCGGAAATTCCGCCGCGCCAGGATGTAGGCCGCCGGGTACGCGAGCAGCAGCGCGAGGACGACGACCGACAGCGCGACGATGACCGTGACGGCAAGGACGCGGTCGAGATCGAAGTTGGTCCACGCGTAGACGAACCAGTCGGTCGTGAACTGCGGCGGGAGCGGGGTGCCGAACCAGCGCTTGGCGAACGCGCTTATCGTGACGTGGGTCACGATCCCGAGCAGGTTCACGATGAACCCCAGGACGAAGAGGTAGAGTGCAAGGCTCCAGAGCTTGCCACGCATGACTATTCTCTTCCTGTGCGCATGATCTTTTCCGACCTGCCTACGCCCGCCGTAGCATTCGTCCACGAGAGCGGACGGTGCCAGGGCTTCGCGCAGGCGGGAAACCGGTACCCACTTTTCGGGGTCATGCGTTATCGCTTCCCGACGCCCATGGTGGGCGCCATCACCATCCGCTGCCGCAGCAGCACGATGAGCAAAAGTCCCGCGAGCTGGCACAGTCCCATGATGACGGCGATCGCCGACGCATAGGACATGTCGTAGTGCTCGAACGCCTGATGATAGGCCGCGATGGCGATCGTGCGGGTCGAGCCGGCCGGCTGGCCGAGCAGGATGGCCGACGGGAAGACCGCGAAGCTCATCACGAACACCAGCGCGAACGCGATGGCGATGCCGGGCGCCATCAGCGGGAGCATCACCCGGCGGAACACGATCCAGGGCCCGGCGCCGAGCGTGCGCGCGGATTTCTCCAGGGTCGGATCGATCCCCGAGATGTAGCCGAGCAGCATGAGGAAGCAGAACGGAAACTGCTGCATGAACAGCGACAGCATCACGCCGGTCTTGTTGTTGGTGAGCTGCAGCGGCTCGCTGAGCAGCCCCGATCCGAGGAGGATTTGATTGAACCAGCCGCGCGATCCGTAGAATCCCTGGATGCCGATCGAGAGCAGGATCACCCCGAGAGACACCGGGAGCACGAGGATCGTCGTGATCGTCCGCTCCATGCGGATGCCCCGGCGCATGCCGTAGGCGAGGAACAGCGCCGTCAACACCACGATGATGGTGGTCGGGATGGCGATCGAGAACGTGATCCAGATCGTGCCGTACTGCCATTCGTCGCTGAAGAAGGCGACATAGTTCGCGAGGCTCAAGCCCGGCTGCTTGGCGGGCCGCAGGCTCAGATAGATCCCGTGCAGGAACGGATAGACGAACATCCCGACGACGTAGAGCACGGACGGCGCGAGACAGAGGACGGCCGTCAGGTCGAGTTCGCGTCCCTCGCGCGACCGGGTCATGGCCGTGCGTCCGGCGCGCCGGGGAGGAAGATCACCTTGTCGGGCGGGAACGTCACCGACACCGTCTCGCCCGGCGCGAGACGCGCCGGCGTATGCACCCACAACGAAGACTGGTCCTCGAGCCGCAGCACGGCCTCGTTGTCCCGTCCGAGATACTCGACGATCTCGACGCGGCCGCGGAACTGGTTGACGTCGGCCGCGTCGGCGCCGACGTGCACGTCCTCGGGACGAATTGCCACGGTCGCCGCTTGGCCCGCCGCGAGCGCATCATGTCCGCGGCCGCGGATGCGCAGCGCCCCGTTCGCGCGCTCGAGCTGCCCGTCCGTGCCGATGTGGCCGGAAAAGAAATTGCGGAAGCCCATGAAGTCGGCGACGAACACGTTTTTCGGCTGGTTGTAGATCTCCTGCGGCGGGCCCGCCTGCATGACGATCCCGTCGCGCATCACCACGATCCAGTCCGAGAGCGAGAGCGCCTCGGTCTGGTCGTGCGTGACGTAGATGCAGGTCAGCCCAAGGCTCGCGTGGATGCGTTTGATCTCGGCGCGCATCTCGATGCGCAGCTTGGCATCGAGGTTCGACAGCGGCTCATCGAGGAGCAGCAGGCGCGGATGCAGCACCAGCGCGCGCGCGATCGCAACGCGCTGCTGCTGGCCGCCCGAGAGCTGCGCGGGATAGCGATCGTCGAACCCCGGCAACTGCACCAGGTGCAGCATCGCCCGCACCCGCTCCTGGATCTCAGGCGTGGGCCGCCGCTGCAGTTCCAGGCCGAAGGCGATGTTGCCGAACACGGTCATATGCGGGAACAGCGCATAGTTCTGGAACACCATGCCGAACCCGCGCTGTTCGGCCGGCAGGTGATCCATGCGCTGGTCGTCGATCCACAGCTCGCCGTCGCTCGCCGGAATGAGGCCGGCCACGATGTTGAGCGCGGTCGACTTGCCGCAGCCGCTGGGGCCAAGCAGCGTCACGAACTGGCGGCCCCGCACTTCGAGGGCGAAGTCGTCGAGAACGACCTTCGCCCCGAAGCGCTTGGTGATCTTGAAGCGTAGAGAGTTGAGTGTCCGGCTCACTGACGCTTGATCTTCTGCGCGCCCACTTCCTTGTCCCAACGGTCGAACGCGTAGTTGAGCTTGCGCACTTCGAGCATCGGGACGATCTTGTATTTCTTGTCCATGTCGACGTATTCTGGCCGCCAGAACTCCTTGACGTAGTCGCGGATGTCCGGCGGCGCGCTATCGAGCGTCGCCTTCTTGTTGACCGGTCCGATGAACGCCTTCCAGGTCAGCGCCTGCTGCTCGGGCTGCAGCATAAACTTCATCAGGTCGAGAATGACGTCGATCTCGTTCTGCGGCACGCCCTTGGGGATCGCCCAATAGTGCCCGTCGATCGAGAACGTCGTGTTCTCCAGGATGGTGATCTTCGACTCCGGCGGCACGATCGCTTCCGCGCGCGGCTTCATGTCCCATTCCATGATGCCGGCGATCATCCAGCGCTGCTCCTGCGCGAACTCGCGCAGCGTGAACAAGGTGCCGGTCGGGTAGTACTCGATGTACTGGCCGAGCTCCTTGAGGAACGCCCAGGTCTTGTCCCAGCCGTTCTCCGGATCCTTGGGATCCTTGTCGCCGAGGATGTAGGGCAGGCCGACGATGACCGACATGCCCGGGCCGCTGTTGGACGGCCGCGCATAGAAAAACTTGCCCGGATTGGCCTTGGCCCACGCCAGCAGTTCCTGTGCGGTCTTCGGCGGATTCGGCACGCGCTTCGGATTGAAGATGAATACCGGGCCGCCATTGCTCACCACCGAAGGAATGACGTAGCCCTCGCCTTCCTTCAGATGCGCCGTGGCGGCGGCGGTGAAGTCGGCCAGCGGAAACAGCTTCTCGTGATCCGGGAGCAGCCGGACCAGCTGGCCGTTCGCGATCAGCGCCGAGGCCGCGGCCTGTCCGGTCATGATGAGATTGATGTCGAGCCGGCCGGCGTCCTGCTGGGCCTTGATCTTCGCCGGCAGTTCCGGCTGTGGCGCGCGCTGAATCCGGATGTCCTTGATCTTGCTCGGATTGGCCTTGCGGTAGTTCTCGACGATCGTCTGCACCGAGCTCAGATCTCCGCCGACATCGATGATCGACAGCGTGATCGGTTGCGCCGCGGCGGGCAGGCTTGCGCCGGCGGCGAGTGCCAAAACCGCCGCGGCCGCGACAAGCCGCGGCATTCCCGATGTTCGGAATTGCATGAAGTCCTCCCTTGTGGAGCTGAGCGATCACGCCAAGCAAAAGCTCGATCTCGGCCGAGCTTGCGGCAACGTTACCGGCCGCCCATCAGGCGCGCAAGGCGCGCCGCGTAACCACCGCTCTGGGCCACGTACGGCAATACTCTGACCGAGCAGAAGGTTTCCGCCTGAGAGCCGGCATATCGACGAGGACATAACAACGTCTAGGTTGCAGACGGATCGTGTTTCAGACCCTCGAAGCTGGAGACCAGGGCGCTCCTACCTCCCGAATTCGAGCAAGGCGCATTGGCTCGGCGCCGCATGGAGATAAGCGACCTCGCTCGCAGCGGCGACCGGCGGCCCGATCTGGCGGACAACGATCTCCTGGCCGCCCCAGTCCACGTGAACTTGCGTCAGGTCGCCGAGGAAAACGGAACGAATGATCCGCGCCGGCCACACGTTGATCGCGCCCGCGGGATACTCTGCGGCAAGCCTGAAGTGGACGGTACGAATGGAGAGTGTGCCGCGGGCGCCGACCGGCCGCCCGTGGGTCACGCCGTGGACCACGTTGCCGCCGGCGGTACGGATGACGAGCGTGCCGCTGCGATCGTCGCTGCTCACGACCTCGCCGCTGACGAGATTGGCCGAGCCGATGAAGTCGGCGACGAATTCCGTGCGCGGATAGTCATAGATCTCCGCGGGCGTGCCGCTCTGCTCGACCATCCCGGTGCGCATGACCACGACGCGATCCGACATGGCCAGTGCCTCCTCGAGATCGTGCGTAACGTAGAGCGAGGTCACGCCCAGACGCCGCTGCAGCTCACGCAATTCGATGCGCATTTCGGAGCGCAGCTTGGCATCGAGATTGGACAGCGGTTCGTCAAAGAGGATCACCGACGGCGAGAATGCGATCGCGCGTGCCAGCGCGACCCGCTGCTGCTGGCCGCCGGACAGCGCCGATGCGTTGCGCTCCGCGTATGGCCCCATCTTCACCAGCTCGAGTGCGTGCCGCACCTTGTCCTTGAGCGCCGCGCCGCTTTCGTTGCGAACGCGCAGGCCGTACGCAACGTTGTCGAACACGGTCATGTGCGGCCAGATGGCGTAGGACTGGAACACCATCGACATGCCGCGCTGCTCGGCGGGGACGTTGAGGCCCTTTGAACCGTCGAAAACGGTCCGGCCGCCGATGCGGATGATGCCCGAGGTCGGCTTCTCGAGTCCCGCGACGGCGCGCAGCGTCGATGTCTTGCCGCATCCCGAAGGGCCGAGCAAGGTCAGCTGCCGGCCGGCATCGACCGTGAAGCTGATCGTTTCGACGGCCGTCACGGTGCCATAGCGGATCGACAGGTTCTCGACTGCGATGGCTGGCGCGGGGGTCGAAGTCATTGCGCAGACGCCCCGTGCTGCGCCAGCCGGCGCGTGAGCAACCCGAAAATCAGCATGGTCAAGGCGATCACGGCCGTCTGGATCAGCGCCATGGCCGCGGTCAGCTCCGAGCTGGTCGAGAACCAGGCCTCGACGATCGCCGGTGTCATGACCTTGCTGTCCGGTCCCATCAGCAGGATCGACGCGCCGAGCTCGCGCACGCTCGCGACGAAGATGAGCAGCCAGGCGGCGAGCAGCCCCGGCCGGAGCAGCGGCGCGGTGATCGTGCGCAACCGGTAGGCCCACGACGCGCCGCAGACCTGGCCGCATTCGTCGAGGCTCTTGTCGAGCTGCAGAATGACGCCGGAGATCGCGCGAACGCCGAGCGGCATGAACACGGTCAGGTAGGCGATCAGCAGGATCCAGAACGTGCCGTAGATCGGCAGCGGGAAGACGAGCCATGCCCACATGATCCCGAACGCGAAGACGAGGCGCGGCACGGCCTGCGGGAACATCGCCAGGTATTCGAGCGCGCCCCGCCCCGGAACCTTGCTGCGCAGGATGATCAACGCCAGCATCCCGGTGAGGGCGACACCGAGCGTCGCCGTGACCGCCCCCAGGATCAGGCTGTTCCAGATCGCCGTTCTGACGGCGTTGATGGCAAATGCCTGCCGGAAGTGCTCGAGCGTGAAGTTGGCGGCTGCCGGAAACGCGACCGCGATCTTCTGCGAAGCGGCGTAGGCCAGCGTTGCCACCGGCAGGATTGCGGACAGGAACACGTAGAACGCAACGATGCCGAACAGCCACCACCTGAGCCTGCCCATGTCCATTGCCCGCGGCCGGAACGCCTTGCCGGTCACGGTCACGTAGCTGGTGCGCGAAGTGAGCCACCGATAGAGCCAGAGCATCGCGAACATCACGGCGAACAGCGATACCCCCATGGCCGCCGCGAGCGGGATGCGGGGCGGGTACTGCGAGATGAAATGATAGATCGCGGTCGTGATCACGTAGAAGCGCGCCGGCGTGCCGAGCACGAGCGGGACTGCGAACGAGCCGAGCATTTCGGCGAACACGAAGATCGCGGCCCCGAGCACGCCTGGCGTCACCAGCGGCAGCGTGATCCGCCACATCGTGCGCCTGCGGCTTGCGCCCATCACCTGCGACGCCTCCTCGAGCGCCGGGTCCATGGACTGCATGACCGCACTGATCATGACGTAGGCGACCGAGCCCTCGAACAGCGCCATCACCCAGGCAATGCCGAAGGGCGAGGTCATGTCGATCAATGCTTCCGTGCCGCCGAGCTTGCGCCAGACCTGATTGACGAAGCCGCTTTCCGGGCTCCCCAGAAAGCTCCAGGCGAGTGCCCCGAGCAGCGGCGTCACGTAGTAGGGCACCGTCATCAGCTGATCGAGCGCACGCCGGAAGGGTACGTTGGTCCGCGTGAGGATCCAGGCGGTCAAGAACCCGAACACCAGCGCCATCGCGGTCGCCGCGAACGTGACCAGCAGTGTGTTCCAGATGATGGCGGGGTAGTCGAGGAGCCTGGCGTAGTTCGCAAGCCCGTAGGCGGTCGGCGGTCGCGTATCAGGCAGGCCGACATCGAGCGAGGCCTGCAGCAGATAGTAGATCGGGTAGAGCGTCAGGAAGGCGACCGTGGCGACGATCGTCGCCACGGCCACCGTCTCCATCAGCCTGATGCGCGCGCGGAAGTCCGGCAATGCCGGCTGGACTTCTCCACCGACTGCCGCCACGTCAGAGGCCTAGCATTGCATTCCATTCCTTGTTGAAGGCCTCGCGGGACGCGACGAAGTTGTCCATGTCCTTGGTCGGCGACAAGAGCTTGTAGTCTGCCAGGCGCTTGCCGCCCGGCATCGCCGGGGCGTCCTTGCGGACCGAGCCGTAGTACAGGAACTTGTCGGTCTGCTGGTGGTTCTGGCCGCGGGACGACATGTGCCAGTCGATGAACAGCCGCGCGGCCTCCGGGTTCGGGCTCTTGTCCGCCACGCCGCAGAGCAACGGGCTCGCCGGCAGGCCATCGGCGGGTGCCACGAACTCCACCGGCGCACCCCGCTCCTTGACCAGGAGGTAGCCGGCGTATTCGGCAAGCACGCAAAGCTTGTCATCGCCCTTGGCAAGACGCTCGAACTGCTGTGCGCGCGAGTCGAACCCGCGCGGGCGGACCTTGGCGAACTCGCTCCAGAACTTGTCGCCGTAGAGCTTGCGCAATTCGTACCATTGGACGAACTGCATGCCGGAGTTGGACATCTTCACATTGACGCCGTTCGTCCAGACCGGCTTGGAAATGTCCTTCCAACCCTGGGGCGCATCCTCCGGCTTCACCTTCTCGCTGTTGTAGGCGAGGCCGGCGAACGTGACGCCGACCCAGAAATAGTCGCCGACCGGATTGCTCAGATGATCGGACGCATAGAACTCGGCCTGCGGCGAGACATAGCGCGCATAGCCGCCGCGCTTCTGGAAATCCAGGGCAGTCGCAGGCTCGGAGAATTGGATGACGTCGGCCGTGAACTTTCCGGCCGAGCGCTCGGCGATCGTGCGGCTGAACAGCGTGCTGTTCTGCGCCCGCACATATTTGCCTTTGATCTTGGGGAAGTCCTTGTTGAACGCCGCCAGGATGCCGGCGATCCCCGGCTCGCTGTCGTGGCTGTAGTAGGTGAACTCGCCCTCGGCCTCGGCCTTGGCGATATCGGCGGCGGTCGTGAAATCGAGGACTTTCGAGACTGGCCGTCCCTGCGCCTCCAGCCGCTGCGACAGCAGCCCGGCCGAAAGCGGCATAGCGGCGACGGCAAGGCCGCCTTTCACGAAGGTGCGACGTGTCGTGGTGCGCTTGGTCATGGCGTTTTCTCCCAATGATCCCAGACTAGTGTCCCGGTTCCGAAGTTCGCATGATCGTGCGGCACCCTCGTTTGCGAACTTCGGAATCGAAGGACACTAGCAACTTATTGATCTAGTGTAGCTTTGGTTCAGAAGTCCGCATGTCGGACTCGCGGCGAGAATGATGCGGACTTCTGAACCGCCACACTAGACCGCGAAGCGGAGCATCATCAAGTTTGCGGCGCGCCGGGAGGTCGGACTGCACGCCGCGCCAAAGCGCGCAGACTTTATTTCACTTCCCCCCTTGACAGCGGCCGCGCGGAATCCGATGTGAGCGGCGCAGGGGCACAATTCCCTGCTTGACGGCTCCGGCGCAACCCGGGGCCTTTTTTAACGCCTGGGGGAGCCGGTAGGCTGAACCGGCAACCGGCGCCCCCTCAAGACAGAGGAGGGATGGCAATGTCCGAGCGGTATTGCCAAAGGTGCGGGGAGGCGATCCCCGAGCGGCGGTTGAAGGCGCTGCCGTATACGCGGCTCTGCCTGAGCTGCAGCCAGGAGATCGGCGGCGACTTCAAGACCTACTCGGTCCCCGAGCATACCGGAAAGCCGGGAAGCATGAAACGCAACTACGGAAGCTGGACGGTCGTGCGCAAGCGGCGCGTGATCACGCGCAAAGAGGGCGACTAGAAATGCCGGACTTGGATGGCTGCGGCTGCTGCCGCGTCACGGTCGAGTCGCGTGGCATCACAATCGCCGACGCCATATTTCAGCCTACGAAATAGCGTTTGGGCATGGCCCGAAGGTGATCGGCCATGCGTCCGGACATGCACAAGGTGATCGTCGAGCGTCCGCGCCTGGGCGGACACGGGGCGCGACAGGGACGCCGTCCGCGCGACCTGGAAGACTTGCCGGCGAACCTGGGCATGCGCCGGCCCTACGGCTATCACGGCAAGGACCTCAACGACCATCTCGGACCGCTGCGCCGCTTTCTGCGCAAGCAGGTCGGGCGTCCCTGGAACAAGGTCTACAGCGAGATCTGCGCCGGGCTGCGCTCCGGGCATCCGCTGCACGATCATTTGCGCCGTCACGTGTTCGATTATGTCAGGCTCCCGAACGAACTGGCGCGGCGGATGCCGCGTTCCGGCGAGCTTTATGTCGACCCGCGCACCGGCATCCTGCGCACCGTCAAGCCGCGCCGGCGCTGACCTTCATCCGAGACGCGTAGGGTGGGCAAAGGCGCGACGCCACGGACAAATTGGATGTGCGCGAACCGCCGCGCGCCTTTGCCCACGCGTTTGCGTTATTGAACCATCCGCGTGGGCACGGCGCGGACGTTTTTCGGCACGTCATCGCGAGAGCATGGCCGCGCCTTTGCCCACCCTACAACTGGGTGCAGAAATCAGCCGGCGCGGCGGCGCGGCCCCATCACGCGCTCGCGATAAAGCAGATAGAGTCCGATCCGATGACCACCGCAACGCCCGCCAGCGTCCAGCGGTTCGGCACGTCGCCGAACGCCATGAAGCCGAGCGCGATCATCCATACGATCTCGGTGTAGATGAACGGCGCCAGCACCGCGGCGGGCGCAAGGCGATGTGCGCGGATCAGCAGATAGTGGCCGAAACCGCTGAACAGGCCCATCGAGCACATCAGCACGATCACGATCGGCTCGCTCTGTGCCGTCCAGTAGAGCGGCACCGCGACGCTGATCGCGGCCGCGCCGACCAGGTTGGAATAGAAGTTCGTCGTCGCATCCGAGTCCGTGCGCGCGAGGATGCGCGTCGAGATGGAATAGATCGCGTAGCAGACCGCCGATCCGGCCACGAGCAGCGCGACCGGATGGATGCCGCCACCGCCTGGCCGCGTGACCAGCAGCACACCGCAGAAGCCGACGATGATGGCGATCCAGCGCCGCCAGCCGATCCATTCGCCGAGGATCGGACCGCCCAGCGCCGCCACGATGAACGGCGTGCAGAAGATGATCGAGACGGCTTCATCGAGCTGCAAGTAGCGGAGCGCAAAAAAATTGAGCACCGTGGACGTCAGCAGCAGCGCGGAACGCACGCCCTGAAGCCAGGGCCGCGTGGTGCGCATGATCTGCGGCCGCCGCACCGGGTTTGAAATGATCAACGCGAGCACGAAGGCCGCCGTGTAGCGCGCCCACACGACCTGAACGGTGTGCATGCGGCCGTTGAGGAATTTCGCAGCGGCATCGTTGCAGGCGAACAGCAGCACCGCGACGCACATCAGCGCGATCGCGATCAGCCTGTCGCGTTGAGCCTGCTCCTGTGGCGTCAATAGGTCGCCCGCCCGCCGGAAATGTCGAACACCGCGCCGGTGGTGAAGGAACAATCGGCCGAGGCGCACCAGGCCGCGAGCGCCGCGATCTCCTCGACCTTGACGAAGCGCGCGCGCGGGATCTTGGCCAGCATGAAATCGATATGCGCTTGGGTCATCTGATCGAAGATCGCGGTCTTGGCCGCGGCTGGCGTGATGCAGTTGACCGCGATGTCGTGGGCGGCGAGCTCCTTGCCGAGCGACTTGGTGAGCGCGATCACGCCGGCCTTGGAGACCGAATAGGCCGAAGCGTTCGGGTTGCCTTCCTTGCCGGCGATCGACGCGACGTTGACGATGCGGCCGTATTTCTGCGCGATCATGCCCGGCACGACGGCGCGGCAGCAGTGGAACGGGCCGTCGAGGTTGATGCGCATCACCTGCGCCCACTCCTCGGTCGGATATTCCCAGGTGGTGGTGTTCATGCCGGCGATGCCGGCATTGTTGACCAGGATATCGATGCGGCTCAGCGCCTTCACGGTGTCGTCGCGCGCGCCCTCCACGTCGGCGAGCCTGGTGACGTCGCAGGCGACGGCCAAAACCTTGCCGCGATTGGCGAGCTCACCCGCGGTCTTCTCGGCCAAGACCTTGTCGCGGTCCCAGATCGCGACCGCGGCGCCGGAGTCGAGGAAGCGCTCGACGATCGCCCGTCCGATGCCCTGCGCGCCGCCGGTGACCACGGCCGAGCGGCCGGACAGATCGATCTTGTTGGGCATGATGGTCTCCTGTTCGCAATCCTCATGGTGAGGAGCGCAGCGAAGCTGCGCGTCTCGAACCATGACCCAAGGCTCCGGCGCTTGAGGCCATGGTTCGAGACGCCGTGCCATAAGCGCGTTTACGCGTGTCTTTGACGCGCTACGGCACGGCTCCTCACCATGAGGTCGGTGTTTAGCCAAGCTCGGTGCCGCATGCGAGCGGCGAAATGTCAGGGGAGGTGTGAAGGGCGCGACCTTGAGGACGGTTTCGAATTGAGTTAGAAAGCGGCCGCGGGGCCTGCGACGGACGCCCCGTCAGGCCCGCGAAGCCCAAGCGCCGTCTCCTTCGTGTACGGAGGAGACCTCATGTCTTCCGCGAGCTTCTTTCTCTCCCCTCATGACCTGTGGCGGTCGGTCGGCACCGACCGTGCACCGCTGATCCTCGACGTGCGCCGGCGCGACATCTACCAAGCAGCGCCGGGCGTGATCCCCACTGCGGCATGGCGCGAGCCGACGCAGTATGCCGAATGGATCCCTGAACTGCCGACCGGCCGGCCCATCGTGCTTGCCTGCCGCCACGGCCATCAGCTCAGCCAGATGGCGGCGGCGGACCTGCGCGGCCGCGGGCTCGGCGCCCAGGTGCTGGAGGGGGGATACGAAGCCTGGTCGCAGGCCGGCTTGCCGCTGGTCGCCAAGGCGGCGCTCGACCGCTTTGCGCCGCAGCGGCCGAGTCGGTGGGTGACGCGGCGGCGGCCGAAGATCGACCGCGTCGCCTGCCCATGGCTGATCCGGCGTTTCATCGACGCCGACGCCCGCATCCTGTTCGTCGATCCGCCCGAGGTGCTCAATACCGCGAAGGAGACCGGCGCGGTGCCGTTCGACATCGAGGGCGTGGAGCTGAGCCACGAAGGCGAACGCTGCTCGTTCGACACCATGCTGAAGCTGTTCGGGCTCGCGAGCGAGCCGCATCTGGCACGCCTTGCTCTCATCGTGCGCGGCGCCGACACGGCACGGCCCGATCTAGCCCCGGAGGCCGCCGGGCTGCACGCGATCTCGCTCGGCCTCTCGGCGCTTGCCGGTGACGACGACCACGGCCTGCTCAACCGCGGCTTCGCGCTCTATGATGCGCTCTATGCTTGGCTGCGGCACGCCGCCGCGGAGCGCCACAACTGGCCGGCCAGGGCGGCGTGAGGGGCGATGACCGCACAAAGTAAGACCGTGCTCGCGCGAACCGAGGCTTTGCCGACATTCAGCGAGGCCTTTCGGCTCTGGCTCAAGATCGGCTGCATCAATTTCGGCGGGCCGGCCGGCCAGATCGCGATGATGCATCGCATGCTGGTCGACGAGAGGAAATGGATCGACGAGCCGCGGTTCCTGCATGCGCTCAATTTCTGCATGCTGCTGCCCGGCCCGGAGGCGCAGAAACTCGCGACCTATATCGGCTGGGCGCTGCACGGCGTGCGCGGCGGGCTTGCGGCCGGTATCCTGTTCGTGCTGCCGGGCGCGCTCGTGATGCTCGCGTTAAGTTTGCTCTATGCGCTCGGCCGCGGCATCGCGATCGTCGACGGTGCGCTGTTCGGCATCAAGGCGGCCGTGCTGGTGATCGTGGTCGAAGCGCTCATCCGCATCGGCCGGCGCGCGCTCAAGACGTCTCTGTTGATCGGATTGGCCGGGGCGGCCTACATCGGCATTTTCTTCTTCAGCATTCCGTTCCCGCTGATCGTCGCCGCCGCGGCGCTGACCGGCTACCTGGTCGCGCGCGACCGTCCCGAGCAACTCGGCTTGAAGGGCGAGGTGACCGACATCGCGCCCGCACCGCCGGATCGCTGGCGCCAAGCGATCCGCGCCGCCGTGATCGGACTGGTGGTTTGGTGGATACCGGTTGCCCTCGCTGCGCTCGCGCTTGGGCCGGGCCATGTCCTGGTCAACATCGGCACGTTCTTTTCCAAACTCGCGGTGGTGAGTTTCGGCGGCGCCTATGCGCTGCTCGCCTACATGGCGCAGCAGGCGGTCGAGACGCATCACTGGATGACCGCGCCCGAGATGGTCGACGGGCTCGGCCTCGCCGAGACCACGCCCGGTCCGCTGATCCTGGTGACGCAGTTCGTCGGCTTCCTCGCGGCGTTCCGCGATCCCGCGCCGTTTTCTCCGGTCGTTGCCGGGATCCTCGGCGCGGCGATGACCACATGGGTCACGTTCACGCCGTCGATGCTGTGGATCTTCGTCGGCGCGCCGTTCGTCGAGCAGCTGCGCGCCAATCGCCGCCTGTCGGGCGCGCTCGCCGCCATCACCGCCGCCGTGGTCGGCGTCATCCTCAACCTCACGGTCTGGTTCGCGCTGCACGTCCTGTTCGGGCGGGTCCAGGAGATGCACGCCGGGCCGCTGCGCTGGTATGCGATCGATCTTACGAGCCTCGACCTCAGGGCCGTGGCGCTGGCGGCAATCGCGGCGGTGCTGGCGTTCGGCCTGCACCGCGGGCTGGTCGAGACCGTGGTGGCGATGGCGGCGCTGGGGATGGTGGTGAGGCTGGTGTTCGGGTTGTAGGGCGGAATAGGCCGTAGCCCGGATTGCGCCCTCACGCGCGTTTATCTGCGTCAACGGCGCGCCGCGGCGCAATCCGGGGCGAACCTCACAACCGGCGCGGCCGCTCCCGGCTTTCGCGAGGAGCGAAAGCCGGGCTACGGATTCTTCGGCCGCAGGTTCAACCCCACGCGCTTGTTGACGAACTGCAGCGTGTAGGACTTGCGGAAATCGACCGTCGGCTTGGTGATGCCCGCCTTCACCATCTTGTCGAAGAACGAGATCATGCGCGCGTCCGTCATGGCGCCTATCCCCAAGGTCAGCGTGTCGCCGGAATCGACGATGCCGAATTCCTTCATCTTGACGATCGAATAGGCAATCAGCTCGTCGCTCATTTCCGGATTATGCTGCTTGATCAGCGCGTTCGCCTGCCCGTTGTTGCCGTAGAGATAATTGTACCATCCGACGATCGAGGCATCGACGAAGCGCTGCACCAGATCCGGCTTCTTCTCCACCAGCTCGCGGCGCGTCTCGATCAAGGTCGAGTACGGATTGAAGCCATGATCGGCGAGCAGGAAGATCCTGGGCTTGAACTTGGCCTCCTTCTCGACCGCGAACGGCTCTGAGGTGACGTAGCCTTGCATCGCCGAGCGCTTGTCGACCAGGAACGGAGCCGCGTTGAAGGTGTAGGGCTTGGTCTTGGCCTGGTCGAAGCCGAACTCGGCGCGCATCCATTGGAAGTAGGAGACCAGCCCTTCCTTCGAGACGAACAGGGTCAAGTCCTTCAGTTCCTCGAATTTCTCCACCCCCGGATGGGCGAGGAATACCTGCGGGTCCTTCTGGAACATGGCGGCGACCGTGATCGTCGGGATGTTCTGCTCGACCGCGTCGAAGCCCTGCAGGTTGTTGGCGCTCATGAAGAAGTCGATCCTGCCCACGGGCAGCAGGATGCGGTTGTTGACCTGCGGGCCGCCCGGCAGGATCGTCACGTCGAGGCCGTATTTGCGGTAGGTGCCGTCGGCGAGCGCCTGATAGAAACCGCCATGCTCGGCCTCGGCCACCCAGTTGGTTCCGAACACGACCTTGTCGAGCGGCTGGGCGCTCGCGCTGCCGGCAAGCATGAGAGCGGCGGCGAAGAGCGCTGAGCGCAAATCGCGCGAAAGCATGGCTGTCCCTCTTTCTTGGCTTGCCGGATTCCGACCATATAGGCTGGCGCGGCCGTGTTGGCGAGATGGCGGCGACCGGGTTGCGGCGCCATGACGGACATGTTTCCGTCATGCGCGCCAACTTGATGACGGAGCGGCTCTTGACCTCCGACTGGCTCGCCGCCAGCACGACCGATTTTGCCGGCGCGGCCGGCTGGATCGCGGTCCTGCCGATTGCGGCCATCGAGCAGCATGGGCCGCACCTGCCGGTCGGCGTCGATACCTACATCGCCGAGGCATATCTGGCGCGGGTGCGCAAGCTGTCGGCGCAGCGGTGCGTGACCGTCTTGCCGGTATACGCGATCGGCACCTCCGACGAGCATCGCGGCTTTGCCGGCACGCTCACCCTCTCGCCCGCGACGCTGCTGCAGGCGCTGATCGAGATCGGCGCGAGCGTGCGCCGCGCCGGCATCGCCAAGCTCGTCATCGTCAACAGCCACGGCGGCAATGTTCCGACCATGGACCTCGCCGCGCGCCAGCTCCGGCAGCGCCATGGCATGCTGGTGGTGCACTGCTCGTGGTCGCGCTTCGGCTATCCGCCCGGGCTGTTCACCGACGACGAGCTCGTCCACGGCATCCATGGCGGCGACGTCGAGACCTCGATCATGCTCGCCGCGCGGCCGAACCTGGTGCGCAACGAGCGCCGCGCGGACTTCTTGTCGGCGACCTATGCGATGGAGCGCGACTTCAAATGGCTGCGCGCCGACGTGCCGGTCGGCTTCGGCTGGATGACGCAGGACCTGCACGCGTCCGGTGCCGTCGGCAATGCCGCATTGGCAACGGCCGAGAAAGGCGAAGCCGCGCTGGAGTATGGGGCGCGCGCCTTCATCGAACTGCTCGACGACGTGGCGCGCTTCGAGCTCAAGCCATGACCAAGTCGGCCTTGCCCTGAAAACTCGCTAGACTTGGCAGCGGGAGAATCGGAGGGGTACCCCATGGACACCGACCTCAAGACCGAAAGCTCGGACAAGCGCCTGAGCAACCTCGTCGCCGTCACCGTCGTCATCCTCTCGGTGTTCATGGCGATCTCGAAGGTCAAGGACGACAATATCAACCAGGCAATGCAGAAGGCGAAGGCCGATTCCGTCGACGCCTGGGCCGAATACCAAGCCGCGCGCATCAAGCTGCACGTCGACGAGAACGGGCTCAATCAGCTGCGACTGCTGGAGACGGCGGGCAACTTCGACAAGGCGCTCGCCGCCAAGCAGGCGGCCGAATACGAGGCCGACATCAAGAAATACGAAGGCCGCTCGAAGGAGACGCGCGCCAAGGCCGAACGGCTCGAGGCCGAATACGAGCGGCTCAATTTCCGCGACGACCAGTTCGACCTGTCCGACGTGTTCCTGTCGATCGCGGTCGCGCTCGCGGCGGTCGCGTCGCTGGTCGACAGCTTCTGGCTGCTCTACGTCGCCTGGGGCTCGGGCGGGATCGGCTTGAGCTTCGGCGTCGCGGGCTTCGTCGGCTGGAATTTTCGGCCCGAATGGCTCGCGAGCCTTTTGGGCA
The DNA here is from genome assembly GCA_963734185.1 of uncultured Alphaproteobacteria bacterium. GTDB lineage: Bacteria > Pseudomonadota > Alphaproteobacteria > Rhizobiales > Xanthobacteraceae > PALSA-894. The sequence goes on along the minus strand of CAVTGA010000002.1, from coordinate 1,966,794 downwards.
CGTGACGCGCATTGATTGATTTCCTCCCTCTGGTACAAACCCTCTCAGCCGAAAAAAGGCGTCCCTTCGAGGTCAAGATGGCGAGGAAACCTGCCCGCGCGTCCAATGGACGCCGCCCCAACGACGACATCGGCGAGGAGATGCGGCTGCGGCTCTACCGCACCCAGGTCGTCATCCGCCAATCCGAGCAGCGCGCCTACGACCTGTTCCTGCAGAACCTGGTCAAGGGGACGAGCCACTTGTCGCTCGGCCAGGAGGCGATCGCGGCCGGTTTCGCCTGCGCCATGCGCAAGGAGGATTTGAGCTTCTGCACCTACCGCGGACACGCCCACACGCTCGCGCGCGGCGTGCCGGTCGAAAAGGTGCTCGGCGAGCTGATGCAGCGCGACAACGGCCTGATGCGCGGCAAGGGCGGCTCGATGCATCTGACCTCGGCCGAGCACGGCGTGATGGGCTCCTACGCGATCATCGGCGCGCACCTGCCGATCGCCTGCGGCGCCGCGTTGCGTGCGCAATATAAGGGCCAAGACGACGTGACGGTGTGCTTCTTCGGCGACGGCACCACCAACATCGGCGCGTTCCACGAGGCGCTCAACTTCGCGGCGGTCTGGAAGCTGCCGGTCGTGTTCGTATGCGAGAACAATCTCTACATGGAGTACACGCCGATCGGCGACGTGACCGCGGTCGAGCATCCGGCCGGCGACCGCGCGGCTTCTTACGGCCTCGACAAGATCGTGATCGACGGCAACGACGCCGACGAGGTCTACCGCACCGCGCAGGCGGCCTACGCCAAGGCGCGCGCCGGCAACGGCCCCTCGCTGATCGAATGCATCACCTACCGCCACAGCGGCCATTCGCGCGCCGACCCCGGCCACTACCGGCCCAAGGGCGAGCTGGAGCGCTGGAAGAAGGAGCGCGACCCGATCAACATCTATCGCGAGCGGTTGCGGCAGTTCGGCGTGCCCGACGATGCCGTCGCCAGGATCGAGACCGAGGTGAAGGCCGACATCGAAGCCGCGACCGAGGCGTGCAAGAAGGCGCCGGATCCGCCGCTCGACATCCTCACCACCGACGTCTACGCCGATGGGGGCTGGGCATGGCGGAACTGACCTACCGCGAGGCGGTGGCCCGCGGCATCGCCCAGGAGATGACGCGCGATCCCGACGTGATCTTCTTCGGCGAGGACGTGGCCAAGGCCGGCGGCGTGTTCAAGACCACGGTCGGCCTCTACGAGCAGTTCGGACCGAAGCGCGTGCGCGACACGCCGATCTCCGAGCAGGCGATCCTCGGGGCCGCGATGGGCGCGGCCATGACCGGGTTGAAGCCGATCGCCGAGATCATGTTCTCGGACTTCTTCGCGGTGTGCTTCGACTACATCGCCAACGAGTTCCCCAAGAGCCGCTACATGTCGAACGGGCAGCTCAAATGTCCGCTGGTGGTACGCACCGCGAACGGAGCCGGCTCGCGCTTCGGCGCGCAGCATTCGCAGAGCGTCGAGAACTGGGCGATGATGATCCCGGGGCTGAAGGTGGTGGCGCCCTCGACCCCGCGCGACGTGATCGGCCTGATGGCGGCCGCGGTGCGCGATCCCGATCCGGTGATCTTCTTCGAGCACAAGTCGCTTTATCCGGTGAAGGGCGAGGTGCCGGACGGCGAGATCGTCGACACGCTCGGCAGCGCCAAGATCGTGCGCCCGGGCAAGGACGCCACCATCCTGGCGCTCGCCCTGATGGTGCCGCGCGCGATCCAAGCCGCCGACAAGCTCAAGGCGGAACACGGGATCGATTGCGAAGTCGTCGACGTGCGCTCGCTGGTGCCGCTCGACACGCAGACGATCCTCGGCTCCGTCGGCCGCACCCATCGCGTCTTCACGGTGGAGGAGAACCCGCGGCTGTGCGGCTGGGGCGCCGAGCTCGTGTCGATCATCGCCGACGAGGCGTTCTACGAGCTCGACGGGGCGCCGGTACGCATCACCACCCCACACGTGCCGCTGCCGGCCGCCGACCGGCTGGAAGACGCGATCCTGCCGACGGTGGAGCGCATCGCCGAGACGGTGAAACGGTCGCTGCAGAGTTGAGGACTTGCATCATGCCCATGTACGACAACCTCCTCGCCAACGTGCCGACCGACCTGTGGATCGGCGGCAAGTGGCGCAAATCGTCGGACAATCAGCGCTTCGACGTCATCGATCCGGCGACCGAGGGTAAGATCGCATCGGTCGCGAGCGCGAGCGTGGACGACGCCAAGGCCGCGATCGACGCCGCGCAGGCCGCATTCGAAGGTTGGGCCGCCAGGAAGCCGCGCGAACGGGCTGAGATCCTGCGCAAGGCGTTCGAGCTGATCGTGCGCGATGCCGAGCGCTTCGCCAAGCTGATCACCATCGAGAACGGCAAGGCGCTCTCCGACTCCAAGGGCGAAGTGCTCTACTCGGCCGAGTTCTTCCGCTGGAACGCCGAGGAAGCAGTGCGCAACATCGGACAGGTCTACCACGCCCCCTCCTCCGGTGCGCGCGTGGTGGTGCAGCACAAGCCGGCCGGCGTCGCCGTGCTGGTGACGCCGTGGAACTTCCCCGCCGCCATGGCGACGCGCAAGATCGGGCCGGCGCTCGCGGCCGGCTGCACGGTCGTGCTCAAGCCGGCCTCCGAGACGCCGCTCACCATGCTGGCGCTGATGCCGCTGTTGCAAGAGGCCGGCGTGCCGGCGGGTGTCGTCAACGTCATCCCGTCGCGCCGTTCCGGTGCGGTGGTGAGCGCGATGTTGCACGACAGCCGCGTGCGCGTCGTCTCGTTCACCGGCTCGACCGAGGTCGGCCGCAAGCTCCTGCGCGAGGCAGCCGACAACGTGGTGAAGCCCGCGATGGAGCTCGGCGGCAACGCGCCGTTCATCGTGTTCGAGGATGCCGACATCGATGCGGCGATCGACGGAGCGATGATCGCCAAGATGCGCAACATGGGCGAAGCCTGCACGGCGGCGAACCGCTTCTACGTGCACGAGACCGTGCACGACGAATTCGCCAAGAAGCTCACCGCCAAGATGGAAGCGCTCAAGATGGGCAACGGGCTCGACGACGGCGTCGCGCTCGGGCCGCTGGTCAACGCCGAAGGCCGCGACAAGGTGGTGGAGCTGGTCGACGACGCGGTGAAGAAGGGCGCCAAGGTGCTGACCGGGGGGAAAAAGCCGGACGGACCAGGCTTCTTCTATCCGGCGACCGTGCTCGCCGACGTGCCCGACGACGCCAAGATGCTCAACGAGGAGATCTTCGGGCCGGTTGCGTCGATCCAGACCTTCAAGTCCGAGGACGAAGCGATCAAGCGCGCGAACGACACCGAATACGGCCTCGTCGCCTATCTCTATACGCGCGACATGAGCCGCGGCATGCGCGTGTCGGAGAAGCTCGACTTCGGCATGATCGGCCTCAACCGCGGGCTCGTCTCCGATCCGGCCGCGCCCTTCGGCGGCATGAAGCAGTCCGGCATCGGCCGCGAAGGCGCGCACGAGGGGCTGATGGAATTCATGGAGACGCAATACGTGTCGGTAAGCTGGTGAGTTTGTCCCGGGCGCAGCGCAGCACGGAGTGATGCGCTGCAGAACCGGGATCGCCTGAGGCTTTGGCGGTCCCGGATCAGCGCAGCATCGTATCGCGCCAAAGCGCGTCGAAGACGCGCGTAACACGCTATAGGCGCTCACGCTGCTGCGCGTCCGGGACACGAGGGGGAAGGCATGGACGTCCTGATGCCGCAGCTCGGCGAGACCGTCGCCGAGGGCAAGATCTCGAAATGGTTCGTCGCGGCCGGCGACACAGTGAAGCCGGGCGACAACCTGTTCGAGATCGAGACCGACAAGGTGTCGATGGAGGTGCCGGCAATCGCGGCCGGGACCTTGAGCGAGATTCGCGTCGCCGCCGGCGAGGTGGCGCCGGTCGGCGCCGTGGTGGCGGTCATTGCCGGCGACGGCGCCGCCGCGCCCGCGACACCCGCACGCGCGCCGAAGCCTTCATCCGCCAAGCCGACGATCCAGCTCGATCCATTTCGCGAGGTGCGCACGCCGGACCGCAACTACGGCCCGGCGCGGCTGACCGGCGGCATCACCGTCACGCCGCTGGCGCGGCGGCTCGCGGGCGAAGCCGGCATCGATCTTGCAAACCTCAAAGGCTCCGGCCCTCACGGCCGTATCGTGGCGCGCGACATCGAGACGGCGCGCGATGGGAAGCCCGCATCCATTCCCCTGGCCCAAGCGAGCGCGGCCATTGTCCTTACGGCGGACGTCGCGGTCGAGCGTGCCCTGGCGCTCTGCGCCGAGGCGAACGCCGCGCAGAAGACGAAGCTCGAGCTGGCGGACGTGATCGTCAAGGCGTGGGCGATGTCGCTGCGGCGCCTCGTGCCGGATCAGGAGCCCGGCATTGCGCTGATGATCGGCAAACTCCGTGCCTCGGTCCGCCATGCCGCGCAAGATTCGCTGACCGCGATCTCGATGGCGAGACACGCCCCGGCGGCCGACGACGCAACCGCATCGACGGCGATCTCGATACCCGATGTACCCGGCATCACGTCCATCATGGACGTCCTCCACCCGCCCTGCACGACGACGCTGAGCGTCGGCGCGCCGCGCCGGGCGCCGGTCGAAGCGCCCGACGGTGCGGTCCGGTTCGTCGACACGGTGACCGTCGCGCTGACCTGCGATCATCGCGTGGTCGACGGCGCACGTGGCGCCGAGCTGCTGGCGGCCTTCAAGCGATTTATCGAACAGCCCGTTACAATGCTGGTGTGATTCTGGCGCGGGAGGGTGACATGAGCGGGATCGGCAGGAAGTGCATCATTTCGGCCATCGTGATGTTCGTGATGGCCTGGGCCTTGAGCTTCGTGGTCCACGGCATGCTGCTCGGCGCCGACTACGCCGCGACTCCGGGCATGCGGCCGCCCGCCGAGGCCCAGCGCATCATCTACTGGCTCATCCTCGCGCAGGCGATCTTCGGCGCCGCTTTTGCCTGGATCTACTTTCAGGGCAAGGAGGACAAGCCCTGGCTGATGCAGGGCTTCCGCTTCGGCATCGCGGTCGCGTGCCTGACCGTGATCCCGACCTATCTGATCTACCACGTGGTGACGCCGGTATCGCTCGCGCTCGCCGTCAAGCAGATCGTGCTCGACACGATCCGGCTCGTGCTGATGGGCGTCGTGGTGGCGTGGATCAATCGTTAGCGCGCGGCTACTCGGCCGCCTGCTTGTTGGCGCGTGCGCTCAACGTCACGCCGTTGAGCGCCGCGACGAAATCCGACAGCGCCGGCACGAAATCACCCCCGCGCCCGGCGGCGTCGGCGAGCGCGTAGTAGTTCTTCACCGCCGCGCCCATCGGATTGGCGACGCCGGCGCCCTCAGCCATCGCGGCGAGATAGCGCATGTCCTTGTGCGAGTTCGCGATCGTGAACTTGTGCTGCTCCGCGCCGTCGAGCACCCAGGCGAAGAAAGTCTGATACATGCCGCAATCGAAGCGGCTGCCGCGCATCACGGCGTCGACCTTCTCGGGCGTGATGCGGTTCTTCTGCGCCACCACGAGCAGTTCGGCATAGAGCGCGCCGTAGCCCATCGACAGGAAATTCATCAGGAGCTTGAGCTTGTGCCCGTCGCCGGTCGCGCCGACGCGCGTCGCCTTGGTGGCCCAGGCGCCGATCACCGGCTCGATGCGCGGCCAGATCTCCGCGTCGCAACCGACCATCGCCGTAAGCTTGCCCTCCTCGGCCTGCGCCGGCGTGCCGCCGAGCGGCGCGTCGCACATGGCGGCGCCGAGCGCTTTGAGCTCAGCGGCGAGCGCGACCGTGGAGTTCGGGTCGGAGGTCGAGCAGTCGACGACGATCAGGCCGTCGCGCGCGCCGGCCGCGATGCCGCGCGGCCCACGCACCAGCTCTTCGACCTGCGTCGAGCCAGTGACGCACAGGAACACGATGTCCGAGGCTTGCGCGACCTCGGCGGCGCTCGCCGCTTCCTTGGCGCCGCGCCGGACCAGGTCGTCGACCGGCGCGCGGTTGCGATGGCCCATGACGGCGAGCGGAAAGCCCTTCTCGCACAGGTTCTTGGCCATGCCGTGGCCCATGAGGCCGACCCCGATGAAGCCGATGCGTTCGGGCATGGGCACAGTCCGGCTCAGATCGCCGCCTCGGTCTTGGTGTCGAACACGTGCAGCCGCGACGGCCGCATGGCGAGCCGGATCTTGTCGTGCACCTTGGCGCGCACGGTCGGCTCCACGCTCGCCACCATCATGCCGTCGCCGACCTTCATGTCGAGCACGATCTCCGAGCCGAGCTGTTCGATCACCTCGATCGCGCCGTCGAAGCACAGATCGGCCGAATCGGCGGCGGTGGCGACCGTGAGGTCCTCCGGCCGCACGCCCAGGGTCACTTCACGCCCGGCATGCGCGCGTACCCGTTGCGCGATCTCGTCGGGGAGCTTGATGCGCAGGCCGGCGTTCTCCGCGAGCAGCGACCCGTTGGCCTCGCTCAGCTTGACGGTGGCAAAATTCATCGCCGGCGAACCGATGAAGCCGGCGACGAACTTGTTGGCCGGCTTGTTGTAGAGGTCGAGCGGCTCGCCCACCTGCTGCACCCAGCCGTCGCGCATCACCACGACGCGGTCTCCCAGCGTCATGGCCTCGACCTGGTCGTGGGTGACGTAGATCGCCGTGGTCCCGAGACGCTCGTGCAGCTTCTTGAGCTCGACGCGCATCTGCACGCGCAGCTTGGCGTCGAGATTGGAGAGCGGCTCGTCGAACAGGAACACTTTCGGGTCGCGCACGATCGCACGCCCCAGGGCGACGCGCTGGCGCTGTCCGCCGGAGAGCTGGCGCGGCTTGCGCGCGAGCAACTCGCTGATGCCGAGGATCTCGGAGGCGCGCTGCACCCGCCGACCGATCTCGGCACGGTCGAATTTGCGCATCTTCAGGCCGAACGCCATGTTGTCGTACACACTCATGTGCGGATAGAGCGCGTAGTTCTGGAACACCATGGCGATGTCACGATCCATCGGCGGCAGGTCGTTGACGACGCGACTGTCGATCAGAATGTCGCCCGACGTGATGGTCTCGAGCCCGGCCACCATGCGCAAGGTCGTGGTCTTGCCGCAGCCCGACGGGCCGACGAAGACGATGAACTCCTTGTCGCGGATTTGCAGGTTCACGTCCTTGACGGCGTGAACGTCGCCATATTTCTTGTTGGCGTTTCTGATGACGACCTGGGCCATGACTATCCCTTCACGGAACCGGTGAGACCGGCGACGTAGTGCTCGACGAAGAACGAGTAGGCGATCGCCACCGGGATCGAACCGAGCAGCGCGCCGCACATCAGCGGGCCCCAGTAGAACACGTCGCCGCGGATAAGCTCCGATACGACCCCGACCGGGACCGTTTTCTGCTGCGGCGAAGACAAGAACACCAGCGCGTAGATGAACTCGTTCCACGACAGCGTGAACGCGAAGATGCCGGCCGAGAGGATGCCGGGCACCGCGACCGGCAGCACGATGTAGAGCATCGCCTGCCAGCGCGCCGCGCCGTCGATGCGCGCGCACTCTTCCAGCTCCTTCGGGATGGCCTTGAAGTACCCCATCATCAGCCAGGTGACGAACGGGATCAGGAACGTCGGATAGGTCAGGATCAGCGACCAGGGCGTGTCGCCGATCTTGAAATTGCGGATGATATCGGCGAGCGGGATGAACAGCAGCGTCTGCGGCACCAGGTAGGTGATGAAGATGCCGGTGCCGAGACTGCCGGCGAACGGGAAATTCAAGCGCGACAGCGCATAGCCGGCGAATACCCCGCACACCAGAGAGATCGCCGTCGACACCATCGCGATCAGCATCGTGTTCCACAGCCACGTGCCGAACAGCGTCTCCTCGAACAGGTAGACGAAGTGGTCGAAGGTCGGATTCCAGGTCCAGAACGGCGAGTAGTTGACCGCGTTCCACGGCCGATAGAGCTCACCGTCGGGACGCACCGTGGTGATGATCATCCAGTAGAACGGGAACAGCAGGAAGACGATGAACAGCGCAAGCGGCAGGTAGAAGAAAACCCAGCGCCTCCAGGGTGCCCCTTCGATCATGGCTCAACGAGTCTCCACGCGGCGGATGTAGAACAGCTGGAACAGCACCACCAGGAACAGGATCGGAAAGATGGCGAGCGAAATCGCCGCGCCTTCGCTCAACAGGCCGGTGCGTATCCCGATCTGATACGCATAGGTCGCAAACAGATGCGTGGCGTTCGCGGGCCCGCCTTCGGTGAGCACATAGACGAGTTGGAAGTCCGCAAACGTTTGAATCACCGAGAACAGCATCACCACCATTGTGACCGGCAACAGCAGCGGCCAGGTGATGTACCAGAAGCGCTGCCAGGGCTTGGCGCCGTCGATTGCCGCGGCCTCGTGCAGCTCCGGGCTGATGGTCTGCAAGCCTGCCAGCAGGCTGATGGCGAAGAACGGCACCCCGCGCCAGATGTTGACAATGATGATCGAGATCATCGCGAGGTCGGGATCGCCGAGCCAGTTGATGCGTCCGCTGATCAGGCCGATCTTGAAGAACAGCCAGTTGAGAACGCTGAAGGTCGGGTCGAACATCCATTTCCACGCGAAGGTGGAAAGCACGGTCGGGATGATGAACGGCAGCAGGATGAAGGCGCGCACCAGCGCCTTGCCGCGGAAGTGGCGGTTGAGCAGCACCGCGAGCCACAGCCCGAGGCCGAGCTTGAACACCGTCGTGACCGCCGTATAGAGCACGGTGTTGTAGACCGAGGTGCGGAAGATGTTGTCGTTCCAGATCTTGGTGAAATTCGCGAACCCGACGAAATGCCCGCGCACGCCGACGCGCGAGTTGGTCACCGCGAGCCAGATGCCCTCGATGAACGGATAGGCGATGAACAGCGCGAGCAACAGCAGCGCCGGCGCCATCAGGAAGAACGCGAGCCAGCGCTCGTCTTCGAGCGGCCGATACTTCGGCCGCGGCGCCTGCGGCATGTAGACCTGGGCTTCGGCAATCGCCATCGTTGGAACCGGCCCTTCTGTGCGCGTTCAGGCGCGCGCGCGACGCTCAAGCAAGCAAGGTCCCGGCTGCGCCGCCTTTCGGCGTGGGCGGCGCAGCCTAGTCAACTGCGAGGCCCGGTGCGGCCGGATGGCCGCCCGGGCGCGGAGGCTCAGGCGTAGACCTTCTTCAATTCGCCCTCGGCCCACTTCACGGCGTCTTCGGCCGTGCCGCCCTGCACGCCCTTCGCGTACATGTCGGTGATGATGTACTTCGACAGCACCTCGGCGGCCTTGCGGTTGGCCGGGCCGGCATAGCCGACGGTACGACCGAGGGCGCCGGCGACCTTGTACGGCGTCATCACCGGATCCTCGTCCCACACCTTGTGCTTTTCCCACTCGGCGGTCGGAGGCGTAGCGAAGCCCTTCTGCGAGATGAACCATTTCTCGTAGTTGGCCTTGGTATGCATCCACTTCAGGAAGTTCTTTGCCGCCGCCTGGTTCTTCGAGTAGGTCGGCATGCAATGCGAGTGGTAGGTGTGCATCGAGAACTGGCCGGCCGGGCCCTTCGGCAGCGGCGCGTGCAGGATGTCGGTCTTGAGCTGCGCGCCCTTGTCGGTCTTGTATTGATCCGGCCGGCGCAGCGACTCGATATAGATCGAGGCGCCATTGAGCGTGGCGGAGATGGTGCCCGACAGGAACGCGCGGTTGTTGTTGGAGTTGTCCCAGGCCAGGCCGCCCTCGTCGTGCGCCTCTTTCCAGAACGCCGTCATGAACTTGACCGAGTTGATCACTCCCTTGGTGCTGATGTTGACGGTCTTGCCGTCCGCTTCGACTTCCTTGCCGCCCCACGACCAGAAGTACGGATAGCTGAAGACCGGGGCGTCACCAAAAGTGTGACCAAGCGTCTGGCCGATCGGCCGGCCCTTGGCCTTCAGCTTCTTGCCGACCTCGCGGTACTCTTCCCAGGTGGTCGGGAACTTGGTGGCTCCGACCTCGTCGAACCAGGATTTGCGGTACGCGATCATGCCGCCGATCACGGCGAACGGCATCGAGAGCCATTTCTTGCCGTCGTGCGAGTTCGCCTTGACCCACGGGTAATGGCCGCCCTCTGCTTTGCCCAGCGGCTCGACCACGTCGGCGAGATCGACCAGGCTCTCGGCATAGAGCTGCGGGTGATTGTTGTTGAGCATGATCAAGTCGGGACCGGCGCCCGACTGGATCGCCGCGGTGATCCGCGGCTGCAGGTCGTTGGCGTTGACGGTCTCGAAGTTGATCTTGGTGCCGAGCGCCTTCTCGGCCTCGGGCAGCATTTCACGGCGCAGCAACGTATCCGAAGCCGGAACGAAGTCGTTCCAGCGCAGCCAGTGTACGGTCGTGCCTTGCGCGAACGCCGGCGCACGGCCGGTGGCCAGGATGGCGGCCATGCCGCCCAGCGCGGTGCCGGTCTTGAGCACCGTGCGTCGCGTGACTTTCTTCATGTGATTACTCCCTTGTGAACGTTAGTCGAGTGTGTCTGCTTGCCGCCGGTTCTGGCGCCGGCTTGGTCGTTGATGCGGCCCGGACTGGTCCAGACCTTGGTTCCATGACCCCGATGGCGCGCGCCTCACGCGTTGAGCCGCTGCCCGGTTGCCTCGTCGAACAGATGCACGAGCTGCGGGTCGGGCCGAAGCCGGACCTTCTCGCCCGGTTCGAACCGATGCCGCTCGCGGAATACCGCGACGATCTCTTCGCCGCCGAGCTTGGCGAACACCTGCGTTTCCGAGCCGGTCGGCTCGACCACTACGATCTCGGCTTCCGCGCCCTCTCCGGCGATGGTGAAGTGCTCGGGGCGGATGCCGTAGACCGCAGGGCGGCCATCCGCGCTCGCCGGCGCCGCCTTGAGCGGCAGCGTCACGCCGTTCGGCCCTTCGAACGTGGCGACACCGTTCGCCTTGATCCTTCCTTTGAGCAGGTTCATCGCCGGCGAGCCGATGAAGCCGGCCACGAACAGGTTGTCCGGCCGGTCGTACAGGTCGAGCGGCGCGCCGATCTGCTCGACGATGCCATCATGCATCACAACGATCTTGTCGGCCATGGTCATGGCCTCGATCTGGTCGTGGGTGACGTAGACGGTGGTGGTCTTGAGGCGCTGGTGCAGCTCCTTGATCTCGGTGCGCATGGCCACGCGCAGCTTGGCGTCGAGATTGGACAAAGGCTCGTCGAACAGGAACACCTGCGGGTCGCGCACGATGGCGCGGCCCATGGCGACGCGCTGGCGCTGGCCGCCGGAGAGCTGGCGCGGATAGCGCTCAAGCAATGGTTTCAGCCCGAGGATATCGGCGGCGCGCATCACGCGGCTGTCGATCTCGGCCTTGGGGGCTTTGCGCAGCTTGAGCGAAAAGCCCATGTTGGCGGCGACCGTCATATGCGGATAGAGCGCGTAGTTCTGGAACACCATGGCGATGTCGCGCTCTTTCGGCGGCACGTGATTGACCACGCGCTCGCCGATGCGGATCTCACCGCTGGTGATGTTCTCGAGCCCGGCGATCATGCGCAACAGCGTCGACTTGCCGCAGCCGGACGGTCCCACCAGCACGACGAACTCGCCGTCGCCGATGGCGATGGTGACGCCATGGATGACCTGCGTCGTCCCGAACGCTTTGGTGACGTCGCGGATCGCGACCGACGCCATTCCGTCCTCCCAGCGGCCCCGCTTGCCCTAGCATGTTAGTATTGCGGGCCGCCCTTCTTCGACTGCGGCATGCTCCAAGTCAATGCCGCGGAGCGAAATCATCCGACAGGCGCCCGAGCAAGATCAAGCCCGATTTCCCGCCACGGTACCTCACGGGACTTCAAGCAATTCGCCCTTGACGGGCCCTTGGGCGGCAAGGACTCTGCGCTCCCGCCCGCCCGCGTTTGTCGCGGTATGAAAATCCCCGGCGCATGATCCCGAAAAATTGACAGACTTTTCGGACAAGATCATGCGCAAACGCATTAGGAGAACGACCATGGCCGGCGAGAAGGCCGACGTACTGATCCTCGGCCCCAAGCCGATCATCGAGGAGCGGCTGGAGAAGGCGTCCACGCTCACCCTGCACCGGCCGTGGACCGCGGGCGAACCCGAAGCGTTCCTCAACACGGTGGCGCCGCGGGTCCGCGCCATCGCGGTTCCGGCCGGCCATGGGCCGACCAATGGCGCCTTCATGGCGCGCTTTCCCAAGCTGGAGATCGTGGCGAGCTTCGGCGTCGGCTACGACCATATCGATGCCAAATGGGCGGGCGAGCACGGCATCGTGGTGACCAACACCCCCGACGTGCTCAACGAAGAGGTCGCCGACACCGCGCTCGGCCTGCTGCTCTGCACGGTACGCGAGTTTCCCCAAGCCGACCGCTACCTGCGCGCCGGGCATTGGCCGATCAAGGGCGACTACCCGCTCACCCCGTCGCTGCGCGACCGCACCGTCGGCATGGTCGGCATGGGGCGCATCGGCAAGGCGATCGCGCGCCGGCTCGAGGCCATGCAGGTGCCGGTCGTCTACCACTCCCGCCGCGCCCAGCAGGGCGTGCCTTACCGCTACTATCCGAACCTGGTCGAGATGGCGCGCGACGTGGACGTGCTGCTGGTCATCACGCCGGGCGGCGCGGCCACGCGTAATCTCATCAATGCCGCCGTGCTGGAAGCGCTGGGAAAGGACGGCATCCTCATCAATATGTCGCGCGGTTCCGTGGTCGACGAGCCGGCGCTGATCAAGGCGCTCCAGGACGGGTCCATCCTGGCCGCGGGGCTCGACGTGTTCGCCAAGGAGCCGCAGGTTCCGCCCGAACTGATCGCGATGGAGAACGTCGTGCTGTTCCCGCATGTCGGCTCGGCGTCGGTCGCCACGCGCCGCGCCATGGACCAACTCGTCGCCGACAACATCGTGTCATGGTGCGCCGGCAAAGGCCCGCTCACGCCGGTGGCCGAAACGCCGTGGCCGAAGAAATGAGCCGGCACTGACCTGCCACAATCCTCTGCTAGTGCTTTCCACCGTGCAGGCGCCAATTCTATCCTCCGTCATGGCCGGGCTTGTCCCGGCCATCCACGTCTTGCTCGGGGAAAGAAAGACGTGGATGCCCGGAACAAGTCCGGGCATGACGATGATTGGCTTTTCGCTTGTCGCTCTTGCCGTCGTGCTTGCGGCTCCCGCCGCCGCACAAAGTTCGTTGCCGCCGCCGAGCGAAACCGCCAAGACCATGCCGGGCGCCTGGGAACTGTCGAACTCCGAGCGCGACCGCACCTGCGTGCTGACGTTCAAGCTCGACGCGTCCGGCCCCGGCCGCGGCGTGACGCTCGAAGCCAAGTGCGCACCGACGTTTCCACTGATCCGGGACACCGCGGCGTGGACCATGACCAAGGACGACTCGCTGCGCCTCGTCGACGCCAAGGGCCAGGTGCTGGTCGAGTTCACCGAGGTCGAGGCCGGCATGTTCGAGGCGATCCCGCCGAACGATACCCGCCTGATGCTGCAGACGCTCGCGGCCGTCGGCGCCAAGCAACGCATCGCCGACGACATGTTCGGCGACTGGAGCATCGTGCGCACCGCCGGCCGGCCGGTGTGCCAGCTCACCTTCGCCAACACGGCGCATGACGCCGACTCGTTTGCCCTCGCCGTCAAGCCCGGCTGCGATCAGGCCGTCACCCGCTTCGGCCCGGTCGCCTGGAAGCTCGACCGCGGCCAGCTGGTGATGCTCTCGGCCAAGGGCGACGCCTGGCGCTTCGAGGAGAACGAGCCCAACATCTGGAGCCGCATCCCCGCCGCGCGCCCGCCGATGGTGATGGTCAGGCCGTAGCAGGTGTAGCCCGGCTTTCGCCTCTTCGGCGAAGCCGGGAGCGGTCGTACGAGTTGCCCCGGATTGCGTCGTGCGCGCAGTGAGACCCATGAGCGCTGCATGAGGCGCACCGGGCTACGATTTGCGCAAGCGAAGCCCACATCAAGGCAGCGGAAATCCGTCCGAACGCTTCTTCTTCTTGGAGCGCTCCCAGACGACGCCCGGGAATCCCTTGAGCGGCACGAGCCGCTCCCCCGCATAGGCCCAGTCCTGCAGCTCTTCGATGCCGACGTGATACAGCGGCTGGCGGCCGGTGCGGCTCGCAAACAGGGCGCGCGGTATGTTGACCATGTGCGGCGCGTGGGCGCGCTCATAGATGACCGGTGTGCCGCAGCGCCGGCAGAAGCTGCGTGCCGCGCCCTTGTCTTGGTAACGGGCGATGTCGCGCGCTCCCGCCGTCACCCGGAAGCGCTTGCGCCAGCTCCCCACATAGGTGGCATAGGCGGCGCCGTGGGCGAGCCGGCTGGCGCGGCTATGGTCGTGCCAGGCCCAGCGCGCCGGATAATCGATCTCGAAGCGCACGGCCCCGCACAGGCATTGGCCCGCGGCGCTCGCGGCGTCGGAAGGCATTCTTCGTTTCATGGCATGTCGCACCGGATGGCTGCTGCGGCCGGATATAGCCCATGTCCGCCGATCAAATCAGCTTCATCCCCGTCGGGCTGAGTGTATCGAAGGCGTTCGTCAAATGAGCAGGAGTTGATGCGTGTCGATCAATGCGCCGCCGGCGCCGGTATGGCCAAGGTCGCTCACCGTGACCGTGAGCGTGTCTGCGCCGAAAACGTCGGTCAATGACGTGTATACGACGCCGTCCGCCAGCGCGGCATTGATTGCGCTCTGCGTCCCCTCGAAGAGGACGTCGCCATCGAGGCCATCTGGGTCGATGGCCGTCAGCCCGCCGGGATCGAGCAGCTGCAACGAGCCCTCATCCACGCTCAGCGAAATGCGCAGCAGGTCGGGATCGGCGTCCACGTCGGAAATCGACAAGTCGGTGATGGTCGTCGCGTAGCCGGCGTGCTCCGGCTGGGTGACGGTCACGTTGTCGATGCGCAGACCACTGGCGCTCCAGGGCTGGCTCGGCGTCCATCCGACGACCACGGCTCCGAAGCCGATCTTGTGCAAGCCGTCGCCGGTCAACGTGACCGCGGGCGTGGCCCATTCCGTCGTGCCCGACGCCACATTCGCCAGGAAGTATGCCTCCCCGTCGACGGCAAAGAAGGCGTAATCATTATTCTGGATATGATCGGTCCCGGCAGTGAACCGCCAATCGAAGGTGAGGGTCGCACCGTCAAGGGCGTAAAACGACATCCCGACATGGCCCCCGGTTGCATTTGCACTTCCCGCCGTGATCGCGAGGAGCTCGCTCATGTCCACGCCGACGCCGCTCGCGACCGTGGCGACCGAATGGTCAAGCGAGCTGCGGACGAGCAGGAAGTTGTCCGGACTGGACGGATCGCCGCTGAAGACGTTTGCGTCGTTCAGGTCGTCGATCTGGGGAGGGCTGACGTCGCTCCCCGGCTGCTCGAAGCCGTTGAAGTACACCTGCACGGTGGTTTGGAAAGGACTCACGGGGTAGGCGATGCTCGGCGCATTGATCGCCGGCGCATCGTTGACCGGCGTCACCTCGAAGCTCGCCGTTGCCGGGGCGGACAGGTTGCCGTCGGCGTCTTGCACCACATAGGCGAAGGACGCCGTGCCGTTGAAATCGCCGGTCGGCGTGAACACGACATTGCCGTCGATGTCGAGAGCGACAGTGCCGCCCACCACACCGCCGAGCGAGACGATGCCCACGCCGGCGTTGAACGGCGCCGTCAGATTGTCCGGATCGAGGTCGTTCGCCAGCAGTTGCGCTGCGGCGATCGTGCGGGGGCCGCTGTCCTCCGCCACTGCCGACAGCGAGTCGTCGACGGCCACGGGGGCGTCGCTGAGCGGATTGACGCCAATGGCCAGCGTCGTGGTGTCGGCCAGATGTCCGCCCGAGCCGGTGGCGCCACCATCGTTGACGGTCACGGTCAGCAGGTCATCGCCATTGAAGTGCTGATTACCGCGATAGACGATGTTTCCGGCCGCCGCCAAAGCGGCGTTTATATCCGCCTGCGAGCCGACCAGCGTCACCGTATCGGTGCCGTTGCCCAATAGCGCAACGAGAAGGCCCGCGTTGTTCACGGTCACGGTGCCGTGCGCCGCCGACAACGTCGTGGAGATCGGCGCGGTGACGGCATCGCGGTCGAAGACGCTGAAGCCGCCAATGGCGAGCGGGGTATCCTCGTCGACCAAGGCGCTCAAACCGGCGAAAGACACCTCCGGAGCGTCGTTGACCGCATCGATGAATGCATGGATCGTGACCGTCCCGGCGCTGTACGGCGTGACACCGCCGGTGCCTGACGCCAGATCGACCATGCTTCCGCTCGAGAGCGGACCCGACGAGTCGTCGATCAACCGCGCGGTCAGGCTCGGCGCGGCCCCGTTGAAATCGGGCGCCGGCAGGAACCGGAGCAGCGCATCCGCCGCCAGCACCAAGGCGGCGGTCTCTGAAAGGTCGGACGCGACCGTCTGCCAGATCGCGCCGTCGAGCCACTGCCAAGCGCCGTGCGCCGCCGTCGTGGCGTTGGCGTTGATCGCAATGCCGGCCAGCGCATTTGCTTGCGAGCCGCCGGCGACGATGTCGACGGGGTCGGAGAATGCAGGGAGGACCACCGACATGATGGTCGCGCCGGCCGGGTCGGCCGTGTCCTCGTCGACCGGCCCCAGTGACACCGAGTCGAGCGTGGCGATCGGGGCATCGTTCACAGCCGCGATGGGAAGGTAGATTTGCACCACATCGCCGCTGTACTGCGTGGTGCCGCCAGTTCCGGTCAGGTCGAGATTGCGCAGCGACCCGTTCGCGACGGGACCAGCCGAATCTTCGATCACGCGGACCTGAAGCGGCGGCGATGAGCCGTTGTAGTTGGCGGTCGGAATGAACCGCAGCAGCGCATTCGCGGTCAGCGTCAAGGCGTGCGCGTTCGACAACGGCACCGGATCGCCATCGGCGGGGATCGTCGTCCAGGTCACACCGTCGGACGACCATTGCCAAGTGCCTTGCCCGGGCCCGGTTTCGTTGCCGATGATGGCTATCCCGGCAAAGGCGTCGGGTGCCGAGCTGCCCGGGACGGAATCGGCGATATCGAAGACTTCCGGCACGGTGACGAGCACGGAAACCGGAGCCCCCGCCGGGCCGGTCGCATCCTCGTTGATGCCGGGCAGGAACAGCCCCCAGGGTGGACGCGCCAGCGGCGCATCGTTGACGGGATTGATCGGCTCGAAGATGGCGACGGTATCGGCGCTGTATCGGGTCGAGCCGCCGATTCCTGTTGCGACCAGATCGACGGTGCTGCCGGTGGCCACCGCGCCGGCCGAGTCGTCGATGAGATGGACGTGCAGCGCCGGCGCCGAGCCATTGTGGTTCGGCGCGGGAATGAACCGCAGTTGCGTCGTCGGCGCGAGGACCAGAGCGTCCGATAGCGACAGGCTGGTCGCGATCGCGTTCCAATGGGTCCCATCGCTGGACCACTGCCAGACGCCTTGAGCGACGGAGTTGTTGCCGGAAACCGCAATGCCCGCAAATGCGTTGGCCGACGAGCCGCCCACCACCTGGTCGGCAAAGTCCGCAAAAGCGCCGCCCAGCAGCGACGCGATCGTCTTCCCGCCAGGATTTGTGGCGTCCTCGTTGATCGCCGACAGGAAAACCGCACCGGTCGTGCGCACGGGCGCGTCATTCACCGGCGCAATCGTCACCTGGAAGACATCGAACGCCGCAGGCGCCGGCGTGCCGTCGCCCGCCGTCACGCGGATGTTGCGGATGCCGTTGAAGTCCAGGGGTGGAGTGCCGGAAAAGGTTCGGGTCGCAGGGTCGAAATGCACCCAGTCCGGCAGCGGCCCGCCATCTCCGCGCGTTGCGGTGTAGGTCAGCGCATCGCCGTCCACCTCAAGGAAGGTGTTGGCCGGGATGGTGAAGCTGAACGGCTGGTCCTCCTGGATCGTCTGGTCCGCGATCGGGTTGATCAACCTGGGCCGGTCGTTGACCGGGATGACCGTGACGGCCACTTCCCCGGTCGCCGTGCCGCCGTGGCCGTCCGAGACCGTATAGGTGAACGTGTCGATACCGTTGAAATCGAGGTTCGGCGTGTAGGTGACGGAGCCGTCGACATTGAGGACCGCGGTGCCATGCGCGCCGTTGCCGACGCCCACGATCGTGAGCGCGTCACCCTCGACATCGCTGTCGTTGGCGAGCAGCGCGGCGGCGCTCAACGTCACCGCGGTGTCCTCATTGGAGGAGGCGGCATTGTTGCCGGCGACGGGCGCATCGTTCACCGGCGTGAGGTCGAGTATGGCCGTCCCTGCGGCGCTCAGCGATCCGTCGGTCACCGAATAGCTGAAGGTGACCGCGGTATCGTCGTTCAGCGCCGGCAGATAGGTCCAGGTGCCGTTGCCGTTGTCGATCAGCGAGCCGTTGCCGGAGGCGATCGTCAGGTTGACGGCGCTCAGCGCATTGCCGTCCGGGTCGGTGGCGTCGGCGAGGAGCTGCGCCTGAGTGATCAGCCTGCCGGCGCTGTCCTCCGCGATCGCCGCAAGCGTCACCGGCGCCGTCGTCGGCGCGTTGTTCTCGATCACGATGTCGAGATTTTCGATCTTGGAGACGGTCAGATTGAACGCGCTGAACGTGAACTCCCGATTGTTGGCCTGCTGATTGTTCGGATTGACGTTGGCGGCCAGGAACGCATTGAAACGCGCGAGGTCGGACTGGAACGCCGCGCTGTAATACGTCGCGCTGGTCAGGATCAGCCGCAGCGTGTCCACGTCGGATCCGCCGTCGTAGACATCGGCCGAGCCGATATTCTCGGCTGCGCGGTAAATGAGGATGTCGTTTCCGGAATCGCCTTTGACGGCATCGGAGCCGGCGCCGCCGTCGAGGATATCGTTGCCGGCGCCCCCGTTCAGCCGGTCGTTGCCTGCAAGCCCGCTGAGGAAATCGTCGCGCGCTCCGCCGTTCAAATGATCGTCGCCGCCAGTCCCGTCAATCTTGTCCTTGTCGCTCCGTGCCACAGCGATCCCTCCCCTCCGTGCCGGGCGTGGGGGTGCCTGTCCGCGCTTGGAAGTGCGATACCTTGGGCAAGAAACAGCCCGCCCCCTCGCTCCCCTCCATTGCCCAACCGCTTCCAAATTTTAGTGTCCAGGAAAGTCCAGGACAAGACGTGCCTGCGACTGCCTGGCCTGGCGCGGCGCGCCTTCGGCGTCCGGGATGACAGTCATGGTCATCTAAGACGATCAAATCAGCTTCAGCCCCTTCAGGCTGGCGTGGCCCTCCTTGCCGACGATGATGTGGTCGTGCACCGCGATGCCGAGCGGTTTCGCCACCTCGATGATCGCCTGCGTCATTGCGATGTCGGAGCGCGAGGGGGTCGGATCGCCCGAGGGGTGGTTGTGCACCATGATGATGGCGGTGGCGGAGAGCTCGAGCGCACGTTTGACCACCTCGCGCGGATAGACCGGGGCGTGGTCGATGGTGCCGACCTGCTGCAGCTCGTCGGCGATGAGCCGGTTGCGCTTGTCGAGGAACAGGATGCGGAACTGCTCCTTGTCGGCGAACGCCTGCGCGGCACGGCAGTAGTCGAGCACGGCCGACCATGACCCGAACACGGGGCGGCCGCTGACCTCCCCGCGCGCGAGGCGATGCGCCGCCGCCTGCACGATCTTGAGCTCCGTGATCGCCGCTTGGCCGAGGCCCGCCACCTCGGCGAGCCGCTCCGGCGCGGCCGAGATCGCCTCGCTGAACGAGCCGAACCGCGCGATCAGCGCCTTGGCGAGCGGCTTGACGTCCCGCCGCGACAGGGCCCGGAACAGCACAAGCTCGATCAGCTCGTAGTCGGCCAGCGCCTCGGGCCCCGCCTCGCGCAGCCGCGCCCGCAGCCGGGCGCGATGGCCGTGATAGTGCGGCGGGTCCTCGGACAGGCCGAGGGTGTCGTCTTCGTCGACCGACATTCCGAACCATACAACCTGCGCCCGGGGATGGGCGCGCAAGTTGCAAGGATGCCGGGATTGTGGGATTTTTCAATTGTTTCGTCCCGAGACGGCGCGAATTAGCAGGCAGGACGGCCCGCGTGCGTCTCTACGGCTGATTAGACTTCTCTGCAGAGACACGGATAGGCTGTACGGCCACATCTAGCGAAGGGAAACCATGCGCCCGTTCGACGAACAACAATCATTCAACAGGAGCCCGCTCGATGACGAGACGCTCCTGAGCGGGCAGTTCTGGGGCGAGCTACGTGTGTTCCTCGCGGTTGCCAAGACGAAATCCTTCAATCGCGCCGCCGAAATCCTCAACACCAGCCAGCCGACGGTGAGCCGGCAGGTCAAGCGCCTGCAGGACATCGTCGGATCGCAGCTGTTCATTTCGACGCCGCGCGGGGTGAAACTGACCCAAATCGGGATAGGGGGGCGTCTCGCGACGCCGCCCCTCCCACACCACCGGACATACGGGTCCGTATCCGGCGGTTCGGTGGATTATGCGAACTGCGGGGTCGCAACGGAAGCCAAGCCGAGTGAACGCAAGAAGCGGGTTGGCAGGGCAATGGCGAGCGCGGGGCTGTTGCTGAGCCGCCATGGGCCATGTGGGCTCCCGGCGGTTTGGGCCGCCAGATCCCGGCCGACGCCGCGGCGTCGCAGTTCGGCATAACGGGTGCGTCCGCGCTTCCATTGCTTCCAGGCGATGGCGCGCAGCCGCCGCCTGGTCCACTCGTCAAGTGTGCGCAGCACCGACGGAGTTTGGCAGAAGCCGAAGTAGCCGCGCCAACCGATGAGGTAGACGGACAGCTCCTTGACGATCTGCGACAGGCTCGCCCCGCGCGTGCGCCGCGTCAGCTCCCGGACCTTGGCTTTGAAGCGGGCTATTGCCTGCGGCGCGATGCGCCGTCGCGGCTGCGGCTCGCCTGTGAAGCTGAAGCCCAAGAACTTGCGGACACTTGGTTTGGCGACCGCACTCTTGGCTTTGTTGATCTTGAGCTTGAGGCGCTTGGCCAGGAACTTCTCGATGCCGGCCAGCACCCGTTCGCCCGCACGCTGACTGCGCATATAGATGTTGCAGTCGTCGGCGTAGCGCACGAAGCAATGGCCGCGCTTCTCCAGCTCCTTGTCCAGCACATCCAGCATCAGGTTCGACAACAGCGGCGAGAGCGGCCCGCCCTGCGGCGTGCCCTCCTTCGTCGGGCTGACAAGGCCGCCTTCCAGTACGCCCGCATTCAGGAATGCGCGGACGAGCTTCAGGATGCGCTTGTCGGCAACCCGCTTGGCAACAAGCCCCATCAGGATGTCGTGGTTGACCCGGTCGAAGAACTTCTCCAGGTCGATGTCCACGACGACGGTGTGTGCAGACGCGATGTACGTTTGCGCCCGTTCCACCGCCTGATGCGCCGAGCGCCCCGGCCGGAAGCCGAAGCTTGCCTCGGAGAACGTTCCGTCCCAGTCCGCCTGCAGCACCTGCATCACCGCTTGCTGGATGAAGCGGTCGAGCACCGTCGGGATGCCGAGCGGCCTCATGCCGCCCGATGCCTTCGGTATCTCCACCCGCCGCACCGGCTGCGGTTTGTAAGTACCTTCAAGCAGCTGGGCCCGGATCGTGGGCCAGTGCTCCGTCAGGTAGGTCGGCAGATCATCGACGCTCATGCCGTCGATGCCAGCCGCACCCTTGTTGCGCTTCACTTGCGCCAACGCCTTCTTCAGATTCTCACGCTCGACTACTGCTTCCATTGACGGTCCCGCGACCGCCGGGCGTTCGAGACAGGCTCCCGCCGCGCGCGCTTCGGTCTCTTGAGCGGCGGCGCTCGGGGCTTCACCCTTTGCTCCGATGCCCAAGTTCAGCTCGACCTGGTTCTTCTGCCGCATGGCTCGCGCGAGATCGCCGCTCTACTGGCCACTTCCACCGTTCGGGCCTTCGGCGGACGCTCCCGCCTACTATGCCCTCTGCTGACTTCTGCGCTCCGATCAGGTCGCCTTGCGGCGACCTCAGTCTCGTCACCGAGACGCAGCGCAGACCTCCCGAGGTAAGACCGACCGCCTTCACCGCGCACCCGCCGGATTTACCACCCCGGCCTTTGATGGCTCTGGACTTCGCGATCACTTGCTCGCTCGTCCGGCCGGGTAGGCCTCGTTATCCGGTTCTTGTCCATCGGGCCGCGGCTTTGCTCCACGCTTCTTTCAGACCTCGCCTCGCGACGACGCCCTTGCGCTTCGCTAATCCTTCACCGCCATCAGGCTGGATAGAGGACTTCCACCTCCAAGCTGTCGTTCATGCTCGGCACACAAGGGAGAGGCGCTCGCCAAGGCGCTCGCCCGGCTCGATCATACGCTCCATTCGATCACCAGCGATTTGAGGGCGGAGACCAGCGAAGCAGAAGGCATCGTGCGCGTCAGCATTACCGACGCGCTGAACGCGATTTTCGCCGCGCCGTCGCTGCTGCAGTTCTCCGCCCAGTATCCGAGGGTTCAACTGCATCTGAAAAACCCGCTCAACCTCGTCAGCCTGCGAGAGAATCAAACGGATATGATGATCGGACTTCTTCCAAACATATCATCCGACGTTCAATTCAGGAACCTTGGTCAGTTTCATTTCATTCCAGTCGCCTCTAAGGACTATATCCAGAACCACGGCCTGCCGACTCGCAGCAACCTGGAACAGCATCTCTTCATTCAGTCGGAATACTATCTCGCGAAGACGGGGATATGGGATAGCTGGCAGCATGTCTGTGCGAGTGGACGCATCGCACATTACTGCGACAACTCGTTTGCCTACGGCATGTTGGTCAAGTCCGGACAAGGGATCGGGCTGCTCGGCAGCTACGTGCTTGTCGAGCCGAGTTTCGTGCCCTTGGAAATCGGTCTGAGGATTTCGATTCCGCTTTTTCTGGTTGCACTCACCGAGCGCCTGAACGCGCGTCCGGTTCGTCTCGTATTCGACTGGCTCAGCAACGTTTTCGGCAATAATCCCTGGTTCAACAACGAATTCAGGTTGAACAATTCACCGAGTGAATATGATGACGGGATGAGAAGGTTGTTCAATCTTGAAGAGAGCGTGAGGACGAGTAGTCCTCGTTGATTTGCTCTGAGATTTGCAAATAGGTACGCCCGACATCCTGAAACAATTCGGCGAGCTCCGGACCCACGGCCGAGTCCTCGTCGAAGAGGAGCCTTGCAAACATTGCCTGGTGGATAGAGACCACCTGCTTTAGATAGGATCGATGGAAGTCCACGACGTGCCCGCTGCGAAATTCCGACATGTTTTGATTTACGTCTACCGAGAGACCCTGGGCTTCACTTCAGGTTTGAGACGTGACCATCTCGAACTCCGAGGGCGCGTCCCAAAAGCCTTCCGTCCGGAACAGAACGGCCGAGTCCGTATGTTCCGAGATTGCGTTGAGCGGAGGTGTGAGTTCCTTGATAAGTTCGACGCACGGCTCGTCGATGCCCTCGAAATAAACCGGTTTCTTGCCTTCGACACTCTTCAATCCGAACAGTATCTTCCATAGCCGCGCATGCTTCGGCAGGGCGTGAGTGATGACCTTATCGTACCCCTTGCGCGCGACGTGATCGAACGCGAATCTTGCGAGTGCTTTTAAGGCGCGATTATCGCGATAGGCCTTGCGAAGAGCGAAGCGTTCGAATTTGGCGAAATCCTTGAACCACCGAATGCGCAGGGCTCCAATCGGCTCGTCGCCGGAGTACACGATGACATGGGTGGCTTGATAGTCGTTTCCGTCGAACATGTGCTGCGCTTTCATGCCATTCTCTTCAATGAAGCAGATGCTTCGCACCGCGTAAGCATGCAGCAGCTGCTCATACTTCGTCACGATCTCGCAGCGAATCTGATTGTGGGCACGGTCGACGATCGGCATCTTCTGTTGCACTACGCATCCTCCTCGCGACGCAAGGTAGAGCCAGATTAGATCGGCGGTCCGCGGGACCTGGAAGACGGTAAGATTTTCCGCTGTTCTTCATCGATGTTGAACTGAGCCGGCGGCCTTCACGCGCTCGTCGAAGAAGATGCGCACGCGATTTGTGCGGGTAAGCCGTGAAAAAGCTCCGCATTGATTGGATTTGGGACTTGGTTGCCGCCGCAGGAACGGGATGCGTGTGTCGACAAAACAGCAGAACAGCACCGGCTGAAACGTATCTAGAATTGCATCGAGTTGAACACTTCGCCCTCTTCTCGAACCTGCGGACCGAACGAACCAAGGCGGTCCGAAATCCCCGGAATCCCAGAAAATACAAAGACAACCCAACGCCATGGACGTCCAGGTCGGGGAGTCCATCCGCGCGCATCGACTGATCGCCGGCCTGTCGCAGAACGAGCTGGGCGACGAGCTCGGCATCTCGTTCCAGCAAATCCAGAAATACGAAAAGGGCAAGAACCGCGTCGGCGCCGGACGCCTGCGCCAGATGGCCGACGTGTTCAAGGTCCCGGTCAATGCCCTGTTCGAGCCTCATGCCAATACGTCCCCCGGCAAAGCGACGAGCGCCGCTCCGGTCAAGCTGGTCGCGGACCGCAACACCCTCAAGCTGCTGACCGCCTATCGCGAGATCGAGGATCGGACCATGCGCCGCAATATCATTCGGCTCGTCGTCGGAATCGCCAAAGCCGCCGGTGGGAAGAAGCGGAAAAGTCGAAACGGACGTGCGGCCTGATACGATTGCTTCGAATCGGACCGCGTCGCGCAATGCCGTCGCCAGGGCATCGCACCTCGGCGGACGCGCGCGCCGAAGAGTCAGCTCTGGCGGAGCTGCGCCACTCGCTCGCCACGCTCGGCCGCCTGCGGGCCGGTTGGCAGCCGGATAAGCATCTCCTGGCCGACGTGCGTTGCGCGGAACGTTGGACCGTCGCGCGTCACGACGATGCGATGGTGTATCAGTTCGTCGGACACGTCGCGCAGCATCCGGAACCGACGTCGATGACAATTGCGACGGTGCTGGCAATCGACCCCGACGCAGGCTGGGCGCTGCTCACCGGTAACCGCTGGCTCCGGATCGCCAAGACGCCAACCGCACCGGCGCTCGACCGGACTGACGTCGCGCGCTGCGCGGAAGCCTGGCTGCTACAGGAAATCGGAAATTCTCAAGGCCACGCAGCAATGCCCGGCTGAACCGCTCGCTCGGCGCGATGACTCACCTGTACGGCGGCTTGTGCAGGCCCTTGGGCGACAGGGTGAAGATCTCGACCCCGTCCTTGGTCACCCCCACGGTGTGCTCGAACTGGGCCGAAAGCGAGCGGTCGCGCGTCACCGCGGTCCAGCCGTCGGACAGGACCTTCACGTGCGGGCGGCCGAGATTGATCATCGGCTCGACCGTGAACAGCATGCCGGGCTTGAGCACGATGCCGTCGCCGGGCCGGCCGATATGCACGATGTTGGGCTCGTCATGGAACAGGCGGCCGAGGCCGTGGCCGCAGAAGTCGCGCACGACGCTCATGTGCTGCGGCTCGACGAAGGTCTGGATGGCGTGACCGATGTCGCCGGTGGTGGCGCCCGGCTTGATCGCCGCGATGCCGCGCATCATCGCGTCGTAGGTCACTTCGACCAGCCGCTCGGCGCGGCGCGGCACCTCGCCGATCGGGTACATGCGGCTCGAGTCCCCGTGCCAGCCGTCGAGGATCAGGGTCACGTCGATATTGACGATGTCGCCTTCCTTGAGCGGCTTGTCGTTGGGGATGCCGTGGCAGACCACGTGATTGATCGAGGTGCAGGTCGATTTGTTGTAGCCGCGATACATCAAGGTCGCCGGCCGCGCGCCGTGATCCATGGCGAAGTCGAACACCAGCCGGTCGATGCGCTCGGTCGGCACCCCCGGCATGACCTCGCCGGCCAGCATGTCGAGGCATTCGGCCACCAGCTTCCCGGCGCTGCGCATGCTCGCGAAGGCGTCCGCACCGTAGAGCTTGATCTGCCCGGTTTTGCGCAGCGGCGCGAGCGCCGCATCGATATAGGCCATAGAGGAAGGTCCGATTCCGAGAGCGCAATGTAAGCATCGAGGCGAGCGAAGCAAGCTCACTCACTCCACGGCACCGACTGGACGACTTCGATCCCCTCGGTGGTCAACAGGCACTTGTACGCGATCGCCTCGACGCCGGCGGCGCGCGCCCGGTCGAAGGCGGCGCCATAGGCCGGGTCGATGTCGCGCGCGAGCGCAAAGCGCCGCGCCGAGCCGATCTGGATCAGGAACAGCATGACGGCGCGGTTGCCGCCCGCGACCGCGCCGGCAAGCTCATCCAGGTGCTTCGCGCCGCGCGCCGTCACGCAGTCGGGGAACTCGGCCAGGCCCTGCCGCCGCATGAGGTGGACGTTCTTCACCTCGACATAGCAGGGCGGCCGGCAGGGCGCTTGGAGCAGGAAGTCGATGCGCGAGCTCTTCCCGTACTTCACCTCGCGCCGCACCGTGGCATAGCCGGCAAGCTCGGGAATCGTGCCCGCGCGCAACGCCTCGGCGACGAGTCCATTGGGATGGCCGGTGTTGATGCCGACCGTCTCGATGCCGCCGCCGAAGTCGACCTCAACCAGCTCCCACGAATGCGCGAGCTTGCGGCCGGGCTTGTCCGATTTCGACAGCCATACCCGCGAGCCCGGCGCCGCCAAACCGATCATCGCGCCCGGATTGGCCACATGCACCGTCACCTCCTCGCCCGAGGGGAGCACCACGTCGGCGAGGAAGCGCTTGTAGCGGCGGACCAGGGTCGCGGGGATGAGGGGCGAGGAAAAGCGCATGTGTGCGGAGGATTTGTAGGGCGGGCAAAGGCGCGGCACGACATGGTTGCGATGTTCACTGCGCAAGCGCGCCATGCCCGCGCGTCCTGCGCAATGCGGTGCGACCGACGGCGGGCACGCTTCGCCCTCGCTGTCGCCTTAAGCGCGTTTACGCGCGCCTTCGACGCGCTATGGGCTTCGCTTTGCCCGCCCTACGCCGCGATCTTTCCGCCCAACTCGTCGTCGATATGCGCGCGGATGATCTCTTCGAACGTCTCTTCGACCTTGAAGCCGAGGGAGCGCGCACGCTTGGCATCGAACCGCCTCGGCCAGCCCGACACGATCTTCATGATCATCGGATCGGTCTCGTGCCGGATGCGCGCCACGACTTTCTCGCCGGCGACGCGGCGCAGCGCCGCGATCTGTTCGCCGACCGTGCAGGCGACGCCCGGCATGGTGAGATTGATGCGGGCGCCGAGCTGATCGCGCGTGAGCGAAGCCGCATGCAGGAGGAAGCCGACCGCCGAACGCGGGCTCGCATGCCAGTGCATCACGGTCTCGGCGACGGGCAACACCGCCTCTTGGCCCGCCAGCGGCTCGCGGATGATGTTGGAGAAGAAGCCGGAGGCCGCCTTGTTGGGCGTGCCGGGCCGCACGCAGATGGTGGGCAGGCGGATGCCGACGCCGTCGAGAAAATCTTTTCGCGTGTAGTCGGCCAGCAGCAATTCGCACACGCCCTTCTGCGTGCCGTAGGAGGTGAGCGGCGTATGATGGAACTCGTCATAGATCGCGTCGGGGAACGGCGCGCCGAACACCGCGATCGAAGACGTGAACACGAGTTTCGGATGGTAGCCGCCGGCCGTGCGCACCGCTTCGAGCAGGTGGCGCATGCCGTCGAGGTTGATGCGGTAGCCTTTCTCGAAATCCATCTCGGCTTCGCCCGACACCACCGCGGCGAGGTGGAAGATCACGTCCGGGCGAGCGGCGATGAGTGTTGCGGCCGTCTCGGGCGCCGAGATGTCGGCCGCCCGGGTATCGACCTGGCCGGAGAAGCCCGCGGGCGCTGCCGGAGCCATCACGTCGACAAGGGTGAGCTTGTCGACCGGCTTGCCGTTCAGCCCTTGGTCCGCGACCAGGCGCTCGGTCAGCTTGCGCCCGACCATGCCGGCCGCGCCGGTGATGAGAATGTGCATGACTCTCTCCGATTCACGTTGCCCATCCGTAGGGCGGGCAAAGGCGCGACACAAGGCGGTGCGATCCGCACCAAACGTGCCGTGCCCGCCATCGACCCGCATTCATGTTCACGCGGGCACGGCGCGCTCGCTCAGCGAAAAATCGCGATCACCTCGTGTCGCGCCTTTGCCCTACAGCGCGAACCCGCCGTCGGCGAGGTGGATCTGCCCGGTGGTGTAGCTCGACTCGTCCGACGCCAGATAGACCGCGAGCGCGGCGATCTCCTCCGGCTTGCCGAGCCGCGCCATCGGCTGGCGGTCGATGAACTGCTGGCGCACCGCCTTCTCGGATTGGCCGGTGCGCCTGGCCAGCGTCGCGATGCGGTCGTCGAGGGAAGGGCTCTCGATCGTCCCCGGACAGATCGCGTTCACCCGGATGCCCTTCCTGATGAAGTCGGCCGCGACCGACTTGGTCAGCCCGATCACCGCCGCCTTGGTGGTCCCGTAGACGTAGCGGAACGGGATGCCGCGCACCGAGGAGGCGCCCGACGCGATGTTGATGATCGAGCCCTTCCCCTTCTTCAGCATGGCGGGAAGCGTCGCCTTGATGGTGCGGTCCATGGAGCGGACGTTGAGATCGAAGGCCAAGTCCCACTCCGCGTCGGTCGAGTCGAGCACGGTGCCGTGGTGGACGTAGCCGGCACAGTTCACCAGCACGTCGATCGCGCCGACCTTCTTGGCGACGTCCTTGACCAGCGCCTGCACGTCGGCGGTCGAGCGCGCGTCGAGCTTGGCAAGCGTGGCGCGCTTGATGCCCTTGAGCTTCTTCACGTCCACGTCGGTGGCGATCACCTTAGCGCCCTCGGCGACGAAGGCTTGCGCGATCGCGCGCCCGATCCCCTGCCCGGCCGCCGTCACCAGCGCCACCTTGCCTTTCAGTCTTCCCGCCAATCCTGCCTCCCTCGTCATCAACCAAGCTGCTTGACCATGTGCACCAGGCGCCGGTCGTCGCGCTGCTCGATCCGTTCCTGTCGATAGCCGTGGCGTTCATACCAGGCAATGTTGCCGGCCAGCTTGTCCCCGGTATAGAGCCGCAGGCAAGTGAGACCAAGCTGCCGCGCGCGCGTTTCCGCCGCCGCCAGCATGTGATTTCCGACGCCCCGGCCCTGCGCCGCCGGCGCGCTCGCAACGCTCCAGATCAGCAGGTCGTCGGCGCGCGGCTCGAGGATCAGCACGCCGTCGAGGCCATCGGCGTTTTCGCGCAGCCAGAATTCATATTCTGAAAAGATCTGCACGTAGTCGACCGTGAGCGGCAACGGCTCGACGCCGAGGATGCGGCGGTTCCTGGCATAGGCGGCGTGCTGCAGCGCCGTGATGGCGGGCAAGTCCTCGCCCGTTGCGCGGCGCAGGCCTGCGAGCACGGTCATGCGGCACGGAAATCCGCAAGCGCACGCTTCTGCCGGCCGTTGTCGAAGTTTTCCCGCGCCAGCCAACGCTCGAACGCCGCCCTGCGCGCGGGCCATTCCGAATCGAGGATCGAGAACCATGCGGTGTCGCGGCTCTGCCCCTTCACCACCATGTGCTGGCGGAACAGCCCCTCGTAGGTGAAGCCGAAGCGCAGCGCCGCGCGCTTCGAGGGTTCGTTGCGGTTGTTGCACTTCCATTCGTAGCGCCGGTAGCCGAGACCGAAGCCGTAGTCGCCGATCAGGTAGACTGCCTCGGTCGCCGCCGGCGTACGCTGGAGCGAGGGCGAATAGGTGATCCAGCCGACCTCGAACACGCCATGCGCGGGGCGGATTTCCATCATCCACATGTGACCCTTGGCCTTGCCGTCGGCCCGATCGATCACCGCGTACGGGCAGATGTCGGTCCTCTTCACCATGGAGTCGAGCAGCGCCTCGTATTCGGCGCGGTCCTTTGGCGGATGCGCCGGCAGATAGGTCCACACGTCATGCGCACCGGCGAACGCCGCCGCGATATCCGCGCCGTGACGCGCGACGTCGAGCGGCTCCAGGCGGCAGTAGCGCCCGTCGAGGACGTTGCGCGATGGAAACGGCGGCGGCGTCCAGGCGTTCAGGTCGCTCATGACTTGCGCGCCGACTTGTCCTTGGCGAAGAAGCCGTTGAGCTCGGCACCCGAGGCCGCATCCTTGAAGCCCGCGAAACTACCCTGCTCGGCGATCTCCTTCGCCATGCGCATCAAGCCACCCCAGGCCGAGCGCGCGAGCGCGCCGCCGACGCTGATCCGTCGCACCCCCATGGCGGCAAGGTCGGCGACCGTATGGCCGAACGCGGCGCCGTTGAGGAAATTCACCGGCTTGGGCGCGACCGCCTGCACCACCGCAACAATTTGCTCGCGCGTGCGGATGCCGGGCGCATAGAGGCAGTCGGCGCCGGCGCTCGCATAAGCCTGCAGCCGCCTGATCATCTCGTCGAGATCGGGCACGCCCGCGATGAAGCCCTCGGCGCGGCCGGTGAGGAAGACTTCGCCGCCGGCCTGGTCGATCGCGGCGCGCGCGGCCTTCATGCGTTCGACCGCAAAGGGAATGTCGTAGAGCGGCTTGTCCTTGTCGCCGGTCGAGTCCTCGATCGACAGGCCCGCGACGCCGGTCTCGCAGCACAGCCGCACGCTTTCGGCCACGCCGGCCGGTTCGTCCGCATAGCCGCCTTCGAAGTCGGCGTTCACCGGCACGTCGGTCGCCGCGACGATTCCCGCGATGTGCTCGAGCATCAGATCGCGCGGGACCGCGTTGTCGGCGTATGCCTGCGACCAGGCAAAGCCCGACGAGGTCGTGGCGAGCGCCTTGAAACCGAGCCCCTGCAGGTAGCGCGCCGAGCCGATATCCCACGGATTGGGGATCATCCAGCAGCCTGATTCATGCAGCTTGTGGAACGTACGGCGTTTCTCGGCGACCGAAGGGCGGGGCATGGCGGGTCTCCCTGGCAAGCCTCAAGTTTGCGGCATCAGGGGCGCTCGCAACAGTGCATTTTCGTGATCGATCGGATCAGCGCCGGTCATTTCCCTCGTTCGTGATAGGCTCGCCACTCTTTCCATTCGCCGCGCACGAAGGCTGCCGACGCGGCGACCGCGGCAAGCAGCCAGGCGGCCTCGCGCCGGTTACGACATCCCGGTCGCGCCGTAACTCACCTCCTCATCCTGAGGAGTGAGCGAAGCGAGCGTCTCGAAGCATGGCCGCGCGGGCCCCCTCGCCCTTCGAGACGCGCGGCCGAAAGCGCGTTTACGCGCGTCTTCGACGCGCCATGGCCGCGCTCCTCAGGGTGAGGGCAAGCGTCAGTGATTATCCCTTGGCACCCCAGAAAGCTGCGCCACTTTCTGATACTTCACGGCAGGCTTGAGCACCATGCCGTCGGAGAGCTGGTCGACCATGGCGCGCTGGATCTCCTGCCACGGCGTCTGGCTCTTGGGGAACTGATAGCCGCCGCGCTTCTGCAGCGCGGCGCGGCGCTCGCCGAGCTCGGCCTTCGAGATCAGGATATTGGCGCTGCCCTTGTTGAGGTCGATGCGCACGCGGTCGCCGGTCTTGAGCAGCGCCAGGCCTCCGCCCGCCGCCGCCTCGGGCGAGGCGTTGAGGATCGACGGCGAGCCGGACGTGCCGGATTGGCGCCCGTCGCCGATGCAGGGCAGCGAGGTGACGCCTTTCTTGATCAGCGCCGCCGGGGGCTGCATGTTCACCACCTCGCACGAGCCCGGATAGCCGATCGGCCCGGTGCCGCGCACG
Source organism: uncultured Alphaproteobacteria bacterium (assembly GCA_963734185.1). Classification (GTDB taxonomy): domain Bacteria; phylum Pseudomonadota; class Alphaproteobacteria; order Rhizobiales; family Xanthobacteraceae; genus PALSA-894. The sequence goes on along the minus strand of CAVTGA010000002.1, from coordinate 1,935,282 downwards.
AACAACATCGTGTACTCGTCGATCTTGAGCGACGGATCGTCGATGCGGTGGTGATAGTCCTCCGGCCCGTCGAACACCACGGCGCGGCCCTCGAACGCGTTCAGATCCTTCGGATTGACCAGGTAGCGGTTGCGGAATTCCTCCGAGATCACGCTTGTCTTCATGATCGCCGAGTCGAACAGGTTGCCGGACAGCACCTTGAAGCCTGCCTGCTGCAGCATCGGCTTCTTGTAGGTCCTGATCACGTCGGGGTCGCCGATCTTGGCGCGCTTGACGTTCTCGCCCATGGTCTTGCCGTTGACGGTGAGCGCGTGCTCGCGCAGCCGTCCGGCCTTGCGCAGCTCGTTCATCACCGCCGGCAGGCCGCCGGCGCGGTAGTACTCCTCGCCGAGATACTTGCCGGCCGGCTGCATGTTGACCAGCAACGGGATGTCGTAGCCGATCTTCTCCCAGTCCTCGATGGTGAGCTTGACGCCGATGTGGCGCGCGATGGCGTTGATGTGGATCGGCGCATTGGTGGAGCCGCCGATCGCCGAGTTGGCCATGATGGTGTTCTCGAACGCCTCGCGGGTGAGCACGTCGGAAGGCTTGAGGTCATCCCACACCATCTCGACCGCGCGCATGCCGGTCTCATAGGCGATCTGCGCCCGTTCCTTGTAGGGCGCAGGGATCGCAGCGCAGCCGGGTAGCGACATGCCGAGCGCCTCGGCGAGCGCGTTCATGGTCGAGGCCGTGCCCATGGTGTTGCAGTGGCCGACCGACGGGGCGGACGCCGCCGCGATGTCGACGAACTCCTGCTGGTTGATGCGGCCGGCGGCCATTTCTTCGCGCGCCTTCCACACCGCCATGCCGGAGCCGCAGCGCTCGCCCTTCCACCAGCCGTTCAGCATCGGCCCGCCCGAGAGCACGATCGCCGGCAGGTTCACGGTCGCGGCTGCCATCAGGCAGGCCGGCGTGGTCTTGTCGCAGCCGGTCATCAGCACCACGCCGTCGAGCGGATAGCCGTAGAGGATCTCGACGAGGCCCAAATAGGCGAGATTGCGATCGAGCGCCGCGGTCGGCCTTTTTCCCGTCTCCTGGATCGGATGCACCGGAAACTCGAACGCGATGCCGCCGGCCATGCGGATGCCTTCGCGCACGCGCTTGGCCAGCTCGAGGTGATGCCGGTTGCAGGGCGAGAGGTCGGAGCCGGTCTGCGCGATGCCGATGATCGGCTTGCCGGAGCGCAGTTCCTTCGGGGTGAGGCCGAAGTTCATGTAGCGCTCCAGGTAGAGCGCGGTCATGCCGGGATTCTCCGGATTGTCGAACCACAGCTGCGAGCGCAGCTTCTTGCCGCGCGGATGCGGTGTCTTCGGCAGTTTCTTGGGCAGTTTCTTGGTCTTCTTCGCCATGTCTTGTCCTCCCGAGGCCGCGTGCGCCGATTTGGAATGGTTTGATTTCGCGGCGAGAATGCGCTGAATTACCACACGAAATCAATCGTCCCGAGTGACATTCGCGAGCCACCGCCCATGTTGCGCCAAACCGCTTTCGGCCTCGCGATCTGCCTCGTCAACATCGCGATCCATGCCGCCCTGATGGTTTCCGTGGTCGCGGTCGCGCAGCGCGTCTCGAGCGCGACCGAACGGCTGCATCAGCATCGCCGCATGATGGCGATCATGGTCGCGACCGTCTCGGTGCTGCTAGCCGCGCACACCATCGAGGTGGCGGTCTGGTCGGCCGCGTATCGCATCATCGAGATGGCGCCGGCGGACCAGGTGTTCTATTTCGCCTTCGTCAACTACACGACGCTCGGCTATGGCGATATCCTACCGCCCGCCGAGTGGCGCCTGATCGGCCCGATCACCGCCATGAGCGGCGTCCTGCTGTTCGGCTGGTCGACCGCAGTGATCTTCGAAGTCCTGCGCACCTGCGCCGGCGCGTTGCGCGATCTCCCGACCCATTCGTGAAACAAGACACACAAGGAAACGCCATGCTGAAAACCGTCGCGAACTTCGATCGCATCGGCGAGGAGAACGCCTTCGCGGTGCTGGCGCGCGCGAACGCGCTTGCCGCCCAGGGCCGCGACATCATCAATCTCGGCATCGGCCAGCCCGATTTCCGCACACCCGATCATGTGGCCGAGGCCGCCATCAAGGCGATCCGCGACGGTCATCACGGTTACACGGCGGCGAACGGCATCCCGCAACTGCGCGAGGCTGTCGCCGCCGATCTGCATGCGCGTTTCAAGGTGAACGTATCGCCCGACGAAGTCATGATCATGCCGGGCGGCAAGCCGACCATGTTCATGTCGATCCTGATGTTCGGCGAACCGGGCGCCGAGATCATGTATCCGGATCCCGGCTTCCCGATCTACCGCTCGATGATCGAATACACCGGTGCCAAGCCGGTGCCGATCCCGGTCCGTGAGGAGAACGGCTTTGCGTTTTCCGCCGACGAAACGCTGAAGCTCATCACCGACAAGACGCGGCTGATCATCATCAACTCGCCCGCCAACCCCACCGGCGGCGTGACGCCGAAGGCCGAGGTCGACAAGTTCGTCGCCGGCTTGGAGAAATGGCCGGACGTCGCCGTGATGTCGGACGAGATCTACGACCAGCTCGTCTACGACGGCGAGACGCACGTCTGCCTGCTGTCCTACTCCTCGATCCGCGATCGGCTGATCCTGCTCAACGGCTGGTCCAAGACCTACGCCATGACCGGCTGGCGCCTCGGCTATGCCGTGTGGCCCGGCAAGCTCTACGACTACGCACGCAAGCTTGCCGTGAACCTGCACTCGTGCGTCAATGCGCCGACGCAATTCGCCGGGCTCGCCGCGCTGCAAGGTCCGCAGGACGCGGTCCACAAGATGGCCGCAGAATTCGACAAGCGCCGGAAGATCGTGGTCGACGGCCTGAACAAGCTGCCCGGCGTGTCGTGCATCATGCCGAAGGGCGCGTTCTACGCGTTCCCGAACGTGAAGAACACCGGCTGGAAGGCGAAGCCGCTCGCCTCCTCAATGCTCGACGACACCGGTGTCGCGCTCATCGGCGGCCCCGACTTCGGCATCCTCGGGGAGGGTTACTTGCGGCTCTCCTACGCCAACTCGACCGAGAACATCCTCAAGGCGCTGCAGCGGATGGGCGAGTTCCTGGCGAGCCGCAAGGCGGCGTGATCGTAGCCCGGCTTTCGCCCTTCAGCGAAAGCCGGGGCGGCCATGCCGGTTGCAAAATCTGCCCCGGACTGCGCCATGGCGCGTCGTGGACTTGCGCCGATGCACGTGAGGCGCAATCCGGGCTACGCCTCCTTCACCTGCTCCACGATCACCCGCTGCGCGCCCGGCTTGGGGATGTCGATGCCCTCGCGCTTGAACGCGTCCCACAGCGCCAGCAGCACCGCGCTGCGCACATTGGTGATGCCCTCGACCGGATCGTTGATCCAGAAGCGCAGCTCGAAATCGATCGACGCCGACGCGAACTTGACCAGGTGGCAGACCGGCTGCGGGCTCTTGAGCACGCGCGCCACGCTCGCCGCCGTCGCGGCGGCGACGCGCTGCACCACGTGCGGGTCTGCGCCGTAGGTCGTGCCGAACGGCACGTCGATGCGCACCAGCTGGTCGGTGTAGGACCAGTTGATCACGCGCTGGGTGACGAAGTCCTCGTTCGGGATCAGGTATTCGCGCCCGTCGCGGGTGTCGACCGAGGTATAGCGCGCCCCCATGGTAGTGACCCAGCCGTAGGTGTCGCCGACCGTGATCACGTCGCCCGGCTTGATCGACTTGTCGGCGAGCAGGATGATCCCGCTCACCAGGTTCGAGACGATCTTCTGCAGCCCGAAGCCTAAGCCGACGCCGATCGCGCCGGAGAAGAACGCGAGCGCGGTCAGGTCGATGCCGACCGCGGACAGCACGATCAGCACCGCAACCGTGATCAGTGCGAGCCGCACCAGCTTGCCGAGCAGCACCTGAATCGACGGCGTGAGATCGGTCGAGCCCTGCAGGCGGCGGTCGATGAAATTGCTCAGCAACGAAGCGAGCCACAGCGTGATGCTGAGCAGCACGGTCGCCTTGAGCACCAGCAGCAGCGAGATGCGCAGGCCGCCGATGGTGACGGCAAGCGAGTTCGAGCGCTCGCACGGTCGGTTCGAGCGCACCGATGATGCTCAAAGCCGCGATCGTCCAGGCCGAGATCGCCACCACCCGATAGACGAACCGGTTGTGGATGACGCCGGCGAGCAGCGCGATGACCAGCCAGGCGGTCGCGAGATTGCGCGCGATGTCCACGAGGTAAGTGCGCCGCGGCGGCAGGTACTGCTCCATCACGGCGTCGGCCGTGGTGAGCAGGAGCACGAACACCACGATACCGATGTGGATCGCGAGCGCGCGCACGAACTGCCGGATCACCGGCGGCCAGCCCATCAGGAGCTGCGCCAGGTCGACGCGGTTGCGCGTCGCGAGCGCGACGCCTGCCCCGATCACGTAGGCGAGCAGGATCACGCCGAGCTGGACCGGCGTCCAGATCGAGGTCAGGTCGGCGCCGAACGCGCGCAACGCGTCGTGGAAAACCGCCCAAGCCTGTGCGAGATCGTCCATTGCAATTCTATGTCGCCGCGCGATTCGCGCCTTGAATGATATCTCAATGGGGACCGGCCATGGACCTCGACCGCGACCTTTCACAGGAGCAGCGCCTGATGCGGGCGAGCTGCCGCGCCTTCGTCGACGACGTGGTGACCCCGTTCATCCGCCGCAACTGGCAGCGCGAATGGGACATGAACCCGGACGCGCGCCTGCCGCCGGAGATCCTGCGGGGCGCCGACAGGATCGGCATCCGCACGCTCGCCGTGCCGGAGGAGTTCGGCGGCAGCGAGCTCGACAAGGACACCGAGGTGGCGACCTTCGCCCTCATCGCGGAGGAGATCGCGCGCGGCGACTCAGGCCTTGCCGACAAGCTGGTGCAGAACTGGAAGGTCTCGGTGCTGCTGCGCAACCTCGGCCCGCGCAAGCTGCAGGAGCGCTGGTTCAAGCGCCTGGTCGCGGATCCGCAATTCCTGCTCGCCCATTGCCTGACCGAGCCGCGCGGCGCCTCCGACCGCTGGCTGCCCTACAATGTCCCGGAAGCCGCCATGCACACCCGCGCCGTGAAGCAAGGCGACGAATGGGTGATCAACGGCCGCAAGCAGTTCATCTCCAACGGCTATGACGCCGGCCTGTTCGTGGTCTACGCCAATACCAACCCCAAGGTCGGCATGCTGCAGGGCACGTCCTCGTTCCTGGTGCCGCGCGACACGCCGGGACTCGTGATCGCGCGCTGCAACGAGACCATGGGCTGCCGGTTCATGAACAACGGCGAGCTGGTGTTCGAGGACTGCCGCGTGCCGGAGGACCATCTGCTGGTCGAGAACGACGCGCTCGGCCAAGCCGGCGTCTATTTCCGACCCGGCAAGATCATCCAGGCTGCCAAGAACCTCGGCGTCGGGACGGCATGCTTCGAGCGCACCGCCGACTACGTGCAGAACTACGTGCAGGGCGGACGCATCCTGATCAAGCATCAGGCGGTGGCGCTGCGCCTCGGCGACATGGCGACGCGCATCGAGGCGGTGCGCGCCTTCGTGCGCAAGGCGGCGCGCGCGGTCGACGAGGGCGCGGCCGACGCCGACACGCTGTGCAACATGGTGAAGGTGTTCGCCTCGGAGGAGATCCTCAAAGTCGCCCAGCATGCGCTCGAGCTGCACGGCGGCAACGGCGTCATGCTCGACTTCGGCATCGAGAAGCTGTTCCGCGACGCCGCGATCTTCCTGCACATGGACGCGACCGTCGACATCTCGAAATTCAAGATCGTGAAATCGATGTTCCCGGCGACCGCGGGGGTTTATGCGGGGGCGGAGTAGGGCAAAGGCGCCCGACGGACGGCCGGAACTGCGCATCGGCGGCGCGCGCCTTTGCCCACGCGGGTCACGGGTTCGACCATCCGCGTGGGCACGGCGCGGAGGTTGCTCGGCGTGTCCTCATGGGATCGCGGCCGCGCCTTTGCCCACCCTACGGCACATCCTCACTCGAGAAATTCCACCGGCGTCCCCTTCCGCACCATCCGGGCAAGCGACAGCGCATCCCAGTTCGTCAGGCGTACGCAGCCGTGCGATTCCACCTTGCCGACCTTCGCGGGCTCGGCGGTGCCGTGGATGCCGTAGCTCTTTTCATTGAGCGCGATCCAGACCAATCCCACCGGATTGTTCGGCCCGGGCGCGATCTTCAGCTCGCGCTCGGCCTTCACGCCGCGAAACTTGAATTCCGGATTGTAGGTGTAGGTCGGGGACCGCGCGATGCGGACCACCTTCAGCGTGCCGGAGGGCGCGGGCTTCTCCTCGCTTCCGACCGAAGCGGGATAGACGGCGAGCAGCTTTCCGTCCACCGCAAGCACGCGGACCGATTTGCGCGACTTGTCGACCTCCAGCCTGCCCACTTTCGCGTTCTGCGCTACCGGCTTCACGTTGACATTGGCAACGACGATCACCGTGCCGGCCTGATCGAAGCGCTTCCCGCGATTGAGCTGCTCGAGCAGTTCCTCGTCCATATGGAAGCGCTCGGCGAGCATCTCGGCCGGTCCGGTATGATCAAGCCGTTTCAACGCGGCCTTTTCCTCGTAATTCGCCGGGATCTTTTCGCTGAACGGACCGCGCAGGTCCGCAGCGCTGATCGTGTATGCGATCAGCGCCGGATCCTTGCTTTCGGCGAGCTTCGCCCAGGTTGCGGAGTTGAGCTCGCCGTTGACGTTCAAGCCGTTTTGCTGCTGGAAGCCGCGTAGCGCGTTGGTGAAGTTTTCCCCGCGGCGGCCGTCGATCGCGCCGGGCGAAAAATTCGCGCGGTCGAGCAGGACCTGCGCCTTGATGTTGACGGCCTGGGGATTCCTCGCCGTCTTCGCGGGTTCGGCAGCGTTGACCTCATCCAGTGTAAGCCCACGGGCACCTGCGGCCGTTGCGGCCGCCAGTGCCATCGACACAGCGAATACGATCGAGAACGGAACCGGCCGCACGGGGCATTCCCAGGTCGCAAGGATTGCAGGCACAGCGTCAACGACGTGCCCGCGCCCAGGTTCCCAGCCTCAGGTGGCTACGCGGGTAAATCCTCACCCGAAAGGGGGGATTAGACCTCCCACCGCACCGGCAGATTCAACAGCCCGCGAAACGCCCAGCCGCCGATGCGTACCGCCTCGCTCTGGTCGAGCCGCAGGCGCTTGAGCCGCGCGAACACGCTCGGCAGCGCCACGTCGGCAATCATGGCGCGCGAAGCAGCGGCACCGGCGCAGAAGTGCGGGCCGGCGCCGAACGCGATACTTTTCCCCGTGTCGCGCGTCAGGTCGAACCGCTCCGCATCGCTGAAATGCGCCTCATCGCGGTTGGCCGAGCCGAACATCAGGAACACCCGGTCTTCGGGTTCGAAATCGACGCCGTTGACCGCATGCGGCTTGGCGACGCGGCGCGGCGACATGCCGATCGGCGAGATCCAGCGCGCGAATTCCTCGAACACCTGCAGCCACGTGACCTTGCCTTCCGCGACCCACGCGAACTGCTCGGGATGCGTCAGCAGCGCCCAGATCGTGCCGGCAATCGCCTTGCGTGGCTCGTTCTGCCCGCCGCTGATGGTCAGCTTGATGTTGGCGCGCACGCTCGGCTCGGGCATGCCCGCGTGCAGCATGACGCTGAGCAGCGAATGATTCGGCGTCCTCTTCACGATGGGAAGCATGTCGTCGATCGCCGCGTCGATGCCGGCGGTCGCGGCGTGGCAGCGCGCTTCCACCGCCGTATCGCCGGTATAGTTCGCGATCCCGTCGATCATGCCCTGCGACCACGCATCCATCTCCTGGTAGCGGATGTTGGTCAGCCCGGTGACCGACTTCAGGCACTCGCCCGAAAGCGGCAGCGCGAATTCCGTCAACAAGTCCGCGCGCCCTGCCCCTTCAAGCGCGTCGAGAATCCGGTCCGCATGCGCCTGGAATTCGGCACGCCAGTGCGCCTTCACGGCCCGCGGCGACACGGCGGGAAAGAACACCGAGCGCTCGGCCAAGTGCGCCTCGCCGTCCTTGCGCATCATGTTGTGGCCCATCAGGCGGTTCATCAGGCCGGCGGGCTGGTGCGAGGAGAACACGTCGATACGCTTTTCCGACACGAAGATGTCGTCGCGCCGCGTCAGCAGCGTGCTCCCGAGCTGCGGCACGAACGCAATCGGCGCCTCGCGGCGCATTTGCGCGAGCGCCGGATACGGGTCGCGCCAGAAGTCGGCGACGTCGAGCGGGAAACGCGGGGCGGTGGACATGCCGCGAGGTTGGCATGTTCCAAAGTGTCACGGTAGAGCGACCCCTAGAGCAGGATGATTTCTCTTCGAATCATCATCCCGCTCCAGTCTTTGGTGGAGCATGATCTTTTCCGAAAACCGGTACCCACTTTTCGGGATCATGCTCTAGCAGGCTGCTGAAGAAGTCGCGAGTTTGAGGTGCATTGAAGTTTTCTGACTATTGGCTTGTGGTTCTGAAGGGAGTTCGACGCGATTGTTCTGCGCTCTTGGGTGCCTCACGCTGTGCGTTCTGCCAGGAGCTTGGGGATGCGGATGAGGTTGTAGGCGGCGACTGCGAAGGTGAAGACCGCCTCGACCTTTGCGCACCCTCGCACCTTGACCTTGGCGAACCCGGCTTGCGCCTTGATCCAGCCGAACACTTCCTCGATCCGCTTGCGGCAGATCTGGCTGACCTGGTAGCCCGGATGGCGGGTGGTGCGGCCATCGACGGCGGTCTTGCGCACAACACCACGCTTGCTGACACGCCCGTTGACCGCGATGTGCGGCGTCACCTCGCGGCTGCGAAGCTCCTCGACGAAGGCCGTCACGTCATAGGCCTTGTCGGCGCCGAGCGTGATGCGCCGAGCCGGCTTGCGGCGGTCGAGCATCGCAAGCGTCGCCTCCCGCTCCGCCGTGCCGGTCGCGTGGGTGAGCGCGGCCTCGACTGCGAGCCCGTTGCGGTTCTCCATCAGCACATGGCCCATGAAGCACAGCCGGCTCTCGCGGCCGTCGGCCTTGCGATAGAGCCGCGCGTCGGGATCGGTAGTCGAGGCATGCGTCTCGTTCGAGCGCTTCTCCTTGTGGAAGTTGCGCTCGCCGTTGCGGCCCGGCGCGGGCGGCTCGCCCGAGCCGTCCTTCGGCCGGAAGCTCTTCATCGACGCCCAGGCATCGATCAGCGTGCCGTCGACCGAGAAGTGCTCGCTCGACAGCAGCCCCTTCACCTGTGGCAGAGCCAACAGCGCAGCCAGGAACTCGCGCGCCACATCCGCCTCAAGCAACCGGTCGCGGTTATGGGTGAACACCGTCGGATGCCAGACCTCCGCATCCATCGGCAAGCCCGACGAACCAGCGGAACAACAGATTGTAGTCGATCTGCTCCATCAGCAGCCGCTCGGAGCGAACCGAGAAGAACGCCTGCAACAGCGTCGCCCGCAGCAGCATCTCGGGCGGGATCGAGGGGCGGCCCATCGACGAATACAGCCCTTCAAACCGCTTGTTCAGCGACCCCAAGGCCTCATCCGCCAGCGCCCTGATCGGACGCAACGGATGGTCCGCCGGAATGCGCTCGCTCCAGCGGAACGTAAGAAAACAGCCCTTCCGATCGCTTCTCGTGCCCGCGCATCGCAAATCACCCCGTGGCTTCATTCCCACGGAATCATATGCCAACCTGACCGTCGAGACTTTTTCAGCAGCCTGCTAGCGGATCGTGGGAAGCTCCTGCTCGGGCCAGCGGCTCGCGATCACGGTTGCCGGCGAGGTCAGCGAAGCCTCCTTGCCGGCGAGATGCCAGGCACTGACGCCGACCAGCACGGTTGCGAGCAACGGCAGCGTGACGATCGCGGCGATCAGCGGCGCGAACATCCAGCTCTCACGGCGCGAGATGTCGTGTTCGAACTCGAACGGCGCCCGCTCTTGAGCGGGATGGGGAATGTCGGTTGCGATCACGTTGCGGAGGTTTTCGGCATGCATGATACGCCTCCCTGTTGCGGAGGAAACGACCAAGACGCCGACAGGTTCCGGTTCCCGCCGCATTTCGTGCCTCGGCCCTCCCCGCACGAACCCGTGGTGAAGCAGACCGCCACGCGTTAGCATCGCGCGCCCGTAGACAAGGATTTCCCATGCGCAGATCGATGCTGCTCGCGACCGCAGCCCTTTTGCTCGGCGTGAGCACCGCGAACGCCGCCGAAATCAAGGTGATGATCTCGGGCGGCTTCTCCGCGGCCTTCCGGTCGCTGGCGCCGGAGTTCGAGCGCGCCAGCGGCCACAAGGTGGTGACCATCCGCGGCTCATCGATGGGCGAGACGCCGCAAGCGATCCCCAACCGGCTGGCGCGCGGCGAGGACGCGGACGTGATCATCATGGTCGGCTATGCGCTCGATGGCCTGATCCGCCAAGGCAAGGTGGCAGCCGAGAGCCGCGCCGACCTCGCCTGGTCACCCATCGGCCTGGCGGTGAAGGCAGGCGCGGCGAAGCCCGACATCGCGACGGTCGAGGCGTTCCGGCGCGCGCTCCTCTCCGCCAAGTCGATCGCCTATTCGGACTCGGCGAGCGGGATGTATCTGTCGACCGAGCTGTTCCAGCGCATCGGCGTCTACGATTCGATCAAGGACAAGACGCGCAAGGTCGCCGGCGAGCCGGTCGCCGCCGTGGTGGCGCGCGGCGAGGCCGAGATCGGCTTCCAGCCGGTCAGCGAGCTGCGTCCGGTGGCGGGCGTCGACATCGTCGGGCCGATCCCGGCCGAGCTGCAGATCGTCAACGTGTTCCGGGCCGGCATCGCGGTCGGCGCCAAGGAGCCGGAGGCCGGCCGGGCGCTCATCGCTTTCCTCACCTCGCCGCCCGCACGCCCGGCGATCCTGCAGGCCGGGATGGAATTCGCCCCAGGTGCCCGATGACCGAGAAGCAATCCCGCGTCGTCTGCGTCGGCGAGGTGATGGTGGAGCTTGCGCGCGGGGCCGACGGCCGCTACGGCCTCTCGTTCGGCGGCGACACCTTCAATACCGCGGTGTATCTGGCGCGCGCCGGGGTCGACGCCGCCTATGCCACCGCCATGGGCGATGATCCCTATTCGGACGCGTTGCTCGCGCTCGCGACCGCCGAGACCGTCGCCAGCGACCTGATCGTGCGCGTGCCCGGCCGCATGCCCGGCCTCTACCTGATCGAGACCGACGACAAGGGCGAGCGGCGCTTCTTCTACTGGCGCGATACCTCGCCGGCGCGCGAGCTGTTCGAACTGCCGGACTGGAGCCGCATCGCCCAGGCGCTGCTGTCGGCGCGGCTGGTCTATTTCTCCGGCGTGACGCTGTCGCTCTATTCCAATATCGGGCTCGGCCGTTTCCTCGCCGCGCTCGAAGTCGCGCGCCAAAACAAGGTGCTGGTCGCCTTCGACGGCAATTTCAGGCCGCGCGGCTGGAAGGGCGACCTGACCCGCACCCGCACGGTGTTCGGCGAGGCGCTGAAACGCGTCGACATCGCGCTGCCGACCTTCGACGACGAGGCGCTGCTGTGGGGCGACGCCAATCCGGAGGCGACGGTCGCGCGCTTGCAGGCCTTCGGCATCGGCGAGATCGTCGTCAAGAACGGGCCGAACAGCGCGCTCTGCGCCAGCGGCGCCGACCGCGAGCACGTGCCGGTGCCCAACGTGGTGGTGCCGGTCGACACCACGGCGGCGGGCGATTCGTTCAATGCCGCGTATCTGGCCGGGCGTCTCACCGGCGCCGCGCCGGTGGTCGCCGCGGGCGCCGCGCATGCGCTCGCCGGCGAGGTGATCCGCCATCGCGGCGCCATCATGCCGCGCGCGATCGCGGCGATGCATTAATTCAGGGTTTTCCCAGCATCGTAGGGTGGGCAAAGGCGCGGCATCCGGCCCGCAACGGCACGCTCAAATCGTGCGCGCCGTGCCCACGCGGAGGGCTGATAAACGAAGACACGTGGGCAAAGGCGCGCAACGCCTGTGCCAATTCAACTGGACCCGTCCTGCGCCTTTGCCCACCCTACGGCTTCCCGACAATCATCGCCATCCACGCCGCGAGGAACGGCAGCGGCAGCGAGACCGCAACGCGCAACCACACCACGCGCGCCGGCATCGCGGCCAACTCGAATACCAGCACGCGCGGGATCGCAAACAACGCCCAGGCGATGATGTAGGCGATGATCTGCGGCGCCCCTGCCCCGCTTTTGAGTGCCGCGGTCGCGATCGCGAAACCGACCACCGGCCCGCCCGGCGTGAGGGCGCCGGCGACTGTCGCAAAAACCAGCCCGACCATGCTGCTGTCGGGCCCGAGCCAGGATGGGATCAGCTCTTTCGGCAGAATCTCGGCAATGAAGCCGGCGCCGATCATGCCGATCGCGATGCGCGGCAGCAGCGCGAGGAACTCGCGCCCGGCCAAGCGCAGCGAATCCGCGAACATCGGCTGGCTGCGGAGAAAAAGTGTCAGACCGAGCGCCGCGACGATCGCCCACAGCGCGATGTCGATGATGAAATTCATGCGCCACCGTTGCGCTTCACGATGAAGCGCCATGCGGCGCGTGCGATCACGCCGGAGAGGATCGGCAACGGCAGCGAGAACAGGATGCGCCAGATAACGAAGTCGAGACCGAAGAACGGCAGCTCCCACACGATCGCGCGGGTATAGCCGATCAGGGTCCAGGAGATCACGAAGGCGCAGGCCGCGCCGACATCCGCGCCCGCGATCAGGAATGCGCCGGCCAGCGGATAGATGGTGAACGGCCCGCCCGGCAGGATCGCGCCCGCGACGGTCGCGACCAGGATGCCGGCGATGCCGGACTCCGACCCCACCCAGCGGGTGATCGTCTCGCGCGGCAGCAGCAATGTGACGAACGCGCCAATGAGGCAGCCGGCCAAGACCTTCGGCAGCATGGTGCCGAACAGCGCAAGATCATCGATGAGGATCGCGAGGAAGCGCGCTTGTCCGTCGCGCACATGCACGATCGCCGCTGCGCTGACGGCAAGCGTGGCGATGACGGCGGTCGACCAATCGAAGGCCTTGCGGCGCGGCGGCGACATCAGGCGCGCAGCGCCGCCGCGGCGCGCGCGAGCGCCGTGATGCGCGCGAAATCGGCGGCCGCGACGGCAACCCTTGGGGCGACCCACGATCCCCCGACCGCGACGACGTTCGGACAGGCCAGGTAGGCGGCCGCGTTCTTACCGTCGATCCCGCCGGTCGGGCAGAACTTCAGCCCCGGCAACGGCGCTGCCACCGCGTTGAGCCAGGCGACGCCGCCGGCCGCCTCGGCGGGGAAGAACTTCAGCACCTTGAAGCCGCGCGCGGCGAGCGCCATCGCCTCGGACACGGTGGCGCAGCCGGGGATGGCCGGCACCGAGGCTTGCGCCAGCGCGTCCGCCAGCGCCGCAGGCGTGCCGGGACTGACCAGATACTTGGCACCGGCCGAAACCGCCGCCGAGATGTCGGCCGTTCTGGTGATCGTGCCTGCGCCGACCACGCTTTGCGGGACTTGCGTACGGATCGCCTCGACGGCGTCGAGCGCACCCTTGGTGCGCAGCGTCACCTCGAGGATCCGCAGCCCGCCCTCGATCAGCGCACGCGCAAGTGGCACGGCGTCGGCGACGCGCTCGATGGTCAAAACCGGGATGACCGGCGTCTGCGAGACCAGCGGCGTCGGATCGGCGGGCATGGCCCGTCTTATTCCGCCGGCTGTGCCGCCGCAACCTCCGCTGCCGCCTTGCGCTCCTCACGGCGCGCCCTGCGCCGCGCGCGCCATTCGGCCAGATTGGCGATCGCCATCAGCGCGGCCGGCGTCACCACCAGGGTCAGGACGGTGGCGAAGCCGAGCCCGAACACGATCGCGGTCGAGAGGTGGATCCACCACTGCGTCGCCGGCGCGCCGACCGTGATCTCGCGCGTGAGGAACTCGACGTTCATGCCGAACGCGATCGGCAGCACGCCGAGGATGGCGGTGACGGCGGTCAGCACCACCGGCCGCGCGCGCTCGCGGCAGGTCTCCAGGATCGCCTCGTAGGCGGCGACGCCCTCGCGCCGCAGCCGGTCATAGGTGTCGATCAAGACGATGTTGTTGTTCACGATGACGCCGGCGTTGGCGATGATGCCGATGCCGGTCATCACCACGCCGAATGCCTGCCCCATGATCATCAGGCCGAGCAGCACGCCGATGGTGGAGAGCACCACGGCCGAGAGCACGAGCGCGACCGAGGTGAACTTGTTGAACTGCGCCAGCAGGATGGCGAAGATCAGGAACACCGCGGTACCGAACGCCTTGAGCAGGAACGCGCCGGCCTTGGCACGCTCCTCGTCCTCACCTTTGAGGCGGAACGTGACGCCGGGGCCGAGATCGGTCTTGGCGAGCTCGGCGGCGATCTCCTGCTGCACCTTAGCGCTCTGCACGCCCTCGGCGACGTTCGACTGCACCGTCAGCACGCGGTTGCCGCCGACCCGCTTGATGAAGCCGACACGGGGCGCGGGCACGCGTTCGACGAAATTACCGATCGGCACGTGGCCGGCCGAGGTCTGGATGCGCAGCTCGTCGATCTGATCGAGGCTGCGCCGCTCGGGCGGGAAGCGCACGATGATGTCCACCGCCTTGTCGTTGTCGGAGGGGCGGTATTCGGTGATCTTGACGCCGTTGGTGACGAGCTGGATGCCGGTGCCGACGGTGTTGACGCCGGCGCCGTACTTGGCGGCCTCGCCCTTGTTGACCTCGATGCGCCAATCGATGCCGGGCAGCGGCAGGCCATCGTCGACGTCGCGCACGTCGGCGTGCGCCCGCACGATCGCCGCCGCCTTCCTGGCGGCCTCGGGCAGCAGGTCCGGATTGAGCGCGGAAAGCTGGACCTGGATCGGCTTGCCGGTGGGCGGGCCGGCACGCGGCGCCGTCACCTCGACCAGGATGCCGGGAATGTCTTTCGTCTTGTCGCGAATCTCGTCCATGATCACGTGGGCGGTCCGCCGCGCCCGCCAGTCGACGAACTCGAACTGGATGACGCCGATGGTGTCCTCGGCCAGCTCGTTGGTGTCGCGGTTCTCCGAGCCGGAGCGCGCGTAGACGGTCTTCAGTTCCTTGAACGCGAGCACGCGCTGCTCGACCGCGCGCACATAGCGGTTTTTCTCATCGAGCGAGAGGCTGCCGCGGCCGTGGATGACCACTTGCCCATAGTCGGGCTCGACATTGGGGAAGAACTCGACGCCGCGTCCGTACTTGCCGTAGGCCATCTGCACGCCGATCAGCACGGCGAGCGCGAGCAGCAGCGTCATGCCGGGGTGGCGTAGCGCGAGCTTCACGGTGCGCATGTAGGGGCCGCGGTTCGACGCACGCTCGTCGTGCGGCACGATCGCCGCCTTGCCGAGCAGCGCCCCGAGCGTCGGCGTGAAGAACAGCGCCACGACCAGCGAGGCCGACAAGGTCGCGATCAGGGTGATCGGCATGAACTTCATGAACTGCCCGACCACGCCGGGCCAGAACAGCAGCGGCGAGAACGCGGCGACGCGGGTCGCGGTCGCGGCGATCACCGGCCCTGCCATGCGGGTCGCGGCCAGCGCATAGGCCTGCTTCGGCGCCATGCCTTCCGACATGCGCCGCTCGGCGAATTCCGAAACGATGATGGCGTCGTCGACCAGCATGCCCACCGCGAGGATGAGCGAGAACAGCACCACGATATTGACGGTCAGCCCTGCCAACTGAAGCCCGAGCACGCCGGCGAGGAACGACGCCGGGATCGCGATGCCGATGAACAGCGAGGCACGGAAGCCGAGCGCGAACAGCATGATGACGGCGACCAGCAGCACGCCGGTCGCAACCGAGTTCTGCAGATCGGCCAGCATCTGCCGGATGACCTTCGACTTGTCCTGCGTGAACGCGACCTGCAGGCCTTCGGGGAAGGTCGGGCGCAAGCGCTCGACCGCCTGCTTCACCGCGTCGACGGTTTCGATCAGGTTGGCGCCGCTGCGCTTGGCCACCTCGATGGTCATGGCCGGCCGGCCGTTGACGCGCGTGATCGTGGTGGCGTCCTTGAAGGTCGGTTTGACCTGCGCGACGTCGCCGAGCGTGATCACCGCGCCGGCGGTCGCTGCGATCGGAACTTTCAGCACGTCCTCCGGGCGCTCGATCAGCGCCGGCACCTTGACGGCGAAGCGGCCCGTCGCGCCCTCGAGCGCCCCTGCGGCCACGAGACTGTTCGACTGTTGCGTCACGGAGATGAGCTGCTCGAGCGAGACGCCGTAGCTCTTCATCAGCATCGGCTCGGCCACGATCTCGACCACCTCGTCGCGCGCGCCGCGCAGCTCGGCCGAAACCACGCCCGGCACCTGCTCGATCGCGCTGCGCGCATTGCGCGCGATGCGCAGCAGCGTGCGCTCGGGCAGATCGCCCGACAGCGCCACCACCAGCACCGGATAGAGCGAGAAGTTGACCTCCTGCACGTTCGGCTCGTCGGCGTCGCGCGGCAGGTCGCGCTTGGCTTCGTCGACTTTGGCGCGCACGTCAGCCAGCGCCGCGTTGGCGTTGAAGCCGGCCTCGAACTCGAGCAGCACGTAGCCGCCGCCCTCGTAGGCGGTCGCCCGCATCTCCTTCACGTTGGCGACGGATTTGAGCTTGGTCTCGACCGGCTTGAGCAGCAGCCGCTCGGCATCCTCCGGACTGATGCCGCGCTGCGTCATCTGCACGTAGATGATCGGAATCCTGACGTCCGGCTCGGCCTCCTTCGGGATCGTCACATAGGCGACGAGCCCCGCGACGAGGAAGAACATGAGCGCCGCGATGGTGAGGCGCGCGTGGCTGATGGCGTATTCGACAAGCTTCGACATCGTCGCGTCCGGTTCGGAATTCGTCTTGCTGATGCGAATGCCTTTGAGAGGCGCCGTCAGCGCGTTGCCGTCTTGGCGCCCTGCAGCTCGCCGGCTTCCACGGCTTCGACCGTCTGGCCTTCGCGCACGAAATCCTGGCCTTGCACGATGACCTTGGCGCGATCCGCCAATCCGGCGACCCACATGAACTGCTGCTCGTCTTCGACCACGGTGATGGGGACGAAAGCCACCTTGCTCGACACGTCGACGATGCGCACGCCGAGGTCGCCGGCCGAGGAGAAGGTGAGCGCCGAGCGCGGCACGCGCGCCGAGGGTACCGGCGTCATCGGGATCGATACCTCCGCGGTGATGCCGTCGGGAATCGCGTTGTCGGGGTTCGGAATCTCGACGTCGACCCGATAGGTGCGCGTCGTCGGGCTCGCGGTCTTGGAAACGTAGCGGATGCGGCCGGTGGCGGTCGCGCCGGTGACGAGCCTGATCTCCGCGCGATCGCCGAGCTTGATGCCGGCGAGCTTGCGTTCGGCGACTTCGACCACGGCGAGGACGGGATCGAGCCCGATGATCTGCGCGATCTCACGGCCGGCCATGGAAAACGCGGCCTGCCCGACTTCGGCGACGACCTCGCTGACGATGCCGGTCCAGGGCGCGCGCACCCAGCCGCGCGCATGCTCGGCCTCGGCAGCGGCGAGCGCCGACTCCGCGGCCTTGTACTGGGTCTCGAGATTGCCCTGCTCGAGCTTGGGCAGGGTGCCCTGCGCGACCAGCTTCATGCGCGCCTCGAGCTCGATCTTGCGCTGCGACATCAGCGCTTTGGCTTGCGCCACCTGCGACTCGCGCGCCTCGTCGGACAGGACGGCGATGACGTCGCCCGCTTTCACGTGCTGGCCGCGCTTGACCTTGAGCTCGGTGATGACGCCGCCGGCGCGCGCGATCACCATGACCTTGCGGTCGGCTTCGGTGCGGCCCGACAGCACGAGCTTGCGGCTGCGCGGCACGACCGGCGTCTCGCTGACGGCGACGCGGAACGGCTTCTGCGCGGTTTCGCCCGGGCGCACCGCGGCCTTGCTCTCCGCGCTCTCATGCGGGATGAGATGGCCGGACGCGATCCAGGCGACGGCGGCGACGACCAGACCGACGGCGGCGAAGCGGCTAGCCTTCATGGCTTTTCTCCTGCGCGCCGACGACACGCGGCGCGGGACTGACCAGCATGTGGTGGACCAGGTCGAGGACGATCGGCAGCACGGTCTCGGGCGCGAACGAGGGATCGACGGCGCGCCGCCAGGACAGTCCGTCGGCGATCGCCATCAGCACCGAGACCGCGCCGTCGACGTCGACGTTGCGGGCGATGTCGCCGCGCTCGGCGGCCTGCCGCAGCATTCCGGCGATGCGCGCCCGCACGTCGGCCTCGACGCCCTGATAGATGCGGGCGACGTCGGCGTTGCGGCGGCTCTCGGCCATGATCTCGGCGCACAGCGCCACTTCTTCGGCGCTGCGTTCGACCAGGTGTTGGCGCGCCAGCGTGGCGAGACCCTCGAAGAAGTCCGGCGCCCGGTCGACCGCGGCGAACTGCTGCGCGGCGTCGGCGCGGTCGCGCTCGGCGATGCCGGCGATGATCGCCTCCTTTGACGGGAAGTAGCGATAAAGCCCGCCCGGGCTCATGGCCGCCTCGGCGCAGATCTCCTGCATCGACGCCTGGTGGAAGCCGGAGCGCACGAAGCAGCGCTGCGCGGCTTCGAGGATTTCGCTGCGGCGGTCGGCCTGCAGCTGGACGTTGGCGCGACGCATAAAGGGCCCTTTGTGCAGTGCGGGAAGATAGAGCGAACGTTCGCTCGCATTTACGGCAACACCTTGGCCGGGTCAAGGTTGACGCTGGGTTAAGACACCATGAAAGATTTTGAAGCGACCAATGATCAGCGCAAATGGACATGAGGATGCCGCGCCCGAGGGTTGACGTTTGACGGCGGAACCGGCCCGCGTACCGGCAGCAGCCGTCCGAATACAACCAGAATTTGCCTTGCGGGCCTTTCATTGCTTGTGCAACTTTGGGTCTTGCCGGTTCGGGTGCCGAGAACCATCCTTCGCCTTCATCCAGCCTCTGAAGATTTTGCGCGCGGCCTCGACCAAGGCCGCCCCTCTTGCGGGAGATGAATCATGAACGATCGTCGGAATGGTCGCAGCACGCCGGCGCGGAGCGGAATTCGGCGCCGCGATTTCATCGCGGGATCGCTCGCTGCCGGCACGGCGGCATTCGGGACCCGCGCGTGGGCGCAGAGCGGTGCGACCGTGCCGCTGCATTGCGTGCCTCCGCTCCCACCCGGCCCAGCAGTCAACTTCACGCCCTCGACCGGCCCGATGCGCGTGCGCAAGAGCGCGTTCGAGCTGAGCGGCCCCGAGATCACGCGTCTCAAGGCTGCCTATGCGGCGCTGCGCAAGCTGACGCAGGACAAGGGCGACGATCCGCGCGGCTGGTTCCATCAAGGGCAGGTGCATTGCTGGTACTGCAGCGGAGCGGCGGACAACCTGTGGGGACAGGAGATCCACGGCGGCTGGTGGTTCCTGCCATGGCACCGCGCCTATTTGACCTTCCACGAGCAGATCCTCGGCGCGCTCATCGGCGATCCGACCTTCGCCCTGCCCTATTGGGATTGGGACACCACGGATCCCACCGACCCGACCAAGAATCGCAACCGGTTTCCGTTCGACGCCTACGGGCAGCCCGGCGACACCGGCAATCCGCTCTTCGACCCGACCCGCGGCGTCGGACCGAACGATCGTATCCCGACCGACTACGTCGGTACCAAGTTTATGCAACAATACGTTCTCGGTTCGGCGACATTCACGGATTTCGGCGGAAGCGGCGATCAGTCTCTGGGACAGCATCAGATGGGCCATCTCGAGGGCGGGCCGCACGGCGCGGTGCACGTCTGGACCACCGACCCGACCCTCGATTTCGACAATCCCAAGTCCGACATGGGCGTGCTGGCTTCGGCGGCGTTCGATCCGGTGTTTTTTGCCCATCACGCCAACATCGACCGCATCTGGGACAAATGGGTCAAAGACGATCCCGTCAACCATGCGAGCCCGAGCAACCCGGCCTGGCAGCAGCAGGGTTTCTTCTTCTACGACCAGGGATCGAACTGGAGCTACATCCAGAACAGCCAAGTGCTCGAGCCGGAGGCGCTGAGCTACCGCTATCAGCCGCCAAACGCGCCACCGACGCCGATGGCGGAAGCGCCGAGACCACGCCCTGCGCCCCGCCTGGCGCAATTGCCGCACCTCGGCGCCCCGCTGCTCGAGTTGAGCCAAGGCACGGAACCGAAGGCGCTGACATCCGATCCGACGACGGTGCGCGCGACCGTGCCGCCGCCACGCCGCGAGATGCTGAGCGCGCCAGCGGGCGCGGCGCAGAAGCTGATCTTGCGTATCGAGGGCGTCGAAGTTCCTTCCGACCGCGGGGCACTGGTCAAAGTATTCGTCAATCGGCCCGACGCCACCGCCGCCACGGGAACGGACGATGCCGGCTACGTCGGCACGATCGCGATCGTCGCCAGTCGCGCGCCCGGCGCCGGGCATGCCCATCCGGTGCTGCGCAATTTCGGCTTCGACATCAGCGGCAAACTGGCGGCGTCACTGGCCGCCGACGGCAGCGTCGCGGTGACGCTGGTGCCCGCGACCGGGGCAGGCCGGAAGCCGGCGGCGGTCAATCTGCGTTACAGCCGCGTCTATATCGCCCCGCGCCAGTAGCAGCGCGGATGGCGGGCACGCCATAGCGCGTCGAAGACGCGCGTCAACGCGCTTATGGGCTTGAAACGTGGACCGGACCGCGCCCGCCGGCTCTAGTCGATCGTCTCCGAATGCATCTTTGCCGGCGCTCCGCCGCGGTCTTCGAAATACTCCGCCGTCGCATTCGGTTTTCCCAGCGTGAGCATCGCGAAGCCGTGAGCGTATACGCCTTCCGTCATCGTCAATTTTGCATCGACGAGCGTTCCCGGCGGGTTATCGATCTCCGGCACGACCTGGTAGGGCTCATCCTCCGCGAAGACCGGAATAGCGCTGTGGCCAAGGCAACGACCGCGTCGGAGATCGAGATAGGGCTTGTAGATGCTGAGCGTGTGCTCGTGTCCCCAGAACCAGGCGGAGATCTGCTTGCCGGTCCCCTGGAACTGGTCGAGCGCCTGCTTCAATTCGCTATTGAACGCGGGGAATCGCCCGTTCGCATTTGCCTTGCCGATCTGCGCGAACGCCGAGAAAAGCTGATGATGCGACAATAGGATGGTCTTCCCGGGAAACTCGCGGATGCGATCTTCGTGCCATTTTCGCTCTGCCGGCTCGACATGGGTCAGCGCATGGTTGACCGAGATCGGATTGAAATCGAACTGGCCCGTATCCATCGCCAGCAACTGCCACGCATCGTCCGCGGTGCGCAGGCAGAAGAAGCTTGCAGGCTGCACCATCGGCGGCTTGTTTAGGCGCTTGAGAAGGTCATAGTAGGCCACTCCGCCGCTGTACATGTCGTGATTGCCGGCGAGCGTGTAGACTGGAATGTTCGTGTTCTTGCGATCGAGCACTTTGTTCACGACGGATTCGAAATTGCTCCGACATTCTTCTTCGGTTGCCGAATAGTAGATGTCGCCGAGGTGGATCAGCACGTCCGGATTTTGCGTCTTGAGTTGTTGCAGGACCCGCCGTGCCGGCAACGCCCCCGTGCCCCAGTCCCCGATCAATCCGATCCGCGCGTTCGCCTTGATGGTAATGACCTTCGCTCCGACCTGATCCGGCTTGATGTAGGGGATCGCGCGTGCCTGCCCGCCCAGACCGAAATATTTGAGATAGGCCTCGATCGTCGTTGCCCATTTGACGTCGCATTTTGATCCTGGAAGAAACTCCTTCTCGAGAAAGGCCACGGTCGCGGCGTCGCCGGTGAGCTTGGCCCACATCAGGCGCAACGCGTAGTCGGCGCAAACCTTGGCATTCTCGGGAATCGACATCTCCTCGAGCGCCGAGATATCTTCGGTCATCGGCAGGCCCGCGCCCTGTTTGCGTGCGTTTGCGAAATGTGCCGCGGCGAGTTCGGCCGCCACCACCTCGTCGGTCTTTTCCGTCATGCCTTCGAGCGAGCCGACACCGGCCTCCTGCCGCGCGACATCCGCAGCCATGGATTGATAGATGGAAAGAAAATGATCGCGGAAAGTTCGCGGTCCCTGGTCCATGGCGTTCCTCGTGTCCTCTGCGCAAGGCGACGGCCAGCGCGGATTGCACGCCGCGCCTCAATCCTCGCCGGTGAGACCTATCGCGAGCGGCAACAGATATCAACGCAAGTGTCGCGCTCCCGGCCGTTGCCGACAATATGCTTTTGCCATATTGCATTGACAACTACAAGGTGCGTTCGGCAGGATGGCCCGGGAGCGGTATGAACTGGGTCCCCGCTTACGATTGCGGGTTCGATCGAGGAGGTTCGGATGCCAGGAAAAGCCACGGCGCAACGATGGCGCCGACTATTGATCTCCGATGCACCGGGCGCGCTTGAAAGCGTCGGCGCGCTCGAAGGCATCGCGGCGCCCGAGAATCCGCTCGAGCGCATCGCGCGCGCGAAGGAGGCGATGCTGCGATTGATCAAGGACCGTTTCGGCGGCGACAGCGCGCTGGTGAAGGCCGTCGACGCGCTCACGATATCCGGCGAAGAAGCAATCGGCATCCTGGACCACGCCGCGCAGGAGCCGACGGGCGATCATTTCGCCGCGCTTGAGGCGATCGTCGCCTTCGACGGCACGCGCCCGTCGTTCCTGGTGAAGGAACAGGGGATCGATTTCTCGTCCTCTCTCAATACCGGAACCTGGGCCGTCGATTTGCAGCCGCACCTGGATCGCCTTGTGCGGCAGATTTCATGCGTCGGCCGAGTCGAACTGGGCGAGCAGCATGTCGGCACCGCTTTCCTCGTGACGCCCACCCTCGCCATCACCAATCGCCACGTCGCCCAGTCGATTGCCGGGATCGGCGACGGCCAGATTCAGCTCAAGTCCAACGTATTCCTGGATTTTGGACGCGAGGAATGGGACGGGAAGACCTCATTCGACCGGCGCAAGGCGGAGGCCATCCCGTTCGCCGGCAAGGATCGCATCGCCAAGCCGATCGATCATGCGAAGCTGGACCTTGCGGTCATCCGCGTAGCGAGTTCGGCGCTGTCCGGAGACCAAGGCAAGCGACATGTCGGGCTTGGCGGCGTGACGCGCGCGATTTTCGAATCGTCGGATGTGGTGACGACGGTCGGTTATCCGGGCGCGCCGGAGTTCTCCGTCCCGCTCGCACTCCAGTCACAATTCGAGAAGGTTCTGGCGCGCCTTTTCGAAGGTGACGGTGGGGCGAAGCGATTTGCGCCCGGTAAGGCAATGAGCGCGGACGACGTGCCCGGCCTCGCTCCGTGGACCATCATGCACGACGCCACCACGGTGGGGGGCAATTCCGGGTCTCCCGTGAGCGTGTTGCGGGATACCACCAGCCCGCCGCTGCCCGTAACTGTGGGTCTGCATTATGGCGGGAACTGGTCCGGCGAACGAACCAATTGGGCGCATCTGCTCGGAGCGACGGGATCCGCCGTCGGTTACGGCGGCAGCAAGACGTTCGCGGAGTTTTGCGCCGCGGAGGGGATCGTCCTTTAGCCACCGCGCGCACCGCGAGACCGCCATCGCCGGCCGTCAAGGCTCCACCCCCGCGGAAACGGGCGCTACGGTAGGGCGGCGCCACGGCGCGCCGGGGCTACTGTTCGGCAAACCGCCCGACGAAGATCATGCCCCACTGCTTACCGGTCAGATAGAACCGCCGCGTCGACTTGTCGTAGGCGATGCCGTTGAGCACGTTGTTCTCGTCCGCGGCGACCTGGCGTCGCTCGGCCTCCGTCATGGCGTCCCACAGCAGACCCAGATCCGCGGTCGCGTCGACGCAACCCGACGCAGGATCGATGCGCGCGATTGTTCTCGCCGTAAAAATGTTGCCGTAGATCTTCCCGTCGACGAACTCGAGCTCGTTGACGGCGTTCACGTCTCCGCCCGAGCGCGAGCGGATGCGCACCGACTTGGTGATCCGGAACGCCGCGGCGTCCGCGAAGTAGAGCGAATTGCCGCCGTCGGTGAAGATGAGCTGTTTGCCGTCATTGGTCAGGCCCCAGCCCTCGCGCGGGTTGCGCATCGTGCGCTTGAGCTTGCCGGCGAGGTCGTAGACGTAGACCTCGTGCTCCTGCCAGGTGAGCTGGAATACCTCGTCGTTGAGGATCGTCAGGCCTTCGCCGAACACCCGCGTGCCGAGGTCCAAGAGGTTCTTCACCTCGCCCCTGAGGCTGATGATGTTGAGTCCCGAACGGCCGCCGATCGCTCCGGTGCTCTCGTAAAGCTGTCCGTCGCGGAACTCGAGCCCTTGGGTGAATCCGATCGCGCTACGCACGATCTTTTCGCTGATCGTGAAGCGCAGTGTCACCGGCGCCGCGCAGGCCTGCGCCAGCGCGGGAGCGGGCGCGAGCAGCGTCAAAAAGACGGCGAAGCAGAGACGCCAACATGATGAAAGGGTCATGGCGTCGACGCTCTTACACCGTCATGGCCGGGCTTGTCCCGGCCATCCACGTCTTGCTTTATCGCCACAGCAAGAAAGACGTGGATGCCCGGCACAAGGCCGGGCATGACGAATGAAAGAGTGGTGTCGTTGTGTTACCCGCATTGTTCCAGAGTCGACGCAACAGGCACCCATGAGCTTCCTTTTGGTCTTCCTCGGCGGCGGCATCGGCGCGGCGCTGCGCCACGGCGTCAACCTCGCCGCAGCGCGCTGGCTTGGCGCGGCGTTTCCATACGCCACCTTGATCGAGAACGTCACCGGCTCGCTGCTCATGGGCATGCTCGCGGCCTGGTTCGCCTTCAAGGGCGACGCGTCGCAAGGCTGGCGGCTGTTCCTCACCACCGGCATCCTCGGCGGCTACACCACGTTCTCGGCGTTCTCGCTCGATGTCGCGTTGCTGTACGAGCGGGGCGAGTTGGGGCTGGCTGCGCTTTACGTGCTGGCTTCGGTCGCGCTCTCGATCGGCGGGCTGTTCGCCGGCTTGGCGCTGGTGCGGTCCTTGTAGGGTGGGCAAAAGCGCGAGCACTGCCGGTTGGACCTAAGGCACAGAGCGCACGCGCTTTTGCCCACGCGTCTTGAACCGTCCGCGTGGGCACGGCGCGGACGATTTGAGCGCAACTGCCGCGGTCCGGATGCCGCGCCTTTGCCCACCCTACAAACCTAATGCAACGTCTCCAGCAACCTTCGCATCAGCAAGGTGCGCGGCTCGATCGACGAGACCAGCGCGTGCTCCCAATCGGTATGCGCGCCGTCGCCGTCGATGCCGAGCCCGTCGAGCGTCGGCACGCCGAGCGCTGCGGTGAAATTGCCGTCGCTGCCGCCGCCGGTCATCGGCGCGTCGGTGAGCTCAAACCCGATATCGCGCGCGAGCCCCTGCGCGTGGCGGAACAGCGCCTCGATCGCGGGCGACTTCTCGAACGGCGGACGGTTCATGCCGCCGGTGATCTTGAGCGTCACGCCGGGATCGACCGGCTTCAATCCGAGGATCTTGGCTTCGAATTCGCGCCCCGCCTCCACGGTCTTCACGCGCAGGTCGACGGTGATGTGGCAATGCTGCGGGATCACGTTCGGCGCGGTGCCGCCCGCCACCATGCCGACCGTGGTGGTCACGCCGCGCTGATAGTTGGTCAGCGCCTCGATCGCCAGGATCTGCCGCGCCATTTCCTTCACCGCGCTATGGCCTTCCTGGTGGCGCGAGCCCGAATGCGCCGGCACGCCGGTGGCGATCGCCTCGAAGCGCCCGACGCCCTTGCGCGCGGTCACGATCTTGCCGCCGTCGCGCGCCGGCTCGGTGACCAGCACGTAGCGTGCCTGTCTGGCCTCGGTCTCGATCACCTGGCGCGAGGTCGGCGAGCCGACCTCCTCGTCGGGCGTGAACACGAAGGTGAGCGGCAGCTTGGCGGCACGCGCCTCGACCACGCTGCGGTAGGCGGCAAGGGCGAGATACGCTCCGCCTTTCATGTCGTAGATGCCCGGACCGTAGAGCTTGTCGCCGTCGCGCCGGAACGGCAGCGCGCCGGCGAGCGTGCCGAGCGGATGGACCGTGTCGATGTGCGACAGGATGAGGATGCCCGGCTTGTCGCTCTGGTCGCTGCGCACCATGAGCATGTCGGCGAAGCCGTTGCGCCCCGGCACCCGCACGGTGCGCCCGGGAAGATCGGCGACCTCGGCCTGCACCAGATCGACCATGCGGTTGACGGCGCCGATGTTGCGCGTGGGGCTCTCGGTCTCGACCCAGCGCTGCAGGCCGGTGATCATGTGGCCGAGATTGACGGGACGCGGTGCCGAAGGGGATTTCATCTGCGTACAACGATCAAACGTCGAGATCACGGAAATATAGGCGTTAATCGTGGCACTTGTCGCCCCAATTCGCTCATGACGATCGCGCCGCCCGGTCCTTGGCGTTCTGCGCCTGGATCGCCTCGCGCGCCGTGCGCCACTGCTCGTCGCTCCATTCGCGCAGATCGTAGAAACCGCCGGCCGACACCAGCGACTGCCCGCCGTCGACCGTGATCATCTCGCCGTTGAGCCAATCGCAGCCCGGCGCGAGCAGGAACGTCGCAAGGTTCTGCAGCTCTTCCATCTGCCCGTAGCGGCCCATCGGATTGACCTTGCGGGTGGCCGCGCCCGGCTCCTCGCCCGGCCGCAACCGCTTGGCCGCGCCTTCGGTCGGAAAAACACCCGGCGCGATCGCATTGAGGCGAATGCCGTAACGGCCCCACTCGACCGCCAGCGAGCGCGTCATCGTGGTCACCGCCGCCTTGCTCATCGCCGACGGCACGACGAACGGTCCCGAGTTGTCGACCCAGGTCACCACGATCGAGACCACGCTGCCTTTGTGCCGGCCGGCGATCCAGCGCCGGCCGACCGCATGGGTGACGTAGAACGTGCCGTGCATGACGATGTTGGCGACCGCGTCGAAGCCCTTGGGGCTGAGATCCTCCGTACGTGAAATAAAATTGCCGGCCGCGTTGTTGACCAGGGCGCTCAGCGGCCCGGTGCGGAAGATATCCTCGACCATCTCGTCGACCGCGGCCGCGACGCGGATGTCGACGCCGTAGCTTGCGATCTTGCCGCCGTGCTTGCCCATCAGCTCGGCCGCGGTCGCGTCGCACACCGACTTGCGCCGGCCGCAGATGAAGATGTCCGCGCCGAGCTGCAAGAAGCGCTCCGCCATCACCTTGCCGAGACCGGTGCCGCCGCCGGTCACCAGGATCCGTTGGCCCTGCAGCAGGTCGTCCTTGAACATGCATCCGCCTCCCGTTGCCCGACCGATCGCTTCTCTGCAGTATCGGGTCGAACGGAGGGAAGGACAACGCTATGCCCGCTTCGCTTGCCCAATTCCGCCTCGACGACCAGGTCGCCGTCATCACCGGGGGCGCGCGCGGCATCGGCCGCGCCACCGCCGAGCTGTTCGCGGCGGCGGGCGCGCGTGTGGCGATCCTCGATCGCGACGGCGCGGAGGCACGCCGCGTCGCCAAGGATATCGGCGCGTTGGAGGCGGAAGCGCTCGACGTGACCGACGAGGCGGCGGTCGACCGCTATTTCGCCGATTTGGCGACGCGCATGGGCCGGCTCGACGTGCTGGTGAACAATGCCGGCGCCTCGATCCGCAAACCGACGGTGGAGCTGCCCAAGGAGGATTGGGACAAGGTGGTTGCCGTCAACATGACAGCGGTATTCCTGTGCGCGCGCGCGGCGGCGAAGCCGATGATTGCGTCGGGCCGCGGCGGCGCCATCGTCAACCTCGGCTCGATCATGAGCTTCTCGGGCGGCGGCCTCTATCCCAACATCTCCTATCAGGCGACCAAGGGCGCGGTCGCCAACATGACGCGCGCGCTCGCGGTGGAATGGGCTGGAGCCAAGATCCGCGTCAACGCGGTGGCGCCGACCTGGGTGCGCACCGGCTTCATCGCGCCGATCCTGGACAAGCCGGACGTCATCGCGAGGATCGAAAGCCTGACGCCGCTCGGGCGCCTCGCCGAGGCCGACGAGATCGCGACCGCGATCCTGTTCCTGGCCAGCCCCGCCGCCGCGATGGTCACCGGCCACACGCTCGCGGTCGACGGCGGGTTTTTGGCGCAGTAGGGCGGGCGCGGATTTCTCCGCGCGTTCCCCTCGCCCCGCGAAGCGGGGAGAGGGTGCCCGAGTGGAACGAGGGCGGGAGAGGGGCGCCGTTTGAGAGGCCCTCTCCCGGCTCGCGCTGACGCGCTCGCCACCCTCTCCCGCTGCGCGGGAGAGGGGAAGCAAACGACTACACCACCGCGATCGCTTCGATCTCGAACAGCGCACCGGGACGCGCCAGCGCCGGCACGCCGATGGCGGTGCTCGCCGGCGGTGCGGACATGTTGAGGTACTGATCGCGCACCTCGCGGAAGATCAGAATGTTGTTCGAGATATCGACCAAGTAATTGTTGATCTTGACGATGTTCTCCATCTTGGCGTCGACCGCGGCGAGCGCGTTCTTCAAGTTCTCGAACGCCTGCACGGTCTGCCCGCGGAAATCGGCCGGCAGCTTTCCCTCAACGTCGAAGCCGAGCTGGCCGGCGATGTAGATGGTGCGCCCGGGGCCGGTGCATTCCACCACATGCGTGTATCCCGGCGGCTTGGAAATGGTCGGCGGATTGATGAAACGAACGCTCGACATGGGCCCTCCTTCGAGTTTGTGCGTCGATCGATGTTATGCCGGACGTCGCCCGAGCGCGAGATCGATCGCGAGCGCCAGCGCGAACGCCGCAAGGCCCAGCGCAAACAGCGCCGCGTGGCCGTCGACATATTCGAACAGGGTGGAGAAGCCGTAGGCCGCGACCGCCTGGCCGACCGCGAAGGCGGTGGTGGCGAAGCTCCAGCCGGCCTTGCGACCCTGCTCGTCATGGACGAGCTCGTGCACGCGCCCGAGCACGAGCGGGACGATGCCGGGCACGAACGCGCCGATGACCAGGCTCGATACGGCGAGGCTGGCCGGGTGCACCGAGATCAGCGGCAGGCTGACCGCGGCCGCCTGGATCACGAACGCCGAGCGTAACGCGGCCTTGAAGCCGATGCGGTCGGCGAGCGCGCCGGTGATGACCGGCCCGGCGAGCGCGCCGAGGCCGAAGATCACCCAATAGCGCGCGCCGACGTCGAGGCCTTGAGCCAGCCCGCGCGCGATGAAATCGACCAGGAAGATCATGTGCGGGACGGTGGCGAACGCATTGAGCCCGTAGGCGACGTAGAGGCCCTTGAGCGCCAGGCCGCCGCGTGCCCTCTCGCGCGCGGGAGCAGGAATGTCGGCGACGGTCGCTTGAGCGCGCGGCCAGCCCGGCCACGCGATGACGGTGAGCAGGAGCGCGAGCGCGCCGAGACCGAGCCAGGTCTGCATCAGGCCGAGACGCAGCAGGAGCGGCACCAGCGTGCCCGACGCCGCGATGCCGAGGCCGACGCCGGTGAAGATGATCCCGCCGGCAAGCCCGCGCCGGTGCAGTGGTACATGCGGCAGCACGGTCGGGGCGGCGAGCACCATGAGCGCGCCGCCCGCGTACCCGGCCGCGAAGCGCCAGACGAAGAACCAGAGGAAGGACAGCGGAAACGCGCAGGCGAAAAAACTGGCAGTCGCCAGCAGCAGCATCGCCCGCAGGGTCGCGGCCGCCGACGTCCCTGCCGCCGTCCGGCGCCCGAGCAGCGCGCCACCGAGATAGCCGGCAAGGTTCGCGGCCCCGAGATAGGCCGCGGCCGAGGGCGTGAACCACTGCTCGGCGATCAGCGCCGGGATCAGCGGCGTGTAAGCGAAGCGTGCGAGCCCGATGCCGACGAGCGTGGCGCACAGGCCGGCCAGGATCGCGTGTCGCGGGCTGACGTCCGGGCCGATCGGGGATACCGCCGGCTTGCGCATGCGTGCCTCCAAACGCAAGGATTACGGTGCGGCCGCCTTAAGGGAAATCGGCAAATCATGAAACGATCCTTCGCGTTTCACGATTGAAGGAGCGACATGAAAGTCCACGCCATCCGCACCGGGTCGGTCCGCATCAAGACCGCGCAGATCGAGCGCCGCGGCGGTGTGCTCGGAATCTTCATGGATCGACAGTGGTCCGACTGGCTGCCGACCTTCGCGTGGGCGATCGAGCACAACGAGGGCGTGATCGTCGTGGACACCGGCCAGGCGGCGCACCTGCTCGAATCCGGGAAATCGCTGCATCCTTACCTGCGCTGGGAAGTCCGCTTCCGCGTCGAGCCGGAGGAAGAGATCGGGCCGCAGCTGCGCGCGCTCGACATCGGACCGCGCGACGTCAAACAGGTCGTGCTGACGCACCTTCATGTGGACCATGACGCAGGGCTCAAGCATTTCCCCGCCAGCGAGATCCTCGTCGCGCCCGGAGAGATGCAGCAGGCGAAAGGGATGATGGGACGGATACGCGGATATCTGCCGCAGCGCTGGCCCGCTTGGTTCGACCCGGTGGCGCTGCATCTCGACGACGGGCCGTTCGGCCCGTTCGCGGCCAGCAAGCGGTTGACCAAGGCCGGAGACATCGTCGCGGTGGCGACGCCGGGCCACACGGCCGATCACCTCTCGGTACTGGTCGAAGACGGCGACGTGGTGCTGTTCCTCGCCGGCGATGCGTCCTACACGCAGGATTTGATGGTGGCCGGAAAGGTCGATGGGGTCAGCCCGGACGCGTCGGTTGCGGCGGCGACCCTGGCAGCGATCCGCCGGTTCGCCCGGGAGCGGCCGACCGTATATCTGCCGACGCATGATCCGGAGAGCGGGGCGCGGCTGGCGGGGCGGAGCGTCGTGACGGTCGGAAACCAAACGCCCGCCAACTCATTGAGTTGACGGGCGAATCTGGTTGCGGGGGTAGGATTTGAACCTACGACCTTCAGGTTATGAGCCTGACGAGCTACCGGGCTGCTCTATCCCGCGTCACCTAAAAAAGCTTGTTTAATCCGATGCTTGTGCACATGCAAGGATAATATTCATAGCTCACTTGAGCTCTATGTGCCCAACATGTGCCCAGCAAGATGCGATCGCCATTTCCGAGCACTCGTTTTCAATGCAAATCGACTCCCTAGGTCCCGCAGAGGTTCGGAGCTACTCTGCTGAAGCCAACCAGCATGTGGGGGCTGTCTGAAAACTGTCTCTCACTTCGGCGTCAGAGCTTAGTTGAGTGTCATACGGTCCACCGCCAAATAGATAACACGCTCCGGCGGGACTACATGTCGGAGATTCGGCGTCCTGAGGCGGTATGACTTCGATTCGATTTCGATAGAAATTTCCTGCCCCATAAAGCGCGCTGGGACCTCATTGATCGTTGCTTCGCCATCGGGCGAAAACGCACGCTTGTCTCGACGGCCACCTAAGTCAACACGCACAAATGTTTCATTCAGATCCGTAATGGGAATATCGCTCTTCAACCGTATGATCAGGGCAAATTGCTCTGCTGACTTTGTAAGATAGAAACCACCGATCACGACAAGGATCGCAACGACCACTGGCCCACCAAATTGGAAAGCGGTTCCAAACTGAGTGCCGCTCAGACTCGCTGTAGATTGCAAGAATCCGAAAAGAAACGCAGCACTGGAAAGCCCCAGAATAAGCAATAAAACGAAAAAAGAGCGAGCAGATGCAGCGTCTGGAGCAAGCAAACCTGGATTACGCAGCAAGTACCTTCCAATGAGGGCGGCAGAACTCAGCCCCGCTACGCTAATGACAGCATACCCGAAAGCTGGAGTGGAAAGTAGCGCCGCGATGAAGGCCCCACCTAGCAAAACGACAGCAGCGATGACATAGTGGAATGGCGGATTCACATTACTCCCCCTTAGTCCTGGTTGGAGAATCGAGCCGTGACGACGGTTGTCCCCCTCGGCTTTCCTTGTAAAATTCCTCGTCGGCGCAACCCATTGCGCATAGGCATGTCCTGATTTCGCTGCCAATGGCATATTAATATTATTAGGTAGGGTTGGCTCAGTTCTCACTTTTATAACCTGCGCAAGCTGAGAGGGTTGCACCTCAATGTTAGTAGGGAACACCTCAGCATTGACGGCACGCTTTAGGGCCTTGCGAACAATCAGCTCATCAGTTCGGAAATACTCTTCTGCACAAGCGACAACATCGTCGGTCTGAGCTCTGACGTGCTCCATGGCTTCCTGGAGTGCGAGCACAAGTCCTCGCGCAAGCGGTTCATGGTGCTCGATGACAACGCGATGAGTCATCAAGCCTGTGACCAGGAGGCCAGCAAATTCTGGGCTATTGCCGAACACAAACTCAATCTGAAAATTTGGCCTGCCCCATTCATTGATTTGCTCCTGAAGATGACAAATTCCGAGGATGTCAGGAGTGATCGCAACGGCGTCTTGGCTGTTGGCAAGCGCCGAAAGTTCCATCTCGGGATTGACAGTTCTAATCTTCAGTTGGGGGACTTGTGCGTCGCGCCGAATCTTATCAGCAATGTAGTAGCCTGTCGTTCCTTCGTGAAAAGTGATAATCTCGGGGTATCTAGCCAGATGGGTGTGGTGTTCGATGGTTTGCCGCCCCCGGTCGACAGCCCAAAACGCGGCATTTCGCACAAGACCGCAAAGTAACCGCGCCTCCAGATGTTCGATCGCGTCCCCCATAAGCAACTCAGCAGGGTCGCACACAGAGAATAACACGTCCGTACTGCCTCGGCTTCCATCCATCATTTGTGAAAATGCGGATACATCGGACCCGTACCGTGAATGAACAATTCGTATCTCATAGTTGGGCGGAACATGACCAAAAAAACGCCGACGTCTTGCGTAGTACAGAGGTAGATAAAGAAAACCTTGCGCGGTTTGAATAATCTTAACCTGAGTTTGGGCGCCTCCGCGTATATTGAGACCAGGTGCCCTCATCGCCTTGCCTCGCGGTGGCAGTAACCGAGCCATTTTAGAGACGACAGTTACGGTCAGCTACGACACTTCTTGCAATATCATTATTGACGTACATATGCATTGGTCCAGCAGAGGATAGGTCACCCAACTCAACGCGCAGCTTGACCACTTTGCTCCATGCATCGTCATCAATTTCCAAGGTCTTGGGGATAGTGCCGTCATCGATCATTCGCGCAAGGGCAGGTTCCGCTACTTCTCTCTTAATCTCCGGAAATCTCACCGCCAGGAGTCTCACGGCTTCCGCACGGTTCATGTGAATGAGATCGAGGCCCGCTTGCCACGCACATAGAGCGCGCCGTACCAAGCCTGAGCGATTCTGAAGTGTTAGCTCTGTGACTTGAATGCCTGTGATCGCAAAAGAACCATAAATCTTGGACAGAGAATACAGAACTAATGCGCCATCATTGCGAGCTTGTGTGACGTTGGGCTCTAGCTCTAATGCAATATCTGCTTGACCAGATTTTAACATGGGCAGGAGTGAACCAAAAGCTCCCTCCCTTATCTTTGCCGGCAAGCCGGCGGACTCAAACATCCGTTTTTGAAGCGCGTATGCAGTTGACGGTGATGGAAACGTT
Organism: uncultured Alphaproteobacteria bacterium; assembly: GCA_963734185.1. Classification (GTDB taxonomy): domain Bacteria; phylum Pseudomonadota; class Alphaproteobacteria; order Rhizobiales; family Xanthobacteraceae; genus PALSA-894. Next base: position 1,901,905 of record CAVTGA010000002.1, on the reverse strand, counting down.
GCGACCATGTAGCCATTTATGTCGCGCGGCTCGCTGAAAGGCCGGATGTCGGTCCTGTATGTGAGCCCCCAAAAAGGAACGCCGTTAATCAGTGTCCCGATAACGCGACCCGATTGTCCTCGCGCTGTAGAGATGGCGACAAACGCCGGATCGCCAACACCAAAATCAACGTCCCCGGACAGTACGGCTGCCCAACTCTTTTCATCTCCACCGACATTTACAAGAATCGCGTCGATCTGTTGACGCTTGAAGAAGCCTGCATCAATCGCAATGTAAAGAGGAGCGTACGAAAAGAAATCACCATTCTGCGCGATCCTGACTCGGTCAAAATCACTCTTTCTGATGCTCGCGAGGTAGACGGAATATCCCAGGGCAACCGCGAGCGCCACCGCGAGGATCGCGACCAACCGTTTCATCGACAGGCCTCTAGCTGGTCAGCAAAATGATTTTCTTATTTCGTCGGAGACCGTATGCTACCTAGGGCCGTAGGGTCAACCGCGATTGCGCTTCTGACTGTCAGCAACGTTCGTGGCCGGCAATGGGGAATCACACAGGAATCGGGCAGGAACAAGCGTGAGACCAACCCATGGCACTGAGATAGAAACCGGCGAGTCGGCCGCCGGAACCCATGACGACCCTCTCCCGGCACCTGGGTCCGCCATGCCAGTCATTGCACTCGCTGACATCTGCCACGAATACGGAGTTGGCCCCGACGTGGTCAGGGCCGTCGACAGCGTTAGTCTGGAGGTTGGGGAAGGCGAAACCGTTTGCATCGTCGGTCCGAGCGGATGTGGCAAGTCAACGCTCCTTAAGATCATGGTTGGCATTATCAAGCCCACTAGCGGCCGTGTGATCCCAGGTGCCAAAGTTCAAGCTGATGGAATTGGCTACGTTCAGCAGCAACCTGCCCTGCTGCCGTGGCGGACGGTTGTGGAGAATGCAATTCTCGGAATGGAAGTGAAAGGTCCACTCAAGGAGGATGGCCTCGCGAGAATTCGAGATGACCTTGATATCTTGGGGCTTAGCGACTTTGAGAATAGGCCTGTCACAGAGCTCTCAGGCGGCATGATGCAGAAGGTTGCGTTGATTACCGCCTTATCAGGCGGACCTGCACTCTTGGCGTGCGATGAGCCATTCTCGGCTGTAGACTATGTAGGTCGCCTTCACCTGCTCGGAATCTTCAAAAGGAAATGCCGGGTGGAACGTATCACAACCGTCTTCGTAACTCATAATATCGAAGAGGCGATATTTTTGGGTCATCGCGTTGTTGTTCTTAGTGGGCGGCCAGGGCGAGTTGTCGAAACTGTGCCTATCGGTCCCCTAGAAAAAGACGACAACGCCGTCGAATTTAGGCGCTCTCCTGAGTTTGATCGATATTTTCAGAAGATATGGGGCTCTCTAAATGCCGCGATTTGATTGGCGTGTCTCAGCCGGGCAGGCTGGAGTAATCATCGCGATCGTCGGGGCTTGGGAACTTGCCGGTGCCCTCTCTCCTCCTTTTCGGTTTGCTGCTGGGCGCCCGACGGAGGTAGTGACGGAGTTGTGGCTGCTGCTTTGGCGAGATAAGTTTTATATGGATATTTTTGTAACTTCGATTGAAGCTTTCACTGGCATCGCTCTAGGAACGGCTCTTGGCTGCGCTCTTGGTCTTTCCCTTTGGTATTCTCGTTATGCTTCCGAAGTACTACGCCCTCTCATTGTCTCGCTCGGTGCTTTCCCCATTCTCGCACTAGCTCCTTTGATGATTCTATGGTTTGGAGTTGGGTTATCGATGAAGATTGCTCTAGCTGTTATTTCGACATTTTTTGTTTCTATCGCGCAATCATTTAGAGGCGCTCGTGAGATTAGAAGCGAGCATCTTGAATTTCTTCAAGGCATGGGAGCGACCAAGTACCAACTTTTCCGAAAAGTTGTCGTCCCTGGTTCGTTGGAAGCCGTCTTTGGCGCCATGCGCCTCGCGATCGGTTTGGGCCTTCTCGGAGCTTTTGTCGGAGAATTCATAGCCTCAGATCAGGGTGTCGGACGCGTGATTTTGCGCGCAAGCAGCCTCTATCAGTCATCCAGGGCGATGGCTGCGTCACTGTCAATTGTCTTTATTGCTCTCTGCTTCGATTACTTAGGAATGTATATAGAGACGCATCGGGCACGCATACTTAGGCTTGTGTCTGTTCCAAGCTTCCGCCGGCGCAATGAGTTGGCAGATTGAACGTCTCGCGAGGGAATATAGCGATGAGCGAGTCCTATGGACCGACAGAGCCGGTTTCGGTGGGCGAGGTGGGAGTGGCAGCCGCGTGGGACGCGAATAGCGTGCTGTGGGTCCCCAGCGTGCGCGGTGGACAGGATAAGCTGCGTGAGGACTTTAATAGCCTTTCCTTTCGCGATTTCCTTCCGAACTTAGTTGGGCACTCTGTGTTGGATCTTGGATGCGGTGAGGGTTATTACTCTCGACTGCTAGCAAGGATGGGCGCAAAGGTTACCGGGATTGATTTATCAGCGAAGATGATCGCAGCCGCGCGTGAACTTGAGAGAGATTTTCCTCTAGGTATCGACTACCGTACCGGTTCGGCGGTGTCTTACCAGTTTCGAGAAAACTCTTTTGACGATGTGATCTCCGCGATGGCCCTCATGTGCGCACCTAACCTAAGTCAACTTCTGGCGGCAGTGTTCCGCGTTCTCCGGCCGGGCGGTACGTTTTGTTTCAGTGTGGCGCACCCGTGCTTTTGGACCAAGAAATCCACGTGGGTTAGCGATCCCTTATCAGGTCAAGCGGGATTGCTTGTCTCAAGCTATTTTGCGACTGAGCCATACATTGATTGTTGGCAATTCGAGAATGCTCAGGGAGGTACGTTTTTTCGGGCGCCCCGATTCCCTTACCAGATGCAGGACTATGTAAATGGGCTGGTGTCCAGAAATTTTATCATAAGACGAATGTGCGAACCTTGCCCGTCCGCGGCAATGATCGCGGAGCATCCGTGGCTGGCCAAATTGCGTGAACATGTCCCCGTCGTGATGTTTGTCGAAGCCTCAAAGAATTCTGAGCCTCCCTGAGATTAGGTCGTCTGGGAGAACCGCGTTTGTAGAGAACGCGGGAACTCGCGAGCGTGCCTAATAGACTACGAATGCGTCGCGTGTGGTTCCCCCGGTACCGGTGGTCGAGATTGCACCTCGTCGACTCCATGCCAAAATCGCCTTGCTAAAGCGAGTTCTTCCGGTCCGCATACGGCCGAATAGATGTCGGTAGTTTCCGGGCGCGCGTGACCTAACCACTTCTGCCGCAAGTTCGGGGGGACCCCGGCGCGCAAGGTCGCAACTCCAAACGCATGCCGAAGCCCGCGCGGGCAGGCCCGGCAACCAACAATGCCACACGCGTCCATAACGCGCTTGATCAGGCGCCAAGAAGTAACGCGGTGCCATGGCCAGAGACGGCGATCCGCGAGCCGCGGATCTTGTTGTCTGACCGAAAGATCGAAGCGGCACTCAAGTGCTGCCATGAGCCACGGTGGGATCGGAACCTCGCGGACGTGGAAGCACCTGCGCTTGAGCGTCACGATCGATACAACACACGTCTCCACCTGAAACGACAGGGGGGCAAGGGCAAGCACTTCGCTCACGCGCGCGCCGGTCCACGCCAGGGTGAGGGCGAATAGCGCCTGATCGGGGCTAAGTGTCGCCATGGCGGAGAGTGCGCGTTGCCGTTCTGCCGCGTTGAGATACTTCCGGTCAGCACGTGCCGTGTAGAGGCTGAGATTTTGGGCGTAGGGCTGTGCCACGGTGCGCCTCCGATAGCGGGAGCCGCAACCGTCTTGCTCATTTTGTTTCAGCCAAATTCGCCTAATGAAAGCAGCAATTTTCACTGTCCAGCTTTTCTGACGCGAAAGATTTGCGCGTCAAGCTAGGCCAGTAATACCGCGATTTACGCGGGGCTGCAACATTATGAGCAATAATGTTGCAGCAGGGCCGGTCCGAGTTGCGCTTGCCATCCTCGCGCTCGTGATGGCGCTTGGATCGAGCGTTGCTTCTGCACAAACCGGATGCGGCGTAATGACGGCCCAGCAGCGAGCGATAGCGCTACGGCTGCTCGATAGCATCACAGACGACCACAACGTGAGCGCCACGTATTTGAGAGGGGCCATAGACTGCATCAAGGGCGTAGCAACGACGCGTCCAACGCTCGTCACCAAGGCCGACCGGGACGCGCATGGTCAGTTGGTTATTCTCCTGACCGCGAGGGGCATTCCTGCTCCGTAATGAACCTACGGCTTCAGGGGCTTGGCACTGGCTGCGTTTAGCTTGGCCCTGATCTTTGCTTCCAGGCTCGTGTCGATCTCAGCATCCGCCTTGGCGCCCTTGGACTGAAGGCGCTCAGCGGTGGTTCGTTTTGCGGCGTCCAGCGCGCGTGGATTATCGTCGAGATACTTCTTGATCTTCTTCGTATCGGCGGTGGCCGGATCAATGCCCTGCTTCTTCATGTCTTCCATGATCTGACGCACCGATGCTGGAATGCTCGGATCATCCGGCTTCAATTTGCCTGCGCGGACGGCGCCAATGACCATGCTCACATCGCGCATACTTTTCACTTTGTCATCCGTGATCGTGGTGCCGTTGGTGATGGCGTGCCGCAACGCATCGCGCATCTCGGGTGAGCCGCCAACGAAGAACCCCGCAAGCGCCGGATTAACGCCGATCTCGCGGGCGTAGCTGATCGCACCGTTGACGCTGAGCGGCACGTCGCTCGCAAGCGCCGCAGCGCGGTCGCTACCGCCTTTGCGGCCCTCGCCGTCCTCGCGCATGGCAAGAGGAAGCGAGCCAGGATGGAGACCGCCGAGGGAAGCGAGGTCGGTGCCTTTCGGGCCTGCCGCCGTGGGATTTGCGGCCCTGGCTGCGTCGATGTCGCGCTGCTGCGGTGAAACGCCCAGCCCTAAGTCCTTCGCCATTTGGTCGTACTTCGCGAGCACGCTTGGAAAGACGGATTTCCATGAGGTCGTGCCGCGTGCCGTCGCGCTCTCCACATCGGGAAAGACCACTGCGAGCAATTTGGTGATGGCGGCGTTTCCAGGCGCGACGCCGTAATAGCTCGAAATCGCGCCAGCGACCTCGGCCTGGTTGACGGCAGGAGGGTGAGCGGTTGAATGCGTCGCCATGAAAATCTGCTGCCTGAAAATGCGTTCGCTGAAATGCCAAGTGTCCGCGAAACGCGGCCAATCTGTCTTGAGCCTACTCTAGACACGGCCAAGGAAGGCTTAATTCATGCGCCTCTTGTCGCGTAAGATGTTGATTCAGATAATAAAAATCCTGACGACATTCAGCCTAAACGAGATTGAGCTTTACAAAAGTTGGCAAATTTGCCAAACTACGCTCAATGCGAGATACACGGCCCGTTCGCTGGATCAATGCCGCCCGTAAGGAATTCGAAAAGTTCCCGGCTGCCGCGCAAGAACAGATCAACCTCGCCCTCACCGTCGCCGCTGAGGGCGGCATGGCTGGGATCGCGAAGCCCTTCAAAGGTGTGGGCGGCGGCGTGTTCGAGATCGCCTTGAAGCATCGCGGCGACGCGTTCCGGGTCATCTACACCGTCGAATTCGCGGTTGAGATCATTGCGGTCGATGCGTTTCAGAAGAAATCCAAGAGTGGGATCAAGACCCCGCAGCAGGACGTGGACAGGATCAAGCAACGCTTGAAACATTTGAGGGAGAATCGATCATGACTGAAGACGACGACATGAAATTGGTGCACGGCAGCGGAAATGTCTTCCGCGACTTCGGCCATCCGGACGCCGACCTATTGCAGGCCAAGGCCATCCTCGCAGCCAAGATCATCGGCGCGATGGATGAGCGCGGCTGGACGGCGCGCGCCGCCGAGAAGGCGACGGGCATTGCCCACACCGATCTATCCCGTATCCGCAACGTGAAGCTTGATCGCTTCACGCTTGATCGCCTTATCACCATTCTTGGGAAGCTCGACAAGAACATGGAAGTCAGCATCGACGTAAAGCCCCGCAGCCACGCAGACGCGGCGCCGGCAGCTACCTGACGGCGCCCCGGCTTATCCAACGCGCTTGACGAATGGAGGTATCGTGGCGGGCCAGTTTTTTCATGAGGGCAGCGCGGCAGCAGTCAGGGGTGACGTTCAATGAGTTGCTCCGGCAGCTTGGGCAACGGCCGTGAGCCGAGGCTTTGCGTCGCGCTTCAACGCCAACGTCAATCCGAGCTGCTGCAAGCCAAGGCTTGCGCAAAGAATTTCTTCGTTCGCACGTTTCCGTAGCTGCGCGCAGCGCGCAACAAGCGGGGCCGGTCGAGCGAGACGGCACGCTGCTCAACGCGCTCCAACACTTCCTTGCGGCTTTCCGCAAGCCGGTCGAGGTTGTTGACGAGATCGACTAGCAGAAATTCGCGGCTGAGCTTCTTGAGAAACGCGGGCTTGATCCGGAAATCGAACTTGCGACCGCCGAGCGCATGCTCTCCATGGCGTTTGTGATTATAGACCACAGTCTTGTCGTAGAGTTGGGTCGTTCCGACGCCGAGGCTGTTGTAGGAGTTGGGCGACACCAGCAGGAACCGGTCGTCCTGCAGGAACGTCGCGACGAGCTCGTCATCTTCCGCAGGCGCTTTGCCGAACACCGTCTGACGCGGATAGGCGTAGAGGCCCCCCGCCAGTTTGGTGAGGGTGCCCTCCTCCACAAGCTGACGCAGGTGGCGGTCGACCGCATTGGACCATCGCGCGAGGTGCTCGCGGCGATAGACCCGGCCAGGACGGAGACGTTTCTTAAGTTCGTGGAGCCTTGTCATGGCCTTCAAGACAGCGAGGTGCGGTCCATTTTGCAAGATTTTTCATTGAAATATCATGCACTCGAAAATTATATCATATTGATTCGACTTATATTTACGTGACGCTGCCGCCTTTATGGCTTGCGATCGACGGGCCCGCCTGCCTTGTGCGGCTCGCCCGGCCGGGACGGAACGGGCGCATAGATTTCGGAGGCGATGGTATCCATGGCGCGCGCGTGATGCTCGGAGCGAAACAGATGGCCATAACGGTCCATCGTCACCTGCAAGCTGCTATGCCCCGCGAAAGTTTGAACGGTCTTGGGCGGCAAGCCCGCATCGATCCAGCATGAAATCGCAAAGTGACGCAGCGCGTGCCAGGTGAAGGTTGCGAGCGGTTCATTGCGCCGCTCCTCCTTCCATTTCTTGGCGAGCCTTTCGAAGAGCGGATAGAAGTTCCGTTTCACCATGTCGTCGTGATTGAGATAGGTGCCAAGTGTGTTCGGAAAGACCAGGTCGGTCTGCTCCTTGAAGCGTGAGCGCAGCTTCCATGATTTCAGCGCGAGCAACACATTCTCGCCGAGCGGCACAGTGCGAATTCCTGCAACGGTCTTGGTCACGTCCTCTTCGCCATAAGGATCAACCCGCGTCTCGATCCTCACCTCGCGCCGGCTGAAATTGATGTGCTTCCAGCGCAGCGCATGCAGTTCGCCCGCGCGCACGCCGGTTGCGGCCGCGAAGATAAGCTTGACCGCAAAATCTTCGTCGGCGAGCGCGATCAACTGGCGCATCGCGTCTTTGTCCGGCGGCACGATTTGCCTCGCGCCTTCATCGCGCCGGCCGATCACCTCGACGTCCTTGGCAGCGTTTACGGCGATGAAGTCGAGGCTGATGGCGTAAGCCAGCATCACCTGCAGCATGGCGATGATCTTGCGCGTGGTCGGAACCGAAACCCCAAACGCCCGCAAGTCGTCGCGGAATTTGGTAACGGTGCCGACGGTCAGCTGCGCCAGCGTCCGCTTGCCAAGGCCCTTCTCGAAGTAGCGGAACCGGTGGTGCGGCTTGGCGTGCTTGCGGGCGTGCCATTCGGGATCGGGGCAGATGTAGTTGCGGACATAGCCTTCGTAGACCTGAAAATTGCGCCGCGTCATACGCTCGCGCCGCTCCATGCGCTCGCGGCAATGGTTGATGAAGAGCTCGGCGGCCTGCTTGACGGTGACCTTGGCGGCCTCGGGGCGGTAGGTGCCCTTGCGCAGCTGGTCCTCGATCTCGATGCGGAAGGCATCGGCTTCCTTGCGGTTAGCAAATTGCTCCCGCTGGCGCTTGTCCTGGACGTCGTAATAGTCGACGACCCAGCCAGCGCGTTCCTCACCGCTCGGGGTTCTCCATTTGCGTTTGCGGAGCGTGGCCATGGCCCTACCTTGGGCGAAGGCGGCGTGGCCGAAAGACGCGCGGCGCGCGCGCTACCGTTTCTTGCCGGTCTTTGCTGAAGAATTCATCGAAGGTCATGCTCGCCTTGTTCTTGTTGTTCTTGAAATGCGGGTTGCGCACGCAACCCAGCGGCAGCCTCTTCAATAGCGGGGGTAGGCCGTCATAGGCCGCACGCCGAGCGCAGCGACGGCGGGCGCTCGCCTTGGCCTTGACGGCCGGGGGGCCGCAGGCCCCAAAAAACAAAACGAGCAATGTCAGTCGAAGGCTGTCCCTAATCCTTCGCGCGAGGATCGTTACCCGAAGGGCCGAGACCGGTGATCCCGCCTGACGGGATCCAGGGGCTCGGTCGGCCGCAGGCCGATAGAGCCGTGCCTTCCCTGCACAGGAATGCAGGGAAGGCCGCGCCCAAACTCTTAGACAGGCTCAGGCTGCGGGGCGCGGCGCCGCGCCTTACGGCGGTCGATGGTTGCGGTCGGCTTTCGACTTCCCCCGCCCTTTGGCGCCGGTGGCTTTTCTTCGACCTTCTCCCCGGTGACGGCGATCGCCAGAAGCGTCCGCGGCTCGATGACAAAGAGCTTGCTCTGACTGTTGCCTTCCAGATCACGCCACAGCAGGCGCGAGGCATATGGCTTGTTCGGCACAAACCCTTCCGCCGGCACGAAGCTCTCTACCGAGAACCGGACCGATGGATTGAGACCGACGCCCTCGCCTCCCACGATCCGAAACCCATGCGCCGCGATGAATGCTTCCGGCGTATCCTCGCTGAGCACGCTCTGCCGATCCAGCAACACGATACGGGCCTTGAACACCTTGTCGGTCTTCATACCCGGATGTGCAGAAGCATCGAAGGGCTCCACCAGCGCGATGGATGCGAGGGGGACCAAACGTCTTCCAATCGTAACCGTATTCGTCATGGCAACTCCTTTTTGGTTGTTGTTGGTGATGATGGCCTGACGCCTACGCCTGCCCGCGTCTGCCAACAATGCGTCTGCTTTGTTCAAAAGAATTTTGTCCGCGACAGCCGAGCACAAGGCGCTCTAAGACATCTCCTGCGCCGCGCACGGCGAAGCTCGTAAGAAACGTCAACAAGAAAATGGACGAGACCCAGTCGCCGAAACCTGACGCAGGTCAGCTCGACCGCCTTGCCGCCTTTCTTCGGCTCATCCCGGAGGGCGGGGCGTTGGACCGCCTGCTTAAGGGCGCGGCGCTCCTCGAGGAGCCGCCGGTAACCCGCGCCGACCTCGCCAGCGACATCCTCCATGGCGCGGCGGCCATCGCGCATTTCCTCTACGGCGACAAAAAGCACGCCCGGAAGGTCTTCCGCCTCGTTGAAGCTGGGAAGCTGCCGCATTTCCGGCTAGGCGCGAACATTTGCAGCCGAAAGTCCGTGCTTCTTGAATGGATTGAAAATCAGGAAGGGCGTGCAAGCTCGGTAGTATTCAAGCAACTGTGAGACGCTAAGCTTGTGAAATCTCGGGAAAACGGCACCTTGACGGCATGTTGTGGGAATTAACGGAGACTAAATGCTCTTATCATAGTATGTGCACTGTCACATTACTTTACTTCATGACCATTTTTGAAATGGATATTCTTGGCATAACTAAAGGCGGCACGACGATTACTGATCCGAGTGCCCGAAAAATACCGGTGTTGCCGGCTCGCGATACGCAGTACTGCGGCATCGTACGAACACCTTCGCTATTGGGGCCGAAGTACATATCTCTTGCAGCCGCCTTCCACAGACAAGGACTGGGCAGCTACGCCAATCCTCGGGACCTTTCGCAAAGCGACCATCCCGATGCGGCTCGGGCGAGGAAAGAACTCGAAGCGGCTATCGACCATGTTAAGAAAAATCCAGATGCCGTTTTCAGTTTTCCGACGGATGACGCGGTACGCGATGCCTACAAGATGAACCGGGGTTGCCAAGCTAAGCCCCCGGTTATGGCGCGGGCACCATCCCGATTTGGGCCAGGGTAGAGTCGCACCTTGTCTAGAAAAGCTGGACCCGCATACGCAATTCCTTGGCGATCGAATACAGCTTTCGTGAATAGTATTCATGCCGAAGCGGCCCGACTCTCGTGCAGGGGTCACGAAGGTCTTCGCTAGCGGCAAGAACAGGGTCCTCCATTTCTGCGTCACTGAATGACGTCGCACCTTTGAGCCGTTCAGCGCATATCATGGTCACGCGGTCAGGAGATTTGGCGACAATTATGGGATCAAGATTGAAAATCCTGGCTAGGGCGTCTTCAGATGCAATCACAACCTGACGCCCATCAGGGCTGAAAGACGCACTTACATCTTCGCGACTCTCATTTGCGAAAGAGACCATGAGCTGTTTGGTCGGCAGGTGCCATATTTCAACGCCGCGCGGTGCTCGTGACACAACTATGAGGTCGCCGTAAGCATTCATCGCACCATGATCTAGTCGTCCGCTAAGACCTTGAATGATTCCAAGGGAGCGCCCCGTAGACGTCTCCCAGATATCCGTGCGTCCGCAATTTGGACATGTTACGTAGAACTTCGAACCGTCTGGCGAAAAGGCAATCGTTCCTCCAGTTTTACGCGCGAGTACCGTCGGGTCTGTCTCCTGAACACCCCCTCCTTCAATCTCTTTCAAATAAAGTGTTTCATCGCCACCGGACCTCAGCAGCATGGGCAGTTGCCGGGGACCTGCCGTTCTCCACAGGTCCCAGACACGGTACTTTCCAACGGTAGCAATGATTGACCCATCCGGATTGAAGAGTGCGCTCTCGACCAAGTTCGCCACGTTTAGGCTGGCGAGTTTTTGGTGCGATGTTGCATCCCATACGTTAAGCGATCCGTCTGATCCGCCAGTTACGACGCGCGTTTCGGTTCCAAAGCGGGCCGTTGTGATCGTGCCCATTCCATGTGTCAATTTGACCGGATCGCTGTTTAAATCATTAGTCGACCAAACTCGTACAACGCCGTCGTATGAAGCTGCCAGAACTTTGGAGCCATCTCGGCTGAATCCCACGGAAAACAGCTCGGACTTATTTACAGACGCTTGGGCTAGCCCTTGGCCACTTGCCGCGTCCCAGAGACGGATCGATCCATCCTCAGAGGTCGTCGCGAGTACCCGCCCCTCGGGATGAAGCTGGGCAGATGTGACAGGAGCCGTGTGTCCGACAAACGTCTGTGTGGGTGAAAGCCGGTCTAAGCGCCATATCCGCGTCGTACCATCGAGAGCGGAAGTGACGATGTTGCGATTGTCGGAGCCGATCGCGATTGCCGTTACCTTGGCCGAGTGGCCAGCGAGCGTGGCCATGAGCTTTCCGTCTCTCGCATCCCAGATGCGGACCACTCCATCATTGCCACCGGTTGCCAACAGCCTACCGTCGTCGCTGAATGTCACAGCGTTGATCGGGCCAGGGTGATGCACCGGTAGCTTCGTTGTTCCAAGATCGCTTACGTGGATGAGGCGGGCTTCGGGATCGGCTCTTTCCGAACCTTCATATTTGGAAACGGCTGTCACGAAGGCGCGTGTCTTATCCTTACTCAAGGTCCGGATTTCGCCCTGTGCCGACAATTCGAGGGCAGCAGGTTGTGACGAGTTCAGGGTCTTGGTAAGAAGCCTGGACCCACCTATCTGCAGTACGACCTTTCCGTCAGGGGAGAACGACGCTTGGTGAACCCTCTCCAAGTGTTGCAAACTCATGGTGAAATTTTGACTTGAACGTTGCGGCGCTCTCAAATCCAAAATTCGAACTTCGCGGTCCGAGCTGGTAACGATGTATCGGCCGTCGTCACTCACAGCATGGATTTCAACATTCGTCGGCTGGTCGGCGAAGGTGTAAATTTGATCTCCAGTCGCAGCGCTCCAAATGCGGATCGTGCTGTCATCTGCGGTGGTCGCAATCGTAGATCCGTTGCTACTGAATACGACCTTCAGGATTTGACTTCGATGGCCTCGCAGCACGGCAATTTCTTGCTTGGTTTCGACATTTACCAAACGAGCGGTCTTGCCTTCTTCAACATAATGCAAGAGCGCCGGCACGATTTCAGGAGCTAGCCTAGCCTCACCGGGAATTTCGATTTGTGCCTTTCGCTGTCCCGTTTCCGCATTCCACAAGGTGTAGGTCCGGTGTTCCCCAGGACCTTTTCCCGGAGCTGAAGTCAGAAGGAGGTTGCCTTCACTTTGAAACGCACTGGACGCGACCCGACCCAGGGACGCAACTGTTGATGCACGATCCGTATCCCACAACAGGGCAAATTCGTCTCGAACGAGAAGCAAACGCGAACCTGCGCGCCCGATGGATGACACTTCTCCAGGCATGGCTGCTTGGAAGGGACACCTGGAACTCGCTAAGTAGCCCATGATCTGAGCCTGAAAGACCGGAGCAAGGCTACCTTCCCAAAGGCTCCCGGGAGGAGGTAGCGCCGCAAGGGCGTACCGAAGCGCCCGGTCACAGAAGCCGTCGTGGTATGCTGCCGCCGCCCTACCCATGAGGTAGCGGTTTTGTTCCTCTGCGGTCGACCGAGCATTCAGGAGCACCAGTGCGAGGCCGGCCATGCTCAAAAGGGCAACGAACGAGAAAGCTGCCAGCGCCCTCAACCTCGGCGGCTGTCGCGATTGGATAGTCCTAGGGACAGAGGCCGTTTCCGCCCCTCCTGGCAAGAAGTTTGGGGCGTTTCCGAACTTTTCCGGCTCGTGATCCTGAGATGGTGCCCTGTGGCTAGGATTTTCAGCGTGATTGGTAACCTCGGTAGGTTCGGCAGCGGCGAGATCGGCGGGGGATGACTCTATGGCGTTTGCCTCAGCCACCTCTGAGTTGGCCCTTCGGCGCCGAAGGGCCCAGCCCTCTTCGAACCTTCTTTGAAGCTCGATCCGGGCGTCATCCCACCGGCTGTTGTCACCGAACAGCTCATTGCTCAGTGGAACTACGCTGTCGGGGAGGTTCCTATCCCGTATCCAATTGCGGAGCGTTCGCTCGTGAATTTGTAAAAGCCGGCAGATCGCATTGGTTTCCCATACACGACCGACCTTGTCGGAAGGGTCAACCGATGGGCGGGTGCCGTTTCTAAAGAGGTGCCAGTACACGAGATCGCCGAAACTGTAGTCGGCGCGATCGGGAGGCAAAGTTTTCGTGATCCGCGGCATGGTTCCGAGCTTTTCAGATTGATTCCCTTCGTGGTGTCTACGTTTCTCAAAGATTCGCCTCTTTGGGCCATGGGATCAACCCGCAAAGAGGCATACACCATGATTTCCTATCGCACGATGCCCAACGAAACTGGTTCGGCGACGACTGCAGAAGCATGCTTCGAGGCGACAGTTCGCCACGCCGCGCGCGAGCGATCGCTTCGCACTACCCGACTGGAACTGGGTCACGGCCCCGCTGGATCAGACCGCGTGGTGGTCAGCGCTGCGGAACGTATGCGTGGCGGTCGACCGCCGACTGGCGGCGGTGGTACTGAACAGCCGCCCCCTCCTCCAGACACGTCGGGATCGGATTGGCTGATAGGAGCCAAAGCCATCGGCGTGTGGATCACCGAGCACTACTTTCCTTGTAGCGAGAGGAGGGCGTTCCGCCTGTTTGAACGATACGGATCGCGGCCTGGCGGACCCGGTTTCTTCAAGCTTGGTGAGCGGCTCTGTCTCTCAAAGTCACGATTTCGTCAGTGGGCGACAGCGAAGGTCAAAGGGGAAAAGACCTGACCGTTCAGCCTGACCGGCCTGCGGATACGGCGGCCAATACGCCGCCGTTCCTACAACGGGGGACTACTCTGAAAGATCCGCTGCAATCGTTTGGACATCTTTCGGGAAGGCCTGACCTTCCTTGCCACGACATCAAATACTGCCGCCGCGAAACCCAGCGTATCAGGAGCGGCCCCTCGTCTTCTCATCGGCCGCAACTTGGCCAGGTGCTCCCGCTTCCGCGCTCTCCACACGGTACGAGACACCGCCAAAGCGGCGTTCGTCTCCGACCGCAGCCGCTCGATTGCCACAGCCAGCTCCACACCCCGAAGACAAACAAGCAATGCGGCAATTCGCATCCCGTAGTGCTGAAAGAGGCCCGCCTCGTCGGCTTGACTCAAGGCATCGTAAGCGGCGGCGACGCGCGACCTCTCGGATGCGCTGTCATCAGGCAGCACCTCCCACCGGCGAATCCGGCGGCGTCTCACTCGATAGCGGCGAGGCCTGCGGTACTCTCGGGCTTGGGAGTGGCCTCCGCTTTCAAGCCCGCGGTCAATCCCGTTCTCGGCTGCGCCGTCGTTTTCGTTCCTCCCAATAGGCATGCAGCTGCTCCGCCTCGGTCGCCACGGCCTCGTCTGCCTTCTGTTGCCGTTCGGTCGCGCGCGCGGAATTGTCAGTGCGTGGCTGTTTCTCCGTGTCGCGCGACGGCGTGACCTTACGCGGTCGCGGCTGCTCGCCCCCGGTCAGGAAGCCGTCGAACAGTCTCTCGACCACGTCGGCGAGGGCGCCGATTGCCGCTGTGCCGAGATCACCCACGGCATTAGCCGGGTCTTTGACTCTATGTCGGCCGCTTCGGCCCGCTTCCTCAAATTCTGGCGCGGGCTCCTCCAGCTCGTCACGCTCCCTCGGTTGGGTCGTCTCATTGGCAGCGCTACGAAAGCCGGCGCGCAGCTCCTCCCGCTCGGCTTGGCGGCCATCCTTGTTGTCATTGGCGCTTTCGGTGCGCTCGGCGACCCGGTCCAGCAGATCATAGGTGCGCAGGCCACCGCGCTGCCTTTCTTTCAATTCGGCGCGCTCGTCACGCTGACGCTGCAACAGCTCGGCGTATTCCTGATCGCGGCGCTGCCGAAGCTCCTTGCAAGCCTCGTCGCGCCGCTTCTCAAGCTCAGCGTTCTGGCGTTCCAGAATCCCGTCTCTGATGGCACCGAGAAGCGCGAGGTCGGCGCCTTCCCGTCGCATCCGGAACCACGTCTGCCATTGTGGACGAAACTCGGTCCGCACCTCGCGAAACACGGAATTCCGAACCTCGCGGTAGGCTTGCTTGCCACCCGCGAAGAAGTCGGTCCGCTGATCTCTCTGATCGCTGCGCAACGCCTCCCATTCCCTGGCCCGCCAAGTCGCCGGATCATGGCGCTCGATATAATCCGGCTGCCGCACCTTGAGCACGGCTTCGGCGGCGTCGAACGCATGTTCCGCCTCTTTCATCGCCTGCCAGGCCTCGCGCGTCGGCGCCGGTTCGCGCTGCCCGTAGGGCTTCAGCCGCTCCTTGCAGAGCACGCG
This sequence comes from uncultured Alphaproteobacteria bacterium, assembly GCA_963734185.1. Classification (GTDB taxonomy): domain Bacteria; phylum Pseudomonadota; class Alphaproteobacteria; order Rhizobiales; family Xanthobacteraceae; genus PALSA-894. Next base: position 1,886,500 of record CAVTGA010000002.1, on the reverse strand, counting down.
GCGGCGTTCCCGCTCGTACGCCAGTGCCCAGAACGAGGCGCGCGCATGCTCATACCCAGGATCGAGGACGCGGCCGTCGATCGGTGAAATCGTGTTCAGAATAACATGCACATGATCGTGCGGCCGGTCCTTATGAGCCACCAGGACCGCCTGCCTGTCGGACCAGCCCATGTGTCGGATGAAGTCCTGCACCGCTTCGATCATTTCTTCGCGCGTCGGGTTCTCCGAGGGATGCCAGGACAGGGAAAAATGCTTGACCGGCTTCTCGACCTGCCTTCCGCCCGCCCGCAGCCCCGCTTCGCGCTTGAGGGCATCGGCGGCACGGTAGGTCCAATACATTTCGTTGATGGCTTCGCCGACGCCATCCGAGGCAAGGTTGAGCGTGCAGGTCCAGTCGACGCGCTCCGCGGTCTTCGCCTTGTTGAGATCATGGGTCAGATAGGCGCTGACGCCCTTGAAGGACCGTCCGAGCGGCTCGATCCGGATAATCATTGCCTGGCCTCGCTACCGACGAGGCGCCGGATTTCTCGAAGAAGCGGTTCGAGGCTGGGCGGCGCCGGCAGATCGAGGGTGTTCAAGCGTCGGGTGATTTGGTTGAGGTTGTTCCCGATTCTGGACAACGCGTTCATGAAGAGAGGATCGAGATTGGACGCCGGCGTGGCCTGGCGCCGCACCGCGTCTTCCTTCACCACCTGCCAGTCCGAGAACAGCTTGGCGCGCGCATAGTCGGCCGGCCGCATCGCCGCCTTCGCAGCGGCGGCGTGGAGCCGTTCAAGCTCGCGCCGCGTCAGCGCGATATTGAACTGCCGGTCGCGAGTTTCGTTTTTCCTTGGCCGTGCCACGTTGCGCCTTGTGCTGAGCGCATGCGTCCTGGGGTGTCGGGGGGCCGGCTATTTGCCCCCTGACCGAGAGGGTTTTGCCTATGGCAAAACCACATCTCGCTACGCTCTTCGGCCAAACATAAGATTCACACAAACGAACTTCACGCCTCATCGCTCTTCAAACAAAGCGGACTACGCAGCGTTGTCGGAATTTCCCGGTTTCTCCCGATCCCTGTTCTGCGGCTTCGGCCTGCCTCGGTCCAAAATAGGCCCGTCCAATCGTGATGGAGCGGGTCATGAAAAAAGAATCACCCGACCGGCTGGCCCAGCTGTTCTGGTTTGCGATGACGATGGCGGCTGTGTCGAGCTACACGCCGTTTGGATACTACAATTTCCCGGTGGCGGTTGCGCTGTGGATCGTGGCCGTGCTCGGCGGGCGCCTCGCCGGCCAGGCGATCTTCCGCCTCGGCGGCAAGGCCCGTTGGCTTCTCGTACAGCTCGCGATCTGGTTCGGCGTCTTCCTCTACTTCGCCCCGCTCCCGCTCGTCCTGCGAATTCTCGTGGCCTGGGGCATCGGGCTTCCCCTGGTGCTGGCCGGTGCTGTCGCGCGGCGCGTCTATGAGAGGTTTCCGGCGGCGCAACGCCATTTCGGCGACGCGGCCTATCTGCTCGCCGTCGCCACGCTCGTCTATGTGCCGTTGAAGGCGTGGACGGCCGGCGTCGCTCTCACGGCGAGCCTGTTCCTCGCCGGCCTGATCCTGACCCTCGGCTATGTCGCGCTTTCTTTCGGCTGGCGCCTGGCCGAGCGGCCCAACCGCGGCGAATGGGACGCGCATCTTGGCAGCCAAGAAACTTACCACGCGGCAGGAGTCTCCGATGAACACTGAATTCGCGATCCCCTACGGCTACAACGAAGGGCGCGGCACCTTCTCGCGCTATATCGACAACCGTCATCTCGCCACGATCGGCCCCAATCGAAGTGGCAAGGGCGCCACCATCATCATCCCGGCCCTGGCCCAGATGAACCACTCGGTGCTGGTGCTCGATCCCAAGGGCCAGAACGCGGCGGTGACGGCGCGTCAGCGCCGCGCCCTGGGCCAGGATGTATATGTGCTCAACCCCTTCGGCCTGCACACCGGCGCGCCCTGGCATCTGCCGCAGCACCGCTACAATCCGCTGGCGCATTTCGACATCAACAGCACCAACGTCGTTGCCGACATCGCGGCGCTGTCGCAAGCCCTGATCCTCACCGAGGGGCGAGAGCCCTATTTCGACAATACGGCGCGCGACCTCGTCAGCACGCTCAATCTTCACTTGGTGGCAACGCGCGGAAAGGATGCGACGCTTGCGCATATGCGCAAAGGTGTGACCGACATCGCGGCACGCAACAAGGAAGGCGCGGCTCTTCTCATCGCGATGGAGAAGAGTCCCTATCCCTTCATCTGCCAGCCCATCGGCCGCTTCAAGGACGTAGAGGCCCGCGACATTTCGGCGGCGATCAATACCGCGATCACGCAGACGGCGTTCCTTGACAACCCGGCGCTGTCCGATCCCAGGCATGGCACGCTGACCGGAAGCGATTTCAGCCTCATGCAGCTGAAACGCAAGCCGACCACGGTCTTTCTGATCCTGCCCGGCAACTACATGGAAGCCTATGCGCGCTTCCTGCGCCTCATCATCACCTCGGCGCTCGACCAGCTGACCTCGGAGCCGGGCGGCCATCCGGTGCTGTTCCTGCTGGATGAATTCGCCCGCCTCGAAAACCTGCCCGCGATCACCAGCGCGTTTGGTTTTGCCGCCGGCTTCAATGTGCAGCTGTGGCCGTTCCTGCAGGATCTGCCGCAGCTGGAATCGGTCTACGGCAAGAAAGCGATGAGCCTGTTCGGCAATTGCGGCTTGACCCAGTTCTTCACGCCGAGCGATATGCAGACGGCCGAGTTCATGCAGCGCCGGGGCGGAAGGAAGACCGGCGAGAGCCGCGGCCGGTCTTATTCGGGGCCGTGGTGGCCGTTCCAGCGCAGCGAGTCACTCAACGAGAACCGCGAGCCGTTGCTGCCGGTGGAACGGCTGATGGGTCTCAGTACTTCGGAATCGGTTTTGTTCTTCGCCGGCACGCATGATCCGCTGATTGCGGGCCGCAAGCCTTACTGGGAGATTCCGCGCCTGGCGGGACTGTTCGATCCGGACCCGTATCATCTCTAGGCGCGGCAGGCGCGATCGGCGCAGCTGGTGGCGCCGGAGCCGCCTGCTTTCGCTCTTCCTCGGCGCGCTGCTCGGCCTTGCGCTTGCGCAAGACTTCCTCCCATTGCGCCTGCGCCTCGGCCGCCTCGCGTTCCTTTTGCAGGCGCGCCTCCTCGACGAGGCGCTGCGCCGGCGTCTCGGGCGAGGGCATGCGCGGCGAAAGAGCCACGGTCTCTTGCGGCGCAATCGCCTCGAATTGAAACGTGATGCCGAGCGGCTTCCAGGCGAGAAGCAAACCGAGCGCCGCCAGGACCATGAAGCGATGACCGGTGATACGCGGCAGGACGGCATGCATGGCGGGCTCCGTGCCAGGATGCGCAGGTGCGAAGGTGCGCGCGTTTGCGCGGCGGACGTTTGCGCCGATGCGCTCGTAAAAGACTTGAAATTCGCTGAGCACGAACGGCTTGCGTTCCGCACCGCCCTTCACGCGCACGCGGCGGAATGAGGCGCGGAATTCGGAAGCACCGACGCTGGCGGCGGATCGTTCTTCACTGTGCTGCGTCATGGCGCGGCTCCTGTGCAAACGCAATCGGCGCCGGCTGCATGTGCAGCCGGCGCCTTGCCGCGTCACTCGGCTTTCTTCTTAGCCTTGGGACGGTTCCAGACCAGCGTGGCGGTCTTGCCGTCTTCGGCGTCGAACAAGGCGGCGTTCAGCGAGCCCGGCAGCGCCGGATCGTCGATCGCAAGGGATAGGTAGTCCTTGCCCTTTTCGCTCGTGCGTTTCCACGCGGCGCCGAACTCGACCGTGCCATATTGAGTCTTGGCGACGACGCGGTAGTCCGGCTCCTTATCGCCGGATTTTTCGTTCGGCTTGATCTGGACGTCGGTTCGCTGGAACGTCAGCGTCGTCACGTCGCCGGTGTAGGTATTGGCCTTCTTGTCGTAGGCGAAGTTTCCAATGATAGACATGATGCTTTCCTTTCTTAGTTCGATCCGCACGGAATGCGCGGCTTCGTGGGGTCGATGGCACCAGAGCGTTCCAGCGCGCCGCTCAAGGCTTCACCGCCCTGGCGGCGCGAAGCTGCACAAGCCGAAGGCGCGGAAGCGAGCGGCCTTGACCGGCGCGCGCGCTCTGGTCCGATCCCCACAATTTATGAAGCCGCCCCCCGTGCGCGATTGGAAAGAAAGGAAAGCCTTGTCACGGAATGGCAAAGACGAAGAAAGGGCCATCAGCGGCAGGCGGCGCGTTGCGGATACGGCAAGACAACGCGACGAGCGCGGTGGCCTCGACTACCGACCGAGGCAAGAGGGTTTGCGTAGCGCCCAGGGCCTACGATTGACGAGGCCTGCCACGCCATTTGGCTCGACGCCGGGAAGGACGCCAGCGCCGAACAGGCTGTGGCCTTGGCGGCCATCCAACCGGGCGCAGCACCGTGAGCCACTCGCCGTCCGCGTTCCGCCGTGCACCGACGGCGTCGCAATAACTCGGATCGGTGAGAGTAATTTGTGCTGCCGGCAGCGTGTCGGCAGGTTCATTCGCTCGCATCGCCAGGATGTGAACACGGCGCTTTCTGCGCGCCAAGGATCAATTTTCATCTGAATGAATTTCCTAGAATGCTAGTTCCGAAGGGCGCTAGTTCTGGGAAGACCAGTCGAGCAGGCCGGGCTCAGCGTAGCGGCCGGATGCCGTGCGCTGCGACGACGGACGGCAATCCTTGCGAAGCTCGAATAGCGCCGGCTGCGTGCCGCGCGCCTTGCGCGCGGCTTCCAGTTGCTGGCGGCGTAACTCGCAAAGTTGGCGCCAGCTGTAGGCACGGCCGCCGATGACGAATATGTCCGCGCCTGCCGGTGCGATGCCCGGCTTGTCGCTCACGGCACGCGGCCTTCCGCTTGTGCGATGGCAGCATCGAGCGCCCGCACGGCTTCGGCCAGATCGGCGCCTTCCCAACGTTCGATCACGAGCCGTGCGGCAGAGAGCAGTTCGCGCGCACCGAGCCGTAGGTGCACGTCCTCGTCATACCAGACGGCAATTTCCAGGTCGTCGCTACCGCAGATCGCGATTTCGTTGATGGGAAGCCCGTCGTCGTAGGACTCGAACCAGAGGTTCGCCTCATCCTCCTCGGCTATGCGCCGCGCTTTTTTCAGCGCGTGCTCGGGCGACTTGGCGCGGACAGTCTGCGATGCGTAAGCGGCATCGGTTCTGAAGTAAGCAATGTATTTGGTCATGGTACACCTCACGCGGCTTGTTGTTGGGCTTGCGGCTGCAAGCCGTTCAGGAAATCGGCGGCGCGCTGCGCATGCGCGGCGGCGGTGAAAATCGCGCGCTTGTCGGCCTTCAAGACCGTGAGCCAGTGATCGAGGTAGCTGGCGTGGTCGTCGCGGATTTCCGGGGTAAGCGCGAGGCCGGCGCAGAGGAAGGCGGCGCCGAGCTCGGCGACGAGCTCTTCCATGGCGTAGCCTTCGTCGCCGAAACGCTTGCGGCCGAAGCTGCGATCAAGGCGCGACGGATGCCGCGTCCAGTGCGTCGTCTCATGCGCCAGGGTGGCGTAGTAGCTCGCCGCATCGCGGAAGGCTTCGAAAGGCGGCATCTGCACGTGATCGCTGGTGATCGCGTAATAAGCTTGGTTTCCGCCGTGGCGGATAGTTGCGCCGGTCGCGGTGAAGAAAGCTTCGGCGCGCTCGATGCGCGGCAACGCTTCGGGAACAGGCTCTGGCGCCGGATAGTAATGCGCGGGCAAGCCGTCGATCTGCTCGACGTTGAACACGGTGTAGCCCTTCATGAAGGGAATCGCGGTTTCGGATTCCTCGCCCGTGGCGGCGTCGGTTTCCTTGCGGGTGATGCGGTCGGCGTAAACCGTGAGGCTGCCCTTCTCGCCCTTGCGCACCCCGCCGCCGAGGTCGACGGCTTGCTTGAACGTCATCCAGATCGGCGCGCGGTAGCCTTTGGCCAGCGCCGCCATCCAAAGGGTGAGAACGTTGACGCCGCGATAGGTGATGCCGTTGTGGCGGAGCGGAAGGCAGACGCGGCCTTCGAGGTTGTCGGCGCTCCACGGCCGCTGCCACGGGCGCACGCCCTTTTCGAGGTCGGCAACGATCTGGTCGGTGATCTCCTGATAGATGGCTCTGCGCATGGTCTTTCCTTGGACTTTGGGTGCAGCTGCTGCTGCACCCCTGCCCGTCGGCGAGACCGGGGGTAGCAAGCGCAATGGCCGGAGCGCCGAGGGTCCGCACGAGGGGCCCCGCTCTTGCGGGGATACGTGGGGAGGCGGCGCGGAGCCTCTGGGCTGCCTTGCGCGCGCGAGGGGCGGCGCCCCTTAGAGCGGGATGGTTTTAGGCCGAATCGATTGGGGATTCCCAAATCAGCTGGTTTCTGATTCACCCTGCTGGCTGGAAGGAGGCCGGCATGGATGGGCAAGCCTTATTCTATGGATCTTCGCGAGCGGGTGGTTGCGGCGGTGCGGACCGGAGGCATGTCATGTAACCGGGCCGCGAAGCAGTTTGGAGTTGGCATCAGCACGGCGATTAACTGGGTGAGGCGCGTGCGCGAGACCGGCAGCGTTGCGCCGGGCAAGATGGGGGGTCACAAGCCCAAGGCAATTTCGGGAGCGCACCGGACCTGGCTGTTGCAGCGGATCAAAGACGGGGATTTCACCTTGCGCGGGCTCGTGGCCGAGCTGGCGGAGCGCGGACTGAAGGTGGATTACCGCTCGGTCTGGGAGTTCGTCCATGCCGAGAAGCTGAGCTTCAAAAAAAAGCGTGGTGGCTGGCGAACGCGATCGTCGCGACGTCGCGCACCGGCGCGCACAGTGGATGAAGTATCAGGGTCTGGTCGCAGCTGAGCGCTTGGTCTTCATCGATGAGACCTGGACCAAGACCAATATGGCGCCGCTACGCGGATGGGCGCCGCACGGCAGCAGACTGTTGGCCAAGGTCCCCCATGGTCACTGGAAAACCACCACATTCCTGGCGGCGCTGCGCCACGACAGGATCGATGCGCCATGGCTTCTCGATGGTCCGATCGATGGGGAGAGCTTCCAAATCTACATCGAGAAAGTCCTGCTTCCCACGCTTCGTCCCGGCGACATTGTCATCATGGACAATCTCGGCAGCCACAAAGGAAAAGCGGTGCGCACGCTCATCCGCTCGGCCGGCGCCAAGCTGATCTTCCTGCCGAAATACTCCCCCGACCTGAACCCGATCGAACAGGTCTTCGCCAAGCTCAAGCATCTGTTGCGAAAAGCCCGCGCACGAAGCATCGATGCCATAGCCGCCGCAATCGGACAGATCCTCACGCTCTTCCCTCCGCACGAATGCGCCAACTACTTCAAAAACGCAGGGTACGCGCCATCCTAAAATCATCACGCTCTAGCGAAAGAAAAAGTTGAGCGCTTGCGCTCGCGCTATGATCTTGCGCAATGGGATCGTCACCCGAATGGGCCGAGACGCCGCTTGCGGCTCGGTGAGCGCAGCGAATAGAGCCCGGTCCTTCCCGCTGCCGGGAAGGATGCGCCCTTGAACGGTGAAAAAAGAGCGACCTGCGTGCTTCACAAAAGGCCCGGCCGGGTGCCTGACAGCACACGCCCGCGCGCGGGCGCCCGCCTCGCTTGCGCTTAGACCCACGCGTGAGCGCGTGAGCCTACCCGGCCGGTTTCTGCTACTGACGGCATTCACAGCAGCGCAGCGGCTTGCGACCCGCTTGATACGCTTTGCTGCGCGCCATGGCACTGAGCGATAAAATCAGAAATCACCAAGGCGGCAACGGACGCGCTTGGTTGAGACCAATTTTTCCCAGACCTAACGCCTAAGACATCGCCTGCATTCGCGTGTACTCGGTTCCTCACGGGTGCACGCACCTGTAACCAAGGCTCCTTGCTTGAAAATAAAATGGGGCATTGAAGCGCCCCCGCCGGCCCCTCTTACATCCGAGGCAAGAAACGTCAGGGGGTCAGATCATGGAACAAGAGAACGGTGTGGATATTACGGTCGCGCAAGAGACGACAAACCAGAAGGGTGCCATGGCGCTTGCGCAGCGATTGGAACGCTTCTGGCATCGGGAAGGCTATCCGGCGGCACGGTTCTGGGCCGAGCCGGTGGATGAGCGTTTCGCGAAGATCGGCACCTACGAGATTTACCGCGTCGCCTCCAATCTCGTGAACGGGCTGCCGCCACGCTATCTCGATCACTAGGCGTTGCGAGTCTCTGTTTATTTATCCTGCGGTGACTTGGACTGCTTCGATCTCGAGAAGGAACCGAACCATGGAAATGTCGGTGACGTCGGACAATAAGTCGCCTTGCGACTGATCCTTTACTGTGTCCATCGATGGCCTCCGCAAGCGCCTCTCAAATTGGCTCACAACCGTCTCGCAACACGAAGAACACCGTCGATTAGACGCGCCACCTGCACTGCGGGTTGGCCTTCGACAATGAATCCAGTCTCCAGGGAAACTGATTCACTCGAACTGAGCAAATTGGCCGAGCCGACATAGGCTACCTGCTCGTCTGCCACAACGATCTTTGCATGAAAGGTTTCGATTGGCAGCGTGCGCTTGACCGAAGCATCATGGGAAACGTGATAGTCGCGCACGTCGATTTCTAAAGTCTGGAGCCAATCAACATGCTGCACACTCAGGTCAACAGCATACCGCTGCGCGTTGCGCAGAATAGCTATTCTCTGACACCCGCTGGTCGTTGACTCAAATATTCTTCGCAACCAGCGAAAGCCGTTTCCGTCTATATACGGAGTCATCACAACGAGACGTTTGGTCGCCGCCTGGGCGATGCGCGTAAACGCGGCCCCCGTTGAAAGAAAACCGCCTGGCCTTCCGAGCGACGCGGCCAACTCCTTTTCGAGATAGCTCGGAGCAAGCGGCATTGTAACGGCAAGTTCAACAGTTGCGGGCGTGAAGCGCATCCGGCGGAAGTGTTCGGCACCATTGAGTACATTTGCCAATCGCAACAGCTCAGCCGGATTGTATGCACATTGCCAGCTGTCCTCGGCTGGAGCCGTGCGGCAAAGCCCGGTGACCGATAGCCCACCGAGAACTTGGGTTGCCTGACCTTCGTCAATACCGGCGGCGGACGCGTGACAAATCTGCTGTACGGTCCGAGTGCCTGGTCCGAGTGCCGCTAGCCCTTCTAGGATGCGCGCTGCCGTTCCCGGCCATGGGGCCGCGCACCTAACGATCTCCGCGTCCGAGGCCACTAGCCTGACGCGGGCGGCGGGCCCGCGTGACGCAGCGCGTGTACAACTTCGAAGTATCCCACCAACGGTGTCTGATTTGTATCCCACAGCGGCGCGCGACCGCCGACCAGAGAAGCGCGAGACAGGAGTTGATTCCCCGCGATGCACGACGTTTCCGGAATCATGATGCAGGCGGGGCAAGCACCGCCGCGGTGATCGCAAAGGGTTCCCGATCCGCAGCGTAGCTCGCGGCGGGCGACCAGATGCCGCAGAAAGGCGCTATTCTGGTCGCGCCACATCGAGGAGATATTTCCAAGATCTTCGGTCATGCCCCGTCGATGCACGACAAACGCGAGATCAGCAGGAAAGATCACCTCGCTCAGCGAACCAAGGTCCAGGCCAGAGAAACGAGCAATACCGTGCATAAAGTGATGCGCCAGAGAATGAAGCAGCAGGTATGTCATCGACGCGACGTCACGTCCACGAACACGGGCAGCTGCGTCACGCACGGAGAAGTCTCTCAGAAATAGGCGAAAGTCCTGATAGGTTTCAATCAGCGTCCCTCCGATGGTGCGTGGCGGTGTTGGCAGCTGCGCAAGAACGCCGTTCTGTTGGAGAAAAGAACCGACCATCTCACTATTGAGCTGAACGTAGATCGCTTCGTTCTGCTGCTCGATCACATAAATCGGGCGCTTGTTGCTCGGCAGGGCGGGAAAACCCATCAACCGAACCGGCATTTTTCGATCTTTCTGCGTCGTCTCCGGGTTAGAGGAAACACGCGAAAATCCGAATGAAAACTCGACCATATCCAGATGGCGGATGAGGCGGGCATCCTCAACACCAGCGCGGGCGAGATCTTCAGTCACGCGCCGCACGTAGGTGCCTTGAAGGTCGGCGTTGTCGAATTCTGCGCACAAATCAGAGTGCGGAATCTTCAGGTCCGCAGCCTCGCCCGCGAGATCGACCTTGCGGCGGCGCAAGGCGTGATGCTCGATCGTGCTGCGGATTGGATCGAAGCGGCGCGCATAGTTCGAGCGCTCGTGGACGCGGGCGTGCAGCTCGGGACTTGCCGTGACCTCACGATGAACGAGATTCGCACCATACCATCCATTGAGCATCTCTCGGGCGGCGTCGGCCCAGATGTCCACGGTCTTCATGTCACCCGCGGCGCGCGCGGCTGCCGCCTGCTCTCGGAACTTGCGATAGGTTTCAAACAGCGACGACTGCCCGTTCTGTTCCAACTGCTCCCTTATCCGGTCGTCACTAGGGTCGGTCCCATCGAAACCATGCAGAGCGGCGACGCGTGCAGCCAGCTCGTCTTCGCGCGATGGTACCATTAGTGTGACGACTTCAGGATCGGTATCAAATACGATGAAGCGCGCGGTTTGAACGTAGAAAACTGGTGAGGCGCGATAGGAGACCGGGATCATGTTGATCTCGCTCCATTGATGCGCGGCACCGCCATCGATCAACGGTTTAAGCAAATTGAGGCTGAACGGGTCTGTCTGGTAGACCTCCTTCTGAGTGCCGCAACCCGTGCAGACAAACCGCCATCTGGAAAACTGGTTGCCCTGCTTCGTCAGGCGAAAATTCTCAGCCCCGCACTGACAACGCGGAATCTTCTGAATTTCTCCGTCGCGGTTCATGGTGAAGCGATACGGGGAGAGACCTTCCACGCTTCCAGACCAGTGGGCGTAGACTACGTCGAGTTGGCGCCACTGAGAGTCGTGTGCGGGCCGCGCGGCGTCAGCGGGGCACATATCGGTCAGCGGTTCGGCGATCTGATGCGATGGGGAGACGTATTCTTTGACGATCTCACAAACATCACAGCGATAGACGAGAGGGCCTGGCAGATATCCCATTCGGTCCGGTCGCATAAACTCAAATCGGTCCAGCGCGATGTCGACAGAGGCTTGCCCACGCCGCATCGGATTATGGAAACAGCCATCCAGCAACTGAACTTCGTGGATGGGCGCGTTCGGTCGGTTGATCGCCAATCCGCGCGCAAGCCAATTCTGACAAAACTCCTGAAGGCTTTCGATGATCTGATCGCGGCGGGTTTGGCGGGCGGAGAAATCGATCACCGCTCCTTCGATCGGGACCGAGAGACACGCGCCTTTGCCGCCTTCCCAGGTGAAAATTGACCCTGGCGCGTAGGACGTTGCGAGTTGGGGCTGCGAGCGCGTCATGCGTGGTGGCGATGCCCGCATGGCCTGGGCGCGTCCGCCGGATTGAGGGTCCTGCGCCATGGCTAGTCCTCGTCATCCACCGGAGGCGGCTCGGCGTCGACTTCGGCCCGTACCGCCATGCGCTGGCCTCGAATGACGCGCATGACTTGCCGGGTCGCTTCGAGATTGACGTTCCTGCCCCGCCACGGATCGCGTGTGGCTCCGAGGATCACGCCTCCAGCATCCACGTCACGCAGGGACATCATCGGTTTGCGAATGTCGCGATTTTGCCGAGCCTCCCAAAAGCTGGAGAGCTTGCTGCTGTCCGACCGCTGCGTGAATAGTCCAAGGATATCCCGGACGCGGTCTTCGACGAATTGGCGATAATGCTCGGCGTGCGTCGCGCTACCGGTGTGGCGGTCGCCGCGCCCGTCGATCCCGATGGCCCCCAGCGCAAACTCGGCTGCCGCACGTATGGCGCCGGGATTGTTGCCCGCGTGGCGGTCCGCCCATGTCTTGATTGCAGCCGCGGTAGTGAAGGTTCGCGCGCTATTCTTGCTCGCACCCGCAGATGCAAAAAGCTCCTGTTCGACCACACCACAGAGAAAGGCCTGGAGGATACTAGGCATGGCGCGGCGGATCGCGCGCTCCGCCCAGCGTTGCACGGCAGGCGGAGGTATCATCCGTTCAAGAAAGCGATGGAATTGATCGTGCGTTTCGACGACATAGCGATCCCTGCGACTGTGCGGCGTGGGCACAAGAAGACTGAAGCCGACGTGCGTTCGTCCGACGCGGCTTGACGCCTGGATGTATTCGGCGATGTCTGAGGGGAGCCCAGCAAAGAACATTGCGTTGAACTTGTCGACGTCGACCCCGTGGCTGATCGCGGATGTAGCTACGATGTTTCTGAGGCTTTCGCCGAGCGGCGGAAACGGTTGGCCTGGGGTAACGCCACCTTCGGCCTTTCGCATAACCTCCTGGATTTCAGCAATTGTGACGCCACCCGAAATGAGTTCACCGACAAACGGAAGATCGTGAATTCCCTGTGCGATCTGGTCGCGTTCGACCTGCGTCTGCAGCGTCTCGATGATCTGGTCACCGCCCTTCTTGTTCGTGACGTAGGTCAGCGATATCCGTTGAAGGTCAAGAAGGGTTGCGAGGATATCTGGCCCTGCGGTGTTGTCTTGCGCCACCAGAGCTTCGAGTGCTTGACGCCGGAGCGGCGTCAAGGGGTCGTCCGGGCTAAGCGCGGCATTCATTTCGCGGACCGCGTCGCCGGCGCGAGCTTCTTCCACGACGGCCCGCCAGAGCCGCGTGATGGTGAGGTGATAGGCCGACACGACGGCGGAGGTGGTCATAGTATGCGACCGGCCATTCGTCATGAAGGACATGTAGGTCCGCATTCGCGGTCCCAACTGTTCGGCTCGGAGCTGGCGCGGGGCTTGGAGGTACATCTGCCGGCGTTGCGCGTTCACGGGGACGCGTGGCATGGCGTAAAAAGATTCGTAGATCGTTGGGCCGGGGCACGGAAAGCGAAGCGGTTCACGTTGGTAAAGGACGCGCAATTGGCGATCTGGATCGGAGATCGTAGCCGTGGCGGCGATGACCTTGGCGAGGCGAGGTTGGCGAGCGTCAGAATTGGCGCTCGGACGCCAGCTTGCGATATAGTCCTTTAGAAGCCCGGTGCCGAGACGCATCAAGATGCTCTCAAACGCTGTTTCGAAAAGACCTGAGAACGTACCGAGGCTTTCCTCCAAGAGATGGCCTTCGTCCTGGATAATGAGACTCGGAAACGGATCGTGAAAAACGGCTGTCCCGTCGGCATAGGCGGGCTTCAATCGCGTCCACCCTTTGTCGGCATCGCGCGTCAGCGCACGTTCGCCGCGGGGCATGTAAAGGTGCCGGTTCGTAGGGTCCATGAAACGAGCGACCCCCAGCATCCCAACAATGGCATTGATCGTTCGGTCGTGCTGGCCGATGAGCGCCAGCTTGTCGATCGTGCCGAGGACGACGGACGGAGCCCGCTGATAGATGGTGTCGTCTGTAAGGAGAAAGGGCAGTGGGACACGGTGGGGTGACGGTGGATTTTCCTTGTTCCACGCACAGGCGTCGTTAAAGCACACGATACCGATGCGCCCCGCCTGGAACGGATACCGGCGCATCCCGGTGGCGGTTCCGCAGCACGGGCACGTCCGTAACTTGTCGTAGGCCTCAAGCGCTTCTTTGTAGCGATTTGACTTGCGGCGAGCGGCGCGCGCGGCCTCGGCCTCTCCGTCGGGTGGATGAAGGAGGTCGTCATCGTTGGCGTTGCCCGCCATCGTAATAGACGGAACACCACCAAACCCCTGCGCGACGCGATTTGGCGTATTGCCGGAGCCAACCCAGAAGCCTATCTCGAATGGTGCGCCGGATAAGCGATGGCGCGTTCTTAGGAGCTCGGCCTGGGTAAGGATACGCATCAGCCGCCGCGCCTGCTGAAGCGTGAGAAGGCGCAATGGATATCGCACAAGCGCCGTGACGCCACGTTGTTTTCCCCGCAGCCGGTCAAGAAATAGGTTGAAGATCAGCAGCCCAAAGAAGGCTTCCGACTTGCCCCCGCCCGTCGCGAAATAGAGAAGACTTGCGGTCAGCTCGTCCCGAGTGGCGTCGAACCAGTCTGCAAACTCAGGCATACGGGAGGCGAATGTCGGAACGTGCGCGAGAATGAATGCAATCTGAAACAGGCGCCACTCGACATATCGCTCGCCGCCGTAGTTCATGAAAGTTTGGTTGGTTAGGAGCCACGCCTCCCACGGCGCGGCCCGCGCATCGAGGGACGACCAAGAGCCCAAGGCGGCCTTTGAGGAAACGGTATGGGCGACTGCGCGGGAATCGAGAAGGAGCTGCACGCCAGCGCGGATATAGCTGCTCTCACGCCGGTAAGCTTCAATGTCTTGCGCATGTGCCTGTCGTTCGCGGTCGGCGACATCGGCGGGAAGGCCCTCACCGGCATCAACTAAGGATTGCTGCGCGATCCATCTGTCATAACTATCGGGTAGGCGCAGAAGATGTGCCTGATCGAAGGCGGGATTGGCGAGATCTGCATAGCGGGTTGGGAGCTGGTCAATCGCGGTTGGATCGATTCGTGGCTGCTCATAGCGTGGTGCCCACGTCGTCGCGATCCGGGTTAATGCGTCCGACGACAGCAAGCGGACACCGCAGTTCAATCCCATCGCGGGATACGTTAGCCAATCCTTGAAGCGATAGGAGGGTTGCACACGATCGAGTCGAAGCGGTCGATGGAGAACCGACGGCAGCGTGACGCCGAGATCGACTTGGAAAAGACTGGGCTCATAGTCGTTGAACGTCTGACGTGACGGCTGATCCGCGCCGTTCTCGATTGCCGCACGGAAATTAACGCGTGATGCGTCGACAAAGTCCGCGTCGGCATTCAGCACCAAAGCCACACCGGACAGGTCAGGCAGGACATCCTGAACGACTGCGGGGCGGCGCTGGCGAAGGCTGGAGAGATACCGATCCCAACCAGCCCTGCTTGAAAAATGACTCGGCAGGATGCGCTCGTTTGGCCGGTACGCGTCGCGCTGGCCTTCCTCTGTTGCGAGCCAGTCCGTCAACATCGTACGCGTCTGCTGCAGAACTCGTGCCGCAAAAGCATCCATGGCTGCAGCGCGGGCCGCCTCGTCGTGGCAATCGAAGCGATACTCCCCGAGGGTCAAACGGAAGCGCCGCCACTTCATTGGAATCGGCTGGCGCTCGGCAACGGCGTCATCCAGCACCCCCGCGTCCGGGCGCACAACGATTTCGACACTTGCCGCTACCTCGTCGGTGATTGGCGGCTCGTCTACAGCCGTATCCGGAATGTCGGCGTCGGTACGTTCTGGCTGCGATTTCTCGACTTCCAGTTCGTTTGTAAGATCGTCGGATTGAAGCGCTCGCGCCACGGCTGCGCCACGCGCGTCGTTAAGGCGAATGCCGAGGTCAGCGAACGCCCTGCTGAAGGCCTCTTTTCGGATCGCCGCAACGGCGGCGTTTCGTTCACGCCGTGCAGCGACTCGTTGCCTCACAGTCTCGGTCCGGGCTTCCGAAACTTGCTCTGCGCGTTCGGCGGAAAGTTTGGCAGCTCTGTGTGATCCCTTCGCCTCCGAGTCAAGTTCGCCTTCCTCAACCAGATGCTGCTCAGTCTGATCGGCGATTTCGCGGGCGCGTTGCGCCTCAGTGATTGCTGCCGCCGGACGTTCGTCAGGTTCAACAGGATCATCCAGCGGCGGAAGCCCGGCGATGGCTTCGCTTATATATTGGCGTGCTCTGACTTCGACATGTTGACGGGTTTCCCGCGAAAGCTCCGAGCGGGGCATGATGTCATGACGCGGATTAGTCATGTCCTCCCAAGTCGGCAAGACGCGAACGTAGATTGAGAAATTCGGCGTAACCACGACTTCTCCGGACTGATCGGAGCCGACTTGGAGATCGATACCCATCGTCGCAATATGAATGTCGGATGTCTCGTCTTCTTGACCGGAGGCATCGAAGCGCGGCAGCAGAAAGCCGCTGACGAGTTTGGCCGACGGTTTGGCGCCAAAGATAAGCTCACCGTCCGGCCCTTCGCCCGTGCACCGTTGCACACTGAGCTGGACTACCGCCTCAACGATAGCTTCCTTAGCCTCTGTGAGGTCGGTCTGGGAGGTCTGACGCATACCCCGTTCGACAGCGTCGAGGTTCACACTTCGGGGAAACGTCGGGCGAGCTGGATCACGAGGGATGGACGTGTCCGTCATGCGCGCCCATCCTCGGAGTTACGCGACGCGACGGAGAGGACACCATCAAGGTGATCGAGCGCCTGCCGCCGCAGGCGATCAACCTGAGTCTTTACCTCGTCAGTGAGCAAGCCAACGCCGCCATGCGGATCAACTAGGACCGAGACAAACGCCTGTGCCATGCGCGCGCCAGCGCGACGCCGATCGATCCGCAGTGGCTCGATACCTTCGCGCCAAATTTTTTCCGCGAGGTCTGGTGGAATGCCCACGACATCCATGAACGTGCGGAATTCTCGCCAATGCTGCGGCGCGTGTGGCCTCAATCGCTCAGCAGCGGCTTGCCGATGCTCCGCAGCGTTGAGCCAGTCGAGGACAGTACCGTCTACGACGGCGCGCGCACCGGCGGCTTGGAGCTTTTGCACGACATAACGCGCCTTCGCCGCCTTGCTTGCGCCTGGCAGCCGTGGCACAGCGGTTTCGACCGCAGCGTGATAAACGGCGACGCGTGCCTGCGCCAGGACACGGACTGACAGAACGGCGCGGGCCTCTTGCACGAAAAGTTGATTCGGGACGACGATAATATTTCCTTTCGCGACGTCCCGCGCCGTGGCGCGCTCGAACGGGTTTACGTCGGCGAAACGATCATATCGGATGACTAGGCCTTTCGGACGCACGCGCATAAGGCGCCCACTTTCAAGCGCAATTTCGACCACCTCGCGGTCATCATCGTCGTCACCGGCTGTAAGGTCGATGACACGCTCGTCCGTTATGACGGGCGCCTGTGCGTCCAACTCCAGGTCGATCGGAGCGACATCGCGCGCCTTGGCCTCATTGCGGGCGGCAATAGCGGCAGCAGCGAGACGGCCTCCCAATCGACCAGGTCCCGCGAGGTCCGGGTGTGATGATAAGGTTTGGTAGGTACCAGCGAGCTTTTCGACAAATTCACGGTCGGACAGAACAATAATCTCCTCCGGCAACCATCGACGACCGAGCATCACGGCAAACTGCTCACGTGGCGGCGCGACGACCACCAGACGCTTCCACATGTTGCGCGTTCGCCCGGCCTCGATGCTGGCAAGCTCTTCATCGAGGTCCGACAGGGTCGCGAGGCGCATGTATCCGGACTGAATGCGTCTGCGGATGCTCGCACCCTGCTCAGTATCGTCGCAGATTCGACCTTCACCCAGAATGCGATCTTCCTCACGCGCGAACGCGATCACGCTTTGACTTGATTTGCGGGACAGCGACGCTGCGAGTTCCCCCAGAAGTGAGCCGATCGGTGTGTCCTGCTCGAACTCGGCGAACGCCTTGTCGACCGCTCGTTCTGCCTCGGTCAGCCGTGCGCGTTCAGAGCTATCCGTGCACAGTTCAATCTGCCTTTTGATAACGGCTAGGACGGAGCTGGCCGAACGACGTTCCAGAAATGCCTCCGCAGCTTCCTGGCCTTCTGTCTCGACCAGTGTGTCGCTCGCCCGTCTCAGGCCACAGGGGAGGCTCATCGTTCGCCGAACGCTGCCCATAGCGTTTCGAAGAACACCAGCAACAGCCGGGTCCGAAGATTGCCGTGCCGCACCGGAAAGCGCCTGGAGCGCGGCGGCGCCCTGGCCCGCGGTGGAGTGGAACTGGAATTTTACTTCCGAAACCTCTCCGATCTCGGGATCGGATGTGAATAGATCATCCGTCGAGCGAACAATCACGCGCGACGTAGCGGTCGACCGATCCGATAGTCCTAGCTTGCCAAGGAGAAACGAAACTCGTCGATGGACGAAGATGTCCTGAGTGACCGCAAGCACGGGCGTTTCGGGATGAGTAGCAACAAGCAATTCAAGAAAGGCCTGCAGGTCGCGATCCCACGATGGCCCAAGGCGTGAGAGGCCCGGAGAATTAAGGTCAAGGATACACGCGTCCGGTCCCTTGCCTTTCGTCAGGGCCGCGTGGTTCAAAGCGGCCTTGACGTTTGCACGCGGGCAGATCCCGAAGAACGCGAACGGTGCTGTAGCGGGCTGTACGAGCGAACCGCGGTGATCTTGGAGCTGGCTAAGCGCCGCCCCGTGAGCCACTCGTCCGAATAGCTCGTAAACGGGCGATCTGAAAGGCGGCGGCGCGTCATCGCCGCCAAGCGCGCCAAACGTGGGATACAGTTCGCCGAGTGTCGGATGCGCGAGATGTGGCTTGGTCTCGTCTCGCACCTTCAGGCGATTGAGGTGCCCGAGCGTGATATGCAGCTTGGCAAATTCCGGCGAGTACTCCGGTTCACTGAACTGGGTACGCGTGAGATGAAGTGCGTTACGCTTCATCAGCTCTGCGCGCTCAAGAAGCGTCCTACGCTGCCCGACCCCCGTGCCGTGGCCCCGCCAAGGAAAGTACAGGCTTCTGATATCGGGGATGGCAGGACACCATTTGAAGCCGCTCGTAGTATTCTCGCTAACGGAGCACAGAGCCGCGACCATAGCGAGCGGATGCAGGCTTGAAACATCGCTAACGTCATGCGGCCACTGCAGCACGCTGATCGAATTGCGATCACGGAGAACACTCAGATATAATTCGAGGAGAGTTAAGGAAGGCCGGTTCAGCGCCTTGACTTCGTTCGCCGTACTGGACTCCAGATCAAAGAATTTCAAGCGACGCGCAGCATTCAATGCCGCATCGACGCCAATGCTCTTAAGCCGATTGCGTTTTGCCTCCAGGGCGGCTGTGCGCGCATCCCGCGCCTGAGTTTCTGCTTGTCTTTGTTCTCTTATCCTATCGAGCAGCCGCCGTTTCTCTGCGTCTGCTTTCTCCCGCGCCTCACGGATTTCCTCAATTTTCTGCGACGGGCGCCCAGGTGCCGGACGCCCGTGTTGCCCTGGAAGTCCTTGCGACGGGCGTCTCACGAACGGCTCCGTCTTGTAGGCTTCTTTGATTTGACGCCTTTGCAGCTCTTATTATGCTCAAGCGACAAGGCGTAAGCGGTGAGCGCGGCTTCATCATCACTTGAGCCGCGCTTGGCGAACGCTTTGCGTACGTGGGAGGCGTGGGGAAGTGGGAGATCGCGCAATCCGATCGTTGACACACTAACAGAGCCGGAAATTCTTCTGAATCGTGCATCGACAGCGCCGGTATTCAGGAGCTTGCAGAGCAGCCCGATAGGAAGCGTTTGCGGTCGCGACGGGTCCTTCATGATGACGATGGTATGGTTCTCGGTGACGAAGCCTCGGTCGCCGGGCACGTGCGACTGGCGCACCGTCGCCGCGATCAGGCGCCGACGTTGCCCTCGATTGCTGGTTCGCTGCAGCAGCACGGCATCGGAGCGAATGACGGCACTGCTTTCATGGGATATTTTTACGAATCCTACGGTGTCCCCTTTTCCATCCCGGGGTACGCATCTGGAGTTCGGACGAATGTTGTGGGCCCAAAAGAGCGGCACCTCCGTCGACCTCGGCTTGTGCCCGACGCGGTATCGCTCCTTCTCGCGATTCCACACGAAATAGCCGGTCTTCGCGAGATACCCGTAGTCCTTAAGCGTAGCGAGTCCCGGCCTGAAAAGCGCTCCGGGATTGTTCCTGTCCGGCAACGCCCAAACCCGCGTGTTTGGCTTGGATGGCAGCTCCAAAGTGCCGAGATCGCGGCCAGGGCGATCAATCAGTAGAAGCGAGCTGCGCGGCTGAGCGCTTTGAACCGTACCGTCCTTCTTCCTCAGAACGATCACGCAAAGATCATACAACACGTCCACAAATACATCGCTTCGCTTGTCGATGAGGTCGAGCCTGATGACGGATGCCTTCTCAAGAATCCGCTTTCGCAAGCGGGCAAAGTAAGGGCCACCAACAAACGAAACTGGAAGGATGAGACAGATAATGCCGCCAGGCCGCACGCACCGGAGAGCTTGCTCAACGAAGAGGGCATACAAGTTGACGTAGCCATCGGCGATCACAGATGTGAAACGCCTTCGCAAGGATGCGGTTGGTCGAAAGATACGTCCGTAAGGCGGATTGCCAATCACGGCGTCGTAGAGCGGCTTTGGGGGTTCGAGCTGAAGAGTATCGGCCCGATTGACAAGATCGCTCAGTCCGATCCCGGACGTTTTTATTTCCTCGCTAAAAAGGCTGTTAAGGAGCGCGCGCGATAGATCGGCAAGACCGGCATCGATCTCGACGCCGTGTAGCGTAGACTTGATCGTTTCAAGGAGTGCCTTGGCGCGTACGCCGCGCTTGCGCCCGTTTGTGGCAATTCTCTCAGCGAGCGGCACAAGGAACGCAGCGCCACCGGATGCCGGATCAAGTATCCGTTGCTGCCCAGGTCGAATTCCAGCTTCGACCAGAAGATCGATGGCGTGATGCGCGAGATGAGGCGGCGTGAAGTAGGCTGCTAGTCGGCGACGTTTCGTCGGCGACATTAGCAGCGCATACAAGCTCGCTATCCAGTAGTGGCGCTCGTCGTTCGGCAATCCAGAAAAGAAGGCGCGTGCGGCGGGATGGATAAGGCGCTTTTCAATGATGGCTTCGCACACCTGCAACGGCGACATGCGGGATCGTTTAAGCCGTGTCGCGATCTGGCGGAGATCGCGTAGCCGACGGCTCAGGGCCTGAACTTGTACCTGCTCAAATCGCGATTGACGCAAGACGCGCATGATGATGCCGGGCTCCCCTTCCCAGCCATGCGAACTCCGAAGCTGGTTCGGCGCGGCTTATTGGCCGCGTGAGGTCCGACATCCGCTGCTATGCCCGCTACTCAAACTGGCTTCGAACGATAGCGCGGGCTGAGGTGCACGCCAAGGCAGTCCAACGGTACGTTGTGTCGATCGCGAGAACGTAACGTGGTCGAAGTGGGTGCAGATGATCGCGGACGGAAAGGCACGCGTCTTACCGCTGCTACGAACTCTGCGAATTCGCCGGCATGTGCCCAACATGTGCCTAAGAATATTTGGTAACGAATTGGACGGCTCGGTAATGAATTCCGCAACCTTTTGAAAAACAAAAGGAATTGACGGTATTGGACGGGAACGGTTGGGAAACGCCGGCAGCACAAGGAAAAACCCGGCGGACCTGGCCTAATCGCCTGATCTACCGGGCTTTTTCTGGTTGCGGGGGTAGGATTTGAACCTACGACCTTCAGGTTATGAGCCTGACGAGCTACCGGGCTGCTCCACCCCGCGGAAACGGTCGGCGCGTGAGCCTCGCACGCGGCGCGGTCTATCTAGCAAGTGCGTTCCCCATTGGGAAGGCCCGACAGGGCGGCATTTTCGTCGTACTGTCACGGAACTCCGTCATAGAACCGTCGCATGTCCAAAAAGCCCGCCATGCACCCGGATCTCGCGGTCGGCGCGGCCCTGCAGGCGGTCGCGCGCGACATCCTGGCCGAGGCGCGCAATGCGCTCGAGGACCGTGTCAAGTCCGACGCGGTCGCGGTGCATGACTACCGCAAGGCGATGAAGCGCTGGCGCGCGTTGCTGCGATTGCTCAGCCCCTTCCTCGGCGACATGGGCGAGCGGCTGCGCGTGGAGGCGCGCGACCTGGCGCGCGCGCTCGCCGGGGCGCGCGACGCCCAGGCCGCCATCGATGCGCTCGCGGATCTGAGCGAGAGCGATGGCGCCCTGTCGGTCCGCTCGATGGCGACCATCCGCGGCCGGCTCGAGCAGATCCGACGGGACGCCGAGGCGACCTCGCTCACCCCCGGGATGCGCAACCGCATGGCGGAAGCGCTCGATCACGCCGATGCCGCCGTCGCGCGCTGGCCGGTCGAGCCGCTCGGCTTTGCCGACATCGCCGCGCGCCTCGCCAAGACCTATCGCAGGGTGCGCGGCAACATGCCGGACGACTGGGTCGCGGCGGAGGCCGAGATCCTGCACGACATGCGCCGCCGCGTCGTCGCGCACCGCTATCAGATGGAGCTGGTCGAGCCGCTATGGCCGAAATTCGGCAAGGTGTGGGTGGCTGAAGCGCAGCGGCTGCGCGAACGGCTTGGCGCCTACCAGGACTTGTCCGTGCTCACCGGCTTCACTGCCGCGCACCAGCCGCTGGCGCCGTGGCGCTCGCGCCTCGCGCCGCTGATCGCGGCGCGCAAGGCGGTGCACGCCAAGCGCGCCGCCCATATCGCGGGACGTTTGTTCGCGGAGCGGCCCAAGGCGTTCCGACGGCGGCTCGAGGCATTGTGGGAGAGCAGGAGATCGTAGGGCGGGCAAAGCCAGAAGCGCGTTGACGCGCGTCTTCGACACGCTATGGCGTGCCCGCCGTCGTCCCATGCGGCACGCACTCACGCGGGCACGGCGCTGTTCCGCTTGCGCGTCCAACAACGGCCTGCGTGTCGCCCCTTTGCCCGCCCTACGAAACCTGCGCGAACGCCGCCAGCGCCTCGGCAACCTCGCCGATCACGTCATCCCATCGGCCCGGGGCGCGCTGGCGGAACAGCCGTGCGTCGGGATACCAGGGGCTGCGCTCGCCGGTCAGCGTCCAGCGCCAGTCCGGCCAGAACGGCAGCAGGATCCACAGCGGCCGGCCCATCGCGCCGGCAAGGTGCGCAACCGCGGTATCGACCGCGACGACGAGGTCGGCCTGCGCGACCACGGCGGCGGTGTCGGCAAAGTCGGCAAGCTCCTCGCCCAGATGGATCACCTGCGGCAAGCGCTGCAACGCTTCCGCGTCGCCGGCGCGCAGATCGCGTTGGACGCTGAAGAATTGCACGCCCGGCGTCGCCAGGATCGGCTGCAGAGCGGCGAGCGCGATCGAGCGGTTGCGATCGTTGATGTGAGCGGCATTCCCGGACCACGCGACGGCGACGCGCGGTCCCCGCGTCGACGCGATGCGGGCGCGCCATTTCTCGATGCGCTCTTCGACCGCCTGCAGGTACGGAATCCCGGCCGGCACGCTCGCAAGATCCGTCTTCAACGCAAGCGGTAGGCTGCCGAGCGGGCAATGCACGTCGAAGGCCGGCAGCGCCTCGCCGCGCGCCACCACTGCGGACGCGCCCTCGACCGTGCCGAGCAGGGACTTGAGCGGCGACTGCAGCTCGAGCACGACGGTCGCGCCCGCTCGCGCGAGCAGCGGCGCATAACGCACGAACTGGATGGTGTCGCCCAGGCCCTGCTCGGCATGCAGCAGGATGGTCTTGCGCGCTATCGGATATTCGCCCAGCCAGAGCGGCTTGGCGAAGCTGCGCCGGGTGATGCCGGCGCGCTTCCAGCGCCACTCGTATCCGGCAAAGCCCGCCGCGTAGTCGCCGAGCGTGAGGCGCGCCAGCGCCGCGTTGAAATGCGCATCCGCGTAGTCCTTCTGCAGCGCGACGGCCTTGGCGTAGCTCGCCAGCGCCGCTTGGTGGCGGCCGAGCGCCTGCAACGACAGCCCGCGGCTCATGTGCGCCTCGGCGTGCCCGGGCGCGAGCGCGAGCACGCGGTCGTAGCCCATGACCAACTCCGCGTAGCGTCCGACACGGAACAGCACGTTGGCGCGGTTGAACAGCGCCTGTACGTCGTTGGGATTGAGCGCCAGAGCCATGTCGTATTCGCCCAGCGCTTCGTCGTGGCGGGCGAGCTCGACCAGGGCGTTGGCCCGATTGACCAGCGCCGGCAGGTAGCGCGGATTGGCGCCAAGGACCCGATCGAAGCAGGCGAGCGCTTCGTCCGCGCGCTGCAACGACAGCAACGTGCTGCCGCGGTTGTTGAGCGCCTCGATATGGCCGGGCGCGAGCGCCAGCGCCTGGTCGAAGCTCGCCAGCGCGTCGGCTTCGCGCTTGAGCGCCTTCTGCACCAGGCCAAGGTTGGCCCAGGCGTCGGCCGCGCGCGGATCGACCTTCAGCGCCGCGCTGACCAGCCGCAATGCCTCGCCGGCCTTGCCGTCCTGCAGCTTGAGCACGCCGAGCAGGTGCAGCGCGTCGAACTGTCCGGGGCGCGCCTTGAGAACGCGGTTGTAGGCTTTCTCCGCCTCGGCGAGCCGGCTCTGCTGGTGCAGCGTCAGCGCCTGCTGCAGCGCGGCTGCGATCTCTTGCGGCGAGAGGCGTGACACCGGGTGGGCGCTTCAAGCCTATTCGGGCTGGATGCCGGCGGCCTTCACCAGCTCGCCGCGCACCCGCAGGCCCTCGCGCACCACGGTCGCAAGCTCTTCCGGCTTGCCGGCCACGACCACGAGGCCGAGATTGGCGAGCTTCGCCCGGGTAGCCTCGGTGGTGAGCACCTTGGCGATGCCGTCGTTGAGCTTGGCGATCACGTCGGCGGGCGTGCCGGCCGGCGCGAAGATCCCGATCCACGACGACATCTCGAAGCCGGGCACGGTCTCGCCGATGGTCGGGATATCCGGCAGCGCCGCGTAGCGGGTCTTCTCCACCATCGCGACGATGCGGACCTTGCCGGTGTTGAGATGCGGCACCGCGGCCGACAGGCTGAGGAACGCCATGCCGATGTGCCCGCCGAGCAGGTCGTTCACGGCTGCGCCGCCGCCGCGATAGGGCACGTGGGTGATGTCGATGCCGGTCTTCTGGCGCAACAGCTCGCCGGCGAGATGATGCGGCGAGCCGGTGCCCGACGTGCCGTAGCTGAGCTTGCCCGGATTGGCCTTGGCGTAGGCGATGACGTCGGCGACCGAACGGATCGGAAGCTGCGCGTTGACGGCGAGGCAAATGATGTTGGCGCCGGCATGGATCACCGGCGCGAAGTCCTTCACCGGGTCGAAGCCGACGTGCTTGTAGAGATGCACGTTGCTCGCCATCGTGGCGTCGGTGCCGACCATGATGGTGTAGCCGTCCGGCGCGGCGCGCGCCACGAATCCGGCGCCGATATTGCCGCCGCTGCCCGGCCGGTTGTCGACGATCACCGGCTGGCCCCAGGCCTGGTTCAGGCCGTCGGCGATGGTGCGCGCCGCAAGGTCCGACACCGCGCCGGGCGTGTAGCCGATCGCGATGGTGATGGGACGCGACGGATAGGTCTGCGCTGCCGCCGGCGCGGGCGCCGGCGCGAGCAATGCGGCGGTGAGCATGACGTTGCGAAACAGCCGACCCATGTCGTCGATCCTTCGTTGCGCGCACGGCCGTGACATTCGGCCCGCAATCTAGAGCATGATCCGTTCAAGTGGAATCGGATCATGCTCTAGATTCCTTGCGTTGGTCGCGTTTTCTGCGGCGAACCGCTGCACACTTCGCCGGAAAACGCTTTAGCCGTGTCGGCCCGGCGCGAACAGGCGAAATGACGCGGGTCCGGGCTCGGAACCTGCCCGACGCGTCAAGGCTTTTCAGGGTGGGAGACCCCTATGGACGTCGGATGGCCGGACGTGTTGCTGCGGCTCGGCGCCGCGACCCTCGCGGGCGTGGCGATCGGCCTCAACCGCGACCTTCACAACAAGCCGATCGGCATGCGCACCTTGGCGCTGGTCGCGCTCGGCGCCGCCACCGTGACGGTGGCGACGATCCAGTTCAACGTGATGGGCGACCACCCGGACGCGTTGAGCCGTGTGGTGCAGGGCGTGATTCAGGGCATCATGGCCGGCATCAGCTTCATCGGCGCCGGCGTGATCCTGCGCGATCGGGGCACGCAGTCGGTGACCGGGCTCACCACGGCGGCGACCGTGTGGCTGAGCGCAGCGCTCGGCATCGCCTGCGGATTGGGCGCCTGGGTGGTGGTGGCGACCGCAATCGTGCTCGCGCTCGTGGCGCTGGTCGGCCTGTATTGGCTCGACAATCTGATGGGGCTGAAGAACGACGATTGAGTTGTAGGGTGGGCAAAGGCGCGGAACGAAATCGATCAGGGTTTGCACCGACATTGCGCGGTCGCGGTAGGGACGCTCATTGCTGAGCGCCCCCCGCACAGAACCGTACGAGCGGCTTTCCCGCATACGGCTCCCACCTCGGGTGAAGAACGGCGAAGTGCCTGTTGGGCCAAGGATGGAGGATGCGCGGCGTGGGGAGCCAATCGTCCGCGATCGAGCGCATCTGGCTCCAGGTGATCGCACCTTTCTGGCTGCGCCGACCGAGGAGCCGGTGCCAGATTTTGGTGGTCTCGTCCTGGAAGGTCACCAAGCTGCGCCGATTGGTGGGTACCGCGTGATAATTGAAGTACCCTTTGACGACCTGCTTGAGCCATTTTCCCTGCAGGGATATGGGCCAATGTATGCGCTCTCGCAGTTCCTGTTTGATGGCTTGCAGCTTCGCCCGCATGCGGTCGCGCCGGGACTTCCGTTTGATCAGGAACTTGCCCCGCCGCGACTTGCCGCAGATGAAGATGAAGCCCAGGAACGCGAAGGTGTCCGGTTTGCCGAGGCCGCGACGCCTGCGGTTCTCGGCCGCAAAACGTCCGAACTCGATCAGCCGGGTCTTCTCCGCGTTGAGCGATAGCGCGAACTTCTCCAGCCGCTGGCGCATGGCCTCCAGGAAGCGTCGGGCGTCGGTCTCGTGCTCGAAGCCGACAATGAAGTCATCGGCGTAGCGCACAATGATAACCTCGCCCGCGGCCTCGCGCCGTCGCCAGCGGTTGGCCCAGAGGTCGAACACGTAGTGCAGGTAGATGTTGGCGAGCAGCGGCGAGATCACCGCCCCCTGCCCCGTTCCCCGCTCACTGACGGTCACGATCCCGTCCTCCAGGACACCTGCCTTCAGCCATTTCTGGATCAGGCGGATCATGCGCCGGTCGCCAACCCGGTGCTCTAGGAAGCGTATGAGCCATTCCTGGCTCACCGTGTCGAAGAACGAGCGGATGTCGGCGTCCAGTATCCAGTTCACCTTGCTGCGCTCGGTCCCGACCACAAGCGCAGCGATCGCATCATGCGCGCACCGCCCGGGCCGGAACCCGTACGAGAACCCGAGGAAGTCCTCCTCGTAGATCGCGTTGAGCACACCGGCCGCCGCGCGCTGGACGATCTTGTCCTCCAGCGCGGCAACTGCCAGCGGGCGCTGCCTGCCATCCGGCTTGGGTATGTAGACCCGCCGTGACGGCAGCGCCCGATACGCTCCCCGATGTACGCGGCCATGCAGGTCCGCAAGATTGCTTGCGAGGTTTTCCGCATAGGCCTGACATGTCAGCCCATCCACCCCCGGGGAGGCCTTCTCCTTCAATCCGGCGAATGCCTCTTCCAGGTGTTCGATGCTGATGTGGTGGAGAAGCGCGGTGAACCGCTCCTTCTTGTTGGTCCGTGCAGCTTGCCGTATGCGCAAGAGCCCCTGTGACACGCCGCTCCGGCTTTGCATCCGGTCCGTGCTCGGCTCTCCCGCATTCCCCTTGGCCTCAGCCCTTCGCTCCACAGCCTCCTCGGCGGATCGCTCCGCTTCGTTCGGCCGCTTCCCAGCTACTATGGCCTCGTCCGACTTCCCGCCTCCGGGCATCATCGGCTTTCGGCTCCTCGCCTTCCCGATGCGGACCACCAGCCAATCTTGCCAGCGGTCAGATGCGGGATCTCCCAGGTTCCGACGCGCTCCTTTTGCACGTGATGTGTTCTTCGACCCCGGCAGGGCGGCAGCACCTCGCGTTCACGGTACTGCTCATGTGGCGTTCGGCTCAAAGGACAGCCTCCGCCCCCGCGATAAGGGAATATCGGGGCTCAATCGCACACCCCACGCAACCGCTGTGTACGCTTTGCGACCGCCGTTGCCGTCGGTCACACAACACTCGCTTCCAGGCGGCTCGCTACGCCTTACCTGGGCTGGACTTCCACCAGCTGATCGCGCCAGCTTCTCCTGGCGCACCCTTTGCCCACCCTACGGCGGCGCGAACTGAAACCGCTCGAAGCGGTGCAGCGCTTCCTCGATCTGCCGCCGCTGCGACCGGCGCGGACCATTATGCAGCCAAGTCCATTGCTGCAGCAGGAGCTTCTGCCGCGCGCGATCGGTCTTGAGATCGAGCACGGCGACGATCTCATCCCCGAGGAGCACCGGCTGGGCGAAATAGCCGAACCGCCGCTGCTGCTTCGGCACATAGGCTTCGAAACGGTGCTCGTAGTCGAAGAAGCCGGCCAGGCGCTTGCGTTGGATGATGAGCGGGTCGAACGGATTGAGGATGTGGACGATGGGTTCGGCCGGATCGAGCGCGCTTTCGAGCGTTTCGGGCTGCGCCCAGTGCTCGATCCTTTCGGCTCCCTCGAGCGCGACCGCAACGAGCTCCTTGCGGCGCACGCGCCGCTCGATCAATCGCCGCATCGCCGGCTTGCGCCGCGCGTCGAGATGACAGAGCGAGTCGAGGCTGACCACGCCCTGCGCGCGCAACGCGCGGTCGAGCAGATAGTCCAGCACCTCGCGCTCCGTCGCCGGCCGCGGCGGCCGCTCCCAGCCGAAGTGCCGGTCGATCAGCTCGTAGGTCTTCAGCATGCCGGTGCGCGCGCTGACGGTCAGCAGGCCGCGGAAGAAGGCAAACTGCAGCGCGCGCTTGGAAGGCTTGCGGCTCGCCCACTCGTGCGCCTTCTCCACCAGCACGTCATCGTCGATGTCGCGGATGGTGAGCGCACCGTTGCGGCGGATGCGGGTCAGCACCTTGCGCAGGTCCGCCGGCTTCACGTCGGGGTACCATCTGGTGCGGCGCTGCCAGTCGCGCTTCATGGCGGCGACGAAGTAGCGCATGTCCCGGGTCGGTACGTAGGACAGCGCGTGGGTCCAGTATTCGAACACAGTCTTGTCGACGCTCTGCGCCTGACGCAGGTGCTCGCGCCGGTAGCCCGGGATGCGGGTATAGAGGATCTGATGATGGCAGCGCTCCACCACATTGATGGTGTCGATCTGCACATAGCCGAGGTGCTCGACCGCCGCGCGCGTCGCTTGCGCGTCGTCGCCGAACGGCGCGGCCTGGTCGAGCCGTTGCGCGCGCAGCCAGATGCGTCTGGCGCGCGCCTTGGTCAGCGCGATGGGTGATGTCGCGGCCACTCGTCTCACGCGCGCGGATAGTCCCAGGATTCGCACACCGGTCTGAACCCGATCTTGGCATAGCAGCGGTTGGAGAAGGGATTGCGCAAGTCGATGTAAAGACATGCGGTCGCCCTGCCCTCCGAGAAAATGCGCTCCACAACCGCCGCCACCACCGACCCGGCATAGCCACGCCCGCGCAACGCGGGCGGCGTATAGACCGCGGAAATCGCGGCGGTGGTGGAGAGCCGGCGCGAGATCGCCGCCATGGAGACCGGCGCGCCGTCGACGACCCAGAACAGAGTATTGCCGGCGGCCGCGGCCTTTGCGACCTGCATGCGGCCCGGCGTAGGATCGTGCGGCACGGCCTCGCGCTTGAAGGCAAGCGTCCAATCGAACAGCAGCGCTTCATCCTCCGGCGTAGCCGGTCGGGCATGGCCGGACGCGCCGGGATGGCGCGGCGGAGTATTCAGAACGTGGATTTCTTGCGGGATGGGCTCGGTAAACGCGATGCCGAGCTTGACCGCTCGGTCCGCAAACCACTTTGCGGTGAGTCCCGGCCCGACCACAGCCGGATAATCGAGCGCGCACGTTTGTTCTGCGAGCGCGTGACACTGCTGCTCGGACAGATCTCCCAGCATGATGCCGTACGGCGGCGTCTGCGCCGCGCAGCTGCCGGGCGCGCCCAAGGTCCAAAAGCGAAAGTTCGCCACCTCGCCGGTTGCGACTTTTCCGAGGATCATCAGGAGTACATTGTGCCGCACTTTCGTCTCGCTCGAGCGCCGGCCGGTGTTGCTCGATGAACGCGAGGTCCTGCGCGGCCAATCCCTCAACCGAGGGCATCGGCGACAGCCTTGCCGGCCGCGACCGTGTCCGCCGTGCCGCCGAGATCGCGCGTGCGCAGCTTCGGCTCGGCCAGCACCTGCTCGATCGCCGTGACGATGGCGGCCGCGGCTTCCGCTTCGCCGAGATGCTCCAGCATCATGGCGCCGGACCAGATCTGCCCGATCGGGTTGGCGATCCCCTGCCCCGCGATGTCGGGCGCCGAGCCGTGCACCGGCTCGAACACCGACGGATAGGCGCGCTCCGGATTGATGTTGCCGCCGGGCGCGATCCCGATCGTGCCGGTGCAGGCCGGGCCGAGATCCGAAAGGATGTCGCCGAACAGGTTCGACGCCACCACGACGTTGAAGCGGTCGGGCTTGAGCACGAACAGCGCCGAGAGGATGTCGATGTGGTATTTGTCCCACTTCACGTCGGGAAACTTCTTCGCCATCTCTTCGACGCGCTCGTCCCAGTACGGCATGGTGATGGCGATGCCGTTCGACTTGGTCGCCGAGGTCAAGTGCTTCTTCGGCGTCTTCTGCGCCAGCTCGAAGGCGAACTTCAAGACGCGGTCGACGCCGACGCGCGTGAACACCGTTTCCTGCACGACCACCTCGCGGTCGGTGCCCGGAAATGCGCGTCCACCAATCGCCGAGTATTCGCCCTCGGTGTTCTCGCGCACCACCCAGAAATCGATATCGCCCGGCTTGCGGCCCGCGAGCGGCGAGGGCACGCCCGGCATCAGCCGCACCGGTCGCAGGTTGACGTACTGGTCGAACTCGCGGCGGAACTGGATCAGCGACCCCCACAACGAGATGTGGTCGGGAATTTTCGCGGGCCAGCCGACCGCGCCGAAGAAGATCGCGTCGTGCTTGCCGATACGCTCCTTCCAGTCCTCCGGCATCATGCGCTCGTGCTTGGCGTAGTAGTCGTACGAGGCGAAATCGAACCAGTCCTGGCGCAGCTCGAAGCCGAATTTCTTCGCCACCGCCTCGAGCGCGCGCACGCCTTCGGGCACGACCTCCTTGCCGATGCCGTCGCCCGGAATGACGGCGACGCGGTAGACGCGGTTGGTGGGCATCTAGATTTCCTGCTGTTGCACGTTCGGCGAGACCGTAGCCCGGATTGAGCGTGAGCGAAATCCGGGATTAGTCTGCCGATCACGGCCCGGATTGCGCTTCGCTTCGTCCGGGGTTGCAAAGCTTGAGCAAGCCCGGAGGGTCAGATGTATCTGCAAACCATCGCCGAACAGGACGCGACCGACCGCGTCGCCGAAATCTACCAGCGGACCAAGTCGCAGCTCGGCTTCGTCATGGCGACGGCCAAATGCTTCACCACCCGGCCGGACCTGCTGCCGCTCTACACCGATTTTTCCGACCAGATCCGCGCCGGCTTCTCGCTCGGCGTGCGCGAGTGGCGCCTGATCACGCTGATCGCCGCCAAGCACATCCCGTCGACCTATTGCTCGTATGTGTACGGCCGCCAGCTCATCGACGATCTCGGATCGAAGCAGGCGGTGGTCGCGGTGCAGCGCGACTTCCGCAGCGCCGGCCTCTCCGACAAGGACGTGGCGATGCTGGCCTATGCGGAGAAGGTCACAACCGACGCCTCGAGAGTGTCGCAGCGCGACATCGACGCGTTGCGCGCCGTTGGCTTCACCGACCGGCAGATCTGCGATATCGCGCTCTGCGCGGCGTTCCGCTGCTTCGTCAGCCGCTTCTTCGACGCGGTCGGCGCCGGCCCCGAGCCCGTATTTGTCGACAGCGACGAGCAATTCCGCACCGCGA
>CAVTGA010000002.1:0-1847500 GCA_963734185.1 uncultured Alphaproteobacteria bacterium | reverse complement strand
GCAAGACCGCGCGCGAGACCACCGGCGGCAACGCCTGGAACGAGCGCCTGGTCACGCTGAAGAAGAACGAAACCGTCGCCTCGGCGCTGCGCGACCTCGGCGCGACCGCCGACGACGTCCGTGCCGTCACCGGCGCGCTCGGCGCGCGCGGCCGTGACGGCGCCCTCAAGGAGGGCCAGAAGCTGCGCATCCTGTTCGCCAGCGCCGATGCCGGGCAGCGGGCGCGCCCGCTGCGGGTGATCGTGCTCGGCGACAGCGCCGTCGAAGCCGTGGTGGCGCTGTCCGATACCGGCAAGTACGTCGCGGTCGACGTCCAGCACATGGAGACCGAGGTCGCCGAGGCGGACGACGACGACAACGACACCACCTCGGTGCGGCTCTATCAGAGCGTCTACGAGACGGCGCTGCGCAACCAGGTGCCGCGGCCGATCATCGACGACATCATCCGCGTCTACTCCTACGACGTCGATTTCCAGCGCAAGGTGCAGCCCGGCGACAGCTTCGAGCTGCTCTATGCCAGCGACGACGAGACCTCGGCCGACGCGCGCGCCGACGTGCTCTATGCGGCGCTCACCATCGGCGGCGAGATGAAGCGCTACTACCGCTTCCAGTCGCCCGACGACGGCGTCGTCGACTACTATGACGAGACCGGCAAGAGCGCGAAGAAGTTCCTGGTGCGCAAGCCGGTCGGGACCGCCGTGATGCGCTCCGGCTTCGGCTTCCGCCGCCACCCGATCCTCGGCTATTCCAAGATGCACACCGGCGTCGACTGGAGCGCCTCCTACGGCTCGCCGATCTACGCCTCGGGCAACGGCATCGTCGACCGCGTGGGCTGGGAAGGCGGCTACGGCAAGTACGTGCGCCTGAAGCACAACAACGGCTACGAGACCGCCTACGGCCACATGTCGGCGTTCGCGCGCGGCATCGAGCCGGGCAAGCGCGTGCGCCAGGGACAGGTGATCGGCTTCGTCGGCTCGACCGGCCTGTCGACCGGCGCACACGTGCACTACGAGATCATCATCAATGGTCGCTTCGTCGATCCGATGCGCCACCGCCTGCCGCGCGGACGCGTGCTCGAGGGCACCCTGCTGGCGAACTTCGAGAAGGAGCGCGACCGCGTCGAGGGCATGATGCAGCGCAAGACCGCGACGCCGGAGCGCAACTCGGCGACGCCGGCGCGCGTGGCGCAGACGGTAGGGAATTAGCCGGACGCCGTCACGCGGAACGTCGCTGCTGGACTCCGCCTTACGGACTTGCCGGCCCGCCGAACGCTTGAGAGAGCTTGCGAAAATACGTCGCCGTGGACGTTCCGTTCGCATCGGTCGTCGCTATGCCGGCGAGAAGCTTGACTGCGTTCTTCAGGCCCTTGAGGTGAGCCGCGGCGAGGAAGCCCGCGACGCGGCCCGCTGGCGAGGCAGCCGATCCTGGCGGTCCCGCGTTGAAGGCACCCTTTGCCACCAGGGCCTTGAAGTGTTTCTGGGTGTAGCTCTGCATGGCGGCGTCCTGATCAGGCTTCGAAGCAAGCCATTTCTGCAAGCTGGTAACGCCGTTCTTGCCGACCCAGGCGGTCGGCGAGGCCATCCCTTTGGTTGTGAAACCCGCCTTTACATAACCCTCGCCTTGCAACGCCTCCGCACCAAATTGCCACCGGCCGGCATATCCGAACGGGTTGACGACGTTGTATCTGTTGCTCGATTCCATGTGCCCGAGGATATTGCAGTATTTTTGCCACTCCTCTTTGGTCAGGGTGCCGACAGTTCCATCCGGCATTCCCGAATCAGCGTGCGTCTCCACGGGCCCGAGCGCAGCCTCAATTCCGGGATCCACCAGAGGCGCAGTATTGGTGAGGGCGTCGCCCAATTTCGGCTTTAGCTCGTCATCGTTCGGCCATTTGGCGTAGAGCTGCTCGGCGCTCGGAAGCTCGCCTTTTTCCTTCGGGTCACCGCCGAGAAGCTCTTTTTGAGCGCGATACGTTTTCAATGCCGCCCAGGTAATTTGCCTCGAAACACTTTTGATGTCGTCAGGGATGAATGCTTCTTCCAAATCCGGTTCCGGGCCTATCGCGTCCCAAACTGTCTGCGTCACCCCATAAGGTCCAAAGCGGTCACCCACCTTGTCACTGTTGATCTTGGTGGCAAGCTGCGCGATCGCGAGCAGATAATGGGGGCTCACTCCGAAATCGGCAGCCCTGCGCGCGCAAAGCTTGGCAAATGCAGCTCGGTCAATTGCTGGCATGTCCTACCTCACAGAACGCGGCTTCATTGCATCGACACGGGCCACGTGGCGTCAGCCCTAACATCTCTTCTTCCCAGCCAGTATCTCATCCGACACAAAATCCCCATCGGCGCGCAGGATCCGATCAACTGGCGCTCTCTTATTCACGCCGAGGCGCCGGATCAGTGTGTCGCGCAGCTCCTTGGTAAATCGCCCGTTCGGCGTCAGGCAAAGATATGCTTGGATCTCTCGAATTTCCGGCGCTTGTATCTGCTTTTCAAAGTCTCCGATGCGGATGCCGTCATCGACTCGCGGGTTTCTGATTGGCCTTGGTATCGGTGCGCTGGGGCTTTCGATGATCATCGACCGCCGCTCGCCGGCGGGAGCCATCGTCACGCTATCCTTCGTGCCTTTCGACTCGCTCTCCTGGATTCCGACTGTAGTCGATATGTCAATAACGCCGCTCGTCAGTGTGCCCGCCTGGTAGTAGTCCTCGAGATCCGACAGCGCGGCCCACAGCGGGTAGTCGGCGACGCTGAGTGCCATCTTGCCGGCGATGGTTATCGCAACGTTGTTCCTGCTCAAGCGCATCTGCTTCTGAATCGCACGCATTGTCTGCGCGAGCAGTAGCTGGGACTCGTAGTGACCCTTGGTGTTGAGGATTGCGGTGGCCAATGCGCTGAGGATGGTCTTCGCGCCGGCCGAGGCCACCAGCGTTGCCGCGGTCGTAAGTCCTCCCGCGGTGGTCAGCGATCCGAAACCGACTTCCTGTATCTCGCGTGTCAGAGCGGTCTCGTACTGGGTGTATTGGACGTCGATCGCATACATCCGCTGCGTGATGATCTCGTTTCTGACCGCACGCGCGCCGGAAGAATTTGTCGGGAGTAACGCCCAGTACTGCCTTATCAGCTCTTCCTGACCGAGGCGGACCTGCTCCATCTCATAGGAAACCGGAAACAGGCGTTCGGGATTGCGCGTCGAAGCGATGCAACCGGACATTGCCACGGCCGCGAGGACAATAAAACAGGCGCGGCAAGCCGTGCCCATCGCTCGATGCTGCATGATACCCACGCCCCTCAACCGTATGCTGAGAAGTGTGGGGCCTCGCCGCCGGCATCCGAAGGCAAATAGCAGTTTCCAGCGGCTGCAGTTCAAGGCTGTGGATAGTGGGGATTGCGGGGATGAGTTTTGCTAAACCACTGATAATACGCACTCAATCCATAGTGGATTTTTGGCCACAGTTGTCGGGAATCGCCTCGCTGGAGCGAGGCTTCCGTGACGCGGCGGAGATGCGAATCCGTCAGGCCGCCTCTCTGGCCGCGGCCTCGCCGTTGAACGCGAGCCGCTGCTTGTCCGTGGCGACCGAGATCACGACCTTCTCGCCGTCCTTGACCTTGCCCGAGAGCACCAGCTCGGCGAGCGGGTCCTGGATCGCCTTCTGGATCGCGCGCTTCAGCGGGCGCGCCCCGTAGGCCGGGTCGTAGCCCTTGGCGGCGAGCCATTCGCGCGCGGCCGCATCAAGCGCGAGCGTGATCTTGCGCTCCTCCAGCAGCCGCGCGAGCCGCGCCAGCTGGATGTCGACGATGCGGCTCATTTCGCTGCGCTTGAGGCGATGGAAGAGAATGATCTCGTCGACGCGGTTGAGGAACTCGGGGCGGAAGCTCGCCCGCACCACCGCCATGACCTGATCCTTGACGGCGTCTGAATCCTGCCCCTCGGGCTGGTTGACCAGGAACTCCGAGCCGAGGTTCGACGTCATCACGATCAGGGTGTTGCGGAAATCAACCGTATGGCCCTGCCCGTCGGTGAGGCGCCCGTCGTCGAGCACCTGCAGCAGCACGTTGAACACGTCCGGGTGTGCCTTCTCGATCTCGTCGAACAGCACCACCTGGTAGGGCCGCCGCCGCACCGCCTCGGTGAGCGCGCCGCCCTCCTCGTAGCCGACATAACCGGGCGGCGCGCCGATCAGCCGCGCCACCGAGTGCTTCTCCATGTATTCGGACATGTCGATGCGGAGCAGCGCGGCCTCGTCGTCGAACAGGAATTCGGCGAGCGCCTTGGTCAGCTCGGTCTTGCCGACGCCGGTCGGGCCTAAGAACATGAACGAGCCGATCGGCCGGTGCGGGTCCTGCAGGCCCGCGCGTGCCCGCCGCACGGCGGTCGAGACCGCCTGCACGGCTTCGGCTTGGCCGACCACGCGCTTGGCGAGGCTCTCCTCCATGCGCAGCAGCTTCTCCTTCTCGCCTTCGAGCATGCGATCGACCGGCACGCCGGTCCAGCGCGACACCACCTGCGCCACGTGGTCGGCGGTGACCGCCTCTTCCACCATGGCGCCGGCATCGCGGCCTTCGATCGCGGCGAGCCTCTTCTCCAGCTCCGGGATCTTGCCGTAGGCGAGCTCGCCGGCGCGCTGGTACTCGCCCTTGCGCTGCGCGTTGGCGAGCTCGACTTTGAAATGATCGAGCTCGGCCTTGAGCTTCTGCGCGTCCGACAGCTTGCTCTTTTCCGCCTGCCAGCGCGCCGTGAGGTCGGCCGACTGCTTCTCCAGCGCGGCCAGCTCCTTCTCGAGGTTCTTCAGCCGCGCCTTCGAGCCCGGATCGCTCTCCTTCTTCAGCGCCTCCTGCTCGATTTTGAGCCGCACGATCTCGCGATCGATCGAATCGAGCTCCTCGGGCTTGGAATCGACCTGCATCTTCAGCCGCGCCGCCGCCTCGTCGATGAGGTCGATCGCCTTGTCGGGCAGGAAGCGGTCGGTGATGTAGCGGTTCGACAGGGTCGCGGCGGCGACGATCGCGCTGTCGGTGATGCGCACGCCGTGATGCTGCTCGTACTTGTCCTTCAGGCCGCGCAGGATCGAGACCGTGTCCGCGACGGTGGGCTCGGACACGAACACCGGCTGGAAGCGCCGCGCCAGCGCCGCGTCCTTCTCGACATGCTTCTTGTATTCGTCGAGCGTGGTCGCGCCGATGCAGTGCAGCTCGCCGCGCGCGAGCGCCGGCTTGAGCAGGTTGGAGGCGTCCATCGCCCCGTCGGCCTTGCCGGCGCCGACCAGGGTATGCATCTCGTCGATGAATAGGACGATGCCGCCGTCCGAGGAGATGACCTCCTGCAGCACGGCCTTGAGCCGCTCCTCGAACTCGCCGCGGTACTTCGCGCCCGCGATCAGTGCGCCCATGTCGAGCGCGAGCAGCTTCTTGTCGGCGAGGCTCTCCGGCACGTCGCCGTTGACGATGCGCTGGGCCAGGCCCTCGACGATCGCGGTCTTGCCGACGCCCGGCTCGCCGATCAGCACCGGGTTGTTCTTGGTGCGGCGCGACAGCACCTGCACGGTGCGGCGGATCTCCTCGTCGCGGCCGATCACCGGATCGATCTTGCCGTCGCGCGCCGCTTGGGTGAGATCGCGCGCGTATTTCTTCAGCGCGTCATAGGCGTTCTCCGCCGACGCGCTGTCGGCGGTGCGGCCCTTGCGCAGCGCTTCGATCGCGGCGTTGAGGTTCTGCGGCGTGACGCCGGCGCGTTGCAGGATGCGGCCGGCCTCGTTGTCCTTCTCCACGGCGAGCGCGAGCAGCAGCCGTTCGACCGTCACATACGAGTTCGCCCGCCTTCTCGCCGGCCCGCTCGGCCGCGTCGAACACGCGCGCGAGTGCGGGATCGAGATAGAGCTGGCCGGCCCCGCCGCCCTCGACCTTGGGGCGCTTCTTCAGTACCGCCTCGACCGCGCTCAGCGCCTCGCGCGAGCGCCCGCCGGAGCGGTCGATCAGGCCCGCCGCCAACCCCTCGGGGTCGTCGAGCAGGACCTTCAACAGATGTTCGGGTGCGAATTGCTGATGCCCTTCGCGCAGGGCGAGCGATTGGGCAGACTGAACGAAACCGCGGGCGCGGTCCGTGTACTTCTCGATATTCATCCTCTACTCCCTCGGCCTGCCCCGCCCGCCCATAAAAGGCGCGGTCGGAGCATCGTCATGGGGCGCGCGAATGCTTGACCGCATCCGCCACGCCAGATGTAGGGAGTAGGCGCTGCAATCGAAAGAGGGTTCCGCTCGGCTGTCGGCGATCAGGCGAAAGCCGCGGCCGGCGCCAACGATGCGCGGTCGATTCCGGCCGCCTGCAGCATCGCGGCCAATCGCTTGCGCGCGCCGAACATGCGGGTCTTGACCGTGTTCTCCGGAATTCCAACGATCTCGGCCACCTCCTTGACCGACTTCTCATGGTAGTAGACGAGGTCCATGACTTCGGCCTGGCAGGCCGGCAGCGCGTTCAGGCACTGGCGCAGCACCCGGCCCATATCCTTGCGGCCGAGCGCGACCTCGGGATTGTCCGCCGGGTCCACGCTGCCTGACGCCAGGTCCAGCTCCACCTCCTCGCACACCCGGCGCCGCCGCACGCTGAACGCCTTGAAGCGCGCGATCGCCAGGAGCCAGGTCGAGACCGCGGAGCGCGCCTCGAACCGACCGGCCTGACGCCAAGCCTCCAGGAATGTCTCGTTGACCAGGTCTTCCGCCACCATCGGGTCGCCGACGAAGCGCAGGACGAAGCGGTAGACGCGGACCTGGTGGCGGCCGAACAAGGTCCGGATCGCGCCCCTGTCGCCGGCCGCGATGCGTTCGAGCAGGGTCTCGTCGGTCTCCTTGGCGACCGGGTGCGTCACCGGCGGGACCTGGATTTGTGTGCTCGCGATGGTCATCGGTACCTCCTCTGCGGGCGTACCGATCCCAATAGGCAGCGGCGGCGCGGTCTTATATGACCTAGGTCACACAACGGGTCCGCGCCCGGCGGGCGCACTCATCGGGCAATGGAAAAATGGCGACCAATGCGGCCCTGACGGGCATCTATCGCTATCCGGTGAAGGGGCTGACGGCGGAGCCGCTGCGGCGGACTTCGCTCGCGGTCGGCGCGACGCTGCCCGGCGACCGGCTTTACGCCATCGAGAACGGCCCCTCCGGTCCCGCGGCGCCGCAATACTTCCCCAAGCAGCGCTTCCTGATGCTGATGCGCAACGAGCGCCTCGCCCGGCTCGATGCCCGCTACGACGACGCGAGCGGGGTCCTGGCGATCCGCGTGGATGGCCGCGAGGCGGCGCGGGGGAATCTCGCGACCGCCGCAGGCCGCAGCGCCATCGAGGATTTCTTCGCGGTTTATTCGGCCGATGAGCTGCGCGGCCCGCCGCGCGTGCTGCACGCGGCTGGGCACAGCTTCTCCGACGTCGCCGCCAAGGTGGTCTCGATCATCAACCTCGCCACCGTGGCGGCGATCGAAACCGCCGTCGGCAAGCCGGTCGACCCGCTGCGCTTCCGCGCCAACCTCTATGTCGCCGGCTGGCCCGCCTGGCACGAGTTCGACCTGATCGGCCAGGAGATCGCGCTCGGTCCGCAAGCGCGGCTGAAGGTCACCAAGCGCATCACGCGCTGCGCCGCGATCGACGTCGACCCGCAGACCGGCATGCGCGACCTCGACATCCCCAAGACCCTGCTGCAGACCTTCGATCACGCCGATTGCGGCGTCTATGCGCAGGTGACCGCGGCGGGCGAGATCGCGGTCGGAGACGAACTGCGCGTCGCGCAAACGTCCGACCTGTTTTCGTAGCCCGGCTTCGCCGTAGCGAAGCCGGGACCTTCGTTCTCCGGGCAAGTGCCCCGGCTTTCGCCAAGGAGCGAAAGCCGGGCTACGATCGCGCCACGAACGCGAGCGGCCGCGCCACCGCTTCGAGCGGCTTGCGTTCGGCTGCAACGCAGTAGCGCCAGGCGACGAACGCCGCCAGCAGCATGAGCACGGAACCGAGCAGATAGCCGCCGAACAAGCTCCAGCGCGAGCCGGTATCGATCAATGCGCCGAACAACAGCGGCCCGGCCACGCCGCCGATGCCGGTCCCGACCGCGTAGAACACCGCGATGGCGAGCGCACGGATCTCGAGCGGGAAGGTCTCGCTCACCGTCAGGTAGGCCGAGCTCGCCGCGGCCGACGCGAAGAAGAAGATCACCATCCAGGCGACGGTCTGTCCCTGTGCGCTGAGCACGCCGATCGCGAACAGATACCCGCTGAGCGCGAGCAGCACGCCCGACATCGCATAGGTGAGCGCGATCATCGGACGGCGGCCGACCGTGTCGAACAGGCGCCCGAGCAGCAAGGGCCCGAGGAAATTTCCGGCCGCGAATGGCAGCAGATACCAGCCGACCCGGTCGGCGGCGATGCCATAGAAATCGGTCAGCACCAGCGCGTAGGTGAAGAAGATCGCGTTGTAGAAGAACGCCTGCGCCGCCATCAAGGTCAGGCCGACCAGGGCGCGCTGGCGGTGCAGGTGGAACAGGGTGTGGAACACTTCGGCCAGCGGCGTCGAGCGCCGGCTCCGCAGCATCACTTTGGCAAACGGCCCATCGGAAACGGGCAGCCCCTGGGCGCGCAGCTGTGCCTCGATGCCGGCGACGACCGCCTCGGCCTCGCCGGCGCGCCCGTGCGTCATCAGCCAGCGCGGGCTTTCCGGCAGCCACAGCCGCATCACGAAGATCACCAGCGCCAGCGCGGCGCCGATCAGGAACGCGGCGCGCCAGCCCATCTCCGGGTCGAGCACCGCGGGATCGAGCAGCACCACCGCGCCGAGCGCACCCATGGCGGCGCCGACCCAGAAGCTGCCGTTGATCACCAGATCGGTCCAGCCGCGCACGCGCGCCGGGACCAGCTCCTGGATGGTCGAGTTGATCGCCGCGTATTCGCCGCCGATGCC
This sequence comes from uncultured Alphaproteobacteria bacterium, assembly GCA_963734185.1. Classification (GTDB taxonomy): domain Bacteria; phylum Pseudomonadota; class Alphaproteobacteria; order Rhizobiales; family Xanthobacteraceae; genus PALSA-894. The sequence continues at coordinate 1,838,568 of CAVTGA010000002.1, read as the reverse complement.
GGCGCCGGTGAGGAAGCGGAACGCGATGAAGCTCCAGAAATCCCAGGCGAAGGCCGTGGCCGCGGTCGCCAGCAGGTAGACGGCGAGCGTGACGAAGAACAGCGTCTTGCGCCCGAGCCGGTCGGTGAGCCAGCCGAAGAAGAGCGCGCCGAGCACCGCGCCGGCCAGATACGCGCTGCCGGCCAAGCCGACGTCCGCGTTGCTGAACTGCAGCACCGGGCTCGCCTTGAGCGCGCCCGCGACCGTGCCGGCGAGCGTCACCTCCAGCCCGTCGAGGATCCAGGTGATGCCGAGCGCGACCACGACGCGGGTGTGGAAACGCCCCCACGGCAGACGATCGAGCCGGGCCGGAATGTCGGTCTCGACGATGCCTTCCGTCGCGTCCATCGTCGCTCTCCCGCCGACAGCGGCCCGATAGCCCTGCCGTTAACGCGCCGAGGCGCGGATTCGTTCGGCCGATCGGGATGTCTGTTCGGTCCACGCCGCGATAGTATGCTCGACCGTGCCATCGTGCGGCCGGCGTGCGTGGCGTTTTGACGTTGTAGGGCGGGCAAAGGCGCTGCGCTGCTGGCGCAACACGGCGCGAGCGCCGAATCGCCGTGGCCGCGCAGGTCCGAACCTGCGGTACGATGGCGGGCACGACACGCTCGTCCTGCGCGCATCTCGGATATTCTTGTATCGCGTCTTTGCCCGCCCTACGAAGCCTTCCGGCTCAACAGGAACACCGCCTGCTCGCCGAACAGGTTCCAGAACCACCACGGCGCGATCAGGCGCAGCCGCGTGCCCCAGGCGTCGAGCGCGACCTCGCGCTCCACCTTGGCGCCGACCTTGAGGCACAGGTCGCGGAAATCCTTGATGGTGCAGAAGTGGATGTTGGGCGTGTCGTACCATTCGTCCGGCAGGTTGTCGGTCGAGGGCATGCGTCCGCCGAACAGGATCTGCAGGCGGATGCGCCAGTGCCCGAAATTCGGGAACGACACCACGGCGCGTTGCCCGATGCGCAGCATGTGCTCGAGCACCTCGCGCGGGCGGCGCGTCGCCTGCAGGGTCTGGGACAGGATCACGTAGTCGAAGGCGTCGTCCGGATAGTTGACGAGGTCGGTGTCGGCGTCGCCTTGCACCACCGCAAGCCCCTTGGCCACGCACTCGTTGACTCCCTCGCGCGACAATCTCGATGCCGCGGCCGTCGACGCCGCGCGCTTCCAAGAGCCGCAGCAGGTCGCCGTCGCCGCAGCCGACGTCGAGCACGCGCGAGCCCGGGTCGATCATCTCGGCGACCAGCAGATGGTCGACGCGCGCGCCGCCCGGGCCGCGCGCCGCCTCCGCCATGGTGAGATCGCGCCGGTTGCGGGAGAGCATCGCCCTACCCCTTCGCGGCCTTGAGGCCGCGCGCCTTGCCGGCGGAATCGAGAAAGCCGCGCACGATCGCGAGCAGCTCGGGCTCTTCGAGCAGGAATGCGTCATGGCCCTTGTCGGTGACGATTTCGGCGAACGAGACGCGCGCGCCGCCGGCATTGAGCGCGTGCACGATCGCGCGCGACTCCGGCGTCGGGAACAGCCAGTCGGAGGTGAACGAGACGACGCAGAAGCGCGTCTTGGTGCTCTTGAAGGCGTTGGCGAGCACGCCGTCATGGTCGGCGGCAAGATCGAAATAATCCATGGCGCGGGTGAGATAGAGATAGCTGTTGGCGTCGAAACGCTCGACGAAGGACGAGCCCTGGTGGCGCAGGTAGCTCTCGACCTCGAAGTCGGCGTCGAACGAGAACGTCGGATTGTCGCGGTCCTGGAAGCGGCGGCCGAACTTGCGATGCAGCGCCGCATCCGACAGGTAGGTGATGTGCGCGCCCATGCGCGCGACCGCGAGCCCGCGGCGCGGATTGGTGCCCTCGATCAGGTAGCGGCCGTGGCGCCAGTCGGGGTCGGCCATCACCGCCTGGCGGCCGACCTCGTGGAAGGCGATGTTCTGCGCCGAATGGCGCGTGGCGGTCGCGAGCGGCAGCGCGGAAAATACGCGCTCCGGATAGCTCACCGCCCACTGCAGCACCTGCATGCCGCCCATCGAACCGCCGGCGATCGAGAACAGCGTCTCGATGCCGAGATGGTCGAGCAGCATCGCCTGCGCGCGCACCATGTCGCGGATGGTGATGACCGGAAACTCCAGGCCCCACGGCTTTCCGCTCTGCGCATTGAGCGAGGCCGGCCCGGTGGTGCCCATGCAGGCGCCGACCACGTTCGGGCAGATGACGAAATAACGCTCGGTGTCGATCGGCCGGCCCGGCCCGACCATGCTTTCCCACCAGCCCGGCTTGCCGGTCACCGGATGTTCGTTGGCGACGTGCTGGTCGCCGGTCAAGGCATGGCAGATCAGGATCGCGTTCGATCGCGCCGCGTCGAGCGTGCCGTAGGTCTGGTAGGCGATCTGGAACGGGCTGAGCGCGACGCCGGCGTCGAGCCGCAGCGGCTTGTCGGCGCTAAAGCGCACGACCGGCGAATGCGGCTTCTCCGCTTCGCCGATACGGTCGTTGACGTCTTCCCTGGCAGCGACCTGGACCATCGCGCGAACCCGTCGGACGTTGCGACCCGCAGCGGCTCGGTGAGCGCGGCGGCAAGCGCGTTACATAGATCGCCGCCGCTGCGAGTCAACGTTTTCTTTGCCTTCCAGGCCCGTGCTAGAAGCTGTGCTCCGGACGCGCGGATCCGGAGCACGGCTTTCTTCGTCAGGCAAGGCTTCGCACATCGCCATGTCGCAACCCGTGAGCCCGCCGTCCCTCGCCGATCTGCGGCGCGAGATCGACCGCATCGACGCGGCGATGCACCGCCTGCTGATGGAGCGCGGCGAGATCATCGACACGCTGATCTCGGTGAAGAAGACGGCGGAGACCGGATCGGCGTTCCGCCCGGCGCGCGAGGCCGACATGATGCGCCGCCTGGTCGAGCGCCATCGCGGCATCCTTCCGCTCGACACCGCGGAAAGCATTTGGCGCGTCATCATCGCGACCTTCACCTACGTGCAGGCGCCGTTCGCCGTGCATGGCGACCTGTCGGCCGGCGACGCGGCGATGCGCGATTCGGCACGCTTCCATTTCGGCTTCACGGTGCCGTTCACGACCCATCTGACCGCCGGCGCCGTGGTGGCGGCGATCGGGCGCGCCGCCGGCGACCTCGGGCTGGTACCGGCGACCGCGCCGCCGAGCGCCGGCGCATGGTGGACGGCGCTCGAAGGCGGCGACAAGCCGAAGATCATCGCGCGGCTGCCGTTCGTCGAGCGCGCCGATCATCCGGCCGCGCTGCCGGTGTTCGCCATCGCGCGCCCGAACCCGGACGCGCTGGTGACCGAGGTCGAGGTGTGGAGCGTGCGGGTCGCCGGCTGGGGTCCGCCGGTCTCGCGCGCGGTCGCGACGCTGGCCGAGGTGATCGCGGCCCCGGATCGCGCCTTCGACGGCGCTGCGCTGCTGGTCTCGGTCCCGCAGGGCCGGACGCTGGGCGACATCACCGCCGCACTGGTCGGGGCCGGAGCCTCGGTGCGTTCGCAAGCCCTCGTCGGCAGCCATGCGACCCGCTATACGGTCACCGCCGACGGCGCTGTCACCTCCCCCTGAAAGGGGGAGGTCGGCGAGCGCAGCGAGCCGGGTGGGGGTCGAAGCGTGACCCCTCCCCGGATTGCCTTCGGCAATCCGACCCTCCCCTTTCAGGGGAGGGTAACATCCAGTCTAACCGGAACGTATCGAATGTCCGCGTTGCAGCGTCCCGTCCCGCGTCCCGGCGTGCTCGACATCACGGCCTATGTGCCGGGCAAGAGCGCGGCGCCCGGCGTCGCCAAGGTGTTCAAGCTCTCGTCCAACGAAACGCCGCTGGGCGCGAGCCCGCAGGCGATCGCGGCCTACAAGGCCGTGGCCGAGCATCTGCACGATTACCCCGACGGGGCGGCGAGCGACCTGCGCGAGGCGATCGGGGCGGCCTACGGGCTTGATCCGTCGCGCATCGTATGCGGCAACGGCTCCGACGATCTGCTCAACCTCCTGGCCGACGCCTATCTCGGCCCGGGCGACGAGGCGATCCACACCACCCACGGCTTCCTGGTCTATCCGATCGCGACGCTCGGATCCGGCGCGACGCCGGTGGTCGCGCCGGAGAAGAACTACACCGCCGATGTCGACGCGATTCTCGCGCGCGCGAGCGAGCGCACCCGGGTGGTGTTCCTCGCCAATCCGAACAATCCGACCGGCACCTACGTGTCGTTCGACGAGGTCAAGCGGCTGCATCGCGCACTCCCGCCCCATGTGCTGCTGGTGATCGACGCGGCCTATGCCGAATACGTGCGCCGCAACGACTACGAGTCCGGCATCGAGCTGGTCGCGACCAGCGACAACGTGGTGATGTGCCGGACGTTCTCGAAGATCTACGGCCTTGCGGCACTGCGGCTCGGCTGGCTGTACGGGCCGGCGCACGTGGTCGACGCGCTCAACCGCATCCGCGGGCCGTTCAACGTCAACGCCGCGGCGATCGCCGCCGGCGTCGCCGCCATCCGCGACACCGCGCATGTGGAGCGCGCGCGGGCGCACAACGAGCGCTGGCTTAACTGGCTCACCGAAGAGATCGGCAAGCTCGGGCTCGAGGTGACGTCGAGCGTCGGCAACTTCGTGCTGATCCACTTTCCGCAGACCAAGGGCCGCAGCGCCAAGGACGCCGACGCGCTGCTGACCTCGCGCGGCTGCATCCTGCGCGCGGTCGGCGCCTACAAGCTGCCGAACGCGCTACGCATGACCGTCGGCAGCGAGGAGGCGAACCGGCTCACGGTCGCGACGCTTGCCGAACTGATGGGGAAGAACGGGTGAGCATTCCTGTTGCAGCACGGGTGGTGCGTTCCCCTCCCCCTTGTGGGGAGGGGTTAGGGGTGGGGGTGGCGCGAGTGAGCACACCAAGTTCCACCCCCCTCCCCAACCCTCCCCCACAAGGGGGGAGGGAGCTCACCGCCCGTGCGGAGAGATTGCGTGTCCGCTGACACCCCCATCATCGACCGCCTTGCGCTGGTCGGCGTCGGGCTGATCGGCTCGTCGATCGCGCGCGCCGCACGCGAATACGGCGCAGCCAAGACCATCGTCGCGACCGCGCGCTCGGAGGCGACGCGCAAGCGCGTGATCGAGCTCGGCATCACCGACCGGGTGGTCGACAGCAACGCCGCAGCGGTCGCGGGTGCCGACCTCGTCATCGTCTGCATTCCGGTCGGCGCCTGCGGCGCGGTCGCGGCCGAGATCGGTCCGCATCTCAAGTCCGGCGCCATCGTGTCCGACGTCGGCTCGGTCAAGGGCGCGGTGGTGCGCGATATGGCGCCGCATCTGCCGGCGCACGTGCATTTCGTGCCGGGGCATCCGGTGGCCGGCACCGAGAATTCCGGTCCCGATGCCGGGTTTCCCGAGCTGTTCAACAATCGCTGGTGCATCCTGACGCCGCCCGCGGACACCAACGCACAGGCGATCGAGAAGCTCACCGCGTTCTGGGCCGCGCTCGGCGCCAATGTCGAGACCATGGCGCCCGATCATCATGATCTGGTGCTCGCGATCACCAGCCACCTGCCGCACCTGATCGCCTACACCATCGTCGGCACCGCCGACGAGCTCGGCGAGGTGACGCAATCCGAGGTGCTGAAGTTCTCCGCCGGCGGCTTCCGCGACTTCACGCGCATCGCCGCCTCCGACCCGACCATGTGGCGCGACGTGTTCCTCGCCAACAAGGACGCGGTGCTGGAGATGCTCGGAACCTTCAACGAGGACCTTTCGCAGCTCACGCGCGCGATCCGCCGCGGCGACGGCGACGCATTGTTCGAGCGGTTCACCCAGACCCGCGCCATCCGTCGCGGCATCCTGCAGCTCGGCCAGGACTCCGCCGCACCGGACTTCGGACGCCCGCATCCGCCGAAGACCATCGCGCCGCTGGCGCGGCCTTACGCGGCGGACAACGAGTAGATTCAATACAGCGCCGGCACCTGTCCGAGCGGGATCGGGCCGAGGCTGGCTTTGCCGTCGGAGAACCGCAGCGGAAGCGCGACCGCCGGCCTGCCGTCGATCTCGGTCCGCTCGCCAAGCAGGCCAAGCAGGCCGCTCACGACCCGGCCCTGCTGCTTCGGCTGCATCGGATTGGCCCGGACCACGCGATCGATCGCATTGAGCGCCGGCGCGGTCCGTTCGAGACTGAGCGCGGGCCCGCCGCGCTCGCCGACCAGCGCCGCCAGGAAACGCTCCGCCCCCGCAACCGTTACCCGGAGCGCGCCGTCGAGCCGCCCGGCCGGACTGAGCGAGAGCGTTCCGGTGGTCACCGCGTGCGTCTCGCCCTGCCTGAGGCGGGCGTTGGTGATCTCGAGCCGGCTGCCTGCCGCCTGCAGCTCGCGCAGCCATACGTCCGTCGGCTTCGGCCGCAGATCCTTCAACCCACGCAGCACCGCGGCGATGTCGGCGTCGAGCGGCTCGCCGAACGGACCGGCGAGCGGCACCGTCCCCGCCGCGACGCGCACGACGACGTCGACCGTATGATTGCCGGCGGTGGAATCGGGTGCGACACGCGAGTGCAGCTCGACGCGGTCGGCGCGCGCGAGCGTTTCCACCGCCGGCGCATCGATGCGGTCGAGCCTGCCCCCCTCGATCACGATCGAGATGCGCTCCGGCTTGGCCGGTGTGCCGCGCACGCTCGCCTGTGCGAGCTTCCAGGTGGCCGACAGCGAGGGCGGTCTTCCCGGGTCGCCGACCGTGAGCGGACCGTTGAATTCGGCGACCAGCAGGGTCGGGTCCCAGACCTGCGCCACCACCACGATGTCGGCAAGCTTCAGGACCGTCGGCTGCGGCGCGCTGCGCAATTCGGCGCCGGCATTGCCGCAGCGCAGCTCGACGCGGAACGGAAAGCCGCCGATGGTCTGGCTGCCGCAGGTGAAGACGCGGCCCGACCGTGCTTCCTGCGCGCGCCATTCGTCGAGGCGGCGCTCCGCGACGCCGGTCGCGAAATACCAGAAGCCGCTCCAGGCGGCCGCGAGCGCGAGCACCAGCAGCAGCGGCGCCGCGATCAACCAGGGACGGCGTACGGGCATGGTCCGGTCCGGTTCGGTGCGAAGCCGGCCACATGGCCGCGCGATGTGGCCGCTTCAAGGCGGTGCGCAGTTGCGCGAGCGGCTTGCGCCTGTTAGGCGACCGAGCCCCGTTTCACCAATCTCCCTTGCGCGATGGACTTGAACGATCCCGATCACGCCGCCGAGGACCTCTGGGTGTTCGGCTACGGCTCGCTGATCTGGCGGCCGGGTTTTGCCTTCCTCGAACGGGTGCCGGCGCGGCTTATCGGCGCGCATCGCGCGCTGTGCGTGCTCTCGCACGTGCATCGCGGCACGCCCGAGCGGCCCGGACTGGTGCTCGGCCTCGACCAGGGCGGCACCTGCCGCGGCATCGCCTATCGGGTCGCCGCCACGGCGCGGGCCGCGACCATCGCCTATTTGCGCGGGCGCGAGCAGGTGACGATGGTCTACCGCGAAGCCGTCCGCCGCGTGACGCTGCTGAGCGAGCCGCAGCGGCAGGTCGCGGCGCTCTGCTACCTGGTCGATCGCGGCCACCCGCAATATGCCGGCCGGCTCGACCTGGCGACGCAGCTCCACTACGTGCGCCAGGGCCACGGCCAGTCGGGCAACAATCGCGACTACGTGCTGTCCTCGGTGAAGGCGCTCGAGGCGCTGGGCTTGCGCGACCGCGACCTGCATCTGCTCGCCGAGCGGCTGCACGGCGTGCACGAACGCATGATCCCGAAAAGTTGACAGACTTTTCGGATAAAGATCATGCGCAAAAGCAAACGTTAGCGCCGTGCCAGCTCGCGCTTGCCTTCCTCGATCAGCCGCGCGGTCGCGCTTTCGATGTCGTGCTTGAGGCGCGCGGCGAAGGCGTCCCCGTCGAGGCCCGGCGGGATCGGATCGAGCACTTCCAGGATGATGGTTCCGGGATAACGCAGGAACTTGCGGCGCGGCCAGAACAGCCCGGAATTGAGCGCGACCGGCAGGCACGCCGCGCCGGTTTCCGCATAGAGGTTGACGACGCCGTACTTGTACGCCGGCTCGGCGCCGGGCGGCCGGCGCGTCCCTTCCGGGAAGATGATGATCTGACGCCCGCGGGAAAGTTCGAAGCGTGCGCGCGCGGTCATGCGGGCGAGCGCCTGGGCGCGCGCCCCGCGATGCACCGGGATCATCCCGGCGCGCCACAGGTACCAGCCGAACACCGGGATCCAGGTGAGCTCGCGCTTGAGGATGTAGGTCGGATCGTCGAGCAGCGTGACCAGCGTGAACGTCTCCCACACCGACTGATGCTTGGCGGCGACGATCAGCGCGCCGGGCGGGATCCGGTCGAGCCCGCGGTACTCGACGGTGATGCCGCAGATCACGCGCAGCAGCCGGTTGCTGGTGCGGCCCCAGGACTTGGCGAGCGCGATGGCGCCCCAGCGCGGCATCGCCAGCGTCGGCAGTCCCGCGATCGCGTGCAGCACCAAGTTGAGATAGAACAGGACGTTGAAGGCGACGGAGCGGATGACGATCACGGATGCAATCCCGTCGCGTCGGAGGAAAAACGCCGGCCGTCAGATCTTGCTCACGGTACGGCCGTCCGCGCCGTCGGTCCACCCCGGCCAAGGCTCGATCCGCATGCGAAGCTGGGCGAACACGAACTTGACGTACTCGGAGAACAGCAGCCGCGCGGTCACGCCGTTCGCCCACCACGGTTCGGCGCGCAGCTTCTCGGTCACCACCGGAAAAGCCACCAGTTCGACCTCGGGCATTTGCCGGGCGAGTTCGGCAAGCGTGCGCGGCATGTGATAGCTCGAGGTCACGACGATCAGCGAGCGGAAGCCCCGTTCCTTGGCCCAGCGGCGCGTCTCGACCGCGTTGCCGACGGTATTGACCGCCGAATGATCGAGATCGACGCAGCAGGCGACCAGCTTCTCGAAGCGCGGGACGAGCCGGGCGATCTCGGTCGGATTGGTCGAGCGATGCACGCCGCTGATGAGCAGGCGTTTGCCGCGTCCGGCCGCGAGCAACTCCATGGCGTCGGTGACGCGCGAGGCGCCGCCGGTGACCACCACGATGCCGTCGGCATCGCGCTCGATCGCGACTTCATCGGCCGGCACGTGCCGCAAAAACCAGACGAACCCCCCGGCGAATGCCAGCACGCCGGCGATCGCGACGGCCACGGCCGCGCGCACGACCCGCCGCGGCCGCCGCGTCGCTGCGCCGGATTGCGGCGCGGCGTCGTTCATTCGAGCGACCGCAGCATGTGGCGGACCGCCAGGCGCGAGGTCCCTGCCGTCACCGCGGCGACCAGCACGACGATGCCGAACAGCCCGCCGTAGCCCTCCGGTCCGAGCGAGAAATTGCCGAACAGGATCGAGATCTGGCCCTCTCCCGCGGTGCCCTTGAACCAGTCGGACGCCAGGCCGGCGAGCAGAAAGAACGTCACCGCCACGGCGCCGCCGATGGCGCCGCCCTTGAGCCCCAGCATGAGGAAATGGCGCTGGAATTCGCCGGCGATGAATGCGTCCTTGGCACCGACGACATGCAGCACCTCCACCACCTGACGGTTGGCCGACATGGCTCCGCGGGTCGCAAATATCACCGACAGCATCGTCGCCACCAACATCAGCAGCAGCACCGTCATGCCCGCCGCGACCACGGCGCGCGCCATCGAGCGCATGCGCTCGACCCAGCCGCGATGGTCGTCGAGGCTGGCCCCGGCGACCTCCGCGGCGAGCCGCTGGCGCAGCCGCTCGAAATCGGGGGCGTTGTCGGGGGCGATCCGCAGCACGATCAGCCGCGGGATCGGCAGCTCCTCGAGCCCGAGCCCGCTGCCAAGCCACGGTTCGAGCAGGCGCGCCGATTCGGCCCGCGAATAGGGCCGCACCTCGGCGACGCCGGGGAACGCCTGTGCGACCGCAACCGCCTTCTGCACGTCGGCCTCGACGTCGCGGCCCTCGGCCGGCTTGATCTGGATGGTGATCTCCCGCCCAACCGCCGATTGCCATTCGTTCGCGGCCGAGCGCATCAGCACCACCGCGCCGAAGGTCAGCGCCGCGAGCAGCGTCATGATGGCGATCAGCGCCAGCAGCGCCCTTCCGGCGACGGTATCGGCCGGCACGACCGGAGCCGTCACGCGCGGCAGGTCGGCCGACGTCGCCCCCTGGACGTTGGTCGGCTGGTATACGGTCTCCAGCGCCATCCTCGCCTCACGCGTAGACGTGCAGCCGGCCCTCGTGGAGCACGAGCCGGGGGCAATCGTAAAGATCCATCAGGGCGATATCGTGGGTGGCGATGACCACCGAAGTCCCCGACTTGTTGAGCTCGACGAACAGCCGCAACAGCCGGCGCGCCAGGCTGGGATCGACGTTGCCGGTCGGCTCGTCGGCGAGCAGGAGCTGCGGCTGCGCGATGACCGCGCGGGCGATCGCGGCGCGCTGCTTCTCCCCGCCCGAGAGCACCGGCGGCAGTGCGCCGATGCGGTCGCCGAGACCGACCCAGCGCAACAGCTCGATCACCTCGTTGCGGTAGCTTGATTCCTCGCGCCCGATCACGCGCAACGGCAACGCCACGTTCTCGTAGGTCGTCAGATGGTCGAGCAGGCGGAAGTCCTGGAACACGATGCCGATGCGGCGCCGCAGCGTCGCGAGCGCGTCGAGCGAGAGGGTGGCAAGATCATGCCCGAACAGCGTGATCAGGCCGCGCGTGGGCTTGAGCGACAAATAGAGCAGCCGCAGCAGCGACGACTTGCCGGCGCCCGAGGGGCCGGTGAGGAACTGGAACGAATGCGGCTCGACCCGGAAGGTGAGGTCGCGCAAGACCTCCGGTCCCAGGCTGTAGCGCAAGCCGACATTCTCGAACCGGACCACGCCCGCCTCCGAATCCACGCGCATGATCCCGAAAAGTTGACAGACTTTTCGGACAAGATCATGCGCCAATGAATCGAACTCTTCGCTTTGTCGCGCCGGCGACATTAAGGATGCATTAACGATCCCGGCGTTTTCGAACCCTTCCGGAGCGGCGGATCGGGCGTCAACACGTCATTTTTATGGTTTCCCATTCGTTAACGGACCGCTGCTAGGGTCGTTGCGACCCTTGCCCGAGCGAGCGATGCTGATCGTCTGCCCCTCCTGTTCGACCGCCTACGAAGTCGGTTCGGCCGCGCTCGGCGCGGACGGGCGGTCGGTGCGTTGCGCCAAGTGCAAGACCGTCTGGGTCGCAAGGATGGAGGACGAAAGCCCGGCGCTGATGCCGGCTGCGGCCGAGGCCGCCCGGGATGGCGAGATCCTCCCGCGCTTGGAGCCGGTTCCCCGCGCGCTCACCGACAGGCGCGACGAGGAGCCCGGCCATTTCCTGGTGGACGCCGTGATCGCGGCCGATGGCACAGACGGTTCGGGCGAAGCGGTGATCATGATCGAAGCCCCGCCGATCGTCCCGGGCGCCGATCCCGTGAAGCCGGCCGCCTCCGGCTTCGATCCCGGAGTTCCCGATTCGATCGAGAGCATCGCGGCGCGCCGCGCGCCGCCGACCCGCGATCGCGGCGCCTCCCGTCCGGCTTGGCGGCGCTTGGCAAGCCTGCCGGTCGTCATTCTGGCGCTCGTCGCCGTCCTGGCTGCGCTGGTTCATTGGCGCGGCAACGTCGTCCGGCACCTGCCGCAGACCGCCTCGCTGTTCGCGGCGGTCGGGCTTCCGGTCAACCTGCGCGGTCTGGTATTCGAGAACGTCAAGAGCACCGGCGAATTCAATGACGGCATGATGGTGCTTGTGGTCGAAGGAGCGATCGTCAACATGACGCGTACGACGCTCGACGTTCCGCGGCTGCGCTTTGCCGTGCGCAACGGCAGCGGCCACGAGGTCTATGCCTGGACCGCGCTGCCGGGCAGGACGCTGCTTGTTTCCGGCGAGACGCTGCCATTCCGCACGCGGCTGGCCTCGCCGCCGCCCGACGGGCGCGACGTCATCGTCCGCTTCTTCAACCGGCGCGACGTCGTCGCCGGAGCGAAGTGAGAATCCATGGGCACGGCCGTGCGTGTCCTGTTCGACGCCGAGGCGATTGCCGCGCGCAACCGCGCGCTCGCCGACGAGATCAAGGCCGCGGCGCCCGAGCGCCTGCTGGTCATCGCGGTGCTCAAGGGCAGCTTCATCTTCGCCGCCGACCTGATCCGCGCCCTGCATGCGGCCGGGCTCGCGCCCGAGGTCGAATTCGTCTCGCTGTCGAGCTATCGCGAGGCGACGACCTCGTCCGGGACCGTGACCATCCTGCATGACATCGAGAGCGACGTGCACGGACGCGACGTGGTGCTGGTCGACGACATCCTCGAATCCGGCCGCACCTTGGCTTTCGCCAAGGATCTGTTCGCCGCGCGCGGCGCGCGGCGCGTGCTCACCTGCGTGCTGTTGGAGAAGCCGGGCAAGCGCGCGGTTTCGCTGCAACCCGACTTCGTCGGCTTCATCTGCCCCGACGTATTCGTGGTCGGCTACGGCATGGACGTGGCGCATGCCTACCGGCAATTGCCGTTCGTGGGCGTGATCGAGAAGAGCTGAATTCTTCCCATGGCGCGCATCCTGATCGCCGAGGACGAGGAGGGATTGCGCGAATTGGTGCGCCGCGCGCTCGCGAGCGACGGCCACGAGGTCGCGACGGCTCCCGACGGCGCCGCCGCGCTCGAGGCGCTGATGCGCGGCCCGGCCCGCTTCGACCTGTTGCTCGCCGACATCAAGATGCCGGTGATGGACGGCATCGCGCTGGCGCTCGCTGCCGCGCGCGACTGTCCCGGGCTGACGATCCTGCTGATGACCGGCTACGCCGACCAGCGCGAGCGCGCCGCCAACCTCGACGCGCTGGTGCATGACGTGATCCTCAAGCCGTTCACGCTCGCGGAGATCAGGGCCGCGGTGAAGCGGGCGCTTGTGGGCAAGGGACAAGCGAGGGGCACGCCAGCCTAGCGCGTTTTCCAGGGCATGCCCCAACCCTGTCCACCGTCGTGGCCGGGCTTGTCCCGGCCATCCACGTCATTCGTGGGAGCCAAGCAAGACGTGGATGCCCGGCACCATAGGCAAGCGAAGCGACGCCGTCCTTCGGACGGCTATGGCGAGGGATTCATCGCTGCTGCAGGGCTTGGGCGCGTTCGCCAAGATGTACCGCAACGACCCTGCGCGGGCGTCCGCTTCATGAACGCCGCAATATGCCGTTGATTGCACTGGTGCAGTTTATTCCGAAGAGGTCCGTGAACCTGGTGTCAACCAAAAAAGAATCACGGCTGCGCAATGCTGAGGCGATCAAAACTTGCTTGGACAAGCAGTCTTCCACCACGAGATAGTCTCCAGACTGGAGAAGCCTCTCGGCTTGAATAAAGAACTCATCGTTGACTTCATGATAGTCCTCGATAATCAAGCACGGACGATCGACTTCGGTCGAATCCACCGCCAGTCGGCGCATCCATTCGAGGCAGTCGGACTGGTAGTAGCGTATGTCCGCCCGATTGAAATCGAAACTGGGGCGCTCACGATCAACGGAGTGTATGGTGGCATTCAAATCCAGCGCCCTGGATACGTCGGCAAGAAACGCCGTGGAGCCGCCGCTGCCGGTGCCCAGCTCGATGATCGAACGCGGGCGAAACTCGCCGAGCAGCATCAAATAGATGCCTATGTCATAAATGGTTTTTAGGCACGGGATACCGCGCCACTCGAATGTCAAGAGACCGGCGCCCTGACTATACAAGAGCGATCGAGGATCAAGTTCTGTCCCGGGAATCAGCTCGGCGCTCAGAGGGGTCAGGTCGCTTTGGCGATCGTCCCAATTCACAAATCGTCTTTTTCCCTCCCGCGAATGCGAGAGATACCGTTCCAGCATGTCGTTCTGCACACCGGTAAGCGTTCGGTCATGCAGAATCATCGTCAAGTAATTTTCCAAATAGGATGGCGCGCTGCGGCCCGAGGCCAGGGCATGATTTTTTATTTCGCGAACCAACCTTTGACAGTGCTCGACGTCGAGTTTGATGGCCTTTGATCGGCCGTCGCGGATTCCAGCCGATTGATGCTGGAAAAACTCGGTGATAAACGACTGGAATGTGGAGGACCGGCCCATGGTGCGAACCGCAATATACTCCGCCAAAGCCCTGATCTCGTCCGGCGACATTCTGTCCATGCGCGGCGCTCGTCCCGATCACATCCGTGCTTGGAGCTCCCCGCCTCCCGGCCCGAACATTGACATTCCCGGCGTAAACGCGCCTGACGGCCTGTGTCAAACGCCTCGAACCGCCGAAGCATTCAGGATGACATGGCCGGGCGGCGGAGGCTGGACTCAAGGCTGCGATGCTTCTAGGTCACTGCGGCTGGTGTATCCATAGCCTCCACATGGCAACCGAGACCGCCCATGCGCATCGTCTTTCGCTGTGACCCGAGTTTGAAGCAGCATCTACCCTGTCCCGTTCCGGCGCGATCGACCTTGCCGGAATGGCTGAAGAAGGCTCCTATGGAGGTGCATTCCGAACTCTACGGCCACTCCGTCCCCACGGTTAAGCGCTGTCCTCCCTTCGTCGACGCAATGGCTCACGGTTTCGTGGTACCGTTGCCATGTGACATTTCAATAGCCGACGGGTCATTCGCCTGGGATTGGCCGATTCCGCTGCCTGATACCCGCGGGTACCCCCGGGCGCCGCTGGGGTTTCACGCGGCCGAACAGCTCTCGATGACTCCGCTTGCGAACGGGCTGACGATCCTCAAATTCCACTCGTTCTGGACCATCCAGTTGGAGCAGGGATGGTCGCTATTTGCAACCCACCCTGTGAACCGAGAGGATCTGCCATTTCGTATCTTGACGGGAATTGTGGACGCCGACCGGTTCTATGATAGTTGCATCAGTTTCCCAGCAGTCTGGACCGACCCCGAGTACTCGGGAGTGCTGCGCAAAGGTACGCCGATCGCGCAATGCTTTCCGGTACGACGCGAGATTCCCGAGTTGGTTTATGAATGCCTTGATCCTGAGCATCAGGCTGCCTACTCGGCTACGGCCGCAGAGGTCCTGAGCGAGCCGGGGGTGTACAGGAAGAGTTATCGGGCGAAGCGCCGGCACTGACTGCGATGAGCGCGCGTGCCACGGCATCGGCGCTGAGCCAAAGCCGTCCACTGGATGCTGAAGTCAACGCAGTCATGATCGAGCCCAGCGTCGAGCTTTGCAAGCGGTACACGAGTCCATAGAAGCTCATCGCCGCATCTACCTTTCGCTCCTGCTGCAGGATGAGAGCGAGATTGAATGCGGCTTCCACATGCTCAGGGTCCTTCTCCAGCGCGTTGCGATAGGCGCTCGCCGCGCCGCCAATGTCTCCCAGGTCTTGCCGGGCAAGCCCCAGATCAAACCAGGTCGATGCTGCCCCATTATCCTCGACGGCAAACCGCAAGACGACCGTAGCCGCTTCGTACCGTTGCTCCTGCCAGAGAAGGCGACCCAGGCGGCCGGCGGCGACCCGGCCGAGAGCGACCGCAGCGTCCCGGATGCGAGAGTCGACGCACAGCGGCCCTCGAGCCGCATTCGTCGCACCCGGCCCGGGAGGGGGGTCGAGCGCCCGCGCCGCCTCGGCCAGGGAAACATGATCTGGGGCCAGCGCCAAGGCCTGCCGCAGATGAAGGACCGCGGCATCGAATTCTCCAGTTGCTGGCCCGCTCACCGCACTGCCGACTCCGCCCCCAGAGATTTCAGGTGCTCGACCAGGATTCTCTTGTCACTTGCGCTCAATGACCGATACCGCTCGCGCGAGTCCCGCCCTTCTCCGCCGTGCGCGAGTATCGCTTCGTTGAGCGACATGCAGTCGCCTCGGTGGCAATATGGCGCCGACGTTGCCAAGTTCCACAACCTGGCCGTAATGAACAATCGTGGATCAACGTTGTCTTGACGTCGCTCCTCATTGCAGAGGAATTTTACCTCGTCATCGCACATGTTGTGGCGCTTGAGATCGGTATACATGTTTACGTACCACCCCGCTTCGTCACGGGGTAAATCCAGCGGCAGCACGACCGCTCGAACCGGGCCTCCCGGTCGCAGTGCGCTCGGGCGATTGAACTTGTTGGGTTCTTGAAACAGGTTTGAGTCAAGCCGTAGCTTGGGAATGTGACAAGAGCTGCAGCCGACGTCGTTAAACAACACCGCGCCCCTATCGGCTGGATCATCCTTTTGACGACGATTAGGCAGTTTCAGTGAAGCCTGAAACAGCACCAAGGCGCTCATTTGGCCAATAGTGAACTCAAGCTCGACGCCATCCTGATCGAAATCCTTCACTCCCGTGCGTTCCCATGCAAAGCGCTCCTCCGCTTGAATGCCATGATGATGATTGAGAGCAGCTATGGAGAACTCGCGCAACGAGGCCGCGATACCCTTGATCCCGAAAGGACGAACGCACAAATCGTAGTCGACGCCCTCGACGCCTTCGGCATCGATCACGCCGTTGGGGTGGGCGACAATGTTTCCGAAGCTGATCACGCCCTTCGTGATCAGCTTCGCGGAGACAGGACGCCCGCTCCGGGCAGCCTGTCGCAACGCCGCATCGCGAATGCCCTGAAGTTCGGTGGTCATTTCGGCGGCAAGCAGCTCCACGGCTCCGCTTCCAAAAAGGTCGGTCGAATTGCGTTCGTTGGTAACCCGCGCCGCGATCGAGTCCACCGGCGGGTCGGAAAACTGCGCGCCGACGAAGACATTCGCGGCAAAGTCGCCTGCCCCGCCGATCTCAGGCTGATAATGGCAGCCTGCGCATGAGTTCGCGTCGGGTCCAACAATGCGATTGAACATCGGGCCCCGGCTTAGCCTCGGGGTCGGCTTGGAGTCTCCCGTCGAAAAGGGACGGCCCGCTCCGTCCGCAACCGTAAACCGAGCCATGAATAGGCGGCGTCCGGCAGCTATCGCCGAGGACAAGGACTCTTCGCCCGAAGCAATTCGATCATGTACCGGAAAAACATCGACGGCGCGCTCCCATTCGCTATCGGCGCCGACAATACTTGCGCTCGTCACACCCAAGACCACCAAGAACCCACCAAGACTTCGCAGGCCGGCCAACTTTACCTCCCCCTTTGCACCCATTCAAAGCCTTTGGGGTAGATCTGCATCGTTGCCGCGATTGTGGACATGCATGACACGACATAAAGGCGTTCATAGGCGTACATCATGTCGGTAAACTGAGGCATCTTCTCGCCGAAGGCGTTTCTTCCCGACAGCATGACGCGAGCGAACTGACCCTTCTCTGCCAGAGGTATTGCATCCCTCAATCCGGCGATCACCTCGTCGAGAACCTGAAGCAGAATCCCGAGGTCTTCGATTTGCGCGTCGACAATACCCGAAATGCCGATCATCGACTTGTATGAGACGGGCGAGCCTGCGACCTCTGAATATCGCACGCCCTGCAGCGATAAACGCGGGATACCCTTCTGCTGTTTCAGAATCTCGGTTACCGCGGCGTCGAATTCAGGTACCACTTCCGCACTTTCCGAGAGGGCGCGCTGCTCGCGGAGTTGAATGCCGAGAGCGTTCAGCTTCAGTTTGAGAAGCTCCAGTCCGACAAGAGTTTCTTTGAAATTGTCCGGCTTAAGGGGCTTGCCGTGAAGAATATACTCGAATTCGGCGATGACACCCCACTCCAACGGAGTGTTGGCCATGTGCCAAGTTTGCATGATGTTGGTTATTTCCTGGTAGACCTCGCCCGCCTTGTAGAAGAATTGCAATGTTGCGTCTGCAGTTCGTTTGGGACAGTGACACCAGACATTGTGCGCGGCCGCCTCATGCGCCGCCATGCTCGGCGGTAGCGAAACCACCGTAGCCAAAAGCAGCTTTTTCAAATTCAGGTTCTGCATGTGCCTGCCTCCCGGGCCGTTGCATGTAAAGGCGTCGGCTCGTTTTCCCGCCCGGCCGTGAGCAAGGAGACCCAAGATGCTCGTACTGGCCATCGGTAGTATGAGCGGGAAATCGCAACTGTCAAGTCGAACGCCGGCATAATTGCGACATTAGGTAGCAGGGCACCTCGATCGTCGTGCGCGTCGTGGCGCTTTCGGTGTGCGACAGCCAAGCAACAGCTCGCTACGCTCGCAGCCACCCTCCCCGCCAAGGGCGGGGAGGGATACGCGCGCGGCATGGACCGCGCGTCAAATCCTGATTCACTTGTCAAACAGCCAATGCGATTGGCCCGGTTGGGGGGGCCGGGCTTCCCCTTGTCTTTTCTCTGCTCCCGAAAAATAAGGGGGCAGAGCGCCGACAGGCGCTGGTGCGGATACGCCGCACCCGGTGGCCCGTCTCGCGATGGGGCCCATCTCCGGAAGCGCCGGAGATGACCCAGCCCATGACGCGGGCCGGGGGCGCCTCTCGGCGCTCCACCGCGGCGTCCCTGCAACGACTCAACCGCCGCGCAGTCACGGCGCCGGGCCGCGTTTTCGAGAGGACCTTCGCTCGAACCTTGCGGCCCGAACCCCTCTCGTCAGCCAGCTCCTGGCAGGGGGTCGATAGTGCCCCCGAGCGGAGCCCCGACGCCGCCCGAGTGCAGGCCGTGCAAGAGCCTGCCCGCGGGCGCCGCACCGGCCGAGGCCCACGGTTTCCCTGGCGCCGGCCACCGGGATCGGCCTTCGTTGTCGGAGGCCTCCGCCGGTTCGTCCCGCTTCATTGATGCCTCATGAAGCGCCCTTTAGCAGGACGAGGTTGGAACGAAGCATGGGCGCAGCAAGGTCCGCCGTCAACTGCAGGTATTGTATACCGGAATACCAACCTGGGATGACGGTGAAGGCGCGGTTTGTGCGGTCGCGAAAATTGCGCGCAACGGGGGTTTGCGCTACGGCGCGGTCCGCCTTGCCATCACTTCCACCAGCGCCACGATCACCTGTCGCGCGTCGGTATCTTCCACGCGCGCGAACGCCTGCACCAGCCGCAACGCGCGCGGGTCGGTGATCAGATGTGCGAACGACGCCGCGGAGCCTTGCCCGCCCGGCTCGGCGCCCTCGAACAGCGCGGCGAGCGGCACGTCGAGCGCTGCGGCGATGCGCGTGAGCCGGCCGCCACCGATGCGATTGAGGCCGCGCTCGTAGCGCTGCACCTGCTGGTACGTCACGCCGAGCGTACGCGCCAGGTCGGTCTGCGACAGGCCACGCGCCAAGCGCTGCAAGCGCACATTGCGGCCGATGACGGCGTCGCTCGCGGCGGGAGACTTTGCGCTCGATGGCATGGGGCCTCGTAGGGGTAGAGTCGAGGAGAGGCGCGGTTGCTTGGGGCACTGAGGCCATCGCTCCGTTTCCTCTCCCCGCTCATCGAACCGGACGTGCGGATTTCCCGCATCCGGCTCTCCGACCGGCTTCATCGCAAGGCCCACGTCGGGTGTCGCGAACGCTTGCTGGCGTGCGGTTGGCAGCCAGCTCAGCGAACACGGTTTTTCGAGAGAACCGTGTGGTCCCGTGCGAAGGGACCTTGCGACGTTCGGACTTCGCCTTACAACAGAGCTTCTTCTGAAGGCTCCTGATACGTTCAGGTGTTTCCAGGCTCATCACCAATCACCCTGTATCCTCGCCTTCCTCCAAAGCGTGCCGGAAGTCAGGCCCCTTCCCTCCGCCGGCATTACCCGGCTTCAACGGTCTTACGGGCCTGTCCGACGCCCGGCGTGCCGCCACCTGATGTGGCGTTCGGGTCGCTACTTCCCGCACGCTCGGACCTCCCCCGTTTACGCGTGTCGCCTTGCCAGCGTGCTGTGTCCCCTACCCCGGCGGATCCAAACGGGTGCATGTGCTCGGTTTCCTTCCCCGCTCGGTGCTGCCTTCCCCGTTACCCAGTCGGGTCGGCATCCGCATCGCTACTTTCGAGGCCTGCTCGGACTTCACTCGCGTTACGGCCCGCTGGCTTGCTCGCCCGCCCAAGGCGGACTTCGTCACAGGGCTCCAGCCCGCTCCTTAGCAAGCTGCCTGTCAGCTACTCGATCAAACCGGCTACTATCGAGGTGGAATCTTCCTCCACTGGCTACACGCGCCTACGGGGCGCACTGGGCAAAGGCGCGGCCCCGATCTCACGATGACGCGTTGAACGACCTCCGCGCCGTGCCCACGCGGATCGGTGGGGGAAAAAAAACGCGTGGGCAAAGGCGCAACGACGCCGGTGTACATTACCGAGTCCTGGGTTTCGCGCCTTTGCCCACCCTACGGCGCAACGCATTGAACATCCCGCGCTACCGGGCGCGCGACCTGCGCTCCAGGTGTTCGACCAGCACCACCAGCGCATTGCGCGCCGCCGACTCGGGGATGGTAACGAAGGCGCGCGCGAGCCGCAGCGATTTCTTGGACTTCAGGTAGCCGAACCCGGTTTCCCGGTGCGCCTTGCCGGAGCTGTCGGCGCCGTAGAAGAACGTGACCGGCACCTCCAGCGCATCGGCGAACCGCTGCAGCCGGCCCGCCGACACGCGGTTGGCGCCGCGCTCGTATTTCTGCACCTGCTGGAACGTGACGCCGACCGCCTGGCCCAATCCCTCCTGCGACAGGCCGCGTTCCAGGCGCAGCGCGCGGATTTTCTGGCCGATCTCGACGTCTTCCGGTCCGGCGCGGCGCGGACGGACGGCCTTGTCGTCGGCTCCTCCGAGGAACTTGGCCCGTCGAGGCAATGATATATCCTTTGCTGCGCGGCTTGCGCGCTGCGTCATGGGAACGGTCCGATTGCTTGCGTATATAGGGAATTATAGCTAGATGCAACTTGCATTCTTGGGCAATCTGGTCGGCATGTCGGTCGATCGCATCCTCGCGGAGATTCTTCCCGGTGAGACCGGCGCCGCGCGCCTGCAACAGCTCGGCCTGTTCCTGCTGGTCTTCGTTCTCGAACAGCGCGGCGAGAAGGTCACCGTCGCAAGGATTCGCGAGCTGACCCGGCAATCGCAGAGCGCGATCTACAAGCAACTGGACAAATTGGTCGACGTCGAGGTCGTCAAACGGACCACGACGAAGATCAATCGCCGTCCCGGCTTCGTCAATGAGTTCTCGATCAATTTCGGCGACAAGGCCCAACGCCTGATCGCGGCGATGGGAGGGCCGGCGGTGAAGAAGGCGCGCAGGCGAGGGAAGCGAGGGTAATTTGGCGGCGCCACAGTGCGGCATCTATACGTGAGTGCCTCTCCCACGGAGCGATCAGGACATTTTGCGCGGCGCGACTCGGCCGTTTCAGGCCGCCGGTCGCGTTTCATAGGGCTGGGCCAGCACGTCCGTCGGAATGTCGAGCGGCTTGCTGAGCGCGCGGACCATCGGCAAGGTAAGCGGACGCTTGCGCGTGAGCACTTCGGAAACGCGACCGCGACTGCCGATCGCCGGCTCGAGGTCTTTCCGGCTCAAACGTTTCTGCTCCATCATGAAGGCGACGGCGGCGATGGGTCGGGCGCCGGAATCGGATGATGCTGCGCCTCATGAGCCTCGATCAGCGTCACCAGCACCTCGACCCGGTCACCCTCCGGCGTGCCCGGCTCGGCATTCCACCGCCGTTCGACCACCTTCAACGCCGCGCGATGATCGGCTCGGGTACGTCGAATCTGCATGCGCCGCTCCTCAAACCGTCTCGGCATTGATCTCGTCGTATTCCTTGTGCGTGCCGATGAACCGCACATAGATCCTCTGGCCTCGGTAGTGTATGGCGGTGACGAGGCGATATTTGTTGCCGCCGATATCGAAAACGACTCGACCGTTACGGAGGATGTCGGCGCTCCCGAACATGTGCCGCTCGATCGAGACCAAGCGTCTCTATGAGCAAATGCTGCGGTTTGCGGATCTGTGATAGCCGTTCAGGCGGCCCGAAGTGCTTTGATGCGTTTGGCGTCTTCGGGTTTGAGGTTCCGCCGCGCCATTTTCAGGTCGTAATGGCTCTGAAGATTCAGCCAGAACTCCGGACTATTGCCAAAGTAAAGGCTCAGCCGAAGCGCCGTGTCAGCAGTGATGCGCCGCCGGTTGTTGACGATCTCGGCGATCCGGTTCGGCGAAATTCCTATGGCCTTCGCGAGCTGACTCTGCGACAAACCATACGCAGCTAGAAATTCTTCTTTCAGCATTTCGCCGGGCGTGACCGGCGCAAACTCATTCTCCGCCATCGTCGTCTCCTCTCAATGGTAGTCCACGATCCGAACCTCATGCGGCTCGCCATTGATCCATTTGAAGATCACCCGCCATTGGTCATTGATCCGAATGGAGTGAAAGTCCTTGAGGTCGCCCTTGAGCTTCTCCAGCCGGTTCGACGGCGGTATCGTCAAATCCTCCAGCCGGCCTGCGGCGTTGACCGCTTCAAGCTTCCGCTTGGCAATACGCGCGATCCCCGCGAACTGACGTACCCGTTCATCCCGGAGCAGCGCCTCGGTGCGTTTGTCGCCAAACGATCGGATCATCGAAGTGTGTGGTATACCGAATACCGGTATGCGTTCAAGTGGTTGAGATTTTAAGCCAACCCGGGGAACGCCGCGCCAACCGCGCCAACACTGCTCTAATGCATTGGTAATACGTCGGAATTTCCGCTGGAGGAACTGCTTCCGACTAACCCGATGCGCTGTGTCGTGCTAAGATAAGGCATGCGCGCAACGCCCGTCCTTAGCCTCCCCCCGGACCTTGCGGTCGAGTTGGAGCAGAAGTTCTTCTGGTGGGAGCCGGTCGGCGGAGCGCCGCGCTCGGATGCTCGCATTCTCGCGCAGGCGATGAGCTTGGCGTCGTTCGAGGACGTGCGGCGGCTCGAAAGGACGCTCGGGCCCGAGCGTCTGGCGGACGCCATGCTGGGGGCAGAGCCGGGCTGGATCGACGATCGATCGTGGGAATTCTGGCGCGGGCGCCTGGGCCGCGCCACCGGCCGCACGATCCCGGACGCGCCGCCGCGGAGATCGTTCGATGCCGAACCGGCTTAACGCAAAGACCGCGATCCTGCCCCAGGCTCAGCAAGAAATCTGGCCGCTCCTTGCGCCTGCTCCGCGTCTATCTTTCGTGCTGTACGGCGGAACCGCGGTCGCCCTTCATCTCGGCCATCGTGTCTCCATCGATTTCGATTTCTTTCGATCGGCGCCTCTCGACAAGAAGGAATTGCAAGCATCCTTCGCGTTTCTGCGCGAGGCCAAGACCCTTCAGGAGGATGAAAACACGCTCGTCGTGAGCGTGAAAATGCCGTCCGGTCCTGTGAAGATCTCGTTCTTTGGCCGCTTCCACATTGGCCGGATCGGCGATCCGCTGCAGACGAGCGACGCGACGCTGCTCGTCGCCTCCATGGAGGATCTCCTGGCCACGAAGCTGAAGGCGATTCTCGACCGGGCCGAGGCCAAGGACTACCGCGACATCGCCGCGATGCTGTCCGCCGACGTGTCGCTGGAGAAGGGCCTGGGTGCCTTCGCCAAGATGTACGGCAAGGACCCGGCGCTTGCTTTGCGGGCGATCGGCTACTTCAAGGACGGCGATTTGCCCACGCTGCCCAAGAGCGATCAGGACGTCCTGCGCGCGGCGCGGGACCGCGTGACCGAAATTCCGGACGTCACACTGATTCATGCGCCGCTTGTCCCTTCACTTGGCGGCAAAGGTTGATCCGCTTTCTGGGAGTCAGAAGTTCGAATATTTCCGGGGCGTGTCCACAAGCAGCGCGCGGAGAACCTCCGCTCTTCCATGGATGAGCGCGCGAGCCCGGCTTTCTTGCGCCCGGCGCGGCTTATGTCGCTAGATCATTGATCTAACAATACATTGATAATACCTGATTTTCCCTTGAGACATGTCGGGTTTCTGCTAATATTTGAGTGTCGGGTTTTTGCAAAGGATGCACCAATGCCTCGCCGGAAAACGCTGCGTGACAAGATCGAGGAGCGGATGGCCCGCAAGAAGGACGACGCCGTGTTCCTCCCGCGCGAGTTCGCCGACCTCGGCGGTGAGGACCAGGTGCTGCGCGCTTTGCGGCGCATGACCGAGGACGGCCACCTCGTGCGACTCGGCTATGGAGTCTACGGGCGGGCGGTAAAGTCGCGGCTGTCCGGCCGACCGATGCTCTACAGCCCTAATGGCTTCAGTGGCGCAGCCCGCCAAGCGCTCGACAAGCTCGGCGTCGCGTGGGAGCCGACCGAATCCGAGCGCGCCTACAACGAGGGCCGCTCGACGCAAGTACCGGTCAATCCCGTGGTCCGGGTGAAGGGACGTTTTCGCCGCCAGCTCCGCTACGGCAATGCGGAGCTTGTCCTTGAGCGATAAGCCCATCCTCCAGGACCTGCTCGAAATCCAGCGCGTAGCCCGGGTTGAGCGGAAAGCGAAACCCGGGGAGGTCTCGCCCGTGGCTGCAGAGCCCCGGATTCCGCTCAATCCGAGCTAAGCGGCTTCGTCTTGTGTCGGTGGAACATAGTCTCTGAGTGCATCGCGTCCAATTCTCTCGGTTCGGCGGCAAATACCGGCGAGACGTTGGATTTGGCGCCGTTTCAAATCGACCGCGCCCCAAGCATGCAGTTTTTCAACGAAAAGTTGGCCATCTTCGTCTAGGTCGCAACGATGGTGATACGCAATTGCAATCAATTCAGGTACGGTGTGACTAGCGTATTCAGTGAACGACTTCGAATAGACAACGAGCCGATCGAGGACGGCCTGTTCCTTCTCAGTGTAGATGTAGTCGAGCTCTCGACGCGATTCGTCGTGCAGCCAGTCCCATTCCCAATCATTCCAATCGGGATGGGTGGTCGCCAGCAGTAAGAACACTATCTCCCGAAACTTTCGCGCCTCAGCGAGCGCCTTCTTCTGAGCTCTTGTCAGTTTTGCCATGTGGCCGCTCCGAAAGATGTCGGGCGCAATGCAACAGGGGACAACACTGTGCGCAATCGATGTAGAGGATGTGAGCAAGTATCAAATTCGCGCGTTGCGACAAATTCATGATCCCAAGACGCGTGGTCTCGGGATACTTTTGAGAGTCAATACCTGCCGAAAGGTTATGGCATTCGCAGCAAAGCGCAAGTTGTGGACAGTGTGGATAAGTAGGCGGAGTGGCGCCGGAAATTAAAAGGGCGCCTCAACCGGGACCGATCCGCGCAGGAAGGCCGCGCCAAATTCGCTGACGCTCATCGGCGTCACTGCGAATGCCGGCGAGCGCGTGGGCACGGCGCGCAAGCGCGCGCCTTCGCCCACCCCATGATACCGCTCAAAAATCCTTCAACAGCCGCTCGATATATTCGAGCTCGAGCTGCGGCCGCGCCGGGTCGGCGAAGCGCCGGCGCAGCTCCTCGAGGATGCGGCGCGCGCGCTGCACGTCGATCTCGCCCGGCACCTTGACGGTCACGCCGTCGTCGAGGTCGCGCCCGCGTAACGGGCGGCCGAGCGGATCGGTATCGTTGTTGGCGCGCGCCGGGCCCATGCGGCCGGGATTGCCCGGGCCGGGGCCGCCCGGCCCGCCCTGCTGCATCTGCTGGGCGAGGTTCTGCGCGCCGCGGCGCATGGCATCGAGCGCGCGCCCCTGCGAATCCACCGCGCCGTCGGCATTGCCGTCGCCGAGCGAGCCCTCGGCGTCGCGCATCGCCTGTTCGGCCTGGCCGAGCGGGTCGCCCTCGCCCTGCCCCGGCTGCGGCTGGCCCTGCCCGGGCTGCGGCATGCCGCGCTTCTTGAGCTCCTCGAGCAGCTTCTTGAGCTGCTCGCGCAGCGCCTGCTGGTTCTGCCTGAGCTCGCCGAAGTTCTTCTCCCCGCCCTGCTGGTTCGGGTCGCCGGCTTGCGGGTTCTGCCGGTCGCGCGGCCCGCGCTGGCTGCGCTGGTTGCGGCGCTGGTCCTGGCCCTCGCGGAAGGTGCGGTCGCGCAGGTTCTGCTGCTCGCGGATCATGTTGCCGAGCTCATCGAGCGCCGACATCATGTCGTCGTCCATGTCGTCGCCTTGCTGCTGGCCGGGCCGCGCCATCTGCAGGTTCTCGAGCATCTGCTGCAGCTCTTCGAGCATCCGCTTCGCCGCATCCTTGGCGCCGGAGCGCGCGAGCTGCTCCATGCGGTCGATCATGCTCTTGAGATCCTGCGGCCGCAGCTGACGCGCGTTGGGATCGAGCGGGCGGGCAAGCTGCTGCGGGTTCTTGCGCAGCTGCTCGGCCAGCGCCTGCAGGAAGCGGTCGAGCGCCTGGCGCAGCTGCTCGGTGAGCTTCTTCAATTCCTCGTCGGTCGCTCCGCGCTCGAGCGCCTGGCGCAGCGCCTCCTGCGCGGCGCGCAGCGCGGCTTCCGCGTCCGAGAGCAGGCCGTCCTCGATGGTGACCGCCATGGCCCACAGCCGCGCCACCACGTCGCGCAGCTGATCGTCGCTCTTGGAATTGGTGAGCTGCCAGAAGATCGAGCGCAGGCCGAGATAGATCGGCACCTCCGGCGTGAACATCTCGGGCGCGATGGCGAGCGCATCGAGCGCGGCGAGCACGCGCTCGCGCCCACCGGCGTCGAGCGCGAGGTTGCGGCGCTGCTCGATCAGCGCGCGCGCGACCGGCTTGACGAACACGCGCTCGGGCAGACGAAACTCGGTCGGCGAACTTGCGCCCTCGTTGCCGGCTTCGTCCTTGGCGGTGAGGGTGAGCACCACGTCGGCGCCGGCCCAGGGATGATCGGACAGATCCTTGGTGGTCTGCCCGACGCCGTTGCGGGTGCGCGCCTGCGGCAGCACCAGGGCGAAGTCCGGCGCGCCGTAGAGCGGGCGCGGCGTCGTTCCGTCGGCATTGGGTTTCGGCTTGAGCGCGAAGATCGCCTGCGCGCCGATCACGCCGTAGTCGTCGTCGACCTTGTAGGAGAGTTGCAGCGAGCCGCGCGCCTGCGGCTCCGGCTCCTTGGTGAGCGCGATGCTCGGAGGGCGGTCCGCAATGGCCGCGAAGGTGAACGCGACGTCGTCGTCGCGCACCCCGCGCAACGTGACGGTGCCGTTGTCGCGGATCGTGAAACGATGCTCCTCGGTGCCGGCAGGCGGCTGCGGGGCGCCCTCGCGGCTTGCCGCCACGAGCCCGCTGGAGGCAAGCACCTCGAGCCGGCTGGTACCGGTCGCGCGGATCACCAGCACGCTGCCGGCCGGAACCGTCTGGACCGCCGCGGCCTGCGCCGGCTCGCCGGCACGGATACCCGGCAGGATGATCGGAGGCCGGCCGGTGTAGGTCGGCGGCGTGACCCAGACATCGACGCGGAAATTCTTCGGCGCGACGACGCCGGCCCAATCGAACGCCGCGGTGATGCGCCTCACGCGCTCGCCGGACGCGGCAAAGAACGTCGCGACCACCAGCAGGAGCACAAGCGCGCGCACCGCGAGCGGATCGAGCAGCGACAGGCGCGGGCGCGGCGTGCCGGCACGCAGCCGCGCCGCATCGCGCACGGCCTGCGCCACATGGGCGCGCCATAGCGCCTGCGCCACCTGGTCGCCGGGCCCGGCCGCAATCTCGTCGGCGAGCGCGGTCGCGGGACGGTGCGGCAGCCCGCTGCCGCGGTCGAGCCGGCGCAGCCCGTCATAAGTGTTGGGCAGGCGGAAACGGAACAGCGGCACGGCCGCGACCGCGGTCGCGCCCACGAAGATGAACAACGCGACGGCGCGGCCGAGCGGCGTCAGCCAAAGCCATAACCCGGCCCAGGAGGCTGCGAGGAAGATTCCGATAGCGACCGCAAGCGTCGCCAGGGCGGGCCACAGCCGCTCCCACAGGATGCTCCACCAGGCGCGGGTGAGCGCGCGGCCCAGCAGCGAATCGACCGCTGGCGCGTCCGAGCGACGGCGGGCGTCGGGTGCGGCGTCGGTCGGGCGGTCGGTCACCGGTGTCTCCAAGACCTCACAAATACCCTGATTTGGGGGCCTGTCACAAGCAAGTCACATGACAGTATGACTGGAATGCAACTTTCGGGCCGAACCGAGGCGCCGGAGGGGCGCTTGTCTCCCAATGATGTCGCATCTGGCGCTGATGCTTTCGCTCGGAGGTATCGGCGCCGAAAGTGCCACAGCACCTCCCCCCTTGTGGGGGAGGTCGACCGCCGGAGCCCGCAGGGCGCAGGCGGGCGGGAGGGGGTCTTTGCTTTGTCTTTGCAGCGCAGGCTCTTCGTGCTTGTGGCGAGTCCCCCTCCGGCCTCGCTTCGCGAGGCCACCTCCCCCACAAGGGGGGAGGGAGGCTGTGGCGCTTTCAGTGCCTATCTCATCACAGACAGGGCGTTGCGCGCCCAACGATACGACAGCCAGACGAACCGCCGACAGCCGTCACAGCCACGCCGGCATGCGATCGAGCGCGATCAGCGCTTCGACCTCCAGGCGCGGGCGCACCAGGGCCCATTCGGCGCCCTTGACCAACACTTCGGGCACCAGCGCGCGGGTGTTGTAGGTCCCGGCCTGCACCGCCCCATAGGCGCCCGCCGTCATGACCGCCAGCAGGTCGCCCGGCTGCGGCTCCACCATGTCGCGGCCGAGCGCCAGATAGTCGCCGGTCTCGCAGATCGGCCCGGCCACGTCGGCGACGATGCGCGGCGCACCGGCCGCCGGCTCCTGCACCGGGCGGATGTCGTGATACGCCTCGTACAAGGTCGGGCGGATCAGGTCGTTCATCGCCGCGTCGACGATGACGAAGGTCTTGGCGTCGCCGCGCTTCACGTCGAGCACCCGGGTGAGCAGAATGCCGGCGTTGCCGACGATCACGCGTCCGGGTTCGAAGATCAGCATGCAGTCGAGATCGCGGGTCGCGCGCTTGACCACCGCCGCATAGGCTTGCGGATCGGGCGGCGGCTCATTGTCGTCGCGATACGGGATGCCGAGGCCGCCGCCGAGATCGACATGCTCGATATGGTGGCCGTCGGCGCGCAAGGTGCGCACGAAGTCCGACAGCAGCGCAAAGGCGTCGTCGAACGGCTGCAGCTCGGTGATCTGGCTGCCGATATGCATGTCGACGCCGGCAACGCGCACGCCCTTGAGCCTGGCGGCGCGGGCATAGACGGCGCGCGCGCGGCTGATCGGGATGCCGAACTTGTTCTCCGACTTGCCGGTCGCGATCTTGGCGTGGGTGCGCGCATCGACGTCCGGATTGACGCGCAACGAAACGCAGGCGGTCGCGCCCTTCGCGGCCGCGATCGCCGAGAGCTGCTCGAGCTCGCGCTCGGACTCCACGTTGACGCAGAGGATTCCGCTGTCGACCGCGGCGGCGAGCTCGGCCGCGGTCTTGCCGACGCCCGAGAACATGATCTTGGCCGGCGGCACGCCGGCAGCGAGCGCACGCTTCAGTTCGCCGCCGGAAACCACGTCGGCGCCGGCGCCGAGCCGGGCCAAGGTCGCGATCACCGCCTGGTTGGAGTTCGCCTTCAGGGCGTAGCACACCAGCGCCGGCACGTCGGCGAAAGCGCCGGCGAAGACGCGGTAATGGCGCTCCAGCGTCGCGGTCGAATAGCAGTAGAACGGCGTTCCGACGCTTGCGGCGAGCGCAGTCAGGTCGACCGCCTCGGCGTGCATCACGCCGGCGCGATAGGTGAAATGGTGCATGGGCCGGCCTTGGAGGGCGTTGTTTCTTCGCGTTTGCGCATCATCTTGTCCGAAAAGTCTGTCAACTTTTCGGGATCATGCGCTGGTCAGTCGAGAAGCACGTCGAGGGGGATTCGTTTCTTTTGCCCCGGCGGCGCGATGGTGCGGCCCTGCGCGTCGGTCTGCAGCTCGCCCGGCACGTCGCTGAACGCCGGCGACGGCGGCGGCTCCAACGGCCCCTTGCGCCCGCACGCCGAGAGCGTGACGGCGAGCAAGAGCGCAACAAGCACGCCTGTCACGCGGAAATAGGAACAGCCGGCAGTCCGAGTCACGAAAGATACTCCCCGATCAGGCGCACCCTATAGCAGATCGCCGTGGCGGCGCGAACCCGCGGGTCCCCGCAAGCTATCGCATGCCACGCTGAACGCGCCGCGCGTTCCCCTCGCCCCGCGAAGCGGGGAGAGGGTGCCGAGGACCGCAGGTCCGAGGCGGGAGAGGGGCCCTCTCCCGCCCTCGCTACGCTCGGGCACCCTCTCCCGCTACGCGGGAGAGGGGAAAGCCAGCTCAAGCAGAGCGGCGGATTGTGGCAATCGCGCGCCGCAATCGCGGCCACAGGCCCGGCGTTTGCGCCCGTGTTGCGGCGTTGGAAGGCCCCTTCGAGGCCACGATGGTGAACAGGCGTTGCGGCTTGCCCTGATAGGACTGCACATGGGTGGTGGTCTGGATGTCGCCGAATCCCAGGACCTCGCAGAACTGGACCAGGAAATCGCTGCTGAATTGCCACCACACGTCCCATTGGCGGTTGGCGGCGGTCGGAACCAGGCGGCTCAACGGCAGGCCCTCGAGCCGCGGACGCAACATGTCGACGATGATCAGCGCATCGGCGCGTTTGGCGCACTGCTCGATGATCCGCAGCGGGCTGTGGGTGTGCAGCAGCACGCAGGCCATGAGCGCGACATCGTATTGGCCGAGCGCATCCGGCAGCCGGTAGGCGTCGCCATAATGCACCCGCGCGGACGAGCGATGCGCCGCGTGGGCGAACCAGAACGAGTTCTTCAGCCGCCGCATGTGCTCGCGCCGTGGCGCCAGCATGGGCTCCACCACTGCCTGCGGGTACGGCACGTAGTCCCACTCGTGGTCGTCGGTGACTTCGACGGCGGTCACCTGGGCGCCGCGCTTCTCCATCTCGAAGGTCAGGAAGCCGCTCGCCGGGCCGATCTCCAGCACGCGCTTGTCCGCGAAGGCATAGCGCCCGAGGTAATCCTCGACTCCGGCGCGCAAATCCCATTCGCCCGGCGTGACGCCGCAGCCGGGAAGCTCCATCACATGATAGAAGTAGCAGTCCTGCAGGCTCGCGACGCTGGCAGGCGTCGCGAACACCCCGGACGGCGGCGACGCAACGTTCATCGCTTCCCTGGTTCCTTGCCTTGTTCTTTGGCCAGCCGCTTCAGCCACTTGGCCGCCGCGCGCTTGACGTTGGCGGGTGCCGTCCCGCCGAAGCTCGTCCGGCTCGCGACTGAACGATCGACCGACAGCACTTTATAGACCGCCTTGCTGATGCGTGGCTCGACCGCCTGCATGGCGGCGAGCGGCAGCTGGTCGAGCGCAACGCCGGCCCGCTCGGCTGCCGTCACGATGCGCCCGGTGACCTGGTGCGCCTCGCGGAACGGCATGTTCAAGGCCTGCACCAGCCAGTCGGCGAGGTCGGTCGCGGTCGCATAGCCCGCGCCCGCTGCCGACCGCATGCGCGCCGCGTCGGGTTTCATGTCCGCCGCCATGCCGGCCATGGCAGCGATGCACAGCGCGAGCGCGGCGAGCGCGTCCATGGCGCCTTCCTTGTCCTCCTGCATGTCCTTCTGGTAGGCGAGCGGCAGACCCTTCATCACCACGAGCAGCGCCTGCAACGCGCCGAAGATGCGCCCGGCCTTGGCGCGCACCAGCTCGGCCGCATCCGGGTTGCGCTTCTGCGGCATGATCGAGGAGCCGGTGGTGAACTTGTCGGAGAGCTTGACCAGGCCCACGAGCGACGAGCACCAGATCACGATCTCTTCGGCAAAGCGCGAGAGATGCACGGCGGCGATCGCCGCGGCGGCGAGCGTCTCGAGCACGAAATCGCGGTCCGACACGGCGTCGAGCGAATTCGCGGTGGCGCGGTCGAATCCGAGAGCGCGCGCGGTCATGGCGCGGTCGAGCGGAAACGAGGTCCCGGCCAGCGCCGCCGATCCGAGCGGAGATTCGTTGAGCCGCCGGCGTGCGTCAGCGAAACGGCCGCGGTCGCGCGCCGCCATCTCCACATAGGCCAACAGATGATGACCGAACGTCACCGGTTGCGCGCTTTGCAGATGGGTGAAGCCCGGCATGACGGTCGCCGCATGGGCGAGCGCCTTCTCGGCCAGCGTGCGCTGATAGGCGGCGAGCGCGGCATCCACGGCGTCGATGGCGTCGCGCACCCAGAGCTTGAAGTCGGTCGCCACCTGGTCGTTGCGCGAGCGCGCCGTGTGCAGCCGTCCCGCCGCCGGCCCGATCAGGTCGGCGAGGCGCGCTTCCACGTTCATGTGGATGTCCTCGAGCGCGCGCTTGAAGCGGAACTTGCCGGTGTCGAGCTCTGACAGGATCGTGTCTAGACCGTGAGCGATCCGCGCGGCATCGTCGCGGCCGATAATGCCTTGTTGCGCCAGCATGGCGGCATGGGCCTTGCTGGCCGCGATGTCCTGGCGGTACAGGCGGCGGTCGACATCGATCGAAGCGTTGATTTCCGCCATGATGGCGTCGGGGTCCGACTTGAACCGGCCGCCCCACATCTTGTTGCTCATGACACGACCGCCGAGATGACCCTGATCCCCGATGACGCAAAGCGAGGCTTGGTCAAGCGCCGGCTCGCATTGGTGGTAGCCGGCACCCTCATGGGCGCCGCCTTCGGGCTGGCCGGGGTATACGGGATCGCCGCCTTTCAGCGCAATCCGGAAGCGGCCTGCACGCAGGCGGCGGAGCTCGCCAAACGCCTTGGGCCGCTCGCCCGCGGCGAAGTCGCGGCACTTGCCGTCGCGGCCGAGCCGAAACGCCTGCCGGACCTGGTATTCACCGACGCCGCCGGCAATGCGCGCGCGCTCAGCCACTGGCGCGGCCGCACCGTCCTGTTGAACCTGTGGGCGACCTGGTGCGTGCCCTGCCGCAAGGAAATGCCGGCGCTCGACGAGCTGCAGGGCAAGCTCGGGAGCGAGAGCTTCGAGGTCGTCGCCGTCAACATCGACACGCGCAACCTGGACAAGCCGAAAGCCTGGCTCAAGGAGGCCAAGGTCGACCGGCTCGCCTACTACGCCGATCCGAACGCCAAGATCTTCCAGGACCTCAAGGCGGTCGGCAAAGCCTTCGGCATGCCGACCACGCTGCTGATCGACCGCCAAGGCTGCGAGCTCGGATTCCTGTCCGGTCCGGCCGAATGGGCGAGCGAGGA
Organism: uncultured Alphaproteobacteria bacterium; assembly: GCA_963734185.1. Lineage (GTDB taxonomy): Bacteria > Pseudomonadota > Alphaproteobacteria > Rhizobiales > Xanthobacteraceae > PALSA-894. The sequence goes on along the minus strand of CAVTGA010000002.1, from coordinate 1,805,691 downwards.
CGCGGTCAGATTGGTGCAGGCGGCGTTGGGGAAGTGAAGTCGTAGGGTGGGCAAAGGCGCGGCATCCGGCCGTGACGGTTGCGCGCACCTGGTCCGCGCCGTGCCCGCCTTCGCTGCGCTACGGCGCGGCAAGCCCACGCCGAAGCCCGAAGGGCATAGGCGGGTGGAAAAGCGCGCGGGCTCTGTGCCTCAAGCCCGACCGTCGGCGCTCGCGCTTTTGCCCACCCTACACCGTGACGTCGACCTTGGCGATCTCGTCGAACTTCGCCTGGGTGGCTTCCTGGATGCGCTTGAGCGCCGCCTCGGTCGCAAGCCTGGCGGAGCCGTTGATGGCGTTGGTGACCGCGGTCTGCAGGCCGGCGCTCGCCGCATTGGCGTCGGCCATGTAGCTCTGCACCATGGAGGCGCGGCGCTGGCGCCAGGCCTGGGAACGTTCCCAGGCGGTGATCTTCCGCCCCCAGCTGATGCGCTTGATGCCGGCCATGACCGGTCAAGACTGGTGCGAGCGGGTTAAGGTTCGGTTAGAGCCTCCGCCGTCATGGCCGGACTTGTTCCGGCCATCCACGTCTTGCTTTGTTTTTTTGGCAGAAAGACGTGGATGCCCGCGACAAGCGCGGGCATGACGAAGGAGGGATAATGCGCTCGGCATTACGCTTAACGCTTGGTTAGAGCGCGGAAATCGGGTGGCGGTGGGAAAGCTGCACGACGAACGTGCGTCCCATGCCGGCGCAAGACAACCAGTCGCTATCCATGGCGCTCGCCGACTGGACGCTGCTGATCGTGCTGTCGGTCCTGTGGGGCGGCTCGTTCTTCTTCGCCAAGATCGTTCTGTTCGAACTGCCGCCGCTCACCGTCGCGCTCGGCCGCGTCGCGACCGCGCTCGGCTACCTGATCTACTTCCGCATCCTGGCGCGCGCCGGAGCCACCAACGTCCTGCTGGTCACCTTCCTCATCCCGGTCAGCGCGATCCTGCTCGGCACATTATTTCTCGGGGAGGCACTCGAAGCGCGCCACATCGCCGGCATGATCGCCATCGCGGTCGGGCTTGCGGCGATCGACGGGCGGCCGGCGGTAGCCGTTGCCCGCGCTGTTCGGCGGCGCAAACACTAGGCCACTGAGCAGCAACAGCTTGTCCGGAATACCAAAATCTGGTATTTCTTGATATTCACTTACTATGAGACCAGACCGCCCAATGTCGAAGAATACGTCGGTAACGCTTGGCGATCATTTCGCTTCTTTCATCGAGCGCCAACTTACGCAAGGCCGCTACGGCTCCGCCAGTGACGTGGTGCGGGCTGGTCTGCGCTTGCTCGAGGAGCACGAAATGAAAGTCGAGGCCCTGCGCGCCGCTCTCATAGAGGGCGAACAGAGTGGTCCGTCAACGCCGTTTGACTTCGAGAGTTTCATTTCCCGCAAACGCCGTGGAAAAACATCCTCAGCATGAGCCGCTATGTCCTCTCGCCGCGCGCGCAGGCCGACATCGATGAGATTTGGGACTATTCAGCCGAAACTTGGAACGCCGATCAGGCCGAGCGTTATATCCGGCAACTCCATCATGCCATAGAAACTATCGCTCGCGATCCCCGTCGCGGCCTCGCGTGCGACCAAATTCGGTCTGGCTATCGCAAATACTCGGTTGGTTCCCACGTGCTGTTTTTCCGCCTCACCGACGCCGGTATCGACGTGGTCCGTGTCCTGCATCAACGCATGGACTTCGCGCAACATCTTCCGTCGAAATAGCCAATTTCAGCGCGTCGGCACCGGCTTCTCGCCGCGATAGTCGTAGAACCCTCGCTGCGCCTTGCGGCCGAGCCAGCCGGCCTCGACGTATTTCACCAGCAGCGGGCACGGGCGGTACTTGGAGTCGGCGAGCCCCTCGTGCAGCACCTGCATGACCGAGAGGCAGGTATCGAGCCCGATGAAGTCGGCGAGCTCGAGCGGCCCCATCGGATGGTGGGCGCCGAGCCGCATCGCGGTGTCGATCCCCTCGACGTTCCCGACGCCCTCATAGAGCGTGTAGATCGCCTCGTTGATCATCGGCAGCAGGATGCGGTTGACGATGAAGGCCGGGAAGTCCTCGGCCACCGCGATCTTCTTGTGCAGCTTGGAGACGAACTCCTTAGTCGCCTCGAACGTCGCGTCCGCGGTGGCGATGCCGCGGATCAGCTCCACCAGCTCCATCAACGGCACCGGGTTCATGAAATGAATGCCGATGAAGCGCTCCGGGCGGTCGGTCGAGGAGGCGAGCCGCGTGATCGAGATCGACGAGGTGTTGGTGCCGATGATGGCCTCGGGTTTGAGCACCGGGCAGAGGTCGGCGAGGATCTTGCGCTTGACGTCTTCCTTCTCGGTCGCGGTCTCGATCACCAGGTCGCAGTCGGCGAGCGCGTCGATGGTCTCGGCCGGCGTCACGCGCGCGATCGCCCCCTGCCGGTCCTCCTCGCTGATCAGCTTGCGTCCGACTTGACGCGCCATGTTGCCGTTGATGGTGGCGAGCCCTTCCTTGATGCGGTCGGCCGACAGGTCGTTGAGCAGCACGTCGAACCCGGCGAGCGCCGCCACATGGGCGATGCCGTTGCCCATTTGCCCGGCACCGATCACGCCGATCTTCTGGATTTTGAGCGCCATGATGTCCGTCCGGGAAACCTATTTGCCGAGCTTGCCGAGTTCGGTCGCGAGTTCGGGCAGGGCCTGATAGAGGTCGGCGACCAGGCCATAGTCGGCGACCTGGAAGATCGGCGCCTCCTCGTCCTTGTTGATCGCCACGATGATCTTGGAGTCCTTCATGCCCGCCAGATGCTGGATCGCGCCCGAGATGCCGACCGCGATGTAGAGTTCGGGCGCTACCACCTTGCCGGTCTGCCCGACTTGCCAGTCGTTCGGCGCGTAGCCGGCATCGACGGCCGCGCGCGAGGCGCCGACCGCCGCGCCGAGCTTGTCGGCGACCGGCTCGATGTATTTGGTGAAGTTCTCGCGCGATTGCATCGCGCGCCCGCCCGAGATGATGATCTTGGCCGAGGTCAGTTCCGGCCGCTCCGACTTCGACAGCTCCTCGCCGACGAACGACGAGATGCCGGGATCGGCCGCCGCGGCCGCGTTCTCGACCGGGGCGGCGGAGCCGCCCTCGCCCGTGGCCTGGAACGCCGCCGTACGCACCGTGATGACCTTCTTGTTGTCCTTCGACTTGACGGTCTGGATGGCATTGCCGGCGTAGATCGGCCGCTCGAAGGTATCCGGCGCGACCACCTTGGTGACGTCGGAGACCTGCATCACGTCGAGCAATGCGGCGACCCGCGGCATGATGTTCTTGCCGGCCGTCGTCGCCGGCGCGACGATCGCATCGTAGGGGCCGGCGAGCGACACGATCAGCGCCGCGGTCGGTTCGGCCAGCATGTGCTCGTAGGCCGGGCTGTCGGCGAGCAGCACCTTGGCGACGCCGTCGAGCTTGGCGGCGCCGTCGGCAGCGGGCTTGGCGCCGGAACCGGCGACCAGCACGTGCACGTCGCCGCCGAGCGCCTTGGCGAGGGTCAGCGCCTTGTGGGTCGCGTCCTTGAGCGACTTGTTGTCGTGTTCGGCAAGCAGCAGCGTCGTCATCTAGAGCGCCCCTGCGTCCTTGAGCTTGCCGACCAGCTCGGCGACCGAGCCGACCTTCACGCCGGCCTTGCGGCCGGAGGGCTCGACCGTCTTGAGCACGTCGAGCCGCGGCGCGACGTCGGCGCCATAATCGGCCGGCGTCTTGTCGGCGATCGGCTTCTTCTTCGCCTTCATGATGTTCGGCAGCGAGGCATAGCGCGGCTCGTTGAGGCGCAGGTCCGTCGTCACGATCGCCTTGCCCTTGAGCTTTACGGTCTGCAGCCCGCCGTCGACCTCGCGCGTGACCAGGATGCTGTCGCCGTCGATCGCGAGCTTGGAGGCGAACGTGCCCTGCGGCCAGCCGAGCAGCGCCGCGAGCATCTGCCCGGTCTGATTGCTGTCGTCGTCGATCGCCTGCTTGCCCATGATGACGAGGCCTGGTTCCTCGGCCTCCACCACGCCCTTGAGGATCTTGGCGACCGCGAGTGGCTCGACCACCCCGTCCGCCTTCACCAGGATGCCGCGGTCGGCCCCCATGGCAAGCGCGGTGCGGATGGTCTCGGCGGCCTGCGCCGGTCCGATCGACACGACCACGATCTCGGTTGCCTTGCCCTGTTCTCGCAGCCTGATCGCTTCCTCGACCGCGATCTCGTCGAAGGGGTTCATCGACATCTTGACGTTGGCAAGTTCGACGCCCGACCCGTCCGCTTTGACGCGAATCTTGACGTTGAAGTCGACCACCCGCTTCACGGGCACGAGAACCTTCATTGCTGTGCTACTCCCGCAGCGCGGCGGGCAACCTATGGCTCGCGTCCCGGCGTGTCAACGCGCGCTCCACGGACCCGGCTTGGGTCGGGATTCGGCTTTGATCACAACGGCATCGTCGGGAGATATGCACTCGAACAGCGGCACGCCCGGACGGCGCATGAAAGTCACCAGGATCGCACCCGCGACGAGCCCGCCGATATGCGCCCACCAGGCGGTATTGCCTGGCTCCGCCACCAACACGTGCCAGACCTGCGTCAACACCCAGAAGCCGAGCACCCAATAGGCGTCGAGCTTGATCGGAATCGCAACGAATAACAGTACGGTGATCTTGGCGCACGGCCGCAGCATCAGGTAGGCGGCGACCACGCCGGCGACGGCGCCCGATGCGCCGACCAGCGGGATGGTCGAATCGAGCGTGCTCAGCGCATGCGCGAGACCGCCCGCCATGCCGCAGAGCAGATAGAACAGCAGGAACCGCCCCGATCCCATGGCGTCTTCGATATTGTCGCCGTACACCCACAGGAACAGCATGTTGAAGATGATGTGGGTCCAGCCGCCGTGCAGAAACATGTAGGTCAGCGTGGTGAGCAACGGGGGAAACCAGGCATTGGGCTCGGAGCGGCCGATGAGATCGGCCGGAACGAGCGCGAAGTTGCGCGCAATCGCCTCGGTGGTGGCATCGGCCGATGCGAGCTGGATCAGGAACACGACGATGTTGACGGCGATCAACCCCCACGTCACGGGCGCGTGGGGGTTCTGATCCTGGGGATCGTTGTCGTAGACGGGAATGACCATGAAGGCCTTTCAGCGATTGGCGCCGGGAACCCAGAGCACGTCGCTCGCTCCCTTACCATTACAATAACGGCCCGCGACGAACAGGAAATCCGACAAACGGTTGACGTATTTGAGCGAAGCCGGCGTGACGCTTTCGCCCGGCTGATCGCTCAGTTCCACCATCAGCCGCTCGGCGCGCCGGCACACCGTGCGGGCGAGATGCATGGTGGCTGCGGCCGCGCTGCCGCCCGGCAGGATGAACGACCGCAGCGCGGCGAGGTCGGCATTGAAGCGGTCGATCTCGTTCTCGAGCCATTCGACCTGGCGGTCGGTGACGGTCAGCCGCGCCCCGCCCGGCCCCTTCTCCGACAGGCACAGGTCGGCTTCGACGTCGAACAGGTCGTTCTGGATGCGGCCGAGCGTGCCGTCGAGCGTCGCGTCGTCCGCCGCGTGCAAACGGACGAGCCCGATCACCGCGTTGACCTCGTCGAGCGTGCCGTAGGCGGCGACGCGCAGATCGTATTTCTTGCGCCGGTCGCCGCTGCCGAGCGCCGTCGTGCCGTCGTCGCCGGTGCGCGTGTAGATGCGGTTGAGCACGACCATGTGACCCTCGCGACGGCGATTGCCGCTTCCCGTAGCGTTGCGAATGTCTATCCTATTCGACCGCAACCCGGAAACCAGCGCCCAGGAGGAATTCCGTGCGTTTCACGATTCTCATCGCATCCGCCGCTCTCCTGCTGCTTCCCGTCGCCGGCGTGTCCGCGGCGAACGCGGGCCCGCAGCTCTCGACCGCCCAGGGGCAGCCGACCGATCTCAGCGGCGCGGCGAAGAAGAAAAAGAAGGCGAAGCCGGCCGAAAAGATGAAGGCCCCGCCGAGCGAGCCGCCCAAGGGCGCCTATAACTGACCGGCGGTTGGGTCACCGTCCCATCGCCCAGATCGTCAGCATGACGATGACGATGGCGACGAACTGCAGCAGCACGCGCAGCCGCATCAGCTTCTGCGAGCGGTTGGGCGATCCGCCGCGCATCATGTTGATGAGGCCGAGCAGGAGCACGACCGCGACCGCGCCGATGGCGATCGCGACGCCGTAGGTATAGAGAAAATTCGCCATGAGGCCTCCTTCGGCGGCGCCGCCGCCGGTGCATGTCGCGCGCGCGTCCCCGTTTTACAAGATGCCGGCGGTTTGATGTGATCGCGGCCGGAGGCGACCATGACCGACCAGCCGCGCCCGCTCAAACCCCGCACGCTTGCCGCGCAGGCGCTCGGCGCCGTCGAACCGGTCACCAAGGCGGTGGTCACGCCGGTGCACGTCGCCACCACCTTCATCCGCGATCCCGACAACCAGTATCGCGCCGGCTACGGCTACGGCCGGCCCGACAACGCGACGGTGCGGCAGACCGAGGCGGTGATCGCGGCGCTCGAGGGCGCGCATGAGGCCATGCTGTTCGGCTCCGGCATGGCGGCGGCCACCAGTGTCGTGCTCGCGCTGCCGCCCGGATCGCACCTGCTCGCGCCGCAGGTGTGCTACTGGGGCCTGCGCGACTGGCTGGTCAACGAGGCGCCGCTGTTCGGCTATCGCGTCGACCTCGTCGACTTCGCCGATCTCGATGCGGTGCGCGCCGCGATGAAGCCCGACACGAAACTTGTCTGGATCGAGACGCCATCCAATCCGCTGTGGGGCATCACCGACATCGCCGCCGTGGCCGCCATCGCCCATGCCGGCGGCGCCGTGCTCGGCATCGACTCGACCGCGGCGACCCCGGTGTTCACGCGGCCGCTGGCGCTCGGCGCCGACATCGTGATGCATTCGGCGACCAAGTACCTCAACGGCCATTCGGACGTGATCGCGGGCGCGCTCGCGACCGCGCGCGAGGATGCGCTGTGGGCGCGCATCCGGCAGGTACGCGCGCATCACGGCGCGATCCTCGGGCCGTTCGAGGCCTGGCTGGTGCTGCGCGGGCTGCGCACGCTGGAGGTGCGGGTGCGGGCGCAGGCCGAGAGCGCCGCGCTGCTCGCCACCCATTTCGCCCGGCATCCGTGCGTGTCGGCGGTGCTCTACCCCGGCCTGCCCTCGCACCCTGGCCACGCCGTGGCGGCGCGCCAGATGAGCGGCTTCGGCGGCATGCTGTCGCTCCGCGTCAAGGACGGCGAGCGCGCCGCGATCGATACGGCGGCTCGGGTCGAACTGTGGAAACGCGCGACCTCGCTCGGCGGCGTCGAGAGCCTGATCGAGCACCGCGCCTCGGTCGAAGGCCCGGACTCGCCCTGCCCGCCCGACCTGCTGCGGCTGTCGGTCGGCCTGGAAGACCCTGACGACCTCTACGCCGATCTCGACCGTGCGCTGCGCGGGGCGAATGCGTAGCCCGGCTTTCGCTACTTGGCGAAAGCCGGGAAAGTCTTGTTGCACGGAGAGCTCCCCCGGCTTTCGCTGAAGCGGCGAAAGCCGGGCTACGGATCTCGGCTGAGATCGAGAGGATTCGCCGACCACGACTTTCAACCCTTCGCCCACAGGCGTAGAATGCTCACGTGAACAGCAGCGATACCATCAGCAAGCTTAGGGACCGCGCCGATACGCTGAAGGCTATGGGCGCGACCTCGCTTTATGTGTTCGGTTCGAGGGCGCGCGATGAGGCCCGGCATGACAGCGACGTCGATGTATTCATCGATTACGACGCGGCCGGCCGTTTCAACGCATTCCACCTCACCAGTATCAAGCACTTCCTGGAGCAGGAGTTGGGCGTGCCGGTGGACGTGACGACGCGCGACGGTCTGCATCCCATGCTGCGGGCCGATATCGAGCGGTCGGCGGTGCGGATATTCTGATGGCGCGCAGGGTCGGGCACGCTCTTCACGATATCTTGGAAGCGATTGAACGCGTCGAACAGATCACACGCGGAAGGTCGTACGCAGAGTTCGAAAAAAGCTGGGAGCTCCGCTGGCTGGTACAGCGCGCGAATCGAGATCATTTCTGAAGCCAGCAGAGCTATTCCAGACGATTTGAAGGACACACGGCCGGAGATTCCGTGGGCCAGCGTTCGGGGCATCGGCAATATCCTTCGCCATCAATATGAGGGAATTTCAGACCCAATCATCTGGAACGTCGTGATCGACGAGCTGCCGCTCCTAGAGCACGATGACTTTTCTTCGAATCGTCATCGCGCTCTAAGTTATTCGTGGAGCATGATCTTTTCCGAAAACCGCTGCACACTTTTCGGGATCATGCTCTAAAGGCTGCCATCAAAGCCATTGCCGCCGACCTGCGCGAATAGAGTCGGGGTCGGAGTCAGTTGCTGCCATCGAGCAATCGGCGCGCGATCACCTGCGCCTGGATCTCGGCCGCGCCCTCGAAGATCGACAGGATGCGCGCGTCGCATAGGACGCGCGAGACCGGATATTCCAGAGCGAAACCGTTGCCGCCGTGGATCTGGACGGCGTTGTCGGCCGCCGCCCATGCGACGCGTGCGGCGAGCAGCTTGGCCATCCCGGCCTCGAGGTCGCAGCGCCGGCCTGAGTCCTTCTGGCGCGCGGCGTAATAGGTGATCTGGCGCGCGATCATGATCTCGACCGCCATCATGGCGATCTTGTCGGCGACGCGCGGGAAGCGCTCGAGCTTCTCGCCGAACTGCACGCGCTCGTCGGCATAGCGCGCGGCAAGCTCCATCGCCGACTGCGCGACGCCGACCGCACGCGCCGCGGTCTGGATACGGGCGGACTCGAACGTCTGCATCAGCTGCTTGAAGCCCTGTCCCTCGGTCCCGCCGAGCAGGTTCGCGGCCTTGACCTCGAAGCCGTCGAAGCCGATCTCGAACTCCTTCATGCCGCGATAGCCGATCACCTCGATCTCGCCGCCCGACATGCCGGGCGACGGGAACGGCTCCTCGTCCGTGCCGCGCGGCTTCTCGGCGAGCAGCATGGAGAGCCCGCGGTAGCCCGGCTCGCTCGGATCGGTGCGCACCAGCAGGGTCATCAGGTCGGCGCGCACCGGATGGGTGATCCAGGTCTTGTTGCCGTAGACCTTGTAGGTGTCGCCGTCGCGTACCGCGCGCGTCTTGAGCGAGGCCAGATCGGAGCCGGTGTTGGGCTCGGTGAACACCGCCGTCGGCAGGACTTCGCCCGACGCGATCTTCGGCAGCCAGTGCCGCTTCTGCTCCTCGGTGCCGCCGCCGAGGATCAGCTCGGCCGCGATCTCCGAGCGCGTGCCGAGCGAGCCGACCCCGATGTAGCCGCGCGAGAGCTCCTCGGAGACGACGCACATCGACTCCTTGCCCAATCCCATGCCGCCGAACGCCTCCGGGATGGTGAGCCCGAACACGCCGAGCTCGGCCATGTGGGCAATGACGTCGAGCGGGATGTAGCGGTTGGCGAGGTGCCAGCCGTGCGCATGCGGCGCGACCTCGCTGTCGGCGAACTTGCGCATTTCCGCGCGGATCGCCTCCAGGGTCTCGTCGAGGCCGCAGTCGCCGACCGTCGCGCCATGGTGGGCGCGCATCAGCTCGATCAGGCGCGCGCGGTTCGCGGCGGTGTTGCCGGTCGCGATCAGTTCCTCCAGCGCCGGCGTGACCCGCGCGCCGACCTGTTGGAGCGTAAGGCCGAGATCGCCCGGACGCACGAATTCGCCCTGGCTCATCGGGATACCGCCGAGTACCTGGGCGAAGTACTCGCCGAGCCCGATGCGCACCAGCAGCGCTTCGATCTCGCCGCAACGGTTCCCCGCCTGCATGCGCTCCGCATAGGCGGCGAGCTGGCGCATCGCTTCCACATAGGTCGCAAGCCACGCGAGCCCGTGCGCGGCGCGCTGCTCGCGGTCGATGAGGTCGCCCGAGACGCGCCCCTCGGGCGCGACGCGCCGGCGCACCGCGAGGATAGCGTCGGCGAGCAGCGCCTCGGCCGCGGCCGTCGCCGCTTGGGCGGCGGCCATCAGGTCGGGGCCCGCGGCGGGCCGGGAAGCAGGGAGCGGCATGGCAAACCTTTCTTACGCGTGCAGTGCACAAAAGAAAATCCGGCGGCAAGTCCCGCGGACGCGGATTATTTCGCCGACGGCGCTCGATTATCCCTGTCCGACCGCGTCAGGCTATTGGACAACAAGGAGAATTTTCACGTCTTCACTTCCGGCTTACCAGATTTCTTAACCAATTCCCGTTCTCATGCGAGCCGAAGGGATTCCGCGCCGCGCCGCGCCGCGGGCGCGGGATTGCCTTCACAAGCGACGTTCAATTCGCCGGAGTATTGCCCATGCTGCTTTCCCGTCTTGGCGCCGTCCTGTCGGTGCGTGCGCGTATTACCGTGCTCGCGCTCATCCCGGTTGCCGGCCTTGCGGCGATCGGCGTGTCCTACCTGTCGAGCGAACGCGCCGTCGAGGCGGCGTTCGAAAGCGTCCGGCACTCGACCCGGCTGGCGGACGCGAGCCGCGACTTCAAGGACGCGCTGACGTCGATGCAGATGAACGCGCGCGAGTTCGTGGCGCAGCCGAAGTCCGTCCTGGTCTCGCGCTTCCAGCAGAATCACGCTTCCGCGCTCGAGAGCCTGAACACGATCCAAAGCCTGGTGGACGAGGCGGAGCGGCGGAACGTTGCGCTGGTGCAGGACCGTGTCGCGGCGCTCGGCAAGACCTTCACGGCGCTGGTCGCCGATCAGGAAGAGCTCGGCATGACCGAGCACGAAGGCATCCAGGGCACGCTGCGCGAGGGCGGCAATATGATGGAGCGCATCGTCAAGGAGGACATGTCCTGGCTCTCCGACGCCGACCAGAAGAGCATTCTCACGCCCCTGATGCTGATGCGCCGCTACGAGGTAGAGTACCGCCTGACCCGCTCGGCCGCGGTGCATACCGAGTACAAGCAGGAACTGAAGAACTTTGAAACTGCGTTCGCCGCGATCATCGCGGCTGCGATCATGAAGCAGCAGCTCAGCGACCAGGTAAAGAGCTATTCGGACGCCTTCGCGGCGTGGATCGTGAGCGCCGCCAAGGTCGACCGCTCGGGCACGATCGTCGCGTCGGAGGCGCGCCAGATGCGCCCCGCGGCGGACGAATTCATCGCCGCCGCGAGCCGCCGCGCGAGCGCCGCCGCCGAAGAGGTTTCGGCCTCGCAGGCGCAGACCAAGATGTTCATCCTGGTGATCGGCGGCGGCGTCATCGGTCTTGGCCTGCTGCTGAGCTACCTGATCGGGCGCAGCATCACCGGTCCGCTCGCCGGGCTCGCCGGCGCGATGGAGCGGCTCGCCGCGGGCGATACCTCGGTCGACATTCCGGCGACCGAGGCCAAGGACGAGATCGGCGCGATGGCGCGCACCGTGATCGTGTTCCGCGACAACGCGGTCGAGCGCGAGCAACTTGCCGCCACGCAGGACAGGGCCAATCGCGACCGCGAACGGCGCGCCGAGACGATCGCCACCACCATCGCCGGCTTCGAAGGCACCGTCGACCAGGCGCTGGCCAAGGTGCGCGGCGCGGCGGAGCGGCTGGAGACCGCCGCCACCGCCCTCAACGACGCCGCCGACGCGGTTTCGAACGAGGCCCAATCCGCCGGCGACCGCGTCGGCGCGGCCTCCGGCAACGTCACCACCGCGGCCGGTTCGGCGGAAGAACTCGCCGCATCCATCAGCCAGATCGCCGCGCAGGCGGCGACCTCGACCGACGTCGCGAGCCGCGCCGTGGCCGAGGCGCAGCGCACCGTCAAGACCATGTCGGAGTTGAGCTCGGCCGCGACCCGTATCGGCGAGGTGATCGGGCTGATCCAGGCGATCGCCGGACAGACCAACCTGCTCGCCCTCAACGCCACCATCGAGGCCGCGCGCGCCGGCGAAGCCGGCCGCGGCTTCGCCGTGGTGGCCTCGGAAGTGAAGAACCTCGCGAGCCAGACCGGCAAGGCGACCGAAGAGGTGGCGACCCAGATCGGCGCCATCCAGTCGGCGGCCGGCGACGCCGCCGAGGCGATCGAGCAGGTCAACGGCATCATCACCGAGATGTCGGGCATTGCCGCCAACGTGGCCGCCTCGGTCGAGGAGCAGAACGCCGCCGTCGCCAACATCGCCGAGGGCGTGCACCGCGCCTCCGCCGAGGCGCGCTCGGGCGCCGAGGCCATGACCCGCGTGGCGGCCGCCAGCAGCGACGCGCGCGCCACCGCCGACGACGTCAAGGCGCTGGCCGAGACGCTCGCGGGCGAGGCCGAAAGCCTCGACGGCGAGGTCAGGCGCTTCCTCGCCGAGGTGCGCGCGGCTTAGGATGATCCGGTCGATCGGAATGTCGTTCCGGGAACGGCCGCCGACATAGCCCCCGGAGCAGCCGTCGTCGCGGAGCGGTCACACCGTGCGTTTCCTCCAAAGATGCGTCCGCGTCGCCCTCGATGCCTATTACGCGTTCATCGCCGATGACGGCTGGGCGCTGGCCAGCCATGTCGCGCTGTCCGCCCTGCTCGCGTTGTTTCCCTTCCTCATCGTGTTGACCGCGCTGGCGGGTTTCGCCGGCTCCAAGGGCATGGCCGACGATCTCGCCAACCTGCTGCTGCAGACCTGGCCGAAGGAGGTCGCCGACCCGCTGGCGCGCGAGATCCACAACGTGCTGACGATCACGCGCGGCGGCGTGCTCACGGTCGGCGTGGTGCTCGCCATCTACTTCGCATCGAGCGGCGTCGACAGCCTGCGCATCGCGCTCAACCGCGCCTACAATGTGACCGAAACGCGCTCGTGGTGGCTGCTCAAGCTGGAGTCGATCGCCTATGTGCTGATCGCGGTGTTCGCGCTGCTGGCGCTCGGCTTCCTGATCGTGCTGGCGCCGCTCGCGTTCGCGACCGCGCTGAAGTATGCGCCCTGGCTGATATTCCAGGAGCAGCAGTTCACCTACCTGCGCTACGCCGTTGCCGGCACCATGATCGTGATCGCGCTGGTGGTGGCGCACAAATGGCTGCCCGGCGGCAAGCGCAGCTTTTCCGACATCGCGCCCGGCGTGATCGTCACGCTGGCGCTGTGGCTCGCCAGCGGCATCCTGTTCGGGCGCTACCTGGCGGAATTCGCCAACAACTACGTGACCACCTATGCGGGCCTCGCCTCGGCCATGGTGGCGCTGGTGTTCCTGTACTGGATCGCGACCATCTTCGTCTACGGCGGCGAGCTCAACGCCCAGATCCTCGAGGAACGCGAGCGCGAGCGTGCCGCGGAGGAGGCGCGGCGCGCCGCCGCGGCCGAAGCGCAAGCGCTTGCGCGCGCGCCGCTGTTCCAGAAATTCATGCGCCGGCTCGGCTACGAGAAGCGGCGCAGGTAGCGCGGGCCTCAACCTATTCCTGAGCCGGCTCCATCGCGTCTTCCAGCGTCCGCAAGCCGGTGCGCGGCGCGCACACCAGCACCGCCATGTTGCCGGGCTTGTGCAGGTTCTTCCACATCATCTGGTGCGCCGCCGGGATCCGGTCCCAGGCGAACACCTCGCCCATGCATGGGTCGATGCGGCGGTCGAGCACGAACTGGTTGGCGGCCGAGGCCTGCTTCAGGTGCGCGAAGTGCGAGCCCTGCACGCGCTTCTGGCGCATCCACACGTAGCGCGCATCGAACGTGATGTTGTAGCCCGAGGTGCCGGCGCAGAACACCACCATGCCGCCGCGCTTCACCACCAGGCACGAGACCGGGAACGTCGCCTCGCCCGGATGCTCGAACACGATGTCGACGTCGCGCTTGCCCGTGATGTCCCAGATCGCCTTGCCGAACTTGCGCGCCTCCTTGACCCAGTCGTTGTACTCGGGCGTGTTGACCGCGGGCATCTGGCCCCAGCACTTGAAGTCCTTGCGGTTGATCACGCCCTTGGCGCCGAGCTGCATCACGTAGTCGCGCTTGCCTTCGTCCGAGATGATGCCGATGGCGTTGGCGCCGGAGGCGGCGGCGAGCTGCACGCCGAACACGCCCAAGCCGCCGGAGGCGCCCCACACCAGCACATGATCGCTCGGCTTCATGGTGTGCGGCGGATGGCCGAACAGCATGCGGTAGGCGGTCGCGAGCGTCAGGGTGTAGCAGGCCGATTCTTCCCAGGTGAGGTGCCTCGGCTTGGGCATGAGCTGGCGCGACTGCACGCGGCAGAACTGCGCGAACGAGCCGTCCGGGGTCTCGTAGCCCCAGATGCGCTGCGAGGGCGAGAGCAGCGGGTCGCCGCCATTGCACTCGTCATCGTCCCCGTCGTCCTGATTGCAATGAACGATGACCTCGTCGCCGACCTTCCAGCGTTTCACCTTGGCGCCGACCTTCCACACGATGCCGGCCGCGTCCGAGCCGGCGATGTGGTAGGGGTGCTTGTGCACGTCGAGCGGCGAAATCGGCTGGCCCAGGCCGGCCCAGACCCCGTTGTAGTTGACGCCGCCGGCCATCACGAGCACCAGCACCTCATCGTCGCCGATCGGCCAGGTCGGCAACACCTCGATCTGGAACGAGGATTCCGGCGGACCGTGGCGCTCCTTGCGGATCGCCCAGGCGTACATCTTCTCCGGCACGTGGCCGAGCGGGGGGATCTCGCCGATCTCGTAGAGGCTCTTCGGCGCCGACGCCGCCGTCGGGAGCTTCACCACGTTCGACATGTTTGGTCCTCCCGGATCGCACGGCGGTCGAGCCGGTTGCAGTCTGCCGCAAGCCATGTTGCAGCGCAACAGCTGGCTCGCCGCTGCAGCATCATCCCCAGTTATCGGGTACGGCCTGGAGAGTTCGGCTGACAGGCCGGGTCGAGAGGGCTATCGTCCCTGCCGTCCAGCGAGGGCGGATTGCCGGGCGCAGCTCGGTTTTTTGGGGAGGACGGCATGGGAATCGAGAGTCTGATCGTATGGCTGATCGTCGGCGCGATCGCCGGCTGGCTCGCAGGCCAGATCGTCAAGGGTTACGGATTCGGACTGGTCGGCAACATCGTCGTCGGCATCGTCGGTGCGTTCATTGCCGGCTGGCTGTTCCCGAGGCTCGGAATCGGTCCCGCAAGCGGCAGTATCCTCTGGGCGATCATCTATTCGGCCGTCGGCGCGATCATCCTGCTGTTCATCGTCGGCCTCATCAAGCGCGCCTGACTCGTCGCAATACGGCGCGGGTGCCGGGCCCGCGCCGTTTCGTCCTGGTATTGCGGGCGTCTTGCCGCGTGGCAGGCGGACGGGTGCGAAATTTGCGTCCGCGCCTATTGCGGTGCACAATAGGATATGACCGATAGCGCTCCGCGCCGCGACAAACCTTGGATCTTCCGCACCTATGCGGGACATTCGACCGCGGCCGAATCCAACGCGCTCTACCGTCGCAACCTCGCCAAAGGCCAGACCGGTCTCTCGGTCGCGTTCGATCTGCCGACCCAGACCGGCTACGACTCCGACCACCCGCTCGCCAAGGGCGAGGTCGGCAAGGTCGGCGTGCCGGTCTCGCATCTCGGCGACATGCGCGCGCTGTTCGACGCCATTCCGCTCGCCACCATGAACACCTCGATGACCATCAACGCGACCGCCGCATGGCTGCTCGCGCTCTACATCGCGGTGGCCGACGAGCAGGGCGCCCCGCGCCAACGCCTGCAGGGCACGACGCAGAACGACATCGTCAAGGAGTATCTGTCGCGCGGCACCTATGTGTTCCCGCCGGCGCCTTCCATGCGCCTGATCAAGGACACGATCCTGTTCACGACCGGCGAGATGCCGAAGTGGAATCCGGTGAACGTGTGCTCGTATCACCTGCAGGAGGCGGGCGCGACGCCGGTACAGGAGCTCGCCTTCGCGCTTGCGACCGCCATCGCGGTGCTCGACACGGTGCGGGCTTCAGGCGACGTGAAGCCCGAGGCGTTCGGCGAGGTGGTCGGGCGCATCTCGTTCTTCGTCAATGCCGGCCTGCGCTTCGTCACCGAGCTGTGCAAGATGCGCGCCTTCGCCGAGCTGTGGGACGAGATCACGGCGACGCGCTACGGCGTGACCGATCCCAAGCAGCGCCTGTTCCGCTACGGCGTGCAGGTCAATTCGCTCGGCCTGACCGAACAGCAGCCGGAGAACAACGTCACCCGCATCCTGATCGAGATGCTGGCGGTGACGTTGTCGAAGAACGCGCGTGCGCGCGCCGTGCAGCTCCCGGCCTGGAACGAGGCGCTCGGCCTGCCGCGCCCCTGGGACCAGCAATGGTCGCTGCGCATGCAGCAGATCCTCGCCTACGAGACCGACCTGCTCGACTACGGCGACATCTTCGACGGCTCGAGCGAGATCGCCGCCAAGGTGGCGGAGCTCAAGCGCGAAGCCAAGGAAGAGCTCGCGCGCATCGACGCCATGGGCGGCGCGGTCGCGGCGATCGAGACCAGCTACATGAAATCCAAGCTCGTGGAATCCAACTCCAAGCGCCTGGAAGCGATCGAGCGCGGCGAGCAGACCGTGGTCGGCGTCAACAAGTTCGTCGAGAGCGAAGCTTCCCCGCTCGCAACCGGCGAAGGCGCGATCCTCACCGTGCCGCACGAGGTCGAGGCCGGCCAAATCGAGCGGCTGAACGCCTGGCGCGCCGCGCGCGACGCCAAGGCGGTGGCGCTGGCACTCGGCGATTTGCGGGCAGCGGCGGCGCAGAACCGCAACATCATGCCGGCCTCGATCGCCGCCGCCAAAGCCGGCGTCACCACCGGCGAATGGGGCGCCGCGCTGCGCGAAGCCTTCGGCGAGTATCGGGCGCCGACCGGCGTCGGGCGCGCGGTGCGCAATGACTCCGGCGGCCTCGACGAGGTGCGCGCCGACGTCGAGCGCGTGTCGCGCAAGCTCGGGCGCCGCATAAAATTCCTGGTCGGCAAGCCCGGCCTCGACGGCCACTCCAACGGCGCCGAGCAGATCGCGGTACGGGCGCGCGACGCCGGGATGGAGGTGGTCTACGAGGGCATCCGCCTCACTCCGGCCGAGATCGTCAATGCCGCGCTCGAAGAGGGCGTGCATGTGGTCGGGCTGTCGATCCTGTCCGGCTCGCACGTGCCGCTGGTCCAGGACGTGGTCGCGCGCATGCACGAAGCCGGCCTCGACAACGTGCCGGTGATCGTCGGCGGCATCATTCCGCCGGAGGATGCCGGCACGCTGAAGTGCGCCGGCGTCGCCGCGGTCTATACGCCGAAGGACTATGAGCTCAATCGCATCATGGCCGACATCGTGCGTATCGTGGACGACAGGGCAGAGCCCCACGCGGCGTAGCCCGGATTGCGCCATAAGCGCGTTTACGCGCGTCTTCGACGCGCTATGGCGCAATCCGGGAATCCTGCCAAGCGGAGAAAGCTTCCCCGGCTTTCGCTCAAGAGCGAAAGCCGGGCTACGATTGCACGCTGTCGGCGAGGGTTTGCGCCAGCGCGGCCGGGCTGACCGGCTTGGCCAGATAGGCGTTCATCCCGGCGGCGCGCGCCGCCTGGATCGCGCCCGGTTCGGAACGTCCGGAAATCCCGATGACCGGAATGCGCGCCGCGGCGCCGCCCAGCGCGCGGATGCGGCGCGTGGCTTCGAGGCCGTCGATATCCGGCAAGGTCACGTCCATCAGCACCGCGTCGTGAGCGCCGCCGCCGGCCGCCTCGACGGCGGCGGCGCCCGACCCGACGAACGCGACCGCGTGTCCAAGCTCGGTCAGGATGGTGTTGAGCACGACGCGGGCATACGGATTGTCCTCGGCGCAGAGCACGCGCAGGCGCCGGGCCGCGGCAACGAGCGGCACCCCTTCGCGGGGGCGGTCGCCGGCCAGAGGTTCGACCATCGCGTCGAAACGAAACGTGCTGCCGCGGCCGCGGCGGCTCGTGACCGTCAGGTCGCCGCCCATCGCTTTGGCCATGCGCCGCGCGAAGGCGAGGCCGAGGCCCGAGCCGCCGAACCGCTGGGCCACCGCGACGCTCGCCTGCGCGAACGGCCGGAACAACCGCGCGATCTCCGCACGCGTGAGGCCGATGCCGCTGTCGGCGACGACAAAGACGAGGCGGTGACGCCGGCGCACCGGGACCGCGCTCACCCTCAATGTCACGCGGCCGTGCTCGGTGAACTTCACGGCGTTGTCGATCAGGTTCTCGAGCGCGGCCCGCAACCGCACCGGGTCGCCGATGACGTGCTCGGGAAGATCGTCGGCAATCATGAGGTCGCAGCCGAGCCCCTTGGTCTGCGCGCGCGCGGCGAGCGACGTCGCCAGCGCCTCGGCCAGAGCGCGCGGCCGGAACGGTTCCCGCCGCAACGTCACGCCGCGGGCCTGCGCCCGCACGCCGTCGATCACGAGCGCGGTCAGGTGCGCGAGATGCTGCGCGCCGCTCTTGACCGCGGCGGCCCACTGCCGCTCGCGCTCGGGCAGGTCGGCGGTCGCGATCAGCTCGCTGAGCGCAAGGATGCCGGTGAGCGGCGTGCGGATCTCGTGCGCCAGCGCGGCGAGCGCGGCCTCAACGCCGCGCACCTTCGCGGCGCGCGGGCTCTTGCGGCGCCGGCGCGCGCCCGAGCGTGAAACCTTTTTGGGCATGGTCCCCAACCCCGACGGCCAGAATGGCACGCCGTCCCGGTCGCTGCCATCGGCACAACTGCGCACCTTCTGGTCCGGCTTGCGCGCTCAGCCCAGCCCCACCATGCGCCGGACATCGGCCGGCGTCGCGCCCTGCGCGCGCAATTCGCGCAGCGCGGTCGCGCGCGTCGATTTCGACAGCTTGCGGCCGTCGGCGTCGAGGATCAGCCGGTGATGGTGGTAGACCGGAGCCGGCAGACCGAGCAGTCCTTGCAGGACCCGATGCACGCCGGTCGCGGCGAACAGGTCTTCCCCGCGCACCACGTGGGTGATGCCCTGCGCGGCGTCGTCCACGACGACCGACAGATGATAGCTGGTCGGCGTCTCCTTGCGCGCCAGCACCACATCGCCCCACGAGTTCCGGCCGAGCCTCGACGCTATCGGTCCCTCCCGCGGCGCGGGTTTCGGTCCAGGCGAGCGGCCCGGTTCGGCGCAGCGCCGCAGCCATGTCGAGCCGCAGTGCATAAGGCTCGCCGGCGGCAACCCGCCGCGCGCGCTCTTCGGCGCCCAGCGTGTTTGCCGTCCCGGGATAGAGCGGCGCGCCGTCCGGATCGCGCGGCCAGCGGCCGGCCTGCTCGCGCTCGGCGACGAGCCGGGCGATCTCGGCGCGGCTTTCGAAGCTCGGATAGACCAGCCCCTCGAGGCGTGCGAGCGCCGCACGATATTCCGCAAGATGCTCGGACTGCCTGCGCACCGGCTCCTCCCAGGTGAGGCCGAGCCAGCTCAGGTCCTGGTAGATGGCGGTTTCGAACTCCGGCCGGCAGCGAGCCGGGTCGATGTCCTCGATGCGCAGCAGGAAACGCCCCCCGGCCGCCCGCGCCATCGCGAAATCGATGAGCGCGGAGAGCGCGTGGCCGAGGTGCAGGTAGCCGTTCGGGCTCGGCGCGAAGCGGAACACGGGAGGGGACATTATCGGCCGCCGTTGCCCGCGGACTTGACCCGCAGGTCATTGCCCGCGGGCTTGACCCGCGGGTCGCTCACGCTATCAAACCGCGAATGTCTTCTCACATCCACACCGAGGCCGATCTGGATGCGGGTATCGCGGGTCTGCTCGCCGCCGACCCACGCTTCGGCGACCTGATGGCGCTCGCCGGACGCCCGCCGCTGCGCCGGCGCGATGGCGGATTCGCGGGTCTCGCGCAGATCATCGTGTCGCAACAGGTCTCGGTCGCGAGCGCTGCCGCGATCCATGGCCGCCTGGTGGCGATTGCCGATCCGTTCGACCACACCAGCGTGTTGCGGGCGCGCCGCGACAGGCTCGTGCGCGTCGGCCTGTCGGGTGCGAAAATCAAGACGTTGAGGACAATCGCCAAGGCGATCGAGTCCGGCACCGTTGATCTTCACTCGCTTGGCCGTCTTGGCGCCGACCAAGCCCATGCGGCGCTCACCGCGCTGCACGGCATCGGCCCGTGGACTGCCGACATCTATCTCCTGTCCTGCATCGGCCACGCCGATGCCTGGCCGGCCGGCGATCTCGCGCTGCAGGAGGCGGCGCGCCTGGCGTTCAAGCTGCGGGCGCGGCCGACCACCAGGCAGATGGGGCCGCTGGCCGAGCCGTGGCGGCCCTGGCGCGCCGTGGCGGCGCGGCTGTTGTGGACTTACTATCGCGCCGTCAAGCAGCGCGAAGGCGCGCCGATCCAACCGCAGCAGACAAGGAAAACATAATGGCCGAGCTCGATGGACCGCGCCTCGCACCGAGCCAGGGACCGGCGCGGCAGCTGGTCGTGTTGCTGCACGGCTACGGCGCCGACGGCAACGACCTGATCGACATCGGCCGCGCCTGGCAGAGCGTGCTGCCGCATGCCGCTTTCGTCTCCCCGCACGCGCCGCGGCCCTGCGGCCAGGCGCCGATGGGGCGCGAGTGGTTCCCGCTCACGTTCCGCAATCCGGACGAACGCTGGAACGGGGTCAATGCGGCGGCGCCCGCGCTCGAGCGTTTTCTCGACGCCGAATTGGCGCGCCACTTGCTGCCGCCAGCGGCCCTCGCGCTCGTCGGCTTCAGCCAGGGCACCATGATGGCGCTGCATGTCGGCCTGCGCCGCGCGGCCGCGCCGGCGGGGATCGTCGGCTATTCGGGCATGCTGGTGCTCAAGAACGACAGCGACATCGACGGCTACGCCGGCGAGATCCGCGCCCGGCCGCCGGTCCTGCTGGTGCACGGCGACGACGACGATCTGATTCCGGTGCAGGCGCTGATGCACGCGGCGCAAGGGCTCGCCGCCCTCGAAGTGCCGGTCGAATGGCATATCTCGCCCGGGCTGGGCCACGGCATCGATGCCGAGGGGCTGCGCCACGGGGCGCAGTTCCTGACGCGGCGCCGGACCGGCGGGGGCTGCACACAGGGTTGCTAACCGCCTCACCCCGCTTCACAATCCGGTCAATGTCCCGATAGATTATGGGTCTTGCTTTTTGCCATAGCAAAACGCGACGAAGGAAGGCTTGAACGTGCACGTATCGCCCGGCGGGTTCCCGGCACTGGTCCTCAACGCCGATTTCCGGCCGTTGAGCTATTACCCATTGTCGCTGTGGTCCTGGCAGGACGCCATCAAGGCCGTGTTCCTCGATCGCGTGAACATCGTGGCGCAATACGACCGCGCGGTGCGCTCGCCGAGCCTGGAGATGAAGCTGCCGAGCGTGGTCTCGCTCAAGACCTTCGTGCGGCCCTCGACCCATCCGGCCTTCACCCGGTTCAACGTGTTCCTGCGCGACAAGTTCGCCTGCCAGTACTGCGGCGAGCGCGACGAGCTGACCTTCGACCATCTGCTGCCGCGCTCGCGCGGCGGGCACACGGTGTGGGACAACGTGGTGGCGGCCTGTTCGGCCTGCAATCTGCGCAAGGGCAACCTGACGCCGGGGGAGGCGCGCATGTGGCCCTCGCAGATGCCGTATCAGCCGAGCGTGCAGCACCTGCACCGCAACGGCCGGCTGTTCCCGCCCAATTATCTGCACGAGAGCTGGCTCGACTATCTCTACTGGGATACGGAGCTGGAGCCGTAGCGCATCGTCATGCCCGGCCTTGTGCCGGGCATCCACGTCTTTCTTCCCATTGGTGCAAGGCTAAGACGTGGATGGCCGGGACAAGCCCGGCCATGACGGGTCCGATGACTCCCGCGCCGCCCATGCGCCGGCGAGCGCGACCGCGGCGAGCGCCGCCGAAATCAGCGCGTTCCAGCCGGCGAGCGACAGCCCGAGGAAGCGCCATGCCGCCTCGTCGCAGCGCACGATGTTGATGCGCTCGAGCCGCTTCATGAAGTCGGACGCCGGTCCGAACTCGACCGCGCCGGAGCAATCCTGCGGTCCGGTCCACACGCCCCATTCGATCCCGGCGTGATAGACGCCAAGACCGGCGCTCCACAGCATCATCAGCGCCAACACGACGAGGCCGGCGATCACCGCCGCGCGCGGCACCTTGCGCCAGGCAGCGAACGCGACGATGAGCGCAAGGGGTATCGCGAGGTAGTAGGGAATGCGCTGCTCGAGGCAAAGCGGGCAGGGTTTCAGCTTGAGCACCAGCTCGAAGAACCACGCGCCGGCGATCGTCGTAGCGCCGGCGAGCGCGACCGCGAGCGCGGCAGTCCCGGGCGACAGGCGAATAGACGTCATAACGGGCCAGCTATCGCTCGGACGTCGCGATGACAAGCCCCTCCGTCGTCATGCCTGCGTGAGCCGGCTCCACCATCTAGTCGGCCTTCGTAGATCTCAGGGTGTCCCGTCCCGTGCTTTTTGTGATAAATGCCGAGCGGTCTCTCGCTTGCGTTAGTAGGATGGACGAATTCCCCCACTTGGTTGCTCGTGCTGTGACGGACGGAGCGCAGCATTTCTTTGGCTACTATGACAAGTGTCCTTGGAGTGCCGACGGAAGATACTTGTTGACGCATCAGGTTCAACTCCCAAATCGTGCGCCGACGTCGCGTGATGTTGCCGTCATAGCGGTTGTCGATTTGCAGACGAACGCTCTTCACCCGATTGCCGAATCGAGGGCCTGGTCCTGGCAGCAGGGCGCCATGCTGCAGTGGCTCTCACCGGACAGCATCATCTACAATAGCCGGACCGAGGACGGGACGGTTGTCGCGATCATTCAGGGAATGGACTCCACGATCCGCCGACAACTATCGCGACCAATCGCTTGCGTGACGCCCGACGGTCACGGGGCAATGAGTGTCAATTTTCACCGCCTGCAGGTGGTCCGGCCGGGCTATGGCTATCCGCCCGCCTATCACCTGACCGAGGACCGATATGCTCCGGACGACGATGGGCTGTGGCGGATCGACCTGCGGACCGGGAGGACGGAGCTTGTCCTTTCCCTACGCAAAGCTCTTGAGACTTCTGAGCTGGGACGAGCCGGGTCCAGGACTTGGCACTGGTTCGATCATGTCTCATACCGCCCCGATGGCGCCCGGCTTGCGGTATTGCACCGATGGCGCCATTCCTCCGGCCGGTTCTCGAGCCGTCTTGTCACGCTCGATCCAGACGGCAGCGACATCTACCTCCTTGACGCCGAGCACGTGTCCCATTTCACTTGGCAAAACAATCAATCGGTGCTGGCATGGGCATCGCGTCCGCTCGGAGGACCTCTCAGCGGCCCCTGCTATCGCATGTTTCAGGACCGTTCATACGAGTCGAGCACGATCGGTGAAGGCCTGCTGACCCGAGATGGTCATATGACCTGCTCTCGCGACGGGCGTTGGATTCTGACCGACGAATATCCCAGGCCGCATGACGGCCAGCGCCCGCTCATACTCTATGATCTGGTTCGTAATCGACGAATAGATCTGATTTCTTTCTATTCACCGCCTGAACTCGACGGTGAGCTTCGTTGCGATTTGCATCCCCGGTTCAACCGGGACGCCAACCTGATTTGCATCGATTCCGCACACAGGGGTCGCCGGCAAATGTACGTCATCGATATAGGTCAGATCGTGGGCCAGCCGGCGGACATCGGATGATGCGGCCAGCAGGGCTACCGCCGCTTCCGCCGGTGATCCGCGGAGTTGCCTTCGAGATTATCGAGGCATGCAATCTGTATTGCGAGTTTTGCGTCCGCAACGCCTCCCATGGCCTCAAGGGCGCACTGGCGGTTGACGAATTTG
This sequence comes from uncultured Alphaproteobacteria bacterium, assembly GCA_963734185.1. Classification (GTDB taxonomy): domain Bacteria; phylum Pseudomonadota; class Alphaproteobacteria; order Rhizobiales; family Xanthobacteraceae; genus PALSA-894. The sequence continues at coordinate 1,782,018 of CAVTGA010000002.1, read as the reverse complement.
AGAAGCGGCTCGAGCGGGCCACGGCCGATTTTCGCCTGCGCCTGATTGCACTGACCGGCGGCGAGCCATTCTTGCACAAGGAAATAGTCGCGATGCTGACGCGGGCTCAAGATTTCGCTCATGCCGTATCAGTTACGACGAATGGAACGGTCCTGCGGCACGAGCAGCTGGACGCGATTGCCCATCTGCCACGCGTCCATTTTATTGCCTCGTTGGACGGCCCTCCGTCCGTGCACGATATGGTTCGCGGGCGAAATGGAGCGTTCGCCAAACTACGCCGCTTCGTCGCGGAAGTGCGACGCCGCGAAATTCCCGTACTCATCAATATGACTGTAAATGAAAGGAACTACAGGCACGTTTATCGCACAATCGAAATCGCGGCCTCGTGGGGTGCGTCAGACATCAGTATTGCTTTGGTGAAACCGGAGGGACGCGGCCGGCAAATCGAGAATGGTGGTCCAGTTCTGTCCGAAACAGGGCGGCAGTATCTGCTGGCCAAGAAACGTTTGGATTCCGCCGATTTCGAGGTCCGCTTTATCGAGCCCCTGGGACATATCTTCGACCCTGCGCTGCGAAGCCGAGGGGGCGGGTGCGGAGCCGGAAGCGAAATGGTCCATGTGCAAGTCGACGGTAGGGTACTTCTGTGCACGTCCTGCAAGGAGTCGATTGGGAACATCAGTGATGAAGAATTTTCTCTCAAGACCGCAATCCAATCCGACTCGCGAGCCAATGCAGTAAATACGCGTACAGGTCTTGGCGGTGCCTGCCACACCTGTGAGTTCCTGGCCGCGTGTGGCGGCTGCCGGTGCCGGGCCGGTGTCACGGAATTCGGATTTCTCGGACCCGACCCGCTGTGCCCAAAAACCGTCAGGCCCGACCCTTCCGTCCGCGATAGGTTGCGTCTTGCCGCGTCTCGTCACCTGCCACGCCGGTCGCTTGATGAAACCTCAGAATGGGGACCCATTGAAACCATCGCGCGCTGGTTCGACCACGGTGTGATTCCATCCGTGACATTGGGGGCAAGGTTGTGCGCCGTGGGAGCAATCGCGATAGATGAACTTGTTCTACTCGCTGCCTGCGGTCTCGAGGTGGATGTCCTGCGAGAAGATGCTGCTGCGCACGCTCTTCCGGCCCGGCCTGAGGACATCCGATCGCTGCCCATCCGGATACTGGGCTGCTCGATCCAAGGGCTGATGGCGCGTTCCTCCGCGGTCTACGACTACGTCTATTTGTCGGATACACGCGAATGGCAGGATCCCATCGCAGTTCTGGTTGCCGTCCGAGATCAGCTGAAAAGTACCGGACAGCTGCTTCTTTGCACGACGGAGGCTCGGCCTGGCAGCAAGACCGCGATGCTTCTCGAAATGCTCAACTTTGTCGGGTTCGGCTCGATACGTATCGTCAATTTTGGCGCGAACGACCGTCTCCAGTTGCTGGCCTCCAAAGGTGATGGCTACGGTCAAGATCTGCCAGGTGTCGAATTCGGGCGAGCAATCACGACCAGCCGTTTGTGAATGCGAGGGTCGTAAGGCGTACGCTGGTAGTCGCCATACCATCCGACTATGCCAAAGCGCTTCAAGCTCAGCATGAGCCACAGCTCGTCTGCCGTGACAGGCTGCATGACGTAACTGCTCGTGACTTCCTTTCTGGCGCCGCCTGGCTCGATCCAGCGATAGGACATCGTACAGTAGGAGCGCCGCAGCGTGAGATCGCGTTCGGCTTGAAACCAGACGTCGATCGGCAACGTCTCACTCGTGACTGTTTTGATCCTTCGCGCCGGGCTCTCGACCGTGAAGTCGTCCTCAGCCGACCCGAACGGCGTGATGTCCAGGTAAAGCAGCGTGGAGGAACGACTGTGCCGCGAAATCCGCTCGAGTGCTGCCAACTTGTCGGCCAGGGTGAGAAGATGTTCGAAGGAGTTGAAGGGGACGAGAATGAGATCAAAGGCGGAATTCAGTTCGAACGATTGCATAAGCTGGTTTTCCAGTCTTGCAGCGGGTAGCTTCCGCTTTGCGACCTCCAAAGCCTCGGCGCTAGCATCGATCCCCACCGGATCGAAACCAGCTTCGGACAGCGCGCATAACACGCGACCTGTGCCACATCCCAGTTCCAGAACGGCAGGTCCAGCCTCGGCAGCCAACTCGAGTATTATCGGAATGTCAGCACCGTATTCTGACGTTCTGATGTCGTAGAGTTCCGCTGCATTCCAGGCTGGGGCCACGGCTAGACCCTGCAATACGCGGCGCGATGAAGGGCGGCGACCCGGCCGGGCAGGCTGAAGTGCTGCGCTCGCTGGAGCAGCCGAGCCGCCAACTGCGACCGAGGTTCAGTTCGGGTCCCGAGCAGCCGCCCGGCGGCTTCGGCGCATGCTCTCAAATCGCCGGTGGGAAAATAGCTTGCGGCATCGCTCAAGTACTCCAGAGTGCTCGGTAATCGGTTCGTGAGAACGGGACACCCGCTCGCCGCAGCTTCGAGCGCCGCGCTATTGCCGGTTGTGTCAATGAGCGGCAAAAGGAGGAACGCAGCCCGCTGATAGCGAAGAGCCAGTTCGTGTTCCGACAGCCTCGGTTCGAAATAGACGCGCGCCAAATCGGCGAAGTAGCCGTGGCAGCGCGCTGGAATCACCATACGAAAATTGACTCCCCGCCTCGCCAGCAAGCGGCACATTGCAACGAGAAACTTCCAGTCCCGGAGATGCTCTCCCACGACAAGAACGTATTTTCCATTGACTGTCGCTCCCTGAGGCCCGAATGCCGCTGTCCAGATTCCATACGCGACCGGCTCGACGCGGGGCGCAAGACCCAACTCCCGGATACCTTCCGCCTGGTGTTCGCTCACTGTCAGTATCACGTCGGCTGCATTGAACGACCCGAGGTCGGGATTGATTTCTTGAAGGAACCATGACGGTTGATGAAGCGTAACGAATATTCGGGCGCTCGGAGTAAGCGCCCGAAGGATGGTGCAAAGCCGCGTCTGATCTCCATAAAGGATGTGCCAGGTGACGGATCCCGGCAATGCCTTGCCGAGATCACGCGTCGCGCGCGGGATACTCCGGAGCCCGGCCGGTATCCGCAACCATGTCACGTGTCCCGCCTCGAGTCCGTGCGCGGAAATGCACCCGGCATCGGGAAAGCACTTGACGAGTTGGTCATAGCCGCTGCTCGCCGAGTGGTGCCCTCGCCGCTCCGACACGTATATCAGCATGCTCTTACCAGGAGCCCCATTGGGGATTGCGTTCAAAGTCTCTGACAATATAGCGATGCGCGCAAACGAGAGTCGTATCGCAATAGACAGATATTCCAGAGCGTCTTACGTCCGCGCAGAATGCCAGGTCCCCACCGATTGTCTGCTCATGCCGAAAGGCGATTCCCTCACAGATCTCGCGCTTTATGAGGAGGCAACCGAATCCCGCTGCCTCGATCTCTATCAATCCGCGGTTTCGCAAGCGGACGAACGGCGTAACCTTGATTCCGCTGGGACGGCTTCTCCAGTCGGGGAGCACGATCATCGCGTAGATATCGCCATCGATCTCCTTGCAGTAGACTCCGGACACCACCCCCCTCTGATGGGCCAGCAGCCGCGCGATTCCGTCCGGCGGAAGGATGACGTCCTGATCGAGAAACAGGAGATGACTGTAGTCACCTTGCAGCAGGATGTCGCGAATCAGATTTCTTGCGCAGTTTGTTCGTCGACGCATCAATGGGTGGAAGGGTGTTCGGATGACGGGATAGTCGCTCCGCCGCAGCTCTTCCAGGAAATCGGTCGTCGGTGAGTTGTCGACCAGTAGCCAGTCGAACCGATGCTCAGTCTGAGACCGCAAGGCCGCGACGTATTCCGAGATGCAATGACGGTGGTATTCGAACGTGGGCGTCCCAACAAGGATGCGCATTGGTCACCCATTGAGCAAAGGAACGCGACGCGCCCCGATCGACGTGCAGGTGCCCGGACGAAGGCCGGCCCCGACGTCGAGCCCGACACCGGTTGTCAGCCCACGCCCCGATCCGCGAAACAGACTTTCGGAAGCACCGGTAAGTTTGCGTCAGCGCACCATTCAACGCGCCTGGCGATACTCGGCCACCGGCTTGGGCTCCCTGTATTCATGCGCCGGACTGGGAGAAGGACTTGGACCGGGGCTGGGACTCGGGCTGGGGCTCGGACTAGGGCTTGGATTGGGCCTGGGCAGCACGGCATCGGCTTCGAGCGCGCCCGCGAGTTCGTTCTCAGATAGCCCGTTGGCGATGCGCTTTACCGGCGTCACGATATGACAAATCGCGTCGGGCCGCAGGACGAGGAGGTCCAGATCGGGCTGAACCGACTTGATCTGACGCACATCGTTGCGCTGAAAGACATATACTCCGGTCGCCGTCTCACAACAAAGTTCCTGATCTTTGGCTCCGAGCAAACGACCATAGAACAGTATGCCTTCAGAACTTTCCGCTCGCCGCACATGATCGACGACACTCCAGTCCTCCGGAAGATTGCGGACGTCGAACTCAAGCGTCTCTCGATGTTCACTCATTTGTCCTCCGAGATGTTCCAAGAGAGCCCAGTAAACCGAAAGGCGCTCGTGCGCGCCCCGGCACGTTGAGACTGTACCACAGCTGACCCACTGCGGACATGCGGGATTTGGCGATGGACTCGTGTCGCGAGTGCCCATCGGCTTTCGGCGTAACCCGCTCAATTTGCTCGAATTAACCGGACATCACCCGGCTTGTAATTGCGTCACAAATACCTGAGATTGTATAGGGGGGGCCATCGCCAATCGGATGCAAATCGGCGGCGGCGTTTGCTCCCGGGGACGATTCTTGTCTTTGCAATCCGGCGCACCCACCCCGCCGAAGGGCGGAGAAGGGGACTGTTGCCCAAGCAACCCTCGACGCCAGGACATGCGATCCCCCTGCGTCAGTGAGACACCTGAGATCACACCCAGACCAGGTCGCCCTCGCCGGCGCCGATCGCGGTGATCGAGAAGATCAGATGATCGCCGTCGAGCCGGCTCGACACCATGTAGTCGGCCTGGGTCGCGGGGTGCTTGTGCAGGATGGTGCGCGGCTGCTGCGGGCGCGGCGCGGTCAGCTTCGACCACGCGTCGGCTTCGCAGAACAGGAACGGCAGGCTGCGCGCGAGCTGGTCCGGCCGGTCGGTGATGTTGAACAGCTTGCGCGCGGCGCGGTTGGCGAACGCGATCCAGGCATCGGCGATGTGGCCGCTGCCGTCGACGGTCGGGCGCGTGCAGATGATGGCGTTGTCGATCGTCTCGAGCGCGCGCTCGAACATGTCGGCGCGGAAATTGACCGGTTCGGAATGCAGCAGCAGGAACGTAGGCCCGCTCGCAGCGCTTGCCTGGACGGGCAGGACGATGCGCTCCCACAGATCCACCACTTCGCGGAAATTGGCCGAGAAGATGCAGTGCGCCGGCTTGAACTCGTCGCGCGCGCGCCGGTAGATGCTCTCCACGTAGCGGATGACGGCACCGTCGACGCCCGACACGCTTTTTCCCGTGAGGTCGCGCCCGACCAGGCGCATCGAGGCCTCGCCCATGGACACGTAGACGAAGTCGCCGGCCTGCGTCGCGGCGAGCACCATCAGATTGTCGGTGACGCGCGGGTTGGAGTCGGGCAGGAAATCGCCATAGGCCGGCACGCGCACGCGTCGGATATCCGACCACTTGGCGAACAAATGACGCGCGACCGGCGAGGTCGAACCCTCGATCAGGCCGCCGAACACCTCGCGATGGAATACGCCGTCGCCGGACATGGGGATGAGCCAACAGCATTTTTGTTAGCAATCCGTGAAATGCATCGCACGGAGGCGGGTACTTGTGGATGTGGGTTGAAGGTATCATCGGGCCACACGCGCGGGCGCTTTCCCTCGCCCCCGCGCGAAGCGGGGAGAGGGTGCCGAGGTCCGAAGGACCGAGGCGGGAGAGGGGCGCGTTCTCGAGGAGATGCCCTCTCCCGGCTCGCGCGTGCCGCGCTCGCCACCCTCTCCCGCTAACGCGGGAGAGGGGAAAGGCGGCATCGCCCTCGCGGTTAACGCCGACCTAACTGGCTGCTCGACGCACCCGGCCCGGCACGCCTACGCCCCAATCGCCGCCCACGTTGACCCCGCCCCGCGCCGCGGTATATCGGTCGTGTGTGCCCCTGTGGCGGAATTGGTAGACGCGCCTGACTCAAAATCAGGTGGTGGAAACATCGTGCTGGTTCGAGTCCGGCCAGGGGCACCAGCCAGATATACCTGAAAGGCCGTCGCTTTTCGCGGGCGAATGCTGAGAGACTGAATGCCCCAGGTAGGCGCGTCTGATTTCTCGTCAGCCGATAGCGCCACCAAACCAGGTCTAGCGCCCCTTTTCCGAGGGGCGATCGGTCTCCATGCCTGAAGTTCCTGCTGTCGCGCGAACGCGATTTGGATGCCTTCGCCCACGGCAAGCGCAGGCGACGGCGAGCTTCACCCGTCGAGCTTTACCCAAAGGGTTATCTGCCGTCCTCGATTCTTTCGCTGCGACGGGGGAGAATTACGCGGGCAAGCGACGCGACGGCCGGGGAAGCCGAGTAGCCGCTTCTGGCACCAACAACAGATAATTCTACTCCGACCCCACTTCTTACCCCGACCCCACTTCGTACGCGTTCAAGACTGGTCGGGCTGCGTGGGATGAACGACCAAGTCGAACGGGCGGCCATCCTTGAGTCGAACGGCTGCGAAATGACGCATGTCGCGCGTCGCCAATCGACGGATGCCGAGGGTCTCGGCAAGGGCGACGACAGAACAGTCTACAAGGCCCAGACCGAGATCGGCGTAGCGCCGATCGAGCTCCATCGCGCGTGAAAGTTGGTCCAGCGAAGGCGCCGCATAGGTGAACGCACCGCGAGCGACGTCCTGCATGAAGGTCCGCATCGCCTGGCGCTCGTTGCGAAGGAAATAATCCACCTCGGCCAGCACCAGAGCCGGAATGTACCGGGTCCGGGCATTGTCGATGGCACGGCGAAACAGCCGATGATCGGGTGCATTCTCGACGATGTAATCGAGGAGGGCGCCAGTGTCGCAGATCAGCGCGGCTGCGCTATCGGTCTGCACCGAACAGCTCGCGTTCATCGCCACGCTCGCTCAGCGCGCGCACGATTCCGGCGCTTCGCGGCTTGGGATGCTGGCGGTACTGTTCGAGCACGATGGCGAGGTGCTGACGGATGAATTCCGACCGCGAGATCCCGCGCTCGCGCGCGGCACGCGAGAGCAGCCGGTCGTCCTCCCGGCTCAGCGCAATGGTGGTTGCCTTCATTCTGGAAAGTGCCATGAAAGTAATATGACGCGATTGACAAGCGCGGTCAATGAGTTCCCCGGACCGTCACCGCTCCACTCCGCCGTCTTGTTCTGCGCCGTCGTCACAGGCGCCGCCGTCTGGGCGCTGGTCGATTTCATCCGCAAGCATGCGAGGAGATGAGCCGGGGTCGTCGGATGCGCATCGAAGAAGGCATCTACGAGGAAGTGACCGCACGCGCCATCAAGCGCGTGATCGCGCGCCAGCTCGACGCGCTGATGCAAGAGCAGGACATTTCGAAGACAGAACTTGCGAAGCGCATGAAGACGAGCCGGGCCCAGCTTGACCGCTTACTCGACCCCGAGAATGAATCCGTGACGCTCGACACGCTCACACGCGCCGCGCAAGCGGTGGGGCGCAATCTGCGGATGGAGCTTGTTTAGTGGAATCGACTTAACTGAAACGGCCGCTATTCAACGGGAGCGGCAGCGCCCCGGTTCAACCCACCTCCCGAGTCACCTGCGCGTCAAGGATTCGCGCCGGGCTGGTCGAAATGCGTCTGGGTATCGGTCACCGCCCCCAGGTATCCGTCCAGCAGCACGAAGCTGAAGCCGTAACCCTTGGATTGGGCGACGCCATGGCATCCCATGCAGCCGCCCATGTTGTATCCACTCCCGCCGAACGAGGTGTTGGCGTTGTTGCGGAGAAAAGCTTTTGTCGCATTGCTGCTGACATTGTTTTGATAGTTTTGGATCACGGTGATGAGCGGCGGAATGCCCTGGAAGAACTGCAATCCAAGGTTTGTCTCGATTGCGAGATTGGCCAGGAAGACCGGCTGCCCGATACCGGTGGGATCGTTTGCCGACGGCGGATACTTGGTAGGGGTCTTGACTGGCGGCTGGTTCGAATTGACGGCTTGGAATTGCGTGCCGACGAGGTGGTAGTTGAGCCAGACGGAGTTGGGATTCCGCGCTGCAATCGCCTTGTGGACGGCCGCCGTGACGTCGATCGTATTCTGCAGCACCGGATAGCTGCGCACCACAGGATACGCCGGCTGGTTGAGCGGGGGATAGAACCCGGCCGGCAGCCCGGGAGCCGGCGGCGGCGGCGGCGGCGCATAGAAGTTCGAATAGGAGTAGGGGGCGTTGGCCGTCGGGCTTCCGGCAACGGGGCTGTTGAAGATCGATGAGTGTTCCCACGTCGCGAAGATGAACGTCCCGCCCGGAGCTTGGGCATTGGCATTCGGGTTGCTCGGGTCCGTGGCGTGGATGCGCTGGATGATATGCATGCCGACGAGGCCGAACAGGGTCGGCACCGAGGCGATCGGTTTGCCGGTCCGATCGCTGATGTAGTTCTGCGCGACCGCGGTGTGCCAGGTGGGAAAATCCGACGGTTTGGCGTCGGGACCGCCCAGCTTCAGCCAGGCCGCCTTCACCTGGATGGAGCCCTGGCGCGGCGGAAGCGGGACCGGCGATGGTTGCTTGGTGTTGTTGTAGATCGTGTTGATGATCTGAAACTCGCTGGTGGCGACGGCGGCCCGGTAGCCGAGGACGGCCGGGTTATTGCCGCCGCTCGCCGGCTGCTGAGAAGAACTGCGGACGGGCAGGCGGATCATGGCGTTCATCGCAGCCGTCGCCACCGGACCCTTTGGATCACTGTTGTTGGCGTTGAACCCGTTGCTGACGACGTAGTCGAAATAGTCGTAGTTCAGCTTGACCTCGTAGACGATGGGGTTTGCCGCGCCCGGCTGGCCCCGCCACACGCGGGGGGTGGCGACGGGGGGAACCTGGTTGAGAATCGGATTCGGCGTCCCGTTCGGATAGGTCTGTTCGAGCGACTGCGATTGAACCTCGACCGTCTCGTCGAGACCATCCGGAGGCATCGTCGCCCCGGAGTTCTGGTGAATGACTCTCCCCGGGGTGACCACAGGGGGGCCCACAGCGCCTGCTCGCAGCGTCCCGTAGTCGACCGGCGAGTACCATTTCAGCTGCCCGGGCTTGTCCGGGTGATTGAAGATCTCACGCTTCTCCTTGAATGTCTCCCACACCGCCAGATCCGAGTTGGCCGCCATCACGAACGACTTGCTCAGATCGGGGACGCCCCGGTATTTATTCGGCACGACTTCCAAGGCCGGCCAGTTCAACGCAATGAAGGTGTTCCAGGCGAAGACATCCCAATGGGGTTGGGCGACCGGCACAGTATCCGGCGGCGCCGGCGTATCGAGGCAAACGACCCCCGGCACTTGCAACGGCTGCTGGGGCTGGCAGGTCACCTGTAGTTGCTGCGCTGCCGCGATTCCGCCGAGGCCGAGCGTCGCCCCGACGGCCGCCAGAACGGACCATGCAGACGCGCGAATGATCGGTCGGGATCGGTATGTCGTCATCTGCGTACCCCCTGTTTGCCGGACGTCGACCGCAACCGTCGATGTCCGAAAGCGAGGGATTCTTAACATGTGGCCTAAGGTAGTTAAAGTGGGCCGCCGGCTTCCTGCGATCCGGCGGTCGTTCCGACCATGCAACTCGATCTGCGGCACGGTGCACTCGGGGACGCGGGCGCGGCACGTCTTGGCGCGCCCAATCGTCGGGCGGGCCTCGTATGGACAATGATGGCGCGACATCCGCGCCTAGAGCACGATGACTTTTCTTCGAATCGTCATCGCGCTCTAAGTTGTTCGTGGAGCATGATCTTTTCCGAAAACCGCTGCACACTTTTCGGGATCATGCTCTAGGCCGCCGTATCCGCGAGCCTCTTCGCCACATACTCGTCGAACAGCTCCACGTTGCACTCCTCCGGCGAATAGGGCCCGGGACGATAGCCCGGCGAGGCGATGCCGGACTGCAGCAACTCCATGATCGGCACGTCCTGGCGATAGACCAGATCCCAGGCCTCGACCGCGTCGCTGTCGTCGAAGCCCGGCTGCGCGGCGAGCCCGGCGTCGCACAGCCAATCGATGGTGATCTCGGTCTGCGCCGGCGCGACCGGCCAGCAGCGCACCATGGTGCAATAGTCGGGAAACAGCGCGAGGAACACGTTGGGCATCAGCGTGATGAAGTAGCAGCGGCGCAGGTCCGCGGCTTCGAGCCCGGAAAAGGGAGGCCGGCGCGACGTGCCGGCGGCCGAATAGGTGCCGAAGCCGGCCGCAAGCTCCTGGAAGGTCAGCATCGAATATCCGTCGAGCTCGATCTCGGTCTCGGTCGCGGCCGGAGCGATGCGGTTCATCTGCGGATGCACCCCGGGACAATGGATGCATTCGCTGTCGTTCTCCATCGCGATCTTCCAGTTGGCGCGCGTGGGATAGTGCCGACGGCTGGTCACGCGCATGCGCTCGGGGCGGTAGCGGGCGATGACGCGGTCGAGCGCCGCGGGCCGCTCGAGCGGGGCGGCGGCGGGATCGAAGTTGATCGCCACGAAGCCCCAGCAGACCTCGAGCTTGATCGGGCGCAGCGGATAGTCGGCGCGCAAGAACCCGTCGACCAAGCCATCGACATGCGGCGCCGCCATGAGGCGTCCGTGCAGGTCGTAGCTCCACTTGTGAAACGGGCAGATGATGCGCGCGCGCACCCGTTCGCCGTCGGGGACGAGCTGGCAACCGCGGTGGCGGCAGACGTTGTGGTGACAGCGCAGCTCGCCGGCGCCGTCGCGGGTGATGAGGATCGGGATGTCGAGCACGCGCAACGCGATGCCGCTGTCCGGCTCCGGCAGCTCGCTCTGATGCATGATCCACAGCCACTCGCGCATGAAGATGCGCTCGCGCTCGGCCTGCAGCACGGCCGGATCCTGATAGCAGCGCGCCGGAAGCCCACCCATTACTTCTGCTCCAGCTTGGCGGACAGGAACGGAGAAAGCCACGGCCGCAAGGCCAGCCGCTGCTCCCGGTCGAGGTAGCGGAAGCCGCGCACCAAGCCGAGGCAGCGCTCGGCCCCGCATCGGCACATGAACCCCTCCTCCATGTCGAATTCGGTGCAGTTGTAGTCGAAGGTGATCTCCTCTCCGGCATCGATCACCCGCAAGGCGCGAATGGTCCGGTCGGAACAGCACACGTAAGCGTTGGGCTCGCACGAGTGGTTGACGAAGTCGTCGATGTCGCCGTTGCCGTCGAGATAGACCCCCTCGCCGAACTGGATCGACGTCTCGGTGTTGTGCCCCACGATCGGTCCGGCGAGCTCGACGATGACCTCGTCGCGCGCGATCCGCTCCGCCGCGTGGAGCCCCCGGCCGTTGGCGCAACGCCCGACGCGGGCCTTGGACGAGACCGCGGACATGAACGTCAGCGCGCGAGCGCGCCCGCGATCAGCAGCGGAAAAGCGATGCTCGCCTCGCAGGCTACCTTGACGTGCTCCCCCTTGGGCTGGAGCTTGCCCCAGGAGATCGCCTCTTCCGGATTGCCGCCGCTGTCCGATCCATCGTACTCGACCGCGGTGGAGATGTAGACCGAGTAATCGAGGCCGTCGCGGAAGATGCCGGCATTGAGCACGAAATGCTTGGCCGACCCTCCGCCCAGGAAGATACCGGCGGTGAGCGGCTGCGCGCGCACGTATTCGAAGATCCGGTGACTGTCGCCGATGATGTCGAGGTAGAAGTCCGGATAGTGGATCTTGGCGAACACCAGGAGGTCGCCGAGCGCGCCGTCGGTGACGGCCGGGCAGTAGACCGGCACGTCGTTGCGGAACGCCCAGTACAGAAAAGAATCTTCGTGGTCGATCTCGCGCCCGAGCTCGCGCAGCAATTCCGACACCGTGTAGGGACGCCCGCGGTCGCGGGCATCGTGGTAGACGCGGTGGAAGAAGGGTTGCAGCCGCTCCTCCAGCACCAGGTAGTGCTCGTAGGGCGCGAAGATGTTGCCGATGCGGCCCAGGCCGTCGTCGAGCAACGCGCCGCCCTTGGCGTCGAAATTCCCCAGCACGAACGGCCGCAGCGCCTTGACCAGGTCCTCCTCGAGCGCGCCCGCCGACATGCACAGCGTGTGCACCCGGCGCTGCCGCACCAGGTAGCGGATGATCTCGCGGATGCCGCTGCTGCCCATGTTCGAGGTGCCGGTGAGCAGCACCTTGGCGTCGCTCGCGAACATCTTGCGGGCGACCTCGATGGCGCGGCCGAGCTGGGTCGCCTGCAGCCCGGTGGTGCGGTAGCTCTCGATGAAGCGCTCGAAGTCGAACGGCGCCGCGAAGTCGTAGCCGCGCACCTGCGTGAGGCCGTCGGTCGACGCCGAATGGGTCACGCCGTGGTAGCGCTTGTAGTCCGATCCGTTGAAGCGAATCTCGTTCATGTTTCTTTCCCGTTCGTCGGCAGATGCCGCAGTATCTCGCGGTAGGCCTGCACGTCGCCGTCATAGGTCGCGAACGTCCAGTGCTCGCCGTCGCGCGTCTGCACGTAGCTCGGCCCGAGCGGAATCTTTCCCGAGCCGCCGGGCAGGTCGATCACGTAGCTCGGCAGGCACAGTCCGGAGATGTGGCCGCGCAAGGCGCGCATGATTTCGAGTCCGCGATCGATGCTGGTGCGGAAGTGGGAGATGCCGCGCGTGAGATCGCAGTGATGCAGGTAGTAGGGCTTGGCGCCGAGCGTGTAGACCAGCTCCTGGCACAGCTCCTTCATCACCTCCACCGAGTCGTTGATGCCGGCCAGCAGCACGCTCTGGTTCAGCAGCATGAATCCGGCGCCGCGCAGCAGGCGGCAGGCCTCGCGCGCCTCGGCGGTGATCTCGCGCGGATGGTTGTAGTGGGTCACCACGCAGGTCATCAGCCTGCCGGTCAGGGCTTGCACCAGGCCTGACGTGACCCGGGTCGGCAGCGTGACGGGAACCCGGGTGTGGATCCGGATGATGCGCAGATGCGGGATCGCTTCCAGCTGCTCGCGCAGCTCGCGCAGCTGATCGTCGGCAAGCGTGAACGGATCACCGCCGGTCAGGATGACCTCGCGCAGCTCCGGCGTATCGGCGAAATAGCGCAACGCCGGCTCGATCGCCGCCAGGCTGTATCCCGCAGCCTTATCGTTGACCGCCTCCTTGCGGAAGCAATGCCGGCAATACATGGAGCAGATGTAGGTCGGATAGAGCAGCGCGCGGTCCGGATAGCGGTGGGTGACGCGCGGCACCGGGCTGTGCGCCGCGTCGCCGATCGGATCCTCCAGCTCGCCGTCCAGGAACTCGAGCTCGCGGGCGCTCGGGAGCGCCTGCCGCCGGATCGGGTCGTTGGGATCGTTCCAATCGATCAGGTCGAGATGGGAAGCCGGCACCCTGACCTTGAAGGTCTCCGCGGCAGCCTGGTCCTCCTCGTCCACGGGCAGGCGGCGCAGGTCGGCAGCGCGTCGGACGCCGGTCTGCAGGTCGCTGCGCCAACGCCGGTCGTCGCCGCTCACCGCTCGCCCGCCCGATCATGCGAGCCGCGGGACGGCCGCGGCAGCTGGCGATAGGGGAAGAGCATGACGTCCTCCACACTCTGGGCGTCGAGCAGCACCATGAGCAGCCGATCCAATCCCAACGCGACGCCGCCGGTCGGAGGCAAGCCGTACTCCAGCGCACGCACGAATTGCAAGTCGCCGGCATCGGCGTCCGGCCCACGCTCGTTGCCCATTTGCCGGCCCGAACGCTCGAAGCGCGCCAGCTGTTCCTCGGGATCGTTGAGCTCGCTGAAACCGTTGCAGAGTTCCAGGCCGGCGATGAACAACTCGAAGCGCTCGACCGAATTCCCGTCCGCGGTCGGCCGCGCCATCTGGCCGTACTCGAACGCGCGCGGATAGTCGATCATGAACACCGGCGTGCGCGGCGCGAGCCGCGGTTCCACCACCCTCGACATGATCAACGAGAACATCGCCTCCCAGGGGAGATGATCCGGGATGTCGCCTACCCCGGCGCGCACCAGGCAGGCGCGCAACGCCTCCGGCTTGCCCACCAGCTCGGCGAGCGTGCTGCCGGTGTGTTGCTCCACTGCTTCTGCCACCGTCAATCGCGGCCACGGCAACGTCAGGTCGATCTGCCGTCCGCGAAACGCGATGACCGGCCCCCGCTGCATCGCCATGGCCGTGGCGTAGACGAATTGCTCGACCCGGTTCATGGTTTCGCGATAGTCCGAGTAGGCCTCGTACCACTCGATGGCGAAGAACTCGGGATTATGCTTGATCGAGAGATCGCCGTCGCGAAAGAAACGCGTGATCTGAAAGATGCGCTCCAGTCCGGCGATGACGGCCCGCTTCATGAAGTATTCGGGCGACAGGTTGAGATAGACCGGCTCGGGCTCACGGTCCTTCAGGTGGAAATTCGACACGAACGGCCGCAGCATATAATCGAAATCGGCGCAGCATGAGAGGACGGGCGTATCGAGTTCGACGAAGCCCGCCTCGACGAAGTAATGCCGCACGGCCTGGAAGAAGCGGGCGCGCTGCAGCAGAAATTGCGGCGAGCTGATGCCGGCAAGCAGCGCTTCCCAGTTGCAATCGGGCTGCGCCGGCGCGGAAGCGAGCGCCTTGCACAGCAGGCGCGGATCTTCGCCGTGCAGGGCGCCGTTGCGGCGCACGATCCGCACCTGAAGATGATCTCCCGGGGCAAGCTCCGGAAGCAGCGGCTCGAATTGAGCAAGCAAGACTTCGACCTCGCCCGAGCCGTCGCGCAGCGTCATGCGGGCCGGGCTGCGGTCGAAGGAAATCGCGCGGCAGCGACCGGCGACGGTCGCTTGGATTTCGGGCGCAAGATCGGCGAGCTCGGCCAGCATGTGGCTGCGCTTGACTCGCGCCGGATAGGGATCGATGCCGAGCCGCAGCAGGCGCGCCAGTTGGGCTCGGCGGTGCGACGCGGAATAGGGGTCTGCGCGACTCGCCCCAAGCATCGATGCAAAGGCCGCTTTGCCGGACGCAACGTCGGACGGATCGTTCATCTGCCGTTACCGTACCTGCTCACAGCGAAGCTATGTCACCATGATACCCTACATTGAGGACAGCGCCGCGCAATAGCGCGATCCCTGAGCGGAAGTTCGATCGAGCGGCCGATCGTCGATCAGCCGCTGCGTCGCGCGGAGCGCGACGCGGTCGCCGCCCCCATGACGCCGGCGCAGGTCAACGAGGCGCAGCAGCTGGCGAGCCGAAGATGGAGGGAGAGCAATCAGCCGTAGGGCGGGCAAAGGCGTTGCGCTGATCCTTCAACGCGGCGCGAACGCCGAAACGCCGTGCCCGCGTAGGTCTGAACCTGCGGCCCGGCGGCGGGCACGGCGCGCTCACCTTGCGCCATGCCTCGAGATCTCATGTCGCGCCTTTGCCCGCCCTACTTCAAGAACTCCGGCGAGATCAGGCTTGGCAGGAACAGCGAGACCTGCGGCCACACGATCACCAGCGCCAGCACCATCAGCATCGGCACCAGCATGATGGCGGTGTCCTTGATGGCGTCGCGGACGCGGATGCCGGCCACTGCGCACGAGATCATCAGGCATAGCCCGTAGGGCGGCGTCACCAGCCCGAAGGCGAGCGACACGATGCCGATCATGGCGAAGTGCACCGGGTCCATCGATACGCCCTTGGCGAGCGGCTCGAGGATCGGCGCGCAGATGATGATGGCGGGGATGGCGTCGAGGAAGCAGCCGACCACCAGGAACACGAAGGCGATGAAGAAGCCGGTCGTCGCGAAGCCCATGCCCCACGCGGAAACGCCGCTCAGGATCGCCTCGGGGATCTTGTAGTAGGCGAGCAGCCAGCCGAACGTGCTCGCCGTGCCGACACAGAACAGCGCGATGCCGGCAAGCTTGCCGGTATCGAGCAGCGCCGAGTAGAGCCCTTTCAGGTCCATCTCGCGATAGACGAACAGCGACAGCACCGCCGCATACAGCACCGCGATGCAGGCGGACTCGGTCGCCGTGA
The DNA here is from genome assembly GCA_963734185.1 of uncultured Alphaproteobacteria bacterium. GTDB lineage: Bacteria > Pseudomonadota > Alphaproteobacteria > Rhizobiales > Xanthobacteraceae > PALSA-894. Next base: position 1,765,925 of record CAVTGA010000002.1, on the reverse strand, counting down.
ACCAGCCGAAGATCTTGCCGCCGATGATGATGCCCGGCGTCATCAGCGCCGGGATAGAGATCCACGACGCGCAGAGGAGCTCGCGCCAGGTGGAGCGCGGATAGGTCGGGTAGCCGCGCAGCTTGGCGTAGCCGTGCACGGTCGCCATCTGGGCAAGCCCGATCAGCAGGCCCGGGATGATGCCGGCGAGGAACAGCGCGCCGATCGAGACGGTGAGGATGCCACCCCACACGATCATCAGGATCGAGGGCGGGATGATGACGGCGAGCACCGCCGACACCGCCGTGATGGCGACCGAGAACGAAAGGTCGTAGCCCTCCTTGGTCTGCGCTTCGATGAAGATCTTCGACTGGCTCGCCGCATCGGCGGTGGAAGAGCCCGAGATGCCGGCAAAGAAGATCGACAGCACGACGTTGATCTGCGCCAGCCCGCCGGGGAAATGGCCGACCAAAGTGCGCGAGAGCTTCAACAGCCGATCGGTGGTGCCGCCGACGTTCATCAGGTTGGCGGTCAGCAGGAAGAACGGCACCGCCAGCAGGATGAACGAGTTGTAGGCGTTGAAGGTCTCCTGCATCAGGCTCATGGTGTCGAGCCGCGGCTCGATCACCAGGATCGGCAGGCAGGCGAGCCCGAGCGCGAACGCGACCGGCACGCGCATGAACATGAAGAGGAAGAACGTGCCGAACAGGATCAGCGCCGCGACGCCCGGCGACAGCACGGAGCCGGTCACGCGTTTCTCCCGCAAATGACTTTCAAATCATCGATCACCTGCTCGCCGAGGAAAACGATCCAGGTGACGCCGGTCACCGGCCAGGCAACGTGGATGTACCAGAGCGGAAGCTCGGCCAGCTCCGAGGTGCGGCGCCAGGCGAAGCGCGTGAACTCGATGCCGGCAGACACGAACACGATCGCCGCGGCAAGCACCCCCAGCCGACCGAGCAGGCGCGCCACGGCTTCGCCGCGCGGCGACAGAATCGGCAGGACGTCGACCTCGAAATGGGTCGACTCGCGCACCCCGATCATGGCGCCGATCATGATGGTCCAGATGAACAGGAAGCGCGCCATCTCCTCGGTCCAGATGTAGGACGGGATCAGCTCGGTGTAGCGCGAGAAGATCTGCAGGCTCACCGGGATCACCAGGATCCCGACCGAGAACACGAGCAGCCACGACAGCAGCGCCGCATAGGCTGCCGTCAGCCTGCGCCACGGACTCGGGGGGATCGCTTCGCTCAACTCAACCATGGCGCTATGCGGCCGGAGGGAACCAGAACGGCCGGGAGAAGCTCCCGGCCGCAGGCAGATGTCGCACGAATTGCAGCGAGCAACTCACTGCAGCGCGTTGATGGCGGAGAAGATCTTGTCCGCGCCGATCTCCTTGGCGTAGGCCGCCATCACCGGATCGACCAGCTTCTTCATGGCGTCGCGGTCGGCGAACGGCACGCGCTTGAGCTTGCCGGCCTTCTCCAGCGCGTCGAGCTTGGCGGTGTCTTCCGAGGACTCGACCTCCCGGCCGTAGGCGCCGGCTTCCTTGCCGGCCTTGAGGATCGCGGCCTGCAGGTCCGGCGGCAGCGCCTTGAAGGTCTTCTGCGCGAAGCAGATCGGCCGGATCGTGATGGCGTGCTCGGTCATCGCGAGGTGCGGCGCGACCTCGTAGAACTTCATCGACTCGACGCCGGCGGCTTCGTTCTCGCCCGCCGCGATCACGCCGTTCTGGATCGCGTTGTAGACTTCGTTGTAGGCGATCACGGTCGGCGCCATGCCGGCGGCCTGGAACGTGCGGCTCCAGATCGGCGCGCCCTGCACGCGCACTTTCAGCGCCTTGATCTCGGCCAGGTTCTTCACCGGCTTGTTGACGAAGATATTGCGCGTGCCGCCGCCCGCATAGCCGATCAGCATCACTTCGGCCTTCTCGGCGATCTCGTCGGCCACCGGCTTGAGCAAGTCGGCGTCGAGCACCTTGTTCCAGTGCGCGAGGTCGCGGAACAGGAACGGCGCGTCGATGAACGGCGCCGCCTTGGAGAAGGTCGACATGTGCGCCGGCGACACGATGGCGTAGTCGACCGCCTTGCCCTGCGCCATGTACTCGAAATACTGCTTCTCGAGACCGAGCGAGGAATTCTTGTGCAGCACGAAGTTGACCGGCTTGCCGTAGTACTTCTTGACCAATTCCTCGAACCGGACCAGCGCCTTGGTGAAGGCGTGATCGTCGTTGAACTGCACCGCGCCGTTGAGCGTGATGACCTGCTGGGCTTGGGCCGGCACGACCGCGAGAATCGCCGACAGGCAGAACGCGGCGATCATGGCCAATAAGCGTGGCATGCGTGTTCCTCCTTCCATCGCGGCCGATTCATGGCATTTGGCCGCTTTGACTTTCAGTCAAACATGCTAGCGCGTGCCAGCGTGAAGTGACAAGGCTACAGTGCTCTACGATGCAGTTTTTCGACCCGCAAAATCCCGCGACCCTTCGTCCATGGCTCGTCGGCCACGTCTGCCCGTTCTGGCTCGAACGCATCCACGACACGGCGGGCGGCTTTTTCGAGAACCTCGCGGCCGATGGACATCCGCTGCGCGACGCACGCCGCACCACGCTGGTGCAGGCGCGCCTCACCTACACGTTCAGCCACGCGTTCCTGCTGAGCGCAGACGCAAGCTTCCGGCAAGCGGCGGCTCACGGATTCGAGTTCCTGCTGCGCGCTTGCCGCGCTCCCGACGGCGGCTGGCTGCACGCCGTGACCGTCGATGGCGTCGCAATCGATGCCACGCGCGATGCCTACGACCACGCCTTCGTCCTGTTCGCGCTCGCCTGGTATGCGCGCGCCTCCGGTGATCCCACGGCGATCCAGCTCGCGGACGCCACCTGGAAGTACATGCAGGAAAGACTCGCCGATCGGCGGCACGGCGGCTTCCTCGAGGAATACCTGCCGGGCCGTTCCGCCGCCAAGCTGCCGCGCCGGCAGAACCCGCACATGCACCTGCTTGAAGCGCTCCTCGCGCTGCATGTTGCGACCGGCGAAAAGAACTGGCTGCGGCGCGCCGCGACGCTGGTCGACCTGTTCAAGGCGCGCTTCGTCGACCCGGCGACCGGCGCGCTGATCGAATTCTTCCAGGAAGACTGGTCGCCGGCACCGGGCGACCCCGGCGCGTTGCGCGAGCCCGGCCATCAGTTCGAATGGGTGTGGCTCCTGTTCGAGTTCTATCGCCACAGTCGCGATCGCGACGTCATTGCCTTTGCCGATCAGCTGTTCGCCTTCGGCTCCCGCTTCGGCATCGAGCGCGGCGAGACGGTGCGGGGCGCCGTATTCGACGGCGTCGATGCGTCCGGCAAGCTCGTGGCCGATACCAAGCTGTTGTGGCCGCAGACCGAGTTCATCAAGGGCTGCGTCGCACGTGCCGAATTCCTCGGCGATGCGGCGGCGCGGCAGCAGATCCAGGCGCATCTCGCGCTGATCGCGCGCCATTTCATGCGCGCCGACGGCGCAAGCTGGCACAACCAGCTCGCGCGCGACGGCACGCCGCTCGCGCCGGTGACGCCGGCGCGCGTGCTGTATCATCTGTTCATGGCGCTCGCCGAGGCCGAGCGGGTGCTGATGGGCCCGTAGGGTGGGCAAAGGCGCCACACCGGGTCGAGCGGATTGCCGCCGACGTTGCGCGCCTTTGCCCACGCGTTCGATTCTTCGACGGTCCGCGTGGGCACGGCGCGGACGATGCTCGGTGCGCTACTGTAACATCGTGGCCGCGCCTTTGCCGACCCTACAACGTCACATCCCGGCCAGCGCCTTCTGGTAATAGCCGAGATCGATATATTTCTCCGGCGCCAACGCCACGCCGCCTTCGAAGCTCGCGCGCAGCTTCAGCACGTTGCGGAAGCCCTCGAGATCGAGCGCGCCGTCTTTGGCGAAGCCTTCCGGGCCGGTCGCGACCGCGTAGGCCTGGGTCGCGACGTCCTCGGCGAGCCTGAGACGATCCATCAGGAATTGAACCGCCGGTTCCTTGTTGGCCGGATCGAGCGACCAGCGCACGCCCTCGATGTAGGCCTGCAGATACTTGACCAGGGTGTCCTCATTCGCCTTGGCCCAGGCACGCATCACGAAGGCGCCGGTCGCCTGATACGGCCCGATCGCCTTCACGGCCGAGCCCAGGCTTTTCAGGCCGGCCTTCTCGGCCAGCACCGAGAACGGAGGATTGAGCATCGACGCCGCGATGGTCTTGTCGCCCCGGATCGCTTCGAGCCGCCGGAACGTCGCGCCGACCGGCTTGACCGTGTAGTCGCCCTTCTTCAACCCGCCCTGCGCCAGCATCTCGTAGAGCTGCAGCGCATAGGCGGTGTTGGGCGCATCCACGATCACGGTCTTGCCGCGCAGGTCGGCGATCGAGCCGATGTCGGACTGCACGATGAGCTGGTTCCATCCATTGTCGCCGCCGTTCACCACCGCGATGTCGGCCTTCGCGACCTCCGCCATCGCCACCGCGTTGTCGATCGCGCCGTGCACGATCTGGTAGCGCCCGGCGGCGAGCCCGTCGCGCATCTCGCCGGAGGTCGGCGCGATCTTGATGTCGACCTCCAGGCCGCGCCGCGCGAAGAAGCCCTGGGTCTGCGCCGCGATCAGCGGCAGGTTCTGCACCCCCTGGAACACCATGATGGTGAGCTGCGTCTGCGCGCGCGCCGGGGAACCGAACGCGAGCGCCAATGCCGCCATCCACAAGGCCAGACGGAACGCCATAGATACCTCCTGTCAGGTCGTGACGTTGCGCCGTCCGAACGCGGCTTCCATCTCGCGCCGCACCTTCACGGCGGAGTCTTCCTTGTCATAGGCGACGTCCGCCCATTTGAGCCTTTCGCCGGCGGCGACGTCGCGCAGCAGTTTGACGTTGTGGGCAAGACCGAGCGGCAGGAAACCTTCATCGAGCGAGCGCTCGGCCGGCGTCTGCTTGCCCCAGACGCAATAGCCGCCCTCGCCGTCGAGCATCTCGGCCTTCTTCAAGTCGCGCTTGGCGGTTGCCACCACGTCGGAGCGGAAGCCGGTGGCGGCTCCGGTCGGCTCCTTGCGCAGCGCTGCCGAGGCGACCGAGATGCCGAGCTCGAGCCCGATCATGTGGGTCGGCCGGTAGAGCGCGATATGCTCGAAATTCTCGTCGGGGAGCAGATGGTATTCCTCGGCGCAGTGGCGCACGTAGTCGTGGTCGGCCTTGACCACCACGTAGGTGCCCATCTGCAGATGGTTCTCGACCTTCGACTTGTCGCGATGCAGCGAGGATACCACCTCGGTCGTGCCGGCAAAGGCGAGCACACCGCCCGCGCTCCTCGGCTTGCACACGCGCGCAAGGTCATAGACCGACGACGGCGGGAACGAGAGCCCGTCCGGCTGCGGCGTGAGGCCGGTCGCGTTGCACACCGCCGTCATCTCGATGCCCGACTTGGTGCCGTCGATGAACGAGTTGAACATCTTCGGGTTCATGCCGCCGCGCGCGGCCTTCTCCGGCGCGAGGCCGAAGTTCTCCCACACGGTGTCGGGTGTCGATTGATGGAAGGTCGGGTGATAGCGCGTGCCCTTGCCGGCCGAGACCACTTCGAAGCCGCAGGCGCGCGCCCAGTCCACGTGCTCGCAGATCAGCGCCGGCTGGTCGCCCCAGGCGAGGCTGTAGACGACGTTCGCGGCGCGCGCCTTGGCGGCGAGCAGCGGCCCGGCGACCACGTCGGCCTCGACGTTGACCATCACGATGTGCTTGCCGTGCTCGATGACCTTGAGCGCATGCGCGATGCCGGCCTTGGGGTCGCCGGTGGCTTCCACGATCACCTCGATGTCGGGACAGGCGATGAGCGCGCCTGAGTCCTCGGTGACGTGCGTGCGGCGGCTCTTGAACGCGTCGCCGAGCGAAGGCGCCGCGAACGCCTCGGCCTCCCAGCCGCACGAGAGCAGGGCCGTGCGGGCGCGCCCGGCGTTCAGGTCGGCGACGCCGACGAGATGCATCCCGCGCGTGCGCCGCACCCGCGAGAGGAACATGGTGCCGAACTTGCCGGCGCCGATCATGCCGACGGTGACCGGCCGGCCGGCGCCCTCGCGCTCGAGCAGCAATGCGTGGAGGTTCACGGGATCTGTATCCTTGCGGCTGTTCAAGCCGCGATCACATCACACCGGCCGGTGATGTGACAAGGCAACCGCACTATTGGCAGACCGCCCGCACCACGAAGGATTCCGGCGCGCACTCGCTGTCCGACGGCGCTCGTCCGGACAGCCAGGCCTGCGCCGAGCACTTGCGCGTGGTCTGGATGTCGATGCTCCGCCCGGTCGCAAAGCCGTTGGACTTGCACAGCGCGTCCGATGCCACCCGACAGTCGGGCGCGCCGTTCGGCGCCGGCAGGCAGCGCTCGCGGCCCGCCACCGTTCGGCTGGCCGGCAGACGTACGACGGCATCGGCCGCTTCGGCCGCATCCTTGGCGATGCCCTTGGCGATGTCGCCGGCGCCCCTGGTGGTATCGCCGAGCGTTTCGCCCGCGCCCTTCAGCGTCGCTCCGAGATTGCCGATCGACTGGTCGATGAGGCGGCCGAGCGCGCGGAACACTTCCGGCTCCGGCGGCTTCGCCGGCGTGGCGATCTGTGCCGGCGCGTCGGGCTCGGCGTCGTCGGCGACGATGACGGACGACGACATCGCCAGCGCGGCGAGCGCTGCAACCAGGGTTTGGGCGAGTGATCCTGCCATGGCGGCACCAGGGCGTCGGGAGACGGCTTGTCGCGCCCCGGGATGGCGAAAATGAGGACGTCTAGAAGACACCGTACACAATGACGAATCCGCCGACCAGCGCGGCCGCGCCGATCGCCGTCCACAGGCCGAGGCGCTTTTCGATGATCTCCCGCGCGTAAGGCCCATAGCGGTGCAGCAGGAAAGCCAGCACGAAGAAGCGTGCGCCGCGCGTGATCACCGAGAACAGCACGAACAGCAGGAAATTGTAGCCGGCGAACCCCGACGTGATGGTCACCAGCTTATAGGGGATCGGGGTGAGCCCCTTGAGCAGGATGATCCACGCGCCCCACTCCGCATAGGCGGCGCGGAACTGCTCGACCCTGTCGCCGTAGCCGTAGAGCTGGATCAGCCACTGGCCGAGCGAGTCGTAGAGCACGGCGCCGATCAGATAACCGACGATACCGCCCACGACCGACGTCCAGGTGCACAGGAACGCGTAGGAATACGCCTTCTCCGGCCGCGCCAGCGACATCGGGATCAGCATCACGTCGGGCGGGATCGGAAAGATCGAGCTTTCGGCGAAAGAAACGCTGCCCATGATCCAGGGAGCAGATTTCTTGTGCGCGGCGGCGATGCACCAATCGTACAGGCGTCGAAGCATGGGGCGCCTGATTAACGGCGGTGTTCGGGAATGTCCATGGTCGGCGGCAGCGCCGGCCGTGCTCGATGAGTCACAGCGACAATGCGGTTAGCGGCGCTTGCGGCGGCGGCTTTCGAGCGAGACCACCTTGCGCCGCGCGTCGTTATCGTTGTTGTCCTTGAGCAGCTTTTCGGCAATGCCGAACAGCCGCTCGCGCCGGTCCATCTCCTTCCAGACCTCCTTGGGCTGGACCCCGGAGGCGACCCACAGCACAACCAGATGGTAGATCAGGTCGGCGCTTTCCTTGACCACCGCGTCACGGCTGCCGTGCATGGCGTCGATCACGACCTCGACCGCCTCTTCGGCGAGCTTCTTGGCCATCTTGGCGCGGCCGGAACGCAGCAGGCGTGCCGTGCGCGAGCGCGACGGGTCGGCGTGGCGCGCCGCCAGCACGCCCTCGTAGAGGCGATCGAACGAATCACTCATGCGCGGAGAATAGCGCAAGTGTCCCCATAAGTTGTTAACGGGAATCTATTGGGCCCAATATCTGGTTTTCGGACAAGCCCGAAAAAATGAAAACGACGGCGGCATTCCCCTTGGATGCCGCCGTCGTGTTTCGGCCCGTTGCGGATCAGAAGTTGCCGCCCTGGACCGGCAGGGCCTGGTTGACCCCCGGCGGCTGCCAGTGGCCGTGCACGATGTTCGGCCCGTGGTGGCGCGGCACGTGATAACCCGGATGGACCGGCACGTGGTGACGCGGCGCATGATAGACGTGCGGCGCGTAGTGGCGCGGGGCGTGATAGACCGGAGCCTCGTGATACACGACGGGCGGCGGCGCATAGCCGTAGTGCGGCGCGTAGTAGTGCCGCTCGTAATAGTCGCGCCGGCGCTGTTCGGCGGCGATCGCTCCGATGGTGCCGACGATGGCGCCGAAGGCCGCGAGCGGGGCGACGCCGCGGCGTGCGACGCGGCGCTTGCGCGCGGCGCTGAAGTCCTGATCGGCGGCCGCGGCCTGCGGCACAGGCGCGAGCGGCGCGGCCTCAGCCGGCCGCAGATCGATGCTCGTCAGCGCGACCGCGCCTGCGAGCGCGATCACTGCGAGTGTCGAGCGAGAAGTCATGGGGCTCTCCTCTGTTGTGCGTGCCCAGGGGGATGCGAGCGCGCACGGAGCACGACGAAGGTGTCGTGCATCAATGGCTGACAGGGTAGATGGGTTCCGCTGAATGCAATTTGAATGAGCCTGTATAGGTTGATGAATTACATCTGCGTAATGTTTCAAGCGCACGGATTCACGCGAATTAGCGTCGTCTACGCATTCGCGCGGCGTTATTCGCCTTGCGCCAGCAGGCTGGCATTCCCGCCCGCGGCGGCGGTGTTGATGGTGACGACCTGTTCCGTGGCGAAACGCCGCAGATAGTTCGGCCCGCCCGCCTTTGGGCCGGTGCCGGACAAGCCTGAGCCGCCGAACGGCTGCGTGCCGACCACGGCACCGATCATGTTGCGGTTGACGTAGACGTTGCCGTGGGGAAGCCGCGCCACCACGCGCTCGACGGTGTCGTCGATGCGCGAATGGACGCCGAGCGTGAGGCCGTAGCCGTTGGCGGCGATGTCGTCGAGCAGCCGATCAAGCTCGCCGGCGCGCCAGCGCACGACGTGCAGCACCGGACCGAACACTTCCTCGGTCAGGTCGCTGGCGCGGTCGAGCGTGATGATGGTCGGCGGCACATAGGCCGCGTCGGTCGGAACCGGGCGATAGCTGAAGCGCACGCGGTTCTCGCGCGCCCTGGCGTCGATCCACTCGTTGAGCTTGTCCGCCGCCGCTGCGTCGATCACCGGCCCGACATGGGTCGAGGGCTCACGCGGATCGTCGAGGGCGAGCGCGCCGGTGGCGCCTTCGATCATCTCCAGGATGCGGTCCGCCACATCCTCCTGCACGCACAGGAGCCGCAGCGCCGAGCAGCGCTGGCCGGCCGAGCGGAACGCCGAAGCCATCACATCGTCGGTGACCTGCTCGGGCAGCGCGGTCGCGTCCACGATCATGGCATTGATTCCGCCGGTCTCGGCGATCAGCGGCACGATCGGTCCGTCCTTGGCGGCGAGCGCGCGGTTGATTTTCTGCGCCACTTCGGTCGAGCCGGTGAACGCCACTCCGGCGACGCGCGCATCGGCGACGAGTGCGGCACCGACCTCGCCATCGCCCGGCATCAGATGCAGCGACGTCACCGGCACACCTGCTGCATGCATGAGGCGTATGGTCTCGAACGCAATCAGCGGCGTCTGCTCGGCCGGCTTCGCCACCACGGTATTGCCCGCGACCAACGCGGCCGCGATCTGGCCGATGAAGATCGCGAGCGGGAAATTCCACGGGCTGATGCAGACGAACACGCCGCGCCCACGGTAGACGAGGTCGTTGGTCTCGCCGGTCGGACCCGGCATGCGCTCGGGCGCGAGTTGTTTTCGCGCCTGGCTCGCGTAGTAGCGGCACAGGTCGGTCGCCTCGCGCACTTCGGACAGCGCATCGTCGTAGGTCTTGCCGCCCTCGCAGATGAGGAGCCGCATCAGCCGCGCCCGCTCCTGCTCCAAGGCGTCGCCGGCCCGTTCGACAAGGGCGGCGCGTTCGCTCGGCGGCGTGGCGGACCAAGCGGCGAATCCCGCCTGGGCGGCGGTCATCGCAGCGCGGGCCAATGCCGTATCCCCTTCGACGACGTCGCCGACCGGCCCGTGGTTGAAGCAGGCCCCGATCGGCCTGCCTTTTCCGCTCGTGACAACACCGTCGATCAGGGGGCCCGCCTCGATGGTGTCCGGCTCGTAAGGGTGCACCTCCGCCAACAAGGCCTGCAGACTCGCGCGGTGACCGAACTCGACGCCGGTCGAGTTCTTGCGCTCCGGCGCATAGAGATCGCGCGGCAGCGGGATGCGCGGATGCCGCGCATGCCTGGCGTCGGCGATCCAGGCTTGCGGCCGGCGCAGGATTTCGGCGATCGGCACCGCCGGATCGGCCGCGACCGACACGAACGACGAGTTGGCGCCGTTCTCGAGCAGCCGCCGCACCAGATAGGCGAGCAGATCCCGATGCCCGCCGACCGGCGCATAGACCCGGCAGGCGGCGCCGGGAGCCTCGGCGAGGAACGCCTCGTACAGCGCCTCGCCCATGCCATGCAGGCGCTGGAACTCGTAGCCTGCCGTGCCGCCCGCCTCCTCGATCACGCTCGCGACGGTGAGCGCGTTGTGGGTCGCGAATTGCGGGTAGAGCCGCGGCCGCGCCTTGAGCAGTGCGCGCACGCAGCTCATGTAGCAAAGGTCGGTCATCGCCTTGCGGGTGAACACCGGATAGTCGGCAAGCCCGCGCTCCTGGGCGCGCTTGACCTCGGTGTCCCAGTAGGCACCCTTCACCAGGCGCACCATCAGCCGCCGGTCGAGCGTAGCGCCCGCACCGTCGAGCCATGCAATCACCTCCGACGCGCGCTTCTGATAGGCCTGCACCGCGAGGCCGAACCCATCCCAACGGCTGAGCGAGGGATCGGGCAGCACCGCGGCGATCACGTCGAGCGAAAGCTCGAGGCGGTCGGCCTCCTCGGCATCGACCGTGAAGTTGAGGTCGTGCGCCTTGGCCATGCGGGCGAGCTCGAGTACGCGCGGCGTCAGTTCGGCCAGCACGCGCTCGCGCGACACCGCCTCGTAGCGCGGATGCAGCGCCGAGAGCTTGACCGAGATGCCGGGCCGGTCGGGCAGGCTTGCATTGCCGGCGCTTGCGCCGATCGCCGCGATCGCCGCCGCATAGCTTGCGAAATAGCGCTCCGCATCGGCCGCGGTGCGCGCGCCTTCGCCCAGCATGTCGTAGGAGTAGCGGAACGCGCGGCCGCCGGCGGCGCGCTCGAGCGCCTCCTCGATGGTCTGTCCGAGCACGAAGTGCGAGCCGAGCAGGCGCATGGCCTGGCGGGTCGCGGCGCGCAGCGCCGGCAGGCCGAGGCGCTTGGCCAGGCTCTCGAGGATCCCCTGCGGCGTCTCGCCCGGCTGGATGATGCGCGCCGAGAGGCCGAGCGCCCAGGCCGAGGCCGACACCAGGAGCGCGGTCGACCTGACCTCGTGACGGGAAAAATCGGCCGCCGAGAGCTTGTCTTCGATCAGCCGGTCGGCGGTCGCGGCATCCGGCACGCGCAGCAACGCCTCGGCCAGCACCATCAGGGCAAGGCCCTCCTTGGTCGACAGCGAATAGGCGTGCAGGAAATACTCGATGCCGCCGAGCCCTCCGGCATGCGCGCGGATCGCCTCGATCAATCGGGTCGCGCACGCATCGATGCGCGCTTCGGCGGCAGCATCGCGCGGCGCCTGCGCGAGCAGGCTCGCCGCGATCTCCTCATCGGGCGCGGCGTACGGAGCCGTAAAGATCGGCAGCGGATGCTCGGACCGGCGCGCGGTCATGGCGTCCTCGTCGAACTCGATGCGACCATCCTAGCAATTGCGATAGACCCGAGCCTTGAGGTTTTCCGGCCGCCGCGGACCATGCCGTTCGATGCGGCATGCTGCCGCGCAGTTAAGCAGAAACTTCGCAAATTCCCGCAAACATCTTGCGCTTTACCGCGGCATGTTCTTTGCTCAAATGATCGGCATAATGCTGCCACGGCTTCCCCGCAGGTGCGGGCGGCGGAGCTTCCGCGTAGGCGTTTGAGGAAAGGGACTAAGGACATGCAGGTCCTCGCCATGACCCGGTTCGGCCGGGCCGGATTGACGGTCGCCGCGGCGCTCATCGCCGCGTCCGTCAGCCACACCGCAACCGCACAGACCGCGATCAAGTTCTCGCTCGATTTCAAGTTCGAAGGCCCGGCCGCGCCGTTCGTGGTCGCGATCGACAAAGGCTACTTCAAGGCCGAGGGTCTCGACGTGACGATCGACACCGCCGGCGGCTCGCTCGAGCCGATCAACCGCGTGGCGTCCGGCACCTACGACATGGGCTTCGGCGACATCAACTCGCTGATCAAGTTCCGCGACGCCAATCCGAGCGCGCCGATCAAGGCCGTGTTCATGCTCTACAACAAGCCGGCCTTCTCGATCGTCGGCCGCAAGAGCCGCGGCGTCTCGGCGCCGAAGGATCTCGAAGGCAAGAAGCTCGGCGCTCCGCCTCCCGACGGCGCCTATGCGCAATGGCCGATCTTCACTCAGGCGAACGGCATCGATGCCTCCAAGGTGACGATCGTCAGCGTCGGCTTCCCGGTGCGCGAGCCGATGCTGGCGGCGGGCGAAGTCGATGCCATCACCGGCTTCTCGTTCTCCTCCTTCATCAACCTGAAGGACCGCGGCGTGCCGGCGAGCGACATCACCGTGCTGCTGATGGCCGACTACGGCGTGAACCTCTATGGCAACACCATCATGGTGAACCCGAAATTCGCGACCGAAAAGCCCGAGGCCGTGAAGGGCTTCTTGCGCGCCTTCCTCAAAGGCCTGCAGGAGACCGTGAAGAACCCGTCCGCCGGGGTCGAGTCGGTGCTCAAGCGCAACGACGTCGCCAAGAAGGACGTCGAGCTCGAGCGGCTGCAGATCGCGCTCAAGGACAACATCCTGACCCCCGAGGTGAAGGCCAACGGTTTCGGCAGCGTCGACATGGCGCGGCTCGACAAGTCGATCGATCAGATCGCGCTGACCTACCAATTCAAGAACGCCAAGCCGAAAGGCGCGGACATCTTCGATACGTCGTTCCTGCCCTCGGACGCGGATCGCAAGGCGAACTTCTAAGGAGCATTCCGGAGCGGGGTCGCCCGTGGCCGCATTCGTCGCCCTCGACGGTGTGAGCCACGCCTACGGCGGCGAGGCGAGCGGCACGCTCGCGGTCGACGGGCTGAGCATCGACGTTGCCCGCGGCGAGTTTGCCGCCGTCGTCGGCCCTTCGGGCTGCGGCAAGTCCACCTTGATGAAGCTCGCGACCGGGCTGCAGTTCCCGTTCAAGGGGACCGTGCGGGTCGCCGGCGAGGTGGTGCGTCAACCGGTCAAGATCGCCGGCATGGCGTTCCAGGCGCCGACCCTGCTGCCGTGGCGCACCACGTTGGAGAACCTGCTGCTGCCGCTCGAGATCGTCGAGCCGCACCGCAGCCGCATCCGTCGCCACAAGGCCGAATACGTCGCGCGCGCCGAAGCGTTGCTCGCCTCGGTCGGGCTGGCCGGCCAGGGCGAAAAGTATCCCTGGGAGCTCTCCGGCGGCATGCAGCAGCGCACCTCGCTCTGCCGCGCGCTGATCCACGAGCCCGACCTGCTCATGCTCGACGAGCCGTTCGGCGCGCTCGACGCCTTCACGCGCGAGGAGCTGTGGTGCGTGATCCGCGACCTGCATGCGGCGCGCAAGATCACGATCGTGCTGGTGACGCACGATCTGCGCGAGGCGACCTTCCTCGCCGACCGCATCTTCGTGATGTCGGCGCGGCCCGGCCGCATCCTGGCGCAGCGGGTGGTCGACCTCGCGCGCCCGCGCGATCTGGAGGTGACGTTCACGCCGCAGTTCACCGGCATCGTGCACGAGCTGCGCGAGCACATCGTGAAGGCGCGGCAATGAAGACCTCGCTCGCCGTCCGGCTCGCCCCCTGGCTCGCGACCGCGACGCTGTTCGTCGTGTGGGAAGCGGCGGTGTGGATCTTCAGGATCCCGCAATTCTTCCTGCCGCCGCCCTCGCTCGTGTTCCAGGCGATCATCGACTACTGGCCGGCGCTCTACCGGCATTCGGTGTTCACCTTGAGCTCCACGCTGGTTGGATTTGCGCTCGCGGTCGGCTTCGGGCTGCTCCTCGGCCTCGCGGTCGGCTGGTCGCGCGCGGTCTATGCCGGCCTCTACCCGCTGATGATCGGCTTCAATGCGATCCCCAAGGTCGCCGTGGTGCCGATCCTGGTGCTGTGGTTCGGGATCGGGTTCATCCCGGCGGTATTGACCGCGTTCCTGATCTCGTTCTTCCCGATCGTGGTGAACGTCGCCACCGGTCTCGCAACCATCGAGCCCGAGCTCGAAGACGTGCTCAAGGCGCTCGGCGCCTCCAAGCTCGACATCATGCGCAAGGTCGGCATCCCGCGCTCGCTGCCCTACTTCTTCGGCTCGCTCAAAGTGGCGATCACGCTTGCCTTCGTGGGCGCGGTGATCTCCGAGAGCGTTGCTTCGAATGAAGGCATCGGCAACCTGATGCTGCAGGCGCAGGCGCAGTTCCAGGTGCCGCTGATCTTCGCCGGGCTGATCGCGCTCGCGGTCGAGGGCATCGTCATGTACGCCCTGATGGCGATGCTGGAGCGGCGCATGACCGGCTGGGCCCAGCGCTCGGGCTTCGCGCAGGGGTGAGCGGCGCGAGCCTGTCGATAACGCGTTGCCAGGGGAACCCTTTGCGCTAGAGTGAGTTTTCCGCTTTAGGGCCGGTGTGAACTTCCCGCCATGAATTTCCTGCGCCTTTACGCCCGCGTGCTCCGCCTGCTCGGCCCCGAAGCCCGGCTCGGCTGGATCCTGGCGATCGCCAATATCGCGCTGGCGGCCGCGCAGTTCGCCGAGCCCGTGCTGTTCGGTCGAATCATCGACACGCTGATACGCGGGCAAGCCTCCGGGTCGGCCCCGAGCTTCAGCGATCTCGGCACGCTCCTCGCCGCCTGGGTCGGCTTCGGGCTGTTCACCATCGCCTGCGGCGTGCTGGTGGCGCTGCACGCCGACCGCCTGTCGCACCGCCGCCGCCAGGCGGTGCTGACCGATTACTTCGAGCACGTGCTGCAACTGCCCCTCGCGTATCACGGCGGCACCCATTCGGGACGGCTGATCAAGGTCATGCTCGCCGGCGTCGACTCGCTGTGGGCGCTGTGGCTCGCCTTCTTCCGCGAGCACTGCGCGGCGTTCGTGGCGCTCTTGGTGCTGCTGCCGCTCTCGCTGTTGGTGAACTGGCGCCTCGCCGGACTCCTGATCGTCCTGTGCGTCGTCTTCGCCGGGCTGATCGCGCTGGTGATGCGCAAGACCGAGGTGCTGCAGGGCTCGGTCGAGGCCCACTACACGGCGCTCGCCGAGCGCACCTCGGACGCGCTCAGCAACATCGCGCTGGTGCAGGGCTTTGCCCGCGTCGAGGCCGAGGTCACCGGCCTGCGTGCAATCGTCGACCGGCTGCTCGCCGCGCAGATGCCGGTGCTGTCCTGGTGGGCGATCATCGCGGTGCTGACGCGCGCCTCCACCACCATCACCATGCTGTCGATCTTCCTGCTCGGCATGTACCTGCATCTCAACGATCCCGCCACCACCAGCATCGGCCAGATCGTGACCTTCATGAATTTCTCGGCGCTCCTGATCGTGCGGCTGGAGCAGGCGGTCGGCTTCGCCAACCGCATCATCATGGACGCCCCGCGCCTGCGCGAGTTCTTCGGGGTGCTCGACACCGTGCCGGCGGTGCGCGATCGGCCCGACGCGATCGATCCCGGCCGCGTGCGCGGCCTGGTCGAATTCGAGAACGTGTCGTTCTCCTACGATGGCAAGCGCTCGGCCGTGACCGAGTTGAATTTTGCCGTGCTGCCGGGCGAGACCGTGGCGCTGGTCGGATCGACCGGCGCCGGCAAGTCGACCGCGCTCGCCCTGCTGCATCGCGCCTTCGATCCGCAGTCCGGCGTGATCAAGATCGACGGCATGGACATCAAGGCGTTCAAGCTCGCCTGCCTGCGCCACTACATCGGCGTGGTGTTCCAGGAGCCGCTGCTGTTCAACCGCTCGATCGCCGACAACCTGCGCGTCGGCCGGCCGGACGCGACGCCCGAGGAGCTGCGCACCGCCGCGGCGCGCGCGCAGGCGCTTGAGTTCATCGAGCGCCAGCCGGACGGTTTCGACGGCATCGTCGGGGAGCGCGGGCGCTCGCTGTCGGGCGGCGAGCGCCAGCGCCTCTCCATCGCGCGCGCACTGATCAAGGATCCGCCGATCCTCATCCTCGACGAGGCGACGAGCTCGCTCGATGCCACCACCGAAGCCAAGGTCCAGGCTGCGCTCGACGAGGTGATGAAGGGGCGCACCACCTTCGTCATCGCCCACCGCCTCGCCACCATCCGCAAGGCGACCCGCATTCTGGTGTTCGATCATGGGCGCATCGTCGAGAGCGGCCCGTTCGACGAACTGGTCGCCAAGGGCGGCCGCTTCGCCGAGCTCGCCTGGGCGCAGTTCCTCGCGCCGGCGCCGAGCAAGCCCGCCCACGTCGACGCGCCGGGCGAACCCGCGGCGGAGCTGCAAGAGGCGGGATAGGATTCGGGATTTGATTGATCCGCCCGTTCAGGCTGAGGAGGATCCGCAAGACTTACTTCGGATTTAGCGCTGCTCGATTTCCGCTCTGCCCGCCCCGCTATCTTGTGTGATGCAGGTCCGAAATGTTACTTGCAGTTTCATGAACCAAGTCCGCAACCGACGAGTCGCCGAGATCGTCGCACAGGTGTGCACTCACTCTGTCGCAGCGGCGAGCCTGATATTCCTTTGGCTCGCTTTCGAGAAATTCCTTCCGGGATTTTCGGCCGCCGTGGCGACAGCCCTTCATAAGGCGATCCTGCTCGTCAGTCCGTGACATGTCGGATTCGATCAGGGATCTTCTCACGACGGATAGTGCGCAGTGGTACGAAACGCTGCCGTTCGTCGTCGGTTTCTCCTTTGTCGTCTGCGAGCTTGTCGTGCGCATCGCGCGCGGTAGAAGGCCGTATTTCAGCGTCCCGGCCCTCGGCTACATGCTGAGTGAGGGAATCACCGTCTGCATCGTCCCGATCTACGGCTTCGCGCTGGCGATTCGATCGCACGCTCGCCGGCGCAATCGCCGACAGGAACAGCAAGGTGCTTGCCGTGGCTATGTTCGTGGCATTCGGCACGCTGACCATTCACATTTTCAACGGCTGGTTCTCGAATGAGGGCGCTCAGCGCCTCACTTGATCCGTTCCAGAATACTCACGTAATTCGCCACCGCCGCGCCGCCCATGTTGAAGATGCCGCCGAGGCGCGCGTCCTTCACCTGGATATCGCCCGCGCTCCCACACAGCTGCATCGCGGTGAGCGCGTGCATCGACACGCCGGTCGCGCCGATCGGGTGGCCCTTCGCCTTCAGCCCGCCCGACGGGTTGACCGGCAGCGCGCCGTCCTTGGCGGTCACGCCATCCTTGATGGCGCGCGCGCCTTGGCCCTCGGGCACGAGCCCCATGGCCTCGTACTCGATCAGCTCCGCGATGGTGAAGCAGTCGTGCGTCTCGACGAAGGAGAGATCGCCGAGCACGATCCCGGCCTGTCGCAGCGCGCGCTGCCAAGCCTGCGTGCAGCCCTCGAACTTGAGGATGTCGCGCTTGGACATCGGCAGGAAGTCCTGCACGTGCGCGGCGGCGCGGAACACCACCGCCTTGTTGAGCGCGAGCGCGGTCGGAACGTCGGCGAGCACCACGGCGGCAGCGCCGTCCGACACCAGCGAGCAGTCGGTGCGCTTCAGCGGGCCGGCCACGAACGGGTTCTTGTCGCTCTCGGTGCGGCAGAACTCGTAGCCCAGATCCTTGCGCATCTGCGCGTAGGGATTGCCCACCCCGTTCTTGTGGTTCTTGGCTGCGATCATGGCGAGCGCGTCGGACTGGTCGCCGTGGCGCTGGAAGTAGGCGCCCGCGATCTTGCCGAAGATGCCGGCAAAGCCACCCTCGATACTGGCCTCCTCGCGCACGTAGGAGGCCTTCAACAGGTTGCGCCCGATCTCGGGTGCGGGCGTGGTGGTCATCTGCTCGGCGCCGACCACGAGCACGATGCGCGCGGCCTTCGCCTCGATCGCGCGGATGCCCTGGTGCACCGCCGCCGAGCCGGTGGCGCAGGCATTCTCCACCCGCGTCGCACGCTTGAAGCGCAGATCGGGCGAGGCTTGCAGCACCAACGAGGCGGTAAAATCCTGCGCCGAGAAGCCGGCATTGAAGTGGCCGAGCACGATCTCGTCGACGTCGGCGGCCGCTACCCCGGCGTCGGCGAGCGCCGCATTGGCGACGCGCACGATCAGGCTCTCGACCGTCTCGGTGTCGAGCCGGCCGAACGGCGTATGCGCCCACCCCACGATACAGGCAGTCATGGCGGCCTCCTCATGCCGAAATTTCGTCGCTTTCCTAAACGATTAGCCTTTGGGCTAGCATAAACCACATGCGAATGCGCGGCCGAGATCCGGCTTTGCGTTCCCCGCCGGTTCGGTTTAGATAGCGACTACCGCCAGCAATGCCAGGAGCGACCCGTTCCGAGGCCCGTCGAACCAAACCGGACCCCGAAATCGTGAAACTTTTCTCTGCTCCGACGTTCACCCTGATGGCAATCGCCGCACTGGCGGCAGGCACGCTCGCAGTGCGCCCGGCCGCGGCCGAAGCGCTGCTGATGGTCGAGGCCGATTCGGGCAAGGTGCTGCATGCCGAGCATGCCACCTATCCGTGGTATCCGGCCTCCGTCACCAAGCTGATGACCGCCTATGTGACCTTGCGCGCCGTCAAGGAACGCCGCATCGGCTTCGACACGCTGTTGCGCGTGTCCGGGAATGCGTCGGCGCAGGCCCCTTCCAAGATGGGCTTCGCGGTCGGCACCACGGTGACGGTCGACAACGCCCTGAAGATGCTGATGGTGAAATCGGCAAACGACATGGCGGTCGTGCTCGCCGAGGGCGTCTCGGGCTCGATCGAGAAATTCGCCGACGAGATGAACCGCGCCTCGCAGCGCCTCGGCATGACGCAATCCAGCTGGGTCAACCCGAACGGCCTGCCCGCCGAGGAGCAGATCTCGTCGGCACGCGACATCGCGATCCTGGCGCGCGCGGTCTTACGCGAATTCCCCGAATACGAGATGTACTGGCGCATCCCGGCGATCCGCTTCGGCCGCCGCTTGATGCGCAACACCAACGGCCTGATCGGCCACTATCCCGGCGCCGATGGCATGAAGACCGGCTTCATCTGCGCCTCCGGCTTCAACGTGGTCGCGACCGCCACGCGCAACGGCAAGCGCCTGATCGTCGTCGTCATGGGCGCTCCCTCGGGGCGCATCCGCTCCGAGAAGGCGGCGCAGCTGTTCGAGAAGGGTTTCCTCGGCTCGGGCCTGACCTGGCTGCTGCCCTCGCTCGGCACGGTCGATGCGCTGCAGCCGATCGCCGCCGCGCCGCCGAACCTGCGCGAGGAGATGTGCGGCAGGAACCGCCGCCGCCCGGCCTCCGAGGACGACGCCGAAGAGCTGGTGGTGAACAACAACGACCCCGATCCGAGCTCGGCCTTCGCGGTGCTCACCCACGGCCTGCGCACGGCAAGCCCGAACAAGCACGTGTCGCTGCTGGTCGACCTGCCGCCCTCGATGCCGCCGATCGTGGTCTACACCGGGCCGGCGCGGAAGCCGGGCGACACTGCGATCGCCGCGCGGCCGACGAGCAAGCGCAACGCGAAGGTGACCACTGTCCCGGTCACGCAAGCGGCCGCACCCGCACCGTCCGCCGTACCCGCAACGAATGCGGCCGCCACCGGCTTCACCTATACGCCGCCGGCGCAGACCTCGACCTTCACGCCGGCCGCAGCGACCACGCAGCCGGCCGCGGCGCCCCCCACTCCGGCTGCCGCCGAAAAGCCGAAGCAGGCCGCGCCCAAGGTCGCCGCCAAGCCCGCGCGAGCGGAGAAGAAGAAGACCGCGGCGGCGCCCGACAGGAAGGCCGCCAAGAAAGACACGAAGACCGCGGCCAAGAACGGCACCAAGAACGCCGCCCGCAAGCAATGAGCGCCGCGCGCGCCCCAGCACCGATTCCGCTGAGCGTACTCACCGGCTTCCTCGGCGCCGGCAAGACCACCCTGCTCAACCGCCTGCTCAAGGATCCCGCGCTTGCCGGCACCGCGGTGCTGATCAACGAGTTCGGCGAGATCGGGCTCGACCATCTGCTGGTCGAGCATGTGTCCGACGGCGTGGTGCTGTTGGCGAGCGGCTGCCTGTGCTGCACCGTGCGCGGCGACCTGGTCAACGCGATGGAGAAGCTGTTGCGCGACCGCGACAACGGCCGCGTCGCGTTCGATCGCGTGATCGTCGAGACCACCGGGCTGGCCGATCCGGCGCCGGTGCTGCACACCGTGATGGCGCATCCGTATCTGACGCTGCGCTTCCGGCTCGACGGCGTCATCACGGTGGTCGACGCGGTCAACGGGCTGGCCACGCTTCACGCGCATGACGAGTCGGTCAAACAGGCCGCGGTCGCCGACCGCATCGTGCTGACCAAGACCGACCTCGCCACGACGCCGGCGCTGCGCGATTCCGCGGCGCAGCTGCGAACGCTGCTCAAGCGGCTGAATCCGGCCGCCGTCGTGCTCGATGCCGCCGCCGGCGAGGCGGCCCCGGCGCGGCTGCTCGATTGCGGCCTGTACGATCCGGACACGAAAGTCGCCGACGTGAAGCGCTGGCTTGCCGAGGAAGCTTTTGCGCAGCCGCACGCACACCACCACGATCACGCCCATGACGTGAACCGGCACAGCGCGCGCATCCATTCGTTCGCGCTGACCAGCGATGCCGCGATCCCGCTCAGCGGTCTCGAGATGTTCCTCGAGCTGATCCGCTCCATGCACGGGCCGCGGCTGTTGCGCGTCAAGGGCGTGGTGAAGATCGCCGAGACGCCCGAGACCCCGCTCGTGATCCACGGCGTGCAGCACATCTTCCATCCGCCGGCGCAGCTTCCCGCCTGGCCCGACGCCGACCGCCGCACCCGCATGGTGTTCATCGTCGACGATCTCGAGCCCAAGGCGATCCAGGGCCTGTTCGACGCATTCCTCGGCATTGCCCGGCCGGACCAGCCCGACCGCGCCGCATTGATCGACAATCCGCTGGTGCCGTTCGGCGGCGTGGACCGCTAACCGTATCCCGTCATGGCCTTTTCAGCCCTCCCGCTGACGCCTGCGCAGTTCCGGGTATGAGCGGCCGCACGCGACGCACCGGCTCGCGGCGACTTGCTTTTCAGTGAATACTATTCTTGCTAGAAGAAGACCGGCGCTACGCGTGCGCGCCAATGATGGCTAATGAGCTGCCGGCGCAACCAACGTCAGGAAGCAACGCTCAATGGCAAAGAAAGGCCGCCCCTCAGCCGTCGCCTCGCTCGGCCCACTTCGCAGGCTTCAGATCGCGTGGAAATGGATCGTCCTGGCGCCCCTGCTCGCTGTGTTTGCTGTTTTCTTCCTTACTGTCGTCGATCCGTTCGGGTTCGAAAGCGCGACCAAGCGACAATCGGCAAACATCTTTTACAAGATTTACGCAGCAGGGTACCCGATCCATCATCGCGGCAACATATCGGTCGTATTTGTCGACGACGAGACGGTCAACAGCCGCAACGAATCCTGGCCGCCTTCACACCTGCTTCATGGCGATGTGCTTGCGGCTATCCTCGGCTTCGAGCCCGTGGCGGTGCTCGTCGACATCTACTTCATTCATGAGCGCGAGGGCGATCATTTCGCCCGGACCGCCGTCGTCATCAACGACTACAACGACAAGTCCGTCCCGCTCTTCATGATCGCTGCCAGGAGTCCGCTGCCGCCGGCAAGGAAAGATCTTCAGTGGCTCGCCCGGGACGATAAGGTGAAGCTCGTATCGGCGGAGATTGAGAGCGAATTGGGCGAATCGCCGCTCTACCCGCTAAGCGGCTCGTCTGCACACAAACCAGCCGCCTTCGCCATCTACGAGATGATTTGCGCCAAGCTGCCGGCAACTTGGAAGTCGGCCGAGATCAAGTGTGAAAAGCACCACAGGCAAGATTCCGCGGAGTTCGAGGTGGTCTGGGGACTGGAACCCGCGCCGTTCAACTGCCTGCGCGCTGAAGACAAGCTTCGAGAAGTCTGCAGAGAGTTGTCCGACGTAGGACCGTTCCGAAGAGCGCTTCATCTGATCGCGGAAGGCTTGATCCCGGGAATCTGGCGGCCGACCGATCCGGTGTCGATCCCCTATCACGCGACGATATCCGCGCAGGATGTCCTCGACGGAGGCAAGCGCGCCGATCTCGCGCCGCTGTTGACCGGAAGGATCGTGATCTACGGCGCTCGTCTCGCCCTGGTGAAAGACCAAGTATACAGCCCGGTGCATGGCAGCACGGAAGGGGCATTCGTCCACGCCATGGCCCTCGACAATCTACTCACGTTTGGCGACCGCGTGGTCCACCGTGGCGCTGGCCACAAGCGATTCAAGAAGGAATGGACGGAGTTTCAGCCGGCGGCCCTGATGGTCTTGGCGGGGCTTTTCATCGGGTTCAACCGATGGCGTCTACTCTGCAAGGGCCCGCCGGACGCCTGGGAATACGGTGTAAAGGAGACTGACGACCACGTGATGCGCTGGATGTGGTGGATTCTGGTTGTTACCGTCAGCGTAGCCGGACTGCTCGAATTCGCGATTTGGGACATTTCCCCCTTCAACTGGTTCGCACTTATCATTGTCGTGCACATGGCGCATCGGATCGAGAAGTTGTTCTTCAATCCGAAAAAATGGGTAGCACGCGCGTCGGATGTGCGGCCGGAGAATTCAGCGCCGCGAGCCCGCAGTGGTCGCGGCCGCCTCTTGGGCTGGAGGAACATGATACCGCACGCCTGACGAACTTGGCTGTATGCGCCGCAAGGTTGACGATGTATCATCTAAACGGACAGATTGCGGGGGGAAAGCCATGAGTAGGCGGACCTGGGACGTATCGCTGGCGGGGGCCGCATATCTCGCATTTGCGGCGCAGGCGGTGATGGCATCGGAGCCTGCTGTGCACACGGCGATCTGCAACAAGATCGCTCCGGTCGTGGGTACGATCGACGTGTTCGTCTCCTCGACCGCGCCAGCTCCAGCGCGGAAGATCGAGAAATCGGCGTTGCCGAAGGAAGTATGCCGGCTGAAGTGGGAGAACAGTCGGTATCTGGTCAAGCTCGACGGAGAGGACGTGTGGGTGCCGAGCAATCAATTCAGTGGCCTTTTCATTCCTGTCACACCCTACCGCTCGACTCCGCGTGAGGGAGCCGGCACCAAGATGGGGGAAATCCCATGGGGCGCGCCTGACAAAGCCATGAACACGACTACGCTGCCCGAGGAATTGCTCACGGAGAAGTTTAAACTTCTGCTCCGCCCAGACAAGTCGCTGGCCACGGAAGCTGCCGGGTATTTCGGGCCGTACGCTCCGGCCGCACCCGCCATCATGAGACCAGAGTTCGCACCACCAGGAGATGCCGTGCGATAAGCGCCGATCGCAGCGGATGCCGAGCTGCGTCGCACCCGCATCCTGCATGTCAGGGGCCGCGCCGAGCGGTCGCCAAGCCGGACCAGTCCGACCGCGCTGCGCTCGTCGACAATCCGCTGATGCGGTTCGGCGGCGTGGATCGCCGAAAACCTCGTGCGAGGAGTGGCGCGCGGCGGCCGTCAACACCGACCTCATGATCAAAAGCCCGCCGACGCACAGCGAAGGGCGGGCGTCTCCGAACCATGGTCACTGCACCGGCGCTGGTGCCATCCGTCGAGGCTCGGCCTTCGGCCGAGCGCCTCAGGATGAGGGCCCGGTGAAAGCCGCCGTTCGGCGCGCTATCATGAATGGGGCCGGAGGTCGTCATGCTGTTCATGGTGGTCGAAAAATTCAAGAACCGCGACGCCAAGGCGATCTACCGCCGCCTGCGCGAGGGCGGGCGCAGCCTGCCGCAAGGCCTTACCTATGTGGGAAGCTGGATCGAGGCGAACTTCGAGCGCTGTTTCCAGTTGATGGAATGCGACGACGCGCGCCTGCTGCAAGAATGGGTGCTGGCCTGGAACGATCTGATGGAATGCGAGATTGTCCCCGTGGTGCCGTCGAAAGAAACGCGCACGATGATCGATCCGTTGCTGTGAGGCATCGATGAGCGAAACCATCACCCCCGCCGACGTGCTCGCCTTCTGGCGCGAGGCCGGCCCCGACAAGTGGTTCACCCGCGACGATGCGTTCGACGCCGAGATCCGCGACAGGTTCCTCGGCACCTACGAGGCCGCCGTCGCCGGTAAGCTCGCCGCCTGGGAGGATACGCCGGAAGGCTCGCTCGCGCTCTGCATCGTGCTCGACCAGTTCCCGCGCAACATGTTCCGCGGCTCGGCGCGCACCTACGCGGCCGACTCGCAGGCGCGCGCGGTCGCGAACCAGGCGCTGAAGCGCGGCTACGACCAGGATATTCCCGAGGCCGAGCGCGGCTTTTTCTTCCTGCCCTTCATGCACTCGGAGGAGATCGCCGACCAGGAGCGCTGCGTCGCGCTCTATCGCGCGGCGGGCGATGACTACGGCCTGAAATATGCCGAGCAGCACGCCGACATCATCCGTCGCTTCGGCCGCTTCCCGCACCGCAACCCCGCGCTCGACCGCGCCACCACGCCCGAGGAGCAGGCCTTCCTCGACGGCGGGGGTTTCAAAGGCTAGCATCTGCGTCAGACGGTCGCGGGGCGGGCGAACGGATGGAGCAAACGATGCGCAGGTTTTCGATCTTGGCCGCTGCCGCAACTGCGACGCTTTTCCTCGCGAGCCCCGCCGCGGCCCAGATGGAACTCAAGATCATGGCGCCGGCCGCGCCGGGCGGCGGCTGGGACCAGACCGCGCGCTCGATGCAGCAGGCGCTGGTCGCCGCTAAGATCGCGCGCAGCGTGCAGGTCATCAACGTCGCCGGCGCCGGTGGGACCGTCGGCATCGCGCAGTTCGTCAACAGCGCCAAGGGCGACGGCAACCAGCTGATGGTTTCCGGCTTCGTCATGGTCGGCGCGCTTTTGATGAACAAATCGCCGGTCACGCTCGATCAGGTGACGCCGATGGCGCGCCTGACCGAGGAGACGCAGGTGATCGTCGTGCCGGCCAATTCGCCGATCAAGACCGCACGGGACCTCGCCGAGGCGGTGAAGAAGGACGTCGCCAAGGTGACGTTCGCGGGCGGCTCGGCCGGCGGCGTCGACCACATCATGGCGGCGCTGTTCGTCGGCGCGGTCGGTGCCGACGCATCGAAAGTGAACTACGTGCCATTCTCCGGCGGCGGCGAGTCGCTTGCCGCAATCCTCGGCGCCAAAGTCACGGCCGGGATCTCGGGCTACGGCGAATACGAGGGCCAGATCAAGGCCGGCAAGCTGCGCGCCATCGGCGTGACCTCGCCGCAGCGCATTCCCGGCGTCGACATCCCGACCTTCAAGGAGCAGGGCATCGATCTTGTCATCGCCAACTGGCGCGCCGTGATGGCCCCGCCCGGCATCACCGACGCGCAGAAGCAGGCGCTCGCCGATGCGATCGACCGCATGGTCAAGTCGCCGGCCTGGAAGGACATCCTCAAGCAGAAGGGCTGGGACGACGCCTATCTGCCCGGCGACGCGTTCTTGAAGTTCTTGAAAGACGAACAGACGCGCGTCAATGGCGTGCTCAAGTCGGTGGGGCTGGTGAAGTCGTAGCGTGCCCCGGACGCCAGTGGGGGATGGATTGAGCACTCGAACAACCCGCATCGACCCCGCCGGCCTCGCGGTCGCCGCGCTGTTGGCGACAAGCGCCGGCGTGCTGGTGTGGGACGCCTCGCGCATCCCGCTGTCGCAAACCTACGGGCTCGGTCCCCAGGCCATGCCGATCGTGATCGCGGCCGGCTTGGGCCTGCTCGCGATCGGCAACCTGGTGATGGCCTTGCGCGGCGGGCTGCCCGCGCGCGAGAGCGCCGACCCGGGCGCCATCCTGCTCATCCTCGGCGGCCTTGCCGCGCTGATCGCGTTGATCGGGCTCGGCGGCGGTTTCATCCTCGCGACCGCGGTGCTGTTCGCCGCGACCGCGGCGGCGTTCGGCCGGCGCGCCCTCGTGATCGACTTCCTGATCGGCCTGGTGCTCGGCCTTGTCGTCTACCTCATGTTCGACAAGCTGTTGACACTCAGCTTGCCCGCGGGCCCGCTTGAGCGATTACTCTGATGGACGCCTTCGTCTCTCTGATGAACGGCATGGCGGTCGCGCTGCAGCCGATGAACCTGCTGTTCGCGCTGATCGGCGTATTCCTCGGCACCGCGGTCGGCGTGCTGCCCGGCATCGGGCCGGCGCTCACCGTCGCGCTGCTCCTGCCCGTCACCTACAAGCTCGACCCCGGCGGCTCGCTGATCATGTTCGCCGGCATCTATTACGGCGGAATGTACGGCGGCTCGACCACCGCGATCCTGATCAACACGCCGGGCGAGAGCGCCTCGATGGCGACCGCGCTCGAGGGCAACAAGATGGCAAAGGCCGGCCGCGGCGGGCCGGCGCTCGCGACCGCCGCCATCGGCTCGTTCGTCGCCGGCACCATCGCGACTTTGGGTCTGACCTTCCTCGCGCCCTGGCTGGTCGAGATCGCGGTGCAGTTCGGACCGGAGGATTACTTCGCGCTGATGTGCGTCGCCTTCGTTACCGTGTCGGCGACCTTC
Source organism: uncultured Alphaproteobacteria bacterium (assembly GCA_963734185.1). Lineage (GTDB taxonomy): Bacteria > Pseudomonadota > Alphaproteobacteria > Rhizobiales > Xanthobacteraceae > PALSA-894. The sequence goes on along the minus strand of CAVTGA010000002.1, from coordinate 1,739,245 downwards.
GGCAACTCGCCGGTGCGTGGGCTGACCAGCCTGTTCGTCGGCCTCACCTTCGGGCTCGTCGGCATCGACAAGCTGACCGGCCAGGCGCGACTCGCCTTCGGCCTGCCCGAGCTGCTCGACGGCATCGAGGTCACCACGTTGGCGGTCGGGCTGTTCGCGGTCGGCGAAGCGCTCTATGTCGCCTCGCGCCGCCGTCACGTGCAGGAGACGATCGAGGCGGTGCGCGGCTCGCTGTGGATGACGTGGGAGGATTGGAAGCGCTCGTGGCCGGCCTGGCTGCGCGGCACCGCGTTCGGTTTCCCGATCGGTGCGTTGCCGGCGGGGGGCGCCGAGATCCCGACCTTCCTGTCCTATTCGACCGAGAAGCGGCTGACCAAGCATCCGGAGGAATTCGGCAAAGGCGCGATCGAAGGCGTCGCCGGCCCGGAGGCCGCCAACAACGCCTCGGCCGCCGGCACCTTGGTGCCGCTGTTGACGCTCGGCCTGCCGACGTCGGCGACCGCCGCCATGATGCTCGCCGGCTTCCAGCAATACGGCCTCAATCCCGGGCCGCTGCTGTTCGCCGAACGGCCCGACCTGGTGTGGGGCCTGATCGCGAGCCTGTTCATCGCCAACGTGATGCTCCTGGTGCTCAACCTGCCGCTCGTGGGCTTGTGGGTGCGCCTGCTCGCGATCCCGCAGCCGTGGCTCTATGCCGGCATTCTGGTGTTCGCCACCATGGGCACGATCGCGGCCAAGCCCTCGGTGATCGAGCTCTCGATGCTGGCGGCGTTCGGCGTGCTCGGCTTCCTGATGCGCCGCTATGACTATCCGATCGCCCCGGTGGTGGTCGGACTGATCCTCGGGCCCGTGGCGGAGAGCCAATTGCGCCGCGCGCTGCAGATCAGCCTCGGCGATCCGATGGTGCTGGTGCAGTCGCCGTTCTCGGCAACCTTGCTGGCGATCGCCGTGATCGCACTGGTCGCGCCGTTCGTGCTGCAGGGCATGAGCCGCTTCAAGGCGAGCGAGGATTAGCGCGCCGCTCTTTCGTCATGGCCGGACTTGTTCCGGCCATCCACGTCTTGCTTGTCCTGCGGGAAAGAAAGACGTGGATGCCCGCGACAAGCGCGGGCATGACGGCCGTCAGAATCATCGGAACCGGAAATCAGCTGCCGGCGAGGAGACGAATGCCCATATCGGTTGGACCACGGTCAGTCCACCGAGTCATGACCGCGCAGACGCCTCATGACATCAGCGACGCGATGCAAATGCATCGCGTCGCTGGGTGAGGCTGTCTCGTTCCGTCATGGCCGGACTTGTTCCGGCCATCCACGTCTTGCTTGCTTGCGGGAAAGAAAGACGTGGATGCCCGCGACAAGCGCGGGCATGACGGAGAGTGGGATTGGGCTACGGACCAGCACCGCTTAACCTCACGAAGCCGCGGCCAAGCGCATGTGCAGGCACCCCTCGATCGACTCAAGCAACGCCACGCACTCGTCCTCGTCGCACATGCCGCGCTCGAAGCGCTCGCGCATGTAGCGCAAGACGGCGAGCGCGCCCTCAAGCGTCTGCGGCACGATCGCGACCAGGCGCTCCACGGCATCCGACTCGAGGTCTCCGAAGCGCCGTTCGGCGGCGCGCGCCTCGGCGAGCCGCTTGTTGGCGGCGCGGCGTTTGCCGCGCGGCGCGTGCCACGCGACCTGCTCGGCGGCCGCCAGGTCGTCGAGCACGACGTCGAACTCGGCAAAGGCGCGGACGTGCGCCTCGATTGCCGTGAAGATCGGATCGGAGATCGCTGGCGCAGCCGCAACGGCTGCGGCCGGAACGGTTACGATTGCAGCCGGCATGACCGCCGCCGGGACAGCGGCGGCCGCGCCTGAAAGCAAGCTCCGCCGTGTGATAGAACGTGGTTCAGCCTTAGCCATGGACTTATCCTCCTGGCTCGGGTCAGAGCCGGGCGGGTGTTGATCGCACCCGGCCGGCTCGCTATTTTGGTATCACAAAGCTAGCTTGGTATCAAGCCCCCATGGTACAAAATCCCCAGATCAATGTCCGCATGGACGAAGACCTGTTGAAACGCCTCGACGACTGGCGCCGCAAGCAGCCCGATCTGCCGGGCCGCCCCGAGGCCATCCGCCGTATCGTCGATGAGGCGCTCGCGCCCGAGGCGAAGACGCGGCGGCGATAACCGTTGAAGCCTCGTAGCCCGGGTTGAGCGCAGCGAAACCCGGGGCGGTCTCGCCGCGCGGCACGATTCCCGGATTTCGCTCCGCGCAATCCGGGCTACGCTCGATCGACAAAAATCAGCATGGGAGGCGACCAAATGACCGCAGACCAAATCCTTGCGCTCGAGCAGCGCCGGTTCAAGGCGATGTGCGCGGGCGACGTCGACGCGCTCGACGAGCTGTTGCATCGCGATCTGATCTACACGCATTCGTCCGGCGCGGTCGACAGCAAGGACAGCTACCTGCGCGGCGTTCGCGACAAGGTGTGGGACTATCACAGCATCAAGCCGAGCAACGAGCGCGTCTCGGTTCACGGCAGCACCGCGCTGGTGCACTGTCGTCTCAACATCGATCTCACGCGTATCGATGTGCCGAAGCTCATCGACGCGGTCGCCCTCTCGGTCTGGATCGAGGACGCGGGCCGCTGGCAGGTCGCCGCGGTGCACTCCACGCCGCATCCGAAATAGCAAGCGTAGCCCGGGATTAAGCGGCACTGAAATCCGGGGTGGTCGCAACGCGCCGGTAAGGCCCATCCCGGCTTGCGTTGCACGCAAGCCGGGCTACGGGTCCTAATTCACTTGTCAAACAGCCAAGGCGATGCGCCCGGTTGGGGTGGGGGGCCGGGGTCCCCTTTATCCTCTTTCTCGCTCTCCAAGGTGAGGGGAGCGAAGCGCCGGGAAGCGCTGGTGCGGATACGCCGCACCCGGTGATCCGCCTCGCGGTCGGATCGATCTCCGGAGCGCCGGAGATCACCGGCCGGATCGCCGGCCGGCGCGCCTCTCGGCGCTTCGCCGCGGATTTATCGAGCCCGGGTCACGCTTTTCGGAAGGATCGAGTCCTTCATCTGATCAGCCAGCTCCTGGCAGGTGGTCTTAGTGCCCTCCGGTGAAGTTCCCGGGTCGCCCGAGTGCGGGGTCGTGACTCCCGCCCGCAGGGACCGCATCCTGATCCTGCCTTGAAGGCACCCCTACAGGACGGGCCCATGATGGTTGATCAAAGTCAAAGATCAACCGGTATTTGTACCAATGCTGAAGGCGCGGTTTCTGCCGTCGCGAAAATTGTCCACAAACACCGCCCCACGTGCGCGTACGTGACAGGCGATGGGCACGCCGCTGCGCGGTTTTGCTCTCACGGCCTCTGCCCAACCGAAAGTTAACAGTTTGTTGCTAGTCCTCGCCGCGGGATTCGGAGGACCAGCGTGACCCTGAGCAGCGACAGCGCGGACAGCAACGCAGGCAGCCTCGGCGCGCTGCTGGCGCGCGTGAAAAGCAAACTCGGCGGCGGCGACAACGCGCTCGCCCAGCGCATGGCCGGCACCGCGTTCCTGATCCGCGTGGCCAGCGCGGCGATCGCCTACCTGTCGCAGATCGTGCTCGCGCGCTGGATGGGCTCGTCCGAATTCGGACTCTATGTTTATGTCTGGACCTGGGTGCTGCTGATCGGCGGTCTCGGCGATCTCGGCCTCGCCATCGCGGCGCAGCGCTTCGTGCCCGAATACAGCGAGCGCGGCGCGCTCGCCGAGCTGCGCGGCTATCTGGCCGGCAGCCGCGCGCTCGCGATGGCGATCGCGACCGCGCTGGCGCTGATCGGCGCGCTCGCGGTGTTCCTGTTCTCGCCCTGGCTCACGCGCCACGAGATCATCCCGCTCACGATCGCCTGCGTGTCGCTGCCGTTCTATGCGCTCACCGGCGTGCAGGATGGCATCGCGCGCTCCTACTCCTGGACCAATCTGGCGCTGGTGCCGCCCTACATCGTGCGCCCGCTGCTGCTGATCGTGCTGATGGGGCTCGCCTACGCCGCCGGCCTGGCGGCCGACGCCACCACCGCGATCATCGCGGCCGTCGCCGCCACCTGGCTGACCGCGATCGGCCAGCTCGTGGTGCTCAACCGCCGGCTGACGCCGCAGGTCCCCCCCGGTCCCAAGGCCTACGCACCGCGCGCCTGGCTCGCGACTTCGTTTCCGATCTTCCTCGCCGAAGGCTTCTACCTGCTGCTGACCTATACCGACGTGCTGATGCTCAAGCAATTCCGCTCACCCGAGGAGGTCGCGGTCTACTACGCCGCGGCGAAGACGCTTGCGCTCGTCGCCTTCATCTCGTTTGCGGTCGGCGCCGCCACGGCGCACAAGTTCAGCGCCTATCACGTCGCCGGCGACCGCGCGCGCCTTGCCGCCCTGGTGCACGACGCGACGCGCTGGACGTTCTGGCCCTCGCTCGCCGTGACGCTTCTGATCGTCGCGTTCGGCAAGCCGTTCCTGTGGCTGTTCGGGCCGGCCTTCGTCGCCGGCTATCCGGTGATGTTCGTGCTCGCGGTCTGCTGGCTCGCGCGCGCCTCGGTCGGGCCGGTCGAGCGGCTGCTCAACATGCTGGGCGAGCAGCGCATCTGCGCCATCGTCTACGGCTTCGCCTTCGCGCTCAACGTCTGCGGCTGCGTGTTCCTGATCCCGCCGTTCGGCATCTTCGGCGCGGCCTGCGCGACCGCGCTCGCCGTGGTGGTCGAGACCGCGCTGCTGTTCTATGTGGCCAAGCAGCGCCTCGGCCTCAACGTCTTCATCTGGCGCCGGAGCGCGTGATGGCCGACGTCGCGGCTCTCGCTCCCGTGCGATTGGCGCGCACGCGCGTGACCGAGAGGCGCGACGCTCCCTGCCGCGCCGACTGGCAGCCGCTCGCGGCGCTTGGCTCCATGGTTTGCGATTGGCGCGAGCTTGCGGCGCGCGCGCTGGAGCCCAACGTGTTCTACCACCCGGTCTTCGCGCTCGCCGCAGCAGCGCCGTTCGGCGCGGGCGTCGGCGCCGTCACGGTCTGGTCGACGGCGCATCGGCTCATCGGCCTGTTTCCCGGACGCATCGAGCGCGCCCGCTACGGCGTGCCCCTGCCGGCGTTCGTCGGCTGGACCCATCCTTATGCGCCGCTCGGCGTCCCGCTGGTCGATCGCGACGCAGCGGATGCTGCCGTCGGCGCCTTCCTCGATCATCTGTCGACAAGCGCGGAGCTGCCGACGCTCTTGCTGCTGCCGATGCTGACCGGCGGTCCGGTCGCCGCCGCGTTCGCCCGAGCGCTGGCCGAACGCCGGGGACATTGCACGACCTACGGCCGGCACCAGCGTGCGCTACTGGTTCCCGGCGATCGCGCCGGATACCTCGATCGATCGATCGGCGCCGGCAAGCGCAAGGAGCTGCGCCGTCAGCGCCGCCGGCTGGCGGAGCAGGGTCCGCTCGAGCTGTCGAACGCGCGCGACACGGCGGAAATCGCGGCGGCGCTGGAGGATTTCCTCACGCTCGAGGCCGGCGGCTGGAAGGGACGCGCCGGGACCGCCGCGCGGGAGCACGCACAAGTCCTCATCTTCATGCGCAGCGCCGTGGCCGCGCTTGCGGCCGCCGGCGACGCGCGCATCGACCGGTTGATACACCGCGGCAAACCGATCGCCGCGACCATCACGCTGCGCAGCGGCGCGACGGCTTGGCTCTGGAAGATCGCCTATGACGAAAACGAAGCGCGCGCCTCGCCCGGCGTGCAGCTCACGCTCGACTTGACGGCAAGCCTGCTCGCCGACGCGACCGTCGCGCGCGTCGATTCCTGTGCCACCGCCGATCATCCGATGATCGACCACCTGTGGCGCGAAAGACTGGCGCTGGCCGACTGGCTCATCGCGCCGGGACCGCGGTCGGTCGCCTACCGCCTCGCGCGTCCGCTCGAAACCGCGCGGCGCGCCGCCTACGGAGCAGCCAAATGGCTGCGCGGTATGGTTCGCCGGCGATAGCCTCAACTCCGGTCGCGCAGCAGCCGGCGGATGATCTTCCCCGTGGTGGTCATCGGCATCTCGTCGATGAACGCGACCTCGCGCGGATACTCGTGCGCGGCGAGCCGCGTGCGCACGAAGTTTTGGATCTCGCCCGCGAGCATGTCGCTTGCGATCGTGCCGGGCTTGAGCACGACAAACGCCTTGACGATCTCGGTGCGCACCGCGTCGGGCTTGCCGACCACGGCGGCGAGCGCGACCGCCGGATGCTGGATCAGGCAATCCTCGATCTCCCCCGGCCCGATACGATAGCCCGACGAGGTAATGACGTCGTCGTCGCGACCGACGAAGGTCACGTAGCCGTCCGCGTCGACCACGCCCTGGTCGCCGGTCACCATCCAGTCGCCGATGAATTTGTCGCGCGTCGCGTCCGGCCGGCCCCAATACTCGATGAACATCACCGGATCGGGGCGCTGCACGGCGATCTGCCCGAGCTCGCCGGTATCGGCGCGCGTGCCGTCCGGGCGGATCACCGCTACGGTGTGGCCCGGCACCGGCTTGCCGATCGCGCCCGCTTTCGACACGCCGAGCATGGCGCAGGAGGCGAGCACGAGGTTGCACTCGGTCTGGCCGTAGAATTCGTTGACGGTCAGGCCGAAGGTTTCGCGCCCCCACTCGTAGGTCTCGGCGCCGAGCGACTCGCCGCCGGAGCAGAGCGTGCGCAGCGCGATGGCGTGGCGCCCGCGCGGGTTTGGCGCCGAGCGCATCATGCGCAGCGCGGTCGGCGGGATGAAAGCGTTGCGCACGCCCGCCTTCGCCATCAGCGCGAAGGCTTCCTCCGGATCGAACTTGTCGAACTTGCGCGCGACGATCGCCACGCCGTGATGCAGGCTGGGCAACAGGCTGTCGAGCAGGCCGCCGGCCCAGGCCCAGTCCGCCGGCGTCCAGAACCGGTCGCCTTGCTGCGGGAAGAAATCGTTCGGCATTTCCAGCCCGGGCAGGTGGCCAGGCAGCACGCGGTGGCCGTGCAGCGCGCCCTTGGGCTGGCCGGTGGTCCCCGAGGTATAGATCATCATCGCCGGCGTATCGGGCGTGGTCGGCTCGGGCGTGAAGTCGGAGGACGCGCGCGACAGCATGCCGTGGAAATCGTCGGCGCCGTCGCCGCCTCCCTCGGTCGACAGCAGCATCACGCCGGGCGCGGCATCGCGGATTTGCGCGTACTTGGCCGCTCCTTGCGCGTTGGTGATCAGCACCTTGGCGCCGGAGTTCTGCAGCCGGTACGACAGCGCGTCGGGACCGAACAACACCGCGATCGGCAGCGCCACGGCGCCGAGCTTGTAGATCGCCACATGGATGGCGGCGACCTCCGGCGCCTGCGGCAGCGCGAGCGCGACCCGGTCGCCGCGTTTGACGTCTTTGGCGCGCAGCACATTGGCGAGCCGGTTCGACGTCTCGCGCAGCCAGCCGTAGCTGATCTCGTCCGCGCGACCATCCGCGTGCAGGTGCAGGATCGCGAGCCGGCGCGGGTCCGCCGCGGCCCAACGGTCGCACACGTCGACGCCGATGTTGTAGTCGGGCGCAATGCGCCAGCGGAACTCGCGATAGAGGCGGTCGTAGTCTTGGATGGGCGGGAGCATCGGGACCTCGGCGGGCGGAAAACTAGAGAGCCTCGCGCGCAAGGTCCAGGGCTCGACTATCGGTTGAAGTCGGTCCATGCTTGACCGGAACGATCGCGAGCCGACCCAGCGGCGGGGAAAGGACAGCACAATGCCGTTCGAGCTGTTCGAGGATCAAAATGGAGCGAAGATCCGCCTGCACAAGGAGGAAGAAGGCGACGGTCCTCCGGTGATTGCGCTGCACGGTATCGCCGCCAGCATGTACGCGTGGCGCTTCCTCGTTCCGCCGCTGGCGCAGAAACGCCGCGTCATCCTGTTCGACCTGAAGGGTCACGGCCAGTCGGACCGCCCGCGCGACGACAAGTACGCGCTCGCCGACCAGGCCAAGCTGATCTTCAAGTTCATCGTCCGCAACGACCTGAGGAACCTCGCTCTGGTCGGGCATTCCTTGGGTGCCGGCGTCTGCCTGTTGACGGCGCTATGTTTGATTGACGAGAACAAAGGACGGCTGCAAAAGCTCGTTCTTTGCACGTCCCCGGCGCTGTCGCCGAAGCTTCCATTCTTCGCCAAGGGCGCCAAGCTGCCGTTCGCCGACAGCTTGCTGGCGCCGTTGCTGCGGCTAGCGCCGCGGCTCGCCGTCAGGATGGGATTGCACTACGCCTGCTTCGAACCGCGCCGGTTCGACTCGAAGGATATCGACGCCTACGCCGAAGGCCTCAGCCCGCCCGATACCGCCTACGCCCTGACACAGACTCTTCGGCAGGTGGTTCCCGATAACCTCAACGCGCTGGTCCAACGGTTGAAGATGATCACGGTGCCGACGCTGCTGCTGTGGGGCGAAAACGATCCAGTCATTCCGTTCGAGAACGCCGGCACGTTTGCCGCCCTGATCCCGGGCTTGCGACTTGTCTCCTATCCCGACTGCGGCCATCTGGTTCAGGAGGAGAAGAACGAGCAAGCTACGCCGGAGATCGTCAAGTTCCTGTCCTGATGCGGCGCGCCGCTGAAGAATCACCCACGCCGGTCATCCGGCGCCGCCAGGATCAGGGTCCAGAACACCTTGTATTTCGAGCCCGGCAGGTAGACGGCGGCGATGCCCATGCGGGTCGCGCCGCTCTTGAGCATGTTGGCGCGGTGCGGCGGCGAATCGCGCCAGCCCGAGAACGCCTCGGCGAGCGTGTGATAGCCGGCCGAGATGTTCTCGACCGCGACCTTGGCGTCGAAGCCGGACGACCGCATGCGCTGCTGGAACGAGCGGCCGACATTGTGGTCGAGCTTGTCGCGCGTCGCCATGGCGCGCGATTGCTCCTGCGCCAGCCGCATCAGCGTCGGGTCGATGGTGACGGCGGTCAGTCCGTTGTTGGCCCGATAGCCCGAGATCATCGACTGCGCCGCCGCGGCATCGAGCTCGGCGCCGGCCGCCGCGAGGCTGAGGTAGAAGCTCGGCTGTCCGGGCGGCGGATCGCGCTCGGCGACCGCGCAGCCGGTGAGCGCCAGCAGCGTCAGCACCGCGGCCCAACGCGGTACGATTCGATGACCGGTCATATCCAGGTGTCCCCGTCTCGGATTCATATCGCCGTGCAAATGGTGACCGAAAGATGAACAGGGCGGCAAATCGCGGTTGCCGGCCGGGATGATTCGGCTAATTCTTGAGGTCGAGGGGAAATACGCATGTTCACGACGCCGCGTCTGGTCGCGATCGCGCTATGCGCGGCGCTCAATTTCGCGGTCGGCAACATCGTCTATCTGGTCAAGCTGCCGATCTACCTCGATTCCATCGGCACCATCCTGTGCGCGCTGCTGCTCTGGCCCGACCGTGTCGCCGCGCTCGCCTGCGCCTTCATCGCCGGCCTGATCGCCATCATCCTGAGCGGGCTGATGGTCAACCCGTTCCTGCCCTGGTTCGCGTTCTCGGTGCTGGCGATCGCGGCGGTGTCTGCTTTCCTGACCGCGAATGCGGTCGCGACGTTCCGTGCCCGTCCGCTGGCCGTGCCGGCCTTCGCGAGCCGGGTCATCCTCTATGGCGTGATCACCGGCATCGCGTCGGCGATCGTGTCGGCTCCGGTCGTGGTCTATCTGTTCGGCGGCGTCACCGGCTCGGGCTCGGCCTTCGTGGTGGCGTTCTTCCTCAAGACCGGCCAGCAGCTGATGAACTCGGCGCTGCTCGCCGGGTTCGCGACCGAGCCGATCGACAAGACCCTGCAGGTGCTGCTCGCCGCCCTGCTGTTGCGCGCGACCCCGCGGGAGTTCATCGCGATGCTGCGGCCTGCCGGCGAGCCCGCGGCCGCGTGATGACGCCGAACGGAGCCATCCTGTTCGGCCTCCTCGTCATCCTCGCCGCGATCGTCGCCCGCGAACCGATCAGCCTCGCGCTCGTTCTGCTGGTAGCGCTCGCATTCGCCGTCATCGGGTGCGGCCGGCGAATCGTCACCGCGCTGCTCTGGTCGGCCGCCATCGTGCTGCCGCTTGCGGCGTTCATGGGCCTGGTGTGGGTCGGCATCGTCGGCCGCGCGCCGGCCGAGATCGCCGCCGGCACGGAAGGCTCGCGCGCGGCGGCCGCTTTCTACCTGCTGGTCGTGTGTCTCAGGCTCTTCATCATCGCATTCGTGATCCAGGCGTTGCTGCTGCGCTTTTCCGGCGTGACCCCGCTGCAATTCCTCCGTCGGGTGACGGCGCCGCCGATCGCCAAGAAGCTCGTGGTCCTGACCCTGTCGCTGATCGACACCACCCTGCATGCGGTCGAGCGCGCCCGTACCGCGCTCATCGCCGCCGGCACGATCACGCGCGCGCCCTCGCTGCGCAACCTGCGCAACGGCTGGATCCTGGTGCAGACGACGTGGCTCACCGTCATCACCATCGCGATCGGCCGCGTGCGCGACAAATGGCCCGCCGAGGACACGCTGGCGCTGCTCGACGGCGCGCTGGCGCAGACCGGACCGCGCCATCTCACCGGCGCGGACTGGGGCTGGATGACGCTTGCAGGCGGCGGCTTGGCGACCGCCGTGGGACTGCGCTGAATGCGCGAGATCATCGCGGGACCCAACTTCTCGGGCCGCAGCGCCATGTTGATGACGCGCCTGCGCGCGCGCGCCCCGTCGGGAACGTTCTTCGTCGGGCCTTATGCGGAGGCTGCGCTGTCGGGGCTCGCCAGCACCGTCTCCGACGAGATTGCGATCTATCGCGCGCCGAACGCGCGGCCGGTATTTGCGCCGCTCGATTTCGCCGCGCTGGCCGTGCGCAAGCCGCCGACGCTCTCGGGCGGCGAGCAGGTGCTGCTGGCGCTGCACTGCTTCTCGCAGTCGCGGTTCGGCGTGATCGGCATCGATACGGCGCTCGAACAGCTCGATGCGCAAAACCGCAGGGACGCGCTTGCCTATCTGGCCGGCGACGACTTCGATACGCTGCTCATCGACAATCGTATCGACGGCATGCAGGGCTGGTCGCGGGTCGCGGCCTCCGACGCGGGCACATTCGCCTGCGATCTGTCGGCGTTCGGCGCGCATCATCGGACGCAGGACGTGCCGGCGATCAAGATCGAGGACCTGTCGTTCCGCTATCGCGCCGGCCGCGACATCTTCCGCAACCTCGATCTGACGCTCCTCCCCGGACACGCCTATCGGTTGACCGGACCGAACGGCACCGGCAAGACCACGCTGTTCAAGCTGCTTGCCGGAGTGCTGGTGCCTGCGTCCGGCCGCATCGCGCTCGACGGCAAGTCCTACGCGCCCTGGCGCGACGGCAACCGCGTGTTCGCCTATGCGACGCAAAACCCCGATCATCAATGGTGCGGCGCGACGCTTGCCGAAGACCTGGCGCGGCGGCGCGCGGCCCTTGCGGGCACCGGCACAGCGGCGCCGGCCGAAGCCGACCTGTTGGCGCTCGCCGCCAAGTTTGGCGTTTCGCTCGACCAGCACCTCTACGAGCTGCCGCTCGCGGCGCGCAAGCGCTTGACTTGGGCTTGGCCGCTCTCGGGCGTAATGCCCTGGCTCATGCTGGACGAACCGACCGTCGGCCAGGACGCCGCGACGCGCGCTGCGCTCGCCGCCGCCTTGACGCGCCTGTGCGCACTCGGCCACGGCGTCGTGTTCATCACCCATGATGACGCGTTCGCGGATGCGGTGACGCACCAGCGGCTGCTGATCGACGATGGAGCGATCCGGGTCGCGTAGGTTCGATGCGCTGCGTTCTCTTCATCCCTCCCCCGAAGGGGGAGGGTGGACGCGAGCGTCACCGAGCGGCCGGGTGGGGTCGTGCCAAGATGAAGTCTTCGAGTTCTTTGCTTGAGAAGCGCCTACTCGCGCTTTGCATGGAGAGGTCGGCGCTCATACCATATTCGACAGGCATGCAAACTTGGCACGCTGGCTGCGAATGCGCGTTGCGAAATCGCCCGGAAGTCCGCGCACGGACGCATCGCAAAGAACGGCCGCAAGACAAGCCGCGGCCACCCGTGCTTCAAGATGTGTTCCGCCGCCACCTGTTGCGTAAGGGCTCGTCATTCTACCTTCTTGGCTGCTTGCGATTGGACTTCGTCCGCGCGGAGCCGCTCGCCGCTTTCGCCCATCCTGCGCGTTTGACCGTGAATCCGTTGCATCGAATTTTCGAGGCAGTCTGCACAGATGTAGTTTAAGTCATTGAAATAACATACGATTCTCTCAGTATGCCGATTGGCCAAGTGTAATGTAACGATTCTGCCTTTCGCTTACATAGTAGTATCGCTAATGTAAGTGGCGTGTCACAAGGTCGATCTTCACCGCGAATGGGCCGCTTCGTCAGCACCAGCTTTGGCGACGAAACGGTGCGCGCATACGTGCCGCCGCCGCTTCCGCCGGAGCCGCCCGTCGAGCTGGGCGCGCTCATGCGGCTTGTCGAACAGGCGAACCGCGCACTCGGCCGCCTGGACGGCGTTACCTCGATCCTGCCTTCACCGCCACTCTTTCTATTCATGTACGTGCGCAAGGAAGCATTGCTGTCCTCCCAGATCGAGGGGACACAATCTTCGCTCTCCGATCTGTTGCTGTTCGAGAACGACGAAATCCCGCTGGTGCCACTCGACGACGTGCAGGAGGTTTCGAACTACGTCGCGGCCATGAACTACGGGCTCCAGCGCCTGCGTGAAGGATTTCCGCTGTCTCTGCGGCTCATCCGCGAGATTCACGACATCCTTCTGCGAAAGGGGCGCGGCAGCAGCAAGCAGCCGGGAGAATTTCGCCGCACGCAGAACTGGATTGGTGGCACGCGCCCCGGCAACGCCCTCTTCGTGCCACCGCCGCCGAATGAACTTGACTCTTGCTTGGACAATTTTGAGAAATTTCTGCACGACACCAAGACACCGACCCTCATTCGCGCCGCGCTCGCGCATGTCCAATTTGAGAGCATCCATCCATTCCTTGATGGAAATGGGCGATTGGGACGCCTGCTCATCACGTTCCTGCTGTGCGCGGAGGACGCACTGAAGGAACCGATGCTCTACCTCAGCCTCTACTTCAAGCAGCGTCGCGCGCAGTACTACGACTTGCTGCAAGCCGTGCGTGATCGCGGCGATTGGGAAGCTTGGGTTGAGTTCTTCCTAACCGGCGTTATCGAGACGGCCAACGAAGCCGTTGAGACCGCGCGGCAGCTATTCACATTGTTTGAGGAAGATCGAGCCCGCATCCGTTCGCTAGGGCGTCCGGCAGCTTCCATGCTGCGAGTGCATGATCTGCTTCAGCGCCAGCCAATCATCGGCATCGTACCCGCAAGTAAGGAATTGAAGGTCACACATCCCACGGTGATGAAAGCGCTCGCCAACCTGCAAGAACTGAAGATTGTCCATGAGGTCACGGGGCGGCGGCGCGGGCGGCTATTCGCCTACAGTCGCTACATGACCATCCTCAATCGCGGCACTGAGGCCCTGAAGGACTAGGCAGAGAAATTGAATCAGACGGGGGAGAACGTTCATGGAATTGCCGAATACTGGACAGGGAAAGGAGTCGATTACACCTCGCCCTGGCGCCGCACCGACATGTGGCCCGGCCATCCCTGGCGGCGCCGCTCTACGGTGCTCGCCGCGATATTCATGGAACGCGAAAATCAGCGTATGATCCGGCTCTCGAACTCGGCGGGGTCGCGGCGCATGACTTGGTTCTCGCCAGACAGGCACGCCACGGCCATCAGGGAGTGAGGAAATGTCCGCGACTGATACCATGCGGGCCGCGCCTGACCTCGCGGCGATCAAGATGCGTCAGCAGGGTATGTGGGCTGCGGGCGACTACGCGGTCATCGGTGTACGGCTGCAGATCGTCGGCGAGTTGCTTTGCGAGGCGCTCGACCTGCGCGCTGGCTCCACGGTGCTGGACGTCGCGGCGGGCGACGGCAATGCCACGCTCGCGGCCGCGCGGCGCTGGTGCCACGTGACCTCGACCGACTACGTGCCCGCGTTGCTCGATCGCGGGCGCGAGCGCGCCGCCGCCGACCGGCTGACGGTCGATTTCCGCGTCGCGGATGCGGAGGCGCTGCCGTTCGGGGACGAGAGCTTCGACGTTGTCGTGTCGACCTTCGGCGTGATGTTCGCGCCCGACCAGGACAAGTCCGCGTCCGAGTTGCTGCGGGTCTGCAGGCGCGGCGGCAAGATCGGGCTCGCCAACTGGACGCCGCACGGGTTCATTGGCGGGCTCTTCAAGACGATCGGCAAGTACCTGCCGCCGCCCGCCGGCGTGAAGCCGCCCGCGCTTTGGGGCACACGCGCGCGGCTTGAGGAATTGTTCGCCGACGCCGCCGAAATCGACGCGCAGCCACGCACGTTCATGTTCCGCTACGAATCGCCGCAGCACTGGCTCGACGTCTTCCGGACCTACTTCGGTCCGATGCTGAAGGCATTCGCGGCGCTCGACGGCGAGAAGCAGCAGGCGCTCGTGGCAGACCTGATCGCACTCATCGCCCGCTTCAACCGCGCGACCGACGGCGGGATGGTGGTCCCGGGCGAATACCTCGAAATCGTCATCAGCAAGCGCTGAGACCGGCGGAGTGGGCGATGCCCTGGGCGGATCCTCGCCTGAAGCGCTTGCCTACAGCCAGTAGTAATGAATCCATCGCTCGTCATGCCCGGCCACAGCCGTGTGAAGGACGGCGTCGCTTCGCTCGCCCATGGTGCCGGGCATCCAGCTCTTGCTTGGACTACAGAAGGTAAAGATGTGGATGCCCGCGACAAGCGCGGGCATGACGGAGAGAGAGGACTAAGGAGAAACCGCCGCCGCCATCGGATTCTGCCCCGGCGGCAGATCATGCAGGTGGCACGCGGCGAACTGCCCGTCCGCGAGCGCCCGCAGCTCCGGCTCGTCGTGGCGGCAGCGCTCGAACACGTAGGGGCAGCGGGTGTGGAAGCGGCAGCCCTTGGGCGGGTTGATCGGGCTCGGCACGTCGCCCTTGAGAATGATGCGGTTGCGCGGCGCCGTCGGATCCGGCACCGGCACGGCCGACAAGAGCGCCTTGGTGTAGGGGTGCGCCGGCGCGGCGAAAATCCGCCGCTTGGGCGCGACCTCGACGATCTTGCCCAGATACATGACGGCGACGCGGTGGGTCATATGCTCGACGATGGCAAGGTCGTGGCTGATGAACAGGAGCGCGAGGCCGAGCTCGCGCTGCAGGTCCTGCAGCAGGTTGACGATCTGCGCCTTGACCGAGACGTCGAGCGCCGAGACCGCTTCGTCGCACACGATCAGGTCCGGCTCGGCGGCGAGCGCGCGCGCGATCCCGATGCGCTGGCGCTGCCCGCCGGAGAACTCGTGCGGCCAGCGGTTCACGGCGTCGCGCGGCAGGCGCACCTTGTCCATCAGCGCGGCGACGCGCGCCTCGATGTCGGCGCCGGAGCTGGCCAAGCCGAAATTGCGCATCGGCTCCGCCAGGATGTTGCGTACCCGCATGCGCGGGTTGAGGCTGGAGAACGGATCCTGGAACACGACCTGCACGCGCCGCCGCAACGGACGCAACGCCGCGGCGGAGAGCTGGTCGATGCGCCGGCCATCGAGCACGACCTGGCCGGCGGTGATATCGAACAGCCGCAGGATCGAGCGGCCGACCGTGGACTTGCCGCAGCCCGACTCGCCGACCAGCGCCAAGGTCTCGCCGCGCTCGACGTGAAAACTGACTCCGTCGACCGCGTAGACGAAGGCCTTGCTGCCGAACAGCCCGCCGCCGACCGCGAAGTGCTTCTTCAGGTCGTTGACCTCGAGCAGGGGCGCGTTCATGCCGCGACCCGCAGATGAACTTGCGTGTCCCGCACGCGGTGCAGCGCGTCAGCGGTGCACCGCAGATGCGGGACCGCCCAAAGCTCGGTGTATTTGGCGGTCCCGGGTCTGCAGCGCAGCACTTCGTGCCGCGCTGCGCCCGGGACACGTGGCAGGGGCGCGTTCATGCCGCGACCGCCTCCTTCGCCGCGTAGTGGCAGGCTGCGACGTGCCCGGACGCTTTCGTCTCCAGCGCGGGCGCGACCTGGCGGCACAGGTCGGTCGCGTACACGCAGCGGCTTGCGAACACGCAGCCCTCGATGCGCTGCTTCATGCTCGGCACCAGGCCCGGTATCTCGGCGAGCCTGGTATCGGTGCCGGTCAGCGACGAGCCGAGCTTCGGCACCGCGCCGAGCAGGCCTTGCGTGTAGGGGTGCCGCGGCGAGCGGAACAGATCGACGACCGGCGCCTCCTCGACCTTGCGCCCCGCATACATCACCATCACGCGCTCGGCGACCTCGGCGACGACGCCGAGATCATGCGTGATCAGCATGATGGCGGCGCCGACGCGGCGCTTGAGGTCGCGCAGCAGGTCGAGGATCTGCGCCTGGATGGTGACGTCGAGCGCGGTGGTCGGCTCGTCGGCGATCAGGAGCTTGGGGTCGCAGGCGAGCGCGATCGCGATCATGACGCGCTGACGCATGCCCCCGGAAAGCTGATGCGGATATTCCTTCACGCGCCGGCGCGGCTCCGGGATGCCGACCAGCGCCAGCATCTCGACGGCGCGCTCTTCGGCCGCCTGCCAGTCGAGCCCCTGGTGCAGCCGCAGCGTCTCGCCGAGCTGGCGGCCGACGTCGAGCACCGGGTTGAGGCTGGTCATCGGCTCCTGGAAGATCATGCTGATGTCGTTGCCGCGGATGTCGCGCATTTGGCGGTCCGACAGCTTCAACAGATCGGTGCCCTGGAAGCGGATCACGCCGGCGATCTTGCCCGGCGGTTCCGGGACGAGGCGCAGGATCGAGTTCGCCGTCACCGACTTGCCGCAGCCGCTCTCGCCCACCACGGCGAGTGTCTCGCGTTCCGCGACATGGAACGACACGCCGTCGACCGCGCGGTTGATGCCGTCCGGCGTGCGGAAGTGCGTCTGCAGGTTCTCGACTTCGAGCAGGGGCATCGGCTCAAAGCCCCTTGGCCATGCGCGGATCGAGCGCGTCGCGCAGCCCGTCGCCGAGCAGGTTCACCGCCAGCACGGTGATTGAGAGGAATATGGCCGGGAAGAACACGATGAACGGCTTCACCTGCCACAGCGCGCGCCCCTCGGCCATGATGTTGCCCCAGGACGGGATGATCGGCGGCGTGCCGGCGCCGATGAAGGACAGGATCGCCTCGATGATCATGGCGCTGGCGCAAATGTAAGTCGCCTGCACGGTCATCGGCGCGAGCGTGTTCGGGAGGATGTGGCGCAGGATGATCATCGGCGTGCGCGTGCCCGCCGCCACCGCCGCATCCACGTAGGGCTGCTCACGCAGCGACAGCACCACGCCGCGCACCAGCCGCGACACGCGCGGGATCTCGGCGATGGTGATCGCCATGATGACGTTGCCGACGCTGCCGCGCGTCAGCGCCATCAGGGCGATCGCCAGCAGGATCGGCGGGATCGACATCAGCCCATCCATCACCCGCATGATCAGGCCGTCGGCCCAGCGGATGAAACCGGACACGAGGCCGATGACGAGGCCGGCGAGCGACGCCAGGATCGCGACCGAGAAGCCGACCGTGAGCGAGACGCGCGCGCCGTAAAGGATGCGCGAGTAGATGTCGCGACCGAGCATGTCGGTGCCGAACCAGTAGAGCGAGGAGGGTTCGCGCGTGCGCCGATGGGTGGCGAGCTCGGTCGGGTCGACGGTCCACAGCCAGGGCGCGAACACGGCGATGAAGATCATCACAAGCACGAGCGCGCCGCCGATCGCAATGGTCGGATGCCGGCTGAGGAAGCCGATGAACCCCGGCCGACGTTTTACCGGCGGCCATAGCTCCGGCATCGGCGACGCAACCGCGATGCCCTCCGGGATTGGGTAGGAACCACTGGCCTGAATGTTCAATACCGGATCCTCGGATCGAGAACCATGTAGAGCAGATCGATAGCCAAGTTGATCAGCACGTAGACGAAGCTGAACAGCAGCACGACGCCCTGGATCACCGGATAATCGCGGCGCAGGATCGCGTCGATGGTCAGCCGGCCGAGCCCGGGAATGACGAACACGCTCTCGGTCACGACCGCGCCGCCGATCAGCAGCGCGATGCCGAGGCCGATCACCGTCACGATCGGAACCGAGGCATTCTTCAACGCATGAATGAACAGGATCGGGCGCTGCCCCAGGCCCTTGGCGCGCGCGGTGCGGATGTAGTCCTGCTGCAGCACCTCCAGCATCGCGGCGCGGGTGATGCGCGCGATCAGCGCGATGTAGACGCAGCCGAGCGCGATCGAGGGCAGGATCAGGTTCTCCAGCCACGGCCAGAACCCGGCCGACAGCGGCGTGTAGCCCTGCACCGGGAGCCATTCGAGCTGCAGGGCGAACAGGAAGGCGAGCAGATAGGCGACCACGAACACCGGGACGGAGAAGCCGAACACCGCGAACGCCATCACGGCGCGATCGAGCAAGGTGCCTGCCTTCCACGCCGCCAGCACGCCGAGCGGCACCGCGACGCAGACCGCCAGCACCAGGGTCACGGCCATCAGCGACAGGGTCGGTTCGATGCGCTGCGCGATCATGGTGGTGACCGGCAGGTTGGTGAAGATCGAGCGCCCCATGTCGCCGTGCGCGAGCTGCCACAGCCATTCGCCGAAGCGCACCAGGAACGGCCGGTCGAGCCCCAGGCTCTCGCGGATGCGCTCGACGTCGGCGGGGGTCGCCTGCTCGCCCGCGATCACCGCGGCCGGATCGCCGGGCGCGATGTAGAGCAGGCTGAACACGAACAGCGCGACCACCGCCATGACCGGGACGGTCGCCAGAATACGCCTGACGACATAGGTGAGCATGGCGTGATGCTGCCGGTCAGGCGTCCCGGGCGCTGCGCAGCGCATCGCTGCCAAGTGTACGCAGCCGGCGTACACTTGGCTGCGTGCGGTGCGCTGCAGAACCGGGACCGCCAGAGACTGGAACGGTCCCGCGTCTGCGATGCAGCGCTAAGCGCCGCATCGCGCGCGGGACACAAGTGGTTCGCACTGCCACGGACTACGCCTTACTGACGCCCCAGAAGAACGGCAGCGGCCCTTTGACGATGCCGGAGACGTTCTTGCGCCAGCCCTGATAGGTCATGAAGAACCCGGTCGGCGCGAACACGACGTTGTCGAGGGCGGCCTTGTTGAGGCGACGGGCTGCGGCCTTCTCCTCCTCAAGATTCTTGGCGTCGAACCAATTGGCCACTTCCTTCTCGACCTCGGGAACGTTGGGCCAGCCGAACCACGCGCCGTCGCCGGTGGCGCGGATCGCGATGTAGACCGCCGGATTGATGCAGTCCGCGCCCGCATGCCAGGAGTGGAACATGGCCCAGCCGCCCTGCCCCGGGGGCGATTTCTGCGCCCGGCGCTGGCCGGTCGTGCCCCAGTCGGTGGCGACGAAATCGACGTTCATGTCGAGCCGCTTGAGCAAGGCCGCGGTGACGTCGCCCTGCGCCTTGGTGATCGGCTGGTCCTGCGCCACCACGCAGGTCACCGGCTGGTTGGTGTAGCCGCTCTCGGCGAGCAACTTCTTGGCGGCCACGATGTCGCGCTTGCCCTTGAGGATCTCGCCGCCTTCCTCGTTGTAGAGCGGCGTGTCGGGCGTGAAGAATCCCGGTAGCGGCTTCCACAGGCTGTTGTCGTCGCCGACCAGCGCGCGCATGTATTCTTCCTGGTCCATCGCCATCAGCACCGCGCGCCGCGCGCGCACGTCGTTGAACGGCGGGTGCAGGTGGTTCATGCGGAAGGTGCCGATATTGCCGAGCGGATCGGCGATATCGACCGCGACGTTGCGGTTGCGCTTGAGCACCGGCACGAGGTCGGAGATCGGGTTCTCCCACCAGTCGATCTCGCCGTTCTGCAGCGCCGCCGAGGCGGTGGCGGGATCCGGCATGATCACCCATTCGATGCGGTCGACCAGCATCTTCTTGCCGCCGGCGAGCCACGACGCGGGCTCGTTGCGCGGCACGTAATCGGCGAACCGCTCGAACGCCGCCTTGGCGCCCGGCACCCAGTCGCCTCTCACGAGCTTCATCGGACCGGACCCGATGTATTCCTCGATCTGCTTGAACGGGTCGGTCTTGGCGAGGCGCTCCGGCATGATGAACGCCATCGGCGTCGAGTTCTTGGCCAGCGCCAGCAGCATCTTCGGGTAGGGCTTCTTCAGCACCCATTTGAAGGTGCGGTCGTCGACTGCGGTGAGCTCCTGCTGGATCGCCTTCAGCATCAGGCCGAGGGGATCGCGCGCCGTCCAGCGCGTCAGGCTCGCGGTCGCGTCCTTGGCCAGCACCGGCGTGCCGTCATGGAATTTCAGGCCCGGTCGCAGCCGGAACGTCCAGGTCAGGCCATCGCTCGAGGTTTCCTCCGACTCGACCATCTGCCGCTGCGGCTTGAGCTGGTCGTCGAAGCCATAGAGCGTGTCCCACACCAGCACCGCGGCGTTGCGCACCACATACTGCGTACCCCAGATCGGATCGAAATTGGCCAGGTTGGCCTGCGGCACGAATTTCAAGGTGCGCGCGGCCGCGCCCTGCGAGATGGCCGGAGCCGGAAATGCGCCGGTCGCGGCGACCGTGCCTGCTCCGGCAACCGACTTCAGAAATGCCCTGCGATCCATGATCACTCTCCCGTTGTTCGGCCGCCCGCCTCGTCGCGCGCCAGTCTAGCGATTTCTTGGGCGGCTTGCCCACTGTTCGTGGCGTGCGGCGCACAACTTAGCCCGCATGCCAGTTCCAGCAGAGGATCGAGCAAGCTGCGTACCAGGGATCCTATTCCACCACCCGCATCACGGCCTCGATCTCGACCGGGATATTGACCGGCAGCGAACCCATGCCGACGGCGGAACGCGCGTGGCGCCCGCGCTCGCCCAGCACAGCCACGAACAGATCGGAGCAGCCATTGATGACCTTCGGTTGATCGCCGAAGCCCGCCACCGCGTTGACCATGCCGAGCACCTTGAGCACCTCGACCTTGTCGAGGCTGCCTCCGGCAGCAGCCTTCGCCGCGGCGAGCAACGCGAGGCCGACGAGCTTGGCGTATTCGTAGGCCTGCTCGACCGTCACGTCCTTGCCGACGATGCCGGTGATGTGCTTGCCGTTGGCGTCGCGCGGCCCCTGCCCCGAACAATAGATGGTGTTGCCGTCGCGCTTCCACGGCACATAGTTGGCAACCGGCGTCGGCACGTTGGGCAAGGTCAGGCCCAACTTCTTCAGGTTCTCTTCGGCGCTCATGCGGCGTTCTCCAGCTTCTTGAATTTCGATGTATCGTTCGGGTGCCACCAGCGTCCGCCGATGACCGTGCCTTCGGACAGGATGCGCTGGTCGCCGGTCATGTGCTCGCCGACCACGTCGACATAGTCGAACTGGCCTTGTCTGACTGTCAGGATGGTGGCGTCGCCGGCGCAGCCGGTCTTGAAGCTGCCGAGCTCGGGCCGTTTCAACGCTTCGGCAGCATTCACCGTGCTGGCCGCGATCACGTCGCCGAGCGGCATGCCCATGCAGAGGAATTTCGACAGCGTCGTCACCTGATCGAACGCCGGCCCTTCGATGCAGAGCGTATGCACATCCGACGAGATCGTGTCCGGATAGAAGCCGTTCGCCAGCATCGCGCGCGCGGTCTTGAACGCGAACGAGCCCTTGCCGTGGCCGATGTCGAACTTCACGCCGCGGGCGCGTGCGTCCCGGACCACGTCCTTGACCTTGCCCTGATGGTCGTACGGCGCGTTGGGAAACGGGCGGAAACAGTGGGTCAGCACGTCGCCGGGCCGCAATTTCTGCACCACTTCCTCGTAGCTCGGCGGCGGAAAATCGATATGACACATCAGCGGCATGCCGACTTCGTTCGCGGCCTGCAGCGCGATATCGAGCGGTGCGGCGCCGTGGATGCCGCTCGAGCCGCGCCCGACCCGCACCTTGATGCCGATGATGACGTCGCGATTGGCGTCGGCGACCTGCACCGCCTCGATCGGCGCCATCAGCCGCATCTCTTCGCTTTCGCCGACCATGACGGTCTTGGAGAACGCGTAGATGCCGGCGAATGAGATGTGCAGATACGCCAGGATGCGCACCTCGCTGCGTTCGATCACGTGCTTGCGGAAGCCGGCGAAGTTGCCCGGCCCGGCGCTGCCGGTGTCGATCGCGGTGGTGACGCCGCTGGTGCGGCAGAACTCCTCGGCGTCGATGCCGAGCGAGGTACCGCCCCAGTACACGTGGGTGTGCAGGTCGATCAGCCCGGGCGTGACGATGGTGCCGGAGACGTCGCGCACTTCCGTCCCGGCGAGCTTATCGCCGACCTTGGCGACTTTGCCGCCCGCGAACGCCACGTCGGTGACGCGGTCGATATTCTGCGACGGGTCGATGACGCGCCCGCCGCGCAACACGAGATCGAAGGCCATTCGGTTTGCTCCGCTCTATCCACTCCCCTCCCCACCCAAGTCGGATGTTTCCGACTTGGGCAACCATTTATTTTGCCGATCCCCGGGAAAACCCGGGATCGGCTGGGGAGGGGTCGGGGGTGGGGACTTAATCGGGAAGAATCGCGCCCTTGCGCTCGACCAGCATGCGGTATTGCTCGGGCTCGCGATGCTGCGCGAAGTTGAAGATGTGCGACTTGTATGAGGCGCCGAGATCGAGGTCGCAGCGCGCCACGATGAGCTCGTCGTCCTGGGTCAGCGCCTGCGCCACGACCTCGCCGGTCGGCGCCACGATCGACGAGCCGCCGATCATCTCGCAGCCCTCCTCGACGCCGCATTTGGCCACGCCCACCACCCAGGTGCCGTTCTGATAGGCGCCGGCCTGCATCGAGAGCTGATTGTGGAAGTTCGACAGCCGGTCGTGCTCGGGCGCCGGCGGGTTGTGGCGCGGCGTGTTGTAGCCGAGCAGCACCATCTCGACGCCCTGCAGGCCCATGACGCGGTAGGTCTCGGGCCAGCGGCGATCGTTGCAGATGCACATGCCCATCAGGCCGCCCATCGCCCGCCGCACCGGCCAGCTCAGGTTGCCGACCTCGAAATAGCGCTTCTCCAGGTGCTGGAACGCGCGCCACGGCTCGTGCTCGCGATGGCCGGGCAGATGAATCTTGCGATAGCGCAGGACGCTCTCGCCCGACTTGTCGACCAGGATCGAGGTGTTGAAGCGCCGCGTGCGCCCCTGCTCCTCGGTCAGCTCCGCGAAGCCGAGACAGAAGCCCATGCCGAGCCGTTTCGCCTCGGCGAACAGCGGCGCTGTCTCGTTGGACGGCATGGCACGCTCGAAGAACGTGTCGATCTCGTCCTGGTCTTCCATCCACCAGCGCGGAAAGAACGTCGTGAGCGCGAGCTCGGGAAACACCACGAGGTCGCACGCGTGCTCGCCGGCCTGGCGCATGAGGCCGAGCATGCGCGTGACGACGCTGGCGCGGCTGTCGCCACGCTGGATCGGTCCGAGCTGGGCGGCGCCGACGGTAAGGATGCGGCTCATGCGGAAGCTTTCTGCACGTGCTCGGGTACGCGCCCAACGATCCGCGCGTAGATCGCCGGATCGGTCGCGCCCTCGGTTCCGAACACCAGAACGCGCGAAGTTTCGGTCAGTCGGAGTTCATCCCGCATCGGCCCATCTTGCGACGCCGCCATGAGGCCTGCCAAGCCCGCCACACCGGACTCGCCGCCGACGATGCCGTCTTTGGCCAGTTCGCGCATGGCGCTCTCGGCCGCCGCATCCGGGATCGCCATGAAGGCGTCGACGCCCGGCGCGAGCAGTTGCCATGCGAGCCGTGACGGCTCGCCGCAGGAAAGGCCGGCCATGACGGTGTCGAGGTCGCCGCCGATCGTTATCAGCGTGCGCGCCGCGGCGCTGGCGTAGAGGCAGTCCGCCTTGGTGGGCTCGATCACGACGATGATCGGACGGTCAGCCCCCTCGCGTTCCCAGAACCACGACAGGATCGCGGCGGCGAGCCCGCCGACGCCGGCCTGCACGAACACGTGGGTCGGCCGCGCGCCTTGCCTGGCCGCCTCCGTCGCCAGCACGGTGTAACCCTGCATCACGTCTTTCGGGATGTCCTCGTAACCCGGCCACGATGTGTCCGACACCACGGTCCAGCCTTGGCGCGCCGCGTCGACCGCGCACTGCCGGACCGAATCGTCGTAATTGCCCGGCACGCGCCGCACCTCTGCGCCGAAGGCCTCGATCGCCTCCACGCGGCCCGCGCTGACATGCTGGTGCACATAGATGACCGCGCGGCAGCCGGCACGGCGCGCGCCCCATGCGACCGCCCGGCCGTGATTGCCGTCGGTGGCGCAGGTGACGGTCAGGACGCGCCCGCCGCGGGTGAGGCGTTCCACCGCATAGCCGCCGCCCAGCATCTTGAAGCTGCCGAGCGGACTTCGGAGCCCCTCGTCCTTGTAGACGATCTCGCCGACCCGGGCCGTCGCTGCCAGCCGCGCGAGGCTGCGCAGCGGCGTCGGGACGTAGTCGTCCCAGGCGCGAATCGTGCGCTCGGCTTCGGCGGCCTTAGCCAAACTCAGGATCGCCTGCTCGGCCGGCCCATAGAGCTTGCCGCGACAGAGCAGCGGATTGGGCAAGAGCCGCGCACCGGACTGGGACTGAAGGGGTGTCATGCTGACGGAACCTTTACGTTCTGACGGCAGCATGGGGCAAGCAGGCGGTTCCCATGAAAATGTCCGAGTGGCGAGCGGAACGAAACCGGCAGGCGCTGAAGCGCCTGACCAAGGCGTTGCCGGCGATTTTTCCGGCGCCCGTGCTGACCCATGCGCTGGCGCGCCCGTTCACGCCGCCGATGCCGCGGCTCGCCGTCGAGGCCTATTGGCGCGCCAACCCGGTGCGCGCCGACCGTCTCGCCCGCGCGCTCGCGGCAAGGAGTGGCGCGCCCGAGGGCTGGCAATGGCGCCTGGATCCTGGCAACGGACGCGCCGGCCGCGCCCCACCCGCGCCCTATCGTGAGAAAGCATTCGCGCGCGGACCGGGCTTCTGCTGCGTCTGCGGACAACCGGTCTACCGTCTCGGCTGGCATCGCGACCTGTGGGGCACCGGTCCCAACCGCAACGCCGCATGGCACGCGGCCTGCGTGGTCGCCTGGCAGCTATGGAACGCGCCAAGCGGCCACGGCCGTACGCTGCGGCGCCTGCAGGCGCGGCGCTGCGCGGAGAGCGGGAAGCGGCTGTGGAAGACCGCCGAGGTCGATCACCGTGTGCCGCTGTTCCGGGTCTGGCGCGAGCATCGCGACATGCCTTGGCCATCGCTGCTCGCCTTCTGGGGCATCCCCAATCTGCGGATGATCAATCGCGAGGTCCATGCGGCCAAGACCGCCGACGAGGCGGTGTCGCGTCGGCCGGCCCGCACCGCGCCCGAGGACATCCTCGGCATCTAGACTAATGCCTTGTCACGCCGCTGGGCGTCGGCAAGATGGCGGACACCTGAACCAACGAGGTGTCCGTTGCGCATCTTCACCGCGTCGCTTGCGACCGAATCCAACTCGTTCTCCCCGATCCCGACCAGCCGTGCCAGCTACGAGAGCACGCTGTATTTCCGCCCCGGTGAGCATCCCGACCGCGGCACGCTGTGCACCGGGCCGCTGTGGGTAGCGCGCCGCCGCGCCAAGCAGGAAGGCTTCGAGCTGATCGAGGGCTCGTGCTTCTGGACCGAACCGTCCGGCCCGACCGCGCAGGCCGGCTACGAGAGCATGCGCGACGAGATCCTCGAGCAATTGCGCGCCGCCATGCCGGTCGACGGCGTCCTGCTCGGCCTGCATGGCGCCATGATTGCGCATGGCTACGACGACTGCGAAGGCGACCTGATCGGGCGCGTACGCGAGATCGTCGGGCCCAAGGCGATCATCGGCGTCGAGCTCGACCCGCACTGCCATCTCACCGAGAAGCGCGTGCGCGGCGCGGACGCCATCATCCTGTTCAAGGAATACCCGCACATCGATTTCGTCGAGCGCGCCGAGGAGCTAGTGACGATCGTGGTCAAGGCGATCCGGCGCGAGATCAAGCCGGTGATGTCGCTCTACGACTGCCGCATGCTCGAACTGTTCCCGACCACGCGCGAGCCGGGAAAGAGCTTCGTGGCGAAGATGAAGCGGCTCGAAGGCCGCGACGGGGTACTGTCGGTCTCGCTCGGCCACGGCTTCCCGCAAGGTGACGTGCCGGAGCACGGCACGCGCGTGCTGGTGGTCAGCGACGGCGCCAAGGAGGGCGCAAAGGCGCGCGGCGACGCGTTGGCGCGCGAGCTCGGCGAAGAGGTGCGCGCCGGCCGCGGCACCTGGGCGCCGCCGTACCTGACGCTCGACCAAGGGATCGACGCCGCCTATGCGGAGCCGAGGGGGCCCGTGGTGGTCTCCGACTCGTCCGACAACGCGGGCGGCGGTGCCGCGTCCGACAACACCAACGTGATCCGCCGCCTGCTCGAACGCGGCCTCACGGATGCGGCGGTCGGGCCGGTGTGGGACCCGATCGCGGTGCAGTTCTGCATGACGGCCGGTGTCGGCGCCACGATTCCCTTGCGCTTCGGCGGCAAGACCGCGCCGACCTCAGGGCCGCCGATCGACGGCGAGGTCACGATCCTGGGGCTGGTGCGCGATGGGGAACAGTCGTTCGGCAGCGCCAAGGTGCCGTTCGGCGACGGCGCCGGCATCCGACTCGGCGGCGTCGACGTGGCGCTGATCTCGCACCGCACCCAGGCGCTCGGCACCGAGATCTTCACCGCCGTGAACATCGATCTCGCCTCCAAACGCTACGTCGGGGTCAAGTCGACCAACCACTTCCACGCCGCCTACGCGCCGATCGCCACCAAGGTGCTGTACTGCGACGGCGGCGGGCCGTCGTCGGTCCTGCAGCGCAACTACCCGTTCCGCAAGGTGCAGCGCCCGATCTGGCCGCTCGACCAATTGCCCGAGGGGCGGTTGGTGGTGTGAGGGGGCGTAGGGGGCATAGCGTGTAGGGCAGGTGGCTGAAGGCGCGATTCCTGCAATTCCACATCCCAACCGAAATTGAGGATTCCCACGACGCAGCTGACATGATTCACTATTCATTGCTACGTCGCAAAGCGACACGATGCTGGCCAGCCGGGAGGAGCGGACCATGCAGGTGATGTACGCACTGCTGCACGGCAGTGTTCGCGAACTCATCCTTCCGGACCCAGATGAACACGTTTTTCCCGGCCTGCGTTGGGGTGCGTTCGACGAACTCATGACACCTGCCTACTGGCGAGGCCAAGCTTGGCAGCATGAGGCACTCGGCACATACGGCCAACTGCGGTTCGGCTGCACACTTGCTGAAGAAGTTGCCGCATGCCTTCTCGGCGGGTTTGGAATGCCCGCGGAACTGGGACTTCTCAGCGTATCGACGCCTGCGAGAGGAGGGGCTCTTAGTCAGCGGCGCGCCGGCACACGTACTAGAGGCTGCACTGCTAAGGCCATTCGAGCTTGGTGGTCGCCGACGAAACTATCGATTTCCAAGACAAAAAGCGCGCTACTTGGCCGGCTGTCTCGCAATGCTTGACGGTTTCGCGGAGCCCATCGAGGATATTTGTCTCCGGAATACACTATCAACACTACCCGGCATCGGCCCGAAAACCGCGTCTTGGATCGTCCGCAACTACCGAAGTTCCAATGCAGTGGCAATCATCGATGTCCATATTCTACGAGCGGGACGTCATGCGGGCCTGTTTGCAGAGCACTGGACCCCGCTGCATCACTACCACGAGCTTGAGACAGCTTTCCTCCGCTTTGCGACCGCACTAGAGACACCAGCATCGCTGCTTGATGGTTTGATGTGGGACCTTATGCGGCGAATGCCCGTTCGACGCAACGTTTCTCACTTCGCCACGTCTGAATTAGTCAGTGCCCCCGCTTGAGAGCGGCCGATTGCGGCGCAACCAACCGGGAATGCAAACCGGCGATCGAGCCCGATTGCGTCAATGACTTCGCCGCCGAGTGGACCAAGCGAGCAGAACGCCATACGGAAAGCCGTAGAAACGAGGTTTAGAGTTTGAAGTAGGGCTCCGGCGTCTCGCCATACGAGCGAAATCGGATTCTCATAAACGGCCTGTATTTGGCCCAGGTCGGCAACAAGGACGAGGGCAGTGGGTGGTCTGCTTGAAAGCAGATCGCCAAACTTGCACACAAACTCTTCCATACTGGCCGGCCTGACGATCCGGAGCACCTCTAGCTGGTGATCTGCCGAGTTGTACCGCATGACCCGTGGAGAACCGCGCCAGTCGGCAATTAATATCTGCACAACATGTAGCGCTCCAGCTGATTGAGTTGGTCGGCGAGTTCGGTTGTAGGCGTCGTCTTCTCGAACGAAGCGCGGACGCGTGGCGAACCCGAGCGTGTTCACAATCTCACGAAGTGGTGCTCGTGTAGCGTCACGATGAGAGCGCCGCCCTTCCAACACGCTGACGAAATCTGCTGTTACCGGCGGTACCACGGAGGGACAAAGACGATGTGCTTGAACGGGCCAACGAATGCAGTTGGGCGGTTCAGGCGTCGCTTTCGGCAACGGATCGGGTTCAATAGGGATCAGCACCGAGTTGCACCATTGTCTCATAATGCTTCTGACACCCACGGCAGACACCGCAGGCATATTCGCCTACGTGACAGGAATGCGCCCACGCGAGAAGCTCCATAGGTGCCCCCGATACTTGGGCCAGCTCGAACGCCGTCATCTGGATAGCTGGCGCTTCGATTATCATCCCACTTTCTTGCAACCTCAGCAGTCGATCCAATGCACTCACGAACTCATATCGACCATCGGCGTGGCTTTGATCGGTACGTAACGTCGCCATGAGCAAGCGTCTAACGTTCAGTGAAATCCCTTTCATTGCGGCGAGCGTGACAAGCATTTGGTTGCGGTACGGCCACCATTCTGGAACAGGAGCAGCGGCAATGGGTGATTTCCCCGCCATATCCCCGCTGCCTAGAGCACTCAGATCAGCACGGACGATATGATGCTCAAGGCCAAGAATTTCCGCGACGGCTGTTGCCGCGCGAATTTCACCAAGTGCAGGTCGCTGACCATAGTCGACAGTGATGGCCACTTCCGGTTTCTGCCAATAGCAAAGCGCAATCGAATCCATTCCGCCTGAGAGAAGGACGGCGGTTCTCACGCTCGCCACGCCAAGTGGTAAAGTGCGGTCACGAAATCATCAAACACGCGACAGCCAGAACCGACGACCATCTTCAGGTCCTCGTCGCCAACCGCCTGTGCAAATGCATAAACACGTTTATCTCGTGCACGCGCATAGCCAACTTCAAATACCGTCCCACTATCGAGACCGTCGAGAATTGCAAAGACCACATCGCAATCGTTTAGGACAGCAAGATCCGCTGGCGCGACACTTTCGGCAGGCCCTGGCCCCACATCGTGCACCGGGGAGAAAACATCAAGCCCGAACTCGACCATGTAACGTCGGGCCTCATCGACGAGCCACCGTTGGCCAAGTGTAAAGAACGGTCCAGCGAGGTAGGCTTTCCCAGGCACAGTGCACGCCTCGGGTAGGACCATCGCATCGAGAGCCTCAACTGAAGGACTCGGAAGTGACATCGTGTCCGAATGGCTGGCAACCGCCAGCGATGCAAGTGTTGCTGCACGGTCCGGTTCAACTTGATGAACGGCCCAATACGCCGCGAAAATGGCCGCAAACACATCTCCCGAACCGAGAGTCCACACGTGATTGGTCCTATAGGCTGGAATCGTCTTCACGCCACCCCTTGTGACAACAATTGCTCCCGCAGGACCCGATTTCACCACAACAACTTCTGCGCCGTTGCCTAGAAGGTTCTGTGCCGCTGCAACCGGATCATCCTGCTGTCCCATCTTCGTGACTTCAGCGCGGTTGCCGACGATTGCGATATGTTGGGCTCGGCTGCCGTTGCGGCTGAACGGTTCAGGGTTTGATGGAGATTGAGGATCGTAGACGCAACGCACTGCATCGACGACGGCAGATCCTTCCATCATTCCAAACCGCAGAACGGCGTCCCCCGCAACCCGATATGGCTGGTTAGGTCGAATTCGAGCTGGTACTGGAAAGATTGCCGGTGAGGACAAGCAGTGCACGTATTCGAACGAAATTGATTGGTCCGCCTCCACCGGTATGAGCTGAAATCCATAACTCATGGCATAGGGGCGAAAGACCTCCGCTGCGTCGCGGCGCGCATATGTGTGTAGGATGACTGACTTAACATGGCCCGATAGCGCCGCAGCGGCACGGCCGCCGGAGCCATACAGGTGATCCCATGCCGGCCACACGACGCGTTCGTGGTAGACCCCACCAGCGATCGTGATCGCCGTCACTGCGGTTGTACTCGCACCTGACAAATCGCTCCGCGCACAGAAAGCACTTCAGCGACATATGTGTGCCCACCTTGCGTGATGCACCGAATGATTTGAAGCATCGACGGTGAGGTAATCGAACCGGCAACTACGCCACGGCTGTGTTCTGCGACAAGCCGTTGAGGAGGGCCTGGCTGAAATACTACCGCTAGCAAATCGCCTAGTCGCAAAGTCGCAATCACCGCACGGTTAGGTGAATTCAAGGTCGTGGGTTCGACAATATTGCAGGGATCAGGCGGCGTGCGCCCACCGTCTCCACCGCCACTCCCCTTCGGTTTCTTTGGAGCCGGCTTGGCTTCTGGCCGCCACGTATCTCTGCCACCGCCACCCCCGCTTCCGGACATGGTTTCCTCCATCGCACGACGCGACTCGCTGCCATTACTAGACAATGCCATGCCCTCTCCGATTTCGCGAGCGTGTTCTCTGTTTCTCCTGGAAGATGCAGCTCGTTAAACCTGCCGCCGTAGCTTCCAAACAATCTCCGCATGAAATGCGGATATTGTTTGTGCGGTGATTAGGTGCCATAATCTCCGCAAATAGTGCGGTGATTATGGCAAGATACATCTACGATTTGCCCGACTGGCCCCGCTTCACTTGGAGCCAGGATCGTCTGGTCAACCAACTGGCGGCGGTGCGGCACCGCCAGGGACGGCTCTTCGGCCGGATGCACGCGCTTGGGTTCCCGCTGCGCGAGGAAGCGGTCCTCAACACGCTGACCGAGGACGTGCTCAAGTCGAGCGAGATCGAAGGGGAGATGCTCGACCGCAACCAAGTGCGCTCGTCGATTGCGCGGCGTCTTGGCATCGACATCGGCGCCTTGTCACCCGCAGATCGAAACGTCGAGGGCGTGGTCGAGATGATGCTCGACGCCACCCAGAAATCCGCCAAGCCCCTCACGGCCGAGCGCCTGTTTGCCTGGCACGCGTCGCTTTTTCCCACCGGGCGGAGCGGCATGAGCAAGATCCTCGTCGGCGCATGGCGCGACGACAAGCTCGGGCCCATGCAGGTGATTTCGAAAGCCTATAGCGACCGGCCCAAGGTTCACTACCAAGCCCCGGCCGCTCCGCGCCTTGAAGCTGAGATGAAATCGTTTCTCGGCTGGTTCAACGACGAGCGCGACATCGATCCCGTGCTCAAGGCAGGACTCGCGCACCTGTGGTTCGTCACCATCCATCCGTTTGACGACGGCAATGGACGCATTGCGCGCGCCATCGCCGACATGTCTCTCGCCCGATCGGAGGGTAGTCCGGAGCGCTTCTACAGCATGTCGGCGCAAATACGCCGGGAGCGGAACACCTATTACGACATGCTTGAAACGACGCAGAAGGGCAGTCTCGACGTCACCGCATGGCTGGAGTGGTTTCTGGCCTGCCTCGATCGCGCTGTCGCCGGCGCCGAGACGATTCTCGCGGCCGTCCTGCGCAAGGCGAAATTCTGGCAACGTCACGCAAGCGCGTCCCTCAATGAACGCCAGCGCGATATTCTCAACCGCCTGCTCGAAGGATTCGAGGGCAAGCTCACCTCGTCCAAATACGCCAAGATCGAGAAGACCTCACCGGATACGGCTCTGCGCGACATCAACGATCTGGTCGAGCGCGGCATCCTCAAGAAGGATGAAGGCGGCGGGCGCAGCACGAGCTACTCGCTGGTCGAATGACGCTTTGGCGGTGGGCTCCCGCGCTTGTGGCCATGGTTCGAGACGCCTCACACCATGAGGTCGCGGTTTCGGGCGCGCCATACGCTCCGCCATGCCCGCCATGGCTCATAATCGGGCGAAATCTGAGCTATAGAAACGAACCCTATCGCTTACGGGCGGCCGGGACTCGCGCTCACGGCGCGTACCCCCAACAATGCCGCCGGCACGGATAAGCCACAGGGAGGGCCGCGATGGACGCCGTCACACCGCGCTTCGAGGACGCCGACCAGGCGCAGCTCCTGGCGACGATCGACCGCTGGCTTGCGCGCGACGTCAAGCCGGTGGTGAAGGAGCACGATCACGCCGATCGCTGGCCGGCTGGGATCGTCAAGCAGATGCAGGAGCTCGGCCTGTTCGGCGCGACCGTCGGCGCCGAGTATGGCGGCCTCGGCCTGCCCGCCACGACCTATGCCGAGATCGTCATGCGCATCTCGGCGGTGTGGATGGCGATCACCGGCATCTTCAACTCGCACCTGATGCTGGCACTGGCGATCGAAAAGTTCGGCACGCAGCCGCAGAAGCGGCGCTGGCTGCCGGGTTTGGCGAGCGGAGAGATGCGCGGTGGGCTGGCGCTCACCGAGCCGGACGCGGGGACCGACCTGCAGGGCATCCGCATGACCGCACGGCGCGACGGGACTGACTACGTCATCAACGGCACCAAGACCTGGATCTCCAACGGCGTCGAAGGCTCCTGCTTCGCGCTCCTGGTGAAGACCGACCCGCAGGCCCAGCCGCGGCACAAGGGGATGAGCCTGTTCATCGCGCCGAAGCAGGCGGGCCTACGCGTCGGACGCAAGCTGGAAAAGCTCGGCTACAAGGCAATCGACTCCGCCGAGCTCGTCTTCGAGGACTACCGCGTTCCGGCCGAACACCTGATCGGCGAGGTCGAAGGACAGGGCTTCTACCAGGCGACCGGCGGGCTCGAGCTCGGGCGCATCAACGTGGCGGCGCGCGGCGTCGGCATCGCCGAAGGCGCGCTGCGGCTTGCGACCGAGTACGCACAGGTTCGTCACACCTTCGGCAAGCCGATCGCGCAGCATCAGGCGATCGCGCTCAAGCTCGGCGAGATGGCGACGCGCGCCCGCGCCGCGCGCCTGCTCACCCTCGACGCCGCCGCGGCGTTCGACCGCGGCGATCGCTGCGACATGGAAGCCGGCATGGCCAAGTATTTCGCTTCCGAGGCGGCGCTGGAGAACGCGACCGAGTCGCTGCGCATCCACGGCGCCTACGGCTATTCCAAGGAATACGACATCGAGCGCCTCTACCGCGACGCGCCGCTGACCTGTATCGGCGAAGGCACCAACGAGATGCAGCGCCTGATCATCGCGCGGCAGTGGCTGAAGCGGAGCGCGGGCGCATGAAACCGCTGCAAGGAATTCGCGTCCTCACCTTCGAGCAGTTCGGCGCCGGCCCTTACGCGTCGCTGCTGCTTGCCGACCTCGGCGCCGAGGTGATCAAGGTCGAGAATGCGGCGACCGGCGGCGACGCGGCGCGCCATGTCGGTCCCTTGCTGGCGAACGGCGACAGCCAGTATTTCCAGACCTGGAACATGAACAAGAAGAGCGTGGCGCTCGACATCAAGACGGCGGAAGGCCGCGCCGGCTTCGAGCAACTGGTCAGGACCGCCGACGCGGTGATGAACAACCTGCGCGGCGACCAGCCGGAGAAGCTCGGGCTCGACTACGCCAGCCTGAAGGGGCTCAATCCGCGCATCATCTGCCTGCACATTTCCGCCTACGGGCGCGACAACGAACGCAAGGCCTGGCCGGGCTACGATTTCCTGATGCAAGCCGAAGCCGGGATCATGGGCCTGACCGGGGAGCCCGACGGACCGCCGACGCGCGTCGGTGCCTCGATGGTCGACTTCATGACCGGCGCCACCGGCGCAACCGGACTGCTCGCCTGCCTGCTGCGGGCGCAGAAGACCGGCATCGGTTGCGACGTCGACCTGTGCCTGTTCGACGTCGCGATGCATCAGCTCAGCTACGCGGCGATTTGGTACCTGAACGAAGGCCACGTCGCGCGCCGCCAGCCGCGCAGCGCGCACCTCGCGGTCGCGCCGGTCCAGACCTTCCCGACCCAGGATGGCTGGATTTTCATCATGTGCATGACCGACAAGTTCTGGGACAACTTCGTGCAGGCGCTCGGCCGGCCGGATCTTAAGGCGGAGCCGCGGTTCTCAACATCTCCGCTGCGGCGGCAGAACCGCGACGCGCTCACCGAGATCCTGGACGCGGAGTTGCGCAAGTGTCCGACGCGCGAATGGATCGCGGCGTTTGCCGGCCTGCTGCCGGTCGCGCCGGTGTTCGAGACCGACGAGGCGCTCGACGCTGAATTCCCGCGCACGACCGGCATGGTGCGCACTGTGCCGGTTACCGGCCGCGCGGATTTCCGCGTGCTTGCCAATCCGCTCAAGATCGACGGCGCCCGGCTGGAGCAGACCGCCGCCCCGACTCTCGGGGCCGACAACGACGCACTGCTCGGCCGCGCCGAACCAGTGCAAGGAATGAGGCGGGAGGCGATATGAAGCTCCAAGGCCTGCGCGTCATCGACCTGTCGTCGTTCCTGCCCGGTCCGTACCTGACCATGACGCTCGCCGACCACGGCGCCGACGTGATCAAGGTCGAACAGCCCGGCGAAGGCGATCCCGGCCGGCATATCGGCTTGTCGGACGGCCCCACGACCGTGTTCTTCCGCAACTTCAATCGCGGCAAGAAGAGCGTCGTGCTCGATCTCAAGGACACTGAGCAGCGCGAGCGCCTGCTCGCGCTGTGCGAAACCGCCGACGTGTTCGTGGAGACGTTCCGCCCCGGCGTCGCCGACCGGCTCGGCGTCGGCTATGCGGCGTTGAGCGCGCGCAATCCACGCATCGTCTACTGCTCGATCAGCGCCTTTGGCCAGCACGGGCCCTATCGCGGCCGGCCGGCGCATGACCTTGCGCTCGAGGCGATGAGCGGGGCGCTCAGCGTGACGCTCGGCAGCGACGACAAGCCGGTGCTCGCCGCCATCCCGGTTGCCGACCAGTTGAGCGCGCTGCAGGGCCTCGCCGCGATCCTGATGGCGCTGCTGCGCCGCACCAGCACGGGGCGCGGCGACTACATCGATATCGCGATGCATGACGCGACGCTCGCCGCCTGCGCCAATATCGTCGGACCGGTCATGGCGGAAGGACGGCAACCGGTGGCCAAGCACGAACGCAACACCGGCGGCGCGGCGTTCTATCAAATCTATGAAACGCGTGACGGGCGGCACATCGTGCTCGCCGGGCAGGAGGAGAAATTCATCCGCAATCTGTTGAACGCGCTCGAGCGTCCCGATCTCGTGGCGCCCTGCCTGCGCGGTCCGGGCCCGCACCAGCGGCCGGTCATCGCGTTTCTGCAGGCGACGTTCGGCAGCATGTCCGCCGATCAGGCCGTGACGTTCCTTTCAGGCTTGGACGTGTGCTTCGGGCGCGTGAACACCCTGCCGGAAGCCTTCGAGGACGCGAACGTGAAGGCTCGCGGCATGGTGCTGCGCGATGGTCTCGGCCGCCGCCACATCGCGCCGGTGATCCGTTTCCGCGACGAGCCGCCCGCGCCCGACTTGCACGCGCCGGCCCTCGGCGAGCACACCGATGACGTGCTCGCCGCCTGCGTATGACACTCCGGGCGCGATCACGCCAAGCGCTTCCAGGAGTTCCATCGTGGCGGACAAACATGACTCTGCGGTAACCAAGTCTATCCCGGAGGACATCGGCGGAGCATCGTAGGTCAAACGCCGGCCGCATCTTTCGCCGCCGTCTCCAGCCATCTATTCTGCCGGCAAGTCGGGTTTCTGCCAGGGGGACGCAGGGAAATGCCGCACGCTGAATCGCCGTCGGGCGGCGGCGGGGCCGGCCCGCTTGCAGGCTTGCGCATTCTCGATATCTCGACCGTCGTGGCAGGACCTTTCGCCTCGACGCTCCTCGCCGACCTCGGCGCCGACGTCCTCAAGGTCGAAAAGCCGGGCGAAGGCGACGCGCTACGCGCGCTGCCTCCGCACAAGCATGGCGTGCCGCTCTGGTGGAAGGTGACCAACCGCAACAAGAGGGGCATCACGCTCGATCTGCGCAAGCCCGACGGTAGGGCGCTGCTCGCCAAGCTTCTCGTCGACCGCGAGGTGCTGGTCGAGAACTTCCGTCCCGGCACGCTCGACGGCTGGGGCATCACGCGCGCGTGGCTCCAGGGCGTCAACCCGCGACTCACCATCCTTCGCATTACCGGTTTCGGGCAGACCGGTCCCTATCGCAACCGCCCGGGCTTCGCGCGGGTGTTCGAGGCGATGAGCGGGTTCACGCGCATGTGCGGCGAGGAGGGCGGTCCGCCGCTGCACCTCGGATATCCGATCTCCGACGCCATCGGAGGCCTGTTCGGCGCGATCGGGGTCCTCGCCGCGCTCTATCGCCTGAAGGAAGCTCCCGGTTCCGGCGGCCAAGAGATCGATTGCTCGGTGACCGAGGCGATGCTGCGCGCGCTCGATTTCCTCGCCGTCGAGTACGACCAGCTCGGCGTGGTCCGCACCGGCTCCGGCAACCGCAGCCAGTACGCGGCGCCCGGCAACATCTATCGAACGAAGGACGGCAAGTGGGCCTCGATCGCTGCCTCGACGCAGAGCATCTTCGTGCGTTTCTGCGCCGCGCTCGGATTGGAGCGGCTCCTCGCCGACCGCCGGTTCGGCGACAATCCATCGCGCGTCGCGCACCGCGACCTGCTCGACGACATCGTCGGCGGCGCGATCGGGCAGGTCACGCTCGCGGAGCTGCGCGAGCGGCTGGATCGGCATGAGGTCGGGTTCTCGCCGATCTATGATGCGTCGGACATTTTCGATGATCCGCAGTTTGCGGCGCGCGGGGCCATCGTCCAAGTCGCCGACAGCGAGCTCGGTCGGCTGCGCATGCAGTGCGTGGTGCCGCGCTTTTCCGAGACGCCGGGCGCGGTGCACAGCAGCGGACCGGCCCTGGGTGAGCACAATCATGAGGTCTACGGTGCTCTGGGGCTCGCCGCGCACGAAATCGAACAGCTGCGCGAGGCCGGCGTGATCTAGGACAGGGGATGGTCATGAGAATAGTGCTATCGCTGCTGCTCGCGTGCTCGCTCGCTTCGCCTGCGCAAGCCCAGAGCGGCAAGGTGACGCGCATCTTCGTTGGCTTTCCGGGCGGGCAGGCGACCGACATCGTGGCGCGGTTGCTCGCCGAGCGACTAGGGCCTGCGCTCGGCGAGACGGTGATCGTCGAGAACAGACCGGGGCAGGGCGGCAGCCTCGTCCTCACCCAGCTCGCCAAGATGCCCGCCGACGGCACCAACATGGCGCTCGCACCGCTCGCCTCCATGGTGGTGAACCCGCACCTCTACAAGAATGTCGGCTACGACTCGCTGAAGGATCTCGAACACGTCGCGCTGGTGGCCGACCTGCCGTTGCTGCTGGTCGCCAACGCGTCGCTGCCGGTGAAGACCTTGCCCGAGTTGATTGCCTACGCCAAGGCAAACCCGGACAAGCTCGCGCACTCCTCGTCGGGCATCGGCACGCTTTCCCATCTCGGAATGGAGGACCTCAAGCGCCGCGCCGGCATCACCATCCTGCATGTGCCCTACCAGGGAAGTCCGCGCGCCATGGCGGACCTCGCCGGCGGGGTGGTGCAGGTCGCGCTCGATACCATTACGGTGACACGGCCGTTGGTGGAATCCGGCGCGTTGCGGCTGCTCGCGAGCGCGTACGGCACGCGGCTGCCGGATTTCGCCGAAACGCCGACGATCGCGGAGCAGGGATTCCCCGGCTTCAGGCTGAGCGCCTGGCTCGGCATCGTCCTCCCGGCCGGCACGCCGAAGGCCCGCGTCGAGCGCCTCAGTGCCGAGCTGGTGAAGATCGTGCAGGCCGGCGACATCGCGCAGAAATACGCCAACGTCGGCGCGCTGCCGCGCAGCTTGGGCGCTGACGAGTTCCGTCCCTTCGTGCAGGCCGAGCATGCGCGCTGGGGCGCGATCGTGAAGGCGTCCGGCGTCAAAGTGGACTAAGCGTGGCGGCGAGGCGATACGGCTCACCTCGGGTCTGCTGTCGGAGCGGCAACGCGCTCGGCGGCATCACCTGGAGAGGCAGGAGCCAATTCGCGGCCGCCGGGCTTGTCCCGGCGCGCCCTTCCGTGAGTAAATCGCCCCCAACGCCACGATTGAAGGCCACGGGAGGTACACATGCGCACAACTCGCCGACGTTTCGTCCAAGGCACGCTCGCCGCAACGGCGCTCACCGGCGTTCCAGGACTGGCACGCGCCCAGGCGCCCGCGCCGGCGCGCACCATCCGCGCCGTGATGCACGGCGATCTGCGCGTGTTCGATCCGATCTGGACCACCGCCAACATCAGCGCCTACCACGGCGCCATGATCTACGACACGCTGTTCGGCCTCGACGGCAATATGCGGCCGCAGCCGCAGATGGTCGCGAAATACGGCGTGTCCGACGACAAGCTCACCCATACGTTCGAGCTGCGCGACGGGCTGAAGTTCTCCGACGGTTCCGCGGTGACGGCCGACGACGTGGTGGCGTCGATCCGCCGCTGGGCCGCGCGCGACGGCGCCGGCCAGCACATGATGGCGCGCGTGAAGGACCTGTCGAAGAAGGACGACAAGACCTTCGTGCTCTCGCTCAAGGAGCCTTACGGCCTCGTGGTCGACGTGATGGCCAAGACCGCGACGCCGCTGCTCTACATCATGCGCAAGAAGGAGGCCGAGACCGACCCGAACCAGCAGGTGACCGAATACATCGGCTCGGGTCCGTTCACCTATAACCGGAACGAAACCCGGCAGGGCACGCGCTACATCTACGACCGCAACCCGAACTACGTGCCGCGCAGCGAAGCGCCGAGCGGGCTCGCCGGCGCCAAGATCGTCAAGGTCGACCGCGTCATCTACGAGAACATGAGCGACTCGCAGACCGCGATGGCGGCGCTGCAGGCGGGCGAGATCGACTTCTACGAGATTCCGCCGATCGACTTGCTCGACTCGCTCGAGGGCGACCGCAACATCAAGATCGAGGTGCTCAACAAGACCGGCAACGTCGGCTGGATGCGGCTCAACTTCCTGCATCCGCCGTTCGACAAGGTCGAGGCGCGCCAGGCCATGCTCAACCTGATCAATCAGGAAGAGTACGTGAAGGCGACCTTCGGCAACCCGAAATACTTCCGCAAGTGCGCGTCGAACTTCGCCTGCGGCACGCCGATGGAGAACGACGCCAATACCGACTGGTTCAAGACCGCGCCGAATCCCGCCAAGGCCAAGGAGCTGTTCCAGAAGGCCGGCTATGACGGCCGCCCGGTCGTGGTGCTGCACGCCACCAATATCGACTTCATGAACAATGCCGCGCAGATCACCGCGCAACGCCTGCGCGACATCGGCATCAACGCGCAGCTCGCCACCTCCGACTGGGGCGGCGTGGTGACGCGGCGCGCCGTCAAGACGGCGCCGGACCAGGGCGGCTGGAACATCTTCATCACCTGGGCCGGCGCCGCCGCGGTCGGCAACCCGATCGCGCTCGCCGGGCATGCGGCGAACGGCGAAAAGGGCTGGTTCGGCTGGCCCTCCAACGAGGCGAACGAGAAGCTGCGCGACAAGTGGGCGGCCGCTCCGAACGAGGCGGCGCAGAAGGCGGTGGCACGCGAAATCCAGGAGAACGCCTGGAATTTCGTGCCGCACGTGTGGCTCGGCCAATGGGTCGCGCCGGTCGCCTACCGCGCCAACCTGCGCGGCGTCCTGGCGATCCCGGAGATCGTTCCATTCTGGAATATGGAGAAGGTGTAAGTCCCTCCTTCTTACCTCTCCCCGCCTGCGGGGAGAGGTCGGATTCCGAGCGAAGCGAAGGAATCCGGGTGAGGGGGAATTTCCATGTGCTCAGTGGAGAGTCCCTCTCACCCCGACCCTCTCATCCGAAGTCGGATGTTTCCGACTTCGGACACCTAATCAATGCCGAACTCGGGTAAACCCGAGTTCGGTGCAAGCGGGGAGAGGGAGCCCACCACCCGAGTAGCACCCATGCGCCTGTTCTACGCCGCGCTCGCCCTCGAGGCGAACACGTTCCTGCCCGTGCCGACGTCCTATGAGGCCTTCGTCGAGAAGCTCTATTATCCGCCGGGGGAGTATCCAGAGCATCCCGCGCATCAGACCGGCGCCATGGGGGCGGTGCGCGAGCGCAGCCTACGCGACGGCTTCGAACTGATCGAAGGTTCCTGCTACGCGGCGCAGCCGGGCGGCGCCGCGGCGCGTTCGGCCTATGAGCGCATGCGCGACGAGATCCTCGGCCAGTTGAAGGCCGCGCTCCCGCTCGACGGCGTGGTGTTGAACCTGCACGGCGCCATGGTGGCGCACGGCTACGACGACTGCGAAGGCGACGTGCTCGAACGCGTACGCGCGCAGGTCGGGGAAAAATGCGTGATCGGCGTCGAGCTCGACCCGCACTGCCATCTGACCGAGAAGCGCTGCCGGCTCGCCGACGTCATCGTGCTGTTCAAGGAATATCCCCACACCGACTTCGCCGAACGCGGCGCCGAAGTGGTCGACCTGGTGCTGCGCGCGATCCGCCGCGAGATCAAGCCGGCAAGGTCGCTGTTCGACTGCCGCCTGATCGGCAGCTTCCCGACCTCGATCCAGCCGATGCGCGGCCTGGTCGACCGCATCACGGCGCTGGAGGGCAAGGACCGTGTGCTGTCGGTCTCGATCGGCCACTGCTTCCCCTACGGCGATGTCGCGGAATGCGGCGCCCGCATCCTGGTCGTGACCGACGACGCCAAGCCGCATGGCGACCGGCTCGCCGGTGAGATCGGGCGCATGTTGATTGCCATGCGTGAAGAGTCGGTGCCGCGGTTCTACGACGTCGACGGCGCGATCGACGCGGCGCTCGCCCATGCGGGCGGCCCGATCGTGATCGCCGATACGGCCGACAATGCGGGCGGCGGCGCGCCCTCGGACAACACCACGTTTCTGCATCGCTTGATCGCGCGCGGCGTCCAAGGCGCCGCGGTCGCGCCGGTGTGGGATCCGATCGCGGTCCGGCTTGCCTTCGACGCCGGCGAGGGCGCGCGGCTGCCGTTCCGCTTCGCCGGCAAGATCGCCAAGTCGTCGGGACCGCCGGTCGACGCCGAGGTCGAGGTGATCCGCTGCGTCAGGCAAGCGCATCAAACCTTCGCCGGCGCCGTCGTGCCGCTCGGCGACGCCGCCTCGATCCGCATGGGCGGCGTCGAAGCCGTCCTGATCTCGACCCGCGCGCAAGGGATGGGGACCGACCTGTTCTCCAACCTCGGCATCGATCCGACCCAGCGCAAGATCCTGGTGGTCAAGTCGAACCAGCACTTCTACGCCGCGTTCTCGCAGATCGCGAGCCAAGTCCTCTACGCCGAGGCCGACGGACCGCTGCCGCGCGACTACCGCAAGCTGCCGTGGCGCAAGATCGAGCGCCCGATCTGGCCGCTCGATGCGCAGGCGGAGCCGCGATTGATTCTGTAGCGCTTGTGTCGCCGCGGGTCTCCGTGTCCTAATCCGCCGCAACGAGAACAGACGGAACAGAGGGAACCGGCCATGACGACGCGACGTAACGTATTGGCGGGCGGCCTTGCGGCGGCGGCGCTCGGCGGCGCGCCCGGCATCCTGAAGGCGCAGAGCGCGCCGTCGCGCGCCCGCACCATCCGCGCCGTGATGCACGCCGACCTGCGCGTGCTCGATCCGATCTGGACCACCGCCAACATCACCGCCTACCACGGCGGGATGATCTACGACACGCTGTTCGGGCTCGACGAGAGTTTCACGCCGCGGCCGCAGATGGTCAGTCGCTTCGGCATGTCGGACGACAAGCTCACCTACACGTTCGAGCTGCGCGATGGCCTGAAGTTCTCCGACGGCTCGGCCGTGACGGCGGTCGACTGCGTCGCCTCGGTGCGGCGCTGGGCGGTGCGCGACGGCGCCGGCCAGCACATGTTCCGCCGCGTCAAGGACACGCCGGTGGTCGACGACAAGACCTTCCGCATCGTGCTGTCGGAGCCCTACGGGCTGGTCATCGAGGCGATCTCGAAGCTCTCCACCTCGCTCTGCTACATCATGCGCAAGAAGGAAGCCGAGACCGATCCGGCCCAGCAGGTGCGCGAGACCATCGGCTCGGGACCGTTCCTCTACAATCGCGACGAGACGCGTCCGGGCAACCGCTACGTCTACGACCGCAATCCGAACTACGTGCCGCGTCCCGAACCGGCCTCCGGCATGGCCGGCGGCAAGGTGGTCAAGGTCGACCGCGTCATCTTCGAGAACATCTCCGACGAGCAGACCGCGCTCGGCGCGCTGCAGAACGGCGAGATCGATTTCTACGAAGTGCCGCCGCAGGACCTGGTCGACCAGCTCGAGACCGACCCGAACCTGACCGTGCGGGTGCTCAACAAGACCGGCCATATCGGTTTTGCGCGGCTCAACCACCTGCACCCGCCGTTCGACAAGGTCGACGCGCGCCGCGCCATGCTGCACCTGGTCAACCAGGCCGACGTGATGACGGCGATCTTCGGCAAGTCGAAGTACTGGCAGAAGTGCGGAGCCTATTTCGCCTGCGGCACTCCGATGGAGAACGACGAGAACACCGACTGGCTGAAGGGGGCGC
The DNA here is from genome assembly GCA_963734185.1 of uncultured Alphaproteobacteria bacterium. Taxonomy (GTDB): domain Bacteria; phylum Pseudomonadota; class Alphaproteobacteria; order Rhizobiales; family Xanthobacteraceae; genus PALSA-894. Next base: position 1,696,603 of record CAVTGA010000002.1, on the reverse strand, counting down.
CGAACGTCGCCAAGGCCAAGGAGCTGTTCCAGAAGGCCGGCTATGACGGCCGCCCCGTCGTGGTGCTGCAACCGACCGATCATTATTTCGGCAATCCGGCCGGTCTGCTGATCGGCCAGTGGCTGCGCCAGGCCGGCGTCAATGCCGACGTCGCGCCGAGCGACTGGGGCGCGGTGCTGACCCGCCGCGCGGTCAAGAAGCCGCCGGCCGAAGGGGGATGGAACATCTTCTCCACCACGGCGACCGGACTTGCGTTCGCGAGCCCGATCGAGTTTTCCGGCCACGCGGCAACCGGAGAGCGCGCCTGGTTCGGCTGGCCCGCGAACGAATTGCAGGAGAAGCTGCGCGATCAATGGGCTGCGGCGCCGACGCCGGAGGAGCGCAAGCGCATCGCGCGCGAATTGCAGCGCAACGCCTGGGACTATGTGCAGCACATCTATCTCGGGCAGTTCTTCCGCCGCTCCGCCTGGCGCAAGACCATCACCAACGTGATCGGCATCCCCGAGATGGTGCCGTTCTGGAACATGGAGAAGGTGGGGTGAGATTCCGCGCGCTCGACTTCTTACCTCTCCCCGCTTGCGGGGAGAGGTCGACGCGCGAAGCGCGTCGGGTGAGGGGGATTCTCCCCACCCGAAGTCTACCGAAAGCCCCCCTCACCCGGCTCGCAGCTGCGCTGCTCGCCACCCTCTCCCCGCAAGCGGGGAGAGGGTACGACCGAGCCTGACGCTCGATGCTCGCCTATATCCTGCGGCGCCTCGCCTCGACCGTGCTCGTGATGGGCATTGTCGCGGTGTTCGTGTTCCTGCTGCTGCATCTCTCGCCCGGCGATCCGGCCGCCATCATCGCCGGCGACTACGCCACCCAGGACCAGATCAACGCGATCCGCCAGCGCCTCGGCCTCGACGATCCGCTGCCCGCGCAATTCGTGCGCTGGCTCAGCGCCGTGCTGCAGGGCGATCTCGGCATCTCGATCTTCTCCAACGAGCCGGTGCTGAAACTGATCGGCCAGCGCGTCGAGCCGACGCTATCGCTCGCGCTCACCACGCTGCTGGTCGCGATCTCGCTCGCGGTCAGCTTCGGCGTGCTGGCGGCCTGGAAGGTCGGCACCTGGATCGACCGCCTGTTGATGGCCGTATCGGTGATCGGGTTCTCGGTGCCGGTGTTCGTGGTCGGTTACCTGCTGATCTACGTCTTTTCCATCAACCTGCGCTGGCTGCCGGTGCAGGGCTATGCGCCGATCGACCAGGGACTGGGACCCTGGATCGAGCGGCTGATCCTACCCTCGATCGCGCTCGGGCTGGCCTATGTGGCGCTGATCGCGCGCATCACCCGCACCTCGATGCTCGAAGTGCTGGCCGAGGACTACATCCGCACCGCGCGCGCCAAGGGCGTCGCGACGCAATCGATGCTGCTCAAGCATGCGCTCAAGAACGCCGGCGTGCCGATCGTCACCGTGATCGGCATCGGCGTCGCGCTGCTGATCGGCGGCGTGGTGATCACCGAGACCGTGTTCAACATCCCGGGCATCGGGCGGCTCGTGGTCGACGCCATCTCGAAGCGCGACTACCCGATCATCCAGGGCGTGATCCTGATCTTCTCCGGCGTCTACGTGCTGGTGAACCTGATCGTCGACCTGACCTACACGGTGCTCGATCCGAGGATACGCTATTGACCCTCGCCGCGACCGCTGAAGCGATTCCCGCGACGCCGCGCACCGCTACCGCGCGATTGCGGCGTTTCGCCCGGCGCAATCCGACCATCGTGGCGGGCGGCTCGATCCTGGCGCTGATCGCGCTGCTGGCGATCGCGGCGCCGCTGTTTGCCGGCGACGCCGTGACCATGCGGCCGGCGCAGCGGCTGCTGCCGCCCTCGGAAACGAACTGGCTCGGTACCGACCATCTCGGCCGCGACGTGTTCGCGCGCACCATCTACGGCGCGCGCGTCTCGCTGTTCGTCGGGCTGTCGGTCGCGCTGATGTCGATCGTGGTCGGGCTGCAGATCGGGCTCATGGCCGGCTACTTCCGCAAGGTGGACGCCGTGGTGATGCGGCTGATGGACGGGCTGATGGCGATCCCCGCCATCCTGCTGGCGATCGCGCTGGTGGCGCTGACCCGCGCCAGCGTCGGCATCGTGATCGTCGCCATCACCATCCCCGAGATCCCGCGCGTGGTGCGGCTGGTGCGCGCCGTGGTGCTGAGCGTGCGCGAAGCGCCCTACGTGGAAGCCGCGGTGGCCGGCGGCACGCCGACCTGGAAGATCTTGCTGCGCCACATCCTGCCCAACACCATCGCGCCGCTGATCGTGCAGGCGACTTACATTTGCGCCTCCGCGATCCTGATCGAGGCGGCGCTGTCGTTCCTCGGCGCCGGTACCCCGCCGGAAATCCCGACCTGGGGCAACATGATCGCGCAGAGCCGGCTGTTCCTGTCGCGCGCGCCGTGGACCATCTTCTGCCCCGGCATCGCGCTCGCGCTGGTCGTACTCGCCGTCAACCTGCTGGGCGACGGCTTGCGCGACCGGCTCGATCCGCGCCTCGCGAGGCGGATGTGAATGAGGCCGGGCCTCGTGGTGAGGAGCCGCCACCGATGTCGGGTTCACCCGACATCGGCGAATCTAATGGCGCAAGTCGACAACAGTCGACTTGCGTGGCGGCGTCTCGAACCATGGCCGCAAACACGGTGGCTCCCCGATCCTTCGAGACGCCCCCACCCTTCCCTCCCCCGCAAGCGGGGGAGGGTAAGGGAGGGGGCCCTCAGGATGAGGGCGGAGTTGCGCCCCTCCTCGCGGTGCGCGACCTGCGCACGCATTTCTTCACCGTGGACGGCGTGACGCGCGCCGTCGACGGCGTGTCGCTCGACGTGTTTCCCGGCGAGACCCTCGGCATCGTCGGCGAATCCGGGTGCGGCAAGAGCGTGACCGCGCTCTCGATCATGCGCCTGTTGCCCGACCGCCTCGCCCGCACCGTGGCGGGAAGCGTGACGTTCGAGGGCACCGACGTGCTGGCGCTCGACGAGGCGGCGATGCGTTCGTTGCGCGGCAACCGCATGGCCATGATCTTCCAGGAGCCGATGACCAGCCTCAACCCGGTGCTCAGCATCGGTCACCAGATCGCCGAGTCGGTGCGCATCCACACCGGCGCGAGCGCCGCGCAGGCGGAGATGCGTGCGGTCGAGATGCTGCGGCTGGTCAAGATCCCCGACGCCGAACGGCGGCTGAAGGACTACCCGCATCAGTTCTCCGGCGGCATGCGCCAGCGCGTGATGATCGCGACCGCGCTCGCCTGCAATCCGACCCTGCTGATCGCCGACGAGCCGACCACCGCGCTCGACGTGACCATCCAGGCGCAGATCCTCGACCTGATGCTCGAATTGAAGGAACGCACCGGCGCGGCCGTGATCCTGATCACGCACAATCTCGGCATCGTGGCCGAGACCTGCCGCCGCGTGATCGTCATGTATGCGGGGCGCAAGATCGAAGAAGCCTCGATCGCCGAACTGTTCGACCGCCCGGCGCATCCCTATACGCGCGGCCTGATGGCCTCGATTCCACGCTTGCGCGCGAAGGCGCGCAAGCGGCGCCTCGCCGAGATCCCCGGCATCGTGCCGTCCCTGCGCGAGCCGATCGAGGGCTGTGCCTTCGCGCCGCGCTGCGCCTTCGCGGTCGAGCGCTGCCGCGTCGAGGTCCCGGAGCTTCGGCCGGTCGTCAGCGGGCACGTGGTCGCCTGCCATGAGGCCGAGCGCGTGCTTGCGACGACGGCGGCCGCATGACCGTCCCAACGCCGATCGTTGCGGTCGCCGACCTCAAGAAGCATTTCGCGCTCAAGCGCGGCCTGCTGGCGCGCACGGTCGCGCTGGTCAAGGCGGTCGACGGCGTGAGCTTCGCGATCCATCCCGGCGAGACGCTCTGCCTCGTCGGCGAGTCCGGTTGCGGCAAGTCGACGGTCGGCAAGCTCGTGCTCCGGCTGATCGAGCCGACCGAAGGGACGATCGCTCTCGATGGCGACGACATCACGCACCTCGATCCCGGCGCCATGCGCCCGCATCGGCGGCGCATGCAGATGGTGTTCCAGGACCCTTACGCGTCGCTCAATCCACGGATGACCGCCGGCCGCATCGTCAGCGAGCCGCTGGAGAACTATTCCGATATTGCGGCATCGGAGCGCGACGCGCGCGTGACGGTGCTGTTCGAGAAGGTCGGCCTGCGCGCCGACGCCATGCGGCGCTACCCGTTCGAGTTCTCCGGCGGCCAGCGCCAGCGCCTCGGCATCGCGCGCGCGCTCGCGCTCAATCCCGCGCTGATCGTCGCCGACGAACCGGTCTCCGCGCTCGACGTCTCGGTGCAGGCGCAGGTGCTCAACCTCATGATGGACCTGCAGGAGGAGCTCGGCCTCGCCTACCTGTTCGTGTCGCACGATCTCGCCGTGGTCGAGCACATCGGCCACCGCGTCGCCGTGATGTATCTCGGACGCATCGTCGAGCTCGCCGGCAAGGACGCGCTGTTCGAGAACCCGCTGCATCCCTATACGCAGGCGCTGATGGCGGCGGCGCCGATCCCGGACCCGCACGCCGCACGCCAACGCATCGTGCTGCAGGGCGACGTCCCCTCGCCGATCAACCCGCCCTCGGGCTGCGCGTTCCACACGCGCTGCCCGTTCGCGTTCGAGCGCTGCAAGGTCGAGACGCCGGCGCTCGCGCCCACCGCCGACGGCCGGCTCGCGGCTTGCCACCTGGTGAGCTGAATTACTTCTCCGAACGCGGATCGAAGGCGTGCTGCATGCCGTCGCCGAGGAAATTGACGGCGATGACGGTGACGAAGATCAGGAGTCCCGGATAGATCGCAAGCGCCGGCGCGGTGGTGACCAGCTCCTGCGCGTTGTTGAGCATGTTGCCCCAGCTCGGAGTCGGCGGGACGATGCCGAAGCCGAGGAAGCTCAGCACCGACTCCAGCAGGATGACGCGGCCGACGGTGAGCGTGAACGCCACGATGATCGGCGTCACGATGTTGGGCAGGATGTGCACGCCCATGACGTAGAGCGGCCCGGCGCCGCTCGCGCGCGCGGCGAGCACGAAGTCGCGCTGCTTGACCGACAGCGTTCCGGCGCGCACCAGCCGCGCGATCGCGGTCCAATCGATCAGCGCGATGATGATCACGATGCGCCAGAAGCCGGCGGCGCCCGAGGTGGCGAAGTCCTTGGAGAAGCCGAGTTTGGTGAGATCGACGGCGCCGATGACGATGAGCAGCGGCAGCAGCGGCAGCGCGATGATGCCGTCGGTGAAGCGCATCAGGAAGGCGTCGAGCCGGCCGCCGAAATAGCCCGCGGCGAGGCCGAGGGTCACGCCGAACACGCCGCCGATCACCGTCGCCAAGAGGCCGACCAGCAGCGACACCTGCCCGCCGTACATCAGCCGCACCAGCACGTCGCGGCCGGCCTCGTCGGTGCCGAGCCAGTGCTTCGCCGCGGACGGTCCGTAGCGCGCGAACAGGTCGGTGGCGTTGGCGTCGATGCCGAGCAGGGCCTCGAGCGGCGCGGCGGCGAGGCAGAACAGCGCCAGCAGCGCCAGCACGCCGAGGCTTGCCAGCGCGGCGCGATGGCGGCGGAAGCGCCGCCAGCGCAGCGCCCACACCGAGCGGGCACGCTCGACCTGCACCGGGGCGGCAATGTCGACGGCGCTCATTTCAGCGCGATCCGCGGGTCGAGCCAGCCGTAGGCAAGGTCGGCGGCAAGATTGGCCAGCAAGGTGATGAGGGTCGCGAACAACAGGCCGGTCAGGGCGAGGTTGAAATCGTTGGACAGGATCGAGTCGAAGATCATCTTGCCCATGCCCATCTGGGCGAACATCGTCTCGGTCACCAGCGCGCCCGAGAACAGCGTGCCGAACGACAGCGCCATGATGGTGACCACGGGAATGAGCGCGTTGCGCAGCGCATGCACCAGGATGACGCGGCGCGCGGTGGCACCCTTGGCCCATGCGGTGCGCACGAAATCCATATGCAGCGTCTCGATCATGGCGGCGCGCACGTAGCGGGTGAACTGGCCGGTGTTGGCGAGCGTCAGGGTCAGCACCGGCAGGATCAGGTGGCGCACCTGGTCAACCAAGCCGTAATCGCCGACCCGGCCCATGCCGCTCGCCGGCAGCCAGCGCAGCTCGACCGCGAAAGTGAGGATGAGGATGAGGGCGAGCCAGAACACCGGCACCGAAATGCCGGCGAAGGCGAACAGCCCGACGATGGTGTCGACCCATCCGCCGGGTTTCAACGCCGAGACGATCCCGAGAACGAGCGCGAAGATGACGCTCAAGACGAAGCTCGCCAGCATCAGCTTGCAGGTCTGCCACAGTGCGGGCGCCAGCACCTGCAGCACGGGCAGCGAATGCGTGCGCGAGAAGCCGAAATCTCCGCCGAGCGCCGCCATCAGCCAGCGCCAGTAGCGCAGCAGCAGCGGTTGATCGAGGCCATAGATGGCGCGCAGCTGCGCCATCACCTCCGGGGTCATGCCGGGGACGCTGCCGGCCATGATGTCGAGCGGATCGCCCGGCATCAGCCCGATCAGGCCGTAGATCACGAACGACATGATCAAGAGGACGACCAAGGTCTGCGCGACGCGGCGGGCGACGTAGCCGGGCATGGCTCAGGCCCGTTCGCTTGCGCGCGTAAGGTGAGCACGCGGCCGCAGCTCTCCTCCCCCCGCGAAGCGGTGGGGAGGGGTCGGGGGTGGGGGGCGTTTGCACGAGCCGCGTGTGTGATGAGACCCCCCACCCCCAACCCCTCCCCGCCACTCGCTTCGCTCGTGGGGGGAGGGGAGCGCACGCGGCACCGGTCTTCGCGACATCACATGCTGTCCTTGAAATGGCACGCCGCCGATTGCTGCGGCCGGCCGGCGACCGGCTCGAACACCGGCACCGTGGTGCGGCAGATGTCGGCCGCGAGCGGGCAGCGCGTATGGAACACGCAGCCCGGCGGCGGATCGAGCGGGCTCGGGATCTCGCCCTTGATGGCGTTGCGCCGGCGCACTCCGCGGCCGATGCGCGGCATCGCGTCGAGCAGCGCGCGGGTATAGGGGTGCGCCGGCCGCGCGAACAGATCCGCGCGCGGGCTGAGCTCGACGATGCGCCCGAGATAGAGCACCGCGATGCGGTCGGCGAGATGGTCGACCACCCCAAGGTCGTGGCTGATGAACAGATAGCTCAGCTTGCGGCGCTCCTGCACGTCGCGCATCAGGTTGAGGATCTGGCTCTGGATCGAGACGTCGAGCGCGGAGAGCGGCTCGTCGGCGACGATCAGTGCCGGCTCGGGCGCGAGCGCGCGCGCGATCGCGATGCGCTGGCGCTGACCGCCGGAGAACTCGTGCGGATAGCGGTTGAGCGCGTCACCCGGCAAGCCGACCTGCTCGACCAGCGCGGCCGCCCGCGCGCGCCGTTCGGCGCGCGTGTGCGTGCCCTGAATGCGCAGCGGTTCGGCGATGATGTCGGACACCGGCATGCGCGGATCGAGCGCCGAGAACGGGTCCTGGAACACGATCTGGATGGCGCGGCCGGTGGCGCGGCGGTCGTCGATGGCCAAGCCGCGGAACGTGACGCGGCCCGCGGTCGGTTCGCGCAGGCCGGCGACCACATGGCCGAGCGTGGTCTTGCCGCTGCCGCTTTCGCCAACCAGAGCGAGCGTCTCACCCTCGGCGATCCCGACGCTGACGCGCTCGACCGCGCGCAGCACTTCGCTCCGGCGGCCGAACCAGCCGGTCCGGCGGGTGAAATGGACGCTCACATCGTCGATCGCGAGCAACGCGCTCATGACCTTGCCCTTCAAGAATTGGCCTTGAAGCACGCGACCGCATGACCGGCCGCGACCGCCTCAAGTTCGGGCTCTTGCGCCCGGCAGGCCGCGTCGGCGCGCGTACAGCGGTCGGCGAAGCGGCATCCGGCAAACGCCATGTCGAAGCCCGGCACGCCGCCCGGGATCACCGGCAGCCGCGCCGCGCGGCGCGCCGGATCCGGCAGGGTCGCGATCAGGCCCTGCGTGTAGGGATGGCGCGGCGCCGCGAACAGCCGCGCGGCAGCGGCGCGCTCGACGATGCGACCGGCATACATCACGATGATCTCGTCGGCGACTTCCGAGACGACCGCGAGATTGTGGCTGATGAACTGCACCGCCATGCCGATCTCGGACTGCAGATCGAGGATGAGATCGAGGATCTGCGCCTGGATGGTGACGTCGAGCGCGGTGGTCGGCTCGTCGGCGATGAGCAGGGCCGGCCGGCAGGCGAGCGCCATGGCGATCATGGCGCGCTGGCGCTGGCCGCCGGAAAGCTGGTGCGGATAGGCCTCGGCCCGTTCGCGCGGCGAGGGAATGCCAACCGCGGCGAGCAGATCGATCGCGCGCTGCTGCGCCGCGCCCCAGCCGAGATCCTCGTGCAGCACCATCACCTCGGCGATCTGCGAACCGACCGGCATCACCGGGTTGAGCGAGGTCATCGGCTCCTGGAACACCATGGCGACGCGCGCGCCGCGCAGCGCGCGCCAGCGCGCCTCGCCCTGCCCGATCAGCTCGCGACCCTCGAACCGCACCGACCCGCCGACCCGTCCCGGCGCCGGCACCAGGCCCATCAGCGCGAGCGCCGTCATCGACTTGCCGCAGCCGCTTTCGCCCACGACGCCGAGCGTGCGGCCCGGCGTGATCGCGTAGCCGACGCCATCGACTACACGCCGCTGCTTCCCCTCGACCGGGAACGCGACCGTCAGGTCGCGCACCTCGAGGACGGATGTGGTCTGCGCGGCTTGGAGCGCGACAGCCATCACTCGGCGCGCCAGTTCTCCGACCAGAACGAGCTCCAATCGCCGTGACCGGTCGGCGTGTAACCTTTCAGCCACTTCGGCACGACGTGCGGCTCGGCGCGGAAGAACAGCGGGATGACCGGCAGTTCCCTGGCGTAGATCCGCTGCATCTCATGCCACAGCACCTTCTGCTTCATCGGGTCGAGCTCGGTCTCGACCTGCGCGATCAGTTCGTCCATGCGCGCATTGGAGAAGGCGATGAAGTTCGCCCCGCCCCAGCCGTTGGCCTCGGTCGGGATGTTGTCGGAGGCGAGCGTGCGGCGCGGCGACTCGGTGACCGCGCTCGACCACGCATACATGGCGAGGCCGTTGTACAGACGTTTCTTCGTGGTCTCGCCGAAGAACGTGCGTGCCGGCTCGTTCTTGATGCGCACCTCGATGCAGGCGTTCTTCCAGTTGTTCTGCAGCACCTGCTGCTGCAGCTCGCGCAGGCGGTTGCCGGCGGTGGTGGAGAATTCGAGCGACAGCCGCTCGCCCTTGTCGTTGCGGCAGATGCCGTCAGGCCCCGGCTTCCAGCCGGCCTCGGCGAGCAGCGCCTTGGCCTTGGCGAGATCGTACGGGTAGGTCGGCACGTCCTCGCTGTGGTTGGTGCTGAGCGGATTGACCCAGGCGTCCGCCACCGGCTGCATGCCCTGGAACAGCCGTTCGGTCAGGGTCTTGCGGTCGGCGGCGTGGACCAGCGCCTGGCGCACGCGCAGGTCGGCGAGGATCGGGTTCTCGCGCTTCAGATCGATGTGCTCGTAGGTCAGGCTCGGCTTGAAGATGTAGGCGAAGCGGTCGGGATGCTGCTTGCGCAGTTCCAGCACCTGGTCGATGGTCAGCCCCACGCCCTCGCCCGCCACCATGTCGACGTCGCCGGAGAGCAAATTGGCCTGCAGCGCCGCGGTGTTCTCGATCAGCTTGATGATGACGCGCTTGAAGCCGGGCTTGGTGCCGGCCCAGTGCGGGTTCGGCTCCATCACGATCTGCACGCCGGACTCGTAGCCGGTGATCAGGTACGGACCGTTGTAGAGCCCGGCCGTGGTGGGAGCGCGCGCGTAGGTGGTCTGCTTGACGTAGTCGCCGGTCGGCGCGGCACGCTCGTAGGCCGGACCCTCGATGTGCGCCGGCAGGAGCTGGTCCCACTCGTTGTAGGAAGCCAGCACCTTGTCGAGGTGCAGCACCGCGGTGAGCTCGTCGACCACGTCGAGCTTGCTCGCGCGCGTCCACGGATGGTTGTTGGAGAAGCCGGCCTTGGGATCGCGCCCGACCCGCCAGGTGAATTCCAGGTCCTTGGTGCTGACCTTGGTGCCGTCGCCCCACTTCAGGTTCGGCTTGAGCTTGACGGTGACGCTCATGCCCTTGGTGCCGTCGGGCCGGTCGACGATCTTGGCGAGCCCGTTCTCGATCGTCGGCAGCTCGGCGCACAGCAGGCAGGAGTTCTTCCAGTCCTTGTCGTAAGCCGTGATCGCGCGGATGACGAAACCGAGGGTGTAGGACTTGATCACCAGCGCATCGATGTTGGGATGCAGGGTCGGCGGGAACTGGGCGACGCCGATGACGAGCTGGTCCTTGGCGGCGTGCGCGGGCGTGGCGAGCAGGCTCAGGGTCGACAGTCCGAGCGCGGCAACGAGCTTGAGCGGCGTCATGGCGGCGTGCTCCGCAACGGCAACGGGAAGGATCATGCTATCGGTCTTGCATCGGCCGTCAATGCGGCAAGCCAGTCACGATCGGGAGCCGCGCGACCGCTTCCCGGCACTGCGAGCCTTGCGGCCTGGTGCAGCAACCACAGCCTGATCTGACGGATTGGCGTGGCTCCCCTGGTACGGCCGCCGCAGCATCTCGGCGACCTTCATGAAAGCGGCGATCTTCGGCGCGCCTACCCGCTCGCGCAGGCAGACGATGCGGTACTCGGTGCGGATCTCGCAGTCGCCGATCTCGAGCGCACGCAGATTCGGATGGGCGACGAACTCGAAATCGGCCACCACGCTGACGCCTAACCCCTGCTCGACGGCCTTCCAGACCCCCTCGCGGCTGCCGATCTCGAACACCGGCTGAGCCTTCAGGCCGCGCCGCGCCAGCGCCTGCTCCAGGGCGCGGCGCGTGGTCGAGCCCTGCTCGCGCAACACCAGCGGCTGCGAGGCAAGCTCGGCAAGGGTGACGCTGCGGCGGCGAAACCAGGGATGTTGCCGGTTGACGAACGCCACCACGCGATGTTCGCGATAGCGCGCCGTGTGCACCCGCACGTCTTCGACCGCATGAGCGAGAATGGCGACGTCGGCTTCGAGATCGAGCAGGTGCCTGAGCGTCCGCTCGGAATTGCCGAGGACGACCGACACCGAGACGCTGGGATACTCGCGTTTGAACGCGGCCAGGATCTCGGTCGCGTGGAACGGCCCGACCGCGGCGAGACGCAGGTGCCCGGTACGCAACGATCCGTGTGAGCCGAGCAGCTCGTCGGCCTCCTCGCGCAGGCTCATCAGCCGTCTGGTGATCGCGAACAGCGCCGATCCGGCATCGGTGAGCTCGACCCGTCGGCCGCTGCGCTCGAACAGTTCGACGCCATAGGCGGTCTCGAACTCCTTGATCTGCGTGGTGACGGTCGGCTGTCCGATCCCGAGCGCCTTGGCGGCCGAGGTGAACCCGCGATGCGCCGCGACGGCATGGAACGTGCGCAGCCAGGTGAAGCTCATTGCCATTTCCAATAGTTCGCATGGAATTTTTGAATTTGGCAATGGGAAACCACGCGGTACTCTGGTCCGGGGATGGACTGATGTGGCGCTACCGCAACCCGGTCGAGATCACCTTCGGCGTTGATGCTTTCGCGGAGTTGCCGAAGCTGATCGCCGGCCGCGCTTACGCGCTCGTCACCTATCCCGAACCGCCGTTCGACGCGCTGGCCGAGCGGCTGCGCCGCGGCGCCGGCGATGCGCTCATCACCGTCAGCGACGTCGCGCCCAATCCCGATACGCGGTTGCTGGCCGAACAGAGCGCGCGTTTCGGCGCGGTCGGTGTCGAGCCCGCGATCATTGTCGCGCTCGGCGGCGGCTCGGTCATCGATACGGCGAAAGTGTTGGCGGCAGCGCGCGGCGGGTTTGCGGCGGTGCTGCGCTATCTTCAGACCGGCGCCGGCGCCGGGGAACTTTCCGCCACGCCGATCATCGCCGTGCCGACCACGGCGGGCACCGGCAGCGAAGTGACGTCCTGGGCGACCGTCTGGGATACCCAATCGGGACGGAAATACTCGCTGTCGCGTCCGAACCTCTATCCCCGGCATGCGCTCGTCGATCCCGGACTCATGGTCGGCAAGCCGCGGCAGCTCACGATCAGCACCGGCCTCGATGCGCTCTCCCACGCCCTGGAGAGCCTGTGGAACGTGAACGCCAACGCCGTTTCGGCGCACCACGCCGTCGTGGCGGCGCGCGAGATCCTCGTGGTGCTGCCGCAGCTGGCGAAGGACCTCCAGGACATGGAGTTGCGCAGCCGGATGGCCTTGGCGGCGCTTCACGCCGGGCTGGCGTTCTCCAACACCCGCACCGCGATCGCGCACTCGATCTCCTATCCGGTGACCCTTCATCATGATGTCGCACACGGCATCGCATGTTCGTTCACGCTGCCGCTGGTGCTGCGCAGCGTGGCGGACATCGGAGGTCTCGCGCGCGACGCATTGGCGCAGATCTTCGGGAGCGATCTGCTCGCCGGCGCCGACCGGCTGGAACGATTCCTCGAGGACCTCGGCGTCTCCACCGATTTCAAGACCTACGGCATCGCGCCGCACGGCTGGGAAGCCCTGATCCTGGAGGCCTTCGATGGTGAGCGCGGCCAGAACTTCAGCGGGACGCGGCAGGCGCTGCTGCAGGCCGCCGAACTGAGAGAGCAGGAGAGCACGGGAGTGCGGTAAGGCCCGCGGGACAAAGACCACGCATCATGGACATGCTCGACCGCATTGCCGCAGCGATCGACCGGATCAGCATCTGGTCCGGCAAGGCCGTGTCGTGGCTGATCTTCCCGATGTTCCTGGTGCTGTTCTACGAGGTCCTGGTGCGCAAATTCGCCTCCCCGACCATCTGGGCCAACGACCTCGCCACCATGTGCTACGGCGCGCATTTCTTCCTCGCCGCCGCCTACACGCTCTATCTGCAGAAGCACATCCGCACCGATTTCATCTCGCAACGCTGGTCGCTCAAGACCCAGGTGCGCATGGATCTCGTGCAGTACCTGCTGCTGTTCCTGCCGGGCATGATCATGTTCACGTGGCTGAGCTGGGACTTCGCCCAGGAGTCGTGGGAACTGGGTGAAGCCCTCATGACCACGTGGCGCCCGCCGGCCTACTGGTACAAGACCGTGATCCCGGTCAGCTCCGCGCTGCTCGTGCTGCAGGGTCTCTCGGAAGTCATCAAGTGCTTCAAGACATTGCGCACCGGCATCGACTATCGGCAGCCGGTGACGGTGAGTGAGCTGACGTGAACCGCGCCCAGGCCGTCCCATGAGTCACGAAATTCTCGGCCTCATCCTGCTCGGCTTGCTGTTCATCGTCATCCTGTCCGGCTTTCCGATTTCATTCACGCTGTTCTTCCTCGGCATGGCCTTCGGCTATCTCGCGCTCGGCGAGCGCGTCTTCTACCTGATGACCTATCAGACGTTCGGCACCATGATGGACACGGTGCTGGCGGCGGTCGCGATGTTCACCTTCATGGGTTACGTGCTCGAGAGCGCGGGCCTGATGAAGCGGTTGTTCCATGCGGTCCAGCTGCTCTGCGGACGGCTGCACGGATCGCTCTATCTCGCCACCATCTTCACCGCGACCCTGTTCGCGGCCGCCACGGGAATCGTCGGCGCCTCGGTGACCATCATCGCGCTGATGGCCGCGCCGGTGATGCTCAAGTCGCGCTACGACACGGCGCTCTGCGCCGGCACGATCTGCGCCGGCGGCACGCTCGGCATCCTCATCCCGCCCAGCGTCATGCTGGTGGTGATGGGGCCGGTGCTGCAGGTGTCGGTGGCCCGGCTTTATGCCGGCGCCCTGCTGCCCGGCCTGCTGCTCGCCGGTCTGTACGCGGCCTACACGATGGCGCGCGTCTGGCGCGATCCGCAGCTTGGGCCGCCGCTGTCCGACGCCGAGCTCGCGGTCAGCAAAAGTTATGTGGTGCGCGAGTTCTTCCTCGGGCTGCTGCCTCCGGCGGCGCTCATCGTGGCGACGCTCGGCTCCATTGTCACCGGCTGGGCGACGCCGACCGAAGGCGCGGCGATCGGCTGCGTCGGCGCGTTGATCGTCACGGCCGCTCACGGAAAACTGACTTGGCCGATCCTCACGGACGCCACCTATCGCACGGTGCAGACCTCCAGCATGGTGATGATCCTGCTGGTCGCCTCGACCTTCATGGGTTCGGTGTTCTCGGCGCTGGGCACGCCGACCTTCATCGCCAAGGCGATGCTCGCCTGGGAGATCCATCCGGGCCTGCTGATCATCGCCATCCTGATGCTGTGCTTCGTGCTGGGCTGGCCGCTCGAATGGGTTCCGATCGTCGTCATCATCGTTCCGATCTTCCTGCCGATCCTGATCGCCATGAAGATCGACATGGTGTGGTTCAGCATTCTTCTTGCCGTGACACTCCAGACTTGCTGGCTGTCGCCGCCCGTGGCGCTGTCGGCCTACTACCTCAAGGGCGTGATGCCCCAGTGGGAGCTGGCGGAGATCTACAAGGGGATGCTCCCGTTCATGGGCCTGCAATGGCTCGCGGTCCTGATCCTCTATTTCTTCCCGCAGATCATCCTGGTGTTGCCGAACATGATGTTCGGCATGCGTTAGAGCATGATCCCGAAAAGTGGACACCGGTTTTCGGAAAAAGATCATGCTCAAACAAGAAGCTGAAAATGAAACCAAGGAGGACGCCATGAAGCGACGTGAGTTCATCAAGGCAGCCGGCGTCGCCGCTGCCGGAGCGACGCTGTTGCCGGCGCAGGCGCGCGCGCAAACCCCGCAGTTCCGCTGGAAGCTGCAGAGCGCCAACCCGGCGGGCACGCCGCACATGACCTTGCTCAACAACTTCGCCTCGAACGTGGCGAAGATGTCGGGCGGGCGCCTCACCATCGAGGTGCTCACCAGCGGGGCGATCGTCAACCCCTTCGAGATCCTCGACGCGGTCAACAAGGGGCTGATCGATTGCGGCCAGTGGTGGACCCACTACGCCACCGGCAAGCATCCGGCCGGCGGCCTGTTCAGCGCTCCGCTCGGCGGTTCCGGCAGCGGCCTCGACCAGATGGGGCAGCTCGCCTGGTACATGCGCGGCGGCGGGCGCGAGCTCTACGTCGAGTATTACCAGAAGATGGTCCGGGCCGACGTGATGCCCTTCCTTTACGCGCCCGACGGGCCGGAATGCTTCGGCTGGTTCAAGAAGCCGATCACCTCGGTGGCCGAGTTCACCAAGCTGCGCTTCCGCATTTCTTCCGGCCTGCCGAGCGACGTGCTCAAGGACATGGGCGGCGTGCCGATGAACTTGCCCGGGCAGGAGCTGATCCCGGCGGCCGAGCGCGGCATCATCGACGGGGTCGAATGGATCAATCCCGCCAACGACCTGCCGCTCGGGCTGCACGACGTGTTCAAGTTCTACTCGATCCAGGGGCTGCACCAGGCGATCGACATCGCCGACGTGATGTTCAACGGCCCGAAATGGCGCTCGCTGCCGGGAGACCTGCAGGCGATCGTCGAGACCGCGCTCTCCGCCTCGCTGCTCGACGCGATGCTCTACTTCGCGCACGAGAACGCCAAGGCGCTGAAAGAGATCAAGGCCAAGGGCGTGACGATCTTCGACGCGCCGGCCGACTACGCGCCCGCCTTCATCAAGTCGGCCAAGAAGGTCCTGGCCAACCTCGAGGCCAAGGACCCATTCTTCAAGCGGGTGCTCGAGTCGCAGCGCGCCTTCGCCAATGTGGTCGTGCCGTACACGCGCGAGACCTCGAAGCTCTCGACGCTGATCAGCGGCGCGGCGGAGGTGAATTGATCGTCAAGACCCCCTCCGGCCTCGCTTCGCTCGGCCACCTCCCCCACAAGAGGGGAGGTTGGCTGTGGCGCTTTCACAGCCAACTGCAACACCGTTTGCTCAGCGGAATTTACACCGACAGCGCTGAATCTCTCGGTCGGTCAGTGCTGCGGTTGTGGTGTGACAGCGCCACAGCACCTCCCCCCTTGTGGGGGAGGTCGCCCGCCGTAGCCTGAAGGGCGAAGGCGGGCGGGAGGGGGACTTCCTTTCAACGCAGTGAGCACGAGCGGAGAGCAACCCGCGTGTCACGCGGCCCGAACCAGGCTCGGCACGGCGCCCTTGCCTCTCACCTCGGCCTCCTCGAACTCGGCGGCGGCAATCGCCCGGTCGAGAGCGGCGCGCAGCTCCTTGGCCGTCTCCAGCGTCAGCTCGATCCCGGCCCGCGCCCCGGGTTCGAGGCCGGTGTTGATGAAGTCGAGCGTGATGACGTCGCCCAGCGGCGCATGGCGCGCGTGGTCATAGGCGACCACCGCCTGCGCGAGCGGAAACCATTCGTCCCCGCGCTTGGCCATGCCCTCCGCGCGCGCGATCTCGATAATGGACGTGCACATGTGATCTCCTTAGTGGCGCATGGCCTTGTCGGAAAACCGGTTGCCACTTTTCCGGGCCATGCGCGCCTCCTACTTGCCCAGGTGCTTGCCGAAGAAGGCGAACACCTTGCTCCAGCCATCCATGGCCTGCTCGGGCCGGTAGAGCGGCCGGTGCCAATACCAGATGCCGTGGCCGGCACCGTCGTAGCGGTGGAACTCGTAGGTCTTGCCGTGCTGCTTGAGCGCGGCCTCGTGCTCATTCACCTGCTCGGGGCTCGGCGCACGGTCGTCATTGCCGAACAGGCCGATGAGCGGGCAACAAAGGTCCTTCGTCATGTCGATCGGCGCGACCGGCGTCTTGGCGTTGAGCTCCTCCTTGCCCATTACCACGCGGCCGCCCCATAGGTCGGCGCAAGCATCGACGTCCTTGCGCTGGCAGGCATAGATGAAGGCGTGCCGGCCGCCGGAACAGGAGCCGAAAATGCCAACCTTGCCGTTGTGATTTGCCTGAGCGCGCATCCACTGTACGGCGGCCTGCGTATCGCCGACCATCTGGGCGTCGGGAATGCCGCCGTCGGCGCGCACCTTGGCGGCGACGTCGTCCGGATTGCCGTCGCCCGCGCGCTGATAGAGGTTGGCGCAGATCGCGAGGTACCCGTGATGCGCAAAACGGCGCGTCGTCTCGATGTAGAACTCGCTCCAGCCCGGTAGATGGTGGACCAGCACCACGCCCGGAAACGGGCCCGCACCGGACGGCTTGGCCGTATAGGCGGTAATCGGGGTTCCCTGGTCGCCTTTGAGCGTCACGTTCTCGCAGGTCATGCCTCGGTAGAATGACATTCAGTTTCCTCCATGAGCGTCAGCCTTGTCGGTGCATCGCGACTCGGATGATCCGTCGCCTGCTCGAAGCGATGCCGACAATCCGGTCGATAACGAAGCCCGCGCTTGTCAGCGCTCGCGCGGCGCGCCTTGCCGCTGAGGGCCGGCAGCCGGGCGGCCGCCATACTAGGCGGCCACGCTCACGATGTGCTCCTGCGCCTCATATGGACTCATCCTACCAAACGAGGAGCAACCGTCAATGAAGCCGCCTGTTGTGTCGGCGAGTGCATGTCGCAAGGCACTCCAAGCCGTCGAACAAATCCGCGTTGCCGTCTTTCTCAGCCGGACTGCGAATGATAAGCTCGACGCGACTAACCGCTGGGGGCCGCTGACTAACCGCTGGGGGCCGCTCCTGTCGCTAATGCGAACTCGACTTCGTCTGGTTCACGCAGGCGGTCTTGCCGTCGTGCTCATGCTTTCGCTGCCCCGCGCGGGTCTTTCCGAAGTGATGGTCAAGGGCAACGTGCATTCGGCTACGGTCGAGGCGCAGGAGGCGTCGGTCGCCGATGTGTTCGATGCGCTGAGCACGGAGCTCGGCCTGCGCATCCACACCTCGTCCACGATCGATCAGGTCATCAGCGGTACCTATCAGGGTTCCGTGCAACAAATCGTCTCGCGGGTTCTCGTGGGCCGCAATTACATTACCAAACATTTTCCCGGCAACATCGAGATCATGATCCTCGCACCGAGTGACGCACCGGTGGTGTACAACGCGCCGACACGGGTGGTGCCACTGGGACCTGGCATGCAGACATCCGTGGCGCGCCGTTCGGTCCGCGCACGTCCCGGTGCGCCAGCAGTCGGCGGCGCAAACCCGTAAGCGGCGACGCACCCGTGCCCCGTATGCCGCTTGGTCAGCGATTGTGTTCACATCGTACGGCCGCTTTTTTGAACTTGGCGTAACCGGTGCTAGACATCAAATTCCAACGCCTGATAGCCTGTGTTGCTGCGGCAGGTTCAAAACCCTGGGGGGTGCAATGCGCGTCTTGAGTTCAGCGGTTCTCCTTTTGCTCGCGACTGCGACATCGTCGATCGCGGATGACGATTCACCGCATCGAACGATCAATGTTCATAACCATGGCGCGAAGTGTAACGGTACTCACGACGACACAGAGGCGTTTCGCAAAGCCATAGCGAAGGCCCCTGTGGGCGGTATGGTGTCAGTGCCACCGGGACGATGCGTCGTGAGTGACACCCTGATCATTAATTCCGCACATGCGGTTTCAATCGCGGGGGCTGGACGGGCCAGCCAAATTTTTCAGCGCTCGAACAAGACACTATTCGACTTCCAGGGGGTTAACGCTCTCATGATCAAGGATCTGTTCCTCGGCTCGGCCGCAACGGCCGCGGGTACTGCACTGATCAAGCTGACCAACAGCCATCATATGCGAATCGATAACGTCACCATGCTGGGCAGCTACTATGGTCTGCACCTTAGTGGCTCGCTGCTCAACACCATGGTCGATCTGCGCAGCGGCATCAACTTTGGAAACACGTTCTTCGCGGCGGGCTTGGTGTCGGCCAATCAGTATTGGGTCTTTGGCGAGCGTTTTAGCAATATCTCGGCCAATGCCAATACATTCATCGCTCCTGTCCTGGAGGGCGGGGTCAATGGAATTTGGATCAAAGACACGCAGGCCGAAGGAAGCGTAACGCTCGTTGGCGGCTCAATCGAGGGCGTGAGCGGCACCGGCCTCTATCTCGAAAAGACCTTTCTGCCGTCGTCAATCACCGGCACGCATTTCGAGGCAAACGGCGTGGCCGACGTCGTGCTCGCTGGGACGTTCAACGTCCGAATGTCCGCGATCTTCTCCGTGTCGAAGATCAACATGATCACTGTCGGGGCCTTCACGACGAAGAACATTCAGATCAGCGATAGTATCGTGGAGAAGATCCATATCGATCCACCCACGCCCTTCGCAAACGGTCGCATCCAGCTGCAAAACATCACGCGTGGCCTGACCGGATGCAATCCTGGCGACTACGATATTCAAGATCCCTCGGTCATTCAGGTCAACGTTGCTTGCTATCCTAATTAGAGTACCCGGTTATTGCTTGCGCGAAGGGAGACCGACACCATACGCAGGCGCCGCACATCCCAATTTTGCGCGCCGGATGACGAAGCCTAGAGCGTTTTCCGGCGAAGTGTGCAGCGGTTCGCCGCAGAAAACGCGACCAACGCAAGGAATCTAGAGCATGATCCGATTCCACTTGAACGGATCATGCTCTAGTGTGGCAGTTCAGAAGTCCGCATCATTCTCGCCGCGAGTCCGACATGCGGACTTCTGAACCGCCACACTATGCAGACATTGCGCCCAATCGGTTCAGGATCGCACATGCTTCGGTGTGGATCTCGCGCACGATCTCGGCGGCGGGCTGGACCTTGTTGACCAGGGCGACGCTTTGCCCGGCCCAGAGCGACAACGCGTCGATATCGCCCTCCGCATCCGCCGCCGGAGTGTAGGAGCGATAACGCACGATCGATCCGCGCGACTTGGACGTCGCGACGATCTCGCCCTCGCCCGGGCGCTTGCCGCTCTCGGGGCATCCCGCCGCCTCCCAGGCAGCAACCGTTGCGTTGCGCAGGACGCGGTGTGGTGCCTTTGGCCAGCCGACGCCGAACAGATCGTCCAGATAGACGGTGTCGTCCTCCGTCGCCTGCAGCAGCCGTTCGCGATAATGCGGATGTATGGCGGCCTCGCTGCTGGCAAGAAACCGTGTGCCGATCCATGCTCCGGACGCGCCAAGCGACAGGGCTGCGGCGAGCCCGCGCCCATCCGCGATACCCCCGGCGGCGATCACCGGCGTCGGGTCGACCGCATCGACGACGGCGGGAATGAGCGGCATGGTGGCGACCGTGCCGCGAACGTGGCCGCCAGCCTCCCAGCCCTGCACAACAATCACGTCGACCCCGCATTCGACCGCTGCCCGCGCGTCCTTCGCCGTGCCGATCGTATGCATCACCTTGGCGCTGCCGGCCTTGGCCCGTTGCACCAGCGCCGAAGGATCGCGCCAGAAGAACGCGATGACCGGCACGCCCTCCTGCAGGCACGCCTCGAGCCGCTCCTGCTGCGGGAACTCGAGATTGAGATTGACCGCGAAGGGTTTGCTGGTCAGCGAGCGCGTTTCGCGCACCTGCTTGCGCAGCGTTTCGATGTCGGCTCCCCAGAGAGCCAGCGTTCCCAGAGCGCCGGCGTTGCTCACCGCAGCCGCCAGCGCAGGACCGGCGGCGCCGCCCATGGGCGCTTGGACGATCGGGATTTCGATGCCGAGCATGTCGCAAATTGCCGTTCTCATCGCAGAACGAAGCCTTGATCAGAGCTGTAGCGGATGACGAAAAACGAGACGCGCAGCAACGACGCGCAACGGTCGCGCAGATCCCTATCATCCACATGTCCACGCTGGACAACACCCGGCGAATGGCGGTCCCGAGAGGACTCGAACCTCCGACCTTCGGTTTAGGAAACCGCTGCTCTATCCGGCTGAGCTACGGGACCCGCGCGGGCACGATTTAGCATAGGCGGCGCGCCCGTGCAGCCAACGCAGGCCCCCGGCGCGAAAGCGCCCTACCGCGTCGCAGTGCCGCCGCTGGGCGCAACGCCCGCAACCAAAGCCGCCTCCAGCGCGTTGCCGCAGAGGGGGAACCGTGGAGGCAAAAAATGCTCCGCAAACCCGCCAATCTCGCAGTCATATCGGTCATTGCCGCATCGATCGGCGGAATTGCCGGCCTGACGGGCGCCGCATACGCGGAACCCGGCAAGCACAAAGGCGGGCCTGGAGGCCCCGGAGGACCGCGGGGCCCGGCCGCACACGCGCCCGCCGCGCGCCCGGCGCCCGCACCCCATATCGGCCGGCCTGCGCCGATGGCGCGACCGGCGCCACATATAGCGGCACCACGGGCCACCCGCCCGCACATGGCGCGCCCTGCGCCGGCGCCGCGCGCAGTCCATCGGGCCCCGCCCGCCATGCGTCATGCGGTCGCTCCGCGTCCACCGCGGCACGTGACGCGCGGACCGGACCGCGCTCGTGTTGCCGCACCGTCGCGGGCGACGCCGCACATGGCCGCGCCGCGCAGCCGACCCGGCTTGGCCAATCGCGCCGAGCGCCGCGAGCTGCGGCGCATGGACCGCACAGAGCGCCGCGCGGTGCTGCGCGAGCGGGCAGCGCAACAGCAGACCGTGGCGCGCGAGCGCGCGGCCGAGCGCCTGCAGCAACGCCAGAACGCCGCGACCAGCCGGCTCGAGCGCCTGCAGCAGCGCGCGGAACGCGGCCGTCTTAATCGCGGCGAGCGGCGCGAATTGCAGCGGCTCGAGCGCGTGCAGCGCCAGCAGGTGGCGCCGTCAACAGCAGCGCGGGATCAGTCGCAGCGCGCGACCCGCGCCACACGCGTGACGCCGCAGCAGGTGAACCAGGGCCGCTTTGCATCGAACTTCACGGCGAGTGCCGATCCGTCCTGGCGCCGCTCGGACCGTCAAGGCGAACGGCTGGCGGCGCGCTCGGCCTGGCGTCTGGGCCTGCTCGCGTCATTCGTGCCGTGGCGCGGCCCGGTGTACTGGCCTTACGCCTATAGCGACATCTTTTACTACGCGTTCTGGCCTGATGCCTATGAGCCGGGCTACTGGGCCTATGCGTATGACGATTTCTACGATGGCATCTTCTTCCCGGACGGCGCGCCGCATGTCGACTACGCTTATCCGGGCCCCTACCAGACCTTCAATATTCGCGACACGTCCATTCGCGGTGAGGCCCGCTCCCCGCGCGGCGCCGTCACGCCCGGCCGCCTGAGCGAAGCAACGCGTGCGTTCTGCGCCGAGCAGGCGAGGGGCGTCAGCGCCTGGCCGTTCGACGAGATCGCGCGCGCGCTGCAGCCGATCAACGACCAGAAGGAGTTGCTGGCCGACCTGAGAAAAACCGCCGCCGAGGCGGCCGCGCAATTGCGCGACGCATGCCCGGATGCGGTGCCGCTCACGCCGGTGGGCCGCATCGAGGCCATAACCATGCGGTTCAATGCGATGCTCGACGCGGTCAGGATCGTCCGGCCTGCGCTGGTCGCGTTCTACGAATTGCTGACCGACGAGCAAAAGGCCCGCTTCAATGAGCTCGGGCCCGATCTCGAGCGACAGCCGCGCGCAGCGCAGAACGCGCAAATCAACTGCAAGGAAGGCAAGGCGGGCCTTGCCGGGCTCACGCTCGAGCGCATCGACGCGATTGTGCAGCCGACGCAGGCGCAGGAGGCCGCGCTCGCGCCCCTGCGCGACGCGATCGAGAAGTCGGAACAACGGCTGAACGCGGTCTGCGCTGCCGCAACGCCGCGGACGCCCGTCGGCCGGCTCGACGCGATGCAGCAGCGCATCGAAACGCTGCTCGCTGCCGCCAATGACATCCGCCCGGCGCTCGAGGCGTTCTACGCCTCGCTCGATAGCGAACAGAAGGCGAAGTTCAATCGCTTGAGCCGCGTGGCCGAGCGGTAACGGGCGCACGCTCCCGGCGCGAAAGCGCCGCGGGCTCGTCGCAGTGCCGCCGCAATGACTCGGGAGCCTTTGCCGTCGTCACGGGGGCGGCCGGTGGGTGGTTCGGCGTATCGTGGTGTTGGGCGCGCGGCCGCGGCCGCGCTCTGCGGCGCATTGATCGCGCCCGCGCAGGCCCAGACACCGAAGCAAGCCGACTGCCGCCTCACGCCCATTGGCATCGCCACGGTCCGCGCCGTGTCTGATGACGGCACCTTCACGCTCGACGACGGCCGCGCGGTGCGCCTCGCCGGCATCGAAGTCTGGCCGAACGCGCAGGCGAGCGAGCGGCTCGGCGCGCTGCTGACGGCCAAAACCGTCGAGCTCAAGCGCCTCGGCGCCGACAGCGATCGTTACGGCCGACTCGTCGCGCATGTTTTCGTGAGCGAAACGGAACCCTGGGTGCAGGCCGACCTGCTCGCGCTTGGCCTCGCGCGGGTCACCCGCGTCGGAGATTTCTCCTGCGCAAACAAGCTGTTCGCCCATGAGCACGCGGCCCGGACGGGCAAGCTTGGCGTCTGGGCCGATCCATATTATGTGATGGGTCAGGCTGAGGGCCCGGCGGAGGTCCTCAAAGGTCGCGGCCGGTTCGCCATCGTCGAAGGCAAGGTGTTGTCCGTGCGCGAAAGCGGCGGGACCATCTACCTGAATTTCGGCCGGCGCTGGTCGGAGGATTTCACCGTCACCATCGCCAAGCGCAACGAGCGGGCGTTTTCCGGCTCAGGGCTCGAGCCCAAGAAACTCGCCGGCCGCCGCGTGCGTATCAGGGGATGGATCGAGGAGCGTGGCGGCCCCTGGGTGGATGCCGCGGCGCCCGAGCAGATCGAGGTGCTGGAGCGCAACTAGGGGGCAATCCGGTCGCAATGCGGGTGCAGTGGCACAGGGCGTTGATGGCGCGGCAGCTCCTGCCGGCGGCGATGGTGGTTGGCCTGCTGGCCGGCTGCGCCGACGGCGGGCGGCTGACCCAGTCGATCTCGCTGCCCGAGCCGCCCAAGCAGGCCGAGGTCAGCCCGGCGCAGGCGCGCGAGCATCAGCGCATCCTCGCCGCCTATGGCGGCGCCTACCAGAACCCGCGGCTCGAGGGGCTCATCACCGAGACCGTCGACAAGCTGGTCGCCGCCTCGGAGCGGCCGAGCCTGCGCTACAAGGTCACCATCCTCAACTCGCCGGCGATCAACGCCTTCGCGCTGCCGAACGGCCAGCTCTACGTCACGCGCGGCCTGCTCGCGCTCGCCAACGACACCTCCGAGCTCGCGTCCGTGCTGTCACACGAGATGGCGCACGTGATCGCGCGCCACGCCGCCATGCGCGAGGACCAGGCCAAGCAGGCCGCGCTGATGAACCGCTGGGCCAACGACCTGGTCAACGACCCGCAGACCGGCGCGCTCCAGCTCGCCCGCTCCAAGATCGCGCTCGCCAGCTTCTCGCGCTCGCAGGAGCTCGAAGCTGACGGCATCGGCGTCGGCATCTCCTCGCGCGCCGGTTTCGACCCTTATGGCGCGGTGCGCTTCCTCACCGCCATGGGCCGCAATGCCGAGCTGCGCGCGAGCTCGAACAATCCGGTCGACCAGCGATTCCTCGATTTCCTCTCCTCGCACCCGGCGACGCCCGACCGCGTCAAGATCGCGCGCGCCAATGCGCGCCAGTACATCGCGCCGGGCGACGTGAAGCGCGACAAGGACTCCTATCTCGCCGGCATGGACGGGCTGGTGTTCGGCGAGGATCCGAGCGAGGGCTACGTGCGCGGCCGCCGCTTCCTGCATCCACGGCTTGCCTTCACCTTCACGGCGCCCGAGGGCTTCGCGCTCGAGAACACCGCGCAGGCGGTGCTCGGCGTCAAGGACGGCGGCACGCAGGCGCTGCGCCTCGACGTGGTGCGCGTGCCGGCCGAGCAGTCGCTCACCGACTATCTCGCCTCCGGCTGGATCGAGAACATCGATGCCGCCTCGATCGAGGCCATCACCATCAACGGCTTCCCGGCCGCGACCGCCACCGCCAAAGGCGACCAGTGGACGTTCCGCCTCTATGCGGTGCGCTTCGGCAGCGAGGTCTACCGCTTCATCTTCGCCGCCAAGCAGATGACGGACGCGGCCGACCGCGCCTTCCGCTACGCGGTCGGCACCTTCCGCCGCATGACCTTGAACGAGGTCGAGGCGACCAAGCCGCTGCGGCTGTCGATCGTCACGGTGCAGCCGGGCGACACGGCCGAGAAGCTCGCGCATCGCATGATGACCGACCGCGCGCTCGAGCGCTTCCTCGTGCTCAACGGCATCGACCGCACGCACGAGCTCAAGGCCGGGGACAAGGTCAAGATCGTGGTGGAGTGAGCAACTCGCAGAGCGGGCCGCGACCTTAAAGCATCATGACAGGCGATTTGAGCCCGATCGAATTCCGCGCCGTCTGGTACGCCGGCAGGGACAAGGTCGAGAGCGTGACCAAGTTCATCGTGTTCGACGATCGCGGCACACTGACGGTAGCGCCCGGCAGGCTGCGCTACCTCGGCCGCAAGAATTCGCTCGATATCGCGGACGTCCTCGACGTGAGCACGGTCAAGCAGCGCGTCAACTGGGTGACCTACGTCATCACCGTCAGCATCGCCAGCGTCTATCTGCTGTTCCAGGGATTTTCGCCGACCGCGATCGCGCTTATCATGGCGGTGGCGGTCGGCCTCGGCGCGCTGATCGGCGCCAACACCAAATGGGTGCGCGTCACCTGGCGCCACGGCGGCGGCAAGGAGGCCTATTTCGCCGACGGCTCGCTGCTCGGCTGGGGTGGGCTGTTCGGTGGAACGACGCGCCTGTTCAACGCGATCGCGCCGCGGCTGCGTCGCCCGATTGAGGCGTAGGGCGGGCAAAGGCGCCGCTCAGCCGCTGCAACGAACGCAGGATGTGGAAGCGCCGTGCCCGCGTCTCTTTTTCTTGTAACGCCGGGCTCGCGCGGTTGCGCGATCACGCGGGCACGCTGCGCCTCGCTGCGCGAGGCTCTCGCTTTGCCCGCCCTACGAGATCACCACTTGTTGATGCTGTGTTGACCGCCAATCCCTTGCCGAGCAGCGCGCTCATCTCCGCGGCCGTGTAGGGCGTCTTGCCCTGCGCCAGCGCGGCGCCGACGGCGGCGACGCAGCAGAATGCGATCAGTGATGTGCGAACCATGAGGCCCCCCTATTGCGTGATAGGCGTGCTGTGAATCGAAAGGCCCGATCTTTCGACCGGGCCTTGGTATTCCGTCTCGATGCAACGCGTAGTGCTTAGGCCGCCTCGTCTTCGACCACCGCCTCGTCGGCTTCGTCGGCCGGCTTGGGACCGCGGCGCGGGCCCTTGGCGAGCGCCGCCTCGATCTCCTTCACGGCCTCGGTCTCGGTGATGCGCTGCACCGCCGAGATCTCGCGCGACAGCCGATCGAGCGCCGCCTCGTAAAGCTGGCGCTCGGAGTAGGACTGCTCGGGCTGCGTGTCGGAGCGATAGAGGTCGCGCACCACTTCGGCGATCGCGTTGATGTCGCCGGAGTTGATCTTGGCCTCGTATTCCTGCGCCCGGCGCGACCACATGGTGCGCTTGATGCGCGCGCGGCCCTTCAGCGTCTCGAGCGCGCGCTTGACCAGCGAGCCCTCGGCGAGCTTGCGCATGCCGACCGACGCGATCTTGGTCACCGGCACCCGCAGAGTCATCTTGTCCTTGATGAAACTGATGACGAACAGCTCGAGCTTGTAGCCCGCCACCTCCTGCTCCTCGATGGCGACGATCTGGCCGACGCCGTGAGCCGGATAGACGATGTACTCGTTGGTCTTGAAACCATGACGCTGGGTGGCGACCTTCGGCGCCGCCTGAGCCACGACCTGGACAGGGCGATCGGCCGGACGGGCCGCCGTCTTCTTATTGCTCATTCCGCGTGGTGCTCCTTGCCGGCTCGGCTTGCGGACCGACTTATGTTTGGGTGCCGCACGACGGGCGGCGTTGCGTGAGGATGAGGACACCTCCCGGCGCGAGCCGGAAGTCTTCCTGGCGGCACTCTTCTTCACCCGTTGACGCGTTTTTCCAGCCACTGCTTTCGCGTGGGACTCACGCTCCCTGGCAAGGTTTCCTCTAAGGGTTCCCGAAAAAATATGCTCCCCACGGGGAGCGCTCTCGGGCTGTTGGTCATTGTGTTGTTAACATATCACATTTCTCGCAAAAATCAATGCCTTGGCGGCCGAGAAAGCGCGGATTCCGCGGATTTGGCACGGCATTTTTGTGAAAAGAAGTTAATGCTTGAGGTAATATGGTAGTGTCAAGTCCGGCATGCAATTTCGCACTCGATCGAGGCGTAAAAGCCTCGCCGTTGTCGGAATCGTGCCTGGCGGTTCAATCCCCCTCGCCCGGCTTGGATGAGAAGTACTTCATCTTGCCCGGCATGCCCTCCCACTCCTTGTGGTCGGGGGGCGGATCCCTCTTCACCGTGATGTTCGGCCACGATTTGGCGTATTCGGCGTTCAGCTTGAGGAATTCCTCCAGGCCAGGCTCGGTGTCCGGCTTGATCGCCTCCACCGGGCATTCCGGCTCGCACACGCCGCAGTCGATGCACTCGTCGGGATGGATGACGAGCATATTCTCGCCCTCATAGAAGCAGTCGACCGGACACACCTCGACGCAGTCCATGAGCTTGCACTTGATGCAATTGTCATTGACGATATAGGTCATTTCACGCTCCGGCCGAGGCCGCGATGTCGGAAGTGGCGTAGCGCATGGCCCGCAGGGGCGCAAGGCTTGGTGCACCGCGGTCAAGCTCCGTCGCGGCCGCGCAGGCGATCGAGTTCCCGGCGTTCCTGCTTGGTCGGGCGGCCGCTGCCTGGCTCGCGCTCGGCCGTGCTCGGCGCGACAATCGGGCGGGAGGGCGGCGACAAGTCCTCATAGAGGACGCGCGCTTCCGGCGCGCCGCCGCGGCGCTCGGCAAAGCCGACCACCTTCATGATCCGCACGGCGCGATCGAGCGCCACGGTGACGACGTCGCCCACCTTCACCGCCCGGCTGGCGGCCTGCACCCGCTCGCCGTTGAGGCGCACATGGCCGGAAGCCGCAAGCGCCGCAGCCGCCGAACGGGTACGAACGACACGCGCGTACCACAACCACTTGTCGATGCGCTGGCGGTCGGCGCTCACCGGGCCGGGACGGCGCTAGCGCCGCTCCTTGCCGGCCTCGAGCTGTTCCTTCAACGCCGCGAGCTTGGCAAACGGCGAGTTCGGATCCGGCTCGTTGCGGCGCTCCTTGGGATCGCGCCACTCGCGCGGTTCGCCCCGATCCCGGTCGCGATCCTTGAAATCGCGGCGGCCCTCGCGGCGCGGACGCTCGCCGCGCTCGGGCCGGTCTCCGCGCTCGGGCCGCTCGCCCCCGCGGCGCTCGCGCTGCTGCGGACGCGCTTCGCGCTCCGGACGATCGCCGCGCTCGCCGCGGTGGCGCCCATGATGCGGACGACGCTCCGGACTTTCGGGGCGTGCTTCCCCGCCCTCGGCCGCAGCTGCGGGGGGTGCCGTGTCCGCGGCGGCCGCGACGGCGGCACCTTCCGGCGCCGCCCCCGGTTGCGCGGGTTGCGCACGCGGCCTGCGTTCACGCGGCGCGCGCGGCGGACGCTGCCGACGCTCCTCGGGCGGGCGGCCGGGCCGCCAGACTTCGATCAATTCGGGCTCTGCCGGCGCGGCTTCGGCCGGCGTAGCTGCGGCCAGGTCGGCCGCTTCGGACGCGGGCGCGTCCGCCGCAGGCGCGGCTTCGGGGACCACGGGCGCGACCGCGGCCGTAAGCGGCGTCTCGGTCGCGGCTTCGGCCGCAATCGGATCGACCGGCGCCGCGATCGCCTCCGGCGCAACCTCCGCGATCGGTGCGACACCGGCTTCGGCCGCGGTGTCGACCGGCGCGGCGTCGGTTGCCGCTTGTGTTTCGGTCGTCGCCGCGGGGGGGGCCGCCGCGGGCATCTCGGCTGGAGCCGGCGGCTCGGCCGGCTTGGGCTTCTTCTCCATGCGGTAGCCGAGCGAGCGCAGCACCGAGGCGAAGTCGTCGCCCGACGATCCGGTCAGCGACGTCATCGCCACCGTGACGGCAAAACCGGCGCCTTCGACCGCGCCGGGCGGTTTCGGCGTCGGCGACCCCGGACGCCAGGCGAGCGCCGGGCGGATCAGGTCCGCGAGCCGCTCCAGGATATCGACGCGCACCGCTCGCTCGCCGCACACCCGATAGCCGACCGTACGGTAGAGCGCCTTCGGCACGTCCTTGTCGGCCGGAAACGAGGTGCGCCCCGAGGACGCGAGCCGCGGCACCTCGTCGAGTCCCTTGGTGTCGGGCGTCGCGTTCTTCAACGCCCACAGCTGCATGGCGAGCGAGCGCGCCGCAGGTTTGAGGATCTGCGGCAGATAGAGATGGTAGGCGCCGAAGCGCACGCCGTATTTGCGCAAGCTCGCGCGCGCAGTCTGATCGAGACCCTTGACCTCCTCGGCGACGCGATGGCGCTCCAGCACGCCGAGCGCCTCGGTGAGCTGGAACGCGACACCGCGCGCGATACCGGTGACGTCCTCGGCCGACGCGAGCGCCAGCAGCGGTCCCAGCAGCTTCTCCACATGGGCCTTGATCCAGAGGTCGAGCCGTGCCTGGACCAAGTCGCGCGAGGCGCCGGTCAAATGCTCATCGGCGATGATACGCACGCGCGGCTTGACCACGTCGTCGCCGGCAATGAGCTTGCCGACCGCCTCGCCGAGCCAGCGTAGCGCGCCATCGGACGCCAGCACGATCTGCTCGTCGGGAGCATGCGAGAGGCGCCCGGCGCGCGCGTCGATCTCGCCGGCGAGCGCCTTCTGCGCCGCGGCGCGCAACGCCTTGGCCTCCGGGCCGGCCGATGCCGCATCGGCGGCGAACTGGAAGCCGGCGAGGCGGCCGATGACGTGGCCTTCGACGACGACTTCGCCTGTCTTGCTGATTTCGGTTTCGAGCATCGCGTTCTCGCGCAACCGCCGCATCAACACGCTGGTACGGCGGTCGACGAACCGCTCGGTGAGCCGTTCGTGCAAAGCGTCGGACAGCTTGTCCTCGACGCCGCGGGCGATGCCTTGCCAGTGCTCGGGATCGGCGAGCCAGTCCGGACGATTTGCCGCAAAGGTCCAGGTCCTGATGTGGGCGATCCGGTTCGAAAGCGTATCGATATCGCCGTCTACGCGATCCGCCTGCGCCACCTGTGCGGCGAACCAATCGTCCGGGATTGTACCCTTCCGCATCAGGAAACCATAGAGGGCGAGGGCAAGTTCGGCGTGCGCGGCGGGCGAGACCTTGCGGTAGTCGGGAACCTGGCAAACCTCCCACAGGCGCTCGATCGCGGGGCGCGTGACGGCCAGCGCGCGGACATCCTCGTCGCGCGCAACATGCTCAAATACCTGGATATCCTCGGCGATCGGCGCGCGCGTCAGTCCCTGCTCGGTCGGCACGCTGGCGAGCGTGGCGGCAAGGGCGCCGAGCGAGGAGAAGTCGAGCGCAGTGTTGCGCCATTGCAGCACCTTGACGGATTCGAACGTGTGGCTCTCGAGCGCCTGCGCCACGTCGGCTTCGAACGGCGCACAGCGCCCGGTGGTGCCGAACGTGCCGTCGCGCGTCGCGCGGCCGGCGCGGCCGGCGATTTGCCCAAGCTCGGCCACGTTGAGGTTGCGGAACTGATAGCCGTCGAACTTGCGATCCGACGCGAACGCGACGTGGTCGACGTCGAGATTGAGCCCCATGCCGATGGCGTCGGTCGCCACCAGATAGTCGACGTCGCCCGACTGGTAGAGCGCGACCTGCGCGTTGCGCGTGCGCGGCGAAAGCGCACCGAGCACCACGGCTGCGCCGCCGCGCTGACGGCGGACCAGTTCGGCGATGGCATAGACCTCGTCGGCGGAGAACGCGACGATCGCGCTGCGCCGCGGCTGGCGCGTGATCTTGCGGTCGCCGGCGAATGAAAGTTGCGACAGCCGCGGGCGGCTCACGATGTTGGCGCCGGGCAGCAGCTTCTCGACCATGGCCCGCATGGTGGCGGCGCCCAGCACCAAGGTTTCCTCGCGCGCGCGCCAATTGAGGATGCGATCGGTGAACACATGACCGCGCTCGAGGTCGGCGCCGAGCTGAATCTCGTCGACGGCGAGGAACGCCACGTCGAGGTCGCGCGGCATCGCCTCCACGGTCGAGACCCAGAAGCGGGCGTTCGCGGGCTTGATCTTCTCTTCGCCGGTCACCAGGGCGACCGCGTCGCCGCCGACCCGATCGACGCACTTGTTGTAGACCTCGCGCGCCAGCAGCCGCAGCGGCAGCCCGATCATGCCGGACGAATGCGCCAGCATGCGCTCGATGGCGAGATGGGTCTTGCCGGTATTGGTCGGCCCGAGCACGGCGGTGACGCCATGCCCGCGCGCGCGGGAGTCGCGGGAGGAATTAGAAGAAAAGAGTGCCATCAAGTATCCAAGCGTAGCTTGAAGGGAGTGACCGCAATATGAAAAATTACGTCGACAACATGGTGATCAAGAGTTTTCCTCCCAGAACGGTTGCCGTGAAGTGTGGTGGATATGCAAGATTTCAACCGCGTCGTCGGTGACCATGTAACAACCGATAGGGATACCGTCCAAGCGGCGCGGCGTGAATAGCAGGATAGCCGATCACGCGCGGCGAACGCTCTGGCCAATTGCCGATACGGTCGACCACCATGCGAATCCGCTGCTCAACCGGTTCAGTTGTCGACGGATAGTTGGAGCGCAGGAACTCGCGGATCTCGTTGAGGTCATCCAGCGCCGATTCGGCGAACCGAACCTTCATGTTTGACGGAATTTCGCGAGCGCCGCTTCGACCTGTTCATCCGTGGCGAAGCGGCCAGCGCGCACATCTGCGAGCCCGCGCTCAATGCCAGCCTTTTCCTCCGGGGTCGCGTGGTACGTACCACTCAAATCCTGCTCAATTTCGAGCGCGATCTCGGCAAGCTGCTGTTGCGCAGCTTCCGGCCAGGTGGCGACGCGTTCCAGAACTGCGTTGAGGGCTTTCGATTTCATGCTTCCTATTACCACAAAGCGTTCATTTTTGCACCAGCCATCCGCGATAACGCACGATCAGCCCGGTCAACGGATGCGCGATCTCGACATGGAAATGAAAGCGGCCGTTCTCCGCGTATTCGTAGGAATCGCCGCACGGCGCGAGGGCGAGCGGCAGCGGTATCCCGAACAGGCTCCAGCGTCGCACGATCAGGCGCATGCGGCCGCTGTCGAGCACCAGCGCCATGCCGGCATTGAGCGGCCCGAAGCGCTCGCATAGCAGCCACTCGAACCGCCCGCGCCCTTGTTCCTGCGTACTGAAGAACGAGCGTCCGGCAAAAGTGCGGCGCCAGGTCTCGCGCCCGTTCTCGGACTTGAACGCGACCTCGATCGGGACATTCGTGCCGGCTTGCGGAAAACCGATCAATCCGGCGGCAAGGCGCGCCAGCAGGCTTCCACTGCGCTCGACCGTTGCGCTGCCTGCGGCGATCATCTCGCCGTCGAGATCGTGCATCGCCTGCAACGGCGCGGGCAACAGCGCATAGGCTTCGCCGAGCAGGCGCCGATAGAGCGGCAGCGCATCGTGGGCCGGCGAGGCCTCGCGCCGTCCGGTGACGATGGCGCGCCGCGCGAACAGCGCATCGTAGTCGGCAAGCTCCAGATCCTCCGTCGCCGCCCGCGCGCCGGACGGCGGGCGCCGCCCGTCGAGACAGCGGCGGATGATCGCTTCCGCTCCCATCGAGGGAATGAGCGGACCGTCATCGCCCTCGGCCAGGAGATGCCATGACCGTTCGATGCGCTTGCCGTCCTTGCCGCCTTCGATCCGAACGAACATGCCGCCACGGTGCTCGCCCCAGCGCAACACGTTGACGGCGCCATGCATGAGCCCGGCCAACGGCGAGAGCGTCGGCAACAGCTTGAAGCGAACCGCCCAGGCGCAGACATTCAAGGCGCGGTGCAGGATGCCGGGCACGGGGCCGGCACCCATCCACACCGATCGCAGCGACGGCCATAGCCGCGGCAGGACCTGCAGATCGGGGACGTCTACCAGCGAGAAGCGCAAGTTACGCAGCGGCAACCGGCCGGGCGGCGCGACCGTGCAGCGCCGCGTTTCGGTGAGCCCGTAGCCGATGGCGCGTTCGCCCGCGCGCAGCAGTGCGACCGGCTTGCCCGCATAGCCGGCAATCGCGCGGATCACATTGAGGCCGACGCCCGCATAGGGCGACGGCGCAATGCCGCCGCTGATCGCGTCGATATCCATGCCGGCACCAAGCGCCCGCGCCACCACGGCGGTCAGCACCGGAAAGCTCGATACGCCGGCGAGCACGAACACCCCGCGCGCCTTGGCGTGCGCATCGAACTGTCCGATCTCGGCGACGAAGCCGGAGGCGTCGGCGAGGTCTAGATAATCGATGCCGAGCGCCAGCGCGGCCCGCACGACCCGGTAGGGGTCGGCGCCATAAGACTGGAACGGACCGCTCGCATCGACGATCAGGCCGGGCTTGCGGCGTGCAAGCTGCGCTTCGACGTCGCCATCACGGTCGAAGGCTTCCGGCACCAATGCGGCGCGCGACCGGTGCCGCGCGCAGAAGGCTTCAGCCTGTTGCTGCGACCTGCCGGCGATGACCAGCGTCAGCCGCGGCTCATCGGCCAACAGTTGCGCCAGCCGACCGCCGAACGTGCCGTAGCCCCCCAAGATCAGAACGCAAAGCCGCGTACTCATGCCAGGAACCGGTCGGCATGGCGTGGATCGGGCCGGTAGCAGGTCGCGCGCTTGCCGAACCAATTGAGCCGGTTGCGCGCCACCGTGTCGTAGAGCCAGTCGCGCACGAGCAAAGGCAGGATGCGGAACACCGCCGCGAGCGACCAGGGAAAGCCGAGCCCCTCGGCCATGCGGATGCTGCTTTCCGATTTGAACCAGGCAACGCCGTCGGCGATCAGAATGTTGGTCGCGTAGTCCTGCGGATCCAGGCCGTAATGGCGGTAGAGCGCCTGCCCGAGCGCGGACTGCGCCGACAACAGGCGGTACTTGCCGTCGCGGTCATGGCGCAGAACGAATGACGCCCAGCCTGAACAAAGCGCGCAGTAGCCGTCGAAAATGATGACGGGCCGGTCGTCCGGAAAAGGTGGAACGGCCGGATCGTGCCGGTAGCTGTAAGGCTCGCGCATGCTGGCCGCATGTTTGCCGGCTTGATCCGACAACGGCAAGTATCGTGCGGGGGACGCCTGACCGGCACGCGACCGGATGATGGGGAAATGCACCGCGGATGGCTTCACGAATCGATGCGGTCGACTAGAATCGGCCCTCATGTCTTGGCCGCTGGCGAATGAACAGCCTTCGATGGACGTGGCGGAAATATTGCGCCAGCTGACTCACTATGAGCGCCTGCCCCGCGCCGCGCTTCAGGCAGCCTCCCAGCAGCGCGCCGAAATGCTTCCGGTGTTCCTGTCGGAGATCGATCGTTTCCTCGCCGCGGACGCCGAGCGTCGGGCGGAGCCGAACCCGCTCTTCTTCATCTTTCATCTGCTTGGCGAGTGGCGCGAGCCATCGGCCTATCGTCCGCTGGCGCGACTGTTGCGCTGCGGATCGGACGACATCCAACATACGATCGACGAAGCCGTCACGACGAACAGTCACCGCGTCATGGCCGCGGTGTTCGACGGCGACCCCGATCCGCTGTACGGCATCATCCTCGACCCGGATGCGGACGAGTACGGCCGCGCGCGCATGTTCGACGCCCTGACCATGCAGGTGCTCGCCGGTCGATTGCCGCGCGATGCCGTCGAGCGGTTCCTGCACCACTGCTTCGACCACATGCAGCCGCAGGACACATGCTTCGTCTGGGACGGCTGGCAGCACGCGGTCGCGGCTCTCGGGTTGAGCGCCATGACGGCGCAAGTCAAGGCGGCATTCGACCGCGAATTCATCGAGCCATTCGTGACGAATTTCGAGTACTTCGAGAAGGACTTGGCGTATGCGCGTGAACACCCGGAGGCGCCGGTTCGCGATCACAAGGACTACACGCTGTTCGGCGATACGATCGAGGAGCTGTCAAGCTGGTATGGATTTTCCGAGCACTCCGAGCGGGAACGCGAACGGAGCGAGAAAAAGGCGGCACGGAGTGGCGTGCTGTTGTGGAGCGCCGCCAGCCGCCAGCCCATGGTCAATACGTTCGGTAAGGTCGGCCGCAATGAGCCGTGTCCGTGCGGCAGCGGGAAGAAATTCAAGAAGTGCTGCATGGCGTGAACGCGCAGGCGGGGCAGCGGACGTTTCAAAATGCGACATGCGAACCTGGAAAACGCCGCCCAGATCTGCAATCCCATTAGGAAATGGAACGAGTCCCGAACGAATCGCGGCCGAATCGCTGACTCACGCTTTGTCCGGCTTCGTTCGCACGACATGTGGCGGGCAAGTGGTGCTGCCCCTACAAAATCGTGTGGCACACCGGCTGTCGCCGGGTGGTCGGTATCGGAAAAGAATTAACGCTCGCACGGACTCCAAACGCCTTCCGAGTCAAGGCCGGGCGGGCTTCGACCCACCGGATTCGCTGTTGCCGCGCTGCGGCAGCCTTCGATGCTATGCTGCGGCCGAAGCACAAAGCCGGCCGCAACCGGCCGCCAACGGGAGAGAGCCCACATGCAACGCTGGTCCGGTCTGGCTGCCGTCGCGGTTTGCCTGATTGCAAGCGCTGCCGCCGACGCCCAGCCGTTCCCGAGCAAGCCGATCACCATCGTGGTGCCGTTCGCGGCCGGGAGCGGCACGGACTCGATCACCCGCATCGTCGGCCAGTATCTCGGCAGCGCGCTGAACCAGAGCGTCGTGGTCGAGAACAAGGCCGGAGCGAGCGGCGTGATCGCGGCGACCTACGTGGCGCGCGCGGCGGGCGACGGATACACGCTGTTGATGGCGACGAACTCCACGCACTCGGCCAATCCGAGCCTGTTCAAGACCCTCGCCTACGATCCGGTGAAGGACTTCACGCCGGTCGCGCGCGCCGGCTCCTACGTGTTCATGCTGGTGGTCAACCCGGGCATTCCGGCGAGGACGCTGCCCGAGCTCGTCGCCTACGCCAAGGCCAATCCCGGCAAGCTGACCTATGCGAGCGGCAACACCACCGGCATCGTCGCCGGCGAGACGCTGAAACACCGCGCCGGCATCGACATCCTGCATGTTTCCTACAAGAGCACGCCGCCGGCGCTCAACGACGTGATCGGCGGCCGCGTTTCGATGATGTTCATCGATCTCGCGCCCGGCCTCGAGCACGTGCGCGCCGGGACCCTGCGGGCGCTTGCCGTCACCACGCGCGAGCGCAGCGCGCTGCTGCCCGACCTGCCCTCGCTGCACGAGGCCGGCATCGCCGGCTACAACGTGACCTCGTGGGCCGGGCTGTTCGCGCCGGCCGGCACGCCGAAGGAGATCGTCGCGCGGCTCAACGACGAGATGCGCAAGATCATCGCCAATCCGGAAGTGCGGGCACGCATCGCGGTCACCGGCTTCGATGCCTTCTCCGGGCCGCCCGAGACGCTGGCCGAATTCGTGCAGGCCGAGTTGGCGAACTGGAGCAGGCTGATCAAGGAAGCCGGCATCGAGCCGCAGTAGCTTGCGCTCACGACCGGCCGGGCAGCAGCTCCTGGGGAATGTGCGCGGGGTCGAAGCGCCGCGGCCGGTTTGCGTCGGCCGCAAGCCGCCACGTCGCCTCGCGCTGGAACACGTTCGCGCGCGCCGCATGCGCTCGATCCACCTCGTTTATGCTCCTACCGCCCCGCCTTCTCGCCCGCGCTCCGCTCCTGCGTGCCGAGCGCGTCGGCGAGGCGGGTGCGGGCCGAGCCGGGCGCGAGCGGCTTCTGCTGGCTCTCGTGCGGCGCCCAGCCCGAAAGCCAGATCACCTCGAAGGTCGCGCGCACGCGGCCGTCCGGATCGGAGAAGCGCTCGGCGTAGATCTGCGCCATCCGCATCAGGGTCGCGCGCCGCAGCGGCACGCGCCGCCGCTCGGCGAGCGCGTTGGCGGCGCCCATGCGGCGCAGGTCGCGCATCAGCGCGAACGGCGTCGCGTAGCGCGCCGTGATCCGGTCGACGTCGGTGACCGGCAGCGCGAAGCCGGCGCGCTGCAACAGCGCGCCGATGTCGCGCAGGTCGGCGAACGGCGCGACCCGCGGCGAGACGCCGCCTTCGACCTCGGTCTCGGCGGCGGCGAACGCTTGGCGCAGCTCGGTCAGGGTGTCGCCGCCGAGCAGCGCCGCCAGCAGCAGCCCGTCCGGCTTCAGCGCGCGTCGCACCTGCGCCAGCAGGCCGGGCAGGTCGTTGACGAAGTGCAACGCGAGCGCGGAGACGACGAGATCGAGCGAAGCCTCGCGCAACGGCAGGGCCTCGTCGGCGACGATCGCGAGGCCGCCACCCGCGGCCAGCGCATCCACCGCGATCATCGTCCCGACCGCCGGCTTGGAGCGGAGCGCGCGGCGCAGCGCGGGCGTCGGCGTGCCGAGGTCGACGACGGTTTCGAAGCGCCGCAGCACGGCATCGAGCCGATCGGCGAGGTCGCCGGCGATCCGGTCGAGCAGAAACGTCGCCGGCCCGAGCGCCTGCGCGCGCCGGCGGCGGACGCGCAGCAGCGCGCGGTCGAAGATGATGGGGGCCTCAGGCATCGCGTATCGGATCATCCGCTTTCGCGGACCATGACAGTGGTGGCGGCTGGCCGTAGCGTACTGCCATGGACCCTGCGGCGACAGCCGAGCCCGGCCGTCTTGCGCGCCTCACGCGCGGGCTGCGCGCGGCGCTCTCCGTGGGCCTCGACGCCGCGCTGCCGCCGCTCTGCCCGGCCTGCCGCAATCTCGTCGCCGACAACGGGCTGTGCGCGGAGTGCTGGGGCAACCTCGCCTTCATCGCCCCGCCCTATTGCCCGCGCCTCGGCATCCCGTTCGCCTACGATCCCGGACCCGGCATCCTGTCGATGCAGGCGATCGCCGATCCGCCAGCCTACGCCCGCGCGCGCGCCGCCGTGCGCTACGACGACGTCGCGCGCGCCCTGGTGCATGCCTTCAAGTACGGCGACCGCCTCGATCTGGCGCCGCTCCTCGGGCGCTGGATGGCGCAGGCCGGCCGCGAGCTGCTGGCAGGCGCCGACGCCCTCGTCCCGGTGCCGCTGCATTGGCGCAGGCTGTGGACGCGG
Organism: uncultured Alphaproteobacteria bacterium; assembly: GCA_963734185.1. Lineage (GTDB taxonomy): Bacteria > Pseudomonadota > Alphaproteobacteria > Rhizobiales > Xanthobacteraceae > PALSA-894. The sequence goes on along the minus strand of CAVTGA010000002.1, from coordinate 1,658,672 downwards.
CGCTTCAACCAGTCGGCCGCACTCACGACGGCGATCGCCGCCGCCGCTGGAACTGCAGTGAACGATACCGCGCTCAGGCGCATCAAGCCGACGCGCCAGCAGGTAGGGCTTTCCGGCGCCGCACGCGCCGCCAACGTGCAGGGTGCGTTCCGCGTCGCGTCCGCCGCCCGGACCGAGGTCGCCGGCCGCCGGCTGGTGCTGGTCGATGACGTGCTGACCTCGGGCGCGACCGTCGACGCCTGCGCGCGCGCCCTGCTGCGTGCCGGGGCAGCGCAGGTCGACGTCCTGGTCTTCGCCCGGGTTGTCGATGCCGCGCACAGGCCCCTATAGTGGCAGCGCGACAGGGGTTATGGCCCAGCACATGCCGGAAGTCCTCATCTATACGCGCGATTGGTGCGGGTACTGCTCGGCCGCCCTTGACCTCTTGCGCCGCAAGGGCGTGACGTTTACCGAGATCAATGCCACCGGCAACCGCGAGCTGCGTCAGGAGATGATCGCCAGGGCCAACGGGGCGAGCACGTTCCCGCAGATCTTCATCGGCGCGACCCATGTGGGCGGCTGCGACGAGCTTTACGCATTGGAACAAGCCGGCGAACTCGATGCTATGCTGACGCATGATCCCGAAAAGTTGACAGACTTTTCGGACAGAGATCGTGCGTAAAGCAGACAAACAACAAGACGGACCATGTTTGATCCAAAGGATCGGACCTTGAAGACCTAGACGAAGCATGACGACGGCAGCGAACAGCGCATCCACCTTCCGCGTCGGCCTGATCCAGATGCGATCGAGCCGCACGCCGTCCGAGAACGTCGAGGTGGCGGCGCGGCTGATCGGCGAGGCCAAGAGCGGGGGCGCCGACTATGTGCTCACTCCCGAGATGACCAACATCATGGAAAGCTCGCGCGAGCGCCTGTTCGCGACCATCGTGCCGGAAGAGCACGATTCCTCGCTCGCCACCTTCCGCGAACTCGCGCGCGTGCTGCAGCTCTACGTGCATGTCGGCTCGCTCGCCGTGAAGGTCTCGCCCGACAAGGCGGTGAATCGCGCCTTCCTCATTGACCGCCGGGGCGAAATCGTCGCGCGCTACGACAAGATCCACATGTTCGACGTCGACTTGGCGAACGGCGAGAGCTATCGCGAGTCGCGCAGCTACCGGCCCGGCGACCTTGCGGTCGTCACCGACTTGCCGTGGGGCCGGCTCGGCATCACCATCTGCTACGACCTGCGCTTCCCGGCGCTCTATCGCGCGCTGGCCGAGGCCGGCAGCATCTTCCTCGCGATCCCCTCGGCCTTCACGCGGCAGACCGGCGAGGCGCACTGGCATACGCTGATGCGCGCCCGCGCGATCGAGAACGGCTCGTTCGTGTTCGCGGCCGCGCAGGGCGGCATGCACCAGAACGGGCGCGAGACCTTCGGCCATTCGCTCGTGGCCGATCCCTGGGGCCGCATCATCGCCGAGACCGGCACCGAGCCGGGCGTGCTGTTCGCCGACGTCGATCCGGCCGAGGTCGCGGCCGCGCGCAGCCGGATACCCTCGCTGCAGCACGGCCGCCGCTTCGAGATCCTTGAACCCATGGCCGAGCCGACCCATCTCCACGTCGTGCGAGGTCCGGCGTGATCAAGTATTCGCTCGTCTGCCACAAAGGGCACGGCTTCGAGAGCTGGTTCGCCAATTCGGCGACCTACGACAAGCAGGTCAAACGCAGGCTCGTCGCGTGCCCGGTCTGCGACTCCGCCAAGATCGAGAAGGCGATCATGGCGCCGCGGCTCGTGCGCAAGGACAAGAGCACGTCCGTGCCGGCGCTGCCGGACGAGGCGGCATCAGCGCCGGCCGCGCCCGCAGCCGAGCCCGCGACCCCGGTCGCCATGCTGTCGCCGCAGGAGCGCGAGTTCCGCAAGAAGCTCAAGGAGCTGCGCGATCATCTCACCGCCAACGCCGACAATGTCGGCAAGAAGTTTTCCGAGGAAGCGCGCAAGATGCACTACGGCGAGGCCGAGCACCGCTCGATCTATGGCGAGGCCTCTCCCCAGGACGCCAAGGCGCTGCACGAGGAAGGTATCGAGTTCCATCCGCTGCCGGTGCTGCCCGACGAGCGGAATTGAAATGTAGGGTGGGCAAAGGGGCGGCTCGCCTCTCACGATCGCGCACCGAACGACTTCAGCGCCGTGCCCACGCGGACGGACTGGAAACAACCGCGTGGTGGCTCACCGAACCGAACGCGGCTTGGCGGTGGATGAGCTCCACACCCGTTGCGCCGCGACCGCCGCGCGATGGCGCAACAGCACGGTCCTTCCGGCGCGAAAGAGACAGTCAGCCTTCGCGCGCCAGCTTCTCGCGCGCCTGCCAGAAGCGGATGACGCGCTGCGCCGCGTAGCTCGAGAGCTTGAGATAGCGCACGCTGATCTCGTCGGTGCGCGCGACGTGCATCGGCTCGCCGTCCGCGCTCGCCACGATCACGGCCCGCGCCGTGTTCCAGTCGAGCCCGATCGACTTGCACAGGATGACCAGCCCGTCGCCCGAGGCGTCGCTCATCAGGCGGTCGACCAGCTCGACCGACACGCCGGTCAGCGCGGCCAGCGTCGCCACCATCTCCTCGAATTCGCGCGCCAGCGCGAAATCCATTAGGGCCTTGGTGCTCAGTCGGTTCTGCTGCTGCAGCAGCATCACGGCGCGCTTGGCGGCATCATAGTCGCGCCGCGCCACCGTCTTCTCTTCCACCTCGCGCGATATGTCGGCCAGCACGCGCTTGACCTCGGTGACGGTGCCGGGATTGGCGCTCGCCAGCATGCGCTGCTGCACCGCGAGCGTCGCCTTGCTGACGAGCTGGCGGAACAGCGCCGACGGCAGTTCGCGCCGCTTGGCGACCGTCACCGCCAGATCCTCGTCCTCCTCGGAGCGATCGACCAGCGTGCGGAACGACAAGTCGGATAGCCGCGCGCCGTCGTTCGCCGCCACCTTGTGCACGACCGCGCGGTCGCCGCGCTCGACCAGCACGTCGGTGACCGACTCGTGGATGTGCGAGCGCCCCGCGATGGCGGCGAGATGCGCCTGGCTCTTGGTGCGGGCGATCTCGACCAGATCGTCGTCGCCGAGCCGTTCGGACCGCTCCAGCACCGGACCGGAGATCTCGATCGAATCGTCGTGGGCGAGCCGCCGCACCAGCTTGTGCGGCGTATTGTCCACCGCCGCCACGCGGTCGCTGAGCTCGAGCACCGCCTTCCATTCGATCTCGCGGATGAGATGCTCGAATACGTCGCCGAACACCGCGGTCTGCTCGTCGCTGATCTGCGGGGCGGCGTTGACGAACAGGTCGGTGACGCGCCGCAGAATCTCGGTGCGGCGTTCGCCCGATCCGCTTTGGATCGCGGATTCCAATTCACTGAGCAGGGTGCCGTGTGCGGTCATTGTCCGGATTCTGGCCGGATATCGTGTATATTTGGTCAATCGGCTCCGGCTCGGGGCGCTTTACGCGGTATCACGTTCCTCCCTCAGGCGGCCGTGTTCCGGCCCCGACCACTCGCAACCGCCGGAGATTCGCGGGCAAATGTCGGCGATCGAACGACTGCTCAGGACTATCCCTTACGTCAGGCGACCGTTCTTCCAGCGCGACGCGGCGTTGGCCGAATTGGCGCAGGCACGCGCCGACCTCACCGAGGCCCGGGCGGCGCTCAACCGCCCCAAGGGCCCGCTGTCGAACAAGTACCGCCGGACGTTCCGCGAGGAGCTCTGGTTCGTCCTGCCCGACGACGACAGGCGCCAGAACGAAGTCGTCGGCGACCTGCGGGCCTACGTCAAACGCGCCGTCCCCAAGCACGCGGCCGCGCTCGAGATCGGCCCGAGCTACAGCCCGATCCTGCCCAAGGCCGAAGGCTACGCGGTCGCGATCCTGGATCACGCGGACCAGACCGAGCTGATCACCAAGTACACGCCGCACGACGTGGACGTGTCGAAGATCGAGGCCGTCGACTTCGTCTGGCGCGGCGCGACGATCGCGCAGTCGCTTCAGGGCCGGCGGTTCGACGCCATCGTCGCCGCCCACGTGATCGAGCACGCGCCCGACTTCATCCAGTTCCTCCAGGACTGCTCGCAGTCCTTGAACGTCGGCGGGCGCATCCACCTGCTGGTACCCGACAAGCGTTACGCCTTCGACTATTTCCAGCCGCTGAGCGATACCGCCAAGGTGCTCGGCGATCATCGCGCCAGGCGCACGCGACACTCGTTCGAGAGCTTCTACCGGCTGACCGCCGCGATCAGGAACGACGGTCAGATCGCCTGGGGACAAGGGCGCCTTTCCGCGCTGTCCTACATTCACGGCGATCCGCAGGTCATCCTGCCGGCCGCGGCGCGCAGCGTGGCGGCGGAGGATTACCAGGACGCGCACGAGAACTATTTCACGCCGATGTCGTTCGCGATGCTGGTGCGTGAGCTGCGCTATCTCGGCGAGATCGACCTCGACGTGGCGATGCTGACGCGCGCACGCGGCTGCGAGTTCCTGATCGTGCTGCAGAAACAGGACCGGCCCGAGGCAACAAAGGCGGAGGACTATCTCGCTTGGCGGATGCACGCCGCCGAGCTGCTCATGGTCGAGGAATTGGAGCGCATCGAAGCCGCACGCGGGCTCCTGTTCGAGAGCTAGCCCCGCTCGTGCATCCAGAGCAGCAGCGCGACGCCGGCGACCACCAGCGCCATTCCCACGCCCTCGCGCGCCGAGACCTTCTGCTTGAAGATGAAGGTCGAGATCGCCTGCGCGAACAGCACCTCGACCAGCGCCAGGGTGCGCACGCTCGCGGCGGTCGCGAGAGCGAAGGCGAGGAACCAGAACTGTGACGCGGTCGCTCCCATGAACCCGGCGAACAGCGACGGGCGCCACTGCCGGACGATCGCGGAAAGCACCGGCCGGTCGCGCAGCGCGAGATAAAGCGTGAGCAGCGCCGCCTGCATGACGAGCCCGACCGCGAGCGTGAACGTCGCGGTCATCACGAAGCTCGGATGGCCGACCGAAAGGATCGCGCCGCGATAGCCGATGGCCGAGAGCGCGAACATGCCGCCGGCCGCAAGCCCGACCAGGGTCGGCCGGATGCCGCCGGCGGCGCCGCCCGGCTTGTACGCCATGACGATGACGCCCGCGGTCGCGATCACGATCGCGGCCATCATCCCGGGGGTCACCGCATCGCCGAGGAAGATCAGGCCGAAGATCGCGACCTGCACCGGCTCGGTCTTGATGTAGGCGATGGTGACGACGAACGAGCGCTCTCCCATGGCGGCGAGCATCAGCGCGGTCGCGGCGATCTGGGCGAGCGCCCCGAGCATCACCCACGGCACGAACACCAGGCCGGGACGCGGCAGCGCGAAGCCGGTCGCGAACGTGACGCCGAAGAGGAAGACGAGCGCAAAAGGAAAGCCGAACAGGAAGCGCACATGGGTGGCGCCGACCGTGCCGAGGCTTGCGGTCAGTTCGCGCTGCATCGCGTTGCGCGCGGTCTGCCCCGCCGCCGCGAGCAAGGTGAACACGGCCCAGAGCCAGCCGGTGTCGGTCACCCCCAAACCCCCATGCGTAATGCCGCGCAAGCCGGCATCAGTAATCCGTAATCGAGGCGAAGGTCACGTCATAGCTGCCATGCTCAGGCCTGCTTCTCCGCCAGCACCATGTAGTTGACGTCGGTGTCGGAGGAGAGCTCCCAGCGGTCGGCAAGGAAATTGTAGACCACGCCGCGCTCGCCGACGGTGCGCAAGCCCGCACGCTCCATGGCGATCTCCAGTTCGTCCGGGGTGACGAACTTGTCCCACGAATGGGTGCCGCGCGGCAGCCAGCCCAGCACGTACTCGGCGCCGACGATCGCGAACGCGAAGCTCTTCACGGTGCGGTTGATGGTGGCGGCGATCATCATCCCGCCCGGCTTCACCATCTCGGCGCAGCGCTTGACGAACAACGACACGTCGGCGACATGCTCCACCACCTCCATGGCGAGCACGACGTCGAAGCGCTCGCCGGCGTCGGCCAGCGCCTCGGCCGTGGTGCAGCGATAGTCGACCGAGACGCCGGATTGCTCCGCGTGCAGTTTGGCGGCCGCGACGTTCTTCTGCGCCGGATCGGCGCCGAGCACGCTCGCCCCGAGGCGCGCCAGCGGCTCCGACAGCAAGCCGCCGCCACAGCCGATGTCGAGAATGCCCAAACCCTGCAGGCTGTCGAGCCGCTTCGGATCGCGGCCGAACCGTTTGCAGGCCGCATCGCGGATATAGGCGAGCCGCACCGGATTGAACTTGTGCAGCACCGCCATCTTGCCGCGCGGGTCCCACCACGTCGCGGCGAGCGCCGAGAAGCGCGCGATCTCCGCCTCGTCCACCGTCGCCGCAGTCGCGTCAGTGCGCTCCATGGCCATCAACTCCGACGCTCAACCGGTCCGCGCCACGCGGCCTTCGATCGGATAGGCCGGATCGTTGTAGCCCGGTGCCGCGGCGTGGCCGGTCACCACCAGGCGGTCGACGAAATCCTCGTCTTCCTTGCCGAGCTTGCAATCGAGCGCCGCCACATAGTCGTCCCATTGCGCCTCGGTGCGCGGGCCGGCGACCACGCCGCTGACGAGCTTGTTGTTCAACACCCAGGCGACCGCGAAGTGGTTGGGCGCGACCCCGCGCTTCTCCGCATAGGCCTTGACCGTCTGCGCCGCCTGCAGGGTTTCGGGCCGGAATTCGGTCTGCATCATGCGCCGGTCGGCGCGGCCCGCGCGCGTGTCCTTCGGCGCCTCTGCGCCGGGCTGATACTTGCCGGTGAGCACGCCGCGCGCCAGCGGGCTGTAGCTGACGACGCCGAGCCCGTAATGCGCGCAGGCCGGCAGGTGCTCGTTTTCGGCCACCCGATAGAGCGCGTGATAGTAGGGCTGGCTGACGATCGGCCGGTCGACGCCGAGCCGGTCGCACAGATTGCAGATCTCGGCGACGCGCCAAGCCTTGTAGTTCGAGACCCCGAAGTAACGGATCTTGCCCTGCCGCATAAGATCGCCGATCGCCCGCACGGTCTCGGCGAGCGGCGTGGCGTGGTCCTCCTTATGCAGGTAGTAGATGTCGATGTAGTCGGTGCCGAGCCGGCGCAGGCTCTCCTCGGCCGCCTGCATCACCCACTTGCGCGACAGCCCGCCGCGGTTCGCGCCCTCGCCCATCGGGTTGGCGAGCTTGGTGGCGAGCACCCAGTCGTGGCGGGCGTTGCCGATCGCGCGCCCGGCGATCTCCTCGGACTTGCCGCCGTTGTAGGCGTCGGCCGTGTCGATGAAGTTGACGCCGTTTTCCCGCGCCTTGGCGACGATCCGTCCGGCGGTCGCCTCGTCGGTCGGCCCGCCGAACATCATGGTGCCGAGGCACAGCGGCGAGACCTTCACGCCGCTCGAACCCAGATTGCGGTATTGCATCGGTTCTTCCGGAACTTCATCGATCCTATTGCGGTCCAGTGTTGTAGCGCGCGCTTGACTTCATCGCCTAATGAGAACAAATAAAGAACATAACGCCAGGGGAACGTAGTGTGACCCCTCACGTTGCCGCAACGGCTGCCGCAAACCACCGCTGAACAAAGATGCCGAAACGACGCCCGCTCGAGCAACAAGCAGAGTTGTTCCCCGTTGACCCGGCGATCGGCGCTGCGGCTTCACCGTCCGACCCGGACGCTGCGCCCTTCGTCACGCTGGCAGACGCGCGCACGGAAGCTGCGCATTGCGAGCGTTGCCCGCTTTACCGCGACGCGACCCAGACCGTGTTCGGCGAAGGCCCCTCCGACGCCGCCGTGGTGTTCGTCGGCGAGCAGCCCGGCGATCAGGAGGACCTGCGGGGGCGGCCGTTTGTCGGGCCGGCCGGGCAGATGTTCGACCGCGCGCTCGTCGAAGCCGGCATCGACCGCGCGCGCGTCTACGTCACCAATGCGGTGAAGCACTTCAAGTTCGAGCCGCGCGGCAAACGCCGCATCCATCAAAAGCCGAACAACGACGAGATCGAGCGCTGTCGTTGGTGGCTCGACCGGGAGCTTCGCCTGATCGGTCCGAAACTGACCGTGGCGCTCGGCGGCACCGCCGCCCGCGCGCTCACCGGCCGCGACGTGACGATCGCGCGCATGCGCGGCGCCATCATCCAATTGCGCCAGGATCTGCCCGGCTTGATCACGGTGCACCCTTCGTTCCTGCTGCGGCTGCCGGACGAGGCCTCCAAGGCGCGGGAATACGCCCGCTTCGTCGACGACCTGCGCCGCGTCGCGCAGCACGTGGCGGACATCCGCAAGGCGGCGTGACGGGTTGCGGCCCTGAAAACTCACCGCTAAAGGATACCCGCCTTTCCGGGGATGCACTTTCACGCCATGGCCCGCCTCGTCATGAAGTTCGGCGGAACGTCGGTCGCCGACCTCGACCGCATCCGCAACGTCGCGCGCCACGTCAAGCGTGAGGTCGACGCCGGCCACGAGGTGGCCGTCATCGTCTCGGCCATGGCGGGCAAGACCAACGAGCTGGTGGCCTGGGCGCGCGAGGCCGCTCCCCTGCATGACGCGCGCGAATACGACGCGGTGGTGGCCTCCGGCGAGCAGGTCACCGCCGGGCTGCTCGCCATCGTGCTGGAAGGCATCGGGATCAACGCCCGCTCCTGGCAAGGCTGGCAGCTCCCGATCCTGACCTCGAACGCGCATGCGGCCGCACGCATCCTGGACATCAACGGCGAGGAACTGATCCGGGGCTTCAAGCAGCGCAACGAGGTGGCCGTGATCGCCGGCTTCCAGGGCATGCACAAGGAGACCGGCCGCATCACCACGCTCGGCCGCGGCGGCTCCGACACGTCCGCGGTGGCGATAGCGGCCGCGATCCGCGCCGACCGCTGCGACATCTACACCGATGTCGACGGCGTCTACACCTCCGACCCGCGCGTCGTGCCGCGCGCCAAGCGGCTCAGCAGAATCGCGTTCGAGGAGATGCTGGAACTCGCCTCGCTCGGCGCCAAGGTCATGCAGGTGCGCTCGGTCGAGCTTGGCATGGTGCACAATGTGCGCATCTTCGTGCGCTCCAGTTTCGACCGGCCCGAGGACATCGATCCGATGTCCAACATGCCGCCGGGCACACTCATTTGCGACGAGGGGGAGATCGTGGAACAGCAGGTCGTCACCGGCATCGCCTTCTCCAAGGACGAGGCGCAGATCTCGATCCGCCGCGTGCAGGACAAGCCCGGCGTCGCCGCCGCCATCTTCGGACCGCTGGCGGAAGCCAACATCAACGTCGACATGATCGTGCAGAACGTCTCTGCCGACGGCGCCTTCACCGACCTGACCTTTACGGTGCCGGCCGCCGACTACGACCGGGCGAACGACGTGCTGGTGAAATCCAGGGACAAGATCGGCTACGACCATCTCGACGGCTCGACCGACGTCGCCAAGGTCTCGGTGATCGGCATCGGCATGCGCAGCCACGCCGGCGTCGCCGCGCTCGCCTTCAAGGCGTTGGCCGAGCGCGGCATCAACATCCGCGCCATCACCACCTCGGAGATCAAGTTCTCGCTACTGATCGACGCAGCCTATACCGAGCTGGCTGTGCGCACGCTGCATTCGCTGTACGGTCTCGACAAGTAATCGCGCCGGTCCAGGAGGGAGCCGTCCCATGCGTTTCCATTCGAACCCACTGTCCGTTTGCCTCGCCGCCGCGCTGTTCGCGACTCCCCTTTCCGGCGCGAGCGCGCAGCAAGCGGGACGCGCGATCACGGTCGTGGTGCCCTATACGCCGGGCTCCGGGCCCGACATCCTCGCCCGCACCGTCGGCGAGGAGTTGCAGCAGCGCTGGAACCAGCCGGTCGTCATCGACAACAAGCCGGGCGCGAGCGGCAATATCGGGACGCAGCTGGCCGCGCGCGGTGCGCCCGACGGCCACACCATCCTGATGACCACCAATCCGTTCACCAACAATGTCAGCCTGTTCAAGAACCTGCCCTACGACCCGGTCAGGAGCTTCACGCCGATCGTTCATGTCGCCACCGGCACGATCGCGCTCGTGGTGCACCCCTCGGTGCCGGCCAAATCGACCAAGGAATTCATCGATCATCTCAAGGCGCGTCCCGGCGAGCTCAACTACGGCTCGCCCGGCGCCGGCACGCCGCATCATCTCGCCATGGAGCTGTTCAAGCTCGTTACCAAGACCGACCTCAAGCACATCCCCTATCGCGGATCGGCCGGCGCCACCCAGGACCTGATCGGCGGCCACGTCGGCGCCGCGTTCCAGGCCATCCACGTGATCATGCCGATGGCGGCGCAGAACCAGGTGCGCCTGCTCGCCACCGGCAGCAAGGAACGCACCCCCGTCGCCCCCGACGTGCCGACCCTGCGGGAGCAGGGCCTGACCGACTTCGAGGTCACGTTCTGGTACGGCATCCTGGCGCCCGCCGGCACGCCGGCCGAGATCGTCGCGCGCTACAATGCGACCATCAACGCGATCCTCAAATCACCGGCGGTGGTCGACAAGCTCTCCAAGCAGGGGCTGATCGTCACCGGCGGCACGCCGGAGCGGCTCGCCACGTTCCTGACCAGCGAGATCGCCAAGTGGCAGCAGGTCGTGAAGGAAGCCGGAATCGCGCAGGCGGATTGAGCGGTCGGATAAACGCGTTGCATGCTTCCCCTCTCCTACGCCCAGCGTTTCGAGGATTTCCATCTCTGGCGTTGCTTCGAGGGCCGGACCAGCGGCTTCTACATCGACGTCGGCGCCGGCCACCCGGTGTTCGACAACGTCTCCTTCGCCTTCTACCTGCAGGGCTGGCGCGGCATCACGGTCGAGCCGAACCCGGCGCTCGCGGCGCTCTCGCGCGCGGTCAGGCCGCGCGACTCCCAGCATCAGGTGCTGTGCGGCGTCACATCGGGCGAGACCATGTTCTACCTGCAGCGTGAATTCCACGGCCTCTCCACCGGGATTGCCGATGTCGCCTTGAAGGCCGCACGCGAGGTCGGCCGCACGCCCGAGCAGGTCGTGCTTCCCGTCACCACCGTGCAAGCCTTGTGCGCGCAGCATGCGCCGGCGCAGATCGATTTCCTCAAGATCGACGTCGAGGGCGGCGAGGAAGGCGTGCTGTCCGGTGCGGACTGGCGCCGTTATCGGCCCAAGGTCGTGATCGTGGAGGCGATCGAGCCGTTCACCTTCGAGCCGTCGCACGGCGAATGGGAGCCGCTGCTGATCGCGGCCGACTACCGCTTCGCCTGGACCGACGACCTCAACCGCTATTACGTCGCCGACGAATGTGCCGAACTCGGCGCGCAGCTCGCGGCCGGCCCCAAGTGGTACGACGGTGCCCCGCAGATCGGCAATTTCAAGCCCGCGGCGGAAGACCCGACGCATCCGGATCATCGCCTGGCGCGCCTGCTCGCCAAGGCCGACCTGGCGCAGCTGCCGCTGCTCGACGGCGCGGTCCTGTTCGACCTGCTGACGGGCGCAATGCCGGCGGCCGAGCTTTCGCGCATTGCGACGGCGCCCGATCGTGCGGCCGCGCTCGACCGACTGTTCGGAACAATTCCTGCACCGCAGCAATTATCCGGCGCGCGTCCGACCGGCCGCGAAACCATGAGCGAGATTTATCGTCGGATCATCGATTCCGACGCGTTCCGCGCCGCCTGCGGCCGCATCGCGGCGAGCTACGCCTGGTAAGCCGCGCCCGGAGCGTTTTCCGGCGAAGTGTGCAGCGGCAGAAAACGCGACCAAATAAGGAATCCGGAGCATGATCGGGAACGGATCATGCTCCAGCCTTGCTCACGACACAGGGCATTCGCTATAGCCACCCATAGACCGTTGAGCGGGGACCGGGCCCGAGGGACGGCACGAAGGACTTCTCATGCGTGGCGCGCTCGGCGGTCCGCGCGTGCTGTTGCGCCGGCTCCGCGAGGTGATGGCGGAGCCGGTCAGCGCGCAGGATCGCCTCGACAAGATCGTGGTGCTGATCGCCGCCAACATGGTGGCGGAGGTGTGCTCCGTCTACGTGCTGCGCGTCGACGGCACGCTTGAGCTGTACGCCACCGAAGGCCTCAAGCGCGAGGCCGTTCACTTGACCGTGCTGCGCCAGGACGAGGGCCTGGTCGGCCTGGTGGCGAGCGAAGCACGCTCGATCAATCTCAACGACGCGCAGCACCACCCGGCGTTCTCGTACCGGCCGGAGACCGGAGAAGAGAACTACCACTCCTTCCTCGGCGTGCCGGTCCTGCGCGCCGGCAACACGCTCGGCGTGCTCGTGGTGCAGAACCGCGCGCACCGCACCTACTCGGAGGAGGAAGAGGAGGCGCTGCAGACCACAGCGATGGTGCTGGCCGAGATGATCGCTTCGGGCGAGCTCTCGGCGCTGGCGCGGCCCGGCGCCGAGCCGGCGGCGCGCCGCACGCTGCAGCTCTCGGGGCTCGCGATCTCCGAAGGCATCGGCCTCGGGCACGTGGTGCTGCACGAGCCGCGCGTCGTCGTGACAAACTACATCGCCGACGACGTGCAGAAGGAGGCAAAACGGCTCGATGCCGCGGTCGAGACGCTGCGCGCCGACCTCGACCTGCTGCTGGAACGCCGCGAGGTGGCCGACGGCGGCGAGCATCGCGACGTGCTCGAAGCCTACCGCATGTTCGCGCACGACCGCGGCTGGCTGCACAGGATGCGCGAAGCCGTGATGACCGGACTGACCGCTGAAGCGGCGGTCGAGCGCATCCAATCCGACACCCGCGCCCGCATGCTGCGCCAGACCGATCCCTACCTGCGCGACCGCCTGCACGACCTCGACGATCTGGCCAACCGCCTGATGCGCCAGCTCATGGGCCAGGACCACGCGCCGCCCAAGGACCGGCTGCCGGAGAACGCCATCCTGGTGGCGCGCAGCATGGGACCGGCCGCGTTGCTCGACTACGACCGCAAACGCCTGCGCGGGCTCGTGCTGGAGGAAGGTGGGCCGACCTCGCACGTGGCGATCGTGGCGCGCGCGCTCGGCATCGCGGCGGTCGGCCACATCGAAAACGCGAGCGGCCTGGTCGACCCGGGCGACCCGATCATCGTCGACGGCACCTCGGGCGAAGTGCACGTGCGGCCGATGGCCGACGTGGAGCGCGCCTACGCCGAGCGCGTGCGGCTGCGCGCGCGCCGCCAGGCGCAGTACCTCGAATTGCGCGACAAGCCTTGCGTCACCAAGGACGGCGAGCGGGTGACGCTCCTGCTCAATGCCGGGCTCATGGTCGACCTGCCGCATCTGGTAGAGACCGGCGCCGCCGGCATCGGGCTGTTCCGCACCGAGCTGCAGTTCATGGTGGCGGAGGCGCTGCCGCGCGTGAGCGAGCAGCTCGCCCTTTATCGCTCCGTGCTCGACGCCGCCGACGACAAGCCGGTGACTTTCCGCACCCTCGATATCGGCGGCGACAAGGTGCTTCCCTACATGGAGGTGGTGGAGGAGGAGAATCCGGCGCTTGGTTTCCGCGCCATCCGCCTCGGCCTCGACCAGCCGGAGCTGCTCGATGGTCAGGTGCGCGCGCTGCTGCAGGCCGCCGCCGAGCGCGAGCTGCGCATCATGTTTCCGATGGTCGCGACGCTCGACGAGTTCGAGCAGGCCAAGCGCGTGATCGAACGCGAGCTGACCCGCATCCGCCGCGCCAAGCAGGCGCTGCCCGACCGCGTGCAGGTCGGGGTCATGCTCGAAGTGCCCTCGCTGCTCTACCAGCTCGACGAGCTGCTGACGCGCGCCGATTTCGTGTCGGTCGGCTCCAACGACCTGGTGCAGTTCCTGTTCGCCGCCGATCGCGGCAACACCCGCGTCGCCAACCGTTTCGATCCGATCTCGGTGCCGGTGCTGCGCGCCCTCAAGGGCATCGTCGACGCGGCGAAGAAGCACGGCAAGCCGGTGACGCTGTGCGGGGAGCTTGCCTCGACGCCGGTCGGCGCGCTGGCGCTGATCGCCATCGGCTACCGTTCGATGTCGCTCGCGGCCTCGGCGATCGGCCCGGTGAAGGCCATGGTGCTCGACCTTCACGCCAAGAAGGTTGCCGAACTGGTCGGGCCGATGCTCGAGAATCCGGGCGGCAAGGTCTCGATCCGCGAGAAGCTCGAGGCCTTCGCGGCCGCCGAGGGGCTGGTGCTCTGACCGATGCTCCCTGAAGCCAAGCTTGACGCCCTCCTCGCCCGCCATGCGGCGGTCGAAACCGAGCTGTCGGCGGCGCCCGAGCGCGACACCTACGTGAAGCTGTCGCGCGAGTTCGCCGAGCTCGCCCCGCTGGTCGGGACGATCAAGACCTATCGCGGCGTCACCACGGAAATCGCCGATCTCGAGACGATGCTGGCCGATGCCAGGACCGACGCCGAGATGCGCGCGCTCGCCGCCGCCGAGAAGCCCGCGCTGGAGACAAGGCGGCTCGCGCTCGAAGCCGAGATCAAGCGCGCCCTCATCCCCAAGGACGCCATGGATGAGCGCAACGTGATCCTCGAGATCCGCGCCGGCACCGGGGGCGACGAGGCCTCGATCTTCGCCGGCGACCTGTTCCGCATGTACGAGCGCCACGCCGCCAAGCAGAACTGGAAGGTCGAGGTGATCTCGGCGAGCGAGGGCTCCATGGGCGGCTACAAGGAGATCGTCGCCGAGATCCGCGGCCGCGGCGCCTTCTCCCGGCTTAAATACGAGTCGGGCGTGCACCGGGTGCAGCGGGTGCCGGCGACCGAGGGCTCGGGACGCATCCACACCTCGACCGCGACGGTGGCGGTGCTGCCGGAGGCCGAGGAGGTCGACATCGCCATCAACGAGGCCGACCTCAAGATCGATACCCTGCGGGCGGGCGGCGCCGGTGGCCAGCACGTCAACAAGACCGAGTCGGCGGTCCGCGTGACCCACATTCCGAGCGGCATCGTGGTGATGATGCAGGAGGACCGCTCGCAGCACCGCAACCGCGCCAAGGCCTTTGCCGTGCTGCGCGCGCGGCTGTACGACTTCCAGCGCCAGAAGCAGGACGCCGCGCGCGCCGCCGAACGCCGCGGCCAGGTCGGCACCGGCGACCGCTCGGAACGCATCCGCACCTATAATTTTCCGCAGGGGCGGGTGAGCGACCACCGCATCAACCTCACGCTCTACAATCTTCCCAAGGTGATCGAGGGCGAAGCGCTCGGCGAGGTGATCGATGCGCTGGTCACCGAGCATCAGGCCGCCCTGCTGGCGGCGCAGGCGGAGACGCAGTGAACCCGCTGCCACAAGGAGGGACGCCGCGTGCGGCGCTCGCGTTCGGCGACTTGGCCCCCGGCACATCCGTCGCGCAAGCACGCCGCATCCTTGGCGCGGCGTTCCGCGCTGCCGGTCTCGACAGTCCCGACCTCGACGCCCGCGTGCTGGTCGGCCACGCGCTCGGCCTCGACCACGCCGCGCTCGCGGCGGCCGCGGGGCGCCAACTGCCGGAGCGGTACGCGGCGCATATCGGGCGGCTCGCCGTCCGCCGGCTCGCGCGCGAACCGGTCGCGCGCATCGTTGGAAGACGCGAGTTCTGGAGCTTGGCCCTAGCCGTCACGCCGGCCGTGCTGGTGCCGCGGCCGGAGACCGAGACCGTGGTCGCATGCGCGCTCGCGGTGCTCGAACGCGACGGCGCGCGGCAACGAGCGCTGCGCATCGCCGATTTCGGCACCGGCTCGGGCGCGCTGCTCATCGCCCTGCTCAGCGAGCTGCCGAGCGCCGTCGGCGTGGGAACCGACACCAGCCTCGCCGCGCTCGCGGTCGCGCGCCGCAACGCTGCGAGCCTCGGCTTCCAGGCACGGGCTGCTTTCGTCGCGTGCGATTTCGGTTCTGCGCTCGCGGCTTGCGATCTGGTGGTCTCGAACCCACCTTACGTTGCGACTGCCGACATCGCGACGCTTGCCCCCGAGGTGCGCGATCACGACCCGCGCGCCGCGCTCGATGGGGGCGCCGACGGGCTTGCCGCCTATCGGGCGATCGCCGCCGACGCCGCGCGGCTGCTTGCGCCGGGCGGCCATCTGATCGTGGAGATCGGCGCCGGACAGGCGGACGACGTCGCCTCGCTGCTTGGCGCGCAGGGTCTTGACGTCGCGCCGGCCCGCCCGGATCTCGCCGGCATCCCGCGGGCGCTGCACGCCCGCCATGCGCCTGCGGGCCAGCAGAGCTAAAAAAGCGCTTGGAATAGACACAAAGACCGATTAGGGTCAGATCACGGAATCGACCCGAGAACAGTGTTGAGGCGCTGGCCAGAGGCCCGGAGCGAGGCTCCGTGAGGCGGCGGCGCGGATAGGGCGAATGACGAGCTTCCGATTGACGGAATGAGGGTTTCGCCGGCTCGCGAGCATGCTTTTCACCGCTGGCGTGCGTCGAGCCCGCGAGGCTTGACGGAACGCGTGACGATAAGGTGAACCCACGCTGCAGCAGGGCTGCGGCCAAGAGGTGTTCTGATCATCGCGACATGCATCGCAAAGCTCGAGTCGTACGACGTGGCAATCCCGCGTGCGGCACGGGCCGACTCGGAAAGCGCGGCGCGTTGCGCCCGTGGAAGCAGTTGGGAATGGACCCTCGGCGTGTGAGACACGCCGCTAACGGAGAACCGGTGAACCAAGAGCCATGAGAAACGGTCAGCATCAGCATCACAACAAGCGCATGCGCGGGCGCAACAACAACAATCGCGGCGGCGGCAAGGGCCATAATCCGCTCACGCGGGTTTATGAGTCCAACGGGCCGGACGTGAAGATCCGCGGCACCGCCAATCACGTCGCCGAGAAATACATGCAACTCGCACGCGACGCGCAATCCTCCGGCGATCCGATCTCGGCCGAGAACTACTACCAACACGCCGAACACTATTTCCGCCTGATCGCGGCGGCGCAGGAACAGTTCCGCCAGCCCGGTCAACAGTTCTACCAGCGGCCGGAAGGCGCCGATCAGGGGCGCGGCGAGGACGGTTACGAGGACGGCGAGGGCGATGGGCAGCCGATCGGCACCCCGGGCGAGGCCGGGTTCACGCCCAGCGAGCCGCAGCCCTACCTGCCGCGCGACGCGCAGCCCTTCCCGCCGCGCGACCAGCACTATCAGCCGCGCGAGCACCGACCCTACGAGGCCCGCCCGCAGCAGCCGACTGCCCAACCGCCGACCCAGGGCGGCGAGCAGGGCGCCGTCGACCGCCTGCCGGCCTTCATCACCGGCGGCGCGCCGCAGCAGCCGCAGGGGCAGCCGCAGAACGGCTTCGACAACCAGCCCGACCGCTTCCCGCTGCACCGCCGCCGCCGCCGCCATCGCGGACCGCGCGGCGACATGCCCGCGGGCCAGCACGGCGCCGGCGATCAGTCGGACGATCCCGGTCCGCGCTCGGGCGGCGACTGATCAGACGCGCGCCGCCCCACCCGGCGAGGGCGCCAGCACCGGCTCGAGGCTCGGCACCAAACGCCGCCGTTCGCGCCGCGCCGGAATGGCGCGATAGACCTGCTTGGTCGCCTCCACGACATGGACGCCGGCGAACGGCGCCGAGATGGTCGCGCCGGTGCGCTCCCACGCCGCTGCCGAGCGCAGAAACCAATTGCGCGCGATCGGCGGCACATATAGCGCCTCGCTCCAGTTCGTCGGCGTGAACCAGGTTTCGCGCAGCAGATGCGTGATCTGCGAGCGCGAATAGGGCCGGCCGTGGCCGAACGGCGTCGTGTCCACGCGCGCCCACACGCCGCGCCGGTTGGGGATGACCGCCAGCAGCCGGCCGCCAGCCGCGAGCACGCGCCACACCTCGCGCAGCAGAGTCTCGGGGTCCTGCGACATCTCCAATGAATGCACCAGCAGGACGCGATCGACCGCCGCATCGGTCAGCGGCAGATCATGCTCCTCGACCAATGCGGCGAGCGTCGGGCGCGCCGAGGGCCATTTCACCACGCCCTGCGCGGCCGGCATGAAGGCGAGACAGCGTTCGGCTTCTTCGCGGAACAGCCCCAGATACGGCGTCGCATAGCCGATCCCGGCCATGCGCAGGGCGCGCGCGTCGCTCCACCGTGCCCGGATACCACGAGCGATGAAGCGCCGCGCCACCGTGCCGAGCGGCTGGGCGTAGAAGTTACGCAGATCGATGACGTCGAGAGACATGAATCTTCGCGCCGAAGGTGTCCCGCCACCGATTATGGTCGCTCGTGCCGGAACCGACAATGATCGAATGGATTGTTCGAAAATCATTCGTTGAGACGCGCATGCGCCGTGCTAACGTCCCCGCGGAGACGCATTCAGCCATGCCGGCCGCTACGCAATTGTTTCCCTGCCTCAAGGATAACTACGGCGTCCTGCTGCACGATCCCGCGACCGGCGCGACGGCGGCGATCGACGCCCCCGAAGCCGCGCCGGTCGAAGCCGCGCTGGCGAAGACCGGATGGCGCCTTACCGACATCCTGGTGACGCATCATCACGGCGATCACACCGCCGGCATCGCCGACCTGAAGAAGAAATATGTCTGCCGCGTGGTCGGCCCGCGCAAGGAAGCTTCCAAGATCGGCAATCTCGACGTCACCGTGCGCGAGGGCGACGTCGTCACCGTCGGTTCGCTGGTCGGGCGCGTGCTGGAAACGCCGGGCCACACTGCCGGCCACATCGCCTACTGGTTCAAGCAGGAGAAGCTCGCTTTCGTCGGCGACACGCTATTCTCGGTCGGATGCGGGCGCATCATCGAGGGCACGCCCGAAATGATGTGGCAGTCGCTGCTCAAGCTGCGCAACCTGCCGATGGAGACGCAGCTGTACTGCGGTCACGAATACACCGCCGCCAATGTCCACTTCGCGCTGACCATCGAGCCGAACAACGCGGCGCTGCGCAAACGCGCCGAGGAGGTGGTGCGCCTGACCGAGAAGGGCCAGGCCACCATCCCGACCACGATCGCGACCGAGAAATCCACCAATCCGTTCCTGCGCGCCGACCTTCCTTCGGTCGCCGCCGCGATCGGGCTCGAAGGCATGCCGCCGGTCCAGGTGTTCGCCACCATCCGCGCGCGCAAGGACAAGTTCTGACTTGCCCCTCGCCGCGACGGACATCATCCGCCTGCTCGAGTTGAAGCCGCATCCGGAAGGCGGGCACTACCGCGAGACGTTCCGCGACGCGCGCACCATCGAGGGTTCCCGCGCGGCGTCGACCGCAATCTATTTCCTGCTCGCGCGCGGCGAGCGCTCGCACTGGCATCGCATCGACGCGGTCGAGATCTGGCACTGGTACGCCGGTGCGGCGCTGAAGCTCGACATCGCCGATGGCGACAAGCGAACCACGATCCGCCTCGGTCCCGACCTCGCCGGCGGCGAGCGGCCGCAAGCCGCCGTGCCGGCCGGCGCGTGGTTTGCGGCGGAGAGCCTCGGCGATTGGACGCTTACCGGCTGCACGGTCGCGCCCGGCTTCGAGTTCTCGCGGTTCGAGCTCGCGCCCAAGGATTGGACCCCGGATAGCTAACCTCGCTTGACCAGCATATCCTTCGCCGCAAGCACGCCGCCGCCCGCGATCAGGATGGCGGCGAGCAGCAGCGACCAGTTCGCCGCCGCATATCCGGCCAGCACCAGGAACAGGGTCGAGAGCAGCGGGGCCGCGTACGATGCGGCGCCGAGCACGCGGATGTCGCCGCGCTTGACGCCGATGTCCCAGGCATAGAACGCCGCGCCGACCGGACCGACGCCGAGGCCGAGGATCGCGAGCCACTGCGTCGCGTTCGCCGGCCACACGGTCTGTTCGAACAGCAGGTGGCAGATGCCTGCAAGAATCGCCGTCACGATGCAGAACCCAACCACCGCGTCGGTCGGCACGGCGGCGAAACGGCGCGAGAGCACCGAATAGGTAGCCCACACGAACGCCGCGACGAACGCCGCCGCAAAGCCCGGCATGGAATCGAGCGCGAAGCCGAGCCCGCCGCGGCCGACAAACAGCAGCACGGTGCCGGCAAGGCCGATGAGCGCACCGAGGACGTGATGCACGCGCAGCCGCTCGCCCGGCAGCAAGGCCGAGAGCAGCACGATGAGCAGCGGCCAGAGATAGCTGATGAGACCGGCCTCGGCCGGCGGCGCGAGCCGCAGCGCCAGGAAATACAGCGCGTGATAGCCGAACAGGCCGCCGACCCCAAGGGTCCACACTTCCGCCGGCTGCCTCAGCGCCGCGACGGCGTCGCGGCGAAACACCCAGGTCGTCGCGCCCAGGGCGCCGCCGAGCGCGAACGTCATGGCGGCGAGCTGGAACGCCGGCACCTGCCCCGACGCCGCCGTGAGCAGCGCGAGCAGCGACCACATCAGGATCGCGGTGAAGCCGACCAGCGTGGCGATGCGTGACGAGGACATGAAGCGGCTGACGCGCCAGGGGAGGAGTACTAGTATATCACGTGCCAGGCACGACACCGTTGGGGAGCATCATGGCCGATGACAATGGAACGCCGCTGGCCGATCCTCTCGCGCTCGCGACGCTGCAGCTCTGCGTGACGTCCTACCTGCCCTGTCTGTCGGACATCGCGCCGGCGATCTGCAAGACTCCTCCGCTCGATCCGAACGGGCATTGGAAATGCCTGTGGGGACCGGAGCAGGACGACGACGAGGCCAATCTCGCCTTCGTGGCCGGCTATTTCGCAACAGCCACCGGCACGGTGCCCCAATCCATTTGCGTGACCATCCGCGGCACCGACGTCGATGTCGACGACATCTGGGGCATCCTCTGGCAGGTCTGGGAGGACATCGATGGCGCTTGGCAGCAGCCCATGCCGTGGGCGCCCGACGACCCGTCCCGCGTCGCCGACGGCACGCTCGACGGGCTTGCCACTCTCAGGGCGTTGAGCGAGGCCGGTCTGACCCTGGAGCGCTACCTGACCACGTTCTACGCCGACCCCGCGCATGCCGGCGTGACGACATACGTCACCGGGCACAGCCTGGGAGGCTGCCTTGCCACCATCGTGGCGGCATGGATACACGGCACGTTCTCGAATGCTCGCACGATCGTGCCGGTGGTATTCGCAGGGCCGACGGCGGGCGACGCGAACTTCGCCATGTACTATGACTGCAAGTTCGGGCAGGCGCGGCGCTACCAGAATTCGCTCGACATCGTCCCGCTCGCGCTCGAGAACCTGAGCGGCATCGACAGCATCTATTCCGACAATTGCCTCGATGTCCCGGACGTCGTCTGGTTCGGCATCGGCAGCATGGAGCTGGGAATGCGGGCGAACAGCACCAGCTACGTGCAGCCCTCGAACGGCGCGCACATCCTCACCGGCACGTTCTATTGCAAGGACCAGTGCGACTGGTACGCCCAGGCGCACCTCGCGACCTATTTGGGCCTGCTCACCGGCACGCCGGTGGATGAAACCGCCCTGCCGCCGTCGAGCAACCGGCAAAGCAAGGAAGCACGGCTGATCCGGCGCGTCGGCTCGGTCCAGGCCGCTCTGGATAAGATGTCCGACGGCTGAGTTTCATGACGTTCGAGCCGCATGCGGTGCGCGCCTTCGAGCACGCCGGCTGGCAACGGGCCGCCGCCGCCTACGAGGACACGTTCGCGCGCGCGACCGCGCCGTTCATCGCGCCGCTGCTCGACGCGGCGGGAATCGCGCCCGGCTCACGCGTGCTCGATGTCGCGTGCGGGCCTGGTCATGCGGCCGCAGCCGCGATGGCGCGCGGCGCCGCCGCGCAAGGGCTGGACTTCTCGGCCGCCATGATCGGCATCGCCCGCGCGACGCATCCGGAAATTCCGATCGAGGAAGGCGACGCGGAGGCGCTGCCGTATCCGGACGGTGTGTTCGACGCGGTCATCTCGAACTTCGGCATCCACCACGTGCCGCGCCCCGACAGCGCGTTGGTGCAAGCCCGCCGCGTGCTCGCGTCGGGCGGGCGCGTCGCCTTCACGGTCTGGGCCGAGCCAAGCGAGAACATTGCCTGGCAGCTCGTGTTCGACGCGATTGCGCGCCACGGAGACCGCACCGCCGCCAAGACGCCGCCGCCTGGCGGCTCGTTCAACCGTATCGATGATTGCCTGAATGCTTTGGCGTGCGCCGGCTTCACCGATCCCGCCGCCGCGGTCGTGCGCGCCGAATGGTCGCTCGCGGATGCGCAAGCGCTAATCGCCGCGCTCTCGGCCGGAACGGTGCGCATGGCGGCGCTGATCGCGGCGCAGAAACCGGCGGCGCTTCCGGCAATCGTCGCCGACATCGAGCGCCGGGCCGAACGCTATCGCCGGCGCGAACGGCTGGCCGTTCCCATCGCGGCGATATTGGCGCGCGCCGGAAAGCCGGCGTAGCGCTACATCATCACCTGTCCGCCGTTCGCCGACAGCGTCGAGCCGGTGATGAAGGAAGCATCGTCGGAGGCGAGGAACACGACGCAACGCGCGATGTCCTCGGGCTCGCCCAGCCGGCCGACCGGGATGAGCGGCAGGATCGACTTCTCCAGCACGTCCTTGGGCACTGCCTGCACCATCTCGGTGTTGATGTAGCCCGGACAGATGGCGTTGACGGTGATGCCGCTGCGCGCGCTTTCCTGCGCCAGCGCCTTGGTGAAGCCGATCTCGCCGGCCTTGGCGGCCGAATAGTTGGTCTGCCCCATCTGGCCCTTCTGGCCGTTGATCGACGAGATGTTGATGATGCGCCCGAATTTTCGCGCGCGCATGCCCTCGATCAGCGGGCGGCACATGTTGAACAGCGAGTTGAGGTTGGTGTTGATTACCGCGGTCCACTGCTCGGGCTTCATGCGGTGGAGCATGGCGTCGCGCGTGATGCCGGCATTATTGACCAGCACTTCGACCGGACCGAGATCGGCCTCGACCTGTTTCAGGCCCGCCTCGCACGCCTCATAGGAGGACACGTCCCACTTGTAGACGTTGATGCCGGTCTCGGACTTGAACTTCTGCGCCGCCTCGTCATTTCCGCCGTAGTTGGCGGCGACCTTGTAGCCGGCCGCCTTCAGCGCCTTGGAGATCGCAGCCCCGATCCCGCGCGTCCCGCCCGTCACCACCGCAACGCGTGTCATAACGCAACCTCCCTGTCGTCGTCATGGTCCGGCATAGCCGTCCGAAGGACGGTGTCGGTTCATCCGATGCTTGCCTCAGCGCTCCACGCACATCGCGATGCCCATGCCGCCGCCGATACACAGCGTGGCGAGGCCTTTCTTGGAATTGCGCTTCTGCATCTCATGCAAGAGCGTCACGAGCACGCGCGCGCCCGACGCGCCGATCGGGTGGCCGATGGCGATCGCACCGCCGTTGACGTTGACCTTTGCGGTGTCCCAGCCGAGGTCCTTGTTGACCGCGCAGGCCTGCGCCGCGAACGCCTCGTTGGCCTCGACCAAGTCGAGGTCGCCGATGTTCCAGCCGGCTTTCTTGAGCGCGGCGCGCGAGGAGGGGATTGGCCCGGTGCCCATGATGGCGGGATCGACGCCGGCATGCGCCCACGACACGATGCGGGCGAGCGGTGTCTTGCCTTCCTTGGCGGCCTGTGCCGCGCTCATCAGCACCACCGCGGCGGCGCCGTCATTGATGCCGGAGGCGTTGGCGGCGGTCACGGTGCCGTCTTTGCTGAACGCCGGGCGCAGCTTGGCGATCGAGTCGACCGTGACGCCGGCTTTCGGATACTCGTCGGTGTCGACCACCACGTCGCCTTTGCGGCCCTTGATGGTGACGGCGACGATCTCGTCCTTGAACCGGCCGGCTTTCTGCGCCGCTTCTGCCTTGTTCTGCGAGGCGGTCGCGAACTCGTCCTGCTGTTGACGCGTGATCTGATATTTCGTGGCCACGTTCTCGGCGGTCGTGCCCATGTGATAGCCATTGAAGGCGTCCCACAGCCCGTCCTTGATCATGGTGTCGATGAATTCGACGCTGCCCATTTTCACGCCATTGCGCAGATGCTGGCAGTGCGGCGCCATGCTCATGGATTCCTGCCCCCCCGCGACCACGATCTCCGAATCCCCGTTGAGAATCGCCTGATAGCCGAGCGCGACCGCGCGCAGGCCCGATCCGCACAGCTGGTTGACGCCCCAGGCCGGGCTCTCGACCGGAATGCCGGCGCCGATCGAGGCCTGCCGGGCCGGGTTCTGGCCCTGCCCCGCCGTCAGGATCTGACCCAGGATGACCTCGGAGACCCGCGCCCCCTCGACGCCGGCGCGCTTGAGCGCTTCGGTGATCGCCGCCTTGCCCAGCTCATGTGCCGGCAGATTGCCGAATGCCCCGTTGAAAGCGCCGACCGGCGTACGCGCCGCCCCGACGATGACGATGTCGTCAGCCATGTGAAAATCTCCTGTGATCCCTGCGGTTTGGGAAGCTCGTCCGCCACTCGGTTCGCGGCCATCCTTGATAGCCCACTTCGGGACTGTCAATAAGACCTACCAAAGCATGCCCCTGTTGCGGGGCACCATGAGCGAGCCTGCGGCACGGCAGGGCTTTTTCGGCAGATATGCCGCCCTGCACAAAACGGTAGCCCACCTCACCCAAAAGTGCTTATGCTGGCACGAGTTACCGCGCAAAAAGGCGGCGACCGGCGCGGGCGCCACTGTTCCATCCTGGTCCAACGCGGCACCGAGCAATGAGCACCATGGCCAAAACCGAAGAGCCGGTCACCATCAAGAAATACGCCAACCGCCGGCTCTACAATACCGGCACCAGCACCTACGTGACGCTCGAGGACCTCGCCTCCATGGTGAAGAAAGGCGAGGATTTCGTCGTGTACGACGCCAAGACCGGCGACGACATCACCCGCTCGGTGCTGACCCAGATCATCTTCGAGCAGGAGAACAAGGAGGGCGGGCAGAACCTGCTTCCGATCAACTTCCTGCGCCAGTTGATCCGCTTCTACGGCGACGCCATGCAGATGGTGGTGCCGCGCTTTCTCGAAAGCTCGATCGACTCGCTGACGCGCGAGCAGCAGAAGTTCCGCGATCAGATGTCCCAGACCTTCGGCGTCGGCGCGTTCGGCCCGCTCGACGAGCAGGTGCGCCGCAACATGGACATGTTCAGCAAGGCGTTCACGATGTTCATGCCGTTCGCCCGGCGCGAAGAGCAGGCCAACCGCACCGAGGCCGCGGCGCCGGCGGGCACCGAGCTCGACGACCTCAAGCGTCAGCTGTCCGAGATGCAGAAGAAGATCGAGCGGCTCTCGGAAGGCGAGAAGAGCTGACCTGTCGCGCTTTGCGTCTCCGAAGCGGCTGTCAGTCCCGGATCAAGGCTGTCGCGCCGCCTCGGGCGCCGGCGCGACCGGCGCCCACGGCCGCCGCAAGGTGGCGCGGCCGACCAGATGGCCTTGCAGGTAGTCGCAGCCCCACGCCGCGAGCATCGCGACCGACTCCTCGTCTTGCACCCACTCGGCGACGGTCGCGAGCTTGAGCGAGCGGGCGAGGTCGATCATCGTGCGCACGAAGGCGCGGTCGTCGTCCGAGCGCGCGAGATTCTGCACGAACGCGCCGTCGATCTTGAGCATGTCGGCGCCGAGCTTGCGCAGGTTGCGCAACGACGTGAAGCCGGCGCCGAAATCGTCGATCGCGATGCGGCAGCCGAGATCGCGCAGGCGATTGAGGAAGCCGATGGTCTCGCCGAGATCCTGGATCGCCATGCTTTCGGTGATCTCGACGATCACGCGCTCGGCCGCGCCGGGATGGACGCGCAGCTGCGCCTCGAACGCCGACCACCACTCCGGATTGGCGATCGAAGCCGGCGACAGGTTGAAGCTCGCATGGAGGCCGGGCGATGCGGCGAGCTCGGCCACCACCAGCTCGGCGATGCGCTGGTCGATCAGGCCTACCAGCCCGAGACGTTCGGCGACCGGGATGACCGCGCCGGCCGCGGCGATCGTGCCGTCGGCGCGGCCGATGCGCATCAGGCATTCGTGGAACGCGACGGCGCGGGTCGCGGTCGCCACCACCGGCTCGAAGGCGAGCAGGATGCGGCGTTCGTTGAGCGCAGCGATCAGTTCGTCGGCGGCCTTGACGTTTTCCTTGCGCATCACCTCGCGCTCGACGTTCGGCCGATACGCCAGGTATGAGCCGCGCCGCTTGGCCTTGGCGGCGTCGAGCGCCTCCTGGGAGCGCGCCAGCATGTCCTCGACCGTGCCGGCATGGCGCGGGGCCGCGACGCCGCCGATCGTCACCGTTGCCGCCACCACGCCTGCCGCGGTCTGCACCACATCGTCGCGCACGGCGGCGATGAAGCGTTCGGCCGCGGCGGTCATGTCATCCGGCGTGCAATTCCGCAGCACGACGCCGAATTTGTTGCCGGAGTGGCGCCCGAGCATGTCGGCGCCGCGCATGCGGCTGCGAATGCGCCGGCCGACCGCCGCGATCACCTCGTCGGCGATCGCGAAGCCGAATGCTTCGTTGATGCGGGCGAGATTGTCGATCGCGATCAGCAGGAAGCCGCACGAGGCGCGGTAGCGGATCGCGTCCTCCAGCGCGCGGGTCAGATTCTCATTGAGCGCGCGGCGGTTCATCTCGCCGGTAAGGCCGTCGAACTGCGACAGATAGGCGAGCCGCTCCTCCTGCTCGTGGCGCGCATTGACGACGCGCACCACGCCATGGGCGTGCAC
Organism: uncultured Alphaproteobacteria bacterium; assembly: GCA_963734185.1. Lineage (GTDB taxonomy): Bacteria > Pseudomonadota > Alphaproteobacteria > Rhizobiales > Xanthobacteraceae > PALSA-894. Next base: position 1,632,203 of record CAVTGA010000002.1, on the reverse strand, counting down.
CGGCCTCGAGTTGGCGCCGGCGAACCAGCGGCCGGTATCTTCGATCCACAGCCGGGTCGTGCAATCGGGCCCGGTCGTCAGGCAGTATTCGGCCTGGTAGGGGACGCCGGCGCCGTCGTCGCGGATGCCGGGCACCATCACGGCGTCGTAGCGCGTCGTCGCGTTGCGCGGGTCGAGATAAGCGGCATAGCCGCGGCCGGTCGCGATCGTCGCGGCGTCCGCGATGCCCAACACCTCGCCGGCATTCGCGCCCCACGTCAGCGTGTCGGTATCGAGGCGCCAGTCGTAGGCGACGAGGCCGACCGAGGACAGCACGCGCTCCGGGTTCACCAACGCTGCCGCCGCACCCACGGATGCCATAGGAACTTCACAGGGAATGCGCGCGGTGCTGGTCACAGATCGTCCTGAACTGAGAAGGCCAAGAAGGGCGCAGGCAAAGCCGGCTGAGTGAGGCGGCGAAACTAGCGGCGCATCCCTAAACATTTCGACAAAGCTCAATTGAAAACGTCCGCATCCGCGGAGGAATTCGCTCACCAAACATGCGGCACGCCGCTTGCGACCTGTCAGCTGAGAACGGGAGCCATGTCCCGTTTCGGCACAGGGGCAGGCTTTGCAGGCGATCGGTAGGATTGGCGCAGGCACCGGGGCGGCGGCCCGCAGGCGGTCCGACGCAGCGATCGGCGCGGCCGAACCGGCCGCCGCGCAGCCCGGCCGGGCGCTCGCGCGGATCGAAGGCGCCGCGGCGAGCGAACGCACGAGGCTCTCGCGCCGGCCGAACGCTGCGTTCCTCGCCCAGCTCATCGCCACCAGGCAGCAGGCGCCGCAGACGCGGGTGCGCCGGCGCGCCGAGCCGGCCGAAGCGATCGCGATCTATGGGGAGACCATAAAGCGAGCGCCGGCGGACATCGGCGGCATTGTGGCGCGGTCCACCTGAGTTCAGTACCCGATGGCGCAGCCGTCCTTGCGCGGGTCGGAGCCGCCGATCAGCACGCCGCGCTCCCAGTCGATGCGGACGGTCTGCCCGCCGCCGAGCGGGCTCGGCCGCAGCGCGACGTCGTGGCCGCGGCGCTTGAGCTCCGCGACGGTCGCGGCCGGCACGCCGCGCTCGACGTGCGTGATCTCGCCCTCGTAGAACATGCGCGGTGCGTCGATCGCGGCCTGCACGTCCATGCCGTAGTCGACCATGTTGCTGACCAGATGCGCGTGACCCATCGGCTGATAGTCCGCGCCCATGACACCGAACGACATCTCACAGCGGCCGTTGCGCAGTGCGAGCGCCGGAATGATGGTATGCATCGGGCGCTTGCCGGGCGCGATCGTGTTCGGATGACCGGGCTCGACCACGAAACCCGAGCCGCGATTGTGCAGCATGATGCCGGTCTTTTCGGTGCAGATGCCGGTGCCGAACGGGCTGTAGAGCGAGTTGATGAACGAAACGGCCATCCGATCGCGGTCCACGACAGTGAGATAGACCGTGTCGCTGCGCGGTGCAGGCGCCTTCGGCAACGGCACGCGCTTCCCGGGATCGACCAACGCGGAGAGCTTTTTCGCAAAGCTCTTGTCGAGCAGGTCGGCAACAGGCTCGCGCATATGAGCCGGGTCGGCGAGATGCGTCTCGCGAATGTCAAACGCGAGGCGCGCAGCCTCAAGCATGAGATGCAGGCGGTCCGGTCCGTTCGGATCGAGATTCGTGAAATCGAACTGCTCGATGATGTTCAGGAGAACAAGTGCGATCATTCCCTGCCCGTTCGGCGGCAGTTCGACGATATCGAGACCGCGATAGTTGGTGCTGATGGACGTGACGGCATCGCCGCGATGCCGTGCGAGATCTTCCGTCCCCAGCAATCCGCCCGCGGCCTGAACGGTCGCCGCGATATCGGCGGCGATCGGGCCCTCGTAAAACGCCTTTGCGCCGCCGGAAGCGATCGCCTTGAGGGTCGCGGCGAGCGCGGACAGCCGGACGATGCTTCCGGTCTCCGGCGCATCTCCGCGCGGGAGATAATATTTGGCGGCGCCCGCATGGGGTTTGAGCTTTGCGACCTGCTCGGCCCAATCGGCGCCGACACGCGGCGCAACCACAAAACCACCCTCGGCATAGCCGATCGCATGCTGCAAGGCGCGATCGAGGCCGAACTTGCCGTGCGCCTTGAGGATGGCCTCCCACGCTTCGATCGCGCCCGGCACCGTGACGGCATGGGGCGAGGTCGCGGGGATCTTCCGGCTCATCCCCTGCGCCAGCAGCTTCTCGGTACTGACCGCGGCCGCCGCGCGGCCCGAACCGTTGTAGCCCCATACGGGCTTGCCCGGCCGCGCGACCAGGCAGAAACAGTCGCCGCCGATCCCGGTCATGGCGGGCTCGACCACGCACAACGCCGCCGCGGCGGCGACGGCCGCGTCGGCCGCGCTGCCGCCGGCCTTGAGCGTGTCGATCGCGGTCATCGTGGCGAGCGGATGCGACGTCGCCGCCATGCCCTGCTGCGCGTAGACGGGCGAACGGCCGGGCAGATGGAAGTCGCGGCTCATGGGGCGGAGGCGAACGGTGCTCAGGGCTCGACCTTCTCGACCGAATAGGCGCGCTGCGCGCTGCGGATCGAGACCGTGTAGCCGCCGATCACGTCGACCAGGCAGATCACCATCAGGATGACGAAAGTCGAGGTTGCGGCCCTGCTGACCAGCAGGAACTCGATCAGCACGGCGATGAACAGCACCGTGGAGAGCATGTGGTCGACGATCGACTTGGTCGTCGTGCGCGTCGCCTTGATGATCTCGAAGAACAGCATCAGCAGGGCGAGGATGACGATCACGTCGCTGAGCGTCATGGTCCACTCGACGCCCGAGACCATTTGGAACGAGTAGATCCTGGCGTTCCAATCCGTCGGCGCGACGTTCCACAGGAACGCGATCAGGTTGTAGAGCGCGACCGGGATGATGAGCAGCGGGAATCCGAACATGAACACGGGGGGCGACCTCCTCACGCCTGGTGCATGACGCTCAGTCTAGCGGCCCGTCGCAGTACGCTCCAGACCGCGGGGCCGGTCCCGTGGACGGCGTCGCGGGCCAATCAGGTCTCCGACCTCGGCTTGAGGACCTGCCGGCCCTTGTACATGCCGGTCTTGAGGTCGATGTGGTGCGGCCGGCGCAGCTCGCCCGAGTCCTTGTCCTCGATGTAGGTCGGCCGCTTCAGCGCGTCAGCCGAGCGGCGCATGCCGCGCCTGGACGGCGAGGTTTTTCGTTTCGGAACAGCCATATCGGTCTCCTCATGGACGCCCGCGCACGAGGCGGCCGGACATCGGAAGCGTCAAGGAAAGGCGGGCTTATAGAGGATCGATCCGGCCGGCGCCAGCACCATGAGCCGGCCGGCGCTCTCCTTACGCCCGGTCGCCGGAAAACGGCCAACTGCCGAACGCCCCGGCCTTCATCTGGCCGGAAATCTTGCTGCCGTCGACCGTGCCGGTGAATTCGAGGGTCATCGGCATCGGCTGCGTGATGTCGACCTTCCAGGCAAGATCGTTGCCGCTCGCGGTCCCCTCGTAGATGTCGCGGGAGCCGCCCATGGCGGCCTGCGTCCCGGTGAGCGTGCTGCCGGAAGTTGCAAGCGTCAGCGTCGCCGGCTGCGACCCCATCGGGGTGTCCATCGTGATGTTCCAGGTGCCGTCTGCGGACATAGCGGCCTCGCGTTTGCTTGATCCCGACCGCACCATGCGCAGCTTTGCGATGTGACGCAAGGTGCTAGCGCTGCCGCACGCAGGCATCGATCTCGCCCGCGACGCGGGCGCGTCCCTGGTAGATGCCGGCGAGCCGCTGGACGCCCGGGCCTGGACGGCCCGCGCTGCGCCGGACCGGATTTGGCAGCACCGCTGCCATCAGCGCCGCTTCGCGCGCGCCCAGGTCGCGCGCCGACTTGTTGAACGCCCGGCGCGCACCGGCCTCGGCGCCGAATTCACCATTCGGCCCCCACTCGGCGATATTGAGATAGATCTCGAGGGTGCGCCGCTTCGGCAGCACGAGATCGATCCACAGCGCGAGCGGGAACTCGAGCGCCTTGCGCACGACGCTGCGGCCGCCCCACAGGAACAGGTTCTTCGCCACCTGCTGGGTAATGGTCGAACCGCCGCGCATGTCGCTCAAGGCTTCGGCGTCCTCGATCGCTTCGCGCAGCTCGCGGAAATCGACCCCGCGATGGATGCAGAAGCGGGCATCCTCGGCCGCGAGCACCGAGCGCGGCAGGGCCGGCGCCATGGCCGAGAGCGGCATCCAGACGCGCTCCGCCGGCGCGCCGCTGATCCAGCGCCACAGCATCAGGGTCGAGACCGGGCGAATGCCAAGATAAAGCGGGGTCAACGCATAAGGCAGCAGCAGCAGCACCGCCGCGACAAGCGCGGCGGCGCGCAGGACACGGATCGGCAGGCTGCGGGTGGCCGTCACGCTTGCGAGTAAACCATGTCTCGCCGCAGCTGTGAGGCCCAACGCCCTTGACGCTTGACGGCGCCCCGGCCGGTCGGGCATGCCGGAGGACCCATTTCCCATGCGGTATTCGAGTCCGATCCTGCCCCGATGACGAACGCGAACGCCGACGCCCTGTTCCGCGCGCAACTCGATGCCGTCGCATCCGACACCGAAGCGCTGATGGACCGGCTGCTGGCGGATGCGCCGGCAGCCGGCGAGATCAGCCGTCCGCCGCGGCTCATCGCCGCCATGCGGCACGGCGCGCTCGGCGGAGGAAAGCGGCTGCGGCCGTTCCTCGTGGTCGCGACCGCCGCATTGTTCGACGTACCCCGTGCGCGTGCGCTCATGGCGGGTGCCGCGCTCGAATGCGTGCACTGCTATTCGCTGGTCCATGACGACCTGCCGGCCATGGACAACGATGATCTGCGGCGCGGACGCCCGACTGTGCACAAGGCTTATGACGACGCGACCGCCATCCTCGCCGGCGACGGCCTGCTGACGCTTGCGTTCGACATCCTGGCGCGAGCCGAAACCCATCCGGACGCCGCCGTGCGCGTCGCGCTGATCGCGGCGCTCGCCTCCGCCTCCGGTCTCGGCGGCATGGCCGGCGGACAGATGCTCGATCTTGCCGCCGAAGGCCGCTTCGCGGCGCGCCGGCACGAATTCACCGAGAGCGAAGTCGCGACCCTGCAGGCCATGAAGACCGGCGCGCTCATCCGCTACGGCTGCGTGGCCGGCGCGATCCTCGGTGAGGCGACGGCCGACCAGCGCCGCGCGCTCGACCAGTACGGCTCCGTGCTCGGGCGTGCGTTCCAGATCGCCGACGATCTGCTCGACCTCGAGGGCGACACGGCGACCCTCGGCAAGGCGGCCGGCAAGGATGCGAGCGCCGGCAAGGCCACGCTGGTCGGCGTGCTCGGGCCGGCCGCTGCCCGGGTGCGGCTCAAGCAGCTGGTTGCGGAAGCCGAAGCCGTGCTGGCGCCGTTCGGCGACGCCGCCGCCGTGCTGCGCGCCGGCGCGCGCTTTGTGGCCGAGCGCAAGGCATGACCGCCCGGCGTCGGGCGCCCTGGATCGTCGGCACGGCGCGCGCGCACCTTCGCCTGCTCATCGCCATCGCGCTCGGCATCGCCACGTACTTCATCCTGCCGGGCGCCTGGCTGCCGGTGACCCGCGCCCTGATCGGCTGGAATGTCGGGGTCGCGTTCTACTTGATTACCGTCGCCGTCGTGATGACGCGATCGTCGATCGCGCAGATCAAGCGCCGCGCAACCGTTCAGGATGAAGGGGCGCTGGTGCTGCTGATCCTGACCGTCGGCGCAGCCATCGCAAGCCTTGGCGCCATTTTCGTCGAACTCTCCGCCGCGAAGAATTCCGACAGCGGCGCAGGCTACATTGCGATCGCCATCTCGACCGTGGTCTTGTCCTGGGTCTTCATGCACGTGATTTTCGCGCTACACTACGCGCATGACTTCTACGGCGAAGGAGAGCGCGCCAACGGCCTCGACTTCCCCGGCGACGAGAAGCCGGACTACTGGGACTTCATCTACTTCTCGTTCGTGATCGGCATGACGTTCCAAGTGTCGGACGTGGGCGTGACCAACAAGTGGATTCGTCGCCTAGTCGTGGCGCATGGATTCGTGTCGTTCCTGTTCAACACGACCATCGTTGCGTTGACGGTGAACATCGCCGCGAATGTGATCTGACGCCGGGAAGCAGCGACGGCTTCCGGCGACCAGGGGGGAAGCCATGGCCAAGGCAAAGAGCGCACTCGATATGGCGCGCGCGTCCACGAGCCGTGCACGCGCGGCGGCCGCGATGCTCGACGAAGCGCATCAGGACCTCACGCCCCGGCTCGCCAAGCTCTATACCGGCGTCATCCACGACGTCATGCGCGGCATGGGATGCAAGGATTTCACCCTGCCGCACACCATCCGGCCGCTGACGGTGGCCAAGACCTTCGCCGGCCCGGTGTGCACGCTGCGCGGACGCGTCGACCGCAAGGCCGACGCGCATGCGACATTGCTCGCCTGGACCGAGTTCCTGGCCAAGGCCAAGGCCGGCCACGTGGTGGTGATCGAGGCAAACGACGACGAAGTCGCCCACATGGGCGAACTGTCGGGCGAAACGCTGATGCGCAAGGGCGTCGCCGGCGTCGTCATCGACGGCGGCACGCGCGACGTCGAGTTCCTGATGGAGATGGGCTTTCCGGTCTACGCCCGCTACGCGACGCCGCGCGACATCGTCGGCTACTGGATGGCGGACGCCTTCGACGTGCCGCTGCGCATCGGCAAGGTCGTCGTCAACCCGCACGACTACCTGCTCGCCGATCGCGACGGGATTATTGTGCTCCCACGCGAAAAGTCGGCCGAGATCGTCGTCGCGGCCGAGCAGGAAGTCGGCACCGAGAGCCAGATCCGCACCGCCATCCTCGGCGGCATGGATCCGCAGCAGGCCTATCTGAAGTACGGGAAGTTCTGACGGCGCGCTCGCTTGCAGCCATCGCTACACGATGACGACCTCCTTATGCAGCTTGGGGATCTGCTCGAATGCCTTGAGCGGCACGCCGAACGTGGCCGCGAGCACTTGGTTGGGCGTGCCGCCCAAGGACACCGAGATGCCGATATCGTCGTCGCTCTCCTTGGCGCTGTCGTTGAACACCACCAGGAAGCGCAGCTCGTCCTCGCCGGCGTTCTCGAAATAGTGGAAGAACCCCTGCGGAATGAACACGACCTGGCCGGCCTTCACTTCAAAACTCTGCCACTGATTGTTCGGCGCGACGACCGACATGCGGGCCGTCCCGCTGATGCAGTAGTCGAACTCCCAGGCATTGGGATGCCAGTGCGGCTCGCGGATGCCGCCCTTTTCCAGGACCACCAGGACCATGGCGGCGTTTTGACCGGTCACGATCGGAAACGACCCCTGATAGGCCGCCTGCACGGTGCCGGACGGCTTCTTCAGCACCGGCTTGGAGTTCACGAGATCGAACAGGTAAGGATTCGTCATCGGCCTGTCTCCTCCATGGATTGGACGCCCCGCGGCATGACGCGACGTACGCAACCGGGAATATCATGGTGCGATGCGGCCGATCACTGGCGCGTTCACGCCGCGCGCCGCTGCGGCTGCGCCGATTACCGCAGGCTCGCGAAGAACGCCCCGATCTCGTCTGCGAGCGCTTGCGGCTGTTCGAGCGCCGCGAAGTGGCCGCCCTTTTTCATCCGCGTCCAGCGGCGGATATCGGTATAGACCCGCTCGGCGAGCGAGCGCGGCGGGCTCAGGATTTCCTTGGGAAACTCCGCGTAGCCCATCGGCACCTTGATGGTCTCGCCGTCCGGAATCGGCCACGGCCCGTGCATGCGCGCGTAGTAGGGCCAGAACGACGCTCCGATCGCGCCGGTGAACCAATAGAGCGAGATGTCGGCGAGCATCTCGTCGCGCGTCACCGCATCTTCGGGACTGCCCGCATTGTCGGTCCAGGCGCGGAATTTCTCCACGATCCAGGCGGCGAGGCCCGCGGGCGAATCGTTGAGCGCGAACGCAAGCGTCTGCGGTTTGGTGCCTTGGATCCACTGATAGCCGGTTTCCTCCTTGAGGAAATTGCCGAGCTGCGCCAGATAGGTTCTCTCCTCCGCGTTCGGATCGGGCAGCAGCGCCGGATCGCGCCGCACCGGCAGCAGATTGAGGTGGATGCCGGTCACGCGCTCGGGAAAGCGATGGCCGAGCACCGAGGTGATGAAACCGCCCCAGTCTCCGCCCTGCGCGCCGAAGCGCTCGTAGCCGAGCGCCGTCATCAGCTGCGCAAACAGCTCGGCGATTTCCACGCTGCCGAACCGCTTCTGCCCGGGCTTGAACGAGAGCGGATAGCCGGGCAGCGACGGCGCGATCACGGTGAAATGCTCGGTCAACAGCGGGATGATCTTGTGGAACTCGAACACCGAGCCCGGCCAGCCGTGCGAGATCAGGAGCGGCATTGGATTGGGCGAGCGGCTCGGCTCATGGATGAAGTGCAGGTCGATGCCGCCGAGGGGAAGCGTGAACTGGCGCAGGCCGTTGAGCTTGGCTTCCCAGGCGCGCCAGTCGAATCCGGTCCGCCAGTAGTCGGCCAGCGTCTCGAGATACGCGACGCTCGTGCCGGTCGCCCACGGCGTGAGCGGCGGCTCGTCGGGCCAGCGCGTGCGCGCCAGCCGCGCCTTGAGATCGGCGAGGTCGGCATCCGGCACATGGAGGGTGAAGGGCTTTGGCGCGGATGTGCTCATTGCGACAGTGTAAGGCCGATCGGTCCTGGCGTCGCAGATTTCCCGCAGTTTGATGCCGGACGTTAACGGCAAGACAAGGCAACTAGGCTAAGGGCCAACATCAGCCCTGAGGTGCGCGGCCCATGTCATCTGCAGCCCGACCTGGAGACAACAGCCGTCATGTCGTCATCGGCGGCGGCAGCGGATTCATCGGTAGTGCGCTCGCCAAAGCGCTCGTGGAGCGCGGCGACCGCGTCACGCTGATCTCGCGCAGCAGCGGCCCCGGCCGCATCACCTGGGACGAGCTGGCCGGGAACGGCCTGCCCGCCTGCGACGCGGTGGTCAATCTCGCGGGGCAGCACATCCTCGACGTCAAGCGGCGCTGGAACGACGCCTATCGCGACGAGGTCATCCGCTCGCGCGTCGAGACCACCCGGCAGCTGGTCGCGGCGTTGAACCAGAGCCCGATGCCGCCCGCGGTGTTCGTGTCCACGGCGGGCAAGTGCTTCTACGGCACGCGCGAGCTCGACGCCGGGCAGGCGCATCCGGAGCTCGACGAGGATTCCAAGCCGATGGGCATGGACTTCCCCGCCGAGCTGGTCGGCCAGTGGGAAGCGGCCGCGGACGGCGTCGACGCGACGCGGCTGCGCCACGTCAAGCTGCGCATCGGCGTGGTGCTCGGCAAGGTCGACCGCAAATCCTACCTCGGCCGGCTTTGGCAGATCGGACGCGCGCGCGGCTTCCTTCCCATCATCCGTCTGCCGTTCTGCCTCGGGCTTGGCGCGGTGATCGGCTCGGGCCGGCAGATGCTGCCCTGGATCCACATCGACGACATGGTCGGCATCCTGCTGCACGTCATCGATCATCCGGAAACCCACGGACGCTACAATGCGGTGTCGCCCGGCATCGTCACCAACCGCGAGTTCATCGAAAACTTGGCGGCGCGTCTGCGCCGTCCGGTGATGTGGTCGGTGCCGGAATGGCTGGTGCGCTTCCTCGTCGGCGACGAGCGTTCCTCGATCCTGCTGCGCGGGCAACTGGTGCGGCCGAAGCGCACGCTGGAGTCGGGCTATGCGTTCCGCTATCCGCAATTGAAGCCGGCGCTCGAAGACCTGGTCTACGTGACGATCTAGGGTTCAGTCCGGCGCAAAATTCATCGCCACGCCGTTGATGCAATAGCGCTGGTGCGTCGGCGGCGGGCCGTCGGGGAACACGTGGCCGAGATGGCTGCCGCAGCGGCTGCAGTGCACCTCGGTGCGCACCATGCCGTAGCTGCGGTCCGTGGTGGTCTCGACCGCGCCGGGCTCCGGATCGTTGAAGCTCGGCCAGCCGGTGCCGCTCTCGAACTTCTTGTGCGACACGAACAGCTTCTGGTCGCAGCCGGCGCAGGAGAACGCGCCGCTGCGCTTCTCGTAGTTGAGCGCGCAGCTTCCCGGCCGCTCGGTGCCGTGCGCGCGCATGACGTCGTACTGCTCGGGCGTGAGCAGTTTGCGCCATTCGGCGTCGGTCCGGGTGACCGGGAAGGTCTTGGTTTCCATGCGCCAGTCCTTGTAGCCCGCATGAAGCGAAGCGCAATGCGGGAGCAGTTATGCCGGCCGCGAGACCGCCCCGGATTTCGCTTCGCTACGCTCGCTTCATCCGGGCTACTGGTTAGTCCTTGTAGTCCGGCTCCTTGCGGTCGAGCATGCGCTTGAGCGCATCGAAGTGCCACACGTCCGGCCGCTTGCCCGCATAGGTACGGCCGCTCTGGAATTCCGCCATCGTGGCGTCGATCACGTTCTGCGGCAGCACCTTCAACGGCCGGCCGGTCCACATGGCGTAGACCTGCACCTGCGCGACGCGCTCGGTGTAGTAGAGCAGGTCGTAGGCTTCGGAGACTGTTCTGCCGATGGTGGCGACGCCGTGGTTCGCCATCATCAGCACGCTCTTGTCGCCGCAGACGCCGGCGAGCCGCTCGCCCTCGGCCGGATCGACTGCCGGCCCGGTGTAAGTGTCGTCATAGGCGGTGTGACAGGCGATCCCGAGCTCGGTCTGCCCGATCGGGAGGATGCGCGGGTCTTCGAGCCGCGCCAGCGCGCTCACGAACGGCATATGGGTGTGGAACACGGCGCCGGCATTCGGCAGCAGGCGGTGCATCGGCGCGTGGATGCAGTAGCACGATTCTTCGACGTGGCCCTCGCCGGTGCGGCGCGTGCCGTCATAGCCGACTTCCATGAAGCAGCTCGCGTTGACCTCGGACCAGTGCAGCCCGAACGGGATCTGGTAGTAGCGGTCGTTGGCGCCCGGCACGCGCGCGGTCAGGTGATTGAAGATGCCCTCGTGAAAGCCTTCCTTGACGCACAGCCGGTGCGCGGCTGCGAGGTCGACGCGCACCTGGCGCTTCGCGGTCTCGACGTCGACGCCGTTTTCGATGGTTTCCTGCAGCATGGGTCGCCTCCTTGATCGTCCACAGGCTCGGGCAATGCGGCCCTAAGGTCAATGCATCCGGACGCAACGCTGCGTGATGGCGGACGAATGGCTCGCCGCCCTATTGCGGGCGGATGTTGCCTTCCTTCACCACGCGCGCCCATTTGGCCATTTCGGATTCCATATACGCGCCGAATTGCGCCGTGGTCATGGTCACCGCCGCGGCGCCTTCGCGCGCGAACGCGGCGGTCAGCTCGGGCGATTTCACCGCCGCCTGGATGTCGCGGTAGAGCCGATCGACGATCGGCTGCGGCGTGCCGGCCGGCGCCACGATGCCCCACCAGTTGTCGGCGACATAACCGGGCACGCCCGCCTCCTGGATGGTCGGCACGTCGGGCAGCACCGGATTGCGTTTTTCCCCGCCGACGCCGAGCGCGCGCAGCTGTCCGGACTGGATGAACGGGGTGGTCTGCACCAGGGAAGAGAACATGACCTTCACGTGGCCGGCGATCACGTCCTGCATGGCGGGCCCGCCGCCCTTGTAGGGCACGTGCTGCAGGTTCACGCCCGCGACCAGCTTGAACAACTCGCCGCCGAGATGCTGGAAGCTGCCGACGCCCGCGGAGGCGTAGTCGATCTCACCGGGCTTCTGCTCGACCAGCGCGAGCAGCTCCTGCACCGAGTGCACCGGAAGCTGCGGGTTCACCACCAGGACGTTGGGGCCGGTGGCCATGATCGAGATCGGCGCGAAGGATTTGATCGGATCGTAGTTGAGCTTGTAGAGCGCCGGGTTCACCGCGTGCGCGATCGAGACCACGAGCAGCGTATAGCCGTCGGGCGCCGCATTGGCGGCGGCCTCGGTGCCGAGCACGCCGCCGGCGCCGCCGCGGTTGTCGACGAACACCTTGTGGCCGAGCTTCTCGGAGAGCTGGTTGGCGACCAGGCGTCCGACCACATCGTTGGAGCCGCCCGGGGGGAATGGGATGATGAGGCGCACGGGGCGGTTGGGGTAGTCGTCGGCCGCAATTGACGACGCGGGTGCCATTGAGAGGACGGCGACAAACGCCAGCATGAACCTTGACATGACGCGCGCAGCCGGCCGCATGATCGTGAGCTCCTTCGATTGCGCCCCGCGCACCAGCATAGCGCCGTAGGGCGAGCAAAGCATGCCCCGCGAAGGCGGGGCAACGTATGCCCCGCCTTACGGGTCTTGATTCACTTGTCAAACAGCCAATGCGATTGGCCCGGTTGGGCGGGGGCCGGGTGCCCCTTTGTCTTCTTTCTCGCTCTCCAATGTGAGGGGAGCGAAGCGCCGGGAAGCGCTGGTGCGGATACGCCGCACCTGGTGGTCCGCCTCGCGGTAGGACCCATCTCCGGAGCGCCGGAGGATGACCGGCCAATGACGCAGGCCGGCGCGCCTCTCGGCGCTTCGCCGCGGATTTATCGAGCCCGAGATACGCTTTCCATGATGGTTGCCCACCATGATCAGCCAGCTCCTGGCGGGAAGGTCGTAGTGCCCTCCAGGTAGAGCTCTCGAGCCGCCCCGGACCGGCATGCCTGCCGGGCGGAGGGACCGCAGCCTCGCTCCGACACTCGGGATGCCTCCGGAGGCGCCCCTCACGAGCGAGGATGGCTAGAGGATAGACCTAGCGCATGAACATTTCATGAGCCGGATCACTACAAATGAGGATATATATCCTGGTACTCCGATACGGCGGCCCAATGGGCTCCACGCCTCACACCGGCCGCTCGCCTTTCACCGTCACCCGGTTGCCCGAGCGCGTGTGCGGCCAGTAGTCCCACATGGCGCGGTGCTGGGTGCAGCGGTTGTCCCAGAACGCGATCGCGTTCTCGCTCCAGCGGAAGCGGCACTGGAACAGCGGGTTCTCAGCATGGCTGTAGAGGTAGCCGAGGATCGCGTCGCTCTCGTCGCGCGGCAGGCCGATGATGTGGCTGGTGAAGCCGCGGTTGACGTAGAGCGCCTTCTTGCCGGTCACCGGATGGGTGCGCACCACCGGATGCTCGGCGCGCGGATAATTGGGCTTGTCGGCGACGCCGTAATTCGAATAGAGCCCGCGATACGCCATCTCGCCGTCATGCAGCGCAGTGAGCCCGTCGAGATAGGCCTTCATGCGATCCGACAGCGACTTGTAGGCCGCATACATCGAGGCGAACAAGGTGTCGCCGCCGCGCGGCGGGCACTGGCGGATGTAGAGGATCGACCCCATCGGCGGCTCGACGTCGCAGGAGACGTCGGTGTGCCAGCCCTCGCCGTTGGCGCGCGGGGAATCCTTGTCGGCATAAATCTTCATCAGCGCCGGCTCGCCCGGCTCGTGCGGCGCGGCCGGGTGCACGTGCAGCTCGCCGAACTTGCGCCCGAACGCGAGGTGCTGGGCCGGCGTGATGTGCTGGTCGCGGAAGAAGATGACGGCGTTCTCGGCGAGCGCGCGATGGATCTCGTCCATCTGCCGGTTGGAGCGTGCATCGTCCGAGACCAGCTTGCCGAGGTCGACGCCCGAGATCTCCGCGCCGATGATCGGGGTGAGCTTCTCGACGGCGAGCATCTCGTACGGCTCTTCTTCGCCGGCGCTGTGGCGGTAGCGCGGGCCTTGCTTGCTGGCGAGCGAGCTCATGGCGATCCTCCGGCGAACGTCGTCGGAGGATCGTAGCCCGGATCAGGCGTCAGCGAAATCCGGTTCGAGGTTCCCGGATCACTGGGCGGAGGATGCCGGTCTCAGTACCAGTAGCGGCGACGCCAGTAGCGGCGGCGGCGCCAGTAACGCCGGCGCCGATGCCAACGCCGGTGCCACGAGCTCAGGTCGGTGATGTCCGCATTGTCCCCGGCGCGGGTCTCGGCAGGCTTCGTCTCAGGCTTGGGTGAGGCGGCGGCCGTAGCCTCCGCGGGCTTGTCCAGCGCCTTTGCTTCCGCCGGGCTCGACAGCAGCTTCGGCGCTGCCAGCAGCAATCCGGCCAGTCCGAGACCGGCCAAGGTGTCTCTTCGGGAGAGTGTCGTGTCACCCTCGCGGCCGAAAATGCTCCTTAGGAATTCCTTACCCCGCTGCATGAAATCTCTCCGGGTTTGAGGGCCCCCTCAATCTACTAAACAGCGCGCAAGTCATTTTGTTTCGTCGGCCGGCCCGAGCGGGCAGGAATCAACCAAAGGCCTTGACAGGAAATCGTTACTGTATATACAGTGTGTCACACTGTGTAAAAAGGCCTCTTCGCCATGGGAAAATACCAGCCGCTTGGACAATTCCTGCTCAACCAGCGCGCCCGCGAGGTGCCGCTGACGTTCCGCGAGATCGAGAAGATCACCGGGGTGAAGCTGCCGCCGAAGGCGCAGCACCATCGCGCGTGGTGGAGCAACAACCCCTCCAACAACGTGATGACCAAGGTCTGGCTCGCGGCCGGCTTCGAGAGCGCGCAGGTCGACGTGGAAGGCCGAAAATTGGTGTTCCGCCGTGTCGGGAAGGCGCCTCCGGAGGCCACGCCTCAACCAGGCTTGCAGCCGTACGCCACCAAGGAGGGCCGCCACCCGGCTTTCGGCGCATTGAAGGGGATGACCCGAATCCCACCGGGCGTCGATCTGACCGAGCCGGCCGATCCCGAATGGGCCGATCTAGTGGACAAAAAGTACGGACCGGAAGTGCGGTGACTGACCAATGTCGCCTCTCCTGCTCGATACGCACGCGGCGATTTGGCTGTTCGAGGACAAGCCGCTCGCGCGCGCTGCGACCGAGGCGATCAACGCGGTGTCGCGCGAAGGCACGCCGCTGCTGGTATCGCCGGTCACCGCCTGGGAGGTCGGTCAGCTCGTCTCGCGGCGCCGCATCGACCTGACGGCGACACCGCACCGCTGGTTTCGCGGGTTGCTGGCGACCCCCGGCATTCAACTGGCCGAACTGTCGCCCGACATCCTGATCGCGGCGTCGTTCCTGCCCGGCACGCCGCCGCGCGATCCGGCCGACCGCATCCTGCTCGCGACCGCGCGCGATCTCGGCGCGATGCTGATCACGCGGGATCGGGAGCTTCTGGCCTATGGCGCGGAGGGTCACGTCGGCGTGGTGGCGTGTTGAGGAATTGTAGGGTGGGCAAAGGCGGGCGGAGCGCAGCGAGGCGCGCCGTGCCCACGCGGACGGGGCGAACGCGTGGGCAAAGGCGCGCGAGTTCGTGCAAATTCCGACCAGTCGATCTCGCGCCTTTGCCCACCCTACAAAACCGGAGTTCAACCGGCCTGCGATCGGCAGTAGTCTGACGGCGCACGCCGCACCGGCAGGATGCCCATGAGCCCCACGTTCGAGCAAGCCATGCAGGACCGCGTCGACACCATGCTCGACGCCTGCACGCGCTGCGGCAAGTGCGTCGAGGCCTGTCCGGTGACCGAGCCGGGCGGCGTGACGGCCGAGCCGCGCGCGGTGATCGGCGGCGTCATCGACCTCCTGCGCCACGGCGAAGGCAACGCGTCCGCACGCAACTGGGCCAATGCCTGTGTGATGAGCGGGGACTGCGTGCGCGCCTGCGACTACGGCGTCAACCCGCGCTTCCTGCTGGCGATGGCGCGCGCCGTCATGGCGAAGGCGAACGCGCCCGCGTCCGATCTGCGCAAGCGCGGCGTCGACGCGTTCCGCCTGGTCAGCCGCGACGTCACCCATCTGTCGAAGCTGCAGCTCGACGATGCGCTGCTGGAGCGTCTCGGCCAGATGACCGATGGACGTGCGAGCCTCGGCACCGGCGCGGCGCCGCAGCGGCCGGACTTCGTGTTCTACACCGGCTGCAACGTGCTCAAGACGCCGCACATCGCGCTGCTCGCGCTCGACATCATGGACGTGCTCGGCGTCACCTACCAGGTCATGGGCGGCCCGAGCCACTGCTGCGGCGTGATGCGATTGCGCGCGGGCGACACCGAGACCTACGCCCGCGTCGCCGCGGCGACCATCGACAAGCTGGCGCAGGGCAAGAGCGGCCAGGTGCTGTCGTGGTGCCCGTCCTGCCACGTGCAGATGACCGAAGTCTCCCTGCCGCAGATCGAGACGACGCGCGGCGCGCGGCCGTTCGAGATGACGCCGTTCATGCTGTTCCTGCGCGACCGGCTCGAGGCGCTGCGCCCGCTGCTGCGCGAGCGCGTCGCGATGCGGATCGCGCTGCACCGGCATCCCGGCGTCACCGGTGCCATGGAGGCGGCCGAGCAGGTGCTCGGCGCGGTACCGGGGATCGAACTCGTCGATCTGCATCAGCCGGCCGCCGGGCTGATGAGCAACTATCTGGCGACCTTGCCGGACTTCAAGCAGAAGCTCTATCGCGCCGAGCTCGACGCCGCGCGCGACGCTCAGGTCGACGCGCTGGTCGCGGTCTATCATCCGGATCATCGCGAGCTGTGCGCGCACGAGGCCGAGTACCCGTTCCGGATCCTCAACGTGCTCGAGATCGTCGGCGCCAGCATGGGCCTGCAGCGCGACGACCACTACAAGCGGCTCAAGCTGATGCAGGACGCGGACGCGATCGCGGCGGACTGCGCGGACTTGGCGGCGCACCACGGCCTCGATCCGGCCACGACGCGCAAGGCGATCGAGGCGATGCTCGCCGACCAGCCGGTGCCGCTAAGGGGTGGGTGAGTGATCTGGATGCCGTCACGGCATCGTAGGGCGGGCAAAGCGAAGCGTGCCCGCCATCTTCATTGAAGCCTGACCAATGGCCCGCGCGGGCAAGGCGCTACGCACCTTTGCCCGCCCTACAAACTACGCCGCAATGGCCCTATGCTGCGCCGATTTGCGCCGCGAGCGAGCCGCAGATGCAGCCCGCTTCGGCCGGATCACCACGACCACGTCCCGATCGAGCCGTCGCACGCAGCGCAGCAGCCGCTCGAGCGTGAACTTGTGCACGCGGCCGGTGATCAGCGCGGATACGTCGGGCTGTTTGAGACCGAGCAGCTCCGCCGCCTTGGCCTGCGTCAGCCGGCGGCGCTTGAGGATGTCGCGGATTTCGCGCACGAGCTGCGCCTTCAAGAGCTCCTCCTCGGGACGGTCGAAACCGAGATCGGCGAACACGTTGCCGCTGCCGCGTCTCACGGCGATCTTGCCGGTCATGATCAGGCGCCTTTCATGGTGTTGGCTCGATAGTGCTCTTCGGCTCGCTTCAGCAAGTCGTAGCCCGGATTGAGCGGCAGCGAAATCCGGGGCTGGCTGTGCCGGCGGGTAAGACCGCCCCGGATTGCGTTGCACGCAATCCGGGCTACGATCCGCAATACCGCACGAGCGCGCACTCGGTCGAGTTGAGCAGTCTGCGATATTCGTCATCCTCGAACGGCGAATAGTCATCGCGCTCGAACAGCTCGCGCAGATAGCGCAGCACCGCGACCGCGCCGTCGAGCGTGGTCGGCACCGTCGCGGCCATGCGGTTGGAGGCGCGCATTTCGAGCCGGCCGAGCGGCCCCTCGGCGCGGCACAGCGCGCTGAGCCGTGCCTCGAGCGCCGGACGCGCCAGGGCGTCGGCCTGCTGCACCGCCTCATCCGCCGCCCTCTGGGCGTCGAACAGCTTCAGCAGTTCGGCATAGACGCGCCGGTGCGCCGCGATGGCGGAGAAGATCTGGTCGGGGGCAATAGATGATGTTGTGGCGCTTGGCATGCAAGCCACGGCAAGCGGCCCTGCTATTGCGGCACGCCTTGTGAGCTTGGCCGATTCGCACATCGGACTCTCTTCGCTTCTTAGCGGTGTCTTTATCACCTTACATGGTGATATTTACACTATATTGATCGAAAATTCCACGTCAAGTCATTTGGTGATAATTTCACCGAATGACCCCAGCCCAATGTCGCATGGCCCGCGCGGCCTTGAATTGGACCACCAACGATCTGGCCAAGGCGGCCGGCATCGGCGTCAACACCGTCAATCGTTTCGAAGGCGGGGCCGACGCACGATTGTCGTCGGTGGAGAAATTGCGACGCGCCCTGGAGCAGGCGGGCATCACGTTCATCGCTGAGAACGGTGGCGCAGGGGTGCGGATGACAAGACCCAGTAAGGCGGGCAGACGGAGCTCAACAGCACGTTAAGGATCGGCAAGTGAGCCCGCCAGCCCTCCTTATCTATACCGGCGCCTGCGTGGGTACGCGCGTTCCCATTCTACGCTCTGCTGTCCCTACATGTTGGAGCCGGCACCGATTGTAACTGTCTTCTTGGGCAGTTCTGCCAGGACCTTTTCAGATACCCCGAGCGACGCCGACAGCGTCTTGTCCGGAACTCCCGAAAGGGTCTCGGATAGTTCGATCGTTTCCGGAAGCGCATCGGACAGTATGACGAGAAAGTGCAAGGGTCCGTTGCCGACATTCTGAATCCAATGGATATATCCTCGAGGCACGAACGATATGTCTCCCTCGTGAAGATCGAGAATCTGCTTCTGACCTTCCGGGCCGACAATACCGACCTGAGCGTGACCGGCCACGCAATAGTCCAGCTGCTCGGCATTTGGGTGTGAGTGCGGTTCGCGAACGGCACCGGGCTTGAGTTTCAGCTGCTGCACAGCAAGGCCTCGCAAGCAAGGGAACTGCTTCTTGTTCGCGCGGAAGGGACGGACTTAACGAATCTGCGCGCGAGCGAAGCGCTGCGGCCGCGAGTTCAGCTTGACGCTCGTTTACTCCGCCGCACTCCTCCCCACCCCGGCCCCGAATCTGCGCTCGATGTAATCGATCACCAGCCTCTTGAAATCCGCCGCGACGGTCGGCCCGCGCAACGTCACTGCCTTCTTGCCGTCGATGAACACCGGCGCCGCGGGCGTCTCGCCGGTGCCGGGCAATGAGATCCCGATGTCGGCGTGCTTGCTCTCGCCCGGGCCGTTCACGATGCAGCCCATCACGGCGACGTTCAACGTTTCCACGCCGGGATATTGTGTTTTCCACGTGGGCATCGAGTCGCGGATGAAGTCCTGGATGTCGCGCGCGAGCTCCTGGAACGTGGTCGAGGTGGTGCGCCCGCAGCCCGGACACGCCGCCACCAGCGGCACGAAGGTGCGGAAGCCCATGGTCTGCAACAGCTCCTGCGCGACCTTCACTTCGACGGTGCGGTCGCCGCCCGGCTCGGGCGTGAGCGAGATGCGGATGGTGTCGCCGATGCCCTGCTGCATCAGGACACCGAGCGCGGCTGAAGAGGCGACGATGCCCTTCGAGCCCATGCCGGCTTCGGTCAGCCCCAAGTGGATGGCGTAGTCGGAGCGCCGGCCGAGATCGAGGTAGACGGCGATCAGGTCCTGCACCGCCGAAACTTTCGCCGAGAGGATGATTTTTTCGCGAGGGAGCCCGATCTCCTCGGCGCGCGCGGCCGAGAGCAGCGCCGACTGCACCATGGCCTCGCGCGTCACCGCGCGCGCGTCCTGCGGGTTCGCCGACTTGGTGTTCTCGTCCATCAGGTGGGTGAGCAGCTCCTGGTCGAGCGAGCCCCAGTTGGCGCCGATGCGCACCGGCTTCCCATGCTTGATCGCCATCTCGACGATGGCGCCGAACTGGCGGTCGCGCTTCTCGCGGAAGCCGACATTGCCGGGATTGATGCGGTACTTGTCGAGCGCCTCGGCGCAGCCCGGATGGTCGGCGAGCAGCTTGTGGCCGATGTAATGGAAGTCGCCGACGATCGGCACGTCGACCTTCATCTGCGCCAGCCGCTCCTTGATGCGCGGCACCGCGGCGGCGGCCTCGTCGCGGTCGACCGTGATGCGCACGATCTCGGAGCCGGCGCGGGCGAGCGCGGCGACCTGCTGCGCGGTTCCCTCGACGTCGGCGGTGTCGGTGTTGGTCATCGACTGCACCACCACGGGGGCGCCGCCGCCGACCATGACGTTGCCGACCTTCACGCCCACGGATACGCGGCGGGCGGCGGGGCCGGCTTGGAGGTCTGTGCTCATGTCCATGGGGCTATCGAGTGCCAGAGTGGAACTGTTGCGTCAAACCCCTACCCCCTCCCTAACCCTCCCCCACAAGGGGGGAGGGAACCCGCCGGAGCGTGGGAAAGGCCGGAGCAACTACCCCGGCCGATTCACCAGCACCAGCCCGGTTATGACCAGAACCACGGCCACGGCGAATGCCCAGGATATGGGGTCGCCGAGCACCAAATGCCCGGCCGCGACCCCGAACAAAGGGGTGAGGAACATGAAGGCCGAAAGGCGGCTGGCCGAATAACGCTTCACCAGGGCGAACCAGATGGCGAAGGTGATCGAGACCACCCAGCAGGTCTGGTATGCGAGCCAGGCAATCGCCGCCGGCCCCGGCGCATGGTCGATGCGCTCGCCGAGCAGGAGTGCGCCGATCCCTAGGATCGGGATCGAGACCACGAGCTGATAGGCCAGCACCATCTCGGCCGGCGTGCGGGCGAGCGCGCTCGCCTTGATCACCAGGGTGGTGGCGCCCCAGGCCGCGCCGGCCGCGACCATCATGATGTCGCCGAGGATGACCCACCGGGTCACCGCCGGATCCGGCACCCCGAACGCGACCACCAGGCCGGCGAACGAGAGCGCCAGCCCGAGCCATTGCGACGCGTTCAGCCGCTCGCCCGGCAACAGCCAGCGCGCGCCGAGCGCGACGAAGAACGGCGCGGTGTAGAGGAACAGCGACGCGCGGCTCGCCGTGGTCCACACCAGGGCGCGGTAGATCAGCAGGAATTCCAGGCCGAACAGCACGCCGGCCGCGATGCCGACGGCGAGCGTGTTGCGCAGGTCGAACGCCGTGCCGCGCCAGCGCATCCAGGTGAGCACGATCAGCGTCGCGCCGATCGAGCGGATGGTCGACTGCAGCAGCGGCGGAACGTCGGGCAGCGTCAGCTTCACCGCCACCTGGTTGAAGCCCCACGAGAGGCACAGCATCACCACCAGCGCGGCGGCGGCTGCGTCCAAAGGGCGGGCGGTATTGTTCACGGGATGAGAATCATCCGCGACAATGCGCGCAGGTGCCGGCGATCTCGATCACCGGCGCCTTGGGCGTGAAGCCGGCACTCTTGGCCGCCGCGCTCAGGCTGTCGGCCACCGCCGCCGAGGGCGCCTCGCCGACCGAGCCGCACTGATCGCAGATCAGGAACACCACCGGTGCGCCCGAGGCGTGGTTGTTGATGCAGGCGAGGAACGCGTTGCGGCTCTCGATGCGGTGGATCAGCTCGTTGTCGCGCAGGAAGTCGAGCGCGCGATAGATCGTGATCGGCGCCGGCCGCGCGCCCGCGCTGCCGACCCGTTCGATGATCTCGTAGGCGCCGAGCGGCTTGTGGCTGCCCGCCAGCACCTCCAGCACCTGGCGGCGCATCGGGGTGAGGCGCTGCCCGCGCCGGGCGCACAGCGCTTCGGCGTGCGCCATGGCGTCGGCCGAGCAGCGCTCGTGGTCGTGGTCGGGAGCGGGGAAAACGGCGCGCATGGCGGTCACATGTAGCCCGGATTGAGCGGCAGCGAAATCCGGGGATTTCACCGCGCGGCACAACCGTTCCCGGGTTTCGCGGGCGCGAAACCCGGGCTACATATTGCATTGCAGCAATACGGCTACGATATCCGATATAAGGGCTCACCCCGCCATCTCCAGCCGTCAGGTCAGCGCCATGCTCAAGGGAAAATCCGTCATCGTCACCGGTTCCACCTCGGGGATCGGACTCGCCATCGCGCGCGCGTTCGCCAAGGAAGGCGCTAATCTCACCGTCAACGGCTTCGGCGACCAGACCGCGATCGAGAAAGAGCGCGCCGGTATCGAGACCGAGTTCGGCGTCAAGGCGATTTACTCTCCCGCCGACATGACCAAGCCGGTCGAGATCGCCGCGATGATCAAGGGGACCGAGATGACGTTCGGCAGCGTCGACGTGCTGGTCAACAATGCCGGCATCCAGCACGTCGCCAAGGTCGAGGACTTCCCCGTAGAGAAATGGGACGCGGTGATCGCCATCAACCTGTCGGCGGTGTTCCACGCGACGCGCGCCGCCATGCCGGGCATGAAGGCACGCAAGTGGGGCCGCATCATCAATATCGCGTCGGCGCACGGGCTGGTAGCGAGCGGCGAGAAGTCCGCCTACGTGGCGGCGAAGCACGGCGTCGTCGGGCTGACCAAGGTAGTGGCGATCGAAGCCGCCAACGACGGCGTGACCTGCAACGCGATCTGTCCCGGCTGGGTGCTGACCCCGCTGGTGCAGCAACAGATCGACGTCCGCGCCAAGGCCCAGGGCAAGACCGTCGAGCAGGGGAGCAAGGAGCTGCTGGCCGAGAAGCAGCCGATGCTGCAGTTCTCCAAGCCGGAGAGCATCGGCGCGCTCGCGGCGTTCCTGGCGAGCGACGCGGCCGCGACCATCACCGGCGCGGCCTATTCTATCGACGGAGGCTGGACCGCGCAGTAGCCGTCACGCGCAGCAGTGAGTATGCCGCATGAGTCCGGTTCTATCCATCTCCGTCGGCCCCGTCTCGCTCGACGTCATCGTCGCCGACATCGCCACGCTTGTCGTCGATGCGATCGTCAACGCCGCCAACACATCGTTGCTCGGCGGCGGCGGGGTCGACGGCGCGATCCACCGTGCGGCCGGGCCGGAGCTCCTGAAAGAGTGCCGCACTCTCGGCGGCTGCGCCACCGGCTCGGCCAAGATCACGCACGGCTACAAGCTGCCCGCCCGGCACGTGATCCACGCGGTCGGCCCGATGTGGCACGGCGGCGGCGAGAACGAGGACGAACTGCTCGCGTCCTGCTACCGCACCGCGCTCGGACTTGCCCGCGCGCACAAGCTCGCCTCGATCGCGTTCCCGGCGATCTCGACCGGCGTCTACGCATTTCCCGCCGAGCGCGCGGCGCGCATTGCGGTCGAAACCGTTGCCAGGGACCTGGCGACCGATCCGCGGACGCTGCGGCGCATCGTGTTCTGTTGCTTTTCACCGGACTCGGCGCAGCATCACGTGAACGCCTTGAAGAACTTCACCTAGAGTCCCCCTCCGGCCGCGCTTCGCGCGGCCACCTCCCCCACAAGGGGGGAGGGAGGCTGTGGGCCTTGCAGTGACCGACTCCAGAAGCTGCGCGTGTTGCAAATTTTCGCTGTGACAGAGCCACAGCACCTCCCCCCTTGTGGGGGAGGTCGACCGCCAGAGCGCGAGCGAAGGCGGTCGGGAGGGGGTCTTAGGTTCGACCAAACTCCGCCCGCACCTTGTCGGTGTGCTCGCCGAGGCTCGGCACGGAGCCGTAGCGGCGGGCGGCGCCGGAATGGATCGCAGCCGGCGAGGGCACCGAGACCGGCCCGCTCGGCGTGTCGACCGAGATGCGCCGCAGGTGCGGATGGCGCGCGAGCCCGCCCGCATCGTTGACCAGACCATAGGCGATGTCGGCGGCGTTGAGCTTCGCGGTCAGCTCCGCGATGTCCATCGTGGCGAAGCAGGCGGCGACCTTGGCGTCGGTCTCGGGCCGGTGCTCGGTGCGGGCGGCGAGCTTGGCGAACTTCGGGTCGGTGCACAGCGACGGGTCGCCGAGGATCTTGTCGGCGAACACGCGCCATTCGCGATCGTTCTGGATCGAGATCAGCACGTCGACACCGTCGCGGCTCTTGAACACGCCGTAGGGCGAGATCGACGGATGGGCAAGGCCGATGCGCTTGGCCGGCTTGCCGCCCTCGTGCTGCAGCATCGGCACCGTCATCAGGTCGGCCATGGAATCGAACATCGAGACCGCGAGCGCCGCGCCTTCGCCGCTGCGGCCGCGTGCGATCAGGGCTTCGAGGATGGCGTGGGCGGCGTTGTAGCCGGTGCCGACGTCGACGATGGAGACGCCGACGCGCGCGGGCGCCTCCGGGCTTCCGGTGACCGACGCCAGTCCCGACTCGGCCTGGACCAGCAGGTCGTAGGCCTTGCGCTGCGCGTAGGGGCCGGATTCGCCATAGCCGGAGATCGAGCAGCAGACCAGTCGTGGATAGTCGCGCCGCAGGCGCTCGATGGCGAAGCCGAGCTTGGCCATCGTGCCGGGTTTGAGGTTCTGCACCAGCACGTCGGCCCGGGCGAGGATCGCCTCGAACAGCGCCTTGTCGTCGTTCCTGGTCAGGTCGAGGACGACCGATTCCTTGCCGCGATTGAGCCAGACGAAGTAGGCGCTCTCGCCATGCGCCACGTCGTCATAGGCGCGGGCGAAGTCGCCTTCGGGACGTTCGATCTTGATCACGCGCGCGCCGGCGTCGGCGAGCCGGCAGGTGCAGGTCGGCGCCGCGACCGCCTGTTCGAGCGAGACCACGAGGATTCCTTCGAGCGGGAGTGACATCAATACGACCTCGGCAGGCCGAGCACGTGCTCGGCCAGATACGACAGGATCAGGTTGGTCGAGATCGGCGCCACCTGGTACAGCCGGGTCTCGCGGAACTTGCGCTCGATGTCGAACTCCTCGGCGAAGCCGAAGCCGCCATGGGTCTGCACGCACATGTCGGCGGCCGCCCACGAGGCGTCGGCGGCGATCAGCTTGGCCATGTTGGCCTCGGCGCCGCAATCCGCGCCGGCCTCATAGAGGCTTGCCGCCTCGCGCACCATCAGCTCGGCGGCGCGCATCTGCGCGTAGGCCTTGGCGATCGGGAACTGCACGCCCTGGTTCTGACCGATCGGGCGGCCGAACAGCACGCGCTCCTTGGCGTAGGATGACGCCTTGTCAATGAACCATCTGCAGTCGCCGATGCATTCGGCGGCGATCAGGATGCGCTCGGCGTTCATGCCCGAAAGGATGTAGCGGAAGCCCTTGCCTTCCTCGCCGACCAGGCTTCCCGCCGGGATGCGCAGGTTGTCGAAGAACACCTCGGTGGTGGCGTGGTTCATCATGGTGCGGATCGGGCGGATGCTGAGGCCCTTGCCGAGCGCTTCGCGCATGTCGATGAGGAACACCGAGAGGCCATCGGTGCGCTTCTGCACCTGATCGCGCGGGGTGGTGCGCGCGAGCAGTAGCATCAGGTCGGAGTGCTCGGCGCGCGAGGTCCAGATCTTCTGCCCGTTGACCACGTAGGCGTCGTTGCCGTCGCGCGCGGCCGTGGTGCGCAGGCTGAGCGTGTCGGTGCCGGAGGTCGGCTCGGTGACCGCGAACGCCTGCAGCCGCAGCTCGCCCTTGGCGATTCCCGGCAGGAACTGCGCCTTCTGCGCGGCGCTGCCGTGCCGCATCACCGTACCCATGGTGTACATCTGCGCATGGCAGGCGGCACCGTTGCAGCCCGAGGCGTGGATCTCCTCCATGATGGCGACCGCCGCCGACATCGGCAGCCCGCTGCCGCCGTAGTCCTCGGGGATCAGGGCGGCGAGGAACCCGGCCTGCGTCAACGCGGTGACGAATTCGCTCGGATAGGCGCGCTCGCGGTCGAGCGCGCGCCAGTACTCGCCCGGGAAGCCGGCGCACAGCGCGCGCACGGCATTGCGGATGCTGGCGATCTCTTCGCTGTCGTGCATCGTTCAAGGTTTTTTGCGTTTGCGCATGATCTTTTCCGAAAACCGGTACCCATTTTTCGGGATCATGCGCTAGCGATCTCGGCGCGGCCGTTGTCGAGCACCACCTTGTCGCGCTCGGTAACGCGCGCGCGAAAGCTCACCACCGAACCGTCGCGCCACATCTCGGTGCGGATGGTCTCGCCCGGATAGACCGGCGCGGAGAACCGTCCCTGGATCGCCTTGAAGCGCCCCGGATCGTAGTCGCATAAGGTCCGCAGGATCGCGTGCCCGGCGACCCCGAAGGTCGCGAGTCCGTGCAGGATCGGCTTGGGATAGCCGGCCTTGGCGGCGATGTCGGGATCGGCGTGCAGCGGATTGAGGTCGGCGTTCCAGCGATAGAATAGCGCCATGTCGGCGCGCGTCGCGAAGTCGTCGGTGCACTCGGGAGCGCGGTCGGGAATCTTGTGCGGCGCCGGGGTCGGCCGCTGCGGCCCGCCGAAGCCGCCGTCGCCGCGGCAGAAACCGGTCTGCCTGATGGTGGCGATCGCCTCGCCGCTCGCCTGGTCCGAGATCACGCGCTCGGTGAACAGCAGCGCGCCCTTGCCCGGTCCCTTGTCGATCACGTCGAGAATGCGCGTGCGGCTCATCACCTTGCCCGAGGTGCCGAGCGGCTTGTGCAGCACGAGTTTGTGCTCGCCGTGCACGATCTTGACCCAGTCGATCCCGGTGTCGAGATCGCGCGCCCAGAAGCCGGCCGGCGCCAGCACCACCGGATAGGTCGGCAGGATCTTCAAGCCCTTCTCGTATACGAACGGCAGTTCGCGCGCGTTAACCGGATCGCGTCCGAGTCCAAGGCTGAGCGCATAAAGGATCGGCTCCTTCGCCCCATAGCTTGCCTGGGCCTCGGGGATTTTCAGTGCGAGCAGCTTTTCGTAGACGATGGTCATGGCATTCCGATTTTCTTGCCCGGGGAGGAATTAGGCTACACCGGGTCCCACGGGAATACGTCGCTGGTGCGCTCGAGCGGCACGAGCGAGCTTTTGAACGCGCCCTTGAGCTGCGCGTCGAGCTTCTGCGGCGTCCAGCCGTCGGAGCGATGGATCACGCGCACCGGCCGCGGCTGCGAGAACAGGAAGATCTCGTTGTTGCGGATGCCGAAGATCTGACCCGTGATGCCCTCGGCGCGGTCGGAGCAGAGATAGACCGCAAGCGGCGCGATCTTCTCCGGCGTCATCTGCTTCAGCCGCTCGACGCGCAGCTTCTCGGCCTCGGTCTCGGTCGGGATCGAGCCGATCATGCGGCTCCACGCCGACGGCGCGATCGCGTTCGAGCGCACATTGTAGCGCGCCATGTCGAGCGCGATGCCGCGCGAGAGCCCATGCAGGGCGAGCTTGGCCGCCATGTAGTTGGCCTGCCCGAAGTTGCCGATCAATCCCGACGTGGACGTCATGTGCACCAGCGCGCCGCTCTGCTGCTCGCGGAAGTGCGTCGCGACCGCGCGGCTCATGTTGAACGAGCCGTTGAGATGCACGTTGATGACGTCGTGCCAGTCCGACCAGCTCATGCGGTGGAAGATGCGGTCGCGCAGGATGCCGGCGTTGTTGACCAGGATATCGATGCGGCCAAAGGCGTCGATCGCGGCTTTGACCATCGCCTCGGCGCTCTGCGGCTCGGTCACGCTCAGCGTATTGGCGATCGCCTGGCCGCCGGCCTGTTTGATCTCCTCGACCACGGCCTGCGCCGGGCCCACATCGGAGCCCGAGCCGTCCACGTTGGCGCCGACGTCGTTGACCAGGACGCTCGCGCCCTCCTGCGCCATCAGCATCGCGATGGCGCGCCCTATGCCGCGGCCCGCGCCGGTGACGATCGCGACCTTGCCGGCGACCATTCCTGTCATTGGCTATCGTCCTCCCCACACCTCGTCCGCCACTTCGACGATCATGCGCAGCTTCGCCCATTGCTCGTCCTCGGTCAGCACGTTGCCCTCCTCGGTCGAGGCGAAGCCGCATTGCGGCGACAGGCAAAGCTGATCGAGGGGCGCGAACTTCGCCGCCTCGTCGATCCGGCGCTTGAGGTCGTCCTTCTTTTCCAGGATGCCGGTCTTGGACGTGACCAGCCCGAGCACCACCTGCTTGCCGCCTTTCGGCAGGAATCGCAATGGCTCGAAACCGCCGGCGCGCTCGGTGTCGTACTCCATGAAATAGCCGTGCACGTTGATGCGGCCGAACAGGACCTCCTGCACCGCGTCATAGCCGCCCGAGCCCATATAGGTGGATTTGTAGTTGCCGCGGCACAGATGCATGGTGATGGTCATGTCGGACGGGATGTCCGACATCGCCGCGTTGATGAGATCGCCGTAGAGCGTGCCCAACGTTTCCGGGTCGTCGCCGCGGTCCTTCATCCGTTGGCGGTATTGCGGATCGCACAGCATCGCGATGAACACTTCGTCGAGCTGCAGGTAGCGGCAGCCGGCGTCCGCGAAAGCCCGCACCGCCTTGCGGTAGGCCTGGCCGAGGTCGTGGAAGAACGCGTCGAGGTCGGGATAGACCGAGCGGTCGATCGGCGTCGCGATCGGCCGCCCATACATCGCCGACGGAGCGGGAATCGTGATCTTCGGCGTTGCCTTGGTATGAGCGGCCACGAACTTGTAATGCTCGATCATCGGATGACCGGAAAAGCCGACCTTGTCCGTCACCTCAATTCCTTCGGCGCGCGTCTTGACGCCCGCGAACGCGATGCCCTGGTCCATGGCGTAGCGCTCCACGCCGTCGAGGCCCCAGAGGAAATCGAGATGCCACCATGAGCGGCGGAACTCGCCGTCGGTGACGCCTTGCAGTCCGATCTCCTCCTGCTTGGCGATGACGCGCTCGATCTCGCGGTCTTCCACCGCTTTCAGCTCGGCCGCACCGATCTCGCCCTTGGCATATTTGGTGCGCGCGTCTTTCACGGCGGCGGGCCGCAGCAGGCTGCCGACGTGATCGGCGCGGAACGGCGGTTTGGTTCGTTTCATGAGTCGACCTCGCGAGAATCCGTAGGGCGGGCAAAGGGCGCGACACGAGGTGCGTGATTGGCGCAAAGTTGGAGCGCCGTGCCCGCCGTCCGTCATTGCGGAAAGACGGCGGGCTTGCTTCGCCGCCGGCCGGCGGCAAAGCTTTAGCCCGCCCTACAGACTACTCGGCGGCGACCGCCATCGCCTTCGGTTCCAGCACGAAGTCGTACTTCACCTCGTAGAACGGCGTGTCGACGGTCTCGCCGTTCGGCGCTTGGCCGGGCGACCGCTTCACGAATTCGACGATCAGCGGCTCCTTCACGCCGTACACCACGTCGTTCTGGATCCACTCGTCGCCCTTCTGGAACAGGTGCGTGACCAAGTAGTGGTGGCCGGGCGCCGAAATCGCGAAGTGGATGTGCGCCGGACGCATGTGGCTCATGTCGGTGCGCTCCATCAGCGCGCCGACCGGGCCGTCCATCGGGATCGTGTAGCTGATCGGCGCGACCGTGCGCACCGAGTAGGAGCCGTCGGCTTGCGTGCGGTAGATGCCGCGCATCCACGGCTCGGCGGTGCGACGCTGCTCCTCGTAGAGTCCCTCGCCGTCGGTCTGCCACATGTCGACCGTCGCGCCGGCGACGGGACGGCCGTCAAGGCCGCGCACCGTGCCGGTGACGAAGCAGGGAATGCCGGGAGCGCCTTCTGCCATGCTGCCGCCATGCCCGACCTCCGGCGCGTTCGGGATATGGAACGGGCCTTCGACCGTCGAGGGTGTCGCGCCTTCGACGCGGCGGTTGTTGATGTCGTCGATCAGCATGCTGACGCCGAACACGTCGGAGGCGAGGATGAACTCCTGCCGCTTGTCGTCGCACTTCTGGCCGGTCTGGGTGAGGAACTCGATCGCCTTGAACCATTCGGCGCCGGTCGGCCGCACTTCGCTGACGAACGAATGCAGGTGCCGGATGGCCGACTGCATCACCTCGCGCAAGCGCGGATCGGGGATGTCCTGCCAGCGCTTCAATACGGCCGCGGTGTGGGCCTTCTCGCTGTCTTGAGGCGGGATGTTTTGCGGCATGGGGTTTCTCCCTTGCAGAATTATGCTGAACCCGCGAGCTCGCGGCGCACGATCTTGGCGCCGTCGACCATGGCCTTCATCTTGGCGAAGGCGACATGGCGCGGCAGGTATTTCATGCCGCAGTCCGGCGCGACGATAATCCGCTCCGGCGGCACGTAAGGCAATGCCTTGCGGATGCGCTCGGCGACGAGCTCGGGTGTCTCGATCGTCATGTCGGAGAGGTCGATCACGCCGAGGATGATGCTCTTGGTGGGCAGCTTCCCAAGCACGGCGAGGTCGAGCTTGGGCTGTGCCGCCTCGATCGAGATCTGCTGCGCCTTGGAGCCTTCGAGCTCGGCCAGGAACGAGTAGCCGGTGGGCTTCTGGTGCACCACGGCGGCGTAGCCGAAGCACAGGTGCACCGCGATGGTCCCGGTGACGCCGTCGAGCGCGCGGTTGAGCGCTTTCAGGCCGTAGGCGCGCGCCTTGTCGGGGTGCTGCTGCATCCACGGCTCGTCGATCTGCACCACGTCGGCGCCGGCCGCGAACAGGTCCTTGATCTCGGCGTTGACGGCTTCGGCGTAATCCATCGCAAGCGCCTCTTCGTCGCGATAGAAGTCGTCCTGCGCCTGCTTGCTCATGGTGAAGGGGCCGGGCACGGTCGCCTTGACGGTGCGGTCGGTGTTGGCGCGCAGCACCTTGACGTCGCGCGCCTCGACCGCATACCGGCGTTTGATCTTGCCTACGATGCGCGGCACCTGGATCGGTTGGCCGGTGCGGCTCAGCGTGCTGCCGGGGTTGTCGATGTCGACGCCGTCGAGCGCGGTCGCGAAGCGGTTGGAATAGCTCTCGCGCCGCTGCTCGCCGTCGGTGACGATGTCGAGGCCGGCGCGTTCCTGGTCGCGGACCGCCAGCACGGTCGCGTCATCCTGCGCCGCCTCCAGCATGTCGGGCGCGATCCGCCACAGGTCGTGCGCGCGCACGCGCGGGACCTGCTTGGACAGCTTCTCGCGGTCGATCAGCCAATCGGGCTGCGGGTAGGAGCCGACGAGGCAGGTCGGAAGCAGCATGGGGGGGTTCCCAGGGGAATGGCGAGCGGCCGGCGCTTGCGCACCGGCCGCGGCAGCTACGTCAGTCGAATAGCCTCACTTGGCCTTCTCGTACGGATAGACCACCTCGCCGGTCTTCAGATCGCCCGGCGTCAGCACGTGCTGGTAGTCCATGCCGGCGAACACGTCGACGCCCGCACCCGGCTTGATGCCGTGATACTGCACCTGCAGCATGCGGCCCTTTTCCCACTCGCCGTTCGCGCCGAACTTGATGTCGCCCGTGGATGGTCTTGAACGTGGTCTTGCGGATGTACGCGGCGAGCTCGTCGTCTTTGAGGGACTTGGCGCCCCTGATGGCGTCGCCGAGCACCTGGATGTAGGCATAGCCCCAGCCGCCCAGATAGTAGCCAAGCGGATCGACGCCTTCGGCGGCCGCGCGCGCCTGGTACTTCTTGAAGAACTCGGCGGTGCCCTCATGCATCATCTGCTTGGAGGGCACCCAGGTCTCGTAATTGACCCAGCCGTTGAGCATCGGGCCGAGCTGGCGCTTGAACACAGTCGCCTGCAGGCCGACCATCGCCCCGCCGATCATCTTGGGCTTGTAGTTGAGCTCGTTCACCGCCTTCACCATGCCGACCGAATCGAGCGGGTAGGAGCACACGGTGACGAGATCGGGGTTG
Source organism: uncultured Alphaproteobacteria bacterium (assembly GCA_963734185.1). Lineage (GTDB taxonomy): Bacteria > Pseudomonadota > Alphaproteobacteria > Rhizobiales > Xanthobacteraceae > PALSA-894. The sequence continues at coordinate 1,600,982 of CAVTGA010000002.1, read as the reverse complement.
GTGGCCTGGATCGCGCGCACGATCGGCGTGAAGTCGGTCGTGGCCGGCGGATAGGTCTTGTCGTAGACGATGCGCAACCCGTGCTTCTTGATGTTCTGCCGCGCGCCTTCACAGGCGTTGTTGGAGAACTCGGCGTCGGCCGCGATCAGCGCCACGGTCTGCGGCTTCGGATTCTGCTTCATCGCGACTTCGAAGAAGCCTTCGGTGAACGAGGCCTTGGTGTCGGGCCCGGTCGGGATCATCGCGAAGAACTTGTTGTATTTGAACTCGTGGTTCACATCGAGCCCGAACAGGATGATGAACAGCTTGCCCTTCTGCACGATGACCGGCATCGCGGGCGCCGCCATGTTGGTGGCGTAGGGCCCGAGCACGAGGTCGACCTTGTCGACGTCGATCAGCTTGGTATAGATGCCCGGCACCGTCGACGGGTTGGTCTGATCATCGTAGTAGATCAGTTTCACGGGCCGCCCGAGCAGCCCGCCCTTGGCGTTGGTCTCTTCTTCCCAAATCTTCATGCCGAGCAGCGCCTGCTTGCCGTTGGCGGCCAGCGGCCCGGTCAACGCCATGCCGAAACCGATCTTGATCGGCTCTCCGCTCTGCGCCGCGGCGCCAACCGGCTGCAACATGATGGCGGCCGCTGCGCCCGCGGCAGCAAGGAACCCGCGCTTGTTGAGCAATCCCATCATTCCCTCCGCTTTCGTTTATTTCTTCCTCGGGTAGCCCCGGACGGCCTTTTTACCCTGCCCGGGCCGCTGCCACAACGATCAAGCCTTGCCCCAGACTTCCCCGGCGAGCTCGACGATCATCCCAAGCTTTGCCCACTGCTCCTCCTCGGCCAGGATGTTGCCCTCCTCGGTGGAGGCGAAGCCGCATTGGGGCGACAGGCAGAGCTGGTCGAGGGCGACGTATCGGGTCGCCTCCTCGATCCGGCGCTTGATATCATCTTTTTTCTCGAGCGTCCCGCTCTTGGAGGTGACGAGGCCGAGCACCACGCTCTTCTTGCCCTTGGGGACGAACCGCAATGGCTCGAATCCGCCGGCGCGCTCGGTATCGTATTCGAGGAAATAGCCGTCGTAATTGACTTTCCCGAACAGCACTTCGGCCACCGGCTCGTACCCGCCCTCGGAGATCCACGTGGAGCGGAAGTTGCCGCGGCAGACATGCGTCGAAATGACCATGTCGGAGGGGCGGCCCTCGATCGCCGTGTTGATCACCCGCGCATAGGTCTCGGGCAGCCGGGTGGGATCGTCCCCACGCTCGCGCGCTTGGGCCAGCTCCTTCTGCGAGCACAGATAGGCCCACACCGTGTCGTCGAGCTGCAGGTAGCGGCAGCCGGCGTCGTAGAAGGCGCGGACCGCCGCCTTGTAGGCCTGCGCCAAGTCATCGAAGAACGCGTCGAGATCCGGGTAGACGTCCTTGCTGATGCCCTTGCGCCCGCCGCGGAAGTGCAGCACCGCCGGCGCCGGAATCGTCATCTTCGGCGTGACCTTGGTGTGGTCCTTGACGAACTTGAAGTGCTCGATGAACGGATGGTCCTTGAAGTGCAGCTTGCCGGTGACCCGCACGCCGCGCGGCTTGGTCTCGATGCCGGCGAATTGAATGCCGTGCTCGGCCACATAGCCTTCGACGCCGCCCAGCCCTTCGAGGAAATCGAAGTGCCACCAGGACCGGCGGTATTCACCGTCGGTGACGAGCTGCATGCCGATCTCTTCCTGCTTGGCGATCAGCTTGGCGATCTCGGCGTCTTCCACCGCCTTGAGTTCCGCGTCGGTGATCTCGCCCGTCTCGTGCCTGGCGCGCGCCTGTTTCAGCGGCGCGGAGCGCAGGAAGCTGCCGACCTGGTCGGCGCGAAACGGAGGCCTGGTTCTCAGCATCGTGGTGATCCTTAACTAGCGGGCGGCTGCCCATTGCCGACGTTGGGTTCTATCGCAAAGAGGCGCGGACTTGAACGGAGCAATCCATCTATGCCACCAAGATGTGGCGCGGCAGGCTTGAGAAAATTCATCGACGACAAAGAGGCAAGTGCCATGGCTCACAAGAATTTGGAGGAAGCGCTACAAGCCGCCGGCAACCCGGTCAAGATGCTGCGCAACTCGCAGATCGGCGCCTACGTGTATCCGGTGGTCGCGCCCGAGTTCACCAACTGGCGCGACGAGCAGCGCGCCTGGGCCGAGACCTGCGTGCTGTTCGACCAGTCGCACCACATGGTGAACTTGTTCGTCCAAGGTCCGGACGCGCTCAAGCTCCTGTCCCATCTCGGCACCAATTCGTTCAAGAACTTTTCCCCCAATAAGGCCAAGCAGTTCGCACCCTGCAGCCATGACGGCTACGTGATCGGCGACGGCATTCTGTTCTATCTCGCGGAGAACGATTTCGTGTTCGTCGGACGCAATCCGACCGCGAATTGGATCGAGTTCCACGCCAAGACCGGCGGCTACGACGTCAACACCGAGTACGACGACCGCTCGCCTTCGCGCCCGATGGGCAAGCCGGTGGTGCGCAGGTTCTACCGCTACCAGATCCAGGGACCGAACGCGCAAGCTGTGATCCGCAAGCTCAACGGCGGCGCGTTTCCGGACATCAAGTTCTTCAACATGGACGCGATCACGATCGCGGGACGCAAGGTGCGCGCGCTGCGTCACGGCATGGCGGGCGCGCCCGGGCTGGAAGTGTGGGGCCCGTACGCGCAGGGCGAGGAGATCCGCGCTGCCATCCTCGAAGCCGGCAAAGGCTTCGGCATGGTGCAGGTCGGCGCGCGCGCCTACGCCACCAACACGCTGGAGTCGGGGTGGATCCCCTCGCCGGTTCCCGCCGTCTATACCGGCGAGAAGATGAAGCCCTACCGGCAGTGGCTGCCGGGCACGAGCTACGAGGCCAATGCCTCGCTCGGCGGCAGCTTCGTGTCCGACAACATCGAGGACTACTACACCACGCCGCACGAGCTCGGCTATGCGGGCTTCACCAAGTACGACCACGACTTCATCGGCAGGGAAGCCTTGCAGGCGATGGAAGGCAAGCGGCACCGCACCAAGGTGACGTTCGCCTGGAACGATCAGGACGTCGCAAAGGTGCTGCAGTCGGTGTTCGCGCCGCCGGGCGAGAACTACAAGTTCATCGACCTGCCACTCTCGAACTACGCGTCGAGCTCGTTCGACGCCGTGCTGAGCGGCGGCAAGGTCGTCGGCGCGTCGATGTTCTCCGGGTTCAGCTTCAACGAGCGCAAGATGCTGTCGCTCGGATTCGTCGACGAGCAGTACGCCAAGCCGGGCACGCAACTGACCCTGCTCTGGGGTGAGGAAGGGGGCGGCACGAAGAAAACGACGGTCGAGCGCCACAAGCAGATGGAGATGCGCGTGACCGTGGGCCCCACGCCCTACGCGCAGCAGGCGCGCGAGACCTATCACGAGGGCTGGCGCACGGCCTCCGCCGGGCGGTGAGACCGGCCCCCGCCGTCACTCCTGCAGGATCGGCCGCAGCGGCCGGCCGACCGCCAGGATGGCGAGACCGGCGAGCGTGCCCACCGCGGCGATCATCAGAAAGAAGTCGACCTTGGCCATGCTGCTCCAGAAGCTGCCGAGATAGCCGCCGAACAGATCGCCCGGGAACGTCGTCGCGAACCACACGCCCATCATCATCGACATGACCTTGCCGGGCGCCACCCGCGCCATCAGGGCGAGGCCGACCGGGGCAAGATGCAGTTCGCCCACGGTGACCAGCGCGAAGTAGGCGACGAGCCAGAGCGCGCTCGCCTTTTCGCCCGGAGCCATCCCCGAGGCGGCGAACGCCATGACCAGGTTGGCGGTCGCGACGCTGAGGCAGCCGAGCGCCATCTTGGTCGTGGTCGACAGGTCGATGCCGAGCCGCAGCTGCCATTCCCACAGCTTCAATGTCAGCGGCGTGAAGATGAAGATCATCAGCGGATTGAGCGCGAGGAACCAGGTGGTCGGGATGGTGCCCTGCCACACGCCGAGGTCGACCGACCGGCGCGTAAAATCCTCCGCCCACAGCACCAGCGTATTGCCTTGCTGATCGTATGCGGCCCAGTACAGCGCCACGATGGCGCAGAGGATAAGCAGTGCCAGGACGGCGCGCCGCTCGCGCGCGTTGAGCGGCCGGTGCTCGGCAACCGCCCGGCTCTTGGTGAATTCGTCGGCCGGAAGCGACCGCCAACCGCTGAGATAGACCACGATGCAGACCAGCATGCCGATGCCGGCCGCCGTAAACCCGTAGTGCCAGCCGAGCTGCTCGCCGAGCGTCCCGCAAACGAGCGGCGCCATGAACGCGCCGATGTTGATGCCGAGATAGAAGATCGCGTAGGCGCGCAATGCGCGCGGATCTCCCGGCGCATAAAGCCCGCCGACCTGGGTCGACACGTTGGGCTTGAGCGCCCCGATACCGAGGATCATGAAGGCGAGCGCCAGGAAGAACAGCGCCTCGAACGCCATCATGAAATGTCCGCACGACATCAGCACCGCACCGAGCACGACGGTGCGGCGCTGGCCGAGCCAGCGATCGGCGATGAGGCCGCCGAGGATCGGGGTGAAATACGCGAAGCCGGTGTAGAAGCCGTAGATCAGGGAAGCGAGCGGCTGGCGCCCGAGCGGTCCGAACAGGGATTCGAGCGCGGCCTTGACGGCGCCGTAGCCGAGGACGCTCTCGACCTGGCCGGGCAGGAACAGATATTTCGTCATGTAGAGCACGACGAGCGCGCTCATGCCGAAGTAGGAGAAGCGCTCCCACATCTCGGTCGTGAACAGGACGGTCAGCCCCTTGGGATGGCCGAAGAGTTCACGCTTATCACCGGCCCTGGCGCGGGCCTCCTGCGGTAAGGCCGTCATGGCGTCGGGGCTTGCGCCTTGCCGCGCTTGACGCCGGCGCCGTGGGAAACGCCGAGATAACGCTCGAGCGTCGCGCGATCGCCGGTAAGCGTTGCGCTCGCCTCCTCATGCACGATCGTGCCGCGCTCGATGATCGCCGCGCGGTCGGTCACGCCGAGGATCTTCTGCGCATTCTGCTCCACCAGGATCGCGGAGAGGCCCTCCTCGCGGATGACGCGGCGCAGGACCACGAGCAATTCCTCCACGATGATCGGGGCAAGCCCTTCGAGCGGCTCGTCGAGCAGCATGATGCGCGGATTGAGCACCAGCGCGCGGCCGACCGCCAGCATCTGCTGCTCGCCGCCGGAGAGCTGATTGCCGAGATTGCGCTTGCGCTCGGCGAGGCGAGGGAACAGCGCGTAGACCTTCGCGGGCGTCCATGGGCCCGGCTGCGCTACCGAAGTCAGGTTCTCGTCGACGGTGAGCGACTTGAAGATGTTGCGCTCCTGCGGCACCCAACCGACGCCGGCATGCGCCCTCTGGTCGGCGCGCAGCCGCGTGATGTCACGACCGCCGACCCGGATAGTTCCGCTGAAATAGCGGGTGACGCCGACGACCGAGTTGACCAGCGTGGTCTTGCCCATGCCGTTGCGACCGAGCAGCGCGAGCGCCTGGCCTTCCTGCAGCGACAACGAAATGTCGCCCAGCACGACGGCTTCGCCGTAGCCGGCCTTGAGGCGCTCGATGGCGAGGAGCTCAGGCATGAGTTTCCTCGCCCAGATAGACCGCCTTGACGCGCGGATCGGCGGCGACTTGCTCGGGCGTGCCCTCGACGAACAGTTGCCCGTTGACCAGCACGGAAATGCGGTCGGCGAACGAGAACACGATGTCCATGTCGTGCTCGATCAGCAGCACCGTGACGTCGTCCGGCAACGCCGCGACGGCGGCCAGGATGTCGTGCCGCTCCGCCTCCGGGACGCCCGCCGCCGGCTCGTCGAGCAGGAGCACGCGCGGCCGGCAGGCGATCGCGAGCGCGATCTCCAGGAGGCGCTGCTTGCCGTAGGGCAGCGTGCCGGTACGCAGGTCCATCACGTCGGCGAGATGAAAGCGCTCGAGGATGCCGGCCACCTCCTCGGTGAGCGCCGGATTCGATCCGAAGGTTCGCCACCATTGGCGTCCCGAGCCGAGCCGCTCCGACACCGCGAGCCCGATCGCCTCGAGCGGGGTCAGCTCGGCGAACAGCTGGTTGATCTGGAAGGTGCGGGCGATGCCGAGCCGGACACGCTTATGCGCGGCCGCATCGGTGATGTCGCTGCCGGCGAGCAGGATGCGGCCCGCGGTTGGCCGCAACACGCCGGTCAGCAGGTTGACGATCGTGGTCTTGCCGGCGCCGTTCGGCCCGATCAGCGCATGGCGCGCGCCGCGCTCAACCTTCAGCGACACCGCGTTCGCCGCGATGATGCCGCCGAAGCGCTTATCGAGGCCGACGGTTTCGAGCGCGCTCGCCATGGCTCAGCTCGCCTTCGCAGCGCCGCGGCGGAACAACCTTTCGGCGGCGGCGCGGATCGGGGTGGTCCAGCCCGTCACCCGCTCGCGCCCGACCAGCACGATCATCACCAGAAGGAGGCCGATCCAGAACTGCCAGTACTGCGGGGTCAGGTGCGCGAGCCAATCCTGCAACAGCTTGAACAGGATCGCGCCGATGATCCCGCCGTAGAGATAGCCCGCGCCGCCGATGATCAGGGTCAGCAGCACGTCGGCCGAACGCTCGAAGTCGAACACCGCGAGCGAAGCGAAGGCCGTGGTCTGCGTCAGCAGCGCGCCGGCGACACCCGCGTAGCCGGCGGCGATGGCGTAGATCACGACCAGCCGCCAGTTGATCGGAACGCCGATCGCGGAGGCGCGCAGTGAGTTGCCCCGGATCGAGCGCAGCGACAACCCGAACGGCGAATGCACGATGCGGCGTGCGATCACGAACAACACGAACAGAACGCCGAGGCAGTAGACGTAGGCAACCTGGCCGAACAGGTCGAACTCGAAGCGGCCGAGCACCGGCGCCATCACGATGCCTTGCAGCCCGTCGGCGCCGCCGGTGAATTCGACCTGGTTGGCGATCTCCCGCAGCACCAGCGCGACGCCGAGGGTCACCATCAGGCGCGTGAGGTCGCTGCCGCGCAACACAAGAAAGCTGGTGACGAAACCGAGCATCGCGGCCGCCAGCCCCGATACCACCAGCGCCAGCACCGGCTCGGCGACGATGCCGTATTTGGCGAGCAGGCCGGCCGTGTAGGCGCCGAACCCGAAGAATGCCGCATGGCCGAGCGACACGATGCCGGCATAGCCGAGCAGGAGATCGAGCGAGAGCGCGAACAGCGCCAGGATCGCGATCTCGGTCAGGATCAGGTGCTTGTTCGGCAGCAGGAAGATCGTCGCCAGCGCGGCGAGCCAGAAGGCGATCTCGAGCGGGCTCCAGCGCGCGGCTGCGGCAAGGCTCGCACCGGCCTGTCCGGCGAGCGGCGAGGACGAGGCGCGCGTGTCCACGCCGCTCACCGTGCCGTCGCGCGCGCGAACAGGCCTTGCGGCCGCCAGATCAGCACGACGATCATGATGGTGTAGATCACGAAGGCGCCGAAGCCCGGCACATAGTATTTGCCGGCCACGTCGCCGATGCCGAGCAACAAGGAGGCGACGAACGGCCCGGTGATGCTCGATGTGCCGCCGACCGTCACCACGATCAGGAAGTAGATCATGAACTTGAGCGGGAAGGTCGGATCGAGCCCGAGGATCTCCACTCCGAGCGCGCCGCCAAGACCTGCGAGCCCGGAGCCGACCGCGAACGTGACGGTGAACACACCGTTGACGTTAATGCCGAGCCCGCGCGCGACGCGTGGGTCGTCGACCGCGGCGCGCAGCCTGGAGCCGAAGCGCGTGCGCGCGAGGATGGACTGCAGCGCGATGGTCATCACGCCGCACAACACGATGATCAGCAGCCGGTAGCGGCCGATGCCGACTCCGTAGAAGTCGAATTGGCCCTGCAGGAAGCTCGGGATGCGGATGAACTGCTGCTGCGACCCCATCACGTAGTCGACGCCCGCGACCGACATGAACACGAGCCCGATGCTGAACAGCACCTGGTCGAGGTGGCTCTTGGCGTAGACCTGCATATAAAGAGTGCGCTCGAGCAGCACGCCGATGGCGGCGACGAGCAGGAAGACGAGCGGCAACGAGGCGAGGAATGGCACGCCCATGCGATTGACCAGAATGAGCGTGATGTAGCCGCCGGCCATGGCGAAGGCGCCATGCGCGAGATTGACGAAATTCATCAGTCCAAGCGTCACCGCGAGCCCGCAGGCGACGACGAACAGCAGCATGCCGTAGGCAATTCCGTCGAACAGGATGGTCAGCATGATGTGGCCATGACGCCGTTCGGCCCCCCTCCCGGGTATAACAGACGCCGCGGAGCCCGCCCCCTGCGACACCGCGTATCGGCGTGTGGCCCCTCACACGTCGAAGAACACCGTTTCCCGTTCGCCCTGGATGCGGATGTCGAAGGTATAGACCGGCAGGCTCCCGCGCATCGCGCGCGTCGCCACCAGGGTCGCGCGGCGGTCTTCCGGCACCAGCGCCAGGACCGGGTCGGACCCGTTCGTTTCGTCCGAGAAGTAGATGCGCGTGTAGAGGTGCGTCAGCATACCGCGCGTGTAGAGCGCGACCAGGATATGCGGCGCCTGCATGGCGCCGTCCGGGCCGGGCACCGCGCCGGGCTTGATGGTGTCGAAGCTGTAGCGGCCGCTCTTGTCGCTGCCGCAGCGCCCGAACCCCTTGAACGAGGCGTTCGGCAGCGCGCGCTTGTCGCCCGGATGGGCGTAGCGCCCTTGCGCGTCGGCCTGCCAGATCTCGACCAGGGCGTCGACGATCGGCGCGCCGTCGGCATCGAGCACCCGGCCCTCGATGCGGATTTTCTCGCCCGCGGCGTCGAGCGTGACCAGATTGTTGATGAACAGGTCCGACCAGTCATAGTCCTCGCCCGGCGTGAGGCCGTAGGCGAAGAACGGACCGACCGTCTGCGAGGGGGTAATTCCCGGCATTCTCAATGATCCGGATCGGGCGGCGTCTCGTTGCGCCCGCGCAGCACGATGTCGAACCGATAGGCGAGCGCCCAATCAGGAACCGTGTTCTCCAGGTCGAACGACGACACCATGCGCCACTTCGCCGCCTCGTCCGGCACCGAGTTGAAGATCGGGTCGAACGCGAACAGCGGATCGCCCGGAAAGTACATCTGCGTCACCAGCCGCGACAGGAACGAACGCCCGAACACCGAGAAGTGGATGTGCGCCGGACGCCAGGCGTTGGTGTGGTTGCCCCACGGATAGGCGCCGGGCTTCACCGTGATGAACTTGTAGTGGCCGTCCTTATCGGTCGCGGTGCGTCCGGCCCCGGTGAAGTTCGGATCGAGCGGCGCCGGATGCTGGTCGACCTCGTGGATATAGCGCCCGCAGGCGTTGGCCTGCCAGATCTCCAGCAGCGTGTTGGATACCGGACGGCCGTCCTCGTCGAGCACGCGGCCGTGCACGATGATGCGCTCGCCGAGCGGCTCGCCGGTGTGCTGCTTGGTGAGGTCGTTGTCGCCCTCGTTGACGCTTTCGTTGCCGTAGACCGGCCCGGTCAGCTCGGAGAGCGTATGCGGCATCGGAACGAGCGGCTTGGCCGGAGACCGCTTCACCGTGCTGCGGTAGTCCGGATAGGGCCGCGGCGGATGGACTTTCGTGCTGTCGACCGGATAGACGAATGCCATCTTGTGCCTCCTCAACTCACGCGTTCGAGCGCGAGCGACACGCCCTGCCCGACCCCGACGCACATGGTGGCAAGGCCGAGCTTGCCTTGCGATTTCTCGAGCTGATGCGCCGCCGTCAATGCCAGCCGCGCTCCCGACATGCCGAGCGGGTGACCGAGCGCGATCGCGCCGCCGTTCGGGTTGACGTGCTCGGCGTCGTCGGCGAGCCCGAGCTGGCGCATGCAGGCGAGCCCTTGCGAGGCGAACGCCTCGTTCAGCTCGATCACGTCGAAATCGCCGATCTTGATGGCGAGGCGCTCCATCAGCTTCCGGGTCGACGGCACCGGGCCGATGCCCATGATGCGCGGCGGTACGCCAGCCGACGCCATGCCGAGGATGCGTGCACGGGGCGTAAGACCGTGCGCTTGCACGGCCTTCTCCGAGGCGAGGATCAGGGCGGCGGCGCCGTCGTTGACACCCGACGCATTGCCGGCCGTGACCGTGCCGGGATTGCGGAACGGCGTCTTGAGCTTGCCGAGGCCCTCGAGCGTCGTCTCGGGGCGCGGATGCTCGTCCTTGTCGACCACCGTCGGACCGGCCTTGCCGCCCGGAACCTCCACCGGGATGATCTCCTCGGCAAAATAGCCGGCCGCGATCGCCTTGCCGGCGCGCTGCTGCGAGCGCCACGCGAAGGCGTCCTGGTCGGCGCGCTTGACCTGGTAGTCTTCGGCGACGTTTTCGCCGGTCTCCGGCATGGCGTCGACGCCGTACTGCGCCTTCATCAGCGGATTGATGAAACGCCAGCCGATGGTGGTGTCGAAGATCTCGGCCGTGCGTTGGAACGCTTCCGCCGCCTTGCCCATGACGAACGGCGCGCGCGTCATCGATTCGACGCCGCCCGCGATGGCGAAGTCGATCTCGCCCGCGCGGATCGCGCGCGCGGCGGCACCGACCGCGTTGAGTCCCGACGCGCATAGCCGGTTGATGGTGATGCCGGGGATCGAATCCGGCAGGCCCGCGAGCAGCAGCGCCATGCGCGCGACGTTGCGGTTGTCCTCGCCGGCCTGGTTGGCGCAACCGTAATAGACTTCGTCGAGCTTGCTCCAGTCGACCGCCGGATTGCGCTTGGTGAGCGCCTTGATCGGGATCGCGGCGAGATCGTCGGTCCGCACCCTGGCGAGCGACCCGCCGAAGCGGCCGATCGGCGTGCGAACGGCGTCACACAGAAAAGCTTCCGGCATTCCTTCGACTCCCAAACTTCTTTGCTCTTGCGCATGATCTGGTCCGAAAAGTCTGTCAACTTTTCGGGATCATTCACCAGGCAGCGACGCCTTCGCCCTGAGCGCGCGCGATACGGACATGGAGCTCGCGCAGCACGATGAACTCGCGTGCGCTCGGCGACCCGCCCAGCATAGCGCACTTGCCAACCGGTGTTGTCCTGAATCTGCAAGGGAACCTCAGGCCGCTGACAAGCAGCGGGTACTCTTTAATCAGTCTGCTGTTTCGGTGCTCATCTCCGAGCCGATATGCGGCGCTGATGCGCCCGAGTGGGCCGTTGCACAGCCGACGTTATCTCTCATCGCCGCGGATTGATCATTCCAACGCTGTGGTGATCCCAGGGTGCAGCCGCCAAACGGCGATTGCACCGTGCCGGCAAAATGTCGGACAATGGGCGCGACGGGACCCCGTCGCCCGACCGTTTGCGGCCTTGAAAGCCGCAGCCGCGCGACAAGAGGGTCTCCGCGGCAGGGAGGATTTACATGACGCTCCGCTCATCGACCCTGCGCGCCGTGCTGCTTGCCGGCGCGCTCGGCCCGCTCGCAATCGCCATCGGACCGGCCGCTGCCCAACAGCCGGCCGCGGCCCCGGCCGCAACACCGGCTCCGCTGCCGCCCGGCTCGCCGCTGATCGGCCGGCCCGACACCGAAGGCGCGATGAAGATCGCGCCGATCCCGGTGCCACCGACACCGGCGGCCGCCGACAAGCTGCCGATCGCCAAGCTCAAGCTCCCGAAAGGATTCAACATCGAAGTCTATGTCAGCGGCATCCACAATCCGCGCTCCATGCGCCAGGGCGACAAGGGCACGGTGTTCGTCGGCAGCCGTTTCTCCGGCAAGGTGCTCGCCATCGTCGAGAAGGACGGCAAGCGCGAGGTCAAGACCATCGCCGAAGGGCTGCATCGTCCGAACGGCATCGCGTTCCACAAGGGCACGCTCTACGTCGCCGAACTCAACAAGGTCTGGCGCTACGACAACATCGAGGCCAATCTCGACAAGCCGGAGAAGAAACTGATCTACGACCAGCTGCCGTCGGACGAGCCGCATGGCTGGAAGTTCATCGGCGTCGGGCCGGACGAGAAGCTCTACATTCCGATCGGCGCGCCTTGCAACATCTGCATGCCGCCCGACACGCACGCGCAGATGCGCCGCATCAACCTCGACGGCAGCGGCATGGAGGTCGTCGCCCGCGGCATCCGCAACACCGTCGGCTTCGACTGGCATCCGGTGTCGAAGGAGCTCTACTTCACCGACAACGGCCGCGACTGGATGTCGGAGAGCCTTCCCGAGGAAGAGCTCAACCGCATCACCAAGGTCGGCCAGCACTTCGGCTTCCCGTTCTGCCACCAGGGCAATGTCGCCGACCAGGAGTTCGGCTGGGGCCGTTCGTGCGACGAATTCGTCAAGCCGGTCACCCTGCTCGGCCCGCATGGCGCCGCGCTCGGCATGCGCTTCTATCCCGGCGGCGCGTTCCCGGCGAAGTACAAGAACACGATCTTCGTGTCCCGCCGCGGCTCGTGGAACAAGACCCAGCGCAATCCGAGCGACGTCGTCGTGGTGACGCTCAAGAAGGACGGGACCTTCCAGTCGATCGAACCGTTCCTCACCGGCTTCACCGAGAACAACGTGCATCTCGGCCGCACCTCGGACCTCGTGTTCCTCAAGGACGGCTCGATGCTGGTCAACGACGACCACAACGGCGCCATCTACCGCATCACCTACGGCGCCAAGCGCACGGCCAGCCGCTGACGGCCTGAACTGAAATCGGCCGGGGGCGGTCGCCGCCCTCGGCCGAATTATTTGCAGTCGCGACGGACAGGCATGCGCCTTCACCCGCTGATAATCGTGTTGTTCGCGCTTTGCGGCACATCGGCTTCGGCCGCGACGCTGCAGGAGCGGCTCGAGTCATGTCTGGCCTGTCATGGCGACAAGGGCCAGTCGGAGACGCCGGAAGTTCCCTCGCTCGGCGCCCAGCCGCCGCTGTTTCTCAGCATTGAATTGTTTATGTTCCGCAACCGGCAGCGCCGCGTCGAGATCATGAACGATGTCGCCAAGGACCTGACCGACACCGACCTCAATGCGCTCGCCGAACATCTCGCCAAACAGGCGGCGCCGCAGTCGCCGGGAGAGGCGCCGGACCGGGCCCGGTTCGAGCGCGGGCGGGAACTCGCCCGCACCCAGCGCTGCGGCTTCTGCCACAATCCCGACTATTCGGGGCGCGAGCAGATGCCCCGGCTCGCCCACCAGCGCGAGGACTACCTGCTCAAGGCGATGCGCGACTACAAATCGGGGGTGCGGCCGGGCTACGAGCCCTCCATGGCGCAGGTCCTCTACCCCTTGAACGACGCCCAAATGGCCGATTTGGCCCACTATCTCGCGCATTTTCGCTGAAACAAAAGCCTGTGACTGCGCGTAATAGTCTTGGAACGGGCGTTGCGCCGGGGTTCCCGGCCGCGCTAAAATTCCGCCGAACGGTCGCTCGCGGCCGGCGTTGAAAGAGGAAAGCACCATGGCCTGGACGACCCCGACCCTTGTCGAGATCTGCATCGGGCTCGAGATCAACGGCTACCTGCCGGCCGAATTCTGACTCTGATCGGCTTGGTACTGGGCCCGCGCCCCGCCTGAGGGGCGTATGGGCTTGACCGCCATCGTCCTGGGTTCGGCGGCGGGTGGCGGATTCCCGCAATGGAATTGCCGGTGTGAGGTGTGCCGCTTGGCTTGGGCCGGCGACGCACGCGTGAGCCCACGCACCCAGACCAGCGTCGCCGTCTCCGCAGACCGCAAAAGTTGGATCCTGCTCAACGCCGCTCCCGATTTGCGCGCACAGATCGCCGCGACGCCCATGTTGCATCCGCGCGACGGCATGCGCGACACGCCGATTGCCGCCGTGATGCTTACCGGTGCCGAGATCGATCAGACCGCAGGCCTGTTGACGATGCGTGAGCGCCAGCCGTTCAGTCTCATTGCGACCGACGAAACGCTCGCGGCGCTCGCCGCCAACCCGATGTTCGACGCGCTTGCCTCCGACATCGTCGAGCGCTGCGCAGCAACGCTGGATCGTCCATTCGAGGTCGCCGGCATGACCGCAGAGCTGTTCGCCGTGGCCGGCAAGGTCCCGCTCTACATGGAACGGGGCACGGTCGAAGCCGCCCAGCAGACCGGCGTGACCGTCGGGATCGAGATCGCGGCCGGCGGGTCGCGGCTCGTGTTCGTTCCCGGTTGCGCCGCCGTCACGCCGGATTTGCAACGGCGCCTGCAGCGCGCCGACGTGGTGTTGTTCGACGCCACGCTGTTTGCCGACGACGAGATGATCGCGAGCCGAACCGGCACCAAGACGGGCCGCCGCATGGGCCACATGCCGATCGCCGGCGCCGACGGCTCGCTCGCAGCGTTCGCCGGCCTTGGCAATCGCCGCATCTACCTCCACATCAACAACACCAACCCGATCCTGATCGAGGGCTCGCCGCAGCGCCGCAGCGTCGAAGCCGCCGGCTGGGAGGTCGCCGCCGACGGCCTGGAGATCGTGCTGTGAAGCTCATGACCGCAGACGAACTCGAAGCGGCGCTGCGCGACATCGGCGCCCAGCGCTATCACAACCTGCATCCGTTCCATCGCCTGCTGCATGGCGGCCGCTGCAGCAAGGGTCAGGTGCAGGCCTGGGCGCTCAACCGCTACTATTACCAAGCCATGATCCCGGTGAAGGACGCGAGCCTGATCGCGCGTTGCGCGGATGCCGTGATCCGGCGCGAATGGCGCAGCCGCCTCGCCGATCACGACGGCGAAGGCGCGAGCGACGGCGGCATCGCACGCTGGCTCAAGCTTACTGACGGACTCGGACTCGACCGCGCCTATGTGACATCGCTCAGCGGCCTCCTGCCGGCGACGCGCTTCGCGGTCGAAGCCTACGTGCATTTCGTGCGCGACAAGACGCTCATCGAAGCGATCGCGTCCTCGCTCACCGAGCTGTTCTCGCCGACCATCATCGGCGAGCGCGTCGAAGGCATGCTCAAGGGCTACGATTTCGTCACCGCCGATACGCTCGCCTACTTCGCCAAACGCCCGCCGCAGGCGCAGCGTGATTCCGACTTCGCGCTCGACTTTGTCCGGCGCAACGCGCTGACGCCGGCCGAGCAGCAGGCGGTGCTGGCGGCGCTCGAATTCAAATGCGGCGTGCTGTGGTCGATGCTCGATGCGCTCTACCATGCCTACGTGGAGCCGAAGCACGTGCCGCCCGGCGCCTTCGTGCCGAAGGAGTGAGATGATCGCGGAGCCACATACTCGGTCCACCTCCCCCCTTGTGGGGGAGGTCGGCGCCGAAGGCGCCGGGAGGGGGTCTTGCGTGGCACTCACCGACCGTTCGAGTTTGCGGCCAATCCCCCTCCCCGACCCTCCCCCACAAGGGGGGAGGGGGACGGAGAGAGCCTTTGCGCGGAGTGAAGCGTGAGCGAGGCGCGCAGCATTTCGCCCGACGCCCGCCCGCGCCTGCCGCGCGGCGTGCGGCTCGTGCACAACGAAGCGCAGGGTGGCTGGGTGCTGCTCGCGCCCGAGCGCGTGTTCAAGGCCGACGCGATCGCGGTCGAGATCGTCAAGCGTTGCACCGGCGACGCGACGGTCGCCGCCATCGTCGATGACCTGGCCAAGGCTTATAATGCGCCGCGCGAACGCATCCTTACCGACGTCAACGCGATGCTGCTGGGTCTCGCGGACAAGAAACTGCTGGAGCTTTGACGATGGACGCGGCCAACGGCAAGGCGCCGGTGCCGCTCGGACTGCTCGCCGAGCTGACGCACCGCTGCCCGCTCGGCTGCCCGTATTGCTCCAACCCACTCGCGCTCGATCCCCGCAATGACGAGCTCGATACCGCCACTTGGGCGCGCGTGTTCGGCGAAGCAGCCGCGCTCGGCGTGCTGCAGGTGCACCTCTCGGGCGGCGAGCCGGGCGCGCGCCGCGACCTCGTCGAGATCACGGCGGCGGCGCATGGGGCCGGCCTCTACACCAACCTCATCACCTCGGCGGTCGGCATCACCAACGAAACGCTGGTCAAGCTCGCCGACGCCGGCCTCGACCATGTGCAGATCTCGATCCAGGACGCCGAACCCGCCTCCGCCGACCACATCGCCGGCTACAAGGGCGGCTATGCGCGCAAGCGCGCGCTCGCGGCGCAAGTCGTGCGGCTGAAGCTTCCGCTCACCGTCAACGCCGTGATGCATCGGGCCAACATCGACCGCATCGAGGACATGGTGACGCTGGCACTCGAGCTGGCGGCAAGCCGGGTCGAGATCGCGCATGTGCAGTACTACGGCTGGGGGCTGAAGAACCGCGCCGCGCTGATGCCCACCGCCGAGCAGGTCACGCGCGCGGCAGCAGCAGTGGAGACCCTGCGGACGCGGCATCACGGCCAGATCGTCATCGACGCGGTGGTGCCCGACTACTACGCGCGCTATCCCAAGGCCTGCGTCGGCGGCTGGGGCCGCAGATCGCTCAACGTGACGCCGTCGGGCAAGGTGTTGCCCTGCCACGCGGCGGAGACGATTCCCGAATTGGAATTCTGGAACGTGCGCGCGCATTCGCTCGGCGACATCTGGGAGAATTCGCCCGCCTTCCGCGCCTTCCGCGGCACCGACTGGATGCGCGAGCCGTGCCGCAGCTGCGCGCGCCGCGACCAGGATTTCGGCGGCTGCCGCTGCCAGGCTTTCGCGCTCACCGGCGACGCCCGCGCGGCCGATCCGGTCTGCCATCTCTCGCCACACCATGCGCTGGTGGCCGAGCTTGCGGCGGAGCAGGAGGATGCGGCTTACGAGTATCGGCGCGCGTAGCCCGGGTTGCGCCTCAAGCGCGTTTACGCGCATCTTTGACGCGCTATGGCGCAACCCGGGGAAAGTTTCCCCGCGCCATGAAGGTCAGGCCGATGA
Source organism: uncultured Alphaproteobacteria bacterium (assembly GCA_963734185.1). Lineage (GTDB taxonomy): Bacteria > Pseudomonadota > Alphaproteobacteria > Rhizobiales > Xanthobacteraceae > PALSA-894. The sequence goes on along the minus strand of CAVTGA010000002.1, from coordinate 1,584,202 downwards.
CGAAACTTGATTATCCGGTGATGATCGAGCCGCTGTCGTCCGAAGACGGCGGCGGCTTTCTCGCGACGGTGCCGAATTTGCCGGGCTGCTCCTCTGATGGCGAGACGCCCGAGGAGGCTCTGATCAACGTGCGCGATGCCATTGCGGCGTGGATCGAAGAAGCGACCGCGCTTGGCCGGTCGATCCCGCCGCCTTCCTCTCGGCACGCAGCCGCCGAGTAACCTACTCCGCTGCCTCGCGCACCGGCTCGACCCGCTCCACCTTGGCGGCGCAGAACTTGAACTCGGGGATCTTGCCGAACGGATCGAGCTTCGGATTTGTCAGCAGGTTGGCGGCCGCCACCACGTAGGCGAACGGGATGAACACCACGCCGTCCGGCACGGCGTCGTCCAGGCGCGCGCTCAATCCACCACGCCGCGCCGTGTCGCGACGCGCACCGGATCGCCCGGCGCGCCGCCGATCTCGCCGCCTACTACGCGGCGATCGAGGCGAAGGTGCCGCGATAATTTCACCCCTCGCTCGCAGGGCGTATCATTGTCCAATAACAACCAACCTGTTAGGCTAAGGCAGCGGCCAACTGCCGAAGGAACGTTGCTGTCGGCTCGCCGCCTAAGACATGGGGAAATATGCTCATGGCAAACGGGGATTGGAAAAAGGACATTCAGGATAAGCTGGACAAGGCGTTCAAGGACAAGACGCTCAACCAAAAGCTTTACGATCTCCTCAAGAAGCTCTTGGCTGCAGCCGAAACGGCGGGCGAATTCGCTGAAGTCCTCGAGAAAATGGGGATTCTTCAAAAGCTTGGATCGATCAAGGGCCTCGGCGCAAAAGCGGGCTCGTTCATTATCGGCATCCTCATCCAGTTGGTCGAGGCCGGACCTTGCCCCTGGACGGGCCTCATCGTCGCACGCATCAACGCATTGATTGTGGGCCTGCCGGAAAACGGGACCGTCGACGAACGGAATCGTTTGAACCAGTTGAGAGCGCTGAAAAGAAAATACACGACCGCCTTCGCCAATTGTCAGAAGCTTGCCTTCAGAGGGAGAGGCCCCAAGGACATCAATAGCGCTTCAGCGCGGGATTTCGCGTCGCTTGGCGTGAACGCGCGGCTTGCGAAAGCCATCATCAGGGAAGCGAAAGACGATCCATTCCAGACGCCGAACGAAGTCCTGCGCGTTCGAGGGGTGACGCGCGACGTCCAAGCTCGGCTCTTGAAGGGAGGTTTCGTCTTTGGCGCAAGCGGGCGCGAACAACTGTCTCGTAGGCGGAGCAAACGGGCGACACGCGCCCGCTCTTGAAATTCACTGCCCGCAAGCCTGGCGTGCTACTCCGCCGCCTCGCGTACCGGCTCGACCCGCTCCACCTTGGCGGCGCAGAACTTGAACTCGGGGATCTTGCCGAACGGATCGAGCGCCGGGTTGGTCAAAAGGTTCGCCGCCGCCTCGACAAACGCGAACGGAATGAACACCACGCCGTCGGGCACGCCGTCGTCCTGGCGCGCGGCGAGCTCCACCACGCCGCGACGCGTACTTACCCGCACCATGTCGCCCGGCGCGATGCCGAGCTTGGAAATCGTGCCGCGCGAGAGCGACGCGACGGCGGATGGCTCGAGCGCATCGAGCACGCTCGCGCGCCGCGTCATCGCGCCGGTGTGCCAGTGCTCGAGCTGGCGACCGGTGGTGAGGATGAACGGATACTCGGCATCCGGCATCTCGTCCGGCGCGGTGTATTTGGTTGCTACCAGCTTGGCGAGGCCGTTCGGACGCGGAATGCCCGTGTCAAACACGACGTCGCGCCCGGGCACGTCCGGTCCGTCGACCGGATAGGTGACGTGGTCCTCGCGCGCGACGCGCTCCCACGTGATGTTGTCGAGCGCCGGCATCATCGACGCCATCTCGGTGAACACCTCGCTCACGTGCCGGTAGTTCCAGTCGAGCCCGATGCGCCGCGCCAGGTCCTGGATGATCCACAGGTCCTGCCGCGCCTCGCCGGGCAGCGGCAGCGCCGTGCGGCCCATCTGCACCTGGCGGTTGGTATTGGTGACGGTGCCGTCCTTCTCGGGCCAGGCGCTCGCGGGGAGGATCACGTCCGCGTACGAACAGGTCTCGGTCAGGAAGATGTCCTGCACCACGAGGTGCTCGAGATGCGCGAGCGCGCCGCGCGCGTGGTTGAGATCGGGGTCGGACATCGCCGGGTTCTCGCCCATGATGTACATGCCCTTGATCTCGTCGTCGTGCACCGCGTCCATGATCTCGACCACGGTCTTGCCGCGCTTGGGATCGAGCTTCACGCCCCAGGCGGCCTCGTACTTGCCGCGGATTTCGGCGTTCTCCACCGACTTGTAGTCGGGGAAGAACATCGGGATCAGGCCGGCGTCGGACGCGCCCTGCACGTTGTTCTGCCCGCGCAGCGGATGCAGCCCGGTGCCCGGACGGCCGATCTGGCCGCAGATCAGCGAGAGCGCGATCAGGCAGCGCGCATTGTCGGTGCCGTGGGTGTGCTGCGACACGCCCATGCCCCAGAAGATGATCGCGCTTTCGGCGCGCGCGAAGGTGCGCGCGACGTCGCGCAGCACGTCCGGCGCGATGCCGCAAATCGGCGCCATCTCCTCCGGGGTGAACGGCTTCACGCTCTCGGCCAGCTTGTCGAAGTCCTCGGTGTAGGTCTGCACGTATTGCTGGTCGTAGAGCTTCTCGCCGATGATGACGTTGAGCATGCCGTTGAGCATCGCCACGTCGGTGCCGGGCTTGAACTGCATCATCTGCCAGGCATGGCGCTTGAGCGCCTGGCCGCGCGGATCCATCACGATCAGCTTGGCGCCGCGCTTGGCCGCCTGCTTGAAGAAAGTCGCGGCCACCGGATGGTTCTCGGTCGGATTCGCGCCGATCACGATGATGACGTCGGAGTTCTTGCATTCGTTGAACGTCGCCGTCACCGCCGCCGAGCCGACGCCTTCGAGCAGCGCCGCGACCGACGAGGCATGACACAGCCGCGTGCAGTGATCGACATTGTTGGTGCCGAAGCCGGTGCGCACCAGCTTCTGGAACAGATAGGCCTCTTCGTTCGAGCCCTTGGCCGAGCCGAAGCCGGCCAGCGCGCGCGGGCCGTCGCGGTCGCGGATTTTCACGAGCCCGGCGGCGGCGCGCTCCATCGCCTCGTCCCACGTGGCCGGGCGAAAGTGCGTCCACGGGTTCGCCGGATCGACCAGATCGTCGGCGTGCTTGGCCACGCCATCCTTGCGCACCATCGGCTGGGTCAGGCGCTGCGGATTGCTCACATAGTCGAAGCCGAAACGGCCCTTGACGCACAGCCGGTTCTGGTTCGCCGGCCCGTCCTTGCCGGTGACGTAGAGCAGCTTGTCGTCCTTGATCTGATAGGTGAGCTGGCAGCCGACGCCGCAATAGGGGCACACGCTGTGCACCGCGCGGTCGGGAAACAGCTCGGGCGTGCGGACGTTCTTTTCGTCCACCAGGGTCGCCGGCATCAGCGCGCCGGTCGGGCATGCCTGCACGCACTCCCCGCACGCCACGCATGTGCTGGCGCCCATCAGGTCGTCGAAATCGAATACGATCTTCTCGTGGTGGCCGCGGCCGGCCATGCCGATCACGTCGTTCACCTGCACCTCGCGGCAGGCGCGGACGCACAGATTGCACTGGATGCAGGCGTCGAGATTGACCGCCATGGCCGGGTGGCTGCGGTCGGGCGCAGGGTTCTTGGCGCGTGCCGGCAGTCGGCTCGTAGCGATTCCCATCCGGTCGGCCCAGGCCCAGAACTTCGACGCCGGGTCGTGCGCCTGGGTGTTGCGGTCCGGCTGGTCGGCGATCAACAGCTCGAACACCATCTTGCGCGACGCCTTGGCGCGATCGGACGAGCTCGTCACCTTCATGCCCTGCGTCGGCGTGCGGATGCAGCTCGCCGCCAGCACGCGTTCGCCCTCGACCTCCACCATGCAGGCGCGGCAGTTGCCGTCCGGCCGGTAGCCGGGCTCGGGCGCGTAGCACAGATGCGGAATATCGGTGCCCTGGCGCTTGGCCACCTGCCAGATGGTCTCGCCCGGTTGCGCTTCGACCTCGCGGCCGTCGAGCATGAACGTGATCGGCTTCGTCATTGGGTCACCACTTGCCCATCGGCTTGGTCAGGTCATCGCGGAAATACTTGAACACGCAGGTCAGCGGGTTCGGCGCCGCCTGCCCGAGGCCGCAGATCGAGGCATCGCGCATCGCGGCCGAGAGCTCGTTCAACAACGCCTCGTCCCACGGCCCGGTTTCCATCAGCTTGACGGCCTTCTCGGTGCCGGCGCGGCACGGCGTGCACTGGCCGCAGCTCTCATCCTCGAAGAACTTCATCAGGTTGAGCGCCACCGCCTTCATGTCGTCCTTCTCGGACAGGATCACGACCGCGTGCGAGCCGACGAAGCAGCCGTATTGCTCCAAGGTGCCGAAATCGAGCGGCAGATCGGCCATCGCGGCCGGCAGAATGCCGCCCGAGGCGCCGCCCGGCAGATAGCCCTTGAAGGTCTCGCCCTCCGCCATGCCGCCGCAGAATTCCTTGATCAGCTCGCGCGCCGTCACGCCCGCGGGCGCGAGCTTGACGCCCGGATTTCGCACCCGACCGGACACCGAGAAGCTGCGGAAACCCTTGCGCTCGTGCCGGCCTTGCGCAGTCGCCCACTCGGCGCCCTTCTCGACGATGTCGCGCACCCAGTAGAGCGTCTCGACGTTCTGCTCGAGCGTCGGCCGTCCGAACAGGCCGACCTGCGCGACGTAAGGCGGGCGATGGCGCGGCAGGCCGCGCTTGCCTTCGATCGACTCGATCATCGCCAACTCTTCGCCGCAGATGTAGGCGCCGGCGCCGCGACGCAGATGCACGGTCGCGTGCGGCGACAGCCCTGCGGCGGCGACCTTGGCAAGCTCTTCGGCGAGCATCAGCCGCAGCTCGGGATATTCGTCGCGGATGTAGAGATAGACGTCGGCGGCCTCGACCACCCACGCGCCGATCAACATGCCTTCGATGAAACGATGCGGATCGAGCCCGAGATAGTAGCGGTCCTTGAATGTACCGGGCTCGCCTTCGTCGGCATTCACCGCCATCAACCGCGGCGCGGGTTCGGCGCGCACCAGCGACCACTTGCGTCCCGTGGGAAAGCCCGCCCCGCCGAGCCCCCGCAGGCCGGCGTCGCCCACGATCTTGATCAGCTCGTCGCGCGTGCGCGTGCCGGCGAGACAGCCCTTCAGAAGCGCGTAGCCGCCAGCGGCCAGATAGGCGATGAAATCGGTTTCCGGATGATAGGCGTGCGGATGCGGCTTGCGCGCCACCGCCGCGGCAACCGACGCGACGCTTGCGTTATCGACTTGCATGTGCCCGACCGCGCACACCGGTGCGCGATCGCAGGCGCCCATGCAGGGCGCGCGCACGACGCGCACATCCGCGCCGAGCTTGCCCGGCAGATCGGCGAGCAAGCGATCGGTCCCTGCCATGGCGCAGGAGAGCGAGTCGCATACCCGCACCGTGACGGCCGGCGGCGGCGTTTCGTCCTCCTTCACGATGTCGAAATGCGCGTAAAAGGTCGCGACCTCGTAGACCTCGGTGAGCGCGAGCTTCATTTCGGCGGCGAGCGCCGCGAGATGTGCGGCCGACAGATGGCCGAACTTGTCCTGGATCAGGTGCAGGTGCTCGATCAGCAGGTCGCGCCGGCGCGGCCGCTCGCCGAGGAGTGCGCACACCGTATCGAGCGCCTTGGGGTCGACCTGCCGGCCCTTCGGCGTCTTGCGCGGGCGATTTTTGCGGCCGGCACCGCCCCGTCCGGGACCCGGATCGTTTGTGCGCGCATCCATTTTAGAACCTTCCAAATTGTACAAAGCGACCATCGTCACTCAAAAACAATCCCCCAACTGCCATCAATCGATTGAAATCATCTATCGTGACGGTTCATAATGCGAGCGCGGCTTGACCCCTGTCAACAGCGGTAAGGCATTGATAGACAAGCTTGAATTTCTCATTGCGCTGGCCCGCGAGCGGCACTTCGGTCGCGCGGCCGAGTCCTGCGGCGTGACCCAGCCGACCTTGTCGGCTGGGGTGAAGCAGCTGGAAGAGACGATGGGCGTGCTGTTGGTCAGCCGCGGCTCGCGTTTCCGCGGCTTCACGCCGGAAGGCGAGCGGGTGCTCGACTGGGCGCGCCGCATCGTCGGCGACGCGCGCGCCATGCGGGCGGAGATCCACACGCTGCGCCACGGCCTGACCGGTCGCCTGCGCATCGCCGCGATCCCGACCACGCTCGCCATGGTGGCGAGCCTCACCACGCCGTTCCGCATGCGCCATCCCAACGTACAGTTCACGATCCTGTCGCGCAACTCGATCGAGGTGCTGACGCAGCTGGAGAATCTCGAGATCGACGCGGGCGTGACCTATCTAGACAACGAGCCGCTCGGGCGCGTCAACGCGATCCCGCTCTATCGCGAGCACTATCGGCTGCTGACCTCTCTCGATGCGCCGCTCGGCAACCGCGCTTCGGTCACCTGGGCCGAGGTCGCGCAGGTTCCGCTCTGCCTGCTCACGCCCGACATGCAGAACCGCCGCATCATCGACGGCCTGCTGCGCGGCACCGGCGGCAACCCACAGCCCACCCTGGAATCGAATTCGATGATCGTCCTGTTCGCCCATGTGCGTACCGGACGCTGGGCCAGCGTGATGCCGGCCAAGCTCGCCGAGACGTTGGGCCTGACCGAGACCATCCGGGCGATCCCGATCGTCGACCCGGAGGCGGTCCACACCATCGGTCTGGTCATTCCGGCGCGCGAGCCGATGACCCCGCTGACCGCAGGCCTCGTGGCCGAGGCGCACCGGCTCGCAGCCGCGCTGGAGAAAGAGTAAGCGCGGCACATTGCGCTCTTGATCGCGGCTGCGTGCCGACCCAGGATTCGAAGTGGGTCACAGCCCGGGAGGAGCATATGACAGCATCAACGAGAAGGCTGGCGCTCGCCGGCTTGGCGTCGCTCATCCTCGCCGGCTCGGCAGACGCACAGGGGTTCCCCGGCAAGGGCACGATCGAGATCACCGTGCTGTTCCCGGCGGGCTCGTCGGCCGACGTGACGGCGCGCCTCCTCGCCGACGGCATGGGCAAGCAGCTCGGCACCAGCGTGATCGTGGTCAACCGCCCGGGCGCGGGCGGGGCGATCGGCTACCGCTACGTGGCGGCGCAGAAGCCCGACGGCTACGCGCTGGTGTGGAATTCGAACTCGATCTCGACCACCTTCCACTCGGGCACCCTCGCGTTCAACTACGAGGCTTTCGATGCGGTCGCGCGCGTGCTGGTCGAGTCGCCGTTCCTGGCGGTGCGCGGCGACGCCAAGTGGAAGTCGCTTGCCGAATTCGTGGCCGACGCCAAGGCGCGCCCGAAGGCGATCACGATCGCCAATTCGGGCGTCGGCAGCCACACGCATATCTCCTCGGTCGCGCTCTCCCGCGCCGCCGGTGTTGAGGTGCTCGACGTGCCGTTCGGCGCCGCGCAGGTCGTGACCAGCCTTTTGGGCAGCCAAGTGGACGCCATGGTGCAATTGCCGGCCGCGCTGTCGGAGCACGTCAAGAGCGGACAGATGCGCCTGCTCGCCGCGCTCACCGCCAACCGCGACCCGGCCTTCCCCGGCGTGCCGACCGCGCGCGAGCAGGGTCACGATGTCGTGCTGGAAGCCTGGCGCGGCATCGCGGTGCCCAAGGGCACGCCCAAGCCCGTCATTGCGGCGCTCGAGGCCGCGATCAAGAAGACCGCCGAAAGCCCGGAGTTCGCGCAGACGAGCGAGCGGCTCGGCGTGCGCCCGGCGTTCATGCCGGCCGACGCGTTCGGTCAGCTCATCGCCAAGGAAGACGCCGAGCTCGCCCGCATCATGCAGGCGATCGGACTGAAGAAGTAACTCCGATCCTCATCCTGAGGGCGCGGCCGAAAGGCCGCGCGTCTCGAAGGATGGCGGCAAGCTCCGGCGCCCGTGGCCATGGTTCGAGACGCCGCCTCCGGCGGCTCCTCACCATGAGGGTTCGAGAGACTACGCCACCTTCTCGGTCAGGTGACGGAACATCGCGTTGCGCGCCTCGTCGTCCATCTCGGTCTTGAACTTGTGCTTGTCCTTGAGCGCGACCGCGCGCTGGGCCGCCGGGCGCGCGCTGATCTCTTCGGTCAGGCGCTTCAGGTTCGGGAATTTGTCCCATCCGCCTTCGCCCAGCACGTTGGGCATGAGCCGCGCCCAGCCCCACACGTTCATGTCGACGACCGTGTAGGAGTCGCCCAGCATGTACTTGTTCTTGCCCAGGCGTGCGTTGATGATGCCGAAGTGGCGCTGCGCCTCGTAGGCGTAGCGGTTGATCGCGTAGGGCAGCTTCTCCGGCGCGTAGACGCGGAAGTGCACCGACTGGCCGGAATACGGGCCGACGCCGGACGACACGAAGAACATCCAGGAGAAAAGCTCGCCACGCGCCTTGTCGGTCTTGGCGGGCATGAACTTGCCGGTCTTTTCGCCGAGGTAGAGCAGGATCGCGCTTGAATCGAATACCGTTGCGTCGCCGTCGACGATCGCCGGGACCTTGGCGTTCGGATTGACCGCCAGATAGTCCTCCTTGTGCTGCTCACCCTTGCGGGTGTCGACCGGGATCGGCTCATAGGACAGCCCGGTCTCTTCGAGCATCAGCGCGACCTTGGTCGGGTTGGGCGCGCCGCTGTAGTAGAATTTGAGCATCTCAATTCCTCGTTGTTTGTGCGCGCTCCGCGAAAGCGGACCGCGCGGATCAAGTCCGCCGCAGACCTTTTCGGGACCGCGCACGCGTCAGAGCGCGCGATCTTGCCTCGTTTGCCGACACTGATCGAGTCCCCTCGGCGGGCATCGCCGGCAGGCCCGGTATCTTTCAATCGCATGCCTGCGAACGGGCCGCCTCGCCGGACGCGTCAACAGCCGCAGTCCTTCGGATCCTTCTTGCACTCCGGCTGCTTCAGGTCGATCTCGACGCTCACGCTCGTCACGCGCACGCATTTGACGTCCGGATTATCGAGGCCGAGGCAATCGAGCAGCTTGCCGGCAGCATCGCTGCAATCGCGGCCGGGGCCGGGCGGAAGAGTCGCGACCGGCGGCAGCAGCGGCACGGGATTCCGCCCCGGCTGCTGCACCACGACGCCCGCCGTCGCCGGATCCTGCCATGTGACGCCGATTCCATAGCTTCCGTCGCCGCGATCCTTGATGCCGCCGGTAATCGTGACGCCGGGCATCGGCGAGACCGTGAATGAACCGCCCCGGCCCGGACCGATCGGATTGCCGTAAGGATCGCGCGGCACGATCACCACCGTTCCATGGTGTCCATCTGGTCGATCGGTGATGCCCACCACGGTGACGGTGGAGCGGCCTGGGTCGATGCCAGGCTCGACATGCACCGACCAGATCGCCTCGCGGCTGGCGCGGCAGCTTTCGCCATAGGTCGCGACCGCACGGAAATGATACGTGCCTTCGGCGCGCGTGAGGTCCTTGAGGCGGTTGTTGAAGATGCCGTCAGGCTCCATGGCGCCATCGTGATGAGCTCCGTCATCGAACAGCGGGACCTTGATGGTCGTGGTGGCGACGGGCAGCACGCCGCCTGAGCTCTTGGCGATCGCCTGCAGGGTGGCATGGAACGCATCGACCGCATCGGCCGCGACCGATGGCGGGCGGAGCCCGGCCTCGGCCACAAGCTGGCCCAGCGCCACGCGCGGGGCCTCGATCGTGAGCTCCACCTTGGCGCCGTGCGGGGTCGTCCGGTTGCGATAGTGCAACCCGACCAGCGGATCGATTGGATCTCCGGTATAGACGTGGCGTGGTCCACGCAACGGCACAAGCTTCGGCCCGCCGGCGCAGACGATCAGGAAGAAGTAGCGCACGTCGGTCGGATCCGGCGGAAATTCGCCGTGGGTCGGCACGCGGCCGACGGTGAACGTCCAGGTGCCGTCGCGCTCGCCCTGGTGCGGCAGGGCGATGCGCCAGAACACCCAGGAACGGCCACGCACCTCCTTGGCGAGCTTCTCGTTGATGAGCTTGCCGCTGGGCGTGCGGATTCGCGCCTGCAGAGGCGTTGCGAGGTCGTCCCAGCCGATGATGATGGTGATCCGCTCCTCGCCGCAGACGTCGAAACGGTGCGGGGCGGATTCGACCTTCGACGCGGGCAGCACGAATTCCGGATCGCCGATGGCGCCGGCCTCGAAGATGTTTCCGAATGCGAGACCGAAGAACTTGCGCAGCGAGAGGCCGTCGATGGCGCGCGTGAAGTGTCCTTGGTGATCGTGCGCGACGCGGTTGAGAAGCGGGCCGTCTATGTCGGCGTCGGAGCCGAATCCGACCACATTCACCTTGATCGAGCCGAGCGAGCCCTCGACGTCCTCGACCATGGGCGACGTATTCTGCAGGCCGTCGGTCATCAGCAGGATGGCGCGGTCGTTGGAGCCCGCCCCATAGGCGTCGCGCGCGAACTCGAGCCCGCGGCCGATGCTGGTGCTTCCACCCGTGCCGATCCCTCCGATCAGTCCGGAGGTGAACGGCGCCGGGCCGACCAGTTGCGGCTTGGCGGTGGCGGAGGCGATCGGCGTGCGATCGGTGTTTGCCGCGGAGCTGAACGTGACCAGGCCGAGCCGGTCGCCCGCTCCCTCGCGCACCAACTGCACGAACAGCGCGGCGGCATCCTGGGCTTCCTGCAGCTTGGTGCGGCCCGACGGCGGCGCGGTATCGCCCATGCTGCCCGACTTGTCGAACACGATCATCACGTCGAGCGGAACCGGCGGCGCCGGCGGCGTGCCGAGCGCGGCCTTGATCGGCGCCAGCGCCGCAAAGTCGGCGCTGCACTTACCGCCGCGGCTGAGCGGCCCGCCGACCACGCGGCCGGCGCTGTCGAACAGGGCGGAGCCGGAACTGCCGCCGGCGAAGTCGAAGTCGGGGACGTTCACGGACTCGCCGCTTCCGTCGTAGGTGCCGGCCTGGGTTTTCTTCACCGCGCCATTGGGATGATGCATGGTGAGGAGCGATTCCCCCGTCATCAGGACGGAGTCGCGGATCTCGAGCGGTGGCGGGAGCGCGCCCGGTGCCGCGTCGAGACGCAGCACCACCCAGTCGGTGCTGAACGGCGGGTCGTCCCCGACCGGCGGGCTGCCGGCGGCCACTTCCTCGATGACCTTGAAGAAACGGGTCGTGTGCGGATCTGGCCTGGTCCCGTCGCATTTGGTCGCGTAGTCGAAGGTGACTGAGGAGCTGCGTACGTCCTCGCCCGACGGATCGGTCAGGCAATGGCGCGCCGTGAGAAACAAGTCGGGCGCGATGAGCGTCCCCGAGCAACTGCTGACATGATCCCCATGCACCTCGACGATAATGCCCACCGACGCCGCGACCTTGTTCCTGACCGCGTCGGTGATCGGCGGGATGGCGCAGGCGGCGTTGTCCCAGTCGAAGCCCGGATGGCACTCGAGCCGGGTTTCATAGATCGGCTCCACGTATGGGCTGGTGTGCAGGAACACATCCGGATTGGTCTGGCTGCCAACGTCGGTGCCGGGCGCATGTCCGGGGGAGATGGTCGGCTCGCCACTGCCGTACTCGTGCAGTCGTGCCGTGCCGGTACCGTCGATGATCTTGACCGCGACGATGCCGGACGATGTGTCGGCCGGCCGGGACCAGAAGTTCGAACCCGCGCCCGCGGTGAAGACGTCGGTGGCATAGCCCAGATTGACGGTGAGCTTCGCGGCTCCGTGCAGATCCACGTTGTCGAAGTGCAGGATGACGAAGCGCGGGCCGCCGAGCGGACCGAGGCTGGGGGCGAAATCGACGGGAAAGGTTTCGTTGAAGGTGAAATCGACCGGCAAGCGGCGTCCGAGGTTGTGGGTCATGGCTCCCTCTGTGCTGCGTGATGCGTCGAGTGGATCCTTAAGCTTGCGTGAGAATGGGTCCGCGGAGAGCGCAACAGCCGGAGCCGTAGTGCTCTTCGGCCTGCCGACGGCAGGGCTCGGTTTGGCTTTCGAATGCGGCGGCGGCATTTTCGGCGGGCTTGATGCTGGCGCGGCCGAGAAACGCCTCAAGACGGCAGTTTAGCCGGTTTGCCAATTTCTGCAATTGATAGTTGCGCGACCGGACGCGGATCAAGCTTGCGCGGCACGCATGTGTCCGTGCGGGTGCCGTTAACGGCGTGGTCGCGAAGTGCGCGGCCCCCTCAGCTCAATCAAGAAATTCACAGCGGCGCCAATAGTTTAACCAGATGCGGCGGCGTTAGAACAACCCGACGATCTTGCCGTCCGCGCCGACGTCGATCGCATCGGCGGCCGGCACCTTGGGCAGGCCCGGCATGGTCATGATCTCGCCGCAGATCGCCACGACGAACTCCGCACCGGCAGAGAGCCGCACCTCGCGCACCGGAATGGTGTGATCGACCGGCGCGCCCTTGAGGTCCGGATTGGTCGAGAACGAATACTGCGTCTTGGCGATGCACACGGGCAGCTTGGCGAAACCCATCTCTTCCCAGGTCTTGAGCTGGTCCTTGACCGATTTGTCGGCGGTCGCATCGCTCGCCCGATAGATCTCCTTGGCGATGGTGCGCACCTTTTCGAACAGCGGCATGTCGTCGGGATAGAGGAATTTCAGCTTGCCCTTGCCCTCATCGATCGTTTTCACCACCGCGCGCGCCACGTCGGCCGCGCCTTCGCCGCCCATCGCCCAGTGATCGGCCATCAGCGCCTCGACGCCGAGCGCCTTGCACTTCTCCTTGACCAGCGCGATCTCGGCGTCGGTGTCGGCTGAGAAACGGTTGATCGACACCACCGCGGGCAGGCCGAACTTCTTCACGTTCTCGACGTGACGCTGCAGATTCGCCATGCCGGCTTCGAGCGCCTTGAGGTTTTCGCTCTTGAGGTCTTCCTTCTTGACGCCGCCGTGCATCTTGAGCGCGCGGATGGTCGCGACCAGCACGACGCAGTCGGGCGAGAGCCCGGCCTTGCGGCACTTGATGTCGAGGAACTTCTCCGCGCCGAGATCGGCGCCGAACCCGGCTTCCGTCACCACATAGTCGGCAAGCTTGAGCGCGGTGGTGGTCGCGACCACCGAGTTGCAGCCGTGCGCGATGTTGGCGAACGGGCCGCCGTGGATGAACGCGGGCGTGCCTTCCAGCGTCTGCACCAGATTCGGCGCGATCGCCTCCTTGAGCAGCGCCGCCATGGCGCCGTGCGCCTTGAGGTCGCGCGCCCGCACCGGTTTGCGGTCGCGCGTATAGGCGACGATGATGTTGCCGAGCCGCTCCTTCAGGTCGTCAAGGTCGTTGGCGAGGCAGAAGATCGCCATCACCTCCGAGGCGACCGTGATGTCGAAGCCAGCCTCGCGCGGATAGCCGTTGGCGACGCCGCCGAGCGAGCATACGATCTCGCGCAACGCGCGGTCGTTCATGTCCATCACGCGGCGCCACACGACGCGGCGCGAGTCGATGCCGAGCGCATTGCCCCAGTAGATGTGGTTGTCGACCAGCGCCGAGAGCAGATTGTGCGCCGACGTGATGGCGTGGAAGTCGCCGGTGAAATGGAGGTTGATGTCCTCCATCGGGATCACCTGCGCGTAGCCGCCGCCGGCGGCGCCCCCCTTCATGCCGAACGAGGGCCCGAGCGAAGGCTCGCGCAGGCACAGCATGGCCTTCTTGCCGATGTGGTTGAGCGCGTCGGTCAGGCCGACGGTCGTCGTCGTCTTGCCCTCGCCGGCCGGTGTCGGCGAGATCGCCGAGACCAGGATCAGCTTGCCGCTCGGCTTGTTCTCGAGCGACTTCACGTAATCCATCGATACCTTGGCCTTGTAGTGGCCGTACGGTTCGAGATTTTCCGCCTCGATGCCGAGCTTCTCCTTGGCGATGTCGAGGATGCGCCGCTTGGTCGCGGCCTGGGAGATTTCGATGTCGGATTTCGGCTTTTGATGTTGCGAGGCGGGCATGTTTATTGATCCATTCGAAGCCGTAGGGTGGGCAAAGGCGCTACACTGACATTTCCGTGGCTGTACTGTGTTGCACGCCTTTGCCCACCACGGTCCATCGCGTGGGCAAAGGCGCGCAATCGAATTCTCGGTAGGAACTGGCGTCGCGCGCCTCTGCCCACCCTACGATGGCGATGGAGTTCACGTGAACCTCGCGCCGGCCGTAACATTCGCGCTCTTGGCCCACTCGCCGGCCTCGATCTTCTTGCCGTCGGCGGGCTGCACGCGCGTCACCTTGAAGCGGCCGTCGGCGCACACGACCGTGAAGCCGTCGGCCTCGACCGCGACGATCTCGCCCATCTTGCCGGCGATCCCCTTCGGGTCTTTCGCCGGCAGCGGCTTGGCGTCGAAGACCCTGAGTTGCTTGCCGTCGAGCGTCGACCAGGCGCCGGGCGCCGGATTGCAGCCGCGGATCAGCCGATCGATCTGCTCCCACGGCTTGCCCCAGTCGATATGCGCATTGTCGGGACCGCAGCGGCCCTCGTAGGTCGCTTTCGCCTCGTCCTGCTTGATGCGCGGCGCCTTGCCGGCCTTCACCAGGTCGACAAACTCCAGCATGGCTTCGACGCCGAGCGGAAACAGCCGGTCGAAATACACCGTACCAAGCGTATCGGTCGTGCTGATCGGCGTTTTCTTCTGCAACAGGACGTCGCCGGTATCGAGGCCATTGTCGGGCCAGAAGATCGACAGCCCGGTCTCGGTTTCGCCCTTGATGATCGGCCAGTTGATCGCGCTCGGGCCGCGATAGGCCGGCAGCAAAGACGGGTGGTACTGGATCGAGCCGTGGGTCGGGATGCTGAGAAAATCCTCCGGCACGAACAGCGTGACGAACGCCATCACCTGCAGGTCCGGCTTGAGCGCGCGGAATTGCTCCCACACCTCGGGCTTGCGGTAGGAGACCGGCTGATGGATCGGGAGATTGGCCGCAAGCGCCGCTTCCTTGAGCGGATCCATCTTCGCGCCTTCTTTCTCCGGCGCTACATAGACGGCAACGACGTTCTCGCCGCGCTTCAAGAGCGCTTCGAGCACCGCCTTGCCGAAGGCCTGCTGGCCGTGGACCACGATCCGCATTTGCTCTCCCCAACCCTTAAGCGAATAGCGAGTAGCGAATAGCGAATAGAAAAAATGCCGCTTCACTATTCGCCATTCGCTACTCGCTATTCGCCAGCTGCCCTACGCCGCCTCGGCCTTCGCCGGCTTCTCCGGCGCCGTGATCGCTCCCGACGTCTTGATCTCGGCGACGTCCTGGTCCGAATAGCCGAGCACCTGCGTGAGGATCTCTTCGGTGTGCTCGCCGAGCAGCGGCGAGCGCTTCACCTCGGTGATCGAGTCCGACATCTTCACCGGGTTGCCCACGGTCAGGTACTTGCCGCGCGTCGGGTGATCGACCTCGACCACCGTGCCGGTCGCACGCAGCGACGGCTCCTCGGCGATCTCCTTCATCGACAGGATCGGGCCGACCGGGATGTCGAGCTTGTTGCAGATGTCCATGACCTCGAACTTGGTCTTGGTCATGGTCCACTGCTCGATCGTCTCGAAGATGTGCCCAAGCCGCGGCAGCCGCGCCGGCGGCTTGGCGTAGTCGGGATCGGTCTTCCACTCGGGCTTGCCGATCAGGTCGCAGATCGCCTCCCACACCGGCGCCTGCGTGATGAAATAGATGTAGGCGTCCGGATCGGTCTCCCAGCCCTTGCACTTGAGGATCCAGCCCGGCTGTCCGCCGCCGGAATCGTTGCCCGAGCGCGGCACCGACTTCCCGAACGGGATGCCCTCGCCATACTGGCGATACTCGGTGAGCGGGCCGTGCGCGAGACGCTGCTGGTCGCGCAGCTTTACGCGCGCGAGATTGAGCACACCGTCCTGCATCGCGGCCAGCACCTTCTGTCCGCGGCCGGTACGCTGGCGCTGGATCAGCGCGCAGCAGATGCCGAAGGCGAGATGCAGGCCCGTGCCGGAATCGCCGATCTGCGCGCCGGTGACGAGCGGCGGGCCCTCGCGGAAACCGGTGGTCGATGCCGAACCGCCGGCGCACTGCGCGACATTCTCGTAGACCTTGCAGTCCTCGTAGGGACCCGGACCGAAGCCCTTCACCGAGGCGACGATCATGCGCGGGTTGAGCTTGTGGATGTGCTCCCAGGTGAACCCCATGCGATCGAGCGCGCCGGGCGCGAAATTCTCCACCAGCACGTCGCAGTGCTTGATCAGACGCTCGATGATGTCCTTGCCCTTGGGGTGCTTCGAGTCGATCGTGATCGAGCGCTTGTTGCCGTTGAGCATCGTGAAATACAGGCTGTCCGCACCCTTCACATCGCGTAATTGCCCGCGCGTGATGTCGCCGACGCCGGGGCGCTCGATCTTGATCACATCGGCACCCATGTAGCCGAGGAGCTGCGTGCAGGTCGGCCCCGACTGCACATGGGTGAAATCGAGAATCTTCACGCCTTCGAGCGCCTTGCCGGCCTGGCCGAACGGCTTGGTCGACGGCTTCGGGAGCCCGTTGCCGTTCTTCTTCGCGGCCTGCTTCTTCAGCGCGGCGAGTTTTTCGACCTTCTTCGATTTCGCGGCCGCTTTCTTTGCAGTCTTCTTGGCCGGTTTCGGCGCCTTCTTCTGTTTCCTGGCCATTGTTCTCCTCCGGAATCCTGATGCGTACGATCCCGGACCGCGGGCTGCGCCGCGCCCGGGATGACGCTTTGCGTCACTTCTTGCGCAGGGCGCTTTGCGGGTTGAGGTTGCCGATGCGGCCGCTCTCGCTGCCGGCGGCCGGGTCGATCACCGCGTTGATGAGGGTCGGCTTGCCGCTGTCCATCGCGGCGTTCACGGCGCGCTTGAGTTCATCGGGGCTGGTGGCATTCACGCCGACGCCCCCGAAGGCTTCCATCATCTTGTCGTAGCGCGAGCCCTTGACGAAGACGGTCGGCGCCGGGTCCGAACTCGCGGTGTTGACGTCGGTGCCGCGATAGATGCCGTCATTGTTGAAGATGACGATGCAGACCGGCAGCTTGTAGCGGCAGATCGTCTCGACCTCCATGCCGGAGAAGCCGAACGCCGAATCGCCTTCGACCGCGAGCACCGGCTTGCCGGTCTCGATGGCCGCCGCGATGGCGTAGCCCATGCCGATACCCATGATGCCCCAGGTGCCGACGTCGATACGCTTGCGCGGCTGATAGACATCGATAATACCGCGGGCGAGGTCGAGCGTGTTGGCGCCTTCGTTGACCAAAATAGCGTCCGGCCTTTCCTTGACGATGGTGCGCAGCACGCCGAGCGCGCCGTGATAGTCCATCGGCACATTGTTGTTCATGAGCCGCGGCGCCATCTTGGCGACGTTCTCTTCGCGCTTCTTGGCGACGGCGCTCACCCAATCGGCCGGCGCGGCCGGCCAGTTGTCGCCCATGGCGGCGAACAGCGCTGAGACGCATGAGCCGATATCGCCAACGACCGGCGCCACGATCTCGACGTTCGAGTCCATCTCCTTCGGCTCGATGTCGATCTGGATGAACTTCTTCGGCGCGTCGCCCCAGGTCTTGCCCTTGCCGTGCGAGAGGAGCCAGTTGAGCCGCGCGCCGATCAGCATCACGACGTCGGAATCCTTCAGCACCGTTGAGCGCGCCGCGCCCGCGCATTGCGGATGCGTGTCGGGCAGGAGTCCCTTGCCCATGCTCATCGGCAGGAACGGAACGCCGCTTTTCTCAACGAGCGCGCGGATCGCGTCATCCGCCTGCGCGTAGGCCGCGCCCTTGCCAAGGATGATGAGCGGCCGCTGGGCGCTCTTGAGCACATCGAGCGCGCGTTTCACGGCACCCGGAGCCGGGATTTGCGCCGGAGCCGGGTCGATCACCTTTACCAGCGACTTGCGGCCGGCCTCTGCATCCATCACCTGACCGAACAGCTTGGCCGGCAAATCGAGATAGACGCCGCCCGGACGCCCCGACACCGCGGCGCGGATTGCGCGCGCAATGCCGATGCCGATGTCCTGCGCGTGCAGGATGCGATACGCCGCCTTGCACAGCGGCTTGGCGATCGCGAGCTGGTCCATCTCCTCGTAGTCGCCCTGCTGCAGGTCGACGATCTCGCGCTCGGACGAGCCCGAGATCAGGATCATCGGAAAGCAATTGGTGGTGGCGTGGGCAAGCGCAGTGAGGCCGTTGAGGAAGCCGGGCGCCGATACGGTAAGGCAGATGCCGGGTTTCTTGGTCAGGAAGCCGGCGATCGACGCCGCGTAGCCGGCGTTCTGCTCGTGGCGAAACGAGAGGACGCGAATCCCCGCGGCCTGCGCCATGCGGCCGAAGTCCGTGATCGGAATGCCGGGCACGCCATAGATGGTGTTGAGGCCATTGAGCTTGAGCGCATCGATGATGAGGTGAAACCCATCCGTCAGCTCCCGCTCTGCTTCGGCCGCGGTCGCGGGCTTTTCCTTCACTGCCGCTTCAGCCATGGTGTCCTCCCAATCGTCAGTCCACGCCGCCGCTCGGCGTGCAGCACGTCAATCCAGATAATCCGCATACTTCGCCACGTGATCGGCAAGGCCGAGCGCATGGTTGCGCACCAGGTCCTCGGCACGCTCGGTGTCACGCGCTTCGAGCGCCTCGATGATGTTCATGTGGTCGCGGATCGAGCGGTCGACGCGGTCCTGCTCGCCGATGGTCTTGCGCCGGATCATGCGCATGTGGGTAAACAGGTTCTCGGCGAGATCGATGAGCACGCGATTACGGCTCATGCGGATGATCGCCTGATGGAACTCGATATTCACCTCGGAGTATTCGTCGAGCTTGGCGTGCAGGTGGCCGTTCTCGAAGGTCGCGAACATCCTGCGCAAGGTCGCGATCTCCTCGGTCGGCGCGCCCTGCGTGATCAGCCGCGCCGCCATGCTTTCCAGCGCCGCCCAGGCGGTGATCATTTCGATCACCTCCTGCTTGCTCTTGCGCACGACGTAAATGCCGCGGCGCGGCACCGAGCGTACGAATCCTTCGCGCTCGAGCTGCGCCATGGCCTCGCGCACCGGCGTGCGGCTGATGCCGAGATCACTCGCAAGCTGGCGCTCGTCGAGCCGGACCTCGCTCGGTTGGTCGTAGACGTTGAGCGAGACGATGACGTCCTTGAGCGCCGTATAGGCGCGGTCGGCGAACGTCGAGGTGTCCTCGAGCGGCGCGAGCATCACCCGCGTCGCGGCCTCAGCCACGCGTCCGGACGGATCGCTCATGCCTTACCTCCCCGCCACCGACCCGAGCCATGTCGATGATCTGGTGGTATACATAATTCCATATACTGCACTTGCATCCTCCGCACAACCGATATCCACAGAATCTCAAGCGGTTGCGGCCACCCGGAGGCGCGTCCAGGCGCCCTGGATCAGCGGCCAGAACAGCGCGATCAGTCCGAGCGCCATGATTGTGCCGACCAAGCCGTTCGACCAGAAAACCGCGAGCGACCCCTGCGAGCCGAGCAGCGACTGGCGGAACGCTTCTTCCGCCTTGTCGCCGAGCACGATGGCGAGAACCAACGGCGCCAGCGGATAATTGCATTTCTTCAACACGTAGCCGATCACGCCGAACACCAGCATCAAGACGATGTCGAATGTCGAGTTGTGCACCGTGTAGGCACCGATCGCGCACACGACCAGGATGACGGGCGCGATGATGCTGAACGGGATGCGCAGGATCGCGGCGAACAGCGGCACGCAGGTGAGCACGATGATCAGGCCGGCCAGGTTGCCGATATACATGCTGGCGATCAGCCCCCAGACGAACTCCTTCTGCTCCACGAACAGCAGCGGTCCCGGCTGCAGGCCCCAGATCAACAGGCCGCCGAGCAGCACGGCCGCGGTCGGCGATCCGGGCACGCCGAGCGAGAGCATGGGCAGCAGCGCGGCGGTGCCGGCGGCGTGTGCCGCGGTCTCCGGCGCCACCACGCCCTCGATCTCGCCCTTGCCGAAATTCTCGCCGCGCTTGGAGAGGCGCTTGGCGATGCCGTAGCTCATGAACGAAGCGGGCGTCGCGCCGGCGGGCGAAATCCCCATCCAGCAGCCGATGACGCACGAGCGCAACGAGGTCATCCAGTAGCGCGGAAGCTCCTTCCAGGTCTCCCATACCACTTTCGGATTGATGCCGGCGGCCTTGCCGCGGAATGCGAGACCTTCTTCCATCGTCAGCAGGATCTCGCCGATCCCGAACAGGCCGATCACGGCGATGAGGAAGTCGAACCCGGTCAGCAGCTCGGTGAACCCGAAGGTGAGGCGCAGCTGTCCGGTGACCGAATCAAGCCCCACCGCGGCGAGCGCGAACCCGGCCATCATGGCCGCCAAGGTCTTGAACGGCGGCTCCTTGCTCATGCCGATGAAGCTGCAGAACGCGAGGAAATAGACCGAGAACTTCTCCGCCGGTCCGAACTGCAGCGCGAAACGGGCAACGAGCGGCGCCACCAGCGTGATCATGATCACGGCGAACAGGGCGCCGACGAAGGACGACGTGAAGGCGGCGGTCAGCGCCTCGCCGGCCTTGCCCTGGCGCGCCATCGGATGGCCATCGAAGGTGGTTGCGACCGACCACGGCTCGCCCGGGATATTGAACAGGATCGAGGTGATCGCGCCGCCGAACAGGGCGCCCCAGTAGATGCAGGACAGCATGATGATCGCGGAAGTCGGCGGCATGCTGAAGGTCAACGGCAGCAGGATGGCGACGCCGTTGGCGCCGCCCAACCCGGGCAGCACGCCGATGATCACGCCGAGCAGGATACCGATCGCGATCAGGCCGAGATTGAACGGCGTCAGAACGACCGCGAAGCCTTGAAACAGATTGGCGATCTCTTCCATGTTGCCCTAGTCCCCCGACCTCACGCGGAACACCTCAACTGCGCAATTCGTCGTCGCTCACAGCCCCAGCCATTCCTCGAGCGGCCCTTTCGGCAGGGGAACGAGAAACCACTTCTCGAACATCAGGAAGAAGGCAACCGGCACGCCGACCGCGATCGCGATGACGAGCAGCCAGGGATAGCGGCCGAGCCACTTCATGAAGCCGGCGATCAGGAGCATCGACGAGACGTAGATGCCGATTGTCGGGATCACCGCCACGTAGATTGCGGTCGGCACGATGACGGAAAGGACCTGCCGCAACTGCGGCCAGGACGCGAATTGGCGCGTCCCAACGGACAGAGCCGTCCCAAAGTTGATGACGCTCGCCGCCACGATGGTCACCCCGAGGTAGAACGGGAAGAACCCGGCCTTGGGGCCTTCGGCGCCCCAGCCGATGCCGACCTGGAGGCTGCCGTAGATCACGATGGCGCCGAACAGCGCCAAGAACAGAGCGGTGCCGATTTCAACCAGCCGGTGAGACGGGCCGGGTTCGGCCGCTCCTGGCGAATGATCCGTCATGGGCTTTTACCGGTTGCGCACGGAAGCTCCGCCGGCGGAAGGATTCCGCCGGCGGCACTCGACGATGACGGTCAATTCTGGGCGAGGAATCCGGCTTCCTTCATCAGCGTTTGATGCCGCTTTTCCTCATTCTCGACCCACTTGGTGTATTCGGCGCCGGTCATGAAGGTCTGGTTGAACGCGCCGTCCTTCATCAGCGACTGCCATTCCGGCGTTTCGCGCACCTTCTTCAGGAGCTCGACGTAGAAGGCGACCTGATCCGGCGTCGCGTTCGGCGTCATGAAGATGCCGCGCAGCATCAGGTACTCCATGTCGACGCCCTGCGACTTGCAGGTCGGGATATCGCTCCACGCCATGTCGGCGGTGACCTTATCCTTGTAGTCGAGCGGCTTGGCATCGAACACGCAAAGCGGACGCACCTTTCCGCCCCGCCATTGCGCCACCGCCTCGATCGGGTTGTTGACGGTGGAATCGACGTGCTTGCCGACGAGCTGCACCGCGACCTCGCCGCCGCCGCGGAACGGGATGTAGGTCAGCTTGGTGCCGGTCGCCTTCTCGAGCGCGACGGTGATGATCTGGTCTTCCTGCTTTGAGCCGGTGCCGCCCATCTTGAACTGCCCGGGAGGCGCCGCCTTGAGGGCGTCGACGTAATCCTTCACCGTCTTGTAGGGCGTCTCGGCATTGACCCACAGGACGAATTCATCGAGTGCCATCATGGCGACCGGGGTCAAATCCTTCCAGTTGAACGGAATGCCGGTCCCGAGCGGCGTGGTGAACAGGTTGGAAAGCGTGATCACCAGCTTGTGCGGATTGCGCGCCGAACTTTTCACATCGAGAAAGCCTTCGCCGCCCGCGCCACCCGCTTTGTTGATGACGACGACCGGCTGACCCATCAGCTTGTGCTTGGTGATGATGCCTTGGATGACGCGCGCCATCTGATCCGCACCGCCGCCGGTGCCGGCGGGCACGATGATCTCGACCGGCCGTGTCGGCTCCCAGGCTGCGAGCGTGGGCGCCGTGGGTACGGCAGCCATGGCCGCGCCGAGCGCTGCTGCCGCGCCCAGGCGGCAGGTCCTCATTGTGCGTGTCATGCGTCTTCCTCCCAGCTTTGTTGCTGTCGTCCCCGCCGGTCGTTGAGGACCGGCTACGGCGAACCTAGCATGGGCCGTTTGCCCATCCGCTGACGCGGTTCGTCACGTGGGTCTCATTATCAATTATACGTTATGCCAACTTGCAAGCAAAATACGCACGGGGTGCGTGATTGCGCCGCTGACCAGCTGTTGACGCAGGGTCAGGATACCGATAGGCGCGCCGCTGGCGCGAGCGGCCGGCAGGACCCTGTCACGCCGTCCTTGAATTCCCGGCCGTCACTTTTCCGGGCGATTGTAGCTCGGCTCGACCGGTTCGGCGATCGAGGCGTCGCGCTCCCATCCCTCGTTTTCGAGCCTGATATGCTCGATCATCACCGCATTGCCGTCGGCATCGAGCTGCGGAACTGCCTGGAATTCGGACACCCAGCAGCGGAAAACCTTGTAGGCAAGGACGATCTGCCCGGCCTCGTTGTGCAGCTCGATGGTGATGTCCTTGCGGAAATCCTTGAGCGACACCTCGCTGCCCGCCGGCGCGCCATGGCTCCAGACCTTGTTGGCCCACTGCTCGAACGCCGTGTCGTGGGTGACGCCACGCTCGAGCGTGATCGCGTCGAATTCCGTGCGACCCGGGGACTTGTGTGACGAGCTCGGCTCCCCGCCATCGCGATGCGTGACCGCCTCGGTCGAGCGCTTCAGCGCGCTGATGCGCGAAATCCCGGCGACGTATTGGCCGTCCCATTTCACCCGGAACTTGAAATTCTTGTATGGGTCGACGCGTGCGGGGTTGACGGTGAATTGAGCCATGGGCGCCTCCGCTGTTGGACGATTGATCGCCTGTCCCGTCACATGCCGCCGTAGAGCCAGGCAATCCCCTCGTAGGAGTCTGCGGGCGTGCGCGCGCTCAGCATCCGGTTGCGCAATTCCGCCGTCACGCCGCGCGCGTGATAGAACTCGCCGTACACCCGCGCCATGATCTGCACCTGCGCGGTGCGCAGATAGCGCTGCTGCTGATACGCCTGGAACGCCGCCGGCAGGTCGTCGGGCGTCTCTGCCGCCTTCTCGGCAAGCCACATCGCATCCTCGGTCGCCATGCAGGCGCCTTGCGCCAGGTACTGCAGCATCGGGTGCGCCGCGTCGCCGAGCAACGTGACGCACCCCTTCGACCACTCCTTGACCGGTTCGCGGTCGCACAGCACCCACATGCGCCAGGTGTCGATGCGCTCGAGCAGGCGCAGCACCTCGGGGCGCTGCATCTTGAAGTGCTGCCACATCACGTCCCTGCTGCCTTCGGCGTTCCAGCCCTCCTCGTAATGGTCGGAATGGAACACCGCGACGAGATTGTAGAGTTCGCCGCGCCGCAGCGGGTAATGCACGAAGTGCGTGCGCGGCCCGGCCCACAGCACGATGTCGGGCCGCCACAGGTCGTCCGGCACGTCGCTGCGCTTGAGCACCGCCCGATAGGCGATGTGGCCGGAGACGCGCGGCTTGCCGTCGCCGACGATCTTCTCGCGGATGCACGACCACATGCCGTCGCAGCCGATCAGCGCCCGGCCACCGACCTCTTCGCCGTCGTCCAGGCGCACGGCGACCCCGTCGCCGTCCTCCGTATAGTCGGCAACCCGGCGATTGTTTTCGAGCGTGATCAGATTGCTGCCCTGGCAGGCCTTCAGGTAGACGGCATGCAGGTCGGCGCGATGCGTCACCGCATAAGGCTGGCCGAATTTGGCGAAGTATTCCTTGCCGAACGGGATCTGCGTGATCAGCTCGCCGGTGAGCGCGTCGCGCATTTCCTGACCCGGCGGGATGTGGGCGTCGGCCAACACCTCGTCCTTCAGGCCGAGCCGCTCGAGCGCACGGAAGATGTTGGGCCCGAGCTGGATGCCGGCGCCGACCTCGCGGAACTCGGGCGACTGCTCGATCAGGCGGACGGCGAAGCCCTTGCGCGCCAGCGCATGCGCCGCCGCAAGCCCGCCGATGCCGCCGCCGGCGATGATGATCGGCTGCTGACTGCCGTTACCCTTGGCCACGACCGAACCAAGTATTACGCCGCCTGCAGCCGCACCGTGTCGGGGATCGGCAGCGGCTTGTTGGCGCTGCCCTCGATGAACTCGACCGTCATGAAGACCATGTCGGCGTCGCCGAGGTTCTCCAGGTCGTGCACCTTGAACTCGCCGGCTCCGTAGGCCTCATGCCGCGTCTCGCCCGCATGGTAGCTGTATTCGATCGTGGTGCCGTCCATCAGGTGCTGCCGGCCGCGCCCGCCGCTCACGGCGGTCCAGAAATAGTTCAAGACATGGCGATGGAAGCCGATCCGTTCGCCGGGCTTGAGCCGGATGGTCCACACCCGCACCTTGTCGGTCTCGGACAACAGCTCATTGCCGACGCAACCGTTCGGCCGCTCGCACTCGTGCTGGAATTCTTGGCGGAGCGCGGCCGGCCACTCCGTCTTGACGTGCGTGTTGGCGGCCTTGTCCTTCATGGTCATCGCCATGGCGTTCCTCCTGCGAATATGCGCTTGCTATAGCAAGTTTCGCTTCGATGCGGAATGCCGGGAGGACGAGCTTGGCGAGGGTCGGGCGTGCGCTGGTGATCGGCGGCTCGATGAGCGGGCTGCTCGCCGCGCTCGCGCTCAGGCGCGCCGGCTGGCGGGCCGACGTCTACGAGCGCGTCGCCGAGGAGATGACCGGCCGCGGCGCCGGCATCGTGGCGCAGCCGGAATTCAAGACCGCCTTGCGCACCCTCGGGCTCGATGCCGACACCGATCTCGGCGTCGACATCACCGCGCGCCGGATGTTCGACCGCGCCGGGCGGCTCACGCACGAGACCGAATGCCCGCAGACCATGACGGCGTGGGATCGCGTCTTCGACCTGCTCAAGTCGGCCTTTCCGGCAGCGCATTATCACCGCGGCAAGGAGCTTCGCCGCGTGGTCGAAGGCGCGAGCGCCGTCGCCGCGCATTTCGCCGACGGCAGCAGCGCGGAAGGCGAGCTTCTGGTCGGCGCCGACGGCATCCGCTCGACCGTGCGCCAGCAGCACCTTCCCGACGTGGCGCCGCTCTATGCCGGCTACACCGCCTGGCGCGGGCTCGTCGCCGAACGGGATTTTCCCTTAAGCCTGCATCGCGCGCTGTTTGCTTCTCTCGCCTTCTGCCTGCCGCCGAATGAGCAGATGCTCGGCTATCCGGTCGCCGGTCCCGGCAACGATTTGCGTGCTGGGCATCGCCGCTACAATTTCGTCTGGTACCGCCCGGCAAGCGAGGGAACCGAGCTGCCGCGCCTGCTGACCGACGAGACCGGCCGCACCCACACGCTCTCGATCCCGCCGCCGCGGATCGCGCGCGACGTGATCGCCGAGATGCGTGCGGCGGCCGGACAGGTGCTGGCGCCGCAGTTCCGCGACATGGTCGCGCTCTGCGACCAGCCGTTCCTGCAGCCGATCTACGATCTCGAAGTGCCGCGCATGGCGTTCGGCCGCGTCGCGATCCTCGGAGACGCGGCGTTCGTGGCGCGCCCGCATGTCGGCGCCGGCGTCGCCAAGGCGGCGGACGACGCGTTGAGGCTGGCCGAAGAGCTCGCACGAAGCGGCGACATCGCGGCGGCGCTGGCGCGCTTCGAAGCCGCACGCATCGGCGTCGGGGGACGCATCATCGCGCGCGCGCGTCACCTCGGCGCCTATGTGCAGGCAGAACGGCGCACCGACGAAGAGCAACGTTACGCCGAGCGTCACCGCACGCCCGAGGCCGTGCTGGCGGAGACGGCGCTGATGGATTTCTTGCAGGAACCGTAGGGGTAGAGTCGAGGAGAGGCGCGGTTGCTTGGGGCACTGAGGCCATCGCTCCGTTTCCTCTCCCCGCTCATCGAACCGGACGTGCGGATTTCCCGCATCCGGCTCTCCGACCGGCTTCATCGCAAGGCCCACGTCGGGTGTCGCGAACGCTTGCTGGCGTGCGGTTGGCAGCCAGCTCAGCGAACACGGTTTTTCGAGAGAACCGTGTGGTCCCGTGCGAAGGGACCTTGCGACGTTCGGACTTCGCCTTACAACAGAGCTTCTTCTGAAGGCTCCTGATACGTTCAGGTGTTTCCAGGCTCATCACCAATCACCCTGTATCCTCGCCTTCCTCCAAAGCGTGCCGGAAGTCAGGCCCCTTCCCTCCGCCGGCATTACCCGGCTTCAACGGTCTTACGGGCCTGTCCGACGCCCGGCGTGCCGCCACCTGATGTGGCGTTCGGGTCGCTACTTCCCGCACGCTCGGACCTCCCCCGTTTACGCGTGTCGCCTTGCCAGCGTGCTGTGTCCCCTACCCCGGCGGATCCAAACGGGTGCATGTGCTCGGTTTCCTTCCCCGCTCGGTGCTGCCTTCCCCGTTACCCAGTCGGGTCGGCATCCGCATCGCTACTTTCGAGGCCTGCTCGGACTTCACTCGCGTTACGGCCCGCTGGCTTGCTCGCCCGCCCAAGGCGGACTTCGTCACAGGGCTCCAGCCCGCTCCTTAGCAAGCTGCCTGTCAGCTACTCGATCAAACCGGCTACTATCGAGGTGGAATCTTCCTCCACTGGCTACACGCGCCTACGGGGCGCACTGGGCAAAGGCGCGCGACGTTCGTGCCAATTCCAAACATTCGATCGCGCGCGTTTGCCCACCCTACAATCCCAGCAGCCGCTGCGCGTTCCCGCCCACGATGGCCGCGACGGTTTTCTCGTCGAGCGATTGCGTCCCGGCCACGTGCCCGACCGGGTCGCTGTCCGCCATGTCGAAGGGGTAATCGGTGCCCATCAGGATGCGGTCGGCGCCGAAAACTTTCACCAGATATTCGAGCTGGTGCGGCGTGAACACCACGGTGTCGAAATAGACCTGGCGCAGATAGCTGGTCGGCGGCTTGGGCAGGTTGTTGGCGACGTCGGTGCGCGCCCCCCAGGCGTGGTCGATGCGGCCCGAATAGCCGGCCAGATAGCCGCCGCCGTGCACGGCCAGGATCTTCAGCCTGGGATGGCGCTCGAGCACGCCGTCGAAGATCAGGTAGTGCAGCGCGATCGTGGTATCGAGCGGATTGCCGATGACGTTGTTGAAGTAATAGCGCGAAAGCCGCGCCGCTTCGGTGAAACCGTTCGGATGGATCACGACGAGCGCGCCGAGCGCCTCGGCCTTGGCCCAGAACGGCGCGAACGCCGGGTCCGAGAGTTCCTTGCCGGCGACGTTGGTGAGGATCTGCGCGCCCTTGAATCCGAGCGTCTTCATCGACCGCTCCAGCTCGGCCGCGGCCTCCTGGCCGTCCTGCAGCGGCACGGTGCCGAGCGCAACGAAACGATCCGGAGTCTTCGCCACGTATTCGGCGATGCCGTCGTTGAGCACGCGCGTCGCCTTGACGGCGATCTCCACCGGCACGGTGTAGTAGCATTGCGGCGGCGGCGGCATGACCAGCTGCATGTCGAGCCTCATGGCGTCCATGTCCTTGAGCCGCTGGTCGAGCCCGCCATCGAGTCCGCTCATGCGCGAGCGGCGGTCCGATTCCTGCTTGGCGTTGAGCGCCTTGGTGTTGGGGGTTGCGAAGTGCGCGAGCGGCACGGTCGCAAGGTCGAGATGCGGGCCGGCGATCGCGGCCGCCGCCGGCACCGAGACGTGCGAATGGATGTCAAGGGTAAGGCTCTTCGGCCGCGCCTCGCGCCCAGGCTTGCCGTGCGGGCGCGCCGCGGTCGCGCCATAGTGGTTGGTATCGGTCACTGTTCCGCTCCCTAAAACACTCCGAGATGCTGCGTGATCACCGCCTGATTGGCCTTGGTCTCGGCCGCCGTGCCCTGGAACACCACCGTTCCGGTGTTGACGATCACGACCTCGTCGGCGAGGTCGAGGGTCAGCTTGATGTTCTGTTCGACCAGTACGATCGAAAGCCCCTCGGCCTTGAGCTGCGCGATGGTGCGGCCGACCTCGGCGACGATCTGCGGTGCGAGTCCCTCCGAGGGCTCGTCCATCAGCAGCACGCGCGGATTGCCCATCAGCGCGCGGCCGATCGCCAGCATCTGCTGCTCGCCGCCCGAGAGCGAGCCGGCGACCTGTACGGCGCGTTCCTTGAGCCGCGGGAACAACTCATAGACGCGCTCATGCGACCACGCCGCGCCGGTCCCCTCCCTTTCCCTCCCCCGCTTGCCGGGGAGGGAAAGGTGGCGACGTTGCGCCGCGACCATCAGGTTCTCGTGCACGGTGAGCGAGCGGAATACCCGACGCCCCTGCGGCACCAGGCTGATGCCCTTGCGGGCGATCGTTTCGGGCGCAAGGCCCGCCACCGCCTCGCCGAACAGCGCGATGGTGCCGCGCCGCGGCTTGAGGAACCCCATGACCGTCGCCATACAGGTGGTCTTGCCGGCGCCGTTGCGCCCGAGCAGGCCGAGCAGGCGGCCGGACTTCAGCGCAAAGCCGATGCCGTGCAGCACGTGGCTGTCGCCGTAATAGGCGTCGACGGCGTCGATCGCGAGCGCGTCATTCGCCAAGGTAGACCTCCTTGGTACGCGGATCGGCCACGACCTCGGCGCGCGTGCCCTCGACGATCACCTCGCCGTGGTGCAGCACGGTGATACGCTCCGCAAAGGCGAGGGCCGAATCCATGTCGTGCTCGATCATCACGATGGTGACGTCGCGCGGGATGCGGCCCAGCAGCGCGCGCACGGTCGCCCGTTCCTCCTGGGAAAGCCCTGCGAGCGGCTCGTCGAGCAGCAGCACCTTCGGCTTCTGCGCCAGCGCCATGGCCATTTCGAGCCTGCGCCGCTCGCCATAGGATGTTTCCGCCACCGGACGCCCGGCGGCGTCGCCGAGCCCGACCAAGGTCAGCGCCTCGCGCGCCGCATCATAGAGGTGGCGCTGCCCGGCCAGGAAGGCCCACAGGTTCCAGCGCAGCCGGTCGAGACCAAGCAGCGAGAGCACCACATTGTGCTCCAGCGTCTCCTTCGGAAACAGCGTGAGAATCTGGTAGGTGCGCGCGAGGCCGAGATGCACGCGCTGCTGTGTCGGGATTTTCAACAGCTCCTGCCCGAACAGCTTCACCGAACCCGAGTCCGGCGTGAGATCCCCGGTGACCAGATTGAACAGCGTGGTCTTGCCCGCGCCGTTCGGCCCGATGATGAGCCGGCGTTCGCCCGCCATCACGGTGAGCGACACTTCCTTGGTGGCGGGAAGGCCGCCGAACCGCTTGTTCAGGCCCAATACCTCAAGCGCAGGTACTGCGAGCGCGGGCGTCATCGCGCGCGCTCCGGTTTCGCGGAACGCGAGAACCGCGTCCACAGCTGCCGCACGCCCGGCACGATGCCGAACGGCATGAACAGGATGACGACCACGAAGATCGCGCCGAGCAGCGTGTTCCAGCGATCGACGTAGGACGACACCACGTTCTTCACCAGCGTGATGATCACGGCGCCGACGATCGGGCCGGTGAAGGTCGAGGCGCCGCCGAGGATCGCCATCAGCAGCACCTCGGCGGATTGCTGCAGCGAGATCGCGTGCGGCGAGATGAACAGGTTGTAGTAGACGTAGAGCAGTCCCGCGACCGAGCCCCAGAACGAGGCGAGCACGAACGCCGCCCACTGGATCAGCCAGACGTTATGGCCGAGCATGCGCATGCGGCGCGGCTGGTCGCGCGCGCCCTGCAGCGCGGCGCCGAAGGGCGAACAGGTGACGCGCCAGATGAAGAACAGCGCGACCGCGAACACGATCAAGGTGAACCAGTAGAAGGCCGGCGCGCCGGTGATGTCGATGCCGAACGGGGCGGGCCGAGCGGCATAGCGCAGGCCGTTGTCGCCGTCGGTGATGGTGTTGGCGCGGTAGGCGATGCCCCAGACGATCTGCCCGAGGGCGAGCGTGATCATCAGGAAGCCGATGCCGGAGGCCCTCAGCGCCAGCACGCCGAACAGAGCGCCGCACAAGGTCGAGAACACGAGCGCCAGGATCGCGGAGAAGAACTGTCCGAATCCGGCGTTGAGCAGCAGCGTCGCCGCGTAGCTCGCAAGGCCGAGGAACGAGGCGTGGCCGAGCGTGACCATGCCGCCATAGCCGAGCAGAAGATTGCAGCTCACCGCGAGCAGCGCGTAGATCAGGATCTGGCTCGCGAGATTGAGATAGAACTCGTTGGTGATGACGAGCGGCACCGCGATCAGCGCGGCGGCACCGAGGATGAGCGCCGCGCCGGTCCGCGTCACGACGGCACCCGGCCGAACAGGCCCTGCGGCATGAATACCAGCACCAGCACCATCGGCAGGAACAGGATGAAGTAGGCGAGGTCGGGAAACAGCGCGATGCCGAAGTTATAGAGAAAGCCGACCACGAAGCTGCCGACGAAGGCGCCGAACAGGCTTCCCGCCCCGCCCAGGATCACCACGATGAGCGCAAGCGGCAGCATGTCGGAATCCAGGCCCGGATAGGCGTTGAGCATCGGCGCGCCGAGCGTGCCGCCGAGGCCGGCCAGCACGGCACCGAGACAGAACACCACGGTGAACAGCAGCGACACCGGGATGCCGACGCCGCGCGCCATCTCCATGTCGTCGACGCCGGCGCGGATCATGGCTCCGAGCCGCGTGCGCTCCATCAGGAGATAGAGCGCGACCGCGGCGATGATCGCGATGCCGAGCACCACCAGGCGATAGGTCGGGAAGGCGAAACCGGCGACGCGCAGCGGCGGCCGCAACGCCTGCGGCGCCGGCAGGGTCCAGGGATCGCCGGTCCACACCAGCAGACAGAGGTCGGCGATAATGAACGAAACCCCGAGCGTGACCAGCACCTGTCCCTGCACGTTGCCGGCCAGTTGGCGCAGGATCAGCCGCTCGAACAGGATGCCGATCAATCCGACCCCCGCGCCGCCCGCCAGCACCGCGAGCCAGAAGCTTCCGCCGAAATATGTGACGGTCGCGCCCAGATAGGCGCCCAGCATGAAAAACCCGCCATGCGCCAGATTTGGAATGCGCATCAGGCCGAAGGCGAGCGAGAAGCCCGACGAAAGCAGGAACAGCAGCCCGCCGAAGGCGATGCTGTTGAGCGTCTGGACGATCCAGAACTGCATGGAAGCCTAGCGCGCGCTTTTCCCTCTCCCCGCTTGCGGGGAGAGGGTGGCGAGCGGCGAAGCCGCGAGCCGGTTGAGGGGCATTCCGCCTTAGGGCATCACTCCAGGTTCTTCGCCGGCGGATAGTCGCGCGAATAGACCGGATTCTTGAGGAATTCGGCCTTGTTGTAGGTCCAGAACTGGCTGACGTTCGGATAGGTCTTCACCACCGTGTTGACGTACTTGCCGTCCTTCTTCTCGACCTTGCGGATGTAAATGTTGCTGACGACGTTGCCGAACTCGTCGAAGCTGATCGGCCCGCTGAGCGTGGCCGGCACCTTAGCTTCCTTCAGCGCCTTCATGAACACGTCCTTGTCCTCGATCTTGCCGCTGACCGATTTCAGGGCATGCTCGAGCACCTCGCCGCACAGATAGGTCTCGGCGGCGTACACACCCGGATCGACCTTGTAGTCGCGCTGGATCGTGGCGACGAACTTCTTGTTGATCGGATTGTCGAGCGCGGCCGAATACCAGCAACCCGAATAACATCCGATGCCGTCTTCACCCATCTGCTGCAGCACCGACTCGTCGATCGGCGTAAAGCCGCCGACGATGGTGAACTTGCCCTTGAGGCCGTATTCGGAAAGCTGGCGGATCAGCTTCAACCCGTTCGAGCCGGCGTGGCCGGTGTAGAGGCAGTCGACGTTCTTGAACTGCGACACGTAGGTGCCGTAATCCGGCGCATTGAGCGGCGTGAACAGCTTCTGCACCACCTTGCCGCCGCCATCCTCGAAGGCGCGCAGGAAGCCGGCGACGTTCTCGTGGCCGAAAGCGAAGTCGTCCGCGATCGCGATGGCGCGCTTGAGCTTCAGCTCCTTCGCGGCATAGTCGCCCATCGGATGACTCGGCTGTGACGATGTAGAGCTGGGCCGCACCAGCCACGGGTTCGGCTTGCGCTGGGTCATGTCCTCGGCGCCGGCCACGGTGAGGATCGGCGTCTTGGACGAGCGGATGTAGTCGTCGATCGCCAGCGCCTCGAAGGCGGCGAGCGGGCCGATCAGGCAATGCACGTTGAAGCGCTCGACCAGCTCCTGCGTCTTGGTGCGCGCCTGCGCGGGATTGCCGCCGGTGTCGGCGGTGTGCAGCTCGACCGGCCGGCCGGCGAGCATGTTGTTGCGCTCCTTGAAGAAGACCGTCATGCCCTGCTCCATCTGCAGGCCGCCGGAAGCGAGCGCACCGGTCTTGATGATGAGGAAGCCGACGCGGATCGGGCCGGTCTGCGCGACCGTGGCCGGAACCTTGAGGGCGGACGTCGCCACGCCCGTGGCGAGCGCGCCCTTGAGGACGGTACGGCGGTTCATGGTCATGATAGCTCCTCCCATGTGATTCTGGCTTCTTGCTTGAGCATGATCTTTTCCGAAAACCGGTTCCCACTTTTCGGGATCATGCTCTAGCCTTCCGATTGGCCGCGATGCTCTTGCAAGTTTGCGTTCGGCGCAACAGGCCTATGGCGGATTCCGAGCGAGCACGTCGTCACAGGACGGGGATCACCGGCAGCAGCAGATAGGGCTCCCGACCCGCCCCGAAATGCAGCGTGGTCCGGCCGCCGAAGATCTCGACCGGCCGGTCGAGCGGATCGTCATGCAGGAACGGCCCGCAGCCCATCAGCTCGTTCTTGAAGTTCGACAGCCGCCCGCCGGAGCCGCCGCCGTATTCGTAGTCCTTGCCGCGCACGCTGAGCCCAAGCCGATAGCCGGCCGGCACCACGATCGAGGTCGGCCACAGCTCGATGTCGAGCTCGACGGCTTCCCCTGGCACGAGTGCCTGTTTCTCATCGTGGGTATGATAGGGCCGGTACGGCGTCGAGAGCGCAGGATCGAGCTTGCGGTGCGAGGCGCGCAGCCAGCCCTGGGCGACCGGCGTGTGCGGATCGATCGCGCCCTGGAACACGATCTCCTTCATGTCGGCGGAGAATACGCGCAGCACCAGGAACAGGTCGGCGTCCGCCGCCGATGACGAGACGAACAGTTTTGCCGCGACCGGTCCGGTGATCTCGGTCTCTTGTTCGAGCGGCGCCGTCATGAAGGTGAAGCCCTCGCCGCGCGCGTCGAAGGTGACACGCGCCGCTCTCTCAACTCCCTCCCCCGCTTGCGGGGGAGGGTTGGGGAGAGGGTTTAGCGAGAAGCCGGCGAAGTCGAGATAGAGCTTCGTCCACCGCGTCCGCGCGATCGGCCATTCGCTCTCGGCCCGCTCGACGAACGTCTCGCCCGGATGGCGCACCTGCAGCAGCACGCGCGGCTGCTTGCCCCAGCCGGTGTCCTCGCCTTTGAGGAAATAGTCGAAGAACTTCTTTTGCAGTTCGCGACCATAATCCGTGTAGAAGTGCGTCCAGTGCTCGATACCGTGCGCTTCGAGCCACTTCGCTTTCGAAGCGGCGCGCACAAAACCTTCGAAATTGCCGCGCGGGTGCAGCCCCTGCCCGCCCCAATTTGCCGCCGTGAACAGCGGCGCGACGATCTTGTCCCACTGCGGCGAGCGCGCCTTGTGATAGTCGTCGTCGAGCGGATGCACGCGGATCTCGTTGCCGAAATCGCAGCGGTTCGCGGCGAGCTCATCCTCGCTCAAGACCTCCGGCCCGCATACCAGCTCGCCGTGAACGCGCGAGCGCTTGCCGCGCTCCCCCGCGCCGTACTGCACGGTCTTGACCTGCATGTCGTACCAGTTGGCCCAGAAGGTCGAGAGCATGCCGCCATGATGGGTCATGTCGCGATACCAGTCGGCCGCGCCCTCCCACACGCACATCGCGGCGAGGTGCGGCGGCTGCAGCGAGGCCACGTGCCACTGGTTGATGCCGTAGTAGGAGATGCCGTTGAGGCCCGACCTTGCCGTTCGACCACGGCTGCACGCCGGCCCATTCGATGCAGTCGTAGAAGTCCGTGGTCTCGCGCGGCGAGAAATGGTCGATGAAGCCGGGCGAGCAGCCCGCTCCGCGCGAATCCACGCGCACGCAGGCATAGCCGTGCGGCACCCATTTCTCGGGGTCGACCACTTCCCAGCTCTGGTAGAGGTTGGATGAGCCGGCCGCGACGTCCGGATGCTTCTCGACCATGCGCTGCCATGCGCTCGGATAGCCGTCCTGGAACGCGAGGCCCTTCGCATAGGGGCCGTAGCTGAGGATGACCGGATATCTGCTCTCCGCGACCGGGCGAAACACGTCGGCGCGCAGCATCAGCCCGTCGTCCATCGCGATCGCGATGTCCCAGTCGATGCGCATGCCGTCGCGGATTTCGCTGCGGGCGGTCACCGCTTCACTCCCGCCATCGCCTCCAGCACGGCGCACACCGAGCCGGTGTCGTGATCGCCATGCCCGGTCGACAATGCGGCGCGGTAGATCGGCTCGGTTGCCGAGAACAGCGGCGTCGGGCAGCCGATGCTGGCGGCGAACTCGCCGATCACCTTCATGTCCTTCTGCCAGGTCGAGACCCGCATGGTGAGGTTGTCGCCGTCGTAGCGGTCCTCGACCATCATCGGCCCGCGCAGTTCCAGCACGCGCGAATTCGCCGCCCCTGCGGTCGCAAGCTTGAGGATCTGCTGCGGGTCGAGCCCGGCCTTGATGCCGAGCACCATCGCCTCCGCGCTCGCCACGTTGTGGATCGCCACCAGGAGATTGGCGACGAACTTCATCCTGGTGCCGTTGCCGTAGCTGCCCAGATCGTGCGCCTGGCGTGCGAAATCGGCGAACAGCGGCATCAACGTCCCGATGCTCGCCGAGTTGCCGCTCGCGTACACCACCAGGTCCTTGGTACGCGCCTGCGCGCCGGTGCCGCTCAACGGGCAGTCGAGCGTCACGTGGCCGGCCTCGCGCAGTGTTTTCTCGGCTTCCATCTTGTCGTCGAGCGCGAAGGTGCTGAGCTCGACCAGCACGCGCCGCGTGAGCTTCACCGCCGCGATATCCCAGACGGTCCGCCTCAGCGCGTACGGGCTCGGCAGGCTGGTCATGATCGTCGGCGTGCGCTCGGCGACCGTCGCGGCATTGTCGACCACGTCGACGCCGGCCGCGCTCGCATCGGCGCAACGGGCCGCATCGATGTCGTGCCCGACGACGCGCCAGCCGGCGTCGACCAGATTGCGGGCGATGACGCCGCCCATGATGCCGAGACCGACGATGCCGACCGAGCCTTTGGCGCTTGCTGGGCTCATGATTTCTTCCTACTGATCTGGCGATTTCGACCAATAGGACACCAACGGGGTTGATCCATGCAAATCGGAATTGCCGGCCTCGGCCGCATGGGGGCCGCGATCGCCGCCCGCCTGATCGAGGTTGGGCACAGCCTCACGGTGTGGAATCGCTCCGCAGCCAAGGTCAAGGCGCTGGTCGAGGCGGGTGCGAGCCTCGCCGCAACGCCGGCCGCGCTTGCAGGCCGCGCCGATGCGGTGATCACCATCCTCACCGATCCAGCGGCGATCGATGCGATCTATCACGGGCCCGCTGGCCTGCTCGCCGAAGACGTGAGCGGCAAACTGTTCATCGAGATGAGCACGGTGCGGCCCGAGATCGAAATCGCGCTCGCGGGGCACGTGCGCGCCAAGGGCGCCGCCTTGGTGGAGTGCCCGGTCGGCGGCACGGTCGGCCCGGCGCGCCAGGGCAAGCTGTTCGGGTTCATGGGCGCCGCGCCGGACGACGCCGAGCGCGCCAAGCCGATCCTCGATCAGCTCTGCCGCCGGCTCGAGCATGTCGGGGCGGTCGGCAACGGCGCGCTCGCCAAGTTCGCCATCAACCTGCCGCTGATGATCTATTATCAGGCGCTGGGCGAGGCGCTCGCGATGGCGCGGTCGATCGGGCTCGAACCGGGGCGGCTGATGGACATCATCTCCGATACTTCCGGCGCACCGACCATGATGAAGATGCGCGCGCCGACGGTCGCGAAGATGATGCGCGGCGAGGATACGCCGGTCACCTTCGATCTCGCGGGGTGCATCAAGGACTTGCAATCGATGCAAACCGAAGGCAAGGCCCGCGGCCTTTCCCTGCCGCTGGTGCAGATGACGCTTGCCTGCATGGAGGAGTCCGCGTCGAAGGGCCTGGGCGGCAAGGAAGCCGCGACCCACTCGGTCTATTGGTCGAGGAAATGAAATAAGGAGCTCGCTTCCATGTCAGTCACGCTCGTTCAGGCTTCCACCATCGTCGACGTCGCGTTGAAGAAGGCACGCGAGACCAATTGCGCGCCGCTCACCGTCGCGGTGCTCGATGCCGGCGGCCATCTGGTCGCGTTCAAGCGCGAGGACCGGTCGGGAATCCTGCGCTACGACATCGCCTACGGCAAAGCCTGGGGCGCGCTCGGCATGGGCTTCGGCTCGCGCGAGCTCGCCGAGCGCGCCACCAAGATGCCGGTGTTCATCACGGCGCTGACGACGATCAGTGGCGGGCGGCTGGTGCCGGTGCCGGGTGGGGTGCTGATCAAGGACGCGGGCGGCAACACGCTCGGCGCGGTCGGCATCTCGGGCGACGTCTCCGACAAGGACGAGGCGTGCGCGGTTGCCGGTATCGAAGCGGCGGGACTGAAGGCGCAGGTCGGGGCTTAGTCCCCTCGCAGCGTAGGGGTAGAGTCGAGGAGAGGCGCGGTTGCTTGGGGCACTGAGGCCATCGCTCCGTTTCCTCTCCCCGCTCATCGAACCGGACGTGCGGATTTCCCGCATCCGGCTCTCCGACCGGCTTCATCGCAAGGCCCACGTCGGGTGTCGCGAACGCTTGCTGGCGTGCGGTTGGCAGCCAGCTCAGCGAACACGGTTTTTCGAGAGAACCGTGTGGTCCCGTGCGAAGGGACCTTGCGACGTTCGGACTTCGCCTTACAACAGAGCTTCTTCTGAAGGCTCCTGATACGTTCAGGTGTTTCCAGGCTCATCACCAATCACCCTGTATCCTCGCCTTCCTCCAAAGCGTGCCGGAAGTCAGGCCCCTTCCCTCCGCCGGCATTACCCGGCTTCAACGGTCTTACGGGCCTGTCCGACGCCCGGCGTGCCGCCACCTGATGTGGCGTTCGGGTCGCTACATCCCACACGCTCGGACCTCCCCCGTTTACGCGTGTCGCCTTGCCAACGTGCTGTGTCCCCTACCCCGGCGGATCCAGGCGGGTGCATGTGCTCGGTTTCCTTCCCCGCTCGGTGCTGCCTTCCCCGTTACCCAGTCGGGTCGGCATCCGCATCGCTACTTTCGAGGCCTGCTCGGACTTCACTCGCGTTACGGCCCGCTGGCTTGCTCGCCCGCCCAAGGCGGACTTCGTCACAGGGCTCCAGCCCGCTCCTTAGCAAGCTGCCTGTCAGCTACTCGATCAAACCGGCTACTATCGAGGTGGAATCTTCCTCCACTGGCTACACGCGCCTACGGGGCGCACTGGGCAAAGGCGCGGACCCGATCTCGGGGTGACGCATCGAAACATCGTCCGCGTCGTGCCCGCCTTCGCTGCGCCTTAAGCGCGTTAACGCGCGTCTTCGACGCGCTATGGGCGCGGCAAGCCCACGCCGAAGCCCGAAGGGCGTAGGCGGGTGGGCAACGGCGCGCTGCATTTTGTGAGCTTCCGACGCGCGGCGTGCCGCGCCTTTTGCCCACCCTACAGCAAGATCAAGAAGCGAAAGGCTCTTTCTCGCCGGGCGGCACCGGCACATGGAAGGCCTTGATGGTCATGCAGATCAGCCCGTAATAGCCGAGGATACCGGTGAGATCGACGACGCCTTTCAGGCCGAGCTCCTCGACGGCGTGCCGGTAGGTCGCGTCCGAGACCGACCGGGTGTGCAGGAGCTCGCGCGCGAATTCGTAGACCGCCTGTTCGTCCGATTTGAAAAGATCCGGCGTCTCGCCCTTGCGGATCGCCTCGACCGCCGCGGCATCGATGCCGGCCTTGGTGGCCATCGGGCCGTGCGCCCAGAACTCGAAACCGGCCTGCCAATACGCCCCGATGGTGATGATCGCGAGCTCGGAGAGCCGCGGCGGCAGGCTCGAGCCGAAGCGGCAGAACGCGCCCAGCGCCTGTGCGCGGTCGGCAAGCTCCGCGCTCTGCAGCCACACCCGCAGCGGCCCGACCACGTGGCCGCGCGGGCCCGCCATGATCGCGTCGTAGACCTTGCGCTGCTCGGGCGTGAGCGCGTCGACATTGAGCTCGGGCGGGCGATGCATGGGAATTCCTCGTGGTGAGCGGAGCGAACGCGACGGTTTAGGCTACCCGCATTGCGGTTACCAGAGGCACGGTTGCGTGGACACCGGCATGCCTCCTATGCTGCCGAAAACGAGCGGGAGGAATGTTGTGAAATTCTATTCGTTCTGGCGCTCGCTCGCCTCGTTCCGCGTCCGCGTCGCGCTCAACATCAAGGGCATCGTGCCCGACGAGGTGATCAGCGTCGATCTCATCAAGGGCGAGCAGCGCCGGGCCGCCTACAAGGCCGTCAATCCGCAGATGCTGCTGCCCGCACTGGTCGACGGCGACGGGCCGATCCTGTTCCAGTCGGTCGCCATCATGGAGTATCTCGACGAGACCCATTGGACGCCGCCGCTGCTGCCGCCCACGCCGCGCGGGCGCGCCCGCGTACGCGCGCTCGCCGCCATCGTGGCAAGCGATTCCCACCCCTTGATGGTGCCGCGCGTGCGCAACTTCCTGGAGCAGGATCTCAGGCTCGACGAGCCGACCCGCAACAAGTGGATCCGCCACTGGATCACCGAAGGGCTCGCCGCGATGGAAGGGCATCTCGCGCGCGACAAGGAGACCGGCAAGCATTGCCACGGCGACCAAGTCACCATTGCCGACATCTGTCTTGCCGGACAAGCTGTGGGCGCGGGCTTCTTCCAGGTGGATCTTGCGCCCTATCCAACGGTGAAGCGCATCGCCGAGACATGCTTCGCCATCGATGCCTTCGCGCGCGCCCATCCGTTGAAGCAGCCCGGCGCGCCTGCGGCGGGACATTGACGATGCGGGGCTCGGTCTCTCCGTTCCCTCCCCCCTTGTGGGGGAGGGTTAGGGAGGGGGGTGGTGCGATTGGCACTGCCGGCGCCTCTCGCTCCACCCCCACCCCCAACCCCTCCCCACAAGGGGGAGGGGAGTCGGAGAGAGTCTTCGCATGTTGAACGCCGCGATGATCGGCCTCGGCTGGTGGGGCAAGGAGTTGGTGCGCTCCGCCAAGGAAAGCACCTTGCTGCGCTTCACCCGCGGCGTGACGCTGGAGCCCGACACGGTGCGCGAATTCGCCGCCGAGATGAACCTCGGCATCGGCACGTCGTACGAGGACGTGCTGGCGGACCGCGCCATCGACGCGGTCGTGCTCGCCACACCGCACACGCGCCACCGCGCGCAGGTCGAGGCCGCGGCCGCGGCGGGCAAGCACGTGTTCTGCGAGAAGCCGTTCGCCCTGACCAAGGCCGATGCCGAGGCCGCGATCGCAGCCTGCCGGCGCGCCGGCGTCGCGCTCGGCGTCGGACATAACCGGCGGCTGTGGCCTTCGATCGTCAAGCTCAAGCAACTCGCCGCCGCGGGCGACCTCGGCACGGTGATGTTCGCGGAAGGAAATTACAGCCATGACATCCTCGCCGACACGCCGCTCGACAACTGGCGCTCGGCGCCCGAGGAGACGCGCGCCGGCGGCATGACCGGCATGGGCATCCATCTCCTCGACGCGCTCGGCTTCCTGATCGGCCCGATCGATCGTATCAGTGCGCTGTCGACGCGGCGGACCTTGCCGTTCGCATCGGGCGATACCACGCAAGTCATGCTGAGATTCGCCAACGGCGCGACCGCCACGACCGCGACGACCTTGAAGACGCCCGGTTTCGTGTGGCGTCTTGCGCTCTATGGCTCGGATATGTGGGCCGAGTCGCTCGGCGAAACCAAAGTCACGATCTGCCGGCGCGACGGGAAACCTGAGACGTTCGACCTCTCGCAAGCCAACCACATCGGCGCCAACCTCAACTCGTTCGCCGCCGCGGCGCTCGGCCGCGGCTCGTTCCAGATCGACGATGCGGGCATCGTCCACACCGTTGCGGCGCTGGAAGCGGTATTTGCGTCCGCCGACGCGGACGGCGCATGGCAGACCATCGCATGATCGAACGCGCGCAGACTAATACTAATACTGCTCGGGTTTGGGAACGACCTCGATAAGGTCGATGAGCTCGCGCAGCTCCGGCTCGCGCGGCGCGACCGGTCCGCTGAGCGCCTTGCCCGGCGCGGGTTTGACTCCGAGCGCGCGAAGATAGTCTTCGTCCTTGCCGACGATGCTGACGCCGTAACGACCGAGTCGCTGGATGACGAAGCCCTGATCCTTCAACAGCTCGGCCGCGCGTTCGAGCCGGGCACGATCCGGCTTGGCGTTCTGACCGCCGGCCGACTTGATCCTGACCGTGGCGGCGACATCCATCGGCGTTCACACCAGTCCAAGCGCTTTGTCCGCATCCACCAGACCGTGCCCGACCGCGATGTTGGGATGACCAACCGCCGGGAACCCCTGCGCGTTCCGTCCCTTCTCGACCGGCACCGCTGAATCCTGAAGGATCTTGCGCACGTCGGCGGTCGTCAGCTTTCGCCCCTTGGCGCGCGCGCGCTCGACCAGCAGCGCCGTCACGGCGGCGACCTGCGGCGTCGCGCTGCTGGTGCCGCTGGCGCCGACCCAGCCGTCGTTTATCTTCGTTCCGTCCTGGTCCGGGAAGGCCGTCCCGCCGAGCGACTTGTCCATCACGCAGTTGGATGGGCACGGCAGCATGATGTAGATCGCCTGCGGCTGCTGCCCGCAAAGCCCCGAGACGTCCGGGACCCTGCGTCCCTCGTAGAGATTGCTGGTGAACCCGCTGGCATAGTTGCTGGCTTCCAGCTGGTCCTGCGCATCGGCGTAGACGCCGCCGACCGAAAGGATGTCCGGCATGCTGCCCGGCCATGCCTGCTGACCGTTGCCGGAGGCGAACAGGATAATGCGTCCGTCGTTCGCGATGTCGCGGATCGTGGCCTCCAGGATCGGGAACGATTGCTCGTCCGGCCAGCCCCACGAGCAGCTGATGATGTCGGCGCCGGCCTCGCACGCATCCTCGAGCGCGTCCTGCGGCGAGTCGGTTTGCTGGAAGCCCAACACGGTGGCGCCGGGCGCGACCGCGAAGACGTTGTAGGCGATCGCGGTTCCATGCCCATGCGTGTCGTTTTCCGGCTTCGGCGCCGAAGGGGTCGGGGTCGGCTGATAGTCGAGCTTGCGCGACTTGTAATAGGGATGGCGGAAGAATCCGGTATCGATGAGCGCCACCTTGACCCCCGTCCCGGTCGTGCCTTGGGGCACGTTCAGAAGTTTGCGGATCCTTGCCTCGTCGACGCTGTTCCAGGTGTGGGCCGGCGGATCGGCGCTCGGATCGGCAAAGATCAGGGGCGGCGGCACGAACACGAAATCGTCAATGTGTTCGCTCACCTCCGCTTTCACCGTCAGCGACTCGGTCGGCGCGATGTAGAGATCGTCCGGCAGCGGCGGCAGGAAGTTTTCCGCGAAATTCTGCGTCGCCCGCACCAGGCCGCGCCGCGGCAGGGCCTGGATTCCGAGCTCGATCTTCATCACGTCCGAGACCAGCTTGGCCGGACCGGTGGCCGTGATGCCGAACCGGCCGATCTTCAGGACGTTGAAGCCGAGCTGCCTGAGCCGTTCGGCAGCGGCTTGCGCGGCGTCCGGGCGCGGCCTGAAGTCGTCGAGATTCCTGGCGCCGAGCAGTCCGCGTTGACCTTGGATACGGTCCCGGCTCAATGTCTGCGGCGCCACCGTGAAGCTGACTTCCTTGGCCAAGGCCTCGGCGGCGGCGGTCAGGACGGCGGATCCGGCGACGAGGCTGGCGAGCCCCGGCGCCACCTTGACCGACGCAATGCCGAAGATCGCCTTCGACACGTTCGCGGCGAAGTCGCGGATGCGGTTGGGCGACGCATCGACGAATTCGGTCAGGTCCGTGCCGAGCGAAGCACGCGGGCTGGGTTTCCTCGCTGGCCTCTTGGTACCAGGCGCCGCAGCGGTCTTTTTCTTCGCACCGGAGATAGTGCCCGCCGCCTTGCGCTTGGAGCTTCGTTTCATGGCGATCCTCGGTGTCGATGCCGGCGCGGTTCCGCGCGAGCCTACAAGCGCGCCTCGACGTGTCAATCAAAGCCGCAGCCGCACGGCTCACACCGTCCGCGCGACAGCCTTGGCGCCCAGCCTCTTCTGCCAGGTCCGGCGAATGTGCTGCACTTCCGTCTCGAGACGCTCCAGGAACAGTCCGGCCTGAACCGAAAGCGTGCGCCGCGCCGGCTCGATCACGATGAATTCGGCATGCAGCGGCGGCTCGATCGGGCTCACGACGATCTCGCTCGATGCGATGTCGTTGACGCAGATCAACGAGGGCAGCACCGTGACCCAGTCGGAGGCCGCGACGAACTCGAGCGTGCCGGTCATGGCGTCCATCTCGATCAGTTCGGCGACGGTCACGCCGTTGGTCTGGAAGTAGGTCTCGAGGTTGCGCCGCCGGACATTGTGCAGTCCCGGCACCACCAGCTTGAGCGGCGCGCAGTCGACCAGCCGCACCGGCTTGAGCGGCTTCAAGCCGCGCGAGCGGCCCGACAGCAGCATCTCGCGGTCGCGCGCGAGCAGGCGCGATTTCAGCCCCGTGCGTCCCTCGAAGGTCGGCACGACCGCGAAATCGAGATCCTCCGCCAGCACCATGTCGGTGAGCACGCCGCTGTAGCCTTCGACGATGCGCAGGGTCACGTCGGGGTGCTGCTGCACGTAATCCTTGAGCGCGGGCGCAAGCGCCGCGCGCGTGAACGTCGGCATCAGCCCGACGCGCAGATGACCGGTGACGCGCCCGGCGAGCGAGCGCATTTCCTCTCCGGCCGCTTCGAGGGTGCCGACCGCCTCCACGCAGCGGCGATAGTAGCGCGCGCCGGCCGGCGTCGGCTTGACGCCGGCCGTGGAACGCTCGAACAGCGTCACGCCGAGCGCCCGCTCGACCGCCGCGATGTGCTGCGAGATTCCGGATTGCGTCGCATTCTCGCGCGCGGCCGCGCGCGTGAACGAGCCCTCTTCGCATACCGCGATCACGGCGCGGATCTGCCGCAGCGAGATGGTGCCACTCATCAGGAAGCCTGATCCGATTGCCGGAAACATATTATTTCGGCTGGACCGTCCGTCCAGCTAGATTCTGCGCTTCGGTCATCGATCATCCGGGACGGCCAGGACATGCAACTCGGCTTCTTCACCATGCCGATCCACCCGCTCGACAAGGACTGGCGGGTGTCGCTGCGCGAGGACCGCGAGGCCTTCATCCTCGCCGACCAGCTCGGCTTCGTCGAAGGCTACGTGGGCGAGCACCACAGCGACCGCGCCGAGAACATCACCTCCTGCCTGATGTTCATCTGCACGCTGATCGAGGCGACCAAGCGCATCAGGCTCGGCAGCGGCACGCTCAACATGCCGAACAATCATCCGGCCGCGGTCGCCGCCAACGTCGCGATGATGGACCATCTGCTCGATGGACGGTTCATCCTCGGCATCTCCCCTGGCGGGCTGCTCTCGGATGCCGAGGTGTTCGGCAATCTCGACGCCGACCGCAACGCCATGTTCCTCGAATGCATCAACCAGGTGCTGGAGATCTGGGCGAGCGATCCGCCCTACAACATCAAGGGCAA
This sequence comes from uncultured Alphaproteobacteria bacterium, assembly GCA_963734185.1. Lineage (GTDB taxonomy): Bacteria > Pseudomonadota > Alphaproteobacteria > Rhizobiales > Xanthobacteraceae > PALSA-894. Next base: position 1,540,082 of record CAVTGA010000002.1, on the reverse strand, counting down.
GTACTGGAGCAGCGTGATCGAGCGCCAGCTCATGCTCGACGTCGGGCAGGGCTACCTGCCCAAGCCGTTGCAGCATCCGCACCCGCCGATCGTGGTGACCGCCGTGGCGCCGTTCTCCAAGGGCGTGACCGAGGCCGCGGCGCGCGGCTGGGATCCGATCTCGGCGAACTTCCTGATGCCGGTATGGGTCAAGAGCCACTGGCCGAAATACGTCGAAGGCTGCGAACGCGCCGGGCGGCCGGCGGATCCCGCCAACTGGCGCGTCGCCAAGAGCATCTTCGTTTCCGACGACGACAAGGTCGCCCGGCGTTATGCGGAGGATCCCGACGGGCCGCACCGCTACTATTACAGTCAGCTTTACACCAAGCTCAAACGCGGCAACCGCCAGATCGCATTCAAGACGCGCCAGGACCAGCCCGACGAGGACGTCACGCTCGATGCGATCTGCGACAGACTGGTGTTCGCCGGCTCGGTCGACCGCGTGGTCGACCAGATCCTGGCGTTCCGCGAAGAGGTCGGCGATTTCGGCACCTTGCTGCTCGCCGGCAAGGACTGGAAGGACCGCGACCTCGCGCGCCGCTCCATGGTGCTGCTGGCCGAGCAGGTGATGCCGAAGGTCAACGCCGCGATCGGGAAGAGCAAGCAAGCGGCGGAGTAGGGCGGGCAAAGGCGCCGGCTCGGCGCGCGCGGCAAACACCGAAGGCGGAAAGCGCCGTGCCCGCCTTCGCTACGCTACGGCGGGCAAGCCCGCCGAAGCCCGAAGGGCGAAGGCGGGCACGCTTCACCTCGCTGGCGCGAGGCTCTCGCTTTGCCCGCCCTACGGATTCACTCCGCGGTCCAGCCGCCATCCACCACCAGCGCCGAGCCGGTCATCAGCGATGACGCGTCGCTGGCGAGGAACACGATCGCGCCGGTGAGATCGTCGACCTGCCCGATGCGGCCGAGCTTGATCTTGGCCAGCACGCTGTTGCGGAACGCCTCGTTCTGGAAGAACGGGCGCGTCAACGGCGTCTCGATGAAGGTCGGCCCGACGGTGTTGACGCGAATGTTATGCGGCGCGAGCTCGATCGCCATCGCCTTGGTGAAACCTTCCATGGCGTGCTTGGAGGCGCAATAGACGGTGCGGCGCGCGCCGCCGACGTGGCCCATCTGCGACGAGATGTTGACGATCGAGCCCGACTGCTTGGCCTCGATCAACGCCCGCGCGACGGCTTGCGCGACGAAGAAGGCGGCGCGCACGTTCAGCCCCATGATGGCGTCGAAGTCTTCGATGGTGACATCGAGCAGGAGCTTCGGCCGGTTGGTGCCGGCATTGTTGACCAGGATGTTGAACGGCTCGGCCTTGGCGATCGCCGCCTGCACGGCGGCAAGATCGGTCACGTCGAGCGCGAGCGCGTCGGCGCCTTGCCCGCGCGCGCGGATCGCCGCGGCGGCCTGCTCGATCTCGTCGCGCGTGCGCGCAACCAAGGTCACATGCGCGCCCGCATCGGCGAGCGCCGAGGCCGCCGCGAGCCCGATGCCGCGCCCGGCGCCGGTGACCAGCGCGCGCTTGCCGTCGAGGCGGAACGAGGGGGCGGGAGAAAGTTCAACCATCAGGCTGAAATCGGCAGAAGCTCGAACAGCCGACCGTACCTGGCGGCTTCCGCCAAGTCGCCGCGTTGAAGAGCCAGCCGCACGTTCTCCAGTTTCTTGGCTTCTTCAAGCGAGAAGTATGGCGACCAGCCGCCGTCGCCTTCCTCGATGATGACCTCGACTGGGACTTCGACGGCGTGATTGCCGACCCGGACAAGTTCGACCCTGTTTTCCTTGATCATCTTCGTCTCATAAAGTCGCTCGACCAGCGATCCGGCCTGGGTCGATAAGCGGTGACGATCGTTGCCGGACCTCTCGCGTCCGTCGGAATTCCCCACAAGATATGAAGGGGTTCTCCGTGTCTGTCGTGCTGAAGAACCAGTACACTCGGACCCTTGAACGCTTCGGGATACTCCTCGACGACAACCGCCGCATGGACGCCGCCAGTTACGTCATCCAACAAGATACCATCCGCAGCCAATTCGCGGAAGCCGTGCACTGACGTGGAAACATCGCCACGCTCGACGAGGCTTCTTATCCGCGCCAGCGTTTCGCTCATCCTCGGGGGTCACTCCGCCGCCTGCGCGTGGGGCACGTTGCGCACGCCGTAGCGGCGCACGCCCGCGTCCGCGAGCGCCAAGGCCGCCGCGAGCCCGATGCCGCGCCCAGCGCCGGTGACGAGCGCGCGCTTGCCGTCGAGGCGGAACGAGGGGGCCGAAGAAAGGCCGACCATCGGGCTCACCTCGCGCCGCAAACGCAGGTCTGTTCCCTCCCCCCTTGTGGGGGAGGGTTAGGGAGGGGGTCTTTTCTACGGCAGGAGATTGCGGCGAATCCCCCTCCCGGCCCGCTACGCGGGCCGACCTCCCCCACAAGGGGGGAGGTGAGCCGGAGCTTGTGGCTGCTACCCATCACTCCGCCGCCTGGGCGTAGGGCACGTTGCGCCCGCCATAGCGGCGCACGCGCACGTTGGCCTGCTCGGCGTGGCCCTGAAAGCCCTCGAGGATGCACAGGCGCGAGCAGTACTCGCCGATCAGCGCCGAGGCCTCATCGGTCAGTACCTTCTGGTAGGTGCAGGTCTTGAGGAATTTCCCCACCCACAGGCCGCCGGTGTAACGCGCGGCTTTCCTGGTCGGCAGCGTGTGGTTGGTGCCGATCACCTTGTCGCCATAGGCGACGTTGGTGCGGGATCCCAGGAACAGCGAGCCGTAGTTCTTCATGGCTTGCAAGAACACGTCCGGGTCGCGTGTCATCACCTGCACGTGCTCCGACGCGACACGGTCGGCCTCGGCCATCATCTCGGCCTCGTCGGCGCACACGATGACCTCGCCGAAATCCGCCCACGCCTTGCCGGCAGCGTCGGCGGTGGGGAGGATCGTCAACAGCCGCTCCACCTCGGCCATGGTGGCGCGCGCGAGCTTCTCCGAATTGGTGATCAGCACGGCCGGCGAGGTCGGCCCGTGCTCGGCCTGGCCGAGCAGGTCGGTGGCGCAGATCTCCGCATCGACCGTATCGTCGGCGATAATCAAGGTCTCGGTCGGGCCGGCGAGCAGGTCGATGCCGACGCGGCCGAACAGCTGGCGCTTGGCCTCCGCCACATAGGCATTGCCCGGCCCGACGATCATATCGACGGCTTCGATCGAGCCGGTGCCAAGCGCCATGGCAGCGACCGCCTGCACACCGCCGAGCACGTAGATCTCGTCTGCACCACCGAAATGCATCGCCGCGATGATCGCCGGGTGCGGCCCGCCGCGGAACGGCGGCGCGCAGGCGATGATACGCTTCACCCCGGCGACGCGGGCGGTGACGATCGACATGTGCGCCGAGGCGACCATCGGATAGCGCCCGCCCGGCACGTAGCAGCCGATCGAATTGACCGGGATGTGACGATGGCCGAGCACGACGCCGGGCAAGGTCTCGACCTCGAGGTCCCGCATCGTCTCCTTCTGCTTCTGCGCGAAGCCGCGCACCTGCGCCTGGGCGAACTTGATGTCGTCGAGGTCGCGCCTGGGCACCTGTCCGATCGCCGCTTCGATTTCCTGCGGCGTCAGCTTGAACGAGGCCGGCGACCACTTGTCGAACTGCTCCGACAGTTCGCGCACCGCGGCGTCGCCGCGCGCCTCGATCTCACCGAGGATCGACTCGACCGTCTCGCGCACCTTGGCGTCGGCAGCCTTGATGGCGCTGGCGTCCATTCCGTGTTTGAGATAGCGGGGCATAGGGACTCCTCTTTCTTATCCCTCCCCCGAAGGGGGAGGGTGGCGCCGCGACGCAACGCATCGCGGCGACGGGTGGGGCTGCTGCGATACGGCACGAACCCCACCCGGCTCGCTTCGCTCGCCACCCTCCCCGCTTCGCGGGGAGGGATAAGCGTCACTTGATCGCCTGCGGATTGATCGGCGATCCGGTCCCGCCGGTGATGATCAACGGCGGGCCGCAGAAGAAGAACTCGTAGACCTTGTCCTTGGCGCAGTCCGCGGCCAGCTCCTCGAGATAGAAGATCTCGCCCATGCACAGGCCCATGGCCGGGATCACCACCCAGTGCCACGGCTGGTTCGCTTCCTTGGTCTCGTTCGGCCGCACCTCCACGCCCCAGGTGTCGGTGCAGATCGCGGCAAGTTGCTTCTCGTGGCACCAGTAGCAGTTCTCGAACCTTACCCCCGGCGCGTCGCCGCCGGCGTAGCCGCCCCATTCGCCTTCCTTGAGGCAGCGCTCCATCTGCCCGGTGCGCACGATCACGAAGTCGGCGCGGCCGATGGTGACGCCTTGCGCCTTGGCGCAGGCGTCGAGCTCGTCATTGCCGATGCCCTCGCCGTCCTTGAGCCAATCGACGCCGCGGAAGCGCGCGATGTCGAGCAGGACGCCGCGCCCGTTCATCTTCGACTTCGAATGCTCGATGCCGAGCACGCCGAGACCGCGCGCATTGATCTTGCGCGGGTCGTGGCCGTTATAGGCCTTGTCCTCGTAGAAGATGTGGCCGAGCGCGTCCCAGTGGGTCGCGCCCTGCACGCACAGATTCAGCGTGTCGTCGGAATAGCGCAGCTTGTTCCAATCCTGCTCGCCTGCGATCGCATCGGTGCCGGTCGCGAGCATCTGGTGGATCGGGTTGAAGCGCCCGCCGAACAGGCCGGTCTGCGGGCCTGAGCGGTCGAGCGGAATGCCGAGCGCGAACACCTTGCCGGTCTTGATCAGCTTGGCCGCGCCCACGATGTCGGCCGGCGTGACGTAGTTGAGCGTGCCGATCTGGTCGTCCTTGCCCCAGCGGCCCCAGTTGGAGAGTTTGTTCGAGGCTTCCGCGATGGCGGCGAGACCGACGGTGATGTTCATTGATCAGAATCCCACCTTATCGCCGCCCTTGAGCACCAGGATCTCGCGCGCCTCGTCGGGCGAGGCGATCTCGAGGCCGAGGCCTTCGATGATCTGCCGCGCCTTGGTGACCTGCGCGGCATTCGACTCGGCGAGCTTGCCGGGGCCGATCCACAGCGAGTCCTCGAGGCCGACGCGCACATTACCGCCCATGGCGGCGGCCTGCGCGGCGATCGCCATCTGGTTCCGCCCGGCGCCGAGCACCGACCAGTGATAGTTCTCGCGCCCGAGCAGGCGGTCGGCGGTGCGGCGCATGTGCATCACGTCCTCGGGATGCGGGCCGATGCCGCCGAGGATGCCGAACACCGACTGCACGAACACCGGCGGCTTGATCACGCCGCGCTCGAGGAAGTGGTTGAGCGTATAGAGGTGGCCGATGTCGTAGCACTCGATTTCGAAGCGGGTGCCGTTCTCGGCGCAGGTGGTGAGGATGTATTCGATGTCCTTGAAGGTATTCTTGAAGATGCGGTCGACCGAGCCTTCGAGATAGGGCTTCTCCCAGTCGTACTTGAAGGTCTTGTAGCGTGCCAGCATGGGATAGAGCCCGAAGTTCATCGAGCCCATGTTGAGCGAGGCGACCTCCGGCTTGAACGTCGCCGCGGGCCGCACCCGTTCCTCGATCGCCATGGTGGGGGCGCCGCCGGTGGTGATGTTGATGACCGCGGCGCAGCGCTGCTTGATCACCTTGAGGAACGGCGCGAACGCCTCCGGCGACTGATCGGGCCGGCCGTCCTTGGGATCGCGCGCATGCAGGTGCACGATCGCGGCGCCGGCCTCGGCCGCGCCGATCGCGGCGTCGGCGATCTCCTGCGACGTGATCGGGATATGCGGCGACATGGTCGGCGTATGGATCGAGCCGGTGACCGCGCAGGTGATGATGACTTTGTTCTTGGTCATGAAGGGTCCTTCCCACGAAAACTTGAAGCGACTTGATTAGGCTCAAACCTTGCCGAGCGCCTTGAGCACGACCGTCGGTGTGATCGGCATCTCGGTGATGAGCGCCGCGCCAAGCGGAGCAAGCGCGTCGTTGACCGCATTCATGACGCAGGCCGGCGCGCCGGCGGTGCCGGCCTCGCCCGCGCCCTTGGCGCCGAGCTCGCTGTCCGCCGTCGGCGACACCACGTGGCCGACCTCGATGTCCGGCATCTCGGCCGCCATCGGCACCAGGTAGTCGGCCATGTTGCCGTTGAGCAATTGCCCGCGCTCGTCATAGAGGCAGTGCTCGAACAGCACCGCGCCGAGCCCCTGCACCACGCCGCCGCGCACCTGCTCGTCGACCAGCTGCGGGTTGATCACGGTGCCGCAGTCCTCGACGCACCAGTGCTTCAAGAGCTTGATGAAGCCGGTGTCGGTGTCGACCTCGAGCCAGGAGGCCTGCACGCCGTTGGTGAAGGCGAACGCCCACGCGCGCGGCACATAGTGCCGCGTCGCCATCAATTCGGCCTGGAAGCCGGGCGGCAGGGTGTCGGGCCGGAAATAGGCGACGCGCGCGACCTCGTCGAGGCCGATGCGCTCGCGCCCGGTATCGGCGTCGACCACGACGCCATTGCGGATGTCGAGCGCCTTGGGCTCGGCCTGCAGGATCGATCCGGCGACGGCCAGCACGTTCATGCGCAGCGCCTTGCCGGCCTGCCACGCGGCTTCGCCGCCGATCCCGGCCGCGCGCGACGCCCAGGTGCCGCCGCCATACGGCACGTTGTCGGTGTCGCCGGTGACGACGCGCACACGCTCGATCGGCACGCCGAACGCCGAGGCCGCGACCTGCGCCATCACGGCCTCGGCGCCCTGCCCTTGCTCGGTGACGCCGGAGTGCACCGACACGTTGCCCTGCGCGTCGAGCTTCATGGTGGCGCCGTCCTGCGACGAGATGCGCGCGCCGCCAACGCCGTAGAACGCGGCGGAGGGATTGGTCACCTCGACGAACGACGCGAAACCGATGCCGCGATAGATGCCGCGCTCACGCAGGCGCGCCTGCTCGGCGCGCAGCCCGGCGTAATTCATCATCGCGTCGATGTTGGCGAGCGCCTCGTGGTGCGACAGCTTCTCGAACTTGATGCCGGAGGGACCGGACGCCGGATAGGCGTCATCGGGGATCAGATTGCGCCGGCGTATCTCCAGCGGATCCATGCCGATCTTCATCGCGGCAAGATCGACCAGTCCCTCGGTCACCGCGGTCGCGATCGGATGGCCGACCGCGCGGTACTGGCACATCACGTTCTTGTTCTGGAACACCACGCGCGCCGCGGCGCGGTAATTCGGACACGTGTAGGGACCGCCGGTAAGGTTGACCACCTGGTTGGCTTCGATCCCCGAGGTGCGCGGATAGACCGAATACGGCCCGATGCCGGTGAGGTCGTCGATCTCCCACGCTGTGATGGTGCCGTCCTGCTTCACGCCGATCCTGGCCTTGACGCGGTGATCGCGCGCATGGATGTCGGTGACGAAGCTTTCCAGCCGGTCGGCGACGAACTTCACCGGGCGCTTGAGCAGCTTCGACAGCGCGACCGTCGCCATCTCGTCGGCGTAGGTGTGCACCTTGATGCCGAACGAGCCGCCGACGTCCTTGGTGATGACGCGCACCTGCTGCTCCTCCAGGCCGAGGTGCTTGGCGAACAGGTTCTGCATCATGTGCGGCGCCTGGGTGCCGTGATAGGCGGTCAGCCGCTGCTCGCCCGGGTTCCAGTCGGCCACCACGGCGCGCGGCTCGTTGCACACGCCGGTGTGGCGGCCGAACCGGAACGTCGCCTCGATGACTTGATCGGCATCCTTGAAGCCCTTGTCGGGATTTCCGGCCTCGTGCTTGCGCTCGAAGGTGAGGTTGTCGCCGAGCTCCGGGTGGATCACCGGCGTCGCCGCATCGAGCGCGGTTTCAGCGTCAGTGACGGCGGGCAATTCTTCGTAGCCGATGTCGAGCAGCTCGATCGCGTCCTCGGCCTGCGCGCGCGTCCTGGCGACGACTGCGCACACCGCCTCGCCCTGCCAGCACGCGCGCTCGATCGCGATCGCGTGCTGCGGCGCCGACTTGATGCCCTTCAGATGCGTGAGCACGCCGACCCAGGGCGTGACGACTTTCGCGAGTTCCGGGCCGGTGACGACCGCGATCACGCCCGGCGCCTTTTTGGCGGCGTCCGTGCCGATGCGCATGATGCGCGCATGCGCATGCGGCGAGCGGGCGAACGCCACATGCCCCATGCGCGGGAGCGTCACGTCGCTGACGAACTGCGCGCGGCCTTCGGTCAGGCGCTGCAGGTTCGGCCGCGGCACCGAACGGCCGATATACGAATTCGGCCGGTCGAGGGCGCTCAGGACGGGGGGTGAATTGTCGACGATCTTCATGCGCTGACCTCTCCCATACCTCCCCCTGCAAGGGGGAGGTCGGCGCGCAGCGCCGGGTGGGGGTCAACGCAGCAACAGGACCCCCACCCCAACCCTCCCCCTTTCAGGGGGAGGGAGCGCAGCTGCGCTCGCGGCTCCTCCATCGCGTTTCTCACAGGAACCGGTTCGGCCACATCATGGTGCGCCACATGTGCGCCGACGGACTATTGTCGAGTCCCAGTCCCTCTTCGGGCTGGCGGAAGTTGCGGCCGATGATATCGACGAAGTCGTCGAGGTCGACCTTGGCGTTGGGATCGAACGAATAGATGTCGTTGACGCAGATCAGGCGCGACGTCATGTACCATTTGTGGTTCCGCGCGCGCTCGTACTCGGCGACGATGTAAGGCTCGGGCTTGTAGTCGTCGCCGAACAGCTTGACGTACATCTCGGGATACGCATAGCCGGCCGCCTCGTCGGGGAAGAAGCGCAGCGCCTGATGCGTGCGCACCGCCCAACTCACCTCTTCGTCCACATAGGGCTCGATCATCTGCGCGCCCCAGTAGCCATGATCGCAGCGGATGAAGCTGACCACGCCGATGTCGTGCAGCAGGCAGGCAAGGATGACCTTCTCGTTATGGCCGGCCTTCAACGCATGCGTGGCGCTCTGCAGCAAGTGCGCGTGCGAGGCGAAACGGCAGCGGAAGTAGTCGACCAGCGTCGGCTTCGCGGGCATCGGCGGCAGGCGCGGATCGGCGCCCATCAGGAACGTCTTGTCCGGATGCTTGGCCCACAGGCCAGCGCTCGAATCCATCGTCACCTGCCCGTCGGCCAGATAGTGCAACGTGGATTTGGCGACGACGCGCTCCAGGTCATGCATCATCTCTTCTTCGAGCTCGTCGGCTTGCTGCGATATGCTGATCGGCTTCGCGTGCTGGTTCATGGCCTCACCTCTTGGCGCGCAATTTCCTTAGCGCGTTCTTGCGCAACGGATTCCACCGCATCGACGATGGCGTGATAGCCGGTGCAGCGGCAGTAGTTTCCCGAAAGATGTTCGCGGATCGCCTCGCGGCTTGGGGTCGCGGCGCGCGCCAGCAGGTCTTGCGCAGCGAGCAGCATGCCGGGCGTGCAGTATCCGCACTGCAGCGCGTTGCGCAGCCGGAACGCCTCCTGCAGGTCGGCGATGGTGCCGGAATCGGAAACGCCCTCGATGGTCTCGACCTGCGCACCATCGCACTGTACGGCAAGCATGAGGCAGCCGCGCACCATGAGCCCGTCCACGCGTACCGTGCAGGCGCCGCACACGCCGTGTTCGCAACCGACATGGCTGCCGGTCAGGCCGAGATCCTCGCGCAGGAAATCGACCAGCGTACGCCGCGCCTCGACGCGCTCGGCAACCGGCTCGCCGTTGACCGTCAGGCCGATGTCATGCGTCGTCATGGGCGCGGCTCCGCCAACTGTCTGGCGACGCGGTGCAGCAGCACGCCGGCAAGATGTTTCCTGACGGCGGCGGGCGCATGGATGTCGTCGTCCGGATCGAGATCGCGCGTCAGCGCCGCAACCGCATCGTCGAGCGAGCCGCCGGCAAGCGCCGCCTCGGCCTGCCTGGCGCGCATAGGCGTCGGTCCGACGCCGAAGAACGCGAGCCTGACGTCCTTCAGACCTGAGCCAGCCGCGCGCGCCGACGCCGCGAGCCCGACCAGCGCGTAGTCGCCGTGGCGGCGCGCAAGCTCGGCGAAGCCGTAACGCATGTCGGCCGTCGCGGCCGGCACGCGAATCGCGCTCAGTACGTCGCGTGCTTCAAGCGCGGTCTCGAACAAGCCGGTGAAGAAATCATCGGCCTTGACGGTGCGCTTGCCCCCGGCGCCCGTGATCTCGATCTCGCCGCCGAGCGCCAGCAGGCAGGCCGGCAACTCAGCCGCCGGATCCGCATAGGCGATCGAGCCGCCGATGCTGCCCCGGTTGCGGATCGCCGGATGCGCGATATGCGGCATGGCGAGCGCGATCAAGGGTGCGTGCTTCGCAATGTCGACCGAGCTTTCGGCTTGCGCATGACGCACGAGCGCGCCGATCTCGACCTGCCCGTTCGCGACCTTGATGCGACCGAGATCGCCCAATCCGTTGATGTCGACCAGCAGCCCCGGCGCCGACAGCCGCATGTTGAGGGTGGCGATCAGGGTCTGCCCGCCCGCCAGCAGCTTGGCTCCATCATGGCTGCCGAGCAGCTCGATCGCGTGATCGAGCGAGCGCGCCTTGGCGTAGGCGAATGCCGCCGGTTTCACCGCGCCTCCTCCCGTCCGCGGGCGTCGCCGCGGTTCTCGTTCTCGTCGGCAATCGGCCGAAACCGCAGCATAGGAGTGCCGCTAGAACCCGTAAAGCCGCGCCGGATTGTCGACCAGCAGGCGGCGTTGCGCCGACGTGTCGGGGGCAAACAGCGGCACCAAGTCGACCAAGTCGGCCTCGTCCGGGTCGTGGGTCGAATTGGGATGCGGGAAGTCGGTGCCCCAAAGGCAACGCTCGGGTGCTGCCGCCACCAACGCCGCCGCGATCGGGATCGCGTCCGCATAGGGCGGCAGGGAGATCCGCTCGGCGCCGCACACCTTGATCCAGCAATGGTCCAGCCGCACCAGCTCGAGTAAAGCGCGGAACGCCGGCTGGCCAACGCCGTCCTTTGCCGGCACGCGGCCCATATGATCGATGACGAACGGCAGCGGCAGACGGCGGATCATGTCGGAGAGCGGGAGGATATCGGGCGCATCGAGGTGCAGCACCACATGCCAACCCAACCCCTTGATGCGGTCGATGACGCGATCGAACACCGCCGGATCGGGCGCGCCGCCGAGATGACGCACGAAGTTGAAGCGCACGCCGCGCACCCCGCCCTCATGCAGCATCCGGTAGTTCTTGTCGGTAAAGCCGTCGTCCGCGATGGCGACGCCGCGATAGCGCGCCGGATCGGACGCGATGCAGTCAAGCATCGCGGCGTTGTCGGTACCGTGGCAGCTCGCCTGCACGATGACGGCGCGCTCGACCCCCAGGTGCCGGTGCAAGGCAGCGAGCGCCTCCTTCGGCGCGTCGGCCGGCGTGTAGCGCCGCTCGGGCGCGTACGGGAACGGCGCCGCCGGACCGAACACGTGGCAATGCGTGTCGCATGCGTTGGCCGGCAGCGCGAAGTGCGGCTTGCGGCGCTTGCTGAGGTCGAGAGCGGCGGTCACTGGTCCCTCCCCGCGATCTCCGCCTGCCACGGCGCGATCCGGTGCTCGACCCAGCCGATCAGAGCGTTGAGTCCGATCGCCAGCACCATCAGTACCACGATCGGAACGAACATGGTGGCGGTGTCGAAATTATTGGCCGAGTTGATGATGATGGCGCCGAGCCCCGAGATCGTGGTGAAGAACTCGGCGATCACCATGGCGACGACCGCGCGCCCGACCGCGAGGCGGATGCCGGCCATGATGTAGGGCAAGGTCGCCGGCAGCACGATGCGGCGCAGGATCACCGCGTCGGGCGCGACGAACGCGTGGCCGACCTCGATCAGGCTCTTCGGCACCGCGCGCACGCCGAGCCAGGTGTTGATGCAGATCGGGAACAGCGCCATCAGGAACACGACCGCGACCTTCACGGCGAAGCCGAGGCCGAGCCACAGGATCAACAGCGGCACCAGCGCCACCAGCGGCATGGCGTAGCCGGCGGTGACATAGAGGCCGAGCGCCGCCTCCACCGCACGAAAACGCCCGATCACGAGGCCGAGCGGCACGCCGACGAGGATCGCGAGCGCATAGCCGGCCAGGAACGGCCGCAGGCTCTCCTGCAGCGCGGCGGCAAGCTGGCCGGAGCGCGCAAGCTCGACGAAGGCCGCGGCGATCGCGCTCGGATACGAGCCGAACACCGGGTTGATGTCGCGTCCGAACAATTCCCACGCGCCGACCAGCACGACGAGGGAAGCGAGCGTGATGACGGCGCGCGGCATCAATGCCGTCCCGCGTTGATCGCCCGCCAAACGCCGTAGCGCGTCGCGGCGAATTCCGGCCTGCCGCGCACGACGCCGAGGTCACGCGGACGCGACAGTGGTACCGGAAGGATGGTACGGACCGCACCATGCTGCATCACCACGACCCGGTCGGCGAGCAGCACCGCTTCGTCGAGATCGTGCGTCACGAACAGGATGATCTTGCGCGTGCGCGCGTGGATGTCGAGCAGCTCGCCCTGCAGGGTCTCGCGCGTCTGCGCGTCGAGCGCGCCGAACGGCTCGTCCATCAGCAGCACCTTGGGGTCGATTGCGAGCGCGCGCGCGATGCCGACGCGCTGCTGCATGCCGCCGGAGAGCTGGTACGGCCGCCGGCTCCAGGAGTCCTTGAGGCCCACGAGTTCGAGATAGCGCGTGGCGGTCTCGCGCAGCTCCGCGCCGCGCACACCCTTCATCTCCAGGCCGAACATGACGTTCTCCAGCGCGGTGAGCCACGGCAGCAGCTCGGCGTGCTGGAACACCATGCCGCGGTCGTGACCGCAGCCTGCGACCGGGGCACCGTCGACCGTCACGCGGCCGGCGCTCGCCTGCTCCAGCCCCATGGCGATGCGCAATGCGGTGGTCTTGCCGCAGCCGCTCGGGCCGATCAGTGCGACGATCTCGCCGTCGCCGACGTCGAAACTGAGGCGATCGAGCGCGACCACGGTCTGTGCCGCGCCGTCGTGGTGCAGCGTGAATCGTTTCGAGAGATCGATGAGGCTCAGACCCATAGGCGCTATCGTTGGCCGAGCAGTTCGAGCGCCTTCGTTCGTACGCCGGCATCATAGAGGCGCGCGACATCGATCGCCTTCGGCATGTTGCCGGTCTTCAGCAGGGCCTGCTGCATCCACTCGATCTTGGCCGTGGGAATGCCCATGTCGGGATCGATGTCTTTGTGGCGCACGACCTCGTCGAAGATGAAGCCGGGCCGCGGATCATCCGCCTTGACCTTGGTGATCTCGCGCGTCAGCGCGATCGCCTCGTTGCGATGCGCGACCGCGTGGCGCAGCGCCTCGATGGTGGCCGCGACAAAGCGCACCGCGTCCTCGCGCCGCTCATTGAGCACCTTGCCGCTCGTCACCACGCACACGCGCATGAAATTCGGCAGCACGTCGCGCGCCGCGAACATCATCTTGATGTTGGCTGGGCGATCGGAAGGTACTCGGTGGACACCACGGCCGCATCGACCACCCCCGCGGTGAGCGCCTTGTAGCGGTCGGTATCGCTGCCCATGTTGGCGAACTTCACTTCCGCGGGCGCGACGCCGTTGGCTTCGAGCACCGCGCGCACGAACAGGTCCGGCATGGCGCCGGGAGCCGAGATCGCGAGGTTCTTACCCTTGAGGTCCGCCACCTTGGCGATGTCGCCGCGCACGAACAGGCCGTGCACCAGGGTCGGCCAGTGACAGCCGAGGATCTTCAGATCGGCGCCGCGCGCGCCGGCGACCAGGACGCCGCCTGGCCCGCCTTCGTAGGAGTCGAGCTCGCCGGCGAGCAACGCCTTCAGGCCGATACTGTCGCTCTTGATCTGCAGAATGTCGATCTTGACGCCGCGCTTGTCCGCGAAGCCGCGGTGGCTCGCCATCCACATGAAGCCGGCGTCGCTCTTGGCCTCGATGATACCGTGGCGCCAGGGCTTCACCTGCGCGTGCGCCGGGCAAACGGCAAGCAGCGCGAGCCCGATGCCGCAAGCCGCACGCATCGCTGCACGTCTCATGCACGAACCCTTCGTATGATCGTGCATGGTGCCAGCCGCCCGGACACTGCACAACCGGTTGCACGTGCAATGCGACGTGCGAAATGATGTTGCAGCCGACGGGCTCCCGTGCTCGGCTGGCATCAGCAACGCGGCCGAAACCTGTTGGCTGCGATAAGAATAATTGATGAGGAAGCAGCGCGTGCGCAGCGTCGAGGCGGCGGTGATCGGGGTCGGCTGGGTCGGCGGCACGCGCGCGGAGGCGCTGTCGCGCACCGCGCTGGTCGACAAGCTGCACCTGTGCGAAATCCGCCCGGACCGCCTGGCCGAAGTGAAGGCGCTGTACCGGCCCGCAAGCACGACGCTTGACTATCAGGACATCATCCGGAACCCAAACATCTCGGTGGTCTACATCTCGACCACGCCGGAATCGAACCACTATCCGATCTGCCGCGACTGCCTGCGCAATGGCAAGAACGTGATGCTGGAGAAGCCGATCGCGCTCGAACTGTGGGAAGCCGACGAGCTGATCATGCTGGCCAAGCGCAACAAGCTGAAGTTCACCATCGGCTACTCGCAGCGCTTCAACACCAAGATCGCCTACGCCAAGAAGAAGATCACCGACGGTACGCTCGGCAAGGTGGTCTCGGTGCTGGTCAGCCGCCACCTGTCGCGCTCGCTCGGCAAGAAGATCGCGAGCCGTGTGCGGCTTTCGCCGGTGGTGATGGAATCGACCCACGACCTCGATTTCGTGTTCTGGCTCCTGGAGCCCGCCAAGCCGATCCGCGTCTACAGCCAGGGCGCTTACGGCTACATGGAGCCGATCAACGGCTCGCATGATGTCATGTTTACGACAGTCACCATGGACAACGGCATCGTCGTCATGATCGGCGGCGGCTGGAACTTTCCGCCGAGCTACCCGAACTACTGCTCGACCTGGATCGAGATCACCGGCACCGAAGGCGCGCTGGTGCTTGACGACACCCAGCGCGACAACTGGCTCAACACCGCCGCGCGCGGCCAGGAGTTCCCGATGTCGACCATGCCGGGCGAGCAGGTCGGCGAGGTGTTCGCCGGCGGCATGGGGCCGGAAACGATCCATTTCCTCGAAGCGTGCATGCGCGATACGCCCGTGATGGTGACGCCGGAAAGCGCGCGCGCCGTGATGGAAGCCTACACGGCGGCCGACCTCTCGGCCGACCGCAACGAGCCGGTCGATCTGCCGCTGACCAACGAGACGATCTCGGCGGTGGCGGAGTTCAAGCAAAAGATCCGCGCGGGCCTCAACACGTGAAGAAAACCGCCAAGGGCATCGGCCTTGCGATCGTCGGCGGCGGACGCGTCGGCCTGTTCCGCGGCGAGGTCGCGGCGCGCCACCCCGCGGTCGAGTGGATCGGCCTGGCCGAGCTCAACCCCAACCGCGGCGGCGCGATCGCCGAGAAGATCGGCGCCGATTTCCTCACCACCAGCCACCGCGAGCTGCTGGCGCGGCCCGAAGTGACCTGCGCCATCGTCGCGACCGACGAGCACCTGCACGTCGAGCCGGTGCTGGCCGCGGTCGAGCGCGGCCTGCCGATGCTGATCGAGAAGCCGCTCGCGACCGATTTGGCCGAATCCGCACGCGTGCTCGCCGCGATCGAGCGCGCCGGCGTCGACGCCGTGGTCGGCTACACCCAGCGCTTCCGCCGCCGCTGGCTCGCCGCAAAGGAAAAGTGCCGCACCGGCGCGCTCGGCGACGTCACGCTCGTGACCTCGCGCGCGTTCATGAACCGGCTGGTGGCGATCGACAATTACAAGCGCACCGACGATCCCGCGACCATCTCGCCGATGGTGATCTCCGGCACCCACGCGCTCGACATCTGCATGTGGTGCCTCGAAGGCAAGACGCCGACCGAGGTCTACGCCCGCTCGGTCGACAAGGTGCTCGGCCCGCTCTACCAGGGCATCGACGCCACCGCCGGCATGATCCTGTTCGCCGACGGCACCGTGCATCACCTCAGCATCTCGTGGGCGCTGCCGGTGACCTGGCCGGCCGCGGTCTACAGTCTCGAAGTCGGCATCGTCGGCTCGACCGGCGTGCTCACCATCGACGACACCCATCGCGACATCGTGCTCGCGGTATCGAAGCCGCAGTCGGAAGGCTACGCGCCGGACGAGAGCCGGCTGGTCGACTTCATGGGCAGCTATCCGCCGGGCGACATGGCGCTCGGCGAACTGCGCGGACCGATGCGCGCCGAAACCGAATCCTGGCTCAACCGCGTCGCGCTCGGCGTTGCGACCCAGCACGCGACCGCGGCCGAGGCGCATAATCGGTTGATGCTGACCAAGGCGCTGGATCTTTCCGCCAAGCGCAAGCAAGCGGTGACGTTGCCGCTGGCGCCCGACGCGCTGCACGAGATGAGGAAGACCGCCTAGAACGAAACCGAAAAGAACAGCAGCATGCCAACAGGGAGGTTGCCATGAAGACTCTGATGATGGCCGGCTTGCTCGCCGCGCTCGGCGTCGGCGCAGCCGGCGCGCAGGACGCATCCAACTATCCCAACCAGCCGGTGCGCATCGTCGTGCCGTTCGCGCCCGGCGGCGCCTCGGATTTCGCCGCGCGCGTGATCCAGCCGAAGCTTGCCGCCATCCTCGGCCAGCAGATCGTGATCGACAACCGCGCCGGCGCCGCCGGCAATGTCGGCATGGACGTCGCGGCGCGCGCGGCGCCGGACGGCTACACGCTCTATCTCGGCAACATCGGTACGGTCGCGCTCAATCCGCACGTGTTCAAGGATCTGCGCGTCAAGCCGCTGCAGGATTTCGTGCCGGTGTCGATCCTCGCCGACATGCCCTCGCTGCTGGTGGCCAATCCGAAGTTCCCGCCCAACAGCGTCAAGGAGCTGATCGCCTACGCCAAGGCCAACCCCGGAAAGGTGAACTTCGCCACGCCCGGCTCGGGCAGCATGGACCGCCTGGAGATGGAGCTGTTCCGCAAGCTCGCCGGCATCGACATGAACCACGTGCCCTACAAGGGCGGCGCAGGGCCCGCGGCCGCCGACGTGGTCGGCGGCCACGTCGAGATCATGTTCGGTACCATCGCGTCGACCCTGCCGCATGTGAGGGGCGGCCGCCTCAAGGCATTCGCCGTGACCGCCAAGGAGCGGGTGGCGGCGATCCCCGACATCCCGACCATCGTCGAGCTTGGCTTCCCCGACGCGGTCGCGAGCTCCTGGCAGGGCATCCTGGTGCCGACCGGCACGCCGAAGCCGATCGTCGACAAGCTGCACGCCGCGATCGTGCAGGTGATGGCGGACCCGGAGGTGCAGCGGCGCTATTCCGACATCGGCGCCAAGGCCGTGGCGAGCAAGAGTCCCGAAGAGTTCGCGACCTATATCCGCGAGGACGCCAAGCGCTGGGAAGCAGTGATCAAGGACGTGAACCCGACGCCGGATTGATCCAGAGCATAATCCCGAAAAGTGGAGGCCGGTTTTCGGAGAGGATCATGCTCAAGCGAAAAAACTAAGCATGCACCTGCGCCTCTCGACCGACCTCCTCTCCGGCCTCCTGTTCGCGGCGCTCGGCGCGACGGCGCTCTACGTCTCGTGGCGCTATCCGGCCGGCACGGCCGCCCGCATGGGCCCGGGATACTTCCCGCATCTGGTCGGCGGACTGCTGCTTCTGCTCGGCACCGTCCTCGCGATGCGCGCGCTGTTGCGGCCGGGCGAGCGCGTCGGCGCGTTCGACCTGCGCCCGCTCCTCTTCGTGCTGATCGCAACCTGCTCGTTCGGCTTCCTCATCGAGCGCGCCGGCCTGTTGGTGGCGAGCGTCGTCCTCGTCGTCGCCGCGCGGTTGGCGCGCCCGGATTTCAGGCTCGCCGAAGTGTTGCCGCTGGCGGCCGGCCTTGCCGCCTGCGCCGCGGCTCTCTTCGTCTACGCGCTCGGCATGAACGTGCGCCTGTTGCCGTTCTGAGGCGCACATGGAGCTCTTCCAGCAGCTCGCGCTCGGCTTCTCGGTCGCGCTGACGCCGCAGAACCTGCTCTATGGCTTCATGGGAACGGTGCTCGGCACGCTCATCGGCGTGCTGCCGGGCCTCGGCCCCGTCGCCACCATCTCGATCCTGCTGCCGATCACCTTCTCGCTGCCGCCGCAGGCGGCCCTGATCATGCTCGCCGGCATCTACTACGGGGCACAGTACGGCGGCTCGACCACCGCGATCCTGGTCAACCTGCCGGGCGAATCCTCCTCCGTCGTCACCACGCTCGACGGCTACCAGATGGCGCGCCAGGGCCGCGCCGGGCTGGCGCTCGCGGCCGCGGCGCTCGCGTCGTTCTTCGCCGGCACGGTTGCGACCCTCATCATCGCCGGCTTCGCGCCGCTGCTCGCCGAAGTCGCGCTGAAGTTCGGCCCGGCCGACTATTTCTCGCTGCTGCTGTTCGGGCTCGTCGCCGCCGTGATCCTCGCCCACGGCTCCGTGCTCAAGGCGGTGTGCATGATCCTGGCCGGCATCCTGATCGGGCTGATGGGCATCGACGTCAATTCGAGCCAGGAACGCTTCACCTTCGGCGTGCCCGACTTCGGCGACGGCATCGACTTCGCCGTGATCGCGATGGGTCTGTTCGGCCTCGGCGAGACCATCGCCAACCTCGAACGCAAGGAGGAGGAACGCCATTTCGTCGTCGAGGTGCGCGGGCTTTGGCCCTCGCTCGCCGAGCTCAAATCGATTTTCCCGCCGGCGTTGCGCGGGACCGTGATCGGCTCGGCGCTCGGCATCCTGCCCGGCGGCGGGCCGATCCTGGCCTCGTTCTCATCCTATGCGGTGGAGAAGAAGATCTCTGCGCAGCCGCAGCGTTTCGGCCAAGGCGCGATCGAGGGCGTGGCCGGGCCGGAGGCCGCCAACAACGCGGCGGCGCAGACCTCGTTCATTCCCCTCCTCACCCTCGGCCTGCCCGCCAACGCCGTGATGGCGCTGATGATCGGCGCCCTGATGATGCACGGCATCGCGCCCGGCGCGCAGCTGATGTCGCAGCGCCCCGAGCTGTTCTGGGGCCTGATCGCCAGCATGTGGACCGGCAATCTCATGTTGGTGATCCTCAACCTGCCGCTGATCGGCATCTGGGTGAAGCTGCTCGCCGTGCCCTATCGCCTGCTCTATCCGGCGATCCTGCTGGTGTGCTGCATCGGCGTGTTCTCGATCAACCGCAACCCGCTCGACGTCTTCCTCGCCGCGCTGTTCGGGTTCCTCGGCTACGTGTTCTACCGGCTGCGTTGCGAGCCGGCGCCGCTGCTGCTCGGCTTCGTGCTCGGGCCGCTGCTCGAAGAGAACCTGCGCCGCGCCTTCGTGATCTCGAAGGGCGACCCGACCGTGTTCGTGCAGCGGCCGATCAGCGCGACGTTCCTGGCGCTCACCCTCGTCCTCATCGTGGTGCTCGCCGCGCCGATGATCCGCCGCAGCCGCGAGCAGGTGTTTGGGGAGGGGGCGTAGGTGGGCAAAGGCCATGGCCGATGCTTCGCATCGGCGTCCTTAGCACTAAGGACGGCGGCCGAAGGCCGCCTATGCGCGATCTCGCGATGACGCGCCGGCCATGATCCGCGCCGTGCCCACGCGGATGTTGACGCACGAGACGCGTGGGCAAAGGCGCGCGAGATCGGTGCGAATTCGGTCTCTCCGTCGCGCCTTTGCCCACCCTACCACCCTACCGCTCCATCAATCGCTTGATCCTCATCTCCCCCGCCAGCTTGTCGAGCTGCGCGAGCAGTTGCGGTGCCACTGGCACGCCGTCGCGCGACCGCTCGGCGCGGCATTGGCGGCGGCGCTCGCCCGGCATGCGGATCTCGTCCACGCCCGGCAGGCGGCGCGAGGCCTTCAGCTCCGCGATGTGGCGGTCGACCTCCGCCTGGTAGACGTCGAGCGGCAGGAAGCGCGCGATGTCGAGCGCGACGATGCAATGCCCGGTGTTGGTCTCGCTCGCGTCGTCGGCGTTGAAATCGACGACGTCGCGCCCGAACGCCGCGCGGTTGAGCGGTCCGGCGAGCAGGCCGAGCATGATGGCGAGCCCTGAACCCTTGTAGCCGCCGATCGGCAGAAGCAGGCCTTCCGCGGCCCGCCGCGCGTCGTTGATGTCCGCGCCGGTCGTGGTATCGACCATCCAGCCGGGCGGCATCGCGCGACCCTGCAAGGCGTAGTTCTTCACCGTGCCGTAGGAGACCACGGTCGTCGCCATGTCGAGCACCATCGGACCGTCGCCCGACGGCAGCGCGATGGCGAGCGGATTGGTGCCGAGCAACGGGTCGGCGCCGCCCCACACCGCCATGTGGTTGGCATTGGCGACCGCCGAGTAGACGCCGATCATGCCGGCCGCGGCCGGCAACTCGGCATAGAGGCCGGCGGGTCCCGCATGGTTGGAGCGGCGCACGCCGACCCAGGCCACGCCCAGCTCGCGCGCGAGCGCGATCGCGGTCTCGGTCGCGCGGCTCATGACCAGGTGGCCCATGCCGTTGTCGCCGTCGACCAGCGCCGTCGCTCCGCTCATCGTGACCTTGATGTCGGGCCTTGCGTTGAAGCCGCCGGCCCTGAGCCGCCGCACGTATTGCGGCAGCCGGAACACGCCGTGCGCGTCCGCGCCGGTCAGATCGGCCTCGCTCATCAGCGCCGCGCACGTGTCGGCGTGCGCTGGCGTCAGCCCCACGGCGGCGAGCGATTCCGCGATCAGCGAACGGATCGCGCTTGCCGGGACGCGTTGAAATTCAGTCACGTGCCGCCCGCGTTGCCGACCAGCTTCAACGGCGTACGGTTGAGGATCGCAGCCTTGTCGTCGTCGGAGACCGACAGCGCCCGCACCTGCCGGGCGCATTCGAGCGTGCCCATGTCGAACGGATAATCGCTGCCCAGCACGACGCGTTCGACGCCGGCGGACGCCACCAGGAACTCGAGCGCCGGCTTTCCATGCAGGATGGTGTCGAAATAGAGCCGGTTGAGCGACGCCTCCGGCGGTGACTTGAGCCTGACCTGTGGCTCCGGGCGGACATCCCAGCCGTGGCCGAAGCGGCCGGCCTGATAGGGAACGAAACCGCCGCCATGCACCATCAGGAAGCGGATGTCCGGATAGCGTTCGATCACGCCGCCGAACACCAGGCACGCCGCGGCGATCGTGGTATCGAGTGGGTTTCCGATCAGGTTGGTGAGATAATAGGACTTCAGCCGGTCGGCGCCCGCGACCTGCACCGGGTGCACCATGATGAAGGCTTTCAGCTCGTGCGCCGCCGCCCACACCGGCTCCAGCCCGGGGTCGTCCAGGTTGCGGCCATGGACGTTCGAACCGATCTGCGCGCCGCTCAAGCCCAGCGTGCGCATGGCGCGGCGCAGTTCGTCCGCGGCCTGCTGCGGCGCCTGCATCGGCAGATGCGCGATGCCGAAGAAGCGGTCGGGCGCCTCCTTGACGGTCTTGGCGATCTGATCGTTCTGCAGCGCGGCGAGCGTCGCGGCCAACGACGCGTCCTGTCCGTACAGGAACGTCTGCGGCGAGACCGACAGCACCTGCATGTCGACCTCGGCGCTCGCCATGTCTTGGAGCCGCCGCTCCATGTCCCAGCCGCCGCGCGGATAAGGCCGGTACGGCACGCCGGCGACTTCGAGCACGCCGAAATCATCGTCGATCGGCGTGATGCGCGGGCCGATCTTCGGCGCCTCGCGCCGCATCAGCCGCATGGTCTCTTCGGCCAGGATATGGGCGTGGACGTCGATCACTTTCACTGGCGGCATGCAGGGTCCTCCGACAACCTCGTATCTTGACCGCGTTCGCGCGCAGGCGCCATCCTGATCGACGGCGAAGGAGAAGCTCATGACACGCCTTGGCGTCGTGGCAGGCATTGCGGCGGCGCTGATCGGCGCCGCAAGCGCATGGGCGCAAAATTATCCGGAGCGCCCGGTCGAGATCGTGGTGCCGTTCTCGCCCGGCGCCGTCACCGACGTGCTCGGCCGCGCGCTCGCCGAAGGCCTGTCGGCGCAGCTCGGCCAGCGCTTCATCGTCGTGAACAGGCCGGGAGCCACCGGCGCGATCGGCGCCAACGCCATCGCGCGCGCCAATCCCGACGGCTATGCGCTGATGTTCACCGCCGCGGTGTCGCTGACGGTGCTGCCGCAGACCAACCGCCAGGTCGGCTACGACCACCGCTCGTTCGATCCGCTGTGCCAGACCTTCAAGAACGAGATGGTGATCGTCACGCGGCCGAATTCGCCGTTCAAGACCTTGAGCGACATCGTCAACGCCGCCAAGGCCAAGCCCGGCGGCGTCAATTACGGCCATCTCGGCGTCGCCTCGATCCCGCATCTGGTGATGACCGAGTTCGCCCAGGTCGCCGGCCTGCAGTTCAACGCGATCCCGTTCAAGGGTGACGCCGACGTGATGCAGCAGGTCATGGCCGGGCATGTCGAGTTCGGCGCCGTGGTGCTCTCCTCCGCGGCCGGCAGCGGCCTGCGCGCGATCGGGCTGTTCGGCGAAGCACGCAACCCGTCGATCCCGGAGCTGCCGACCATGCGCGAGCTCGGCTATCCGATCGCGCCGACCAGTTTCGGCGGCCTGCTCGGACCGGCGAACCTCCCGGCGGAGGTCAAGCGCAAGCTCTCCGAAGCCTGCCGTGCCGCGGCGCTCGGCGAGACCTATGCCAGGCTCGCCCGCGCCATCGCGCAGCCGCTCGACTATTTCGCCGACAGCGCGACCTTCGCAGCCCGCTTGGACAAAGACGTGGACGACAAGGCGCGCCTGCTGGCGGCGATCGGCAGCCTGAATTGAACCGCCCGTAGCCCGGCTTTCGCATTTCGCGAAAGCCGGGACCGGTCTCGCCCGCGGAACGAAGGCCCCGGGTTTCGCTTGCAGCGAAACCCGGCTACAGGTCCCTGAATCGGACGGCGAAAAGTGATATAGGGACGCGTTCGTCACGGAGCCCACGTCATGGAACTGCAAGCGCTTGGATATATCGGGTTTCGCGCCGCGAACCTCGACGATTGGGCCACCTACGGCACCCGCTTCCTCGGCCTGCAGCTGGTCGACCGCTCGAAGTCGACCTTGACGTTCCGCATGGACGACCGCCGCCAGCGTGTGGTGATCCATGCCGACAACGGCGACGGCGCCGCCTTCTTCGGTTGGGAGGTGGCGGACGTCGCGGCGCTCGATGCGCTCGCCGCCAGGCTCGAAGCCGCTGGCGTCGCCGTGCAGCGCCTGCCGCAGGCGACCGCCGACGAGCGCCGCGTCAAGGAGCTGATCACCTTCACCGACCCGCTCGGCTATCGGCTCGAAGCGTTCCATGGAGCCGAGATCGCCGCCGATGCGTTCCAGCCCGGGCGCGCCATTTCGGGCTTCCGCACCGGGCCGCTCGGCATGGGCCACGTGGTGCTGCACGTCGAGCGCATCGAGGATGCGCGCGCGTTCTATCAGGACGTGCTCGGCTTCCGCCTCAGCGACTACCTGCTCAAGCCGTTCAAGGCCTATTTCTTCCACGTCAATCCGCGCCATCACAGCCTCGCCATGATCGAGACCGGCCGCAACGCCGTGCATCACCTGATGATGGAATTGTTCATGCTCGACGACGTCGGCCAGGGCTACGACCTGGCGCTGGGCGAGCCGGGCCGCGTCGCCACCACGCTCGGCCGCCACGTCAACGACTACATGACGTCGTTCTACGCGCGCACGCCGTCCGGATTCCTGGTGGAGTACGGCTGGGGCGGGCGCGTGATCGAACCCGCGACCTGGACGCCGACCGAGGTGACCCACGGTCCAAGCCTGTGGGGCCACGACCGCGACTGGCTTGACGCCGAGCAACTGGCCGCGACGCGCGAGCTTCGCCTGCGCGCGGCGGCCGAAGGCCAGCGCGTGCCGGTGCAGGTGCTCGAAGGCAACCATGCGCTCACGCCGGGGACGTGCCCGTGGTGGGACGCGGCGCGGAAGGCGAGTTAGCCGTAGCAGTAGCCCGGCTTTCGTTCCAGCGAAAGCCGGGGCCTTCGCTTCACAAGGCAGACCGCCCCCGGGTTTCGCGGGCGCGAAACCCGGGCTACGCCGCCCGCCCCGGCCTCTCCTCGTCCTTGCTCACGTCCTCGACGCGCGAGCCGGATATCCCGGTGATCAGCCGCGTGCCGCGCTGGAACGTCATGTAGTTCCACAGCCAGTTGGTGGCGACGACCAGGCGGTTGCGGAAGCCGATCAGGAAGTAGATGTGGGCGACGCTCCATAACAGCCAGCCGATGAAGCCTCTAACCTTGATGCGGCCGAACTGCGCGATGGCGCTCTTGCGCCCGATGGTGGCGAGCGCGCCGAGATCGCGATAGCGGAACGGCACCATCGTCTTGCCGGCAAGACGTGAGCGCACCAGGTCGGCGACGTACTGGCCCTGCTGCTTGGCGACCGGCGCGACGCCGGGCAGCGGCTTGCCGCCCGCATCAGCGGCGGAGGCGACGTCGCCGATGACGAAGATGTCCGGGTGGCCCGGCACCGACAGGTCGGGCTTAACCTTCACGCGGCCGGCGGTGTCGGCCTCCGCGCCGAGCCAGCGCGCCACCGGCGAAGCCATCACGCCCGCCGCCCACATGATGGTGCGCGCCTCGATACGCTCGGCTCCGACGGTGACGCCAGCGCCGTCGCACGCCGTGACGCCGGCGCCGAGCCGCACCTCCACGCCGAGCTGCTCGAGCGAGCGCCGCGCGGTTTCCGACAGCGCGGGATCGAACGACGTCAGCAACCGCTGCGCCGCCTCCACCAGGATGATGCGCGCCGCGCGCGGATCGATGGCGCGGAAGTCCGACGCGAGCGCGCGCTTGGCCAGCTCGGCGATGGCGCCGGCCATCTCCACGCCGGTCGCCCCGCCGCCGACGATCACGAAATTGAGCAGGCGGCGGCGTTCGTCCGGATCGGGCTCGGTCTCGGCCTTCTCGAACGCCAAGAGGATGCGGCGGCGCAGATAGGTCGCGTCGTCGATGGTCTTCAGTCCCGGCGCGAAATCGGCCCAGTCGTCATGGCCGAAATAGGCGTGCTGCGCGCCGGTCGCGACGATCAAGGTGTCGAACGGGATGCGGCGGCCTTCGGCGATCACCGCGCGCTGCGCCAGGTCGACGCCCGAGACCTTGGCGAGCACCACCTTGGCGTTGGCCTGGTCGCGCAGCACGCTGCGGATCGGCGCCGCGATGTCCGACGGCGACAGCGCCGCGGTCGCCACCTGATAGAGCAGCGGTTGGAACAGGTGGTAGTTGTGCTGGTCGATCACGGTGACGTCGACCGGCGCCTTGGCCAGCCGTTTCGCCGCCGACAGCCCGCCGAATCCCGCGCCGATGATCACCACGCGTGGACGGGAAGGATTTGGCTCGGTCATGCTCCGGCCTCCTCCGTTTTATCTAGGTACGGCGCGTTCGACTTGCATCGGGCCACACATCTCGGCCTTCATCCTGAGGGCGGTCCCATAGCGCGTCAAAGACGCGCGTAAACGCGCTTATGGGACCGCGTCTCGATGGATGGCCGCAAGCTCGGAGTCCCTGGCCATGGTTCGAGACGCATCGCCGAAAGCGCGTTTACGCGCGTCTTCGACGCGCTATGGCGATGCTCCTCACCATGAGGGCGGTGTTTTCAGCGCGCGACACGCTCTATCCTCACCCTGAGGAGGCCGCGAAGCGGCCGTCTCGAAGGGTGGCAGCAGGCTCGGCGCTTTGCGGCCATGGTTCGAGACGCGCGGCTTTCGCCGCGCTCCTCACCATGAGGGTTGGTGCTAGGGTCAACGATGGCGAAAACCCCAAGCCTCCCGACCGCAACCCGCACGGTGCGGCGCGCGGCGTCGCCCACAGCGCAGCGCATCGACGCCGACGTCTGCGTGCTCGGCGCCGGCATGGCCGGCGTTTCGGCCGCGCTCGAAGCCGCCCGGCTCGGCCGCAAGGTCGCGCTGGTCGACGGCGCGCCGACGCTCGGCGGCCAGTCGGTCAACGCGTTGATCGGGACGTTCTGCGGCCTGTTCTCCAACGGCGACGCACCGTACCGCTTCACCTACGGCATCGCCGACGACATCCTGCGCGATCTCGGCGCCAAGGGCGCCCTGCACACCCGCCGCGGCGGCATCAACGGCACCATCGTGATGTACGACGAGGTGGTGCTGGCGCGCTGGATCGAAGAGGAGGTGCGCGCCGCCGGCATCACGGTGATCCTTGGCGCCCTGCTGCAAGGCGTGACCATGGAAGGCCGGCGCGTGCGCGAGCTGGCGCTGGCGACCCGCTTCGGCGACTTGGCGCTCGGCGCGACCGGCTTCGTCGACGCCTCCGGCGATGCGGCGCTGGCCTGGACCGCCGGCCTTGCCTGCCGCGAGCCGGAGCAGCCGATCTACGGCTCGCAGATGATCGTGATCGAGGGGATCGACGAAAGCACGCAGCCGACGCGCGATGTCCTCACCGCGCGGCTGAAACAGAAGGCAAAGGCCTACGGCCTCGTGCGCGAGAGCGGTTTTGCCTTCACGTTCCCCGGCAAAGGCACGGCATTGGTCAACATGACCCATGTCGAGACGCCGCTCGAGCCGGCGGCATTCACGCGGAAGTCGCTCGAAGGCAAGGCACAGGCCGACGTCACCGTCGATTTCCTGCGCAAGGAATTCCCACAGGCTTTCGGCAACGCGCACGTCCGCACCTACGGGTCGCTCGGCATCCGCCAGACGCGCTGGATCGTCGGCCGCGCACAGCTCGGCATCGACGACGTGCGCGCCGGCACGCGCTTCCCCGACGCGATCGCGCGCACCGCGTGGCCGATCGAGCTGCACGACAGCGTCGAGGAGGCGACCTGGGAGGCGTTCGCGGAGGATCACGTCCATTATGTGCCGATGGGCGCGTTGACGCCGGCCGAGGCCGACAACCTGGTGGCGGCCGGGCGCTGCATCGACGGCGATGTCGCGGCGCTCTCCAGCGTGCGGGTGATGGGGCCGTGCATCGCCATCGGCGCGGCCGCCGCCCATGCGCTCGATCTCGCCGGTTCCGGCAGCGTGCACCAGATCGACATCGCGGCGCTGCAGGCGCGGGTCAGAGACAATCTCGAACGAAGAGACTAACACTCCGTCATGGCCGGGCTTGTCCCGGCCATCCACGTCTTGCTTCTTGTGCCGCTGGATAGAAAGACGTGGATGCCCGGCACAAGGCCGGGCATGACGAGTTGGAGATTGTTGCTTATCCTGAACTTCGCAGAGGTCGTGGAGCACCCCCTTGGCAGCATTCGTCGTGGCGCATGGCGCTTGGTCGGCCGGCTGGGCGTGGAAGAAGATGCATCCGCTGCTGCGCGCGGCCGGACACGAACTATGGACGCCGACCTATACCGGGCTGGGCGAACGGCGCCACCTGCTCAACGACACGGTCGATCTCGAAACCCACATCCAGGACATCCTTGCCGTCCTCGAGTTCGAGGACTTGCGCGACGTCGTGCTGGTCGGCCACTCCTACGGCGGCATGGTGGCGACCGGCGTCGCCGACCGCGCGCGCGAGCGTATCGCGCAGCTGATCTATGTCGACGCCTTCGTGCCGCGCGACGGGCAGTGCCTGCTCGACCTGATGTCCGAAGACGCGAGCGCGCGCATCCGCGAGCTATCCAAGGCGCTGGGCGAGGGTTGGCAGATCCCGCCCAACCCGCTGCCGCCCGACACGCCCGAGGCCGATATCCGCTGGATCAAGCCGCGCCGCTTCCCGCAGCCGTTCAAGACCTTCGATACGCCGTTGCGCCTGAACGGCGCGGCGCCCTTGCCGCGCGCCTACATCTATTGCCAGCGCGCCGGCAGCGGCGACGTGTTCCGCCCGTTCGCCGAGCGCGCCAAGCAGGAAGGCTGGCGCTATCTGGAGATCGATGCGAGCCACAACCCGCACATCACCGCGCCGGAGGAACTGGCGGAGTTGTTGCAGGAGATCGTGGCTGCGTAGCTGCGTAGCCCGGATTTCGCTTCGCTCCGTTGCTGCACCGACGGTGCAGCGCCTTTTGCCCGCCCTACAAGAACAGACAGTTTGTGCGATCGGGCCGCCCGCTGCAATAATGTCCGCCCCCGCCCTGCGGTCCGCGACCGCACACCAGGAAAAGCCCGGAATGCCCGACAACACCAAGCACGTCTTCTACGTGCGCTATCTGGCCGACCCGTCCTATGTCGACGTTCTGGCGCAACGTCCCGATCTGAAGCTCAGCAAGCTGGAGAACGAAAGCGACGACGGCGCGGCGGCGCCGATCCTCGCCGGCGCGCACGCCTACCAGATCGGCGCCGCGCGCGACGAGATCGCCGTGAAGTATCACGCCGACGCGGAGCTGCTGCGGCGCGCGCCGAACCTGCTGATCGTCTCCTCGAACGGCGCCGGCTACGACACCGTGAACGTCAAGGCGTGCACCGAGGCCGGAGTCCTGGTGGTGAACCAGGCCGGCGGCAACCGCGAGGCCGTGGCCGAGCACGTCGTCGGCATGATGCTGTGCCTCGCCAAGCGCATCATCGAGACCGACCGGGCGCTGCGGCGCGACCAGCGCGTCGACCGCAACACCTTCATGGGGCGCGACATCTTCGGCAAGACGGTCGGCATCATCGGCCTCGGCAATGTGGGGCGGCGCGTCGCCGAGCTTTGCCGCGGGCTGTTCGGCATGCGGGCGATCGCGTGCGACCCTTACGTGTCGGCGCAAGTGATGAGCCAGCACGGCGTCGAGAAGGCCGACCTCCCTGTCCTGCTGCGCGGCGCCGATTTCGTGTCGGTCAATTGTCCGCTCACCCCGGAAAGCCGCGGCATGATCGGGGCGCGCGAGTTCGCGCTGATGCAGCCGCATGCGTATTTCGTCACCACGGCGCGCGGCCACATCCACGACGAGGAGGCCTTGCTGCAGGCGCTGCGCGACAAGCGCATCGCCGGCGCCGGCCTCGACGTCTGGAGCAAGGAGCCGCCGCCGCGCGACCATCCGCTGCTGGCGTTCGACAACGTGGTGGCGAGCCCGCACACCGCCGGCGTGACGCGCGAGGCGCGCGTCAACATGGGCCGCATCGCCGCCGAGCAGATCATCGCCGCGCTCGACGGCAAGCGCCCGCCGCGCATCGTCAATCCGGAAGTATGGCCGGCCTATGCGCGGCGCTTCGAGCGCATCTTGGGATTTGCGCCGGAACCGTAGCCCGGATTGAGCGGAGCGAAATCCGCGAATCGCCCCGCGGGGCAAGACCGCCCCGGATTTCGCCATAGCGCGTCGAAGACGCGCGTTAACGCGCTTATGGCTCATCCGGGCTACGCATCACCCCACGATCCTGCGCAGCGTCGGCACCAGCTCGTCGAGGTCGCCGATCACGTGATGCCCGCGCGCCGCAAACAGCGCGCGCGCCTGCGCGCCGGTCATCTCGCGCTCGGAGATGGCGCTGACGACAAAGCCGACCACCAGCGGCTTCTTGACCGGCGCGCGCTCGAACGCGGCCAGCAACCCGTCGACCGCGGCCTTGAGCGAGGCCGAGCTCATGGTCTGGAAGCAGACCACCGCTTTCACGTCGGGCGCGGCGGCGCGCGCGAACACCACGTCGGCGACCGCGCCGAACGTCGCGGTGCCGCTGCCGCCCGAAGTATCGGCGAAGTTCGCGGCCGGCAGTCCGGCATCGCCGATGAGGTCCACCAGCGCCATGCCGAAACCGGCGCCGGCGGCGAACAGCGCGACCGGGCCGTTCATCTCGACGAAGGTGAAGCCGTTGTCGGCGGCGCGCAGCTCGAGCGGCCTTGCGCTCGTCCGCTCGAGCGCGCCGGACAGCAGCTCGCTCCATTCGCCGTGACGGTAACGCGCGTTGTCGTCGAGCACGATCTTGGCGTCGAGCGCGACGAGCTGCCCCGCCGTGGTCACGGCGAGCGGATTGATCTCGGCGAGCTCCGCGTCCTCGGCGACAAACAGGCGGTAGAGGTCGGCGGCGAAGCGGGTCAGCGGCCCGAGCACACGGCCCGCGACGCCGGCCTCGGCGAAGAACCGCAGCAGGCGATGCGGATGCGGCGTCTGCAGCGGGTCCCACACGAATTGCCGCAGCGCGCCGCCGCTCTCGATCTCCACCCCGCCGGCGGCGCTGAACAGCATGACCGGCGCCTGGCGCATGTCGTCGATGCGCCAGGCCAGATAGTATTCGGCCGCGACCGCGATCTGCTCTTCGATCAGCAGATGCGGCGGCGCATCGACCGCCTGCATGCGTGCCCGCATGGCGGCGGCGACGTCGACCGCCTCCCCTTCCGGGGCCATGCGCACCAGGGAAGCCTTGCCGCGCGCGCCGGCGAGCACTTGCGCCTTGACGGCGACGCTGCCGCGAATGCCGGTGATGGGCTCTACGGTACCGAACAGGCGTCCGCGCGGCACCGGCAATCCGCGCCGCCGCAGCAGCGCCTTGGCGTCGGCCTCGATCAGGCGCATCAGGATGGGTCTTTCTGCCAGCGCGGCAGGCGCCGTTCGTTGAACGCCGCAAGCCCCTCGCGCGCGTCATCGGTGCGCGCCGCAAGGGCGATCTGCGATTCGGCGAACGCGATGGCCTGCGCGAAGCTCATGCCCTCGAGCGCCGCGAGCGCGTACTTGCCGCGCCTGAGCGCGACCGGCGAGTTGGCGGCGATGCGCCCGACCAGCGCATCGACCGCCGCATCGAGCTTGTCGGCCGGCACCACGTCGTTGACCAGGCCCATGTCCCTGGCGGTCGCGGCGTCGACCGGGTCTCCGGTCAGGCACAGCGCATTGAGGTGGCGCGGCAGCATCACGGCGCGCAGCAACACCAGCACCTGCATGGGGAAGACGCCGACGCGCGCCTCCGGCAAGCCGAAACGCGCGTGGTCGGTCGCGATGGCCAGATCGCACATCGCCATCAGTCCCATGCCGCCGGCCATGCAGGCGCCGTTGACGCGCGCCACGATCGGCAGCGGGAAGTCGCGCACTTGGCGAAACAGCCGTCCGAAGGCGCTGGTCGGCTCGTCGAGATCGTTGCCGAAGGTCGCCGTGCCGCGCGTGAGATCGGCGCCGGCGCAGAACGCCTTGTCGCCCGCGCCGGTCAGCACGACCGCGCGCACGTTCGAGTCAGCGGCGGCCGCAACCAAGCCGCGCGCGATGCCGGCGATCACGTCGGCGTTGATGGCGTTGCGCCGCTCCGGGCGGTTGATCGTGATCCAGGCGGCGCGGCCGCGCGTCTCGCACAGGACTTCGTTCTGTTCGCTCATGGGCGATCCGTTCAATAGGATTTCGGCAGGCCGAGCACGCGCTCGGCGAGATAACAAAGCAGGAGCTCGCGCGACACCGGCGCCAGCCGTGTCGCGATCGCCTCGCGGAAATAGCGCTCGACGTGGTACTCGGCGGCGTAGCCCAAGCCGCCATGGGTGCGCACCGCGCGGTCGCAGGCATGGAACGCGGCCTCGGCGCCGAGGATATTTCGCCGCGTTCGCCTCCGCGCCGCACGGTTGCCCGGCGTCGTAGAGCGCGGCCGCGCGCAGCACCATCAGCTCGGCCGCCGCCAGCTCGGCCCAGCTCTCGGCCAGCGGATGCTGGATCGCCTGGTTCTGTCCGATCGGGCGGCCGAACACCACGCGCTCCTTGGCATAGGCCGCGGCCTTGGCGAGCGCGCGGCGGCCGATGCCGACCGCCTCGGCGGCGGTGAGGATGCGCTCGGGATTGAGGCTGTCGAGGATGTAGCGGAAGCCCTTGCCCTCCTCGCCGATGCGATCGTCGACCGGAACGGGGAGCGCGTCGATGAACACCGAGTTCGAATTGACCGCGGCGCGGCCCATCTTGCGGATCTCGTGCACCTCGACGTAGGCAGCGGTCGAGGTCGGTGTAGAACAGCGACAGGCCCTCGGTCGGCCGCGCGCATTGCTCGATCGGCGTGGTGCGGGCGAGCAGCACGATCTTCTGCGCGTGCTGCGCGGTCGAGGTCCACATCTTGCGGCCGTGCACGACGTAGCGGTCGCCTTCCCGCACCGCGCGCGTCTTGATGTGCGTGGTGTCGAGCCCGGCATCCGGCTCGGTGACGCCGAAGCAGGCGCGCAGCTCGCCGCGGATCAGCGGCGGCAGCATGCGCGCCTTCTGCTCCGCCGTGCCGTGCACCACGATGGCGTGCGGCCCGAAGATGTTGATGTGCATGGTCGAGCAAGCCGCGAATGCGCCGCCGGAGCTTGCCACCGTCTGCATCATGATGGCGGCCTCGGTGATGCCGAGGCCGGCGCCGCCGAACTCGACCGGCATGGCGATGCCGAGCCAGCCGGCCTCCGCGATCGCCTTGTGGAAGTCGAACGGGAAGGTCGCGCTGCGGTCGAGCTCGGCCCAATAATCGTCGTCGAAGCGCGTGCACAGCGCGCGCACGGCGTCGCGGATCGCGACGCGGTCAGGCGTATCGGCGAGCGCTTCCATCGAGCAGCTCCTTGACGATCCGGGGCAGCGCGAGGATGTCGTCGGCGACGACGGCGCCGGCCTCGCGCAACGCTTGCCGCTTGGCTTCCGCGGTGCCGCGCGCGCCTTCCACCAGCGCGCCGGCATGACCCATGCGCTTGCCCGCGGGCGCGTGGCGCCCGACGATCAGTACGACCACGGGCTTCACCATTGCGCGGATCAGGCCGAGCATCTCGTATTCCTTGGTGCCGCCGATCTCGCCCAGATAGACCACGAGCTCGATTGCCGGATCTTCGGCCGCGACGCCAAGATACTCGTGCGGATTGCGGCCGCACAGCGTATCGCCGCCGATATGCGCGACCACGCTCTGCCCGCAGCCGGCCTGCGTCAACAGCCGCGCCGCGATCGAGGATAAGGTGCCGCTGCGCCCGAACAGGGCGACCGGCCCGGGACGCGTGAATTCCGGCGCGATCGAGCCGAGCCAGATCTTGCCCGGCAGGCAGAATCCAAGCGAGTTCGGCCCGACCACCCACATGTCGCGCCCGCGCGCATGCGCGAGCGCCACCATGGTGTCGTGGAGCGGAACGAACTCGGCGGCCGCGACCGCGAACCGCACGTCCGCCTCGGCGCATTCGATGATCGCGTCGCGCAGCCCCGCGGGCGGCGTGTAGATCACCGCCGTGCGCGCATCGGTGGCGCCGACGGCGTCGACGACGCTGTCGAAGGCCGGGATGCCGTCGAGGCTCTGCCCGCCGCGCCCCGCCGCCACATGGGCGACGATGCGCGTGCCCGCCGCGCGCATGCCGGCAAGCTGCGCGGCGCCGTAGCGCCCGGTACCGCCGAGGACAAGCACGGGCGAGCCGGCGCCGGGAAACGGCGAGACCATGTCAGTAGGACCGCGGCATGCCGAGCACGTGCTGCCCGATATAGGCGAGGATGAGATTGGTGGAGATCGGCGCGATCTGCGCCAGCCGGCACTCGCGCCACTTGCGCTCGATGCCGAACTCCCGTGCGACCGCGAAGCCGCCGAAGGTCTGCATGCAGGCTTCGCCCGCGTGCCACGCCGCCTCCGAGGCCAGCAGCTTCGCCGTGTTGGCCTCCTCGCCGCACGGCTTCCCGGCGTCGAACAGGGCGGCGGCGGCGCGATTGACCAGATCGGCCGCGCGCCATTCCGCATAGGCGCGCGCGATCGGGAACTGGATGCCCTGGTTCTGTCCGATCGGCCGGCCGAACACGATGCGTTCCTTGGCGTAGGCCGCCGCGCGCTCGATGAAGTAGCGCGCATCGCCGAGCGACTCGGAAGAGACCAGGATGCGCTCGGCATTCATGCCGTCGAGGATGTAGCGGAAGCCGTGGTCCTGCTCGCCGATCAGGTTTTCGACCGGCACTTTGAGATTGTCGAAGAACACCTCATTGGTCTGGTGATTGACCATGGTGTCGAGCCGCCGCAGGGTCAGGCCGTTGCCGAGCGCGTCTTTCATGTCGACCAGCAGCACCGAGAGGCCCTCGGAGCGCTTGCGTACTTGTTCGGGCGGCGTGGTGCGCACCAGCAGCAGCATCAGGTCCGACTTGTGGGCGCGCGAAGTCCACACCTTTTGGCCGTTGACCACGTAGTGCTCGCCCGCGCGTACCGCGCGGGTCTTGAGCTGCGTGGTGTCGGAGCCGGTGGTCGGCTCGGTCACGCCGAACGCCTGGAAGCGGATGGAGCCGTCGGCGATCCCGGGCAGGTAGCGCTGCTTCTGCTCCTCGCTGCCGTGGCGCAGCAGCGTTCCCATCATGTACATCTGCGCGTGGCAGGCGGCCGCGCTGCAGCCGGCGGCATGGATTTCTTCCAGGATCACGCAGCCGGCGCGGATCGGCAGGCCGGAGCCGCCATACTGCTCCGGGATAGCCGCGCCCAGATAGCCGGCTGCGCTCAGCTCGGCGACGAAGGCTTCGGCGTATTCGTCGGCGTCCTCCAGCTCGCGCCAGTAGCTGTCGGGATATTTCCGGCAGATCGCGCGGATGCCGGCGCGGATCTCGGGGTAGTCGAGCCCGAGCGACACCGCGGTGTCGTCCGCATGATGGACCGTCGCATCCAGGGGGCGCGTCATCGGCACTCCGCTCCGATTGACTCCATGACCGAGCCAAGTGCCTGTTTAGCCAGTTCCGCCGCCGCTGGCGACAACCTCGGGACGCTCCATGAGCAACGACGCTGCGCTGCACGATTCCGGCCCCCGCTCGCTTGCCGGGCTGGAGGCGCGGTTCAGGCGTGACCTCGAACTCCTGATGCTTCCGCCCGCCAAGGAGTGGCTCGAGCCGCGCGTCCATCCCCAATGGGGTCCGATGCTGGACGTGGCCATCGTCGGCGCCGGGATGGCGGGCCTCACGGCGGCGTTCGCATTGAAGTGCCTCAATGTCCGCAACATGCGCGTGTTCGACCGCGCGCCGGAGGGGTTCGAGGGTCCGTGGGTCACCTACGCGCGCATGGAGCTGCTACGCTCGCCGCCCGAACTGGCCGGCCCGGCGCTCGGATTCTCCAGCCTCACGTTCCGGGCCTGGTTCGAGGCGCAATATGGCGCCGCGGCGTGGCGACAGGTGCATCGCATCCCGCGCCCGCAATGGATGGACTACCTGCGCTGGTATCGGCGCATGATCGGCGTCGCGATCGAGAACGACACCGCGCTGGTCGACCTCACCGGCGACGGCGCGGCCGCGCTGCTCACGCTGAAATCGAAGTCGGGCATGCGGAAGGTCGCGGCCCGCCGCATCGTGCTGGCCAATGGCCGTGACGGTCTCGGCGGCCCCTATATCCCGGACGTGTTCCGTGGACTCGACCGGCGCTTCTGGGCGCATTCGAGCCACGCCATCGATTTTTCCTCCATGCGCGGCAAGATCGTCGCGGTGGTCGGCGCCGGCTCTTCGGCGGTCGACAATGCGGCCGAAGCGCTCGAAGCGGGCGCCACGCGCGTCGCCATGCTGATGCGGCGCGACGACGTGCCGCGCATCAACAAGAACATGGGCATCGGCAGCGCCGGATTCTGGATCGGCTTTCACCGGCTTACCCCCGAGCAGCGCTGGTCGATCATGCAGTACGTCGACGACCAGGCGGTGCCGGCGCCGCGCGACTCGATGCTGCGCTGCTCACGGCATGCCAACTTCTCGCTCATCGCACGCTGCGAGGCACGCGCGGCCACGATACGAAATGATCGCGTACTGCTCGACACCACGCGCGGCCTGCTGGCGTTCGACCATGTGATCCTCACCACCGGCTTCGCGCTCGATTGGAGCGAGCGTCCGGAGCTGGCCGCACTTGCCCCGCACGTGCAGCGCTGGCGCGACCGCTTCGCGCCGGAGCGCGAAACCTACGGGCAGGCCGATCACCCGTTCCTCGGGCCGGCGTTCGAATTCCTGCAGCGCGGGTCCTCTGGCGCGTCCTCCGGCGCCGGTTGGGTCGAGCGCGTGCATTGCTTCACCTACGCCGCCAACATGAGCCACGGACCGATCTCGGGCGACATTCCGGCGATCAGCATCGGGGCGCAGCGCCTTGCCGAGGGGGTCGCGGGTGCGCTGTTCGCCGAGGACTACGAGGCGACCTGGCACCGCCTCGTCGGCTGGGACAGTCCCGAGCTGCGCGGCGATGAATTCGTCATCGACGAGGACGTCGCCAAATTCGCCGCCCACACGACCCCGACCGGCTGAGATGCCGCTCCGACTGGAACCGGGCGGGAAACATTTCGGCGTTCCAATCGTTCTCCGTCGACGAGCACGGAGGCAACCATGGCGGACCTGGCGACCCTTCCGGCACTCGGCCTGCACGGCGCGCGGCGGCTGCCTGCCGTCGATGTCGACAGCTACAGCGTCACCATGAAGGACGACGAGGGGCATGTCGGCGATCGCGCCAGCCGTCGCGCGTTCCACGTCATGCTGGACAACTGGCGCAAGCCGTTGCGCAAGCTCGGGCTCGATCCCTTTGCCGACATCGCGAGCGACGACATCAGTCGGCGCAAGCTCGACGAAATCATGGTCGGCGGCGATCAGGCCGCCGCCGGCGTGGTGCAGAGCGCGATCGAGGAGTTCGCCCAGGAGTTCGCGCTCGTGGTCCGCCGTTTCCTCAAGCTCAAGGCCTGGGCCGACACCGAATGCATCGTAGTCGGGGGCGGTTTCCGCGAAAACCGCATCGGCGAGCTCGCCATCGCGCGCGCCGACATCATCCTGAAGGCCGAGGGCATCAAGACCGGCCTGCAGCCGATCCGCCATCATCCGGACGAGGCCGCGCTGCTCGGGTGCGTGCACTTGGCGCCGTCCTGGATCTTCGATGCGCATGACAGCATCCTCGGGGTCGACATCGGCGGCACCAACATCCGTGCCGGCGTGGTCTTGCCCAATTCGGCCAAGACGCCCGACCTGACCAAGGTCCAGGTGTGGAAATCCAAACTCTGGCGCCATGCCGACGACGAGCCGAACCGGACCGAAGCCGTCGACGGTCTCATCGACATGCTCAAGGACCTGATCCGGCGTGCCGACAAGGAGGGTCACAAGCTCGCGCCCTTCATCGGTATCGGATGTCCGGGCGTGATCCAGGAGGACGGCAGCATCGCCAAAGGCGCGCAGAACCTGCCCGGCAACTGGACCAGCAGCCGCTTCAACCTGCCGCGCCAGGTGGCCGAAGCGATCCCCCGGATCGGCAACCACGACGTCGCGATCCTGATGCACAACGACGCGGTCGTGCATGGACTGAGCGAAGTTCCGTTCATGCGCGACGTCAAGCGCTGGGGCGTGCTCACGATCGGCACCGGTCTCGGCAATGCGCGCTTCACCAACCGCGCTTCCGGCAAGAGCTGAGCAACGACCTGAGGCAAAACTGATCCGGCGCCGTTAAGGCGCCGGCGATTTCCCGTCGATTCCGATCGGCAGGGTCTATCGCCGGCCGCCGGCCGCAAGGACTGCGCGCGTCGCGTGATCCGGACCGAAGTCGTCGACGCTGTCGATGGCAAGCAGTTCGGCGAGCTTGGTGCGGGCGCGGTTGACGCGGCTCTTGATCGTTCCGACCGCGCAGCCGCAAATCCCCGCCGCCTCCTCGTAGGAGAAGCCCGAGGCGCCGACCAGGATCAACGCCTCGCGCTGATCGGCCGGAAGCTGCGCCAGCGCCTTGCGCATTTCCTCGAACTCCAGCCGGCTGTTCTGCTCGGGATTGGACTTCAGGCTTTCCGCGTAGCTGCCGTCGGTGTCCTCGACCTCGCGCCGGCGCTTGCGGTACTCGGAGCGGAACAGGTTGCGCAGGATGGTGAACAACCAAGCCGGCATGTTGGTGCCGGGCTGGAACGAGTCGATGTTGGTCAACGCGCGCAGCATGGTCTCCTGCACCAGGTCGTCGGCGCGGTCGACATTTCCGCACAGCGAGATGGCGAACGCGCGCAGGCCCGGGACTGCGGCAAGGATCGCGTCGCGTAAGGATGGGTCAAGGTTCATCGCGAACCCTTATCGGCTTCGTCAAGCTTGCGCAGCAGATCGGCAAACCGATCCGGCACCCCCTGCTTGACCACATCGTCGTACATGGCGCGCAATTGCTGCCCGATGCGGCTCTGGATCTCGGGTCCGAGGCGTGCGGGACGCTTGCGGGGGGTGATTTGACTATGCATCGGCGAATCAGTCTTACGCATTGGAAATTCTGGGTTTTCTCGCTTGTCTTGCTTGCGATCCGTCATTTTGTTTCCGCCCCCAGGCGCCGATGGCGGGCTCCCCGTGCATTCATCAGAGCACAACGCATCCCCTTGAAACCGGTTCCGTTTCGAGGGAACTTTTTTTGGAACCGGGCGTTTTTTGGGGGTAATTTCGGCATTTAGCACACGGGAGGATCGTTCGTGTCTACATCGCAAGCCGTAGCCCAGCATCTGCCTTTCCTGCGTCGGTATGCCCGGGCGTTGACCGGCAGCCAGACCTCGGGCGACGCCTACGTAGCCGCCACGCTCGAATCCCTGATCGCGAGCCCGCAAATTCTGCAGGACAAGGCCGGCCAGCGCGTCGCGCTCTACCGGCTGTTCACGAAAATCTGGAATTCCCTGTCGATCAACGACAAGGCCGACCCGATCGACCGCACGCTGCCGCCCGAGCAGCGCATCGCACATATAACCCCCCAGCCGCGACAGGCCTTTCTGCTGGTCGCCGTGGAGGGCTTCTCCGAAGAGGATACCGCGCGCATCCTTGATAGCGACGTCGCCACCATCCGGCAGCTCGTCGACGAGTCGGGTCGGGAAATGGCTGCGGAAATCGCGACCGAAGTCCTCATCATCGAGGATGAGACCTTCATCGCGATGGATCTCGAGGCATTGGTCGAGAACCTCGGCCACAAGGTGCTCGGTATCGCACGCACGCAGGGCGAAGCGGTGGCGCTCGCCGGTTCCAAGCGGCCGGGACTGATCCTCGCCGACATCCAGCTTGCCGATGGCAGCTCGGGCCTCGACGCCGTCAACGAAATGCTGCGCTCGTTCGAGGTACCGGTGATCTTCATCACGGCCTATCCGGAGCGCTTCCTGACGGGCGAGCGGCCGGAACCGGCATTCCTGATCGCCAAGCCGTTCCAGCCGGCCATGGTGTCGGCCATCATCAGCCAAGCGCTGTTCTTCGAGCGCAACGCACAACGGCGCGAGCGCCGGGCGATCGCCTGAGCGCGCCGCCGCACAATCGGTGAATCTCGACTTGATCAGGCCGCGCGCCGCGCGGGGCCGGGGACTAGAGCACGATGACTTTTCTTCGAATCGTCATCGCGCTCTAAGTTATTCGTGGAGCATGATCTTTTCCGAAAACCGCTGCACACTTTTCGGGATCATGCTCTAGCGCCGGCGTACCGCCGCTCCGGCGATGAGGAACCCGATCCCCGCCGCGATCGCGAGCGCCAGAAACGGCCGGCTTTCGACCTCGTCGCCGATCCTTCGCAGGGTCGTGGTTCCGAGTTTCGCGGCCTCGCCCGTCAGTTTCGCGGCTTCGCCGGTCATGGATCGTGCGCCGCCGAGGAAGCGCTCGGTGATCTCGTTCAGAATCGCGGTGACGGCGTCGCCGGCGTAAGTCGCAGCTCCGCTTGCCGCCGCGCTCGCCCGTGTCGCCGCCGTGCGCGCCCCTGCCTCGGTCAGGCGGCCGAGGCTCGCCTGCAACTCTCGCAGCAGTCGCTCGATGGCGGCGATCTCGCTCGCCACATCGCGGTTGGCATGGCGGAACATGAAATTCCTCGCAATTCCCCGGACTAGGCCCGCGTCGCCGGCGCCGGACCGGCGACGCGCGGCAGCCGCAATTGTTAGTTTAGTGTCTTGAGCCAGCCGTCGATCTCGCGTTCGGCCTGATCCTTGGCGTAGCCATAGCGTTGTTGCAGCCGTCCGGCGAGTTCGGTGCGCTTGCCCTCGATCACATCGAGATCGTCGTTGGTCAGGTCACCCCATTTCTGCTGCACCTGACCCTTGAATTGCTTCCAGTTTCCTTCCACCCGATCCCAGTTCATCTGCTGCTCCTTTTGTTGATGTGAATGGCCGACCAACCCCGGGGTGCTTGGATTGGTTCCCCAGTGCGGCGGCGCGGTGGCCGGACGCCAAAAATCAGGG
Source organism: uncultured Alphaproteobacteria bacterium (assembly GCA_963734185.1). Classification (GTDB taxonomy): domain Bacteria; phylum Pseudomonadota; class Alphaproteobacteria; order Rhizobiales; family Xanthobacteraceae; genus PALSA-894. The sequence continues at coordinate 1,500,240 of CAVTGA010000002.1, read as the reverse complement.
CGCAGCCGACTAAAATATCGACTGCGCCCAGTAGGGGCCGGCCCAGCACGGGGGAGGGGGAGGTAGGCCGGTCGCACAGACAATGCACCCGCTCGACACTGGTTCCGGCCGGTGCAGAGAATCTTTTGCGAGCCCGGGGTTCCCGGCCCGGAGGGAACCGGCGCCGGTCCTGCGGCGTTTGCTGCCGATGGGGGCTCTTTTTGAGCGACGGCATGCAGGAACAGTCAGGCCGGCTTGAGAAAAATCCGCGTAACGGCGGTCTCGCGGCACGCCGCCAAAGGTACCGAGGTCGTGTTCCGGTCATAGAAAATGAGCCTGGACGAGGAAAAAGCCAACGATCGCGAAGCTGAGAGGGCCGGCACCGCATTCTTTGCAGACGTGCAGTCGCTCGGGCGCGCGCTCGAGGCCGGCCGGATCGGCGTATGGTCGTGGGACATCACGTCCGACAAGGTGACCTGGTCGAGCAATCTCGAATCCATCCACGGCCTGCCTGCCGGCAGCTTCCCCGACACGTTCAGATTTTTTCAGCAGGACATTCACCCGGACGATCGCCCCGGGGTCCGCGCGGCGATCGACGAGGCGTTGCGCACCGGCGACCCATATTCGGTGCGCTACCGCTTGCCGGGACCCCGCCCCGACGGGGAACGTTGGATAAGGGCGATGGGCGCCGTATTTCACAAGCACGCAGCGCCGGTTGAAATGCTCGGCATCTGCCAGGACGTAACTGACGAGATGAGCCTGGAGCGCGAGCTCCGGCAGCGGGCACGGCAGCAGGCGACGGTCGCGCGGCTCGGCGAGCGAGCGCTCGTGCAATCCGATCTCGAAACCCTGCTGCACGATGCGGTCCACGCGATCGCCGATACGCTGTCGCTGGAGTTGGTCGAAATCCTGGAATTGATGCCGAGCTACACCGAAGTCGTGCTGCGCGCGGGCGTCGGCTGGCGCGAGGGCGTGGTCGGCTCGGTGCACTGGCCGTCCGAGCCGGGCTCGAAGGCGGGCTATACGCTGGCCTCGGCTGCGCCCGTGATCATCGAGGACACCGGCACCGAGAAGCGCTTCACCGTGTCGGAGGTGCTGCGCGAGCACGGCGCCGTCAGTGGCGTCAGCCTGACGATCAGAGGCCACGACGGGCGCGCCTATGGCGTGCTCGGAGCCTATGCGACCAACCAGCGCCATTTCAGCGCGCAGGACGTGTCGTTCCTCGCCGCCGTCGCCAATATCGTGGCGAGCGCCATTCAGCGCCTGCAACTCGATCAGCGGCACGAATTGATGATCCGCGAGCTGCGGCATCGCTCGGGGAACCTGTTCTCGCAGCTTCTCGCCCTGTTCTCCCAGACTGCCCGGAATTCACGCAGCGTCGCCGACCTGGTGACCAAGTACGAGGCACGCGTGCTGGCGCTTGCCAACGCGCATCGTCTGGTCACCGAAGGCGGCTGGAAAACGATCTCGCTGAAGGAGTTGCTGAGCGTGCTGCTGGCGCCATACATCGACCGCATCGCGCTCGCCGGGCCCGACGTCCTGCTCGAACCCGATCCGGCCTTCGGACTAACCACTGCGGTCCACGAACTCACCGCCAATGCCAGCATGCACGGCAGCTTGTCGTGTCCGAAAGGGCGCATCGACCTTGCCTGGGACGTGCTCCGCACCGAGCGGGGATTGACCCTGCGGCTCGACTGGACCGAACGGCTCGGTCCGCGGCCCAAACGCACCCGGCGCACGGGTTTCGGCTCGCGCCTGATCGGCCTCGTCATCGAACGTCAGCTCAACGGCGAAGTGCAGCGGACCTTCCGTCCGCAGGGACTGGATGCCCGCCTGCTGGTCCCCCTGACGCACGAGCGCTGGCCGCGGCAGGACCGGCCACGCGTCGCGCAGCAGGCCGCCGGCGCCTAGCGCCGTCATCGACTTTGCGCCAGGCGCATTCGAGGGGCAGGGGTGATCGGGTCGGCTGCGACGGCGGCGTTGCCGAGTGCCGCGAGGAAGCGCTCAGCCCAGAACTGGATGTCGTTCTGCGACAGCACGCGCATGAGCAGCTCATGCCGCGCGCGGCGCTCCTGCAGCGACATCGCCAAGGCGCGCGCGATCGCATTGCCGACCGCTTCCGGATCGTAAGGATTGACCAGCAGCGCGGCCTTGCACTCGACCGCCGCACCGACGAATCGCGACAGGACCAGGACGCCGGGATTCTCGGGATCCTGCGCCGCCACATATTCCTTGGCCACGAGATTCATGCCGTCGCGCAGCGGCGTCACCAAACCGATGCGGGCGGTGCGGTAGAGGCCGGCGAGCGCGGAACGGGTGTAAGCCCGGTTGACGTAGCGGATCGGCGTCCAGGACGGATCGCCGTAATTGCCATTGATGCGGCCGGCCGTCGCGCTCACCGCCTTCGCGATGTCGGAATACTCCGGGATGTCCTCGCGGCTGCGCGGCGTGATCTGGATGTAGGTGACGTTGTTGCGCCAATCGGGATTGGCCGCCAGGAAACGTTCGAACGCGTCGAGCCTGAGCTCGATGCCCTTCGAATAGTCGAGCCGGTCGACGCCGATCACCATGGCGCGCATCGACAGGCTCTGGATCACGTCCTGCATGAAAGACGAGCCGAGCGCGCGCTGCGCCAGCCGGCTGAACTGCGCGGTCTCGATGCCGACCGGAAACGCGCCGATGGTGACGCGGCGGCCGCCCGTCGTGAACGTATGGTCGCCTTCCACCGTGACGTGGCATTCGGAAACCAGATAGCGCGCGAAATTGTCCTGGTCGTTTTCGGTCTGGAAGCCGACCACGTCGTAGTGGACGAGCGCGGCGATCAGCCGCTCATGATGCGGCAGCGCGGTGAGAATGTCGGGCGGCGGTAGCGGCACGTGCAGGAAGAATCCGATTCGATTGCGACATCCGCGCTCGCGCAGCAGCCGCGCGAGCGGAAGCAGATGATAGTCGTGCACCCAGACGACATCGTCCGGTTCGAGCAGCTTAGACAGCTCGTTGGCAAAGTGCTCGTTGACGCGCAGATATCCGCTGAGATCGTGACGGGAGAATTCCGCCAGGTCGAGCCGGTAATGCAGGATCGGCCACAGGACCCGATTGGCGAAGCCGTTGTAGTACTCCTGGTAGTCCGCCTCGATGAGATCGGTGACCACATAGGAGGTCTGACCGTGCACGACGGTGCGGGTCTCGACGTCGCCGGTGACGACGACGCGCCCGCTCCAGCCGAACCAAAGCCCCGATTGGCGCTTCAGCGCGGCACGGACCGCAACTTCGAGCCCGCCCGCGCGGTGCCCTTCTTGCGGTATGGAGACGCGGTTTGAGACGATGACGAGCTTCGCCAATAACGGTCCTCCCAACTTCGCGACAGGCGCATCGCGGTCAAGATCAGGCCGGCCATCGAATAAGTCTGCGGGAAATTCCCCCACAGCGCGCCGGTCACCGGATGAACATCCTCTGAAAGCAGGCCGTAACGGTTGCGGTACTGCAAGGAATCGACGAACAGGTCGCGGGCTTCCTCGCGCCGGCCCAGCGACCACCACGCATCGATCAGCCAGAATCGACAGATCAGGAACGCCGTCTCGGGCATGCCGAAATCGTCGGGAGCCGCATAACGCATAACGTGGTGGCCGCGCAAAAGTTCACGTTCGATGGCCGACACGGTATCCGCGAACCGCGGGTCATCGGCTTCGACGGCGCCAAGCTCGTGCAGCAACAGCACGCTCGCATCGAGGTCTTCGGTGCCGAATCCGGCCGTGAAGGCGCGCCGGGAGGGATTCCAGGCCTGCGCCATGAGCGCCGCATGGAGCTTGTCGGCGGCCGCGTTCCAGCGTGCGGATTCCGGAGCGAGGCCCAGGTGCTCGGCGATCGCGGCGAGCCGGTTGCAGCCCGCCCACGACATGGCGACCGAGTAGGTGTGGATCCGGCTGCGCTCGCGGTACTCCCAGATGCCGGCGTCCGGCGTAAGCGCCTGCTCCACCGCCATGGTGCCGAGCTTTTCGAGCAGCCGAAACAGGCCCTCGTCGCCCGGGCGCGGCAGGCGACGGTCGAAGAACATCGGCATCGCCGCCAGGATGATCGAGCCGTAGGTATCGTGCTGGACCTGGTCGGCGGCGGCGTTGCCGATGCGCACCGGCCCGTCGCCGCCATATCCCTGCAGCCGCGGGGCGATCCACTCGGTCATCGGATCGGTCGGCACGATGCTATAGACCGGCCGCAGTCGGTCATAGTCGGCGGACGCGATGCTCAGGATGAAGGAGATGAAGTCTTCCATGGTCTGCGTCGCGCCGATGCGATTGAGCGCCTTGACGACGAAATAGGCGTCGCGCAGCCAGCAGAAACGGTAGTCCCAAGTGCGGCCGGACCCCGGAGCTTCCGGAATCGAGGTCGTATGCGCTGCGATGATCCCGCCGGTCTCTTCGAAGTTGCTCAGCTTCAACGAAATGGCCGCGCGGATGATGACGTCCTGCCAGTCATACGCGATCGACAGCCGGCGCACCCATTCCATCCAGTAGTCGCGCGTGCGGTCGGCGAATTCCCGGCAGGTGGTGGCAAGGTCGCCGGGAAACGGCTCGTCCGTGCCGATCACCAGATGGACCGGGCGCGTCAGCACGAACGGCGACTCGCGCTCCACATAAGAGAGCGGCGCATCGGTCGTCAGGCGCACCACCAGCCCCCCGCCCCAATAGCGGATGTGATTGCTGCCGATGGAGAGGCGGATGTTGGTATCGCCGTAGTCGTGCGTGGGGCGGTGGCGGATCGTGATCCGCGGCAGACCTTTGACCGGCTCGATGATGCGCACCAGCTGCGGCGGCCGGTAGGTACGATCGAAATTCCGGAAGCGCGGCGCGAAATCGGTGACGCGTATCGACCCGCCCTTGTCGTCGGTGAGAACGGTGGTGACGATCGGGGTATTGCGCAGGTAGGTCGATTGCGCGTCGACCTGGCCTGCCAGCACCACGTCGGTGAAGCCTTTTTCCTCCTGGCCGGAAACAAGCCGGCAGAACACCGGATCGCCGTCGAAGCGGGGGAAACACCACCACACGATGCGCGCGCGCGGATCGACCAGCGCCGCGGTTCGGCCGTTGCCGATGAGTGCAAGGTCCAGTCCGTGATCGGTCATGCCAACCCGTGGAACGAAACGAGTTCGGATTTGAGGCGTCTTGTGTTCGGCCGGCTGCGCCGTCCGACAATAGACTGAACTCCTCCCGGCCGACTTGACTAACGGGCGAGCGCCTACGCGGTTCCCCGGGTCTCGTCAATCCGCTCTCAACCATTTGACTTGAAAAGATTATTTCGCGATGCGAACCGTCTCCGCGGTTAATGCGTTGACCCTATGACACAGCTCGCGCATCTCCACCGTACCGACCGTAACGTTCTCGAGGCCCCCTTGCAGTTTCTTGCCCTTGCCGTCGACTATGACGAGACCATCGCCCACGGCAGCGTGGTCGACCCTTCCACGGTCGCGGCCCTCACCCGATTCAAGGCGAGCGGTCGCAAGCTCATCCTGGTGACGGGACGCGAGCTGTCCGAGCTTCTCGCCGTATTTCCCCAGATCGGCATCTTCGACTGCGTGGTGGCGGAGAACGGCGCGCTGTTCTATTCGCCGGCGACGGGAAAGGAAAAACTGCTGGCGCCGCCCTATCCGGCCGCGCTGGTCGACAGGCTGAAGCAGCTCGAGGTCGTGCCGCTCCAGGTCGGGCACTCGATCGTGGCGACACGAACGCCGAACGAGAAGATCGTGCTCGAGTTGATCAGGGAGCTGGGCCTGGAGCACCACATCGTCTTCAACAAGGGCGCCGTGATGATCCTGCCGCCCAACGTCAATAAAGCGAGCGGGCTGAAGTCGGCGCTGAAGGTATTCAATATCTCGCCGCTCCAGGTGGTCGGTGTCGGGGACGCCGAGAACGATCATGCCTTCCTGATGTCCTGCGGCTACGCGGTGGCGGTCGCCAACGCCATCGACTCGCTCAAAGCGGAGGTCGATCTCGTCTTGAACGACGCGGGTGCGGCAGGCGTATGCGGGCTGATCGAACGGCTGCTGCGCGGCGATCTGGAGACGGTCGCGGACGCACGGACGCGCCGGCGTGCATTGAAATCGGCTTGATGGTCGCGCGCCCCTTTACAGACAGGCAGGGAACTTTTCGCGCCGGGCCGACATTCTCTTCGTGTGCCGACTTGCAGCTGCAAACAAACCGGCGCACGATCCATTTCGAAGCAACACTGGATTCCATTCCGTAGCCGGCCGCTCATCTCAGTGCAAATTCCAGCTTCAGCGGACAACGCCCTCATATGAGCTCAGGCGAACCAAAGGCAGCGGCTCCCGGCCTTCGCATCCTGATCGTGGAAGACGAAACCATGATCGCGATGCTGGTCGAAGACATGCTGGCCGAGCTTGGCCATATGACGGTCGGCATCGCCTCCAATCTGGAAGAGGCCGGGCGGCTTGCGGCCGAGGCGGATTTCAATGCCGCCCTTCTTGACGTCAACCTGAGCGGCAAGACGGTCGATCCGATCGCAAATGCGCTGGCGCAGCGCGGAATACCGTTTGCGTTCACGACCGGTATCGACCAGAGCGGAATACCGCAGGCCTACCGCGATCGCGTGACCCTGCAGAAGCCTTACGTCATCGAGCAGCTCAAGGACGCGCTTGCGCGCATGATGCGGCCCAGGCAGGACTTATAGGACGCCTGAACCGGCAGCGCGCGCGGGCTATTCGGAATCGACGACGCGCTCGAGCGGCGGCGCCGAGCCCTCCGGGTGTTCCTTCGTGCTGTCCGAAACGGCGCGGTCGACGCGCTCCTCATAGGTTTCGCGCCGAACGTCATCTTCCTTGCCGGGATCGGGTGTCCGGCCGTCCACCGTATCGGGGGTGGAGCGGCGCGTGCCGGTGATCGAAACTTCGGAGATGTCATTGCCGGGTCGTCTGCGCGGATCCATGGCCTTGCCTCCATTGCTGGCGGAGCAAAAAAAGATGGAGACGCCACGGCGAACCGGGGCCTCTCCATTCCTAATCTCAGGCATCCTGGTGTCAGGCGCCTTTACTGAGTCTGCTTCTTGGGGTCGCGGATCGCCGCCGGGCCCGCGGTATCGGGCGCCGTTCCCGTCTCGGTGCCTTTCTTCTGCTCCTTCGAAGCGCTGGGGGCCGGAGCACTTTTGCCACTGGTCATCGGCGCGGGCGCGCTCTTCGCAGGTGCGGCATTCTGCTGCGGCTCACGCGGAGGCGTCGAGTCCTTGGCGGTTCCACTCTCCGGTCCGGTCTTGGCGGGCGGCGTCTGCTGCGCACCCGCGATCGTCAACGGCATCGCGGCGATCAGCACGCCGGCCAGCAACGTGGCGAGGGTTTTCTTCATGATGGCTCTCCTCGTTTGCGCCGTCGCGCGGCGTCCATGGAACCAACGCGTCGGAACGGATGTCGGTTCCAGCGCAATCGATACGACCAGTTCCACTCAAGGAACTCAGCTTGCCTTGCGCCGCTTGCGCGTCGCCGCGGCCTTGCGAGCGGAAGCCGAGCGCGCTGACGCCGGGCGTCGCGCCGCCGCACGCCCGCCGAGCCGGCCGCCCTTGCGCGACGACACATGCGTGTCCGGCACGCCGCGGCCCGACCCGCTCTTGTTGCCGCCGCCCTCCTCCTTGTTGACCGTCGCCCAGGCCCGGCGTTCCGCTTCCTTCCGCGCTACGCCGCGCTCCAGATAGCCTTCTTCGATGTGCTCGGCTTTGCGCTTCTGCCGGTCGGTGTATTTCGACTTGTCGCCGCGGGGCATGGGCCGCTCCTTCTTCTTTATCGCTGATCCGGCAACGTGTTGGCGGACATTGGAGTTCCCGCCCCACGCGGAACTGATCGGGCACGGCGACGTTCACGTTCCAGGCGGGGGAGACGAAAAATCAATGAGGAGAGAACCATGGCAACCGCCAGCGCCACGCTCGAGAAGCGCGAGACCTTCAATCTCATCGGCAGCGACAAGGTCGAAGGCACCAACGTCTACCGCTCGAATGGCGAAAAGATCGGATCGATCGAGCGCGTGATGATCGACAAGCTGTCCGGCAAGGTCGCCTATGCGGTGATGAGCTTCGGCGGCTTCCTCGGCATCGGCCATGACCATTACCCGATCCCCTGGTCGCTGTTGAAATACAACCCGCGCCTCGAAGGCTACGAGGTGAACATCACCGAGCAACAGCTCACGGGTGCGCCGAAATACGGCCGCGACGATAACTGGGATTGGACCGACCAAGAGCGCGGCCGCAAGGTATACGACTACTACAAGGTTCCGTTCTACATGTGACGTCGGCCCCAAGCGCTGCGTCGTCGAAGCCTCCGCCCCGTGGGCGGAGGCTTTCGATTTCATGAGCCGCGAGTTCCACTGCGGCGTCTGGAACTTCATTCGCGCGCGGTGCGCGACGGAACCGCGGAACATCGCCATCGGCCATGCATTCTTCTCATGTCGGGCCACCGACCGGGGACAAAGCCCAGGAGCATGGTAATGAGACAGTCCCTGTTGATAACGGCTGCGGCCGCAGTTCTGCTGAGCGCGAGTATCGCCTCGGCGCAGGATCGACCCGCCAGCGCGCCGCCCGGCACGGCACCGCCGCCGTCCGCCGCACCGGCGGAGAAGATGCCGGAGACCAAGGGCGCGCCTGGCACGCCGAAGGGCGCCGAGCGGCCGTCCACCAAGCAAAAACAGACCGAGACTCCCGCAGCGCCGGCACAGCCGCGCGCGGCCCAACCCGGTGATGCGCAGACGCCGCCCGCCGCGCGGCAGCCCTCCCAGGCGCAGAGCCCGCAAACCCCGAAGGCGCCGGCCACCACCGAGACTCGGCAGGACAAGTCGACCCCATCGACGACGACCGAGACCCGACAAGACAAATCAGGCGCTCCGACAACGACCCAGACCCGGCAGGAAAAGTCGACGACGTCGACCACATCGACCACGATCACGACCGAGCAGCGCACCCGGATCCGCGAAACCGTGTTGCGGCAGGGTAACGCGCCGCGCGTCAGCAACGTCAACTTCCAGATCAACGTCGGCGTCGTGGTGCCGCGCACCGTGCGCGTGGCTCCGCTCCCGGTCACCATCGTGGAAATCCAGCCGGCTTGGCGCGGCTACCTGTACTTCATCGTCGACGACGAGATCATCATCGTCGAACCGAACACGTTGCGCATCGTCGCCGTGATCCCGGCCTAAAGGGAGCGCGGTCATCAAATCAGACGTGAGCGGCCCCGCACGGCCGCCCACCTACCATTGCGCCTGGAATCGAAATCAGCGCGCAGTCCGTGACGTACGCACGGAACCCCAAGGCAACCCACACGAGCCGACGTTGCCACGATGACGTTGCCACGATAATGCCGCGGAACACTCTCCGAACCGCGCGCGTTGTCTTTGCAGGAAGCCGGTGTTCCGCCGGCATTCCCCATTTGTCGGAGGCAAACCCCATGCTCAGAAAAGTTCTGTTGGCCGCGGCCGTCAGCGGCATCGCCCTGACGACCGCGCTGGCGCAGTCTTCCGCGCCCACGACTTCACCGCCCGCTCCGGCCGTGACCCAGCCGGCGCCCTCCACGTCGCGCGCTCCGGCTCCGACGGCGACCGCTCCGACCACGAGCGCCGACAAGCCGATGTTCATCACCAAGCAGAGCGCCGATCAGCATCTGGCGTCGAAATTCAAGGGCACCGATGTGCTTGGCGCGGCTGACGAAAAGATCGGCGACGTGAGCGATATCGTGTTCGACGACAAGGGCACGGTGCTCGCCTACATCGTCGGCGTCGGCGGCTTCCTTGGCATCGGCGCCAAGGACGTGGCCATCGCCCCGGCCTCGTTCCAGAAGGTGCCCGGCAAGGACGGCACGGCCGAGAAGCTGCGCCTGTCGATGACCAAGGAGCAGTTGAAGCAGGCGGCCGCATTCGAGCCCTATTCGCCGCCGCGTCCGGCCGCGAGCGCGACGCCCCGGCCGACCAGCCCCAGCCCGATGGCCCCGGCCCCGAGCTCGGCACCGAAGAAGGAATAGCGAAGCTATCCGCTGCAGGCATCTCCTGCACGGCGAACGGCGGCCCGCGAGGGCCGCCGTTTGCATGTCTGCCCTTGACCCGACTGCGCTCCCGGCGCTTCGATGCGTCCTTGGTAGATCGGGGAGCATGCCGTGCAGCGCGCCAATCGACAGATTTTGCTGGTCGAGAAACCGACCGGACGGCTTGGACCCGAGCACTTCCGCCTGGCCGAGGGAGCGGCTCCGACGCCAAAAGACGGCGAAGTGCTGTTGCGAACGCGCTATTTGTCGCTCGACGCCGCCAATCGCGCCTGGATGCACGGCGCGACCTATCGTTCGGCCGTGGAAGCGGGCTCGGTCATGGCCGGTGGCGCGATCGCCGAGGTGATCGAGACGCGCGCGCCCGGCTTTACGCCCGGCGACCTCGTATTCGGCGATACCGGCTGGCAGGACTATGCGGTATTGCCGGCGCGCCACCTGATGAAGGTGCCCAGGCTCGAGCCGATGACGCATCTGCTCAGCGTCTATGGGATCGCCGGGCTGACCGCCTATTTCGGCCTGTTGCAGGTCGGGCGTCCGAAGTCGGGCGAGACTGTCGTGGTCTCGGCCGCGGCTGGTTCGGTCGGCTCGCTGGTCGGCCAGATCGGCAAGATCAAAGGCTGCCGCGTGGTCGGGATCGCGGGTGGGCGCGACAAATGCGACTGGCTGACGAACGAGCTCGGCTTCGATGCGGCAGTCGACTACAAGGCCGGCGGCGTGTTCAAGGCGCTCAAGGCCGCGGCTCCGCAAGGCATCGACGTCTATTTCGACAATGTCGGCGGCGACATCCTGGAAGCGTGCCTGCCGCAGATGAACCTGCACGGGCGCATCGCCTGCTGCGGCGCCATCTCGCAATACGACGGCGCACCCGCCGCGCACGGCCCGCGCGGCGTGCCCGGCTTGATCGTGGTCAAGCGCATCACCATGCAGGGGTTCGTCGTCATCGACTATTTCGCCGAGCGGGAACAGGCGATCGCCGACCTGCAGGCATGGGTGGCGTCCGGCAAGCTCAAGGTGCAGGAAGACGTAATCGAAGGCCTGGAGCGCACCCCGCAGGCGCTGATCGGCCTGCTCGCCGGCGAGAACCGCGGCAAGCGCATGGTCAAGGTCGCCTGAGCGGCTGGATCGTCACATGATCGAAGATGTCCTGCGGACGCCCGAGGAGCGCTTTGCCGCGTTGCCCGATTGGCCGTACGCGCCGCACTACGTTGAGGATCTCGCCGGCTATTCGGGCTTGCGCCTGCACTACGTCGATGAAGGCGCGCAGGACGCTTCCGCGACATTCCTCTGCCTCCATGGCGAGCCGACCTGGGCCTACCTCTATCGCCGGATGATTCCGGTATTCCTTGAATCCGGGGCGCGCGTGGTGGCGCCGGACTTCTTCGGCTTCGGACGCTCCGACAAGCCGAGCGCGGACGCGGCCTACACCTGGGATTTCCATCGCAACTCCGTCATCCGGCTCATCCAGCGCCTCGACCTTCGCGACATCACGCTGGTGGTGCAGGACTGGGGCGGGCTCCTCGGTCTCACCTTGCCGTTGGCATTTCCGGATCGCATCGCTCGGCTGCTGATCATGAACACCGCCTTCGCGACCGGCGTGACCCCGACGCAAGGGTTCCTCGACTGGCGCGACTACGTGGCCAGGACCCCCGATCTCAAGGTCGGGGCGCTCATCCGGCGCGGCACGCCCCACCTGAGCGACGCGGAAACCGCAGCCTACGACGCGCCATTCCCGGATCATCGCTACAAGGCTGGCGTCCGCCGCTTTCCGCAGCTCGTCCCTATCAGCGAGACCATGGACGGCGTCGCGGTGTCGCGCGCGGCGCTCGCCTGGTGGAAGGATTCTTTCGCGGGCCTTTCGTTCATGGCGATCGGCATGAAGGACCCGGTGCTCGGACCCGCGGTGATGCACGCGATTCGCCGCATGATCCGCGGCTGTCCGGCGCCGATGGAAATCCCCGCCGGCGGGCATTTTGTGCAGGAATGGGGCGAACCGATCGCGCGCGCGGCGCTCACGGCGTGGGGCGATTCCCGCTAAAAGCGTCTTGATATTGAAGCGCTCACGAACCCCTTCGCAAGGAAGTCATTTGCGCCGGGACGAGCCTCGCCCTCATGGCCGCGAGCCGCCCTGGCCGGTGGAAGCCACCGAAACCTCTGCGCCATCGGTAGCGCGGCGCTCCTGCGCGTAGCGCACGAGGGCGAGGAACCGGTACAGGCCGTGGACGAACTTGCCGTACGGCATCGTGATGAACAGCGCGAACACCACGCCAAGATGCAGCGCCAGCAGCATGCCCATGGCGGCCGTCTCGCGCAGGATCAGGAGTGCGAGGCCGGTGAGGCTGGTCAGCAGCAGCATAAGGATGAATCCGACGTCCATGCCCAGGCGTGGCGCGTCGCGCAGGTCGCCGTCGCGCCGCCAATAGGCCGCGAGCAGGCCCAACGGCCCGATGACGAGGCCGATGCCACCGAGCGTACCGAACACGACCGGCAGGTCGTACCACGGATAGGGCGCCACACGGCCAAACGCATAATGATAGAGCGTCGCGACCGAGGTGGCGGCGAAGCACAACAGGAAGCCATAGAACGTCAGGTGATGATGAAGCCGGCGACGATCGGTCGGGCGCTCTCCGTCGTTATGGCAGCCGACGCCTCCGCCATCGAGGTAGCGCAAGCTTCCGGCGTCGCGCACGGCCTGCAGCAGCGGAACGGGATCGCGCACCGATAGCGGCCGACCGATGTCGCGCCAGAACGCCCGCATGCCGAGCGCGATCGCAACGCCCGCATAGAGAAAGGCTGCGCCGAACAGCAGCACCATCGCGTTGTGCGGCATCAGCCGGTAGAACGCGCCCGGACCGGTATGGACGCCGAACACCACCGCCGGATCGCGGTAGGCGACGAAACCGAGGATGAAGGCCGCAACGCTTGAGGCCGCGATCAGGCTGATCCAGAGGCCGTTGCGCGCGAACAGGCCCGCGAACGCGCGCGGCCATGCATAGGCGCGATACGAATCCGCGCGCAACTCGGCGAAGTTCCGCGGCACGTTGACGTCGAACTCGTGCGGCGGCGCGAACTGGCAATCGTAGTAACAGGCACCGCAGCCGTGGCAAAGGTTGGCCAGATAGTTGAGGTCTCCGTCCGGAAACGTGCGCCGCAGCTCCATCGCCGGGAAGACCGCGCACAGTCCCTCGCAATAGCGGCAGGAATTGCACACCGTCATCAGCCGGTCGGCTTCGGCGAGCGCGCTCGAGGCGTGCGCCACGTCGCCACGCGTTCCGGCCCGCTCAGTTGCGGGCATGGCGGGCGGCCTCCTCGCCCGCGACGCGGCCGAACACCGAACCGATGGTCATGCCGATGCCGGCGGCGTAGCCGCGGCCGAGTACGTTGCCGGCCATGATCTCGCCGGCAGCGAACATGTTGGCGGCCGGCCTCCCGTCCGCCATCAGCATGCGCGCCTGGGCGTCAACGCGCGTCCCCAGGTATGTGAAGGTGATGCCGGGGCGCACCGGATAGGCGTAGAACGGCGCGCGCTCGATGCGGCGCGCCCAATGGCTCTTGGGGGGCTTAAGCCCCTCGGTACCGCAATCGTCGAGCACCGTGTCGTCGAAGTTTCCCGGTCGCACCGCGGCGTTGAAGCTCTCGACGGTCGCCGCGAGCGCCCCCGGATCGAGGGCAAGCTTCGCCGCGAGTTCGCGAATGCTCGGCGCCTGGATCGGCGGATAGAGCGAAGGCATGAACCGCGTGAGCGCGGAGGCGTCGAACAGCACATAGGCGATCTGGTCCGGCTGACCGGCCACCAGCCGCCCCCAGATCGCGTAGCGCTTCGGCCAGATGTCCTCGCCCTCGTCGTAGAAACGCTGCGCGTGCTTGTTCACCACGATGCCGAACACCACGCAGTCGAGCCGGGTGATGATACCGCCGTCGAACTTCGGCGCACGCGCATCGATTGCGACCGCATGGCATTGGGTCGGATCGCCGACCGGCGCGACGCCCTTGTCGAGCAGCAGCTTAAGCACCGCGCCGCGGTTGTAGGGCGTGCCGCGGATCAGGAAATTGTCGGCCGCCGCGCCCCAATACTGTTTGAGCCATTCGATGTTGGCCTCGAAGCCGCCGGCCGCCGCCACGAAGGTCGCGGCACGTACGGTAGAGCGTTCCGCGCCGCGTTTCACCGTCGCTGACAGGAACATGCCGGTATCGATCTCCGCGTCCACGATCTCGGCCTCGTAGCCGATCTCGACGCCGAGGCGTTCCGCGGTGAGGTAGAGCGCATTGAGCATGGCGCGGCCGCCGCCGAGGAAGAACGAATTGGTCCGTCCGAGGCTGAGCGTGCCGCCGAGCGAGGGCTGGAAGCGCACGCCCTGTTGCGGCATCCAGTCGAGCAAGTCCTTGGACTTGGCGATCATGTGGCGCGCGAGCGGCTCGTCGGTCGCGCCCTGGGTCACCCGCAGGAGATCGTCGAAAAACTCCTCTTCCGGATAGGGGCCACTCAGCGTGCCGGTCGCGGCGTCATGGGCGCAGCGCATGTTGCGGGTGTGGCGGCTGTTGCCGCCGCGATAGAACTTCGGCGCCGCCTCGAGCACCAGCACGCCGGCGCCGGCTCGGGCCGCGCTGATCGCGGCGCACAGCGCCGCATTGCCGCCGCCGGCCACCAGCACGTCGTACTTGCGCGTCAGGTCGGGCATTGGGGCGAGCTCGGAGGGTTCGTCCGTTATCCCATAGCCTGCCTGCGATCGGGTGCACTAGTGGAAAGCGCAATCGCTCATGCTTCGGCCGTCTGGTCCGCCGCCGCCCGCAACAAGCCGAGAGCGGATCGCGCAATCTACTCGGCAACAACGTCCGCGAGCGCCGCCCGCTTCAGCACGAAGATGCCGCCGCGCTCCAGGCGCACCAGCGCATCCTTGCTCCACACCTGGAGCTGCTTGTTGACTTCCTCGCGCGACAGACCCGCGATCTCGCTCAGCTCCCGCTGCGTGATGGCGAGTTGTCCGGGCGGGCTTGCCGCGTCCGACAAGCGCAGCAGCGTCTTGGCGAGCCGGCCTCTCAGATTGAGGAACATGAGTTCCTCGACCTGCTCTGTCGTCCGCCGCACCCGCGCGCACAGGATCTCGAGCAGCTTCACCGCGATATCGGGTTGTTCACGCAACAACGGCAGAAAGTCGCGGCGGTCGATCACCATCAGCGTACAGTCGACAAACGCCACCGCATCCGCGGTCCGCGGTCGGCCGTCGAGCAATGCGATTTCTCCGAAGATCTCGTCTTCCTTGATCAGGTTCACCACGGCGTTCCTGCCGTCGATCGAAGGAACGCTGATTTCCACCGTCCCGCTGTGGACCGCGAACAGGCAGGTTCCCGGGTCACCCTTCATGAATATGGTTTCGCCACGCTCGACGTATCTGGTCGTCGCGTAGGCCCCGATCCGCTCTTGGACTTCGCGTCCAAGCTCGCGAAACAACGGATGAGCGGATAGAAGCACCGACCTGTCAAAAGACGAGGAGCTTTGTCGACGCTTGCTGTTTGGAGCCACGGCCGTTCACGCGACGAGAGATCGAGAAGTTCAAAGCAACTTATAACGGCCGGCGCGGGTTTACAACGCGCGCGGCCATGACCGCCGTCTGCCTGCGGCGCCAGTCATACTTTGAAGCGAAATCGTCCAGTGCACTTATGGTTGTTGATATATCAGATCGCTAGTTTTGGTTATGACGCCCGTTATCGGCTGCTGGATGCCGCACAAACCGAAGCGGAAGGAACTTCCGCGGCGCGAAGCGTGGGGATGCAGGGAGAGAGCCATCTTTCGATTGAGAGCAAGTTCATGGGCGACTTCAGTAATTCGCATACTCTTCTCAATTTACGGCAGAACGCTATAGTAAGCGGGCCCACGGGGCTTTTCTTGATCGGATCGAGTATCACCGTATTGCCATGACCAGGTGTCCGGCCTGCTCTGCTCCTGTCGCTCGCACCCATCGGTACTGCCCGCAATGCGGCGGCAGCCTCGAACTTGTCGCCGCCAGGCCCTCTCGGGTCCCACCTGCCGGCGCATCGGCCCGCGACGTGCGACCCGCCCGGGGAGGGGAGCGTCCCAGGCCGCGGTCGCAGCTATTGACGGAGAACAAACAGGTGAGCGTGCTGTTTGTCGACGTCTGCGATTCAACTTCACTGTTGCAGCATGCGGACCCGGAACAGGCCCGGGACTATCTCGGTAAGACGCTCGACGTGTTGGCCGACGCGGTCGGCACCTTTGGAGGCACGATTAGTCAATTGCTCGGGGACGGTCTCGTTGCATTATTCGGCGCCCCTCTGGCGCAGGAAGATCATGCATTGCGAGCCTGCATGGCCGCTCTCAAAATGCAAAAAGCGACCATTCCCGGCTACCAAGCCTGCGGCGTCGCCAGCCCCACGCTGCGCATCGGGATCAATTCCGGTGAGGTTCTGGTCGGCGTCGTCGGTCAGTACAAGTGGTCGCACTACGGAGCCGACGGCAAGACCATTCACGTCGCATCGCGGCTCGAGAAAATGGCGGGGCCGGGTGGCATATTGATCAGCGCTTCCACGCAGCGATTGGTTGCTCAACAGATAGACACGCGGCCGATCGGGCTGCGCGCTGTGCGCGGGTTGCCCAGCCCGATCGAGCTCCATGAAGTCGTGGTCGAGACGGAGAGCTCGGCGGCAGCGCCATTGACCCGAAAGCAGCGTTGGGCGCCTCTCGTCGGACGCGAACACTCGTTGCAGGTGCTGGGAAGGGCCATCGAGGCCGTTCGAACCGGCGCTATGCAAGCAATCGGCCTGCGCGGCGATGCCGGCGTCGGCAAATCCCGCCTGATTGCCGATTGGGCCGACGCGCTCTCGAGCCAGCACGTGGACGTCTGTATCACACAGGCGCGGGGGTATGCGAGCACGAGAGCCTACAGCACCGCGGCGGATCTGATCGCGAATTTGGCGGGTCTGTCTGGCACCGGCGTCGCCGACACAAAGCAAATTGCAAAGCAGGCATTGGTGGCGAAATGGCCGGCCGAAGGCGCAGTCCATCTGGCGGCGGTGAACGATCTGCTCGGACTCGCGCCGCCGAATGATGAATGGTTGGCGTTGAACCCGGCACAAAGGCGTCGTCGGATCGGTGAGGCTCTGCTGTGGCTCATACGCGGGCGCCTGCAGGGGAGGCCGTTCGTGCTCGTGCTCGAGGATGTATTCCTTGCCGACCGCGAGAGCTGGCGGCTGTTCGAGGGTTTGATTCCCCGGCTGCAGGCTCTGCCGATCTTGATCTGTGTCAGCTATCGGTCAGATTTCAAACATCAATGGAGACAGGCTGCATGGTTTACCGAGCACTTGGTGCTGCCCTTGCAAGACAACGAGATGCTCGCTTTGGCCGGTGCCTTACTGGGCGATGATCCTTCCTTGCGAGGGGTCACGAGCGAACTGGTTAGCCGCGCCGACGGCAATCCCTTCTTCATGGAACAGCTGATCATCACCCTTATCGACGACGGATCATTCGAAGGTACGCCGGGCGCCTATAGTCTGCAAAAGCGTCTCGTAGAGTTACGGGTCCCAGGCTCCATCGCAGCGGTGATCGGTGCGCGGGTCGACAGACTGCCGAATGCCGCCAAGTCGGCACTGGAAGCCGCTAGTGTTCTGGGTGACCCTATCTCGCGAGAACTGATCGCCGCCATGCAGCACGCAGATGTCACGCGTGCGGAAGAATTGCTGAATCTCTGCCTCTCATCCGGTTTGCTGACGACATCCGACCAGGCGCCTGCTTCACCCGAACCGCTGCCGTTCGTGTTCCGCCACGCTTTGGTGCGGGATGTGGTGCTCGGAACGCTGACCCGTTCCCGTCTCAAAGCATTGCATCAGCTCGCCTTCCTGGCCTTGCAGTCGCAACCAGGGTCGGCCGATGCGGATGCTGCGCCGGCGCTGGCTCACCACGCCTTCAACGGTGAGGAATGGGAGCCTGCGGCAAAATACGCCGTCAAGTCGATGGCGCGCGCCGTCTCGCATTCGGCAAATCAGGAGGCCTTGCGTCTGTTCGAGATCGGCATCGAAGCATCCCGCCGTGCCGGTGATCAGTCCGATTCGCAAGCGTTGGAGCTCGCGCTTCGACTGGAGGCCATCGGTGCCATGATGGCTCTGGGACACATCGATGAATTCTACGAGAACATGGAGCACGCTGAAAATATTGCGGCGCAGCTGAATGACCAGCGCGCACTGGCATCGGTTTCGACGCAGACAGCGATTTTCCTGTGGATGCGCGGGCGATTTGAGCAAGGTCTATTGCACGCCTCACGGGGCTTGGATGCGGCCCGCCTCGCGCAGCGCCGCCACATGGCAATGGCGGCGCATCAGACGCGCCTCATGAATTTTCACGCGCTCGGTCGATATTCCGAGGCAGCCGCCGAAGGCCGCGTTCTGCTCGCCGACTACCAGACTGAGCTGGCGCAGCACGTCGTGCAGCCGGGCTGGGGTACCATCCCTATCATCAACCTGTACGCGTTCCATGCCAGCACGCTATGGCGCCTGGGTAACTGCAAAGCTGGTCAGGAAATTTGTGCGCTCGCCTACGACATTCTATCCTCGGTCGACCACCCGTATTCCCGGCTATTGACCGATATCGCCCAAGCGCAGATCTGGATCGAGAAAAAGAAACTCGATGAGGCGGAGGACTTGATGCGCAAGGCCGTGCACGGATGCATGACGCACAACGTGCCGGCCATGCTGCCGAGTTGCACCGGATTGCTCGGCAGTGCACTTGCGCGCAATGGCAAGGCATCGGACGCCGCGCTCCTGCTCGAAAAGGGTTTTGCCGATCGCATCTGCGATACAGCCGGCCCATACGGCCGGACTTTCATGCAAGTCGCCCTCGGTATTGCCTATCGCAATCTCGGAAAGCTTGAAAAGGCGATCGCGGTCGGACGCAGGGCCGTCGAGCAAGCCGGCGAAGAGTATGGACACCGGACAGAAGCCCTTTATGAATTGGCCGAGACACTGCGGCGCGCCGGGGATGTAGCAGGGGCGGAGGAGTGCTTCCTGCAGACCTGCGAGGCAGCGCGTCGTCTCGCAATGCCGTATTACCAGAAGCAGGCCACAGCAGCCCTCGCAAAACCAGCGAAACGCCAACGAGCATGAGAGCCTCGACCCCCACTCCCGATGCCTTGCCGCCGGGCGTTCGCAGCCTCCTTTATGGAGTGATTTGCCGGCTGAACCGTCATCCCATTGTTTTACGCGCAATCGGCGCAGCGTTTCGGCTTTGGCCTTTCGTGGGCGGCTGGTTCGGCGTGGTTGCGCGTGCCGACGCCGTCAAGCGGGTTCTGAAGCGGCCGCAAAGCTTTTCGAACACGTCGCACGCGGCAAACCTGGTCGCCGGCGACTTTCTGATCGGAATGGATGCGGGGCACACATATGCGGCCGATAAAGCTTTGCTCATGCAACGGTTGGCCTGTTTGGCGAACCTCCGGGCCGACGCCGACCGGGAGGCTCAAAAAATCGTCGCTGAGCTTGGACAAAAGCAGTCGTTTGACCTCATCGAGGATTACCTGCTGTGGGTCGTTTTTCGCGCCATCGCACCGGTCTTCGGCGAAGTCGCGGATGGTCTAATAGGGGAGCCAGGCGGGAATGCCGATCAGCGAGAGCTGCAACGGCAGTTCCTCCTGGAGGTCCGTTACGTCGCGGGTCAACTCTTCAAGGGCAGTTCGTCGCCCCTGCGTGTGCAGCGCAGGGCGGAACTCTCTGCCGCCTCCCTGTGCGCACGAACAAAGCGACTGAGCCGCGATATTCGAGCAGCGTGGAAATTGCCCGGGTCGTGCGCCCCTGACGTCATCGAGCGTAATGCAATGGGCCTCGCCTGGGTCTCGCATCCCGTTACGGTGCAGTCCGCTGCCCTGATCGTGCAAGAGCTGCTGGGCCGCCCGGGGGTCTACCGGGATCTCCGATCGAGGGCTGAGACGGTCGGCGTGACCAAGGTTTGGCATCACGCCGGGTTTCGCGATTGCGTACGGGACCATGTGCTCGAGCTCATGCGATTTCGGCCGGTTTTTCCGGCGCTTGTCCGGAATGTCCCGCGCGCTACCGAGTTGGAAACGGGCGCGCGGCGCAATGCCCGGTGCCGCGGCGGCGGGAAGGTCACGATATGGTCGATCGCGGCCTTGTTCGATCCGCGCGCTGTCCCCGACAGCCGCCGATTCTGTCCGCACCGCGATTGGGGCGACGAATCGGACTTGCGCCATCTGATGTTCGGATACGGCGATCGCCAGTGCCCGGCCAAGGACCATGCCGTGGACATTCTGACAAGCGCGCTGATCGGCTTGCTGACTCTGCCCGAGCTGCGGTTTGCCAGCGACGGGAAGGCCATCGTGCACGATGGGCCGATGATGTCGCGCATGCGCCTGCGCTTCGCCTAGCAGGCAGGAAGGACCGCCATGACCAAGATGGTCCGCCAGCAGATGCTCTGCATTATTGCACCGGCATGGCCTTGCGGAGTCGAGGTTCCAGAGTCCAAGGGTGTTTCCACAGCGCTGACCCGCCTGTTTTCCGATGTAGGCGTCGTGCACTTCGCCACGGTCGCGCTCCTGCCTGCGACGCCGCGGGCGGGCCCGTTGCCGTCGCTGATGCTCGAAATCGTCGTCGAGGAGGGCCTCAGTCCATGTGATCTGCTGTCTCGGCTCGTCAACCATCCCAGCGATGCGCTGTGGTCTCTCTTCAGCGTATACTGGCCCGCGAGCCAGCGAACTTTGCCGGCAAGCCAGCGCAACCGGGAACTTCTCGATCAGCTGACCAAATGGCACCATATCGCCGACGGGGCTTTTGTCGGCGCGCGCGACAGGTCGGTTCGGCAGATCAAGATGGAGAGGTACCTGCTCGAAGAAGCGCGCGCCGCGACTCGCAAACTGAAGGCAATACATGGTGGGGACCGCGCGTCGTTCGCGCTCGCGCTCGCTCGATGGGCATTCGGAGATCCGCGCTTCGGGTGGGCAATGAAGCCTGCGCCACGGTCCTACTGGCGCGGAAGCATCACCGCCAAGCTGATTTTCATCTCTTTTATCGTCGGCCTGGGGCCGGCCCTCGTCTGGGTGGTGGGTGCTCTGGCGCGGTTGCTTGCGTGCGCCGACGCCTGGCTGTTCGGAAGATCGGATAGCGTCGTGCAGGCGGTGTTTTCCGTGGTGAGCGAGACGAATCAATGGCTATGGGCGGCCAGCGGCCGCGCACTGCTCGCATTGATCGTGCTTGTCTTGATGCTTTTGTTATTCTTCGTCGCCCTACCGGCGTTGTTCTCGCCCTGGCGACGCTGGTTGCAAAACCTGCGTCGCGAGCTCGACCGACCGACTGAGACGTGGTCGTCGCTGTCCACCTACGTCGGGATCTGGCTCGTGGGTGTGCCGCTTGCCCTGGCCGCCGTCGCGTCCGCCTTGATGTACACGTTCACGCCGCAGCTTTTCCAAGACGCCGTTCAAATCTTGATGCCGGCGACGCTTGGATGGAGGCACTTGGTCATCGTCGCGTCCGCGATCCTCGTGCTGCTCGGAGTTGGCGCGCTGTCTTTCCGGCTCGAGCGCATGCTTCCGAAGTTGAGCGCGTGGTTCTACCATCCCCACCGCGACGATGTACATCGCGCCCAGCAAGTCCACCCGTCGATCGAGACTTGCGAGGCTCGATTGGCCGCTGGAACCGCACACATGATCAGCCTGACGGACTTGCGCAGTCCGCACCGATGGAGCGCGTGGTGGACTCGCGCGATCCTGCGCCTAGTGACATTTTTTGGCCGAGTGTATTACACGGAGGGACGATTGGGTGAAGCGCGGGGCATCCATTTCGGTCACTGGCACCTCATCGACGATGGGCGCCGGCTCCTGTTCTGCTCCAATTATGATGGCACCTTTGGCGGTTACCTGGACGACTTCATAAATGGTGCCTCGACTTCGTTCGGAGTCACTTTGTTCTGGCGGTGGACGAAGCTGGACCGCCGTGCAGCGGCGGCCGGAGGTCAACCGAGTGTGTCGCACCCGCGGGCTTTTCCACCGACTCGGTTTCTGGGTTTCCGCGGTGTAAAATGCGAATTGAGATTCAAATCGTATGCTCGCGACAGCATGCTTCCGCATTTGTACCGCTTTGACGCGTGCAAATTGTCAATCGATGACATCGAGCGGGCAACCGCGCTACGCGACGCTTTGTTTGGAGAGCGCAGCGAAAGGAACGACGACCTGATCATGAGGATCATCGAAGCATGAATCGCGCGCCGACCCTTTCAGAGCAATTGGATGACGTTCATGGAATGTTGAAGAGTGGCTTCGGCTGGCTCACCACCAGCTGCTTCTGGCTCCTGACGATCCGCGACGGGCGCGAGGAGCGAGCCCGGGAATGGCTTTCGATCCTCGCCAAAAGCGATCTGGTGGTCAGCACCAGACGGGTCTTGCAGGGGAGTAAGAGGCGGATCGACCAGGGGAGAAAGAAGCGGGTCGACGAAGCCGTCGCGATCGCGTTCAGCTTTGCAGGGCTCGAGAGGCTCGGCTGCAAGGAAACCAGCACGCACCCGTTTCCGACCCCGTTTCGCAGCGGCATGGGCAGTACAGTGCGCGAGGATCTCTTGAAAGACAAACCTCGGCAATGGCGTTGGTCGGATGTCGAAGGATGCCGCGGCCGACAAACGGTGCATGTGGTCGTCGCGCATTGGCAATCGCCCGGCCGCGTATCGCGAATGACCCAACCCGATCCTACCCAACCTGATCCTGAAGCGTTCCATATCGTCAAGGTCGAGAACCGGCCAGGTTCTTTTCGGGGTGACGGCAATTTGTACGAGCCGTTCGGGTTTCGTGATGGCATTGCACAACCCGAGATTCCCGACCTTAGGGAAGACGGAGACGATCTGAAGCGGGCCGCCGACCACCTGCAGGAAGATCGCCTGATTGCCCCCGGAGAATTCATCCTGGGCTATCGCAACGAGTACGACGAACTCACCTACTGTCCCGACGTGCAACAATGGAAGGAGTCCGGTCGCGCGACCCATCCGGGCGGCCGCTTCACGCTGAACGGAAGCTACTTGGCCGTTCGGCAGATCGAACAGGACGTCAAGGCGTTCGAGGAGTTCGAAACGAGGAGCGCTCGACTAGGTGTCAAGAGAGCCAGCGAGAAGCTGATGGGGCGTTGCAAGGATGGGATGCCACTATCGCATCGCGGCAAACCAAAGCATGCGGTATCGGACGACGACGCATTTCGTTACCGTGTCGAAGACTCGGACGGGTTCGTCTGTCCAAAGGGAGCTCATATTCGCCGGGTGCATCCGCGGGACTCGCTTGGATTCGATGTGCAATCCGGCATCAAGGCGTCGAAGCTCCACAGATTGCTTCGTCGCGGGCGGCCCTATCTGGAGGAGACCGAGAAGGAAAAACGGGTGGGCCTCTTGTTCATTGCATGCAATGCGGATCTGGAGCGGCAGTTCGAGTTCATTCAGCAGCGATGGTTGCGTAATTTCAGCTTCGGGAATCTCCACCACGAGGAGGATCCGATCGTGGGTTCGCCGGCCCTTCCCAAGACGTTCACGGTGCCGGGATTGCCGACAGGCGATAAAGTATCTCTCGCGGCATTCACCCGGACGATAGGAGGAGGCTACTTCTTCCTTCCGGGCATGCGAGCGCTCGAATTCATGGTATCGCGGCCTCCCGAAAGGTCTTTTCCGTCTTGAGCATCGCGGCAGCCGCAAGGCCGCGCAGACGGAGGTACCTATTCTCGGTCCATTGCTTGGCTTCAGGCAGCTCCGCGGTCTGACACGCATGACGAAAGGAAATCGTTACAAAACAAAAGATTGCTGGCGGAGAGGGAGGGATTCGAACCCCCGATACGGTTGCCCGTATGCCGCATTTCGAGTGCGGTGCTTTCAACCACTCAGCCACCTCTCCGGCCGGGCCGAGGACGGAGACTCCGCCGCGACATTCGACGCTTCTAGCCAAGCGCCCGGGGCGAAACAAGCACGCCGCCATGACGCCAAGGCAAGGGGACGGTCGCATGGCCCGCGCGCCGTCGCCGAAATCGTGAAAAACCAGCGTTTTCAAACGCCTTCCCGTCGATTCCGGCTTCCTTGACACCGCTGGCCCCGCCCGCCATAAGCATCGCGCGGCGCGGACCCCTGGTCCGCGCGGCTCACATTCAGGCCGCCCTTTGGGGCGGCCCGGAACACAACACAACCCGACTGCAAAAAGCCGGCCCGGGTCCGCCTGAGCGCCGGGATCGAACACGAGGACAACAACGATGTTCGCGGTCATCAAAACCGGCGGCAAGCAATACCGCGTCGCCGCCTCCGACATGATCCGGATCGAGAAGGTCGCGGGTGAGCCCGGCGACCTCGTCGAGTTCGGCGACGTGCTGGTGGTGGGCGGCGATGCGGTCACGATCGGCGCGCCGACGGTCGCGGGCGCGAGCGTCGCGGGCGAAGTCGTGGCGCAGGACCGCGGCCCCAAGATCATCGCGTTCAAGAAGCGCCGGCGCAAGAACTCGCGCCGCAAGCGCGGCCACCGTCAGGAATTCACGCTGATCCGGATCACCGAGATCCTGACCGACGGCAGGAAGCCCACGCCCCGGGAAAAAAAGGCCGAGGCGCCTGCCCCGGCCCCGGCCGAGGCCACGGCCCCGGATGAAGATGGGCCGAAGACGGCGGCCAAGCCGAAAACCGGCGCCAAAAAAGCCACAGCCAAGCCCAAATCGCCCGTCAGAAAGGGCAAGAGCAAAGATAAATGATGATTCCGTCGCGGAATCGCGCTAGAGAATAATCGAGTTCGGAGATCAACCCATGGCCCACAAGAAAGCCGGCGGATCGTCGCGCAACGGGCGCGATTCGCACAGCCAGCGCCTCGGCGTGAAGCTGTTCGGCGGCGAGAGCGCTCTCGCGGGCAACATCATCGCGCGCCAGCGCGGTACCACCTGGCATCCCGGCAACAATGTCGGTCTCGGCCGGGATCACACCCTGTTCGCACTCGTCGATGGTCGCGTGGAGTTCAAAACCAAAGCCAAAGGCCGCATCTACGTATCCGTCAATCCGATGACGGAGGCTGCGGCCGAGTAGAACGGTGGATCATTCGAGGTCCGCCGGCATCCAGTCAAACCGGCGGAAACCTTAAGGTACGGGTTTCTTGCGAGGGGGAGACGGGATGCCGGCTCCCCCTCGCAGCATTTCAAACGGGAGCCCGTGCCATGACCTGCCTGGAAGCGATATCTGCGCAAGCCTTACGCGAAAGCAGTATCCCCGTCCTCGAGACCCGGCGGCTGATCCTGCGCGCGCCGCAGCTCGGGGACGCAAAAGCCGTCGCGGCGCTCGCCAACGACCGCCGTGTCGCCGACAACACCGCGCGCATTCCCCACCCCTATCGGCTCGCCGACGCCGAGAGCTTCGTCCTCGGGGCCAACAAGGCGCAAGAGCGAGCGTTCCTGATCACGCTTTGCGACGATACCGTCATCGGCGCCTGCGGGATCACGCACGACGTGGTGAACGACGCGCCCGAGATCGGCTACTGGATCGGCGTTTCGTTTTGGGGCCAGGGCTACGCCACCGAGGCGGTGCGCGCGCTGATCGATCACGCGTTCACGGATCTCGACTATCCCCTGCTGAACGCGTCCGTGCGGGTGACCAATCCGCCTTCGCGCCGCATCATCGAGAAGTGCGGCTTCCAGTGGACCGGTGTCGGGCTGTGCCGCATCCGCGCACTTGGCTCCTCGGTGCCGATCGACCGCTTCCGGCTCGAGCGCGGCATCTGGTCGGCGCTCAAGAGCTGGGGGCCGATGCGGCGGGTGGCTTGAATCATGGTGACCTTGTAGGGCGGGCAAAGCTTCGCATAGCGCGTCAAGACGCGCGTAAACGCGCTTACGGCGTGAGCGCGGCGAAGCGTGCCCGCGTGATGGTGCCGCGGGCGAAGACGCGCGGGCACGGCGCGTTTTCCGCCTTCGCACTCCGACGACGGTCGGCACGGCGCGCCTTTGCCCGCTCTACGAATCGCGATGAAACATGACTTTGCGCGCGACGGCGAGGCGATGGTGTTCTCGAACCCGCACGGATGCGAAATCCCGCATATCAACACCGTGCTGACGCGTGCGAGCTTCGCGGCTCGGAATCGCAACGCGTCATGACCGCCATCGCGTATCCGGCGCAGAACGGCTTGTCGCACTTCAACAAGGTGCGGCCGGGTTATTGAGCCCGAGCCGTTGCCGCACGGCCCCACGCACGCTACCTACCACTCATGAAATTCCTCGACCAAGCCAAGGTCTATGTGCGCTCGGGCGACGGCGGCAATGGCTGCGTGGCGTTCCGGCGCGAGAAGTTCATCGAGTTCGGCGGCCCGAGCGGCGGCAATGGCGGGCGCGGCGGCGATGTCGTCGTGCAGGCGGTCGACGGGCTCAATACCCTGATCGACTATCGCTACCAGCAGCACTTCAAGGCCAAGAAGGGCGGCAACGGCATGGGCAAGGACCGCGCCGGCGCCAACGGCGCCGACGTGGTGCTGAAGGTGCCGGCCGGCACGCAGATCTTCGACGTCGACCAGGAGACGCTGATCGCCGATCTCGCGGAAGTCGGCGAACAAGTGGTGCTGGCGCGCGGCGGCAACGGCGGCTTCGGCAACGCACATTTCAAGTCCTCGACCAATCGCGCGCCGCGCCACGCCAATCCGGGCGCGCCGGGCGAGGAATCATGGGTGTGGCTGCGCCTCAAGCTGATCGCCGATGCCGGCCTCATCGGATTGCCCAACGCCGGCAAGTCGACGTTCCTCGCCGCCGCGAGCGCGGCCAAGCCGAAGATCGCCGACTATCCGTTCACCACCCTGCATCCCCAGCTCGGCGTCGTGCGCATCGACGGAACCGAGTTCGTGCTTGCCGATATTCCCGGCCTGATCGAGGGCGCGCACCAGGGCGCCGGCCTCGGTGACCGCTTCCTCGGCCACATCGAGCGCTGCCGCGTGCTCTTGCATCTGGTCGACGGCACGAGCGACCACGCCGGGCAGGCCTACAAGACCGTGCGCGCCGAGCTTGCCGCCTATGGTCAGGGCCTCGCCGCCAAGCCCGAGATCGTCGCGCTCAACAAGGCTGACGCGCTTGATCCCGAGCAACTGAAGCAGCAGGTCGCGCGCCTCAAGCGCGCCGCGAAAAGGACCCCGCTCGTGATCTCGGCCGCGACCCGCAATGGCGTGCCGGACGCCCTGCGCGCGCTTCTGGCGATCATCGAAGGAGCCCGCCCACGCGGCGGCACAGCCGGCGTGCCGGTCGCGGCGTGGCAGCCCTAACCGCCTTGGTTGCGGGCGCTTCCGACGGTAAGATGACGCGGGCGAGACGAGACTCGCCCGCATTGAGGATTGATACCATGCGCAAGATCCTGATCGTCGGCGCGTTCGCCGCAGCCGTCTGTGTATCCGCGGACTCGGCGGCGTTCGCCCAGGCCAATCCGTCGGTGAATTTCGCCGATCCGGCGATGCAGACGCGCGCTGGCCGCGCGTACCTGTGTCGCCAGCGCCTGCAGGCGCGCGGCTATCCGGAATCCTATGTGCGCACCCGGCCCGGGCGCGGCATGGTGGCGAGCTGCGCGCGCGAACTGGCGCGTGCCTCGCGCCGTCAGCGCGCTTAGGTTTTCGGCGCCTGCGCGTGCTAAGCAACGCGGGCCCGCTAGTGTGGCGGTTCAGAAGTCCGCATTACACTCGCCGCGAGTCCGACATGCGGACTTCTGAACCAAAGCCACACTAGATAAATAACCTGCTAGTGTCCTCCGATTCCGAAGTTCGCAAACGAGGGTGCCGCACAATGATGCGAACTTCGGAATCGGGACACTAGCCGCGGGTTCGTGAACCAGACTCATGTCCCGCAAGAATCCAGCGCTGACCGATTTCCGCCGCATCGTCGTCAAGGTCGGCTCCTCGCTGCTGGTCGACGCCGTGGCCGGCCGGGTGAAGGACGAATGGCTCGCCTCGCTCGCCGCCGACATCGCCGGCCTGCATCGGGAACGTCGTGACGTGCTGGTGGTGTCCTCGGGTGCGATCGCGCTCGGCCGCAGCGTGCTCAAGCTCGGCCGCGGCCCGCTCAAGCTCGAGGATAGCCAGGCCGCCGCAGCGGTTGGCCAGATCGCGCTCGCGCGCACCTGGTCGGAGGCGCTCGCGCGCCACGGCATCTCGGCGGGGCAGATCCTGGTGACCTTGGGCGACACCGAGGAGCGGCGGCGCTATCTCAATGCGCGCTCAACGATCGCCAAGCTGCTCGAATGGCGCAGCGTACCGGTGATCAACGAGAACGACACGGTCGCCACCAACGAGATCCGCTACGGCGACAATGACCGACTCGCCGCGCGCGTCGCCACCATGGCGAGCGCCGACCTGCTCGTGCTGCTGTCCGACGTCGACGGGCTCTACGATGCGCCCCCCGACAGCGGCGCGAAAGCAAAGCTGGTTGCGCGCGTCGAACGCATCACGCCCGAGATCGAGGCGATGGCCGGCGCCGCCGGCTCGGAACTCTCGCGCGGCGGCATGCAGACCAAGATCGAGTCGGCCAAAATCGCCACCACGGCCGGGACCCACATGGTGATCGCGTCGGGCCGCATCGCGCATCCGCTGCAGGCCATCGTGCAGGGCGGATCCTGCACCTGGTTCCTGACGCCGGCCAATCCGGTGACGGCGCGCAAGAAATGGATCGCGGGCTCGCTCGAGCCCAAGGGCACGCTCACGCTCGATGCCGGCGCGGTCGCGGCGCTGCGGCGCGGCACCAGCCTGCTGCCGGTCGGGGTCGCCAAGGTCGAAGGCGAGTTCGCGCGCGGCGACGCCGTGATCCTGCGCGGACCGGACGGCCGCGAGATCGGCCGCGGCCTCGTCGCCTACGACGCCGCCGATGCCGAGCGCATCCGCGGCAAGGCTTCCGGCGAGGTTCCGCGCATTCTCGGCATCGAGGGCCGCGCCGAGATGATCCACCGCGACGATCTGGTGCTGGGGCGGGAATAGGCATCGCCGGCTCGGCGATATTGTACTTCCCGTACCCACCCGCTACAGCTTGATAGGGGCTCAAAATGAGCGCCCCTGACCGGGAAGAAGTCACCCCCGCCTGGCGGCCCGGCGGGCTGCGGAGCTTGTGGGACATGCTTGAAATCGACGCGCACGCGTTCGTTGGAATAACGAACATCCTGCGGTCCATCACCGGTAATGCTCGGCAGTTCCCGGACCGGGTGAGCCAAGCCGGGTTAGGAAATCCCGTCATGGCGGAACTGATGCGCCGGGACGCCGAACTGCTGACAAGAATGCGACTGCCGACGACCTGTAGCGCATTCTTGGAGTTGGCCGACGCAATTGAAAAATACGGTGAGTACAACGATTACGCCAACGCGAAGGTGGGCTCCGTCTGTGAAACGTTGCGCAGGGAAACCAAGGGAAGAAAGTTCCTACAGATTGAACGCGAGGACCTCTATCAACAGGCCGCGCCTATTTTTGGCGAGCAAGTTGCGCTCGAATTTCCCAAGGCGTCCTATGACATCGCGGAAGCTGGCAAATGTCTTGCGTGCGGGCGCGCAACGGCTTGCGCGTTCCACCTGATGCGCGTCGTCGAAGTCGGAATCGGGCGCCTTGGATCGGCACTTGGCGTTGAACTTAACCCGAGGTGGGGTTGGCAAACGCTGATCAATAAAGGTCTGGAACCGGCGGTCAACGCGCTACCGGAAACAACCGAAACGGAGATACATCGCAAGAAGATGCTACAGCAAGCGCGGGCGCATCTTCATGCCATCCGGCTAGCGTGGCGGAACGATACGATGCACCCGAAGGAACAATATAACCCCGAAGAAGCCGAAGAAATTTACGGTCACGTTCGGACGTTCATGAAGCATCTCGTCGAGCACCTTTAGGCGAGGCTCGCTTGGCCGGCGCGATCTTGGCGAACACCCGCTCAAACGTCTCGCCATCGTCAGCACCAAGCTTCCGAGCGGCTTCCTTGAACCGCTCGGATTGAGCCTTGTCAGTCAGCCTTGGGCGGCGCTTTTGCTTTTCGCCTGCTTTTCCCATACGGGCGCTCAGTGACCAGTTGTCCTATAGGTGAGGCGCTTCCCAACGATGCCCTTCAACGCAAGCTCAGTGCGTTCTACGTCGTCTACGCCCAACGCGACGCGATTACTATAGCGGAAATCGAACTCGCTCAGATAGCGGTGCAGATGCTTTTCCTTGCAGTGCTGGTAAACGCCCTTCATGCCGCCCTTGAAGATCGAATAGAAGCCTTCCACGGTGTTGGTGTGAATGACGTACCGCTCGCCGCCGGGGAACATGAAGGCGTTGGTGTCGCGCACGTACTCATCTTCGCTGTGGTTGACGGTCTCGTGCCGCGCGAACTCTTTCCCAACGCCTTTGTACCACGAGCCTTCATCGGTCATCATGTGGCTTTCGCGGCGGATATTCTCGCGCACGATCGGCGCGATGTCGGCGATGCGAACGCCATCAACGTGGAACGAGCGCGCGGACCCTCCGCGCTCCACGAGGGTGAGCACGGCGTTCATGTGGCCTTGGCGCTTCTCTTTGGTGTGACCTTCCTGCTTGCCGTAGTAGGTCTCGTCGGCTTCCACGATCTTGCCCGCGCCGCCCATCGGCTCCATCCCGACTTGGCGCATGGCCTCGCGCAAGCGATGCGACATAAACCACGCGGTCTTGAGGGTCACGCCCAAGGTGCGGTGAAGCTGGTTGCTGCTGATGCCCTTCTTCGAAGAGCAGAGCAGATAGAGCGCTTGCAGCCAGAACCGCATGGGGACGTGGCTGGCTTCGAACACGGTGCCAACCTTCACGGTGAAGGGCTTGCGGCACTGGTAGCATTTGTAGGCGCCGATCCGGGTGCTTTTGCCGCCCATCTTCGAAATGCGATCGACCCCGCCGCAGTGCGGGCAAACCGGGCCGTTCGGCCAAACCCGAGCCTCAACCCAGGCGTAGGCGGCCGCTTCATCGTGGAAACAGTTGGCTTCAATGACGGACTTGGACATGGCTCATTTCCCTTTGTGACTCAGGGATAACACAGCCATTTGGGTACGTCAAGTAGGGAGGGGCGATTTTGTGCTTCCGGGGCCTTTTGTCTTGCCGAAGCGGCAGGAATCAGGGCGGACTTCTCCGGTGTGACCCACACGGGAACGGTGAAGCCGCCCGGGCCTGCAAGCCCAAAGCGGCTTCCGTTTTCCGACCCGCACTAAACCCCTAGCCGGGCGCGGGACGATTAGTCAGTTGCGTCAGCAGATAGAAGTGACTCGCGTTGCGTGGTCAAGCCCGGCTGCAAATGAAGGCTATTCGCTATGACTGCTACTGCGCGACAACCCGTAATCGCGGTTGCTTGGTTCCGCCGTGAGGACTACGACCGCATTCGCGAGATTTGCGACGATGAAATGATCCCCAATTTCGGCGAGTGGGAAGCCAAGATGACGGATATGATCGCGAGCCTTAAGGCGCGCGGCATCCGAGGCGAGAAGATGGTCGTCGATCCAGATGATTTGCTGGCCTTCGCAAAGGCTCGTGGCGTCACCTCCATCGATACCAAGGTGCGCGGCGCATTCGCCGCCACGCTGTTCAACAAGAAGCAGAGTCATTGAAAAGTTACTTTGCATGGCCTTGATCCCTGCGGGGCGCGGAATCGCGCCCTCTTGAATCAAGAAGCCCCGCACAGGCGAGGCTTGCCTACAGGCCGGTCAGAATCCAGACCAGAATAACCGCAGCCCACCCGATGAAGCCGGTCAACGTGTTGCTATAGACTTCCCCAAAGAAACGTTGCCCTACGACCGCGACAACCAGCGCAACCATTCCGGCTAGCGCCGAAAGAAGCGCGCGTTTCCCCTTTGTCATGGGTTCGCGGATTTTTAGTTGACGCGGCTGCCTCTGACTAACTGGCGGCCTACTGCTTTCAACTCCACCGACGACCCGGGCAACGATGGAATAGAGCGCAAGGAAGAATACCAGCGGCGCGAGCCATAATAGATGGAGCTTGTTTAACTCGGATACGATCGCGAACAGGATTAACAACAACGAAAATAGAATCGTTTGCACCAGGAGCGCAACAGTATATGGCGCGCCCGCCAGAGCCGAGCGGAAGATACCAAACCAGAAGCTGAGCGTAATGAGGAGCAGGACGCCCCATGCGAGCCAGCCCGCTATCTCTATTGTAGGCTCCACCTTCTAAGGCCCTTGCCTTACTATCTATATGGCGCGCCAGAGCCCCTTAGAGGGTGGATAGGACATCTTCTAGGGTGAGTTGTCTCCGCAGCGACCAGTAACCATCGCCATGCATCGCGAATAGATCGCGGGCTTCGAGCGATCCGTCCCGCTGTAACCGCCTCCAGGTGCCGCTACCCGAGCAAAAACGCTGTAGTTCTGCGCTAATTTCTTGGTATGGCTCCCTCACGATATGGCCAAGCTCTCGCCACTTCCTAGCAATTATTGGATTGAACTTGTCCCGGTGAACTGGTTGCCTGTCAGCACCTAGCGAGTGCAGCGTCTCTACTATCAAGTCTACTAGAAGCATCTGCCGTCTCCGCGTTTGGCCAAAGCCTAACACGGCGAGTCAAGCCCTAGTGGCGGGTACGCGAAGTACAATATCCCCGCCGGCTCGGGGGAACAAACGGAATACCCCGGTGTTTAGTGCTGAGGGGCGAATCGTCGGATGGCGTTCTCGCGTGTCCGAAATCAGGAGCGCTCCAATGCGTACGTTCATCGCCGCTCTCGCTGCCGCCGCCCTGCTCAGCCTCTCGGTTTCGTCGGATGCTTCGGCGCAGCAAGGCATGCGCGGACCGGGCGGACCGGCGCGCTCGTTCAACGCCGGGCCGCGCATGGGCACG
Source organism: uncultured Alphaproteobacteria bacterium (assembly GCA_963734185.1). GTDB lineage: Bacteria > Pseudomonadota > Alphaproteobacteria > Rhizobiales > Xanthobacteraceae > PALSA-894. Next base: position 1,467,469 of record CAVTGA010000002.1, on the reverse strand, counting down.
TTCAATGCGGGACCGCGCAATTTTGCCGCAGGCCCACGCAACTTCGCCGGCCCGAGCAACTTCGGCAGCCCCCGCTTCTCCGGCCGCCACTTCGGACGGCACTTCGCCCATGGTCCGCGTCGCCACTTCCGCGGTCGCCACGCCTTCGTCGGCTTGCCGCTGGTTGCCGGCGCCTACGCCGCCTACCCGTATCTCTATGACGACTGCGTGGTGCCGCGCCGGGTCTGGACCGATTGGGGCTGGCGCATCCGCTACGTCAACGTCTGCGACTATTACTGATCCACACTGCCGGCGAACAGCGGCCCGGACGCTGCCGGCGGAGCATATAAACCGGGAAGACCTGCGGGCGGCGCGAGCCGTCCGTTTCTTTTTGTGCGCCAAGGCAGGCTGCGCTACGCCGGGCAGTCGCGACGACGTCGCATCACACCTTCGCTGTTCGCCATACCCGCCATGAGACCACCACATCATCCGATCGGATGACGCGCGGGGTGGGTTTATGTGCGATTGCAGACGTACGAGACATGCGGTGGGGCCGGGAAGGCCTGACCACAGGTGACTGATTTCCGATGTCCCGCTCATCCCGGGACCCTACTTGGCGACGGATGCCGCGCATCCGTCGCCGATTTTTTTGCCGAGAGCGTTTTCCGGCGAAGTGTGCAGCGGTTCGGCGCAGAAAACGCGACCAGGTAAGGAATCTGGAGCATGATCCGATTCCATTTGAACGGATCATGCTCCAGCCCGGCTATGCGACGACGGCGAGCCGGCGCGCAGGCGCTTCGACGCATTCGCATGCGAATACGCGCGGACCTTCGACGATGAGAGCGACGCGGGTTCCATCCGGGTAGATGAGATAGCGCGCGAGGATGCGGATGGCCCCGCCGTCGGCATCCTCACATTCGATCACGTAACGGGTCTGGTCGGGGAACTGTTCCGGCAGGCGCGGCAACGCAAACGCAACCGACATGACACTTCCTCCATGCCGCATCCCCGCATGGCTGCAAGACCGCCGCGTGTCGCCTTGGTGTCAGGACTGCGTTTTTCCCGTCTTCCACAGCCTTTGGCATCGCCCGCCCATTTGCGCCCAACTTGTTCACAATAAAGAGAAAATGACGCCTCAGCGGGTCCTGCCTCGCAGCCGGCTGCGCTCCATGATAATGACAGCGCCGGCCGAAGGACCTGCCATGACCGCACCGTTGAAGAGCATCGAGGGACGCGACGTAGCCGGCGTCATGGGCGACCTCGGCCGCAGCGCGAAAGGCGCGGCGCGCGCACTTGCGCTCGCTTCGGCCGAGATCAAGAACGCAGCGCTTGGCGCGATCGCGGACGCGATCCGCGCGCAGGCGGGCGAGATCCTCAAGGCCAACGCCGAAGACGTGGCGGAGTCCAAGGCGGGCGGCGCGACGGCGGCCTTCGTCGACCGGCTGGCGCTCGACCCAAAGCGCGTCACCGCCATGGCCGAAGGCGTCGAGGTGGTGGCCGCGCTCGCCGATCCGGTCGGCACCGTCACCGAGCGCTGGACGCGGCCGAACGGCATGACCATCGAACGCGTGCGCACGCCGCTCGGCGTCGTCGGCGTGATCTATGAGAGCCGGCCGAACGTGACCGCGGACGCCGCGGCGCTCTGCCTCAAGGCCGGCAATGCGGTGATCCTGCGCGGCGGCTCGGAGAGCTTCCGCTCGGCGCGCGCCATCCATGCGGCGCTCGCCGGCGGCTTGCGTACCGCCGGCCTGTCCGAACACGCGATCCAACTCGTGCCGACGCGCGACCGCGCCGCGGTCGGGCTGATGCTTGCGGGGCTCGACGGCGCCATCGACGTGATCGTGCCGCGCGGCGGCAAGGGGCTGGTCGGCCGCGTGCAGGCCGAGGCGCGCGTGCCGGTGTTCGCGCATCTGGAAGGCGTGTGCCACGTCTATGTCGACAAGGCCGCCGACCTCAAGATGGCGCAGCGCATCGTGCTGAACGCCAAGATGCGGCGCACCGGCGTGTGCGGGGCGGCCGAAACCCTGCTGGTCGATCGGAGCGCGGCAGCGGCGATGCTCAAGCCGCTCGTCGCCATGCTGCTCGATGCCGGTTGCGAGGTGCGCGGCGACGGCGCGACGCAAAAAGCCGATGCACGCGTGAAACCCGCCACCGAGGACGACTGGCCGGCCGAGTATCTCGACAGCATCATCGCGGCGCGCGTGGTCGACGGCGTGGACGGCGCGATCGCGCACATCGAGCGCTACGGCTCGCACCACACCGACGCGATCGTGACCGCCGACCCGAAGGCGGCGGAGAAATTCCTCAGCGAGGTCGACTCGGCGATCGTGCTGCACAACGCCTCGACGCAGTTCGCCGACGGCGGTGAATTCGGCTTTGGTGCCGAGATCGGCATCGCCACCGGCCGCATGCATGCGCGCGGGCCGGTCGGGGTCGAGCAGCTCTGCACCTTCAAATACCGCATCCGCGGGAGCGGACAGATCAGGCCCTAAGCTCTTGATCCTTCCCCTTCACGCCCGCGGCCTTGCCATCGGCCTGTTCGGCGGCACGTTCGACCCGCCCCACGCGGCGCACCGGGCGGCCTGCCTGCTGGCGATGCGGCGGCTCGCCCTCGACCGCGTGTGGTGGCTGGTGACGCCCGGCAATCCGCTCAAGGATACGCGCGGGCTGGCGCCGCTTGCCGCGCGCATCCATGCCGCAAAGGCACTGGCGCGCCATCCACGCATCGATGTCACCGGCGTCGAAGCGCAAATGAAGACGCGCTATACGCACGACACCATCCGCACATTGCACGCGCGCGCCCCCGGGGTGCGGTTCGTTTGGATCATGGGCGCCGACAACCTGCGCAGCTTCCACCGCTGGCAGAAATGGCGCGCCATTGCCGACCTCATCCCGATCGTGGTCGTCGACCGCTTGGGTCCGAGCCTTTATGCAGCCGCCGGGCCGGCCGGACAGGCACTCGCGCGCGCGCGCATCCCCGAATCGGCGGCGCGCACGCTGCCCCGGCGCAAGGCGCCGGCCTGGGTATTCCTGCACGGCCTGAAATCACCCTTGTCCTCGACCGCGTTGCGCGCAAGCCGGCGCACGCTTCCGAAACGCCGGAACCGGGTAGTGGGCATGGGAAAAAGCCGGGTGTCACAAAAAGGACGCGCAGGGCCGCCAAAACGGCGACGCGGAACGTGAGCAAGGTTGAATCCGTTAACAGACGACGCATATCCTTAGCGTCGGCCCCGGGCGGGGTGCCCGGGGCGAATGAGCCGAAAGGATCAGGACCCCTGTCCATCACTGCGCTCTCGCGGGCTCCCCGTCGTCAGCCCGCTGCGGTCTCCAAGGTGCGTCCCGACGCCGAGGAGACCCTTCGCCTCGTCCTCGCCGGCCTCGACGACATGAAGGCCGAGGACACCATCGCAATCGATCTCCGCGGCAAGTCCTCGATCGCCGACACCATGGTGGTGGCGTCCGGCCGATCGCATCGCCATGTCGGCGCCGTCGCGGACCGTCTGCTCGAGCAACTCGGCAAGGCCGGCGTCCCCGGCGTGCGGGTCGAAGGCATGCCGCATTGCGACTGGGTGCTGATCGACGCCGGCGACGTCATCGTGCACGTGTTCCGCCCCGAGGTCCGCGCCTTCTACAATCTCGAGAAGATGTGGGCCGCGGGCTCCCCGAAGCGGCGCACAAGTTAGCGAAACGGCGTAACGGCAATGCGCGTGGTCATTGCCGCCGTCGGCCGCTTGAAGCGGGGACCTGAGCGCGAACTCTCCGAGCGCTACCGCGAGCGTGCGCTCAAATCCGGGCGCGGCATCGCGCTGCGCGCCTTCGACGTGATCGAGATCGCCGAAAGCCGCGCGCGCGAGACCGAGCGGCGCCGCACCGAGGAATCGATCGCGCTCGCCAACCTCATCCCCGAGGGGGCCGCAGTCGTCATCCTCGATGCGCGCGGCGAGCACCTCGACAGCGCTTCGCTGACGGCGCGCCTGCGCGCCTGGCGCGATGCCGACCGCGACGCCATCTTCGTCATCGGCGGCCCGGACGGGCTTGCGCCGAGCATCTACGACAAGGCGGAACTAAAGCTCGCCTTCGGTGCAGCGACCTGGCCGCATCAGCTCGTGCGCATCATGCTGCTCGAGCAGCTCTATCGGGCCGTGACGATGCTGTCAGGGCACCCGTATCATCGGGAGTAGCCTAGTATTTGGTGGGAGCGACCGGCGTCCCCTGGGTCTTGGTCTTGCCTGGGTTCAGATTTTTTTTGCGCGAATCGTCCTTGCCCGAATAGACGCGTTTGATCTTGGACTTGCCCGGCGGCTCCGGCTGCGGGTTGAGCGCCATGGCGTATGGGGAACTCAGCAACGCGGCGGCAAACACGGCGACGATGATCGGACGCATGGGGCCCTCCCAGTCCGGCGTGACAACCTGCCGAAGATAGGCGTTTCGGGGAGGCAACTAAAGCGGCATGGCGCAGCAGCGCCGGGATCAGCCGACCGCGACCTCGTTCCAGAACCCGAATCGGTCCTTGACGTGGGCGAGGCGCGGCAGCGGCTGCTCGTACACCCAGGCGGCGCGCCGAGAGCGCCTGCCCTCGATCACCACGTCGTAGAACTGGACGCCGTGCGGACATTCGAGGTCCGACGCGGTCCTGGGCGCCTTTTCGAGCCAGTCCAGGCGCACGGCCGAACTCGGAAAATAGTCGTAGCCGCCGGCCGCGACGATGTCGTTGCTGTCGGCGATCACGCGGCCCGCAAGGGTCGCCCTCATGATTCTCTCTGCCATCCGGACTTTCCCGGACCTGACCAAAATGGCCCGCCGCGGCCCGCAAATCGCCCGGTTTCACGGGAAAGTGACATCCGGCTACGGGCTTGTTCAGACGCGCCGGGCGCGGCCGAATGGTTAAAGCTCATTTAACGAAAATCGTATGTCATTGCGGCTGATGGCCCACTTCAGGCTCTGCCAGGGACTGCGCCAAGGTGTGGCGCTTGCGCTGATCGGCTTGATCGGCGCCGGGGCGGCATTCGCCCAAACGCCCGCCCAAACACCCGCCCAAGCGCCGGCCACGACCGGCGACAAGGCGGCGCGCGAGCGCGAGCTTGGCGTCGTGCGCGCCGAGCAGAAGAAGGCGGCCGAGGCCGAGGCCAAGCTCAGGGCCGAGGTCGAGGCGCTCGGTGAGGACCGGCGCAAGCTCTCCCAGGCGCTGATCTCGACCGCGACCCGCATCCGGGCGGTCGAGGACCGCGTCGCCGTGACCGAGGCGCGGCTCAAGGCACTCGGCGGCAACGAAGACACGGTGCGCCGCTCGCTCGCGAGCCGCCGCAGCCTCATCGCCGAAGTGCTGGCCGCCCTGCAGCGTCTCGGCCGCCGGCCGCCGCCGGCCATCCTGGTGAGCCCGGAGGACGCGCTCGCCTCGGTGCGTACCGCCATCCTGCTCGGCACCGTGTTGCCGGAAATGCGCCTCGAGGTCGATGCGCTGGCCGCCGATCTCGCCGAGCTGGTGCGGGTGCGCAAGGACATGGCCACGGAACGGGACGGGCTTGGCCGCGATCTCGCCGCACTCTCGGAAGAAAAGAGCCGCATGACGCTGCTCGTGCAGGAACGCCAGAAGCGGCAGGCCGACGCCGAGACCGCGCTCGAATCGCAGCGCCAGCGCGCGCTGCAGCTCGCCCGCCAGGCCGACAACCTGAAGGATCTGATCGCCAAGCTCGAAGCGGCGATCGAGACCCGCAACAACCTTGCCGCTCTCAAGCAGCCCGGCCGCATGAGCCCGGCGGTGACCTTCGCGGCCGCCAAGGGCACCCTGCGGCTGCCGGTCAACGGCATCAAGATCCGCCAGTTCGGCGAGCCCGACCGCCTCGGCGGAACCGAAAAGGGGCTGTCGATCGCAAGCCGCCCAGGCGCCCAGGTCACGGCGCCCTGCGACGGCTCGGTGGTCTACGCCGGAGCGTTCCGCTCCTACGGCCAACTCTTGATCCTCGATACCGGCGGCGGGTATCATGTAGTCCTGGCTGGGATGGAGCGGATATCCGTCGATCCCGGTCAGTTCGTGGTTACCGGGGAACCAGTCGCAGTGATGGGGGGCGGACCGCAGACGGCGGCCGCCGTGGCGATCGGATCAAGCCAGCCGGTCCTCTACGTCGAATTTCGCAAGGACGGAACTCCCGTCGATCCAAGCCCGTGGTGGGCGACCGACAACGAAAAGGTTCGCGGATGATACGCAAGACTTCGCTGGTACTTCTCGGTGCGGCAACCGGCGCGGCCATCGCGCTCTTGGCGACGCAGCCGCGTCTCTCCCTCATCGGCTTGAGCGCCAAGGCCGCGGCCGCCGATACCTACCGCCAGCTCAACCTTTTCGGCGACGTATTCGAGCGCGTGCGCGCCGACTACGTCGAGAAGCCGGACGACAGCAAGCTCATCGAACACGCCATCAACGGCATGCTCAACGGGCTCGATCCGCATTCGAGCTACATGGATCCGAAGAGCTTCCGCGACATGCAGATCCAGACCCGCGGCGAGTTCGGCGGGCTGGGCATCGAGGTCACCATGGAGGACGGCCTGGTCAAGGTCGTGGCCCCGATCGACGAGACTCCCGCCGCCAAGGCCGGCGTGCTCGCCAACGACGTCATCACCCATCTCGACGACGAGCAGGTGCAGGGGCTGACCCTCAACCAGGCGGTCGAGAAGATGCGCGGGCCGGTCAACACCAAGATCAAGCTGCGCATCATGCGCAAGGGCGCCGACAAACCGATCGAGGTGTCGATCACGCGCGACATCATCCGCGTGCGCTCGGTGCGCATGCGCATCGAAGGCGACGACATCGGCTACATCCGCGTCACGCAGTTCAACGAGCAGACCACCGAGGGCGTGAAGAAGATGGTGGCCGACATCACGACCCAGCTCGGCAGCGACAAGCTCAAGGGCTACGTGCTCGACCTGCGCAACAATCCGGGCGGGCTGCTCGACCAGGCGATCTCGGTGTCCGACGCGTTCCTGGAGCGCGGCGAGATCGTGTCGACGCGCGGCCGCAACGCCGAAGAGACCCAGCGCTTCAACGCGCGCAGCGGCGACCTCACCAAGAACAAGCCGATCATCGTCCTGATCAACGGCGGCTCGGCTTCGGCCTCCGAGATCGTGGCCGGCGCCCTGCAGGACCATCGCCGCGCGACGGTCGTCGGCACGCGCTCGTTCGGCAAGGGCTCGGTGCAGACCATCATCCCGCTCGGCTCCGGCAACGGCGCGCTGCGGCTGACCACGGCGCGCTACTACACGCCGTCGGGCAAGTCGATCCAGGCCAAGGGCATCGTGCCCGACATCGAGATCCTGCAGGACGTGCCGGACGACATGAAGACGCGCTCCGACACCAAGGGCGAGTCCTCGCTGCGCGGCCATCTCAAGGCCGACGGCAAGGAGGAGACCGGCTCGCAGTCCTACATCCCGCCGGACGTGAAGAACGACAAGGCGCTCAACCTTGCGCTCGACCTCCTGCGCGGCGTCCAGACCAATGCGGCCTTCCCGCCGAACCCGAAGTCCGCGGTGCCGAACTGACCGGCGCCTTTCACGGAATTGGACCTCGGGGCGGCTCAACAGGCCGCCCCGAAGTTTTTCGGGGGTTCGTTCCTCCTCCGCGGGGAAGGATACGGTAAACGCTCGGTTAACGGCTGCCTGCTAGCCTCCCCGCATGGCAGCGGATCTGAGCACACCTCTCGGGCAGGACAGGCCGAAGAAACGCTTCATCCTGCCGGTCGCGTTCCCGGCGCTCATCGCCGGCGCGCTCGCGGCGTGCCTCGCGGTATTCGTCGCCTGGGCGTTGCTGGTCGACGAGCCGTTCGGCGGCGAGCCGGTCGCGATCGTCAGCGCCGATCTGCGGCCGCTGCCCCAGGCCAGGAAAGCCAACACGCCGGCGTCGCCGGCGAAACCCGATGCGATGGCGTCGCCGACCGCGCTCGCCGACGCGCCCGACAAACCGGTGAGCACCACCATCACCATCATCGACGGTGCAACCGGCAAGCGGCAGGACGTCGTGGTCGGGCAGCCGACCGAGGGGCCGCCTGACGTCAAGCCCGGCGCCGAGCCGCAGACCAGGCCGCAAATCAAGCCGGCGGCGATCGATCAGCGGCTGCTCGACTCCTCGCGCCACGGCGCGATCCCCAAGATCGCACCGGACGGCGCGCGTCCCTCCGAGATCTACGCGCGTCCGCCCAAACCGTCGGCGAGTCGCAGCGGACCGCGCGTCGCCATCATCGTCGGCGGACTCGGCATCGGCGCCAACGGAACTTCCGAGGCCTTCGCCAAGCTGCCGGCGGGGGTGACGTTCGCGTTCGCGCCCTACGGCACCGACCTCGAGCGGTGGGTGACGCGCGCGCGCAGCGAAGGACACGAGGTCCTGCTGCAGGTCGCGATGGAGCCGTTCGATTATCCCGACAATGATCCGGGACCGCAGACCTTGCTGACGTCGCTCAGCGCCGAGCAGAACATCGACCGGCTGCATTGGTTCATGAGCCGGTTCCAGGGCTATGTCGGGGTCGCGAATTTCATGGGCACGCGCTTCACCGCGACCGACCAGGCGCTGAGCCCCGTGCTGCGCGAAGTCGCCAAGCGCGGGCTGATCTATTTCGACGACGGCTCCTCGCCGCGCAGCCTCGCGAGCCAGATCGCAGGCGCCAACAACGCCGCATTCGCCAAGGCCGACGTCGTGCTCGACGTCGTGCCGACGGCAGCCGACATCGACAACGCCCTTGGCCGCCTCGAGGCGCTGGCCAGGAGCCGCGGCATCGCGGTCGGCGCTGCCGGCGGCCTACCGGTGTCGATCGACCGCATCCACCAGTGGGCCAAGGCCGCGGAAGCGCGCGGCGTGACGCTCGTGCCGGTGAGCGCGATCGCCAACCGGCCGAAGTCGTCGAGCTGAGGCGGTGCGTAGTGAATGGCGAATGCAGCCCGCCTGCGCTAACCATTCGATGCGAAATGTCACATTGCGCCATTTTGTGGCTTGCAGCGCGCTGACTTTCAACCCAAAGAAACTGCTTCCTGGCGGATACAAGCTAACTAGCATCAGGTGCGGCGTTCAGGAGTGAGAGGGACTGGTATGTTGAAGTTTGTAGCCCCGCTGTCTGCTGCACTGATCGTGGGGTGGGCTCTCGTCGGCTCTACCACCACCGCAAGCGCCCGCGCCCGCGGTTGTTGTGGACCCATCCCGCCCTCATACAGCTATAAGACCAAGAAGGTGCATAAGACCATCACGCGTTATCGCGACGTGTACCGCACCAGATACGTGAAGCGCATCAAGCCGATCGTGCATGTGACTCGAATCCAGCCGATCATCCGCATTCACAATGTGACGCGCGTCCACACCAGGATCGTCGGCGTGGTGCGCCCTGTCCACAGGCGGGTGACGCAGCGGTTGCCGGTCTGGACATATGTGACGAGCAGCGTCGTCTATCCCTGGCCGCATTGCGCTTGCTCCCCCTATCGCGGCTATTGATGGAGGCAGTTAAGGCTGAGCGAAGAAAGATGGACCGGAGCAGCCGACGCATGAATTGCCGCTCACCTTTTGGTGTGTGACGTCAGAATCGGCTCGAACGGTTATCCCCTGGTTGCGCAGGCGACGAATAGCGAATAGCGAATGGGCCGCATAGGGCCTAACTATCCGCCATTCGCCATTCGCTACGCGCCATGCCTCCCTACCAATCCCTCCCCTACCGCCCCTGCGTCGGCATGATGGTGATCAACCGCGCCGGCCTCGTGTTCGTCGGCAAGCGCGACGACGGGCCCGAGCACGTCGACTTCCAGCATACCTGGCAGATGCCGCAGGGCGGCATCGATGAGGGCGAGGACCCCTGGCCCGCGGCGCTGCGCGAGCTCTACGAGGAGACCAACATCCGCTCGGTCGAGAAGCTCGCCGAAATTCCCGACTGGCTCGTCTACGATCTGCCGCCGGACGTCGCGGCAAGAGCCTGGAAGGGCCGCTACCGCGGGCAGAAACAGAAATGGTACGCGCTGTTCTTCACGGGCGACGATTCTGAGATCGACATCGAGAACCCGGGCGGCGGGCACGATCCGGAATTCGTCGCTTGGCGCTGGGAGGAGATGCAGAACCTTCCCAAGCTGATCATCCCGTTCAAGCGCGCGGTATACCAGCGCGTGGTCGAGGAGTTCGATCCCCTTGCCGAGCGGTGCCGCGGCTGAGCCGTCGATCGTGATCCGGCCGTTGCGCGTCGAGGACGCGCCGCAATGGCGTGTGCTGCGCCTCGAAGCGCTGGAGAGCTTTCCTACGGCGTTCGCGAGCAGCTACGAGGAAGCGCTGCACCAGGATCTGTCCCTTCGCATCCCGCCCCCCGACGGCCCGAGCGTGCTGTTCGGCGCGTTCAACCACGGCGTACTGTCGGGCAGCGCCGGGCTGCACGTCTATCCGGGTCTCAAGCAGCGCCACAGAGGGGAACTGTGGGGCACTTACGTTACGCCGCCCCTCCATCGCCGCGGCGTCGGAACCGCCCTGCTGCGCGCCGTGCTCGAGCATGCATGCGCGCGTGTCGCGATCGTGCAACTGACCGTGCTGCACGCAAACGGCGCGGCCCGTGCGCTCTATCGCCGTTTCGGTTTCGTCTCGTACGGGATCGAGCGGCGTGCGTTGCGCCATCGGGGCGTGGACCATGATGACGAGCTGATGGCCCTCGACCTCGGGAACGGCCTGTGACCGTAAGGGCCCGGCAACGATGACGTCCAGCCTTCCCTATCGTCCGAACGTCGGCGTCGCGCTGTTCAACGCGAGCGGCCGCGTCCTGATCGCGCGGCGCTTCAAGGACGACGGGCCGGAGATCATCCTTCCAGGATTCGAGTGGCAGATGTCGCAGGGCGGCATCGATCCGGCCGAGAACCCGCGCCCGGCGGCGCAGCGCGAGCTGTTCGAGGAAACCGGCGTCACCAGCGTCGCATACCTCGGCGAGACTCCCGGCTGGCTGAGCTACGACTACCCGCCCTATCACGGACCCCCGCACCGCCTCGCCGCGTTCCGCGGCCAGCGCCAGAAGTGGTTCGCGTTCCGTTTTCTCGGCGACGACACCGAGATCGACGTCGCGGGCACGCGCAACGATCAGGAGCCGGAGTTCGATGCCTGGCGATGGGAGAAACTTGAGCGCGTGCCTGAATTGGTGGTGCCGTTCCGGCGCGCGGTTTATGCCGCGGTGGTGCAGGAGTTCGCGCGGTTTGCAATCAGGACCTCATCCTGAGGCGGCGGCGCCGTGTCGCGGCTCCGCAGGATAAGGACAAGGCGCTCGGCCGTGGAACTTTCGATGCAAAAATATCACATTTCGCCATTTTATGGTTTACGGTACTTGATTCTCAACCCAGGGAGGTTGCCTCGCGGTCACCCAGGCTACTAGCATAAGTTGCGGCGTTAACGAGTGAGAAGGGGGACTGACATGTGGAAACCTGTGACTGCGCTGTCTGCCGCGCTGATCCTTGGGTGGACCTTCCTCGGCTCTGCGAGCATCGCACATGCCGGCTACAAGGGTCGCGGCTGTTGTGGGCCTCTCCCGCCCTCATACACCTACAAGACCAAGAAGATCTATAAGACCATCAAGCGTCATCGCGACACGTACCGCACCAAGTACTTCAAGCGCATCAAACGGCACGTGCATGTGACCCGGATCCAGCCGATCATCCGCGTTCACACCGTGACGCGCGTCCACACCAAACTGGTCGGCGTGGTGAAGCCCGTCCATCAGTATGTGACGCAGCACCTGCGGCCCAAGAGATATCACACGCACAGCACCGTCTATCTCAAGCCGAAGTGTGCTTGTTCCACCCGCGCCTACGGCCGCTATTGACGCTAGCATCGCTGAGGGACGTGCGGCAGCAACTCGCTGCCGCACGCCTCGCGTCGGCATGTTTAGTCCGTCGTAGCGTCTTCCGCCTCGAGGTCGTCTGACCGCGAAGGACGGGGCCTCATGGCGCGGCTCCAGAACGGACGAGGCGGATTCGCCCCGGGACTGGGGCGCAAACTGCCGGTTGGCATCGTGTCGACGAGCGGCTTGCTGTCACGCGCTGCGACCGGCGCAGCCTTCAGGCACGCGGTCGGGCAGACGGGCGCCCGCCCGAGGATTTTTTGCAGCGCGGCCTGCGGCCTGCTCTGGCAAAACTGCCGGATCAGGGCTTTGTCCCCGGTGCCGAAATTCGCGATGCCGCACGAGGACGCCATCACCTTTTCGGCCTGTCCCCACAGCTCCGACACGGTCTTGGCGACGCGCGGCTGCTGCAAGCCGCTCCAGGTCGCGGGCTCGCTTTCCTCCGCGCGCTCGACATAAAGCGCGACAAACGCCATCAGCGCCGCGAGCCCGTCGCGATGATCGATTTCGTCGCCGTCCTGTTCAGCGGGGACGGGCGAACGGCTCAAATTGACCGCGGTGTTGAGGTCGTGCGTGTAGGCGTTGAGCTCATCGAGCAGATAGAGGAAATCGGTCGATGAGCTGGCAGCGCCCGGCCGCAGGTAGGTCGTCACGAACTCGTTCGCCTTGAATTTTCCTGCGATCAGCGACGGCGCAAAGAATGCCGATACCTCGTGCGGCCGCTTCAATTGGCCGCCCTGGACCAGCGGAAACGCCTCGGTCTCGGCCGCGATATGGTGCACGGATTCGTGCACCGCCGTCGACAGACCAAGCTGCGCCTCGCCGCAACTGATCCAATGGAGAAAGAACTTCTTGTCCTTCACCTTCTGGTAGATCGCGAAGCCCTCTGGCGCCGAGGCGCGCAATCTTTCGATAGCGCGCGGCCGGCAATCAGCGGCCTGCGCCGCCGAAGCAAAGCCGGCAGCAAGAGCCATGCACGCAAGCGCGGCGAAGGAGATGGACCGTAACAGTCGACGCATGATCGTCACTCACCTTTGGGTGCTTGACGATAGAGTTGACCTAAATAGTTAATCCCTGGTTGCGGGCAGACGCTTTGGAACTCTCGCGGGCACGATCGCGAGTGACTAATTGACCTTGATGCCCGCCGCCTTCACCAGCGCGATGCTCTCGCCGATCTCTTTTCGGATCAGTGCGTCGAACTCGGCGGACGCGATCGGCATCGGATCGATGCCTTGCTGGGCCAATTTCTCCTTCACGGCCGGCGTGGCGACGGCCTTCTGTGTCTCCCGGTGCAGCCGCTCGACGATCTCGCGCGGCGTCTTCGCCGGCGCGAACAGCCCGTTCCAGAACGTGTAGTCCGAATTCGCATAGCCGAGCTCGAGCGTGGTCGGCACGCCGGGCAGGTACGAGCTTCGCTTCGGCGTCGAGACCGCGAGCGCGACGAGCTTGCCGCCGCGGATGAACGGCAGCGCCGACGCGATAGTGGAGAAGCAGAAGTCGACGCGCCCGGTCATCACTTCGGTGAGCACCTCGGGCATGCCGCGGAACGGCACGTGGACGCCGTCGAATCCAGCGCTGAAGCGGAACCGTTCGGTGGTGAAATGCGTCGACGAGCCGACGCCTGCGGTCCCGAACGTGATCGCGCCCGCCTTCGCTTTGGCCGCGGCGACCAGCTCATGAGCGCTCCCGAATCCCTTCTCGGGCGAGACCACCAGGATATTGGGCGAGCTCCCGAGCGCGGCGACCGCGACGAAATCTCGTGCGGCGTCATAGGACGCATTCGGATAGATCGCCGGCGTCACCACATGTGCGGAGGAATGCGCAAGCAGCGTGTACCCGTCCGGATCGGCGCGCGCCACCATGCCGGCGCCGATCGTTCCGCCGGCGCCGCCGCGGTTCTCCACCACGATCGACTGGCCGAGCTGCTGCGACAGCGGCTCGAACACGATGCGGGCGACGATGTCGATGGTCGAGCCGGCGGTGAACGGGACGACGGCGCGGATTTGCTTGCTCGGCCAAGCCTGCGCGCGCGCAAGGCGCGGCAATGCCGGGGCGGCGAGCGCGGCTGCGAGCAAGCGAAGGTGGCGCCGGCGCGTGTGCATGCGCTATGCCACGACCGCTTGCAGCGCCTTGAGTTGATCGAGCTTGCGCTTGAGCTTGTCGCGCGCCGCGTCATCGGCCGCATCGGCGACGTCTTCCTCGGCGTCCTTGATGGCGGCGGCCAGCTTGGCGGTATCGAAGTCCTCGATCGGCACCGCCATGTCGGCGAGCACGGTCAGGCCCTTCTCGCTCACCTCGGCGAAGCCGCCGCTCACCACTGCGCGGATTTGCCGGTTCGGCTCGAAGATGGTCATGATGCCGGGCCGCAGCGTCGCCACCAGCGGCGCATGATGGGCGAGCACGCCGAAGTCGCCCTCGGCGCCCGGCACGTCGACTTGGGTCACCTCGCCGGAGAACAGCAGCTTTTCCGGCGAGACGAGATCGAAATGAAAGGTGGCCATTTACGCCGCCTCGGCCGCCAGCCGCTTGCCCTTCTCGACCGCCTGCTCGATGGTGCCGACCATGTAGAAGGCCGCTTCCGGCAGATGGTCGTACTTGCCTTCCACCAGCCCCTTGAAGCCCTTGATGGTGTCGGCGAGGTCGACGAGCACGCCGGGCGAGCCGGTGAACACCTCGGCAACGTGCAACGGCTGCGACAAGAAGCGCTCGATCTTGCGCGCGCGCGCGACCGTGAGCTTGTCTTCTTCGGAGAGCTCGTCCATGCCGAGAATCGCGATGATGTCCTGCAAGGCCTTGTAGCGCTGCAGCACCTGCTGCACTTGGCGCGCCACCCCATAATGCTCCTCGCCGACGATGGCCGCCGACAGCATGCGCGAGGTCGAGTTCGAGCGGATCGACCGCCGGAAACAGGCCTTTCGCCGCAATATCGCGCGACAGCACCGTGGTGGCGTCGAGATGCGCGAACGAGGTCGCCGGCGCCGGATCGGTGAGGTCGTCGGCCGGCACGTAGATCGCCTGCACCGAAGTGACGGAACCCTTGTGGGTCGTGGTGATGCGTTCCTGCAGCGCGCCCATGTCGGTGGCGAGCGTCGGCTGATAGCCGACCGCGCTCGGAATACGGCCGAGCAGCGCCGACACTTCCGAGCCCGCCTGGGTGAAGCGGAAGATGTTGTCGACGAAGAACAGCACGTCCTGGCCCTGGTCGCGGAAATACTCAGCGACGGTGAGGCCGGAGAGGCCGACGCGCGCGCGCGCGCCGGGCGGCTCGTTCATCTGCCCGTACACCAGCGCGCATTTGGAGCCGGCGGTCGAGCCGTTGTTCTTCTTCGGGTCCTTGTTCACGCCGGACTCGATCATTTCATGATAAAGATCGTTGCCCTCGCGCGTGCGCTCACCGACGCCGGCGAACACCGAATAGCCGCCGTGCGCCTTCGCGACGTTATTGATCAGTTCCATGATCATCACGGTCTTGCCGACCCCGGCGCCGCCGAACAGGCCGATCTTTCCGCCCTTGGCATAGGGAGCGAGAAGATCCACGACCTTGATGCCGGTGACGAGGATCTGCGCTTCCGTCGACTGCTCGGTGTAGGCCGGCGTCGGCTGATGAATGGCGCGCCGCTCGGCGGTCTCGACCGGTCCGGCCTCATCGACCGGCTCGCCGATGACGTTGATGATGCGGCCGAGGCATTCGTCGCCGACCGGCACCGAGATCGGGTTGCCGGTGTCGGAGACTTCCTGCCCGCGCACCAGACCCTCGGAGGTGTCCATCGCGACGGTGCGCACGGTCGACTCGCCGAGATGCTGGGCGACTTCGAGCACCAGCCGGCCCTCCTTGTTGCTGTCGCTCACCAGCGCCGGGTTCTTGGTCTCCAGCGCATTCAGGATCGCCGGCAGGTGCTCGTCGAACTGCACGTCGACGACGGCGCCGATGACCTGGGTAATGCGTCCGACTGAGGTGGCCATGCAGGGTCTCCTTGATTGATTTCAGACGACGGTCAGCGTCACCGGGATGTTGCCGCGCGTCGCCTTCGAATACGGACAGATGGTGTGGGCGTCCTCGGCCAGCGCCTGGACCTTGTCCTTGTCGGCGCCGGGGATGGAGATCTTCAATTCGACCTTGAGGCCGAAGCTGGTCGCGTCCTTGTCGATCGTCACCGCGCAGGTCACGCGCGCGGCCGAGCCGTCGAGCCCGTGCTTCTTGCCGAGCGCCATCAGGGCCTGACCGTAGCAGGACGAATAACCGAGCGCGAACAGCTGCTCGGGGTTATGGCCGTCGCCGCCGCCGCCCATCTCCTTGGGCAGCGCCATGGCGAGCGCGAGCGCGCCGTCGTCGAGCAGGGTGCGGCCGTTGCGGCCGCCCTTGGTGGTGGCTGAGGTGACGTAGGCCATGGGAAATCCTCCGTTCAGAGCGCTTCGGCGCCGGAGATGATCTCGATCAGCTCCTTGGTGATCATCGCCTGCCGGGTGCGGTTATAGGTCAAGGTCTGCTTGCGGATCATCTCGCCGGCATTGCGCGTCGCGTTGTCCATCGCGCTCATGCGCGCGCCCTGCTCGGAAGCGGCATTCTCCAGCAGCGCGCGGAACACCTGCACGGCGAGATTGCGCGGCAGGAGTTCGGTGAGGATGTCCTCGGCCTCGGGCTCGTATTCGTAAGTCGCCGTCGCCCCGTCCGCGGCCTTGCCCTCGAACACCGGCGGGATGATCTGCTGCGCGGTCGGGATCTGCGCGATCACCGACTTGAAGCGCGAGAAGAACAGCGTCGCGACGTCGAACGCGCCCTGGTCGAACAACTCGACGATCTTCTCGGCGATCCGCTCGGCGTGCTCGAAGCCGATCGCGCGCACGCCGCGCAACTCGATCGTCTCGACGATCTGCCGTTCGTACTGGCGGCGCAGCTGCTCGGAGCCCTTGCGCCCGACGCACAGGAACTTGACCTGCTTGCCCTCGTTGGTGAGCCGTTGCGCGCGCTCGCGCGCAAGCCGCACGATCGCGGAATTGAACGGGCCGCACAGCCCGCGCTCGGCGGTGCACACCACGAGCAGATGAACCTGGTCGGCGCCGGTGCCGCGCAGCAGCCGCGGCGCCGAATTGCTTCCCGCGACCGAGCCCGCGATGTTGCCGAGCACCTTGTCCATGCGCTCCGCATAGGGGCGTGCCGCCTCGGCCGCCGCCTGCGCGCGGCGCAATTTGCTCGCCGCGACCATCTGCATGGCCTTGGTGATCTTCTGCGTCGCCTTGGTGGCGGCGATGCGCACGCGCATGTCTTTGAGGGAGGCCATTCAGTCTATCCCCGCGGCGCGGTGTGCTCCCCTCCCCCTTGTGGGGAGGGGTAGGGGGTGGGGGTCGCGCGAGCTTCACCGGCGGTGCCAAACTCACCACCCCCCTCCCTAACCCTCCCCCACAAGGGGGGAGGGAATAGAGCAGCGTCTCTGGCTCGCATTACGCTCATCCTCACGCGAATGTCTTCGCATAGCCGTCGACCACGCTCTTGAGCTTGGCCACCGTGGCGTCATCGAGATCGCGCGAGTTGCGGATCGCATTGAGGATGTCGGCGTGCTTGGAGCGCAGCAGGCCGAGCAGACCATCCTCGAACGGCTTCACCTTGTTGACCGCGATCGGATCGAGGTAGCCGTTCACGCCGGCATAGATGACGGCGACCTGCTCCTCCATCTTGAGCGGCGAGAACTGACTCTGCTTGAGCAACTCGGTCAGCCGCGCGCCGCGGTTGAGCAGGCGCTGCGTGGTGGCGTCGAGGTCGGAGCCGAACTGCGCGAACGCCGCCATCTCACGGTACTGCGCCAGCTCGCCCTTGATCCTGCCGGCGACCTTCTTCATCGCCTTGGTCTGCGCCGCCGAGCCGACGCGCGAGACCGAGAGGCCGACGTTCACGGCCGGGCGGATGCCCTGATAGAACAGGTCGGTCTCGAGGAAGATCTGCCCGTCGGTGATCGAGATGACGTTGGTCGGGATGTAGGCCGACACGTCGTTGGCCTGGGTCTCGATCACCGGCAGCGCGGTGAGCGAGCCGGCCTTGTTGTCGTCGTTCATCTTGGCGGCGCGTTCCAACAGCCGCGAATGCAGGTAGAAAACGTCGCCCGGATAGGCCTCGCGCCCGGGCGGGCGGCGCAGCAGCAGCGACATCTGGCGATAGGCCACCGCCTGCTTCGACAGGTCGTCGTAGAAGATCACCGCGTGCATGCCGTTGTCGCGGAAGTATTCGCCCATGGTGCAGCCGGAGAACGGCGCCAGGAACTGCATCGGCGCCGGATCGGACGCGGTCGCGGCGACGACGATCGAATAGTCGAGCGCACCCTGCTCCTCCAGCACCTTGACGAATTGCGCGACGGTCGAGCGCTTCTGCCCGACAGCGACGTAGACGCAGTAGAGCTTGATCGTCTCGTCGCCGCTCGCGTTGAGCGGCTTCTGGTTGAGGATCGTGTCGAGCGCGATCGCCGTCTTGCCGGTCTGGCGGTCGCCGATGATCAACTCGCGCTGGCCGCGGCCGATCGGAATCAGCGCGTCGACCGCCTTGAGGCCGGTCGCCATCGGCTCGTGCACCGACTTGCGCGGGATGATGCCGGGCGCCTTCACGTCGACGCGCTTGCGCTCGTCGGTCTTGATCGGTCCCTTGCCGTCGATCGGATTGCCGAGCGCGTCGACCACGCGGCCGAGCAGGCCCTTGCCGACCGGCACGTCCACGATCGCGCGCGTGCGCTTGACGGTCTGCCCTTCCTTGATCTCGCGGTCCTCGCCGAAGATCACGATGCCGACGTTGTCGGTTTCGAGGTTGAGCGCCATGCCGCGCACGCCGTTCTCGAACTCGACCATCTCGCCGGACTGCACGTTGTCGAGGCCGTAGACGCGCGCGATGCCGTCGCCGACCGAGAGCACCTGCCCGACTTCTGAGACTTCCGCCTCCTGGCCGAAATTCTTGATCTGCTCCTTCAGGATCGCGGAGATTTCTGCGGCGCGGATGTCCATCAGCCGACCTCTTTCATCGCATGCTTGATCGAATTGAGCTTGGTGCGCAGCGAGGCATCGACCATGCGGGAACCGAGCTTGACCACGAGCCCGCCGATGATCGCCGGGTCGACGGTGACGTCGATCTGCACGTCCTTGGCGGTCACCGCCTTGAGCGCGTCCTTGATCTCGCCGAGCCGCGCGTCGCTGAGCGTTTCGGCGACGGTCACCTGCGCGGTGACCTCGCCCTTGTGGGCGGCGACCAGCGCGTTGAAGCCGCGGATCATCTCGCGCACCGCGAACAGGCGGCGGTTCGACGCGATCACCTTGAGGAAATTGGCGGCCAGTCCCTTGATGCCGGCCCGGTCGAGCACGGCGCTGAGCGCTCTCGCCTGCTCGTCGGACGAGAACACCGGGCTGCGCACCAGGCGGGTGAGATCCGGGCTCGACGCGACCAGGGCGTCGAACGCCTTCAGGTCGTCCTGCACTTGCGCGACCGCGTTGGTCTCGAGCGCCAGCTCGAACAGCGCCCTCGCGTAGCGGCCGGCCATGCCGGATACGATGCCGTTCTTGCCTGCCACGGTGTCGCTCGCCCGCTCGTTTTTATGACGTTTTCCGCGAGCCTGACGCCGCCCGGAGGCAAGCTTTAAGCCCTTGGAATTGAAGGGACTTTTTTCGCCGAACGCCGCGACCGGCGGGCCCTTGCGAAAATCGCGGGTTTGCTAACACACAGGCGGTGGCGGTGCAACATGGCGTAAGGTCCGGTTCTGCGGCGGAAGTCGCCGGCGCCAGACGAACGAGGTCATCTTCATGAACATCACCATCATCGGCTCCGGCAGCGTCGGCCGCGCGCTTGGCAACGGCTGGCGCAAGGCCGGGCACAGCGTGACGTTCGGCGTGCGCGATCCCGCCGGCAAGGCGGCGGAGCTGAAGCAGCAGGGCTTCACGGTCGTCGAAGTCGGCGCAGCGGCGCACACCGCCGACGTCGTCGTGCTGGCGGTGCCGTGGAGCGCGGTTGCCGCCACCATCAAGTCGCTCGGAGCGCTGACGGCCAAGATCGTGGTCGACGCCACCAATCCGTTGACCGCCAGCCTTGAGCTCGCGCTCGGCTTCAACGACTCGGCCGGCGAGACCGTGGCGCGGCTCAGCCCCGGCGCACGCGTGGTCAAGGCGTTCAACACCACCGGCTCCAACAACATGGCGGACAGCCGCTATTCCGCTGCCAAGCTGATGATGCCGGTCGCGGGCGACGACGCCGAGGCCAGAACAATCGTGATGGCGCTCGCCGCCGACCTCGGCTTCGAACCGGTCGACGTCGGCCCGCTTGCGATGAGCCGGTATCTTGAGCCGATGGCGATGACCTGGATCAAGCTCGCCTACGCGCAGGGGCTGGGCCGCGAGTTCGGGTTTGCGCTGCTGAGGCGGTAGGGGTGTCGGTTCGCGCCTTTGCCCACCCTACGCGCTATCTTCTGACGTAATAGCAAAAGTCGCGTTCGGCGCAGCCCAGGCCCGTGGACAACTGATGCATGCGCGCATTGCAACGATCGCGCCTGCAAAAATCGTTTGTGCTCTGCTCATGGCTCAATACGCTACGCGATTGCGCCCTGCGCTGACAACCGGAGCGACATCCATGAAGCTCAAGCTGCATCACCTCAATCTGTGCACCACCAACGTGGCGGCGATGGACGACTTCTATCGCGACGTCCTCGACATGGAGACCGAATCCACGATGGCGCGGCAGCGCATCAAGACCGAGGGATATGCTGGCGACGTCGCGTTCGTGACCGACGGGACGACACAGTTTCATATCGCCGAGAAAGACATGGGCGCCGGCTTCCGCACCGGGCAGATCGTCAACCCGGTGGAGCGCGGCCACATCGCGTTCCGCACCGACGACATCGCGGCGTTCAAGCAGCGCCTCGACGCCAAGGGCATCCGCTATTCCGACTACGGCGGCTGGGCGATGAGCGGTTGGCACCAGATCTTCTTCTACGACCCCGACGGCAACGTGATCGAGGTGCACCAGGCGCCGGGGTGAGGTTCGTAGCACGTCCGGATTGCGCTTGCGCAGTCCGGGAATCTTGCCGCGCGGTGAGGCCGGCCCCGGGTTGCTGCGCAACCCGGGCTACGATTCCTTATTCACTTGTCAAACAGCCAACGCTTCGCGCCCGGCTTCAGCTGAGGCTCCGGGCCGCCCCTTATCCCTTTTCCTGCCCTCCGCAGAGGGAATGGAGCGCCGGGAAGCGCCGGGGGTTTGCGAGGCCCCCAGGGGCGAACCTTGGACTGCGAGTCCCGCCCCAGGCCGAAGCCACGCGCCAAGAGACGGGATTGCGAGTTCCGTCCCGAGACGCGTCCTCAGGAGTCCCGTCCGGTTGCGAAGCGAACGGGGACTTGAGGAAGCGCCTCCCGGCGCTCCACCGCGGCAACCGCCGCACCGGCTGAGGACGGATTTTCTCCGGCACCGGCCACCGCAGGCATCGCCCTGTTCTCCGGGCTATCCTGCGGTTCGTCCCGCCGTATGACGCTTCATGAAACGCCCCTTGGTGGGACGAGGCGGCTGGAGCATACGCGCGAGATATGATTTTTGTCAAGTAGTTAAGTTTATATACAGTTTAAGGGAAATTGTACCGGCATCGGGATAGGGGGGTGCGCGGCCTCTCCGGCTCAGGTGTCAGTCCCGCCGAAACAGCGATGCAGTACGCTCGCCATCCTTGCGGCGATGCGCTGCCCTTGCACACACCGCGCGGAGCCACGCACCGATCTCATGTCCGACCTCATCCCTGCCGGCCTGTCTCCCGGCACCCTCGCCTTCCTGCTCGCCACGGCGTTCATCGCGGCGCTGTCGCGCGGCTTTTCCGGCTTCGGCGCGGCGCTGATCTTCCTGCCGCTGGCCGCGACCGTCATCGACCCCAAGGTCGCCGCGCCACTGCTGCTCGTCACCGACGCCGTGCTGGCACTCGGCTTCATCCCCAACGCCTGGCGCAACGCGGACCGGCGCGAGGTCTCGGTCATGGGGCTCGGCGCGACAATCGGCATTCCGCTCGGCACCTGGATGCTGGTGCGCACCGATCCGGTCCACATCCGCTGGGCGGTCGTGGTGCTGGCCGGCCTGATGCTGGCGCTGCTGGTCTCGGGCTGGCGCTATCGCGGCACACCGACCACGCCGCTCACCTTCGGCGTCGGCGCCTTCGCGGGGTTCTGCAGCGGCGCCGCGCAGGTCGGCGGACCGGCGGTGATCGCCTACTGGCTCGGGAGCCACAGCCCGGCCGCGATCATCCGCGCCAACATCATCCTGTTCTTCGCGATCTCCACCGCGATCGCGCTTCTGAGCTACTTCGCCGGCGGCGTGATGACGTTGACCGTGCTCAAGCTCGCGCTCGTGGTCGGGCCGGTCTATGCGCTCGGGCTGTTCATCGGCTCGCGCCTGTTCGGCCTCGCCGACGAGAGCGTGTTCCGCCGCATCTGCTACGCGCTGATCGCGGTCGCGGTGTTGATCAGCCTGCCGGTCCTGGATGGGGTGATCCGGTAGGAAATTTCGGCCGAGCAACCGCGTGGCCGCTCAGCGCTGCGTCGTAGCCGGATGAGCGAAGCGAAATCCGGGAATCGTGCCGCGTGGCCACGTCCTCCCGGGTGTCGCTGCCGCTCAGCCCGGGCTACGGCTACAAATCATCGCGCGGGCCGATGAATGCCATCAGAGGACCGAGGTCGCCCCGATCTGCGGCCTTGAGCGCCGCGATATAGGCATTGCGCCTGTCGTTCATTCGTTGAAGGTCGTAACCGCCGGCCCAGTCGATCGGCTTGGTCTTGTAGATGCGTTCCAGCACCGCGTCGGCCATGATGCGGGCGTGCCTGCCGTTTCCGTTCGTGAAGGGATGGATATAGGTAAGCCGGTGATGCAGCCGGATCGCTGCCTCCGATGGCGCATAGGTCCTGTGCTTGGCCCAGAAACGAGCATCGTCCATCAGCGTGCGCAGTTCGACGCCGATGTGAACGGCATCGATGCCGATATTCTTGCCGCTACGGCGGAACGAGCCCGCCCAATCCCAGACCTCGCCGAATAATTGTTTATGCAGGTTGAGCGCAAAGCCGTCGGTCAGCACATCGGCGCGTTGGCGGGTGAGCCAACGCAGGCCGGACTCGATATTGACTTGCTCCAGTTCGTCCAGTTCTCCACGCGTCGTGATGTGTTTGAATCTCAGCCCGCCAAGCTCGTTCGGATCTAGCGGTGTCGCACCGTCCGGATAGTCCATAGGTCCGGTCACTTGTCGTTCCATAAGTCGGGCGGCATCGATTGGGCAATCTCGCGGGTGAGACGCTCGATTTCTTGCGCAATTTTTTCCTCGGACAGCGCCTGGCTTTCCAAAGCCATGTGCTGGCTCGCGATATTAACGACAGCCGTCGCCTTCTTTCGCGCCTGCGCCACGATGAGATCCTCGATGCGCTCAGGCGGGACGATCGCGTATGCGAGCCGGCATCCCATGGCCTCGGCGGTCGCCTGCATGGACTTCAAGGTGATGCCGCCGGTGAGTTCGGCGCTTTCCGCTTGCGCGATGCGCGCTCGGGTGACACCCATTTTCTTCGCAAGCTCGGCACCCGACATGCCGAGGGCTTTGCGCACCGTGCGTAGCCAGCCTTCGGGTGGCGTTTTCACAGCAGCGTGGCTGGCAGCATCGTCCACAATACGTTGATACTGCTGTCGGGCGGCTTGCTTCACGGACATTGTAAACTCATATATTGACACTTAGGATATTTTTGTATCTCTATAAATATACATATTATGCAGAATCGTCAATATATCAATTGACATTTGGTGCGCGTAGGCGGGCAAAGCTTGGCCTCGCGAAGGCGGGGCCGAAGCGTATTCGTCCGCGCGGCTCGATTACGCGGGCATGGCCCGCTCTACGCTGCACTCCGGCGCGGCCTTTGCCCCTGCCTACGGCTCGGCGCGCTTCACGCCTTGGGCAGATAGCCCTTCTTGCGCAGATGCTCGATCAGGAGTTTTTCCACATAGGACGCGACCGGCCGATGATCCTCCGCCGCGGCAGCTTCCAGGGCCTTCTTGACGCTCGGCGTGATGCGCAGGCCGAGCGGCGCAGTTCTGGTTTCCTTTGATGCTGACATGCGACGCGCGCCCTTGTCTGCCCTACCGTCGCTATCGCTTGCGCGTCTTCGGTTCGGAAGCGAGCGCTTCGTCGACGATGCGGCGGATCGCTTCGGGACGGCCCGGCAGGTCAGGCTGCTTGCGGCGCCAGTCGTCCAGGCGCTTCAGAAATTCCTCATCCACCCGAACGTTGATCTGTGGATATTGCGACATTGCTATATTGCTATCAATTTGCTAGTGTGCTATCAAACTAGCGAGTCGGGCGAGTGGCTTCAACACCCGCCCGACTCTGACCCGAGCCACGGAGTGAACCCATGGCGCAGGCTAAGCACGACTCTATCACGCGTCGCGCGCTCCTTTCAGGCGCCGCCGCCGCAGTCCCGGCGGCGGTCATGCCGGCCGCGGTCATGGCGACCCCGGCCGCAGCACCGGCGGCCATTGCGGCTCCCGTCATCGCACCCGACCCCATCTTCGCGGCAATCGAGGCCCACATCCGCGCCTATGACGAATTCATCGCCGTGCTCGACGAGCTGGCGATCGTCGAGCACGCCGCATGGAACGCGCCGCGCGGCCAGCGCCGCGCCGCCAACAAACGATACGCCGCGGCGCGCGCCGCCGAACGGCGCTTCGGCGACCTCGAGGGCGACGCGATGGATCGTCTGGTCGAGACGGTGCCGCAGACGATGCAAGGCGCCGTGGCCGTGCTGCGCTACATCCGCGAGCGCTTCGAGCGGCGGCATTCGCTGGAGGAGGAGACGTTGATGGCGCTGCTCGGCTCGATCGAGCAAACAATGGCGTGGTCGATCTGATCCACGTCGCAAGGGAGTGAGTGGCAGCAGGCGAGCAGCGTAGCCCGGATGGAGCGAAGCGAAATCCGGGACGACACGTCCGCCGAACCGTCATCCCGCATTTCGCTTCGCTCCATGCGGGCTACGGCGCTACAACGCGGGCACGCTTCGCTTTGCCAGGCCCTGCACCGGACTCAGCGGCATGTGCCCTTTCCGCGATTGGCATGGCAATACGTGATGTACCGGGCGTTCACGACGGCCGCCGGCGCGCATTTTCTGCCGACATAGTTCGCGCAAGGGATTTGCGCAAAGCATTGCGCGGCACCGGCTCGTCCCCAGATCTTTGTGCAAAGCGACTTGCAGTTCGCCTCGCACCAATCGCCTTGAGCATTTGCGGCTTGTCCGCTCATTGCGTAAAGCGCAAGCGCGACGGCGGTCACAACCAAGCTGCGCATGGAGCTTCCCCAGCCTCTCGGAATGAATCGACCGTACAATCTCCGGACGCAGGGCGATAGTCCCTCGGAAGACGGAGGCTTGACCAAATGCGCCCCGCGAGCGCGTCCGAAAAGCTTCGGCGCGGCGGTTGGCCCCCGCCGCGCCGAGCCGTCGCCCCGCCGGTGTTCACCGTATCGCGATCGGCGATACCGTCGAGCCCGTGCCGCCCTGGATCTTGAGCGGCGCCATCATGAAGGCGAATTCGTAGACCTGCTTCTGCGCCAATTCGTCGAGCTTCAGGTTCTCGAGCAGGTGCACGCCGTTCACCACCAGCGCGAGCTGGTGCACCGGAAGCGACAGCATCTTGTCCGGATTGGGCGCGACCTCGACCGGCCAGTTGTCGGCGCCGAGCAGCATCGGGTCCTTGCCGATCAGCCACTGCGCCGCCTTGACGCCGAGGCCCGGGCAAGAGCGCACATAGCGGCCGTTCTCCTTGCCGTAGAGCTTGCCCCAGCCGGTGTTGATGATGACGGCGTCGCCCACCTGCAGCGTCACGTTCTGCTTCTTGAGTGCGCCTTCCAGGTCCTCGACCGTGATCTCGTAGGCGTCGCCCAGTATCTCGACGCCCTTGTAGCCGGCGACGTCGATCAGCACGCCGCGGGTGATCAGCGGCCCGACGTTCTGGATGCCGAGCTTGGTGAACATGCCGCGCGTCGCGATCTCGTCGGTCTTGAAACAGTTGTAGTGGCTGTTCTCGTGCGTCTGATGGGTGAAGCCGTCGAACTGCGTGCCGACCTGGCCGATCTCGGAGACGACGAGTTCCTCGTTGCTGCCGCGCCGGTTGGAGAAGTCGTTCATGAAGGTGCGCTTGATGTGCATGTCGAAGCGACGCGTGCCGAAGAACGGCATCGCCGGCCCGAGCACATGCGCGAGCTCGATCACCTCGCCGGCCTTGATCATCTTGACGGTCTCGAGCACCCGCGCCGGCTTCATGTGATTGGCCGAGCCGCGCTCGTCGCCGGCGCCCCATTTGGACGGACAACGGCTGTTCTCCGGCGGCACGGTCCAGACTCGGGGTCTGCGCGATCGCCGCGCCGCCGGCCAGCGCCGCGACCATGGTCGCCACGCCAAACGCAAGCATTCTCATGGATTTCCTCCCCACTCTCATACTTTAGGCTAACGCCGCCGCGGAGCATGCGCCCAACGGCGGGGCGGGAGCAAGACGGTTGTGCAGGGGGTGGAGAATTCGCCGAACCCTGCGCTCGAAAGCCCGGCATGGGTGGCATGCGGCGCACGCCAGCCCATTGTCACCGACCGTCGTTCATGGCGATAAGCGGTTCCGTCCTTGAACGCCTCCCAGCAAACGAGATCGAACGTGCTTGCGCCGACCAGCGGACCCCTCAGGGCGCGGCTCATGCTGGTCGCGCTGAGCCTGATCTGGGGCTTGACCTGGCCGGCGATGAAGATCGCGCTCAACGAGCTGCCGCCGTTCAGCATGCGCACCGCGACCTCGCTGTTCGGCGCCGCCACCCTGTGTGTCGTCGTTGCCGCGCAACGGCGCGGCTTCCGCGTCAGCGGGACGCGTACCTGGGCGCACATCGCGGTCGCGGCGGTACTCAACATCGTCGGCTTCACGGTGCTGACCGCGTTCGCCCAGATCAGCGCCGCGACGTCGCGGGTTGCGATCCTCACCTACACCATGCCGATCTGGGCAACGGTCGCGGCGCGCCTCATCCTCGGCGAGCCGATCACGGCGACGCGCGCGATCGCGCTCGCGCTGTGCGCGGCCGGCGTCGGCATCCTCATCGCCCCGCTGATCGGGGCCGGCGTTCCGCTCGGCCTGGTGCTCGCGCTCGGCGCCGGGGCAAGCTGGGCGGCCGGCACCGTGTATCTGAAATGGGCGCAGATCCGCGGCGATCCCATGGTCATCGTCTGTTGGCAGCTGGTGATCGGCTTCAGCGTGGTCGCGCTGTGCCAGCCGATCGCCGAAGGGGCGCTGCCGATGTGGTCGGCGAGCCCGGCCGCGTGGCTCGCGATCATTTTCACCGGCGTGGTCGGCGGGGGCGTCGCCTACATCATCTGGTTCGACATCGTCACGCGCGTTCCGGCCGCGACCGCCTCGCTCGGCATCCTGAGCGCGCCGGTGCTCGGCGTCATCTCGGCTACCCTCGTGCTCGGCGAGCGGCCGACCGCGGCCGATATCGCCGGCTTCGCGCTGATCCTTGCCGCCGCCGCCTGCGTGCTGCTGTGGTCGCAGGACGCCAAGCGGGTGCAGCCGGAACCGGGGTGAGACCCCCTCCGGCCTCGCTTCGCTCGGCCACCTCCCCCACAAGGGGGGAGGGAGGCTGTGGCTCTTTCACCGCAAAATCTGTCAGCACCGTTTGCTCGGCAAAACCTGCACAGACAGCGCCACAGCCACCTCCCCCCTTGTGGGGGAGGTCGGCGCGCGTAGCGCGCCGGGAGGGGGATTTTAGTTTCCGCCAATTCCAAACTCTCCGTCATCGCTTTGCAAACAGGTCGTTTCCACAGCCAACTTAGAAGCCTTCGAAATCACCGCGCTTTACATAAAACAACGGCGGACAGCACAACGGGACGGGGCACGTCTGGAGCCGCCCATGTCCAGCGTCTTTTTCCAATCGGCCGTCATTCTTCTGCGCGAGGGTCTCGAAGCCTTGCTGGTGATCGCCGCGCTCGCCGCGTATCTCGGCAAGGTCGGCGCGCACGCGCGCATCGCGTGGCTCTACGCCGGCGCCGGCGTCGCGGTCGCGGCGAGCTTCGCGGCGGCCTGGGCGTTCGCGGTGTTCAACAACGGCGCCCATGACGACCTCTTGGAAGGCGTCGTCATCCTGCTCGCGGCCGTGCTGATGCTTTACGTCTCCGGTTGGCTGCTGCTGCGCCAAGACCCGCGCGCATGGCAGAGCTATCTCAAGGGCAAGGCCGACGAAGCGCTCTCCCAACAGACCGGGCTGGCGGTCGCGGCGCTGGCGTTCCTGGCGGTGTTCCGCGAAGGCGCCGAGACGGTGCTGTTCATTCACGCGCTCGCCCAGACTTCCGGTGGATATGGCCTCGCGCTGTTCGCAGGCCTCGCGGCTGCCGCCGCCGCGCTCGTCGTGCTGTTCTTCGTCATCAACGGGATCGCGCATCGCATCCCGCTGCGCCCGCTGTTCCTGCTCACCTCGGCGTTCCTGTTCGTGATGGCGATCAAATTCATCGGCGAGGCGCTGCAGGAATTCCAGGAGCAGCAGCTCGTCTCCTATACCGAGGTCCCCGGCGGGTCATGGCTCTCGACGCTCGGCCTCAATCCCACCTGGGAGGCGCTTGCCATACAGGGCGCCGTGATCGTGTTCGCGCTCGCGACCTTCGCGATCTGGCAGCGCCGCGCCGCGGCGCTCACCGCGTCGTAGCCCGGCTTTGCGAACGCAAAGCCGGGAGCAGTCGCGCCGCGGTGAGAGTTGCCCCGGATTGCGCATAGCGCGTCGAAGACGCGTGTAACGCGGTTAGGGCGCAATCCGGGCTACAAGAAGCTCTGCGGATCGATATCCACGTCGAGCTTGAGGCTGCCCTTCGGCTTGGGCGCCGCCGCGAGCCAGTCGCGCAGGTAGGCCGAAAGGTCGTAGTTGCGCGGCGCCTTGGCGAGCAGGCGGAAGCGATGGCGCCCGCGCACCACCGCGAGCGGAGCCTCGGCCGGACCGAGCACGCGCACGCGCTCGTCTGCCGGCGCGCTGGCTGCGAGCCGGCGCGCATGGCGTTCGGTCCCCGGCCGGTCCTTGCCCGACACCACCAGGCTGGCGAGCCGCCCGAACGGCGGATAGCCGGCGCGCTCGCGCGCGGCGATCTCGCTCGCGTAGAAGGCTTCGCGATCCTGCGCCACCAGCGCCTTCATCACCGGGTGCTCGGGCTGGTGCGTCTGCAGGTAGCCCAGGCCGCGGCCGGCCTCGCGCCCCGCGCGCCCGACCACCTGATGCAGCAATTGGAAGGTGCGCTCGGCTGCGCGCGGATCGCCGGTGCCGAGGCCGAGATCGGCGTCGACGACGCCGACCAGGTTGAGCTTGGGAAAATGGTGGCCCTTGGCGACCAGTTGCGTGCCGATGACGATGTCGATGCGGCCGTCGGCGATGTCCTTGAGCTCCTCGCGCATGCGCTCGATCGAGGCGACGAGGTCGCTCGACAGCACCAGCACGCGCCTACCCGGAAACAGCGCCGCTACTTCCTCCTCGAGGCGTTCGACGCCGGGCCCGCAGGCGACGAAACTGTCCGCCGCCTGGCATTTCGAGCACGCGGCCGGCGGCGGCAGCGAAAATCCGCAATGGTGGCAGACGAGCTGGCGGCGGAAGCGGTGATCGACCAGCCAAGCGTCGCAGTTGGGGCATTGCAGGCGGAATCCGCATTGCCGGCACAGCGTGAGCGGCGCATAGCCGCGGCGATTGAGAAAGAGCAGCGCCTGCTCGCCGCGCTCGAGCGCAATTCGCATCGCCTCGGCCAAGCGCGGCGCGATGAAGCGCCCGCGCGGCGGCCCTTCGCGCTTGAGATCGATCGCCTCGATCGCCGGCACGTGCTGACCGCCGAACCGCTCGGGCAGCGCGAGACGCCGATAGCGGCCGCGCCGCGCATTGACCATGGTCTCGACCGAAGGCGTGGCGGACGCCAGCACGAGCGGCACGTCGGCGATGCGCGCGCGCACCACCGCCATGTCGCGCGCGTGGTAATGCACGCCGTCCTCCTGCTTGTAAGCCGGGTCATGCTCCTCATCGATCACCACGAGGCCGAGATCCGCATAGGGCAGGAACAGGGCCGAGCGCGCCCCGACCACGACGCTCACCTCGCCGGCCGCGACCGCGCTCCAGGCGCGCGCGCGCCGGCGCGGCGAGAGCTGCGAATGCCATTCGGCCGGGCGCGCGCCGAAACGCGCCGCGAAGCGATCGAGGAACTGCGCGGTGAGCGCGATCTCCGGCATCAGGACCGCGCTCTGCCGGCCTTTGCGCATGGCTTCGGCCACCGCCTCGAAATAGACGTCGGTCTTGCCCGAGCCGGTGACGCCGTCGATCAGATCGACCTTGAAGCCGCCCGCGGCGACGGCGCCGCGCAGGATGTCGGCGGCCATGCGTTGCGCCGGCGAGAAGTCGGCCGGGCGATGGTCGGGATCGGGCGCGCGCGCAACCGGCTCGGGCGGCAACGCGACCGTCTCCAGCGTGCCCTCGTCGATCAGCCCGTCGATGACGCCGGGCGAGACGCCGGCCTCCTTGGCGGCCTCGGGCTTGGTGCGCAGGAATCCGTCGGCAAGCAGGCCGAGTACGCGCGCCCGCGCCGGCGTCATGCGCTGCGGAGCCGAACCCGCGAGCCGCACCGCGACGCGTTCGCGTTCCGGTCCGAGATGTTCGCCCATGCGCAGCGTCATGCGCAGCACCATGCCGCGCGGGCTGACCGTGTAGCCGGAGACCCAGTCGACGAAGCTGCGCAGTTCGCCGCGCAGCGGCGGCACGTCGAGCTTGCCGTCGATGTCCTTGAGCCGGTTGTCGAGCCGCGGATTGGGGTTGGGGTTTTCGGCCCACACCACGCCGAACGCCGCGCGCGCGCCGAGCGGCACCGCCACCACGTCGCCGACCGCCAAATCCAGCGTCTCGGGAACCCGATAGGAGTAGAGTTGATCGAGCGCGACCGGTAACAGGACGTCGACGACTCGCTTCGGCATGGAACGCCCGATTCGGCCTGTTAACAAAGGATGAAGGAAGCGGGTGCGATTATCGCAGAGGTGTCAAGCCGGCCCTCATCCTGAGGAGGGCGCGTAAGCGCCCGTCTCGAAGGATGGCCACGCGTCGCCTCGCCCTTCGAGACGCCATGCTTTCGCATGGCTCCTCAGGGTGAGGCGACAAAGAGAACGACGCGTATGACATCGTCCATGTCAAACAATTCGCCGCCCTACACGTCCGCCGCGGTCGCGGCCGAAGCCGCCCGCTGGCTCTCCTACCTCTCGGCCGAGCGGCGCATGTCGCCCAAGACCGTCGAGGCCTATGGGCGCGACGTGCGGCAGTTGCTCGAATTCCTCAACCGCCACACCGGCGAACCGGTCACGCTCGCCGCGCTCGCCGGCATCGCGCCGCGCGACGTGCGCGCTTTCCTGGCCGCGCGGCGCGCCGACGGCGTCGGCTCGCGCTCGCTGATGCGCATGCTGGCCGGTGCGCGCTCGTTCGCCCGCTTCCTGGAGCGAAACGGCAAGGGCAAGGTCGGCGCGCTCGCGGCCGTGCGCGCGCCCAGGATGCCGAAGACCTTGCCGAAACCACTCGCGGTCGAGTTCGGCGAAACGGCTCACCGACACGGACTTGCGCGCCGGCGAAAGCCGCGAACCCTGGGTGCTGGCACGCGACGCCGCGGTCCTTGCGCTGCTCTACGGCTCGGGCCTGCGCATCTCCGAGGCGCTCGGCTTGAAACGTGACGAAGTGCCGAAGCCCGGCGCGGGCGACGCCATCACGGTCACCGGCAAAGGCAACAAGGCCCGCATGGTGCCGGTGCTGCCGCAGGTGCTGAAGCTGATCGCCGGCTATGTGGCGCTGTGCCCGTACGATCTCGCGGGCTGCCTGTTCGTCGGCGCCAAGGGCGGAGCGCTCTCGCCGCGCATCGTGCAGCTCGCCATGCAGCGACTGCGCGGCGCGCTCGGCCTGCCCGACAGCGCGACGCCGCATGCGCTGCGTCACTCGTTCGCGACCCATCTGCTCGCGCGCGGCGGCGACCTTCGCTCCATCCAGGAGCTGCTCGGCCACGCTTCGCTGTCGACCACCCAGATCTATACGGCGGTCGACAGCGAGGCTTTGCTCAAGGTCTACCGCAGCGCCCATCCAAGGGCGTGAGCGGTGGGGCGGGGAAGGCGTGCACCCCCTTGCGGGCCGCCACATCTTGGCGCCATCGTCTTGGCGATCATTGGCGGAGGGGCGGACCATGAGCCACGGCGTGCACGCGGTGCAGCATGAGGTCGAGCACCAGATCAAACACGAGGAAGGCGGACACGGCGGAGGCGCCGCGCACGGCGGACAGGACAGCCAGAACAAGAAGATCGCGCTCGTCATCTCGGTGCTGGCGCTGTTCCTCGCCTTCTCGGAGACGCTCGGCAAGAGCGCGCAGACCGCGGCGCTGAATTACCAGATCGAAGCCTCGAACCTGTGGAACTTCTTCCAGGCCAAGAACATCCGCCGCACCTTGACCATCGTCGCCACCGAGTCGGCGAAGATCGACGCGATTGCGGCCAGCACGGAGCCGCACAAGGCCGCGCTGGCCAAGCAGGTCGACGAGTGGACCAAGACCGCGGCGCGCTACCGCTCGGAGCCGGAGGCGGGCGGCGGCAAGGGCGAAGGAACCGTCGAGCTGGCGCGGCGCGCGCAGGAGATGGAGAAGAACCGCGACAAGGAGCTGAACAAGTACCACTACTTCGAGTTCGCCTCCGCGGCGCTGCAGATCGGCATCGTGCTCTGCTCCGCGGCGGTGATCACCGGCATGATCGTCCTGGTCTGGATCGCGGGCGGACTCGGAGCGCTCGGACTGGTGCTGATGGCAATGGCGCTGTTCTTCCCGCACGTGCACCTGTTGCCGCATTAGCGAGAACAAAGTCCCCCTCCCGGCGGCCTTCGGCCGCCGACCTCCCCCACAAGGGGGGAGGTGGGCTGTGGCGCTTGCACAGCGAAATTGCAGCACCGTTTGCTCTGCGAGATTTGCATCGACAGGGCCACAGCCTCCCTCCCCCCTTGTGGGGGAGGTGGCCTCGCGAAGCGAGGCCGGAGGGGGTCTTGCTACTCCGCCGGCTGCGGCTGCATGCGCCGGCGGATGCGCATGACGCGGCGGACGAAGCGGCTCGGACGTCCGGGTTTCGCGAGCCAGAGCCAGCGGCGCAGCCGGCGTTTGATCGCGTGCTTGATCGGATCGACCAGTGCGTGCGCCCAGGCGAGCCAGACCAGCATGTGCTCGTAGAGCCAGCGGAACCAGGCAAGCTGCAGCAGCTTCGGCCGCGTAAGTTCGAAGATGAAGGCGGTGACGCCCATGCTGATCAGCTTGGCGAGCGCCAGAACGGTCATGGCGCCGACCCACGAGCCGTGCGCCAGCAGCCACACGCCGAGCAGTTTCAGCGGCAACAGCAGGACGACGGGAATGAGGAAAACGAGCAACGTCGCATACGGCGGCAGCCGCTCGATCGCGGCGGCGAGTCGCTGCTTCAACCTGCGCCACGGGACGAGATCGACGATGCGCCGGACGATCGGCCAGAGGTGATCCCACAGCCACGCCTCGAACAGGAACACGAGGGCGAGCAGGATCCAGAGCGGCTTCAAAAGGCGGCGCATTGTGTCTCTATCCTAATCCCTCCCCGCGCTTGCGGGGAGTGTCATAGGCGGCCTTCGGCCGCCGTTCTTGGTGCTAAGAACGCCGATGCGAAGCATCGGCTATGCGAAGCGAGCCGGGTGGGGTTGGTACCGTATCGTGAGAGCCCCACCCGTCTCCTCGCTGCGCGAGGAGACAACCCTCCCCCTTCGGGGGAGGGATTCTCAAATATGAATCGCCCGCTTCTCCACCGCCAGCGCCGCCTCCTTGACGGCCTCCGACAAGGTCGGGTGCGCGTGGCAGGTGCGGGCGATATCTTCGGATGAAGCGCCGAACTCGATCGCCAGCGTGACCTCGCCGACCAGGGTGCCGGCGTCGGGCCCGACGATGTGCACGCCGAGCACGCGGTCGGTGCGCGAGTCGGCGAGGATCTTCACGAAGCCCTCGGTGGTCTGGTTGACCTTGGCGCGGCCGTTGGCGGTGAACGGGAACTTGCCGACGTTGTAGACGACGCCGGCCTCCTTCAGCTCCTCCTCGGTCTTCCCGACCGAAGCGACCTCCGGATAGGTGTAGATCACGTTCGGGATGGCGTCGTAGTTCACGTGTCCGGCCTGCCCGGCGATGATCTCGGCCACCGCGATGCCCTCGTCCTCGGCCTTGTGGGCGAGCATCGGGCCCGCGATCGCGTCGCCGATGGCGTAGATGCCGGCGACGTTGGTGGCGAAGTGCGCATCGATCCCGACGCGGCCCTTGTTGTCGGTCGCGACGCCGACGGCTTCGAGGCCGAGCCCTTCGGTGTAGGGCACGCGGCCGATCGCGATCAGCGCCACGTCGGCCTCGATCGTCTCCGCCGCGCCGCCGGCCGCGGGCTGAACTTCAGCCTTCAGTTTCTTGCCCGAGGTGTCGATCGCGGTGACCTTGGAGGAAAGTTTGAACGCCATGCCCTGCTTCTGCAGGATGCGCTGGAACTGCTTGCCGAGTTCGGCATCCATGCCGGGCAGCACGCGGTCGAGGAACTCGACCACCACGACCTCGCTGCCGAGGCGGCGCCACACCGAACCGAGCTCGAGCCCGATCACGCCGGCGCCGACCACCAGGAGCTTCTCCGGCACCTTGTCGAGCACCAGCGCGCCGGTCGACGACACCACGCGCTTCTCGTCGATCTCGACGCCCTTGAGCCGCGCCACGTCCGAGCCGGTGGCGATCACGATCGCCTTGGTGTCGATCGTCTGCGTCTTGCCGTCGGCGCCCTTCACCTCGACCTGACCCGCGGCAACGATGCGGCCGTGGCCGACAAAGGCGTCGACCTTGTTCTTCTTGAACAGGAACGCGACGCCCTTGACGTTGCCGTCGACGCCCTGATCCTTGAACGCCATCATGGCCGGCAAGTCGAGCTTCGGCTTGCCGACCTTGATGCCCATCTTGTCGAAGTCGTGGCCCGCCCCCTCGAACAAATGCGAGGCGTGCAGCAGCGCCTTGGACGGGATGCAGCCGACATTGAGGCAGGTGCCGCCAAAGGTCTTGTCCTTCTCCACCACCGCGACTTTCAGCCCGAGCTGCGCGGCGCGGATCGCGCAGACATAGCCGCCAGGTCCGGTGCCGATGACGGTGAGGTCGTAGGCCATCTCAAACTCCACAACTCGCCGCCCGTCATGGCCGGGCTTGTCCCGGCCATCCACGTCTTGCTTTCGACCAATGCAGCAAGAAAGACGCGGATGCCCGGCACGAGGCCGGGCATGACGGGAAATTACAGATCGAGGACCAATCGCGCCGGGTCCTCCAGGCACTCCTTCACCCGCACCAGGAACGTCACCGCCTCGCGCCCGTCGACGATACGGTGGTCGTAGGACAGCGCCAGATACATCATCGGCCTGATCTCGACCTTGCCGCCGACCGCCATCGGCCGTTCCTGGATCTTGTGCATGCCGAGGATGCCGGACTGCGGCGCGTTGAGGATCGGGGTCGACATCAGCGAGCCGTAGACGCCGCCGTTGGAGATGGTGAAGGTGCCGCCCTGCATCTCCTCGATCTTGAGCGCGCTCTCGCGCGCGCGGCGGCCGAAGTCGGCGATGTCCTTCTCGATCTCGGCCAGCGATTTGCGGTCGCACTCGCGCACCACCGGCACCACCAGGCCCTTCTCGGTGCCGACCGCGACGCCGACATGGTAGTAGTTCTTGTAGATGAGGTCGGTGCCGTCGATCTCGGCGTTGACGGCGGGGAGCTCCTTCAGCGCCTGCACGCAGGCGCGCACGAAGAAGCCCATGAAGCCGAGCTTCACGCCGTGCTTCTTCTCGAACAGCTCCTTGTACTGGTTGCGCAAGGCCATCACGTGGCCCATGTCGACCTCGTTGAAGGTCGTGAGCATGGCCGCCGTGTTCTGCGCCTCCTTCAGCCGGCGCGCGATGGTCTGACGCAGCCGGGTCATCTTCACGCGCTCTTCGCGCGCCGCGTCGTCGGCCGGCGAGGGAGCACGCACTTGAACCGCAGCCGCAGGCTGCGAAACAAGGGTCGGCGTCGCGGCGGCGCGCTCGATCGCCGCCATCATGTCGCCCTTGGTGACGCGGCCGTCCTTGCCGCTGCCGGCAACGCTTCCCGGGTCCAGGCCGGTCTCGGCCGCCATGCGGCGCACCGACGGCGCCAGCGGCGCGTCACCTGATGCCTTGGGCGCAGGCGCCGCCGCGGGCTTGGCGGCCGGCGCCGGTTTGGCAGCCGGCGCGGCGGCAGCAGCTTTCGCGGCCGCGCCCTCCTTGATCTGCCCGAGCAGCGCCCCGACCGCGACCGTGTCGCCGTCCTTGGCGGCGATCTCGGCGAGCACGCCGGCGGCCGGCGCCGGCACCTCGATCGTCACCTTGTCGGTTTCGAGCTCGACCAGCGGCTCGTCGACCGTGACGGAATCGCCCGGCTGCTTGAACCACTTGCCGATGGTGGCCTCGGTCACCGATTCGCCGAGGCTCGGGACGCGGATGTCGGTCATGACCTGCTTCCTGGTTGCCTCGTTCGCTCAGCCCAACGCCTCGTCGAGCAGCGCCTTGAGCTGGGACAGATGCTTCGACATCAGGCCGGTGGCGGTCGCGGCGGAGGCCGGACGCCCGGCATAGCGCGGCCGTTTGTGCTTGGCGCCGATCTGGTTCAGCACCCACTCGACGAAGGTGTCGACGAAGAACCACGCGCCCATGTTGCGCGGCTCTTCCTGGCACCAGACCATCTCGGCCTGCTTGAAGCGCGTGAGCTCGGTGATCAGCGCCTTGGTGGGAAACGGAAACAGCTGCTCGACGCGCAGCAGGTAGATGTCGTCGATGCCGCGCTTCTCGCGCTCCTCGAACAGATCGAAGTAGACCTTGCCGGAGCACATCACCACGCGACGGATCTTGTCGTCCGCGACCAGCTTGATCTCCCCCGCTTGCGCGGGAGCGCGGGGTAGGGGCTGCGCGTCGTCCCACAGCAGGCGATGGAAGGTCGAGCCCTCGCCCAGCTCGTCGAGGCGCGAGACGGCGCGCTTGTGGCGCAACAGGCTCTTCGGCGTCATCAGGATCAGCGGCTTGCGCACCTC
This sequence comes from uncultured Alphaproteobacteria bacterium, assembly GCA_963734185.1. Taxonomy (GTDB): domain Bacteria; phylum Pseudomonadota; class Alphaproteobacteria; order Rhizobiales; family Xanthobacteraceae; genus PALSA-894. Next base: position 1,430,533 of record CAVTGA010000002.1, on the reverse strand, counting down.
GCGCTTGAGCTGGCGGCGCAGGATGTGGAAGTAGTTCGCCGGCGTCGTGCAGTTGGCGACCTGCATGTTGTCCTCGGCGCACATCTGCAGGAAACGCTCGAGCCGCGCCGAAGAGTGCTCCGGCCCCTGCCCTTCGTAGCCGTGCGGCAGCAGGCAGACGAGACCCGACATGCGCAGCCACTTGCGCTCGCCCGACGAGATGAACTGGTCGAACAGCACCTGTGCGCCGTTGGCGAAGTCGCCGAACTGCGCCTCCCACATGGTGAGCGTATTGGGCTCGGAGAGGGTGTAGCCGTACTCGTAGCCGAGCACCGCCTCCTCGGAGAGCATCGAGTTGAGCACCTCGTAGCGGCCCTGCTTCTCCGCCAGGTGATTGAACGAGGTGTGGCGCGCTTCGGTCTCCTGGTCGATCAGCACGGCGTGGCGCTGCGAGAACGTGCCGCGCTCGGAGTCCTGGCCGGAGAGCCGCACATTGTGGCCCTCCAGCAGCAGCGCGCAGCAGGCCAGCGCCTCGGCCGTGGCCCAGTCGATGCCCGCGCCGCTTTCGATCGCCTTGCGCCGATTGTCGAGGAAGCGCTGGATCGTGCGGTGAACGTGGAAGTTCGCCGGCATGGTCGTGATCTTCTGCCCGATCTCGCGCAGCCCGGCGACCGCGACGCCGGTGTTGCCGCGGCGCGGATCGTCGAGATCGGCGGCGAACTTGAAGCCCGACCACTTGCCGTCGAGCCAGTCGGCCTTGTTCGGCTTGTAGCCGGTGCCGGCCTCGTACTCGGCGTCGAGCCGCGTGCGCCAATCGGCCTTCATCTTCTCGACCTCGCCTTCGGTGACGACGTCCTCGGCGATCAGCTTCTTGGCGTAGAGCTCGAGCGCGCCCGGATGCGAGCGGATCTTCTTGTACATCAGCGGCTGGGTGAACGCGGGCTCGTCGCCCTCGTTGTGGCCGAAACGCCGGTAGCAGAACATGTCGATGACGACCGGCTTCTGGAACTTCTGCCGGAATTCGGTCGCGATCTTGGCGGCGAACACCACGGCTTCGGGATCGTCGCCGTTGGCGTGGAAGATCGGCGCCTCGATCATCTTGGCGACGTCGGAGGGATACGGCGAAGAGCGCGAATAGCGCGGATAGGTGGTGAACCCGATCTGGTTGTTGACGATGAAATGCACCGAGCCGCCGGTGCGATAGCCCTTGAGCTCGGACAGGCCGAAGCATTCGGCGACCACGCCCTGACCGGCGAACGCGGCGTCGCCGTGGATCAGCAGCGGCATCACCATGGTGCGGTCTTCGCGCGTCGCGCCGTGCTGATCCTGCTTGGCGCGCACCTTGCCGAGCACCACCGGGTCGGCGATCTCCAGATGCGAGGGGTTGGCGGTCAGCGACAGGTGCACGTTGTTGCCGTCGAACTCGCGGTCCGCCGAGGCGCCGAGGTGATACTTGACGTCGCCCGAGCCTTCGACCTCGTCCGGGGTGGCGGAGCCGCCCTTGAACTCGTGGAACAGCGCGCGGTGCGGCTTGCCCAGCACCTGGGTCAGCACGTTCAGCCGCCCGCGATGCGCCATGCCGAGCACGATCTCCTTCACGCCGAGATTGCCGCCGCGCTTGATGATCTGTTCGAGGCCCGGGATCAGCGACTCCGCGCCGTCGAGCCCGAAGCGCTTGGTGCCGGTGAACTTGGTGTCGCAGAATTTCTCGAAGCCTTCCGCCTCGATCAGCTTGTTGAGGATCGCGCGCTTGCCCTCGCGCGTGAACGTGATCTCCTTGTCGGGCCCCTCGATGCGCTCCTGGATCCAGCCCTTCTGCGCCGGGTTGGAGATGTGCATGAACTCCACGCCGAGGGTCTGGCAGTAGGTGCGCTGCAGCAGCGTAACGATCTCGCGGATGGTCGCGAACTCGAGCCCGAGCACGTGGTCGATGAAGATCTTGCGGTCGTAGTCGGCTTCGGTGAAGCCGTACGAGCGCGGATCGAGCTCCTCGTGATCCTTCGGCGGCTCGAGCCTGAGCGGATCGAGATTGGCGTGGAAATGGCCGCGGATGCGAAAGGCGCGGATCAGCATCAGGGCGCGCACCGAATCGCGCGTCGCTTGCTGCACGTCGGCGCTCGAAATCTCGACGCCCTTGGCCTGCGCCTTGGCCTTGAGCTTGTCGCCGACCGCCTTCTCGACCTCGGCCCAGTTGCCGTCGAGCGCGGAGATCAGCTCATTGCGCGCCGGCTGCGGCCAATGCGGCTTCTTCCACGAGGCGCCGCACGCACTTCTGGCGACGTCGGCGGCATTGTCCTTGAGGCTTGCGAAAAACGCCTGCCACTCCGCATCGACCGACTTCGGGTCGGCCTCGTAGCGCGCGTAGAGGTCCTCGATATAGGCCGCGTTGCCGCCATAGAGAAACGAGGTGAGGGCGAAAGCCGCGTTCGCGTCCTGGCGAGACATCTGCCGCATCCTGCCTGGGTCGGAGGCGCCGCACCTCCGAAAGCTCGAAAATGGCCTCGAATCTGGCCTTGTCGAGACCCTTGTAGCCTATTTAGGACGCCGCTACGGCCTAGAAAAGCCCAAGAAATGAATCATCGCTTCAACACTTCAACCAGCGTTTTTCCAAGCCGCGCCGGCGACGGCGAGACCTCGATTCCGGCAGCCTCCATGGCGGCGATCTTGGACTCGGCATCGCCCTTGCCGCCCGAGATGATGGCGCCGGCATGGCCCATCCGCCGGCCCGGCGGGGCGGTGCGCCCGGCGATGAAGCCGACCATCGGTTTCCTGCGTCCGCGCTTCGCCTCATCGGTGAGGAACTGCGCCGCGTCCTCTTCGGCCGCGCCGCCGATCTCGCCAATCATGACGATCGACTCTGTCTTGGGATCGGCGAGGAACATCTCCAGCACGTCGATGAACTCCGTGCCCTTGACCGGATCGCCGCCGATGCCGACCGCGGTGGTCTGGCCCAATCCTTCGGCGCTGGTCTGGAACACCGCTTCGTAGGTGAGGGTGCCGGAGCGCGACACGATGCCGACCTTGCCGGGCTTGAAGATATTGCCCGGCATGATGCCGATCTTGCACTCGCCCGCCGTCATCACGCCCGGGCAGTTCGGTCCGATCAGGCGCGATTTCGAACCGCACAGCGAGCGCTTCACCTTCACCATGTCGGCGACCGGGATGCCTTCGGTGATGCACACGATGAGCGCGATCTCGGCCTCGATCGCTTCCGCGATGGCGTCGGCGGCGCCGGGCGGCGGCACGTAGATCACGCTCGCGTCGGCGCCGGTCGCGGCTTTCGCCTCGGTCACCGTGTCGAACACCGGAAGGCCGAGATGCGTCGTGCCGCCTTTGCCGGGCGAGGTGCCGCCGACCATCCTGGTGCCGTACGCGATCGCGGCCTCCGAATGGAACGTGCCGTTCTTGCCGGTAAAGCCCTGGCAGATGACCTTGGTGTTCTTGTCGATCAGGATGGACATGAGAACCGGTCTCTCCGCTACCTCCCCCTGAAAGGGGGAGGTCGACGCGCGGAGCGCGTCGGGTGGGGGTCAAACTACGTTGGACGAATCACCATGACTACTCCCCAGACTGCCTTTCTGTGCGCCAGCGCCGCGTGGGGGGCATATCAATGGCTCGTAGTTCCTCAACCTTTAAAGCGATTACCTCAAGAACACCCTGGAGATTCTGGACGATGTCGGAGTTCCAGAAGCGCAGGACCGACACGCCGCGCTCGTTTAGCCATTGGTCCCGCCGCCTATCGCGGTTCTCATGTTGCGGCTCCGTGTGCTGTCCGCCGTCAAGCTCGATCGCAAGCCGCAGCGCAGGACAGTAGAAATCAAGAATGTATGGACCCGCCGGATGCTGCCGCCGAAAACTTGCGCCATCGATCTGCGCGTTTCTCAGCCTGCGCCAAAGCTTCGTTTCCACATTCGTGGAGTCGCGACGCAAGCGGCGTGCGCGTGCGGTCTTGACCGCAGTCCGATTGAACCGCGAAGCGTCGACCCCCACCCGGCTCGCTGCGCTCGCCGACCTCCCCCTTTCAGGGGGAGGTGACGGAGCCCGCGGCTCGGTTGGCGACATCCCCGTCATCTTCCCTTCACCGCCTTCACGATCTTCTGCGCGGCGTCGTCGAGGTCGTCGGCCGAAACCACGTTGAGCCTGGATTCGGCGATGATCTGCTTGCCCTGCTCGACATTGGTGCCTTCGAGCCGCACCACCAGCGGCACCTTGAGGCCGACCTCCTTCACCGCCGCCACCACGCCTTCGGCGATGATGTCGCAGCGCATGATCCCGCCGAAGATGTTGACCAGGATCCCCTTCACGTTCGGGTCGGAGGTGATGATCTTGAACGCCGCCGTCACCTTCTCCTTGGTGGCGCCGCCGCCGACGTCGAGGAAGTTCGCAGGCGCAAGGCCGTAGAGCTTGATGATGTCCATGGTGGCCATGGCGAGCCCGGCGCCGTTGACCATGCAGCCGATCTCGCCGTCGAGCGCCACGTAGTTGAGGTCGAACTTCGAGGCCTCGATCTCCTTCTCGTCCTCCTCGGTCAGGTCGCGCAATTCCATCATGTCGGGATGGCGATAGAGCGCGTTGCCGTCGAAGCCGACCTTGGCGTCGAGGCAGATCAGCTGCCCGTCTTTCGTGACCACCAGCGGATTCACTTCGAGCAGGCTCATGTCCTTGGAGGTGAAGGCCTGGTACAGCTTGGTGAGCAGCGCGCTCATCTGCTTCTGCTGATCGGCGGACAAGGCCAGCGCCTTGGAGATGCGGCGCACGTGATGCGGGCAGATGTTGGCGACCGGATCGACCGTGACGGTGAGGATCTTGTCCGGCGTGTCGTGCGCGACCTTCTCGATGTCCATCCCGCCTTCGGTCGACACCACGATGGCGACGCACGACGTGGCGCGGTCGACCAGCATCGACAGATAGAGCTCGCGCTCGATCGCCGAGCCTTCTTCGACGTAGAGGCGGTTGACGAGCTTGCCCTTCGGGCCGGTCTGATGCGTGACCAGGGTCGCGCCGAGGATGCGCGCGGCTTCCTTTTCGACGTCGTCGATCGACTTGACGACCTTGACGCCGCCGGCCTTGCCGCGGCCGCCGGCGTGGATCTGCGCCTTGACCACCCAGACCGGGCCGCCGAGCTGTCTCGCGGCCTTGACGGCCTCCGCGACGCTGAACGCCGGCAAGCCGCGCGGCACCGGCACGCCGAACGAGGCCAGCACCGCCTTGGCCTGGTACTCGTGAATATTCATCCAAGCCCCCCGACCGCCATGCCGGCGGCGATTATTTCCCGAGCGTGGGCGCGATCTTCATGCAGGCGTCGACCAGCGTGCGCACCGCGGTCACCGACTTGTCGAACATCTCGCGCTCGGCGGCGTTGAGCTCGATTTCGAGCACGCGCTCCACACCTCGGGCGCCGATCACCACCGGCACGCCGACATAGAGGTCGCGCACGCCGTACTCGCCGGTCAGATGCGCGGCGCACGGCAGCAGCCGCTTCTTGTCCTTCAGGTAGCTCTCCGTCATGGCGATCGCGGCCGCGGCCGGCGCGTAGAAGGCCGAGCCGGTCTTCAGCAGATTGACGATCTCGGCGCCGCCGTCGCGGGTGCGCTGCACGATCGCGTCGAGCCGGCCCTGCGTGGTCCAGCCGATCTTGACCAGATCCGGCAACGGCACGCCGGCGACGGTCGAATAGCGCACCAGCGGCACCATGGTGTCGCCGTGGCCGCCAAGCACGAACGCCGTCACGTCCTCGACCGAGACGTCGAACTCGTCGGCGAGGAAATAGCGAAAGCGCGCGGAATCGAGCACGCCCGCCATGCCGACCACCATGTTCTTCGGCAGCTCGCAGCACTTCTGCAGCGCCCACACCATGGCGTCGAGCGGATTGGTGATGCAGATGATGAAGGCGTTGGGCGCATACTTCTTGATGCCGGCGCCGACCTGCTCCATGACCTTGAGGTTGATACTGAGCAGGTCGTCGCGGCTCATGCCGGGCTTGCGCGGTACGCCGGCGGTGACGACGCATACGTCGGCGCCCTCGATCGCATCGTACGCGTTGGTGCCGGCGTAGCGGGCGTCGAACCCGTCGACCGGCGAGGATTCGGCGATGTCGAGCGCCTTGCCCTGCGGGATGCCTTCGGCGATGTCGAACATCACGACGTCGCCGAGTTCCTTCAGGCCGATGAGATGGGCCAGCGTGCCGCCGATCTGGCCGGAGCCGATCAATGCAATCTTCTTGCGCGCCATGGCGGGATTGAACCTCGTTTGGATGGTGCGCCGCGGAACCGCGGACGCCGGTGGTTAAACTCTCCACACCGGGGGTTCAAGTCGACGTTCGGCCATCCACCTGCATTGCCAAATTCTCCCAAACTATAATACATTATGCCAGCCGGAAGCCAATCAGATTCGTCGCTGCAGCGCACCACTGCTGCCGCGCGCCGTCAGGTTTCCACGATCCCTGCGCTCGAGCCGGTCGCCGCCGAATCGCGCCGCCCGTGCGGGAGCGACAGGTAGCCGTGCGAGCCCATTTCGATCAGCCGCGACGCCGTGCGTTTGAATTCCTGCGCCTCGTATCCCTCGCTCGCGCGATACAGCGCCGGCGGCTCGGCCTCGGCCGACGCCACCAGCTTCACGGCGTTGTCGTAAAGCGTATCGATCAGCGCGATGAAGCGCTTGGCCTCGTTGCGCTGGGCGAAGTCCATCACCGGAATGCGGTCGAGCAGGATGGTGTGGAATTCATGTGCGATGCGCAGGTAGTCGTTTGGCCCGAGCGGCTGCCCGCACAACTGATGGAAGGTGAAGCGCGCGACGCCCATCGCGGCTTCCGGCACGCGGATCATGCGACCCTTGATGGCGATGTCGCATGGCTCGCCCGAGAATGAGCCGGTGAGGCGTTCCCAGGCCAGGTCGAGCGCGACCTGTGCGGCTTCGTCTGCCGGCACGTACCAGATCGGCTGTCCGGTGAGCTTCTCGAGCCGGAAATCCGCGCGCGCATCGAGCCGGACCACCTCCATGCGCTCGGCAAGCAGCGCCAGGAACGGCACGAACAGCGCGCGATTGAGCCCGTCCTTGTAGAGTTCGTCCGGATGCACGTTCGAGGTCGCGACCACGACCACGCCCTGCTCGAACAGGCGCGTGAACAGCCGGCCAAGGATCATGGCGTCGGCGATGTCGGTAACGTGGAACTCGTCGAAGCACAGCAGCCACGATTCATCGGCGATCGCATCGGCGGTGAGCCGCACCGGGTCCTCGCCGGAAAGCTCTCCGGATTTCAGCTTGCGGCGAAAGGCGTGAATGCGCTCATGCACGTCGGCCATGAACTCGTGGAAATGGACGCGGCGCTTGCGCTTGACCGGGCTCGCGGCGAAGAACAGGTCCATCAGCATGGTCTTGCCGCGGCCGACGTCGCCGTGGATGTAGAGCCCGCGGATCGGCCCTTCCTGCTTCTCGCTGCGGCCGAACATCCAGCCGAGCGCCGACGACTTGCGCGCCAGCCGATGCCGCGAAAGCCGCTCTTCGAGCCGCGCGAGCTTGGCCACGGCCGCTTCCTGCGCCGCATCGCGCTCGATCTCGCCTTCGGCGACGAGCGCCGCGTAACGTTCGCTGACGGTGGCCGGCATCAGGAGGGATCGTCAATGTTTGTGATGGCTCCGATCGCATTGGCAAATAACAGGTGTCGTGCCGCTGCGTAAGCGGCTGCGGCGCGTTACCGGCCGGATTCACGAAAACGCTTTCGATGCACGCGCTTACGCGAGCCTCGGATTCCGGTTTCAAAAAGTTCGATCACGAGTGCTTCACGGATTCCGTGATCGCAGGCGACGTCTCGTGATTCGCAAGTGAAGCGGAACGCCCGTATCTCCCGCGCATCCGCCGGGGGAACAACAGACCTTCCTCGACGAATGGAGTCGGACCAGACCGGTCGACTTCGTTAATCGCAACACTCGAACCAAACGGAGACTAGACCATGAAGACCAAGATCCTCGTTGCCGCTGCGCTCGTGCTCGGCACCTCGTCGCTTGCGCTTGCCACCGAGTACGACCCGAACCAGCAGGGCCGTTATCCGGGCGCGACCACGGTCGTGACCGAGGGCCGCAACGCCGCGGTGTCGCAGATCCAGGCCCCGGCCGGCCGCGGTGCGATCGTCGATCGCGCGGGCAGCGTTTCGGTCGGCTTCTGACCCCCCGGAACCGGCTCCCCAACCGGTTCACCCCCCGAAGCGGCCGGCCTTGCGCCGGCCGCTTCAACCTTTCGCATTTGCGTGCATTTGCATTGGCGCCGTCGCCATGCGCCGATCCATCAATCACCTGATCATCGTCGCGCTCGTCGTCATTCCGTCGACGGTCGCATCGGCGCAGCGTGACGATCGCTACGCGCCGGAATTGCTCAAGCCCTACGTGCCCGCGGTCAGCATGCAGACCGATCGGCGCTTGCCGCGCCGACACGCCGACACGCGTTTCGGCGCCACCGGCATCGTGCGCTGCGGCCATGCGATCGGCACCGCGCAACTGACCGTGAAATCCGACGTGATCACCACGGCGGCGCATGTGCTGATCGGCAACGACGGTCTTGCGCGTGCGGCGACCTGCACGTTCGAGCCGACGATGGGGCCGAGCACTCCGGTCGCGATCGACATGGCGTCGATCCGCGCCGGCAGCCGCACGCCGCTGTCCGAGCCCGCAGTGCGCGACTGGGCGGTGGCGCGGCTCGCCGTGCCGATCCATGGCGCCGCGCCCTACGGGCTCGCCGCAGCGGGCGCGACGCCGGCCGGCGTCGTCATGTGCGCCGGCGGCAACGGCAATCCCGACGCCATGGCGACGGAACGCTGCGCGGTGCGGCGCTGGCTCGCGACCGCGCCCGACGGCATCCGCGAGTTCGCCATCGACTGCAGCGCCGCGCCGGGCAGTTCCGGCGGCGCCCTGATCGTCGGCCACAGTATTGCCGGTATCTATGTCGGCTTCCGCAGCGCCTCGCCGCAACAGGCGCAGGCGTTCTCGGACACGCACTACAACTTCGCCATCACGGTCGACGGAGCGTTCCGCCGCGCCGTGCATGCCGCGGCGACGCGCTGAGAATTCCAACTCATTCGACGTTGTTCCGAGCCGGTCGGGAGGCGCGCCTTGCGCTGTCGCAAGGTGGCGTTCCGAAGCATTCCCGGAATTTCCACATAGCGATGCTGCGACATTGCGAAATATTGCATCACCGCCGACGCGGCTTTTTCGCCGCGCGCCCTTGTCATGCCTCCGTTGCATCGCAACATTAGCGGCCTGTTGGCGATTCGATGGATCCGCCAATGGGTTGGAGGAACCGACCGGAGGGTCTTAATGACGACGAACCGTCAGGAGACCTTATGAACAACGAACCGCTGATCGATGGTGGGCTGATCCGCAAGTTATGGAGTAGCGAGAAGAAAAGCTATCGCGACCACCTGCTGCGTCTCGACACCGAGAGCCGGCGCAATCGCTTCGGCGGCGGCGTTGCCGACGAATTCATCGAAAATTACGTCAAGCTGCCGCGTGGAGCAGACGCGATCATTCACGGCTTCTTCGTCGACGGCATCCTGCGCGGCGCGGCGGAGTTGCGTTCCGTCGGGACGCCGCGCGGCCGTGAAGCCGAGGCCGCGTTCTCGATCGAGCAGCCATGGCAGAGCCACGGCGTCGGCAGCGCCCTGCTCGAGCGCACGCTGCTTGCTGCGCGCAACCGCGGCATCAAGCTCATGCACATGGCATGCCTTGCCACCAACGAGCGCATGCAGCAGCTCGCACGCAAGTTCGACGCCGAGCTGACGTTCGACTTCGGCAGCGTCGTCGGCGAAGTCGAGGCGGCGCACCCGACGCCGCTGTCGGTGCTGCGCGAGATGGTGGCCGACAGCCACGGCTTCGCCACCGCGATGCTCGACGTGCAGTCGCGGCTGCTCAGGCCGGCAACGCAGCGCTGATTGGCATCCCGCCGCGGCCCGACTAAGCTCCCAGCCTGGAAATGCCCGCGAGGCATCGATGACGATCGCGACCGATCCAAGGAAACTGCGCGCCGCGGCGCCGACCGGCCTCGCCGCGCGCCTGCTCGCGCGCAACGGCGGCCATGCCGGCCCGACCTCGGGATTTGCGCCCGGCTACGTGCAGGGCAATCTCGCGATTCTGCCGCGTCCCCTGGCCGCGGATTTCCTGCGCTTCTGCCAGCTCAACCCCAAGCCTTGCCCGCTGATCGGCGTGGCCGAGCCGGGCGATCCGCGCGTGCCGGCGCTGGGCGAGAATCTCGATCTGACCACCGACCTGCCGCGCTACCGCGTGTGGAGGCGCGGCGAGCTCATCGACGAGCCGACCGACATCAAGGCCTATTGGCGCGACGACCTCGTCGGCTTCGTGATCGGCTGCTCGTTCTCGTTCGAGGAGGCGCTGATCGAGGATGGCGTGCCGCTGCGCCACGTCGCGCGCGGCGCCAACGTCTCCATGTATCGCACCAACGTGGCCTGCATGTCGGCCGGGCCGTTCGCCGGCCCGCTGGTGGTCTCGATGCGCCCGATGAAACCGGGCGACGCGATCCGCGCCGTGCAGATCACCTCGCGCTTTCCCGCCGTGCATGGCGCGCCGGTGCATATCGGCCTGCCGCATCTGATCGGCATCGCTGACATCACCAAGCCGGACTACGGCGACGCGGTGACGGTCGAGGCCGACGAGCTGCCGGTGTTCTGGGCCTGCGGGGTGACGCCGCAGGCGGTGATCGCGGCCGCCAAGCCCGATTTCGCCATCACGCACGCGCCCGGCTGCATGCTGGTCACCGACCTCAAGAACAGCCGGCTCGCGCATGATCCCGAAAAAGACTTTTCGGACAAGATCATGCGCAAACGCAAAGAACCTTAGGGCGATGCTTCGATTCTCACGCACCTGGTCGGGCGGCAGCGACACGGTGACGCTCGTGCCGCACACGCTGGTGCTCGCCGGCTGGGCCGGGCGCGACGAGGAGGCGTTGCGCCATCATATCGATGAGCTTGCCGCGATCGGGGTGCCGCCGCCGTCCGCGGTGCCGGTGTTCTATCGCGTCGCCGTCGACCTCGTGACCCAGGCCGCGCGCATCCAGGTGCTCGGGCCCGACACCTCGGGCGAAGCCGAGCCGGTCATCGTCGCGCTCGAAGACGGGCTGTGGGTCGGCGTCGGTTCGGATCACACCGACCGCAAGGCCGAGACCATGGGGATCGCGCTGTCGAAGCAATTGGCCGGCAAGGTGCTGGGCGCCTCGCTGTGGCGGCTCGACGAGGTCGAGGCGCGCTGGGACACGCTCGCGCTGCGCGCCTTCGCCACCATCGCGGGGCGGCGCGTGCCCTACCAGGACGGCACGCTCGCGCAATTGCGCGACCCTTGGGACCTGATGCGGCGATGGACCAACGGCGCCGGCTTGAAGCCCGGCACCATCATGTTCGGCGGCACCCTGTCGGCGATCGGCGGCATCCGGCCGGCCGAGCGTTTCGAGATGGAGATCGATGACCCCGCAACCGGCCGCAAGCTCGGTCACGGCTACGACATCGAGGCGCTGCCGGTGGTTTCGTAGGTGGGCAAGCAAAGCGTGCCACCGCTGGCCATCCGGTTCCGCCCGGTATGCGTCGATGTCGCGCGAAACTATTTTCATGCCGGCCGAGGGAAATCGTAGAGATCGGCATCGACGTCGGGCCTGCGGGTCAGAGCGCCGCAGCTCGCCAAGCCGCGCCGCGAGTGCATCCACGGCGAGCCGCGATCGCCGCCAGGCGCGCACGGCATCCCTTCGTCCGATCCTGCGCGCAAGCTTGCTGAGCGGGGTGTCGATTTCATACTGCACCAGAGCGGTGCTGGCGGTCGTCGACCCTTTGGCCAGCCCGCGCTTGTCCACGACCGCCACGTGGAGGCCGGTCGCCGCCAAGGCATCGGCGATGGTGGCGCCGGTGATGCCCGCGCCGATCACAAGGACGTCCGTCTCGAGGTCTCTTGTCAGCCGACCATGCGGCACGCTCGATGCCCGACGCCATTCCCAGATCGAGCGGCCGGTCCGCAGGGTCCGTTGTGCTGTCGTCACGATGCGCCCTGACTTAACTGGAAAAAACAGGGTGCGCGCCCGCGCTCATGACGAAAGACCGGAACCTTGCTGTCGTCTCGCCTCTTAACAGACATTCGGTAGAATTGCGCGCGACGCAGAGGCATTCGATGAAGATCCGTGCGGGCTACGAGATTGCCTACGACTGCCCGCAGCCCACGCCCATGATCCTGCAGATGAGCGTTCATCCGGAGCGTACCGCGGACCTGCTGACCTGGGATCGCCTGCGGCTCGATCCGCCCATCCCCGCCAACACCTATCACGACAGTTTCGGCAATTTCTGCCATGTGATCCGCGCCCCCGTGGGCCGATTGACCATGTCCGCGGACTTCCTGATCCGCGACAGCGGGGAGGTGGACGCGGTGGCGCCGGACGCGGAGCAGCACGCGCTGGAACAGCTGCCGGTGGAAACTCTGATCTTCCTCCTCGGCAGCCGCTACTGCGAGACCGACCGCCTGTCGGACATGGCGTGGTCTCTGTTCGGGCAGGTCCCCAAGGGGTGGCCGCTGGTGCAGGCGATCTGCGACTACGTTCACGCTCGCATCACGTTCGGCTATGAGCACGCCAGCTCGACCAAGACGGCGTGGGACGCCCATGTCGAGCGGCGCGGCGTGTGCCGCGACTATGCCCACCTCGCCATCGCGCTATGCCGGTGCATGAACGTTCCGGCGCGCTACTGCACCGGCTATCTCGGCGACATGGGCACGGCACCGCCTTATGGCCCGATGGACTTCGCCGCCTGGTTCGAGGCCTATCTCGGAGGACGCTGGTACACCTTCGATCCCAGGAACAACGTGCCGCGCATCGGCCGCATCCTGATGGCGCGCGGGCGCGATGCCACCGACGTCGCGCTGGTGACCTCGTTCGGCCCGTGCCGACTCGAAGGTTTCAAGGTGATGACCGACGAAGTGCCGGAGGATGCTGCCGCCAATGCGTAACGGTTCGCGCCGGCGCGGCGTGACCGCGCGCCGTTCCTCATCGCGCCATGAAGGCGAGCTTGCCGTTGGCCAGCGTGAAATCGACGCAAGCCTCGATGTGGATCACCAGTACGTCGCGCGCGGTCCTTGAGTCGCGGCCGAGCGCGCAGTCGAGCAGCTTGCGGTGCTCGTGCGCGGCGATCTCGCCGCGGAAGATGCCGGCGATCATCTGATAGCGCAGATACTTGTCGTAGACCGGTGCATGCGTTTCCAAGAGCGCGTTCGAGCCGCACGCCGATATCAGCGCGTGATGGAATTCCCAGTCATACCGCTTCCAGGTTTCGGAATCGGCGCGGTCGCCCGAAACCAGCTTCTTCTCGATCGCCGAAAGCTTGTGATAGGCCGAGACGACGCGCCCCTCCCACTCCATGTCGCCGGCCTGGAAGGATTGGGTGAGCGCGTGGGACTCCAACAGCAGCCGCAGCGCCGCGATCTCGCGCAAGTTCGCGGCCGAAACCGGCGCGACTTCGAACCCGCGCTGGCCCTCGGCGATCACCAGCCCTTCCGACGCCAGCCGGTTAAGCAACTCGCGCAGCGTGCCGACGCTCACGCCATAATCCTCGCGCAGCCGTTCGAGCTTCAGCTTTTCGGACGGACTGAGCTTTCCGAAAATGATGTCACTGCGAATCCGCCGGTAGGCTTTCTCGCTGACCGAATCGTAGTCGGAGGTTCTCGTCAGCATGGCTCTGATTTATTTAGACTTTTCCCTTTGCGCTAACAGCCCGTCGCGCCGCCGCATGCCATCCTAGCGCGGCCACCGTCCCGCGCCACCGTGCCAGAATATATCATACGAAATCAAGAATCTCATATGAAAATGAAATTGCCTATTGATTCGGTCTTAGCGGGACGCGATAGATAGCTCTCACGCATCTCGAGCAAGTGCGAAGGGAGGACGAACATGACCGTTCAATTCACCCGCCGATCGGTGATGGCGGCAGGCGCGAGCGCGCTGGCACTGGCATCGACCCAGGCGGCCTATGCGCAGGGCAAGCCGAAATTGCGGCTCAGCGTCGCCTTCCCGGAAACCGATCTTCGCGCCGAGGGCTACAAGGCGTTCGCCGCGGCGATGAAGGACGATTTCGATCTCGAGCCGTACTGGAGCAACACGCTGTTTCGGCAGGGGACCGAGCTGGTCGCGCTCCAGCGCGAGAACCTCGAGCTCTGCAATCTCGCTCCGGCCGATATCTCAAAGCAGATCCCGGCCTGGTCGCTGATGACCTCGGCGTACCTGTTCCGCGACTACGATCACCTGAAGAAGACCTTCGCCAGCGACGTCGGCCAGGAGTTCATCAAGATGGCGCGCGATCAGCTCGGCATCGAGGTGATCCGCCCGGTTTACTTCGGCGCGCGCCAGGTCAACCTGAAACCCGCCAAGAAGATCAACACGCCGGCCGACCTCGCCGGCATCAAGCTGCGCATGCCGCCGGGCGAATTCTGGCAGTTCCTCGGCGAGTTGCTCGGCGCCAATCCGACGCCGGTGGCCTACGCGGAGCTCTACACCGCATTGCAGGCCGGCGCGGTCGACGGGCAGGACAATCCGCTCGTCTCCGGCCGGTCGATGAAGTTCTACGAAGTCACGTCGCAGTTCATCCTGACCAACCACGTGCTCGGCTACGACATGCTGGCGGTGTCGAAAAAGGCGTGGGCGAGCCTGAAGCCGGAGCAGCAGGCCAAGCTCCGTGCCGAGGCCGACAAGGCCTTCGACGCCAACGCGGCGAAATACAATGCGCAGGAACAGGACGCGATCGAGTTCTTCAAGAAGGAAGGCAAGCAGGTCTACACGCCCGACCAGAACGCGTTCCGCGCCTTCGCGCAGAAGCGCTATCTCGACAAGTACGGCAGCGAGTGGCCGAAGGGCGCGATCGAACGCATCAACGCGGTCAAATAGCGCCCTACGTATTCGAGGCGATTGCCGGCCGCCGTCACGCGCGATGACGGCCGGCGCCTGCCGGGCGGGGGGAATGCGATGGACTGGGACAGACTCGCCGTCCTTGCGCGCTGGCTGCGCCGCCGCGCGGAGAACGTCTCGGCTGCGCTGCTGCTGATCATGTTCTTGTGTTTCATCCTTACGATCGTGGCGCGCTACGTCTTCAACTATCCGCTCGGCTGGACCGAAGAGGCGAGCCTGATCGCGTGGATCTGGTGCACCCTGTGGGGCGCGGTGTTTGTCCTGCGCGAAAAGGACGAAGTCCGCTTCGACATTTTCTACAGCTCGCTCAGTGACAAGACGCGCTGCGTCTGCACTGTCATCACCGGTATTGCGGCCATCGTACTGTTCGGGATCGCCCTGCCCGGCGTGATCGCCTACATTACTTTCCTCAAGGTCGAGCGCTCCGCTTATCTCGGCATTCGCCTCGATTATCTCTATTCGATCTACATCTTGTTCTCGGTGGGCATCATCATTCGCTATGCCGCCCTGACGTGGCGCGCGCTGCGCGGCCATCCGCCCGACATCGAGATCGGTGCCGGCTCCGCGCTATGATGAGTCCTTTCGCAGTATCGATCTACACCATCCTCGCACTCGGCCTGCTCGGATTGCCGATCGGCTATTCGATGATCGCCGGCTCCATCCTCTATCTCCTGCTGGCGGGCCTCGATCTCGGCACCTCGGCCGAGCAGATACTGAACGGCCTCTACAACAGCTACGTCCTGCTCGCGGTGCCGCTGTTCCTGTTCTCCGCCGAGCTGATGAACGTCAGCAAGATGACGGACCAGCTGCTGCGCTTCTGCGACATGCTGGTCGGCCGGTTCCGCGGCGGGCTTGGCCACATCAACATCGTGCAAAGCATCATCTTCGCCGGCATGTCCGGTTCGGCGATCGCCGACCTCGCCGCCACGGGGCGCATCAGCATCGACATGATGACGCGCAACAACCGCTATCCGCTCAGCTACGCGGCGGCGGTCACTGCAGCATCCGCGGTCATCGGCCCGATCATCCCGCCGTCGATCCCGATGGTGCTCTACGCGCTGATCTCGGACACGTCCGTCGGCTATCTGTTCCTCGGCGGGGTCATTCCGGGGCTCTTGATGGCGCTCGCGCAGATGGTGATCAACACCATCCAGGCGCATCGGCACGACTATCCGGTGGAGAAGCCGATCCCGTTGCGCGAATGGCCGATGATCACCTGGATCGCGCTGCCGGCCCTGCTGATGCCGGTCATCCTGCTCGGCGGAATCTACAGCGGCGTCATGACGCCGACCGAGGCCGCCGCCGTCGCCGCCGCCTACGCGTTTCTGGTCGGCGCCATCTGGTACCGCAACATCACGCTGGCCGACACCTATGGCGCGGTGCTCAACAGTTCCCGCGCGACCGCCTCGATCGGCATGCTGATCGCCGGCGCGCTCGTGTTCAATTACGTGGTGACGATCGAGCAGATCCCGCTGACCGTTAAGGCCCTTCTCGCCGGCTACGACTTCTCGCCGACGGCATTCCTGTTCTGGGTGAACGTCATCCTGCTGGTGCTCGGCTGCCTGCTCGAGGGCAGCACCATCATCCTCGTCGTGCTGCCGATCTTCATACCGACCGCCAAGGCGCTCGGTATCGACTTGGTGCACTTCGGCGTGGTCGCGGTGTTCAACATCATGATCGGGCTGGTGACCCCGCCCTACGGATTATTGCTGTTCATCATCTCGGCCATCTCGGGCGCGCCGCTGCGCCATGTCATCCGCGACACCATGCCGTTCGTCATCGCGATGATCGTGGCGCTCGCGATCATCACCTTCATCCCCGAGACGGTTCTCTGGCTGCCCCGGCTGATGGGTTACAAGGGCTGAGCGATCGGCCCGTTCACACGAAAGCACGAAACATGGCCAAGCCGATCTATGTCCTGAACGGTCCCAACCTCAACCGCCTCGGCACGCGCGAGCCGCACATCTACGGGACGACCACGCTGTCCGACGTCGAGAAGATGTGCCGCGCCGAGGCGGTTGGGCAGGCCATCGAATTCCGCCAGACCAACAGCGAGACGCAGTTGATCGACTGGGTGCACGAGGCGATCGACCGGGGCAGCGGCATCATCATCAACCCGGCCGCCTATACGTTCACGTCGCTCGCGCTGTTCGATGCGCTGAAGATGTTCCCCGGCCCGATCATCGAATTGCACATCTCGAACATCCACAAGCGCGAGGCGCATTATCACAATTCCTATGTGTCGAAAGTCGCGACCGCGATCATCGCGGGACTCGGCGCCAAGGGCTACCCGGCGGCGGTGCGCGCCATGCGCGATCTGATTCAAGCCTGATTCCGGACTGCCGGGGATGGAACCTTCCACGTCGCCGGCTGTTTCCGTTGGGGCAAAATCTGTCGTGGGGGGCAATGCAGCCATTTGACCAGTTTTCGGACCCGCTCGAGCGCTACCGTCTCCTCATCCAGGCGGTGACCGACTACGCCATTTACATGCTCAACCCCACCGGGATCGTGATAAGCTGGAATCCCGGCGCACAGCGTTTCAAGGGCTACACGGCCCAGGAAATCATCGGACAGCATTTCTCGCGATTCTACAGCGAGGATGATCGCAACGCCGGACTGCCGGCCCGTGCGCTCGAGACTGCGGCCCGCGAGGGCAAGTTCGAGAGCGAAGGCTGGCGCATCCGCAAGGATGGTTCCCGCTTCTGGGCCTTTGTCGTCATCGACCCGATCCGCTTGCCGACGGGCGAGATCGCCGGTTTTGCCAAGATCACGCGCGACCTGACCGAGCGCCGGGAAGCCGAGCAGAAGCTCAGGCGCAGCGAGGAGCAGTTCCGGCTGCTCGTGCGGGGCGTCACCGACTACGCCATTTACCTGCTCGACACGGAAGGCCGCGTGTCCAACTGGAACCTCGGAGCGCAACGGATCAAGGGATACCTGCCGGAAGAGATCATCGGCCAACACTTCTCGAAGTTCTACACCGATGAAGACCGCGAAGCGGGCGAACCACAATATGCCCTTGAGATCGCCCTGCGCGATAATCGATTCGAACGGGAAGGCTGGCGCGTCCGCAAGGACGGCAGCCACTTCAGGGCGCACGTCATCATCGATCCAATTCGCGACGACCGCGGGGAGCTCATCGGATACGCCAAGGTCACGCGCGACGTCACCGAGCGCTGGGAGGCGCAGCAAAAGCTCGCAAAAGCGCGCGAGGAGCTGCTGCAATCGCAGAAGATGGATGCGATCGGGCAGCTCACCGGCGGCATCGCCCACGATTTCAACAACCTGCTGATGGCGGTGCTCGGCAGTCTCGAGCTGATGCGCAAGCGACTGCCCGACGATCCCAAGCTCCTGAAGCTGCTGGAGAACGCGGTTCAGGGTGCGCAGCGTGGTTCGACCCTGACCAAGCGCATGCTCGCCTTCGCGCGGCGGCAGGAACTCAAGCAAGAGCCCGTCGACATCCCGGAGCTGGTGCGCGGCATGACGGAGCTGCTGGAGCGGTCGCTCGGACCTGCGGTCGGCATCGAGACCCGCTTTCCGCTGGTCCTCAAGCCGGTACGGGCGGACGCCAACCAGCTCGAGATGGCCCTGCTCAATCTCACCGTGAATGCGCGCGACGCAATGTCCGACGGCGGTCAGATCGTGCTGGCGGCGCGGGAGCAAACCATCCCGCCGGGTCACGGCAGTGGCTTGAAACCGGGACCCTATGTCTGCCTGGCGGTGCGGGACACCGGCGTCGGCATGGATGAGGCTACCTTGGCGCGCGCGATGGAGCCGTTCTTCACCACCAAGGGGATCGGCAAAGGCACCGGGCTGGGCTTGGCCATGGTGCATGGGCTGGCCGAGCAATCCGGCGGGCGCTTCATCCTGCAGAGCCGCAAGGGCGAAGGCACGACCGCGGAGCTTTGGCTGCCGATCGCGGAAGAGAAAGCACCCGCGGCCGATCGAACGCCGCACGCGACCCACGCCATGCGCAAGGAACAGCATCCGCTCGTTACCGTGGTGGTCGACGACGACAGTCTGGTCCTGACCAACACCGTCGCGATGCTGGAAGATCTCGGTCACACCGTCTTCGCCGCGACGTCGGGCAAAGGCGCACTCGATATTCTCCGGCGCGAGGCTTCAGTCGACCTGGTCATTACCGATCAAGCCATGCCGCAAATGACCGGCGTTCAACTCGCCGAAGCGATCAGGAAAGAATGGCCGGACCTCCCCATCATCATCGCCACCGGATTTGCCGAATTGGCGGCGGAGACCCAACCGGAGCTTCCGCGGCTGTCAAAGCCATTCACCCAGCTCGAACTGGCTGAGAGCCTTGCGCATATCCGTCCGATAACCCGCGGAGATGGACGCGTCGTGAAATTCCGCACCGGAACGAACCCCTCGGTCTGACGCGGCCGTGCCTGTCTGCAGCGAGGACATGGCCCGCCGCCCTTAGAGCACGGCGCGCGCCCGTAGCTAGAGCAGGATGACTTTCTTCGAATCGTCATCCCGCTCTATCTTATTGTTGAAGCGTGATCTTTTCCGAAAACCGGTACCCACTTTTCGGGATCAGGCTTTAGGCCGGACTGTGGCACACGGCTTCGATGTTGTGGCCATCGGGATCGAGTACGAAGGCGCCGTAGTAATTGGGATGGTAGTGCGCTCTGATGCCCGGCGCGCCGTTGTCGGTTGCCCCGGCCGCAAGCGCGGCCTTGTAGAACGCATCGACGCTGGCGCGGTCCTTGGCTTGGATCGCGATGTGCATCGGAAGGTTCAGCCCGCCCTCGCCGCCGATCCAGAAATCCGGCTTGCCGCCGACGCCGAAGCCGGCCGCCTTGGCGTCGTTCTCGCTCTGCTGCACTTCCATGACCACGACGTAACCGAGCGGTTTCAGCGCCTGCTCGTAGAACGCCTTGGACTTTGCGTAGTCCGACACCGGAAAGCCGACGTGGTCGATCATGGGGGCCTCGCTTAATGTTTTCCGTCATGCCCGCACTTGTTGCGGGCATCCACGACTTTGGTTTCAGAAAGCAAGACGCGGATGGCCGGGTCAATAGGCGAGCGAAGCGACGCCGTCCTTCGGACGGCTAAGCCCGGCCATGACGAAATCACACCTGCCGCTCGACCATCGCGCGCTTGATCTCGGCGATTGCCTTGGCGGGATTAAGGCTCTTGGGGCAGGCCTTGGCGCAGTTCATGATGGTGTGGCAGCGGTAGAGGCGGAACGGGTCTTCCAGGTCGTCGAGCCGCTCGCCCGTCGTCTCATCGCGAGAGTCCACGATCCAGCGCCGCGCCTGCAACAGCGCGGCCGGCCCGAGGAAGCGCTCCGAGTTCCACCAATAGCTCGGGCACGCGGTCGAGCAGCAGGCGCACAGGATGCATTCGTACAGCCCATCGAGCTTGTCGCGCTCCTCTTTCGACTGCTTCCATTCCTTCTCCGGCGCCGCCGTCGCGGTCTTGAGCCATGGCTGAACGGCTGCGTGCTGGGCGTAGAAGTTGGTGAGATCCGGCACCAGGTCCTTGACCACCGGCTGATGCGGCAGCGGATAGATGCGCACCGTGCCCTTGATCTCGTTCATGCCGCGCGTGCAGGCGAGCGTGTTGGTGCCGTCGATGTTCATGGCGCACGAGCCGCACACGCCCTCGCGGCAGGAACGGCGGAACGTCAAGGTCGGATCGATGCTGTTCTTGATCCAGATCAGCGCGTCCAGGACCATCGGGCCGCAGTCGTTCGTGTCGACATGATAGGTGTCGATGCGCGGGTTCTGCCCGTCCTCGGGGTTCCAGCGGTAGATGCGAAACTCACGCTCCGCGCTCGCGCCGGGCCGATGCGGCCAGGTCTTACCGTCGGTGTATTTCGAGTTCTTGGGCAGCGTGAGTTCGACCATTTCATTCTCCGGCCGGCATCGGCCTTATTTCTTTTTCGAGATCAGATTCCGCTTCGAGATCAAACTGCCGTTGTCGGTGAGGATCTCGGGCATCGAACCGGTGCCACGCTCCGCAACCGACTTCTTTGTCTTGACCGGCTCCTTCTTGGCCGGCTTCCGCATCGATTTCATGGTTTGCTCCTGGCTTCGATCCTGTATTCGCGTCAATAGACGCGAGCCTTCGGCTCGATATAGGCGATCTCGTTGGTCATCGTGTAGGTGTGTACCGGACGATAGTCGATCGTCACTTTGCCGGTGGCGTCGTCGAACCAGGCCAGCGTGTGCTTCATCCAGTTCCTGTCGTCGCGCTCGGGGAAGTCCTCGCGCGCGTGCGCGCCTCTGCTCTCGGTGCGGTTCAGCGCCGAGTCCATGGTGACCACCGCCTGGGCGATCAGGTTGTCGAACTCGAGCGTCTCGATCAGGTCCGAGTTCCAGATCAGCGAACGGTCGGTGACGCGCACGTCGGTCACGCCGCCGAACACGTCGTGGATCAGCTTGTGGCCTTCGTCGAGCACCTCACCGGTGCGGAACACCGCACAGTTGGTCTGCATTACCTTCTGCATCTTCAGCCGCAGCTCGGCGGTCGGCGCGCTGCCGGCGGCATGACGGAACTTGTCGAGGCGGGAAAGCGGCCGCTCGGCCGAATCCTTCGGCAGCTCGGGCTGCTTGTCGCCGGGCGTGAGCTTCTCGGCGCAGCGCAGCGCCGCCGCGCGGCCGAACACCACCAGATCGATCAGCGAGTTCGAGCCGAGGCGATTTGCACCGTGAACCGAAACACACGCCGCCTCGCCCAGCGCCATCAGGCCGGGCACTACGCAGTCGGGATCGCCGTTCCGCTTGGTCAGCACCTCGCCGTGATAGTTCGTCGGGATGCCGCCCATGTTGTAGTGCACGGTCGGCAGCACCGGCACCGGCTCGCGCGACACGTCGACGCCGGCGAAGATGCGCGCGGTCTCGCTGATGCCGGGCAGGCGCTCGTGCAGCACTCCGGGGTCGAGATGATCGAGGTGCAGGTAGATGTGGTCCTTGTCCTTGCCGACGCCGCGGCCTTCACGGATCTCGATCGTCATCGCGCGCGACACCACGTCGCGCGAGGCGAGGTCCTTGGCCGACGGCGCGTAGCGCTCCATGAAGCGCTCGCCTTCGGCGTTGGTGAGGTATCCGCCCTCGCCGCGCGAGCCTTCGGTGATCAGGCAGCCGGCCGGATAGATGCCGGTCGGGTGGAACTGGACGAACTCCATGTCCTCGAGCGGCAGGCCCGCGCGCAGCACCATGGCGTTGCCGTCGCCGGTGCAGATATGCGCCGACGTGCAGGAGAAATAGGCGCGGCCGTAGCCGCCGGTCGCCAGCACCGTGGTCTGAGCGCGGAAGCGGTGGATCGAGCCGTCCTCGAGCTTGAGCGCAACCACGCCGCGGCAGCGCCCCTCGTCGTCGACGATGAGATCGATGGCGAAGTACTCGATGAAGAATTCGGCCGCGTGGCGCAGCGCCTGTCCGTACATGGTGTGCAGCATGGCGTGGCCAGTGCGATCTGCCGCCGCGCACGTACGCTGCGCGGTGCCCTTGCCGTAGTGGGTGGTCATGCCGCCGAACGGACGCTGGTAGATCTTGCCGTCTTCCTCGCGGCGCGAGAACGGCAGGCCCCAGTGCTCGAGCTCGTAGACGGCGGCCGGCGCGTTGCGGCACATGTATTCGATGGTGTCCTGGTCGCCGAGCCAGTCGGCGCCCTTCACCGTGTCGTACATGTGCCAGCGCCAGTCGTCCTCGCCCATGTTGCCGAGCGCGGCCGCGATTCCGCCCTGCGCCGCGACCGTGTGCGAGCGCGTCGGGAACACCTTGGTGATGCAGGCGGTGCGCAACCCCGCCTCGCTGCAGCCGACCACCGCGCGCAGGCCCGCGCCGCCGGCGCCGACCACCACTACGTCGTAGGTGTGGTCCTCGATCGGATAGGCGTGACCGTTCACCGCCGGAGCGCCGTTCGCATTGTTCGTCGCCATCGGCTCACACCCCAAAGGACAGCTTGAGGATGGCGTAGACGGCCGCAAGGCCGACCGCGATGGTGAAGAACGTGTTCGCGATCACCAGCGCGAGCTTCCATCCCTCATGGTGGACGTAATCCTCGATAATGACCTGCATGCCGAGCCGCATGTGATAGGTGATCGACCCGATGAACAGCAGCATCACGATGGCGACCAGCGGCGAGCCGAGGATCTGCTGCGCGGCGGCGTGATTGCGGCCGAACAGCGCCACCACGATGATGATGACCGCGATCGTGAGCGGCACGTTGGCGATCGCGGTCAGTCGCTGGCGCCAGAAATGCTCGGTGCCGGACTTGGCCGAGCCGAGGCCGCGGACACGTCCAAGCGGCGTGCGCATGTCGGTCGCGTTTCTCATCGCGCGCCCCACATCATCAGATAGCCCACGATCCATAGTGCGATGGTGGCAAGGATCGAGCCGACCAGGCCGAGCCGCACCAGCCACTCGCGCTCCTGCGGCCCGTGGCCGTAGCCGATGTCCCAGATGAAGTGGCGGATGCCGCCGAACATGTGGTGGATCAGCGCCCAGGTGTAGCCGAACAGGATCACGCGCCCGACCAACGTGGTCATGAACCACTGCACATCCGCATAGGCGTTCGGGCCGGATGCGGTCGCGATCAGCCACCAGGCCAGCAGCAGCGTACCGAAATACAACGCCGTGCCGGTGACGCGATGGACGATGGACATCATCATCGTCAGCATCGGCTTGTAGATCTGCAGGTGCGGTGAGAGCGGCCGCTGGGCTCTGGTTTCGGCCATCGGGGCTTCCAATTCCGTCGACTTGGTTCCTAACGAATGTCCTGCACGGTCGCAATCCGAGCGGCCCGGCTGTCCCGGGGTTGGGCGGACAGCGATTCTTGTCGTGAGGTCCTCGCCTCTTTACTTCGTTCTCCACGAAGCATAAACCTTACAAAGACCCATAACAATGAGCATTCGACAGAGTTAGGCTTCGCGTTTCACGAAGGATTGGTATACCAAGATGCGTTTCGACCTGGTCGATCTCAGCCTGTTCCGCCACGTCGTCGACGCGGGCAGCATCACGCACGGCGCCGCGCGCGCCAACCTGGCGCTCGCCGCCGCTTCCACGCGCATCCGGCTCATGGAAGAAGCCCTCGGCGCGGCCCTGCTGGTGCGCGCCCGCCAGGGCGTGACGCCGACCCAGGCCGGGCGCACCTTGTTGCAGCACGCACGCGCCATCCTGCGCCAGGCCGAGCGGCTGCGCGAGGATCTCGGCGCCTATGGGGGTGGGCTCGCCGGGCAGATCCGCATGCTCTCCAACACCAATGCGCTGACCGAATTTCTACCCGAAGCGCTGAGCTCGTTCCTTGCCGTCCATCCCAACGTCAGCGTCGACCTCGAGGAGCGCCTCTCCGACGAGATCGTCGGCCTGATCGCCGAAGGCGTCGCCGATCTCGGCATCGTGGCCGCCACCGTCGATACCAGTGCGCTCGAGACCTATCCGTTCCGCAAGGACCGCTTCGTGCTCGTGGTCGCGCGCGATCATCCGCTCGCCGCGCGCTCCAGTATCGCTTTCGCCGAAGTGCTGGCGCACGACTTCGTCGGCCTCGACCGCGCCAGCGCGCTGCAGCGCTTTCTGGCCGAGAAGGCGGCGCCGATCGGTCAGCCGTTGCGCCTGCGCGTGCAGCTACGCAGCTTCGACGCGGTGTGCCGGCTGGTCGAACGCAATGTCGGGGTCGGCATCGTGCCTGAGACGACCGCGCGCTGGGCCGCCAAGGCGATGGCGATCAAGGCGGTCGAGCTCACCGATCCGTGGGCGCTGCGCGATCTCACCATCTGCGTGCGCGACTACGCGGCGCTGCCGCCCTATGCGCGCCAGCTCGTGGATCATATGCGGGCCGGACATTAGCCTATAGCCCGAGTGAGCGAAGCGAAACCCGGGAAGGTCGCTACGCTGGCGCCACCGGTCCCCGCAAATCGCTTGCGCTCATGCGGGCTACGGCTTTCACCGCGGTATCAGCACCCAGTAGTCGAGATCGAGGATCACGGCTGGATCGTCGGCCTCGCCGGTCTTGAGCGGAAAATCGCCGCACGGCCGGTCCTTGGTGGCGACGGTGCGCAGGCGCAGCGCGCCGACGTCGCTGCGATTTGGCAGCTCGGCCTTGGCCAGCACCTCCGACCACGCGAACACGGTGTCGCCGGCAAACAGCGGCGCGACGTGCCGCCCGCCGTTGATGGCGGCGACGTGGAACGCGTTGGCGAGCCCGTTGAACGACAGCGCGCGCGCCGCCGAGATCACGTGCCCGCCGTAGATCAGCCGGCGGCCGAAACGGCTCTTGCCCGCGGTGAACTGATCGAAGTGCACGCGCGCCGTATTCTGGTAGAGCCGCGTCGCGATCTGATGCTCGGCCTCCTCGACCGTCATGCCGTCGACGTGGTCGATCTTTTCGCCGACCGCGTAGTCGTTCCAGCGGTGCGGACTGCCGGCGAGCGCGAAGTCGTAGGAGTCGACGGCGATCGGCGGACAAGCGCCATCGAGATCGTCAGGATCGACCGCGGCGGGCAGTTGCGGCACGAGATCGGCCGGCGCGGGCACGGCCTCGTCGCGCTTGCGCACCATGACCCAGCGCACATATTCGAGCACCTTGACGCCGGCCTGATCGAAGCCGGTCGAGCGTACGTACACGATCCCGGTCTTGCGGCTTGAATTCTCCTTCAGCCCGATGACTTCCGAGACCGCCGTCAGGGTAGCGCCCGGGTAGACGGTCGAGAGGAACCGGCAGTCCGCATAGCCCAGGTTGGCGACCGCATTGAGCGATATATCCGGCACGGTCTTGCCGAACACGATGTGAAACACCAGCAGGTCGTCGACCGGCGCCTGCTCGTAGCCGACGGCTCGAGCGAACGCGTCCGACGACTGCACGGCGAAGCGGCCGCCATAGAGCGCGTTGTAGAGCGCGACGTCGCCGGCCGTGACGGTGCGCGGGGTGGCGTGCGCGATCTCGTGGCCGAGGCGGAAGTCCTCGAAGAAGTTGCCGAGCGAGGTCTTGGTCATGGGCGGCCTGTTCGCTGGCGGGATTCCCGGCGGGAGGCGCAAATTATCACGTCTGCGTACGGTGCAAGGCAGGCTTTCGCCGCGAAACCACCGCATGCTAGAAGCCGTACTGTACCGATGACCAAGCCCGCCAAGGATCGCGCCGCCGAATACGTGCTCGGGCTCTTGCCGCCCGAGGAGCACGACGCCGTGGCGCGCGCGGCGAGCCGCGATCCGGCGCTCGCGCGCGACATCGACAAGTGGAACGAGAAACTCGGCCCCCTGCTCGATGCGCCCGAGGTCCCGCCGCCGCCCGACCTGTTCAGCCGCATCATGGGCGTGATCGGCGCTGCCGCGTTGCCCAACACCGTGACGGTGCGCGCCGCCGAGGGCACCTGGGAGCGCCTGGTCGAGGGCGTCGAGCGCAAGATGCTGTGGCACGATCAGGCGAACGGACGCTCGACCTTCCTGATCCGCGCCGAGCCCGGCTCGCGCTTTCCCGCGCACGAGCATGACGACGACGAGGAGTGCTACGTCGTCTCCGGCGATCTCACCTTCGACAGCCTCACCCTGCACGCCGGCGACTACCACCTCGCCAAGCGCGGCATGCGCCATCCGGTCGGCACCACGGCGGGCGGCTGCATGATCCTGGTGACGTCGGCGGGGTGATCCGTCGCCGTCTTGCAAACCTTCGGGCTGCCCGCTAGCAATCCGCGCGCAATCTCTCCCTCGTCATGGCCAGCGAGGCTCTCCGGCATGCCCACCTACAATCTCCTGCTGCTTCCCGGCGACGGCATCGGCCCGGAGGTGATGGCCGAGGTGAAGAAGCTCATCGCCTGGATGAACAGCCACGGCATGGGGACTTTCGAAACCGAGGAAGGGCTGTGCGGCGGCTGCGCCTACGACGCGCACGGCGTCGCGGTCACCGACGACACCGTCGAGAAAGCCAAGGCCGCCGACGCCGTGATCTTCGGCTCAGTCGGCGGGCCGAAGTGGGACAAGGTGCCCTACGAGCACCGCCCCGAGGCCGGGCTGCTGCGGCTGCGCAAGGATCTGGCGCTCTACGCCAACCTGCGCCCGGCCGTGACCTACCCGGCGCTCGCCGACGCTTCTTCGCTCAAGCGCGAGCTGGTCGAGGGGCTCGACATCATGATTTTGCGCGAGCTCACCGGCGGGGTCTATTTCGGCGAACCCAAGACCATCACCGACCTCGGCAACGGGCAGAAGCGCGCCATCGACACCCAGGTCTACGACACCTACGAGATCGAGCGCATCGCGCGCGTCGCCTTCGAGCTGGCGCGCAAGCGGCGCAACAAGGTGACGTCGATGGAGAAGCGCAACGTGATGAAGTCGGGCGTGCTGTGGAACGAGGTGGTGACCCAGGTGCACAGCCGCGAATTCCAGGACGTGCAGCTCGAGCACGTGCTGGCCGACGCCGGCGGCATGCAGCTGGTGCGCAACCCGAAGCAGTTCGACGTGATCGTGACCGACAACCTGTTCGGCGACATGCTGTCCGACGTCGCCGCCATGCTCACCGGCTCGCTCGGCATGCTGGCCTCCGCTTCGCTCGGCGAGGTCGATCCGAAGACGAAAAAACGCCGCGCGCTGTACGAGCCGGTGCACGGCTCGGCGCCCGACATCGCCGGCAAGGGCGTCGCCAACCCGATCGCCATGATCGCCTCGTTCGCGATGGCGCTGCGCTATTCGTTCGCCATGCTGAAGGAAGCCGAGCTGATCGAGCAGGCGATCGCGGCCGCGCTCGCCCAGGGCTTGCGCACCGCCGACATCGCGTCGGCGGGCACGACCACCGTCGGCACCGCGCAGATGGGCGATGCGATCATCACCGAGATGGGAAAGCTGGCGGCGTGATGCTTGGTCCCCTCATCCGTCATGCCCGGCCTTGTGCCGGGCATCCACGTCTTGCTTGCGTCGCGGCACCAAAGACGTGGATGGCCGGGACTAGCCCGGCCATGACGGTGTGTGGGTATTTTGCACTCATGATTTCATTTGTCCTCGCTCTGGTAGCGCTTTCGCACGCCTCCGCCCTCGCCGCCGATCCGGTCTTCCTGCCCGGTTCGCGCGTCGGCCTCGTGCCGCCGCCGGGCATGACGGTGAGCAGGGCGTTCCGCGGCTTCGAGGATCCCGCGAACAGGGTGGCGATCGTCGTCAGCGAACTGTCGCCGCAGACCTATGCCAAGATCGAGAACGAGTTCACGCGCGAAGCGCTCAAGGCGCAGGGCATGGACGTGCAGCTGAATGGCGTGATCGAACTCAAAGTCGGGCCGGCCAGGTTTACGGCCGTGCGTCAGCAGGTCGGCGGCGTGCCGACGCGCAAGTGGGCGCTGCTGGTGCCGCATGCGGAATTGACCGCGGTGGTGATCGCGCTGGTGCCGGAGGCAGCGAGCGCAATCTATACGGACGGGATCATCCGCGACGCGCTCGCGTCGTTCACGCTGCGCGGCAGGCTGAGCGACGCGGAACTTGTCGCGGTGCTGCCCTACGCGGTGCGCAATCTCGCCGGCTTCCGCGTACTGCACACCAACCCGGACGGCACCGCGGCCTTCACGCTCGGCCCGAAGGATACGCCGCTGCCGGCCGAGCAGCCTTATTTCATGATCGCGACACGGGGCGGCGAGACGCCGGCGGCGGCCGACCAGGACCGCTTCGCGCGCGGCGTGCTCGGCACCTTCCTCGGCGCACCCGACCTGCGCGTCACGGGCTCCGAGCCGCTGCGCATCGCCGGCCGGCAGGGACACGAGGTCGTGGCGGAGATGAAGGACAGTCAGCTCGGCGTCGAACTGATCGTGGTGCAATGGCTGCGCTTTGCGCCCGACGGCTTCGTGCAGCTGCTCGGCATCGCGCGCAAGGATCAATGGACGGACACGTTGCCACGCATGCGCGCGCTGCGCGACGCGATCGAGGCGCGGTAGGGTGGGCAAAGGCGCCACGCCAAGTCGATCGGAACTGATACGACTGCGGCGCGCCTTTGCCCACGCGTCCTAATGCTGAACTTTCCGCGTGGGCACGGCGCGGACGATGTTCGGCGCGTCACGTGAGATCGTGGCCGCGCCTTTGCCCACCCTACGATTAATAATACGACCAGGGCGAATAGCCGGGAAGCTCGAACGGCCGCGGCAGCGCGCCGCGCCACGTCAACGTCGGGTCCCAGGCTTGGTTCGGCATATAGGTCGGCGGCATGGCGTAATCGACGAACTTGCGGTCGCCGGGGATCACCTCGGTGCCGCCGTCGAGATAGCTGCGCGGCCTGACCGTGATGCGCGTGCGCACCCGTCCGCTCTCGTCGATGGTGGTGATGCGTTCGGTCGCGCGCGCGTCGTAATAGCGCTTGCGCTTCTGCGCGTCGGCGGGCGTCACGGTGAACACGACCGTGGCAACGGCCGCAGCGGCAACTGCGATAGCGGACGTCAGACGCATGACGGACCTCTCTGCCAACTCAACCACGCAACCTACGAGTCGTTCCTTAATATTGGGCTTTGTTGCGGCGCGATAGCCGTGCGTCCGGTCAAACCGGCGCATTGTGGCCGGGGCGCCACAGCCCCCTCCCCCGCAAAGCGGAGGAGGGAGCGCACCGAGCTTTGTGACTCAGGTCAGCTTGATCTCCTGGCTGCCGAGCTTCTCGATCGTGGTCACGAGCCGATCGCCGGCCTTGAGCCAGACCTGCTTGTCCTTCGGATAGCCCGAGATCACGCCTTCCGGCGTGCCGGTGAAGATGATGTCGCCCGGCTTCAGGGTCATGTATTTCGACGCGTAGCTGACCAGCTGCTTGCAGTTGAACACCATGTCGGACGTGTTCGACGACTGCCGCACCTCGCCGTTGACCCGGCATTCGATCTTGAGGTTGTCGCCGTCGGCGAGATCGGCGGTGACCAGCCAGGGCCCGACCGGCGCGGAGCCGTCAAGGGTCTTGCCGAGCATCCACTGGCTCGAGCGGCGCTGCAGGTCGCGCGCCGTGAAGTCGTTGCCGGTGGCGTAGCCGAAGATGTAGCCGGGCGCATCCGCCTCACTGATGTTGCGGCCCTTGCGGCCGATCACGATCACCAGTTCGGCCTCGTAGTCGAACTGCACCGCGTCCTCTTCGCTCACTCCGATGGTGCCGCCATGGGCATTGAGCGCGGTGTTGAACTTGTTGAACAGGATCGGCTGCTTCGGCACCGGATTGCCGGTCTCGGCCGCGTGCTTACGGTAGTTCAGGCCGATGCAGATGATCTTTTCCGGGCTTGTCACGCACGGCCCGAATGCCGCTTTGTCCTCGGCCACCAGGTGGCGGTTCGCGGCGCTCGCCTTCTGTATGAGGCGAGTAAGCCCGCCGACCTCGCCTTCGCCGCGCAGCACCGCGTCGATAGTGGTCGGAGCGCCCTCGCGGAATTCGGCTTCGGCCGCCGCCACGTCGAGCACGCCGCGCTCGGTGCGCACCGCGAGGCCGAACCCATCGCTGCGCTTGAGGGTCGCGAAGATGAAGCCGCGCGCCGTCGGCCCGGGCGCGGCGCTGCGTTGCGCCACCGCCGTCCTGGAGCCGACCGTCGTCGCGCCCGCCACCGCGGCGGCGCCGACCAGCCCTGTGGTCTTGAGAAACGTCCTGCGATCCTGCGTCATGGTGTCCTCCTCATATGGCTCCGGACTGACCCCAAGCCTACTCCTGTGCATCGGGCGCGGGAACAACGCGCGGCGCTGCGCTCCCATGTTGCAGCGCATGTTGACCTGCCCCCACGGCGCGTTAGCTTTCTTTTCCAAACCGGCCGATCGAAACAACAACCTCGGCCGAACCGGGAGGATTTCGATGACCGGCAAGATCGAGCGCACCATCCGCGAGCTCTACGACGAAGACCCCGAGCGGGCCGATGCGGTGACCTTCGGCCGCACGGCCGGGGCGAGCCGGCGCGGATTCCTTGGCGGCACCGGCTTGGCGGCCATGGGCGCCGTGGTGGGCGGCGCGATTCCGTTCGCCGCCAACATGCCGGGCGGCCTGATCCCGGCCGCCTTGGCGCAAACCCCGACGCCCGCGCCGGCCGCGGCGCCGCCCAAGGGTCCGCAATACCTCCAGTTCCCCGGCAAGCACGACAAACTGGTCGTGCTCGGCGACCGCCCGCTGGTGGCCGAGACGCCCGAATCCCTGCTCGATGACGACACCACGCCGACGAACAAGTTCTTCATCCGCAACAACGGACAGATCCCGGAAGAGAGCAAGGACCCGAACGGCTGGAAGATCGCGGTCGACGGCGAGGTCAACACCAAGCTCGAGCTCACCCTGGGTGAACTGAAATCGCGCTTTCCCGCGGTGACGCGCCGCATGGTGCTCGAGTGCGGCGGCAACGGCCGCTCGTTCTTCACGCCGCAGGCGCGCGGCAACCAGTGGACAAATGGCGGCGCCGGCTGCGCCGAGTGGAGCGGCGTGCGCGTCGCCGATGTGCTGAAAGCGGCCGGCGTCAAGCCGTCGGCGGTGTTCTCCGGCCATTACGGCGCCGACCCGCACCTTTCCGGCGACAAGACCAAGGACGCGATCTCGCGCGGCGTGCCGATCGCCAAGTTGATGGACGAGAACAACCTGATCGTCTGGGCCATGAACGGCGAGCCGCTGCCGCTGATCCACGGCGGGCCGGTGCGGCTCGTGGTCGGCGGCTGGCCCGGCTCGGTGTCGTCGAAGTGGCTGACCCGCATCTGGGTGCGCGACAAGGTGCATGACGGCCAGGGCATGGGCGGCACCAGCTACCGAGTTGCCATCAAGCCGATGATCCCGGGCGACAAGCCGGACGACAAGAACTTCCGCGACCTCGAATCGATGCCGGTGCGCGCGATCATCACGTCGCCGGGAAACGGCACGCGGCTTGCGCCCGGCACGCGCGAATTCGCGTTGCGCGGCGCCGCCTGGGCCGGCGACCACACGGTGAAGAGCGTGGAGCTGTCGATCGACTACGGCGCGAGCTGGCAGCCGACCACGCTGGGCGCGCCGAAGAACAAGTACGATTGGCAGCGCTTCACCGCGACCGTGAAGCTGCCGAGCGACGGCTATTTCGAAGTGTGGGCGCGCGCGACCGACGCCAACGGCGTGATGCAGCCGCACGTCGCCGGCAACTGGAACCCGCAGGGCTATGGCGGCAACCCGATGCACCGCATCGCGGTGCTGGTGGCGTGATCCCTCCCCCGAGGGGGGAGGGTGGCCGCAAGCGAAGCTTGCGGCCGGGTTCGACGGTATCGCTGGCAATCATCGCACTGTGCTGCGCGCTGCTCCCGTTTGCGTCCCCTGCCCAAACCACCTTCATGCCGCGCGACGAAAGCCCTGAAGAATTCCCCGCCGGTCCCGGCCGCGACGACACGTTCTACGCCTGCACCGCCTGTCACGGCTTCAAGCTGATCGCCGCGCAGGGGCTGACGCGCGCCGGGTGGGAAGAGTCGATCGCGCTGATGACCCGGCGCCACGGCATGCCGCCGCTCGAAGGCAAGGAGCGCGAGACCGTGCTGAACTATCTCGAAGCGACATTCCCGCCGCGCGCGCCGGCGAACCGGGGTGGGTGGCAGAATCCGTTCAGCAAGCAGTGAGCCGTAGATCCTATGGGGCAGCAGGTGGTCAGGAGGTAGGTTGAGATTGCAACCACCAACCCACCTGAGGACCAACGATGAAAACCGATCGCCCTGACGCACCTGCCGGCATTGAGTATGCCACGGTCCACGTTGTTTTCGAACTGAGCAAATCGAAGTGGCTTCTTGGGGTGCTACAGCCCGGGGCCGCGAAGGAGAGCCGTTACCAGATCGAAGGCGGCGACTTGAAGGCGCTGTCAGGAGTTCTGGCGCGGGCACGCGCGAAGGCGGAGGAGTTGGGTAAGCCGGCGCGTATTCTGTCCTGCTATGAGGCGGGGCTTGATGGTCACTGGCTGCATCGCTGGCTGAGCCAGAACGGCGTGACCAATTACGAGGTCGACGCGTCGAGCATCGAGGTGAGCCGCCGGGCGCGGCGGGCCAAGACCGACCGGATCGATTTGGCGCAGCTGATGCGGACTTTCCTGGCCTACTTGCGCGGCGAGCCGCGGGTCTGCAGCATGGTTCGGGTTCCCACGCCCGAGGATGAGGATCGCAAGCGGCGCACGCGCGAGCGCGAGCGGCTGCTCACGGAGCGCACGGCTCACACCAACCGGATCAAGGGGTTGCTGCACGGTCAAGGGATCCGCGATGCGACGCCGTTGAAGCCGGGCTTCCTGGGAGGTCTCGACCAGGTCCGCAGCGGCGACGGGCGCCCTCTGTCACCCCATTTGAAAGACGAGGTGCGCCGCGAGCATGAGCGGCTGATCCTTGTGCACAAGCAGATCAAGGCGCTGGAGGCACAAAATCTCGCTGCGCATCGTGCACCGGCAAAAGGCTCAACGGAGGAGAAGGTGGTTCAGCTCGCTCAACTCAGGGGCATCGGAGCTGTCATCGCCCAGCCTCTCGTCAACGAGGCGTTCTATCGTGACTTCAAGAACCGACGCCAGGTCGGCAGCTGCTTTGGCTTGACCGACACACCCTACAACAGCGGTAGCGGCAGGCGCCAGCAGGGCATCAGCAAGGCCGGCAACCATCGCGCCCGAAAGGCCGCGCTCGAGCTCGCCTGGCTGTGGGTGAAGCATCAGCCGGACAGCGCGCTGAGCCACTGGTTCCGCACGCGGGTCGGCGACGCCAAGGGGCGCATCCGCAAGATCGCCATCGTGGCGCTGGCGCGCAAGCTGATGGTGGCGCTCTGGCGCTATCTGGAAACCGGCCTGATCCCGACCGGCGCCGTGATGCGCCCGAGCCTCTAACAAGAACGCCGGCGCGCCAATGACGGCCGACGTGACCCAGGACAGACGCGTGACCGAACCCGGGCTTGGGTCTTCGGATTCCGTTCTCGTAGATGGGTCCCGTCTCTTCTGGGCCTTCCCTTCACCGATGGATGAAAGATCAGGGTACGGATCATCGCGTCCGACCGGATACGAGTTGATGCG
Source organism: uncultured Alphaproteobacteria bacterium (assembly GCA_963734185.1). GTDB lineage: Bacteria > Pseudomonadota > Alphaproteobacteria > Rhizobiales > Xanthobacteraceae > PALSA-894. The sequence continues at coordinate 1,396,722 of CAVTGA010000002.1, read as the reverse complement.
GTCTTTGCCGCATACAGCCTCACGGCCCAGTCCAGGTTCTCACGTCATGCTGCTCATCGCGCGCCAATACGTCCCCGACCACGAGCATTGCGCCGGCCTCGCCGCCGTCAAGGCCGCTTCGCGCCGCCTCCGGCGGTGGCCTGCGGCCAGCCTTGACTGCGGCTGCAGCCGGCGCAGCGGGGCCAACCGTCGGGACGAAGGAACAACCACGAGCGCTGCGCGCTCGAAGTCAACGACAGGCTAGAAACATGCCCTGATCAATCTCGCCTCTTGACAACCAAGACCCCATACGAGCCCGGATGAGCGACATCCGGGACAAGTCTCGCCGCTGGCTTAACTGATCCCGGATTTCGCTAACGCTCATCCGGGCTGCCAACGGCTACGTGCGCTTCCGCCTCATGCTCGCTACTTGCATAGCGTCAGTGCGTATGGGAGCGCTCGACCAGCACGCGGATCACGGCCGAGATCGCAGCGTCGTATCCCTTATCCCATTCCTGGGAATGGCCCGGCTCGCGGACCTTCGTGATGGCGTTCAGAATGACCTGCCGCTCCTGTCCGCGCGCGATGTGCGCCGCGTTGGCGACGAATTGATACATCGCGGCGAACGTGAAGCTCGGACTAGGCTTCCTCTCGTCCTCAGCGATCCGTCCGATGACGTCTTCGACCAACTCACCCATCATGAGATTAGGATATCTCAAGATGAGTTATTCGTCTACTTCTTTGCCCGGGTGTGCTTGGCGGCGCGGATCACGCGCAGGGCCTCGGCAGGATCGACACCGATCGCCTCGCAGATCGCGACCAGCTCGGTCGCATCGATGCGTTTCTTGCCGCGCTCGTAGTCGGTCACGTAGGACTGGTAGCGGCCGAGGCGCTTGGCGACCTTGACCTGGGTGAGCCCACGTTCTTTGCGGCTGTCGCGAAGGAACCGGACGAGCGCGTCGTGGCGCGGTGATCCGAACGCTCGCACCATGTGGCAATGCCCCCGCCCCGTGGAGGGACAAGCCGTTACGGCCGAAATTGATAATACCGCAAACTGAGTTATTTTCGCAGGCTCGCCATTTGATAGCAAGCAACACTGATTCTTGATCCCTTCGCCGGCTCCGACACCTCCGTTTTTGGGGGCGGACCTCGATGCTTACCAGTCCACCGTACAAAGGCGAAACCGACCTCCCCGAAGCAACCCTCATCGGCCAGCCAGCCGCCAGCGCACCGCGCGCTGACGGGCAACCCTGCTCTTGGCAAGCGTAACCCGGCATGAGCACCGCGAAAGCCAAGCAAAGTCCTTCCGGATGGAGGGGCCCGATTTCGCTTCGATCAATCCGGGCCACGGCCGCACCCTTCATTTCCGCTTTAGTTCGGCGCTCGCTTTCTTCTGTTCGGACATATCCAGCGCCTCGACCAGCTTCTTCGTCTCGGCCGTGTGCTTGATCGAGAGCCGATACGAGCGCCCCTTGCCGTGCCGGCTCGTGATCTTGGTGCGCACCACCATGCCTCGTTCGACCAGTTTGCGCACATGCGTCAACACCTGAGTGTCGGCCAGTCCCGTGAACTGGGCGATGCGCGCGGCCGTGAGCGGCTCAGCGTCCCGCTCCATCATGTAGATCAAAGCGAACACGCCGATCTGCTGCAGGCGTGCGGCCGCGCTCTCCTTGGCGAAGGCGCGCTTGACGATACGCTCGACGAACATGCGGAACAGTTCACGGCCGGGATCGGGTTGCACCAGTTATAATCCGATGATATTTAAGGTTCAATAATGGCCGGCTCTAACCAGGCGTTGCGGGCCCCCGCCCGCAGCGGGAGATATACCATTGCCCGCGCGTGCCCGCACGACGGCGAAATCCCCCGTGCCGGCCGACGTCGTGATCGGCCGCGACGTCCGCGCTCGGCGGCTGGCGCGCGGCCTGTCGCAAAGCGCGCTCGCGCGCACGCCATGCCATGCCGGTCCTGCATCTGCTCGCCGAGCCCGAAGCGCTACGGCTGCTACAGGCGTTCGCGCGCGTCACGCAAGCGCCGGCGCGCCGCTTGATCGTGGCGCTGGTGGAGTTGGTAGCGCGTAGAGCAGATTAGGCGATGCCGTAATCCGTCAGAAAGACGGCGCAATACGCTTCGCTATTGCGCCCTACGTCCCTCGGTGGCGCGGAAGCAAGACGTGGATGCCCGGCACAAGGCCGGGCATGACGGTTTTTGTCACCGCCCCACCATGCGCCCGCGCAGCTTGGGGTCGCGCGCGGCCTCGATCCAGTCGCCGCGCTTCGGCGTCGCCGCCAGGATCGGGCCGTTCTGGCCGCAGAAATGGCGCTTGAGCTCGGCGCGCGCGAACAACGCGGCGAGCTTGGGATCGCTGCCGGCCGCGAGCAGCGAAAGCCGATCGAGCGCGCAGCCGACGATGCGGCGCTCGACCACTTCCAGGCCGGCATTGCAATACCAGCCGGCGATCTGCAGGCGCGGCTCGGCGAAGCGGCGGGCAAAGCGCAGGCACTGCCGCTCGCTGCCGCCCGCGCGCTGCGTGAAGTCGGCGAGCGCGACCGGCCCGAACTTGCTGTCGATCGTGTGCGGCACCGGCTTGGCCATAAGCCGCAGCTCGGCGCGGCCGGCCGCTTCCTCGGCATCAGGGTCGGCGACGGCCTCAAGCTCGGCTGCGGGGCGATAGATCTCGATTTCCGCCGCCGCGCCGCGGGCGAGATCGCCGAACGCCAGGACGTCCTTGCGCCCGCCTTCGGCATGTCGGCGGATCGCATAGCGGGCGCCGTCCTCGAATTCGGGGATCGACAGGGCAAAGGCCGGATACGGTCTTGCGACCTCGACCCATTCGGGCCGCGCCTCCGGCGCCGTCGCCGCGGTGCCGCGCGTGACCGAGGCGAACTCGGCGGCGACCAGGCCGACCGCGCCGACCGCGCACGCATAGGCGAAGATGCGCGCCAAGGCGCCGTTCAACTCGCCGGCGAAGTTGCGTAGGAGCGGATGGACCGGCGCATCGGCCATGGCGCGCAGGCGCAAGCCCGCCGCGGCCCCGGCGAAGAGACGCGCCATCACGCGGCCGGCATGGACGCGCCGCAGCCGCGCGCCGGCACGCAGTGCGCGGCGCGCCGCGCGCGCCGCCAGCCTGTGAACCTTCTGCAACCCCGGATGCACGCCCCGTCCCCGAACTCCCGCATAGTCTTGGGTCGGGGCGCTTCCCGTCCGGTTTCCGCCCAGCGGCCGGGCGGCCGATATTTCCCTGGACAGTGAACTGCGCGTTACCGCTCCATATTCGGACCGTGAATACGGCTCATTCGAATGAATCGATTGACTTTTTTGCGCGAGCGCATGATCCGTGGTCGCGTTTTCTGCGGCGAACCGCTACACACTTCGCCGGAAAACGCTCCAGGCGCCATTTACCGACCGTCTTTCAGGGTCAGGAACACATCATGGGCTACAAGGTCGCGATCGTCGGTGCCACCGGCAATGTCGGGCGCGAGATGCTGAACATCCTCTCGGAGCGGGAGTTTCCCGCCGACGAGGTGGTGCCGATCGCGTCGCGCCGCAGCTTGGGGCAAGAGGTCTCGTATGGTGAAAAAACCCTGAAGGTGAAGGCGCTCGAGCACTACGACTTCTCCGACGTCGACATCTGCCTGATGTCGGCCGGCGGCACGGTCTCCAAGGAGTGGTCGCCCAAGATCGCGGCCGCCGGCGCGGTCGTGATCGACAACTCGTCGGCCTGGCGCATGGACCCGGATGTGCCGCTGATCGTGCCCGAGGTGAACGCCGACGCGGTCGCGGGCTTCACCAGGAAGGGCATCATCGCCAACCCGAACTGCTCGACCGCGCAGCTCGTCGTCGCGCTCAAGCCGCTGCACGACAAGGTGCGGATCAAGCGCGTCGTGGTGGCGACCTACCAGTCGGTCTCGGGCGCCGGCAAGGACGCCATGGAAGAGCTGTTCCAGCAGACCAAGGCGGTCTACCAGATCAACGAGGTCGCGCCGAAGAAATTCCCCAAGCGCATCGCCTTCAACCTGGTGCCGCATATCGGCGACTTCATGGACGACGGCTTCACCCAGGAAGAGTGGAAGATGGTGGCCGAGACCAAGAAGATGCTCGACCCCAAGATCAAGCTGGTCGCAACCTGCGTGCGCGTGCCGGTGTTCGTCAGCCACTCGGAGGCCGTCAACATCGAGTTCGAGGGCCCGATCAGCGCCGATGAGGCGCGCGATATCCTGCGCAAGGCGCCGGGCTGCCTGGTGATCGACAAGCGCGAGCCGGGCGGCTACGTCACGCCCTACGAGGCGGCCGGCGAGGACGCCACCTACATCAGCCGCATCCGCGACGACCCGACCGTCGACAACGGCCTGATGCTGTGGGTCGTGTCCGACAATCTGCGCAAGGGCGCGGCGCTCAACGCGGTGCAGATTGCCGAGTGCCTGATCAATCGCAAGCTGATCGAGGCCAAGCGCAAGGCGGCGTAGGATTCGCGTCGCGCACTCAAATCACATTGAGTTCCCGCACCGCCCGCCCCTGCGCCACACGCTCATAGCCGAACAGCGAAAGATCGAGCGACACGAACCGCCCGTGCACGATCAGCTCGGCGACCGCGCGGCCGGTGGCCGGCGACTGCTGCAGGCCGTGGCCCGAGAAGCCGTTGGCGAAGATGAAATTGCGAACTTCCGGATGCGGCCCGATCACGGCGTTCTGGTCGAGCGTGTTATAGTCGTAGTGGCCGGCCCAGGCGCGCTCGAGCTTGAGCTCCTCCATGGCCGGGATGCGATGCGCCAGCATCGGCCATACCATCTCCTCGAACAGCGTATAGTCGACCTCGAAGTCCGCGGCGCGCGGATCGCGATCCTCCGGCGGTGACACCCCGCAGATGTAGGTCTTCCCTTCCGGCCGGACCCATACGCCGGTCGGATCGACGATCAGCGGCATGTCGGGGAGCGCGGCGCGGCAGGCGACCACGAACACGCAACGCTTGCGCGGCTCCACCGGCAACGCGATGCCGGCGAGCGCCGCGGCCTCGCCGGCCTGCGGCCCGGCCGCGTTGACCAGGATGCCGCAGGCGATCGCGCGCCCGTCGGCGAGCCGCACCCCGATGATCCGATTTTTCGCGCGCTCGATGCCGGTCACCGCGCCGTCGAGGTATTCGGCGCCCTTGGCACGCGCCGCCTTGCGCACGAGCGTCAGCAGCGAATGGGCGTCGAACCAGCCCTCGCCCGACTGGCCGTAGGCGCCAAGCCTCAGGTCGGAGGCCTTGAGCCAGCGGAACCTAGCGGCGAGCATGCCCGAATCCATGAGCAGGATGTCGGCGCCTTCGGCGCGCTGAACCGCGTGGTTCGCCGCCAAGGTCTCCTCGCCGCTCTCGCTTGCGAGCAGCAGATAACCGCGCTCGCGCAGGCCGATGTCGGCTTCGGGTCCGAACCGCTCCTTCAGGGCGCGGAAGAATTCGAGCCCGAACCGGCTCATGCGGATGTTCTCGGGCGTCGAGAACTGCTGACGGATCGAGGCGGCCGACAGCGTGGTGGCGGCGCGCGCATAGGTCGGGTCGCGCTCGATCACGGCGACCGAGCCGGTGAACCCGAGATCATGGTTGAGGAAATACGCGACCGCCGAACCGACCGCGGCCCCGCCGACCACCACCACGTCGTATCGATCCGCGCCCACGCTCGTCCCCGCGCCGATTCTGCAAACAGTGGCATGCATGCCGCATGGCGGCTAGGGTTGGCCGAATACCATCCGGAGTTCCCATGACCATCCGTCCGCGCCGCAGCGCCCTCTACATGCCGGGATCGAACGCGCGCGCGCTGGAGAAGGCCAGGACCCTTGCGGCCGACTGCCTGATCCTCGATCTTGAGGACGCGGTCGCGCCCGACGCCAAGGACGCGGCGCGGGCGCAGGTGGTCGAGGCGGTGAAGGCCGGCGGCTTCGGCACCCGCGAGGTGTTCATCCGCATCAACGGCACCGACACGCCGTGGGGAGTCGAAGACCTCGCCGCCGCCAGCGCCGCCGCGCCGGACGCGATCCTGGTGCCCAAGATCACGACGGCCGAGCAACTCGAATTCATCGGCCGGCGCCTGCTCGACACCCACACCGACCAGCGCACCCGCGTCTGGGCCATGATCGAGATGCCGGTCGCGATCCTCAATATCCACGGCATCGCCACGGCCGCGAAGGACTCAGAGACACGCCTTTCCGGCTTCGTGATGGGCACCAACGATCTCGCCAAGGAGACGCGCGCCCGCATCCTGCCCGGCCGCGCGCCGATGCTGGCGTGGCTCACGACCTGCGTGGCCGCCGCGCGCGCCTACGGCCTCGACATCCTCGATGGCGTCTACAACGACATCGCCGACGCGGACGGCTTCGCGGCGGAATGCACGCAAGCGCGCGACCTCGGCTTCGACGGCAAGACCCTGATCCACCCGAGCCAGATCGCGCCATGCAACGCCGCGTTCTCGCCGCCGGCGGAGGAGGTGGCTCAGGCGCGCGCGATCATCGCGGCGTTCGATCAGCCCGAGAATCGCGGCAAAGGTGTCGTGCAGATCGACGGCCGCATGGTCGAGCGCATGCATGCCGACATGGCGCGGCGCACGGTCGCGATCGCGCAGGCGGTCGCGGAGCGCGCCGGCTGAGCTTGCGATACCATGGCGCGACGGGAATGATCGCGCATGGCCAATCCAAAGGCGAGACCCTGCGAAGAAGCGGCGATCCGGTCAACGCCGGTCGCGCCGGACTGCGCCGCCGCCAGCAAACCCTGGGTCCTGGCGGTGACGATCCTCGCGTCCACCATGGCTTATGTCGATGAGTCAGTCGTCAACGTGGCGTTGCCGGCCATCGGCGGCGATCTGAAAGCCTCGGCGGCGGCGCTCCAATGGCTCGTCAACGCCTACCTGCTGTCCCTTGCCGCGCTCCTGCTGATCGGCGGCGCCGCCGGCGATCGATTCGGCCGCCGCCGGGTCTTCGTCGTCGGCACGGCTATCTTCGCGCTCGCCTCCCTCGCCTGTGGGCTGTCGCAGAACGCGGCCCAGTTGCTGATCGCGCGCGCGGTGCAGGGCGTCGGCGCCGCGCTGCTGATCCCGTGCTCGTTGGCGATCATCGGTGCGACCTTCGACGAGACCGAGCGCGGCAAGGCGATCGGCACGTGGGCCGGCTTCTCTGCCATTTCGGCAGCCATAGGCCCGCTCATCGGCGGCTGGCTGGTCGATCACGTCACTTGGCGCTGGATTTTTCTGATCAACCCGTTCCTCGCGCTGCCCGCCATCGGGATCACGCTGCGCCACGTGGGGGAGAGCCGCGATCGAGAAGCCGCTGCGGGCCTGGACTGGCGCGGCACGAGCCTGGCGCTCACGGGGCTCGGCAGCCTGGTCTATGGCCTGATCGCATGGCCCGAGCGTGGTGCGCAGGACCTGAGCGTGATTGCGTCGATCGGTATCGGTGCCGCTCTGCTCGTCGCGTTTGTCTGGGAAGAGAAACGCAGCAGGACTCCAATGATGCCGCTCGCGCTGTTTTCCTCACGCCTGTTCAGTGGCATCAACCTGCTGACCCTCCTGCTCTACGCCGCGCTCGGCGGCGCATTCTTCTTTCTGCCCTTCCTGCTCATCCAGGTGCATGGGTTTTCGGCGACGCTCGCCGGCGCCGCCTTCCTGCCCTTCACCCTCATCATGGCGGCGTTGTCGCGCTGGGGCGGCGGTCTGCTCGACCGCTTTGGCGCACGCCTGCCGCTGATCGTCGGCCCGGCGATCGCCGCCACCGGCCTCGCCCTGTTGGCCATGCCGGGCGCGACGAATACCTACTGGACGCTGCTTCCCCCGATGATCGTGCTCGGCTTTGGCATGGTCGTCACCGTCGCGCCGCTGACGACATCCGTCATCAACGCGGTGCCGGCGCGCCAAGCCGGCGTCGCCTCCGGCATCAACAATGCCGTGGCGTCGGTGGCGAGCCTGCTCGCTATTGCCATCCTCGGCGCGGTCGCACTCGCCGCCTACGATCGCGCGCTCGATCGGCGCCTGTCGACGCAGCCATTGCCGTCGGAAGTGCGGCAGATGGTCGAAAGCGCGCGTGGGAAGTTCACGGCGAGTTCCGAATTGTCGGCCGTCCAGGGCGAGCAGGGCAAGGCCGCCAGAACGATCGTCAATGACGCCCTTGCCGAGGCCATGCGCTTCTCGCTGTGGCTCGCGGCTGCGTTGGCATTTGCGGCAGCCGCGTGCGCTGCATTGATGCTCGGGCCTGACACGGCCAGGGGCCGCAGCGGACGCAATTGAAGCGCTCATCCCGCCGCTTCGCGGGGAGGGATGCTTACACCGACTGCCGAAACCCGACCGCGCCCCAGGCGTTATCGTCCTCGAACCAGGAGGATGCGCCATGTCCCAGACCGACAACAGCGTCGTGACCCAGATCACCACCGTCAAGCTGCCGCCCGACAATCAGGACGAGGTTCTGGCCCTGATGACCGAGCGGGCGCAGTTCATGGCCCGGCAGCCCGGCTTCGTGTCGATCTGTCTCTACCGCAGCCAGGACGGCAGTCACGTGGTGAACCACATCCAGTGGACCGACCGCGACAAGCTTAATGCCGCGCACCATTCCCCCGAGTTCCGCAAGGAATGGTCGCACTTCGGAGAATTGGCGCAGGAGATCGAGCCTTGCCTCTACGACGTGGTGCACATCGAGACGGCGTCGATCAGAACTTCGTAGCCCGGCTTTCGCTTCTTCGGCGAAAACCGGGAGCGGACATGCCGGCCGTGAGACTTGCCCCGGATTGCGCCGTGCGCGTGGTGAGACGTGTAGGCGCGGGCTGGAGGCGCAATCCGGGCTACGGACTCACACCCACGGCCGTGCCGCTTCGACCTTCTGCTCGTAGCTCGCGATCTTGTCCTGCTTGACCATGGTCAGGCCGACGTCGTCGAGGCCGTTGAGCAGGCAGTGCTTGCGGAAGGAATCGATCTCGAACCGCACCACGCCGCCGTCGGGCCCGCGGATCTCCTGTTTCGCCAGATCGATCGACAGCGTGGCGTTGGCGCCGCGCTCGGCGTCGTCGAACAGCTTGTCCAGGTCCTCGGGCGAGACCTTGATCGGCAGCACGCCGTTCTTGAAGCAGTTGCTGTAGAAGATGTCGCCGAACGAGGTCGAGATCACGCAGCGGATGCCATAGTCGAGCAACGCCCACGGCGCATGCTCGCGCGAGGAGCCGCAACCGAAATTGTCGCCGGCGACGATGATCTTGGCGTTGCGGTAGGCCGGCTTGTTGAGCACGAAGTCCGGATTTTCGCTGCCGTCGTCCCGGTAGCGCTTCTCGGCGAACAGGCCCTTGCCCAGGCCGGTGCGCTTGATGGTCTTCAGGTAGTTCTTCGGGATGATCATGTCGGTATCGACATTGATCATCTTCAACGGCGCCGCCACGCCTTCGAGCTTGGTGAACTTTTCCATTGCCTGATCCTTACCTGCGCGGGCGCGCTGCCGCACGGTCATCTATCCCAAACGCCGGTCCGCCGGAAGGCCTGGTTATGCAACGCTTGCCTCTATGGCGTGCATGTCGTCGTCCGACAGGCCGAAATGGTGGCCGACCTCGTGCACCAGCACGTGCCTGATGATCGTGCCGAGGGTTTCCTCGTGCTCGGCCCAGTAGTCGAGGATCGGCCGGCGGTAGAGCCAGATCATGTTGGGCATCTGCACCGGCGCGCTCTCGGAGCGGAACGGCAGCCCGGTGCCGTGGAATAGGCCGAGCAGGTCGAACTCGCTCTCGGCGCCCATGTGGTCGAGCACCTCGTCGGTGGGAAAATCCTCGACCCGGATCACCAGGCCCTCGCACAGGTCGCGAAATTTCTGCGGCAGGCGGCGGAAAGCCTCGACCGCGATCGCCTCGAACTCGGCGAGCGTGGGCGCGGCAGCCTTGGTCCAGGCGAGTGGATCGTCCGACGGGTTCATCGCGCGGTCGCTTCACCGCAAATACGTCACATAGAGGTAGATCGCGAGCCCGACGAACGCCACAAGGCTCAAGCCGCGCCCGATGCGCCGGCCCCACAGCTCGATCTGGTCGGTCGCTCCGTCCGCTTCGCCGACCGCATCCTTGGCGGCGAAATGATCGCTCGCCCGCCGCGCCGCCTGCGCTAACGCCGAAGTGGCGAACGTCTCGCGCTCGCGCAGGCGCTCGAGCTCGGCGAGCGCCTCGCGCCGCGTCGCTTCCTCGCGCTCGTGCGGTCCGGTCATGGCAGGCAGCATAGTCCGATCCGCAACGCGCGGCGACGGGTTGACGCCGCCGTGTCGATGCGGGAGCGTGGCTCGCGTTGCGTGCGGGGAAACGACAAATGAACAGGATCTGGTTCGCGGCCGCGGCGTTCGCCATCACCTCTCCCGGCCCATCGACGGCCGCCGAGCCGCCGTCGGCCGCGCAATTCGAGGCCGCCGGGTCATCCGACCTCTCGGCGCAGACGCGCCGCCGCGCCACGCGGCTGCGCGTCACGCCCGGGCGTCTGCTCTATCGCGACTGCTCGTTCCGCCTGGCGCAGGAATTCCGTCCAAGCGGAACCGTCGTGGTGCCGCGCATGCGCTGCTGGTGGGTCCGCGGCTGACCCCTCCTCAGCGAGGGAACCCGCAACGATTCGCCATTTCGGGCGTTATGTCGCAGAGAGCGACCAAGGAGGAACAGCCATGTCCAAAATCCTCGCAGGTTTCGCGGCCCTGACGCTGCTGGGCGCCGCCGCGTTGCCGTTGCCGGCGAACGCCGCCGAACGGCAGGGCACCGGAATCACCAAGCAGGCCGCCGATACGACCGACGTGAGCTCGCGCCACCGCGGCTACCGGCACCGGTACGGCTACCGCCATCACTATTGGGGTCCGCGCCGGTATTGGGGCCCGCGCTATGGCTATTACGGATACCCCTACGGCTATCCGTATTATCACCCGCGTCCGTTCGTTGGGTTCGGCGTAGGCCCGTTCGGGTTCCGGGTTTTCTAGCGGCGACGACGTGAAGCCTTGAGTCGGCTAGCGCCACTCGCGCACGTCGACGAAATGCCCCGCGATGGCGGCGGCTGCCGCCATCGCGGGTGACACCAGGTGCGTGCGGCCCTTGTAGCCTTGGCGGCCTTCAAAATTGCGGTTCGAGGTCGAGGCGCAACGCTCGCCGGGCGCGAGCTTGTCGGGATTCATGGCGAGGCACATCGAGCAGCCGGGCTCGCGCCAGTCGAAACCGGCGGCCTTGAAGATCTTGTCGAGCCCCTCTGCCTCGGCCTGCTCCTTCACCAGTCCTGAGCCTGGCACGATCATGGCGTTGACCGCGGCGTTGACGCGCTTGCCGTCGACCGTGCGCGCGACCTCGCGCAGATCTTCGATGCGCCCGTTGGTGCACGAGCCGATGAACACGCGGTCGAGCGCGATGTCGGTGATCTTCTCGCCGCCGGCCAGTCCCATGTAGGCGAGCGCGCGCTCGCAGGCCTCGCGCTTGTTGGCATCGGCGATCTCGGACGCGACCGGCACACGGCCGGTGATCGAGGCCACCTGCTCCGGACTCGTGCCCCAGGTCACGATCGGCGGGAGCTTGGCGGCATCGAGCCTGATCTCGCGGTCGTACACGGCGCCCTCGTCGGAGCGCAGCGTCTCCCAGTAGCGCATCGCGCTTTCCCACTGCCCGCCCTTCGGCGTCTTGGGCTTCCCTTTGAGATACTCGAAGGTCTTCTCGTCCGGCGCCACCATGCCGGCGCGCGCGCCGCCCTCGATCGACATGTTGCAGACCGTCATGCGGCCTTCCATCGAGAGCGCGCGGATCGCCTCACCGGCGTATTCGATCGCATGGCCGGTGCCGCCCGCGGTGCCGATCTCGCCGATGATGGCGAGGATGATGTCCTTCGCGGTCACGCCGGCCGGCAGCTTGCCGTCGACCACCGCACGCATGTTCTTGCTCTTCTTCTGGATCAAGGTCTGCGTCGCCAGCACGTGCTCGACCTCGGACGTGCCGATGCCATAGGCGAGCGCGCCGAACGCGCCGTGGGTCGCGGTGTGGCTGTCGCCGCACACGATCGTGGTGCCGGGCAGCGTAAACCCCTGCTCCGGGCCGATGATGTGCACGATGCCCTGGCGCACATCGAACTCGTCGTAATACTCGATGCCGAAGTCCTTGGCGTTCTGCGCCATCACCTGGATCTGCTCGGTGCTCTGCGGATCGGGATTGGGCAGGTTGCGGTCCGAGGTCGGGATGTTGTGGTCGACCACCGCCAACGTCTTGTCCGGCGCGCGCACCTTGCGGCCCGCGGCGCGCAGGCCCTCGAACGCCTGCGGGCTCGTCACCTCATGGACGAGGTGGCGGTCGATATAGAGCAGGCAGGTGCCGTCCGGCTGCTCGTCGACCAGATGGTCGTCCCAGATCTTGTCGTAGAGGGTGCGGGGGTTGGCCATACGCTTGGTCCTGTCACGGCATCGTTACGCGGCCACTCTTTAATGGCTCAACCAAGCAAGGGAAAGTGGGAGCATGCGCGCGGCTGCGTTGCGCGCTTTGCGATGCTGGCCGATCCGTTCGGCCACCGCTGGCTGCCGAACGCGCCGCTGGCGAATAAGCGCCTCTATCCGGCTGCCTTGCCTTCCGCCTTGCCCTCGGTCTCGCCGCCCTGCGCCTGGCCCTCGGCGATGCGCGCCGACTTGCCGCGGCGTTCGCGCAGGTAATACAGCTTGGCGCGGCGCACCTTGCCGCGGCGCACGACCTTGATCGAGTCGATCATCGGCGAATAGAGCGGGAACACGCGCTCGACGCCCTCGCCGTAGGAGATCTTGCGCACGGTGAAATTCTCGTTGATGCCGCCACCGGAGCGCCCGATGCACACGCCCTCGTAGGCCTGCACGCGGGTGCGATCGCCCTCGACCACCTTGACGTTGACCACCACGGTGTCGCCGGGTCCGAAGTTCGGGATGTCCTTGTTCGCCGTGAGCTTGGCGATCTGCTCTTGTTCGATCTGCTGGAGCAGGTTCATGGCAATTCTCCGTGTCAGCGCGCCCGCAATGGCGCGCAAGCGGTCGGTTCTGATCGGGTCGGGCGAGCTTCTACGACAAAGATTTGGTCTTGTCATCTCTGCCCTGGGCCCACAGGTCCGGCCGGCGCTGCCTGGTCAGGCGTTCGGCCTGCTCGCGCCGCCAGGCCGCGACCTTGCCGTGATCGCCGGAAACAAGCACCTCGGGGATCGCCCGGCCCTCCCAGACCTGCGGCCGGGTATATTGGGGGTATTCGAGCAGGCCGTGGGCGAAGCTTTCCTCCGCGCCCGAGGCGACCTGTCCCATGACGCCGGGGATGAGCCGCACGCAGGCGTCGATCAGCGCCAACGCGGCGATTTCGCCGCCCGACAGCACGTAATCGCCGACCGAGACCTCTTCGAGGTCGCGGCCTTCGATCACGCGCTCGTCCACGCCCTCGAACCGGCCGCACACGATCACGGCGCCCGGAGCTGCCGCCAGGTCATTGACGCGCGCCTGCGTCAACGGCCTGCCGCGTGGGCTCATGAGGAGCCGGGGCCGGGTGTCGGCCGCAACCTCATCAAGCGCACGCGCGATCACGTCGGCCTTCATCACCATTCCTGGTCCGCCACCGGCCGGCGTGTCGTCGACCATGCGGTGCTTGTCGAGCGCGTAGCCGCGGATATCGACCGCCTCGAGCGCCCACAACGTGCCACGTGCCTTGCCGGCGAGGCTCAGCGCCAGCGGTCCCGGAAACATGTCGGGAAAGAGGGTGAGCACGGTCGCGCGCCACATCAGCTGGGGTCCTTGCTTTGCGCATGTTCTTTGTCGGCGAACCGGTGCCCACTTCGCCGGAACATGCGCTAGCCTTCCGGCGGCTCCACCACGAGCCTGCCGCCGGCAATATCGACGACCGGGAACGTGGTCGCGGTGAATGGAAGCATCACGGTCTCGCGCCGGTCCGCCGGCTTGATCTCGATGAGATCGCCGGCGCCGAAGTTATGCACCGCGACGACCGTGCCGTAGGCGGCCCCGTTCGAGGTCGCCACCGCCAAGCCGACGAGATCGGCGTGATAGAACTCGTCCGGCTCGGGCTCCGGCAGACGTGCACGCGCAACGTAGAGCCTGAGGTTCTTCAGCCGCTCGGCGGCGTCGCGATCGTCGATGCCCTTGAGGCGCGCCACCAGCATATCCTTGGCCGGACGCACCGACACGATCTCGAACGCGCGCGAGCCGTCCTCCGCCTCGAGCGCGCCGTAACGCGCGACCGCCATCGGGTCTTGCGTGAAGGGCTTGAGCCTCACCTCGCCGCGGATACCGTGCGCGGCGCCGATCTGGGCGATGCACACGCGCTCCGTCACGGCCGCGCCACGTCGCGCTCTATCAGCCCGCCGGCGGTGTCGCCGCGGCGGGAGCCGCGGCCGCACCCTCGGCCGCAGCAACGGCGGCGGCGCGCTCCTGCGCTTTCTTTTTCGGCTTCGCCTTCTGCGGATTGCTGCGCGCCTCGCGCTTCTGCACGCCGGCCGCATCCAGGAACCGCATGACGCGGTCGCTCGGCTGCGCGCCCTTGGCCAGCCACGCCTTGACCTTGTCGAGGTCGAGCTTGAGCCGTTCGGTCTTGTCCTTGGGCAGCAGCGGATTGAAGTAACCGAGGCGCTCGATGAAGCGCCCGTCGCGTGGGCTGCGGCTGTCGGCCACCACGATGTGGTAGACCGGCCGCTTCTTGGTGCCCGCGCGGGCCATGCGGATGACGACAGGCATTCGTTGTCCTTTCTCAGTCGTTCAAATCGTTGAAACTCATTTCTTCTTTCCCAGCCCGGGAAATCCGCCGAGGCCCGGCTTCGGCGTGCCGAGCCCGGGCAGTCCGCCGGGAAACTTCGCCGGCAGGCCTGGCATGGTGGGCGGCAGGCCGGGCGCACCGGCGCCACCCGGGAAACCCGGCGGCAGACCGCCAGGCAAGCCGCCCGGCATCTTCTCGGCGAGCTTGGCCATCTCTTCCGGGCTCGGCATGCCGGAACCGAAGCCCATCATCTGCGCCAAGCCGGCCATCGGCCCGCGCTTCGCCCCGCTCATCGCCTTCATCATGTCGGCCATACCGCGATGCATCTTCAGCAGCCGGTTGATGTCCTCCGGCTTGGTGCCGGAGCCGGCCGCGATGCGCTTTTTGCGGCTGGCCTTGAGCATGTCGGGATTCTTGCGCTCCTGCGGCGTCATCGAGTCGATGATCGCCATCTGCCGCTTGAGCACGCGCTCGTCGAGATTGGCGGCGGCGAGCTGATTCTTCATCTTGGCGATTCCGGGCAGCATTCCCATCAGGCCGCCGATGCCGCCCATACTTTGCATCTGCACCAGCTGTTCGCGCAGGTCCGCGAGATCGAACGCGCCCTTGCGCATCTTGGCGGCAACGCGCGCGGCCTTCTCGGCGTCGATGGTGGCGGCGGCCTTTTCGACCAGGGAGACGATGTCGCCCATGCCGAGGATGCGGTCGGCGATGCGCGCGGGATGGAAGTCTTCCAGCGCATCGAGCTTCTCGCCGGTGCCGATCAGCTTGATCGGCTTGCCGGTGACGGCGCGCATCGAAAGGGCCGCGCCGCCGCGGCCGTCGCCGTCGACGCGGGTGAGCACGATGCCGGTCAGGCCGACACGCTCGTCGAACGCACGCGCCAGATTGACGGCGTCCTGGCCGGTGAGGGCGTCGGCGACCAGCAGCACCTCGTGCGGCGCCGCGGCGCGCTTGACCTCGGCCGCCTCCGCCATCATGGCGTCGTCGAGGGTGATGCGGCCGGCGGTATCGAGCAGCACCACGTCGTAGCCGCCGAGGCGCCCGGCCTCGAGCGCGCGGCGCGCGATCTGCGGCGCGGCCTGGCCCTCGACGACCGGCAGCGTGTCGATGCCGATTTGCCGCCCGAGCACCGCGAGCTGCTCCATCGCGGCGGGACGGCGCGTGTCGAGCGACGCCATCAGGGCTTTGCGCTTGGCGCCCTCGGCGAGGCGGCGCGCGATCTTCGCGGTCGTGGTGGTCTTGCCCGAGCCCTGCAGGCCGACCAACATGACGGCGACCGGCGCCGGCGCGTTGAGGTCGATCGGATCGGCATTGGAACCCAACATGTCGATCAGCTGGTCGTGCACGATCTTCACGACCATCTGCCCCGGCGTGACCGACTTGATCACCTCGACGCCGACCGCGCGCTGTTTCACCTGCGCGACGAAGTCGCGCACCACGTCGAGCGCGACGTCGGCTTCGAGCAACGCACGGCGTACTTCGCGCAGCGCCGCATCGACGTCGGCCTCCGACAGCGCGCCGCGCCGCGTCAGGCGGTCGAGGATTCCACTGAGGCGTTCCGACAGGCTGTCGAACATCGAATACCAAACACTTTTGCGCCCGAGGGCGCACAGCGCTGTCGGGCGTTGGCCTCCGGCCTCTGAAGGACCGGGCGGCGGGTCAAGTCGTCTCTTGCGAGAACGGGCGGAACCTAGGGACGCGTCGATGTCAAGTCAAGGTCGGCAGACGCGGTCGCAACGGCTCATTTCGGCAACACGACGACGTCTGCGCTGGCGGTGTTGTTGGCTTCGTTGCTTTCCGCAACGACGCGGCGGGAGTCGGCCCTGAGGGTCAGGGTGCGGCTGACGGTCCCGCGGCCGCCTGTGATGCGTATCCCGCGGAACTGCAGACACTCCTCCTGCGACTGGCCGGGCGCAAGACCGGCATGATCCTGGCGCGGGTTGGGGAACCCACCGCCCTTGCCTTTGACGCGGAAGGGCCCACTCGCCCGCAACCCGTTGTTCGACACCACGTAGCACACTCGGAACGGCCGCCCCTCGATGACCTGCGTGCCCCCGATAAAGGGCAGCGCGTCGTCGACGTCCAGGCTGCCGATCACCAGATCGGGCCGCGTGAGCTGCCTCGGCTGCGGCTGCGCCAGTCCCCATCCCGGCATCGCCATCACGGCGGCGCTCATCAATGCGGCGGCCAGCGGCAGCTTGCAGCGCGGATTCATGAGCTTTCCCCTTGTGCTCGATGTGTAACGAAAATCAATGTTTTAGTTGTAGGTATGCTATGACCGGGAATGGCGCCCGGCAAGCCGTTGCGGCAAGCTCACACCGCCCGCGAAGGCATTGCGCGTGCCACGGCTGCGCCATGATCCTCCACGACGACTGAACCATGCCTCTGACCCGCCGCCGCCTGTTCGCCGGACTAGCCGCCGCCGCTGCGGCCGTTGCCGGCCTGTTCGGCCTGCGTAGCGCGTCGGCCCGCCTCTACGACGGCCCGGTCTCGGACCACTTCGACGGCACTTACTTCTTCGACACCCACGGCGTACCGCCCAAGCGCTTCACCGACCTGCTGCGCTGGTCCACGGCCGGCGGCAAGGCAAAGTGGCCGGCCTGGGCGCCAAGCCCCTACGCCGACAAGCCGCCGCAGCGCGTCGACGGCGCGGCATGGCGCATCTGTTACGTCGGTCACGCGAGCCTGCTGTTGCAGACGGCCGGCCTGAACATCCTGTTCGACCCGGTGTGGTCTGAGCGCGTTTCGCCATTCACCTTCTACGGTCCCAAGCGGGTCAACGATCCCGGCATCGGGTTCGACGCGCTGCCGCCGATCGACGTCGTGCTGGTCTCGCACGGCCACTACGATCATCTCGATGCCGCGACCCTGTCGCGGCTTGCGGCCCGCGACAACCCGCGCGTCGTCACGCCGCTCGGCAACGATGTGATCATGAAGTTTCATGACCCTGCGATACGCGCCGAGGGCCGCGACTGGGGCGACCGCGTCGCGCTTTCGCCGCGCGTCGCCGTCACGCTCGCGCCTATGCGCCACTGGACCGCGCGCGGCCTCACCGACCGCAACAAGGCGCTGTGGGCCGCCTTCATCCTGGAGACGCCCGCAGGCCGCATCTATCACGTCGGCGATTCCGGCTACGGGACCGGCCATCATTTCCGCACCGCGCGCGAGCGTCACGGTCCGTTCCGCCTCGCCATCCTGCCGGTCGGCGCCTACGAGCCGCGCTGGTTCATGCGCGACCAGCACATGGACCCGGAGGAATCCCTCAACGCATTCGCAGACTGCGGGGCCGAGCTTGGACTCGGTCACCACTACGGCACATTCCAGCTCACCGATGAGGAAGTCGACGCGCCCGAGCGCGCCTTCGAGATCGCACGCGGGCAAGCCGGCATCGCTGCGGATCGCTTCCGGCTGCTCAAGCCGGGCCAAGTGTGGGAAATCCCGCCTACTTGATCGGCACGAACACCTCGATGACGAGCTTGTCCTCGGGCGTGTTCAACGGATCGGTCACGTACTGCTCCATGAACAGCTCGCGCGCCTCCAGCCGCTTCTCGTCGAGATGGTTGGTGATGGCGTCGTAGGTGGTGTCCATGGCGTCGTAGGAGCCGCGGTGAACGAACTTCAGCGCGCGCCCGTCCGGCGTCTTGGCAAGCGCGATGTCACCGCCCGGCATGTTCTTCGGCTCCTGCTCGATCGGTATGCCGGCCTGATACTGGAACCCGGTATCGTCGGTCGCCGTGTAGACGGTGACTGCAGGACCGGCCGGCTTGATGCCCTCCTTGCCGAGGAACGCGTAGAGCGTCTTGAAAGTGTCGACCAGCGTCTCGAACGCCGTATCCCAGGTCGCCGAGCCCTTCATGGCGATGATGGTCTTCGGCTCCAACATGACCTCGACGCCGAACGGATCAGCCGGCTGCGCTTGTGCCGGTGTCGCAGGAAGGATCGATTGCGCAGCAGCCGGGCCCGCAAGGCTCAGCATCCCGGCAATCGCGATCGCAGCGCCCAAACGTGACATCGCATTCTCCTGCGGCGGCTGCCGCCCCGAACCCGGCATCGCGCCGCCGATTCATACCACACCGGCAAATCACTCGCCCGGCGGAAATGCGGACAAGCTTGTGCCGTTTCCGTAGGCAGGCGCTGGCAAACCGGCGCAATTTGGCCATATAAGACCCCTCGAACCGGACAAAGTTCAATGAGCGCGCTCGCCGGCCACGCATTCGTGAAGATGAACGGTATCGGCAACGAGATCGTCGTCGTTGACATGCGCGCGCGGCCGGTTCCCATCAGTCCTGGGGAAGCCCATGCGGCGGCCGGTGCGGACGGAGCGCCCTACGACCAGATGATGGCGCTCTACCCGCCGCGCACCCCCGGCACCGACGCCTACGTGCTGATCCACAACAGCGACGGCTCGGAGGCCGGCGCCTGCGGCAACGGCATGCGCTGCATCGCCGAGATCCTGTTCCGCGAGACCGGCAAGGGGGCCCTCACCTTCGAGACGCGCGCCGGCCTGCTCAACTGCTGGAAGGCCACAGAGGCGCTCACCTCCACCGTCGACATGGGCAAGCCGCGCTTTGCCTGGAATGAGATCCCGCTCGCCGAGGAATTCGCCGACACGCGCTGCATCGAGCTGCAGATCGGTCCGATCGACAAGCCGGTCCTGCATTCGCCTTCGGCGCTGAGCATGGGCAATCCGCACGCGATCTTCTGGGTCGACGATGTCGGCGCCTACGATCTCAGCCGGATCGGCCCGCTGTTGGAGAATCACCCGATCTTCCCCGAGCGCGCCAACATCTCGCTCTGCGCCGTGAAGTCGCGCGAGCACGTCGTGTTGCGCACCTGGGAGCGCGGCGCCGGCTTGACCAAGGCGTGCGGCTCGGCCGCCTGTGCGGCCGTGGTGGCGGCGGCGCGGCTGCGCAAGACCGGCCGCAAGGTGACTGTCACGCTCCCCGGCGGCGATCTCGTCATCGAATGGCGCGAGAGCGACGATCACGTGCTGATGACCGGGCCGGTCGTATTCGAACACGAGGGCCGCTTCGACCCGGCGCTGTTCGCGGCGGTGGGATGATGAGCCTCGACATCCTCACCTTCGGCTGCCGGCTCAACGCCTCCGAATCGGAAGTGATGCGGCGCGAGGCCGCGGCCGCGGGCCTCGCCGACACGGTGGTGGTCAACACCTGCGCGGTCACGACCGAAGCCGTGCGGCAGGCGCGCCAGGCGATCCGCCGCGTCAAGCGCGAGCGCCCCGCGGCGCGCATCGTCGTCACCGGCTGCGCGGCGCAGACCGAGCCGGCGACCTTCGCGGCTATGGCCGAGGTCGACCGCGTGCTCGGCAACCGCGAGAAGTTCTCAGGCGCGGCTTGGCGGGACACGCGCGCCCAGCTGGATGGCGCGTTCGGCATCGCGCGCGAAGAGAAGATCCTCGTCAACGACATCATGGCGGTCAAAGACACCGCGCTGCATCTCGTCGACGGCTTCGAAGGAAGGACGCGTGCTTTCGTCCAGGTGCAGAACGGCTGCGATCACCGCTGCACTTTCTGCATCATCCCCTACGGGCGCGGCAATTCGCGCTCGGTGCCGATGGGCGAGGTCGTAGCGCAGGTGCGCCGCCTCGCCGAGAACGGCTATCGCGAGGTGGTGCTGACCGGCGTCGACATTACGAGTTACGGGGCGAACCTGCCCGGCGCGCCGAGACTCGGCATGCTGGTGAAACAGATCTTGAAGCACGTGCCGGAGCTTGCGCGGCTGCGGCTCTCCTCGATCGACTCGGTCGAAGCCGACCGCGACCTGTTCGACGCGCTCGGCCGCGAGCCGCGGCTGATGCCGCACCTGCATCTCTCGCTGCAGGCGGGCGACGACCTGATCCTCAAGCGCATGAAGCGCCGCCATTTGCGCGCCGACGCGATTCGCTTTGCCGACCAGGCGCGCCGGCTGCGCCCCGACGTGGTGTTCGGCGCCGACCTCATCGCCGGGTTCCCGACCGAGACCGACGCGATGTTCGAACGCTCGCTCGACCTCGTCGACGACTGCGCCCTTACCTATCTGCACGTTTTCCCGTTCTCGGCGCGGCCGGGAACGCCGGCCGCGCGCATGCCGCAAGTGGCGCACGACGTGCGCAAGGAGCGTGCGCGGTTGCTGCGTCAGAAGGGTGCGCAGGCGCTGCGCCGGCATCTCGAGGGCGAGATCGGCGCGCGCCGGCAGGTGCTCGTCGAGTCGGAGGCAACGGGCCGCACCGAACAGTTCACGCCGGTCAAGCTCGCCATGCCGGCCCCACCTGGCACGATTGCTGATTTCACTATCGCCGGCCACGACGGCCGCCGACTGCTGGCGGCGTGATCACGAACGGACCAATGCCATGGACATGACGACGCCCAACACGCACCAAGTCACCTCGCTGGAAGCGCTGGCGGCGCTCTACGACGCGCCGGTCGGAGCGTCCCTGACCAAGGAGATCGACCGCATCAACGCACCCTACCGCGCCTTGATCGAGGCGGCGCCGTTCTTCGCGCTGGCGACGGCGGGCCCCGAAGGTCTCGACTGCTCGCCGCGCGGCGACGCGCCCGGCTTCGTGCGCGTCGCCGATGAGAAGACCCTGCTCATCCCGGACCGGCGCGGCAACAACCGGATCGACAGCCTGCGCAACATCGTGCGCGACCCGCGCGTCGCGCTCCTGTTCCTGATTCCGGGCTGCGGCGAAACCCTGCGGGTGATCGGCACCGCCGCGATCTCGACCGACCCGGCGCTGACGCAAAGTTTCGTCGTCGACGGCAAGACGCCGCGCAGCGTGCTCGTGATCGCGGTCGAGCGCGTCTATTACCAGTGCCCCAAGGCGATCGTGCGCTCGAAACTGTGGGACACGACGACTTGGATCGACCGCAAGACCTTGCCGACCTCGGGCAAGATCTTGGCCGCCATCACCGACGGCAAGCACGACGCCGAGAAGCACGACCGCGAGTATCCGGCGCGGCTGAAGGCGACGCTGTATTGAGGCTCCGACGCTGGGTTGAACACTGATGCGCCATGGTCTCGCACTCGCCTTATCCGCAGCCTTGCTGCCGACGGCGGGCTTTGCGCAGGCGCCACCGGAGCCGATCGCCGGCATCTGGTACACCTCGCTCGACGCCCCGCCCTTGAAGCTCGGCCTGGTCAGGGATGCGGCGAGCCTGGAGCCGATCTTCTTCTATGCCACCTGCGGCGCGCAGGACGGAGCGCCGGTCGCGCGCATCTCGATCGAGGTCGGCAGCCGTGTGCTGGCCGAGAGCATCAGCGGCAACGAACGGCTCGCGGTGCGCCTCGAAGCCGGTGGCAGCGCGATCGAGGCCCCCGTCGAGACCATGTCGCTCAACGAGGCGGCGGCGCGCCCCGACGCGGCCTGGACGGCGGCGCTGGCGCTGCGCAATGCCGAGTTGTTCACCGCGCTGGCGAGCCCCGGCGGCGTGCTGCTGCACATCGTGCGGCTGAGCACGCCCGCAGCGATCGTGCGCTCATTCCGCCTGCCCGACGACAACCGCGCCGCCGCCGCGACCGCCTTCGCGCAGGCGTGCTTTACACCGGTGCTGGTGCCTGAGGCGGGGAGTGAGGTGGTCCCGCCGACGCGCACGGTGCAGCGCAGGCCGGTAGTGCGCGGCAAGCCCGCGGTCCGCAGCAAGGCGACGGTTCGGAGCAGGACGACGGTCAGGACCAAGAGCGCGCGGCCGGCCAGGACCGTCACGCACGCCAAGTCGAAGGCAAGACCTGCTGCTGTGAGAGCCACCAAGGGCGCGAAGAAACCGAAAATCCGCGCGCCGCTGCGCATCACGCCGCGATAGCATCGCTCCACCCGCACGCCACGAGCCGCTCGCGCAGATGCTCCGGCACCGGCGCGCTGACGCGCACGGCCGGCTTATTCTTCGAAATCGGCACCACGACTTCGCGCGCGTGCAGTTGCAGCGGCGGACCGCCGGTGCGCGGCGCGGTGCCGTAGATGGCGTCGCCTACGATCGGGAAGCCAAACGCGGCGCAATGCACGCGCAGCTGATGGGTGCGGCCGGTGATGGGTTCGAGCGCGAGCCAGGTAAGAATGTTCTCACCGCGCGGGAGGTGCGCCCCCTCCCCCCTTGTGGGGGAGGGTTGGGGAGGGGGTCTTGGTGAGAGTTCATCCCGTTGCGAATCCCCCTCCGGCCCCGCCTGCGGCGAGGTCACCTTCCCCACAAGGGGGGAGGTAAGAGGAGTTCGCGGCACGGCCTGCGCCCTCCCCATCACCTTCCACTTGGTCACCGCCGACACGCCCTTCGGGTCTACCTTCATCCACCAGCCGCGCGTCTCGTCGAGCCGGCCGAGCGCCAGGTCGATGGTGCCTTCATCTTCCGCCGGGCCGCCCTCCACCACCGCCCAATAGATCTTGCCGACCTTGCGGTGCTTGAACAGCAGTCCGAGATGGGCGAGCGCCTTGCGGTGGCGGCCGAGCACCAGGCAGCCCGAGGTCTCGCGGTCGAGCCGGTGCGCCAGCGCGGGATCGCGCGGCAGCCCGAAGCGCAGCGCGTCGAAGAAATCTTCCAGGCTCGCCCCGCCCTTCGGCCCGCGATGCACCGACAGGCCGGCCGGCTTGTCCACCACCAGCATCAGGCCGTCGCGGTAGAGCACGCGGGCCAGCATCTCGTCGCCGGTCATGGCTTTCGGATTCATGCGTTCAGGTTCTTGGTTCAGGTTCTTGGTTCAGGTTCTTGGTTCAGGTTCTTGGCTTTCGGGTTCTTTGTCTTTCAGGTTCTTGGCGAAACCGCTATCACGGCGCCTCCATGAATGACGACAACAAACCATCCTGGTGGCGCCGCCTGTCCGGCGGCCTCAAGCGCACCTCCGCTTCGCTCGGCGGAGCGATCACCGATCTCGTCTCCAAGCGCAAGCTCGACGCCGCCGCGATCGAAGACCTGGAAGAGCTGCTGATCCGCGCCGACCTCGGCGTCGACACCGCCGCCCGCATCGCAGCGGTCGTGGGCGAAGGCCGCTACGACAAGGCGATCACTCCCGACGAGGTCAAGGCGATCCTCGCGGCGCAGGTCGAGAAGGTGCTTGGCCCCGTGGCACAACCGCTCGCGCTCGAAGGCAAGCCGTGCGTCATCCTCGTGATCGGCGTCAACGGCTCGGGCAAGACCACGACCATCGGCAAGCTCGCGGCGAAATTCCGCGCGCAGGGTCGCACGGTGATGCTGGCGGCGGGCGATACGTTCCGTGCCGCGGCGATCGATCAGCTCAAGATCTGGGGCGAGCGCACCGGAGCGCCGGTGATCGCCGGCGCACCCGGCGCCGACGCGGCCGGGCTTGCCTACACGGCGCTCGAGCGCGCGCGCGCCGCCGGCGCCGACGTGTTGATCGTCGACACCGCCGGGCGGCTGCAAAACAAGGCCGAGCTGATGGGCGAGCTCGCCAAGATCGTGCGCGTGATGAAGAAGCTCGAGCCCGGCGCGCCGCACGCGGTCCTGCTCGTGCTCGACGCGACCGTCGGGCAGAACGCGCTTTCGCAGGTCGAGGAATTTTCCCGCATCGCGGGCGTCACCGGGCTGGTGATGACCAAGCTCGACGGCACGGCGCGCGGCGGCATCCTGGTGGCGATCGCGGCGAGGTATCGGCTACCGATCCACTTCATCGGCGTCGGCGAGGGGGTCGAGGATCTGGAGCCGTTCCAGGCCGGGGATTTCGCACGAGCGATCGCGGGCCTCGAGACCCCGGCATGACATCCCTGCTTCGTCACGCTACACAACCGCCATGACCGAGACCGCCAAACCCCAGATCAACCCGCTGCTCAAGCTCGCCCTCGAGATCGGGCCGCTGGTCCTGTTCTTCTTCGCCAATTCGCGGCCCGCGCTGTTTGCGCCGCTGTTCGGGCCGCTGATTCCCGTGAGCCTTGCGACCGGCGAACGCGCCGGCATCTTCGTCGCGACCGCGGTGTTCATGGTCGCGATCCTGGTCGCGCTCGCCGTGTCCTACGCGCTCACGCGCCGCCTGCCCATGATGGCGCTGGTCACCGCCGTCATCGTGGTGGTGTTCGGCTCGCTCACGCTGGTGCTGCAGGACGAGACTTTCATCAAGATGAAGCCGACCATCATCTATGTGCTGTTCGCGGCCGTGCTGCTCGGCGGGCTGGCGTTCGACAGGCCGTTTCTGGCGATCGTGTTCGACGCGATGTTCGACTTGACGCCGGAGGGCTGGCGCAGGCTGACGCTGCGCTGGAGCCTGTTCTTCCTCGCGCTCGCGGTCCTCAACGAGGTCGTCTGGCGCACCCAGTCGACCGACTTCTGGGTCAGCTTCAAGGTGTTCGCGATCCTGCCGCTCACCTTCGTGTTCGCGGCGCTGCAGTATCCGCTGCTGACCCGCTACGCGAACGCGCCGAAGGGCGAATGACGACGCGAGCTACTGCGCCTTGGCGCTGGTCGGCAGCGGGCGGGCGGCGTGCGGCTGCGCGACCGAGACGAAATGCGTCGCCTGCAGCACGCCGGGGCCGAACGGCGTCGGGACCGAGAAGCGGAACGGCACCAGCACCCGGGTGCCGGCCATCGGCGCGAGCCACAGCTCCATCTCGCGCGTCTCGACCAGATACTTGATGGCGGGACGCTCCGGCCGGTGGCCGGCGACCGGCCGATACAGGACGGTGCAGACCACGACCGGGCCCTGATAGCCCTTGTCGGCCTTGACCCTGTCCATACGCTTGTAGGCGAATTCGACGTCCAGGCGCTGGCGCCCATCGAAGATCGACGTCTTGCGCTTGCAGGCGTCCGCCGTGAGCACGTCGCCGTTGCCGGGAACCGGCACCAGCGTGGCCGTGATCGGATCGATCACGCCGCGGCGATGCGCCTCGGTCACCGGCACGCGGTCCGGGCCCGGATAGAGCGGCGGCTCGGCCGCCACGTCCTTGACCACGCCGGCGCGCAACGCCATGCGCACCTCGTCGGTCCGCTTGTCGGCCGTGATGGTGGCGGCATAGCTTGACGGAATGAGCTGCGCGCCGCTCACCGTCCCTTGCGCGCCGCCTGAACCGAAGCCGTTGGTGATGAGTTTCACCAGACCGGTGGTGCGGCCACTCGCAACCGCCGTGTACTGCTCGTCGGTGACGTCGATCACCCAGATGCCGGTCCCGAGCGGGATGCCGGCGAGCGAGACCGTATAGCGGGCCTCGAGCTTGCCCTGGGCGCGGGCGGCCTGTGGCGAAATCGCTGTCGCCAGCAGCGCGGCAGCAGCGGCAAAAAGCACGGTACGAGGGAAAAACCGAGGGTACGACAACGACGTAAACCTTCCCTTCCGGCAAGCAGCAGCCTCTTCGGCCGCGATTAAGTCGAATCTGTGATCGAAAAGGCCGCCAAAGCCCCCTTGGGCGGCTCGGCTTGACGCTGCGCGGCACGCTCTTTATAGGTCCGCGACCTTCGGCCAATCCCAAATTCCAGGGCGCGCGTGCGCGGGCCGACCAGATTGCAAGAGGATTTCGACCATGTCGCGGCGTTGCCAGCTGACCGGGAAGACCGCACAGGTCGGACACAAGGTGAGCCACTCGAACCGCAAGACCAAGCGGCGGTTCCTGCCCAATCTGCTCAACGTCACGCTGATGTCCGACGCGCTTCAGCGCTCGGTGCGCCTGCGCATCTCGGCCCATGCGCTCAAGACCGTGGACCACCGCGGCGGACTCGACGCGTTCCTGGCCAAGGCGCGCGACGAGGAGCTGGCGCCGAAGGTGCTGGAGCTCAAGCGCGAGATCCGGAAGCGCGCGGCCGCCGGCTGAACGCGCCCGCCGATGGCGTGTCGAAGCCCGGCTCCCGCCGGGCTTTTTTGCTTCAGCGCCCGCGCCGGTGCGGGCTGAAGAACCACATCGCGAACCACACCAACGCGCCGATCACCAGCAGCATGCCGAGCGCGCTGCCGGCCAGGAACGCGATGGCGAGCGCGAAATCGATCTGCATGCGCTCGGTGACGGCGAGCCAGTAGAGCAGCGCGCCGCCGGGCGTCGCGGCTGCCAGCACCACGAGCAGCAGATCGAGCGGATGCGCGGTCTTGAGCATCGATGCACCTATGGCGCGCGATGATCTTGCCATGGGAGCTATGGCTCGACCAGCGTGAACTGCAGCAGGAGCGTTCGCTGCAGCATGGAGAAATTGTCGTCGGAGATCAGCGTCAGCACGACCTCGCCATTGGCGGCGCGGTGCACCGACAGGCCCTCCATGTTGTCGATCTGGTAGCCCATGTCGGCTTCCACCACGATCGGCCCGTCCACGGTCGCGCCCGGCTTCAACTGCGCAAACCCGATCCGGCGCATGCGCATCGCGACCCCGCGCGCCCATGAAAAGCGCCGCTCCAGCACGAGCAGCTCGCCCGCCGGCAGGATGGCGCAGTCGCTGACGTCGTAGTCGTCGCTGCGCTTGACGGCGAACTCGCCGGGCGCGGGACCCCCGATCAGGAAGCCCTTGATGTTGCCGTCGCTGTCGAGCCCGCGCTCCGAGATCGCCACCAGGGTGCCGCCGAGCGCATGGGAGCGCGGAACGAACGCAAGACATTCGAGGCCCTTGTTGTAGGGCAGGCCGCGCACGCCTCCCGGCAGCCCGAGCGGCACGCCGCGCGCCAGCAGGCCGTGCCGGCCGTAGTCGAAGCGTACGATGCGGTTGGCGCGCTCGATGCCGACATAGACGGTGCCGCCGTCCTCGGCGAGCGACTCGGTGTCGTACCAGCCGCGCGCGGCGAGCGGCCGGCCGTCGGCCCCGAGAACCGGCGCCATCTCGGCGTCGGCGATCCCGACCGGGCGGGTTCCGTCATAGACGATGCGGCCGCGCAGCCAGCGGCCCTTGTCGGTCACCGCCAGGAACTGCTGGCCGTCGGCGAACACCTTTAGAGCCGACACACCGCCGAAATCCTTGTGCGTCGAGGTCAACTCCAGCCCGCCGCGAAACGCAAGCGACCCGAAGCGCATGCGCGTGGGGTCGCGCGGGTCGAAGGCCGGTATCGATTTCGCAGCGATTTCGATCCGGACCGGCGGCTCCGCTTGGCGCAGGCTGGTTTGGGCGAGAGCGGGGAAAGCGAGAGCGACAACGAGCGCCGCAGCGGTGGAGGTGTCCCGGATGCTGCGCAGCGTGAAGCCAAGCGCAGCGGTGCGCTGCCGCTCCGGGACCGTTAAGGGCTGCCTGCAACGATCCCGGGTCTGCAGCGCATCGCCATAGCGCGTCGAAGACGCGCGTTGACGCGCTGAAGGCGCGCCGCTGCGCCCGGGATACGCGCTCACGAATGCAGTCGCCGCGGCGGGCGGTGCGGCTCGGGCGCGGCGTTCTCGCCGAACAGCTCGGCGAGCTTCTCGGTCATGGCGCCGCCGAGTTCCTCGGCGTCGACGATCGTCACCGCGCGCCGGTAGTAGCGTGTGACGTCATGGCCGATGCCGATCGCGATCAGCTCGACCGGCGAGCGCGTCTCGATGTCCTCGATCACCCAGCGCAGGTGCCGTTCCAGATAGTTGCCGGGGTTGACCGACAGGGTCGAATCGTCGACCGGCGCGCCGTCCGAGATCATCATCAGGATGCGGCGCTGCTCGGAGCGCCCGAGCAGGCGCTTGTGCGCCCAATCCAGCGCCTCGCCGTCGATGTTCTCCTTGAGCAGGCCCTCGCGCATCATCAGCCCGAGGTTCTTGCGCGCGCGCCGCCACGGCGCGTCGGCCGACTTGTAGATGATGTGGCGCAGGTCGTTGAGCCGGCCGGGATTGGCGGGCTTGCCGGCGGCGAGCCACGACTCGCGCGACTGCCCGCCCTTCCAGGCGCGCGTGGTGAAGCCGAGGATCTCGACCTTCACGCCGCAGCGTTCCAAGGTGCGCGCCAGGATGTCGGCGCAGGTCGCCGCCACCGTGATCGGCCGCCCGCGCATGGAGCCGGAATTGTCGAGCAGCAGGGTCACCACGGTGTCGCGGAAGGTGGTGTCCTTCTCGCGCTTGAACGAGAGCGCATGCATCGGGTCGATGATGATGCGCGACAGCCGTGCCGGATCGAGCAGGCCTTCCTCGAGATCGAACTCCCAGGCGCGGTTCTGCTGCGCCATCAGGCGGCGCTGCAACCGATTGGCGAGCCGCGACACGACGCCCTGCAGGTGGGCGAGCTGCTTGTCGAGGTAGCCGCGCAGGCGATCGAGCTCCTCGGGCTCGCACAGCTCCTCGGCATCGACCACCTCGTCGAATTTCGCCGTGAACGGGCGGTAGTCGGGTCCGCGCGGCTCGTTCGCGCCGTGCGGGCGTGGGCGCCACGGCTCGTTGGCGCTCTCCGAATCCCCCATGTCGGCGTCGTCCGGCATGTCGGCCGAAGGCGCATCCATGGCCTCGGTCGCGCCGTCGGGCAATTCCTCGGCCGAGACCTCCATCTCCTCCATGCTCATGCCCTGGGCGTCGTCCGACTCCTTGCTGTCGCCGTCCTCGCCCTGATTCTGGTTGCGGTCACTGTCGGCCTTGTCGTCGTCGTTCTCGTCCTCCGAGTCGCGCGCGCGCTCGTCGCCCATCTCGAGCGAATTGAGCAGGTCGTGCACCGCATCGGCGAACCGGCGCTGGTTCTCGATCAGCTTCTCCAACCGGTCGAGATTGCGGCCAGCGCGGCCCTCGATCCACGGCCGCCACAGCTCGACCAGTTTCTTCGCCGCCGCCGGTGGCGGCTGGCCGGTGAGGCGCTCGCGCACCATCATGGCGACCGCGTCTTCGATCGGCGCGTCGGCGCGGTCGGTGACGTCGTCGAATTTGCCGCGATGGAAGCGGTCGTCGAGCATGGCGGAAAGGTTGCTCGCCACACCGATCATGCGGCGTGCCCCGATCGCCTCGACGCGCGCCTGCTCGACCGCGTCGAACACAGCGCGCGCCTGCTGCCCGCCCGGCATCTGCCGGCGATGTACGCCGACGTCGTGACAGGCGAGCTTGAGCGCGATCGAATCCGCGTGCCCGCGCACGATCGCCGCTTCCTGCGCGTTGAGCTTGCGCGGCGGCTCGGGCAGGCGGACCTTGCCGCCCGCGAGTCCCGGCCGCTCGGCCGCGAAGGTGACCTCCAGCTCCGGCCTGCGCGCGAGCGCGCGCACGCAGCCCGCGACCGCGCGCTTGAACGGCTCGGTCGGCGACTCCTTGGACGGCGTCTTGGGTTTGATGTTGGAGGACATGGACCGCGCTTCACGCCTTTCCGCGCAGGCGGGGAGAGGCGAAGGTCAGGATAACGCCACGTTCACCGAGCTTTCCGGCAGCTCGACGCCGAAGCAGCGTTGATAGAACTCGGCCACGATCGGCCGTTCCAGCTCGTCGCACTTGTTGAGGAACGTGACGCGGAAGGCGAAGCCGATGTCGAGGAAGATGTCGGCGTTCTCGGCCCAGGTGATGACGGTACGCGGGCTCATGACCGTCGAGATGTCGCCGTTCATGAACGCGTTGCGCGTCAAGTCGGCGACGCGCACCATCTTGTTGACGATGTCGCGCCCCTTCTCGGTGCGATAGTGCTTTGCCTTGGCGAGCACGATCTCGACCTCGTTGTCGTGCGGCAGATAGTTGAGCGTGGTCACGATCGACCAGCGGTCCATCTGGCCCTGGTTGATCTGCTGCGTACCGTGATAGAGGCCCGAAGTATCGCCGAGGCCGATCGTGTTGGCGGTCGCGAACAGGCGGAACGCCGGATGCGGCCGGATCACCTTGTTCTGGTCGAGCAAGGTCAGCTTGCCCGAGATTTCGAGCACGCGCTGGATCACGAACATCACGTCGGGACGGCCGGCATCGTACTCGTCGAAACAGAGGGCGACGTTGTGCTGCAGCGCCCACGGCAGGATGCCGTCGCGGAACTCGGTGACCTGCTGTCCCTCGCGGATGACGATCGCGTCCTTGCCGATCAGGTCGATGCGGCTGATGTGGCTGTCCAGGTTGACGCGCACGCACGGCCAGTTGAGGCGCGCCGCCACCTGCTCGACATGCGTCGACTTGCCGGTGCCGTGATAGCCCGAGATGATGACGCGGCGGTTATGGGCGAAACCTGCCAGGATGGCGAGCGTGGTGCCGCGATCGAACCGGTAGTCCTGGTCGACATCGGGCACGTGCTCGTCCGGCTCCGAATAGGCCGGGACCTCCATATCGCTGTCGATGCCGAACACCTGCCGGATCGACACCTTCATGTCGGGCAGGCCGACGACCTGTTCAGTTGCGGTAGCCATTGTTCCTCCGCGGCTTCGGGACCCCGAAGCCCGAATCGAAAATTGAAACGGTTACGGATGCCGCGGCCAACTTAGCAGAAAGCTACTGCACCGCGAAAGTCGCGTAATTTTCATGGGAAATATAAGTATTCCAAATGGTTGTGCGAGTCCCGCGGAGCCGCGCCCCGGCTCCCGCTCCCTCGCCCGGGCATCACCGGTCACGCCGCCGAAGCCGGCGGCGACCACCCGTGATCGCGGTCAGCATCGGGACGCTGCTGCTGATCTTCGTGCCCGGTGTCGTGCTGTTCGTGCCGGACTTGATCTTCGGCAAGGAGATGCGCTGGCGCTGAGCGGCCGAGCGGGGGACTATGCCGCCGGCGCTCCCTTCAACTCGACGCCGTTGCCCTCGGGGTCGGTGAGATAGACCGACGGCCCCTGCCCCTCGGCGCCGAAGCGCGAGACTTCCGGTCCGCAATCGATGCCGTGCTTCTCGAAATGCGCCGCAATGGCGGCGGCATCGAACGGTTCGACGCGCATGCACAGGTGATCCATGTTGGCGCCGCGTCCGGCCTGCAGACCGGCGGCGGGGCCGGCCTGTCCGGCCGGAACGATGTCGATCAGCGTACGTCCCGCGCGCAGCTGCGTCAGCGAGATCTTCTCCTGCCGTTTCTCCACCGTGCAGCCGAGCACATCCACGTAGAAGCGCTCGAGCGCGGCAGGATCGTGCGCGCGCAGCACCACGTGATCGATGCCGATGATGGCGAAGGGAGCCGGCATGGCGCCTCTCCGGTTCAGCAGAACTTCGCGGACTTCAGATAGTTATACGCCTGGATGATCTCGCGCAGCCGCTCCTCGAGCGAGCGGTCGCCGCCATTTGCATCCGGGTGATGGCGCTTCACCAGTTCCTTGAATCGCGCCTTGATGGCGGGCCCGCTCGCGTCGACGTCGAGACCGAGCGTATCGAACGCCTTGCGCTCGGCATTGCGGATGGTGCGTTGCTCCGGCGCGCGCGTCTCGCCGAAGCGCCAGGCGCCGCCCTCGCGGAAGAACCCGAACGGATCGTTCGCGGCGCTGGAGCCGGCATAGAATTGGCCCGGATCAACGCGATCGGCATGCGCTCCGCCGTTGAGGCCCATCTTCCAGGTCGGGCGATGGCCGGTCACCGCGTCCTTCTGATACCGCAGCACCGCCTCGTCGCTCATGCCGGCGAAGTAATTGTACGACTGGTTGTACTCGCGCACATGATCGAGGCAGAAGCGCCAGTATTCCTGTTCGCGCAGCCGCCCTTTCGGCGCCCGATGCGTGGCGCCGGCCGTGCAACCCTTCCAGTCGCACACGGCCTGCGCGCCCGCGGACGGCCGGTGCGGCTCGGCGGGCTTGACGCGGATGCGGTCGAACAGGGGCGAGTTGAGTTTCATCTTGATGCCATTATGCGGGCGGTCGCCGACAACAAACAGCCTTGACAGTTCGAATTCTCTTCATTCCGACCCGCACCAAATCGGTTGACCGCTCGCCCCCGACCGCCCTATGTCCGGGCGGCCATGCGCACCGTCGATCTCATCACGGAGAAGTTGACCGAAGCTTTCGCGCCGCAAAGCCTGCGCGTGGTCGACGAATCCCATCAACACGCCGGTCATGCCGGCCACCGGCCGGGCGGGCAGACCCATTTCAGGGTCTATATCGTGGCCGCTACCTTCACGGGCAAGACCCGGATCGAGCGCCACCGCATGGTCAATGCGACGCTGGCCGGGGAACTCGCGGGCAGCGTCCACGCGCTCGCCATCCATGCGAGCGCGCCTGGGGAATGATGATCGGTGTTCCGGGTGCAACGCATCACCATAGGCGACGCAATAGCGTCGCCGTCCTAGACGGCCGCCGACGGCGGCCTGTTGGTGCTGCGCCGCGCCCGGGACACGGCTACCGCGTCTCGGCCTTGAACGCCTTGGCGACGATCTTCCAGCCCGCGCCGGTCTTGATCAGCGTGAGATAGTCGACGAAGAAGCGCGGAGGCAGCGCGCATTCGACCTTGGCGAATGCGGTCGCCGGTCCGGACTGGTCGATGGTCACGATGCGGTCGTGACGCGCGAGCCCCTGCGACTTGGCCGAGGCGCGGCCGCGCACCATTTCGAGCCACTTTTCGCGCGGCAGGTCGGCAACTTCGCCGTTCGCCTCCGAATAAAGATGCGAGACCGGATGGAACGCCTTGGCGATCTTGTCGGCATCGCCTTCGTGCAATCCGTCCAGGTAGGTCCACAGCACGGCTTCGATCGCGGCGGTTTCGCTCGTCATGGACTTCGGTCCTCCCAATCATGCCGATTGCGCCAGCGCACCCGCCCGTCCCAGTGGCGTGATGCGCAGCGTGGTGATGCGGTTGCGCTCCCGCTGCAGCACGCGGAAGCGGAACCCGTGGAACGTGAAGCTCTGCCCGGGCTCCGGGATCAGACGCGCCTCGTGGATGACGAGGCCGGCAATCGTGGTCGCCTCCTCATCGGGCAGGTTCCAGTCCATCACGCGGTTGAGGTCGCGGATCGGCACCGCGCCGTCGACGCTGACCGAGCCGTCCGACTGCGGCCGCACGCCCGCGACCACGAGATCGTGCTCGTCGGAGATGTCGCCGACGATCTCCTCCAGGATATCCTCGAGCGTGACGATTCCCATCACCTCGCCGTACTCGTCGACGACGAGCGCGAAATGCGTCTTGCGCCGGCGGAACGCCTTGAGCTGCTCCGACAGCGGCCGGATGTCGGGCACGAACCAGGGCGGCCGCGCCAGCGCGGCGATTTCGACCTGGGAGAGATCGCCGTCCGCCGCCTGGATGGCGCGCAGCAGGTCCTTGGCGTGCAGGATGCCGACGATGTTCTCCGGAGTCTCCCGCCACAGCGGGACGCGCGTGACCGGCGAGGCGAGCACCGCCTGCAGGATGTTCTCCGGCGAGTCGTCGGCATCGACGGCGAACATCTCGGTGCGATGGACCATCACGTCCGAGACGGTCAGATCCCGCAGATCGAGCAGCCCGCCGAGCATGTCGCGGTCGTGCTTCTCGACGCCGCCTTCGCGGTGCAGCAGATCGACGGTGCCGCGCAGTTCCTCGTGTCCCGGCAGCACCGGCTGGCCCTCGCCTATCCGCACGCCGGCAAGCCGCAGCACCCAGCGCACGAACGCGTTGATGGCGGTCAGCACCGGCGTCAGCAGCCGCACCGTCCAGTAGATCGGCCGTGCGACCAGGAGCGCGACGCGATCCGGCGCGTTGATGGCGACGGTTTTCGGCATCACTTCGCTGAAGATCACGACCACCAGCGTCATCACGACGGTGGCATAGATCACGCCGACTTCGCCGAACCAGTACAGCAGGACACCCGTCGCAAGCGAGGATGCGGCGATGTTGACGGCATTGTTGCTGAGCAGCAGAGCCCCGAGCATGCGCTCGCGCGCGGCGTTGAGGCGATTGACGATCCCCGCGTTGACGTTGCCCTTCTTCTCCAGCCGCAGCATGCGTGCGCGCGAGAATGCGGTCAGCGCGGTCTCGCTGCCGGAGAAGAAGAACGACAGCAGCAGGCAGATCAGAATCGCAACGATGGCGAACAGGTCAAAGACGGTCATTGCTCGGCGAGCTTCTCGGCAAGGAAGGCGCGCACCGCGGCCGGATCGACGTCGGACGCAACAAAGCTGCTGCCGATCCCGCGCGCGAGGATGAAGGTGAGCTTGCCGCGCCTGACCTTCTTGTCCTGCGCGATCAGCTCCATCAGCATGCCGGCGTCGCGCAGATCGCCGGGAATATCGCGGATCCGGGTGGGCAGGCCGACGTCGGCCAAATGGCGGATCGCGCGCGCGGCCTTCGCCTGCGGCAAGAGCCCGAGCCGCGCCGAGAGCTCGAACGCACACGCGATCCCGATCGCGACCGCCTCGCCGTGCAGCAGCCGATCGGAAAAGCCGGCCGCCGCCTCGAACGCATGGCCGAACGTATGCCCGAGATTGAGCAGCGCCCGTTCGCCGCTTTCGCGTTCGTCGCGCGCCACGATTGCCGCCTTGCCGCGGCACGCGACGGCGATGGCATGCTCGCGCGCCGGCCCGCCGGAGAACACGTCGCGCCAGTTCGCCTCGAGCCAGGCGAAGAACGCGGCGTCGCCGAGCAGGCCGAACTTGGCGACCTCGGCATAGCCGGCGCGGAACTCGCGCGCCGGCAGGGTATCGAGCAGAGCCGTGTCGGCGACCACCAGCAGCGGCTGATGGAAGGCGCCGATCAGGTTCTTGCCGTGCTCGGAGTTGATGCCGGTCTTGCCGCCGACCGAGGAGTTGACCTGCGCCAGGAGGGTGGTCGGCACCTGCACCACGTCGAGCCCGCGCCGCACCACGGCCGCCGCAAACCCGGCAAGGTCGCCGACCACGCCGCCGCCGAGCGCCGCCACAACGTCGCCTCGCTCGATGTGAGCGGCGAGGAGGCGGTCGCACAATTGCTCGAAGGTGGGCCAGCGCTTTGAATTCTCGCCCGCCGGCACGGCGACCGGCACGTTGCGAATCCCGGCTGCGGCGAGCGCGCTTTCCGCAACGCCGAGGTGATGGCGCGCCACGTTGGTGTCGGTCACGATCACGACCGATGCGCCCGGCCTGAGCGCGGCGATGCGCGCCCCGAGCCCGGCGAGGAGCCCGCGGCCGATCACGATGTCATAGCGCCGCGTCCCGAGCGCAACGTCGACGACGGTGGCTTCGCTCGCGCGCAAGGGAGCCGTCATCATTGAGCCTTCTCCACGCCATGGGGCGCGACCGGCGCACAAACGCCGAGCTGTCCCGACAGGGCCGCGACGATCTCGGCCACGATGACCTCATGCGCGACGTCGCGCGACGAAACCGTCAACGCGGCTTGGGCATAGACCGGATAGCGCTCCGCCATCAGCTGCCGGATGCGTTCGCCCGGGTCGCCGCCCCTGAGCATCGGCCGGTCGGCGGTGGCCCGGCGCCGGATGCGGCGCATCAGCACATCGTATTCGGCATTGAGCCAGACCGAGATGCCCTTGGCGTTGATCGCTGCGCGCGTGTCCGCGTTCATGAAGGCGCCGCCGCCGGTCGCCAGCACCTGTGGCCCCTCGTCCAAGAGCCGCGCGATCACGCGCGCCTCGCCGGAGCGGAAGTCGGGCTCGCCGAAGGTCGCGAAGATCTCGGGGATCGTCATGCCGGCCGCCTCTTCGATCTTGGCGTCGGCGTCGACGAACGGAATTCCGAGACGCTGCGCCAGCCGACGGCCGATCGACGACTTGCCGGCGCCCATCATGCCGACCAGCACGACCGAGCGCCGCCCGAGGGCGCCGATCAGCGCAACCTCCGACGGCGCGCCCGCGCTATGCGCAGCAAGATCGCGCATCGAATACCCCGGGATCCGCCCGCTGTGCACAAATTCCAATCATCGGCCGATATACCCCGGCCGCTTGCCCCTTGCCAGTTGGCCTGGAACGTGGTGGTTAGGCCCGGACCGTCCATCGCCGCAACGGCGCGGGATTGCCGTGGCCGGTTTGGCCACGCGGCAGGCAACCCTGAAGGGGCGGGCGCCGCGAGTTGCCGTCATGCCGAGCCTGTTCCGTCTCCTCATGGTCCTCGGACTGCTGGGCGGCGTCGCCTATGGGGCGATGTTCGCGCTCGCCAATTTCGTCCAGCCGAAGCAGCGCGAGATGAGCATCACGATTCCCGCCAACCGGCTGGCCAAGCCGAATTGAACTTTGAGAGCGGGACATGCCCGGCAAGCCGATGCCTGCCGACGAACGATTGATCGAGCTCTATCTCGACATGCTCGCCGCCGAGCGCGGCGCGGCCGACAACACGCTTGCCGCCTATCGCCGCGACCTCGCGGAGTTCGCCGGCCATGTGGCGGCCAAGGGCGGCACGCTCGCCCGCGCCGGCAGCGACGACGTGCGCGGTTATCTGGTTGCTCTCGCGGCGCGCGATTTCTCCGCCGCGTCGGTGGCGCGGCGGTTGTCCGCCATCCGCCAGCTCTATCGCTTCCTCTATGCGGAGGGGTACCGCGCCGACGATCCGGCCGCCGCGATCGAGGGGCCCAAACGCAGCCGCCCGCTGCCCAAGGTGCTGTCGATCGCGGAAGTCGATCGCCTGCTCACGGCCGCACGCCAGGGCATCGACCTGGACGACCAAACCGCGGCGGGGCGGCTGCGCGCCGCGCGGCTGACCTGCCTGCTCGAAGTGCTCTACGCCACCGGCCTGCGCGTCTCCGAGCTGGTCGCATTGCCGGCCTCGGCGGCGCGGCGCGACGAGCGCATGCTGGTGGTGCGCGGCAAGGGCAACAAGGAACGCCTGGTGCCGCTCAACGAGGCGGCGCGGCGCGCCATGCGCGATTATCTGGCGCTGCGTCAGGAGGCCGGCGCGAAGGATGAACCCAAATGGCTGTTCCCCTCCTTCGGCGACAGCGGCCATCTCACCCGCCAGCACTTCGCGCGCGACCTCAAGAGCCTCGCCGGCGCCGCCGGCCTGAAGCCCGCGCGCGTCAGCCCGCACGTGCTGCGCCATGCGTTTGCCAGCCACCTGCTGCAGAACGGCGCCGACCTGCGCTCGGTGCAGACCTTGCTCGGCCATGCCGACATCTCCACCACGCAGATCTACACCCACGTGCTGGAAGAGCGCCTCAAGGCCATGGTGCGCGACCTGCATCCGCTGGGCGAAAAGGAGTAGGGACGCTTGGACTATCACTATTTGATTGAGATTTGATTATATCTCTCACTGGCTTGGCGAACACGATGTGTTATGTCGTACACGTCGTCAAATGGAGAAATTCGATGAGCAGCACCACGTTGACGGTCCGCATTTCGCCCGCGGTGAAGAAGCGGCTCGGACAGCTTGCCAACCGCACCAGGCGGACCAAATCCTATCTCGCCGGTGAG
The DNA here is from genome assembly GCA_963734185.1 of uncultured Alphaproteobacteria bacterium. Taxonomy (GTDB): domain Bacteria; phylum Pseudomonadota; class Alphaproteobacteria; order Rhizobiales; family Xanthobacteraceae; genus PALSA-894. The sequence goes on along the minus strand of CAVTGA010000002.1, from coordinate 1,359,033 downwards.
GCGATCACCGACTTCGTGGAGCGCGAGCTGGCGATCGTTATGGGGATCAGGCGTGGCCTTGACGACATGCAGGCCGGCCGCGTCGTCCCGCACAAGCAGGCCATGCGCCGCCTGCGGGCGACCGCCGGCCGCGCCGCCAAGGCGAAAACGTGAGCGATGTCGTCTGGTCGGCCGATGCGCTCGATGATCTCGATTCGACGATTGCCTATGTTGCGGCCGACAATCCGGCCGCTGCATTGAAAGTGCTCGACCGCATCGACAAGAGCGCGCAAAGCCTCGGGCAAATCGCGACCGGACGAAGCGGCCGCGTCGCGGACACATACGAGAAATCCGTCAGCGGGCTCCCCTACATCATCGCCTACGCGCTTCAGCCGTTGCCGAGCGGACGCGAGCGTATCGTCATCCTGCGAGTGATCCACGGTGCCCGGAATTGGCCGGCCGGAGAGTGGCCGAAATGACATGTCGTTTGCTTGACTAGCCCTAGCCTGCGCGCCAGTTTCGCCGGCCGGCGCGGCGGCGGATTTTCTCCCTATATTGAGGCCTGATGCGCAGCTACCTCGACTTCGAAAAACCGGTGGCCGAACTGGAGGCCAAGGTCGAGGAACTGCGCGCCATGGCCGAAGAGGGCGACGCGGTCGCGATCGGCGACGAGATCGCGCGCCTCGAGACCAAGGCTTCGCAGGCGCTGAAAGACCTCTACGCCAACCTGACCCCGTGGCAGAAGACGCAGGTCGCGCGCCATCCGCAGCGCCCGCACTGCCTCGACTACGTCAACGCCGTGATCGAGGAGTTCACCCTGTTGGCGGGCGACCGCAAATACGGCGACGACGACGCGATCGTCGGCGGCTTCGGCCGCTTCCGCGGCGAGAGCATCTGCGTCATCGGCCAGGAGAAGGGCGCGAGCACGGAAAGCCGGCTCAAGCACAATTTCGGCATGGCGCGGCCGGAGGGCTACCGCAAGGCGGTGCGGCTGATGGAGATGGCCGACCGCTTCGGCATTCCGGTGCTGGCGCTGGTCGATACCGCCGGCGCCTATCCGGGCATCGGGGCGGAAGAGCGCGGTCAGGCCGAAGCCATCGCCCGCTCGACCGAGACCTGCCTCACGCTCGGCGTGCCCAACGTGGCGGTGATCCTGGGCGAGGGCGGGTCGGGCGGCGCCATCGCGATCGCGACCGCCAACCGGGTGCTGATGCTGGAGCATGCGATCTACAGCGTGATCTCGCCCGAGGGCGCCGCCTCGATCCTCTGGCGCGACACCGCCAAGGCGCAGGAGGCCGCCACCTCGATGAAGATCACGGCCGGCGACCTGGTCCGCTTCGGCGTGATCGACGAGATCGTGCGCGAGCCCGTGGGCGGGGCCCATCGCGACCCGGCCGCGGCGATCACGGCGACCGCCGACGCGATCGCCCAGGCGTTCGCCGCGCTGCGCGGCCTCGACCGGGACGCGGTGCGGCGCCAACGGCGGGAAAAATTCTTGAATATCGGGCGGACATTGTGACCCGCCTGTTTACCTTTCGTTCACCATAGGTATGCTCCCAAGGCGGATGCGGGTTTTGCCTGCCTTGCGATAGCCGCATCTTAAGGCTAACGGTCTTTCAATTGTCGGCCAGGGGGACCGGCCACGTGGTGGGGAGTTCCGGTTTGCGATTGCGCCTGTCTGTCCGGACGCTGATGGCGTCGGCGGCCATCGCCGCCGCCGTGGCGCTCGCCGGCTGCGAGACCGACGGCCTGCAGTACGGCAAGGCCATGCGGGAGCTTTCTCCCGAAATGCAGGCCGAGCTGATCAAGCGCAACATGCCGAAGGAATCCTCGGTTCTGGTGCGCCTGTTCAAGCAGGAAGCCGAGCTCGAGCTATGGAAGCAGGACGCGTCCGGCCGCTACGAGCTGCTCAAGACCTATCCGATCTGCCGCTGGTCGGGCGAGCTCGGGCCGAAGATCAAGGAAGGCGACCGCCAGGCGCCGGAGGGGTTCTACAATATCACCCCGGCGCAGATGAACCCGAACTCGCAGTTCTATCTGTCGTTCAACATGGGCTACCCCAACGCCTACGATAAGGCCTGGGGCCGCACCGGCGCGCACCTGATGGTGCACGGCGACTGCTCGTCGCGCGGCTGCTACGCCATGACCGACGACCAGATCGGCGAAATCTATGCGCTGGCGCGCGAGTCCTTTTTCGGCGGACAGCGCTCGTTCCAGGTGCAGGCCTATCCGTTCCGCATGACGCCGGCCAATTTCGCCAAGCATCGCAACAACCCGAACGTCCCGTTCTGGAAGATGCTGAAGGAAGGCTCGGACCACTTCGAGATCACCCGCCAGGAGCCCAAGGTCGACGTTTGCGAGAAGCGCTACGTGTTCAACGCCGAGGCGCCGCAGCAGAACGCAAGCCCGGCCGGCATCCTGCTCGGCACGCCCTGGGGCACGATGCAGCAGCAGACCACCCAGGCGTCCCTCAAGTTCAATCCGGCGGGCAAATGCCCGGTCTACCAAGTGCCGGCGGAGGTCGCCGCCGAAGTCGCCGCCAAGCGGCGCACCGACGAGCAGCAGACCGCGCAGCTGATCAGCCGCGGCATCACGGCGGCGCCGATCCGCACCGGCCGCGACGGCGGCATGCATCCGACGTTTCTCGCCAAGCTCAAGCCCAAGGAAGTCCGCGAAGCCGACGGCACGGTGCGCTACGTGGTCGACGCCAATGCGGCGAAGTCGCTCGGCTCCTACGTCAACCCGCCGCTCGAAACCTATGGCGAGCCGGTCACGACCGCGGTCGCCGAGGCGGCGCCGGTTCCGCGCGCCGCGCCGCAGCCCAGGACCGGAACGAAGACGGGCGCGCCCGCAGCGACCGGCACTTACGTCATGGCCGCGGCCGACGCCCGCTCCGCGCCGCCGCCGGCGGCGAGACCCGAGAGCGGCATGTTCTCGAACCTGTTCTCGTCGAGCAACGGCCGCACCCGCAGCGGCGAGCCCGATAGCATCGTGGGGCGGGTCAGTACCTCCGTCACGCGGCTGTTCGGCATGGATGACGACAAGAAGCCGGCGCCGCAGGCGGCTCCGCCTCCCGCGCCGAGGCCGGCCGCCAAGCCGCAGCCCGCGCCGAGCGCCAAGCCGAAATCCGAGCCGCAGGCGCAGGCGATGCAGGATCCGGCCCAGTCCAATCCGGCGCCGGCGCGCCCGGCCGCCAATGCGAGCCTGGTCAATGGCGCGACCGCTGCGCCGGTGCCGTCTGGCTCGTTCGACGCCCGCTGGGGCGCGATGCGCTGAGGGCGCTCGGCATTCACGCGTACGGATGGCGTCATGCCCCGCGCAAGCGGGGCATTCAGTTTTCGCCGGCCCTCAGCCGAACCGTCCGTGGCAGTGCTTGTACTTCTTGCCTGAACCGCACGGGCAGGCCTCGTTGCGGCCGACCTTGCCCCAACTGGTCGGATTGCCCGGATCGCGGCTCGGCGCCCGCTCGGCAGCGGAGCCGTTTCCGGCCCACGGACCGAGATCGGCGTCGGCGAGCGCGAACTCGTCCTCGCCGCTGGTCGGGTCCACCTTGTGGGCCTCCATGTAGGGCAGGTTCTGTTGCTCCTCGGGCGAAGGCGCCGATACGATCTCCACCCGCATCAGCTGCGCGGTGACCGCCTCGCGCAGGTTCTGCAGCATCGCCTCGAACAGGTTGAAGGCCTCGGCCCGGTATTCCTGCAGCGGGTCGCGCTGGCCGTAGCCGCGCAGGCCGATGACCTGGCGCAGGTGCTCGAGCATCAGGAGATGCTCGCGCCAAAGGTGATCGAGCGTCTGCAGCAGGATCGACTTCTCCACGTGGCGGATGATGTCGGGGCCCCATTGGGCCACCTTGGCCGCCATGTGCTCGTCGCCGCGGCGCATGATGCGGCCGATCAGCTCCTCGTCGGCGATGCCCTCTTCCTTGGCCCAGTCGTCGACCGCGAGCTCGAGGCCGAGCACGCGCTTCAATTCCTCCTTCAGGCCGGGCGTGTCCCACTGTTCCGGGTAGGCGTTCTCCGGCACGTGCTTGGCGACCAGGTCCTCGATCACGCCATGACGCATGTCGGCGATGGTCTCGGCGACGTGCTCGTCCTGCATCAGCTCGATGCGCTGGTCGAAGATGACCTTGCGCTGATCGTTCATCACGTTGTCGAACTTGAGGATGTTCTTGCGCAGGTCGAAGTTGCGCGCCTCCACCTTCTGCTGCGCCTTTTCCAGTGCCTTGTTGATCCACGGATGGACGATCGCCTCGTCCTCCTTGAGGCCGAGCTTCTGCAGCATGCCGTCGAGCTTGTCCGACCCGAAGATGCGCATCAGATCGTCTTCGAGCGCGAGGAAGAACTTCGAGCGCCCGGGATCGCCTTGGCGGCCGGAGCGGCCGCGCAGCTGGTTGTCGATGCGCCGGCTTTCGTGCCGCTCGGTGCCGAGCACGAACAGGCCGCCCGCCGCCAGCGCCTTCTCCTTCAACCGCGCCACCTGCGCGCGGATTTCGTCGGCGCGCGGATCGCGCATGCGCGCGGCATAATCCTCCACATCGCTGAGTTCCTGGCGGATGCGCATGTCGGCATTGCCGCCGAGCTGGATGTCGGTGCCGCGGCCGGCCATGTTGGTGGCGATGGTGATGGCGCCGGGCACGCCGGCCTGCGCCACGATGTAGGCTTCCTGCTCGTGGTAGCGGGCGTTGAGCACCGCGAACACCTTGGTCTTGGCGGCGCCCTCGTCGCCGGAATAAAGCGCCGCGAACGCGTTCGGATCGGTGAAGTCGTGCTGTTCCCAGCCCTGCTTGCGCAGCATCTCGGCGAGGTTTTCCGATTTCTCGATCGAGGTGGTGCCGACCAGCACCGGCTGGCCGCGCACCTTGCAATCCTCCAGCAGTGAAATGATCGCGCGGTACTTCTCTACGTTGGTGCGATAGACCTCGTCGTCCTGGTCGTCGCGGATCAGCGGCATGTTGGTCGGGATGTCGAGCACCTCCAGCCCGTAGATGTCGAGGAACTCGTCCGCCTCGGTCAGCGCGGTGCCGGTCATGCCGGCGAGCTTCTTGTACATGCGGAAGTAGTTCTGGAAGGTGATCGAGGCGAGCGTCTGGTTCTCGGGCTGGATCGGCTGGTGCTCCTTGGCCTCGAGCGCCTGATGCAGCCCCTCGGAAAAGCGCCGCCCCGGCATCATGCGGCCGGTGAATTCGTCGATGATGACGACCTCGCCGTTGCGCACGATGTAGTCCTTGTCGCGCTGGAACAGCTTGTGGGCGCGCAGCGCCTGATTGACGTGATGCACGACCGAGACGTTCTCGATGTCGTAGAGCGATTCCGCCTTCAGCAGGTCGGCGCCCTTGAGCATCTGCTCGAGCTTTTCCATGCCGACCTCGGTCAGCGTCACGGTGCGCTGCTTCTCGTCGACCTCGTAGTCGACCTTGTCGAGCCTCGGGATGTAGGTGTCGATGGTGTTGTAGAAGTCGCTGCGGTCGTCGAGCGGGCCGGAGATGATCAGCGGCGTGCGCGCCTCGTCGATCAGGATGGAGTCGACCTCGTCAACGATGGCGTAGACGTGGCCGCGCTGCACCATGTCTTCGAGCCGGTACTTCATGTTGTCGCGCAGGTAGTCGAAGCCGAGCTCGTTGTTGGTCCCGTAGGTGACGTCGCGCCGGTACTGCTCGCGCCGCTCGTCGTCGTCGAGGCCGTGCACGATCACGCCGACGGTCAGCCCGAGGAAATTGTAGATCTGGCCCATCCACTCGGCGTCGCGCTTGGCCAGGTAGTCGTTGACGGTGACGACGTGGACGCCGTTGCCGGCGAGCGCGTTGAGATAGACCGGGAGGGTCGCGACCAGCGTCTTGCCTTCGCCGGTCTTCATCTCGGAAATCCTGCCCTCGTGCAGCACCATGCCGCCGATCAGCTGCACATCGAAATGGCGTTGCCCGAGCGTGCGCTTGGCGGCCTCGCGCACGGTCGCGAACGCGGGGACGAGGATGTCGTCGAGGGTCTTGCCGGCGGCCAGTTCCTTCCTGAACGCCTCGGTGCGCAGCAGCAACGCGTCGTCGGTCAGCCCTTCCAGCTCCTTTTCCAGCGCGTTGATGGCATTGACCCGCGGCTGGTAGGTCTTGATGCGCCGGTCGTTGGCCGAGCCGAACAGCTTGCGGGCGAAAGCGCCGAGCATTGCGGAAGTCCTTGTCTGCTGCCGCACCGTTGGATGCAGCCCGCGGCAACGAGCCGGCGGAAAAACGACGCTTTTTGGGCTTTCATGCGGCCCACAAGACGAAGCGCCCCGCGGGGGGAACCAGCGAGTTGGTCGAGAGATATGAGGGGGTCCGAACCTTGTCAATCAGCGCGGAAACTCCTTCTCTGTCGCGCCCACGACGCGACGGGTTCACCTCACGCGCTCGCTAGGCCGTGGAGCGGATCCGCCATTGCCAAGCGACCCCGTTTTGGGCGAGTGTCCGCCGCCCTCGGCTGGGGGCCCATAAGGACCGTTCCATGACCCCGTCATCATTGTTCGTCCACGTTCCGGGAACGCCCGGGGCGTTCCGGCGCGGCCTCGCGCTCGCGTCCGCCGTACTGATCGCGGTTCTCGTCTTCGCGCAAGCCGGTCGCGCCCAAAGCGCCGATCCGGTAGTGGCGCGCGTCAACGGGGTCGAGATCAAGGCGAGCGACCTGGCCATCGTCGAGGAGGACATCGGCGCCAACCTGCCGCAGATGTCGCCGGAGGCGCGGCGCGACTATCTCATCACTTTCCTGGCCGACATGATCCTGGTCGCCAAGGCGGCCGAGGCGAAGAAGCTCGGCGACAACGAGCACTTCAAGCAGCGTCTGTCGTTCCTGCGCACCAAGCTGCTGATGGAGCAGTTCCTCCAGGCTGAAGCCAAGACGGCGGTCAGCGAAGAGGCGATGCGCAAGACCTATGACGAGGCCATCAAGCAGATCAAGAACGAGACCGAGGTGCGCGCGCGTCACATCCTGGTCGAGACCGAAGACGAGGCCAAGGCGATCGTTGCCGAGCTCAAGAAGGGCGCCGACTTTGCCGAGCTCGCCAAGTCCAAGTCCAAGGATCCGGGCTCGGCCGACGGCGGCGACCTCGGCTATTTCACCAAGGACCAGATGGTGCCCGAATTCGCCGAGGTCGCCTTCAAGACGACACCCGGCCAGCTGTCCGATCCGGTCAAGAGTCAGTTCGGTTGGCACGTCATCAAGGTCGAGGACAAGCGCGACCGCCAGCCGCCGGAGTTCGACAAGGTGAAGGACCAGCTGTCGAACTATCTGGTGCGCAAGGCGCAGGCCGAGCTGATCACCAAGCTGCGCGCCGACGGCAAGATCGAGCGGCTCGATCAGCCCAAACCGGCGCCCGCGACGCCGCCGGCGGAACAGAAGAAGAATTGATCCGCCGATTGACGCGATGTAGTGTCACGACGATGCCCGGCCGCCGCGCCGGGCATTTCGTATCTGAGGCGATCCATGACGACGATCTCACCGCTTGCACCGAAGCAGATCCCCGACATGCCCGGGATCGCCGGCGTGCGGCTCGCGACCGCCGCCGCCGGCATCCGCTATCGCGGCCGCACCGACGTGCTGCTCGCGGTATTCGACAAGGGCACGACCGCCGCCGGCGTGCTGACGCGCTCGAAATGCGCCTCCGCACCGGTCGAGTGGTGCCGCGCGCGGCTCGGCGCCGGCAGGGCGCGAGCGCTGGTGGTCAACTCCGGCAACGCTAATGCCTTCACCGGCCGGAGCGGCCGCGCCGCCACGAAGCTGACTGCGGAGCTTGCCTCGAAGGCCGCCGGCTGCCGCGCCGGCGAGGTCATGCTCGCCTCGACCGGCGTGATCGGCGAACCGCTCGAGGCGGCAAAGTTCGCCGCCGTCATGGACGGCCTCGTTGCGCGCGCCGCACCGGCCGGCTGGCTCGACGCCGCCAAGGCGATCATGACAACGGACACGTTCCCCAAGATCGCGACCGCACAAGCCAAGCTCGGCGGTGCCACGGTGACGGTAAACGGCATCGCCAAAGGCTCCGGCATGATCGCGCCCGACATGGCGACCATGCTGTCGTTCGTTTTCACCGATGCGCCGATTGCGGCTCCTGTGCTGCAAGCGCTGCTGAGCCAGGGTGTCGTCGACACTTTCAATGCCGTGACGGTCGACGGCGACACCTCGACCTCCGACACGCTTCTGGCGTTTGCGACCGGCGCGGCGCGCGGCGTGCCGCGGATCGCGCGCGCGGGCGACCCGCGGCTGAAGGCGTTCCGCACGGCGTTCCAGGCGGTGCTCGCCGACCTCGCCGAGCAGGTCGCGCGCGACGGCGAAGGCGCCAGCAAGCTCGTCGAGGTGATCGTCGAAGGCGCCACCGCCAAGCGCTCGGCGCGCCGCATCGCGCTCTCGATCGCCAACTCGCCGCTGGTCAAGACCGCGATCGCCGGCGAGGATGCCAACTGGGGCCGCATCGTCATGGCGGTCGGCAAGGCCGGGGAGCCGGCCGACCGCGACCGCCTCTCGATCTGGTTCGGGCCGCATCGCGTGGCGCACCGCGGCGCGCGCGATCCGTCCTACGACGAGGCGACCGTGTCGGCCTATATGAAGAACGCCGAGATCAGCGTGAAGGTCGCGCTCGGGCTCGGGCGCGCGCGCGACCGCGTGCTGACGTGCGACCTCACCAAGGAATATGTTGCGATCAACGCTGAGTATCGTTCTTAAAGCTTGGTTAACCAGCCGCGCCGACGGCCGGCTTTATTCGACCGCATTGAAGCGACCTTAACCGTGGACGCGCAGGATTCGGGAAACAGGTCGTGAGCGTCAATGTCGTCCTTGTCGTCGCCTGCGCCCTCATCGATGCCGACGGTCGCGTGCTGCTCGCACGGCGCCCCGCAGGCAAGCCGATGGCGGGCCTGTGGGAATTCCCCGGCGGCAAGGTCGAGGCGGGCGAACGGCCCGAGGATACGTTGATCCGCGAGCTCGAGGAGGAACTCGGCATCGTCGTCAAGGAAGCCTGCTTGGCGCCGCTCACCTTCGCGAGCCACGCCTATGCGGATTTCCATCTGCTGATGCCGCTCTATGTATGCCGGCGCTGGGAGGGAACGGTGCGCGCGAAGGAAGGCCAGCAGCTCGCATGGGTCCGCCCCAACCGGCTGCGCGACTATCCGATGCCGCCGGCCGACGAGCCGCTGGTGGCGCACCTGACGACGCTGCTCTGATTCCATGCAGTTCAAAAAGGTCGAGGCGACAATGATCAATGCGATGGTTTCGGCTCCAGCCCGGTTGGCACGGCGTTTCGTCGCCGACGAGCGCGGGGCGACCGCGGTCGAGTACGCCATGATCGCCGCCGGCGTCGGCGCCACCATCGCGGCGACGGTCTGGGGGCTCGGCGCCGACGTGAAGAGCACGCTCTACGACAAGCTCGCGCAACTCTTCTCCTGAAAACCGGCGCCCAATCCGCGCCGCCATCTCCCGCAAGCCCCTGAAGCTCGTATAAGCTCCGTCCCATGTGAGGCCGGGGATGGATGCAGACGTCATTGTCGTGGGCGCAGGGCTGGCCGGCCTCGTCGCCGCCGCGGAGCTCGCCGATGCCGGGCGCCGCGTGATCGTGCTCGATCAGGAGCCGGAGGCATCCCTCGGCGGCCAGGCGTTCTGGTCGTTCGGCGGACTGTTCTTCGTCGATTCGCCGGAGCAGCGCCGCCTGCGCATCCGCGATTCACGCGACCTTGCCCTGCAGGATTGGCTCGGCTCCGCCGGCTTCGACCGCGACGAGGACCATTGGCCGCGCCGTTGGGCCGAGGCCTATGTGGACTTCGCCGCCGGCGAGAAACGATCCTGGCTGCGGGCGCAGGGCCTGCGCATCTTTCCGATCGTCGGCTGGGCCGAGCGCGGCGGTTACCTTGCAAGCGGACACGGCAACACGGTGCCGCGCTTTCACGTCACCTGGGGCACCGGCCCTGGCGTGCTCGAGCCGTTCCTGCGGCGCGTGCGCGAGGCACGACAGCGCGGGCTCGTCAGCTTCCGTTTCCGCCATCGCGTCACCGCCCTCACCGCAACCGGCGGCAAGGTCGACGGCGTGAGCGGCGACGTACTCGAGCCGAGCATCGTGGAACGCGCGGTCGCAAGCTCGCGCGTGGTGACCGGACAGTTCGCGCTGCGGGCGCAGGCGGTCGTCGTCACCTCGGGCGGCATCGGCGCCAACCACGATCTGGTGCGCCGGCACTGGCCGAAGCGCCTCGGCGAGCCGCCCCGGCACATGATCTCGGGCGTGCCCGATCATGTCGACGGGCTGATGCTGGATATCGTCAAGGGCAGCGGCGGCCGCATCATCAATCCCGACCGCATGTGGCACTACCCGGAAGGCATCCACAACTATGCGCCGATCTGGAGCCGGCACGGCATCCGTATCCTGAGCGGCCCCTCGCCGCTGTGGCTCGACGCGCGCGGAAAGCGCCTGCCGGTGCCGCTGTTTCCCGGCTTCGATTCGCTCGGCGCGCTGCACGAGATCACGCGCCACGGCCATGACCATTCCTGGTTCCTGCTCAACGAACGCATCATCGGCCGCGAGTTTGCCCTCTCCGGCTCGGAGCAGAATCCCGACCTGACCGAGCGCAGCATCAAGCTCGTGCTCGGGCGCGTCGGCAAGGGTGCGCCCGAACCGGTGCGCAAATTCATGGACCGCGGCGTCGATTTCGTCATCCGCCGCACCTTGCCGGAACTGGTCGCCGGCATGAACCAATTGACCGGCGAGCCGCTGATCGATGCGGCCGAACTGGAACGCGAAGTGGTGGCGCGCGATCGCGAGATCGACAACAAGTTCGGCAAGGACGCGCAAGTGACGGCGATCCGCGCCGCGCGGCAGTATCTCGGCGACAAGCTGATCCGTGTCGCGCGCCCGCATCGCATCCTCGATCCGGCGGCCGGACCGCTGATCGCCATCAGGCTCTCGGTCCTCACGCGCAAAACCTTGGGCGGCCTGCAAACCGACCTGTTGGGACGGGTGCTCAAGGATGACGGCGAGCCGCTCGTCGGCGTCTATGCGGCCGGCGAGGTCGCCGGCTTCGGCGGCGGCGGCATGCACGGCTATCGCGCGCTCGAAGGGACCTTCCTCGGCGGCTGCATTTTTTCCGGCCGCGTTGCCGGCCGGGCGGCGGCCGCCGGCGCGGCATAATTACGGCGCCGCCAGCGCCTTCTCGATCTCGCGCTTCACCAGCGTGTCGAAATTCGCCGTCGTGATCGGGCCGACCAGCTTGAACGCGATGCGGCCGTCGCGACCGACCACGAAGGTCTCCGGCACGCCGTAGACGCCCCACTCCATCGACGCGCGCCCGTTGGCATCGCTGCCGGCGGCCACGAACGGATTGCCATGGCGCCCGAGGAAGCGCCGCGCATTGTCCGGATGGTCCTTGTAGTTGATGCCGACCAGGCGGATGCGCCCGTCCTCGGCCAAACGCGTGAGGAACGGCGCCTCCTCGTGACACGGCACGCACCAGGAGGCCCAGACGTTGACCAGCGTGACCGCGCCCTTGAAGTCGGCCGCGGCGATACCGGGCAGCGGCCTGCCCGCGCGGGTCAGTCCCGGAATCGCCGGCATGTCGGTTGTGGGCGCCGGCCGCCCGATCAGGGCCGAGGGAAGGCGCGACGGATCGCCCGCGCCGAGGCGGAACAAGAACAGCGCGGCGAGCGCGAGAAACAGCGCGAGCGGCAGCAGCACGATCAGCCGCCGCCGCGTCGTGGCTTGGGGCGCGGTCACGCTCATGCGACCTCGTGACGATGCGAACGGCGCACGACGCCCTCCGCCTCCAGCTCGGCAAGGAGGCGGCGTTGCGCCCGGTGATCGGCGAGCACCCACGCGATCAACGCAATGATGACCAACGCAGCGATCGCGTAGGCGGAGATGACGAAGACCGCGTGCGGGCCGAGCGCCATCGTCAGACCGCCTCCGCCACATGCGCGCGCATCAGCCGCAGCGTCCGCACGCGCCGGCGCAGGATTTCGTTGCGCATGGCGGCAAGATGCAAGGTCACGAACAGCAGCGCAAACGCGACCGCCATCGTCAGCAGCGGCGCAAGGATCGAAGGGTGGATGGCCGGCCCGCCGAGGCGCAGCACCGAAGCCGGCTGATGCAGCGTGTTCCACCAGTCGACCGAGAACTTGATGATCGGCAGGTTGACGGCGCCGACCAGCGCGAACACCGCCGCGGCGCGCCCGGCGCGCGACGGATCCTCGACCGTGCGCCACAGCGCGATGAGCGCCAGATACATGAAGAACAGCACCAGCACCGAGGTGAGCCGCGCGTCCCACACCCAATAGGTCCCCCACATCGGCCGCCCCCATAGCGAGCCGGTCAACAGGGCGAGAAACGTGAACGCGGCCCCGATCGGCGCCGCCGTCTTGGCGGCAACATCGGCGAGCGGATGGCGCCACACCAAGGTCCCGAGCGCCGCGATGCTCATCAGCGCCCATCCGAACATGGCGAGCCAAGCCGAGGGCACGTGCACGAACATGATCTTCACGGTCGCGCCCTGCTGGTAGTCGTCGGGCGCAACGAAGAACACCTGGTAGAGCCCGATCGCGAACACGACCGCGGCAGCGGCTGCGAGCCATGGCAGCACGGCGGCCGTGAATTTGAGGAACCGCGTCGGGTTGGCAAGGTCGGTCAGTGCCATCGGCCGTGTCATATACGATCACTCTGCAGCATGGCGCAACGCGACCGCCGCCGCGAACGGACCCAGCACCAGGCTCGCGAGCGTCAGCGCGCACAGCACCGTGAACGGCGTTCCGAACGGCACCGTGCCGCCGATCGCGGCATTCGACGCCGCCACGCCGAAGATCAGCACCGGAATGGTCAATGGCAGCACCAGCACCGGTAGCAGCAGTCCGCCACGGCGCAGCGCGACGGAGAGCGCGGCCCCGACGGTGCCGATGAAGGTCAATGCGGGCGTGCCCACCACGAGGGTGAGCGCGACGGCGGCGATGGCCGTGGCATCGAGATTGAGGAACAGGCCAAGCAAGGGCGCCGCGATCACGAGCGGCAAGCCAGTGGTGATCCAATGGGCCAGCGTCTTGGCCAATACGGCCAGCTCCAACGGCAGGCCGCCCATCAGGATCAAGTCGAGCGACCCATCCTCATGATCGGCCGCGAACAGGCGGTCGAGCGCGAGCAGCGAGGCGAGCAGCGCACCGAGCCACAGGATCGCCGGACCGATGCGCGCGAGCAGCGCCATGTCGGGTCCGACCGCCAACGGCACCAACGTCACCACGACCAGAAAGAACAGGACGCCCATCAGCGCGCTGCCGCCGATCCGCACCGCAAGCCGCGCGTCGCGCAGGAGGAGGGCGCCGAACGCGTCCATCACCCAGCCCCCAGCCGCAATTCGCGCACCGGATCGATCCCGAGCGGCCCATGTGTCGCCGCTACGATCAGGCCGCCGGAGCGCAAATGCGCCTGCATCAGCGCGCCGAGCCGCGCCTGCCCGGCCGCATCGAGCGCGGAGCCGGGCTCGTCCAGCAGCCAGATCGGACGTTCCGCCACGACGAGACGCGCGATTGACAGCCTCCGGCGCTGCCCGGCCGACAGGTAGCCGGCCGGCAAGTCCGCCAGTCTCTCGAGCCCGACCGCAGCGAGCGCCTCGCGCGCCGATCTCCGGCCCGGTCCGAGATAGCGAATCCAGAACTGAAGGTTCTCTGTTACCGTCAACGCACCCTTGAGGGGATCCAGATGCGCCAGATAGTGCGCCTGCTCGGCCACGCTCAGTTCCGCCGCCCCACCCGCCACCTCGATCCGACCCTCGGACGGCCGCAACAGGCCGGCAAGCAGGCGCAGGAGCGAGGACTTGCCCGCTCCGTTGGGGCCGGTGACGGCGAGGGCCTCGCCCGATGACAGCTGGAAGCTGATTTGAGAAAATATTTCTCTTAATCCGCGAGAACAGGCGAGCTGCGAGGCGGTAAGCCGCATGCTATCACCCCTCAGGCCGTGATCCGCGAAAATATCCGTGCGAGCAGCCCCGCCAAGCCTTCCGCGTGTAGCAGGTCGCCGGAAAAAGCCTTATAAGCCGGTGAGTTGCGGGGGGCGGCTGGCATGCGTTTGGCGCCTCTAAGGGTGGAAGGACGGCGCAGCGCCGCTTTGTTGCCGCGCGCTTGCCCCGATGGGATGGATGGAACCGTCATGACGTCGCTCGATAGCTTCAGATGTTGCAAGACTCTCAAGGTCGGCGGCAAATCCTACGCCTATTACAGCCTTCCCGAGGCCGAGAAGCACGGGCTGCGCGGCATTTCGCGGCTGCCGTTCTCCATGAAGGTGCTGCTCGAGAACCTGCTGCGGCACGAAGACGGCCGCACCGTCACCAAGGAGGACATCCAGGCCGTCGCCCAATGGCTCAAGACCAAGACCTCCGAACGTGAAATCGCGTTCCGCCCGGCCCGCGTGCTGATGCAGGATTTCACCGGCGTTCCCGCCGTCGTCGACCTCGCCGCCATGCGCGACGCCATGAAGATGCTCGGCGGCGATCCCAACAAGATCAATCCGCTGGTGCCGGTCGACCTCGTCATCGATCACTCCGTGATCGTCAATTTCTTCGGTTCCAATACGGCATTCAAGAAGAACGTCGACGAGGAATACAAGCAGAACCAGGAGCGTTATCGCTTCCTCAAGTGGGCACAGCGCTCGTTCGAGAACTTCCGCGTCGTGCCGCCCGGCACCGGCATCTGCCATCAGGTCAACCTCGAATACCTGTCGCAGACGGTGTGGATCGCCAAGGACAAGGTCAAGCTCGACGGCAAGCCGGCGGTGGCCGAAGTCGCCTATCCGGACACGCTTGTCGGCACCGATTCGCACACCACCATGGTGAACGGCCTGTCGGTACTGGGTTGGGGCGTCGGCGGCATCGAGGCCGAAGCCGCCATGCTGGGCCAGCCCTATTCGATGCTGCTGCCGGAAGTGATCGGCTTCCGGCTCGGCGGCAAGCTCAAGGAGGGCGTGACGGCGACCGACCTCGTGCTCACCGTGACACAGATCCTGCGGCGGAAGGGCGTGGTCGGCAAGTTCGTCGAGTTCTTCGGTCCCGGTCTCGACAATCTCACGATCGAGGACCGCGCCACCATCGGCAATATGGCGCCGGAATACGGCGCGACCTGCGGCTTCTTTCCCATCGATGACGACACGATCGAATATCTCACCAAGACGGCGCGCAAGGCCGACCGCGTGGCCTTGGTCAAGGAGTACGCCAAGGCTCAAGGGCTCTACCGCACCAAGAATACCCCGGACCCCGTGTTCACGGACGTGCTCAAGCTCGAGCTTGGCTCGGTCGAGCCGTCGCTCGCCGGACCGAAGCGTCCGCAGGACCGCGTGCTGCTGAAGGAAGTCAAGAACGGCTTCGCGAGTGCTATGGACAAGGAATTCAACAAGGGAAGCGAAGCCGGCAAGCGCGTGCCGATCCCCGCGCGCAAGCACGATCTCGGCCATGGCGACGTGGTGATCGCCGCCATCACGTCCTGCACCAACACCTCCAATCCGAGCGTCATGGTCGCGGCCGGGCTGCTCGCCAAGAAGGCAGCCGCCAAAGGCCTCAAGCCCAAGCCGTGGGTGAAGACCTCGCTCGCACCCGGTAGCCAAGTGGTCGCCGAGTATCTGGACAAGTCCGGCCTGCAGAAGGAGCTCGACAAGATCGGCTTCAATCTCGTCGGTTTTGGCTGCACGAGCTGCATCGGCAATTCGGGGCCCTTGGCGCCGGAAATCTCCAAGGCGATCGCCGACCACGACATCGTCGCGGCCGCGGTGCTGTCGGGCAACCGCAACTTCGAAGGCCGCGTCAACGCCGACGTGCGCGCCAACTATCTGGCCTCGCCACCGCTCGTAGTCGCCTATGCGCTGGCAGGCTCGATGAACGTCGATCTGGCGCGCGCACCGCTCGGCGTCGACCAGAAGGGCAAGAAGGTGTTCCTGCGCGACCTCTGGCCGACCAGCCGCGAGATCGCGAGCGTGATCCGCAAGACGATCAACAAGAACCTGTTCGCGAAGAAATACGGCGACGTATTCAAGGGCGAAGCCAACTGGCGCAAGATCACCGTCCAGGGCGGCATGACCTACGCCTGGGATCGCAAATCCACCTACGTGCAGAACCCACCCTACTTCGCCGGCATGGGGCGCCATCCGACGCCGATCACCGACGTGGTCGACGCCCGCATCCTCGGCCTGTTCCTCGATTCGATCACCACCGACCACATCTCGCCGGCCGGCTCCATCAAGGTCAGTTCGCCGGCCGGCAAGTATCTGGTCGACCACAAGGTCAAGCCGGTCGACTTCAATCAATACGGCACGCGGCGCGGCAATCACGAGGTGATGATGCGCGGCACGTTCGCCAACATCCGCATCAAGAACCAGATGGTTCCGGGCGTCGAAGGCGGCGTGACCTGGCACTACCCGTCGCGCCAGCAGATGCCGATCTACGACGTAGCGATGCGTTATAAGACCGAGAAGGTCCCGCTGGTCGTATTCGCAGGCCGCGAATACGGCACCGGTTCGTCGCGCGACTGGGCCGCCAAGGGCACGGTCCTGCTCGGCATACGCGCGGTGATCGCGCAGTCATTCGAGCGCATCCACCGCTCTAACCTCATCGGAATGGGCGTGATCCCGCTGGTGTTCGAGGAGGGCGTATCCTGGCAGTCGCTTGGCATCAGGGGCGGCGAAACCGTGACGATTCGCGGGCTGCACGGCGACCTCAAGCCGCGCCAGCGCTTGATCGCCGAGATCGTCGCGCCGGACGGCGGACTGAAGCGCGTGCCGCTGATCTGCCGCATCGATACCCTCGACGAGCTCGACTACTTCAAGAACGGCGGCATCCTGCACTACGTGCTGCGCCACTTGGCGGCATGAGCGCTGCGCCGCCCTAAGCTCCCGGATCGGCTACGTCATTCACCCGATGCGTCCTCACCGCGAATTGAGTGGCCGGTGAACGACGGGCGCTCTAAGTCTTGGTGGCGAGAAGACTTGCTGACGGCCGTCGGGCGAAGCGTCGGAGCCGTGCATGATCGCCGGCGCAGCCGCTTCGAGCGAACCGCCATGTGGAGACTTAGATGAGTCGTCGTGTTGCGTTGTCGCTCGCGATCGTCGCAGCGGCCACGCTCGGTTCGGCCGGCGCGCGCGCGGAGATCCGCGGCGTGATCGAGCTGTTCACGAGCCAGGGCTGCTCGTCCTGCCCGGACGCGGACAAGCTCGCCGGCGAGCTCGCGCGCGATCCCTCGCTCGTCGTGCTGACGCTTCCGATCGACATCTGGGACTATCTCGGCTGGAAGGACACGCTCGCCAAGCCGCGCCACACGGTACGCCAGCGCGGCTACGCGCATGGCCGCGGCGACCGCGAGGTCTACACCCCGCAGGTCGTCGTCAACGGCAAGAAACACGTGGTCGGCAGCGACCGCAACGCGATCGAGCAGGCGATCGCCGCCACGCGCGGGCGCAACAACATCCTCGCCGTTCCGGTGAAGCTCGTGCCGAGCGGCGACAAAGTGACGGTTTCGGTTCCGGCCGCGGCCGGCATGAGCGGCGAAGTCTGGCTCTGCCCGGTCGTCAAGGCGATCGCGGTCGCGATCGGCCGCGGCGAGAACAACGGTCGCACCGTGACCTACCACAACGTCGTCCGCCGCTGGATCAAGCTCGGCGACTGGAACGGCGCGGCGCGCACCTTCACGGTGCCGGCCGCCGACATCGCGACCGACGCGGTCGATACCGTCGCCGTGATCGTGCAGGGCGGTACCGCCGACAGCCCCGGCACCGTGGTCGGAGCGGCGATCGCAGCGCTGCGCTGAGTAGAACAACAGCCGACATCGCGAAGAAGGGAAGGCGGCGATCTCCGCCATCCTGCGTCGTCTGCCCTGCGCCGGCCGGCAAAAAAATTGGGCCGGCAAGCCGGCCCTGAAGAGCGTTGGGGGATTGAACCGTACGCTGAACTAGGGCCCGGTCTGTCCAAACCCCGGGGGGCTGGGGGGCTGAGGAATCCGGTGCTCGAACGCGACCGGGCCCTGAGGCAACAGTCTTCTGTATCGCCGACCACAAGGGCGCCGGATGGGCTGAAATCAGGCCGCATTATGATTCTCTTTACAAAATCGTGAGGTCAACGCGTCATTGGACCGCAATTTCGGTCGAAACCGCTCAAATCTTCCTCCTCCACCGCCTCTCCAGATCTGTTGCGGTCCGCCTATGCGAGCCCCTTGCAGGCGCGCGTGACCGGCGCGATCATGACGGCCATACGACAGGGAGGCGCCGCATGACGTTCGGGCCCGGCGAAGTCGAACCCAGCCAGTTCCGCGGGGGCGAGGCGGGCATTGCCCCGGCCGCCCCCGGAAACCAGGTGACCTTCAACCGGCGTGAGCTCGATCGAATCCTGAGTCTCTACGGCCGCATGGTCGCGGCCGGCGAATGGCGCGACTACGCCATCGACTTCCTCAGGGACCGCGCCGTGTTCTCGGTTTTCCGCCGCGCGTCCGAGGTGCCGATCTATCGCATCGAGAAGAATCCGCGCGCGGCGCGCCGGCAGGGCGCCTACAGCGTCATCTCGGCAACCGGCCTGATCGTGCGACGCGGCCATGAGCTCGAGCGCGTGCTGCGCGTGCTCGACAAATCGCTGAAGCTGGTGGCGAATTAGCGCATGTTCCGGCGAAGTGGGCACCGGTTCGCCGACAAAGAACATGCGCAACGCAAGGAACCTACAGCCGTTTCGCGTTCGGCTCCTGCGGAACGCGATTCAATCTGAGCGGAAATGGCTGTAGCTAGGGCTTCGTCGTCGCCCCGGGTCCGAGCGCGCGCTGCATCAGCACGGTGTCGAGCCAGCGATCGAACTTGAACCCGACGTTCTCGACCGCACCGATCAGCCGGAAGCCCGCGGCGCGATGCAATTCGATCGAGGCCGTTTGCGCCGAGTCCCCGATCACCGCGATCATCTGACGGAAGCCGCGTGCCTCCGCGTCCACGACCAGGCGATCGAGCAGCGCGCGGCCGATGCCGCGGCGATGCGCCTGTGGCGCCACATAGACCGAGTCCTCGACGCTGAAGCGATAAGCGGGCCGCGCCCGGTAGGCGCCCGCATAGGCGTAGCCGAGCACGGTTCCGTCGACGACCGCCGCCAGATACGGATAACCGCCATCGATCAGCGCCTGCTGGCGCCGCGCCATCTCGGCCTCATCGGGCGGGTCGATCTCGAATGTCGCCGTCAGGGTGCGCACCGCATGGTCATAGATGCGGGCAATCGCCTGGATGTCGGGGGCGCCGGCGGGACGAATCAGAATACCGGTCATAGCATGAGCCGTCGAAGAAACGCCCCGGCGGACCGCCGGGGCGCCGGACGTTCGCGGCGGATTTTCAGCGCCGCGAGCCGAATATGCGCAGCAGCATCAGGAACAGGTTGATGAAGTCGAGATAGAGCGCGAGCGCCCCCATCACGACCTTGCGGCCGGCGGCGGTGCCGTCGTCCATCGGATCGTACATCTCCTTGATCTTCTGCGTGTCCCAGGCGGTCAGCCCGGCGAACACCACGACGCCGATGACCGAGATGATCCAGTCGAGCTGGCTCGAGCGCAGGAAGATGTTGACCAGGCTGGCGATCAGGATGCCGATCAACCCCATCATCAGGAACGCGCCGAACGCGGAGAGATCGCGCTGCGTCGTGTAGCCGTACAGGCTCAGGCCCGCGAATGCCGCCGCCGAGATGAAGAACACGCGCGTGATCGAGGCCTCGGTATAGACGGCGAAGATGATCGACAGCGAGGCCCCGAGCAGGCCGGCATAGACGAAGAACAGCGCGCGCGCCGTTGCGGCCGACAGGCTGTCGATCCGCCAGCTGAGGAAAAACACCAGGCCGAGTGGGGCGAAGATCAGCACCCATATCAGCGGGCTTTGGTAAAGCGCCTGGCCGAACCATTGATGCGTGAACCACGCGGCGGCGCCGGTGAGCGCGACGCCGGCGGCCATGTAGTTGTAGACGCGAATCATGTGCGCGCGCAGGCCGGCGTCAATCGCCCGCGCTGCGTCGGCGCCGGGATGAACGGCGACGTTCCGGTCGAAATCCGACATGGAAGTTCCCTTGGGTTGGCCCGGCCGACGGCCGGACAAGACGCCTGCCGCGAACCGTCGCGGCCGGCCGGCTCGAATCTAGTCTCGGATTGCGCTTGCCGCTAGGCCGATGCGGCCGGCATCGTGCGGTCAAGGAAGCGGCCAAGAAAGCGACCAGGAAAGGGACCACGAAAAAAAGCCCCGGCTTTCGCCGGGGCCGCAGTCGCGTTGGACCAAGGTCTTTCCGCTTACTCTTCGCGCTGCCCGAGCAGCTGGAGCAGCAGGGTGAACAGGTTGAGGAAGTCGAGGTAGAGCGAGAGCGCGCCCATGATGGCGGAGCGCTCCATCACCTCGCCTTCCATCGCGCCGTAGATGTACTCGTTCTTCAGCCGCTGCGTATCCCAGGCGGTCAGCCCCGCAAACACCAGCACGCCGACGACCGAGATGACGAACTGCATCATCGTACTCGCCAGGAAGAGGTTCACGACCGAGGCGATGATGACCCCGAACAGACCCATGATCAGGAACGCGCCCATCCCGGTCAGGTCGCGCTGGGTGGTGTAGCCCCACAGCGAGAGCGCGCCGAACGACGCCGCGGTGATGAAGAACACCCGCACGATCGAGGTCTGCGTGTAGATCAGGAAGATCGATCCGAGCGAAATGCCGACCAGCGCGGCATAGATCCAGAACAGGATCTGCGCCGTGGTCGGCCGCATGGAGTCGACCCGGAAACTGAGGAAGAAGACCAGCGCAAGGGGCGCCAGGATCATGACCCACTTGAGCGGGCTGACGAACAGCGCATAGCCCACGCTGGTCAGCATGATGCCGCGCACCTTCGCCACCGCGAGAGCGGGGTCGGTCGTCACGGAGAGCATGTAGACGCCGAGCGCCGCCAGGCCGGTGATGGCTAAGCCCAGCACCATGTAGTTGTAGATGCGCAGCATATAGGCCCGCAGGCCCTCGTCGATGACAGCCGCCTCGGCCCGCGTCAGCGGCCGGCCGTACTGCGCAGTGGCGGCATTGCGATCAAAGTCCGACATCGTCGAAACCTCGTGTGTTCGCCCCAGACCGGACGCAGCAACGCTGCGCCGTTGGCCGGCCTTCAATATGGCAATATTCCGCGGCGCGGCAAGATGTTATTCCGCCGCATAGCGACGCGATTGCCGCGCGGCGGATTGTCGCAAAACTGCAAGAATTTGAAGCGTTTCTTACAGATGCCGCAAAACGGCCGCAGGTTTCTGGCCGAGCGCCGTGAACGTCCCCGCAAGACCGAACGCGACCGTCAAGAAAAGCGCGCCGAGTGCGGCTCCCGCGGCCGGCAGCGGCTGCCAGATGAAGCTCAAGTTCATCACGTCCACCATGACGAAATAGGCCGCGACCGACCCGGCGGCGACGCCGATGACCGAGGTCGCGAGCCCGATCAGGAGGTATTCGAGCGCATAGGCGGCGATCAGGCGTGCGCGCGTCGCGCCCAGCATCTTCAGCACGACGGCGTCGTAGACCCGATGCCGATGCCCGGTCGCCAGTGCTCCGGCCAGCACCAGCACGGCGGCGACGAGCGTCACCAGGCTTGCGCCGCGGATCGCCAGGGTCAGATCGAAGACAACCTTGGCGACCGCGTCGAGCGCCTCGCGCACCCGCACCGCGGTCACGGTCGGGAATGCCGCGGCGGTCGCCTTGACCAGGGCGATCTCCTCCTCGGTCGTGCTGCCGGGAGAGACCAGCGTGGCGATGTGGGTGTGCGGGGCGCCGCGAAACGATCCGGGCGAATAGACCAGCACGAAGTTGATGCCGAGCGACTGCCAGTCGACCGCGCGCAGGTTGCCGACGGTTGCCTCGACATTGCGGCCGAGCACGTTGACGACGACCGGGTCGCCGACCTTGAGGCCGAGGCCTTCGGCGATCCTGTTCTCGAACGAGACGAGCGGCGGACCGTGGTAATCGGGCCCCCACCACTCGCCGGCGGTGACGCGCGAGCCGGCCGGCATGTCGCCCGCATAGGTGATGCCGCGGTCGCTCTGCAGCACCCAGGCCGCGCTCGGCGGCGCCTTGAGATCCTCGGCCCTGACGCCGTTGGCGCTGACGATGCGGCCGCGCAGCATCGGAACGCGCTCGTAGCGCGCGGACGGCGCGCGCGCCTTGATGAACGCGTCGAAGCGCCCGGCATCGGCGTCCTGGATGTCGACGAAATAGAACGAGGGTGCCTTGTCGGGCATCGCGGCGACGAACTGGCTGCGCAGGTTCGCGTCGATCTGGAGCAGCGTGACGAGCAGCGCCAGCCCCAGTCCGAGCGAGAGCACGACGGTGGGCGTGAGCGCGCCCGGCCGATGGATGTTGGCGAGCACGAGCCGCAGGAGCGCCGCACGCGGCCGCGGCGCGCGGCGCGCGGCGGTCATGATAAGGCCTGCCACCAGCCGCAGGGTTACGAACACTGCGGCCGCGGCGCCGACGAAGATCGCCGCGATCCTGCGGTCATAGGCGAGCAGCACCGCGAGCGCCGCGAACGCTCCGACCGCGAGCGCCGTCAGCACGACGTAGCGGCCGCGCGGCCAGCGCCGCTCGGGCGCAACCTCGTCGCGGAACAGCGCGGACACCGGCACGTCATGCGCGCGGCCGAGCGGCCACAGCGCGAAGGCGAGCGCGGTCAGGAAGCCGTAGAGAATCGCGAAAGTGAGCTCGCCCGGATGAACCGCCGGATCGATCGGCAGCGGGATGATGCTGCCGAACGCCGCGGCGACGACGAACGGCAACGCGACGCCGATCACGAGCCCGGCTGCGGTGCCGATGGCGGCGAGCAGCAGGACCTGCGTGAGGTAGATGGCGAACACCCGCGAGCCGGTCGCGCCGAGCGACTTGAGCGTCGCGATCGAGTCGCGCTTGCGGTCGAGGTGGTGCTTGACCGCATTGGCGACGCCGACCCCGCCGACCAGCAAGGCGGTCAGGCCGACCAGGGTAAGGTACTGCGTGAAGCGCTCGATATTGCGCCCGAGCGCGGGCGAGGCGTTGGAACGCGTGCGCACTTCCCATCCGGCTTCGGGGAATTGCGTCTCGGAGGCCTTCAGCACGATGTCGGCGGCGCGGTCGGCGGCGTCGGCCGCCGGCAGCCGCAACCGATAGTGCCAGCGGATCAGGCTGCCCGGCTGTACCAGGCCGGTCGCGCGCAACGCGGCCTCGCTGACCAGAAGGCGCGGGCCGAACGCCATGCCGCCGGCGAGCTTGTCGGGCTCCGCCTTCAACACGTGGCGCAGCTCGATCGTCGCCGAACCGACCGTGACGCGTGCCCCAGGCTTGAGATCGAGCCGTGCGAAAAGCGCCGTGTCGGCGGCGGCGCCGAAGACGCCGCCGCGTTCCGCGAGCGCGCCCGCAAGGTCGCCCACGGGCTCGAGCACGACCGTTCCGAACAGCGGATAGGCCGCGTCGACCGCCTTGATCTCCACCAGCGCGTTCTCGGTCCCGCTGCGCGCCATGGCCCGCATGGTGGCGGCGACCGACAGCCGCCCGCTGCCGCCGAGAAAGCGCCGCTCGGCGGCATTCGCCTCGCGATGGATGAGCGAGAAGGCGATGTCGCCGCCGAGGATGGTGCGGCCTTCGCGCGCAAGCCCGTCGGCGAGGCTGCGCGCAAACGACGCGACGCCGGCGATCGCCGCGACGCCGAGCGCGATGCAGGCGATGAACACCGCAAAGCCGCGCACGCCGCCGCGCAGGTCGCGCCACGCGAAACGCAATGCGATCGCGGCACGCGGTGAAGCGCCTGGCGGCGCAGAGACCACGGTCATCGAGCGACCCGTTCGGTCTCGATCCGGCCCGAGCGCATCCGTACCACGCGCCCGCAGCGCGTCGCGAGCGCCGGATCATGCGTCACCAGGAGCAGCGTGGTGCCGCGTTCGGCGTGGCCTGCGAACAGCAGATCGACGACCTCGCGGCCGGTCGCCTCGTCGAGATTGCCGGTCGGCTCGTCCGCCACCAGGATGGCCGGGTGCGGCGCCAACGCGCGGGCGAGCGCGACGCGCTGCTGTTCGCCGCCCGACAGCTCGGCCGGATAATGATCGACGCGCTCGGCAAGCCCGACCGCCTTGAGCTCCTGCGCCGCCCGCTCGAACGCGTCGGCAGCGCCGGCCAGCTCGAGCGGCACCGCGACGTTCTCCAGCGCCGTCATGGTCGGGATCAGGTGGAACGACTGGAACACGATGCCGACATGGCGCCCGCGGAAGCGCGCCAGCGCGTCCTCGTCGAGCGCACCGAGGTCCTGCCCGGCGACCACGACGCGGCCGCTGTCGGGACGCTCCAGGCCCGCCGTCACGGTGAGCAGCGTCGACTTGCCCGAGCCGGACGGCCCGACCAGGCCAACCGCCTCGCCGGTGCCTATATGCAGGTCGATGTGTTTGAGGATATGAACGCGGGCCGCGTCGCGACCGAGCGAAAGATTGACGCCGGTGAGCGAAATCGCCGGCGCTGCCCCGATCGAGGTGTCGTTCATGTGGTTGGTTCGCTCGTTGCTCGATCGGCTGCGCAGCAGCGCGCTTTCCGGCGAAGGGTGTAACGGTTCGCCGCAGAAAACGCGACCAATGCAAAGCTCATATGGGAAGCGATCCGCCGGCGTCCAGACGTGCATCCTTGTCGCAGCGACGCTCGCCGCCATGTCCGGGGCGGCTGCCGCCGACATGATCCGCATCGTGGCGCTCGGCGATTCGCTCACCGCAGGCTACGGCCTGCCGGCCGAAGCGGCGTTTCCGGCGCGGCTCGAACGGGCGCTCAGAGCCAGGGGACATTCGGTGACGGTCGCCAATGCCGGGGCCTCGGGCGACACCGCGACCGGAGGCCTGTCGCGGCTCGACTGGTCGGTGCCGGACGGCACCGACGCGGTGATCGTCGAGCTCGGCGCCAACGATGCGCTGCGCGGCATCGATCCGAAGGCGACGCGCGCCGCGCTCGACGCGATCGTCAGACGTCTGAAGGAACGGCGCATCGCGGTGTTGCTCGCCGGCATGCAGGCGCCGCGCAACCTCGGGCCCGACTACGCGCGCGCCTTCGATCCGGTATATCCGGAGATCGCCAAGGCCCATGACGTCGTGTTCTATCCGTTCTTCCTCGACGGCGTCGCCGCCGATCCGACGCTCAACCTGTCTGATGGACTGCATCCCTCGGCGGCGGGCATCGACCGCATCGTCGAGCGTATCCTGCCGAAGGCCGAAGAACTGATCGCGCGAGCCAGGATGCGGCGCGGCGGGTAGGCGGCCTGTTGCCTCGGCGGGCCCGATGCCTACATCCTTGGCGCTGATTCGCGTGTTGGATTGCGGGCCTTTGTCACGGAGTTGTGCGATGCCCCGCCTGTTCACCGGCCTCGAAGTTCCGCGCGAGACCGGAATGTCGCTGTCGATGATGCGCGGCGGCCTGCCGGGCGCGCGCTGGATCGATCCGGAGAACTATCACATCACGCTGCGCTTCATCGGCGACATCGACGATCGGCTCGCGCACGAGATCGCCATGCTGCTCGATGGCGTGAAACGGCGCGCTTTCGAAGTGCGCTTCGACGAGCTCGCCTCGTTCGGCGGGCGCAAGCCGCGCGCCGTCATCGCCGCGATCGATCCGGTCGCCCCGCTGATCGAGCTGCAGGCCGAACATGAGCGGCTGATGCAGCGCGTCGGCCTCGAACCCGAGGGCCGCAAATACACGCCGCACGTGACGCTTGCGCGCCTGCGCGAGTCCTCGAGCCGGCAGGTCGCCGACTACCTGTCGGCGCGCGGGCCGGTGCACGTCACGCCGTTTGCCGCTTCGCGCTTCGTGTTGTATTCGGCCAAGGCCTCGGTCGGCGGCGGACCCTACGTGGTCGAAGCCGTCTACCCGCTGGCGGCGTGAACGGAGGCGGCCATGGCGCGCGAAAAACTCACCGGCGAAGCCCGCAACGCCGCGCTCGCGAAGCTGTCCGGCTGGAGCGAGGTCGCCGGCCGCGACGCCATCACCAGGACGTTCGTGTTCAAGGACTTCAACGCCGCCTTCGGCTTCATGGCGCGGGTGGCCCTCGTCGCCGAGAAGATGGACCACCATCCCGAATGGTCCAACGTCTACAAAACCGTCGCGGTCACGCTGTCGACCCACGACGCCGGCGGCCTGACCGAGCTCGACGTGACGCTGGCCGCGGCGATGGACCGGATCGCCGGCTAGAGGATGATCCCGAAAAGTGGACACCGGCTTTCGGCAAAAGATCATGCTCGGCAACAAGCTGGAGCCTTGCGGCCGCCGCTCGCTGCCCCCATGTTTTCGCGCTGATTGCCGCGGAGGAAAGCCATGGCGTTCGAGCGCGCCGCATCGTGGTTCTGGTCGACCGACGTGCGCCGCATGACGCGCGACGAGGAGACGGTGCGCCGCGGCTTCTGGGCCAAGGCCAAGCGCTTCGCCGGCCAGCTGCCGTTCGCCGAGGATCTGCTCGCCGCCTACTATTGCGGTTTCGATCGCGACACGCCGCTCCAGGTCAAGGCCGCGCTCCTCGGCGCGCTCGCCTACTTCGTGCTGCCGTTCGACTTCATGCCCGACATGCTGCCGATGCTCGGCTTTGCCGATGACGCCGCCGTGCTGGCGACCGCGATCCGCATGGTCGCCGGCAATATCAGGCCCGAGCATCGCGACGCGGCGAAGCGCGCGCTCGCGCGCGATCTTCGGGCCTGATGCAAACGAAGCCCGTCAAGGCCTGAGGATCACCTTCCCCATCACCTTGCGTTCGGCGATCGCCTTCAGCGCGTCCGCGGTCTTTTCCAGCGGATAGACCGAGTCGACGTGCGCGGAAATCTTCTTCTCCGCGCCCCAGCGCACCAGCTGGTCCATGTTGGCCTGGTGCCCGGCCGGATCGCGCTCGATGAACGCGCCCCAGAACACGCCGACCACGTCGCAGCTCTTCAGCAGCACGAGGTTGAGCGGCAGCTTGGGAATCTCGCCGGCCGCAAAGCCGATCACCAGGAAACGCCCGGCCCACGCGATGGAGCGCAAAGCCTGCTCGGCATACGGTCCGCCGACCGGATCGTAGATCACGTCGGCGCCGCGCCCGTCGGTCAGCTTGCGCAAACCGTCCTTGAGGTCCTCGCTCGCATAGTTGATGCCGGCATCGGCGCCGCGTTCGCGCGCGAAGGCGAGTTTCTCGGGCGCGGACGCGCAGGCGATCACCCGCGCGCCCATCAGCTTGCCGATCTCGATCGCCGCCAGCCCGGTTCCGCCCGAGGCGCCGAGTACCGCGAGCGTCTCGCCGGCCTTGAGCTTGGCACGGTCCTTCAGCGCATGCAGCGTGGTGCCGTAGGTGACGGTCAGGCCGGCCGCACGATCGTCCTCGAGGCTATCGGGCAATTTGACCAGCCGGTCCGCCGTCGTGACGACCTTCTCGCGCGCGGCGCCCGAGCCGCGATAGCCGAGCACGCGGTCGCCGGCCGCAAAACCCGTCACGCCTGCGCCGATGCTTTCGACCACGCCGGCGTATTCGGCTGCGGGCGAGAACGGGAATGGCGGCTTCACCTGATATTTGCCGGCGATCAGCAGCGTGTCGAAGAAGTTGAGCGCCGCCGCCCTGACTGCGATCACGATCTCGCCCGGCCCGGGGGTCGGATCGGGAAGGTCCTTGAACTCGAGATCGTCGGGACCGCCGAAGCGGGTGCACAGGATGGCTTTCATGGACCTGACATCGCTGTTGGGGTGGGCGTTTTTGCGCGGGACCGCACTATAGGCGAGCCGCCGCGAACCGCCATAGCCGCGGCAACGCTTTGACGCTACGTCCGAAATGCCTTCACATTGCCGATTTCGGCCGCTATTTCTTGCAATGCTTCCGGGGGCGCCGCCGTCGTCGCGGCGTGGCGTTGAGGGTGAGACGTAATGGCCATGTGCATGTCCCGTTGCGCGCTACCGCTTGTCCTGGCGGCGCTGCTCGCCCTGCCCGCGGCCGCACAGCAGCCCAAGGACGCCCCGGCAAAGCAAAAGCAGACGGCGCCCGCCAAGCAGCCGGCGGCCAAGAAGGATAGCAAGCAGGATAACAAGAAGGACACCAAGGCCCCCGAGACCAAGAAGGACACCAAGGCCAAGGAGGGTAAGTCGCCGCAGACCGCCGCGGTCGATGGGGCGCAGCCGACATTGCTCGGCCAGTTCGGCGACTGGGGCGCCTACACGGCGACCGCAGGCGGCCGCAAGGTCTGCTACGCGCTCGCCAAGCCTGCCAGCGCACAGACCAGTCCCGCCAACCGGCCGCGCGACCCGGCCTACATGTTCGTGTCGACGCGGCCGGCCGAGAACGTGCGCAACGAGGTGTCGATCGTGGTCGGCTACCCGTTCAAGCCGGCATCGGAAGCAAGTGTCGACATCGGTTCGGCCAAATACGCCATGTATACCCAGAACGACGGCGCCTGGATCAAGAACGCCGCCGAGGAGGCGCGCATGGTCGAGGCCATGCGCAGGGGTTCGGAGATGGTCGTGAGCGGCGAATCCGGCCGCGGCACCAAGTCGACCGACCGCTATACGCTGCGCGGGCTCGCGCAGGCGCTCGACCGCGTGGCGCAGGAGTGCCGCTGAAGCGCAACCGTGCTGCAACGGGCGCAATTGACGCCTATATTCCCGATCCAATGATCACGCTCATCGAACCTGCCGACGCGGCGCGCGCCCCGCTTGTGCTCGAAAAGACCGCGCTCGAAACCTACGTGCCGCCGGCCAGGCCGTCGCTCGTCGGCCTCACGCGCGGCGCGCTGGCCAAGGCGCTCGGGCGCATCGGCGTGCCGGAGCAGCAACGCCGGATGCGGGTGCAGCAGCTCTGGCACTGGCTCTACGTGCGCGGCGTGCAAGACTTCGCCGCGATGACCAGCGTGTCGAAGGAGCTGCGCGCGAGCCTTGCCGAGCACTTCACGCTCGAACGGCCCGAAGTCGTGGCCGAGCAGGTCTCGGTCGACGGCACGCGTAAATGGCTGCTGCGCCTGCCCGGCGAGCATCCGGGCGAGCGGCCGCACGAGGTCGAGTGCGTCTACATACCGGAAGCCGATCGTGCGACCTTGTGCGTGTCGAGCCAGGTCGGCTGTACGCTCACCTGCTCGTTCTGCCACACCGGCACGCAACGCCTGGTGCGCAACCTCACGCCGGGCGAGATCGTCGGGCAGGTGATGGTCGCGCGCGACCGGCTCGGCGACTGGCCGGAGGCGGCTGCGCCTGCCGGCGCGATCGTGCCTACCCCCACCTTTCCCTCCCCCGCAGGCGGGGGAGGGAAAGGGAGGGGGCGCTTCGTCACCAACATCGTCATGATGGGCATGGGCGAGCCGCTCTATAATCTCGACAACGTGCGCGACGCGCTGCAAGTCGTCGCCGACGGCGACGGCTTGAGCATCTCCAGGCGCCGCATCACGCTGTCGACCTCCGGCGTCGTGCCGATGATCGAACGCGCCGGCGCCGAGATCGGCGTCATGCTGGCGGTGTCGCTGCACGCGGTGCGCGACGAACTGCGCAACGAGCTGGTGCCGCTCAATCGCAAGTACCCGATCGCAACGCTGCTCGAAGCCTGCCGCAACTATCCCGGCATCTCCAACGCGCGGCGCATCACGTTCGAATACGTGATGCTCAAGGGCGTCAACGATTCGGACGCCGACGCCAAGGCGCTGGTGCAGCTGCTCAAAGGCATCCCGGCGAAGATCAACCTGATCCCGTTCAACCCCTGGCCCGGGACCCGCTACGAATGCTCCGACTGGGAGAGAATCGAGCGATTCTCCGAGATCGTGTTCAACGCCGGCTACGCCTCGCCGGTGCGCACGCCGCGCGGGCGCGACATCCTCGCGGCCTGCGGCCAGCTCAAGAGCGCGACCGAGAAGCTCTCCGCGCGCGAACGCATGGCGCTGCGCGCCATGGCGATGACGGATTAGAGCGTTTTCCGGCGAAGTGTGCAGCGGTTCGCCGCAGAAAACGCGACCAAATAAGGAACCTGGAGCATGATCCCGAAAAGTGGAGGCCGGTTTTCGGAAAAGATTATGCTCAAGCAAAGATAGATCGATGGACGTTGTCCTTCGTCTCCTCGCCCGCCTCATCCTGGTGCCGCTCGGCATCCTGGCGGCGGGCGCGGCGGCGACGCTCGTGGTCGTGATCGGCAACTGGCGCATGATCGTCGATTCGGCCGGCGCCAACGTGTCGCCCGACGAGGTCATGACCTTCGCCGTCATCGTGTTCCCCTTCATCATCGCGCTCTACGTCGTGGTCGCCGCGCTGGTCGTGCCGCTTGCCTGCATCGGCGTCCTGATCTCGGAAGCCTTCGCGATCCGCACGTGGATCTTCCACGCGCTCAACGGCGCGCTGTCGACCTGGGTCGGTTGGTTCCTGCTCGAGCAGTTCCGCGAGCAGACCAAGATCCCGCTCGAGCAGGGGCTGATGATCGGCGCCGGCATCGCGGGCGGCTTCGCCTATTGGCTGGTGGCCGGGTCGAGCGCGGGATTTTGGAAGCCGGTGTTCGGGCGCGACCGCTCCGAGGTGCTGCTGACGCCGCCCGCGCTGCCTCCGAGCCGACCGACGTAGGGGTAGAGTCGAGGAGAGGCGCGGTTGCTTGGGGCACTGAGGCCATCGCTCCGTTTCCTCTCCCCGCTCATCGAACCGGACGTGCGGATTTCCCGCATCCGGCTCTCCGACCGGCTTCATCGCAAGGCCCACGTCGGGTGTCGCGAACGCTTGCTGGCGTGCGGTTGGCAGCCAGCTCAGCGAACACGGTTTTTTTCGAGAGAACCGTGTGGTCCCGTGCGAAGGGACCTTGCGACGTTCGGACTTCGCCTTACAACAGAGCTTCTTCTGAAGGCTCCTGATACGTTCAGGTGTTTCCAGGCTCATCACCAATCACCCTGTATCCTCGCCTTCCTCCAAAGCGTGCCGGAAGTCAGGCCCCTTCCCTCCGCCGGCATTACCCGGCTTCAACGGTCTTACGGGCCTGTCCGACGCCCGGCGTGCCGCCACCTGATGTGGCGTTCGGGTCGCTACTTCCCGCACGCTCGGACCTCCCCCGTTTACGCGTGTCGCCTTGCCAGCGTGCTGTGTCCCCTACCCCGGCGGATCCAAACGGGTGCATGTGCTCGGTTTCCTTCCCCGCTCGGTGCTGCCTTCCCCGTTACCCAGTCGGGTCGGCATCCGCATCGCTACTTTCGAGGCCTGCTCGGACTTCACTCGCGTTACGGCCCGCTGGCTTGCTCGCCCGCCCAAGGCGGACTTCGTCACAGGGCTCCAGCCCGCTCCTTAGCAAGCTGCCTGTCAGCTACTCGATCAAACCGGCTACTATCGAGGTGGAATCTTCCTCCACTGGCTACACGCGCCTACGGGGCGCACTGGGCAAAGGCGCGGCCACGATCTGGCGATAACGGTTCGAACATCATCCGCGCCGTGCCCACGCGGACGGTCAAGAACGAGACGCGTGGGCAAAGGCGCTCGACAAGGGTGCCCATCTCAAGCGTTCGGTCTCGCGCCTTTGCCCACCTCTCGTTCTCGTTGCGGGCGAGCATCAGCCGCGCCGCGAACGCGCCCATCAGGCCCGCGAACAGGTAATCGACCGCGCGCATGGCGCGCGGCGAGCGCCGGATCGCGGCGGGGGTCAGGATCAGCACGAACGCCGCCAGCGTGAAGGCGACCAGGACGTCGACGGAGGGCAGGAAGGTCATCGCCGTCCTATGCCGCCTGTCTCAGCGCGGCTCAATCCGGCCTGGCGCGATCGCACGGACTGAAGCGGCCATAGCCCTCGTCGGTCACGCAGCCACCGTAAAGCAGGAGAGCACGCTGCCTGATGGCCTCGTACTCCGACACCGGCGCTATGTGCACGATCTTCGGCGCCTTGTGGCGCTTGCGGGTCTTGGCGTCCGCCGACGCGGTCGTTGCCGCGAGCGACAGGGCTGCCACGACGATCAATAGCGACTTCGCGATCATGGCGCGCCTCAACGGCCGCCGAACGGGGTGGTGCCCACGCCGCATGGCGAGTAGCGGCCGTAACCTTCTTCCTGCACGCAGCCGCCGTAGAGCGCCATGTAGCGTGCCCGCAAGGCGTCGCGTTCCGGGGTCCGCTCCAGATACACGAAGCTCGGCTTGTGATGGCGATACTGCTTGCGGCTCTTGGCGTCTGCCGGGGCAGCCGCGACGAGCGAGAGGACCGACGCCGCGATCAGCAGCTTGGTCAGGGTCATGGTTGTTCTCCTTCTCGGCGACGCCCCCGTCATGGGCCGCAATATAGCACCGCGACCGGCATGACCAATTCACGCTGTCGTGCGCGCCGCCCACGTCAACGCCTGCTCCAGGCGGTCGTTCCCCCAGAACAGTTCGCCGTCGGACGCGACGAAGCTCGGCGCGCCGAAAATCCCGAGCCGCTCCGCCTCCGCGGTTTCAGCCCGTAATGTTGTCTTGATGGTGTCGGACTGGGCTGTCGCAAGCGCCGCGACCGGATCGCGGCCGAGGCCCGCGACGATGTCGCCGAGCACGGCCGCATCGGCGATCTGCCGCCCTTCGGCGAACTGGCTCACATAGACGGCGCGGATGAAGTCCTCGCCCCAGCCTTCACCGAGCGCGACCAGTGCGACGCGCGACGCCGCAAGGCTCGACTGCGGGAACGGATCGGGCAGGCGGAATGCAAGCCCGAGGTCGTCGCAGCGGCGCGCAACGTCGCGCACCATGTAGCGGCCTTTGGCCGGATAGAGATTGAACGGCGAATTGTCCCACCCCTGCGCCTTGAAGATCGGACCGAGCAGGAACGGCCGCCAGCGCAGCGTGACGCCGGCGGCCTCGGCGAGCGGCGCGACGCGCATCGCCGCCGGATACGAATAGGTCGAGGCGAATTCGAAGAAGAAGTCGAGGGTGGACATGTTCGTGTCCCGGATGCGGTGCAGCGTGCAACGGTGCACCGCTGACCCGGGACCGTTGCGATCTCAGACGATCCCGGGTCTGCAGCGCGTCGCTTCATGCCGCGCTGCGCCCGGGAAACTACTCCACGAACGCGTGCGCGATCAGCCGGCCCTTCTGCGGCGTGTTGGTGGCGAAGGCCTGCAGCTTCTTCAGCCACTTGAACGAGGGCGTGTAGACGATCTCGTGGCGCTTGAAGCCCGCCAGCGTCAGCGCGTCGGACAGCCAGGCTTGCGTCGGGAACGCGCCCGGGTGGCGGCCATGCGTGTCGACGTCGTCGCCGGGAAAGAACGTGATCAGCGGCACGCCCTCGTGCAGCGCCGGGATGAACGAGTTGGTCTCCAGGATCAGCTGCTGCTTGGTGACGGAGCGGATCTTCTCCAGCACCAGCATGGGGTGGCGCAGGTGATAGAGCAGCCCGGCGCAGAACACGAGATCGAAGGTGCCGAGCTTGTCGCGCGCGATCTCGTGCGCGTCGAGGCGCAGGTATTCGACCCGGCTCTTGAAGTGCTCGCGCGCGAGCAGGAAGCATTCGAGCCCGCGGCCGTTCCAGGCGTCCATGGCGAGCACGCGGCTGGCGCCGCGGCGCTCGAACTCGAACGCGAAATAGCCGTCCCATGCGCCGATATCGAGCACGGTCTTGCCGGTGAGGTCGGCCGGCAGCCGCATCAGCTCCTTGCGGCGGTTGAAGCGGCGCTGCACGTGCCACGGCTTGGTGACCAGGCCGTTGCCGAAGTCGATCGGCGAGTGGAACTCGCCCTGCAGCGCTTCGACTTTCCGCTTGAGGTCGCGCCAGGCGGCGTCGGAGGTGTCCATGCGATACTCGATTGCCCACGCCTGGGGGCTGAGGCGGGCAACGCGTAACCTGCCGCATGGCGCAGTGCAACACTTCCCAATACCGCCGGGCTTGCGCTAGCAAGGAGCATGAACCGCACCGGGCTCCTGATCGCGCTTGCCGTGGCGGCCGTCATGGGGCTCGTGTTCGGCCTTTACCCGGGACTCGATCTGAAACTGTCGGCGCCGTGGTTCGACGCCGCGCATCACGGCTTCTGGGCGCGCGTCCACCCCGGCTGGCTGTGGGCGCGCAGCGCCGCCACCTGGATCGTGACCGCGATCACGCTCCCCGCCTTCCTGGCGCTGGCCTGGAAGCTGGTGCTGCCGCGCCGCCGTCTGCTGCTGTCCGGCCGCGCCGTCGTGTTCCTGATCGCGACGCTCGCGCTTGCGCCCGGCATCGTCGCCAACGTCGTGCTCAAGGACAACTGGAACCGCCCGCGGCCGATCGACGTCGCCGAATACGGCGGCGAGGAGCATTTCGTGCCGTGGTGGGACCCGCGCGGCGACTGTCCGAAGAACTGCTCGTTCGTGGCCGGCGAGCCCTCGGGCGCGTTCTGGACCATGGCGCCGGCGGCGCTCAGCCCCCCGCAGTGGCGCCCGCTTGCCTACGCGGCGGCGATCGCGTTCGGCGCCGCGGTCGGCCTTGTCCGGCTTGCCGGCGGCGGGCACTTCGTTTCCGACATCGTGTTCGCCGGCGTGTTCACGTTCCTGGTGATCTGGTGCGTGCACGGCCTCATCTACCGCTGGCGCACGCGCGTCACCGACGCACAGGTGGAAGGCTTGATCGAACGGCTGGCCATGCCGGGACACGATCTCCTGGTGCGGCTGTTCGCCCGCATCCAGCGCATGATCCCGCGGCGCGGGTGAGCGGGCGATAAGCAAATCTTCATACCTATTAACCACTCGTTAACCATAAATCGCCGAGGGTTCCGCATCGTCATTTCAACCCTCGGGGAGCCGCCAATGAATGTCATCGTCGTCGCGTCGCGCAAGGGCGGGGCCGGCAAAAGCACCTTGACCGCCCATCTCGCCGCCCACGCCCACAAGCCGAACCGCCCCTGCCTGCTGGTCGATGCCGACCCGCAGGGTTCGCTTACGCTCTGGCATCGCCTGCGCGGCACCGGCGAACCGCCGCTCCGGCAGGCGGTGCGCGGCTTCGACGGCATCCTCAATGCCGCGCGCGAGGCCGAGACCTCCTACGTGTTCATCGACACGCCGCCGAACTTGTCGGCGCTGGTATGCGAGGCGATCCGCGCCGCGACCCTGGTGGTGATCCCGACGCGCCCGGCGCTGTTCGACCTCAATGCCGTGCGCGAGACCATCGATTTCGCGCGCGCGCGCCGCAAGCCTTATGCGGTGGTGATCAACGCCGCGCCGGTGCGGCGCGAGAGCGAATCGCCGATCGTCACCGCGGCGCGCGAAGGCCTGGCGCGGCTGCGCGTGCCGGTGTGGGGCGGGCAGATCACCAACCGGATGAGTTTCTCGCTGGCGCTCGCCGACGGCGAGGGAGCGCGCGAATACGATGCCGAGTCGCAGGCCGCGGCCGAGATCGCCCGGCTGTGGAACGCGATCGAGAAATCCGTCAACGCCATCCATGGGGCGAAGAACGGCGCCACCATGCACAAGGCGGCGGCATAGACATCACGCGACCGCGCTGATTCGTTGCAATGGCCGGGACCCGCTCCCGGCCATTTGCTTTTGCGCGCCTGCTTGCGCCATAGGGGTTTCCGCCTATAGTCCGCGCCGTTTCATTCACCGTCATGCCCGGGCTTGTCCCGGGCATCCACGTCTTGCTTGCCGGTCGGGCGACCTGAGAAAGACGTGGATGGCCGGGTCATCGGGTGCTTTGCCCCCTCGCCCGGGCATGACGAAGCAGAGGAGCGGCATTCGGCCGCGCGGACGATGCCCCCACGCGACGTGAAGAAAGTGGTGCTCGCCTATTCGGGCGGGCTCGATACCTCGATCATCCTCAAATGGCTGCAGAGCACCTACGGCTGCGAGGTGGTCACCTTCACGGCCGACTTGGGCCAGGGCGAGGAGCTCGAGCCCGCACGCAACAAGGCGATCCTGCTCGGCATCAAGCCGGACAACATCTTCATCGAGGACCTGCGCGAGGAGTTCGTGCGCGACTACGTGTTCCCGATGTTCCGGGCGAACGCGCTGTACGAGGGACAATATCTGCTCGGCACCTCGATCGCCCGTCCGCTGATCGCCAAGAAGCAGATCGAGATCGCCGAGAAGGTCGGCGCCGACGCTGTGGCTCATGGGGCCACGGGAAAAGGCAACGACCAGGTGCGCTTCGAGCTGACCTATTACGCGCTCAGCCCGTCGATCAAGATCATCGCGCCGTGGCGCGAATGGGCCTTCAAGGGCCGCGAGGAGCTGCTCGACTTCGCGCGTCTGAACCAGATTCCGATTGCAAAAGACAAGGAAGGCGAGGCGCCTTTCTCCGTCGACGCCAACCTGCTGCACTCCTCCTCTGAGGGCAAAGTGTTGGAGGACCCGGCACAGGAGGCACCGCGGATCGTCTATAAGCGCACCATCTCGCCGATGGATGCGCCGGACGCGCCCGTCGAGATCAGCATCGCTTTCGAACAAGGCAACGGCGTCGGCATGGACGGCCAGCCGATGTCGCCGGCGACCCTGCTGACGAAGCTCAACGAGCTCGGGCGCACCCATGGCATCGGCCGGCTTGACCTGGTGGAAAACCGCTTCGTCGGGATGAAATCGCGCGGCATCTACGAGACGCCGGGCGGCACCATCTTGCTCGCGGCGCACCGGGCAATCGAGTCGATCACGCTCGACCGCGGCGCGGCGCACCTCAAGGACGAGTTGATGCCGAAATATGCCGAGCTGATCTACAACGGGTTCTGGTTCACCCCCGAGCGCGAAATGCTACAGGCGCTGATCGACAAGAGTCAGGAGCATGTCGAGGGCGAGGTGCGGCTGAAGCTCTACAAAGGGAACGTCATGGTCGTTGGACGCCGGAGTCTGAAGTCGCTCTATTCTTCGGAGCTCGTCACCTTCGAGGACGACAAGGGCGCCTACGATCAGAAGGACGCGGAAGGCTTCATCCGTCTCAACGCCCTGCGAACTCAGGACGCTCGGCCAGCGTAGGAAGAAGCTGGGGCTATGACTGCGGCTTGACGCGCGTCAATGATGCCGGCCCGCGTCTCTGGCGAACTCGCCTTGGCGCTCCTACGTTAGCAGGCGTCCATGATTCCATAGGTGGGCGCGTTTTCTTCGGCGAACCGCGGCACACTTCGCCGGAAAACGCTCCAATGCGAGGCTCCCATGCCCTGGTCCGTGAACATCGGCACGATCGCAGGCACTGCGGTCCGCATCCACCTGACCTTCCTCTTGTTCCTGGTCTGGATCTTCGCCGCCAACTGGTATGCGGGCGGCGCCGCGCAAGCCTGGCCCGCGCTGCTGTTCATGGTCCTGCTGTTCCTGTGCGTGCTGGCGCATGAGTTCGGCCACATCTTTACGGCGCGCGCCTTCGGCGTGGCGACGCCGGACGTGACGCTGCTGCCGATCGGCGGCGTCGCACGCCTGGAGCGCATTCCGGAGAAGCCGAGCGAGGAGCTCTTGATCGCGCTCGCCGGTCCGGCCGTCAACGTCGTGATCGCGCTCGTGCTGCTCGGCATCGGCGGCGCCAACCTCGACGCGACGCACCTCGCCGCGGTGGAAAGCCCGCGCGCCGCCATGGCCGACCGGCTGGCGGCCGTGAACCTGTTCCTCGCCGTGTTCAACATGATCCCGGCGTTCCCGATGGACGGCGGGCGCGTGCTGCGCGCCTTGCTCGCGATCCGCCTCGGCCATGTGCGCGCGACCGAGATCGCCGCCTCGATCGGGCAGTTCGTCGCCTTCGGCCTCGGCTTCCTCGGCCTGTTCGGCAATCCGCTGCTCATCTTCATCGCCATCTTCGTATATCTCGCCGCCTCCTCGGAGGCGCAGCTCGTCGCGGTGCGCGCCATGTCGCGCGACGTGCCGGTCAGCGCCGCCATGATCACGCAGTTCGCCGCGCTCAAGCCCGACGAGCCTATCGACATGGCGGTGCAGACCCTGCTGCGCACCAGCCAGAGCGAGTTTCCCGTGACCCAGGACGGCCGCCTGGTCGGCGTGCTCGGCCGCGCCGACATGATCCGTGCCTTGAAGGAGAAAGGGCCCGACGCGCGCGTCGCCGACGCCATGACGGCCGACGTGCCGACGGTGAACAATCGCGCCTGCCTCGACGAGGCCTTCCGCCTGCTGCAGGAGAAGTCCGCGCCCGCCGTCGGCGTCGTCGACGCGGGCGGCCGGCTCATCGGCTTCGTCACCTCGGAGACGATCGGCGAGATGCTGATGGTACGCGAGGCGCTCCCGCTCGGCGCGCGCTCGTGGCCGTGGAGCCGGCCGGCGAGCGCGTAGACGCGGTGCTCTCTCCCTACCCTCCCCCTTGTGGGGAGGGTCGACGCGGCCGAAGGCTGCGGCGGGGTGGGGGTCGATATTTTACACGCGGCAGACTCAGCGATTCCCAGCAACCACCCCCACCCCTAACCCCTCCCCACAAGGGGGAAGGGAACACCGCGGAGTGCGTGGCACGATCGCGGTTACCCCGCCTTGCGCAGCGGCGCGAGATCGCGCGTCGCGCGATGCTCGTCCGGCGACTGGCGCACGCGCGCCGAATAGAACGACGCGTTCTCCACGCCCTGCAGCGCGTCGCGCGTGAACTCGATCAAGTGATGCGACAGGAAGCCCATGCGGAACACCGCATCGATCTGGCCGCGCTTGATCGCCTTCCACGAGGTGCGCCAGAACGGCCTCCAATAGTTCGAACGGAAGCCGATGTGCGCGATGATGTTGAGGATCAGGTGCATCATCTGGCGCAGGTTATTCCAGTTGAGCCGTCCCCGGATCGGAAATTTCAGGCGGTTCGCGTAAGTTCGGTCGATCTGGTGCGCATAACGCGCGAACAACCGTTCGGGCTCGTAGGCGTAGGCGATGCAGCGCCGCCAGGTGCCGACGACGTCGTCGTACGGCCGCAGGAAGCGCACGTTGCTGTCGAGGCCGGTGTCGTCGACGATGCGCCCGTCCCTGGCGAGCCGGTCCCACAGCGCGGTCTTGGGCAGCGCCTGCAGCAGGTTCATGGTCAGCATCGGGATCTGCGAACGGTCGACGAACGCCTTCAGGTGCTCTTCGGTCCGGTCGCTGTCAGTATCGAGCCCGATGATGATGCCGGAGGCCACTTCCAGGCCGTAGCGGTTGAGCGTCTCGATCGCCTCGAACATCGGCAATACGGCGTTGTGTCCCTTGCGCATCGCCTTGAGGGCGTCGAGCTCCGGTGTCTCGATGCCGACGAACACCGCCTCGAAGTTCGCCTCGCGCATCAGCTTGAGGATCTCGGGCTGCTTGGCGATGTTCAAGGTCGCCTCGCAGGCGAACACCAGCGGATAGCCGTTCCGCTTCTGCCAGGCGATGAGATGCGGCAGCATCTCCCTGGTGGCCTTGCGGTTGCCGATGAAGTTGTCGTCGACGAAATAGATGCTGGGCGAATAGGCCTTGCGTGCGATGATCGCGTCGAGCTCGGCGCACAGCTGCTCGGGCGATTTGAGCCGCGGCTGGCGGCCGTAGAGCGCCGGGATGTCGCAGAACTCGCACTGGTAGGGACAGCCGCTCGAGAACTGCAGGCTGCCGATCAGGTAGCGGTCGAGCGGGACCAGCTGAAAGGCCGGCAGCGGGAAGTCGTAGAGCGGCAGGCGCTCCGCGGTCTTGAACACGACCTGCTGGTCGGCGCGCGCGATCGTTTCGTCAAGTCGCGTGATGAGCGCGTCGGTCGCATCGCCGAGCTCGCCCATGTGCAGATAGTCGAACTCGGGGTAGAGCTCGGGCGAAGCCGACACCGACGGTCCGCCGAGCGCCGTCACTTTCCCGGCAGCGTGCGCACGCGCGCGAATGTCGTTGATCTGGCCGGCCTGGATGTGCATGCCGCTGACGAACACCACGTCGGCCCAGGCGAAGTCGGCGTCGGTCGCGCGCGCGATGTTCTCGTCGACGAAGCGCACCGGCCAGGTTTCCGGCATGTAGTTGGCGATCAACAGCAGGCCTTGCGGCGGCATGAACGCGCGCACCCGCCCCATCAGGCGGTACGAATAGGCGAAGGTCGCGAACGCCGGCGTGTACGCCGGAAAGACGCACAGCACGTTGCGGATGTTGCGAACCGGAACCGGACAGCGCATGCGACCTCGCAAGGGTTGCGGATCATTCCATGTCGTTGGCCACGCTGGCAAATCGCGGCCTCCGGCATCCTAACACATGGCCTATGGATTTGTTCAAAGCGAGGCCAGGGCAAGGGGTTTCGCGCATTGCGTTCGCATCGCCGGTGACTATATTCGCCCCGAGTCGGCGGGCACTAGTGTCCCGATTCCGAAGTTCGCCAGGGCTCGCGGCAGACTCGGAGGCGAACTTCGGAATCAAAGGGACACTAGCAACTCCATCATCCTAGTGCCCCTTTGAACCCGAAGTTCGCAACCGAACTTGCCGCACGAGGTGTGCGAACTTCGGGTTCGGGGCACTAGTGGCCCGCATTTGGTTTCAAGCCCGATGAATCTACGCAACATCGCCATCATCGCCCACGTCGACCACGGCAAGACCACGCTGGTCGACCGGCTGCTGCAGCAGTCCGGCTCGTTCCGCGAGAACCAGCGGGTGGCCGAGCGCGCGATGGATTCCAACGACCTGGAGCGCGAGCGCGGCATCACCATCCTGGCCAAGGCGACCTCGATCCTGTGGCAGGACACCCGCATCAACATCGTGGATACGCCGGGCCACGCGGATTTCGGCGGCGAGGTCGAGCGCATCCTCAACATGGTGGACGGCGCGCTGGTGCTGGTCGACGCCGCCGAGGGGCCGCTGCCGCAGACCAAGTTCGTGGTGTCGAAGGCGCTGCGCATGGGGCTCAAACCCATCGTGGTCATCAACAAGGTCGACCGCCCGGACGCGCGTCCGACCGAGGTCGTCAACGAGGTGTTCGACCTGTTCGCGGCGCTCGATGCGAGCGAGGAGCAGCTCGACTTCCCGATCCTCTACGGCTCGGCCAAGCAGGGCTGGATGGCGGCGCGCCAGGATGGCCCCAAGGACGCCGGCATGCGGCCGCTGTTCGAGCTCGTGGTGCGCCACGTCAGACCGCCGCAGGTCGAGGATGGGCCGTTCCGCATGCTCGGCACGATCCTCGAAGCCAACCCCTATCTCGGCCGCGTCGTCACCGGCCGCATCACCTCCGGGGCGGTGAAGCCGAACCAGGCCGTCAAGGTGCTCGACCGCGACGGCCGGCTGATCGAGCAGGGCCGCGTCACCAAGGTGCTCGCCTTCCGCGGGCTCGAGCGCACCGGGATCGAGGAGGCGCAAGCCGGCGACATCGTCGCGATCGCGGGCCTGCCCGACGCGACCGTCGCCCACACCATCTGCGCGCCCGAGGTGGAGACTCCGATTCCGGCGCAGCCGATCGATCCGCCGACGCTTGCCATGACGTTCCGCGTCAACGATTCGCCGCTCGCCGGCACCGAGGGCGACAAGGTGACCGGCCGCATGATCCGCGACCGGCTGCTGCGCGAGGCCGAAGGCAACGTGGCATTGCGGATCAGGGAATCCGACGACAAGGACGCGATGGAGGTGGCCGGCCGCGGCGAGTTGCAGCTCGGCATCCTCATCGAGACCATGCGGCGCGAAGGTTACGAGCTCTCGGTGTCGCGGCCGAAGGTGCTGCTGCGCGAGGACCTCGACACGGCCGAGGTGCTGGAGCCGATCGAGGAGGT
The DNA here is from genome assembly GCA_963734185.1 of uncultured Alphaproteobacteria bacterium. Classification (GTDB taxonomy): domain Bacteria; phylum Pseudomonadota; class Alphaproteobacteria; order Rhizobiales; family Xanthobacteraceae; genus PALSA-894. The sequence continues at coordinate 1,317,562 of CAVTGA010000002.1, read as the reverse complement.
CGTCATCGACCTCGACCAGGAGCACTCCGGCGTGGTGGTGCAGAAGCTGTCCGAGCGCAAGGCCGAGCTGGTCGAGATGCGGCCCTCGGGCGGGCACCGCACCCGCCTGGTGTTCTACGCGCCGACGCGCGGACTGATCGGCTACCAGGGCGAGCTGCTCACCGACACGCGCGGCACCGGCATCATGAACCGCCTGTTCCACGGCTACGCGCCGTTCAAAGGCACGATCCAGGGCCGCCGCAACGGCGTGCTGATCTCCAACGAATCCGGCGAGGCGGTCGCCTACGCGCTGTGGAACCTGGAGGCGCGCGGCCCGATGATGATCGAGCCGGGCTGGAAGGTGTATTGCGGCATGATCGTCGGCGAGCACACGCGCGGCAACGACCTCGTGGTCAACGTGCTCAAGGGCAAGAAACTGACCAACATCCGCACCACGTCGAAGGACGAGGCGGTGCGCCTCACCCCGCCGATCCGCATGACCTTGGAAAAGGCGCTCGCCTATATCGAGGACGACGAGCTGGTCGAGGTGACGCCGAAATCGATCCGCCTGCGCAAGAAGCTGCTCGATCCGCACGAACGCAAGCGGGATGAGCGCAGCAAAGAGGCGGAACGGGTGTAGGGCGGACAAAGCCATAAGCGCGTTGACGCGCGTCTTCGACGCGCTATGGCGTGCCCGCCATCGTCTTCAGCGCACGCCGGCGAGAAACCTCTCCACGATCGGTCCCCACACTTTCACGCCGTCGCGCGCGAGCAAGAGATTGTGACCCTCTTCGCCGAACGGCTCCAACAGATGGAACTCGATCGTCCCGCCGGCCCCGCGGTAGGCATCCGACATCCGTCGCGACAGCGCCGGGCCGAAATAGGTGTCGTTCTCGGTGTAGATCCACAATGTGGGCAGCCGTGCCGTGCGGCCGTATCGTTCGGCGGCTTGGGCGAGGCGCTGCGGCGCGCAATTGTTGTGCGCCCGGTCATAGGAGCGTCCGCCGCGCCCGCCAGCGATGTTGATGATCGCCTTGACGGCGGACGGATTGCGGCTGGCGAGCGCGAGCGCGCCCCAGCCGCCGGCCGACTGGCCGACCACCACGATGCCCTCGCCGCGCACGAAAGGCTGCGATCGCAGGTATGAGATCGCCGCGTCGATGCTGTCGGCGGTCGCAAGCCCGGCGCGATGGAAGTCGGCGTTGTCGCAACCGTCCTGCTCTTCCAGATACGGACCGCCGGTTTCGCCATGACCCGGGCGCTGCGGCAGCGCGACCGCATAGCCTCGATCGACGAACCATTTGGCCGCAATTCCAAAGCCGGGATCGGCGTAGTTCGCCCGCCGCGCGGAATCCTGGGTCGAGCCGTGATTGATGACGACGAGCGGGAACGGGCCGTCGCCGTTCGGCCGATGCACGATGGTGCGCATCAGGATGCGCTTGTCGGAGCCCGGGATCAGCCAGAGCTGCCGGCGGGTCGGGCCTTCCTCGCCGCCCTGCGGCCCGGGCAAGCCTTGCGCATCGCGGGGCGACACGGCGTCGCGCCCGAGGGTTCCGCGCGCGCCCTGCGGTTCGATTTGCGCCAGCTCGCGCTGAGCCTGCGCGGGCGGCGCGAACACAACGGCAGCGGCGAGCCAGGCGACCAGAAAGGCCAATGGGCACGGGCGCATGGGTGATCCAAAATGGCACGCCGGCCGACCCGATTTCATGGCCGGGTTCGGCCCCGCGAGCAATGTGGTGCATCCGCGCCACGCTCGTCCATATCGTTAACTGTCCGTTAACAGAGGGCTTGAATCCGACCCCGAGGCTTTGCTTGTATTCACCTTATGAGCACAGTCGTCATCGAGATTCGCCGGGCCAAGCCCGCGGACGCCGGAGCGGTGGCGGCAACCCATGACGAGGCCTGGCGCAACGCCTATCAGGGCATCATCCCGGGCCCGGAGCTCGACAAGCTGATCAGCCGGCGCGGACCGGTGTGGTGGGAGAACGCGATCGCCAAGGGCAGCCGCGTGGCGCTGCTGGTGTTCGGCGACCGCATCGCCGGCTACGCCAATTACGGCCGCAACCGCGCCCGCAGCCTGTTCTACGACGGCGAGATCTACGAGCTCTACCTGCGTCCCGAGTACCAGGGGCTCGGCTTCGGCCGTCGGCTGTTCACGGCGGCGCGCCGCGATCTCGCCCAGAGCGGGTTGAAGAGCCTCGTGGTATGGGCGCTGAGCGACAACGATCCGGCGGTCGAATTCTACCGCGCGCTCGGCGGCCGCGCGGTCGCACGCTCGTCCGAGCGCTTCGGGGCCAAGAGTCTCGACAAGGTCGCCTTCGCCTGGCAGGCGTAGGTCAGCAGGTCTCTCGAACAATCGTAGGGCGGGCAAAGGCGCGGCACTGCGGGCGCAATACGACGCGGAAGCGGAAGCGCCGTGCCCGCCGTAGCGTAGCGAAGGCGGGCACGACGCGCGCGCGTCCTGCGCCCATCCCGAGTTTCTCGTGCCGCGTCTTTGCCCGCCCTACAGCGCCGGTGCCGGCAAGCCTGCGGCCGCGCAGGCCGCGCGCAACGTATTGACCATCAGGCACGCGATCGTCATTGGCCCGACTCCGCCGGGCACCGGGGTGATGGCGCCGGCGACCTCGAGGCATTCGGCGAATGCCACATCGCCGACCAGCCGGCTCTTGTCGCCCGCTCCGGCGATCCGGTTGATGCCGATGTCGATCACCGTCGCGCCCGGCTTGATCCAGTCCCCGCGCACCATCTCGGGCCGGCCGACCGCCGCGAACACCAGATCGGCGCGGCGCACGACCCCAGGCAGGTCGCGCGTTCTCGAATGCGCGATGGTGACCGTCGCGTGCTCGGCGAGGAGGAGCTGGGCGAGCGGCTTGCCGACGATGTTGGAGCGTCCGATCACCACGGCTTCCAGTCCGGCAAGCGATGCGTGGATCGATTTGGCCAGACGCACGCAGCCGAGCGGCGTGCAGGGAACCAGGGCCGGCAGCCCGGTCGCAAGCCGCCCGGCATTGATGGGATGAAATCCGTCGATGTCCTTGCCGGGATCGATCGTGGCGAGCACCTTGTGCGCATCGATCCGCGCCGGCAGCGGCAGTTGCACCAGGATGCCGTGCACGGCCGGATCGGCATTGATTTTCTCGACCAGCGCCAGCAACTCGGCCGCGGAGACGCTTCCCGGCAGCCGATGGTCGAACGACCGCATGCCGACCTCGACGGTCTGCTTCGCCTTCGCGCGCACATAGACCGAGCTTGCCGGATCCTCGCCGACCAGCACCACCGCAAGGCCCGGCTGCAGCCGATGTTCGGCGGCGAGTCGCCGCACCTCGCCCGCGACCTGCGCGCGCAAGCTCGCCGCGATCGCCTTGCCGTCGATGATGCGCGCCGTCATATCGAGTCCGATTTCTCGCCCTTCGTGTCTATCCCGCGCCAGTGATCTTCTCCAGCGCCGCGCTCAGCACCGCGCCGTCGCCCACGATCTTCACGCGCTTCAGGCGGGACGCGGCCCCGCCGACGATCGTCACGCGGCCCGGTGGGACGCCCGCCGCTTTGGCGATGAGGGCGCCGAGCGCGGCGTTCGCCTCGCCCTCGCTCGGCGCGGCGCGCACGCGCGCCCGCAGCACGGACGTGCCGTCGGCGAGCCGCGCAATGCCGTCGAACGCGTCGCGTCCGCCCTTGGGCGTCAGGCGGACCGTGACGACGACGCCGTCCGCGACGGCGATCCACGGCGCCACGGCACGGTTTTCAGAACACGTTCGGCAGGATGTAGAGCGCGATGACGTAGCGCAGGAAGATGATGATCAAAATGAGAATCACCGGCGAGATGTCGATGCCGCCGAGGTTCGGCATCATGTTGCGGATCGGCCGCAGCAGCGGCTCGGTAATGGCGTAGAGGAATTGGCCGATACTCGCCACCACCGGGTTGCGCGTGTTGACCACGTTGAAGGCGATGAGCCACGACAGCACCGCAGCCGCGATCAGGATCCAGATGTAGAGCTGAAGCGCCAGGTCGATGACGAGGAAAAGCGCGCGCATGGAGCGGTCTCATGACATGGAAAGCGGGCGCGCAGATGTAGCCTCTGCGCCGCCCGGGAACAAGCGCGCCCCGCCGCAATCTCCTTGTCGCGGGCTCGAAAAAACCGCGCCTTGACAGTCAAAGACCCCCCGCCGTAAATGGCCGCCTCGCTGAAGACCCGCGCAATGGCAGCGTTTCGCCGTTGCCGACCTTTAGGGGCCGTAGCTCAGCTGGGAGAGCGCCTCGTTCGCAATGAGGAGGTCAGGGGTTCAAATCCCCTCGGCTCCACCAGCCTTCGCCGCTTCGCGGCTACGACTGGCATGCCAGCCTTCGCCTCCGACCGATCAACAGGCTCGATGTCGCGAAGCGGCGAAGACTGCCCGCCGTAGCTCGCAGAGCGAAGGCGGGCGATGACCGATTCCATGAGCGAGCGCCCCGACTCCCTCCTCCACCACCGGCCGTTCGTGCTGTTCTGGTTCGCGCGCGTCGCGACAACGATCGCGTTCCAGATGCTGGCGGTTGCCATCGGCTGGCAGCTCTATGCGCTGACCGGCGATCCGTTCGATCTCGGCCTGGTCGGGCTCGCCCAGTTCGTGCCGGCGGCCTGCCTCGTCCTTGTCGTCGGCCAGGTGGCGGACCGTTTCGACCGCCGCACCATCCTGTGCGTCTGCCAGGCGGTGGAAGCCGCGGCGGCCGCCGCGCTGCTGGTCGGCACCGCAACGGGGCAGCTCGACAAGGCGCTGATCCTTACCGTCGCGGTCGTGCTCGGCGGCTGCCGCGCGTTCGAGCTGACCACCCAGCAGGCACTGCTCCCCAACCTCGTGCCGCTGCCGCTCGTCCCGCGCGCGGTCGCAGGCTCGGCTTCGGCGAACCAGACCGCCAGCATCGTCGGCCCTGCCATCGGCGGCTTCCTCTATGCCGTCGGCCCCACCTGGGTCTACGGCACGTGCGCGGTGCTGTTCGTCGTCGCCGCGGCACTGATGGCGTCGATCCGCATCGAGCGCGCTGCGCCGCGCCGCGAGCCGGTGTCGCTCGACCTGTTATTCGCCGGCTTCGCCTTTATCCGCCGCCACCCGCTCGTGCTCGGCGCCATTTCGCTCGACCTGTTCGCCGTGCTGATCGGCTCGACCACCGCGCTGCTGCCGGTGTTCGCGCGCGACATCCTCGACACTGGCCCGTGGGGGCTCGGCCTGTTGCGCGCCGCGCCGGCGTTCGGCGCCTTGTCGATGTCGCTTGCGCTGACGCGCTGGCCGCTCGGGGCCCATGCCGGCCGCGTCATGCTCGCCGCCGTCGCGGTGTTCGGCTTGGCGACGATCGCATTCGCGCTCTCGACCTCGTTCGCGCTGGCGCTGATCGCGCTCGCGGTGCTCGGCGCCGCCGACGTGGTCAGCGTGGTCATCCGCATGACCCTGGTGCAGCTCGAAACGCCGGACCAGATGCGCGGCCGCGTCAGCGCCGTGAACGCCTTCTTCATCGGCGCCTCGAACCAGCTCGGCGAGTTCCGCGCCGGCGCCGCGGCGGCAGCGTTCGGCACCGTGCCGGCGGTGATCGTGGGCGGCATCGGCACGCTGCTGGTGGTCGCGCTATGGATGCGGCTGTTTCCCGAGCTGGCGCGGATCGAGAAGACGCCGTAGGGCGGGCAAAGGCGCCACACGAGTCTCCGCGATGTCTCGCAGACCGAGCGCGCCGTGCCCGCGCATCTCCGCGCGAGAAAGATGGCGGGCACGCTTCGCCTCGCTGACGCGACGCGAAGCTTTGCCCGCCCTACTCCGCCGCCGCAAGCCTCTGGAGCGATGGCTCAAGCCAGCGGTCGAGGAAATCCGAAAGCCAGGCGCGGATCGCGCCGTCATAGACCGGCCGGTCGGCGAAATGCTCGGCGCGCGAGCGCGCGCCCGGCAGCTCCAGGCGCGCGTGGCCGCGCGTGGTCCAGCGGCACATCATGGCGTGGGTAACTTCGGCGTGGAACTGGATCGCATAGGCGTTGCCGACGCGGAACGCCTGAGTGGCGAACATGTCGCCTGCGGCGAGCAGCTCGGCGCCGGGCGGCAGGTCGAAGCCTTCGCGGTGCCACTGGTAGACCACGTCGGGCCAGTCGCACATCGCGCGCGCCGCGGCGGTCGGATAGAGCGGGTAGTAGCCGATCTCGGCCTTGCCCTCGGGATGGAGGGCGACGCGCTGCCCGAGTTGGCGCGCCAGCATCTGGGCGCCGAGGCAGATGCCGAGGAACGGCTTGCCCTCGCGCAACGGCACGTCGATCCAGTCGATCTCGCGCTTGATGAAATCCTCTGCGTCGTTGGCGCTCTGCGGACCGCCGAAGATGACGGCGCCGGCGTGCCCGGCAAGCGTCTCGGGAAGCGGATCGCCGAAACGCGGCCGGCGGATGTCGAGCGGGTAGCCGTGCCGGGTGAGCAGTTGGCCGACGCGTCCCGGAGTCGACTGTTCCTGATGCAGGACGATGAGGACGGGTGCGGTCATGGCCATTTCAGCCGAAGCAGGTCTCCGGCTATTCCACTCCTAACCGGTTAAGGGCGGATTTCAAGACTTCTCCGCCGACTTGCGCGGCCATTCGGAGCGCTTGCGGCCGCGCTGGTGCGCTTCCAGCATCGACAGCACCGCGCCGCGCGGCAGGACGCGCGGCAGGAACGTCAACACCTTGTTGGCCAAGCCCGGCACCACCAGCCGCTTGCCGGCCATGAACCCGTCATAGCCGGCCTTGGCCACCTCGTCGGCGCTGCGGCCGAACCAACCGGGGATGCGATCGGACAAGCCCGCGCGCGCCTGGAATTCGGTCTGCACCGGGCCCGGACACAGCGCGGTCACGCGCACGCCGGCGGGCTTGAGCTCGCGGTGCAGCGCTTCGCTGAACGACAGCACATAGGCCTTGCTGGCGTAGTACACCGCCTGGCGCGGACTGGGAAAGAAGCCCGCGACCGAGGCGACGTTGAGGATGCCGCCGCGGTGCCGCACCATGCCGTCGATCCAGCGCAACGACAGGTCGGTGAGCGCGCGCACGTTGAGATCGATCATGGCGAGCAGCGCGGCCCGGTCGCCCTCGGCCGCCGGCCCGTACAGGCCGAAGCCGGCATTGTTCACCACCACGGCCGGCTCGAGCCCGCGCGCCAGCAATTCGTGCGCGATGCGCGCCGGCCCGTCGGCCCGCTGCAGGTCCATCACCACCACCTGCGGCGTCTTGCGGTAGGCCGCACCGAGGTCGTTGGCCAGGATGGTCAGCTCGGCCTCGCGCCGGGCGACCAGCGCGAGTTCATGCCCGTTGGCGGCGAACACGCGCGCCAGCGCCGCCCCGATGCCGGCGGACGCGCCGGTGATGACCGTCACGGGCTTGAATATCGACATGCCCCTCAACTCCGGGCGGGCCGGTCCCTACGCGCCCTCGGCCTGCTCGCCGGCGATGCGGCGGCGGATCGCGATGCGTTCGCGCGAGGATACGCCGAGCAGATCGGCGACCCGCCACATCAGATTGTCTTCGAACTCGTTGACGCTCCCGTCCGCAAACACGATCTCCCACATCATCTCGACGACGCTGCGGCGGCCTTCGTCGTCGAGCGAGCGGTTGAGCAGGCTGGTGAAGCGGTAGAGATCGACGGCCTCGTTCTCGGCAGCCGTCGCCTCGTCGATCAGCTCATCGGTCGCCGCCGCATCGAGCCTGAACCGGTACTTCAGGACCGCATGCAGCTTGGCGCGCTCGGCCGCGCGCATATTGCCATCGATGGTGGTGGCATGGATCAGCAATGCGGCCGCCGCGAGGCGATAGTCGTTGTGCTCGAAACGGGCCGGATGCTTGTCCCCGCCGGTTAAGTCGGAAATCAGATTCTTCAGCGAATCCAGCATGATGCGCAAAGGTTGCGAGCCGACGAAGCTCGGCTTCGCATGGCGCACGAAAAATGTCCAGCGCACCGCGCAGGGTTTGGCAGCACGGCGTGTTCAATGGATATGCGGCCCGCTTTGATTCGCAGCCTGCAGCTTTCCCACAAGGACGACGGACCAAAGACCCGTTGTCGGAGGACATTCATGCGCCCTGCCGTCACAATGCCGCAATGGAATTTCCCCTCCAGGGCTGACGGGTCCGGGCAATGGAACCGGCCGATCACGATCTCATCGCGCGCGTCGGCCGCGGCGACCGCCAGGCGTTCCAGCTCCTTGCGCGGCGCCATGCCGCCCGCTCGCTCGGGCTGGCCCGGCGGATCGTGCGCAACGACGCGGTCGCCGAGGAGATCGTGCAGGAAGCGCTGCTGCGGGTCTGGATCAATGCCCCGCGCTGGCGGCCGGAGGCGGAGTTCCGCACCTGGCTCACCCGCATCGTGGTCAATCTCTGCCTCAACGAGCAGCGCCGACCGCCGACCTTGCCGCTCGCGGCAGTTCCCGATCCGGTCGACTTCGCGCCCGATGCCGGCGCCGATCTGGAGCGTCGCGAACGCGCGGCGCGCCTTGCCGCCGCGATCGACGCATTGCCGCCGCGCCAGCGCGCCGCGATCGTGCTCACGTTCCACGAGGGCCTCGGCAATGCCGAGACTGCGATCGCGCTCGACGCGTCGGTATCGGGAGTCGAGGCGCTGCTGGTGCGCGCCAAGCGCGCGTTGCGCGCGGCCCTTGCCGATACCGCCCTCTGATCCAAGGAGGATCGATCGATGAAGCGTGATCGATTGCATCCGGTCGAGACGCACGACGTCCTCGACGCGGCCATCTCGCGTTCGTTGCAGCAGCCCGTCGGCAACGACGCGGCGGTCGAGCGCGTGCTGGCAAGGCTCGAAGCGCAGCCGCTGCCGGTGCAGAAGCGCGGCCTGCTGTCGAACTGGTGGCCGAGCGCGCTCACCGACCTGACCTTCGCGCCGGCCTGGCCGCGCATCGCCGCGCTCGCCTGCGGGGCGGGATTGGGAATCGCGGTCGGCCTGTCGAGCTACGGCACGCGCATCGCCGTCAACCTCGACCTCGTGAGGGTCGCGGCGGCCGAGGAGGCCGCTACCAACGCATTCGATCTCGATTCGGAGTTGCGGCCATGACCATGATGTCGATCGAGCTTGGCGACCGTTCGTCGCGCTGGCTGCTGGTCGGATCGCTCGCGCTCAATTTGTTCGTGATCGCGGCCGGCACCGCGCTCTACGTGCGCCACCAGTTCGCCCAGCCGGCCGCGACCCAGGCCGAGCGTCCGCGCACTGCCGCGGCGCGCATCGAGCGGCTGGCGGCGACGCTCCCGGCAGCCGACGCCGAGACCTTGCGCGGCGCCTTCCGCGCCCGCGCGAGCGCCACCGAAGCGGTGCGCGATGCGCTCAATCGTGCGTCGGAGCGCATCCAGGGTGCGCTGCGTGCCGATCCGTTGAATGCAGGGGAGTTGCGTACCGCCATGGCGCAGACGCGGACCGCGCGGATCGCGTACGATCAGGCGTTCCACGAGGTCGTCGCCGCGGCCGCGGCCGAGATGTCGCCCCAGGGACGCGCCAAGCTCGCCGACTGGCCACCTCGCCCGCAAACCACCCCGCGCTGACCGCTTTCCCCGAAAGAATCGAAGAGCGATGGCCATGACGGCACGGCACGATAGCGGAGCAGGGCGCGCATGCGCCGCGCTCGCCCTCATGCCGCTGCTTACCGGCTGCTGGCTCAGCGGCGACCGCCTCGATCCGGCGATCGACATCCCGCCGACCTACCGTTCGGCAGCCGGCAAGGCGCACGCCGCCCTGCCCGCTCCCGACTGGTGGCGCGGCTTTCGCTCACGCGAGCTCACCGGCCTGGTCGAGCTCGCCTACCTCGGCAATCTCGATATCGCCGCCGCGGTGGCGCGCATCGAGCAGGCGGATGCGCAGACGCGCATCGCCGGCGCGCCGCTGCTGCCTGCGATCGATTTCGATGCCGCGGCCCAGCGTGCGCGTGCCGGTGGCGTCACCTCATCGCGTTATAGCGTGGTGCTGAACGCGAGCTACGAGGTCGATCTGTGGGGCAAGAACCGCTCGGCGCTACGCTCGGCCGAGTTCGCCGCGGTCGCGAGCCGCTTCGACCGCGAGACCATCGCGCTGTCGACGGTCGCCGCCGTGATCAACACCTATTTCCAGATCCTCGCCGCCCAGGACCGCCTGCGCATCGCCAAGGACAACCTGCGTGCTGCCGGCGGTGTCCTCGACGTCATCGAGGACGAGCAGGCGGCCGGGACCTTGACCGGGCTCGACGTCGCACAGCAGCAATCGCTGGTGGCTCAGCAGCGTGCCGCCATCCCGCCGCTCGATCAGCAGCTGCGCCAGAACATCGCGACGCTTGCGGTGCTGCTCGGCGAAGTGCCGGAGCGCTTCACGGTGCGCGGCGGCAGCCTGTCGGCGATCACGGCCGTGCAGGTGACGCCCGGCCTGCCGTCGGAGCTGATCCTGCAGCGTCCCGACATCCGCCAGGTCGAGGCGCAGCTTTCGGCCAGCAACGCCGACGTGGCGAGCGCCCGCGCGGCGCTGTTCCCGAGCATCCAGCTGACCGGCCAGGGCGGCTTCGTCAGCGCCGCTTTGAAGACGTTGTTCGAGCCGCAGTCAGCCGTTTACACGCTCGCCGCCGGCCTGACCCAGCCGGTGTTCGATAATTTCCGCCTGCTCAGCGTGCTCGACCTGCAGAAGGCACGGCGCACCGAGCTGCTGCAGATTTATCGCAAGGCGGTCATTTCGGGCTTTGCCGACGTGGAGCGCGCGCTGATCGCGGTGCGCGACCTCGCCGAGCAGGAACGCCTGCAGGCCGAAGCCGTCACGGCCGCGCGGCGTGCCTACGAGCTCGCGGGACCGCGGCTGCGCGAGGGTATCGTCGACATCTCCACGATCCTCAATATTCAACGCACGCTGTTCCAGGAACAGGACGCCCTGGTCGTTGTGCGTCTGATGCGGCGGCAGGCGATCGTCAGCCTGTTCCAGGCGCTCGGCGGCGGCTGGGTGCTGGCGGACGAAACGCGGCGCCGCGAGAGGTGAGTTCGGATGACGCTTCGTCGCATCGTGTCGTTTCTGATCGGCCTCGCCGTCATCGCCGGCGTGATCGCCGTGTACATGTGGCAGGGCCAGCAGCGCGAGCAACGATCGCGGCGCGGCCCGCCGGAAGGCCCGGTGCCGGTGCTGGCGGCGCCGGCCGTCAACGCCGACGTGCCGGTCTATCTCGACGGCGTCGGCACCACCCGGGCGCTGAACACCGTCACGGTGCGGGCGCAGGTCGACGGGCAGCTCATCAAGATCCTGTTCCGCGAGGGACAGGACGTGCGCCGCGGCGACGTGCTGGCTGAGATCGACGCGCGCACCTATCAGGCGCAGCATGATCAGGCCGTCGCCAAGAAGGCGCAGGACGAGGCCACCCTCGCCAACGCGCGCATCGATCTCGAGCGCTACAACCGCCTGGTCGCCGCCAATTCGGGCTCGAAGCAGCAGGCCGACACGCAGAAGGCCCTCGTTGCGCAGCTCGAGGCGCAGGTGAACTCCGATCAGGCCGCGATCGACAACACGCGCGCCATCCTGAGCTACACCAAGGTCGTGGCGCCGATCGCCGGCCGCACGGGTATCCGTCTGGTCGACGAAGGCAACCTCGTGCGCGGCGCGGACGCCGCCGGCATCGTGGTCATCACGCAGGTCAAGCCGATCAGCATCCTGTTCAATCTGCCGCAGCAGCAGCTCCCGCAGATCAACAAGGCGTTCGCCCAAGGCGCCCTGCAGGTCGAGGCGATCGGCGCCGACGGCAAGACCATCGTCGATCGCGGCACCTTGCAGGTGATCGACAACCAGATCGACTCGGCGACCGGGACGGTGCGCCTCAAGGCCGAATTCCCCAACGCGGAATTGCAGCTCTGGCCCGGCCAATTCGTCAACGTGCGCCTCCTGATCGAGACGTTGAAGCAGGTCGTGGTGGTGCCGACCGCGGCGGTGCAGCGCGGCCCGACCGGCACGTTCGTGTTCGTCATCGGCGCCGACAACACGGTCGCGGTGCGCCCGGTCACCGTGTCGATGCAGGACGACACGCGCGCCGTGATTCCGACCGGCCTGCAGGCCGAGGAGCGCGTCGTCACCACCGGCTTCACGCGGCTGGCCGCCGGCACGCGCGTCGCGGTGCAGGCCGCGGGCGAGACGCCGCCCGCGGCCGCTCCCGGCCCGGTCGCGCCGCGGCCGGAAGGCCAGCGCAAGCGCGAAGGCGGCGAACGTCCCGAAGGCGGCAAGCGGCGCGACACTCCGAGCGCCACCCAATGAACGTCTCGGCTCCGTTCATCCATCGCCCGATCGCGACCTCGCTGCTCGGCGTCGCGGTGATGCTCGGCGGCGCGCTCGGCTACGCCTGGCTCCCCGTTTCGGCGCTGCCGCAGGTCGATTTCCCGACCATCCAGGTGACCACGCAGCTTCCCGGCGCCAACCCCGACACCATGGTGGCGCTGGTGACCGCGCCGCTCGAACGCCAGTTCGGCCAGGTGCCGGCGATCTCCACCATGACGTCGTCGAGCTCCTACGGCATCAGCCAGATCACGCTGCAGTTCGACCTCAGCCGCGACATCGACGCGGCGTCGCAGGACGTGCAGGCGGCGATCAACGCCGCGGCGTCGGGCCTGCCGCGCAATCTTCCCTATCCGCCGCTCTACGCCAAGGTGAACCCGGCCGACGCGCCGATCGTCACGCTCGCGCTCACCTCCGACACCGTCTCGCTGCGCGCGCTCAGCGATCTCGCCGACACGCTGCTGGCGCAGCGGCTGAGCGAGGTCGGCGGCGTCGGCAAGGTCACGATCCAGGGCGGCATCAAGCCGGCGGTGCGCATCCAGGCCGACCTGGCGCGGCTTGCCGCCTACAATCTCGGGCTGGAGGACCTGCGCACCGCGATCGTCAACGCCAACGTCGCGGGGCCGAAAGGCGCGCTCGACGGCGCGCACCAGTCCTACACCATCGCCGCCAACGACCAGCTTGCCTCGGCCGAGGCCTATCGGGCGATCATCATCGCGTACCGCAACGGCGCGCCGGTGCTGCTGCGCGACATCGCCGAGATCGTCGACGGGCTGGAGAACGCCAAGGTCGGCGGCTGGTACCAGGGCAACCCGGCGGTCGTCATCGACATCCAGCGCCAGCCGGGCGCCAACGTGGTGGAGACGGTCAAGCACATCACCGCCGAGCTGCCGCGGCTGCGGCGCATCATCCCGACCGGCGCGCAGCTCACCGTGGTGCACGACCGCACCGACACGATCCGCGCCTCGATCCGCGACGTGCAGTTCACGCTCGCGCTCGCGGTCGGCCTGGTGGTGCTGGTGGTGCTGATCTTCCTGCGCACCATCCGCGCCACCATCATCGCCGGCGTGGCGCTGCCGCTGTCGCTGGTCGCGACCTTCGGCGTGATGTGGTTCGCCGGGTTCTCGCTCGACAACCTGTCGCTGATGGCGCTGACCATCGGCACCGGCTTCGTGGTCGACGACGCGATCGTGATGATCGAGAACATCGTACGCCACATGGAGGAGGGCGAGGAGCCGTTCGAGGCGGCGCTGCGCGGCGCGCGCGAGATCGGCTTCACCATCATCTCGCTGACCTTCTCGCTGATCGCCGTGTTCATTCCGCTCCTGTTCATGACCGGCCTGGTCGGCCGCATGTTCCGCGAGTTCGCGCTCACCCTCACCATCGCGGTCGTGGTGTCGGCGATCGTCTCGCTGACGCTCACCCCGATGATGTGCGCGCGGCTGCTGCGGCACGAGGCGCCCGGTCGCGGCAACGCGGTCACGCGCGCCTTCAACCGACTGCTCGACGGCACCCTCGCGTTCTATCGCTCGAGCCTCGAATGGGTGCTCGCCCGTCAGACGCTGACGCTGATCGTCACGGTGCTGACGCTCGTCGCCACGATCTGGCTCTACGTCATCGTGCCCAAGGGCTTCCTGCCGCTGCAGGACACCGGCCTCGTCACCGCGGTGACCGAAGCCGGCACCGAGGTGTCGTTCGCCGAGATGCAGCGCCTTCAGGCGCTGGTGTCCGACACGATCCGCGCCGACCCGGACGTGGGCGGCGTCGTCTCGGTGGTCGGCGTGAGCCCGCTGAACGCGACGCCGAACGCCGGGCGCCTCGCCATCACGCTCAAACCTCGCAACCAGCGCCGCGCGACCGTTTCCGAGGTCATCGCCCGCATCCAGGAGCGCGTCGCCGCCATTCCCGGCATGACGGTCTACTTCCAGCCGGTGCAGGACATCCAGATCGGCACGCGCGTGAGCCGCGCCCAGTATCAGTACACGCTCACCGCCACCGATGCGGCCGAGGTGAACGCCTGGGCGGAAAAACTGGTCGAGCGCCTGCGGACCGAGCCGCTGCTGCGCGACGTGTCGTCGGAGGCGCAGGAAGGGGGCTTGCGCGCGCTGGTCAAGGTCGACCGCGAGAAGGCGAGCCGTCTCGGCGTCTCGATGCAGGTGATCAACGACACGCTGTTCGACGCCTTCGGCCAGCGCCAGATCTCGACCATCTACGGCCAGGCCAACCAGTATCGCGTGATCCTCGAGGCGATGCCGCAGTACCAGCGCGACCCCTCGACGCTGTCGCGCATCTACGTCCCGGCCAACACGCCGCCGCAAGCGCTCACGACCTCGAGCGCGCAGACCAGCTCGACGCCGAGCAACGCGGTCGCCGGAAGCGCCAGCGCGCAAATCCCGCTCAGCGCCTTCGCCGAGCTCATCCGCACCAGCGCGCCGCTCGCGATCGCGCACCAGGAGCAGTTCCCCGCGGTGACGCTCAGCTTCAACCTGGCGCACGGCGCCTCGCTCGGCGAAGCGGTCGCGATCATCACCGCTGCCGAGCGGACGATCGGGATGCCGACCTCGGTGATCGGCAGCTATTCGGGCGATGCCGCCGAGTTCGCCAAGTCGCTCGCCGGCGAGCCGTGGCTGCTGCTCGCGGCCGCGGTGACCATCTACATCGTGCTCGGCGTGCTGTACGAGAGCTTCATCCACCCGCTCACCATCCTGTCGACCTTGCCGTCGGCCGGCGTCGGCGCGCTGCTCGCACTGATGCTGTTCGGCTACGACCTCTCGGTGATCGCGCTGATCGGCATCATCCTGCTGATGGGCATCGTCAAGAAGAACGCCATCATGATGATCGATTTCGCGCTCGAAGCCGAGCGCCGCCACGGCCTTTCGCCGCGCGAGGCCATCGTTCAGGCATCGCTGTTGCGCTTCCGGCCGATCATGATGACCACGCTTGCCGCCCTGTTCGGCGCGTTGCCGCTCGCGCTCGAGGGAGGCACCGGCTCGGAGCTGCGCAATCCGCTCGGCGTGACGATCATCGGCGGCCTGATCCTGAGCCAGCTGCTGACCCTGTACACCACGCCGGTGATCTATCTCGCCATGGAGCGGCTGCGGCTCAGGCTGACGCGGCCGCGTTCCGCTCCGCCGCAACCGCCGCAGCCGGCGCCGGCGCCCGCGGAGTAGGCGATGAACTTCTCCTACCCCTTCATCATGCGGCCCGTGGCCACCACGCTGTTGGCGATCGGCCTGTTCCTGGTCGGCCTGGTAGCCTACCGCTTCCTGCCCGTTGCCAACCTGCCGAGCGTCGAGATCCCGACCATCCGCGTGTCGGCGAGCCGGCCCGGCGCCGATCCCGCCATCATGGCGGCGACCGTCGCGGCCCCGCTCGAGCGCCAGCTCGGCATCATCGCGGGCGTGAGCGAGATGACCTCGGTGTCCTCGCTCGGCTCGACCTCGATCACCGTGCAGTTCGAGCTCAGCCGCAACATCGAGGGCGCGGCGCGCGACGTGCAGGCGGCGATCAATGCCGCGGCCGCCGACCTGCCGGGCGACCTGCCGTCGCTGCCGTCGTTCCGCAAGTTCAATCCGGCGTCCTCGCCGATCCTGATCCTCGCCCTGACCTCGCCGACGGTGCCGCCGGGCGCGATCTACGACGCCGCCGACAGCGTGGTGGCGCAACGCATCTCGCAAGTGCTCGGCGTCGCCGACGTGACGGTGAGCGGCGCCGAGCAGCCGGCGATCCGCGTCCGCGTCAACCCCGGCGCGATCGCGGCGGCCGGCATCTCGCTCGAACAGGTGCGCGCCGCGATCGCCGCCACCAACGCGCAGAGCCCGCTCGGCGTATTCGAAGGCGACGGCGTGGCCGAAACGATCGGCACCAACGACCAGCTGCGCCAGGTCGTCGACTACCGCAACATCGTGGTCAAGAGCGCCAACGGCAACGTCGTCCGCCTCTCCAACATCGCCACGGTCGACCAGAGCACGCGCAACAGCCGCTCCGCCGCCTGGTTCAACCGGCAGCCGGCCGTGCTGCTGATCATCACCAAGCAGGCCGACGCCAACGTGATCGAGACCGCCGACCGCATCCGCGCCCTGATCCCCGAGATCAAGCGCTGGATCCCCGCCGACATCGACATCTCGGTGCTGTCCGACCGCACCGGCACCATCCGCGCCAGCGTCGCTGACATGCAGCTCACCCTGGCCGGCACGATCGCGCTGGTGATGCTGGTGGTGTTCCTGTTCCTGCGCCGCGCGACCCCGACGATCGCGGCCGGCATCACGGTACCGCTGTCGCTCGCCGGCACCTGCGCGTTGATGTGGCTGGCCGGCTTCTCGATCGACAACCTGTCGCTCATGGCGCTCGCGGTGTCGGTCGGTTTCGTGGTCGACGATGCGATCGTGATGATCGAGAACATGTTCCGCAACATGGAGAAGGGCCACTCGCCGCTGCGCGCCACGATCGAAGGCGCGCGGCAGATCGGGTTCACCGTCATATCGATCTCGCTGTCGCTGTTTGCCGCCTTCATTCCGCTCTTGTTCATGAGCGGAATCGTCGGCCGCATGTTCCGCGAATTCTCCGTGACGCTCGCCTTCGCGATCCTGGTCTCGACCCTGGTCTCGCTCACCGTCACGCCGATGATCTGCGCCCACTATGTGCGTGGCGTTCCGAGCCGCACCGCGACCTGGTTCGACCGCGCGGTCGAAGCCGTGCTGTCGCGCATGATCCGCGCCTATGCCTGGACCCTGACCGTCGCGCTGCGCCATCGGGTGTTGATGATGGTGATCATGGCGGCGACCGTCGCGCTCACCGTCGACCTCTACATCAAGACCCCGAAAGGCTTCTTCCCGCAGGACGATACCGGCCTGATCTTCGGCTCGACCCGCGCCTCGCCCGACATCTCGTTCAAGTCCATGGTGGAACTGCAGATGCGGGTGCGCGACATCGTGCTCGCGGATCCGGCCGTCGCCGGCGTGGGGTCTTCCGTCGGCGGTTCGGTGTTCAGCGCCTCGGTCAACCAGGGCCGGCTGTTCATCAGCCTCAAGCCCCTCGCCGAACGCGATGGCATCCCGACCCAGCGCGTGGTCGAGCGCCTGCGCAGCCAGCTCACCCGCATTCCCGGCATCGATCTGTTCATGGTGCCGGCGCAGGACGTGCGCATCGGCGGCCGCGGGGCGCGCTCGCAATACCAGTTCACGCTGTGGAGCTCGGATATCGAGGAGCTGTTCGCGTGGGTGCCGCGCGTGGTCGAGCGCATCAAGGCCGTGCCCGGCATCGTCGACGTGTCGACCGACCGCGAGCAGGGCGGCTTCCAGCTCAACATCTCGATCGACCGCCAGGCCGCCTCGCGCCTCGGCGTGCGCATGCAGGACATCGACGCCGCGCTCAACAACGCCTTCGCGCAGCGGCAGATCTCGACCATCTATACCCAGCGCAACCAGTACAAGGTGATCCTCGAGATCGACGCGCAGTACCAGCGCGATCCCGGCGACCTGCAGCGCATCTATGTGAGCGGCGCCGGCGGCGCGCAGGTGCCGCTGTCGAGCGTCGCCAAATTCGAGCGCTCGATCGCGCCGCTGGTGATCAACCACCAGGGCCAGTTCCCCGCCGTCACCATCTCGTTCGGCCTGCGCCCGGACGTGCTGCTGGAGGATGGCGCCGCCGCGATCCGCCAAGCGGTCGCCGAGATGCGCATGCCCGACATCATCAATGCCGAATTCGCCGGCGATGCGCGCGCCGCCGCGCAGTCCGCCGGCGCGCAGCCGCTACTGATTCTCGCCGCCCTGGTCGCGGTCTACATCGTGCTCGGCGTGCTGTACGAGAGCCTTGCCCACCCGCTTACCATCATCTCCACCCTGCCCTCGGCCGGCCTCGGCGCGCTCCTGGCGCTGCAGCTGTTCAACACCGAGCTCTCGATCATCGCCTTCATTGGGATCATCCTGCTGATCGGCATCGTCAAGAAGAACGGCATCATGCTGGTCGACTTCGCGCTCGACGCCGAACGCCGGCGCGGACTTGCGCCCGAGCGCGCCATCTACGAAGCCTGCATGGAGCGCTTCCGGCCGATCCTGATGACCACGCTTGCCGCGCTGCTCGGCGCGGTGCCGCTGGTCGTCGCCAGCGGCCCGGGCTCGGAGCTGCGCCGCCCGCTCGGCATCACCATCATCGGCGGCCTCCTGGTGTCGCAGATCCTCACGCTCTACACGACGCCGGTGATCTACCTGCTGCTCGACAAGCTGCACCGCCGGCTGTGGGGCGGCGCCGCCAAGCCATCGGCCGAGCAGCAGCTCGCACCTGCGGAGTAGGGCGGGCGAAGCGACGCGCGCTACTCATCCAGCAGCGCGCGAACCTTGGCGCTGAGCTCGGCAAAGGTGAACGGCTTGGCGACCATCTCCACACCGGGATCGAGCCGGCCGTGGTGCACGATCGCGTTGCGCGTATAGCCGGTGGTGAACAGTACTTTTAGCCCGGGCTTGCGGCGTGCCGCCTCGTCGGCAAGCTCGCGCCCGTTCATCCCGCCCGGCATGACCACGTCGGTGAACAGCAGGTCGACATGGCGCCGGTCCAGGACCCGGAGCGCGCCGTGACCATCCGACGCCTCGATCACGTCATAGCCGAGTTCGGTGAGGATCTCGGTGGTGTAGCCGCGCAGCGACGCGTCATCCTCGACGATCAGGATCGTCTCGGTGCCGGCGGCACGCGACACGTCGGAGACTTGGGGCTGGTCGGCCGTCGCGTCGTCCGCTCCGGCGTGGCGGCGAAGATAGATCTTCACCGTCGTGCCTTCGCCGGGCTCGCTGCAGATCTTGACGTGACCGCCGGTTTGCCTGACGAACCCGTAGACCTGACTCAATCCAAGCCCCGTTCCCTTGCCGATTTCCTTGGTGGTGAAGAACGGATCGAAGGCGCGCTCACGGGTTTCCCGGTCCATTCCGGCTCCGGTATCCGCCACCGCGATCATGACATACTGGCCGGGCTCGACCGGCTCGGCGAGCCCACTCACATAGGCTTGGTCGAGATAGCAGTTGGCGGTCTCGATGGTGAGCTTGCCGCCTTTCGGCATGGCGTCGCGCGCATTGAGAGCGAGGTTGAGAAGCGCGTTCTCGAGCTGGTTGGGATCGGCGAAGGTGCGCCATAGCCCGCCCGCCAGCACCGTCTCCAGCTCCGCGGTCTCGCCGAGCGTGCGGCGGAGAAAGTCGCAGGTCGTGCTGATCAGCTTGTTGGCGTCGACCACCTGCGGCGCCAAGGTCTGCTGCCGCGAGAACGCGAGCAAGCGGCTGGTCAGGGTCGCGGCGCGCCGGGCGCCCTCGATCGCCACGTCGACGCCGCGCGTGATGCGCGCGACGGCGGGCGCCGGAGGCAGTTCCGGGATGCGGCGTTTGACCATGTCGAGTCCGCCGATCACGATGGTCAGGAGATTGTTGAAGTCGTGCGCCACGCCGCCGGTGAGCTGGCCGATGGCTTCCATCTTCTGCGCCTGGCGCAGCGATTCTTCCGCCCTGCGCCGCGCCTCGTTCTCGGCTTCCAGCTCGCGCGTGCGCGCCTTGACGGCTTCCTCCAAGGTGTCGGTGAAGGCGCGCAGCTCGGCGATCGCGCGCTTGCGTTCCGATACGTCGACGCTCACGCCGACGGCGCGCACCGCCTTTGCGTCCTCGCCATAGAACACGACGGCGCGCAGCTCGATCCAGCGCAACGCCGCAGGCGCAACGCCGACGCGGAACTCGGTCTGCAGCTCGCGCGCCTGGGACGCGAACGCAGTCTCCATCTGGTCGGCGACGCGAACCTGATCCTCGCGGTGGATGGACTTCACCCAGCTGTCATGACGGCCGTCGAATGCCGCCAGCCCATGGAGCGCGAGAAAGCGCGACGAGGCGCGAAATACGCCGGTCGGGACATGCCATTCGAAGATGCCGACCCTTCCGGCTTCCTGTGCGAGAGCCAGCAGCTCCTCGCTCTCTCCTTGCCCGAACCGGGTTGACGGCCCGTCCACGCTAGCCGCCGAGGATGCGCTTGGCTTGAGCCATCGCGCGCAGCTTTCCGGCCGCCACTTGTCGCGGTAGGTGGTTGAAGCCGCACGAGCTGGTCACGATCGTCTGTTCCGGCGCGAGCCAGCCGCACTTGCGGATGCGCTCCGCGACGGTCTCGCCGCTCTCCACTTTCGGGTCCTGGACGTCGACCGCTCCGACGCCGAGCTGGCGGTCGCCGAGCAGCCCTTCGTAATGATGCGCCATGTCATGCTCGATCAGATAGGACGAGCACTCGATCTTGCACACGAGGTCGGCCTTGTACCGCCCGGTGTCGAAATAGCGGTGTCCGATCTGCGCGTCGTACTCCTTGCCGACCGCGTAGTTGCCCTGGCAGATATGCGTCGACACATGCACGTCGTCGGGAATGTCCGCGATCGCGAGGTTGATGGCCCCGACCGCCGCCTGCACCTCGGCCTCGTCCGACATGGTGAACAGCGGCTCGTCGACCTGGATGTGCTTGCAGCCGGCCTCGACGAGCAGCAGGAAATTGTGGCGCAGCAGCTTGGACAGGTCGCCCATCATCCGGGCGATGTCGTTGTAATGCTCGTCGTACGCGACCTTGGCCAGCATGTGCGGCCCGGTCATGGTGATCTTGACCGGCCTGCGCGTCAGCGCCGACACCGTGCGGAATTCCTCCACCAGGCCGAGATCGATGTTGGACTGAATTTGCGCCCTGCAGGTCGCCGCCGGGTGGAACACGTTCGGATCATGCGAGGTGATCGGCTTCGGCCGGGTCGGGCCCTGGAATGCCGGAATGCGCTGCCAGAAGTGGTTCAGCATGGCGTTGGGCGGCGCGTGGCGATTGTGCGTGCGCCGGTGCATCTCGCCGCCGGTGACGACATCGATGCCGGCGAGTTCCTGGTCGAGGATGGCGGCCTGCGTGGCGCGGAACTGGGCGTCGACCATGGAGGACATGCCCACTTGGCCGATCGACACCAATCGGTCGAGCGCTTCGTACCAGTCCGGGACGCTGTGGGCGCCGATGACGGTCGTGGCGTATTTGGCGTAGCGGCTCATCGGCTCACTTTGCTTCTTCCACGGCCAGATCCTTGCGCCGGGCGCGCAGTCTCGGCAGCAGCGGCGAGAGCAGCAGTAACACCGCGAGCAGCAGGCAGACGAGGGAAATCGGCCGCTCGAGGAAGATGCCGAAAGTTCCGTCGGACAGGATCAGCGCCTTGCGCAGGTTGTTCTCCATGATCGGCCCGAGCACGAAGGCGAGCACCAGCGGCGCCGGCTCGTAGCCGAGCTTGCGCATCAGGTAGCCGAGCACGCCGAAGCCGATCATCACGTAGAGGTCGAAGATCGAGTTCGACAGGCTGTACACCCCGATCAGGCAGAACAGCAGGATCAGCGGGAACAGGATGTTGTAGGGAATCTTCAGCACCTGCACCCACAGCCCGATCAGCGGCAGGTTCAGGATCAACAGCATCACATTGCCGATATACATGCTGGCGACGATGCCCCAGAACAAGCCGGGGTTCTGCGTCACCATCAGAGGCCCCGGCTGCAGCCCGTGCACGATGAACGCGCCGAGCAGCAGCGCCATCACGACGTTGGGCGGGATGCCGAGCGTCATCAGCGGGATGAAGCCGCCGGTGGCGGCCGCGTTGTTGGCGGCCTCGGGGCCCGCGACGCCGGCGATCGCGCCCTTGCCGAAGCGCTCCGGCGTCGCCGACAGCCGCTTCTCGACCGCATAGGCGATGAACGCGGAGATCACCGCGCCGCCGCCCGGCAGGATGCCGAGCAGGAAGCCGAGCCCGGAGCCGCGCGCGATCGGGCCGGCGCTTTCCGCCCAGTCCTGGCGCGACGGCAGTAGCCCCTTGATGCGCGCTTCAAAAATGTCGCGCGAAAGCTTCTGTTCCAGATTGGCGAGGATTTCGGCGACGCCGAACAGGCCCATCACGATCGGCACCAGGCCGACCCCGTCGATCAGCTCCAACCGGTCGAAGGTCAGCCGTGGCGCACCGGTGATCGAATCGAGGCCGATCAATCCCAGCACCAACCCGATGCACGCCATGATCAATGCCTTGAGCAGCGACCCGTGCGACAGGTAGGTGACGATGCTCAGCCCCAAGATCATCAGGCTGAAGTACTCGGCCGGCCCGAACTTCACCGCGAAGCGCGCCAGCACCGGCGCGACCAGCATCAGCCCGACGACCGCGAGCGTGCCGGCGATGAACGAGCCCATGGCCGAGATGCCGAGCGCCG
Source organism: uncultured Alphaproteobacteria bacterium (assembly GCA_963734185.1). Taxonomy (GTDB): domain Bacteria; phylum Pseudomonadota; class Alphaproteobacteria; order Rhizobiales; family Xanthobacteraceae; genus PALSA-894. Next base: position 1,295,129 of record CAVTGA010000002.1, on the reverse strand, counting down.
GGCCGGCGCGGCCCTGGCGCGCCATCTGGTAACCGTCGAGGCAGGTCACCACCGAGGCGGCCTCGCCCGGGATGTTGACCAGGATCGCCGTGGTGGAGCCGCCATACATCGAGCCGTAGTAGATGCCGGCCAGCATGATGATTCCGGCTTCGGGCGTGATGTTGAACGTCACCGGCAGCAGCAGCGACATCGCCGCCACCGGACCGACGCCCGGCAGCACGCCGACCAGCGTGCCGATGAACACGCCGACGAAACAGTAGAGGAGATTGACGGGCTGCAGCGCGACCCCGAAGCCGACGCTCATATTCTGCAGCAGGTCCATCAGCCGAACCGCTCAGCCAGCGTGCCCCAGAGCGTGCCGGCCGGAAGCTGGGTGCCGAGCCAGCGGCCGAACACCAGATAGGCGACCCCCGTCGTGATGACGGCGCCGGCGATCGACGCAACCCAGCCGCGCGGATCGACGGTGCGGAACAGGATCACCAGCAGCAGCACCGTCACGGCCAGGAAGCCGAGAGCCGGCAGCAGCCAGGCGTAGGCGAGCAGCAGCACCACGACGTAGGGCACGTAATGCCAGCGCAGGCCCGACCACAGGCTGGCAAGCCCGTCGCCGGCCGGGCGTCGCAGCGCGCCGATGAGCGCGGCCGCGCTGAGCGCCGACATCACGACGCCGACCCAGAAGATCATGAAGCCGGAGCCGGGCTCGTTCAGCCGGCCGAGCCCGAGGTCGCGGCCCGAGTAGGCGATGCCGAGCCCAATCGCGAGCCAGAACGCCGCCGCGATGACGTCGCCGGTCCGCATCGTGTTGTCAGGACCTCTAGTTGGTCTTCAGCCCGAGCTCCTCGGCGGCACGCTTCTCCTGCTCGAGCGTCTGCATCGCGTACTTGTGATAGTCCTCGGTATTCAGATACGCGACCTCCTGGTCGAGCTTGAGCAGCGCCGCCCGATAGGTCGGCTCGTCGATCGCCTTCTTGAAGGCATCGTGCAGGACTTGCACCACCTTCGGGTCCATGCCTTTGGGACCGGCGAGGCCGAACGGCGAGTTGGACACGAATTTGACGCCGGTCTCTTTCAGCGTCGGAACGTTGGGCCAGTTCTTGGTGCGCTCGCCGCCCCAGGTGACCAGCAGGCGCAGTTCGCCGGCGTTCACCAGCGCGGCCCAGCCGGTGGAGTCGGCGGTGGCGTGGATGTGGCCGCCGAGAATCGCCGCATTGGTCTCGGCCTGGCCTTTGAACGGCACGTGCGTCCACTTGATGCCCTGCTGCTTGGCGATCGCCTCCATGGTGATGTGCAGCGTGGTGCCGGCGCCGGGCGTGCCGTATTTGATCTTGCCCGGATTGGCCTTGGCGTCGGCGAGCAGCTCCGCGAAGGTCTTCCACGGCGCGTCGTTCTTCACCACCACGCCGAAGGTGTAGCCGGTGAGGCCGATCACATAGGTGAAGTCCTTGGCCGGGTCGAACGTCACCTTCTGGATGAAGGGGAAGCGGAACACCGTGATGGGGATCTGCGTCAGCGTGTAGCCGTCCGGCTTGGCGGTCGCCGCCATCTGCGCCGGCCCGAGCGTGCCGGAGGCGCCGGGACGGTTTTCGATCACGATCGGCTGGCCGAGATGCTTTTGCGCCGCTTCGGCGAGCGCGCGCATGCTGATGTCGGTTCCGCCGCCGGCCGGCCACGGCACGATGATGGTCACCGGCTTGGTCGGGAAGTTCTGCGCCTGCGCGATGCCGCCCAGGGCACCAGCGGCGGCGATTGCGGTGAGCGCGGCGACCAGCATGCGCCGGTTCATGGCATCCCCTCCTGTTTTGGCGTTTGTTCGTTGGCGCCGATTATTCTCCGTGATCCTGTTCTCCACAATCGAAATATGCCGCGACAAATTTCGCTCAGCGGAAGCCGTAGTCTACCGCCCGACGAAATCCGGCAGCCGGCGCTCGCTCATCGCCTTGACGCCTTCCTTGAAGTCGGCGCTGCGGCGTTGCCACTCCTGCTCGACCAGTTCGCGCTCGGTCGCGCTCTCGATCGCGTCGGCCAGCCCGCGCCGCAGCGTTTCGCGGATCGACAGGATGGCAAGCGGCGCCGACTGGGCGATCTCGACGGCCAGTTCCTGCGCGGCCTTGCGCACGTCCTCCTGCGCCACCAGCACGTCGGCCAGCCCGATGCGCACCGCTTCGTCGCCCGGGACGCGCCGGCCGGTATAGAACAGCAGCGCCGCCTGCTGGGCTCCGACCAGGCGCGGCAAGGTCGCGGTGAGGCCGAAGCCCGGATGGAAGCCGAGCCGGCTGAAGTTGGCGGAAAAGCGCGCCTCCTTGCAGGTCACGCGGAAGTCGGCGACGAGCGCGAGGCCCAGGCCGCCGCCGACCGCCGCGCCATGCACGGCGGCGACGACCGGCTTCTTGGCGCGGAACAGGCGCGTCGCCTCCTTGTAGAGATGCTTGGCGTTGCCGGCTTCGCCCGGCGCGCCGGTGTCCGGCCGGTTGGGCAGGTCGGCGCCGGCGCAGAATGTCTTGCCCTGCGCGGCGAGCACGATCGCGCGGACTTGCGGATCGGCGTCGAACCGCTCGAACGCGTCGCCGATCGCGTTGATCAGCCCCTTGTCGAAGAAGTTGTTGGGCGGCCGGCGGATCTCCACGGTGGCGACGTGGCCTTCGAGCGTCACGCCGAGGTCGTTGGGTGTGGGGCTGTCCATGAGTACCTCTAGCCTCTTCGTAGCCCGGATGGAGCGAAGCGCAATCCGGGACTCCCGCATTCCGCTGCGCTCCATGCGGGCTACGGCTACCGTCCGGTGAAATTCGGCCGGCGCTTCTCGACATAATGCGCCACGCCTTCGCGGAAGTCTTCGGTGTCGAAACACTTGGTGAGTTCCGCGTTGGCGAGCGCGGTCGCCTCGGCGAGCGTCTGGAAGTGCGCCTGGTAGACCTGTTGCTTGATCAGCCGCATCGAGCGCGGCGAAGAGAGTTGCGCCAGGTCGCGCGCCGCCGCCTGCACGGCGTCGGCGAAGCCTTCGGCCGGCAGCAGCTTGACCAGGTTCATCGCCGCCGCTTCGGAAGCCGTGACGGTGCGCGCGCTCATCAATAGGTCGAGCGCGTGCATGGTGCCGACCAGGCGCGGCAGCATCCAGGCCGAGCCGTGCTCGGCGATCAGCCCGCGGCGCGCGAACGAGGTCGAGAGCTTGGCGCCCTCGGCCATGTAGCGGACGTCGCAGAACAGCGTGAGCACGAAGCCGATGCCGGCGGCCGGGCCGTTGATGGCGGCGATCACCGGCTTCGGCACGGCAAGGAAGTAGCTGTAGCGCTGGGCGAAGTTGTCGGGACTCTCGGCTGGCCGCGGCGCGGTGGAGCGCGCGCCGCCTTTCGCGCGTTCCCCCAGCGCCTCCATGTCGGCTCCGGCGCAGAAGCCGCGTCCCGCGCCGGTGAGCACGATCGCGCGCACCTCCACGTCCGCCGCCGCCAGGTCGACCGCTGCACGCACTTCGTGCTCCATCCGGTGCGTCCACGCGTTCAGCCGCTCCGGACGGTTGAACGTGATGGTCGCGACGCGATCGGCGACGCCGTAGAGGATTTGCTCGAAGCTCGGCATGGATGGGCCTTCCCTCGTCGCGACGTACTGTAATGAAATCGTAGAGCGGGCAAAGGCGCTGCTCTCTCCTTCATCCCTCCCCCGATAGGGGGAGGGTGGCTCCGAGTGAAGCAAAGCGAACGAGGAGACGGGTGGGGTTCTCGGAGTGTGGCACAACCCCACCCGCCTCGCTGCGCTCGGCACCCTCCCCCTGCGGGGCCCCTGCGGGGGAGGGATAAGCTGCGGCGCGCTCCGCGCGTTACTTCCTGATTCACCTGTCAAACAGCCAATGCGATTGGCCCGGTTGGGTGGGGGCCGGGCACCCCTTGATCCGCTTTCTCGCTCTCCCAAGTGAGGGGAGCGAAGCGCCGGGAAGCGCTGGTGCGGATACGCCGCACCCGGTGATCCGCCTCGCGGTCGGATCGATCTCCGGAGCGCCGGAGATCACCGGCCGGATCGCCGGCCGGCGCGCCTCTCGGCGCTTCGCCGCGGATTTATCGAGCCCGGGTCACGCTTTTCGGAAGGATCGAGTCCTTCATCTGATCAGCCAGCTCCTGGCAGGTGGTCTTAGTGCCCTCCGGTGAAGTTCCCGGGTCGCCCGAGTGCGGGGTCGTGACTCCCGCCCGCAGGGACCGCATCCTGATCCTGCCTTGAAGGCACCCCTAGAAAGCACCCCTCATGGGATCAGGACGGGCATATGATGGTTGATCAAAGTCAAAGATCAACCGGTATCGGCCCCCATGCTCAAGGCGCGGTTTCCACCGTCGCTAAAATGCATGCAGAAGCGCGCCTGCGGAACGCCTCCGCATGCCGACCCGTCATCGGCGCACACTCGCCGTTCGTCACGCCCGCGCGTACCGCGGGGCGATGCGCTAGATTGGGCCGATGATCACCCGACTCAAACAATGGGCGCGCGCCATCCGGCGCGACGCCCATGCGCTGTACCACGCAGGGCGCGACTCGCGCACGCCTTGGTATGCGAAGGCGCTTGCGCTCTGCGTGGCCGCCTATGCGCTCTCGCCCATCGACCTGATTCCGGACTTCGTTCCGGTTCTCGGCTATCTTGACGACCTGATCCTGGTGCCGCTCGGCATTGCCGCCGCGGTCCGCATGATTCCGGCTGACGTGATGGCCGAGCACCGCGCCGCCGCAACCTTGGCGATTGAGCGCCCGGTGAGCCGAACCGCCGCCGCGCTGATCGCCTGTATCTGGGCGGCGTCCATCGCACTGACCGGATGGCTGGCGTATCGCTGTCTTGCCGGCTGACAGCGCGCCGCCGTATAGCAAATTGGAGTAAGCGTAGCCCGGATTGAGCGCAGCGAAATCCGGGAACCTCTCCACGTGGCACGATCCCTCCCGGCTTTCGCTGTGCGCTCAAGCCGGGCTACGGCTCGCCGAAGCGTCCGCGGCCTTGAGCGAAATCGCCAGCCCAATCCTCGGGCAATATCCCCTGTCGCACATAGCGATGAAACGACGAATACGGCCAGTCGCGCACCCTCGTTACGAACCCATGCTTGACCGGATTGAAGTGGACATAATCGACGTGACGTTCGAAATCCCTGTCGTTGCGGATGGTATGTTCCCAGAAGCGACGCTGCCATAGCGCGAGCTCTCCATTCCGATGGCGAGGGATGGGGACTGTCTGGGCGATGGCTGTGGTGAAGCGACGTTTGATCAGCATCAGGCGATTCGGAAAGTCCGCGTCGCCTTCCGGCAAGGTCATAACGACGTGGAAGTGATCAGGCATCACCACGATCGCGTCGATTGCGAAGGGGTGCGCCGCGCGCGTCGTCCGAAATGCCACACGCAATGCGGTGATGTGACCAGTGAGCGCATTCGACCGGCGATCAGCAAGCACGATGGTAAAGAAGTAGGTTCCGCCCGCGACAAAATTCCGCCGATACCGCACCATGACATAAGGATATCCCAGATTTGACGAGGTGCGTAGCCCGTAGCCCGGATTGAGCGCAGCGAAATCCGGGAACCTCTCCACGTGGCACGATCCCTCCCGGCTTTCGCTGCGCTCAACCCGGGCTACGGTTGATCTCGGGCCGTCGCGTCGCACCGAGCTGTTCGATCTCGCCGCGCTCGTTTCGGATCTGCAAAGGCACCCCCTCGTGGCATGAGGTGACGGCATCATGCACTTCTCTCGTCATGCCCGCACTTGTTGCGGGCATCCACGTCTTTCTTCTGATGGCGGCAAAGCAAGGTGCGTAGCCCGTAGCCCGGATTGAGCGCAGCGAAATCCGGGAACCTCTCCACGTGGCACGATCCCTCCCGGCTTTCGCTGCGCTCAACCCGGGCTACGACAATCCCTTGATTTTGCGACATTAACGCTCCCGCCATCGCACCCCCCATCCGGGTTGGCAACGCCGCCCCGAGCCGTCATATTCCGCGGCGATGGTCAGCGCCGCGGAGTTCCGATCGGGCAAGGGCAACCGGGATGAAAACTTCCCCGTCGCCTCGCGCCTGATTGCGCCCAGGCACCGCAAGCCGATCCTCGCCTTCTACGAGTTCGTGCGCGTCGCCGACGACATCGCCGACCACGCGACGCTCGCGCCGGCCGAGAAGCTCGCGCTGCTCGACCGGTTGGAAGCAAACCTGCTCGGCAACGGCAACGGCGGTGGCGACGACGACGCCGTCGCGGTCGCGTTGCGCGCGGCGCTGCAGGAACGCGCGCTGTCGCCGCGCCACGCCCAGGACCTGCTCGCGGCGTTCCGCCTCGACGTCACCAAGCTGCGCTACCAGGATTGGGACGAGCTGATCGACTATTGCCGCTATTCGGCGATGCCGGTCGGCCGCTTCGTGCTCGACGTGCACGGCGAGAGCCGCGCCGCCTGGGGCGCCAACGACGCGCTGTGCGCGGCGCTGCAGATCATCAATCACCTGCAGGACTGCGGCAAGGACTACCGCAACCTCGACCGCGTCTATCTCCCGCTCGACGCGCTCGCGGCGTCCGGCGCGAGCATCGAAGACCTCGGCAAGGATCGGGCGAGCCCGGCCCTGCTCGCCTGCATCCGGGCGCTCTCGAAGCGGACCCGCGCGTTGCTGGCCGAGAGCGATCCGTTCCCGCAGCTCATCGCCGACTATCGCCTCGCCATGGAGGTGACGGTGATCCGCACCTATGCGCAGCGCCTGCTCGCCTTCCTCGACACGCGCGATCCGTTGAGAGACCGCGTGCATCTCGGCAAGGCCGGTTTCGCGGCGCTCGGTCTCGCCGGGCTGGTGCAGGGCACGCTGCGGCGCCTGACGCGCTCCGGCGCACACGCGCGCGCCGCCCAGGACGCATGAGCGCCATGACCGCCACCGACGCAACGCCGGATGCGGCGCAGCGCGCCTCGGGCTCGTCGTTCTATACGGCGATGCGCATCCTGCCGAAGCCGCAGCGCGAGGCGATGTACGAGATCTATTCGTTCTGCCGCCGCGTCGACGACATCGCCGACACCGAAGGGCCGCGGCCGGCGCGCCTGACGCAACTGCAGGCCTGGCGCGACGACATCGCGGCGATCTATGCCGGCGCGCCGCCGGCGGCGCTGGCTAGCCTCGCGCGCTCGATCGCCGAGTTCGACATGGCACGGGAAGATTTCCTCGCCGTCATCGACGGCATGGAGATGGATACGGCCGGCGACATCCGCGCGCCCGACTTCGCCACGCTCGACCTCTATTGCGACCGCGTGGCAAGCGCGGTCGGGCGGCTGTCGGTGCGGGTGTTCGGCATGCAGCGCGCCGACGGCATCGCGCTCGCGCACCATCTCGGCCGCGCCCTGCAGCTCACCAACATCCTGCGCGACATCGACGAGGACGCGGCGATCGGCCGGCTCTATTTGCCGAAGGAGGCGCTCGAGGCGGCAAGCATCGCGACGCGCGAGCCGCTCGCCGCGATCGCGCACCCGTCGATCGGGCAGGCCTGCGCGGCGGTGATCGCGCGCGCGCGGGTGCATTTCGCCGAGGCCGAAGCCATCATGGCGCGCACGCCGCGCCGGCTGGTGCGCGCGCCGCGCATCATGGGCGAAGTCTACCGCCGCATCCTCGACCGCCTGGCGGCGCGCGGCTTTGCAGCGCCGCGCGAGCGGGTGCGCGTCGCCAAGCCGGTATTGCTTCTCATCATTCTGCGCTACGCGTTCGTCTAGAGCGGGGTCGTCTTATGTTGAAGCGGCCACGAACTCCGACGTGTTCCCCTCCCCGTTGCGGCGAGGGGCTATCGCATGTGAACGCCGCTGCTTGTTTGCTGCCCCCGAAAGCGCCACAGCCCCCTCCCCCCTTGTGGGGGAGGTGGCGAGCAAAGCGAGCCGGAGGGGGATTGGCCGCAGGCAAGAAAGAATCTTCTGGCGCAAGAAAGAAAGGAAGACCCCCTCCCGCCCCGCCTTCGCTAACGCTCCGGCGGCATAGCCGATGCTTCGCATCGGCGTACTTGGCATGTAAGAACGGCCGCCGAAGGCGGCCTACGCTCCCCCACAAGGGGGGAGGGGGCTGTGGCACTTTCAGTGCCTCGCACCTCGCGTTTCAACTTCGCCCAATCATGCTCTGATGCCGCGCACCATCCACGTCGTCGGCGCCGGCCTCGCCGGTCTGTCCGCCGCGGTCCGCCTCAGCCAAGGCGGCGCCGACGTGGTCGTGCACGAGGCCATGGAGCAGGCCGGCGGGCGCTGCCGCTCGTACTACGATTCCGCGACCGGGCTCGTGATCGACAACGGCAATCACCTGCTGCTGTCCGGCAACCATGCGGCGCTCGCCTATCTGCGCGCGCTTCGATCCGAGGGCGGCATGGTGGGGCCGCCGCGCGCCGAGTTTCCGTTCATCGACCTCGCCACCGACGAACGCTGGACCTTGCGCATCAATAATGGGCCGCTGCCGTGGTGGATCTTCGATTCGACGCGCCGCGTCCGCGGCACGCGCCCGATCGATTACCTGCGGTTCGCGCCGCTGCTGTGGGCATCGGCAACCAAGACGGTCGGCGAGACGATGCGCTGCGACGGGCCGCTGTACCGGCGGCTGGTCGAGCCGCTGCTGCTCGCCGCCTTGAACATCGATCCGCCCGCGGGCTCGGCGGCGCTCGCCGGCGCGGTCGTCCGCGAGACGCTGGTCAAAGGCGGCGCGGCGACGCGGCCGCTGATCGCGCGCGACGGCCTGACCGCGGTGTTCATCGATCCGGCGCTGCGCCTGCTGCAGCAGCGCGGCCAGCCGGTGCGCTTCGCGCATCAGCTGCGCGGCCTTGCCTTCGACGGAACCCGCGTGACCGCGCTCGACTTCGGCAGCGACACGATCGACCTCGGCGCGGACGACGCCGTGGTGCTCGCGGTGCCGCCATGGATCGCGGCGTCGCTGGTTCCCGGCATCTCGGCGCCGTCGCAGTATCGCGCCATCGTCAACGCGCATTACCGCATCGTGCCGCCGCAGGATTTCCCGCCGATGATCGGCGTCGTCAACGGCACGGTGGAGTGGATCTTCGCCTTCCATGACCGCCTCTCGGTCACCATCAGCGGCGCCGACCGCCTGCTCGAGACGCCGCGCGAGGCGCTGGCGCGCACGATCTGGGACGAGGTCGCCCGGGTCGCCGGGCTCGCCGACCCGATGCCGCCCTGGCAGGTCGTGCGCGAGCGGCGCGCGACCTTCGCGGCGACGCCGGAACAGAACGCCAAGCGCCCCGCGGCGAAGACCGCCTGGCGCAACCTGTTCCTTGCCGGCGACTGGATCGCGACCGGCTTGCCGGCGACCATCGAAAGTGCGATCCGCTCCGGGCACCAGGCCGCCGCGCTAGTGTGGCGGTTCAGAAGTCCGCATCATTCTCGCCGCGAGTCCGACATGCGGACTTCTGAACCAAAGCCACACTAGACCAATAAGTTGCTAGTGTCCTTCGATTCCGAAGTTCGCAACCGAGGGTGCCGCACAATCATGCGAACTTCGGAATCGGGACACTAGCCGAAAAGACCGCATGACCAGCACGACCACGATATCTCCGCCGCTTGTGCCGGGCCGGCCCGATCCCGCGCTCGAGGCGCGCATCCGGAGGGGCGTGAAAGCGCTGCTCGACCAACAGCGCCCCGACGGCCATTGGGTGTTCGAGCTCGAGGCCGACGCCACCATCCCGTCCGAATACGTGCTGCTGCGCCATTATCTGGGCGAGCCGGCCGATGCCGCGCTGGAAGCCAAGATCGCCGCCTATCTGCGCCGCAGGCAAAGCGCGCAGCACGGCGGCTGGGCGCTGTTCCAGGACGGCGACTTCAACATGAGCGCGAGCGTGAAGGCCTACTTTGCGCTCAAGATGATCGGCGACTCGCCCGAGGCAGAGCACATGCGACGGGCGCGCGCGTCGATCCTGGCGCGCGGCGGCGCGGCGCAATGCAACGTGTTCGCGCGCTACCTGCTGGCGCTGTACGGCGTGGTCAGCTGGCGCGCCGTGCCGGTGATGCCGGTCGAGATCATGCTGCTGCCGCGCTGGTTCCCGTTCCACGTCTCGAAGATCTCCTACTGGGGCCGCACCGTCCTGATCCCGATGCTGGTGGTGCAGGCGCTGAAACCCCGGGCGCGCAATCCGCGCGGCGTGACCATCGACGAATTGTTCACGCAAGCACCGCACCGCGTCGGGCCGCCCGCCAAGGCGCCGCACCAGAAGCGCTCCTGGTTCGTGTTCTTCAGCGCGGTCGACGCCGTGCTGCGCGTGATCGAGCCGTATTTCCCGCAACGCCTGCGCCGACGCGCGATCGACCAGGCGGTCGCATTCGTGACCGAGCGCCTCAACGGCGAGGACGGCCTCGGCGCGATCTCGCCGGCGATGGCCAACACGGTGATGATGTTCGACGCGCTCGGCGTCCCGGCGGACGATCCGCGCCGCGCGATCGCGCGCGCTGCGCTCGAGAAGCTGCTCGTGGTGCACGAACACGAGGCCTACGCCCAGCCCTGCGTGTCGCCGGTGTGGGACACCGGCCTGGTCTGCCATGCGCTGCTGGAAGCCGGCGGCGATGACGTCGCTACGCGCGTCTCTCAAGGACTGGACTGGCTCGAGCCGCTGCAGGTGCTCGACGTCAAGGGCGACTGGGCGGTGCAACGCCCGGACCTGCGCCCGGGCGGCTGGGCGTTCCAATACGCCAATCCGCACTACCCCGACCTCGACGACACCGCCGTGGTGGTGATGGCGATGGACCGCGCCAGGGCGGCGGCCGCGCCGGATCGCTTCGCCGCGCCGATCGCGCGCGCGCGCGAGTGGGTCGAGGGCATGCAGAGCCGCGACGGCGGCTGGGCGGCGTTCGACGCCGACAACACCTATTATTATCTCAACAACATCCCGTTCGCCGACCACGGCGCGCTGCTCGATCCGCCGAGCGAGGACGTCACCGCGCGCTGCGTATCGATGCTGGCGCAGCTCGGCGAGACCCCGCAGACCAACCCCGTCATGGCGCGCGGCATCGACTATCTCAGGCGCACCCAGCATGCGGAGGGGAGCTGGTACGGGCGCTGGGGCCTCAACTACATCTACGGCACCTGGTCGGTCTTAAGTGCCCTCAATGCGGCGGGCGTCGACCCCAAGGCGCCGGAGATGCGCCATGCCGTCGCTTGGCTCACGCAGATCCAGAATCCGGACGGCGGCTGGGGCGAGGACGGCTCGAGCTACAAGCTCGACTACGCCGGCTACGAGGCGGCGCCCTCGACCGCGTCGCAGACCGCCTGGGCGCTGCTCGGCCTGATGGCCGCAGGCGAGGTCGACCATCCGGCGGTCGCGCGCGGGATCGACTACCTGGTGCGCAACCAGGGCACCGACGGACTCTGGAACGAGCCGCGCTACACCGCGACGGGCTTCCCAAGGGTGTTCTATTTGCGCTATCACGGCTACGCCAAGTTCTTTCCGATTTGGGCGCTGGCCCGCTACCGCAATCTCAAGAGCGGCAATAGCGGGCCGGTGGGTTGGGGGATGTAACTTCCTTGCGCAGCTATCCCGTGATCGCGGTCACGGGCTTGAGGTTCGAAGCCCGGATCGCTGCCGGACCGAATGTACGGGTCGTCTGCAGTGGCGACCGGCGCAGCTTTGCGGCCACGCTTCAGGCGGCGGCCGACGCAGGCTGCCGCGGCATCATCAGCTTCGGCATCGCGGGCGGGCTCGACCGCTCGCTCAAGGCCGGCACCTGGGTGGTGGCTTCGGCGGTGCTGGCCGGCGGGGCGCGCTATCAGACCGACCTGCTATGGTCGGAGATCATCCTGAAGTCCCATCCCGGCGCGGTCTGCGGCCCGATCGTCGGGGTCGATGCGCCGGTGGCCGAGCCCACCGCCAAGCTCGCCCTGCAGGTCGAAACCGGCGCGATCGCGGTCGACATGGAATCGCATGTCGCGGCCGAGATGGCGGCCGCACGCGGGCTGCCGTTCGCGGTGTTCCGCGTGGTGGCCGATCCGTCGCACCGCCGTTTGCCGCCGGCGGCCCTCGGCGTGACTTTGGCGGACGGCAGTGCCGACATCGTGGCGGTGCTGCGCTCGCTCGCGCGCAAGCCGATCCAGCTTCCCGCTCTGATCGGAACGGCGCTCGACACGCGCCGCGCCAAGGCGGCGCTAGCGAGCAGCCGCCGCGTGCTTGGCCCGGGGTTCGGGCTGCCCGATGTCGGCCATCATCTGCTCGACGTGGCGTGAGAACATGTATTCGGCCGGCCGCTGCGCGTGCAGCGGGATGTCCGGCGCCATCGCCCCGTCGGTCTTCACGCCCTGCAACGCCACCTTGAGGGCCGCAAGCGGCTGCGCCAAGGTCGCCAGCGCGGCGGTCGGCTCGTAGCCGCAATGCGCCATGCAGTTGGCGCACTTCTCGTAGCGCCCGGTGCCGTAGGCGTCCCAGTCGGTCGTCTCCATCAGCTCCTTGAAGGTCCGCGCATAGCCTTCGCCGAGCAGGTAGCAGGGCTTCTGCCAGCCGAAGATGTTGCGCGTCGGCATGCCCCACGGCGTGCAGTGGTAGCTCTGGTTGCCGGCGAGGAAATCGAGGAACAGGCCGGAGTGCATGAAGTTCCACTTCTTGCCCTTGCCGTATGCGAACACCTGGCGGAACAGGTCCTTGGTCTTCTGGCGCTGCAGGAAGTGCTGCTGGTCCGGCGCGCGCTCGTAGGCGTAGCCGGGCGAGATCGACACGCCGACGCCGAGCTCCTGGGTGAAGTCGAGGAATTTTGCGATGTCCTCTGCGGCATGACCATCAAATATGGTCGCGTTGACGTTGACCGCAAAACCCTTGGCCTTGGCGGCCTTGATCGCCGACACGGCGCGATCGAACGTGCCCGGCTGGCACACCGACTTGTCGTGATGCGCCTTCAGCCCGTCGAGATGCACCGAGAAGAACAGGTAGGGCGAGGGCTCGAACAAGTGCAGCTTCTTTTCCAACAGCAGCGCGTTGGTACAGAGCGAGACGAATACCTTGCGCGCCACGATCCCCTTGACGATCTCGCCGATCTCGCGGTGGATCAGCGGCTCGCCGCCGGGAATCGCCACCATCGGCGCGCCGCACTCGTCGACCGCGTCGAGGCACTCCTGCACCGACAGGCGCTGGTTCAGGATCGAATCCGGGTAGTCGATCTTGCCGCAACCGGCGCAGGCGAGATTGCAGCGGAACAGCGGCTCGAGCATGAGCACGAGCGGAAAGCGCTCGCGCCCGCTGAGCTTCTGCTTGATCAGGTAGGCGCCGATGCGCATCTCCTTGAGGAATGGAACCTGCATTCAGCTGCTCTCTCGGTTGATCTTCAGGCGGACAAACGTCACGCGGTCTGCGTCTGGATGCCGGCGAGTTCGCTCGGCAGGCGGAATTCGATGGTTTCCTCGCGGCCCGGCAAGGTCGACACGTCGACCGGACCGAGCCTTCTCAGCGCGCTGATCACGTCCTCGACCAGCACTTCCGGCGCCGACGCGCCGGCCGTGATGCCCACCACGTCAACGCCGCGCACCCAGGCAGGGTTCAACTCGCTGCCGTCCGCGATCAGGTAGCTCGGCACGCCGATCTCGGCGCCGATCTCGCGCAGCCGGTTGGAGTTGGAGGAGTTCTTGGCGCCGACGACGAGCAGCACGTCGACGTGCTCGCTCAGCTCGCGCACGGCCGACTGGCGGTTCTGCGTCGCGTAGCAGATGTCGCGCGTCTCCGGGCCGATGATGTTCTCGAACCGGCGCCGCAGCGCCTGGATGATGGCGCGCGTGTCGTCGACGCTGAGCGTGGTCTGCGTGACGTAGGCGACGGGAGCGTCGAGCGGAATATCGAGCGCCTCGACGTCGGCCTCGCTCTGCACCAGGATCACCGGCCCGGCGATCTGGCCCATGGTGCCTTCCACTTCCGGATGGCCGGCATGGCCGATCAGGATCAGCGTGCGCCCCTGGCTGACGTAGCGCTTGCCCTCGTTGTGCACCTTGGTGACCAGCGGGCAAGTCGCGTTCAGCACCGAGAGATCGCGCGCCTTGGCCTTCTCCTCGACCGATTTCGCCACGCCGTGGGCGCTGAAGATGGTCACCGCGTTGGGCGGCACCTCGTCCAGCTCCTCGACGAAGCGCGCGCCCTTGGCCTTCAGGCTTTCGACCACGTGCTTGTTGTGAACGATCTCGTGGCGCACGTAGACCGGCGGGCCGTACTTCGCCAGCGCGCGCTCGACGATCTCGATGGCGCGCACGACGCCGGCGCAAAAGCCCCGTGGTTGAGCGAGAAGGACCTTCATGCGCGGGGCTTACCCCATCCTGTTGCGGTGAATCAATACGCTAGTGTCCCGATTCCGGCATGCACCATCCTATCTCCGTCATGGCCGGGCTTGTCCCGGCCATCCACGTCTTTGGTTCAGCAAGCAAGACGTGGATGCCCGGCACAAGGCCGGGCATGACGGTTGAAGGAGCGCTCTCACGCCAGTTGCATGGTCTCGACGCGCACCTCCTTGCCGAGCGCCTCGAACACCCGTGCGACGATGCCTTTGGCGTCGAGCCCGGCCTGCGCGTACATGGCGGCCGGGCCGTCCTGATCGATGAACACGTCGGGCAGCACCATGCAGCGCACCTTGAGCCCGCGGTCGAACGTGCCGCTCTCGGCCAGGAGCTGCAGCACCTGGGCGCCGAAGCCGCCGACGGAGCCTTCCTCGACGCTGACCAGCACTTCGTGGTTGCGTGCCAGGCGCAGGATCAGGTCGCTATCGAGCGGCTTGGCGAAGCGCGCGTCGGCGACCGTGGTGGAGAGGCCGTGCGCGGCGAGCGCTTCGGCCGCCTTGAGGCATTCGGCGAGCCGCGTGCCGTAGGACAGCAGCGCGACCTTGCCGCCTTCGCGCACGATGCGCCCCTTGCCGATCTCCAGCGGTGCGCCTTCCGCCGGCATCTCGATGCCCACGCCCTCGCCGCGCGGATAGCGCAGCGCGCTCGGCCGGTCGTCGATGGCGACCTGCGTCGCCACCATGTGCACCAGATCGGCCTCGTCGCCCGCCGCCATCAGGATGAAGCCGGGCAGGCAGCCGAGGTAGGCGATGTCGAACGCGCCCGCATGGGTCGGACCGTCGGCGCCGACCAGCCCGGCGCGGTCCATGGCGAAACGCACCGGCAAGCGCTGGATCGCCACGTCGTGCACGACCTGATCGTAGGCGCGCTGCAGGAAGGTCGAATAGATGGCGCAGAACGGCTTGTAGCCTTGGGTCGCAAGTCCGGCCGCGAACGTCACCGCGTGCTGCTCGGCGATGCCGACGTCGAAGGTGCGCTGCGGAAAAGCCTTCTCGAACAGGTCGATGCCGGTCCCCGACGGCATCGCCGCCGTGATGCCGACGATCTTGTCGTCCTTGCGCGCTTCCTTGATCAGGCTTTCGCCGAACACCTTCTGGTAGGAGGGCGCGTTCGACTTGGCCTTGGCCTGGGCGCCGGTCGCGACGTCGAACTTGACCACGCCGTGATACTTGTCGGCCGAGCTTTCGGCCGGTGCGTAGCCCTTGCCCTTCTGCGTCACCACATGGACCAGGATCGGGCCGTCGCGGAAGTCGCGCACGTTCTTCAGGACGGGAAGCAGATGATCCATGTTGTGGCCGTCGATCGGCCCGACGTAATAGAAGCCGAGCTCCTCGAACAGCGTACCGCCGGTCCAGAACCCGCGCGCGAGCTTGTCGGCCTGCGCGTACTTCTTCTCCATGAACTTCGGCAGCCGCTTGGCGAACTGCTTGCCGAGCTCGCGCAGCGACAAATAGGCGCGCCCCGAGATCAGCCGCGCCAGGTAGGCCGACATGGCGCCGACCGGCGGGGCGATCGACATCTCGTTGTCGTTGAGGATCACGATCAGCCGCGAATTCATGGCGCCGGCATTGTTCATCGCCTCATAGGCCATGCCGGCCGACATCGCGCCGTCGCCGATCACGCAGATCACATTGTGTGACTCGCCGTTAAGGTCGCGTGCGACCGCCATGCCGAGCCCGGCCGAGATCGAGGTCGAGGAGTGGGCGGCGCCGAAGCAATCGTATTCGCTCTCGGCGCGCTTGGTGAAGCCGGACAGGCCGCCGCCCTGACGGATCGTCCGGATGCGGTCGCGCCGGCCGGTGAGGATCTTGTGCGGGTAGGCCTGGTGGCCGACGTCCCAGATCAATTTGTCGCGCGGCGTGTCGAACAGGTAGTGCAGCGCAACGGTGAGTTCCACGACCCCGAGGCCGGCGCCGAGATGTCCGCCGGTCACCGCGACCGCGCTGATGGTTTCCGCACGCAATTCGTCAGCAATCTGTTGAAGTTTCGCCTCATCGACCCGGCGCAAATCGCCGGGCGTCGTGATGTGGTCCAGAATTGTGCTCTTATCGGTCATGATCGAGACTTCTTTGTCCTTGCGTTAACCTTCGAGGGCCACCCGCACGGGGTAAGTTTGCGCCATCTTTGTTCACCGCACAACGATTGAATTTGCATCGCAAAATCGCTAAATCACCGCCACCCAGGCCGGGTCCCCGATGGGAACCCGGCAAACAGCCGTTTGTTCAATGCGATGCGGCATCGGCGTGCCTGAAGCATGCCATCCGGCTCAGGTAATTTGAAGATCAGGCATGCTCAAGACCGCCATCGTCAAAATCGTCGACGTCTGCGCGCGCTACCGCTGGCTGGTGATTGTCGCCTCGCTAATCATTTCCGCGGTGTCCGGCCTCTATGCGGTCGAGCATTTCGCCATCAATACCGACATCAACAAGCTGATCTCGCCCGATCTTTCCTGGCGCAAGCGCGATCTCGCCTTCGATGCGGCGTTCCCGGAGCGCTATGAGCTGATCCTGGCGGTCATCGACGCCCCGACGCCGGAGCTTACCGCCGAGGCGAGCCGGGCGCTGGCCAAGGAACTCGAGAACTTTCCGACACTGATCAAGTCGGTGAGCCAGCCGGGCGGCGGCGAGTTCTTCGAGCGCAACGCGCTGCTGTTCCTTCCCGCCGACGAATTGCGCGACATCACCACCAAGATGTCCGAGGCCGAACCGCTGATCACCGTGCTGGCGGGCGATCCGACCTTGCGCGGCGTGTCCGACACGCTGTCGTTTGCGCTCAAAGGCGTCGAGGACAAGCAGGTCACCCTCGACGACATGACCCGCACCCTCAACGTCGCGGCCGATACCGTGGAGAAGGTCATCGCCGGCAAGCCCACGACCTTCTCGTGGCGCGCGCTCGCCGCCAACGGCAAGAGCAACGGGCGCAACGAGACGCGGCGCTTCGTCCAGATCCGGGCCCATCTGGACTTTCACGCGCTCGAACCCGGCAGGGCGGCGACCGACCTGGTGCGCAAGACCGCCGACGACCTCGGGTTCGCCACCAAGTACGACGCCAAGCTGCGCCTCACCGGCCCGGTCCCGATGGCGGACGAGGAATTCGGCACCGTGGCGGAAGGCGCGCTGGTCAACAGTCTCGCGACCGTCGCGGTGGTGCTGCTCATCCTCTGGTTCGCGCTGCGCTCGTCCAAGATCATCTTCGCCGTAGCGGTCAACCTGTTCGTCGGGTTGGCCATCACGGCCGCGGTCGGCCTGATGATGGTTGGGCAGCTCACGCTGATCTCGGTCGCGTTCGCGGTGCTGTTCGTCGGGCTGGGCGTCGACTTCGGCATCCAGTTCGCGGTGCGCTATCGGGCCGAGCGCTACGAGCTCAACGACCTGTACAAGGCGCTGCTGGCGGCGGCCGAGAAGGCCGGGCCGCCGCTGACGCTCGCCGGCGCCGCCACCGCGGCCGGCTTCCTGTCGTTCGTGCCGACCGACTACCGCGGTGTCTCCGAGCTCGGCCTGATCGCCGGGTTCGGCATGGCGGTCGCGTTCTTCCTCAGCATCTCGCTGCTGCCGGCGCTCTTGATGGTGCTCGACCCGCCGGGCGAGAAGGAGCCGGTCGGCTACAAGTCGCTGGCGCCGGTGGACCGTTTCCTCGACCGTCACCGCGTGCCGGTGATCGTCGGGACGCTGCTGGTCGCCCTGCTCGGATCGCCGCTGCTCTTCTACCTGCGCTTCGACTTCAACCCGATCAACCTGCGCAGCCCGCACGTGGAATTGGTCGCGACCCTGCTCGACCTGCGCAACTCGATGACCGGGGAATTCTCCAGCAACGTCCTGACGCCTTCGCTCGAGGCGGCGGCGCAGACCGCCGACAAGCTTTCGAAGCTGCCCGACGTGGCGCGCGTGATGACGTTGAACTTCTTCGTGCCGACCGACCAGGAGCGCAAGCTTGCGCTGATCAAGGAACTGGCCGAAGCGCTCGATCCCGGGCTCAACGCCAACGGCGTGATGACGCCGCCGACCGACGCCGAGAGCATCGCGGCGCTCAAGAAAACCGCCGACGACCTCAACAAGACCGCCGGCTCCGAGCAGGGCGCCGGCGCGGCGGCGGCCAAGCGGCTTGCCGCCGCGATGACGCAGCTCGCCGCGGCCGACCCGGCGGTGCGCGCGACGGCCGCAAAGGTCATCACCGATCCGCTCAAGGTGGTGCTCAACGACCTGCGCGGCTATCTGAAGGCCGAGCCCGTCGCCGTGGACACACTGCCGCCCGAACTGGTGCGCGAATGGATCGCGCGCGACGGCCGCGCGCGCGTCGAGGTCACGCCCAAGGGCGACACCAACGACAATGCGGTGCTGCGCAATTTCGCCGAGAAGCTGCTTGCCGCCGAGCCGACCGCGATCGGCGGACCGATCTCGATCCTGGAGTCGGGCGACACCATCGTGCGCGCATTCTGGGAGGCCGGCGCCTGGGCGCTGATCTCGATCACCATCATGCTGTGGCTGACCTTGCGGCGCTTCACCGACGTGATGCTGACCCTGGTGCCGCTGCTGCTTGCCGGCGTGGTGACCTTGGAGATCTGCGTCCTGATCGGGCAGCCGATGAACTTCGCCAACATCATCGCGCTGCCGCTCCTGCTCGGCCTCGGCGTGGCGTTCAAGATCTATTTCGTGATGGCGTGGCGGCAGGGGCAGACCGACCTGTTGCAGTCGAGCCTGACGCATGCGATCTTCTTCAGCGCGCTCACGACCGCGACCGCTTTCGGCAGCCTGTGGATGTCGAGCCACCCCGGCACGTCGAGCATGGGCAAGCTGCTGGCGCTTGCGCTCGCCTGCACGATGGCGGCGGCGATCCTGTTCCAGCCCGCGCTCATGGGCCGGCCACGCCAGGTCGAGGCGCCTGCCAAGCCAGCGGCCGCTTGATCACGTCGAGCAGCCCAAATCCATCAGTCGTCATGCCCGGCCTTGTGCCGGGCATCCACGTCTTTCTTGTTGCCAAAAAGCAGTAAGCCGTGGATGGCCGGGACATAGGCGAGCGAAGCGACGCCGTCCTTCGGACGGCTATGCCCGGCCATGACGGGTGAGAGATTACTTCACCCGCCGCTCCGGCGCGGGCGGCGGGCCGCTGGCGAGGCCGAGCGCGGTGCAGATGCTGGGCTTGCGCGAGGCGTTCTTGCCCTTGACCGGGACAGACGCCGGCTCGGGCGCCGCCCGGGTCCATTCCTCGCCGCCGCAGGCGAGCGAACCGAGGATCCCGCCCAGCGTCCCGCCGAGACAGCCCTCAAGCTTGAGCGCATCGGGCGACGCCAGGCTGATCCTGGCCGTGTACATCTTGCCGTCCTTCGGATTGTAGATTTCGCCCTCCCACAAATTCGGCTGGGTGGGCTGCATCCCGGTCAACAGCGGCAAGCCCAGCATGGGACGGCCGCGCTTGCTCGGGTCCGGGTTGTTGTTGTCGGCGCCGGGGTTGGCCTCCCACGAGATCACGCCCCATAGCTTGTTGCCGCAGTTCTCGATGGTCACGCGCGCGGTGCGGTCCTTGACGTACCAGTCGCCGGTGGGTTCGGCGGCCGACGCCGGCACCGCGGCGAGCGCCAGACCTGCCATGCCGATCAGAATGTGTCGCATGTCGTCTGTTCCCGAGATTGGTCCCCGCGCAGCTTTCGCTGCAATACCATAGACCCGAATGCGGCGTTACTGCGACACCTGTACTGCGACACCGGCACTATTGCGGCCCCAAGGGCTTCGGACTACTTGATTCGGGCTCGATGATATCGAAGGCCCGAAATGAATACACGCCACAGTCTTGATATCGCCGCCTTGTTCGCCGAGCGCGAGGCCGAGCGTTTTGCCCTGCACACTCAATTTCTCAACGAGCAAATGGTTCGGGTGCTCAAGACGATCGGCTACAATGTCGGTTTCGTGCGCGGCAAGGGCCAGTATCTCTACGACCGCGCCGGCAACCAGTATCTCGACCTGTTGAGCGGCTTCGGCACCTTCGGGGTCGGGCGCAACCATCCGCGCATTCGCGACGCGCTCAAGAGCGTGCTCGACGCCGAGCTGCCCAACCTGGTCCAGATGGACGTCTCGGCGCTCGCCGGCGTCCTGGCGGAGCGGCTGCTCGCGCGCGTGCCCTATCTGGAGAAGGTATTCTTCGCCAATTCCGGTTCCGAGGCCGTCGAGGCCGCCATCAAGTTCGCCCGCGCGGCGACCGGGCGGGGCGGCATCGTCTACTGCGAGCACGCCTTCCATGGCCTGACCAATGGGTCGCTGTCGCTCAATGGCGATTTGATCTTCCGCACCGGCTTCGAGCCGCTGCTGCCCGGCTGCAAGGCGGTTCCGTTCGACGACCTTGCGGCGCTCGAGCAGGCGCTCGCGGGCAAGACGATGGCGGCCTTCATCGTCGAGCCGATCCAGGGCAAGGGCGTGAACCTGCCGTCGGACGGTTATCTGCAGGCGGCGGCCGAGCTCTGCCGCCGCCACGGGACCCTGTTCATCGCCGACGAGATCCAGACCGGGCTCGGACGGACCGGCCGCTTCCTCGCCTGCGAGCATTGGAACGTCGAGCCCGACATGGTCCTGCTCGCCAAGTCGCTCTCGGGCGGGCACGTGCCGGTCGGCGCCGTGCTGATGCGCAAGTGGATCTTCGACCGGCTGTTCAACCGCATGGACCGCGCCGTGGTGCACGGCTCGACCTTCTCCAAGAACGATCTGGCGATGGCGGCCGGGATCGCCACCCTCGACGTGATCGCATCGGAACGCCTGATCGAGAACGCCGAGCGCACCGGCGCGCAACTGCTGGCGAAATTCTCGCAGATGATCGAACGCTTCGAATTGCTGCACCAGGTGCGCGGCAAGGGACTGATGATCGGCGTCGAGTTCGGTCCGCCCAGATCGCTCGCCCTCAAGGCGTCGTGGAGCGTGATGGAGACCGCCAGCAAGGGACTGTTCTGCCAACTGATCACCATTCCGCTGTTCAAGGACCATCGCATCCTCACCCAGGTCGCCGGTCACGGCAGCCATACCATCAAGCTGCTTCCCTCGCTCACCATCACCGACATCGATTGCAGCCGCATCGAGCACGCGTTCGATGCCGCCATCGCCGCCAGCCACCGCGTGCCGGGCGCCGCGTGGTCGCTCGGCAAGACGCTGGTCGACAACGCCATCAAGGCGCGCGCGAGCGGATAGCAAGTGCCTGCGATCGTCCTGCGATCCTTGTCCCTGGTGGCGGCTTGCGCCGCGTTGTCGTTTCCCGCGCAGTCCCAACCGCTGAAGATCAGCGGCAAAGCCGGCTATCTGTCGGAATGGGAGCTGAGCGCGGACGTACAGGAGAGCGCGTCGAGCGGCCGCAAGGCCTATTCGGGGCCGATGACCCTGAAGCACGTCGGCCTGTGCAGCATGAGCGGTCCCGAGTTCAAGACCGGCGAGATCCGACTCGAGCTGTCGCGCTGGAGTTCGGCGATGACGGCGACGCTGACGTTCGACGGCAAGACCTGCACCTACAGCGGCAAGCTTTCCGACGACTATGCGGGCATCATGGATTGCCCCGGCACCCAGGGCGTTCCGCTCACGCTGCGGATGCGGTAGGGCGGGCCGTAGCCCGGCTTTCGCTGGAAGCCGTAGCCCGGCTTTCGCTGGAAGCGAAAGCCGGGGAGAGATCACCGCCGCGGAGAGATTCCCGGATTGCGTTGCACGCAATCCGGGCTACGACGATTCCATGCCGATCCTGCGCCTTATCGAAGACGTGCTGCCGAACGACGCCGCGCCGCTGCAGCTGCCGGCGCTCGCGCGCATGATCTTCGTGACGCACGGATCGGTGACGATCGACGGCGGAACCGTCGGCGACGGCGCAGCCTGGCACGGCAGCGGCTGGGTCTCGGTCGCGCCGGGCAAGACCGGTGCGACCTGCTGGCGCTGGGAGTTTTGCGCGGACGGCGCGGCTTCGGCGGAAAGCGCCACCTCGCGCGAGAAGCTCGCGGCCCGCCTCGACACCCTGCCGGACGGCGACCTGCTGCTGCGCGGCGACAGCGTCGCCTTCCCGCCCGGCGGCTGCGCCTATCTGCACCGCCACCAGGGGCCCGGCATCCGCTGCCTGATCGAAGGGGCCTTACGCGTCGACACCCATGGGCGCTCGACCTGCTACGGGCCGGGCGGCGCCTGGTACGAGAGCGGGCCGGAGCCGGTGTTCGCGCAAGGCAGCGACCGGCCGACCCGCTTCATCCGCGTCATGATCCTGCCGCGCGACCTGCTCGGCAAAAGCTCGATCAGTTACGTCAACGCGGACGACAAGGCGAAACCGAAGTCGCAGCAATACCAAGTGTTCGTCGACGCGCCGATCGAGCGGCCGGCCGCTTGATCATCGGGATTATTCCGCGGCCTTCGCGCGCGCCTCCTGGATCGCCTGCCACACCCGTGCCGGCGTCGCCGGCATGTCGATGCGGTCGATGCCGAGCGGCGAGAGCGCATCGATCACCGCGTTGATGACCACCGGCGGCGCGCCGATCGTGCCGGATTCGCCGATGCCCTTGACGCCGATCGGGTTGGTCTTGCACGGCACTTCTTCCAGCGCGATCTGGAAATTCGGCAGCATATCGGCGCGCGGCATGACGTAATCCATAAACGAGCCGGTGACGAGTTGCGCCGAGTCCTGGTCGTAGACCGCGTGCTCGTACAGCGCCTGCCCGATGCCCTGCGCCACGCCGCCGTGCTGCTGGCCGTTGACGATCATCGGATTGAGCACCTGACCGAGATCGTCGACCATCACGTAACGGTCGACCGTCACTTCGCCGGTTTCCGGATCGATCTCGACCTCGACCGCGTGCGCGCCGTTCGGATGGCTCGGCGGCTCGGGATTGTGGCTGCCGGAACCTTCGAGCCCGATGCCGAACTTGGTCATCGGTCCCATCGGCGCGAACGACGCCTTGGCGACTTCGGTCAGCGGGATCGCCTTGTCGGTGCCGGCGACCTTGAAGCTGCCGTCCTTGAATTCGATGTCGCCGGCGTCCGCCTCCATCATGGCGGCGGCCATCGGCTTCGCCTTCTCGATGATCGCGTCCGCGGCGCGCTTGAGCGCGCTGCCGCCGACCACGGCGCTGCGCGCCCCATAGGTGCCGCGTCCGAACTGCACCTGCGCGGTGTCGCCCTGCACGTAGCGGATGCTCTCGAACGGCACGCCGAGGAATTCGTGCACCAGCTGCGCGAACACGGTCGCGTGTCCCTGACCGTGCGAATGCGTGCCGCCGAACACCGTGACGGTGCCGCCCGGATCGAAGCGGATGTCCATGCGGTCGTTGAAGATGCCGCCGAACTCGATGTAGTAGCAGACCGAGCGGCCGCGCAGCTTGCCGTTCTGCTCCGAAGCCTTGCGGCGCTTTTCGTAGCCGTTCCAGTCGGCCATCTCGACGCACTTGTCGAGCAGGCGCACGAACTCGCCAGAGTCGTAGGTGTACCAGGTCGGCGTGCTGTAGGGAAACTTGTCCGGCGGGATGAGGTTGATGCGGCGGATCTGCGCCACGTCCATGCCGATCTGGCGCGCCGCATGCTCGATCATGCGCTCGGTGAAGTAGGCGGCTTCCGGCCGCCCGGCACCGCGATAGGGCCCGGCCTGCGGCGTGTTGGTGAACAGGCCCTTGCAC
Organism: uncultured Alphaproteobacteria bacterium; assembly: GCA_963734185.1. Classification (GTDB taxonomy): domain Bacteria; phylum Pseudomonadota; class Alphaproteobacteria; order Rhizobiales; family Xanthobacteraceae; genus PALSA-894. Next base: position 1,271,272 of record CAVTGA010000002.1, on the reverse strand, counting down.
ACGATGTGCATCGTCTGCACGTCGTAGGCCTCCGGGATGAAGCGCAGCGAGAACAGGCCGCTCACCATGCCGGGGCCGACGAAGTACGCGCCGATCTGGAACAGCGACTGCGAGCGGATCGCCAGGATCCTGCCGCTCTGGTCGAGCGCCAGCTCGCCGTAGCTGACGAGATCGCGCCCGGTGTGGTCGGTCATCATGCTTTCCGAGCGGGTCGCGACCCACTTCACCGGACGCTTGAGCTTGCGCGACGCCCACAGCACCAGCATGTCGTCCGGGAAGGCCCCGCCCTTGAGGCCGAACCCGCCGCCGACGTCGGGCGCGACCACGCGCACCTGGTTCTCGCTCACATGGAAGATGCCCGCGATCTCCATGCGCACGCCGTGCGGGTTCTGCGAGGAGGTGTAGAGCGTGTAGGCATCGTCGGCCGCGTTGTAGTCCCCGATCGCGGTGCGCGGCTCCATCGACACCGGCGTGACCCGGTTGTTCTCCATGCGCAGCTTCACCACGTGCTTGGCCTGCGCGAAGGCGGCGTCGGTCGCGGCCTGATCGCCGAACGCCAGCACGAAGGCGACGTTGCCGTTCGGATTGTCGTCCCACACCTTGGGCGCGCCGGGCTTGGCGGCGTCTTCCACCAGCGCCACGGCGGGCAGCGTCTCGTAGTCCAGCTCGATCAGCTCGGCGGCGTCGCGCGCCTGCATGTCGGTTTCCGCCACCACGAACGCGACGCGATCGCCGACGAAGCGGGCCTTGTCGGCCTGCAGCAGCGGCTGATGGATGCGATGCCCCTTCGGGGCGCCGAGGTCTTCCGGCATCATGGCGGCGGTGAAGGCACCGAGCTTCTCCCCCGCCACGTCGGCGCCGGTGAGGACCAGCAGCACGCCGGGCGCGGCCTTGGCCTTCGACACGTCGATCGACTTGATGCGCGCATGCGCGTGCGGCGAATGCAGCACGACGCCGTGGCACATCCCCGGCAGCACCATGTCGTCGACATAGCGCCCGGCGCCGGTGAGGAAACGCTGGTCCTCGACGCGGCGCACCGCCTGCCCGATTCCGAATTTGGCCATCTGTGTTCCTCGAATTGCCTTTCGGCTGAACGATAGCGTTGCGCAGGATGATCGGGCAAATTGGCCGGCCTTAGGTACAGCCGTCGCCCCCCGTGGCGACATGCCGGCCTGGGCCGCGGCGCCGCACACGCCCTGCAGTCGAACGACGGCGAAGCAAGTCCTTAGAAGTGGCGACTGACCCCGAAATTTTGGTTCGGCTCCGAAATGGATGTTAGACTAACAAGAATGCGTTGACAGCCAATGGGTTAAGCACCATTTGCGCCAAATATTTGATCTTTAAGGAGAAATCCCCTATATAGCGGTTGGTGGCCATGCGCCGGAATTCCCCAGAGCAATCGCGAGATTGCAGGCGGCTCATCACCGCAATCATGGGCCGGGGGGCCACCACTCTCATCCCTTGAAGAGTTCGAACAGCTTTTTCTGCTCGTCGTTGAGACCGCACTCCTCGGGCTTTGGAACGCACTTCACTCCGTAGCTGAGGTAGTTGCCTTTCCGGTGATACGTAATCGGCTTGAGAATTTCGGCATAGCGTAATTCGCAATTTCCGTAGGAGTTTGGTTCGACAGCGGCAGCGAACGAGGATGTGATCGCATCGGCCAATTGCAAGCTGGCGCTGCTCGAATGATCCTTTGCTGTAACGCCGTCGATATCGATCACGGGCCAATGAATCTTTACCTCTTGATCTTGTGCAACCTGTAGGCGGCGCAGGTAACCTTGAAAGCTGTCGTAGGACATTCCGCCACGACGCGAGAACGTTATCGCCACTCTGCCGTCGCCTTCTGGGACTTTGGGTCGAAGATCACGACACAGCCATGACAGGCGCTCTATCAAATAGCGTGTCATGTAGAAATAGAGCTGATTCTTCTCTTTGTAGATGCCATCGGGAATGGGCTTCTTTGCGGCGAGAATGCTCATCGCTCGAAGCGGCTTTGTCGCTATGGCTTGCGCGGCAACAACTCTTTGATTGTGATTCAAATCGGCAAAATGCAGCGTTCGTTTCTTCTTCTCCGGAATCTTGCTTGTGATCTCGTCGCGCCAAGAAACAGCGTCGAGACTGTAGATCTGCCGAAACAGGCAGGCTGATATGATTAGCCAAGTAGACGAGCCGCCTTGCTTACCTGAAATGCGGAATTTTTTTAGGCCGTCGTCACCCGACTCATCGATGTAGGCAACATAACTGTGTGGCATGCCGCAGAATTGCATGGCAGTTCGTCATTGCGCAATCCATCGCTGCCAATCGCCTCTCACTGTTGCGATGGCACGAGAAGATAGGTGACCGCGTGAACGGTCAATCAGATATTGCGCGCGTTCGACGGGCCGGTAATCGCGATCAACCGCCACGCCCGGCCAGCACGGTCGGCAGCCACAACGCGATCTGCGGGAACACCGTGATCACCAGCGTGAACAGGATCATGATCACCAGATACGGCAAAGTGACGCGCGCGATATAGCCGAGGCCGTCGCCGGTCAGCCCCTGGATGACGAACAGGTTGAACCCGACCGGGGGGGTGATCTGCGCCATCTCGACCACCAGCACCAGGAAGATGCCGAACCACACCGGATCGAACCCGGCCTGCTTCACGATCGGCATCACGATCGGCAAGGTCATCACGATCATCGAGAAGCCGTCGAGGAAGCAGCCGAGGATCAGGTAGAACACGATCAGCGCCACGATCAGCATGAACGGCGAGAGACCGAGGCTGGCGACGAAATCCGCGATCGCGCGCGGAATGCCGAGGAAGGCGGCGGCGCTGCCGAGGATCGAGGCACCGAGCAGGATCATGGCGATCATCGAGCAGGTCAGCACCGAGCCGATGGCGATGTCGCGCAACGCTTGAAGCGTCAACTCGCGCTGCAGGCCGGCAACGATGAGCGCGCCGAGCACGCCGACCGCGGCGCCCTCCGATGGCGTCGCGATGCCGCCATACATCGAGCCGAGCACCGCGGCGATGAGGAAGACCGCGGGCGCGAGGTCTTTCAGCGACTTGAGGCGGTCGAGCATCGACACGCCGCTGAGCGCGCGCTCGCTCGCGGGAACCAAGCCCGGGCGCAGCGTAGTGTGAATCATGACCCACGCCATGAAGCAGCCGGCGAGCAGGAAGCCGGGAATGAAGCCGGCGGTGAACAGCTTGAGGATCGAGACGTCGCCGAGCACGCCGTAGATGATCATGATGTTGGACGGCGGGATGAGGAAGCCGAGCGTGCCGGCCCCGGCCAAGCTGCCGATCGCGATGTCCCTGGAGTAGCCGCGCCGCAGCAGCTCGGTCAGCGCCATGCGTCCGACCACCTGGGTGGTGGCGGCCGAGGAGCCGGAGATCGCCGCGAAGATCGAGCAGCCCACGACATTGACATGCAGCAGCCGACCCGGCAGCAGGCCGGCCCACGGCGCCAGTCCCTGGAACAGCGATTGCGACAGGCGCGTGCGGAACAGGATCTCGCCCATCAGGATGAACATCGGCAGCGCCAGGAGCTCCTGCGTGGTCAGGATGTTCCAGGCGTACTGGGCGAGCAGCTTGTCGAGCGGGATGTCGCGGAAGATCGCCAGCATCAGCGCGCCGGTCGCGCCAAGCGCGAGCCCGATCCACAGGCCCCCGGCAAGCGCCGAGAACAGGATCGCGAACATCGAGCCGACGACGGCGCCCATCTATTCCACCGGCGCGCATGCGCGCATGCGCGCGTCCTCGAGCGGTAATCCGTAGGCGGCCTGGATGGTGCGGGCGAGAAACTGCAGCGCCAGCAGCACCATCCCGAACGCCACCACCGACTGCGGGATCCACAGCAGCGTGTCGCTCGAGATCGAGGTCTGCCCGCGCTCGTACGCGCTGAGCGTGAATCGCACCATGGCGAGCGCCAGAAAGCCGGTGAACATCATGGCGGCGAGCGAGGCGAACACTTCGAGCAGGCGGCGCGCGCCCGGCTGCACGCGCGCGAGCACGAGCGTGACGCGGATATGGCCGCCGGCCCGCAACGTCATGGCGGCCCCGAACGTGAAGCAGGCCGCCATGAGGTAGGACGAGTACTCCCACGCCACCGGGATATCGGCAGGCACGGAGGGGAACACGTTCGACAACGCCCGCACCGTGATCTCGGCGAGCATCAGCGCCGTCAGTGCGACCAGGCAGCCGGCGCCGATCCAGCCGTCGAGGCGGGCGAGCTTCTCGATTGCGTCGAGCAGGAGTCGCAGCGGCGCGGGCGCCGCCGCGTTGAGGCTCGCGCTCATGAACTGCGCTTCACCTCGGCGAGGAACGCCTTCACGGGCTTCTCGGACGCCGGCACGCGCTTGAGGAACGCGTCGAGCAGCGGTGCGGTGCGTCCCTGGAAGTCCTTCATCATCGCCGCCGGGATGGTCACGACTTCCATTCCGCCCTCGGTCAGCCGCTTGAGGCTGTCGGTGTCGGCCTTGACGGACGCGGCCCAGAATTCCGGCTCGAGCTTCTTGGCAAGTTCCTCGATTGCCTTCTGCTGATCGGCCGAGAGCTTCTTCCAGGTGTCGAGGCTGATGTTGACCATCTGGCACGACCAGGTGTGGTTGGTCGGATAGATGTATTTGAGGAACTCCCAGAACTTGCCGTCGACGCCCGACACCGCCGAGGTCGACACGCCGGCGACCGCGCCCGAGGCGAGCGCAGGGATGGTCTCGCCCCACGGGATCAGCACCGGCGCCATGCCGAAGGCCGCGCACATGTCCTGTGCGTTCTTGTCGGGCACGCGGATCTTCACGCCCTTCAGTCCGTCGACCGTGTCGCTCTTCACCTTCAGGTGCAGGTACTGGGTCGGCCACGGCACCATGTAGAGGACTTTCTGGTTGTTCTTGGCCGCGATCGCCTCGTATTCGGGGCGCAGATACTTGTGCAGGATCCTCAGTTCGCTGTCGGAAGCGACCAGGAACGGGATCGATTCGGTGCCGAGCATCGGCTCGTCACCGATCTGCTGGATGTTGAGGATGTCGGCGATCGGCACCAGCCCGTCGCGCACCGCGCGCAACTGCTCCGGTCCCTTGAAGCCGAGCGAGCCGCCCGACTGCACGGTGATGTTCACCGCGTTGTTGGTGACCTTGCCGACTTCGGCGGCGAAGCGCTTGGCATTCTGGGTGTGGAAATTCCCGTCCGGCCAAACGGTTGCGAGATCGAGCTTGGTCTGCGCCGAGGCGCCTCCGGAAAATGCGGCGCTCGTCAGGACGGCGCCGGTTCCCACCATGATGTCACGTCGTGTCCACATGATCGTTCCCCTCTGTCATCACTCACTCCGCCGCTGTCACCGGCGTAAAATCGTAAACCGCGCGTGCCGTGTCGTCCGACACCAGCCCGTCGGCAAGGTCGCGCGCGACGCGCTGCGGCGCGCGCTCCGTGGGCTTGCCGATGCCGCCGCCGCCCGGCGTCAGCACCACGAGCCGGTCGCCCGGCGGCACTTCCTGGAAGCCCTTGCCGCGCATCTTGCGTCCCGACTTGAGCCCGAGATAGCCGGCCGCGCCATTGTGCCCGCCGTCGCGCCCGCGCGCCGGATGATCGATGCGGTCGAACGCCGCCAGGATGTCCCACGGGCGGCCGATGCCGCTCTCGATCTCGATCACCTGCCCGAGCCCGCCGCGCATGCGCCCGGCGCCGCCCGAGTCGGCGCGCAGCTCCTTCTTCCAGAAGATCAGCGGCGTCTGCTGCTCGGCGATCTCGACCGGCGTGCCGCGCACGCCGCTCGGATAGGCGGTGGCCGAGAGGCCGTCCTTGTCCGGCCGCGCACCGGTACCGCCGTTCGACGTCACCGCCATGGTGAACCCGTAATTGCCGCCGGCGCCCGACTGCGTTTCGCCGCGCACGTTCAGGTTCCACAGGCATGACGTGCCTTCGGCCGGCACGCGCTCGGGGATGATCTGGCGCAAACAGCCGAACACCACGTCGGGCAGCATCTGCCCGATGACGTGGCGGATGCACACCGGCGCCGGCTTCGGCGCGTTGGTGATCGAGCCCGGCGGCGCCGACACGGTGAGCGGCCCGAGCGAGCCGGCATTGTTCGGGATGCGGCTTGCCACCACGCAACCGAGCCCGAACACCGTATAGGCCGTCGTGTAGGCCATCGGCACGTTGATGCCGTAGCGCGACTGCGGCGAGGTGCCGGTGTAGTCGACATGGATGCCCTCGTCCGAGACGGTGAGCGCAGCGGCGATCGTCACGGCTGAGTCGTAGCCGTCGACCGTCATGGTGTTTCGCCAGGTGCCGCGCGGCAGCTTGCCGATCTCCTCCATCACGGCTTCGCGCGAACGGTCGCAGACGTGGTCGGCGATCCGATCGAGCGTCTCGATGCCGAACTCCTCCATCATCTCGGTGAGGCGCTTGGCGCCGACGTCGTTGCAGGCCGCGAGCGAATAGGTGTCGCCCTCGGTGTCGACGGGTAAGCGCGTATTGGAGCGGATCATCGCCATCAGGGTCTCGTTCACCACGCCCTGGTCGATCAGCTTCAGCATCGGGATGTAGAGGCCCTCCATGAACACATCGGTCGCGTCCGGCCCGAAGCCGATGCCGCCGATATCCATCAAGTGGCTGGTGCAGGAGAACAGCGCGACGCAGCGCCCGTCCTTGAACGCCGGCGTCGTCACCACGAAATCGTTGAGATGGCCGGTGCCCATCCACGGGTCGTTGGTGATGTAGGCGTCGCCCGGCTTCATCGTGTCGATGGGAAAGTGGCGGATGAAGTGCTTGACCGACTCGGCCATCGAGTTGACATGGCCGGGCGTGCCGGTCACCGCCTGCGCCAGCATGCGGCCTTTGAGGTCGAACACGCCGGCCGAAAGATCGCCGCACTCGCGCACGATCGGCGAGAACGCGGTGCGCATCAGCACCTGCGCCTGCTCCTCGACCACCGCGATCAGGCGGTTCCACATGATCTGCAGGTCGATCAGCGAGGTGGCGTCGGTCTTCACTGGGTTGCCCTCCGCTCCATCACGATACACCCGGCGGCGTCGATGCGCGCGTCGAATGCGGCCGACACGAAGGTCGAGGTCGCGTCCTCGGCGATGATGGCGGGACCCGTAAGGCGCGCACCTGCTTCCATGTGCGCGCGCCGATAGAGCGGCACGTCGATGGTGCGCCCGGCGCGGCCGTCGAACCAGGCACGGCTCCCCTCCGGCGCCGGGGCGCGCCGCTCCGCCGCGGCGGCGACCGGCTCGACCCGGCGGGCCGCGGTCGATACCAGCACCGACCAGCTCAGCGCCTCGATCGCGGCGCCCGGGATCGGCCGGCGGAACAGCACCGCATATTCGCGTTCGAACGCCTCACGCAGCGCCGCCGCATCGTCGGGGGTGAGCGCACGCAGCGGCACCGGCACGGTGATCTCGTGGCCTTGCCCGACATAGCGCATGTAGGCGAGCCGCCGCTCCGTGATCGGTGCTCCGCGCGCGCCCGGCTCGACCAGCGCGCGCGCCGCCTGCGACATCTCGGCGAGCAAGGCCGAGATCGCGGCGGCATCGAACCGATCGAGCCGCACCGGGCGGCTCCTGACCAGCTCGTAGGAGATCGGCGCCGCCAGGAAGCCGATGGCCGAACCGACGCCGGCATCGGGCGGAACGATCACGCGCGCCACGCCGATCTTCTCGGCGACGCGCGCGGCGTGCAGCGGCGCGGCGCCGCCGAATGCGATCAAGGTGTGGTCGACCGCCGCCTCGCCGCGCTCGACCGCGTGCACGCGCGCGGCGCTCGCCATGTTCTCGCACACCATCTCATGCACCGCGTAGGCGGCGGTTTCCGCCGTCAGTCCCAATGGCGCGCCGATGTCGCGCGTGAGCGCAGCGCGCGAAAGCTCCGGCGCGAGCGCGATCGTGCCGCCGGCGAAGCCGTCGGGATCGATCATGCCGAGCGCCACGTCGGCGTCGGTGACGGTCGCCTGCGCGCCGCCGCGGGCGTAGCATGCCGGCCCCGGCTCCGAGCCGGCGCTCTCGGGGCCGACCGCGACGCGCTTCAAGGCGTCGACCTTGGCGATCGAGCCGCCGCCGGCGCCGATCTCCACCATCTCGATCACCGGGATGCGCAGCGGCAGTCCGCTGCCTTTGAGGAAGCGCGCCGCGCGATCGACCTCGTAGACCCGCGCGCCATTGGGCGCGAAGTTCTCGATCAGGCAGATCTTGGCGGTGGTGCCGCCCATGTCGAACGAGATCACCTTGTTCTCGCCGGCGCGCGCCGCGACTTCCGCGGCGAAGATCGCGCCGCCGGCCGGTCCCGACTCGACCAGCCGCACCGGAAAGCGCCGCGCGGTGTCGATCGAGGTCAGCCCGCCGCCCGAGGTCACCAGATAGATCGCGCCGCGGAACTGCTCGATCCGCAGCGCATCGTCCATGCGCGCCAGATACCCGTCGATCAGCGGCTGCACGTAGGCGTTGGCGGCCGCCGTCGAGGTGCGCTCATATTCGCGGATCTCGGGGCACACCTCGCAGGAGAGCGTGATGCGCAACTCCGGCATCGCGGCTTTCAGGATCGCGGCCGTGCGCTGCTCGTGCTCCGGGTTGGCGTAGGAATGCATGAAGCAGATCGCGACGCTTTCGATGCCGCGCGCGCGCAGGAACGCCACGTGGCCCGCGACCGCCGTCTCGTCGAGCGCGAGCCGCACCTGTCCGTTCACGTCGACGCGCTCGGGCACGGTGACGCGCAAGGCGCGCGGCACCAGCGGCTCCGGTTTCTCGATGGTCAGGTCGTACTGGTCGTAGCGGCTCTCGGTCGCGATATCGAGCACGTCGCGGAAGCCGTCGCTGGCGATCAGCGCGGTGCGCGCGCCGCGCCGCTCGATGATGGCGTTGGTGGCGAGCGTCGTGCCGTGCACGAACACGTCGATGTCGGAGAAGTGCAGGCCCGCATCGGCCAGCACCAGCCGCGCACCTGAGAGCACGCCCTCCTCGGGCCGGCTCGTCGTGGTCAGCACCTTGCGGGTGAGACGCTCGGTCCCGCGATCGAGCACGATGTCGGTGAAGGTGCCGCCGATATCGACCGCCATGCGGACGTCAGGACGCGTCGCCATCACTCGTTCCGCTCCAGCCGCGCGATCAGGAACTCGATTTCGGCGACCGCCTCCTTGGAGAGCTTGATGCCCGGCTTGCGCTGCGCATCGCTGGCGATCGCGCCGCGGCGCTTCAAGATGTACTTGCGCACGGCCAAGCCCAGCATTCCGGGCTGCTGCTCGTAGCGCAGCAGCGGCAGGTGCCGGTCGAACAGATCGTGCGCGGCCGCGCGCTCGCCCGCCTTGATGAGCTTCACCAACTGCACCAGCATCTCCGGATACGCATAGCCTGTGTTGGCGCCGTCGGCGCCGCGCTCCAGCTCGTGCGGCAGGAACACGCCGCCGTTGCCGCACAGGATCGCGACCTTGCGCATGCTGCCGTCGGCCATGAGGTTCTTCAGCGCGCTGAGCTTTTCCAGCCCGGGCCATTCCTCGTGCTTCACCATCTTGGCCGACGGGTTGTCCTGCACGATGCGCCGGATCACCGCAGGCGCCATGAACACGCCGGACGCGTAGGGATAGTCCTGGATCACGAACGGGACGTCACGGCCGATCGCCTCCACGGCGTGGGCGAAATACGCCACGATCTGATCGTCGGTCTTGAGCGTCGGCGGCGGCGCGATCATCACGCCGCCCGCGCCGGCGTCCATCACGTCTTTGACCAGCGCGCCCATCGAGGCGAAGCCGGGCGACGACGCGCCGACCACCACCGGCAGGCCGTTCGCGCGCCGTACCACCTGACGTGTCAGCGCGACCGATTCGGCGTGGGTGAGCTTCGGCGCCTCGCCCATGATGCCGAGCACCGTGATGCCGGTGATGCCGCAGCCGATGTAGAAATCCATCAGCCGGTCGAGGCTCGCGCTATCCACCGCGCCGTCGTCGCTGAACGGCGTCGCCGCGATGATGTAGACGCCGTTTGCCTGGGTATCGAGCATCTGCCGCATCTTTGCACGCCCTCGGCTTGTGGCGCCGCCGCCGACTGCTATAGGCTTCTTGCGAAACGTTCAACATGCCGGACGGCGTTTGGGGGATTTTCCATGAAGCAACATGCGTTCCTGCTGGCCGCGCTGTTCGCCGCCTCGCCGCTCGCCGCGCAGGAAGCGCCGCCGCTGCGCACCGCGGTCGACGGCACGTTCGCGCCGCACGCCATGCCGAAGCTCGGCGGCGGCTATGAGGGCTTCAACATCGATCTCGCCGAAGAGATCGGCAAGCGTCTCAAGCGCAAGGTGACCATCGACGCCACGCAGTTCTCCGGTATCGTGCCCGCCCTGCAGGCCGGCACCTACGATTTCGTCGCCGCGCCGACCACGGTGACCAAGGAACGCGCCGACAACATGCTGTTCACCGAGGGCTACCTCAACACCGACTTCCAGTTCCTGATCAAGAAGGGCGCCCCCAAGGTCACCAAGCTCGAGGACCTCAAGGGCAAGATCGTATCGGTCAACAAGGGCTCGGCCTACGACTCCTGGGCGCGCGATCTCGAAGCCAGGATCGGCTGGAAGGTCGAATCCTTCGGCACGCAGACCGACGCCGTGCAGGCCGTGCTCGCCGGCCGCGCCGACGCCAACGTCGCCGGCAACACCGTCATCGCCTGGGCGGTGAAGAACAACCCGCAGCTCGAACTGTCCTATCTGCACTCGACCGGCCTGGTCTGGGCGGCGCCCTTGCGCAAGGACTCCGGAGAACTGCGCAAGACGCTCGAGAACGCCATCGAGTGCATGAAGCTCGACGGCACCATCGCGCGCATGCACGAGAAGTGGTTCGGCGTGAAGCCGCCGCCCGGCTCGGCCGCCGTGACGGTGTTCCCGGGCTACGGCGTGCCCGACATGGCGGGCTACGATCCGACCCCGCACACGCCGTCCTGCAACTGAGGGCGGATGAATCCCGGCCGGCCGCCGATCCTCGAGGTTCGGGCCTTACGCAAGAGCTTCGGCCACACCGAAGTGCTGCGCGGAATCGATCTCGCAGTGCAGCCGCAGGAGCTGGTGTTCATCATCGGACCTTCCGGTTCGGGCAAGAGCACCTTGCTGCGCTGCTGCAACCGGCTCGAGGAGCCCTCCGCCGGCGCGATCCGGGTCGAGGGCGTCGACCTGATGGAGCGCGCGACCGACATCAACGCCATGCGGCGGCGCATCGGCATGGTGTTCCAGTCGTTCAATCTCTATCCGCACATGACAGCCCTCGGCAACGTCACGCTCGCGCTGCGCAAGGTGGTCGGCAACTCGCGCGCCGAGGCGGATGAGCGCGGGCGCGCCGCGCTCGCGCGCGTCGGGCTGGCCGAGAAAGCCAAATCCTACCCGTCGGAGCTTTCCGGCGGCCAACAGCAGCGCGTCGCCATCGCCCGCGCGCTCGCGCTCGAGCCGACCATCATGCTGTTCGACGAGCCGACCTCGGCGCTCGATCCCGAACTGGTCGGCAGTGTGCTCGCGGTGATGCGTGAGCTCAAACGCAGCGGCATGACCATGCTGGTGGTGAGCCACGAGATGCGCTTTGCGCGCGACGCCGCCGACCGCGTGATCTTCATGGACCACGGATTGATCGTGGAGGAAGGACCGCCCGAGCGGATCTTCGGCGCGCCGCGCGAGACGCGCACCAAGGGCTTCATCGCGGAGCTGATACGGTGAACGGCTGGTCCCGCTTCGTCGAGACGTTCTTCAAGTGGAACGTGATCGAGCAATACCTACCCTCGATCCTCAAGGGCATGCTGGTGACCGTCGAGATCGCGCTCGCGGTCGTCGTCACCGGCATCCTGCTCGGCCTCGCCCTCGCGGTCACCCGCACGCTGCGGATACTCCCCGTCAACGCGCTCATCGTCGCGTTCGTCGACATGTTCCGCGCGCTGCCGCCACTGGTGCTGGTGCTGTTGGTCTATTTCGGCCTGCCCAACGTCGGGATCAATATCCCGTCCTTCGCGGTGCTGTGGCTGGTGCTGTCGTTCGTGCTCGCCGCCTTCGCGGAAGAGATCTTCTGGGCCGGGATCCTGTCAATCCCCAAGGGACAGTGGGAGGCCGCGCGCTCGACCGGCTTGAACTTCGTCGACACGCTCGCCTACATCGTGCTGCCGCAGGCGGTGCGCCTCGCCGTGCCGCCGATCACCAACCGCACCGTCGCCATCACCAAGAACACCGCGCTTGGCACCGTGATCGGGGTGCCTGAGATCCTCAATCAGGCGACCACCGCTCAGTCGTTCTCCGGCAACGCCACCCCGCTGATGATGGGGGCGATCGCCTACGTGATCCTGTTCATCCCCGTGGTCGCGCTCGGGCGCTGGATCGAGACGCGTTTTGCCTGGCGGAGGGCGTGATGGACGCGCTCCTGCATCAATTCTTCAATCTCGACATCATGGCGAAGGCGTTGCCGCTGGTGCTGACCGGCTTCCAGCAAACGATCCTGCTGTGCCTCCTGGTCATCCCGCTCGGGCTCGCCGGCGGGCTCTTGTTCGCGCTGCTGTCGCTCTCCTCCTCGCGCGCGGTGCGCGCCTTCATGATCGTGGCGATCGATTTGTTCCGCGCCGTGCCGCCGCTGGTCCTGCTGATCTTCGTCTATTCCGGCCTGCCGTTCGCCGGCATCCGGCTTTCGCCGGTCGCGGCGGTCGCCGTCGCGTTCTTCCTCAACACCTCGAGCTATTACGGCGAGATCTACCGCGCCGGCATCGAGAGCATCGGCCGCGGCCAGTGGGATGCGGCGCGCTCCACCGGGCTCAATGGCTTCCAAGCGCTCAGCCACGTCGTCCTCCCGCAAGCGATACGCAACGTGCTGCCCGATCTCATCTCCAACACGGTCGAGGTGGTGAAGCTCACGTCGATCGCCAGCGTGGTGGCGCTGCCGGAAATGCTCTATTCCGCCGACATGGCGCGCTCGATCACCTTCAACGCCTCGCCGATCGTCTTGGCGGCCGCGATCTACCTCGCCATGCTATGGCCGGTGGTCCGCCTGGTGAGCCGGTTGGAGCGGCGGATGGCGTCTTAAAGCATGATCCCGAAAAGTGGACACCGGTTTTCGGAAAAGATCATGCTTCAACAAAGAGATATTTCAGGAGAGCATGCATGAGCCGCGTGTTGCGCGTCGCCGCCGCCCAGTCGGGCCCGATCCAGAAGGCCGAAAGCCGGCAGGCCGTGGTCGCCCGCATGATCGACCTGCTCGATCAGGCCAAGGCGCAGAAATGCGACCTCGTGGTGTTCACCGAGCTTGCCCTCACCACTTTCTTCCCGCGCTGGTACATGACCGATCAGGCCGAAGTGGATTCCTGGTTCGAGCGCGAGATGCCGAACGCCGCGACCCGGCCGCTGTTCGAGAAGGCCGCGGAATGCAAGATCGGCATGAATTTCGGCTATGCGGAGCTCACTCCCGACGGGCACCGTTACAACACCGCGATCCTGGTCGACCGCGACGGGAACATCGCCGGCAAGTACCGCAAGGTGCACTTGCCGGGCCATTCCGAGTTCGATCCCGAGCGCGCGTTCCAGCACCTGGAGAAGCGTTACTTCGAGCCGGGCAACCTCGGGTTTCCGGTCTGGCGCAGCATGGGCGGCATCCTCGGCATGTGCATCTGCAACGACCGCCGCTGGCCCGAGACCTACCGGGTCATGGGCCTGCAGGGCGTGGAGCTGGTCATGCTCGGCTACAACACGCCGTCGGTGAATTCGCAGAAGGCGAGCGAAGGCCCGGAGAAGCGTCTGTTCCATCATAATCTCTCGGTGCAGGCCGGCGCCTATCAGAACGCCACCTGGGTGGTGGCGACCGCGAAAAGCGGCGTCGAGGACGGCCATCCGCTGTTCGGCGGCAGCTGCATCGTCAATCCGGACGGCGAGATCGTGGCGGCGGCAAAGACCGAGGACGACGAACTGGTCGTTGCCGACTGCGACCTCGACGCGACGAAGTTCAACAAGGCGACGATCTTCGATTTCAAGCGCCATCGCCGCATCGAGCATTACGGCCGCATCACCAGCCAGGCCGGCGTGGTGTTGCCGCCGGAGGCGTAAGGCGCATGACCGAACCACTCTCCTTCGACGCCGCCGCGCTCGCCCCGCGCGACCGCTACAAGCTGCTCATCGGCCTGGTCATCCCGCGCCCGATCGCGCTCGTGACCACGCTCGGCCCCGGAGGCATCGTCAACGCGGCGCCGTTCTCTTTCTTCAACCTGTTCAGCGAGTCCCCGCCGCTGGTGGTGCTTGGCTTGCAATCGAAGTCGAACGGCGGGCTCAAGGACACGTCCGCGCACATCCGCGAGCACGGCGCGTTCGTGGTGAACCTGGTCGACGAGGCGCTCGGCGAGCGCATGAACATCTGCTCCATCGACTTTCCTCCGGAGATCAGCGAGATCGACGCCGCCGGCCTCACCCTCCTGCCGAGCGTCAAGATCGAGATCCCGCGCATCGCCGAGGCGCCGGCCGCGCTCGAATGCCGGCACTTCACGACCCTGGAGGTGAGCCGCGAGCGCCGCCTCGCCATCGGCGAGATCGTGCACATCCATGTGCGCGAAGGCATCGTCGACCCCGCGAACCTGCGCATCGACATGACGCAGTATCGCCCGCTCGCGCGCCTTTACGGCAATTTCTATGCGTCGCTCGGCGAGCCGTTCGCTCACGTGCGCCAGACCTACGAGGAATGGGCGGCGGAGCGGAAGAAGTAGCGCCGTACGCCTCAGACCTCATCCTGAGGAGCGAGCGAGGCGAGCGTCTCGAAGGATGGCCGCATGCACCGGCCTCGCTTGGGGCCATGGTTCGAGACGCGTCGCCATAAGCGCGTTTACGCGCGTCTTCGACGCGCTATGGCGACGCTCCTCACCATGAGGTCCTAGCTGCGCGACAGCTGCAGCACGCCGAGAGCCATAGTCACCGCGGCCTGCGTCGGATCGATCACCGGGATGCCGAGAGCGTCTTCGAGCGGCCGGCGATGCCGCGCCATGCCGGCGCAGCCCATGACGATCGCGTTGGCGCCGTCTTCGTCCTTCAAGGCGCGGCCGACCTCGATCATGCGTGACAGCGTGCTCTCGCCGCTCACCGTCTCGGCGACCGACATCTCCAGCGGCCGCTCGCCGGCGAGCCGGTCGGTCAGTCCCATCTGCCGCAGATAGCGCACATGGCGGGCGATCGAACGCTGCCGGATGGCGATGACGCCGAACCGCTCGGCCCGCGCCAGCGCCGTCAGCACGCCGCACTCGGCGATGCCGAACACCGGGCGCGGCGTGCCCTCGCGGCACACATGCAGGCCGGGATCGCTGTAGCAGGCGATCACGAAGGCATCCGACGCGTTATCGGCCTCGACCAGACGCCGCAGCGGCATGGTGACGCTCTCGGCATCCGCCTGGGTCTCGACCCCGAACGGGCCTTCGGCCAGCGTCGAGCAGACGATCTCGGGCCCCTCGGCGAAGCGCAGCGGAGCCACCGCAGCATCGATCGCCGCGGTGACGGCCTCGTTCGAATTGGGGTTGACGACGCGGATGCGCGGGCGCGTATCAGGCATGATTTCTGGCTCCGTCATGGCCGGACTTGTTCCGGCCATCCACGTCTTGACTTGCTACAATCACCTTAAAGACGTGGATGCCCGGGACAAGCCCGGGCATGACGATTGAGAATAGGCGCGCATTCCCGCTATTCGTTGTGCCACGCCTTTTACGGGAGACCCCCATGCAACCCTTCGACCTCGTGATCCGCGGTGGAACGGTGGCGAACGCCACCGACACCATGCAGGCCGATGTCGGCATCCGCGGCGAGACCATCGCGGCGATCGGCCAGGGTCTCGACAAGGGGAGCCGCGAGATCGACGCCCGCGGTAAGCTGGTGTTGCCCGGCGGCGTCGACAGCCACTGCCACATCGAGCAGCTCTCGGCTTCGGGGCTGATGAACGCCGACACGTTCCAGAGCGCCACCACCGCGGCGGCACACGGCGGCACCACGACGGTGATCTCGTTCGCGGCCCAGCATGTCGGGATGAGCCTCAAGACCGTGGTGGACGAGTATCACCAGCTCGCCGAGCGCGGCGCCGTCATCGACTACGCGTTCCACATGATCCTCGCCGATCCGCGCGAGGAGGTGCTCGCCAAGGAGGTGCCGCCGCTGGTCAAGGCCGGGCACGCCTCGCTCAAGGTGTTCATGACCTACGACCGGCTGCGCGTCGACGACGAGCAGTTGCTCAACGTCCTGCAGGCCGCGCGCGACAACCGCGCCATGGTGTCGGTGCATGCCGAGAACCACGGCATGATCTCGTGGATGGGCAAGCGCCTCATCAAGCACGGCTACACGGCGCCGAAATTCCATTCGATCTCGCATCCGCGCGTGTGCGAGCCGGAGGCCTTCACGCGCCTGATCGCCTGTGCCGCCCTGGTCGATCAGCCGATCATGATCTTCCACGTGTCGACCGCCGAGGGTTGCGCGGTGATCCGGCAGGCGCGTGGAGAAGGCCTGAAGGTTTTCGCCGAGACCTGCCCGCAATACCTGTTCATGACCCGGCACGACCTCGACAAGCCGGGACTCACCGGCGGCAAATGGATGTTCTCGCCGCCGGCGCGCGAGGCGCGCGACCAGGAGGCGATCTGGCAGGCGCTCGCGCTCGGCGACCTGCAGGTGATCTCGTCCGACCACGCGCCTTACGCCTACGACAAGACCGGCAAGCTGGTGGCGGGACCGAAGTCGACCTTCAAGCAGATCCCGAACGGCATGCCGGGCCTCGAAGCGCGCCTCCCCGTGGTGTTCGACGCGATGGTGTCGAACGGCCGCTTCGACGTCTGCAAGTTCGTGCAGTGGACGTCGACCGCACCGGCGAAAATCTACGGCCTGCATCCGAAGAAGGGCTCGATCGCGGTCGGCGCCGATGCCGACGTGGCGATCTGGGACCCGAACAAGCGCGTCACCTTCAGCGACAAGACCGTAAAGGACCGCGCCGGCTACACGCCGTGGGCCGGCCGCAGCGTGAAGGGCTGGCCGGTCACCGTGCTGCAGCGCGGCGCCGTCATCGTGGAGAACGGCAAGCTCAACGCGAAACCGGGCAGCGGGCGCTTCCTCGCGCGCCAAGCCGGTGAGGCTGCAAAGCCGCTCGGGCGTCTCGCGCCGGAGTTCGATCCGAAGACGAATTTCGGGGCGAAACTGGCGTAACCGCGCCCCGCATTGCGCTCCGCTCCACGCGGGCTACTATGCTCGGGACGCGGAGGCCAACCATGCACCAGGTCAAGATCGCCCCATGGGCCGTGGAGCAGACGCAGCTGCGGCGCGGCAAGCTGCACGTGCATGAGAACCTCGATCCGCGCAAGACCGCGCTGATCGTCGTCGATATGCAGAACGCGTTCTGCCTCGAGGAAGTCGCGGCGGCGTACGTGCCGTACGCGGCCGAAATCGTACCCAACGTGAACAAGCTCGCTGCAGTGGTGCGGCGCACTGGCGGCAAGGTGTTCTGGATCCAGCAGACGGTCGACGCCGACAGCGCCGTCGCTTGGTCCGAATGGCTCGGCATGATGAACGCCGAGACGCGCCAGCGGCTCGTTGCCAATTTGGCGCCCGGTTCGCGCGGCCACGAACTGCATGCCGAGCTGGATGTGAAACCTGACGACGAGATCGTTCTCAAGACCCGCTTCAGCGCGTTCCTGCAGGGTTCGTCCGACCTGCCGGCGCGCCTCACGGCGCAAGGCTACGATACGGTGTTGATCGCCGGCACGGTCACCAACGTATGCTGCGAATCCTCCGCGCGCGATGCCATGATGCTCAACTTCAAGACCGTCATGGTGAGCGACGCCAACGCCACGCGCACCGACGAGGAGCACAACGCGACGCTCTCGACCTTCTATGCGATCTTCGGCGACGTGATGGACACCGATTTCCTGATTCAGCGGCTGGAGGCGAACGCCGCGTTGCGCGTCGCCGCCGAATAGTCCCCGCCGCGACGAGCCGATGGCGGACGTCCACCTTCACGGAGTGACCAAGAGCTGGGGCGCCACCAACGCGGTGGAGAGCGTGAGCTTCGCGGCGCCGGCCGGGCGGCTGGTGGCGCTGCTCGGGCCGTCCGGCTGCGGCAAATCGACCACCTTGCGCCTCATCGCCGGGCTGGAGACGCCCAACGCCGGCACGATCTCGATCGCCGGCCGCGACGTGACGGCGCGGCCGCCGGCCAAGCGCGGCGTGTCGATGGTGTTCCAGAACTACGCGCTGTTCCCGCATCTGTCGGTCGCCGAGAACATCCTGTTCGGGCTGAAGGTGCGCTCGGTGCCGCGCCTCGAGCGCGCCGCGCGGCTCAAGCGCGCGGCCGGCATCCTCGGCCTCGAAGCGCTGCTCGAGCGCAAGCCTTCGCAGCTCTCCGGCGGCCAGCAGCAGCGCGTCGCGCTCGGCCGCGCCATTGTGGCCGAGACGTCCGTGTGCCTGATGGACGAGCCGCTATCGAATCTCGATGCGCAGCTGCGCGTCGAGATGCGGCGCGAGATCCGCGCGCTGCAGCGCCGGCTCGGCATCACCATGCTGTACGTCACCCACGACCAGGTCGAGGCCATGACCATGGCCGACCAGGTGGTGCTGATGCGCAACGGTTCCATCGAGCAGGACGCAGCCCCCGCACAGCTCTATGAGCGGCCCGCCACCATCTTCGCGGCCCGCTTCGTCGGCACGCCGCCGATGAACGTCATCCCGGCTTCCCTCATCGCCGCGCATGGTCCGGCATTGGCCGCGAACGCCCCCGCCGGGCGCGCGCCCGAGTCGCTCGCCGTAGGCGTGCGTCCCGAATCCGTTCGCCTCGCGCGCGACGGCTTGCCGGCCACCGTCGCGGCGGCCGAATATCTCGGCGCCGACACGCTGATCGAGACGCGCATCGGCACGGAACCGTGCATCGTGCGGCTGCCCGGCCGCGCCGGCGTGAATGTCGGGGACAATTTGCGGCTGGCCTGGGACCCGGGCGCGGCGCACTGGTTCGATCTGTCAACGCAGTGCCGTATCGATCGATGAAACAACAACACAGCGCAAAGGGGAGAGACCACATGGACCGCAGACAATTCCTCGCCGGAACCGCCGCGCTCGCGAGCACCGCGATCGCCAAGCCCGCCGTGGCGCAGGGCGCCGCCGAAGTCTCGTTCTTCTATCCGATCGCGGTCGGCGGCCCGATCACCAGGATCATCGACGGCTATGCCGCCGACTTCGAGAAGGCGAACCCGTCGATCAAGGTCAAGCCGATCTATTCCGGCACCTACCAGGAGAGCATCACCAAGGCGCTGACCGCGCACAAGAGCGGCACGCCGCCGGTCACCTCGGTGCTGCTGTCGACCGACATGTTCACCCTGATCGACGAGGAAGCGATCGTTCCGATCGACCCGTTGCTCAAGACCGACGACGACAAGAAGTGGATGGCAAGCTTCTTCCCGGCCTTCATGCAGAACAGCCAGACCGGCGGCAAGATCTGGGGCGTGCCGTTCCAGCGCTCGACCATCGTGCTCTATTGGAACAAGGAGCTGTTCCGGGAAGCCGGGCTCGATCCCGACAAGGCGCCCGCCACCTGGGCCGAGCAACAAGCCTTCGCCGAGAAGCTGACCAAGCGCGACGCCTCCGGCAACGTGACGCAATGGGGCGTGCAGATCCCCTCCTCCGGTTTCCCCTATTGGCTGTTCCAGGGCCTTACCACGCCGGCCGGCGCGGTGCTGGCGAACGAAGCCGGCGACGCCACTTTCTACGACAAGCCGGAAGTGATCGAGGCGCTCGCCTACTGGACCGACCTGTCGCGCAAGCACCGTGTCCATCCGCCCGGCATCGTCGAATGGGGCACCACGCCGAAGGACTTCTTCGAGCGCAAGGTCGCCATGATGTGGACCACGACCGGCAATCTCACCAACGTGCGTGCCAACGCCAAATTCCCGTTCGGCGTCGCCATGCTCCCGGCGCACAAGCGGCGCGGCAGTCCGACCGGCGGCGGCAACTTCTACATCTTCAAGAAGTCGAGCGCGGCCGAGCAGCAGGCGGCGTTCCAGTTCATCAAGTGGATCACCACGCCGGAGCGCGCCGCGCAGTGGAGCATCGACACCGGCTACGTGGCGGTCCGGCCCGACGCCTACGCCACCGACGCGATGAAGCGATACGTCGCCGACTTCCCGCCGGCGGCGGTCGCGCGCGACCAGCTCGAATTCTCGGTCGCCGAATTGTCGACGCACGAGAACCAGCGCGCCACCAAGGCGCTCAACGACGGGCTGCAGGCGGCGCTCAACGGCACCAAGACGCCGGAGCAGGCCATGAAGGACGCGCAAGCCGAAGCGGAGCGGATCCTCAGGCAGTATCGGTGAGTATGTTGGACGAGATTGGCACTGAAAGCGCCACAGCCTCCCTCCCCCCTTGTGGGGGAGGTGGCCGAGCGAAGCGAGGCCGGAGGGGGACTCGCCACACGCACGAAGAGCCTTCTGAGACAAAGAAAAGCAAAGACCCCCTCCCGCCCGCCGTCGCCCTGCGGGCTTCGGCGGTCGACCTCCCCCACAAGGGGGGAGGTGCTGTGGCGCTCTCCCCGCGAGCGGCCGACCGATGAACCCCCGCCTCACCGCCACCATCCATGGCTGGCTGCTGCTGCTGCCGGCCATGGCACTGCTGGCGCTGTTCACCCACTGGCCGGCGCTTGCGACCTTCATCGACAGCTTCACCTCGACACCGCGCCCGCGCCGGCCGGCGCGCTTCATCGGCCTCGACAACTACGCCCAGATCGCCGCCGACCCGGTGTTCTGGCGCGCCCTGGTCAACAACCTCTACTTCGCGCTCGGCACCATTCCGGTGTCGATCGCGCTCGCCATCCTGATGGCGCTGTGGGTCAACGATCGCATCGCCGGGCGCACTTTGGTGCGCATGGCGTATTTCACCCCCACCATCCTGCCGATGATCGCGGTCGCCAACATCTGGCTGTTCTTCTACACGCCGCAATACGGCCTGCTCGAGCAGATCACCGGCTTCCTCGGCATCCCCTCGCACAACTGGCTCGGCTCGCAGGACACCGCGCTGCTCGCCGTCACCATCGTGGCGATCTGGAAGGAAGCCGGGTTCTTCATGATCTTCTATCTGGCCGCGCTGCAGGGCATCGCGCCAAGTCTCGCCGAGGCCGCCGCGCTCGAAGGCGCTTCGCGCTGGACCTTCTTCCGCCGCGTGCAGTTTCCGCTGCTGATGCCGACCACGCTGTTCGTGCTGATCAACGCGGTGATCAACGCCTTCCGCATGGTCGACCACATCATCGTCATGACCCGCGGCGGGCCCGACAACGCCACCACGTTGCTGCTCTATTACATCTATCAGGTCGGCTTCAATTTCTGGGACACGGCTTACGCGGCGGCGCTGACCGCGGTCCTGCTCGCGATCCTCGCCGCGGTCGCGTTCCTGCAATACGGCTGGCTCGAGCGGCGGATCCACTACCGATGAGCGCGCCGGAACGCTCCGAGCCTTATGCGCCGAGCGGCATCTGGCGCGTGCTTGAAAGCGCGGCCGCCTGGCTGCTCGCGATCCTGTGGGTGCTCCCGCTCGCCTATGCGGTGTGGGCCGCGTTCCACCCGGCCGAGTTCACCACGCGCTTCGCGCTGTTTGCGCCGCTGACGCTCGAGAACTTCGAGCGCGCCTGGGCGGCGGCGCCGTTCGCGCGCTATTTCTTCAACACCTTCGTGCTGGTCACCATGATCCTGGCCTGCCAGCTGGTGCTGTGCACGCTCGCCGCTTACGCGTTCGCGCGCTACGAGTTCGC
This sequence comes from uncultured Alphaproteobacteria bacterium, assembly GCA_963734185.1. Taxonomy (GTDB): domain Bacteria; phylum Pseudomonadota; class Alphaproteobacteria; order Rhizobiales; family Xanthobacteraceae; genus PALSA-894. The sequence goes on along the minus strand of CAVTGA010000002.1, from coordinate 1,249,562 downwards.
CGGGCGCAACGTCGCGTTCGCGCTGGTGCTGGCCCAGCTGATGATCATGCCCGACGTGCTGATCGTCGAGAACTACCGCACCATGGGACGTCTCGGCCTGATCGACACGATCCCGGCGATCGCGCTGCCCTACGTCGCCTCGGCGTTCGGCATCTTCCTGTTGCGCCAGACCTTCAAGACCGTGCCGAAGGAATTGGACGACGCCGCGCGCATCGAAGGCGCAAGCGCCCTGCAGGTGCTGCTCAAGGTCTACGTGCCGCTGGCCAAGCCGATCTACGTCGCCTACGGGCTCGTGTCGGTGAGCTACCATTGGAACAACTTCCTCTGGCCGCTGATCGTGACCAACTCGGTCGAGGCGCGCCCGCTCACCGTCGGGCTGCAGGTGTTCTCCTCGGGCGACCAGGGCATCGACTGGGCGATCATCTGCGCCGCGACCCTGATGACCTCGGGCCCGCTGCTGGTCGGCTTCCTGCTGTTCCAGCGCCAGTTCGTACAGAGTTTCATGCGGGCGGGGATAAGGTAGTAGCCCGGATGGAGCGCAGCGAAATCCGGGATTCCCGCATTCCGCTTCGCTCCATGCGGGCTACCCCGCAAACCGTGCCAGCTTCTTCTCCACGATCCCCGCGAGCGCGGCGGCGCCGAGCGGCAAGATCGCGTCGTTGAAATCGTAGTTCGGATTGTGCACCGGGCAGCTTCCGACCGTGTCGCCGTTGCCGATGTTGATGTAGGCGCCCGGACAGGCTTCGAGCATGAAGGAGAAATCCTCCGACGCCATGATGAGATCGCGATTACGCTCGACGTTCTCGGGGCCCACCAGATCGGCCGCCACGTCGGCGAATTCCGCCGTCTCGGCCGGATCGTTGACCAGCGGCGCGAACAGGCGGCGGAAATCGACGCTCGCGGTCGCGCCGAATGCCGCCGCGACGCCTTGCGCGGTACGCTTCATGTTGGTTTCCACCAACGTCATGGTCTCGTGACGGAACGTGCGCACCGTGCCGCGGATCTCGGCGCTCTGCGGGATGACGTTGTAGGCGTCGCCGGCCTTGATGGCGGTCGCGCTGAGCACCGCGGTATCGAGCGGGCTGACGTTGCGCGCGACGATCGCCTGCAAGGCGGTGATGATGTGGCAGGCGACCAGCACCGGATCGATGCTGACCTCCGGTCGCGCGCCGTGCGAGCCGCGACCCTCGACCTGGATGTCGAAGAACGCGCCGGCCGCCATCATGGTGCCGGGGCGGATCGCGAACTGGCCGACCGGCAGCCCTGGGTGATTGTGCATGCCGAACACCGAGTCGCACGGGAAACGCTGGAACAGCTGGTCCTGCAGCATCGCCTGCGCGCCGCCGAGGCCCTCCTCGGCCGGCTGGAAGATGAAGTGCACCGTGCCGTTGAAGTTGCGCGTCTCGGCGAGATAGCGCGCCGCTCCGAGCAGCATGGTGGTGTGCCCGTCATGGCCGCAGGCGTGCATCACGCCCGCACGCGTCGACTTGTAGGGCACGTCGTTCGCCTCGTGGATCGGCAGCGCATCCATGTCGGCGCGCAGCCCGATCGCGATCGGGCCGTTGCCCTCGCGCAAGACCCCGACCACGCCGGTCCCACCGATGCCGCGATGCACCTCGCAGCCGAATGCCTCGAGCTGCGTGGCCACGATGTCGGAGGTGCGATGCTCGGTGAAGCCGATCTCCGGATGGGCGTGGAAATCGCGGCGTTGCGCGGTCAATTCGTCATGGAAGGTCTTGATGCGCTCGATCGGGGGCATGGGGCACCTGTGCGGGCTTGCGGTGACAGCGTAGCCCGGATGGAGCGAAGCGCAATCCGGGATTCCCGCATTCCGCTTCGCTTCATGCGGGCTACTTGCTACCACTAGGCCATGAGCTACGACGTCATCGTGATCGGTGTCGGCGGCATGGGCAGCGCGACGGTGTATCACTTGGCGCGCCGCGGCCTCAACGTGCTCGGCCTCGAGCAGTTCGACACCCCGCACGAATTCGGCTCGTCGCACGGGGCGAGCCGGATCATCCGCCTCGCCTACTGGGAGCATCCGGACTACGTGCCGCTGCTGCGGCGTGCCTATGCGCTGTGGCGCGAGCTCGAGACGGCCGCCAACGAGCAACTGCTGATCATCACCGGCAGCATCGATGCGGGCGAGCCGGGCAGCGCCACGGTCGCGGGCTCGTTGCTGTCGTGCCGTCAGCACGGCTTGGCGCACGAAGTGCTCGACGCCGCCGCGCTGGCGCGGCGCTTTCCCGGCTATCGCTTGCCCGCCGAGATGGTCGCGGTGTTTCAGCGCGACGGCGGATTTCTGCTGCCCGAGCGCTGCATCATCGCCCATGTGGCGGCGGCCGAGAAGCTCGGCGCCGAGGTGCACACGCGCGAGCGCGTCCTGCACTGGCACGCCGAGGACAATGGCGTGGAGGTCACGACCGACCGCGCTACCTATCGGGCGCGCAAGCTGATCATCACCGCCGGCCCGTGGGCGCGCGGGCTCGTTCCCGCGCTCGCGCACCTCGCCGTGCCGGAGCGGCAGGTGATGATCTGGACGCAACCGCGCAACGCGGAGCATTTCCAGCCGAGCGCCTTTCCGGTGTTCAACATGGATTCGCCCGAAGGCAAGTTCTATGGCTTTCCGATCCACGGCGTGCCGGGCGTCAAGTTCGGCAAGTACCACCACCGCAACGAAGAGGTCGAAGACCCGGACCGGGTCGACCGCGCCTGTTATCCTGAAGACGAGGCGACGCTGCGCGCCGGCATCCGCCGTTATTTCCCCGACGCCGACGGGCCGACGCTCGCCATGAAGGTCTGCATGTTCACCAATTCACCCGACGAACATTTCATCCTCGACCGCCTACCCGACAACCGCCAAGTCGGCATCGCAGCCGGCTTCTCCGGCCACGGCTTCAAGTTCTGCAGCGTCATCGGCGAGATCATGACCGAGCTGGTGATGGATGGACAGACGCGGCTTGATATCGGAATGTTTCGGTTGGGGCGGGAGGGGTTGCAGGGACCTTGACTCCCCTAACTTCTCCGTCATGGCCGGACTTGTTCCGGCCATCCACGTCTTGCCTACTTCGCGAAAAGAAAAGACGTGGATGCCCGCGACATAGGCGAGCGAAGCGACGCCGTCCTTCGGACGGCTATGCACGGGCATGACGAAGGAGAGAGTCGCGTGGTCGCCGCTCCTTTGCTAGCATGAGCCCTAGAGCGCAGGAGCAGCATCGTGACCAGCCAATACAGCTTCTCGGTCGTGCTTGAGCCGCAGGAAGGCGGCGGCTTCACCGTGCTCGTTCCGGCACTTCCGGAAGTGGTCACCGAAGGCGACACCGAGCAGGAGGCGCTCGCCAATGCCGCGGAGGCTATCCGCGCGATCCTCGCGTATCGGCGCGATCAGGGCATGACCATCCCGGCCGACGCCTACCCCGAAATCCGCCGCGTGACCGTGGCCGCCTAGTATGGCGGCCGCACGGCTGCCGGCTGTCAGCGGCAAGCGCGCGCTGCGGGCGCTGACCAGCGCCGGCTTCATTGTTGATCGGATCGTCGGCAGCCACCATGTGCTCGTCTATCCGGGAGATCCAACGCGGACCGTGACGGTTCCCGTGCATGGCAACCGGGACCTCAAGCCGGGCACACTGCGCGGCATCATCCGCCAAGCCGACTTCACCGTCGAGGAGTTCGTCGCGCTTCTGTAGTGGCCGAACTCTCCCAGAATGTAGGATGGGCAAGGGCGCGGCTTGCCCGCCATAGCGTGAGCAGTAGGCGGGAACGTGCCGTGCCCACGCGGGATACGTCAGGAGCGCTCGATTAGTTGATTACAGCGAACTGGACACCCGACGCTTGATGGTCAGCTGTGGGACCACTCGCCTTAACGGCTACTTGTCTTTTTTGTCATAGCGACCACTGTCGCCATAGCCCGACTTTGGATTGACCTCGACGCTGCTGTTCTTTGGATCGCTCCGTGCATCCTCCACGGACTTGTAACGACCGGTGTCATCATCGCGCCCAATCTTATAGCCTTGGCCTTTACCCATTGAAGTTCTCCTGAATCAACGCGTGAGCGCCTGCTGTGCATCATGTGCTGATTCGCCTGAAATGGGGATTCAAATTCCAATAAGACATTGACGTGGAAGTCTAGTGAGCACCGAATGACGTGCTCTACCAAAATGCAGGGTGGGCAAAGGCGCGGCTTGTCTGCCGAAGCCCGCAGGGCGCAGGCGGGAATGTGCCGTGCCCACGGGGGTTTCGGAATTGCGAACGTGGTAAAGCAAACCGTGGGCACGCTTCGCTTTGCCCACCCTACGCTTGCTACGCTTGCTGCTTCGCGCGTAAAACATCGCGCAACAAGCAAGACAAAGGACGCTAGGATCACACAGGTTCCATGCGAACGGTGCTCTGTGTAATCGTGCGGTCGAATCGGAAGAATTGCGGATGAAAGCCTTTCTGAGTTACGCGTCTGAGCGGCTGTCCACGGCCCGTATCGTCCATAAATTCTGCAAAGAGTGCGGAATCGACATCTTCTTAGACAAAGTGAACATCGTTGGCGGGCAGGACTGGAACCAAGAGATCAAACGGGCCCAACGTGAGGCCGACCTAACATTCCTTCTGCTTTCCAAAGAGAGTCTAACTAAGACAGGTGTCTTGCAGGAGGAGATACGCGAAACGCTCCGTATGATTGAAAAGAGGCCTCTCGGAGACATCTACCTCATCGTTCTCAGAGTCGCACCGTTGCCCCTCCCACAGGAACTTACCCGATGGCAATACATAGACCTGTTCAAACGTGACTGGAGAAAGCACGTCGCACAATCCCTGCGACAGAAAGCTTCCCTCATGCGGGAGAGAGAACCCAAGGGACTGCGCCAATTCTTGTCTGAAGGTCCAGCTGAACACAAACCGGAGCACATTCGATATCGTAACCCCAGACGCGATGTTACGTTCAGTGCGGACTACTTTGCATACCTTGGCTCAGGACGGTATTGGGAATTGGTGAACGCCGAAATTGTTGTCGAGACTCATCGAGCGTTCTATGAGTGTCTGTATTCCATCGGCGATTCGTCGCGCATCGACTGGCATATAAGGATCGAGGAGTTCTTCAGAGAAGGCGATCTCATCTCATTGATGATTTCGTCTTACATCGACTTCGGCGGTGCACATGGAACCTATGGCGTCTCTACGATGAACTTTGGAGGAGACAGAATCGGAAAGCTCCGCATCACGGACCTGTTAGATACCGCAGAAGACAACTTCGCTTTCATCAAACGCTATTCCACGCTGGAACTGAGAAAGCAGTTTGAAGGTCAGGAGGACGCAGCCGCCGACCTCATAGACTATGCGGGAAACTACAATTGGGGCTTCTTCGGTGATTTCAACTTAGACAAGCTCGGGCTGGTGCTGAATTTCTCTTCAAGACAAGGGTTGCCTCACGTTTTTGGCCTTCAAACGGTTCGTATTCCATGGGACGACCTTCGAGGGCGGCTGCAAGAGAAATTCTGCAAAACCCAGGCAGGAAGGCGACTCGGTCTCATGAAACACGGACGCGCCGCCGATTGATCCTCTCATTCGCTCCCAAAACGACCTTCTACCACTGAGTTTCGGAATTGCGATCGTGGTGAAGCAAGACGGTGGGAACGCTTCGCTTTGCCGACCCTACTTGCTACTCGCTCCGTCATGGCCGGACTTGTTCCGGCCATCCACGTCTTGCGTGGCCGCGAAAAGAAAGACGTGGATGCCCGCGACAAGCGCGGGCATGACGAAGGAGAGAGTCGGGTGTGAAAAATCTGAGCGACCCGAGACATAGTTGTCACCCATGTCTTAGGTACGACCCGTCACCTATCTGTCCGGGCCGGACATTCTTGGAACTGGTGCCGCAAGAGGGATTCGAACCCCCGACCCCGTCATTACGAATGACGTGCTCTACCGGCTGAGCTATTGCGGCGTTCCAAGTCGGTCGCGTTTTCTGCGGCGAACCGCTGCACACTTCGCCGGAAAACGCTCCGGCGCGGCCCTGATACCGGTCAAATGGCCCCTGTGCAAGAAGCCGGCAAGGCCGGAAAGCACTGTCGGCCGGCCGCAAATCCTAAAGATACGCCAGGAACTCATGAGGCCGGCCGGTCCGTTGCCGGACGGAGAGGATCATCAGCGAAAAAGCTGACGAATTCGTTGCCAGCCGTCGGGCTTCGGCGCGTCGGCGAACTCGGCCTCGACCTCCGCTTCGGTCACCGGGCCCGGGTCGTCCGGCACCTGAATCAGCGGGATCACCGCCTCGGGCCGCGCCGGTATCGGGCGCGGGCGGGCGGGCTTCACGGGCTCGGGCGCCGGAACCGCAGCCGCGGGAGTAGCGTCCGGCATGCGCGCATCAAGCGGTGGCGCCGCCACTTCGCGCGGAGGCTCTTCGGCCTCTTGCGCCTCGATCAGCGGCCGCACCGGTTCGGCGCGCGCGATCGTCGGCCGCTCGTCGTGGAGGTCCTCCACCGGCACCTTCCACTGGAACGCATCGAGCTTACCCGTGACCGGGGACAGCGGCAGCCAGTGGTCGGAGACGAAGCCGTCCGCCGTCCAGGCCGGATCGCGCGCCGCGTTGAGGGCGCGCGCCATCCATTCACGCGCGCGGCCTTCGTCGCCGTGCTCGCCTTGCTCCAGTTCGGCCATCAGCAAGGCGACGCGCTGGGTCGGCTCCTTGGCGAGCGGATCGAGCGCCGCGCGCGCGACCGCGAACTCGCGCGCATCGAGCGCGGCGCGTGCCGTCACGAGCGCGCCTTCGACATGGCCGGCGGGCTGCCGAGTCAGCGACTGCACGCGCCTGAGCCGCTCGCGCGCGGAGTCCGACAGCCGCAGGTTGGCGTAGATCTCGGCCAGGTCGGGATGCGGATGCGCTTTCCAGGCCGCCTCGAGGATGCGGCCGGCCTTGCGCGTCTCGCCGCTCTCGCTCAGCAGCCGCCCGGCCAGCGCCGCCGCCGGCACCAGATCGGGGGCAAGCTTCGCGGCCTCGACGCTGAGCGTGCGTGCGAGCTCGCGCTCGCTTTCCTCCAGGCTCAGCGCACGCGCGGTCAGCAGCACCGCGCGCAGCCGCCGGTAGGCTTCCTTGCCGAGCACGCCGCTCTTGCGGTTGCCCTCCAGGATCGCGAGCGCACCGGTCCAATCGCCGGCCGCGCAACGGAATTCGAGCACCGCCTGCCCGGCCCAGGCGAGCGCCGGCGCCGCCTGCGCGGCTTGCTCGGCAAACCGCCGTGCCGCCGCCGCATCGTCGCGCCGCTGCGCCTCGACATAGAGCCCGCGCAGCCCGAGCAGCCGCGTGTCGGCGCGCCCCGCCATGGCGCGGAACGCCGCCTCGGCGCCGGCGCGGTCCCCGTTGAGCTGCGCCGCCTGCGCGCGCAGCAGGAGCGTGAGCGGCTCGGCCGGCGCGCCGCGCGTGGCGCTGTCGGCGAAGCGGCGCACCGCGCGCAGGTCGCCGGCGCCGACCGCGATCAGCCCGCGCGAGATCGCCTCATAACCCTTGCGGCGGCGGCGCTCGCGCAGCGCGAGACGGAACAGCGCGGGCGAGCGGAGCATGAAGCGCAGCAGCGACCAGGCCGCGACGGCAAGCGCCGCGAGCGCGATCAACGCGACGACGGCGACCATGACCGAGGTCTCGATGCGGTGGTCGAGCCAGAGGATCGAGACTTCGCCCGGCCGATCGGCGAGCCACACGGCAGCTGCCGCGGCGAGGCCGGCCAGTAACAGGAACGCCACGACACGGATCATGCCGGCCTCACGGAGTGCCGGGCTTGGCCAGCGCGTCGACCGCGGCTTCGGCGAAGCGCCGCGCGGCGGTCACGGCGGCGACCTGCTGCTCGGCCTTGCCGATCCAGACCGCCGCCGGCGCGCGCACCGGCTCGGGCAGGCGGTTGAGCTCGGCCAGCGCGCCCGCGAGATCGCGCCGCCCCGCCTTCGTTTCGGCGCGCGCCAGGATCGCAGGAATCGCGGCCGCATCCTCGCCCGGCGCCGCGTTGATCGGACGGACGCGCACCAGCCGTTCGGCGTTGGCTTGCAGGCGATCCATGAAACCGCCTGCGCGCGGCGCGTGCGCTGGCGCCGCATTGAGCATCGCGCTGCCGAGCTGCGAGAGCTCGCGCGCAAGCTCCGCCGCGCCCGGCACACCGCTCGGCGCGAACGGCTCGAGCGGCGCAAGCGCGGTGCCTGGGGCAAGCGCCTGCACGGCCGCGAGTTCGCGCCCGAACGGCTCGCCGCGCTCGACCGCGCCGCGCAACGCGATGGCCGCGAAAGCGAGCCGCACCGGACGATCGGCTCCGGCGCCCGGCGCAGCCTGCGCGAGGCGATCCTCCATGGTCTTGGCGGCACGCTCCAGCGCGGCGATGCGGCCGGCGAGCGCGTCAAGCTCGCCGCGCGGGATTTCCGCAGCCGCCGGCTGCGCCGGCAAGGTCCGGCCGGCTTCGACGGCGGAATCGGCGCGCGTCCTGGCGTCGCGCGCCGCCAGCGCAGCCTCGTCGATGCGCTTCGAAATATCGGGAAATGCGCGCACGGCCGTTTCCAGCGCCGCGATGCGGTTGATGAGCGCCGGATCGATGCTCGGCTGCGGCGCAGGAGCCGCGGCGGCCGTCTCGACCTTGCCGAGACGCTGCTCCAGCCCAGACATCCTGGCCTGCTCGGCCGTGCCGGCGCGGGCTGCGGACTCGCTGCTCTGCCGCACCGCCTGTTCGGCCGCGGTGAGACGGCTGGCAAGCTCACCCTGCTGGCGGATGGCCTGCTCGGCGGCACCAAGCCGGCCGGCCAGATCGCTGATCACACGTTGATCGGCCCCGGCCGGTACCGGCCGACTGCCGAGTTCGCGCACCTGCGCTTCGAGCGCCGCGAGCTTTCCCAGCGCCACGTCGTCGCGCGCCGGGCCGCCCAAGCCCCACATCGGCAGGACCAGAGCGAGCGCGATTGCGGCTCCGGCGAGCCCGGCCCCGACCAGCGGCCACGACACCTTGTCCTGCATCCATGCGCGAAGGTCGGACAGGCTGCGGCCTGCCGTGTCGCGCAGCCCGGCAAGACTGAGCCCTGCCGGCGGCGGTTCGGGCCGCGCCGCATTCGGGCCGGGCGCAGGTTCGGCTGGCGCCGGCGCCGGACGCACCGCAGGCTCGGCCGCCGCTTGATTTTCCTGAACCGGATCAATGCGTTCAGCCGGCTCGGAGGCGATCTCGGTGGCCTGCAGGTCGATGGTCGGAGGACGGCGGCGACGCGTCCCGGGCGGGACCGCCGGATCCGACGGGCCGCGCTTTGCGCTCGCCATGGGCCTGTCTCCCCTTCCCATCCCTTGGATGCGAGATACTGCGGGCGCGACGCGACGGCAATGCGGCCGTCACCCGTGCCCGACCAGTCCGAGCAACGCTGCCTCGTCGGGACTGCGCGCCACCGCCACGGAAGCCCCGGCGTCGCGCAACGGAACCGCAACCTCGGCCGATAGACAATAATGCTTAAGGCTGATCACGGCGTTAAGAACGCCTGCGGCTGCCGCCAGCCGCAGCAGCGTTGCGGCCGAGCGGCGGGAATAGTGCAGCGCGCCGTCCAGGGAACCTTGCTGCAGCGCCGCGCGCAACGGTTCGGGCAGCCCCGCAGCCGCGACGGCGCGATAGATCACCGCGGTATCGACCCGGTATCCATGCCGGCCGAGTTCCCGCGCGAGATCGCCGGAGCGGTCCTCGCCGGCGAGATAAAGCAGCGGTGCGGCTCCCGGAAGCCTGCGCATGATGAGGCTCACCAGATCGCTCATGGCGCCGTCGGCCGAGGCCACATTGGCAAACTCGGTTGCGCGCGCGGCCGCCGCAGTGCGTGCACCGACCGTGAAAGCCGGCATGCATTTGAGCTCCTCGGCGCGCGGATGCGCCGAGATCACGTGTGCCGCGTTGGCGCTGGTCATCAGCACCGCCGCCCACGGCCCGCGGCCGAAATCCGCCGCGATCGCTTCGATGCGCAGGAGCGGCGCCACCAGCACGTCATGTCCGGCCGCCCGCAGCGGCTCCGCGGTGCGCGCCGCATCGTCCCTCGGCCGCGTGATGACCAGGCGCATGTCAGGCGGCCGTAAAGAAGCCCGCCGGCGCGCGCGCTTTCAGGTCGCGCCCTGCATCCGCGCCGAGCAACGCAGCATCGGCACGCGCGCCGTTGCGGATGACCTCGAGCGCCTCGCTGCCGTCGGGACGCAGGATCATGCCGCGGAAGCTGACCGTATCGGCCTCGACGATCGCGTGGCCGGCGATCGGCGTGCGGCATGAGCCGTCGAGAACGCCGAGGAACGCGCGCTCGGCGCCAAGCGCCGTCGCCGTGTCGGCATGATCGATCGCAGCCACGAGCTCGCGCGTACGCGCATCGTCGGCGCGTGTCTCGATGGTGATGGCGCCCTGGCCGACTGCCGGGAGAAACGCCTCGATGTCGAGCACTGCGGTCGCGCGGTCGGCGAGGCCGAGCCGCTTCAGCCCGGCGAGCGCCAGGATGGTGGCATCCATCTCCCCGGCTTCGAGCTTCCTCAGCCGCGTCTCGACGTTGCCGCGCAGCGGCACCACGATGAGCGCGGGCTGCGCCCGCTTCACCAGCGCCTGCCGGCGCAGCGAGCCGGTGCCGACCACCGCGCCTGCCGCCAAATCGGCGAGTGTTTTCGCCTTCCCGCTGATGAAGGCATCGCGCACATCCTCGCGTTCGAGGAACGCCGCGAGCACGAGCCCGTCGGGCAGCACGGTCGGCATGTCCTTGGCGGAATGCACCGCGAGATCGATCGCGCGCGCGAGCAGTGCCTCCTCGATCTCCTTGGTGAAAAGCCCTTTGCCGCCGGCGTCGGCCAGCGGCCGATCCTGGATGCGGTCGCCCGAGGTGCGGATCGTCTGCAGCGCGATCGCCTCCTGGTTCAGTCCATGCGCGGCGGCGAGGCTTGCGCGCACCAGGCGCGCCTGCGCGAGCGCCAGCGGGCTGCCGCGCGTGCCGATGCGCAGTAAGGTCGAGGCTGCCGAGGATTGCGTCACGTGACCTCGCAATGCTACGCAAAAATTGCTTAAGGCGGCGCGATCTTATTGCTCATGTGCCTGTGGCGAAAGCACGCCGTTCTCAAAGTTGCCTCACCCTGAGGAGCCCGCCATAGCGCGTCGAAGACGCGCGTAAACGCGCTTTTGGCGGGCGTCTCGAAGGGCGAGGCGACGCCCGAGCAGGCGGCCATCCTTCGAGACGCGGCCACGCAAGTCGGGCTTACCCGACTTGCGTATCTAACGATGCCGATCTCGGGTAAACCCGAGATCGGTGGCCGCTCCTCAGGATGAGGTTTGGAGATTAAAGTTGATGCTCGTTCTCGGCATCGAGACGACGTGCGACGAGACCGCCGCCGCTGTGGTGTGGCGCGACGATGAGGGACGCGGCCATATCCTGTCCAACGTGGTGCTGTCGCAGACCGACGAGCACGCGCCCTACGGCGGCGTGGTACCGGAGATCGCGGCGCGGGCCCATGTGGAAGCGCTCGACCATATCGTCGCCCGTGCCATGGTCGAGGCGCGCGTGCGCTTCGATCGGCTTGACGGAGTCGCGGCGGCGGCCGGTCCCGGCCTGATCGGCGGCGTGATCGTCGGCCTCACCACCGCCAAGGCAATCGCGCTCGTGCTCGAACGCCCGCTCGTCGCCGTCAATCATCTGGAGGCGCATGCGCTCACCGCCCGCCTCACCGACGCGACCGAGTTCCCCTACTGCCTGTTCCTCGCTTCCGGCGGTCACACGCAGATCGTGGCGGTGCTCGACGTCGGGCGCTACGTGCGGCTCGGCACCACCATCGACGACGCGATCGGTGAAGCGTTCGACAAGACCGCGAAGCTCCTCGGCCTGGCCTATCCGGGCGGCCCCGAGGTCGAGCGCGAAGCGGCGCGCGGCGACGCCGACCGCATCATCCTGCCGCGCCCGATGCTCGGCCGCGCCGACGCCGACTTCTCGCTCTCGGGCCTCAAGACCGCGGTACGGCTGGAGGCGGAGAGGATCGCGCCGCTCGGCGCACAGGACGTGGCCGACCTGTGCGCCGCGTTCCAGCGCGCGGTGGTCGACGTCGTTTCCGACCGGCTGCGCGCGGGGTTACGGCTATTCCGCGAGCGCTTCGGCGGCCCGACCGCGCTCGTGGTCGCGGGCGGCGTCGCCGCCAACGAGGCGATCCGCCGCGCGCTGGCGCGCGTCGCGAGCGAACACGGCACCGTGCTGGTGGCGCCGCCGCCGGTGCTGTGCACCGACAACGGCGCCATGATTGCCTGGGCCGGGATCGAACGGCTCGCGCGCGGCATGACCGACACGCTCGACGTGGCGCCGCGCGCGCGCTGGCCGCTCGACGGCGAAGGCGGGCGTCGCGAAGGATGACCGGCTACGACCGCATCGCCGTGATCGGCGCCGGCGCCTGGGGCACGGCGCTCGCCAATGTGGCGGCGCGCGCCGGGCGCGAGGTGCTGCTGTGGGGGCGCGACGCGAAGGCGGTCGCCGCCATGACGGCGACGCGCGAAAGCCCACGCCTGCCCGGCCTCAAGCTCGACCAACAGGTCGCCGTCACCGGCGCGATCGCCGATGCGGCGCGCGCCGATGCCATCCTGCTTGTCGTTCCGGCGCAATCGCTGCGCAGCGCCGCGCGCGCGCTGTCCGCGGTCGTCCGCAAGGACACGCCGGTCGTCGCCTGCGCCAAAGGCATCGAGCGCGACACCGGGCAATTCATGACCGACGTGATCGTCGAAACCTTGCCCGAAACGCTGCCGGCGATCCTGTCGGGCCCGAGCTTCGCCGGCGACGTGGCGCGCGGCTTGCCGACCGCGGTGACGCTCGCCTGCGCCAACGAGCTTGCCGCCGCGATGCTGGCGCAGGCGCTTGGCTCGCAGAATTTCCGCCCCTATCATTCGATCGACGTACGCGGGGCCGAGATCGGCGGCGCCGCCAAGAACGTGCTGGCGATCGCGGCCGGCATCGTGCAGGGACGCAAGCTCGGCGCCAGCGCGGCGGCGGCGCTCACGACGCGCGGCTTTGCCGAGCTCGCACGTCTCGGCCGCGCCTTCGGCGCGCGGCCCGAGACGCTCACCGGCCTTTCCGGCCTGGGCGACCTCATCCTCACCTGCTCGTCGGCGCAGTCGCGCAACTTCTCGCTCGGTCTGGCGCTGGGCGAAGGCCGGCCGCTCGCCGAGGCTGGACGCGGCAAGCTCGCCGAAGGGATCGACACGGCGGCCGCGCTGGTGCGCCTGGCGCAGGACAGGGGCGTCGACATGCCGATCGCAACCGCGGTCTCAGGCGTGGTCGACGGCAAGCTGAGCGTGGACCAGGCGATCGAGTCGCTGCTGACGCGACCGTTCAAGGCGGAGGGATGAGATGGCGTACTGGCTGATGAAGACCGAGCCCGAGGAATTCTCCTGGGACGACCAGGTTGCGCGCGGCGCCAAGGGCGAGCCGTGGACCGGCGTGCGCAACTTCAAGGCACGGCATAACCTCAAATCCATGAAGCAGGGCGAACGCGCGTTCTTCTATCACACCGGCGAGGAGAAGCAGATCGTCGGCATCGTCGAGATCATCCGCGAGGCCTACAAGGATCCGACCGACGAGAAGGGCGTGTTCGTGTGCGTCGACACGCGTGCCGTGATGCCGGTGCCGAAGCCGGTGACGCTCGCCGCCGTCAAGGCCGACGCCAGGCTCAAGACCATGGTGCTGGCGCGCGAGCCGCGCCTTTCGGTGCAGTCGGTGACCGACGAGGAGTGGCAGACGATCTGCCGGATGGGCGGGGTGAAGTGAGCGTCGCGCATGCGGTGATGCCGACGTACCGTTTGGTCGGCAATTTCGTAACCAAGCGGTAATTCTAACGGCTCGCAAGCCGTTCTATTCAACATTCAAGCAATTGGCTTAAACCTGTCTTCGGCGAGCCCGGGTAGCGTGCAACCTCCGGAACAGGAGGTGGCGTTGTATCGCGTTCTATCCTGCTTGACGGTGCAGCACGATTACCGGCTGGTGGCGCTCGCGGCGTTCATTTGCGCCGCGGCGGCGTTGGCCTCCTTCAATATCTATTCCCACGTGGCGGCCAGCCGCGGTCTGCGGCGATCGAGCCTGCTGCTCCTCACCGGCATCTGCAGCGCCTTCGGCATCTGGGCGACCCATTTCATCGCGATGCTCGCCTACGAGAGCGGGCTTCCGATCGCCTACGATCCGGCTGCGACCGCCGGCTCGCTGCTCATTGCCGTGGCCGCGACGACATTCGGCTTTGCCGTCGCGGCGAACGCCCGACGCTGGCAGTCGGCAACGGGTGGCGCGGCGATCGGCGCCGGCATCGGCCTGATGCACTACACCGGCATGCACGCGCTCATCGTTCCGGGTACCCAGCAATGGGACTCCGCGCTCGTCATCGCATCTCTGGTCATCGGCGTTGCGCTCGCGGTCGCGGCCATGGTCGGCTTTCACGAATTGAAGGGTCGGCGCGCGCCGTGGATCGCGTCGGGCCTGTTCGCCGTGGCGATCTTCGGCCTGCACTTCACCGCCATGGGCGCGGTGACCGTCGTGCCGGATCCGACCACTGTCGTTGCGCCGTCTCCGATCTACGACTCGCTCATGGTGGTTGCGGTATCCGGCGCCGCATTGGTGATCGTTCTGTCCGCCCTCGCTTCGACCGCACTGATGGAAAACCAGATGCGCCGGCAGCGCGAGGAAGAGTTCCGCGTCCAGAACCAGCGTTTCGACATGGCGTTGGACAACATGGGCGAGGGCCTCTGCATGTTCGATGCGGAGAAACGGCTCGTCGTCTACAACGGCCGCTATGCCACGATGTATCGTCTGCCGCCGGAGCTGTTGAAGATCGGCACCCCCCATCGTGCGATCATCCGCCATCGTGTCCTGCACGGCATCCTCAAGGGCGAGACCGACGACGGCGCCGCGGAGCAGAAGATCGCGGCGCTGGCCGCGCTGCCGACCGACACGCCCTCGAGCCGGATCGACGAGTTCGCGGATGGACGCTTGATCTGCGTGACCCGGCAGCCGATGGCGGGGGGCGGCTGGGTGGCAACGCACCTCGACGTCACCGAGCAGCGGCGCTCGGAAGCCAAGATCGCTTACATGGCCCAGCATGACGCGCTGACCGAGCTGCCAAATCGCGCCTTGCTGCGGGAGCGCCTGGAGCACGCCCTTGCGGGTACGCAGCGCACAGGCCGCTGCCTCGCCGTGCTCATGCTCGACCTCGACCGCTTCAAGGAAGTCAACGATACGCTCGGGCATCCGCTCGGCGACGCGCTGCTGAAAGCGGTTGCCGGGCGCCTGTGCGCCTGCACCCGAGAGACCGCTACGGTGGCGCGCTTGGGCGGCGACGAATTCGCCATCATCGAGGATGTGACCGACCCCGGCGTCGAAGCCACCGCACTCGCCGAAAGAATTCAGCGGGCCCTGTCCGCGGTGTTCGATCTTGGCGACCATCAGGTGGTCATCGGAACCAGCATCGGCATCGCTGTTGCACCGAACGATGGCATCGATTCCGACGATATCCTGAGGAACGCGGATCTCGCGCTTTACCGCGCCAAGGGCGCCGGACGCGGCACGCATCGGTTCTTCGAGCCTGAGATGGATCGGCTGATGCAGGAGCGGCGCGATCTCGAGCGGGATATGCGCAATGCACTGGTCAACGACGAGTTCGAGCTCCACTTTCAGCCATTCGTCAATCTCGAGAGCGGCAGGATCAGCGGCTGCGAGGCGCTGTTGCGTTGGCAGCATCCCACGCGCGGCCTGGTTTCGCCCGCGGATTTCATCCCGCTCGCGGAAGAGACGGGCGTGATCATACCCCTCGGCGAGTGGGTGCTGAGAACTGCGTGTATGGAGGCGGCGCGCTGGTCTGCCGGTTTGAGGATCGCGGTCAATCTTTCGCCGGCCCAATTCAGGAGCAAGGAATTGGTGCTGGTGATCGTCCGCGCGCTCGCCGATTCCGGCATCGCACCGCACCGGCTCGAACTCGAGGTCACCGAGTCGGTCATGATGCAAGACAGCGAGGCGGCATTCGCGACGCTCGGCCAGTTGCGCAAGTTGGGCGTGCGGATCGCGCTGGACGACTTCGGCACCGGTTACTCGTCGTTGAGCTTCCTGCAGCGATTCCCGTTCGACAAGATCAAGATCGACCGCAGCTTTGTGAACGAGCTGCTCGATGCAAGAGACAAGTCGCGGCTGATCGCGCGTGCCGTGGTCCGGTTTGCCATCAGCCTCGGCAAGACCACGACGGCCGAAGGCGTCGAGACCGAGGAACAGCTCCAGATCCTGCGCGCGGAGCGCTGCACCGAAATGCAGGGCTATTACTTCAGCCGGCCGAAATCTTCCGCCGAAATCGCCGGACTGCTGGTTGCGCAGGCCGCGAAAACCGCGAGCGCTGCTTAGATCGCCAGGCGTCTCACACGAAGCTTCGCGCGGCGCCTTTCAAGCAAGGCCAAAAGCTTCTACCATCCGTACCCCTAAAGGGAGGAATTCTCATGCAACGCATGACGACACGCGCATTCGCTCTCGCAACCGGGCTTGCGGTCTCGAGCCTGGCTGCGATCCAGGGCGCGCCGCCGGCCGCGGCGCAGACCGGCCCCGGCTGGGTCACGCTGCTCGACAACTCCAAGATGGGCGAGTGGGATCGCGTCGGCGAGAGCAACTGGCGGATGGAAGACAGCGCGGTGGTCGCCGACAAGCGATCCGGCGACAGCCCGGCCTATCTGGTGACCAAGGACAAGTACAAGGATTTCGTGATCCACGCCGAGTTCTGGGCCAGCGACGACGCCAACAGCGGCATCTTCATCCGCTGCCAGGATCCCAAGAAGATTGCCGACCGGTCCTGCTACGAGGTCAACATCTTCGATCAGCGCCCGGACCCGAGCTACGGCACCGGCGGGATCGTGCATTTCGCCGAGGTGAAGCCGATGCCGAAAGCCGGCGGCAAGTGGAACACTTTCGAGATCACCGCCAAGGGCCGGCAGATCACCGTACTGCTCAACGGTCAGAAGACCGTGGAGCTGCACAACGGCCTTTTCGTCGAGGGACCGTTCGCCCTGCAGCACGGCTCGGGCGTGATCAAGTTCCGTAAAGTGGCGATCAAGCCGCTGCCGTAACGAAGAGCCGTAGCCCGGCTTTCGCCTCGGCGAAAGCCGGGGATCAGTCGCGAGATCCACCCCGGATTGCGCCATGCGCGTCGTGGGCATGGGAAAGCGTGTGATGCGCAATCCGGGCTACGCCTTGCTCAGCCCTTGCGCGCCTGGTGCTTGTCGATCGCCGCCTGCACGGCGGCCTGCGACTGGGCGCCCGCCGTCTGGTACTGGGCCTTGGCGTCGTCATAGCTGAAGACGCGCAGCTCGTTGGCGTTACGCTGGAAGTGCGGGTGCACGTACCGCGCCATCAGCTCGTAGCTCTTCTGCGTCGCCGGCCAATCCGCCCAGTTGTGCGCCAGCAACAGGACGCCGCCGAAGCCGCCGTTCGAGCCCCTCCACAGCCGCTCGAAATGGCGGATGCAATCGTCGGGCGTGCCGATGCAGGCGATGCCCGACGACACCAGATACTCCGCCGCGTCGGTCGTGATATCCGGCGGGATGATCGGGAAAGTCGCGACCTCGCCGAAATAGCGATTGAAGTCGGCGAGGCCGAACGTCACGTCCTGCAGCGCCTGCTCGCGCGTCTGCGCCACATGCGCGAAGGTGACGATGCGCCACTTGCGCCGGTCGGGCGTTTTGCCGTTGGCCCGGGCGCTTTGCTCGTAGACGCCCCAGTTGCTGGCGTGCGCCTTGAGGGCGTCGTCCGACGTCCCGCCGATCGACAGCATGCCGATGCCGTGCTTGCCCCCCGCCACGGCGCCGACCGGAGAACGTGACGATGCGACCGCCATCTCCATCATCGGCTGCGAGTAGCTCTTGAGCTGCAGCCGCGCGCCCTGCAGGTCGAACCAGTCGGTCTTGCGCGTCACCATGCGCCCCTGCATCAACTCCATGATGACGTCGAGCGACTCGTCGAGCTTGCGCCGCTGGTCCTCCGGCTTCAGTCCCATCTTGACCGCGTCGTAGACCAGCGAACCGGGGCCGACGCCGAACATGGCGCGGCCGCGCGTCATGTAGTCGAGCTGCATCAGGCGTCCGGCGACGGTGAAAGGATTGTGGTAGGGCAGCGACACGACGCCGGTGCCGAGACGGATGTGGCGGGTGCGCTCCGCGGCGGCTGCGATGAACAGCTCCGGGCAGGCGATGATCTCGAAGCCGGCCGAGTGATGTTCGCCGATCCAGGCCTCGTGATAGTTGAGCCGGTCGAGATGGACCAGGAGCTCCATGTCGCGTTCGAGGGCGAGCAGCGGGTTTTCGGCGAGGGCGTGGAACGGAGCGAGAAAAACGCCGGTCTTCAGGAACCTGTCATTCATGGCGCGTGGCTTTCGTCGCTGAATATCGCATTTGCGCAGATCGTAGCGATCGCGTGTCGCTTCACAAGCCGGCCGGGCCGCGCCTGCGCCGAGGTCAGGGGATCTTAACTTGTCGGCGGCATGCTTGCCGCAGGCCCCCCGTGCCCGGCCGCGGGCCGTTCTCGTGTTCGTGGACTCCACTTATCGCCCCGGAGTCGGTAGTCTTGGGCCGCGTCTGGTGACGTGTGGAGTTGTATCATGGCGTCCCGCTACTATTGGAAGGGTTACCTCAAGCTCTCCCTGGTCTCGTGCCCGATCGCACTGACTCCGGCCGCCTCCTCGAGCGAGAAGGTGTCGTTCCGCCAGATCAACAAGAAGACCGGCAACCGCATCCGCTATCAATACGTGGACGGCGAGACCGGCGAGCCGGTCGAGCAGGGCGACCGCGGCAAGGGCTACGAGATCGGCAAGAACGAATACCTTATGGTGGACGACGAAGAACTGGAAGCGATCCAGCTCGAAAGCACGCACACCATCGACATCGACCGGTTCGTACCCGCTGCCCAGATCGATAAGCGTTTCTACGACAATCCCTACTACATCGTTCCGAACGATTCGGTTGGCCAGGAGGCCTTCGCCGTCATCCGCGACGCCATGAAGGGCAAGAACGTGGTCGCGCTCGGCCGCATCGTGCTCAACAAGCGCGAGCGGGTCATCGCGATCGAGCCGTATGAAAAGGGCCTGCTGGGCACGACCTTGCGCTACGCCTACGAAGTGCGCAAACCGGAAGAGCATTTCGAGGACATTTCTGACATCAAGGTGCCGGCCGAGATGCTCAAGCTCGCCGAGCACATCGTGGAAACGAAGGAAGGCGACTTCGAGCCGGAGGCGTTCAAGGATCACTACGAGGACGCGCTGGTCGAGTTGTTGCGCAAGAAGCAGGCGCACGTCCCGCTGAAGAAGACCGCCGAGCGCGCCGCTGCTCCGCGCAATGTCATCAACCTGATGGATGCGCTGCGCCGCAGCATCGCCGGCGCCGAAACGCCGGCGAAGGGCAAGAAGGCGAAGAAGGGCTCCGCCGGTCAGCGCGAAATGCTGCTGCCGATCTCCGGAAAGAAGGGCAAGGAAGCTCCCAAGGAGGCCGTGCGGTCGGGCGGGCGCAGGAAGGCCGGCTAGCCTCTCATGCGCGCCGGCGATGCAACATGTCGGGTTGCGCGACGGTGAAGACCGGCGGTTCACTGCACGCCACAAGAACGGAAATGGGTTGCTGAAGAAAATTTCATGGGTTGCGCCATCGCGCCGCATCGCGCGCTTGCCCTAGGCAACCAACTTGTTGATCGAAAATCGGAAGTAACCGCGCCGCCGTCCGCTCGGAACACATGGGTTTGCTTTTTTGCGCTCGCAAAGGGCAAACCCCTTTAACGACTCCTTGATTTTGCCTACTTAATCTGCCACACACCGCGCCCAACTCGCGCCGCCGCGTGTGCGCGAACCGAGGAACCGATGACTTCGATACGGTCATATCTCGCCGCCAATACCGCCGCCGCGCGGTCGCTATCGCGACCGGGCGACCGTCGGCATGCGCGCGTGGCAATGCCGTATGGCGGTTCCACCGCGTGCACACAGAAGCCCGAACAAGGGCTGAGGTTACCAGTCTAAGCGGCGGCCAGGGCCACACCCTCCCGCCGAAACCGGCAGGAGGGGCGAGATGGCCCACAAGATCAGGACTACGCCGGCAGACCGTCACGAAGGCGCCCACGCGCCGGCGGTTTCGCGCGCGCGTACATCGCTTCACATCACCCTTCCGCTCGGAGCTCGCCGGAAGCTGCGCCGCTTCATCGCGGCGCGCGACAAGGCGCGCGTATGAGCTTGTGACCGGCGCGCGCTGCTGAGCGTGCGCGCCGGAGAATACGGCTCCGATGGAGCCGGGCTGTTTGACATCGTGAACGTCCAGAATTGGACGACGGCGCCGTGCTCGCGATCGGCGCACCCCGACGAGGCCGCTCCGCAGCGCGGTGCCGGCGCCGTCGTCCATTTGTCGATTTTCAAGCTGGCATAGCGAAGTGGCCATGCAGCGCTTTCATAAGGCGCCGACGGTTCGATCCACCCTGCCAGCACCAATTGCCCGCATAGCTCAGCGTAGAGCACCGCTCTTGTAAGGCGGGGGTCGGAGGATCAACCCCTCCTGCGGGCTCCATTCTTTGAAACATTTCATGAAGCGCCGTCATAGCTCAGCTGGGAGAGTGCCCCTTTGGTATGGGGGAGGTCGCGAGTTCGAACCTCGCTGACGGCACCAACAACGCGCCGATAGCCCAACCGGCAGGAGGCATCTCGCTCAGAACGAGAGCAGTGCAGGTTCGAATCCTGCTCGGCGCACCACGCTCGCGTAGCCCAACCGGCAGAGGCCCGGGCCTAAACCCCGCACAGTGCAGGTTCGAAGCCTGCCGCGAGCACGCGCTGGTAGCCCAACGGCAGAGGCAACGGCTTCAAACCCCGTGCAGTGCTGGTTCGAGTCCGGCTCAGCGCACCAGTTTCGCTCCCTTCGCCAAGCGGCCAAGGCATCGGTCCTACACACCGACATTCGGCGGTTCGAGTCCGTCAGGGAGCACCACGCGTCTTTAGCTCAGCTGGTAGAGCGCCGCTGTGACATGGCGGAGGCCGCTGGATCGTGCCCAGCAAGACGCACCAACAACGCAAGCTAGTCCGACCGGTGAGGGCCTCGGCTGATAACCGAGTGGCAGTTGGTTCGATTCCAACAGCTTGCACCAACGTGGACGCCGAGCCTTCCCTTCATGCCTTGCGACGCAGCTGGTGACGCGGTCCGACTGTCGATCGGATTTCGGTGGGTTCGATCCCCATGCAAGGCGCCAACTTCACCAGGGTGTAGGGAAGCCCGGCCGTTCCCGCCTCTTTCGGAAGGAGGAGCTCGCTGGTTCAAATCCAGCCACCTTGACCATTCACGGACGTCTAGCTCAATCGCGCAGAGCCAGCCGCTCATAACGGCTTCGGTGTCGGTTCGAATCCGGCGGCGTCCACCACACCAGCGCACAGGAGATCGCGATGTTCGCCGCGCACCCGGCGTTGGTGCTCAACACCGACTTTCAGCCGCTCAGCTATCTGCCGCTGTCGCTGCTGAACTGGGAGGACGCCATCAAGGGCGGTGGTCAAGGGTACGCATTACGTGGTCGAGGAATACGACCAGGTGGCGCGCAGTCCGTCGATCGAGATGCGCCTGCCGTCCGTGCTCGCGCTGCACCTCTACCAGCCGACGCCGAAGCACGTGGCCTTCACGCGCTTCAACGTCTTCGTGCGCGATCGCTTCCGCTGCCAGTATTGCGGCGAGCGGTTCCACACGAGCGAGCTCACGTTCGACCACGTCGTGCCGCGCTCGAGAGGCGGCATCACCGAATGGACGAACGTCGTAGCCGCTTGCTCTCCGTGCAACGTCGCGAAGGACAACGCGATGGCGATGAAGCCGCTGCGCGCGCCGGTCGAGCCGACGCCGCACGAGCTGACAACCGCGAGGAAGGCGTTCCCGCCGAACTTCCTGCACGAGAGCTGGGCCGACTGAAGCGGGCTGGGTGCTGCGCGCACTGCGGATCGAGACCGTCGCCTTCCGCCATCAACATGGAGCGTCAACCGGAGCGGCCTCCGGTCCCCGTTCGAAGCGGGTGAGTGCCTCACGGCATGGCGATCGACACGTCGGCGCTCCGCCAATTTCTTCGTTGCCGCAGGGACAAGCACCGGGCGCTGATCAGGCTCATACCCTGATGCCGAAAGGCACAGTCGGTTCGATTCCGACCCCTGCTACCATCTTCGGGCAGGCTGGGCACTGGTGAGCCCAACGCTCCGTAAAAGCGCCGCATCGCGCTGTGCTGGTTCAAATCCAGCCCTGCCCACCAAGTTGAATTGCGGATGTAGCTGGAAGGTCGAGCCCCTGAGTGCCACTCAGGCGACCCGGTTTCGATTACCGGCATCCGCACCAATTCTTGCACGAGTAGCTCAGAGGTAGAGCGGCGCGTTGAAGGCGCGCGCGGCGGTGGTTCGATCCCATCCTCGTGCACCACGACATCACGTCATGGGGAAAGCAGCGGGCTGCAGCTGATCCTTGCAAGATCGGCCTGCCGGGTTCGACTCCCGGTTTCTCCACCATCCGCCTTCGCTGACGCTTCGGCGCGGCAGAAGCGGGCGCCACGCCATAGCTGCGAAGCGGCGGCGGGCCGTTTTCCGAATTCCTCCACCATTCCCGTCGAGCCATCTCGGTGAGGGCGGCCGGCTGTTAACCGGCGAAGGCTGGTTCGATCCCAGCGGCGGGAGCCAAATTTCGCGTCGTTCGGCTCGCGCATGACCCCGAAAAGTTGACAGACTTTTCGGGCAAAGGTCATGCGCAAACGCAAGACTTCAGGGTCAGGCCGCCCCGTTCTCAGCGCGCGGCTACAGGAGTTCGAATCTCCTACGTCGCGCCATCTTCGGTCCCGTAGCTCAATGGACGAGCGCTGCGCTACGAACGCAGAGGCATGTGGGTTCGACCCCCACCGGGACCTCCATCTGTTCGGGGATAGCTCAGCTGGTAGAGCGTCGCGCTCTGAACGCGAAGGTCCGCGGTTCGACCCCGCGTCCCCGTGCCAGTTTCCCGCGTGGCGGCAAAATGGGAACGCTGCGGTCTGCAAAACCGCCATGAATGGGTTCGATCCCCGTCCACGCATCCAATCACGCAGGTGCGATGCCCCATTGGCGATGACTTTGCTCCCGTAGCTCAGCGGAGAGAGCGCCCGGCTTCTACCCGGGGCCATGCGCAGGTTCGAATCCTGCCGGGAGCTCCACGGCCACGTAGCTCAGCGGAGAGAGCGCCGGTTTCCTACACCGGATGTCGCGCGTTCGAGTCGCGCCGTGGTCGCCAGTTTTTTGGAGAGATGGGTGAATGGTTAAACCAGCGCGGTGCTAACGCGCCGAGGCCTCACGGCCGTCCCGGTTCGAATCCGGGTCTCTCCGCCATCTTCACGCGGGTCTGGGTCATTGGTGGATCGGCGCCCTTCCAAGGCGTTCCAGGCGAGTTCGATTCTCGCGGCCCGCACCAATAACGCGCGCATCGCCTGGTCGGTAAGGGCACGGCACTTTCAATGCCGGACTTCGCGGGTTCGACTCCCGTTGCGTGCTCCAAATCATGCCGGCTTAGCCAAGTAGAAAGGCTGCGGGCTTTGACTCCGCGATGCCCTGGTTCGAGTCCTCAGTGGAGCATGATCTTTTCCAAAAACCGGCATCCATCCCGGATCACGTCCGGGACAGGCTTTTTCGGGATCATGCTCTTGAGCCGGTGCGGCGGCAGTTCGATGGCGAACAGAGGCCTCTCATAAGGGCCTTGAGCCCGGATCGTCACCGGGGGCCGCTACCAATGCCGACTTGTTGGAGCATGATCTTTTCCGAAAACCGCTACCCACTTTTCGGGATCATGCTCT
Organism: uncultured Alphaproteobacteria bacterium; assembly: GCA_963734185.1. GTDB lineage: Bacteria > Pseudomonadota > Alphaproteobacteria > Rhizobiales > Xanthobacteraceae > PALSA-894. The sequence goes on along the minus strand of CAVTGA010000002.1, from coordinate 1,225,772 downwards.
GAGCCGATCGGGTGATGGCGTCGCGCTGTGGACGCGGCCAGGGCGGTTCAAGTCCGCCAGTCGGTGCCAACTTCAGGGAGTGTAGCTCAGGGGTAGAGCGGCGGCCTCCAAAACCGCGCCAGCGCGGGTTCGAATCCTGCCTCTCCCGCCAACATCTGCATGCTCACAAGATGTGCGGCACCTATTCCGCGGCCGACGCCACCACCTGCGCCAGCAACCGTTCGCGCCGCGCCGCCGAGCGGCAGCCCTTCAGCTTGACGCCGAACCGCTTCAGCTCGCCGTTCTCGAACGCCGTGACGACGGCGTCGTGGACATAGCTCTTGCGGCAGATCGTCGGCGTATTGGCCAGCTGCTCGGAGACCGCGGTCACGGCTTCGCGCACCTGGCGGCGCCGCCCGCGTTGGCTGGCGGCAGGCGCCATGCGTGCGAGTGCCTCGAGGGCGGCCGTCGAGGCGCACAGCGTGCGGAAGTCCTTGAGCGAGATCTTCACGCCCGCGATCTCGCGCAGGAAATCGTTCACGTCGGCCGCCGTGACGATGCGCGTCGCGCCATCGTCGCCGCGATACTGGAAGATGCGGCGGCCGGGAAGCGCGCGCAGGACGCTGATCGCGACCGCAAGCCGCGGCGCACGGCATTCCCTGCGCACGTCCTTGCCGCCCTTGGCGCGGAACTTCAGCGTGATCGCCGCGCCGTCGACCGCGACGTCGGACTTGAGCAGCGTCGTGGCGCCTCGCGTCCCGCGCTCACGCGCATAGGATTCGTGGCCGGAACGGATTGCGCTGCGCGCCACCAACTCGATCACGGCGCAGAGCGCGAACGCGCGCGTCGGCTCGGCCGCGGCGAGATGCCGGCCGACGCTGCGGCGGATGCGCGGCAGGACTTCGACCAGGCGCGCAAGACGCCGCGCCTTGCGCGTCTCGCGTACCTTCTGCCAGTCGGGGTGATAGCGATACTGCAGGCGCCCGGCCGCGTCGCGCCCGATCGCCTGGATGTGCGCTGAAGGATCTTCGGCGTAGAGCACGTCTTCGTAGGCGGGCGGCACTGCAAGGCGCTTCAAGCGCTGCCGGACCGCGGAATCGCGGATCGTGCGGCCGTCCGCGCCCAGGTAGGTGAAGCGCTCGCCGAGACGCCGGCGGCGGATCGCCAGCTCGCCGGTCGTGACGTAGCGCAGCCCGAGCCGCCGCGCCATCGCGCGCGCCGGAGACAGACTCGACGACGGGACAGCGGACACGGAGGATGACGCCATTTCGGACATGCGAGTTCCTTCCCGACGGGGAAGAAAATTCGCCGACCCGACAAAAGGTTCCGGGAATGGGGCAAGCCGTTTCGGCGCCCAACCGCAAAGCGAAGCCCCGGCTGACAAAGACACGCCGGGGCTCCGTGCCACCCGGAGTCGGGGAGACTGGAGGGCGCGGCACTCCGGACAGCTACTGCTTCGGGGTCGCTTATCAAGGGTTGGCGACGGTCGGCGCGCAAAAGAAATAGCTCGTAATGGGCGCCTGCCATCCCCATGTTGCATCGGTGCAAATGTACCCAACCCAGTATCCGCAGCGCGCCGCTCGAAGCGATCGTCGAATCCAGGCGCCGATGCTGCCGGAGAGTGCCCCTCCACACCGCATCTCATGTCCCAACTGCGGGCTTCCGGCCGTCGCTCCCATCGGCTCGATGCATCTTGGAAAGGGGCTCGTGCAAAACGATTGGGTCTGCAGCGCTTGCGGCTTCGAGTGGAGCAATCGCTTCGATGGGCTGTCGGTTTGACGCCTGGTTGGGAAGTCCCCTCCGGATTCATCGGGAAAGATTTCGACCAAGGAGAATAACGCATGGCGCCGCGTGATGGAACCAAGATCACAGCCAAGCAAGTGCAGCCGGTAGAACCGGCGCAAGAGCTGTTCACGCAGCGCAAGCGGCCGGTCGACGACCGCTATCGCCTGCAAGTGGATCGGCAAACCAAGCGGGCCTACGCGACCTCGGAAGCCGCGCAAGCGGCGGGATTGGCGCTCAAGCAGGAGCATCCGATCGTCCAGGTCGTGATCTATGACGCCTTGGAAGCGGTGAGCACCGTCATCGAGCTGCCAACGGCCTAGATTTCTTACTGGTTCCGTCTTTCTGCAGCGAACCGGTTGCGCTTCGGCGGAAACCGCTCCAATGGGCGCCGACGCCGTCGACAGCTCACCTGGACCCGATCATCCTCCCTTCAACACCGCCGCTATCGCGTCCGCGAACACCTGCGCGCCGAGCACGATGTCCTGATCCGACGTGTTCTCGGTCCAATGATGGCTGATGCCGCCGATCGACGGCACGAACAGCATCGCGGCCGGCAGCACGCGGGCAAACCATTGCGCGTCGTGGCCGGCGCCGCTCGGCATGCGCAGATGCTTGCCCGGTGCGTGGCGTTCGGCCGCCTGTTCGAGCGCCGCCATCAGGCGCTCGTCCATGCGCGCCGGCGTGCTCGCGCTCAGCCGTTCGAGCGTAAGCGCACAGCGCGTATCGCGGTTCGCCTCGGCGACGAGGCGGTCGAGCGTCCCGTGCAGGCGGTCGAGCGTCGCCGGGTCGGCATCGCGGAACTGGAAGTAGGCCTCGGCGCGTCCCGGGATGACGCTCGGGCCGCCCGGATCGAGCATGATGCGGCCGGTGGTCCAGACCGTACGGGGCCCCGCCGCCTTGGGAAATTCGCGATCGATCGCGGCGAGCAAGCGTACCAGCGCAAGGCCGGCGTCGCGCCGCCGCTGCATCGAGGTGGTGCCGGCGTGGTTCTGCTCGCCGCTGGCCGTGATGCGGTATTGCCAGATGGCGACGATCGCGGTCACGACGCCGATGCGCAGACCCGACGATTCGAGCGTGTCACCCTGCTCGATGTGGGCCTCGAAGAACGCCTGGTAGCGCGCCGGATCGATTGTCGTGCGCGGCCGGCCGGCGTAGCCGGCGCGCGCCAGCGCGTCGCGTAGCGGCGTGCCGTCGCTGCGGCTTGCCGCCTTGTCGATGTCCTGTTCGGTGAGCAGGCCGATCAGCGAGCGACTGCCGAGGAACGAGCCGAAATGCCCTTCCTCGTCGCAGAACACGCCGACGTCGACTCCGAGTTCACGCGTCGCCGCATCGCCGGCCAATGCGCGCGCGGCTTCGAGCGCGTAGACGCAGCCGAGCGGGCCGTCGAGCCAGCCCGCATGGTTCTGACTTTCCAGGTGCGAGCCGGCGAGCGCCTTCGGTCCGGGCGCGCGACTTAGGCCCAGGATATTGCCGATGCCGTCGATCGTCGTGTCGAGGCCGGCGGCAGCCATGCGCTCGGCGAACCAGGCGCGTGCCGCCACGTCCTCGGCCGAGAAGGTCGGCCGATGCACGCCGGTCTTGTAGGCGCCGAACGAACGCAGTTGCGTCAGATCGGCGAGCACGCGGTTGGCATCGATGGTTGGCATGGTGCGCTTTCGTCATAATGACCCAATGACCGCCGACCGCAAAGCCTTCATCCGCGCCAACACGCGGTTGAAACCGGTGCCGCACGTGCCGGAGATCATGTTGCATCTCGCCGACGAGGCGGTGCCGATCTGGCAGAAGACCGAAGCGGAGCTCGAGGCGATCGGCCTGCCGCCGCCGTATTGGGCATTCGCCTGGGCCGGCGGGCAGGCGCTGGCGCGCTACGTGCTCGACCACCCCGACGTGGTGCGCGGGAAACGCGTGCTCGATCTCGCCGCCGGATCGGGCCTTGTCGCCATCGCAGCCGCGCGGGCCGGCGCGGCGCCGGTGATCGCCGCCGAGATCGACGCCTTTGCCGAGCATGCGATCGCCCTCAACGCGGAGCAGAACGGCGCCTACATCGAGGTGCTGATCCAGGACCTGCTCGATCGCCCGGCGCCGCGCCAGCCGCGCTACGACGTGATCCTGGCCGGTGATCTGTTCTACGAACGTACGACCGCCGAGCGTGCGCTCGGCTTCCTCGACCGCCACCGCGCCGTCGGCACCCAGGTGCTGATCGGCGATCCCGGCCGCACCTATCTGCCGAAGCCACGGCTCGAGCGGCTGGCTGAGTACGCGATCCCGGTGATCCGCGATCTCGAAGACCTGGAAATCAAGCGCACAGCCGTGTGGGCGCTTTCGGGGCCGCGATGATGCGTCCGCATGACTCCATCATTCCGGTGGAAGCGGCATGCATTTGCCGGGACTGATCCTGAGGCTTGCCCTAAGCAAGAAAATGGCGGTGTACCTCGCGCCCTTGAAGTTGAAGTCGACCGGCACACTCACGCGCGGCAGTTCCACGGCGCGCGACTTTTCGAGCTGACAGACGCATTTCGATCCAAAGGACTGGCAAACCTCCGGACCGCCACCGCCCCGCAGCAACTGCAGGAAAAAACCGGCGAAGAAGTCGCCTGAAGCTTCAAGTCGACGAAGCCAGATGAGGCTCTGGCCGGCCCGAAGCTCCAGTTCGGCGGCTGCGGCAATCTCTGCATCGGCGCGGTCGGCGATAGGCGGCATGGGCTCCTTGAAACGCGCCAGCTCTCGTGCGACGAACGGGTTGAGGATGTAACGGGTGCAATCAATCCCCTCACAAGGCGGTAGAGTGCGTTTGACAAAGGAGATCAGCCCTTTCTTCGGCTTCCTGACCGACTTCTTCTTTGTCGCCGTCCTCGAAATCCTTCCCACCTTCTGCCGCATGATCCCCTCCCGCGGTTTGCGACGCCGGCACGATGCCGGCTGGATTCTAGCGCAATTTCACCGTGTAATTTTGCCCAATTTCGAAGTGCGACGACGCGCGCCGGTTACCGGGCTGCCGGTGTAGGGTGCGCGCGGACCGGAGGAGAGCGCCCATGACATTCGCTGGAATGAACTATCTCGCGGTCCTCATCGCCGGTATCGCCGGCTGGCTCCTGGGCGCCGTCTATTACGGCCTGCTCGCCAAGCCCTGGGTGGCGGCGCACGGCAAGACCATGGAGGCGTTCAAGGCCGAGGTCGAAACGCGCAAGGGCACGCCGGCCTCTTATGCGCCCTATGTCCTCGCCTTCGTGGCCGGCGTGATCATGGCGTGGGTGCTCGCCGGCCTGATCGGCCACCTCGGCGCCGTGACGGTGCGCAGCGGGGTGATCTCGGCCGCCTTCGCGTGGTTCGGCTTCGTGCTCACCACCATGGCGGTCAACAACGCATTCGGCATGCGCAAGGTCATGCTTACCGTCATCAACTCGGGCCACTGGCTCGCCGTGCTGCTGCTGCAAGGTGCCATCATCGGCTGGATGGGAGTTTGACGTCACCCCCCCGCAACGCCCTTCAGTACAGGTGCTTGTAGTCGCGGTGCGCGCGCAACGCGCGCGGACGGTAGGGCGCGTCACCGGTCACCGAGCGCGCCAGGCGGAGCTTGAAGCGGTTGCCGACATGCGGCTCGTAGAGGACGTCCGGCCGATAGCCTTCGCGTGTCCCCTCGCGCCGGATGACGCCCATCCCGGTGCGCTCGTCGTGTTGCAAGCCGTCATATGACGGACGCAACGGGAGGCGCGTCATGTCGACGATCAGCGGCTCGGGGACCGTGGTCGCCTCGCGGGTCATCCAGTCGAGCGCCAGGTCGGAGAGTTCGCTTTCCACGTAGCCGCCGCCGACGTCGGAATGAACGCCGGGAAACCAGACTTGCTTGATGCGGCCGCTGGCGCGGTCGGCCGCCGTTTCCTCCCACAGCTCCGGCTTGAACGCGCGGCGGTTCTCGTCGATCGACAGCGCCTGCCGGGCGTAGGGGATGCGCGGGTCGAGCGCCGCGCTGTGGAAAGCGTGACGCCAGTGGAACAGGCTGCCGGATCCCGGAACGCCGATCGCTCGCACCGTATCCCACACGCCGATGAAGTAAGGCACCGGCGGCTCGTGCGTGCCGGCAAGGTTGCCGCCGTATTTCTTACGGAACGCAGCACCGCGTGCCTTGCGTTTCTTCTCCGTGGCCGCGCCGCCGTAGTGTTTGTAGACCTTCTCGACGGCCGCCTCGACCAGGGCGTCGCGTACCGCCTTATCGCGCGCCGGCCTGCCGGCGGCATCGTGCTGCGGCACGCCGCACAGCGCGAGCACGCTGGCCATGCTGCGCACCGTGTAGGCGCCGCGGCTGAACCCGAACAGGAAGATGCGGTCGCCCGGCTCGTAGTTCTCGATGATGGCCGCATAGCAGTCCTTGATGTTGCGCGAGATGCCGAGCCCGGTCAGCCGGCTGACCACGTCGTGGGCGCGGCGCCGCCAGCTGTGGTCCTTCTGGTCGGCGGAGCCGAGACCCGGATCGTAGAACGCAACCTGCCGGTCCGGCGCCGCCGCCTTGGTGGCGTCCCACAGCTTGCGCACATTGGTCCACCGGTCCTGCGGCACGGCGGCACCCTGCCCGGTGCCGTCCGAGAAGATCACAATGTTCTTCGCCATCGCGGCTTCCCCGCACGTTCGACCAATGGCTTAACGCCAAAGTGTGACGAGGCACGCCTTGTCCGGTCGGACCGCCGACGCATAATATGAACCGACGATAAGCATTTTGACACGCGCGTCCGCAGGGCGCGTTCCGGAGGGAGTGAAATGTCGGACAAGATCTACGACGTACCGCCGGAGTGGAAGAGCCGCGCCTATCTCAAGGAGCCCGACTACCGGGCGATGTACGAGCGCTCGGTCGCCGACCCGAACGGCTTCTGGGCCGGTGAGGCCAAGCGCCTGCACTGGTACAAGGCCCCGACCAAGATCAAGAACGCCTCCTTTGCGTCCGGCAACGTTTCGATCAAATGGTTCGAGGACGGCGTTCTCAACGTCGCCTACAACTGTATCGACCGACATCTGGCGAAGCGTGCCGATCAGGTGGCGATCATCTGGGAAGGCGACGACCCGAAGGACGACAAGAAGATCACCTATCGGGAGCTGCACGACGAAGTGTGCCGGCTCGCCAACATCCTGCGCAACCGCAACGTCGAGAAGGGCGACCGCGTCACCATCTACATGCCGATGATCCCCGAGGCCGCCTACGCGATGCTGGCCTGCGCGCGTATCGGCGCGATCCACTCGGTGGTGTTCGGCGGCTTCTCGCCGGACTCGCTCGCCAACCGCATCGAGGATTGCAGCTCCAAGGTGGTCATCACCGCCGACGAAGGCATCCGCGGCGGCCGCAAGGTTTCGCTCAAGGCCAACACCGACGCGGCCATCGCCAAGGTCGGCGGTGTCGACCATGTGATCGTGGTCCGGCGTACCGGCGCGGCGGTCGACATGAACCCGGTGCGCGACGTCTACTATCACGAGGCCGCCAAGGTCGTGACCGCTGAGTGCCCGTGCGAGCACATGAACGCCGAGGACCCGCTGTTCATCCTCTACACCTCGGGCTCGACCGGCAAGCCGAAAGGGGTGCTGCACACGACCGGCGGTTATCAGCTCTACGCCGCGATGACGCACCAATACGTGTTCGACTATCACGACGGCGATATCTACTGGTGCACCGCCGACGTCGGCTGGGTCACCGGCCACTCCTACATCGTCTATGGGCCGCTTGCGAACGGCGCCACCACGCTAATGTTCGAGGGCGTGCCGAACTATCCGACCATGTCGCGCTTCTGGGAGGTGGTCGACAAGCACCAAGTCAACACCTTCTACACCGCGCCGACCGCGATCCGCGCGCTGATGCAGGCCGGCAACGACCCGGTGAAGAAGACCTCGCGCAAGTCGCTGCGCCTGCTCGGCAGCGTCGGCGAGCCGATCAATCCGGAAGCTTGGGAGTGGTACTACCACGTGGTGGGCGACGGCCGCTGTCCGATCGTCGACACCTGGTGGCAGACCGAGACCGGCGGCATCCTGATCACGCCGCTGCCCGGCGCCATCAAATTGAAACCCGGCTCCGCGACCTTGCCGTTCTTCGGCGTCGTGCCGCAGATCGTCGATGCCGACGGCAAGGTGCTGGAAGGCGCCGCCAGCGGCAATCTGTGCATCGCCGAGTCCTGGCCCGGGCAGATGCGCACCGTCTACGGTGATCACGAGCGTTTCGTCGACACCTACTTCAAGACCTATCCGGGCAAGTACTTCACCGGCGACGGCTGCCGCCGCGACACCGACGGCTACTACTGGATCACCGGCCGCGTCGACGACGTCATCAATGTCGCCGGCCACCGCATGGGCACGGCCGAGGTCGAGAGCGCGCTGGTGGCGCATGTCAAGGTGTCGGAGGCCGCCGTGGTCGGCTACCCGCACGACATCAAGGGCCAGGGCATCTACGCCTACGTAACCTTGATGGCGGGCGAGCAGCCCTCCGAAGAGCTGCGCAAGGAGCTGGTCGCCTGGGTGCGCAAGGAGATCGGCCCGATCGCCTCGCCCGACCTGATCCAGTTCGCACCGGGGCTGCCCAAGACGCGCTCGGGCAAAATCATGCGCCGCATCCTGCGCAAGATCGCCGAGGATGAGTACGGCAATCTCGGCGACACCTCCACCTTGGCAGATCCGGCCGTGGTGGATGACTTGGTGAACAACCGGCAGAACAAGCGGAAGAGTGTGTAAGCCGCCTGAGGTTCGCCGCCCGAGGAGGGGTGCTGCGGTGCGCGCAGCCAGCCTTGCCTTTGCTCTGATTGCCTGCATCGGGCTTGCGGCAATCTCGCCGCCACTGTCCGCACAACAGGCGCCCAAAGCCTCGAGCGCGGGCCCCAGTATCCAGGAGCTTGGGGCTGCCGTTTCGCGCTACTACGAGAAACCATTCGACATTCCTCAGTTCCTGGCGGACTGGGAGCGGGCCGGCGGAATCGGCAGAGAGGCCATGATGGGTTTTCTCGCCGGCGTATTCTTCAAGCATCCGGCCGAAATCCAGAAGGCGACTGCAGCGCCAAACTTGGGCCGGCAAGCGCAGGTCATTGTGATCGCGGGGCTTCGGCTGGCTGACCGACGTCCGGAAGCGATTGGTGCGGCAGCGGGATGGGGCTGGCCGCAGCCTCAAATCGCGACAATCACACCCGTTCTCCCGCTGCGTCAGGCAAAGCCCGAACATCCGAACTCGTTCGATGCCTTCTGGTCCGCGAGTTTCGCGACCGGCGACGAGGCCTATGTGCGTCCGATCTATGCCTATTACGACTCGGTTGCCTCTCTGCCCGGTGTCGATGTTCGCGACATCGTGGCGATGGTCGTGCTGCGCCATCGCCCCAACAAGGACGCGATGGATGTGATCACGAAGAAATACCCTCAGGACACGCTGGTTCGGATCGTCTACGCGGCATCGGCGTTGTGGTCGCTCGAATCGAACGGTCGCCAGCACAAATTCGTGGCGGCAGCGCTCGACCGGTATGCAAAGGAAAAGCCCAAGAGTCCGGCGACCGAAGGGCTCGCCGAGTTGCGCCGGGCCGTCGAGGCCGCGCGCGGAGCGCGATGACCGGTTACCGGGGAGGATCCGGGCGCGGCACACATGTAGGTGTTGCCGCGCGCGTATTTGCTGTTCCACGCCGCAATGCCTATAGCGTTCAACACCATTGCCACTGGGTCCGCCCGTTTGCTCACCTCCGAACTTCAATCCCTCATCGCCGAGAAAGTCGCCGCGCTTCGCTCCGAAGCTGGCCTCGCCGCGATTCTGGACGGCATCGGCGAGGGCTTCTACGCGGTCGATCGCGACTGGCGCATCATCCTGTTCAACGAGGAGGCGGCGCGCCATTTCCGCCGCCCGCCGCAGGACATGCTCGGCCGCATCCTCTGGGAGGCGCTCGCGGGTGCGCGCGAGACCGAGCTGGGCCGGCTGTTTCACCAAGTGATGGCAAGCCGCAAGACCATCCGGTCCGAGACCGAGTCGGTGGTATTTCCCGGCCGCTGGCTTGCCTATCGGCTGTTCCCGCTCGGCGACGGCATGGGCGTGGTGTTCCGCGACGTGACCGACCGCAAGCGCGCCGAGCAGCAGCGCGACCTGCTGATCGGCGAGTTGCACCACCGGGTCAAGAACACGCTCGCGATCGTGCAGGCGCTCGCAGCGCAGACCTTCCGCCACGAAGGCGTCGAACCGAGCGTGCAGGCGAGCTTCGAGGGTCGGCTGCTGACCTTGAGCAACGTCCACAGCGTGCTGACCAACGAGAACTGGGCGAGCGCCGAGCTGCACGACGTGGTCGCCTCGACCTTGCAGCCGCACCGCACGCCCGATCGCGAGCGCTTCGCAGTGGAAGGTCCCGCGCTGCGCCTGCGCCCGCAGAGCGCGGTCGCGCTGTCGATAGCGCTGCACGAACTGTGCACCAACGCCATCAAGTACGGCGCGCTGTCGGTCGATGCCGGCCGGGTCACCCTGCAATGGCAGGCGGCCGACGGGCGCTTCCGCCTGCGCTGGCAGGAGCATGACGGACCGCCGGTCGCCGCGCCGAGCCGCAGGGGCTTCGGCTCGCGCCTGATCGAGCGCAGCCTCGCGACCCAACTGCAGGGCGAGGTGAGAATCGACTTTCACGCCGCCGGCGTCATCTGCACCATCGATGCGCCGCTCGACGCGGTCAGCGAAGAGGCGTGAAATCGCGGTGGCAAACAGCCGGTCGCCTCCGATAGTCTTCGCATCAACAAGCTATGTGGGGAGGCGACCATGCTCACGTTCGTGTGGTGTCTTGCGTTGGCGGCGGCGCTCGCCGCATCTCCGGCGCTGGCGCACAGGCCCGATCAGCCGCCACACCAATCCTACCGGATCGGCGACCTGACGCTCGAGTCGGGTGAAGTGATCAAGGACTTTGCCATCTCCTACGTCACCCACGGCAAGCTCAACGAGAAGAAGTCCAACGCCATCCTGATGGTCACGGCGATCAGCGGCAATCACCATCGCCTCGACTTCCTCATCGGAGCCGGCAAGGCGCTCGACACGGAGAAGTATTTCATCATCTGCACCGACGCGATCGGCAATGGCCTGACCACCTCGCCGTCGAACTCGACCGCGCAACCGCGCATGCGGTTTCCCAAGTTCCTGATCCGCGACATGGTCGCGTCGCAGCGCAAGCTGATGGAGCACCTCGGCATCAACCGCGTCGTCGCCGTGATCGGCCCCTCGATGGGCGGCATGCAGGTGCTGCAGTGGGGCGTCAGCCATCCGGACTTCATGGACAGCCTGATCTCGCTGGTGCCGCTCGCCAGGACGCCGGCCTGGACCGTGGTGGTGCTGGACGCCTCGCGCAAGGCGATCATGCTCGATCCGGCCTGGAACAACGGCGACTACGCCGAGCCGCCCGAGCAGGGCATCCGGCTGTGGCGCGACATCCTCGGCTTCCTGTCGGCGCGCTCGCCCGAGATGTATCGCGACCAATTCCAGAACCAGATGGACGTGCTGCCCTGGCTGCAGCAGCAGGAGACGGCCCAGATCAAGCTGTTCGACGCCAACGACTGGATCTACCAGACCTGGGCCTATGAACGCCACGACATCGGTTCGACGCCCGGCATGAACGGCGACATGGTCAAGGCGCTGCGCGCCATCAAGGCCAAGACCCTGATCATGACCGGCACCAAGGACCTGCTGAATCCCGAATATGAGCCGCACGATGCCGCGCGCCACATCCGCGACGCGCGCGTGGTCACCATCAGCCCCGGCACGGTGACCGGCCACGCGTCGGCCGGCGGCGGCTTCCCGGCCGATGTCGACTTCCTCAATCGCGAGATTTCGCAGTTTCTCGATCTGGTGACGCAGAACGGCAGGAAGCTGCATTAGTTCGGCAAAACCGCGTCCCGGCTGCAACACCCGGCGGAAAACCGCACTGCGGCGCGCGATCATGGCTCATGAATGATTGATGCGGCGATCGAATCTTGATTGATTTTTTACGCTGATTGCAGGTCACCGCTGGGGAACGGCGGGGCTCGCGTTATCATGGGCGTCGGACTGGGCGGTGCGCGTCGAGGCGCGCAAGGTGTGGGCAGGGGGATTTCATGCGCCGTAGGATCGGCCCGCTTGCGGGCATGGTCGCCGTCGTCGCGGCAACCGCGATGGCTGGCTCGGATCCGGCCGTCGCGCGCGAAATGGTGCATTTCCGCGGCGACGCGGCGGCCGGCACCGTGGTGGTGCGCACCGGCGAGCGGCGGCTCTATTACGTGCTCGGCGACGGCCGCGCCATCCGTTATCCCGTGGGCGTAGGCCGCGCCGGCAAGCAGTGGGCCGGCACCACGCGCATCGACGGCAAGTACATCAAGCCGGCCTGGTCGCCGCCGCGCGAGGTCAAGCGCGACAAGCCCTCGCTGCCCGACGTGATCGCGGGCGGTTCGCCGCGCAACCCGATGGGCGCCGCGGCGCTCACGCTGGCGGGCGGCGAATACGCCATCCACGGCACCAACGCGCCCGGCTCGGTCGGCGGTTTCGTGTCCTACGGCTGCATCCGCATGTACAACCAGGACGTGGTCGATCTCTACGGCCGCGTCAGCGTCGGCACGACCGTGCTGGTGACGCGCTGAACAGCTCGCGCGGAGAGCCGCAGCACCAAGTCGCCGCTTCGGGAACTTTAAGTCGAATCAAGGGTTTGCAAGATGCGTCGCTGCGTCGCCGAGCAGGCGGCTTGCAGCCGCGCTGGCGCATTCCCATCTGCGCGCCGATTGTGCCGCAGCCACCAGCGCGGCATGGAGGAGACGATGAACTACCTGCGCACCGCGATCCTGCTCGCCGGCCTGACCGCGCTGTTCATGGGTGTCGGCTATCTGATCGGCGGCCAAAGCGGCATGCTGATCGCGTTCGTGATCGCCGCCGGCATGAACCTGTTCAGCTACTGGAACTCCGACCGGCTGGTGCTGTCGATGCAGAGCGCGCAGGAAGTCGACGCGCGCGCCGCGCCCGACCTGCACCGGCTGGTGCAGGAGTTGAGCACGCGCGCGGGCCTGCCGATGCCGCGCGTCTACCTGATGGACAACCCGCAGCCGAACGCATTCGCGACCGGCCGCGATCCGCAGCACGCCGCCGTGGCAGTCACCACCGGCCTGCTCAACAACCTCTCGCGCGAGGAAGTCGCCGGCGTCATCGCGCATGAGCTCGCCCATATCCGCAACCGCGACACCTTGATCATGACCATCACGGCGACCATCGCCGGTGCGATCTCGATGCTGGCGCAGTTCGGCATGTTCTTCGGCGGCAACCGCGACAGCAACAGCGGCGGCATGGGTATCATCGGCACGCTCGCGATGGTCATCCTCGCCCCGATCGCCGCGATGCTGGTGCAGATGGCGATCAGCCGCACGCGCGAGTACTCGGCCGACCGGCTCGGCGCCGAGATCGTCGGCGAGCCCGGCTACCTGGCTTCGGCGCTCGCCAAGCTCGACGCCGCCGCGCATGCGATCCCGAACGAGGCCGCCGAGCGCAACCCGGCGAGCGCGCACCTGTTCATCGTCAATCCGCTGTCGGGCCAGCGCATGGACAACCTGTTCGCCACCCACCCGTCGACCCAGAACCGCATCGCGGCGCTGCAGCAACTCGCCAGCCAGATGGGCCGCGGCGACGTCATGGCGCGGCCGGCCGGACGCCCGCGCACGGCGGTGCCGACCGGCGGACCGTGGGGCGGCCGCCGCTCCGGTCCCTGGGGCTGATAGACGAGCGCAATGGCGATCGCGCGGCGCGCCGCACCGGTTCCCGGCCTCGACGCGCGCCGCATCGCGGTCGACATCCTCGACAATGTGCTGCGCCGGCGCCGGCCGTTGGACGGCGAGCTTGACGGCCCCGAGCAGCACCCCGGCCTGCCCGCGCTGCCCGAGCGCGATCGCGCACTCACCCGCAAGCTGGTCGCGACGACACTGCGCCGACTCGGCAGCCTGCGCCACCTGCTCGGCAAATACCTTGAGCGCGGATTTCCCTCCGACGCGCCGCGCGTCGAGGCCGTGCTGCTGATCGGCGCCACCCAGATCCTGCTGCTCGACGTGCCCGATCATGCCGCCGTCGACCTCGCGGTCCGGCTGGTGCAGGCCGATCGCCGCGCCGCCCACTATCCCGGCCTGGTCAACGCCGTGCTGCGGCGCATCGCGCGCGAGGGCGCCGCCGAACTTGCGCAGCTCGACCCCGCGCTCGACACGCCGCCGTGGCTGCTGGCGCGCTGGAGCAAGAGCTACGGCGACGACACGGCGCGCGCCGTCGCGCGCGCGCATGCGCACGAGCCGCCGCTCGACCTCACGGTCAAGTCCGATGCCGCCACCTGGGCACAGCGCATGCGCGGCCGCGTGCTGCCGACCGGTTCGGTGCGCGCGATCGCGCACGGGCCGGTCTCGCTGCTGCCGGGCTATGGCGAAGGTGCCTGGTGGGTGCAGGACGCCGCCGCCGCGCTGCCGGCGCGCTTGCTCGGCGACGTCGCGGGCAAACGGATCGCGGATCTGTGCGCGGCGCCCGGCGGCAAGACCGCGCAGCTCGCGCACGCCGGCGCGCGGGTGACGGCGGTCGATCGCTCGGCCGCGCGGCTGACCCGCCTGCGCGACAATCTCGCCCGGCTCGGCTTGACGGCGGAGAGCGTCACGGCGGACGCCACCGAATGGCAGGCGGAACCGTTCGACGCGGTCCTGGTCGATGCGCCCTGCTCGTCGACCGGAACCATCCGCCGCCATCCGGACGTGCCCTGGCTCAAGCGCGAGAGCGACCTCGCCGCGCTCGCCGACCTGCAGCGCCGGCTGCTCGAACGCGCCGTCGCGCTGACCCGGCCGGGCGGCACCATCGTGTACTGCGTCTGCTCGCTCGAGCCCGAAGAGGGCGAGCACGTGATTGCCGCGGCGCTGGCCCAGGCGCCGGTTCGCCGCCGGCCGATCACAGCCGCAGAGGCCGGTGATTCGGCGTTCGCGACCGCGGCCGGGGACCTGCGCACCCTGCCGTGCCACTGGCCGGACCCCGCCGAACCGCGCCTTTCCGGCCTCGACGGCTTCTACGCGGCCCGGCTCGACCGGCTTTAGCCTAATTTTGAGAGATTATTTGGCCCCGAGTTGGGCCGGCGCTATGGTGCCCGCCCACCGCGGGGAATACCCCGTGTCACCGGAGGGGCAGGCGCGTCGATGTCCCGCGTGTCGATCGCGGAGCGCATGAGGCTGAGCGCGTTGGCGGTGCGGCGCGGGCTGCGCACCAGCGTCGGCCGCCTCAACGCACATCCCCTGTTGCGCTGGCGCTTCACCGCCGCGGTCGCCGACCGCCTGCTGATCGCGCCGCAGGACCTGCGTACTGCCGATCCGACGCGCGCGAGCGAGATCTATGCCGGCCGCTTCGCCTTTGCCGGCAAGATCGTGACCTGCGACGGGCGCTCGCCGTTCGAGATGGAGCCGCCGTCGGAGGAATGGTCCGACACGCTGCTGGGTTTCGGCTGGCTGCGCCATCTGCGCGCCGCCGAATCCGGCATCACGCGCGCCAATGCGCGCGCGCTGGTCGACGAATGGATCGCCCTGCAAGGCTCCTGGGACGCAGCCGGCTGGGAGCCCGACGTGGTGGCGCGGCGCATCATGTCGTGGCTAAGCCAGGCGCCGCTGCTGCTGCACGAAGCCGACATGCGGTTCTACCGTCGCTTCCTGCGCAATCTCACCTCCCAGGTGCGTTATCTGCGCCGCACCTTCGGCTCGACCCGCGAAGGCCTGCCGCGCCTGCAGGGGGTGATCGCCCTGACCGCCGCAGCGCTGTGCATGCAGGGCCAGACGCGCCTGCTCAAACCGATGACGCGGCGGCTGGTCGACGAGCTCAATCGCCAAGTCTTGCCCGACGGCGGCCACATCAGCCGCAATCCGGGCGTGCTGATCGAGCTGCTGCTCGATCTCTTGCCGCTGCGCCAGGCGTTCGCGGCGCGCAACGTTCCCCCGCCGCCCTCGCTCAACAACGCCATCGACCGGATGATGCCGATGCTGCGCTTCTTCCGCCATGGCGAGGGCAGTTTCGCGCTGTTCAACGGCATGGGCCCGACCCCGCCGGACCTGCTCGCGACCGTGCTTGCCTATGACGACGCACGCGGCACGCCGGTCGCGGGCGCGCCGCACTCCGGCTATCAGCGCGTGCAGGCCAACGGCGCGCTGCTGATCGCCGACACCGGACCGCCGCCGCCCGCGAGCGTGAGCTATGAGGCGCACGCCGGCTGCCTGTCGTTCGAGTTTTCCGCCCAGAGCCACCGCATCGTGGTGAATTGCGGCGTCCCGTCCGCCAACCGGGAGAACTGGCGCCAGGTCGCGCGCGCCAGCGCCGCGCACTCGACGGTGACGCTCAACGACACCTCGTCGTGCCGCTTCCTCTCCTCCGGCTCGCTCCGCCACCTGCTCGGCGCGCTGATCGTGTCCGGACCGGACAACGTCCCGGTCGCGCGCCAGGACCGCCAGCACGACATCCTGCTGCGCAGCTCGCACGACGGCTACGCCAGGCGCTACGGCGTGGTGCATCAACGCACGTTCCGCCTCGCGCTCGACGGCGAGCGGCTCGACGGCGAGGACCTGTTCATGCCGGCGCGCGGCGACAGCCTGCCGTCCAACCGCGGCGACCATTTCGCCGTGCGCTTCCATCTGCATCCGATGGTCAAGGCCAACCGGCTGACCGACGGACACGGCGTCATGCTGATGCTGCCGAACCGGCAGGTGTGGACCTTCGACGCCTACGAGGAGAAAGTAGCGCTCGAGGAAAGCGTCTACCTGGCAGGACCCGACGGACCGCGGCGCGGCGTACAGATCGTCATCTACGGCAACGCCCGTGGGGTGCCGCGCGTGCACTGGACCTTCATGCATGTCGATCCGACCGAGGCCCCGCGCCGGCCGGCGCGCGAGGAGCCGGAGCTGCCGCTGTGACCGATCTGCGCCGCATCGCCCGCGCGCTCCTGTCGGTCTCGGACAAGTCCGGGCTGGTCGACTTCGCGCGCGCGCTTAGCCGTCATGGCATCGAGCTCATCTCGACCGGCGGCACCGCCAAGGCGCTGAGCGACGCCGGCCTGACGGTGCGCGACGTCTCCGACCTGACCGGTTCCCCCGAGATGATGGATGGCCGCGTCAAGACGCTGCATCCCAAAGTGCACGGCGGCCTGCTGGCGATCCGCGACGACAAGAATCACGCCGCCGCGATGGCCGCGCATGGCATCGCGCCGATCGACCTGCTGGTGGTCAACCTCTACCCGTTCGAGGCGACGGTGGCCAAGGGTGCGGAATTCGACGACTGCATCGAGAACATCGACATCGGCGGGCCGGCCATGATCCGCGCCGCGGCCAAGAACCATGCCGGCGTGACGGTCCTGGTCGACGCGGAGGATTACGCCAGGGTGCTGGCCGAGCTGGCGGCGCATGGCGGCGCGACCACGCTCGCCCTGCGCAAGGCGCTGGCGCAGAAGGCCTATGCGCGCACCGCGGCTTACGATGCGGCGATCTCCAACTGGTTCGCCGCCACGCTCGGCGAAACGGCGCCGGCCTACCGGGCGTTCGGCGGCAAGCTCGCCGAGGCGCTGCGCTACGGCGAGAACCCGCACCAGAGCGCCGCGTTCTACCGCACCCCCGACTTGCGCTTCGGCGTCGCCACCGCGCGGCAGGTGCAGGGCAAGGCGCTGTCCTACAACAATCTCAACGACACCGACGCGGCCTACGAGTGCGTGGCCGAGTTCGCGCGCGCACCTGCCTGCGTCATCGTCAAGCACGCCAATCCGTGCGGCGTCGCCGAAGGTACCGATCTCGCCGAAGCTTATGCCAAGGCGCAGGCCTGCGATCCCGTCTCGGCCTTCGGCGGCATCGTGGCGTTCAACGCAAAGCTCGACGCCGCGACGGCGCGCGCGGTGACCGGGATCTTCACCGAAGTGATCATCGCGCCGGACGCGACCGAGGAAGCGATCGCGATCGTGGCTGCGAAGAAGAACCTGCGCCTGCTGCTCGCCGGCGGCCTGCCCGATCCGCGCGCCACCGGACTAACCGTGAAATCGGTGGCCGGCGGGCTGTTGGTGCAGTCGCGCGACAACGCGACGGTCGACGAGATGCAGCTCAAGACCGTGACGAAGCGCGCGCCGACCGAAGCCGAGCTCGCCGACCTGCGCTTCGCCTTCCGCGTCGCCAAGCACGTCAAGTCGAACACCATCGTCTACGCAAAAGATCGCACCACCGTCGGCATCGGCGCCGGCCAGATGAGCCGCGTCGACGCGGCGCGCATCGCGGCGCGCAAGGCCGAGGATGCGGCGAAGGAAGCAAAGCTGCCGGCGCCGCTCACGCGCGGGTCGGTCGTCGCCTCGGACGCGTTCTTCCCGTTCGCCGACGGGCTCCTGGTCGCGATCGAAGCCGGCGCCACCGCGGTGATCCAGCCCGGCGGCTCGGTGCGCGACGACGAGGTGATCCGGGCCGCCGACGACCACGGCGTCGCCATGGTGTTCACCGGGGTACGGCACTTCCGGCATTGACCCGCCCCAGCACCACCGCCCCCACACTGAAGAACACCACCAGCACCGCCATGCCGGCGCGCTGGCTCGCGGTCGCGCTGGTCACGGCGGCGACCAGGAACGGTCCCATGAACGACGTCACCTTGCCCGAGAGCGCGAACAGGCCGAAGAACTGCGTGATCTGCCCGTCCGGCGCGAGGCGCACCAGCAAGGTGCGCGCCGCCGCCTGCATCGGGCCGGCCGCAAGCCCGATCACCAAGCCGATGGCGAGGAAGAACTGCTCGGCCGGCGCGGCGAACAAGCCGCCGCCCGCGAGCGGCGGCGCGACCGGAACAACGAACAGGATGTGATCGCGCCCGGTGGACAGGATCGCAGCGGTCGCGACCAGCAGGATCAGCACGCTGCCGAGCACGACGCGCTTCGGCCCCAGCTGATCGTCGAGCCGGCCGCCCACATAGGCGCCGAGCGTCGCCGAGATCGCGAGCAGGATGCCGAACACGCCGATCTGGATCGTGCTCCAGCCGAACGTCCCCGCCGCATAGATGCCGCCGAACGCAAACAGCGCCACCAGCGCGTCGGCGCAGATCATGTTGGCGAGGAGGAACACCGCGACGTTGCGGTGCTGCGGCAGCCTGCGCAGCGTCTCAGCCAGCGCGCGCAGTCCGTGCGACACCGCTTGGCCGAGCGGAAGCGCCGGCGGGCGGTCCGGCGTAAAGAGAAACAGCGGCAGGATGAACACCGTGAACCAGATCGCCGTGAGCGGCCCGGCGGCGCGGTCGCCCTCGCGCATCGCCGGATCGAGCTCGAACAGCGGCGTGAAGCCGAACAGGGTCTTGCCGGTCGCCGGATTGCCGGCGAGGAAGCCGAGCACGATGACCAGGCTGACGATCCCGCCCACATAGCCGGTGGCCCAGCCGGTGCCGGAGAGCCGGCCGAGCCGCTCCGGCGGCACCAGCGAGGGCATCATGGCGTTGTTGAACACGCCGGCGAATTCGATGCCGACGATGCCGATCGCGTAGGCGGTGAGCACCAGGGCGATGGTCGAAGCGTCGCCCGGCTTGCCGAACCACAACAGCGACGAGCCGATGACCACGAGAACCCCGAACGCCGCGATCCAAGGCTTGCGCCGCCCCGACGCATCTGCGATCGCACCGAGCACCGGCGACATGAGCGCGACCGCGAGCCCGCCCGCCGCCGTGGCGTAGCCCCACAGCGCCTGTCCCTGCGTCGGATCGGGCGCGATCGCGCTCGCGAAATACGGCGCGTACACGAAGGTGATGATCAAGGTGAAGAACGGCTGCGCCGCCCAGTCGAACAGCACCCAGCCGACGATGGCGGGGCGGGAGGCGTAGCGCGCTCCTTCCGTCGTCATGCCCGGCCTTGTGCCGGGCATCACCCCCACCCTAACCCTCCCCCGCTCACGGGGGAGGGAAGGGAGGGGGAAGACGTGGATGGCCGGGACAAGCCCGGCCATGACGGAGAGAAACGAGAAGCCAGTGCTCGCATCAATTCTTCACCAGATCCCCCAGCAGGCTCGCCGCCACGGTGAATTTCGACAGCGTCAGCCCGGAGCCCGCGATGCCGTGCACGGCGGCGCGGATGCGCTCGACTTCCGCGGCGCGCGGCGACACCCAGGCTTCGACCGCGCCGGGACCGACCGCGCCGTTGCCGACCATCTCGGCGGCAAGCCGCCGCTCGGCTTCCGCCATGGCGTCGAGCGCGCGGTCGAGCGCCAGACGGTCGAAATAGTCGGTGACCGGGATGCTTCGCGCGGAATTGAACAACCGATCCACCTGGAAGAACGCACTCGCGGCGAAATAGGTCGCGGCCACTTCGGCGACCGGCTTGCCGGTGCGGGCGGTGACCAGCACGATGTCGGGAGCGCTGGCGAGCGCCGGCAGGTTGGCGATGCGCTGCGCCAGTTCGTCGGGCACACCGGCGGCGACGAGTTCGCCGCGCCGGGTATCGCGTGCGACCTTGGCCTCGCCCTTCAGCACGTCGTCGAGCACGGCCGTGACCGCCTCGATGCCGGCGCGATAGTGCTCGACCGCGTCGGCGAGCCCCTTGGTGAGGTCGGCGCGGCGCAGGAACCACACGATGCGGTCGTGCAGCAGGTCCTGCACTGCGGCGTAGAGCTCGAGCTGCAGCTTGCCGTTGACCTTGTTGTCGAGCCCGTCGATCGCGCTGTTGAGCGCCGTCATGCCGTAGCTGTCGCGCGTGACCGCGAAGGCGGCCGCGATTTGCGCCGAGGTGGCGCCGGTGCGGTCGGCGATGCGCACCACGAACGACGGACCGCCGCGGTTGATGATCGAGTTGGAGAGCTGCGTGGAGATGATCTCGCGGCGCAGCCGGTGCTTCTCCACCGCGTCGGGAAACCGCTCGACCAGCTGGGGCGGGAAGTAGCGCACCACCTCGCGCCCGAGATACGGATCGTCCGGCACCGACGACGCGAGCAATTCTTCGTAGAGCGAGAGCTTGGCGTAGGCGAGCAACACCGCCAGCTCCGGCCGGGTGAGCGCCTGTCCGCGGCGGCGGCGTTCGCCGATCTCGGCGTCATCGGGCAGGAACTCGACCGTGCGGTCGAGCTCGCCGCGGTTCTCGAGCACCTGCATCAGCCGCTGCTGAAAGCCGAGATAGTCGAGCCCGTGCCGCTGCGCCAGCGAGAGCGCGAGCGTCTGCAAATAATTGTTGCGCAGGACCAGCGCCGCTACGTCGTCGGTCATTTCGGCGAGCAGCGCGTTGCGGCTCTCCTGCGTCAGCCTCCCGTCCTGCACCGGAGGCGAGAGCGCGATCTTGATGTTGACCTCGACGTCGGAGGTGTTGACGCCGGCCGAATTGTCGATCGCGTCGGTATTGAGCCGCACGCCGCGGAACGCCGCCTCGATACGGCCGCGCTGCGTCATGCCGAGGTTGGCGCCCTCGCCGATCACCTTGCAGCGCAGCTCCGCGGCAGTCACCCGGATCGCATCGTTGACCCGGTCGCCGACCTGCTCGTCGGTCTCGCCCGACGCGCGCACATAGGTGCCGATGCCGCCGAACCACAGCAGGTCGGTTTCGAGCCGCAGGATCGCCTTCATCACCTCCTGCGGCGTCGGCTTTTCCGACGTGACGCGGAGCAGCGCCCGCGCCTGCTCGCTCAGCGCGATCTCCTTGGCGCCGCGTGCATAGACCCCGCCGCCCGGCGACAGCCGTGCCTTGTCGTAGTCCTGCCAGCTCGAGCGCGAGCGCTCGAACAGGCGTTGGCGCTCGGCGAAGCTCGCCTCCGGATCGGGATCCGGGTCGATGAAGATGTCGCGATGGTCGAAGGCGGCGACGAGCCGGATGGTGCGCTCGCGCAGCATGCCGTTGCCGAACACGTCGCCCGACATGTCGCCGACGCCGGCGACCGTGAACGGCGTCACCGAGATGTCGATGTCGATCTCACGGAAGTGCCGTCGGACCGCTTCCCATGCGCCCCGCGCGGTGATGCCCATGCCCTTGTGGTCGTAGCCGGCCGAGCCGCCCGACGCGAAGGCATCGCCGAGCCAGAAGCCGCGCTCGAGCGCGATGCCGTTGGCGGTGTCGGAGAACGTCGCCGTGCCCTTGTCGGCCGCGACCACCAGGTAGGGATCGTCGCCGTCGTGACGCACCACATTGTCGGGCCGGATGACGGCGTCGCCCTTGAGGTTGTCGGTGATGTCGAGCAGGCTCGACACGAACACCACATAGGCGCCGGTGCCTTCGCTCTGGATCGCGTCGCGCGGGCCGGAGGGAAGCTGCTTCGGCAAGAAGCCGCCCTTGGCGCCGACCGGCACGATCACGGCGTTCTTGACCTGCTGCGCCTTGACCAGGCCGAGCACCTCGGTACGGAAGTCCTGCGGCCGGTCCGACCAGCGCAGGCCCCCGCGCGCGACCTTGCCGAAGCGCAAGTGCACGCCCTCCACGCGCGGCGAATAGACGAAAATCTCGTACAGCGGCTTGGGCAGCGGCAGGCCGTCGATCTTGCGGCTCTCGAACTTGACCACGATGGTGGGCTTGGGCTGGCCGCCGGTGTCGAGCTGATAGAAGTTGGTGCGCAGCGCCGATTGGATGGCGTTGACGAAGTGGCGCAGGATGCGATCTTCGTCGAGGCTTTCCACGCTCGCGAGCGCGCCTTCGATCTCGACCGCGATGGCAGCCTCGCGCGCGGAGCGCTCTTCGGCGGCGCCGTCGAAGCGCGGGTCGAAGCGGACATGAAACAACTGCACCAGCGCGAACGCGATCGCGTTGTGCTTGTTCAGGGTCGCCCACATGTAGTCCTGCGAATAAGGCACGCGCACCTGGCGCAGGAAGCGCGAGAGGGTGCGCAAGGCCGCGACCTCGCGCCACTGCAGCCCGGCGGTGAGCACCAGCGCGTTGTAGCCGTCATTCTCGGCGCGGGAGCGCATGATCACCATGAACGCCGCCTCGAGCCGCGATTTCAGCGCCTCGAGCTCGAAGCTGCCGGCATCGGCGCGCTCCAGCGCCATGTCGTGCAGCCAGATCTCGGTCGCCGCGCCCGGCTCGATGCGGTAGGTCTGCTCGTCGACTACCTTGAAGCCCATGTTCTCGAGCACCGGCACCCGCTCGGACAGCGGGATCGGCCGCTCGCGGCTCCACACCTTGAGGCTGGCGCAGGTCTTGTCCTGTCCACGCTTGGCATAGAAGTCGGCGCCGAGCGGGCGCAGCGGGGAGAGGTTCTCGATCGCGCGGATGTCGCCGACCGCGACCGGCGGCACGTAGGCCTCGCGATAGGCAAGCGGAAAGGCGTCGCGGTACCGGCGGATGAGCTCGCGCGCCTTGACCGAGTCGTGCACCAGCGTGATCGCCTCGGACAGGCCGTCGGTCCAGGTGCGCACGATCATCTCGACCGCGCTTTCCAGCATCGCGCGGTCGGGGTTCGGCGTCTCGCCCTCGGATCGGCCGATGATGAAATGCACCCGCACCAGCGGACCTTCCGGGAAGTACGGATAGAACGCCGACACGCGACCTTTGTAGATGCCGGCCAGATAGGTGCCGATGGCGCCGCGGGTCGAGGAATCGTAGCGCTCGCGCGGGACATAGACGAACACCGAGACGAAACGATCGAAGCGGTCGCGGCGCGCGAGCACGCGCACGCGCGGCCGCTCCTCCAGGTGCATGATGGCGAGCGCGAACTCGAACAGCGTATCTTCGTCGATCTGGAACAGCTCGTCGCGCGAGAACGTCTCCAGCACGTTGACCAGCGCCTTGCCGGAATGGCTGTCGGGATCGAAGCCGGAGCGGCGGATCAGCGCGTCGATCTTGCGCCGCAGATACGGGATGGTGCGCGGCGAGCGCGTGTAGGCGGTCGAGGTGAACAGGCCGACGATGCGCAGCTCGCCGGCGAGCCGGCCTTCGGCGTCGAAGCGCTTCACCCCGATATAATCCATGTAGACGCGCCGGTGCACGCGCGAGCGCACGTTGGCCTTGGCGATGATGAGCGCCTTCGGTTCCTTCAGGAACTCCATGATCTCCGGCGTGATCGAGACCAGCTCGCTGCCGCGGCGCAGCACGTGCACCTCGCGCGCGCGCAGGATCCCGAGACCGGTCTCGAAGTGCGGCTCGTAGTCGAGATTGCCTGCCGTCAGCGCGTATTCGCGCAGTCCCAGGAAGGTGAAGTTGTTGGCCACCAGCCATTCGAGGAACTGGGTCGCCTCCACGAGTTCGTCCACCGGGAGCGGCGGAGGGTTGTCCTTGATTTCGGCGATCAGCTCGTTGGCCCGGGCGAGCATCGGCCGCCAATCGCGCACGCACATGCGCACGTCGGCGAGCACCTTGCCGATCTCCTCGACGATCGCGGCCTTGCGCGCCTCGTCCTCGATGCGCTCGACGTGGATGTGGATGAAGCTCTCGCGCAACGCCGCGCCGACCGCCGGCGCATTGCCGCGGAAGCCGACGAGGTTGCCGGCGCGGTCGCGCTCGACCGTAAAGATCGGATGCGCCACGAGCCGCACGTCGACGCCCTGCTCGGTGAGCGCGCCCATCACCGAGTCGAGCAGGAACGGCATGTCGTCGTTGACGATCTCGACGATCGACACCGATTTGACGCGCTCGGCGCCGACCGGGCCCAAGCGCAATTCGAAGCGGATCTTGGGCGTGCCGGGCGGACGCTCGGCGAGCAGCAGCCAGGCGGCCTCGGCGAGATCGGCAAGCTCGCGCGCCTCGTAGCGCACCAGGTCCTCGGACGCGACGCGCCCGAACAGATAGGCCGCGAAACTCTCCGGCATGTCGCCGCGCAGGCCGTGCAGGATGGTTCCGGCCTGCTCGATCAGGCGTCGCGCCGTGCGTTCTTCTTCGCTGCCGAGCAGCCCGTTCATGCGCATCTCCCGGCCGGGCGCCGTTCGCGGAGTCTTCCCGATCCGCGTAGCGGCGTCGAGGGGAAACCAACTCTCGGGCCGCGCGGTCCCAATGATTTCGTTTGTCCGCTAGAGAGGCTAGGCTGGTGCATGCGGCGACAGGAAAGGCCCGGGCATGAAGAAAAAAGCCAGCAATAACAAGATCAAGCAGACGCCCGGAGTGCCGCGCCAGAGCGACGCGCGCATCATCGCGCTCGATCTGCTGGCGGGCACGCTTTCGCCCGCCATGCAAGCCTATTTCGCGAAATGCCAGGAGAAGCTCGGCTTCGTTCCCAACGTGCTCGCCGCTTACGCGTTCGACAACGCCAAGCTCGAAGCGTTCGTGGCGTTCTACAACGATCTGATGCTCGGCCCTTCCGGCCTGTCGAAGCTCGAGCGCGAGATGATCGCGGTCGCGGTGTCGTCGCACAACCGCTGTTACTATTGCCTGGCCGCCCATGGCGCCGCGGTGCGCACGCTGTCGGGCGACCCGGTGCTCGGCGAACTGATGGCGATGAACTATCGCGCCGCGAAACTGACCGCGCGCCAGCGTGCCATGCTGGATTTCGCCGCCAAGCTGACCGCCGAGCCGTGGGCGGTGGAGGACGCGGACCGCGAAGCGTTGCGCGGTGCCGGCTTCACCGACCGCGACATCTGGGACATTTCGGCGGTCGCCGGTTTCTTCAACATGTCGAACCGCGTCGCCAGCGCGACCGACATGCGGCCGAACGCGGTGTATCACGGGATGGCGAGATAGACGCGATCGTGCCTATCCGCCGTCTTCTTCGTAGGCGAGATCGCGCAATCGCTCCGATCCTGCCTCGCGCAGCTCCGGCCTGAGGCCATTCCCTTTGAAGCTCGCCTTGCGCAGGCGGAACGCTTGTCTCCGCGTTTTTTCGGCGACGACCTGCCGCAGTCCTCGCTCGACCAGCGCACGCAACGTGGTGCCTTCGCGTGCGGCGAGTTTACGCGCCTCGCGCAGCAAGGGCTCAGGGATATCCAGCGTCGTTTTCATGGAACGATATCTACACCGTATCGCACCAAAGCAACCGACAGCCCGCATCACCTTCGCGCGAGCATCGCTTCATGGCGCGGACGCGGTCTCGACCGTTTGCTAGGCTGACGCACACCGCCAAACGGTCTTCCAACAAGCACTCAGGGAGGCGACCTTGAAATCGTCATTGATTGCCGCCGCCGCCGCGACCGCCATGCTGGCGACCTCCGCCGCCGCGCAGACCCAACTGGTCAGCGAAGACATCATGGTGAAGTCCCCCGACGCGGGGATCGAGCTGTTCGTGCGCAACAAGCGCCCCGCCAACATGACGTCGTTCCGGCCCGAGCGCACGGTGCTGTTCGTGCACGGCGCGACCTATCCGGCGCACACCGCCTTCGACCTCAAGCTCGGCGGGACGTCGTGGATGGAGTACATCGCGGCGCGCGGCTACGACGTCTACCTGGTCGACCTGCGCGGCTACGGCAAGTCGACCCGGCCGAAGGAGATGGCCGACAAGCCGGAGGCCAACCCGCCGCTGGTGCGCGGCGAGACCGCGGTGAAGGACATCGGCACCGTGGTCGATTTCATCCGAGCGCGCCGCAATATCCCGCGCGTCACCCTGCTCGGCTGGTCGTGGGGCACCGCGACGACGGCGACCTACACGACGCAGAACACCGCCAAGGTCGAGCGCCTCGCCCTTTACGCGCCGGTGTGGATCCGCCAGACGCCTTCGCTGGTGCAGACCGGTCCCGGCCCGACACCCGCGTATCGCATGGTGCAGCGCTCGCAGGCGCTCGGACGCTGGCTCAACGGCGTGCCTGAGGACAAGAAGGCCGATCTCATTCCGGCCGGTTGGTTCGACGCCTGGGCCGACGCAACCTTCGCCACCGATCCGGAAGGGCAGAAGATGAACCCGCCGGTGCTGCGCGCGCCGAACGGCGTGGTGCAGGACGGGCTCGACTACTGGTCGGCCGGCAAGGCCTACTACGATCCGGAGAAGATCACCGTGCCGACCCTGCTGGTGCTGGGCGAATGGGACCGCGACACGCCGCCCTACATGGCGCAGACGCTGTTTCCGCTGCTCACCAACTCGCCGGGCAAGCGCTTCGTCATGCTGGCCGAAGGCACCCACACCATCATCATGGAGAAGAACCGCATGAAGCTGTTCGAGGCAGTGCAGAGCTTCCTCGACGAAGCCGGCGGGTCTTAAATCTCCACCACCTTGTTGGGCAGTTCGTCGCGAGTGATCGCGCCGGGCGGAAAGTGCTCTGCCAGCACCGCGCCGCAGGCCTCGATCGCCGCGACGAATCCGTCGACCGGCCTGCCCGCCTTGATGGCGGCGATCAGCGCGTCGACGATCGCCTGCCAGGTTTCCGGCGCGACCTTCTCGTTGATCACCGCGTCCGCGACGATCTCCGCATAGCGCTCGGCGACCGCGACGAAGATCAGCACGCCGGTGCGCTGTGCGGTCAGGTGCAGGCCTTGGGCCCAGAACTGCCGCATGGCGGCGGCGTGCGCGCGGTCGCGCTTCATCTGCGGCGGCACGATGCGGTAGCGGACGCCGGGGCGCATCAGCCCGACCGCGACGGCAATAAAGCTTGCCGATTGCAAAATGTAGATCGTGGTCGCCGACCAGCCTGTGCCGTAGATCAGCGGCCAGGGCACCACGAGCGCGATCAGCGCGGCCCACGCGAGCGGCACCAGGCGATAGTGGCCGGCCGCCTGCGCGACGACGCAGAAGATCTCGCCGGCGGTCTTGGCTTCCGCCGCGCGGATCGCCTCGGCGACGCGCGCCTTGTCGGCTTCGCTCAGCATCTCACCAGCTTCCCGATGCGCCGCCGCCGCCCGAATCCCCGCCGCCGCCGGAGAACCCGCCGGAATCGAACGACGATGAGGGTGTGGCGGACCGCGCGTCCGTAGACGACGATGTCGCGGTGGGCCAGTACCAGAACATGGAATTGGTCCATGTCGCATTCGGATCGCGCCGCCGCGCCGCGCGGAACATGCCGCGGAAAATCGTGAACAGGATCACCGCGGCGGCGCCGACCAACAGCAAGACCGCCGCGACGGGTCCCCACTCGATGCGCCACGTGTTCGTTCCGCTGAGCGTCTGCACGATCGCGTCGACGCCGCGCTCGATGCCGTCGGGAAAATCGCCGGCGCGAAAGCGCGGCAGGATCGAATTATCGATGATGGACTTGGCGCTCGCATCGCTCAGCGTCCGCTCAAGGCCGGAGCCGACCTCGATCCGCACGCGGCGCTCGTTCGGCGCGACCAGCAGCAGCACGCCGTTGTTCTTGGCGGCCTGCCCGAGCCGCCATTGCTTGAACAACGAATTGGCATAGGACTCGACCGTTGCACCCTGCAGCGATTTCACGGTCGCGACCACAAGCTGGTCGGTGCTCTTCGCTTCGAGCGCGGCAAGCTTCTGCGTGAGACGGTCGCGCAGTGCAGGCTCGAGGATGCCGGCGTCGTCGACGACCCGGCCGGTGAGCGCCGGAAAGTTCAAGGCTTGCGCCAACGCCGCAGTGGCGGCACACGACACGGCGGCGACGATCAACGCTCTGTGCATCGGCAGCCTCTGCAACATCATACGTCGCCCGGCAAGCTTCATGGGTTCACGCTACGCACGAATTCGGCCAATTCACGGTTGAACCGCGGCGCATCCTCCCAGAACGGTGCATGGCCGATGCCCGGATAGAGCGACAGCCGCGCGCCCTTGACCTGCGCGGCGGTGAACTCACCCATGGCGGCAAGTATCAGCGCGTCCTTCTCGCCATGGGTGACCAGCACCGGCACATCGATTTTCGGCAGGAGATCGCCCGGATTGAACGTGCGCGAGCGCACGTGGCTCCGGATGACCGCAGGGATGAGCATGTTGAACCCCAGCATGGTCTCGAAATCCTCCGCCGTCGGCTGCTTCTCGAAACAGGCGCGCAGGAACGCGCGCGTCGCGGCGATGTTCTCGGCGAGGTCTTCGCTGTTCATGCCGGGGATGAAGGGCGCGCTGCCCATCAGGGTGAGGTCGGTCTTGGTCAGCGCACCGACGAAGTTGATGCCTGCGATACCGGCGGTGCCATACGTACGCAGATAGTCGGTGATGACGCGCCCGCCATAGGACCAGCCGACCAGCACCGGGCGCCTGAGCCCGGCCGCGGCGATCACGGCGGCGACGTCGCCGGCCCACAGCGTGTCGTCGGTGTAGCGCGTCCGCTCGTCGGGCTTGGCGGAAGCTCCGTGCCCGCGCAGGTCGAACGCCGCCATGCGGAATTCGCGCGCCAGCGCCGCGTCGTTCAACTGCCGCGCCCAGGACAGATGGCACTGGTTGAACCCGTGGATGAACAGGATCGACGGCCCGTCCGGGTTGCCGGCCGCATGGGCGGCGAGCCGCAGGCCGTCGGGCGAAACAACCGCAATCGACTCCATCCTGACCTCACTCCCGGAATATCAACATCCTGCCGCATCGCATGGACGGTACCGCCCCGCCGGTTCGCTTGTCATCAGCCGTAGCGCGTGACAAGGACAAGCGATGATCCGCATCGCCTTCTTCGCGTTGACTGCGTGGCTCGTCACGTCGCCCGCGCTTGCGCAGACGGCGCCGATCCTCACGGGTACGGCCCGTGCGCTGCCGGTCGTCGCCCGTCACGGCATGGTGGTGGCGCAGGAGAAGCTCGCCAGCCGCATCGGCGCCGACGTCCTGCAGCAGGGCGGCAACGCGGTCGACGCCGCGGTCGCGGTTGGCTTCGCGCTTGCCGTGACCCACCCGCAGGCCGGCAACATTGGCGGCGGCGGGTTCATGCTGGTCCACACCGCGGCGCGCGGCGAGACCGTCGCGATCGACTACCGCCAGACCGCTCCGGCGGCCACCACGCGCGACATCTTCCTCGACGAGCGCGGCGAGGCCGATCCGCGCAAGTCGCGCGAGTCCGCGCTCGGCGTCGGCGTGCCCGGCACGGTCGCGGGGCTGGCGCTCGCGCACGAGCGCTACGGCTCGGGCAAGTTCACGCTCGCCGACCTGACCGCGCCCGCGATCCGTCTCGCACGCGAGGGGATCACGGTCGACGACGATCTCGCCGACTCGCTGCCGCGCGCGCAGCCGCGGCTCGCGCGCTGGCCGTCGTCGCGCGCAATTTTCCTCAATCCCGACGGCGGCGCGCTCAAGCGCGGCGACAGTCTGGTGCAGGCCGACCTTGCGGCTTCGCTCGCGGCGATCGCCCGCGACGGCCCGCGCGCGTTCTACGAGGGCGCGATTGCTGCGCGGATCGTGGCGAGCCTTGCCGCCAATGGCGGCATCATGACGCGCGACGACCTGAAGAATTATCGCGCGCTTCTGCGCGAGCCCGTGCGCGGCACTTATCGCGGCTACGAGATCTTCTCGATGCCCCCGCCGTCCTCCGGCGGCGTGCACCTGGTGCAGATGCTCAACGTGCTGGAAGGCTTCCCGCTTGCCGGGCTCGGCGCCGGCTCGGCCGCAAGCCTGCACCTGATGATCGAGGCGATGAAGCGCGCCTATGCGGACCGCGCCGAATATCTCGGCGATCCCGCAAGCGTGAAGGTGCCGGTCACGGGCCTCACCTCCAAGCGCTACGCCGAGGCGCTACGCGCCGCCATCGACGCCACGCGCGCGACGCCGGCGCGCGACATCAACCCTGGCCAACCGGCCCGTTACGAGAGCGACAACACCACGCATTTCTCCGTGATCGACGCGCAGGGCAACGCCGTCTCCAACACCTACACGCTCAACTTCTCCTACGGCTTGGCGCTGGTGGCCGACGGCACCGGCATCCTGCTCAACAACGAGTTGGACGATTTCGCCGCCAAGCCCGGCGCGCCCAACGCCTACGGGCTGGTGGGCGGCGAGGCCAACGCGCCGGGGCCGAACAAGCGCCCGCTGTCGTCGATGTCGCCGACCATCGTGTTCCGCGACGGCAAGCCGCTCCTGGTCACCGGCACGCCCGGCGGCAGCCGCATCATCACCACGGTGCTGCAGGTGATCCTCAACGTGATCGATCACGGCATGAACGTCGCCGAAGCCGTATCGGCCCCGCGCATCCATCACCAGTGGCTGCCCGACCAGGTGCTGGCCGAGCGCGGCCTGTCGCCCGACACGCTGCGCCTGCTCGAGGGGCGCGGCCACACCATCATGGTCGGGTCGACGTCGGGCGCGGCCAATTCCATCCTGGTCACGCCGGACGGTCTCACCGGCGCCGCCGACCCGCGCTCACGTGGTGCGCTCGCGGTGGGGTATTAGCGCGGGCTTTGCGATCGAACGCGGTGCGCTGCGAGCTATCAGCCGCGTGAGCGCACCGGTGACGCGGATCGTTCTGAGCGTCAGCAGCTTCGCCAAGCGCAGGACAAGAAAGCGGATGCTGCCGAGCTGTTCGCTCTGGCGCGTGAATGCGGCCTGCAGCTCGTGGATGCCGGCCGCACGCATGCGCGGATCGACGCTCACCACATGGCCGGCGACGCGCAGCGCCGGCTTGTCGTGCAGCTCGAACGCAACGCCGCGCAGCGCGCCGGCGATGACGCGCAGGTCGGCAGCGTCGGCCGCCGGACGGATGGGCTCGGCGGCGAGCGCCACGTCGAGCGGACGCAGCGTGAACTCGCGCGGCGCATCGAGCGCGCCATGCGGGGCTTCCGCGTAGGTGCACGCCATGCTGGCGAGCGAAGCGTCGTCGAGCCGGCTCGCCGCCACGAGGTCGACGAGTTCGCGCTGCTGATAGCCTTCGAGCTGCATCGAGTTCGCCTTGGCGAGGTGCGCGATCGCGCCGATCAGCGCCTTGCGCAGGGCCTGCTGCCGCGAACGCAGCGGGATATGATAGAGGTGCCCGATGTGGCGCTGCGGCGCCGCGGAACCTTCCCACGCGACGAAATGATTGCCCTCGGCAAGCGGCACGCGTCCGCCGGCACGCAGATACACGTTGCGCGGGATGACCACCTTGCTCACCTTGGCCGCCGACTTCGCGATCCATAGCGGCGCCTGCGGATCGAACGCTTGCGCGAACGTCTGCGGGTAGCAGGGGATCCAATCGAGCGTGCCGACCGCGCCTTCGGCATCGAGCTGCCGCACGGCGGCTTCGATCTCGGCACGCGCAGCGCAAAGGAACTCGTCGGCATCGAGGAACACGACCGCGTCGGCACCGGCCGCGAATGCGCGCTCCATGCCGAGCATGGAGACCTGGCGCTGGTGGCGCCCGGCGAAGTCGAGCAGGAAATACGAGAAGCCGCGGCCGGCGCAGAATTGCCGCAGCATCTCGCCCGAACCGTCGGTCGAGCGATGGTCGAACAGATAGGCGGCGTCGAAGAGCGCAGAGACGTGGCGCAGGAACGCGGGGAGGATGTCCGCCTCGTCGCGGATCATCGACACGACGGCGAGCTTCATGGATCCGGCTCCCGGTTCGGCCCCCGCAGGCCGAGCGATGATCGGCCGGTTATGGTTAAGGGACGGTAAATGGGCGAAACCGCGGCTGAAATCAGGAGGTTAAAGGACCATCACGGGCTGCCCACCAACGACCCTCCTGGGCGCACCACGGCAGTTGAGATTCGCACATATCTGTGCGACTATGGCCGATATGACGGGGCATGAATTCGAAAGGAAGATCAGGAGGCTGGGTCGCAAGATATGGAGTGCTGGTCGCGTTCGATAAAGGTCACGGCAAGGGCAGCCACGGCCGTCTATATTATGGCGACAGGTTCACGACTCTGAAGGACCGCAAGAAGGAAATCGGCCCCGGCCTTCTCAACGCGATGCTCTCACAACTTGGCCTTGCTCGAAGCGATCTGGAGGATCGGTAATGGCGTTTGGATACCGCTATACGTTGGAGCGTCAGCAGAACGGCTGGTGGCTGGTGCGCTTTCCGGGAATTCCCGAAGCGCTGACCGAAGGCGAGACACAGGCAGAGGCGCGCGACAACGCTCGCGGCTGCGCGATTGCTGCACTTGAAGGATACATGAAAGCCGGCAAGCCCCTGCCGAGACATGGTGCCGGCCATTCCGGGCTCGACCGCGCCGTTCTGCCATCGCTCGTCACCGCAAAACTGGCGGTTTACGAAACAATGCGCGCGCGTGGCTGGTCCAAGCTGAAGCTCGCGAAAGAACTCGGCATGCCCGAAAACTCCGTGCGCCGTCTGCTCGACCTGGGCCACAGCTCGCACATGTGGATCATCGACGAGGCGCTAGCAAAAATGAATGCCGAACTGCCGATCGCCTTGCCGAAGGCGCGCGCACGGCGAAAGGCCGCGTGAGTATTGGAGCGGGCGAAGGGATTCGAACCCTCGACCCCGACCTTGGCAAGGTCGTGCTCTACCACTGAGCTACACCCGCATCCATCTGGTTCCCGCCGCGTGTGCGGGGAAGGCCGCACCTATGCCAAAAGGCGCCCGCCTTGGCAACAGGGCCGCCTTATGGCTTATGCCGCCCGCGTTAATACGGCGATAATCCATCCCCCATGCCCGCCACCCCCGACGACCTGTTCGCGTTCCTCGACCGGCTCGGCATCGCGCACACGACCGTGACGCATCCGCCGTTGTTCACGGTCGAGCAGTCGCGCGCCCTGCGCGGCGCGGTCCCGGGCGGCCACACCAAGAACCTGTTCCTCAAGGACAAGCGCGACCAGGTGTTCCTGGTGGCCGCGCTCGAAGATGCGCGCATCGACCTGAAGACCCTGCACCACCGGCTCGGCGCCGGCCGCTTCTCGTTCGGCTCGGCCGACCTGATGCGCGAACTGCTCGGCGTCGAGCCGGGCGCGGTCACGCCGTTCGGGCTGATCAACGACCGGCAGGCGCGCGTGAACGTCGTGCTCGATGCCGCGATGATGGAGCAGGCGATCTTGAACTACCACCCGCTGGTCAACACCATGACGACCGCGATCGGGCGCGCGGACCTGGTCAAGTTCCTCGCGGCGACCGGGCATGCGCCGCGCATCGTGGCGGTCGCCGGCGCGGAGGGGGAGCCGGGAAGGCGATTGCATTCGGGCCCGGCCTGACCCATTTAGTCGGGTGAAATCAAGCACCAGCGCCGCCCGCGGCGGCGCCTGGAGCATGATCCCGAAAAGTGGAAACCGGTTTTCGGAAAAGATCATGCTCGAACAACAAGCTAGCCAGGCAGGCCGGGGATCGAAACATGCTGCAGAACGGTGGAGTGGCGACGGCCGACGCTGTCATCAAGGACACGACGACGCAGGGCTTCGTCAAGGACGTCATCGAGGAGTCCAAGCGCCAGCCCGTGCTGGTCGATTTCTGGGCCGAATGGTGCGGTCCGTGCAAGCAGTTGACCCCGGTGCTGGAAAAGGTGGTGCGTGCCGCCAAGGGCAAGGTCAAGCTGGTCAAGATGGACATCGACAAGCATCCGGCGATTCCGGGGCAGATGGGCATCCAGTCGATCCCGGCGGTCATCGCGTTCATCAACGGGCAGCCGCTCGACGGCTTCATGGGCGCGCTCCCCGAGAGCCAAGTCGCGGCCTTTATCGAGCGCATCACCAAGGACCGCTTGGGCGGTGAGGCCAAGGATTTTCTGAAGGCGGCAGATGACGCGCTCGCGGAGGGCAACGCGGTCGCGGCGGCCGAGCTGTACGAACAGGTGCTGGCCGAGGAACCGGGCAATGTCCCGGCGCTTGGCGGTCTGGCGCGCGCCTACGTGGAGACGGGCGACATCGATCAGGCCAAGGCGGCGCTCGCCAAGGTTCCTGAGGCAAAGCGCAGCGACGCCGCCGTCGCGGCCGCCCGATCGGCCGTCGAACTTGCCGAGCAGGCGAAGTCGCTCGGGCCGCTCACCGAACTCGAGCAGAAGGTCGCCGCCGCTCCGCTGGACCATCAGGCCCGCTTCGATCTTGCGCTCGCGCTCAATGCCGCCGGGCGCCGGGCGGAGGCGGTCGACCATCTGATCGAGATCGTCCGGCGCGACCGCAAGTGGAACGACGACGGCGCGCGCAAGCAACTGGTGCAATTGTTCGAAGCCTGGGGTCCGACCGACGAAGCCACCGTCGACGGCCGGCGACGGCTGTCGTCGATCTTGTTCGCCTAAGACCTCATGGTGAGGAGCGCGCGACCGATCTCGGGTTTACCCGAGATCGGCACATCTGGTGCGCAAGTCGGCTACAGCCGACTTGCGTGCGCGTCTGGAACCATGGCCACGGGCGCGGCGGCTCTCCCATCCTTCGAGACGCCCGCCTTCGGCGGGCCCTCAGGATGAGGGCGCAGCGAGGAGGCCAACGATGCCGATGAACGCGATCTATCGCGGGCCCGGCGACCTGCCGCCGGTGCTGCCGGTGTTCCCGCTGCCCGGGGCGCTGCTGCTGCCGCGCGGCACCATGCCGCTCAACATCTTCGAGCCGCGCTATCTCGCCATGGTCGACGACGCGCTCGCCGATCGTCACCGGCTGATCGGCATGATCCAGCCCGATCCCGCGCGTCCCGGGCCGCAGGACAAGCCTAACCTGTTCAAGGTCGGCTGCGCCGGCCGCATCACGCAGCTCGCCGAGACCGGCGACGCGCGCTATCTCATCGAGCTGACCGGCGTCGCGCGCTTCCGCATCGTGGCGGAAGAGAGCGTGCTGACCCCCTACCGCCAGTGCCGCGTCGACTACACACCGTTCGTCGACGACTTCATCGCCCGCAAAGGCGAGGACGAGGTCGACCGCAAGGCCCTGCTCGGCGCGCTGTCGGCCTTCCTCAAGGCCAACAAGCTCAAGGCCGACTGGGACGGGATCGAGCAGGCGCCGAACGAAGCGCTGGTCAACGCGCTCGCCATGATGTCGCCCTACGGCGCGGCCGAGAAGCAGGCGCTGCTCGAGGCGCCCGACCTCAAGACGCGCGCCGAGATCCTGGTCGCCGTCACCGAGATCGAATTGGCCAAGAGCGGCACCGGCGAGACGCCGCTGCAGTAGCCCGCATGGAGCGAAGCGGAATGCGGGAGGGTGGTCCCGGATTGCGCTTCGCTTCATCCGGGCTACGATGAGGGCATGAACACTCCCGACCGACCTGCCGGCAGCATCGATCCCAAGCTGCTCGAGATCCTGGTTTGCCCGATCACCAAGGGCACGCTCGAATACGACGCCGAGAAGCAGGAACTGATCTCGCGCTCGGCCAAGCTCGCCTACCCGATCCGCGACGGCATCCCGATCATGCTGCCCGAAGAGGCGCGCAGGTTGGAGTGAAGCCGGGCAATCAGGCTCGCAACCGTCATGACCGGGCATGACGAAAATAATCCACAGAGGAAACAAGCAATGCTCAAGATCTGGGGCCGCAATACCTCGTCCAACGTGCAGAAGGCGATGTGGGCGGTCGGCGAGATGAACCTGCCGTGCGAGCGCATCGACGTCGGCGGCGCGTTCGGCCGCACCAAGGAGCCGTTCTATCTCGCGATGAATCCGAATTCCCTGGTGCCGACGCTTGAGGAGGACGACGGCTTCACGCTGTGGGAATCGAATTCGATCGTGCGCTATCTGGCCGGCAAGCATGGCGCCGGTACGCTGGAACCGACAGACGCCAAGACCCGCGCGCGCGCCAGCCAATGGATGGACTGGCAGCTCTCGGTCATGGGGCCGGCGATCACGCCGGTGTTCTGGGGGTTGGTGCGCACGCCGCCCGAGAAGCGCGATCAGGCCGCGATCGACGCCGGCAAGGCAAAGACGACCGAGGCGGCGAAAATCCTCGACGCCCAGCTCGCCAAGACGCGATTCGTCGCCGGCGATGTGTTCTCCTACGGCGACATTCCGGTCGGCGTGATGACGCGCCGTTATCTCGAGCTGGTGCCGGAGCACCCGCAATTGCCGAATCTCGAGCGCTGGTTTGCCGAGATCGCGAGCCGTCCCGCCTTCAAGGAGCATTGCGGCGGCATCCCGCTGACATGACGCTCATGAGCGGCAATGAAGGTCGCTGCCTCGGGCTGATCGGCGGCCTCGGGCCGGAGGCAACCACGCACTATTACCGTGCACTCGTCGCCGCCCATAAGGCGGCTGGGCGGACCTTGCGCCTGCTTGTCGCGCACGCCGACGTCGATCGCGCGCGCGGGCTGGTCGAGGCCAACGACCTCGACGGGCTCGCGCGTTACCTCGCGGGCTTCGTCGCACAAATGGCGGCCGGCGGCGCCGAGATGACCGCCATGGTGGCGATCACGCCGCACATCTGCGTGCCGCAGTTCGTGCCGCTCTCAGCCCTGCCGCTGATCGACATGGTGGAAGAGGTCGCGAGCGCGGTGCGTCGGAAAGGCCTCGCGCGCGTCGCGCTGCTCGGCACGCGTTTCACCATCGAGTCGCGCATGTTCGGCCGGCTCGCCGGCGTCGAGATCGTCATGCCCGAGGCCGACGAGGTCGATTTCATCCACACCGCCTACCTGGACATCGTCTACGAACGTGCCTCCGCCGAGCAGATCGCGGGCCTGCGCGCGATGGCGCATACGTTGGTCAGGCGCGACGGTGCCGAGGCCGTGCTGCTCGCGGGCACCGACCTGCTGACGGTGTTCAATCCATCGAATATCGATTTTCCGACCATCGATTGCGCCGGCGTGCACATCGAGGCGATCATGCGGAGGCTGCTGGCGTAATTTTCGTGTCCCGGGCGCAGCGCAGTACGAAGTAGTGCGCTGCAGACCCCGGGACCGTTACGACTTCAGGGCTTGGAACCATCCCGCATCTGCGGTGCATCATTTCACGCTGCCGCGTGCGAACCAGCGACGGATCATTCGCCGCCCGTCCATGGACGTCGCGAGGAATGGCGGATGTGCAATATCCGAACCTTCCCCTTCAGAATTCTATAGAAAATCTTGTACGGATAACGGGCGAGTGGAAACACGCGCACGCCTGGTCGCTCGACCACGCGCGGCGCGCCTTGTGTTCCGCAATATGAACGATGGCGTCGTGAATGCGCGTTTCAAGCGCCGCGGCAACCACATTTCCGAACAAGGCGCGGCTATCGGCTGAAACTTTTCGAAGATCGGCGGTGGCGCGGTTGGTGTACTCAACCTTCATGCCGGAATGTCTTGAACGCCGCCTCAACGTCTTGTTTGGTCGCGACGCCGCTGCGATCCGCTTCATCGATCGCCCGCAATTCGTCCGCCGTCGCGTTGTAATAGCCGCGATGCCGAACTTCGATGTGCTCGGCGAGTTCGACAAGCTCGGCCTGATCGGACTCCGGCCAGGTTTCCACGCGTCCGAGCAATTCCTTCAGTTTGCTGTTCATGGCCTGGATCCTATCATGCCGCCGCCAGCAGGCCTATCTGCGGGATCGCGTACTACAACGCCTCTCCCCGCAGCAGCTTCGGCACCTCGCCGGTGACCCCCGCGGCTTCGCGGATGAAGAACTGTTTCAGCCCCGGCAGCCGGTCGACGAGTCCCAAGCCGACGTCGCGCGCCAGCCGCAGCAGGTCGGATTCGTTCGAGAACAACCGATTGAGCCCATCGGTTGCGAGCCCCATCGCCATGGTGTCGAAGCGCCGCCAGCGCTGGTAGCGCTCGAGCACGTCGGGTCCGCCGACGTCGAGGCCGAGCCGCGCCGCGTCGGCGATCGCCTCGGCGAGCGCCGCGACGTCGCGCAGTCCCATGTTGAGCCCTTGGCCGGCGATCGGATGGATCACGTGCGCGGCGTCGCCGACCAGCGCCAGGCGCTCGGCCACGAACGAGCGCGCGACAAACAGGCCGAGCGGATGGGCGCGCCGCGCGCCGACCGCCTTGATGTCGCCGAGATGCAGCCCGAAGCGGTGCTCGAGCTCGGCGTGAAACAGATCGTCGGGCAGCGCCACGATGCGCGCAGCCTCGCTCTCTTCCTCGGTCCACACCAATGACGATCGCTTGCCCCTGAGCGGCAGGATCGCGAACGGCCCGGCGGGCAGGAAATGCTCTTCGGCGCGGCCGTGATGATCGCGCTCATGCTCGACGGTCGCGACGATGCCGGACTGACCGTAGTTCCAGCCATGGGTCGTGATCCCGGCAAGCTCGCGGACTTTCGAACGCGCGCCGTCCGCGGCGACCAGCAGGCGCGCGGCGATCGTCGCGCCGTCGGCGAGTTCGATGCTTATCCCTCCCCCGAAGGGGGAGGGTGGCTCCGAATGAGCGTAAGCGAATGAGGAGTCGGGTGGGGATACTTCAGCAAGACCGGACCCCACCCGGCCGCCTTCGGCGGCCACCCTCCCCCTTCGGGGGACGGATGAAAATCCCACGACCGCCGTCGCGCGCAGGTCGACGCCCTCCTGGCGCGCCTTGGCGGTCAGCGCCGCAACCAGCGGGGCGTTTTCGACCATGTGGGCGAACGGCTCGCCCGGCTGCACTTCGCCGGTGAAAGTCAGGAACGTCGGGCGCACCGCATCGGTCAGTCGGCTGTCCGTGACCACCATGTCGAGAATCGGCTGCGCGTCCACGGCGACCGCCTGCCACGCGCCGATCGTCTCGAACAACCGCCGCGCCGCCGCCGCGATCGCCGAGGCGCGCTCGTCCGTGCCCGGGCGTCCCAGCGCCGGATCGGCAAGCACAACGGTGAATGCGGGCCCGAGGGCCTGGCGCAACGCGATGGCGAGCGCCAGCCCGGCAAACCCGCCGCCGGCGATCAGCACGTCGGCATTGCGTCGTTCACTCGTCACCAGAAACCTGCAGTCTGCGTCGATCGGCAGGCTTGCCAATCGATCGATGCCGGCGGAACATTGGCCCCAGTACTCTAGTTCATCCATGCCCGTCACGCGGCGCGAATTCTCGCAGTGCCGCTTCTCGCAGTGCCGCCAGCGCCGTTCATTCGCGGATCTCATGCGTTTCGGGGGTGAACTCATCACAACGGGAGGAAGAACCGTGAAACGACATCTGATGCTCGTGGGGTGCGTCGCGCTGCTCGCCTTGGCCGGCTGCTCCGGCCAGCCTGGTCCGCAAGGGTCCCAGGGGCCGCAGGGCACCGCCGGCCCGCGCGGACCGCAGGGAGAAGTCGGTCCGAAGGGCGAGCAGGGTCCGCCCGGCCCAGCTGGCCCCGTAGGCGCCGCAGGTCCGGTCGGCGCGGTCGGCGCTGCAGGTCCGCAAGGCTCTCCGGGACCGAAAGGTGAGCCCGGTCCAAAAGGCGAGCCTGGGCCAGCCGGCCCAACCGGTCCGGCGGGCACAACCGGCCCGGTGGGCGCTGCGGGACCGCGCGGCCTCGCCGGTCCGAAAGGCGATCCGGGTGCGCAGGGTCCGGTCGGACCGCAGGGCCCGGTCGGCCCGAAGGGCGACCCCGGTCCGGCAGGCGCGGCGCCGCGCGTCGTGATGTCGGCCAATGCGGCCGCGGACTGCAATGCCGACGAGATCATGATCAGCGCGCTCTGCTTCGGCCCGCCGTCGGCACTCAATCCGAGCGAGAACGGCGCGCGTTGCGGCGACGATCCTGCCAGCACGCAGGTCAGGGCACGGCTCGTCTGCATGAAGAAGTAGACGGCGCCATTCCGGATCGAAAATCATGAGCGGCCCGCGCCGATCGCGCGGGCTGCTTGACTTTCATCGCGGCGATGCGCGTCAGTGGCGCATCACCATCGCCCCGCGGGCCGCCGCATGTCTTCTGCCGTCCAAGCCCTGCTCGCCATCCTCGACCTCGAACAACTCGAGGTGAACCTGTTCCGCGGCCGCTCGCCGCAGGACCGCTGGCAGCGCGTGTTCGGCGGGCAGGTGATCGGGCAGGCGCTGGTCGCGGCCTGCCGCACCGTCGAGGGCCGGCCGCCGCATTCGATGCACGCCTATTTCCTGCTCGGCGGCGATCCCAAGGTGCCGATCATCTACGAGGTCGACCGCATCCGCGACGGCAAGAGCTTCACGACGCGGCGCGTGAAGGCGATCCAGCACGGGCAGGCGATCTTCTCGATGTCGGTCTCGTTCCACAACGACGAGGTCGGCCCGTACGTGCACCAAGCCGTCATGCCGACGGTGCCAAGCCCGGAGGAACTGCCGGGCGAGTCGGCGATCAAGGGCGCGCTCCCGCAGATGCCCGAGCCGGCGCGGCGCTATTACGAGCGCGAGCGCCCGATCGAATTGCGCCCGGTCGAATACGGCCGCTACCTCGGCCAGAAGAACGCGGACGGCAAGTTCCACGTCTGG
Organism: uncultured Alphaproteobacteria bacterium; assembly: GCA_963734185.1. Lineage (GTDB taxonomy): Bacteria > Pseudomonadota > Alphaproteobacteria > Rhizobiales > Xanthobacteraceae > PALSA-894. The sequence goes on along the minus strand of CAVTGA010000002.1, from coordinate 1,185,176 downwards.
ATCCGCGCCACCGGCCGCCTGCCCGACGATCCGGCGATCCATCAGTGCGTGCTCGCCTACGCCTCCGACATGACCCTGCTCGATGCGGCGCTTGCCCCGCACGGCCGCACCCTGTTCGAGCGCAACTTCATGGCCGCGAGCCTCGACCACGCACTCTGGCTGCACCGCCCGTTCCGCGCCGACGACTGGCTGCTCTACGCCCAGGACAGCCCGAACCTGCATGGCGCGCGCGGCTTCTCGCGCGGCCTGATCTTCGCGCGCGACGGGACCTTGGTGGCGTCGGTGGCGCAGGAGGGATTGGTGCGGGAGCGGCGGGAGAAGCCGTGAATAGGGATGATCTACTATATCCCGGCCTGCAATGCCCGATCTCGCCAACGACGGACGCTCATGATATCCAACCGCTCGCCCTCAAATACTATCTGTTTTACAGGCTTACGGCCATTATCGCTTTGACGACGAAGTGGCTCGCCAACCTCCATCCAGCGGATGTCCGCAAAACGGTCCTTGCTTCCACTCAATCCGTCTGAACTATCGGGAAATGTTCCGATTACCAGCAGCACTGGATAATCTTGCTTCAGCCAATACTTGACCCAAGCTTGTTTCTTGATTTTAAAGATCTCCGCGCCATCGCGCTTTCGGCGGTATAGATGTGAGCTTCCGGCTTTTAGCTGCAAAAAAAGGCGCTTACCGGTACCGCGCCCGCTGGCGTCAGTAAACTCTACTTCCATATCTATACCTTCATCCTCCGTTCCTGGTACCTCAAAGCATTTTTGATCCGCACTGGTTATCCTAGCCCCTACTTCCAGCGCAAGAAGTTTTCCTTTGCGCCGGACGTCCAGCTCGATACGCTCCTGGCTTTGGAGGAAAGCAACTCTGCTTTTTACGGTCTCACTGGCAAAACGAATCTCAAGCGCATCCCACAAAGGAATCCGCTTTTCACAATGCTGGCACACAATGCCTGCCCTCTCCCCAAATTCCTCCAATCGACGCATAGCCTCCTCGCTATCTTTGACCGACGTGTCGCAATACGGGCAAACATGGAAACGAAGTCGTTGTGGTTCAGTTGCTCTCTCAATCAAATGCTCATGGATATAATTAGCAAATATTACCTGCTCTTGGACAGGTATTCCCTTGCCGGAGTGCACTAACAAAATTCCTCTTCCTTCCTCATCCCGAAGCAATTTGATGCCAATTGCTCGACGTTCAGCAAGAGTCTCAAAATCTGCCGCGTCGCGCCATAGCTCTCGCAGCTTGAAGGCCCCACAGTAGACTAGTTTGACCACTAATGTAGCATAGATGTCGTCAAGGAACCCGCTGAAGGCATAGCTGACAAAATACTTGGGCGGTATCGGCCCGATTGGCCGTTCGACTCCACAATAACTAGGAAATACTAGATTTCCTTCCTGCCTAAGACAAAGCTTTCGATCCAGTAGCATCTGCTCCATTGCCTGCAATACCGTTCGCTCATCTCGAGCCTCTAACCGTTTCTCTTCAATGATCTCTCCCCCGAGCTGCTTAGATTGAAATATGAGATTCCCGAGCGCAATACTTTGGACCGGCAAACATCCAATGTTAGTTTCCATACGAAGCGTCCTTATGACAGCCTGAGCGTAAGCGTTCATCCATTCTGGTCTCAAAAGAACAAAAGTACCAAAGCTCAGCTCCTTTACGACGCCCGGACCATCAAGTAAGCTTATTACCGTTTCCAAATCTGTATCAGAAAACTTCGTCAGTAATGCTAAGCGATGACGTAGGACCTCTCGCATTTCTTTGAAGGTAAATATCACATGTCCTTCATCTCTAAGTTTAAGAATTTCATCCTTTAAAAGCTTCCATGTCTTGGGAGAAGTCCGGCGTTCCAACTTTTCCCATGGAATATCTGTCTGCACCGCATGTCTTAATTCGATGCAACCCGTACCGTCGTACGCACTTGTTTCAAAGTAGCGGAAGCCGTTTTGCTCGGCAAATAGGCGGACCCTTTGCCGGTCGAAACGAAACCCTACATCTATTCGGGCAGCGACCAGATACGTCTTGGTACGATCAGGGATACAACGAGACAAGGCTTGCTGCCATTCGCGCAGACCGGTTACCACTGTTTCTCGGTCAGAGTTGAATACGAGAAGGATAAGCGCAGCCCTGTCCACATATAGCTGGTGTATAAGCCGCTGATCGGCCTGACCTCCGAAATCCCAAAGCCATACTTCCCGCTCCCAACCTGGTTCGACAGGCATATCCTTCATTTGCCACTGTGTGGACCAGCTGCCGGAAGTTGAATAACTTGGAGTAAAGGTGTCGTGCGCAAGGCGCTCCGTTAGTCCTGTCTTACCAACCCCACTCTCGCCAACAATTAGGACCTTCGCGTTTGTGTATTGGACCTGATCAGAAGTGTACGGCGATAGGGAGGGCGCAGCTTCTTGGGGAGTCGTTTCGATCGCTAGATCCGAAAGATCCCATACGTAAGCACCCCCGTTCACATCGCCTGAGAAGAGGCGGCGACGGTCCGCGCTCCACATCAAACTAGCAATTCTGGTCTTATGCCCTTCGAGAACTCGGATGCAAACTCCGGACTCTACATCCCAGAGCCGGATAGTGCCATCACCACCACCACTTAACGCGTATCGTGAGTGATACCTCCATTCGATGCATGAGACCATAATTGTGTGACCTTCGAGTATGCGCAAGCACCGGCCGGTTTCTACGTCCCACAAGCGCAAGGTCTTATCGTGCGAACCGCCTGACAAAATTCGTTGTTGATCAGGGCTCCACGCAACGCCCCAGACACTCTGAGTATGGCCTTCGAAAACACGTAAACACTGACCGGTTTCTAGATCCCAAAGTCGAACAGTTTTGTCTAGCGAAGCAGAAATGAACGACTTCTCATCGGGGCTCCAATCTACGCTCCAAACACCCCCGGTGTGTCCCTCAAACACGCGCAAACAGCGCTGACCCTTAATATCCCAAAGGCGTATGGTGTTATCATCAGCACCCGAAAGGACCAATCCTTGATTCCTTGCCCAAGACAGGCACCGGACATCTCCGACGTGGCCCGTGAGCTGAGACAGAACGTGGCCTCGCCCTAAATCCCAAAGATGTATAGTTCGATCGCGCGCACCCGAGAGAGCAAAGCGCTGATCAGCACTCCATACTACACTCCACACGGTTTCTGAGTGGCCGACAAAGACTTGCAGACAGCGTCCGGTCTCCAAATCCCATAATCGTATGGCTCCCCCGGCAGCACCCGTAAGCACGGATGCTCCATCCTCACTGAATGCCCAAGTGCGAATCTCAGATCGATAGTCCAGATTAGTGACTTTCTCTGAAATCTGAACCGGCTCTGTTTGCGTTCTATCCGTCAATTTTATTGGGATAGGACGACAAACCTCCAGCAGCGTCGCATAAGCGTTGTCCCGATCCTTCCGAAGCCAATCGATGCAGCGAAATTGCGCGAGAGATCCCTTAATATCTGTTTCATCAAGACGCAGTGGGATAAAGTGGCGCTCTTTATTCAGCGGGTCACGAAATCGAAACGTACCTGCCTCTAACCGTGACCATTCGGAAGTAAGTGCGCTCGCTGAAATGCAGAGCACAAGCACACGCGAGCGTTCCAGTCCTCGCTCAATCTCCTCTTCCCAAACTCCGCCCGCCCTATTCTGCCATTCATCGAACCATACCCGCAGTCCGTCCTTCCGCAATCGTTCCGCGATGTCGCGAGCGACAGAACTGTCTTTCGAGCTGTGACTCAGAAAGACGTCGAACTCATAGTCCGTCGGCTCTGGCATTGGAGCGCCTAGGGCACAAGTGGCACGTGAGCTATTCTCTCGATCAATTTCCGGTGGTCAAGACCACTAAGTGCCCGTATCGACGGCCGCGAGACCCCGACAGCTACCCCGACGCCAAAGTTGCCCACAGGTTGAGGCATCCGCCCTGCCGCGGGGCAGCGAAGCCGCTTAATTTTTGCTCCGATTGCCGATAACCTGCGCACAGGGATGCGCCGGACGTTCGGCCGCACGCCGGGCCACGGGGGAGCCGCATGAAGCTCGTCATAGCGATCATCAAGCCGTTCAAGCTCGACGACGTGCGCGATGCGCTCACCAATATCGGCGTCTCCGGCCTCACGGTCAGCGAGGTCAAGGGCTACGGCCGCCAGAAGGGCCACACCGAGATCTACCGCGGTGCCGAATACGCGGTGCACTTCCTGCCCAAGCTGAAGATCGAGGTCGCGGTGCCGAGCGAGCGCGCCGCCCAGGTGGTCGAGGCGATCGCTGCCGCCGGCAAGACCGGGCAGATCGGCGACGGCAAGATCTTCGTCACCGGCATCGATCATGCGGTGCGCATCCGCACCGGCGAGACGGACTCGGACGCGCTGTAACCGTCATGCCCGGCCTTGTGCCGGGCATCCACGTCTTTCCTGCTCAAAGCAAGCAAGACGTGGATGGCCGGGACAAGCCCGGCCATGACGAAAGTAGGAATTGGTTTCGGGGGGAACGACCATGAGGACATCGCCGCTGCAAGGGGTGCTCGCACTCGCAGCCATGATCGCCGCCACGCCGGCATTCGCGCAAACGCCGGCCGCAGCGGCATCCAAGATCGATGCCGGCGACACGGCCTGGATGATCGTCGCGACCGCGCTGGTGCTGATGATGACGATCCCGGGGCTGGCGCTGTTCTACGCCGGCATGGTGCGCAAGAAGAACGTGCTCGCGACCCTGGCGCAGGCGGTGGCGGTGACGGCGATCGTGTCCATCCTGTGGGCGGCGATCGGCTACAGCCTCGCCTTCACCGGCGACATGGCGCTGATCGGCACGCTCGAGCGCGCGTTCCTGCGCGGCATCGGCCTCGACACGACGAGTTCGCTTGCCCCGACCATCCCGGAAAGCCTGTACATGATCTATCAGATGACGTTCGCCATCATCACGGTGGCGCTCGTCGCCGGGGCGGTCGCCGACCGCATGCGGTTCTCCGCTTTCGTGCTGTTCGCCATCCTGTGGCTGCTCGTCGTCTACGTGCCGCTCGCGCATTGGGTCTGGGGCGGCGGCTTCCTGCAGAGGTGGGGCGTGCTCGATTTCGCCGGCGGCACCGTGGTGCACATCAACGCCGGCGTCGCCGGGCTCGTCGCCGCGCTGGTGCTCGGCAAGCGGCGCGGCTACGGCCAGGACAATCTTGCGCCCTACGATCTCTCCATGGCGGTGATCGGCACCGGCCTGCTCTGGGTCGGCTGGTTCGGCTTCAACGGCGGCTCGGCGCTCGGGGCCGGCGGGCGCGCCAGCATGGCGATCGTGGCGACGCATCTGGCGGCTTCCGCCGGGGCGGTGACCTGGATGCTGCTCGAATGGAACGGCCGCGGCAAACCCTCGGTGCTCGGCATGATCTCCGGCGCCATCGCCGGGCTGGGCACCATCACGCCGGCCTCCGGCTACGTGCTGCCATGGCACGGCCTGGTCATCGGCATCGTCGCCGGGGCGGGGTGCTATTGGGCCTGCACCAAGCTCAAGCAGATGCTCGGCTACGACGACTCGCTCGACGTGTTCGGCGTGCACGGCGTCGGCGGCACCATCGGCACCATCCTCACCGGCGTGTTCGCCACCGCCGCGATCTCGGTCACGGCGGATGCGGCCGGCTCGTCCGGGCTACTCGAAGGCAATGCCGGGCAGGTGCTCACCCAATGCATCGGCGCCGGCGTCACCATCCTGTGGTCCGGCATCGCCACCTACGTGCTGCTCAAGATCGTGGGCTTGATGGTCGACCTGCGGGTGACGCCGGAGGCCGAGCAGATGGGTCTCGACATCAGCCTGCACGGCGAGTTGATCCATTCATGAACTGATGGCACCCCGGTACCTGGGGACCCAAACGGCTGCGCTCAAAGATTGGGCATGAGCGCGCATTGCTGGCGCCGGTTTGGGCGCGGCCCCTCGGCGGGCTGTCCGCATGATTCGACGATTGATCAAAACATGAAAGAATTCAGCGTCTTAATCCCCCGCACGCATGGCTGGCACAGTGTTTGATTGAACGCTCCCCGGCGCTGCCGCGCGGATGCTCACCCCTGCGCGGCTCGCCGAGTTGAGTCGCCTGCCTCGGACCTGCACCGGGCGGGCCATAGCGGGGACGTTTCCATGAAAATCGTCATGGCGATCATCAAGCCGTTCAAGCTCGCCGAGGTCCGCGACGCGCTGACCGGGCTCGGCGTGCACGGACTGACCGTCACCGAGGTCAAGGGCTACGGACGCCAGAAGGGCCACACCGAAATCTATCGCGGCACCGAGTACGCGGTGAGCTTCCTGCCGAAACTCAAGATCGAGGTCGCCGTCGATGCCGACCAGGTCGACAAGGTGATCGAGGGCATCACCGCCGCGGCCAAGACCGGCCAGATCGGCGACGGCAAGATCTTCGTATTCAGCCTCGACCACGCGGTGCGCATCCGCACCGGCGAGACCGACTCGGCAGCGCTCTAGAGCATGATCCCGAAAAGTGGAAGCCGGTTTTCGGAAAAGATCATGCTCAACCAAAAAATCCCGACAGGAGTTCGATCATGACGTTGAAGTCGTTTACCCGCGCCGCCTTGACGCTCGCCGCCGCGCTGCCGCCGGATAGGGCGCTGGCGCAGGCCGAGACCGTCGTCAACAAGGGCGATAATGCCTGGATGCTCACCGCGACCGTGCTGGTCCTGCTGATGACCGTCCCCGGCCTCGCCCTGTTCTACGGCGGCATGGTGCGCTCCAAGAACATGCTCTCGGTGCTGATGCAGGTGTTCTACACGGTCTGCATCGTGGTCATCATCTGGGTGCTGTACGGCTACAGCCTGACCTTCACCGGCGGCTCGGCCTGGATCGGCGGTTTCTCCAAGGCGTTCCTGTCCGGCGTGACGGCGGATTCCAAGGCCGCGACCTTCACGGTCGGCGCCAACATCTCCGAGCTCATTTATGTCTGCTTCCAGATGACGTTCGCGGCGATCACGCCGGCGCTGATCGTCGGCGCGTTCGCGGAGCGCATCAAGTTCTCGGCGCTGGCGCTGTTCGTGCCGCTGTGGGTGACGTTCGTGTATTTCCCGATCGCCCACATGGTCTGGTACTGGCCCGGCCCCGACGCCCTCCAGGATGCCGCCAAGGTGGTGGCTGCCGCGACCGACGAGGCCGCCAAGAAGCTCGCGCAGGCCAAGCTCGACGAGATCAACGGCGACGCCGGTCGCATCTTCCTGTGGGGCGCGATCGACTTCGCCGGCGGCACCGTGGTGCACATCAATGCCGGCATCGCCGGGCTGGTCGGCGCGCTGATGATCGGCAAGCGCATCGGCTACCGCAAGGACCTGATGCCGCCGCACTCGCTCACCATGAGCATGATCGGCGCCTCGCTGCTGTGGGTCGGCTGGTTCGGCTTCAACGCCGGCTCGAACCTCGAGGCTGCCGGCGGCGCCGCCATCGCGATGATCAACTCGTTCGTCGCGACCGCCGCCGCGGCGCTCGCGTGGATGTTCATCGAGTGGGCCGTGAAGGGCAAACCCTCCCTCCTCGGCCTCATCTCGGGCTGCATCGCGGGCCTGGTCGCGGTCACGCCGGCGTCGGGCTATTCCGGCGCCATGGGGGCGATCGTGCTCGGCCTGATCGCCGGCATCGCGTGCTTCTTCTTCTGCACCACGATCAAGAACGCGCTCGGCTACGACGACTCGCTCGATGTGTTCGGCGTGCACTGCATCGGCGGTATCATCGGCGCCATCGGCACCGGCATCCTGGTGTCGCCGGCGCTGCTCGGCACCGGCATCACCGACTACACCGCGGTGCCGCCCAAGATCGCCGACTTCGACCTGATCGGCCAAGTGATCGCGCAGTGCAAAGGCGTGGCTCTGACCCTGGTGTGGGCGGGCATCGGCTCGGCCATCCTCTACAAGCTGGTCGATTGGACCATCGGCCTGCGCGTCGTCGTCGACAAGGAGCGCGAGGGCCTCGACCTCACCGAGCACGGCGAGCGCGCCTACAACATGTGACCTCTCATCCCTCGCCCGTAGCCCGGATGGAGCGAAGCAAAATCCGGGACCGATGGCGCAACAGGCGAGATCGCCCCGCATTGCGCCATAGCGCGTCGAAGACGCGCGTAAACGCGCTTATGGCTTCATGCGGGCTACGGGAGGGAAACGAGACACGGTTGGGGCGGAGACCCGGCACCGCCCCCTCCGTCGAGCGGCCCTGGAGCGATCCGGGGCCGCTCACTTTTTCGGCCAGCGGCAGGTATGGTATGCTGCCGGCCATGACCAAATTGCTCGACGATGTGATCGCGAAAGTGCGCGAACTACCCGACGAGGAGCAGGACGCGCTTGCCGTCGCCTTGCTCGCCATGACGGAAGCTGACGGCATCACGCCGCTCGATGAACCGGCACGACGGGCGATCCAAGAGGGATTGGCACAGGCGGAGCGCGGGGAATTCGTGCCCGACGCGGAAATCGAAGCGCTCTGGAAACGTCACGGCGTATGAGAGTTCCGTAGCCCGGCTTTCGCGTTCAGCGAAAAGCCGGGACCTTCGTTCCGCCGGCGAGACCGTCCCCGGGTTGCGCCATAGCGCGTCGAAGACGCGCGTAACCGCGCTTATGGCGCACCCCGGGCTACCCCCGATGGTTAATCGCGCCTTAACCTGCCCGCTCCTATGGTGAGGGATGCGGCGGACGCCTCCGCCGGCGTTAGTCTTGACGTGTCCATGACCCTGGCCGATCGCGCGCATCCCGCCCCGACCGCTCGGAACCCCGACGCGCGCTCGCCGTTCATGCGGCTTGCCGACCTGTTGGCCGACATCGAACCGGGGAAGCCGGCGATCAACCTGTCGGTCGGCGAGCCCAAGCACGCGGTTCCCGCCTTCGTCGGGCCGGTGCTCGCCGCAAACATCAAGGATTTCAACCTCTATCCGCCCAATGCCGGCATCGATCGTTTCCGCCAGGCGGTTTCCGGCTGGCTTTCCCGGCGCTACCACCTGCCCCGCCCGCTCGACCCGGCGAGCGAAATCCTCATCCTCGCCGGCACGCGCGAGGGCCTGTTCCTTGCGGCCCTGACCGCCAAGCGCTGGGCCAAGCCGCGCGCCCACCCGGCGATTCTGATCCCGAACCCGTTCTACGCCGTCTATGCGGCAGGCAGCGTCGCGGCCGAGTGCGAGCCGGTCTACCTGGCGGCGACGCCCGCGACCGGCTTCCTGCCCGACCTCGACGCGCTCGACCCCGCCCTGCTCGCCCGCACGGTCGCGTTCTATCTCGCCTCGCCCGCCAACCCGCAGGGCGCGGTCGCCGACATGGCCTACCTGCAGCGCGTGGTCGCGCTGGCGCGCCGCCACGGCTTCATGGTGTTCGCCGACGAGTGCTACTCGGAGATCTACAGCTGGCACGCGCCGCACAGCATGCTGGAAGCCGCCGGCGCGGACTTCGCCAACGTGGCGGTGTTCCACTCGCTGTCCAAGCGCTCGACCCTGCCCGGCCTGCGCGTCGGCTTCATCGCCGGCGACCGCACCTTCATCAAGCCGTTCCTCGACCTGCGCGCCGTCGCGGCGCCGCAGATCCCGGTGCCGGCGCAGGAGGTGGCGATCGCCGCCTACAACGACGAGGCCCATGTCGACGAGAACCGCGCGCTCTACAAGGCCAAGTTCGATCTCGCCGACCAGATCCTCGGCAACCGCTACGGCTACAGGCGCCCGGCCGGCGGCTTTTTCCTCTGGCTCGACGTCTCGGCGCATGGCGGCGACGAGGCCGTGACGATGAAGCTCTGGCGCGAGGCGGGATTGCGCGTGCTGCCCGGCAGCTACGCGGCACGCGCGCAAGAGGACGGCACAAATCCCGGCGCGGGCTATGTCCGCGTCGCCATGGTGTACGACCGCGAGGTCACGGCCGAGGCGCTGCATCGCCTCGTCGCCGTGCTCGGCTGAGGGCGACATGCCGGCGCTGCGTCACAGCCTCTCGATCGCGGATTTCCTGCCCGAGGATTTGCGCGGCATCCTGCGCCGCCGCATGCACGAGCTGATCGGCGTCGCCCTGCTGGCGCTCACCGGCACCGCCGTCATCGCGCTCGCCACCTGGTCGGTGAAGGATCCCTCGCTCAGCCATGCCACCAACACGGCGGTGCGCAACTGGCTCGGCTTTCCCGGCGCTGCCACCGCCGACCTGATGATGCAGTTGCTCGGGCTGGCGACGGTCGCGCTGTTGTTTCCGCTCGCGGCCTGGGGCTGGCGTCTGCTCACGCATCGGCCGCTCGACCGCGAGAAGCTGCGCATCCCGTTGTGGATGGTCGGAACGCTTGCCGCCGCGGGCTTTGCGGCGTGCCTGCCGGTGAGCAAGGCCTGGCCGCTTCCGAGCGGGCTCGGCGGCATCGTCGGCGACGCACTGCTGCGGCTGCCGCTTGGCGCGCCGCTCGCGAGCAACGCCCGCCTTGCGCTCGCGATCCTGCTCGGCGTCACAGCTCTGGCTTCGCTCGCGATCGCGGCCGGCTTCGGCTGGCATGCGCACGCCGGTGAAAGCGAGGATCCCCGAGAGCCCGCCCGCGACCAAGACGAGGATGAGCATGAGCCGCGCAGCTTCGTGTCGCTCGGCTGGCTCTATCACGGCTTCTACAGCCTCAAGACCCGGCTCGCCCTGATGCTGCCATGGCGGCGCGAGCGCACCATCGTGCTGCGCCCCGCTCCGCATGTCGAGCCGATGATGGAAGCGCCTCCGCTCACCATCGAAGCGCCCGAGGCCGAAGGCGAAGTCGAGCTCGAGATCGAAGCGCCGGCGCCGAAGCGCAAGCCCACGCCGCGCCCGGCCCAGCGTCGCAAAGGCGGCTACGAATTGCCCGCACTGGGGCTGCTCGCCGCCGCCAAGGTCACCGAGCGCACCACGCTCTCGGCCGACTTGATCCAGGCCAACGCCGGCGCGCTCGAGAACGTGCTCGGCGATTTCGGCGTGCGCGGACAGATCATCAAGGCGCATCCCGGACCGGTGGTCACGCTCTACGAGTTGGAACCCGCGCCGGGCATCAAGTCCTCGCGCGTGATCGGACTGTCCGACGACATCGCCCGCTCCATGAGCGCGGTTTCGGCGCGCGTCGCCGTGGTGCAGGGCCGCAACGCCATCGGCATCGAGCTGCCGAACCCGAAACGCGAGAAGGTCTATCTGCGCGAGATGCTGGCGGCCGACGAGTACGCCGACTCGCCGGCGCGGCTGCCGCTCTGCCTCGGCAAGACCATCGGCGGCGATCCGGTGATCGTCGATCTCGCCCGCATGCCGCACCTGCTAATCGCCGGCACCACCGGGTCGGGCAAGTCGGTCGCCATCAACACCATGATCCTGAGCCTGATGTACCGGCTGCGTCCTGAGGATTGTCGCGTCATCATGATCGACCCGAAGATGCTCGAACTGTCGGTCTACGACGGCATCCCGCACCTGCTCACGCCGGTGGTCACCGACCCCAAGAAGGCCGTGGTGGCGCTCAAATGGGCGGTGCGCGAGATGGAGGAGCGTTACAAGCGCATGTCCAAGCTCGGCGTGCGCAACATCGACGGCTACAACGTGCGCGTCACCGAAGCGAAGGCCAAGGGCGAGCAGCTCACCCGCACGGTGCACACCGGCTACGACAAGGAGAGCGGCGAGGCGATCTACGAGGACGAGGCGCTCGATCTCGAGCCGTTGCCGTTCATCGTCGTCATCGTCGACGAGATGGCCGACCTGATGATGGTGGCCGGCAAGGACATCGAAGGCGCAATCCAGCGGCTTGCCCAGATGGCGCGCGCCGCCGGAATCCACGTGATCCTCGCCACCCAGCGCCCCTCGGTCGACGTCATCACCGGCACCATCAAGGCGAATTTCCCGACCCGCATCTCATTCCAGGTCACCTCCAAGATCGACAGCCGCACCATCCTGGGCGAGCAGGGCGCCGAGCAGCTGCTCGGCCAGGGCGATATGCTCTACATGGCGGGGGGCGGCCGCATCAGCCGCGTGCACGGACCGTTCTGCTCCGACGAGGAGGTCGAGAAGGTCGTCCGCCATCTGAAATCGCAAGGCACGCCGCAGTATCTCGAAGCCGTCACGGTCAGCAACGACGAGGACGAAGAAGGCGAGGACGGCGCGGTGTTCGACGGCACCGCCATGGGCCAGACCAACGACCTCTATGCGCAGGCGGTCGCCATCGTGATGCGCGACCGCAAGGCAAGCACCAGCTATATCCAACGCCGGCTGCAGATCGGCTACAACCGCGCCGCCTCGCTGATGGAGAAGATGGAGCTGGAAGGCATCGTCGGTGCCGCCAATCACGCCGGGAAGCGTGAAATCCTGGTTGGCGAACCCGAACACGAGCGATATTGAGAAGGCTGGCGCCGCCGGCGGGCCGTGAAATCGCCATAGCCCGCCACTAACTAGAGCATGATCCCGAAAAGTGGGAACCGGTTTTCGGACAAGATCATGCTCAGACGAAGAGCTGCCTTGGAGAACTTCATGCGGACGCGCGGCGCAACCCTGATCGCCTGCCTGATCGGCCTCGGCGCGATGCCGGCCGCCGCGCAGCCCATTCCGCTGCCGACCCCCGCGCCGCTGCCCAAGAGCGGCAGCGTCCCGCCGCCGCCGTCCGCCGTCCAGGCCAAGCCCGGCGCGCCGACGCCGCTCGCTCCCGTGCCGCAGCCGCCGCAGACCTCGATCTTCCCGACCCTGCGCCCCGGCCCGGTGGCGCGGCCGGGCGAGACGGTCGCGTTCGACGCCAACCAGCGCGCGCTGATCGAGCGCGTCAACCTCTACCTCATGAGCATCCAGAACCTGGCCGGCGACTTCGTCCAGGTCGCCCCCGACGGCTCGCGCAGCACCGGCAAGTTCTATCTGCAGAAGCCCGGCCGGGTGCGCTTCGAGTACAACCCGCCGAGCGTGATCGAGCTCGTCGCCGACGGCTCCTCGGTCGAGGTGCGCGACCGCCGGCTCGGGACCCGCGACCGCTATCCGCTGTCGCAGACGCCGCTGCGCTTCCTGCTCTCCGAGCGCATCGATCTGGCGCGCGACACCAACCTGATCGGCGTTTCGGCCGACGACCTGTTCGCCAGTGTCGTGATCGAGGAGAAGCAGACGCTCGGCGGCAGCCACCGCCTGATGCTGATGTTCGGCGCCAAGGACCTGCAGCTGCGGCAATGGACCATCACGGATCCGCAGGGCTACGACACCACGGTCGCGCTCTCCAATCTCGACCCGAACCGGCGCATCGATCCGGGGATGTTCCGGCTCGAAGCCGATCGCCGGGAAACCATTCAGTAGCGCGCTTATCCTGCCCCCGAAGGGGAGGGTGGACGCGAGCGTGAGCGAGTGGCCGGGTGGGGCTGTCGCAACAATCTCAGCGACGGCAAACGCACCGAGCGCCTCTCCATTTTGCACGCGTCAATCGATCCCCGTGCCGGGCATGAGGACCAATGGGCAAGGCGTCGCGGTAGTGGTTTGGGCCAGCGCCCCCGCCCGGCCGCCGCCGTTTTGCGGCGGCCACCCTCCCTTTTTGGAAGGGATAAGACCCCTCACCTCAAGTGATACTTCAGCCGCTCGACCTGCTCGACCGAGAGCTCCTTCTGCTTCACGGCCAGGATCACCATCTCGACCAGCACGTCGAAGGGCAGCTCCGGGCAGCCGCGCGAGACCTTGCCGCTCCGGTCCGGATAGGCATATTTGATCGAGCGGCTCTTGAAATCCCCCTTGTCCCAGGAGGCAATGCCGATGCGCAGGTCGCCGGAGCCGTGGGGTTGCGAAAATGTCGGCGTCATGGCCATTTCCTTAGTATGATGATAGTATAATGGTACTACGCAGATAGTATGGAAATCAAGCTGAAATGCCGCTGACCGTCACCACCTGGAACATCAACTCGGTCCGCCTGCGCATCGGCCTGGTCGCCCGGCTCGTCAAGGCGGCGCGGCCCGACGTGCTGTGCCTGCAGGAGACCAAGTGTCCGGACGACGCCTTCCCGCTCAAGCGCTTCCGCCGGCTCGGCTACCATCACGTCGCCCTCAACGGGCAGAAGGGCTACCACGGCGTCGCGGTGCTCTCGCGCCTACCGTTCGAGACGGTCGAAATCGACAATTACTGCGGCAAGACCGACTGCCGCCACGTGGCGGTGACGCTCGGCGAGCGCGCCGGCCTGCGCGATCCGGTCACCCTGCATAATTTCTACGTGCCTGCGGGGGGCGACGAGCCCGACCCGGCGATCAATCCGAAATTCGCCCACAAGCTCTCGTTCCTCGACGAGCTCAACGCCATGGCCAAGCTGCGCCCTGCCGCGGGCGAGCGCGCCATCCTGGTGGGCGACCTCAACGTGGCGCCGCTCGAGCACGACGTGTGGAGCCACAAGCAGATGCTGAGGGTGGTGTCGCACACGCCGATCGAGTGCGAGAAGCTCACCGCATTCCAGAAGGCCGGAAGCTGGGTCGACTCGATGCGCCAGCTCACGCCCGAGCCGGAGAAGCTCTACACGTGGTGGAGCTATCGCGCGATGGACAACTGGAAGACCGCCGACCGCGGCCGCCGCCTCGACCACGTCTGGGTGTCGCCGCAGCTCGGCGACCGGGTCGCACGCCTCGAGATCGCCAAGGCGGCGCGCGGCTGGGAACGCCCTTCCGACCACGTGCCGGTGACGGCAACGATTGAACCGTGAGACTCACATGGACCGCTCACTCAAAGCCGCGCTCGACTACCTCCCGCGCTGGCTCGAATTCCAGATGGGGGCCTCGCAGCAGCCCGGCTGCCTGATCGCGATCGCGCATCGCGGCACGGTGGTGTTCGAACGCGCGTTCGGCACCGCGAACCTTGCGACCGGCGAAGCGCTCACTCCGCGCCATCGCTTCCGCATCGCTTCGCACAGCAAGAGCTTCACGTCTGCCGGCGTGATGAAGCTGCGCGAGCAGCGCCGGCTCAAGCTCGACGACACGGCGGGACAGTTCGTCGAGGGCCTTCACCCCGGGGTGGCCCGCGCGACCATCGCGCAGCTCCTCTCCCACACCGCCGGCCTGGTCCGCGACGGCGCCGACGCCGGGCAATTCCTCGACCGCCGGCCGTACTACAACGCGCAGGAGCTTCGCGCCGACCTGAAAGGCCCGCTCATCATCGAGCCCAACACGCGGCACAAATATTCCAATCACGGCTTCGGCCTGATCGGCCTGATCATCGAGGCGATCACGGGCGAACCCTACAACGCCTGGATCAAGCGCGAGATCATCGACGCGGCGGGGCTGACGGAGACGACGCCCGACACGCCGCTCCGGCGCGGCACGCCGTTCGCGCGCGGCCATTCGGGCCGGCTGCTGGTCGGCCGGCGCCTCGTCATCCCGGGCGACAACCCCGCCAACGCGATCGCGCCGGCGGGCGGCTTCGTCAGCACCGCGGCCGACACGGCGCGCTTCTTCGCGCAGCTCTCGCCCACGGCGCGCCGGAGCGTGCTTTCAGCCGCGAGTCGACGTGAAATGACGCGCCGCCAATGGCGCGTCCCGCATTCAAGCCTGGAGCAGTATTACGGCCTCGGCACCACCAGCGGAACGTTCAACGGCTGGGACCATTTCGGCCATTCGGGCGGGTGGCAGGGTTATCTGTCGCGCACCTGCTGCTTCCCACAGCAGCAACTCGCCGTCACGGTGCTCACCAATGCGATCGACGGCTGGGCGCATGTGTGGGTCGACGGCACAGTCTCGATCCTGCAGGCCTTCGCCCGCAACGGCGCGCCGACGCGCAAGGTGAAGGATTGGAGCGGGCGCTGGTGGACCCTGTGGGGCGCGGTCGACCTCGTGCCCATGGGCAACAAGGTGGTGGTGGCGGCGCCCGGATTCATCAATCCGCTCGTCGATGCCGGCGAGATCGCCATCACCGGCCGCAACAGCGGCCGCGTTGCGCTCGGCGGCGGCTACGGCAGCCACGGCGAGAGCGTGCGCTGCCGGCGCACCAAGTCGGGCCGGATCAGCGAGCTGTGGCTCGCCGCCTCCAAGTTCCTGCCCGCCGCAAAGGTCGCGCGCGAGATGGAAAAGCGTTACGCACGCCCCGCCAAAAAGAAGCGGCGGCGCCGCAAATAGCTCGTAGCCCGCATGGAGCGCAGCGGAATGCGGGACTGCTCCCGGATTTTGCTTCGCTCCATCCGGGCTACATCAATCCAGCTTCGCACCGGAGCGCTGCACCACCTCGCGCCATTTCGCGGAATCCTTGCGGATCAATTCGCCGAACTCCTCCGGCGTGCCGCCGGCCGGCTCATCGCCGATCAGCGCGAAGCGCTCCATGAACGCCGGCGACTTTATGGCGCGGTTGATCGCGGCGTTGAGCTTGTCGACGATCGGGCGCGGTATTCCGGCCGGACCGATCACGCCCGACCAAGTCGGCGCCTCATAGCCCGGCACGCCGGCCTCGGCGACCGTCGGCAGGTCGGGAAAGCCGGGCGAGCGCCGCGCCCCGCTCACCGCGAGCGCCCGCACGGTGCCGGAGCGCGCATGCGGGGCGATCGAGTTCAGGCTCTCGAACATCAGCTCCACGCGGCCCGCGATCAGGTCGTTGATCGCCGCGGCGCCGCCGCGATACGGGATGTGCACGATCTCGGTGCCGCTCATGTGCTTGAACAGTTCGCCGCCGACATGGCCGGGCGAGCCGTTGCTCGACGACGCGTTCGAGAGCTTGCCGGGATTTTTCTTGGCGTAGTCGACGAGTTCCCTGACCGAGGCGACCGGCAGCGAGGGCGCGACCGCCAGGAGCAGGTGGCCACGCGCGACCAGCGCGATCGGCTGGAAGTCGCGCTCGATGTCGTAGGGCAGTTTCGCCACCATGTGGCGGGTGATGGCGAGCGCGCCGATCGGCCCCATGCAGATGGTGTAGCCGTCGGGCGCGGCCTTGGCGGTCAGGTCGAGCCCGATGGTGAGCGCGCCGCCCGGACGGTTGTCGACCACGATCTGCTGTCCGAGCTCCTTGGTCAGCTCGGCGCCGAGGATGCGCGCGACCGTGTCGGTCGCGCTTCCGGCCGCCTGCGGCACGATCAGCCGGATCGGCTTGTCGGGATATTCGGCCGCAGCCGGCGTCGCGAACGCGGCGAGTGCGAGGATGATCAATCGAAGGCTGCGCATGACGCGACCTTAGCGCGGATATCGCAGCAGCGGAATGCAGCCGGCGAGGCTGGTCCGCCCGTGCCATCTTGGCTAAGCTCGCGGTCCGCCACAGCCAAGAGGAACCATCATGCTCAAACCGCTTCTGACCGCGAGCGCCGTCGTCATCGGCCTTGCGCTTGCCGCCGCGCCGGCCGCCGCCCAGACGTTGGAAAAAATCAAGCAGCGCGGCGTACTCGTCGTCGGCAGCAAGGCCGACTACAAGCCGTTCGGCTTCCGCGACCCGAGCGGCGCGATCGTCGGCTTCGAGCCGGACATCGCGCGCGAAGTCGCCGCCAAGCTCGGCGTCAAGCTCGAGCTCGAGCCGGTGGTCTCGTCCAACCGCATGCAGTTCCTGCAGCAGGGCAAGATCGACCTGATGATCGCCACCATGAACGACAAGCCGGACCGCCGGCAGATCGTCGGCATCATCGAGCCGCTCTACTACGCCTCCGGCGTCAACGTGCTGGCCAACAAGAAGGCCGGCCTGAAGACCTGGGAACAGCTCAAGGGCCAGAAGGTGTGCGGCATCCAGGGCGCCTGGTACAACAAGCCGGTGGCCGAGAAGTACGGCGCCGACTTCGTGGCGTTCAAAGGCCAGACCGAGGCCGAGGTCGCGTTGCAGCAGGGCAACTGCATCGGCTGGGTCTATGACGACACCGCCTTCGCCGAGCGTCTCGCCGATCCGAAATGGGCCGGCTTCGAGATGACGCTGCCGACCATCATGGAGGAACCGTGGGGCCTCGCCGTGAAGCTCGAGGAGCGCGACGGCGCCTGGGGCAAGTTCATGGCGCAGGCGCTCGAGGACATGCACCGCAGCGGCAAGCTGATCGAGCTGGAGAAGAAGTGGAACATCCCGGCGTCCGCGTATCTCAAGCAGATGCACGAGAAATATTCCAAGAAGGGGTCGTGAGGCGTTGCCCGCGCTCCCTCGTGGTTCGAGACGCCCGCCGTCGCTTGAGCGACGGCGGGCTCCTCACCATGAGGGATCGCTACGCTGAACCTCATCCTGAGGAGCCGTGCGCAGCGCGGCGTCTCGAAGGATGGCAGCAAACGCCGCACTCATAGTGGCCTTCGACCTCCAGCCCTTGTGGGACTGGTTCCGGGTGCTCCACGAGACATCCGGCATCAAGCTCACGATCTTCTACGACGCGTTCGACCGCGCGCGTTTCTTCAACGGATTCCTCACCTCCGTCCGCCTGATGGTCGTATGTCTGGCGGCGAGCGTCGTCATCGGCGTCGTCGGCGCGTGGATCCAAGGCTCGCGCCTCAGGCTGCTGCGCCTCGTCACGCAGGGCTACATCCAGTTCTTCCGCAATACGCCGCCGCTGGTGCAGCTCTATTTCTTCTATTTCGCGCTCGGCTCGTACCTGAAGATCTCGACCGGCAACGGCATGTCGGTGCCGATCGTGTCGAACTTCACCTGGGCGGCGATCTGCCTCTCGTTCTACGCCGGCGCGTTCAACGTCGAGATCTTCCGCGCCGGCATCGAGGCGGTGCCGCGCGAGACCCTGGAGGCGGCCGAGAGCCTCGGCTACAGCCGGCTCAAGGCCTACGCCTACGTGATCCTGCCGCTCGCGTTCCGCATCAGCCTGCCGGCGCTCAACAACAACCTGGTCAACCTGGTGAAGACCACCACCATCGCCTACGCGATCGCGGTGCCCGAGATGCTCTACGTGGCGAACCAGATCTGGTCGGACGAGTCGAACGTGCCGGAGATGATGAACGTGCTTCTGCTCGTCTACGTCTCGCTGGTCGGCATCCTGGTCACCATCATGGGGCGTTGGGAGCGGGCCTTGCGCATTCCCGGATATACGCCGGCATGATCGCGCAACGCACCGACCTCGCCGTCCTCAAGCCGTTGCGTATCGGCGCGACCGAACCCGCGTGGCGTTGGAGCATCTGGCACGGCGTCGCGCTCGTCGTCGCGTTGATGCTCGCGATCGGCATCGGCGAGGCGCAGGCGCAGGGTTCGGGCCAGCCCGGCATCCTCGCCACCATCCTGAAATGGACCCCGCTGCTCGCCCAGGGCTTCGCGCTCAACATCGCGATGAGCTTTCTTGCGATGGCGATCGGCACCGCGGTCGGCGTGCCGCTCGGCCTGGCGCAGATCTCGCTGCTGCCGCCGGTGCGCGCCTCGTCGTGGCTCGCGACGCAATTCTTCCGCAACTCGCCCTGGCTGGTGCTGCTGTTCTACTGCATGCTGCTGTTGCCGTTCGAGATCCGCATCGGCGATACGATCGTGCCGCTGCCCGGCTGGCTCAAATCCACCATCGGACTCTCGCTGCCGGTGATGGCCAACGTGTCGGAACTGGTGCGCGGCGCGGTGCGCTCGATTCCGTTCGGCCAATGGGAGGCGGCGGAGTCGCTGGCGATGACGCGGCGGCAGACCCTCACCATGATCATCCTGCCGCAATGCATCAAGCGCATGACGCCGCCGTGGATGAACCTCTACGCGATCCTGACCGTCGCGACGCCGCTCACCTCGGTGGTGGGCGTGAGCGAGGCGATGACGCTCACCGGGGACATCCTCTCGTCCGAGGCGCGCACCGAGCTCCTGGTGCCGATGTATCTCTATCTCCTGCTCTGGTTCTTCATCTATTGCTACCCGATCGCGCGCGCGACGCTCGCGCTCGAACGGCGCTTCCAGGTGAAGTGATGTGGACGCCCGATCAGCCGCTGGTGCGCCTTGCCGACGTGCACAAGACGTTCGGCGCCCTCACCGTGCTCAACGGCATCACCATGGACGTGATGCAGGGCGAGGTGATCTGCATCATCGGCCCGTCCGGCTCGGGCAAGTCCACGCTGCTGCGCTGCGTCAACGCGCTGGTGCCGATCGACCGGGGCTCGATCCTGGTCGAAGGCCAGGAGGTCAACGATCCGAGGCTCGACAAGCTCGCGCTGCGCCGCAAGGTCGGCATGGTGTTCCAGCAGTACAACCTGTTCCCGCACAAGACCGCACTGGAGAACGTCATGATGGCGCCGATCCACGTGCTCAAGCGCGACCGGCAGGAGGTCGAGCGCCAAGCGCGCGCGCTGATCGCCAAGGTGCGGCTGCAGGGCAAGGAAAGTGCCTATCCGGGCGAGCTTTCCGGCGGCCAGCAGCAGCGCATCGCGATCGCGCGCAGCCTGGCGATGAACCCGGACGTCATGCTGTTCGACGAGGTCACCGCCGCGCTCGACCCGGAGACCGTCAAGGGCGTGCTGGTCACGATCCGCGAGCTCGCCGAGGACGGCATGACCTGCATGATCGTCACCCATGAGATGGGTTTTGCCCGCGAGGTCGCCAACCGGATCTACTTCACCGACGGCGGCGTCCTGGTCGAGCAGGGTCCGCCAAGGGAGTTCTTCGCCAATCCGCGCGATCCGCGCACGCGCCAGTTTCTTGATCAGATCCTGTGACGGACTATAATTCGCGACCCCGAACGGATGAGAACCGGAGCCCCAGGATGGTCGAGATCAGGCCCACCGGAAAGGCGCTCGGCGCGTCCGTGCTCGGCGCCGACCTGTCGCAGCCGCTGAGCCGCGAGGATTTCGGCGTGATCCTCGGCGCGCTCGGACGCCACAGCGTGTTGTGCATTCCGGGGCAGAAACTCGAAGCCGGATCGCTCAAGGATTTCGCCGGCCGTTTCGGCGAGCTCGAGGTCAACGTCGCGTCGGGCTCGTTCTGCGACCCGGTCCATCCCGAGGTGATGATCCTGTCCAACATCAAGGTGGACGGCAAACCGATCGGCCTCGCCGACGCCGGGCAGGACTGGCACACCGACATGTCGTATTCGTCGACGATCGCGTTCGCCAACGTGCTCTATGCCGTCAAGGTGCCGCGCCGCAACGGCAAGGCGCTCGGCGCGACCGAGTTCGCCTCGATGCACGCGGCTTATGAGGATTTGCCGGCCGGCATCAGGCAGCGGCTCGCCGGCAAGACCGTCATGCATGATTTCGCCAAGTACTGGGACAAGGCGCGCGCCAAGCCGGGCTCGACGCGCAAGCCGCTGACCGAGGAACAGCGGCGCAAGAAGCCGCCGGTGTCGCACCCGGTTTTCCTCACCCACCCGATCACCGGGCACAAGGTGCTGTACTGCAACCCCGGCTACGCGATGCGCATCAACGAGTTGCCGCAGGATGAGAGCGACGAACTGCTCGAATTTCTGTTCCGGCATCAGCTGCAGCCGAAATACTGCTACGCGCACGAATGGACCGAAGGCGACGTGCTGATGTGGGACAATATCGGCACCTTGCACCAGGCCTGGCCCGACTACACCGCCGACGAGCACCGCCTGATCAAGCGCTGCCAGGTGATGGCGGACCGGGTGTTCGATCCGGAGTTTGCCAGGCAGGCGGTGATGTCGTAGCCCGCATGGAGCGCAGAAATGCGGGGTCCCCGGATTGCGCTTCGCTCCATCCGGGCTACAAGATGCTACTCCGCCTTCAGCCCCAGCCGCTTGATCACCTCGCCCCAGCGCGCCGTCTCGGTGTGGATGAAGGCGGCGAGCTCCTCCGGGGTCGAGGCGCCCAGCTCGATCGCGGCGAGCCGGTCGCCCATGTTGGGCAGCGCCACGATGCGGCGCATCTCGGCATTGAGCTTGTCGATGATCGGACGCGGCGTGCCGGCGGGCGCGAGCAGCCCGTACCATTCGGTCGTCACCAGATCGACGCCCTGCTCCTTGAAGGTCGGGATCTCCGGCACCGAGGCGTAGCGCGTGTCCGACGAGATGCCGAGCGCACGCAGCTGTCCGGCCTTGTACTGGGGCAGCGCCTGCGCCACCGTGGCGAACTGCAGCGGCAGGTGGCCGGCGAGCAGATCGTTCATCGCCGGCGTGCCGCCGCGATACACGATGTGCAGCATTTCGATGCCCGCCTGCATCTTGAGCAATTCTCCGGTCAAGTGCGTCATGCTGCCGACCCCGGCGGAGCCGAAGTTGAGCTTGTGGGTTCCGGCCTTGGCGAGCGCGATCAATTCGCGCGTGTCCTTGGCGGGCAGCGCGGGATGCGCGTAGAGCACCACCGGCGTGCGCGCCAGCAGGCTGATCGGCGCGAAATCCTTGAGCGAATCGTACTGCATCTTGGTCTGCAGCGCCGGGTTGGTGGTGTGGTTGCTCACCACGATGATCAGCGTGTAGCCGTCGGGTTCGGCCTTGGCGACCGAGGCGGTGCCGATCATGGTCGAGGCGCCCGGGCGCGTCTCGACGATGACGCTCTGGCCCCAGTTCTCCTGCATCCGTTGCGCGATCAGCCGGCCGAGCACGTCGACCGAGCCGCCCGGCGGGAACGGCACGATGATCTTGATCGGCTTGTCGGGATACCGGTCGGCGACCGGCTGCGCGTCCGCCGGTGCCGCGAACAAGCAGGCCGCCGCGATGACGGCGGCACGCCCAAAGCTCACAAGCGCGCGCATCGTCAGCTTCCGTTCAAATCGTGGATCTCGGGAAAGAACAGGTCCTTCCACGACTTCGGCGCCTCCTTGAGCGAGCCGACGCTGTGCATGAAGGCCGCGAACTTCATCGCGTTCTGCGGCGTCATGGTCCATTTCACCTGCGCACCCGACACGACCTCGGTCACCTTGTCGAGCGGCAGCTTCGAGTTCACGTCCTTGATCCAGTAGCTCGCGGCGGTGCGGCGGTCGTTGTCGACCATCTCGGTCGCCTCCTTCAGCGCCGCGATCAGCGCCCTATAGAGCGCCGGGTTCTTGTCGCGGAAGCGCGCCGACGTCCACGCCACCGTGAAGGTATGCGGGCCGTCCATCACGTCGAAGGAATTGAGGATGGTGCGGACGCCGGGCTTCTCGAGCTGCTGCTGCTGGAACGGCGGCACGCCGAACACCGCCGTCACCTCGTTGTTGCCGCTCATGATCGCGATGGTGGCGTCGGGCGGCGACATCGACACGGTAAGGGCGTCGAACTTGCCGAAATTGGTCTGGCCGAACTGCTTGGCGGCCGCCATCTGCAGCATCACGGCCTGCACCGAGACCTTCACGGCCGGGACCGCGATGCGGTCGCTGTCCTTGAGGTCCGCGATGCTCTTCACGTCCGGATTGCGCGTGTTGAGCAGGAACGGCTGCGAGGAGAGCGCCGAGACGCCGCGCACCTCGTTGGCCGTGCCCTTGGTGCGGTTCCACAGCGTGAGCAGTCCCGGCACGCCGCCGGCCACGATATCGACGTTGCCGGAGATCAGCGCGTCGTTCATGGCGTTCGGGCCGTTGAAGGTCGCCCACGACACCTTGATGTCGTTGATGCCGGCCGCACGCGCGTGCTTCTCGATCAGCTGCGCGTTTTCCATGACGTTGAACTGCAGGTAGCCCATGGAGAACTGCCGCGCCAGGCGGATCTCGGTCTCGGCGCTGGCCGGAAGCGACAGCGCGAGCGCGGCGCTTACCGTCGCGAACAGAAGCTTTCTCATCGGCATCCCTCCCCTTTTCTTGCTCGGTATCGTAGCCCGGATTGAGTGCAGCGAAATCCGGGGAAGAAGGTGCAACGGGCCACATCGCTCCCGGGTTTCGCTTAACGCTCAACCCGGGCTACGCCGGCCCTCGAGCGCGGCGCGCACGCCGGCCAAATCGCGCGCCGATTGCTCGATGCGCGTGGCGATCACCTCGCGCATGCGTTGCGCGGCTTGCGGATAGCCTTCCAGCATCTTGAGGAAGAGCTGGCGCGGGATGCGCACCACGGTGGAGGGCTCGCGCGCGGTCGCGGTGACCGGCCGCTTGGTCTCGCACAACAGCGCCATTTCGCCGATCAGCGTGCGCTGCCCCACCGTCGACGGCGCGATCGCGCGATTGCCTTCGGCAACGAGATCGAACGACCCTTCCTGCACCACGAAGGCGGCGTCGGCCGTCTCGCCCTCGAAGAACAGCACGGCACCATCGTGCACGTAGCGACTTTCGGCGCCGATGGCGAGGATGCGCAACGCGTCGCGGCCGAGCGGCGCCAGCGCAGGCACGGTCTCCAGGAACGCGATGTCGTCTTCGATGCTCACGGCACCAGCTTGTAGCCGCCGCCCTCGGTCACCAGGATCGAGGGCGTCGCCGCGTCGCGCTCGACCTTCTGCCGCAGGCGGTAGATGTGGGTCTCCAGCGTGTGGGTGGTGACGCCGGAATTGTAGCCCCACACTTCCTGCAGCAGCACCTCGCGCGACACCGGCCGCTGCCCGGCGCGGTAGAGGTAGCGCAGGATCGCGGTCTCCTTTTCGGTCAGGCGGACCTTGTTGCCTTTCGGATTCTGCAACAGCTTCGAGGACGGGCGGAACGTGTAGGGCCCGATGGTGAACACCGCGTCCTCGCTTGCCTCGTGCTGGCGCAGCTGCGCGCGGATGCGCGCGAGCAGCACGGCGAAACGGAACGGCTTGGTGATGTAGTCGTTGGCCCCCGATTCGAGTCCCAGGATGGTGTCGGAATCGGTGTCGTGGCCGGTCAGCATGATGATCGGCGCCTTGAAGCCGTTCTTGCGCAGGATGCGCACCGCCTCGCGCCCGTCGACGTCGGGCAGGCCGACATCCATGATCACCAGGTCGATGTGGCCGTTCTTGGCCGCCTGCACGCCCTTGGAGCCGGTGTCGACCGAGGTCGCCTCGAACTCCTCGTGCAGCGCGAGCTGCTCGACCAGCGCCTCGCGCAGCTCGGTATCATCGTCGACGATCAGGATCTTGCGGGCATTGGTCATATTTAAATCCCTATCGGTTCCCCGAACGGCGTTGCGCGAAGTAGAGCATTCGGGGGACAAAGCGCAAGCACCGATCAGGTCGAGCATGATCCCGAAAAGTGGGTACCGGTTTTCGGAAATAGGATCATGCTCCAGCATTGATTCGACAGGCAAAAAGCATCGTCGCGGATGATCCCGAAAAGTTGACGGACTTTTCGGACAAGATCATGCGTAAACGCAAAGCACGAGCCAAAGAATGCGTCGAGCATTGGAGATACTGCATGTCAGGACCGGAAGTTTCAGCCGGACCCGCGGCTGGCTGGTTTCCGGCCCGTTCGCCGTGCCGGTCGCACTCGGGCGCAGCGGGATCAAGGCCAATAAGCGCGAAGGCGACGGCGCCAGCCCGCGCGGGTCGTTTCGGCTCGTGCGCCTGTGGTGGCGCGCCGACCGGATGGCGCGGCCGCGCACCGCGCTCCCCACACGCCGGATCACCGCGACCGACGCCTGGTGCGAAGACCCGGCGCAGCGCCGCTACAACCGACCGATCGTGCTCGCGCCCGGCGCCGGCGGCGACCGGCTGATGCGGTCGGACCGCCTCTACGACCTGATCATCGAGCTCGACCACAACACGCGGCCGCGCAGCGCCGGTCGCGGCAGCGCCGTGTTCGTGCACGTGGCGCGGCCTGGCCTGGCCCCGACGGCGGGGTGCGTGGCGATGAAAAAAGAGAGATTGGTGAGGCTGTTGGAGCGGGTCGGACCAAGAACGAGAATTGTGATTCACTTGTAGCCCGGCTTTCGCCCTTAAGCGCGTTCACGCGCGTCTTCGACGCGCTATGGCGAAAGCCGGGACCTCTCCACGGGTGCGTCCCTGGATTTCCGCCACCGCCTTCCTTGCCGCGGTCCCGGCTTGCCGTGCAAGCCGGGCTACGGCCGCTCTCCGAAAATCGCCGTTCCGACCCGTACGTGGGTCGCCCCGAACGCGATCGCGATCCTGAAATCCGCGCTCATGCCCATGGACAGCAGCGCAAGCCCGTTGCGCCTGGCGATCTTGGCCGTCAAGGCGAAGTGCGGCGCCGGCGCCTCGTCGAGCGGCGGGATACACATGGCGCCGGCAAGGGTGAGGCCATGGTCGGTGCGGCAGCGCGCCACGAAGGCGTCGGCGTCCTGCGGCAGCACGCCGCCCTTCTGCGCCTCGCCGCCGGTATTGATCTCGACGAACAGCGTCGGCGCGCGCTGCTGGCGCGCGATCTCCTTGGCCAGCGCCGCGGCGAGACTTGCCCGGTCGAGTGAATGGATGGCGTCGAACAGCGCCACCGCCTCCTTCGCTTTATTCGATTGCAGCGTGCCGACCAGATGCAACGCGAGATCGGGATGGCGCTCGCGCAGCGCCGGCCACTTGGCCTTCGCCTCCTGCACGCGGTTCTCGCCGAATATGCGCTGCCCCGCCGCGATCACCGGCACGATCGCGTCCGCGCCGAAGGTCTTCGATACCGCCACCAGCGTGACCGCGGCCGGATCGCGGCCGGCCTCGCGGCACGCGGCCGCGATCTCGGCCCGCACGGCGGCGAGCCGCTCGGTCGAACCGCCTTCGTGCGCCGCTGCGCTGCTCACTCCTCACCTCCGCGTCGACCCTTCCACATTCGGCGCCGGCCCGAAAGGCGGGCTGCGGCGCGGCGGTATCTTGGATTGAGCCTCAGTTGAGATATCATTGCTGATTGCCGAGCCGCAGGGGGGCGTCATGACAACAGAATACGGACCGTTGGTCGAAGTCACCCAGGAGGCGCCGGTCAGCTGGCTCGACCCCGTCGGCCTCGTCCGCACCGGCATCAAGACCGTTCAGGCGGCGATGTTCGGCACCTTCGCCGACAAACGCGAAGTCATCGCCGCCCTGCATCCCGAGGACGTCAAGGTCACAGAGCCGGCGCTCGATCATTCCAAGGACGACGAGATCTATTTCGACTACATCGCCGACACCGGCGACGGCTGGAACGCCACCTACTCGATCGCCTGTCTGGCCGGTGAAAAGTTGTTGCGGGTAGCACCCGCGGGCTCGAGCTCCGCGGCGCCGCTCGAACTGCCGGCGAGTCATTTCACCGTGCTGGGCGGCGACGAGGTCTATCCCACCGCCTCGGCCGACACCTATCGCAACCGTTTCGAGGACCCGTTCTATTGCGCGCGTACGACGCCGGCCGAGCGCACGCCGATCTACGCCATGCCGGGCAACCACGACTGGTACGACGGCCTGAGCTTCTTCATGCGCCTGTTCTGCCAGAAGGATCGCAACATCGGGCAATGGGTCGCCACGCAGACGCGCAGCTATTTCGCCATCCAGCTGCCGCACCGCTGGTGGATCTGGGGCATCGACGTGCAGCTGGAGTCCGACCTCGATCCCTCGCAGGTCGAGTATTTCCGCTATTACGCCAAGAAGTTCCTGAAGGAGGGCGACCGTGTCATCATGTGCGCGCCCGAACCCACCTGGATCGACGCCGGCGCGGCCCCGCGCCAGGGGCGCCGCGACACGTCCAAGGCCCATCGCAACACGCTTCACCTCGAAGAGTGCATCGCGGCGGCGAAGGCCGAGATTCGCCTGCGCATCGCCGGCGACCTGCATCACTACGCGCGCTACCAGGGAACCGACGGCGCACAGCTGGTGACCTGCGGCGGCGGCGGCGCCTTCCTGCATCCCACGCATGGTTTGCCGCCGAAGCTGTATTTGAAGCAGGACAAGTCGTTCAACCAGGACTTTGTGCTCCAGCCGAGCGTCTATCCGTCGGCGCAGAAATCCAAGCTGCTGCGTTGGGGCGTCTTCAAGCTGCTCCAGAAGAATCCCGGTTTCGCGGTCGTGGTCGGCTTCATCTACTCGCTCTATGCCTGGCTGCTGGAGGCGGCGAGCGAGGCGCTGACGGAATATCCAGTCCCGGACAAGAGCTTGATCGATTATTTCCAGGCGCCGCTCAAGGAACCGGGTACGCTGCTGGTGCATCCGTTCTGGGCCTGGTGGAGCGTCGTCACGCACGCTCCGGGAGCGTTGTTCCTGTCGCTCGCGATCGTCGGCGGCGCATACGCCTACGGGCTGGCCGGAGCGCGCAAGAGCGAATCGAAACTCACATCGAAGTATCTGCCCGGCATCGGCGGCACGCTGCACGGGATCGCCCATCTCGCCGCCGCGGTCGTGTTGATGTGGGGCGCGGCGATGTTTGCCGAATGGGCAAAGCAGAAGTATCCCGACTGGAGCGCATGGGTATTCGTTTGGAACGCCGAGCCGATGGTCTACGCGCTCGTCACGCTCGTCGGCGCGCTCGTCGGAGGGCTGCTGATGGCCTTCTACATGCTCCTGGCCAACCTCCTCTACGGCGGCCACGACCAGGAGGTGCTCTCCTGCCAGGGCATCGAGGACTACAAGTGCTTCACGCGCATCCATATCCGCAAGGACGGAAGCGCGGCGCTGTATCCGATCAAGCTCGAGAAGGTGGCGCGCAAATGGAAGCCCGCGCAGGGCGCGAAGGTCATCAGCGATGAGCATTCGGGCCTCTACGCCAGGACGGTTAGGCTCACCGTGCCGGCCAATACCCGCCGCATCTTCGAGCCGGCGACGCCGCTCGCGCCGCAACTGATCGAGCCGCCGGTGCCGCTGTAGCGCATGGCTGCCGCGCGCTGGCGCCAGCGGCAGCGCGGGTGCTATCCAGCGTGAGCACCTGCGCCCGGGACGCCTTGTCGTGACCTCCTTCCAAGCCGGCGGCCGCGCCGCCGACATCGACTCCGCCTATGCGTGGCTGCGCCTCGCGGTCGCGACCGTGCTCGGCACCATCGGCAGTGTCGGCATGTGGTCGTTCGTGGTGGCGTTGCCGGCCGTGCAGGCCGATCTCGGCGTGCCGCGCGCCGACGCCTCGCTGCCCTACACGGCGGCGATGATCGGCTTCGCGTTCGGCGGCGTCGCGATGGGGCGCTTCGCCGACCGCGTCGGCATCGTGCTGCCGGCGCTGTGCGGATCGCTGCTGCTCGGGCTCGGCTATATCGGCTCGGGCTACGCGCCCAACATCTGGGTGTTGGCGGCGCTGCACGCGGTGATCGGCTTCGGCACCTCGGCGACGTTCGGGCCGATCATGGCCGACCTGTCGCACTGGTTCGAGCGCCGCCGCGGCATCGCGATCGCCATCGCGTCGTGCGGCAACTACGCCTCCGGCGTGGTGTGGCCGCCGGTGGTGCAGCATTTCATCGCCGGCGACGGCTGGCGCCTGACCCATATCGGCGTCGGCATCGCCTGCCTCGTCACCATGGTGCCGCTCGCCCTGATGCTGCGGCGGCGCCTGCGCGCGCACGCCGCGGGCACGAGCATTTCGACCGTCGCGCCGCACTCGCTGGCGCTGCCGCCCAACGTGCTGCAGGCGCTGCTCGCGGTCGCCGGCGTCGCCTGCTGCGTCGCCATGGCGATGCCGCAAGTGCACATCGTCGCCTATTGCGGCGACCTCGGTTATGGCGTCGCGCGCGGCGCCGAGATGCTGTCGCTGATGCTCGGCCTCGGGCTGATCAGCCGGATCGGCGCCGGGCTCATCGCCGACCGCATCGGCGGGCTCGCGGCGCTGCTGATCGGCTCGGTGCTGCAGGCTTTTGCGCTCGCGCTCTATTTCGCCTTCGACGGCCTGACCTCGCTCTACGTGATCTCAGGGCTGTTCGGCCTGTTCCAGGGCGGCATCATTCCGATGTACGCGGTCATCGTGCGCGAATATTTCCCGCCCGCCGAGGCCGGCACGCGCGTCGGCATCACCTTGATGTTCGCGCTGTTCGGCATGGCGCTCGGCGGCTGGATGTCGGGATTCGTGTTCGACCTCACCGGCTCCTACCGGGCGGCATTCGCCAACGGCTTCCTGTGGAACCTGCTCAACGTCGCGATCGTGGGGTGGCTGTTGATGCGCAGGGGGCAGCGGACGGAGCGGGTGGCGACGGCGTAGGGCGAAGCTCCGTAGGGGTAGAGTCGAGGAGAGGCGCGGTTGCTTGGGGCACTGAGGCCATCGCTCCGTTTCCTCTCCCCGCTCATCGAACCGGACGTGCGGATTTCCCGCATCCGGCTCTCCGACCGGCTTCATCGCAAGGCCCACGTCGGGTGTCGCGAACGCTTGCTGGCGTGCGGTTGGCAGCCAGCTCAGCGAACACGGTTTTTTTTCGAGAGAACCGTGTGGTCCCGTGCGAAGGGACCTTGCGACGTTCGGACTTCGCCTTACAACAGAGCTTCTTCTGAAGGCTCCTGATACGTTCAGGTGTTTCCAGGCTCATCACCAATCACCCTGTATCCTCGCCTTCCTCCAAAGCGTGCCGGAAGTCAGGCCCCTTCCCTCCGCCGGCATTACCCGGCTTCAACGGTCTTACGGGCCTGTCCGACGCCCGGCGTGCCGCCACCTGATGTGGCGTTCGGGTCGCTACTTCCCGCACGCTCGGACCTCCCCCGTTTACGCGTGTCGCCTTGCCAGCGTGCTGTGTCCCCTACCCCGGCGGATCCAAACGGGTGCATGTGCTCGGTTTCCTTCCCCGCTCGGTGCTGCCTTCCCCGTTACCCAGTCGGGTCGGCATCCGCATCGCTACTTTCGAGGCCTGCTCGGACTTCACTCGCGTTACGGCCCGCTGGCTTGCTCGCCCGCCCAAGGCGGACTTCGTCACAGGGCTCCAGCCCGCTCCTTAGCAAGCTGCCTGTCAGCTACTCGATCAAACCGGCTACTATCGAGGTGGAATCTTCCTCCACTGGCTACACGCGCCTACGGGGCGCACTGGGCAAAGGCGCGGCATCCGGCTCGCAACGGTGCGCTCAAAATCGTTCACGCCGTGCCCACCGCGGACGGTTCAAACGCGTGGGCAAAAGCGCGCGAGCTCTGTGCCTGACTCCGAACTGCGGCGCTAGCGCTTTTGCCCACCCTACGGATCGAGGGACAAATTCAACTCCCCGCCAGCGCGTGCGACTCCGGCATGAACAGGTCGTGCCAGCTGCGGGGAAGCTTCTTCACCGAGCCGACCTTGTGCATGAACGCAAGGAACCGCGTCACCTGGTTGGGTGTCGTGGTCCACACATTGTCGGGATCGGCGATCATCGCGGTCAGTTCGTCGACGCTACTGCGTTTCTCGCTGGCCATCGCCGCATAGATGCGTGCCGCGTCCTTGGCATCCTTGCCGATCATCGCGTGCGCCTCGTCGAGCGCCGCATAGGCCGCCGCGCAGGCGCCCGGGTTGGCGTTGCGGAATTTCATCGCGCCGATCAGCACGCCGTTGGTCTTCGGCCCGCCGAAGGTGTCGTAGGATTTCAGCACCGTGCGGATGCCGGGCACGGCGAGCTCGTATTGGAAATACGGCGCGACCGTATAGTGCGCGGTGAGGTCGGCGGACTTGGAGATGATTGCGGTCGCGGCATCCGGATGCGGCCGCGTGATGGTGAACGGATCGAGCCGGGCGTACTGATCCTCGCCCCACTCGCGCGCCGCCGCCATCTGCAGGCAGATCGCCTGCGCCGAGACCTTCACGGCCGGCAGCGCGATCTTGTCCTCACTGGTGAAATCGCGGATCGACTTGATGCTGGCCTTGTGGGTGATCAGGCGGAACGGCATCGACTGCACCGCCGACAGCGCGCGCATCTCGTTCGGCGTGCCCGCCGTCTTGTCCCACAGCGTCGCGAGGCCGGGCACACCGGTGACGCCGAACGTCATCTGCCCGCTGATCAGCGCGTCGACCAGCGACATCGTCCCGCCGAGCGTCTTGTATTCGGGCTTGAGCGTGAGACCGGCGCGGGCGGCGTGCTTCTCGACCAGCCGATAGTGCTCCATCACCATCAGCGGCAGGTACGGCAGCCCGTACTGCTTGCCGAACACGATGGTTTCCTGCGCGGCAGCCGGGCGGATGACGGCTGGCATGGCCACAAGGCCGAGGCAGAAGTCGCGCCTGCGCATTGGGTGGTCCCCCCGTTTCACGCAGTGTAGCCCGGCTTGAGTGAAACGAAAGCCGGGAACGGTCGTGGCGCGGAAGGACCGGCCCCGGATTTCGCTTGCGCTCAATCCGGGCTACAAATGCGCCATGAACTACGCGACCGACTTTCCCACGATCCGCGATTCCGTAAGTCCCGAGGAATGGCAGGCGCGCGTCGATCTCGCCGCGTGCTACCGCCTGATGGACTGCTACGGGATGACCGACCTGATCTACAACCACATCACGGCGCGCATTCCCGGCACCGAGCACCTGCTGATCAATCTCTACGGCCTGCTCTACCGCGAGATCACCGCCTCGAGCCTGGTGAAGATCGACGTCGAGGGCAACATCCTGTGGAAGCCCACGACCGACTACGGCATCAACAAGTCCGGCTACGTGATCCACGGTGCGATCCACCAGGCGCGCCCCGACGTCGCCTGCGTGATCCATACCCACACCCGCGCCGGCATGGCGGTCGCCGCCATGGCGTGCGGGCTCCTACCGCTGTCGCAGACCTCGATCCGCTTCGTCGGCCATATCGGCTATCACGACTACGAGGGACCGGCGGTCGAGCTCGACGAGCGCGAGCGCCTGGTGCGCGATCTCGGCGCCCACGACGCCCTGGTGATGCGCAACCACGGCCTGCTCACCTGCGGGGCGACCGTGCCGCAGGCGTTCAACACCATGTACCAGCTCGAAATGTCGTGCCGCGCCCAGGTCGACGCCATGGCGGCGCGCACCGAACTCAACCTGCCGGGCGAGAACGTGCTCGCCCACACGGCGCATCTCTACCAGCCGGGTACGCGCCGGCCCTACGGCGTGCTGGAATGGCCCGCGATGCTGCGGTTGTTGGAGGCGGAGGGGAACGGTTCGGGCTATCCGGCTTACTGGCAGTAGCGGATTCCGGCGCTCGCGGTTGCGCC
Organism: uncultured Alphaproteobacteria bacterium; assembly: GCA_963734185.1. Taxonomy (GTDB): domain Bacteria; phylum Pseudomonadota; class Alphaproteobacteria; order Rhizobiales; family Xanthobacteraceae; genus PALSA-894. The sequence continues at coordinate 1,152,616 of CAVTGA010000002.1, read as the reverse complement.
AAAAGGTTTGGTCCACTATAGTAGATTTATGTCTATTTTAATAGACGACATTACCTTGCGTATTGCCGCGCGGCTGCGCGGCGAGCGCACGGCGCGCCGTTGGACCCTCGACGACCTGGCCGAACGTTCCCAGGTCTCCAAGGCCATGATCAGCAAGATCGAGCGCGCCGAGGCGAGCCCGACCGCGGCGCTGCTTGGCCGCCTCTCGGGCGCCTACGGCATCACGCTGTCGAACCTGCTGGCCGAGTTGGAGAAGGCGCCGCGCGGGCCGCTGCGCGCCGCCGACCAGGCGGTATGGCGCGATCCCGCCACCGGCTACGTGCGCCGCCAGATCTCGGCGTCGCCCAATGTCCCGGTCGAGCTGATCCAGGTCGATCTCCCGGCCGGCGCCACGGTGTCGTTTCCGGCCGCCTCCTACGCGTTTATTACGCAGGTCATGTGGGTGCTGACCGGCATCCTCACCTTCGTCGAAGGCGCCGCGACCCATACGCTGAAAGCCGGCGACTCGCTCGCGCTCGGGCAGCCTGCCGATTGCACCTTCCGCAACGACGGCGCCGCGACGTGCCGGTATCTGGTCGTGGTGTTGCGGCGATGATTTGTAGGGTGGGCAAAGGCCATAGCCGATGCTTCGCATCGGCGTCCTTAGCACTAAGAACGGCGGCCGAAGGCCGCCTGTGCCCAATCATGCGATTGGCACACCGAATGCATCCCGCGCCGTGCCCACGCGGACGGATCGAGAAGAGCCGCGTGGGCAAAGGCGCGCGGGAGTGGCGAAGTTTCGGCCGCTCCGTCGTGCGCCTTTGCCCACCCTACGAGCGCCGATCGCCACAATGACCGAAGCGCCCAACCGCAACCACAACCAGGGCCCGCCGCTCGACGACGAGGACGGGCCGGAGTGGGGCGACGGCGACATCTACGTCTACTTCAACTGGAAGACCGCGCACCGCAAGGCGTGGAAGCCGCCCTCGCGCGACGTCGCGCTGTTCCGGCTGGAGAAGGCCGAGGCGCTCGGCCTCACCTATGAGGAATACACGCTCGAAATCCTGGAGCGCGGCCGCCATTTGTCGAACGCCGACAGCGAGCGCATCGATGCGATCAAGCGCAAGCGGTGGTAATATCTCCGCTGATCGTGAGACGATCTGCGCATGCGATTCGAGATTCTCGGCGACATTTCCGAAGTCGAGACCTTCGCGACCGGATCCAGTATCCGTGAGATCGCGCGCCTGCGTATGAAGCAGCCGGTATCGGGCGCAAGGAATTCAAGATCAAACGCCTGCTGTGAGATCGGAGATCATGGCCAAGTCACCATCGAAGCAATTCGTCGTGTGCATCGACAACGCAGGCTATGCGGCCTCGTTGGAGCGGCGGAAGATTTACCTGGCGCTACCCGATCGCGCCGCCGAAAAGCATGGCCTCGCGCGGATCGTCGACGAGTCCGGAGACGATTATCTTTATCCTAAGGCCTTCTTCCGCCCGATCGCCTTGCCGCAAGCGCTCAAGAAAGCCGTGCTGGCCGCCGCGTGATCGAGCGCTACCGACCCAGGTCTCCGGAGGACGCGATGGCTGACAGCATGGCAAGAATCCGTACGCATGACGGCGAGTTCGACTGCTATCTCAGCCTGCCCGACACCGGCGCGCCCGTTCCCGCCGTGGTTCTGGCGTCCGCGGTTCACGGCGTCGATGCCGACGTCCGCGCCATCGCCGACGCGTTCGCGGCGCGCGGGTTCATCGCGGCCGCGCCCGACTTGTTCTGGCGCTCGGTCCCAGGGCCGCTGCCGCGCGAAGACAAGCGCGCCGCCGAGCGTTCGCAGCCGCGGCTCGAACGGATCAAGGCCGGCGAAGCCGACATGGTGGCGACGCTCGAACATCTGCGCACGCTGTCGAGTTTCAACGGCAAGGCGGCCGTGATGGGCTTTTGCTACGGCGGGCCCTACGCGGTGCTCGGGCCGAAGCGCCTCGGATTTGCCGCCGGCATTTCATGCCACGGCACGCAGATGCTCGATTTCGTGGGCGAGGTCGACGGCGTCACCCAGCCGCTCTGCATCGTATGGGGCGACAACGATCGCGTCGCGCCGCCGCCGGTGCTCGACGCCTACCGCGCAGCCGCGGCGCGCATGGCGAACGTCGAAGTGAAGATCTTTCCCGGCGTGATCCACGGCTTCATGATGCGCGGCAATCCGCAGGCGTTCGACCAGACCGCGCACGACTTTTCGATGACGCGTGCGCTGGCGATCCTCGCTGGACTGAAGGAGCGCGGGCCGGCGTGAGATCGTAGGGTGGGAAGGCGCGGCCGGATTTTTGGATGAAGTGCTGAACTCGACCTGCGCCGTGCCCACGCGGATGCCCGAATCGAGCCGCGTGGGCAAAGGCGCGCGATCTTTGCGCACATTTCGACGTTCCATCGTGCGCCTTTGCCCACCCTACGATCGCTTCGGGATCTGCAATCCACGCTGCACCGCGGGCCGTGCCAGGCCGCGTTCGAGCCAAGCCGCGACGTTCGTGAAGCTGTCGAATTCCACCAGTTCGCGCGCGCCGTAGAAAGTGATCAGGTTGCGCACCCAGCCGAGCATCGACACGTCGGCGATGGTGTAGTCGTCATCCATGAACCATTGGCGGCCGGCGAGGCGCCCGTCCATCACGGCGAGGATGCGCTTCGACTCGGCGACGTAGCGGTCGCGCGGCCGCTTGTCCTCAAAATCCTTGCCGGCGAATTTGTGGAAGAAGCCGACTTGGCCGAACATCGGCCCGACGAACGCCATTTGGAAATGCACCCACTGGATCGTCTGCCAGCGCCGCGCCGTATCGGCGGGCAGGAGCTTGCCGGTCTTCTCCCCGAGGTATTGCAGGATCGCGCCGGACTCGAACAGCCCGAGCGGTTTGCCGCCGGGTCCCTCGGGATCGATGATCGCCGGGATCTTGCCGTTCGGATTGAGCGAGAGGAATTCCGGCGTCTTCTGGTCGTCCTTGTTGAAGTCGACCAGATGCGGCTCGTACGGCAGGGCGATCTCCTCCAGCATGATCGAGACCTTCACGCCGTTCGGGGTCGGGAGCGAATAGAGCTGCAGCCGGTCCGGGTGCGCGGGCAGCCAGCGCTCGGTGATGGGGAAGGCGGAGAGGGAGGGCATCGCAGACTCCGTAGGGCGGGCAAAGGCGCGGCACGCCGACCGTAGCCCGCGGAACAAAGACGGGAAAGCGCCGTGCCCGCGTCGTCACGTGCCCCGCGTGTGAGATGGCGGGCACGCCATAGCGCGTCAACGCGCTTATGGCTTTGCCCGCCCTACGATCCGCGCTCCATGTCATTGTCCGATGATGTAAGCTGCCAGCCATGCCGGCACCGAACAACATCCTCTGGATCATGTGCGACCAGCTGCGCCATGACTATCTGGGCTGCACCGGCCATCCGTCGCTCAAGACGCCGAACATCGACGCGCTCGCCCGCCGCGGCGTGCGCTTTTCGCGCGCCTACGTGCAGTCGCCGATCTGCGGTCCCTCGCGCATGAGCTTCTACACCGGGCGCTACATGCGCTCGCACGGTTCGCACTGGAACGGCTGGCCGCTGCGCGTCGGCGAGCCGACGCTCGGCGATCATCTCAAGGCGATCGGCGTGCGCAACGTGCTGGTCGGCAAGACCCACATGGCGGCGGACCTCGAAGGCATGAAGATGCTCGGCATCGCGCCGGACTCGATCATCGGCGTGCACGTGGCGCAATGCGGCTTCGAGCCTTACGAGCGCGACGACGGCCTGCACCCGAGCGGGCGGCCGCGCCCGCGCTACGACGAGTATCTGCGCCGCCACGGCTTCGACGCCGCAAACCCCTGGGAGCAATGGGCCAATTCCGGCGCGTCCGCGGACGGCACGGTGCACAACGGTTGGCTGCTCGCGAACGCCGACAAGGCCGCGCGCGTCCCGGACGAGCATTCCGAGACGCCGTACATGACGCGCCGCGCGATGGATTTCATCACGGAGGCGCAAGCCGATGCGCGGCCGTGGTGCCTGCATCTCTCCTACATCAAGCCGCACTGGCCCTATGTGGCGCCCGAGCCCTACGCCGGCCTGTACGGCGCCGCCGACGTCCTGCCGGCGGTCCGCTCGCAGAAGGAGCGCCAGGAGGCGCATCCGGTGTTCGCCGCCTACATGGACCTGCGCTACTCGCGCAACATGGCGCGCGACGAGGCGCGGGCGAAAGTCATCCCGGCCTATATGGGCCTGATCAAGCAGATCGACGACCAGATCGGCGTGCTGATGCGTTTCCTCGAACAGCGCGGCCTCGTGGATACGACCATGATCGTGTTCACGTCCGACCACGGCGACTACCTCGGCGACCACTGGATGGGCGAGAAGGACCTGTTCCACGAGCAATCCGCCCGGATTCCGCTGATCGTGATCGATCCCGCGCCGGCGGCCGACGCCACGCGCGGCACGGTCAGTGACGCGCTCGTGGAAGCGATCGATCTGGCGCCCACCTTCATCGACTATTTCGGCGGCCCGATCCCAGGTCATATCCTCGAAGGGCGCTCGCTGCTGCCGCTGCTGCGCGGCGCGCCGCCGGCGGACTGGCGCGGCTACGTGTTCTCGGAGCTCGACTATGCGATGCAGGACGTGCGGCTGAAGCTCGACCAGCCGATCGAGCGCTGCCGCCTGTTCATGGTGTTCGACGGGCGCTGGAAGTACATCCACGCGTCCGGCTTCCGCCCCATGCTGTACGACCTGGAAAGCGACCGCGAAGAGTTCGTCGATCGCGGCGGCGATTTCGAATGCGCCGACGTCGTGGCGCGGCTGCAGGCGGCACTGTTCGACTGGGCGCTGCATCCCAAGGGGCACATCACCGTGAGCGACGCGAAGATCGCCGCCTATGCGGACAACCAGCTGCAGCTCAAAGGCGGCGTGCTGATCGGCATCTGGGACGAGGCCGAGCTCGCCGCGATCCGGCAGCGGATCGGGATTTGACCGTCATGCCCGGACTTGTTCCGGGCATCCACGTCTTCCGTGCCAACAGACAAGTCGTGGATGGCCGGGACATAGGCGAGCGAAGCGACGCCGTCCTTCGGACGGCTATGCCCGGCCATGACGGATGAATCAATTCGTAATCCGGTACCCGGTCGCTCTGACGATCGGCTGCCAGAACGCCGTATTGGCGGCGAGCTCCTGCGCCAGTCCTTCCGGCGTCGTGCCGACCGGGATGAGGCCGATCGCCAAGAGCTTCTCCCGCACCTCCGGCTTGGCCAGCGCCGCCACGACGGCCGCGCTCAGTTGCCGCGCGAAATCGGTCGAACTGCCGGCCGGCAGCCACATGCCGTACCAGGAGTCGGCGACCAGATCGACGCCGCTCTCGCGCAGGGTCGGCACCTCGGGCAGGAACGGCGAGCGCTCAGGGCTCGCGACCGCGAGGATGCGCACCGCACCGGCGCGGTGCTGCGCGATGGCGTCGGCGATCGTGATGACGCCGAACGGCACATGGCCGCCGACCAGGTCCTTCATCACCAGCGCGCCGCCGCGATAGGGTACGCGCGTCATCGAGATCCCCAGCACCTCGGCGAGCTTCGATCCGGTGAAATGCGGGATGGTGCCGTTGCTCGGCACCGCGAAGGAAGACTTCGCCGGGTTGGCCTTGAGCCAGGCCACCAGCTGCCTGAAGTCCTTCGCGTCCGTCGCGGGCCCGGCGACGATGCCGAACTCGAAGCGTCCGAGCAGCGAGACCGGCACGAAGTCGCGCGCATGATCGAAGCTCGGCTTTAACTCCACCATCGGCAGCAGGTACATGGTCGGCCCGGTGGTGATCAGGATCGTGGCGCCGTCCGGTGCGGCGTTCATCACCGCCTTGATGCCGATCAGCCCGTCGGCGCCGGTGCGGTTCTCCACGATCACGGTGCGGTCGAGCGCGGGGCGCAGATGCTCGGCGATGAGGCGGCAAAACGTGTCGCCGCCCCCGCCGGCCGCGAACGGAAAGATGATCCGCGTGACCGGGCCGGATTGCGCCAGCGCGGGCGACGTCGCGGTCGCCAACCACCCGCTGCACCCGGCCATGAAGCTACGGCGATCCATCAGGTTCCTCACCAGCGAATGAACTTGCAGCTTCGTAGCCCGCATGAGCCTTAAGCGCGTTTACGCGCGTCTTCGGCGCGCTATGGCGACATGCGGGATGGCCCTCGCCTGCCGCTCCGAAGATCCCGGATTTCGCTGACGCTCATCCGGGCTACGATTCCATCCCCTTTGTATACGTCGACGGCTGCACGCTCTTCACCGACTGTGCGCGCTTGGCCAGCCAGTAGGCCTGCGGCGCGGGCACCGAGCCGAATTCCGCATCGGCGCCGAGCTTCTGCGCCGCGTCCATCGGCCAGTTCGGATTGTACAGAAGCTCGCGCGCGAGCGCGATCAGGTCGGCGCGGCCGTGCTGCAGGATCTGCTCGGCCTGGTCGCCATGCACGATCAGGCCGACCGCCATCGTCAGGATGTCGGCGTCGCGCCGTAGCCGCTCCGCGTAGGGGACTTGGTAGCCGTAAGTCACCGGCCCGGCGCTGGTCACCGGCGCGCCGCGCATGCCGCCCGACGAGCAGTCGATCACGTCGACGCCCTTGGGCTTGACCAGCTTCGCCAGCGCGACGCTCTGGTCCGGACCCCAGCCGGCGTCGTCCTCCACCGACAGGCGCAGGAACAGCGGCTTCTCCGCCGGCCAATGCGCCCGCACGCTCTCCACCACTTCGATGGCGAAACGCATGCGGTTGAGCTCGCTGCCGCCGTACTCGTCGTTGCGCAGGTTGGCGAACGGCGAGAGGAACTGATGGATCAGGTAGCCGTGCGCGCCGTGGATATCGAGCACCTCGAAGCCGGCCGCGTCGGCGCGCCGCGCCGCCTGGCCCCAGCGCTCGACCACATCGCCGATTTCCGCATGTGTCAGCGCGCGCGGGGTCGGATCGGTGTCGGGCGAGTTGAGCGCGCTCGAGGAGACGAGCTCCCACGCCTCCCAATCGTCGATCTCGGGCGAGGGCTTCAGCGGCGCACCGCCCTCCCACGGCCGGAAGCGCCGCGCCTTGCGGCCCGAATGGCCGAGCTGGATGCCGGGCACGGCGTTGTGCTGGCGGATGAACTCGACACAGCGCCGCAGCCCTGGAATGAACGCGTCGTCCCACAGGCCGAGATCGCCGACCGTGCCGCAGCCGCGCCGCTCGACCTTGGTCGACTCCATGAACACCAGGCCGGCGCCGCCGGCGGCGTAGCGGCCGACGTTCATCAGATGCCAGTCGGTGGCGAAGCCCTGCACGCCCGAATACTGGTGCATCGGCGCCACCACGACGCGGTTCTTCAGGCGCACGTCGCGGACCGAGAGCGGCGAGAACAGCAGCGGCTGGGGCATGCGAGGGACCATGTCGATTGATCTCGCGACAGGATATACAGGCGTGCGCGCGGTTCAACGCCGCTCACTCCCGAGGCAGCGCGCCGTAGGGGTAGAGTCGAGGAGTGGCGCGGTTGCTTGGGGCACTGAGGCCATCGCTCCGTTTCCACTCCCCGCTCATCGAACCGGACGTGCGGATTTCCCGCATCCGGCTCTCCGACCGGCTTCATCGCAAGGCCCACGTCGGGTGTCGCGAACGCTTGCTGGCGTGCGGTTGGCAGCCAGCTCAGCGAACACGGTTTTTCGAGAGAACCGTGTGGTCCCGTGCGAAGGGACCTTGCGACGTTCGGACTTCGCCTTACAACAGAGCTTCTTCTGAAGGCTCCTGATACGTTCAGGTGTTTCCAGGCTCATCACCAATCACCCTGTATCCTCGCCTTCCTCCAAAGCGTGCCGGAAGTCAGGCCCCTTCCCTCCGCCGGCATTACCCGGCTTCAACGGTCTTACGGGCCTGTCCGACGCCCGGCGTGCCGCCACCTGATGTGGCGTTCGGGTCGCTACTTCCCGCACGCTCGGACCTCCCCCGTTTACGCGTGTCGCCTTGCCAGCGTGCTGTGTCCCCTACCCCGGCGGATCCAGGCGGGTGCCAGTCTCCGGTTTCCTTCCCCGCTCGGTGCTGCCTTCCCCGTTACCCAGTCGGGTCGGCATCCGCATCGCTACTTTCGAGGCCTGCTCGGACTTCACTCGCGTTACGGCCCGCTGGCTTGCTCGCCCGCCCAAGGCGGACTTCGTCACAGGGCTCCAGCCCGCTCCTTAGCAAGCTGCCTGTCAGCTACTCGATCAAACCGGCTACTATCGAGGTGGAATCTTCCTCCACTGGCTACACGCGCCTACGGGGCGCACTGGGCAAAGGCGCGGCCCGCGGCTTCGAGGCGACGCGACCAAGATCGTCCGCGCCGTGCCCACGCGGACAGCGTAGAGAACGGACGCGTGGGCAAAGGCGCGTGAATGCCGGCGTGCAATCATGCGCATCGCAGTCGCGCCTTTGCCCACCCTACGGACTGGCAGGACAATGAGAACCAACCCGCAGAACAATCCGCCTTCCGATGCGGCTCAGCGCCGCGCCGCGCCGCCGGTCGTCGTTTACACGGTGGACCGGCTGCCGCCCTATGACGGCGCGTTCTATCAGGGCGTCCGGCGCGATCCGACCAAGGTCTCCGAGACGATCGTGCCGCCGCGCGACGCCCGTACCTTCGAGGTGCCGGCCGGCCATCTGTTCCGCATCGTCAGCATCGAGGGGCCGCAGGTCGGCGACCTCAACCTATGGAACGCGCACGATCTCGCGGAGCGCTTCTTCTCCGGCAAGACCCGCGCGCTGCACGCGACGCACGTGACGACCGGCGACCGGCTGTGGAGCACGCTGCCGTATCTGCGGCCGCTCGCCACCATCACCCACGACACGCTCGACTGGTACGGCTTCGACGCCGATGGGGCCGGTATCCACGACGTCATCGGCACGCGCTGCGATCCCTACACGCAACTGCTGCTCGGCGGCAGCGAGTATCACCACTGCTGTCATTCCAATCTCACACGCGCGCTCAGCCGCCACACCGGCCTGCCACTGCGCGAGGCCGAGCGGCACGTCCACGACGTGCTCAACGTGTTCATGTGCACCGGCTTCGCCCGCGACACCCATCAGTACTTCATGAAAGCGAGCCCGGTACGGCCGGGCGACTTCATCGAGTTCTTCGCCGAGATCGACCTGCTGGGCGCACTCTCGGCCTGCCCCGGCGGCGACTGCAGCGCGACGCATTCGAGCGACATCGCGCGATGCCATCCGCTCAAGGTCGAGGTCTATCGGCCGCGGCACGAAGCGCTCAAGGGATGGAAGCCGGCGCAGGCGAGCGGGTATTCGCGCCGGCATGGCGGATAGCGTAGTTTCGTGCCTTTCTTGCTATGATCGTGTGCGGTTGCGGTTCCGTCGCCCGGTCAGGAGGCCGCTCATGAAGCTCGGCATACCGATCTACCAAGGCGTCAATCTGCTCGACGTCGCAGGCCCGCTCGAGATGTTCTATTGGGCCGGGGAGGAGACAGAGGGTGATCTCACATCGATCCTGATTTCACAGGACGGAAAGGCCGTCACATCGATCAACAAGGTCACGTTCATGCCGCACAAGAGTTTCGCCGAGGCCCCGGCGCTTGATGTTCTTTGGGTCCCGGGAGGCGACCCCAAGGTGCTGGAAACCATGATGCGCGACCCCAATGGCCCTTACTTTCAGTACCTGCGCCAAGTCTCTGCCAATGCAAAGTGGGTGTGTTCGGTCTGCGAGGGCGCACTGCTGCTCGCACGCGCGGGTCTGCTGGACGGGCACGCGGCCACCACGCACTGGTACTTCGTCGACTGTCTGCAGAAGTTCAAGAGCATCGATGTCGACACCACGAACAAGCGATACCTTGTGTCCATCAAGGACGATCGTCATCGTCTCACCGGCGGCGGCATCTCGTCAGGCCTCGATGAGGCCTTGAAGCTCATTTCCTTGCTCTACGACGACGACATCGCCAAGTCGGTACAAAGGACGACGCAGTATTTCCCGGACCCGCCGGTGATGGGTACGCTTCCGTCGGCTCCGAAATGCGAGCTTCGGTGGGAATGAAAGAGCCCGCGGCAGCCGCGCGGGTTCGATCGCCTCCCGCCTTCCCCCATGGCTTGGCTGGAGATGTTCGCCTACTCCTCGGGGCTGGCGCGCTACAGCAGGTGATGAGAGGCGACCCGCGGCCTTTCGCGCTCATTCCCCTGACCGCGTCGCGTGCTCGCTCGCGCGCGAGAGCGCGTTTGCACTCACGAATATTTGCCGCCGCCGAAACGCCAACGGACTCTCAGCCAACAGAACGGCCTTGAGCGTCTCGAGCCCGCCCGCGAAGAATGGTTCGGCCAGAAAGCGCTCCGGACCGTCGGTCCAGCGCGGAACCTCCAACCCGAATCGCAAGGCCAGATGCTCGGCAACGGCCGCAAGATAAGCATCGTGAACCGCGCCGATGCTGGCCGGCGCGCTACCGATAGCGGCCGCCATCGTCTCGGGCTTCGCGCTGTAGAAAGTGTCAAGAAACTCCCTCAGCAAGAGATCGAACGCTTCGCCGGCAAGCGTGCGCGTCGCAACCTCTTGCAGGGTTGCGGGTCGCGGCACCGTCATGGCGTCGATCGTCTTCATCGCTTTTCGGGATGATCGGTTGCGCCCGGGGACGGCGCGAAAAGCTCCTCGATTCCATACCTGGTCTTGGGCGAAATTTGGGAGTCGGGATAGTATTGCGACACCACCTCGAGCGCGCGCTCTGCAGTTTCAATCCCGATGTTGCGCGCGAGCGCCACGATGTCGAAACGATCTTGGGTCTCGTCGATGCCGGCGATCCGCATCGCCAGGCACTTCATGGCAAAAAGATAGGTCGGCGAAGCGACGAACACACGCAAACCCGGTTCGTCCTCTGACGGATAAGTCTTGAAAAGCCGCTTGGCCTCGGCGTCCGAGTCGCGCGCGCTGAGCCATCCCTTGACGCCGTCGTTGAGCCAATTGGAGGGCCAGCCTCTTTCTTCGGCCAAGTCGGCAACGGCTTGCCTGAGCCAAGCCGCATCCTGATGGAAGACCGCGTCGACATCCTTGGTCGCCGGCCGGCCGGGCAGCGTGAGCACCAGAGCCGAGCCGCCGTAGATCGCGATCTCGACGATCTTCCCCGCCACGCAAGCCCTTGCGCCGAGCTCGTGAAAGGCCTGTCCCAGGGTATCGGCTGTCAGAAATGCGGTTGCCATGATCGTCAAGCTCGATCTGTGGACCATATCAGAACCGACGACCCGACCGAACCGATGACCGTTCGCGACGGCACCGAACCATACCGTTGACCTCCGCCCCCCTCCATGGCCTAGTCCCGCGCTTCCTTGACGCCCAGACAAGACCCGAATCGCATGACCCCTGACCGCTACAACGCCCGCGAGGCCGAGCCGCGCTGGCAGAAGGTGTGGGACGAGCGCGGCATCTTCGCCACGCACAACAACGACCCGCGCCCGAAATACTATGTGCTCGAGATGTTCCCCTACCCGTCGGGGCGCATCCACATGGGTCACGTGCGCTGCTACACGCTCGGCGACGTGCTGGCGCGCTACATGCGCGCGCGCGGCCACAACGTGCTGCACCCGATGGGCTGGGACGCGTTCGGCCTGCCGGCCGAGAACGCCGCGATGGAGCGCGGGATCCCGCCGCGCGCCTGGACCTACCAGAACATCGCCGCCATGAAGGCGCAGCTGCAGTCGATGGGGCTCTCGCTCGACTGGTCGCGCGAATTCGCGACCTGCGACCCGTCCTACTACAAGCATCAGCAGAAGATGTTTCTCGACTTCCTGCGCGCTGGCCTCGCCGAACGCGAGAAGCGCAAGCTCAACTGGGATCCGGTCGACATGACCGTGCTCGCCAACGAGCAGGTGATCGACGGCCGCGGCTGGCGCTCGGGCGCGGTGGTCGAACAGCGCGAGATGGATCAGTGGGTGTTCAAGATCACCAAATACTCGCAGGAGCTCCTGGACGCGCTCGACACGCTCGACCGCTGGCCCGACAAGGTGCGGCTGATGCAGCGCAACTGGATCGGCCGCAGCGAAGGCCTGCTGGTCCGCTTCGCGCTCGATCCCGCGACGACGCCTACGGCTGAGACCGAGCTGAAGATCTTCACCACGCGCCACGACACTCTGTTCGGCGCAAAATTCATGGCCATCGCGCCGGATCATCCGCTTAGCGTCGCGGCCGCGGCGAACAACCCGCAGCTCGCCGAGTTCATCGCGGAGTGCAAACGCCACGGCACCGCGCAGGCGATCGTCGACACGCAGGAGAAGCTCGGCTTCGACACCGGCATCAAGGCGATCCATCCGTTCGATCCGGCGTGGAAGCTCCCGGTTTACGTCGCGAACTTCATCCTGATGGAGTACGGCACCGGCGCGATCTTCGGCTGCCCGGCGCACGACCAGCGCGACCTCGACTTCGTCAACAAGTACGGGCTTGGCAACACGCCGGTGGTGTGCCCACCCGGCGTGAACCCGAACGCGTTCTATATCACCGACACCGCCTATGACGGCGACGGCCGCATGATCAATTCGCGCTTCCTCAATGGGCTGACCATCGAGGAGGCCAAGGAGGAAGTGGCGCGCCGATTGGAAAACACCTTCATGCCTGCCTCCGAAGGCGCCACAGCCGAACCTCCCCCTGAAAGGGGGAGGTCGACGGCCGAAGGCCGTCGGGTGGGGGTCAGTGATGCGACGCGACCCCCACCCCAACCCTCCCCCTTGCAGGGGGAGGGGGCGGAAAGGCCGTCGCAAGCGGCGAGGAGCAACGAACCAGTCGCCGAACGGCAGGTGAACTTTCGCCTGCGCGACTGGGGCATCTCGCGCCAGCGCTACTGGGGCTGCCCGATTCCGGTGATCCACTGTCCGAAGTGCGACGTGGTGCCGGTGCCGGAGCAGGATCTGCCGGTGGTGCTGCCCCAGGACGCGACGTTCGACAAGCCCGGCAACGCGCTCGACCATCATCCGACCTGGAAGCACGTGACGTGTCCGCGCTGCGGCGGCCCGGCGCAACGCGAGACCGACACGATGGATACGTTCGTCGATTCGTCGTGGTACTTCGCGCGCTTCACCGATCCGTGGAACGAGAGCGCGCCGACCACGCGCCCGGTGGTCGACCGCATGCTGCCGGTGGACCAGTACATCGGCGGCGTCGAGCACGCGATCCTGCACTTGCTCTATTCGCGCTTCTTCGCCCGCGCCATGACGGTGACCGGCCACGCCAACCTGGCGGAGCCGTTCGCCGGCCTGTTCACGCAAGGCATGGTGGTGCACGAGACCTACCAGAAGGCCGACGGCGGCTACGTGACCCCGGCCGAAGTCGAAATCGAGACCTCGGGCGAAGCCCGGCGCGCACGCCTGAAGGCCACCGGCGAAGAAGTGAATATCGGTTCAATCGAGAAGATGTCGAAGTCGAAGTACAATACCGTCGACCCCGACGACATCATCGGGTCTTACGGGGCGGACGTGGCGCGCTGGTTCGTGCTGTCCGATTCTCCGCCCGACCGCGACGTGATCTGGACCGAGGAGGGCGTGCAGGGCGCCTGGCGCTTCGTGCAGCGGCTCTGGCGCATCGTCGGCGAAGCGGCCGAGATCGGCCGCGAGGCGCCCGACACCAGGCCCGAGTCGATGGGCGAAGCCGCGCTGGGGATACGCAAGGCCGCCCACGCGGCGCTGTCCAAGGTCTCCGAGGATCTCGCCAAGCTGCGCTTCAACCGCTGCGTCGCCCACATCTACGAGCTGTCCAACACCCTGCAGGCCTCGTTTGCCGGCCTGAAGGGCAATGGCGGCGTCTCCCCCGCCTGCGCGGCCGAAGCCGCTTCGGCGCGGCGAAGGCCCGACTACGCCCATGCGGTGCGCGAGGCGGTGGAAATATTGGTGCAACTTTTCCACCCCATGATGCCGCATCTGGCCGAGGAGTGCTGGGCCGCGCTCGGGCACAAATCCCTTGTGGCGGAAGCGCCCTGGCCGCAGGTCGAAGCCGTGCTGCTTATTGAGGACACGATAACGCTCCCGGTCCAGATCAACGGCAGGAAGCGCGCCGACGTGACCGTGGCGCGGGACGCAAGCAGTTCCGAGATCCAGGCCGCGGTGCTACAATTGGAGGCGGTGCAGCGGGCGCTCGAGGGCAAGCCCCCTAAAAAAGTCATCGTCGTGCCGCAGAGGATCGTGAATGTGGTGGCGTAGTCCGAACCGACGACTGGTCTTGCGCTTCGCGGGCGTTGCCGCGCTTGGCCTCGCCACGGCGGGGTGCTTCCAGCCGCTCTACGGCGCGCGCCCCGGCGGGCCGGACCTGCGCAACGCGCTCGCCTCGATCGACGTCGAGCGCATCGACGCGCCCAACGGCACGCCGGAATCGCGCATCGCGGTCGAGCTGCAGAATGCGATTGGTTTCGCGCTGACCGGCGGCAGCGGAACGATCTCGCCGACCCACCGCCTCAAGGTGCGTTTCACCGCCGGGCGCGCCTCCGCCATCGTCGATCCGAACTCGGGCCGCGTCGAGGTCGAGATCACCGGCATCGACGCCAACTTCATTCTCACCGAGCTTGCCACCAACAAGCAGATCCTCGCCGGCCGCGCGGTCTCGCGCGTCACCTCCGACACGCCGGGACAGCAGCAGCGCTTCGCGCGCTATCGCGCGCGCGCCGAGGCCGAGGACCGCGCCACCAAGGTGATCGCCGAGCAGATCCGCTCGCGGCTCGCGTCGTTCTTCGTCGCGGGGACGTGAGGCGCAGCAATGTAGCCCGGATGGAGCGCAGCGAAATCCGGGGACAGGTCTGGCCGGCAATACCGCTCCCGCATTACGCTTCGCTTCATGCGGGCTACGATAAGGCCGCATGACCGCCCTCAAGTCCTCCGAGATCGACGCCTACCTCGCCCGCCCCGACGCGCGCGCGGTCGCGCTCGTGTTCGGTCCGGACGCCGGCCTCGTGGCGGAGCGCGCCGATGCGCTGATCGCCAAATCGGTCGACGATCTGAACGATCCGTTCGCGCTCGTGCGGCTTGACGGCGACGAGCTTGCCGCCGACCCCGCGCGCCTGGTCGACGAGGCGCTGTCGATCCCGATGTTCGGCGGCCGCCGCGCCATCCGCGTCAAGGCCGGCAACCGCAACTTGGTGCCGGCGCTCGAAGCCGTGCTGGCGCTGCCGCTTCAAGACTGCCGCATCGTGATCGAGGCCGGCGACCTCAAGCGCAACGCCGCGCTGCGCGCCGTATGCGAGCGCGCCAAGGGCGTGGTCGCGATCCCCTGCTATGCCGACGCCGAGCGCGACCTGGCGCGGCTCGTCGACGACGAGCTGAAAGCCGAGGGCCTGGCGATTTCAGCCGAAGCGCGCGCGGCGCTGATCGCCCTCCTGGGCGGCGATCGCCGCGCATCGCGCAGCGAGCTGCGCAAGCTTGGCCTCTATGCGCGCGGCCGCCAGCGCGTCGAGCTTGCCGACGTGCGCGCCGTCATCTCCGACGCCGCGAGCCTCGAGCTCGACGCATTGATCGATGCGGCATTCGCCGGCCGTGCCAACGAGGTGGAGACCGAGTTTGCCCGCGTGGTCGCGGCCGGCACGTCGCTGTCGAGCGTCGTGTTCGCCGCATTGCGCCAGGTCGGCGTGCTGCACCGGGCGCGCGTCGCGATCGAGTCCGGCACGCCGGCCGGCGCGCAGCTCGAGCAGATGTACGTGCACTTCAGCCGCAAGGCTGACGTCGAGGCCGCGCTGCGCGCGTGGACGGCGCCGCGGCTCGAACGCGCCATGGCGCAGCTCGCCGACGCCCAATTGGAATCACGCCGCCAGGCTGCGCTCGCCGAGCCGATCGTGATGCGCGCGCTGATGTGGGTGGCGATGAATGGGAAGAGGAGAGCGTAGGGCGCGACTCTCTCCTATCCCTCCCCGCTTGCGGGGAGGGTGGCGGCCCGTAGGGCCGCCGGGTGGGGCCGCCGTGTCCGAAATCGCTTCACCGCGATCTGCCGCGCGCGCTTGCGCACCTGCGCCAGATCGTAATTGGCCTGCAGCTGCAGCCACGTCTCGGCCGTGCTGCCGAAGGCTTTTTCGAATCGAACCGCCATCTCCGGCGTGACCGCGCTCCTGCCGCTGATGACGTTGTAGAGCTGCTGGCGCGTGACCTTCAGTCCTGCGGCCGCGGCCGCGACGCTCAAGTCGAGCTCATCCAGGACCTCGCGGACCAATTCGCCGGGCGGAGCGGGATTCTTCATCGTCAGCATGGTCTGGCCTCTCAATGGTAATCCACTAGGTCGACATCGCGCGCAGTCCCATCGCCGAACCGAAAGGTGATCCGCCAATTGGCGCGCACCGTGACCGACCAGAAGCCCTTCAGGTCGCCCGTGAGCGGATGCAGCCGAAAGCCGGGAACGCTCATGCCTTCGATCGTCCTCGCCGCATGCAGCGTCGTGAGAATGAGACGGCTGCGCCGCAGCATGTCCGGCGCCAATCTGCTGCCGTTGTCATCCTCGAAGTAACGCTTGAGACCCTTGTGGCGGAAGCTCTCGATCATCGGTGCATCGAGATGATGTCATGTAAAGTGGCAATTGACATTTGTCAAACCGTAGGGAGAAGCCTTCGGTTTCCGCCCGAAGCGGGACGAGCCGCGCAAGGTATTCCATGGCAGTCTCACGTCTCGCTATGGCGCGAAGGCGTATTTGCTTTTTGGCCCGGGAGTGCGCGTGCTCTTGCTCTCCGTCATGACCGGCTCGTCCCGGCCATGCACGTCTTGCTTGGCTTCGTAGATGCGCGCAGCAAGCGCCCGGCCTCGGGCGCGATCCGAGGGTGTGAGCCTGATGCTCACCGACCGGAGGTAAGGTCCGACGTGCGCGCCGTCATCTCCGACGCCGCGAGGCCTCGAGCGCGCCATGGCGCAGCTCGCGCGCTGCCGCCCCCTCGTCGTCGAGAGAGCGCCAACGGGCGCGTAGCTACGGTTTCGCTGCCGCGGCGCCCGGCGCCGGGCCGGTGCCAAGCCGGCGCGCGATCTCGTCAAGCTGCTCCAGGTTGCGGTAACGGATGCTGAGAATGCCCTCGCCGTCGACGCGGTGCAGGATCTTGACGCCGAGCCCGAGCACGTCGGTCAGGCGTTGCGCCAGCGCTTCCGCGTCCGGATCGGGGCCGAGGCGCCCGGTGCGCCGCAGCTCGCGCGCTTGGGCGCGCCCGTCGCGCCGCGCCATAGCTTCGACCTGGCGCACGCTCAAGCCGCGCGCGATGATGTCCTGCGCGATCTCGAGCGCGTTCGGCTGGCCGACCAGCATGCGGGCATGGCCGGCCGAGAGCTTGCCGGCATCGATCAGCGCCTTCACCGGATCGGACAGCTTCAACAGGCGCAACGCGTTGGTGACGTGCACGCGGCTGCGGCCGACGATCCTTGCGACGTCGTCATGGCTGTGGCCGAAGTCGTCGATCAGCGCCAGGTAGCCGGCCGCCTCCTCGAGCGGGTTGAGGTCGGCGCGCTGCACGTTCTCGATGACGGCGATCTCCAGCGCCTCGCGATCGCCCACTTCGAGCAGCACGATCGGCACGTCGTGCAATCCGGCGCGTTGCGCGGCGCGCCAGCGTCGTTCGCCGGCGACGATCTCGTACTGGTCGACCGCACCGCGCGCCGTGCGCGCCAGGATCGGCTGGATCACGCCGCGCTCACGGATCGATTGGGCCAGCTCGTCGAGCTCGTCGTCCTGGAAGATGCGGCGCGGATTGCGCGGGTTCGGCTTGAGGAACTCGATCGGCACGCGGCGCGGAGCGCGCGTGCGCTCGATCACCGCGCTCTCCTCGCCGACGTCGCCGATCAGCGCCGCAAGCCCGCGCCCCAACCGTGATCGCGCTTCTTCCGCCATGGTCGTGTCCTCTTGGAAACTCACGCCGCGCGCAACGCGCGCTCGCGCTGGATGATCTCGGAAGCAAGCCGCAGGTAGGCTTGGCTGCCGACGCATTTGAGATCGTAAAGCAGCACCGGCTTGCCATAAGACGGCGCCTCGGAGACGCGCACATTGCGCGGGATGACGGTGTCGTAGACCTTCTCGCCCATGAAGCTGCGTACGTCGGCCACCACTTGGCCGGAGAGATTATTACGCGCGTCATACATGGTAAGCACCACGCCGTGGATGGTCAGCGCGGGGTTGAGCGTGGCCTTCACCTGCTCGACCGTTTTCAACAGCTGCGACAGGCCTTCGAGAGCGAAGAATTCGCATTGCAGCGGCACCAGGATCGAGTCGGCGGCCGCCATCGCATTGACGGTGACGAGGTTGAGCGAGGGCGGACAGTCGACCAGCACATAGGAATAGGCCGGGCCCGCGGCATTGGCGTTGAGCGCGCGCAGCGCGTCGCGCAACCGGAATGCGCGGTCGCGCTCCTGCGCGATCTGCAGTTCGAAGCCCGACAGATCCATAGTGGAAGGCGCGATGTGCAGGCGCGGCACCGCGGTCTCGTGCACCGCTTCACGCATCGTGACCTCGCGCATCAGCACGTCGTAGGTCGAGTGACGGCGGCTCTTGCGGTCGATGCCGAGCCCGGTCGAGGCGTTGCCCTGCGGATCCAGGTCCACGACCAGCACCTGCTCGCCGATCGCCGCGAGCGCGGTACCGAGGTTGATCGCCGTCGTGGTCTTGCCGACGCCGCCCTTCTGGTTGGCGAGGGCGAGCACGCGCGGGGGGAATCGCTCATGGGCCTCTGTCCGGAACTCATCCGCCTAGTCTAACCCCTTGGGAAGACTTGCGTTTCACCGCCGCACCGGTGACGCGGACGATCTTTCCGCGCGCATCGGTTCGGCTGGGAACGAGTTCAGCCGCGATGTTCCAATATTTAGCGGTTTCGGTCAATTCGGCCTCTACATCTTGCCCCTTGGGGAACAGGCCGATGACCCCGCTTTTCAACAGGGGATTTGCGTATTCGATGATCCGGGTCAATGGCGCGAGCGCGCGAGCGGTTACGACCTCGATCGGACCTTCGATCGTTGCGACGAAATCCTCGATGCGCTTCGGCACGACGCACACCGGCAGTTCCAGAGCGGTTGCGACTTGGCGCAAGAACGCCGCCTTTTTCTTCGTGCTTTCCACCAGATCGACCTGCGCTCCCGCTGTTCCGGCCAGCGCGCAGGCGATAACCAAGCCGGGGAATCCAGCCCCGGAGCCCAGATCCACCCAGCGCAATGCGCCTGGAGCGAGCGCAAGAAGTTGATACGAATCCGCGACATGGCGGGTCCAAATCCGCGCCTCGGTCGAGCGGGCGACCAGGTTGAGGGTTTGCTGGCGCTGCTGCAGCAACGAGACGAAGCGATCCAGGCGCGCCAGTGTTTCACGTGAAACATCGCCGAGTAGCGGCAGCGCCGCGGCACGATCGGACGCGAGGGCGGATTCGAGATTGCGTGCCGGTTCGGCCATTTCGAATCGCGATTCGCCTCAACGCGCAGCGGCCACCTTCGGCTTGCGCCGCCGAATGTGGGCCGCCAGCAGGGTCAGGGCCGCAGGGGTCACGCCGTCGATCCGGCTCGCATGGCCGATGGTACGGGGGCGAATTGAATCGAGGCGCTCGCGCATCTCCTTCGACAGGCCGGGCAGGGCGCCGTAGTCGAGCCCTGCGGGCAACTCCAGGCTCTCGTCGCGCCGGAACGCCGCGACGTCCGCGGCCTGGCGCTGCAGATAGACCGCGTATTTGGCATCGATCTCGAGCTGCTGCGCGATCGCCGGTGGCAGCGAGCCGAATTCGGGCCAGATGCGGGCCACCGCGGCAAGGTCGATATCGGGATAGGACAGAAGATCGAAGGCGCTGCGGCGCTGGCCATCCTTGCGGAGCACAAGTCCATAGGACCCGGCCTCGGTCGGAGTGACCGAAAGGGAGCGCGCAAGCGCGCGGGCCGCTTCCAGCGCTTGCATTTTCGCTTCATGGTGGCGCCGGCGTTGCGGCCCGACGCAGCCGAGTTCGACCCCCCGCCCCGTCAGCCGCTGGTCGGCGTTGTCGGCGCGCAGGGTCAGCCGGTATTCGGCACGCGAGGTGAACATGCGATACGGCTCGGTCACGCCGCGGGTCACGAGATCGTCGATCATCACACCCAGGTAGCCTTCCGCGCGGTCGAACACGATTCCGGCTCCCCCGCCGGCGCGCGCGGCCGCGTTCAGGCCCGCAACAAGTCCCTGCGCCGCAGCCTCTTCGTAACCGGTGGTGCCGTTGATCTGCCCGGCCAGGAACAATCCCGCCACGCGTTTGGTCTCGAGCGTGGTCGTGAGCTCACGCGGATCCACGTGGTCGTATTCGATGGCGTAGCCGGGGCGGATGATGCGCGCGTTTTCCAGGCCTGGAATGGTGGCGACCAGCGCGTGCTGGATCTCTTCGGGCAACGAGGTCGAGATCCCATTCGGGTAAACCGTCGTGTCGTCGAGGCCTTCGGGCTCGAGGAAAATCTGGTGGCCATCGCGCTCACCGAACTTGACGATCTTGTCTTCGATCGAGGGGCAGTAGCGCGGGCCGCGGCTCGCGATCTGCCCCGAATACATGGGCGAACGGTGTACGTTGGCACGGATGATGGCATGCGTCGCCGCGGTCGTGCGCGTGATCGCGCACTCGATCTGCGGCGTCTCGATGCGCTCGGTGAGCATCGAGAACGGCTCCGGCGGCGCGTCGCCGGGCTGCATCTCAAGGCTTCCCCAGGCGATCGTGGTGCCGTCCAGCCGCGGCGGCGTACCGGTCTTGAGCCGGCCGAGCGCAAAGCCGAGCCGTTCGAGCGTCAGCGCCAAGCCCACCGCCGGCGCTTCGCCGACCCGGCCGGCCGGCGTCTGCGTTTCGCCCACATGGATCAGCCCGCGCAGGAAGGTGCCGGTCGTCAGTACGACGGCCCCACAGCGCATCTTCTCA
This sequence comes from uncultured Alphaproteobacteria bacterium, assembly GCA_963734185.1. Lineage (GTDB taxonomy): Bacteria > Pseudomonadota > Alphaproteobacteria > Rhizobiales > Xanthobacteraceae > PALSA-894. The sequence goes on along the minus strand of CAVTGA010000002.1, from coordinate 1,131,851 downwards.
CCATCCGCCAGCCGGACCGCCGCGACCACGCCGTTGTCGAGGACCAGGTCGTCCGCCTCGCCCTCCACCACGGTGAGGTTGGTCTGCTGACGGATCGCCTTGCGCATGGCTGCGGCGTAGAGCTTACGATCGGCCTGGGCGCGCGGGCCGCGCACCGCCGGCCCCTTGCGGCGATTGAGTACGCGGAACTGGATCCCGCCCTGATCGGCGACAAGTCCCATCAAGCCGTCAAGCGCATCGATCTCGCGCACCAGATGACCTTTGCCGAGCCCGCCGATTGCCGGATTGCACGACATCGCCCCGACAGTCGCGAAACGGTGCGTAACGAGCGCCGTCTTGGCGCCCATGCGGGCGGCCGCGGCCGCGGCCTCACAGCCGGCGTGGCCGCCCCCGATGACGATGACGTCGAACCGATCCATGGCGCAAAAACCTGATTTGGCGGGCTTATACCCCTCCGTTGCAACCGAGGCCAACAGGTTTCCTCGTCACGGTCGCGGATCGGGCCATCCAATGTTTCACGTGAAACATCCCATGTTATGAACCATGAATCGCTTCTCACTACTTGCCGATGCAAAAGTCGCGGAAAATCACCTCGAGCACCTCCTCCACGTCGACGCCGCCGGTTAGCCGGCCGAGCGCACGTGCCGCCAAGCGCAATTCCTCCGCCAGGATGTCCTCCCGGTTGCCTGCCTGCAGCGCGCGTCCCAATGCCGCAGCACATTCGCGCAGCAGCAGGCGGTGCCGCTCGCGCGTGACCAGTGCGGACTCGCCGCCGGCAAAAAAATCCGCCGCATGGGCCGTGATCGCGCCGAGCAGCTCCGCCACCCCAATGCCGGCGGTCGCGGACACGGCGAAGAGGCGTTGAGTTCCTGACCGCCCGGAATTCCATTTCGAGTCCGAATCGACCAGGTCGATCTTATTCGCGACACGCCAGACAGTGGCAAGTTTCCTAGTCGATTCAGTATGTTCGTTGCTTCCCCCGGGGTCGGCCGCATCCACCACCCAGAGCACCAGGTCGGCCGCCGCGGCACGCGCCTGTGCGCGCCGCACCCCCTCCTGCTCCACCGGATCGTCGCTTACCCGGATACCGGCGGTGTCGAGCAGCGTCACCGGAAAGCCGCCAAGGTCGAGATGCAGCTCGATCACGTCGCGGGTGGTGCCGGCATGGGGCGAGACAATCGCGGCCTCGCGCCGCGCGATCCGGTTGAGCAGGCTCGACTTGCCGGCGTTCGGCGGCCCGGCGATCGCCACCACCAGGCCCTCGCGCAACCGTTCGCCGTGCCGCCCATCGGCGAGCGCCGCGATCTCGTCGTGCAATTGCCGTGCGGCCTGCAAGACCGGCGCAAGATCCTGCGGCACATCGGCCTCATCGGAGAAATCGATGCCCGCCTCGGCGAGCGCGAGCGCCGCGATCAGCCGCTGCCGCCAGCCTTCGGCGCGCGCGCCGAGGGCGCCGGCGAACTGCCGCATGGCCTGGGCGCGCTGCGCCTCGGTCTCGGCGTAGATCAAGTCCGCAAGCCCCTCGACCGCGGTCAGGTCGAGCCGGCCATTCTCGAACGCACGGCGGGTGAACTCGCCCGCCTCCGCCGGCCGGAAGCCGGCGAGCTTGCCGAGCTCGGCCAGCACGGCGGCCACCACGGCCCGCCCGCCATGCAGGTGCAGCTCCGCCATGTCTTCGCCGGTTTCGGTCTTCGGGCCCGGGAACCACAGCACCAGGGCCTCGTCGAGCAGGTCCCCCGTCGCCGGATTCTTCAATCTTCCCAATGCGGCGTGACGCGCTTGCGGTACTCTCCGTGCCAACGTTTCGAGTCCGAATCGAGCTTGAGGCCCGCTGATTCGCACGACCGCAATCGCGGCCGGCGGATGGCCGGACGAGAGCGCAAAGATCGTATCGAGACCCTGGGGCATTGAATCAAGCTTCGAGAAGTGAACCGGTTGACATTCTTTGCGGCGACTTCCGTCCATCCGCTACATCGCTGTGGCGCCGGCAAGCATTATCGCATGTCACTCGCGCTCCATGCGGCTACGATTCGCGATCCAAGCGGAGCCCACGGTATCGCCCATGAACGATCGCGACTACGTGCATGGCTACTCGCCGAGCGAAAACCAGCGCCTGCTCGATCAGGCTTCGAGCCTCGCCGAGCTTATCCATGCCGACACCATCTTTTCGCCCGGCAGCGACGTGCTCGAAGCCGGCTGCGGCGTCGGCGCGCAGACCATCACGATCGCGCCGAAGAACCCGCATGCGCGCATTCGCGCGATCGACATCTCGGCGAGCTCACTCGCGGCGGCGAGACAGCGCATCGAAGCGGCCGGCATCGCCAACGTCACGTTCGAGCAGGCCGATCTCTTCGACTTGCCTTATCCGGCGGCGAGCTTCGACCATGTCCTGATCTGCTTCGTGCTCGAGCACCTGCGCGACCCGCTCGGCGCGCTGGCGCGCCTCAAGGCGGTGGTGAAGCCGGGCGGCACCATCACGGTGATCGAGGGCGACCACGGCTCCACCTACTTCCACCCGCACGACGAAGACGCGATGCGCGCCGTGCAATGCCTGGTCGTCGTGCAGGCCGCCATGGGCGGCGATGCGTTGATCGGCCGGCGGCTTTATCCGCTGCTGGTCGAAGCCGGCTTGGGCGACGTGCGCGTCTCGCCGCGCATGGTCTATGTCGACGCCAGCAAGCCTCACCTGGTCGACGGCTTCACGGTCAAGACCTTCAACGCCATGGTGGCGGGGGTGCGCGCGGAAGCGATCGCGCGCGGCTTGATCGACGCGGAAGCGTTCGACCGCGGCCTGCGCGCGCTTGACCGCACCACCGAACCCGACGGCACGTTCTGCTATACGTTCTTCAAGGCGGTGGGTGGGGTGGCGTAGCCTGTCTTGCGCACCTGTCACATGTGTAATACACTCGAGCGATGAAGACCTTGACCGTCCGCCTGCCCGAGCCGCTCGTCGCTCAGATCGAAGCGGAAGCGAGCGCGCGCAAGCTGTCGAAGTCCGACGTGGTGCGCGAGCGGCTGACTATCGCCACGCCGACACAAGGCTCCGACCCGCTGGCCGCCATCCGGGATTTGATCGGATCGGTCGACGGGCTTCCGCCCGATCTGAGCGCGAACAAGAAGAAGTATCTCAAAGCCATGGGCTATGGCCGCAAACGTCCTCGTTGATGCCGGCTTCCTGATCGCGCTTTTGGTTCGGCGCGACGGCGATCATCGCTGGGCCGTGGTGCAGGCGTCGCGCCTTCCGCCACCGTGGAATACCTGCGAAGCGGCGCTGTCCGAGGCATTCCACCTGCTCCACAACGGCTCCGCGCTCGCGCAGATGTGCGGCCGCGGCATCGTCTCTTGCGCGTTCGCCTTCGACGGTCAGGTCGACGAGACGCTCAGGCTGATGCGCAAATACCAAGATGTACCGATGGCTTTCGCCGATGCCTGCCTGGTGCGCATGACCGAGATCATGTCCGACCCGGTTCTGCTCACCACGGACATGGATTTTCGCATTTACCGGCGGTTCGGGCGTCAGACGGTGCCGTGCGTGCTTCCGGAGTGGTGACACTCTCCGGATTCGCTTCCGGCCGGGGCCGATTGCGGCGCGAGGCGAAATCCCGACATAATGCCCTTCAACTCTCGCGGGCGCGCGTCCGGATCTGCATCCGCCGCAGTCGCGGTTGTTCGTGGAGCATGATCTTTTCCGAACACCGCTGCCCACCCCGGATCAAGTCCGGGGCAGGCTTTTTCGGGATCATGCTTTAGGCGGAGAACACGATTGCCGGACCGCAGGCTCAAAATCTTCCTGAGCTCGACCGCGCAGGATCTGACCGCGTTCCGCAAGGCCGTTCACACGCGGCTTGCCGCCAGCCCGCTGTTCGACTGCATCCGTCAGGAGGATTTCGGCGCGCAGCCGCATCCACCCGTGGAGCTGTGCCGCCAACAGGTGCTTCAGTCCGACCTGTTCATCGGCTTGATCGGCATGCGCCGCGGCTGGGAGCCGCCCGGCGATCAAGACCGGCGCTCGATCACCGAGATGGAATACGACTGGGCCAAGGATGTGACGCGCTTCATGTACGTCACGCGCCCGAGCTTCCCGGTGCCCGGCGATATGCGCGAGACCGATGACGAGCATCAGCGGCAGCTTTCGTTCCGCGCACGAGCGAAGAGCGAGCTCGTCGTTTCGCAGGACGGGTTTGCGTCGCCAGCGGCCCTCGCTAACCTGATCGTCGATCGACTAATCGACCATGTGCTCAAGGAGCCGCAACGGCCACGCAGCGACGACGCGCTGAAGGGCCTCCCGGACGCTGTCGCCGAACGTATCCTCCAGCTTCTTGACCAGCGCGGCGAACTCACGAAGGCCGCGCGCGGCGGCCTCGAGCGCGACGTCGTCCTCAAGCTCGCCAGGCGCCTCAAGCCCGACGACACGCTCGACTTCGACCGCGCCGTCGCGGAGGTGGAGAACGCCATAACGATCGCGCTCGACGCCATCGCCCGCGACCGGCGCGGCAGCAACGAGGACGACTTCGTCGACGAGGTCCTGAAACGGGTCGCCGCGCACACCCAAGCCGGCGAGAACGAGCGCGCCGTCCAGGCGTTGGACGACGCGCTGACGGAGCTTGATACGCGCGCGGCCGAGCAGAGCGAGACGCTGAAACGATCGCGCCTGACCCTGCTGCAGGCCGGCATCGCGCAGGACATCCTGCGCCGCGACGCTGCAAGCGCGGCGCGGCGCGTCGAACAGAGCGTGGCCGTCGAGCATCCCGACGACTTGGATGAACGCCTTGGTGCGCTGCGGGCAAGACAGGACGAATTCTACGTCGAGGGCCGCGATCGCGGTGTCAATTTCTCGCTGCAGATCGCCATCGAGATTGCGCGGCGGAGCGTCGCGGCCGCGCGCGGGGCGGACCAGCGCGGCTTGGCGCTGAACGACCTGGGTCTTGCGCTATGGGTATTGGGCGAGCGCGAGAGCGGCACCGCGCGGCTCGAGGAGGCGGTCGCGGCCTTTCGCGCAGCGCTCGAGCAACAGACGCGCGAGCGCGCGCCGCACAACTGGGCCATGACGCAGAACAATCTCGGCAGTGCGCTTTACCGTATCGGCGAACGCGAGAGCGGCACCGCGCGGTTCGAACAGGCCGTCGCGGCCCATCGGGCGGCCCTCGAGGAACGAACGCGCGAGCGCGCGCCGCTCGACTGGGCCACGACGCAGAGCAATCTCGGTAACGCGCTCTTAAGGCTCGGGGAGCGCGAGAGCGGCACCGCGCGGCTCGACGAGGCGGTCGCGGCCTATCGCGCCGCCCTCGAGGAACGAACGCGCGAGCACGTGCCGCTCGAATGGGCAACGACGCAGCACAATCTCGGCAATGCGCTTCTAGTCCTCGGCGAGCGCGAGAGCGGTACCGTGCGGCTGGAGCAGGCGGTCGCGGCCTATCGCACGGCGCTCGAGGAACGCACGCGCGAGCGCGTGCCGATCAGCTGGGCCTTGAGTGCCGGCAACCAAGGCGAGGCGTTGATGCGGCTGGCCGACCGGCGCAGCGACGCCGCGATGGCCGCGACGGCGGTCGAGCAGATCGAGCAGGCCTTGGCGCTGCTGCGCGACGCCGGCCGCGTGCCGCTTGCCGAATACTATGAGGCCCAATTGCCGGAGGCGCAGGCGATCCGCGAGCGGCTCGCCGGAGCGTAGTCGGAGCGTAGCCCGGGTTGAGCGAGGCGAAACCCGGGGGCTTTGCGATCCGCGGCACAATTGTTCCCGGATTTCGCTGACGCTCAATCCGGGCTACGCTGGCCCATGTCATCGGCACCAAACACCGCGCACGAAAACCGCCTCGCCGGCGAGACCTCGCCGTATCTCCTGCAGCACAAGCACAATCCGGTCGACTGGCGGCCGTGGGGACCGGAGACGCTGGCGGAGGCCAAAGCGAAGAACAAGCCGATCCTGCTCTCGGTCGGCTATGCGGCCTGCCACTGGTGCCACGTGATGGCGCACGAGAGCTTCGAAGACGAGGCGACCGCGGCGGTGATGAACGAGCTGTTCGTCAACATCAAGGTCGACCGCGAGGAGCGTCCCGACATCGACCAGATCTACATGCATGCGCTGCACGTGCTGGGCGAGCAGGGCGGCTGGCCGCTGACGATGTTCCTCACCCCCGCGGGCGAGCCGGTGTGGGGCGGCACTTATTTCCCGAAGGAATCGCGCTTCGGCCGCCCGGCCTTCACCGACGTGCTGCGCGAGGTGGCGCGGCTGTTCCGCGAGGAGCCGAGCCGCATCGATCAAAACCGCCGCGCCTTGATGCAGCGCCTTGCCGAGACGGCGCGTCCCGAAGGCAAGGTGACGATCGGCTTGCGCGAGCTCGACCGCGTGGCGAACGGCGTGGCGAACGCGATCGATCCGGTGCATGGCGGCTTGCGCGGTGCGCCAAAATTTCCCCAATGCGCGATCTTCGAATTGCTGTGGCGCGCGGGACAGCGCGCGCCGGCGCAGGAGAACGCCGAACGCACCGCGGCACCGGCATTCTTCGCGCGCGTCGAGCTCACCCTCGACCGCATCAGCGAGGGCGGCATCTACGATCACCTCGGCGGCGGCTTTGCGCGCTACTCGGTCGACGAGCGCTGGCTGGTGCCGCACTTCGAGAAGATGCTGTACGACAACGCGCAGCTTGTCGCGCTCCTGGCCGTGGCCCACGCGCAGAGCGGCAAGGCGCTCTACCGGCAACGCATCGCCGAGACGGTCGGCTGGCTGCAGCACGAGATGACAACAAATGAAGGCGCGTTCGCTTCTTCGCTCGACGCCGATTCGGAGGGTGAGGAGGGCAAGTTCTACGTCTGGTCGCTGGCCGAGATCGAAGCGGTGCTAGGCCCCGAAAATGCTGCAGCCTTCGCTGCGGAATATGACGTGACCGCCGATGGGAACTTCGAGGATCACAATATCCTCAATCGTCTCAAGCATTTAACGCGCGGCATGGAAGACCGGCCGGACTTGGCCATGCTGCGCTCCATGCTGCACCAGGAGCGCAGCAAACGGGTGCGGCCCGCCCTCGACGACAAGGTCCTGGCCGACTGGAACGGCCTGATGATCGCCGCGCTGGCGGACGCGGGGGCGCTGCTTGGCGAGCCCGAATGGATCGCCATGGCCAGGCGAGCATTCGCGTTCGTCGCCGGCTCCATGACCCGCGGCGACCGCCTCGGCCATTCCTGGCGCGCGGGCAAGCTCCTGTTCCCAGGGCTCGCCTCCGACTTCGCCTGCATGATCAAGGCGGCGCTCGCGCTCAATGAGGCGACCGGCGAACAGAGCGACCTGCAGCAGGCGCTGACCTGGCAGCGCGCGCTCGAGCGCCACTACGCCAACGAGACCGGCGGCTATTACCTCACCGCCGACGACGCCGAGGGCCTGGTGGTGCGCCCGAACGCCACCACCGACGACGCCACGCCGAACCACAACGCGGTCGCGGCCGCGAACCTCGTGCGCTTGGCCGCGCTGGCGGGTGACGACCAATGGCGCCGGAAGGCCGATCGCCTGTTCGACGGCGTGCTCGCCGCCGGCGCCGACAATCTGATCGGCCACGCGGCGCTGCTCAACGCGCTCGACTTGCGGCTGCGCGCGGCCGAGATCGTGGTGACGGGCGAGGGCGCGCAGGCCGACGCGCTCCTTGCCGCGGCGCTGAAGCTTGCGTTCCTCGACCGCATCGTGCTGCGCGCGCCGTCAGCCGACGCGCTCTCGCCGGCGCACCCGGCGGCGACCAAGATCGCGGCGGCGCCGGCCGGCGCGGCGTTCGTGTGCGTGGGCGAGCGCTGCTCGCTGCCGGTCACGCGCGCGGAGGCGTTGGCGGAGGCGGTGCGAGGGATGCGCGGCGCGTAGCCCGCATGGCGCGCAGCGCAATGCGGGACGGAACGCTGGAACGGCCCCGGATTTCGCTTCGCTCCATCCGGGCTACGGGCATAAACTCCGTCGGGACCCCCAACTGGAGGACGACATGCGACGTGCTGTCCTTTTGGCACTGCTCCTCGCCCCGACCGTCGCGCTCGCCGCCGAGGACATACGCGTCGAGCTGAACGCGGCGGAGAATGCGGAAGGGCGCTGCCGCCTCACCTTCGTGATCGAGAACCAGGGCGCGCAGCGCGACAGCCTCAAGCTCGACCTCGCGCTGTTCAACACCGAGGGCGCGGTCTACCGGCGCATGATCGTCGACCTCGCGCCGATGCGCAGCGCCAAGACCATCGTCAAGACTTTCGCGGTCGAGGGCGAGTGCGCGCAACTCGACGCGGTCCTGGTCAACGAAGTCGCCGCCTGCGCGCCGGGCGACCCCAATGCGTGCCTCGACGCCCTCGCGCTGTCGTCGCGGCTCAAGGGGGTGAGGTTTTACAAGTAGGCTGTTGACGCGACGGCCCGCCCTTCCTTCGTCATGGCCGGGCTTGTCCCTCCACCGTCATGCCCGGCCTTGTGCCGGGCATCCACGTCTTTCTTCCTCGCAGCGCGAAGTAAGACGTGGATGGCCGGGACAAGCCCGGCCATGACGAAAGAGAAAGTGGAGCGGCGCAGCGCCCTACGTATTCATGCTCTCGAAGAACTCGCCGTTGCTCTTGGTGTTGCGCAGCTTGTCGAGCAGGAAGTCGATCGCATCCATGGTGCCCATCGGGTTGAGGATGCGGCGCAGCACGTACATCTTCTTCAGCACCGCCGGCTCGGTCAGCAGCTCTTCCTTGCGCGTGCCGGAGCGCGTGATGTCCATGGCCGGGAAGGTGCGCTTGTCGGCCACCTTGCGGTCGAGGATGAGCTCGGAGTTGCCGGTGCCCTTGAACTCCTCGAAGATCACCTCGTCCATGCGGCTGCCGGTGTCGATCAGCGCGGTCGCGATGATGGTGAGCGAGCCGCCCTCCTCGATGTTGCGCGCGGCGCCGAAGAACCGTTTCGGCCGCTGCAGCGCGTTGGCGTCGACGCCGCCGGTCAGCACCTTGCCGGACGATGGCACCACGGTGTTGTAGGCGCGCCCGAGCCGCGTGATCGAGTCGAGCAGGATCACGACGTCACGGCCGTGCTCGACCAGGCGCTTGGCCTTCTCGATCACCATCTCGGCGACCTGCACGTGGCGCGAGGCCGGCTCGTCGAAGGTGGAGGAGATCACCTCGCCCTTGACCGAGCGCTGCATGTCGGTGACTTCCTCGGGCCGCTCGTCGATCAAGAGCACGATCAGGAAGCACTCCGGGTGGTTGGCCGTGATGGCGTGCGCGATGTTCTGCAGCAGCACGGTCTTGCCGGTGCGGGGAGGGGACACAATCAATGCCCGCTGGCCCTTGCCGATCGGCGCCACGATGTCGATGACGCGCGGCGAGAGGTCCTTCTTGGTCGGGTCCTCATGCTCCATGCGCAGCCGCTCGTCGGGATAGAGCGGCGTCAGGTTGTCGAAGTTGACCTTGTGGCGCGCCTTCTCGGGGTCTTCGAAATTGATCGTGTTGACCTTGAGCAGCGCGAAGTAGCGCTCGCCGTCCTTGGGGCTGCGGATCTCGCCCTCGACGGTGTCGCCGGTGCGCAGGCCGAAGCGGCGGATCTGCGAGGGCGAGACGTAGATGTCGTCGGGACCGGGCAGGTAGTTGGCCTCGGGGGCGCGCAGGAAGCCAAAGCCGTCGGACAGCACCTCGACCACGCCCTCGCCGATGATGTCGACTTCCTTGGTGGCGAGCTGCTTGAGGATCGCGAACATCTGCTCCTGCTTGCGCATGGTCGAGGCGTTCTCGACGCCATGCTCTTCGGCAAAGGTGAGCAGTTCGGTCGGAGTCTTGGACTTGAGGTCCTGGAGTTTCATTTCCCGCATGCGGGGTATCTATCCTGTGAAATGAGCCGGCGGAGGCTTTGCGAATGGGCCGGGAACGCCGGGGGAGGGGAAGGCCGCAGGTCGCGGAGGAGGCGGGTTGGCTTTCGCCTTGTGCAAGGGTCCGGTCCCGCGGGACCCGAACGCCGATGCACCTGCCTGCGTTGAAGGAGAGTGCTGGGAAAATATGAAAAGAGTGCGACCGATGCAAGGCCCCCTGGGGCCCGCGTGACCTCGCCGCCGGGTCGGGTCGGGCCGGCGCCGCGGCCCCGGGTCGAACGTTTTCTCAAGCAATCAGAATGGCTTGACGATAACCAGAATCACGATCCCGGCCATCAGGACGGCCGGCAGCTCGTTGACGATACGGTAAAACTTGCGCGAGCGCGTGTTGCGGTCGGCGGCGAAATCCCGGACCCAGCGCGCAAACAAGCCGTGCAGGGCAGAGAGAATCAGCACCAGGGCGAGCTTGGCGTGCAGCCATGGTGCCTTGAAAAACGCGCCCTGCCAGGCGAGCCACAGACCCAACACCCAGGTGGCGATCATGGCCGGGTTGATGATCGCCTTGAGCAAGCGGCGCTCCATCACCTTGAAGGTCTCGGATTGGACCGAGCCCGGCGCGGCGTCGCAGTGATAGACGAACAGCCGCGGCAGATAGAGCATGCCGGCCATCCAGGCGATGACGGCGATGACGTGGAAGGCTTTGAGCCATTCGTACATTCATGCCCCCGCGCGCACGCGCTTGAGCATGCGCTCCACATGCGCGAGCGGCGTTTCGGGCCGGATGCCGTGGCCGAGATTGAAGATGAAGGGCCGGTGCGCAAACGCCGCCAGCACCCCGTCGACCGCGGCGTCGAGCGCCGCACCGCCGGCGACGAGCGCGAGCGGATCGAGATTGCCCTGCAGCGCGATCGTTTCCGGCACGGTCTCGTTGGCAAAGCCGCGATCGATCATCCAGTCGAGCCCGACCGCGTCCGCGGGCACTTCCCGCACATAGGCGCCAAGCTGAGTCCCGGCGCCGCGCGGAAACACGATGATCTTCGCCGCGGGCACCTCGCCGCGCACGCGCTCACAGATCCGCCGCGCCGGCTCGACGCACCAGCGCGCGAATTCCTCCGGCGGCAACGTGCCGGCCCAGGTGTCGAACAGTTGCACCGCGTCCACGCCGGCCTGAAGCTGCCGCGTCAGATACGCGACCGACGCCGCTACCAGTCGATCGATCAGCGCAGCAAAGCCTTGAGGATCCCGATACGCGAATAGCCGTGCCGCCGCCTGCTCGTCGCCGCCACGCCCCGCCACCATGTAGCTCGCGACCGTCCACGGCGCGCCGCAGAAGCCGAGCAGCGCCACGCCGGCCGGCAGCTCATCCTTCACCCGCGCGATCGTCTCGTATACCGGCGCAAGCATCTGCTGATCGACCTCGGACCTCAATCGCGCCAGCGCCGCCGCATCGGAGAGCGGCTCGAGCCGCGGTCCCTCGCCGGCCTCGAACGCGACCTTCTGGCCGAGCGCATGTGGCACCACCAGGATATCGGAGAACAGGATCGCCGCATCGAAGCCGAAGCGCCGGACCGGCTGCAGGGTGACTTCAGCCGCCAGCCGCGGGTTGAAACAGAGATCGAGAAAGGCCGGAACCTTTGCGCGGATCGCGCGATATTCCGGCAGGTAGCGCCCGGCCTGGCGCATCAGCCACACCGGCGGCACGCTTTGGGCGCGACCGGAAAGGACGGCAAGCAATGGCTTGTCCCGGGTCTGTCGGCTCACACCCGCTTCCTTCTCAATTAAAGCTTAAGAATCTCTGGTTTGTGATTCCTTGACGTTGGATTTGACTCATAAGACGCAATCCGCCGCATAAGTCGCATTCATCCACAGCCAATCGTTCTTCCGCGTTGTTATCCTTCTCCACACGCACATGTCATCTCATTGATCCTTCTGATCGTTTCGAGTCCTTATCCCATTCCATCAACACCCTGCCCCAATCGTCTTGCTGGCAGCAAGCGGACCGCTGGGCAAATCCGCAGTCGCCAGCCATGGGGATGCAATTGCATCCGGTCGTGACGCGTCGGCGCGTCTCTCTTGCGCTTGCGCCCGTGGCGTGGCCTCCTCCCCAGCCATTCACAGGTTTCTCCCGCATGCCCCACAGCCGCAGCTTCTTCCACCTGCACCTGGTCTCGGATGCGACCGGCGAGACCCTGATCGCGGTCGGCCGCGCGGCTGCGGCCCAATACGCGACCGTCGGGCCGATCGAGCATCTCTATCCGCTGGTGCGCACGCAGAAGCAGCTCGACCGCGTCATCAACGAGATCGAGGCCGCTCCCGGCATCGTGCTTTACACCTTGCTCGATCGCGAGCTGGCCGACCGGCTGGAACAGAAATGCCGCGCATTCGGCGTGCCGTACCTGTCGATCCTCGGGCCGGTGCTGGCGCTGTTCCAGGCCTATCTGGGCGCGCAGTCGGAGCGGCGCGTCGGCGCCCAGCACACCCTCAACGCGGATTATTTCAAGCGCATCGACGCGCTCAACTTCACCATGCTGCACGACGACGGCCAGCACACCGACGATCTCGAGCATGCCGACGTGGTGCTGGTCGGCGTCTCGCGTACCTCCAAGACGCCGACCTCGATCTATCTTGCCAATCGCGGAGTGAAGACCGCGAACGTGCCGCTGGTGCCCAACATGGCGGTCCCGACCCAGCTCGGCGAGCTGAGGAAACCGCTGGTGGTAGGACTGTTCGCGAGTCCGGAGCGCATCGTGCAGATTCGGCAGAACCGCCTGCTCGGCCTCAACGCGCAGACCGAGGATGACCCCTACGTCGACAAGCAGGCGGTGGCCGAGGAAATCGCGTTCTCGCGCAAACTCTGCAGCCGGCACAACTGGCCGCTGATCGACGTGACGCGCCGCTCGATCGAGGAGACCGCCGCCGCCGTGATGGCGCTGCTCGCCGATCGCCGCCGCGCGCCGGTAGCGTGACATGCCGTTGTGGTTGGCAGCGCAGCCGCTCGTGCTGGCCTCGCAGAGCAGCGTGCGGCGCGCGCTGCTGGAGGCAGCCGGCATTCCGGTCGAGGCAAGGCCCGCCGATCTCGACGAGCGCGCGCTCGAGCGGCAGGCGGCGGCTCAGGGTCCAGGCGAGGTGGCGCTGCTGCTCGCGCGCGAGAAAGCCCGTACCGTTGCGGCCATGTCGGACCGCAGCCTCGTGGTCGGCTGCGACCAGACCCTGGCGCTCGGCGACCGGCGCTTCTCCAAGCCGGTGGACCGCGCCGCGGCACGCGCGCAGCTCCAGGCCTTACGCGGGCAGACCCATGAGCTGCACTCCGCCGTGGCGGTCATCCGCAACGGCGCGGTCGCGTTCACCCACGGGGCGATCGCGCGGCTCACCATGCGGACGTTTTCCGATGAATTCCTCGAGGCTTACTTGGACACCGCAGGCGCCGCCGTGAGTGCCAGCGTGGGGGCTTATCAGTTGGAACGAGTCGGAGTTCACCTCTTCGAACGGATCGAAGGCGACCATTTCACCATCCTCGGCCTGCCGCTGCTGCCGCTGCTCGGCTATTTGCGCCACGAAGGGGCGCTGCAATGACCACCGTCACGCGTCGCGCCTGTGTCATGGGCCACGCCATCGCGCATTCGCGCTCGCCCATGCTGCACGGCTACTGGCTGCGCACGCTCGGCATCGCCGGCGCCTACGAGCTCGCCGATATCGCGCCTGCGGACTTTCCCGACTTCTTCCGCAATCTGCGTGCGCGCGGCTATGTGGGCGGCAACGTCACCAAGCCGCACAAGCAGGTGGCGTTCGAGCTGGTCGACCGGCGCGAGCCGGCGGCAGACGGGATCGGCGCCGTCAACACCGTCTGGTACGAGGGCGATGCGCTCGTCGGCGGCAATACCGACTGGCTCGGTCTGGTACTCAGCCTCGACGCCATCCATGCGGGCTGGGATGCGCAGGGCGGCCGCGTGGTGCTGCTCGGCGCGGGCGGCGCTGCGCGCGCGGCGGTTTACGCATTCCGCCAGCGAAAATTCACCGTCGCGGTGGTCAATCGCACATTCGAGCGTGCGCGGGCACTGGCCGAACAATTCGGTTCATCGGTCACGGCGCACGGATTCGATGAGGTGGGGCGGCTGCTCGCGGACGCCGACGTGCTGATCAACACGACCTCGCTCGGCCAAGCCGGCCAGCCGCCGCTGAGCATTGATCTTGCGCCGCTGCGGCGCGAAGCCATCGTGTACGACGTGAATTACGTGCCGCTCGAAACCGGCCTGTTGAAAACAGCGCGGGCGGCCGGTCATCGCACCGTCGATGGTTTGAACATGCTGCTGTATCAGGCCGTGCCCGGCTTCACGCACTGGTTCGGCGTCAGGCCGCAGGTGACGGCGCAACAGCGCGCGCTGTTGGAGGCGGATATCCGGAGAAGCACGTAGTATTGTAGGGTGGGCAAAGGCGCGGCCTCGATCTCGAGGTCGCGCGACGAGCGGCATCCGCGCCGTGCCCACGCGGATGGTCGACCAAACCGGTGGGCAACGGCGATCCTGGAGCCGAGATCAGTCACGAAGATCAGCGCGAGCCGTTGCCCACCCTACGAGACACTCGATGTTCATCCTCGGCCTTACCGGCTCGATCGCCATGGGCAAGTCGACGGCGGCACGCTTCTTCGCCGAAGCCGGCGTGCCGGTGCACGACGCCGACGCGGCGGTGCACCGGCTCTACCAGGGCGACGCGATCGGCCCGATCGAGGCCGCTTTTCCGGGCACGACCAACGGCGGGGTCGATCGCGACAAGCTCGCCGCCGCGGTGGTCGGCGATCCCGTCGCCATCAAGCGGCTCGAGGCGATCGTGCACCCGCTGGTGCGCGCGATGAGCGACCGGTTCCTCGGCCACGCGCAGGCCCGCGGTGCACGCGTGGTGGTGCTGGACATTCCGCTGCTGTTCGAAACCGGCGGCGAGGACCGGGTCGACGCCATCGTGGTGGTCTCGGCGCCGCCTGAGTTCCAGCGGCGGCGCGCGCTCGGGCGGGCGGGGATGACGGCGGAGAAGTTCGACGCGCTGATCGCGCGCCAGACGCCCGACGCCGAAAAGCGCAAGCGCGCGCATTTCGTGGTGGATAGCTCGCGCAGCTTCGATTCCGCGCGCGCCCAGGTCCGTGGCATCCTGCGCGCGGTTGCGGGGTTGCCGGGGCGGCGAATCGGATAGAACAGGCGGCATGCGGGAGATCGCGCTCGATACCGAAACCACCGGCCTCGATCCGCTGACCGGCGACCGGCTGGTGGAGATCGGCTGCGTCGAGCTCGTCAACGGCATCCCGACCGGCGTCACCTTCCAGCGCTACCTCAACCCCGACCGCGACGTACCGGCGGCGGCGTTCGCGGTGCACGGCCTTTCGGCCGAATTCCTGTGCGACAAGCCGCGTTTCGCCGAGATCGCCAAGGAACTCATCGCTTTCATCGGCGACGCGCCGCTGGTCGCCCACAACGCGTCGTTCGACATCGGTTTCATCAACGCCGAGCTGGCTCGCATTGCGCTTGCGCCGATCGGCACCGAGCGCGTGGTCGACACGCTGTTGCTGGCGCGGCGCAAGCATCCGGGCGGTTCCAACCGGCTCGACGATCTGTGCGCACGCTACGGCATCGACGATTCCAGGCGCACCAAGCACGGGGCGCTGCTCGACGCCGAAATCCTCGCCGCCGTCTATGTCGAGCTGATCGGCGCTAGGCAGGCAACCCTCGGCCTTACCGAGGACGCCGGCGGCCGGGCGGCGAGCGGCGCCCGCGCGATCATCATCCGCCCCGAGCCGCTCGCCCCGCGCCTGACGGCGGACGAGTACGCGGCCCACCGCGCCTTCGTGGCGACGCTCGGCGAGAAGGCCATCTGGAAGGATTATCTCGACGTCAAAGCCGACGCGACGGCGGCCTGAGCGCATGATCCCGAAAAGTCGACAGACTTTTCGGACAAGATCATGCGCATAAGCAAACAAAGTCGCCTTTCGATTCCGCGCATGTGAAACCGGGCTCTGACGCGCCGTCAGCCCGCCGGCGGCGTCCCGGCCACCGCCGGCTGCGCCTGCCGCTCGGCCATCTTCTGCCGGTAGAGCGCGACGAAATCGACCGGATCGATCATCAGCGGGGGAAAGCCGCCGTTGCGCGTGACGGAAGCAAGGATCTCGCGCGCGAACGGAAACAGCAGCCGCGGGCACTCGATCATGATGATGGGGTGCGTGCTCTCCTTGGGGACGTTCAGCAGACGGAACACGCCGGCATAGACCAGGTCGAAGCCGAACATGAAGTTGCCCTGATGCTCGGCGCGGCCCTCGAGCTTGAGCTCGACTTCGACATCGGTCTCGCTGATCGGCTTGGCGTTGACGTTGATCTGGATGTTGATGGCCGGGGCCTGCTGGTTGGGCTGCAGCGAGCGCGGCGCGTTCGGGTTCTCGAACGACAGGTCCTTGATGTATTGGCCGAGAATATTGAGCTGCGGCGGCTTCTCTGCGGCCGGGCCGCCATTGGTCGCTGGCTTCTCAGCGGCCGGGCCGCCATTCGTCGTTGTCATGACAATCGTCCTTTGCCGGCTCCGCCCGGCCCCGCGATGGCCGGCTGGCTAACACAGGGCGTCCGGCCGGACAAGGATACGATTCTCACTGTTTGCCAGGATCGGTGCTGTTTTGGGTGCTCTCTTGGGTACTCTCTTGGGTGATGCGTTGCTCGGGGACGTGCCGCCACTGGTCCGGTTCGAGGTCGACGACGCCGGACGCGCCGGACGGCTTGGCGGCGCCGGTTGCGCGGCGCAAGGTCGCATGGATCAGGCGGCGGCCGGCGGGCAGCAGCAGCAGGATGCCGAGCGCATCGGTCAGGAATCCAGGCAGGAGGAGCAGGAATCCGCCGAGCACGGTGAGGAATCCGGGGCCGTCGATGACGACTCGGCTCAGTACCTGCTCGCCGAAGGCGGTGCGCACCCGTTCGACCTCGCCCCGGCCGGCGCGGCGGATCACCGCCATCCCGGCGAGCGAGGTCAGGATGGTCAGCGCCAGCGCAGCCAGGACGCCGATCTTCAGCGCAACCGCCACGAACACCGCGATCTCGGCGAAGGGAAGCAGCAGCAGCCCGAAAATCGCCCATTTCACCAAGGACATCGGGAAATCCTTCTAGTGTCCCGATTCCGAAGTTCGTCTTATCGTGCAGCACCCTCGTGTACGAACTTCGGAATCGAAGGACACTAGCAACTTATTGATCTAGTGTGGCTTTGGTTCAGAAGTCCGCATCTCGGACTCGCGGCGGGAATGATGCGGACTTCTGAACCGCCACACTAGCGCGCGCGGTTGGCGTGGCCGCGCGGATCGTCTAACATGCGTTGGCGCGCCCGGAGGCAGATCGTGGACGCGCCGTCGAGCCTTGGAACGCCACCGTCGCGTGCCTAGTTAGGTAGGAGCGGCAAAGGCGTCCAATGCGGGCGCGGCGCCGAAAGCCGGTCCCGACGGCTGCTGATAGAGAATGCGCGATTTGTTCGACATCTACACCATCATTTTCCTGGCGCTCGCAGTGTTCATTTTCCTGCGCCTGCGCAGCGTGCTCGGTCAACGCACCGGCCGCGAGCGGCCCCCGTTCACGGCGCGCGACGCGGTGCGCACCAACGACAATGTGGTGGCACTGCCGCCGCGCGGCGCCGACGCCGCGGCAAAGCCGGCCGAGGACGCCGAACCGGCCGAGCGCTGGGCCGGCGTCGCCGAGCCGGGCTCGGCGCTCGCCGGCGGCCTCGACGCGATCATTGCCGAAGACCCGAGCTTCGATCCGCGCCACTTCCTCACCGGCGCGCGCGCCGCCTATGAGATGATCGTCACCGCCTTCGCGGAAGGCGACCGCCGCAACCTGAAGAACCTGTTGTCGCGCGAGGTCTACGAGGGCTTCGAAGCGGCGATCAAGGAACGCGAGCAGCGCGGCGAGACCGTCGAGACCCGCTTCGTGTCGCTCGACAAGGCCGACGTCATCGGCGCCGAGCTGCGCGGCAAGACGGCGCAGATCACGGTGCGCTTCGTTTCGCAGCTGATCTCGGTCACGCGCGACAAGAACGGCAACATCACCGACGGCAGCCCCGACAAGGTCACCGAGGTGACCGACGTGTGGACGTTCGCGCGCGATATCTCCGCGCGCGATCCCAACTGGAAGCTGGTCGCCACCGAAGCGGGCCAGTGACCGGAGGCCGTCGGTTGAGCGCGCTCACCCGAGTTCGCCACGCGGCCGGTCTCCTTCTCCTCCTCAGCGCATTTGCGTCGCCGGCCGCCGGCGATCCTCCCGAGCCCGAGCCTGCCGGCGCCGTGCCGGCGCCGTTCAGTTTCCCGGACAGCGCGCTCGAGCCGGTGGCGTGGGAGGGCCTCGAAGGTTGGGGCGACGACGACCACGCCGCCGCCTTCGCGGCGTTCCTGCCGAGCTGCCGGGCGCTGGTCGCCGGAGCGAGGCTGACGACCGATGCGCGGCCGATGCGTGCCGGCCTGATCGCGGTCTGCCGCCGCGCGCTTGCCGCCGTGCCGCTCGACGGCACGGGGGCGCGCGCGTTCTTCGAGGACAACTTCCGCCCGGTGCGCATCACCAGATTGGAGGAGCCGGCCGGCTTCCTCACCGGCTACTACGAACCGATCGTGGAAGGTTCGCGCGTGCTCACCGACGACTTCAAGGTACCGCTTTATCGCCGGCCGCACGACCTGGTGCATCTCGGCCGCAAGCGCAAGGCGGAGGGCTTCCCCAACACCGGCCGTGTCGTGCGGCGCCTCAACCGGCGCAAGTTCGTGCCGTATTTCGAGCGCGCCGAGATCGAGGACGGCGCGCTCGCCACGCGCAACCTGGAGATCTGCTATCTCAAGAGCTTCGACGACGCGCTGTTCATCCACATCCAGGGCTCGGCGCGCGTGCGCCTCGACGACGGCACGGTGGTGCGCGTCAACTATGACGCCCACAACGGCCACCGTTACACGCCGGTCGGCCGCATCCTGATCGATCGCAGCATCATCGCGCGCGAGGACATGTCGATGACGCGCATCCGCGAATGGATGGCGGCCAATCCCGACGGCGCCAAGGAATTGCGGCGGCAGAACAAGTCGTTCGTGTTCTTCCGCGACACCGGGCTGCCCGAGCACGAGGAGGCGCGCGGCGCGCAGGGCGTGCCGCTCACCGCCGTGCGTTCGATCGCGGTCGACCGCGCGCTGCACGTCTACGGCACGCCGTTCTTCATCTCCGCGGACCTGCCGATCGCGACCGGCAATTCCGACACCAAATTCCGCCGCCTGATGATCGCGCAGGATACCGGCTCGGCCATCGTCGGCCCGGCGCGCGCCGACATCTATTTCGGCGCCGGCGAGGACGCGGGCCGCATCGCCGGCCGCATCAAGAATCCGGGACGCTTCGTGATGCTCGTGCCGCGCGAGCTCGACATGGTCGAAGCCGGCAAGCGCATGCCGCTGCCGGTCGCGGCGCCGATAAAGGTGTCGTCCGACGAGAAGCCGGCCGCGCCGCCCACCGCGACCCCGCCACCCGTTGCGCAACCACCCGTACAGCCGATGGCCGAGCCGGCTCCGGTGCCGCGGCCGAGGCCGCGCACATGAGCCGGCGCGGCTTGCGCGACGACGAGCGCGAGCTGTGGGGCCTGGTGACCCGCGCCATCAAGCCGCTCAAGCGGATCAAGCCGAGGGCGGTCAAGGAAGCGGTGGCGAGCGAACCATCGAAGCCGGTCAAATCCGTCAAGGCACCGAAGCCTCCGACCAAGGAGACACCGACTCCGGCGCGTCCCGCCGCGCCGCCGCTTGCGCCGCTCGGCCGCCGGCTCAAGCAGAAGCTCGGCCGCGGCAGCGAGCCGATCGACGCGCGCATCGACCTGCATGGGCTGACTCAAGCCGAAGCGCACGATGCGCTTGCGGGTTTCCTGCGCCGCGCGCAAGCGCGCGGGGCTCGGGTGGTTCTGGTCATCACCGGCAAAGGGGCGCGCAACGACGAGGATCCGTTCGCCGGGCGCGGCGTGCTCAAGCGCCAGGTGCCGCTGTGGCTTGGCGGCGCCGAATTGCGTCCGTTCGTGGTCGGTTTCGAGGACGCCGGCCGCGGCCATGGCGGGCAGGGCGCGCTCTACGTGCGGGTGCGGAGGGGGCGGGAGTGAGGAGAATTAGTCTGCTCTCAGTAGCAAAACTGGTGGAGTCATGGTGTGTAGGATTGGCCTAAACCAAAGGATGTGCCACAATGCTAGCGCGTCAGATAACACGCCCCTGGCAAGCGTTCAGACGCTCTCGGTGAAGATATAAAAGATGTCCGCGATCAAAACCACGGAACCATCGCAAAGTTACTTGCCGATCCTGGTCGAGGAACCTGATAAGGTTGTCAATCTGCTAAATCGGATCAAGGCATCCACTCGCGGAGATGCAAGACCCGAAAATATCGAGCGATTCATTGAGCCTGGTTTGGGAAGATTAGTTGAGGCGACCAGCCATCAGCACCATATAGTGTTTGGTCGGCGCGGTTCTGGGAAGAGTAGTCTGCTTAGGAAGGCTGAAAGTGATTTGATAGCTCGGGGGGCTCCAGTCGCATTTGTTGATCTTGACATCTATAAAGGCCAGACATTCCCAAACCTAGTAGCAAGTGTTCTAAAAGAGTCGTTCACGCAATATCGAAGACTCGCACAGTCATTGCCAGACAAAAGGATAAGCCGAAGCATCGCGTCAAAATTGAGTGACGAGATTGCCGAGCTTGAAGGCCTAATAGCGGCGCCCGATGAAGCCAAAGCGCTGAAAAGCGTTGCGCGGAAGCGGCATGAGAAGCAGCAACGCGAGGGCGAGGGAGGCTTAAAGTTCTTTTCCTATTTTCGGTTCGGCGGAAAGGCCAAGTATGACCGATCTAATGAATCCAAGGACGAAGTTGAGCTAGAATATGCCACAAGTAAGCAAGAAATAGTCCACAATCACATCGGCTTTTATCGTGAGACACTAAGATTGGTTGCGGACGCTTTCAGAAACGACGCTTTCCTGATTCTTGACGAACTATACCACATACCGGAAAAGCTTCAGCCCTTTGTCCTCGACTACATTCATAGTCTCGCAAGAAATAATCGCGTTTGGCTAAAAATCGGAACCGTGAGGTACCGGTCGCGGCTGGTGGTCAGAACAGAAGCGGGCTCGCGAGGGATAGAGATACGGCAGGATGTACAGCCAATAAATCTAGATGAATCATTCGAGACTTTCTTCCAAACGCAGAAGTTTCTTTTGCGAATACTTGACAGGTTTGTTGCCGAGGTCGGCCTGGGCACTACTAATGATTTGGCCAGTGAGACTGCCGTCAAAAGACTAATTCAAGCAAGCGGGGGTGTCGCGAGAGATTTTTTGCTGCTAATTGTAGAGGCAATAGGCATTACGCAAGAACGTCTTGCAAGAGATCCCACGAAGCGAAGAAGAGTAAGCGCGGACGATGTCTGGGACGCGGCAGCGAAATTCAATAGCGAGAGACGTAGCGAATTCAACTCGGATGTTCGCCTTCAAAAGCCCGAGAGACTAATCGCAACAATAGGGGCTATTCGAGATTTCTGCTACGGAAACGGTTTAAACTGCATTCTTGTTTCGAATAGTATAAGCGGCGAGCTCCGTGAATTGATCGACGAAATTTGGGATTGCAAACTTCTCCATACGGTGAAATCCGGGCTATGGATAGGAAGTCAACAGCACACAGCGTATATGCTTGATGTAAGCGAACAGGCCTCAGACTGGCACATGCGGAGAATAATAATCGATCTAGATCAGGAGGAATCTCACCTGCGGGAGCAACTTAGACAGCGGCGGCTGGTTTATCCCCAGCAATGATAAGGATAGTCATTTTAGCTGCCCTTTTGGACCGAGGCCGAACATATCAGAAATGGTGCGTCGGATGGTGGGTTTCTCTTGGGATGCGCTTTGATCCAGGCGAATGGTAAGCAATGCAGCTAGCTGATCAAAGCGATGTGCCATTGTCTCCTCAAGGTTTCGGACCGCGTCCAAAGTATCCTCTGCCGGAGTGGTCGGCCGAACGCCTGACATGAGTTGTCGCGCCGGTTCGTTCATCGGCATGTCGTAGAAAATCGACATGATATCATCAATAACGGCGTCTTGGTTTTCTCGGCTGATCCCGATTCGCTGCGCTGTATTTACGACTGCCTTTAGCTCGTTGGACGGGGCCGGAGGGGAGTCAAGCGGATTGTTTACCCGCTTCAAGTCGATAAGAATACCCATGGATGCTCGCCAGGCACTTTGAACGTCGAAGTGCCGCCTCTTGAACCATTCGGGCGCATCCGGTTGAAGCGCCATTGCGACGATAAAATGGGCCACCGTTGTTTCAGGGTGATTTAGCTCCCGCGCCAACATTATTGCTTTTGAAATACAAAAGGAGACAGTCGCGCTTACGTTTGTAATTTTCTCGTCTCTGGCAATTGGAATATTTCGTTGATGGTTAGTTTGAGGGGCCTGCCCTTCCTCAATATCGTCGTCGTGATCTATCTCCGATGGGCTCATGCCGCTTCTCCTCGCCCCCGCAAGCTAGCGCTAGCTCTGCGCTGGCCGGCTGCCGAGCGTCAATCACAGCGTGTGCAACCGATGCTGTCAAGCGTGATCCCGAAGGGACCAAGGGGTTAGTGTCTCGTCGCGCGGCGCCGAACCGATCGACGCGCATCGACCTGCATGGGCTGACCCAAGCCGAGACGCACGATGCGCTCCTGGGCTTCCTGCGCCGCGCCCAGGCGCGCGGCGCCCGCGTCGTGCTGCTGATCACCGGCAAAGGAGCGCGTGCCGACGCGGATCCGTTCGCCGAGCGCGGCGTGCTCAAGCGCCAAGTGCCGCTGTGGCTTGGCGGCGTCGAATTCCGCGCCTTCGTGGTCGGCTTCGAGGACGCCGGCCGCGGTCATGGCGGGGCCGGGGCGCTGTATGTGCGGGTGCGGCGGGGCCGGGAATGACGTGCTGCCCTTCCCCTCTCCCCGAAGGGGAGAGGGTGGCGAGCGAAGCGAGCGGGAGAGGGACTTCCCTCAATGGCAGTCGATATGATGGGCGATTATGGAGTTGACAGACCCATAGGGCTGGGGATTGCCGGCCTTCACGCTGGACGCGCGAACGACTGGAGTTCCATTTTTACGACTCATCAACTATATTAGGGGTCCGAAACGGAACGAGCCGCCACGGTTTCCCGGGCGACTCGCTCGCAGGATCGGCAACTCGGCCAACCCCAATCTTGTGCACCCCGAATGTAATCATTCGGGAAGATTAGGTCTAGCCGGGTTGCACACCACCCCAACCCATTGGAAAGGCTAGATAAAATGGCATTTTTACCCCCACAGAACACCGCCTCTCAACAGCTCAACCTGGACCTCGAAGTCATCGCCGAACGCGAAGTTGACGGCGTGGGCATGGGCGTCCTGAGAGACGGAACGCCGTTCGTCACGCTGCGCGGCTTGGCTCGCATGTGTGGCGTCGACCACACCCAAATCGTCAGGATGACCGCTACTTGGCTCGATGAGCCGCTGCGGCCTCGTGAGCGGCGGATCAGGGAGATTGTCCGCGCGCAAGGCGCGGATGATCGCATCGCGTTTCTGGCCGTGATGAAGAACGGCACCGTACAACACCACGCCGTTCCGGCCGCCGTGTGCATGGCAGTTTTGGAGTACTACGCGTTTGAGGCCAAGACTGACAACGACCACGCGGCCCACAGCTACCGGCTGCTCGCGCGGAAAGGCTTCACGGACTTCATCTATGCGCAGGTCGGCTACAATCCCTCGGGCGCATCCAACATCGCGTGGGCGCAGTTCCATGACCGCGTCTCGCTGAATTACCACACGGTCCCGGACGGCTACTTCTCCGTTTTCAAGGAGCTAGCCGACATGATCGTAACGCTCATCCGCGCCAACGCGAACGTTGGTCCCGAGTTCATTCCGGACGTCAGCGTCGGCATCCGTTGGGCCAATCACTGGAAGTCCAACAACCTCGACAACGTCTACGACCCGCGGATCAAGTACGATCACAACTATCCGGCCTACTTCCCTCAGGCGGCGTCAAACCCGCAGCACCCCTATTGCTATCCGGATGAAGCATTGCCGGAATTTCGGCAGTGGGTTCGCGATGAGTACATCGCGAAGTACATGCCTGCGTATTTGGATCAGAAGATCCGGGAAGGGCGGATTCCGGCGCCCCAAGCTCGCGCGGCGCTAGACGCGTTCAAACCGCGCAGAGCCTTACCAAATCGGCATTAGCGCGGTTTGGTCGGCGCCTTCCTTCGGCGGGTTTGCTTTTGCAACTCGCCGAAGGGCGTCATCAAACTTCTCTTCATCCTCGTCCGCTTCATGCTTGCGGGCGGTTTCGCGGAACTTGGTAATTTGGGACTCAGCTTTCTTGGTCATGTGCCATGCCTAACAAATTCGTCTTTGCCGATGAGGCGGGTTGCTTCACGTTCAATCGCGAACCGAATGTGAGCAAGCATTTTATTCTCTGCACGGTCATCATGGATGACTGCGCCGTAGGCTCCGAATTACTTAGCCTGCGCCGCAGGCTCGCGTGGGAAGGCGCAACACTCGGCGATTATTTCCATGCCACTGCCGACGCGCAAGCCGTGCGAGACGAAGTTTTCAAGGTCATCACGCAATTTCCCTTCACGATTCAGGCCCAGATCATGGAGAAGTGCAAGGCACAACCCCAACTTAAGACAAGCAAGGATCGGTTCTACAAATACGGCTACTTCTATCTCTTCAAATTTGGCACGGTCAAAAAACTCGATAGCGAATCAGAGGCTCTCGTTACGACCGCATCCATTGGCACCAAGAAGGAGCGCACCGCATTTCGGAATGCCGTAGATGACGTGATGTACCAAACCGCACACATCAAGGAGTGGAAGGCCGATTTCATGCCTTGCCACGCCGATCCTTGCCTCCAAGTAGCCGACTACTGCGCTTGGGCAATCCAGCGCAAATGGGAAAGCAAGGATCAATGGGACGTGCGGTCCTACAATCTGATCAGCGATCGTATCACGTATGAGTACGACCTCTTCAAGACGAGCGACACGAAGTTCTATTGAAGGAGAAAAGTGCGGCCGGCGAAATTCGCGATCTTGGCTATCTTGCGAAGTGCCCGGGGGCCCTTGTCGCCAAGCAACGGCCGCACCCTGAATATAGCGCGTCAGTCGTCAAATTGGAATTGTAGCTGTAGGAATTTTTTTCTCCTTCGTTTACCGGGGGTTACCGCCGTAAGACCCCCCATATGTCAACCGCTTGCCGCTGATGCCCTTCAACGCGCTTCCGCGCGCTCCTACTCCATAATCGCCATATGATGTCGAGAACGCCGCCCGTACTTCTCAAGGTATCATTGCTGCGCAGTGCCTCTGATTTGCGCGCGCCGTAAGCCCCTCTCCCGCCTCGGACCTGCAGTCCTCGGCACCCTCTCCCCTTCGGGGAGAGGGGATGTGCGGCTCATTCGGTGCAAACGGTGAGCAACGCAGGTCACAAAATAAACCTACTTAAATCCGCGTTCTTGGCCAGATCGCCGATATGCTCGCGCACGTAAGCCGCGTCGATCTTCACGGTCTCGCCGGCGCGGTCGGGGGCGGCGAACGAGATCTCGTCGAGCACGCGCTCCATCACAGTCTGCAGCCGCCGCGCGCCGATGTTCTCGACGTTCGAATTCACCTCGACCGCGATGTCGGCGATGGCGTCGATCGCGTCGTCGGTGAACTGCAGCGTGACGCCTTCGGTCCCGAGCAACGCCACGGTCTGCTTGACCAGGGAGGCCTCGGGCTCGGTCAGGATGCGCTTGAGGTCGTCGCGCGTGAGCGGGTTCAGCTCCACCCGGATCGGCAGCCGGCCCTGCAGCTCGGGCAGCAGGTCCGAGGGCTTCGACACGTGGAACGCGCCCGACGCAATAAAGAGAATATGGTCGGTCTTGATCGCGCCGTGCTTGGTCGACACCGTGGTGCCCTCGATCAGCGGCAAGAGGTCGCGCTGCACGCCCTCGCGCGACACGTCGGCGCCGATGCGGCTGTCGCGCGCCGTGATCTTGTCGATCTCGTCGAGGAACACGATGCCGTTCTGCTCGACCGCCTTGATGGCTTCCTGCACCAGCTGGTCCTGGTCGAGCAGCTTGTCGGATTCCTCGCCGATGAGCGGCTCGTAGGCCTCCTTCACGGTGAGCCGGCGCGTCTTGGTGCGGCCGCCGCCGAGCTTGCCGAAGATGTCGCCGATCGAAATCGCGCCCATTTGCGCGCCCGGCATGCCCGGGATCTCGAACATCGGCAGGCCGCCGCCGGTCTGCTGCATCTCGACCTCGATCTCCTTGTCGTCCATCTCGCCGCTGCGCAGCTTGCGGCGGAACGATTCCTTGGTCGCCGCGCTGGCGTTGGCGCCGACCAGGGCCTCGACCACCCGCTCCTCGGCGGCCAGGTGGGCGCGCGCCTCGACGTCCTTGCGCTTCCTCTCGCGCGTCTGCGCGATCGCGATCTCGACCAGATCGCGCACGATCTGCTCCACGTCGCGGCCGACATAGCCGACCTCGGTGAACTTGGTCGCCTCCACCTTGAGGAACGGCGCGCCGGCAAGGCGCGCGAGGCGGCGCGAGATCTCGGTCTTGCCGACGCCGGTCGGGCCGATCATCAGGATGTTCTTCGGCAGCACTTCCTCGCGCAACTTCTCATCGAGCTGCATGCGGCGCCAGCGGTTGCGCAGCGCGATCGCGACCGCGCGCTTGGCGTCGGACTGGCCGATGATGAAGCGGTCGAGCTCGGAGACGATCTCGCGCGGAGAGAAGTCTGTCATGCGTTGCGTACCATCAGCAGGGCGCGGCCATCGGGCGTGTCGACCTCGTGCGCCTTGGCGAAGCCGGCCTTTTCGTAAGCCCGGACGGCGCGCCGGTTGGCGGGATCGGGATCGGTGATGACGCGCGGCGCTCCGCGCGCGATCAGGCCGTCGATGAAGGCGCGGATGAATCCGGAGCCGTGGCCGCGATCGACCATGTCAGGTTCACCGATGAACTGGTCGATGCCGCGGGTTCCGTGCGGGTGGGAGCCGAGCCCGTTATCCGGCCATGCCAGCGGATCATAGCATTGCAGGTAACCGAACGGGCGCTCAGCCGTGACGACGATGAACTGATCCATCGCTTCGTTCTCGAGGTCGCCGCTGACCAGCTCGAATTGCTGATGCGTGTCGCCCCACCATTGCGTGACGTGCGGCCGCGCCAGCCACTCCCGCACCAATGGCAGGTCGTCGGCCGACATCGGGCGGAATCGGTACTGCGGCATCGATTCAGGCCGCCTTCAACGTCTCGACCGTCACGCTGCGGTTGGTGTAGACGCAGATGTCGGCGGCGATGTCGAGCGAACGGCGCACGATCGCTTCGGCATCGAGCGGCCCGTCGATCAGCGCGCGCGCGGCCGCGAGCGCGTAGTTGCCGCCCGAGCCGATGCCCATCACGCCGGCTTCGGGCTCGAGCACGTCGCCGGTGCCGGTGAGCACCAGCGAGATCTCCTTGTCGGCGACGATCATCATGGCTTCCAGCCGGCGCAGATAGCGGTCGGTGCGCCAGTCCTTGGCGAGCTCCACGGCGGCGCGCATGAGTTGCCCCGGATACTGCTCGAGCTTGGCCTCGAGCCGCTCGAACAGCGTGAAGGCGTCCGCGGTCGCACCCGCGAAGCCGCCGATCACGTCGCCCAAAGCTCCATGTCCTTTGCCGAGCCGGCGCACCTTGCGGGCGTTGGCCTTGACGATGGTCTGGCCGATCGTCACCTGCCCGTCCCCGCCGATGGCGACGACGCCGGCCTTGCGGACGGTCAGGATGGTGGTGCCGTGCCAGAGGTCGGCGGAGGGGGTGTGCATGGAACCGTGATGTAGGTGTGCGCGAGCGATGATGCAAACGCGGGTAGGGTGGGCAAAGGCGCGAAACGCAACGCCCGGGCGGGTACGTCAGCCCGTTGCGCCTTTGCCCACGCGGTTTTAGCCGCCGCGTGGGCACGGCGCGGGTGGAGGTCGGGGTGTTGCCGCGCGATCATGGCCGCGCCTTTGCCCACCCTACGGCAGGGACCGCTAGAACGCCCGCGCCTCCATGCCGTCGACATAGCGCTTGAGGTATTGGCCGACGAAGTCGTGGTCGACGAAACGCTGGTAGGCGTCGGCGATGCGCCGGGTCACCGGCCCCCACACCTGCCCCTCGGGTCCGATCGCGACCCCGTTCACCCGGGTGACCGGGCAGATGCACAGCGAGGTCGAGGTCAGGAACACCTCGTCGGCATTGTAGGCATCGTAGAGATCGAGGTCGGCTTCGCGCACCGGGAAGCCTTCGTCGCCGGCGAGGTCGATCGCGGTCTGCCGGCTCACCCCGGGAAGCACGAATTTCTCCCGTGGCGTGAGGATCTCACTCCCGCGCACGACGAAGATGTTCGAGCCGAGGCCCTCGGCCAGGTTGCCGTTGACGTCGAGCAGGACCGCCCAGGCTTCCGGATCGATGCTCTGCACTTCCTGATCGGCGACGATGAGGTTGAGGCAATTATGGGTCTTGGCGCGCGGGGTGAGCGAGTTCCGGCGGCACGCGGCGCTGCGACGGCACCACGACCTTGATGCCATGCTTGAACAGCTTGGCGCGCTGGCTGAACGGCAGCGGGGCGCATTCGAGCACCACGTTCGGTCCGTGATGCTCGATGTTGTCGCCGGGCACGTCCTTGACGCCGCGGCTGATGCGCTGACCGACCCAGTAGTCGTCGTCGGGCCCGAGCAGATGGCGGTTGCGCTCGAACACCTCCTCGGTCAGCCGGCACATCTGCTGCGGCCCGAAGCCGGGGTCGATGCGCAGGTACTTGAGCGAGCGGTAGAGCCGGTCGACGTGCTCCTTCACCTTGAACAGCCGGTGGCCGAACGTGCGGGTCATGTCGAAGCAGCCGTCGCCATAGACCCAACTCGAGTCGCGGAACGGGATGCGCACTTCGCGCTCCGGCATGAAATCGCCGTTGAACCAGGCAACGCGCTCGTTGGCCAGTTGGGACATAGTCGCTCCTCGTGATCCGTTAACGGACATTAGACGAGCGCCGCCGGGGCGCGCTAGAGCGGTGGCGGACACTACTTTCCCCTGCTAAAAGGCGCGCGCATTATCGTTTGCGCATGATCTAGCCCGAAAACCGGTGCCCACTTTTCGGGATCATGCGCCTGGAGACCCCGGCATGCGCAAGGCCGCCGTGAAGCGGAAAACCAAGGAAACCGATATCGAAGTCGAGATCGATCTCGACGGCGTCGGCAACAATTCGATTTCGACAGGGATCGGGTTCTTCGACCATATGCTCGATTTGCTGTCGCGCCACTCGCGCATTGACATGGCTATCAAGGCCAAGGGCGACCTGCACATCGACCACCACCACACCACCGAGGACGTCGGCATCGCGCTCGGCCAGGCGGTGAAGCAGGCGCTCGGCGACATGAAGGGCATCGCGCGCTATGCCAGCGTGCACATGCCGATGGACGAGGCATTGACGCGGGTCGCGATCGACATTTCGGGGCGGCCGTTGCTGGTGTTCAAGGCCGAGTTCGGCCGCGACAAGGTCGGCGCCTTCGACACCGAGCTGGTGCGCGAATGGTTCCAGGCCTTCGCCGTCCATGCCGGCGTGACCCTGCATGTGGAGACGCTGTACGGCTCGAACGACCACCACATCGCCGAGTCCTGCTTCAAGGGGCTGGCGCGCGCGCTGCGCACCGCGGTCGCCATCGACCCGCGCGCGGCCGGCGAGGTGCCGTCGACCAAGGGGACGCTGGGCGGATAAGTCTGTAGCCCGCATGGAGCGAAGCGGAATGCGGGGTAGATATCATCGAATGGAAAGGATCCCGGATTTCGCTTCGCTCCATCCGGGCTACGAGTGAGAGATCATGGCGGTCTACACCGTCCACGAGCCGCCGCACCGCAGCGAGGACGTGCTCGCCCACACGACGCGCTTCGTGTTCGTGCGCGACGGCTTCCACTGGTGGGCGTTCCTGCTCGGCCCGCTGTGGCTGTTGCGCCACCGGCTGTGGCTCGAGTTCATCGCCGTTCTGCTGCTCGCCGGCGGCGCCGCTCTTGCGCTGCGACGGCTCGGAGTCGCGCCTTCGGCCGGCTTTGCGGCGCTCGCGCTGATCGCGTTGCTGGTCGGGCTGGAAGCCTCGACGCTCCGGCGCTGGAAGCTCGCGCGCCGCGGCTATGCGAGCCGCGGCATCGTGGTCGGCGACGACCGCGAGAGCGCCGAGCGGCGCTTCTTCGACGCGTGGACGCAGCGTGCGGCCGAACGGCCGGTTCAACCGGCCGCGCCGCTGCGCCACGCGCCCGCGCCCGACATCGTCGGCCTGTTTCCGCAGCCGGGAGCGCGGCCGTGACGGTCGCGATCGTCGATTACGGCTCGGGCAACCTGCACTCGGCCGCCAAGGCGTTCGAACGCGCCGCGCGCGAGTCCGGGCGCGAGCAGCCGATCTTGGTGACCGGCGACCCCGAGCAGGTGGCGCGCGCCGACCGCGTGGTGCTGCCCGGCGTCGGCGCCTTCGCGGACTGCCGGCGCGGTCTCGACGCGGTGTCCGGCATGGTCGAGGCGCTGGAGGAGACGGTGCGCCGCAGGGGCCGGCCGTTCCTCGGCATCTGCGTCGGCGCGCAGCTGATGGCCGAACGCGGGCTCGAATACGAGGTGGTCGAAGGGCTCGGCTGGATCCCCGGCGATGTCGACCGTATCGCGCCCGCCGACCCGGGCCTGAAGATCCCGCACATGGGCTGGAATACCCTCACGGCGGTTCAGCCGCACCCGCTGCTCGACGGCATCGCGCTTGGGTCCACCGGCCTGCACGCCTATTTCGTGCACTCCTATCATCTGAAGGTCTCGGACCGCGCCTGCCTGGTCGCGCAAGCCGACTATGGCGGGCCGCTGACCGCGCTGGTCGCGCGCCGCAACTACGCCGGCACGCAGTTCCATCCCGAGAAGAGCCAGCGATTGGGCCTCAAGCTGATCGCCAATTTCCTGCAATGGCAGCCGTGATCCTGTTCCCCGCCATCGACCTGAAAGACGGCCTGTGCGTGCGCCTCGAACAGGGCGACATGGCGCGCGCGACCGTGTTCAACCGCGATCCCGCCAGCCAGGCGCACGCGTTCGAGACCGCGGGCTTCCGCCATCTTCACGTCGTCGATCTCGACGGTGCTTTCGCCGGCAAGCCGATGAACGTGACCGCGGTCGAGCGCATCCTCGAGACGGTCGGCCTGTGCGTGCAGCTCGGCGGCGGCATCCGCGACATGAAGACCATCGACGGCTGGCTCGAGAAGGGCGTCGACCGGGTCATCATCGGCACCGCCGCGGTGCGCGACCCGGCCTTGGTGCGGGAGGCGGCGCGCCGGCATCCCAAGCGCGTCGCGGTCGGGCTCGATGCGCGTGACGGCAAGGTCGCGGTCCAAGGCTGGGCCGAGCAGTCGGAGCTCACCGCGCTCGACATCGCCCGGCGCTTCGAGGACGCCGGCGTCGCCGCCATCGTCTACACCGACGTTGCGCGCGACGGCATGCTGCAAGGCATCAACTGGGACTCTACCATCGCGCTTGCGGATGCGATCGCGATCCCGGTGATCGCGTCCGGCGGGCTTGCTTCCATCCAGGATATCAGGCGGTTGCTCGAACCTGGCGCCGCCCGGCTCGAAGGCGCCATTGCGGGGCGCGCGCTCTATGACGGACGATTGGATGCGGCCGAGGCGTTGAGAATGATCCGGCGGCATGGGCGGGATCATGAAGGTCGAGGAGATCGTCCGGACCGGAGCCTCGCGGATCGAAAGCATCCGCGTCCGTAACGCGTTGAATCCCATATTGTGGCTGACCATGCCGGTCCCGGCGATCTTTTTGACCGGCGCTTGGTTCTTTCGTGATCACGCCGTCGTCCTCGGGTGTCTCGTGGCGATGGCCGCCGTCCCGGTCATCGCCGCAATCGTGGCCTATTTTGTTCTTCTGTTCCGTAGTCCCGACCGCCTGCAGTCCGAGGATACAGGGTAAGACAAATCGCGCTACGAATGCTGTATAGGAGAGGCAAGAGTCCCGAGATCGTGGACGTCGCCAATCAAGTCGCTCGGATCGAAGTTTGGCATCCGCAGATCGATGACGGAGGGAAGTCATGAAAACCCACCTTCTGGTGTTTGACGATGGGAGCCATCCCGAAATTGATCTGCAAGGCTTTGTCGACACGCTCGATAGCGGGGCCGAGATGTACACCCTTGATGGGCACGTTTGTTTCCTCAAGAGCAGTCTTTCTGCCTCCGAGCTGTCTGGCAGGTTCCTGAAATTCTCCGGCTCCAGCCTCTTCTTTATCGCGGATGTGAGCTCGACCGAATACGCAGGCCGCATGTTGGGTGTCTTCTGGGATTTCTTGAAGCAGCCGGCCCTGGAACACGCAGCGGAGTGATGTTCAAGGTCCGCGTCATTCCCTGCCTCGACGTCAAGGACGGCCGCGTCGTCAAGGGCGTCAACTTCGTCAATCTGCGCGACGCCGGCGATCCGGTCGAGGCCGCGCTCGCCTATGACGCGGCCGGCGCCGACGAGCTGACGTTCCTCGACATCACGGCGAGCCACGAGAACCGCGACACCATCTTCGACGTGGTGACGCGCACCGCGGAGGCCTGCTTCATGCCGCTCACCGTCGGCGGCGGGGTGCGCAGCGTCGAGGACATCCGCAAGCTGCTCAAGTGCGGCGCCGACAAGGTCTCGATCAACACCGCGGCGGTCAATCGCCGGGAGTTCGTGAAGGAGGCGGCGGAAAAATTCGGCGACCAGTGCATCGTGGTGGCGATCGACGCCAAGCAGGTCTCGCGCGGCGGCGCGGCGGCGCGCTGGGAGATCTTCACCCATGGCGGGCGCAATCCGACCGGGCTCGACGCGGTCGACTATGCGCGCGAGGTGGTGGCGCTCGGCGCCGGCGAGATCCTGCTCACCTCCATGGACCGCGACGGCACCAAGCGCGGCTTCGACCTCGCGCTGACGCGCGCCATTGCCGACGCTGTGACGGTCCCGGTGATCGCCTCGGGCGGGGTCGGCACGCTCGATCATCTGGTCGAGGGCATCCGCGACGGCCACGCCACCGCGGTGCTGGCCGCCTCGATCTTCCATTTCGGCGAGTTCACGGTGCGGCAGGCCAAGGAGCACATGGCGCGCGCCGGCCTGGCGGTGCGGCTCGACCCGTAGCGTCCTACCTGGCCGCACCGCGGCGGGTGAGCGCGAAGATGCGGTGCACGTTGACGTCCTGAGCGACGAACGTTTCCCTCTCGGCCGCGACCCATTCGTTCTCATCGCAGAGCTGCCGAAGCTGCCCGGCGGTGAACCAAGCGCGGCCGTAGCAGTCCGCGAATCCGTAGGCGCCGGGCGCTTCCAGCCGGTAGGCGTCGGCGAGGAAGAGCGAGAACACCACGCCGTCGCGCGCCGCGACCGGCGCCAGCTTGGCGAGAATGCGCGTCAGCTCGGTGAAATCCACATGGGTGAAGATGCTCCCCAGGACGGCGATGTCGGCTTGCATCAGCGCACGCGTCTCGAGCGCGTCGCCGAGGAGGCCGAAGGCCAGGCGATCATCGCCGGCGAACAGCTCCCGCGCCGCCGCGACGCTTTTCTCGCCGTGTTGGAAATCGCTGCCCGGCTTTTCCAGCCCGAAATAGCTGAACTGCGCCAGCCGCTGGCGCAGGAAATGGGCGTAGCGGCCTGCGCCGCAGCCGTAGTCCAGGACCGTCATGCCTTCCCGGAAGCCTGCGCCCATGGCCTCGGACAGGGAGGCGAGCCAGAGCGACGAGCCGGGCTCCTCATCGGTGCCGAACAGCGAAAAGCCTTGCGCTTCGGCGCGGCGGCGCACCGCGGCGGAGAAATCGACCGGCGGCGGCGAGAAGCGGGTCCTCACCCATTTTTCCGTCCACAGCGGGTCGGTTAGCTGCATGCCCGTCCTTGCTTGGCGTACCAACTTCCGGCGTGCGAACAGAGATGATATGGCAGGGCCGGAGCGCGCGCATGACCGATTTCACCCTGCACGACCTCGAAGCCCGTGTGCGCGAGCGCGCCGCCGCCAGCGCCGAGACCTCCTACACGCGCAAGCTGATCGACAAGGGCGTGGCGCATTGCGCCAAGAAGCTGGGCGAGGAGGCTGTCGAGACCGCGCTCGCGGCCGTCGGGGATGATCGCGACCACTTGATCGCGGAGGCCGCGGACCTCGTCTACCATCTACTCGTCGTGCTGCGTGCGCGCGACGTGGAGCTATCGGAAGTCGAGGCCGCGCTCGCCGCGCGCATGGGCCAATCGGGTCTCGACGAGAAAGCCGCGCGCAAGCGGGATTAGCGCATGATCCCGAAAAGTGGAGGCCGGCTTTCGGATAAGATCATGCGCCACGAAAAAGCTTGACCCATGGAACAGCGCACCGACGACGGCCTCTCGCCTTACACGGTGTTCTCGCGCGCCGAGTGGGCGGCGCTGCGCGACGATGCGCCCATGACGCTCGCCCCCGACGAGGTCACGCGCGTGCGCTCGCTGCACGACCGGCTCGACATCGCCGAGGTGGAGGACATCTACCTGCCGCTGTCGCGCCTGCTCTCGCTCTATGTCGCGGCGACGCAGCGGTTGTTCATCGTGCAGCAGCACTTCCTCGGCACCGCCAGCGCCAAGGTGCCCTACATCATCGGCGTCGCCGGCTCGGTCGCGGTCGGCAAGTCGACCACCGCGCGCGTGCTGCAGGCGCTGCTGGCGCGCTGGCCCAACGTGCCCAAGGTCGATCTCGTCACTACCGACGGCTTTCTCTACCCCAATGCGGTGCTGGAACGGGAAGGCCTGATGGAGAAGAAGGGCTTTCCCGAAAGTTACGACCTGCCGGCGCTGCTGCGCTTCCTCTCCGACATCAAGGCCGGCCGGCGCCCGGCGCGCGCGCCGATCTACTCGCATCTGGTCTACGACGTGATGCCCAACCAGTGGATCGAGATCGACCGGCCCGACATCCTCATCGTCGAGGGGCTCAACGTGCTGCAGACCGGCCGCCTGCCCAAGGACGGCCAGGCGATCCCGTTCGTGTCCGACTTTTTCGATTTCTCGGTCTACATCGATGCCGACGAGGACGTGCTGCTGAAATGGTACGTCGACCGCTTCCTCACGCTGCGCGAGACCGCGTTCCGCGATCCGAAGTCGTACTTCCACCGCTACTCGAACCTCGACGACACACAGGCGGTCGAGACCGCGACCGCGATCTGGAACCGCATCAACCTGGTCAATCTGCGCGAGAACATCCTGCCCACCCGCCAGCGCGCCCACCTGATCCTGAAGAAGAACGCTGACCACACGGTGCAGGGCGTGGCACTGCGCAAGCTGTAGAGCATGATCCCGAAAAGTGTGCAGCGGTTTTCGGAAAAGATCATGCTCCATCAAGAGAGGTCAGGCCGCAAGCGAGGCGGCGCGGCCGCGGCAGGCGAGCGCCTCGGCCAGCCGCTCGCGGTCGATCGGCTTCACCAGGAAAGCGTCCATGCCGGCGGCAAGGCACGCGTCACGGTCTTCCCCGAAGGCGTTGGCGGTAAGCGCCACGATCGGCGTTCGCGCCGTTCCGGCCGCCGCCTCGGCGGCGCGGATCTGCCGCGTCGCGGCAAGGCCGTCCATGCCGGGCATGTGCACGTCCATCAGCACGAGGTCATAGGGCGCGCCGGCCGCGGCCGCCGCGGCAAAGGCGTCGACCGCCGCCGCGCCGTTCGGCGCGACCGTGGCGCGGTGGCCGAGCTTGACCAGCAGCGCACGCGCCAGCAGCGCGTTGATGTCGTTGTCCTCGGCGACGAGGATCGACAGGCCGCGTGCGGCCTTGGCGGGATCCGCGCGTGCATTGTCGCCGGTCGCCGTGGCAGCCTCGGTTTCGAACATGTCGGCTGCCGCCAAGCGCGCCGCCAGCGACGCGGCCCGCACCGGCTTGACCAGGTAGCCGGTGAATCCGGCTTGCTTCAGTGCGGCGAGCTCGTGCCGTTCGCCCGGCGTAACCAGCACGATACGCCGCTCGACCGCGCGAGCCTCGTGCGCAAGCGCCTGCGCCGCTTCGGCGCCGAGCGCGCGGTCGATCACGATCGCGTCCCAGCGGCGCTCCGGCATGAGCGCGCGCGCGACCGTCGCGTCGGTGACCAGGCAGGTCCTCGCGCCCCAGCGGCCGAGCCGCTCGGCCAGCAGCGGCGCCTCGATCGCCGACGCTGCCACGATCAGTACCGAGCAGCCGGCCAAGTCGGGCGCCGCGAACGTCGCGCCGTCCGCCGCGCCCGGCAGCGCGAGCGTGAAGCGGAAGGTTGCGCCTTGGCCCTCGGCGCTGTCGACCTCGATGCGGCCGCCCATGCGCTCGACGATGCGGCGCGAGATCGCAAGTCCGAGACCGGTGCCGCCGAACCTGCGGGTCGCGCCGCCGTCGGCCTGCTCGAATTCCTCGAACACGCGCGCCTGCGCGTCGGCTGCGATGCCGATGCCGGTGTCGCGCACCATGAAAGTCACTTCGTCCGGCCGCGTCCCGGGCCCGACGCAGACCGCGACGCCGCCGGCTTCGGTGAACTTCACCGCATTGCCGGCGAGATTGAGCAGCACCTGGCGCAGCCGCGCCGCGTCGCCGACGACGCGCTGCGGCAGCCGCTCGTCGAGCGCGGCGGCGATCTCGAGGCCCTTGGCCTGCGCGCGCGGGGACAGCAGCTCGACCGTTTCCTCGATCAGGACGTCGAGCGCGAACGGGCGCGTCTCCAGGTCGATGCGGCCGGCTTCGATCTTGGAGAAATCGAGCACTTCCTCGATCAACGACAACAGCGTGTCGCCGGACGTCTTGACCGCCCTGGCGTAGGTGGTCTGCTCGGAGCTGAGCGGGGTGTCCAGGATCAGGTCGGCCATGCCGAGGATGCCGTTGAGCGGCGTTCGGATCTCGTGCGACACCATGGCGAGGAACCGGCTCTTGGCGCGATTCGCGGCCTCGGCCGCGTCGCGCGCCAGGCTGAGCGCGTGCTCGGCCTCGGTGCGGTCGGTGACGTCGCGGCCGACGCTCTGGATCTCGGTCTCGCCCTGCGCGTCGCGCAGCGCGACTTCACGCCAGGCGATCCAGCGCGCGCCGCCGGGCGCATCGATCTTCTGGTCGTGGATGCGGGTCCCGTCGGGCACGGCTGCGATCGGGCCTTGCGCGACGAGCGGAAGCGCGAACTGGGTACCGCGCAGCGCGTCCCCGCTGCGGCCCGCCAGGGCGCAGAACGCGTCGTTGACGTAGGTGATGCGCCCTTCGCCGTCGCGGCGCACGATCGCGTCGCCGAGCGCCTCCAGGAAGCTGCGGTTGCGTTCGGCCGACTCCTTCAGCTCCCAGTTCCGGTCGCCGAGTTCCTCCGTCCGCTCCTCGAGCGCGCGCAGGCGGGCGCGCTGCCTGCGGTCGCGGCCGAGCGCGCCGCAGGCGATGATGATCGCGACGGCCGCAAGCGCGGCGGTCGGGTCGAAGCCAAGCGCGCCGATCTCGGACAGGTACGGGAGGGTGAAGAAGAACGCGAGCGTGACGACCGCGGCGCGCGCCGCAAGCGCCCGGCCGCGACGCTGCCAGTGACGGTCGAAGACGGCCCGCGCGTCCCCTGCGCTGGGTCGAGCCCGCATGACGCCTGCCCCTTGTTTTCGGGTTCTGGCGGGCAGTGTGGCGTGCGAACCCTTGCCATTCCCTTCATGCGGGAGCGACCCGCCCGGCGCGTGGCGGTCAGGGTTGACGGAACGCTAAGGCACGATCCCGAAAAAGCCTGCGCCGGACGTGATCCGGGGTGGGCACCGGTTCTCGGGAAAGATCATGCGTCGACAATAATGCAGGTCAGCGCGCGGCCTGCCGCTTGACGCCCGCCCGCATGACGGCGAACAGCGCGATCGCAGCCTCGGGCGAAAAGCGCTGCGAACGCGCGTAGACGCGATAGTCCGCGCTTTCCGGCAGGCTCATCAGACCGACCGTCAGGTCGGCGGGCCGGGCCGCAGTGCCGAGCGCGATGGTCTTTGCCGTGCGGCCGCGGCACGCCTGGCCCGCATCGCCGTCGTCGACGAGCACGAAATCCGCCGCCGCCGGGGCGTCGATCAACGCAATGCGGACGTCCGCGACGGCCGCATCCCGATCGATCTGCACCACGTGGTCGGCGCGGGCCGCGCCGGATATGACCTGATAGGCGACCGCACCATCGGTGAAGCATCCGGCGCGCGGGACGAAGGAGAGCGTCTGCGCGACCGCCGGCACTGCCGCGGCCGCGAGCAGCAGGATCAAGGCCTTGCGCGCGCCATTCATGTCCGCCCCCTTGCGGTCGCGCCGATGCGGCGGCCGCAGGAAGGGCTTAATGGAATCGTGGTTACCGCCGGCTTAAGGCGTGATCCCGAAAAAAGCCTGCCCCGGACTTGATCCGGGGTGGGTACCGGGTTTCGGAAAAGATCACGCTTCAGTAAAGCGCGCGCCACGCGTCACGTTTCGGGCGCGATACGCTCCACCAGCTCGACCAGCGAGCGCTGCAGGTTCGGCTCGGAGACGCGCGAGAAGGCGCGCAGCAGGCGCAGCGCATAGGCGGAGTCGAGGAAGCCCATGAGGGTGCGCGTGTCGACCGAGTCGCCGTCGGTTCCGGCGAAGAAGAACGCGACCGGGACTTCGAGCGCCTCGGCGACGCGAACCAGCCGCCCGGCCCCGACCCGGTTGATGCCTTTCTCGTACTTCTGCACTTGCTGGAAGGTCACGCCGAGCCGGTTGCCGAGCTCGGTCTGCGACATGCCCTGCGCGATGCGGCGGGCGCGGATGCGGCGGCCGACGTCGATGTCGGCGGCGCTGGCACTCTTGGTCGTGCTTTTCATGGCCATCCCCCGAGCCAGCTCAAGTCTCGCACCAAACGCCGCCCCATTCTACTCTTTCACGCCGCCCGACGCATCTCGTCGGTCAGCGCGCGGTAGGACAGCGCCTCGGCCAGATGGATGCGTCCGACCTTGGCTTCGCTATCGAGATCGGCGAGCGTGCGCGCGACGCGCAGCACCCGGTGGTAGCCGCGCGCGGACAGCCGCATCGCCTCGGCGGCGTCGCGCACCAGCGCGAGGCCGGAGCCGTCCGGCTTGGCCACCTCCTCCAGCACCGCGCCCTGCACGGCCGCATTGGTGCGCACCGTCGGCAGGCCGAGCGCCGCATAGCGCCGCACCTGGGCGTCGCGCGCCCGCGCGACGCGCGCGGCGATCTCGCGGCTGCCTTCGGCCGGCGGCGGCAGCATGAGGTCGGCGGCGCTGACCGCCGGCACTTCGACGTGGAGGTCGATACGGTCGAGCAGCGGGCCGGACAGGCGCGCCTGATACTCGGCGCTGCAGCGCACGTTGGCGCCGCGCCGGCAGGCAAAGCCCGGATCGCTGGCGCGCCCGCAGCGGCACGGGTTCATGGCGGCGACCAGCATGAAGCGCGCCGGATAGGTGACGCGGTGATTGGCGCGCGCGATCAGGACTTCGCCGCTTTCGATCGGCTGGCGCAGCGAATCGAGCACGCCGGCCTGGAA
The DNA here is from genome assembly GCA_963734185.1 of uncultured Alphaproteobacteria bacterium. Taxonomy (GTDB): domain Bacteria; phylum Pseudomonadota; class Alphaproteobacteria; order Rhizobiales; family Xanthobacteraceae; genus PALSA-894. The sequence goes on along the minus strand of CAVTGA010000002.1, from coordinate 1,092,602 downwards.
CTCGGGAAACTCGTCGAGGAACAGCACGCCGTTGTGGGCAAGCGAAATCTCGCCCGGTCGGGCGCGCAAGCCTCCGCCGACCAGCGCCGCCATGCTGGCCGAATGGTGCGGGGCGCGAAACGGCCGGGCGTTGGTGAGCGCGCCCTCGGCGATTTCGCCCGCGACCGAGGCGATCATCGACACTTCGAGCAATTCGCCCGGCGCCAGCGCCGGCAGGATCGAGGGCAGCCGCGCCGCCAGCATCGACTTTCCGGCGCCGGGCGGGCCGACCAGCAGCAGGTTGTGGCCGCCGGCGGCCGCGACCTCGAGCGCCCGCTTGGCGCTCTCCTGTCCCTTGATGTCGGCGAGGTCGAGCGGAGCGCCCGCGGCCTCGCGGATCTTCGGGCGCGGCCGCATCAGCACTTGCGTGCCTTTGAAGTGGTTGGCGAGCTGGATCAGCGAAGCCGCGGCGATGATCTCCATATCGGGGCTCGCCCAGGCGGCCTCCGGGCCGCACGTTGCCGGACAGATCAGGCCCTCGCCGCGCGCGTTGGCGCCGATGGCGGCCGGCAGTACGCCGGCGACGGCCGCGATCGAGCCGTCGAGAGCGAGCTCGCCCAGCACCGTGAAGCCCGCGACCGCGTCGTGCGGGATGGCGCCGATCGCGGCCATCAAGCCGAGCGCGATGGGGAGGTCGTAGTGGCTGCCCTCCTTGGGCAGGTCGGCGGGTGCGAGGTTGACGGTGATGCGCCGGGCCGGCAGGGCCAATCCCGACGCGATCAGCGCCGCGCGCACGCGCTCGCGCGCCTCCGACACCGCCTTGTCGGGCAGGCCGACCACGTTGAAGGCCGGCAGCCCGGGGGCGACCTGGACCTGCACGTCGACGGCGCGCGCCTCGATGCCCTCGAACGCCACGGTGGATACCCGCTGCACCATGCGCTGCCCCTTGGTTCAACTGTAGATTAGAGGGGCCGGGTTCGGAATGCAAGAACATTTGCGGAACAAACGGAACTAGGCTAGCCTTCCTCGATTGAGCCTTTGGAGGCCGGCCATGATCGATCTTCAGCAGGTGCAAGCCGAGTTGAGTTGCGCGCGGCGGGCGCGCGTCGCGGCGCAAGCCGCCGGGTGCGAGATCGAAGCGGTCGTGCTCGAGATGCAGCGCCACGCCTGGCATCGGGTTGCTTTGATCGATGAAGCCTACGATCCGCACTTGTTCAAGCGGCCGAACTAGCGCAATAGCGGCGAGGAGCCCCTCGCCCCCATGACCGACGAAAACAGCTGGCCGCGCCTCGCCTACGCGGATTGGCAGGACACCTGCGCCACGCTGCATTTGTGGACGCAGGTGGTCGGCAAGATCCGCCTCGCGCTCGGCCCGCTGGCGAACCATTGGTGGGGCGTCACCCTGTACGTGACGGCGCGCGGGCTCACCACCGGCGCGATGCCGTATCGCGACCGCGTGCTGCAGATCGACTTCGATTTCTGCACCCACGCGCTCGTGCTGCGCACCAGCGACGGCCGCGAACAGCGTATCGCGCTCAAGCCGATGGCGGTCGCGGATTTCCATGCTGCGGTCATGGCGAACCTCGCCACGCTCGGCGTCGACGTGCACATTTGGACCGTGCCGTCCGAGATCGCCGACGCCGTTCCGTTTCAGCAGGATCGCGCGCATGCGAGCTACGACGCGGCGGCGGCGAATGCGTTCTGGCGCCAGCTCGCGCAGGCCGCCCGCGTGTTCGAAATCTTCCGCGCGCGCTTCCTCGGCAAGGTGAGCCCGGTGCATTTCTTCTGGGGCTCGTTCGACCTCGCGGTGACGCGCTTCTCCGGCCGCGCGGCGCCGCCGCTTACGGGGAGCAAGACGCCGAACGTCGCGCCCTGGGTGATGCAGGAGGCCTATTCGCACGAGTGCTCGAGCGTCGGCTTCTGGCCCGGCAATGGCGGCTACGGCCGCGCGGCGTTCTACTCCTACGCCTATCCCGAACCCGACGGTTTCGGCGCCGCGCAGGTCGGGCCCGCGGGCGCCGCCTACAACAACGACGTCGGCCAGTTCTTGTTGGACTACGACGCCGTACGCACCGCCGCCTCGCCCGACGACGCGCTGCTCGAATTCATGCAGAGCACGTATGAGGCGGCCGCCAATAGAGGTGGGTGGGACAGGGCGGGCTTGGAGCGGCGTCCAGACTGAGGCGGGTGCTCAGCCGCGCCGCTTACTCTCGATCCTCTCCCAGATCAGCTTGGCACCTGCGCGCCGCGCTGCGCCAGGCGGTTAGCCGAGTTTGCCCGCCGCCGGCCGCGCGGCGCTTTGTGCCTCTCCCGAGCCCGACTTCGGCCAAGGATTGACGTTTCGATCACTCAACTATAACTAGAAGTAGAAGTCGTGGGTGCTGCTTCATGCGCCGCCGGACCAATTCATATCGCAACCGAGCAGGAGAGACTTCATGACAATCGCGAAAGGCATAACCCGCAACTTCCCCGTGATCGCTGCAATTTTGTCCCTAGGGGCCACGTTGGCGAACGCACAAACCGTCGTCCATCAGCCGACACCCTTGGCCACGGGTGCCGCTCCTCACCACTGGACGACGCCCGCGACGGGGGCAGTCCATACGTCCACGGTGCTCTTTAAGTCCGATATTCCCGGGGTGCCTCAAAAGGAACTACAGGTTACCCGCACCGTCTATCCGCCCGGCGGGGTCAACACCAAACATTACCACGTGTCTCAGGCTGTCTTTTACATCATCGAGGGATCGGCCGTGTTTCAGGAGCAAGGCCGGGCGCCCGTGACGGTGAAGGCTGGCGACGTTGTGCACGTCAAGCCGGGAACGATCCATGCGCACTGGAACGCCAGCGCGACCGCTCAGCTCGTGTCCCACGAAGTCACGATCCTCGAACGCGGGCAGCCCAGTAACATCAAGACGCCGTAACGGCCGCGGCCGGACCTCTTATTGCAAGGACCGCGCGTGGCGCCTTATGGCCACGCGCCCAACGCTAAAGAGCACGAGAAAAGTTCAGCACTCAGCCGGCGCTCGCCGAACAATCACGATTGACGAACCCTAGCTCTTCCGCTTCCCCTCGATCTTCTCCCAGATCAGCTTCGCGATATCCGGCCCGCCGACGTTCTTCACCGCGCGGATGCCGGTCGGCGAGGTGACGTTGATCTCGGTGAGGAAGTCGCCGATCACGTCGATGCCGACGAACAGCAATCCGCGCTCGCGCAGCGCGGGGCCGAGCCGGGCGCAGATCTCGCGCTCGCGCGGCGTCAGCTCGGTCTCCTTGGGCGAGCCGCCGCGCACCATGTTGGAGCGCAGATCGTCGGCCGCCGGCACGCGGTTGACGGCGCCGGCATATTCGCCGTCGACCAGGATGATGCGCTTGTCGCCGTCCTTCACGGCCGGAAGCCACGCCTGCACCACCCATTGCTCGCGGAACGTGGTCGCGAACATGTCGTAGAGCGAGCCGAAGTTGAGGTCGTCGCGCGTCACGCGGAACACTGCGCCGCCGCCGTGGCCGTAGAGCGGCTTCATCACGATGTCGCCGATCTCGGCGCGGAACGCCTTGATCTCCGCGAGGTCGCGGGTGATCAGGGTCGGCGGCATCAGGTCGGGGAACTCGGTGACGAACACCTTCTCGGGGGCGTTGCGCACGCTCGCCGGATCGTTGACCACGAAGGTCTTCGGGTGGATGCGCTCCAGCATGTGCGTGGTGGTGATGTAGGATAGGTCGAACGGCGGGTCCTGGCGCAGCAGGATCACGTCGAACTCGGTCAGCTCCGCGCGGCGCGCCGCGCCGAGCGTGAAGTGGTCGCCGACCGTGTCGCGCACGCCGAGCGGCTGCACGGTCGCGAACACTTCTGCTGCGCGCTGCGCCAGCCGGTCGGGCGTATAGTAGTGCAGCGCATGCCCGCGCGCTTGCGCTTCGAGCAGCAGCGCGAAGGTCGAATCGCCGCGGATGTTGATCTTCTCGATCGGGTCCATCTGGACCGCAACGCTCAGCCCCATGGCGATTGCCCTAACGGAAGATTAACGCTGCAACGTGTGGTTAACGACTTGCTGCCATTTTCGGCAGCATGCAGGGGTAATGAGGGAACGGCGAATGTTCAAGCGGACCGGGCTGTCGATTGCCGCCAAGCTCTATTCCATTTTTGCGCTGCTGGCGATGGCGACTGCGGCTCTTGCCGCATTGGGGGCGATCAATTCGCCCAACCACTCGTTCTGGCTCTTCGGCGCGCTCGGGCTCGCCGCGATCCTGCTCGCCGGCTTCGGCGCCGTCGTCATCGCCCGCGCCATCACGCGGCCGTTGGCGCGAATCGCCCGCGTCACCGCGGCGGTCGCGGCCGGTGAGCCGGTTGCGGTTCCCTACAGCGGACGGCGCGACGAGATCGGCGCGCTCGCGCGCTCGATCGGCGGTTTCCAGGAAGCGATGCGCAGCAACGCCGCGCTCGCCTCGACGATCGGGTCGGACGCCGCCGCGCGCGCCCGCCGCGAGGGCGAGGTGACGGCTGAGGTCGCGCGCTTCGGCGGCGACGTGGAGACGACGCTCGCGGAGCTCGGCGGCATCTCCGAGCAGATGCTCAAGTCCGCCGGGCAACTCTCGGCCGCTGCCGAGGAGGCCTTCGAGCGCACCGCGGCCGCCGCCACGGCCTCCGCCGAGGCCTCCGGCAACGTGCGCGACATCGCGGCGGCGGCCGAGGAGCTCTCCGCCTCGGTGCTGGAGATCGACCGTCAGGTCAACCAGTCGCACGCCATCGCCGAGAAGGCGGTGGCCGAGGCCGATCGCACCAACACGGAGATCAAGGCGCTCGACGACGCGGCGCGACGCATCGGCGACGTGGTCAAGCTCATCACCGCGGTCGCCGAGCAGACCAACCTGCTGGCGCTCAACGCCACCATCGAGGCGGCACGCGCCGGCGAGGCCGGCCGCGGCTTTGCGGTCGTCGCCAGCGAGGTCAAGGCGCTGGCCGGGCAGACCGCCAAGGCGACGGAGGAGATTTCCGCCCACATCGCCGGCATGCAGCAGGCGACGGTGCGCTCGGTCGAGGCCATCGGCGCGATCCAGCGTACCATCCGCGACGTCGGCGCGATCACCGCCACCATCGCGGCCGCGGTCACCGAGCAGGGCGCCGCCACGCAGGAGATCGCGCGCAGCGCCGAGATCGCGTCCCAGCGCACCGGCGAGACCGCCGCGGAGGTCGGACGCGTCGGCACGGCAACGGCCGATACCCGCGACAATGTCGCCGTCGTCAAGGTGGTGGCCGACGACCTCGGTACGGTTACCGGACGCATCCGCGGCGAGGTCGACGGCTTTTTCCACAAACTGTGTAGTGCGTGACGCGCACGATCCCGAAAAGAGTTGCCGGCTTTTCGGAGTATCTTGCACAAACCTGCCTACCGGGTGGCGTCGAACGCCGCCACGATATGCCGCGGCAGGCTGCGCGGCGCCACCAGGACCGCGTCGAAGCGGATGAAGCACTGCACATCGTCGGGATGGCTTGCGAGCCACGCTTGCGCCCCCGCGATGATGCGCCGGCGCTGGCGCTCGGTGACCGCGAAGGCCGCATCGTCCAGTCTCTCGCGCGCTTTCACTTCGACGAACACGAGCGTGCGCCGTCGCCGCGCCACGATATCGACTTCGCCGAGCGGGCTCTTCCAGCGCCGCGCCGCGATGCGATAACCCTTGGCGATGAGCAACGCGGCGGCGCGGCTTTCGGCCGAAAGGCCGAGCGCGAATGCGATCTGCCGCCTTGCTTCCGGCGCGGCCGGAACGCCGAGCGGCTTATTCTCGCGCGCCATTGCCGTCGTCCTTGGTGAGCGCAAGGGCGCGCGCATAGACGGCTCGGCGCGGCTCGCCGGTCGCGCTTGCGACTTCGGCGACCGCGTCCTTGACGGAAGCGCGTTTGAGCGCGGACTTGAGCAACGTCTCGATGTCGGCCGCGGTTGCCTGCTCGGGCCCCGGGGGGGCGACCACGATCACCATCTCGCCGCGCGTTTCGGCGTCGGTCGCGTAGGCTTGCGCAAGTGCCGCAAGGTCGCTGCGCCGGATTTCTTCGTGCAGCTTGGTCAGCTCGCGGCAGACGGCCGCTTCGCGCGGCTCCAACACGGCGGCGAGGTCGGTCAATGTCGCGGCCAGCCGCGCGCCGCTCTCGAACAGCACCAGCGTCGCCGGGATGCGGGAGAGCTCTGCGATGCGCGCGCGCCGCGCGGCCTGCTTGACCGGAAGAAAGCCTTCGAACCAGAAGCGGTCGGTCGGCAACCCCGCGACGTTGAGGGCGGCGAGCACCGCCGAGGCGCCCGGTACGGCCGTGACCGGAAAGCCGGCCTCCTGGGCGGCGCGTACCAGTTTGAAGCCGGGATCGGAGATCAGCGGCGTACCGGCGTCGGATACGAGCGCGACCGCTGCCCCGTCGGCGAGTCGCTGCAGCATTTTCGGCCGCGCCGTTGCGGCGTTGTGATCGTGATAGGGGATGAGCGGTGTCGCGATGCCGTAGTGGCTCAGAAGCTTGGCGGTGACGCGCGTGTCCTCGCAGGCGATCAGGTCGCAGGCCGCGAGCGTCTCGAGCGCGCGCAGGGTCGTGTCGCGCAGGTTCCCGATCGGGGTCGCCACGACGTAGAGGCCGCCCGCGAGCCGCGGCGCCGCGATGGTTTGCCCGGCCACCGCATAGCGGCGCGAGCCGCCGTCCGGTGCGGAAAGCGGTGGCGATCGGGGCCCCTCGCGTGTCATGGCGGCACTGTAAACGACGGCGTGGGCCGGCGTCATGGTCCGCGATCGAACCCAACCTTTTGACTTAATTAACGTTCATCCACATTATGACTGTAGGGGCGGACGGGCGCCGTCGCCGGCGTCCGGGAGGAGGACAGCCCGTGTCCGAGTCGAGGCGTAACGTTCGGCACGCACGCTGGCCGCGTATCATGGCCGGCGCGCTCGTGGCGTTCTGCACGGCGCTCGCCGCCGCTTGCACCGGAATGCCGGGCGCGGACTGGTTCGGATCGTCGCCCCCACCCCCACCGGCTCAGCCGAGCGCCATCGGGACCGGCCAGATCAGAGTCGCGCTCATTCTGCCGCTGTCGGCAACCGGCAATGCCGGCGCTGCCGCCCTGTCGATGAAGAACGCCGCCGAGATGGCGCTCGCGGAGTTCAACAACCCGAACATCCAGCTCCTGGTGAAGGACGACGGCGGCACCGCGCAGGGCGCGCAGCTCGCCGCCGAGCAGGCGCTGGCCGAAGGCGCCGAGGTCATCCTCGGACCTCTGTTCGCGGTCTCGGTCAGCGCCGCCAGCCAGGTGGCGCGCGCGCGGGGCGTACCGGTGATCGCCTTCTCGACCGACACCAATGTGGCGGCGCGCGGCGTCTACCTGTTGAGCTTTCTTCCCGAGTCCGATGTCGAGCGCGTGGTCGATTACGCGGCCGCCCAGGGCAAGCGCTCGTTCGCGGCGCTGGTTCCCGACAACGCCTACGGCACCGTGGTGCAGGCGGCGTTCCAGCAGGCGGTCGCCCGCAGGGGCGGCCGCGTCGTCGCACTCGAGCGCTATCCGCTCGATCGGGCGCAGATGCAGGAGCCGATACGGCGCGTCGCGCAAGCGGCGCGCGCGGCCGACATGATCTTCATCCCCGACAGCGCCGATGCGGTACCGACCGTGGTGCAGACGCTCGCCGCCAACGGCGTCAATACCAGACGCGTACAGCTCGTCGGCACCGGGTTGTGGGACGATCCGCGCATCATGTCCGATCCGCAGCTCCAGGGCGGCTGGTTCGCGGCCCCGGACGCGGCCGGCTTCCGCAACTTCGCCAACCGCTACCGCGCACGCTTCGGGGCCGATCCGGTGCGCACCGCGACGCTCGCCTATGACGCGGTGTCGCTGATTTCGGCGCTGGTGAAGACCCAAGGCGCGCAGCGCTTTTCCGAGGAGGTGCTGACCAACCCGTCGGGCTTCTCCGGCATCGACGGCGTGTTCCGCTTCCGCCCCGACGGCACCAATCAGCGTGGGCTTGCGGTCTTGCGCGTCACCTCCTCGGGCGGGCAGGTGGTGAGCCCGGCGCCGAAGGTGTTCTCATCCGGGACGTGAGGCTATCCCTATTCCGCAGCGTCGGAAATCGATGGATCGGGTCTTGCGGCGGAGTCCTTGTCGTTCTTGCGCAATGGCAATTGCGCGCGACCATCCAGCGGGATACGGCCGTGCCGGATATCCTCGCCGGTGGCCTTGAGGCTGCTGTCGATCAGCTTGACGAGTTGTTCTTCCGTGTAATCCTTCAACCCAAAGCCTCCTCGATGGCCCGCCATCGGATTGCGTCATTGACGATAAGCCCCACACAGATCGCTTTTCGGCGATGAGTAACGCGGGAATTTCCGAATTGTCATAGATAAGAGCCACATCTGCAAGCGGCAAGAATACCTCTCTCATGTTGCGAAGGCCCGTAGCATATCTCCGGACAATTACGTCAGGCGGAATCCGATGGCCGCCGGATGCAACACGACGAGCAACACGGGCAAGCGCCATGTCAGGCGAGGGCAGCCAGAGAAATATGAATGTGACTCGATAACCGGCAGCGCGACACAAACGCAGCAGCTTTGCCTGGCGGTGACCGGCACATGTCGTTTCAAGGGCGAAGCTCTTGCCGGCAGCAAGCAGGGCGTCGATACGATCGAGCATCAACCGACCGGCCGCAACGGCGCGGGCTTCCGGATCGAATGGCGAAAGGCCGCGTGCGATTTCGTCCGCGTTCAGGAATTCCAGCAAATCAAGCGCCACCGGTAGCAAACGATTGGCCGCGGTCGTCTTTCCCGCTCCGTTCGGCCCGCCGATGACGAAGACATCCTTCACGGTATCCTCTCGTCGCGGGCTTTACGCCGCCAGATCCGCCACGACCGCGTCGAGCACCGGAAAACCCTCGCGCGTCGCGCGCAGGCGGCCGGCCGCATCGCGCTCCACCAGGCCGTGCCCGAGCAACTCGGCGATGCGCGCGGGGTCGAGCGTGCGGCCCGCCAGCGCCGCGTAGCGGGTGGGGTCGATGCCCTCGGCCAGGCGCAGGCCCATCAGCAGGAACTCGTCGGCCTGCTCGCCGCGGGTCAGCAGATCGTCGCTGACGATCCCGTGTCCACTCGCCTCGACCCGCATCAGCCAGGATTCGGGGCGCTTTTCGGTCGCGATCGCGCGGCGATGACCATCAACCATGAGCCGGCCATGGGCGCCCGGCCCGATGCCGGCATACTCGCCATAGCGCCAGTAGACCAGATTATGCCGGCATTCGGCGCCAAGCCGCGCATGATTGGAAATCTCGTAGGCCGGCAGGCCGTGTGCGGCGGCGATCTCCTGCGTGACGTCATAGAGCGCGCGGGCTTGATCGTCGTCGGGCGTGACGAGCTTGCCGGCCGAATGCAGGGCGGCGAACGGGGTCTCCGGCTCGATGGTGAGCTGGTAGAGCGAGAGATGCTCGGCAGCCTCGCCGATGGCTTGACCGAGTTCGGCGCGCCAGGCCGCCGGCGTCTGGCCGGGCCGCGCGTAGATCAGGTCGAACGAATAGCGCTCGAACGCCGCGCGCGCGACCGCGACCGCGTCGAGCGCTTCGCGCGCCGTGTGGGTGCGGCCCAGGCTTGCGAGCGAAGCATCGTCGAGCGCCTGCACGCCGAGCGAGACGCGGTTGACGCCGGCCGTTCGATAGCCGCGGAAGCGCGTGGCCTCGACGCTGGTCGGGTTGGCCTCGAGGGTAATCTCGACGTCGGACGCGATGGTCCAATGGCGGGCGACCGCGTCGAGGATTGCGCCGACCGTTGCCGGCCGCATCAACGACGGGGTGCCGCCGCCGAGGAAGACGGTCGAGACCGTGCGGCTGCCGATGCGCGCCGCAGTGGCGCCGATCTCGGCGGCGAAGGCGCTTGCGTAACGGGCTTCGTCGATGCCGGCGTGCCGCACGTGGCTGTTGAAGTCGCAATACGGGCACTTCGACAGGCAGAACGGCCAATGCAGGTAGACGCCGAAGCCTGGTTCCGACGCGGTCATGATTCGCAGCATAGCGCAGGTAGAGCATGATCCCGAAAAAGCCTGCCCCGGACTTGATCCGGGGTGGGAGCCGGTTTTCGGAAAAGGTCATGCTCCAACAAGGGAATCCTGCCGTTACCGGTCGCGCGGAGGGAGGCACGCCTGCGCCAACGCGAGGAACGCGCGCGCGCGGTGCGACAGGCCTTGGCCCCGGGGCGGCAGGCCGTGCTTGGCCTCGGCGCTCATCTCGCCGAACGTCTGCGCGTAGCCGTCTGGCAGGAACATCGGATCATAGCCGAAGCCCTTGGTGCCGCGCGGCGGCCACACCAGCGTGCCATCGACGCGGGCCTCGAATTCCTCCACATGGCCGTCGGGCCAAGCGACGCACAGCGCTGAAACGAAATGTGCCGTGCGGCGCTGCGCCGTCACGGCTCCGTGCGCGCGCAACAGGTCCTCGACCTTGCGCATGGCGAACCCGAAATCCTTGGCCTCGCCGGCCCAGCGCGCCGAATGGATGCCGGGCTCGCCGCCGAGGGCATCGACGGCGAGACCGGAATCATCGGCGAAGGCCGTCATGCCCGAGGCGTTCGCCGCGGCCTGCGCCTTGATGCGCGCGTTCGCGGCAAAGCTCGCGCCGGTCTCTTCGGGCTCGGGAAGGTTCAATTCGCCGGCCGACACGGCCTCGATGCCGTAGCGGCCGAGCAGGTCGCGCATCTCGGCGAGCTTGCCGGGATTGTGGGTGGCGATGACGAGCTTGCCTTCGATCTGTCGGTGCATCGCTAAAGCATGATCCGGAAAAAGCCCGCCCCGGACTTGATCCCGAGTGGACACCGGTTTTCGGAAAAGATCATGCTTCACCAAAAGGCTCACATCACCGCGATTTTTTGCAGGTCGACCAGCTTGGCGACGCCCTTGCGGGCGAGCGCGAGCAGGCTGAGGAGCTGCTCTTCGCTGAACGGGATCTTCTCCGCCGTCGCCTGCACCTCGACCAGCCGACCGGCCCCCGTCAACACGAAGTTGGCGTCGGTCTCGGCCGCCGAATCCTCCGCATAGTCGAGGTCGAGTACCGCCGCACCGTTACACACCCCGCACGATACCGCCGCCACCTGATCGCGCAGCACTTCGCCGCGGAACATGTCGCGCGCCTTCATCCAGGTGAGGCAATCGCTCAGCGCGACCCAGGCGCCGGTGATGGCGGCCGTGCGCGTGCCGCCATCGGCCTGGAGCACGTCGCAGTCGACCGTGATCTGCCGCTCGCCGAGCGCCTGCAGATCGACGATCGCACGCAACGAGCGGCCGATCAGCCGCTGGATCTCCAGCGTGCGGCCGCCCTGCTTGCCGGCTGAGGCCTCGCGCCGCGTGCGCTCATGGGTCGCGCGTGGCAGCATGCCGTATTCGGCGGTGATCCAGCCGCGCGCCTGACCCTTGAGCCACGGCGGCACGCGGTCCTCCAGCGTGGCGGTCACCAGCACGTGGGTGTCGCCGAACTTGGTCAGGCACGAGCCCTCGGCGTATTTCACCACGCCGCGGTCGAGCGAAACCGCGCGCAGCTCATCGGCCTGTCGGCGGCTCGGCCGCATGACTTCTCCCGTATCGGTCTGTTGACCAGCGTCGCTGCTTTTAGGTGCGGCGGGTCCCCGGGACAAGAGCCGGCTTGAATTGTGACGTGTGAATGGACAATTCTAACGCCCGTCACAGAGAGCGGTTCAGTGTCCCACGACGTTCCGATCAGCGCCGCTCAGCCCGGCCTCGCCCAGCTCAGCGACCGCTCGCGCGAGATCTTCCGCCAGATCGTCGAGAGCTATCTGGCGACCGGCGAGCCGGTCGGCTCGCGCAACCTCTCGCGCATCATCCCGATGACCCTGTCGCCAGCCTCGGTGCGCAACGTCATGGCCGACCTGGAGCAGCTCGGGCTGGTCTATGCGCCGCACACCTCGGCCGGCCGGCTGCCGACCGAGCGCGGCCTGCGCTTCTTCGTCGACGCGCTGATGCAGGTCGGCGACGTCACCGAGCACGACCGCCGCGCCATCGAGGCGCAGGTCGCGGCCGCCGGCACTTCGAAGTCGGTCGAGTCGGTGCTGACCGAAGCCTCCGGCCTGCTTTCGGGGCTCACGCGCGCTGCCGGCGTCGTCGTCACCGCCAAGGCCAATACGCGCCTCAAGCACATCGAGTTCGTGCGTCTCGAGCCGGCGCGCGCGCTGGTGGTGCTGGTGTCCGAGGACGGGCAGGTGGAGAACCGCGTGCTCGATCTGCCGGCCGGCCTGCCGAGCTCGGCGCTGACCGAAGCCTCGAACTTCCTCAATGCGCGGATCCGCGGCCGCACCATCGCCGACGCGCGCGCCGAGCTCGAGCGCGCGCTCGAAGCGAGCCAGGCCGAGCTCGATCAACTGACGCAGCGGATCGTCTCGGCCGGGCTTGCGAGCTGGTCGGGCGGCGAAAGCCAGGACCGCAAGCTGATCGTGCGTGGGCAGGCCCATCTGCTCGAGGACCTCAAGGCGCTCGACGACCTTGAGCGCGTGCGCCTGCTGTTCGACGATCTCGAAACCAAGCGCGACGTGGTCGACCTGCTCGGCCGCGCCGAGCGCGCCGACGGCGTGCGCATCTACATCGGCTCGGAAAACAAGCTGTTCTCGCTGTCGGGCTCCTCGACCATCATCGCGCCCTATCACGACGGGCAGGGGCGCATTGTCGGCGTGCTCGGGGTCATCGGCCCGACCCGGCTCAACTATGCGCGCATCATTCCGATGGTCGACTACACCGCCAAGGTGGTGAGCAAGGTGCTGGCGGGGTGAGGCGGACGCACCCGAGGGCATCCATATGAGTACGAGATGCGCACACGAAGCGACAAGTTAGATAGCGTATCCGCAAGACAGTTCCATGTAATATTTGAAACGGCAACGGTACAAAGAAAGTATATACCTGACATAAGTTGTCATTAAGATCTTTTCAACCAAGCAATAGCTATACTCTAAATCGTATAGATAACCTCTGGCGTTGATGGTCAATCCTGTCGGATGGCAGGGGACGACCAGCGGCGGGAGCGCGCGACTCTGGCGCAGAACGTGGCGCGCCTACGCAAGAAGCGCGGCTGGAGCCAGGAACGGTTGAGCGCTGAAACCGGCCTTCGCCAAGCGACGATCTCGGACGTCGAAAGCGGAGAGGGCAACCCCGAATTCGAGACGCTCGAACTCGTCTCTCGTGCGCTCAACATGACGATCAGGGAGTTGCTCAAGCCCCCACGTCGATCCCGGAAGACAGCGCAATAAGCTCGGCGATCGCGTCTTTGAATTTCGGCGCCAGCTTCGGAAATCCGCGGATCACGGTAGGCGCCAGCCGCTCGTTCAGGAATGTCGCCATCTCGGCATCGACGGCCTTTCCGGCGGCACCACGCTCGGATTCCGGCGCGCCGTCGAAGAACCATGCCGGCTCGGCTTCGAGTACCTCGGAAATCTGCTGCAGGCGGCCGGCACTGACGCGATTGACGCCGTTCTCGTACTTTTGCACCTGCTGGAACGAGACCCCGATCCGCTCTGCGAGAACGACTTGGCTCACGCCGAGCAAGCCGCGCCGCAGACGGATGCGCGCGCCGACATGGCGGTCGAAGGGACGGCTCTTCTTGGGTGAACGACGCATCGCGGTGGTGCACATGGGGCTATACGGTATATCGTATAGTACGACGATGATTGGCACAATGGTGCTTTCAGGCGAGGTCGTTGCCCTCACACGGCAAGACAACTCGCGCTGCGTACTGCTGGCGCCATCGACGCTGCAATCACCCATCGAGTCCGAAGCCAGGGCTTCCCACTCCATAGGTTGCTCTTGGCGCACGGGGTCCATTTGCTTGACTACCCTTGAGCCGCCTCTGCGCTTTCGTTGGACGAATGACCTCTCCTCCCGTCCTGCAAGCACTTGTTGCGGAGCATCCACGTCTTTCCTTCAGCGGTGTCAAAGCAAGACGTGAATGGCCGGGGCAAGCCCGGCCATGACGATGCTGAAGGCCTCGCACGGCGGTTCTGCCTTGATTTTTGCGCCACCAACCCTGATATCCGGAGGCGAACCGATTGAATTCGCAGCAGGTTGAACAGCAATGACTGACCCCCGCGCCGATGACGCGCCCGGCGCGCCCGAGATTTCCGGCGAGACCGTGCCGCCGGCTGCCGAACCCGCGGACCCCGCGGTCGCGCTCGCCAAGGAAGCGGCGGAGCTGAAGGACCGGCTGCTGCGCACGCTCGCCGAGATGGAGAACATGCGCCGGCGCGCCGAGCGCGAGGTGGCCGACGCGCGCACCTACGGGATCGCCAATTTCGCGCGCGACATCCTGGCGGTCGCCGACAACATGGAGCGCGCCCTGCAAGCGCTCGACGCCGAGATCCGCGAGAAGGCGGAGCCGGGCGTGAAGGCGCTGCTCGACGGCGTCGAACTGACCGAGCGCGAACTGATCAAGGTGATGGAGAAGCACGGCATCACGCGAATCGAGCCGCTCGGCCAGAAGTTCGATCCCAACCGCCACCAGGCGATCTACGAAGTGCCCGACGCGTCGGTTCCGCCCGGGACCGTCGCCCAGGTGGTGCAGCCCGGCTACACCATCGGCGAGCGGGTGCTGCGGCCCGCGATGGTCGGCGTATCCAAGGGCGGGGCCAAGGAAAGCCCGGTCGAGCAGCCCGCCAACGACAATTCCGGCAAGTAGCGCACGTCATGCGCGGGCATAGCTGTCCGAAGGACGGCGTCGCTTCGCTCGCCTATGTCCCGCGTATCCACGTCTTTGGTTCCGCAAGCAAGACGTGGATGCCCGCAACAAGTGCGGGCATGACGGTGAATTACATGACGGAGGATTACCTGAACTCCACCCCATCGCGGATCGCGCGCAGGCGCGGGAACACGGCCGCCCAGGCCTCCCGGCGCGCGATGCCGAACATGTGGAAGTAATTGTTGCGGCCGAAGCGGACCCACTGCACCGCGGAGACCTCGGTGCCGGACTTCTCGTCCTTGGCTTCGGCCAGGATCTCGAAGCCCGGCATGTTGCCGATGCGCAGCGGCTCGGCGCGCGTGATGCGCACCTCTTTCAGGCCGGGTGCGCCGCTGAACAGGCGTGCCGCAAAGCGGTCGCGCTCCTCGGCCTTGGGCATCTCGCCGCTTGCGAGCCCGATCAGGAAGAACGGCTGCTCGACGGCGGCGACCGCGTCGAGCGGACCGTCGGTCAGCACTGCCGATCCGTCCGCGCCGCTGCGCACGATGCGGAAACCACCGAGGTCGCCGAGCCGGTACGGCAGCACGGTGAGGCGCTCGGCGTCGGGAATCTGCTCGCGCACCGCGATGGTCGCGAGCGCGGCGACCAGCACGTCATCCGGCAGCGCCGCCTTCGCTTCCTCGGAAATCTGCATCGACACGAGCGTCGTCAGTCCCGCCAGCGTCGCGATGCCGATGGTCTCGTAGCGCTTGACGCCGGGCCCTTCGACCCGGCCGCTGACCACGAAGCCGCGCCCATCCTTGAGGCTGAGCGGCTCGCGTTTCTCGACGATCATGCCGCGCGCCTTGAGCGCCTCGTCGGTAAAGCCCTTCTCTATGTCGGCGAACGCCTGGGCCGGGAATTCGACCAGCAGGATCGCCGCATTGCCCTGCGGGCTCTCGAAGCCGGGAAAGCGGATGCTGGCGACGAAGCCGGGCGGCGGCACCAGGCCGATGCGCGAATTGAGCGGGAACACCGGGTCGGCGGCCCATGCCGGCGTCGCGACCGCGAGCGCTACGCCGAGGGCCGCGAATAGAGTCCGAATCCGCATTGATCGGCCTCCTCAATATCCTGCGTCGTCCCGCGCGTCCCAATACATGGCTGCGACATGGGCGACAATGCGTCGGTCATGCGCATCGGAATACCCGGGTCTACGCATCGGGCTTCGTCACGCGTCGCATGGTCAGGTTGATCCGTCCGCCTTCGGGCAGCAGGGTCGAGGTTCCGCCCATGATGCGGTCGACGCCGTGGAAGGCAAGCCGCGCCGCACCGCCGAGCACGACCGCGTCGCCCGAGGCGAGACGGAACGCACTGGTCGGATCCTTGCGCGTGCGGCCGCCGACGCGGAACAGGCAAGCATCGCCGAGCGAGAGCGACACGACCGGTGCGTCGAAGTCTTGCTCGTCGCGATCCTGATGCAGGCCCATGCGGGCGCCGGGCGCGTAGTAGTTGATGAGGCAGGCCTCGGGCGCATGCGGATAGTCGGCCAGCGCCCACCACGCCGCGCGCAACGGCTCCGGCATCGGCGGCCACTGCCGGCCGGTCTCGGGATGGGTGGCCTGATAGCGATAGCCGCGCTGGTCCGAGACCCAGCCGAGCGGGCCGCAGTTGCTCATACGCACCGTGAACGGCCGGTCCGAACGCGGCATGCGCGGCGTATAGAACGGCGCCTCGGCAAGGACGGCGCGCAGCGCCGCCAACAGACGTGCCTGCGCGTCTCGATCGAGGAACTCGGGAACGTAGCGGACGCCGGGGATCGCGACTTGCATCGCGCCGCTTTAGCGCAGCTCTTGCCGCGCAGCAAAACACTACGCCGCGCAGCGGCTTTCGCGTTCCGCTTCGATGGCGGCGCGCAGCTCGGCGACGGTGCGGTGCAGCCAGGTCTTGATCGTGTTCACCGGCGCGTTGAAGCGCGCGGCCAGTTCGGCGCGGCTCTCGCCGCGCACATAGGCGGCGATCAGCAACGCGCGCTTGTCGGGATCGAGCGTCGCAATGGCGCGCGTGAGGCGCGCTTCGTCGTCACGATCGGCGAGCGCAAGGATCGGATCGGGCAGGTCGGCGGCGAAATCGTCGGTCATCTCCTCGTGGCGCTCGAGCGCAGCGCTGCGCAGCTTGTCGATCGCGAGGTTGCGCACGATCGCCGCCATCCAGGTGATGGCGGCGCCGCGCCCCGGCCGATACTGCCCGGCCGATTTCCAGATGCGCAGGAAGGCCTCCTGCACCACGTCCTCGGCGGCCTCGCGGCGGCGCATGATTGCGAGCGCCGTGCCGAACAGCTTGCCGCTGGTGCGGCGGTAAAGCGTCTCGAATGCCGCGCGGTCCCCTTGCGCCACGCGATCGAGCAGCACGGCCAGTTCGGCGCCCGGGTTCAGTTCGACAGCCCTTGCCATGGCGGTCCCCTGAGGTTCGGCGCTTCAGATTGGCGCCATAGTGCAAACTTGATGTCATTAACACTGACGTTAAATACGGCAGATGTCAACAAAATCGGACATTACCGGTGTCACAACGCGTGAGACCGCGAGTCACGTATTTTTCGCGGCGTCGGCCCGGCTTTTGAGGGCCTCGACCATCAGCGAGATGGCGAGCACGACCACATCCCCGGCTTCCTCGCCGTCGAGGCCGCACTGGTCGCGCAGGTGGCACCAGGCCGGCGTACTGGCAATCGCATGAGTCGCCGCCGCGAGCGCCCTGATGTCTTTCGCCGCGTGTCCGGGCAGGATCTTCTCGAACGTGCGCATGAGCGCCTCGAACCGTCGCTGACCCGGTGCCCGGCGCACCTCGCGCCCGTCCGGCGACTCGATCAACGCGCGCACCACGCCCTCATGGGCGTCGAAGATCTTGAACGCCTCGCGGGTCAGGTCGAGCATCTCATCCAGCGTCTCGACCTCGGCGGTCTGGCCGCGCAGGAACGTGCGCAACGCGCGCCGCCAACAGGCGGCGAGCAGGTCCTCGCGCGTCGGGAAATGCCGGTACACGGTGCGCTCGGTGACCTCGGCGGCGCGCGCCACGTCGGCGATCGTCACCGCGCGGACGTTCGCGCGGCTCAGCATGCGCTCGGCCGCGTCGAGGATCAGGTCGCGCGTCTGCTTCTTCTGCCGGTCGCGCAGCGGGCTGTGGTAGCGGGTGCGAGGGGCATTCATGTCATAATTTATGACACGAACCTTACCCCCTGTCCCAGGGATTTCCCTGCACTTGTCGTGGGAAAGTTGGGACTTCGCATCAACGCTGAGGGTGTGCGTGCGGCGCTACGCCGCTGCCGTCTTGGCCGCCTTCGCCCTCTGCGGCACCAGGCGTTCGCTGCGCAGTGCCTCCTGGGCGCCCGAGGCGCCGGCCTCGTGATACTCGGCGTCCTCGTTCACGTTCCATACGTCGTAGCGCCGCTCGCCCAGGAGGATGTTCCGCGCCGTCAGCATCGCGGTCATCATGGCGTGGTCCTGGTTGTTGTACTTGTGCATGCCGTTGCGTCCGACCAGGTGCAGGCTCGGATAGCTCGCCTCGAGATCGCGGCGGATCATCGCCATGTTGTCGCGATAATTCTCGTCGTACACCGGATAGGCCTTGGGCTGGCGCACCACGCAGGCGTCGACCACGTCGGCGGCGGTGACGAGGCCGATCTTCTCGATCTCGCGCTTGGCAAGTGCGATCAGCTCCTCGTCCGGCGCGTTCCACAGCCCGTCGCCCTCGAAGCAGAAATACTCAAGCCCAAGGCAGCTCATGCCCGGTCGCACCAGCTCGGGCGACCAGGAACCGAAGTTCTGCACCCGGCCGACCTTGACCGACGGATCGTGGATGTACACCCAGTTGTCGGGGAACAGGTCGGGCTTGTTGGCCATCAGCGCGACGGTGACGAAATCGCGGTAGCGCAAGGCGCGCGCATGCGGCAGCGAGATGGGAGTGGGCGATATCTTGGAGACGAGTTCGCGCACCGGAGCCGACGAGACGACATGCCGCGCCGTGTAGGTCTCGCCGCCCTCCGGTCCCGCGACCTCGATGCGCCAGAGCTTGCGGCCGGCATCGTAGGCGAGGCCTTGCAGCTTGCGGCCCATCAATACGCGGCCGCCACGCTCCGCCACCTTGCGCGCCGCGGCTTCCCACATCATGCCCGGGCCCTTGCGCGGGTATTGGAAGCTCTCGATCAGGGTCTTTGGTCCGCTCTTTGATCCGCTCTTGGGCGCGCCGGCCTTGGCGGCGCCGTTCGGCTTTAGCGCGCGCTTGAGCGCGTTCGCGACCGCGACGCCGAGGTCCAATCCCTTGATGCGCTGCGCCGCCCAGTCGGCGGAGATCTGGTCGCACGACATGCCCCACACCTTCTCGGTGTAGGTCTTGAAGAAGATCGAGAACAGCTTCTCGCCGAACTGGTTGCGCACCCAGTCGTGGAACGTGCGCGCCTGCTTGATCGGGAACGCCTTGGCGTAGGCGAACGACAGCATGCAGGCCGCGCTGTTGATCAAGCCGAGATTGCCGAGCGCCTCGAACGCGTTGAGCGGATAGGAGTAGTACTTGCCGCCGTAGTAGATGCGCGAGAGGCGCGGCCGCTCGATGAAGTCGTTCGGCAGGATCTCGTGCCAGAGGTCGACCACTTCCTTGGCCTTGGAGAAGAAGCGGTGGCCGCCGATGTCGAACAGGAAGCCGTTGTAGGCGACGGTGCGGCTGATGCCGCCGACGTAGACCGGGTCCTTCTCGATCACCAGGACCGAGGGCGTCTCCTTGGTGAGGCAATACGCGGCAGTAAGGCCGGCCGGACCGGCGCCGATGATGAATACGTCCGCATCGATACGCATGAACGCCGCCAACTCCCGGGGATGACGTTGGCCGCAACGCCGCCTAGTGTCCCGATTCCGAAGTTCGCCAGCATTTGCGGCACACTCGGAAGCGAACTTCGGAATCGAAGGACACTAGCAACTCCATAATTCTAGTGCCCCTTTTGAACCCGAAGTTCGCAACCGACCTTGCAGCACGATGTGTGCGAACTTCGGGTTCGGGGCACTAGCCGCGCGCGCGGGTGCGCGGCGCGAACGCGAACAGGCGATGGCCGTTGTAGGCGATGAGCGCGCCGGCCGCAGCCCCGCATAGCATGGCGGCCTGCGGGAACCAATCGAGCGCGGTAAGGACCAGGATGGCGAACACCGTGTAGCTCACCGTTTGCGCCGTCGCCGTCACGGCGCCGTAACGCAGCGCCTCGTGCCCCTGGTGGCGTCCGGTGCGATCGAAGGTGAGCGCGCGGTTGAGCCGCCAGGTCACGAAGGTGGCGCAGGAAATCGAGACCAGGCGCACCAGCAGCGGTCGCGGCTCGTAGAGCGAGATGAGGGTGAAGACCAGCATGTCGGTTGTAAGCCCGAGCATGCCGACGCCCATGAAGCGCAGTACCCGCGGCATCCGCGCCGCAAGCCGGCGCAGATCGGTGTCCGCTGCCGGATAGGCGTGGGTCAATTCGACGTTGCGGACCGTCATGCCGGGAACCTTGGTGGCCGCATGCGCCGGCGGCACGCGCGTTGTCGTCCTGCATGGCAGGAGTTCGTTAATTTCCGGCTTATCGATTTGAATAAGCTCACGCATTTCCGTGCCGGCGTTAAGCGAAACTCAACGCTGTTGGAACAAAAGTGTTCCCGCGGATGACGATCACGAGCCGTTCCATGTCCCCTGCGTCGATGCGTCAGCCGAACTTCGCGCTGCTGCTCGCCATCGCCTGGCTGCTCGTCGCCGGTCAGCTGCTCGCGCAGCACTGGGCCGACACCGCTTTGACCCTGCACGACACCGACGACGCGATGCGGCTGACGCAGATGCGCGCGTTCCTCGCCGGTCAAGGCTGGTTCGACCTGCACGAAGCGCGCGTGCAGCCGCCGCTCGGCTATGACTTGCACTGGTCGCGGCTGATCGATGCGGGACTTGCCGGCCTGTTCCTGCTGTTCGGCCTGTTCGCCGAACCGTCATTCGCCGAGCGGCTGATGCGCGCGGTTTGGCCGCTGCTGTGGCTGCTGCCGACGCTGGTCGGCATGGTAGGGATCGCCTGGCGCATCGCCGGACGCGAGGCCGCGCTGGTCGCGCTGCTGCTCGCGATCCTCGGCCTGCCGGCCTATCAGCAATTCCCGCCCGGCCGCATCGATCATCACAACGTGCAGATCGCGCTGTCACTACTCGCGCTTGCCGCGACCGTGTGGTCGGACCGGCTGCGCTGGTGCGCCTGGGCGGCCGGCGCCGCGACCGGCCTGGGGCTCGGCATCGGGCTTGAATGCCTGCCGTATCTCGCGGCCTGCGGGGCGGCGTTCGCATTGCGCTACGTGTTCGATCGCGCGGCGGCGGGTGCCATGCGCGCCTACGGGCTGGCGCTTGCCGCCACGACATGCATCGCGTTCCTGGTCAGCGTCGGTCCGGCGCACTGGAACATGCGCGTCTGCGACGCCATCGCCATCAATCTCGTCGCCGGCGTGATCGCCGGCAGCTTGCTGCTCGCGCTCGCCGGCACTTTCCCATCCGAACGGCCGGTCGTGCGTTGCGGCTGGGCCGCGACGGCTGCCGCCGCGGCGCTCGCCGTGCTTGTCATGCTCGAGCCGCGCTGTCTCGGCGGGCCCTACGCCATGATGGATGCGGGCGTTTGGCCGATCTGGCTCGCCGAAGTGCGCGAGATGCAGCCGTTGTTGCGCGTGTTGCGCAACACGCCGCTGACCGGCGCGGCGATCGCGACCTTCCCGGCGGTCGCGCTGATTGCCATGCTGCTGCTGGCGCGCGCGCACCGGCGCGACTTCGCGTTCCTTGCTGCCGGCGCCGCGTTTCTGCTCGCCTGCGCCACCACGCTCGCGACCATCAAGACCTTCTCCTACGCCATGTGGTTCGGCATGCCGCTGGTGGCGGCGCTCGTGCTGCGGATGTTCGAGGCATTCCAGCTCAAGGCCGTCGCGCTGCGGTTCGCCGCCGCCTTGCTGATGACGCCCGCGGCGCTCTCGGCCGGCGCGATCTCGATCGCCAACGCGGCCGGTCTCGACGACAACGAGAACTTCTCGCGGCCCGAGCGGAAGGCCTGTCTGCGCATCGCCAACTACGCGCCGCTCGCGCGCTTGCCCGCCGGCCTCATCATCACCGACATCGATTACGGCCCCTCGCTGCTGGCGCTGACGCCGCATGCCGTGATGGCGGCGCCGTACCATCGCCTGTCCACCGGCATTCTCACCGCCCATCGGGCGTTCGCTTCCGCTCCGGCCGCGGCGCGCGCGCTCATCGCCCAATCGGGCGCCTCCTACGTGGTGACCTGCGGCCCGCGCGGACCGGTGGGCTTGAGCGATGCCGAGCGCAACGCCAGCCTGTGGGGGCGGCTCCAGGCCGGCGAAATTCCGGCTTGGCTCGTGCCCGTGGAAACCGATGGGCCGTTCCATGTCTATCGCGTGAGAGCCGCACGATGACGCGCCAGCACACGCTGCGTATCGCCTACCCGCTGCTGTCGGTGCTGCTCGTCGCTCCCTGGATTGCCGGAGTTTATTGGCCGGCGGGCGGCGGGCTCGACGTCGCCGGCTACCAGATCGGGCGCGACTTCATCAACGTCTGGGCGGCTCCGCAGCTCGCCTTCGGCGGCAAGATCCACATCCTGTTCGATTTCGACGCCTATGCGCGCGAGATCGGGACGCTCATCGGTCTGCCGATGTCGTTCCACTACTGGAGTTATCCGCTATCCGCGCTGCTGCTGTTCTGGCCGTTCGCGCAGCTTCCTTATCTGGCGGCGCTTGCCCTCTGGACGTTCGGTCTGTTCGCGTTGTTCGCCGGCGTCGTGTTGACGCAGGTCGAGACGCGCTATCGCGCCTATGCGTTGCTCGCCCTGGCGCTGGCGCCGGCCTGTCTGATCAATGCGGCCGGCGGGCAGAACGGGTTCCTGACGGCGGCCTTGTTCCTTGGCGGCATCTTGGCGCTCGACCGCCGTCCGGTCATGGCCGGCATCCTGTTCGGCCTGCTCACCTTCAAGCCGCACCTCGGCATCGTGCTGCCGTTTGTCTTGTTGGTCCTCGGCGCGTGGCGGACGATCGCGAGCGCGGTCGTCACCGCGGCCGTCCTGGTCGCGCTTTCGGCCGCGCTGTTCGGCATCGAGCCGTGGCTGGACTATTTTCGCGTCACCGGCGCCCTGACGGCCGTCGGGATGCAAGGCTTCAAGGGCTTCTACACGCTGATGATGACCTCGGTGCTGGCCGGCGGTCAGGTGTTCAAGCTGCCCTACGCGGCGTCGGTCGCGCTGCAGACGGCGGTCGCGTTCACGGTGATCGTGACCGCCTGCTGGGCGGTCCGGCGCACGACCGATCCGTTCAAGCGCGCCTTCGTACTGAGTTGCGCGGCGCCGCTGATCACGCCCTATGCGTTCAACTACGACCTGACCGCGCTCGCCGCCGTCATCGTATGGCGCTTGTGCGTCCCGCTGCCGGCCGGCTTTGGCCGCAACGCGGTGCTGCTGCTCGCCTGGCTTGCCCCGATCCTGATCATGTATCTGGTCTGGTTCGGCCTCGGCGTGACGCCGCTGCTGCTGCTCGCGGCTTTCGTGCTGGGCGCGTACGAAGCCGCGGCCGACCGGACCGCGCAGCTCGGCGGCCGTGCGATCCCGCGGCGATCCCTGGCCCAGCCCCAGCCCGCGGCGTGATCGCAGAATTGTGATGTGTCGCCTTGCGAGCCCGAACGCCCCTCCTATATGACCGAAGAACGCCGCCGGGGGGCGGCGCAGTCAATTATTGGGGATCGGAACAGGGGCAGTCCTGCGGGCGTGATCGCCCGGCCTGACCCCGCGGGCGCCGCAAGGGCCCGGCCGATCTGCCGGAAAGAGAGGATACATGGGCAAGGTCATCGGGATCGACCTCGGCACCACCAACTCCTGCGTCGCCGTCATGGAAGGCGCGACGCCGAAAGTCATCGAGAACGCCGAAGGCGCACGCACCACGCCCTCGATCGTCGCCTTCACCGACGATGGCGAACGTCTGGTCGGCCAGCCCGCCAAGCGGCAGGCGGTCACCAACCCCGAGAAGACCTTCTTCGCGGTCAAGCGCCTGATCGGCCGGCGCTACGACGACCCGATGGTGGAGAAGGACAAGAAGCTCGTCCCCTACAAGATCGTGCGCGCCTCGAACGGCGACGCCTGGCTCGAGGCCGACGGCAAGACCTATTCGCCCTCGCAGATTTCCGCCTTCGTCCTGCAGAAGATGAAGGAGACCGCGGAAGCCTATCTCGGGCAGAAGGTCGAGCAGGCCGTCATCACCGTGCCCGCCTACTTCAACGACGCCCAGCGCCAAGCCACCAAGGACGCCGGCAAGATCGCCGGCCTCGACGTGCTGCGCATCATCAACGAGCCGACCGCGGCCGCGCTCGCCTACGGGCTCGACAAGCAGAAGACCGGCACCATCGCGGTCTACGACCTCGGCGGCGGCACCTTCGACATCTCCATCCTGGAGATCGGCGACGGCGTGTTCGAGGTGAAGTCCACGAACGGCGATACGTTCCTGGGCGGCGAGGACTTCGACATGCGCCTCGTCAACTATCTGGCCGACGAGTTCCAGAAGGAGCAGGGCATCGACCTGCGTCGCGACAAGCTCGCGCTGCAGCGCCTCAAGGAAGCCGCCGAGAAGGCCAAGATCGAGCTCTCCTCCACGACGCAGACCGAGATCAACCTGCCGTTCATCACCGCCGACGCCTCGGGTCCCAAGCACCTGACCCTGAAGCTCACGCGCGCCAAGTTCGAGGCGCTGGTGGATGACCTGATCCAGCAGACCGTCGAGCCGTGCCGCAAGGCGCTGAAGGACGCGGAGCTCTCGGCCGGCGAGATCAACGAGGTCGTCCTGGTCGGCGGCATGACCCGCATGCCGAAGGTGCAGGAGGTGGTGAAGCAGTTCTTCGGCAAGGAGCCGCACAAGGGCGTCAACCCGGACGAAGTCGTGGCGATCGGCGCCGCGGTGCAGGCGGGTGTGCTGCAGGGCGACGTCAAGGACGTGCTGCTGCTCGACGTGACGCCGCTCTCGCTCGGCATCGAGACCCTGGGCGGCGTGTTCACGCGGCTGATCGACCGCAACACCACGATCCCGACCAAGAAGAGCCAGGTGTTCTCGACCGCCGAGGACAATCAGACCGCGGTGACGATCCGCGTGTTCCAGGGCGAGCGCGAGATGGCGGCCGACAACAAGCTGCTCGGCCAGTTCGATCTGGTCGGCATCCCGCCGGCGCGGCGCGGCGTGCCGCAGGTCGAGGTCGCCTTCGACATCGACGCCAACGGCATCGTCAACGTCCAGGCCAAGGACAAGGGCACCGGCAAGGAGCAGCAGATCCGCATCCAGGCATCCGGCGGCCTGTCGGAAGCCGACATCGAGAAGATGGTCAAGGACGCCGAGGCTCATGCCGACGAGGACAAGAAGCGCCGCGCCCTGGTGGAGGCGAAGAATCACGCCGAAGCGCTGATCCACGAGACCGACAAGGCGGTTGCCGAGCACGGCTCCAAGGTCGGCGAGGCCGAGCGTCGTGCCATCGAGGACGCCATGGCGGCGTTGAAGGAAGCCGTGAAGGGCGATGACGCCGAGGCGATCAAGGCCAAGACCAATACGTTGGTGCAGGCCTCGATGAAGCTCGGCGATGCCGCCTATGCGCAGGCGCAGAAGGATCAGGCCGGCGGCCCCGGCGGCCCCGACGATCCGGGCGCGCCCGGTGCCCAAGGCGGACCCAAGAAGGACGATGTCGTCGACGCGGAATTCACCGAGGTCGACGACGACAAGAAGAACAAGAAGTCGGCGTGAGCTGACGGGGCAGTTCGCATGGATCCATGCGCCGACACGATGTTCACCCCCGGGTTCGCCCCGGGGGTGCGCGTTTGGGGTGGCCGGACTGACCATGTCCCGGCCATGCGCGGGACGGCCGAATGACCAAGCGCTGCTATTACGAGGCCCTGGAAGTCACCCGCGCCGCCAGCGACGGCGAGTTGAAGGCCGCCTATCGCAAGCTCGCCATGAAGTACCACCCGGATCGCAACTCCGGCGACAAGGACAGCGAGCACAAATTCAAGGAGATCAACGAAGCCTACGACGTCCTCCGGGACGAGCAGAAGCGCGCCGCCTACGACCGCTTCGGCCACGCCGCCTTCGAGCACGGCATGGGTGGTCCCAATGCGGCGCACGGCTTCGGCGCCGAATTCGCTTCGACCTTCTCGGACATCTTCGACGACCTGTTCGGCATGGGCGGCAATCGGCGCGGGCGCGGCTCGGGCCGCGAGCGCGGCTCGGACCTGCGCTACAACATGGAGATCAGCCTCGAAGAGGCGTTCCACGGCAAGACCGCCCAGATCCGCATCCCGACCCCGGTCACCTGCGAGGCCTGCTCGGGCGCCGGCGCCAAGGCCGGGTCCAAGCCCAAGACCTGCCCGACCTGCTCCGGCCACGGCAAGATCCGCCATTCACAAGGCTTCTTCACGCTCGAGCGTACCTGCGTCGCCTGCCAGGGCCGCGGCCAGGTAATCGACAATCCGTGTCCGAGTTGCTCCGGCTCCGGCCGCGTCTCGCGCGAGCGCACGCTGTCGGTCAACGTGCCGCCGGGGGTCGAGGACGGCACGCGCATCCGGCTCGGGGGCGAGGGCGAGGCAGGCCTGCGCGGCGGGCCGGCCGGCGACCTCTACATCTTCCTCGCCATCAGTCCGCATCCGTTCTTCCAGCGCGACGGCGCCGACCTGCATTGCCGCGTGCCGATCTCGATGGTCACGGCCGCGCTCGGCGGCGGCTTCGAGGTGCCGACCATCGACGGGAGCAAAACGCGCGTGAAGGTGCCCGAGGGGACCCAGTCGGGCCGCCGCTTCCGGTTGAGCGGGAAGGGGATGCGCATCTTGCGCGCGCGCGAGACCGGCGACATGTATGTCCAGGTCGTGGTCGAGACGCCACAAAAACTCACTAAAAAACAGAAAGACTTGCTGCAAGAATTCGAGCAGCAATCGTCGCAGGAGACGCATCCGGAGTCGGCCGGATTCTTCACCAAGGTCAAAGAGTTCTTCGATGGACTTGGGCAGCGCTCAGGTTCTGCCTGAGGTCCGTCCTTACTTGACCCTTTGGCCGGCGGCCGTTACCGGTTCTTCGTCATGAAACTGCAATCGGGCCCATCCTAGAGCCATGCCGTTACACCCGCTGCAGACGCTCGAGAAGAACCTCGAAAGGCGCTTCCGCATCTTCGAGCGCAAGATCGGCAGGAATATCGAAAAGCGCGTGCGGATTTTTGAGGAGACCCTCGAGAAGACGGTCGAGCGTCCGCTGCGGCTGTTCGAGCAGCGTATCGGCAAGAACATCCAGACCCGCGTCCGCCGCTTCGAGCAGAAGAACGGCATCCGGCTCGACGACGAGGTGCGCTTCATCCGCTCGTGGATCGAGAAGCCGCTGGCGATGGGCGCGGTCACGCCGTCCGGCAAGGTGCTCGCCCGCACCATGGCGCGCTACGTGGAGCCGGAAGTGCCCGGTCCGGTGATCGAGCTTGGACCCGGCACCGGGCCGGTGACCGAAGCGCTGATCGAGCACGGCGTCAACCCGGCCCGCCTGGTGCTGGTCGAGTTCAACCCGACCTTCTGCCAGCTGCTGCAACAGCGCTATCCGGCGGCGACCGTGGTGCAGGGCGATGCCTACAGCCTGCGCGAGACGCTTGGCGGCATCATGCGGCATCCCGCCGCCGCGGTCGTATCCGGCCTGCCGCTGGTCACCAAGCCGCTGCGCACGCGCCTGCACCTGCTGCGCGACGCGCTCGCGCTGTTGCGTCCGGGCGCGCCGTTCGTGCAGTTCACCTATGCGGTGATCGCCCCGATCCCGCAGAGCGGCAGCATGCACGTCGAATCCTCCGAGCGCATCTGGCGCAACATGCCGCCCGCGCGCGTATGGGTCTATCGCAAGGGCTGACTTCGGCTATCCTGCCCTCATGCGCAGCGAATCGACCGCCGGCATTCCGGAGCAGAGAGTCGCGCCCGATCCGCGCGAGCGCCTGATCGTCGCGCTCGACCTGCCGACCGTGCGCGCCGCCGAAGCGATGGTGGAGCGGCTCGGCGACAGCGTCACGTTCTACAAGATCGGCTATCAGCTCGCCTTCGCGGGCGGCTTGCCGCTCGCCGACGCGCTGGTGCGCGCGGGCAAGCGCGTGTTCCTCGACATGAAGCTGCACGACATCGGCAACTCGGTCGCCAAAGGCGTCGAGAACGTGGCGCGCATGGGCGCGACCTTCCTCACCGTCCACGCCTTCCCGCAGACCATGAAGGCCGCCGTCGACGCCCGCCGCGGCTCTCAGCTGCGCATCCTGGCCGTCACGGTGCTCACCTCCTATGACGACGTCGATCTCGCCGAGTCGGGCTACACCATGACGGTCGACGATCTGGTCGGCCGCCGCGCCGTGCAGGCGCACGATGCCGGCGTCGACGGGCTGGTATGCTCGCCCGAGGAGGCCGCGCCGTTGCGCCTCATCGTCGGCGCCGACCTGGCGCTGGTGACGCCCGGCATCCGCCCGGCCGGCATCGCGCGCGGGGACCAGAAGCGCGTCTCGACGCCGCGGCAGGCGATCGTCGCCGGCGCCGACTATCTGGTGGTCGGCCGGCCGGTGGTGGAGACCAACGATCCGAAGGCATCGGCCGAGGCGATCGTGGCGGAGATCGCCGCTGCTGCCGGCCATTGAGTGGAGCGTTTCATGGCGAAGAAAGGCTACTGGATCGGGCGCGTCGACGTGCACGACGCGGAGAACTACAAGGGCTACATGGCGGCCAATGCCGAGCCGTTGCGCAAGTACGGCGCCCGGTTCCTGGTGCGCGGCGGACCGTTCGAGGCCAAGGAAGGCGCGAGCCGTTCGCGCAACGTGGTGATCGAGTTCAAGGACTACGCGACCGCGCTCGCCTGCTACGAGTCGCCCGAATACCAGCGCGCCATCGCGCTGCGCACGCCGTACTCGACCGGCGACATCCTGGTGATCGAGGGTTACGACGGGCCGCAGCCCGCCGACACGTGACCGGCGTCACGCACCGTTCGCCTATGCGGGGTGGCCGTTGGATGCGGCACGCCGCCGGCATTGCCTTCGTCGGCATCGTGATCCTGGTCGTCACCGTCGTGGCGGTCGGGTTGCGCCTGTCGCGTCCGGCGCAAGCTTCCGTCGGGCCCGCGCCCGGGGACTTGGCGATCGAGGCGGTCGAATTTCTCTCCGTATCCGGCGCATTGCGCGGCTGGTTCATGGCGGGGCGGCCCGGCGGCGGCGCAGTCGTGCTCATGCACGGCGTCTATGGCAATCGCCTGACCATGATGCGCCGCGCCCGCATGCTCAACGGCATCGGCTTCTCGGTCCTGGTGTTCGATTTCCAAGCGCACGGCGAGAGCACCGGCGCGCGCATCACGTTCGGATATCTGGAAGCGCGCGACGCCGACGCGGCCGTCGCGTTCATGCGCAAGCGCCTGCCGGCCGAGCGGTTGGGAATCGTCGGTTCGTCGCTCGGCGGCGCCGCAGCCTTGCTCGGCCCCGCTCCGTTGGCGGTCGATGCCCTGGTGCTCGAGGCGGTCTATCCCGAGATCGGAGCGGCGATCGCCAACCGCGTCCGCTTCTTCCTCGGCCCGGTCGTCGGCGACGTCAGCGCGGAACCGCTGTCGTATCTGTTCCAACTGCTGCTCGGGCCGATCCTCGGCGTGCGGCCGATCGATTTGCGGCCGATCGACCGTATCGGCGAGGTGCGCGTGCCGCTGCTCGTGGCCTCGGGTACGCGCGACAATCGCACCCCGTTGAGCGAAGCGAAGGACCTGTTCGCGCGCGCACGCGAGCCCAAGACGTTCTGGGCAGTGGAAGGCGCGGGACATATCGATCTCGAAGCCTACGCGCCCGAGGAGTACCGGCGGCAGGTCGTGCCGTTCCTCGTCGAAAAGCTTCAGCGTCCCCGATAGGACGCATTCAAGCTTGTTGCTTTTCTCGCCCAGCCCCGCCCGCTATACCGGGGCGACCAGGAGAATAGCGATGGCCGACATGCGGTTGATCGTGGCCGGCGCCGGCGGGCGCATGGGGCGCACCTTGATCAAGGCCGTGGCCGAGACCAAGGGGCTCGCGCTCGCGGGCGCAGTCGATGCGCCGGGCTCCGCGGCGATCGGGCGCGACGCCGGCGAGCTCGGCGGGCTTGGACCGACCGGCCTGACGGTGACCGACGACTTGGGGCCTCTGCTCGCCGCAGCCGACGGCGTGCTCGACTTCACCATTCCGGCCGCGACGCTCGCCCATGCGGAGATTGCCGCCAAGCTCAGCCGCGTGCATGTCATCGGCACCACCGGGTTGTCGGCCGAGGAGGACGCCCTGATCGCGGCCGCCGCCAAGCGCGCCGTGATCGTCAAGTCCGGCAACATGAGCCTCGGCGTCAATCTGCTGGCTGCGCTGGTCAAGCGTGCCGCGCAGGCGCTCGACACCGACTTCGACATCGAGATCTTCGAGATACACCACAACAGGAAGATCGATGCTCCTTCCGGCACGGCATTGTTGCTCGGCGAGGCGGCGGCACAGGGCCGCGGCATCGAACTGGCCAAACACTCCGCGCGCGGACGCGATGGTCATACCGGCGCGCGCAGGGCGGGCGATATCGGCTTTGCGGCGCTGCGCGGCGGCACGGCGGTGGGTGAGCACAGCGTGATCTTCGCCGGCCCGGCCGAGCGCATCGAGCTCGTCCACAAGGCCGAGGACCGCATGCTGTTCGCGCGCGGCGCCCTCAAGGCGGCGCTGTGGGCGTGTGGGCAGCAGCCCGGGCTCTACTCGATGATGGACGTGCTGGGATTGAACGAATGAGCGACCGCCTTCTCGTGCTCGTGCGCCACGGCCAAAGCGAGTGGAACCTGAAGAATCAGTTCACCGGCTGGAAGGACGTCGATCTGACCGGGCAGGGCGTTGCCGAGGCGCACACCGCCGGCCGCAAGCTCAAGGAGCAGGGGCTTGGCTTCGACGTCGCCTACACCTCGGCGCTCATGCGTGCGCACCGCACGCTCGACCTGATGCTGGAAGAGATGGGGCAGACCAAGATTCCAGTCATCAAGAACCTGGCGCTCAACGAGCGCGACTATGGCGACCTGGTCGGCCTCAACAAGGACGAGGCGCGCAGGAAGTGGGGCGAGGCGCAGGTCGAGCTCTGGCGCCGTTCCTACGATGTGGCGCCGCCGCGCGGCGAGAGCTTGAAGGATACGGTGGCGCGCGTGCTGCCCTATTACGTGCGCGAGATCCAGCCGCGCGTGTTGCGCGGCGAGCGCGTGCTGGTCGTGGCGCACGGCAATTCGCTGCGCGCCTTGATCATGGTCCTGGAGAAACACACGACCGAGTCGATCCTCAAGCGTGAGCTCGGCACCGGCGTGCCGATGGTCTATCGGCTCAACGCGGACTCGACCGTCGCGTCGAAGCTCGATCTCGCGGCGTGAGCCCGCCTGCCGAAATCGTTGTCCTCGATGCCGCCGCGGCGACGGCCGCGATCGATGAGCTCGCCGAAGTCCTGGTCGACTGCGTCGCCGGCGGGGCGTCGGTCAGCTTCATGCATCCGTTCGGCAAGGACGATGCCGTCGCATTCTTCCGCAAGATGATCGCGAGTGTCGAGCGCGACGAGACCGTGCTGGTGGCGGGGCGTATCGACGGGCGCATCGTCGGCACCGTGCAGCTTGGTCTCGACACCCCGCCGAACCAGCCGCACCGCGCCGACGTGAAGAAGATGCTGACGCATCGCGCGGCGCGCCGCCGCGGCGTCGGCGCTGCGATGCTCGAGCGCATCGAGGCGGAGGCGAAGGCGCGGGGCCGTACGTTGCTGGTGCTCGATACCGCCAGCAGCGACGCGGAGCGCGTGTACGAGCGCGCCGGCTGGCAGCGCGTCGGCGTCATTCCCGATTATGCGCTCTGGCCCGGCGGCGGCTTCTGCGACACGGCGTATTATTGGAAGAAGGTTTGAAGCGAATGCGCGGACTCTACGGAATTGCTTCAAGCCATTGGTCGAAGCTCTGGATTGCCGCATGCCAGTCTGGCGCTCGTCCTTCCTCGATTCTCGTCTTGACCACGGCGACGGCGTTGTAAACGTCGGCCTTTGCTTCATAGAGCGGCAAGCGGCTCTCGATCCTAGTCCCCGTAGTTTTAGGCTCAATGCTGGCAAGCAAGACCTTTATGCCGGCCAACTTCTCACTCAGGTTGGTGCTAGAGCGCAATCGGAGGAGTTGGGCGCGTGCGCTAGCGACATGCGCGCGATCTTCCTCATCGAGGGAGTTCATGATCGTGCAATCCTTTGTAGCAACAATGAGATGCTAAGTTGGGGACTTGGCTCCGGCGCCACAAGGGACAGAAAGTCCTGCTCCACAGGTGAGAGCGGCGTAATCCGCCCGCAGTTTGGGGCAGGTCTATTGCATCTGACGCAGATGCTTTCGCCCGAAGGTATGGACGCTGAAAGCGCCACAGCCCCCTCCCCCCTTGTGGGGGAGGTCGACCCGCCGAAGCGTTAGCGAAGGCGGGGCGGGAGGGGGCCTTCTTTCTATCTCGGCAGATTCTTCATCAACTGTCATGCTTGTGGCGAGTCCCCCTCCGGCTCGCTTCGCTCGCCACCTCCCCCACAAGGGGGGAGGGGGCTGTGGCGCTTTCGGTGCAGCAAGCAAGCACCGGCGTCATATGCGGCGCTGCCTTCGGGGGGCGACTAAGCCGCCGCGACCTGCCCGGCTTCCCAACCGAGCATGGCGCGCTTGCGCGTCAGGCCCCAGTGATAGCCGGTGACGGCGCCGGAGCGGCCGAGCACGCGGTGGCACGGCACCACGAACGACACCGGGTTCTTCCCGACCGCGGCGCCGACTGCGCGCGAGGCCTTCGGCTTGCCGATCTTGGCGGCGATGTCCGAATAGGTCGAGGCCTTGCCCATGGGGATACCGAGCAGGGTCTCCCACACCCGCACCTCGAAGTCGGTGCCGATCATGACCACGCGCAGCGGCCGGTCGGGACGCCACAGTCTCGGATCGAAGATGCGCGCCGCGATCGGCGCGGTGCGCGCTTTGTCCTCGGCATAGCTCGCCTTCGGCCAGCGCGAGGTCATGTCGGCGAGCGCGGCCTTCTCCTCGCCCGGGTCGGCGAAGGCCAGGCCGGCGAGCCCGCGCTCGTTCGCCATCACCAGCGCCTGGCCGAACGGCGAGGGATGGAAACCGTACGACATGGCGACGCCTTCGCCGCCGGACTTCCATTCGCCCGGCGACATCGCCTCGTGCGTCACGAACAGGTCGTGCAGCCGGCCGGGGCCGGAGAGGCCGACCTCATAGGTGGCGTCGAGCACGCTCGCGGAGTCGCGCAACAACTTGCGGGCATTATCGAGGGTGAGCGCCTGCAGGAAGGCTTTCGGCGTCAGCCCGGCCCAGCGGCGGAACAGGTGATGCAGCTCGTCCGGCGTGACGCCGGCCGCATGCGCGATCTGCTCGACCTCGGGCTGCACGCGCCAGTGCTCGGAGATGTAGGCGATGGCGCGGCGCACGACCGCGTAGTCGTCGTTGGCGCGCGTCAGCGTGCTCAAATCGGGCAGGCGATCGGGGGACAACATGGCGCTCTCCGGGGTCATTGGTTTCTGCCCGCTATGTAGAACGGTCCATGGGTAGGTCCCACCCGATTTCCGATCACGACAGGGTCCGTGTCGGCCCGCGTTTGGCCTCGCCGATCGCGGCCGAAAGGGCGCTCGCGAAGCTTTCTTTTTCCTTCGGTCCGAGAAAGCTGGCGATCATGAGCCGCTTTCCGCGCGACACCAGGAACAGCCGGATGAGGCCGTATTCATCGTGCGTCTCGCGATCGAGCCGGGTCCACAGCGGGTTGAGCGACCATTCGGCCACGTCGCCGCGGTGGCTCACCTGCCGCACCCGCAGCTCGGACGCCGTCACGGTCACCTCCTCGTAGGCCGCCGCCGCCAAGTAGTTGGCGCGGAACGCCCAGTAGATCAGCACGACGTCGAGCCCGAGGAATCCCACCACCGGCCAGGCGCCGACCACGAAGAACACCACTCCGCCGACGAAGCTGAGACCGGCGATCACCGCCATCAGCACGACGAAGCCGGCGCCGCTGAGCGAGCGGTGCGGGGTGAGCATCGCGGAAAACAATGTGGGTTCGCACGGTTCGGCGTTGCTTGCCTGCATGGCCGCACTATACGGGGTCCATGGTGCGCAAGACGACCCCCCGCAGGTCACCTAAGAAGATCGACAAGCCGGCCGGCAAGCCCAAGGCCCGCAAGCCGAAGCCGTGGTCGGCGGACGAGATCGAGGAAGCCTTCCGCCGCCTCAAGGCCGCAAACCCCGAGCCGAAGGGCGAATTGCAGCACATCAATCCCTACACGCTGCTGGTCGCCGTGGTGCTGTCGGCGCAGGCGACCGATGCCGGCGTCAACAAGGCGACCCCGGCGCTGTTCGCCCAAGCCGACACGCCCGCCAAGATGGTCGCGCTCGGCGAGGCGCGCGTGCGCGACTACATCAAGACCATCGGGCTCTACCGCAACAAGGCGAAGAACGTGGTCGAGCTGTCGCGCCGGCTTGTCGCCGAGCACGGCGGCGTGGTGCCGCGCTCGCGCGAGGCGCTCGAAGCGCTGCCCGGCGTCGGACGCAAGACCGCCAGCGTCGTGCTCAACATCGCGTTCGGCGAGGAGACGATCGCGGTCGACACCCACATCTTCCGCGTCGGCAACCGCACCAACCTGGCGCCCGGGATGACGCCGTTCGAGGTGGAGATGAACCTCGAACGCGTCGTGCCGAAACCCTACCGGCGCCACGCCCACCACTGGCTGATCCTACACGGGCGCTACACCTGCATCGCGCGCAGGCCGTTGTGCGAGACGTGCCTGATCAATGACCTGTGCCGCTGGCCGGAGAAGACGGTCGCCTTACCCTGAGCGGCGACCCGCGATCCGCTTATGCATATGCGTCATGAACGCGGTGCCGAACAGCGGCGTCGCCAAATTGACGATGGGGATCGACACGAACGCCGCGATGAACATGCCGGCGACGAACAGCGTGCCGCGGTGTGCCTGGCGCAGCGCCTTGGCCTCGTCGACGGGATGGAAGCGCATGGCGGCGAGCAGGAAGTATTCGCGCCCGAGCAGGTAGGCGGTCGCGAGGAAGAAGATGACGACGCCGAGCCCGGCAAACAGCAGGAACGGCAGCGCGCACAGGTAGACCAGGAATGCCAGCCCCGCGGTCTTGAGGCCTTCGATGCCGGCGCGCATGAGCGGCACCGGCATGCCGGACGGGTCGGCCGGATAGTGGATGTGCTCGACCTGCGCGGCGATCTCGTCGGAAAAGAACGTGGCGACGAATGCCGAGACGGCCGGCATCAGGAAGATCGCGCCGGCGGCGAGCCCGAAGCCGGCCGCGACCGCCACCACCCAAAGGAGCGCGTGCAGCACCGTGTGCATGCCCGGCCCGGTCAGGCCTTCGAGGTAGAGCGCGCCTTCGCCCGCGAGCCAGCCGAACAGGCGGTGCAGCAGAATGGCGAACAGAACCAGGATGAGGATCGCCAATCCGACCGCCCGCAGCAGCACCGAGCGGAACGGCGGGGTCAGCATCTGGGCCAGCGCCTTGACGGCGGCATCGAGCATCGCGGTCCTCCGGGCGAACCGCGTGGAGGTAGTGGCTTGGGTACGCTGATGCAACGTCCCGCTAGTCTAGCGGGGAGCGTGTTCGCTAGCTCCCCGCGACGCGCCGCCTGCGCCTGCTGCGCTGGCGCCTTTCACCGGCCATTTGCGGCACCAGCGTCGCGCCGTCCGCCTCGATCGCCGGTGCCTCGTTCTCGACCGGCCGCATCGGCAGGTCGGCCCAATGCAGTTTCTTGTACTCGAAGCCGTTCTCGATCGTCGGCTTGACCACGGCGAAATAGGGCGAGATGTCGAAGTCGCGCGGCGCATAGAGCGAGGAGTGGCGGATCTCCAGCATGTCGCGGCGCGCGACGCGGCTCTCCATGCGGGTGACCTTGGGCAGGATCGGATAGCGCACCGACTCGAACGCCTGCGCGATCAGCGCCGAGCATATGATGCGGGTCGGATCGCCGGAGCCGAGCGCGAGCGCGCGGCGGCGCCAGCGCTGCGGCACCGGCAGCGGCATCAGGTAACGCATCAGGTCGATGATGTTCTTGAAATCATACGCAAGCCCGATGCGCTCGACCGCGTAGGCGCATACCCGCGTGCAGTCGGCCTCGGTCAGCCCGATCGGCCGGCATACCCGGGTATGGTAGCGCTGGTATTTCGACAGCGGTGCGGAGTCGACGCCGGTCGAGATCTCCGCTTCGATCAGCGTGTGCGGATCGCCGTCGGTCGCGCGGCCCGGCAGCGGGCCGACATAGAGCGCCGCATGCGACCAGGTCGACTGCGTCAGGTACTTGATGGCGCCGGAGATGTGGTTGTTGCCCTCGACCAGCAGCACGTCGCCGGGGCGCAGCGAACGGGCGAGCGCGTCGGGATCGCTCGGCGTGAACGGCTCGTAGCCCACGACCGGCTTCTCGAGGTAGCCGGCGAGCAGACGTCCGAAACTGTCGAGCACGCGACCCATGATGTCGCTTCTCCCGGTCGAACCGCGCAGGGTTCGACCCTGCGTCCTCTTCTGCGTTGTCTCCAATTTAAGTTGAAACACCTTGCATTTTGGTTCACGCGATCGCCGCTATGGGTTTGTCCGATGTGCGCCGCATCACACATCCGCGGCGGCGAAATCGCGCGTCGTTGGGTGGATCGCGTGCCGCCAAGTACCGTTTGCCGGCGCGGTGGCGTTGAGGCAATGTGATTTGCATCAACGGTTCGGAAACCATGTCGTCATTGAGCCGCCGCAGTTTCGTCGCCGGCAGCGCGGTGCTCGCGGCGGCCCCGGCGCTCGGTGCGGCCTCCACGGCCGAGACCGAGATCGCGATCATCGGCGCGGGCGCCGCCGGCATCGCGGCGGCGCGTCGGGTCGCATCCGCCGGACGGCGCTTCGCGCTGCTGGAGGCGACCGATCATGTCGGCGGCCGCTGCGTTACCGACAACCGCACTTTCGGCGTGCCGTACGATCGCGGCGCGCACTGGCTGCACATGCCGGACCTCAATCCGGTGGCCAAGCTCGCCTCGCGTACCGGGCTCGACATCTATCCGGCGCCGCAGGGCCAGAAGCTGCGCATCGGCCGCCGCTTCGCGCGCGAAGGGGAGCTGGAAGAGTTCCTCGCCGCGACCGTGCGGGCGAACCGTGCGATCCAGACCGCCGCGGCGGGCAAGGCCGACGTGTCCTGCGCACAGGCGCTGCCCAAGGACTTGGGCGATTGGCGTGCTGCCGTCGAGTTCGTGCTCGGCCCGTTCGGCTGCGGCAAGAACCTCGACGAGATCTCGGCGGTCGATTTCGCGCGTTCGGCCGAGCGTGACGTCGAAGCGTTCTGCCGCCAGGGCCTCGGCGCGCTCCTGGTCAAGCTCGCGATCGAGCTGCCGGTGCAATTCGGCGTGCCGGTGCAGCGCCTGGTCTCGACGCGTCCCGCGGTCGAGATCGAGACGCCGCGCGGCCGCCTCATCGCGCGCGCCGTGATCGTGACGGCGCCGGTGAGCGTGCTGAGTGCCGGCAAGATCAAGTTCGCGCCAGAGCTACCCAAGCGCCAGCTCGACGCGCTGGCCAAGCTTACCCTCGGCTCCTACGATCATGTGGCGATCGAACTGAAAGGAAACCCGCTGCAGCTCCAGAGCGACGATCTCGTGTTCGAGAAGGCGAGCGGGCCGCGTACCGCCGCGCTGCTCGCCAACGTATCGGGCTCAGCCCTGTGCATGATCGAGGTTGCCGGCAAGTTCGGCCGGGAGCTCGCCGCCCAGGGCGAGGCCGCCATGGTGGCGTTCGCGACCGATTGGCTTGTCGGCCTCTACGGTGCCGACATCAGGAAGTCGATCGGCCGCAGCCATGCGACGCGCTGGAACGAGGAGCCGTGGGCGATGGGGGCGTTCTCTTGCGCCGTGCCGGGCGGACAGCCAAGCCGCAAGACTCTGACGGAGCCGGTGCGCGATCGTATCTTCTTTGCCGGCGAGGCGGTGCACGAGACCTTGTGGGGCACCATCGGCGGCGCCTGGGAGTCGGGCGAGCGCGCCGCGGATGCGGCGCTGAAGCAGTGGGTGCGCAGATAAATTCCCGCCCCAAAGCCCTCATCGCCTGGTCGAGCGGAAAGGACTCGGCCTGGGCGCTGCACGAGGTGCGCGGTGCCGGTGACTATGACGTGGTCGGTGCTCTTACTACCGTGACCGAGACGTTCGGGCGCGTGAGCATGCACGGCGTGCGCCGCGAAGTGCTGATGGCGCAGCTCGACGCCGCGGGTCTGCCGCCGACCATCGTGGCGATCCCCTGGCCGTGTCCGAACGAGGTGTACGAGGCGCGCATGGCATTGGCCGTCGCCGACGCCAAGGCCGCCGGCATCACGCACATCATTTTTGGCGACCTATTTCTCGCCGACGTGCGCGCCTATCGGGAGCAGAAGCTCGCCGGCACCGGCATCACGCCGTTGTTTCCGCTGTGGCAGCGCCCGACCGCAGCGCTCGCGCACCAGATGATCGATGCGGGCGTCGAGACCTATCTGACCTGCGTCGATCTCAAGCAGCTGCCGAAGAGCTTTGCCGGCCGGCGCTTTGATCGCACGTTGCTGGCCGACCTGCCGGCGAGCGCCGATCCGTGCGGCGAGAAGGGCGAATTCCACTCGTGCGTGCTGGCGGGGCCCATGTTCAGGCGGCGGGTTGCGGCGACGATCGGCGAGATCGTCGAGCGCGACGGGTTTGCGTATGCTGATGTTCTTCTCGTTTGAGCATGATCTTTTCCGAAAAACCGGGTCCCATTTTTCGAGGTCATGCTCTATCCCCGCAACACCGCACCCGTCCGCTTCGTGACTTCGGCGACGATCTTAGCCGCGACCGCCTCGATCTCCTGATCCGTCATGGTCTTCTCGCGCGGCTGCAGCGTCACAGCGATCGCGATCGATTTCTTGCCCGGCTCGATCCCCGTACCTTCGTAGACGTCGAATACGGTGACGCCGACGATCAGCTTCCGTTCGACGTTTTGTGCCGCGCGCACGACGTCGGCGGCCTTCACGTTGCGGTCGACCACGAAAGCAAAGTCGCGCGTGATCGGCTGGAATGGCGAGAGCTCCAGCATCGGCTTGGCGCGCGTGGGCTTGGCCTTCGGCTCGGGGATGCGTTCCAGGATCAGCTCGAAGGCGACCAGCGGACCGGCGGTGTCGAGCGCTTCCAGCGCTCTCGGATGCAACTCGCCGAAATGGCCGAGCACGTTCTGCGGCCCGATCTGGATCGTCCCCGAGCGCCCCGGATGCAGCCAGCTTGGCCCGCCCGGCACGATCTGCAAGGCTTGCATCGGGGCGCCGGCGGCAGCCAGTACGGCGAGCGCGTCGCCCTTGGCGTCGAAGACGTCGACGTCGCCGCCGCCGGTCCAATGGCGGCCGCTGCCGCTCGCCTTGGCGAGCGCGCGGCGTACGCCGGACGCCGCGGTGAACTGGTTTTCGGGCCGGTCGCCTTTGAAGATCTGGCCGACCTCGAACAGCGCCACGTCGCCGAAGCCGCGGTCGGCATTCTTCTGCGCCGCGGTGACCAGGCCAGGGATCAGGCTTGGCCGCATGTCGGAAAGTTCCGCCGCGATCGGGTTGGCGAGCGCGAGCTCCGCCTGCCCGCCGCCGAACAGCTCGGCCTGCGGTCTGCTGATGAAGCTCCAGGTGACGGCCTCGTCCATGCCGCGGCTGCTAAGCGCGCGCTTGGCCTTGCGGGTGCGCGTCTGCAGCACCGTCAATACCGGCTTGCGCGCGTCCTCGCCGCGCGGAAACGGTGTCGGCGGCACGCGGTCGACGCCCATGATGCGCACGACCTCCTCGACGATGTCAGCCTTGCCTTCGACGTCGCCGCGCCACGACGGCACCGCAACCTTGATCCTCTCGCTCTGGCCGGCGACGAAGAACCCCAAATGGCCGAGGATGCGCCGCACCTCGGCGAGCGGCGCATCGAGGCCGGCGAGGCGCTTGATCTCGGCGAGCGGAAAATCGATGACGCGGTCCTCGGCGTGCTGAGTGCCGGCGACCGTGAACTCGGACGGCGTGCCGCCGCATAGATCGAGCACCATCCGCGTGGCGAGCTCCAGGCCCGGCACCATGAAATTCGGGTCGACGCCACGCTCGAAACGATAGCGCGCGTCCGAATGGATGCCGAGCTTGCGCCCGGTCTGCGCGATATTGATCGGCACCCACAGCGCCGACTCGATCAGCACGTCGGTGGTGTTGGCATCGCATCCCGAGGCCTCGCCGCCCATGATGCCGGCGAGCGATTCGACGCCTTTGTCGTCGGCGATGACGCACATGGTGTCGTCGAGCGTGTAGGTCTTGCCGTCGAGCGCCGTGAGCGTCTCGCCGTCTCGTGCGCGGCGGATCACGAGGTTGCCGCGCACCTTGGCGGCGTCGAACACGTGCAGCGGCCGGCCGCGGTCGAAGGTGTAGAAGTTGGTGATGTCGACCAGCGCATTGATGGGGCGCAGCCCGATCGCGGTCAGCCGGCGCTGTAGCCATTCGGGGCTCGGCCCGTTCTTCACCCCGCGCACCAGGCGCAGCGCGAAGCCGGGGCAGAGCGAGGGCGTGGTGCCGAAGTCGAGCGCCACGCCGGCCGGGCAGGGGAACGCGCCACTGACCGGCTTCGGCCCCGGGTCGATGAACTTGCCCATGTCGGCGGCGGCAAGATCGCGCGCGATGCCGTGCACGCCGGTGCAGTCGGGGCGGTTGGTGGTGAGGTTGATCTCGAGCACCGGATCGTCGAGCTTCGCCCACTTGGCATAAGGCTCGCCGACCGGCGCGTCGTCGGGCAGATCGATGATGCCCTCGTGGTCGTCGGACAATTCCATCTCGGCTTCCGACACCAGCATGCCGCGGCTCTCGACGCCGCGGATGGTGCCGACGCCGAGCGTGATCTTCTTGCCCGGGATGTAGGTGCCGGGCGGCGAGAACACGCCTTTCATGCCGGTGCGCGCGTTCGGCGCGCCGCACACCACTTGCACCGGATCGCCCGAGCCGGTGTCGACCATGCACACGCGCAGGCGGTCGGCGTTCGGGTGCTGCTTGGCCTCGATCACGCGCGCGATGGTGAAGGGTGCGAACGCCTTGCCCCTGTCCTCGATGCTCTCGACCTCGAGCCCGATCATGGTGAGCTTGTCGGCGAGCTTGTCGAGCGGTTCGTCGGTGTCGAGATGCTCGCGCAGCCAGGAAAGGGTGAACTTCATGGCCCCGCTCCACGACCGTTCAACACATCGAGCAACCTGAAGCGCTCGCACACCAGCATCATGTCTTGCTGGAATTTTCCCTGGCGCTCGAAGTATCGGCGGTGCGCGTCGCGCCAATACTGGAGCGAGCGGTCGCCCTCGCCTTCGTCATGGGCGAACGCGGCCTCGACTTCGTTGTATCGCCGCATGGTGATTTCGACCGTTTCGATCACGCAACGCGGCGCTCCGTGCCCGTCGAGTACGATCCAGCGCTCGCCGGGCCACGACAGGTTCGGATCATCCGGGGTCGTGCATGTCGCGGTCTTGCGACCCGACAGCACAAGTGCGAGCAGTTCGTCGGCGAGCGCCGGATTGTCGCCGAACGAAAATCGCGGTAGCTCGCGGTAGCAGGAAGGGATTTCGGCGCCGGTCATGGGCTCAGCCCTCCCGCGAGCGTGGGGAAGTCGAGCGGCCGGAAGCCGTAATGCGCGAGCCAGCGCACGTCGGCCTCGAAGAACTGGCGCAGGTCCGCGATGCCGTACTTGAGCATCGCGATGC
The DNA here is from genome assembly GCA_963734185.1 of uncultured Alphaproteobacteria bacterium. Taxonomy (GTDB): domain Bacteria; phylum Pseudomonadota; class Alphaproteobacteria; order Rhizobiales; family Xanthobacteraceae; genus PALSA-894. The sequence goes on along the minus strand of CAVTGA010000002.1, from coordinate 1,051,197 downwards.
GGTCGATCCCCATGCCCCAGGCGAAGCCTTGGTACTCGTCCGGATCGAGCCCGCAATTGCGCAGCACGTTCGGGTGCACCATGCCGCAGCCGAGGATCTCCATCCAGTCCTCGCCCTCGCCGAAGCGCACGTCGTCCTTGGTCTTGCGGCACTGGATGTCGACTTCGAGCGAGGGCTCGGTGAACGGAAAGTAGGACGGGCGGAAGCGCATCCCGACGTCGCTGACCTCGAAGAACGCCTTGCAGAACTCGCGCAGGATCCACTTCATGTGGCCGAGATGCGAAGTCTTGTCGATCACCAGGCCTTCGACCTGATGGAACATCGGCGTGTGCGTCTGGTCCCAGTCCGACCGATAGGTGCGCCCGGGAATGATCACGCGGATCGGCGGCTTCTGCTTGAGCATGGTGCGGATCTGCACCGGCGAGGTGTGGGTGCGCAGCAGCATGCGCGTGCCGTCGTCCTTCGGGTGAAAATAGAACGTGTCCTGCATGTCGCGCGCCGGATGGCCCACGGGGAAGTTGAGCTTGGTGAAGTTGAGGTCGTCGGTCTCGATGTCGGGTCCTTCGGCGACCGCAAAGCCCATGTCGGCGAAGATCGTGGTGAGCTCGTCGATCACTTGGCTGATCGGATGTACGCGGCCGGCCTCGGCCGCCGTCTCGCGCAGCGGCAAGGTGACGTCGACGGTCTCGGTATTGAGGCGCTGCTCGAGCGCGGCGCTTTTCCGCGCTTCGCGCCGCGCCGCCAGCGCGGCGGTGACGCGATCCTTCAGGCCGTTGATCAGCGGGCCTTGCGTTTTGCGTTCTTCCGCTGTCATTGCGCCGAGCGTCTTGAGCAGCGCCGACACCGATCCGCTCTTGCCAAGCGCCGCGACGCGCACGGCTTCGAGCGCCGCCTCGTCGTTGGCGGCCGCGATCTGATCAAGGATTTGCTGCTCGAGCTTCTCGATGTCGGACATGAATGCCTCCGGTGGTTCTGGCGGCCCGGCGAGGTTCACGTCAAGCCGGGCGCGCCGGAGCTCCTCGCTCCGGTCGTCGGCCTCGGGAAGGCAAGAGGTCGGTTCAGGCTGCGGCCGGCAACGCGGCTTTGACCTTTTCCACGATCGCCTGGAACGCGGCCGGCTCGCGGATGGCGAGGTCGGACAGCACCTTGCGATCGACCGTGACCCCGGCCCTGCCGAGGCCGTCGATAAATCGACTGTAGGTCAGCCCGAACGGCCGCACCGCCGCGTTGATGCGCTGGATCCACAGCGCGCGGAAGGTGCGCTTGCGCCGCTTGCGGTCGCGGTAGGCGTATTGGTTCGCCTTCTCCACCGCCTGCTTGGCGATGCGGATCGTGTTCTTGCGCCGGCCGTAGTAACCCTTGGCGGCTTTCAGCACCTTCTTGTGCTTGGCGTGCGAAGTGACGCCGCGTTTGACGCGAGCCATGGCTGATCTCCTTCAGAAAGTCTGCGAGCGAGTGGTTGCGACCGCCGCCCGGAGGGCGGCCAAGCGATCAGCCGTTGGGCAGGAAGTATTTCTTGATGTTGTCGCCGTCGGTCTTGAACAGCACGTTGGTGCCGCGCAGTTGGCGGATTTGCTTCTTGGTCCGCTTGATCATGCCGTGACGTTTGCGGGACTGGGCATAGAGCACCTTTCCCGTAGCCGTCACCTTGAAGCGCTTCTTGGCGCCGGACTTGGTCTTGATCTTGGGCATTTGGCTCTCCTGTTCCGGCCGGAATCCGCGAGGCCCACGAGGCCTCTGTCCGCCGAATGATGCTCGGAATTGAGCGGTTTCGTGCCTTGCGGCACGGCACCGTCGCCACGGCAGCCCTTTGGCCGGGCGACGGAAGGGCGGGTTTATGGCAGAGGAAACGCAGAAAAACAACCGGATTTCAGGGCCATTTCGGCCAGTTCAGTCCGGTTGCGCGGGGCATTTGGCGGCGATTCCGGGTGCAACGTTTCGTTGACGAATCGGTGGGACCCTTGGGTTCCGCGGGTCGCACGCCCGGACCGGAACCGCCGCAGCACCCTCAGGGTTATTGCGGCGGCCCGGCGACCGGCCCGCATGAGGCGTCGCAGAGGGGAGTCGCCGTAGGAGGCGATGATGTCCCCGTCGGTCCTGCCCAAATCGATCGTCAAGTCGATCATCTCCCTTGCCGCGACGGCATTGCTGGTTTCCGCGCCATCGCCGGGGGTCGCCAACACCAATCTGGCCGCCGCCTGGAACGTGCCGATCCTGACCACCTCCAAGGTCTGCAGCCGCGCCTTCCGCTTTGCCGCGCGCGTCGAGAATGGCGACGTCGGCCGGCCGGAGGGCCAGCTCACCGGCAGCATCCGCCGTCTGATCCGCATGCGCGATCCCAAGAGCATGGCCAGCAACACCAACTTCGACGCCTGGACAATCCAGACCGTGACGGCGCTGTGCGGCACGCCGTGGTGATATCGATCGAGCGCCGCGGCGCCGGCTAGGCCATCGCCACCGCCCAACTCCCGTGCCTAGAATGCCTCCGGTGCTTGCCGGAGGAGGCGCATGAAAGTCGCCCGCATCGAGACGCTCGCCTGCGACGCCGGCTGGCGCAACTATCACTTCGTCAAGCTGACCACGTCGGACGGCGTCATCGGCTGGAGCGAGTATTCCGAGGACTTCGGGTCTCCCGGCATCGGCGCGGTGATCGCGCGTCTCGCCGCCAAGGTCGTCGGCCAGCGCGTCGGCGATCACGAACGCGTCCATGCCGAGCTCTATGCGGCGACGCGCCCGGCGGCCGGCGGCGTGGTGGCGCAAGCGATCGGTGCGATCGAGAACGCTCTGCTCGACGCCAAGGCGAAGCTGCTCGGCGTGCCCTGTTACGCGTTGCTCGGCGGCAAGCTGCGCGAGCGCATTCCGCTCTACTGGTCGCATTGCGCCACCTGGCGCATCAATCACCCGACCTGGTACCAGCCGGCCATCACCGATCTCGACGGCGTCAAGGCGATCGGCCGCGAGGTGTGCCAACAGGGCTTTGCGGCCTGCAAAACCAACATCTTCATCTATCAGGACGGTAAGCCGCGCGGCTACCGCCCGGGCTTCGGCTCGCCCTATTATCCGGAACTGAACGTCGACACGGCCGTGCTGCGAAGCCTGCGCATGCACCTCGAAGCGTTGCGCGACGGCGCCGGACCGGACGTCGGGCTGCTGCTCGACCTCAACTTCAACGCCAAGACCGAGGGCTATCTGAAGATCCTGCGCGCCATCGCCGATATCGAGATGTTCTGGGTCGAGATCGACTGTTACAGCCCGGAGGCGCTGGGCTACATCCGCCGGCAGAGCCCGCATCCGATCGCGTCGTGCGAGACGCTGCTGGGGCTGCGCGAGTTCATCCCCTACTTGCGCGAACAGGCGATGGATGTGGCGATCGTCGACACGCCGTGGAACGGCGTGTGGCAGTCGATGAAGATTGCGGCCAGCGCCGAGGCGCACGAGGTCAATGTCGCGCCGCATAATTTTTACGGCCACCTCTCCACCATGATGAACGCGCATTTTGCCGCCGCCGTGCCCAATCTCCGCATCATGGAGATCGACATCGACCGCCTCGCCTGGGACGACGAGCTGTTCACTGCGGTCCCGCGGATCGAGAACGGCGAGCTTGTCATCTCCGACGACGCGCCCGGCTGGGGCACCGAGCCGAATGAGGACGCATTGCGCGCACATCCGCCGAAGCCGCAAGCCGGCCTGCTCGACTATGGCCGCAAGCCTGGTTGAAACGATCTGGGTTGCGCCTTGCCGCGCGCGGGCTTTTCCAGTAGGATGATTGCGGGGAGTCCTATCGGCAACCACTAGTTAAGGCGCGGCGCTCCCGCGTATCATGCTGCCTTGATCGTCGCCGTGCGGCGCGCGGAGATGCTCAAGCCGCTGGAACGGAAATCGCCACACCATCGGAGTGCTGTCGCGGCAAACGGATCCTGCGCGGCGATCGACGGTATCTTAAGGTGGGACTGTGCAAGCGGCCCCGACAAGCAGCGGCAATTCAGTGTATGATCCGCGAAAATAGCCTGTGGTGATCCATGCGCGTCGCAGTCCTTGATATCCTGGCCCCGCCGGAAAAGCGGCTGTCGCATCTGTTCTACCACCTGGTGCTGACCAAGCAGTACGCGAGCGTGATGCCGCAGGCGGTTTCGGTCTGGTGCCGTCAAGCCGGGCACGACGTGCATTACGATACCTATTATGGCGTCGGCGACCCGCTGCGCCGCATCCCGCTCGATGCCGACATGGTGTTCCTGTCCTGCTACACGCAGGTCAGCCCGATCGCCTATGCGCTGGCGAAGATCCTGCGCCGCCACGGCATCATCACGGTGCTGGGCGGTCCGCACGCCAAGTCGTTCCCGCGCGACGCCATCCGCTTCTTCGACTATGTGGTCGGCGAATGCGATCGCGACCTGGTCATGTCCCTGCTCAGGCGCGAGCACGCCCCCGGCTCGATCGTGTCGAGCAAGCAGCCGCCGCGGGAGTTGCCGCTGGTCGAGGAGCGGCTGCCGGAAATCATCCGCTCGTCGCTGTTCTTCGGGCGCGCCCGCAGCCCCACCACCACGATCGCGCTGCTGTCGAGCCTCGGCTGCCCCTACACCTGCAGCTTCTGCATCGACTGGAAGAGCGAATACCGCCTCATGCCGGCCGACCGGCTGGTCGAGGACCTGCGCTTCATCGGGCAACGCTTTCCGCGTGCGCTGGTCGCGTTCCACGATCCGAACTTCGCCATCAAGTTCGACGAGACGCTCGCCGCGCTCGAGACCCAGGCGCCCGGCGCGCGGCTGCCCTACCTGATGGAGAGCAGCCTGAGCGTGCTCAAGCCCTCGCGCATGGCACGGCTCGCCGAGACCAACTGCGTGTTCGTGGCTCCGGGCATCGAGTCGTGGGACGACTTCTCCAACAAGTCGAACGGCGCCGCGATGCGCGGGATGAAGAAGGTCGAAAGCGTCGTCAACCAGTTCACCGAGCTGCACGAGCATGTGTCGAGCCTGCAGGCCAACTTCATCTTCGGCCTCGACACCGATTGCGGCGACGCGCCGATCGACCTGCTGAAGGAGTTCATGGATCGCGCGCCGTTCGTGTGGCCGACGCTGAATATCCCGGTGCCGTTCGGCGGCACGCCGCTGTTCGACGAGCTGAGGAAGAGCGACCGCATCCTCGAGGCGATGCCGTTCCGCTTCTATTACGCGCCCTACAGCGTCACCAAGATCCGCCACTACGATCCGTGCAGCTATTATCGCCGGCTGATCGAGCTGTTCGAGCATTGCTCGTCGCGCGAGATTCTGGCGCGGCGCATGGCCTCGCGCCGCACCAAGACCGAGAAGCTGGTCGACGTCGCGCGCGCCAATTCGGTGCGCGCCGAGATCGAGCAGTACCGGCAGATCTTGCACCGGCTCGAGACCGACGCCGAATTGCGCGGCTTCCACGAGGGCACGCATCGGCGCCTGCCGGCGTTCTACCGCACCGAGTATCGGTTCGGGCTTGGCCGCTACGCCGACTTGCTCGACGATGACGAGCGCCGGCCGGTGCTCGACCAGGATAGCGTGGCGCCGCCGCCGAAGCGGCGGGCGCATGTCGAGGCGCTGCCGGTCGGCGCCGAGGTCGCCCAGCCCGCGGTGCTGCCGCTCGCCAGCCCGGCGCAGCCGTAAGGCGAGGCCGGCGCTTACCGCGGCGCCAGCACCATCACCACTTGGCGGCCTTCGAAGCGCGGCTCCTGCTCGACTTTGGCGATCTTGGACGTGTCGTCCTTGACGCGGTTGAGCAGTATGGTGCCGAGCTCCTGGTGCGCCATCTCGCGGCCGCGGAAGCGCAAGGTGACCTTGACCTTGTCGCCCTCTTCGAAGAAGCGCTTCATCGAGCGCAGCTTCACGTCGTAATCGTGATCGTCGATCATCGGCCGGAACTTCAGTTCCTTGACCTCGACGATCTTCTGCTTCTTGCGCGCCTCGGCGGCTTTCTTCTGTTCCTGATATTTGTACTTGCCGTAGTCGAGGATCTTGACGACGGGCGGCGTCGCGTTGGGTGAAATCTCGACCAGGTCGAGGCCGGCTTCCTGCGCGGCCTGCAGGGCATCCGCAATCGGGACGGTGCCTTTGTTGTGGCCGTCCTTGTCGATCAGATGGACTTCGCGGACGCGGATCTCCTCGTTGATGCGCGGACCGTCCTTTTGGACGGGCGGCGGAGCTCTATTGGGACGACGAATGGCTCAGGTCTCCTTCGGCTGTTGCGATGGCTCCGGGCGCAATGTGCGGCCTGCCCGAATCGGGAAGTCCGGCGCAACGCGCAACGGAGGCTGAGAGGATCGGGACAAAACGTCCATAAGTCAACGCCGTCGGCGTCGCGAGTGCACCATGCGGCCTCATCGGGGACGCCGTCGGGCGATCTCGGCGTAGAGGGCCAGAGTCTCGCGCGCAACGCCGGGCGCACTGAAATGGTCGCCGACCCAGGCGCGTCCGCGCGCGCCGATGGCGGCGCGTGCGGCGTCGGTGAGCGAAAACAGTCGGATCAAGCCGGTCGCGAGCGCCGCCTCGTCGTCCGCGGCCACGCGCAGGCCGGTCATGCGCTCCTCCGCGACCCCGGGCGGCGCCAGCACCGCCTCGGGCCCAGCGGCCAGATCCGACGCGACGACCGGCCGCGCCATGGCTTGGGCCTCCAAGACGGCCCGTTGCAGCCCCTCCGGCTGGACCGCTGCCGCCACCACCACGGTCGCCGCCGCATAGGCGGCCGGCATGTCCTCGACCGCGCCGGATAAGCGCATCACGTCGGCGGTGCCGGTCGAAGCCACCAAATCCCACAATTCTCCGCTGTAGCGGGTGCGACCCTGGTCCTCGCCGGCGATCACGCAGACCACATCCTTGAGGCCGCGCTCCTTCAGGCGGTGTACCGCCTTGACCACCACGTGGTGCCCCTTGCGCCGCAACATGCGGCCGACGACGAGGATCACGCGGGTCGAGGCGCCGATGCCCCAACTGCGCCGCATGGATTCGATGCGCTCGAGTGAGACGGTTGCCGGATCGAAGCGCGTGAGGTCGATTCCGGTAGGGATGACGGCGATACGTTCCATCGGCGTGCCGTGCCGTTCGGCGATCAATTCGGCGATCTGATCGCTCACCGCGATCACGCGCACCCCGCGCGCCATCACGCCGTTGTAGAGCCGCTTGAGCGCGTTCTGCTGGCGGAAGCCCTTGTACCAGGTGGTGAGGAACGGCACCCCGGCCATGCGCGCCGCCAGATACGTGCTCCATGCCGCCGCGCGACCGTGCGCATGCGCCACGTCGCAGCGCCGTGCACGCGCCAGGCGCGTGAGCGCCACGGCGTTGCGCGCCATCACCAGCGGATTCTGCGTGGCGACATCGAGCCGGATGAACTCGGCGCCGGCGGCCGCGGCCTCGCCCTCGAGCCGCCCGCCGCGCGAGACCAGGATCGGCCGATGACCGCCCGCGTCAGCATGCGCACAAGGTCGATCGCGCCCGCGTCGGCGGCGCCTGCATGCAAGGTCGGAGCGACGACCAGGACGGTGAGCGGCCGCGAAAAATGCACGACCTCGCCCGGCGGGTGGTCGTCAGATACCGATCGGTCGGCTAGGTCGTCGACAGGGGTGGGCGGCAGGCGTGCCGCGCTGGATTGCTTCACTCAGCCAGCCTTTCTTTCGGGCCGCGTGCGGCCACCCCGACCGCCCGACCCCGCTGTCCCCGCGCCGTGATAATCCGGATCGCGGACCGGCGCAATCACCCGTGGCCCTCGAGCAACGTCGCATAGACGTTGAGGGTCGCGGCCGCGACGCGCGCCGGCGTGAACAGCTGATTCGCGATCATGTGCGCGCGTACGCCGATCGCATGATAGAGCGAGGCGTTCACCGCAAGCGCCGCCGCGATCGCGCGCGCGAGTGCGAACGGATCGTCCGGTTCGGCGAGCCAACCGGTGCGCGCCGATTCCAGCACGTGCGGCGGCGACAGGACGATCTCGGGTGTCGCGCCTAGGTCGGTCGCGATGACGGGGCGCCCCATCGCCATCGCTTCTGCCGCCACCAGCGCGAAGGCCGGTGGCGTGATGCGCGGCACACAGACGAAATCCGCCGCCATATAGGCGCCCGCCATGTCGGAGCACGGTCCGATCTGGCGCACGATGCCCGCGACCCCGTGGGCCTTGGCCTGCTCGGCGATCGAGCGCGTATAGTCGGGATGTCGACGGTTGTCGCCAGCCAGCACGAACACGACGCCGCGCATGCCGCCGTTGACCAGCACGCGCGCGGTTTCGACCAGGTTGAGTTGGCCGTGCGCCGGCTTAAGCTCGCCCGGCACCAGGATGACACGCTCGCCACGATTGATCTTCCAGCTCCGCCGCAGCACGGCGGCGCGCTCGGGGCTGATGGCGGGCGGATCGAAGCGCGCCGCATCGATACGGCGCGGAATGATCACGAGCCCGCTGTCCGGGACCTGATGGACCGCGCCGATCCGCTCGGCCACGTAGGCTGAAGGCGCGATGACGCGGTCGCCGGAACCAAGCGCGCGCGAATAGGACTTGTCGCGGCGGTCGCGCTCGAGATCCGCCATCGCATAGCTGTGGACGAGCCAGAAGCCGCCGCGCTTCTTCAGGTTGGCGGCGCTGCGCGAGGCGCCGACCCCGAGCGCATGGACGAGATCGACCCGCTCGCTCGTGACGAGGTCGGATATCGCGCGCGCGTTGCGGCTCAAGGTCAGCGGATTCGCGGTCTCACTGGCGAGCCGATGCCATTCGCCACCCAGGCCCTGCACCTCATTGATGAGCGGGCCGTCCTGGCCGGCCACCAACACCCGCACGCCCGAGCGCAGCAGTGCGATCGCGACATCGACCGCCGCGCGTGTCGCCGGGTTCTCGTTGAGCGCCGGAACGATCTGTAGCACCGTGGCGCCGGGGAGGCTGCGCGGTTGCCGGCGGCCGTCGCGTTCCATGACGTTCATGGCGCCCGCCCGCAAAGACCCCTTGCGTTCCGCCGCGTCCTGCGGCGAAACACGGCCTGCCCCACGCTGGTACCCCGCTCCATGCCCTATTCTTGCCCGAAATTGTTCTCCGTAGGAACTGGTTCCGCAACACGGTTAATCGCGGTCCGCGCCGCGCCGGGTCGAGCGCCGCGCCAACCTGACCAGGGACCGGGCCTCATCTGGCTCGGCGGCTTCAAGTCCGACATGCAGGGCACCAAGGCGGTCGCGCTCAGTGACTGGGCGCGCGCGCAGGGGCGCGCCTGCGTGCGCTTCGACTATTCGGGCCACGGCGAATCCGCCGGCGACTTTGCCGACGGCACCATCAGCCGCTGGCTGGAGGAAGCCCTAGGCGTGTTCGGGGCATTCTGTTCCGGCCCGCAGATCGTTGTCGGTTCGTCGATGGGAGGCTGGCTGGCGCTGCTCATGGCGCGCGAGCTGCGACGCCGCCCGGGAACCGCCACGGTCGCGGGCCTGGTGCTGATCGCGCCCGCGGTCGACTTCACCGAGGCGCTGATGTGGCAACGCTTCCCCGCTGCGGTGAAGCGCGAGATCGAAACCACGGGGGTCTGGCTGCGGCCGTCGGAGTACTCCGATGAGCCCTATCCGATCACCCGTGGCCTGATCGAGGACGGCAGGAAGCACCTGTTGCTCGGTGGCCTGATCGAGACCGGTTGCCCGGTGCGCATCCTGCAGGGCGCGAAGGATCCCGACGTGCCCTGGACCCACGCCGAAGGGCTGGTCTCGCGCCTGGCGCAGGACGACGTCGTGCTCACGCTGGTCAAGGACGGTGACCACCGCCTGTCGCGGCCGGAGGACATCGAGCGGCTGATCCGGGCCGTGGCGGAGTTTTGAGACTCGCCTATGCGGCGAGCGCCGCATTCCACTCGTCCAGCACCAAGGCATCCTGCTCTTGGGCGCGCGGCTCCGCCGCAATTGCCATAAGCCGTGCTTGATCGAGCCGCCCGAGCGCCCAGACGGCTGCGCCGCGCACCAGCGGCGAGGCATCGTCGAGCAGCCGCTCCGCCTGCGCGGCAAGTGCCGGAGTGCCGGAGTTGCCGATCGCGATCAGCACATTGCGCACGAAGCGGTCGCGCCCGGTCCGTTTGACCGGCGACTTGGCAAACAGCGCGCGGAACGCTGTGTCGTCGAGCCGCGCGAGGTCGGCAAGTTTTGGCGCGCGCAATGCGGCTCGGGCGGCGAGCTTCGCTTCGCGTCCGGCCTGCGCAAACTTGTTCCACGGGCAGACCGCCAGGCAATCGTCGCAGCCGTAGATGCGGTTGCCCATCGCGGCGCGCAGCTCGCGCGGGATCGGGCCTTTGTGCTCGATGGTGAGATACGAGATGCAGCGCCGCGCATCGAGCCGGTAGGGCGCCGGGAACGCGGCGGTCGGGCAGATGTCAAGGCATTGGGTGCAGGTACCGCAGTGGTCGCGCTCGGGTTGATCGGGTGCGATGTCGAGGGTGGTGAAGATGGCGCCGAGGAACAGCCACGAGCCGTACTCGCGCGACACCAGATTGGTATGCTTGCCCTGCCAGCCGAGGCCGCCGGCTGCCGCGAGCGGCTTCTCCATCACCGCCGCGGTGTCGACGAACACCTTGACGTCGCCGCCGGCCTCCGCGACCAGCCAGCGCGCGAGGTCCTTGAGCCTGCGTTTGATCACCTCGTGATAGTCGTCGCCTTGCGCATAGACCGAGATCGCTCCCGCCTCGGGCTGCCCCAGGATGGCGAGCGGATCGCGGTCGGGACCGTAGTTGATCCCGAGCATGATGATCGCGTTGACGTCCGGCCATAGATTGCGCGGCGCTGCGCGCCGTCCGGCGGTCGTCGCCAGCCAGTCCATGTCGCCATGGGCGCCGTCGGCGATGAAGCGTTTGAGATACGGCCCGGCGGCGAGGATCGCGTCCGGCCGCACCACCCCGATCGCGTCGAAGCCGCGCGCGCGCGCCGCTTCGCGCAGCTTCAAACCGATACTCGCTCCCCGCTTCGGGGAGGGGGGTGGTTCGGGACTTGCTGTCAGGTGACTCAAAAATCCAGGTCCGCGTAGGTCGGCGACGGCGGCGTCCCGGCGATCGCGTCGGCCAGGATCGGCCGGAACGAGGGGCGCGACTTCACCCGCGCATACCAGTTCTTGGCGGTTTCGTCTTCGCTCCACGGCACGTCGCCCAGATAGTCGGCGACCGACAGATGCGCGGCCGCCGCCAGGTCGGCGTAGCTCATGCGCTCGCCGGCGAGCCAGGCGCGCTGGCGCATCAGCCAGCCGATATAGCAGAGATGATAGCGGATGTTGCTGCGCGCCGCACGGATCGCGCCGGTATCGGGCGGCCCGCCGCCTTGCTCCACCGTCATGTGGCGCTTGTACACCTTCTCGGTGACCAGCATCTCGGTTGCCTCGGCGAAAAGCTTGTCGTTGAACCAGCTCGTCAGCCGCCGCACCTCGATGCGCCCGCCGATGTCGGACGGCAGCAGCCGATGCTCGCCAAGCTCGGCGCCACGCGTCTCGTCGAGATACTCGGCGATGATGGCGGCGCTCGGCACGGCCGGGCGGCCTTCCTCGATCAGCACCGGCGTGGTGCCGGCGGTGTTGAGGGCGAGGAATTCCTCGCGCCGTTCCCACGGCCGCTCCTCCACCAGCCGCGCCGTGGCTCCCAATTCGCCGAGCGCGACGCGCACGAAGCGTGAGTGCGGACAGAACGGATGGTGGAATAAGGTGATCATGTGGTGCCGGCAGGACGCGTCGGGATACCGTCATAGGCAAGGCGCGGGCGGGGAGCAACCTGCCCTTATCTTGTTGCCCTTATTGTGGCGGTGCGCCACAAGGCTGGAGCGTTTTCCGGCGAAGTGTGTAGCGGTTCGCCGTAGAAAACGCGACCACGTGTGTTCTCCCGCTTGCGATTCCACGATCTCTTGAACTCGGAATCGGGACCCTAGCCGGGTCATTGCTTTGGAGCGTGCATGCTGCTCGACCTGTTCAAGGCCATGGTGCTCGGCGTCGTCGAGGGCCTCACGGAATTTCTGCCCGTGTCGTCGACCGGCCATCTGCTGCTGCTCGGGCATTTCTTCGGCTTCGACGACGAGGATTTCGGCAAGACGTTCGTGGTTCTGATCCAGCTCGGCGCCATCCTCGCCATCCTGTCGATCTATTTCGCCCGGCTGTGGCGCATCGCGATCGACGCGCTGCATGACGAGCGCGCCCGCTACTTCGTCATCGGCGTGGTGCTGGCATTCCTTCCAGCGGCGCTGATCGGGTATCTGGCGCGCGGCTTCATCAAGGCCGTGCTGTTCAATCCCTGGATCGTCTGCTTTTCGCTCATCATCGGCGGCGCCATCCTGCTGTGGGTCGATCGCCAGACGCTCACGCCGCGCTACACCGACGCGACCGCTTTCTCGCTGCCGATGTATCTCGGCATCGGGCTGTGCCAATGCCTGGCCATGGTTCCCGGCGTGTCGCGCTCGGGCGCCACCATCGTGTCGGCCATGCTGCTCGGTGCCGACAAGCGCTCGGCCGCCGAATTCTCGTTCTTCCTCGCCATCCCGACCATGGCGGGCGCTTTCACGCTCGACCTGATCAAGAGCTGGTCGCAGATGAGCGGCGGTAACGCCCTGATCGTGATCGTGGGGTTCGTCACCTCGTTCGTCGCCGCCTGGATCGTGGTGCGGACGTTTCTCGACTACGTGTCGAGCCACGGCTTCGCGCTGTTCGCCTGGTGGCGCATCGTGGTCGGCGCGCTCGGACTGATGGGATTGGCTCTCGTCAAGTAGGGTGGGTCATCCCTCCTCCCTCGGGAGAGACGGGTCATGCCACCCGGCGCCGGAACTGCCCGGTCTTGCGAAAGCGCCACAGGTAGGTCGGCACGATCGCCGCGAACGCGGACGACTCGATGCCGAGGCCGTCGAGCGTGCGGCCGTCGCGTTGCGCTGCCTCGGACACGACGTTGTCGCTCTTGAGCAATTCGACCTGATCGGGAGTGAGCGGCGGCTTGGGAAGAAACTGCAGCACCGAGGCCTGCAGCCTGGCGAGCCAGAACGGCAACGGCACGAGCAGGCGCTTGCGCTCGGTCACGGCGCACACGAACTCCAACAGATGCCGGAAGCTCTTCACCTCCGGCCCGCCCAGCTCGTAGGCCGCGCCGGGCCGGGTCTTGCCTTCGACCGCCTTGACGATCGCCTGCGCCACGTCGCCGACGAATACCGGCTGGAATCTCGTCTCTCCGCCGCCGATCAGCGGCAGCACCGGCGACATCCGGGCCAGCGCGGCGAAGCGGTTGAAGAAATCATCCTCCGGGCCGAATACGATCGAGGGGCGGACGATGGTCGCCGCCGGCACGGCGGCGAGCGCCGCGTCTTCGCCGGCGGCTTTGGTGCGCCCATAGAGCGATGGCGATTCGTGGCTGGCGCCGATCGCCGACACGTGGACCAGCCGCGCGCCCTGCGCCGCCGCGGCGCTCGCCACAGCGGCGGCGCCCTGCGCATGCACGGCCTCGAAGCGCTGGCGGCCGCGCTCGTACAGGATCGCCACCAGATTGACGATCGCATCGGAATCGCGCGCCGCCGCCGCGACCGAGCCGGCGTGGCGCACGTTGGCCTGCACGGCGTGGATCTGCCCGACCATGCCGAGCGGCTGCAGGTGGCCGGCAAGGTCGGGGCGGCGCACCGCGACGCGCACGCGGTAGCCGCGCCGGGCAAGCGCGCGCACCAAGTGGCGGCCGACGAAGCCGGATCCGCCGAAGATGGTGACCAGTGTATCGGTGTTGGAAGCCACAGGCGTTCCGCTGGGTCCGCGCCGCTCATGCGCTTTGGCGCCGAATACAGGATCGGTTTCGTCCTGTACAGGGCCGCGGCCCGAACGCGCCCGAACGTTGACAACGCGAAAGGCGCGCCCTTATGTCTGCCGGCGTGCCCAGATGGCGGAATTGGTAGACGCGCTGGTTTCAGGTACCAGTGGTGAAAGCCGTGGAGGTTCGAGTCCTCTTCTGGGCACCATCGTTCGATGACGTGTAGACGGCGGACGATGCGCGTCCTTGCGGTGCCAGCTTCTTCACGCTGTTCGGCTGCGCGCCGCTCCCGCTTCTCGGCTTCATCGTTCGCCGGTGCCGGTCAGGTACGCCGTTCAGGGAAAATTCACTTTTAATATCAATAAGCAAGCCGAGGCCTCATGACCATCCGTCTGCATCGCGGCGACCTGCCCGACCTCGCGCGCTACCAGGGTGCCGTTGCGGTCGACACCGAGACCATGGGGCTGAGCGCCGAGCGCGACCGGCTGTGCGTGGTGCAGCTCTCGCCCGGCGACGGCTCGGCCGACGTGGTGCAGATCGCGCGCGAGGCCGCCGACGCACCCAATCTCAAGCGGCTCCTGTCGGACGCTTCCAAGCTCAAGATCTTCCATTTCGCCCGGTTCGATCTCGCCATGCTGTGCAAGGCCCTCGGCGTGATGCCTGAGCCGGTCTACTGCACCAAGATCGCCTCACGCCTCACCCGCACCTATACCGACAAGCACGGCCTGAAGGATCTGGTGAAAGACGTTCTCGGCAAGGATCTGTCGAAGCAGCAGCAACTCTCGGACTGGGGCGCCGAGACGCTGAGCGAGGCCCAGGTCGCCTACGCGGCCGAAGATGTGCTGCATCTGCATGCGCTCAAGGACAGGCTCGACGCGCTGCTGGCGCGCGAGGGCCGCGCCGAGCTGGCCGCCGCCTGTTTCGGCTTTCTGCCTACCCGCGCGCGGCTCGATCTCGCCGGCTGGGCGGCGGAGGATATTTTCGCGCATTCTTGATCCTCCCGCCGCGGCGAAGCCATATTCGAAGGCGATTTTCACACCTGGGCGGACTAACATCTGTTTGGCGTGACTGCCGATTTCCCGTTCGAACGGCGGATCGAGGGATGGATCAGCTCAGCACGGCTGCAGACAGGCAAGCGCGCGGCTGGACCTCAACCGGCAGGTCCGACCGTGCGCGCGTGTTCGTCAGGGCCGGCCGTCACAGCCAATGGGTGCGGGCGCTACGTATCGGGCTGCCGGCCGGGGTGGTTCTCGGTCTGGTGGCGCTCGCGCTCGCGAGCTGGCTGCAGCCGATGCGCGTGTTCGACAAGCTGCCGAGCGTCGGCAAGCTCGCGATCTCCGGCAGCAAGCTCACCATGGAAACGCCGCGGCTGGCCGGTTTCACGCGCGACGCCCGTCCCTACGAGTTCACCGCCAAGACCGCCCTGCAGGACATCGCCTCGCCCGAAGTAGTCGAATTGAAAGACTTGCGCGCCAAGATGAACCTGCAGGACGGAAGCGCGGTGGAACTCACCGCGCTCAACGGGGTCTACAACACCAAGACGGAGCAGCTGATGCTGCGCGACAACGTCGTGATCGTGTCGTCGAGCGGCTATCGCGGCCGGCTGCGCGAAGCCGCGATCGACGTGCGCGAGGGACGCGTGCTGTCGGAGCAGCCGGTCCATTGGGTGTTGCCGGATGGCGTGCTCGATGCCAACCGGCTCGAGGTCATGGAATCCGGCGACCTCATCCGCTTCGACCGCGGCGTCGTCATGAAGTTGAATTCCGAGAAACCCGGCGCAACGCCTGCTCCGACCGGGACCGCGCAGCGATGAGCGCGATGCCTCGCTCGCTGTTCGCTTGCGCGCTCGCGCTTGCCGCGTTCGGCGCGGCCGCACAGGCGCAGGCACCCGCGCCGGGCCCGGCGGCGGGCCTGACCCTCAACCGCGATCTTCCGCTGAAAATCGAATCGACCTCGCTGGAGGTGCGCGACAAGCAACGGATGGCGAGCTTCATCGGCAATGTGGTGATGACGCAAGGGGACGCCACGGTCCGCTGCAAGACACTGACCGTCTATTACGAGGATGCGGCGGTGGGGCCACCCGCCAAGGCCAAGCAGCCCGAGCAGCCTGGCGGCTCGCAACGCATCAAGCGGGTCGAAGCCAAGGGTGACGTGGTGGTCAGCCAGAAGGACCAGACCGCGACCGGCGACAACGGCGTGTTCGACATGCGCGCCAATACGGTGACGCTCACCGGCAAGGTTGTCGTCACCCAGGGCCAAAGCATCGTGCGCGGCGATCAGCTGTTCGTCGATCTGACCAGCGGCCGCTACACGATGACGAGCAAGGGCCGGGTCGAGATGCTGATGCCGCCGTCGAAGGATGCCAAGCCGCCGGCTACTCCGCCGAGCCCGAGTGCCTCGCCGGGTCCGAGTGCCGCCCCGAAGCCCGCGCCCTCCGGGCCGATGCGGATCAACTAGAGCGTTTTCCGGCGAAGTGTGCAGCGGTTCGCCGCGGAAAACGCGACCAACGCAAGGAATCCAGAGCATGATCCCGAAAAGTGGGAACCGGTTTTCGGAGAAGATCATGCTCAAGACCGTAGGCTGACGCGTGCTCGGCATCCTCAAGCCGTTCAAGCGTCGCGCCGCCCGACCGCGCAACGGACCGCCGTCGGAACTCTGGCGCATCGATCTCGGCCCCGTGGACGAGCCGATGATCGACGGCCATGCCGAGCGCATCAACCTCGCCGTGACGGAGCGCATGTCGCTCGGCCATCTCGGCGATCGCGCGCTCGACAAGACGCCAAGAGGGCGCCAACCGGCGCGCGAGCCCGCGCCGGAGCAGAACGGCGAGCGTTCGTTCGACTGGTCGTCGGTGCAGGCGCTCGATGCGGACGAGGTCCGCGCCCCGGATTGGCGCGAGCAGCCGGCCGAGTGGCCCAAACATCCGTTCGACAAGCATCCGCTCAATCGCGCGGCCGGTTCAGACGGGCGGTCGCGGCGCGCGCGCGGGCAAGATACGCCGCGCGTCGAAGGCGCCGAGGGGATTCTCTCGGTCCATGGCGTCGAGAAGAGCTTCGTTGGCCGCAAGGTGGTCCGAGGGGTGAGCCTGTATGTCCGGCGCGGCGAAGCCGTCGGCCTGCTCGGCCCCAACGGCGCCGGCAAGACCACCGTGTTCTATATGATCACCGGCCTGATCAAGGCCGATCAGGGTCACATCGAGTTCGACGGTCACGACGTCACGCACCTGCCGATGTATCAGCGGGCACGCCTCGGGATCGGCTATCTGCCGCAGGAAGCGTCGATCTTCCGCGGCCTCAATGTCGAGGACAATATCCGTGCGGTGCTCGAGGTGGTGGAGCCCGATCGCGCCAAGCGCGAGAAGGAACTCGACGCGCTGCTCGAGGAATTCAACATCGAGCGCTTGCGCAAGACGCCGTCGATCGCGCTGTCCGGCGGTGAGCGGCGGCGCACCGAGATCGCGCGCGCGCTCGCGACGCGCCCGGCCTATATGCTGCTCGACGAGCCGTTCGCCGGCATCGACCCGATCGCGGTCGGCGACATCCAGGCGCTGGTGCGCCATCTGACCCAGCGCGGCATCGGCGTGCTCATCACCGACCACAATGTGCGTGAGACCCTCGGCCTGACCGACCGCTCCTACATCATCTATTCGGGCGAAGTGCTGATGGAGGGCCGGGCCGACGACATCGTCAACAATCCGGAGGTCCGCCGCCTCTATCTGGGCGAGGAGTTCCGCATGTAGGGGGCCGCATTGCCGGCTTGTTAACAACGGCGCGACGCGCAGGTGTACAGCCGGGCGGGAAGCAGATAAGCAAGAACCGGACCAACTCACGGGCCGCCCATGGCGCTGACGCAAAGATTGGAGATCCGGCAGAGCCAGGCGCTCGTCATGACGCCGCAGCTGATGCAGGCCATCAAGCTGCTGCAACTGTCGAATCTCGATCTGACCGCCTATGTGGAGGGGGAGCTCGAACGCAATCCCCTGCTCGAGCGCACCAGCGAGCGCGAGGACGAATCAACCCCGACCGAGACTGCTGCATCGCACAATGACGGAGCGACCGAGCCCAATTGGCAAGACGGCGAGACGACCCGCGCGGCCATCGAAGACCAGCTCGACACCGGCATCGAGAACGTCTTTCCCGACGCCGAGACGCCGCGGCCGGCGCTGAACGAGCCGGCGGCTTATTCGGAATGGTCGGGCGTCGGCTCCGGCGGACGGGAGGACGGCAACTACAACCTCGAAGCTTTCGTTTCGACCGAGGCGACGCTGGCCGACCATCTCGCCGAGCAGCTTGCGCTCGCCGTGGCCGATCCGGTGCGCCGCATGATCGGCCGCCATCTCATCGATCTCGTCGACGAAGCGGGCTATCTGGTCGGTGACCTTGCGGCGGCCGCCGACAATCTCGGCGCATCGGTGGCCGAGGTCGAAGCCGTGCTCGCCGTTCTGCAGTCTTTCGATCCGCCCGGCGTTTGCGCGCGCACCCTGGGCGAATGTCTGACCATCCAGCTCAAGGAACGGGATCGTTTCGATCCCGCCATGCAGGCGCTGGTCGAGCATCTCGAACTGGTGGCGCGGCGCGAATTTACGGCGCTCCAGCGTATCTGCGGCATCGACGCGGAGGATCTCGCCGACATGATCGCCGAACTGCGCCGCCTCAATCCGAAGCCCGGATTGGCGTTCGGTTCGGCCGTGGTGCAGCCGATCGTGCCCGACGTGTTCGTGCGCGTCAGCCCGGAAGGCGGCTGGCTGGTGGAGCTCAATTCGGACACCCTGCCGAAGGTCCTGATCAACCAGTCGTATTATGCGGACGTCTCGAAGACGACGAAGAGCAACGGCGACAAGACCTATCTCGCCGAATGCCTGCAGACTGCGACCTGGCTGGTCCGCGCCCTCGACCAGCGCGCCAAGACCATCCTCAAGGTGTCGGCCGAGATCGTGCGTCAGCAGGACGCGTTCTTCGCCAATGGGGTTCAGCACCTGCGGCCGCTCAACCTCAAGACCGTCGCCGACGCCATCGGCATGCACGAGTCCACTGTCTCGCGCGTCACCGCCAACAAGTACATGGCGACGAACCGCGGCATCTTCGAACTGAAGTATTTCTTCACCTCGGCGATCGCGTCCGCCGACGGCGGCGAGGCCCATTCGGCCGAAGCCGTGCGCCACCGCATCCGGCAGCTGATCGAGGCCGAAAGCGCCGCCGACGTGCTGTCCGACGATACCATCGTGGACAGGCTGCGTGCCGCGGGCATCGACATCGCGCGGCGGACCGTCGCCAAATACCGCGAAGCAATGCGGATTCCCTCCTCGGTGCAACGCCGCCGCGAGAAGCAGGAGCCGATGGCCGCATCGTGAGAGCAGGATCCCGAAAGGTGGAAGCCGGCTTTCGGAAAAGATCATGCTCCACCAAAGGGGAACCGGCCTGCGTTGACACCGGCCGCGGCCGTCACTAGCTCAAAGAGAGAAGGCGGACAGCGGAGGCCGATATGCCGTTTCGCGTCTCGGGCAAGAACATCGACATCGGCGAGGCGCTGCGCGAGCGGGTCAATGCGCGGATCGCCGAGGCATTGGCCAAATTCTTCGACGGCGGCTATTCGGGCCACGTGACGGTCGACAAGGACGGTTTCGGCTTCCGCACCGAATGCGCCATCCATCTCGACTCCGGCATCGTGCTGCATGCCGACGGTGTTGCGGCCGACGCCTATGCCAGCGCGGATCTCGCGGCCGAGCGCATTGAGAAACGCCTCAGACGCTACAAGCGGCGGCTCAAGGACCGCCATGCCGCGCGCGTCGACGGCGCCATGGTCGACGCGCCGATCGATGCGCCGAGCTACGTCATCGCCGCGCCGGAACCCGACGCCGACGAGGAGGTGACCACGTTCAATCCGGTCATCATCGCCGAGACGATGACCGCGCTGAAGCGGCTCTCGGTCAGCGAGGCGGTCATGGAACTCGACATGACCGGCGCGCCGGTCGTGGTGTTCCGCCATGCCGGGCACGGCCGGGTCAATCTGGTCTATCGCCGCCCGGACGGCCATGTGGGCTGGGTCGACCCACCGGCCGTCGCCTCTTGAGCCGCACTCGGAGCCATTGACGCCGCGGTGAGCGGTCCCTATGGTCCGCCGCTTTTCCGGCACCCCCTCGACAACGTTGGCAACCTTTTCAGAAGCGGGATCCATGGCGCTCACCGATCTTGTCGCGCCGAACGCGATCGTTCCGGCGCTGAAGGTGACCAGCAAGAAGCAGGCGATCCAGGAACTGTCCGCCAAGGCCGCCAAGCTCACCGGGCAGAACGAACGCGTCGTGTTCGAGACCCTGCTGCAACGCGAGCGGCTCGGCTCCACCGGGGTCGGCAACGGCATCGCGATCCCGCACGGCAAGCTGCCCAAGCTCGAGAAGCTGTTCGGGCTGTTCGCGCGGCTCGAGCGCGGCATCGACTTCGAGGCGCTCGACGGGCAACCGGTCGACTTGATCTTCCTGCTGCTTGCGCCCGAGGCCGCCGGCGCCGATCATTTGAAGGCGCTCGCGCGCGTGGCGCGCCTACTGCGCGACAATGACGTGGTGCGCAAGCTGCGCGACTCGCGCGACGCCGAAGCGCTCTACGCCGTGCTGGCGCTGCCGCCGTCCGAGGCGGCATGATACCCTAGAGCATGATCCCGAAAAGTGTGCAGCGGTTTTCGGAAAAGATCATGCTCCACGAATATCTGGCGTTTCCGACCAAGGGGAGGTCCGCGATGCTTCGCCTCAGGCACGTCGCAGCGATGATGCTCGGGCTGACGCTGGCGCAGGCCGCGCCGGCGCAGGCGCAATATCCCAACCGCCCCGTCACCATCATCGTGCCGCTTGCGGCCGGCAGCGGCATGGACGTGCTGGTGCGGCTCTATGCCGACAAGCTGGCGCAAAGCCTCGGTAAGCCGGTGGTGGTCGAGAACCGTCCCGGCGCTTCCTTGATGCTGGCCGCGAACGCGGTGGCGCAGGCGCAGCCTGACGGGCACACGCTTCTGGTCTCGACCTCGTCGGCGATGGCGATCAATCTCACGCTGTTCAAGCAGGTCACCTACGATCCCGAGCGCGACTTCATCCCGATCTCCGTGTACGTGAAGTCGCCGTTCATCCTGGTGGTCAATCCGAGCCTGCCGGCGAAGTCGGTCCCCGAGCTGATCGCGCACATCAAGGCGAACCAGGGCAAGCTCAGCTATTCCTCGCCCGGCGCCGGCGTCGCCCAGCACCTGTCGATGGAATACATGAAGAACCAGTTCGGCCTGGAGATCACCCATGTGCCGTATCGCGCCACGCCGCAGTCGATCCAGGACATCGCCGCCGGTCACATTGCGCTCGGATGGGCCGAGGCCGGCGCGTCGATCCCGCTGATCAAGGACGGCAAGCTGCGCGCGCTCGCGGTGTCGTCGGTGACGCGTCTGCCGCTGTTGCCCGACGTGCCGCCGCTCGCCGAGGCCGCGCCCGCGCCTGGCTTCGAGGCGGTGTCGTGGCACATGCTGCTGGCGCCGGCCAAGACCCCGCGCGAGATCGTGGACCGGCTGCATGCGGAGATGAAACGCATTCTTGCGGAGCCGGAATTGCGGGCGAAGATCGAGGCGATCGGGCTGATCCCGCACGACACGCCCTCGGTCGAGGACACGCGCGCCTACCGCCGCGCCGAGCAGGAGAAATGGGGCGCGCTGGTGAAGAAACTCGGGCTGGAAGGGTCGCAATAGCGCTGCGCGCTTATTGTTTGCCCTGCGCCGTCACCTTGCCGGCGATCCACACCGGATCCCGGGCCGCGATCCCGTCCGGCGGGCTTTCGATCACGCGGTCCTGCGCGGTCAGCAGGGCTCCCACGCCTTCAGCCGGCTTTCTGCGCGGGCCGCCGTCCCGTGCAGTGGTTTTGAAAGGTCAGCGCGATTTCAAACGCACCGAACCTGTGCCGATGATGAGGAGAAACGCGAACTGCTGGACACGCTGGACCGATTCTCCAGCCGCGACTTCCTCCGTCATGGCCGGACTTGTTCCGGCCATCCACGGCTTGCTTGTTAGGCATGGAAGGAAGACGTGGATGCCCGCAACAAGTGCGGGCACGACGGGTTCACTCCGTCAGTGCCTTGAGCATCTTCAGCGCACGCGCCAACTC
Organism: uncultured Alphaproteobacteria bacterium; assembly: GCA_963734185.1. GTDB lineage: Bacteria > Pseudomonadota > Alphaproteobacteria > Rhizobiales > Xanthobacteraceae > PALSA-894. The sequence goes on along the minus strand of CAVTGA010000002.1, from coordinate 1,029,360 downwards.
GGCGTTGTTGAGCTTGGCAAGCTCGACGTGGATGCGCTCCACCAGCTTGCCGCGCTCGCCGGTCGGTACCGACAACGGTGTGGTCGCGAACAGCAGCACCTCGGGCACGTCGAGCGCCGTCGCGATCTGCTCGATCGAGTCGAACGACGGCGCGCTCTTGCCGGTTTCGAGTTGGCTCACGAAGCCTGGCGTCACGTCGATCGCCTCGGCGAGATGTTCCTGCTTGAGGCCGCGGATGCGCCGATAATGGCTGACGTTGGCGCCGAAGGTCTTGCGTAGCGTCACGGCGGGCCTCCGCCACGACACTGAATCGACCCGTCGTCGAGTGAAAGATTGATATACTGATTTTCATAGTAGAATATAGTATATCATACTAATTTTATAAATAGAAGATAGTGCATTTTCAATTTGTCGCTGATTCGATGTCAGTGATGCATTGTCGCACGCGGCGAAAATTCGTGGCATCGGCGCGCAAAACCAAGTCACCGGATTCGAACGACGTGGCAGTCGGTCTGCGCATACGGATGTATCGGCTGTCGCGCCGCCTGCCGCAGAAAACGCTCGCCTACGAGCTGGGCGTCACCACGCAGCAGTTGTCGAAATACGAGCTCGGCATCAACCGCATCGGCGCGGGTCGCCTGCAGAAGATCGCCGAGATTCTCGACATCCCGATCACGGCGCTGTTCGACGCGCGCAACGACGAGGCGGCGGCCCTGACCGCCGACCTGAGTTTCATTTCGCACGGCGGGATGCGGCTCATGCGCGCCTACGCGGCGATCGGCAATCCCAACAGGCGGGAGGCCTTGATCCAGCTTGCGGAGGAGATGGCGGGGCAGGGCAGTGAAAAGGTCATGGGCTCGGACTAAACACTTGTTCCGGTCATTCACGCCTTGCTTATGAACTGCGGGGACGGAAGACGTGGATGCCCGCAGCAAGTGTAGCCGCATTTGCCGAAGCGTCGCGGTCACACCCAGCGCCGGACGCGGGACTTGTAGCCGAGATACCCCTCGCCGAACTTGCGCTCCAGATAGGCTTCCTCGCGTGCGATCACGCCGTAGCGGATGACGAGATAGAACGCGATCAGCGCAACGAGGATCCACAGCGTGTCGAAGCCGATCGCGGCGCCGACGAGTCCGAGGATCATGCCGGCATAGATCGGGTTGCGCGTCCAGCCATAGGGTCCGTCCGCCACGATGGCGGTCGTCGGCCGGCTGGTTTGGACCTCGGTCCCGGCCCGGCGTATCGTCACGATGGCGAAGACCAGCAGCGCGAAGCCGGCGGCAAACACGATGCTGCCGATCCATGCGCGCGGAAAGCCCACTGGAAGGAATTTCAGCGGATAGAGCCAATCGAGGCCGAGGCCAATGGCGAACGCAAGGACCCAGGCGATTGGCGGGCGGACGATTGCGTTCGACGTATCGGGCAATTCAGCCCTCCCGCGCTCAATGCACGCTCACCGCCTCGAGCTCGTGGCTCCACGCATTGGCGAGCGCCGCCTCGCGGCTGTCGGTGAGCATGATCGGCGTGCCGTCGGCGCCATGCAGCGCGTAGAGCAGGGTGCCCGGCGCGATCTGCGGCACTTGCGGGAAGTGCTTCTGCACGTCCTCGGAGCGGATCGTCCTGACGTAGGCGATCTTGCCGTCGCCGAGCGCGGAGAGCGCTTCGGGCGAGATCGTGGTGCGGTGTTCTTCAGTCATGGCCCTCGACTCCTTTCCGTCGATGCCTCGTCGCCTCACTCGTAATCCTTGATGGCGATCGTCTTGACCAGGCGCTCGGGCTCCGGGCGCGAGAGATCGATCGACAGCAAACCGTTCTTCAGGTCCGCCCCCTTCACCTCCATGCCGTCGGCGAGCACGAACGTGCGTTGAAACTGGCGCGCCGCGATGCCGCGGTGGAGGTACTCGCGCGTCTTGTCGTCCTGCTGGCGTCCGCGAATCACCAGCTGGCTCTCCTCGAGCGAAACGTCGAGCTGGTCGCGGGTGAAGCCCGCCACCGCCAACGTGATGCGCAGCCGCTCGGGGTTGCGTTCGTCGCGCGGCAACCGCTCGATATTGTAGGGCGGATAGCCGTCGGCCGCCTTGGTGACGCGGTCGAGCACGCGCTCGATCTCGTCGAAGCCGAGCAGGAACGGACTGGAAAGCGACGGAACCCGAGACATCGCGACAAAGCCCTCATCGAAGCGACTTTGGGGAGGCCCGTGCGGCACCTCCTCCGGTCCGGGAGACCCCCGTTCCGGCCCGCCAAATATGGGGGGTACCGGTTAAGGGTTCAAGAAACCCTCGCTGGGGTCGAAACTCAAGTCAAAACAGGGATTTGTCCGGTGAGCCGGCGCGTCCCGTCGGCGCTGAACGGGTGCAGTTTCGCGCGGGCGGCGACCGCCAGGGCCTTTTCGCCCGGCTCCGGAGCCACATTGCCGGCCACGCGTACGATCACGTTGCCGCCGCGCTCGAGCGTGCCGTAGATGAAGCTTTCCGGGCCGACGCGCTCGACCGCGCCGACCGTCAGCGGCAGCGCCACGCCGTCGGCCGGCTGCGTGCCGGCGGGGGCGAGGGAGAGGTCCTCGGGGCGCACCCCGATGATGGCGTCGCCCATCGGCAGCAGGTTCATCGACGGCGCGCCGATGAAGGACGCCACGAAAGTCGTCGCCGGCTTCTCGTAGAGCTCGAGCGGCGCGCCGATCTGCTCGACCTTGCCCTGGTTCATCACCACCAGCATGTCGGCCAGGGTCATGGCCTCGAGCTGGTCGTGGGTCACGTAGATCGACGTGGTGGCGAACGAGCGCTGCAGCTTCTTGATCTCGACCCGCATCGAGACGCGCAGCTTGGCGTCCAGGTTTGACAACGGCTCGTCGAACAGGAACGCCTTGGGCTGGCGCACGATGGCGCGGCCCATGGCCACGCGCTGGCGCTGCCCGCCGGAGAGCGCGCGCGGCTTGCGGTCGAGCAGGAGCTCGATCTCGAGGATGCGCGCGGCCTCGCGCACGCGCTTGTCGATCTCGTCCTTCGGGGTTTTGCGGTTGCGCAGCCCGTAGGCCATGTTGTTGTAGACGGTCATGTGCGGGTAGAGCGCGTAGTTCTGGAACACCATGGCGATGTCGCGCTCGGACGGCTCGATGTCGTTGACGACGCGGTCGCCGATGCGCACCTCGCCGGCGCTGATGGTCTCGACACCGGCGACCATGCGCAGCAGCGTGGACTTGCCGCAGCCGGACGGCCCGACCAGCACGCAGAAATACCCGTCGGGCACGTCGAAGCTCACGCCCTTCACGGCCTCGACGCCGCCGGCGTAGACCTTTTTGACGTCCCGCAGTGTGACTTCGGCCATCTGTTGCCCCAAGCGAATAGCGAATAGCGAATAGTGGCCCCCGCCTGCCTTCCTTACTATTCGCTACTCCCTATTCGCCATTCGCTACCTTCACTTCTCGGTCTCCACCAGTCCGCGCACGAACAGCTTCTGCATCAGCACCACCACGGCGACCGGCGGCAGCATGGCGAGCATGGCGGTCGCCATGACGAGCTGCCATTCGGTCAGGGCGTCGGAAGTCACGATCATCTTCTTGATGCCGATGACGATCGTCTGCATGTCGTCGCGGGTGGTGATCAGCAGCGGCCAGAGGTACTGGTTCCAGCCGTAGATGAACAGGATCACGAACAGCGCCGCCATGTTGGTGCGCGACAGCGGCAGCAGCGTGTCCTTGAAGAAGCGGAACGGCCCGGCGCCGTCGATGCGCGAGGCTTCCACCAGCTCGTCCGGCACCGTCATGAAGAACTGGCGGAACAGCAGCGTCGCGGTCGCCGAGGCGACCAGCGGCAGAGTCAGGCCCGAATAAGTATCGAGCAGGTTGAGGTCGGCGGCGACCTTGTAGGTCGGGTAGATGCGCACTTCCACGGGAAGCATCAGCGTGACGAAGATGAGCCAGAACGCCGACATGCGGAACGGAAAGCGGAAATACACGATCGCATAGGCCGAGATGATCGAGATCGCGATCTTGCCGCAGGCGATCGTCATCGCCATGATGAAAGAGTTGAGCAGCATGGTGCCGACCGGCTCGCGCGTCGTGCTGCTCGTGCCGATGAAGATGGTGCGGTAGTAGTTCTCCAGGAAATACGGCCCGGGCGTCAGCGGCATCTGCCCGTTGGAGATGATGGTCGGCTCATGGGTCGAGCCGACGAAGGCGAGATAGACCGGGAACGCCACGATCGCGATCCCGATCCACAGGATCAGGTGCGGCAGCAGGTTTCCGAGGCCCCGTTTCTCGACCATCTCAGCCCCACATCTCGCGGTCCTTCAGCGCCGCCGCGAGTCCTTGGGCGCATACCGCGAGCAGCTTCTCGCCTTTGTCCGGGTTGGCGCGGCGCGCGTCGCCCACGACGCCGCTCGGCGTCAGATCCTTGAACGCGTGGAAGCGCGCGGCCGGAAATGCCTTGCGCGGATCGCCGTTGAGCATGCCGAACGCTTCGCCCAGCCGGTCGTGTTTCACGGTGCCGGGCGCCACCACCATCATCATCGAGGTCTCGACCTCGCAGGCGTGGTGCACCTGCTTCTGGTCCTCGAGGTAGGCCCCGATGTCGGACTTCGACAGCTCGAAATAGGTGGTGGCGTAGAGCGTCAGGCCGGTCTCGCGCGCGAAGTCGGGCAGGAAGGAATTGAGCGCCGCGATGTTGCCGCCGTGGCCGTTGACGATGAAGGCGCGCTTGAAGCCGTGGCGGTCGATGCTTTTCAGGAACGCCAGCAGCACCGCCCGGTAGGTCGGGATGTCGAACGTGAAGGTGCCGCCGAACGCCATGTGGTGCTCGGCCATGCCGCACCACAGCGTCGGCGCCACCACCACGGAAAGGTCCTTCGCGGCCAGTTCGGCGCCGGCCTGGCACACCGCCTCACACAGGAACGTGTCGACGCCGACCGGCAGGTGCGGCCCGTGCTGCTCCATCGAGGCTACCGGAAGGACCACGATGGCGTCGGCCTGCGCCTTGGCGCGCAGGTCTTCCGCGGTCAGCTCTTTCCACATCACGGAAGCCATCAGTAGTTCACCTTGCGTTCGATATAGCGGAACTGGATCGCCGTCAGCCCGATCACAATGATCATCAGGATCACCGACTGCGCCGCCGAGCCGCCGAGGTCGCCGCCGAGCCGTCCGTCGGCATAGACCTTGTAGACCAGCGTTTCGGTCGCCTTCGACGGGCCGCCGCCGGTCATGGCATCGATGATGCCGAACGTGTCGAAGAACGCGTAGACGATGTTGACCACCAGCAGGAAGAACGTGGTCGGCGACAGCAGCGGGAACACGATGGTCCAGAACCGCCGCAGCGGGCGCGCGCCGTCGATCGCCGCGGCCTCGATCACGCTGCGCGGGATCGCCGCCAGTCCGGCGAGGAAGAACAGGAAGTTGTAGGAGATCTGCTTCCAGGTGGCGGCGAGCACCACCAGGATCATGGCGTGGTCGCCGTTGAGCAGCGGGTTCCAGTCGACGCCGAGATTGCGCAAGCCCCGCGCCAGCACGCCGAGCGAGGGCTGGAACATGAAGATCCACAACACGCCGGCGACCGCCGGCGCGACCGCGTAGGGCCAGATCAGCAGGGTGCGGTAGACGCCCGCCCCGGCGAGCTGCTTGTCGGCCTGCACGGCGAGCAGCAGCGCGCAGGAAAGCGACAGCACCGCGACCGCGCCCGAGAAGAACAGCGTGGTGGCGATGGTCTGGTAATAGTCGCCGTGCGCGAACAGCTCGCGGTAGTTCTCCATCCACACGAACGCGGTCGACAGGCCGAACGCATCCTGCAACAGGAACGACTGCCATACCGCTTGGCTCGCCGGCCAGTAGAAGAACACCAGCGTGATCGCGATCTGCGGCAGCAGCAGCGCGTAGGGCAGCAGGCGGTGATTGAAGACCGAGCGCTTTTCCATGAAGGCCTTGTGTCCCGCACGCGGTGCAGCACCATAAGCGCGTTTACGCGCGTCTTCGACTCGCTATGGCGCTGCGCCGCAGATGCGGGACCGTTCCAGACTGTGGCGGTCCCGGTTCTGCGGCCCCCCTCCCTACCCTCCCCCGCCTGCGGGGGAGGGTAGGGAGGGGGTGCGCCGCGCCCGGGACACGGGACTGATCACCTTACCGTCCGCTCGAACTGCCGCAGCATCGTGTTGCCGCGACTGACGGCGGCGTCGAGCGCCTCCTTGGCCGATTTCTTGCCCGACAGCGCGGACTCGAACTCCTCGGCCCACACGTCGCGCAGCTGCACCATGTTGCCGAGGCGCAAGCCGCGCGAGTTCGCGGTCGGCTCCTTGTTGGTGAGCTCGAGCAGCGGCGTCTCGAGGTACGGCGCGTCCTTGTAGTAGCCGGACTCCTTGGTCTTGGCGTAGGCCGCCTTGGTGATCGGCAGATAGCCCGAAGCCTTGTGCACCGCGACCTGGCGGTCGGTGTCGGACAGGAACGCGAAGAACTTCGCCACGCCCTTGTATTCCTCCGGCTTCTTGCCGCCCATCACCCACAGCGAGGCGCCGCCGATGATCGAATTCTGCGGCGCGCCGGCGACGTCGGGATAGTACGGCATCGGGGCGTTGCCGAAGTCGAACTTGGCGTTGGCCTTGACGTTGCCGAAGAACGCCGACGAGGTGAGAAAGATCGGGCATTCGCCCGAGGTGAAGCGGCCCTCGCCGGTGTTGGTGCGGCCCGAATAGTCGTAGGTCTTGTCCTTCTGCAGTTCGACCAGGTTCTGCAGGTGCTTGGTGTGCAGCGGACCGTTGAAATTGAGCACGGTGTCGAACCCGTCGAGACCGTTCGCCTTGGTGGCGAGCGAGGTGTTGTGCCAGGCCGAGAGCTGCTCGACGTTGACCCAGGTCACCCACGCGTTGGAGAAGCCGCAGGTGGCGTGGCCGGCGGCTTTGAGCTTCTTGGCCGCTTCGAACACCTCCGGCCAGGTCTTCGGCGGCGCATCGGGATTGAGTCCGGCCTTGCGGAACGCGTCCTTGTTGATCCACATCACGGTCGACGACGAATTGAACGGGAACGACAGCATCTCGCCCTTCGAGGTCGAGTAGTAGCCGGTGATCGCCGCCAGATAATTGGCAGGGTCGAACTTCTCGCCCGCCTCCTTCATCAGCACGTGCACCGGCTTCACGGCGCCGGGCGCCGCCATCATGGTGGCGGTGCCGACCTCGAACACCTGCATGATGTGGGGCGCGTTGCCGGCGCGGAACGCCGCGATGCCGGCATTCATCGTGTCGGCGTAGCCGCCCTTGTAGCTGGGCACGACCTTGTACTCGCTCTGCGCGGCGTTGAACTCGTTGGCGAGCCTGACGATGACGTCGTTGTTGCCCCCGGTCATCGCGTGCCACCACTGCAGCTCGATCTGGGCAAAGGCCGGGCTTGCCACAGCGAGCAGGGCGGCGGCACCGGCGATGAAGCGGCGGAACATGTGGTTCACTCCTTGTCTGTCCTCCCGCGGACGTTCTGCGGGCCAACCTGCCTAGGAGGGCGCGGTGACGGGCCCGTGACGTGCGTGGGGCCATTGTAGAGGCTGCGGGCAGGGGCGGAAGGGGTGACGGCGCGGCAACTCTGTGGATTTCCGCGCTTTTTCGCCGCGCATCCCTCCCCTGCGGGGCAGGGCTATCGCATATGACACGCAGCGCTATTTCTGAAACGGAATCGGCACTGAAAGCGCCACAGCCTCCCTCCCCCCTTGTGGGGGAGGTGGCCTCGCGAAGCGAGGCCGGAGGGGGACTCGCCACAAGCACGAAGAGCCTGCGCTGCAAAGACAAAGCAAAGACCCCCTCCCGCCCGCCTGCGCCCTGCGGGCTCTGGCGGTCGACCTCCCCCACAAGGGGGGAGGTGCTGTGGCGCTTTCGGCGCGAGGCAAGCGACAGCGCCATATGCGATAGCCCTGCCCTGCGGGGGAGGGATTCCGGAGAGACCTACTGATTGGCCTTAGTCGCGCTGCTGGTCGTTGAAGTCGGCCGCAAGTTTGTCGAGCACGCGCCCCAATTCGCCCGGCCTTGCGTGCCACCACTGGAACTCCACCACGGCGGCAGCGGGCGTCGCGCCGATCAGTGCCGCCAGCATGGCCGCGGTCCGGCTTGCATGCTTGAGCACGACCGGCCAAACGCATCCCCCTGTTCCGCGCACGATGCATCATTTAAGCATGCAATTGCCGACACGGGCGAGACAAGGACGGAGAGACGGGGTTGAGCACGGAGGCAGCGGGTTCTGGCGCGGAGCCGTCCTCTGCCGTGGCCAAGGCCGCGCTATGGGCGCTCGCCGCGCTGGCCGTGCTGTTCCTGGTCTGGCCGCTGTGGCGTGCGACCCTGCCGCTCGAAGTGTGGGGCAACGAGGGCTGGAACGCCTATCACGCCGACGCCGCTTTCAAGGCCGAGCTCTATCCGCCGTCCGATGGGCTGGTCGCCAACAACTATCCGCCGCTGTCCTATTACCTCATCGGCGCGCTCGGCAAGGCGTTCGGCGACGCGCTTTATGTCGGGCGCGTGCTCTCCATCCTGTCCACGATCGTGCTTGGCTTGGCGGTGGCGTTCATCGTGCGCCGCTTTGGCGGCGGCCGCACCGCGGCCGCGGTCGGCGGCCTGTGGTTCGTCGCCACCATGGCGCGCTTCTTCGATCTCTATGTCGGCATGAACGAGCCGCAGCTGCTCGCCGTCGCGCTGATGGGCGTCGCGCTCGCCTGGTTCCTCGCGCGCATGGACGCGGGCAAGGCAGTCGAGCCGGCGGTGCTGCTGATGGTGCTGGCGGGCTTCGTCAAACACAACAACATCGTGGTGCCGGCGGTCGCGTTGCTGTGGCTCGCGCGTCACGACTGGCGCCTCGGCTTGCGTGCCGCCCTGGTCGGAGCCGCGGCGGCGGTCGCCGGGCTCGCGGTTCTCGCTTACGCATACCCGCATTTCCTCGCCCATCTGTTCATGGCGCGCGTCTATCATTTCGATCGCGCGCTCGATTCGATCGGCCGCCTGCAGTTCGTGCTGCCGGCGATGATCCTGTGGGGCGTCTGGGCGCGCGCCGAGCGCGGCGCGCCGGCCGCACGTTTCACCGCCTGGCTGGTCGCCGGATCGGTCCTGTCGTACCTGGTGCAGAAATCGGGCTCGGGCGTCGACGAGAACGTGCAGATCGAGCTGGTGTTCGCGACCGCCGTCGGCATCGGGATCGCCTTCGAGCGCCTGCCGCTCGTCCTCAACCGATGGACGCCGCGTCGCATCCAGCTCATCGTCGTCGCCGTGCTGCTGATCCGGCTGCTGGCGTCGACCCGTGTGGAATTCGCCCATGTGCTGGCGAGCCCGTCCTACCGCGCGCTCGGCGCCGAATATGCGGCGGTCGTCCGCGCCGAGACCGCACGCATCGCCGCATTCCCTGTAGCGGTGGCCTGCTCGAATCTCATCGTGTGCCGCATGGCGGGCAAGCCGCTGGTCTATCATCACTGGAAGGTCATGCAGATGCTCGATACCCGCCGGTACACGCACGGCGACATCGCCACACGGGTCCTGGCCGGCCGCTTCGTGTTCGAAACCATCGACGAGCGCACCAAGGCCTCGTCGCTCTACCGCCGCTATCCGGCGGACTGAGCGCAGGCGCGTAGCCCGCATGGAGCCTGAAGCGCGTTCACGCGCGTCTTCGACGCGCTATGGCGCAATGCGGGGCGGCTCTCACCCGGCAGCACCGCTGCCCCGGATTTCGCCGCGCTCCATCCGGGACTTTGAAGGAGGAACGCACTTGAAGATCGCGATCATGGGTTCGGGCGGAATCGGCGGCTATTACGGCGCGCGGCTCGCCCAGGGCGGCTCGGATGTGACGTTCATCGCGCGCGGCGCGCATTTGGAGGCCATGCGCAAGGACGGCATCGCGATCGAGGGCCACGGCCCGTTCCACGTCCCCAAGGTCAAGGCCACCGACGATCCGGCGACGATCGGCCCGGTCGACCTCGTGCTGTTCGCCGTGAAGCTGCGCGATACCGAGAACGCGGCGCGTTCGCTGGCGCCGATCATGACGCCGGACACCGCGCTGATCTCGTTCCAGAACGGGGTGCAGAAGGACGACATGCTGCGGCCGATCGTCGGCGACAAGGCGCTGCTCGGCGGCGCGGCCTATATTGGCGTCGCCATCGCCCGGCCGGGCGTCATCCGCAAGACCGGGCCGATGGAGCGCATGGTGTTCGGCGAATACGACCGCAGCGTCTCGCCGCGCGCGCAGGCGATCCTGGCCGAATGCAAGAAGGCCGGCCTCCACGCCGAGATCTCGAGCGATATCGTGCGCGAGCTATGGGAGAAGTTCGTGTTCCTCACTGCCATGTCGAGCGTGACGGCGTCGATGCGCTCGACCATCGGACCGATCCGCGCCAATCCGCTCACGCGGGCGTTCGTGTTCGACGTCATGCGCGAGGTGGTGGCGGTCGGCCGCGCCCGCGGCGTGGCGCTGCCGGCGGATTATGCCGAGCAGCGCGCCGCCCACCTCGACAACTTGCCAGCCGAGATGCAGGCCTCGATGGCGCACGACCTTGCGGCCGGCAAGCCGCTCGAACTGCCCTGGCTCGCCGGCGCCGTGGTGGATCTCGGCGCGAAGGCGAATGTGCCGACGCCGTGCTGCCGCGCCGTGCGCGACATCCTCATTTTGCATGCGGAGGGAAAGGGCGCGTAGCCCGGCTTTCGCTGCAAGCGAAAGCCGGGAATCGTGCCATACGGTGGGACCGCCCCGGCTTTCGCTTGCGCTCAATCCGGGCTACGACGTCGCTGCTTGGCGGCGCGGCCTATATTGGCGTCGCCATCGCCCGGCCGGGCGTCATCCGCAAGACCGGGCCGATGGAGCGCATGGTGTTCGGCGAATACGACCGCAGCGTCTCGCCGCGCGCGCAGGCGATCCTGGCCGAATGCAAGAAGGCCGGCCTCCACGCCGAGATCTCGAGCGATATCGTGCGCGAGCTATGGGAGAAGTTCGTGTTCCTCACTGCCATGTCGAGCGTGACGGCGTCGATGCGCTCGACCATCGGACCGATCCGCGCCAATCCGCTCACGCGGGCGTTCGTGTTCGACGTCATGCGCGAGGTGGTGGCGGTCGGCCGCGCCCGCGGCGTGGCGCTGCCGGCGGATTATGCCGAGCAGCGCGCCGCCCACCTCGACAACTTGCCAGCCGAGATGCAGGCCTCGATGGCGCACGACCTTGCGGCCGGCAAGCCGCTCGAACTGCCCTGGCTCGCCGGCGCCGTGGTGGATCTCGGCGCGAAGGTGAATGTGCCGACGCCGTGCTGCCGCGCCGTGCGCGACATCCTCATTTTGCATGCGGAGGGGAAGGGCTAGGGTGGGCAACGGCGCGCGGCAGATCGATTGGGATTGCGCGAACGCCGTACGCCGTTGTCCACGCGGCTCCTCGTTCGGCCGTCCGCGTGGGCACGGCGCGGATCTGCTTCAGGGCATCGTTGAGAGATCCAGGCCGCGCCGTTGCCCACCCTACGCCGTCACCATCAACAACCCCGCCAACGCCGCTAGGCCGAGCGCCCGTGCCACGGCGACCTCGTCCTCGCTCCACTGCGGCCGCGCCGCCAGCACGTTGAGGGTGCCGATACAGCGCCCTTCGCTCACCAGCGGGACATTGACGCATGAATGCAGGCCGAGGCCGAAGATCGTCGCGTGATCGTCGAACGATTCGCGGATGGCGGCATCGCCGGCACTCACCAGCACGCGATGCTCGGCCAGCACGGCGCGGCTCCAGCCGGTGTCGCGTTTCAGCTTGCGGCCGCCGACCGGATAGGCGGTTTCATTGGACGAATAGAGCCGCTCTACGGTCGATTGCGCTGCGTCGTGGCGCATCACCGTGACGAGCCCGGCGCCGACGCGCCGGACGGCGATTTGCTCGATCGCAGCGAACAGCGCCGCCGGAGATTTGGCTGCGCCGGCGGAAAGGGTCTCGATATCGTCTCTGCTCAGCGGCATCATGGGCTTCACCATAAAGGGGTTGAGAACAATGCCAACCGACAAGTTGACGGTCCGCGCGGTGCGCGGCGTTTGCGTCGAGGTGCCGAACACCTACGTCCTCGGCACCAGCCGCGGCGCGTTCGCCAAGGCGAACCTGGTGCTGGTCGATCTCGAGACCGACGCCGGCATCACCGGCCGGTCCTACATCTTCGGCCACTCGCTCGAGGTCTCGCGCGCCATCGCGGCGATGCTGGCCGCAGTCGATCGCATCACCAAGGGCGCTCCCGTCGCGCCGCTCGATCTGTTCGCGTTGCTGCACGAGCGTTTCGCGCTGATCGGCGTGCAAGGCATCATCCGCATGGCGTTGGCGGGATTCGACGTCGCGGCCTGGGACGCGGTGGCGATCGCCCAAGGGCTGCCGCTCGCCCGCCTGCTCGGCGCGACGCCGCGGCCGATTCCCGCCTACAACAGCTGCGGGCTCGGCCTGATGGCGCCCGCGAAGGTCGCCGACGAGGCCGAGAAGCTCTTGGCCGGAGGTTTCCGCGGCGTGAAGCTCAGGCTCGGCTATCCGACCTTGCAGCAGGACATCGCGGCCGTGCGCGCGGTGAAGAACCGCATCCCCGAGGGCGTCGCGCTGATGACCGATTACAATCAGTTCCTCGGCTTGAGCGATGCGCTCGAGCGCGGGCGCGCGCTCGACCACGAAGGCATCTACTGGCTCGAGGAGCCGATCCGCCACGACGACTACGCCGGCAATGCCACCCTGCGTCGCGAGTTGAAGGTGCCGGTGCAGATCGGCGAGAATTTCTCGCTGCCCGAGGGCATGGCGACCGCGCTCGCCGCCGCGGCGTCGGACTACGTGATGCCCGATCTCGAGCGCATAGGCGGCGTCACCGGCTGGCAGCGCGCCGCGGCGCTCGCTGCCGCGCAACGCATCCCGATGTCGTCGCACCTGTTCCCCGAAGTAAGCGCGCACCTGTTGGCGGCGACGCCGACCGCCCACTGGCTCGAATATGTCGACTGGGCCGACAAGCTGGTGGAAGAGCCGCTCCGGATCGTCGATGGCTGCGCGGTCGTGGCGGAGCGGCCGGGCAACGGGCTGGTGTGGGATCAGAAGGCGGTGGAGACGTATCGGGTGGCGTGAGGTCCTCATCCTGAGGGCGCGGCCGGAAGGCCGCGCGTCTCGAAGGATGGCAGCAGGCTTCGGCGCCCTTGGCCATGGTTCGAGACGCCGTGCTGCGCACGGCTCCTCACCATGAGGGTCGAGACGCTAAATCTTCACCCAACCCGTTGGCGGCTTCTTGCCCGGATGGATCGCGCCGCAATTTTTGCAGGTGCGCGCCTGCTCGTCCTGGTAGAACGCCTGGTAGATCGGCGGCAGGTCCTGCACCAGGCTCGCGACCTTCAGCTCGACGCGGTGCACCAGCGCCTGGCACTCGAAGCAGTACCACTCGAATGCATCCACTTCGTCGTCGCTACGCTTCGGCTCGATCACCAGGCCGACCGAGCCTTCCTGCGGCCGTTGCGGGCAGTGGCGCACATGCGGCGGCAGCATGAACACTTCGCCCTCGCGGATCGGCACGTCGTAGAAGCGCCCGTTGTCGACCACCTTCAGCACCATGTCGCCCTTGAGCTGGTAGAAGAACTCCTCCACCGGGTCGTCGTGATAGTCGGTGCGCTGGTTCGGGCCGCCGACCACCATCACGGTCATGTCGGTGTTCTCGAACACCTTCTGGTTTCCCACCGGCGGCTTGAGCAGGTGCTGGTGCTCCTTGATCCAGTTCTGGAAGTTGAAGGCCTGCAGGCGCGGTCGATCCAGCATCCCCAGTCTCCTATCTGTCCTCCGTCATGGCCGGGCTTGCCCCGGCCATCCACGTCTTGCTTGCCGCATGAGAAGACGTGGATGCCCGGCACAAGGCCGGGCATGACGAAAAAAACTAAGCCGCCGTCGACGTGACGGCGCCGTCGACTTTCAATCCGCAAGCCGCGAACGCCTGCCGCGTCGCCTCTTTCTCGGCTTCGCTCAGCGCCAGCATCGGCTTGCGCACCGGCCCGCCGGTCTGCCCGAGCAGATCCTGCCAGTACTTCGAATGCGCCTGCGGCTTCTCGGCCGGACGCGTGCGTTTGATCGCCTGGCGCACCGGGTTGAGGCTGTCGCGCACCGCGCGGGCGCGCGCATGCTCGCCGCGCAACGCCAGGTCGGTGTATTCGCGCATGCGCCGGTCGGCCTTGGTCTGCAGCAGATAGGGCGGCGTCGAGCACAGATAGAGCTGCCAGCCGAGCTCCAAGATGTTGTCGAGCCATTCCTCTTCCGACGCGGTGCTGACCAGGATGCGGTCGCCGGCAAGCCGTGTGAGCCGCGCATACATGTCGCGCGGCACGCTGTATTTGATGGCGACCACGTTCGGGATGTCGGCGATGCGCGCGACGAGCTCCGGGCTCATCAGGTAGCCCAGTCCGGGTGGCTCCACAGCGCGATGGCGATGTCGACCTCAGCGGCGATCGTCTCATAGTAGCGGTACAGCGTCTCGTCCTGCGCATGCAGGAAATGCAGCACCGGTGCATGCACCACGATGGAGCCGGCGCCGATCGCCTGCGCGTGCCGCGCGAGGTCGATCACCACGTCGATGCTCTGGTCCGAGCATGACAGGATGGTGCCGAAGGGCACCTTGCCCGGCCGCTGCGCTTCCTCGACCGCGATCTCGAAACAGCGTTTGCGCTCCGCCACGCTCATCGAGAAGAACTCGCCCTGCTTGCCGGCGACGAACACGCCGTCGATCGCGAGATCGTCGGCCCAATGGCGCAGGTTGCGGCGCAAGCCGGCTTCGTCGAGCGCGAGGTCCGGCGCAAACGGCGTCAGCGCCGCCGCCCAGATGCCCTTCAAGTGGGCGCGGGCATAGTCCTTGGCGTCGCATTTGCGGTACTTCATGGGCTGGTTATAGCCGGAGTGCGTAGGACGGGCAAAGGCGCAGCTCGACCGGTGCAACAGACGCGGAACGCGGAGGCTCCGTGCCCGCCGCCTTTCCGCCTGCGCCGCGCTCACGCGGGCACGGCGCCATCGCATTTCGTGTTTGTTGCGCGACCACGCATAGGCGGCCTTCGGCCGCCGTCCTTAGTGCTAAGGACGCCGATGCGAAGCATCGGCTATGGCCTTTGCACGCCCTACTTCAACTTGAACAGCTTCATCGCATTGGTCCGCCCGATCTTCATGCGGTCGGCCGCATCGAGCGGCGCGGCGTCGAACCATTCGGACGCGTCGCTCATATCCTCGAACGGATAGTCGGCCGAGAACAGCACGCGGTCGACGCCGATCTCGGCGATCGCGTTGATCAAGGTCGGCGTATTGAAGTTGCCCGAGGTGGTGAGCGCGAAGTTGGACCGGAAATAGTCGGCGACCGGCTTCCTGGCGGCATATTTATGCGGCGCCTTCATCCAGTCGTTGCGGTGGTCGATGCGCCAGAGGTTGAACGGGATGCCCTCGCCGAGATGGCCGAGGATGACGGTGAGGCGCGGGTGCGCGTCGAACAGGCCCGAGCCGATCAGGCGCAACGCATGCACGGCGGTCTCGGCCGCGAACGCCCAGTTCGGCCCGAGCAGCCACGGATGTCCTTCGTAATGCGGCGCCATCGCGGGGAGCGGGTTGCGCGGGTGGAGGTAGAACGGAACGTCGAGGCGCTCCACCGTCGCCCAGAACGGCCGGTATTGCGGCAAGTCGTAGTAGAGCCAGGTGTTGGCGTCGCCCGCTTGCGAGAACCCGTTGACCAGCGCGCCGACGAAGCCGAGGTCCTTTACGCAGCGTTCGAGCTCCCGCGCGGCTTCGTCCGGATCCTGCATGGCGAGCGCCGCGGCGCCGGCGAAGCGGTCCGGACGCCGGGCGATCTCGGCCGCGAGCATGTCGTTGGCCTCGCGCGCCACCGCAATCGCGCGCGTCACGTCCGGGATCGCCTGCACGGCCGGCGCATTGAGCGATGCGATCATGATCTCGATGCCGGCCTCGTCCATCAGCCGCAGCCGCTTGTCCTGGAAGTCGGTGAGCCGGTGGCTCAGCTCGGGCCACACATGGGCGCCGAACACCTGCGAGTCGCCGAGCGTGGCCGGCGTCGCAAAATGCTCTTCGAGCGCGACCTTTCCTTGCATGTCCTACTCTCCGGTCTCGATCTCGAGTTCGAGCAGCGCCGAGCTCAGGCTCTTGCCGTGCGCGTCGAGCGCGAGCGAGGTCGTCACCCCGCCGCCGAGCGCGTCGGTGCCGACGAACTGCAGCGCGCCGAGCTGCGGCAGTTCGTGGCGCACCACCTCGCCCTTGATGATGCCGGCGAAGTGCGCCTTCACGGCTTGCGGCGTGACGCGATCGCGCAACAACGCGTAGTCCTGCGTACGGTAGGCGATCAGCGACATGATCGTGGTGTTGCCCTTGTCGCCGGCGCGGGCGTGGGCGAGCTCGTAGAGCTTGCGTTTCATCACGTCTCCAGCACCGTCACCTGCGTCTTCACCCGCTCGCGCGCGATCAGGCACGACACGATGCCGATCTGCTCGCTCGTCTGCTTGCGCGCCCCGCCGCCGCCCGCCGGACCGTTGGTGTAGAGCGCCTCGACCTCTTCGCCGACGCGCTGCGCGATTTCCCTCTCGGCCGAACGGCCGGCGACGCGCAGGCGCGCCTCGTAGGACCGATGGCCGTCGCCCGACATCGGGCGCGAGTGCAGTGCCGTCAGCCCGATGACGTCGACACGCAGCTCCTGGAATTGCCCGCGCAGGCGCTCAGCCACGATCTCTCCCGCAAGCCGCGCGCGGGCGGCCGAGTTTTCCCCCGCATAGCCGATCTCGCCTTCGCCGAGGTAGCCGGCGTGATAGCCAACGCTCACCTTGAGCCCATCCGGCCGTGGCTTGCCGCGCGCGCCCGTCACCGCGATGGTGTCGGGGGCGGTCTCTCGGATTTCCACCCGGGAGAAATCCGCGCTCACGTCGGGCGTGAGATACGCGGTCGGATCTGTGACTTCGTAGAGCAATTGCTCGGTCGCGGTCGCGCGGCTGATCATGCCGCCGGTACCGACGACCTTGGAGAGCCGCGCGTTGCCCGCGGCGTCCACGTCGGCGAACGGAAAACCGAGGGTCGCCATTCCGGGGACGTCCTTCCTGCCCGGATCGGCGTAGTAACCGCCGCTGAGCTGGCCGGCGCATTCGAGCAAATGACCGACGAGCGTTCCGTCCGCCATGCGCTGCATGTCGTCGAGTTTCCAGCCGAAGTGATAGGCCAGCGGCGCGACCGCGAGGGAAGGGTCGGCGACGCGGCCGGTGATGACGATGTCGGCGCCGCTGTCGAGCGCCGGCAGCATCGCTTCGGCGCCGAGATACGCGTTGGCCGAGAACAGCGGCCCGACGCTCGCGAGCGGCTCGCCGGTCTCCAGCACCGGCTCGTCGGGATCGAGCAGGCTCAGCACGTCGTCGCCGGTCAGCGCCGCGACCCGCACCTTGAGACCGAGCGCCCGCGCGAGGGCGACGATCTTCTCCGCGCCGGCCAGCGGGTTGGCGGCGCCCATGTTGGTGACGACGCGCGCGCCGTTGCGCTTGATCAGAGGCAGCAGGCCTGCCATGCGCCGCTCGAGCAGCGGGTCGTAGCCGCCGTCCGGATCGTGCAGGCGCCTGAGCTGCGCCAGCGCCACCGTGCGCTCGCCCAGGCACTCCAGCATGAGGTAGTCGAGCGAACCTTGCTCGGCCAGCACCAGCGCCGGCTCCAGCCGGTCGCCCTGGAAGCCGGCGCCGCAGCCGATGCGCACCGTGCGGGGCAAGCCTCAATCCCCGGGCAGGGCGTGGATTTCGGGAAAGAACAGGTCCTTCCAGCTCTCCGGCTTGTCCTTCACCGAGCCGATCTTGGCCATGAACCCGGCGGTCTTGAACACCTTCTCGGGGGAAAGCGTGTAGGCGTAGTCCTTGTCGTTGATGATCGCGAAAATGTCGTCGACCGTATTCTTGGTATCTTTGGCGAGCGCAAGATACGCCTGCGCGGCGGCACGCTTGTCCTTGTTGATGATCTCGATCGCCTGTTTCAGTCCGGCGAGGAAGGCGCCGTAGACCTTCGGGTTGGCGTCGCGGAAGCGCCCCGGCGCCGCGATCACCACCGCAGTCGCGCGGCCGCCGAGGATCTCGTAGTTGGTGGTGAGCAGCCGCACGCCGGGGATCTTGATCTCCGCCTCGTAGAACGGCGAGGTGCCGAAATGCGCGTTGACGCCGGCGGTGTTGTTCATCAGCGCCAGCACGGCATCGGGATGCGACAGCGAGATGGTGAAATCGTCGAACTTGCCGTGATTGCCGTCGCCGAAGATATCCTGCGCCGCCATCTGCAGCATGATCGCCTGGGTCGAGATCTTGACCGAGGGAACGGCGATCTTGTCCTTGGCGCTGAGGTCTTTCAGCGTCTTCACGTCCGGATTGCGCGTGACCAGATAGAGCGGATAGGTGGTCATCGCCGAGACGCCGCGCACGCCGATATTGCCCTTGGTCTTCGACCACAGCGTGATCATCGAGGGCGCGCCGATCGCCGCGAAATGGACCTGGCCGGAGATCAGCCCGTCGTTGATCGCGCTCGGGCCGGAAAAGCGCGTCCAGTTGACCTTGAGCTTGTCGATGCCGGCATTGCGGGCATGCGACTCGATAAGCCCGTCACGCTCCATGATCATCAGCGGCAGGAAGCTCACGCCGAACTGCTGCGCGACGGCTATGTCGCCGATTTCCGCGCGCGGCGCCGCAATCGCACCGATGAACATGAGCGCCGCGGCGCCAAGCTTCTTCAACATGAGGGGCCCTCTCTTTTTCTTGTCCCTCCTCCGAAGGGGAGGTGAACGCCGCGAAGCGGCGCCCGGGGTGGGGCTGTCGCGATCAGCTCGAATCTCATCTGGCTCGCTTTCGCTCGCCACCTTTCCCCCTTCGGGGGAGGGATGGGGTTCAGCGTTTCTCGAGCCGGATCAGTTCCTGCGCCAGCCGCTCCTGCAGTTCAACAGGAAGGTCGACGCCGCTCAAGACCCATGTGGCGCCGGAAAGCCGCAGGTGCAGGCGGAGCTGCTTCTGCGACGGCCGGTCGACGGGAAGCGCGATGCGCGCCCAGCCGGTGCCGTACTCGGTGTTGGCGTAGAGGCGGAAGACCCCGCCGAGCGGCGGCAGCGTCAGCCCGGAGATGTCGCCCGGCGGCGCGCCCGCGCCCTCGCGCGGCCAGCCGCGCGCGAGCAGCGCCACCAGGTTCTCCGGCGTAAGCAGCTTTTCCACCAGCGGATCGGCGACCGAGACCGCCATCGCGATCGCGATGTCCTCGGCGAGCACCCTGAGCGGCTTGCCGTGCAGCCGCAGATAGGTGAGCGTGATCTGCCGGATCAGTGACGTGCGCAGCGCCGGGAAATCGACGCGCGCTCCGACCGCGCCGGCGTCGCGCGCTTCGACCGCACGCGCGAGCCCATAGAGGCTCGCGAACGGCCACACCGAGTAGCCGGCGACCAGCACCAGAATGACCGCAATGGCGGCGGCGACCTTGCGCATGCGCCGACATGCGACGCCGATTGCGGCATTGTTGGGCCGCTTGTTACGATAACGGGGCAAAATGGGGAACTCATGCGATGCACGACTTGAAGGGGCGGGTGGCGTTCGTGGCCGGCGCGGGCTCGGTCGGGCCGGGCTGGGGCAACGGGCGCGCGACCGCAGTGCTGCTGGCGCGCCAGGGCGCGACCGTGTTCGGCACCGATCTCAATGACGCGCCGCTGCAGGAGACGCGCGCGCTGATCGAGAAGGAAGGCGGAAGCTGCGCCATGCGCGTTGCCAACATGACGTCCGCCGCCGACGTGCAGGCCGCGGTCGACGACTGCCTGGCGCGCTTCGGGCGCATCGACATCCTGGTCAACAATGTCGGCGGCTCGGCGCCCGGCGGGCCGGTCGAGATGACCGAGGAGACGTTCGATGCGCAGATCGACCACAACCTGAAGACCGTGTTCCTCGGCTGCAAATACGTGCTTCCCGTGATGGAACGGCAGAGCAAGGGCGCGATCGTCAATCTCGGCTCGGTCGCCGGCATCCGCGAGCACCCCGGCCGCACCCATGTGGGCTACGCCGCCACCAAGGGCGGCATCATCCAGTTCACCCGGGCGATCGCCATCAAGTACGCCAAGCAGGGCATTCGCGCCAATACGGTGCTGCCCGGCCTGATGCACACGCCGCTGGTCGAGCATCGGCTCGCCGCGCAGATCTCCGGCAACGACGCGGCGGCGCTGATCGCCAAGCGCCACGCCGCGGTCCCGATGGGGCGCATGGGCGACGCCTGGGACGTCGCCAATGCGGTGCTGTTCCTGGTCTCCGATGAGGCGCGCTACATCACGGCGACGGAGCTATTGGTGGATGGAGGGATCAGCGCGGTGACGTTGTAGCGGCGGAAGTCGATCGGTTGGCATTACGCCGCCCTGAGGCCCAACCTTCAGACAACAGCTCCGCCGATCGGCACTCGGGGCCCACGGAGCAGCTGGCCCCTGGTCAAAAACCGCAGGGGGCCCTTGCGCTGTAGCGACCGGCATCCCTGATTTCCAACTAGAATTCCCGGTCTCGGTAGTGATACCCACAACAGGGAACCCAGCCGGGGTGCAGCCGGCAGTGCTCTCCCCAAAATTCAGCGTCCATCCCATGAATCGAGCCGAGAATTGGACCATATGCCTGATGGCAACAGAGGGGATGAAGGACTTTGTCGAAAGCTCGCTAAGGGGAATTCGGGGCTGCGGAATTGATCCCGCGATCGTTCATGTTGTCGTGCCCGAGGCGGCGGCTGTGCTGCGCCGCAACACCGGCGTCATGTTGATCCGCGCGACCGATTGAGCCGGGGGTTCTTCGCGTGCGTCTGGGAAGAGGACCCGCTGCCGCACCGCTGCGCTGGGAGGTGGAGTGGATGGGGGTGTGAGGCTCCTGCTTGCTAGGCGGGGCGCACTGCCCGCTTTTCCGTCATGGCCGGGCTTGTCCCGGCCATCCACGTCTTCCGTAACCCTCCGATAGAGGCCGCCTTGCGTCGCTGAACGAGTGTCGGAAGGTCATAGGACTAATCCTAGGGATAGTCCTATGACGAAGCAGATCGAGATCGTGACGTCGGTGCAGCGGCGGCGGCGCTGGCCACGAGCCGAGAAGGAGCGGATCGTCGCGGCATCGATGGAGCCGGGCGCCGTGGCATCTGAGGTGGCGCGGGCCGCGGGGATCCACGTCAGTCAGCTGTTTCGATGGCGCCGGCAGCTTTGCCAGGGCGATGCGACGCCGAGCTTTGCGGCCGTGCGGGTCGCGCCGTCGGCTTTCCCAGCCGGTGTGATCGAGGTTGAATTTGCCACAGGCGCGCGGCTTCGCATCGGTGGGCCGATCGATGCCGCGACGGTGTCGGCGGCGATCACGGCACTGGCGCGCAGCGAGCGGCGGCGATGATCGGCTTGCCGACGGGCGCGCGGGTGTGGCTTGCGACCGGTCACACCGACATGCGCAAGGGTTTTGACGGCCTGGCGCTGCTGGTGCAGGAGACGCTCAAGCGCGATCCGCACAGCGGTCATCTGTTCGTGTTCCGCGGGCGGCGCGGCTCGCTGATCAAGGTGCTGTGGTACGACGGCCAGGGCATGTGCCTGTTCGCCAAGCGGCTGGAGCGCGGGCGCTTCATCTGGCCGTCGTCGGCGGATGGGACGGTGACGATCACGCCGGCGCAGCTGGGAT
Organism: uncultured Alphaproteobacteria bacterium; assembly: GCA_963734185.1. Lineage (GTDB taxonomy): Bacteria > Pseudomonadota > Alphaproteobacteria > Rhizobiales > Xanthobacteraceae > PALSA-894. The sequence continues at coordinate 1,007,757 of CAVTGA010000002.1, read as the reverse complement.
ATTTGCTGGAAGGAATCGACTGGCGCATGCCGCAGCACACGTGGCGGCCGCAGACTGCGGGCTGATGCGACGTGATGACTCACGCCGCTAATTTGCACCGCGAATCATCGCGCATTGTGCTGCAGTCTGCCGCGTGGCACTGGCAGGCGAACAACTCCCGCACGGCGAGGACGCGCTCAGAGCGGCGCTGATCGAGACGCGCGCAAAGCTCGCCGGCGCGCAGGCCCTGATCGAGCAGCTGCAGCTCACGATCGCGAAGATGAAGCGCGAGCACTTCGGCCCGCGCTCGGAGCGTAGTCAACGATTGCTCGACCAGCTGGAGCTTCAGCTCGAGGAGCTGGTCGCGGCGGCCGGCGAGGATGAGGCCAGGGCCGAGCCGGCGCGTACTCCGGTCGAAGGCTTCACGCGGCGCCAAGCGATGCGGCGCAGCTTCCCAGCTCACCTGCCGCGGCAGCGCATCGTTTATCCCGCCCCTACGATGTGTCCGTGCTGCGGCGGAGCTAAGCTCTCGAAGATCGGCGAGGACGTCACCGAGACGCTCGATGTCGAGCCGCGGCGCTGGTTCGTGACGGAGCATGTGCGCGAGAAGTTCTCCTGCCGCTCCTGCGAGAGGATCGCGCAGCCGCCGTCACCGTTCCACGCGATCGCACGCGGGTACGCCGGGCCGAGCCTGCTGGCGATGATCCTGGTTGCGAAGTACGCCGACCATCAGCCGCTCAACCGGCAGTGCGAGCAGTATGACCGCGAAGGGATCGAGATTCCGCTCACCACCATGGCGGATCACGTCGGCGCCTGCACGGCCGCGTTGCGGCCGCTCTATGAGCTGATCAAAGCACACGTGCTCGCCGCCGAGCGCATCCACGGCGACGACACCACCGTGCCGGTACTCGCCAAGGTGCAGACGCGCACCGCCCGGCTCTGGGTCTATGTGCGCGATGACCAGCCCTTTGGCGGCAAAGACCCGCCCGCAGCGGTGTACTTCTACTCGGCCGATCGTGGCGCGATTCATCCGGAGCAGCAGCTTGCCGGATACAGCGGCATCCTCCAGGCCGACGCCTATGCGGGGTTCAACGCGCTCTACCGACCGGATCGAGCGGCCGGCTCGATCACGGAAGCGGCCTGCTGGGCGCATGCGCGGCGCAAGTTCTTCGAGCTCGCCGATGTCGCCTCGAAGGCGCGCAACAAGAGCACGAAGGCGCTCTCGCCCATGGCGATGGCGGCGGTGCAGAAGATCGATGCGATCTTTGCGGCCGAGCGAGCGATCAATGGACAACCCGCACATGAGCGGCTCGCGCTACGCCGGAGCGATGTTGCGCCGCTCGTCGATAAGCTGCTCGCGTGGATGCGAAGCGAACGCGCCAAGCTCTCGCGCCACAATGAGGTCGCCAAGGCGATGGACTACGTGCTCAAGCGGATCGAGGCGTTCACCCGCTTCCTCGCTGACGGCCGCATCTGCCTGAGCAACAACGCCGCCGAGCGTGCGCTGCGCGGCATCGCGCTCGGCCGCAAGGCATGGCTCTTCGCCGGCTCCGATCGCGGCGGCGAGCGCGCCGCCGTCATGTTCACGTTGATCCAGACCGCCAAGCTCAACGGCGTCGACCCGCAGGCCTGGCTCGCCGACGTGCTCGCGCGCATCGCCGATCACAACAGCCAGCGCCTCGATCAGCTCCTGCCTTGGAATTGGAGGGCGGCGGCACAACAACTCGCTGCCTGACCCGCTCTCCGCGCCTTTAACCGGGCTGTCCCGCGGCCTTCACCGGACGGATACCGTCTTCCTGCCTATCTGCAGCGAAGAAGGACGTGGATGCCCGGCCCCAAGGCCGGGCATGACGAGGCGAGTCTGATGGTGTGTCGGATCGCCAGAGGGAATCTCGGCAAAACGCGATGCTCAGTTTGCGATGCGTGGAAAGACCTTCTGCGATTGCAGGAGGTCGCGCGCATAGGCGAGGCAGGCGGCGATGTCTTCGTGCGTGAGGCCGGGATAGTTGGCGAGGATGTCGGCCTCGCCCCAGCCGTCCGCCATCAGGCCGATGATGAACTCGACCGACAGGCGCGTCCCCGCACGGCGGGCTTGCCCGCGAGGATGCCAGGGTCGAGGACAATTCGGTCAGTAGCCATGATGCTTGCTTTGCGGGGGCGCTGGCCCTGCAACTCGCGACTGGTGATCGATCATATCAGGTTGATGGGGGAAGAACCACGTAGCGGCAGCGCCGAAATAGACGCTGCGCCCATCGCCGACTTCATGCGGCGTTACAATTGGGTTCTCGCCGTGTGGCCCGATGAAGCAAAGACCGGCGCGTTGGTGGTACGCGACACCGGCAGTCAGAAGCCCCAATCAACTTCCTCTCCGCATGTGCGACAAATGGAAACGCTCCAAACGCCTGCTTCATAGTCGGCAAGCTCGCCGTCGCTCATGTCATCCGTATTTTGGTCGATCATCTGTAGAGTGCCACCGCACTTTGGGCATTTGTCAGGCCCGTGATGACCGGGGCCTATCTCCTCCGCGTCGTCATAGCGGTCGGGAATTCTTGCGGCCCAAGCTTCTCGCGCCGTAGCTGCCTCCGCGATCTTCGGCGCGAAGTCTCCCCAATCAACTCGCCATTGCTTGGACGATCGGGCGCGCCAGATTGCAAAACTCCGATCAATGTGCCGATCGAAGTCTGCTTGCCGACATTCGTTCACGGTGCGGAAGTGCTTTCGGAGAGCTGTAAAGCGGCTACGAGCGATTGTGCCACGCACAGCTAGTGCCTGTGTCCGCCCCCAATGAGTCACGTCGTGGCAGTTTTGGCAGAGCAAATCGACGCGCACCAATGTCACTACGTTTTTCTTGTCGAAGTACTTCCAAACCTCGTGACCTTGAAGCCGTCTCGTTGAGCCGCTGATGGCGCAGCACTTCGGCTCGATCGTGCGCCGCAGCTTGTCCCAACGCTTCTTGCCTAGCCCACTATGGGAGCGCAGATTGATTTTCCAAAGGCTCTCAGGAACAAGTTCCAGCCTCAACTTGAAGCCTTGCGATCTTGTCTTCGCTCGGGCGGGTCCCATCTGAATCCTCGCAAGCCAACAACAGCAACGGACACGAGCCTAGTGGTCAAGATAACAAAAGAAGACATCCGTCGCGGCTACTTGTTTCGACCGACCGAGCCGCGTGCCGATCCGAGCGCTAGTCAAACCGTCGAAGATGTTGCGGCGTACTATTCGAATGCGAACGTTGGCGATCGGGCTGTTGTTCGCGAGACGCAGTACCACCTTCTCAAGCTCACCTTGACGGAGATCGAAGATATCAACCCGCGACGAGGGCGACTCTACATCAAAGCGTCGCCCGCGTTCGGCGGGCGTGCGTACTACAGGAAAAGCGGAAAGACTTGCTTCGCTCCAAAGGGCCAAACGTCACTGGTAGTTCCGACGCCGGAAGTGTTGAAGTGGATCGAGCTTCACCCCGACGGGTCAGATGATTGGATGTAAAAAACCAACTCTCTATTCGGTCAGTCGTCGGAAAGCCTGACTGGCTTGTTCGTCCGCCCACCGATGTAGCGCTTGGGACGTTAGGCGCTCTTCAACGAGAGCCCGCCAAGACGATCCGACGGCTTTCCATGCGTCACGTCGCCTAGGCATCTCGCGCAGGGACTTGAAAGCTTGGGGAGCCAATTGGGCAGCGACCGAATCATGATTCGCGCTGCCCTCCGATATGATCGCTCGAAAGGTTTGCTCCGGCCCGATCCACCCGCTACCACCAAATCGGCTTTCGAATATGTGCTCGAAGATAGCTTTGAAAGTGAGAGCCTTCCCGACTATGCGATATCCGCCAGTTTCATCGTCAGCGAGCCAGTTAAATAGAACTGGTACTGGGTCATTTTGAACGGTTCGCGAGAAGTCGGATCGGCCCATGTAAAGTACAAAGGCAGCGATGTCAGTTTGAATCTCGCTCTCCTGGCGACGCAACCATTCTGAGATCGCAAGCGTTGGTGATAATTGCACTAGCTTCGGTCCTTTACTGGGGCATCACAACCCGAACCATCTCGCTCATACCAGAGTTATCTACGAAGTGAACGGCCAAAGCGGCGATGATCCCGCCCGTAGTCTCTGGATCGACCCGTGTAAACTTGACGCGTGGCTCGTAAGTCTTGAGCGCGGTCATTGCCATGCTGACAATTTCGTTGGCGCTCAAGTTGCGCTTAATTGCGCCCGTGCGTTCCAGTGCGGCGAAGCCGAATTCGGCACGCATGAGGCGGGTCCGTTGAGGCGTGGTTAGGATCGTTTCAATCGCTTCTCTAACGCTTTGGCGTTCGTCAATCAGGGGATCCTGTATGGCGACTGATTCCGGCCATTGCTGTTCCTCCAAATACGAGTCGCCCCAAACGCTTTTATCCGTTGCACAATGTAGTGTGTCCAGCCGGAAATTCCCGCTGCCGATCCAACGTCAGTTCGGTCGCCTGCTGTGGAACCTTCGGGCGGGAGATTTGCGTCAAGTTGATCAACACGCCATGTCGACCTCACCATGGCGGGTGCACCGCAGCTAGAGCACACGACTGGGAGGTTGTCTTTGAGCAAGTGGAACGCGAGCCGATTCTCATGGCCACACCGACAGTCCCATAGTGCCGCGCGCGGAACGACGAATGGAGAATCGCCGTCGAATCGCTCTACGTCAAAAATTTGACCACAGTTCCAGCAAGTGGCTTCGCGTTTTGCTTTCAGAACCTCCGTCCGTCGCTTAACCTCAAAACCGCAATCACACTTGAATGTGTAAAATTGACCGAACGTCTCGTGCCAAATTTTGGACTCGACGACGGGCCGGAGAACCGTGACGCATTTTTCGCAACGATCCCGAATCTTCGTCCGCGTCGCATCGGGATCACGACCGAGCTGAGTAACCGTTGGTACATGAAGAAAGTTGCTCAGTGCGTTGTACGCTTTGTTCGCCCATTTCGGATTCAGACGATGGTCAACGCCCAATGAGCGCATGACCTTGGCGCGCTCCCCAAGCTGTTCTTGGCGGCCATACCGCAATTCCCGCGTCACGTTTGCTCTTGGATCAGCCTCTTCCAGTTCGCTTAGGACTTGCCTTGGTGTCCAACTCTTGAATGCCGACGCTGCCAACTCCTTGTGATAGGCGAGCAACAAACCATAGGATATCGCTTCAATGCAGCTACGCAATTCCAAACATATGTAAACCAATTGATTGTCGTTGCCGGACGCCAAAGTTTCCGTTGCTTGCTTGAAATGATCCTTGGCAAGCGCTCTGTAAGTATTCGCTTCGTTGCCGGGCAGCATCGGTGAACCTCTTTTGGCCGCTTCGCTTCATGAAACGCGTCCCGGTGGACGCAACTCCATCCCAAACGGCTTGGACGCTGCGATGTGAGCAAGAAGTTTGTCACATTCGTCCAGAAACTCAGCGAGCAGAATCAGGAATCGTCCGTCTTGACTCGATTCGCCAATGATAATTCGTGAAGAATGATCAGGGTGTGTCTTCCATGCTGCCGGGAACCGAGATCGCCCCATCGCCGTGACTCCGTGAAATAGTGTGCGTAGACGAACAACCTCCGGCTATGGGCAATCTTGCTACTCAGCTTGTACAAGCTGCCAGTGTCAATGGACTCGTAGATTTGATCCGAACCAGTTGCCAACCCTAGCAATCGAATGGGCTTGCCGCCCTTGTAGCTCTTGAGGCGTAGGTTCTCCGAGAAGTCTTCGAATGACTAGCGCAAGGTCCAAGAGGGTGCCGACCGCGATTGCGTCCTGTTGGCCGTACAGCCAGTTGTCACCGAACTTTCTTTCGCACGTTTGATACATGCGCAAGACCGCAATCGGCTGGAAGCAATGCCGGTAGTCATTCGCAATGTGAGCCGACTGATTCAGGAAGCCTTTCAACGTTTCGCCGATACTCATTGGCATCACCCATTCCGATCACAGCTTCGAAATCGAGCCGCAACGATACGTCGAAACGGCCGTAGTTGCCGCGCGCGGTGACTCGGGCGAGATTCTGGTGTTCCTAATCCGCGAAGTCGCCGCGTCGTGGCTGTCGCGGCATTCCGAGCGTCCAACCACAGTGAGGACACGGACGGCGGCTCACGGCGGGCAGCCTTCGCCGCGTCGCGGCAGCGAGCCTGCGGGCCAACCTATCCGAGAAGGTTGGCTTGCCAGCCGTAGCCGCGTAGCGGCGAAGGCTGGTGGAGCCAGGGGGAGTCGAACCCCCGACCTCTTGAATGCCATTCAAGCGCTCTCCCAACTGAGCTATGGCCCCACTGACGACGCGGCGTCGGGATCATCCGCGGCGTTGACGATGCAGGATCGGCTTCCCGCGGCTCAGTCCGCTTCTTGTTCGAGCATGATCTGGTCCGAAAGCCGGTTCCCACTTTTCGGGATCATGCGCGGCCCCCTGAGACCACAAAACCCCTGCGATCTCAAGTCTCTTCCTCGGGCTCGATGTCGCCGCCGATGATGTCGGTCACGTCGTCGGCGGCCTCGTCCTCGTCGGGCTCGAGGAACGTGGTGTCGTCGGCGGCTTCCTCGTCGTCGGCCACCTCGACCTCGTCGACGTCGGCGACCGGCGCCTTCTTGGCGCCCTCGGCCTCGGCGTCGGCGTCTTCCAGCGAGACCAGTTCCACCGCCTCGGCGGCCTCCGGCTCGGCCTCGGCCACCGGCGCGACCGGGGCGCGTGCCGCGGCCGCCGCCTCGGCGCGCGTGCGCGACAGCGGTGCGATCGGCACGACCTCGCCCGAATAGGGCGAGATCACCGGGGTCTTGTTGAGATCGTAGAACTTGCGGCCCGTCGTCGGGCAGATGCGTTTGGTTCCAAGGTCGGCCTTTGCCACGGTCGGTTCCTTAAGACGGCGGTCTTGATGCGGCGCTTGACTTGGCGAGTTGCGCCGCCGCTGTCAATACCGTTCGGCGCGTGGCTTGGGCACTCCGCCGGCCCGGCCGGGATGACGCCTTGCGCGGCTCCATGCTAGGAGAGCGCTCCTCCGAGGGTCCTTCTCGTGCACGCATCGATCCCCTTGCCGCTCAGCGCGTCCCGTTCCGGGTCGCTCCGGGGCAGGGTGCGCGTGCCCGGCGACAAGTCGATCTCGCACCGCGCCCTGATCCTGGGCGCGCTCAGCGTCGGCGAGACCCGCATCACCGGCTTGCTCGAGGGCGAGGACGTGATCAACACCAGCAACGCCATGCAGGCGCTCGGCGCGAATGTCGTGCGCGACAACGGGGTGTGGCGGTTGCACGGGGTCGGGGTTGCGGGGTTGGCCGAGCCTGAAATCCCACTCGATTTCGGGAATTCCGCCACCGGCTGCCGCCTAGTCATCGGTGCCGTGGCGGGGTGTCCGGTCACCGCCACGTTCGACGGCGACGCCTCGTTGCGCTTGCGCCCGATGCGCCGCGTGCTCGACCCGCTCGAGCGCATGGGCGCGCGCACCCTGAGTGTGACCGACGGCGGCCGGTTGCCGCTGCGGCTGCAGGGCGCGCGCGATCCGATCCCGATCGTCTACGAGCCGCCGGCCGCCTCGGCCCAGCTCAAGTCGGCCGTGCTGCTCGCCGGCCTGGCGGCGCCGGGCGAGACCGTGGTGGTCGAGAAGGAAGCCACGCGCGACCACACCGAACGCATGCTCCGGCATTTCGGCGCCGAGGTCCGCACCGAGCCGGCCGGGCCGCACGGCTGCCGCATCACCCTCAAGGGGCAGCCGGAGCTCGTCGCCGCAGCCGTGACCGTGCCGGCCGATCCGTCCTCGGCCGCCTTTCCGCTGGTCGCCGCGCTCATCGTGCCGGGCTCCGAGATCATCCTCGAGGGCGTCATGACCAATCCGCTGCGCACCGGATTGTTGACGACCTTGCGCGAGATGGGCGCCGGGATCGAGCTGCTGGACGCGCGCGGCGGCGGCGGCGAGGATGTGGCGGACCTGCGCGTGCGCGCCAGCGCGTTGCAGGGTGTCGACGTGCCGGCTGCGCGCGCGCCGGCCATGATCGACGAATATCCGATCCTGGCCGTGGCGGCCGCCTTTGCGCAAGGCACGACCCGCATGCGCGGCCTGAAGGAACTGCGCGTGAAGGAATCCGACCGCCTCGCCGCGACCGCCGACATGCTGCGCGTGAACGGCGTTACGGCCGAGATCGAAGGCGACGACCTGATCGTCCACGGCAAACGACGCCCGCCCGGCGGCGGACTCGTCCGCACGCACATGGATCACCGCCTCGCCATGGCGGCGCTGGTCATGGGGCTTGCCAGCGAGAAGCCGGTGAACGTGGACGATACCGCGTTCATCGCGACCAGCTTTCCGGGCTTCGTCGAGATGATGCGTGGGCTGGGCGCCGAATTGAGCTGATCGATCGTCAGCGAATTCTGATCGGGGAGCCATGCGGATGGCCCACGCCTTGGACCGGGAGAAGCTGCTCGCCGCGTTCGACGAGATCGGGCGCGCCGCGGTTGCGGCCGGTCAGAAACTGCAGATCGCGGTCTATGGCGGCTCGGCCCTGATGTTGGCGAGCAATTTCCGCTTTGCGACGGAGGATGTGGATGTCTCGAAGCTGGAACAGCCGTGGCCAGCATGGCTGCGCAAGGTCGTAGATCGGCTTGCCGATCAGAATCGCTGGCAGTCCGATTGGTTCAATGATGGCGTGGTCTTCCACCTGAGCGCTCTTGCGGACCATGCCCATGATCATTTGGAGTTCGGCACCTTCCCGCGCGATACCGGCGCCCCTGGTCTCATCGTCTACGTGCCGTCCGCGCCATATCTCTTGGCGCTCAAGCTCAAGGCCATCCGGGTCAACGATCCGGTGCGCGGCGAGCAGGAGCGGCTCGATATCTTGAACCTGATGCGCGTTGTCGGTATTCAGACCGTCGAAGAGGCAGTCGCCGTGCTGAGCCGTTACTTTCCCAACAGCGGAGCCTCCGCCGAGAAGCAGCGTTTTCTGCTCACCTACATGAAGCCGGATGGAGCGCTCGATGCGCCCGAATACCCTCGCCGAGGCGATTGACCGAATCCAGGCGGGCGGGGACCAGGACATTGCCCTGGCGGAATTTGTCGACAGCTTTGTCCTGGCGCGCGATGAGGATGCCCGTTATGCCGTGATCGAACAGGAACCGAAACGGACCGATGATGTTCGACTGAACGCGTTGGCCGGCGCCATGGCGGAATATCTGGCCAAGCAGTATCGACTGCGGCGCGTTCCAGGATGGGTCTCGCAACCGTGGCGCCGGCTCGACGAGCCCTGGTTCACCACGTCATCATCCGAACCGGCGATGCGCGAGTATCTCGCCTTCACCAGCCCCGCCGAGTTCCGCTCGCGCAACATCTTCACCGAAGAGCGTCCGCTGCGTCGTGCCCGCAGCCATCTGCCGTTCGCGGCGAAAGACGCCGCGCGGGCCAATTCGGAATGATCATCGCGATCGACGGCCCGGCCGCCTCCGGCAAGGGCACGCTCGGCAAGCGGCTCGCGGCTCACTATGGGCTGAGGCACCTCGATACCGGCCTGATCTACCGCGCGGTCGCCAAGGCGCTGATCGATGCCGGCCATGCGCTCGACGACCGCGCGCGGGCCGCCGCCGCCGCCGCCGCGCTCGATCCGGCGCAATTCGACGAAAAACTGCTGAAGGGCCACGCGTTCGGCGAGGCAGCCTCGATCGTCTCGGCCTTCCCGGAGGTGCGGGCGCCGGTGGTCGCGCTGCAGCGCGATTTTGCCGCCAGGCCGCCCGGAGCGGTGCTCGACGGACGCGACATCGGCACCGTGATCTGCCCCGACGCCGACGTGAAGATCTTCGTCACCGCCGCTCCCGAGGAGCGCGCGCGGCGCCGCGCCGCTGAATTGCGCGGCCTCGGCCAGCCACCCGACGAGGCGGCCATCCTGGCCGACATCCTGCGGCGTGACGAGCGCGACCGCAGCCGCCCGGTCGCCCCCCTGAAACCCGCGTCCGATGCGCACTTGCTCGACACCACGCATTTGGCTATAGACGCCGCAGTCCGGGCCGCCATCGACCTCGTCGAAGCCGTCCGAACAGGCCGAAGGCGCGGTTGATCCCGTCTTCGTGGTTGGAGGCTTAAGCCTGTTCGCATCGCTTCTTTCGTAAGCGGCATCGCGGACTAAAGATCATCGTATCGACGCGCAGTTGCTGCGCCGGCCCGTCCTCGACGGTCGCCGAAGGTCCGCGGGCCTTCGGCCTGCGCGTCCGGTACCTCATCCTTTCACCGTCGGCGCGCCGCACCAGGAGATCATATGGCCACCGCTGCTACGCCGACGCGCGAAGATTTCGCCAAGCTGCTCGAAGAGTCGTTCATCCAGGGCAGTCTGCAGGAAGGGACCGTCGTCAAAGGCACGGTCGTCGGGATCGAGAAGGATCTCGCCGTCATCGACGTCGGCGCCAAGACCGAGGGAAGGGTCGCGCTGCGCGAGTTCAGCGGTCCCGGCCGCGGCAACGAGATCAAGATCGGCGACGAGGTCGAGGTCTACCTGGAGCGCATCGAGAACGCGCTCGGCGAGGCGGTGCTGTCGCGCGACAAGGCGCGGCGCGAGGAGAGCTGGGGCAAGCTCGAGCTCGCCTTCAAGAGCAACGAGAAGGTCACCGGCATGATCTTCAATCAGGTCAAGGGCGGCTTCACGGTCGACCTCGACGGCGCGGTGGCGTTCCTGCCGCGCAGCCAGGTCGACATCCGGCCGATCCGCGACGTCTCGCCGCTGATGAACCAACCGCAGCCGTTCCAGATCCTCAAGATGGACCGCCGGCGCGGCAACATCGTCGTCTCCCGCCGCACCGTGCTGGAAGAGACGCGTGCCGAGCAGCGCCAGGAGCTGGTGCAGAACCTCGAAGAGGGCCAGGTCATCGACGGCGTGGTCAAGAACATCACCGACTACGGCGCGTTCGTGGATCTCGGCGGCATCGACGGCCTGCTGCACGTGACCGACATCGCCTGGCGGCGCGTCAATCACCCGACCGAGGTGCTCAACATCGGCCAGCAGGTGAAGGTCAAGATCGTCAAGATCAACCACGAGACCCACCGGATTTCTCTCGGCATGAAGCAGCTGCTCGACGATCCGTGGCAGGGCATCGAGGCCAAGTTCCCGGTCGGGCAGCGCATGAAGGGACGCGTCACCAACATCACCGACTACGGCGCGTTCGTGGAGCTCGAGCCCGGCATCGAGGGCCTGATCCACGTGTCCGAGATGTCGTGGACCAAGAAGAACGTGCACCCCGGCAAGATCGTCTCCACCTCCCAGGAGGTCGAGGTGCAGGTGCTCGAGGTCGATCCGGTGAAGCGCCGCATCTCGCTCGGTCTCAAGCAGACCATGCGCAATCCGTGGGAGCTGTTCGTCGAGAAATATCCGCCCGGCGCGGAAGTCGAGGGCGAGGTCAAGAACAAGACCGAGTTTGGCCTGTTCCTCGGCCTCGACGGCGACGTCGACGGCATGGTGCACCTCTCCGACCTCGACTGGAAGCGCCCGGGCGAGCAGGTGATCGAGGAGTACAAGAAGGGCGACAAGATCAAGGCGCAGGTGCTCGACGTCGACGTCGAGAAGGAGCGCATCTCGCTCGGCATCAAGCAGCTCGAAAGCGATCCGTTCGCCGAGCCCGGCGACCTCAAACGCAATGCGGTCGTCACCTGCGAGGTGACCGAGGTGAAGGAGAACGGCATCGACGTGAGGATCGTCGGCACCGAGTTCGCCGCCTTCATCAAGCGCTCCGAGCTCGCGCGCGACCGTTCCGAGCAGCGGCCCGAGCGCTTCGCGGTCGGCCAGAAGGTCGACGCCCGCGTCACCCAGTTCGACAAGAAGGCGCGCAAGGTCGGCGTTTCGATCAAGGCGCTCGAAGTCGCGGAGGAGAAGGAGGCGATCGCCCAGTACGGCTCCTCCGACTCGGGCGCGACGCTCGGCGACATTCTCGGCACCGCGCTCAAGAAGCGCGGCGAGGAGGCGGATAAGAAGGAGTAGGATTAGGTCTCAACGCCGAATCATCGACGGAGCTCCCCGATGTCGCTCGATGCCGATGTGATCGTCGATCGCCGCCGCATGCGGCGCAAGCTCACCTTCTGGCGCGTCGTGGCCGTGCTGGTCGCCGTCGTGGCGGTCGCGGCGGTCGCGGTCGTGTTCGCCCCGCGCAGCGCGCTCATGCCCGGCCCCGCCGGCGACTACATCGCCCGCGTCACCATCCGCGGGCTCATCCGCGGCGATCTCGAGCGCGTCGAAGCGCTGGAGCGGCTCGCCAAGTCGCGCGCCAAGGCGGTCATCGTGCATGTCGACAGCCCGGGCGGCACCACCGCCGGCTCCGAGCAGCTGCACAATGTGTTGCGCCGCGTCGCCGACAAGAAGCCGCTGGTGGTGGTCATCGACGGAATGGCTGCCTCGGGCGGCTACATCGCGGCGATGAGCGCCGACCACATCGTCGCCCAGGGGACCTCGCTGGTCGGCTCGATCGGCGTGCTGTTCCAGTATCCCAACGTCGGCGACCTGATGAAGACGCTCGGCGTCAAGGTCGAGGAGATCAAATCCTCGCCGCTCAAGGCGGCGCCCAACGGCTTCGAGCCGACCAGTCCCGAGGCGCGTGCCGCGCTCGAATCGATCGTCAAGGATTCGTACAACTGGTTTCGCGGAATGGTACGCGAGCGCCGCAGCATGGACGAGGCGACGCTGGAGCGCGTGACCGACGGGCGGGTGTTCACCGGCCGGCAGGCGATCGAGCTGAAGCTGGTCGACCGGCTCGGCAACGAGCAGAACGCGATCGACTGGCTCACACGAGAGAAGGGCGTCGCCGCCGATACGCCGGTGCGCGACTGGCAATTGCGCTCGCGCTTCGGCGACCTCACCATCCTGCATCTGGCGGTCGGCAGCGTGCTCGACGCCGTGGGTCTCGGGGCGCTGGCGCGGCGCTTCGAGGACTGGGGCGCCGTGCAGGCGATCGAGCGACTCAATCTTGACGGTCTCCTGGCCCTTTGGCACCCTCCATCGGCGAACTAGGGTCCAGCGGGGGCGTCAGTGCCGATGATCAAATCCGAACTCGTCCAGCGCATCGCGGTGCAGAACCCGCATCTTTATCAGCGCGACGTTGAGAACATCGTCAACGCGATCCTCGGCGACATCACGGCCGCGCTCGCGCGCGGCGACCGCGTCGAGCTGCGCGGCTTCGGCGCCTTCTCGGTCAAGAACCGCCCCGCCCGCACCGGGCGCAATCCGCGCACCGGCGCGCACGTCTCGGTCGACAAGAAGAGCGTGCCGTTCTTCAAGACCGGCAAGGAAATGCGCGAGCGGCTGAACAAAAGCTGAGCTCGGTCTGTAGCCCGGATGAGCGAAGCGATATCCGGGACTCGCTGGCGGCAAGGAACCCCGCATGTCGCTTCGCTCATGCGGGCTACGGACGGCCCATGATCCGCAAGCTCGTCACGGCGCTCATCCTCGTTCCGCTCGGTATCCTCATCGTGCTGTTCGCGGTCGCGAACCGCGCGCCCGTCACGATCTCGCTTGATCCGTTCTCCTCGCCCGGACCGACGGTGACTTTCTCGGCGCCGCTGTTCCTGGTGGTTCTCGTTGCCCTGATCGTCGGCGTGATCGTCGGCGGCGCCGCGGCGTGGCTGCGCCAGGGCCGCTGGCGCCGCGCGGCGCGCCGGCGCGAAGCGCAGAACGCGGCGTTGCGCCGCGATGCCGACCGCCTGCAGCGCCGGCTCGACGACGCACCGGCCTCGGTCGCCTCGATCGCGTACCGGCACCCGCACGCCTGATACCATCGTGCGCGTCATCACCGCCGACGATCTCGACCGCGTGCTGACTTATCCGGCGCTGATTGACGCACTGCGCGAAGCCTTCCGCTCCGACGTCACGGTGCCGCTGCGCCATCATCACGCGATTGCGCAGCCGGGCGCGGAGGCAATGCTGCTGCTGATGCCGGCCTGGACCGTCGCCGGCCAAAGCGCGGGCGAAAGCTTTATCGGTTGCAAGCTCGTCTCGGTGTTCCCCGACAACGCCAAGCTGGGCAAGCCCGCCGTCTACGGCAGCTATGTGCTGATGTCGGGCGCGACCGGCGAACCGCTCGCCGTGATGGACGGCACTACGCTGACTGCCCGGCGCACGGCGGCGGCCTCGGCGCTCGCGGCCTCCTACTTGGCGCGCGAGGACGCGTCGCACCTGGTCATGATCGGCGCCGGGGCGCTGGCGCCGCAGCTCGTGCAGGCGCACGCGAGTGTGCGCCCGATCAAGCGCGTTACCTTGTGGAACCGCACCCGCGGCAATGCCGTGAAACTCGCCTTCGGACTTTCGGTCGGCGGCTTCGAGACCGAGATCGCCGACGACCTCGAAGCGGCGGTGCGCGACGCCGACATCGTGTCGTGCGCGACCTTGTCGGCAACGCCGCTGGTCAAGGGCAAGTGGCTGCAGAAGGGCACCCATGTCGACCTGGTCGGCGCCTATACGCCCAAGATGCGCGAGGCCGACGACGACGCGATCAAGCGTTCGCGCGTCTACGTCGACACCCGCGCTGGCGCGCTGAAAGAGGCCGGCGACATCGTGCAGCCGCTCAAGAAGAAAGTTCTGAAACAGACCGACATCCGCGGCGACCTGTTCGACCTCTGCCGCGGCAAGGCCAAGGGGCGCACCAAGGCGGGCGAGATCACGCTGTTCAAGTCGGTCGGGACGGCGATCGAGGATCTGGCGGCGGCGATGCTGGTGTGGCGGGGGGTAGGCTAGAACGCGATACTGGGCACTCGGCGCTTACACTAAGTTTTTTTGGAAGTCCTGACCGTCTTCACTAGGTGTCTTAAGCACCAGAAACGTCGAACGTTCAGCGTCCAGAAGTCGAAGACCTCATCAATCGATTTTTGAAAAAAGATGCTCCTTCGCCGACGTGTTTCAAAGTAAGCGTTCGGCCAGAGACAGACGTATCGAAGGCGAACGAAACGCTGCATCTTGCGATCTATCGACGCGTTCATCAACATCAATAGGTCGATCGCTCCCGGCCTCTTTTGCGAGAGCAAGCTTGCCTTCAAACACCCAAGGCCGTGCAAAAGTTGAGTAATTTTTCCAGGGGATTCAGCGGCATGAGATAACCATTCCTCCTCGTAGCGCTGACGAAGTGCTCGCGTTCGGAGTTGAGCCGCCGAAAGCTTGATCAAAAACCGTGTCAGCTTCGGAGCCCAATCGTATAGTTCGCTCGCAATGAGGTTGCCTACGACGCCGACAACAAATGAACCAACGAAGAGTAGGACAGCAGTTAGGAGGTCCGTGCGAGCTCTCCCGCCGCCATCTGCAGGTCGGCCAGCGCGGCGCGCGCGTTGCTCTGCCCGACTGCGGTGAGCCGGTAGAACCGCCGCCGCGGCCGTCCGGCCTCGCTCGGATCGATCACCTCCCATTCGCTGGTGAGCCAGCCTGCGGCTTCGAGCCGCGCCAGCATCGGATAGAGCGTGCCGGAGCCCACCTTCGTGGCCCTAGACATGTCGGCGCCTGAGCGCCTCTCACGTGGCGTTTCCAGCAGGAAGCGCAGCACCTTGAGGGTCGGCTGGCTCAGGCGGACGTCGGGCTCACTCATGGCGACTCGTCTCCTTGCTCGGAAGTCGATATAGCCCTATATCGAGTTTCGATCAAGGCCTTTTTCGCGGACCGGAAATGGGTTGTTCGCTGTGGTATAGGGGTGCCCCGGAGGCGGGCCGTGAACATCCCCGACGTCAATCGCTCAATCCTGCGCATGCACATTGCGTCGATCGAAGCCAAGCACCCCTTGAAGATTCTGGGGTTGCTGCCGCACGGGAGCGCGGGGCACGTGTTCGATCCAGACGGACTGACTTTTCTGGCAGAGAAGCGCCCTGGACTCGATCTGCTGGGACTGGCTGGGGCTGAAGTTGATCTGGCCGATCTTCTGGGTCGGCAGGTCGGCATCATCCTTGTCAGCGGGTTGAAAGGACGTGAGGCCGACGAGTTTCCCCGCATCGTCGAACCAGTATGAGCCGCTCAGACCTGGAGCGCCTCCGCGACGCGCGCGATTTTGCTCAATACGCGCAAGACAACGCGGGTGGGTTGCCGGGCGATATTCTGGCGGGTGCAAAACAGCCGCAGCATGCCGCGCTCTTTGATCTTGCGGTCATCGGCGAGACCTTGAACAAGGTGTCGTCAGAAGTTAAGAGCGCTGCTCCTGATTTGGCCTGGCGACAAATAGCCAATTTGCGCAACGTCATCATCCACTCGTACTGGCTGATTGACCTCGAAATCATCGCCGACGTGATCAACAATAGACTTGATCCGTTGATCGAAGAACTGGAAGCATTGATCGCCTTCGTTGAACGCACTGACAAATGACCCTGCTCGTCAAAATCTGCGGCCTCTCCACCCCCGAGACGCTCGATGTCGCGCTCGCGGAAGGCGCCGACATGGTCGGCTTCGCGTTCTTTGGCCCAAGCCCGCGCAACATCTCGTTCGAGACCGCGCGCGCGCTGGGCGAGCGCGTGCAGGGCCGGGCGCAGAAGGTCGCGTTCTCGGTCGATGCCGACGATGCGTTCCTCGACACGGTCGTTGCGGCACTGAAGCCCGACATGCTGCAGCTGCATGGCAAGGAAACGCCGGCGCGCGTGGCGGCGGTCAGGCAGCGTTTCGGGCTGCCGGTCATGAAGGTGCTCGCGATCGAGACGTGCGAGGACCTTGCGGCAATCTCCAATTACGCCGGCGTTGCCGACCGCCTGCTGTTCGACGCGCGCCCGCCGCGCGAGGCGACGCGGCCGGGCGGGCTGGGCAAGCCGTTCGACTGGCGCCTGCTCGAGAACCTCGCCGTGCCGGTTCCCTTCATGCTCTCCGGCGGCCTTGATGCCGGCAACGTCGCCGAAGCGCTGCGCATCACGCGTGCGCCCGGCGTCGACGTCTCTTCCGGGGTCGAGCGCGCGCCCGGCGCAAAGGACCCGGACCGGATCCGCGCTTTCATCCGCGCGGCGCGCGCTTCGCATGCAGCCGGAATGCCGGTAGGATAAGCCCATGAACGTTCCGCAGCAGCCCAACTCGTTCCGCACCGGACCCGACGAGCGCGGCCATTTCGGCCTCTATGGCGGCCGTTTCGTCGCCGAGACCTTGATGCCGCTCATCCTCGAGCTGGAGCGGGCCTACAACGAGGCAAAGCACGATCCGGCGTTCAGGAAGCAGATGGACGGCTACCTGAAGAACTATGTCGGCCGCCCTTCGCCGCTCTACTTCGCCGAGCGCCTGACCGAGCATTTCGGCGGCGCCAAGATCTACCTGAAGCGCGAGGACCTCAATCACACCGGCGCCCACAAGGTGAACAACGTGCTCGGCCAGATCATGCTGGCCAAGCGCATGGGCAAGCCGCGCGTGATCGCCGAGACCGGCGCCGGCATGCACGGCGTCGCGACCGCGACCCTGTGCGCGAAGTTCGGGCTCGAATGCGTCGTCCACATGGGCGCGATCGACATCGAGCGCCAGCAGCAGAACGTACAGCGGATGAAGGCGCTCGGCGCCGAGGTCCGTCCCGTGACATCCGGCTCGAAGACGCTGAAAGACGCGATGAACGAGGCGCTGCGCGACTGGGTCACGAACGTCTCCGACACGTTCTACTGCATCGGCACGGTGGCGGGCCCCCACCCGTACCCGGCGATGGTGCGCGACTTCCAATGCGTAATCGGCAACGAGACGCGCGTTCAGATGCAGGAGGCCGAAGGCCGCCTGCCGGATTCGCTCGTCGCCTGCATCGGCGGCGGCTCCAACGCCATGGGTTTGTTCCATCCGTTCCTCGACGACCGCAGCATTGAAATCTACGGCGTCGAGGCCGCCGGACATGGGATCGAGACGGGTCTGCACGCGGCATCGATCTCGGGCGGGCGCCCGGGCGTGCTGCACGGCAACCGCACCTATCTGCTGATGACCGAAGACGGCCAGATCAATGAAGCGCACTCGATCTCGGCCGGCCTCGACTATCCGGGCATCGGACCGGAGCACGCCTGGCTCAACGACGTTGGCCGCGTGACGTATCTGTCGGCGACCGACAAGGAAGCGCTCGCGGCGTTCCAGCTCCTCTCGCGGCTCGAAGGCATCATCCCGGCGCTCGAGCCCGCGCATGCGCTCGCGCGCGTCGCCGACATCGCGCCGAGGAAGCCGAAGGATCATCTGATGGTGGTCAATCTCTCCGGCCGCGGCGACAAGGATTTGTCGAGCGTCGCGGAGCACCTTGGAGGGCGTCTGTGATCGGCCGGCAGCGGCTCGTCGGCTGGATACTGGTCGGTGTCTCCGCCGCGTATCTGGTCTGGTTTCTCAAGGCGCGGCTGCTCTCTGCGGGGCTTCCGATCGAGAAGAAGGAATGGCTGCAGTTCGTCGCCATGATCGTGATACTGATGCTCGGCACCGCCAACGTCCGCCTCGCCGCCATGCGCGAGCAACGCAGCAAACAACCGCCGCGCCGGGTTGCGGAATGAGCTCAGCGCCAATCCCATGACCACTCGGATCGACAGACGCTTTGCCGCCCTCAAGACAGAAGGCCGCGCCGCGCTGGTGACGTTCATCACCGCCGGCGATCCCGACGCCGACACCTCGCTTGCGATCCTCAAGGCGCTGCCGGCGGCCGGCGCCGACGTGGTCGAGCTCGGCATGCCGTTCACCGATCCGATGGCGGACGGCCCCTCGGTCCAGGCCGCGGGCCAGCGCGCGCTTGATACCGGGCAGACCATGGCCAAGACGTTGGCGATGGTGCGCGCGTTCCGCGCCGGCGACACGGCAACTCCGATCGTGCTGATGGGCTACTACAATCCGATCTACATCTACGGCGTCGAACGTTTCCTCGCTGACGCCAAAGCCGCGGCCATCGACGGCCTGATCATCGTCGACCTGCCGCCCGAGGAAGACGACGAGCTGTGCTTGCCGACGCTGCGTGCAGGTCTCAATTTCATCCGTCTCGCGACGCCGACCACCGACGACAGGCGCCTGCCGGCCGTGCTCGCCAACACGTCGGGCTTCGTCTACTACGTGTCGATCACGGGCATCACCGGCGCGGCCACGCCCGATCCCGCCAAGGTCAGCGGTGCGGTCGCGCGCATCAAGCGCCACACCAAGTTGCCGGTCGCGGTCGGCTTCGGCGTCAAGACGCCTGAGCATGCGCGCGCGATCGCGGCGAGCGCGGACGGCGTCGTGGTCGGCTCGTCGCTGGTCGATGCGATCAAGCTCAGTCTCGACGCGGACGGCAAGGCGACAGCCAGGACCGTGGCGGCGGTGACCGACCTGGTCGCTTCGCTTGCGGCCGGCGTGCGCGGCGCCCGACGGGAAGCCGCCGAATAGCGCATGATCCCGAAAAGTGGAGGCCGGTTTTCGGATAAGATCATGCGCGAACGAGAAACCTAGGCTCTATCATCGCCGCAATTGGGTCCCTATGTTGCGTGGCGCCACGCGCGCTCGCCGGACGGATTCGCAGAGCATCGCCATGAACTGGCTCACCAACGTCGTTCCTCCGAAGATCCGCAATTTCCTCAACCGGCGCGAAACGCCGGAGAACAGTTGGATCAAATGCCCGGAGACCGGGCAGCTGGTGTTCTTCAAGGACGTCGAGGCCAACCAGTTCGTCATCCCGAGCTCGAACTACCACATGCGCATGGGTGCGGCCGCGCGCCTGAAATCGATGTTCGACGGCGAAACCTGGCTCGACGTCGCGGTGCCGGAGGTGCCGACCGATCCGCTGAAGTTCCGCGACGAGCGCCGCTACAGCGACCGCCTCAAGGACGCGCGCACCAAGACCGGCCTTAACGACGCGATCAAGATCGGCTACGGGCGGCTCGACGGCTTGGCCGTCGTGATCGGCGTGCAGGACTTCGACTTCATGGGCGGCTCGCTCGGCATGGCGGCGGGCGAGGCGGTGATCAAGGGATTGGACACCGCGACGCAGAAGGGCACGCCCTTCATCATGTTCGCGGCCTCGGGCGGCGCGCGCATGCAGGAGGGGATTCTCTCGCTGATGCAGCTTCCGCGCACCACCGTCGCGGTCGAGACCTTGCGCGAGGCACGCCGGCCCTACATCGTGGTGTTGACCAACCCGACCACCGGCGGCGTCACCGCCTCATACGCGATGCTCGGCGACGTGCACATCGCCGAGCCCGGCGCGCTGGTCGGCTTCGCGGGTCCGCGCGTCATCGAGCAGACCATCCGCGAGAAGCTGCCCGACGGCTTCCAGCGCGCCGAGTATCTCAAGGATCACGGCATGGTCGACATGGTGGTGCATCGGCACGAGTTGCGCGCGACGCTGGCGCGGCTCTGCCGCCTGCTCACCAAGGCGCCGCCCGCGCCGCCGCGCGAGGCGCTTCCGGCGCCGGAAGTTGCGCCCGCGAGCCCATGACGCCGGTGGACGCCATCCTGGCGCGCCTGTTGGCGCTGCACCCGAAACGCATCGACCTGTCGCTCGGGCGCATCGAACGGCTGCTGGCGCGCCTCGATCACCCGCAACGCCGCGTCCCTCCGGTCATCCACGTCGCCGGCACCAACGGCAAAGGCTCGACCATCGCGTTCATGCGCGCCATGCTGGAGGCGGCGGGCCGGAGCGTGCACGTCTACACTTCGCCGAACCTGGTGCGCATCAACGAACGCTTCCGGCTCGGCCGTGCCGGCGGCGGCGTGCTGGTGTCGGATGCCGAGCTTGCCGAGGCGCTGGCCGAATGCGAGCGCGCCAACGAAGCGGCGCCGATCACGGTGTTCGAGATCGAAACCGCGGCCGCCTTCGTGCTGTTCGCGCGCCATCCGGCGGACGCGCTGCTGCTCGAGGTCGGGCTCGGCGGCCGGTTCGACGCCACCAACGTGATCGCGCAACCGCTGGCGTGCGTGGTCACGCCGGTCTCGATCGATCACATCGAGTTCCTCGGCGATACGCTGGAGAAGATCGCGGCCGAGAAGGCCGGCATCCTCAAGCGCGCTGCGCCGGCCGTGATCGCGCCGCAGCCGGAGGCGGCGCTCGCCGTGATCGAACGCCAGGCGGCGCGCGTGGGCGCGCCCGTGCATGCCGCCGGTCAGCACTGGATGGCGACCGCCGAGCACGGCCGCCTGGTCTATCAGGACGAGCAGGGTCTGCTCGATCTGCCGGCGCCGCGCCTGTTCGGCCGCCATCAGGTCGACAATGCCGGCACCGCGATCGCGGCGTTGCGTGCCGGCGGCTTGAGATTGCCGGTCGCGGCGTTCGAGCAGGGCCTGGTCAAGGCCGAATGGCCGGCGCGGCTGCAGCGCCTGACCGCGGGGCGCCTGGCGGCGCTCACGCCGGCCGGGGCCGAGCTGTGGCTCGATGGCGGCCACAATGCCGAGGGCGGCCGCGCCGTCGCGGCGGCGCTCGCCGACCTGGAGGAGCGCGTGTCGCGGCCCCTGGTGCTGATCGTCGGCATGCTCGCCAGCAAGGACCGCGCCGCATTCCTGAGCAACTTCACCGGGCTCGCGCGCCGCGTCATCGGCGTGCCGATCGGGCAGGACAAGAGCGTGCCGGCCGAGGAGATCGCCGACACGGCGCGCCGCGTGGGGTTGGCGGCGGAAGCGCAGGCAAGCGTGGAGCAGGCGCTGGCCGCCGTTGCGCGGTTCGATTTCAACCCCGCTCCGCGCATCCTCGTCACCGGCTCGCTCTATCTCGCCGGCGAGGTGCTGGCGCTCAACGGCACGGTGCCCTCATGACTTCGTCATGCCGGGACAAGCCCGGCCATGACGATAAATGTGCTTGTGCGCGTGGACTACACCGCGGTGGTGATCCACTGCTCCAGCTTCTGCTTGGGAGCGGCGCCGACCTGGCGCGAGGCCAGCTCGCCGTTCTTGAAGATCATCAGGGTCGGGATCGACATGATGCCGTACTTCGCGGCCGTCGCGGGATTCTCGTCCACATTGAGCTTGACGATCTTGACCTTGCCGTTCATCGAGCCGGCGATCTCCTCGAGCGCGGGCGCGATCATGCGGCACGGGCCGCACCATTCGGCCCAGAAATCGACCACCACCGGTTCGGCGCTCTTGAGCACTTCGGCCTCGAAGTTCGCATCGGAAACCTTTGCAACGGCCATGGGATGCCTCGTCTTTCTTGAGCGCCAGGGCTTCAAGCTGCTTGATGTCGGCCCAACCTATGAAGGCCGATCGGAAGCGTCAAGGCGCGCTCACGCCGAGGTGACGCGGGCCAGTTCCGCATCCAGAGCTGGCTGCGAAACCTCCATCAATTCAGGCACATCGGTCCATACCAGTGCGGCACGGATGGGCTTGCCGGGATAGAGCGTCGCGAGCACCGCGCGATAAAGCGCGAGCTGGGCGACGTGGTCGCGCGCCACGTCCTCGATTCGCCGGGGTGCCCGGCCGCTCTTGTAGTCGGCGATCAGCACCGCATCGGCCGTGACCGCAAGGCGATCGACCTGGCCGGAGATGGGCATGGCCGGCTTCCCTGCCCGCGCGATCCGTCCGACGATCGGAACCTCGGCGCGCGTGCCGGGCGCGAACAGCGCGGCAAAGCGCGGATCATCGACGATGCGCAACGCGGCGCTCTCCATGGCCGCGCGCTCCGCCGCGTCGAAGTCGGCGGCCTGCGCCAGATACCGGCGCGCGGCTGCGGCGCGGCGGTCCGGCGCGACATCGGGCAGCGCCTGCAGCAGCCGGTGCATCAAAGTGCCGCGCGCCAGCGCATGCGGATCGATCGGGCCTGCCGCGCTCTCACGCGGCATGCCTGCCGATCGAGAGGGCGAAATCGGGTGCGCCGCCTCAGGCTCGGCCGGCGCGTTTCGCTGCAGCCAGTCCGGAAAGTCGCGTTCGGCCGCGGGCGCGCCCGCGATCTCGGTTTGCTGCTCGATCGCATCGAGCGCCGCCTTGCGCCAGCGCAGCACCGCGCCGTCGTCGTCATCAGCCGGCTCTTCGATCGTTTCAGGCTTCAGCGCGTTCTCGATCAGCTGATACCAGCAGCCGTCGGGGATCTTATTCACGCCGCGCGAACCCGCGACCACCAGCCGGTCGGCGGCGCGCGTCATCGCCACATAGAGGAGCCGCCGGTACTCGTTCTCGGCGGCGCCGACCGCGCCTGCCCGCGCCGCCGCCACCGGCGCCACGTCATCCGCCTTGCGCCCCGCCCACACCAGCCTGTCCGGCGTGCCGAGCGCCGCGCCTGCCGCCGGCAGGGCAAGCAGCCGCGGCTCGCGCGGCCCCTTTGGCGGCGTGGTGGTGTCGGCCAGGATCACGATCGGCGCTTCCAGGCCCTTGGCGCCGTGCACGGTCATCACACGCACCTCGTTGCGCGCAATATCCATGTCGCGCTTCACTTCGGTCGAGCCGGCGCGCAGCCAGGCGACGAAGCCCTGCAGGGTGGGTGCGGCGCTGCGCTCGTAGACCAGCGCATGTTCGAGAAATTCGTCGAGCGCGTCGGCCGCCTCCGGCCCGAGCCGCCGGTAGAAATGCGCGCGTCCGCGCTCGGGTCCGAGAATCCGCGCATAGAATGAGAACGGCGCGTCGTGCCGCGCCCATTCGGCATAGCGATCGAGCCGTGCGTTCGCGTCGGAGAAATCCATCTCGTCGGCGCGCGCCCGCAACGCCGCGCGCAGCGAGCTTTTCCGATTCCATGCGAGGGTGAAGAGTTGTTCTTCGGTCAGGCCGAACAGCGGACTTTTCAGCACGGTGGCAAGCGCGAGATCGTCCGCCGGCAACAGCAGCGCGTCCGCCAGCGCCATCAGGTCCATCACGGCGATATGCTCGGTCAGCACCAGCCGGTCGGCACCGGCGACTGCGATGCCTTCGCGCTTGAGCTCATAGATGATCGCATTGAACAGCGCGCCGCGCTGGCGCACCAGCACCAGGATGTCGCCCGCGCGCGCCGCGTGCCGCTTGTCTCCGTCGCCGACGAGATCGCCGCGCCTGATCCATTCCTTGACGGTGCGGGCGATCTTGCGCGCCAGCCGCACGCGCGGGCTCGTCTCCTGGCTTTCGTCGAACGGCGCGTCCCAGCCTTCGAGCTTGATCTTCTCGTCCGGCTCGATCATCGGCCACAGCTCGACCAAGCCGGGCGCGTTGACGCGCACGGCCTCGTGCACCGTCGCGCCGGGCACTTCGGTCAGGCCCGCGTGCGCGGCTTGCGGCCGGAACACGGTGTCGACCGCCTCCAGCACCAGCGGTGCGGAGCGAAACGAATACCTGAACTTCACATCCGTGAAGCGCAGTTCGGCGGTCTTGAACGCGCTCGCGTAGTGGCGCCTGTTCCGTTCGAATTGCGCCGGCATCGCACCCTGGAACGAGAAAATCGACTGCTTCTCGTCGCCGACCGCAAAGATCGAACGCGTCACGGCGCGTGCGCCGTGGCCTGCAAAGAACTCATCAGTCAGGCGCCGCACGACTTCCCACTGCTTGGGGCTCGTGTCCTGGGCCTCGTCGATCAGCACATGATCGATGCCGAGATCGAGCTTGTAGTGCACCCAAGCGGCGCGCTGCTCGGTCAGGAGATGTTGGGTCTTGTCGATCAGGTCATCGTAGTCGAGCAGTCCGCGGCGTTCCTTCTCGGCGCGATAGCGTGCGATGACTTCCATCACGATGGTGACCAGTGCGGCGGTGCGTTCGCGCGTCTCAACCGCGCGGCGGCGATGGAGCAGGCCGCCGACACGCGTCTTCTCGCCGTCGAGGCGCCGCGCGAGATCGGGATTCTTCTTCGCCAGCGATGAGGTAAGAAAGGAGCCGCGTAGCTCGGACTTCTGCGTGAAAAAGATCTCCAGATAACTGTCGATCCGTGCCGCGCCGCTCGCTGCGGCCGCTGCCGTCAGCCGCTCGCACTGCTTCTGATCGTTGCTTGACCCTGCGCGGCATAGGGCGGCGGCGCCTGCCCATTCCGACAGCGGGAAATGCGGACCGTTCACGATGTCGGCCTCGATACGTCCGATGGAATCGTCCGCCGCGATTCCAAGCGTGCGCGAGAGAGCCGCGATCGCCGCCGCAATGCCGCCCGCATTCGCGATCCATGCCGTCAGCTCCTCGCGTCGCGATATCGCCTCAACGATCATCTCGTTGAACGTCATATCGGCCGCAGCGGTGATCGCAGTTGCCAGTGCGCGGCCGAGATCGCTGTCCGGCTGCGCCGACGCCTGTAGCAGCACCGCCATGCGCAGCCGGTCGATCAGCTCGGACTGCGTCCGCTCTTCCAGCACCTCGAAGCGCGCCGCCACATCCGCCTCGAACGGAAATTGGTGCAGTAGCCGCGCGCAGAACGCGTGGATGGTCTGCACCTTCAGTCCGCCCGGCGTGTCGAGTGCTTGTGCGAACAGCCGCCGCGCGCGCACACGGCGCGCCGTATCCGGCCTGCGGCCTTCGATACCGGCGATTTCGCGGTCGAGTTCCTCGTCGCTCAAGGGCGTCCACTTGGCGAGCGTTTCGAACACGCGGTTGGCCATGTTGGCGGCGGCGGCCTTGGTGTAGGTGAGGCAGAGGATCTTCTCGGGCGCCGTGCCGCGCAGCAGCAGGCGGACCACGCGCTGCGCCAGCACGTGCGTCTTGCCCGAGCCGGCATTCGCCGCGACCCAAGCCGACACCGCCGGGTCGGAGGCGGCGCGCTGAACGTCGAGGACGTCGGCAGGGACCGTCATGCCTCGCCTTCCTCGTCTTCGCCGCCGGCCGACCATTCGGCGACGCGCGCCAGATGGTCGTAGTCGCCGTAGCGCGTCTTCCACATCGGACTGACCAGCGAACGATACGGCGTCTTCACGTCGGCGAAGCGCTCGACCACGCCGCGCAGCCGCGCCAGCGCCCTGTCGGCATGAAAGTCCGCGGTGCCTTCCCTGAACGCGATCGGCTTCTCCTCGCCCGCCGGATCGCGTCCGCGCATCGATACGTAGGCGAACTCGCTGAGCGATCCCGCCGCGACGCCCTTGAACCCGCCCTCGCGCAGGATCGCGCCTTCGAGCGTGAGCTGCGGCGAAAGCCCGGCGCGCACCTGCGGTTCGGTCGGCGTCGCGCCCGTCTTGTAATCGAGGATCGCGAACGTGCCGTCGGCGAGCTGTTCGATGCGGTCGGCGCGCGTGGTGAGCCGGAAGGTCCGTTTGTCGATCGCAATCTTCAGCTCGCCCTGCACTTCGGCGTGCATCGCGGCCGCGTTCGCGCGCCGCTGGGCCTCCCAGCCGATGAACCAGCGCGCGATGCGCAGGAAGCGCGGCCACCAGAACGCGCGCGCCTCCGGATAATCCTGCAGCGGCGCAAAATGCTTCTCGCCGAGTGCGACGAGTTGACCGAGCGGATCGGCGGGCAGGCCCTTGGCGTATTTCTCGGTGAATTCGCCGATCGCTCCGTGGATCACGCTCCCGCGGTCGCGCGCGCCGGGCGGCGTGTCGACGGCGTCGAGCGGGCGCAGATCGAGAACGTGTTTCGCGTAGATCGTATAGGGATCGCGCAGCCAATGCTCGATCTCGGTGACGCTGAGCTGCTCGGGGCGTGCATCGAGTGTCGGGCGTGGACGCGGGCGCGACACCGGCTTGACGGTTTCGGCGCGATCGAGATCGCGCGCCCAGCTCACATACTTCTCGGCGCGCCCGAGCACATCCTTCCACGTCTCGCCCGCGACGGCCGCGAGGCGTTGCGTGAAGCGTGACGCGACGGTCGGCGCCCCACGCAGCTTTGTGGCGCGCGTGAGGAACACCTCCGGCATGCCGAGCAATTGCGCAAAGTCATGCGCGGAGAGGCCGACGCGGCGCTCGGGAAGATCGAGCCCGAGCTCGAGCCGCATCGGCCGCGACAGCCACGGGTCGGTGCGCGTCTCCGGCGGCCACGAGCCTTCCACCAGCGCGCCGAGCACGACACGATCGACATGGATCAAGCGCGCCTCGATCGTGCCGAGAATGCGCACGCGCGCGCCGGGTTTTCCCGCGCGCCGGCAGACGCGATCCGCAATCGCGGCCGCGAACAGCTCCGCATAGTCGCCGGGCGCGACGCGCAGATCGGTCGGCTGCGCGGCAATGTCCTCGAAAGCCTCGGCAAGCTTTGCGCCATCTTCAAATGCGAAGGCGGCGGCAATGCCGCTATCGTCCGTCGACAGCGCTTGCAGCATGCCGGCATGCAAGGCCGCCATCGCGGTGAACGGCTGCGCGCTCTTGATGTCCGCAAGCGGTGCCAGCGCGGCGCCGAGCCGCTCGATCATTGCCTGGGCGGCGTCGAGATCGCCGTCGGCGAGCCGCGTGCGCGGATCGGAGCGATGCAGGTCGGTCGGTTCCCTGCGGCGAAATCTTGCAAGTTCGGTGCGAAAACTCGCCAAAGCATGCGCGAGCCCGTTTGAACCGGGACGCGGACGGGGACCGCGCAACACGGCCATCTCCAGCGCGGCGATCGTGCGTGCGTTTGCGCCGGCCGCCGCGCCGAGCCGGAAGCGTGCATGCTTGAGCAAGGCAAGCAGGGCCACCGGCGCCGATCCCTCGAGCGCGGCTTGCGCCGCCAGCCGTGCGAATACGCCGGCCTCGGTGTCGGGCAGCGCATCGCCGCCGGAATCGTCGGCCGCGATGTTCCAGCGCAGCAGCGCGGCCGCCACACGCCGCGCCAGTGCCCGGTCGGGCGTCACCAGCGCGGCGGTCTTGTTCCGCTCCACGGCTTCGCGTAACGCGACCGCAATTGCCAGGGCCTCGTCCTCGGCATTTGCGGCTTCGATCACGGCGACGGCGTGAAGCGCGGCGTCGCGGGTGGCGGCGTCGAGGTGTTCGGCCCAATGTTCGGTGGCGTCGGATGGCCGCATCGCCTCGGAAGCGAGTTTTTCGCGGGCTCCGCTGGGCGCGAGCCGCGTTACGTCGCCGCGCTCGATCCCGAAGCGGCGCAGCAGCGCATGCATGGCGAACTGCGGGTGGCCGGGCGCCGCGGCCTGCCGGGTCCCGCCGGCCTCGACGCCGCCGATCAGCTCCCAGGCGGCATCGTCGAGATCGGTGTCGAGCCCGGGCAGCACCACCGCGCCGTGCGGCAGCTGCGCGATCGCGGCGAGCAGGCGCGCGGTCGCCGGGATCGAGCCGGTGGAGCCGGCCGCAATGACCGGGCCGTCATGCGCGTCGAGCCGTCGCCGCTCCGCCTCGATCAGCAGGTCGCGTCGCGCCGCGGGCTCGATCGCCCCATGCGCGGCCAGGATCGCGGGCCAGTTTTCCCGCGCGATCTGCAGGAAGCTCAGCGTCTTCCGCCAGTATTCGTCGAGTTCGCGCGGAACCAGCTCGTCGAGCCGGTCCCACGGAACTTGCCGCGTGGTCATGTCGTCGATCAGCCGCGCCAGGGCGTCGGCAAGAGCGAGGGCGGAGGCGGGACTGTTGGCCACCAGCGGCTGGCCGGTGCCCGTGCGCATTCCGGGCAGCGCGATCCATTGCAGGATCAATTGCGCGAGCAGCATGCGCCGCTGCAGCCCGCCGATTTCCGCTGGGATATCGATGGCGTCGGCGCCCGCCGCGTCGGCGAAGACGAGCTCGTCCTCATCGATCTCGCCCAAGGGCACGATGCGCGGCAGCACGGCGGCATCGGTTCCGAGCTCGTCGAGGAAGACACTGCGGGCGAGCACGCAGGCGCGCCGCGTCGGCAGGAACAGTGTCGCGCGGCTGAGCGCGAGCGGGTCGGCCAACGAAGGTCTCGAGCCGGGAAATCCACCCACCAGCCGTCCCTCGATCAGCGCGCGGATCAGCGTCGGCAGGAACGGTGCCGAGGCGGGAATCGTGAACACGCGCGAAGCGGGCATGACGATTCGCTTATAGGCGCGGCGTGTAGGGTGGGCAAAGGCGCGGCATCCGGTGGCAACGGTTGCGCTTGAATGGTCCGCGCCGTGCCCACGCGCAGGCGTAGCCCGGGTTTCGCAGTAGCGAAACCCGGGATTTTGGCCTTTGCTCGTCTCCCCATCCGGTCTCTCCAGGTATGCGACGTGGCCGATGCTCGGCCCGTCGCAGCTTGCGCGGCAAGCCGCCCACGGCGTCACCGCGCTGATGGTGCTGTCGACCAAGAGCGCAGTCGCGGTGACGTAGCGCGCCTCGTCGGAGACCAGAAGCAAACCGCGTTGGCGATGTCCTAGGTGTCGCCCATGCGCCCCATCGGCACCGAGCGCGGCGCTTGGCGATCAGCGAGGTCGGCCGCCCGGCCGGGCGTTGGTACGCAATTTAGCGTGGATAGAGTTCTCGCTAGAGTACCAAAAGGGGAGCGGGTCGTGGAGAATGCGTATCGGTAAGCGGTGGATGCAATCGTCATCCTGGAAGGCCGACAGGCAAGCTCGTATGACTAACAAGATAGAGGCCCAAGAAAAGAACGTCGGAGAAATATTCACCGATACATACGAATTTGAAATTCCAGCATATCAGCGACCTTACGCCTGGGAGGAAGAGCAAGTTCGAGAACTCCTGGCCGATCTCTTCGATGCCATGGACAATCAGGATGTCAGCGGTGGGCTGTACTTTTTGGGAAGTATTGTGCTTGTCAAATTGCCGACAGAAGCCCAATCGAAAGTCATCGATGGTCAGCAGCGACTTACCACATTGACAATCTTATTGAGCGTACTGCGAGATCTGACCACCGATGCGGAAACTCGCTTCGAACGACGAGCGTACGTCTATCAAAGGGCGAGTGCCGATCGAGGTCTGAAAGACCGATACCGCCTGCTGTTGCGCGAGCGCGATCGTCCGTTCTTCCTTAAGCACGTACAGAATCCGGAAGCAACGGATCATCTTCCCGATACTAGCAAATTGGAAGGTAGCCAGAAACGAATTGCTGAAAACACTCGGTATCTGCGCTCGGAGTTAGAAGTAGTTCCAGAAGATCGCAGAAATGCGCTTATCGCCTTTATAGTGCAGCGCTGCTATTTGGTCGTTGTCGCTGTGCCCACGGCGGAAGCCGCTAGGCGCATTTTCACTGTTCTGAATGCGCGCGGCCTCGACCTAACACCCACGGACATCCTCAAAGCTGATCTGCTGGAGCGTGCCGGAGCACAGCAGGAGTCCGCGTTGGCAACTCGCTGGGAGCAGGTCGAGCACGCATTGGGGCGCGAAAGGATGGTCGAGCTCTTCGGCCATATCAGGATGATCTATGAGCGAGACAAGCCGCGCCTCGCTCTCGAAACTGGTTTCCGCAAGCTTGTTCTCCCGTTTTCGAAAGACGCCGGGCGGTTTCTCTCTGATATCCTTGAACCGATCGCAGACGCTTTTCTCCTGTTGATGGACGCAGCGCGTATTGAGAAGCACTTTGGCGTGGAAGCTGCAAAGGCAGTTCGATCGCTTGACCGCATCGACAACAAAGATTGGGTGCCGCCTGCTCTA
Source organism: uncultured Alphaproteobacteria bacterium (assembly GCA_963734185.1). Taxonomy (GTDB): domain Bacteria; phylum Pseudomonadota; class Alphaproteobacteria; order Rhizobiales; family Xanthobacteraceae; genus PALSA-894. Next base: position 977,608 of record CAVTGA010000002.1, on the reverse strand, counting down.
TTGAGAATTTGGAGATGGCATCCGAATGATGCAGCTGTCGTTGCAAGCTTCATAAATGATCTTGAGAGACTGGCTTACTTTCTTTTTGCGACAAGAGCAGGAGTAAACGACCGTATCGCACGTTTCGCCGCGGTAATGGATGAGTTTGACCCAAGGTTGGAGGAGGAAACGCTTCCTTCCGGCATAGCCCTCACCGAAGCCGAGCAACACGCCTTCTTTGGCGCCCTATCGGGGCCGTTGTACCAAATCACTCGAGTTTGCAAGCCAATTCTGCAACGATTGGATGAAGCCCTGTCAAGTGGTGGTGCGAGCTACGATGAAATTGTCTCAATCGAACACGTTCTTCCGCAGACAGTTGAAGACGGTAGCGAATGGGCGACGATCTTTCCCGATGAACAGCAGCGTATCGAATGGACGCATCGTCTGGCGAACCTAGTATTCCTCACCCACCGCATCAACACCCGGGCATCGAACTGGAATTTCGAGCGAAAAAAAAAGGAATATTTCAGCTCAAGCGATGGATCGTCGCCATTTGTCATCACGCAGGGTGTGCTCCGGACAGAAAAGTGGACGCCCGAGCATCTCCGTGATCGGCAGCGTCAGCTTCTTCTTAAGTTATGCCAGGTTTGGCGTTTGTACGCTGTCGATCCCGACGAACCATTGCCAGCTTTCGCGAAACAGAAGGGTGCACGAAAATCTACTGAGGGAAAAGTCATTGATGCCAAGCGCGACAGGATTATCCAGGCGCTGAGCCAGCGCGAAGGCAGCGAACTAACAAAGAAAGGCGCTCTTTGTTGGAATGAGAGCAAGGATTTGCGAGCGGTTTGCACAGTGTCCAAACGGTACTCCAGGCGCCGTGCCCCGTATTGGTACGGATATTCGCCCGAGTGGCGGAACTTCCTCTCGCAAGGCGCAAACTCTTTCCTGGTATTTGGATGCGTTGATAGAGATTCCGCTTATGCGATGCCCGCGGCGGAAATGGAAAAGTTTTTAGATGATTTGCATAGAACGTTGGACAGACACTGGCATATCGAGCTCGATGAAAACGCATCCGGGGGCCTCGATCTAGTCCCTCAGAATGGTGCGCGCATTTCTCTCAACAGGTTTGAGCTTAAGCTGCGATAACTCTGGCGCGAGCGGTGGTCCAACAATGGCCCATGTCGGTCTTGCCGCGCTGCGCCAATCCCGGATTTCGCTTCGCTCAATCCAGGCTACGCCGCTAAGCCGCGCTGGCCGTGATCGCCGCCTCGGCCGCCGTGATCGCCTCGGGCGTGCCGACATGCATCCAGGTGCCTTCGAGCCGCAGCCCGAACAGCCGGCCGGCTGCGGTTGCGCGATCGAACAGGCGGTTGAGCGAGAACGCGCCGGAGGGCGCGTCGGCGAACAGCGCCGGCGCCAGCATGGCCGCGCCGGCATAGACGAACGGCACGACCTCGCGCTCGGCGCGCCGGCGCAGCCGGCCGTCCGGCCCCATGGTGAAGTCGCCGCGGCCCTCATAGCCGATGCTGCTGGTCGTTGCGGCAAGCAGCAGCAGGGCGTCCATGCGTTCGGCCTCGAACCGCTCGCCGAGCCGCTTGAGGTTCGGCACCACGCCCTCGATCCAGATCGTATCGGAGTTGACGTGCAGGAACGGCACGGGGCCGAGGGCCTTGAGCGCCTTCACCACGCCGCCGCCGGTGTCGAGCAGGGCCGCGCGCTCGTCGGAAATCATGATCTTCGGCGTCTGCCGCGCCCGCACGTGGCGCTCGATCTGGTCGGCAAAGTAATGCACGTTGACGATCGCCGTCTCCACGCCGGCATCGTCGAGCCGGTCGAGCACGTGGTCGATCAGCGCCTTGCCGCCGACTTTCACCAGCGGCTTCGGCGTCGTGTCGGTGAGCGGGCGCATGCGCGTGCCGAGGCCGGCGGCGAGCACCATGGCGCGGCGTGGCATTTGCGGTCGAGCCATGTTCCCTCTTACGGCGGCGGCACGTGCATCCGATACCAGTCGCGCAGCGGCGCCAGCGCCGAATGCCCGAGCGAGCGGTTCAGATAGCCCCATATGCGCGGCAGATGACGGAGATATTGCGGCTTGGCGTCGCGCCGGTCGAGCCGGGCGAAGATGCCGAGGATCTTGGTCGCCCGCTGCGCACCCATGATCACGTAGTGCTCGGCGAACGCGCGATGCTCGAAGTCGGCGTCGGCGCCGAGGCGCGTCTTGACGTAGCGTCCGAGCAGCGCGATCTCCATCGTCTCCGGCACGTCGACCCGCGCGTCTTGCAGCAGCGAGACCACGTCATAGGCGGCGGACCCGATCAGCGCGTCCTGGAAGTCGAGCAGCCCGACCCGCGCGCGCCCCTCGCGCGCGCCGAGCCACAGCAGGTTGGGCGAGTGATAGTCGCGCAACACCCAGGTCGCGGGCGACGCCATGACGGGTGCCAGCGTTTCGCGCCAGCGCGCCAGGAACTCCGCCCGCATGCCGTGGTCGACCGTGCCGCCGCGATGCGGCACGTACCAGTCGAGCAGGAGCTCGGCCTCGATCAGCAGCGCATCCAGGTCATAGGGCGGCAGGCGATGCTCGATGCCGTCGGCGACCGGCAGCGTTTCTGGAAGGTCCTTTCCGTGCAGATGTGCGAGCACGTCGACCGCCGCCCCATAGCGGTCTTCGAGCGGGGCCGGCGGATCGCCGCCGACGACCGGCTCGCTCCCGAGGTCCTCGAGGATGAGGACGCCGGCGTCGAGATCCGCCGCGAGGATCTCGGGTGCCGAGAGGCCGTGGCCGCGCAACGCGCGCGCCATGGCGACGAACGGCTTCACGTCTTCGGCCAGATGCGCGATCGCGCTGTAGGGCAGGTTCCCGCGCACCGGCGCGCCATCCGGCCGGCGCGGCGCGTTCATCAGCACCGCGCGGCGCTCTCCTTGCACCAGCCGCTCATAGCAGCGCGTGGAGGCGTCGCCCTGCATATGCGTGCGTTGCGCGCCGGCAAGCCCGGTTTCGGCGAGCAGGCGGCGGATCGCCGCGAATGCCGCGACGCGCGGCGCGAATGCGCCGTGCCCGGTCAGCTCGATGTGGCGATAGTTCGCCCCGAGCCCGGGCATCGGCGTCAGCGCGACGTCGAGCCGGTCGGGGCGGAGCAGGTCCAGCGCCCGCTCCGGCCACTCGATCAGCGTGACGGCGTCGGCGTCGTCGAGCCCGAGCTCGGCGAGCTCGCCGGCGTCGGTCACGCGATAGAAGTCGGCATGCACCACCGTATGGCGCGGCAACGCATAGGCCTGCACCAGCGTGAAGGTCGGGCTCGGCACCTCGAGCGCGGGATCGCCGGCGAGATGCCGGATGATCGCGCGCGCCAAAGCGGTCTTGCCGGCGCCGAGGCCGCCCGACAGCGCGACGACGTCGCCGGCCTTGAGCATCGCGCTGAGTTCGACGGCGAGGCGGTGCGTCGCCGCCTCGTTGTCGAGCACCATGTCGAAGCTGGCGGCGCCGGGCGTGACCGGAAGCATCATGGGCCTTCTAGAGCATGATCCCGAAAAGTGGAAACCGGTTTTCGGACAAGATCATGCTCAAACAAGAAGCTAGCCATGATCCCGAAAAGTGGAAACCGGTTTTCGGAAAAAGATCATGCTCAAACAAGAAGCTAGACCATGATCCCGAAAAGTGGGGAGCGGTTTTCGGACAAGATCATGCTGCAACAATCTACGCGGCCGCGCGCTTCCTGGCCTGCTCGGGCGGAAACACGCAGGTCACGGTGGTGCCGCGGCCCACGGCCGAATCGAGCGTCACGGTACCCCCGTGCAGCTCGACGAAGGAGCGCACGATCGACAACCCGAGACCGGCGCCGCGGTGGCGCGAGCCGAGCGAATGGGTCTCGAAGCGGTCGAACACCCGGTCGCCGAGTTCCGCCGGGATGCCGGGGCCGCTGTCGGTCACCGACAGCACGACCGCGTCGTCGCGCCGCTCGACCGCGAGCGTGACGGTTGCGCCCGCCGGCGAGAAGCCGATGGCGTTGGACAGGAGGTTGAACAGGATCTGGCGCACGCGCCGCTCGTCGGCCATGAAGCTGCCGATGCCGGGCGCGGCGCGGATGTCGAGCTTCAGGTCGTTCTCCGCCAGGCGGTCGCGCACGCCCTCGGCCGCCGCCTCCATGGCGGCGCGGATGTCGACCGGCTTGAGGTCGAGCGTCATGGCGCCGGCGTCGATGGTGGCGAGATCGAGGATGTCGTTGATGATGGCGAGCAGCGCGCTGGAGGAGGAATTGATGTAGCCGAGATACTCGCGCTGCTTGTCGGTGAGCGGGCCGGTCGCCGGCTCGTCGAGCAGTTGCGCGAACCCGATGATGTTGGTGAGCGGCGAGCGCAGCTCGTACGACACGTGCTGCACGAATGCGCTCTTGAGCCGGTCGGCCTCGACCAGCGCGTCGGCCCGCTCGGTGAGCGCGCGCTCGACGTTGACCGAGGCGGTGACGTCCTGGAACGTGACCAGGGTCGCGCCGTCCGGCAGCGGGATCGTGGCGCAGTCGACGATGCTGCCGTCGCTGCGCTCGAGCCGGCCGGTGACGGGATCGCGATGGTCGAGCGCGGTGACGGCCGCGCGCAGCTTGGCCCAGGCCGCGTCGTCGGAGAACAGCGGCGTGCACCAGCCGATGATCGTCTCGATGTGCGGCCGCTCGGCGAGCGCGCCCGGCGAGAGGTGCCACAGCTCGGCAAAAGCCGGATTGAACAGATTGAGCCGGCCGTCGCTGCCGAACACCGCGACCGCCTCGGCCAGCGCCTCCAGCGTTTCGCCCTGCACGCGGATCAGCGCGTCGTAGCGGCGCGCGAGCTCGAGGCGTTCCGTCACGTCGTCGAACAGATAGGTGATGCCGCCCTCGGGATTGGGCGTGGTCACGACCCGCAAGGTGCGTCCGCCAGGCAGGTACCACGCGTGCTCCTTGGCTTCGAGCGCGCGGTAGGCTTCGTGCAGCGCGCCCCTCCATTTGCGGAAGTCGACCTCCTCGGGCAGCCGGCGCGCGTCGCGCAGCCGCTCGAGCACGTCCGAGTCGGTCGGGCCCTGGTCGAGGAAGTCGGCGCTCAGGCCCCAGAGCGAGCGGTACGCCGCGTTGTAGAAGGTGAGCCGGTGATCCGCGTCGAAGATCGCGACCGCGGTCGCGAGCTGGTCGAGCGTGCGCCGGTGCGCCTCGGTCATGCGCGCGAGCCGGTCGTGCATCGCCGCGACCTCGGTCACGTCGATGCCGATTCCCGCGCTGCCGTCGCGCGTCGGCACGTCGGTCACGTCGAGGATGCGGCGCGTGCCGGCGACGATCACCGGCAGGCGCGCGCCGTAGGCGTCCCCGCGCGCGCGCACGCGCTCCGCCTCCTCGCGCGCGGCGGAATCGAGGATCTCCAGGCGGTGCTCGACCGCGCTTGTGCCGTCCGGCGCATCGACCGCGCGCCCATAGGCGGCGTTGGCCCAGGCCAGCGCGCCGGCGGCGTCGCGCGCCCAGATCGGCGACGGCAACGCCTCCAGGAGCGTGCGCACGGTATCGATGTCGCGCACGACCTTCTGATGATGGGCGGCGAGGTCGGCCAGTTCCTCCTTGACGCCGCTCAAGCCCTTGATGCGCAGCACCGCGCGACCGCCGATGGCGCGGCCCTCGACCTCGACGTGACGCCCGGCAAGCGTCGTCAGCGGCATGGCGAAACTCCCGCCGTGGACGCGCAGGCGCTCCACCGCGACTTCGAGCGTGTGCGCCTTGTCGGGATCGAGCCAGGTGCCGAATGCGAGCACGCGTCGCGGCACCGGCGTGCGCGACACGATCGTGGTGTCGCCCATGACCTCCGGGTCGTCGCTGCCGGCCGGCCAGACGACGACGATCTGCGGCTCGGCGAACAGCAGTGCGTTGGCGCGATCCGACATGTCCCTGAGCGCGGCGATCTCGCTGCGCGCTGCCGCCTTCTCCTTCGCCGCACGCGCACGCGTGCGCACCAGCGCGATGGCGGTGAGCACCGCGAACGCGATGACGCCGAGCGACAGGGCGAGCGCCGCCAGCTCGTGGCGTTCGAACGTCGTGAGCGCGTCGAGATAGACCTGCAGCAGCACGTCGGGAGGCAGATCGTCGGCGCGTGCGACGGCGGGGAATGCGGCGGCGGCGGCGCCGAGCCAGCGCCCGAATCCGCTTCGCCGCGGACCGGCAAAGCCTCCGCCGCTCGCCCGGATCGTGTCCGGCATATCCGGCTGCCCCTCCTCGATCCCGGCAAAAAGCACCGGAGAATCGGCGAAATCGCTGCGTCCGCCACGCAGCGAATTGAATCACTGTAACGCCAAGCGGAGTCGGGCCGTAAGAGTCCAGACCGTGAACGGTAATTTGTCGGGAACGACACCGACAGGACAAATCCTGATGCGTGCGCCGTCGATGCGACGGCTCACGGACGATGTATCTCCGCTCTCCACAGGCGGAGCCCTCTGCGGGCTTCGGCAGATTTATCGCACGCAGCACGACGTGAGATTGGCACCGAGAGCGCCACAGCCTTCCTCCCCCCTTGTGGGGGAGGTGGCGAGCGCAGCGAGCCGGAGGGGGACTCGCCGCAGGCACAAATGAATCTACTGGCAGAACGAAAGAAAGACCCCCTCCCGCCCCGCCTTCGCTAACGCTCCGGCGGCATAGCCGATGCTTCGCATCGGCGTACTTAGTTCTAAGGACGGCCGCCGAAGGCGGCCTATGCTCCCCCACAAGGGGGGAGGGGGCTGTGGCGCTTTCAGTGCGCCAAGCAAGGATGGGCGTCTGCGTCTGCGGAGCGGTCACGTCGCATTTGCAAGCACACGCCGCAGCGCCGTCTCGACCGACGCGATGAACACGTAGCAGTGCCAGTCGTCCAGCATCGGATAGTCGTCGCGCTCATGCAGCATGCGGACATGGGCGACCGCCGCCGCCACGCCCGCGAGCGTCGTCGGCACCGTCGCGGCAAACGCCGCAGCGGCTTCGTGCTCGGCCTCCACCACGAGCATCATCGCGTCGAAGTCTTCGGCGTCGGCCTTCACCTGCGCGTCGTAGGCCGCGTAGGCGCGGGCGTGGGTTTCGATCGCGGCGTGGATCGGATCGGGAGTGTTGGGCAGCGCGGCCGCGAGCGCAGCCGCCGGGACGGCCGCCGACCCTGCAACCAAAGACCGGCGTGTGATAGAACGAGGCGCAGCCTTGGCCATGGCTCACGTCCGTGGCGTGGCTCAGGGGTTCAGGGCCGAACGGTGTTACGGCTCCGGCCCAGTCATGCCGTTAGTTAACACTATAACAAGTTAGCAGTCAAGACATGACGCGCGGAAAAACGACGAGTGAACTGATCGGTGTTCGCTGCCAGGCCGAACTCATCGCGGCGGTCGACGAATGGCGCCGCAAGCAGCCCGACCTGCCCACTCGTCCCGAAGCGATGCGTCGGCTGATCGAACAGGCTTTGAAAGCGCCGGCCGCACCGCGGCGCAAGCGGCAAGAGGATACGTAGGGCTTCTGCGAGTCACTCAGACTAGAGCGTTTTCCAATAGCGATGGATCCCTCATTCGTCATGCCCGGCCCTGTGCCGGGCATCCACGTCTTGCTTGCTGTTTTGAAAGACGTGGATGGCCGGGACAAGCCCGGCCATGACGATGGATAGATTTGGCGCGCGCCAAGCGGGAAACGCACTAGCTTCCGGTCGATCCGAACCCGCCCGCGCCGCGCGCGGTGTCGTCGAGATCGTCGACCTCGGTCGGCGTCACGCGCGTGACGCTCGCGATCACGAGCTGCGCGATGCGCATGCCGCGCGTGACCGTGAACGTCGCATTGCCGTGGTTGACCAGCAGCACCTGCACCTCGCCGCGATAATCCGCATCGATGGTGCCCGGCGCGTTGAGCACCGTGACGCCGTGGCGCGCCGCCAGGCCGGAGCGCGGGCGCACCTGGCCCTCGGTCCCCGCGGGGAGCGCGATCGCGATTCCCGTCGGCACCGCCGCGTGGGCGCCGGGCGCGATCCTCAGCGCCGCGTCGGCCGGCACGGCCGCGATGAGATCGAGGCCCGCGGCATGCGCGCTCTGATAGGACGGCAGCGGCAGGTCGTGTCCGTGCGCCAGGCGCTTGATGCGTAAGCTGCTCATGGTGCGTCCTTTGAGGCGGCCGGGCCGAGCGCCGCCGCGATGCGGGCCACCAGCATGCGCGCGACCTCATCCTTGCTCTGCGTCGGCCAGTCCTCGACGCCGGCTGCGCTCACCAGATGGATCGTGTTGCGGTCGCCGCCCATCACGCCGCGTTCCGCCGACACGTCGTTGGCGAGGATCCAGTCGCATTGCTTGCGCGCAAGCTTGGCCTTGGCGTGCGCCACGACCTTCTCGGTCTCGGCCGCAAAACCGACGACGAACGGCGGGCGCCCGGCCTTGCGTTGCGCGACGGTCGCCAGGATGTCGGGGTTCTCGGTGAGCGCGAGCGTCGGCGGACCGCCGCCGTCCTTCTTGATCTTGTGCGCGCCGGCCTTGGCCACGCCCCAGTCGGCGACCGCGGCGGCGAACACCGCCGCGTCGGCCGGCAGCGCGCGCTCGACCGCGGCCAGCATGTCGCGCGCGCTTTCGACCCGCACGACCTTGACGCCGGGTGGATCGGGCAGACTCACCGGACCGGAGACGAGCGTGACGGCGGCGCCGGCTTGCGCCGCAGCGCGAGCGATGGCGTGGCCCTGCTTGCCGGACGAGCGGTTGGCGATGTAGCGCACCGGATCGATCGCCTCATGGGTCGGGCCGGAGGTGATCACGACGCGCCGTCCCGCGAGCGGCTTTGCGGTGTCGTCGAGCAGCGCTTGCGTGACGGCGGCGATCTCCAGCGGTTCAGCCATGCGCCCGACGCCGGCCTCGCCGCTCTCCGCCATCTCGCCGGCATTCGGGCCGACCATGGCGACGCCGTCGGTCGCAAGACGCGCGCGATTGCGCTGCGTCGCCGCGTGTTCCCACATGCGCGGGTTCATCGCCGGCGCGATCAGGATCCTGGCGTTGGTGGCGAGCAGCACCGTCGAGGCGAGATCGTCGGCAAGACCGTTCGCCATCTTGGCCATCAGGTCGGCGGTCGCCGGCGCGACGATCACCAGGTCGCAGTCGCGCGCCAGCCGGATGTGCCCGACGTCGAACTCGGAAGCCTGGTCGAACAGGTCGGGGAACGCGCGCTCGCCCGCGATGGCGCCGGCCGACAGCGGGGTGACGAACTGCTGCGCCGCCTTGGTCATCACCACGCGCACCTTGAGGCCGCGCTCGCGCAGGCGGCGGATCAGGTCGAGCGACTTGTAGGCCGCGATCCCGCCGCCGATGACCAGGAGCACACGGCGCGGTGCGGTTTCGGTGCTCGTCTGCGGCTTCGCCGCGCGCTGTGCCGGCGCGGGCACCTCCGCTGCGCCTGCGGCCAGCAGATGGCGGACTTCCTCCTCCATGGAGCGCCCGTGCGCGGCGGCGCGCAGCCGCAGGCGCTGTTTCACGTCGTCGTCGATGTTGCGCACCGTCAGGGAGGCCATAGGCGAGGCTTAGCAGGTGATTGCGTTGCAATCAATGCAATCAAAACAAGATCCAGATCAGCACCCCGAGCAGACCCGCGATCACCCACAGCGCGACCGCGCTCCAGCGGTTGCGCCGCGCCTCGGCCTGCCCGATCGCCGCGACCGTCTCGGGCGCCAGCACCAGCCCTTCGCGCGTCGCCGCATCGAGCTGGTCGGCGATGGTGCCGGCGCGGTTGAGCAGGCTCGGCACGCCCCCGAGGAATCGTCCGACCTCGCCGGCGCCGGCCGCAGCATCCTCGAGCCGGCCCGCAACGCCGAGATGGCGCTCGATCCACTCGCGCACCACCGGCTCGGCGGTCGCCCACATGTCGAGGTTCGGGTCGAGCGAGCGCGCCACGCCCTCGACCACCACCATGGTCTTCTGCAACAGCAGCAGCTCGGGCCGCGTCTTCATGTCGAACAGGCCGGTGACCTCGAACAAGAGCGTCAGCAGCTTCGCCATCGAGATCTCGGAGGCCGGCCGGTTGTGGATCGGCTCGCCGATCGCGCGCAGCGCCTGGGCGAAGTTCTCGACCGAATGATGCGGCGGCACATAGCCGGCCTCGAAATGCACTTCCGCGGTGCGGCGGTAGTCGCGCGTAATGAAGCCGAAGAGGATTTCCGCCAGGAAGCGCCGTTCCTTGGGTCCGAGACGGCCCATGATGCCGAAGTCGACCGCGGCGATGCGGCCGTCGGCGTCGACGAACAGGTTGCCGGGATGCATGTCGGCATGGAAGAAGCCGTCGCGCAGCGCGTGACGCAGGAAGGTCTGCATCAGCGCGCGGCCGAGCACCGGCTCGTCGAGCCCGCGCAGACGCAGCGCGGCGCGGTCGGACAGCGGCGTGCCGTCGATCCATTCGAGCGTCAGCACGCTGCGCGCAGTTCGCTCCCAGTCGACGCCGGGTACGCGGAAATTGGGATCGTCCTTGGTGTTCTCGGCGATCTCGGCGATCGCGGCGGCCTCGAGCCGCAAATCCATCTCGATCGCGACCGAGCGCGCCAGTGTCGCCACCACCTCGGTGAGGCGCAGCCGCCGCGCTTGCGCCGAGAAGCGCTCGGCGTTGCGCGCGGCGAAGAACAGCGCGTCGAGATCGACCTTGAAGCGGCGCTCGATGCCGGGCCGCAGCACCTTCACGGCGACCGGCGCTTGCTTCGCCGCATCGGCCTCGGCACGGCGTACTTCGGCGCGATGCACTTGCGCGATCGAGGCGGCGGCGACCGCGGGCCCGAAGCTGGCGAAGACCTGGTCGAGCGGTTGCGCCAGCGCCGCCGCGACCGCGGCTTCGGCTTCTCCTTGCGGGAACGGCGCCATCCGGTCCTGCAGGCTTTCCAGGTCGCGCGCCAGCGCGGGTCCGACCACGTCGGGCCGGGTGGCGAGGAACTGACCGAGCTTGACGTAGGTCGGCCCGAGCCGGGTGAGCGCTGCGGCGAGCTTGACGGCGGCGCCCGCACCGCTGCGGCGCTCGATCAGTCGTGCGATCCTCAGGCCAAGACGTGCCGGCGCCGGCATGGCGGCCGGATCGGCGAGCGCCAGTACCCCCTCGCGCGCGAACACGAAGCCGGCGCGGGCGAGGCGAAAAAGGTGGCTCAGAGAAGAGATCACGAAGGTCCCTATCGTGAGCGCTGTGATGTGAGGGACGCATGGGACGTGGTCCCCCTCCCCCCTTGTGGGGGAGGGTGGGGAGGGGGACTTAATTGGGATACCAATACGCGGAAAGTCCCCCTCCCGACCCGGCTTCGCCGGGTCGACCTCCCCCACAAGGGGGGAGGTGCTGTGGAGAGCCCGGAGCGAATTGTCACAACTTCCAGCCGGAATGCAGCGCCACGATGCCGCCGCTCAACACGCGGTGCGAAACGCGGCGGAAGCCGGCGGCGCGGATCATGTCGGAAAAAACCGCCGGCTTCGGAAAGCGACGGATCGACTCGACCAGATAGCGGTACGGCTCGGCATCGCCTACCACCGCACGGCCGAGCGCCGGCACCACGTTGAATGAATAGAGGTCATACAGCGCGTCGAGCCCGGGCACGTCGACGGCGGAGAATTCGAGACAGTGGAAGCGTCCACCGAGCTTGAGCACGCGCAAGGCCTCGGCCAGCGCCGTCTCGATGCGCGGCACGTTGCGGATGCCGAACGCTACGCAACAGGCGTCGAAGCTGCGCTCCGGGAACGGCAGCGCCTCGGCGTTGCCTTCGACGAACCTCACCAGATCGTCGAGCCCGCGTGCGTAGGCGCGCTCGCGTCCGACGGCGAGCATCTCGGCGTTGATGTCGCACACGGTCGCGCACGTGCCCGCGCCTGCGGCGTCGACGGTGCGGAACGCGACGTCGCCGGTGCCGCCGGCCACGTCGAGCAGGGTGAAGGCTCGATCGGGATTTGCAGAAAGACGGCCGGGACGGCCTTTTGGCGGCGGGTTGATCGCGGTGACCAGTGTGTCCTTCCAGAATCGGTGCAGCCCGCCCGACATCAGGTCGTTCATCAGGTCGTAGCGCCGCGCCACCGTGTCGAACACGCCATCGACCAGCGCCTGCTTGTGGTCAAGCGCTACGGTTCGGTCGCCGAAATGGGTGTCGTCGCGCATGCGTGGCCTGTCGCGGCGGACCATAGCGCGGGGCGGCGAGCGAGGCTACATAACGCGCGTAGTCCTCATGCTGAGGAGGCGGCGAAGCCGCCGTCTCGAAGCATGACCATCCTTCGAGACGCCCGCTGGCGCGGGCTCCTCAGGATGAGGTCCCGGGAATTAACCATGCCCGAGCTTCCCGAAGTCGAGACCGTGCGCCGTGGCCTGGCGCCCGTGATGGAAGGCGCGCGTTTCGTGCGCGTCGAGGCGCGCCGACCGGACCTGCGCTTTCCGTTTCCGCAGAATTTCGCCGCGCGGCTCGAAGGGCAGAGCGTCGAGGGGCTCGGCCGTCGCGCCAAGTACCTGCTGGCGGACCTCACGTCCGGCGAGGTGCTGCTGATGCATCTCGGCATGTCGGGGTCGTTCCATGTGTTCCGCGACAGGGAAGCGAGCGCGCCGGGCAAGTTTCACCGTGAACGCTCGCGCCATGTCGCCCACGACCACGTCGTGTTCCACATGTCGAACGGCGCGGTGGTGACGTTCAACGATCCGCGCCGCTTCGGGTTCATGAAGCTGATCGCGCGCGCCGAGCTCGAGCGCGAGCCGATGATCGCCGCGCTCGGTCCCGAGCCGCTCGGCAACATCTTCGATGCCGCCATGCTGGCGGCCGCCTGCCGCGGCAAGAAGACCAGCCTCAAGGCCGCGCTGTCGGACCAGAAGGTGGTGGCGGGCCTCGGCAACATCTATGTGTGCGAGGCGCTGCATCGCGCGCGCATCTCGCCCAAGCGCATCGCCGCGACCATCGCCGGCAAGTCCGGAGCGCCGAACGCGCGCGCGGAAAAGCTCGCCGCCGCCATCCGCGCCGTGCTCGAGGACGCGATCAGGGCCGGCGGCTCGTCGCTGCGCGACCATCGCCGCACCGACGGCGAGCTCGGCGATTTCCAGCACGATTTCCGCGTCTACGACCGCGCGGGCAAGCGCTGCCCGACGCCGAAGTGCAAAGGCACGATCCGCCGCATCGTGCAGGGCACGCGCTCGACGTTCTTCTGTCCGGTGTGTCAAAGGTGAATGGTGTCCCGGGCGCGGTCCGTAGGGCGGGCAAAGGCGCGGCCGCGATCTCGCCGTCACACGCCGCAAGGCATTCCGCGCCGTGCCCGCGTTGACGATGGCGGGCACGCTTCGCTTTGCCCGCCCTACGGCTTCACCCACACCCCCCTCTGCGTCACCACGAAGTCCACCCGTCCGTCCGACAGCGCCTGCAGGCATTCCTCCGGCCGGTTGACGATCGGCTCCTCGTGCACGTTGAAGCTGGTGTTGATCAGCACCGGCAGGCCGGTCTGATCGCGGAAACGCCGCAGGATCGCGGCGAACAGCGGGTTTACGGCCTCGCGCACGATCTGCGGCCGCGCCGTGCCGTCGACATGCACCACCGCCGGGATGCGGTCGCGCCATTCGGGCCTGACCGCGCAGGTGATGGTCATGAAGTGCGCGCTGTAGCGGTTCACGTCGGTGATCTCGAACACGCGCGCCGCGTCCTCCTCCAGCACATAGGGGGCGAACGGCATGAACTCCGAGCGCGACAGGCGCTTGTTGAGATTGTCGTTGATGGCGTGGTCGTGCGGGCTTGCGACGATCGAGCGGTTGCCGAGCGCGCGCGGGCCGAACTCCATGCGGCCGGTATAGATCGCGCCCGCCTGGCCGGCGCGGATCAGGCCGACCGCCACCTCGGCCGGTTCGCCGTCGCGGCGTTTCATGCCGGCCGCCATGAGCGCATCGTCGATGCGGTCGTCGTAGCTGCGTCCGAGATACACATGGTCGAGCCGGCGGCGCTGTTTCAGCCACGCCGCGGTGCCGTCGCGCGCGTGCAGCGCGGAGAGCGCGGCGCCCACGGGCAAGCCGTCGTCGGCCATCGCCGGGAACACGAACAGCTCGTCGAGCCGCAGGGTCTCGGCCAGCAGCCGGTTGAGCCGCACGTTGGCGAACAGCCCGCCAGCGAGCGCCAGCTTCCTTGCGCCGCTGCGCTCGAGCCAGAAGCGCACCGAGCGCAGGGTGAAGTCCTCCGCCACCTTCTGGATCGAGGCCGCGATGGTCTCGCGGTCGTGGCCCTTCGCGATCGCGAAAATTTTCGCGCGCATCGCCGCCCAATTGCGGAAATCGGTCTCGATCAATCCGTCGGCGGTGAAGCGGAAGCAGGCGGCCATCTCGTCGGCGAGCTTGGGCGCGCCATAGGCCGCAAGCCCGGTGAGCTTGCCCTCATGGCGCAGCATGCGGAAGCCGCAGGCGACGGTGGCGTGTCCGTAGGCGCTCGCGAGCCCGGCGTCGGGCAGCTCCTTCGTGAGCCAGCGGTCGTCGCCGTAGTGGCAGTCGAGTGCGCCGTCCTTCAGCGTGCGCATCGAGTAGCTGACGTTGTCGCCGATGCCGTCGGAGGTATAGACCAGCGCCGCGTCCCAGTCGGTGTAGAACAGCGCCGCGAGCGCGTGCGCCTCGTGGTGGTTGGCAAAATGCACCTGCGCGTCGGCGCGGAACGCGTTGTCGCGCAGGAAGCGCTCGGCATGGAACAGGCTCAGCGTGTCGGCGCTGCCGAAGCGGCGCGACAGGATCGCGAGGTCGCGGTAGTCGCGCCTGGTGCCGAGCGCGCGCTCGACCGAGTAGCGCAACTCGCGCCAGAGCGGCACGCGCAGGTGATAGGTCGGATGGAAGCCGCGCGTCAGCGCGATGGCGTCGACCTCGTTGCGCGCCCAGCCGGCGATGCGCAGCACCTCGTCGATGGCGAGCCAGGGCACCGACTCGCCGTAGCCCTTGATGCGCGTGAGGCGCTCCTCGGCGACCGCCGCGACCAGATCGTAGCCGTCGAACGCCGCCGCGGCGGCGTCGTGCATGCCCGGATGGATCGCGAGGATGCGCATACGGCGGTTCAGCCCCGGGTCCAGTCCGGCGCCGCGTCGCCCGCCCGCACGATGCCGACGTAGTACATGTGATCGTCGGCGGTGCGCTCGGGCCTGCAGCCGTCGACGAACGCGATGCGCAGTCCCGCCTCCGCGATCATGGCGGCGAACATGTCGACGGTGGATCCGCGGTTGTTCTCCTGCAGCACGATGACGCCGCCCGGCTTGAGGTGCGCGCCGACGCGCGCGAAGAAGCCGCGATGGACGCGCCAGTCCGGATCGTTGTAGCGCAACTGCCCCGGCGCCTCGGTGAGGAAATGCGGCGGGTTGCTCACCACCAGGTCCCACTGCTCGTGCGTCGGCATGTGGTCGAGATTGTCCGAGTGATAGACGGCGACGCGATCTTGCAGGCGGTTCTGCGCCACCGTGCGGCGGCAGGCCGCGACCGCCTCGGGGTTGACGTCGGCAAGGCAGAGCGTGTCGGTCAACCCGTGGGCCAGCAGCGAGAAGCCGATGAAGCCCGGCCCAGCGCACCACTCGAACGTGCGGCTCGCCCGCGGCATGGCGCGCCGGCGCAGGAACGGGATGAACTCCTGCCCGAAGCTCGAGCCGCCGCCGTCGAGATGCGGCTTGTAGCTCACCGTCACGCCCGCGTAGCTCGCGCGGCGGTACGGCCTTAAGCGCCGCAGCGCTGGTTTCAGGTGTTGGCGCTCGATGGTCTGCCAGAGGTTCAACGCCGGGCTCCGCATGCAGCCAACGTTCGTAGCCCGGGTTGCGCGAAAGCGAAACCCGGGGCGGCCTCGCCACAGTACCTCCCCCCTTGTGGGGGAGGTCGACCGGCCGAAGGCCGGTCGGGAGGGGGTCTTTGCGCTCGTGCCTGTGGCGAGTCCCCCTCCGGCCTCGCTTTGCTCGGCCACCTCCCCCACAAGGGGGGAGGGAGGCTGTGGCGCTTTCAGTGCCAATCCCCAGACACGAGGAGGCCCCACCCCCGATTGCGCCCGCTTGACCCTTCGCCTCCCCGCGGCGACGCTTGTGCCATGGGCCAAGACACGATCAGTCCGCCCGGCGGCGGCGCGCCGGCACCGCAGCTCCCAATCCCGAGCAGCTGAGCCGTAGCCCGGGTTCGCTGCGGCGAACCCGGGGGCGGTCTCGCCGCATAGTGGGATTCCGGGCTTTCGCCAACGGCGAAAGCCCGGGCTACGACGCCGCGCCGAGTGTCCGGCGGATCGTTTGCTCGATCGAGCCGAGCAGCGCCATGAGCGTTTCCTCCTCCAGCGAATGCCGCCGCTCGAAGCGCTCCCGGACGTAGCGCAGGGCGGCAACGGCGCCTTGCAGCGTCTGCGGGACTGTCTCGACCAGGCGATCCATCGCGTCGCCTTCAAGATTTCCGAAGCGCCGTTCGGCGGCGCGCGCCACGGCATACCGCTTGTTGGCGGCGCGGCGCTGGCCGCGGGGCGCATTCCATGCGGCCCGCTCGACGATTGCCAACTGGTCCAGCACAGCGATGAATTCGTCATAGGCGCGGACATGCGCCTCGATCGCCGCGAAGATGGGGTCGGGTGCCGCGGCGAGCGTTGCAACGGCCGCCGGTGCGTTGCTCGGGGTTGCTATGATCGCGGCCGGCATGACCGCCGCCGGCACCGCAGCAGCGGCTCCTGAAAGCAAGCTGCGCCGTGTGATAGAATCATGCCTAGCCTGCGCCATGGGTCATCTCCGTGGCTCGGGTCAGAGCCGGGCGGGTGTGCAACCACTCGACCGGCTCGCATTTTAAGGATATTCGATACGACCAAGCCTGTCAATAACGCATATCCGGATATTTTGTGCCGAGACCGCTGAAATTTCCGACCAAGCTGCTCATCGGCTTCGACGACAGTCTGTTGCGAAGCATCGACGATTGGCGCCGCAAACAGCCGGACCTGCCTTCTCGTTCCGAAGCCATTCGCCGGCTGGTCGGGCAGGCCTTGAAACCTCCGGAGCCGCGACCGCGCAAACGGTGAGCGCGTAGCCCGGGTTGAGCGGAGCGAGCCCCGGGGGCAGTCGTGCTAATTGCGAGGCTGGTCCCGGATTTCGCTGCGCTCATCCGGGGCTACGGGCTCGCGTTTGTCGCCCGACGAACCCGGCTTGCGCGTCCTTTTGCTTTAGTCGGCTTGTATCATAGTGCCAGGATAATATCCTTATTTGTAGCGAGTTCGTAGACTTGAGATTCACAGACTAGGTTCACACTCCATGCCAACCTCGTTCCACCAAGGGGCGTTTCATGAAGCGTCATGAGGCGGGACGAACCGCAGGATAGCCCGGAGAACAGGGCGATTCCTGTGGTGGCCGGCGCCGGAAATCCTCGCCTCGGTCGGTGCGGCGGTTGCCGCGGTGGAGCGCCGGGAGGCGCCTCCTCACAGCCCCGGCCCGGTTCGCACCCGGACGGGACTCCTGAGGGCGCGTCTCGGGACGGAACTCGCAATCCCGTCCTCTTGGCGCGCAGGCTTCGGCCTGGGGCGGGACTCGCAATCCCAAGGTCGCCCCACCCAGGGGGCCTCGCAAACCCCCGGCGCTTCCCGGCGCTCCATTCCCTCTTCGGAGGGCAGGACAAAGGGAGAAGGGGCAGCCCGGAGCCTCAGCTGAAGCCGGGCGCGATGCGTTGGCTGTTTGACAGGTCAATCAGGTTTGTACGGCGGGACCTACATTGCCCCACCCCCTCCGGTCCGCTACGCCATGCGCAGCCAAACCGGAATGCACATCATGACCTACGAAACCATCCTGGTCGAAACCAAGGGCAAGGTCGGCATCATCCGCCTCAACCGGCCGCAGGCGCTCAACGCCCTCAACGCGCAGGTCAACGCCGAATTGACCGCCGCGATCGACGCCTTCGAGGCCGACGCGAATATCGGCTGCGTGATCATCACCGGCTCGGAGAAGGCGTTCGCGGCCGGCGCCGACATCAAGGAGATGGCGGGCAAGTCCTACATGGACGCCTTCATGGGCGACTTCGCCGCCACCTGGGACCGCGTCGCGCGCATGCGCAAGCCCGCGATCGCGGCGGTCGCAGGCTTCGCGCTCGGCGGCGGCTGCGAGCTCGCCATGATGTGCGACATCATCATCGCGGCCGACAATGCGAAGTTCGGCCAGCCCGAGATCAATCTCGGCGTCATCCCCGGCATCGGCGGCACGCAGCGCCTCACTCGCGCGGTCGGTAAGGCCAAGGCGATGGACCTCAACCTCACCGGCCGCATGATGGACGCGGCGGAGGCCGAACGGGCGGGTTTGGTGGCACGCGTGGTGCCGCTCGCCAGCCTGATGGACGAGGCGATGAAGTGCGCCGAGGCGATCGCGTCGAAGTCGATGGTGGCCGTGATGGTGGCCAAGGAGGCGGTCAACCGCGCGTTCGAGACCACGCTCGCCGAAGGCATCCGCTTCGAGCGCCGCACGTTCCACGCGCTGTTCGCAACCCACGACCAGAAGGAAGGCATGGCGGCGTTCGTGGAGAAGCGGCCGGCGAAGTTCGAGAATCGATAGCACAGCATTGCATGCTGGGCTGCGCCCGGGACACGGCTCACTTCCTGACGCAAATCACCCGCACCACCGAGGTCTTGGCGGCCTCGACACCCGCTACCGCGCCGTCGCGCGCGATCTTCTCGGCATCCAGCAAGGTGCGGATCGCTTCGACCGGCACCAGGCTCGCCTGCGGGCTTGCCGGCGTCGGACCGGCGACGACCGGCACTTTCAGCGCCGCCATCCCGGTGAGACGGCCTTGCGCGTCGAGCACCGCGGAGCCGGTGAAGCCGAGCGCGGGTGCGGGCTCGACCGCGCGCGTGTCGTTTACGGCATTGATCTTCGCGCGCGCCGCCGTAACGGCGTTGCTGCCGGCCTGCGCCTGCGGATCGGCGATGCCGACCACGGTCACGTCGCCTTCCTTCGCGGCTTGGTTCGCCAACGCGACCGGCTTCAGGTTCGGCGCGCCGTAGACGCGCAACAGCGCAAGCCCGTTGGCCTTGTCCTCGGCGACGCGGTCGGCGCCGCCGATGCCGGCGACGGTGACCACGTGGCAGGCTTCCAGCGCCTCGCGGTCGGTGACGATGTGGCCGCTTGCGCTCACCACGATGCCGCTGGCGTATTCGACCTTGCGCCGCGGCGGCGGAGCCAGCGCGACGCCGGCCGGGAACGGGTTGAACGCGCTCGAGATCGCCACCACGACCGGCTCCATGATGCCGTCCATGGCCTGGTCGTACAGGACGGTGACGCCGCGCACGTCGCCGTCGCGCAGATTGGCGCGCACGTAGAATTTCTTCAGGCTCTGCAGGCCCGACATCACGAAGAAGTCGGGACGCAGCACCTGGTAGTCGACCCTGCGGCCCGGTTCCTTCTTCTGCGCTTCGAACACGGCCGCCAGCGTCGTGCCGGCCTCGCGGATGCGGAAGCTCTCGATCTGCACCTCGCCGCGCGCCGAGGACCAGCGCATACCGCTCTTCCCCTGCGCGATCTGCGGCGCGAGCTTGGTCGGCACGCCGACGCGCGCGCCGGTGATCAGGTCGTCGACCACGCGCCAGCCGACCGCTTCGGACTTGGTCTTGGCGGCGGTCGCGAGGACACCGCGTTCCTGCGGGTTGAGCACGCCGGTCTGCTTGGTGCCGTTCTTCGCCTGGAACGCCTTGACGGCGGCGATCGCGCGGTCGCCGAACTCGCCGTTGATGACGCCGTTGAAGTGGCCGGTCCAGACCAGGTCGCTCTGGATCGACATGCGTTCGGCGGCCGTCATGGCCGCGTAGGAGGCGGCGATCGGGTTCGGCTTCGGCTCGGCCTTCTGCTTCGCCTTGGTTTCGGCGAGCGCGGGCGCGGCCGCGAGGGCGAGCGCGAACAACACGGCGCCGAACAACTTCATGGCGATGCCCGGGACGGATGACATGGCGCGCGAGCCTAGAGCATGATCCCGAAAAGTGGAAACCGGTTTTCGGAAAAGATCATGCTCAAACGAAGAAGAAATATGGCGGCGCAACTGTGATAATAGGCAATCATGCTGAGCTCCGAGGAACTCGAGCGCTACGCGCGCCACATCGTGCTGCGCGAGGTCGGCGGCCCCGGCCAGGCGGCGCTCCGGCGCGCGCGGGTGCTGGTGGTCGGCGCCGGCGGACTGGGCGCGCCCGTGCTGCTCTATCTGGCGGCGGCCGGCGTCGGCACGCTCGGCGTGATCGACGACGATGCGGTTGCGCTCTCCAACCTGCAGCGTCAGGTCATCCATTCGACCGACATGCTCGGTACGCCCAAAGTCGGCAGCGCCGCCGCGGCGATCGCGCGGCTCAATCCGCACGTCGCGGTTGAAGCTCACGCGTTGCGGCTTGATACCGCCAATGCGCTCGACTTGATCGGCCGCTACGATCTCGTCGCCGATGGCTCGGACAATTTCGCGACGCGCTATCTCGTGTCCGACGCCTGCTACTTCGCCAAGAAGCCGCTGGTCACGGCGGCGCTCGGCACCTTCGACGGCACGCTCACCACCATCCGCGCCCACGAGCTTGACGGCGAGGGGCGGCCCAATCCGAGCTATCGCTGCCTGTTCCCCGAACCGCCGCCCGCCGGCACGGTGCCGGCCTGCGCCGAAGCCGGCATCCTCGGTGCGCTCGCCGGCGTGCTCGGCTCCATGATGGCGCTTGAGGTCATCCGCGAGATCGTCGGTTTCGGCGAAGGCTTGGTTGGGCGGCTGTTGATGGTCGATGCGCGCGCGCTGCGCTTCGAGACGCTGAATTACGCGTGGGATCCGGCCAATCCGCTGTCGGGCGAAAAGCCGACGATCAGGGATTTGTCGGGGCATACGTGAAATCGTGTCCCGGGCGCGGCGCAGCATGAAATGATGCGCCGCAGACCCGGGACCGTCACGAGGGTGGTGCTTGTGGCGATCCCGGGTCTCGCGGCTTTCAGCCGCTTGCCCGGGATGACGCCTGCGGCGTCACTTGCTCCACACCGCGACCGTGGTTGCGCCCTTCACCACCGACCATTTGTTCTTCTCGACATTGACCAGTGTGTAGCAGTTGGCCTTGGCGCCCTTCCAGGTGGTGCAGAAGCCGTCCTTGGAGAGCTTCCAGGTGCCTTCGCCCTTGGCGCCGGCCTTGTCCTGCGGCTCGCGCGTCACTTTGCCGTCGGCCATGAACACCAGCTTGAACTTGACGCCCGAGGTCGTCGCCGCCGTGAACGGCTTGCCGTCGAAGAAGGTCGAGTGGATCTCGGCCGGCGTGAGCTTGGTGATCGCCCGAGCAGCGGTCCAAGCGGCGGTCGCCGCCACGAAGGCGCCCGCCACGACGCCCGCAAGGCTTGAACGCACAAGACCTGCACGCATCGTCATCCTCCGCAAGCTGATGCCAACGCGATACTACGCAAGTTGCGCCCGCGGCGCAGCAGGGAAAACGACGCGGACGCTACTTGTCGCCGCACGGCCCGAGGCAGAACTCGACGCCGTCGCTGTTGCGGTAATGGTCCTTGCTGACGCGCTCGTAGTCGACGCAGCGCCGCCGGTCGACCGGGTCGTGCGCGTTGCGCCGGCAGATGCGCCCGTCGGCGGCTTCCCAGATGCCGCGGATCAGGGTGCCGGAACCGGCCAGGATCGCCGTGCCGTCGGCGAGATGCACGGTGCACAGGGTCTTGCCGGCGAACGGTCCGGTCGACGGCGTGCCGCACAGCGGAACGCCCACCAGCTCGCGGCGGAACTCGTCCACGGTCAGGCTTTGCGCGGACGCGGTCGACGGCGCCGCGAACGCAAGCGCGAGGGCGAGGGACAGGCGAGGCATCATGCGAATTCCATTGCCAGGTCACAGCATCGAGGGCAGCACGCGGTCCGGCGGAAAAGGCCCGCGCAAGCGCGGGCCGTCTTGCATGCTAAGAACGGCCGCCGGACCGTATCCTATCTCACAACATGGAAGGCAGCACACGGTCCGGCGGCCTGTGGCCGTCCATGAAGGTCCGGATGTTGATGATCACCTTGTCGCCCATGTCGATGCGCCCTTCGATCGTGGCCGAGCCCATGTGCGGCAGCAACACCACCTTGCCGGCGCGCGACAGCTTGAGCAGCTTGGGGTTCACGGCCGGCTCGTGCTCGAACACGTCGAGGCCGGCGCCGGCGAGCTCGCCCGCCTCGATCATGCGGGTGAGCGCGTTCTCGTCGATCACCTCGCCGCGCGCGGTGTTCACGATGTAGGCCTCCGGCCGCATCAGCTTGAGCCGGCGCGCCGAGAGCAGGTGGTAGGTCGCCGGCGTGTGCGGGCAGTTGACCGAGATGATGTCCATCCGGGCCAGCATCTGGTCGAGGCTTTCCCAGTAGGTCGCTTCCAGCTCGTCCTCGATGTGGCCGGGTACGCGCTGGCGGTTGTGATAGTGGATCTGCAGCCCGAACGCGCGCGCACGCCGCGCCACCGCCGCCCCGATGCGCCCCATGCCGATGATGCCGAGGCGCTTGCCCCAGATGCGGTGCCCGAGCATCCAGGTCGGCGACCAGCCGCCCCACTCGGCGTCGCTCGTGAGCACCACCGAGCCTTCGGCCAGCCGGCGCGGAACGGCGAGGATCAGCGCCATGGTCATGTCGGCGGTGTCCTCGGTCAGCACGCCCGGCGTATTGGTCACCGTGATGCCGCGCTGGAGCGCGGTCGCCACGTCGATGTTGTCGACGCCGTTGCCGAAATTGGCGATCAGCTTGAGCTTCTCGCCGGATTGGCTGAGCACGGCCGAATCGATCCGATCGGTCACGGTCGGCACCAGCACGTCGGCGACCTTCACGGCCTCGGTGAGCTGGGCGTGGGTCAAGGGCTTGTCGTCGAGGTTCAGCCGCGTGTCGAACAATTCGCGCATGCGTGTTTCCACGCTGTCCGGCAGCTTGCGCGTGACGACGACCAGCGGTTTCTTGCCCTTTGCCATTCCTTGACCGGTTTCTCGGCTCCGTACTGCCGGCAAAAAAGCGCCGCGCCGGGGGCCTGTTCAGTTCTCTTTAACCGCGCCGACCGAAACTCGGCTTTCGGGCTCCTCTCTACCAGATGGCCCGGCCAAGACAAAGCGGCCGAAGGCTTCCGGAAAATGGCCGCGAAGAGGCGGGCAGACGCGATGGCAACAGGCTCGGTGCGCATTTTTTTCAACGCGATTGCGGCGCTCGGGGCGGTGATTGTCACGCATGGAACGTGCGCCGCCGAACAGGTCGCGACCGGAGCCGCGAGCGGGCTGCCGGTGCCGCGCTTCGTCAGCCTCAAGTCCGACAAGGTCAATGTGCGGGCCGGCCCGACCAAGGATCATGACGTGGCCTGGGTGTTCAACCGGCCGGCGCTGCCGGTCGAGGTGGTGGCCGAGTTCGAGAACTGGCGCCGCATCCGCGATTGGGAAGGCGCCGAGGGCTGGGTCTATCACTCGCTGCTGTCCGGCAAGCGCACCGCGATCGTCTCGCCGCAGTCCAAGGGCAAGGACGAGCTCTTGGCCCTGCACGCCAAGCCGGACGGGACCAGCACCGTGATCGCGCGCCTGCAGCACGGCGTGCTCGGCACGGTCAAGCGCTGCACCGGCGGGTGGTGCCGGATCGTGGGCGAGGGCTTCGACGGCTACATCGAGCAGCCGCGCCTGTGGGGCGTCTATCCGTACGAGAAGGTCGAATAACCTTCTAGTGTGGCGGTTCAGAAGTCCGCAACATACGCGCGGCGAGTCTGGATTGCGGACTTCTGAACCTAAGCCACACTAGAATCAATAAGTTGCTAGTGTCCCTTCGATTCCGAAGTTCGTACACGAGGGTGCTGCACGATGAGACGAACTTCGGAATCGGGACACTAGCGCAGCACGCTCGCTTGGCGCGCATCGATGCCGATCGCAAGCATCGTTCCGGCCGGATAGGGCTCGGCGCCGCGCCGGTGCGGCACGTCGGCGATGAGTGCATGCGGGCCGAGCGCGAGCCGATAGCGGATGATGCCGCCGAGGAATTCCGAACTTTCCACCCGTGCGTTCAGGCCGCCCGCGCCGATCGCCAAGTCCTGCGGCCGGATCGCCACGCAGGCCGGCCCGTCGGGCCCGCCGAGGTCGAGGCTCAGCCCCTCCGCCGTGAAGCGGCCCTGCTCGACGCGGCCTTCGATCAGGTTGGCGGTGCCGAGGAAGGTCGCGACGAACCGGTTGGCCGGGCGATCGTACAGTTCGAGCGGCGTGCCGACCTGCTGGACTTCCCCGCCGTCGAGCACCGCGATGCGGTCGGCGACCGCGTTGGCTTCCTCCTGGTCGTGCGTGACGTAGATCGTGGTGATGCCGAGCTTGCGCTGCAGCGCGCGCAATTCGCCGCGCATCTCGACGCGCAGCCTGGCGTCGAGGTTCGACAGCGGCTCGTCGAGCAGCAGCACGGCCGGCTCGATCACCAGCGTGCGGGCGAGCGCCACGCGCTGCTGCTGGCCGCCGGAAAGCGCTGCTGGGCGGCGCTCCGCATAGGCCGACAGCCCGACCAGCGCCAGCGCGGCGGCGACACGGCGGGCGATCTCGCCGCGCGCCAGCCGGCGGCGTTCCAGACCGAAAGCCACGTTCTTGGCCACTGTCATGTGCGGCCAGAGCGCATAGCTCTGGAACACCATGCCGACATTGCGGCTCCACGGCGCAAGCTGCGTCACGTCGCGCCCGCCGATCAGGATGCAGCCGGAATTGGGCGCGCCGAACCCCGCGATGAGCCGTAACAGCGTGGTCTTGCCCGAGCCGGACGGTCCGAGGAAGGCGAAGAATTCGCCCCCTTCGATCGCGAGCGTGATGCCGCTCAGCACCGGCGTCGCCTCGTAGGCGAAGCTCACCGACTCGATGCGCACGCCGGCGGCCATCAGAGCATGATCCCGAAAAGTGGATGCCGGTTTTCGGACAAGATCATGCTCCACCAAAAACCTAGAACATCTCGCGCGATCTCAGGCCGCGTTCGCGCTCGGCGAGGCGATAGGACAGGAACGTCGCGATGGCGACGACGACGACCGCGATGATGCCGAGCGCGGCGCCGGGGCCGCGTCCGGCGGCCGACTGCATGTAGACGTAGATGCCGTAGGCGAGCGGCGCGTCGTCGTTGCGCGCGACCAGGAGCAGCGTCGCCGATAATTCGACCGCGGCGGTCGCGAAGCTGGTAACGAAGCCGGCGAGCAGGCCGCCGCTCATCAGCGGCACGACGATGCGCCGCAGCGTGGTGAAACGCCTGGCGCCGAGGCTCTCGGCCGCTTCCTCCAGGCTGACGTGGAGCTGGCGCAGCGCGGCGTTCGCGGCGCTAAGCGCATAGGGCAGGCGGCGCACCGCGTAGGCGATGACGAGCATGAACCAGAATGTCGCGAGCGGCTCGCCGCTGAACGGCAGCTGGACGTCGTGATAGGTGCGCAACAGCCCGATGCCGAGCACGAGGCCGGGCACCGCCACCGCCGACATCGCCACCTGCTCGACCAGCCTGCGTCCGGGCAGGCGCGTGCGCAGCACCAAGTAGGCGAGTGTCGCGCCCAGCACGACGTCGATCAGGCCCGCGAACCCGCAGTAAAGCAGCGTGTTGCCGATCAGCGGGCCGGCCTCGCGCCACACCGTCGCATAGTGGGCGAGCGTGTAGCCGTCGGGCAGCACCGCGAATGACCACACGGTCGCGATTGACAGCAGGAAGATACCGATGTGCGGCGACAGCGCGACGCCGAGCGCCACGACCACGAAGGCGATCGCGGCCGCGGTTCCGGCGCCGGAAAGCCTGCGGCGCGCAAGTCCGCCGCCGCCGCGCTGCTGGGTGGCGAAATCGCGGCCCTTCACCAGGAGGCCGGACAGCGCCAGTCCGCCGAGCGAGCACAGGATCATGATCACCGAGATCACATAGCCCATCGGATCGGCGATGCCGACCGAGGTGATCTTCAGGTAGGCCTGCGGCGCCAGCATGTTGGTGACGTTGAGCAACAACGGCGTCGCCAGGTCGTCGAACACTTTCACGAACACCAGCGCCGCGCCCGCCACGTAGCCGGGCAGCGCGAGCGGGAACACGATGCGCGAGAACAACGTCAGGCCGCGTGCGCCGAGGTTCTGCGCCGATTCCTCCATGGCCGAGTCGATGCTGGCAAGCGCGGCCGAGAGGTTGAGCAGGATGAACGGGAAATAGTGCAGCGCCTCGACGAAGATCACGCCGTTGAGGCCGTCCATGAACGGGATGCGGAAACCGAACCAATCGTTGAGCAGCAGGTTGACGGCGCCGTTGCGGCCGTAGACGAGCTGCATGGCGACCGCGCCGACGAAGGGCGGCATCACCAGCGGCACGACGCCGAGCGTGTGGATGAGGGCGGCGCCGGGAAAACGGAAGCGGGCGAGGATGGCGGCGAGCGGCACCGCGATCAGGCTCGCGATCACGACCGTCATGGCGGCAACGTAGAGCGAATTCCAGAACGCCTCGCGCAACAGCGCGGTCGCGAAGAAGTCGCCGAAATGCACCAGGCTGAAATCCCCGTCCGGCCCGGTGAACGCGACCACGATCACGCGCAGGATCGGGACGACCAGGAAGGCGAGGAGGAAAAGGGCGACGAGGGCAAGCGCGAGGACTTGCCCGGCGCTTGCGCCGGTGCGGCCGAACAGCGATGCGCGCGGCGCGCCAATCGCGATGTCGGCCATGGCTCCGCGAGCCTGCTACTTCGCTCCCAAGGTCAGCGCCCGTTCGGCCAACGCCTTGGCTTCGGCGTAGTTCTTGGGATGCGCGTCGCGATCCCGGCTGCTTTCGGCTGGTACTTCTGCAGCAGCCCGTTCTTCTTCAGCACCTCGAAGGCGTCCGGCGCGGAGACCCAGAACAGGTCGGGCGGGCTCGACCGGGTCTCGCGGATGAACGCCACGGCCGCGGCGGTGTTGCGGTTCTGTACCTCGACCTTGGTGCCCGGATGCTTCTTCTCGAACGCCTGCGCGAGCGGCGTGGTCAGGTCCTTGGAAAAGGACGTGACGACGACGAGCCGGCCCTCGAGGGTCTGCGTGAGACCGCTCTGCGCCGTGAGCGTGAGCATTGCGCCGGCGGCTGCCAGACGAACGACAAGGCGGCGGTCCATCGCAATCCTCCTGCCAATCGGCGTGTGACCCATACCTGCCACCCGCGAAATAACGGCGCAATACGACAATGGCCGGGTCGAGCCCGGCCATCCGCGATTCGATTGGAATGTCGGGCAGCCGTCAGGTCTTGCGCAGCCGCACCACCACGTCGACGCGCGCGACCTCGTAGCCGTCGGGCGCGCTCGGCAGCCGGTCGAGCATCACGTCGGCATTGGGAATGTCGACCAGCGCGTTCTCGCCCTCGACGAAGAAGTGATGATGCTCCGACACGTTGGTGTCGAAATAGGTCTTCGAGCCGTCGACCGCGACTTGGCGCAGCAGTCCCACTTCGGTGAACTGGTGCAGCGTGTTGTAGACGGTGGCGAGCGACACCGGCACCTTGGCCCTGGTGGCCTCCTCGTACAGCATTTCGGCCGTGAGGTGGCGATCGCCCTTGGCGAACAGGATCCAGCCGAGCGCCATGCGCTGGCGCGTCGGCCTCAGGCCCACTTCGCGCAGCATGGCCTTGACGTCGTGCCACGGGCAGCCGGTGAGGTCGGCGCGCGCGGCGGTGCGCGGCGCGGCCGGTTCGGCCAGTTGGGACAGCACGGTGGTACGGACGGGTGTCATCAATACTGAGCCTTTACCCCTGGCTGGCGGCTCGGGGCTGGATGGTTGAACCACGATCTTATGCGATCGGCCGTCCAAGATGCAACTCTTTCGCAACTTCGCGCGGCTGCTTCGGCGCGCCAAAGCGCGCCTTTTCCGGAAGGGGCGGCGTATGTTAGTTAATCCCGGGATCAGGCCAAGGGAACTCGATGAACGACCGGCGTTCGAGCTTCGAATACGAAGACCTGCTGGCGTGCGGGCGTGGGGAACTGTTCCAGCAGGGTCCTCAGCTGCCGCTGCCGCCCATGCTGATGTTCGACCGCATTTCCGAGATCGCCGAAGCGGGCGGCGAATACGGCAAGGGGCTGATGCGGGCGGTCCTCAATGTGCGGCCGGACTTGTGGTTTTTCCCCTGTCATTTCAAGGGAGATCCCGTGATGCCGGGCTGCCTCGGGCTTGATGCCTTGTGGCAGATGGTCGGGTTTTTCCTCGGCTGGGTCGGCGCGTCGGGGCGCGGGCGCGCGCTCGGACTCGGGGAACTCAAGCTCTCCGGCCAAGTGCTGCCGAATGTCAGGGAGATCATCTACGGCATCGAGATCAAGCGGGTGATGCGTTCGAAGCTGGTGCTCGGCATCGCCGATGGCTGGCTGTCGGCGGACGGCGCGGTGGTCTATCGGGCGAGCGACCTGAGGGTCGCGTTGTTCAAGGAAGACACGGCGCAGCCGGCCGGGGCCTGACAAGCCGGCGCGGAAGCCCCACATTATCGCGGCGCACCGATCGCGGGCGTGCGCCCCAAGATGCGGACGAGGCGGGCATGAAACGGGTCGTCGTCACCGGAATGGGCATCGTCTCGTCCATCGGCAACAACACCCAGGAAGTCCTGGCGAGCCTGCGCGAGGCCAAATCCGGCATCTCGCGCGCCGACAAATACGCCGAGCTCGGCTTCCGCTGCCAGGTGCACGGCGCTCCGACCCTCGATCCGAGCGAAGCCGTCGACCGCCGCGCCATGCGGTTCCTCGGGCAGGGCGCTGCCTGGAACCACGTCGCCATGGAGCAGGCGATCCGCGACGCCGGCCTCGAAGACAGCGATGTCTCCAACGAGCGCACCGGCATCATCATGGGCTCGGGCGGCCCCTCGGCGCGCGCGATCGTGGACTCGGCCGACATTGCGCGCAGCAAGGGGCCCAAGCGCGTCGGCCCGTTTGCCGTCCCGAAGGCGATGTCCTCGACCGCCTCGGCGACGCTCGCCACCTGGTTCAAGATCAAAGGCGTCAACTATTCGATCTCGTCGGCCTGCGCGACCTCGAACCACTGCATCGGCAACGCCATGGAGACGATCCAGGTGGGCAAGCAGGACATGATCTTCGCCGGCGGCTGCGAGGAGCTGGACTGGACCCTGTCGGTGCTGTTCGACGCCATGGGGGCGATGTCGTCGTCGTTCAACCAGACGCCGGAGAAGGCCTCGCGCGCCTATGACCGCGACCGCGACGGCTTCGTCATCGCCGGCGGCGCCGGCGTGCTCGTGCTCGAGGAGCTGGTGCACGCCAAGGCGCGCGGCGCCAAGATCTACGCCGAGGTCGCCGGCTACGGCGCGACCTCCGACGGCCACGACATGGTGGCGCCCTCGGGCGAGGGCGCGGTGCGCTGCATGCGCATGGCGCTCGCGGGCGTCGATGCGCCGGTCGACTACATCAATCCGCACGCGACCGCGACGCCGATCGGCGACCTCAAGGAGATCGAGGCGATCCGCGAGGTGTTCGGCGACAAGTGCCCGCCGATCTCGGCCACCAAGTCGCTGACCGGCCACTCGCTCGGCGCGGCCGGCGTGCAGGAGGCGATCTATTCGCTCCTGATGATGAGCAACGGCTTCATCTGCGAGAGCGCCAACATCGAGAACCTCGATCCCGCCTTCGCCGACATGCCGATCGTGCGCGAGCGGCGCGACGACGTGGCGCTCGGCTGCGCGCTGTCCAACTCGTTCGGCTTCGGCGGCACCAACGCCTCGGTGGTGTTCAAGCGGCTGGACGCATGATGGAAGTCCACGCCAAGGCGTCGCGTAGCGTACGGAGTGCCCCATGACCGCCCTGATGCACGGCAAGCGCGGGCTGATCATGGGGGTCGCCAACGACCACTCGATCGCCTGGGGCATCGCGCGCGCGCTGAGCCGCCACGGCGCCGGCCTCGCCTTCACCTATCAGGGCGAGGCGCTCGGCCGGCGCGTCAAGCCGCTCGCCGAATCGATCGGATCGAAGCTGGTGATGCCCTGCGACGTCGAGGACATCGCGACCGTCGATGCGGTGTTCGACACGATCAAAAGCGAGTGGGGTTCGCTCGACTTCCTGGTGCACGCCATCGCGTTCTCCGACAAGGCCGAGCTGAAGGGCCGTTACGCCGACACCACGCGCGAGAATTTCGCGCGCACCATGGTGATCTCCTGCTTCGCCTTCACCGAAGCCGCCAAGCGCGCGGCTGCGCTGATGCGGGACGGCGGCGCCATGCTCACCCTTACCTTCAACGGCAGCCGCCGCACGATGCCGAACTACAACGTCATGGGCGTCGCCAAGGCGGCGCTGGAGGCTTCGGTGCGCTATCTCGCGGTCGACTACGGGGCGCGTCGCATCCGCGTCAACGCCATCTCGGCCGGGCCGATCCGCACCCTCGCCGGCGCCGGCATCGGCGACGCGCGCGCCATGTTCGCGTTCCAGCAGAAGCATTCGCCGCTCGGCCGCGGCATCACGCTCGACGAGCTCGGCGGGGCGGCGCTCTATCTGCTCTCGGATCTGTCGAGCGGCGTGACCGGCGAAGTGCACTTCGTCGATTCCGGCTACAACGTCATCGCCATGCCGCATCCGGATGCGCTCAGGACCGACGAGGACGCCGCCAAGGACGCGGCGCAGTAGGGGTCAGACCGTGCTGACCCCGCGAACTTCGAGCCGGCTGCATTTCGAGCACGCAAAGGTGAACAGGTCCCGGTCCGGCTTCTCGGACTCGATCCCGAACAGCCGCATCTCGCAGGCGCATGTCGGACAGAGCAACAAGGGTTCGGCCGGCATCGCGGGCGGTACGACCTGCGTCATGCGGACACCTTGCGCCGGGTCAGGACCGGATAAGGAGTCCCAGTTTCAATAGAACGAAGGGCCGGACGTTGCCCGGCCCTCGTCAATTTCCTTGTTGGAGCATGATCTTTTCCGAAAACCGCTGCACACTTTTCGGGATCATGCTCTCGCTGGCGAGACCTACTCCCCCGCCGCCGCCTCGCGCGGCTGCTCGCCGCCCTCCGCCTTCTGCTTGGCCTCGATGTCCTCGCCGGTCGCCTGGTCGACGACCTTCATGGACAGGCGCACCTTGCCGCGCTCGTCGAAGCCGAGCAGCTTCACCTTCACCTTGTCGCCTTCCTTGACCACGTCGGTGACCTTCTGCACCCGGCGCGGCGCGAGCTGCGAGATGTGCACCAACCCGTCCTTGGCGCCGAAGAAGTTCACGAACGCGCCGAAGTCCATCACCTTGACCACCGTGCCTTCGTAGATGTGGCCGACCTCCGGCTCGCTCGCGATCGACTTGATCCAGTTGATCGCCGCCTTGATCGACTCCGCCTTGGCGGAGGCGACCTTGACGGTGCCGTCGTCCTGGATGTCGATCTTGGCGCCGGTCTTCTCCACGATCTCGCGGATCACCTTGCCGCCCGAGCCGATCACCTCGCGGATCTTGTCGGTCGGGATCGAGAACACCTCGATGCGCGGAGCATGCTCGCCGAGTTCGGCGCGCGCCGAGGTCAGCGCCTTGGCCATCTCGCCGAGGATGTGCAGGCGGCCGTCCTTCGCCTGGCCGAGCGCGACCTTCATGATCTCCTCGGTGATGCCGGCGATCTTGATGTCCATCTGCAGCGAGGTGACGCCGCGCTCGGTGCCGGCGACCTTGAAGTCCATGTCGCCGAGGTGATCCTCGTCGCCCAGGATGTCGGACAGCACCGCGTAGCGCTTGTCCTCGAGGATCAGTCCCATGGCGATGCCGGCGGTCGGCCGCTTGAGCGGCACGCCCGCGTCCATCAGGGCGAGCGAGGAACCGCACACGGTCGCCATCGAGGAGGACCCGTTCGACTCGGTGATCTCCGAGACCACGCGGATCGTATAGGGGAACTCGTGGTTGGCCGGCAGGATCGGGTGGATGGCGCGCCAGGCGAGCTTGCCGTGGCCGATCTCGCGCCGGCGCGGGCCGCCCATGCGTCCGGTCTCGCCGACCGAGAACGGCGGGAAATTGTAGTGCAGCAGGAACGTCTCTTTGTAGGTCCCGTGCAGCGCGTCGATCCACTGCTCGTCCTCGCCGGTGCCGAGCGTGGCGATCACCAGCGCCTGGGTCTCGCCGCGCGTGAACAGCGCCGAGCCGTGGGCGCGCGGCAGCACGCCGACTTCCGACACGATCGGGCGCACGGTGGCGAGGTCGCGCCCGTCGATACGCTTGCTGGTGTCGAGGATGTTCCAGCGCACGATCTTGGCTTCGAGCTTCTTGAACACGCCGCCGATGCGCTGCTTGTCGTAAGGGGGCGGGTCCACGCCCTCGGGACAGAAATGCGCCGTCACCTTGGCCTTGGCGGCATCGACCGCCTTGTGGCGCGCCATCTTGTCGGCGATCGCGTAGGCCGAGCGCAGGTCGTGCTCGACCAGGCCGCGCATCTCGGTTTCGAGCGCGGCATTGTCGATTGCCGCAAGCTCGCGCGGCTCCTTGGCGGCTTTCTCGGCGAGATCGATGATCGCCTGGATCACCGGCTGGAAATGGCGGTGGCCGAACATCACGGCGCCGAGCATCACCTCCTCGGGCAGCTCCTTGGCTTCCAATTCGACCATCAGCACGGCGTCCTGCGTGCCGGCGACCACGAGGTCGAGCCCGCTCTCCGGCATCTCGTCGAGCTGCGGATTGAGCACGTATTCGTTGTTGATGAAGCCGACCCGCGCGGCCCCGATCGGTCCCATGAATGGGGCGCCGGAGAGCGTGAGGGCCGCCGATGACGCCACCAACGCCACGATGTCGGGATCGTTCTCCAGATCGTGCGACAGCGTGGTCACGATGATCTGGGTCTCGTTGCGCCACCCTTCGGCGAACAGCGGACGGACCGGCCGGTCGATCAGCCGCGAGATCAGCGTCTCGCGCTCGGTCGGGCGCCCTTCGCGCTTGAAGTAGCCGCCCGGAATGCGGCCGGCGGCGTAGAACTTCTCCTGGTAGTCGACCGTAAGCGGCATGAAGTCGATGCCCTCGCGCGGCTCCTTGGCCGCGACCACGGTCGCGAGGACTTTGGATTCCCCATAGGTGGCGACGACGGCGCCGTCGGCCTGGCGGGCGAACTTGCCGGTCTCGAGGACTAGCTTGCGGCCACCCCAGTCGAGCTCAACGCGGTGAATGTCGAACATTGTCTTGGTCTCTCATCGGTTTCGCAGGGCGCGAAAGCCATGAGCAAGACGGCGAGAGGCTGTCGCGCGCGCGCAAGCATGCGCGCGTCCGACAGCGTCCGGCGATCCTGCCATGGCCTTCTTCCCTCGGTTTAAGCCGGGCGATCCTCATGATCTTCAAACCCGGGACACTTGGCGGCGTCTGCCGCCACGCAACGGCGGGCGCATGCCCGCCAACAGCGCGCGCGGGCACACCCGCGCACGAAAAAAGCTCAACGGCGAATGCCGAGCTTGTCGATCAACGTCTTGTAGCGCGTCTCGTTGATGCGCTTGAGGTAATCGAGCAGTTGCCGGCGCTGCGACACCATCTTGAGCAGACCCCGCCGCGAGTGGTTGTCCTTGACGTGGGCCTTGAAGTGCTCGGTCAGGCTGTTGATCCGTTCGGACAGGATCGCCACCTGCACCTCCGGCGAGCCGGTGTCGCCGGCCTTGGTGGCATGCGTCTTGATCAGTTCGGCCTTGCGGCCGGCGGGAAGCGACATCGTCAATGACCTTGTCGTTTGCCGGCGCTGCCCTTCAGGCCGGCGAGGTTGAAAACGCGCTTGGGGATGATTTCGCCGCGGTCCACTTCGGCCAGAGCGACGAGCTCGCCCGAAGTCGTCACAAAGACGGTGCCGCGGAAAATGGGGGCATCCCGGCCGCGCAACAAAGCGGCTTGGCCCCGTTGGAGCCTTGCCGCATCTGCCCGACTGACGGCCAGCGCCGGGATGTCGTCCAGCGCGGTCTCAACGGGCAGTAGCGCGTCGGCGAGGCTTCCCTCGCCGGCGGCGGCTTTCTGGCACAAAGCCTCCAGTTCCGCCAGCGAAATCATGTCGTCCTCGCCGAACCGGCCGACCGAGGTGCGGCGCAGGCCGCTGACGTGGCCGAAGCAGCCGAGCAGGCGGCCGATGTCGCGAGCGAGCGCGCGCACATAGGTGCCCTTGCCGCATTCGGCCTCGAATTCGGCGTGATCGGCGTCGCTTTCCGCAACCACGGCAAGCGCATGGATGTCCACCGGGCGGGCCTCCAGGGTGACGGTCTCGCCGTCGCGGGCAAGATCGTAGGCGCGCTCGCCCGCGACCTTGATGGCGGAGTAGCGCGGCGGGACCTGCGAAATCGTACCCGTGAAGGCGGGAAGCAGGGCGCGGATCGCCTCGAGCGTCGGCCGCATGGCGCTCGTCGCCGTCACGGCCCCTTCCGCGTCGTCGGTGTCGCGTTCCTCGCCCCAGCGCACGGTGAAGCGGTAGCGCTTGCGTCCGTCCATGACGAAGGGGACCGTCTTGGTCGCCTCCCCGAGCGCGATCGGCAGGCAGCCCGAGGCGAGCGGGTCGAGCGTGCCGGCGTGTCCGGCGCGGCGGGCGGCGAACAAGCGCCTGACCGCGCCGACCGCTTGCGTCGACGTCATGCCGACCGGTTTGTCGAGCACGATCCAGCCGTGGACGTCGCGCTTCTCGCGCCGACGCTGCGGTTCCTTCGCTTGCGCGGGTGCGTTGGGGAAGGGGCCGGTCACGTTCATTGATCGTCGTTGCCGCCTTCCAGATCGCGCGCGACCTTGGGCGTTCGCAGAAGCTTCTCGATTCGTTCCGCCTCGTCGAATCGCTCGTCGGCGCGGAAGCGGATCTCAGGTGCGAATTTCAGGTTAACGCGCCGCGCAATCTCGCCGCGCAGGAAGCGTTTGTTGCGCTCGAGCGCCGCCAGCACGTCGGTCACGTCGCGCCCGCCGAGCGGCATAATGTAGATGGTGGCGAGCCGCAGGTCCGCGGTCATGCGCACTTCCGGCACCGTGATCATGTGGCCTTCGATCACCGGGTCGTGGATATCGCCGCGGGTGAGCATCTCCGCCATGACGTGGCGGATCAGCTCGCCGACGCGCAACTGGCGCTGGGAGGCATTGGGTGACTGATCGCGGCGATGCTGTCGCGGCATGAAACTCGTTCCAACAACTCGTCATGCCCGGCCATAGCCGTGACGCGGGTTACAGCGTCCGCTGCACCGTCTCGACGCGGTAGCACTCGATCACGTCGCCCTGGCGCATGTCCTGGTAGCCCTCGAACGCCATGCCGCATTCCTGGCCGGCCACGACTTCGCGCGCGTCGTCCTTGAAGCGCTTGAGCTGGCTGAGCTTGCCCTCGTGGATGACCACGTTGTCGCGGATCAGCCGCACGTTGGCGCCGCGCTCCACGGTGCCGTCGGTGACGCGGCAGCCGGCGATCTTGCCGACCTTGGAGACGGTGAAGATCTCCAAAATCGAGCGCGTTGCCGAGCATCTTCTCGCGCAGGGTCGGGGCGAGCAGGCCGGACATCGCGGCTTTCACGTCGTCGACCAGGTTGTAGATGATGTTGTAGTAGCGGATCTCGGTGCCGGCGCGGTCGGCCGCCTCGCGCGCTTCCTTGTGGGCGCGCACGTTGAAGCCGATGATCGCGGCGCCGGACGACGACGCCAGCGTCACGTCCAACTCGGTGATGCCGCCGACGCCAGCGTGCAGTACGCGCGCGCCGACCTCGTCGGTGCCGAGCTTGTCGAGCGCGCCGACGATCGCTTCGAGCGAGCCCTGCACGTCGGCCTTGATGACCAGCGGGAATTCCTTGCGCCCGGCGCTCTTGAGCTGACTCATCATCTGCTCGAGCGAGCCGCGCATGCCGGTGGCGCGCGCCGACATCTTGTCGCGCTTCTGCCGCGCCCGGTAATCGGTCACTTCGCGCGCGCGCGCGTCGCTGTCGACCACCGCCAGCCGATCGCCGGCATCGGGCGTATGGGTGAAGCCGAGCACCTCGACCGGCATCGAAGGTCCCGCCTGGTCGAGGGTCTCGCCGGTGTCGGAGATCAGCGCGCGTACGCGGCCCCATTCGGCGCCGGCCACGATGATGTCGCCGACATGCAGCGTTCCCTGCTGGACCAGCACGGTCGCGACCGCGCCGCGCCCGCGATCGAGCTTGGCCTCGACCACGGTGCCTTCGGCCGGACGCTGCGGATTCGCCTTCAGGTCGAGGATTTCGGCCTGCAGCGCGAGCGTCTCGAGCAGCCTGTCGAGATTGAGTTTCTTAGTGGCCGACACCTCGACGTCGAGAACGTCGCCGCCGAGCAATTCGACCTGTACTTCGTGCTGCAGCAGCTCGGTGCGCACGCGCTCGGGCTTGGCGTCCGTCTTGTCGATCTTGTTGATGGCGACGATCATCGGCACCTTGGCGGCCTTGGCGTG
Source organism: uncultured Alphaproteobacteria bacterium (assembly GCA_963734185.1). Classification (GTDB taxonomy): domain Bacteria; phylum Pseudomonadota; class Alphaproteobacteria; order Rhizobiales; family Xanthobacteraceae; genus PALSA-894. Next base: position 941,453 of record CAVTGA010000002.1, on the reverse strand, counting down.
ATGGATCGCCTCGATCGTCTGCGGCATCACGCCGTCGTCGGCCGCCACCACCAGCACCACCACGTCGGTGACCTTGGCGCCGCGCGCCCGCATCGCGGTGAACGCCGCATGGCCCGGGGTATCGATGAAGGTGATCTTGTTGCCCGACGGCGCGGTCACCTGATAGGCGCCGATATGCTGCGTGATGCCGCCGGCCTCGCCCGCCGCCACGTCGGTCGCCCGGATGGCGTCGAGCAGCGAGGTCTTGCCGTGGTCGACGTGGCCCATGATGGTGACGACCGGCGGCCGCGGCACCAGAACCGCCGGATCGTCGGCCGCATCGAACAGGCCTTCCTCCACGTCGGACTCGGCGACGCGGCGGACCGAATGGCCGAGCTCTTCGGCGAGCAGCTGGGCCGTGTCGGCATCGATCACGTCGGTGATCTTGGCCATGTGGCCCTGCTTCATCAAAAGCTTGATCACATCCACGGCGCGCTCGGCCATGCGGTTGGCGAGCTCCTGGATCGTGATCGTCTCCGGAATCGTGACTTCGCGAATGATCTTTTCCTTGGCCTCGGTGTCCCGGTGGCCGGTCATGCGTTGCGTACGGCGGCGGAACGAAGCAACGGAACGCTCGCGGATCTCGTCGGCGCTCAGCGCGGTGACCAGGGTCAGGCGGCCGCGTTGCTTGGGCGCGCCGGTCCGCGCCGGCCGCGCCGGTACGGCGGCCGGACGCGCGGTTCCGGCACCACGGGCCGCGCCGGCGCCGCGCCGGGGACGGCGGTCGTCGTCGTCGGCTTCGAGCGCAAGCACGCGCGAGGCGGGCGAACCGGGCTTGGCTTTCTCGTCTTCGCCGAATCGCTTCTTGGCGACCTCGTCGGCCTTCTGCTTGGTTTCCTGGTCGTGGCGGCGGCGTTCCTCTTCCTCGCGCTTGCGCGCTTCGGCGGCCTCGCGCTCGTGTTTCTCGCGCAACTCGCGCTCGTTGCGGCGGCGCGCCTCCTCCTCGGCGATCTTGCGTTCCTCGGCCTCGCGCACGCGCGCGTCGGCGAGCGCATGCGCGCGCGCGCTGCGCTCCTCCTCGGTGAGCGTGCGCAGCACGACGCCCGATGGCTTCGGCGCCACGGCCGGCGCAGCCGTCGTCGCAGGAGCTGCCGGCGCGGCCGCGGGGGTCTTGCCGGCGACGCGGCGCGCAGTGGTGCGCTCGGCCGCCGGAGCCGGTTCGGCCTTGGCCTCGCCCGGACCGATCCGGCGCTTGACCTTCTCCACGACCACCGCCTTGGAGCGGCCGTGGCTGAAGCTCTGGCGCACCACGCCCTGCTCGACGCCGCCGCGCTTGAGCGTCAGCGTCTTGGTCGAGGTGACGCTCAGCGTTTTCTCGCCGGTGTTCTTGGTCTCACTCATTCCGATCCATCCAACTCGCGCCCGCGCGCTTCCCCGCCGCGCCCGTCCGGAATTGATCGGAAGCGTTCGAGGCTTGAGCAGCGCGCAAGGAACCCGTGGCTCGCAGGGCCGGCGAGCAGGGCAGCATGTACCACATTTGGCCGCCCCAATGCCAAATCCAATTGCGCCGAGGTAAACGTCCCGATCACGGCAATTCGGCGCAGTTCATCGCCAAACCGGCGCTTGGCGGCGGCCATGATCTTACGTCTTCCGTCGGCGCCGGCCTCGGCGGCGTTCACCACGGCCACCACCGGGTCGGTGGCCAGTGCCGCCTCGGTCTTGGCAAAGCCCATCGCCACCAGGGAGGCCTTGCGGGCGATGCCGAGCGCGTCGAGGGCGGACGACACCAGCCGCCGCTCGACCTCGGCGCTGAGGCCGGGCTCCACCCTTACCTCCCGGCGGAAGGAGCGCGCGAAGACCTTGGTCCTGACCGCCGTGTCCACGCTCGCGCGCTGCGCCGTGACCCAAACCCCGCGTCCGGGCAGCTTGCGCTTCACGTCGGGCACCACCGAACCGTCGGGGGCGACCACGAAGCGGATCAGGTCGGCGACCGGCCGCACCGTCCTGCTCGCGACGCAAAGGCGCTCGCCGCCGACGCTGCGCGGCCCGCCATCGGTCTCTTTGGCTCGCGCCAGCATCGCTTCGGGCGGCTCCCCCACGCGGCTATGGGGTGGCTGCGGCCGGCTCGGCCGCAGCCTCTTCGGCCGCCGGCGGAGCCAGGTCGGCTTCGGTGATCCAGCCGGCCTTGAGGCGGGCCTGCATGATCATCGCTTCACTCTCCTCACGCGAGGTCTCGAAGCCCTCGAGCGCGCCAGGGGTGCGCACCGTCTCGCCGTCCTTGCGCTCCGACCATCCCGTGAGGTCGTCGGTCGCGCAGCCGGCAAGATCTTCCACCGTCTTGATGCCGTTCTCGCCGAACGCGACCAGCATCCTGGTGGTGACGCCCGGCACCTCCTTCAGCGCGTCCTCGACGCCGAGTTCCGTTCGCTTGGCATCGAGTTCGGCCTCGATCTGGGCCAGGTGGTCGCGTGCGCGCGTCTGCAGCTCGTGGGCGGTCTCGGCATCGAACCCTTCGATCGAGGCGATATCCTTCTCTTCGACGTAGGCGAGCTCCTCGATCGAGGTGAATCCCTCCGACGCGAGCAGCTGGCCGACCACCTCGTCGACGTTGAGCGCGTCCATGAACATCCTGGTGCGCTTCTCGAACTCGGCTTGGCGGCGTTCGGACTCCTCCTGCTCGGTCAGGATGTCGATGTCCCATCCGGTGAGCTGCGAGGCGAGCCGCACGTTCTGCCCGCGCCGGCCGATCGCGAGCGAGAGCTGCTGATCGGGCACCACCACCTCGATGCGCTCGCGGTCCTCGTCGAGCACCACCTTGGCGACCTCGGCGGGTGCGAGCGCATTGACCACGAAGGTCGCGATGTCGTGCGACCACGGGATGATGTCGATCTTCTCGCCCTGCAGCTCGTTGACCACGGCCTGGACGCGCGAGCCGCGCATGCCGACGCATGCGCCGACCGGATCGACCGAGGAATCGCGCGAGATCACCGCGATCTTGGCGCGCGAGCCGGGGTCGCGCGCCACCGCCTTCACCTCGACGATGCCGTCGTAGATCTCCGGCACCTCCTGGGCGAACAGCTTGGACATGAATTGCGGGTGAGTGCGCGAGAGAAATATCTGCGGACCGCGCGTTTCGCGGCGCACGTCGTAGATATAGGCGCGGATGCGGTCGCCGTTGCGGAACAGCTCGCGCGGCAGCATCTCGTCGCGCCGCACGATCGCCTCGCCGCGCCCGAGATCCACCACCACGTTGCCGTATTCGACCCGCTTGACGATGCCGTTGACGATGTCGCCGATGCGGTCCTTGTACTCCTGGTATTGGCGGTCGCGCTCGGCGTCGCGCACCTTCTGCACGATGACCTGCTTGGCGGACTGCGCGGCGATGCGGCCGTATTCGAGCGGCGGCAGCGCGTCGGCGATGGTGTCGCCGATCTGCGCCGCCGGATTGTGCTTGCGGGCGTCATCGAGGCCGATCTGGTTCGACGGGTTCTCGACATTGTCGACCACCAGCATGTGGCGCGACAGCCGCAGCTCGCCGCTCTTGGGATTGATCTCGGCGCGGACTTCGGTCTCGCTGCCGTAACGCGAGCGCGCCGCCTTGGCGATCGCGTCCTCCATGGCGGTGATCACGATGCTCCGGTCGATCGCCTTCTCGCGGGCGACCGCGTCGGCGATCTGCAAAAGTTCGAGCCGGTTGGCGCTGACAGCGGCCATCGCTCATTCTCCCTCGTTGTGGGCCGCCTGCCGGCTCATTGCCGGGCTCGGCCGTTGATTCTCGATGTCCCGGGCGGGACCGTTGCGCGCGGCGCGTTCCGCCTTGCCGCGCCGAAGCGATTCGGTGACGAGCGCGTCGGTAAGTACCAGCCGCGCCTCGGCGATGTCGTCGAATGCGAGCAGGGCGTCGGCTGCTTCGCCTTCGGCCGCGTCGCTGCGGCGGATGCGCGCGGCTTCGCCCTCCGCCCCGAGCAAAAGGCCGCGGAACCGGCGGCGTCCCTCGACGGCGATCGCCATCTCGACTTTTACCTCGTGGCCGGCATAGCGCTGGAAGTCGGAGCGCCGTACCAGCGGCCGGTCGATACCGGGCGACGAGATCTCCAGCCGGTAGGCGCGGTCGATCGGATCCTCGGCGTCGAGCACCGGCGAGAGCGCGCGCGAGGCTGCCTCGCAATCCTCGATCGACATCGTTCCGTCCGCACGCTCGGCCATGATCTGCACCGTGCAGCCGGAAGCCCCGGAGACGCGCACGCGCACGAGGCGTAAGGCGAGCGGCACGAGGACGCGCTCCGCAATCGCGGCGACGCGCGCGGCCACGCCCTGCTCGACGATGAGCCGGGGCTCGGTGATGTCCCTGTCGATCGTTTCGACCATAAAGCCCGAACCGCTGCGGTCGGGTAACAAAAAAGAGCGGGTCCCGGGCGGGGCCCACTCTCGATAGCGATCATCCGACCGTTATGAGAAGTCCTTACGGACGGGCGCTATATACTGCCCTCGTCGGTCCGGTGCAAGGGCTGTTTGTCGGCGTCCGCTCAACCGGTGCGGCGGAACGCCAGGTAGCAGGGTGTGCGGCCTTCGCGCACCGCCTTGGCCTCGTACCGGGTCCCGCCGAAATCCGGCCATGGTACCCGCCAGTCTTCGGCGCGCTCCGCCGTCCACGCGAAGTCACGCGTGTGCATCAGGCGCAGCAGGGTCCAGGCCGCATAGTCCGGCCAGTCGCTGGCAAAACGGAACTCGCCGCCGCGACGCAGCACGCGCGCCAACCGGGCGACGTTTGCGTCGTTGACGAAGCGCCGTTTCCAGTGCCGCCGCTTCGGCCACGGGTCCGGATAGATCAGGTCGACCCGCGCCAGCGAGCCCGGCGGCAGCCAGTCGAGCAGCGGGACCGCATCCGCATGATGCAGGCGGATATTGGCAAGCCCGCGCGCCTCGATGGCGGCAAGCGCCTTGGCCATGCCGTTGACGAACGGCTCGCAGCCGATGAAGCCGCAGGCCGGATGCGCCGCCGCCTGCGCGATCAGATGTTCGGCGCCGCCGAAGCCGATCTCCAGGCGCACCTCGCCGGCATGCCGGAACAGCGTGCGCAGATCGGCAGGCGGGGAAGCGTCGAGCTGAAGCGCCAGTCGCGGCAACAGCGTCTCGATCAGCGCGGCCTGGCGCGGCCGCAGCGGGTGACCCTTGCGGCGGCCGAAGAAGGCGCCGCCACGGGACGTGGTGTCGTCGGGCCGCGGCATGGCGCGATGTTCGGCGCGGCCGCGGCGAAACTCAATTGGATATCAGCTCACGGCTTTCCTGAGCGCATCGGCGAGGTCGGTCCGCTCCCAGGAGAAGCCGCCGTCCCGGTCGGGTGCGCGGCCGAAATGCCCGTAGGCGGCCGTGCGGCGATAGATCGGCCGGTTGAGCTTCAGTGCGCGGCGGATGCTGGTCGGCCGTAGCGGGAAGATTTCCTGCAGCACCCTGGCAAGCTTCTTCTCGTCGGCCTTGCCGGTGCCGTGGGTGTCGACATAGAGCGACATCGGGTCGGCGACCCCGATCGCATAGGCGACCTGGATGGTGCATTGCTCGGCCAGTCCGGCCGCCACCACGTTCTTGGCGAGGTAACGCGCCGCATAGGCCGCCGAGCGGTCGACCTTGGTCGGGTCCTTGCCGGAGAACGCGCCGCCGCCGTGCGGGGCGTAGCCGCCGTAAGTGTCGACGATGATCTTGCGGCCGGTGAGGCCGCAGTCGCCGTCCGGTCCGCCGACCACGAAGTTGCCGGTCGGATTGACCAGGAAGTCGGACGGCTTCTTCGGCATCCAGCCTTTGGGCAGTGCGGACGCGACCGCGTCGCCGATCAGCTCCTTGACGATGCCGGGCGTGTACTTCTTCCTGTTGCGGTTCGCGGCATTGTGCTGGGTCGACACCACGACCTTGGTGCATCCGACCGGCTTCCCGTCGACGTACTGCACCGTCACCTGGCTTTTGGCGTCCGGCTGCAGGTCGGCGAGCTGTCCGGAGCGGCGCTTCTCCGACAGCACCTTCAGGATCTTGTGGGCGAAGTAGATCGGGGCCGGCATGAACGAGCCCTTCTCGTAGACCTCGCTCTCGGTGCAGGCGTAGCCGAACATCATGCCCTGATCGCCGGCGCCTTCGTTCTCCTCGCCTTTCTTTTTCTTGGCGTCGACGCCCATGGCGATGTCGGGCGACTGGCCGTGAAGCAGGACCTCGACGTCGGCGCCATGATAGGAAAAGCCGTTCTGGTCGTAGCCGATGTCCTTGACCACGCCGCGGGCGATCTCGGTGATCAGCTCGCGATCGACCACCGCCTTGCCGTGAATCATGCGGAACAGCTGCCCGCGGCCTTCGCCGGCGACGACGATCTTGTTGGTGGTGCAGAGCGTCTCGCAGCCCAGTCGGGTATTGATCTGGCTGTCATCGGCGATGCCGAGCTTGATGTCCCGTTCGATGAACGCGTCGAGGATGGCGTCCGAGATCTGGTCGCAGACCTTGTCGGGATGGCCTTCGGAAACGGATTCGCTGGTGAAAAGACGGCTCGAGCGCGACACTGTGGAACACTCCTGGGAAGACGCCGTACGGCGTGGACGGCCGCGTTTCTTGCAGCGGACCGTTGCGCGGTCAAGATGTGGGCTGCAGATGGGCGGCGTGGGACCGGCGTCGCGCCGGCAGCCGAATACGGTATGGCCTAGTCCTCGACCGCCATCTCTTCGACCAGGTCGACGATGCGCCGGCGCAGCTTGGCGTTCTTGATGCGGGTAAAGGCGCGCGTCAGCGCGAGACCCTCGCTCGAGGCGAGAAAATCGGTCACATAGGCCGGCGAAGGCGCGTCGCCCACTCCCACGGTCTTGCCGGGAGGGTTGGGGGCGCCTTCGAAGAAGAACGACACCGGGACCTGCAGGACCTGCGCGATCTGCTGCAGACGGCTCGCGCCGATGCGGTTGGTGCCCTTCTCGTATTTCTGCACCTGCTGGAACGTCAGCCCGATCGCGTTGCCGAGCCGTTCCTGACTCATTTCGAGCATCATCCGCCGCATCCTGACCCGGCTCCCGACGTACCTGTCGGTCGGGTTCGGGCTTTTCTTCACCATGATGCTCTCTCCCTCGTGCCCGCCGAACACGCGCCACCAAAATCGAGGCTTGCCAGCCTGGCGATGAGCACCACCACATGGTGTGGCGAGCCCCTAAAGACAGCCTAAGCGGCCGGATCAGTGTACCTGAAACGAATGGTATATAAATACTCGGAAATCGCGGCCCTGTGCCGCAAAAATTCATAACCGCAGCCGTTGGCGCAGCGCGACCGCCAGCGCCGCCAACCATAGGAGCGCGGCCGGTGCGTCGCCCATGCGACCATAGGGCGTCCCCTCGATGCGTTGCGGCAGCCCGGAGTCGAGCACACCGTCAGTGCCGAGCGGCAGCCATTTGACCAGCCGCCCGACCGGATCGATGACCGCCGAAATGCCGTTATTGGCCGCACGCACGATGGGCATGCCTTCTTCGATCGCGCGAACGCGCGTCTGCTGGAGATGCTGGTAGGGGCCGGTGCTGATGCCGAACCAGGCGTCGTTGGTGACGTTGAGGATCCAGCCGGCCTGCTCGCCGCGCGGCACCGCTTCGCCGGGGAATACGACTTCGTAGCAGATCAGCGGCAACATCGCGGGCGCGCGTGGGATCGTCATCGGCCGGCGCCGGTCGCCGGGGATGAATCCGCCCGCGACCTTGGTGAGCTGCATGAAGCCGAGGCTCTCGAGGAAGCCCTGGAACGGCAGGTACTCGCCGAACGGCACCAGATGCAGCTTGTCGTAGACGGAGAGGACCGACCCGTCGGGCCCGATCACATAGATCGAGTTGTAGGCGCGCAGGGCCGCGCCGCTCGGGATCGTGTCTGGCGCCCGCACCGCCCCGGTGATCAGTACCGTCGCAGGTCTCAGCATCGCGGCGATGCGGGCGAGGGCGTCCGCCTCGCGCGTCAAGAAGAACGGAAACGCCGACTCCGGCCAGATCAGATGCGTCACGTCGCGCACGCCGGTCAGTTCCGGCCCGGTGGCGCGGTCCGACAAGCCGATGTAGCGGTCCATCACGCGCTGCTTGGCGGCATAGTTGAACTTGTCGTCCTGCGGCAGATTGGGCTGCATGATGCGCAGCTTGACGCCGGCGACGAATCCGGTCGGCGTTTGCGCAAGCCTGACCGCGCCATAGACGGCAAGCGCCGCCAATACGGCGAGTGCTCCGACGGGAAGGATCAGCGGGCGTGGGGTATCGGCGCGCTCGTCGGCCAGCACCGCGGGGCTTGCGAACAGCAGCACCGCGAACAAGGTGAGGCCCCAGAGCCCGACCAGCGCGGACCCCTGCGCCAGCGCCAGCGGGCCGGTCAAGGCGTAGCCGAGCGCATTCCAGGGAAATCCGCTGAGCACGTGGCCGCGCAGCCATTCGGCGGCGGTCAGCGCGACTGCGAGCGCGACGATGCGGATCGCTCCGCGCGTCCACATCAGCCGCGCGGCGGCGAACCCGAGGCCGGTGAAGACGCCAAGTCCCGCCGGCAGGGCTGCGACCGCGAACGGCATCAGCCAGCCGAAGGTCTTGGCGTCGACCAGGAACGCGTAGCCGATCCAGTAGAGGCCGGCGAGGAAATACCCGAAGCCGAAGCACCAGCCGATCAACGCGGCCGTCGCGATCGCGCCGAACCGGCCGGCGGCCGCGCCGTCGAGCAGCCACACGACGACCGGAAAGGTGGCGAACAAGACCGGCCAGGCGTCGAACGGCGCGAGCGCGAGCGTCGACAGCGCACCGGCCAGGAACGCGACTGCGGCGCGCCGCCAGCCCCAGGACAGCACGACCGCATGGGCGAGCCGCGCGAGCATCGGCGAACGCTTCACGACGATGCCGCGTCCGGCGGACGGTCCGGGCCGGCCGGCGCATTGCGGTTGGCGGCCGGCGGCGCGAGATCGTTGCGCACCGCATCGATCGTCGGGCGAGTCCGCGGGCGACGCTCCGCATCCTTGCTGCGCGCGATGCGGACCTTCTTGAGCCGCCGCGGATCGGCTTCGAGGACCTGGATCTCGAACCCTTTCGGTCCCGGAACCACTTCGCCGCGCGCCGGCAGCCGTCCGCCGCGCGCCATCAGGTAGCCGGCGAGCGTATCCACTTCATCGGCGACATCGCCGACCGCAAATTCCGCCCCGACCGTCGCCACCACGTCTTCGATTTTGGCGCGCGCGTCGGCGATGAACGAGCCGTCGGATTGACGCACGATCGCCGGCTTCTCGTCGTCGTCGTGTTCGTCCGCGATTTCGCCGACGATCTCCTCGACCAGATCCTCGATCGAGACGAGCCCGTCGGTGCCGCCGTATTCGTCGATCACGAGCGCGAGATGGATGCGCGTGGTCTGCATCTTGGCGAGCAGGTCGAGCGCCGGCATCGATGGGGGCACGAACAGGATCTCGCGGATGATGCGCGCCGAGGCGAGCGTGACCGAAAGATCGATCGCCTTGAGATCGAGGCCCGCGGGAAACGGCTTCTTGCGCCGGGACTTCGCTTTCGGGTCGATCGCGGCGCGCCGCACCATATCGCCGATGACGTCGCGGATGTGGACCATGCCGACGGGATCGTCGAGCGATTCGTTGTAGACGACGAGGCGCGAGTGCGCCGCGCCTTCGAACACACGGACCAAGTCGCCGAGCGCGATGTCGCGCTGCACCGACACGATATCGGCGCGCGGGATCATGACGTCGTCGACGCGCCGCGCACGCAGGCCGAGGATGTTCCTCAGCATGGTGCTTTCTTCCGGCGAGAAGCCGGTTTCCTTGGAGTGCGCGGCTTCCAGCACCACTTCGAGATCGGCGCGGATCGAGCCCTGCTTCCAGCCGAACACGGCGCGCAGCACGCGCGAGAACCAGCTTTCTCCGCCTTCGCGTGCAACCTCGCTCGGCCGCGGTACCGGAACCGGCAGGTTGATGCGTTCGGTGGAAACGGTCGGTTCGCTGCGACTGGCCGCGTCGGTATCGGGCATGGCGGTCTGCGTCAGGCCTTGTACGGATCGGGCAGGCCGAGCCGCGCGAGGATCACGCGCTCGGTCCGCTCCATGGTTTCCGCCTCGCCTTCCGATTCGTGATCGTGGCCGAGGAGATGGAGAAAACCATGCACCGCGAGATGGGCCAGATGATGAGGCAGCGGCTTGTCCTCGGCGCGGGCTTCCGCCGCGGCCGTCTCGTAGGCGATCGCGATGTCGCCAAGGGACGCCGGGGCTCCGCGCCCGTCGTTTCGCCCGCTCGCAGCCGGCGGGAACGACAGCACGTTGGTGGGCTTGTCGATGCCGCGCCATCGGCGATTGAGCGAGCGCAGGGTCGCGTCGTCGGTCAGCAGGACCGCCAGCCGCGAGCGCGCCGGGGCCGCGGCCGCGGCGGATGCGGCGGCGATCGCGCGCCGCACGATCGCCGCCGACTCCGCCGACCATGACACCGATTCGACCATCACGTCGACATCCGGCCCTCGCGGCTTGGCGCGCGCTGCGGTCATTCCCGCGCCTCGCGTTTGCGCGCCGCCACCTGTGCCGCCTTGTCGTAGGCCTCGACGATGCGCGCCACCAGATCGTGGCGCACCACGTCCTCGGCGGTGAAGGCCACGTGACCGATGCCTTCGACGTCCGCGAGCAGGCGGACCGCCTCGTTGAGGCCGGAGGTTTGGCCTGACGGCAGGTCGACCTGGCTCGGATCGCCGGTCACGATCATGCGGCTGTTCTCGCCGAGCCGCGTCAAGAACATCTTCATTTGCATCGCGGTCGTATTCTGCGCCTCATCGAGGATGACGACCGCGTTCGACAGCGTGCGCCCGCGCATGAAGGCGAGCGGCGCGATCTCGATCTCTCCGGTCTGCAGCGCGCGCTCGACGATGCGCGGATCCATGAGATCGAACAGCGCGTCGTAGATCGGTCGCAAGTACGGATCGACCTTCTCGCGCATGTCGCCGGGCAGGAAGCCGAGCCGCTCGCCGGCCTCGACCGCGGGCCGCGACAGGATGATGCGGTCGACCTCCTTGCGCTCGAAGACCGCGATCGCGTGCGCGACCGCAAGCCAGGTCTTGCCGGTGCCGGCGGGACCGGTCCCGAACACCAGGGCGTGACGTTTGAGCGCGCGCAGGTAGGCATCCTGGCCGGAGGTGCGGGCGCGCACCGGGCGCTTGCGCAGGTTTATCTCCTCGAAGTTCGGCCGCAAGGTCGAGGGATCGAAGTCGAACAGCGAGCCCTGCGCGATGGCGAGGCGGATCGCGCCCTCGACGTCTCCTTGCGTCAATTCATGGCCGCGCTTGAGCTGCTCGTAGAGGCCGTCGAGCAGGCGGCGCGCCTGCTCGACGGCCTCGCGCGTGCCTTCGATCATGACTTGATTACCGCGGGAATCCGCGACGACCCTGAGCCGGCGCTCCACGAGGGCGAGATTCTGGCCGTATTGGCCGAACAGCATGGAGGCCAGCCGATTGTCGTCGAACGACAACGTGATCTGCGTCGTGGCGGCCGCGCCGACTTGCTCGGCGGAGGGGATGAGCGAACCGTGATCTCCCGGCAACGTGTGCAATGCGTCAGGCTCCCTGTACGGCGCGATGCGTCATTCGCTCCGCCGGCGCGCGCTGCGGCGCAAGCGTCGCGAACAGGCTGTTGGTCCCGATCCCGGTCACCGTGACGGGCACCATCTCGCCGATGAGGCCGCGATCCGCCATCACCTGCACCGGCTGCAGATAGGGCGAGCGGCCAACCAGCTGACCGGCGAGCCGGCCCGGCTTCTCCAACAGCAGGTCGAACGTGACGCCGGCGCAACGCGCGTTGAACGCGGCTTGGTGCCGGTTGATCTTGTCCTGCAGGCGCGCGAGGCGCTCGGCTTTCACGTCCTCTGCGACCTGTCCCGCCATCGCGGCGCCCGGCGTGCCCGGCCGCGGCGAATACTTGAACGAGAACGCACTGGCAAAGCCGGCCGCGTCGACGATCTCGAGCGTGGCGGCGAAATCGTCCTCGGTCTCGCCCGGAAAGCCGACGATGAAATCGGAACTGAACGCAAGATCGCCGCGCGCGCCGCGCAGGCGTGCGACCTGCCTGAGATAGTCGGCGCGCGTGTGGCGCCGGTTCATGGCGTCGAGGATGCGGTCGGATCCCGACTGCACCGGCAGATGCAGTTGCGGGGCAAGCTTGTCGAGATCGCGATGCGCCGCGATCAAGCTGTCGTCCACGTCGCGCGGATGGCTCGTGGTGTAACGGATGCGTGCGATGCCCGGCACGTCCGCAACGCGCTGCAGCAGGCGCCCAAGCGTCCAGGCTCCGTCCGGCCCCTCGCCGTGATAGGCATTGACGTTCTGCCCGATCAGGGTGACTTCGCGCACGCCGGCGTCGGCGAGGCGCTCGATTTCCGCGACGACCTTGGCGACCGGGCGCGAGACTTCCGCGCCGCGCGTATACGGTACGACACAGAAGGTGCAGAACTTGTCGCAGCCTTCCTGAACGGTGACGAAGGCGGAAACGCCGCGCGCGCGCGTCGCCGCCTTGCTCGGAAGCTGAAGGAAATCGAATTTGTCCTCGACCGGGAACTCGGTGTCGACCACGCGCTCTCCGCGCAGGCTGCGCGTGAGCAGGTCGGGCAGGCGGTGGTAGCTCTGCGGGCCGACCACGAGGTCGACGCCGGGCGCGCGGCGGATGATCTCTTGGCCCTCAGCCTGCGCGACGCAACCGGCGACCGCCACGACCACGCGGCGGCCGTCGCGCGCGGCCGTTTCCTTGAGCGCCCGTACGCGGCCGAGCTCGGAATAGACCTTTTCGGCCGCCTTCTCGCGGATGTGGCAAGTGTTGAGGATGACGAGGTCGGCGTCCTCCGCCGCGGCGGTCTCCACATAGCCTTCGGGCGCCAGCAAGTCCGCCATACGATGGGAATCGTAGACGTTCATCTGGCAGCCGTAGGATTTGACGTAGAGCCTGCGGGGTCCGCTCATTGCCTGGTATTGGTCCGGGTGCGTGGCCTTGCCCCTTAAGTTCTTTTGGCGGCTCAAGAATCCCATCCTCGGGGAAGGTCGGCGCGCCCGCTCGCCTGTTTTATCGGTTTTTGACCTGGATTGGAATGGACAAGGGGGTCAATTGGTCCCGACCGGCCGCCCGCGCAAGGCCGCCACCGTCAGGCGGCGCACCGCGCTTTCCATGGTCTTGGCCACGACTTTGCGGTCGATTTCGCCGCTATAGGCGATCGGCTCGCCCCAGGTCACCACCACGTCGACCGCCCCGCGCCGGATCACCCCGGCCAGATGCGGCAGCAGGTCGGTCTTGCCGTACCAGGCGGCGAGCGGCCGGCTATGGCGCCCGAGCGGCACGCCCTGCATGCCCACATAGGCGAGCGAGAGCGGCTGGATCCACACCTGCTGCACATGTTCGGCGGCCGCCAGCGCGTCGCGTGCCGCACCGATCAGCGCGGTGCGGAACGGCATCACGCGGTTGCCGTCGCCCGCGGTCCCCTCGCCGAACAGCACGACCGGATCGCCCTCGGCGAGCCTGCTCGCGATCTCGGCGTTGACGGCGCCGGTCTTGTGGCGGCGGTCGCGATCGACGAACACCGAACGCTGCAGCTTGGCGAGCCAGCCGAAAAACGGCCAGCTCGCGATCTCGCGCTTGGCCACGAACACCACCGGCGCGACCGAAGTGATGATCGGAATGTCCATCCAGGAGGCGTGGTTGGCGACGATCAGCAGTGGGTGGCGGTCGAGCGGCCTGCCGATGACGCGCACGCGCAGGCCGAGAAGGCTGCAGAGAACGCGATGATAGAACATCGGCAGGCGCCGGCGCAGCGGACGCCGGAACGCGATCGCGAACCACTGCACCGGCATCAGCGGCAACGTGAACAGCACGAAGGCGGCAAGGACGACGAAAGACCGCATCACCGTTTGATCTTCTTGTCGTCGAGCGGGACCGCATAGAGCTCGAGCCGGTGGTCGACAAGGCGATAGCCGAGCCGGCGCGCGATCTCGCCTTGCAGCCGCTCGATCTCCTCCGACTGGAACTCGATCACCTCGCCGGTGCGCAGATTGATGAGATGGTCGTGATGGGCATCGGGGCTCTGCTCATAGCGCGCGCGGCCTTCGCGGAAATCGTGCCGCGCGATGATGCCGGCGTCCTCGAACAGCTTCACGGTGCGGTAGACGGTCGAGATCGAAATGCGATCGTCGACGGCGGCGCAACGCCGGTAGAGCTCCTCGACGTTCGGGTGGTCGGCCGATTCGGCCAGCACGCGCGCGATCACTCGGCGCTGCTCGGTCATGCGCATGCCCCTGGCGACACACTGCGCTTCGATATGGTTCAGCTTGGGCGCGGTCACGACCATGGATCGGGCTCCGGCGTGCCATCATAGAGCATGATGGCGAAAAGTGGGAACCGGCTTGCGGAAAAGATCATGCTCAAACAAGAAGCGAGTGTCCCGATTCCGAAGTTCGCAGCATTCGCGGCACATTCGGAAGCGAACTTCGGAATCGAAGGACACTAGCAACTTCATGATTTCTAGTGCCCCTTGAACCCGGAGTTCGCAACCGCCCTTGCCGCACGATGCATGCGAACTTCGGATTCGGGCACTAGCGGCATCCAGGCCGGTCCATGCGGGCGGCATTCACACGAGATCGCGCCGCAGCACCAGCGCCGCTGCGGCCTGCCCCAACTGCCGCGGGTAATAGTCCTTGCGCCGCCCGGCCTCCCGGAAGCCCGCCCGTGCGTAAAGTCGCCGCGCCGCGACATTGTCCTCGTCGACTTCGAGGAACACGGTGCGCACCCCCGCTCCGGCGAGACGGCGCAGATGACGGTCGAGCAGGCCGCGCGCATGCCCGCGCCCGCGCCATGAGCGCGCGACCGCCACCGAGAGGATTTCGGCTTCGCCGGCCGCGATGCGCGAGAGGATGAAGCCGATGCTCCTGTTTGCGACGGCGAGGCGGTCGGCGATCACGCTGCGGTCGGCCAGAAGCTGCTCGAACTCGTGCTCGCTCCAGCCGCGGTTGAAGGACGCCGCATGCAGCGGAGCGAACGCGGCGGCATCGCGTGCAACCGCCGTCGCAAGTGTCGGCTCGGCGCGTCCGAGCAGGCGGGCGAGCAGCGGCGTCATTGGCGCAGCAGCCGGGCCGCGTTCTGCGGCCGGGCGTCGGGCCGCCGCAGGTAGAGCGGCTTCGGCACCGCGCGCTCGTCGGGTGCGGCGGCGCCGAGACGCGCCACCCAGCCGATGTCGGGCGCCACGCTGTGGGCGACCAGTGGAGCATGCGCGCCGGCCGGCCAATGGGCCGCGACCAGCTTGGCGGCAGAGCCGACGATACGGGTCGGAGCGTCGGGAAGGGTGCGCACCGCGTCGCGGACGCGCTCGATACGCGGCGCGACCAGCGTCGTTCCGCCCGGCTCGAACACCTGGACATAGGCCTGCTCATGGCGGGCATCGATGGCGGCGACGATGGTCTCGCCGGTCCGCTCCGCCACGTGCGGTGCCGCGAATGCCGCCAACGTCGACAGTCCGACCGCCGGCTTGCCGGCGGCAAGCGCAAGGCCGCGCGCCGCCGAAATCCCGACCCGCAGGCCGGTGAAGCTGCCGGGACCGACCGTGACGGCGATGCGGTCGAGATCGGCGAACTCGCAGCCCGCGCTGTCCATCACGCGGGCGATCAGGGGCATCAGGGCTTCGGCATGCCCGCGCTCCATCGCAACCGCCTCGAACGCCACGACGACGCCGGCATTCGAGTCGAATACGGCGGCGGCACAGCTCGCAAGCGCGGTATCGATGGCCAGGAGGCGCATGGCGTATCGTTACGCCGCTAGTGCCCCCGAACCCGAAGTTCGCACACAATGTGCGGCAAGGGCGCTTGCGAACTTCGGGTTCGAAAGGGGCACTAGAACCATGGAGCTGCTAGTGTCCCTTTGATTCCGAAGTTCGCTTCCGCGTGTGCTGCATGTGCCGGCGAACTTCGGAATCGGGACACTAGTACGGCGGCGCGCAATCGAAGTTGCGATAGCCGAAGGTCAGACCGGCCGCACCTCGGTGACGTCGGGCACGAAATGGCGCAGCAGGTTCTGGATGCCGTGCTTCAGGGTCGCGGTCGAGGACGGACAGCCCGAGCACGACCCCTGCATGGCGAGATAGACGACGCCATCCTTGTAGCCGCGGAACGTGATGTCGCCGCCGTCATTGGCGACCGCCGGGCGCACGCGCGTCTCGATCAATTCCTTGATGGTGGCGACCGTCTCGGCATCGCTCGGCTCGTAGAACTCGCCGTCCTCGCTCGCCGCGGTGTTGGTGTCGGCCGCCACGATCGGCGCACCCGACATGAAATGCTCCATGATGGCACCGAGGATCGCAGGCTTGAGCTGTTGCCACTCGCCCGCGGACTTGGTCACGGTGATGAAATCCGAGCCGAAGAACACGCCGGCAACGCCCTGGATGCCGAACAGGCGTTCGGCGAGCGGCGACTTGGCCGCCTCGGCGCGCGACGGCATGTCGAGCGTGCCGCTCGGCAGCACGGTGCGGCCGGGCAGGAACTTCAGCGTCACGGGGTTCGGCGTCGCTTCGGTCTGGATGAACATGCTTCTGGCTCCCGGCTGCTCCGGGCTTGCAGCCCGGCGGCCCTGCGTCGAATCTCTCCAATAGGTAGGTCCTTGGTCAGAAAGGTCAATCGGACTCTTGGCAAGTCATGACAGGGCATCGAGCTCGTCGTCGCCCAGATGCCCGGGGACGATGGCGACCGGGATTGGGTAGGTTCCGGCGGTCTTGCCGAGGTTCGACACCAGCGGCCCGGGTCCTTCCTTGCCGGTCGCGGCTGCCAGCACCAGGGTGGCGATATCCTCGTCCTCGTCGATAAGCTTGAGGATTTGCTCGGCCTTTTCCCCGTCCCGGATGATGCGTTCCGGCGTGATGCCGGCAGCACCGTTGGCGCGAGCCGCAAACTTGTCGAGGATCTGGTTTGCCGCCTCGTGGGCCTCCGCCTTCATGATATCGGCCACGCCCAGCCATTGCTGGTGGCGGTCATGCGGCTCGATCACCAACAACATGACGAGGCTCGCGCCGGTGCGGCCGGCCCGCCGGCTGGCGTAATAGACCGCACGGTCGCACTCCGGCGACTCGTCGATGATCACCAGGTATTTCGGCTTGTGGCCGGCCTCATAGCTGCGGCGCTTGCGGCTCATCGACCCTCCCCAAGGTTCCGCCCTGCCTCGGTCGCGTCAGGCGTCGCATGCACGTGTCATGCTGCCATGGGCCCGGGTGCGGCAGCAAGCCGCGGCCCTGCCCGATTTCGCGGCAATCGCCGTGCCGACGGTCGCGTCAGCGCCGGATGAAGCCAACGATGTCCTTGACGGACTTCATGGTTTCGGCCGCGATCGACTGCGCGCGGGCGGCCCCGTCGGCGAGCACGGAATCCACATAGCCCGGGTCCGCGGTGAGCCGCTTCATCTCCGCACCGATCGGCCCCAGCTTCGCAACTGCGAGATCGGCCAGCGCGGTCTTGAAGGTCGAGAACTGCCCGCCCCCGAACTCGCCCAGGGTCTGCGCCCGGCTCTGGCCTGCCAGCGCCGCATAGATGCCGACCAGATTTTCGGCTTCCGGGCGGCCCTCGAGCCCTTTCTCTTCGCTCGGGAGCGGTTCCGGGTCGGTTTTGGCCTTGCGGATCTTCTGGGCGATCGCGTCGGCGTCGTCGGTCAGGTTCAGGCGCGAATAGTCGGAGGGATCGGACTTCGACATCTTCTTGGTGCCGTCGCGCAGCGACATCACGCGGGTCGCTTCGCCCTGGATCAGCGGCTCGGGCAGGGGAAAGAAGGTGTCTTTGCCGGTGTGCGCCTGGATCGATGCGGCGTAGTCGTTGTTGAACTTCTGCGCGATGTCGCGGGTGAGCTCCACGTGCTGCTTCTGGTCCTCGCCGACCGGCACCACGGTCGCGTGGTACAGCAGGATGTCGGCCGCCATCAGGACCGGATAGGCGTAGAGGCCGAGCGAGGCGTTCTCGCGGTCCTTGCCCGACTTCTCCTTGAACTGGGTCATGCGGTTGAGCCAGCCGAGGCGGGCGACGCAATTGAGCACCCAGGCGAGCTCCGCATGCTCGTGCACCAGACTCTGGTTGAACAGGATGTTGCGCTTGGGATCGAGGCCGCTCGCCATGAAGGCGGCGACGACGTCGCGGGTCGCGCGCGGCAGATCGGCCGGGTCCTGCCACAGCGTGATCGCGTGCATGTCGACCACGCAGTAGATGCAATCGTATTGCGACTGCATCTCCGCCCACCGCTTGATGGCGCCGAGATAGTTGCCGAGATGCGGGTTGCCGGTCGCCTGCATCCCGGAAAAAACGCGCGGCTTGAACGCCATTGTGGGCTCCGTCCCGTAGCGTTTTCCGGCGAAGTGTGTAGCGGTTCGCCGAAGAAAACGCGTCAACTCAAGAAAGCCAAATGCGCGCGGCGTGCATGCCATGGCCAGGCGCCACGGCGCAAGGTTCATGGCCGGCGGCGGATCGCGGCCATCAGATCGGCAAGGCGGGCGACGCCGAGGGCCTGCAGGAGGGCCGCATAGACGGCGAGCCCGGCAAGCACCAGCGCGGCGAGCGACACGATGCGCAACAGGCTGCTTGGGCTGCCGATCCAGGGTGCGAGCAGGCCGAGCAGCAGATAAAGGACAGCGCCCATCGCGACCGTCGCAAGCGCGATGCGCGCCAGGCGGCGGACAAGCTGCGCGTACCCGCGCAGCCACCCGCGGCGCGCAAGCAGCAACACGAGTGTTGCGGCGCCGACCCATCCGGCGATCGCGATCGCGGCCGCGATGCCGACGTGGCCGTGGGACGGATAGAGCATGATCGCGCCCACGGCGCCGGCACAGAGGCCGGCGAGCGCCGCCCACATCGGCGTGCGGGTGTCGTCATGGGCGAACGCCACCGCTCCGAGAACCTTTTCGAGCACGTGACCGGGGAGGCCCATTGCCATGATGGCCAGCGCCGCCGCAACCGCGGCCGTGTCGCGCGGGCCGAAGGCGCCGCGCTCGAACAGCGTGCCGGCGATCGGCGCGGCGAGCAGGGCGAGCGCGGCGGCGGCCGGCAGCGCCAGCCCGGCTGCGATCTCGAACGCACGCGACTGTGCGGCCGCCGCCTCACCCGGCGCGCCGCTGCGCACGCCCGACGCGATCCGCGGCACCATCACGGTGGCCACGATCGTCGCCACGACGCCGAGCGGCAGCTCGTACAGCCGGTTGGCGTAATAAAGCCAGGACACCGCGCTCGGGGAAGCCGACGCCACCATGCTGGCGGCGATCAGCACGAACTGCGGCGCACCGGCCGCGATCACGCCCGGCACGGCCCGCGCGAAGAAGTGCCGCGCTTGCGCCGACCGCGCGAAGCGCGGCCGCAGCGGCGGATCGGGCAGACACGACAGCGCCCGGCCGACCACGATGAGCTGCGCGACCCCCGCCGCCACGACGGATGCGGCCAATATGGTGCCGGCGCTCCGCGTCTGCGCCAGATCGAGCGCGCCGACCAGAAGCACGGCAGACACCAGCACCATGTTGAAAACGACCAGCCCGAAGCTCACCGCCGCAACCTTGCCCTCCGCGTTCAGCACGGCCGCCGCGACCGCGATGAGCGCCGCGACCGCGAGATAGGGCATCACGAGCGCAACGAAGCCCGCGGCGAGCGCGAAGCGCGCGCCTTCGACCGCGAAGCCGGGAGCGAGGATGCGTATGACGGCGGGAGCGAAAATGACGCCGGCGAGGACGACCACGACGGCGACGACCAGCGCGGCGGCCAGCACTTCGCGGGCGAACAGCCGCGCTGTCGCGCCGCCGGCCTCACGCCGGGCAAGCCACATCGGCACGAACGCCGCATTGAGCGCGCCCTCCGCCAACAGGCGGCGGACCAGGTTGGGGATCTGCATGGCGGCAAAGAACGCGTCCGACAGCGCGCCCGCCCCGAGCACGGCGGCAACGCCGGCGTCGCGGATGAAGCCGAGCAGGCGCGACAACAGCGTCGCGCTGCCGACCGTGGTGACGTCGCGTGCGAGCGCCATCGCGCCTCCCCGCGGGTTCTAGCTGGATCGGCGCTGCTTCGTCACCTGCGTGTTGCCCGCCGTCGATCGCCCGCTATAGTGCGCGCCGCCCATCCACACCCGGTATCATTCAAAGGAGCAGCGATGCCCGCCGCCCGTTTCGATGTCCTCGGCATCGGCAATGCCATCGTCGACGTCATCGCGCGCGCCGACGATGCGTTTCTGGTCACCCACGGCATGCGCAAGGGCGGCATGGCGCTGATCGACGAGGCGCGCGCCGCCTCGATCTACGATTCGATGGGGCCGGCGATCGAGATCTCCGGCGGATCCGCGGCCAACACCATCGCCGGCGTGGCGAGCTTCGGGGCGCGCGCGGCCTTCATCGGCAAGATCAAAGGCGATCAGCTCGGCGAAGCGTTCCGGCACGACATCCGCGCGGCCGGTGTGACGTTCGATACGCGGCCGGCCGAAGGGGGGCCCGCGACGGCGCGCTCCTACATCCTGGTGACACCGGACGGCCAGCGCACCATGAACACCTACCTGGGCGCCGCCCAGGACCTGACCGTCGGCGACATCGATGGCGAGCAGATCGCGGCAGCGGCGATCATCTATCTCGAAGGCTATCTGTGGGATCCGCCGCACGCCAAGGAGGCGTTCAAGCGCGCCGCCTCGATCGCGCACGCGGCCGACCGCCTGGTCGCGCTCACGCTCTCGGACGCGTTCTGTGTCGACCGCTTCCGCGCCGAATTCCTCGAGCTGATGCGGTCCGGCACCGTCGACCTGATCTTCGCCAACGAGGCCGAGCTGCGCAGCCTGTATCAGACCGAGGACTTCGATGCCGGCGTCGCGGCGCTGCGGCAGGACATCGGCGTCGCGGTCGTCACCCGCAGCGAGAAGGGCTGCGTCGTCGTCGCGCGCGAGGGCGTGGCGGCGGTGCCGGCCTTGCCGGTCGAGCGCGTCGTCGACACCACCGGCGCCGGCGATCTGTTCGCCGCCGGCTTCCTGGCCGGGCTTGCGCGCGGGACGGATCACGAGACGGCCGCGAAGCTCGGCGCGCTCGCCGCCGCCGAAGTGATCCAGCATCTCGGCGCGCGTCCGGAGACCTCGCTCAAGGCATTGGCACAGAAGCAGGGTCTGCCGGTTTGATTTTCGCGCCGCATACCTAGATAGCGCCGATGAACACGCTCCGCATCGCGATCCTGCCGGTCACCCCGTTCGAGCAGAACTGCTCGATCGTCACTTGCCAGGCCACCAAGCGCGCCGCCATCGTGGATCCGGGCGGCGAGGTCGCACGCATCCGCGCCGCGCTCGGCGAGCTTGGCGTGACGCCGGAAAAGATCGTGCTGACTCATGGACACATCGACCACGCCGGCGGCGCGGCCGAGATGGCCGAGGCGTTGTCGGTGCCGATCGAGGGCCCGCATCGCGCCGACGAGTTCCTGCTGCTCGGGCTTGAAGGCCAGGCGCGCCGCTTCGGCCTGACCGACGTGCGCGCCGTCACGCCGAACCGCTGGCTCACCGAGGGCGACAAGGTCACGGTCGGCGATGTGTCGCTCGATGTGCTGTTCGTCCCCGGTCACACGCCCGGGCACGTGGTGTTCGTGCAAGCGGCCGAGCGCGTCGCGATCGTCGGCGACACGCTGTTCGCGGGCTCGATCGGGCGCACCGACTTTCCCTATGGCGACCATGCCGCGCTGATCAGCGGCATCAAGGGGAAGCTCCTGCCGCTCGGCGACGACGTGACCATCCTGCCGGGCCACGGGCCGACCTCGACCATCGGCGCGGAGCGCGCGGGCAATCCGTTCTTGCGATGACTTATCCCTCCCCCGAAGGGGGAGAGAGGGTGGAGACAGACACGCCTCAAATCTCCGGCGTCGCAAACAGCTGCCGCCCGTTGACGCGGATGTCCACGTCCTGGAGATATTTCCGCACCCCCGCGGCCGAAATCTCGATTCCCAGACCCGGCGCGTCCGGGGCGGCGATCTCGCCGTTGACGTCGGGGATGAGATGATTGGCGGTCATTTCCAGGGCGAGCGGTTTCGGCAGCGCGGGGAATTCACAGATCCGGTGGTCCGCGAGGCCGGCGAAAGGCTGCATCGACGCCGATAGGGCCAGATGTGACGTGAAGGTGTGATTGACGAAGGTGACGCCTTTCGCGACCGCGTAGTCGGCAACCTGCTTCGACGGCCCGATCCCGCCGATGCGGCCGCAATCGATCTGGATGAAGCCGACGCCGCCGTAGTCGATCAGGTGCTTCGCCATATGGATGTTGTGCGCGCCCTCGCCGCCGGCGAGCTTCACCTTGGCGCTGCGCTTGGCCAGCGCGCCGTAGGATTCCAGCGCGCTCGCCGCGAACGGTTCCTCGAACCAGGTCGCGCGCACCTGCTCGAGCGCCGGCAGGCGCTCGGCCGCGCGCTCGACGTCTTCGATGAAGATCTGACCGGTGTCGACCAGCAGCACGGCATCGTCGCCGAGGCCCTCGCGGGCGGCGACGAACTGGTCCGCATCCTGCCGCGCAGTGCCGCGTCCGATCGGACCCCAGCCGAATTTCGCGGCACGGAAATTCCTCCCCCGCGCATCGCGCGCCCGCGCGAACGTCTCATGCGGCGTGTCGCCGAACAGCACCGACGCGTAAGGCGTCTTGGGACGGCTAGCCGCATAGCCGAGCAGTTTCCACACCGGTTGTGCGCGCGCCTTGCCGAGCAGATCCCACAGCGCCATCTCGACTCCCGAATAGGTGTGCGAGGCCTGCAGCAGGTCCATCGAATTATACGCCACGTCGGCGGAGACGCGGGCGATGTCGGCCGGTTCGCGCAACGGCTGGCCCAACACCGAGGCGGCGACCGGACGGCATACACCATGCGACTTCGGGCAGACGAACGCGGCGATCGAAGGCAGCGGCGCGGCTTCGCACTCGCCCCAGCCGACATGTCCGCCGGCCGCGACGCGTACCAGCAAGGCGTCCTGGCTTCCGTCCGCTTCGTCGGTGATCTCGGGCATCGCCAGATAGAAGAAATCGACGGCGTCGATGCGCATGCCGGCCCCATTCGCGCCGCGTGGTAACCAATTGGTAAGCAGGAATGATTACCGATGGATGAATTCCAGCGGGACGCAAGCCATGGCCAAGCGCAGAGAGACGCCGATCCAGGACATCACGCGCATTCCCGCCGTCGATGACGCTCCCTCGATCGCGGCGCCGGAGATTTCCGCGCAGGGCACGTCCGAAGCTGCGCCGCCCGGACCCATTGCGTCCGCAACGCCGGTTGTCGCTGCCGCACCGGACGTCGATGCGGCGCCAAGTATCGATATCGCTCCCGCACCGCTCGCGCCTGAGACGCCGTCGCTCCCGCGCGCCGCGCAGCTCGAAACGCCCGCAACCGCCAAGCCGGAACCCAAGGCCGCGCCTGCGCAGCCTGCGCAAGCCGCAAAGGCGCCGTCCCAGGCCGGACGCTTCACGCTACTTGCCGCCTCGCTCGCGCTCGCCGCGTGCTTCGGCGCGATCGGCGGGTCGCTCGGCATTGCCGGCTACGACCGCCTGATACAGGCCAATGCGCCTGCGGTGCCGACGCCGGCGCCGGCCAAGGTCGCGGCCGTCCCGGATCAGAATGCCGAAGAGGTCAAGCTCCTGAAGGAGACGATCGCGCAGCTGCGCGCCAACACCAAGACGCTCAACGACGGCCTCAACGCGCTGCGCACGGGCCTTGCCAATACCAGCGCGGCGTCGGCCGCGCAGGTGGCCAAGATCGCCGAGACGCTCGACCGCGTCGAGCGCCGCGCCATCGTGGCGCAAGCGCCGCAGGCTTCCCAACCGCCTCAAGCCCCGCAGGCTGCGCCCGCCGCGCCGGCGGCGCCAGAGACGACCGGCTCGGTGCTGCCGCGTCCCGCGGCGCCGGCCGCGACCAACGAGGCGGTCAAGCCGCCGATCGTGTCCGGCTGGGTATTGCGCAAGGTCTATGACGGCGCGGCGCTGATCGAAGGCCGCGAAGGCATCATCGAGATCGAGCCGGGCACGGTCCTGCCCGGTGTCGGCCGGGTCGAGCGCATCGCGCGCCAGGACGGGCGCTGGGTCGTGGTGACGACGCGCGGGCTGATCGTCCCGCGGTAAACGAAGCCTCAACTATGTGCCGAGAAACGCCGGTTCCGCGTTAGGGTCTTGGCAACGAACGCACGGTTAGAGATCGGTGAACCGATTTCGTAAAGGACCATGCGTATGCGTTCATGCGTTCAGGATGGCCCGCAGGCCGACATCGCCAATCCGCCAATCGCGTCCGAAAAACCGTCAGGGTCTCCGCTGCTGACCGCGATCGCGATCGCGATCGGGGTCGGGACCGGCGCGGTCCTGAGCACCGGCGGGACCGTCGGCGTCGAAGACGTGCTCAACGGCGGCTGGCTCAGCCGCCCGACGCTCGCGGAGACGCAGCGCCAGCAGGCGCAGGCGATCGCCGCGCTCGAGAAGCGCATCGGGGCGGTCGCGACCGACGCCGAATACCTCGACCTGCGCGTCGAGACGGTGGCCAAACGCGCCGAGACTGCCTTGACCGATGCCGCCTACCTGGACGCACGCATCGAGACGGTGGCCAAGCGCGGCGAGGAAGGCATCGCCACGCGCCTCGCCGCGTTCAACGGCGAAGTCGCGGCGCTGAAGACCCAGATGGCGGGCGTCACCGCGCTCAAGGATCATGTGATCGCCCTGCATGCGGCCAAGTCGCGGCCGGCCGCGATCTCGGAATTGCTGGTCGGCCGTGTCGACGGGTTCGAGACCGGCATGTTCGACATGCGCAACGGCGTCTCGGCGTTGCGCTCCTCGGTGCACGATCTCGCGGTGTCGCATCGCGGCGAGATCGCCGCGCTCACCCACCGGCTCGACAAGCTCGAGAACGTCATCGTCAACGAGGCGACCGGCTCGATCCGCGCGCCCGCCGCCAATCCGGCCGACAAGCGCAGCAACCTCAAAACCCCGGCGGCGAACCGTCCGCGCACCTCGCAGGCTCCCGGCCTGCCGCTGCAGATCCTCGGCCACATCGTCGACGTCAAAGAGAGCGAGGTCGCGATCCGCGCCTCGTTCGCGCCGGAGCGCGACTGACACCCGTTGCGCCGGCCCTTCGGATGCCGGATCATCGGCGTCCGGAGGAGGCATGGCGCGTGTTGCCGTCTCATTGCTGACAGGATTTGCGGCGCTTGCCGGCGCGCTGGTCGCGCCCGTGTGTGCCGCTTCGGCGCAATCCGCGCCGGCCAAGCCGGAAATGATGGAGTCCTGCCCCGGCCTTGTCGCCGAGCGGCCGCGCGCGATTCCGGCCGCGTTCCGGCTCGCCGCGTTGAAGGAAGGCGAGGTGCGCATCAGCTACGTCGGCCATTCGACCTTCCTGATCGAAAGCCCGAAGCTCGTGCGCATCGCCACCGACTACAACGACTACGTCAGGCCATTGGTGCTGCCCGACATCATCACCATGAACCGGGCGCACTCGACCCATTACACCGACCGTCCCGACCCCGGCATCAAGTTCATCCTGCGCGGCTGGAAGGAAGACGGCCGCCCGACCGACCACGACGTCAACGTGCAGGATGTGCGGGTGCGCAGCGTGGCGACGAATATCCGCGACTGGGGCGGCGGCACGCTGCGCCACGGCAACTCGATCTTCATCTTCGAGGTCGCGAACCTGTGCATCGCGCATCTCGGCCACCTGCACCACACGCTGACCCAGCAGCAGCTGAACGAGATCGGCCGCGTCGACGTGGTGCTGGTGCCGGTCGACGGCTCCTACACGCTCGATCTCGAAGGCATGGTCGAGGTGCTGCAGGCGCTCAAAGGCACCGTGATGATCCCGATGCACTTCTTCTCGACCTATACGCTCGATCGGTTCCTTTCGCGCGTGCGGCAGAACTTCGAGGTCGAGCTGAAGGACATTCCCTCCACCGTGCTGTCCAAGCACACGCTGCCGGCCAAGCCCACGGTGATGGTGCTGCCGGGGCGTTAGAGCATGATCCCGAAAGTGGGTACCGGTTTTCGCAAAAAAGATCATGCACCACCAAAGACCGGCATTCGAAACACGGGAGTGACGCCATGCCCTACGCGACCACGCGCGATGCCGTGCGCCTGTACTACGAGGAGGTGGGCAGCGGCACGCCGATCCTGTTCGTGCACGAGTTCGCCGCCGACTATCGCAGCTGGGAGCCGCAGCTGCGCTACTTCGCGCGCCGGCACCGCTGCATCACCTATTCGGCGCGCGGCTATACGCCGTCCGACGTGCCGCCCGAGCCGAGCTCCTACACGTATCAGCATTTCCGCGACGACGTGGTCGCGGTGCTGGATCATCTCGAGATCGACAAGGCGCACATCGTCGGCCTCTCGATGGGCGGCTACGCGACCCTGTGCGCCGGCATCGCATATCCGGCGCGCGCGCGGTCGCTGACGCTGGCCGGTACCGGCTCCGGCTCGGAGCGTTCCTATGTGGACGAGTTCCGCAAGGCCGCAACC
Organism: uncultured Alphaproteobacteria bacterium; assembly: GCA_963734185.1. Taxonomy (GTDB): domain Bacteria; phylum Pseudomonadota; class Alphaproteobacteria; order Rhizobiales; family Xanthobacteraceae; genus PALSA-894. The sequence continues at coordinate 915,013 of CAVTGA010000002.1, read as the reverse complement.
GAGACCGCCCGGACGTACGCGACCGCCGGCTCGGCCGCGGTCGCCAAGACCTATGGCATGGGGCCGGCGCGCATTCCGTTCGAGGTCAAGGACCCGCGCGGGTTCGCCGAGTTCTTCGACGCGCTCGCCGCCCACGACGCCACCGGCGCCGGCAACACGCTGCGCGGCTACCAGGTCGGCCGGCCCTCGATCTACGAGTTCGAAGCCGACATCAAACGCATCGCGCTGCCGACCCTGATCATCTGCGGCGACGAGGATGATCCCTGCATCGAGCCAAGCCTGTTCCTGAAGCAGCACATCGCGGCTTCGGGGCTCGCCGTGTTCCCCAAGAGCGGCCACACCGTCAACATCGAGGAGCCGGCGCTGTTCAACCAGACGCTCGATTCCTTCCTCGCGCTGGTCGAAGCCGGCCGTTGGCCGGCACGCGACAGGCGCTCGATCAGGGCGTCGGGCCACGCGCCCCGGTGATGTCGGTACGCCACAAGCCCGACCAGGCGGTGAGCACCGGTACGCGGTGATAGCGCTCGGGGAAATGCTTCGCGATCAGTTCGCCGACCAGCGGGTAATAGTCGGAGTTCATGTGCGGGAACAGGTGGTGCTCGGTGTGATAGGCGAAGTTCGAATGCAGCCGGTTGAGCGGCGCCGGCACGATCACCGAGGTCGAGGCGGCGAGCACGTCGTCGCCGTCGCCCACGGGTTTGAGCCCGTGATTGGTGAAGAAGTAGAACGAGACCACGATCGAGGTGATGACGAACGGCAGGATGCTGGCCCAGCCGTAGCACTTCGGCCCGGCGATCTTCCAGATCGCGTACTGGGTCAGAGCGATCAGCGCGATCTCGAATGCGATCCTGGCCTTTTCAGCGATGGTGTAGGGCGGCTTGGCGGTGATGCTCTTCGGCTTCGCCTGCCCCGGATAGAACGCCGCGAAGGTGTGGCGCAGGATGTAGGCGATGAAATGCAAGAAGCACAGCACGTTGTAGCGCAGCGTCTTGTTGGGGAAGAACACCGCCGCATAGGCGAGGATGGTCGGCGATAGCTCGGACTCGACGAAGCGCCGGTCGGGATCGTCCTGCGCGTTGGTGTGCACGTGATGGCTGGTGTGGACGCGCCGCCACACCGTCGTCGGCACGTTGACCAGGGTCCAGACCAGGAGCTCGACCGGATAGAGCAGGTAGCGGTTCTTCACCACGCCGCGATGACTGAGGTCGTGGCCGAGGAACGCGAGCGCGCTCATGCTGTTGCCGATGACGAGCCCGACCAGCGGCCAGAGATAGTGTGGCACGGCGCGGAACGAGAACCAGCCGCCGACCATGATGGCGGCATGCAGGCCGATGACCGCGAGCTTGCGATGGTCCGCGCCGAATGCCTCCGCCGGCAGCAGCGGGCGCAGCACGCGGACGTAATCCGTGTTGGTCATCGCCATGCCGGTGAAATCGCACGGACCGCGCGTTCACGCAACCGCTGCCTCGCGCAATCGGTAGATCGCCGTATGTCCGATGCGCGCTACGACCGTGCGCCCATTGGCCACGACCAGGGCATCCAATTCGACGAAACGGTGACCCTTGCGTTCATAGTTGGCGGCGACCGTAGCGCGCACCGTCAGTTCGTCGCCAACCGCGGCGGCCGCAAAGTGCCGCACGGTGCTGCCGACATGAATCCATGGCCCGAGCGCCACATTGTGGGTCAGCGCCCAGTTGCAAGTGCGTAGGATCAGGCCCGGATGCACGAGGCTCTCGGCGGCATAGAGCGGCTCGGTCTCCCGCAGGTCGCGCAGATAGGTCGCGGCGAACTCGGCCGTCACGACCAGAGGCTGAATGCCAAACACGGTGCCGGACGCCAACGTGGCCTCGTTCGCAGGCGGGCGGGTCGCGGGCGGGGAGGGCGGTGGGGTCCCGTCGAGCCGAGGCGCAGGCGCCGCGGCCGGCAGCGACGCCTGTCCGCCCGCGCACACGATGCCGCCGCTTTCGACATGCAGATCGAGCCCGTGTGCCGCTTCGGTCGCCGTGACGGTCGCGTCTTCGCCGTCATACACCGGCTTGATGAAACGGCATTCGGCGCGGCCGCGCTCGAGCCACGCGCGGCCGAAGCGCCGCATCGGCAAGTGCGTCATGTAGGCGTAGACGTCGACGCCGGGCACCAGCCCTCCGCGAAACCCGAAGCGTTGCGCGACCGTATCGTCGTGGATCTTGTTCTCGGCGTCCTTGGCCGTGTTGTAGGCATTGACCGTATAGGGGGCGAGCAAGTTCATGCGACAGCTCCGCGATAGCGCTCGCGCAATTCGCGCTTGAGCACCTTGCCGATCTCGCTGCGCGGCAGCTCCGGCACGATCTCGAGCGCCGCGAGCCGCTGCGTCTTGCCGAGCCGTGCATTGGCCCAGTCGCGCAACGTGTCGGCGTTGGGCGTGGGGCCGGTCTTGAGCACCACGAAGCCGACCGGCGTCTCGCCCCAGCGCTGCGACGGCACGCCCACGACCGCCGCTTCGGCGACGCTCTCGTGCGCGCGCAGCACGTCCTCCAGGTCGCTCGGATAGATGTTGAAGCCGCCGGAGATGATCATGTCCTTCTTGCGGTCGAGCAGCACGAGGAAGCCCTCGAAATCGAAGCGTCCGACGTCGCCGGTGCGGATGAAGGCTTGGCCGGCCTGGTCGTGCCACAGCGCCTGCGCGGTCAGTGCCGGCTGGTTGTGGTAACCGTTCATCATGGTGGCCGAGCGTCCGACGATTTCGCCGGCCGCGCCGGGCGCGACCTCGTTGCCGGCCGCGTCGATCAGGCGGACGTCGTGGCCCTCGGCCGGCCGTCCGACCGTGTGCAGCTTGTCGGGCCGCTCGTGCGCCAACAGGATGCAGGTGCCGCCGCCCTCGGTCATGCCGAAAAACTCGATCAGGCCGCCCGGCCAGCGCGCGAGCACGTCGGCCTTGAGCGCGGCGGAAAACGGCGCGCTGGTGGCGAACTTCATGCGGAAGCCGGACAGGTCGTAAGCGCCGAAGTCGGGCAGCGCCATGATGCGGCGGTACTGCACCGGTACCAGCATGGCGTGGGTCGCGCGCGTCTTCTCGGCCAGCGCCAGGAAGCCGGCCGCGTCGAACTTCTCCATCAGCACCACAGTGCCGCCGTGCGCCAAGGTCGGCAGGAAGCACACCATGGTGGTGTTGGAATAGAGCGGAGTCGACACGACAGTGATCGCGTCGCGCGCATAGCCGAAGCGCGCCGCGCGCTGCACGTGTTGCCAGCGCATGAAGTGGGACTGCACGATGCCCTTGGGCGCGCCGGTCGTGCCCGACGAATAGATGATGTGGAACGGCAGGCTTGGCTCGATCACGACCGGCGCCGGTGCGGCGTCATCGGGCGCGAGCCAGTCGGCCAACGGGGCGCCGGCGGCGGAGCCGTCGAGCGCGATGCGCTGCGCCGCGATTGCCGGCAGGACGTCGCGCAATTCCCGCGCGCGCTCGGCATCGAGAAAGAACAGACCGGCGCCGCAGTCGGCGACCATGGCGGCAAGGCTCGCGGGCGTCGCCGAGGGCGCGAGCGGTGCGACCGCGACGCCGGCACGCAACGCGCCGAGGAAGGCGGCGGCGTATTCGATCGAGGTGCCGGCGCAGATCGCGATCGCGGCGCCAGGCCCGAGCCCGTCGCGCTGCAGCGCCGCCGCGACGCGATCCATCAACCGGTCGAGTTCGGCGTAGCTGACGCGGCGCTCGCCCTGCGCCAGCGCGCCCTGATTCGGCTGGTCCGCCGCGTGGACGCGGATCAATTCGGCGAGGGTGCCGAAGTCCTGCGCGAGCAAGCCGTCGATCGGCATCGATGAACGGCGCGAACTCACGCCCGTCCGAGGAAATCGCGCTTGCCGATCTCGACGCCGCAATGGCGCAGGATGTCGTAGGCGGTCGCGGCGTGGAAATAGAAGTTGGGCAGCACGAAGTGGATCAGGAACGCCTCGCCCTTCAAGGTGAGCGTCTGCTGCGGCCCGATCGGGAAAGTCACGTCCTTGGTATCGGTCGCGTCGATGTCGCCGGCCTTGAAGCTCCGGACGTAGTCGATGGTCTTGGCGATGCGCGCCTTCAAGTCCTCGAACGTCTTCTCTTCGTCGGGGAACTTCGGCGGCTCGCCGGTCAGGCGTCCCATGCAGTTCTTGGCGAAGTCGCAGGTCAATTGCACTTGCTTGATCAGCGGGAACATGTCGGGCGCGAGCCGCGAGGCCAGCAGCACGGCGGGATCGATCTTCTTGGCCGCCGCATGGGCCGCGGCCTTGTCGAGGATCTTGGACAGCGCGCCGAGCGTCTGCAGGAACGACGGAACGGCGACGGAGTGCATGGAGAGGGGCATGGGTGTTCCTCAGGTTCGGGCATTCGTCATGCCCGCGCTTGTCGCGGGCATCCACGTCTTTCTTCGTCGGGCCTAGAAAGCAAGACGTGGATGGTCGGGACGAGCCCGGCCATGACGGGCCATCACACATCCACGCTTGCCGCCAGCGCATTCTCCTGGATGAACTCGCGCCGCGGCTCGACCAGTTCGCCCATCAGCTTGGTGAAGATGTCGTCGGCCTCGTCGATCTCCTTCACCTTCACCTGCAACAGCGAGCGCGCGTTGGTGTCGAGCGTCGTCTCCCACAGCTGATCCGGGTTCATCTCGCCCAAGCCCTTGTAGCGCTGCAGGGTGCTGCCCTTGCGTCCGGCCGCGGTGACCGCCTCGAACAGGCCGACCGGCCCGTGGATCGGCGTGTCGTCGCCGCGTCGCCGCAACGTCCCGGGCTTGGCGTAGACCTGCTGCAGCGAGGCGGCGAACTCGTCGAGCCGGCGCGCGTCGACCGAGCCGAGCAAAGCCGGGTCGATGATCGCCACCTCCTTGACGCCGCGCACCGTGCGCTCGAAGCGGAAGCCCTCGCCTTCGGTGAACTCACCCTGCCAGCCGCGCTCGGTCTCGGCCGAGAGCGCGTCGAGCCGGCGCGCGATGTAGGCGGCGGCCGCCGCCGCCTTGGGCGGATCGCCGAAGATGCTGGAGGAGAGCACGCCGGCGATCGCCGCCTGCTCGACGACCTGCCGGCTGTAGCGGCTGTGCAGGCCGGTGAGCACGTTGCGGATGACGCGCGCCTGCTCGACCAGCTGATGCAGGTCTCCTCCGGCACGCGTCTCGCCCGAAAAGGCGCGGAACACCGCGTCCTCGAGACCGACGGTGATCAGGTAATCCTCGAGCGCGCGCTCGTCCTTGAGGTACTGCTCTGACTTGGCGCGGCTGACCTTGTAGAGCGGCGGCTGCGCGATGAACAGGTGGCCGCGGTCGATGATCTCGCGCATCTGCCGGTAGAAGAAAGTGAGCAGAAGGGTGCGGATGTGCGAGCCGTCGACGTCGGCGTCGGTCATGATGATGATCTTGTGGTAGCGCAGCTTGTCGGCCGAGAACTCCTCGCTGATGCCGGTGCCGAGCGCGGTGATCAGCGTGCCGATCTCCTGGCTCGACAGCATCTTGTCCATGCGCACGCGCTCGACGTTGAGGATCTTGCCGCGCAGCGGCAGCACCGCCTGGAACTCGCGGTTGCGCCCCTGCTTGGCCGAGCCGCCGGCCAAGTCGCCCTCGACGATGAACAGCTCGGACTTGGCCGGATCGCGCTCCTGGCAGTCGGCGAGCTTGCCGGGCAGCGAGGCGATGCCGAGTGCGCTCTTGCGCGTCATCTCGCGCGCCTTGCGGGCGGCTTCGCGCGCGGCCGCCGCCTGCACCACCTTGCCGACGATGACCTTGGCCTCGCCCGGGTGCTCCTCGAACCAGGCGGCGAGCGCCTCGTTGATCAAGCCTTCGACCACGGGCCGCACCTCGGAGGAGACCAGCTTGTCCTTGGTCTGCGAGGAGAATTTCGGGTCCGGCACCTTGACCGACAGCACCGCGGTGAGGCCTTCGCGGCAGTCGTCGCCGGTGAGCGCGACCTTCTCCTTGCGGGCGACACCGCCCGAGTCCGCGTAGCCGGTCACCTGGCGGGTGAGCGCGCCGCGGAAGCCGGCCAGATGCGTGCCGCCGTCGCGCTGCGGGATGTTGTTGGTGAAGCACAGCACCGCCTCGTGGTAGCCGTCGTTCCACCACAGCGCGCAATCGATGCTGATCCCGTCGCGCTCGGCCTTGATCACGATCGGCTTGCCGATCAGCGGCGTCTTGTTGCGGTCGAGGTATTTGACGAACGCCTCGACGCCACCCTCATAGCGCATCTCCTCGCGCTTCTCGACCGCGTGGCGCTTGTCGGACAGCACGATCAGCACGCCGGAATTGAGGAACGCGAGCTCGCGCAGGCGGTGCTCCAGGGTCGCCCAGTCGAACTCGACCATGGTGAAGGTGGCGGTCGAGGGCGTGAACGTCACCTCGGTGCCGCGCTTGTCGGCGGCAGCACCCACCGCGGCGAGCGGCGCGACCGCCTCGCCGTCGCGGAACTCCATGAAGTGCTCGCTTCCGTCGCGCCAGATGGTGAGCTTGAGCAAGGACGACAGAGCGTTGACGACCGAAACGCCGACGCCGTGCAGGCCGCCGGAGACCTTGTAGGAGTTCTGGTCGAATTTCCCGCCGGCATGCAGCTGCGTCATGATCACTTCGGCCGCCGACACGCCCTCTTCCTTGTGGATGTCGGTCGGGATGCCGCGTCCGTCGTCGCGCACCGTGACCGAGCCGTCCGGGTTGAGCGTGACCACCACCTCGTGCGCGTAGCCGGCAAGCGCCTCGTCGATGGCGTTGTCGACCACCTCGTAGACCATGTGATGCAGGCCGGAGCCGTCGTCGGTATCGCCGATGTACATGCCCGGGCGCTTGCGCACCGCATCGAGGCCTTTCAGGACCTTGATCGATTCCGCACCGTAGTCGGAACTGTCCGAGCGGGTGTCGGGGGCTGGCTTTTGGCGCGCCGCTTCGGCCATGCGGGAACTCGCGAATCGCTTGTGGAAAAGACGAGGAGTCAGCTGGTTGGTGTGGCATGAAAAATAGCTATCGTACAGCCCAAAGTGTAGGGGGATAAGTTATTGATAAATAATATTATTTTTGGGTCGGAAAGATCGTCGCAAAGCCGTGGATTCGGGGTCGCCAAAAGCCCTGAATCGCCTGCTCTACGGTGCCGCCAACACCGGGTTTTGCTGCCAGACAGCATTGCCCGCGGATCGCCGCAAATGATGCTAGGCTTGGCTCCAAGGAAACCGCTCTTGTAACCCGAGGAGGTCCGAGAATGCGCTTCGTCGTCATTCTGGCGTTCGCCGCGGCGGCGCTGATCGCCGATGCGCGCGGCGATGCCAAGGCGGGGATCGCCAATTTCTGGATCGGCGCCAATGCGCCGTGGTGTGCCTGGTACTACAGCGAAGCCTATGATTGTAGTTATTTCAGCCTGGAACAGTGCATGGCGACGGTGCGCGGTGTCGGCGGGTATTGTCGCGAGAACGTCAACGCGGCGCCGGCCTATTTGCGCGAGCGGCCGCGGCGCGCCAAGCGCAAGCCCTACCGTTAGGGGGCGCGCACCATGACCCGCCCCGGGCTCACCTCCAGCACCTGGGCGTGACTCGTGATCTCGGCGAACGCGGCCGGGTCGGCGCCGGTCATCCACACCTGCGCGCCGAGGGAGCCGAGCGCTGCGTAGAGCCCGGCGCGGCGCGCCGGATCGAGGTGGGCCACCACTTCGTCGAGCAACAGCACCGGGGCGAGCCCGGTCATTTCGGCGACGAGCCCGGCATGGGCCAGCACCAGACCGATGAGCAGCGCCTTCTGCTCGCCGGTCGAGGCATCGGCGGCCGCGATTCCCTTCGGCCCGTACAGCACCGCGAGGTCGGTCAGATGCGGTCCGTCGGTGGTACGCCCGGCCGCCTTGTCGCGCGCGCGGTTCGCCCGGAGCACCGCGCGATAGCGGTCCTCGACCTCGCTCGCGGGCTGCGCGCCGAGCGCATTCTCGACCCAGCCGTCGAGCGCGACGCCGGCCCAAGGAAATGACTGAGAAAACGACTGGGGAAACGCTTGCGGGAACGGCTCCTCCGGCTTCTCGCGCGCGAGTGCGCTGCCCAGTCGGCGCACCGTCTCGGCGCGCGCGGCCGCGACCGCAATCGCGACTTCGGCGGTTTCGTGCTCGACGGCATCGAGCCAGTGCGCGTCCGGGCTTGGCTCCTCCAGTAGCCGGTTGCGCGAGCGCAACGAACGCTCGAACGCGTTGACGCGGCTGCCGTGCTCGCCGTCGACCGCGAGCACGAGCCGGTCGAGGAAGCGCCGCCGCTCGGAGGGGGGGCCGCGGAACAGCGAGTCCATGGCCGGCGTCATCCACACCACGCTCAGGTGGTCGCAGAACGCGGCCGCGGAAGCGACGCTCTCGCCGTCGATGCGACAGGCACGCGCCAGTGTCGCATCGTCCGCCGCCGGCGCCGCGATGCCGGTGCCGAGCGTCGCCAGTCCGAGCGCGCCCTCCACTTGCGCCGCGACCGCCCATGCGCCGTCGCCCTCGCTGAACGCGGCCTCGTCGAGTGTCGCGCGCCGCAGGCCGCGGCCGGGCGCCAGAAACGAGATCGCCTCGATCAGGTTGGTCTTGCCGGCGCCGTTCGGCCCGATCAACACCACCGCACGATCGTCGATCGCGAGCTGCGCGGTGCGGTAGCTGCGGAAGTTGGTCAGCGTCAGGCGGCGGATGCGGGCGGCACTCATCGGTGTCGCGTTCCCGAACCGGATGCCGGCGGTTTGTTGCCGCAAGAGTTTGGAGCACGCCGTGAAGTTCCGCTATCGCACGGCAGGGTGAAACCGGAACCAATGGAAAGATCAGGGATTTTATCCATGGGAGGAAGGAAGTTCGAAGGTTCCGGGCGCAGCCATCTTGCCAAGGTCCCGGAGGAGAGGCCCCATGCGACGGCCGATTGATGATGGCGGGCGCGAAAGGATAGCACGGCAGCTGGTCGAATCGGTCGACCGCCTGCAGAAGGAAGTCGAGAAAGTCGAATTCTGGGCGACCGCAGTCACGGCCTTCACGCAACCGATTCCTGATTACGAACCCGGCAGCCCGAACGCGTTCCGACACGTACGGCCGGCCGGCCCGCCGAAGAAGGTGCGCAAGACAAACGCCAAGAAAAGCGCCAAGAAAAGCGCCAAGACACACGAAAAAACAAAGAAGGGTTCGGCCTCCGCCGAACCCGCATAAGCGCGTCTAAACCCGCATCGGCATCAGCACGTAGAGCGAGCCGGTGGCGTCCTTATCCTGGATCAGTGTCGGCGAGCCCGGGTCGGCGAGCTTGAGCACCGCGACCTCGCCCTCGATCTGCGCCGCGATGTCGAGCAGGTAGCGCGAGTTGAAGCCGATATCGAGCGCGTCCGCGCCGTACTCGACTTCCAGCTCTTCGGTCGCGCTGCCGGAATCGGGATTGGTGACGGTGAGCACCAGCTTGCCGGCGGAAAGCGCCAGCTTCACGGCGCGCCCGCGCTCGCTCGACACGGTCGAGACGCGGTCGACCGCGGCTTCGAAATCCGGCTTGTCGACGATCAGGGTCTTGTCGTTGCCGGTCGGGATGACGCGTCCGTATTCGGGGAACGTGCCGTCGATCAATTTGGACGTCAGCACCACGTCGCCGATGGTGAAGCGGATCTTGGTCTGCGACAGTTCGATGCCGATTTCGGCGTCGAGATCCTCGATCAGACGCTGCACCTCGCCCACCGTCTTGCGCGGCACGATCACTCCCGGCATGCCCTGGGCGCCCTTGGGCGCATCGAATTCGACCTGGGCGAGGCGGTGGCCGTCGGTCGCGACCGCGCGCAGTTTCACCGTCTTGGCGGCGCCGGCGGTATGCAGGTAGATGCCGTTGAGGTAATAGCGCGTCTCCTCGGTCGAGATCGCGAACTGGGTCTTGTCGATTAGCCGTTTGAGGTCCTTGGCCGGCAGCGCGAAGGAGTGCGTCATCTCGCCGGCGGCGAGATCGGGGAAGTCGCTTTCCGGCAGCGTCTGCAGCGAGAAGCGCGAGCGGCCGGCGCGGATCGTCAGCGAGGCGCGGTCGCCGGAAGATTTCGATTGCGACCTGCGCGCCCTCCGGCAGCTTGCGCACGATGTCGTAGATCATGTGCGCCGGCACCGTGGTGGCGCCGGCCGGGCCGACTTCGGCTGGAATCTGCTCCGTGACTTCGAGGTCGAGGTCGGTCGCCTTGAGGGCGAGCTTGCCCTTGTCGCCGCGGATCAGCACGTTGGCGAGGATCGGGATGGTGTTGCGCCGCTCGACGACGCGGTGCACATGCCCGAGCGATTTAAGGAGCGCGGTGCGCTCGACCGTGATCTTCATGTCCGACCCCGCTCGGCCTGAAAAATGCCCGGCGCGATCCGGCACCGGGGTTCAAAAGTGGCGCGCCGGGCCGCTTTCGGCAAGGGCCGACCCGCCGTCATGCCCGGCCTTGCGCCGGGCATCCACGTCTTTCTTGCGCCTGGTCCCAAGACGCGGACGGCCGGGCATAGGCGAGCGAAGCGACGCCGTCCTTCGGACGGCTATGCCCCGGCCATGACGCAGATCGCGTGCCCGACTTCCCGAGCGCGTCCCAGTCCTACTCCTGCAACAGCCGCTTCAGCAGCTCGATCTCCTCGGCCAGCACGTTGTCGTTGTCGACCAGGCCCTCGATCTTGCGCACGGCGTGCAGCACGGTGGTGTGATCGCGGCCGCCGAAGCGCCGGCCGATCTCGGGCAGCGACCGCAGAGTGAGCGTCTTGGCCAGATACATGGCGATCTGGCGCGGGCGCACCACGTTGGCGGTGCGGCGCGAGGAGAGCAGGTCGGAGCGGCTGACGTTGTACTGGCGCGCCACCACCCGCTGGATGTCCTCGATCTTGACCCGCTTGGGTTCCTGCGGGCGGATCAGGTCGCGCACCGCGCGCTCGGCCATCTCCATGGTGACGGGGAGGCCGGTCAGCTTGTTGTGGGCGAGCAGCCGGTTGAGCGCGCCGTCGAGGTCGCGGCCGTTGTGCGTGACGGTGCGCGCGATGAAGGCGAGCACGCCCTGCGGCACGTCGAAGCCCGGATGATGCGCGCGCGCCGCGGCAACGCGGGCCTTGAGGATCTCGAGCCGCAGTTCTTCCTCCAGCGAGCCCATCTCGACCACGAGCCCGCCGGCGAGCCGTGAGCGCACGCGGTCGTCGAGGCTTTCCAGGTCGCCGGGCGGCCGGTCGGCCGCGATCACCACCTGCCGGCCGGCGTCGATCAGCGCATTGAGCGTGTGGCAGAACTCGACCTGCGTCGACTTGCCCTGGAGGAACTGCAGGTCGTCGATGACGAGCACGTCGATGCCGCGCAATGCTTCCTTGAAGGCGAGCGCGGTCTGCGCCTTGAGCGCCGCCACGAAGCCGTACATGAACTTCTCGGCGGTGAGATACAGCACCTTGCGTTCCGCGATGCCGTTGCCGGCCCACGTGAGCGACTGCAGCAGGTGCGTCTTGCCCAGCCCGACCCCGGCATGAACGTAGAGCGGGTTGAACATCACCGGTTCGCCGCGCCGCGCCAGCGCCACCTGCTTTGCCGCCGCGTGGGCGAGGGTATTGGAGCGGCCGACCACGAAGCTGTCGAAGGTGAGGCGCGGATCGAGCGGCGAGCCGCCGAGGGATTCGTGCGCGGCCTGCGCCGGCAGAATCACGTGGCGCGCATCCGCCCGTTCGGCGCTGCCGTTGCGCAGCTCGCGCACGGCCTCGGCCGGCGCGGGCTTGGGCTTGGCGACCGCATTGCGCAGCACGCCCGAGCGCACGATCAGCTCGATGCGCGTCACATTCGTGAGCTCGGCCTTCCAGCAGGCCAGGACACGCTCGAGATAGTGCGACTGGATCCAGCTCTTGAGGAAGCGGGTCGGCACCGATTGGCGTATGGTGTCGTCATCGACCGCGTCGAGATCCATGCTGGCAAACCAGCTCAGGAACACATCCTCGCCGACCGCGGCGCGCAGACGCTGCTTGACGCGTGACCAGCGCTCCTGATCCGGGCTCGTCATGGTGCGCATCTCGTTCATTTCGGTTGATGGGACGGCGCTGCCGGCAACCGCCGCGGGGAAAACGGCTCGCTCGGGCGCCACTGCTGACAGCTTGGACATGGCTGGTTCCGGAAGGGCCGGTCGCTCAAGGAGCGGACGGCGAAAAACGCGCGGATGGAAAAGGGCCGGGCGCGGATCAACGATCCGGCGGAGCGCCCGCTCTCATGCCGGTCGCCGGCGCGCGCTTGGCACGCCCATGACGCGCATGATTGCCGGATGCGCGACTCGTCCGCCGCGGCGAACGACACAATGATGCGTCGGCCGGCAACGCCGGCTCCCGTCCTGCCCTGTCCATGAAGCCCCCTGGTTCATCGCGACCGCCGTCCGCGACGCCTCGTGGTTTTCTTGCAGCTGTTCAAGTTCCGGCAGGTTCCCCTTCGATGCCACGCACGAGAAACACCGACATCATGCAGGTGAACCCAAGTCTATATGCCCCCGATTTCTTGTAGAGCAAACTTCGAATTCCTCGACGCCTGGACGCAACACTCCGTCCTCATCCAAAGATGAGCGCGAACACTGGAGCCTTTATTTGGAACCCCTGGAAGAGCGGGAGTAATCGAAAGGATACACGGCAGCGCCCGACGCGCAAGCGTGTCGTTAACGATTTTGTCGCGGTTGCGCCACGGCGTCGAGCGCGGCGCAGTGCGTGGATGCCAACTCCAACATCAACTGCTTGAAACCTCGCATGGATTCGACGAAACACGGTGTTGCGCGAATATTCCGCCAATCGACATCGGCCGTCGTCGCCTCGCCGCATCGAATCGACGATTCCTGAGTCCCTGATCGCGCTATTGGCATAAGCGCTTGCACGGCTAGCGATTTTCCTGAGCGATCGGAGAGCGTAACCCTCGCGCTTACGGCACGGCGGCGCGCGCGATGCGCCGATCGTTCCGCACGCGTGATGACGAATCCAATCGATCTGTGACGCCGCAGCAACAGTTCGATGACGACGTATCGTCAGGTCCATGGCGGACATCGACCGCGCCGTCGATCCGCCGCAACACCAGCGCAAAAGCAAAAGCCCGGCGCAGGGCCGGGCTCGACGGAGTGAAAGACTGCGCGCGCTATTGGGCGAGCTTCGCCACGCGCTGGGTCAGGCGCGAAATCTTGCGGCTCGCGGCGTTGCGATGGATCACGCCCTTCTGCGCAGCGCGCATCAGCTCGGGCGCGGCCGAATTGAGCGCGGTTGCGGCCGCCTGCTTGTCGCCGGACGCGATCGCCTCCTCGACCCTGCCGAGGAAATTGCGCATGCGCGAGCGCCGCGCCTTGTTGACGGCGGTGCGCCGCACGATCACGCGTGCGGCTTTGCTGGCGGAAGAGGTATTGGCCATCGTGTCGTCCCTGTGGCGGATCCGGCCGCCGATCGATCAAGTAAATGTCCGAAAAGACTGCGGCGGCGAGGCGTCTCGCCGCCGGTTGGGCAGGCTTATAGGGGTGCGGCCGGTAGGCGTCAACGGCCGCCGCTCCGGCCGGTCCTAGGCTCGAAGGCTGCGCCAATGACCGCCGCCATCGCGCCGTAGTCAGCCGCGTGACTGGACCGGGAAGCCGCGATCCAGCTTGGGCCGTCGATCCGCGCGAGATCGACCGGATGGCCCGCTTGGGCGGCGAACTGCTTGAGATATTGGAGCTGGGTGCGGCCGTTTCCCTCGCGGAACGGGTGGATGTAGTTGATGTCGCCGATGATGACCCGCCTGCTCGGGCACCGACGCGCCCGGATAGACGTAAGGGTCGTCGGATTCACTCACCTTTCCTCCAGCACCTCCGCATCGTGCCCATAGATCCACGCCACCGCGGAGGCCGACCAGTCGGTCGAGCCGGTGGCCATCTGCCGGTCGCGTTCTTCCTGCTGCGGACCATCGCGGAGATGGAAGCGGGTCTTGTTGTGGCTGGAGAGCGCCTGCACTCGCGCCGTCCGCGGCAGGCGCACCGCTTCGTAGAGCCGCAATGCTGCAGGGACATCGCCGGTCCGGGTGAGGCAGGCCGCCAGCGCCGCGCCGTCTTCGATCGCCATGGCCGCGCCCTGCGCCATGAACGGCACCATGGCGTGACACGCATCCCCGAGCAGCGTCGCGCGGCCGGCCGACCAGCGCGCCATCGGCGTACGCTCGAACACCGCCCAGATGAAAGTCTCGTCGACCGCCGCGATGATGCTGCGCACCTGGGGGTGCCAACCCGCATAGGCGGCGAGCGCGTCCGCCACCACGCCGCGGTCAGTCCACGACTCGCGTGTCCAGCTGTCCTGCTCGATCTGGCAGACGAAATTGACCAGGCGCCGGTTCTGCACGAAGTAGTGCACGAAATGCTTGTCCGGACCCATCCAGATCTCGGCCGTCGTTTCGAGGTCGAGGTGGGCGAGCCGCTCGGCCGGCACCAGGCCGCGATAGGCGACGCAGCCGGTGAAGCGCGGCTGCTCCGCGCCGAACAGCAGGCGGCGCACCGTCGAATGGATGCCGTCGGCGCCGACTGCCAGGTCCGCGCGCATGCGGGTGCCGTTGTCGAACCGCACCTCGACATGATCGCCATGGTCGACGAGGCCGGTCACACGATGTCCGGCATGCAGGCGCTCTGCCGGCAACGCCGCGGTCAGGATCGACAACAGATCGGCGCGGTGCATCTGGTATTGCGGCGCGCCAAATGCCGCTTCGACCGCCCCGGCGATCGGCGTGCGCAGCAAAGTGCGCCCGTCGTCCCAGCGGCGTTGGTGCCAGGCGGTCGGCCGCACGCCGAGCTGGTCGAGCGGCTCGGCCAGTCCGAGCCGGTGCAGGATCCGCGCCGCGTTGGGAGTGATGTTGATGCCGGCGCCGACCTCGCGCAGTGCGCTCGCCTGCTCGTAGACGTGCACGTCGAAGCCGGCGCGCAGCAGCGACAGCGCGGCGGTCACGCCGCCGATGCCGCCGCCGATGATGGCGATCTTGTCGTCAGCCGCCATCGCCGACCTCCGCGGACGCGCAGCGCGTCAGGCGACGCGCTTGGCCCGCGTCGCGTCGTAGCCGGCGACCGCGGCGGCGCGCTCGGCCGCCGGGTAGGCGGCGAGCGGCGGCGCGACGCGCGCGAGCGCCGGGTCGCCGTGGATGTGCGCCAGCAGCGCCTTGATGCCCGGCACCAGCGCCTTGCCGTCGAACAGCTTGCGGATGGTCACGGCGGCGTCGAGCGCGGCCGGATCGCCGGACGCCCAAGCACGCTGGCACAGATCGGCGTTGAGGTTGGCGGTGGCCGAGATGCAGCCGGCGAACACGCCGCTGCGCGCCTCCGCCAAGCATGCCTCGGTCGAGGGGAACACCTTGAAGCCGGACGCGATCGTGGCGGCCTCGCGCGCATAGGCCATGTCGCCCGAGGAGTCCTTCAAGCCGACGATGCGCGACCCGTGCGCGTCGATGAGGCGGGCGATCAGCCTGACGTGCCACGGCAGCCCGGACTGCGCCGGGAAGTGATAGAGATAGATCGGGATCGGCTTCTCCGCCGTCGCCTGCACGATGGCGGCCACATAGGCGGCGAGCCCGTCATCCGGCACGCCCTTGTAGTAGAACGGCGGCAGGACCAGCGCGCCCGCGAAGCCGAGCTCGGCCGCGTGCCGCGTCAGCGCGATCGCGTCGGCGGTCGCCGCCGCGCCGGTGCCGACCATCAGGCGGTCCAGCGGCAGGCCGGCTTGTCTGTAGGCCGTCATCACCGCCTTGCGCTGCTCGAGCGAGAACGAGGTCGCCTCGCCGGTGGTGCCGAGCACGTTGAGGCCGTCACAGCCGGTGTCGAGCAGGAAGCGCGCCAGCCTGGTGGACCGCGCCGCATCGGGCGCGCCGGTCTCGTCGACCGCGGTGGCGACGGCGGCGATGACGCCGCGGAGCTTGGTGTCGGTCATGATCGTTCCTCAAGAAGCGAATAGGCGAATGGGGAAACAACTATTCGCTACTCCCTATTCGCTATTCGCCACTCGCCTCCTGTCACCCGCTGATATTGTACGCCGCAAGCGCCGCCATGTTGACCAAGTCGGTGTCCTTGCTCGACAGGTTGACGATCTGCACCGAGTTGTCGAGTCCGACCAGCAGCGGACCGATCACGGTCGCGCCGCCGAGCTCCTGCAGCATCTTGGTCGAGATCGCGGCGGAGTGGAACGCCGGCATGACCAGCACGTTGGCGGGCCCGGACAGGCGGCAGAACGGGTAGGCCGCCATCAGGTCGGGATTGAGCGCGACGTCAGCCGCCATCTCGCCGTCATACTCGAAGTCGACGCGGCGCTGGTCGAGGATGCGCACCGCCTCCTGTACCTTGGCGGCGCGCTCGCCCGGCGGATGGCCGAAGGTGGAGAACGACAAGAGCGCGAGCCGCGGCTCGTAGCCGAGCTTGCGCGCGACGCCGGCCGCCTCGATCGCGATCTCGGCGATGTCGGCTCCGCCCGGCATCTCGGTGACTGCGGTGTCGGCGACCAGCACGGTGCGCCCGCGCGCCAGCACCAGCGAGACGCCGATGACGCGATGCCCGGGTTTCGGATCGATCACGCGCCGCACCTCGTCGAGCGCGACCGAGAAGTTGCGCGTGACGCCCGTGACCATGGCGTCCGCGTCGTTGAGCGCCACCATGCAGGCGGCGAACGTGTTGCGGTCCTGGTTCACCATGCGCTGGCAGTCGCGGATCAGATAGCCTTTGCGCTGCAGCCGCTCGTACAGGTAGCTGGCGTAATCGACGTTGCGGCGCGACAGCCGCGCGTTGGTGATCTCGATGCCCTCGCCGAGCTCGATGCCGGCATTGGCGGCGGTCTCGCGCACGCGCTCGTCGCGCCCGACCAGCAGCGCGCTGCCGAGCCCCTGGCCGACGAAGCTCGCCGCGGCGCGGATCACCTGCTCCTCCTCGCCCTCGGCGAACACGACGCGGCGCGGCTGGCGCCGTAGGCGCTCGAACACGCGCGTCAGCACGCCGGCGACCGGATCGAGCCGCGTGCGCAGCTGATGCCGGTAGGCATCCATGTCGACGATCGGCTTGCGCGCGACGCCGGTATCCATCGCGGCCTTGGCGACGGCCGACGGCACGTAGGAGATGAGTCGCGGGTCGAACGGCACCGGGATGATGTAGTCCGGTCCGAACTTCGGACGCATGCCGTAGGCGGCGGCGACTTCGTCGGGCACGTCCTCGCGCGCCAGCGCGGCGAGCGCCTGCGCGGCGGCGATCTTCATCTCCATGTTGATCGTCCTTGCGCGCACGTCGAGCGCGCCGCGGAAGATGTAGGGAAAGCCGAGCACGTTGTTGACCTGGTTCGGGTAGTCGGAGCGCCCGGTCGCCATGATGGCGTCATCGCGGATCTGCGCCACCTCCTCCACGGTGATCTCCGGATCGGGATTGGCCATGGCGAAGATGATGGGTTTGGCCGCCATCGACTTGACCATGTCGGCCGTGAATGAGCCCTTGGCCG
The DNA here is from genome assembly GCA_963734185.1 of uncultured Alphaproteobacteria bacterium. Taxonomy (GTDB): domain Bacteria; phylum Pseudomonadota; class Alphaproteobacteria; order Rhizobiales; family Xanthobacteraceae; genus PALSA-894. The sequence goes on along the minus strand of CAVTGA010000002.1, from coordinate 897,640 downwards.
AAAGTCCGAAGGCGACATCCGCACCCTCGAAGGCTTGTGCAAGGGTGCGCGCCTTGGTCTCGACCGCGTGCGCCGATTTCCACTGGTTCATGCCGTCGGTGCGGCCCTGGTAGACCACGCCCTTGGTGTCGCACAGCACCACGTTGTTCGGATGCAGGCCGAGCGCCTTGAGCAGTTCGGTGCAGGCGATTCCGCTCGCGCCGGCGCCGTTGACCACCAGTTTTGTCTCGCGGATATCGCGGCCGGTCAGGTGCAGCGCGTTGATCAGGCCGGCCGCCGCGATGATGGCGGTGCCGTGCTGGTCGTCGTGGAACACCGGGATGTCGAGCAGTTCGCGCAGGCGCTGCTCGATGATGAAGCACTCCGGCGCCTTGATGTCTTCCAGGTTGATGCCGCCCCAGCCTTTGCCGAGGAACTTGACGCAGTTGATGAATTCGTCGGGGTCCTCGGTGTTGACCTCGAGATCGATCGAATCGACGTCGGCGAAGCGCTTGAACAGCACCGCCTTGCCTTCCATCACCGGCTTGGCGGCGAGCGCCCCGCGGTTGCCGAGCCCGAGGATCGCGGTACCGTTGGTGATGACGGCGACGAAATTGCCTTTGGTGGTGTAGTCGTAGGCCTTGCTCTCGTCCTCGGCGATGGCCAGCACCGGCACGGCGACGCCGGGCGAATAGGCGAGCGAGAGGTCGCGCTGCGTCGCCATCGGCTTGGTGGCGACGACTTCGAGCTTGCCCGGCCGGCCCTGGCTGTGAAACTGCAGCGCCTCCTGGTCGGTGAACGTCGGCCGCGACTGGCGGCCGCCCTTTCTGTCAGGCATTTCAACCCCTTGACGCAAGACCCCAAAGCATGACCCCGAAAAGTGGGCACCGGTTTGCGGAAAAGATCATGCTTCAACAATAGACCTGGCTCGACCGGCCTACGCACCTTAGCGGAGCGCCTCCCTGCCGTCATCTCGGGCGAACCGGCGCGAACTCTCATGCGTTGTCGGGTCGCACGGCTGTCGACACGGGGGCCGGTGGTGGGGTCGAATGGCGGCGGAGGCGGCCTTGACCGATCGGATGATTCGCGGCCCACGGAGGCGGCGTAGCGCACGTGCGTGGACGCTGACGCGGATGGTCGTGGCGGTCGCCCTCGCCGCACTGCCGACGGCGGCCGCCGCGCAGGACGTGACGCTGCGGGTCGGGCATTTTCCCAACATCACCCACGTGCAGGCGCTGGTGGCGCGTCACTTCGAGCGCCAGGGGCAGCAACTGGTTCGCCGAGCGCATCGGCGCCCAGGATCGAGTGGTACGCCTACAACGCCGGACCGAGCGCCATGGAGGCGATGTTCGCCGCCAGCATCGATCTCACCTATGTGGGTCCGAACCCGGCGCTCAACGCCTATGTGCGCTCGCGCGGCGACGAGGTGCGGGTGGTGGCCGGCGCCGTCAACGGCGCTTCGGCGCTGGTGGTGCAGGGCGACGGCGCCCTCGCCAAGGCGGCGGACTTCCGCGGCAAGAAGATCGGCACGCCGCAGTTCGGCAACACGCAGGACGTGGCGGCGCGCGCCTGGCTCGCCGCCGGCGGCCTGCAAGATCACGCAGACCGGCGGCGACGCCCACGTGTTGCCGACCGCGAACCCCGATCAGCTCGCGCTTGTTCATGCGCAAGCAGCTCGACGCGGTATGGACGGTCGAGCCGTGGGTGTCGCGGCTCGAGATGGAGGCCGGCGGCAAGGTGCTGGTCGAGGAGAAGGACGCGGTGACCACGGTGCTGGTCGCGCGCGCCAAGTTTCTCGCCGAGCGGCGCGAGCTGGTGCGCCGCTTCGTCGCCGCCCATCGCGAACTGACCGACTGGATCAAGCAGAACGGGACGGAGGCGCAGCGCATGGCGCGCGAGGAGCTGCGCACGACCTTCAGGAGCGACTTCTCGGCCGAACTGATCGCGCGCGCGTGGTCGCGCATGACGCCCACCGGCGACGTCTCGCTCGCCGCGTTCGAGGCGTTCGTCAGGCAGCGCCCAGCAGGTCGGGTTCCTGCGCCACGTCCCTGAACTCGTCCCGTCTGGTCGAAGCACCTTGATGCTGCCGGCGGCCGCCGATCACGCCACCGCCAAGCTCGTGGTCGAAGGCGTGACGAAGTGGTACCGCACGCAGAGCGGCGATGGTGCAGGCGCTCGACAACGTTTCGCTCGAGATCGACCCCGGGCGAGTTCGTCTGCCTGGTCGGCCCGAGCGGCTGCGGCAAGTCGACCTTGCTCGACATCATCGCCGGGCTCGACCCAGGCCCGATGCCGGGCGCGTGTTGGCGGACGGCGCAGTCGGTCGAACGGCCCGGGCAGCAGCGGCTGGTGATGTTCCAGGAACCGGCGCTGTTTCCCTGGCTCACGGCCTCGGCAACGTGATGTTCGGGCTCAAGCTCAAGCGCGGCCTCACCAACCGCGAGCGGCGCGAGATCGCGGCGCGTCATCTCGCCATGGTCGGGCTGGAGCGGTTCGCCGACGCCAACATTCACGAGCTGTCGGGCGGCATGAAGCAGCGCGTCGCGCTGGCGCGCGCGCTCGCGCCCGATCCGCAAGTGCTGCTGATGGACGAGCCGTTCGCGGCGCTCGATGCGCATGACCCGCGAGCAGCTCTACGACGACATCCAGCGCATCTGGACCGAGAGCGCGCAAGACCATCGTGTTCGTGACCCACAACGTGCGCGAGGCGGCCTGCCTCGGCGACCGCGTGGTCCTGATGTCGCCGCGGCCCGGCCGCATCGGGCAGCGAATTCGCCATACCGTTGCCGCGCCCGCGCGACATCAACTGCCCGTGCTCGCCGAGCACGCGAGCCGCGATCGCCGCGACCCTGCGCGACATGAGCGAAGCCAGGCGCGGCATGAAGCGCTTCCTCCACGCCGCACTGTTCTTCGCCGGGCTCGCCGCGTTGTGGTGGCTTGCGGCCGCGAGCGGGCGCTGGTCGCCGGTGCTGCTGCCCTCGCCCGCGAGCATCGTGGAGTACCTCTGGAGCGCAATCCTGGACGGCAGCCTGCTCGAGGCGACCGCCGTGACCGTGCGGCGGCTGCTGGTCGGCTATGTCATCGGCATCTGCATCGGCCTTCCGCTCGGCCTGTTCATGAGCGCGTCGCAGCTGCTCGGCGACACCGTCGGCTCGCTCGCGCTCGGGCTGCAGACCCTGCCGAGCGTGTGCTGGGTGCCGCTCGCGCTGCTATGGTTCGGGCAGACCGAGGGCGCCATGCTGTTCGTCGTGGTCATGGGCACGGTCTGGTCGGTGATCATCGCGACCGACCACGGCGCGCGCATCGATCCCGCCGATCTACGCGCGCGCCGCGCGCACCATGGGCTCGGAAGGCTTCCACCGCTGGACCCGGGTGATCCTGCCGGCCTCGCTGCCGTTCCTGGTGAGCGGCATGAAGCAGGGCTGGGCCTTCGCCTGGCGCTCGCTGATGGCGGCGGAGATCTACGTCACGATCCTGACCGGCTTCGGCCTCGGCCATCTGCTGCACTACGGCCGCGAGCTCAACGCCATGGAGCAGGTGATCGGCGTCATGCTGGTGATCGTGGTGATCGGCCTCGTTGCCGACCGCGTGCTGTTCTCTCCGGGCGAGCGCTTTTTGCACCAGCGCTGGGGGACCAATCCGCAGCAGATGTGAGGGGCCTATGGCCAATTATCTATAATTGGTGTACCATGCCGATGCTGAAACCTGTCGAATGAATCGCTTCGTCGCGTGACGATGTGCGCGACGTTTCCTCGAGAAGTGCGTGCCGTTGTCGGCGAATTGATTTACCGAGCCCAGCAGGGCGGCGAGCACCCGGCAGCCAAAGCGCTCAAGGGCTTTGGCGGGCGAGATATCCTTGAGGTCGTGGAGGACCACGATGGGAACGCCTATCGGGCCGTCCATACGGTTCGGTTCGCCGGAGTCGTCTATGTGCTTCATGCCTTTCAGAAGAAGGCAAAGAAAGGCATTGCCACTCCCAAGCATGAGATCGAACTGATCAAAGCTCGACTGCGGCGCGCTAAGGAACACTACCGGATGAACTACGAAACGAGGCAAAGACAGTGAGCAAGGAAATCCCGGTTCATCGCGGTAGCGGCAATGTTTTCGCCGACCTCGGCTTCGCCAACCCCGAAGACATGCGCCTGCGCGCCGATTTGGTTCAGCAGATCCGGGAGATCATCGCGCGGCGACGTCTCACACAGACCGCGGCAGCGGCCATGCTTGGTATCCGGCAACCCGACCTGTCGGCGCTGTTGCGTGGGCGGCTGACCAAGTATTCGCTGGAGCGGCTCTTGAAATTCATGACGGTGCTCGACCGCGACGTAAAGATCATCCTCAAGGCGAAGCCACGGGGCCGGCCGGCGCGCATCACCTTGGCGGTGACGTGAATCGCGCCTTCTTCATTCTTGAGGACGCCCGGCACAAGCAGGGGAGGCAATGTGATGAAACGAAGCTCATTGGTCGCCATGATCCTGGTGGTAGCTCTAATGCCCGCCGTTGCATAGAACGTCCACAGCAGGAAATTTCTTGAGCGGGCTTGTAGCCCGGCTTGAGCGCAGCGAAGGCCGGGGCAAATCCCCCGCCGCACCGGCCCTTCCTCACTAACCTGCGGCGCGCCTTGAAGGTGCGCCCAACTCGGCCAGCACGGTAAATCGACAAGCGCGTATTTTGCCCAAATTCAAGCAGGGATTTGAAGTTTTCTGGGATCAGGAAGTCCCAAGTGGCGTCGACTGGGATACATGGATTCGTCAGCACCTTTCCAAATCCAAATGTGCTGTCGTGTTCTGGTCTGCGGCATCCGTTGAATCCGACAATGTGCGTCATGAGGCAACTGTGGCCAAGCGACATGGCAAACTAATCACGGTCCTCCTCGATCCACTTACTCCAGATCAATTCCCGATGGGGCTGTACTCTCAGCAGGCGATAGATCTGACCGGGTGGAAGGGTGATTTTGATGATGCCGAATGGCGCAAGTTGAATCGCGATATTGAGGCGAAGCTGACGCCACCGTGGATGCAACGAAGAGTCTTTGAGCTGGAAGCGGAATTGGTAGCTGAGCGTACGCGTCGCGAGGGAACAGGGAACCGACACCACGTTTTGCAAGCGCAGATTGCCAAGGAAGTGATGGCGCAGGACGACTTGCGGCGCGAGCGCGATGAGGTCGTTGACCAAATGGCAGCGCTGAGGACGACGGCAGAGACGTTGCGGCGTGAACACGACCAAGCGGTCGACGCGTCTGCTACACTCAAAAGAACGGTGGGTGCGTTAGAAGGCGAGCGGTCGGAATTTCAGGAATACGTTGCCGACCTTACACAGCGGTTGAGAGCGGCGGAAGCGCAAGGCCAATTGGTGCAGCCATCGCGTTCCGTCGGCGGATGGGCAATCTATGTGGTTTCTATCGGAGCTGCGTTGGTTATCGGTTTTGAAACATATCTGCTCATCGGACGCACCCCGCCATCTGTCAGTCAGCCATTTGCTCAAAATTCAACCGTGCGATTCACGATAAGAATCAATACGGTAGCGGAGGGACCGAGTATGGAAAATCCCTTTGCGCAGTCCTTAGGGGAGTGCGAGCAGTATTGTCGAAATAGGAGAGACTGCACTGCATTTGCCTATCAAAAGACAACCCAACAATGTTTTTTGTTGCGCACCCTTCAGGAATTTAGGTCGCATCAAGATTTTGATTCTGGCTCGCGCAATTAGCATCGGGCCTGAGATGTATTTGGTTGTTTTAAGACCCTCCACTGCGCCAGCACCCTGGTCCGCGGAAACGTTATCTCCACCAACGTCCCCCCGTCCACCGCGCCCTTGATCGCAAAGCTCGCGCGGTTGGCCTCGGCCAAAGCCTTCGTCAGCGGCAAGCCCAGCCCGGTGCCGCAGGAGCCGTAGCGCATCGAGGTTGCGAGCTGGCGGAACGGCTCCATCGCGGTGAGGATTTCCTTTTCGGTCATGCCGATGCCGGTGTCGCGCACGCGCAACACCGCCTCGGCGCGATCCGTCAAGGCGGTCGAGACGATCACCTGCCCGCCCGCGCCGGTGAACTTGATCGAGTTTGGAAAGAAGATTCAGCACGATCTGGCGGCATCGGGTCCGATGGCTGCGCGTACGGCGCGTGTGACCGCGGCATCTTCTTCCACGCCGAACCCGACCTTCAGCTTCACCGCCTTGAAGCCCTCCGCGACGTAACCGGCCGCCTCCTCGGCCAGGTATTGCAGCGGGTCACCCGTTTTGCGCCGGTAGAGACCGGTCGCGTAGGCCGGCACTTCGGTGCGCAGCGGGCCGCCGAGCAATTGGTACGCCGGAACGCCGAAGCGTTTTCCCTTGATGTCCCAGAGCGCGATGTCGATGCCGCTCAAGCCCTGAATGACGACGCCTTTCTGCCCGTGATCGCGCAGCCGGGCGTAGATCTGCTGCCACAGGACCTCGGTGTGGAGCGGGTCTGCGCCGATCAGCCACGGCGCGACGCTTGCGACGACGGCAGCGGTCATGCGGGCAGGACCGTAGCACTCGCCCCAGCCGATCAGGCCTTCGTCGGTCGTAATCTCGACCACCATGGCGGTCCGCGTGTCGTACCAGGCGCGCGAATAGGCGAAGGGCTGGGACAGCTTCGCCTCCAGCACATGCGTCCGCACGTCCGTGATCTTCATGATGCTTCTCCGGCGGACTGGCGATGACGGGGTCCAGAGCGAGCCGCGATCGCCCCGTTCGATGCCCCGTTAGCCGCCATCATGCTCTCACGCGAGCGGTGGCGGCGCATGCTGCGCCATTCTCACTCATTGGCGGGCTCTTGCGAGATGGCATGCGTCCCCACGATTGCTGCCAGCACCGCAAGAGCATCGGCTGTGCCGTCCGCTTCTCCCTTCTCAAAATCCTGCTCTGCCTGACCCATCGTGTTGGTCACATGGGCGAGGCAGAGGACCTGCACCCCGGCCTTACGCGCAAACGCGTAGAGCGCAGCCGCCTCCATCTCGACCGCCAGTATGCCCTTCGACCGGGCGTCCTCGATTGCCTCGGCGGTCTCGCGAAACGGAGCATCCGTGGTCCAGCTCGAACCTACCATGACGTGTTGGGCTTTCTCGTTGAGTGCGTCGGCGGCGAGCGTGACCAGATTCGAGTCGGCCTCGGCATACTCGGATGGCGGAGCGTAATGGTAGCTCGTCCCTTCATCGCGCAGCGCGCGCTCGATGATGACAAAATACGGCGGCCGGCCCGCCGCGACGATCTGCCCGGCCGACGTCATGCTCAGCAGCAGGCGGCATCCGCTGGCGAACAGCTCTTCGGCGATCAGGACGGCGAACGGCGCGCCGACGGCGCATCCCACGATGCCGACGCTTCGCCCGCCGAGCATGAAAGTATCCAGCTGCGTGTGATAGCAGGGCCAGCCCGCGAAGGGACGCGCCTGAGCGGTTTGCCGCAGTCGCCGAACGATGTCGCCGTCCGGGTCCAGGATGCAAACCGGCGGCACGTCGGCTGGTTCGAGGCCTTTTTGCCGCCGCGCCTCGCGCAACAGGGCGGCGGGCTGAAAGATGGATGGGGCCGACGTGTTCTTGGTGTCGAGGATGGACGGCATCATGGCTCCGAGGTCGGTGGTGCGAATACCGCACCATAGTCATAGGCGGTACGTCGGTTGGATCAGCGAACTTCAGGCCGTCCGATTCAGCGGCTTCGGCGGAGATAATCGCAATTCCGTCCTTGGTCCACGTGGCTCACGAGAGGCCGGGTCCGATCGATGGCGCAGGTCGGTCCCCACGGGGCGCCCGATCCTGACCCCGAAAGCGGCGATCTCGAATGTCCAGACCGGGATTGCCTGTTCGTAGCTCACGTGTCGCGCCGTGAAACTCGCGGCGCCATCTGCTAGCGTCGCGGCGATGAACGTCGCCCGCCCCACCATTGCGCCGGATACCGCCGCGTCGACCGAGGCTGTCGAGCGTGCCACGCCCATGGCGCCTGCCGACGCAGGGCGCGTCACCCCCATGATGGAGCAGTACATCGAGATCAAGGCGGCCAATCCGGACTGCCTGCTGTTCTACCGCATGGGCGACTTCTACGAGCTGTTCTTCCAGGACGCGGAGATCGCGAGCCGCGCGCTCGGTATCGTGCTCACCAGGCGCGGCCGGCATCAGGGCGCCGACATCCCGATGTGCGGCGTGCCGATCCATCGCTCCGACGAGTACCTGCACAAGCTGATCGCGCTCGGCCACCGCGTCGCGGTGTGCGAGCAGCTCGAGGACCCGGCGGAGGCCAGGAAGCGCGGCTACAAGAGCGTGGTGCGGCGCGACGTGACGCGGCTCATCACCGCCGGCACCCTGACCGAGGATTCCCTGCTCGACGCGCGGCGCAACAATTATCTGGCGGCGATCGTGCGGGCGCGCGCGTCCGCGGCCGAAGAACCCGCGCTGTTCGCGCTTGCCTATCTCGATATCTCGACCGCCGAGTTCCGCGTCAGCGAGCGCGACCGCGCCTCGCTCGCCGCCGAGATCGCGCGGCTGGAGCCGGGCGAAATCATCGTGTCCGACGCGCTCTACGGCGATGCCGACCTGGCGCCGTGGCTGCGCACCCTGCCGGCGGTGACGCCGCTTCCGCGCGACGTGTTCGACGGCGCGACCGCGGAGCGGCGGCTTGCCGCCTACTTCGCGGTCGCGACCACCGAGGCGTTCGGCGCGTTCTCGCGCCTGGAGCTTGCTGCCGCCGCCGCCTGCGTCACCTATGTCGAGCGCACCCAGCTCGGCCACAAGCCGCCGCTGTCGCCGCCGGCGCGCGAAGCGGCCGGCGCGAGCCTCGTCATCGATGCGGCGACGCGCGCGAACCTCGAACTGATGCGTACGCTGACCGGCGAGCGCCGCGGCTCGCTCATCGGCGCGATCGACCGCAGCGTGACGGCGGCCGGTGCGCGGCTGTTGGCGCAACGCCTCGCCGCTCCGCTCACCGATCCCGCGGCGATCGCGCGCCGGATCGACGCGGTCGAGATGTTTGTGACCGATGCGGAAGCGCGCAGCGACGTCCGGGCGCGGCTCGCCGCTGCGCCGGACCTGGCCCGGGCGCTTGCGCGCCTCGCGCTCGGCCGCGGCGGCCCGCGCGATCTCGCCGCGATCCGCGATGGGCTCGTCGCCGCGCAGGCGCTTGCCGCGCGCCTCGCGCCCCTCGCCGGCGGCCCGGCCGAGGTCGCGGCCGCGTGCCAGGCGCTGGTCGCACCCGACGCCGCAGTCGCGGCGGAGCTTTCGCGCGCGCTTGCCGACGACGTGCCGCATCTCAAGCGCGACGGCGGCTTCGTGCGCGCGGGCTACCAGGCGGCGCTCGACGAGACCCGTGCGCTGCGCGACGAATCGCGGCGGATCGTGGCAGCCCTGCAGGCGCGCTACGCCGAGGAAACCGGCATCCGCTCGCTCAAGGTGCGCCACAACAACGTGCTCGGCTATTTCGTCGACGTGACCGCGCAGCACGGCGATAAGCTGCTGGCCGCGCCGCTCAACGCGACCTTCATCCATCGCCAGACGCTCGCCGGCCAGGTGCGCTTCACCACGACGGAGCTTGCCGAGCTCGAAGCGAAGATCGCGACCGCCGCCGACCGCGCGCTCGCGCTCGAGTTCGACGTCTTCGATCGCCTGAGTGCAGGCGTGACGCGGGACGCCGAGGCGATCAAGCGCGCCGCCGAGGCCGTGAGCGCGCTCGACGTCGCCGCAGCGCTCGCCGCGCTCGCGGTCGAGCGCGACTATGCGCGGCCGCAGGTCGACCGTTCGCTCGATTTCGTGATCGAAGGCGGGCGCCATCCGGTGGTCGAGCAGGCGCTCGTTGCCGACGGCGGTCCTTTCGTCTCCAACGACTGCGACCTCTCGCCGCCCGCAGGCGAGAATGCCGGCCGCATCTATGTGGTCACCGGCCCCAACATGGCCGGCAAGTCGACCTATCTGCGGCAGAACGCGTTGATCGCCGTGCTGGCGCAGATGGGGTCGTTCGTGCCGGCGCGGCATGCGCGCATCGGCGTGGTCGACCGGTTGTTCTCGCGCGTGGGCGCGGCCGACGATCTGGCGCGCGGACGTTCGACCTTCATGGTCGAGATGGTCGAAAGCGCGGCGATCCTCAATCAGGCGGGCGAGCGCGCGCTGGTCATCCTCGACGAGATCGGCCGCGGCACCGCGACCTTCGACGGCCTCTCGATCGCCTGGGCGGCGATCGAGCATCTGCACGAGCACAATCGCTGCCGCGCGCTGTTCGCCACCCACTTCCACGAGCTGACCGCGCTCGCCGGCAAGCTCAAGCGGCTGTTCAACGCCACGGTGCGCGTGAAGGAATGGCACGGCGATGTCGTGTTCCTGCACGAGGTGGTGGCGGGCGCGGCGGACCGCTCCTACGGCATCCAGGTGGCCAAGCTCGCAGGCCTCCCCGCTGCCGTGATCGAGCGCGCCAAGCTGGTGCTGAGCGAATTGGAGGCCGAGGACCGGACCTCGCCGGCACGCCGCTTGATCGACGATCTGCCGCTGTTCGCCGCGGCGCCGCGCGCGGCTCCGTCTCCGCCGCGCATGGACGCGGCAGCGGCGGCCGTGATCGAGGCGCTTGCCGCGCTGCATCCCGACGAGATGTCGCCGCGCGAAGCGCTCGAAGCGCTCTATGCGCTCAAGCTCGCGGCGGCGAAGAAGGACGCGTAGCCGTTGCCGCCTGGCGCGCGAGCCGCTGGCGGCGCAGCGCCCACAAGCTGAAATTCCAGCCGACCGAGGTCGCGAGCGCAAGCGTCAGGGCCGCGGCCGAGCCGAACGGGCGCGCCGCCGCGTGCAGCACCAGGATGGCGACGCCGAAGCCGATCAGACCCCACAGCCCGTTCGCGATCACGGCGGCATTGGCGGGCCCGCCGATGCGCGGATGCAGGATCAGGATCATGCTGGTGAATACCGCGGGGAACAGGGCGATGATGCCGCTCACCGTCGGCCCGACGCGGCTCGACAGGATGACGAGCGTCGCAACCAGGACTGCGACCATCGCGGCGCGCAGCGGAATGTCGTACCAGCGCTGCGCGACCGGCGGCATCCTCGCCGTCCGAAAGCGCCGTACCAGCGGCAGGCAGAGGAGAAACGCCAGCGCGTTGACGGCAAGGGCGCCGGCGAGCGACCACGGGGTCAGCCGCACCAACACGGCGAGCGTTGCCCAGCACACCAGCGACGCGGCAAGGCTGGCGAGGAGACCGCCGCGCTGGGCCAGCAGCACGTAGACGCAGGCGAACACCACGGTTGCGGCATTGATCGGAAGGCTCGTGAGCGCGGCCTGCGCGATGAAGGCGGCGTCGTGATCGAGCGCCAGGAACACGTAGGCCGGGCCGGCCGAGACCGGCAGCGTCGTGACCAGTGCGCCGATCGCCGGGCCGGCGCGCTCGGTGATCATCGAGGCGCTCACCACGAACGCCGCGGTGACGGCCATCTTGATGATGAGCGTGAGGAGGAAGACCGGATCGAGAGGCATTCGCAGGGTAGCGTATCAGCTCCGCGTCAGCGTGACCTCGACCGGGGGGCCGCTCTTGATCGTCTGGTAGACCACGCAATAGCGCTCGGTGAGCTTCAGCAGCTGGTCGAGCTTGTCCTGCGGCGCGTCGGTGTCGACTGCGAAGGAAAGCCTGATCTGCGCGAAGCCGACCGGCGCGTCCTTGGCCACCCCGAGCGTGCCGCGGAAGTCGAGGTCGCCTTCCGCCGCCACGGTGCCCGACTTGAGCGGAATATCAAGCGCGGTCGACACCGCCTTCAGCGTCACGCCGGCGCAGGCGACCAGTGCTTCCAGCAGCATGTCGCCGGAGCACAGCTCGAGCCCCGAGCCGCCGGTCGCCGGGTGCAGGCCGGCGACGGCGAGCGCGCGGCCGGTCTCGACCTTGCAGGCGATGTTGCTGTCGTCGAGCGTGCCCTTGGCCTTGAGCGTGATCATCGCGGCCTTGGGTTCGCCTTTGTAGCGCTCCTTGATCGGGGCCTGCATTGCGCGCAATCCGGCGGCGTCCATCGGGTTCTCTCCTGCTGATCCTGCTTCACTTTTCCACGATGACGAGATCGAGGCCCTTTTCCCGCGCCTTGCGCGCGAGGCGCAGGTACTGGCCGCGCAGCTCCTCGAGCTCTTCGGACGACAGCTCCTCGAGGTCGAGCAGCGAATTGTGCGCCGGCTTGGTGACGCGGATCAATTCGTCGAGCTTGACCTGCAGCGCCGCCGTGTCGCGGTTCTGCGTGTTCTGGATGATGAACACCATCAAGAAGGTGATGATGGTGGTGCCGGTATTGATGGTGAGCTGCCAAAAATCCGAAAACCCCGCAAACGGCCCGGCAATGGCCCAGACGACGACGATGAGGCACGCCAGCAGGAATGTCGCCGGTCGTCCCGCAAGGTGCGAAACGGTCGACGAGAACCGGCTGAACCACAGGGAACTCTTCATGGGGCGCTCTCCACGGCAGGCAAGGATGTCGCGCACCAACGCGCTAGTGTCCCGCTTGCGTTCTCAGGCAGCCGGCGTGAGCACCACGCGGCCGACGATCTTGCCGGCGCGCAGATCGTTGAGCGTTGCGTTGACCTCTTCGAGCGGGCGCGTGCGGATCGGGACGCTCGGCATGCCGGTTCGCTTCACGAGATCGAGCAGCTCGGCCATGTCGGTCTGGCTGCCGACGTAGGACCCGCGCAACGTCATGGCGCGCAGCGGCAGATACGGCGTCGGCACCGTGACGTCGCCGCCGTAGAGGCCGACCACCACCACCGTTCCGCCCTTGATGATGCTGTTCACCGCGAGATTGACGGTTGCGCTCGATCCGACGAAGTCGATTGTCGCCCAGGCGCCGCCGCCGGTCGCGGCTTGGATCTGTTGCACGGCGTCGGCCGCGCCGCCGTCTACCGCCGCTGTCGCACCCGCTTTCATGGCGGCCTCGCGCTTTGCCGCATCGATGTCGACCACGATCACGTCCTTGGCCCCCATCTTGCGCGCCAGCGTCACGCCCATCAGGCCGACGCCGCCGGCGCCGATGATCACCACCGGCTCGTCTTTCAGGGTGGCGGCGACCTTCTTCAGCGCGCTGTAGGCGGTGACGCCCGAGCAGGCGAGCGGCGCGGCCTGCTCCGGCTTGAGATTGCCGATGTCGAACAGGTGGCGCGGATGCGGCGTGAGCATATGCGTCGCATAGCCGCCTTGGGAGAAGACGCCGACGTTCTGCGGCTTGAGGCAGAGGTTCTCGTCGCCGCGCTGGCAGACCTTGCATTGGCCGCAGCCCATCCACGGATTGACCAGGCGCACGTCGCCGACCTTGACCCCCTTGGCGTTGGGACCGAAGGCCACGACCTCGCCGACGTTCTCGTGCCCCATGGTCAACGGCAGCTTGATGCCGCGGTCGGCGAGCATCAGCTTCTTGCCGCCGCCGATCTCGTAATAGCCGTCCCAGATGTGCAGATCGGAGTGGCACACGCCGGCGGCCAGCATCTTGAGCAGCACCTGCGTGCCCTGCGGCTGCGGCGCCTCGGCGTCGTTCGCCTGCAGCGGCGCCCCACACTGGCAGACCTGAAAACTGCGCATTTTCATTTCTTGTTTCCTCCCGGGAGGTGCTGTGGTGCCAGCCACGAAGCGACAGCCGGGACCCATGCATCATGTATCACCAGAGAAACCGTCTTGGCGCAACGACGGTAATGGCATGTCAGCCTAACTGGATGAAGGCGCCCGCGATTCGTCGCCCTTCGGTCCTGGCGTCCGCCGCTGTTCAACCTGCCTTTGCACGAACGAGCCGATGAAGGCGCCCAGCGTCAGCTTGGTCAGGTCGAACAGGCTCTTCTGGCTGTCCGGTTCGGCCGCCAGCAACGCGAGCGCGGCGAAGATCAAGGTCAGCGCAACCGTGGTCAGCGGCAGGCCGGTCAATCCCAACTTGGTGAAGGTCCCGGTGAAGCCGCTCAGGCTGGAGAGACGGACATACTGGTCGATCGCGTCTGATTTGCCCTCCTGGATCAGCGGCGCCAGCAGCGCGTAGTTGCTCGGCGGGATCGGATTTTCCGGGTTCGCCCCCGAGGCGACGATCAAGCGGTAACCGATATAGCCGCTCACGAGCGTGACGATGAACAGCAGGATATGCGGGAAATACAATGCGACCACATACACGATGGGGCTCGCCTGCGCGTCGCCGAAATCGAGATTGAAAGTCATCTTCCGGCCGGTCAGCAGGCTGATGAGGGGCGGCACGAAAATCAGCAGGAACAGGCCGAGAAACGACACCAACGCGATGGTGAGTGGCAATCTGGATTTCTGCAGGATGCGCGGCTCGATCTGGATCTCGTGCGGCGTCAGATGATCACCGCGAATATTGATTGTGGGCGGGGTCTCGGAACGCTTGCCCTCATCGAGGCTGGTCATGTCGCGTACTCCCACTCGCAGCGCTGTCGCGCGCAGAGGCAACGATAAGTTCTTTCGGGAGCCGGCGCTACGAGCAGATCGGCGCCGCTACCACCACATTGCCGCGCCGGTCTCGGATTTGGTCTCGCCGTCGTCGACGCTCGCCTTGCGGTCGAGCGAGCGGTCGAGCGCGGCGAGCACGCGGCGCTTGGCGAAATCATAGGCCGCCGACTGGCGGTCGCGCGGGCGGGGCAGATCGATCGCGATCGCGGCGAACACCCGGCCGGGCTGCGGGCGCATCACCACGACGCGGTCGGCGAGCACGATCGCCTCCTCCACGTCATGGGTGACGACCACCAGGGTCGGGCGCGTGTCGGCCCACAAATCCAGCAGATGGTCCTGCAGGTCGATGCGGGTGAAGGCATCGAGCGCCGAGAACGGCTCGTCGAGCAGCAGCACCTCCGGTCGCATCACCAGCGCGCGCGCGATCGCGACCCGCTGCGCCTGGCCGCCGGAGAGCTCGCGCGGCCACACCGTGGCTTTGTCGGTAAGCCCGACGCGGTCGAGCTGGCGCGCGACGCGCTCGACACGTTCGGCCTTGGGACGGTCGGCGAGCCCGAAGCCCACATTGTCGGCCACCGTCAGCCACGGCAGCAACCGCGGCTCCTGGAACACGATGCCGATCTTCTCGTGCGGCGCCATGATGGCCTCGCCGTCGAGCGCGACCGCGCCTTGGGTGGGATTGTCCAGCCCCGAGACCACGCGCATCAGGGTCGACTTGCCGCAGCCGGAGCCGCCGACCACGGCGACGATCTCGCCCGGCTCGACCTCGAGCGAGATGCCGTCGAGCGCGCGCACGCCGTTCGGGTAGGTCTTGCCGACATGGCCGATGGTGAGCATGAGCCTATCCGCGACCGCCAAAACGATCTTCCCAGCGCAGCAACGGCGTCGTCGCGGCAGCGAGGATCCAGTCGGTGGTCTTGCCGATCACGGCGAAGACCACGATGGCGGCGACGATCTGCGACGGCTTGCCGAGCTGCTGGCCGTCGATCAGCAGATAGCCGAGCCCTTCCGAGGCGCCGAGCAGTTCGGCGGCGACCACGAACATCCAGCCGAGACCGAGCCCCGCGCGCAGCGATACCACGTAGGCCGGCAGCACGGCGGGCAGCAGGATGCGGCGGATCATCGCCGGGCCGGAGAGGCGGAACACGCGCCCGACCTCGACGATCTTGCGGTCGACCGACAGCACCGCGCCCATCACGCCGAGATACACCGGGAAGAACACGCCCACCGAGATCAGCGTCACCTTGGAGGATTCGAAGATGCCGAGCCAGAGGATGAACAACGGCACCCAGGCGATCGAGGGAATCGCGCGCAGCGCCTGCAGGGTCGGATCGAGCAGACGGCGCAGCAGCGCCGAGTAGCCGGTGATCGCCCCCAGCAGCGTGCCGGCCGCGACCCCGAACGCGAAGCCGGCCGCGACGCGCGCAACCGTCGCCGCGGTGTGGCGCTGCAGCTCGCCGGCTTGTGCGAGTTCGACCAGCGTGGCCCAGATGCGCGATGGCGGCGGCACCAGCCGGCCGTCGGAAAAGCCGGCCGCAACCGCGATCTCCCACAGCACCGCGGCGCCGACCGGCAGCAGCAGGCCGAACGCCGGGCGCACATAGCGCACGAACGGACGCCGGGCTTGCTCCGCAATGGCGGGTTCGGCCGGGACTGACATGGCGACAAGAGACATGGACGGCGTCAGGAATGCAATGTGAACACGAGCTCGGTTCGCCCTCTCGAGGAAAGGGGGTGAACCGCGCGTCCGGCGCTGCTCGTCAGTTCGTCACCGCGACCCAGCGGTCGTCGATCAGGTTGTCGACGGTCGCCTTCACGTCGACATCGGCCTTGATCACGCCCGCCTGCTGCAGGGCAAGGCCGGCGGCGAGGATCGACTCCCGTTGCGGCGCGCCGATACGGCTATGGGTCAGCTCGGTGCGCTCCTTGAGCTGCTTGTCGACGACGGCCTCGGGCAGCTTGGTGGCGGCAATGAACACGCGCTTCACCTCGCCGTAGTTGGCGAGCGAGACCTTGCGCGCCTCCTCGTAGACGGCGAGCACGCGCCGCACCAGTTCGGGATGATCCTTGAGGAATTCCTCGCGCACGTTGAGGATGCCCCAGGTATTGGCCTCCGGTTTGCGGAAGAACAGCTTGGCGCCGTCCTCGACTTCGGCGGCCGCCATCATGGGATCGAGGCCGGCCCAGGCATCGACGTCGCCGCGGATCAGCGCGGTCTTGCCGTCGGGGTGCTGCAGCAGCACCGGCGTGATGTCGCGCTCGGTGAGGCCGACACTCTGCAGCGCGCGCACCAGGAAGATGTGCGGATCGGTGCCGCGCGTCACCGCGACACGCTTGCCCTTGAGGTCGGCGATCTTGGTAATCGTCGAATCCTTGCGCGTGACCAGGGCGGTCCATTCGGGACGCGAATAGACGTAGATCGACTTGATCGGGTTGCCATTGATCTTGGACACGAGCGCCGCGGAGCCGGCGGTCGAGCCGAAGTCGATCGAGCCGGCGTTGAGGAACTCGAGCGCCTTGTTGGAGCCGAGCGTCTGCACCCAGCGGATCGCGATGCCGTCCTTGGCGAATTCCTTTTCCAACAAGCCGCGGTCCTTCAGCACCATCGAGACCGGGTTGTAGGTCGCCCAGTCGAGGCGGATTTCCTTCGGCTTGTCGGCGGCAAACAGCGCCGAAGTCGGCGCCAACCCGACCAGCAGCGCGGAAGCCAGCAGCGAACGTCGCGAGAAGAGAGACATCGGAGAACCTCCATGGGGCGGCCGATAGCCGCGTAAGTTGATGGAGGCGGGGAGTGGCCCGCCATCAGCTTCGGCCTTGGGCGGGGCCCACGCTTTAGCTGCATTTGTTAAGCGCCCGCAAGCTGCTCGCTCAAATCGGCGCTACGTTTGTTATTTAAGGGCGGCTAAAACGCCGGGTCAATGGAAGATTTGTTACGATTTTGCGCTACGGATAGTAGAATTCTTCTACTGCGCCCTGCTCGGCACGGCGAACCACATGCCGTTCACCTGGAAGCGGTGCGGCAAGCTGCCCATTGGGCCGTTGCTGCGGAATCCCATGACACATCTCGGCCGCTCGGGTATCGGGAAACGCCATGCTCTCTCCCGCCGACCAGCCTCTGCGCGGCGCCGATCTGTTCGATGCGGCCGCGGTCGCTGCCGAGCTCGCCCGGCTTGCCGGCACCTACGGAAGCCGCGAGCGTGAGCTGCGCACTGCGGTCGCGCAACTGCTCAAGTCCGTGCTGGCGGAAGGTCGCGCCAAGGCGGAGCAACTGCTGCTGGCCGACAAGCGCGGCCGGCTGTGCGCCGAGCGCCTGTGCGCCATGCAGGACGAGATCATCCGCGTGCTGTACGAGTTCATCGCGCGCCATCTTTATCGCTCCGACAATCCTTCCGAAGCCGAGCGCATGGCGGTGATCGCGACCGGCGGTTACGGCCGCGGGCTGCTGGCGCCGGGCTCCGACATCGATCTGTTGTTCCTGCTGCCCTACAAGCAGACCGCCTGGGGCGAGTCGGTCGCCGAGGCCATCCTCTATTGTCTGTGGGACATGGGGTTGAAGGTCGGCCACGCCACCCGCTCGGTCGACGAGTGCGTGCGCCAGGCCAAGGCCGACATGACCATCCGCACCGCGCTGCTCGAAGCGCGTCATCTGCTCGGGGACCGCGCGCTCTACGACGAGTTCGCCGCGCGCTTCGACAAGGACATCGTCAAGGGCAGCGCGCCGCAGTTTGTCGCCGCCAAGCTCGCCGAGCGCGAGGAGCGCCTGCGCCGCGCCGGGCAGTCGCGCTACCTGGTCGAGCCCAACGTCAAGGACGGCAAAGGGGGACTGCGCGATCTGCACACGCTGTTCTGGATCGCCAAATACGTCTACCGCGTGCACGAACCCGAGGAGCTGATCGGGCGCGGCGTGTTCGACCGGCAGGAGTTCCAGCGCTTCCGCCGCTGCGAGGATTTCCTCTGGGCGGTGCGCTGCCACATGCACTTCGTCACCGGCCACGCCGAGGAACGGCTGTCGTTCGACATCCAGCGCGAGATCGCGGTCCGGCTCGGTTACACCGAGCATCCGGGCCTGAAGGACGTCGAGCGCTTCATGAAGCACTACTTCCTGGTGGCCAAGGACGTCGGCGACCTCACCGCCATCCTGTGCGCCGGCCTGGAGGAGCGGCAGGCCAAGGCAATCCCGGTGCTCGACCGCGTGATGGCGCGCTTCAAGCCGCGCCGGCGCGTGGTGCTCGGCAGCGACGACTTCGTGGTCGACAACAACCGCATCAACATCGCCGACCCCGAGGCTTACCGGCGCGACCCGGTCAACCTGATCCGCATCTTCCGCATCGCGCAGACCCACAATCTCGCTTTCCACCCCGAAGCCATGCGTGCGGCGCGACGATCGCTCAGCCTGATCGACCAGGGGGTGCGCGACGACGCCGGGGCCAACCGCCTGTTTTTCGAGATCCTGACCTCGGAGGGTGCCGAGGTGGTGCTGCGCCGGATGAACGAGGCCGGCGTGCTCGGCCGCTTCGTGCGTGCCTTCGGGCGCATCGTCGCCATGATGCAGTTCAACATGTACCACCACTACACGGTGGACGAGCACCTGCTGCGCTGCATCGGCGTGCTCGACGACATCGAGGCCGGCGGCAATGAGGAGTTCGCGCTCGCCAGCGAATTGATGCGCACCATCCAGGAGCCGCATCGCAAACTGCTCTATGTCGCGCTGTTCCTGCACGACATCGCCAAGGGCCGCATCGAGGACCACTCGATCGCCGGCGCGCGCATCGCGCGTCGCTTCTGTCCGCGCATTGGCCTCTCAGCCGCCGAGACCGAGACCGTAGCCTGGCTGGTGGACCAGCATCTGACGATGTCGACGGTCGCGCAGTCGCGCGATCTCTCCGACCGCAAGACCATCGAGAATTTCGCAGCCGTGGTGCAATCGCTCGAGCGCATGAAGCTGCTCTTGATCCTCACCACCGCCGACATCCGCGCGGTCGGGCCCGGCGTGTGGAACGGCTGGAAGGCGCAGCTGCTGCGCACGCTCTATTACGAGACCGAACCGGTGCTGACCGGCGGTTTCTCGGAAGTCGACCGCGCCAGGCGCGTCGCCATGGCGCAGGCTGAATTCCGCGCCGAATTGAAGGACTGGCCGGCTGACGAGCTCGACCGCTACATCGCGCGGCACTATCCGGCCTATTGGCTCAAGGTCGATCTCGCCCACAAGATCTCGCATGCGCGCTTCGTGCGTTCGGCCGAGGCGGCGAACAGGAAGCTCGCGACCGGCGTCGGATACGACGCGGCGCGTGGCGTCACCGAGCTGACCGTGCTCGCGCCCGACCATCCGCGCCTGCTGTCGACCATCGCCGGCGCGTGCGCCGCGGCCGGCGCCAACATCGTCGACGCGCAGATCTTCACCACCACCGACGGGCTCGCGCTCGACACCATCGCGGTGACGCGCGAGTTCGAGCACGACGAGGACGAGGCGCGCCGCGCCGTGCGCATCGCCGACTCGATCGAGCGCGCGCTCGCGGGCGAGTTGCGGCTGCCCGAGGTCGTGGCCAAGCGCGCGCTGCGCAAGGGCCGCCTCAAGGCGTTCGCGATCGAGCCCGAGGTGATGATCAACAACCAGTGGTCCAACCGCTACACCGTGGTCGAGGTCACCGGGCTCGACCGGCCCGGGCTGCTCTACGAGCTGACCGCGACCTTGTCCAAGCTCAACCTCAACATCGCCTCGGCGCACGTGGCGACCTTCGGCGAGCGCGTGGTCGACGTGTTCTACGTCACCGACCTGACCGGCGCGCAGATCACCTCAGCCCCGCGCCAGGCCGCGATCCGGCGCGCGCTGCTGCCGCTGTTTGCGGTGGAGGAGGAGCGCAAGGCGAGGGTGGGGTAATGCTGGGTGCCGTTCGACTTCGCCGATCAACGAGCCAAAGCCTAAGCAGCCATCACGTGTTTGTCCGCCAGAATCACCCGCGGTCCCGATGTCTGCGACCAGCGAATGCTCCGACTCTCCATTGTTTAGCCGAGCGACAGCCGCGCGGTTTCGGGACTTGTGTCGCCGGCTTCGCTCAGCACCAGGCTTTCGCTATCGACCGCAAAATTGTCACGGCGGTAGCTGAAGACGGTCCTGATTTCGCCGTCCGGCAGACTCGGCGCGCCGAACGGCAGGATCGCGATGCCGGTGCCGTCCTGGGCGCGCGCCACGCGGACCGGCAGGGCCGCATAGGCCGAGTCGGGCCGGAAACGGCGCTGATGCAACGTCGCGCCGGCCGCATCGCGCAGCCGCAGGTCGACGCCCTCGCCCGAAAACGCCGGGCGGAAGCCGGCCGCCGCTAGCCCCTTCCAGCGCGCATCCTCTCCGGCCGCGCTCACATGACCGGCCGGTTCGGACGAGGCGGCAACGCGGAACCGACGGCCCGAGGTGCGTGAACCCTCGGCGCCGAACGCGTACCAGGGCTCCCACGACGGCGCCGCGTGGGCGATCGAGAATGGCCAGGCATCGAGCGCGGCACCGTGATCGCCGAACGCGCCGACGCTGCCCGTGCCGAGCCCGGCATCGGCGGTGTCGAACAGCGGGACCTCGTCGAGCGTCGCCTTGAGCCGGCGGCCGACGGTCTCGATCACGAGCGTGCGCGCCGGCGAAGTCCCGGCCGGAGGCAGCGCGCCGCTCCAGATCACGCTGTCAACTCCGCCGCTGCGCCGAACCACGATCGCCGTCGCGGCGGCCGGGTCGAAGGCGAGCCGCATATGATCGTCCGGCGAGACATAGCGCCAGACGACGCCGGCTTGCCCGATCGAGCCGGGTTTCACCTCCAGCGCGGTCGCGACGCGCAGGTCGCTCCAGGCGGCATTCGCGATCACCGCGAAGGCGCCCCCGGGCGGCACCGGCGTCGCGGCGTCCTTCGAGAGCAGGCCATGCGCGATCCGCCAGACCGAGCGCGCGCCGGTCGGCGCCACGTCGTCGATCCGCCAGTCGCCCATGCGCGCGGCCAGCCGCTCGACGCTGACCTCGGAGAAGCGCGCCTGCGGGTGGCGATGGGTGTGGAAGCCAACCCCGCCGGAAAGCAGGCTCGCGTCCGTCACGGAGGCTACCTCCGCCCCATCGATGCTGACAGTGAGGCGGTTTCCGACCGCATCGATCGAGACGATCTGCGTGGCGCCGGCGCCGATCGGCAGCGCCGAGGAGTGCAGAACCGTGAACCCGCCGCCGGCGAAACGCACCAGCCGGCGCCGATTGTTGATGCGGTCAATGGCGAAGCGGTAATGGTTCTGCGGATTCTGATAGCGGAAGACGAGGCCGGCACTGCCGGCGCCGGGTATGTCGATCCGGGCGCGAAAGCGCACGTCCACCGCCGAAGCCATCGGATGCACCGCAAGCGTGCCGCGCTCCCGCTTGGGCCCGAACGGCGGCCAGGGCGGGTCCGGCACGTGGAATGCTGCGGTTTGCGACAGCGTGCCGGCGGAGCCCTGCCAGTTCGGGATGCCGATTCCCGCCGGCACGATCGGCGTCACCTCCGAGAGATCCGCGAAGGCGGGTTGCCACAGCAGCTCCTGCACCGTCTCGGCGCTCTCGAACGATGTGATGAAATTGCCGTGGTAGAGCGGAGTCCCGGCCGCGAGCGCGGGCGCGTCCGCGCTCGGCAGCGTGCGCCGCTCGATGGCGTGGCCGGCCAGATCGCGCCGTTCGAGCAGGACGACGGTTGCCCATTCCTGCGCCGGATCCGGCGCAGCGCCGAGCGCGAAACCGGCGTCGATCAGCTTCGCGCCGCGCGCGGGCACCGGCTCGGCCGACGCAGCGACGGCGGCGAGCGTCAGCGTCGTGCGCTGCCAGTCGATCGGCTCGGCGGTGCGCAGCAGCAGCGCTGCCGTTGCGCTCCCGGCCAGGAGCCGCGTCGCCTCGACGGCGGCAACCGGCTGATGCGCCGCCGCCCCGAGCGCGCCGGTCGCCACGCGGTCGTAGGCGCGCGCCTCGGGCTCACTCGGCGCCACGCCGGCGGCCGCGCCGGCGGGATCGATCGCCGTCGCCGCCGCGGCCGCGATCGGGGCCGCATCGGCCGGGACGGTCGCGAACACGCGATCGGTGAAGCTGTGCAGATGGTGGGTGAAGTTGGCGAAGTCCGATGTCGTGAACTTGAAGCGGTAGACGACCGGCGCGATGCGGCGCAGGTCGTCGACGCGCACGTCGGTGAAACGGGCGCTGGAGTTGTCGGCGGTGTAGAGGGCGATCGTCCCCGAAGGCCGCGCGCCGTTCGAAACATCGAACACCGGCTCGCCGTCGAGATGCACGCGGATGCGCCGGCCGGTCACTTCGATCGACACATGGGTGTCGATCCCGACCTGATAGCCGCCCGGGCTCTGCGCCAGCAGCAAGGGGTTGACCGGCCGGAACAGGATGAGCTGTCGCAGCCCGCGCTGGCGATCGAGCTTGACCAGATAGCCCCTCGGACCGGCGACCCGCACGCCGAGGCCGACGACGTCGTCGTCGAGGGAGCGGACGTAGGCGCTGAGCCGGTAATCGGTCCAGTTCTGCGGCTGGTCAGGATCGCCTGCGGCGAGGACCGCGCTGGCGGGGGAAAGGATAGTCCCGCCGGGGAACACGGCATTGCGCGAGGCGGGACCGGACGAAATGCCGGACGTCTGCTCGATGAAACGTGCGGGCGGCAGCCCGGCTTCCCCCACGCGCCACACCGAAGGGCCGCCGACGCCGCCGAAGTCCTGCACGGTCCACCGGAACGGGCTGGTGCCGGCGAGCACCGCGCCGTTTCCTGATGCGGTTGCGCCGAGCGCGAAGCCGTCAAACGCTTCATGCAGCAGCATGGGTACCAGGCGCGCCTCGTAGACCGTGGCGGGATCGAGTACGAAGCCGGCAACGCCGAGGGTCTTGTTGCGGGCGACAGTGCCGAGGTCGATCAGGTCCCCGGTACAGTCGGCGCGGGACAGGATCTCGAGCCACTGTTGCTCTGACTCGGTCAGGGTGAGGGTGTCGGTACGTCCCCAGCGGTTCTGAGTGATGAGCAGGCGGCCTTTGTCATCGCGGATCGGCTGGTCGTTGTTGTCGAACAGCGCGAGCGAGAGATCGCGTCCGGCGAGCGCATACATCTCGTCCACATAGTTCCGCGCGAACGCGACGCCCACGTCGTAGCCGCGATAGACCGGCCGCGGCAGCAGCGGCGGCTGGCCGGGCGGCGGCACGGTCGCCGGCACGGTCTGCGCCACATAGCGTGCCAAGTCCTCGAGTCCCGTCTCGATCGCCGGAGGAACCGACGCGCCCGCTCCGCCGGCGCCGGGCACCAGCGCGTTGCCGCTCGCGGTCAGGCGGGTGAGTCCGGGCGGGCCTTCGGTGCGGAAATACGCCACCTGCGTGATGGTGCGGGTGGATTGGAAGCTCGCCGCGACCTTGGAACCCGGCGGCAATTGTACGTCGAGCGCGGTCGCGACCAGCAGGCGGAAGGTCGAATAGGGCGGAAGCACGTCGCCGTCGGCCTGCCAGCGCGACAGCTCATCCCTGATATGCGTGCTCATGCGGTCGAGCGCGGCCAGCTCGGCCGCATTGAGCCCGACCACGACGCAGATGCGCAGGATGCAGAAGCGGCCGCGCTCGCGGCCGACCACGATGGTATCGGCGCCGCGCGGATCGACCGCGATCGTGTTGTGCTGCTGCCAGAACCGGGAGATCCTCGTGCCGCCCCCGTCATAGGTGTCGGCCCAGATCGGCGCGTCGTCGTCCTTGCTCGGGCAGACTTCGTGCAGGAACGCCGTGTGCGCCTCGCGGGCGATAACGGCAAGGCGCGCGATGCGCTTGCCGGGCGGCGCGACCAGGCTCACGACGGCGACGCGGCCCTTGTCGACCACCTCGCCCCTCGCTACCGGCGTCCCCTCGGAATCATACGCCACCGCCGAGACCGGCGGGTCGGCGGTCGAGATCCGCAGCACGACGGACGGCGTCGTCGCCGGAAGCTCGATGCGGGTCTCGCGATCGACGTCGAGGCCGCTCAGGGTCGCACCGTTGGCGAGCGTGGCGGTGCGGATTTCGCAGACCGATGCCGGGCTGCCGCTGCCGGCGAACACCGTGAAGCGCAGGCCGGATTCGCTGCGCGGGTTGGCGCTGCGCGAGCGGCGGCGACCGCGAAAGTCGACACACTCGCGCTCGCCACGACTCTGCTCGCCGTAGACCGTGATGGTGACTTCCTTGGCGGCCTGCTTGAGCAGGATGATCGGCTCGATGCCTTCGCGGAAGCAAAGCCCGGGTATGGACGCGTCGCCGACCTGATGGATTTCGATCGTCGGCGACGCGCGCGGCGGCCACGTCAGCGCGAACAGGTCATTGCCCTTGCACGACCATGGTGGCGACAGCTGCTCGCCCGGCTTGTAGGCGCTGAAGTCGCAGCAGATCCTGCGGTCGGGCGCAACCTCGATGCAGGGATAGCCGGGGTAGGTGTCGGTGATCCAGGTATCCCACTCGCCGCCGGTGTGGCTGGTGAAGGTGAATGGCGTCTTGGCCCACACGCGCAGCTTCACGTTGGCGGGCTTGGCGTCCCCGGAGGCGCCGGGGTCGTCGGGCGCCGGCATCCACGCGCCGTAGAGAGCGGGAACGCCGGGCAGACCGGGCGGAACGCCGGCACGGGCGTGTGGCACCCACACCGCGCCGTCCCAGCGGTCGAGCCGCACCTCGGTGAGCGCCGGGCGCACGCGCGCCGGACCGCGGCTGGCGGCGGGGTCGCCGATCCAGGCCCATCCGACCGGGCTCGCGCTCGGGTAGACCGGCTGCGGGTTGACGCCGATCGCGCCGTCGTCGTGCACCGGTCGCCCGAAGGTGATGTCGGGACGCGCATCGAGCGGCACCACCGGCAGCGCGGCGGCGGCCGGCGGGGCCATGTCGGGATCGGGCAGCGCCGGCGGCTGATCGTCGAAGAAGCCGGGGACCGGGCTGGTGATGTCGATCCTGGGCAGCAGGAGCGTGCCGGCGGGCAGCGGCCATGTCGTGGTGACGATCTCGTGCGCGATCGCGACTTCCTTGACGGTCGCCGGCAGCAGCGGCGGATCGGCCTCCGGCCCCCATTCGAGCACGACCGGAACGTCGAAATCAGGGAACGGCCAGGGCAGGCTGACGGTCACGCGCAGATCGGCGCGCAGATAGAACGGGTCGAACACGCCAGCGCTGAGCGTCGCGGTCGCCGACAGCCCGAAGCCGAAACCGAACACCGATACTTCGAAGCCGCCATGGATCGACAGGTAGCCCTGCAGATAGACCGGCTTGAACGAGAGGTCGGCGCGCCCTTCCATCCAGGCCTGCAGCACGACCCGGAGCGGGCCGAACTGCCAGCGCATGTCGAGGCCGGTCCACGCTCCGGTGCGCAGCCGGTTGGCGTTGATCATGAAGTAGGCTTCGGTGCGGAAGATATGGAAGAAGATGTCCGCGCCGATGCGCTTCTCGCGCGGCTCGTCGATGCCGAGATAGAGGTGCCAGGCGCCGAGATCGTCGAAGTCGAAGAACGCTTCGAGCGACCCCGCAATGTCGATCAGCTCGCCGTTGTCGGCGATGGCGTAGCGGGCGTCGAGGCCGGCCAGGATGGTGCCCTCGCGCCCGTCGAGCACGATCAGCGTGCGGAACATCGGGTCGTCGCCGAGGCTCGCGCGCTCCTTCAGCACGTTGGCGCGTCCCTCGATCATCAGGATCGGGCCGGGGAAGACGATGACGAACAGCATCTTGCCGGCGAAGGTGAAGCCGTTGTCGACCACGGTGCCGATGGTGATGCCGGCGCCGAAGCCGAGGCTGCCCTCCGCGTCGCCCCATTTGCGCAACTCGGCGACGCCGACGCCGGGCGGATTGCGGTGGTACCAGCTCGGCCCGGGCTGAATGCCGTACCACGGCTCGTCCGGTTGGCGGCCCGGCTCCATGTTGAGCGCGAACAGGCCGGCGATGCCATAGAGGCCGAGGCCGGTCGCCCAGAGCGGGATCCCGGCCGGTAGCTCGACCCCCACATAGATGGCGAAGTAGGTGAAATCGCTCGGCGCGTTGTAGCCGATGACGAGCTGGCCATCGATCGCGAGGTTGAGCGCGATCAGCTTCAGCTCGATGTCGCCGTCGAAGCGGAACGAGCCCGGCTCGGGCTCGCGCATCGCCACGAAGCCCTTGAACGCGACCGCGCCGGGAACCTCGAACTCGACGCCGACGCCTTCGAGCGACAGCGAGGGATTGAACGGCCCGCTCGGCGACCAGCGGATGCGCATGCCTTCGACCGACGCGCCGGCGCTCAGCCCGTCGACCAGCTTGAGACCGCCGTTGAAGCCGATCCAGCGCCTGCCGTCGGTCTCGGTGCCGAAGCCGATGCGGCTGATCGACAGCTGGAAGCCGGAGAAGCCGAGCACGTACTGCTCGGGCAGGTCGAGCCACCCGCCCTCGATGCGCACGTGCCCTTCGCTGTCGATCGAGAGCTTCTCGACGCGGAACGTCGGCCAGTCGAGACCGGCGACCTCGGGCGTGATGGTGCCGCCGATCGCCGCGGTGAACACGCCGTCCTCGCGCGCGAACGACAGGCTCTCGATCGTCAGCGCGAGCAGGCCGGGCCTGCTGACCTCGAGCAGCGCGGTGTCGCCCGCCGACTGGATGCCGACCGTCATGTTGCCGGACAGGTCGAAGCCGACCTCGACGCCGACCGGGGCGTCGAAGAACGGCAGCGTCAGCGTGCCGGCGAGCGACGCGCCGATCAGGGCGTTCTGCTTGAGCAGCACCTCGAACGCGGTCGGCGTGAATGGGAAGCCGGCGAGCGCCGCGCTGCCGGCCGCGCCGTTGAGGCGGATGCGTCCGGAGATGCCGCCGGAACCGATGTGGAAGTCCTCGAACGCGATGCTGGCGATGGGCACCGCGTCGGTGATCGTCTTCGGCAGGTGGACCTGCAGGGTGCGGAACACGACGCCGCGCCAGGTCGGCGGCAGGCCGAGCGCGGCCGATTCCGGAAGGCCGGTGGTCTCGGAGAAGTCGAGCCCCACCTCGCCCTCGATCACGAAGCCCGAATCCGCCACCATGGCGGGGAGCAGCGTGAAGGCGTTGGCGCCGTCGAAGGTGACGTTCCAGTCCTGGTCGATCACGATCGCGGCGACCATCTCGATCTCGGCGAACGGCCGCGACGGGTCGTCGACCCACGCGTCGCCGTCCGCGATCACCGGCTTGAGGACGCTGCGCGGGAAGCGCAGCCGCGCCCCGGCGCCGAGCTTCACCTTGAGCTCGTCCGGCCGCATCTCGACGCCGAGCAGGAAGCTGGTGGCGGCGGCGCCGCCGAGCACGATGGCGAAGCCGTCGAGCCCGACCAGGCCGAAGGCGACTTCTTCGGCGACCGTCAGGGCGACCTCGAACCTGCCGCCCGGACCGGGATCGAAAATCTCCTCCGAATAGTCGGTGACGAGGATCTTCGACAGCAGCGCGATCAGGTCGCCGCCCGGATCGAGCCGGTCGATCGGGAAATCGTCGAGCTTGAAGGCTTTCGGAAGCGGGAGGCCTTCGGGTCCTGCCATCGGTGCCTCCTCACGCCAATCCGGGCGGCCCCGCGAAGGGGTCGACGATGTTTCTGAGGATCACGGGGTGCCCGGCCGGGGGCGAAGGCGTGCCGGGGACCGGGGGATAAACCACGGCCGGGTCCGCCGGATAGGGAAACAGGCGCCCGGCGCCCGCCGCGGTGTCCGCCTGAAACAGGATGTAGGCCGCCAGCGGAGCGTCGAGCGATGCCGGCGGCCGCCCAGTGTGCTCGGCCCACAGCATCTTGCGCAAGTCCTTGGCGAAGGTCTCGGCGGAATCGACGATGCCGGCGTGAACCTCGCCGTCATGGGTCATGCTGCGCTGGCCGATATTGGTTGCCCCGATCAGCACGAACTCGTCGTCGACGATCATGAGCTTGGAATGGACATAAATGGGCGTCGGCGACGATGCCGGCCCATTCCGCAGCGCCGCCACCACCACATCCCCGGTGGCGCCGGCTGCCTTGATGCCGGTGAGGTAGTTCACGGCGATGTCGCGCTGGTACTTCTGATAGACGTGCGTGGAATCTTCGTCGTTGCTGGGAACAACGACCGCGATCTTCACCCCGCGTTTCATCGCCTCGCCGAGCTGGAACACGATGTCGACGTTGCGCGAGACGCCCGAGCGCGCGATGCGCGGCGGCCAGCCCCAGGGTAGAAAGTACTGGTCCTCGATATAGATGTACTGCTCGGCCTTGGTGATCGCATTGAGGTAGGAGGCCCACACCGTGAATTCGCCGACCGGCGACCAGGAGTAGCCGAACAGGACGTTGGTGATGCCGTAGGTGCGCAGAATCTGCACCGAGTGGGTTCCTCCCGCCGGGAACGCGGCCGGCGCGCTGGTAATGCGCGGACGCGGCAGCGGCGGGTAGATCCCGAGCGTCCGCGTCGAGTCATTCCACCGCTCTCGATAGGTCAGCTCGATGTCTCTGACCGCCGGCCCCTGGATTGCGATGCCGGTGTCGTGCGTCGGCTTGCCGAAGGTGGGATCACGGCGGGGATCGCTCGGGTCATGGGCGTCACGATCCCAGCGCGTCTTCGAGATATCGATCGAGCCGAGCACCGTGACGGCGGCGCTGCTCGACTTCAGAACCGCGAGCTTCTGGTGATTGCTGCCGCCAGGCGGAAAACGGTTGTCGAGGCCGCTGACGACGAGGTGCGCCAAAAGCCACGCGATCGAAGGCACATTGAAGGGCAGACATATGACATTGCGGCAGGCGAGCACGAAACACCCGACCGAGGCGCCGTCGGCGTCGTTGATGTCCTCGAGCGCATCGTTTCCCGGCGTGGTGTGGCCGAGCGTCCGCACAGCCTCGAGCCGCCACCCCGCGTGCATGAACTCGGCTCCCGCCAACCCATGCAGCGCGAGCAGTTCAGCGTGCCAGCGCGCCATGTAGACCTCGCCGTCGATCAGCGGCACGACGACGTTGCCGTCGGTGGAGACGCTGAGTTGCGGCTCCGGGCCTTCCGCGCTGTGCCGCCGGCAGGGAACGCCGAGCACGTCCCCGGACATCGGGATGAACCACTTGGTCTTGAGCTCGGCGAGCGTCGGCACGGGCGTCGGTCCCGAAGGTTACGTTATGGGCGCGCGAGGCATCGTCATCATCGTCACCGCAGGGCCGCCGGCCCGGCGTAGGGATCGATCCAGTTGTTCATGAGGTACTCGTGGCCCGCCGGCGGCTGCGGCGTTCCGGGGGCGGGAGGAAACACGACCGGGTCGAACGGATACGGCGTCAGGTGATGCACCGAAGCGGCGGTGTCGGCCTTGAACTGGGCGTAGCCGGCGATCGGGTCGTTGAAGGTCGCGGGTGTCCGGCCGGTATGCTCGGCCCACAGTTCCTTGCGCAGCTCCCTGGCGAAGGTCTCGGCCGCGTCGACCACGCCGAGATGGATCTCGCCGTCATGCGTCATGCTGCGCTGGCCGATATTGACGGTGCCGATCAGCACGAACTCGTCGTCGACGATCATCAGTTTGGAGTGCACCATCACGGCTCGTGGCAGGTTGCGCAGCGACGCGATCACGAAATCGCGCGAGGGGGCCGCCGCCGCGATGTCGGCGAGATACTTCACGCCCAGGTCGCGCTGAAACTTCTGGCTCACATGGATCGGGTCTTCCGACCGGATCGGCACCAGGATCGCCACCTTCACGTCGCGCTTCAAGGCTTCGCCGAGCTGGTAGACGATGTCGACACTGCGCGGTGCCCCGGCGCGCGCGAAGCGCGGGGTCGGCCATCCCCACGCCAGCAGATATTGATCCTCGATATAGATGTAGTGCTCGGCCTCGGTGATGGCGTTGAGGTAGGAGGCCCATGCGGTGAACTCGCCGCGCGGCGACCAGGAATAGCCGTCGCTTATCGTGGTGATGCCGTAGGTGCGCAGCACCTGCACCGAGTGGGTGCCGACGACGCCGGGCGCCGCAAGCGGCGAGCTGATGAGTGGCTGCGGCGGCAGGGTCGGACGCAGGCCGAACGTGCGCGTCGGATCGTTCCACCGTTCGCGATAGGTGAGCTCGATGTCGGCGACCGCCGGCCCGCGCACGAGAACGCCGGCCTCGTGGGTGGGCGCATCGGCCGCGGACGGATCGCGATCGGGATCGCTCGGCGCATGCGCGGTGCGGTCCCATCGCGGCTTGGAGATGTCGGCCGAGCCGACCAGCGCCAGAGCGCCCGCGTCGTCCTTCATCACCGTGAATTTCTGATGATTGCTGCCGCGGCTCGGGAAGCGGATGTCGAGGCAGGCGGTCCACACGCCGTGCAGGCGCAGCCAATCGATCGAGAGCAGATTGGGCCCGTAATTGGCGATGTTGCCGCACGCCATGGGATAGACCTTGACGCCGGCCGCGTCCGCATTATCGATGTCTTCCAGGGCGTCGGCTCCGGGCACGCTGAAGCCCATCGTCTTCACCGCGTTCAGCTTCCAGCCGGCATGCATGCATTCGGCGTCGGTCGCGCCATGCAGCGCGAGCAGATCGCTGTGCCAGCGCCCCATGAAGACTTGGCCGTCGATGTGCGGGTCGACGAAATTCCCGTCGGTGGAGACGCTGAGATGCGGTCCCGCGCCTCCCGTGCTGTGCCGCCGGCAGGGGACGCCGAGCACGCTTCCCGTCATCGGGATGAACCACTTGGTCTTGAGCTCGGCGAGCGTCGGCACTGCGGTCCCCTATGGCGCGGGCGCGAGCGATGACGGCGCGAACACCGCATTGGCGTTGCCGGCGCCGTTGACGACCTTGAGGCGGTATTCGAGCGGCTCGAAGGTATGATCGGTGCGGTGCACGAAGCCGCTCGTGCCGGGTGGCAGCCAGGCCGACGCGTTGCCGAAGCCCGCCGACGACTCCGGCTTGACCTGCACGAGCAGCTTCACGTCCGGCGCGGCCGCGGGCCACGTGATGCGCACCGCGGGCAGGCGCTCGGCGCCGTCGGGGATCGGGTCGGCGAAAGGAAACACCGTGCCGGTGTCATCGACGCGCACCCAGTCGAGCGTCGCGATCGCCGGCGGAACCGGCGGCGTGTCGTCGAAGGCGCGCGCCCGCATCGCCGGCGAGGGCGCGGACCAGTTGCCGCCGCCGCCGCGCGGGTCGGGATCGGTCCGGTCGATCGCGACGACGCGGTACCACAAGTCCTTGCGGCCGGGCGCCGCGGCGTCGGTCCACTCGACGCGGGCGGGACGCGCCGCCGGATCGGGATCGGCGGCGACGACGCCGACCGGCGTCATGGTGCGCAGGTCGCGCGCGTCCGCCTCGCTCATCGCGCGCAGGATGCGGTATTCGAGCAGGTCCGCCTCGCGGTTCGACGCCCAGGTCAATGTCACCGCGCGGTCGCCGCCGAGCGCCTTGCCGATGGTCGGCGCGCGCGGCGCCGTGGTGTCGGGCAGGCGCACCGGCGTGCCGCAGGCGCCGAGCACGCTGCGATTCTGCGCGCCGTCGACGAACAGTGCGCGGTAGAGGAGACGGTTCGTGGCCCGCCCGTCGACCGCGTCGATGAAGGCGCAGCGCCCTCCGCTCGGCACATAGCCGGCGGGATCATCCGGTCCGCGCCGGTCGGGCGCGTCCGGCGCGTCGATCGCCGTGACCGTCACCTGGACGAACGCGCGTTCGCTGCCGGCGCGGCTTGCGAGCACGCGCAACGCGTCGTCGGTGAGCGCGCGATAGAGCAAGAATGCGGCGGGCTTGGCCGCCGCCTTCTCGGCCGGCGTCGGCGCCGCGCCGAGCAGCGCGCGGATGGCGTCGATCAGGCCGGCGACTTGGCCCTTCTTGGCCGCGGTCCAGATCGGTTCCGCGGCGGCGTCGGGAAACGCCGGATCGGCGGTGCCGAGCGGCGGACGCGGCTGCAGCGCCCAGTCGGCTTCGAACACCGCTTCGTCGATCGCACGGCACACGTGGGTGCGCAGGTGCGGCTGCGGCGCCCAGCGGAAGGTGTGATAGGACAGGCTGCGCCAGTCCGCCGCGGTGGCATAGACCTTGTCGCTGTCGACGATCGGCGCCGGCGGCGGCGGCTCCTCGCGCCAGACCCGGAACACGCGCTGCGGCGGCGCGCAGCCGCTCTCGTTGCCGACGCGCCCGGCGAAGGCGCCGCCGCCCGGCCAGCGATCCGGCGTGTGGGCGACCGCGTCAGCGGCGGTGATGCTGACATTGGCGTAGGCGATCGGAACGGCGAGGCTCGGCGCCAGCGGCACGCCGGCCGGGAAGACCGTGCCGGCGGGGACCGGCAGGAACACGTCGTAGCGCCGCTCGCCCGCGACGACCGTGACGTTCTGGTTGAACGGGCAGACGAAGAACCGGCTCGGCCAGCTCTCCGGCTCGCCCCAATCAGCGGGCGGCGAGGTGCCGGGCGACCAATAGAGGCGGAATTCGGCGACGCCCGGCGCGCTCACCTGCTGTGCGGCGGTCCAGCGCCAGCGCACGCGCAGGCCGGCGGTGGCGGCGCCGCCGGGACCGAGGCTCGCGCGCCAGGCCATATAGGCTGCGTCCTGGACCAGGATCGGGTCCCCCGGATCGAGGACGAAGGCCTCGAGCCCGATCGGCACCGGCGGGCGTGCCTTGTCGAGAATGTGTACTGCCGCAGGATTGACCACCGCGGCGACTGAGCTGCCGACGTAGTACCAGGGGCGCGGCGTCGGCTCCGGCGCCCACTGCCACCACGGTGCGAACGCGCTCTTCCTGCTGAAGCGGCCGAAAATGTCGACGCCGACCAGCTGATAGACATACCAGCCTTCGGCGAGACGGAAATCGACGTAATTGAACTCGAACGGCGGCCAGTCGGCCGGCGCCGTCATTGGCGTCAGCGGCGGCGCGGTCGGCATCGACGCCATCAACGGCCGGTTCCTGGTCAGCCAGTCGCCGGCTTCGGACGGCAGGGCCGGAGTGGTCCCGTTTCCGGCATCGCCGCGCCAGAGATGATGCACCACCGGAGCGCCGGGCTGCAGCCCGCCATACGGCAGCATCGCGCTCGGCCAGGTCAGCCCGGCGCTTCCGGCGATATGCTCGATGGTCGTGCCGGGCGGATCCGGACGCACCGTGCCGCCCGGAAGTGCATGGACGCGAACCTCGGCCGGCGGATCGAGCGGTGGCCGCGGCGCGATGGACTGGTCGAAGACGATCCACCCGTCGACGCCGTCGACGAAGCCATTCGCGAGAATGAAGTCGAGGAGCTTGCCGGAGTCTCCGGCCGAGACTCCGTCATGATCGGCCACGATCAGGTAATCGAAGCGCTGGCCGGGCGTGACCGTCTCGTCGGTCCAGGCAAGCCCGAGCATCTCGGCGAAAGGCGGATGCACCGCGCCGAGCACCACCAGGTCGAGGGGATGAATGCTCGGCAGGATCGGCGCGTTCATTCCCGCCGGCGCCGGGACCGCCGGCAGCGCAGGCAGCGCGCGCGAAGGGTCGGACATGGGCGACGCGCTCGGACCGCCCGCGACAAGCGCCTCGCACTGCTCGTGGAGAGCCTTGAACGGCGGGCCTTGCCAATCGGACGCCGGCCCGTAGCGGACGCGGCCGAGCGCTTCGCCTTCCGCAACCGCGACGTCGACCGGCCCCGGCCAGGCCGGATAATCGGGATGGCGCACCGGCAGCGCCAGCGGCGCGGGGCATTTCGGCACGCGGCTCCAGCCCCTCGTTGCGCCGATCGCGAGGTCGCTCCAGCACAGCTGGATGATCGCCGCGTTGCCGCCCGACACGCGGACGCCGGTCATCCGGTCGGCCGCGACCACGACGTCGACGGTTTCGCCCGGCATTCCGGTGATCGTCCTGCGCGCGACCACGGCGGCGAAGCCGGGATCGTCACCGGGCAAGAGCGCGAGACCTTCGACCGTGATCGTCTCCGGCCTGGCAGGCGCGATCGGGAAGCAGATGCGGTGGATCCAGACCGACGCGTCGCTCGCCCTTATGCGCAGGCCCGACAGGCCCGCCGTCGCGAAGCGCACCGTCTCCCGCGCGCCGTGCTTTCCGGCAAACCGCTTTCTGGAGCGCGCGCGTTTGTCCTTGGTGAGCGTCTCGATGGCGAAGGCGGCGCCGGTGCCGGAAATATCGAGTTCCACCCAGTCGGCCCCGTCGGGCAGCGTGGCGTCGACCACGCCCTGCATCACAAGCGCGGACTTGTCGGCCTGCTTGCCCCTCGACCCGTCGACCGGCGGCCGCGCCACGAGCAGGTGGGTCCGCGAGCGCGCCGACGGGGTGGCGACGATGTGCATTCCCTGCACCGCGATCGGCAACCGCTCGACGGCCACGGCGTCGAAATCGATGCAATGAATGCCCGTCGTCTGTCGGCGGAAACCGATACGGACGCGGAATTCGTTCGCAAGATTCTGCAACGGCCGGTCAAAGCGGATGAACGGGCGGCTGCGCAGATCGATCTCGGCCGCGCCGGTCGGCGCGAAATCGTCCGTGAAGGCGAGAGGGACGGGACTCGACAGCGTTCCGTCGGGCGCGACATGCGTCGTGGCGGACGCTTGCGCGACAAGCCCGCGCGTCTCGAGGCAGGCCGTTACGCCTCGCTCCTTGTTGGCCGGTCGCCGGTAGAGGAAGAAACCGAACCACGGGAAGCTGCGCGACCGCGGCGTCGACCAGCGGAGATGAACCCCGTCTCTCAGCTTTGGTTGTTCGGGAACCGGCGGAGCGTCATCACGAATGCCGAGCCCCACCATCACGAGGTTCATCGATTGAAGAGTCATTGCGACGAACTCCGCGACGAACTCCGCATTGACGTCCCGGATAGTATCCCTGAAGCTTCATAAGGACAACAATGCAGCCCGAGCGATTTCTCACGCGCGACAAGAACCCTCCGCCGCGAGGTATCGGCTCACCGCTCGATCGAAATATGGCGGGCGCATTCACGACCGGGCCGTCCGCGCTAATGCGCCTTCGGCATCCGGAAACCCGCAGTTATGATGGAGGTACTTGGTCCCCGCCGCCGACCGATCATGAAGCAGCGGCCGATTTCAACAACGACGGCTAGAGCATGATCCCGAAAAGTGTGCAGCGGTTTTCGGAAAAGATCATGCTCCACGAATAACTTAGAGCGCGATGACGATTCGAAGAAAAGTCATCGTGCTCTAGGCCGACATCCTGGCAAGACGATAACGGCACTGATGGACGGCACCGCCGCGGCGACGCGGCGGTGCGCTCACCAATCCGCAACCTGGCACATCAATTCAAGGGTGATGGCGATATTGCGAATGACCGCAGAAGGAGATCGCCGCTTACGTCCCGTAACGCATCGATGATGCATAGCAATTCATCCCGGTCGGCGGTGTAGGACGCGCGGGCCGCCAGCGCCCGTCACCTCCCCCCGAACGTCTGCTCCAGCGGCAGGAAGAACTGGCGCACGCCGGCGGCGATGAATTTGGCCGTGCCGGCGTTCGGATCGACCTGCACCACGGGGGCGCGGTGCTTCATCCGCTTGTGCTTCTTGGCCGATGCCATCGACGGCAGGGCGGCGACGAACGCGACCGCGAGAACGAGAACCAGACCTTTACGCATGAAAACCCTCACTGACCAAATTGCGCCGGGACCGTCCCGGCGCCCGTCACTAAGCAGCAAAAGGCGTACCCTGTCACGCGAGCTTAACTGGTTGGCGATGCTGCTGTTTTCTTCCTGACGCAGCATTTTCGCCACGATTCCGTAATCCTTAACCGGGCGTTAAACCGAAAGCGTCTAGCGTTGCCTTCAGTATTGCGTGCGGGGTTGGGACATGGCGGGGACGCGCGCCGGCCGAAAGCCGGCAAACGACGACGATCGTGGCGTCGCCAAGCCCGTGTCGGCGAGCCCGCACAAGAAGAAGCGCGGCAAGAGCCGCTCCCTCGTGGGTCGCATCGCCTACTGGTCGCTGGTCGCCGGCATCTGGCTCGTGATCGGTTTCGTCGGCGTGTTCGCCTGGGTCGCCGCACACCTGCCGCCGATCCAGTCGCTCGAAGTGCCGAAGCGCCCGCCCACCATCCAGATCGTCGGCCTCAACGGACGCGTGCTCGCGACGCGCGGCGAGATGGGCGGCTCCGCGGTGCCGTTGCGCGAGCTGCCGGCGCACCTGCCCAAGGCCGTCATCGCCATCGAGGACCGGCGCTTCTATGCGCATCACGGCCTCGATCCGTTCGGCATCGCGCGTGCCGTGACCGCGAACGTGCTGCATCGCGGCGTCTCGCAGGGCGGTTCGACCTTGACCCAGCAGCTCGCCAAGAATCTGTTCTTGACGCAGGAGCGCACCCTCACCCGCAAGCTGCAGGAAGTGGTGCTGGCGTTCTGGCTCGAACGCAAGTTCAGCAAGGACGAGATCCTCGAGCTCTATCTCAACCGCGTCTATTTCGGCTCCGGCGCCTACGGCGTGGAAGCCGCCGCGCAACGCTACTTCGGCAAGTCGGCGCGCCAGGTGAACCTCGCCGAAGCCGCCCTGCTCGCCGGCTTGGTAAAATCGCCCTCGCGGCTGGCGCCGACGCGCAACTTCGACGGCGCCGAGCAGCGCGCGCAGATCGTGCTCGCCGCCATGTCGGACGCCGGCTTCATCAAGGACGAGGCCGCCAAGGTCGCGATGGCCGCGCCGCCGCGCATCGTCAAGCAGAGCGCAGGCGGCTCGATCAACTACGTCGCCGACTGGGTGATGGACGTGCTCAACGACCTGGTCGGGCACATCGAGCAGGACCTGGTGGTCGAGACCACGATCGATCCGGCCATGCAGGCGGCCGCCGAGAAGGCGCTGCTCGATGAGCTCAACGCCAGGGGCGCTAAGTTCGACGTCGAGCAGGGCGCCCTCGTAGCGCTCACGCCGCAGGGCGCGGTGCGCGCGCTGGTCGGCGGACGCTCCTATGCGGAGAGCCAGTTCAACCGCGCGGTCGCGGCCAAGCGCCAGCCGGGCTCGGCATTCAAGCCGTTCGTCTATCTCGCCGCGCTGGAGCGCGGCCTCACCCCCGATACGGTGCGCGAGGACAAGCCGATCGAGCTGAAAGGTTGGAAGCCGGAGAACTACAGCCGCGAATACTTCGGCCCCGTCTCGCTCACCAAGGCGCTGTCGCACTCGCTCAACACCGTCTCGGTACGTCTCACCCTCGAAGTCGGACCGAAAGCGGTGGTGCGCACCGCGCACCGGCTCGGCATCGCCTCCAGGCTCGACCCCAATCCGTCGATCGCGCTCGGCACGTCCGAAGTCTCGCTGATGGAACTCGTCTCCGCCTACGTGCCGTTCGCCAACGGCGGCATCGCGGTCGGACCGCACATCGTGGCGCGCGTGCGCACGGCAAGCGGCAAGCTGATCTATCGGGCGCGCGAGCCGGGCCTCGGCCGCGTCATCGATGAGCGTCACGCCGCGATGATGAACGCGATGATGCAGGAGACGCTGGTCGCCGGCACCGCGCGCAAGGCCGAATTGCCCGGCTGGCCCGCGGCCGGCAAGACCGGCACGTCGCAGGATTTCCGCGACGCCTGGTTCGTCGGCTACACGGCGAGCTTGGTCACCGGCGTGTGGCTCGGCAACGACGACAACACCGGCACCAAGAAAGCGACCGGCGGCGGCCTGCCGGTCGAGGTGTGGAGCCGGTTCATGAAAGCGGCGCACCAGGGCCTGTCGCCGTCCGAGCTGCCGGGGTTGACCGGCCGCCCGATCGCCACGCCGCCTGCGCCGGCCGCGCCGCCGGCCGCATCATCGCCGGACGCGGCGCCGCCGACCTCGCTGCTGACACCGATGCCGTCCTCGCGCGAGGACGATATGCGCCCGCCGATACCAATGGCGAGCATTCCGCCGCGTCCGCCGGTGAAGTCGGCGCCGGCTCCGGTCGTGACGCCGCCGACGCGGTCCGTCGCGGTCATGCGGCCGGGCGTCCCGGTTCGGCCCGCGCCCACCGCTCAACCTGCACCCGTTGCGCGGTCGATCCCTGTCGTGCGCGCCGACCTGCCGTCACGCCCGGCGCCGGTGCGGCCCGCGCCCGCTGCGATCGGCGGCGATTTCCCGCCGCGGCCGCCTGGCTCGATCGCGCAGGTTTCCGCACCGTCCGCACCGATCGCCCAGGCACCGCAGTCCGGCATCGACGGTTGGCTGAACGAGAAGCTGTTCGGCCGCCGCTAACTCACTTCGTAGCCCGGATGGAGCGAAAGCGAAATCCGGGGACCGACCCCGCATTCCGCTGCGCTCCATGCGGGCTACGACTCCTCGCCGTAGCGATGCAAGGTCGTGCCGTGCGCGTGGAGCCACGCGCGGGCGCGTTCCATCTCAGGGCAAATGCCGATGAGCACGCGCCAGAAGCGGCGCGAGTGGTTCATCTCGACCAGATGCGCCACCTCGTGCGCGGCGAGGTAGTCGAGCACGTGCGGGGGGCTAAGGATCAGCCGCCACGAGAACGACAAGACCCCGCTCGTGGAGCATGAGCCCCAGCGGCTCACCTGGTCGCGTACCGAGAGCCGCTTGACTGTGACGCCGAGCGCCGCCGCGTGGCGCCGGCAGGCGGCATCCAGGTCGCGCTTGGCCTCGCGCTTGAGGAAGTCGCGCACGCGCCGCGCAACATGCGCCGCGTCGCCGGCAACGCACAGCAGCTGCCCGCCGCCCTCGACTTCGGTCCACACCGTGCCGCGCGCGCCCGCCCGGTGCACGATGCGGTAAGGAGCACCGCGCAGCGGGAACTCGACGCCGTCGGCGAACCGCACCCCCTGGGGCAGGCGCTTGAGCCGCGCCGCGATCCAGCCGCCGTTGCGTTCGGCGAAGGCCTTCGCCTCCCGCACGCTTCCCCGCTGCGGCATGGTGAGCACGACCTCGCGGCTCGCCGCGCGGATGCGCAGCGTATAGCGCCGCGCCTGGCGGTGCCGCTTGAGGATCACGCGGTAGGTAACGGCGTCGAACGTGATGTCGATCGCCTGCGGGTCGGGTTTGCCGAACAGCAGCGTGCGCAGCGACATCGAAGCGCGGCCCGTCAGCCGGTGATGGCGACCACCTTGGGCGTGCGCCGCGCGCCCTTGCCGTTATGCGAGAGTACGAAATCGGCGATGCGCGGAGCGATCTCGGCACGGAACCGCGAGCCGTTGAACACGCCGTAATGGCCGACGGCAGGCTGAAGGTAGTGGACCTTGCGCTCGGGCGGAATGTTGACGCAGAGCGCGTGCGCCGCTTCGGTCTGCCCCACGCCGGAGATGTCGTCGTGCTCGCCCTCGATGGTGAGCAGCGCGACGCGGCGGATCTTGCCCGGATCGATGCGCACGCCGCGATGGGTCATCTCGCCCTTGGGCAGCGCATGGCGCACGAACACGGTCTCGACCGTCTGCAGATAGAACTCGGCCGCAAGATCCATCACTGCCAGGTACTCGTCGTAGAACTCGCGGTGCTTCTGCGCCGAGTCGCCGTCGCCCTCGACCAGGTGCTTGAACAGGTTGCGGTGCGCCTCGATGTGGCGGTCGAGGTTCATGGTCATGAAGCCGTTGAGCTGCAGGAAGCCCGGATAGACGTCGCGCATGAAGCCGGGATGCGGAAACGGCACCTTGGTGATGACCTGGCGGCGGAACCAGTCGATGCCCTTCTCCTCGGCCAGGCGGTTGACGGCGGTCGGGTTGCGTCGGGTGTCGATCGGCCCGCCCATCAATGTCATGGTCAGCGGCACGTAAGCGTCGTCCTCCGCCTCCATACGCGCGACCGCGGCAAGCACCGGCACGGAAGGCTGGCACACCGCGATGACGTGGGTGTCGCCGCGCAGCCAGTGCAGCATCGAGATGACGTAGTCGATGTAATCGTCGAGATCGAAGCGTCCTTCGGTCGCCGGCACCATGCGGGCGTCCATCCAGTCGGTGATGTAGACGTCGTGGTTCGGCAGGAACGCCTCCACCGTTCCGCGCAGCAAGGTCGCATAGTGCCCCGACATTGGCGCGACGATCAGCAGCTTGGGCTGCGGGCGCTTCGGGGCGTGCTCGAGCGCGCGCTCGAAATGCAACAGCCGGCAGAACGGCCGCTCCCATACGCAATTGATATGAACGGCGATGCGCTCGCCGCCGACCAGGGTCGAGTCGATGCCCCATTCGGGCTTGCCGTAGCGCCGCGTCGTGCGCTCGAACAGTTCGCACACCGCGGCGGCTGCCTTGCCCATGGTGGTGTAGGCGAACGGGTTGGCCGGATTGCGCCAGAAGATCTTGCCGGCGTCGGCGAAGGCGCGCGAAGGCGTCAGGGCCGCTTGGCTCATCTCGTAGAGCCAGTAGAGCGGCGTCGGCAGGAAGGTCTCGCGGGGCAGCGCGGCTGCCCCGCCGAATTCGCCTATCGCCATGTGATCAGGCCCCGGCCCGTCATTTTGCACTGCAGCAGGCTGTCGTGTTTTCGTCATAGCGTCAATATGGTGGCAAATACCTGTCGAAATCCTGCGCCTGAAAGATGAAAGATTCTCCATACTGCGTCTTCCTGGCCACAAGGCCGCGGATTCGCGCCCGGCATGCTGCAACGCCAAAAAGCGTAGTTTGTTCAATTATTTCGTTAGGAATCGCTGATCCCCGCTGGGGAACTCGCGAAACGCGCCGTACCGACCTTGAGCCTATTCCCCGGCCTGGACCAGCGACCCGATTCGCCGCGCGTCCGCCAGCAGGCCGAGGAACGCCGCGCAGGCGGCGGCAAACAAGACCGCATTGAGAGCGAAGGCTTGCACCATC
The DNA here is from genome assembly GCA_963734185.1 of uncultured Alphaproteobacteria bacterium. Lineage (GTDB taxonomy): Bacteria > Pseudomonadota > Alphaproteobacteria > Rhizobiales > Xanthobacteraceae > PALSA-894. Next base: position 856,688 of record CAVTGA010000002.1, on the reverse strand, counting down.
AGGTCGGCGCGGAAGATGCCCTCGATCAGCAGCGCACGCATGCCCTCGAACACGTAGGTCGGCGGCAGCATCCAGGCGAGGACCTGCAGCCATCCGGGCAGCACGGCTACGGGATAGTAGACGCAGGTCAGCGGCAGGAACAGGAACATGATGCTCCACGCGAAGGTCTCGGCACCGAGCCCGTTGCGCAAGACCAGCCCGGACACGAAGATCCCGACCGCCCAGCTGGTGAGGATCAGATTGAGAAAGAACACCGCGAGCGCGAGGCCGAGGTTCCACAGGTTGAAGCCGAAGAACCAGATCGCGAGCAACGTCACCGGCACCATCCCGATCGCGAGCCGCACGATGCTCATGATCATCAAGGCGGCGATGAATTCGCTGTTGCGCAACGGGCTCATCATGATGTTGCCGAGGTTGCGCGCCCACATCTCCTCCAGGAACGAGATCGAGAAGCCGAGCTGACCGCGGAACAGGATGTCCCACAGCATCACCGCGCCGATGAAGGTCGCGCCGGCGCGCACGAAGAAGTTCGCGTTCTCGGCCAGATACATCTGCAGGAAGCCCCACATCAGCATCTGCACGGTCGGCCAGTAGATCAGCTCGATGATGCGCGCCCACGACGAGCGCAACAGGTACCAGTAGCGCAGCGTCATGGCGGCGACGCGCCGCGGCGAGAATATGCTGCTGCCGGTTTCGCTCACTGCGCAGCCTCGCGGGCCTCGCCGCGCCCGCGCGCGATGTCGAGGAACACCTCTTCGAGCGTGTGGCGGCCGTAGCGCGCGATCAGCCCTTGCGGCGAGTCGTCGTCCACGATGCGCCCCTGCTTCATCATGATGACGCGTTCGCACAGCCGCTCGACCTCGCTCATGTTGTGCGAGGCGATCAGCATGGTGGCGCCGCGCTCGCTGCGGTAGCGCTCGAGCCGCGCGCGCACCCAGTCGGCAGTGTCGGGATCGAGCGAGGCGGTCGGCTCGTCGAGCAGCAGGAGCTCAGGGCGGTTGATCAGCGCCTTGGCGAGCGAGGCGCGCGTCTTCTGTCCGGCCGAGAGCTTCCCGGTTTCGCGGTCGAGCAGGTCGGTGAGTTCGAGCTCGGCCGCGACCGTGCCGATGCGCGCGGCGAGGTCGCCGACGCCGTACAGCATGCCGAACACGGTGAGGTTCTGCCGGATGGTGAGCCGCTTCGGCATCTCGACATAGGGGCTCTCGAAATTCATGCGGTGCAGCACGCGGTGGCGCTGGCGCGGCATGGCGGCGCCGAGCACGGTCACGGTCCCCGAGGTCGGGGAGAGCAGCCCCATGATGGTGGCGATGGTCGTGGTCTTGCCGGCGCCGTTGCCGCCGAGCAGGGCGGTGATCGAGCCGGGCGCAAGGTCGAACGAGATGCCGTCGACCGCCAACACGGTCTTGTAGACCTTGGTGAGCGCTTCGACGCGGACCGCTGGTGCCGCTGTCAACATGCGGCGGACCAAACGACGGCGACTTGGCGGCGTCAAGGCGCGCGATTGCCAAAGCGATCACACAAGATTGACTCCACTGCTGCGGCCGACCAAACCTGTCCGCGCAGCCTCGCGCCGCGACCGACCCCGGAGCCTGACCATGACCACGCGCCTGAAGGACGTGCTTGCGGCCGGTGAATTCGTCGTCGCGCCGGGCGTGTTCGAGATGTTCTCCGCCAAGGTGGCCGACCGCGTCGGCTTCAAGGCGCTGTACATGACCGGCTACGGCGTGTCGGGCTCGCATTTGGGCTTGGCCGACGCCGGTCTCGTCACCTACCGCGACATGGTCGAGCGCGCGCGCACCATCGCCGAAGGAATCTCGGTGCCGCTGATCGCCGACGCCGACACCGGCTTCGGCGGCCTGATCAACGTGCGCCAGACCGTGCGCGGCTACGAGGCCGCCGGCGTGCAGGCGATCCAGATCGAGGACCAGGAGATGCCGAAGAAATGCGGCCACACGCCCAACCGGCGCGTGATTCCGGTGGCCGACATGTGCCGCAAGATCGAGGTCGCGCTCGACGCGCGTACACGCGCCGACACGCTGATCGTCGCGCGCACCGACGCGCGCACCGGATCGGGCCTCGACGAGGCGATCGCGCGCGGCAACGCGTTCGCCAAGGCCGGCGCCGACGTGGTGTTCGTAGAGGCGCCGGAAAGCGAGGAGGAATTCAGGCGCGTCGGCGGGGAGATCGATGCGTGGCTGCTCGCCAATATGGTGCCGACCGGAAAGTCTCCGGTCGTCTCGGCGGAAAAACTGAAATCCTTCGGCTTCGATATCGCGATCTATCCGGCCGCCGGCATGGCGGTGGTGTGCGCGGCGCTGGAGCGGAACTATCGCCATCTCGCCGCCACCGGCTCGACCGAGGGTTCGCCGGTGCCGGCCTACACGATGGCCGAGCTGCACGAGCTGACCGGTTTTCCCGACGTGTGGGCGTTCGAGCAGAAGTTCGCCGAGGTCACGTAGCCCGGCTTTCGCGCTGCAAGCGAAAGCCGGGAGCGGTCTCTCGTATCGCTCCTTCCACCCCGGCTTTCGCCGCACGGCGTCGAGGACCCACGTCGACCTGCGCAAAAGCTCAAGCCGGGCTACTATCCCCCCATGCCCATCACGGCCCTCGAACAGCCGCATCACTCGCGCCGGACAGTCCGCCTCGACACGCTGATCGGCCTGCGCTGGTTCTCGGTGGCCGGGCAGACCGTGGCCGTGTTCCTGGTGCATTATTGGCTCGACATCGACCTGCCGCTTGCCGCCTGCCTGTCCGTCATCGCGCTGTCGGCCTGGCTCAATGTGGCCTTGCGCATGCACTACCGCACGGCGCAGCGGCTCGAGCCGGCGCCGACCGCCTGGCTGCTCGCCTACGATACCGCGCAGCTCACCATGCTCATGCTGCTCACCGGCGGCATGGCCAACCCGTTCTCATTCCTGATCCTTGCGCCAGTGCTGATCGCCGCCATGACGCTGCCGCTCGGCATGACGCTCATGCTCGGCGTGTTCGCGATGGCATGCACGACCCTGATCGTGTTCGTGCACTTCCCGCTGCCGTGGGGCGGGAGCGAGCCGCTGGTGCTGCCGCCGCTCTACATTGCCGCGATCTGGCTCTCCAACCTGGTCGCCATCGTGTTCATCGGCGCCTATGCGTGGCAGATCGCCGAGGAGACGCGCCTGCTCGCCGACGCGCTGACGGCGACCGAGCTGGTGCTCGCGCGCGAGCAGCATCTGTCGCAGCTCGACGGGCTCGCCGCCGCTGCGGCGCACGAGCTCGGCACGCCGCTCTCCACCATCTCGGTCGTCGCGCGCGAACTGGAGCGTGCGCTGCCGCCGGCTTCGCCCTTGAGCGACGACGTGAAGCTGTTGCGCGAGCAGGCGCAGCGCTGCCGCGACATCCTCGCCAAGCTGTCCGCGCTGCCGGCCGAGGGCGCGCCGTTCGACCGCCTCAAGCTCTCCGTGCTGATCGAGGAGGTGGTCGCGCCGCACCGCAATTTCGGGATCGCGATCGACGTCGTGCTGCCGCCGGAGCGCGACGACGAGCCGGTGGCGCGCCGCAGCCCGGCGATCCTCTACGGGCTCGGCAATCTGGTCGAAAACGCCGTCGATTTCGCGCGCGCACGCGTCGAAGTCGCGGCACGCTGGAGCGAGCAGGACGTCGCCGTCACCATCAGCGACGACGGGCCCGGTTTCCGACCCGAGATCCTCGCCCGCATCGGCGAGCCCTATGTGACGAGCCGGCGCCCGCCGGCCGGGCGGGAAGGCGAGGAGACCGGTCTCGGCCTCGGCTTCTTCATCGCCAAGACCTTGCTCGAGCGCTCCGGCGCGACGCTCGCCTACGTCAACCGGTTGCCGCCGGAGAGGGGCGCGGTGGTGCGGGTGCGCTGGCCGCGCGCCGAGTTCGAACGTCAGCCGGAGCCCCTGCCGCCTCTTGAGACTGCGTTCTCGGAACCATAGGTTACCCACCATGGAAGGAACCCGCATGGCCCTGACCGACGAAGTCCTGCCGATCCCGGGCGAGCGCACGCTGCTGATCGTCGAGGACGACAAGTCGTTCCTGGCGCGGCTCGCGCGCGCGATGGAAATGCGCGGCTTCGTGGTCAGCATCGCCGAGACGGTTGCCGACGGGCTGATGCAGGTGGAGAAGGCGGCGCCGGCCTACGCGGTGGTCGACATGCGGCTGGCCGACGGCAACGGGCTCGACGTGATCTCGGCGCTCAAGAAACGCCGACCCGAGGCGCGCGGCATCGTGCTCACCGGCTATGGCAACATCGCGACCGCCGTCAATGCGGTGAAGCTCGGCGCCGTCGACTATCTGGCCAAGCCCGCCGATGCCGACGATGTGGTCCACGCGCTGCTGGCGATCGATGGCACCAAGCCGGAGCCGCCGGAAAATCCGATGTCGGCCGACCGCGTGCGCTGGGAGCACATCCAACGGGTTTACGAATTATGCGGACGCAACGTCTCGGAGACCGCGCGCCGGCTCAACATGCACCGGCGCACCTTGCAGCGCATCCTCGCCAAGCGCGCGCCGAAGTAAGCCACCGTCATGCCCGGGCTTGTCCCGGGCATCCACGCCTTTCTTGATCCGATGGCCGCAAGCAAGACGTGGATGGCCGGAACAAGTCCGGCCATGACGGGGCTAATTCCTGATGGCGTCGAAGATCTCGCCGAACAGCGAATTCCTCTGCGCCGACCTGAACTCGGTGGGCGCGGCCTGTGGGATATCCGCGGGTGGGCGCGGAGCGAGGTCGACCGCCGGCGCCGCGGACGCGACCGGCGGTGCGGAAGTTGGCGCAACCACCTGGTAGGTGACGACCGGAGGCGCCATCACGACCGGCGGCGGCTGCAGCGGCGGATCGGCGCTCGGCGGCGCCGCAGGACGATTCCGCGCCAGCGCGGCGCGCGCCGGTTCCAGCGCGTCGGGCTCATGGGCGGCGCGATGCGCCGTGGCCGGCCGCGCGGCTTTCGGTGCCTGCATCTGTTCCTTGGGCGCCTCGATCAGCGCGACCTTCTCGAGCTGGCGCTGCGGTTCGGTAAACACGAATTCGCCGGTCGCGTTGGTCGCGCCCGAGAGCGAAGCGATGCCGTTGGTCTTCACCGTACCCACCTTCTGCGAGAACGCGTAGTTCAGGGCCGAAATCAGCAACGCTGCGATGATGGTCGCGACGACCGAAGGGACGACCTGCCGCGCGAATCGGCCTACGACTTCAAGCATTGGAAACACTCCACCCCGCGGAAAGGAATACCGAGAGGCTAGCGCGCATTGCGGCCAGAACTTGATCAAAGCGGAGCGTTATTGGGGAATCTTGCGCCACATCACGGTCGCGGCCGCGGCGAGCTTCAGCGCGACGCATAGGAGCAGCGCGGCCGCATAGTCGCCGGTGGCGTCGCGCACCAGGCCGATGAGCCCGGGGCCGAGCGCGCCCGCGAACGTGCCGACCGCGGTGGACAGTCCCAACACCATGCCGAAGGTCGCCGGTGCGAACTCGCGCTGGATGATCAGCGAGGGCAGCGTGATGATGTTGCCGACCGAGAAGCCGTAGGCCGCGCAGGCGATGAGCAGCAGGCCGGTGTCGTTGGTCTGCGTCATCGCGAACAGCGCGACTGCTTGGGATCCCATCGAGACGGCGGAGATCAGGCGCGGGTCGAGCCGATCGACCACGGCGCCGAGCGTCAGTCGTCCGATCACCGCCATCGTGGTCATCACCGAGACCGAGAGCGCAGCTTGCGCGCGCCCCACCAGCGGTTCCATGAACGCGATCTGATGCACGATGAAGGCAACCTGCGCGACCAGCGCGAGCGCGAACGGCCCGGTCACGGTCCAGAACGGAAAGCTGCGCATCGCATCGCGCCGGGTCCAGGCGACGGCGGTCGCTGATATCGGCATGCTCACCGCAACGGCCGGCATGCGCACCCACAGCATCACCACCGGCACCAGGACCGCCACCATGACGACCGCGGCGGTCAGCATTGCCCGGGTGAATCCGACATGGCCGATCAGCACCACCAGCGCCGGGGCGACCACGATGCCGCCGCAGCTCGCGCCGTTGAGGGCGAGCGAGATCGCCAGCCCGCGCCGGCGCACGAACCAGTGGCTGATCAGCGTCGGGATCGTAACCAAGCCGAGCCCAAGCCAGCCGAACGACATGATGAGGTAGGCGGCGTAGACCTGCCACGGCTCGCGCGCCAGCGCGAGCAGGACGATCGCGAGCGCCAGCGCCGCGACGCCGGACATGACGAAGCGCCGCGCGCCGAAACGCGCCAGCGCATTGTGGGTGAAGATGACCAGGATGCCGTTGAGCAGGTAGGTCGCGGTGCTGGCGCCCGAGATCAGGGAAGGCGGCCAGCCATGCAGCCGCTGCAGCTCCGCGAGATAGACGCTGTGCCCGTAGAGGCCGAAGCCCCAGCAGGCGAGCGCCATGAGGAAGCAGGCGACGACGACGCGCCAGCCCGGATAGCGCGCGGAGGATTCGGGATCGCTGGTTAGAGCATGATCCCGAAAAGTGGATGCCGGTTTTCGGAAAAAGATCATGCTCCATCAAAGGGCATCAGAACTCGGCGCCATAGGGCCCCTGCGGATCGGCCAGCGATTGCAGCCGCAGGGCGGCACAGCGGGCGAAGCTGAGCATCATGCTCTTGCGCGTCGCGGCATGCAGCCGATGCTCCGGCGCCGCGCACACGATCTGCGCCCCGAACGCATCGGCGACGATCAGCCCGGTGTCCTTGGGGAAGATGTCGCACGGCACTTCCATGGTGGTGGCGAAGAACAGCCGGTCGCAGTGCAGCCGGTAGTCCATCCATTTCTGGTCGGCGCGGAAATCCGCGATCGAGGATTTTATCTCGACGATCCAGATTTCGCCCGCGCCATTCAGGCCGACCAGGTCGGCGCGACGGCCGGAGGCGAGCGGCAGCTCGCTCACGCAGGAGAACCCGTGCTGCAGCAGCAGCCGCGCGGTGCCGCGCGCGACGGCGAGCGCGGTCTGGGATTGGCGCCGGTCGGGCGGCAGCAGCGAGGCGGCGGCGGTCATCGCCAGACGATGCCATGTGGCGTGAACAAATCAAGTACGAATTAACCCACACGCTCGGGAAACGCCTGCGCCAGTCCCTCGCGCGTCGCCGGCAGCACGCCGCGTTCGGTGATCAGTCCGGTGATGAGCCGCGCCGGCGTCACGTCGAAGCCAAAGTTCGCGGCCGGCGAATCCTCGGGAACGACGCGCACCGTCTCGATGCGGCCGTCCGCGGTCTGCCCGGTCATGGTGGTGACTTCTTCCGCCGCGCGCTGCTCGATCGGGATCTCGGCGACCCCGTCCGACACGGAAAAGTCGATGGTCGGGGAGGGCAACGCCACGTAGAACGGCACGCCGTTGTCGTGCGCGGCGAGCGCCTTGAGATAGGTGCCGATCTTGTTGGCGACGTCGCCTTGCGCGGTGACGCGGTCGGTGCCGACGATGGCGAGATCGACCTGGCCGTGCTGCATCAGGTGGCCGCCGGCATTGTCGGCGATCACGGTGTGCGGCACGCCGTGCTGGCCGAGCTCCCAGGCGGTGAGCGCAGCACCCTGGTTGCGCGGGCGCGTCTCGTCGACCCAGACATGGACCGGCAGGCCGCCATCGTGCGCCTTGTAGACCGGCGCGAGCGCCGTGCCCCAGTCGACGGTCGCGAGCCAGCCGGCATTGCAGTGCGTGAGCACGTTGACCGGCTCGCCCGGCTTTTTCGCCGCCGCCGCCTCGATCAGCTTGAGTCCGTTGCGGCCGATCGCCTCGTTGATGGCGACATCCTCGTCGCAGATCTCGCCCGCGCGCGCGTAGGCCGCGGCGATGCGGTCCGCCCGCGGCCGGTTGCGCACGGCAGCTACCATCTCATCCAGTGCCCATTTGAGATTGATCGCGGTCGGCCGCGTCGCCAGCAACAGCGCGTAGGCGCGTTCGAGCGCCGCATCGGAGGCATCCTCGCGCAGCGCAAGACAGATGCCGTAGGCCGCGACTGCGCCGATCAGCGGGGCGCCGCGCACCTGCATCGAGCGGATCGCGTGCGCGGCTTCGCTCAATGTCGTGAGCCGGATCGTGACGAACCGGTGCGGCAGCTGGGTCTGGTCGATCGTGCCGACCGTCGAGCCATCAGGCTCCAGCCAGACCGTACGCGTGTGGCGGCCATCGACTTTCATGGAGATCGTGCTTAGAGCATGATCACGGGAGCATGCAATGCCGATCGACTACGAGGCCGAATACAACAACCGCGCGCGCGTGCCCGAGCACGCCGAGATCTTCGCCCGCTGGACGCGCGACGCCGCGGCCTATCGCGAGACGATGCAGGCGCAGGAGAACGCCGAGCTCGGCCTCCCCTACGGGGAGAGCCCGCGCCAAACGGTCGACCTGTTCTTCCCCGACGCGACCGGCCGCACGCCGCTCGCCCTGTTCATCCATGGCGGCTACTGGCGCTCGCTCGATCCGTCGCTGTTCAGCCACATGGCGGCTGGCCTCAATGCGCGCGGGATCGCGGTCGCGGTCGCGGGTTACGACCTCTGCCCGCAGGTGCGGATCGCCCAGATCGTGGACCAGATCAGGGCGGCGTGCCTGTTTCTCTGGCGTCGTTTCGGCCAGCGCATCCTGGTGTTCGGCCATTCCGCCGGCGGACATCTGGCGGCGACCACGCTCGCGACCGACTGGAAACGGCTCGACGCGGCCGCGCCCGCCGACCTCGTGCCGGCGGCCTATTCGATCTCGGGCTTGTTCGATCTCGCGCCCCTGGTCGGCGTCTCCATGAACACCGACCTGCAGCTTAGCCCCAGCAGCGCGCATGCGGCTTCGCCGATGTATTGGCCGGCACCCAAGGGCTTGGTGCTCGACGCGGTGGTCGGCGCGCGCGAGTCGGACGAGTTCCTGCGCCAGAGCCGGGTCATCGCGGCAGAATGGGCGCGGGGCGGTACCGAGACGCGTTTCGAGGCGATCGAGGACGCCAACCATTTCACCGTGGTCGACCCGCTGGCCGACCCGGCAAGCCCCATGGTGGCGCGCCTCGCCGAGCTCGCCGGCAAGACCAGATAGCTGGATTTATCCCCCGGCCGATTTGTCTCGCTGCGCCGCGCGCGATATAGCCAAGCGCGAATTTTTGGCGAGGCCATTCATGCAGCCGATGCGCCGCGCAGGCCCGGGCCGCCGCTACCGCGACGAACTGTTCGAGCTGATCCGCACGCGCTCGTTCGGCCGCGGCAAGATCAAGCTCGCGTCCGGGCGCGAGAGCGATTTCTATTTCGACCTGCGGCCCACGACCTTGCATCCGGCCGGCGCAACTTGCATCGGCGAGCTGATCGTCGACGCTCTCGGCGATCTGAAGGTCGATTTCGTCGGCGGCCTCGAAATGGGTGCGGTGCCGATCGCGACCGCGGTGGCGATGGCCAGTCACGGGCGCGGCGGCGAACTCGGCGCTTTCTTCGTGCGCAAGATGCCGAAGGATCACGGCGCCAGGAAACTGGTGGAAGGGTTGCCCAAGGGAGAGACGCTGCGCGGCAAGAACGTCGTCGTGGTGGAGGACGTGACCACGACCGGCGGGTCCGCGCTGCAGGCGGTTGCGGCCCTGCGCGAGGAAGGCGCCAACATCGTGCTGGTGCTCACCATCGTCGACCGGCTGGAAGGCGCGCAGGAGAATTTCACCGCCGAGAAGCTCACTTTCCGCGCGCTGTTCACGGCGGAAGAGTTCTTGAAGGCCTGATTGACGTCGATTCCGGGCTCTTCCGGCGATCGGCAAGCGGGAACCCGAATTTTTTCCGCGCGTTGAATCGGCGGCTCACTCGTGGAGGCCATCATGACATCACCCTCGATTCAGCCTGAAGTCTCGCCCCATGCGCTGATCGGCAGCGATCGCGTCGAAGGAACGGATGTGCGCCGCCCCAACGGCGACAAGATCGGAATGATCCAGCGCATCATGATCGACAAGATCAGCGGGCAGGTGGCTTACGCGGTCTTGAAATTCGGTGGACTGTTCGGGCTCGGGGAGAAGCACCTGCCGATTCCGTGGGCCAAGCTGACCTACGATCCCGCGCTCGCCGCCTATTTGGTCGACGTCAGCGACGACGAGCTCGCCAAGGCTCCGTCCTACGCCGCCGACAAGGAGTTCGACTGGGGCGACCGCAGCGAAGAGAGCCGGCTGCACGACTACTATCGGACCAAGCCGTATTGGGGAATCTAGCGCCAGTCCTCGCGCCGTACCCCACCCGGCCGCTTCGCTTCGCTCAGCGTCCACCCTCCCCGCTTCGCGGGGAGGGGATTCAGAAAAACGCCTGGATGCCGGTCTGCGCGCGGCCGAGGATCAGCGCATGGATGTCATGCGTGCCCTCGTAGGTGTTCACCGTCTCGAGGTTCGACAGCACGCGCATCACGTGGAATTCGTCCGAGATGCCGTTGCCGCCGTGCATGTCGCGCGCCGCGCGCGCGATCTCCAGCGCCTTGCCGCAGTTGTTGCGCTTCATCAGCGAGATCGCCGGCGGCGCGGCGCGATGCGCCTCCAGCATGCGCCCGAGCCGCAGCGCCGAATGCAGTCCGAGCGTGATCTCGGTCTGCATGTCGGCGAGCTTCTTCTGGATCAACTGGTTCGCCGCCAGCGGGCGGCCGAACTGCTTGCGGTCGAGCACATACTGGCGCGCGCGCTGCCAGCAGAACTCGGCCGCGCCCATCGCGCCCCAGGCAATGCCGTAGCGCGCCATGTTGAGGCAGCCGAACGGGCCGGCGAGCCCCTTCACGTTGGGCAGCAGGCTCTCCTCCGGCACCACCGCGTTCTCCAGCACGATCTCGCCGGTGACCGATGCGCGTAGCGAGAGCTTGCCTTCGATCTTGGGCGTCGAGAAGCCTTTGGTCCCGCGCTCGACGATGAAGCCGCGGATCACGCCGTCGAGCTTGGCCCACACCACCGCAATGTCGGCGATCGGCGAATTGGTGATCCACATCTTGGCGCCGGTGAGCGCGTAGCCGCCGGACACCTTCTCGGCGCGCGTCGCCATCGAGCCCGGATCGGAGCCGTAGTCCGGCTCGGTCAGGCCGAAGCAGCCGACGATCTCGCCCTTGGCGAGCTTCGGGAGCCAGCGCCGCCGCTGCGCCTCCGCGCCGTACGAATAGATCGGGTGCATGACCAGCGAGGACTGCACCGACATGGCGGAGCGGTAGCCCGAATCCACGTGCTCGATCTCGCGTGCGATCAGGCCGTAGGCGACGTAACCGAGGCCGGCGCCGCCGTACTGCTCCGGCACGGTCGCGCCGATCAGGCCGAGCGCGCCCATCTCGCTCATGATCGCGCGATCGAACGTTTCCTCGCGATAGGCTTTCAGCACGCGCGGAAACAATTTCTCCTGCGCATATCCGCGCGCGGTATCGCGCACCATGCGTTCTTCTTCCGAGAGCTCGCCTTCGAGGTCGAGCGGGTCTTCCCAGTTGAAGTCGGCGTCCTTCAACGAGATGGCGGGCTTGCCGATGTGCTGTTCCGCGACCGACATGGGCTTGCTCCTCGTCATGCCCGGGCTTGTCCCGGGCATCCACGTCTTTCCTGCAGTATGGGTATAAAGACGTGGATGACCGGGCACTAGGGCGTTTACGCCCGTCTTCGCCGGGCTATGCCCGGCCATGACGGAAAACTAACCCCGCAGCCATACCGCATCGGTGCCGAGTTCCGGCCAGCCGATGGCGCGGCCGGCCTTGGCGGCGGCGGTGCGGCCCGGAAGCGTCGCGTCCCAGTTGGCCGCGATGATGCGGTTGCCGGTGTAATCTGCCGCCTGGTCCGAGATCAGCCAGCACGCCGGCGGGCCCATGATCTGCGGCCGCAGCATCTTCGTCCGGTCCCAGCCGGAGCCGTCCGAGATGATGGCGGTGTCGGTCGGCCCGCCCGGGATCAGCACATTGACGGTGATGGCGTCGGGCGCCAACTCCTGCGCCCAGACCGACGACATCGATTCCAGCGCCGACTTGGTCGCCCCGTAGGGCAGCACGCGCAGCATGGTGCGGAAGCTGGTCGTGACGTTGATGACACGGCCGAAGCCGCTTTGTCTCATGTGCGGCAGGGCTACCTGCGTCACCAGCATCGGCGCACGCGTATTGATGGCGAAGAAGCGGTCCCAGATGTCGCAAGTCAACTCCTCGATGCTCGGCCATTTCACCTCGGCGTCGGGGCGCAGCGACGAGACCCCGATCCCGGCATTGTTGATCACCGCATCGAGCCGCCCGAAGCGCGCGACCGTCTTGGCGACAGCGTCGCGGCACGCAGTTTCCTGTACGAGATCGGCGACGATCGGATGGATGCGGTCCGCGGCGAGGCGTTCGAGCCCGGCCACATCGCGATCGACCGCCGCGACCGCGTGGCCGTCTGCAACGAGCGCCTTGGTGATTGCCGCTCCGATGCCGCCGGCCGCGCCGGTCACCAGCACGACGCGGCTTTGCTTGTCCGTCATGCGGAGCGTGTTCCGTTTCGTTTGCGCATGATCTTTTCCGAAAACCGGTTCCCACTTTTCGGGATCATGCGCTATCCGTCCACCTTGATGCCGGCCGCCTTGATGACCGGACCCCACCGCTCCATCTCGGATCGCAGGTGCGCGGCAAGCTCTGCCGGCGTGGAGGCGACCACCGTGGCGCCGAGTTGCGCGTAGCGCTGCTTCACCGGCGGATGATGCAGCGCCGCGACGGCATCGTGATGCAGCTTGGCGACGATATCCTTCGGCGTCTTCGCCGCGACGAACAGCGCGAACCAGGACGAGACGTCGAAGCCGGGTAAGCCGGATTCGGCGATCGTAGGCAGGTCCGGCACCTCCGGTTGGCGCGCCGCCGTGGTGACGGCGAGCCCGCGCAGCTGTCCGCTCTGCACGTACGGCAGGGTCGAGGGAAAGTTGGCGAAGATCGCATCCACCCGGCCGGGGATCAGGTCGTTGAGCGCCGGCCCGGCGCCGCGATACGGGATGTGGGTGAGATCGACTCCGGCCATGCGCTTGAACAGCTCGCCGGCGAGATGCAGCGACGTGCCGACGCCGGACGACGCGTAGGTGAGCTTGCCCGGATCGGCCTTGGCGGCGGCGATGAACGCCTGCACCGAGCGGTAGGGCGAGGAGTTCGGCACGGCCAGAATGTTGGGATAAACGCACATCAGGGTCACGGGCGCGAAGTCAGCGACCGGGTCATAGCCGAGCGAGGGGTAGAGGAACCGGTTGATGGCGTGGCCGATCGAGCAGATGTAGACCGTGTAGCCGTCGGCGTCGGCCTGCAGCACCGCCTGCGCCGCGATGTTGCCGCCGGCACCGCCTTTGTTCTCGATCACCATCTGCTGGCCCCACATCTCGCCCAGGCGTCCGGCGATGATGCGGGCGGCGTTGTCGACCGCGCCGCCGGGCGGGAACGGCACCACCAGGCGCACGAAGCGGCTCGGATAGGCACGCGCGCCACGGATCAGCGCAGGCATGGCCGCGGTCGCGGCGGCAAGGGCGAGCAGGCGGCGGCGCGTGAGCATGGCGGTCCTCATGACGGCCGTTGCGCCGAGTATCGGCGTGCGGGCAAGGCCGCGCAACGTCCCTTGCCAGCGGGGCCGAACAGGCGTTTGCTTAAGGTTGAATCCCGGCCATGCGGGTTTCCCGCGCCGGGTGGGGAGACCATCATGCTGACACGCAGATTGTTTTGCGGCTGTCTTGTCGCCGGCTTCGCCACGACCGCTCACGCGCAGAACGATTGCGCGGTGTTCACGCCCGAGCGGCAGAAGGCGATCACGCCGGACGAGGCGCTGGCGCGGCTCAAGGCCGGCAACGAGCGCTTCACGACCGGCAAGTCGATCCACTGCAACCTGCCCGACCAGGTCAAGGCGACCGCCGAAGTGCAGGCGCCGTTCGCCGCCATCGTCGGCTGCATCGATTCGCGCGTGCCGCCCGAGCTCGCGTTCGACCAGCGCATCGGCGACATCTTCGCCGCGCGCGTTGCCGGCAATTTCGTCAACACCGACATCATCGGCTCGCTCGAATTCGCCACCAAGCTTACCGGCGCCAAGGCGATCGTGGTGCTCGGCCACTCCAACTGCGGCGCCATCAAGGGCGCGGTCGACAACGCCAAGCTCGGCAACCTCACCGCCACGCTGAAGAACATCCGCCCCGCGGTGAAGGCCGCCGGAAAAGTCGGCGACGGGCGCCAGGACTCAAGCAACAAGTACCTGGTGCAGAAGGTCGCCGACATCAACGCCAAGATGGCGGCCGAGAACCTGCTGAAGCGCAGCAAGGTGCTCAAGGAGCTGGTCGACGCCAAGCAGCTCACGATCGCGGCCGCGATGCACGATCTCACCACCGGCAAGGTGAGCTGGTTCGCCTGAAGCGCGCGGCCGCCGCTCCGCTCAGCGGAAGCGGCGGGGTCGTTCGAGCGCGCCTTGGGCGCCTGCGCGGCGCTCCGCGTTGCGCAGGTCGGCTTCGAGGATCACGCGGTCGCCTAAGCCCGGATCGCCCACGTCGAGCTCGAGGATCAGGTCGCCGTAGCGTCCGATGCGCGAGGAGAACGCGAACTGGTGCTTGCGATAGCGCACCTGCTGGTGCGCGACCTCGATGCCCTTGCGGTGCTGCAGCACCGCCCGTATCGCCAGCACCGCGACCTTGGCGAGGTCGGGCCCGAGCAGCGCGCGCGCCGCAGGCGTTGCCGTCATCAAGATGGGGAGGGAGGCACGATGCATCGCTGTTTCTCCTTTGTTCGAAGCGCACGGCGCACGCCGATGGGCGTGGGCGTTGCGAATTCGAACAAAGGCTGGTCAGCGATCGTGCATGACCTCGCGCATAGGGGCGGGGGGTGGCGCAATTATGGCGGCGTTGCCGCCGCGCCGTGGTTCGGATATCGAGAGGCGCACCGCGACGCAGCTCGCCCATGACCGAAGCCGCACGACTGCTGATGCTCGAATTCCTGCGCTGGGTCGCCGACCGGCCGCGCACCTACGCGGACGTCATGGAGGCCTGGCGCAGCAACTGCCCGCGCCACCCGGTATGGGAGGATGCGCTGATCGAGGGGTTGGTGCGTTACCAGGCCGACGGCCGCAAGGTGCGCCTGACCGGCGCGGGCACGGCCTTGCTCAGGCGGGAGGCAGCCCGAACGCTTGCGCCAGCAGGTCGTAGGAGCGCTTCCGCGCCGCATGGTCGTAGACCATCGTCGTGATCATCGCCTCGTCGGCGGCGCAGGCTTCGATCAGCGCCGTAAGCCGTTCCTTCACGGTCGCCGGGGCGCCGACGATCAGGCGCGCCCGATTATGCGCGATGCGTTGGCGGTCGGTCGCCGTGTACGGATAGGCGGCGGCTTCCTCCGGGCTCGCAAGCTCCAGGTATTCGCCCCTGGCGCGGCGCACGTAGTGCAGGTCCGCGCTCAGCGCCAGCCGGTCGGCTTCCGCGTCGGTGTCGGCGCAGATCGCCGCCACGCCGAGGATGGCGTATGGCGTCGCCCGCCAGCCCGACGGCTTGAAACCGTCGCGATAGCTGCGCATCGCCGCCACCGGATCGTAGTCGGAGAAATGATGCGCGAACGAGAAGCCCGCGCCGACGTGCGCGGCGAGCTCGGCGCTGTAGCCGCTCGAGCCCAATAGCCAGATCGGCGGCAGCGGCACGTCGGCCGGCATGGCGCGGATCTTGGCGAACGGATGATTGGGTGGAAATCCGCCGGACTCCCACAGGATCAGCTCCTGGAAGCGTTCGAGGAAATCGTCGCCCTCGCGCGTATCCTGGCGGCGACGCAGCGCCAGCGAAGTGATCTGGTCGGTGCCGGGCGCGCGACCCAGCCCGAGGTCGATGCGCCCGGGAAACAGCGCCTCGAGCGTCTTGAAGCGCTCCGCCACCATCAGCGGCGCGTGGTTCGGCAGCATGACGCCGCCGGAGCCGACGCGCATGCGCGCGGTCACCGCGGCGATCTGCCCGATCATGATCTCAGGTGCCGTGCTGGCGATGGTCGGGATGTTGTGGTGCTCGGCGACCCAATAGCGCGCATAGCCGAGCCGGTCGGCCAGCCGCGCCAGGTCGATGCTGTTGCGCAGCGCGACCGAGCCGGGCGTGGCGGTCGTCACCGGCGAGAGGTCGAGGACCGAAAGGGGGATGCTTCCAGGCGGCATGACAAGCCGATAGTTTGAACAGGGGATAGGTGCAAGCGGCACGAAAGCAATCGATGCCCGTCACAATGCGGATAGCGGCTCTCGCGGTCGCGATGCTGGCCAACGCCTGTGCGGTGCAGCTTGCGACCGAGCAGCCGCCGGATCAGCCACAGTTCTCGGATCGCCGCCTCACCACCGAGGCCGACAACCCGTTTCCGGCGAACTACAAGCCGGAGACGCTCGCGTTCCTGCGCAGCTATCTGAACGATCCCAGCCGGATCCGCGACGCCTTCATCTCAACCCCGACGGTCAGACCGGTCGCCAATGTGGGGCTGCGCTACGTCGCCTGCGTGCGCTTCAACGCGCGCCGGAGCGACGGCGGCTACGCCGGCAGCCGCGACCATTTCGTGGTGTTCTTCGGGGGCAAGCTCGACCGGCTGGCGCCGACGCGCGAGGACTGCCGCGACGCGGCCTACCAGCCGTTCCCCGAGCTGGAGCGGCTGACGCGGTGAATCACCGCGTGACCACGATGAAATCCGTCTCCAGCCCGGTCTCCGGGCCGAGGCCCTGGTCCGTGATGGTGAGCGACGCGCCCGGCGACATCAGCTCGGTGATGCGGTTGATCGCATCATGCGGGATCGCGATGCGGTCGAGCGCCTCGGCGGCGCTCGGCACGGCAATGGCTTCGGGCGCGAACGGCTGGCGTTCGGCGCGGACGGCATGCGGTCCGATCGTGCCGCGCAGCGCGATCTTCTTCTCGACCGGCTTGGCGGCGGCATCGGGCAGCGACACCACGGTCCAGCGCAGCGCCGGGCTGCCGTCCTTCGCTTCCAGCGCCATGAAGGTGTGGGTGCCGAGCGGGACATCCGGCTGCTCGATCGTGATCGGCACCGAGAAGATCGGTGCGAACTGGCTTGCGCACGTAGAGCCGGCTTTCCTTGCGGCTGATGAATACCGAGAGCGGCCCGGAACGCAGCGGCGTGTCCTTGTCGAAGGTCATGACATGGAGCTTGGCGGGCGCTGCCTTGCCATCGGGCGCTTTCGGCTCGGTCGCGGCCGCAAGCGCGGCCTGACGGATATGCTCGGTGATGCGCCGTCCTTCCGCCGCGGCATTGATCGGCGTCTCGAGCGGCGCCGGGAGATCGAGCGCCGCCGCCGTGGTGGCGAGGCGGATGCGGGCGAGCGGCGGTTCGGCAGCGGGACTTGCGGCGACCGGCGCGTCGGGCCTGCGCTTCATCGCGAACAGGCGCGGATGGTCGAATTCGGCGGGCGCGGTCTCGTCGCGCACGATGATCACGCGCACGCCGAGCCTGGTGGTGCCCCAGAGCCGCTGCGCGAACTCCTGCGGCAGGCGGATGCAGCCGTGCGAGGCCGGGTAGCCCGGCAGTACGCCCTGATGCAGCGCGACGCCCGACCAGGTGAGGCGCTGCATGAACGGCATCGGCGCGTTGCTGTAGAGGTTGGAGCGGTGATGCAGGTTCTTTTGAATGATGCTGAAGATGCCGAGCGGCGTCGGATGGCTCGCCGTGCCGGTCGAGACCGGCGAATGCGCGATCGGCTCGCCGTTGGCATAGAGGGTGAGGCGTTGGCGCGCGACCGAGATGACGATCTGCAGCGGTCCCGCGGGCGGCTTGAAGTCCTTCGCCGGCTCCGCGCGCGCCTTTTTCCTGGTCTTGGCTGGCGCGACGGTGCGCTTGGCGTCCCGCAATGCGGGGGCAGCCTGCTGGATCGGTCGCGAGAAGAAGGGAAAGCGGCCGTCCTGCGCCGACGCTGCATCGGGCGCAACCAGCGCAACGCCGGCCACCAATGCGGCGCGCAACATCGCATGCGACATCGCGCGACGGCGCGTATGATCGCCGATTGCGCATGTGACGCGCAGCCCCGTACTCATGCCCCAGTCCCCGCACGCAAACAAACTCGACTGCGCTTGCCGTGCAGTCGAATCCATTGCGGTAAATAGCCGGTAAAAAAGCCGCGCGACCAGCCGCGCGGCGCTCGCGGCGATCGTTTTCGCGCCGGTGTGTTCTGCGCGCCGCAGCGCGGCTCAGCCGCCGTGCGGGCCGTCGGATGAACGCCGGATGAACGCCGCAAGCCGGATTTTCATGCGCGGCCCAAACCTTAGCCGGAAAGGTCGGCACCAACGAGTTGGATGACGCAATCCCATCCGCACCCTGGAGAGAGACCATGTTCCGCACCCTTCGCCACCTGACGCTCGCCGTCGCGGCGCTCGCGACGCTGGCCGCCACCACGCTCGTCACCACCGAGGAGGCTTCCGCCCGTCCCGGCTTCCGCGGCCCGGGCATCGCCCGCATCCACGCCGGCCCGCGCCTGATCGGCCGCCCGCTGGTCGCGCGACCCATCTTCCATCGGCCGCATTTCCGCCCGCACTGCGGCTGGCGCCGGCCGTGCATCGTGCGCTGGCCCCGCCCGCACATCTACACGGCCCCGGTCGCGGCCGTGACCACCTACGCGGCGACGCCGAGCTACAATCGCTGCACCTGCCTGACCAAGGAGTACACCCAGGACGGCCTGGTGGTGTTCAAGGACGTATGCACCAAGGAGATGGCGACCGCCCCGGTCGGCAGCCCCGGCGCGCCGGCACCGCAGACCCAGCTCGAAGAGCCGGCGCCGCAGTCTCCGCTCACGCAGTCGCCGACCGCGCAGGGTCCCTCGGTCCACCAGCAGCCGCAGGTCCGCTGAGCCCGCAGACGCTTCGCCGACGACCCCGGACCCCGGCTTCGGCCGGGGTCCTTGCTTTTGCCGGCCCGTCTTGTTTCTTGGCTTTTGCGCACGATTTTTGGATTATGCGGGGCGCGCCACGACAGGATCCGGAGCTGCCGCCATGTCGTTTCTGCCCGACTTCAAGGTGCCGGCCGTGGCGCAGCCGAAACCCGGCGACTACGGCTACGATCTCGCCGGCGCGCTCGCCTCGGTGGTCGGGCTGCATGCGCTCATTCCCTCCGACGCCTTCACGGCCGACACGCTCGGCACCGAGCGCGCCGGCAATGGCGTGTTGATCGCCCGCAACGTGGTGCTGACCATCGGCTATCTGATCACCGAGGCCGAGACGATCTGGCTCTCCTTGAGCGACGGCCGCACCGTGCCGGGCCACCCGCTCGGCTACGACCAGGAGACCGGCTTCGGCCTGGTGCAGGCGTTGAGCCCGATTGACCTGCCGGCGCTTCCGCTCGGCCGCTCGGGCGCCGCCGCCCTGGGCGAGCGCGTCGTCACCGCCGGCGCCGGCGGACGCGCACGCTCGGTCGCGGCCCGCATCGTCGGCAAGCAGGAATTCGCCGGCTACTGGGAATACGTGCTCGACGAGGCGATCTTCACCGCGCCGGCGCACCCGCATTGGGGCGGCACCGCGCTCATCGGCCCGGCCGGCGACCTCCTCGGCATCGGCTCGCTGCAGCTCGAGCAGGCACGCGAACGCGGCACCACCGAGCACCTCAACATGATCGTGCCGATCGACTATCTCAAGCCGATCCTCGACGACCTGATGAAGTTCGGCCGCCCCAACAAGCCGGCGCGGCCCTGGCTCGGGCTCTATGCGACCGAGGTGGAGGACAACGTCGTCATCATGGGGCTGGCCAAGGGCGGGCCGGCGCAGCGCGCGGATCTGCGCACCGGCGACATCGTGCTGGCGGTCGCGGGCCGCGAGGTGGACGATCTCGCCGCCGCCTTCCGCCGCATCTGGTCGCTCGGCAATGCCGGCGTCGAGGTGCCGCTGAAACTCTATCGCGACGGCGACACCTTCGAGGTGCGGGTCAATTCGGGCGACCGGGCCAGGTTCCTCAAGGGGCCGAGCCTGCATTAGACATTCTGTTTATGAAAGGAGTCTTGTGTCTCTCGGAGTTGACAACCGGAAGTCCTCTGCGCAACAGGACCATCGCGGACAGCGTTAAGGCTAGCCAAGGGGGTTGGCCAAAAATGAATGCCAACGTGGCTCAAGTTCGTCCCCCCACATTTTGCGCTAGAGGTCGATACAAGCTCCTATATCTTGTTGAAACTTGAATCAGAATGAATCAGAATGCTGCATGATTCTGTCAGCCTGCCAGACGCCCACGCTCAGTCCGGATTTATTCCAGCGTGGAACCGGAAATTCATCGGCGGCTTGAGACATTGGCGGACAAGCAGGACAAGTCGGTGTCACGGATCGTCAGACTTGCGGTCATCGAGTATCTGGACCTGCAAGGACTGGAGACCCGACAACCTCCAAACAAATCCAACAGGCGGGACTAGGACCATGGCAACCAGTAGCGGGGACGTGGTAGCGTTTTCGAAGACGATCTTAGGGGCATCAGATTGTAGGTCCGCAGAAGTGCGCCAAGACGTTTACAAACAAACCGGTGTCGATACCGCCGAGGCCGACGAAGGGCTAAGTCATATCATTCGAAGGGTGTGCGGCACATGGCCAGCGCGCGGGATGGGCCGCGTCGTTCTCCCGATCGGATATTTCGCCAACGTCATCGAGATGGACGGGGTGGGCATCGCGCTGTGCACTGATGGCGTGGGTTCGAAGACGATCATCGCTACGATGATGGGGAAATATGACACGATCGGCATCGATTGCGTTGCGATGAACGTTAATGACATGATCTGCGTTGGTGCGCGGCCGCTCTCGCTTGTCGACTACATTGCAGTTGAGCAAGTTGACGCCACGATGCTCGATGCCATCGGCGCCGGCTTGTGCGAAGGCGCCCGCATGGCGCAAGTCTCCATTTCGGGCGGCGAGACGGCCCAGCTCAAGGACATCGTCAACGGCTTTGATTTGGTAGGGATGGCGGTTGGTCGCGTACCGCTCGACAAGGTTCTTAGCGGCCGGGAAGTTGTTGATGGCGACGTTGTGATCGGTGTCAGAAGTAATGGTGTTCACAGTAATGGACTAACACTAGCGCGGAGAGCTTTCGGCGAGCGTCGGCTTGATTACAAGTTCGACGAGCTTGACCTGACACTCGGAGAGGAACTTCTGCGCCCGACCGACATCTATGTCCCTGAGGCGATGGAAATTCTAGAAATGGTCAGCGGTGTGAAAGCGCTGATCAACATCACGAGCGATGGCCTGCTCAATCTGGCCCGCGTCGAGGCCAAGGTTGGATTCGAACTCGACCGTCTGATCGAGCCGCATCCGATCTTCACGCTCATACAACGGCATGCGCAGGTCGACGACACTGAGATGTTCGAAGTTTTCAATATGGGTACAGGATTCTGCTACGTGGTCGATCCAGGCAGCGCGGACGCGATACTCGCGATCCTGAAGAAGCACGGTCGCACAGCGCAGCGCATTGGGCATGCAGTCGCCGATGTCGAGAAGGCGGTACGCATCGCTCAGCGCGGGCTTGTCGGACGGCACAAGACGTTCTGGAAGGAAGAGCGCAGCGCCAGGAAGGTCGGCTGACGTGTGAACGATCGCTCCGACATTGAGCGTCAGCTCGATGAACTACGTCAAGAAATTGCACTGCTCCGCCACCTCCCCGCGTTGTCGGCGGAGTTTGCTGTCTGGTTAGGGAAGCTATTTGCGTTGGTCGCGGCCTATTTTGGACTTGATTCGGATGAAATTCGTGAGCTCCGTGCAATTGCACCAGAATTTCCAAGCGAGGTTTACGATAGCATTTCCGAAAGGCTCAGCTCTCTCCAACTGGATCACGAAACGAGGGATCGGCTTCTTTCGAAGTTACACCAGGATGTACCTCATGAAATATTTGTGCGCCGCTTGTATGAGTACGACGACTTGATAGGCGCCATGATCCACGGCCTTCGGAAAAGGTGACAGGCTGAGGCTGAAGGATTGCGGGCTAAACCCCGCTTCGGGCAGGCTGGACCTCCTCAGCACCCGCGGCAAATGATCATCTTCTGCCTGAGCTTTTCTTCCAGCGCGTTCTCGCGCGCCCACCACTCCGGCGACAGATGGATCGGCCTCGTCGCGCCGGTCACGTCGGCGGGCACGCCGTCGGTCAAGGTTTGCGGCCGCGCGCTGGCACGCCGCGACGACACGGTCTGCGCCACGTTCGGCTGCGGCTGCGGCGCGACGACCCGGCGCGGCGCTGGCGCCGGCGCGCGCAGTGCGTCGGTCTGCGCCACGCGGCTCGCTTCGGTCTGGGCCACCGGTTGGGTAAAGGCAGGCCAGCTCAGGCAGCCGCCGAGCGGCGCGGCGAGCAGGAGGATCATGACCGACGGCGTAAGGCGCATGGCGATGATCTCTTGGAAGGCCGTGCGTGATCCTGCACCGCCGCGGCGGTTTGGGCAAGGATCATTGCCGCAGCGCTGCAGGATTCGCCGCCGGGTGATCGCATCGCCGCGCAAGATTATACTGGCGCGCCCGACAAGATTCGAACTTGTGACCTCTGCCTTCGGAGGGCAGCGCTCTATCCAGCTGAGCTACGGGCGCGGGAGCCCTCTCCATAGCCGAACGGTCCGAAACCGGCAACGCGAAGTCGCCAGGCCCGTCACCGCACCATGACGCGCAGGCTGTGCACGGCGTTGTTGCCGAAGCCGGAACTGTCCCACGGCGGCTCGAGCGGCTGCGTTGCGCCGTTGCCGTCGGTGGCACGGCATTCGAGCACGTATTCGCCCGGCAGCGCATCCCACAGATAGCGCCAGCCGCACCAGGCGTATCGGCCTGTCGGCGCATCGAGCGCCGCCTCGTTCCACACGCGATCGACGCCGACCTCGACCTTGGTGACCACCACCCCGTCGCCCGACCAGGCGCGGCCGATGAGCTCGACCGGGCCAGCCTCGACGACGCGGCGGCGGGTGTACCAGTCCGGGATGCCGGGCGGCGCCATCAGCGATTTCACGCGCAGGGTCGTGACCGGCACGCCGGGCCCGCCGGGCACCTGCTTGTAACGATAGTTATGCTGCTGATAGCCCTCGAACGAGTGCGGCAGCACCTCGATCCGCTGCAGCCACTTCACGCTCGCCATGCCATACCAGCCGGGCACGATCAGGCGCAGCGGAAAGCCGTGCGGGTGCGGCAGCGGCGCGCCGTTCATGGCCCACACGATCAGCACATCCTCGTGCATGGCCTGGTCCGGCGTGAGGCTGCGGCCGAACGCGTGCTCGACGCGATCGAAACCGCGATCGGCGCCGAAGAACGCGACGTCGACCGCGCCGGCTTCGAGCCCGGCGCGCTCCAACAGGTGGCGCAGCGGCGTTCCGGTCCATTCGGCGCTGCCGACCGCGCCGTATTCCCACGGTTGGGTCGGCCAGCGCGGAACCACATTGGCGCGGCCGTTGCCGGCGCATTCGAGCGTCACATGCAGGGTCTTTTGTTCCGGGCTCTGCATCAGCTCGGCGCAGGAGAGCCGAAGCGGGGTACGAACATGACCGCCGATCTCGAGCCGCCAGTCCTCGGCCGATACGACAAAGGGCACGTCGAAATGGATGAGCTGAAAGTGCAGTCCGGCCGGGGTCACGTCATGGCGCAAGGCTTCGAGCGGAAGCCCCGAATTGCGATTGGCAAGGCCCACCTCCTCGCGCGCAAAATCGCCGGTCGTGTGCGTGCGTTGCGCGTCGCGGCGCAGGAACTCCTCAACCGCGGCCGTGTCAGGGGAGGTCCGACGGATCATCGCACGAACCTATCAAGCGTGCCGATTGCCGCAACACGCGTGCCCGAACCCATCCGCTTCCGTCGCCGGACCCAAGCCCTCAGTCCCGGTTCAGGATCGTGACCAGGCCCTGCTCCGGCTCGATCCGCAGCTCATCGCCGGACTTGATCAGCCGGGTCGGATCGCCGGCCTCGAAGCGATCCACCAAGGTCATGGCGGCGAAGGCCGCGCCCTGCGCCAGGATGGTGTTGGCGCGGTCGAAGATAATGGCTTTGGGTGCCATGTGCCGCGCGACCATCTCGCGCATCATCCAGGCCGAGGCGACGCCGCCCTTGGCGGTGACCAGGACCAGGATCTTGCCGACGTAGCTTTGGCCATGGAGCTTGTGCGCGGGCCGCGAGAACACCCCCTTGATGCGGTCGAGGTCGTAGCGCGCCGAGAAATTGTCGTCGGCGACCAGCGCGGTGCCGGTGACGGTCGGGCCGATGCCGCGATGACACTTGAGCGCGATCGGCATCACGCGATCCTTCCCGTGACCGCGCAGTCGACGCACTGTTGCGTGTCGGCAAGCGTCGGCTTGTAGCCGTAGCCGGCGATGATGTTCACCAGCTTGGCCGAGTTGGTGAGCAGGCGCTGCCAGCCATTGGCCTCGGCCATCTCGCGCGCGTAGCTCTGATAGAAGCAGATGCCCGCGGCGACGATCCCGCCGGCCTGCTCGATGCGTTGCGTGAGGCCCATGCGGTCCGCGGCAAATTTTATCTCGGGCGAGGTCGTCACGATGAGGGTCGTGTCCGCGTGCACGCGCCGGCCGTCGAGCAGGCGCGCCAGCCGGTCGATTTCGATGAGCGAGAGTTGCGGCGCGCCGAACACCACCACGTCGACCTTGTCGCCCGGCGCGGCGTAGGAGGCGTAGAAGCTGCGTAATTCCGCCGCGTCGACCGTGGCGGGGAGAGGGGTCGCACGGCCCTGGAACGCCGCCTCGAGGGTCGGCGCCTCGGGCGTCACGCCGACCATATGGAACAGCGCGACCGAGCCGAAGCTCGCCAGCGCCGCGCCGAAATGCTTCAGCGCGTCGGAGTTGGGCGCCCGGTCGATGCCCGCGATCACCGGCACCTCCCAATAGCTGTTGGTGGCGCGGCCGACGATGCCGCCGAGCGCGCCCCAATCGGCGGCATCACGCAGCTCACAGGTGACATGGAAATGCCGCGTCCCCGCGCGGTGCGCATCGAGATGGTAGCCGTAGCGCGGCGTCCGCCCGGTCAGGCCGGCGGCGAGCGCGGAGGGGCCGCCCTCGAAGTTGCTGCGCGCGCCCATCACGCTGTTCGAGTAGATGACGACCCCGGTGTCGCCCATGGCGAGATGCTCGCCGCGCACCGGCGGAAGGATTGTCTGGTAGTTGATGCAGGTATTGGTCATCAGCACGCCCAGCGCCTCGAAGGCGGCAATCGCGCGCGCTTCGATCGCCGCCATGGCGTCGGTCTGACCGAGCCGCCGGTAGGTGTCGAAGTCCACTCCGCGCGGGTCGGTGATGGTCGGCACGCGCACGCGGCGCTCGTCGGCGGGCAGCGCGGCCATCTGCTCCAGCCAGCGCACGCCCTCTTCGCCGAGGCTCTCGGTATCGGCCATGACATGCGCCTGGCCCACGGGCACGAAATCGGCAGCGTCGAAGAATTCGCCGACCTCGATCTGGTGGCGCAGCGCCCACTGGCGTGCGCGCCCGTGCTCGCCCGCCAGCATGGCGCGCTCTTCCTCGCTCAGCCGCATCTTAAGGTACCGCCGCGGAGGTCGCCCTGCCTCGCCGTCAATTCCCCGCCGTGACGCCCGCCGCCTTGATCACCGGGGTGATGCGGGCGACCTCGCTCTCGACCAGCTTCTGCAAGGCGGCCGGGCCGCGCTCGGCTCCTTGCGGCCCCGTGCTGCCGAGCTCGACGTAGCGCTTGTTGACCGCGGGATCGTCGAGCGCCTTGCTGAGCGCGTCCGCGAGCCTGGCGACGATCTCCGGCGGCGTATCCTTCGGCGCCACCATGGCGTTCCAAGCGCTGAAGATGAAGTCGATCCCGGCTTCTCCGGTGGTCGGGACGTCGGGCAGGCTCTCGAGTCGCTTCGGCGCGGCGACCGCATAGGCCTTGATATTCCCGGCCTTGATCTGCGGGATCACGTTGAGCGACTGATCGACCATGTAGTCGATCTGGCCGGCGACCAGATCGGTCAGCGCCGGCCCGGTGCCGCGATAAGGCACCAATGTCGGGCTGAAGCCGAACTTCGAGTTGAACACCAGGCCCGACACATGGGAGATCGAGCCGACGCCGGCGTGGCTGTAGCTTAGCTTCGCGCTGTTGGCCTTGAGGTAGTCGAGGAACTCCTTGAGCGTGGCGGCCGGCGTCGCCTTCTTGGCGACGATCGCTTGCGGCGTGAAATTGACGATGCCGATCTGGGCGAAGCTCTTGGCCGGATCGTATTTGAGATTGGGATAGAGCGCGGGCGCCGCCGATTGCGTGCCCATGTTGCCGACCGCGATGGTGTAGCCGTCCGGTTCCGCCTGCGCGGCGCGCGTCATGCCCAGCGTTCCGCCGGCGCCGCCGACGTTCTCGACCACGATGGTCTGGCCGAGCGTGCGCGACATGTGCTCGCCGACCAGGCGGGTGACGACGTCGGTCGGCCCTCCGGCGGCGAACGGCACGATGATGGTGATCGCCTTGTTGGGATACTGGGCGGCCGCGGGCGCGCTCAGCGCCGCAAGCGCAAGCAGGCCCAAGAAGGCGCGAAACATGGTGCGAAGCATGAATGGCATCTTGTCCCCTCCACAAGGCGGTACTTCGATGATGCGGAAGCGGCGGCTTCGGTTCAAGTCCTTTGGATCGTGTCGCGTATGTGGTAGAGCGCGAGCGGAGCACGCCGGCGGGCCATTACATCACCCGGACTGCTTCCCGCAGGACTTCTGTTCGGATGCGGCGATGGAGGCCCTTGCGGGTAACCACATCCACCTTTGCGCCCAGGCGCGCTGCAAGGCGTTGCCGCACGTCGGCAAGATCGATCAGATCGAACTGCGAAGCCGGATCATAGTCGACGATGACGTCGACATCGCTCGCGGCGCTCGCCTCGCCGCGCGCAAGCGAACCGAATACGTAAAGCGCCGTGACGCCGGTGGCTTCCAGGACTTTTCTGTCGAGGTCGAGCAGGCGGCGAATATCGTCGAGCGTCATGACGATACTATAGGCCAAAAATGGGAGAAATCCGACATGGACGCGTCCTAAGGGACCGCCAGCAGCGCCGCCGTCACGGCCGTCAGGATTACCAGCGTCGTCGCCGTGATGGTGACCAGATGCCGCCAGCCGACCTGGCGTAACGCCGCGACCGAAGTGCTGAGGCCGAGCGCCGCGATGGCGATCAGCAGGCCCCAGCCCGACAGGGTGACCAGCGCGGCCTTGAGCGGCTGATAGACGGGCGCAAGCGCCGGCGCCGCGCCAGCGGCGCTGTTCAGCACACACAGGGCGAGGAACACGAGAGCGAACACCGGCACCGGAACGCTCGCCTTGCCGGCGACCGCGCCGATTCCTTGACGTTTGCGCAGGATCTTGTCCGAAAAGTCTGTCAACTTTTCAGGATCATGCGCTAAACGCGTGATCCAGTAGCCGATGCCGATCACCACCGGGAGCAGCAGGAACACGCGGAACAGCTTCACCACCACGGCGGTGTTGCCCACCGGCTCGGACACCGCATAGCCGGCGCCGACCACCTGGGCGACATCGTGGATCGTCGCCCCCAGCATCACGCCGGTGGTCTGCGCGTCGAAGGTCAAGCCGGCGCAAAGGAGCGGGTAGGTCACCATCGCCACGGTGGAGAGCGCATTGACCGCCATCACGACGAACACCACGTCCGCCTCCTTGCCCTCGTAGGCCGGCAGCACCGTCGCGGTCGCGAGCGTCGCCGAGGCGCCGCACACCGCGGTCCCGGCTCCGGCCAGCGCGCCGAACTCCGCCCGCTGCCCCAAGGCGCGGGCGAGCGCCACACCGGCGACGACCGTGACGATCATCGCTGCGATGACGATCGCCGCGGTCGTCAGTCCGAGCTCCGCGATCTCGCCGAGCGAGACGCGCAGGCCGAGCAACGCGACCGCCCAGCGCAGCACCCGGCTCACGCAGAAACGCAAGCCGGGCAGGAACGCCGGCCGGTCGGCCACCGGGTGCAGGCCGATGCCGATCAGCAGCGCGATGACGATGACGGGTAGGGGAAACACCCTGGCGATCGGCGCGGCAAGGAAGGACGCAACGACCGCGACCGCGCAGGCCAGCGCCACGCCGGGCACAAGAGAATGGGACAATCGAAATGCGGCAACGCCAACCATCACGCTCGCGCTCTCCCGTAGCGACTTTCCGAAGCGCGAGTCGCCTCACCAACCTCGCACCGCGCGCTGGAACAGATCACACCCTGCATCGCCTGCTCGGTCAATCGGTTGCACGCCGCTCGACATCGTCGTGACGGCGCGGCCCGTGGCAGTTCGCCATCTCAATAATCATGCACGCGCTCGACGGTCGCTCCGCTGCGCTCCAATTGCGCAACGACGCGCGCAAGGGCGCCGGCCTCGACGTCGAATCCGGCGCGGCGCAAACCGGGCCGGCTCGCGAGCGGGAGCGAGAACAGCTCGCGCAGGCCCTCTGCCGGCGCTGCGGACAGGATCGCGGTGATCAGGACATTGCGGTTGCCGGCGCTCGCGAGGAATTCGCGCTCGCGCGCATCCGCGGGCGGCTTGCGCTCGCTTTGCGCGCCATCTGCATCGAACGTCCGCATCAGCCACGCCGAACCGGCCTTGACGCCGTACGCGGTCGAGAGCGCGAGCTTGCGTTCGAAACGCCGCACGCTGCTCGGGCCGCCGAGCGGCGTCGCCACCCATAGGCCGCGCAGCCGCTCGCCGAAGCGGAACGCGTACCAAGGCCGGGTGTGGAGGAATTCGGCGTAATCCTGCGCCACGGCGCGGGCGTAGATGTCCTCGGGCGTCGGGTTGGGTCCGCGCCACCATTCGGTGAAACGGCCAGCGGTGTTCTCGTACAACCCCTTGATGGCGTATCCGGCCGAGTAGCCGATGCCGCTCGCGTAGATCGCCCCCTTGGTCGGCCACCCGGTGCTGCGCGAGCCCTTGCGGCTGACGGCGCAGAAGCTTTGCCAGAAGCCGAGGATGTGGGTCGCGTAGGGAAAGCCGCTCTCGCTGCCGCGCTCGAGGAAGCGGGCGAAGTCGCCGGCCGAGTCGACGATGTACCATTCGGGAAACGTGAAATCGGCGGCGGGCAGCCGCGGCGCCGGCATGCCTGCGCCAGGCGCCGCGGGCCGGCAAAACCCTTCGATGCCGGCGATCGGTACCACGACGATCAGCGCGGCGAGGAGCGTGAGCGCCGCAAGCCAGCGCCGGCGCGGTTTCGGTCGTCCGTCGGTCATGCGCAGTTGGAACTTTGCGGCATTCAGGAATGGTCAACGATTCGTTGCATAATACACGGCCGGCGTGAGCGGGACCGGGCGGCGCGCCGCAATGTCTTGCACGTGCCTTCATCCTGCCCCATCTCTCGGTCAAGAAACGATCGGGAAAGCGTCAGGGATTTCGGGGATTTAGCAATGATGTCGCGTGGCGTTCTCGGGCTCGGCGCGCTGGCTCTCGGCACTCTCGGTCTTATCGGCGACGCCGCGGCCCAATACTACCCGCCCTATGGCGCGCCGCCTCCGCCTTACGCGGTCCAGCGCGCGCCCTACGGACGGCCGCTGCCGGCTATGCCGGACGACGACGATGATGAGGTCGCCGCCGCGCCGGGGATGCCCGGCGCCCCCGGCCCCTATGCGCGTCCGGCCCATCCGGGCGCCTACGAAGCAAGGCCGCTGCCCGACCCGCGCTTCGCGCGGCCGGAGCTGCAGCCGCGCGATCCCTACGCGCCGCGCGATCCTTATGCGCCGCGCCCGCCCATGACGATCGGTCCGTACGGCGAGCGTGCGCCCGCGCAAGAGCCCTACGGCGTCCCGCCGCCCGGACCTTACGGCGCGGCGCCGCAAGGTCCCTACGCCGCCCCGCCGGGCAGCTACAACGCGGCGCCCCCGCCGCCTTACGGTCCGCCGCAATACCGCGGCGCTCCCCAGCCGCCGCCGGCGGCCGCGTACCCGCAGCCGGTCCACCCGGGCGACAGCCGCGATCCGCTGATTGCGCGCCCGCCGACCGACATCACCGGATCGGTGCGCCCGAACTCGGTTGCGACCCTGCCGCCCGACGACCAGCCGGAGGACGCACCGCAGGCGCTGCCGCCGCAGTTCCGCAAGCAGGTGGTCAACTTCCAGACCCCCGAGCCGGCCGGCACGATCGTGATCGATACGCAGAACACGTTCCTGTATCTCGTGCTCGGCAACGGGCAGGCCATGCGCTACGGCATCGGCGTCGGCCGCGAGGGCTTCACCTGGGCCGGCGCCGAGCGCGTCAGCAGGATGACCGAGTGGCCGGACTGGCATCCGCCGGCCGAGATGATCGAGCGCCAGCCCTATCTGCCGCGCTTCATGGCCGGCGGCCCGGGCAACCCTCTCGGCGCGCGCGCTCTTTATCTCGGCAAGACGCTGTACCGCATCCACGGCACCAACCAGCCTTCGACCATCGGCAAGTTCGTGTCCTCGGGCTGCATCCGCCTCACCAACGAGGACATCGAGGACCTGTTCAGCCGCGTGCAGGTCGGCACCCGCGTGGTGGTGATGCCGGGCAAGCCGCCGGTGACCGCGGCCAATCAGTAGGGCGGGCAAAGGCGCGACACGCCGCGGCTTGGGGTTTGCTCAAGCGGTGCGCGCCGTGCCCGCCATGGCACTTTCGCGACACTGATGGCGGGCACGGCGCAAGAGCGCCTTTGCCCGCCCCACGAAATCACTTCGCCACCATTCCCCGACACGCCGTCGTCACGAAATACGTCACCTGCTCGCGCAGCACGCCGAGCGGAAGGATCTCGAGCTTGGCCTCGAGCCCGAGCACCACGATGCCGTGCACCGCCGAGAACAGCGAGCGCGCCAACAGCGCGCGGCGGCGCGGCGAGACGTTCGGCACCAGCGCGCCGAGCGGCTCCTCGACATAATGGAATAGCCGGCGCTGCTCGGTGAGGTACCAGTCGGGGACCTCGCGGCCCTCCGGCATGTGATGGTCGAACAACGCGCGCCAGCGCTGCGTGTTGGTGACGGCGAAATCCAGGTAGTTGAGGGCGAGCCGCACCAGCCGCGCGACGGCGCGGTCGACCTCCGCCCCCGGCTCTTCATCGGCGACCCGATAGGCGGCCGCAGCGCTGCTCTCGAACGCGGCGAGCGTGTGCGAATTGACCGCGAGCACGATGTCATCGAGATCCTGGAACACATTGTAGATGGCGCCGACCGCGCAGCCGACCTCGTCGGCGAGCGCGCGCGCCCGCAGCGCGCGCAGCCCGCTGGTCGCGATGGTGCGCTCGGCCGCGGCCACCAGCGCATCCTTCAGGTTCTGCCGTCGCGGGGTGATTTCCATCATGTTTACCGATGGTTAACTAAAATCCTGAACGTCGTTCAAAATTTTCTTGAACGTTGTTCAAGCTGGTGCTACTAATGAGATGAACATTGTTCATAGCAACGGAGGAACCGATGTTCAAGACAATCGTGACTTTGTGGCGTGGCTCACTTGCGGCGGCCGAGGAAGACTTCGCGGACCGCAGCGCCCTGCTCATCCTCGACCAGCAGATCCGCGATGCCGCCGCGGCCATCGACCTCGCCAAGCGCGCGCTGGCGCTCGCCATCGCGCAGGACGAAGCCGAAGGCAAGCGCCTGGAGGCGACGCTGACGCGCATCGCCGATCTCGAGGAGCGGGCGGTGGCGGCGCTCGGCGCGGGCCGCGAGGACCTTGCCGCCGAGGCGGCCGAGGCGATCGCCGTGATGGAAGCCGATCGCGACGCGATCCGCGAAGCGCGCACCAGTTTCGCCCGCGAGGTCGCGCAGCTGAAGTCTACCGTCGCCAACGCGGCGCACCGCCTCGCCGATCTGGAGCGCGGACGGCGTATCGCTCAGGCCGCCGAGTCGGTGCGGCGACTGAAAAGCGGCGTCGGCGCGCCGACCGCCGGCAGCGCCGAAGCGCTCGCCGATGCGGAGCGCACGCTCCGGCGGCTGCGCGAGCGCCAGGCCGAAGACGCCGCCGTGGTGGTCGCGATGGAGTCGCTCGACACGGTGGCCAACCCGGGCGCCGTCGCCAGCAGGCTCGAAGCCGCCGGCTTCGGCAAGCGCACCCGCACCACCGCCGCCGACGTGCTGGCGCGGCTGCGGCCCAAAACCGCAAACACGGCCGGAAACGCCGCGCCGGCGTCGGCCGTCTGATCGAATTCAATCGTGAACCAACCGCAACAGAGGAGACAGTCATGAATCCGCAAGCGCAAGCCAGCCCGCATTCGGGCGCCTGGATCACCTTCACCTACGTGTCGTTTGCCATCTCGGTCGGGATGGTCGGCGTCGGCATCCTGTTCGCGCCGGTCGACATGTGGATCAAGGCCTATTTCGCGATGGGCGCGGCGCTGCTGATCCAGTCCTGCATCACGCTCGCCAAGACGGTGCGCGACGTGCATGAAGGCACCCGGCTGGTCAACCGCATCGAGGACGCCAAGGCTGAGCGCCTGCTGATGGGCATCGAGCGCGGATCTTAACGCCGCGCCAAAGGGTCGCCTCGGTTTTCTCTCCAGGCCGAGGCGACCCCTTCTGCTAGTTAGAGCGTCCTTGAGTGGCATGAATCTATCGGCCGTCATGCCCGGCCTTGTGCCGGGCATCCACGTCTTCCTTTCTTCTTCATGATAAGAAAGACGTGGATGGCCGGGACAAGCCCGGCCATGACGGTGGGTGGATTGGCGGGCATTCGGTGGAACCGCGCTAGACCGATCGGGCGACGCACGACATTGAACCAAGCGAAGAGCCGAGAAACGTCCATGTCCAATTCCCTGATGCTGTCGCGCCGCTTCGCGCCGCTGTTCTGGTGCCAGTTCTTCTCGGCGTTCAACGACAACTTCCTCAAGAACGCGCTGGTGTTCCTGATCCTGTTTACGCCCGGCGTCGCGGACTCGGGCGCGCTGATCACGCTCACCGCCGGGGTATTCATCGGCCCGTTCTTCTTCCTCTCCGGGCTCGGCGGCGAGATGGCCGACCGCTTCGACAAGGCGGTGGTGGCGCGCTGGATCAAGCTCGCTGAGATCGCCGTCGCAGGCGTCGGCGTGGTCGGCTTCGCCCTGCATTCGCTCCCGATCATGTTCGCGACCCTGTTCATGTTCGGCGTGATCGCGACGCTGTTCGGCCCGATCAAGTACGGCATCCTGCCCGATCACCTGGCGCGCGAAGAACTCCCCGCCGGCAACGCGCTGGTCGAGGGCGCGACCTTCATGGCGATCCTGCTCGGCACCATCGTCGGCGGTCTCGCCGCCAAGGAGGGCAACCATCCGGCCATGTTCGGCGCCATGATCATGGTGTTCGCGCTGCTGTGCTGGGGGTCGAGCCTGATGATCCCGCGCACCGGGCAGGGCGCTCCCAACCTGCGCGTCGATCCCAACATCCTGCGCTCGACCGGCGGTCTCTTGAAAGAAGTATGGCGCGACCAGCGGCTGTGGTGGGGCGGCCTGGTGACGAGCTGGTTCTGGCTGGTCGGCGCGGTCGCGCTCTCGCTCATGCCGCCGCTGGTCAAGCACGTGCTCGGCGCGACCGAGGAAGTCGTCACTGCGTTCCTCGCCATCTTCTCGATCTCGATCGCGATCGGCTCAGGTCTCGCCGCGTGGCTCGCGCATGGCCGCATCGTGCTGTTCCCGACCCTGGTCGGCGCCTTGTTCCTCGCCGTGTTCGCGCTCGATCTCGGGATCGCGACCTACGGCGCGGCAGGCGCCGCGACCGCCGGCCTGGAGGTGCTCGCCTCGGCCAAGGGCATCCGCATCGCGGTCGATCTCGCCGGCATGGCGATCGCCGGCGGCCTGTTCATCGTGCCGTCGTTCGCCGCCGTGCAGGCCTGGGCCGGCGCCGACAAGCGCGCGCGCGTGGTCGCCGCCGTCAACGTGCTCAACGCCGCCTTCATCGTGGTCGGCACGCTCGCGGTCGCCGCGCTGCAGGCGTTCGGACTCTCGATCCCGGCGCTGTTCCTGCTCATCGGCATCGCCAACCTTGTGGTCCTGGTCGTCATCGCCAAGACCATGCCGACCAGCCCGCTGCGCGACTTCCTGCTCACCATGCTGCGCGCCGTCTACCGGCTCGAGATCAAGGGCCTCGACAACGTGCGTAAGGCCGGCCCGAACGCCATCATCGCGCTCAACCATGTGAGCTTCCTCGATGCGCCGATCGCGCTGGCGATGCTCGAGCAGGAGCCCGTGTTCGCGATCGACCACGGCATCGCGCAGCGCTGGTGGGCGCGCCCGATCCTGAAGCTCACGCGCGCCATGCCGCTCGATCCGACCCGGCCGCTCGCGACCCGCACCTTGATCAACGCGGTGAAGGGTGGCGAGTCGCTGGTGATCTTCCCCGAGGGGCGCATCACCGTCACCGGCAGTCTGATGAAGGTGTATGACGGCGCCGGCCTGATCGCCGACAAGTCGGGCGCGATGGTGGTGCCGGTGCGAATCGAAGGCGCCGAGGCGACGCCGTTCTCGCGGCTGTCGCGCCGCCAGGTGCGCCGGCGCTGGTTCCCCAAGATCACCGTCACGGTGCTGGAGCCGGTCAAGCTCGAGGTCGCGCCCGAGCTGAAAGGTCGGGCGCGCCGCCAGGCCGCGGGCGCGCAGCTCTACGAGGTGATGTCGGACCTGGTGTTCCGCACCACGTCGACGGAGCGCACCGTGCTCGACGCCGTCTTCGAAGCGGCGAAGATCCATGGTCGGAAGCGCACCGCGGTCGAAGACCCGCTCACCGGCGCGTTGAGCTACAAGCGCCTGTTGCTCGGCGCCGCCGTGCTCGGCCGCAAGCTGATGCCGCTGGCCGAAGAGGGCAGGGCGGTCGGCGTGATGCTGCCGAACGCCAACGGCGCGATCGTGACCCTGCTGGGGCTGATGTCGGCCGGGCGCGTCCCCGCCATGATCAACTTCACCGCCGGCGCCGCCAACATCCTCGCCGCAGCCAAGGCCGCACAGGTCGACACCATCGTGACGGCGCGCAGCTTCATCGAGAAGGCCAAGCTCGTCGTGCTGACGGCCGAGCTCGCCAAGAGCCTGCGTATCATCTACCTCGAAGACGTGCGCGCCGCGGTCGGTCTTGCCGACAAGCTGCGCGGGCTACTCTCCGCCAAGCGGCCGCTGGTCGCGCGCAAGCCGAGCGACCCCGCCGTCATCCTGTTCACCTCGGGCTCGGAAGGGACGCCCAAGGGCGTGGTGCTGTCGCACAGCAACATGCTGGCCAACGCCGCGCAGGCCGCCGCGCGCATCGACTTCGGCCGCACCGACAAGCTGCTCAACGTGCTCCCGGTGTTCCACTCGTTCGGCATGACCGCCGGCACGGTGCTGCCGCTGATCTCCGGCGTGCCGATCTATCTCTATCCCTCGCCGCTGCACTACCGCACCATCCCGGAGCTGGTCTACGGCGTGAACGCCACCATCATGTTCGGCACCGACACGTTCCTCGCCGGCTATGCGCGCGCCGCGCACCCGTACGACTTCCGCTCATTGCGCTACATTCTTGCGGGAGCCGAGCCGGTGAAGGAGTTGACGCGGCGCACCTACATGGAGAAGTTCGGCCTGCGCATCCTCGAAGGCTACGGCGTGACCGAGACCGCGCCGGTGCTCGCCCTCAACACCCCGATGTTCAACCGCTTCGGCACGGTCGGGCGCCTGATGCCGGGCGTGGAGCCGCGGCTCGAGCCGGTCCCGGGCGTTGAGGAGGGCGGTCGGCTCTACGTGCGCGGGCCGAACGTGATGCTCGGCTACCTCAAGGCCGACAATCCCGGCGTGATCGAGCCGCCGCCCGAGGGCTGGCACGACACCGGCGACATTGTGGCGATCGACTCACAGGGCTACGTCACCATCAAGGGCCGTGCCAAGCGCTTCGCCAAGATCGGCGGCGAGATGATCTCGCTCGCCGCGGTCGAGACGCTCGCCGCCGCGCTGTGGCCGAACGCGTCCTCGGCGACCGCGACCGTGCCCGATGCGCGCAAGGGCGAGCGCATCGTCATGATCACCGAACAGAAGGACGCCAGGCGCGCCGACTTCCTCGCCTTCGCCAAGCAGAGGGGCGCGACCGAGCTGATGGTCCCGGCCGAAGTGGTGGTGGTCGACCGGGTGCCGGTGCTCGGCACCGGCAAGATCGACATGGTCGGCGTCGCCAAGCTGGTGCGCGAGCGCGCCGCCAATGTGGCAGAGCCGGCGCAGGAAGCGGTGGCGTGAGGCGCGTCTGGCTTCATGCTATGCTGCCCCCGGAGGAGCCCTCATGACCGAGCTGTTGGATCGCATCAGCATCGATCCCGCCGTTTGCGGCGGCAAGCCATGCATTCGCGGCACGCGTATCTGGGTCTCGCTGATCCTGGACTTGCTGGCCGGCGGCATGCCGGAGGCTGAGTTGCGCGCCGAATATCCGCAGTTGACCCGCGAGGATGTCTTGGCCGCCATCGCCTACGGAGCGGAAGCGGCGCGCGAGCGGGTCATTCCCGTGGCGGTGGAGCCGACGGCTTGAAGATCAAGGTCGATGAGAACATCGGCCGAAGCGGCATCGATCTTCTGCGGCAAGCCGGTCATGACGTGATGGCTGTTCCGGAGCAGGGGCATTCCGGCGCTGCGGATGAGACAATTTTTCAGGTGTGCGTATCGGAGCGCCGCACCTTGGTCACGATGGACCGCGACTTCGGACAGGTTCCGCGCTTTCCGCCCAAGTCGAGCGCCGGGATCGTGGTCCTGGAGTTGGGTGCGCCTGCGACGGTCGGACTTCTGCGAGCCCGGCTGCGCGAGTTTCTGGGGGTCGCGGCGAAACGTCCGATCGAAGGCGAGCTCTGCGAACACCCGTCCGGCCCTGAGCCCCATGCCACGGAGGTGAGCCATGGCCGAGGCTGCGCGCCGTTCTATCACACGCCGGTCGCTGGTTGCAGGGTCGGCAGCGCTTCCGGCAGCCGCGTTTGCCGCCGGGCCGCTCCCGGATGTCGCTGGCGGTCCATCCGGGCTCGTATGGGGTCTTGGTTGTCAAGAGGCGAGATTGATCAGGGCATGTTTCTAGCCTGTCGTTGACTTCGAGCGCGCAGCGCTCGTGGTTGTTCCTTCGTCCCGACGGTTGGCCCCGCTGCGCCGGCTGCAGCCGCGGTCAAGGCTGGCCGCAGGCCACCGCCGGAGGCGGCGCGAAGCGGCCTTGACGGCGGCGAGGCCGGCGCAATGCTCGTGGTCGGGGACGTATTGGCGCGCGATGAGCAGCATGACGTGAGAACCTGGACTGGGCCGTGAGGCTGTATGCGGCAAAGACCGCATCAACTCGTATCCGGTCGGACGCGATGATCCGTACCCTGATCTTTCATTCATCGGTGAAGGGAAGGCCCAGAAGAGACGGGACCCATCTACGAGAACGGAATCCGAAGACCCAAGCCCGGGTTCGGTCACGCGTCTGTCCTGGGTCACGTCGGCGGTCATTGGCGCGCCGGCGTTCTTGTTAGAGGCTCGGGCGCATCACGGCGCCGGTCGGGATCAGGCCGGTTTCCAGATAGCGCCAGAGCGCCACCATCAGCTTGCGCGCCAGCGCCACGATCGCGATCTTGCGGATGCGCCCCTTGGCGTCGCCGACCCGCGTGCGGAACCAGTGGCTCAGCGCGCTGTCCGGCTGATGCTTCACCCACAGCCAGGCGAGCTCGAGCGCGGCCTTTCGGGCGCGATGGTTGCCGGCCTTGCTGATGCCCTGCTGGCGCCTGCTGCTACCGCTGTTGTAGGGCGTGTCGGTCAAGCCAAAGCAGCTGCCGACCTGGCGTCGGTTCTTGAAGTCACGATAGAACGCCTCGTTGACGAGAGGCTGGGCGATGACAGCTCCGATGCCCCTGAGTTGAGCGAGCTGAACCACCTTCTCCTCCGTTGAGCCTTTTGCCGGTGCGCGATGCGCAGCGAGATTTTGTGCCTCCAGCGCCTTGATCTGCTTGTGCACAAGGATCAGCCGCTCATGCTCGCGGCGCACCTCGTCTTTCAAATGGGGTGACAGAGGGCGCCCGTCGCCGCTGCGGACCTGGTCGAGACCTCCCAGGAAGCCCGGCTTCAACGGCGTCGCATCGCGGATCCCTTGACCGTGCAGCAACCCCTTGATCCGGTTGGTGTGAGCCGTGCGCTCCGTGAGCAGCCGCTCGCGCTCGCGCGTGCGCCGCTTGCGATCCTCATCCTCGGGCGTGGGAACCCGAACCATGCTGCAGACCCGCGGCTCGCCGCGCAAGTAGGCCAGGAAAGTCCGCATCAGCTGCGCCAAATCGATCCGGTCGGTCTTGGCCCGCCGCGCCCGGCGGCTCACCTCGATGCTCGACGCGTCGACCTCGTAATTGGTCACGCCGTTCTGGCTCAGCCAGCGATGCAGCCAGTGACCATCAAGCCCCGCCTCATAGCAGGACAGAATACGCGCCGGCTTACCCAACTCCTCCGCCTTCGCGCGTGCCCGCGCCAGAACTCCTGACAGCGCCTTCACGTCGCCGCCTTCGATCTGGTAACGGCTCTCCTTCGCGGCCCCGGGCTGTAGCACCCCAAGAAGCCACTTCGATTTGCTCAGTTCGAAAACAACGTGGACCGTGGCATACTCAATGCCGGCAGGTGCGTCAGGGCGATCGGTTTTCATCGTTGGTCCTCAGGTGGGTTGGTGGTTGCAATCTCAACCTACCTCCTGACCACCTGCTGCCCCATAGGATCTACGGGCCGACCCGATCCACGCCGCGATCGACGCGCACGCGCGCGCCTACGCGGCGTACGAGGCGCAGGTGAGGGTCGACGCCGAAGACTTTGACGCGATGATGCTCGTGGTCGATGCCGAACACGAAGCCGCGGCAGCGTTTGCCGCGACGGTGCCGACCACGCTCGGTGGCGTAGCGGCGGCGCTTGCCCATGTGCGCATGCTGCATGAGCGCGACGACTATCCGCTGCTGGACGACTGGCACTGCTACGTGTTCATCGCGTCGACCGAAACGGCGCTGCGGCGTGTTCTTGCAGCGGCAGTGTGAAACACCTTGCGATGCGCGCAATTTTCGCGCCGGCGCAAACCGCGTCTTTACCGCCACTCCAGATTGGTATCCTGGCATAGAGTACCTACAGTTGACCGCGAACCTTGGTGTGCCCATGCTTCGTTCCAACCTCGTCCTCCTAAAGGGCGTTTCATGAAGCGTCATGAGGCGGGACGGACTGCGGGATAGCCCGGAGAACAGGGCGATTCCCGCGGTGGCCGGCGCCGGAGAAAATCCGTCCTCGGCCGGTGCGGCGGTTGCCGCGGTGGAGCGCCGGGAGGCGCTTCCTCAAGTCCCCGTCCGCCTCGCAACCGGGCGGGACTCCTGAGGACGCGTCTCGGGACGGAACTCGCAATCCCGTCTCTTGGCGCGTTGGCTTCGGCCTGGGGCGGGATTCGCAATCCAAGGTTCGCCCCTGGGGGCCTCGCAAACCCCCGGCGCTTCCCGGCGCTCCATTCCCTCTTCGGAGGGCAGGAAAAGGGAGAAGGGGCAGCCCGGAGCCTCAGCTAAAGCCGGGCGCGAAGCGTTGGCTGTTTGACAAGTGAATCAGGTCACCCGTAGCCCGGCTTTCGCTTCTTCAGCGAAAGCCGGGGGCGGTCGCTCCGCGCGGAGAGATTTCCCCGGATTGCGCAAGCGCAATCCGGGCTACGGCGGACAAGTCGCTCGATCCCCGCTACGACTGCGCGACGATCACGTGACAGGCGATTCGTTGACGCATCTCAAACCCGTATTGCTTTTCGGCCTCAGCCTCGTACTCGCGCTGATCGGATTTCTTGCGATCGGGTTCTCCTGCCCGTACGGCTTCGTCGCCACCATCATGACCGGACAAATCTTGGTGCCGGTTCCGGGCGACTGGCTGGTGCTGCCCTACAAACGGGTTCTGGCGGGCGCGGTTCTTCTCGTCCTCTACGCACTCCATCTCTGGGCGCGCGGATACGCGGAGCAGAATGACCTCGACAAGCAGGCAAGCACTTCCTTGTCGATTGCGATCGTGGGCGTCGGCGTCGCGCTGATCGGATTTCTCTCCGTGCCCCGTTCCCATCACCCTGGGAATGCTGATGCAGATGGACGTGCAGATCGAGATTTCGGCATTCCTTTTGGGTGGGTACTCGGATTGGCCGCGTGCATTCTGCTGTACGCGGCCGTTGGGTGGATGCGGCGTAGGGCCCAATAGCCTTAAGCGCGTTTACGCGCGTCTTCGACGCGCTATGGCGTATGTGCCGTCTCCGCCACCGGCGTCCACAGCACCTGCTCGATGCGCTGCGCGCCCGTCGCCAGCATGACCAGACGGTCGAAGCCGAGCGCGCAGCCGGCAGCCGGGGGCATCTCGCCGAGCGCCGCCAGGAAATCCTCGTCGATCGGATAGCGCTCGCCGTAGCGTCGCAGTTTCTCCGCCATCTCGGCCTCGAGCCGGCGGCGCTGCTCGGCCGGATCGGTCAGCTCGCCGAAGGCGTTGGCGAGCTCGACGCCGCACACATAGAGCTCGAAACGCTCGGCCACGCGCGGGTCCTCAGGGCGCGGCCGCGCCAGCGCCGCGGTCGCGGCCGGATAGTCCATCAGGATGGTCGGCCGGCCGCTGCCGAGGTTTCCCTCGATGCGCTCGGCCATCACACGGCTGAACACGTCGCCCCAGGTGTCGTCGTCGGCCGCGCGGATGCCGGCCGCGGTCGCGGCCGCGGCGAGCGCGTCGCGGTCGGTCCGATCGGGTGCAATCGTGGCCATCAGATCGATGCCGGCGAAGCGCGCGAACGCTTCCGCCACGGTCAGGCGCTCCGGCGCGGCGAACGGATCGGCGCTGCGTCCGCGGAACGTGAACGCGTGCGTGCCGGCCGCGCGCGCGGCCGCGCCAAGCAGCGCCGCGCAGTCGTCCATCAGCGCGCCGTAGGGCGCGTTGGCCCGATACCACTCCAGCATGGTGAATTCCGGATGATGCAGCGCGCCGCGCTCGCGATTGCGGAACACGCGGGCGAGCGTGAACAGCTTTTGCTCGCCGGCGGCGAGCAATTTCTTGGCGGCGAATTCCGGCGAGCTGTGGAGATAGACGTGCGCCCGCGCGCCCGAAGGCGCGACGAGTTCGGTCGCGAACGCATGCAGATGGGTCTCGTTGCCGGGCGAGACCTGCAGCGCCGCGGTTTCGGCCTCGACGAAATCCCGAGCGCCGAACCAGGCCCGCACCGCCGCGGCGACCTTCGCGCGGACCATCAGGAACGGCCGCCGGTCGGCGTAGACGTGCGCGGCCCACCACGGAGACGAGGTCATCGGTCCGCCATGCCGCATCGGAGTTCGGGAAAATGCTGGCGCGCGGGCGGCAGATGAGTATGGTGCGCCCCGACATTTCGGGCCGTCGGGCCCCAGGACATCGAACTCAAAGACAATCGAGGTTCCGTCGTGAAGGTCATCGCCAGCTCGCTCCGCCGGGGCAATATCGTCGAAGTCGACGGTCAGCTCTATGCCGTGCTCAACGCCGAGAACTTCCACCCCGGCAAGGGCACCCCGACCACCCAGGTCGACATGCGCCGGATCAGCGACGGCGTAAAGGTGGCGCAGCGCTACAAGACCACCGAGCAGGTCGAGCGCGCCCATGTGGAGGATCGCGAGTTCCAGTTCCTCTACCAGGACGGCGACGGCTTCCATTTCATGAACACCGACAACTACGACCAGGTCACCCTGCCGGAGGACGTGGTCGGCGGCGGCGCCGCCTATCTGCAGCCCGAGATGAAGGTGATGCTCAGCGTGTATGAGGGCGCGGCGGTCGCGATCGAACTGCCGCAGAAGGCGGTGCTCGAGGTGGTCGAGACCGAGCCGACCATGAAGGGGCAGACCGCGTCGGGATCCTACAAGCCGGCGATGCTGTCGAACGGGGTGCGCACCATGGTGCCGCCGTTCATCGCGGCCGGCACTCGCGTGGTGGTGATGACCGCCGACGGCTCCTACGTCGAGCGCGCCAAGGAATGACCGTGTTGGTGCGCTATGCGGCCACGCCGGTCCCGATCGGGCAGCTCACGCCGGTGCCGCCGAGCCCGCAATAGCCCATCGGGTTCTTGGCCAGATACTGCTGGTGATAGTCCTCGGCGTAATAGAACGGCGGCGCGTCGAGGATCTCGGTCGTGATCGCGCCATAACGCCCCTGCGCCAGCGCCTTGCCGTACGTCTCCTTCGAGGCTTCCGCGGCGGCGCGTTGCGCCGGCGTCGTGACGTAGATGCCTGAGCGATACTGGGTGCCGACGTCGTTGCCCTGGCGCATGCCCTGGGTCGGGTCGTGGCTTTCCCAAAACGTCTTGAGCAGACGCTCGTAGGAGATCTTGTCCGGATCGTAGACCACGAGCACGACCTCGTTGTGGCCGGTGCGGCCGCCGCACACTTCCTCGTAGGTCGGATTGGGGGTGTGGCCGGCCGCATAGCCGACGGCCGTGACGTGGATGCCCTCGCCGAGCTCCCAGAACTTGCGCTCGGCGCCCCAGAAGCAACCCATGCCGAAGATCGCAGTTTCGAGTCCTGCCGGGAACGGCGCCTTGAGCGGACGGCGGTTGACGAAATGATTGGCCGCGGTCGGGATCGGCGTCGCGCGCCCCGGAAGCGCGTCGGCGGCGCCGGGCATCTCGAGCTTCTTGCGGAACATGAACATCGGCGGTCTCCCTTTTCGAGACGCAATATAGGCGTAATGCGGCTTGGGCGCACGCCGTGGCGCCATCACTTCCGGAGCGGCGCGCGCAGCCGCACGATCACGAACCTGCGAGCGGCGCGCGCTACGCGCGCCGAGGCCGTATCGCCTGCGGTTGCGGCGCCCTATGCTGCCGCCGCAAACCGCGGCGCCGCGCGGCGTCGAACCAACGAAAGCTTGGGAGGACATACTGATGCGCAAATTCGCAGTCGCGTCGTCGCTTGCCGTCTGTGCGGCACTTGCGTTCACCAGCGCAGTGTCGGCGCAGCAGGGCCCGCCGCAATACGGCACCCCCGCGGTCAACCTCGAACAGGCGACGAAGGCGGTCGAGGCGGCGATGGCCGAGGCCAAGAAGAACGGCTGGTTCCTCGCCATCGCGGTCGTGTCGAACAGCGGCCAGCTCGTCCATTTCAGCAAGATGGATCAGACCCAATTCGGCTCGATCCAGATCGCGATCCACAAGGCCAAGGCGGCGGCGACCTTCCGCCGGCCCACCAAGGCCTTTCAGGATGCCTTGTCGGCCACTCCGCCCAACCTCGCGATCCTGACGCTCGACGGCGTCATCGCCTCGGAGGGCGGCATTCCGCTGATGCGGGACGGCAAGGTCATCGGTGCGATCGGCTGCAGCGGCGCGACCGGCGCGCAGGACGGCCAAGCCTGCAAGGCTGGCGTCGACACGATCAAGTAGGCGGCCCGAGTTGGCGGGGCGAGGGGCTGCGGCGGACGCCGCCGCGGCTCGCGGTCAGTCGCGGCCGTAGCCGATCAGCGGCTTTTTCTTGCGCCCGATCAGGATCAAGATCGAGCCGATGAGGCCGAGCACGACCCAGGTCGGCGCGCCGAGGATGGAGCTGACCACCGGATCCCACAGCCAGTGCGCCACATGCTGCTCGATTATCGGCCGCAGCAGGTCATCGAGACTGGTCGCGCGCAACACGGTCCAGGTGTCGCGCAGGCTGGTGACCAGGATCTGGTT
This sequence comes from uncultured Alphaproteobacteria bacterium, assembly GCA_963734185.1. Classification (GTDB taxonomy): domain Bacteria; phylum Pseudomonadota; class Alphaproteobacteria; order Rhizobiales; family Xanthobacteraceae; genus PALSA-894. The sequence continues at coordinate 813,337 of CAVTGA010000002.1, read as the reverse complement.
GCCGGCGATCGACTTGGTGCCGTCATAGACCAGCGCGATGAAGCCGGCGGCGAGAATCCACAGGCCGATGAAGCGGAACAGGAAGCGGAACATGGCGGGTCCGGCAGCCGACGGCGCTATTGCGGTCCCCGATTACCCCGTCGGGAGGTTCGGTTCAATTGCCGCGGATGTCCGGCGCCCGCGCCTTTGACTTGAAAAAGTCCGCCTGCGCCGCCATGACAGGCGGAACGGAGGGGTGGCCGAGCGGTTGAAGGCGCACGCCTGGAGAGCGTGTATACGGGAAACCGTATCGTGGGTTCGAATCCCACTCCCTCCGCCAGCTGGTCTTGATTCCTTGTTTCTTCCGGATGGGTGCGTCCGAACGCGCATTTTTTGGCGGCCCTCAAGGGCGTATTGCACGACGCGGCGCACCCTGCGTCGGCGGTGCCGCAGCCATCAGCCCGATCATCGCCCACGCGAGCGGCGCGAAAGGTGAAGCCGTTGCGAGGTCCACTGAGGCGCTTTCATTGCAACTGCATCGTCGAAGCGACGGCTATCATCTTGATCAACGCGTCGACCTTGACGTGGACGGCGACCTTCGATCGGCCGAAGCGGCTCAACGAGTGGGCGGCGCTGTGCGAATGCATTCCCACGACCTCGCCACGATCATTCAGAACAGGTGCTCCTCGGAACCCCGGCTTCAGTTCCGGCTCCGAGGCGATAGCCGGAAACAGCCTGCCGCCAAACTCTTTGTAATCATCGATACTCCACAGCACCTCGCTTTGCACGATCTCGCAATCAGGCCTGACGCCGGGCTCGTTTCTGAGAACCTGACTTGCATAGCCAAGGATGCTGAGTTCTTCCCCGCGCTCGAAGGGCGGTTCGTTGGCGAGAGTAAGGCATTCGCTAGGTCTCACGTTTGGGAATTGACAGAGCACCGCATCGAAATCGTGTACCCCGAACGTGAGGTTCGGCGCCCCAATGGCAGTGAGGTTATCCAAACTTGAAGAGAGGGCGGCTAGATATGGTGCGCGCGGAGCCTCTTCAAAGGTGTGCAGGCACGTCAAGAAGAATCCGCGCGGCGAAACGAAAAAGCCGGTTCCGCAAATTTCCTGCGCCGTGCCTGCAATGCGGACGATGGGAAACGTCGCGTGCGCGGCGGTGGTCCAGCAAGCGGAAGTCCCGTGTGCCATAGCAAGCTGCTCTCCACAGCGTCCGCTCAACGGTTGACCGGCCGCGGTAGCGGCTCCGGCAGCAGCCCGCGCGGACGCAAGAACAGCACCAGCAGCAATCCGAGCCCGACGAGGAATTCGCGCAACGCGGCGAGCTGCTCGGCCGACAGCCACGGGATGACGCCGATCAGGAAGCGCGTCGATTCGAGGCAGAACACCACCACGAATGCGCCGGCGACGGCGCCCCAGTTGTTGCCGATGCCGCCTGCGGTCAATGCGAGAAAGATGTAGATCGTCAGCAGCGGCACATAGATTTCCGGCACGATATAGCTCGAATAGTGCGCGTAGAGCGCGCCCGCGAGCCCCGCGACCGCGCCGCCGATGGCGAACGCCTTCACCTTGAACTTGAGCACGTTCTTGCCGGCAAAGGCCGCGATCAGGGCGTCCTCGCGGATCGCGCGCAGCACGCGGCCGAACGGCGAAGCGCGCACGCGCTCCAGGACGAACAGCACGAGCGCGAGGACCATAAGGCAGAAAATGAGGTAGGCGAGGTTGAAATCCGCGCCGAGCATCGATTTCAGCGGCTGCGGAATGCCGGAGATCCCGTCCGTGCCGCGTGTCAGCCAGATCTCGTTCTCGGCGACGATGCGCGCGGCCTCGGCGAAGCCGAGCGTGACGATCGCCAAGTAGTCGTCGCGCAGGCGGGTGAGACCGAGAGTCACGAGCGCCGCCATCGCGGCGGTGCCGGCCATGGCGGCGAGGAAGCCGAGCGCAATCGGCACGCCGGCCTTCACGGTCAACAGCGCCGTGATGTACGCGCCGAAACCGTAGAACCCGACGATGCCGAGATTGACCATCCCGGCCATGCCCCACATCACGTTGAGGCCGAGCGCCAGGATCGCGTAGATCGCGCCGAAGGTCGCCATCGCGATCAGGTAGCTGGTCATGCGCGGGCACCGAGCAGCCCGTACGGGCGCAGCGTCAGGATCAGGGCGATGGCGAGGAAGCCGACCACCGATTTGTAGGTCGCCGGCAGGGCGAGCAGCGACAGTTCCTCCGCAAGCCCGATCGCGAAGCCGCCGACGACCGCGCCCGGAATGCTGCCGAGCCCGCCGACCACCGCCGCCGCGAACACCGACAGGATGGCGCGGAAGCCGACCAGCGGATCGATCGAGGTGTCGAGCCCGACCAGCATCCCGCCGATACCGGCAAGTCCCATGCCGATGCCGACCGCGCGCCGCGCCATGGCGTCGGGGTCGATGCCCTTGCTGTCGGCCAGCATCGGACTGTCCGCGACCGCGCGCATCGCCTTGCCGGTGAGCGTCATCGTCAGGAACACGAACAGGATGGTCATGGCGACGCCGGCGATGACGGCGTTTTCCACCTGTTGCGGGCCGACGTGCAGGAAGCCGAACGCCCAGTCGCGCCGCAGCGGGATCGCGTAGTTGCGCGGCGAGCCGCCGAAACCGAAGCGGATCGTGCTCTCGATCATCAGGTTGAGCGCGATCGACGCGATCGCCAAGGTGAGCGCGCTGTAGCCGCGCAGCGGGCGCAGCGCGACATGATCGGTCGCGATCCCGATCGCACCGGCCGCGACGAAGGCGCCGAGCACCGCGACGGCCGCCGGCAGCCCGGCCCAGGCGTTGAGCGTGTAGCCGGCGAACGCGCCGACCGCCATGTGCGCGGCGATCGAGAAGTTCACGAAGCGCAGCACCGCGTAGATCATGGTCAAACCAATGGCGGGCACCGCCAGCACGGCGCCCGCCATCAGGCCGTTCAGGGAGAGCTGGAGGACCTTTTCCAGCACGTCAGATCTTCACCTCGGTGAGCTTTCCGTCCTTCACCTGCGTGGTGCGGAACGCCACCTCGATGATGTTGCCGATGTCGGAGAATTTGCACGGGCCGGAAGCGCCCGAGTATTTGATCTCCTTGCCCTCGGCGATGGCTTTCAGCCCGTCGGGCGCGTTGTCGACCTTCATAGCGCTGTCGTTATTGGCGATCTTGCGGATATTGTCGCGGATGCCGGTGCCGCTCGGGTCCTTGCCCTTGGCCATCGACAGGATCGCCAGGTTGACGTGGTCGTAGGCTTGGCAGATGTAAGTATCGAGCGTGTCGCGCTTCACCAGCGCCTTGAGCGAGGCATAGGCGGCCGAGCCGCCCGCGGGCGCCGGCTCGGCGCACGCATACATGCCTTCGGCCGCTTCCTTTCCGGCGCCTTCGATGAAGGCCGGCGTCATGCCGAACGCGAAGCCCATCACCTTGCCCTTGAAGTTGGCGCGGTAGAGATCCTTCGCCATAACGATGTTCTCGGCCAGATAACCGCCCATCATCAGCACGTCGGGGTTGGCGCGCATCATCTCGTCCACCTCGGAGCGGAACGAGGTCTTCTTGCCGTCGAAGATCGTGGTCGTCACCTTCACGCCCTTCGGCTCGACCACCCCGCGCATCGCCTTGAACGTGGTCTCGGTGAACGGCGTCTGCGGCATCATGGCGTAGAGGTTCTTCGCGCCCAGCGCGAGCGCGATGCGGCCGAACTCCATGCCCTGCAGCTCGGTGTGCGGCTGCGTGCGCACGAAGTAGCCCTGATGCGGCAACAGCGCGAGCGAGTCCGCCGCCGAGATACCGAGCAGCATCACCTTGTTTTCCCAGCACAGCGGCAGCACCGCGGTCCCGACCGCGGAAGCCCACACGCTCATGATCGCAGCGACCTTGTCGACGTCGATCAGCTTGCGCGCTCCGCGCACGCCCGCCTCGGCATTGGTCTGGTCGTCCTCGGCGAGATATTCGATTTTGCGGCCGAGCAGCCCGCCCGCGGCGTTCACCTGATCGACCACGGCCTGATGCGCCATGCGGCTGTTCGGCCCGAACGGCGACCCGGAGCCGGTGAGCGACACCAGGCCGGAGAGCTTGATCGGCCCGGTCTGGCCGAAGCCCGGCGTCGTGATCACGAACGGCGCCGCGATGGCGCCGGCGCCGGCGAGCAGCGCCTTGCGGCGCGTGATGAGCCTGTTTGAATTTCCAGACATGGACGACCCCTCCGTCGTACGCGTGGATGAAGATGATAGCAGCGATCAGCCCCCAAGGAATGCGTGACGGACTTGCGCGTCCGCGGCGAGCGCGCGCGCGGCGCCTTCGCGCGCATTGGTGCCGTCGACCATGAGGTAGCCGCGATCCGCAATCGCAAGTGCGTCGATCGCGTTCTGTTCGACCATAATGACAGTCATGCCGTCGCCGTGCAGGCGCTTCACCAGCGCGAACAGCTCGGCCGACGCCGCGGGCGAGAGGCCGGCGGACGGCTCGTCGAGCAGCATCAACCGCGGCGCCGCCATCAGGCCCATCGCGACCGCGAGCATCTGCCTTTGCCCGCCGGACAGCGTGCGTGCGTCCTGACCGCGCCGCTCGGCCAGCATCGGAAAGCGCGCGAACACGCCCTTCATGCGATCGCGCGTTGCGCGGCGGTCCACGTAGCCGCCGATCTCGAGGTTGGCTTCGACGCTGAGCGAGGGAAACACGTTCGCCTCCTGCGGCACGAACGCGATGCCCTGGCGCGTGATCTCGCGCGGCCTCAAGCCCGCGATCGGCTTTCCCTCGAACGCGATCGTGCCTTCGCGGACTTTCAGGAATCCCGCGATCGACTTGAGCAAGGTCGACTTGCCGGCGCCGTTCGGCCCGATCAACACCACCAGCTCGCGCTCCGCGACCGTGACGCTGACGCCCTTGAGCACCTCGTCGTGGGCGCCATAGCCGGCAACCACATTGGCGACCGAGAGCATGGTCATGACACGATCCTCGTCCGCATCATGCCCGGTGCCCCATATAGGCTTCCTGCACGCGGGCGTCGGCGCGCAGATCGGCGAAGCGGCCTTCGGTGAAGCGCTTGCCCTGCACCAGCACCACGACGTGATCGCACAGCGCCGCCACCAGCCCCATGTTGTGCTCGATGATCAGGAACGTGATGCCGCGGCGTTTGAGCGCCAGGATGTGCTCGCCGAGTTTCTTCGCGAGCGTCGGGTTGATGCCGGCCGCCGGCTCGTCGAGCATGATCAGCTTCGGTTCGGCCATCAGCGCGCGGCCGAGCTCGAGCAGCTTTTTCTGCCCGCCCGAGAGCTCGATCGCGCGATGGTCGCACACTTGCAGAATGTCGAGCTCACGCGCGACGTCGATCGCGCGTGCGCGCAACTCGTCCTCGCGCGCTCGCGCCGCCTTGGGGCGCAGCAACGCCGCCCAGAACGTCTCGCCCGGCTGATGCTTGCCGTACAGCATCAGGTTCTCGATCACGGTGAGCTGGGCCAGGCCGCGCGCGATCTGGAAGGTGCGCGAAAGCCCGACCTCGGCCAGACGATCCGGCCGCCAGCCGGTCACGTCGGTGCCGGCAAACGTGACCGTGCCGCCGTTCGGCCGCAGCGCACCGGTGACGGCGTTGAACAGCGTGGTCTTGCCGGCGCCGTTCGGTCCGATCAGGCCAGTGATGCGTCCCGGTTCGACGACAAGGTCGGCGCCGTCGAGCGCCGTCACGCCGCCGAAGCGCTGGCGCAGGCCTTTGATGTCGAGGAGCGGCATCTTCGCGTGCGACCTGCCGTCAAGTCACAACAGCTCGGCGCGAAAGAACGCGATCATGCGGTCGATCGCGTCGGTCGCGTGACAATGGCAGCCGAAGCCCGATCGCGGGCCGAAATAGGACACCAGGTAGGCGTCGATGCCGTTCTCGGCGAGCGTCATGGCATGTCGCGCATAGGCCGGGCGGCCGGCATCAAGTCCGGTTGATCCATGCAGCACGAGCACGGCCGGCCGCGGTGCCGCGCCCGCCGCCGCATAGCGTGTCACCACGATCGTACGGCCGTCGCGGTCGACCGACAGCACCTGGGGCGGCGCCTCGGCTGCAGCACAAGCGGTATGCAGCGCGATCGTGCAGACGAGAGCAAGGATGCCGCGCGGCAGCGCAACGGTCATGCGGTCAGCATAGCGACCGCTTTGCCGCCGAACAACACGGACGCCCGATAGTGCTCATGTCCGTCGCGCTGGAGCACGCTCGGGCGATTGGCGGCGCAACCCCGATGAGAAGCGGCATTTCCGATGATGGCACAAAGCCTGCACGTCTCGGCGGTGAAGCGAACTGCCTAATTCGGCTTGATGCCTGCACGCGTCACCACCTCGCTCCAGCGCGCGGACTCGTTGCGCATGAACGCCTCGAAGTCTTCCGCGCTGCCGCCCTGCAGGTCCGCACCTTGCTCGGACAAATTCTTGCGGACGTCGGGCATGTCGACGATCTTGGCGAGTTCCGCGTTGAGCCGTTGCACGATCGGCGCCGGTGTGCCGCCGGGGACCGCGACGCCATACCAGAGTGCGACATCCATTCCGGGATAGCCGAGCTCGGCGAACGAGGGGACGTCGGGAAACAGTCGATGCCGCTGCGGGCTTGCGGCGGCGATGGGACGGAGCTTGCCGGCCGTGATGTTGGGCAGCAGCGAGGGCGTGGCGTCGAACATCATCGTGATGCGTCCGGCGATGAGATCGATCACCGCCGGTCCGCTGCCGCGATAGGGGATATGCTGCAGCTCGGTGCCGGTCAGGTTCTTGAACATCTCCCCGGCCAGATGCGGCGCGCCGCCGGCACCCGAGGAGGAAAAGGTGAGTTCGCCCGGCTTCGCCTTCGCCAGCGCGATCACGTCGCTGACGGTCCGTGCCGGAACCTCCGCGTTGACGACCATGATCAAGGGCAATTTCGCGACCAGGATGACCGGCGAAAAGTCCTTCACCGGGTCGTATCCCAGGTTTGCATAGATGTGCGGGCCGATGCCGTGGGTTGCGATCGTATTCAGCAAGAGCGTGTAGCCGTCGGGAGCCGACTTCGCGACTTGCGCCGCGGCGGTCGTGCCGCCGGCCCCGGCGCGATTGTTGATGACGACCTGTTGGCCGAGCGCGTCGGAAAGCTTCGCTCCGATGACCCGGGCAATGAGATCGGCCGCTCCGCCCGGCGGAACGGTGACGACGAGCTGGATCGGGCGGTTCGGGTAGTTCGCCTGAGCGTGCGTGGCGCCGGCCTGAGCGAAGACAAAGGCCACGACAATGAGCGAAAAGCTTGGCAAGCTTCTCATCTGCCGGCTCCTTCAACCGATTCAATCGCACCGCCGGAGCCGTGCCGGAGTGTCCATGCACGTCAAGCTCTCGGAGAACTTTCGCGCGGTGTTCTACGCGCCATTCTATGCCACGCATGCGCTCGGATTCTACAGCCGCGAGGGCGTGGAGGTGGAGTTGCTCAATTCTCCGGCACCGGCCGCCGCAGCCGCGGGTCTGCTCGACGGGTCGATCGACATCTCGTGGGGCGGGCCGATGCGCGTGATGAAGGCGCTCGATGACGATCCTCATTCGCCGCTGGTCTGCTTTTGCGAGGTTGCGGCGCGCGATCCGTTCTTTCTGGTCGGCAAGGGCGATCCGTCGGCATTCCGGCTCGCCGACCTGCTGCGGCTGAAGGTCGGGACCGTGTCGGAAGTGCCGACCCCCTGGCTCTGCCTCCAGCACGACCTGCGCCTGCAAGGTGTCGATCCGGCGCTGGTCGATTGCGTGACCGGTCGGACGATGGCGGACAATCTGGAGGCGCTGCGCCGAGGCGAGCTCGACGTGGCGCAGATGTTCGAGCCGTACGTATCGATGGCGGCGCGGGCCGGGGCAGGCGAGATCCTCTATGCGGCGAATTCCCGCGGGCCGACCGTCTATACGACGTACCTCGCCAGCCGCGACAGTATTCGCCGCAACCGCGCGGCCTTCGACGCCATGGTGCGGGCCACGCGCCGCACGCTGGCCTGGGTCGCCGAGCATGGTGCGGAGGAGTTGGCGGATGCGGTTGCGCCGTACTACCCGAATGTTGCTCGCGAACTGCTGGCAAGCTCGCTTGCGCGCTACCGGGATGCGCGACTTTGGGCGCGCACGCCTGAAGTGTCGCGGCAGGGCTTCGCGCGGCTGGCGGACAGCTTGAAATCCGGCGGCTTCATTTCCCGCCTGCACGTTTACGAGGACTGCGTGGATCAGGGTTTTTGCTAGACAAAGCACGACCTTCGCGACGCCAGGAGGCATGATGTTCGATCTCATCATCCGGGGCGGCGAGGTGGTGACGCCGCAGGGCGTCGTCACCTGCGATGTCGCCGTCGCCGGCGACACCATCGCGGCGCTCGCCGCGCCCGGCACGCTCGCGGCCGACTCCGCCAAGCGCGTGGTCGACGCGACGCGGCATATCGTCATGCCGGGCGGCATCGATCCGCACGTGCATCTGCATCATGTGTGGACCAAGCCCGACGGCACGCCGCTGATCACCGCGGGACCGGAGCAGGTCGGGCGCGCGGCGCTGTTCGGCGGCACGACGACGTTCATCGATTTTGCCTACTGGCGGGACGGTGTCACGGCGCAGCAGGCGATCGAAGCGCGCGACAAGGACTTCGTCGGAAAAAGCCCGTGCGACTGGGCCTATCACATCATGCTGCATTCGGAGCCGCCGCCCGAATTCTCGGGACAGCTGGCGGAGGCGATCCAGGCCGGTTATCCGACGCTGAAGATATTCACCACCAACATCCTGCCGTCGCGGACCGGCCGCATGATCGACTTCGGCGACATCTGGGAGGCGTTCCAGGTGCTGGCGAAGCAAGGCGGGCTTGGGGTCATCCATGCCGAAGACAACGATATCGTCATGCACATGTATGCGAAACTGATCCGCGAAAACCGGGTTGGTTTCGAGAATCTCGCCGAGGTGCACAATCAGCTCTCGGAGGACTTGAGCTTCCGCCGCATCCTGCGGCTCGCCGAAAGCGTGCCCGGCACCGCGCTTTACATGATGCACGTGTCCGCCGGCACGGGTGTCGACGCGATCGCCGAGGCGCGCCGCAAGGGCTTGGCCGTCTACGGCGAAACGCTGCATCAATATTTGCTCTACTCGGCGAACGACTACAAACGGCCGAATGGCCAAATCTATCACACCTATCCGTCGCTGAAGTCGGAGGACGATCAGAGAGCGCTGTGGCACGGCACGGCAAATGACGTGATCCACTGCGTCGCCACCGACGAGCTGTGCTGCTCGCTCAAGGACAAGATCGTGGGCAACCGGATCGACGACACCACCGGCGGCAACTCCGGTGTCGAGCCTCGTCTCGGCGTCATGTACACCGAGATGGTGGCGCGCCGCGGCTATTCGCTCTCGCGTTATGTCGACCTGGTTTCGACCAACGCGGCCAAGATCATGGGGCTGTATCCGAGGAAGGGCGCGATCGCGGTCGGCAGCGACGCCGATATCGTCATCCTCGATCCGACGCGGCGCGGCAAGGTGCGAGCTACCGATCTGCACGAGACCGACTACACGCCTTGGGAAGGTCACGACATTTTCGCGTGGCCGGTCGTGACGATTCTGCGCGGCAAGGTGATGGCGGAGAACGGCCATTACTTCGCAAGCCCGAACGACGGCCGCTATCTCAAGCGCAAGATTTCGTCCGATATCCTGAATGGTGCGCCCCTTTGAACGAGCCACCGAACGATCTTGCACGCGAGTTGCTGGCGCAAAGCCTCGGGGCATGGCGCGTGGCCGGCAGCGTCGAGCGCGCAAGCGACGGCGCGCTCGTGATCGGCGGGAACCGCAAGGACATCCGGATCGCTCGGGCGCCGCCGCATTTGATGTTCCGGTGGATGGTCACGGTCGATGGCCGCAAGCGGGGGGCGGTTTCGCTGGTGGCCGTTCTGCGCCAGGTCAGGGAGGCGCTCGATCCCGGCTATGCGGCAAACCGCGTGCGTATCGCCGTCGCGCCGCTGGTGCCGTCGTGAGCGCAGACGTGATCCCCGTCTCGGTTCTCACCGGGTTCCTTGGCAGCGGCAAGACCACCATGCTGCGCCATCTGCTGGGCCAGCCCGAATTCTCATGCACCGCCGTCATCATCAACGAGTTTGGCGAGGTCGGGCTCGACCACGAGCTCATCGAAGCGAGCGAGGACAGCTTCATCGAACTGCAGACCGGTTGTCTCTGCTGCAAAATCCGTACTGACCTGGCGCAAACCCTTGCAGAGCTGTTGCGGCGGCGGGATGAGGGCCGCTGCGCGCCCTTCGATCGCATCGTCATAGAGACGAGCGGACTTGCCGATCCGGCGCCGATCCTGCAAACGCTGATGACCGACACGAATATTGCCGACCGCCTCGTGCTTGGCGGCGTCGTGACGACGGTAGATGCCGTCAATGGCGCGGGAACGCTCGAGCGGGAGGAGATTTCACAAAAGCAGGTCGCGGTCGCCGACCGGATTGTGCTGACCAAACTGGACCTGGCCGGACCTGCCAAACCCGCGCTGCTCCGCCGTCTTGAAGAATTCAATGCCGGCGCACCGGTGCTCATTGCGGATCATGGTCGGATCGATGCGCCGCTCGTCTTCAATTCGGGCCTCTATGATCCTCAGACCAAGTCGACTGACGTCAATGCGTGGCTGGCGGAAGAAGCCCATCGACACTCGCACCCGCGCCATGATGCCGACATCAAAGCCTACGCGATCGTGCGTCGGGAACCGATCCGGGCTGTGGCGCTGACGCTCTTTCTCGAAGCGCTTGCCGAGCACTGCGGCTCCGACATCCTTCGGCTCAAGGGCATTGTGAATATCCTTGAAAGCCCCGATCGACCGGCGGTGATCCATGGCGTCCAGCATGTCTTTCACGCGCCTGCCTGGCTCGATCGCTGGCCATCCGATGACCGTGGCAGTCGAATTGTCTTCATCACCCGGTGCGTTCCGCAGCATTGGATTGAGGTTCTGCTCGACGCGATCGCGGAAGAAGTGGCTGACGTGCGGCCTGACGGCTAGAGCACTTTCCAGCAGCCATTAATCTATCAGTCGTCATGCCCGGCCTTGTGCCGGGCATCCACGTCTTTCTTCCTTGCAGCACAAAAGCAAGACGTGGATGGCCGGGACAAGCCCGGCCATGACGGTGGATAGATTGGTGCACTCCAAACGGAAATCGCTCTACGCGATGCGGATCAACGCCGGATCGAGGGGCGAAGGCGCGCGGGGTCGAAGGGTGTCAGGTCGGTCGTTTCCGCGCTGCCTTCGGCGACCAGTTCTGCCATGGCTTCCCCCGTGGCGGGTGCGTTGAGGATGCCCCAGACGTTATGTCCGGTAGCGATATAGGCGCCCTCGCTGCCGGGCACCTTTCCGATCAGGGGGAGGCCATCCTGCGTCACCGGGCGAAAGCAGGCTTGCCGCGCGATGATCCGTTCCGCGCGGAACGCCGGTGACAAGCGCTGGCAAATCGTCTGAAGCCTGTCGATTGCGCCGGGATCCGGTTTGACGTCGGCAGGATCCATCGGCAGCGGAGCCTGGCCGGAGAAGGCCGTGACATGGGTGCTGCCGTCGGCGCGCGGGAAGACTTCGACGGTGACGACGTTTCCGCTGTCCTCGTGATAGTCGAGAAAGAGAGCTTCGGCAGGCACCTCCGTACCGGTGTCGTAGACCAAGCTGGGGCTTTGCTGCCCGAACACCGCCGGCACCCGCAGCCATTCCGCGGCGCGCAAACACCAAGGCCCCATGGCGATCACGACGGCGTCCGCCCGAAGTGTCTCGCCGTCGACTTCGACCCCCTCGATCGCGTCCCCGCGGCGGGCCACGCCGGTGACCTCGCCGTGACGCAATCGGGCGCCGTGCCGCCGAGCCGCGCGCATCATCCCCAAGGTGAACGATCGCGGGTGAACGATCGCCGTCGTTTCCGTCGTGCCCAGTCGCGCCCCGATGGTCACGCCGTCGGAAAGCCAAGCGAGTTCGGCGGCGACGTGTCGGCCCTTGTCGCGTTCGGGAACGACCAGGCCGCTGTACGCGGTCATGCGCCGATAACCCCAGTCACCGCCGACTTCCTTGGTCAAGCTCGCGTGCAGCGCAAAGCTTCGTCGCGCCAGCGCATCGAGCGGGCTGCCCGCGCACCAGTCGAGCGCCAGAAAACCTCCGGCCTTGCCTGACGCGGAAGAAGCCACCTCGGAACGTTCCACCACGGTCACGTCGATCCCGCGGCGCGCCAGGAAATAGCCCGTGCATGCGCCGATGACGCCACCGCCGCAGATCACCACATGCATCGGCCGGCCTCTCCACCTTTGCCAGCGCTAAGATATGCTATGGCTCGTGCCGAAACACGCACATAGAAGAGCATCCGCAAACATGGGCTTCTTCGAGCGTCTGAAGGGCGCGGCATCCGCCGAGTGGCGGGCCTATACCGAGCATCCGTTCACGAACGCCTTGGCGGACGGTTCGCTCGCCGAAGCGGCCTTTCGTCGCTACCTCGTTCAGGACTACCTGTTCCTTATCGAGTTTGCGCGCGCCTACGCGCTCGCCGTGTACAAATCGCCCACGCTCGCCGACATGCGCGAGGCTGCGGCCGGCCTTTCGGCCATTCTCGACGTCGAGATGAACCTGCACGTGAAGTTGTCCGCCGGCTGGGGTCTCGCTCCCGCCGATCTCGAGCATGCAGCTCCGGCGGTCCAGATGCTGGCCTATACCCGCTACGTGCTCGACACCGGAATGCGCGGCGACCTTCTTGCGCTCCAGGTTTCGCTTGCCCCCTGCGTGATCGGCTACGCGGAAATCGGGGCGCGGCTCGCCGCCGGCCCCGGCGCTCTCGCCGCAACGAACCCGTATCGCGCTTGGATCGAAGAGTATTCCGGCGCGCCGTACCGGCAGGTCGCCGCCAAGGCGCAGGCGCAGCTGGAACGTCTCGCCGATCTTTACGCCACACCCGCCCGCGAGGCCGAGCTGGTCGCGATCTTCAAGGAAGCCACCCGGCTCGAGGCCGACTTCTGGGAAATGGGCTGGCGCGCGGGCCAGCGCGCCGAATAATCAGCAACCCGGGGGACAAGCGGGAAGCGGCCTCATGCGGCGATTTCTCGATCAACCCCGGTTTCCACCGAAGGATTGCACGAACAGATTGCCCGCCGCGATGCGGTCATGGCTGAGCTGGCGGAAATCCTCGGCGACCTTTCCGGTGAGCAGCCAATCGGCAAGCTCCCGCCCGATCGCCGGCGCGATCTTGAAGCCGTGTCCGCTGCCGCCGCAGAAATCCGCATAGCCGGCGAGCCCGGGACGCGGTCCGACGAACGGATACCAGTCCGGCGTCACGTCGTAGAGCGCCGCGTAGGCTTCGATCAGCTTCATGCCGGAGAAGGCGGGAAGCCGGCGCTCGACGCGAGACTGGACGTCGCCGACAAAATCGTCGTCGGCGCTGGTCTTGTAATTGTAGGGATCGACGTCGAAGTACTCTTTGGGAAAACCGCGCCCGATGATGAAGCGCCCCGGTCCGAGCGGCCGGTAGTAGCAGGCATCGACCCCCATCGAGATCGACGTCTTGGGAACATGCCGGCCGGCCGGGACCTGCCACACCGTGTCCTGCTCACGCACCGCGCGCAGCGGCAACGCCAGGCCGGCGCTCTCGGCGAGCGGCTTTGCCCACGGGCCGGCCGCGTTGACCACGACGTCGGCGCTCACCTGGCCGCCGTCGAGTTCGACCCCGCTGATCCGTTCCCCCTCGCGCAGCAGCCGCCGCACCGGCGTGCGGGCACGGAATTCGCCGCCGAGATGCTTGAACGCGCCGACATAGGCTTCGGTCGCCTGCACCGGATCGGCGTAGCCGCCATGCGGCTCGTAGACGATGCCCGCGATCCCTTCCGGATTGATCTCGGGCAGATGCTCGGGGAAGCCGGGGCCTTCGCACCATTGGTTCACGATGCCGAGGCCTTGCTGCATCGCGACGTTCCGCTTCGCGCCTTCGAGCATCTCGTGCGAGACGACGAAGCAGTAGCCGTCCTGCACGAAGCCCGCATCCTTGCCGAGCTCGGCGCGCGCGTTCGCGAACATCGTGATGCTGGCGCGCGCGAGCCGCACCAGCAGCGGCGTCGAGTAGCTCTGGCGGATGATCGCGGCGCTCTTGCCGGTGCCGCCGCTGGCCGGCTCGCCGCGCTCGACCAGCAGCGTCCTCGCCCCGGCTTGCCTCAGATGATAGGCGGTCGCGGCCCCGCTGATCCCTGCGCCGACCACGATGGCGTCGTAGCTCATCACTTCTTCCCCGCGGGCGCAAAACCGTAGTGGCGCGCGAGATAGGCGCGGCTGAACTTGCCCGACGCGAAGTCGTTTTCCACGGCGGCGCGCTCCCGCTCGGCCGGCGGTCCGTAGCCGCCCGCGCCCGGGGTTTCGACCACGATCGCCTCGTCGGGTTTCACTTCGAGATTGGCGGGTTTGGTCGGCAACGGCAGTTCGGCGCTGCCGCAAAGCCTGACGAACCTGCCGGTGCCGCCGCTGCCGCCGCCGAACAGGCCCCACGGCCGATGCACGAACCGCTCGCCCTGGCCGGAGAACGTCATCGTGTGTCCGACCGGCCGCACCACGCGGCGCAGGCCCAGCCCGCCGCGATGCTTGCCGGGCCCGCCGGAGTCGGCGACGAAGCCGTAGCTCTCCACCAGCAGCGGATACTCCATCTCGATCGACTCGACCGGCAGGTTCGACGTGTTGGTGATGTGCACCTGCACGCCGTCCTTGCCATCCTTGGTAAAGCGGCCGCCGAAGCCGCCGCCGAGCGTTTCCAGATACACGTAGTGGCGGTCATGACGCGGGTCGTGGCCGAAAAACACTGCGGTCGTGTTGGCGCCGTTCGCGGCGCCAACCGCGGCCTCCGGGATCGCGGGCGCGAGCGCGCCGATCACCACGTCGACGATGCGCTGCGCCGTGTTGGCGCGCGCCGCGACCGCCGCCGGAAATTTCGAGTTCACCAGCGTGCCGAGCGGCGCGTTGATATCCACGATGTCGATCAAGCCTTGATTGTTCGGCACGTCGGGATCGAGCAGCGCCTTGAGCGAATAGAGCACGCCCGCCTGCGTCGCCGTAATGGTGCAGTTGATGTTGCCCTTCACCTGAGGCCCGGAGCCGGTGAAATCGAACAGCACTCGCCTGTTGCTGCCGTGCGGCGGGACGGTGATGCGCAGCTTGATCGGGATGTCGGTGGTGCCGAAGCCGTCATCGTCCATCACGTCCTCGAAGACGTATTCGCCGGGCGCGATGCTCCGCAGCGCCTCGCGCAGGCGGTCCTCGGTGCGGCGGATGATCTCGTCGAATGCCGCCGCGAGCATCGGCACGCCGCGCGCCTCGATCATCTCGTTCACGCGGCGCACGCCGAGGCGGCAGGCCGCGACCTGCGCGAAATAGTCGCCGCGCCGTTCTTCCGGCACGCGCGCATTGAGCAGCAGCAGGTCGAGGATATCCTGCTGCAGCGTCCCCGACCGGAACAGCCGGATCAGCGGAATGCGTGTGCCTTCCTGATAGATCTCGGTGCCGCCCGCCATGCTGCCCGGCGTGATGCCGCCGATATCGGCATGATGCGCGATGCTGCACATGAAGCAGACGAGCTTGCCGCCGGCGAACACCGGCATCGCCATGTTGACGTCGGGCAGGTGCGAGCCGCCCGCCGCGTAAGGGTCGTTGGCGATGAAGATGTCGCCTTCGCGCAGCTCCGACGGCGGCAGCTTCGCCAGCAGCGTGTTCATCAGCCCCATCATCGAGCCGAGATGGATCGCGAGTGAGTTCTCGGCCTGCACCACGAGGCGGCCGCACGGGTCGATGATCGCGGTCGAGTGGTCGTGCCGCTCCTTGATGTTGGTCGAATAGGCGCTCTTCATCAGCGCGATGTAGGTCTCGTCCGCGATGGACTTGAGGCCGTTCGACATGATTTCGAGCGTGATCGGATCGATGCTCATGACAACTCGACAATGAGATTGAGAAAGGGATCGACCGTCGCACGGTCGCCGGGGAACAACAGCGTGGTGGAGTCGAGTTGCTCGATCGCGGCAGGGCCCTGCAGCACGTCGCTCGGCATCAAGTTGGCGCGATCGTACACCGGCGTGTCATCTGCGGCGTCGGCCGCGAAGTAGACCCCGCGCCGCGACGCGGCTTCCGCCTGGCCGCGCTTGCGCGGCTCGGCGCGACGCGCGGCTGGCTGGCGCAGGCGCCCGATCGCGATCAGGCGAAAATTCACGATCTCGACCGGGTCGGTCGGATTGTGGAAGCCATAGGCGCGTTCGTGCTCGGCAAAGAAGCGCGCCTGGATGTCGTCCACGCCCGGCAACGGGTCGGCGCCGCCGAGGCCGATCGCAAGCTCGAAGTTCTGGCCGACGTAGCGGGCGTCGAGCACGACATCGATCGTGCGGTTGGCCCTTTCGACGCCCTCGGCTGCGAACCATGCGTCCGCCTGCCGCTTGAGCTCGCCGACACGTGCGGACACGTCCGCCATGCGTCCGTCGGCGAGCGGCGTCACGGCGGTGCGCACGAAGGTTTCGCGCAGGTCCGACACGATCAGCCCCTGCGCGCATAGGATGCCGGGCGCGAACGGCACGAGGCAGCGGCGGATGCCGAGACTTTTCGCCACGTCGGTCGCGTGCAGCGGCCCGGCGCCGCCGAACGGCAGCAGCGTGAAGGCGCGCGGATCGTGCCCGCGCTCGACCGAGACCGAGCGGATCGCCCGCACCATGTTGGCGACCACGATCCCGAGAATTCCATGCGCGGTGGGTTCGACGGCGAAGCCGAGCCGCTCGGCGAGCGGCGCGATCGCGGCGCGGGCGAGGCTCGCATCGAGCGCCATCCCGCCCCCGAGCAGCCCCTTGGGCGAAAGCCGGCCGAGCACGAGATTCGCGTCGGTCACGGTCGCCTGCGCGCCGCCGCGTCCGTAGCAGGCCGGGCCCGGCTCCGCGCCGGCGCTGTGCGGGCCGACCTTCATCAGTCCGTCGCGGTCGAACCAGGCGATCGAGCCGCCGCCCGCGCCGACCGCGTTGATGTCGAGCGAAGCAAGCCGCGCCGGATATCCCTCGATCCATTTGTTGAAGGTCGTGCCCGCGACGTGGTTGCGGATCAGCGCCACGTCGGCGCTGGTGCCGCCCATGTCGAGCGAGATGACGTCCGGCACGCCGGAAAGCCGCGCCATGTGGATTGCGCCGACCGCGCCGGCGGCCGGGCCCGACAGCGCGCTGCGGATCGGCACGTGGCGTGCGCGCGCAACCGACATCAGCCCGCCCGACGACTGGTTGATGCCGAGCGCGGCGTTCGGCGCGGCCTGCGCGACGCCCTGGGCGAAGTCGCCGAGATAGCGGTCCATGACCGGCTGCAGGTAGGCGTTGAGCACGGTGGTCGAGAGCCGCTCGTATTCGCGGAATTCCGGCTGTACCTCCGAAGAGACCGACAGGTACATGTCCGGATAGGCGGCGCCGAGTGCGTCGCGGATCATCGCCTCATGGGCGGGGTTGAGGAACGAGAACAACAGGCACACCGCGCAGGCATCGGGTTTCGCTTCGCCGATCGCCGCGACCAGGGCGGGCAAGGCGCCGGGTTCGAGCGTGCGGATCGTGCTGCCGTCGGCCGTGATGCGCTCGGGAGCCTCGAAGCGCAGCTCACGCGGCACCAGCGGCGCGGGGAAGTCCTGCTGCAGGCTGAACACGTGCGGGCGGATCTGCCGGCCGATCTCGATCAGGTCGCGGAAGCCTTCGGTCACGATCAGCGCGACCTTGCCGCCGCGCCGCTGGATCAGCGCATTGGTGGCGACCGTGGTCCCATGGGACAGCCGCGTGACGGCGGCAAGGTCGATGCCGTGGCGGCGCGAAAGCTCGCGCAAGCCGGCGATCACCGCCGCCGCCGGATTGGCCGGCGTCGAAGCCACCTTGTGCAGGACGATGCGGTCGGTTGAGTCGTCGAACGCGAAGAAATCCGTGAAGGTGCCGCCGACGTCGACGCCGATCATCCAGGACATTGGCCACCCGCGCCGAAAAACCGATCCTGCCCAGATGGGGCGCGGAGTTCAATCGACCCAAGGTTGGTGACACGCGTCGCGCGCGCGGCAAGGCCCTCTCCGGCCTCGCTTCACTCGGCCACCTCTCCAGCCGATCCCGGGTGTACCTGGGGATCGGCCCGCCGAAACCGTATCGTGGGTTCGAATCCCACTCCCCTCCGCCAAGTGGATGTCTTAGGTGTCCAAGCCTAGCCGGCGTCTTCCGCGCCAACTGCCGCCCTTTGAAGACGACCGAACCACAGTGAGACGGACATAGATTTTTTGGCCGGCCAGAAGACCGCTTCTCCAATTGCCGTATCCGCAGTGCGGCGTTCAGGGGCCAATCGTTGAGCCAGTCGTTTTCGCAGCGCAGGCGCCCGGCCTCGCTGCAGCGGGTGGCTGCAAATCGGAAACTCTCGTGGAAAGAAATCCTTATTGACCTGGCAAGCACCTGACTTTTGAGACCTCTCTTCAGATTACTTGCGTGCTGAGACCGGCGTCCTGCTGGTTAGCGTTTATTTGGCGTGCATTTCATGCTAGATACGACTTATGTTTGAGGGACGGGCAAGGTCGGCACCGACGAAACGGGCAGTCGCGCTGTTTGGCTGAAACGGTGTCGGGAATTGTAAAGCGGTGGCGCATGCGTCCGCGTGTCACCGGTAAATGGGATCCATCTTGAGGCTGGACTACACAAAATCGTCCCGCTCTTACGCATATGAGGCGAACATGATTTCTCACCCGGCAGGCGGCACGTTGTTTCACGTCAACGCCGAGGTAAGAATCGAATCTGCCGACAAACCGACTCCTGGGGATGTCCGGGAAGAAAGCGGCACCGTAATCCTCTCCGGCAGAGTGATGCAGGCGCGTACCGGAACCTCGCTCTCCGGTGTTCGAGTCCTCGCTATCGCGAACCGCGATTCTGATTACGCCAAACCGCTCGGCACGGCCGTTTCGGATGCGGACGGACGCTTCCGTATTCAGTTCGACGACAGCCCCGAGACGATCGAACGCCTGCTGGCGCTGCGGCACCTTCCGAACAGCCGTCTGAGCCTACGGGTCGAAACCACCGAGGGGCGCGCGCTCTTCACCAGCCAACCAATCGCACTGGACCGGACCGACGTCGAGGTTGCCTTGGCCGTCCCGGTTTCCGGAGAGGCGGTGGGAAAGAACATCTGGGCCGCGCTCGGCGAGCATCTGCAGCACGCTCGGATCGGCCATCTCAACGGGGTGGTGCGGCTGCTAAGCGGCGATGGCGGCCAGATCGCCGATATCCCGATGCTCACCCGCCAGGCGATGCTTGATCAGATGGAACGGGCGTTCCTCGATCCGACCGGCATCCTGCGGCGGACCACCGGAGAAGTCCCGTCTCTGCGGGAACTGAACAATCCGGAATATGCCGAGGCTTATGCTCATCGTCTGCAGACACGTCGCCAGAGCTCCGAACTCGCATCCGCGTTTACGGAGATGCAGAGCAAGGCCGCCAGCTTCGCGAGCTTGGCCGAAGTGGACTGGGCCATCGAGCCGCAAGCGTTCCGCGACGGCGACATCGGCTTGGCGATCAACAAGTTCATCGACCGGTACAAGGCCGGGGACCTCGACAGGTTCTTCCCGCCGCACGAGAGCAATCTGACGCGCTACCGCGACTACCTGCTGGCGATATGGACGAAATATGCCACAAAGATCGTATACGTGTCCCCGCATGTGCTGACGGCGGCCCAGGCGCTCGATCAGCTTGAAACGCGCTTCCATCAACGGTTCACGACCCGCGATGACGCGCCGCGTAACGCAAATACCGTCCTCATCCCGATCATCAATGCAATCCTGACGGCGCCGACCGGAAAGGGATTCGGGTTCGGGATCGCGCCCGGCTCCATCGCGGCGCAGGGGACGCGCACACCGCGGGCCTATCTGGACTTCCTCATCGACCTGGCTCCCCGATCCGCGCAGGAACTCGGCCTTCGCTATCGCCTCGACCTGACGCGTCCGGATTCGGCGCTATCCAGTCCGGTGCAAGAGAACATTGCCACGCTTCAGGGGTTCTTCCGCGACAGCTTCCAATGCGATGCCGAGTTGGATCACGTCGATCCCGACGTGCACGACCAGCCGATCATTCCCGACAAGTGGCAGGGCAATGCGCCGTTCTTCCTCTACTATGACGAGTGGCTGCGGCAGCAAGAGCCCTTCTACGCGGAGAATCACCTCGACATCCGCCGCATTCTGCCGGTCGATATTAACGATCAATCGCGCAAGCAACTGGCCGATATGGCAGGGGGCAAAATCTCCTATCAAATCGCCAACGTGAAGGACTGGAAGTTTTGCCAGAACGTCCTGGCCGTATGGGATACGCTGCAGGTAGGGCACGCCAATTTCTACGCGGGAGAGTACGCACTCGCGCTGGTGAATTATCGGCGCGCACGCGACCTTGCCCTGAGCGCAATGCAGGACAACGTACTGCAGGGCCTCGCGATGGCCCCCTTCTATAATCAGCGCAAGTCCAATCCGTTGACCGGCATGAAGGACTTGCCGCGCTTCATGAATCCCATGCCCGAGCTGTCCGCCGCCGGTTTTGGGTACACCGACAAGCCGGACTGGGCGCGGACCCGCATGGGGCTTCGTCTTGCCTACTACGCACTCCTCACGATTCCGGTTTGTTTAGGTGACGCCGAATTCGCTCTGGGCGACTACGAGCACGCAATCTTCCACTATGGGCAGGCGACGCGCTTCGAGGTCGGCATCGCGCGCGAAAGCGACAGCGGCGGTTACCGGCCGTGGTACGGAAGCGATTTCCAGATGTACTGGCGTGGCGACAAGCCATACACCGCGCGGCTCAGCGGTCCAAACAGCCGGAACGACACGAGCTATCCGATAGAGTTGGAAGACCGCTATTACGACGATTATTTTGACACCACGCCGGCGAATGCCACCGCGCAATACGCCTCCACCTGGGTTCGGCGCATCCCGCATCTGGCCGAAACGCGCTACTGCCGCCTGAGACAGGCAAACGCGATACTCGAATGGGCGGACGCGCTCTATCGATTGAACGATCCAACGAGCATGGCGCGCGCACGCGAACTTTATAAGGCCGTTCTCTGGTTGCACGGCAGGACCCCGCCGATCTGCCCGACCTGGCTCAGGATGCTGTTACCTCCCTTCGGCCTGCCTTCACCTTTTCAACACCACACCGAGAACCCGGCGCTCGTCTCGCAGACAGCCCGCGCCTACCGCGGCATCTACCAGATCGATCACGGCTTGAACTACTACGGGGAGCGCGACAACATCGTGCCCATCCTGAGGTACCGCGCGCTCAAGGACACGGCTGACCGAACGGCGGCGATGGCGCGCGGCGCGCAGCAGGATTTTCTGCACTACACCGAGCGGGTCGAGGCGGCGATGACGGCCCGCCTGCAGCTCTCCAACTTCCTGCAGAAGGCGAAGCTTCAGTCCGCCATCGCCGACGATCAGCAGGCGATTGCTCAGCACGACGTCGTGGTCGCCCAGGAACAGGTCGTCGCAGTCGAGGCGGCCATCCAGGCGAAAAAGGACGAGATCGCCAAGGCCGACAGCCTGTTCGGGCAGATCGGCGAAGCCATCTCCGCCATCAAGTCCATTGTCAAGGACATCCCCGACGACACGCAATCCGCGGTCAAGGCCCCATTTGTGTCCGAGGTGACGGGCAAGGAGATGGTCGGGGAGGGAATGCTGGGTCTGGGCGCGGGGGCATCCGTAATGACAGGATTCGGCATCTTCGCCGCCGTGGGCTACATAACGCTGAGCGGCATGTCGGATGCGGCCAACAAGCGCACCGCCGATTTGCGCACACTGATGGACAAGGCACTTCCCGCGGCGCAGGCCGCGGTGGAGGCGCGGCAGCACGGCGTGACGATCACGCGTTACCTGAAGCAGATCGCGCAGGCGGATGTGGACCTGGCCCAGGCGCTGTTGGCATTCGAGCAGGACCGGATGCTCAACCAAAATTTCTGGCTTCAACTCGCGCAGGTGTCCCGGCGGTTGTTGCGGCGCTACCTCGAAATGGGCGCACGCATGGCGTGGCTGGCAGAGAGGGCGCTGGCATACGAACAGGACCGAAGCTTACGCATCGTGCGGATGGACTACTTCCCCGCGCGGCTGCAGGGCGTGACCGGCGCCGACCTGATGCAGGCAGACCTGGCGGAACTCGAAGCCACGCGAATCGAAGGAATGAAATGGACCGTTCCCGTGCGGCGCACGCTCTCGCTCGCGCGCGAGTTCCCCTTGCAGTATGGCCAGTTGAAGAAGACCGGCCGGTGCACCTTCCGTACGGAAGAGGCTTTCTTCCGCAGGGCGCACCCCGGTACGTCCGCGTACCGGATACGCGCCCTCTCCGCCACCGTGCAGCAGGCGGACTTCGCCCAACCTCTGCGTGGCAGCGTGATCAACCGGGGCGTTTCGATCTCAAAGCCGCAGCAACCGGGCGAGCATGTCCTGGTTCGACCGAGCGAGTCACTGCCGTTGAGCGAATTCCGCCTGGAAAAAGACATGGCAGTCTACGGCCTGCCGAACGAGACGCTCCTTACGTTCGAGGGAAGCAGTGTCGAGACGTTCTGGGAGCTGGGATTCCCGAAGGCTGCCAATGCGTCTGGTCTGGATGGCCTGGTGGACGTCTTGCTGACTTTCGATCTCTTCTGCGAATTTGCGCCGGAGCGTTACGAGGCCGACCTAGCAGCCCTGCCCACCACTGAGCGGAAGTGGCTTCTGATTTCCGCGGCACGATATCAGCCGGCCGCCGTTACAGCTCTCGCCGGAGCCGCCACGAATGTGGACGTCGTGTTCGACCTGCGCCGACTGCGTCTGCTTCCGCGCCAAGAGACATCGCGCAAAATCAAGAATTTCGCGGCCTTTGTGGTCACTCCGGACGAGATCGACTTCGCGGCCAAGCTTCTCTCGGAGAATCCACCGACGTCGGTCCCGGTTACTTTCCAAAAGGCTTTCGCCATCTCTACGCTGCAGCCCGACCCGGCACTGCCGCCGTTGGCGGCCTCGCCCTTGAACGCATTTGCCGACATGAACCCGGATCAGGCTTTCACCCTCGAAATCAACAAAACCGCCAACCCCGGCGTGGACTTCCAACGTGTCACCGATATCGTATTGGCCATCGAGTACGAGGCAAGTCTGGCCTAGAGAGTGCGGACTTGCGCTAGATCGTGGTCCGGAATGCGGGAGCACCGCGGGTACTTAGCTTTGAGCAGACATCGTGCTAAGTCCGACGGATCGGTGCGTTCGCAATGCCCAACCCTGTTGAGTCTACTGCCGATGCATATTGCCGTGTTGCACACGCAGGTGCCGTTCACCACCGGAGGGGCGGAGGCGCACGCAGCGAACCTCGTGACGGCCTTGCGCGCCCATGGGCACAGGGCTGAGATCGTATCGATTCCCTTCCGATGGTACCCGCCGGAGCTCGTTCTCGACCACATGTTGGCAAGCCGGCTGGTGAACGTCGAGGAGGCGAACGGCGTCAAGATCGATTTGGCGATCGGCCTCAAGTTTCCTGCTTACCTGATTCCGCATCCGAAAAAAGTTCTCTGGGTGATGCATCAGTTCCGACAGGCGTATGATCTCTGGGATGGTCCGTACAGCGACCTGCAAGCTTCCCCCGCGGGGCTCCAGATCAGGGACGCAGTACGTCAGGCGGATCTCAGTTGCCTTGCCGAAGCGCACGCCGTGTATACGACGACCCGCAATGTCGCCGCGCGCATGCTGCGCTACAATAATTTCACCGCGGAACCGGTCTATCATCCGCCACCCGGCGCGGAAAACTATTACGCCGGGGAGTGTGGGCCTTATCTCTACTATCCGAGCCGTATCAATCCGCTCAAGCGCCAGCAGCTGGTCCTCGAAGCGTTGGCCAAATGCCGCAGCGATCCGCGCGTCGTGTTCAGTGGGGCGCCGGAGGGTCAGTCGGCGGCAAATCGGCTCGTCCAGACGGTGCGTCAACTCGGCATCCACGATCGGGTCACTTGGAAAGGTTGGGTCGAAGAACGGGAAGCTCGCCCTGTACGCCGATTGCCGTGCCGTCCTGTTTCCGGCGTTTGATCACGACGTACCTTCATTTCATGCGCGGCAACGACCCGGGGCTCCCTGATCCAGCTGGTCAGCGTCTCGCACCACGCGCTTTCATCCGTGGGGTCCAGGCATACCCCGAATTCTCCCAGCGCTTCGGGGAGCGCGCCGGCGTTCGACGCAATCACGGCTCTCCCGCATGCAAGCGCTTCCCGCACCGGCAAGCCAAATCCTTCGTACAAAGACGGGTAAAGACAAAATGCCGCCGTTTGATAAAGCAGAGCCAGAATATCGTCGGGTACGTTCTGGAGTTATATGATATTGCCGGCCAATCTCGAATTCGCAGCAACCTCTGCCAAAAGCCCCTTTGCTTGCCAACCTTCGCGCCCGACGAGCACAAGTTTGAGCTTCGTCGGGGCAACAATGCCGCGTTCGATCAGGCGCAGCCATACGCGACATAAAAGCCTGTGGTTTTTTCTGGGTTCTATCGTACTTACAAATAAAGCGAAATGAGCCGATCGAAGCTCTTCCGGAAAAGGTAATGAGATATCGGACGGATACAGGGCGTGGCCGACTAATGGTTCAACCCGGATATCCGGTTGGAATAAGGCTTCATGCCGCAAGAAGTTTCCCAAATCCTGGGCCGTGCGGGAGGATACGCACACAAATCGATCGACAAAATCGGCCGCCGCGCGAAAGTAGACCAGAAACGTCGTTGCGAGCGGGGACGGGGAAGTGTTCGGGAAATCTAATTGAATGATATCATGACAAACCATGACCAGGCGATGGCCATGCCGTCTCTTCAGTTCTGCAACAACTTGGGGGTCCTTATCTTCCCACTCAGCCCCGGGCGCCAGAATCACGGAGCTTGGCGTCAATTGCGCGGCATCGCCGATGATGGCTTCCGACCCTCTGGTCGTCACGGCGACATCGAAAGCGCGCCGGCCGAGCGTGCGAAAGATCTCGGTCAACCGCGCACGGAAATCCGCCGACCCCGCAGCTTGCCCTCCATTCAACTTGCTTCTCACGAACTCCGGGTAAACCATACGATACGTGCGTCGATATTTATCGAAGAAGACAAATCCAACTTTGGACCGAAACGCCAACGCGTATCGCGCCAGCTCCATCTCGACGCGCTGCAGTTGGGGGCGGCGCCGCGCGGCTCTTCTTCCCCTCTCCCGCGGAGCGGGAGAGGTGGCAAGCGCGCAGCGCGAGCCGGGAGCTCGACGATCGCCAAGCTCCCGACTTCGCGCGCACGGTCGAGATCCACCGCAAGCCGGCTACGACCCGGTCGAACTTTTCATCGACCCGGCGATCCGATCGCCCAAGCTTGCCGTCGGCTGGCGCCTCGCCCGCCGAGCGCTCGGATTCCGCACGTTGATGGACGTGATCCCGCTCGATGCGAGCTTGGTGAAAGGATCGCACGGCCGCATCGATGACGCGAAGGCAGGTCCAGTATTCATCTCCAGCGAGTCGCGGTTGCTGCCGGACGGACCGATCGCGGCGACGGCGGTGAAGGACGCCATCTTGACACATGTGTTTGCGGCATAGCCGTTGCGCATCTTCGCGCGGGGTGACCTGCGGCTTTGCAACTTGAACTGGCCCGCCGCGGCTCCTAAGCTGGCCGCGGTCCGTCGAACTCCCTTGCGAAGAGACACGGCGCCACTGTCGCGTCCCAACGGGAGAGCCGGACCGGGAGGACGTCATGACAGCAAGGCAGATGCTGCTGCTGTTTGCGGCGGCAGGAATGATGTTTGCGGCTCATCCGGCGGCGGCTCAAACAATCCCGCAATCACCTGCGGACGTCGCCCGCCCGGGGGGCAAGATACCGGGAAATCCGAAACTCTCGCTGGTTAAGGTGGCCGACGGGTTCAATGACCCGGTCGGCGTTTCGGTTGCCAGCGACAACTCGGGACGCATCTTCGTCGTCGAACGCGTCGGCCGTGTGAAAGTCGTGATGCCGGACGGCAAGGTGCAGGCCGAGCCGTTCCTCGACCTGACCAAGACCAACCCGCTCGGCAGCGAGGTGCAGACCGGCTTCGTCGAGCAGGGCCTGTGGTCGATCGCGTTCCACCCGAGCTTCAAGGACAACGGATTCGTGTTCGTCCACTACGCATCGTTGCCGTTCAACGGCGCCTCGATCGTTGCCCGGTACACGGTGGACAAGGGCAGCCCGAACCAGATCACCACCGAGCAGGCCAACAAGTCGGTGAAAGTGCTCATGAACATCCCGCAGCCGTACTACAATCATTACGGCGGCCGGATCGCGTTCGGTCCCGACGGCATGCTGTACATCGGCAAAGGCGATGCCGGATGGGAAGGCGACCCGCTCGATGCCGGCCAGCGGCTGGACACGCTGTGGGGCAAGATGCTGCGCGTCGACGTCAACACGGCGGACGACGTTGCCTACACGGTTCCGAAGGACAATCCGTTCGCGCGCGCGGACTATCCGCAGATGATGAGCCTGTTCGGCATCACCGAGCAGGGCTTCTCGAAGATCAAGATCGGGTCGCGGCCTGAGATCTGGGCCTACGGGCTGCGCAATCCGTACATGTTCCACTTTGATCCCAAGTCCGGCGACCTGTTCATTGCGGATGTCGGCCAGAACCATTGGGAGGAAATCAACTGGCAGCCCCGCTCCTCCAAGGGCGGCGAGAACTACGGTTGGAAGCACAACATGGCCTCGCATTGCCATCCGACGTTGGGGCCGAACGACAAATGCCCGATCGTCGGCGTGTTGCCGGTGGCGGAGTATCCCCACCAGGAGCCTTATCCGGGCGCGCCAAAACTTACCGACGGCTGGGGTTGCTCGGCGCAGGGCCTCGGTGTCGCCAACTATGGCGGCATGGACAAGGCCTACATTGTCGGCGACTGGTGCTCGGGTCGCGTGTGGGCGATCGCCTGGGACAAGGGCGCCAGCAAGTGGCAGATGCAGGAACTGATGCAGGCGCCGTTCCAGTTCACGGCCGGCGCCACGGACGAGAAGGGCTACGTGCTCGCGACGAATTGCTACTGCTTCTATCTCGAGGACAAGGGCCCGCTCGCGAATCCTCCCGGCACCTTGTGGCGCCTGATGCCGGCCGACGAAGTCCGGCCCGGGATGGAGGCGGCGCGCGTGAAGATACCCAACTGAGGCAGAACGATGCGCGAGGGATGGCGATGCTGTTCCTCGCCTTCTCGTGAATGAGGTACGCGTTGGTGAGAAAGAAAAGACCTGCAGCCCCTCTCCCCCTTGCCGTCGGACTGGTGGCTGTCGGACTGATAGGCTCAAGCACGGGCGGCGCCGCGGAGATCGCGTTCCGCTACGCGATCGACAACTCGCCGCTCGATGTGACGCCGAAGCCCGGCGAAACCCTGACCGACGCCGTTCAGGAGTTCCGGAAGACGGGGGAGAACCCCTATAATGGCAAGCAGGATGCGGTCGCGGACGGCAAAAAATTGTATGCGACCTACTGCCAGATGTGCCATTTGCCGGACGGATCGGGCCGCATGGGAGCGAGCCTTATCGGCGACAAGCACGTGCACGAGCGGATCATCAACGATGTCGGCTTGTTCGAAGTGATCTTTGGCGGAGCGGCCGGCGCGATGCAGCCATTTTCCAAGCGTATGACGCAGGATGAGATCTTGAAAGTAATGACCTATCTGCGGACATTGATGAAGAATTGACGCGAAAGGATGCTGCGATAAGCGACAAAGGGCGATCAAATCGTAGCGGACCGTGAGATCGAAGGCACGCCTTCAGCCACCGAAATCCAAATTCTTGCCGCGCGCTTCCTTTCGTTAGATGACAAACGGAAGGAACAGTTCCGAAACGGTTCAGACGCGACGACCCTTGGGATTCGCCAAAAACACTGGCGGGTGGCCTAAGACGACACCGTTCGTCGTTCGAGTCGGTCCCGGCGCTGGCCGCTTCAAAGACTGTTGGCTCTCATCGGCGAAACACGACGCCGAAATTGTTGGCAGGAAGATCGACAACCTCGACCAAAGCGAAACCAGCCGTGCGAGCCAACGCCACAACAGCTTCCAAATCGCGCAAGCCCCAGGCTGGATCAGTTCCGCGCAGCTGAGCGTCGAAAGCCGCGTTGCTTGGGGCGGTATGGCGGCCGAACCGGCGGTAAGGTCCATACATGAACAGGACGCCATCCTGATCGAGCACGCTCTTCGCACCGGTGAACAAGGCTTGTGTTGCCGACCAGGGCGAAACGTGAATCATATTTATGCACACAATCGCGTCAGCGTGTGTGATTGGCCAAGGGAAGCGGCACACATCAAGCTCGATCGGCGAGCGCACATTGCCGGTCTTCTCTTGCGCGATCCACGACTGGACAGACTGACGAAACGCAGCATCCGCATCACTGGGCTGCCACGTGAGTTTCGATAATGCCTTGGCGAAATGAACGACGTGCTGTCCTGTACCGCTGGCGATTTCGAGCACCAGACCGCTATCCGGGAGGGTGCGCTCCAGTTAAGTCAGGATAGGCGCTCTGTTTCGCTCGGCCGAAGGGGAAAACCAGCGGCCGTCATCGAGTTTTTGCCCAACCGCCTCCAGCATCAGATGAGGTCCAAGCCTGTGGTCGTGAAGCCTCCTGATCCAAGGAGCCAGAGGCTGTTTTAAGCCCGGCAGTCGATCACTTGCCGCGCCGCACTATCGATCATCATCGGGGTCTTTGCCCATCCTACAGCTTTTCCGCATACTCCCTGTTCGCCTGCTTGAGCCTGGCATCGCTGCCATAGGCGTAATGCTTCGACATGTCGGGCGAGTAGCGGCTCGCCGCCGGGCGGCGTCCGAGCGCTTCTGCGAGCGCACGGATGTGATGTGGTCCGGCGCCGCAGCAGACGCCAAGATAGTTCACACCCATGGCCTGCGCGGCGCGGCCGAACTCGGCGATCTCGTAGCGCGTGACCTGGAACGGATCGAGCGCGACCGGGAACGATCGGCCGTCCGGGATGCAATGCGCGCAGTCCGCGTCCTTCTCGGTCAAGGATTCGAACGTCGGCTCCGCCGACGTCGTACGATAAGGCACCGGCAACGCGGCGACGTGGATCGATACCGCGCGGCGGATCTGCTCGACGAACGGCATCATGGTGCGGATGCCGCGGATGCAGTTCAGCCCGACCACGTCGGCGCCGCGCTGCTCGATCCGCTTGGCACCTTCGGCCGGCGTTAAGCCGTCGCGCAGCTCGCCGTTGCGGTGCAGCGCGAACGTCACCACGGACGGCAGCCTGGTCTGCCGGATGACGTCGAGCGCGATCTCCGCCTCGCCCAGCCACGAGATGGTTTCGGCGATGATGAAATCGACGTTCGCCTCGACCGCCCAGGCGACCTGCTCCTCGAACATGGCGCGCACCTGGCGCGCCGCGTCGGGGTTGTCCGGCTCGTAGATGTTGGTGTTGCAGATGTTTCCGGCGAGGAGCGCGCCGCCTTCGGCCGCGACCTTCTTGGCAATGGCGAGCGCCTGCCGGTTCATCGGCTCGAGCTCATCTTCGCGCCCGATCAGGCGCAGCTTCTCGCGATGCGCATAGTAGGTGAAGGCTTCGATGACGTCCGATCCGGCGCGCAGGAAGTCCCGATGCAGGTTTTCGACCTGCTCGGGAAAATCCAGCACCACTTCCGGCACATAGGCGCCGGCCTGGAGATAGCCACGCCGCTCGAGCTCGAACAGGTAGCCCTCGGCGCAGATCACAGGCCCGGCCGCCAGACGTTCGAGCAGACCTTGTTTCGTCATCCTGCGATCCTTCGAGGGTTGAAAAGGCCGGAGGCCGTTATCCCAAACGGATCGGCCGGCGGCACGATGGATTCCGACATTCGCCCGCGCGATTGCGACGGCCAGAGCATGATCCCGAAAAAGCCTGCCCCGGACTTGATCCGGGGCGGGAACCGGTTTTCGGAAAAGATCATGCTCCAGCAAGAACCGGTCGCATTCGCCGCGGCTGATGTCGCAAACCTGACGATCCCGACCGTACACCGCTGCCACGATGATGCGGCAACCGCGGAGCAGACGATGCCGCTTCCCAGCAAGGCCCGTTACGTCGTGATCGGTGCGGGCATTCACGGCCTGTCCACCGCCTATCATCTGGCGCGGCGGCTGGCGGCCGCGGGCCGTTCGGCGCAGGCCGACATCGTGGTCGTCGACAAGGGCAAGGTCGGCGCGGGCGCGTCCGGCATCGCCTGCGGGGTGGTGCGCAACAACTATTTCCAGCCTGCGATGCGCGAGTTGATGGCACATTCGGTCGCCGTCTGGGAAAGCGATGCGGAGGCCTATTCGTATCATCCGGTCGGCTACATGCAGATCAGCCCGGAGGTGATGCACGAGGGCGTGTCGACCATCTACCAGCAGCAGAAGGCGATCGGCTACGAGTCGACCTTCGTCGAAGGCGCGGCGGACTCGGCGCGCTACATGAAAGGCCTGTTCGACGATTGGCAGGCGCAGGGCATCACGTCGATACTGCACGAAAAGCGCGGCGGCTACGCCAACAACATGGCCTCGCTACACGGCCTCGCCGCGAAGGCGACGGCCGCCGGCGTGCGCATCTGCGAGGGCGTGCGGGTCACCGGCTTCGAGTTTGGACACAGCAGCCGCGCGGTCGCGGCCGTGCTCACCGATCGAGGCCGCATCGAATGCGACACCGTGGTGGTCGGCGCCGGCCCCTGGGTGCGCGATTTCTGGACGATGCTCGACCTGCCCAAGAGCGTCTCGATCAGCGGACGCGACGGGCGGATGCACCACGACATCCCGATGTGGCGCTTCTGGCAGCTGGAGGAGGGCGTGCTCGCGGTCGATCCGGGCTTCCTGAAGACAAATGACGGCCGGATGCCGCCGGTAATCCACGTCGACACCGACGCGCCGCTTTATTCCGACAGGACCGGCGAACTGATCACCGAAGAGCTGTGGGGCCTCTACTACAAGCCGGATTTCCACTTCAACGGCGTCCAGGGCGGCGCCATGCCGTACAAGGTGGAGACGCCGGTCGACGAGGTCGCGATCGATCCTTACGGGCCGCACAGCCCGGAATTCGTCTCCTCGCCCGAATTCGCCGACATGTGGACCTCGGCGCTGGCGTTCTGCCACAAGCGCTTCGTCGGCCGGCATGCGCAGTACCGCGACGAGAAGTCCGGCGGCATCGGCTGCTTCACGCCGGACTCCTTCCCGGTCATCGATGTGTTTCGCGACAATTGCTACGTCATCGCCGACTCCAACCACGGCTACAAGATGATCGGGGTCGGCGAGCTGGTGGCGCAGGAGATCATGGGCGAGCCGAGCGCGCTGCTCCAGCCGTTCCGGCTGTCGCGCTATGCCGAGGGCCGGCTGCATCCGGTGTCGGCCAGTCCCTTCCCGTGGAGCTGAGGGTTGTTGCTAGAATAGGTGCATGAACCAACCGGTGGCGCCCCGGGATTCGCCCGAGGTTTTCGTGTTCCTGCTGGTGCCGGGACTCTCGATGATGAGCCTGGCCTCGGCGATCGAGCCGTTGCGCTCGCTCAACCGCCTGTCGGGGCGGGAATCCTATCAATGGCGTCTGGCGAGTCTCGACGGCGTGTCGGTTGCGGCATCGAACGGCATTCCGTTGCCGGCGCTGTCCCACGCCGAGGCGCTTGAGGGCGCCCACTACTTGTTCGCGTGCGGCGGCCTGCGCATCCAGGAGGCCGACGAGAAGCGTTATCTCGCCATCCTGCGTCAGGCCGCGCGCCGCCGCATCCGCATCGGCTCGCTTTCCACCGGAACCTATCTGCTGGCGCGCGCCGGCCTGCTCACCGGCTACCGCTGCACCATCCATTGGGAGAACCGCTCGGCCTTCAAGGAGGATTTCCCGGACCTCGACTGCACCAACAAGATCTACGAGATCGATCGCGACCGGCTGACCTGTTCCGGCGGCACCGCCGCGATGGACATGATGCTGCACCTGATCGCCGACCGGCACGGCGCGGAGCTCGCGCGCGGCGTCGCCAACCAGTTCCATCACGACCGTATCCGCGACGAGCGCGAAGACCAGCTCGGCGGCCGTCTCGAGATCCTCAGCCGCATGCCGGAGAAGGTGCGCCAAGCCATCGCCATCATGCAGCGCCACATCGAGAATCCGCTGCCCCTGCCGGACATCGCCCGTCACGTGGGTTTGAGCCCGCGCCAGCTCGAACGGTCGATGCGGCGTCACGCCGGGCAGTCGCCGTTGCGGCTCTATATGCAGTTGCGGGTCGAGCGCGCGCGCGAACTGCTGATCTATTCCGACCGCTCGCTGATCGACGTTGCGGTGCAGACCGGATTTTCCTCCACGTCGCATTTTTCCGCCTGGTACCGGCGCATCCATGGAGTGCGGCCGTCCGACATGCGCGGCGGGGCGCCGGAGCGGGGCGGGATGGTCGCGTCAGGCCGGGGTCGCAATCGGGCGTGATCGTGTCGGATTCCTACGCCGCGCAGCCCCAGGGTTTGCGATGATCCGGGATAGAGCCGGCGCGCCGGCCGCAGGGGAGGGCGCTTGCAGACGATCCAGTTCATCATCGCCAATCTGCCGGTGATCTGGCAGCGCACGCTGGAGCATATCCTGCTGGTCGGCGTGGCGGTCTCGGTCGCCATCGTCACCGGCGTGACCATCGGCATCCTGATCACCCAGAGCAAGACGGCGGCCGACCGCGTGCTCTACGTCGCTGCGGTGATCATGACCATCCCGTCGATCGCGCTGTTCGGCCTGCTGATCCCGGTTCTGTCGCTGATCGGGCAGGGCATCGGCTACCTGCCGGCGGTGATCGCGCTGATCCTCTATTCGCAGCTGCCGATCATCCGCAACACCTACACGGCGATCATGAACGTCGACCCGGCGCTGCGCGAGGCCGCGCGCGGCATGGGCATGACCACGATCCAGCGTCTGCGCGACGTCGAATTGCCGATCGCGCTGCCGGTCATCATCAACGGCGTGCGCAATGCCGTGGTGCTGAACATCGCCATCGCGGCGATCGCCACCTATATCGGCGCCGGCGGGCTCGGCACCTTCATCTCGCGCGGGATTTCCCAGACCGACATCCGCCAGCTCCTCACCGGCGCGCTGGCGGTCAGCCTGCTCGCCATCATCGCCGACTATGCGCTGCTGGCGCTGCAGCGCGCGCTCGACCTCGCCCGGCTTGAGGGAGTCATGATCCGCCTCGAGCACGTCAGCAAGCTCTTCGGGACCGTCACGGCCGTCGACAGTGTCGACATGGAGGTGCCGGCGGGCGCCGTGTGCGTGCTGCTCGGCCCCTCGGGCTGCGGCAAGACCACCACGATGAAGATGATCAACCGGCTGATCGCACCGTCCTCGGGGAAGATCTTCGTCGATGGCCGCGATACCGCGACGATCGACGAGGTCACGTTGCGCCGCTCGATCGGCTACGTCATCCAGCAGATCGGCCTGTTCCCGAACAAGACGGTCGAGGACAATATCTGCGTCGTGCCGGACCTGCTCGGCTGGGCCGCGGGCCAAGTCGCGCAAGCGCGCGGCCGAGCTGCTCGAGATGGTCAACCTTCCACCGGCGACCTTCCTCAAGCGCTATCCCGAAGGAGCTTTCCGGCGGCCAGCAGCAGCGCGTCGGCGTGGTGCGCGCGCTTGCCGCCGACCCGCCGGTGCTGCTGATGGACGAGCCGTTCGGCGCGATCGATCCGATCAACCGCGAGGTCATCCAGGACGAATTCATGAAGCTGCAGGCGGAACTGAAGAAGACCATCGTGTTCGTCAGCCACGACATCGACGAGGCGGTGAAGATGGCGTCGCACATCGCGATCTTCCGCGACGGCCGCCTGATCCAGTACGACACCCCCGACAACATCCTGGCCAACCCGATCGACGCCTTCGTGGCCGACTTCGTCGGCGGCGACCGCACGCTCAAGCGCCTGCGGCTGGTCAAGGTCGCCGAGGCGATGATGGCGAATGCGCCGAGCGTGCGCGCCGAAGACACGCTGGAAACCGCGGTCGCGCGCATGCAGGCGCAGGGCCACGTCTCAATCGTGATGGTGGGCCCGCGCGGCCGCGCGCGCGGCATGATCCGCATCGACGAGGCGCGCGGCAAGAAGGGAACCGTCGGCGAGCACGTCGAGGCCTTGCCCGGCGTCATCAACGTCAAGAACGACCTGCGCAACGCGGTGTCGCTGATGTTCACCCACGGCGTCACCTGGCTCGCCTGCGTCGACGATGACGGCTTCTACAAGGGCTACGTCACGCAGCGCGGCATCACCCAGTTGCTCGGCGCGACCTTCGCGAGCTGAATGAAAGATGACCGCGTCCCTGCAGACCCCGCTGCGCCTCGCTCTCCTGCTCGGCGTGTTCGCGTGCGGCGTCTGGCTGCAGGCGAGCGGCCTTCTCTCCGCCATCCTCAAGCACTGGCCCGACATCGTCTACCTGTCGCGCCAGCATCTCGATCTCGTGGCGGTTTCGGGCGTCATCGCCATCGCGATCGGGTTGCCGCTCGGCATGCTGCTGACGCGCCAGGCGGTGCGGCCTTACGCCAATGCGGTAACGCAGTTCGTCAACCTCGGCACCACGATCCCGACCTTGGCGATCCTGGCGCTCGCCATGTCGGTGCTCGGCATCGGGGCGCCATCGGCGATCTTCGGGCTGGTGATGCTGACCCTGCTGCCGATCGTGCTCAACACGATGGCGGGACTGCGCATGGTGCCGGCGCACCTGATCGAGGCGGCGCGCGGCATGGGCATGACCAACGCGCAGATCCTGTTCAAGGTCGAGCTGCCGAACGCGCTGTTCGTGATCCTGGCCGGCCTGCGCACCGCGCTCGCCATCAATGTCGGGACCGTGCCGCTCGCCTTCCTGATCGGCGGCGGCGGCCTCGGCGAGTTGATCTTCACCGGCATCGACCTGATGGAGCCGAGCATGCTGCTCGCCGGCGCCATCCCGACCGCCACCCTCGCCGTTCTGGTCGATTATCTCGTCGGGCAGTGCCAGTACTGGCTGATCCCGCGAGGCGTCAATCCGCTGCGCTGAGCAGCGGCAACCTAAGGGGAAACGACATGCGTGCGCTCACACTGACCAGCCTTCTCGCCGCCGCCGCGCTTGCGGGTGCCGCGTCCGCCGCCGCCCAGACCCTGGTAGTCGGCGGCAAGAACTTCACCGAGCAGCAGCTCATGGCGGAGATGACCACGCAGCTGCTCACCGCCAAGGGCTTCAAGGTCGACAAGCGCGCCGGCCTCGGCACCGCGCCGCTGCGCCAGGCGCAGGAAGCCGGCCAGATCGACCTTTATTGGGAGTACACCGGCACGTCGCTCATCACCTTCAACAAGGTGACCGACAAGCTCGACGCCGCCGCCACCTATGCGCAAGCGTCAAGGAGCTCGACGCCGCAAAGGGCTTGGTCTGGCTTAACCCCTCGAAGGCCAACAACACCTACGCGCTCGCCATGCGCAAGGCCGACGCCGCCGAAAAGAAGATCAAGACGCTGTCCGATCTCGCCGCCAAGGTGAAGGGCGGCCAAGCGCTGAAGTTCGGCTGCAACGCCGAATTCTACGCCCGCCCCGACGGCTTGGCGCCGATGCAGCAGGCCTACGGGTTCGAGTTCGGCGCGAGAACGTGGTGCGCATGGACACCGGCCTGGTCTACGCCGCCTTGAAGGACTCGCAGGTCGACGTCGGCCTGGTGTTCGCGACCGACGGGCGCATTCCCGCCTTCGATTTCGTCGTGCTCACCGACGACAAGGGCTTCTTCCCGAGCTACGCGCTGACCCCCGTGGTGCGCAAGGAAACGCTCGACAAGAACCCGAAGCTGGCCGAGATCCTCAACAGTCTCTCGGCCAAGCTCGACGACGCCGTCATGGCCAAGCTGAACGCGACCGTCGACGTCGAGAAGAAGACCATCGAGGAGGTCTCGACCAGCTTCCTCAAGGCGCAAGGCCTGATCTGACGGTCATGACGGTCGGGCCGGTCGAATTCATCCACGCGCTGCACTGCGCCGACCTGCCGGGCGAGGTCGTCGCCCAGGCCAAGCGCTGCCTCATCGACCTGATCGGCGTCGCGGCGAGCGCGCGCCAGACCGAGCTGTCGCGCATCGTCCACGGCTTCGCCGCGCAGCAGATGGCAGCGCCGACCGGCGGTGCGCGGCTTCTGTTCGACGGACGGCGCGCGAGCCGGAGCGGCGCCGCCTATGCGGGCGCATCCACCATCGATGCGCTCGACGCCCACGACGGGCATCGGCTGACCAAAGGCCATGCCGGCGTTGCGCTGCTGCCGGCCTTGCTCGCCTTCGCCGACACGGGCGACGGGATCGACGGCGCCGAGTTCCTCACCTGCTTGGCCATGGGCTACGAGATCGCGACGCGTGCCGGGATGGCGCTGCACGCCACCGCGGCCGACTATCACACCTCGGGCGCCTGGAACGCGCTCGGCTGCGCCGCGATCGGGGCGCGGCTGCTCGGCCTGGACGAACGCGCAACCCGCCATGCGCTCGGCGCAGCCGAGTATCATGGGCCGCGCAGCCAGATGATGCGCTGCATCGATCATCCGACCATGGTAAAGGACGGGTCCGGCTGGGGTGCGCTGGCGGGAGTTTCTGCCGCGTGCCTCGCAGCCGATGGATTCACCGGTGCACCGGCCGTGTTGATCGAAGGCGCGGCGGAGACCGTGTTCTGGCGCGATCTCGGCGTGCGCTGGGAAATCATGCGGCAATACCTCAAGCCCTATCCGGTGTGCCGCTGGGCGCATCCGGCGGTCGCCGCAACACAAGGACTAATGGCCGGGCACCGCCTCGACCGCGAGGACATCGCCGCGATCGAGGTCAAGACCTTCGCTGCGGCCGCGCGTCTCGGCACGCGGCCGCCGCGCACCACCGAGGAAGCCCAGTACGCCATCGGCTTCCCGGTTGCCGCGGCCGCTGTGCGCGGCGCGCTCGGCGTGGCCGAGTTGAGCCACGACGGTCTTGCCGACGCCGACATCGGCGCAATGCTGGCGCGCATCCGGCTGGTCGAAGATCAAGCCTTCAGCAACAGCTTTCCGGCCGAGCGCTTCGCCGCGGTGGCGATCACGTTGCACAACGGCGAAACACTGAGCTCGCCGCCGACCGCGGCGCGCGGCGATCCGGAGGACGTTTTGTCCGATGCCGAGGTGTTGGCCAAATTCCACGACCTCGCCGCTGCATTGTCGGCGGATCGGCGCGCCACGATCGAGCAATGCGTCGCCGCGCTCGAGGCCGATGCGCAGGCGCTTGCCGCGCTGATGGATGCCATCCTGGCGCCGGTGTGATGGCTCATGTCTGCGCGCTATTCGATCTTCTCGCTGCTGCGGCACACCCTGACCGGCCATCGGTCATGGACGCCGGTGTGGCGCGACGCTGCGCCGCGCGACGCCTACGACGTCGTCATCGTCGGCGGCGGCGGACATGGACTCGCCACCGCCTATTACCTCGCCAAGGAGCACGGCATCACCAACGTCGCCGTGCTGGAAAGGAGTTGGATCGGCAGCGGCAATGTCGGCCGCAACACCACGATCGTGCGCTCCAACTATCTGCTGCCCGGCAACATCCCGTTCTACGAGCTGTCGATGCGGCTGTGGGAAAGGCTGGAGCAGGATCTCAATTACAACACGATGGTGAGCCAGCGCGGCGTGCTCAATCTCCATCATTCGGATGCGCAGCGCGACGCCAATGCGCGCCGCGGCAACGCGATGCGGCTGCACGGGGTGGACGCCGAGTTGCTCGACCGCGACGGCGTCCGCGCGCTGGCCCCGTTCCTCGATTTCGACAACGCGCGTTTCCCGATCTACGGCGGACTGCTGCAGCGCCGCGGCGGCACGGTGCGGCATGACGCGGTCGCCTGGGGCTACGCGCGGGCCGCAAGCGCGCGCGGCGTCGACATCGTGCAGAACTGCGAGGTCACCGGCATCGCGACCGAGCGCGGCCGCGTGGTCGGCCTCTACACCACGCGCGGCACCATCACGGCGCGCAAGGTCGCGCTTGCGGTCGCCGGCAATTCCTCGCGCGTCGCCGCGCTCGCCGGGATACGGCTGCCGATCGAAAGCCACGTGCTGCAGGCGTTCGTATCGGAAGGCGTGAAGCCGCTGATCCACGGCGTCATCACCTTCGGGGCCGGGCATTTCTACATCAGCCAGTCCGATAAGGGCGGGCTGGTATTCGGCGGCGACATCGATGGCTACAACTCCTACGCCCAGCGCGGCAACCTGCCGATGGTCGAGGACGTGTGCGAAAGCGGCATGGCGCTGATGCCGATGCTCGGCCGCCTGCGCCTGCTGCGCTCGTGGGGCGGGTTGATGGACATGTCGATGGACGGCTCTCCGATCATCGACTGCACGCCGATCGACGGACTCTATCTCAACACCGGCTGGTGCTACGGCGGCTTCAAGGCCACGCCCGCCTCCGGCTGGTGCTTCGCCCATCTTGTCGCCACCGCCGCGCCACATCCGGCCGCCGCCGCCCTTCGCCTCGATCGCTTCGCCACCGGCGCGCTGATCGACGAGAAGGGGCAGGGCGCCCAACCCAACCTGCATTGATGATGCGCATCCCCTGTCCCTTCTGCGGCGAACGCGACGCGCATGAATTCGCCTATCTGGGCGACGCCGATGTGCGGCGTCCGGATCCGGCCGCTCCAGAGGCGGAGAACGCCTTCTTCGACTACGTCTATCTGCGCCACAACCCGGCCGGGCCGCATCGCGAATTGTGGTACCACGCGGCCGGCTGCCGTTCCTGGCTCACCGTGGAGCGCGACACGCGCACCCACGTCATCGCGCGCGCGACCCTGGCGCGGAAGGTCGGATGAGCGCCGTCACGCAGCAATCGAACCGGCTCGCGCGCGGCGGCCTGATCGATCGCGCGCAACCGCTTGATTTTTGCTTCGACGGCAAGAGCTATTGCGGTCATGCCGGCGACACGCTCGCCTCCGCGCTGCTCGCCAACGACGTCCGGCTCGTCGGCCGCTCGTTCAAGTACCATCGTCCGCGCGGTATCTTCACTGCCGGGCCTGAGGAGCCGAATGCGTTGGTCGAGCTGCGTTCCGGCGCGCGGCGCGAACCCAACACCAAGGCGACGACGGTCGAATTGTTCGAAGGGCTCGAGGCGAGGAGCCAGAATCGCTGGCCCTCACTGCGCTTCGACCTGATGGCGTTCAATCAGTTGCTGGCGCCGCTGCTGGTCGGCGGCTTCTACTACAAGACCTTCATGTGGCCGGCGTCGTTCTGGGAGAAGGTGTACGAGCCGCTGATCCGCCGCGCCGCCGGCCTCGGCCGCGCCAGCGCAGCGGCCGATCCCGACGAGTACGAGAAGGCGACCGCGTTCTGCGATCTGCTGGTGATCGGCTCCGGCCCCGCGGGCCTGAGCGCGGCGCTCGCCGCCGGGCGCGCCGGCGCGCGCGTCATCCTGTGCGAGCACGACTTCGCGCTCGGCGGCCGCCTGCTGGCGGACCGGCGCGAGATCGACGGCAAGCCGGGCGCCACCTGGGCGCACGACTCCGCGGCCGAGCTTTCTGCCATGGCGGAGGTGAGGATCTTTCGCAGGACGCAAGTGTTCGGCGCCTACGACGGCGGCACCTACGCGGCGCTCGAGAGCGTCGCGGATCATCTTGTCGCGCCCGCGGCGCACCAGCCGCGCCAGCGGCTGTGGCGCATCGTGGCCAAGCGCTGCGTCAACGCGTCGGGCGCGCTCGAACGCGGAATCGTGTTCGGCGGCAACGACCGGCCCGGCGTCATGCTGGCTTCCGCGGTGCGCGCCTATGTCAACCGCTTCGCGGTCACGCCGGGCAGACGCGCGGCGGTGTTCACCACGACCGACGACGGCTGGTCGACCGCCGCCGATCTCGCCGCCGCCGGCGTCCAGATCGAAGCCGTAATCGACGCGCGCGACGACGTGGCCGAGTCGGTGATGCAGTCCGCCGGACGCGTTGCGCGTGTGCTCGGCGCAACGGTGCGCGATGCGCGCGGGCGCGCCCTGAGACGGATCGACGTGCATCAGCGCGATGGAAACATCTTGCGCCTCGACGTCGACCTGCTCGCGGTGTCGGGTGGGTTCAATCCGCAGCTCGGCCTTGCAACCCATCAGGGCGCGCGGCCGGCGTGGTCGGACGACCTGGCGACCTTCCTGCCGAACGGTGCCCCGTCCGGCATGGCGGTGGTCGGCGCCGCGGCCGGCGAGCTTTCCCTCGCGCCCTGCCTGCGCGGCGGCGCGGCGGCGGGTACGCGCGCGGCTGCGGAGCTCGGCTTTACCGCCGCTGAACCAGCCGCGCCGCGCGCCGAGGACGAGCCGGCACGCGTCTCCGCGCTGTGGCGCGTCGCCGGCGCACGCACCAAAGCCTTCGTCGACCACCAGAACGATGTCACCATGGCCGACATCGAGATCGCCCATCGCGAGGGTTTCCGCTCGGTCGAGCATCTCAAGCGCTACACCACCCTCGGCATGGCGACCGACCAGGGCAAGACCTCCAACCTGAACGGCCACGCCCTGATGGCCATGCTCAGCGGGCGCACCATCGCCGAGACCGGCACCACGATGGCGCGCCCGCCGCATCTTCCGGTCGCCATCGGCGCGCTCGCGGGCCGGCACCGCGGCAAGCATTTCAAGCCGACGCGCCTCGTTGCGGCGCACCGGTGGGCGATCGATCAGGGCGCGACCATGGTCGAGGCCGGGCAATGGCTGCGCCCGCAATGGTTTGCCAGGCCGGGCGAGGCGGATTGGCTCGCGAGCGTTACCCGCGAGGCGCGCGCGGTCCGCGCGTCGGTCGGGATCTGCGACGTCTCGACGCTCGGCAAGATCGACCTGAAGGGTGCCGACGCCGGCGCATTTCTCGACCGCGTCTACGTCAACACGTTCTCGACCCTGCCGGTCGGAAAATGCCGCTACGGCCTGATGCTGCGCGAGGACGGTTTCGTGATGGACGACGGCACGGCGGCGCGGTTCGGCGCGGAGCACTACGTCGTCTCGACAACGACCGCCAACGCCGCCAAGGTCATGCAGCATCTTGAGTTCTGTCACCAGGTGCTCTGGCCCGAGCTCGACGTCGCCATGGTGTCGATCACCGAGCAGTGGTCGCAATATGCGGTCGCGGGCCCGCGCTCGCGCGACCTGCTGCAGCGCTTGCTCGGCGCCTGCGCCGACCTGTCGAACACCGCATTCCCGTATCTGGCCTGCGGTGCCTTCATGCTCGGCAACGTGCCGGTGCGGCTGTTCCGGCTGTCGTTCTCGGGCGAGCTCGGCTACGAGATCGCGGTGCCGGCGCGCTACGGCGATGCGCTCGTGCGCGCGCTGATGCGGGCAGGCGAAGAGTTCGGCGCCGCGCCCTACGGTACCGAGGCGCTCTCGGTCTTGCGCATCGAGAAGGGCCACGTCGCCGGCGCGGAACTGAACGGGCAGACCACGGCGCGCGATCTCGGCCTCGGCCGCATGATGTCGACAGGCAAGGATTTTGTCGGGCGCGTGCTGGCGCAGCGGCCGGCCCTGACGGCGGCCGGCCGGCCGACCCTGATCGGGTTCAAGCCGGTCGACCCGGCGCAACGCCTCCGCGCCGGCGCGCATTTCCTGAAACTCGGCGCCGCCGTTTCCGCCGAGAACGACGAAGGCCACATGACGTCGGTGACGTTCTCGCCCGCGCTGAATTCATGGATCGGACTCGGCCTGCTCAAGCATGGGCCCGCCCGGATGGGCGAGCGCGTGCGTGCCTACGACCCGGTGCGTAACGGCGACGTCGAAGTCGAAATCGTTTCTGCCTGCTTCGTCGACCCGCAGGGAGCGCGGCCCCATGGCTGACCTGGTGCTGAAGCCGCGCAGCGCGTTCGAGGGCTTGCCGATGCCGAGCGACGCCGGGCTGCGCGTCGAAGAGCGGATTGGCTTGCAGATCGCCGCCGTAGTGGTGCGTGCCGACACGCGTGCGCTCGCCGGGAAAGCACAAGCGCTCGGCAACGCGCTGCTCGCGATCGGACCAGGCAAATGGCTCGCCGTCGTGGAGGCGGACGCGGCGCCGCTGGTCGAGCGGCTCGCGCGCGACTTCGGCGCATTGGCGGTGGTGACCGATCTGTCGGACGCCTACGCGGTGCTGCGCGTTGCGGGCGCCAAGGCGCGCGCACTGTTCGAGAAGGGCTTGGGAGTCGACCTGCATCCGCGCGCCTTCAAGCCCGGCGATGTCGCCGCGACCCTGTGCGCGCACATCAACGTGGTCATCTGGCAGATCGACGCAACGCCGGCCTACGAGATCGCGCTCTATCGCAGCTACGCGGCGAGCTTTCATCGCTGGCTCGCGGAGAGCGCGGCCACGCTGGCGCCATAGGTGGGCTTGCGCTGAAAACGCCACGGCCTCCCTCCGCCTTGTCAGCAACCGCGAGCGCAGGGCGCCGCTTCAAAACCTTGCCGACCATCGATCCGTGAACAGCGGCAGGAACGCGTCCGGCTCGAACGGATGCGCCAGCGCGACCTCGGGACGGAACTCGCCGACCCCTAACCCCGGCCGCTCCGGCACCACATAATGCCCGTTCTCGGGCCGCGGTGCGTGGTCGAGCAGATCGAAGCGGAAATCGACGTCGTACTCGCAGAACGATTCCTGCATAAAGAAATTGGTGGTGCAGGCATCGAGCTGCACCGCCGCCGCGGTCGCGACCGGGCCGAACGGGTTGTGGAACGACACCGGGATGTAATAGGCGTCCGCCATCGCGGCGATCTTCTTGCCCTCCATGATGCCGCCGACATGGATGATGTCGGGCTGCAGCACGTCGACCTCGTGGGTTTCCAAGAGCCCGACCATCGCGGCGCGGCTGGTGCAGCGCTCGCCGGTCGCGAGCCGCGTCTTGATGTTGCGCCCGACCATCGCCAGCGCGGCGGCATTCTCCGGGTCGCACGGCTCCTCGAGCCAGAACAGGTCGAAGGGCTCAAGCTCGCGCGCGATCGCGATCGCGGAGCCCGGGCTGAAGCGGCCGTGGGCGTCGATCATCAGATCGACGTCCGGCCCGGCCGCGGCGCGCACCGCCGCGACGATGTCGACCGCCTTGCGGATCGAAGCCTTGTCTGGATCGCGCCCCGCATCCTCGAACGGGTCGAACTTCAGGCCGCGGTAGCCCTTGGCGGCGGCCGCTGCCGCGGCGGCGCCGATCTCCTGCGGCTTCTTGCCGACGCCGTACCAGGCATTGGCGTAGGCCGGCAGCACGTCGTGCACGCGCCCGCCGAGCAGGTCGTAGACCGGACGGCCCAGCGCCTTGCCGGCGATGTCCAGCATCGCCATCTCGAGCGCGGCCGCCGCGCTGTTGATGATCGGCGAATGCATGAACTCGTTGCGCAGGATGTCGTGCCAGAGTTTCTCGGTGGCGAAGGCGGAGCTGCCGACCGCGTAGCGCGCGGCTAGCTGCTGGATCGCGGCCTCGACCGCCTTGGGCTGGTATTCGAGCGAGCCCTCGCCGACCCCGCTGATGCCCTCATCGGTCTCGACGAGCGCGAACACGCAGTTGCGCCAGCGCATGCCGACCACGAAGGTCGTCACCTTGGTGATGCGGCAGGCGCGAGCGTCGCTCTTGATCTGCGTCACCATGAGTTGCCCTCGGCCAACGCGACGATCTGCGGCACCGTCATGCCGCACTGCTCCTGCAAGAACGGCAGCGAGCCGCATGCGACGAAGCGGTCGGGGATGCCGACCCGGACCAGCGGGCGCCGGACGCCGGCCTCGAACAGCGCCTCGGCGACCAGCGAGCCGAGGCCGCCGCTCACCACGTGGTTCTCCAGCGTCATGACGCGTTCGGCCCGCGCCGCGAAATCGACGACGATGTCCCGGTCGAACGGCTTGATGGTCGGCATGTGCAGGATCGAGACCCCGATCCCACGCGATGCCAGTTGGTCGGCGGCATCGAGCGCACGCTCGGTCATCAAGCCGGTGGAGATCATCCCGAGTTTGCCGCCCTCGCGCAGGACGGCACCGGCGCCGATCGCAAAGCGGTGCCGGGCGGGATCGAACACGCGCGGCACCAGCCCGCGCGGCAGCCGGCAATAGGTCGGTCCCTGATGCGCCGCGACGGCTTGCACGACCTGCTCGATCTCGGTCGCATCGCACGGGTCGATCACCACCAGCCCCGGGATCATGCGCATCAGCGCCAGATCCTCGATCGCCTGGTGGGTGCCGCCGTAACCCGTCGTCAGACCGGGCAGCCC
This sequence comes from uncultured Alphaproteobacteria bacterium, assembly GCA_963734185.1. Lineage (GTDB taxonomy): Bacteria > Pseudomonadota > Alphaproteobacteria > Rhizobiales > Xanthobacteraceae > PALSA-894. The sequence continues at coordinate 769,271 of CAVTGA010000002.1, read as the reverse complement.
GGCGAAGATCTTCACGTTAGCGCCTGAATGCGCGCAGGCGATCGCGATGAAGTCGTAGGCGCGCCGCGTGGCGAACACCCCGTAGGTGGTGCAGAACACCGTGTGGCCGGTCTTGGCGATGCCGGCCGAGACCGCGATCAGATTCTGCTCCGCCATGCCGACGTTGAAGAAGCGCTCCGGGAAGGCGTCACGGAACGGCAGGATGTCGGTGTATTTCGCCAGGTCCGCCGACAACGCGACGATGTCGGACCGTTTGCGCGCGAGCGCCGCGAGCGCATGACCGAACGGCGCGTCGACGCTGGGACGACGGTCGGTCTGCTCCGTCTCGCCCATCCCGAGCGTCTTGCCGAGCGGCGCGCGGTCAGACATCGCTCGCCTCCAGCTCGTGTGCGAACGACTCCCATTCGTGCGGCTCGACGCGGACGAAATGCGACTTCTCGCGTTGCTCGAGCGTCGCGATGCCGCGGCCCGGCAAGGTGCGCAGCACGATGGCCTTCGGCTTGCCGTCGCGTCCGCGCGCATCATGCAGCGCCGTGACGATCTCGGCCATGACGTTGCCGTCGATCTCGACCGTCTCCCAACCGAAGGCACGGCACTTATCCGCGACCGGCTCGATGGCGAGCACGATCCCGCCGTCGGCCTGGATGCCGTTGCAGTCGATCAGCGCCACCAGATTGTCGAGGCCGAAACTGCCGCCCGCCATCATGGCTTCCCAGGTCGAACCTTCCTGCAGCTCGCCGTCGGAGAACTCGACGAACACGCGCGCCTGCGATCGCTTCAGCCGCAGGCCGAGCGCCATGCCGACCGCCTGGCCGAGCCCGTGCCCGAGCGAGCCGCCGATCATCTCGACGCCGGGGGTCGAATCCATGGTCGACATCTCGAGCCGGCTCTGGTCGCGACCATAGGTGTCGAGCTCGTCGGGCGGAACGATGCCGGCCTCGGCGAACGCCGCCCACAGCGCGATCGAATAGTGTCCGGTCGAAAGGATGAAGCGGTCGCGCTCGGGCCATCGCAGGTTGGCCGGATCGTAGCGCAACTCGTGGAAATAGATCGCCGCGAGCGCGTCCGCGATGCCGAGGCCCTGCGCCAGGTAGCCCTGACCCATACTGCGCGACATGCGCAGCATGTGGCGGCGCATCGCCTTGGCGCGCTCTTTGAGGAACGCGATCGGGCGTTCGGAACTGGGCGCGTTGCGGATCATCAATCCTTGTCCAGTCCGCCCGACACGTTCAGCCGCTCGGCTGTGATGTAATCCGGCGCATCGAACGCAAGCCACAGCACGGTCTTGGCGACCTCCTCCGGCTCGATCCGCCGCCCGACCGGGATGCGCGCGGTGCGCTCGGCCAGGAAGGCGTCGATGTCGGTGCGATTCTCCAGCCGCGCGAACGCTTGCTCGGTGAGGCGCTGCATCGGCGTGTCCATCATGCCGGGCGCAACCGAGTTGACCCGGATGCCGTGCGGCGCAAGCGCCACCGCGGCGGCGCGCGTGATGGCGTCGACGGCGGCCTTCGAGGCCGCGTACGCAGTGTAGTTCGGCAGCGCCATGCGCGAAGCCGGCGACGTGATGTTGATGATGCGGCCGGATTTCTGCTGCGCCATGATGCGGCCGGCCGCGGCGCAGCTGAGCGCCAACGCCTTGACGTTGAGACCAAGCGTGCGCTCCCAGGTCTCCGCTTTCATGTCGAGGAAGGCTTCGCCGGCGCCGTAGCCGGCGTTGTTGACCAGCACGTCGAGTCCGCCCAGGCGCTTCGCGCTGTCTTCGACCGCCTGCTCGGCATCGGCGATGAGATCGACCGCAAGCGCATGCCCGCCACAGGCTTTGGCGACGGCCTCTGCGCCGGTCTTGTCGATATCGGCGACCACGACCCTGGCGCCGCGTTGGCCCGCGCCGAGCGCGACCGCGCGTCCAAGACCGCTTGCTCCGCCTGTCACCAGAAGCCGCACGGATACTCCCCGGGGCGGAGCTTATGCGCTGGTGTGATTCCCGCGCAAGCCGGCCGGTACCGCGTGCGGCGCGGGTGATTTTTTCTCATATGCATGCTGACAAATAATGGTTTGCGCGCCCGACGCCGGTAACCGACGCTTTTGCTCGCAATAATGCAACTCAAGGATCATGAATCCATGGCCCTTGCCGCCGGCGTCGTCGAGGACACCGCCCGTGACCTATACGGACGGGCTCTCAAGAAATATCCGCCCGATCTGGTCGGCGCGATGCGCGCCGCCTTTGCACGTGAAACCAATCCGGTCGCCAAGCAGCATTTCGACCTGATGTTGAAATCGATCGATAAAGGAGAGCAAGCCAATCGACCGATCTGCCAGGACACGGGAATGCAGACCTTCTGGGTGAGGGTCGGGACGAAGCTCAAATTCGATGGCTACGAGCTGCAGAACGCCATTCGCGAGGGCGTGCGTCGCTGGTCGAGCGAGAACGAGTATCGCAAGACGGTGGTTCACCCGGTGACGCGCAAGAAGATCGGCGAGCAGGTGGGACTGCGGCACCCGACCATCTATTGGGATTGGCTCGACGGCCGGGACTATCTCGAAATGATGATGCTCTCCAAAGGCTCCGGCTCGGAAAACCAGGGCTTTCTCGGAATGCTCGTCCCGGCCCAGGGGATTTCGGGCGTCAAGCAGTTCATTATCGACAGTGTGCTGGCTGCAGGCGGTCAATTCTGCCCCCCCGGCGTCGCGGGAATCGGGATCGGCGGCACGTTCGACAGCGTCGCCCGCATGTCGAAGGAAGCGCTTCTGCGTCCGCTCGACACGCGCAATCCGGAGCCGGAAATCGCCGAGCTCGAGGACGAGCTGCTCGAGGCCATCAACGCCACCAAGATCGGGCCGATGGGATTGAGCGGAGACACGACGGTATTGAAAGTGAACATCGAATACGGTGTCACGCACGAAACGCAGAATCCCGTGGCGCTCAATCTTCAGTGCTGGGCCCATCGCAAGGCGGCCGCACGCATCCACTCCGATGGTCGCGTCGAATACATCCGCTATTTCGGGGGCGATGCCTATGAGTAGGGAATGGTATCTCAAGACTCCGCTATCGGACGAAGACGTACGCAAGCTCGAGCTTCTCGACGTCGTCTATCTCAGCGGAAAGATGTGGGGGATTCGCGACGAGAATCTTCGCCGTCATCTCGATCACAACCAGCCCCTCCCCGACGGAGTGAACTATTCCGGTTATCCGCTGCTGCACGAGGCCGCGGGATACAAGCGCGACGGCGAAGAGTGGGTCTTTACCAGCGGCATGGGAAATACGACCAGCACGCGCATGGAACGCTGGATGCCGCAGATCATCGAACGGCATCGCTGCCGCGCGATCCTCGGCAAGGGCGGCCTGCTGGAAGGTACCACCGAAGCCTGTCGCAAGTACGGGTGCGTGTACATGAGCACGATCGGCGGCGCGGCAACCCACTATGACAGCCACGCCAGGATCATCAACGTGTATTGGCCCGACCTGACCTCGCAGGCCATTCTCGAGCTCGAGTTGAAGGAGTACGGGCCATGCTTCGTGTCGATCGACGCGCACGGCAACAATCACTACTTCAAACAACGCGAACTGATCCTCAAGCAGCGCAGCGAGATTTATCGCAAGGCCGGGATCGGTGCGCTGTCGGTCGCTCCGCAGATTATTCCGCGTTCGTAGCATCGACCGTGGGTGTGACGGCCCGATAAGGAAGGAGGGCATTCAGATGACGTCGCAGACCGGGGACGTCGCCTCCGTCCGGCTCGCCGGGAGTCGGTTGGGCTCGAGAGGGCTTTGGTCGTGGCTGCTGCAGCGCTTGAGCGGCCTCCTTCTGGTCTATTTCGTCGGCCTCCATATCGTTACGCTGCATTTCCTTCGCGCCGATCCGATCAACGCCGGTGGGATCGCCCGGCGGCTGCAAGAGAGCCCGTTTCTGATCGGATTCTACTCGGCATTCGTCGTCGTCGTCATCCTGCATGCCGCAAACGGCGTTCGCGGCATGGCGCTCGACTACGCAACGTCCCGCCATGCGGTGCGGGTCATCGATTATGTGGCGGTGATCTCGATCATTCTCGCTACCGCGTACGCGCTGCTGGTCCTTTCCGCCCTTGTGAATCTGCCGTAGCGGAAGTGGTCATGACTCCGTTCGGTATCCTGCGTGGATTCGGTCGGGAAATCCGGCTGAACCTGAATGCGGGCGCTCTTGCGTGGGCGGCGCACAGGATCACGGGGGTCACCCTTGTTGCGTATTTGCTTCTTCACCTGCTCACGCTTGGAACCGCGCTCAACGGTGCGAGCTCGCTTCAGTTCACGTTGACGCAATTCGAAGGCGCTGCGTTTGCGTTTCTCGAGAGCGCGATCGTGGTGATTGCCGCGTATCACGCGTTCAATGGGCTGCGTCTGATCGCCATCGACATTTGCGGGTTCACGCGCCGCCAGCGGCAGCTGATTGCCGCAGTGGGGGTCGCCTGGGCGGGGGCGCTGATCTGGACGACGAAGCTCTTCTTCGAGCGCGCGCTGGGTTGGGGTTAGTGGCTCATGATCGCGCATCAAGCCATCATCGTCGGCGGAGGACTGGCCGGGTTGCGGGCTGCGCTCGAATTGCGCCTTTCGGGCATCGACGTCGGCGTTCTGTCGAAAGTCTATCCGCTGCGGTCGCATTCATGCATGGCGCAAGGGGGCTTGAACGCGGCACTCGGCAATCATCCCGAGGGCGGATCGGACAACCCCGAGCGGCATGCGTTCGATACCGTCAAAGGCAGCGACTACCTGGCCGACCAGAATGCGGTCGAGGTGATGACGCGCGAAGCCGTCGAGATCGTGTACGAGATGGAGCATTGGGGATGCCCGTGGTCGCGTTTCGATAACGGTCGGATCGCTCAACGTCCATTCGGCGGGCAATCCTTCGCACGCACCTGCTACGGGGCCGACAAGACCGGGCTCTATCTGCTGCAGACGCTCTACGAGCAATGCGTGAAGCATGATGTGAAATTCTACGACGAATTCCTGGTTCTCTCACTGGTCGTCGCGGAACGGCAGTGCTCCGGGGTCGTCGCCTACGAGATCGCAACGGGAAACCTGCACGGCGTGTGCGCTCCGGCCGTGATGTTCGCGACCGGCGGTGCCGGGCGGATATACAGCTACGGCAGCAACTCCATGATTTCGACCGGATTCGGCGCGGCCATCGCATACCGGGGCGGGGTACCGCTCAAGGACATGGAGTTCTTCCAGTTCCATCCGACGACGTTGGTCGGACAGGGGCTGACCATTTCCGAGGGCCTGCGCGGCCAGGGAGCCTATCTGTTCAACGGCGAGGGCGAGCGCTTCATGCGCCGCTATGTCTCCGACAGCGTCATGGAGCGCGCGCCACGCGACATCGTCGCGCGCGCGATACAGATCGAGATCAACAGCGGGCGCGGTATCGGTGGGGAGAAGTTCGTCCACCTCGATGCGCGCCATCTCGGCGCCGATAGGTTGCGCAGTGCCTTTCCGGGAATCGTCGAGGTATGCCAGGAGTTTCGCAAGATCGATCCGACCCGTGAGATGATCCCGGTTCAGCCCGGCACCCATTACACCATGGGCGGGATCGATGTGAATGTGGACTGCGAATCCGAAGTCGAGGGGTTCTATGCCGCCGGCGAATGCGCCTGCGTCAGCGTTCACGGGGCGAACCGGCTCGGTGGCAATTCATTGGTGGAGACGATCGTTTTCGGGCGCCGTGCCGGCCGCTCCATGAGCCGGTACCTGCAGGACACCAGCCGCGCCGCTTCCGTTTCCGCGGTCGCTGCATCGGCGGCTGAAACGGAGAAGAACCTATGCGCCCTGGCTCAAGGGAGCGGCAACGAGGAGCCGGCTCGAATCCGTCGCGAGATGAATTCACTGATGGACGAGAACGTCATGATCTTTCGCGACGAAGCAAGCCTCGCCCGCGCGGTGGGCGGCCTGCAATCGCTCAAACGGCGGTATCGGCAAATGCGCGCGATCCATGGGGCGAAGCAGTTCAACTACGATCTCATCTGGGCCGTCGAATTGGCCGGGTCGCTGCAGATGGCGGAGGCGGCCGCCGCCAGCGCTCACCTTCGACGCGAGAGCCGCGGGTCGCACTACCGCACCGACTTTCCCCAGCGCGATGACGAGCGTTTTCTTGCGCACTCGCTCGCTTATCACCGGTCCGAAGGTCCCGACATGCGCAGCAAGCCGGTGACCATAACGCGTTGGCAGCCGCAGGAACGGAGGTACTAGCAATGGCCACCTTCCGCATCCATCGCCACGATCCCGATGCCGCAAGCCCATCTCGGGTAGATGAATTCGACGTGCCGACCGAACGTGGAATGCCGGTATTGAAAGCCCTGATCCATATTTTCGAGAACCTGGATCATTCTCTCGCCTATCGGGCTTCTTGTGGCGCCGCGCTGTGCGGGAGCTGCGCCATGCATATCAATGGGAGGTATCGGCTCGCGTGTCAGACGCTGATCGATGACGTCGCGCGCAACGACACCGTCGAGATCCGGCCGTTGAACCACCTGCCCGTGATCCGCGACCTGGTGGTGGACATGAGCGGCTTCATGGAGCAATGGCGCCGCGTAAGGCCCTACCTGATTTCCAGCCGCGCGCCGCCCGAGCGCGAGAATCTGCAAACAGCCGCACAACGCGAGAAGCTGGATGGGCTCGTCGACTGCATCATGTGCGGCGCCTGCTATTCCGCGTGCCCCTCGGCGCTCGCAAACAGCGCGTATCTTGGACCGCATGCGATGCTTCGCGCGCTCCGCTTCATCGAGGATACGCGTGACGAGGCGGCTGAGGAAAGACTGACGCAGGTCGCTTCCGACGAAGGTGTATTCCGATGCCATACGGCGTTCAATTGCCAAACGGTATGCCCGAAGGACCTCGATCCGGCCGGTGCGATCGTGCGGATCAGGCGATTGTCGCTGACCGGAGTTGGAACCAGGGGCGAGCACGACGGCGATGCCGGCGTTCGCGCGCCGGCAGCGTCGCAACCGGGTGCGACGGCGGACATCGCGCCACCATGAGCATGAAGATCTCCATGGAACGCGGGGACGACGATCATCGGGTCAGGGGAGGGGCCTCTTCGCCGGTTACTCTCACGGAAGCGGCAGCGGACGAGCTGCGCAGAATCGTGGCCGACGTGCCGGGCAAGCCGGCTGGAATAAAAATCCACGCTTTGACCCAAGGATGCAAGGGAACGAGCTTTACCCTGGAGATTCTCGAGCATCCGGGACCCGGGGACGAATGCTTCGAGCAGCACGGGCTGCGCATATGGCTCGACGCACGGCAGAATCTTTTCTTGGTCGGGGTGCAGCTGGACTTTGTCGATCGTCTGCAGACTCGAGGATTTGTATTCAATCGTCCGGCGTAGGCGAGCACGCGGCTAATCGTCACAACTTGGCTTCAGTGTGACGGACGGCGGCGCGTCGCTTCGAGCGCGTGCGGGGGGCTCCGACGTGCATCGCGTTCGCGCTGGGGTCCGCCGAGATGGCGAGTATCCAACGGCGGAAAGCCTGAATTTTCGCCAGGTCGGCGCGCTTTTCCGCATAAATGAGGTAATAGCCGTCGTGAGTCGGGATCGACACGTCGAACGGCGCCGCCAGCTGTCCTGAGGCAAGGTCATCGATGACCAGCGGACGCGGCGTCACGGCGACGCCAAGCCCGCTGATTGCCGCCTGGATCACATAGTAGTAGTGCTCGAACTTGATCCCATCGGTATTGAAATTCTCCAATCCGACGCCGCTCAGCCAGACCTTCCAGGCTTCGGGGCGTGTCGCCGCATGGAGAAGGTTGTGCTTGCCGAGGTCGGCCGGCTGACGGATCGGGTTGTCGCCCGCGAGCAGGGCCGGGCTGCAGACCACGATGAGATCCTCAGGCATGACACGGTCGAAGCGGATACCATGCTGCCATTCGGGCTTTCTGCCGATGGCGATATCGAAATCGTCGATCGTGAAGTCCCCCGGGTGCAGCGAGGTCGTGATCCGGACCTGGATCTCCGGGTGCAGCCGGTGGAACTCGTACAGCCGGGGTATCAGCCAGCGCATGGCGAGCGTGGGCAGCACGCGCACCCCAAGCGAGAGTTGATCAGTCTTGCCCTGCAGACGCCGAGTGGCGCTATCGAGCATGTCGAATGCGCGGCCCAGCGCCGACATGTAGACTTCGCCATCCTCGGTCAATGACAGCGTTTGGTTCTTTCGCCTGACCAGCTCAAGCTGCAGATAATCCTCCAGCTGCTTCACTTGCCGGCTGACGGCGCCCTGCGTCACGCACAGCTCCTCGGCGGCGCGCGTGAAGCTCAGGTGCCTTGCGGCCACCTCGAATGCGCGCAAGCTGTTCAACGGCGGCAGGCGGCGGCGCATCTTGGTCCACACTTCGACATGGGCACCGGCCTATGGCGGCGGAGCGGTCCGAATCTCGCCGGCACTGGCCTCCGACGCGGCGAGCGGTATCCGGACGGCATGCGCTCATGATGGGAGATTGGAGGACCAAGCTCAAGCGTGAGTGGTTCGAGGTGGCGCGCCGCACGCCGATCAGTCGAGCGGCCGCATGCCGGTCACAGGTCGGATGCGTGGACCGGAACGGGTTCGCGCGCTCTCTTTTTCAGCTCCGCCAGCAGGCTTTTTTCAATCCGAATACCGTTGCGCAAGTGTCTGCGGCGGCAGGCCAGTTCGACCTCTCCCGGCAACATGATGGTGTCGAAGCCGGGCGCCAATCGACTGCTGCGAACGTCTGCCCGCAGGTCGTGGACCTTGTCCAGGAATTTGTCGCGCCCGCAGAACGCATCGGGGCTCAAGGCAAGGAACAAATCGCCCTTGGTGCCCTCTTGCTTCATGTCGAACGTGCCGTGCACGCGCAGCCCGACCGAGGCCCCGGCCAGCGCCCCCGTCAGCAGATCGATCATCATGGACAGGCCGGAGCCCTTCGCGCCCGCAATCGGGAGCAATGCCCCGGCCAGCGCCGCTTCGGGGTCGTTCGTGGGGCGGCCGTGGTTGTCGATCGCCCAATGGTCGGGGATGCGCTCGCCTCGGCTCTTGGCGATCACGATCTTGCCGCGCGCCACATGACTCGTCGACATGTCGAGGATGAGAGGCTGCGATCTCGTTGGAATTCCAATCGCTATCGGATTGGTGCCGAGGATCTTGTCGATGCCTCCATAGGGAGCGACGCCCGGCTCGGTATTGGTCATGACGATGCCGATGAGGCCGGCGCGCGCCATCGCGTCCACGTAGTATTGCAGCATGGCGATGTGCGACGCGCGACGGACGCACGCGATGCCAACGCCCACGCTTCGCGCCTTCGCCGAGGCGATCTTGACCGCGCAATCGGCGACGACCGGACCGAGGCCGCGATCGCCGTCCAGCCATGCCACGGCGGGAGTTTCCCCTACGATCGCCGGGACGCAATGGGCATTGATGGCGCCGGCCTTCAGGCCGTCGGCCCACTTGGGGGCCCGGATGACGCCATGCGAGGGATGCCCGCGGAGATTCGCCTCCACCAGGGTCTCGGCGACCAATTTCGCATCATCTCTGTTGACGCCGCAGTTCTCGAAGACGAGCCGAATCAGCGGTTTCAGGTCTTTCGCCGAGACTGTTACGTCCAAGTCCGCAGACTTCACCGGCTTCATGTGCCTCCCTCGACCACGGCCATTCGTTGCGGATCGAAATCGAGTGCGACGAGATCGCCCTCGCGAAAGCCCTCGGTCACCGGGGCCTGCACGCGCACCATTTTGTCGCTCAGGTCGACCCAGTATTCCTGCAGGTTGCCCAGATAGACGCGGCTGGAGATCCGGCCGCGCAACCCGTGCGGTGCAGCCGACCCGTCGCTCCGATGGAGCCTGATCGCTTCCGGCCGCGCCGAGATGGTGACGACCTGTCCGGGACTGACGTCTCGCGGGATATGGGCGATCCTGAGCGATCCCCATTGGGTCTCGACCGTCAGCCCGTCGGCCGCCGCGCCGGTGACCGTGCCGGAGAGGAAGTTTGTCTGCCCGATGAACTCCGCCACCTGCCTGCATGCGGGCCTTTGATAGATTTCGCTGGGGGGCGCGCTTTGCAGGATCCGGCCCTGCCACATCATGCAAACCCTGTCGGATATGACGATCGCCTCCGACTGATCGTGGGTCACATAGATCGAGGTTACGCCAAGCTTGCGATGGAGATCTTTGATTTCAAGGCGCATCGTTTCGCGAAGCTTTGCATCGAGGTTGCTGAGCGGCTCGTCCATGAGCAGGATCGACGGCTCGCAAGCGATCGCGCGTGCGAGCGATACGCGCTGCTGCTGACCGCCTGAAAGCTCGTGCGGATATCGCTCTCCCATCGAATCCATGCGGACCAGATGCAAGGCATCCATTGCCTTGCTACGCGCGAGGCGCGATGCGACGCCGCGGGTCCGGAGGCCGAACATCGTGTTGCCGAGGACCGTCATGTGCGGCCATAGCGCGTAGTTCTGAAACACCATGGCCATCCTTCTGGCCTCCGGAGGGAGGCAGATGCCGCGGGCGGGAGAGGCAATGGTCAAGTCTCCCGCTCTGATCTCGCCTTCGTCCGGTTGGACAAAGCCGGCGATCATTCGAAGGGTCGTGGTCTTGCCGCACCCGCTCGGGCCGAGCAGCGTCACGAACTCGCGATACTTCACCTCCAGCGTGAGGTTCTCGACCGCGCGCACCGCGCCGAAGGTCTTGCTGACGTTCACGAGCGAGAGGTCGGCCATCGATTACCCCTCAGCGCACATCCACGAACTTTATCGCGCCCAACCGAACGGCGATGACGGCGCCGATCAGCGCGACGACGAGCATCACGAAGCTCAATCCGATCGCTTGCTGCACGAAGCCGTCGGTGAACTGCATGAGCGCCATGACCGGCGCGACTTCTGCGCCGGGCGCCCACGCGAAGGCCGCCATGCCGACTTCCTTCAGCACGGAAATGACGACCAGGATCATCGCCCCGAACAGCGGACCTCGCAGCAGCGGCAGCATGATCTGGAACTGGGTCCGGGCCCAGCTCGCGCCGAAGATCCGGCTGGCTTCCTCGACTTGCTCGCTAATCTGGGCCATGGCCGCCGTGCAGGAACTGACCACGATCGGCAAGAAACGGACGACGTATCCGAGCAGGAGCAACCACACCGTTCCATAGAGATCGAATGGCGGGGTCGAGAAGCCGAGGATGAGGGCAAGCCCGACCAGGACGCCGGGAAGGATCAATGGCAGGCTTGAGCCGATCTCGAGCAGCTGTGACACGCGGCGGCCGCTGCGCGCGATGAAGTAGCCGATGATGCTGCCGATCAGGACCGTGCACAGACCGGTGAGGGCTCCCAGGACGAGAACGTTGACGATGCTTTGCTTGTAGGTTCTGTCCTCGAGCAGGTCGGCGAAGTGACGAAGCGTCCAGTTTGCCGGCCCCCACCCCTTTCCCCAGATGTCGACCAGCGATCCGACCAGGATGCACGCGGTCGGAAGGAGGAGGACCGTCGCAAGCAGGAGGACGCAGTAGCCAAGCGCAACGTACCTCCAGCGGCCGAGGGCGAGCTTGGCGGATTGACCGAGATTGCCGCCGATCGTGGTGTAGCGCCGCTTGCCCAGAAGCAGCCGGTTGGTCTGCAGCACGGCCGTGATCGCCGCGAGCAGGATCAGTGACAGCACTGCGGCCACGCCGTAGTTGGTCGGGTAAACGGTAGCGAACGACCAGATCTGCGTCGTAAGGACGTAGAAGTTGGCGGACGTTCCGAGCAGCGCCGCCGGGGCAAATTCGTTCATGGCGAAAGCGAACACGACCATGCCCGAGCTCAGAATGGCCGGCAGCAGCATCGGCAAGGTCACGCGGAACAGGCGCTGCGAGGCCTTGGCGCCGTGAATCCGCGCTGCTTCGAAGAGCTCGGGATTGAGCGAGCCGATCGCATTGGAGAGCATGATAAAGGCCAACGGGAAAAGATGGACCGCCGACACGATCGCGATCGGCCAGAATCCGTACGCCGGGACGCTGGGCTCGACTCCGACGAGCGCCTCACCCACTCCTCCGGCGCTGAACGTCAGCACCCACGCCATCGACAGCGCATAGGAAGGAATAATGTAAGGACCGAGCGTCAGCGCCGCGATCATGACGCGGCACGGCATGTCGGTTCGCGTCACCAGGAAGGCCAGAGGATATGCGAGCACGAGCGCGATCGCCGTGATCGTGATCGATACGCGCACTGAATTCCACAGCGGTATATGCAACACCGAGGGATCGCCGAAGACCCGTATGAAATTGGCGGCCGACAGTTGATTTGAAGCGTCGAACAGGCTTTGCCGCAGGATGATTGCCACCGGAAACAGCGACAAGATCAGCAAGAGGAGAGCCGTCGCAAGAAGGACATAGGTTTCGGTCCGCAACGCCGCGCGAAGTGCGGGAACCGCTCCAGCCGCGAACACGGACACCTCCCCGACATGCAGATCGTTACGAGTCGTTCCTTTCAGACCATCAGCTCGACGGAACCGCGTTTCGTCCCGTCAACGGCGCTCACGATTGACCGGTAATGTCGGCCCAATTCTTGCGGATCTCGTCGCCGTATTTCTCCAGCCAATTGGCATCCGGGAACAGCGCCGGCTGGGGCGGGGGTATGTCCTGCGGCGGCTCGATGTCGGCGCGTCCGCTGAGATATTTGGCGTCCCGGATGATGCCTGCCGCCTCGATCGAGGTGAGAAAGTTCTGCAGCAGCTTGCCGCCTGCGGAATGCGGCCTGGCTTTGAGCAAAGCGGTCGACGACTGGATCACCAGCACTCCTTCCTTGGGGCTCACGATTGCAATCGATCCTTTCGGATGCAGCGGATGGATTGCGACGTATCCCAGAACGACCGGCCCCAATGTCTTCTGCCCTCCGGCAACCGCGCGGGCGACATCGGGGACATCCGCGACGTAAAGCGGCTCGTTCGCCGCGATCCTGCGGAAGTAGTCCCAACCAAAAGTCTCCTTCTGGGAGAAGGTGCCGACCAGGCTTGAGAAGATGCCGGAATAAAGCGGCGAAGCCAGCGCAATCTCGCCGCGATAGATCGGATTGGCGAGGTCGTGCCAGGAGGTGGGGATTGGAAGATTGCGCTTGGCCAGCCTGTCGACATTGTACCAGAGCCCGACCGTCGCCACGCGGGGCGTGATCCAATAGCCGTCGGCATCTCGGTACTCGGGTCGAAATTTGTCGAAATGGGCGGTCTTGTATGGCTCAAGGTAGCCTTTATTCTTGAATGCCGTCATGATCGACTCCTCGCTGATCGTCATGACATCGGCAAGGACCTTTCCGGCCTGCATCTCAGCCTCGATCTTGGCCGCCACTTTCGACGAGCCGGACCGGAAGACATTCACCTTGATGCCGGGATAACGGGTCTCGAACACCTTGGTCAGGCGGTCCATCAGGTCCTTGGGCCATACGCCATACCAGTTGACGGTTGCTTCGGCGCGCGCCGCGGCGGCCAAGCTGTCGTCAGCAGGTACCGGCGCGGAACTGCAAAGGTACGACGCGATCGCCAATGACGCCGCACCCACGATAAGCCTGGTCGATCCCATCGGACGCCCCTCTTCCTGTCATGCCCGCCTCCCGGTGCCGGACCAGAAGGATGCGCGGTCACAGAAGCTGAGACGGAAGATACTTTGCCTCTGCTCGGTCCAGTTCAGCCTGATCGGTCAGAGCGAAGACGTCGTTCACGCTGGCGATCGCTCCCTCCGCCTCGGCAATCGATTCGGCCTGATGAACCTGCTTGCTGATCCGCCGCATGGCGGTAATCGCGGCGCGCAAATTGTTGTTGGCCCAAATGACGACCGATACCTTGGCCTTGCGGAACCGCTCGATGGGCGTGTCGTAATACTTGGTCGGAACCACGACGACGGGCACGCGCTGTTGCCACATTTCGCAGAACGCAAGGACCTCGTCCGCCGTGGACTTTTTCGAATGAATGAGGACGGCATCCGCGCCGGCTTTCGCGTAAGCTTCGGCGCGGCCAAGCGCCTCATCGAGCCCGCGGCCGGAAACCAATGCTTCGACGCGAGCTACGATGCAGAAGTCGGGGTCGGTCTGGCTGTCCTTGCCGGCGGCGATCTTTCCGCAAAACTCGCGCACGTCCGCCAGCGGCTGCCCGTGTCCCAGGAACGAGTTGGTCTTGGGAAACAGTTTGTCTTCGATGCACACGCCCGCAATGCCACGCTGGCAAAGCTTCCTGACGAGGCGGCGGAAGTTGTTGAAGTTGCCGTAGCCGGTATCGCCGTCGACCAGGATCGGGATGCTTGTCGCGTCGGCCATGAACTCCCACACGTCGAGAACCTGGGTCCAGGAGATCTCATTGCTGTCCCGCACGCCCATTGACGCGGAAATCGTCAGTCCGGAAGCCCAAATTCCCGCAAAGCCGGTCTCCTCGACGATCTTGGCCGACAGACCATTGTGCGCTTCCATCAGGAAGTCGACGCGCGGCGATTGCAGCAACGATCGCAGCCGCGCCGACCGCGAGGCCTGCATGCGCACGACCCTGTTTCGATCATCGAGGATGGTCGTCATGACAATCCAACTCGGTAACGGGGTCCCTCTGAGCGGTGCACCCGATAGCCATCACCGTCATGACGAGACAATAAAGTCTTTGGAATTTTCACACCCCGGGCAAACCACGATTTCTCATGCGCAACATGAGAAAAAATCTCCCCGAGTGCTGCGCGATCGTTGCTGCGCGAGATTTATTGTCAAACACGCGCAGAAGGAGCAGGCCACGTCATGGGAGGAAACCGGCGCGCTGCCAGTCCCAAGTCATCGCGCGCTGCGGCGGAGCCGATGCTTCATGGTGCTGGTGCAGCGCGGCTATCCGACGCACTGTCGATTGTCAGCGAGGTTCTTCGCCCGATTGCCGGCCGGCGACTGCTGGACATCGGTTGCGGAGCGGGTGCCCTTGCGCATGCACTGAGCGGTCGGGGTGCTCGCATGACGGGGATCGATCCGAGTAACCAGGCGCTTGACACGGCTCGCAGCCGCGCCTGCGAACCTCAACTCGTCTGCGGTGCCGCCGAAGCCCTGCCATTTGCGTCCGGCAGTTTCAACGGCGCGATGTTCGTCAACTCGTTGCACCACGTTCCGGTCGGCCAGATGATGGCCGCTTTGGCCGAGGCCGCGAGAATCGTCGATCGACCGGGCATGACGGTTGTCGTCGAGCCGCTGTCGCAAGGCAGCTTCTTTTCCGTCCTGCGGCTGATAGACGACGAGAGCGACGTTCGCCGCGCGGCGCAGACCTGCATCGCGGATACGGCGCAGCAGGGCATCTTTCGCATCGACGGCATCATCGAGTTCACGCGGCGCGAATGGTACGCCGACGTCACCGAATTCCTGGCGCGGATAGTCTCCGTCGATCGCTCCCGCGCGGCGCTCGTGTCCGCGCGAAGCTCTGAAATCGAGGCTGCGTTTCGCGAGATGGCCTCCCGCGACCCAAGCGGCAGGTTCGTTCTCGATCAGCCGATGCGAGCGCACGTGCTGCGGCGGAACGCCGCTTTCACACCGGCGGGCCGCCAGCGCCCGCGAGCACTAACGGCCCGTGCGCGCTCTTTGCCGAGACGTCCAGTATCCATGATTGGAATGCCTTGACCTTCGGAACGACCGCCGATTGGCTGGGATGCAGCAGATAGTAGGAGCGCCCGCTGGGAAGGAACCCAAACGGCGCGAGGAGACGCCCGTTCTTGAGATCCTCCTCGACCAGCGGATACGAGCCGATCCCGACGCCCAAACCGCCGATCGCCGCCTCGAGCAGAAAATACGTATGCTCGAAACGTGTGCCCGCCACGACCTCGACATCCGCGACCTCGGATCGGTCGAGCCAGTCGCGCCATGCGTCGGGGCGGGATTCCGTGTGCAGCAACGTGTGGCGTTGCAGGTCCGACGGATGCCGAAGCTCATGCCTCGTCAGCAGAGCCGGAGAGCAAACGGGACCGATGTAATCCTCGAGAAAGGCGTGCGCGTCGATGCCTTTCGGCCACGGCGGGTTCCCGACACGGATGGCGACGTCGATGCCGTCTCGGGTGAAGTCAACCGGCGCAACGGAACCCGACAGCCGCACCTCGACCTGGGCACCCGAGAGCCGCATCTCGACCTGAGGGTGGACGGAACTGAATCCGTAGAGTTTCGGAATGAGCCACCGGATCATGAAAGTGGCGAGGCACGACACGACCAGCGGCCCTTGCCGCGATCGCCCCGCGACCTGAGCCGCACTCGTCTCGAGGACTTGGAACGCCGTCTGAACGGCCGGCAGTAGCGTCGTACCAGCTTCGGTCAGTTCGACGCGGCGGTTGAGCCGGCGGAACAGCCGCACACCAAGATAATCTTCAAGCGCTTTCACCTGTCGGCTGACCGCACCATGGGTCAGGTGCAACTCCTCGGCAGCCGCGCTGAAACTCATTAGACGCGCCACGACCTCGAATGCCGGGAGGGCCTTCAGCGGTGGGAGTCGGCGCCGCACAACCGCATCCTTTCATGTGAGTTTTCTTCACAAAGGATGGACGAAAGATCGTTTGTCAAGGCCATTCTCAGCTGGTCTGTTATCACAAAATCGATGGCTGGCTGGGGAAGGGAGCAATGGCTGCCGATACTGATCGGGCGGACCGATTTGGCCGTTACGCCGCCGGCAAGATGAACGTCCGGGTCGGAACGCAATCGACGTCAAACGCCGACACCCCATCCGAGACGCCGCGTCCATCCGGGCGGAACCACGCACTTCGGTCAGGGCCGATCGCGCGGCTTCCGATGCCTGAACCGGTGCGCAATCCTTTCTCCAGGGGATAGTATGACGCCATACCCAGCCAAGCCGATCATCCGGCCGCAACGCCCTCATTTCTCTTCGGGGCCGTGCGCGAAACGCCCTGGGTGGACGCTGGAAAGTCTGGCGGGCGCTTGCGTCGGCCGCTCTCACCGCTCGGTTGCCGGCAAGGCGAAGCTCGCCGAAGTGATCGAGCGCAGCCGCGCGCTGCTCGGCGTTCCCAAGGATTACCGCATGGCCATCGTTCCGGCGTCCGATACCGGCGCCGTCGAGATGGCGCTGTGGTCGCTGCTTGGTCCGCGCGGCGTCGACGTGTTCGTCTGGGAGAGCTTCGGCGCCACTTGGGCGGACGACGTGGTCGAGCACCTCGGTCTCGATGATGTGCGCACCTTCACCGCCCCCTACGGCGAGCTGCCCGACCTGTCGCAAGCGTCGCCCGATCGCGACGTGGTGTTCGCCTGGAACGGAACGACATCGGGCGTGCGGGTGCCGAACGGCGACTGGATCAAGGCGAGCCGCGCCGGCCTCGTGATCTGCGACGCCACGTCGGCGGCTTTCGCGATGGAGCTCCCGTGGGCCAAGCTCGATGTCATTACCTATTCCTGGCAGAAGGTCCTGGGCGGTGAAGGACAGCATGGGATGTTGGTCCTCAGCCCGCGCGCAGTCGAGCGCCTGGAATCCTACACTCCACCGTGGCCGTTGCCGAAGATCTTCCGCCTGACCCAGGGCGGAAAGCTCATGCAGGGTTTGTTCCGTGGCGAAACGATCAACACGCCTTCGATGTTATGCGTCGAAGACGCGTTGGATGGGCTCGCATGGGCGGAACGCATCGGGGGCCTGCCGGCACTGATGGCGCGCGCTGAGGCCAACCTTGCGGCCATCGAGGCATGGGTCTCGCGTGCCGGTTGGGTCGGTTTCCTCGCCGCGGACAAGGCGCTTCGTTCCTGCACGTCGGTCTGTCTCAAGATCGTCGATCCGGCCGTGGCCGGACTCGATGCCGAGAGCCGCGCGGCGGTTCCCAGGAAGCTCGCCTCGCTGCTTGAGGCGGAGAACGTCGGTTGCGACATCGACGCCTATCGCGCTGCGCCGGCGGGTCTGCGCATCTGGGCCGGCACGACGGTCGAGACGCACGATCTCGACGCGCTGTTTCCCTGGCTCGACTGGGCCTATCCGCAGGTGCGGCCTGCATTGGCGGCGGCCTAGCCGCGGCCCCGGGAGCAAATCATGATCAGTCATCTCATTCGTTGGGCGGCGGGCCTTGCGTTTCTCGCCACGAGTCTGGGTCTCGTCGCCAACGCGCAGCCGCGCGGCGGTCACCTGATCTTCGGCCAGGAGGCCGGCCCGCTGACGCTCGATCCGCACTTCACCACGTCGATCGCGACGCGCAACGTCTCGATGCACGTGTTCGAGATGCTGCTGACGCGCGATGAAAACAACGGCATCATCAAGGACCTCGCGGACGACTATTCGATCAGCGATGACGGCCTCACCTACACCTTCAAGATCCGCCCCGGCATCCGCTTCCACAACGGCAAGGAGTTGACCTCGGCTGACGTGCTCGGCTCGTTCGAGCGCTACAAGCGCATCGGTGTCGGCAACGCGCTTGAACCGGTGGAGACGATGGAGGCTCCAGATCCGGCCACGTTCGTTATCCGCCTCAAGAGCGCCGTTCCCCTGTTCCTCGAGGAAGTCAGCGCGTTCACCATCCCGATCGCGATCATGCCGGCGGACCAGAAAGATCGCCCGGGCGGCAGGAACGACATGGTCGGAACCGGCCCCTACGAGTTCGTCGAGTGGCTGCCGGACAGCCATGTCCGGCTGCGGCGGTTCGGACCCTATGTACCCGACGCGCGATATGACGCCAGCAGGGGGTTTGGCGGCCGCAAGGTACCCAATCTCGACCTCATAACCTTCCGCTTCATGAGCGATGCCGTCACCCGTGTGGCGGCATTGGAGACCGGCGAGGTCCACGTGGTCGAGGACGTACCGTCCAAGGCCGCAGCGCGGCTCGCCTCCAACAAGGCGATCACGCTGCATCCGCTCAAGCATTGGTGGCTGCACGGTGCGTGGGTCAACCACGTGAAGCCGCCGACCGACAATCTCCTGGTCCGCCGCGCGATTCAGGCGGCACTCGACATGGAGGAGATCATGGAGGTCGCGACCGACGGCGCCTATCACCTGCAGCCGGGCTTTCAGTACCCGGGAAATCCATACTACGTGACCAATGGCGCGAAGCTCTACAACGTCAACGACCCGGACCGGGCGCGCAAGCTTCTCAAGGAGTCGGGCTACACCGGCGAGCCGCTCGTCATCATCACCAATTCGAGCTTTCAGAGCATGTACCAGGCGGCGGTGGCGGTGTCGCAGCGGCTTCGCGATATCGGCCTGAACGTGCGGATGGACGTGTTCGATTGGGGCACGGCGTCCTCGCGGTTGCGCACGGTCGAGGCGTGGAACCTGTGGTTCACGGGCCACGGCACCGCAACCGCCGTCGGACCCGCGAACGCCGTGCGCAACATGGTCTCGCCGCGGCCCAATCAGTTCAAACCCGATCCCTTGCTCGACGATCTCTACAATCAGCTGCTGCGCGGGCGCTCGTTCGACGAGCGGCGCGACACGTTCGCCCGCATCCAGGATCGGATCTACGAGCAGGTGCTCTTTCTCAAGTTCGGCGATCTCAGCAAGATCCAAGCCTCGCGGCGGGAGGTCAAAGGATTCGTGCCGTATCGGATTCCACGATTCTGGAACGTGTCGCTTGAGAAATGAGGCTGCCGTGGCCAAGGCGCGACCGCCGACGTGCCCGGCGTCTGAGGCATCCGCAACCAGGCGGGCGTATCGAATGGCGGGACGACTGACATGCTCGGCCTGATAGCACGCCGGGTCGTCGGCGCGATTCCGACGCTGTTGATCGTGTCGTTCATCGCGTTCGGCATCGTACGCCTCATTCCCGGCGATCCTGCGATGGTCATCGCCGGGCCGACCGCGACATCCACCGAGGTGGAGCGCATCCGCGAACAGCTGGGCCTGGCGCGGCCGTTCCACGAACAGATCGTCACGTGGTACGGGAACGTGTTGCGGGGCGATTTCGGGGATTCCATCCTGCTCCGCCGCAGCGTCATCCAGGCGATCGTCGAACGATTGCCGGTCACGCTGTCGCTCACGGCTCTTTCGCTGCTTTGGACCATCCTCATGGGAATTGCGCTCGGCGTCGCGGCCGCGGTCCGGCCGCTGACCTGGGTCGACCAGCTCGTTCTCGGCGTTGCCCTGCTCGGCGTCTCCGCGCCGAACTTCTGGCTCGCCCTCATGCTCGTCGAGGTCTTCAGCGTCAAACTGGGATGGCTGCCGACAAGCGGCTACACGCCGCTGTCCGAGAGCGTGACCGGATGGATGCGCGGCCTCATTCTCCCGTCGATCGCGCTGGCGCTGCCGCAGATCGCCATCGTCGCCCGCACGATGCGGGCGACGATGTTGGAAGTGCTGCGGCAGGATTACATCCGCACCGCCGAGGCCAAGGGGCTGTCGCGTGTCGTCGTCATCGGCAAGCACGCGCTCAAGAACGCCATGGTCGCGGTACTGACCGTGATCGGCATCAGCCTGGCCATCATGCTGAGCGGATCGGTGGTCATCGAGACGGTCTTCGCCCTGCCGGGGGTCGGACGGCTGCTCGCAACCTCGGTCCTGACCCGCGACTACCCGGTCATTCAGGGCGGGCTGCTGTTGACCGCCACGGTGCTGGTGCTTCTCAATCTCGTGATCGATCTGCTCTATGCCGCGATCGATCCCAGGATCCGCTATGAGCATCGCTAGCGCAGCGATCGTGCGGCGCCCACCCGGCCGCTCGGGGCTGCTGCGGCGCCTTGGCCGCCATCGGCTGTTCGTGTTCGGCGGCGTGCTTCTCGGCATCGTTTTCGCCGCCGCCGTGCTGGCCGACGTCATCGCCGCCTTGCCGCCGGATCGCATCCAGTTCCGCCTGCGTTTCGCGCCGCCGAGCGCGCGCGCCTGGCTGGGCACGGACAATTATGGCCGCGACATCTTCAGCCGCGTGCTGCATGGCGGGCGCATATCGCTGCTGATCGCCGCGACCGTGGCGGCCGTGACGGCCGTGGTCGGAACCATCACGGGTTTTCTCGCCGGATACTTCCGCTGGCTCGACGAGCCGCTGATGCGCGCCATGGACGCGCTGATGGCGTTCCCGGCAGTGCTCCTTGCCATCGCGGTCGCGACCGCGCTTGGACCGTCGGTCGGAAGCGCCATCATTGCGCTGTCGATCGTCTACTCGCCGCGCACGGCGCGGATTGTGCGCGCCTCGGTCCTGGTGATCCGCGAGCTCGACTATGTCGAAGCCGCGCGCGCCTGCGGCGCCGGCGACCTGCGCATCCTGATGACGCATGTGCTGCCCAACAGCCTGACGCCGCTCATCGTCCAGATCTCCTTCATCTTCGCCTACGCGATCCTGGCGGAAGCGATCCTGAGCTTCCTCGGCGTCGGGCCGCCGCCGCCGACGCCGACGTGGGGCAATATGATTGCCGAGGGCAAGGATTTCCTGCGCGAGGCACCGTGGATCGCGATCTTCCCGGGACTCGCGATCCTGCTCACCGCGCTTGGAGCGAATTTCCTCGGCGACGGCCTGCGCGATGCGCTCGACCCGCGCATCGTCGATCAAGAAGCGCGAGGCTGACGTGACGGCGCTGCTGAAGGTTCAAAACCTTTCGGTCCAGGTGCGGTCGAGCGCCGGCGCAGCACTCGCGGTCGACAATGTCAGCTTCGATCTCCGCCCCGGAGAGGTGCTGGGCATCGTCGGCGAGTCGGGCTGCGGCAAGAGCCTCGCGGTGCTCTCGATCCTCGATCTCGTTCCCAAGCCCGCGGTGCGCATCGTCTCGGGCCGCATTCTGCTTGAGGACCGGGATCTGCGCGAGCTTGGCGGCGCCGACATGCGCCGCGTGCGCGGGCGCAAGATCGGCATGATCTTCCAGGAGCCGCTGACGTCGCTCAATCCGCTGTTCACCGTCGGCAATCAGATCAGCGAGGCGATCCGCACGCACGAAGGTATCGGCCGTCGCGCCGCGCTCGACCGTGCCAACGATCTGCTGGTCAAGGTTGCGGTCACCGACACGCGCCGGCGGCTCGAGCAGTATCCGCACGAACTGTCGGGCGGCATGCGCCAGCGCGTGATGATCGCAATGGCGCTGGCGTGCCGCCCGCGCATCCTCATCGCCGACGAGCCGACGACGGCGCTCGACGTGACGATCCAGGCCCAAATCCTCAGCCTGTTGCAGGAGCTGCAGCGCGAGATGGGAATGGCGATCATTCTCGTGACGCACGATCTCGGCGTGATCGCGAATTTCGCCGATCGCGTCATGATCATGTATGCGGGCCGCTGCGTGGAAACGGGGACCGTCGAGGATGTCCTGGCGCGGCCGCTGCATCCATACACCGAGGGCTTGGTGCGCTGCGTCGAGAGCGCGGACCAGGGCGCCGATGTGCTCGAGGCCATCCCCGGCACGGTACCGGCGCTGTTCGAACTGCCGGCTGGCTGCCGGTTCGCTCCGCGTTGTCCGTGCGTCCGCAACAGCTGCACGACGACCGATCCGGTGCTCGGCTCGGTTCTTTCCAATCACGAGGTCGCCTGCTTGAAGCATGATGCTCGCGCCCAGTACGCATAACGTCGCCCCGCTCCTTCGGGTCGAAGGGTTGACCAAGCGCTTCCGCGTCAAGTCCGGGGGCGCTCGCGGCGCTTCGCGCGAGCTGATCGCGTTCGACCGCGTGACGCTGGAAGTGAAGCCGGGAGAGGTCCTCGGCCTTGTCGGCGAGAGCGGCTGCGGCAAGAGCACCCTTTGCCGTGTCATTCTCCGGCTGATCGAGCCCTCCGCCGGAAGCATCGTATTCGACGGGCACGACCTGCTGCGGATGCCGAAGGCGCAGCTGCGGGCGGTACGGAAGGATCTGCAGATCATCTTCCAGGACCCGTTCAGCTCGCTCGATCCGCGCATGACCATCGATCAGATCGTCGGCGAGCCGCTGCGCGTTCACCAGCCCGGCCGGCGGCGCGAGCATCATGCGCGTATTCAGGAGCTGCTGGCTCTCGTCGGACTGCAGCCGCATCACGCCGCGCTGCGCCCGCATGAATTCTCCGGCGGTCAGCGGCAGCGCATCGCGATCGCGCGTGCGCTCGCGCTCAATCCGCGGCTGGTGATATGCGACGAGCCGGTTTCGGCGCTCGATGTCTCGGTGCAGGCCCAGATCGTCAACCTTCTGGCGCAGCTGCGTTCTTCCTTGGGTCTCGCATACATCTTCGTTTCCCACGACCTGCGCGTCGTGCGGCATATCTCGGATCGCACTGCCGTGATGTATCTGGGTCGCGTCGTTGAGCTGGCGGAGAAATCGTCGCTGTTCTCGACCGCGCTGCATCCTTACACGCAGGCGCTTCTTCGCTCGGTGCTGAGCGTCAAGCCGCGCGCCGACAACTCGATCGAGGTCATCCCGGGCGAAATTCCGAGCGCCCTCAATCCGCCCTCAGGGTGTCGGTTCCACACGCGGTGTCCCTTTCGCCAGGATATCTGCCGCGAAGTGGAGCCGGAGCTCGTCGAAGTACGCCCGGACCACCATGTCGCGTGCCATTTCGCCGCCGAGGTGTCTCAGCGGCAGGAGTTACCGGCAATCAATTGCATCGGAGGAGATCCATGTTAGACACCACCACGACGCCCATGACGCGGATCGCGGCGACCGTCGATTTCGACAAGCCCGGGCTGCAACACGGGTTCTTGCGCCTGCCGTATTCCTCCCACGAGTCCGCCTACGGCTGGATTCCAATTCCCGTCTGCGTCATTGCCAACGGCAGCGATCCGACGGTCCTGCTGATGGCCGGTAATCACGGCGACGAATACGAAGGGCAGATCGCCCTGATGAAGATCGTGCGCTCCCTCGATCCCTCGCAGCTGCGCGGTCGAATCATCGTTCTTCCGGCGACCAATTTTCCCGCCGTCATGGCCGGGCGGCGCGTGTCGCCGCTCGATGACGGCAACCTCAACCGTTCCTTCCCCGGCAATCCGAACGGTACGCCCACCGAGATGATCGCGCACTACATCGAGAGCGTGCTTCTGCCCATGTGCCAATACAGTTTCGACCTGCACTCCGGCGGCAGCTCGCTCGAGTATGTGGCATCCGTTCAAACCCGTTACTGCATGGATGACGGCATGCGGGCCGAGACGCTGGCCGTGATGCGCGCTTTCGGCGCGCCTTACGGGGGCATGTTCAAGCCTTTGCAGGGAGAACCACGCACCATGGGTGCCGCCGCCGAGCGGTCCAAGGTGGTCCACCTCACCATCGAGATCGGCGGCGGCGGTACGGTTTCGCGCACGCTGGTCACGATCGCGGAGAACGGCGTGCGCCGGCTGCTCGCTCACCTGGGCATGATTGCGTCGGCGCCGAAGAACGATGTCCCGAAGAAAAGGCGGAATTATACCATTTCGGGCCCGGCCAACTACGTCTATTGCATGGAAGCAGGCCTGTTCGAGCCGTTCGTCGATCTTCATCAGCATGTCAAAGGCGGTGACGCTGCCGGCGCAATGCATTTTCCCGACACGCCCTGGCGCAAGGAAGTCGTCGTCACATTCGATTGCGACGGTGTCGTGCTATGCCGCCGGTTTCCCGGCTGGGCGCACCGCGGGGACTGCCTGTACCAGGTCGGCAGCCCTTCGCGCGACGGCGCACATTAGAATCAGCATCTCCCCCTCATGGTGAGGAGCATCGCGCAGCGATGCGTCGCGAACCATGGTCACCAGGCGGGGTGCTCCGCCAGCCGTTCGAGACGGCCGCTCGCGGTCTCCTCGCCGATGGGGCGGGATTGGCGGCACGCACGGCGTCTTGACCATGGTGCGCGGCTACCACCGTTGGTTTTGGTGCGGCGGCAGATCGGATCGCGCAGATCTTTGGTCGATTGAAAATTTCAAGTGACTCTACCAGAGGAAGATAAAACGCCATTACGCTAGGTCATTGGGAATGCATATTTTTTGACACATTTGCGGCGAATTTGTGCAACCCCACGGCGTGACTTTTTCTCACGAGCCGGGGAGGAAACATCAATTGTCAAACAACCTCAAATCGCGCTTAATGCGCGCTGTCACAAAGCTGTAACAAACAAAATCAGCCCTGCCGCGACTTGTACGGCGGGAGGTGGGGCATCGTTGCGCCCGCCAAGCCAGTCGATGCGGGGAGGGAATATCCAGAAATCTTGCGACTGGGGCTCGGGGGAGCTGCGAATCCATCGGGACAATAGAGGAGGCGTTCTGTGCGTACCGACATCATCATGGAAGACACCACGTTGCGCGACGGCGAGCAGGCGCCCGGTGTCGCATTCTCGAAGGAAACCAAGCTCGCGATCTTCAACGCCCTGATCGATCTCGGCGTTAAATGGATCGAGCCCGGCATTCCGGCGATGGGAGGCGAAGAGCTCGACACTCTTCGCGCCATGCTCGAACGCAAGAAAGAGGTGATGCTGATCGGCTGGAACCGCGGCATCCGCGACGACATTGCCTTCACGCTCGACATGGGGTTCGAAGCCATCCACATCGGCCTGCCGACCTCGACTATCCATCTCAACAAGAGCATCGGACGCGACCAGAAATGGCTGCTGCCGGCCGCGGCGGACCTGGTCAAGTACGTCAAGGACCGCGGTGCCTTCGTGTCGATCAGTGCGGAGGACGTCGGCCGCACCGAAATTCCGTTCCTCCAGGAATACGCCTGCGCAGTGGCCGAGGCCGGCGCCGACCGCCTGCGGCTCTCCGACACGATCGGCATTCTCGGGCCGGAAGGCTACGCCTTGCGCGTGAGCAGCGTGGGAGAAGTTTCCACGATCGACACGCAGTGCCACTGCCACAACGACTTCGGCCTGGCCGTGGCAAATACGCTCGCCGGTCTGCACGCCGGCGCGCGGTACTTCCATGTCTGCGTCAACAGCATGGGCGAGCGCGCCGGGATGCCCGACCTCGCGCAGATGTGCATGGCGCTCAAGCATCTCTACGGCCGCGATCTCGGCCTCAAGACCGAACGCCTGCAGGAGCTGGCGTTGCTGGTCTCGCGCGCGAGCCGCCAGCCGATTCCGGCCTGGCAGCCGATCGTCGGGACCAATGTGTTTGCCCATGAGTCGGGCATCCACACCAAGGGGATGCTGAAGGACGGCAAGACCTTCGAGCCGTTCCCGCCCGAGGAAGTCGGCAACAAGCGCCAGCTCGTGATCGGCAAGCACTCGGGACGTGCGCTGCTGCGTCACGTGCTGCAGGAACGCAACATCGAGCCGGACGAGGACGCGCTCGGCCGCTGCCTCGCCGAGGTGCGGGTCGTTGCGATCCGGCAAAGCGGAGCCCTGAGCGAGGAACAGTTCTGCGCCCTGTATGCGGGCATTGCGGCCGCGACGGCGCGCCCAGCGCAGAGGGCAGTCGGATGAGCCTCGTAGAAGAGATCATCGCCGCGCACGCCGGGCGGGACAAGGTCACGCCCGGCGACCTGGTCACCGCGAAGGTGGACAGAGTTTACGTGCAGGACGGAAACTCGCCCACCATTCGCGAGCTGTTCAGGAAGCACGGCTTCAACTCGGTGTTCGATCGGGAGCGCGTCGGGATCTTTTTCGACCACTCCGTGATCGCGCCGGACAAGCACATCGCCAACCGCCTGCGCGAGGCGAGCGACTTCGCGGCCGAGCTGGACGTTCGGGTATTTCGCCCCGGAACCGGCATCAGCCACGTGCTCGCCTTGGAGATCGGCTGGTACGAGCCCGGGACGATCGTGATCGGCTCCGACTCCCATACCTGCACCGGCGGCGTGACGCAGTGTCTCGCCCTCGGCATGGGAGCGTCGGACACGGCCGCCGCCATGGTGACCGGTGAAACCTGGCTGCGGGTGCCCGAGACGCTGTGGCTCGAGACGCTCGGCGAGCCGGGACGCTTCACCGGCGCGAAGGACGTCGTCCTCTATCTGCTCGCGCGCATCGGCCAGGAGCCTTTCTTCTACAAGTCGGTCGAATGGGCCGGCTCGTGGGTCGAGGATCTCAGCCTGGATAGTGCCGCGACGCTCGCCAATCTCGGCGTCGAGATGGGCGCCAAGATCACGTTTCTTCCGCCCGGCCGGGGCCGACCGGCGGCGATGCGGCCCGTCGTTCTGCCGGAAAGCGGGGATGCCAGGCGGATGCGGCTCGACATCACGGATCTGCCGCCGATGGTGGCGCTGCCGAATTCGCCCGCCAACGGCGTTCCGCTCGACGAGTGCAAGGGGCAGAAGATCGACTACGTCTTCGTCGGCACCTGCACCAACGGCCGGCTTGAGGACATGGCCGAGATCGCACGCGTCCTCGGATCGGCTCCGGTCCATCCCCGGGTCTATTGCTTGGTGACCCCCGGCTCGCAGCAAGTCTATCTCGATGCGATCCAGCACGGTTACATCGAGACGCTGACGCGGGCCGGCGCGATCGTGACCCCGCCCGGGTGCAGCGCATGTCTCGGGACGCAAGGCAGCATTCCGGCGTCGGGCGACCGGGTGCTCTCGACGATGAACCGCAACTTCCTCGGCCGCATGGGCAATGCGGAGGCCGCGATCTACCTGTCCTCGCCGATCGTTGCCGCGCACACGGCCATCCGCGGCGAGATTCCCAGACTGGCGGACCTCGCATGAAACCGCTCGCGCTGCGCATCAGGACCATCTCGGGAGTGATCTCGACCGACGACATCATTCCCGGCCGCTACAAGCACATGTTCACGGACACGAGAGAGCTGGCCAAGCACGTGTTCGAGAATCTGCTCCCCGGGTTTGCGGCAACGCTCGCGCCCGGGGACGCCATCCTCTCGCAGGATACGTTCGGGATCGGCAGCTCGCGCGAGCAGGCGGTCTCTTCACTGATGGCGGCCGGAGTCGTCGCCGTCTTCGCCCCGAGGTTCGGGCGCATCTTCTTCCGCAACGCGTGGAATCTCGGCCTCGCGGCGGTCAATCTTCCCGATGCGCCGATGCGCGATCTCGACCGCGTGACGTTGCATCTCAACGAAGGCCGGATCGACGGCGACACCGGCATCGTCGCCTTCAGCCCGCCGCCGGCGATGATGCTGGACATGATCGAACAGGGCGGCCTTTTGGCCCTGGTGGAGAAGCGATTGAAAAACGTCGCGCACCGGCCGATGGCGGCCAGCGCATAGCGCAGTGCACAAGGAGGCAGCATGACTCTCGCGTATCGCGTTCTAGCCGAGCATCGGCGCCCGCACCTTCGCGAGCGCCTTGTGGCCGGTCATAATCTTCGCCTGATCGAGGCGCACAGCGGTCTCTCGGCTCTCGTCGGCGGCACGACGCAGCTCGCGCTCTCCGACAAGGCGGCGGTCGAGTTCGACGGCTTGTGGATCTCGAGCCTGACTTCCTCGGCCTCGCGCGGCTTGCCCGACATGGAGATGTACATCCTCGAGCGGCGCCTCGAGCTGATCGAGGAGATCATCAACGTCACCTCAAAGATCGTCATCGTCGACGGCGACACCGGCGGCGACCCCACGATGTTCGAGTACCTGTGCTCGCGCCTCGAAGCGATGGGGGTCTGTGCCATCGTGATCGAGGACAAGCAGCACCCCAAGCGCAACAGCCTGTCGCAGAACTCGACACACGTACTGGAGGAGCCGGGCCGCTTCGCCGAGAAGATCCGCTTCACCAAGCCACTGCTCAAGTCGCGCGACTTCCTGATCTTCGCCCGGCTCGAAAGCCTCATCGCGGGACACGGCGTCGAAGACGCGCTCCACCGCGCGCGCATCTATCTGCTCGGCGGGGCCGACGGGATCATGATCCATTCCAAGTCGCGCGATCCGGAGAGCATCTATCAGTTCCTCGAAGGCTATCGGGCGTTGTGCGAGGAATTGCGCATGAACCGGCCGATCATGTGCGTGCCGACGACCTACAACATGGTCACGGCCCAGGAGCTGTTCGACCGCGGCGCGCGCATCGTGGTGCACGCCAATCACATGTTGCGCGCCGCGCACTTCGCCATGCGCAATGTGTGCGAGCAGATCCTGCGCAACGACCGCACCCTCGAGGTCGACAACGTGTGCACGCCGGTGTCCGAGCTGTTCCGCATCGTCGGCTACAACGACGCGCTCAGTCGGGAGCAGCGGCGCAGCATAGGCGGCTGATCCGGCATGGCCGCCCTCAGGGTGCTGGTGCTTCCCGGCGACGGGATCGGGCCGGAGATCGCGCGCGCGGCGTCGCTCGCGCTGGCGCAGCTGAACGAGGCCTGCGGGCTCGGCCTTGCCGTCGAGGAGGTCGAGGTCGGGCTTGCGAGCCTCGCACGCTGCGGCACGACGCTTCCCGACACGGTCTGGCGCATGGTGCGCGAGGCCGACGGTTTCGTGCTCGGCCCGCTGTCGACCTATCAGTACCCGGCGAAGGAGAAGGGCGGACTCAATCCCTCCCACGAATTCAGGACCGGGCTCTGCCTTTACGCCAACATCCGCCCGAGCCGGGTGCGGCCCGCACGCGACGGCTCCCGTATGGATCTGGTCCTGGTGCGCGAGAACACCGAGGGCTTTTACGCCAGCCGCGCCATGCACGCCGGCGCCGGCGAGTTCATGCCCGACCCGGATACCGCCTTCGCGTTGCGCAAGATCACGCGCGCGGCCTCGCACCGTGTCGCCCGCATGGCGTTCGAGCTTGCCCGCACGCGGCGGCGCAAGGTGACGGTTGTCCACAAGGCCAACGTGCTGAAGATCTCCGAGGGGCTGTTCCTGCAGTCGGTGCGCGAGATCGGCGCGGCGTATCCGGACGTCGCCCTGGAGGAGATGCTGGTCGATGCCGCGGCCGCCGCGCTGGTGCGCCAGGGCGAGCGCTTCGACGTCGTGCTGACGACCAACATGTTCGGTGATATCCTGTCGAACGAAGCGGCCGAACTGAGCGGGGGATTGGGCCTTTCGCCGTCCCTGAACGTCGGAGAGAATATCGCGATGGCACAGGCCTCGCACGGCTCCGCGCCGGATATCGCCGGAAAGAACCTGGCGAACCCGACCGGACTCATGCTGTCGACCGCGATGCTGCTGGAGTGGCTCGGCCTGCGCCATTCGCGCCCGGACTTGAGCGCTGCGGCGCGCCAGCTCGGCGAGGCGATCGACGAGACGCTCGCCGATCCGCGCTCGCGCACCGCCGATCTGGGGGGACCGCTTGGAACGGACGAATTCGCTCAAGCCGTCGTCGCTGCGCCGGCTTTCCTGCGTGTCGCGCGATCCGGGCGCCCTGCCGCGCGGGCCATGACCGGATAAGGTTCGTCCGATGGCCAACGACCAGGACGCACGGGCCGCCGCCCGGCCGGCAGACCAGCGGCCGCAGCCTGCGGCCGGCCCGGTGCCGGGGCCGGATCCTCGGCCCAGCCTGCCGTCACCCTGGGCGCTCTCCTGGAAAGAGGCCTGCATCCTCGCCGCGCTCGCCGCCTACGCCCTGGCGCGCTTCGGCCCGGTGCTCGACGGATTGACGCCGCTCGGACAGGCGATCCTCGGCGTCATGCTCGCCGGGACCATCCTGTGGGTGTCCGAGGCGGTCCCGCTCGGCGTCACGGCCTTGATGCTCCTGGTCCTCATGGGATTGAGCCCCGGCCTGCGCCCGATCGACGTGCTCGGTGGGTTCGCTTCCGACGTGACGTTTTTCCTGATCGGCGCGGTCGCGATCGGCACCGCGGTCGAGACCAGCGGCCTCGCCGCCAGGGCCGCGCGCCTGCTGCATCGCGGCGCACGGGGCAAGCCGAGCCGCCTCTACGCGCAGATGATCGCAGGCTTTCCGCTCCTCGCGCTGCTCATCCCGTCGGCCATCACCCGCAACGCGATCCTGATCCCGGCCTATCGCGACGCGCTCGACGCCATGGGCATCCGCCGCACCGACCATGTCGGGCGCGCGCTGATGCTGGCGCTCGGCGTGCTCAACCCTCTGGCCTCGTCGGCGCTGCTCACCGGCGGCATCACGTCGATCACCGCGGCGACGCTGCTCGGCGGCTTCACCTGGCTGCACTGGTTCGCCTTGATGGCGCTGCCGTATTACGCGCTGCTGTTCCTCGGCGCCGTCCTTCTGCGACTGATGGTGGGCAAGTTCGAGCCCGGTATCGGCGACGGCGCCGGCCCGCCCAAGGCCGAGCCGTTCTCCCCGCTGGAGCTGCGGACGCTCGCCGTTCTCGCGCTGACCTCGGCGCTGTGGCTGACCGACTCGTTTCACGGGCTCTCGCCCGCGATCCCCGCGCTGCTCGGCGCCGCCCTGCTGCTCGCGCCGCGCATCGGAGTCCTGTCCTGGAAGGCGTTCGAGTCCCGCCTCTCCTGGGGCCTCATCCTCACCGTCGGGACGTCGCTGTCGCTGGCGATCCTGATGACGAAGTCCGGCGCGGCGGCCTGGCTCGGAGCGAAGTTCCTGGCGCAGCTCTCCAGCCTGACCGCCTATCCGCATCTCCTGATCGTCACGCTCATCGCCGCCGCGGCGCTGATCCATCTCGCGGTGACCAACCTTGCCGCGTGCATCGCGCTGCTCATCCCGATCACGACGACGATCGCGCAGAGCGCGGGCCTCAACCCGATCGTGTGCGGCCTGATCATCACGATGGTGGTCGACGCCGTCATTCTCTATCCGGTGCAGACCGCCGCCAACCTGTTGGCCTACGAGACCGGCTACTTCAACAGCGCCGACATGCGCCGCTTCGGCCTTGGCATGTTGGTGCTCACCGCCGTCGTCGCGATGCTGGCGATTCCCTACTGGGGGTTGCTCGGATTGCCGCTGATGGTGCGGTGAGGGGCTGCGATTGGCCGTCGCGCTCGCGGCGCATTCTCACCCCAACGCCGCGATCACCGCATCCGCCTTCGTCACCACCGACACGTTCTGCAGCGCGTAGTTGATCGCGGCGTTGTGCCAGTCGGCGTTCATGGTCGAGCAGCAGTCCTCCGGCAGCACCACGAAATAGCCCTTGTCGGCGGCGGTGCGCGCGGTGTGCTCGACCGACATGTTGGTCCAGGCGCCGGTGTTGATGATGGTGTCGCGCCCGGTGGCGCGCAGCATGGTCTCAAGCCGCGTGCCCTCCCAGGCGCTCATGCGCATCTTCTCGACCACGAAATCGCCGGTCTTGGGCTCGAGCCCCGCCACCGGCGCGGCGCCCCAGCTGCCGCGCACCATGGCCTTGTTGTCGACCACGCCTTCGAACAGCGGCGCGTTGAGCGTCATGCCCGGCGCGCCCGGCTCGACCACGAACCACACGTGAATCACCACGACGCCGCGGGCACGCGCGGCGTCGGCGAGGCGGCGCACGTTCTCGACCACGTTCTGCTGCCTGGCGTGTTCGGGCGAGCCCGACGCCGCGAACGCGCCGCCGTCCATGATCACGTCGTTCTGCAGGTCCTGGATGATCAGCGCGCAACGCGCCGGATCGAGGCGCAGCGCGCCGTCGGCGGCGATCGTCGGCGCACGCTCGGCGGTTGCGGCGCTGCCGCCGCGGCTGCGCATGTAGGGCTCGGTGCGCGGCCCGACCTTGGTCTTGACCGTGTAGACCGAGTGCGTCGCGGTCATGAACAGCGTGTGGAAATCGTCGCCGCCCCAGGCGAGATTCGACACCAATTCGGGAACGCGCACCTTGCCCAGCAGGCTGCCGCTCGGCGCGTAGACCCAGACTCCGCCCGGCGCCGTCACCCAGATGTTGCCAAGCGCGTCGCATTTCATGCCGTCGGGAACGCCCGGCTCCAGCTCGGAGCGAATGCCGCTGGCGAAGATGCGCCCCGGGCCGAGCGCGCCGTCCTGCTGCACGTCGAACACCCAGATCATGCAGGTCACGGTGTCGTTGACGTAGAGCAGCTTCTCGTCGGGCGAGAAGGTCAGGCCGTTCGGCTGCTCGAAGCGCGTGCGCTCGACCAGGAGCTGCGGCGGCCCGCCGCCCGGCGGGAGGCGATAGACGCCCTGGAAGCCGAGCTGGCGCGGTCGCTCCACGCCGTACACCGGCATGCGGCCGTACCAGGGATCGCTGAAGTAGATCGCGCCGTCGGAGCGCACGCAGACGTCGTTCGGCGAGTTGAGCTCCTTGCCCTCGAAGTGTGATGCCAGCACCTCGCGCCGCCCGTCGGTACGCTCGCGCACCAGGCTCGAGGTCGCGTGCTCGCATACGATCAGGTTCAGATCGGCGTCGTAGGTCAGCCCGTTGTGCTTGTTCGACGGCCGCCGCACCTCGCGCACGCCGCCGCGCGCGTCCCAGCGGCGGCGCACGTCGGCCGGCATGTCGGAGAACAACAGGTAGTGGTCGACCGGGTGCCACACCGGCCCCTCGGTGAAGGTGAAGCCCGAGCCAAGCTGGCCGACCGGCGCATAGACGTCGATCAGTTGCTCGAATTCGGAGCGCAGCGCCGTATGGGTCATCGGGCGGGTCCTTGGATTACGCCGGGAACCAGTTGCGCTTCGGCAGCGACTGGACCACCGGGCCCGGCACCTGATCGTGCATGCGGCCCACGACCATGCCGTGTTCGATCTTGGCGGGCCGGTCGTGCACCGGAAGGAGATAGCGTGCGTTGCTGAGCAGCTTCTTGATCTGCGCCTTCTCGTCGCGCTTGCTCACGCCGTGATTGCCGGTCACGCGCGGCTCCATGTCGCTGATCTCGTGAAACGGCGTGACGATCTGGTCGTTGAAGTCGTAGATCACGTCGCCGCAGATCGTCGCGATGCCGTCGGCCGTGTCCACGTGGACGTTCATCGACCCTTCGGTATGGGCGCCGGCCGCCTCCAAGCGCACCCCCGGCATCAGCTCGATCGGACCGGAGATCTCCAGGTCGAAGAAGCGCAGCGCGCCTTTGCTGTGCAGCCGATCGATCAGGTGCTTGATGTCGGGGAGGGGATACTGCGGGTGCATCAGGCCGGAGACCGAATATTCGAGCTCGCGCCGGTTGACGCCGACTGTGGTGTTCATCGGGAACAGGTCGTCCTTCCCGGCGTGGTCGATGTGCAGGTGGGTGTGCAGTACGTAGCGCACGTCGCCCATGCGCACGCCGTGGCGCGCAAGTTGGTTCTCGATCATGTTCTCGTGGAACTGCAGCCCTCGCATGCCGAGTGTTTCCATGATCTGATTCGAGCGATAGCCGGTGTCGACCACGACCGGCCAGGCGCCGCCCAGGATCAGGAACCCGAACGTCGGCACACGGCGCGTTCGCCCGCAGTCGCGCCCCAGCACCAGGAAGCTCGATTCCAGCTCGATGTCGCCGTAGTCGAGGATTTTGATTTCGAGTGCCATGGTTTCCCCCGTGAGCCTCATGCGACGATGCGGTAGACGCGCATCGCGGCGTCGTGCAGCACCTTGCGCTCCTCGGCGGCGCCAGATTGCGCCGCGGCCGCACGGTGCGCGGCGATCAGCTCCGGATAGCCGGTCCAGAGCTTCTCGATCGGAAAATTCGAGCCGAACAGGCAGCGCTCTGCGCCGAACAGCGCGATGGTCTTGCGCGTGACCGCGGCGATGTGGGCGGGATCGTTGCGATGGATGAAAGTGCCGAGCCCGGATGTCTTGGAGACGACGTTGCGCTGCGCAGCGAGCGCCCCCCATGCCGGTGCGCCATTCCTCCCAGCCCTGCTCCGAGCGGTCTTCCAGCATGCCGGCATGCTGCAGGATGAACGTCACCTTCGGGCAGGCCGCGGCGAGCTGAGCGGCACCGGCCATCTGCGGCGCGAACACCTGCAGGTCGAAGGTCCAGCCGTAATCGGCGAGGCGCGCGACATTGCGCTGCACCGCAGGATCGACCGCAAGGTCGCGCCGCAGCGCGAACCGGTACGCCTCGTTCTCATGCCAGTGCAGCTGCATGCGCACGCCGCGCATCAGCGGATACTTCGCCAGCCGGTCTAGCTGTGGACGCACGTCGTCGACCGTGACGTCGGCGTAGCCGACGATCGCGTGCGGCCAGCCGCTCTGGTCCGCGACCTGGCTCACCCAGGCCACCTCGGCCTCGAATTTCTCCTTCGGCCAGTTCGCCTGCACGTAGACCGACCGCGTGACGCCCGTACCGGCAAGGTCGCGCAGGAATTCGTCGATCAGGTAGTCGCGTCGGATCGGTCCGTAGGGGCCGAAGATGCGCGGCTGCATCGGACCCGACAGCCACGGCGTGTCGGCCTGCCGCCAGATGTGGTGGTGGGCGTCGACGATGCTCACGCCGCCCTCCGCCCGTCGAGAGAGAGTACGTGCGCGTACACCGCGCTGATCGAGGAGCCGTCGGCAAGGTCGTCGACGAACGGGGCGATCGCCTGCAGCGCCTCGGTCTGCGGCTTGAAGTTGGGAGCGGCGGCGAGCGGCGTGAGCCAGGAGACGCGCCACGACAGGCGCGACAGGCGCACCACCGCAGCGCGCATCGCCGCCGGGTCGCCGCGCTCGAGCCCGTCCGAGAGGACCAGCGTCAAGGCGCCGCGCGCGTATCCGGCAAAGCGCGGCACGGCGAGGAACGCCTGCAGAGCCTCGCCGATGCGCGTGCCGCCGTCCCAGTCGCTCACGATCGCCGCGGTCGCGGCGAGCGCCTGTTCGCGCCGCTTGAGCCGCATGGCGCGGGTGATGCGGGTGAGCCGAGTGCCGAAGGTGAACACCTCGATGCGCTCGACCGCGTGCGCCAGCGCGTGCGCAATGCGCAAATGCGCCTCGGTGCGCTCCTTCATCGAGCCGGACACGTCGATCAACAGCAGCACGCGGCGCTGGCGCAGCCGGCGCTTGAGGCGAAGAAGACGCATCACGTCGCCGTCGTTGCGCACTGCCTCGCGCAGGGTGCGGCGCGTGTCGAAGCTCGTGCCGCGTCGCGCCCGCATGCGCCGGTAGCCGGGGCGCCGCGGCAGCCGCGCCGGCGCAGTGCGGGCGAAGCGGCGCAGCGCCTCGGCGTCGGTGTCCGCCCCGAAGCGGCGCACCGACAATGCCTCAGCCGCGGTCGCATCCTGCCCGGCCTCGTTTACCTCGTCGGACAGCAGCGGCTCGGCGCCACCGGTGCGCTCCTCCTGCACCCGCGCGGTCTCGTCGTCGGGCTCGCCGAGTGCTTTGCCTTGCTCCAGTTCGCCGAGGAAATGCGCGCCGAACAAAGCGTCGAACACCGCGCGCCGCTCCGGCGGCGGCGCCAGCGTGGCATGCGCGGCACGGCGGATATCGCCAATTGATTTCGGGCCGAGCAGGCCGACCGCGGCAAGGAACGCCGTGGTCTGCTCGGGCGCGACCGCGAACCCGTTGGCCCGCAGCAAGGCCGGGAACGTGACGAACGGACGTGCCGCACGCGGAAGACCGTTCACGCCGCCGCCTCCGCCAGAATGCCGTCGATGCGCCCGGAGATGAAGGCGAGGTCTTCCTCGTCCTTGAGCGCCACGCCGATGGCGCGCTTGAACGCATCGGGCCAGCGCGCGCCGCGCTGGTGCAAGAGCGTCGCGGCCTCGGCCCAGTCGACCGCCTCGGCGACGCCCGGCGGCTTGGTGAGCGGCTCGCGCCGCAGCCGGCCGACCGCGGCGACCACGGCGCGCGCCGTCGCCTCCGCGACGCTCGAAGCCCGCATCATGACGATGCGCGCTTCGCGCTCCGGGTCCGGATAGTCGATCCAGTGATAGACGCAGCGCCGCCGCAGTGCCTCGTGCAGTTCGCGCGTGCGGTTGGAGGTGAGGATCACCACCGGCCGCTCGTGCGCCCGCAGGGTGCCGCGCTCCGGGATCGAGATCTGGAAGTCGGAGAGGAATTCGAGCAGGAACGCCTCAAACTCGTGGTCGGACCGGTCGATCTCGTCGATCAGCAGCACGGCCTCCTCCGATGCGCGCAACGCCGCCAGCATCGGACGCTCGATCAGGAACTCGTCGCGATAGATGTCGATCGGCTGGTCCCCCGCCTGTCGGATCGCCAGCATCTGGCGCGGATAATTCCACTCGTACAGCGCCGTCGAGGCGTCGATGCCTTCATAGCACTGCAGGCGGATCAACCGCCGACCCAGCACCGCCCCGATCGCTTTCGCGGCTTCGGTCTTGCCCACGCCCGGCGCGCCCTCAAGCAGCAGCGGCTTGCCGAGCGCGAGCGCCAGATAGGCGGCGGTCGAGAGCCCGTCGTCGGCGAGATAGAACGCCGAGCGAAACGCCCGCTCCAGCGTCTCCGGCCCGTCGATCCCGACGACTTGGTTGCGAACCGCCATGCCGCGCCTCAGCGTGTCTGCCGCTGCGGCTTGGCGCCGCCCTGGGCGCGGATCGCGCGCAGCACTTTCTCCGGCGTGATCGGCAATTCGTCGATGCGCACGCCGACCGCATTGAAGATCGCGTTCGCGACCGCGGGCAGCACCGGGTTGGCGCACATCTCGCCCGGTCCCTTGCCGCCGAACGGTCCGTCCGAGGCAGGGCGCTCCAGCACCGCGATATTGTGCGGGCAGATGTCGCCCGGTCCCGGCATCACGTATTCGTTGAAGTCGCGCGGCCCGTGGCTCGGGTCGGGATAGTACGGCTCCGGCGTCTCGTACAGCGCGTGGCTCATGCCCATCCAGGCCCCGCCGACGAGCTGCTGCTCGACCAGCCGCGGATTGAGCGCGCGGCCGAGCTCGTAGGCCGAGTTCATCTCGATCATCGCGACTTCGCCGGTCTCGTCGTCGACCTCCACTTCGGCGACCAGGCAGGCATGCGCGTAACAGGTGGCGGGGCTCATCTCGCCGGTTTCGGGATCGACCTCGGACAGCGGCACCAGGAAGATGCCGCGCCCCGCGATGGTCTTGCCCTGCTTGAACTGCGCCGCGATCGCCACGTCCTTGGTCGAAATCTTGCGGTGGGGGGCGCCCTTGACGTGGATGTTGCCGAGCCCGTCGGTCTCCAGGTCGCCGGCGTTGACCTCCAGCTCCTCGGCCGCCGCCTCCATCATCACCCCGCGCGCCTCGCGCGCCGCCACCATCACGGCGTTGCCGACGCGGTGCGTGCCGCGCGACGCGAAGCTGCCCATGTCGTGCGGGCCGGTGTCGGAATCCGCGGTGTCGACGTAGACGTCCTCGACCGGCACGCCGAGCGTTTCGGCGCAGATCTGCCGCGTCACCGACTTCATGCCCTGACCGAGATCGATTGCCGACAGCGAGACCGTGAACTTGCCGCTCGGATTGGAATGCACCAGCGCCTGGCTCGGATCGCCGCCGAGGTTCATGCCGATCGGATAGTTGATGGCGGCCATGCCGCGCCCGCGATGCTTCACTAGCGCCTCCTGGTGCCGAATACGGACGAGAAGCGCCTCGCACCGTGCTCCACGCCGCCGGGTGCCGCCGGCTGCGCGGATAGGGGAGGGGACGTTGACGGCGGCGGCTCGAACGCGGCCGGCTGCGGAGTCGGCGGCGGCGTTACGGGCGTCTGCGGCCGGTCATAGCTGGTGCGCTGCGGCACCGGCCGTGCCGGCTGCGCGCCGCGCTCGAGCGGCGTCGCCGGGATCGCGGCGCGCGCTCCGCCGCCGCCGGCGCGCGAGGACATGCGCTGGAATTCCTCGCGGATCGGCCATTTCGCTTTCTCGGCCGCGATCTGCACGCATTCGATCAGCGCGGTGTTTTTGGCCTCGCGCCGGTGCGCTTTCATGTCGCCGTCGCGGTAGGCGTTGAGGATGCGGAACTCCATCGGGTCCATGCCGACGAGGTGCGCGAGCTTGTCCATCTGGCATTCGAGCGCGAAATCGACCGCGGTGACGCCGAAGCCGCGCATGGCGGTCGCCGGCACGCGGTTGGTGTAGACGCAATAGATGTCGGCGTGCACGTTCGGGATCGTGTATGGCCCCGGAATGTGCGCCGCGCACTTGATGACGGCGTAGCTCGACAGTCGCGTGTAGGCGCCGCTGTCGAAATAGCTGCGCACATATCGGGCGACGATGCGCCCGTCCTTCATGACGCCGTCCTTGACGTAGATCCGCTCCGCGCCGCGCGGCGCGCCGAACTGCATCTCCTCCTCGCGTCCCAGCACGTAGCGCACCGGCCGGCCGGTCAACATGGCGCCGAGCGTCGCGAGCGGCTCGGTGAGCGAGTCGACCTTGCCGCCGAATCCGCCGCCGACGGTGCCGCCGACGAAGTGCAGCTTGTTGGATTGGACGTCGAGGATCTTCGCCGTGGTGTCGAGCGAGAAGAACAGGCCCTGCGCGCAGGTGTAGACTACGAAGCGCCCGTTGGTCTCCGGCGCCGCGACCGAGCCGTTGGTCTCGGTCGGCGCGTGCTCGATCGGCGACATCTGATAGCGCTGCTCGAGCACGTGGTCGGCCTGCCGGAAGCCCTGCTCAACGTCGCCGAAGCGCAGTCTCTGGTGATCGTATCGGCCGTGGTACTCGAACGTGTTCTTTGGATAGGTCTCGTTGACCACCGGCGCGCCGGGCTTGAGCGCCTCTTCCACGTCGAACACGGGCGTGAGCGGCTCGTAGTCGACGCGCACCCTGGCCAGCGCCTCGAACGCCTCGCGCTCCGAACCGGCGACGACCGCGACGATCGGCTCGCCCTTGTAGCGCACCTTGTCGGTCGCCAGCGACGGCTCGTCGTCCTTGCCGAAATTCAAGAGGCTTAGCAGCGTATTGAGGTTGCGCGGCACGTCGGCGCCGTGGATGACGCGGCGCACGCCGGCGGAACGTTCCGCCTCGGCCGTGTCGATGCGCCGGATGCGTGCGTGATGGTGCGGGCTGCGCAGCACCTTCAGATGCAGCAGCCCCGACACCTTATGGTCGTCGAAGAAGGTGGTCGTGCCGGTGACATGGCCGATCATGTCCTGCCGCTGGGTCGGCTTGCCGATCTCCTTGAGATTGTCGTCGCGCTCGTCGGCGAAGATCTCTTTGCGCAGTTCCAGCATGACCGCTCCTCAGGCGCGCTGCCGGTTGCCGGCAGCCGCCAAGACGGCATTGATGATCGGCTCGTAGCCGGTGCAGCGGCAGATGTTGCCGGAGATCGCGTCGACCACGTCGGCGCGCGTCGGCGCGGGATTGCGGTCGAGCAGCGCCTTCGCGGCCATCAGCATGCCCGGCGTGCAGAAGCCGCATTGGGCAGCGAAACTCTCCATGAAGGAGGTCTGTAGCGGATGCAGGTTCGGTCCGGCCTTGAGGCCGTCGGCGGTCTCGACTGAACGGCCGGCGACGCTCTCGGCGAGCGTGATGCAGGAGAGATACGGCTCGCCGTCGATCAGCACGGTGCAGACCCCGCAAGTGCCCTGGCCGCAGCCGAACTTCGGCGACGTATCGCCGACGCCGTCGCGCAACGCCACAAGCAAATTCGCGCCGCCGTCGACAAACACCGCGACGTCGTTTCCGTTGTGGCGGAATTGGACCGGAGTCTTCATGCTTTGTCGTGCCTCATGCCGTTCCGCCGAGCAGGCGCTTCAGGTGCACCGCCGCCATCTCACGCCGATACCACGCGCTTGCGAGCGCGTCGGTCGCCGGGCTCGTGCCATCGGCCGCAACCGCAATCGCGGCCGAAATGGCGGCCTCATCGAGGCTGCGGCCTTCGAGCGCGCGCTCGACCGCCTTGGCGCGGATCGGCGTCGGCGCCATGGCGCCGTACGCGACGCGCGCCCCCGCGATGCGGCCGCCGTTCATCGGCAGATGCGCGGCGATCGAGAGTACCGAAATGCCTTTGGGCTTGACGCGCGCCACCTTGCGGAAGCGGAACGTCTCAGCATTGGCCGGGCGATTGAACGTGACGCTCGCGACCAGGCCGTTGCTGCGCTCGCGCCCGACGAGGAACTCCTCGAGCGGTATCTCACGGCCGCTGTAGTTGCCTTGCATGGCGACCGTTGCGTCGAGCGCCAGCAGCGCCGCCGCGAAGTCCCCGTAGGGCGAGGGCGCGAACAGGTTGCCGCCGACGGTCGCCATGTTGCGGATCGCCGGCCCGCCGACCGCGCGCGCGACCGGATGCAGGAAGGCAAGCTCGCGGTTGGCGACGACCTGCGCCATGGTGGCGCCGGCCCCGATCGTGATACGCGCGCCGGCCGGGCGGATGTCGGCGACAGAGCGGTCGCTCGCACGCACGATGGTCGAGACCGAAGTGTCGCCCTCGTTGACGGCGCGCATCACCAGCGTGCCGCCCGCGAGAAAGCGCGCAGCGCGGTCCGATGCGAGCGCCGCGGCGGCGTCAGCCAGCGAGGAAAAGGTCTTCACCGTGATCGGCATCGTTCCTTGCCCTCACGCCGCCAGATGCCGCCGGATCGCGTCGAATCCGGCCTGATAGATCTGCTCGCCCACCATCTCGATCATCTGAGCCTCTTCGCCCGGCCGCGTGGTGAAGCGCGACTCCCAACCCCAGAACGTGCGATCGCCGTCGGTCACCGGCATCAGCCGTACATGCGCCACGTAATTGAACAACGGGATCGGCGTGTCGAGCAGGCAATAGCTGTAGGTCTGCTCCAGGTCGGAGAGGGTGAGGAGCTGCTCGCGCAGTTCGGCGCCGTCCTTGAGGCGGAAGCGGCGCACGCAACCGACCTTGTCGGACGGCGCGCCACGCTCGATCGCGCTCGCCGCCACCGCCGGATGCCAGCGGTCGTGCCCGTTGAAGTCGCGCAACACCGCCCACACCCGGTCCACCGGCGCATCCATGATGGTGCTCTTGACCACACGTGGCACCGCTAGCCCCCGAACGCGCGCTTGAGCGAGTCGAAACCGCCCTGGAACACCCCGGTCCCGATGTTCGACGTGAGCTCGGCTTCGCGCTCCGGCGGGCAATCGAATTCGGCGGTCCACTCGGCGAAGGTGCGCTCGCCGTCGGTCACCGGGGTCAGGCGCAAGGTCGCGACATAGTTCTCCACTCCCATCGGCGATTCCAGGATCGAATAGGTGCAGAACATGTCGAAGTCGGAGAGCCCGAGCAGGCGCTCGCGGATGCGGTCGCCGTTGCGCAGGCGGAAGTCGCGCACGCATCCGACCTTGTCGGCCGGCTCGCCGTTCTCGATGCGGCTTTCGGCGATCGATGGGTGCCAGTTCGGCAGCCCGTTGAAATCGCGGATGCGCGCCCACACCCGGTCGCTGCGGGCGTTTATCACGCTCGAGACGTAGACGCGCGCCATGCGATTCACGCTTTCTCGCCGCCGGACGAGCCGCCGGATTTGCCGCGGCCGGAACGGCCGGTGGGCTTCTCACTCCCGCCTTCGCCGCCACCGCCACCCTCCGCCTTGGCGGCGCGCGCGGTGGACTCCTTGATGCCCTGCAGGTCGCGTGCCTCGCGGATGAGGCCGGGCAGCTTCGACAGCGAACCACCCTCCATGCCGATTTCGGCCAGGATCGAATCGATCAGCGGTGCCTGCACCCGATAACGCAGCGCCGAGTCGATCACCTCGTCGGTGGTGTTGCGCCGCGCCCCGTCGCCGCCCGAGCCGCCGAGGCCATCCACATGCAGGATGCGGATGCCCTCGATCTTCTCCATCGGCTTGACGCTCTCGCGCACGATGCCCTCGATGCGGTCGAGCAGGCGGCGGCGGAACAGCGAGTAGCGCGCCTCGTCGGTGAGCACATTCTCCGCCTCGTTGAGCAGGCGTTGGGCTTCGGCCTCGACCGCCGAACGAATACGCGCGGCTTCGGCAGCAATCCGCGATTCCTCCGCCTCCTTCTCGGCGATCATCACCTCGACGGTGCGGCGGCGCTTGGCGACCTCGCT
The DNA here is from genome assembly GCA_963734185.1 of uncultured Alphaproteobacteria bacterium. Lineage (GTDB taxonomy): Bacteria > Pseudomonadota > Alphaproteobacteria > Rhizobiales > Xanthobacteraceae > PALSA-894. The sequence goes on along the minus strand of CAVTGA010000002.1, from coordinate 726,976 downwards.
GTCGCGCACGGTGCGCACGCGCTCCTCGGACTCGGCGGCGCGTGCGCGCGCGTTGTCGGCCTCGACCTGCGCGGCCGACTGCTCCAGCGACTTCTGATAGAGCGCGATCGCCTTGTCCATCTGCGCACTTTCGATCACGCGCTCGCGGTCGACCTCGAGCTTGCGCAGTTCGCGCTCGCGTCCGACGCGAGCCTCGTCAAGCCCGCGATCTGACGAGATGCGGGCGCGCTCGACTTCCTCGCGCGCCGCAATCTCGGATTCCTGCAGCGCCTGGCTGCGCGCCACTTCGAGCTGCTCGATGGCGCGCCGCCGCTCGAGGCGCGCGGCTTCGAGCGCGCGCTCGCGCTCGACGTCGGTCTTCTCCACCTCCTGGCGCGCGACCAGCTCGGCCTGCCGCAGCGCCCGATCCGCGTCCGCGCGCTCAACGCGTTTCGCCGCCACCTCGATGCTGCGCTGCTCCTCAGCGACCTCGATCGCGGTCTTCTGGTCGATGCTGAGCACCTCGCGGCTCTTGGTCGACGCGATGCGTTCCTTCTCCAGCGCCAGCTCGGTCGTGATGCGTGCACGCTCGACCGCGTCGCGCCGCTTGATCTCGGCCGCCTCCAGTACCTGGGTGCGCGTGATCTCAAGGTTGCGGGTCTCCTGCTCGGCGCGGATGCGTTCCGACGCCAGCACCTTGTCCTGCGCGATGCGGGCGGCCTCCACCGCCTCGCGCGCGGCGATCTCCGCCGCATCCACCGCTTTGTTCCGGGCGATCTCGAGCGAGCGGACTTCCTCCTCCTTGGCGATGCGCTCGGTCTGCACCTTGCGTTCCTGCTCGATGCGGGCGACCTCGATCAGCTGTCGCGAGGCGACCTCGGCGGTCTCGATCGCCTCGGTGCGGGCGATCTCGCGCCCGCGCGTGTCCTGCTCGGCGGCGATCCGCTCCGCCGCGAGCGACTTCTCGCGCGCGATGCGCGCCGCCTCGATCGCCTGCTGGGCGGCGATCTCGGCCTCTTCCAGCGTGCGCGTGCGCGCGATCTCGAGCGCGCGGGTCTTCTCGTCCGAGGCGATGCGGTCGGCATTGACCGCCATCATCTGCGCGATGCGCAGCTTTTCGGTCGCCTCGCGCGCGGCGATCTCGGCTTGCTCCACGGCGCGGGTGCGCTCGATGTCGCGGCGCCTTGTCTCTTCCTCGTTGACGATGCGCGCCTCGGTGACGGCGCGCTCCTGCGCGATGCGGGCCTTTTCGACCTGCTCGCGCGCCACGATCTCGGCTTCCTCGACCGCGCGCGTGCGCTCGATCTCGCGCTGGCGCACCTCGCGTTCCGAGGCGATGCGCGCCTCGCTGATCGTCTGCTGGTTCGCGATACGCGCTTTCTCGACCTCCTCGCGTGCCGCGATCTCGGCTTCCTCCACGACGCGCGTGCGCTCGATCTCGCGCTGGCGCACCTCGCGATCCGAGGCGATGCGAGCCTCGCTGATCGCCCGCTCGTTGGAGATGCGCGCCTTCTCGATCTCTTCGCGCGCCGCGATCTGCGCCTGTTCGGCTTCGGTATCGCGCAGCGCGCGCTCGCGCGCTAGCTCGGCGCGCTGCACGGCGCGGCGCACCTCCACGTCGCGCTCCTGGTTGAGCCGCGCGGTCTCGCTTTCGCGCTCGATGTCGAGGGCCTGGCGCTCGGCTTCCAGGTTGCGGCTGCGGATCAGGATCATCGATTCCTGCTCGATGTCGTTGCGCAGCTTGCGCCGCGCCTCGATCTCCTGGATCAGTTGGGTCAGGCCCTGGGCGTCGAACCTATTGGAAGGATTGAAGTATTCGAGGTCGGTCTGGTCCAGGTCGGTGATCGCGACGGATTCCAGCTCAAGGCCGTTTTGTGCCAGCCCCTCGGCGGCGGCGGCCTTGACCCGGACCACGTAGTCGCCGCGCTGCTCGTGCATCTCCTCCATGGTCATTTCGGAGGCGACCGAGCGCAGCGCCGAGACGAACTTGCCGGAGAGCAGCGCGTGCAGGCGCTCCTGCTCCATGGTGCGTCGGCCGAGCGTCGTCGCGGCGAGCGAGACCGCTTCCCTGGTCGAGGCTACGCGCACATAGAACTCGGCCTCGATGTCGACGCGCATGCGATCCTTGGTGATCAGCGCGTCGGCCTTCTCGCGCACGATCTCCATCTGCAGCACGTTCATGTTGACCGGCGTGTAGTCGTGGATGAACGGCAGCACGAAGGCGCCGCCGTTGATCACCACCCGTTCGCCGAACAGGCCCGTGCGCACGAAGGAGACTTCCTTCGAGGACCGGTGGTAGAGCCAGTTCACCAGATAGACGACGATCGCGATGACGATGATCGCGATGATAAGCCACAGGATCAGGGTCCCGATCAGCACGCCAGACATCTCATCCTCCCCGCGCGGGCACGTCCGCGACGATTTCCGGCTCAGCGCCGGCCGATCTGCTTGAACTTACGCGTCTGCTCCGTCAGCGCCACTTCGACCGGCAGCCGCTCCATCGAGGAGGCGCCGTAGAAACCGTGGCAGTTCGTGGTGTTCTTCAAGACATATTCGGCGTCCGCCGGCTCGGCCACCGGCCCGCCATGGACCAGCACGATCACGTCGCGCCGCACCTTCAATGCCGCTTCAGCCCACGCATCGACCAGGGCCGGGCATGCGGAAAGCGTGAGCGCTGCCGCTGCTCCGATGGTGCCGCCGGTCGTCAACCCCATGTGGCATACGATCAAATCGGCGCCGGCCCGCGCCATGTCGGCCGCTTCGTCTGCGTTGAATACGTAGGGCGTGGTCAGCAGGTCCTTTTCGTGCGCCTTGGCGATCATGTCGACTTCGAGACCGTACGACATGCCGGTCGCCTCGAGGTTCGCCCGGAACGTCCCGTCGATGATCCCGACGGTGGGAAAGTTCTGCACGCCGGAGAAGCCGATTCTCCTCACCTGGTCGAGGAACACGTCCATCGCCCGGAACGGGTCGGTGCCGTTCACGCCGGCGAGCACCGGCGTGTGCTTGACCACAGGCAGGACCTCGGCGGCCATCTCCATCACGATCGCGTTGGCGTCGCCATACGCCATCATCCCGGCGAGCGAGCCGCGCCCGGCCATGCGGTAACGGCCGGAATTGTAGATGACGATGAGGTCGACGCCGCCCGCCTCCTCGCATTTGGCCGACAGCCCGGTGCCGGCGCCGCCGCCGACGATCGGCTCGCCGCGCGCGATCGTGGCGCGGAACTTGTCCAGCAGGGCCGAGCGTTCGAACCGCATGGGCATCACCTCGCCGCCCGGCGGCGCACGCGGCCGCCTTGCAGGGCGCGGAAATGCCCCAGCGCGGCTGCCGCGAATGCGGGATCGTTGATGTTGGTCGGCACGCGGACGAGCTGGCGCGTCGCGGTCGCCCGCACGGTCTGCTCGAGCGCGGCGAACAGCGCCGCGTCGGCGGCGGGATCGTGGAACGCGCCGCCAGGCGCATCGAGCGCCGAGACGCCGCCCTCGGGCAGCAGGAAACGCACCGGCGCGTCCATACGGTTGAGCCGCTCGCCGATCCAGCGGCCGACGCGGTCGTTCTCCTCCGCCGTGGTGCGCATCAGCGTGACCTGCGGATTATGCTGGTGCAGCAGCCGCCCGCGGTAGCGCTCCGGCACCGTATCGCGCGCGCCGAAGTTCACCATGTCGAGCGCGCCGCACGAACCCAGATAGGGCATGCGCGCGCGGATGACCGCCCCGAAGCGATCCTCGGTCGCGGGCAGCACGCCGCCCATCAGCAGATCGCAGACTTCGGTCGTGGTGATGTCGATCACGCCGGTAAGCATGCCGCTGTCGACGAGCTTCTCCATGGATTGGCCGCCGACGCCGGTCGCGTGGAACACCAGGCACTCGTATTCTCCCGCCAGCGCCGCCGTGATCTGCTGCACGCACGGCGTCGTGACGCCGAACATCGTCAGACCGATCGCAGGCAGGTCCGGCCGCGCCGCGCGCGTCCCGCGCGCCTCGCGGGCCGCGGCGAGGCGCGCCCTCACCATGCCGGCCATCGCCTGCGCGCCGTTGGCGAGCAACTGCCGCGAGATCGAATTCAACCCCTGCACGTCGGTCACCGAGTACATCATCATGATGTCGGCGGGGCCGACGTAGCGCCCGACGTCGCCCGACGCCACGGTCGAGATCATGACCTTGGGCACGCCCACCGGCAGTGCGCGCATCGCCGGGGTGGCGAGCGAGGTCGCGCCCGAGCCGCCGGCCGAGATGATACCGGCGATGGCGCTCTGCCGCATCACCCAGGTCTCGAACGCCTCCGCCATGGCGGCAACCGAGGCACCGCGGTCGCCGGTGAACACGCCGGACGACCCGCGCGGGTGATGCAGCGCGATTTCGAGCGGCGCTACGTCGGCGGCGGAATGCTTGCCGCTGGTGGAGAGGTCAACGAGCCGCGTACGCACGTCCGCCTGTTTCAACTGATCGCGGATGAAGCGCAGTTCCTCGCCTTTGGTGTCGAGCGTGCCCGCGACGATCACGACCGGCGCGCCGCCGGCCGCGAGCGGCTTCACCTCCGCGCGCCGTCCGGCGGCCTGGTCGAGCGCCACGACGCTGGACGCGGTGCGCGCCGCCGCCTCGATCCTTGCCGCCGCCACCGGTTGCGACCAGCGCGTCGGCGGGGTTGGATTCGAAACATAGATGCGCGCCGGGCCGCGGTCCGGCCGGCGCTCCGGCGCGGCCGTTGTGCCGGGCGCCGGCTCGAGGATCATGTCCTCGTGACCGTGCCGGCCGACGCCGAGCAGGCGCTGCTGCAGCTCGCGGTCCGTGGCCAGCCGCTGTGCCTCGATCACGCGGTTGATGCGGCCGTTGACCATGATGGCGACGTTCTCCGACACCGCGCAGGCGACGCCGATGTTCTGCTCGATCACCAGCACCGCCATCTCGCCGTCCTCGGCGAGGCGGACCAGCATCTCCTCGACTTGGGCGACGATCAGCGGAGCGAGGCCCTCGGTCGGCTCGTCCATCACCAGCAGGCGCGGATTGGCGAGCAGCGCGCGCGAGATCGCAAGCATCTGCTGTTCGCCGCCGGACAATTGCCCGCCCGCATTGTTCTTGCGTTCGGCCAGCCGCGGGAAGGTTTCGTAGATGCGCTCGATGGTCCATGCGCCTTTGCGCAGGTTCGGTGCGACGCGCAGATGCTCGTCGACGGTGAGCGAGCGCCACAGCCGGCGTCCCTGCGGCACGTAGCCGATGCCGAGGCGCGCGATCTGCGCCGGGTTGAGCCGCGTCAGCTCATCGTTGTCGGCGAAGCGGATCGAGCCGCTCGAAGCCGGCACTAGGCCCATGATGGTCTTGCACAGCGTGGTCTTGCCCATGCCGTTGCGCCCGACCACCGCGAGCACGCCGGTGTGGATGGTGAACTCGACGCCCTGCAGCGCGTGCGAATGGCCGTAATAGACGTTGAGGCCGCGCACCTGCAGCAGCGGCGGGACCCTGCGCGGAGCCGCGTCAGCCATGACCGCCTCCGAGATAAAGCTCCTGCACTTCCGGGTCGGACTCGATCTCCTCCGGCCGTCCTTCCTTGAAGATGCGGCCGTTGTGCATCATCGTCACGCTCTCGACCACGCGCAGCGCCACGTCCATGTCGTGCTCGATGACGATGTAGCCGATGTGCGCGGGAAGTGAAGTGAGGATCTCGATCAGCTCCGCGCGCTCGGCCGGCGAGAGCCCGGCGGCCGGCTCGTCGAACAGGATGAAGCGCGGCGCGCCGGCGAGCGCGAGCGCGATCTCCAATTGACGTTGCTGCCCGTGACTCAGCTCCGACACGCGTTGATCCTTCACGGCGGTGAGGTGGACGGCCTGCACCAGGTTCTCCGCCGACTGCATCAGCCGGTCGTCGCGGCGCGGGCGGATCAGCGAGAAGCGCCCGCGCGAGACGCCGCAGCAGGCGAGGTAGACGTTGTCGATCACCGCCAGCCCGGTGAACAGGGCCGAGATCTGATAGGTGCGGCGCAGGCCGCGCCGGATGCGCTCATGCGGCGGAAAGTGGGTCACGTCCTCGCCGAAGAAGCGGATGGTGCCGGAGGTCGAGGGAAAGTCCCCGGTGATGCAATTGAACAGCGTGGTCTTGCCGGCGCCGTTCGAGCCGAGCACCGCGCGCCGTTCGCCCGGACGCACCGTCAGCGTGACGTCGGTCAGCGCCGCCAATGCGCCGAACAGCCGCGTCACGCCGCGCAGTTCCAGCGCGTTCGCCGTGCCCACGGCGCTCAAGCGTTCCGCCACCGATACGGGCGCCACCGCCATCACGTCCTCCCGCCGCCTACGCCGGCCGGGCGCATCAGGCGCTCGCGCCAGCGCGCCCACAGGCCGAGGACGCCGTCGGGTGAGAACAGCACGATCAGCAGGAAGCCGAGCCCGATCAGGAGCTGGAAGCGCTTGCCGTCGAGTCCGAGCGCCACCAGGAAGTCGAGCGCGAAGGTGCGCAGGATCACATAGATGATCGCGCCGATGAACGCTCCGATCGGCCGGCTCAAGCCGCCCGCGACCGCGATGATGAGGATGTCCACCACCGGCCCGACGCCGGCGGTGCCGGGCGAGATCTGCCCGCCATGCCACACCAGCAGCACGCCGGCGATCGCCGCGATCAGTGCCGCGAACGCGTAGGCGGCGATGCGGTGCGCCGTGACGTTGAAGCCGAGCGCGGCCATGCGCCGGGCATTGTCGCGGATGCCCTGCAGCGCGAGCCCGAACGGCGAGCGCGACACATAGACGACGGCCAGATAGGCGGCCACGGCCCAGAACAGGATCAGATAATAGAACGGCAGCGGCGCGCGCCATTCGATGCCGAAGGCCCGCGGCGTGCGCACCGCGTTGAAGCCGGAAAAGCCGTTGAAGATCGTGTAGTTTTGCAGGGTGAAGTAGTAGAACGCCGAGGCGATCGCGAGCGTGATCATGATGGTGTAGATGCCCTCGGTGCGCACCGCCAGCGCCCCGCTCAGCGTCCCGAACATCACCGCGATCAGAAGCGCCAGCGGCACCCCGATCCACCACGGCCAGCCGAGGCTGATATCGGTCATCACGCTGGTGCCGAAGATCGCCACCATGTAGCCGGCGCAGCCCGCGACCGTCATCTGCACCAAGCTGACCATCCCGCCGTAGCCGGCGAGGAACATCAGGCTGAGCGCGATCATGCCGAGGATCATCGCCCATCCGAAGATCTCGATCAGCACGAAATTGTTGGCGAAGGCCGGCAGCACCAGGAGGAACAGCGCGAGCAGCCAGAGTACCGGATAGGACTGGAACGTCGCGGTCAGGCTCCAGCGCTCCGGTCTGGCTTCGGTCGGCGGGCGCGCGGTTTCCACAAGGGCCATGGCCTAATGCCCGCGCAACAGGCCCTGCGGCCGAACCGCCAGCACCACCACCATGATGACGAAGGTGAGCACGACCGCGTAGGTCGGCATGTAGACGGTGCCGATCTGGTCGGCGAGCCCGATCAGCACGGCGCCGAGCGCCGCTCCGGGGATCGAGCCCATGCCGCCGACGATCACCACCACCAGCGAGGCGAGCAGAATCTTGATGTCCTCGCCCGGCTGCAGCGACTGGAACGTGCCGCCGATCACGCCGGTGAGTCCGGCGAGGCCGGCGCCGAAGGCGAAGATCAGCAGGAAGACGAGCTGCACGCGGACGCCGGTCGCCGACAGCATGTCGCGGTCGTCGACCCCGGCGCGCACCAGCATGCCGATCCGGGTACGGTTGAGCGCGAGCCACATCAGGACGCCGATCACGATCGCCCCGCCGAGGATGACGAGCCGCACCAGCGGGTATTGCAGGTAGACCGCGGTCCCGTCGCTGCGCACCGCCGTGACCAACGGAAGCTGGACCGGCCCGGACAGCCAGCTCGGCATCGGCACCTGATAGAAATCCCCGCCCCAGATCCACAGCATGAGGTCGGCGAGGATGATCGAGATCGCGATGGTGACGAGGGTCTGGCGCAGGTCCTGCCCCTCCATCCAGCGGAAGATGGCGAACTGCAGGAGGACCCCGAGCAGCGCGACGATCAGGAAAGTGACCATCAGGCTGAAAATCCAGCCGCCGGTCAGGTTCGCGACCTCGAACCCCACGTAGCCGCCCAGGAGATAAAGCGAGCCGTGCGCCAGGTTGACGTTGCGCATCAGCCCGAAGATCAGCGTGAAGCCGCTCGCGACCAGAAAATAGAGGCCGCCGAGCGTGATGCCGTTGATGAGCGCGCTCAGGAAAACCCGCTTGCGTCCGAGGATCTGCTCCAGTTCCGGCGGCCACACCGCGAGGATGAGGAACAGCGCGACGGCGATCGCGACCAGTATGATCAGCGACCAGACCGGGTGGCGTCCGACAAAATTGCTCATAGCGCCGCGCTCCACACTTCATCGCTCCCAGCCGATCCCGGGTCTACCCGGGGATCGGCAACCTAACGAATCCCAAGTCGGAAACATCCGACTTGGGTGGGGGAGGGTGGCGTCGCGACGCGCGGCATCGCGACAACGGGTGGGGCTCGTGCCGTATCGAAGCAACCCCACCCGGCCTCGCTGCGCTCGGCCACCCTCCCCGCAAGGGCGGGGAGGGATGACGCCGAGCCGGTCAGCCGGAATCCAACGCATGGCGTTCGCCAAAGCCTCCCCGGCGGATCGAGCCCGCCGCCGCTTTTCCTGGATTGTTAAGGCCTTAACAGCGACTGTCTATGACCGAGAGTATCTTCTTTTTCAGGTCCGGCCGCCTTCAGTTCAGCACCTGCACGGCGCGGCGGTAGTCGGTTGGCGCCATCCCGACATGGGAGGAGAAGAAGCGGGTGAACACGCTCTGGCAGGAGAAGCCAAGCTCGTCGGCGATGTCGGTCACCGATCGTTCGGTCTGTCCGAGGCGCTCGATCGCCCGCTCCATGCGCAGCGTGTTGAGGTAGATGTTCGGCGTCACGCCCATCTGGCGGCGGAACAGTTTGTAGAAATGCGGCCGCGACAGGCCGGCATCTCGCGCCACCGCGTCAAGCTCGATCTCGGAGCCGAGCTGCTCGGACATCAGCACGATCGACTTGCGCACGCGGAAATCAATGAAGGACGACGCCGGGCCGACGTAGCGCTGCCGGCCGCCGAACAGGCGCCAGGACTGCTCGAAACAGGCGTCGGTCAGCTCGTACAAGGTGCCGTCGAAGTTCTCCGCGCTGTCGTAGTCCTCGAGCAGGCAGACGACCTCGCCGACCATCGCCCGGATGTGCGGCGTCATCTCGATCTCCGCGCGCCCGAACTGCAGCGCCGAATGGCCGGTCGGCCCCATGCCCTCGAACCACGCGTGATCGATGTAGAGCACGAGATAAAGACCGCCCGACCGCCAATCGCTTGGGCCGAAGCCGTGCGGCTCCCACGAATTGACCGCGACCGCGACCCGTTCGGTCAGGCCGTGCGGCTTGCCGTTCACCGGAACGGCGGCGTGGCCGCCGCCGACGTAGAAGATCAGGTGCCCCTCGCGATGCGCGTGGGTGGTCATCGGGCGGTTGAGCTCGTACAGCGTCGCCCGGCCGAAACGGCCGTGGTAAACCGACAACGCCCTGGACATGCCGCCCTCCCGCAGTCTTGTTTTTGTTTGAGTTTCCGCATTGCGGGCGGGGTTGGCAAGTGCGGCGCGGCGCGCGTTTGACGGCTAAGTGTGCGCTGCGGCAATTGGCCTCCCAGGGATCAAATCCACACCTGAGGCGTTGGCTTGCATGCGCGCATTGCTCCTCGCCGCCTTGATCCTCGTGCTGACGGTCGATGCCTCCGACGCTCGGAGAAGGGGGCGGCATTACCATCACCGGCCCTACATGGTCGTGGTCCCCCAGGAGGCGCCGGGAGCGGTCCCCGGCGTCGGGCGCGAGGTCCGGATGATGGGAGTGCCCCGTTCCGGCCGGCGCTCTCCGCTCACCCTGGCGGAGATCATCCCGGCCGACTGGAAGCTGCAGCCGCCCGATCCGGCCTGGAACGGCAAGCGCTACCTGTCTCCCGATGGGTCTTCCTGGTTGGCCGCGTATACCAAGCCCACCGCGGAAACATCCATTGCGGAGCACATGAAGACGGTCATCTTTGCCACGGACGAGACCGTGACCTATTTGCGGGGCGAGCGAACCTGGGTCGCGGTTTCGGGCTTCCGCGGCAGTCACATCTTCTACCGCAAAGCCATCGTCGCCTGTGCGGGCGCGGCCTGGCACCACATCGCCTTGGAATATCCGGCCGAGCTCAAAAGCGAGATGGACCGGCTCGTCGCACTGGCAGCCGGCGCCTTGGACAACACGCAATCGGAATGCGCCGAAACCGTCTCAGCTCCCCGCCCCTGAATTGACGGGGCGCGTCGCCGCGGTCTACCGAGCCACGCGTGCTCAGACGAACCGGGCGGCCTGCAGGCCGCCCGGTCGAGGTTCGCCACATTCAGCCGGACGCTACCGCTTGCGCAGGCAGAATCCACTGCAATATTGCCGGCCGACGCAGACCTTGCGCGACTTGCAGCTTGCGATGTTGGGATTCGTTTTCGACCGGCACATGCAGTAGCCGGACCCTTGTGCTGCCGCCTCGACCGGAGCGGCTACGACGAAGATCGTGGTGCCCATCAGCTGGGCTGCCCACAGCAGGATGGAACGCATGATATCGGTCCCCTCTGGCGCCGGGATTGGCGCGGCCTGGAGCGCTGACGCTACGCTCATCGGCCTCAACCAGGACAGCTCTAGGTAGTTCCATGAACTCCCAGCGGGAAGGATCGAAAACGAACGCGGGCGGCCCGCGGGTCGCCCGCTCGCGCAACGCTCGGTAAAGACGTGCCGCTCAGTTGTACGACTTCTTGCACTCCGGATTGGTGCGGCTCGGCAGGCCGAGCTTGGCGAAGGCCGCTTCCGAGAAGCCGAGCAGCTGGCTCGTCTCCGGAACGAACTTCACCATCTTGTTGGTGAGGTCGCCGTTCGGCGCCTCGACCACCTCGGTGACGAAGTTCGCGGCGATCGCTTGGCGCTTGTTGTCGAGCTTGATCTTGCCGTTGGGCGCATCGATCTCGAGCTTGGCCAGGCCCTCGCGCAGCTTCTTGTGGCCGTCGGACAAGTCGCCCTTGATGTTGTTCAGCACCGTGAAGATCGCGTTGGCGGCGTTGTAGTAGTTGGTCGCCGACAGCGACGGGCTGGTGAAGCGCTTGTCGGCCGGGAAGGCGTCCTGATAGGCCTTCACCCACGCCTGCCATTTCGGATTATCCCAGGTGTCGGCCTGCGGGCCGCCGGTCGGGGTGCCGACCAGATAGCGCTTGGCGGTGCCCTTCGACGACAGCACGGTCTGGTCGACCATGATCGAGCCGCCGATCAGCTTGGCCTTGCCGCCGGCCTGGGCGTACTGGTTGAGGAAGTTGATGGCGTCGCCGCCGCCCAGCCCGAGATAGATGGCGTCGACGTCGTCGGGCAGCTTGGCGATGATCGAGGCGAAGTCCTTGGTGCCGAGCGGCACCCAGAAGCGCTCGGTGATCTGCCCGCCGAGCTGGCAGTATTCGAGCGCGAAGCCGAAGATCTGCGTATAGGGGAACGAATAGTCTTCGGCCAGCGTGGCGATCTTGCGGTATTTCTTGGTGTTGTAGACGTAGTCGCCGACGCCCACCATCCATTGCGCGCCGTTGGTATTGTAGCGGAAGAAGGTCTCCGACGGAGTCACGTAGGTGGTCTCGAGCGCGCCCGAGGTGCCGTTGACGAAGGTGGTCTGCGGCTGCGTCTTGGAATAATCGCGGATCGCGATGCCCTCGGAGCCGGACACCGGGCCGAGGAGGATGTCGACCTTGTCCTGCTCGACCAGCTTGCGGGCGCCGCGGATCGCCGAATCCGGGCTCGCATTGGTGGCAAAGGTGATGATCTCGATGTCGCGGCCGCCGGCCTTGCGGTTGGCCTGCTTGAGCGCGACTTCGAGCCCGCGCAGCAAGTCCTCGCCGAGCGTGGTCAGCGCGCCTTCGAGCGTGGCAAGCACGCCGATCTTGAGCTTCTCCTGCGCCTGCGCGGCGCCTGTGGCGAGCGTCACGCCGATCGCCGCCACCAGCAGCTTAGTCCACATGCATGATCCTCCCTTTGAGATTTCTTGGAAAGTCGTTGTCGTCACGCCAAGCATCCATGTGCGAACGCCCGCGGCGAACGCCAAGCGCATGCCCCACGTCCTGATTGAGAGCATAGCAGGGTCAATTCGCCCGGTCCGGCGGTCCGTCGCGCCACGCCAAGTATAGCGCCGCCCGCGCGCCCCGACAGGCCCCCGGGACGCCTTGCCGCATGACCGACAGTCTCATTTTCAGCCACGCGCCGGCCGCGCCCCGGTCACAGACCCCTCTGCCTTGCTCGTTGCAACGGTCGCGCTATTGCGGCAAGCCGGCGCACAATTCGGCCAGCTCCTTCTCTATGCCTCGAAACAACGCCGCGGGACGCCGCCACGGGTGCCGCCATGGCGGCGGCGATCAGCATGACGGCGGCGGCTGCCGCAATGTGCAGTAGTCGGCACTTCATTTCGACGAATCTCTTGAGCATTCCAAGATCATGCAACGGTCCCTTGCCCCCTACGGTGATACTGCAACGGAACGCCGGGATCACCGCGCTTCGGCGCCTCTCCGGTACCTTCCCTGCACGACCAGGTTCGCCGCGAGCGTCAGGATCAGCGTCGCCGTCATCAGGATGAAGGCGATCGCGCCGCCGAACGGCCAATTGTTCTGTTGGACGAACTGATTGTAGACCAGTGGGCCCATCATCTGGAAGCGCGGACCGCCGAGCAGCACCGGCGTCGCGTAGGCGTTCATCGCCAGGATGAAGGTGAGGATGGTACCGGCCAGAACGCCCGGCATGGCGAGCGGCAGGAGCACGCGGCGCGCCATCTGCAGCGGCGTGGCGCCGAGGTTGAACGCCGCTTCCTCGACCGAGCGGTCGATGCCCTCGATCACGCTCTGCAGGGTCAGCACCATGAACGGCAGGTTCACCGCCGTGATGCCGACGATCACGGCGCCTTCGGTGAACATGATCTCGAGCGGCTGCGCCAGCGCCCCGAGGCCCATGAGGCTCGCATTGATCACGCCCTTGTTGCCGAACGCGACCATCCAGCCTGCCGCCCGCACCGCGTTGCCGACGAACAGCGGCAGCACCACCAGCATGATGAGCAGGTTCTTGTAGCGCACTTGCGTGCGCGCCAGCACGTAGGCGAGCGGAAATCCCACGGCCAAACAGATCGCGGTGGTGACCAGCGCGACGCGCACCGTGCGCGTGAGCACTCCCGTGTAGTAGATGTCGGTGAAGAACTTGACGTAGTTCTCCAGCGTCAGCGCGTCGACCATGAACTTGCCCGGTACGAACTGGTTCAGGCTGTAGCGCAGCAGGATGGCGAGCGGGACGAGCAGCCCGATCCCGACATAGAGCGTCGCGGGGCCGATGAGTCCCGCGGCGGTGAGGTGGGTGCTACGCGCGGTGTTCATGTTGGATGCGGCCGCAGGTCCCCTCGCCCCGCGAAGCGGGGAGAGGGTGCCCGAGCGAAGCGAGGGCGGGAGAGGGCGCGTTCCTAAAAAAATGCCCTCTCTCCCGGCTCGCGCTACGCGCTCGCCACCCTCTCCCGCTGCGCGGGAGAGGGGAAGCCACGCCTCAAGCCTTGAACACCTTGTCCCACCACTCCTTCAGTGCGGAGTCGTTCTTGGCGATGTAGCCGTAGTCGAGATCGATGAGGCGCTGTTCTTCTTCCGCCGAGAAGCCGATGCGCTGCTTGAGGTCCGGCGCCACCACCGCGTTGGTGACGGTCGGGTTGTAGCCCATGTCGATCGCGAAGTTCTCCTGCGCGCTCTTCTCCAGCATCGCGTTCATGTAGGCGTAGGCGCCGTCCTTGTTGGGCGCGTTCTTCGGGATGCCGAAGCCCGAGATGTACATCGGCACGCCCTCGGCCGGCGCGACCGACTGCACGCTGATGCCGGCGTTCTGCCATTGCACCACGCGCGCCTTCCACATGATGCCGACGCCGATCTCCTCATTCTTGAGCGCCTGCGCGAAGGCTTCGTTGGTCGGATAGATGCGAACGCCGCCCTTCTTGGCCTCCATCAGGATCGCCTTGCCGGGCTCGAAGTCGGAGAGCTTGCCCCCCGCCGCCATCGCCGCCGCCGCCATCGTGTACTGATATTGGATGTCGATAATGCCCATCTTGTTGCCGTGCTTGGGATCGAACGCGTCCTTGAAGCTCTTCGGCGCCTGCGGGATCAGCTTCGGATTGTAGACCACCACCTTGCCGGAATAGATGTGCCCGACGCCGTACGGGTACTTCATGTTGGCCATGAGGTTCTTGGCGTTCGGCATCTTGGAATAGTCGATGGTCTCGAGCACGCCGGCCTCGTTCATCTCGTACATGTTGGCGGCGGACAGGCCCTGGATGTCGCTGGTGCCGCGCGGCAAGCGTTTCTCCGCCACCATCTTGGTGCGGCGCGGGCCGTCGCCGGCCTGGTCCTGCGCGACATCGAAGCCTTTCGGCTTGAGCAACGGATCCTCGACGTTCTTCGCGAGCAGGCGCGCATAGTCGCCGCCCCAGGTGCCGACCACGACGCGCCCCTGGGCCAGCGCCGGCTCGGTCGCAACGCCCGTCAAAGCGACGGCGCCCGCGGCCTTGAGCGCATCGCGCCGCGAGAATTTCCAGTTGCCGATCATGTCATCCTCCACTGGCTGGTTTCTGTTGCGCAAAGACCATTCCGGCATCCCGATGCCAAGCGACTTCGACGCTATCGCCCACGGCGGGCGCAGCGTCGCCACGGTTCGGCAGCTGCACGACCACGCGGTCGGCCGGCGACAGGCGCACGTGCAGCTCGAGCACGGCACCCAGATAGGAGACGAATTCCACCTTACCGGGGAGCCGATTGTCCATCCCGTTTGCGCCGCCGAGATGCAGACGCTCGGGTCGGAGCACCAATGCGGCAGGGCCCGGCACGCCGTCGCCGCGGCAGCGCAGGCGCAAGCCGCCTGCGGTCTCGAACTCGCCCGGGGCGGTCACACGGCCATCGAGGAACGTGCTGCGCCCGACGAAGGCGGCCACGAAGCGGTCGGCCGGGCGCTCGTAGAGGTCGCGCTGGCTGCCGATCTGGCGCACCTCGCCCTCGGCCATCACGGCAAGGCGGTCCGCGACGGTGAGCGCCTCCTCCTGATCGTGCGTGACCATGATGGTGGTGAGCCCGAGCTGGCGCTGCAGCTCGCGGATCTCGATGCGCACTTCCTCGCGCAGCTTGGCGTCGAGGTTGGACAGCGGTTCGTCGAGCAGGAGCACGTCGGGCCGGATCGCGAGCGCGCGCGCGAGCGCGACGCGCTGCTGCTGGCCGCCGGAGAGCTGGCGCGGGAAACGTTCGGCAAAGCCGGCGAGGCGGACGAGCCGCAGCGCCTCGTTTGCGCGGTTGGAGATTTCGTCCTTGGCGAGCTTGCGCATCTCCAGACCGAACGCGACGTTCTCGGCCACCGTCATGTGCGGAAACAGCGCATAGCTCTGGAACACCATGCCGGTATTGCGGCGCCACGGCGGCAGATAGGTCACGTCGGCACCGCCGATGCGCGCCGTGCCGGCGCTCGGCTCGATCAGGCCGGCGATCATACGCAGGGTCGTGGTCTTGCCACAGCCCGAGGGGCCGAGCAGCACCAGGAACTCGCCGTCGGCGACGTCGAGCGTCACGTCCGCCACCACGGTGTGCTCGCCGTAGCGCTTCGACAGCTTGGCTAGTTCGAGCCGCGCCATGTTCAGACTATCTTTTCTTTGCGCATGATCTTGTCCGAAAACCGGTTCCCACTTTTCGGGATCATGCGCTAAACGACCTGCGCGATCCTCACGTAGCGATCGGTCACGACCATCGCCACGCCGATCAGCGCGATCTGCAGCACCGAGACGGCCGCGACCGTCGGATCGATCTTCCATTCGAGATACTGCAGGATTGCGATCGGCAAGGTGGTGCGCCCGGCGCCGACCAGGAACAGGCTCATCTCGAGATTGCCGAACGAGGTGACGAAGCCGAACAGTGCGGCGGCGACGATGCCGGGTCGGATCGCCGGCAATGTCACGCGACGGAACGTGGTCCAGGGCGGCGCGCCGAGGTTCTTGGCCGCTTCCTCGACCGTCGGGTCGAAGCCCGCGAGGCTTGCGCCTACGAGCCGCGCCGCCCACGGGACGACGATCAGCGCGTGCGCGGCGATCAGGCCTGCGGTCGAGCCGAGCAGCGGCAAACCGGTCGCCACCTCGGTCTCGATCTGGAACACGTAGATGGAGGTGCCGAGCACGACGCCGGGCACGATCAGCGGCATCAGCAGGAGCGCATTGACGAAGCCGCGGCCGGCAAAGCGCCGCCGCGCGACCGCAAGGCTCGCCGGCACGGCGAGCGCCAGCCCGATCAAGGTCGCGGCGATACCGACCTGGAAACTCAAGATGAAGCCGCCGACGAAGCTCTTATTGCTCGGCACCGCGGCGAACCATTGCAGCGAATAGCCCTCGGGCGGAAACGACGGGATTTCCTGGCGGAAGAACGCGAGCCAAGTCACCAGGACGAGCGGCAACAGGATGAAACCGAGCGCGAGCGCAGCCGCACCGTTGAGCGCCCATCGCCCGATCCGCACGCGAGCGAAAGCGGTCGCCATCGATCAGTTCAGCCGGTTCTTGTGGAACTTGCCGCCCTTCATGATGGCGGCAAGGTGTTTGCCCTGCTCCTGGAACAGGGCAAGGTTCTTCAACGGGTCGCCGTCGATGAGGATCAGGTCCGCATAGGCGCCGGCTTTGAGCGTTCCGAGCTTGCCCTCCTGGCGGATGATCCTCGCCCCGACGGTGGTGGCGGCGCGGATGATCTCGATCGGCGTCAGCACCTCGCGGCGGATCATGAACTCGCGGCTCTGGTCCACCTGCAACGCACCGAGCAGATCGGTGCCGTAGCCGACGGGAACTCCTGCCCGCTTGCAGATCTCGAGCGAGCGCAGACCGCCGTCGATCACCAGATCATTCTTCGCCAGCATGTCGCCGGTCATGCCGAATTCGGCTGCGCGTTCGCGCATCGCGTAGTAGGCGACGAGGTTCGCCACCATGAACATGCCATTCTCGGCCATCAGCTTGGCGGTTGCCTCGTCGATGAGATTGCCGTGCTCGATGACGCGCACGCCGCCATGTGCGGCCCGCGTCATCGCTTCCGGCGAGTAGGCGTGGGCGCAGACGTAGCGGCCGAAGGCGTGCGCCTCCTGGACCGCGGCCGCGATTTCCGCCGGGCTGAATTGCAGGCTGTCGAGCGGGTCGTAGGGCGACGCGACGCCGCCCGACATCATGATCTTGATGTGATCGGCGCCCTGGCGCATCTGCTCGCGCACGGATTTGAGCACCTCGGAGACGCCGTCCGATTGGCGCATCCCGAACCGCATGGCGTCGCAACAGTGGCAGCGCAGGCCGAAATCGGTACGCCGGCGCGCATCGCTATGCCCGCCGGTCGGCCCGATCGCGGCGCCGGCGATGAACAGGCGCGGTCCCGGAATGTCGCCCTGCTCCACCGCGCTCCTGATTCCCCAGTCGGCGCCGCCGGTGTCTCGCACGGTGGTAAAGCCGCGATTGAGCATGGCGAGCATCAACCGCGCGGCGCGCGCCGTCATCAAGGTCAGCGGCACGGCTTCGAGGAAGCGGATGTTCACCTCGCTCAGGATGACGTGGACGTGGCTGTCGATCAGCCCGGGCATGAGCGTGCGCCCGCCGCAATCGACCACGTCGGCGCTCGCGATCTTGATCGGCTTGTCGGATGCCTCGCGGACGGTCTCGCCTTCGATCAGCAGCTCGTGCCCGTCCTGCAATTCGCCGATCTCGGGCTCGAGCAGCCGGAAATTCCGGAACAGAAGTTGCGCCATTTTTCCCCTCGTTCGCGCCGATTGGACAACGTCGCGGGACCCGGCACAAGGGCGCGTAGGGTGGGCAAAGGCGCGCGACATTCGCGCAGATTCCGATCGATCCGCCTTCGTGCCTTCCCTAGCGCAGATGACACGCCACCAATTGCCCCGGCCGCACCTCGCGCAGCGCCGGCTCTTCCACTTTGCAGCGATCGATCGCGTAGGGGCA
The DNA here is from genome assembly GCA_963734185.1 of uncultured Alphaproteobacteria bacterium. Classification (GTDB taxonomy): domain Bacteria; phylum Pseudomonadota; class Alphaproteobacteria; order Rhizobiales; family Xanthobacteraceae; genus PALSA-894. The sequence continues at coordinate 708,951 of CAVTGA010000002.1, read as the reverse complement.
TCGGGTGTGGAAGTGGCAGCCGGGGGGTGGCCGCACCGGACTCGGCACGTCGCCCTGCAGGATCATCCTCTTGCGTTTGATGGCCGGATCGGGCACCGGCACGGCGGCAAGCAGCGACTCCGTGTAGGGATGCAGCGCTGAGGTGAACAGCGTCTTCTTGTCGGTGTATTCGACGATGCGGCCGAGATACATCACGGCAATGTGGTGGCTGACGTGCTCGACCACGGCGAGATTGTGCGAGATGAACAGGTAGGTGAGGCCGAGCTCGTCCTGCAGGTTCATCACCAGGTTGAGGATCTGCGCCTGGATCGACACGTCGAGCGCGGAGACCGGCTCGTCGCCGATGATCAGGCTCGGCTCCAGCGCGAGCGCGCGCGCGATCCCGATGCGCTGGCGCTGCCCGCCGGAGAATTGATGCGGATAATTGTCGATGTGCTCGGGGCGCAGGCCGACGCGCTTGAAGATGTCGGCGACGCGCGCGCGCCGCTCCCTGGCCGTTCCGACGCCGTGCACGCGCAACGGCTCGCCGACGATGTTGCCGGCCGACATGCGCGGATCGAGCGACGAGAACGGATCCTGGAAGATGATCTGCATCGCGCGGCGGAACGGGCGCAGTTCGGCCTTGGTCAGGTGCGTGATGTCGGCGCCGTTGACCTTGATCTGCCCCGCGGTCGGCTCGATCAACCGCAGGATCGCGCGGCCGACGGTGGACTTGCCGCAACCCAACTCGCCGACCAGCGCGAGCGTTTCGCCGGCGCGGATCGACAAGGTAACGCCGTCCACGGCGTAGACATGGCCGACGGTGCGGCGCAGCAATCCCTTTTTGATCGGGAAATGCTTCTTCAGATCGATGACCTCGAGCACCGGGGGCCGGCTCGGCTCAAGCATGACCGGCTCCGTACAGCGCGTCGGAATGCCAGCATGCGGCCCAGTGACCGGGACGTTTCTCCACATAGGCCGGCGCCTCGCGCCGGCAAAGGTCGTCGGCGAACGGGCAGCGCGGCGCAAAGGCGCAGCCGGCGGGAAGGTGGACCAGCGACGGCACGATGCCGGGGATCTCCTGCAGGCGCCGCTTGGTCTCAGCCGTGCCGCCGCGCATCAGTTCCAGGCGCGGGATCGACGCCATCAGGCCGTGCGTGTAGGGATGCAGCGGCCGGGCGAACAGCTCCTCGACCGGCGCTTCCTCGACCTTCTTGCCGGCATACATCACGATCACGCGTTGCGCGGTCTCGGCCACCACGCCGAGGTCGTGCGTGATCAGGATGACCGCGGTGCCGAGCTTGCGCTGCAGTTCGAGGATGATGTCGAGGATCTGCGCCTGGATGGTCACGTCGAGCGCGGTGGTGGGCTCGTCGGCGATCAGCACCTTCGGATTGCAGGCGAGCGCCATCGCGATCATCACCCGCTGGCGCATGCCGCCGGAAAGCTGGTGCGGATACTCCTTCAGCCGCTGCTCCGCCTCCGGAATGCGCACCAGGCGCAGGATATCGACCGCACGCTGCAGCGCCTGACGGCGGCTCAAGTCCTCGTGCAGCAGCAGCGTCTCGGCGATCTGCGCCCCGACGGTCATCACCGGATTGAGCGACGTCATCGGCTCCTGGAAGATCATCGAGATGTCTTTGCCGCGCACGCGTCGCATCGCCGGCTCGTCGAGCGCGATGAGGTCGGTCCCGGCAAGCTTGACCGACCCGCCGACGATGCGGCCCGGCGGGTCCGGGACGAGTCGCATCAGCGACAGCGCGGTCATCGACTTGCCACAGCCGGATTCGCCGACGATCGCCAGCGTCTCGTGCGGCTTGAGGGCGAAGCTCATGCCGTCGACAGCCTTGAGGATGCCGCCGCGCAGGAAGAAGTAGGTCTGCAGCGCCGCGACCTCGAGCAGCGCGTCGGACGTGGCGTCGTTTTCGGCGGCTTGCGGCTGCAACATGATCAGTCGCGTTGACGCGGATCGAGGATGTCGCGCAGCGCGTCACCGAGCAGGTTGGTGCCGAACACCGCGAGGCTGATCGCGGCGCCGGGAAAAATCACCAGCCACGGCGCGACGCGCACGTATTCGGCCGCCGACTCCGACAGCATGCGTCCCCACGAGGGATGCGGCTCGGGGACGCCGAGGCCGAGGAACGAGAGCGCCGCCTCGACCAGGATGGTGGAGCCGAGCTGCGCGGTCGCCAGCACGATCAGCGGTGCCAGCGTGTTCGGCAGCACGTGGCGCAACGCGATGGCGAACTCGTTCATGCCGACCGCGCGCGCAGCTTCCACGAACGGCATCTCGCGCAGCATCAGCGTGTTGGAGCGGATGACGCGCGCGACCGTCGGCACCAGCGGAATCGCAATCGCGATGATGGTGTTGGGCAGCGACGGCCCGAGCGCCGCCGTCATCACCAGCGCCATCACCAGGAGCGGCAGCGACTGCATCATGTCCATGAAGCGCTGAACGATCAGGTCGTACCAGCCGCCGAAATAGCCCGACGTCAGGCCGATCGTGACCCCGATCAGGCAGCCGAGCGAGGTCGAGCCGAGCCCGACCGCGAGCGAGATGCGCGCGCCGTAGACGATGCGGCTCCACATGTCGCGGCCCATGAAGTCCGCGCCGAGGATGTGTGCGGCGCCGGGATAGGCGAGCGAGGCGCGCGGGTCGGTCGCGGTCGGATCGAACTGCGTGATCCAGGGCGCGAAGATCGCCATCGACACGAACACGGCCGCGATCACGGCGCCCGCCGCGCCGAGCGGGTAGCGCTTGGCGAGATAGCCGAGCGAATTCGCCCAACTATGGGCGCTGGGCCCTGCGGCTTCGGTGCCTTGCCCGATCGCCGCCACTTTATCGTGGAGCATGATCTTTCTCGGAAAGCCGGCGTCCACTTTTCGGGATCATGCTCATTTCTCGTAGGCGATGCGCGGATCGAGCGCGAGGTAGGCCATGTCGATCAGGAAATTGATGGTCACGACGCACAACGCGATGAACATCACGAGATTCTGCACGATCGGGTAGTCGCGCCACTTGATGGCTTCCACCAGGAAACGCGCGACGCCGGGGATGTTGAACACCGTCTCGGTGACGATCAGCCCGCCGACCAGGAAGGCCGCCTCGATACCCACGATGGTGACGATCGGCAGCACCGCGTTGCGCAGCGCGTGGTTGAAATTGACCGTGGTGTACGAGGCGCCCTTGGCGCGCGCGGTGCGGATGTAGTCCTGGCGCAGCACTTCGAGCATGGAGGAGCGCGTCAGCCGCATGATCAACGCCGAGGAGCGGAAGCCGACCGCCGCCGCCGGGATGCTGTAGAGCAGGAGTTCGTCCCACAGCGACTTGGGCGGCGCCGTGTAGATCGGGATCCAGCCGAAGTAGTGGACGAACGCCATCAGGATCAGCAATCCGAGCCAAAACGACGGCAGCGAAAGCCCGCTGAGGCTGATCACGCGCAGCACGTAGTCGAGCATCGTGTTCTGCCGCACCGCGGAGATGACGCCGAGCGGGATGCCGAACAGGATCGCGAAGGCGAGCGCCATGCCGGCAAGCTTCGCGCTGATCGGCAGGCGCGGCAGGATCTCCTGCAAGGTCGGCTTCTCCGAGACATAGGAATAGCCGAGGTCGCCCTGCAGCAGGCCGCCGACCCAGTGCGCGTATTGCATCAGGATCGGCAGGTCGAGGCCGAGCTCCTTTTCGATCTGCGCCTTGTCGGCCGGATTGATCATGCCGGCGGCGCTAAACAGGATGTCGGCGATGTTGCCGGGGACGACCCGCAGCAGCACGAACACCAGCACCGAAATGCCGAACAGCGTCAGGAGCATCAGGAGGAAGCGCCGGATCAGGTAGGTTCCCAAGGTTTCCTCCCGTCAGCTCCGCTTCCGTAGGGCGCAATAGCCATATGCGCGTCTTCCGCGCGCTATGGCGTATTGCGCCGGCAAAAAGTTCTTCGGCGGATTACGCCATAGCGCGTCGAAAGACGCGCGTAAAACGCGCTTATGGCTAATCCGCCCTACTTGCTCAGCCACACATCCTCGTACCGGTGTCCGTTGTACGAGCTGTTGACCATGACGGTGACGCCCTTCACGTGAGGCTGCCAGCACGTCGCCTGACGCGAGTGGTAGAGCACCGGCCGCGCCACGTCCTCCTGCAGCTTCCTGTCGATCTCCCAGGCAAGCTTCTTGCGCTTGGCGAGGTCGGCCTCTGCCGATTGCTGATCGAACAGCTTCTCCAGGTCCTTGTTGCAATAGCGGGTGTAGTTGCGCTCCGATCCGCATGCAAAATTCTCGTAGAACGACTGGTCCGGATCGTCGATGCCATTGCCGGTGAGGTTCAATCCGATCGAATACTCGTTGCGCGCCACCTTGGCGAACCAGATGCCGCTTTCGATCACGTCGAGCTCGCCGTCGACGTAGATGTCCTTGAGCTGGTCGATCAGGATCACGGCCGGGTCGCGGTAGATCGGCAGGTTGCGGGTGGAGACCTTCAGCTTCAGCCGTTTGTCGGGCCCGTAGCCGGCCTTCTCCATCAGTTTGCGCGCTTCGGCGCGGTTCTGCTGCACGTCGCCGTAGCCCGAAACGGTCTTGAGCTCCTCCGGCGGCAGTCCCCACACGCCCGCGGGCGGCGGCAGCAGCGTTCCGCCGATATCGGCCTTGCCTTCGAACAGGATGTCGATGAACGCCTTGCGATCGAGCGCGAGCGCGGTGGCGCGCCGCACGTCGGCATTGTCGAACGGCGCGCTCTGGCGGTTGACGATCAGGTTGGTGCTGACGTTGGTCGGCGCGAGTTCGCACACCGCCTGCGGCGCCTGCGCCTTCACGTCCTTGAGCAGCGGGACCGTCACCTCGGTCGGGAACGTCATGTCGAACCTGCCGGCCACGAAGGCGAGGATCGCGGTCGAGCGGTTCGGGATGATGGTGTAGTCGATGCCGTCGAGATAGGGGCGGTCCTTCTTCCAGTAGTCCGGATTGCGCACGAGCTTGATCAACTCGTTCTGCTTCAGCTCGACGAACTTGAACGGGCCGGTGCCGATCGGATTGGTGCGCTGCTGCGCCGCCGTCACGTGGCAGGCATAGACCGGCGTGTAGCCGGACGCGATCATGGCGAGCAGGGCCGGCTGCGGCTGCTTCACGTGGAACGTCGCCTGGAGGTCACCCTCGGTCGTCACCTCGGTGACGTTCGCGTACCAGTCCTTGCGCGGGTTCTTGCGCAATCGGTTCTGCGACTTGCCGGACAGCATCTCCCACGTGCACTTCACGTCGGCGCTGGTGAAGGGCTTGCCGTCGTGCCATTTCACGCCTTCGCGCAGCTTGAAGGTCAGCGCCTTCCTATCGGCGCTCCACGACCAACTCGTCGCCAGGTCCGGCACGATGGTGTCCAGGCTGTTCTGCGCCTTGTGCTGGTCGTAGACCACCAGGTTGTTGAAGATCGGCATGGATGAGACGTTGACCGAAAATGTCGCTTCCTCGTGGATCGACATGCTGGGCGGCGTCTCGCGGTGATACATCTGCAGTATCCCGCCGCGCTTCGGCTCCTCGGCGTAGGCGTTGAAGGCGGCGGAAACGGCGATCGCGGCGACCGCCAAGCGCAACAGCACCGCCAAGCGCAACAGCTTGCTGTTCATGTCATCCTCCCGTTCGGCCGCGGAATGCGTCGCCCGTCGCACCCGCTCTTTGTTCTTGGGTGGGCACGCTAATGGTTGCGATCCGCCGGGGCAACCCGGACCAAGGGTCGAGGGGTGCGGCCTATGTGTCCACGGCGCTTGAGTTATCGCGGAACGGCAGCCTCAAATCGCGCCGCTTGCCAAGGCGCCGGCCTGCCTCCACCATTGGGGTCCGTGCGCTGCGCGGGATGCAAGGCCGACCTGAAGCAGGAAGCGCCGTGAGCGAGCACATTGTCGCCGAAACCGCGGCGCGCATCTTCGCCGATCTTGCCGATCCTCAAGCCGTCAACCGCGCGCGCGACGACGACTGGAAAAAGGACCTGTGGCGGGCGCTCAGCGGTTCCGGCCTGACGCTCGCCTGGGTGCCAGAGGAGCATGGCGGCGCCGGCGCGGAACTGGCCGACGGCTTCGCGGTGCTCGGCGTGGCCGGGCGTTATGCGGCGGCGGTTCCGCTCGCCGAAACGTTGCTCGCCGGCTGGCTGTTGTCGCGCGCCGGATTATCAGCGCCCGAAGGCGCGATGTCGGTCGCGCCGGCACGGCCGGACGACCGTGTCACGTTGAACGCCGACGGAACATTGAGCGGGCGGGCGCGCGGCGTGCCGTTCGCCAAGGAGGCGCGCCATCTCGCGGTGCTGGCAAGCGGACCGCAGGGATTTTCCGTCGCATTGGTCGAGACCGCCGCATGCCGCATGAGCGAGGGAACGAGCCTTGCCGGCGAGCCCTCCAACACGGTGACGTTCGATCGGGTGACGCCGGTTGCCGTCGCGCTGGCGCCCGCCGGGTTCGACCAGACCGTTCTGATGCTGATGGGCTGCGTGGTGCGCAGCGTCGAAACGGCGGGAGCGCTGGAGGCGATTCTCGATCTGACGGTGCGATACGCGAACGAGCGCATCGCCTTTGAGCGTCCGATCGCCAAATTCCAGGCGGTGCAGCACAATCTGGCGCGACTCGCCGGCGAGGTCGCGGCTGCGATGACCGCGGCGCATTCGGCCGCGGACGCGATCGCGCGCAACGCGACATTCGACGACGCCATCTTCCTGGAAGCGGCGGCGGCGAAGATCCGCTGCGCCGAGGCCGCCGAGGAGGGCGCATCGATCGCCCATCAGGTGCATGGTGCGATCGGCTTCACCAACGAGCACGTCCTGCATCGCTATACGCTGCGCATGCTGGCTTGGCGCGACGACTTCGGCAACGAGAGCCATTGGGCGGCGGAGCTCGGACGAAGGATCGCGGCGCGCGGCGCGGACGAATTCTGGCCGCTCGTCGCCTCCCGCTGATCGGAACAACATATGACTGCCAACCTCAGCTTCGATCAGATCCGCCTGCCGGACGAATGCGAGGCGTTGCGTGCGGACGTGCGGGCGTTCCTGGCCGAGGAGTCGGCCGCCGGCACGTTCGATCCGAACCGTCCCGGTCACGGCGACTCGCACAGCAAGGACTTCAGCCGCCGCATCGGTGCCAAGGGCTGGATCGGCATGACCTGGCCGAGGAAGTACGGCGGGCATGAGCGCAGCTTCCTCGAGCGTTACGTGGTCACCGAGGAGTTCCGCGTCGCTAACGCGCCGGTGCGGCTGCACTTCGTGGCCGACCGCCAGAGCGGCCCGATCCTGATCAGATACGCGCCCGAGCACGTCAAGCTGGATATCCTGCCGCGCATCTGCCGCGGCGAGCTGTGCTTCGCGATCGGCATGAGCGAGCCGGGCTCGGGCTCGGACCTGTTCGCGGCGAAAACCAAGGCCGCCAAGACGACGGGTGGTTGGCTGATCAACGGCACCAAGATCTGGACCTCGAACGCGCACATCGCCGACTACATGCTGGCGCTGTTCCGCACCTCGGCCCCGACCAAGGAGAACCGCCGGCACGGTCTGACCCAGTTCCTGGTCGACATGAAGACGCCGGGCATCACGGTCAACCCGGTGTATCAGATGACCGGCCAGCACGACTTCAACGAGGTCGTGTTCCAGGACGCGTTCATCCCCGACGATCACGTGCTCGGCGAGATCGACGGTGCCTGGAAGCAGGCGACCAGCGAACTCGCCTACGAGCGCAGCGGACCGGAACGCTTCCTCGAGACATTCTACGTGCTGGTCGAGCTGGTGCGGGCGCTGGGACCGACGCCTGACCTGCGCAGCGCCGAAGGGCTCGGGCGACTGGTGGCGCAGCTGCATACGCTGCGCCGCATGTCGGTATCGGTCAATGGGATGCTGCAGGCCGGCAAGGAGCCGGTGGTCGAAGGCTCGATCGTGAAGGACCTCGGAACCTTGTGGGAGCAGAAGCTTCCCAACCGCGTGCGCGCGCTTGCCGCCTTCATCGAGGAAGGCGACACCAACCGCGCGACGCTCGAAGAGCAGCTCCGCTTCGCCACGACGATCGCGCCCAAGCTCACCATCCAGGGCGGCACCACCGAGGTGCTGCGCGGCATCATCGCGCGCGGGCTTGGTCTGCGCTGACCTGTCGCCGGGGGAATCCGTGCCCGACATTCAGAAACTGCTGTGGCCCCGCTCGGTCGCGATCGTCGGGGCCTCGTCCGACACGCGCGGCCTGCGCGGCCGCATCGTGCAGATCGTCAAGAGTCATCCGTACCAAGGCACGATCTATCCGGTGAGCCGCAGCGAGACCGAGGTGCAGGGCCTGAAGGCCTATAAGACGGTGTCGGATCTTCCCGCGCCCACCGACCTTGCGGCGCTGATCATCCCGGCGAAATTCGTGCCCCAGGAGCTGGAGCGTTGCGGCGCGGCCGGCATCAAGGCGGCGATCATCTTCTCGTCCGGCTTCGCGGAAGAGAAAGGCGAGGCCGGAGCGGCGCTGCAGGAAGAGATCAAGGTCATCGCCCGGCGTTACGACATGGCGGTGAGCGGCCCGAACGGCCAAGGCTTCGCCAACACCGCCGCGGCGCTATGCCCGACCTTCAGCCCGGCGATGGATGTCGGCGACGTTGCGCTGTTGCCGCCCAAGGAGCGCACGCGCGGGCAGGTCGCGGTCATCTCGCAGAGCGGCGGCATGGGCTTCGCATTCTACGACCACGGCCGGCCGAAGGACCTGTCGTTCCGCTACATCGTGACCACCGGCAATGAAGCCTGCCTCGAAGCGAGCGACTTCGCCGAGTTCATCATCGACGAAGGCAAGACCGACGTCGTCCTGATGCTGATCGAGGACATCAAGACCGTGGCGACGTTCGAGCGTGTCGCCGCAAAAGCGCTGCGCGCCGGCAAGCCGTTGATCGTCAACAAGCTCGGGGCGTCCGAACCAGGCGGGCGCGCCGTCGCGTCGCACACCGCGGCGCGCGCCGGCGATCACGCCGAATACCGGGCGCTGTTCGCCCGCTACGGCGTGATCGAAAGCAACGATCTTACCGAGATGATCGATATCGCCGGCGGCTTCATCGATTTCCGCCATTGCCTTCCCGCGGGGCGGCGCGTCGGCATCTGCTCGTCGTCGGGCGGAGGCGGCGCCTGGGTGGCGGATGCCTGCGTGTCGGCCGGTCTCGAGATTCCGTGGCTCGACGCCGCAACCCGCGCCAGGATCGACGTGTACCTGCCGCCCTACGGTACGTCGCAGAATCCCGTCGATCTGACCGCGCAGGCGGTGCACGAGCGCGGCTATGCGGAGTTCGCCGCGCTCACGGCGGCCTCGCCGAACGTCGACGGCGTCATCGTGGTGGTGACCGGGCGCCATCCGCGCTTCCTGCTCGAAGACCGCGACCGCCTCCTCGCGCTCGCGCGCGAAACGACCAAGCCGATCCTGATGTGGAGCTACACGCGCCCGGCCGCGGCCTGCATCGAGCTGCTGAGCGAAGCCGGCTATCCGCTGTTCACCGACCTGCATCATTGCGCGCGCACCATGCGGGCCATGGCGGACTATCGGGCGGCGCGCGCGGCGTTCCTGCGCGCCTGAGTAGCAACGTCTCACGTTGCCAAGCCTCGCCGATTGGTGACAGACTTGTACTAGGCGGGGATGCCTCATCGACCAACGCGAACGCGGGGAGACGCACATGCGCCGTCTATGGATAGGAATGGCATTCGCGGGCGCCATCGCATCGGCGGCTGCCGCGCAGGAATTGCCGAAGAGCCAGTTCAAGGTCATCGGGCTCAACAGCCCGACGCCGGTGTCGATCCACGACGAGCTGCCGTTCTGGCGCAAGACCATCCCCGAGGCCTCGAAGGGGGCGATCACGGTCGACATAACGCCGCTCGACCAGATGGGGATCGACGACAAGACCATGCTGCGGCTGCTGAAGCTCGGGGTGATGGATTTCGCGGCCATGGACATCTCCAAGATGGCCGGCGACGACCCGCGCTTCGAGGCCTGCGATCTTGCGGGGCTCACCCTCGATCCCGACAAGGCGCGCGCGGCCTGCGACTCCTACCGGCACGTGATCGACCGGCAGATGCAGAAGAACTGGAACGCCAAGTTCCTGGCGTTCGGCGGCAACACGCCGCAGGTGTTCTGGTGCCGCGACGTCGTGAGCGGGCTCGCTGGTTTCAGGGGCAAGAAGGTCCGTGTGTTCAACAACACGATGCGCGACTTCCTCGGCGGCGTCGGCGCGACCGCCGTCAGCATGGCGTTCGCCGAAGTGGTGCCGGCGCTCAGCGCCGGCGTGGTGGATTGCGGTGTGACGGGCAGCTTGTCGGGCAACACCGCCGGCTGGAACGAAGTCACCAAGTCGATCTACCCGATGTCGCTCGGCTGGAGCATCAACGTCCTGGCGGTCAACCTCGACAGCTGGAAGCGGCTCGACGCGAAGACTCAAGGCTTCCTCACCGAGCAGTTCAAGGCCTACGAAGACAAGATGTGGGCCACGATCAAGACCACCACGGCTGAGGCCGACAACTGCAACACCGGCAAGCAGCCGTGCACCATGGGCAAGCTGGCGAAGTCGACCATCGTGGCGGTGAAGCCCGAGGAGGCGGAAACGCACAAGAAGCTGGTCGAGGGCGCGGTGCTGGCCGGCTGGGCCAAGCGCTGCGGCGCCGAATGCGCCAGGGAGTGGAACGAGACCGTCGGCAAGGCGCTCGGACTGAAGGCGCCGACGCCGTAGCTCCGGGGCTCGCGCCGTTTTGCGGGGTGACCGGCGAAGCGGCGAATTGGGGGTAGATTGAACCGCTTGCATGCGATCGCGCAGGGGATTTCCCGCGTCGGTGCGATCGCGGGCGGCGCGCTGTTGCTCGTCGCCGCCATCACGATCTTCGTCGACATCACGCTGCGTTACACCGTGTCCCATACGCTCGGCGGCGCCGATGACCTTTCCGGCTACGCGCTCGCGATCGCCAGCGCATGGGGGTTGTCGGCGACGTTGCTCAATCGCTCCCACATCCGCATCGACACCATCTATGTCCGGGTGAGGCGTGGGGTCAGGGCCGCGCTCGATCTCCTGAGCCTGGCGGTCCTCGCATACTTCTTCACGCTCGTGTCATGGCACGCATGGGGCGTAGTACGCCAATCCTACGTGTCGCAGTCGCGCTCCCAGTCCGAGATCGAGCTGCTTCTCGTCATCCCGCAGGGGCTGTGGTTCGCCGGCCTCGCCTTCTTCGTCGCGGTTGCGCTGCTGTTGCTGGCGCGCGGCCTCTTCGCTTATCTGACGGGCGATCTCGAGGGGCTGTTCGCGCTTATCGGCTCGAAGTCGGCCGTGGCCGAGGCGAAGGAAGAGATCGCCGCGGTCGAGAAGGCGGTCGAGGGAGAGCGCAGGCCATGACTGCCGGCATCTCTCTGATCATTCTGCTCACCGTACTCGGCAGCTCGATCGCGGTCGCGGCCGGCATGGGATTGGTCGGCATCATCCTCGGCCAGATCTATTCGTCGATGCCGCTCACCCGCATCCTGGGCGAGCTCAGCTGGTCGAACACCAGCAACTTCATCCTTACTGCCATTCCGTTCTACATCATGTTCGGCGAGATCCTGCTGCGCAGCGGGATCGCCGAGCGCATGTATGCGGCGCTGGTGCAGTGGCTGTCCTGGCTGCCGGGCGGATTGATGCATTCCAACATCGGCTCGTGCGCGCTGTTCGGTTCGGTGTCGGGATCGAGCGTCGCGACCGCCGCGACCATCGGCGTCGTCGCGATGAATGAGATCGACAAGCACAAATACAACGAGCGGCTTTTCCTCGGCACGCTGGCGGCGGGCGGGACGCTCGGAATCCTGATCCCACCCTCGATCAACATGATCATCTACGGCGTGATGACCGATACGTCGATCCCGAAGCTCTATCTCGCCGGCTTCATTCCCGGCTTCATCCTGACGGTCCTGTTCAGCCTCACCGTTCTGATCGCCTGTATTTGGAAGCCGCACTGGGGCGGGGAGAAGGTGACGACCACCTGGGAGGCGCGCATCCGGCTGTTGCCCGACCTGCTGCCGCCGCTGGTGCTGCTCATGATCGTGATCGGCGCCATCTTCTTCGGCATCGCCACCGCGACCGAGGCGGCGGCGGTCGGTATCGTCGGCGCGCTCGCCATCACCGCGTGGCGCGGACGGCTGACCTGGACGATGCTGCGCGACGTCTGCGAGGCGACGGCGCGCACCACCGCCATGGTGGTGGCGATCCTGGTCGGCGCGTTCTTCCTCAACTTCGTCATCCAGACGATCGGACTGACCCAGCAACTGAGCCGGCTGATCACGGCGTATCAGCTGACGCCGACCCAGGTCCTCATGGCGGTCATCGTCCTCTATTTGATCCTCGGTACGTTCATGGAGGAATTGTCGATGATGATCTCGACCATTCCGATCACGACGCCGCTGATGGTGCAGGCGGGCTTCGACTCGGTCTGGTACGGCATCCTCATCGTGCTGCTGATCCAGACCGCGATGATCTCGCCGCCGTTCGGCATCAATCTGTTCGTCATCCAGGGCATTCGCGGCCGCGGGACGCTTTCCGACGTCGAGCGCGGCTCCGCGCCGTTCGTGATCGCGCTGCTGATCATGATCGCATTGATCTGCATCTTTCCCGATATCGTGATGTGGCTGCCGCGCGTTTTCGGATGACGCGCGTTACAAATCGATCACGATATTGCCCGCGGCGTCGCGCTCGGCGCGCGCGCCGGACGGGACCAGGCAGGTCGCGTCGTATTCCTCGACGATGAGCGGGCCGGCGCGGGGTGACGCGAGATCGGCGCGCGTCAGCACGGGAGTGTCGAGCCAGCCGTGCTCGGGGCCGAAATAGGCCTGCCGCGCGGCTTGCGCGGCTCCCTCGGGCCGATCAGACACGACGCGCTCCGGCACGCCGCTGCCTGCGCGCAGGCCGGAGCCGACCAGTTGGATCGCCACCAGTTCGACCGGTTCCTCGGGTCCGGCACGATGGCCGTAGGTACGCTCATGCTCGGCGCCGAACGCCTCCTCCAGATGCGCCACGATGCGCGCATCGATCGGGCCGTCCGGCACCGGCACGGTCAGTTCGTAGCTCTGCCCTTTGTAATGCAGCGCCGCCGAGCGCTTCAGCCGCGCGCGCGCACCGGTGAAGCCTTCGGCGGCGAGTTGCGCGCTCGCTTGGCCGCCCAGCGCATCCCACGCCGCGGCGATCTCGGTCAGATCGGCTTGTCGCAGCAGGCGGCGGAACGTGCGCGCGTAGTGGTGCTCGACGTCGGCGTAGAGCAGCCCGAACGACGAGAACAGCCCGGCCGAGGGCGGCACCACGATGCGCGTGATGCCGAGCGCCGCCGCCATGCCGGCGGCGAACAGCGGGCCGTTGCCGCCGAACGCGAACAGCGCGAATTCGCGCGGGTCGCGGCCGCGCTCGGTCGACACCGCCTTGATGGCGCGGATCATGTTGGAGGCGGCGATCAGGTGCGCGCCGTAGGCCGCCCGCTCGACCGGCATCCCGAGCGGCTTGGCGATCTTCTCGGCGAACGCCGCGCGCGCTTTTTCGGCATTGAGCTTGAGCGCGCCGCCGACCAGGTGCGCGGGGTTGATGTAGCCGAGGATGACGTTGGCGTCGGTGATGGTCGGCATCTCGCCGCCAATGTCGTAGCAGACCGGACCGGGTGCGGCGCCGGCGCTCTCCGGGCCGGCCTGCAGCGCACCGCCGGCGTCGATCCACACATGCGACCCGCCGCCGGCCCCGACCTCGGCGAGATCGATCGCCGGCACTTTCAGCGTGTAGCCCGCACCGGTGAGCAGCCGCGAGCCGATCATGATCCCGGCACCGACCGCGTATTCGTGTGCGCGCGCAATCTCGCCGTTCTCGACCATCGACGCCTTGGCGGTGGTGCCACCCATGTCGAAGGTGAGGATCTTGGCAAGACCCTTGGCGCGGGCGAGCGCCTGGGCGCCGACCACGCCGCCGGCCGGGCCGGATTCGATGATGTTCATCGGCCGCTCGACCGCGTCGTCGCTGGTGGTCAATCCGCCGTTCGATTGCATCAGCAGAAGCCGGGCCGGGATGCCGGCGCCGTCGAGCCCTTTGCGCATCGCCCGCAGATAGGTGGCGACGATCGGCATCACATAGGCGTTGATGACGGTCGTGGACGTGCGCTCGTATTCCTTGATCTCGGGCAGGATCTCGAACGAGACGCTCAGCGGCAGGGAAGGGGCCTTGGACACGATGATCTGCTTGAGCATGAACTCGTGCGCCGGGTTGGCAAACGAATTGATCAGGCAGACCGCGATCGCCTCGACCTTCTCGGCAAGCAGCGCATCGACGGCGCGTTCGGCGTCTGCGGACACGAGCGCACGCTCGATCCGGCCTCGGTGGTCGATGCGCTCGTCCACCACCTTGCGCAAATAGCGCTCGACCAGCGGAGCGGGCTTGGTCCAGGTCAGGTCGTAGAGCTTGGGCATCCGCAAGGTGCGAATCTCAAGCACATCGCGGAAGCCCTTGGTGGTGATCAGGCCGACGCGCGCGCCCTTGTGCTCCAGGATGGCGTTGGAGGCGACCGTGGTGCCGTGGCGGATTTCCTCGATTCTCCCGCCGCTCAGCCCGGTCTCGCGAAAAATGTCACTCAAGCCCTCGATGATCGCCTGGGCGTAGTTCTCCACGCTCGAGGAGACTTTCTTGGTGTGGATCGCGCCGTCGGACCCGAGCAGGACGATGTCAGTAAAGGTGCCGCCGATGTCGACACCGACGCGGTAGCCGATGGACATGCTCATTCCGCCGCGCGTGGAAGGGGCATCGGGTCGTGCCGCTGGACCTTGGGTACGGCGCCCCAGCCGCGCGCTGTCCTGATCTCGCTGCGCCGCCGCGCAGTCGCGGCTTGGTCGACCATCCAGGCTACGACATCGATGACCACGCCATAATCGGCATCGGCCTTTTCCTGCGAAAGCAGCTCGTTGCGCACGTCGCGCAGCACGGCCGCGGGGTCGCGCTCGAGCGGATCGCCCCAGCCGCCGGCGCCGGCCAGCACATGGCGGAACACGTCGCCACGCTTGATCGTCATGGTCAGTTTGCTCGGCAGCACCCGGTTCTCGCCGTCCGGGTTGAGGTAGTTCTCCGACGGCTTCCCCGGACTGCCGCCATAAAGGCCGAACGGGCGGTGGTCGCGCCGGTCCGAGCGCACCTGCAGCATGCCTTCGTGCTCGCCGAACACGTAGTCGCGCCGGAACGGCACGCCGCCACGAAACTTGCCGGCCCCGGCCTTGTCCGCCACGAACTCGTAAGCGGTGAGCTTGATCGGATGCTCGGCCTCGGTCACCTCGATCGAATGCGAGGCCATGTTGGCGAACATGTGCGAGTTGCCGTCGAGGCCGTCGGCCCATGGCCGCGCGCCCCAGGCGCCGCAGGTGAAATCGACGTAGACGAAAGGTGCGCGCTCCAGGTCGTAGCCGCCGATGGAGATGCCGGTATTGCCGCCGTCGCCCGCGGCCTTGACCTTGTCGGGCAGCATCATGGCGAGCGCGCCGAACATGCAGTCGACCATGCGGAAGCCGGTAAGGCCGCGCGCCGCGCAGGCCGCGGGAAGAACGCCGTTGCCGACCGTGCCGGGCGGGCAGATCACCTCGATGGCGCGGAACACGCCTTCATTGTTGGGAATTCCCGGCGGCAGCACCGAACGCACCGCGCAATAGGACGCCGCCTTGGTGAACGACAGCGTATTGTTGATGGCGCCTTTGACTTGGCGGTTGGTCCCGGTCCAGTCCACCACCATGCCGCCGCCGGATTTGCGGATGGTGACGAACAGGCGGATCGGCTTGCCGTAGTCGACGCCGTCGTCGTCGATGAAATCCTCGAAGCTCCATTCCCCGTCGGGCAGCTTGGCCAGCTCCGCGCGGGTCAGCCGTTCGGCGTAGTCGAGCACTTCGGTCATCAACGCTTTCGTCCGAGATGCGCCGTACTTGGCCACAAGCTCCGCGAACTGCGTCTCGGCGATGTGGCACGCGGCGAGTTGCGCGCGCAGGTCGCCGGCGACCTGCACCGGCAGGCGGACGTTCTTTTCGATGAACGTCATGATGGTCTGGTTGAGCTTGCCGGCCTCATACAGCTTCATCGGCGCGATGCGCAGGCCCTCGGCGTAAATCTCGGTCGAATCCGACGCATTCGAGCCGGCGACGCGGCCGCCGACGTCGGTGTGGTGGCAGACCGTGCAGGCGAAGGCGAGCCGTTCGCCGGCATGATAGAGCGGCTTGAAGATGAAGATGTCGGGCAGGTGCATGCCGCCGTCGAACGGATCGTTCATGATGAACACGTCGCCCGGCGCCATGTCGTCGCCGAAGTGGCGCATGATCGACGTCATGGCGGTCGGCACCGACCCGAGGTGGCCCGGCAGGGTCAGTCCCTGCGCCACCAGCTTGCCGTCGCCGTCGGCGAAGCCGGTCGAATAGTCCATGTTGTCCTTGAGCACGCCCGAATAGGTGGTGCGGAAGACGGTCAGCGCCATCTCGTCGGCGATCGAGAACAGCGAGTTCTTGAACAGTTCGAAGGCGATCGGGTCGAAGCTCTCGGCCACTGCAGGTCCTTTCCATCAACTCCTGAGATCGAAAAGCTGCGCCACATTGCCGCCCAGCACCGCGTCCTTCTCGGCGGCCGAGAGGAACGGACAGTGCTTGCGCACGTAGTCGACGCATTGCCGGTAGGTGCAGAAGCGCTCCAGGTTCGGCATGTCGGAGCCCCATGCGAGCTTCGCCGCGCCGAGCAGGTCGCGCATCCCGCGGATCAGCTCCTGCGCCTCGATAAACGGATACTCCCACGTGCCGCCCCAGGTGATCGGGAACATGATCTCGATCAGCAGGTTCTCGCGCCGGTAGGCCGCAAGCACCTCGGGTGGGAAGTCCCACTGGCCGGAAGCTTTGAAATGCGCGACCGGCGGACCCATCACCAGGACGAAGCGCAACGAGGGGAAACGCTGCATGACGCGGTCGAGCGCCAGCAGGTTCGCCACATAGCTTCCCTTGTCGTAGTTCGGCGTCGCCGACAGCTCGACGAAGCTCGGTAGCTGGTACGCCGCGACCTTGTCCCAGAACGGGCCGAACGCCGCGTGGTCGAGATTGCGTGCGTAGCCGTGGCGCGAGAAATCGTGCGAGTAGTACAGCCCCTTCAGCCCGAGCGTCTTGGCGCGGTCGACCTCGGCGAGCACATCGTCGCGGTCCGCGACGGCCTCGTCGATGTGGATGAGACCGGTGAACTTGTCCGGATACTGGTGCTGGGTGAACGCGTTGAAGTCGTTCATCGCGCCGTAGCCACCGCCAGCCTGCAGGACGCAGTGATCGACGCCGGCATAGAGCATTTGCGCCATCATGAATTCCGGCGGCGACTCGATCGTCTGCATGCCGACTGGCATGTACTGGATGAAATACTCCTCGCCCTCGTGCGTGAACTCCAGCCGGCCGTAGCGGCCGACGCGGAAATTGACGTTGTTCAACCCGGCCCAGGTGTTGTCGCCCTCGCGGAACAGCGCGGTCGGCTTGACCCGCTTGCCGTCGCTCACCCGAAACGTCTCGGCGGCCGGGCGCGTGACGTTCTTCTGCAGGTACTTGAGGTGAACGTCGATGGAAGGATGCGCGCAGGCGCCGTGCCAGTTCTGGAACACGTGGGCATGGCAGTCGACGATCATCGCACTCGCCTGCGGACTTGACGCTTCGACTAAAACCGGATCGACGTGCGTTATGCCGCGCCGAGCTTCTCCATGTGGACCTTGAACAGACGCTCGACCTCGCCGTTGATGGTGAGGAACCTTCCGTAGAAATCGAGGAAGCTTTTCCACTCGGGATCGCCGTAGCGGATCGCGAAGGTATTCGGGCGCCGGTCGAGCGGGTTGCCCGGGTCGATCACGTGCGCCCAGCTCTCGTTGCGCTTGGCCAGCAGGATGACGTCGCTGTCGCCGCTGATCCACACGTCCGCCCGCTTGGCGCGCACCGGCTCGGCGCCGAGCGAGACCTGTCCGGTCGTCGTGATGACCTTGGGCTTGGCGGGGAACAGCAGCGGGATGCGCGGCTCCTCGCTCGCGCCCGAGGTGACCGAGAACGTCACGTCCGGCTTGTTGGCATCGGCGGCGGTCTTGAAGCGATCGGCATTGTCCTTGTGGCAAAGCAGCAACGAGCCCTTCGAATAATACGGGCCGACGAAATCGACCGCGAGCGCACGCGGAACCAGGTATGTGAGCGACGAACCGAACAGGTCGAAGTCGCCGCGCCGCAGCGCGACGGTGACGTTCGCAAAGGTGACTTCCTTCCACTCGACCTTGACCTGAATGTCCCGCGCCAGCGCATCGACCACGTCCTTGTAGATGCCGCCGAGCTCGCCGGTCTTGGCGTCCTTGTAGAACCAGGGACCCGTTTGCGCGTAGCCGACGCGCAGCACGCCTTCCTTGCGGCATTTCGCCAGCACCGAGTCCTCGCGGATGCCGGTCTCGAGCATCTGCGCGAGCGCCGCGTTCGGCGCGACCGCGCTGCCGACCGCCGCCGAGGTGGCGCCGAGCAAGGCCGCGTGCTTGAGGAAGTTCCGCTTGCCGTCGTTGACGATGTCGTTCACATCACCCTCCATCCGACTTTGCTTTCCTTCGGGCACATTCATTCGCCGTCACGTGCTGGCGCCGCGCGCGCTCACCGGCCATAGCGCCTCGACGCGGCCGTTGCGGATCCCGACGTACCAATCGTGCAGATTGACGGTCGGATCGCAGTGGCCGGGGATCAGCATCACCTTCTGGCCGAGGCGCAGGCGTTTGGCTTTCGGCCCGATCTTCAGCCGGCCGTGCTCGTCCGAAATGTTGGTGAGCTCGACGTCTTCGAGCCCGTGCACCCAGGGCGGGCCTTTCTCGCCGCTGTAGGATTTCAGCCCCGCGTCCACGATGGCTCGATCCTTCGTCGGCACGCTGATCACCGAGGCGAGCACGAACAGGCTGTGCTCGAACGCGGTGTAGAGCCCGCCGTCCTTGTTGCCGATCTTGGCGTAGTCGGTGTCCATGAACACGTAGGAGCCGACCTGCAGCTCGTTGTAGACGCCGCTTTCGGCTTCGAACGCGAAGGTGCCGGTACCGGCGCCGCCGACGATCTCGCAGCTGAGGTTCTCGGCCGAGAGCGCGTCGAGCGTCTCGCGCACCGCGTCGACCGCGGAGGCGATCGCCTGCGCGCGCTGCTGATGGCTCGGCAAGTGCTGGGCGCGGCCGTGATAGGCCTGCAGGCCGCGGAACTTCAGGCCCGGGGCGTCGGCGATGCGGCGCGCCAGCGCCACGGCCTCCTTCCCCGGCGCCACGCCGCAGCGTTCCATGCCGACGTCGATTTCGACCAGGCCACCCAGCTCGACACCGAACTCCTGCGCCACGCGCGAGGCGGCGTCGACCTGCTCGGGCGCGTCGAAGCACAGGGCGATGGTCGCGTCGCGGGCGAGCGCCGCAAGCCGCCGCAACTTGCGCTCACCCACCACCTGGTTGCTCACCAGGATGTCCTTGACCCCGCCGCGTACCAGCGCCTCCGCCTCGCCGACCTTCTGCACGCATTGGCCGACGGCGCCCTGGGCGATCTGGCGCAGCGCGATCGTGGCCGACTTGTGGGTCTTGGCATGGGGGCGCACGCGCACGCCGGCCGCGCGCGCGAACTCGGCCATTTTCGCAATGTTTCGGTCGAGCGCATCGAGATCGACGATGAGCGCCGGCGTGTCGATCTCTGCGACGGGCGTGCCGATCTCGGCGGGCGGCGGGTTCATCGGTTTGCCAGGGAAGCGTTCGCGGCTACCATATTCAATGCCGGGCCGGATTGTCCATGACGCGCGCGGCGGGCGCTGACAAACCAGTGCCCCGAACCCGAAGTTCGCACACATCGTGCGGCAAGGGCGGTTGCGAACTTCGGAATCGAGACACCAGTGATTGAGCCCCCATGAGCGACGTTCCGCGCATCCGCGTTGCCGGCGTCCACAAGAGCTTCGGGCCGTTGCACGTGCTGCGCGGCGTGTCGTTCGACGTGCATCGCGGCAGCGTGGTGAGCGTCATCGGCGCCAGCGGATCGGGCAAGAGCACGCTGTTGCGTTGCGTGAACTACCTCGAGCCGCCCAACGCCGGCGAAGTCTACATCGAAGGCGAGCCGCTCGGATCGCGCGTCGATGCGCGCGGGCAGCGCAGACCGCGCTCGCTTGGCGAGATCAATGCGATACGCCGCGAGCTCGGCGTCGTGTTCCAGCAGTTCAATCTGTGGCCGCATATGACCGTGCTCGGCAACGTCATCGAGGCGCCGATCCGCGTGCGCAAGCTCGCGCGCAAGGAGGCGGTCGCTTTCGGCGAGGAATGCCTGCGCCGCGTGCGCATGATCGACAAGGCGGGCGAGTACCCGGCGCGGCTTTCCGGCGGCCAGCAGCAACGCGCCGCGATCGCGCGCGCGCTCGCCATGCGCCCCAAGGCGATGCTGTTCGACGAAGCGACCTCTTCGCTCGACCCGGAGCTGACCGACGAGGTCCTGGGCGTGATGCGCGAGCTTGCGGCCGACGGCACGACCATGATCGTCGTCACCCACGAGATGGCTTTTGCCCGCGAGGTCTCCGATCGCGTCCTCTTCCTGCACGACGGGCTGGTCGAGGAGGAAGGGCCGCCGGCGCAGATTTTCGGCGCTCCGAAGTCCGAGCGGCTCGGACAGTTCCTCTCCAAGTATCGCAGGTAGGCGTTTGTCGGAGGGACTCAAGCAGGCGTTCGATCTCTCCCTGTTCTGGGAGTATCGCGCCATCCTGCTGCAAGGGCTGATCTTCAACGCCCTCGTGTTCCTGTGCTCCGCCAGCGTCGCGCTGTCGGCCGGCCTCGCCGCCGCGCTCATGCGCGTCAACCGCTTTCTACCCGCGCGCCTGATCGGCACGCTCCATGTAGAGCTGTTCCGCAACGCGCCCGACTACATCATGCTGATCTGGGTGCATTTCGTGTTGCCGCTGCTGATCGGCATGGTGGTCCGCCGGCGTGTCGAGTTTCATCCCTTCGCGTCGGCGGTGATCGCGCTCGGGCTGGTCTACAGCGGCTATTTCGCCGAGGCGTTCCGCGCCGGGATCCAGGCCGTGCCGCAGAGCAATCTCGACGCCGGCCGCGCCTTCGGCATGTCCGAGCGCCTCATCCTGTGGCGCATCACATTGCCGCAGGTGGTGCGCCGGATGCTGCCCGAGGCGCTCAACCTGTTCGTCTCGCTGTTCAAGGCGACCACGATCGTGTCGCTGATCGCGGTTCCCGACCTCATGTACAACGTCTCGATGGTGACGCAGCAGGAGATGCGGCCATTGCCGCTCTATACCGGCGCGGCGCTCACCTACTTCCTCATCATCTTCGCGTTCGCGAGCGCGGTGCGGGCTTTCAGCGAGCGCTGGCGCCGCAAGGTCCTAGCGTGAGGCTCGGATGGGCAATTGGGAGCGCCTGGTCTGGAATCAACGCGACGCCTTGCTCGCCGGATTGGCCGTCACGGTGGAGGTCTGCGTCATCGCCTTCCTGGCGGCGATCGTCGGCGGCCTCATCCTCTGCCTCACCCGCATGTATGTGGCGCCATTGCGCCCAGTCGCCGTCGTGCTGATCGAGTTCTTCCGCGATACGCCGATCTTCGTGCAACTGATGTGGGTCGCCTATGTGTGGCCGGAACTGTTCGGGTTCCCCAACAGCTTCTTCACCGCCGGCTGGCTTGCGCTCGCGCTGCAGTCGAGCGGTTATCTGGCGGAGACGTTTCGCGCCGGCATCGAGGCGGTGCCGCGGGGGCAGCGCGAGGCCGCGTTTTCCGCCGGCATGTCGCCGGTGCAGACGTTCGGCCGCGTCGTGATGCCGCAAGTCGCCTTGGCGAGCACGCCCTCGATCGTCAACCAGTTCACCGTGATCGTGAAGTCTTCCACGCTCATCTCGGTGATCACCGTCCCCGACCTCATGCTGCAGTCGCAAAGGCTCGTGAACATCTGGTACGAGCCGATCGAGATCCTGACCGCGACCGCGGCGATCTACATCCTGTTCGTGTTTGCGGTTTCAGCCGCCGGGAAGCTGCTCGCCGACGGGCTGCGCCGGCGTTATGGGCTCGCCGCGTCCTGACAGGCACGCGAACCGCCCATGACAGTGCGGTGACGGAACGCTTGAGGTAACCGGCGGGGGAATTCCGGTCAGCATCCGTCACTCGATACATTTTCATTAGACAATCGAAGGCTGCTTTGCGACACTAAGCGAAACAGATCGCGGGAGGAACCCATGGCGAGTTCGTGGTCGATCGAGATCATCGCGCTGCCCGACGGTACGGTGGCGTTCCGGCCGGACATCGGCGGTGCGGTGCTGGGGCAGCCGCTCGGCGTCAATCGCGGCGACAACGTCACCTGGAACAACAAGACCAATCTGTCGCTTCAACTCAAGTCCATCAATCCGCCGAACTTCTTTTTGACCGACCTGATTCCGGCCGGCCAGGTGTCAAGTCCGATCTTCAACGTGAACGCGAATACACCGACAATAATCAGCTACTCCTGTCAGAATCCGTCGCAACAGACGCACAGCATCCAGATCGTGTGACGAGCTTTTTGTAGTTGAGGCGCGCGCGTGGGCCGCTGTTGCGGCCCATCGGATGCAACAAGTTCGGCGCATGGCCGACCAGGCAACCGGAGAACGACGATGATCCTTCGAGGCGCGAAGCTGCATCAGATCGAGAAGCATCCATGGGCGGCGCGGCATGGCGCGGTTGCGGCCGTCGCCGCCTTGGCGGCGTTGCTGCAGGCATCTCCGCTGCGGGCGCAGACGACCTTGGCGCCGACCAGCCCGACCGTCGCCTGCCCCGATGTGAGCCAGGACTTCGTGATGCCGCCCGAGCTCATCTCTTCGGCCGGCGTCTTGCGCGGCACCATCAACGTGACCGAGGAGCAGCAGCGGTTGCCGACCTCGACCAGGGCCGGCACTCCGACCTGCGCGCCGCAGTGGGTGCGCGTGTTCCGCGGCGAAGGTCTTGCGCCGACGCCGGCGGCACAGCCGGCCAACGCCAACTTCAGCGATCCGATGCCGGGTCCGACCTTGCGCGCCCGGCTCGGCGACCTGGTGCAACTGACATTTGTCAATCAGGTCAATTCCAATCGCTTCGACCGCAACATCGACCTCGAAGCCTGCACCGAGGTCGGCCAGGGCGGCTCGGTCTATCCGCTCCCGGCGTTCGACCAGGTGCCGAACTGCCTGCATGCGTCGAGCACCGCCAACATCCATTTCCATGGAACGCACACCAATCCGAACTCGACCGGCGACAACGTTTATCTGCAGGTCCGTCCCCTGCCGCGCGACAATCAAGGGGCCCTGACCACGACGCCGGCTCAGGCATCGGTGTCGCTCGACGAGTTCTTCAGCAACTGCGCGGAGAAGCTGCAGAACCCCGTGAACGAGTGGCCCACCACCTGGGGCGACATGCCGCGGCCGTACATCGCCAAGCAGGCCGAGCTGCTGCAGGCCTATCAGACCGCCAATCCCACCCAGCAGCTGTGGACCGAAGACCTCAAGGTGCTGCAGGCCGGCGGCTGGCCGCAATATTACATCGGCGTCGTTCCCTACTGTTTCGCTCTGCCGCGCTTTACCGCCCTCGTCTGGCCGCCGCCTCCCGGCAGCACCTCGCCCAATATGGGGCAGGCGCCGGGAACGCATTGGTATCACGCGCACAAGCACGGTTCGACCGCCATCAATGTCGCCAACGGCATGACCGGCGTGTTCATCATCGAGGGCGAGTACGACGACGATCTCAACCGCGCCTATGGCGGTTTCATCCTCAAGAACGGTCAGAACTGGAATACGCGCGCGCAGCCGACCATGGTGCTCAATCAGCTCGGCACGACGCCGAACCTGCTCACCGCGGTGCACAGCGGAGCCGGGCCCGCCGGAATCGATTTCACCATCAACGGCCGGGTGCGTCCCACCGTGCAGATGCAGCTGGGCGAGATCCAGCTCTGGCGCATCGCCAATACCGCCGGTCGCAACGCCGTCTATCTCATGGCGCCGGAAGGCGGCCTGGAATGGCGCCAGCTCGCCCAGGACGGCGTGCAGTTCGCGAATTCGAACTACCAGAGCAGCCTGAACAAGCCGATCTATATCGCGCCGGGAAATCGGGTGGATCTGCTCGTCAAGGCGCCGCTGAGCGCGACGAGCACCAGCATCCTGATCCAGCCGGTGATGGGGCGCAGCCAGGTCAAGCCGACGCCGGCCACCCCCAACCCGCCCACCGATCCCAAGCCGGGCGTCACCCTGATGTCGGTCAACGTCTCAGGCCCGCAGGTCATGCGCCGCGTGCCGGGCAACCCGCAACCGCAACCGGCCGAGATGCAGTTCCTCCAGCAGGCGCCGCGCCAGCCCAAGTTCCTGCAGGACATTGGCGTCGATGAGCTGATGCGGAACAACTTCACCACGCAGAAGCTGATCTTCGGCTCGAAGCCCCCGGGGACCGCCGAGCAGCACACCATCAACGGCATCCAGTTCCAGAACGGCCAAGCCCTGGTGACTGTCCCGCTGGGCGCGGTGCAGGAGTGGAAGATCGTCAACACCACGAATGGAGTGACCGGCCCCGGCACGATCGACCATCCGTTCCACATCCACATCAATCCGTTCCAGATCGTGGAATTCTTCGATCCGAACGAGAAGCTGGTCGATCCCGAGACCGGCCAGCTGGAAAAGGTGCTGGTCAACAACAAGACGCAGGCGGTGCCGCGCTACGTCATCAGTGCGGCCGACTTCTCCACCAACGAGGCGTTCAAGAAGCGGCAGTGCCTGCTCGATATCAGGGACGAAAGCACCTGGAAACCTTGCGGCCCCGCGACAGCGCCTTCGAACCTGGTCTGGTGGGACCTGTTCGCGATCCCTTCGGCCAGGGTCCCGGTGGACGCCAACAACCAGCCGATCGCAGGTCCGGACGGCAAGCCGATCGTGATCCCGGGCTTCTTCAGGATGCGCAGCCGCTTCGTGGACTATCCCGGCCTGTACGTCCTGCATTGCCATATCCTGGTGCACGAAGACCGCGGCATGATGTTCAGCGTGCAGGTCGGCAAGCCGGCCGCGACCTTGGTCAAGCACCACTAGCGTGGGTGCCCAACTCTGCCGTCGGTGACATTGTGGACGATGGGATCGTGCTGACGTCCACCTATGACGCCGCTGCGCCGCATTTCGACCGCCACCGCGCCTTGCCGGATGGCGTGACGGACGCGATCCGGACTGCGGTGCTGGCTTGCGTCGACGTCCCGCGGCCGCGCCTGCTCGATCTCGGCGCCGGGACCGGGCGGATCGGCGCGCGGTTCGTCGCGGCCGGCGACGACTATGTCGGCCTCGACCTGTCGCACGGAATGCTGCGCGCGTTCGCGCAGCGCGAGGGGAACCCTTGCCCGCCGTGGCTGGTGCGCGCCGACGCCCGGCGCCTGCCGTTTCGTGACGCGGCTTTCGATGTCGTCCTGCTGGTCCAAGTGTTCGGCGGGATGAGCGGCTGGCGCGAGGTCCTGGCCGACGCCAAGCGCGTGTTGCGCCGTAGTGGTGCGATCATGACCGGCCGGACGATCGCTCCCGCCGAGGGCCTTGACGCGCAAATGAAGCGGCAGCTTGCCTCGCTGCTCGATGACATGAAGGTTCGCCGCGACGGGACCAATGCGCGCGATGACGTCCAGCGCGCGCTCGACGCGGCCGGGGGCCGTACCCGGATCGACGCTGCGGCCTGGAATGCCGAGCGGACCCCGCGCGGCTTCCTCGAGCGTCACCGCCATGGTGCGCGGTTCTCCGCGCTACCGGAGCCGGTGCGGGAAGAAGCGCTGCGGCGGTTGAGCGCGTGGGCGGTGCGGACGTACGGCTCGCTCGATACGGTCTTTCCGGAGCAACATGCGTTCGAATTGCGCGTCTATCGGTTCGGCGAGGTGGTTCACTGATGCAGGATGTCATGGAAAACGCTGTGTTGACGGAGCTTGGGCGCCGGCTGGTCGAGGGGTCGCTCAGCGACGCTCAGCTGCAGCGGGCCACCGAGACGACGCCGAATTTCGCCATCCTGCCGTGGGTCAACATGGTCAAGATCGGCGGGCAGAGCATCATGGACCGCGGCCGCAGCGCGGTCGGCCCCGTGGTGGACGAGATCATCGCCAACCTGAAGCGGCACAAGATGATCCTGGGCACGGGCGCCGGCACGCGCGCGCGCCACGTCTACAGCCTGGCGATCGATCTCGGCCTGCCGGTCGGGGTCCTGACGGTGCTCGGCACGGCGGTCGCCTGGCAGAATGCGCAGATGCTGCAATACCTGCTGGCGCAGCACGGCATCGCCTTCATCGAGCCGGAGGGCTTCGCCTCGCTGCCGCACTACCTGATGGAGCGCGGCGCCGTGATCTGCCAGGGCATGCCGCCCTACAAGCTCTGGGAGGGTAATCCGAGCGTCGGCCGGATACCGCCCGAGCGCACCGATACCGGATGCTTCCTCATCGCCGAGGTGTTCGGCGCCAGAAAGATGATCTTCGTCAAGGACGAAGATGGGCTTTACAGCGCGGATCCGAAGAAGGATCCCACGGCCACGCACATCGCGCGCATCAGCGTACAGGAGCTGCTGGCGCGGGACCTGAACGATCTCATCGTCGAGCGTGCCGTCCTCGAACACATGCTGGCGGCGCGCAACATCAAGGAAATCCAGTTCGTCAATGGCCTCAAGCCGGGACAGCTCACCGCCGCGCTCGACGGCGAACCGGTCGGAACCGTCATCTTCAATGCTGCCGCCCGGGAGCAGACCCCATGAACGACAAGGCGGCCGGCGCGCAACATGTGGCCTCGCGGCTGATGCGCGAGTCGCTGATGGACAAGGCGTTGATTGCCAGCACCGAAGCGCCGGTCCGCGCCATTCTGCCCAAGCTCAACGTCGTGCAGATCGGCGGCTTGTCGATCATGGACCGCGGCCACACGGCGGTGCTTCCGCTGCTCGACGAGATCGTGGCGAATCAGGGCGACTACACCCAGGTGATCGGCGTCGGCCCCGGCGTGCGCGCGCGCCACATCCTGTCGGTCGGGCTCGACCTCGGCCTGCCGACCGGTGCGCTTGCGACGCTCGCGGCCAAATCCTCGGCGCAGAACGCCTACATGGTGTCCTGCCTGCTGGCGAGCCAGGGCTTCGTCTACCTGGAGGCGCCGTTCATCGTGCAGCTGCTGCCTGCCATGCTGGCGGCCGCGCGCGGCGCGGTGTTCAACGGCATTCCGCCCTATGACCTGTGGGAACACCCGCCCGCGCTCGGCAAGATTCCACCGCACGGCGGCGATGCCGGTTCCTATCTGATGGGCGAGGTGTTCGGCGCCCGCTCCATCACCCTGCTGAAGGACGTGGACGGGGTCTATACCGCCGACCCGAAGACGGATCCGGATGCCAGGTTCATCCCTGAGATCCGCGCGGCCGATCTGATCCGCATGCAACTGCCGACCTTGCCGATCGAGCCGGTCGTGCTGCAACTGCTGACGCGCGCAAGGCTCGCCAAGAGCATCCGGATCGTGAATGGTCTCGTGCCCGGCAACCTGTCCCGCGCGCTGGCCGGCGAAGCGGTCGGCACGCTGATCCACGCTTAGAGCGTTTTCCGGCGAAGTGTGCAGCGGTTCGCAGCAGAAAACGTGACCACGTAGGAAACCTAAACCAAACGAGGAGGTCGACCATGTCACTTGGCGGAAAATGGACGTATCGAAGCTTTCACAACAATCCCGATCTTGTCGGCGACGATACCAAGAAGGCGCTCGACCTTTACTTCGCCGAGGCTGTGTTCACCTTCGAAATCCCCTCGCCGACCACGCTGACGGGAGCGATCGACTGGGACGGCGGCGGGCTCGACTTGCAAGGAACGATCACGCCCGCAAGCGCCGGCGCCCCGCTGACCGTCGCGATCGTCGGGACCGGACGGCCGAAAAGCCAGACCGACGGCTGGGAATACGACTATCACGGCTATCTGGCCTACCAGTGGCCGAACGGCGTGGACCAGGTCCCCGCGCTGGTCGGCACCGTCATCCGCGCCAAGCCACATGGGGAGGGTGCGCCGGCCGGCTATGTGGCGTCGTTCATCGCCGTCGAGCAGCCGTAGGGCGGCGGCGTCGCGCACACCGGTGGTGGAGCCTGCATGCCGCGGGTAGAATGATCCATCCATGCGGGGAGACTTCGGCGTATGGATCGCGCAGGCGCGCCAGCGATCGAGCTTGAGCGGCTTCGGGCGGGCTATGGCACGACCGTCGTGGTGGACGGCGTCGATCTTGCCGTACGGCCCGGCGAGTTCGTCGCGATCCTCGGGTCGTCCGGTTGCGGAAAGACCACGCTCCTGCGCACCATCGCGGGTTTCCAGAAAGCCATCGCCGGCAGCATCCGCAGCTTCGGCCGCGACATGACCGACCTTGCGCCCGAGCGGCGCGGCATTGCGATGATGTTCCAAAGCTATGCGCTGTGGCCGCACATGACGGTGCTCGGCAACATCGGCTACGGCCTGCGCCTGCGCGGCCTGCCGCGCGAGGCGATCAGGACACGCGTCGCATCCATCCTCGGGATGCTGAACATGTCGGGGCTGGAGGACCGCAAGGTGACCGACCTGTCGGGCGGCCAGCGCCAACGTGTGGCGCTCGGGCGTGCGCTTGCGGTCGAGCCGCGCCTGCTGCTGCTCGACGAGCCCTTGTCCAACCTCGATGCCAAGGTCCGCCTGCAGTTGCGCGGGGAGATCAAGGCGCTGCAGAGCCGCCTCGGCTTCGCGGTGCTGCACGTGACCCATGATCGCGAAGAGGCCATGACCATGGCCGACCGCGTCGTGGTGATGGATCGGGGTCGCATCGCCCAGGTGGGCACCCCGGAGGAGGTCTATCAGCGGCCGGCGTCTCCCTTCGTGGCGGCGTTCATGGGCGCCGACAATACGATCGCGCTCAGCATCGGCGCCGGCCCTTCGGGTGCGGAAGTGGAGGCCGGTCCCTATCACGCCGCGATGCCGCTTCGCGCGCCAGCTCCGGCCGGGCCGGTCATCGCCTATTTCCGCGACGATGTCGCCCGCATTGAGAACCCCGCTCATCGGGCCGACGGCGAGATCACGCTCAACGGCACGGTGGCGCTGCGATCCTATCCCGGCGGCCATTATCGTTACGCGATCGCCGTGGGGGATCGGGAGTTCATGGTCCGCGACACGCGGTTGTTCGCGGTGGGAACCGCGGTCGGCCTGTGCCTGCCGCTCGGCGCCCTGCATCTGTTTCCGTCCGACCGGAAAGCCAAGCCGAACTGATCGCAAGGGAGGTTTCATGCGCATCGCTGCCTCGTTCCTGGCCGTCGCCCTTGCCTGCGCGGGCGCCGACGCCCAGACCATCAACGTCGCGACCGCCGGGGACCAGAACATGGTCGACTACGTGCGGGACTATCTCGGGCCCCTGTTCGAGAAGAAGCGTCCGGGCGTAAAGGTGGTCGCGGTCGGCACCGGGCCGGGCGATGCCGGTTCGCAGAAGATCTACGAGAAGCTTGCCGCGCAGAAAGCGGCCGGCACGCCGGCCTGGGACTTCGACGTGATCGTCATCCATCAGAAGATGGCAGGCCAGATGGTCGGCGAGCAGTTGCTCGCCCGCTACCGGGACAGGATCGAATCCGGCAAGCTGGTCACGCGCGAGACCGCCGCGAACGCGCTCGGCGCCGACGTCGCCGGCTACGTCATGCCGATGTTCCACAGCCAGACCGCGCTCGCCTACAATCCCGACCTCATCAAGAGCGTGCCGGAGAGCTATGCCGAGCTGGTCGAGTGGGTTAGGAGGAATCCGAGGAAGTTCGGCTACAACGGCATCAAGGGCGGCATGTCGGGCGTCGCCTTCGTGGCAGGCTGGGTCTACGCGTTCGGAAACACGCCGGACAAGATGATGAAGGGCCCTTATGACCCCGCCACCAAGGCGGCGTGGGACAGGTTGCTCGCCGATCTCAAGGACTTCAACCGACACGTCGTCATCACGCCCGGCAACGCCGGCACGCTCGACATGCTCAACCGCGGCGAGATCGCGATCGGGCCGGTGTGGGTCGATATGTTCTACACCTGGATGGCGGAGGGCAAGCTGCCGCCGTCGATGAAGCTCAAGCTGATCGCGCCCGGCATGCCGGGGCAGCCGATGTACTACGCAACGCCGGCCAAGGCCGCGAACGCCGCTCTCGCGGAGGAATTCATCGCCATGGCCACCAGTCCCGAGGTGCAGGCCGAAGGCATCGTCAAGCGGTTCAATTGGTATCCGGGCATCGATGCCAAGCACGTCGAGGGTCGGCTCGACCGCGCCGCCTGGAACAAGTTGTTCTCCGACATCTCTCCCGAGGACCTCGCCAGCAAGGGGCAGCCGTTCCCGATCGCGCCCTACTTCAACGACATCCTGGAAGCTTACGAGAGGAAAGTCGCGAACTGACGATCGGTCCGCGCCGCGACATGTCGGCTTCCCGCGGCTTCGGGATCCTGCTGGTGGCGCCTGCGCTCGCCCTCGTGGCGGCGTTGTTCCTCTATCCTCTCGGTTATTCGGTCGCCTCCGCCTTCACCGCGCCGGACGGTACGATCGGGCTTGCGAACTTCGCCAAGGCCTTCGAGCTCTATTCCGGCGACATCCTCTACACGATCGTCATCGTGGCCGTGTCGACCCTGCTCACCGGCATCGTCGCCGTCGCCATCGCCGGCACTCTGACCATGGGCGAGACGCCGTGGCTCGTCACCGGACTCGCCTGGCTCTACCGCTGGCCGCTGTTCATCCCGTTCATCGTCGCGGCGCAATGCATGCGCACGTTCCTCGCCAAGAACGGGTTGATGAACAACGCCTTCGTTGCCGCCGGCGTGCTCGATCCGGCCGACACGATCAGCCTGCTCGACTGGCGCGGCGTCGTCATCACGTTCGTGTGGAAGCAGGCGCCGTTCGCCACGCTGCTGCTTGCCGGCGCCATGGCCGCGCTCGACCGGGCGATGATCGAAGCCGCGCGCAATCTCGGCGCCGGGCGGTTGCGCTGCCTTGTCGAAATCGTGCTGCCGCAGGTCGCGCCGATCCTGATGGTTGCCCTCACGCTCTCCTGCGTCACCATGCTGAGCGTGCTGTCGGTGCCGCTCATGGTCGCGGGCTCGCAGCCGACCATGCTCACAGTCGACATGGCGTTCCGCATCAATGCCTATGGCGACTACGGCGTCGCCAATGCGCTCGGCGTCATCTCCTACCTGATCACCGCGCTGGTTGCGTGGATCTACCTGCGCCACTCGCTGCGCCGCGAGGCCGTGCCGTGACGCGCGCGCTCGCCGCAACCATCGCCAAGGCGGCGCTGCTCGCGCTCGTCGCGTTCGTCATCATCGGGCCGCTGGTCAACCTCGCGCTCTGGTCCTTTGCCGAGCGCTGGTACTTCCCGTTCAAGCTGCCGGTGACCTGGGGCCTGCGCTACTGGGAGGTCGTGTTCCGCCCGACCGGCGTCGCGATGGCGTCGCTCGCTACCTCGATCGCGATCGCGCTGCTCACCGTCGTGGTGGCGCTGGCGGTCTCGATTCCCGCCGGCTACGCGCTCGCGCGCCTACGCCTGCCGCTGCGCGGACTGATCATGCTCGCGTTCCTGCTGCCGCAGGCGTTTCCCGGCGTCGCCATCTACATCAACATCGCGCGCATCTTCTATGGGCTCGGCCTGACCGGCACCATCGCCGGCGTAGTGCTGGTGCACGCCGTGCACGCGCTCGTCTTTTCGGTGTGGATCACGTCCGCAGCCTTCGCGGCGGTCGACCGCGATCTGGAGCTGGCGGCGCGCAATCTCGGCGCCTCGCCGCTGCGCACGTTCTTCACCGTAACGCTGCCGCTCGCCGCGCCGGGCATCCTGGCGAGCGCGATCTTCGTGTTCCTCGAATCGCTCGACGAATTCACCGGCACCTTCTTCGTCGGCGCCCCGAACGTCTCCACCCTGCCGTTGCTGCTCTACAGCGCCAGCATGGGCGGCAACTACCAGATCGCCTCGATCACGGCGCTGATCCTGCTGGTACCGTCTATCCTGTTCATGCTGTTCGTCGAGCGCTTCCTCAAGGCCGACGTGCTGAGCCGGATCGGGCGGTGATCGCCGCTATCCGAACAGGACCTGAAGTCCTATGCTCGGCAAGGGGTCGATCGCGATGACCGAAGCTTGGATCATTGATGCGTGCCGCACGCCGCGCGGCATCGGCAAGCCCGACAAGGGCGCGCTCGCCGGGATTCATCCGCAGCAGCTCGGCGCCACGGTCCTGAAGGCGCTGGCCGAGCGTACCGGCATCGACACGGCCGACGTCGACGACATCATTTGGGGAACCAGCGCCCAGGTTGGCGCGCAAGGCGGCGACCTTGGCCGCATGTCCGCGCTCGATGCCGGCTATTCCATCAAGTCGAGCGGCGTGACGCTCGACCGCTTCTGCGGCTCCGGCATCACGGCCGTGACCATGGCGGCCGCCTCGATCATGGCCGGCTTCGAGGATCTCGTGATCGCCGGCGGCACCGAGATGATGTCAATGCCCGGCCGCCGCGGCGCCGACGGCCCGCCCGTGATGGACAACGGCAATCTGCGCTTGCGCGCCAGGCACCCGCAGTCGCATCAGGGGGTCTGCGCCGACGCTATCGCGACGCTGAACAAGATCCCGCGCGAGGCGCTGGACGACCTTGCGCTGGAAAGCCAGCAGCGCGCCGACCACGCCATCAAACAGGGCTACTTCACGAAGAGCCTGGTGTCGGTCGAGAAGGAAGACGGCACGCTTGCGCTCGATCGCGAAGAGTTCGTCCGGCCGCAAACCACGCGCGAAGGGCTCCACGCCTTGAAGCCCTCGTTCCAGGCCATGGCAGACGCGCCGCTGGATCAAAGCGGCACGACCTATCGCAAGCTCATCACCCGAAAATACCCCGATCTCGACATCGCGTTCGTGCATCACGCCGGCTCGTCGTCGGGTATCGTCGATGCTGCGGCGGCGCTGCTCTTGGCCTCGCCGGCCTACGTTCGGAAAAGCGGCCTGCGCCCACGCGCCAAGGTCGTCGCGGCCGCCAACATGGGCGACTGTCCGACCCTCATGCTCAACGCCCCCGGGCCCGCGGCCCGCAAGGTCCTCGCCAAGGCCAACCTCGACATCGGCGACATCGATCTGTTCGAGATCAACGAAGCGTTCGCCATCGTGGCGGAGAAGTTCATTCGCGATCTCGGGCTCGATCGTGCCAAGGTGAACGTGAACGGCGGCGCGATCGCACTCGGGCATCCGATCGGCGCGACCGGCGCAATCCTGATCGGCACGCTTCTGGACGAATTGGAGCGGCGCGACTTGAAGCGCGGGCTGGTCACCATGTGCGCCGCAGGCGGAATGGCGCCCGCGATCATCATCGAGCGACCTTGATCGCGTCGGGCGAAGCCGCGAAGATCGGACCTCACGGAAGGACGGAAACGCATGTTCACACACGTCATGGTCGGCGCGAACGATCTCGCCGCGTCCAAGAAGTTCTACGACGCGGTGCTGGGCGCGCTCGGCCACGCGGCGGGCCAGGCCGATGCGAAGGGTCGCATCTTCTATCGCACGAAGTTTGGTGTGTTCGGCATCACCAGCCCGATCGACGGGAAGGCGGCGACGCACGCCAACGGCGGCACCATCGGCTTCGCGTGTGCCAGTCCGGAGCAGGCCAGGGCGTTCCACGAGGCGGGTGTGGCCAACGGCGGCAAGAGCATCGAGGACCCGCCCGGTTGGCGCGAAGGGGCCGCTGGCAGGCTGTATCTTGCCTATCTGCGCGATCCGTTCGGCAACAAGATCTGCGCACTGCATCGCGGCTGAATGCGTGGCGCCGCGGCACTGCGGCGGCTCGACCGAGTTGTGTTACCCGATTGCGGACAGGTACCGATCGACCGATGTCTGGAAGGCCTGCTTTGCGCCGGTCCGGATCACGCTATCGAAGAAATTCCCGAACATCATGTCGAAGTCGAATGGCGCGAGGGCCGCGGCGATCGCTTCCACGCTCGCTGCCGGCAACGGAACGTAGTTGGGATAGCTGCGCATGAAGGTGACGTGTTTCCGATCCGTGGCCACGTAGGCCGTGTCGGAAGCGCAGACCACGCCGCGTCCATCGGCGCCGCCGGCCCAATGCAGCATGCAGGAGCCGTCGAAGTGGCCGCCGCCGCGGATCACCGTCACGCCGGGCAGCAGTTGCAGCGTTTCTCCCTCCCACGGCTTGATGCCCGAGTCGCGATGCATGATCCATTCGCGGTCATCGGCGTGCACATGGACCGGCACGTTGAACGCGCGGCTCCACTCGGTCATCGTCGTGTAGAAATGCGGATGCGAGATCGCCATCGCGCTCACCCCGCCGAGCGCCTTGACCAGGGTCACGGTCGCGGCGTCGAGCATCGAGATGCAGTCCCACAGCACGTTGCCGTGTGCGGTCCGCAGCAGCAGCGCGCGCTGGCCGATCGCAAAGCGCGGCTGCGTCGCGATCCCGACGATGCCGGCCTCGTACTCGTGCCAGCCATTGGTGTGGTCGAGCGCGAGCTTCTCCTGCGTGGTCCATCCTTGCCCGGTCGGCGGCACGAATTGCCGGTCGTCGTCGCAGATCGGGCAGCGCGTCGGGGGACTATCGGCGGGCGGATATTGCGTCCCGCATGTGGTGCAAATGAAGGCGTGCATCTAAGGTCTCCGGATCGGGCGGTAGGTATCGTGCTCCGAAAATACCATTTCGTCATGCCCGGCACCGGGGCAGCTTCGCCAGCCATGACGATGTTGTCGGATCGGGTGGCAACGCTAGAGTAACTCCGCCTCGGCCAGATAGCGGCGCAGGTTGGCGTAACCCATCCTCGCGTAGGTCAGCGGGTTCGCCTTGGCGGGATCCTGCTCGGCCTCCAGCACGACCCAGCCCGCATAGCCGGGAAGCGCGCCGAACACGGACGGATAGTCGACGCAGCCGTCGCCCGGCACGGTGAAGACGCCGGCGATCACCGCATCGAGGAAGCTCATGCGCGCGCGCCGCGCCTGCTCCATCACGTCGCGCCGCACGTCCTTGGCATGCAGGTGGCTGATACGCGCCCGGTAGCGGCGCGCCAGCGCCGCCGGATCGGCGCCCGCGAACGTGGCGTGTCCGGTATCCAGCAGAAGATGTACCGAGGGTCCGGTCGCCGCCATCAGCGCGTCGATGTCGCGTTCGCTCTCGACGATCGTGCCCATGTGATGGTGGTAGGTGAGGCGCATGCCTTCGGAGAGCGTGCGGTCGGCGAGCGCGGTGACGCGCGCTGCGAATTCGTGCCAGTCGCGGTCGCCGAGCACCGGCCGCTCGGCGAGCGGCTTGCCGCGGTCGCCGTGGATCGCGTTCGAGGTTTCGGCCAACATCACGACCTCGCACCCGAGCGCCTTCAACAGATCGAGATGCGGCCGCAGCTGCGTCATCTCCTCGTCGGGCGTGCGTCTCAGCAGCTCGGCCGAATACCAGCCCGACACGAGTTCGAGGTCGAACCGCCGCAGGACGGCTTTCAGCATCTGCGGCTCGCGCGGGAACTTGTGGCCGAGCTCCACGCCGGCGAAGCCGGCTTCGCGGGCTTCTGTGAGACAGGTTTCGAGCGGCGTCGCCCCGCCGAGCTCGCGCAGGTCGTCGTTCGACCAGCCGATCGGGTTTGCGCCGATGCGGATGGTCATCTTGTGCACTGAAAGCGCCGCGCGTTCCCCTCTCCCGCGCGAGCGGGAGAGGGTGCCCGACCCCGGACTTGATCCGGGGGAGGGCGGGAGAGGGGCTTCTTCAAGAAAAGCGCCCTCTCCCGGCTCGCGCTGCGCGCTCGCCACCCTCTCCCGGCTCGCGCTGCGCGCTCGCCACCCTCTCCCGCTGCGCGGGAGAGGGGAAGACGGAGCTCGTGGCCGCTTCCGCACAGAACACCCCCGCTCTAGTTTCCCAACCGCTGATGCTTCAGCGCGGCCTCATAGGCCGCGCGCGCGGCGCGCACCTCGGTGCGCTCGGAGACCTCCGGGATCGCCACGTCCCACCAATGGCCGCCGGCGGCGGTCGACAAGCGCGGGTCGGTCTCGATGACGATCACGCTGGTCCGGGCTGCGGAACGGGCGCGCCGCAGCGCCGCTTCGAGTTCGGCGAGGCCGCCAACCTTGGTCGCTTCCGCCCCGAGGCTCGCCGCATGCGCGGCGAAATCGATGGCGGGAAGCGTGGCGTGACGGGCATCGGCCAGGAGGTTGTTGAAGCTCTCGCTCCCGCTCGCGCGCTGCAGCCGGTCGATGCAGCCGAAGCCGCGGTTGTCGAGCACGACGATGATGAGTTTCAGCCCCAGCATCACCGAGGTCGCGATCTCGGAGTTCATCATCAGGTAGGAACCGTCGCCCACCATGACGATGACGTCCCGTTCGGGACACGCCATCTTCACGCCGAGCCCGCCGGCGATCTCGTAGCCCATGCAGGAATAGCCGTATTCGAGGTGATAGCCGCCGGGTTCTGCGGCGTTCCACAGCTTGTGCAGCTCGCCCGGGAGGCCGCCGGCCGCGCACACCACGATGTCGGACGGCGCGCTCGCGCGCTGCACCGCGCCGATGACCTGCGCATCGGAAGGGATCGTGACGTTCGTGGCTGCGGTCGCCGCCGCGGCGGCCTTGACCCATGCGGCCTTCTCGCGCGCGCCCTTCGCGCGCCACGCCTCGGGCGCCCGATAGTCTCCGAGCGCCGCGCTGAGCGCTTCGAGGCCGACCCTTGCGTCCGCCACGAGGGGCTGCGCCAAATGCTTGATCGCGTCGTAGGGCTGCACGTTGAGGGCGACGATGCGCAGCGCCGGCGCGCCGAACAGGCTCCACGATCCGGTGGTGAAGTCCTGCAGCCGCGTACCGACCGCGAGCACCGCGTCCGCCTCGGCGGCAAGCGCATTGGCGGCGCTCGTCCCGGTCACCCCGATCGCGCCCATATTGGCCGCATGATCCGGCGCAAGTGCGCCTTTTCCCGCCTGCGTCTCGGCGACCGCAATGCCGTGCCGGTCGGCGAAGGCCGCCAGGGCCGCCATGGCGCCAGAGTAATGCACGCCGCCGCCGGCGATGATCAGCGGCCGCGCCGCCGCCGCCAGCAGGGCGGCCGCCGCGGCAAGCTCGCGCGCGTCCGGGCGTTGGCGGCGCAACTGCCAAGCCCGCTCGGCAAAGAAGTTCTCCGGATAGTCGTAGGCTTCCGCCTGGGTGTCCTGGCAGAGCGCGAGCGTGACCGGCCCGCAGGCCGCGGGGTCCGTCAGCACGCTCATGGCGTGCGGGAGGCTGTTGAGAATCTGCTCCGGCCGCGTGATGCGGTCGAAATAGCGCGAGACCGGCCGGAAACAGTCGTTGGCCGACACGGTTGCGTCGGCGAAGTCCTCGACCTGCTGCAGCACCGGATCCGGGCGGCGGCCGGCGAACACGTCACCAGGCAGCAGCAGCAGCGGCAGGCGGTTGACATGCGCGACTGCCGCGGCCGTCACCATGTTGGTGGCGCCAGGGCCAATGGAACTGGTGCAGGCCATCATGCGCCGTCGCCGCGATGCCTTGGCGAACGCGATTGCGGCGTGCGCCATGGCCTGCTCATTGTGCGCCCGGTAGGTCGGCAGGGCCTCGCGCGCCTGCCAGAGCGCTTCGCCCAGCGCCGCCACATTGCCGTGGCCGAAGATCGCCCACACGCCGGCGAACAGACGTTCGTCGTCTTCGCCGCGCTGCGCCGCGAGGTAGCGCACCAGCGCCTGCGCCATGGTGAGCCGGATGGTCGACATCAACAGGATGGAATGGCAATTCGGTTGTCCGGTCAATGCGGTGCCCGTAGTCTTGAGCCGCCTTCGCGGCTGCGCCTGGGGAGACATGAGCGATGCGAATAGGACTCCTGGGAGCCGGCCGGATCGGCCGCATCCATGGCGGCAACATCGCCGCGCATTCGCGCGCGAGCCTCGCGGCGGTTGCGGATGCCGACGCCGCCGCAGCGCAGCGCCTCGCCGAGGCTCACGGGGTAACGACCGCTAGCGTCGACGCGATCCTCGCGGCCGATGATATCGACGCGGTTGCGATCTGCACCCCGACCGACACCCACGCCGACCTCATCGAGCGCGCGGTCGGGCGCGGCAAGGCGGTGTTCTGCGAGAAGCCGATCGATCTCGCGGCGAGCCGCGTGCGCGCGTGCCTCGCCAAGGTGAAGCAGGCCGGCGGCAGGCTGATGATCGGTTTCAACCGCCGTTTCGATCCGAGCTTCGGCGCGCTGCGCCGCCGCGTCGCCGCCGGCGAGATCGGCAATGTCGAGCTGGTGACCATCCTGTCACGCGACCCGGAGCCGCCGCATGCGGGGTTCGTCGAGCGCTCGGGCGGCCTTTACCGCGACATGATGATCCACGACTTCGACATGGCGCGCCTGCTGCTCGGCGAGGAGCCGGTCGTGGTGCATGCGGTCGGCTCGTGCCTCGTCGATCCGGCGATCGGGGCGGCCGGCGACGTCGATACGGCGGCGGTCCTGCTCAAGACCGCGTCGGGCCGGATCGCGCAGATCTCGAATTCGCGCCGCGCCACCTACGGCTACGACCAGCGCACCGAGGTGCACGGCAGCCGCGGCCTGCTCGCCGTCGGCAACCTCCACGCCACCACGGTCGAGCATGCGGGCGCGCAAGGCTACACGCGCGATCCGATCCTGCCTTTCTTCCTGCAGCGCTACGCCGATGCCTACCGGCTCGAAATGGACGCGTTCGTCACGTCGGTCCTCGACGGAACGCCGCTCAGCCCGACCGGCGACGACGGCCTCGCCGCGCAGCTTCTCGCC
Source organism: uncultured Alphaproteobacteria bacterium (assembly GCA_963734185.1). Lineage (GTDB taxonomy): Bacteria > Pseudomonadota > Alphaproteobacteria > Rhizobiales > Xanthobacteraceae > PALSA-894. The sequence goes on along the minus strand of CAVTGA010000002.1, from coordinate 670,295 downwards.
GACGCAGCAACCGAGGCGGCAGTCTCCGGCCGTCCGGTGCGCCTCGACCTTGGCTAGGGGAAGCGCATGCCGGCATCCGACCTCGACGCGCGCCTGACGGTTGCCTGCGCGGTGGCACGCGAGGCGGGCGCCGTCGCGCTCGAGGCATTCAACCAAGGCCCCGCTGCCCGCTCGATTTCGTTCAAGGGACCGCAGGACTATCTCACCGAGAGCGACGCCAAGGTGGAGCGGCTGATCCGCCGGCGGCTCGCCGCGGAGTTCCCGGGCGACGCGTTCTTCGGCGAGGAGTCCGGCGGCACCCTGGCGTCCGACGTCTGGATCGTCGATCCGATCGACGGCACCGCCAACTTCGCGCGCGGCCTGCCGCATTTCGGCGTCGGGCTCGCGTTCGTTCGCGACGGCAAGACCGAGGTCGGCGTCATCGGCGAGCCGGCCGCCGACGTCATTTACGCCGCCCGGCGCGGGGCCGGTGCGACGCGCAATGGCGCACCGATCAGGGTCAGCGGCCTGACCGACCTCGGGCGTGCCAGCGTCGAAGCGGGCTGGTCCACGCGGCGGCCACCCGAGCCCTATGTCGATCTCGTCCTCGCGCTGATCAAGGCCGGCATGCAGGTGCGGCGCGTCGGCTCCGGCGTGCTGGGCCTCGCCTACGTGGCCGACGGCCGCATGGACGCGTATTGCGAGCTGCACATGAACGCTTGGGATGCGCTCGCCGGCCTCTTGCTGATCGAGGAGGCCGGAGGCTGGTCCAACGACTTCGTCGCCAATGACGGCCTGCGGCGCGGCAATGCGGTGCTCGGCTGCACGCCGGCGCTGAAGCACGTCGTTGCCGAGGCGATGGGCCTCGCCGTCTGACGTTGACGCCGGCGCTCCGAGGCGATGGAGTGGCGAGGCTCGGCGGAGGATCGACCATGGCCAACAGAACCAGCCGCACCATCTCTCTGGCGTTTCTCGTTCTGATCACCGCGGTTTTGGCGCGCCCGGCGCATGCGCAGGGCTCCCTCGTGGTCTATTGCGGCGTGAACGAGGACTGGTGCCGCGTCGCGGCCGCCACGTTCGAGCGTGTGACCGGCATCAAGGTCGCGATGACGCGCAAGAGCGCCGGCGAGGTCTACGCGCAGGTCAAGGCCGAAGCGTCGAACCCGCGCGGCGACATCTGGTGGGGTGGCACCGGCGATCCGCACATGCAGGCGGCGGAGGAGAACCTCACCATCGAGTACCGGTCGCCACGCCTTGGCGAGCAGCAGGACTGGGCGGTGCGGCAATGGGAGCAGTCGAAGGGGCGCGCGGTCGGCATCTATTCGGGCGCGCTCGGCTTCGGCTTCAATACCGAGCTGCTCAAGAAGAAGGGTATCGCCGAACCGAAATGCTGGGCCGACCTGCTCGACGCCAAGCTTAAGGACGAGGTGCAGGTCGCCGATCCGAACTCGTCGGGCACCTCTTACACCATGCTCGCCACCCTGGTTCAGCTCATGGGGGAAGAGAAGGGATTCGCCTATCTCAAGGCCCTGCACCGCAACATCAACCAGTACACCAAGTCGGGCGCCGCTCCCGCCAAGGCGACCGCGCTCGGCGAGACGACGGTCGGCATCGCGTTCCAGCATGACCTCGTCTCCATGGTGGTCGACAAGGCGCCGCTCAAGGTCGTCGCGCCGTGCGAGGGCACCGGTTACGAGATCGGCTCGATGTCGATCATTAAGGGTGCGCGCAATCTCGATAATGCGAAGAAATGGTACGACTGGGCGCTGACCGCGCAGGCGCAGGAGATCGGGGCGCAGACGCGGAATTACCAAGTGCCGGCGAACAAGTCCGCGATGGTGCCGGCCGAGGCGCCGAAGCTGACCGAGGTCAAGCTGATCGATTTCGATTTCGCCAAATACGGCTCATCGGCGGAGCGCCGCCGGCTGCTGTCCAAATGGGACAAGGAAGTGAAGAGCTTGCCGAAATAGAGCGGTTGATCGGCGATGCCGGCAGCGCGCCAGCGGTTAGCCAGGTCGACAGCGGCGTGGCTCGCGCTCGGCTGGATCGGCTTTGCACTGTTGCCGTGGAGCGTGGACGGCTCCGTGCTGCTCGCGGATAGCGGGCTGGCACGCGCCTTCGGTTCCGCGCCGTGGCTCGCGCCGATCGCAGTTGCGCTCATCGTCGCGACCGGGTCGTTGGCGCACCCTGCCAGGGCGGCCCAATACCTCGTGGTCGGCGGCCTCTTGGGTCTCGTCCTGATCGCCCTCCAGGGGTTCATCATCGGGCATCAGGGTTGGACCCTGCCGGCGCTCGCGCGCCTCACGGGCGCGCCGGGCCCCCATCAGGCCGGCATGGGGTTCGGCGCCGCGCTGACGGGCCTTGCCGTGCTGATGCAGCTTTGCCACGGGCTCGCGCTCCGCGGCTGGTGCCGCGGCGACGTGTTCATCGTCGCGGCGATCGGATTGATCGTCGCTTCGATGGCGATCTTCGTGTTCTTCCCCGTCGCCGTGATCTTGGCGAGCGCGCTAGCGGATGATTCCGGCGCGTTTGCACCGGCTGAGTTCGTTGGCAAGCTGTTCGACGGCTCGATCTGGAGTCTCGCATGTCTGACCTCCAACGTGAGTTGCGGGATCGCCTGGAATACGCTGTTCCTCGCGACCCTGGTCGGCGTGGGCACGACGGCGCTCGGGCTTGCCTTCGCGCTGATCGCGACGCGCACGGCGTTCCGATTCAAGGGTGCGCTGCGTGTCCTGACCGTGCTGCCGATCATCACGCCGCCGTTCGTGATCGGGCTTGCGCTCATCCTTATGTTCGGCCGCTCGGGCAGCGTGACGGCGGCGCTCGCGGCTCTCGGCATTCCGCCGTCGCGCTGGATTTACGGGCTGCCGGGCGTGTTCATCGCGCAGATGCTGGCTTTCACGCCGATCGCATTCCTGGTGCTGCTCGGCGTGGTGCAGGGCATCAGCCCCTCGCTCGAGGAGGCGGCGCAGACGTTGCGCGCGCACCGGTGGACGGTGTTTTCGACCGTCTCGCTGCCGCTGATGCGCCCGGGTCTTGCCAACGCCTTCCTGCTAGGTTTCGTCGAGAGCATGGCCGACTTCGGCAATCCGCTGGTGCTGGGCGGCAATTTCGAGGTGCTGTCGACCAAGATCTTCTTCGCCGTCGTCGGCGCCGCGCACGACCAGTCGCGCGCAGCCGTGCTCTCGATCATCCTGCTTGGCTTCACGCTCGCCGCATTCTTCCTGCAGTATGCCTGGCTCGGCCAGCGCGTCTACACGACCGTCACCGGCAAGGGCGATTCCGGCCTGTTGGTCGCCCTGCCGCGCCGCGTCGCCTGGCTTTGTTACGCTACCGCAGTCCCCTGGGCGCTCTTCACCCTCGTCGTCTATGCCATGATCCTGATCGGGGGATTCGTGCGCTCCATGGGACGCGACTACACGCCGACGCTCGACCACTACCTCACCGGTTTTCGCATCGAGACGACGCCGCGCGGCTGGTTTTTTTCCGGCTCCGCGTGGAATTCGTTCTTCGCCACCGTCGAGATCGCCGCCATTGCGGCGCCGATCACCGCCGGCCTCGGCCTGCTCACCGCCTACCTGCTCACGCGCCAGCGCTTTGCCGGCCGGCGCGCGTTCGAGTTCGCCGCCATGCTGAGCTTCGCCATTCCCGGCACCGTGGTCGGGGTGAGCTATATCCTCGCCTTCAACGTGCCGCCGATCGAGATCACCGGCACCGCCTTTGTGCTCGTCATGTGCTTCGTGTTCCGTAACATGCCGGTCGGCGTGCGCGCGGGCATCGCCACGATGAGCCAGATCGACAAGAGCCTCGACGAGGCCTCGCTCACGCTCGGGGCACGCTCGCTCGTGACGGTCCGCCGCGTCATCATTCCGCTGCTGCGACCGGCAATCGTGGCCGCGCTCGTGTACAGTTTCGTGCGGGCGATGACGGCGGTGAGCGCCGTGATCTTCCTGGTCACCGCCGAGTGGAACATGGCGACGACCTATATCGTCGGCCGCGTGGAGGCCGGCGAGTTCGGCCTTGCCATCGCCTATTCGTCGGTCCTGATCATGGTGATGCTGCTTGCGATCCTGCTGATCCAGGCGCTGGTCGGCGAGCGCCGCCTCGGCCGGCGCACCAGCGAGGCGGCTGTGCAGGCCGCAGGATGAAGAGCAGAAGAGCGGATGCGATGCCCGGTTCCGGCCCTGCTTCGGTCGAATTCTGCTCCGTCGTGAAGCAGTATGGCGACGTCCGGGCGGTCGACGGCGTCACCTTCACGATCGAGCCGGCAACGCTGGTCACGCTGCTCGGACCCTCCGGCTGCGGCAAGACCACGACGCTGCGCCTGATCGCCGGTCTCGAAATCGCAACCTCGGGATCGATCCTGATCTGCGGCGAGGATGTGACGCTGCGTTCGGCCGCCGAACGCGACGTCAGCATGGTGTTCCAGTCCTACGCGCTTTTTCCGCACATGTCGGTGTTCGAAAACGTCGCCTACGGTCCGACCGTCCAGGGTATGCCGAAAGCGCGGGTCCGCGACCTCGTGCTTGGCAGGCTGGCGCAGGTCGGTCTGTCCGGCCTGGAGCAACGGTTCCCGTCGGGACTCTCCGGCGGCCAGCAGCAGCGGGTTGCGGTGGCGCGCGCGCTCGTGCTTGAGCCGCTCGTGTTGCTGTTCGATGAGCCGCTGTCGAATCTCGACGCCAAGCTGCGCCGGCGCGTGCGTGATGATATTCGCGAGCTGCAGCGCAGGCTCAATCTGACGGTTGTCTATGTGACGCATGACCAGGAGGAAGCGCTCGCGGTTTCCGACCGCGTCGTCGTCATGGACAAGGGCCGCATCGCTCAGGCCGGGGCGCCGGCGGAGCTTTACGAGCAGCCGGCGAACCTGTTCGTCGCCGATTTTGTCGGCGACGCCAACCTGATCGAAGCCGATCTCGTCGAGGAGCGCGGCGAACGCGCGCTCATCCGCCTTGGCTCGCTCGAACTCGAGCTGCCGCGCCGGGGCGCGATCAAGGGCCGGATCAAGCTCGCCGTACGTCCCGAAGGCGTCGTGCTGCATGCCGAGGAGCCCAATGTCCCGGCGATCCAAGGACGGGCGATCAAGGCGGCCTACCTCGGCAGGCACCTCGAGTACACGGTCGAGACCGCGCTCGGCGTGTTGCTCGTCATCGATCGCGTTCGGCCTCATCCCATCCCGGCAGGGGCCGGTATTTGGATTTCCTTCGCCGAACGCGGCGTGATGATCGTGCCGGCTTGAAGCGGCCTTGGCCGCGGCCGTCAGGCCGCCGTGACGCGGTCGGTATTCGGCCGACCCGGGCAGGTCGAGCCTGCCTGCATGGCGGCCCGAGTTGCGAGCACGGCGGCGAGACCATGCTGCACGAAGTCCACGTAGATCTCGCTGTTCCGCGCGCTGCGCCGCAAGCCGCCGATCGCCATCGCCGGATTGGGCAGCAGCGAGCTGTCGCGCGTCTGGATCACCAGGCTGTCGAGGAATCGGAGGCCTGTCCGGCATGATTCGAGATAGCGCCGATGGCGCATGTCCTCACCCGCCGATGCCGCAAGGCAGGCTGCCGCACCGATCCCTTCCAGGTAGAGCGCCGTGGTATAACCGGGCGTGTCGGACTGATGATCGTTCAGGAACGCGCCGTTGTTGCCTTGCTGGAACGTCAGGATCCAATCGGTGATCTCGAAGGCGAGTTCGGCGAAGCATGGGTCGCGCTTGATCTCCCACCAGGCGTGACAGGCTTGCACCAGCCAGGAGACCTGCCCGAAGCGCGGCCGGGCGCGGAAGCGATGCCGGTAGTAGCGGAACGCGCGCGCAAGCTTTTCCTCCTCGATCGACGTGAGGCCCGCCCGCGCCGCCGCGGCGAGCGCCAGCAGCACTTGGCCCGGGTAGTATTCCTGGAAGGCATCCGCCGCCGCTGCGGCATCATGGTGCGTGTGCACGCGGCCATGTGCGTCGATGCGCGACCACAGCGTGGCCGCGAGCCGCGGCACCCACACCTCATGCAGCGGAGGCGGAGCAGCCTCGCACAGCGCCAGGACGAGAAGAGAGACTTCGGCGACTGAGCGCTCGTCGGCCTCATGGGCGAGCCAGACGCCGTCCGGCGTCTCGCGCAGCGTCGCGACCAGGAATTCGACGGTCTTGATGGCGGCCTCGCCGGCGGACGAATCGAACGCCGTCGCGCGCGCCATGGCCCACGCGGCATGCGCCAGCCGCGGCAAGTCCACGCCGGCATGGGCTCGGTCCTGAAATGGATCGTAATGCAAGAGCAACGTTCCGTCGTCCCGCTGATGCCGCAGCAGATATCCGACACCGAGCGGGCCCAGCCGGTAAACCAGGGCGGGGAGATCGGCGGGCGCAGGCTCGGGCGCGAAACTTCCCTCCAGCAGGCGCGCGCCGGCAGGATCGACCAGCCATGCGGTGCACTCGAAGCGGATCCACCGATACGGCGGCGCGACGATGGCGGCCTTTTGCAGCAGCTGCGCGATGAAGTCGGCGGGGGAGAGATTGTAGCGGCTGGCGACCGACGGCAGGAACAGAGCGAACCGGTTATCCTGCTCGACCATCAAGGCGTGCTGTCCGTAGCGGATGCGGCGGATGACGTCCTCGATCGAATGGACGCCGAGGTCGAGGCGGTCGTGCAGGAATGCGACCGAGACCGCAACGGCGTCAGGCGCGTCGACCCTGCCCGGCGCCTCGAAGCGCTCGTCGGCGAGCGTTGCGTCCACCAGGCGCGCCACGTCGTCGTCGAGATGAAGCGGGACGCATCCGTTGCATCCGCGCAGCCGTCCGCCGAGGTAGATGCTGAGGTAGAGTGAATCGACGTCGCCCGGAAGCAGATCGTCCGCCAACGGCGCCGTAGCCGGCGCGCGGCCGAACAGCCGCTGCAGCGCAAGATCGCGCGCGCGCGCGGTCACCAGGCCGCCCACGTCGGCGCGCGCGATAGGAGGCGGCTCGCCCGGCTTGGGAACGCCGGTCGGCTGCCAGGTCACGCCCGGTTCGACGACCTTGACGACGTCATGGCGATAGATGACGTGCGGCTCGAACGAGATCAGCTGCGCGTTGGTTATACGCGCGTGCTGGTACTGGTCCCACTCGTTCAGGATACCGGGCATGCGCGGAAGTCCGCCGCCCATCCATCCGGGCCGCTCCAGGCTGCGCACGACAATGCCGTAGCGGTCATTGTCGAGCTCGCCGACCGTGCAGGCCTCGAGCGCGGTGAAGAACGTGACGGCGATCGCACTGTCGTCGAGCAGGCCGAGGGCCTGCTCGGCGGGCAGTGAAGCTGCGGTCTTCACCGCCGCCCAGACCACGCCTTCCCCCGCCGGCCACGCCTCCTCGCCGGGAAAATGCCAGAAGCCGTCGCGCGCGTGCCGGGTATGGATGTCGCCCAACGAGCGCAGGCTGACCCAGACGCCGCCCATCGCCGGATAGTCGGCATCGAGCCGTTGCGGCGGGCGCGACACCGTGCCGGAAGCGAGATATTCGCGCATCGTCGCGCGCGCGAGCGCCGCGGGGTGCAGCTGTTCCGGGGCGTGTCCGCCGTTCCACTGAAAGTCGGGAAACGCCTTGGTCGGATTGCCGAACGGCCGCGGCTCATCCTCCATGTGATAGATGAAGTCGCTCCAGATGTCGGATACCGCTTCGACGCGGTAGCCCTGCTCCTGCAGGCGGGCGTAGCCGCCGTGCCAGCCGAAGCGCACGAGCGCGATCCCGCCTTCGACGCGCAGGCCGGCGTCCTCGAGCGTCTCGCAGCCGAGCTGCATCGACGTCCCGGAACTGATGGAATTGTCGATCAGGATCACGGGCTCGCCGCGGTCGACCGGTCCCTCGATGAGCTTCAGCGAGCCGTGCTTCTTGCGCTGCTGGCGCACCAGCAGGCCGTGATATCGGCCGTTCGACTGCAGGATGCAGGAGGTGAGGATCGGTACGGCGGTCAGGCCGAGCGTGGCGATCTGCCGGCCTTCGAAGCGCTTCAGCAGCTCGAGCACGCAGCGGCCGGCAAGCTCGGCGCCTCTCGGCGTGAGCGTCACGGCGAGCGAATTCAGCATCCAGCGTGCGGACGATCCGTCGCGCGACAGGATCGGCTGCGTGGCCGACCGATGCAGGATGGCGTGCTTGCGCAGCAGCTCGACCAGCTCCGCGCGGTCCGCGTGGAAGGCCGCCGGCAAGCGCGCCAGGCTGTCGGACCACGCTTCCATCACCGCAACGCCACCGACGCCGTCATGCCGCTCACACGTAGGCGTTCTTCGGCAAGGCAAGGCTGAGATACTGATCGTCCAGGTGGATCATCAGGTCCCGCTCCCGGAACTCGGCGAGCGCCGCCGCCACCCAGTCCTCGTTGCCGAACCGGGCGGCGATCGCCGCCGGCGTCTTGGCGTCCATGCAGAATTCGTAGAGCGCGGCGTGTCCGTCGGAGTAGCTGAAGTGGCGGAGCCCGGCACGACTGTCCTCGAAGAAGATCGAAACCAACGATTTCCGATAGATCAGCTGCGGTCTCTCGCCGCGCCGCCAGCGCTCCTGCCAGGCCCCGACCAAATGGTAGATCATGTCGTAGTCGCGCTCCGGCAACATGCCGGGGCGGTCATCGTCGAAGTAGTAGGAAATCCTGCTCAGGTCGAACTGCCCGGTGGGAAAGATGTAGCGATAGCATTCGGCCGGACGCAGGCGGCCGATGCCGTGCCGGTCCGGTTCGGTGAACATCGGCGAGCCGCGGTCGGCCCTGGCCCGGGTGATGGCGTAGGGCGGCTGGAAGTGCTGGATCTTGGCGATCACCTCGCACTGCAGGCGATAGTCGTCGCTCGTCTCCCCGACGAATCCGACCAGGATGTTGTAGAGATTGTTGATGTCGTAGTAGGTGCACCACTTCATCAGTTCCAGATTGCGCATTCCGGTCGAATGCTTCTTCATCAGCTTGAGGACGTGCGTCGACAGGCTTTCGATGCCGGGCTGGACCGAGTTCAGCCCGCCGGCGCGCATGCGGGCGAGCTGCTCGCGTTTGAAGTACGGGCGGATCTCGTAATGCACGCGGATGTCGCTCTTGGCCTCGGAGAGCCGCGAGAACAGTTCCTCGGCGTATTCCGGCGCCATGATGTTGTCGATAGCGTTGAAGTCGAGGCGCCCGTAGCGCCGTGACAGGGTCTCGAGCATCTCGATCACCTGTTGCGGTTGCTTGGCGCGGAACTCCATGCCGGCGCGGTTCAAGCCGCAGAACGTGCAGTGGTGCTTCATGCCCCACCAGCAGCCGCGCGCGGTCTCGATCGGCAGCAGCACGTTGTCGTGGGGGGTGTACGCCTCATACCCGCCCTCGGTGCGGGCATAGAAATACTCGTCGAAATCCGGCACCGGTGTGCGGCTGAGGTCGCGCAGATTGGCGGCGCGTCCGCCGTACACCACTTGCCCGTTCTCCCGCGCCATCAGGCCGGCAAGCCCGTGCACCGGCTTTTGGTCGAGGATGTTGCGGACCACCGTTGGAAGCGAGAGCTCCGCATCGCCGCAGAACGCGTAGTCCACTTGCGGACAATGGCGCATGATCTCGTCGGCGATGTCGTCTTCCATCGAGGCGCCGCCGAAGATGATCGGCAACGTGGGGTGGCGTGCCTTCAGTGCCCGTGCCAGCGCCAGGCTTGCCAGCAGTTGCTGGAACACCAGGGAGAAGCCGACCAAGCCGAAGCGGCTCCAGTCGACATTGTCGAGGCAGAAGTCGATGAAGCGCGGCGCCGCATCGTCGCGGAGGCGGCGCAGATCGGCCAGCGAGCAGTCGGCGAGTTCGCAGATCGTCCTGAAATTCGGCTCGAAAGCCTCGAAGTACGCGTCGTCCTCATCCCGCTCGCCGAACGCCGCCTTGGTCCAGATCCACTCGCCGATCAGGCTCGGCCAGACTTCGGCGATGGTCTCGTTCATGCGCCAGCCGACATGCGTCCCGAAGTACATGAACAGCGAGAACGCTTGCGCCGAGAAGCCGTGCTGCTCCAGGAACGGCTTGAGCAGCCCGAGCTGAAACGAGGGAAAACGCGCCGACAGCGTCGGCATGCTGACGAGCGCAATCGGTTTCGATGGCGACGCCAGCCGGCCGGCGCTGACCGGTTCGAGACCGCTCGATTCCATAGCGGTCCTATTTGCGCTTGTCGGGCCTGATCTCCGGTGCGACCTCGACGATCACCTCGGGCCTCGGCTTGCCGGGCGCGACGGAGGGCGCCACTTCGACGATCGGGCCGCGCTTGACATCGGGCCTCACCTCGGGTGCGACCTCGACGATGACTTCGGGCTTCTGCTCGACGTCGGGTCTGCCGCCGCCGGGCGCGACTTCGACGATGGTCCGGTACTTGTCGGGCCTCACTTCGGGCGCGACCTCGACGATCACTTCGGGCTTCGCCTTGTCGGGTCTGCCGCCGCCGGGCGCCACCTCGACGATGGTCCCGTACTTGTCCGGCCGAACCTCGGGCGCGACCTCGACGATGACCTCGGGCTTCGGCTTGTCGGGGCGGTTGGCCGGCGCTACCTCGACAATCGGGCCGCGCTTGACGTCCGGTCTGACCTCGGGTGCGACCTCGACGATGACTTCCGGTTTCGGCTTGACGGCCTCGGGACGCTTCTTGTCGTCGCTCATGGTATTCTCCCGCGCAGGACGGAACGATCCGGCTGATCGCTCCACCGCGCCAGTCTAGCACAGGGCAACCTCTAGTCGAGGTCCTATTTTCTCCAGCCGACGCCGTGCGCGCCCGCAGGCTCACGCCGCCGCAACGAGCTTGAACAGCTCGTCGCCGTGAGTCCGCCGCGCCTCTTGGTGCAGGGGCTGCACCATTGCGGCAAAAGCTTCGAGGGCGTCGGACGGCAGCTCGGCGATGTCGCAGCCCTGCGCCTCGATCGCGGCGCGCGCCTCGTCGTGCTCGCGGACCGCTTCGATGCGCTGGAACGCGACGGCCTCGCGCACGGCGTTCTGCATGGCCTCCTGGATGGCGCGCGGCCAGGCGTCGAAGGCGGAGCGATGCACGAAAATCGGCCGCGAGATGTAGAAGTGGTTGGTCAGCGTATGGAAACGGTGGAATTTGTGCACCCCGTAGGTGACGGTGTTGGCCAGCGGATTTTCCTGCGCATCGATGCTCGCGTCCTTGATCATCGCGATCGCTTCGGTCAGATCGAGCTTCAGCGGGACCGCGCCGAGCAGCGCGAACGTTCTGGCCTGAACCTCGCTCGGCAGCACGCGGATGCGCAGGCCCGCGAAGTCGGCGGGCTCGCGGATCGCGCGCAGGCGGTTCGAGACGTGGCGAAAGCCGTTTTCGAACCAGCCGAGGATGCGGTAGCCGACGCGTGCTTCGATCGCGCGCGTCAGCGCATCGCCGAGCCCTCCGTCCATCGCGGCCCGCGCCTGCTCCTTGGTCTGGAACAGGAACGGCAGGTCGACGAAGCCGAGCTCGGGCACGCGACCGGTCAGGTAGCTGCTCGACTGATAGCCGAGCGTGAGCACGCCGTGCTCGGTGAGCCACAGGATGTCTTCGGCACGGTAGCCGAAATCCATGATGTTCCAGACGTACTTGACCTCGATCGCAGCGCCGAGCTGTGCGGCGAGCCGGTCGCCGATCAGCTTCAGGCCGCGGCTGAACGAGGTTGCGGGCGGGCCATAGCCGCCCATGCGGATCTGGATCCGATCGATCATCCTGACTCCTTAGTCTGCGTTCAGTCGTAGGGTGGGCAAAGGCGCGGCCCTGATCTCGCGGATCACGCGCCGAACCGCACCCGCGCCGTGCCCGCCTTCGCTGCGCTACGGCGCGGCAAGCCCTACGCTCAAATCCCGAACACCTGCCTGGCATTCCCGCTGCGGATCGCGTCGCACGTCGCCGCGGGAAGCAGCGCCGTGTTGGCGAACGCGCCCTTGGTGTCGTGCACCCAGTGCGGCCAGTCGGTGCCGAACATGACTCGTTCAGGCCCGACCACGGACACCAGGTAGGCGAGCGCGCCGGGATCGTAAGTGATGCAGTCGTAGTAGATATGGCGCAGGTAGTCGCGCGGCTTGCGCTGCATCTTGCGGCGCTGCGCCAGCTCCACCTCGTCGCCCTTCTCGAACCGGCCGACCATGTAGGGCAGCGCGCCGCCGCCGTGCGAGGCGATCAGCTTCAGGTTCGGATACTGGTCGAAGAATCCGTTGAACATCATGCGCGTGACCGCCAGCGTCGTGTCGAAGATGAAGCCGACCGACCAGCTCAGGTCGAACTTCCCCATGTCCATCACCTCGGCGCCCGGCGGATCGGTCGGATGCAGCAGCACGGGCAGGGCGCGGGCGTCGATCTCGGCCCAGATCGGCGCGAACATCGCGTCGGTCAGGCTGCGCCCCGACACGTTGGCCAGCACCATGACGCCGACGGCCCCGTTGTCGCAGCTGCGCTTGAGTTCCTCGACCGCGCGCTGCGGATACTCCCACGGCAGCGACGTGAACCAGCGGATGCGGTCCGGGTACCTGGCCTGCGCCTGCGCCATCGTGTCGTTCGACTCCCGCGCGGCGCGGCAGCTCACGTCCTCGTTGCCCCAATAGACGTTCGGGCAAGTCAGCGACACGATCGAGAGGTCGATGCCGGCCTCGTCCATATGCTTGATGCGCAGCTCATAGTCGAAATGACCGGCCTGCGGCAGGACCACCGGCGTATCGCCGCGGAAGATCTCGCGTTGCCCGTCCGGACGCGTGACCAGATGATAGGGCGCGCCCTCCTGTTGCAACAGCTCGAGCCATCGGCGCGTGAACATGTGGGTGTGGACGTCGATCATCGGCATTGCTGGTCTCCTCGCGCGGCGCACTATCGGACGGATCGCGGATGCCGGCAACGGAGCCTTGGCCAGCGGCAGCGGGACCGGCATACTGGGGGCAAGGCTTTGGTCCGCTCGATCGGATCGCAAGCAATGCCGCCGGGAGGAAACGCCATGGTCAAGTCGTTCGTTGCAATGATCGCCGCCTGCGCTGCGGCTGTGTCGCTCACCGCCCTTTCGGCGATCGCCGGCACGCTTGAAGACGTCAAGGCGCGCGGCCTGGTGCGCTGCGGTGTCGCGCCCAATTCACCGGGGTTCGCCGCCAAGGACGCGCAGGGCAACGTCCGCGGCTTTGACGTGGAGTTCTGCCGCGCCATTGCGGCTGCGGTGCTGGGTGATGCCGGCAAGATCGAGCTCGCGCCGCTCGGCCTGCGTGAAGCCTTTGCGACGCTCGCGGCCGGCAGCGTCGACGTGCTGACGCACCGCTTCACCTGGACCTTCAACCGCGACAACGGAACGGGAATCGAGACCGTGCTGCCGGTGTTCTTCGACGGTCAGGGCTTCATGGTGCGCAAGAGCTCCGGCATCAAGAGCGTGAAGGAGCTCGGCGGCGCGACCATCTGCGTCGCGCAGGGCTCGACTACCGAGCTCAACCTCGCCGACTATTTCCGCTCGCGCAAAATGGAGTTCAAGGCCGCAACCTTCGCCGACCCCGACGAGACCCGCAACGCCTACGAGGCCGGGCGCTGCGATGCCTGGACCAACGACCGCGGCAGCCTTGCGGCGCGCTCGCTCGGCTTCAAGAACCGCGCCGACCACGTGATGCTGCCGGAGACGATCTCCAAGGAGCCGATCGGCCCCATGGTCAAGGCCGGCGATACCGCGTGGTTTCACACCGTGCGCTGGGTCGCTTCGGCGATCATCGCGGCCGAGGAACTCGGCGTCACGTCGGCGAACGTGGAGCAGCTGCGCGCGAGCGCCGCCAATCCGGAAGTGAAGCGCCTGCTCGGCGTCGGCGACGATCTCGGGCAGAAGCTCGGCCTCACCAAGGACTGGTCGTACAACATCGTCAAGCAGGTCGGGAACTACGGGGAGATCTTCGAGCGCCATGTCGGCGAGAAGACGCCGCTCGGGCTCTCACGCGGCCTCAACGCGCTGTGGTCCGACGGCGGGCTGTTGATGTCGCCGCCGGTTCGTTGATGCGCGGCTCTTTCCTTATCCCTCCCCGCTTGCGGGGAGGGTCGACGCACGAAGTGCGTCGGGGTGGGGCTCGTGCCGTATCGCGATAACCCCACCCGGCCGCTCGCTGTATGCTCGCGTCATCCCTCCCCCTTCGGGGGAGGGATGAGGCGTGCGCTCGCCGCGGTTGCGCGCGGCGGCCTGCGCGGCGTCGCGATCCAGCTTGCAGTGTTCGCCGGCGTCGTGTTGGTCCTCGGCACGCTCGCCGCCAACGTCGCCGCCAACCTGCAGCGGCTCGGCGTCAAGACCGGGTTCGGCTTCTTAGGCCGCCCGGCCGGCTTCGACATCTCGCAGGTGCTGTTCAGCTATGATGAGGGCGCGACCTATCTGGCGGCCTTCGTCGCGGCGCTCGCCAATACGCTGTTGGTCACGGCCGTCGCTGGCCTCCTGGCGACGGCTCTCGGCTTCCTGATCGCGATCGCGCGCGGATCGTCGAACGGGTTGGTGGCCGCGGCCGCCGCCGCGTATGTGGAGGCGTTCCGCAACGTGCCGCTGCTGCTCCAGCTCCTGTTCTGGTATTTCGCCATCCTGCAACCGTTGCCGGGACCGAAGGAGAGCTTGAGCCTCGGCGACATCGTGTTCCTCAACAATCGCGGCCTGTTCATTCCGTGGCTGCATTTCGGCGATGGCTTCGGCTGGAGCATTCCGAGCCTGCAGGGCTTCAATTTCAAGGGCGGCATCGCGATCCAGCCTGAGCTGTTCGCGCTTGCGCTCGGGCTGTCGCTCTATTCCGCCGCCTTCATCGCCGAGATCGTGCGCGGCGGCGTGCAGGCCGTGCCGGCCGGACAACTCGACGCTGCCCGGTCGCTCGGCCTGACGCGCTGGCAGTGCACCCGTCTGGTGGTCATCCCGCTCGCGCTGCGGATCATCGTGCCGCCGCTCGGCGCCTACTATGTGCTGCTGCTCAAGAACTCGTCGCTCGGCTCGGCGATCGCCTATCCGGACCTCATGCATGTCTTCGCCGGCACGGTGCTCAACCAGACCGGCCAGCCGATCGAGGTCATGGGCATCACGCTCGCCACCTACCTGCTGCTCGGAATCGCGCTGTCGTTTGCGACCTCGGCCGTGAACCGATGGGTGCTGCGATGAGCGGCGTCGCGTCATTTGTACGCAGCTGCATCTCTTCGCCCGTCAACGCGTTGCTTTCGGCGGCCGTGATCGCGCTCGCGCTGATGGCGCTCCCCGAACTCATCCGGTGGGCGGTCACCGACGCCGTATGGACCGGCACATCCGGAAAGGATTGCGCCGGGCACGACGGCGCCTGCTGGATTTTCCTGCGCGCGCGGGGCGAGCAGATCGTGTTCGGAACCTATCCGGCGGCAGAACGCTGGCGTCTGATCGCTGCCGCGCTTCTCGCCATCGGGATCGTCGCGACCCTCGTCACCCGCTACCGCGTTCTCGGCCTGTGGATGGTCGTGCTGATGCTCCTCGGCGGTTCGGCCGGCATCGGTGTGCTGATGGTCGGCGGCGTATTCGGCCTGCCGTTGGTGCCGACGCCGCGATGGGGCGGACTGACCCTGACGGTCGTTATCGCGGTGTGGACCATCGCCACCGCATTGCCGCTCGGCTTGCTGCTGGCGCTCGCCCGCCGCTCCGGGCTGCCCGTCGTGTCGCACGTCGCGGGCGGCTTCATCGACCTCGTGCGCAGCCTGCCGCTGGTGGGCATCCTGTTCCTGTCGATCGTGATGTTCCCGCTGTTCGTTCCGCCCGGCGTCGAGACCGACAAGCTGATGCGCGCGCTCGTGGCCTTCACGGTGTTCAATGCCGCCAATTTCGCCGAAGTGTTCCGCGGCGGCCTGCAGGCCGTGCCGTACGGGCATGTCGAAGGAGGCCTGAGCCTCGGCCTGCCGAAATGGCGCGTCACGGCGCTGATCGTGGTCCCGCAGGCGGTGGTGATCGCGGTGCCGGCGCTCGTCAACCTGTGCATCGCCGTCATCAAGGAGACCACGATCGTGCTGATCGTCGGCTTGTTCGATTTCGTCGGCGTGCTGCAGGCCGGGCTCTCCGACCCCGACTGGCTGATGGCCGAGAGCGTGCGCACGACCGCCTACGTGTTCGCCGCGATCGTGTTCTGGATCGTCTGCTTCGCGCTCTCGCGCTTCAGCCTCGCGCTGGAACGGCGCGCGATGACAGAGCGGTCTGCAGTGGCGCGCGTTTAGGGAGATTCCGCCCGGATCGACCGCAGGCAGCTTGCACTGATATGTTTTCTGTTCGTCAAATGAAGGACGAACATCCAGGCGAGGAGCCATGCGCCTCCTGACCACCACCGAAGCTGCCGAGTATCTCCGCCTCAAGGAACGCAAGATCTACGAGTTGGTCGCCGAGCAGGCGATTCCCTGCACCAAGATCACCGGCAAGTGGCTGTTCCCGCAGGCCGAGCTCGACCGCTGGCTTGCGTCGAGCCTGGCTTGGCCGAAGGGACTGCGCGCCGCCGATCCGATGCCGATCATCGGCGGCAGCCACGATCCGCTGCTCGAATGGGTGTTGCGCGAGAGCGGCTGCGGACTCGCGAGCCTGCCGGAGGGCAGCGAAGCCGGGCTTGCCCGCTTCGAGCAAGGCGGCATCGTGGCAAGCGCGCTGCACCTTCATGCGCTGACCGGCGCGGGCGATGCCAATGTCGAGGCGCTGCAGCGGCGCGGCAGCTTCCACGACGCCGTGCTGATCGGTTTTGCCCGCCGCGAACAGGGCTTCCTGCTCGCGCCGGGAAATCCGCTCGGCATCGCCTCGATCGCCGATGTCACGCAGCGGCGCGCACGCCTTGCGCTGCGGCCGGCGGGCGCAGGAGCGCAACTGCTGCTGCTCGCGCTGCTGCACCGCGCGCAACTGAAGTACGACGCCCTGACCGTCATGACGCCGCCGTGCCCGACTGGGCCGGACGTCGCGCAGGCGATCCGAGTCGGGCGCGCCGACTGCGGCATCGCGACGCGCGCGGTCGCGGCCGCCGCCGGCTTGGCGTTTGCACCGATTCTGTGGGAGCGCTTCGACGTGGCGGTGCGCCAGCGCGATTATTTCCACTCAGCCCTGCAGGCGTTCTTCGGATTCCTGCGCACGCCGGCATTCGCGGTGCGCGCGCAGGAACTCGGCGGCTATGACGTCGCCGACGCCGGCGACGTGCGGCACGCGCCGTAGGGTGGGCAAAGGCGCACGTCCGATCGATGGGATGCACACGAACGTTGCGCGCCTTTGCCCGCCCGCCTTCGCCCTTCGGGCTTCGGCGTGGGCTTGCCGCGCCGTAGCGCAGCGAAGGCGGGCACGGCGCGGATGATGTTCGGGACGTCATGGCGAGATCGGGGCCGCGCCTTTGCCCGCCCTACGACCTTCCGCCGTCCACCGAAAGGATTTGTCCCGAAATCCAGCTCGCCTGCTCGCTCGCCAGGAACAGCGTCGCGGCTGCGATGTCCTCGGGCGTGCCGAGCCGGCGCGTGTGGATACCCTCAATGAGCCGCGCCTGCCCCTCAGGTCCGTAGCTCTGCCATTGCCGCTCGCTCGACGGGTTCGAGCGCACGAAGCCTGGCGCGATCGCATTGCAGGTGATCCCGAAGCTCCCGAGGTCCTGGGAGAGCTGCCGCGTCAGGCCGACCAGCGCATGCTTCGCCGCCGTATAGGCCTGGATGCCGGTGAGGCTCGGCCGCAGGCCGGCGCCCGACGCGATGTTGACGATGCGCCCGTAGCCGGCAGCCCGCATCGGCCCGTTCGCCGCCTGCGCCAGGAAGAACGCGCCGTCGACATTGGCCTGGAAGATCACACGCCAGTCGGCTTCGCTCACTTCCTCGATCGGCCGGCCGACTTGCCCGCGCACGCCGCCGGCGGCGTTCACCAGGATGTCGAGCCGGCCCTCGGCCGCGACGATCTTGCCGACCGCCGCATGCGCGGAATCGCGTTCCGCCACGTCGAGCACATGCGTCCGAATGCCATGGGCTTGCGCAAACCCATCGAGCCCGCCCGCATCGATGTCGGCGACGTGCACGCGCGCGCCACCATCCTGCAGGGCTCTGGCGATTCCCTGGCCGATACCTTGCGCGGCGCCGGTCACGAGCGCGACGCGGCCATCGAAGCGGATGTGCATGTGTGGATGAGCTGCTCGAAGGTTTCGAACGACAATGCGCGCCGGCCGTCCTCGACATCGTGGATCAGCGCGACCAGCCGGTCGAGGGCGGGCGTCGCGATCCCCTTCTCGCGGCCGAGCGCGCCGATGACGCCGATCAGCGGGTCGATCTCGGTCTTGCGCTTGCGCACCGCAAGGTCGCGCCAGACACCCGAGTGGGTTTTGGCGGTGTTCCGGTTGAATTCGGCAAGCCGGGCAATGCTCGCCCGCGAGGTTTCGCGGCTCGCCTCCGGCGCGAACGCCTCCGGATCGAACCCGTTGAAACCGACCGGCTTCACGCCGCGCGCTCTTGCGACCGCCATCACCTCGCGACCGAGCGCGTCGAAGGCGGCGAAACGGCGCGGATCGGCAAGGTTGTCGGCCATGGAGTCGTTGGTCAGCGCGGTCGCGAACAGCATCGCCCCGTAGGCGAGCTTACCCCACAGGTAGCCCCAGATGTTGTCGGTGAGCACGGCGTCGGGCTCGAACAGTGACAGCAGCGCGTGCATGGCGCGCGTGCGTGCGCGAAACGACCCGTCGATCTCGCCGACCACGACGGCACCGCGGTTGCCGTAGAGGATCTGCCCGGGCCCGTGCCAGTCGGCGCCGAAGTTGACGAAGCAGCCCATGGTGCGTTCGGAGCCGGCCGCGCGCGCGATGGCGATCTCGTTGAGGCCGTTCTGCGCCGACAGCACGAATCCATCTGGGCTGAGACGGGGGCGAAGTTGCGCCAGCGCGCTTTCGGTCGCCGGTGCCTTCACGGCGAGCACGATGCGCGAATAGATGCCGGTGACCTCGGCGGGCGTTACGGCCGGGACCGCGACCGTGAAGCTTTCGACCGGCCCGGAGATCGCAAGACCGCGCCGGCAGGCTTCCACATGCTCCGCGACCGTGTCGACCAGCAGTACCGGAACTCCGGCGCGCGCCCAATAGGCGCCGAGCGTGCCGCCGATCGCGCCCGCGCCCCAGATGAGGATCGGTTCGCTCGTCATGGGAGGGCCTTCTGGCCTTGTAGCGATTGCGCTTCGAGCCGCACTTTCGCGTCCCCACCAAGCGCCACGGCGCAATCCGGGATCAAATCTCACTGCCGTTTCCGGCTTTCGCCGAAGAAGCGAAAGCCGGGCTACGGGTCAGTTCGTCGCCGGCTTGATGTTCATGGCGAGCGTATCCTCGTCCACGCGCGCCTGGATCTTCACCTTGCCCTTCTGCATCGCCCAGGCCGAGCCGACCGCCACGATCGGCAGGCGCTGGCGGTCCTTCAGCACCAGTTCATTCGCCTTCTCCAGCAGTGTGCGGCGCTTGCCTTCGTCCATCTCGATCGCGGCGTCCTGTAACAGCTTGTCCATCTCGGCATTCTTGTAGCCGAGCACGTTGAAGGCGCCGAACTTGCGCTCCTTGTCGTTGGAGTGGGCGAGCGAAGACAGCGTGTAGTGCGCCTCGCCGGTCAAGGTGCCCCAGCCCGACATCGACATCGAATATTCGCCGCGCGTGCGCGCCGGGAAGAACACGGCGGCCGGCTGGGCGTTGGCCTGCGCGTCGATGCCGATCGCGGCGAGCATCTGCGCGATCGTGGTGCCGACCTGGCGGTCGCCGGGCAGGCGGTCCTGGGTGAAGCTCAACACCAGCTTGAAGCCGTTGGGATAGCCGGCCTCGGCCATCAGCTTCTTCGCCGCCGCGACGTCGTAATTGCGCTCCGGCAGCGCCTTGTTGAAGCCGAAGATCGACGGCGTGACCAGCTGGTTCACCGGTTGGCCGAGGCCCTCCATGGCGATCTCGGCCAGCGCCTTGCGGTCGATGGCGAGATCGATCGCATCGCGCACGCGCTGGTCGAGATACGGGTTCTTCGACAGCGCCGAGCCGTCCTTGGCGCTGACCTGGCCGGCCGGCGGCTGCTCGCGCATGTCCATTTCGATGTTGAACACGTAGACGGTGTCGACCTTGGCGACCGCGATCTTGGGATCGCGCGCGAGCGTCGCGACGTCGGACGCCGGCACGCGCGTGATCAGGTCGAGCTGCCCGGCCTTGAGCTGCGCGACGCGCGCGGAATCGTTCGCGATCTCCTTGCGCACCACGCGCGCCCACGGCTCCTTGCCGCCCCAATAGCCGTCGAAGCGTTCGACCACGAAGTCGCCCTTCGGGGTCCACGACACGTATTTATAGGGGCCGGTGCCGGTGGCGGCCTTGCCGGAATTGAAGGCTTCGTTCGCCGTATCCTTAGTGAGCCCGGCGGCCGCCTTGTGCGAGACGATGAACAACCGGATGAAATCGTTCGGCAGGTTCGGTGCCGGGCCGTCGGTGATGACGCGGATCGTGTGGGCGTCAACCACCTTGGTCTCCTTCACGCGCCGGACGTAGATGGTGGTCGGGTTCGGGCCCATCGGCGTCGCCATGCGGGCGATCGAGAACGCGACGTCCTCGGCGGTGAAGTCCGAGCCGTCGTGGAATTTCACGCCGCGCCGCAGCTTGAATTCCCACGTGGTCGGGTCGACCGCCTTCCAGCTCTCGGCCAATCGCGGCTCGATCTCGAGCCCGTCGCCCGACCATACCAACGTGTCGAACACGTGCTTGAGCGCCTCGGCATGGGTGCCGGTCGCGGTGAAATGCGGGTCGATCGAATCCGGCCCGCCGCGCACCCCGATGGTCAGCGTCTGCGCGAGGCTCAGGCTCGCGCTCGCGGCCAGCATTGCGGCGGCAATCGTCAGGCGGGCGGTTCGCATGGCGGTTTCCTCTTCGATTCGTTCGGCCGCGCCCATTCTGCGGGCGTCAGGCGCACATAAGATCGTTTCAACGGGCGAGTTTGCCGTCAAGGGGCCCTGTTATACTCCCGCCATCGCGGAGGGCCTCATGCGCATCGCCGACATGAATTGGATGCAGGTGCGTGATCACGCGGCGCGGGACGACCGCGCCGTGCTGCCGGTCGGCTCGACCGAGCAGCACGCGCATCTGAGCCTCGCCGTCGACGCGATCCTGTCCGAGCGCGTCGCCGTCGAGGCAGCCGAGCCGCTCGGCGTTCCGGTGTTCCCGGTCATCAACTACGGCGTGACGCCGAACTTCGTCGAATATCCGGGGACCGTGTCGCTGCGCCTGTCGACATTGAGCGCGCTCGTCACCGACGTGCTCGACGGCATCGTGCGCGCCGGATTCCGCCGCATCCTGATCGTGAATGGACACGGCGGCAACATTCCAATCCACGCCGCCGTGCTCGAATGGCTCGATCGCCATGCCGGCTGCTGCGTCAAGTGGCACAACTGGTGGAACGCGCCCAAGACCTGGGCCAAGGTCAAGGAGATCGATCCAGTCGGCTCGCATGCATCCTGGCTTGAGAATTTCCCCTGGACGCGCCTACCCGGCGTCACCCAGCCGGACGGACCGAAGCCAATGATGGACGTCGATCGCTTCATCCAGCTCGATCCTGTCGCCAAGAAGGAGCTGCTCGGCGACGGCAATTACGGCGGGCTCTATCAGCGCAGCGACGACGACATGCTGGCGCTGTGGCGCGTCGCCGTCGCGGAGACGCGCGCGCTGATGCGGGACGGATGGGCGTAGTTCCCCTCTCCCGCGTAGCGGGAGAGGGTGGCGAGCTGCGTGAGCAGCGAGCCGGGAGAGGGCGCTTCTTTAGGATTCTCGCCCCTCTCCCGCCTCGGTCCTTCGGACCTCGGCACCCTCTCCCCGCTTCGCGGGGCGAGGGGAAAGCGCGGCAACATCTGCGCGCTTCCACTCTGGGATCGGCTATAGAAAGGCATGCTCGGCTTCGTCATCCAGCGCCTGCTGCAGGCCCTCGTGGTCATGCTGGCGATCTCGATCCTGGTGTTCGTCGGCGTCTATGCGATCGGCAATCCGATCGACGTGCTGATTTCGCCCGATGCGGACCAGCGCATTCGCGAGATGGTGATCCGCCAGTATGGTCTCGACCAGCCGTTGCTGGCAGCAATATCTCGGCTTCCTCGGCCGCATCGCGGCCGGCGATTTCGGGCGCTCGTTCGTCTACAACATGCCGGTGCTGGAACTGATTTTCTCGCGGTTGCCGGCCACCTTGGAGCTGACCCTTGCGGCCGTGCTCGGCGCGACCTTGCTCGGCGTCCCGCTCGGCATGTACGCCGGATACCGGCCCGACGGCGCGGCATCGAAGCTGATCATGGGGTTGTCGATTCTCGGCTTCTCGGTGCCGACCTTCTGGGTCGGCCTGGTGCTGATCTTGACGTTCGCGGTCTCGCTCGGCTGGCTGCCGGCCGGCGGGCGCGGCGACACGGCCTCGCTGTTCGGCGTGCAATGGAGCTTCCTTACGCTCGACGGGCTGCGCCACCTCACGCTGCCCGCGCTCAATCTGGCGCTGTTCAAGCTCGCCATGATGATCCGCCTCGCGCGCGCCGGCACGCGCGAGATCATGCTCACCGACACGGTGAAGTTCGCGCGCGCGGCGGGCGAGAGCGAGGCGACCATCCTCTACCGCCACGTGCTGCGCCTGATCTCGATCCCGCTGGTCACCGTGTTCGGCCTGGAGTTCTCCTCGACGCTCGCCTTCGCGGTGGTGACCGAGACGATCTTTTCCTGGCCCGGCATCGGCAAGCTGATCATCGATTCGATCAGCTCGCTCGACCGGCCGGTGATGGTCGCCTACCTGATGCTGGTGGCGTTCCTGTTCATCCTGATCAACTTTTTGGTGGATATCGCCTACGCGGCGCTCGATCCGCGCCTGCGCGTGCGGAGGGCGTGATGGCCGACTCGCCGTTCGCGCGCATCTGGGAGGAGTTCCGCGAGAACCGCATCGCGGTCGCGGCGCTCGCGGTCGTGATCGTGATCGCGCTGGTGGCGCTCGTGGCGCCGCTGATCGCGCCGCAGGACCCCTACGACCTCGCCAAGCTGGTGCTGATGGATGCGCGGCGGCCTCCCGGGCATGTCGGCGCCGGCGGCTACGTGCATGTGCTCGGCACCGACGCGCAGGGCCGCGACCTGTTCTCCGCCATCCTGTACGGGCTGCGCATCTCGATCCAGATCGGCGTGTTCGCCGGCACCATCGCGCTCGTGCTCGGTGCGGTGCTCGGGACCAGCGCGGCCTATTTCGGTGGGCGCACCGAGCAGTTCATCATGCGCGTGGTCGACCTGCAGCTGTCGTTTCCTGCGATCCTGCTCGCGCTCGTGCTCGCGGCCCTGCTCGGCAAGGGCATGACGCAGCTCGTCGTCGCACTGGTGACCGCGCAGTACGCGTATTTCGCCCGCACTGCGCATGGCGCCGCATCGGTGGAGCGCAGCAAGGAATACGTCGAGGCGGCGCTCTCCACGCCGCTGCCGGCGCACGTGGTCGTATTCCGCCACATCCTGCCCAATTGCCTGCCGGCGCTGATCGTGGTCGCGACCGTGCAGATCGCCAATTCGATCGCGCTCGAAGCGACGCTGTCGTTCCTCGGCCTCGGCTTGCCGCCGACCGAGCCCTCGCTTGGCATGCTGATCGCCAACGGCTTCCAGTACATGCTGTCCGGGCGCTACTGGATCTCGATCTATCCCGGCATCGCGCTCATCACTCTGATCGTCGCCATCAACCTCGTCGGCGACCAGGTGCGCGATCAGCTCAACCCGAGACTGAAGCGATGAGCGCGCTGCTCGAAGTCCGGGACCTGGCGACGCATTTCTTCACCCGCGCCGGCATCGTCCGGGCGGTGGACGGCGTGTCGTTCACGGTCGCGGCCGGCGAGATCGTCGGGCTGGTCGGCGAGTCCGGCTCGGGCAAGAGCGTGACCGGGTTTTCGATCCTTGGGCTGGTCGATCCGCCGGGCCGCATCGTTACGGGCTCGATTCGGCTCGCGGGCCAAGAGCTGGTCGGGCTCGATCAGGAAAGCCTGCGGCGCCTGCGCGGCCGGCGCATGGCGATGGTGTTCCAGGACCCGATGAGCACGCTCAACCCGGTGCTCACCATCGGCATGCAGATGCGGCTCGCGCTCGCCGCCCACGAGCGCGTCACGGCGGCGGCGGCGCGGGCGCGCGCCGTACAGGCGCTGGGTGCCGTCGGCATTCCCGACGCCGCGCGGCGGCTCGACGCCTACCCGCACCAGTTCTCCGGCGGCATGCGCCAGCGCGTCGCGATCGCGATCGCGCTGCTCAACCGCCCGGCGCTGATCGTGTGCGACGAACCGACGACCGCGCTCGATGTCTCGATCCAGGCGCAGATCCTGACCGAGATGCGCGCGCTGGTGCGCGATCTCGGCACCGCGCTGATCTGGATCAGCCACGATCTCGCGACCGTCTCGTCGCTCGCGCGCCGCCTGCTGGTGATGTATGCGGGCCGCCTCATCGAGGAAGGACCGACCGCGGCGGTGCTGCGCGCGCCGCGCCATCCCTACACCCACGGCCTGCTCGAGTCGCTGCCCTCGCGCGCCGCGCCGGGCCGCGACCTGGCGCAGATCCCCGGCGCGCCGCCATCGCTGCTGCGGCTGCCGGAAGGCTGCGCGTTCCGCCCGCGCTGTCCGCGCGCGGACGAGACGTGCCTGTTGCCGCCGCCGCTCGAGCGCCACGGGGTGCGCGGCTTCCGCTGTCACCATCCCCTGCCGGCGGAGACGAGCTAGGTGAGCGCGCTGGTCGAAGTCGACGCGGTCAGCAAGCGGTTCGAGCCGCGGTTGACCTTCGGCGAGAGGATCGCCGCCGCGCTCGGCAGCGCGATCGAGACGCGCACCGTGCACGCGGTCGACCGCGTCTCGCTGACGATCCACCCCGGCGAGGTGCTGGGCCTGGTCGGCGAATCCGGCTGCGGGAAATCGACGCTCGGCCGCATCATCGCCGGCATCCTGCCGCCGAGCGCCGGCAGCGCCCGCATCGCCGGCGAGCCGGTCATGGGCTCCGGTCGCCGTCCGGTGAAGCGCACCACGCGCGTGCAGATGGTGTTCCAGGACCCGTTTGCTTCGCTCGACCCGCGCATGCGCGTGGGCGAAACGATCGCCGAGGGGCCGGTCGCCCACGGCCTCGTCGGCCGCGCCGAAGCGGCGTCCTATGTGGGTACATGGCTGCAGGCGGTCGGCCTCGATCCCGACTTCGCCGACCGCTTCCCGCACCAGTTCTCGGGCGGGCAGCGCCAGCGCATCGCGGTCGCGCGCGCGCTCGCCATGCGGCCGGACGTGCTGGTCTGCGACGAACCGGTCGCCTCGCTCGACGTGTCGATCCAGGCGCAGATCATCAACCTGTTCCTCAAGCTGCGGCGCGAGCTCGGCCTCACCATGCTGTTCATCAGCCACGACCTCGGCGTCGTGCGCCACATCTCGGACCGCATCGCCATCATGTATCTCGGCCGCATCGTGGAGCTTGGCGCCGCGCACGACGCCTATGCGCGCCCGCTGCATCCCTACACCCAGGCGCTGCTCGACAGCGTGCCGAAGCTCGTGCTCGCGGAGGGCGAGGTGGCGGCGTTCAAGCCGATCCGCGGCGAACTGCCGTCGGCGCTCTCGCCGCCGCCCGGCTGCCATTTCCATCTGCGCTGCCCGGTTGCGGTCGAGCGTTGCCGCGCCGAGATACCTGCATTGCGCGCGATCCGGGACGGCCAAGCCGCCGCCTGCCACCTTGCGCCGCTCCCGTGAGCGGCCGCCTGCGCTATGCGACCTTTTCCTGCTGCGTTCGTCCGCTTGCCGACACCACCGCGCCGTCCTGCTCGAGCGCATCGATCTCGGCGTCACTGAAGCCATATTCGCTCAACACCCCGCGCGTGTGCTCGCCATAGAGCGGCGCGCCGGTGCGCACTTTGCCCGGCGTTTGCGAGAACTTGACCGGCAGACCGATGGTCTGCACGCGGCCGAGGGTCGAGTGCTCGACCTCGGTCACCATCTCGCGCGCACGGGTCTGCGGATCGGCCAGTGCCTGCAGCATGTCGTAGACCGGCCCGCACGGCACACCCTTGCCTTCCAGCGCGGCGAGCCAGTGGGCGGCCGGCTTCAAACGAAAGCGCGGCGCCAGCTCAGCCTCCAATTCCTTGAGATGCGCCATGCGGTCGGGGCCGGTGGCGAAGCGCGGGTCCTTGGCGAGCTCGGGCGCGCCGAGCGCGTCGAGCGTGCGCATCCAGTTCCTGTGGTTGGCGCCGCCGACCACGATCCAGCCGTCGGCGGCCTCGAACGCCTGATACGGCGCGTTGAGCGGATGCGCCGAGCCCATCGCGCGCGGCGCGACGCCGGTCGCGAGCGCGATCGCCGACTGCCAGTAGGTCTGCACCAGCGCCGCCTCGAACAGCGAGGTCTCGACCCACTGGCCTTGGCCGGTCTTCAGGCGGTGGCTGTAGGCGGCGCAGATGCCCATCGCGGCAAGGATGCCGGCGGTGATGTCGGAGAGCGGCGCGCCGCATTTCACCGGCGGCCCGTCCGGCGTTTCCCCGGTGAAGCTCATGATGCCGCTCATCGCCTGCGCCACCAGGTCGAAGCCGCGCCGGTGCGCGTAGGGGCCGGTGCGGCCGAAGCCCGACAGCGAGCAGTAGATCAGCGCCGGATGGTCCTGGCGCAGGCTCTCGTAGCCGAAGCCGAGCCGCTCCATCACGTCGGGGCCGAAATTCTCCACCAGCACGTCCGCCGCCTTGATCAGGCGCCGCAGCACTTCCGCGCCGCCCGGCGTCTTCAGGTCGAGCACGATGCCGCGCTTGTTGCGGTTCATCATCAGGAACGACGCCGCCTCGTCGCCGACTTTGGGCGGGACCGTGTGGCGGGTGTCGTCGCCGGCCGGGGTCTTCTCGATCTTGATCACGTCCGCACCCATGTCGGCGAGCATGAGCGTGCAGGTCGGTCCCGCCATCACGTGGGTGAGGTCGACGACCTTCAGTCCGGCCAGCGGGCCCATTGCGGCTCCTTGCCTTGCGCCTATTCGCCGGCCCATTGCGGCGGGCGCTTGTTGAGGAACGCGTCCATGCCTTCGCGGAAATCCCGGCTCATGTAGCACATCAGGATCAGGTCCTCGCCCTCGTCGCCCGCAAGGCGCGGCTGCAGCCGGCGCAATGCCTCCTTGGTGGCCCGCAGGGTCAGCGGCGCATGCGAGGCGAGCAACCGAGCGAGCTCGTCGGCCCGGCGCATCAGCGCCGGATGATCCTCGACCACCTCGCTGAGCAGGCCGAGGCTGGCGGCTTCCTCGGCCTCCACCAGGCGGGCCGTGAAGATGATGTCCTTGACGCGCGCCGGGCCGAGCAGCGCGGCCAGCCGGCTGTAGTTCGCCATCGACAGGCAGTTGCCCAGCGTGCGCGCGATCGGGAAGCCGAACTTCGCCGTGCGGGTGCCGATGCGCAGGTCGCAGCACGCCGCGATGCCGGCGCCGCCGCCGGTGCAGGCGCCGCTGACCGCCGCGATGGTCGGCACGCGGCACCGTTCCAGCGCGCCGAGCACGCGGTCGTTGCGGGATTCATAGTCGATCGCGTCCTGCGCGGTCTTGAACGCGCGGAACTGGTTGATGTCGGTGCCCGCCGCGAACGCCTTGTCGCCGGCGCCGGTCAGCACCAGCACCTTGATCGAGCGGTCCGCATCGGCGGCCGCGCAGATCTCGGCGAGACGCTCGTACATGGCGAAGGTGAGGGCGTTGCGCGCCTGCGGCCGGTTGAAGGTGATGCGGCCGATGCCGTCGGTCACGTCGTAGAGCAGGTCGTCTTGGGCGGTCGCGGTCATGCAGGAAGGGTCCACGGGGTTGCTGTGGACATTGTGCCTGCAAGAGCAAGCCGTCGGCAACCGGCGGCGCCCGCAATCGATGCCGCGTTAGCGGCGCTTTGGCTGCATCAGAGATGGAAAATTCAAGCGTGCGTATTTACCCGCCTTACGGGCGTCGGCGAACACCTGGGGATGAATGAACTGGTCGCCGAACCAGGGGAAACGCTTGGGGTCGAACAGGGTCTTGAGCCAATCGATGAACACTGCGACGCGGCGCGCGCTGCGCACGTCGGGGTGATAGGTCATCCAGATGTCGACTTGGTAGTGCACCCCGATGTCGATCGGGATGAGATCGGCCCCGAGCGCCGCCACGTAGGTCGGCAGCCCGCCGATGCCGAGCCCGAGCTCGACGGCGTGGAAATGCGCGATGCTGGCATTGGTGCGCAGCGCCACGATATGTTCGATGCTCGTTACCTTGAGGACACGCTCCGCGGCGCCTTCCTCGATCTGCGGCCCCTGCAGCTCGAGGAAACGATGGTTCTTGATCTCGGCGAGGCTCGCCGGCCTGCCGTAGGTATCGATGTAGCGCCGCGACGCGAATGGATAGACGTGCAGCCGTCCGAGCCGCGCCACCTTCACGTCGGGCCGTCCGGGCTTGACCAGCTGGACCGCGACGTCGGCTTCCATGCGCAGCACGTCGGCGAAATCCATGGAACAGCGCAGATCGATGATCGTCGATGGGTGCGCGCGGCTGAACTCGACAAACTGCGGCAGGACCCAGAACGCCCCCAGCCCCTCGGTGATCGAGCAGCGCACCGTGCCGCGCGCGCTCAAGTTCCGATCGAGCTGACCGCGCAGCCCGTGGCTGCTGCGGTCCATCTCCTCGGCGATGCCATGAACGGCGCGGCCTTCGGCGGTGAGCGCCACGCCGTTGGGCAGCCGGTCGAGCAAGCGGAAGCCCAAGGTGTCCTCGAGCCGCTCGATACGGCGTGTCACCGTGGCCGGCGAGGCGCGCAGGCCGCGGCCTGCTTTGCGGATTCGCAGCGCACGGGCGACGGCAAGGAACACGCGCAGGTCGTCCCACGACACGCGCTCGAGTATGTCCGTCCCGATCGGCTGTTCCGTTTTTGCAGCCCGCTGTTCCGGAATCTGTGCCACTGCCCCTACGCATCCTTCGGTTATGCTGCCGGCCGGTGATAATCCTAGCGGGTATTTCTCCACCATCGGGCGCCATTATTCAACTGCTGGTGAGATCGGCGATGAAAAATTGTGGCGCGCGACGTGGGCGGAGGACGATCCGAGGAACCTAATCTCAACACAACACGACAGGGGGTAGCATGCGCCAGCGCCGGGCCGGAGCCGAAGACGTCGAGATCGGACAGAAGATCCGCGCGTTGCGTCTGGAACGCGGCCTGTCGCAGGAGGAACTCGGCCGCGAGGTCGGCGTGACGTTCCAGCAGATCCAGAAATATGAACGCGGCGCCAACCGCGTCTCCGCCGGCCGCCTGCAGCGCATTGCGGACGCGCTCCAGGTCGCAGTCACGTTCTTCTACCGCGACACGGTCGAGGCGAAGGTCCAGCCGCGCGACACCGGCTTCGGCTATCTCAAATCCAAGAAGGCGCTGCGCCTGATGCGCGCCTTCTCGGGCATCAATTCAAGCGCCGCGCGCAACGCGGTGGTGGTGATGGTGGAGTACATGCGGGGCAAGGGGAGGGGGTGAGACTGCCACACGGCGAGCAACAGCGCACCAACTTGGCTGGGAAGTACGTTCAATTACTTTCTTTTCTCGCCACTTGTCGAGATTGGTCCCGGCTCATATCCGACGCCGAAGAATCCTTCGAAGAGGTTGGCTATGAGCGCACCGCTATGCTCCTTTGGAAAATCGTTCGGATGGATGAATTCGTCGCGAAACCAGGGGAACCGCTTCGGATCAAATGCGTCAATAAGCCAGTCAACCATGCGTCTCACACGTGGTATGCGGATTGCGTCCGGGTGATAGGTCAGCCAAATGTCAAATTGGAAATGAAGGCCCACGTCAATTGGAATGACCCGCCCACTGACGGCGCGTGCATAGGTAGGCAGAAAGCCAATACCTGCACCCTTGGCGATAGACCAAAAGTATGCACTTCCTACATTGGTGCGAAGTACTACATGCCCCTCCTGTCGTACTCCCGGATAGGTTCGTCCAAATAACTCCACTGCTGCCGTCTGATCCGCGACCTGCAGAACGAGGCGGTGTTTCAATCCCTCCTCGACAGTCTTGGGGGAGCCGTATGTTTCAATATAAGATTTTGCAGCGAATGGCATTGAATGCAAACGGCCCAACTTGACGAGTTTGAGATCGGGGTTCGTTGGCTTGGTGAGTTGTACCGCGACATCGGCCTCCAAGCGCAACACGTCCGCTGAGTGCATCGCACAATTCAGATCAACGAGTAGCTTTGGATGCGCTCGTTGAAACTCAACGAGTCGTGGGACGAGCCAAAACGTTCCTAGGCCCTCGGTAACTGCCAGCCTTACTATTCCGGACAACGACGGATCAGCCCGGTCGCGCGCTCTCACTAATCCATATGAAGCCATCTCCATTTCACGCGCGGCAACCAGAATCTCCTCGGCTTCAGCGGTGGTCCGCACACCGTCGACATGGCGTGTAAACAGTATCACTCGGAAATGGCGCTCCAATTCCGTGATGCGGCGCCGCACGGCGTTGATTGATAGCCCGAGATGATCTGCGGCTGAGCGGAAGCTTCCCCTACGTGCAACTTCAAGGAATACATGCACCGCCTCCCAATTTGGAGTAGCGGGAGCTTCAGCTCGCGTGCCGTGTTGCGCAATCGGAACACCCCTGTGCCGCGATGGCTGCATACGAATGCCCTCCGTACAGCCTAAGCTTCGCAGAGTAAGGGTGAGACGACAACCCCTGAGCAACCATGACCGCTCACGACATTCGGGTTTCAGTAGAAGCGACGCGCAGCCTCTCCTCAAACAGACGGCCGAACCATTTGCTCGCGGGATTCAATACAAAAAGTCTTGCGAGGCGCGTCACCATCTTCACTCCTAGCGGCAAGCACCTCGAAATCTTGGTTGCACTGGCGCAGAGCAGTATCACCGGCCTTACAACGCCGGTGGAGGTTGTTTGCAGAGTAATGTCGCATAATCCCGACGCTGTTTGGGCAATTGCGCGTCGAAATCAATATGACCCCGCTGACCCTGTTGCCGAGGGTTTCTTTGCCCTTCTAATGCTCAATGACGCCGGGATGCGGCGGCTCGTCGAAGGATCGCTTGATGTAAGTGATCCGGATTTGTCGTTGTTAACCTCGCAAAGCGAAGAGCCGGCAGGTATTTACCTATGGGCAGTTCACGCGCCAGGGCTGCTTTCAGGGGCCATCGCGCTGGTTCTCGAGAAAATTTCTTCACCGCTCTATGTAGGAGCAGATTTGTACGCGCGTCCAATTACCGTGAGCGGAAATCGGATTCTTGAAGCCACTGGTTTTCGCAAGGGAGCGAAATATAAGGGCATTCGAGCACCTCATCTGCAAATGTATTCTCGTTCCCCCGCACGGAGAGAATCTCGACCAATTTACGATACCCATCCCGTTCGCAACGATGATCAAGAATTATCTGTGAGCATAGCGCGATCTTTCGAGGACATCATGCGGGTTATGGCGGTCCGCAGCGCTGTCTATGTTGCGGAGCAGGAGTGTCCTTACGATGAGGAATTTGATGGAAACGATTTTTCGGCAACGCATCTCATTGGTTATGTGGGGGGCGAGCCAGCAGGCTGTCTTCGTATTCGATATTTTGCGGACTTCGCAAAAGTCGAGCGGTTGGCAATCCGGAAGGAGTTTCGCAAGACGCGTCTTGCTTTTAAGATCGCGAAGGCCGCTATAGAACTCTGCCGCACCAAGGGATATCGACGAATCTACGCTCACGCGCAAAAGCGGTTGCTCAACTTTTTCAGCCGATTTGGCTTCCAGCCGCTTGAAGGTTCGCGTGAGTTTGTCTTTTCGGATTTCGACTACATCGAAATTGTCCTCGAAACGACGCCGCATCCGCAGGCGATCTCCATCGGCGTCGACCCCTACATCATCATCCGCCCCGAAGGCCGCTGGCACTTGCCGGGTGTGCTGGAGCGTTCGGCGTCGCGGCCGGTGAGGCGTCCATCCGCAGAAAGGGCACGCATATGAACGCGGTCATCGACATCCGCGCCTATGTCAATCCGAGCGTCGTCCCGACCCTCGTACTGATCGACCTGCAGCAGGAATACATCTCGCCGCCGCGAGCGCCGGCCCTGGCCGACCCCTCGCGTGCCCTCGCCAACTGCCGTGCCGCGCTCGCCCATGCCCGCGCCATGGGCATGCCGGTCGCGTTCGTGCGCCTCATCGGCAACGCGGCGCTGTTCAATCCCGCGACGCGTTTTGCGCGCTGGATCGAGGGCTTCGAGCCGACCGGCGCCGACATGGTGTTCGAGCGCAATCAGCCGTCTTGTTACGCCAGTTCCGAGTTCGCCGAGGTGATGTCGAGCGCCGGCGGTCATTTCGTGTTCGCAGGCTTTGCCGGCGAGTTGGCATGCCTGTCGACCGCCGTCGATGCGTACCATCGCGACCATCGCTTCACTTTTCTCGCCGATGCGTCGGCGAGCCACGGCTTCGACGACTGCGGCGCCGACACGGTGCATCGCGTGATCGCGAACATCATCGGCAGTTACGGCGAGGTGACTGGGACCGGCGCGTGGATCGGCCGCACGTCCCGCCGGACCTCTTCACGGGGATGGGAGCACGAGCATGGACACGGCCAAACAGCTTGAGGAAGCGGTCGCGACACTCGACCGTCTGATCGCGCTTGCGCGCGAGTGCGGGCTCTCCGACAGCGCGCAGTTCCTGGCCATGGCCAAGCTCAGCCTGCTCATGGACATCAACGGCATCGGCGAGCAGGAGCTTCGTGCGGTGTGCGCCGCGCTCGAGAGCGGCACGCCGGGCAAATCGCGCCCCGGCGGCCTGACGCCGCTCCGGCTCGGCTTGGAAAATCGCATCGAGCTGATCGACATCCGCGTCGGCAACAAGACCCGCATCAAGCAGTGAGCGGGTCCGCCGCGCGTCACAGCGCGGCGGGGCACTCGCCAAACCGGCGTCAATCGCTATGATCCGCGTGCCGCGCGCCTTTGCCGGCATTGTATTGATTGTACGATGGCGCCTCGCTGGTTGAAGATCATAGCTTTCCCATTGGGGTTACTGGGCTTTTTCGCTGTCCTCTATGCCATCTGGATCCTGCTCGACCTGCCGCCGGAAGAGACGATCCGCCGCACCGCTAAAAACTTCCTCGACCGCTATGGCGTCGTCACCGTGTTGGTCAGCGCCTTCCTGGAAGGGCTGCTGCTGATCGGATGGTACTTTCCCGGCACGCTGGTGATCATTGCCGCGCTCGTCCTCACCGAGGGAGATTTGCTGCGCCTTGCCCAGGTCGGGGCGGCCGCGGCAGCCGGGCTGTTCGCCGCCTACCTAGTGAACTTCCTCGTTGGACGATACGGCTGGTATCGGCTGTTCCTTGCCTTCGGATTGAGGGAGCCGCTCGAGAACGCGCAGCGGCGGCTGACCCGGCATGGTCCGAGCGCGATCTTCATGACCTACTGGCAGCCGAACCTGTCCTCGGTGGTGTCGACGGCGGCCGGCATCCTGCAGTTCTCCTTTGGCCGCTTCGTTGCCTATTCGCTGCCCGCGACCGCGCTGTGGACGGCGTTCTGGAGCGGGCTGATCTATTTTCTTGGGTCCGCGGCGCTTTCGCTTGCCGGCTTCCGTTTCATCTTCCTCGCGCTCGTGATCTGGATCGTGCTGCGCCTGCTGCTTCATTGGACGAAACGGCGCAAAGAGGACTGAGCCGGCATGGTGGACGGCGGATCGCCTGTCCGTCTAGCGTGCAGCAGCGACTGGGCGCGTGTGATGCGCCCAGATCTCATCGAGGATCAGTCCATGGCATCCACCGCCTATGCCTTCATCGGGATCGGGGCCATGGGCCGTCCGATGGCCGCCCGCTTGCTCGGCGCCGGCTTTCCACTCACCGTCCATACCCGCACCCGCGCCAAGGCCGAATCGCTGGTGGCAGCAGGTGCAGCATGGGCGGCAACAGCAGCAGAAGCAGCGGCAGCGGCAGACGTGGTGCTGACCTGCGTGACCGACAATGCGGCGACCGAGGAGGTGCTGTTCGGTCGCGACGGCGTGACCGCGGCCGCGGCCGCGGGCGCGGCCCGCGTCGCCTGCGTGGTCGACTTCTCGACCAGTGGGCCGCCGACCGCCGCGCGCATCGGCAAGGCGCTCAACGCCAAGGGCATCGGCTTCGTCGACGCGCCGGTGACCGGGGGCACGCCGCGCGCGGCGAACGGCACCCTGACGGTGATCGCCTCCGGCGCGGCAGAGACAATCGCGCTCGCCCGTCCCGCCTTCGCGGTGCTCGGCTCCCACCTCTTCGTCGCCGGCGCGGAGCCGGGCCAGGCCCAAATGGTCAAGCTCGTCAACAACATGCTCAATTACCTGGCGATGGCGGCGACCGCCGAGGCGATGGTGGTCGGCGTCAAGGCCGGGCTCGATCCGCAACTCCTGCTCGATGTCCTCAACACCGGCACCGGGAAAAATTCCGCGACCGAGGTGAAGTTCCCCAAGACCGTGCTGCCGCGAACCTTCAATTACGGGGCCACGAATCACACCGTCGACAAGGACCTGCAGCTGTTTCTCGACGAAGCCGCGCGCATGCGGGCGGACGCACCGATCGCGCACAACCTCGCCGCCCTGTGGCACGCCTGGGCGAGCGAGCACGGCAGCGAGGACATCACCACCATCGTGCGCCGCTACGAGAGCGCGGCCGGCGTCGAAGTGCGCGGTCAGAAGACCTGATTACGCGCGCGGCACCGCGAGCCGCATGATCGCGCCGGCGTCGTCGGCTTCCTCGATCGCCCACAGCGCCGCGATCAGCGCCGACATATCCACGCTCGGCGCGCCGAGCCGAGCCAAGCCGCGCGCCTTCGCCTCGAGCTCGGCATCGGTCAACGGCTGCTCCAGGCTGCCGCGCGCATTTTCGACGTGGCATCGATGCGTCTTGCCGTCCGCGGTCCGCACCGTGACGGTGGCCTGCTCCATCGGGATCGCGCCATCGGCCTCGGCGCTGACTTTCGCGCGCAACGCCACGACTGCCGGCGCGTCGATGGCGCGGAATTCCGTCACGCCGGCCGCGCCGCGCACCAAGGCGATGGCCGCGCCGTGCTGGATGCTGAGCTTGGCGATCCGTTCGTCGGTCACGGCCGGCCGGTCGGCGCGCGCGAGCAGCAGCGGATTGCCGCGCACCGTGACCTGCGCGATCGCCGCGGGGTCGAGGGCGTGCGCGCGGCGCAGCTCGAGGCAGGCGTCGATCACCGGGGCGAGCACGATCCCGCACGGATAGGCCTTGCAGGCATTGCGCGCGAGCTCCCACGACTCTCCGAACCCGCCCACGAGCGCGGCGAAATCCGGCGCGTCGCCCATCGCGCGCGCCCATCCGCGCAGGCCCTCGATCGCCTGCGGCGCCGCCGTATAGCCTTCCCGCGCCAGCAGCGCGGCGAAGAGGCCGTTGCGCGCCGCATTGCCGACCTGCACGTTCTTGGCGCCGGTCGGAAGGTTCTCCACCAGGCCGCCCGCCTGCGATGCCGCGATGCCGATCGCGTGCGCGGTCTGCGCGCCGTCAAGGCCGATCAGCCGGGCGCAGGCGGCGGCCGCGCCCATCACGCCGCAGGTCGCCGTGATGTGCCAGCCGCGCGCGTAATGGCCGGGCGACACGGCATTGCCCAGCCGGCACGCCACCTCGACCCCGAGCACGAAGGCGTCGAGCAGCGTGGCGCCCGCCACGCGCGCCTGCTCGGCCAGCGCGAACAGCGGCGGCGCGATCGGCGCGGTCGGATGGATCACGGTCGGCATGTGGGTGTCGTCGAACTCGAGCACGTTCGCGTTCAGCGCGTTCATGAACGCGGCGCTGAGCATGTCGAGCCGTTGCGGATAGCCGATGACGCTCGCCGCCGGCTTGCCGGCATGCGGCTCGATCACCCGCAGCGCGATCCCGCCCGCGGGATCGAACCGGCCGCCGAGCGCGACGCCGAAATGATTGAGGATCGCGCGCTTGGCCGCGTGCCGCATCGCGGCCGGCATGGCGGCGGAGCGGAACTCGGCCACGAAGGATCCAAGTTGCGCACTTGCGGACGCGCCGTGTCCCGCGCTCACCGTCATGGGAAAGCGCGCAACGCTTTAATCCGACAGCCTGACGTTGGCGCGCCTGGCGATGTCGCCGATCTTCGTGATCTCCGCCTTGATGAAGTCCATCAGCGCCTCCGGCGTCATGAAATCGACCTCGATGCCCTGGTCGCGCAGCTTCGGCGCGATGTCGCCCCGCTGCATGGCGTCGTAGAACGCCTTGTTGATGCGCTGCACGATCTCGCCCGGCAGGCCGGCGGGACCGATCACCGCATACCATTCGGTGATGGCGAAGCCGGGCAGGTTGGCGGCTTCGGCGACCGTCGGCAGCTCGGGAAACACCGGCGAGCGGGTGCCGGCGGTGACGGCGAGCGGCCGCACGCGGCCGGATTGGACGTGCGGCAGGATCGAGGTGAAGTTGCCGAACATCATCTGCACGTGGCCGCCGAGCAGGTCGTTGATGGCCGGGCCGCCGCCGCGATACGGCACGTGGGTGATGTCCGCGCCGGTGCCGAGCTTGAGCAGCTCGCCCGAGAAGTGCTGCGAGGTGCCGTTGCCGGACGTGCCGTGATGGATGGTGCCGGGATTGGCCTTGGCGAGCGCGATCAGCTCGGGCAGCGTGTTGGCCTTCACCGCAGGGTGCACCACTACGATGTTGCCGACGCGTCCGAGGAACGCGATCGGCGTGATGTCCTTGATCGGATCGTACGGCAGCTTCGGCTGCAGCGAGACGTTCGAGGCGTGCACGCTGATGATGGTGCCGATGACGTAGCCGTCCGGCGGCGCGCGCACGATCGTTTCGGTCGCCACCATGGTCGAGCCGCCGGTGCGGTTCTCGATCACGATCGATTGGCCGAGGCTCTCCTGCAGCAGCGGCTGCAGCAGGCGCGCCAGGATGTCGTTGGTGCCGCCCGGCGGGTTGCCGATGATGAGCCGGATCGGCCGGTTCGGCCAAGACTGTGTTTGCGTCTGCGCCTGCGCCGGCGCGCTCAGGCACGGCGTCAATGCGACGACCGACGCGATGGCAAGTCCGATGATGCGCAGCATGGCGTCCTCCCTTGAGCGTTTTCCGGCGAAGTGTGCAGCGGTTCGCCGGAGAAAACGCGACCACCTAAGGGCACTTGCCAAACCTTACGGTATTATGGCGCAAATGCCATCACTCCAAACTCCAAATTGGAGGATGCCAGCGTGCCCGGCCGCACGAATTGATGAGGAACCTTCCATCGCGCAGGCAAGCGGAGTATTCTTGAACGATGACGAAACTTCTCGCCCAGGCGCTTGAGGCCGTAGCGCCGTAGGGTGGGCAAAGGCGCGACACGCAGAACTCAATGGACGTCAGGCGTCGTGCGCCTTTGCCCACGCGTCTGGTCCTCGACATCCGCGTGGGCACGGCGCGGAAGCCTTTCGATGGACTGCTGCCGGTTGACGCTCAACCTTCCTGCGAGCGCTAGTGCGTAGAGCGATCAGGAAGCGCAATCCGGCAATTCGCTCGCATGACACCGGACACATCGCGATCGCACCCTGCGAACTATTGCGTTCTACCCGTCTCAAAACTAGAATCCGCATCAGTCGACGAGGAACAAATCCATCAGTGGGCATGAAGCAAGTTCCTGCCAACGACGATCGTCGATCTGCCCGAACGAGCTCGGGCGAGTCGCATTATGAAACGATCAGAGAGTTGTTGGAGCGAGAACACTTCGGCTCGTACGTGATGATCAACGCTGACACCAAAGAGTACGTGATCGCGTCGACGACATCTCAGGTGCACGACAAGTTCATCGAGCGATTTGGGCAACAGGCACAGGGCTGGAGTACGCGCATCGGGGCATCCGTCTTTGCCACAACATGAAATCCTCGAAGGGTCGGTCGACGACCTCAACCGGCCATTGGTTGGGATCGAGGCCACGAGCTTGCCCGACCCGCTTGTCGCGTTCATCGATACTGGTTTCAATGGAGCAATCCTTAT
This sequence comes from uncultured Alphaproteobacteria bacterium, assembly GCA_963734185.1. Lineage (GTDB taxonomy): Bacteria > Pseudomonadota > Alphaproteobacteria > Rhizobiales > Xanthobacteraceae > PALSA-894. The sequence continues at coordinate 632,511 of CAVTGA010000002.1, read as the reverse complement.
CGACGAAACCCAAGCAACGAAACTCGGATTCCGAATTTCAAACCAGCGGGCCCGAGCGACGCTTGCCAGCCAGCGGTCGGAAGACTTTTTGCTCGGTCGCGGAATATTTCGGTGGCTTGGCGAAGACAGGTTGATGACGGCGTACGTACTGATCGAAACGCAAGACGCTCGCAGGGTCCGAATCGCGCGGAAGACCGAGGAGGAAATCCTGATCGGCACGGAGTTGCTTTCCGGCTGCCGACTTGAGATCGATTTTCCGGCTCGGAAGGTGTTGATTACAAGAGCCTCGTAGCAAGGTACGCATCCGGTGAAGGCTGCAGGGTAGACCTTGATGTCGAGACAGACCCGCAGAGCGCCGTCGTCAACCCACCGATGCCCCGCCGGCGATCATCGCGCGCATCGCATCCCCTGTCTCAGGCAGGGCTGTCGCATGTGGCGCGCAGCACCGTGTCTGTGACGAGATTGGCATTGAAAGCGCCACAGCCTCCCTCCCCCCTTGTGGGGGAGGTGGCCTCGCGAAGCGAGGCCGGAGGGGGACTCGCCACGGGCAACGAAGAGCCTTCTCAGGGAAAGGAAAAGCAAAAACCCCCTCCCGCCCGCCGTTGCCCTGCGGGCTCCGGCGGTCGACCTCCCCCACAAGGGGGGAGGTGCTGTGGCGCTTTCACCGCGACAAACAAGCAATAGCGCCACATGCGATAGCCCCGCGCCCTACGCCGGCTTTGACAATGCAGGGCCAAGCCGCACAATCCAACGCGCGACGATCAAGGAAAACCAAGGCCCATGGATCTCGGACTCTCAGGCCGGGTGGCGCTGGTCACCGGGGCAAGCCGCGGGCTCGGGCGCGCGATCGCGCTTGGCCTCGCCCGCCAAGGCATGCATGTCGCCGCCACGGCGCGCGATCGCGACCGGCTCGACGCGCTGGCGGGCGAGGTGCGGGCGTTCGGCGGCCGCCTGCTTGCGCTCCCAGCCGACCTGTCGCTGCGCGCCAGCGCCGGCGCCGTGGTGGCGGCGGCCGCGGCGGAATTCGGCCAGCTGCACCTGCTGGTCAACAATGCCGGCGCCACCAAGCGCGGCGACTTCCTCGAGCTGAGCGACGACGATTGGGCCGAGAGCTTCGAATTGAAGTTCTTCGGCTACGTGCGCATGGCGCGCAGCGCCTGGCCGCACCTGCGCGCCGCGAACGGCACGATTGTCAACATCGGCGGGGTCGGCGGACGCACCGGCGAGGCCGAGTTCATGGTCGGCGGCTCGGTCAACGCCGCGATCGGCCTCTTGAGCAAGGCGCTCGCCGACCGCGGCGTGCGCGACGGCGTGCGCGTGCTCGCCATCCACCCGGGGACGTTCGAGACCGACCGCTTCGAGCGACGGCTTAAAGCGCACATGGCGGCGCACGGCCTCTCCGCCGCGCAGGCGCGCGACGCCATGCTGCAGGATCAGGCCGTCGCGCGCTTCGGGCGGCCGGAGGAGCTTGCCGCGCTGATCGCCATGCTGGCGAGCGACCGTGTCGCGTTCCTGCATGGCGCGATCATCGACATGGACGGCGGGCAGACCCGCACGGTGTAGAGCGTTTTCCAGTAGCGATGGATCAATTGCCAAGAGCGATCTGGCGGGCAAGGGCTGAGCCGGGCAGGCATCTCATTGATACAAAACATCTTTTATTTGTTGCGCCTGATTCCCTCATCGTATACAATATATTTTATATTCTTGGCACAAAGCCAAGGAGATATAAAACGGATTTTATATGGCTGCGGCGCTCTGGGGCAAAGCCTACTACGACAAGCTCTACGCGGGCGAACTGCGTCAGGAGCCTGGTGGACGTTGCGTGTTCACTTACGACGCGAGCTATCTGGAGGGCAAGCATCCGGCTATCGCCTTCACCCTGCCGCTGCAATCGGCTCCGCACATCTGCGAGGCAGGCCTGCATCCGTTCTTCGACAATCTCGTTGCCGAAGGCTGGCTCCGCAACGCGCAAGCGAGGGCCCTTAAGGTCGATGCCGGCAACCGCTTCGCGCTGCTTTTAGCGTTTGGCCATGATTGCGCCGGTGCCGTGTCCGTCATCGATCCCGCCCCGGCTTCAGAGCCGGCCATTGATATGGACGATCCGGTCGCGAAAGCGGCGCTCAGCAGCCGCGCTTCGCTGTCCGGTATTCAGCCGAAGCTGCTAGCGATGAAGGACGGTAACGGATATCGGCCTGCCCGGCGCGACGAGAGCTCGACCTTCATTGCCAAGCTACCTTCAGGCGCTTTGCGCGACATCGTCGAGAACGAATATCTGACCACCATTGCCTGCCGCGCCTTGCTGCCCGACGACGAAATCGTTGAGCCGGAAATCGCGACTCTGGAGGGCATAAAGGAGCGCGCGCTGCTGGTGCCGCGCTTCGACCGGCTGCGCAGCGGCGCCAAGCGGCACTTCGAGGAGTTCAACCAGTTGCTCGGCAAGCGCTCAGGCGATGACAAGTACGAAGCCTCCTACGACCGCATGGCGGAGTTCATCTTGAAGACCCCGCGCTGCACGCGCGTTGACGCGTGGCGGCTGTATCGCCGCGTCCTCGTTTGCTTTCTGACCGGCAATACCGACGCACATCTCAAGAATTTTGCGATGTTTCATACCCAGGATGGGCTACGGCTTACGCCCGCCTACGACCTCGTGGCCGTAGCGCTCTATCCAGAGTATCGCCAGCTCGCCTTGGCCATCGGCGTCGCCGCCAATCTTTCGATCGAGAATCTCCGCCCCAAGCATGTGGTGGCGCTGAGCAAGTCTTACGGTCTCGATGAATCCGTGCTGAGCGAAGCGGTCCAAAATCTCGACCAGCGCCGCAAGGCAGCGGAAAAAACCGTTACCGACGCGGCGAAGCGCGTCGGCGACGAAGCCCTTGGAAAAAACCTTCTTGATATGATGGAGCGTAGATGGAACGGCAGTTTCAGCTCAATTGGCCAGTTCTTGTCGAAGAAGCGATCCGCCGCCGCCGACGAATGAACTTGACACAGAAGCAATTGGCTTCGCTCGCGAAAGTGAGCACACCGACGATTTCGCGCTTCGAGCAGGATGACAGTAACCTTCAACTGTCTTCGGTCCTGTCGATCCTTGACGTGCTCGGCATGACCGACAAGCGCGTGCTTGTCTTTGCGGACGAAAGCATCGCGCGCGACGATTCCGGCGCGCTTGTTTTTTGGGGACAGGATGGCGAGACCCGCGTGCGGTGCCGCATTTCGCGAGAGGCGCTCGATGATCATTTTTCCGATGGCGACAAGCTCAGGCCGGATGCAGCGTTCAAGAAGTACCGCAAAGACATTGAAACGCTCGCTCGGCGGAAATATCTGTCCGGGCAGCGCGAGCCGGACGGGTCAGTGTTGATCCGCACGAATGACATATCATGATGGCGAGCTATCCTTGAGTGTTTATGGCGCGTCGAAGACGCGCGTAAACGCGCCTATGGCTCAAGCCGGGCTACATCTGCGCGGGGACCATTGGAACATCGACGCCGCGCCAACCAATCCTTAATGTCCGTGCCGGACAGCCATGGAACAGCCGATCACCCGCCGAATTGTCCTGCAGCTCGTTGCCGGCATGCCGCTTGTGGCCGTCGGCGGCTCCCTGGCATCCGCGCGCGAACAGTCCTTGATCGGCCGCCTGATCGCGGAGTCGAGGGCGCTGCCGCGGGCGGCGCAGCGAATCGACTTCATCTCCCGCTCGCTGTTGGGCGTGCGGTATCAGGCGGACACGTTGATCGGCGGGCCTCGGAACCAGGAGGTCTTTGTCGTGCGCGACGACGCGTTCGACTGCGTTACGTTCTGCGAGGTGGTTCTCGCGGCGGCGCTCGCGCGCGACTTCCTCGAGTTCGAGACGTCCTTGCGCCGCATTCGCTACCAGCACGGCGAGGTCAAGTGGAAAGAGCGAAATCACTATTTCGCCGAATGGAGCCGGCGCGCCGTCGAAAACAAGATATGCCGGCCGGTGGCGATGGAACCTTCGGTGACCATGAACAAGACCGTCAACTGGCGCAATCTGGGCAAGCGGCGCATATCGCTGATCGTCGTTCCCCGCGCGACCTTCTTAGCCAACCAGAACCTTCTAGCCAGCGGCGACGTGATCGGCTTCGTTTCCAGGCGGCCCAACCTCGACTTCTATCATACCGGGCTGATCGCATTCGGGGAGGGCGGCGAACTGATGCTGCGTCATGCCTCGCGCAGCCGCGGCCGCATCCTCGACGATCGCATGGACCGATTCCTTGCCGCCAGCCGCGCGCGATATGTCACGTTGTTGCGTGCGGCAGAACCCGCGGCCATGGAGTCCTAGAGCATGATCCCGAAAAGTGGAAACCGGTTTTCGGAAAAGATCATGCTCCGGCAAGGAAACTAAACCGCCATGCTTACGATCTACGGCGTCTACCGCTCGCGCGCCGCGCGCAACATCTGGCTCGCCAACGAGCTCGGCATCCCGTTCAAGCTCGCGCCGGTCATGCAGCTCTACCGATTGGCCCCCGCGGCGGCGGCGGGGATTCTCAACACCAAGTCGGCCGAGTATCTCAAGATCAATCCCAACGGCCATGTGCCCTCGATCGACGACGACGGGCTCGTGCTGCACGAGTCGCTCGCCATCAGCGCTATTGCCTGGGGGCGCCGGAGCTGTTTGCAGCCGCGCCGAACGTGAGGACCTGGCTCGCCGCCTGCCACGCGCGGCCCGCCTTCAAGGCGATGATGGCCGAACGTGAGAAGGAGCCGGCGTGAAGGCCGGGATCCGTAGCCCGGATTGCGCCTGCGCAATCCGGGATCGCTCATGCCATACGGAGAGGTCCCCGGCTTTCGCCGAAGAGCGAAAGCCGGGCTACATTGTTTCGAGCGCGCACAAAACAATCATCCGACTGGACGGGAGACGCGGCGATGGACATTCGATCGACATTGACGGAGCTATGCGCGGCCTTCAACGCGCATGATCTTGATCGCATCATGGCGTGCTTTTCCGACGATTGTGTCCTGGAGATGCCGCGGGGAAGCAAGCCCTGGGGCGCGCGTTTCGAGGGCAAACGCAACGTACGCGACGCGCTGGCAACACGCTTTGCAGGCCTGCCCGATGTCCACTACGGCAACGATGAGCATTTCGTGGATGCGGCCGCCGAGACCGGGATCTCGAAATGGACCCTCACCGGCACCACCCGCGAGGGGACGCGAAAGGAGGTCCAGGGTTGCGACTTCTACACGTTCCGCGACGGGAAGGTGATCCGCAAGGATTCGTATTGGAAAATCGTGGAGTAACAGGTCCGCTGTCGGTCCGCGCATCGGCAGCGGGCTACACCGGGTGCTAAGCTGCGCGGTCATCGGGCGGAGGTCATCAAGATGGATTTCACCGGCAAGGTTGCGCTGGTCACCGGCGGCGCCAACGGCATCGGCCGCGCGACATCCGCGGCGTTCGCACGCCATGGTGCCAAGGTGGTGGTGGTGGACCGCGACGCCGCGGGGGCCGAGGCGACCGCCGGCATCATCCGCCAGAACGGCGGGGACGCCATCGCCGTGACGGCCGATGTCACCAAGTCCGTGGACGTGAAGGCTTATGTGCGGACCGCGATCGACAAATTCGGCCGGATCGACTGTTTCTTCAACAACGCGGGTATCGAAGGCAAGCTTGCCGCGACCGCGGAGTTCGACGAGGCGGTGTTCGACGCCGTGATCGCCGTGAACGTGAAGGGCGTTTTCCTCGGCCTGCGCCACGTGCTGCCGGAGATGATCCGTCAGGGCGGTGGAGCGGTGGTCAACACCGCTTCGGTCGCCGGGCTGGTGGGGACGCCGGGCATGCCGGCCTACGTGGCGTCGAAGCACGCGGTGATCGGGCTCACCAAGACGGCGGCGGGCGAGGTGGCGCGCCAAGGCATCCGGGTCAACGCCGTGTGCCCGGGGCCGGTCGACACGCGCATGATCCATGCGCTCGAGGAACAGATCTCGCCCGGCAACGCGGCCGCGGTCGGCGAGCGCTACCGGGCGGCGCTACCGAGCGGGCGCTACACCACCGCGGAAGAGATCGCCAGCATGGTGCTGTTCCTCTGCTCCGACCTCGCCGCCAACACGACCGGCGGACAATTCGTCGTCGACGGCGGGCGCACCGCGACGGGCGGCTCGGTGACCAACCTGGTGGAGCGGTGAGCGGGCTCGTCGGTTCGGCAGGGCTATCGCATGTGGAAGGAAGTCCCCCTCCCGGCGGCCTTCGGGCCGCCGACCTCCCCCACAAGGGGGGAGGGGGCTGTGGCTCTCTCACTGCAAAATTGCAGCACCGTTTGCTCTGCGAAAGTTGCAGCAAGAGCGCCACAGCCTCCCTCCCCCCTTGTGGGGGAGGTGGCCTCGCGAAGCGAGGCCGGAGGGGGTCCTTCGGGGACCAGGTTTTCCAACCATCATTGTGAAGCGTGACGTATCGCCTTTGCAGCAAAAGACGACGTCGCTTTGGAGGGCGCATGGCGCTGCTCATCATCGAGCTGGATAAACGGATCGGCAATGCGCAGGCATGGCGCGACACGTTCAGGGAACAGATCCCCGAGTTGCCGATTCGCATCTGGCCCGATGCGGGCGAGGCGAGGGACATCGAATACCTCGCATTCATGCACCCGGATTTCGACGCGCTCCCGGCGTTCCCGAACTTGAAAGCCATGTTCAGCCGCGCGGCCGGCGTGGACGACATCGTCAACCATCCAAGACTGCCCAAGGTCCCACTCGGCAAGGTGGAACCGCCGGGCGGCGATCCGATGATGACGGAGTACGTCGTCATGCACGTCCTGCGTTTGCATCGCGACATGCCGGCCTATCAGGCGGCGCAGGCAAAGCGGGAGTGGCGCAGGGCACCGATCGCGCGGCCGGAGCAAAGGCGTGTCGGCTTTCTCGGCTTCGGATTGATGGCCAAGGCGCCGGCGCTGGTGTTGCAGTCGCTCGGCTTCAAGGTTTCCGCGTGGGTCCGCTCACCCCGGCAGGCCGCGGAGGTTCCGATTTTCCATGGCCGCGACCGGCTCGAGCCGTTCCTCAATCAGACCGATATCGCGGTCTGCCTGTTGCCGCTGACCGCGGAAACCGAGGGCATCTTCTGCGCGCGCACCTTCGCCATGATGCCGCGAGGCGCCATGCTGGTGAACGTCGGACGCGGCAAGCATGTGGTGGACGCGGACCTGATCGCCGCGCTCGACTCGGGACAATTGTCGTACGCCGCGCTGGACGCGCTGTGGCCGGAGCCGCTGCCGCCGCAGAGCCCGCTTTGGCTGCATCCCAAAGTGACGGTGATGCCGCACGTGGCGCGGCGGCCGACCGTGGCCCAGCTGGTCACCGAAATGGTCAAGAACATCCGCAGTATCGAGGCCGGGGGACCGCTGCTGGAACAAGTCGACCTGAGGTTGGGGTATTGATGCGCATCGGATTTTAACGAGTAGCCCGCATGAGCCATAAGCGCGCTAACGCGCGTCTTTGACGCGCTATGGCGACATGCGGGGAACGCGAGAGAAAGGCCCCGGATTTCGCTACGCTCATCCGGGCTACGCTTGCTGGATCGATCGGGCGAGCGTTCCTGTCATGACCAACCAAACTTCGTAGGCGGTTCACTTTGGATTTGACAGATAGCTCAGAATCGTATCCTGCACCTTTATGGCCGAAAACACTGAAATTTTGCGGGAAATACGCGATCTTTTGCGGCTAATGGCTGAGCCTGCGCTCGCAAAGCGAGATGAGCGACTTCGAACATCGCTTCAGCAGGTTATTGGAAAGAGTAAACAGAAGGCCAAGGCAGTCATTCTCATGGACGGGACGTGCTCACAAGCTGCGATTCGAAAGGATTGCGGGATCGACCCTGGAGACCTGAGCCGCCTGGTCAAGGCGTTGCGCGCGGCGGAATTGATCGGTCCGGACGACAAGCACCCCAAGTTGGCTTTCCCTGTGCCTTCAAATCTCCTCGACACTGTCGGTAAGGACAAAGGATGAGCGACCACTCTGCACAAATGCTGCAGGTTTTGGCCGAAATGCGCGATCTTCTCCGCTTGATCGCTGAGCCAGCCATCGCCCAGCGCGATAAGAAGCTACGTGAGGCACTTCGCGGCATCGCCGGGAGTGCAACGGGCAGGAAGGCGAAGGCTATCCTTCTGATGGATGGCACAAGGACTCAGGCACAGATCACTAAGGAGTGCGGTATCAATAAAGGCCATCTCAGCGTCCTGGTGAAGAATCTGAAAGCTGGAGAAGTCCTGACGGGCGACCCTAAACAGCCCAAACTCGCCATCTCGATTCCATCCAATTTCTTCGAGTAGAGAAGGGAATCCGATGAGTGACGATTCCACCGAGCTTCTGAAGATCGTCCGCAAGATTTCTGAGCTGTTGGAACTGCTCGCCGAAGACAAGATTGCTCAGCGCGACGCAAAGCAGCGCACGGCCCTGCTCGAAATTGTCGGGACAAGTACCACCAAGCAGAAATCCGTGTTCTTGATGGACGGGGCTCGAACGCAGGCCGAGATACAACGGGCGACATCCGTGAACCAAGGCCACCTCAGCACCATGGTAGGCAAGCTTCACAAGGCGAAGCTGCTTGTTGGTGACACGAAGAAACCAAAACTGATCATTTCGATTCCTCCAAACTTTTTTGAGAGCAATGCAGAAGCAGAGTGAAGAAGAACTTTTGGAAGTGCTCGTCGAGATGCGCAATTGGATTCGCGGGTTGACCCACGGTGAAGACGTTACTCGAAGCAGCGCTTCCCGGCTCGAAATTGCGCATGGCGTACCAGATGCTCGATGGAGCGCGTCAATGGACCAAGTGCGAATCGCTTGCAAGATGAGCCCGAATGCCTTGGTCACTCTGGCGAGCCGCTGCACGTCAATGGGACTAATGGAGGTCAATCAGGACAAGAAACGCGTCAGGCTCTTCGACTTGTCCGATTTTGGTTTAATTGGCGCTAGCGCGCCGACCAAATCAGGAGAGAGTCGTGAGCGATAAGCGGCCCAAGAAAGATAGCGTGGAGGTCTCCTCTCAGTCCCTCCAAGACGAACTCGTCGCGATCAAGGATCGATTGAGCGCAATTGAGACGATTGCGAGCATTTCAAATGCAGCCGTGGTGAAGAAGTACGTCGAAGATCATCTCAAGACGGACAAGGGCAAGGCGATCATGAAGGAGTGCGCCGAGCCGCGAACGAAAAGTCACCTCATCTCGCAGTTCAAGTTCAATAATCGTCAGGCTCTCGATCATCACCTGAAGCCACTGCTGAAGGACGATCTCCTACGCCAGCGAGTCGAAGAGGACGGAACAGTTGTGTTCGAATGGAGCAATCTGTTTCGTCGCCTACCCCACAGCTCGATTACGTCGATTTTGAAGGACGACAAATAGGTCAGCGAACGGAGTTGTTCGATGGGAAAGAGCACAAAGAGCAAAGCGAAACCACGCGAGCGCAAGAATCTTCCTGTTAAAACGCGCGAACTTCTGTTGACCGAATGCGGCTACCGCTGCGCAGTGCCCCGTTGCCGGAACATTCTCGCTTTGGATATGCATCACATTTGGGAAGTGCAAGCAGGAGGCACCGACGACCCGTCAAACCTTATAGCACTGTGCTCATACTGCCATGACATGTACCATCGCGGCAGTATCACTGCCGACTCCATATACATCTATAAGGCGATGCTGGTTGCTATTTCGCGAGCGTTTGACATTGATGCCATTGATCGGTTGTTGTTCCTGAATGAATGCAAGAGGGATTTTCTGGTCGTATCCGGCGACGGTCTGCTGCACTTCGGACGACTCATCGCGGCTGGACTGGCAACCGTCGAGCAGAAGTCCAATAACAACTGGCAGATCGTAACCTACTCAGTGAATATTTCAGACAAGGGGCGCCTGATCATTGAAGCTTGGAAGGAAGGCGATCGGACGCGACTGAAAAAACTGATTGGTGGGCCGGTGCCTGGCGGCAACTAAGCTGTGCATCTGGTACTCGAGGGTCGCGCGGCAACAGCCATGAAGAATGCAACAACCACCATGAACAAGACTAAGATCGCCTCAAAGCAAGCAAAAGGCGGATCCTCTCCCTCCCGGCTGATCGATGCGCGGATCAAGGCGCTGGGGGATTGGCGCGGCCAGATGCTCGCCCGGGTCCGAAGTCTCATCAGAGAGGCCGACCCCGACGTGGTCGAGGAGGTGAAATGGAGAAAGCCGTCGAACGCGATGTTGGGCGTTCCGGTGTGGGAGCACGCCGGCATCATCTGCACCGGCGAGACCTACAAGGCGGTCGTGAAGCTGACCTTCGCCAAGGGCGCGTCGCTCGAGGATCCTTCCGGCCTGTTCAATTCCAGCCTCGAAGGCAACGTGCGGCGCGCCATCGATTTCCGTGAGAGCGACAAGATCGACGGAAAGGCGTTGCAGGCGCTGATTCGTGCCGCCGTGGCGCTGAACACGTCCTCAGCCGCCCAATCGTAGGGCGGGCAAAGGCGCGGCCCCGATTTCGCGGCGGTGCGCTGAAACGTATCCGCGCCGTGCCCGCGTGACGACAAGACGCGGGCACGGCGCATTTCCGCCTGCGTCCCATTAGCAGAGCCGGCGGGTCGCGCCTTTGCCCGCCCTACGATGGCTCTTCAATACCAGCCTCGAAGGCAACGTGAGGCGCGCCATCGATTTCCGCGAGGGCGACAAGATCGATGAGTAGGGCAGGCAAAGGCGCGGCCCCGATTTCGCGGCGGTGCGCTGAAACGTATCCGCGCCGTGCCCGCGTGACGACAAGACGCGGGCACGGCGCATTTCCGCCTGCGTCCCCATTAGCAGAGCCGGCGGGTCGCGCCTTTGCCCGCCCTACGATACGTTCGCGGTTCGGCCCATCCGCCGGTCGCATCATATCTGGAGAAGAGGTCGCATGAATCGCATTCTCATCACCGGCGCGGCCGGGAAAATCGGCAACACCTTGCGCGAGGGCTTGCGCGGACGCTACGCGAGCTTACGCCTTTCCGACATCGCGCCGCTCGATCCGGCGCGCGACGGCGAAGAGATCATCCCCGCCGACCTGACCGATCTCGCCGCGGTGGAAGCCGCCATGCAGGGCGTCGATTGCGTCGTCCACCTCGGGGCGATCCCGGGCGAGGACACGTGGGACAAGATCCTGCCCAACAACGTGGTCGGCACCTGGAACGTGTTCGAGGCGGCGCGGCGACAAGGCGTGCGGCGCGTCGTCTATGCGAGCTCGCATCACGCGGTCGGGTTCTATCGGCGCGCCCGCGTGATCGACCAGAACGTCGTTCCGCGCCCCGACGGCATCTACGGCGTGAGCAAGGTGTTCGGCGAGGCGGTCGGGCGCCTGTTCGCCGACAAGCACGGCCTGTCGGTCGCCTGCCTGCGCATCGGCGCCTTTCGCGACACGCCGACGGATCGTCGTCTGCTCTACGTCTGGCTCAGCCCGCGCGATGCGGTGCATCTGGTCCAGTGCTGCATCGACGCGCCCGACTACCATTTCATCGTCGTCTACGGGATCTCCGACAACGCGCGCAGCGGCTACCGCAACAAGGGCCTCGAATTCCTCGGCTATCGGCCGCAGGACAAGGCGGAGGACTATGCGGCCGACATCATGCGCACGCCCGACACCGAGGATGCGATCTCGCGCCAGTTCCACGGCGGCATGTATACGCCGATGGGGTTCGACGGCGACCTCGCGCGGATCGAGTAGCGGTTACATGGGTCGGTTCTTGGCCCACTCGGTGTACTTCTTCGCCTTGGCATGGGTTTCGGCGAAGTACTTCTCGTACTCGTCGCCGATCATGATCTTGATGGCGATGCCCTGGTCCTCGAGCTTCTTGACGTGCTCAGGGTCTTGCATCGCCTTCGCCAGAACATCCTGCAGCTTGGCCACGAGCGCCGCCGGCATCCCCTTCGGACCGGCGATCCCGCGGGTCGAGCTCGAGATCACCGTCGGATAGCCGAGCTCTTTCATGGTCGGCACGTCGGGCATGAACTTGGAGCGAACATCGTCCATCACGGCCAATGCCCGCACCTCGCCCGACTGCACCCGCTTGACGATGCTGCCGACATTGTCGAACGCGACATCGATGTTGCCGGCCATGATCTCCTTGAACTGCGCCGCGCCGCCTTCAAGGTGGACGATGCGGAATTTTGCTCCCGGTGCCGCCTCCTCGGTCATCAGGATCGCCAGGTGGTCGTCCGACAGGATGCCGGTCGTGGCGGCGCGGATCGTTCCCGGCGACTTCTTGCCGGCGTCGATGAGGTCCTGCACGGTCTTGTAGGGGCTGTCCGCCCTGACCCAGATGACGCCCGGATCCAGCACCTGGTTGATGATCGGCGTGAAGTCCTTCTCGGTGAAGATCGCCCTGCGCTCCGGGTCGAGGATCACCGTGTTGGTGGCGGGCAGGTTGATGAAGCCGATGTAGTAGCCATCAGGCCTCTGGCGAACCAGTTCGGTCCATCCGATCTGGCCGCCGGCGCCGCCGCGATTGACGACGACGATCGGCTGCCCGAGCGCCTTCTCGGCGATCGATGCCAGGATGCGGGCCGCAATGTCGGTCGACCCTCCGGGCGGGAAAGCGACCATCAGCTGGATCGGTTTATTCGGGAAATCCTGCTGCGCCGCAGCGGTCCCGGTCAGCGCGGCGAGCACAACGGCCGCAACGGAGAGGCATTTCGCGAATTTGAGCATGTCCTATCCTCCCTTTTGTTCGAAGTCACTTTCTCGATTGTGTCAGTTGGCCGACGCCGCGCGGATCTCCCGCGGCGGCAGCCGTAGCGCCGAGGCGACAAGGACGACAGCTGCCAGCACCAGCAGCACCAGGCAGAGCGGGCGCGTGAAGAAGATCGAGAAGTCCCCCGCCGACATCTCGAGCGACGTTCGTAGCGACTTCTCGAGGAATGGCCCGAGAATCAGCCCCAGCACCAAAGGTGCGATCGGCATGTCGATCTTGCGCATGCCATAGCCGATGATGCCGCACACGATCATGACGCCGATATCGAAGACGTTCTGCTGCAGGCTGTAGGCGCCGATGACGCAAAACAAGAGCGTGCCGGTGCAGACATAGGAATAGGGCAGATGCAGGATGCGCGCCCACAAGCCGACGAAAGGCAGATTGAGAATGAGCAGCAGGATGTTGCCGAGGAAGAAGCTGGCGATCACGGCCCAGACCAGATCCGGGCGCTCCTGGAATAGAAACGGCCCCGGGGTGAGACCATTGATGATGAAGGCGCCCATCAGCACCGCAATCGTCGGCGAGCTCGGGATCCCAAGGGTCAGCAGCGGTATCATGGCAGCGTTGGCGTAGGCGTTGTTGGCGCTCTCGGGCGCGGCCACGCCCTCGATGGCGCCTTGCCCGAACCGCTCCGGCGTCTTGGAAATGCGCTTTTCGAACACGTAGGCCACGAAGGTCGGAATGATGGCTCCAACACCCGGAATAAGCCCAAGGAAAAAGCCGATGCCGGTCCCGCGTCCAATGGCGCCGATGGAGCGGCGCCACTCCGCGCGCGAAGGCAGCAAGGAGGCGAGATCGGTCTTGATGACCTGGCGATGGGGCAGCTGGACGGCGAGAAGGATCTCGGCGACGCCGAACAGGCCCATCACCACCGGAATGAAGCCGAGCCCGTCGTAAAGACTGGGAATGCCGAGGGTGAAGCGCGGGGCGCCGCGGACGGGATCGATCCCGATCATGGCAATCAGAAGCCCGAGAACCGCCATGGTGAGCCCGGCCAGCAGCGAACGACCGCCGAGACCGGTGATGAGGCACAGGCCGACCAGCATCAGCGCGAAGAACTCCGGCGGGCCGAACTTCAACGCCACCTGCGCCAGCGGCGGGGCGACGACAACCAGCGCAATGGTCGCAAAGATTCCGCCGACAAACGATCCGATCGCCGCGATGCCGAGCGCGGTGCCGCCACGGCCCTGCTTGGCCATCTGGTACCCGTCGATGCATGTGACCACTGAGGCGGCCTCGCCCGGCACGTTGATCAGCACCGACGTCACCGTGCCCCCATACATCGCGCCGTAGTAGATGGCGGAGAGCATGATCAGGGCGCCGGTCGGGTCGAGCTTGAAGGTGAGGGGGATCAGGATCGCGGTGCCGGCGGCGGGCCCGAGGCCGGGCAGCACGCCGATCAGCGTTCCGAGCACGCAGCCGATGAGCGCGAAAGTGACGTTCTGCAGGCTCAGTGCCGCCGTCAGGCCCGCCATCAGATGCTGCAGCGTGTCCATCGCGCGATTCGCCTCACAACCCGAATTCGCCGATCGGCAACGGCACCTTGAGCCAGTGGTAGAAGACGTGGAAGACGCCGAAGCTTCCGGCGAACGCGGTCAGCGCGATGGCGATCGGAGATCGCGCGCCAAGAATGAACAGCACTCCGACGATGAATGGCAGCATGGTCAACCGGTACCCAAGGGGCTCGAACAGGGCCGCCGCCGCCGTCAAGGCGATGATCACGCCGATCGCCTGCAACGTCATCCGCCGGCCCGATGCAAGGCTGATGGCGATGTGTTCGTCCGGCTCGGCCGCCGAGGCTTGGTCCGCCTTGGCCATGGTCGTTTGCGCCAGCATCGCGGCGGAGAGCACCGCGCCGATGAGGCTGAGCCAGAACGGAAAGAAGCCGGGGCCCGGGCCCAGCGCATCGGTCAGCGAGTATCCGAGCGAGGTCACGAGCGCGGGCAGGAAGATGCCCAGCAGGCACAAGCAGGCAATTTGCCAGCCCAATTTGAAAGCCTTGCTGCCGCTGACCGGCATGGCTTCGTCCCCTCCCCCGCTGTTGTCGAGCATTCTCTTCGCGCATCTTGGGGCGGCTCTCGTGTCGGAGCGGCCGCTTCCTCGACGCAATGACGCTCTTCGAACAGGCGGCGCGGATCATCTCGCAAACATTGCGGCATGACCAGCCCACTTCAAGTTGCGCGCACGGTGACATGCCCGGTGCTGGTCATGCATCCCCAACGCGACCGCGTTGCGCCCGTCAGCGCGGCCGTCTGCTCGCGAGCCCATCGCGCACCTGGACGGGCTCACGCATAACCGTCATGAAGGCTGCCGCGTCCGAAAATAGCCTGAAGGAATACGGCGGCAACCCCATCTGGCGAATCGAGCTTAGGATCCATGGGCAACGCAACAAACTATCCCTGCCCGGCGTGCGGCTACCTGGTTTTCGGCGAGCCGGTGGGCTCCTACGACATTTGCCCGATCTGCAACTGGGAAGACGACCCGGTTCAGCTCCAGCATCCCGATCTCGCCGGCGGCGCAAACAAGGTTTCGCTCATCGATGCACAAAAAAACTTCGTGACACTGGGCGCCATCGAAGACCGGCATAGAGATAGCGTGCGAGCGCCGGGACCGGCCGACATCAAGGATTTGAAATGGCGTCCCTGGAATCCGATGCAAGATCGCCTTGTGCCGGAAGCGATTCAGACCGGCAAAGATTACTTCGACGCGATGACGCCCGCGGACGACGCCTTGAGCAAGGATCAAAACGCGCTGTATTATTGGTTGCGTTAGCTCCGGCGTCGGGGGAAGGAGATGTCCAACGATCCGCGCGTGCACGATCCCTGCTACGACCTGACGGTCTGCAAGAAGGGCTCTTCAACACCGGCGTCGCCGAGTAAGCGTAGGGTGGGCAAAGGCGCGGCATCCGGCCGGCAACGGTTGCGCTCAAATCGTCCGCGCCGTGCCCACGCGGAGCAAGCCGGCAAGACGCGTGGGCAAAAGCGCGCGAACTCCGTGCCCCGAGTCCGACCGGCGGCGCTCGCGCTTTTGCCCACCCTACGCGACGGGCGTTTCACCCGCTGGCACCGGGAGTCGTCCCGATGTTAGTTTAGCGGCAGTCATGACCGACATCTCTGTTCCGCCGCAGCTGCTGCCGCCCCGCGGCTATCTGGCGGTCATCCGTGGCATCGACAAGTTCACGACATTGACCGGCTATATCTTCGTCCTCGCCATCGTCCCGCTGATCTTCGCCAATGTGATCGAAGTCTTTGCCCGCTACGTCCTGTGGGCGCCGACGATCTGGGCCCTCGACGTGACGACGATGTCGTATGCGACCCTGTTCATGCTGGGGTCGGCATTGGCGCTGCTCAAGGGCGCCCACGTGCGGACCGACATGTTGTGGGAGGCATTCTCGGATCGCACCAAGGGCATGATCGACAGCCTGGCGTTCCTGCTGCTGTTCCTGCCGACCATGGTCGTGCTGTTCTACCTCTCGATCGACGATTTCCTGTACTCGCTCTCGATCGACGAGCGCGCGAGCTCCGGCGCCTGGACGCCGGTGTTGTGGCCATTGCGCGGGGTCATTCCGCTCAGCGCCTTCATGCTGTTCCTGCAGGGCATCTCGGAGCTCATGAAGAGCCTGTGGGCCTGGCGCACCGGCGCGTTCTTGACCAGACACGAGAAGATCGAGGTCTAGAGCGCCATGAGCTTTGCCGAGGCTCTCGGACTGATCATGCTCGTCGGCATGGTCGCGGTCATCTTCATCGGCTTTCCGGTTTCCTTCACGCTCTTGTTTCTCGCCATCATCTTCGGCGGACTTGGACTGGGATGGGAGCAGACCTTCAACCTGGCCTATCTGCAGATCTGGGGCACGATGAAGGACGAGATCTTTCCTGCCGTGCCCCTGTTCATCTTCATGGGCTATATGACCGAACAAGCCGGGCTCATGGAGCGGCTGTTCAAGGCCCTGCGCAGCCTGCTCGCCTCGATGCGCGGCTCGCTCTATCTGGCGGTCATCCTGACGGCGACGATCTTTGCCATGGCGACCGGAATTGTCGGCGCCGCCGTGACGATCCTCGGCATCATGGCCGCTCCGATGATGATCAAGACGGGCTACGACGCCCGGCTGTCAGCCGGCGCCATCGCCGCCGGCGGAACGCTCGGAATTCTGATTCCGCCCAGCGTCATGCTGGTGGTGATGGGTCCGGTGATGGGCGTGCCGGTCAATCTGCTCTATTCGGCGGCGTTCGGCCCCGGCTTCCTGCTCGCCGGCTGCTATGTCCTCTATACGCTTGGGCGCAGCTTCGCCAATCCGAAGCTCGGTCCGGCCATGACGGCGGAGGAGCGCAAGTCCGCCTATGACGAGATGACCACGGAGAAGGTGAGTGCGCCCGTGGTCGGATTGGCGTTCGTCTGCCTGGTCGTGATGGTCTACGTGGTCGTCGACTTCGCGCTCGGCCGCGCGAGCGCGCCGCGGCTTCCCGTCGCCCTCGGCCCGTTGACGGTTTCGAGCCTCGCTGCAGTGGCGGCATTGCTGGTGGCGTTCCCTTATTTTCGCAACGCCTACTTCCGCGCCGTCGTGCTCGGTATTGCGCCGCTGAGCGCGCTGATCGCATTCACCCTTGGAACCATCGTCGGCGGAATGGCGACGCCGACCGAAGCCGCCTCGTGCGGCGCTTTCGGCGCGGCCCTGCTGGCGCTCGTCTACGGCCGGCTCAGCGGAAAGTCGGTCACCAACGCGGCCATCGCCACGATGGTCACCTCGTCCATGGTGCTGTTCCTGGCTGTGGCCTCGAACGTGTTCGGCGCCGTCTTCACCAAGCTCGGTTCGGCGAGCCTGATCACTAACTACCTGCTCGCCGTTCCGCTCGGCGACTGGTGGAAGCTGGCGTTGATCATGGCGATCTTTTTCGTGCTGGGGTGGCCGTTCGAATGGCCCGTGATCATCCTGGTGTTCCTGCCGATCGTCCTGCCGGTGGTCGAAAAACTCCAGTTTGGCTTGAGCAAGCTCGATTTGCTGATCTGGTTCGGCACTCTGACCGCCGTCAACATGCAGACGTCGTACCTGAGTCCGCCCGTCGCCATGTCGGCGTACTATCTGCGCAACGTCGTGCCGCAATGGAGCTTGGGCGTGATCTACCGCGGCATGTCCGACTACATGGTGATCCAGGTGATCGTGCTGGCGCTGCTGCTGTTGTTCCCGCAGATCGCACTGTGGCTGCCGAATGTGGTGAGGTAGGGCGGGCAAAGGCGCTGCACGAGACGATCGAGATTGGCGCAAGACCGGCGCGCCGTGCCCGCGTCTTGCGCCATGCGGCGCGTTCCATGGCGGGCACGCTTCGCCCCCGGCCTTCGCCGGGGGCGTGCTTTGCCCGCCCTACACTCGGTCCCCCGTTCGGCGCGTCCTAATTTTGCTTAGGCGGCCAGTAGTGGTCCGCCTGCAAGGCGTAGGGCGGGAACATGAAGCGCTTGGCCGGCACGACCTTGGCTGCATAGGCCCGCTGCGACTCGTAGACCTTCTTGAAGAACGGATTCTTCGCGGCCTCCGCCGCCGCGAACTCGTCCCAGGTCTTGAGGAACGCCTGGTTGATCTCGGGCGGCGCGGTCAGGAGCTTCACGTTGTGCTTGGTCACGAACTCCTCGATGGCGTCGGCATTCTGCCGCTGGAACTGCGCCCACCAGCGCAGGAAAGTTTCCGAAACAGCCGACTTGATGGCTTCCCGGTTCTGCGCCGGCAGGCTGTCCCAGACGTCCTTGTTGATCGCGAGCTCGGCGACCGAGGCGCTTTCGTGCATGCCCGGCGTGTAGTGATATTTCCACACCGTATGCAGGCCGAGGCGCAGGTCCTCGATGCCGCCGACCCATTCGGCGCAGTCGATGGTGCCGCGCTCCGCGGCGGGCAGGATCTCGCCGCCCGGCATGTTGACGACCGCCATGCCCATCTTGGCGTAGAGCTGGGCGACGATGCCGGTCTGGCGGCACTTCATCCCCCTGAAGTCGGCGAGGTCCTTGATCGGACGCTTGAACCAGCCGAGCGCCTGCGGGCTCGGCGGAATGCTCGGGAACGCCACCAGGTTGAGCTTCAGCTCCTTCTGATAGAAATCGTTCCACAGCTCGAGGCCGCCGCCCTCATAGACCCAGCCGATGAAGTCGACCGCATCCATGCCGAAGATGCCGGCCGGCGTGTTGGCGAACAGCGTCGCGGTGACGTTCTTGCCATACCACCAGTAGGAGATGCCCCAGGCGCCATCGATCACCTTCTTGTGCGTGCCATCCATGATCTCGAACGGCGGGACGACCGCGCCGCCCGGCAGCGCCTCGATCTTGAGAGCGCCGCCGGTCAACTTATCCACGCGCTCGGCGAAGAATTTGAGCGCATCCTGCGTCGTCGACGATGGCGGCACCGCCGACTGGATCTTGAGGACTCGAGGTTGTTGGGCGAGCGCTGTGCCGGCGAACGCCAATGCGAAGGCTGCCGAGACCAGAGCGACGCTCCTGAGCGAACTCATTTTCATTGGTGTCTTCCTCCCTTTGGCAGGGTGCGGGCGAGCCGTGCGGCGTCCAGCACGAGGAACAGCCTATCGCTGTGAGGTGCTTTCAGCCAGGGCGGGGTAGGCTGGCACTGGAAGCGCCACAGCCTCCTCCCCCTTGTGGGGCAGGGCTATCGCATATGACTCGCAGCACCGTGCCTGTGACGAGATAGGCACTGAAAGCGCCACAGCCTCCCTCCCCCCTTGTGGGGGAGGTGGCCTCGCGAAGCGAGGCCGGAGGGGGACTCGCCACAAGCATGAAGAGCCTTCTCTGGCAAGGCGAAGACCCCCTCCCGCCCGCCGTCGCCCTGCGGGCTCCGGCGGTCGACCTCCCCCACAAGGGGGGAGGTGCTGTGGCGCTTTCGGTGCGAGGCAAGCTAGCGAGACAGAGCAACCGCGGCTAGGCTCGGGCACCGATCCCGAGTGCCGCCCAAGCAACGCCAGGTCACCATGCCGATCCAGCGCATCATCGTTCCGGACGTCCCACCGCCGGTCAGCCACTATTGCCACGTCACCCGCGCGGGCCCCCACGTCTGGGTTGCCGGCGTCGTCGGCCAAGCGCAGGACGGCAGCATCCCGTCCGACGTTGTCGCCCAATTCGATATCGCCATCGCGGTGATGGACAAGTGCCTGAAGGCGGCCGGCGCGGGGCCCGAGCATGTCGTCAAGGTGCAGGTCTTCATGACCGACATCACGGAGCGGCCGAAGATCAATCCGCGCCGCATCGCGTATTTCGGCGATCATCGGCCGGCCTCCACGCTGGTCGAGGTGAAGGGGCTGGTCGATCCGCGCATGAAGGTCGAGATCGAGTGCCAAGCCTACGTGGAGTAGAAGCCGCGGACGACCCGTTGTTCGCGCCGGGGCGCATCGGAGCCGTCGAGATTCCCAACCGCATCGTCATGCCGCCGATGACGACCCGCACCGCCGACGCGGAGGGGTTCGTCACCGACGACACCCTCGCGTACTACCAGGCGCGCGCCGCAGGCGGCGCCGGCCTGATCACGGTCGAGATGGCCGCGCCCGAAAAGGCCGGCCGCCATCGCCACCACGAGCTTGGCATCCATCGCGACGCGTTCGTGCCGGGACTGACCCGGCTGGTCGATGTCATCCATCGCGCCGGCGCCAAGGCGGCGATCCAGCTCGGCCATGGCGGCGGGCATACGCGCTTCGACATCGCGGGCGAGGCGCCGATCGCGCCGTCGGCCATTCCCCATCCGGTGTTCGAGATCACGTTCGAAACCATCGTGCCGCAAGCGATGAGCCGCGCCCGCATCGCGCGGACCATCGAGGCATTCGCCGCGGCCGCGGCGCGGGCGCGCACGGCCGGGTTCGATTGCGTCGAGATCCACGCGGCGCACGGCTATCTGATCTCGCAATTCCTCAATGCGTTCGAGAACCGCCGCAGCGACGATTACGGCGGGTCGCTCGAGAACCGCGCGCGCTTCGCCCTCGAGGTGCTGCGCGCGGTGAAGCGCGGCGCCGCCGGCGCGCCGGTGATCTTCCGGCTCTCGGTCGACGATTACTTTCCCGCCGGCCTGCCGTACCAGGAGGGCCGCCAGGTCGCGCTGTGGGCGGCGCTTGCCGGCGCCGACGCGCTGCACATCGCGGCCGGTCATTACCGCTCGCTGCCGTCGGCGGCGCGGATGATCCCGCCCATGGCGCTGCCCGACGCGACCTTCCTGCATTATGCCGCCGACATCCGCAAAAGCGTGACCGTCCCGGTGATCGCGGTCGGACGGCTCGGCGATCCTGCGGTCGCGCGCCAGGCGCTCGCCTCCGGCGGCGCGGATTTCATCGCGCTCGGCCGGGCGCTGATCGCCGATCCGCAATGGCCCGCAAAGGTGCGCCGCGGCGATCCGCCGCGCCGCTGCCTTGCCTGCAACACCTGTGTCGACGAGATGCGCGGCGGCGCCCGCATCGGCTGCGTGGTCAACGCCATGGCCGGGCGCGAGCGTCGGTTCCGATCCGCTGCGCCGCCGAGCGGCGAGCGCATCGCGGTGATCGGCGCCGGCCCCGCCGGCCTCACCTATGCGTCGCTCGTCGCCGAGCGTAATGCCGTGACGGTGTTCGAGCGTGACGGCGAAGCCGGCGGCGCATTCCGCCGCGCCGGCAAGGCGCCGCTGTTCCAGGAGGTCGAAGCGCAAGAGCAATCGTTCCGCCGCTATGTCGCGGGCCTGGTCCAAGCTTGCGAGCAGCACGGCGTTGCGTTCGAGTTCAACACCGACGTGCGCGCCGCGCCTGAGCAGCTTGCCGGATTCGACCGTATCGTGGTGGCGACCGGCGCGCGCCTGATCGGCCTTGACGGTCTGGCAGACCGGTTGTTGCAGGCCGGCGTCGGACATTGGCCGGGCCTGCGCCGGCTGTTGTCGTCGCCGCGCCTGCGCGACTGGTTCTACTACCGTCTGCGGCGCGCCAGCGCAGACGCGGTGCGGCACCTCATTCCCCCCGGGGCGCCGCTGCAGGTCATCGGGGATGCGGCGCGGCCCGGCAAAGCTAAGGAGGCGATCGCGTCGGCGTTCGAGGCGGCGCTGCTGGTCCCCGATCCGCCGCACCGGCGGTGAAGAATATGGAGGATGCAAAGGGCGCGCGCGAGCGGGCCCTTTTATTCTCTGTAGGGCGGGCAAAGGCGCGACATGAGATCGCGGCGATGAGCGCCGAGCGCGTGCGCCGTGCCCGCCATCGGAGTGCCCCGCGGCCCGACGCGGGCACGGCGCTTCTGCGTTTCGCGCTTGTGGCACGGCAGGTGCGGCGCCTTTGCCCGCCCTACAGATCGTCACCGACGTCTCTCGAAAGCTCGCGGCCGTGGAATACCAGCAGCGCTGCTTCCAACCCGGCAGGCCGTTGGGCTACACTCGGCACGCCGATGGGCGGCGAGCCTGCGGCGCGGGGGGATACTTGCTCAGCCAGTTGATGCAGCTATTCCTTGCCGGCGTTGCCCAGGGCTGCGTCTATGCCCTCGTCGCGCTCGGTTTCGTGCTCATCTACAAGGCGACCGAGACCGTCAACTTCGCGCAGGGCGACCTGATGATGCTCGGCGCGTTCTTCGGGCTCACCGGCGGCACCTTCCTCGGCTTTCCCTATTGGGCCACGATCCTGTTCGCCGTCGTCGTCATGGCGCTGGTCGGCATGCTGATCGAGCGCATCGTGATCCGCCCCGTGCTCGGCTATCCGACCTTCACCGTGGTGATGATCACCATCGGCGTCGGCTACGTGATCCGCGGCGTCGTCACCATGGTGCCGGGCTGGGGCACCGAGACCCACTCGCTGCCGACCCCGTTCGGCGACGCGGTGGTACGCATCGGCGGCGCGGTGCTGGCGGTCGAGCAGCTCGCCGTGATCGCCATGACGGCGGCGCTGTGCGCGGGCCTCTACGTGTTCTTCCGCTTCGCCAAGCTCGGCGTCGCGATGCAGGCGACCTCGCAGAACCAGCTCGCCGCCTACTACATGGGCATCCCGGTGCAGCGCGTGAACATGCTGATCTGGGGACTCTCGGCCGGGGTTGCGGCGTTCGGCGGCATCCTGCTCGCGCCGATCGCGTTCGTGCATTCCAACATGGGGTTCATCGGCCTGAAGGCGTTTCCCGCTGCCGTGCTCGGCGGCTTCGGCAGCGTGCCCGGCTCGATCGTCGGCGGCCTGATCATCGGCCTGGTCGAGGCCTTTGCGGGCTTCTATCTGCCGGAAGGTTTCAAGGACGTGGCCGC
Organism: uncultured Alphaproteobacteria bacterium; assembly: GCA_963734185.1. GTDB lineage: Bacteria > Pseudomonadota > Alphaproteobacteria > Rhizobiales > Xanthobacteraceae > PALSA-894. The sequence goes on along the minus strand of CAVTGA010000002.1, from coordinate 609,625 downwards.
CTATGTGGTGGTGCTGGTGGTGCTGTTGTTCATGCCGTCGGGAATCTTCGGCGAAACCGTGCACAAGAAGGTCTGAAAGCGTTGCGCTTCATCTTCAAGACCGACTACGGCCAGGACATCCGCCTGTTCCAGCACGGCGGCCAGAGGTTCTGGTACGGCCTGTTGGTCGTGCTCTGCCTCGCCGCGCCCCTGCTGGTCAGCGAATACGTGCTCTCGCAGCTGCATTTCGTGCTGATCTATTCGATCGTCGGCTTCGGCCTGATGCTGCTGGTCGGCTACACTGGACAAATCTCGCTCGGCCATGCGGCGTTCCTTGCGGTCGGCGCCTACACCGAAGCGCTGTTGCAGGCCGCCGGCGTGCCGTTCGTCATCTCGATCTCCTGCGCGGCGCTGTTCGCCGGCGCGGTCGGCGTGATCGTCGGCCTGCCGGCGCTGCGCCTCAAAGGCATCTACCTCGCCATCGCCACGCTTGCCTTCAACGTGATCGTCGAAGAGATCATCACGCGCTGGGAGAAGCTCACCGGCGGCAACGCCGGCAAGCACCTCAAGGCGGTTGACCTGTTCGGCTACCAGCTGTCGAGCGATGCGAGCTTCTACTATCTCTGCCTCGCGCTCGCGGCGTTGTCCTGCCTGGCGCTGTTGAATCTGCTGCGCTCGCCCACCGGCCGCGCCTTCATCGCGATCCGCGATTCGGAGATCTCGGCGAGCTGCATGGGGGTCAACCTCGCCTGGTACAAGACGCTGTCGTTTGCGCTCTCGGCCGCGCTCACCGGCATCGGCGGTGCGCTCTACGCCCACAAGCTCGCCTTCATCTCGCCCGAGCAGTTCACCCTGCTGCAGTCGATCGAACTGGTGGTGATCGTGATCATCGGCGGCATCGGCTCGCTGCACGGCGCGGTGCTGGGCGCCGTCTTCATCATCGTGCTGCCGCAGCTGATCTCGATCGCCAAGGACTTCCTGCCGCCCTGGCTGGCGCCCTCCGGCCTGCAGTCGGTGGCGTTCGGCCTGGTGCTGATTGGCTTCATCATCTTCGAGCCCTACGGGCTCTATGGCCGCTGGCTCAAGATCCGCACCTATTTCGACGTCTTCCCGTTCTATCGCCGCGGCACGTTCCGCCGCCAGCGCAGCTACATGCGCTCGGAGCGGCTGTGATGAGCTTCTTCAAGGTCGAAAACCTCGGCGTGCGGTTCGGCGGCGTGGTCGCCGTCGACGGCGTGAGCTTCGAGGTCACGCCGGGCGAGGTCTACACCATCATCGGCCCGAACGGCGCCGGCAAGACCACGATCTTCAACCTGATCGGTCAGATCTATCCGGCGACCTCGGGCCGCATCGTGTTCGAGGACCGCGAAATCGGCGGCTCGCCGCATCATATCGCCGAGCTCGGCATCGCGCGCACGTTCCAGAACATCGAGCTGTTCGAGCACGCGACCGTGCTGCAGAACCTGCTGATTGGCCGCCACCGCCACCGCGCCACGTCGCTGTGGCAGGACCTGATGTTCCTGCCCGCGGTACGCAGGGCCGAGATCGCGCAGCGCACCGCGGTCGAGCGCGTGATCGACTTCCTCGATCTCGCCCACTATCGCGACAGCCTGGTGGCGGGCCTGCCCTACGGGGTGCGCAAGGTGGTGGAATTGGCGCGTGCGCTCTCGACCGAGCCGAAACTCCTGCTGCTCGACGAGCCCTCCTCCGGCCTCAACCCGGAAGAGACCGACGACATGGCGTTCTGGATCGAGGACATCCGCAAGGAGCTCGGCATCACGGTGCTGATGGTCGAGCACGACATGAACCTGGTGTCGCGCGTCTCGACCCGCGTGCTGGCGCTCAACGAGGGCCGCATGATCGCCGAAGGGCCGCCGGCCGAGGTGCAGTCGCACCCCAAGGTGGTCGAGGCCTATCTCGGGGGAGCGGATTGATGGCCGATCCGATCCTCCAACTGCTCAACGTCGAATCGACCTACGGCCCGGTCCAGGCCTTGCGCGGCGTGAGCCTGTCGGTGCCCGAAGGCAAGATCGTCACCGTGCTCGGCGCCAACGGCGCCGGCAAGACCACGACGCTCAAGACCATCTCCGGCATCATCGAGCCGCAGAAGGGACAGGTGAAGTTCCGCGGCGGCGAGATCCAGGGCCGCTCGCCCGACGCCATCGTGCGCGCCGGCATCGTCCACGTGCCGGAAGGCCGCGAGGTCTTTCCGCTGCTCTCGGTCGAGGACAACCTGCGCATGGGAGCATTCACGCGCGCCGACCCGGACGGCGTGTCGCAGGACCTGGAGGCCGTGTTCGGCTATTTTCCCATCCTGCGCGAGCGCGCCAGGCAGGAAGCGGGCCAGCTCTCGGGCGGGCAGCAGCAGATGCTGGCGATCGCGCGCGCTCTCTTGGCGCGGCCCGCCGTCATCCTGATGGACGAGCCGAGCCTCGGCCTGTCGCCGAAACTGACGAAGGAGATCTTCGAGATCGTGGTGCGCATCAACCGCGAGCGCGGCGCGACCATCCTCTTGGTCGAGCAGAACGCCCACATGGCGCTCAAGATCGCCGACCACGGCTACGTGCTCGAGGTCGGACGCATCGTGATGGATGATACCGGCGCGCGGCTCGCCGAGAATGCGGATATCCGCGAATTCTATCTCGGCATGAAGGCCGGCGGGGTGAGGGGACAGCGACGATGGAAACGCAAGAAGCTCTGGCGCTGAGCCGCGATACGGCGGTCGACACCGTGCCGAAGCTGTTCTGGCACGCGGTCAAGACCCGCGGCGGCGACGTGATCATGCGCCAGAAGGAGTTCGGCATCTGGCGCAGCATCACCTGGACCGAGTTCGGCGCCATCGCGCGCGAGATCGGCATGGGGCTGATCGCGCTCGGCTTCGAGCCGGGCGAATGCGCCTCGGTGCTGTCCAACACCAATCGCGAGTGGCTGCTCGCCGACATGGGCATCCTCGGCGCCGCGGGCGTCTCCAACGGCATCTACCCGACCGACGCGCCGGCGCAGGTCGAGTATCTGAGCGCCGACTCGAGCACCGTCCATCTGTTCGTGGAGGACGACGAGCAGCTCGACAAGGCGCTCGAGGTGCGCGCGCGCCTTCCCCTGCTGCGCAAGATCGTCGTGTTCGACATGGACGGCCTGCGCGAGCTCGACGACCCGCAGGTGATGAGCCTCGAAAAGCTGCGCGAGATCGGGCGCGCGCACGACGCCGCCCATCCGGGCGTGTGGGAGGCGCGCATCGCGACCCGCAAGGCGAACGATCTTGCCACCTTGATCTACACCTCGGGCACCACCGGCAAGCCCAAGGGCGCGATGCTGTCGCACGCCAATGTGGTCGCCGCCATCAATCTCAATCTGCAGGCCTTCGCGCAGCGCAACGACGACGAGCGCATGTGCTTCCTGCCGCTGTGTCACGTGGCCGAGCGCGTCCTCGGCGTCTATACGTCGCTCGCGTCCGGCACGCGGCTCAACTTCGTCGAGAATCCCGAGACCGTGCCGGAGAACGTGCGCGAGATCGCACCGACCATCTTCGGCGCCGTGCCGCGAATCTGGGAGAAGTTCTACTCCGGCGTGCTGATCCGTCTGAAGGAGGCGGGCCGCCTGCAGCAATGGAGCTACGGGGTCGCGATCGGCATCGGCCATCGGGTCGCCAAGCTGCGCGAGGACGGCAAGCCGGTACCGGCCCCTCTTGCCGCCGCGTTCTGGCTGGGGCGCGTGCTCGTGCTCAACAACATCCGCAAGTCGATCGGCGTGCACCGCGCGCGCCTGCTCATCACCGGCGCAGCGCCGATCGCGCCCGACCTGTTGCGCTGGTACGCGGCGCTCGGTCTCGAGATGATCGAAGTGTGGGGCATGACCGAGTCGACCGGCACCGCGACCGCCAATCCGGTCGGACGCGCCAAGCCCGGCTCGATCGGCCTGCCGGCGCCGCGCACCGAGGTCAAGCTTTCCCCCGCGGGAGAGCTGATGGTGCGCAGCCCCGCGGTATTCATGGGCTATCTCAACCAGCCGGAGAAGACCGCCGAGACCCTGCGCGACGGCTGGCTGCACACCGGCGACGTCGGCCGCGTTGACGAGCGCGGCTATTTCTATATCACCGACCGCATGAAGGACATCATCATCACGGCGGGCGGCAAGAACATCACGCCCTCGGAATTCGAGAACCAGATCAAGTTCTCGCCCTACGTCACCGACGCCGTGGTGATCGGCGACCGCCGGCCGTTCCTCTCGGCGCTGGTCATGATCGACCACGAGAACGTCGAGAAATACGCCCAGGATCACTCGATCCCGTTCTCCAACTACATGAGCCTGTGCCGCCGGCCGGAGATCCAGGAGCTGATCCAGGGCGAGATCGACAAGGTGAACACGCAGTTCGCCCGCGTCGAGCAGATCCGCAAGTTCCGGCTGATCGAGCAGAAGCTCACCGCCGAGGACGAGGAGCTGACCCCGACCATGAAGCTCAAGCGCAAGCTGGTGCACGAGAAATACCGCGACCTGATCGAGCAGATGTACGCGCGTGCTGCCGCTTGATTCAGGCAGCGTGCGATGAACACGAGGCAACGGACGTTAAGGAGGAAGACAACCATGAAATTCGTCGCCACAGCCATCCTTGCTCTCGCCGTCACCCCGGCGTTGGCACAGACCCAGGGAGTGACGCAGACCGAGATCGTCATCGGCACCGCGCAGGACCTCTCCGGCCCGATCGTGTCGTTCTCCAAGGCAGCCGTGAACGGCATGCGCATGCGCGTGGACGAGATCAATGCGGCCGGCGGCATCCATGGCCGCAAGCTGCGCCTCGTGGTCGAGGATCACGGCTATGATCCGCGCAAGGCCGTGCTCGCCGCGCAGAAGATGGTGCAGCAGGACAAGATCTTCGCCGTCCTCGGCGCCATCGGCACGCCGACCGCCATGGCGGCGATGCCGATCTATCTCGACAAGAACATCCCGCATCTGTTCCCGCTGTCGGGCTCGCGCGAGATGTACGAGCCGGTGCACCGGCTCAAGTTCTCGTTCGCGGCGCCGTACTTCGATCAGATCCGCGCCGGCATCAAGCGGCTGGTCAAGGACAAGGGCCTGAAGAAGGTCTGCACGCTCTACCAGGACGACGACTTCGGCACCGAGGTGATGCAGGGCGCCGAGCAGGGCCTCAAGGACCTCGGCATGGCGTTCGTCGAGCGCACCACGTTCAAGCGTGGCGCGACCGACTTCTCCTCGCAGGTCGCCAAGATGAAGGAGTTGGGCTGCGACGGCGTCGTCATGGGCACCATCATTCGCGAGACCATCGGCACCATCGCGACCGCCAAGCGGCTCGGCTGGAATCCGGAATTCATCGGCACCACCGCCAGCTACTCCGACATCATCCACAAGCTCGGCGGCGCGGCGGTGAACGGCTTCTATTCGACCTGCACGCTCAAACACCCGTATGCCGACGACGCCGATCAGAAGATCCGCGACTGGTTCGCGAGCTACAAGTCGAAGTTCAACGAGGATGCCACGGTGTTCTCGGCCTATGGCTGGGAGATCATCAACCTGTTCGGGCTGGTGGTCGAAAAGGCCGGCCAGGTGCTGACCCCCGAGACCGTCACCAAGGCGCTCGAAGGCAACACCTACCCGGTCGACATGTTCGGGGCGGACGAGCAGAAGTTCAGCGCCACCAAGCACCTCGGCTCCGACCGCTCGATGCTGTGCCAGATCGTCGACGGCAAGTGGAAGTCGGTGACCGAGTATCTGACGAACTGACGCGTAGTAGCCGTAGCCCGGCTTTCGCCCTTCGCGAAAGCCGGGAACGGTCGCGCCGGTTGTGAAGTCTGCCCCGGATTGCGCCATGGCGCGTGGTAGGACGCGGACGCGCGGCTTGAGGCGCAATCCGGGCTACGGCCGCCTCAATTGATCACATAGGCCGCCGCGCCGGTCGCGATCAGCTCGCCGGTGTCGTTGACCAGCTCCATGTGGGCGACCGCGATGCGGCTGCCGCGCCGCACCACGCGTCCGGTGGCGATGAAATGCTTGCCGCGGCCGGGACGCAGGTAGTCGACGCGCAGGTCGATGGTCCCGAGCTTGGGAAAGCGCTTGTCGCCCGGGTTCTCGTCGTTGCGCAGCGCCGCCATGTAGATGGCGAAGCCGGCCGCGACGTCGAGCACCGCCGAGATGACGCCGCCGTGCAGGATCTGCGCGGCCGGGTTGCCGATCAATTCGGGCCGCATGTCGAAGCGCAGTTGCGGCGCCTCCGGATCGGCCGAGTGGACCGTCAATCCGAGCACGCGATTGAACGGCACCATCTGCTCGAAGACATAGCGGAGCCGCGCCTGGACCGGGTCGTCGGAAGGCTGCGCCATCGGGGTCGCCCCTGAGTGTCAGCGCGACAGGTTCTGTATCAACAGCTCAAGCGCGGCCGTAGTAAAGGACTCCATATTGGCGCGGCGGTCGGCGCGGCCGGTCTCGAGCGTCGTCGCATACTCGGTCTCGCCTGCGAGCGCGAGGCAGCAGTGCCCCGGGGCATCGCCGTAGCGGTTGCCGGTCGGCCCGGTGGCGCCGGTCTCGGCCAGGCACCAGTCCGATCCGAAACGTTCGCGCGCCGTACGCGCGAGCAGCAGCGCGTAGGGTTCGGTCGCCGGCCTGATGTCGGCGAGCGCCTCGTCCGGAATGCCGAGCAGGGCGCGCCGCGCGTGGCGCGTATAGACCACGGCGCCGCCGAGGAAGTAGGCCGACGCGCCCGGCACCGCCAGCAACGCGGCGGAGATCAGGCCGCCGGTCGAGGATTCGGCGATCGCGATCGTGTGCTTGCGCTCGATCAGAGCGAGAGCGACCTTTTCGGCGAGCGGCAGGAGTTCGTCCATCGCACCATCCCTTTGGTCTGAGGCGCAGTCAGATCGCCTTCGCGACCTGCACGGTCGTCGTTGCCGGCGCCTCCACCCGCTTCTTGTGGTCGGGGTCCGGATGCCAGCCGAGCACCGTCAGCATGACGAAGAAGCCGATCACGTAGGCGACTGCGACGTGCCAGCCGTGGCGCAGCCACAGTCCGACCGACTTCGCCTCCGGGTACATGTTGGCAAGCGCCACGCCGGCCGAGGAGCCGAACCAGATCATCGAGCCGCCGAAGCCGACCGCATAGGCGAGATAGCCCCAGTCGTAGCCGCCTTGCTTCAAGGCGAGCGCGGTCAAGGGAATGTTGTCGAACACCGCGGAGACGAAGCCGAGGCCGAGCGCGGTCTGCCAGGAGGCCAGCGGCAGCTTCTCGACCGGCATCATCGAGGCGGCGGTCACCAAGGCGAGCAGGAAGATGGTGCCCTTGAAGGTCTCGGGCATGATCTCCCAATCGGGCCGGCGCAGCGGCGCGGTGACGAGGATGACGACCCACACCGCAAGCCCGATCACCGGAATGGCGTCGAGCAGGGCCGGGAATCTCAGGTTGGCGATCACGTTGGCGAGGATCGCCGCCACGAGGATCAGCGCCACGATCGCGACGCGCACCCATTCGATCTCAATGCCGCGCGGCGCGTCCTTGGCGATCGGTGAATAGCGGTGCTGCTGCAGCGCGGCCGGGATGCCGAAGATCACCATCGCGACGCTCGCCGCCACATAGGCGTCGACGACCGACAGCGGGCTCACCCCGTCGATCCACATCATGGTGGTGGTAGTGTCGCCGACGACGCTGCCCGAGCCGCCGGCATTGGAGGCGGCGACGATCGCCGCCAAGTAGCCGATGTGCACTTTGCCGCGGAACACGTGGCGCGCCATGGTGCCGCCGATCAGCGCGGCCGCGATGTTGTCGAGGAAGCTCGAGATGACGGCGACGAGCACCAGCAGCGCGAAAGCGCCCTTCCAGTCGTCGGGCAGATAGGCCGGCATCGCGTCCGGCACCCGGCTGTTCTCGAAGTGGCGCGACAGCAGCGCGAAGCCCATCAGCAGCAAGAAGAGATTCGCCAGGATCACCCATTCGTGCTGCAGGTGCAGGCCGAGTCCGGCGAGCCCGGTGCCGAACTTGAAGCCGGTGAAGGCGAGCTTGTAGAGCGTGATCGCCGCAAGGCCGCTCAGCGCAACCGCGAGCGTATGCTGGTGGAACAGCGCGACGCCGAGCAGGGTCAATCCGAACAGGATGAAGTCGACCGGAATACCGAACAGAGTCATGGTCTTGCCGATCCCCTGAGCTTGCCGACGATGCCGGTCGGGAAGAAGTACACGCTGAGCACGAACAGCACGCCGAGCCACAGCAGCCAGCGGTCGGGATGCAGGAGTTGCGGCAGCAGCGGCAGCGCCTCGGTCGCCTTGGCGGCGCTCCCCATCAGCTTCTGCAGGTAGCTCTGCGCCAGGATGAAGAGGGTGACGCCGACGACGGCGCCGTAGAGCGTGCCCATGCCGCCGATCACCACCATCAGCAGGATGTCGAGCATGATGGCGAAGGAGAGCGTCACGTCGGGACCGGTATAACGCAGCCACAACGCGTTGAGCGCGCCGGCCAGCACCGCCATGGCGGCGGCGAGGCAATTGGCCGCGGTGCGGTAGTAGACGGTGCGGTAGCCGAGCGCCTCGGTGCGGAAGTCGTTCTCGCGGATCGCCTGCAGCACGCGGCCGAACGGCGAGTTCACGATGCGCAGCGCGGCGAGGAACAGAACGAGCGCGCCGACGAACACCACATAGTAGGTGATCACCCGGCCGGTGATGGCGGTGCCGAACAGCGGCGCATCGAGCAGGCGATACCCGGGCCGCAGCACCTCCGGCACGCGGAACGAGCGACCGTCCTCGCCGCCGGTCAGCTCGGAGAGTTGCGCCGCCAGCACCGCGAAGGCCGAAGCCACCGCGAGCGTGATCATGGCGTAGAAGATCGCGCGCACGCGCAACGAGAACAGGCCGATGACGAGCGCGAGCACGACGCCGAGCAGCAGCGCGAGGATGAGGCCCAAGCCCATCGCGCCCCAGGTCGGGCCCCAGAAGTGCATGGCGAGCCCGACGCCGTAGCCGCCGATGCCGTAGAACATGGTGTGGGCGAACGACACGATGCCGGTGTAGCCGAGCAGCAGGTCGTAGCTCGCCACCAGCACGATGAAGACGCAGATCTTCGCCGCCGTGTTGATCGCCTGCGCGCCGTCGAACAGGAACGGCGCGGTCGCCAAAACCCCGAGCACCACGACCAGCAGCAGGGACAGGATCGTGCTGCGCGGGGTGTCGCCGGAGAGGATGCCGGTCATCGCTTGGCCACCGGATAGAGGCCCTGCGGCCGCCACATCAGGATCGTCACCATCAGCATGATGTTGGAGACGAGCGCGATCTTGGGCGCGAGGTAGCCGACATAGTTGGCGGTGAGGGCGACCAGCACGGCGCCGAGGAAGCAGCCGCCGACCGAGCCGAGGCCGCCGATGATGATCACGATGAACACCAGCACCATCAGCTCGCCGCCGATCGCCGCAGTCAGGGTCTCGCGATAAAGCGCCCACAGCGTCCCGCCGAGGCCGGCGAGCGCGGAGCCGGCCACGAACACGGCGACGAACAGCCGGCGGATGCGGTAGCCGAGCGCCTCGACCATCTCGCTGTTCTCGACGCCGGCGCGGATCAGCAGGCCGATCTTGGTCCGGTTGAGCACCAGGAACATCGCCACGAACACCGCGAGGCCCACCGCGACTGCCAGCAGGCGGAATTTCTCCACCGCGACGTCGCCGAACGTCAGCGCGCCGCGCAGCGCGGAGGGCAGCGGCATCGGTTTCTGCTCGCCGCCCCACACCACATGCACCATCTGCTCGGCGACGATCAGGCCGCCCATGGTGATGAGGATCTGCTTCAGGTGCTGGCCGTACACCGGCATGATGATGAGGCGCTCGAACGCCCATCCGAGCGCGCCGGTCGCGACAATCGCGGCCAATACCGCCACCGCCAGGGCCGCCAGATTGAGCGCGAGCGAGTCGGCCTGCACCCAGCCGGCGAACGGCAGCAGCACCGACATCGCCACGTAGGCGCCGACCGCGATGAAGGCGCCATGCCCGAAGTTGAGCACATCCATCAGCCCGAAAATCAACGTCAGCCCGCTCGCGATCACGAAGATCATCATGCCCATGGCCAGGCCCGCGACCGTCAAGGTCACCCAGGTCGAGTTGAACCCGATCAACGGCAGGGCGGCGAGGGCAAGCGCGACCGGCAGCAGCAGCGGCCAATAGTCGACCGGGACGGCCGGCAGCGCGTGGGTCTCGGAAGCCGCGATCGTCATGCCCTGATCCTCAATGGGTTTCGAGCGAAAGGCCGAGCAGGCGCTGCTGCAACGCGCTGTCGGCGGCGAGCGCCGCCATCGTGCCGCGATGCACGATGCGCCCGTCGTCCATCACCGCGACGTGGTCCCCGAGCGCCTGCGCGAAGTGGAAGTTCTGCTCGACCAGCAGGATGGTGGTGCCGCCGCGCTGGAGCTCGCGGAAGGCGCGGATCATGTTGTCGATGATGGCCGGCGCGATGCCCTTGGTCGGCTCGTCGATCAGCAGCAGCTCGCGCGGTTCGACGATCGCGCGCGCGATCGAGAGCATCTGCTTCTGCCCGCCCGACAGCACGCCGGCCGGATAGGACCAGAACAGCTTGAGCGCCGGGAAGAAGCCGAAGATCCACGCGATGCGCGCCGCATCCGGCGGCCCGTCGCGCGCCGCCAGCGTCATGTTCTCGGCCACCGTGAGGTCGGCGAAGATGCCCATGGCTTCGGGCACGTAGGCGATGCCGGCGCGCGCGATGTCGGGCGTCGGCAGGCCGCCGATCTCGCGGCCCGAAAACGTGATGCGGCCGCGGCTCGGCTTCCACAGGCCCATGATGGTGCGCATGGTCGTGGTCTTGCCGGCGCCGTTGCGTCCGAGCAGCACCGTCATGGCGCCGCGCGGCACCGTAAGGTCGACGCCCTGCAGGATGTGATACTGCCCGATATGGGTCTCGACGTTTTCCAGCACCAGCAACGGGTCGCTCATCGGGCTGCTCCGGCCGGAACGCCCAGATAAGCCTCCTGCACCACCGGCGAGGCGATCACCTCGGCCGGCTCGCCGTCGGCGACGAGGCGCCCGTTGTGCAGCACGATGATGCGATCGGCGAGGCTGCGCACGACGTCCATCTTGTGCTCGACCAGCAGGATGGTCTTGGTCCGCTCGGCCTTGAGCTGCCGGATCAGGTCGAGGATCACCGGCACCTCGTCCACCGACATGCCGGCGGTCGGCTCGTCGAACATGAACACGTGCGGCTCGAGCGCCATCATCAGGGCGACGTCGAGCTTGCGCTTGTCGCCGTGCGGCAGCGCCGCCGCCGGCACATTGCGCTTGTCGTGCAGCGCGACGCTCTCGACCACGCGCTCGGCGGTCTCGATCCATTCGCGCCGCGCGTTCCACTGCGACCAGAAATCAGCCCCGCCGCCGGCGCGCGCCTGCACGGCAAGCCGCACGTTCTCGGCGACGCTGAGGTTGGGAAAAAGGTTGGTGAGCTGGAAGGCGCGGCCGATGCCGCGCCGGGCGCGCGCCGCGGCGCCGAGGCGCGTGATGTCGGTGCCGTCGAGCACGACGGTGCCTTCGCTGGCCGGCAGTTGCCCCGACATCAGGTTGAAGTAGGTGGTCTTGCCGGCGCCGTTCGGGCCGACGATCGCCGTCAGGGTGCCGGCGCGGAACGCGCAGCTCACGTGGTCGACCGCCACGTGGCCACCGAAGCGGATGGTCAGGTCGCGGGTGAGCAGCACCGGCGCGGCGCCGTCATGAGGATCGTGCGACATCACCCCCGCTTGGCCCCCCGCGCGAACGGCCGGGCGCTGGCGCCCGGCCGCCGGCGCCTCAGCGCTTGTTGCGGATCGGCAGCGGCATGTCCTTGGCCGCGACGGTCGCGACCAGCTCGAGCACGTCCGTGTCGGTCGCGTTCTTCTTGATGCGGAAGTGGTACATGTCCTGCAGCGCCTGATGGTCCTCCTTGCGGAACGTCATCGGGCCCTTGGGCGTGTCGAAGCTCATGCCCTCCATGGCGGCGATCAGCTTCTCGGTGTCGGTCGATCCGGCCTTCTTGAGCGCGCTCACCAGCGCCGAGGCTGCCGCGAAGCCGCCGGCCACGAAGAAGTCCGGCGGCGCATTGTGGCGCTTGCGGTACTCGGCCTTGAGCCAGTCGTTCATCGCATTCTTGGGGAAGTCGTAATAGTAGTAGATGCCGCCCTCGATGCCGGCGAACTGCTTCCACGCCGCCATCACCGGCAGGATGTTGCCGCCCGGTGAAAGCGCGATGTTGAAGCGCTCCGGCTTCATGTCGACGAACTTGGCGAGGGGATGCGGTCCGGCCCAGATGAAGCCGATGATGCGCTTGCCCGGCCGGTCCTTCAGCGCATTGAACAGCCGCTCGGCGAACGGCGCGAAGTCCGCGGTGTTGCCGGCGGCGTATTCCTCGGCGACGATCTTGACCTTGGGGCGGATCTCCGCGAGCGCCTGCTTGAACGCCGCGACGCCGTCACGGCCGAACGCGGTATCGAGGCCGAGCATGCCGATCGCCACGTCCTCGTTCGCTGGGATCGAGGCCGCGTTGGCGAGCGCATCCTGGTAAGAGCTGCGGCCGGTGCGGAAGATGTAGCGGTTCCACTTGTCGCCGGTGATCGAATCGGCAACCGCCGGCTCCACGATCAGCACCTTCTTGTGCTCCTCGGCCACCGGCAGCATGGCGAGCGTGACCGGCGATCCGGTGGTGCCGACCGCGATGTCGGCCTTGTCGTCGCCGTAGCACTCTTCGAGCAGCGACTTGCCGCGGTCGGGCTTGAGCTGGTCGTCCTTGACGATGACCACGAGCTTGTCGGCGCCTACCGTCATGGAGCCTTGGGTGAGGAATTCCAGCCCCATCATGAAGCCGTTCTCGGTCTGCTTGGCATAGGCTTCGAGCGGGCCGGTCTTGCCCGCGATCAGGCAGACCTTGATGTCCTTGGCATATGCGGCACCGCCGATCGACGTTGCGGCGGCGATGAGCGCGAGACGTGACGCCACGCGACGGAACTGGACGGCCATGCGATCCTCCTGGGGGTCGTGCCGGACCGACACGACGGTTGAGCCATGGGCTAGCTTATGCTTGAGCGGCTGCAACAGATCAACAACGGCCTTCTCGGTCTTCGACCGGCCGGGCTGAGGAATGCTGCGGATTTGTGCACTGGCTAAGGCCGCGGCAACCGACCAACGAGGGAATCGCCCCATGCCCCGTCTTCCCCTCGCCGTCGTCGGAGCCGGCGCTATCGGGCGTTCGCACGTCAAATATATCCGGGCGTCGGACCAATGCGAGCTGGCGGCGATCGCCGATCCGGCGCCGGCTGCGGGCGCGCTCGCGGCCGAGCTCGGCGTGCCGTATTTCGCCAACCTCGACCGGATGCTGGCGCAGACGCGGCCGGCCGGCGCGATCATCGCCACGCCGAATGTCGTGCATGTGCCGAACGCGCTTGCCTGCCTGGCGCGCGACGTGCCGGTCCTGGTGGAGAAACCGATCGCCGACACGGTCGCCGATGCGGCGCGGCTGGTTGCGGGCGCGCGCAAGGCCAGGCTGCCGCTGCTGGTCGGCCATCACCGGCGGCACAATCCGATCCTTGGCGCGGCGCGCGACCTCATACGTGCGGGCGCGCTCGGCCGCATCGTGACCGTTACGGCTATGCAAACGCTGCTCAAGCCCGACGGCTATTTCGACATAGGCGAGCGAAGCGACGCCGTCCTTCGGACGTCTACGACCTGGCGGCGCGAGCCGGGCGGCGGCCCGGTCCTGATCAATCTCATCCATGCGGTCGACGACCTTCGCTTCATGGTCGGCGACATGGCGAGCCTGCAGGCGTTCACGTCGAACAGCATTCGCGGCTTTGAGGTCGAGGATACGGCCGTTATCGGGGTGCGTTTCGCCAACGGCGCGCTCGGCACCATGACCTTGTCGGACACCGCGGCCGCACCGTGGAGCTGGGAGCTGACCGCGGCCGAGAACCCGGCCTATCCGCCCGTTGGAGCCGACTGCTACTTCATCTCAGGGACCGAAGGCTCGCTCGCGGTGCCGAGCCTGCGCCGCTGGCACTACGGCGCCGAGAAGGGTTGGATGGCACCGCTCCTGTCGGAGCACGTTGCCGTCGTGCAAGCCGACCCCCTCGCGCGCCAGATCGATCATTTCTGTGCCGTGATCCGCGGCGAGGCTGCGCCGATCATTTCGGGCGAGGACGCGACGCGTACGCTCGCCGCTACGCTTGGCGTGCACGAATCGGCGGCGAGCGGGCGGGAGGTCGTGCTGCGATGAGGCTTGAATTGCGCGCCGGCATTCGTGGATGTCAGGACAAGCCCGGCCATGGCGAGTCCTACCGCCCAACAAACTCCCGGATGTACCCGTTCACCAGCTCGGGCTTCTCGTGCACCACCCAGTGCGTGCCGTCGGGGATGCGGCGGATGGTGAGGTCGGGGACGTAGGCGTCGAGACCTTCGAGATTGCCGAGCGTGAGCGCGACGTCCTTTTCGCCCCAGATCACCAGGGTCGGCACGCGCACCTCCATCGACTTCGCGCCCGGCTCGAACGTGCGCGCGCCCTCCTCGCCGGTCGGCGGGCCAACGCGCGAGGCGCGATAATAGTTGAGGCCCCCGGTGAGCGCGCCCGGCTGCGACCACGCCGCGATATAGGCGTCGCGGTCGGCCTCGGTGAAGAACCCCTGCTTCAGGCCCTCGCCCATCACGATGCCGACCAGCGCGGCGTAATTGTTGGCCGACAACATGCCTTCGGTCTTGCGGCTGCGGAACGCCAGCATGTACTGGCTCGCCTGCTGTTGCACCGGGCTCACGGTCAGCTCGCGCGCGAACACCGCCGGGTGCGGCGAGTTGACGATGATCAGCTTCTCCACGCATTCCGGGTGATTGATGGCGAGCGCCCAGGCGACCGCGCCGCCCCAGTCGTGCGCCACGACGATGAAGCGCTCGTGGCCGAGCGAGCGGGCCAGCGCGCGGAGGTCCTCGACCAGGTATTTGATCGCGTATTGGTCGACCGCCTCGGGCTTGTCCGAGAGATTGTAGCCGCGCATGTCGAGCGCGACCGCGCAATGGTCGCGTCCGAACTCGGCGAGCTGGTCCTTCCAGGCGTACCAGAATTCCGGGAAGCCGTGCACGAACAGGATGAGCTTGCCGGAGCCGTTCATGACGTAGTGCAGGCGGATGCCGTTCACCTCGGCATGGTCGTGCTTGAACATGGGCGTCTCCTTATGCGTCGCTGATCCTAGCGCGCATGTCCCTCGATTGCCGCGATGATCTCGGGCCACATGGATATCGGCAGCGCGTGGCCCATGCCCTTGACCACCAGGAGCTTGGCGCCGGGGATAGCCCGCGCGGTCGCCTGCCCGCCGTCGAGCCGGATCAGCGGATCGGCATCGCCGTGGATGACGAGCGTCGGCGCCTTGACCGATGCGAGCGCGTCCTTGCGGCTTCCCGAGGCCAGAACGGCGGCGAACTGACGGGCGGCGCCGGGCGGGTTGAGGCCGCGCGCGAAGATCTCCGCGGCGCGGCCGGCGTCGCGCGCCTCATCGAGCGGGAAACCGGGTCCGCGCAGTACCGACCAGGTCTTCCGGTAGCGTTCCAGGTAGGCGTTCCATTCAGTCGGTGCCGGGCTGGTGAGGATCGCCATCGCCTCCGGCGTCGGCGGGCCGAGGCCCGGCTCGCCGGTCGACGACATGATCGAGGTGAGCGTGCGCAGCCGGGCCGGGTGGCGGATGGCGATCTCCTGCGCAATGGCACCCCCCATCGAGGCGCCGGCGACGTGCGCCGACCTGATGCCGAGCGCATCCATCAGGCCGACGGTGTCGTGCGCCATGTCGCGCAGTGTGTAGGGCGCCGCGACGGTCCTGCCCTGCATCAGCGCCCCGACCATCGCCATGACGTCGGGCGTGCCGTGCTGGGTCAATTTGGTCGACAGCCCGATATCGCGGTTGTCGAAGCGCACCACCCAGTAGCCGCGCGCCGCAAGAGCGGAGCAGAATTCCTCGTCCCAGGCGATCATCTGGGCGGCAAGGCCCATGATCAGCACCAGTGGGGGCGCGGCGCGGTCGCCGAACGTGTCGTAGCAAAGCTCGATCCCGTTGGCCTTCGCCATGGCGGGACTGGTGCGGGCGACGGTCATGCGTCCTCGTGGTGCATTGGTGCATATACCTATGCATCAATCCGTGCGGGAGGGAAGTTCTCGCGGTGCGCACCTATTGCTTCTCGCGCAACCCCCTATGTTCTCTCTCGCGAAATGCCGCATTAACCCTGCTCCCAGGTAAGAGCCGGCGTTAGCCGGCCGGTAAAATCTGCCGCCCTATTTCTGAATACGAGGGAATTCTGGGGTGGCCTATGTTTCGGGTGTTCTCGTGCCTGACCGCTGAGCACGATCTGCGGCTGGTCGGTCTGGCTGGAGTTGTTTGTTTTCTCGCAAGCTTGGCGGCGATCAACCTGTTTCATCGCGCTGCGGCAACAAGGGGCCGCACGCGAGGCGTGTGGCTCGGAACCGCCGGCGCGGCGAGCGGCTGCGGCATATGGGCCACGCACTTCATTGCGATGCTCGCCTATGATCCCGGCATCGGCGTCAACTACAACGTCGGCCTGACGGTTCTCTCGCTGGTGCTGGCGGCCGCTCTGACCGCAGCGGGCCTCACCGTCGCCGTCTACCATCGAAGCCACTGGGCGACCTGGGTCGGCGGCGGATTGGTCGGCGGCGGCGTGGCGTGCATGCACTATCTGGGCATGTGGGCGCTCGAGATGCCCGGCCACATCGCGTGGTCCGGCGATCTCGTCGCGGCTTCGCTGCTGCTCGGCGTGCTGTTCGGCGCGGCAAGTCTATGGGCCGCGATGCGTCGGACCAGCATGTCGGGTACGTTTGCCGCAGGCGTCCTGCTCACCCTGGCGATCGTTTCACACCATTTCACCGCCATGGGCGCAGTCGAGATCGTGCCGGATCCGCAGCGAACCATCGATGCGTTGTCGCTCTCCCCGGCATGGATGGCGATCGGGATCGCGAACGCGGCAGTCGCCATTCTCGGGATGAGCCTCGCCGGAGCATATGTCGACAAGCGAGCGGCGGAGCGCATCGCGCACATGGCGCATCATGATCCGCTGACCGGCCTGCCGAACCGAGCTGCCTTCGCGACCCGATTTGCCACGATGCTCGAGCGGTCCGCTGCGGCCGAATCCGATTTCGCGATCCTGTGCATCAACCTCGACCGGTTCAAGGAGATCAACGATCTCTTCGGGCATTCGGCCGGTGATCGCGTACTGCGCGAAGTGTCGAGCAGGCTCCTGCCGGCCGTCAAAGACGAGTTCATCGCCCGGCTCGGCGGGGACGAGTTTGCCATCATGGTGCAGGGAGACCAGCAGCCGGCGGCTTCGGTCGCCGAAAGCGTGCTTTCTGCCATGTCCGAAAGCTTGGTGATCGACGGTCAGAGAGTCGCGGTCGGGGTCAGCATCGGGGTCGCCGTCTATCCTCACGACGGAGCCGATGCGGCGACGCTGCTCGGCAATGCGGATGCGGCGCTCTATCGGGCAAAAGCGGAGGGGCGGGGCACGATCCGGTTTTTTGCCGCCGAGATGGATCAGCAGCTGCGGGAAAAGCGCAGCCTGCAGCACGATCTGCGCTCGGCGCTGGAGCGAGGAGAGTTCCGGCTGTTCTATCAGCCGCAGGCAACCACGAGCGGGGAAGTCACCGGCTTTGAAGCGCTCGCGCGCTGGGAGCATCCGAAACGCGGGATGGTGCCCCCGGCCGAGTTCATCCCCATCGCGGAAGAGAGCAGCCTGATCATTTCGATCGGCGAATGGGTCTTGCGCGAAGCCTGCGCCGAGGCGGCATCGTGGCCGCGCCCGCTGCAAATTGCGGTGAACCTTTCGCCGGCTCAATTCAAGCAGGGGGATCTGCCGGCCCTGGTGCACGCGATTCTCCTGCAGACCGGCTTGGCGCCATCGCGGCTGGTGCTGGAAATCACCGAAGGGGTGCTGATCGGCGACTTCACGCGCGCCCTTTCGATCCTCCGACGGCTCAAGGCGCTCGGTGTCCGGATCGCCATGGACGACTTCGGCACCGGCTATTCGTCGCTGTCGTATCTGCAATCCTTCCCGTTCGACAAGATCAAGATCGACCGCTCCTTCATTGCCAATGTGCAGTCGAGCCATCAATCGGCGGCGATCGTGCGCTCCATGATCGGTCTCGCGCGCGGTCTGGAGGTTCCGGTCGTTGCGGAGGGGGTGGAAACGAGCGAGCAGCTCGAATTCTTGCGCCGGGAATCCTGCAACGAGATCCAGGGATATCTTATCGGCAAGCCCTCTCCGATCGCGGCATACTCGGCAGTGACCGGCGGGACCGAAACCGTGCAGCGGAAGAGCGCTGCCGCCTAGCCGGCGCGAATTTTCGGCGCGAAGACGTCTGTTGCGCGGACGATTTCCCACGTTGACCTCGGCGGTTTCCATCGGTGTCGCGCGCGGTTATCTTGCCACGGTCTTTCAAGCCGGGGGATTGCCGCATGAATGCCGCGCTGCCGGAGTTGTCGTTCACATACTTCCCGGAGAATTATCGCTGGTCGCATGGCCTTTTGATCGGCATCAACATGGCGCCGTGGGGCGGCGCCGAGATCGGCGAGGTCAATCGCATCGGCCTGCGGCTGAAGGGCCGCGTCGGCGATGACGACGCCTGGTTCCGCGAATGGGCGCGCGAGGCCGCCACCGTGGAGGAGCGCGGGCGGGCGCGCGTCGCCGACGGCTACGCCACAAGCGGCGCGCAATACCTCCAGCGCGCGAGCGCCTACTACCACGTGGGCGAGCGGTTCCTGCAGCCGAAGAGCCAGGAGGGGCTCGACGCCTATCGGCGCGGCGTGGATTGCCTGCGCGACGCGGCCGGATACCTCAAGCGGCCGCGCCTGGAGCACGTGGAGATTCCCTACGCGGGTACGAGCCTGCCGGCGATCTACGTGCATGCCGAGCCTGCCACGAGCGGCAAGGTGCCGGCGATGGTGTTCTTCGACGGCCTCGATGTGACCAAGGAGATCCAGTACTTCAAGGGCGTCGCCGATCTGGTCGCGCGCGGCATCGCCTGCCTGATCGTGGACGGCCCGGGCAACGGCGAGAGCATCCGCTTCCGCGATCTCTACCTGCGCCACGACACCGAGCACTACGCGAGCCCAGTGTTCGACTGGCTCGCGGCGCGGCCGGAGGTCGATGCCACGCGTATCGGCGTCATGGCGATCAGCCTCGGCGGCTACTACGCGCCGCGCGCCGCCGCCTTCGAGCAGCGCTTTGCCTGCTGCATCGCCTGGGGCGCGCAGTGGGACTACCACAAGATCTGGCGCGAGCGCTTCGAGCGGCTGGCGCGCGCCGACACGCCGGCGCTCTCGGTCGCCGCGCGGCACATCCTGTGGGTCGTGGACGCCGCCTCGCAGGACGAGGCGCTGCGGCGGCTCGAGCCGTTCAGGCTCGACGGCGTGGTGCAGAAGATCGCCTGCCCGTTCCTGATGCTGCACGGCGAAGGCGACGAGCAGATTCCTCTCGCCGAGGCGCAGAAATGCTTCGACGCGGTCGGCGCGAAGAACAAAACGATGAAGATCTTCACTCGCGAGGAAGGCGGCTACCACCACTGCCAGATCGATAACCAGAGCATCTGTGCGGCTTATATGTGGGACTGGCTCGAACGGGTGCTGCTGCCGGGGCGGTAAAGCAGCTTCGATGCCCCCGAATTGCGCTTACTGCAGTATGGTCGTCCTCATGAACGCTGAAGGCATGAGAGCGTTTTTGCGCCTCGCGGCGTTCAGCACGATTCTGATTTTGCCGCAGCTCGTGCTCGCGCAGCCGCTTTTGCTCGATCGCTTCCGCGCGTGCCTCGCAATTGACGACATGACGAAAGAGCGGCTCGATTGCTTTGATGCTATCGTCCGACCCGAACCGAAGTCCGCACCCGGGAGGCCAAGTGCGATCAGCGATTGCCGGTTCTACAAGGAGGAAGATGAAAGGCTGAAATGCTTCAACAGCTTTGTTGCGCGCGCGCCAAGTACACCGAGCGCTCCGCAGCCGACCGCTCAGCAAGTTCCGAACGAGCGTTTCCGCCCGTGCTACGCGATGAACGAAATAACACGGGAACGGCTTGAGTGCTTTGACAAGATCGTGCCGCCGGCGCCGCGAGCGTTTACGGCGCAGCCGAGGTCGATTTTTGAATGCCGCTTCTACCGCGAACAGGACGACAGGTTGCGCTGCTACATCAACTTCACGGCGCGAATTTTCAGAACTGTGCAGCGCTCGCCGTCGACGGCGACACCGCCGCGAGCACAACTGCCGGAAGCGACAAAAAAGCCCCATCGCGTCGCGCGCACCGGCTGTGGGTCGCGTGGCGGCGCCGGCTATCGGACCCGCAGCGGCAAATGCGCGAGCCGAAAGCGTTGATCTTCGGCCGCGGTACGCGATGACCCGTCGCCACGTGCCGCTGGCTTCCCCTCTCCCGCGTAAGCGGGAGAGGGTGGCGAGCGCGGGACGCGCGAGCCGGGAGAGGGTATTTCTCGAAGCGCGCGCCCTCTCCCGCCTCGGTCCTTCGGACCTCGGCACCCTCTCCCCGCTTCGCGGGGCGAGGGAACTCGCGGCGGCTCTCGAGCGTCGTAGCCCGGGTTTCGCGTCAGCGAACTCCGGGGGCAGATTTCGCCGATTGCGTCGCCCATCCCGGATTTCGCCATAGCGCGTCGAAGACGCGCGAAAACGCGCTCATGGCTCAATCCGGCTACGCTTGCACCGACACCAGGAACCCCGCACGCTGGCACCGATGCAGCGCTTTCGACCCTGGAGTTCCGACGGCGACCCGGTCGCGGCGACCGAGCGGGCGCGCCGGCTGGAGCGGCAGCTGAACGCGTTCGTGGCATTTCGCGATGGGGAGTTGCGCGCCCATGGTCCTCTGAATGGGCTGTCCTATGCCGCAAAGGATATCTTTTCCGCACCGGACCGCCGGCCTTGCGGCGGTCTCGCGCACGCGCTGCCGCCGACGGATTGCGCCTATGCCGACGCATTGCGCTTGCTCGACCAAGCCGGCGCTCACCGCATCGGCTATACGGCGCTCACCGAAATCGCCTATGAGCCGTCAGGCTACAACGCCGTGCACGGCTGGGTGGCAAACCCATGGAATCCTGAATTCATTCCGGGTGGCTCGTCGTCAGGCTCGGCGGCCGCGGTGGCCAGCGGCGCGGTGACCGTGGCGCTCGGCTCCGACACGGGCGGCTCGCTGCGCATTCCGGCGCAC
This sequence comes from uncultured Alphaproteobacteria bacterium, assembly GCA_963734185.1. GTDB lineage: Bacteria > Pseudomonadota > Alphaproteobacteria > Rhizobiales > Xanthobacteraceae > PALSA-894. The sequence goes on along the minus strand of CAVTGA010000002.1, from coordinate 588,451 downwards.
GCATGCGGGATCACCGGCTGGAAGCCGACCCATGGTGCGGTCTCGACCCGCGGCACCATGCCGTTGGCGCCCACTTTGGACACGATCGGCCTGCTTGGGCGCAGCGCGGCCGACATGCTGCCGGCTTTCGATCGGCTTGCGCCGCATCTTTCGCGCACCACGCCGGTCCGCAACGCGGTCGTGATCACGGATGCGCTCAAATCCGCACAGCCAAGCGTTTTCAACGCTTGTCGGGACGGAATTGACGGGGTCGCAGCGACCGGCATCGGCGTGGACCAGCGCGATGGACTCGCGTTCATCGATGCGATCGATGCATCGGTCTTCACCATCATGCAGGGCGAAGCGGCGCGCCATCACCGCCATCTGCTCGACGGCGACGCCATCGATCCGGTGCTGCGACGCCGCCTCGCCAAAGGTCTTGATATCGACGATACCATGCTGGCCGCGGCGGTCGCGCGGCGGCCGTCCCTCGCCGATGAGTTTGCCGGCCGATTGCTGCAATCCGCCGACGTCGCCATCCTTCCCGTGATGACGGTCCGCACGCCGCCCACCGCCGAATGCGATCCGGACGGCACCGAGTTCAGGCCGCGCACGCTGTACGAGCTCAGCCGGTTGACCCGTTTCGTGAACATGCTGGGTTTTCCCGCAGTCGCATTTCCGGTGGGATTCGACGATCGCGGGATGCCGGTCGGGTTGCAGGTCGTCGGAAAGCCGAACTCAGATCGCGCCTTGCTTGAGTTGACGGCAGACGTTCAAAGCCGAACCGATTGGCATGGCCGCGTGCCCGATGCGGTGTCGTCGACCGTGCTGGAGGCAAACCCGAGCGATGTCATCAACCGAGAGGGAGCGGCCTGATGGATTCGAGCACGACGCTGGTGACCGGCTCGAGCGGCTTCGTCGGCCGGGTCCTGATGGCGCGGCTCTCCGGGGCGGGCCATCGCGCGGTCGGCCTTGATCCCGTTGCCGCGGCAACGACGCAAGTGATCGACGATCTTTCGGACCGCGCAAGACTGCGCAGCCTTCTGGAGCGCGAGCGCGTGACGCACATCATCCATGCCGGCGGCGTGTCCGGGCCGATGGTGCTGGCCGACGATCCGGCGGGCGTGATCGCGATCAATGTCACCGCCAGCATGAACCTGCTTTACGCGGCGATGGATTCGCAAGTTGCGACGTTCGTGTATTGCTCTTCGGTCGCAGCGATCGGAAACTTCCATGAAGCCGCGCCGATCGGCGAGGACTATCCGATGCGGCCGACCTCGGCCTATGGCTGCTCCAAGGCCGCGATGGATTTCGTCTTGCGGGCCTTGTGGAACAGGGTCGCGCTCGACCTCTGCTCGTTGCGCCTGACCGCGGTTTACGGCCCGGGGCGGCAGACCGAATTCAACGTCGATACGATCGTGCGCGCCGCGCTCGCCGGCAGAGCGGCGCGGCTCGACCCGCTCACCGACTGGCCCTACCTCTATGTCGACGATGCGGCGGACGCCGCCATCGCGGCCTGCTTCTCGCAACAGCGCAGGCAGCTTGCCTATTTCGTCGCGCATCCCGAGCGGGTCACGCCGGACGACATCGCGGCGGCTTGCGCAGCCGCGGGGTATCCGGTGCAGCTCGAGATCGACATGTCCAAGCCGAAAGCCGCGCGCGGCCTCCTCGACGTGGAGGCGGCCGCACGCGATTTCGGCTTTCGCGCGCAGGTCGATCTCCGGGAGGGCATTCGCCGCATGATCGCCGCCGTCACGTAGCCCGCGCAAGGGTGTTGCTGCGGCAAGGCTCGCACTTCATAGTCGCTCGCCCGTCGATCGCCTCAAGGAGCTTGCATGGACCTGAAGCTCGCAGGAAAGACCGCGTTGATCACCGGCGGCTCGAAGGGAATCGGGCGCGCCACCGCGGAGATCTTCGCTTCCGAGGGCTGCAACGTCATCATCGTGTCGCGCACGGCGGAGACGCTTGCCGCCGTGAAGGCCGCGATCGCGCAGAAATCGAACGTGCGCGTCGATACGGCGGTCGCCGATCTTTCCGACAGCCAGAACGTCGATCGGCTCGCCCGGGATTATCCGGACACCGACATCCTGGTGAACAACGCGGGCGCGATCCCCGGCGGCACGCTGCTCAATGTCAGCGAGGAAACCTGGCGCAAGGCGTGGGACCTGAAGGTCTTCGGCTACGTCAACATGTGCCGCGCCTTCTACGCGCTGATGAAGGCGCGCAAGGCCGGCGTCATCATCAACGTCGTCGGCAACGCGGCCGACACGCATGATCCCGAATACATCTGTGGCGTCGCCGGCAATGCGGCGCTGACGGCGTTCAGCCAGTCGCTCGGCTGCGTGAGCGCGAAGGATGGCATCCGCGTCGTGGCCCTGAGTCCGGGGCCGGTGGAGACCGACCGTATCGTCACGCTGATGAAGAAGAAGGCGAAAGACCGTACCGGCAGCGAAGACAACTGGCAGGAACTGCGCAAGCCGCTTCCGTTTCAGCGCTGCGCGACGCCGGAGGAGATCGGCGCCGCGGCAGCGTTCCTGGCATCGCCGCATTCCGGGTACACCAGCGGTTCGGTCGTTACCATCGACGCGGGCCTCTCGGCGCGGGCGACCGCGTTCTGAACGAATCGAGGACCGCACATGCCGCATTTGACCACCGACGATGGCGTGAAGCTCTATTACGAGGAAACCGGCAAGGGCATTCCTGTCGTCTTCATCCACGAGTTCGCGGGTGACTGCCGCTCCTGGGAACAGCAGGTGCGCTATTTTGCCCGTTATTACCGCTGCATCACGTTCAACGCCCGCGGCTATCCGCCCTCGGACGTGCCGCAGGACGGAGCGAAATACTCGCAGGATCGCGCCCGCGACGATATCCGGGCCGTGCTCGACGCACTGAAGATCGCCAAAGCGCACATTGTCGGCCTGTCGATGGGCGGCTTCGCAGCCTTGCATTTCGGCTTCACCTATCCGGATCGCGCCCGCTCGCTCGTGGTCGCGGGTTGCGGATACGGCGCCGAACCCGACAAGCGTGCGCAATTCGCCGCCGAGGCGGAGGCGTCGGCGAAGCGTTTCGAGGAATTGACGATGGCGAACGCGGCCGAAGGGTACGCGCTCGGGCCAACGCGCGTTCAGCATCAGAACCGCGATCCGCGCGGCTGGCGGGAATTCGCCGATCAGCTGAAGGAGCACTCGACCGAAGGCGCCGCGCTGACCATGCGCGGCGTCCAGGCGAAGCGCCCCTCGCTGTTCGAACTCACCGACAAGATGAAGGCGATCACGGCCCCGACGTTGATCATGACCGGCGACGAGGACTGGCCGTGCATCGAGCCGGGCGTGCTGATGAAGAAGAACATCGCGACCGCCGGGCTCGTGGTCATGCCGAATGCCGGCCACAACATCAATCTGGAAGACCCGGCGGCGTTCAACGCGCATCTGGCCGAGCTGTTCGCGGCCGCCGACGCCGGCACCTGGCCGGTGCGCGATCCGCGCGCCATGGCGGGTTCGATCCTGGGAAGGTGAGGGGGCTGGAAACAAGACCCCCTCCCGGCGGCCTTTGGCCGCCGACCTCCCCCACAAGGGGGGAGGTGGGCTGTGGCTCTTTCACAGCTGGATTGCAGCACCGTTTGCTCTGCGGGAATTGCACCGACAGCGCCACAGCCTCCCTCCCCCCTTGTGGGGGAGGTGGCCGAGCGCAGCGAGGCCGGAGGGGGACTTTCAGGTCGCGTTGTATCCGCCGTCGACCAGCAGGTCGGCGCCGGTCATGAAGCGCGACGCGTCGCTGGCGAGGAACACGGCCGCGGCTGCGATCTCGTCCGGTTGGCCGAGCCTGCCGAGCAGATGCTTGGGTCCCGCCGTGCGTCGCGCGGTTTCCATGTCGCCGAAGCGTTTCACCAGCCGTTCGGTCTCGACCGCGCCTGGCGAGAGCGTATTGACGCGGATGTTCTGCGTTGCATGGTCGGTCGCCATGGCTTTGGCGAGCTGGATCAGCGCGCCCTTGCTGGTGCAGTAGGCCGCACGCTTCGCGGCCGCGACGCTCCCGAGCTGGGAGGCGATGTGGATGATGCTGCCGCCGCCCGCGGCGATCATCGCGGGCAGCAAGGCGCGGCTCATCAGGAACGCGCCGCCGACATTCACCGCCATCACGCGATTCCAGTCCGCCAGCGAGAGATCGAGTACCGTGCCGTTCGGATCGTAACCGGCCGCGCCGTTGACCAGCACGTGAACCGCCGGGAATTCCGCCAGCACCTTGGCGGCTGCCGCGATCACGTCGCTCTCGACGCCGACGTCGCAGGATACCGCGATCGCGCGGGCGCCGTTCTCGGCGATCGATCGGCTGGTCCGCTCCGCCGCCGCGCCGTCCAGGTCGACGGAAGCCACCTGCGCGCCGGCTCGCGCGAAGGCGAGCGCGATGGCGCGGCCGATCCCCGCGCCGGCGCCGGTGACGACCGCGTTCTTGCCTTGGAGCGAATAGGCGTCTTGCGTCATGTTGCATCCGCCCGCGCCGCGCGTCCGAGATAGGCCTCGCGCACGCGCGCATCCCTTGAGAGCTCGGCGCAGACTCCGCTGACTGTGATGCTGCCGGTCTGCAGCACATAGCCGCGGCTCGCCGTGTCGAACGCGTAACGGGCATTCTGCTCCACTAGCAGCACGCTGGTGCCGGTTTGGTTGATCGCACGGATGGTGCGGAAGATGTCGCGCACAACGAGGGGTGCAAGTCCGAGCGAAGGCTCATCGAGACAAAGCAGCGTCGGCTCGGACATCATGGCGCGGCCGAGCGCCAGCATCTGCTGCTCGCCGCCGCTCAGGGTGCCGGCATTCTGGTCCGCCCGGTCGCGCAGCCGCGGGAACATGTCGAAGATGCCGTCGATCATGCGGCGGACTTTGGCAGCATCGCGGCGGTTCTTGAAGCCGCCAAGCTCGAGATTTTCGCGCGCGGTCAGGAACGGGAACACGCGCCGGCCCTCGGGCACGAGCGCGATGCCGAGCACCGCGCGTTCATGCGACGCCAGCCGGGTGATGTCCCGGCCGCGGAACATGATGGTGCCGGTTCGCGGCACCATTTGCCCTGCGATGGCGCGCAGGGTCGTCGACTTGCCGGCCCCGTTGGCGCCGATCAGCGCGACGATCTCGCCTTCGTCGACTTTGAGCGAGATGCCGCGGCACACCGACAGCTCGCCGTAGGCGAGCTCGAGGTTGTCGGCGGCCAGGAGCGTGCTCACATCAGCTCTCCGCCGAGATAGGCGGCGAGGACCGCCTCGTTCTTCTGGACGTCGGCCGGCACGCCCTCGAACAGGTGTTGTCCGTAATCCATGACCAGCACGCGGTTGGCCACGTTCATGACCAGTTCCATGTTGTGCTCGACCACCACCACCGTCACGCCGCGATCCCGCGTCGTCAGGATGCGGTCGAGCAGGCGGTCGACTTCCGAGGCATTGAGGCCGGCGGCCGGCTCGTCGACCAGCAGCAGTTTCGGTTTGGTCGCGAGCGCGCGGGCGAATTCCAGCATGCGCTGCTCCCCATAGGAGAGCGAGCCGGCGAGGGCGTCGCACCGTTCGGCCAGCCCCATGAATGACAGCAGCTCCATCGCCTCGGCGCGGCAACGGGCGTGATCGCGCCGGAACGCTCGCGCATGGATCAGGTACTGCCACGCCGGAATGTCGTGATGGATATGAAATCCCGCGACGACGTTCTCCAGCACCGAAAGCTGCTTGAACAACCGGATCTTCTGGAACGTGCGCGCGATTCCGAGCCGCACGCGACGATGCGACGGCATCCCGCCGAGGTTTGTTCCGCCGAAGCTCAAAGTGCCGGCATCGGGCTGATAGAGCCCGCTGATGAGGTTCAGCATCGTCGACTTGCCGGCCCCGTTCGGTCCGATGATGGCAAAGACCGCTCCGGCCGGGATGTCGAGCGAGACGTCGCGCACGGCGTGCACGCCGCCGAAGCTTTTGTGCAGCCCCTTGGCGCTGAGCAAGGCAGTCATCGCGTCGGCGCGCCGGTGATCTTGGCGCGGACCAGCCGCGCGGCCTGCACCAGGCCGCCCGGCATGAACAGGACCACCACCGTCAGCGCCACGCCATAAACGACCAGGCGGAGGTCCCCGATGCCGCGCAACAGTTCGGGCAGCAGCGTCAGCAGGATGGCTCCCCACACCGGGCCGATCAGGGTGCCCATGCCGCCGACAATGACCATCGACAGGATGGTGAAGGATTCGGTGATGAAGAACGCGTCCGGCACCAGCGTGCCGACGAACGTCGCATAGAAGCATCCCGCCGCGCCGCCGACTGCGGCTCCGACCCCGAACGCGAAGACCTTCCATGCCGCCGCGTTGATGCCGAGCGAGGCTGCCGAGATGTCGTCTTCGCGGATTGCCGTGAGCGTCTCGCCGATCGGCGAGCGCACCAGTTGATCGAGCAGGAAGTAGACCAGCAGCGTGAAGCCGGCGATCAGGTAGAACAGCGCGATCGGATCGCGGAAACTGATCGCCGGCAGGCCGGGGATCGCGATCGGAGGGGGCGGCGGGATCGCGTAGATGCCGAGCGGGCCCTGCGTCAGGCTGATCCAGTTGAGCAGGATCTGATGGATGATCACGGCGAAGCCGAGCGAGGCGATCGCCAAGTAGTGTCCGCGCAGCCGGACCGCGAACAGCGCCAGGAACACCCCGGCAAGGCCCGCGAACGCCACGCCGGCGGCGAACGCAAGCCAGAACGGGACGGCAAGTTTCGTGATCAGAAGCGTCGATACGTAGGCTCCCAGGCCGTAGAAGGCCGACTGCCCGAGGTTGAGCTGACCCGCATAGCCGAGGATGAAATCGAGGCCGAGCGCGAGCAGGATGTTGATGGCGCAGACCGTCAGGTTGGTGTGCCAATAGCTCCCGGTCAGGATCAGCGGCAGCACGGCGATGGCGAGGGCGGCGGCCAGAAAGGCCAGCCGCCGCCGCGATGATCCGTAGGAACTGCCGGCCACGGCGACGGCGTCAGACATTTTCTTCGCGCCGTTCGGAGATCAGCCCGGTCGGCCGGAATGCCAGCATCAGCAGCAATAGGGCGAAGACGAAGATATCGATCAGTCCGGGATCGAAATATTGCGTGGTGAAGCTTTCGATCAGCCCGACCAGCAGTCCGGCGAGGATCGTTCCCTCGACATTCCCGAAGCCGCCGATGATGACGATGGCGAATGCCTTCACGATGACGGTCGTTCCCGCAAACGGCGTAAGCACCAGCACCGGCGCCAGCATCGCGCCCGCCATGCCGGCGAGCGCCGAGGACAGCACGATGGTGAGCATGATGAGATAGCTGGGATTGATGCCCATCAGCCCGGCGGTTTCACGATCCTGCGCGACCGCGCGCAACGCCTTGCCGAGGAACGTGAACTTCATGAACCCATAGAGCAGCGCGATCGTCACGGTGGATACGACGATGATGATCAGGCTCTGCGCGGTGAAGAACGTTCCGGCGACGCGGAATACCAGTTGGCTGTACGGCGTCTCGAACGCATAGGGGATGGGCCCGAACCAAGCCAGCATCGCGTTCTGCATCATGGTCGAAACGCCGATGGTGGCGATCAACGGCAGCAGCTCGCTGCCCTTGTGCCGCAGCGGCGCGAAGATCGAGAGATTGATCGCCCACCCGAGCATCGCACCGACCAGCAGCGCGATCGCGATGCTCGCCAGGTAGCCGCCCCCGAGCACGTGTATGAAGAAATACGCGGCGAACGCGCCCAGCGTGACGAAATCCGCATGCGCGAAGTTGATCTGGACCAGCACCCCGTAGATCAGGGTGAGTCCCAGGGCAACCAGCACATACAGGCTTCCGAGAACGATGCCGTTGATCGCCTGCTGCGCGACGATCGTCGCGTTCACGCGCTCAGTTCCACTTCAGGGCGTTCCACGACAGGTCCGGCTTGGTCTCCATGTAGTGGATCGTGTCCATCTTGATGTTCTGGTTGGTCTTGTCGAACTCGACGCTGCCGGTGACGCCCCGGAAGTTCTTGGTCGCGGCGAGCCCGTCACGGATCGACTGCGCGTCCTTGGCGCCGCGCTTGACCACATCGGCGATCAGCAGGATCTGGTCGTAGGCATGCGCATTGATGTGCGTCGGATCGGCATTGAACTTGGCCTTGAAGCTGGCCACGAAGTTCTTCACCAGCTCGCGCTGGTCGGTCGGATCGAACTGCACGATGCGCACGTAGCCGAGCGCGGCCTTGCCGGCCTTCTGCTCGAAGCCGAACGGCAGCCAGATGGTGCCGAGCTGGATCGCGCCGCCGCCGCCGCCCTTGACGACTCCGGCCTGCGCCAGCGCCTGCGTGATCTTCAGGCCCTGGCCTTCGAGCGTATAGGTCGGGATCACGTCGATCTTGCCGACGCCCGCGACGCGGGTCGCGATCGCGGTGAAGTCGTTGACGTCGCGGCCGAAGCCGATGTCGGCGACGATCTTGCCGCCGAGCTTTTCGAACGTCTCCTTGAACACCTTGGCGTTGCCGATGCCCGCATTGGTGTTCTCGTAGAGCAGCACCGCGGTGCGCGCGTTGAGCTTGTTGTAGGCCTGGGTGGCGATATCGACGCCCTGCATCACTTCGTTCGGCATGATGCGGAACGTCCAGGGATTGCCCGGCTCGGTGATCCGGATCGACGACGAACCGGCATTGATCAGCGGCGTCTTCGCCTGCTCGACGATCGGCATGACGGCGAGCGTGGCGTCGGAGCATTCCTCGCCGATGATGACGTCGGGCTTGTACTGATCGAGCAGCCGTTTCGCGGCCTGCGAGGCGGGCAGCGGCGAGCACGCCGAATCCTCGTACTGGATGGCGAACTTGTAGCCGTTCACGCCGGTCTTGTTCAGCTCCTCGAGCGCGAGCTCGATGCCCTGCTTGTCCTGCGCGCCGAAATACGCGCCCGGCCCGGACATCGGGAACAACCCGCCGATCTTGATGGTCTTGTCCTGGGCGGTCGCCTCATGGACGCCCATGCTAACGATGCAAGCCAATGCACCGACGGCCAGCAGCAAGCTTCGCCTACGCATTTTGATTTCCTCCCGCGTGTTTCGTTTATTGTCCCACCTAGCCTATCAACGAATCCGCTGCGCGGACAATCGCGTCGCGCCCGGGTGCGACATGACTGACGGTTGTAAGGACCGTGATGGTGCGGTGGCTTTGTTGCACCGAAAGCGCCCCAGCCTACCTCTCCCCGCTTGCGGGGAGAGGTCGACTTGCGAGCGAAGCGAAGCAAGTCGGGTGAGGGGGAATTTCCACGAGCTCGGCCGGTCGATAGTCCCCCTCACCCGGATTCCTTCGCTCCGCTGCGCTGCGCTCGGAATCCGACCTCTCCCCGCAGGCGGGGAGAGGTGGGCTGTGGCGCTTTCAGGCCCCACCCCTACTGCGTCGGCGCCTGGATGTTGTTGTCGCGCACCACCTGGCCCCAGCGCGCGATCTCGGCCTTGAGCAACGCGCGCGCGGCCGCGGGCGAACGTTGCTCCTTCGGATAGGGCGAGACGCCGGTGGCGGCCCAGGATTTCATCAGCGCCGGGTCGGCCATGATGGTCTGCAACGTCGCATTCAGCGTCTCGACGATCGCGTCGGGCGTCCCGCCCGGCGCGAACAGGGCATGCCAGTAAAGGATCTCGAGCTTCGCCCCGAGCGCACGCACGAAGCTTTCCACGCCGGGGAACAGCGGCGAGGGCTCGCGCGCGGTGATGCCGTAGGCCTTCATCTGTCCGGCCGCAACCTGCTGCAGCACCGACTGCGGCGTGGCGAAGAACAGGTCGACGTGGCTGCCGGCGATGTCCTGCAGCGCCGGGGCGGCGCCGCGATAAGGGATGTGATCGACCGTCACCTTGGCCTCTTGCGCAAACAAGGAGGTTGCGAGGTGGCCGGTGGCGCCGATGCCGGGATGCGCCATCTTCACCACCTGCGTCTTGGCATGGGCGATCAGCTCGCTCAGCGTGTTGGGGGCGAGCGTCTTGCGGCCGACCAGCACCAGCGGGTTGTTGTTGATGAAGATGATCGGCGTCAAATCCTTCTCGGTGTCGAAGGTGAGGTTGCTGTAGAGCGACACGTTCGCCGAGATCTGCAGGTTGTGTAAGAGCAGCGTGTGGCCGTCGGGCTGGGCGCGCGCGACCCGCGCGGTCGCGATGGTGGTGCCGCCGCCGCTGACGTTCTCGACGATGAAGTTCTGCCCGAGCCTTTCGGTCAGCGCCGGGGCGATGGCGCGGGCGAGCTGGTCGGTGGGTCCGCCGGCCGGATAGGGCACGATGATGGTGACGACGCGGCTCGGATATTGCTGCGCGAGGCCGGGCACGGCCCCAGTCAGGAGAATGAACGCTGCCACCGCCAGCCCGATGATCCGTCGCATCGAATGGTCCTCCCGGTCGAACGTTTCGGGAAAGCCTACGCCCGCGGGATCACCGGCAACAAGAGATAAGGCATCCGCCCGGCGGCGAAATGCAGGCTGTTCTCGCAGGCGAACACGGCCGCCGGGCGGTCGTCCGGATCGACGTGCAGGAACGGCCCGACGCCCTTCATCGGATAGGGCGCATGGGGAAGCGCCGCATCGGTTCCGTCGACCTCATAATCCTTGCCGCGCACCGTGAGGGCGATGCGGTAGCCGGGCGGCACCACGATCGAGGTCGGCCAGATCTCGATATCGAGCTCGACCGGCGCGCCCGGCGTCAACGGCCATGCCTCGTCGTGGCTGTGCCACGGCCGGTACGGCAGCGTGCGCGCCGCATCGAGCTTGCGCTGCGACGCGCGCAGCCAGCCGAGCCCCACCGGCACGCGCGGATCGTTCGTGCCGATGAAGGTGACTTCCTTATCCGCAGGGTCGAACACGCGCAGCACCAGGAACAGATCGGCGTCGCTGGTCTGCGACGAAACCCACAGCTTCGCCGCCACCGGGCCGGTGATCTCGAGGCTCTCATTCAGTGGAGCCGAGTGGAAGGTGAGGCCGTCGCCGGCCGTATGATAGCTCAGCCTGGTCTCGGTCGCCGGAATCGCGCTCCCCAGCCCGTATCCGTCCGGCTGCAGGAAGTATTTGGTCCAGCGCGTGCGCGCGAGCGGCCATTCGTTCTCGGCGCGCAGCTCGAACCGCTCACCCGGATGACGAATGTTCAGCACGACGCGCGGCTGCGCCTCCCAGCCGGTGTCCTCGCCTTTGAGGAAATGGCCGAAGAAGCGTTTTTGCAGCGCCTCGCCGTAGCGGCTGTAGAAATGCGTGAAGTGGGTGTCGCCGTGCACCTCCAGCCATTTCTGCCGCGAACCGGCGCGCAGCCAGCCTTCGAAATTGCCGCGCGTGTGCAGGCCCATGCCGCCCCAGTTGGCGGCCGACAGCAGCGGCGCGTCGATCTCTTCGAACTGCGCCGTGCGTTCACGATAATAATCGTCGTGCAGGCGCCGCCGCTTCGCGTCGCCGGGACTGTCGGAGCGATTCCGCTTGAGCTCGTTCTCCGGCAGCGTCGGCGGCCCGGCCACCAGCTCGCCGGTGACCACGTTCCTGGCGCCGCGCGTGCCGACGCCGTACTGCACGCTCGCGACCTGGCGCGGATGCCAGCTCGCCAGGAAGTCCGACAGGATGCCGCCGTGGCGGCACAGCTCGCGATAGTAGTCCGACGCGCCCTCCCAGATGCACAGGGCGGCGAGATGCGACGGCCGCAGCGCGCCGACCTGCCACTGGTTCATGGCGTAGTACGAGATGCCGTTGATGCCGACCTTGCCGCTGCTCCACGTTTGCGTGCCGGCCCATTCGACGCATCGATAGAGGTCGTCCGCCTCGCGCGACGACCAGACGTCGAGATGGCCGGGCGAGTGCCCGGCGCCGCGCGAGTCGACGCGCACGCAAGCGTAGCCGTCCGGCACCCATTTTTCCGGATCGACCAGTTCCCAGTTCTGATAGCGGTTGCTCGAGCCCTGCAGCACCTCGGGCGCGGCCTTGGTCAGGCGCGCCCAGTTGCCCTTGTAGCCCTCCTGGAACGACAGCCCCTTGGCGTAGGGGCCATAGCTGAGGATGACCGGATGCTTGCCGGCGCCGGCCGGCCGGAACACATCGGCGCGCAGCACGACGCCGTCGTCCATCGTGATCGGTGCGTCCCAATCGATCTGCATGGCTGTCCGAGCCGAGATCAGTTGAGCGTGACGCCTGCGCTCTTGGGGGCTTGCATCGCACTTCCTCCGTTTGGTGTGTCTCCTGGAATCGTAGGGTGGGCAAAGGCGCGAGGCAGATCAGTCGCAATCCGCAGGAATGTTGCGCGCCTTTGCCCACGCGGTTCATTTCGTCCGCGTGGGCACGGCGCGGATCATGTTCGGCAGGTCATCGCGAGATCGCAGCCGCGCCTTTGCCCACCCTACGCTTGCTTGCATCGCACTTCCTCCGTCATGCGCGTTGCGGCGATTGCGCGGCGCGCCAGGACATGAGCTGGCGTACGAGAACCGGCACCGCCATGGCAAGGCCGATGAGAGTCGCGGTGCGGTTCGGCGATATGACCAGGATCGAGGCGGCGCCGAGCCAAATCCGCTCCCAGAGTGGCATGCGCGCGAGGCCATAGCCGGTGAGCGCGATCGCCAGCATCACGACGCCGATGGCGCAGCCGATTGTCGTTTCCCAGAATTCAGCCCAGGTGAATCCCTTGGTCACCAGCAGCATCGACGGCGAATAGACGAACACGAACGGCACCAGCGCCTTGGCGAGGCCAAGCCGAAACGCCGTGTTGCCGGTCTTGAATGGGTCGGCGCCGGCCATGCTGGCGCCGGCATAAGCGGCGAGCGCAACCGGCGGCGTGATGTCGGCCAGCACCCCGTAGTAGAAGACGAAGAAATGCGAGACCAGTTGCGGCACGCCGAGGACCGCCAACGCAGGCGCCGCGATCGTCACCATGATGAGATAGTTCGCGGTGGTCGGAATACCGCAGCCGAGCGCAATGCAGACGACTGCCGTCATCACCAGCGTGAAGAACAGGGTCATCGCCTTGGCGTCGAACCAGCTCTCCGGCACGATCGCGCCGAGCAGCGCCGAAATATCCGCCGCGTAGCCGGTGATGATGGTGGAGAGCTTGAAGCCGACACCGGTCAAGGTGACGATGCCGATGATGATACCGACCGTGGCGGCTGCCGCGCCGACGCTGATCGCGTATTTGGCGCCGACCACGAAGGCATCGAGGATGTCGACGAAGCGCGCCTTGCCGCCCTCGTCTTTCAGCACGCACCAGGTCGACACGGCAATCGACGCGCCGAAGATCGGAATGAGGCCCTCCCACTCGGTCAGGATCTGAAGCCGGATGCAGAGCGCGATGGCCGCTACGAAGGCGATTGCGACGACGCGGTTGCGATTGGTAAGGCCGAGGACGATGCAGCCCGTGATGCCCCAGAACGCAGCGAGGTACGGCGTGAAGTCGGAGAACAGGACGAACAGCAGCACCACGAGCGGCATCGCGGTCGGCCAGTCGCGCAGGATGACCTCGCGCGCGACGGGAAGCTCGGATCGCGGCAAGCCGCGCAGGCCGTACTTCTTGGCCTCGAAGTGGATCTGGCAGAACACGCCGAAGAAATGCATGAACGCCGGCACGATCGCCGCCACGATGATCGTCTGGTAGGGGACGGCGAGATACTCGACCATCAGGAACGCCGCCGCACCCATGATCGGTGGCGTGATCTGCCCGCCGGTCGCGGCGGCCGCCTCGACCGCGCCGGCGAAGTGGCGCGCATAGCCGACGCGGATCATCGCCGGAATGGTGAGCGAGCCGACCGTGACGGTGTTGGCGATGGAGGAACCCGAGATCATGCCGAACAGGCCCGATCCGAAGATCGAGACCTTGGCGGGACCGCCGGAAAAACGGCCGGTCAGCGCGGTGGCGAGATCGATGAAGAAGCGCCCGAGCCCGACGCGCGTCGCCAGAACGCCGAACAGCACATAGTGGAAAACGTAGGTCGCGACGACGCCGAGCGCGATGCCGAAAATGCCCTGGCTGGTGAGATAGAGGTGGTTGACGACGCTTTTCCACGTATTGCCCGGATGCGCGAGAATGCCTGGCAACGAGCGTCCCCAAAGCGCGTAGACAATCAGCACGATCGCGATGATCGGCAGTGGCCAACCGACGCTGCGGCGCGTCGCTTCCAACAGCACCACGATCATGACGGTGCCCATGATCCAGTCGATCGGGTCGGGATTGCCGACGCGGAACTGGAGATCGTGGAAGACGTAAGGCACGTAGAGGCTGGTGACGACCGCCGCGATGGCGCAGAGCCAATCGACGATCCCGATGCCGAGCGGCGACAGAAGGCCGGCTTTGGGCAGGGCGGCGTTACCCTTCTGGTTCCAGGAGAAGACCAGAAAGATCAGGCCGAGCACGCACGCGATGTGAATGCCGCGATGCAGGGTCTCCTGCAGCAGGCCGAAGCCGGCGGTGTAGTAGTGGAAGCACGAGAGACCGAACAGCGCGACAGCGACGATCCATCCGGCCGCGGGCAGCAGCGGCCGAAAGCGCATTTCCGGATCGAGCTCGGCCTCGAGCTTCTGGATTTTGGCGTCGTCGAGTTCTGCCGTGGCCATGCGGCGCTGCCCCCGAAGCGTGGCCGCGGTTACTTGATCAGGCCGATCTCCTTGTAGAATTTCTCGGCGCCAGCATGCAGCGGGATGCCGACGCCCTCGAGCGCCGTCGCTTTCTGGATCGCTTTGCCCTTGGCGTGGCCGGAGTTGAGCGCGGCACGCGTCTTGTCGCTCCACAGCGCCTTGGTGATCTCGTAGACGAGATCATCCGGCTGCTTGGAGGTGGTCGTCCACTGTGCGCCGACCGCGATGGTCTGCACGCCCTTGACGTCCTTGTAGGTGCCGTCCGGGATCATGTCTTTGGCGAAGAATTTGTACTGCGCCATGATCTTGTCGCGCGCGGCGCCATCGATCGACAGAAGCTCGAAGCCGTTGGTGGCGGCGAGTTCGGACAGCGTTCCTTGAGGATATCCTGTGGTCTGGAAGTACGCGTCGAGCGAGCCGTCCTTGAACTTCTCCGCGGATTGGACCTGTTTCAAATACTCGGGCCTGATGTCCCGCTCGCTCACGCCGTAGGCCGCGAGCAGCGCGCGCGCATTCACGAGCGTGCCGGAGCCCGGCTCATCGATCGAGACGCGCTTGCCCTTGAGGTCGGCGAGCGACTTGATCCCGGCGCCCTTCTTGACGACGACGTGCACGCTCTCGGGGAAGAGGTTCGCGATGACGCGCAGCTCTTCGATCTTGGGCTTGCCCTCGTAGATGCCGGTGCCGGTATAGGCCCAGGCGTTGATGTCGGCCTGGCTGAAGCCGGACTCCATCGAGCCGCCGACGATGCCGTTGACGTTGGCGACCGAGCCGTTGGTGGCGACCGCGCTGACGTTGATCCGGTCGGTCGAGATCGCATTGGCGATCATGCCGCCGACCGGATAGTAGGTGCCGCCGGTGCCGCCGGTCCCGATGCGGAAGAATCGTTGCTGCGCCAATGCCGGCAGGCTTGCGAGGCTGAGCGCGCCCAAGCCGGCGCCGAACGCCAGCGCCTCGCGGCGGGTGATGTATCCGGTCATGCGTAAGTCCTCCCTGCGGGGCCGGCTTCGGTCCGGCCGTTGCCGCAAGACTGCACGCCTCGGCGCCGGTTTGTCCACCGTGCACCCAGCCGATCCGACCCGACATCCCTCTCAGTCTAAGCGACGGGTTGTTTCGATGTCTCGGAGCCGGAAGGCAGCGACGCGGCGCGGGAGCCGGACCGTCTTGGCGCCCACTCGGGAAACCATGCCATTGCACGAAGCCTGTTGCGCAACGTTCGTGCCCAGGCATATCCGCGTGCCGCCAGCACAACCACCCGGAAGCTGATCGACTTTCTCGATCCGACATCCAAGACCATGTCCACGGTCGCGCGGCGCCCGGCCCACAGCTGGGCCATGAACCCGCCCTCGGGGGAGCAGGATTCGATCGCGCCGACTTCGCCGGACGCGAACAATTGCTCCGTCACCTTGTCGACCAGCAGCGCTCCGGGCGAGCAGTGTGCGTAATCCGTGCTGAATGCCGTTTTCCACGTGTAGGCCATGGCGCCGCAATAAAGCAGTACCTGCGCCGCGATCGGCACTTCGTCGATGCGCAACACTGCGACCGATGCGTTCCCTGCGGCCGCGAGTCCGTCGATCAGGCGCCTGGCGAAGGCCGCATGCCGTTCATCGCAGAGCAGGGCCGTCCCGTGGGCGCCCTTCCAGCTGCCGGCCTCAAGAGCGAGGAACACCTCGAAAGCATCCCGGACCGCCGCCGCGCCGCGTTCGTTGACGATATCCACCGTGCCCAACTTGGCCAGCTTGCTCCAATCCTGCCGCAGCTTCTTGCGGGTCGACCCGGAAAGTTTCACTCCGGCCCCCCGGGTCACGAACGGTCGCGCGCGCTGAGACAGCGTGAGGACGGGACCGCCCCGGCTTGTTATCGCGTCACGGATTTGGTCATAGGTTTCAAGATCCCCATCAAGGTATTTGAGCCGAATGACGTTCGGCAGCAGCGGATCGTTCCTGATGGCATCGAAGAAAGCCCGGATCACCTCGGACGAAAACGACGGATCCACAACGGGGCTGGAGACGAAGGCGTAATCATACGGCGGTGCGGTCAGGAAGGCCGGGAAAAGCGGCGCCACCCTTCTCGCTCGTAATGACCAAAGGCCGACCAGCTTTCTCGGCGTGACGGTCTCATCCCAGGCAAGGAGGGTGTGGATGTTCGCCCCCTTCATGGTGCCGGCGGCATTGAGGGCAGCGGGGTGCATGAAAACATTGGCGGGGGCACGCTTGGTGAGGTCTTCCCATTCCGCGTCAATTTCCAGGGCGCTTGAGACAATCGTTAATGCAATCCGGGGCATGTACATCTCCGTGCTCCGACATGAGCAAGCGCGAGGCCACCCGCGAATGTCTCGTTTCGGCACGGCGCCGCGAACCGGCAATCCAGGAAGGGGCCTTCGGGAAGTGGTCCGGAGATTGCAGTCCCATTCCTCAACATTCCGTTCACTCCGTCATCGAAGGTGCCGGCGTGCCAAAAGGAGACGCCCGATGCGGCGGAGCGACATTCTGATTGCCGGCGGAGGCCTTGCGGGGTCCCTGGCCGCGGCCATGCTTGGACGGGCGGGGTACGACGTCATCCTGGTCGACCCTCACGAAACCTACCCGTCCGAACTCCGTTGCGAGAAACTCGATGGATCCCAGGTCGCCATCCTGCGCAAGACCGGGCTCGCCGATGCCGTGCTCGCCGCGGCCACGCCCGATAACCAGTCGTGGGTTGCCCGGTTCGGGCATCTCGTTGACAAGCGCGCCGGCGATCAGCACGGCATCCTGTACGACAATCTGGTCAACACTGTTCGCGGCGAGATTCCGCAAGCCGTGGCATCGGTTCACGCCAAAGTCACGAGTATCGCCACAACTGCAGACCTGCAGACCGTGACGCTGTCCAATGGCGAAGAGGTCGACGCTCGCCTGGTGATCGTGGCCAACGGCCTCAACATCGGTCTGCGCCATGCGCTCGGCATCGAGCGCGTCGTTCTCAGCGAATGCCACTCGGTGACGCTCGGATTCGACGTCAGGCCGCGCGACCGGGCCGATTTCGATTTCTCATCGCTGACCTACTACCCGGAGCGCTGCAGCGATCGGATCGCCTACCTCAGCCTGTTTCCCGTCGGTGACGCCATGCGGGCAAACCTGATGGTCTATCGCGCTTTCGATGATCCGTGGCTGCAGTCGTTTCGTCGCGCACCGCTGGATTCCATGATCTCCGTCATGCCTCGCCTGAGCCGGTTGACCGGTCCGTTCGAGGTGGCGGGATCGATCAAGATCCGGCCCGCCGATCTCTACGTCAGCAGGGGATATCGGCAATCCGGCGTGGTTCTCGTCGGCGATGCATTCGGCACGTCGTGTCCGGCTGCAGGTACCGGCGTCGGCAAGGTGTTCACCGACGTCGAGCGCCTCTGCAATGTCCATGTTCCGCGCTGGCTTGCCACCGCGGGCATGGGCGAGGACAAGATCGCGCAGTTCTACGCCGATCCGGTCAAGCAAGCTTACGACGCGCACTCGCTGAGCAAGGCCTACCATCTTCGCTCGCTCTCGATCGACGACCGCTTGCAGTGGGCGGCGCGCCGCTGGGCGCGGTTTGTCGCTCGAAGCGCGGTGGGCGCGCTACGCCAGGCGCGCAAGACGTTGACGGATAATTCGCCCACCCTTTCGAAGGCGACGGCTGCAGCGCACGCGGGCCGGAGGCGCCCGGCGTGAATGCGCTCCGCCTGCTTCAACCGGCTCTGTCGCGGCTCGGTGCGGCCACGTCGTTCGCGCGGGCGCGAACCTGGACGACGTCGCAGAGCCATGCGCTGCTGGCACAGCGCATGGCAGGAGCCGCGTTCCTGATCCGGGTTGCCAGCGCCGGCTGCATTTATCTTTCGCAAGTCGTCTTTGCCCGTTGGATGGGCAGTTCCGAGTTCGGCACCTACGTGTACGTGTGGACCTGGGTGCTTCTGGTCGGCGAACTCATCCCTCTCGGCCTCGCGCCCGCGGCGCAACGGTTCGTGCCGCAATACACGCAGCAGAAGGCATTCGACCTGCTGCGCGGGTTTATTTCGGCTAGTCGTTGGCTGGTCTTGCTGAGCGCGGCAGGTGCCGGAACGATAGCTGCCCTTGCCATCACGTTCCTGGAACCGTCGCTTCCTCGAAACGAAGTTCTACCGCTTTATCTGGCATGCATGGCGTTGCCGGCCTATGCGGTGTCGCTGATGCTCGACGGGATCGCGCGCTCCTACAACTGGGTCGGTCTTGCGCTGCTGCCGGGCTATATCCTGCGGCCGCTCGTCGTCGTCCTGTTCATGGTGGTGGCGCACCGCTTCGGGGCGCCCGCCGACGCGACCACCGCCATGACGGCGGCGGTCGGCGCAACGTGGTTGGCGACCATCGTGCAAGCCATGATCCTGCGCCGTCGCCTGGCCCGCGTCATTCCCGCGGGGGCGAAATCGCACGAAGCGAGAATGTGGCTGACGACTTCGCTTCCGATCATGATGGTGTGGGGCTTCTACACGCTGCTCACCTACACCGACATCCTGGTGTTGCAGCAGTTCGGCTCCTCGGAGCAAGTCGCGGTGTATTACGCCGCGTCCAAGACCTTGGCGCTGGTCGCGTTCGTGTATTTCTCGGTCGGCGCCGCGGTGGGGCACCGCTTTTCCGAGTATCACGGGTGCGGAGACAAAGCTCGGCTGGCGGAGTTCGTCGCTGCCTCCATTCGCTGGACTTTCTGGCCCTCGCTCGCCGCGATGATCCTGGTCCTTGCGCTCGGGCGGCCGTTCTTGTCGCTGTTCGGCCCGGGATTCATCGAGGGCTATCCGCTGATGTTCGTTCTGGCGGCTGGGCTGCTTGCGCGCGCGTCGGTCGGCCCGGCTGAACGGTTGCTGAGCATGCTTGGAGAGCAAAAGCTTTGCGCCGCGGTCTATGCCGCCGCTTTCGCCCTCAACCTGATCCTCTGCATCGCACTCATTCCGCGTTTCGGGGCGCTGGGGGCCGCAACGGCGACGACCGGGGCGCTCGTGTCCGAGTCGCTGATGCTGTTTTTCCTCATACGGCGGAGGCTCGGCATTCATGCCTTCATTTGGCAGAACGCCGCGCCAAGCAACCGGGGCATGAATCCGAAGCGTGCTTGACCAGCTTGCCGCGCGCCGCTTCTGCCTGCTGCGCCTCAAAAGCAAACCCCCGCCGCCGGAAAAGGCCAGTGGGTCAGGCGGTTAGCCATGGCAACGGCGGCCATAGGGGGACGCCTCGCCCGGCCTGACAAAAGCGATCTTCTTTCTAATGAGTTCTCAACGTTTGGGTGCCAATAATCCTGGCGACCTATTTCCTCGCGAATTGAGCCTGCGGATGTTCCAGGACCGACGAGCCTCGCCGCGCCGGGTTGTTAATTGTCCCGGCAGCATCGTTTGCGACGCGAGCGTTGGATCGCAGGATTGTCTGATTGCGGATATATCCGACGGGGGCGCGCGGCTGCAGGTCGCGACGGAGGTGCCGGAAGAGTTTGTCCTCGTCATCAAGGACGGCAGCGACGCAAATTACCGGTGCCGCGTGGTCTGGCGCCTCGACGATGAAATCGGGGCCGAATTCGTCTGAGCGGCGCGGCGGAAAGACCGCCTCAATGCGCCCATCGAAGGCGAGGCTGATCGTTCTGCCTCACGCACATGATCATCACGACATAGCAGGCGAGCAGCGTGGTGAGGACGACCACGAAACCGTGCGGTCCGAGATACTGAATGCCGGTCCCGGTGGTCAGCGGTCCGACGAATTCGCCAAATCCGCAGAACGAGATGAAGCAGCCGTTGGCCGATGAGATGCCGACGGTCCTGCAGTTCTTTGCGATGCAAATCAGTCCGATGGTATAGAAGCCCTCCAAGAGTCCGCCGAGCAGGAAGGCAATGCCGAGCGCAAAGGCATGAACGCCGATGGCCTTGGGCAGGAGGGAAAGCAAGAGGATGGAGCCGACGCCGCAAAGCAGAAGAACCACGCGAGGTTCGGAATTGCTGGCGGCGTAGCCCAGCGGAATCTGCAGCGCGATCGCGCCCATTGTGGCGATTGCGACCAGCAGCGCCGCCTGGCTGTAGTCGTAACCATTCAGCTTGCTGTAGACCGACAGCATCGAGAGCCCGCCGTTATCGACGATCCCGAACACAAAAGCCGTGAGAAAGGCGATCGGCATCAGACGTATCGCCGCGAAGGTCGAATTTCGGACGACCGGCGCCAGCTCCTGACCCTTCATGACGTAAACGAGCACCGGGACGGTCGACAGCCAGAAAAAGCCCGCCCCCCACAGCAAGGGTGTCAGCCCCTCGACGCCGGTGACGGCAATGAACGCCGGACCGCCGGTGGTGCCGACCGCCAGACCGGTCGCATACCAACCGATCACCCGTCCGCGGTTGTCGGCATCGGTGCGGGTGATCACAAGCGACTCGCTGACGACGAACAGCAGTGCCAGACCGATCGCGAACAGCATTCGCAGCACGACCAATACGAAAGGCTCGGACAAGAAGTGGAAGATGACGAGGGCGGTGCTGGTGACGAATGCGCCGAGGACGAAAGTTGGCCGAATGCCGAGCGCCGAGATGACATGCTTTGCCAGCGGCGCGATCAGGACGATACCGAGCGCTTGTGCCGCCACGCTCAATCCGATGTAGAACTCGGATATTCCGAGGCCGTGCATGCGAAGATTGAGCAGGTGCATCGACAGATTTGTGGCGAAAGCGACGAGCACCGCAGTCGAGATGAACACCATGATGGACGCGCGCCGGCCGCGGCCATCGTCGCTCGCCGACGGCTGCCGGGCATCCGGCGCGGGCTTCGTCCTGAAACGCGGCCGAAACTCGGCGCACGGCGGGGAGGCGGCGACTTCAATTCGCTTATGATTGGCGGCGGTCATCGCTTCCCCAAAGCGCAGTTCTTCTTCTTGTCGGCGTCCGCAACATACTGGCAGCGCATTTCTGTTTTGATTGAATCACGCCGCAAACTTTCGCCTTGTCGTTTGCAATTTGTTTACCAAGTCCGCGGTTCATTCGGAGATCGAGGGGTTGCTTGCAACCGACCGGAGGATGCGCGAGCAGAGCCGCCCGCCCATGCGTCGCGATTGATCGCGCCATGACAGACCGGGTGTTGGCTCGTATCTTGTTGATTCGACTGGATAAATTCGCTTTCGCAGGTCCGTGGGTCCTCCGCTCCGGGGACTGATCGGTTCGCTGTCCATGTTGGCTGTTCGCGCATGTGGCGTCGCGTCTGAGTCGCGCTCCGGACCAGCCGGGCGCACGTCGTCGCCTTGGTGGACGGAAAAACATGGTCCGCGCGCAGCGCAGCACCTGTCTGTGCATCCATGCAATTGGCGCGTTTCTGACGCTCGGCTCGCTGGCGATTGCGGCCCAGCTCGATGCGGCGCCACCCCGGGACGTTGCGGCGCCGCGTTCGCAGGCGTCCGAACGGCCGCCTGAGACGGCGGATGGGCGAAAAGATAAGCCTGTTGCCTCTCGCCGGTCTTCCCGAACGGTCCAAAAGGACGCCGCCCTTCTGGCAAAAGGCACCGCGCGAGCTGCGGCGGCGAAGCGCCGCAGCCTTGCAAAGCCCGGCGCTACCAATACCTGGCTGATCTTCGGTTTCACCGAAGGGAGCGACGTCGGGCAGAAGGGCGAGTGGGGGATCTTCCAGGATTCGGTCGTTCGGGCTACCCGGCAGGAGTCCGGATTTGCCGCGTGGGATGGCGCCCTCGGGATCGGCTATTCGCCGACCGACCGGTTGGCAATTTCGCTGGCGGCAGCGCCTTCGTTCGAGCGAAATGCCGACCAGGCGAGCGCGCCCCACGGGACAACGCCGACAAACTCGCGTGGGTTCGGCGCGATCGCCGGCTTCAAGTACCAGGTCTTTCGGCGCGATCAGTTTCCGGTGGGATTGGCGCTTCAAGTCTCGCCGTATTGGCAGCGGATCGCAAACGCTCCGTATGGATACGACACAGTTGGAGTCGAGCTGCGCTTGATCGCGGATCGCGTGCTGGTCCCCGGGCGCTGGTTTGCGGCCGTGAACCTGGCCTATCTGCCGCACCGGGACGCCTACGTCGACGGCGGCACCCTGAACCAAGCCATATTCGAAGTATCCGGCGCCCTCTCGCATCGGCTGTTCGGCGACCTGTTCGTCGGCGCAGAGGTTCGCCACGTGAGCAAGCATCAAAGCTACTTGATCGATCAACCGATTGGCCACGCCCTGTATTTCGGACCGACGCTGTTTACCCTCGTCGGCGAGCACGGCTATTTCGGGATCGCCTGGTCGGCGCAGGTCGCCGGCCATCCACGAATTAACACTACGCCGCATCTCGACGCGCAGAATTTCGACCGGCACCAGGTGCGCGTCAAGGCCGGAATCTCGTTCTAGCGCAAGGGGAAACGTTTGCGCCGCCCATGGCGGAACTCTTAAAGGACTTCGGTATGCGCCGATAAACTTTTAATTAACCGGGGCTCCTGGTTACCGCGAAGTATCGAATTTTCGGTTCCATCCGTAAGCTAATTACAATTTCCTCGTGCACAAATGGAACCCAGGTTTCGGACAACCGTGTCCCGGACGAACTGTTTCGGACAAACCACGAGGGCGTGCCATGCTTGGGCAGAGCATTGGGAAGTGCCGGCGCTTCTGGAACACGTTTCGGCGTGCTGAGGACGGCCACGTGGCGGTGATATTCGCCCTGGCTGTTTTCCCCGTGGTCGGCGCGGTCGGCGCAGCCGTCGATTACTCGCACGGCAACCAGGTCCGGGCCAATCTTCAGAAAGCACTCGACAGCGCCGTGCTGGCAGCGGCGATCGACGGGTCGCCGAACTGGCAGACGATCGCGTTGAACATGTTCAACGGCAACGTCAAGGCGAAGGAGAGCGTGGTCGGCACGCCGACATTCTTGCTTGAGAACAACATCTACTCGGGCTCCGCTCCCGCGAAGGTCGAGACGGCGTTCATGAGGATCGCCGGCATCGATTCGTTTGCCGTCAAGGCAACCTCGGCCGCGACGACATCCAAGGTTCCGCTCTGCGTGTTGGCGCTGAACGCGTTCGAGACCGGCGCATTCGACATGAACGGCAATGCGAAATTCAACGCGCCGGAATGCGCGGTCCAGGCCAATACCAGGGCCAACAGGGGGATGACCCAGGAAGGCAAGCCCACGGCCAAGGCGAAGCGGTTCGGCGTCAGCGGCAAGCATACCGGCGACAACTATTCGCCGCGCCCGAGGGACGGCTCCGAACCCGTCAAAGACCCTTATGCGAGTATTCCGTTTCCCAGCTACGGCACGTGCGACAAGGGCAAAGGCCTGACCATCAACGGCGGCAGCACGACCCTTTCTCCCGGAACGTACTGCGGAGGAATCCGCATCAAGGGCGCCGCCACCGTGACCTTGGAGCGTGGCATCTATGTGATGATCGACGGCTCGCTCTGGGTCGACGGCGGGTCCATTGTCACCGGCAGAGAGGTCATGATCGCGTTTACCGGCGACGACGCGACCCTGCGCGTGTGGGGCAACTCGTCGATCGATCTGACCTCGCCGACGTCCGGCATCTACAAGAATTTCCAGTTCTTCCAGAACCCGAACGACGACAAGGGCCGCGGAGCCTGGGTGTCGCTCGGCGGAAACGGCAATAGCGACGACAAATCCAAGGCGACGTGGGACGGCATGGCGTATTTCCCGACCCAGAATTTCTGGGTCTATGGCAACACGGTCGTGAACATCAACTCCCCCAGCATGGCGCTGGTGGCCGGTCAGGTCTGGGTGCAGGGAAACGCCACCTTGAACGTGACCAACAACAATCCTCGCAACCTGTCGGTCTCGCAGGTCACGACCTCCGAGGGTGCGCGGCTGATCAAGTGACGGCCGCGCGGCGGCGGCTCGCCCTCAGGCCAGATGCTTCTTGAAGAACGCGACGGTGCGCTCCCAGGCGAGCTTGGCCGACGCCTCGTGGTAGCGCGGCGTCGAGTTGTTGTGAAAGCCATGCTGGGTGCCGGGATACATGTGCATCTCGTGCGCAACGCCGGCCGCCTTCAGCGCCGCCTCGAACGTCGGCCACATCGCGTTGATGCGCTCGTCGCTCTCGGCGTACTGGATCATCAGCGGCGCCTTGATCTTCGCCACGCTCGCGGTCTCGGCCGCCGCGCCGTAGAACGGCACGCCCGCGTGCATGTCGGACCCGAGCGTCGCGGCGAGGAAGTTGGTGGTGCCGCCGCCCCAACAGAAGCCCGTGACGCCGAGCTTGCCGGTCGAGGACGCGTGGCCTTTGAGATAGCGCGCGCTGTTGATCATGTCGGTGCGCAGCTTGCCCTGGTCGAGGCCGGCCTGCAGCGTCCGCCCGTCATCGTCGTTGCCCGGATAGCCGCCGACCGGCGACAGCCCGTCGGGCGCGAGCGCCAGGAACCCTTCCGCTCCGGCCCGGCGCGCCACGTCCTCGATGTACGGATTGAGCCCACGGTTCTCGTGGATCACCAGCACGGTGGGGAACGGCCCCGCGCCGCTCGGCTGCACCAGGTAACCGCGCATCGTTCCCGAGCTGCCCCCCGGCGACGGGTAGGTCACGTAGCGCGCCTTGATGCGCGCATCGGTGAACGAGATCGTCTGCGCCAGCGCGTAGCGCGGAAGCAACGCCTGCGCCATCGCGAGCCCGCCGGTCACCGCCGCGGCGCGCGCCAGGAACTCGCGCCGGTCGATGTGGCCGTGACAGTACTCGTCGTAGAGATCGAACACGCGCTGGTCGATCCAGTCCTGGGTCAAAGCCTGCGGCGCCTCGGGCGCGAGGGTTGACGGTTGCGCATTCCACTGTCTGGTCATCGCCGCGATCCTCCGATGCAGACGGCATTCTAGCGCATGTTCCGGCGAAGTGGGCACCGGTTCGCCGACAAAGAACATGCGCAACGCAAGGAATCTACAGCCATTTCGCGTTCGGCTCCTGCGGAACGCGATTCAATCTGAGCGGAAATGGCTGTAGCTCGGCGCGTCGTCTGCGGAAACGGCGTCGCCGGGGAGGCCGACCGGCGCGAACAGTTTACGTGCGCGGAAGGCGTTTGCCTTCAAGCCGGCAACCGAGCAAAATCCGGGCAGAGAACGGTATTCCGGGAGAGCTTGTCATGGCGCGCGGCAATCCGCTCGATCCGATCCCCCATCCGCCGCGCAAGCCGCTGATCGGCAACCTGTTGTCGGTGAGCGCCGGCGCGCCGGTGCAGGACTTGATCAATCTCGCGCGCGAGTGCGGCCCGATCTTCTGGCTCGACATGATGGGCAAGCCGGTGGTGGTGGTATCGGGCTTCTCGCTGGTCGACGAGCTGTGCGACGAGGCGCGCTTCGACAAGAGCACGCGCGGCGCGTTGCGCCGCTTGAGGCCGCTGGCGCACGGCCTGTTCACCTCCGACACCAAGGAGCCGAACTGGTCGAAGGCGCACCACATCCTGCTGCCGACCTTCGCGCAACGCGCCATGCAGGGCTACCACGGCGCGATGCTCGATCTCGCCGATCAGCTCTGCCTCAAGTGGGAACGGCTCAACCACGACGACGAGATCGACGTCACCGACGACATGACGCGGCTCACCCTCGACACCATCGGGCTGTGCGGCTTCGACTACCGCTTCAACTCATTCTACCGCGACGGCAACCATCCGTTTGTCGACGCCATGGCGCGCGCGCTCGAGACCACCATGGAGACGCGCGGGCTGCCGCTCGAGGGGCTGATCCACCAGCGCCAGTTCCGCCAGCTGCGCGACGACATCCGCTTCATGCATGGGATGGTCGAGACCATCATCAGGGAGCGGCGCGAGGCCGGGCACGACGCCGCCAAGAAAGACCTGATGAGCCTGATGCTGTCCGGCGTCGACAAGCGCAGCGGACAGCGGCTCGACGACCGCCAGATCCGCGACGAGACCATCACGTTCCTGATCGCCGGCCACGAGACCACCAGTGGCCTGTTGTCGTTCGCCACCTATGCGCTGTTGAACAATCCCGACGTGCTGGAGAAGTGCTACGCCGAGGTCGACCGCGTGCTCGGCAGCGACCTGTCGGTCAAGCCGACGTACCAGCAGGTCAACCAGCTCACTTACGTGGCGCAGGTGCTGAAGGAGACGCTGCGGCTGTGGCCGACCGCGCCGGCCTACGGCATCGCGCCGCTCGCCGACACCACGATCGGCGGCCAGTACAAGCTCAAGAAGCGCTATCACATGGTGGTGCTGGCGCCGATGCTCCACCGCGACAAGGCGGTGTGGGGCGAGGACGCCGAGCTGTTCAATCCGGACAATTTCAGCCGCGAAGCCGAGATGAAGCGGCCGATCAACGCCTACAAGCCGTTCGGCAACGGCCAGCGCGCCTGCATCGGCCGCCAGTTCGCCCTGCAGGAGGCGGCGCTGGTGATGGGCATGGTGCTGCAGCGCTTCAACCTGATCGACCACACGCGCTATCAGCTCAAGATCAAGGAGACGCTGACCATCAAGCCGGACGGGCTGAAGATCAAGGTCCGCGCGCGCACCCATCGCGCCGAATTCAAGCCGAGTGAACCGATCGTGGTGTCGACCAAGGCGGCGGCGCAGGTCGAACGGCGGCGGAGAGCAGGGCATCAAGGGCGAGGGCCGTTCGCTCGTCGTCGCGTATGGAACCAGCCTCGGCACCTGCCGCGACATCGCCAACCAGATCTCCGACCGCGCCGGTCCGAGCGGCTTCGACGTGAAGACCGCCGCGCTCGACGACTTTGCCGACGGCCTGCCCGAGAACGGCACGCTCATCGTCATCACCTCGACATACAACGGCAAGGCGCCGGACAGCGCGATGCGCTTCGAGAGCGCGATCGCCGAGAACAAGATCGGCGAGATCGAGCGGCCGAACCTCAGCTACGCGGTGCTCGGCTGCGGCAACACCCAGTGGCGCACCTACCAGGCGTTTCCCAAGACGATGGAAGCGACCTTGCGCCAGACCGGCGCCAAGGCGCTGCTGCCGCGCGGCGAGGCCGACGGCAATGGCGACTTCGACGAGGCGGTCGAGCGCTGGATGGGCGCGCTGTGGAAGGCGCTGGGCGAAGGTGACGCGCCCGCGGCAGCGCCGGCGGCGCCGCGATTGAAGATCACGTTCTCCGACGCGCACGCGACGCGCACCGCGGTGCTGCCCGAGCAGGCCTATCGGCTCGAAGTCGTCGGCAACGACGAGCTGGTGCGCGACGCGACCGGCCTGTGGGACTTCAGCAAGGAAGCGCCGCGCCCTTCGACCCGGCACATGACGATCCGGCTGCCCAAGGACGTCAGCTACCGCGCCGGCGATCATCTCGCCGTCTACGCGCGCAACCGGCCTGAAGTGGCCGACAAGATCATCGAGCGGCTCGGCCTGAAGGGCGACACCGTGGTGCAGCTCGACTCGCAGTCGAGCCAGATGCGCCATCTGCCCGTGGGCAAGCCGGTCACGGTGCGCCAGCTGCTCGCCGATTTCGTCGAGCTGCAGGATCCCGCGACGCGCAAGGACATGCGCACGCTGATTGCGCACACGCGCTGCCCGGTGACGTTGAAAGAGCTCGACAGACTGGCGGCAGAGGACGAGGATTCCAAGAAGGCGTTCACGCGCGACATCACCGACAAGCGCATCACCATCTACGACCTGCTGATGCGCTATCCGGCGATCGAGCTGCCGCTCGAGGGCCTGCTCGAAATGACCGCGGCGATCCGTCCGCGCTTCTATTCGATCTCGTCCTCGCCGCTCGCGATCCCTGAGGCCATCAATCTGACCGTCGGCACGGTGGCGGCGCCGGCCTGGTCGGGCAGCGGCTTCTATCAGGGCGTGGCTTCGTCCTACCTGCAGCACACCCGGCCGGGCGACGAGATCCTCGGCTTCGTGCGCCGCCCCAACCCGCCGTTCGCGCCGCCCGAGGATCCCGAGATCCCGATGATCCTGGTCGGGCCGGGCACCGGCTTCGCGCCGCTGCGCGGCTTCCTGCAGGAGCGCGCCGCGCAAGCCGCGCAGGGCATGGAGCCCGCGATCTCGCTGTTGTTCTACGGCTGCCGCCATCCGCAGCACGACTGGTTCTACGACGACGAGATGAAGCAATGGGAAGCCCAGGGCGTGGTCAAGGTGCACCTCGCGTTCTCGAGCTCCGAGGCCTCGCCGCACCGCTTCGTGCAGGAGGCGCTGTGGGCGGCGCGCGACGAGGCCTGGGCCGCGCTCGAAGCCGAGGGCATGGTGTATGTGTGCGGCGACGGGCGCTTCATGGCACCGGCGGTGCGCGAGACCTTGATCCGCATCCATATGGAGCGGCGCGGCACGACGCTCGAACAATCGTCGACCTGGCTCGAAGGCATGATCGAGAGCGGGCGGTATAATCAGGACGTGTTCGGGTTCAAGTAGGGCGGGCAAAGGCGCCGCACTGCCGGTGCAACAAACGCGAAACGTTGAGGCGCCGTGCCCGCGTCGGCACGCGCCCCGGGCCCATTGCCGGCTCACGCGCCCTCGGTGCCGGTGGATGGGGCATGTCTTGGCGGAGTCATGGGTTTGGGCTTATATGCACCGCTGATTACGCGTAGCGGATGGCGGGGACGCGGAAGCGCATTTGATCCTCCATGGCCGAGAGCAGACATTATCCGCGCCCTCCGATCACAGAAGCGGTGATTGAGCTGCGCTTTGAGGGTCAACTTAACGCGCGCGAGATGGAACGCGTGCGCGACCGCTTCAAGTCTCAATATCCGACCGTCGAGCAGCTTCAAATGGTTGAGGTCATATTTGACGAGGGCGGCACAGCTGCGCCGAAGTTTGTGCCTGTGGGCTTCAAGATGACAGACAAAAATGCACTCGACGTGCTCATGATGAAAACCAATGCGCTCGGGACCATTCGCCTGGCCCCCTATGAGAGCTGGGAGACTCTGAAGGGCCGGGCGGAAGAGAACTGGGAACTACTAGAGAAGGTGCTTAACACGCGGAAGCGTGTTTTGCGCATCGGCGCGCGGTTCATTAACCGTATCGACATCCCGTCCGATTTTTTAAGTTCGAAAGATATAGAGGAGTTCTTTCCTACGCATATCCGGCTCGGCCCGAACATCGCACAGCAAATCGGTAACTTCACTTTCCGGGTCTCGGCAATCCATGCGGGCACGGGAGCTAAGCTCACTATTCAGAGCGCTATTCTTGATCAACCGGCACTCCTCGAATACACCTCGATTTCGCTTGATACGGATGCCTATTTCGACGCTGAGGTACCCCAACGCATTGACGCGATGTGGGCGATGGCCGATAAGCTGCGCGAAGCGAAAAACGACGTATTCGAGAACAGTATCAGCGACCATCTCCGGGCACTCTTCCAATGAGCCTCCAAGAACACTCTGTTGAGACGGTCGCGCTCTCCAGTAGGCGCGGGAAGATGGCTGCGTTGGAGAGTAGTACATCAATCAAGGACGCGACTTCACCAGTTGGCAAAAGCGTGTTGTTTGACAGGCAACCGCAGACGATTCTGCGCAGCGTCCCTGAGAACGCGAGTTTTGAGGAGCAGATTTTCAATTCGCTCGTCTCTCTCAAGGTGGCTGTGTCGCAATACGCGATGCACCTGAGGACGGAAGAACGCTATCGGCTCTTCAAGGAGCTGGACGGCCTCATCAACGTTGAGGACTGGCACGAGGGGGACACGCTGCCGAACATTGTCGCCTTCAGGGATTTCCTGAAGTGGATGATCTACTCCAAGTACTTCAAGTGGATTTCGCTCGGTGTCTCGGACGAAGGCGGAATGCTCGTTGCTTGGAGGACGCCGCGCGTGCTTTTGACCGCGAAGTTTTCAGGCTTGGCAGGGCAAGATGGCGTGCGCTGGACAGCAGAGATGACCTCTGCGAAGGGCGAGATGGGCTACGCTGTCGGGAAGTGCCCACTGCGTCTTTTTGCTGAGCAGGCGATGTTCTTTTTGGGCGGGGCGGAGAATGAAGCACAGCAACCTTCGGAATGACCAACATTTCGTAAAGTATTGCAAGCGTAAGGTTCTGATCCGCGAGAACGACGTTATCATCGGCATCCACCCCGAAGCGTTCGAACTCCGGCCCCCTGACCCCCCGAAGTTTCCGAAGCCTGAGACCACGCTGAGCGGCGTGCACTACGAGCACTACGACGGCAAGGACGATGAGAAAATCCAGGCGTGCTTTCACTTCATCGACATGGACATGAAGAAGGTCGATGCGCTCGCAAAGATGCAAGTAAAACTCATCAAAGAGCAAGGGACGAAGCGTTCACGCTCTCTCCGAGTTAAGCACGAGCCCTTCAAGGAATGTCTCGGCTATTCGGCTCTCCATGGCCTACCCAAATGGTCGGACACGGATCGGGAGCTGTGTTCCCTGTTGGCGCGGCTCTCTGTTGTCGAGATATTTCCGGTCGCGAAGTTGCTCTGAGAGTCGCTCGGACCGACAATATACATGTGCGACGTTAGCGTGCCCGCCGACTGCGGCACGTCTCATGGCGGGCACGGCGCGCTCGCTCGGCGTACAATCACCGCGATCTCATGTCGCGCCTTTGCCCGCCCTACGAAACAAAAGGGCCCGCTCGACGTCGGCGATGCCAATGTTGGTGTTGACGACCGCGCCCTGCCGCGCTTTCGGGCGGCAGCAGCGGGAACTAAAACTCATCTGACCATAACGCGGCCGATGATATCTCTGAAGGGAACGTAGCCAACCATACTGAGCGCGCGGCTATCGGTCGAATGATCCCTGTTGTCACCCATGAAGAAGTAAGACCCGGCGGGGACCATGTACACGGGCGTGTCGTCGAAGAATGCGTTGTCGACCACATCGAGGGTCATGTGGGTAATCCCTTCCGGCAGTGTTTCCTCCCACTGCGGGGCTACCATTCCCTGATCTCTGAACGGCTCCTTCTTGATGCGCGGGACCGGTTGGTCATTGATGATGACTTGCCCGGCCCGCATCTGGATGCGGTCGCCCGGAAGTCCGATCAGACGTTTGACCAGCCGCTGGTTGGTTTTTGATGCGAGGAACAAAACGATGTCACCTCGGTGCACATCGGTGGGACTTGCGTACGGGCTGTGCTGCAGCGGAACACCGGGCCGAACGGTCGGCAGCATCGAACCGGAGGGCAGTTCGATACAACAATGAAGAGCAGCCTGGGAATGCGCCGGGGTGCTTACGAGGAGGAACAAGATCGCGGCGGCCGCTGAAGGGCTGAATTTCATCGATGCTGCTCCGCTCTCACCGGAGAAAACATAGCATCCGTCGGATCAGATCTGTAGGGCGGGCAAAGGCGCGGCACTGCCGGTGCAACACGGCGCGAACGTGGAAGCGCCGTGCCCGCCTTCGCTAACGCTACGGCGGGCTAGCCCGCCGAAGCCCGCAGGGCGTAGGCGGGCACGGCGCGCTCGCTCGGCGCACATCGGCGCGATCTCATGTCGCGCCTTTGCCCGCCCTACGAAACAAAAGGGCCCGCGCGAGCGGGCCCTTTGCATTTATGCGGCAGGGAGAGTTACGCCGCCTGCTTGGAGAAGTTCGCGACCTTGGAGAGACCGTCCTGCATCGACTTGATGCCGTCGGACGCCTTCTCGCTCACGAATTGCGCGACGTTCTTGGCCCGGCTCATGCCGACCTCGGTGCGATCGCGCAGATAGTCGACCTGGAGCTGATAGGCCTCGCTCAGCGACTTCGCGCCGGCGAGCTTCTCGATCGCCGCCAGCGCCGCCTGCGCGTCCTCGTGGGCGACCGCGAACAGCTCGCGATTGAGGTCGGCGACCTGGGTGACGGTGTTGATGACCGCACCTTCGATCATGCCGGTGACCTTGTTGGCGCCGGCGTGCGCGTCGGTGGCACGGTCCTTGGCGGTTGCCGCACTGCGCTTGAGGAACTCGCGCGCGGCCTCGGGAAGCTCGAATTTGCTCTGCATGTCGCTGAGCGTCTTCACGATCGACTCGTAGGTGGCGTTGGCGCTGTCGACCGGGGACTTGGTGGCTTTGGTGGTCATGATCTCCATCCTCGTGGTTGAGCTATGGTCCGGCCCCGTCCGTCATCGGCCCGAGGCATGGCCATCATATAGACGATCCTATACCGCACCGCAACATAGAAAATGGTGCATCGCGCCAAAAATTTTTGATCATAAAATATAGCAACAAAATCAAAGCATTGGCCACCAGCTGCGCCTTCACCATGGTTTCCGCCGGCATCGCCGGACACTAAGTGTCACCCGTCCACGCACGCGTTCCAAACCTGGTGATCCCATGCACACCGATCCCGGCAAACTGCGGACGCGGTTCGAGGGTATTGCCCTCGATGCGCGCGATCTCGCCAAGCTCCAGGCCTTGCGGCGAACGAAGCTCGTCGCGACCGCCGTTCTGATCTTGAGCGTCGCGCTGCTGGTGGTCGCGAAGCTGCTCGAGCATCGCTGGCATCCGGGGTTCGGCTTCCTCGCCGCCTTCGCGGAGGCTGCGACGATCGGCGGCATCGCCGACTGGTACGCGGTCGTCGTGCTGTTCAAGCGGCCGCTCGGTCTGCCTATCCCGCATACCGCGATCATCCCGGCCAACCAGCAGCGCATCGCGGACAGTCTCGGCGATTTCATCGAGGCGCACTTCCTCGCACCCGGGCCGGTCGAGGCGAAGTTGCGGCAGGTCGATTTCGCCGCCGCCATCTCGGCCTGGCTGTCCGACCGCGAGCGCAGTGCGGGGCTCGCGCGCTTCATCCTGCGGCTGCTGCCGGACGCCTTGACGGCGGCCGACCAGTCGGGCCTGCGCGCCTTCTTGGGCCAGCGGGCGGTGGACCAGATCGCGGCGGTGAAGCTCGCGCCGTTCGCCGCCGGCCTCTTGTCGACCGTCACGGAGGATCGCCGCCATCAACAAATCCTCGACGAGGTCCTCACCGCGCTCAACCGGCTGATGTCCGATCCGGCCGCGCTCGAGGCGATCCGGCAGAAGATCCGCGCCGAGCTGCCGACCTTGCTCAACCTCTATCGCGCCGACCAGTACCTGCTCAACAAGGTGGTGGCGTCGGCCTATGCGTTCCTCGAAGAGGTGCGGGCGGACGGCGATCATCCGCTGCGCCACGAGTTCGACCGCTTCGTCGCCGGCTTCATCGAGAAGCTCGCAACCTCGCCCGAGTATGCCGACAAGATCGAGGGCCTGAAGGCGGACATGCTCGCTTATCCGCAGCTCGCCGAGCTGGCGCAGGGCATGTGGGACAGCTTCCGGCATTTTCTCGAGCAGGAAGTGCGCAAGCCGGATTCGCCCCTGCACGCGCACCTGCAGAATCTGCTGGTCGAAGCCGGCCGCCAGCTTGCCGAAGATGAACGGCTGCGCGCCGACAT
The DNA here is from genome assembly GCA_963734185.1 of uncultured Alphaproteobacteria bacterium. GTDB lineage: Bacteria > Pseudomonadota > Alphaproteobacteria > Rhizobiales > Xanthobacteraceae > PALSA-894. The sequence continues at coordinate 554,695 of CAVTGA010000002.1, read as the reverse complement.
CAACCACGGCATGGTGATGGTGCTGACGACCTTCATCCAGAAGCAGAAGAGCGGCGTGTCGGCGTTCATCGCCGAGCAGGTGAAGTCCTGGGATATGGCGCAGCTCATCCGGCTGATCGAGATCAATATCGGCAAGGATCTGCAGTACATCCGTTTCAACGGCGCGATGATCGGCGGGCTGGCCGGGCTGTTGCTGTATTCGGCCGGGTTGCTGCTCAAGCTGCAGTAGCCTGGATTGCGCCTGATGCGCGTTGACGGGTGTCTTCGACGCGCCGTGGCGCAATCCGGGAACGGTCGTGCCGCGGTGAGAGGATCCCCGGCTTTCGCGATTCCGCGAAAGCCGGGCTACGCCACTGCTGCTGAAACTGCAGTAGCCCGGATTGCGCCTGATGCACGTCGATCCGTATCTTGGACGCGCCGTGGCGCAATCCGGGAACGGTCGTGCCGGCGGAGAGGGACCCCCGGCTTTCGCGATTCCGCGAAAGCCGGGCTACGCCGCCGCTCTAAGACCCGCCTTCCATCGCGCAGCATCCGGCGCTACGCTGACGGCGGTCCGGCAGCGAGTGTCCTGCCGGCCGGCAGCAAGCTGCCAGTGCAACCGCGGAGGGCGTCATGGCGGACAGCGTCTACAAAGTCATCGAGATCGTCGGGACCAGCACCGAGTCGTGGGAAAAGGCCGCCAGGGTCGCGGTCGATCGCGCCTCCAAGACGCTGCGCGACCTGCGCGTCGCCGAGGTCGCCGAGCTCGACATGCAATTGAAGAACGGCAAGTTCGAAGCCTATCGCGCCAAGCTGAAGGTCTCGTTCAAGTACGAGGATTGAGGTCGGGCCACAAACGCCGCGGTGTTCCCCTCCCCCTTGTGGGGAGGGGTTTAGGGGTGGGGGTAGTTCGATAGTGCGCCTGTGGCGCCACCTGTTCTTGATCGCACGACCCCCACCCCGACGCGCGCTACGCGCGCGTCGACCCTCCCCACAAGGGGGAGGGTAGCGGAGAGAGTTGGACGTTCACCGCCGCCGCTTGGGATCGGGAAACACCAGGCTGCGCCAGCCGCCGCGGTCGAACGGCTTCCAGCGGCCTTCCGGCTGTGCCAGGCGGTCGGCGACCGCGTAGACGGCGGCCGGATGATGGCCGAGGCCGCAATGGCTGCCGTCGACCTCGATGTTCTCGGCCTGCGGGCCTTCCTTCTCGACGCAGCACTGCCACGCGCAGATGCCGTCGGTCCGGCTGAAGATCGCGGTCGTCGGCACCGGCGGCGTCTCGTGCAGCGGACTGCCGAACGCCTGCGCCTCGTCGGCCTTGCGGCCGCTGGCATATTCGTACAGCCGCCACGCATTGGTGGCGCGCGGGCTGCCGTTGAACGGACTTCCGAGCGTGATGACGAGCCGCACGTCGTCGGGACGCTGCTTGGCCAGCTGACGCGCATAGAGGCCGCCGAGACTCCAGCCGATCAGGCTGACCTTGCCGCCTGAGCGCTGGCGCAGCTCGTGGATGTGATCGAGCATGCGGCGCTCTACGCCCGCACGCGGTCCGAAATTGCGTCCCTGTCCCCAGCCGTGCACCTCGTAGCCGCGGCCGCGCAGGAACGCCCGCAGCGGCCGGGTCGAAATATCGCTCGCGATCAGGCCGGGCAGCACCAGCACGGCGTGGCCGTCGCCGCGCGGCGCGAGGCTGAGCAGCGGCAGCGCGCCGACGAACGCCGCGAGCTCGCCCAGCGCGCGGCCCTCGAGCAGCAGCAACGCCTTCGACGGTGGATCGATGGTCTGCGCCGTGACCGCCATTCTCTCTGTCCTCTCCGGGCTGCCCTACGGGAAGGCAGCAAGCTCAAGACATGGGTACGGCCGACAACAAACTCAATCGGTCGCGGTTCCGACGTCCGGGAATCCGGCCCCGATTCGCGGCCCCATTGTCGTGTTCCGCAGCCCGTTGTCGAGCCTTTCACCCCTTGCGTGCCGCTGCGGCCGACGGCTCCGCCGGCACCGCGCGCAACGCCGGAGCTTCCGGTTGCTTCAGCGCCAATTCGTGCAGCTCCTGGTGTGCCTTGACCACATAGTCGGCGAGTTCGCCGATGTCCGGCACCGCGCGCCGGCAGGCGATGAGGCCGTAGTCGAGCGTGCCGTTGTAGCTCTGCACGGTCATGTTCAACGCCATGCTGTGCGAGGGGATCGAGACCGGGAAATAGGTGTCGACCTTGGCGCCGGCCATGTAGAGCGGCATCTGCGGGCCGGGCACGTTCGAGATCACCACATTGGCGATCGGCGGCAGGTTGTCGGCGATCTTGGAGCGGCCCCACAGCGTCGCGAGGCCGGTCATCAGCCAGGGCGCGCCGAACGACGGATAGTCGGTCGGGATGACGGCCTTCAGGCTGCCGGTGATCTCCTTGGACGACGAGCTCGACTGGTTGATGGCTTTCAGCCGCTCGAGCGGATCGGCGATGTCGGTCGCAAGACTCACCAGCATGATGGTGGCCTGGTTGTTCTGCTCCGTGTTGCCCGCCTCGCGCAGGCTCACCGGCACGGCCGCGAGCAGCGGCGCCTTGGGCAGCGCGTTGTCGTCGGCGAGATAGCTGCGCAGCGCCTGCGCGCAGGCGGCCATCACGACGTCGTTCAAGGTCACGCTCAGCCGCTTGGCGGTCTGCTTCACGTCGGCGAGCGACACCGAGCGGGCCGCATAGGTGCGCTGGTTGGTGATCGAGACGTTGAGCGGCGTGCGCGGGGCCAGTCCCCAGTCGGTGTTCGGACCGATCTTGGGAAGCGCCTCGCCGACCTTGGGCAGCGAGATGCTGGTCAGCGCCGCCCAAGTGTTGGGCAGCGTCGTGATCAGCTTCATGTACTGCTCGGCGGTGTTCTTCATGCCGGCGACGACCAGTTCGGCGGCGCCGAGCTGGTACTGGTCGCTGCGCCGCTTCTCGCGCCGCGGCTTGATCGCCCGCGGCTCGGGCGAGATGTCGTACAGCGCCTTGGCCAGCGCCACGCCGGCCTGTCCGTCGACCGCGGCGTGATGCACCTTGGAATAGACCGCCATCTGCCCGCTCTGCAGGCCCTCGATGACGTAGAGCTCCCAGAGCGGCCGGCTGCGGTCCATCAGGCTCGAATGCAGCCGCGCCACGTACTGCTCGAGCTGCTGGAACGTGCCTGGCTTGGACAGGATGATGCGCCGCACGTGATAGTCGAGGTCCACGTCGTCGTCGTCGACCCAGATCGGGTTGGAAAGCTCGAACGGCATGAGCGCGAGCTTGCGCTCGAACACCTCGGCGAGATGCAGCCGGCTGCCGATCTGCGCCTTGTAATCCTCGTAATAGTCGCCGGCGTATCCTTCCGGAAGCGACACGACGCAGAGGCTGCCGACATGCATCGGCGTCTCGGGCGTCTCGACGTGGAAGAACGTCGCGTCCATCCCGCTGAGATGCTTCATCCTGGTCCTCCGCGTTTCCTAGAGCATGATCCCGAAAAGTGGGCACCGGTTTTCGGAAAAGATCATGCTCCGGCAAACAAGCTCTACCGCGATCTTAGCGCGAAGCAGGCGGCGCGGCTATCGCAGTCAGCCTTCCGTTCGCGTCAATGGTTGTATCTTCCCCTCGCCCCGCGAAGCCCGCCGTCGCCAAGGCTATGGCGGGCTTGCTCGCTCGCCCGCCGAAGCGCAGCGAAGGCGGGAGCGGGGAGAGGATGCCGAGGTCCGAAGGACCGAGGCGGGAGAGGGGTATTTGTTTCAAGGAAAGAACCCTCTCCCGCTGCGCGGGAGAGGGGAAGTCGCCATAACCCTCCATTAACCGCATGCGCGGCGGGTCCTCCGATCGGTCGACGCGCGGCCTGCGCGGCCCGATTCATTGCCCGCGGGTTAACGGAATCTACAGCGCCGATGGCTACTGTCCGGGACCAAGGGACACCCCATTTCGAGCCCGATTGCCGGATCCTCTCAGCGCGAGCGAACCCATGTCGACCGTCGATCCGAAACAGCCTGCCACTGCGCCGATCGGGCGCGTCATTTCGGTCCGCGGATCGCAAGCGAGCGTCGGACTGCCGGCTCCGCATCCGCGCTTCTCCGACGACACGCGCGCCACGGTCGGCAAGTTCCTCGGCATCGACATCGGCAAGACGATCCTGGTCGGGGTCGTGACCGACGTGTTCATCGAATCGATCCCGGCCGGAAACGAGCAGGACTGCCACGCCACCGCTCACCTCGACCTGGTGGGCGAGATCAAGGACCGGGGTACGCCCGCGGCGTATTTCCAGCGCGGCGTGACCGCATACCCGGCGATCGGCGATCCGGTGGTGCTGATCGGGACGCGCGAGCTCCAGCTCGTCTTCAATATCGCCGCGGCCTCGGTGATCGAAGTCGGCCACCTGCAGCAGGACGGCACCATCGGCGCCTACATCGACGTCGACGACATGCTGTCCAAGCACTTCGCGGTGCTCGGCACCACCGGCGTCGGCAAGTCGAGCGGCGTGGTCCTCATCCTGCAGGAGTGCATGCGGGCGCGGCCGGATTTGCGCATCTTCGTGCTCGATGCGCACAGCGAATACGGGCACTCGTTCGGCGAGCGTGCGCAGGTCATCAACCCGCGTAATCTCAAGCTGCCGTTCTGGCTGTTCAATTTCGAGGAGATCACCGACGTCTTCTTCGGCGGCCGTCCCGGCCTGGAGGAGGAGGTCGACATCCTCTCGGAAGTCATCCCGATCGCCAAGAGCAACTACAATCTGCACCGCGGATCGGCCGACCGCTCGATCATGCGCAAGGCCGATCCGAGGATGACCGGCTACACGGTCGACACGCCGGTGCCCTACCGGCTTGCGGACCTCGTCACCTTGCTCGACGAGCGCATGGGCAAGCTCGAGAACCGCTCCTCGCGCATGCTCTATCATCGCCTGATCACGCGCATCGAGGCGGTGCGCAACGACCCGCGCTACGGTTTCATGTTCGAGAACGCCAACGTCGGCGGCGACACCATGGCCGAGGTGCTGGCACAGCTGTTCCGCCTGCCGCCCGATGGCAAGCCGATGACGGTGATGCAACTTGCCGGCTTCCCGTCGGAGGTCGTCGACGCGGTCGTTTCGGTCATCTGCCGCATGGCGTTCGACTTCGGCCTGTGGAGCGACGGCGCCGCGCCCTTGCTGTTCGTCTGCGAGGAAGCGCATCGCTACGTCTCCGCCGACCGCAGCATCGGCTTCGGCCCGACCCGGCGTTCGATCGCCCGTATCGCCAAGGAAGGCCGCAAGTACGGCGTGTTCCTTGCGCTGGTGAGCCAGCGCCCGGCCGAGCTCGACGCCACCATCCTGTCGCAATGCTCGACGCTGTTCGCGATGCGCATGACCAACGACCGCGACCAGGCCATCCTGCGTTCGGCGATCTCGGATGCGGCGACCAACCTGCTCGCGTTCCTGCCCTCCTTGAGCACGCGCGAGGTGCTGGCCTTCGGCGAAGGCGTGGCGATGCCGACGCGGTTGAAGTTCAAGCAGCTTCCCGCGCAGGAGCTGCCCAAGAGCGAGTCGGCCGGCGGCGTCGGCGAAGAGTTCGCCACCGGCGTCAGCCAGGCCTTCGTCGCCTCGGTGCTCGAGCGCTGGCGCGGCGCGACCACGAGCCAGCGCAACGTCAGCGACGAGGCCGACGCCAGGCCGCAGGTCGAGCCCGAGGCGCCGCTGCAGCCGGCGCAGCCTGCGCCCGCGCCATCGGCGCCGGCGCTCGACCCGAACCGCTTTCGCCTGCTGAAGAAATCCGCGAGCGAGCTCTACGGCAGCATGGCGCCGGGCCAGCCGAAGTAGCTCGCACAGTCACTGGCCGATCGGGAGGCTGGGCAAAAGCCTCGAAAGCGGCATGCCTGCCGTATGCTGATACCAGGACAATAATCCTTATTTGTAACGATTTCATAGATATAAGATTCACAGACTAGGTTCACACTCCATGCCAACCTCGTTCCACCAAGGGGCGTTTCATGAAGCGTCATGAGGCGGGACGAACCGCAGGATAGCCCGGAGAACAGGGCGATTCCTGTGGTGGCCGGCGCCGGAAATCCTCGCCTCGGTCGGTGCGGCGGTTGCCGCGGTGGAGCGCCGGGAGGCGCCTCCTCACAGCCCCGGCCCGGTTCGCACCCGGACGGGACTCCTGAGGGCGCGTCTCGGGACGGAACTCGCAATCCCGTCCTCTTGGCGCGCAGGCTTCGGCCTGGGGCGGGACTCGCAATCCCAAGGTCGCCCCACCCAGGGGGCCTCGCAAACCCCCGGCGCTTCCCGGCGCTCCATTCCCTCTTCGGAGGGCAGGACAAAGGGAGAAGGGGCAGCCCGGAGCCTCGCTTGAAGCCGGGCGTAACGCATTGGCTGTTTGACAAGTGAATCGGAATACCTACCGTCGCCACGGCGCCTCCGCGGCCGTGCGCGGCGCGCGCGACAGGCGCAGCTCGGGCCGTTCGCGATTGGTCGCAACCGCACGCCCGCCGCCGGCCGCGAGCCGCGACTGCACGAAATCTTCGATGAAGAACGGCTTCGAGAAATAGTAGCCCTGCGCATAGCGGATCTGCGTCGCCGCCTGCAGATAGGCGAGCTCCTCGAACGTCTCGACGCCTTCGGCGACGACGCTCATTCCGAGCGCATGGGCCAGCGACTCGATCGTCTTGAGGACGCTCTGGCTGCGCGGCCGCTGGTGAATGGCGGTGATGAAGGAGCGGTCGACCTTGACCTCGTCGACGGTGAGGTCGGCCAGCACGGCGAGCGAGGAATAGCCCGTTCCGAAGTCGTCGATCGAGACACGCACGCCGAGTTCGCGCAGCATCGGCAGCACCTGTGTCTGGAACTGGTTCTTCGCCAGCAGCGCGTCCTCGGTGATCTCGAGCATGAAACGCTCGACACAGCCGGTCGCCTGCAGCGACTCGGTGAACGAGCGCATGAACACGGCATCGCCGGCCTGCTTGGCGGCGACGTTGATGCTCATCGTCGTGGCGGCGCCGAAGGCGGCGTCGAGCTGCCCGATCAACTCGGTGATCTCGGCCAGCACGAAGTGCGTGATCGGATCGATCAATCCGAGCTCGATCGCGAGCCCGATGAAGTCGCCCGGCGGGTTGATGTTGCCGCGGTCATCGCGCCAGCGCACCAGGGCCTCGAAGCCGATGACCTCCTGGCTGCGCATGTCGACCTTGGGCTGGAACGCGCAGCAGAACCGGCGATCGCGGATCGCCAGCCGCAACCGCTGCTCCAGCTCCATCCGCGCCGTGACCGAGCGTCCCATGTTGAGGTCGTAGAAGGCCGCGCCCCCCTTCGAGTCGGTCTTGGCGCGATACATCGCGTTGTCGGCATTGCGGCGCAGCGTCTCATAGCTGCGGCCATGCTCGGGAAAGATGCTGACCCCGATCGACGCCGACGTGAACACCTCGAAGGCCTCGAGCTGGAACGGCCGCTTGATGTCGTCCAGGATGCCGTCGATGACGGCGCGCAGCTGCTGCTCGCTCTCTACCGGATCGATCAGCAGGACGAACTCGTCGCCGCTGATGCGGGCGAGCATGTCGGTCGACTTGATGCGCCCGGCGACGCGGCGCGCGACCTGGACCAGCAGCGCGTCGCCGATCGCGTGGCTGAAGTAGTCGTTGATGTGCTTGAAGTTGTCGAGGTCGATGAAGGCGAGCGCGAAGCGTCCGCCCGCGTCCCGGCCCTGGCGCGCGAACACGTCCTCGACGTGCTCCTGGATCAGGGTGCGGTTGGCAAGCCCGGTCAGCTCGTCGAAATAGGCGCGCCGGACCAGCTCGTCCTCCGCGCGCTTGCGCTCGGTGATGTCGAGCGACGCCGAAAGCAGGAGATCGCGCCCGCGCACGCGCACCGGCTTATGGGCGGTGAGCAGCGTGCGCTTGCCGGTTGGGCCGTCGACGTCATCCTCGGTCGACAGCGCCTCCATGCTTGGCGTCAGCGTCGACCCCGGGCGCGCCGTGTCGGCGCCGCGGCTGTCGGCCCATGCACGGTCGAGACGCGGCCCCGCCAGCCCCATCTCGGCCGCGGCGACGCCATTGGCGAGGACAACCTGGCCGGATTCGTCGCGCAGCGCGACGCCGACCGGAAGCAGCTCGAGGATGTCCCTGAACAGGTCGGAAGCGGGGTCTGCGCTCTGCACCGAGGCCTGTTCGTCGTGCTTGTCCATGCGGCAATACACTGCGGCGCCTGAGGCGATGTCGAGGCGGCAGATCGCTGCTGCCGGTTTGCGGATGCGCCAACGTAAACGTCCAGAACAAAAATAGACTTAAAGCATGCGCGAGTTTTCCATCAAGCCGCCGGCAAGCGGCGTTAACCGGTCATTAAGGATGTGGGTCAGCTCTTCACCGCGCCTGCCGTCAGTCCGGACACCATGTAGCGCCGGAACACGTAGTAGATCGCGGCCGGCGGCAGCGCGTAGATCAGGCCGGTCGTCATCAAGAGCTCCCAGGGCGAATCGTCGGCCGCCAGGAAATTCCCGAGCGCCACCGGCAGCGTGATGTTGCTGTCCTTGGAAAGCAGCAGGAACGCGAACAGGTATTCGTTCCACGCCAGCAGCAGCGCGTAGATGCCGACCGCCACCAGCGAGGGCATCATCAGCGGGATGTAGACCAGCCGGAACAGCTGCATGGTCGAGGCGCCGTCGACGATCGCGGCCTCGTCGAGCTCGACCGGCAGCTTGTCGGAGGCCTGCTTGAGCACCCAGATCGCGTAGGGCGTCGCGATCGTCACCATCGCCAGGATCAGCGCCCAATGGCTGTTGAGCAGGCCGTAGAGGCCCATGGTGCGGTACATCGGGACGGCCAGGAATGCGGCCGGGATGAAATAGGTGAACAGCGCGAAATTCATCACCCAGCGTCCGCCCTTCACCTTCAGCCGGCTGATTGCGAACGCGGCGGCGGTGGCGACGAGCAGCGTGATCACGCCGGTCGCGACCGCGATGAACAGCGAATTCCACAGCTGCTGCCAGAAATGATGCAGGAAGTAGTGCTGCTGGGCGAACACAATGCCGAAATTGCGCAAGGTCGGCTGGGCCGGCCACAGGTTGCCGGAGAACGCCGATTCCTTGGTCGAGATCGCGAACAAGAACAGGTGATAGAGCGGCAGTATCGTCCAGATCAGCACCGGGATGCCGATCAGCAGGAGCCTGGCCTCCGCCGAGACCTCGCGCAGGGACGGCATCCTCATCGCGACAACCGCTTCATCATGAAGAACACCAGCGGAAGCACGAACGGCAGCGCGCACACGATCGCCGCCATCGACAGGTCGACCTGGTCGAGGCGCAGATAGCGGATGCCGAGCGTCGCCAACACGTGGGTGAGGTCGGCCGGGCCGCCGCCGGTCAACAGATAGACGCTGTTGAAGTCACCGAGCGTCCAGATCATCGAGAGGATCGTGCAGGTGAGGTAGAGCGTCTGCATTGACGGCCAGGTGACGTACTTGAACTTCTGCCAGCGCGAAGCGCCGTCGACCGAGGAGGCCTCGTACAGGTCGCCGGGGATTGCCAGGCGCCCGGCGAGCAGGATCAAGGTCCAGAACGGCAGCGATTTCCAGATGTGCACCAGCATCGCGAGCGAGAGCGCGATGGTCGGATTGTTGAGCCAATTCGGCCCGTCGTCGAGCGTCAGCTTGAAGATGAGCTGATTGATCACGCCCCATTCGGGATTGAGCATGAAGCGCAGCGACAGGATGGTCGGGATCGACGGCACCGCCCACGGCAGGATGAACAGCACCGACAGCCAGCGGATCCACGGCCGGGTCTGGGCGAAGAACCCGGACAGCATGAGCGCGACGAACATCTTGACGTTCACGGCGACGACCAGGAACACGACCGTGTTGACCGCCGAGCGCGCGAAGATCGGATCGTCGAACAGCGTGACGTAGGAGGCCGGATTGCGCGCGATCCAGAGGCCGTAGCCGACCGGATAGACCACGAACAGCAGGAACACCAGGATGTAGGGCGTGAGCAACAGGATGCCCCACGCCTGCTCGGGCGGCAGGCGCGCGCCGTAGCGGGCATCGCCAAGTTCGGGCTTGCTGAGCGTGATCGTCGTCATGGCGACCGCTCGCTTTTCTCTCGCGCAAGGACCCGGCCGTCCATCGCGACGGCCGGGTTTCGCGTCACGTCAGCCGGCGACCTGCTTGATGCGGGCGATCATCTCGTCGACCGCCTTGTCGACCGGAACCTTCTCGTTGAGCACGCGGTTGGCCGCCTTGGCCCAGACGTTCTCGTTGTTGAGGATGGTGAACTTGTAGTTCCTGGTGAACTCGAACGGCACCGTTCCGGCGGCGTACTGGTCGAACACCGCCTTGCGGTGGCGGTCGTTCTGCCAGAACGGCCGCGCCTGTCCGGCCTTGGTGACCGGGAACCAGCGGCCGAGCGCGCCTTCCACGTAGGGGGTGAGGTTCTCTTCCTGCAGCAGGAACTGCACGAACTCCTTGGCGCGCGCCTTGTTCTTCGCCTCGGCGAACACCACGCCGACCTTGACGGCGGTGCGGTACACCATCTTCGAGCCGTCCGGCTTGTTGGGGAAGCCGGCGGTGGCGATCAGCTCCTGATAGTTCTTCTTCGCCTGCTCGCGCTGCTCCGCGGTCAGCGACTGGTTATTCATGTCGTCGAGCCACTTGGCGGCGATCGAGATGGTCGCGTTGTGCGTCAGCACCGTGGTCTTGTTGTGGAACGCGACGTTGTTGTCGGGGTCCTTCCAGCTCGTCGCCGACGGCGGCGTGCAGCCCCTCGAGTAGATGTCGGTGTAGTCCTTGAGCGCGCCGATCAGCCCGGCCTTCACCTTCGGGTCGTCGACCAGGAGCTTGCCGTCGTCGTCGACCAGCTTGACGTTGTAGGCGTCCATGAAGGTGAGGAACGAATAGAACGAGTCGCTCGAATCGACGCCGAGCGGTTGCCCGATGCCGAAGGCGCGCGTTCCGGTCTTGGAGCGGTAGCCGGCCTGTACCTTGGTGCACCAGAAGTCCCAGTAATCCTTCCACCCCTTGGGAATGTCGGCTTCCTTGAAGCCCGCGGTCTGCAGCATGTCGATCCAGTACTGGATGTGCATGGTCTGCTGCTTGAGCGGGAAGGCGTAGTAGGCCTTCTTCTTGGCCTTGTCGTTGTAGAGCAGCGTGGTCTCGACCGTGTTGGGCGCGAAGCTGCCCTTGAGCGGATTGATGATGTCGGAGATATCCTCGAGCCGGCCCTCGAACGCCCATTTGCTGGCGACCTGGAAGTCGTAGACGTCGGCGTAGCCCACGTCCGGGGGCGTTCCGGAATCGAGTCCCGCGACCGTCTTCGGCACCATGTCCTGCGGCGCGTACTGCGAAATATCGACCTTGACCTTGGTCTTGGCCTCGAACTTCTTGACCGCTTCGAACAACGCGTCGTCCTCGGACTTGTAGAAGCCCTTCGACCACCAGACCGTGAGCGTCTCCTGGGCCATCGCGGTCCCGGCGAACACGACGCCGACGGCGGTGGTGGCAGCAAGCGCAAAACCACGCAATCCCGTTCTCTTCACCTTGAAGTCCTCCCTTGGGTATGGGTTCAAGTCTATCAGCCCGACCGGGCAGGTTCAAACCGCGCAGCTCAATTCTGCGCGTCCAGCCGCCTGAATTTCTGTACGCGTTGCCCCGTATTGACCTCGCTCGTATAGACGTTGCCGGCTCGGTCGACCGCAACGTTGTGCACCACGTGGAATTGCCCGGCGAAGCGGCCGGGCCGGCCGACACGCGCCAGGACCTCGTTCGACTTGCGTTCGATGATGCGCAGCTCGTTGTTCACGCCGTCCACCATGTAGATGAACTTCTGCTCGGCGTCGGGCGAAAGCACCAGGTCGGATACCGAGCCGTTGAGGCGGGTGTTGCGCTCGAAAAAGTGCTCCGAGACGAACGAGCCCTCCTTGCGGAACACCTGGAAACGGTTGTTGACCCGGTCGCAGACATAGACGAGCCCGTCGTTCGATAATCGCACGCAGTGGACCGGCGAGCCGAACTGCGGCGCGGGCAGGCCGGCCGGATCGAAGGGCGGCATCTTCTCGTCGTGCGGCGGCCGACCATAGGCGCCCCAATGGCGCTTGTAGGCGCCGCTCTCGGAATCGAACACCGCGACACGGCGGTTGCCGTAGCCGTCGGCGATGAACACTTCCTTCGCGGCAACATCGACCGCGACATCGGCGGGCCTACCGAGTATTGTGGTATCGTTGCTGCCGCGCAACGGTCCTTTCTTGCCGATCTGCATCACGAACTTGCCGTCGAGCGTGAATTTGAGCACCAGCCCGTCCTTCTCGCCGTTGCCGGAGAGCCAGACGAAGTCGTTGCCGTCGACCGCGATGCCGTGCTCATTGTCGGGCCAGTCGTAGCCCTGGCCCGGCCCGCCCCAGGCGCGCAGGAGATTACCCGACTCGTCGAACACCAGCACCGGCGGCGCCGCATAGCAGCACTTGCCGAACGGCGGGTTCTGCTGCGCGCCGAGCTCGCGCTCGCTCAGCGACTTGGGCCGATGCACGATCCACACGTGGTTGCGCTGGTCGACCGTGACGCCCGCGACCTGACCGAGAATCCAGTTGTTCGGCAGCGGCTTCGGCCAGAACGGGTCGACCTGGAACTGCGGCACGCCGGCCTTCTCGGCCGCCGCGGCGTTCACCACGATCGTGGTCGGCGACGGCGCGGCCTGCCGCTCGGCCGGGATGGTCATCGGCCAGGATTGCGCGAGCGCCGCAGCCGGCAGCGCCGCCATCAGCGCGACCGTGATCGTCAGTGTTTTCATGGATGTTTCCCTCAAGCTTTCAGCCGCGCGAGCCGGCTCGCATGCTCCGTATTCACCGCACCCGGCGGGACGCGCCCCGCCACCAGCTCGGCAACTTGGTTCACGGTATCGAACGCCTGATGCTCGATCGATTCCGGCGTCAGCCCGGCGGCGTGCGGCGTCGCGATCACGTCGGAGCGGCGTGCCAGTTCGAGCGAGGGCATCTGGTCCTGCGCGCGGCCGACGTCCATGGCGGCCCCCGCGATGCGTTTCTCGTCGAGCGCGCGCGCAAGTGCGGCCTCGTCGACCAGGTTGCCGCGCGACATGTTGATGAAGAACGCTGATCGTTTCATCTTGGCGAAGGCGGCGGCGTTCATCAGGTTTTCGGTCTCCTCGTTGGCGATGGCGAGGCACACCACGAAATCGGCTTCGGCGAGCAGCGCGTCGAACGACACCTGCCGGACGCCGGGATCCACGATCGTCTTGAACGGATCGCTCACGATCACCGTCATGCCGAGGGCGACGCCAAGCGGCGCCAGATACTGCCCGATCATGCCGTAGCCGATGATGCCGAGGGTCGAGCCCTTGAGCTGGCGGCCCTTGCGCGCTTCAGGTGCGTGCCCCTGCCGGTATGCGATGACCGAATCGGAGACACTGCGCCCGAGATCGACCATGAACGCGATCGTCATCTCGGCGACCGAGGCCATGAACCCGGGCGTCGCGCGCGTCACCAGCACCCCGGCTTTACTCGCGGCCGGCACGTCGATGTTGCGGATGTCGACCGCGACGCGCAGGAACGCCACCACGTCGGGCGCCTGTTCGAAGAACGCGGCGGGTCCCGGCGTCTGGCGGTCCGACACGATGATGTCGCAGCCGCGCGCGGCTGCCGCCAGCGCGTCGGCATCGAGCACCTGATCGCCCGGATTGATCACGACCTCGGCGTGCCGGCGCAATGCCGCGAGCGCACGCTCGCCGTAGTAGTTGCGCCGCATCTCGGGGATGTGGGTGAGGAACACGCGGGCCATTTTCAACTCACTTTCACCGCTTGAAGTCCGCAGGACGCCGCTCCTGGAAGGCGCGGATGCCTTCCATGTGATCGCCGGCCGCAAAGCACAGCGTGTTCATCTCGTTCTCATAGCGCAAGCCGGCTTCCAGCGAGGACGACAGCGCCATGCGCACCGCGGCTTTCACCGACTGTACCGCGACCGGGCTGAAGCCCGCGAATTTCCTGCACAGCGCAAGCGCGGTTGCGTCGACCTCGGCGTCGTCGACCAGAATCTCGACCAGGCCGAGCCGATAGGCTTCCTCCGCATCGATCGGGTCGCCGCTGAGCAGCAGGCGCAGCGCCTGCCCGTAGCCGACGAGCCGCGGCAGCATCTGCGACGCGCCGCCGCCGCCGACCCAGCCGCGCGCCACCTCGGGAAAGCCGCAGCGTGCGCTGCGTCCGGCGACGCGGATGTCGGCCGCGAGCGCGATTTCGCCGCCGCCGCCGAGCACCCAGCCTTTCAGCGCGGCGACCACCGGCTTGCGGATGTTGCGTACGGTGTTCTCGTAGACGATGCGATTGCGGAAATGCCATGCGGTCGGATATTCGGCGAGCGATCCAAGATCGCTGCCCGACGAGAATGCGCGCTCGCCGGCGCCTTTGATCAGCACGGCGCGCACGTCGTCGTCGCGGTCGACCTTGGCGCAGATGTCCTGCAGCGCGGCGGCCATCTCGCGCGTGATCGCGTTGTGCTTGGCCGGGCGGTTGAGCACGATCTCGGCGACGTGCTCGCTCACCGTCAAGATGACGTGTTCGGACATGGGCTGCTCCTTATAGGCGATGGAGGTGCAGGCCGCCGTCGACGTAGAAGGCGTCGCCGGTGCTGAAGTGGAAATCCCCGGACGCGAGCGCGACCGCGACGCGGCCGATGTCGGCCGGCTCGCCCCAGCGCCGCACCGGCGACAGGCCGGCGGCGATCTGCTCGCTATATTTGTCCCGCACGCCCGCCGTCATGTCGGTCGCGATCACGCCCGGGCGGACGTCGAACACGCCGATGCCGGCGTCGGCGAGCCGCACCGCGTAGAGCTTGCTCATCATCGCGACGCCGGTCTTCGAGATGCAGTATTCGGCGCGGTTGATAGACGGCATCACGGCATTGACCGAAGACAGGCTGATGATCGAGCGCGGATGCGCGGCCTTGCCCGCGGCGATCATGCGCTTGGCGACCTCCTGGGTGAGGAAGAACGGCCCGCGCAGGTTGGTGGCCATCAGCGCATCGAAGCTTTCCGGCGTGGTCTCCAGCATGTCGCCGCGCACGCGGACCTGGATGCCGGCATTGTTGACCAGGCATTCGAGCCCGCCGAACGCCGCGAAGGCCTGCTCCGCCAGCGCCGACAGGGCGGAAACCTCGGCAATGTTCGCCCCGAGGAACGCCGCGCCTCCTCCGCGCTGCGCGATGCCGGCAAGCGTCTCGGCAGATGCCGCATCCTCGACCACATCGTTGATGACGACGTCATAGCCGGCTTCGGCGAACGCGTAGGCGATGCCGCGGCCGATGCCGCGGCGCGCGCCGGTGATGAACACGCGGGGTCTGCTCATTGCAATAGCTGCCTTGCGATGATCATGCGTTGGATCTGGTTGGTGCCTTCGTAGATCTGCGTGATCTTGGCGTCGCGATAGAGCCGCTCGACCTCGACCCCGCGGATGTAGCCCATGCCGCCGTGGATCTGCACCGCGTTCGCCGTGTGCGCGACCGCGGCATCGGCGGCGAAGCACTTGGCCATCGAGCATTCGCCGGTGGCGCGCTCGCCGCGCTCGAGCTTGGCTGCCGCATCGTGCACCATCAGCCGCGCCGCGTGCAGGTCCTTCGCCATGTCGGCGATCATCCACTGCACCGCCTGGAATTGCGCGATCGCCTGGCCGAACTGCCGGCGTTCCTTGGCCTGCGCGATCGAAGCGTCGAGCGCCGCCTGAAGGATGCCGACCGCGAGCGCCGCGATTCCCACGCGGCCCTTGTCGAGCACGCTCATCATCATGTGGAAACCGCGGCCGCGCGGCCCCAGCAGCGCCGATTTAGGCAGCGCGACGTCGTCGAAATGCAGCGCGCCGACCTGCGAGGCGCGTTGGCCCATCTTGTGCTCGTGCCGGCCGACGCGATAGCCGGCCTGGTCGCGGTCGGCAATGAGGATGCTCAAGCCCCGCTTTCCCGCGTCGCGGTCGGTGACGGCGAGCACCACGGCGAAGTCGGCGACCGGTGCATTGTGGATCCACAGCTTGCCGCCGGAGAGCTGCCAGCCGTCGGCGGTCTCGGTCGCGCTGGTCTTGATGCCGGCGAGGTCGGAGCCGGCCTCGGCTTCGGTCAGCGCATAGGCGCAGCGGCGCTTGGCCTGCAGCAGCGGCCGCAGATAGCGTTCCTGCTGCTCCGGGGTGCCGTGCTCGGCCAGCAGCGTACCGACCAGCTCGACCAGCCCGCACTGGTCGGCGACCGACGCATAACCCCACGACAGCTGCTCCATCACGTGCGCGTACGACACCATGTCGGCTCCGGCGCCGCCGAGCGCTTCCGGCACCGTGATGCCGAACATGCCGAGAGCGGCCATCTGCTCGTAGACTTCGGCCGGAAAGCGCTCGCTCTGGTCGAGTTCCGCCGCGATCGGCCGGATCGCGTGCTGGGCGAATTGCCGCGCGACATCGCGCATCATGCCGCGGCCCGCCGCTTCGGTCTCGCCGTCCAATGCTCCCCCTCGACGCGATAGGCTCAGGCCCGCGCGTCCGTGCCGTCGACCGACGCGATGATTGCGCCGAAATGATACCCGATCGGGGCGGATTGAGAACGGCCCTGGGACGCATGTTTGACTCGACCCGGCGGCACGGCAATGATGCCCGCAACAAAGCAAGGCCGAAGGCTGATCGTCGGCAATCCGACACTCCCGGGAGAGGACACTCAACGATGCGTCCCACGCTTATCGCGCCTCTGGCGGCGCT
Source organism: uncultured Alphaproteobacteria bacterium (assembly GCA_963734185.1). Taxonomy (GTDB): domain Bacteria; phylum Pseudomonadota; class Alphaproteobacteria; order Rhizobiales; family Xanthobacteraceae; genus PALSA-894. Next base: position 538,046 of record CAVTGA010000002.1, on the reverse strand, counting down.
CGCCATCGGACTCGCCGCCTCGCCGGTTGCCGCGCAGGAAGTCGTGCTGCGCGCGGTGACGGCCTTTGCGGAGGGCACGCTGTTCTCGAAGAACTTCGAGCGCTTCGTCGAGAAGGTGAATGCCGACGGCAAGGGCGCCGTGCGCATCAACTACATCGGCGGTCCGCGCGCCATGCCGCCGTTCGAGGTCGGCAACGCGGTGCGCACCAAGGTGGTCGACATCGCCAACGTCACCGGCGCGTTCTACACCAACCTGATGCCGGAAGCCGACGGCTTCAAGCTGATCGGCAAGCCGATGAGCGAGCAGCGCCGCAACGGCACCTGGGAGTTCATCAATTCGCTGCACAATCAGAAGCTCAATTCCTGGTACTTGGCGCGCCAGTTCCACAATGTTCCCTTCCACATCTACCTCAATAAGAAACCCGACAAGCTCGACTTCACCGGCCTCAAGATCCGCGTCACCCCGGTCTACAAGGACATCGTGGAGGCGCTCGGCGGCACCGCCATCACCACGGCGCCGGGCGAGGTCTATACCGCGCTCGAGCGCGGCGTGGTCGACGGCTACGGCTGGCCGGTGAACGGCATCTTCGATCTTGGCTGGGAGAAGGTGACCAAGTTCCGCCTCGAGCCGGCTTTCTACAGCGTCGAGGTCAACGTGCTGGTCAATCTCGACACCTGGAAGGCGCTCAACGATGCGCAACGCAAGGTCTTGAGCGACGCCGCGCTCTGGCTCGAGGGGCTCGATGCCGAGCAAACCGCTCTCATGGCCTCGGAGCGCGATCGCCAGAGCAAGGCCGGCATCCAGGCGATCGACTTCGGGCCCGAGGAGAGCAAGAAATTCCTCGAGCGCGCCAACGACGTCGCCTGGCAGTCGGTGATCCGCCGCGCGCCGGAGACCGGCCCGCGGCTGCGGCAGCTGGCGGGGAATTAGCCGTAGCCCGGATTGCGCTTACGCGCTCGATGCTCTTCCACGGCACGCCGCGGCGCAATCCGGGGGCAAACCTCACGACCTTCCCGGCTTTCGCTGAAGGGCGAAAGCCGGGCTACGCCCTCACTTCTTCTCGTAGATCGGTTCGGCGGCCGAGATGACGTCGTTTGCCGGATTGGCCTTGCACACCTCGGCGAGCGCCTGACCCTTCTTGGTCAGGTCGTCGAAGTCCACGACCGGGTCGGCGTCCTGGTCGGCAAAGTAGCCGTAGAGCCAGGACCATATGATCATGATCCCGTCCCTGCCGCTTTCAAGGAACTCCTTGCAGGTCGTCTTGGAAAGGTCGACCCGCTGCGCCTGTGCCGGAGCGGCGGCGGCCAGGAGAGCGATCGTGAAAGCCATGACGCGGAGGGTTCGCATACGTCCTATTCCTTGTTTTTGAGGCCTCGGTCCCAAGGTTTATCGCTGGCGCCGTTGCCGGTCAAAGGTAACATGCGCGCGTGATCCGTTTGTCTGCCTTTTTCGGTCGCCTGTTCGATGCGCTGGCCGTGGCCGCCGCATTGCTGTTGCTTGCCATGGTCGTGCTGGTGAGCGCCGATATCATCCTGCGCAATATGATGCGCTTCGCCTTCCCATGGGCGAACGAAGTTTCCGAATATGCGCTCTACCTGGTCACCTTGCTCACCGCGCCGTGGCTGCTGCGGCGCGGACAGCATGTGCGGCTCGACCTCTTCCTTGTCGCGCTGCCGTCGCGTCTTGCCTGGACCGTGGAAGCTGCCGGCGACCTGATCGGCCTCGCAGCGAGCCTCCTGCTGGTGCGTTACGGTCTGATCATGACGGCCGAAAGCCAAAAGCTCGGCTCGCTCACCATCAAGAACCTGGTGTTCCCCGAGTGGTGGTTGCTGGCGCCGCTGCCGTTCTTTTTTGCATTGCTCGCCATCGAGTTCGTGTTCCGCTTCCATCGCCTGCTCGGCGCCGAGCGCACGCGCCGCGTCGAAGCGACCTCGGTCGGTTGAGGCGTCGATGGGCTGGGTCGAGGCGAGCCTTCTCCTGTTCGGCGGCCTTGTGGCGATCATGGCTCTCGGCCTGCCGGTCGCGTTCGCGTTCCTCGCCCTCAACATCGTCGGCGCGTTCATTTTCCTCGGCGGCGAGCCCGGCCTGCCGCAGCTCGCCCGCAACGCGGTGCAATCGATCACCAGCTTCTCGCTCACGCCGATCCCGTTCTTCGTATTGATGGGCGAAGTGCTGTTCCAGACCGGCGTCGCCCTCAAGGCGATCGACGCTTTCGCGCTGGTCATCCGCCGCGTGCCGGCGCGGCTCTCGGTGATCGCGATCGTGGCCGGCACGGTGTTCTCGGCGATCTCCGGCTCGACCATCGCGACGACCGCGCTGCTCGGCAGCCTGATGCTGCCGACCATGCTGGCGCGCGGCTATGAGCCGCGCATGGCCATGGGCCCGATCATGGGCATCGGCGGCGTCGACATGCTGATCCCGCCTTCGGCGCTGACGGTCCTGCTCGGCAGCCTCGCCGGCATCTCGATCTCGGGACTGCTCATCGGCGGTATCGTGCCGGGGCTGATCCTGAGCGCGTTGTTCGTCGGCTACATCGTCGTGCGCGCCACCCTCGATCCGGCGCTCGCACCCAACGAGCCGCTCGCCGAAGGGCCCGCGGGCCTTGCGCGCTGGCGGCCGTTCTTCACCCACGTCCTGCCGCTGCTCTTGATCTTCGGCATCGTGGTCGGCGCCATGGTCGGCGGCTGGGCGACGCCGACCGAAGCCGCCGCGCTCGGCGCCGCCGGAACGATCGCCGCGGCGGCGCTCTACCGCAGCCTCACGGTGGCCAACCTGATGAAGGCGCTGACCGGCACCGTGGCGGTGTCCGGCACCATCCTGTTCATCATCGTCGGAGCGACCACGTTCTCGCAGGTATTGAGCTTCTCCGGCGCCACCAACGGCATCGTCGCGCTGGTGGCCGGGCAGGGGCTTTCGGCCACCACCGTCATCATCGGCATGATGCTGATCCTGCTGTTCCTCGGCTGCTTCGTCGACCAAGTGAGCATGATGCTCATCACCCTGCCGTTCTTCATGCCGCTGGTGCAGCGCCTCGGTGTCGATCCGGTGTGGTTCGGTGTGCTGTTCCTGATCTGCATGCAGCTTGGCCTGTTGACGCCGCCGTTCGGCCTGTTGTTGTTCACCATGCGCAGCGTTGCGCCGTCCTCCATCTCCATGCAGCAGATCTACGCGGCGTCGCTGCCCTACATCGGTTTCGGCGTCCTCGTTCTCGCCCTGATCTTCGCCTTTCCGCCGCTCGCGACCTGGCTGCCGGGCCTGATCAGCAAATGACCCACGACGTCGTCATCATCGGCGCAGGGCACAACGGACTCGTCTGCGCCGCCTATCTCGCCATGGCGGGTCTCGACGTGGTCGTGCTCGAGCGGCGCGGCGTGGTCGGCGGCGCGGCGGTGACCGAGGAATTCCATCCCGGCTTCCGCAATTCGGTCGCCGCCTACACGGTCTCGCTGCTCAATCCGAAAGTGATCCGCGACCTGAAGCTGGCCGAGCACGGCCTGCGCATCGTCGAGCGCCGTATTTCCAACTTCCTGCCGTTCGACGATGGACGTTACCTGAAAGTCGGCGGCGGCAAGACCAGGGAGGAAGTCGCGAAATTCTCCGCGCGTGACGCCACGCGGCTCGACGCCTATCAGGCGCGGCTCGAAGCCGTCACCGACGTGCTGCGCGAGATCGTACTGGAGACGCCGCCCAATATCGTCGAGGGCAGCCTCGCCGCCGCGCTTGCCGAGCTGATCAAGGCCGCGCGGCTTGCGAACCGCATGCGGCCGCTCGGCCTCGACCTGCAACGCGACCTGTTCGAGCTGTTCACCGCGTCGGCCGGCGACTACCTCGACCATTGGTTCGAGAGCGATCCGATCAAGGCGGCGTACGGGTTCGACGGCGTGGTCGGCAACTACGCCAGCCCCTACACGCCGGGCTCGGCCTATGTGCTGCTGCATCACTGTTTCGGCGAGGTGAACGGCCGCAAGGGCGTCTGGGGCCACGCGATCGGCGGCATGGGGGCGATCACGCAGGCCATGGCCAGGGCCGCGGCGGCCCATGGCGCCGACATCCGCGTCGGCTCAGGCGTGCGTGAGGTCATCGTGGAGAACGGCCGCGCGGCCGGCGTGGTGACGCAGCGAGGCGAGAGCATCCGCGCCAAGGCCGTGGTCTCGAACCTGAACCCGAGGCTGCTCTATCTCGACCTGATCGACGCCGCGGCCTTGCCGCCCGGCTTTCGCGATCGCATCGGCAAATGGCGTTGCGCGTCCGGAACGTTCCGCATGAATGTCGCGCTCGCCGAACTGCCGGACTTCACGGCGCTGCCGGGCCGCGATCTCGCCGAGCATCACACCGCCGGTATCATCATTGCGCCGACGCTTCGGTACATGGAGCAGGCCTATTTCGACGCGCGCTCGCACGGCTGGTCGCGCCGGCCGATCGTCGAGCTGGTGATCTCGTCCTCGCTCGACGACACGCTTGCCCCAAAGGGGCAGCACGTGGCGAGCCTGTTCTGCCAGCACGTCGCGCCCGAACTGCCCGACGGATCGTCGTGGGACGAGCACCGCGAGGCCGTCGCCGACCTCATGATCGCGACCGTCGACGCCTATGCGCCGAACTTCAAACGCGCGGTGCTCGGCCGGCAGATTTTCACGCCGCTCGACCTCGAGCGCACCTTCGGCCTCGTCGGCGGCGATATTTTCCACGGCGCGCTCGATCTCGGACAGATGTTCTCGGCCCGTCCCATGCTCGGTCACGCCGACTATCGCGGGCCGATTCCGGGTCTCTACATGTGCGGTTCCGGCACCCATCCGGGGGGCGGCGTCACCGGCCTGCCCGGCCACAATGCGGCGCGCGAGATTCTGCGCGACGTCAGGCGCCGGAGGCGCTAGTCCTCCAACGCCACCGCGTCCGCCGTATCCCAGGTCACGCCGACGCGCGTGCCGGCCGCCGGGCCGCTGCCCGCGGCTTGGCGGATCAACAGGGTCTGACCGTTGTCGGCCCTCACACGGTAGGTCATCTGCCCGGCGAGGAACGTGGCGGCCTCGACCTGTGCGGCCAGGGCACCGGCATCGGCCGCGACGAACCGCATGCGTTCGGGCCGCACCGCAATCGTGCCGCGGCCGGCTTCGCCCGCGAACAGGTTGATCTCGCCGATGAAGTCGGCAACGAAACGCGTGCGCGGCCGGCTGTAGATCTCGACCGGGGTTCCGAGCTGATCGATCCGCCCGTCCCGCATCACGGCGATGCGGTCCGACATCGTCATGGCCTCGTCCTGATCGTGGGTGACGAAGATCAAGGTCACGCCGAGCTGCTTCTGCAGCTGTTTCAGCTCGACCTGCATCGATTGCCGCAGCTTGCGGTCGAGCGCGCCGAGCGGCTCGTCGCACAACAGCACCGGCGGGCGCACCACGATCGCGCGTGCGAGCGCGACCCGCTGCTGTTGCCCGCCCGAAAGCTGCGCCGGTCGCCGCTCCTCGTAGCCTTCGAGCGCGACCTGGCGCAGCGCCTGGGCGACGCGCTCCTTCACCGCGTCCTTGGCGAGGCCGCGCATGCGTAAGCCGAAGGCCACGTTCTCGGCCACGCTGCGATGGGGAAACAGCGCGTAGGACTGGAAGATCATGCCCATGTCGCGCTTGTGCACCGGGGTATCGGTGATGTCGGCACCGCCCACGAAGATGCGGCCTTGGTCCGGCGTTTCGAAGCCGGCGATCATGCGCAAGGTCGTGGTCTTGCCGCAGCCCGAAGGGCCGAGCAGGGAGAAGAACTCGCCCGCCGCCACCGCAATGTCGACACGGTCGACCGCGCGGGTCCGGCCGTCGAAGCTCTTCGAGACGCCTTCGAGCCGGACGGCCGCGGCCGTTCCGGCGCTCATGCGGCCTCTACTCCGAGTGCAAGCGACAGGCTCAGCTCCGCAGGATGCGGGCGACGCGCGCATCCACGTCGTCCTTGCGCTCGTTGTACCATTTCCAGTCCACCTGGATGAGCTGCGCCACCTTGGCCTCGGTGTTGTAGAGCTTGGCGTCGTAGCGCGGATCGAGCTTCACCTTTTTGTTCGAAGGCGAGTACCACACCGCCTCCGACAGCGCCTTCTGGATGTCGGGGCGCAGCATGAAGTTGACCCACGCGTAGGCGAGCTCCTTCACCTTGGTGCCGGGCGTCACCGCCAGCACCTGCTCGAGCGCGAGCACGCCCTCCTGCGGCGCGGCGAACTCGATCGGCTGGTTCTGCCCGTCGTAGCGGTAGACGCCGCTGTCGTGCAGCACGCCGATGTTCACTTCCGCCGAGAGCAGCGCCTTTTCCATCTGACCGGTGAAGTCGAACATCTTGATCGGCTTGAGCTGCTCCAGCGCCTTGTAGGCGGCGTCGAGATCGTTGAGGCCCTTGCCGTAGATCTTGCCCAGCATCATCAGGTGCATCTGCCCGAGGCTGTTGACCGGGATGATGTAGCTGCCGCGCACGCCGGCGAGCTTCGGATCGGCCAGGTCCTTCCACGACTTCGGCGGCGTCAGCCCCTTGTCGGTGCGATAGCCGAAGCCGATCGCGCTGGTGAACATCGACACGCCGACGATCTTGTCGCTCACCGCGTAGGCATATACGTCGGCGATGTTCGGCACGTTCTTGACGTCGATCTTCGGCTCGACCAGGCCTTCGACCACCGCCTGCCACTGCTCGCTGGTGTTGGTGTGCAGCACGTCGTAGAGCGGCGCGCTCTTCGGCGTCGCCTGCAGCTTCGGGAAGTAGGGGAACGCCGAGTCGGTCTCGACCTTGCACTTGAACTCTTTTTCAAAGACCGGGATGACCTGCCCCTTCATCACCTCGCCCCACTTGCCGCCCCAGGCGGTGGTTTTCAAGGTCGCGGTCTGCGCGTGCAGGATCGCGGGCGCGCCGAGCGCCGCGGCGGCTGCAGCAGTGCTGGTCGCCTGGATGAAGCGGCGGCGGGAAAGATGTCGTGTCATGTCCGTCTCCCTCACGATTTGATTTTCACAGTCTCACATAGGCGCGCAGCCCGATGATGCGTTCGAGTAGGATCACGGCGCCGAGCGCGAGCGCGATCGACACCATCGACGCCGCCGCAATGGCGCCATCGAGGTCGAACCGGATGTAGTTGAGCAGTACCACCGGCAGGGTCTCGCCGCCCGGCACGACCAGGAACAGCGAGATCGGTAGCTGGTCGAACGATACGATGAAGGCGAAGATGCCGCCGGCGATCACGCCCGGGCGGATCAGCGGCAGCGTGACCTCGAAGAACACGCGCGCCGGCGGCGCGCCCAGGATGGCGGCGGCCTCTTCGATGCGGTGGTCGAAATTCTGCAACACCGCGAGCGTGGTGCGCAGCACGTAGGGCACCGCCACGATGGTGTGGCCGACCATCAGTCCCCACACCGGGCGCCCGATGCCCGCGAGCATGAACAGCTGGAACAGCGACAGGCCGGTCAGGATCGCCGGCAGCATCAGCGGCGAGAGGAACAGCGTGGTGAGGAAGCGCGCCCCGGGCAGGTTGCCGCGCGCGAGGCTGAGCGCGCACATCGCGCCGATCACGGTCGACAGCACGACCACGACAAGCGCCACGCGCAGGCTCAGCCACAGCGCGTTCAGGAACTCCGCGCTGGTGAAGAATTTCACGAACCAGCGCAGCGTGACGCCGACCGGAGGAAACGCGATGTAGGGCGTCGGATTGAGCGCGAACACCGCGACGATCGCGATCGGCACCAGCAGGAAGAATACGATCGCGCCGTTGAGCGTCAGGTAGGCGGCGCGTCCGGGGTCTCGGCGCCTGGTCATGCGATCTGCCTTTCGCCGGCCAGCCGGCCCAGGATCGTATTGTAGGCCAGCACCAGCGCCAAGGAGACGGCGAGCAGCACAACTCCGAGCGCGCCGGCGAACCCCAGATTGAAGCTCGCGCTCACCTGCTGATAGATCAGCATCGGCACGGTGAGCACGTTGTTGCCACCGAGCAGCACCGGCGTCACGTAGGCGCTGATGGCGAGCGCGAACACCAGCAGCGATCCGGCCAGGATCCCGGGCAGGCTGAGCGGCAGGGTGACTTCCCAGAACGTGCGCAGACGGCTCGCGCCGAGCCCACGCGCCGCCTCTTCGAGCGAGCGGTCGATGCGTCCGATCACGCCCACCAGGGTCAGCACCATGAACGGCACGTAGATGTGCACCAGCCCGACCACCACGCCGAACTCGTTGTACATCAGCGGCAAGGGCTTGCCCGTCATGCCGAGCCAGCCGAGCGTCGTGTTGATCACGCCGCGGTCGGACAACAGCGTCATCCAGGCGAAGGTGCGCACCACGATGCCGGTCAAGAGCGGCGTGATCACGGCCATCAGCAGCAGCGCATGGCCGAGCCGCGAGCGCATGCGCGCCATCAGGTGCGCGAGCGGATAACCGATCAGCAGCGCGATGGTCGTGGTGACCGCCCCGATGCGCATGGTCGTGACCAGCGCGTCGAAATAGAGGTCGCTGTCGATCAGGCGGTTGTAGTGGCGCCAGGTGAAGGCGGCATTGGGGTTGCTGACCGGGTTGCCCGACAGCAGGCTCAAGGTCGCCATCACGGCGAACGGCAGGATGAAGAACAGCACGAACAACAGCGCCGCCGGCGCGATCAGCCACGCGATCGGGGATATTTTGGTGTGCTTCTGCCCTGCCTGAACCACGTCTCTAATTTCCTGCTTGCGTAGGGTGGGCAAGGGCGCACGACGGACAGGTCGGACTTCGCACGGACATCGCGCGCCTTTGCCCACGCGTCTCATACTTTACCATCCGCGTGGGCACGGCGCGGATGCAGTTCAACGCGTCACGGTGAGATCGGGGCGGCGCCTTTGCCCACCCTACAGCTTACTTACTCCGCCGCCGTCCCAAGCTGCCGCCGCTTCTCGCTTTCGGTCCGGTCGAGCTTCCCATCCGCGCCGATCACCACGCCGTAGTCGCGTTGTGCCGCTTCCGGCGTGATGGCGCCGTCGGCAAGGTCGCGCGCGACCGCATCGAGCGAACGCTTCCAGGCCGGGCCGAAGCCGGAGCCGCCCGACAGGCACACCTCGATGATCTCCCGGTCCGTGGTGGTCGCCACCAGGTCGCCGGTGCCGCAATCCTTCAGGATATTGCCGTCCGCATCGCGCACGACGCCGCGCGCGGCGCGCCCGGCGTGACCGCCGAACAGCCCCGGCACCTCGATGCCGACGCCTTCCGGGTAGACCGAAGCCAGCGTCTGCAGCCCGTCGTCGGCGAGCTTGCGGATGCTCACCCGCTGGCCGAGCCCGCCGCGATGCTCGCCCGGGCCGCCGGAGTCGGCCACGTAGGCTTTTTCGATCACCAGCACCGGCACGCGCTGCTCCATCAGCTCGATCGACGTGTTGGCGGCCGAGGTCGGCCACAGCAGCGCCGAGACGCCGTCGCCGGCCGCCGATCCGCCCTGGCCGCCGCCCATGAACAGGTGATCCGAATAGATGCGCCCCTCCGCGTCGCGCCCGTAGATGGCGATCGCCACGGGAAGCCCGGTCGCCGCCTGCACCTTGGCGGGCACGGCCTTGGCCAGCGCGCCGAACACGTTCGGGGCGATGTACCAGCCGGTGCGGGTGCGCAAGTTCACCGCCATCGGCTTGTCGCAGTTGAGCACGCTGCCCTCCGGCGCCTTGACGCTGAAGGCGCGATAGCAGCCGGCATTGCCGCGCACCGCCGGGGTGAGCATGCATTTGAGCGGATAGGTCGCATGCGCGGCGCTGTAGTTGAGCGTGCAGTTGAGCCCGCCCTGCGGCAGTTGCGCCGGCGCGCCGGCGAAGTCGAGCTCGATCGCGTCGCCCGCGACCGTGATCTTGAGCGGATAGCGCAACGGTGCTCCAAGCGGATTGTTCCAGACCTCCGACGTGTAGGTGCCGTCCGGGATGGCGTGGATCGCCTCGCGCATCGCCTTCTCGGAGCGGCCCTGCACCACGGCGGCGAGCGCCACCAGGTCGTGGATGCCGTACTCGCTCATGAACGCGGTGAGGCGCTCGGCGCCGACCGCGTTGGCGGCGACGAAGGAATGGATGTCGCCCAGCACCTGCTCGAGGGTTGCGCACGTTCTCGGCGATCAAGGTGAACAGGTCCTCGCTCGGCTTGCCGGCGTTGAACAGCTTCATCGGCGGGATCTGGATGCCTTCCTCGAAGATCTCGCGCGCCTTCAGCGAGTCCTTGGTGCCGCCGATGTCGCTGACGTGGCCGACCGTGCCGACGAGACCGACCAGCCGGCCGTCGCGGAACACCGGAGTGAGCACGGCGATGTCGAACAGGTGCCCGGCGCATAGCCACGGATCGTTGGTCACCAGCACGTCGCCGAGCTTGCAGCGTCTCGGGCGGATACTTGGCGAGCAGCGCCTTCACGGCACGCGGCAGGCAGAGATTGAACACCGGCATGGCGCGCGGCGAATGCACCAGCGGCTCGCCGCGCGCGTCGAGCAGCTCGCAGGCGAAGTCCTGCGCTTCCGAGATGATCAGCGAGAACGCGGTGCGGATCACGGTCAGCCACATCTCCTCGACCACGGTGACGAGCCGGCTCCACATGATCTCGAGCGCGATCGGGTCGGCCTCGATGCGGCGCACCGCCTCGGCGAGCCGCATGCCCGGCGCCACCAGTGCGTCCGGCGGCGCCGCGACGCCGATGGCGAGCCGCAGGTTGAGGCTCTCATCCACCGACAGGATGTCGCCGGGCGGCACGATGGTGGTGGCCTCGCGCTCCTCGACGATGGCCGGACCTTCGATGCGGTCACCCGGCGCCAGCGCGTAGCGGTCGTAGACTGCTGTCTCGACAAAGCCGCCGAACCAAGCCTGCCGCGTGCCCTTGCGCTTGTGCGGTGCCGCGCCGTCGGCAGCTCGTTGCAGCGACAATGCAGGAGTCGGGCCCGAGCACGCGTACGCGGAAGCTGATCGCCTCGATGCTGGCGCCGCCGTAGAGCGAGGTGTAGCGCCGCGTATAGACGTGCGCGAACGCGGCGCGGATCGCGCCGAGCGAGTCGTCGCCCGAGCGCTCCGGCCGGCAGCGGCACGTTGATCTCGTGCATCTGGCCGATCAGTCGCATGTCGGCGCTGCGCTCGACCGTCACGCCGCCGGCAATGCCGGCCTGGGCGAGCAGCGGCGCGTCCTTCGGTTTCGAGCTCCACGAGGATGCGATTGATCGCGGCCACGTCGCAGCCCTCCGCGATACGGATCGGGTGCGAGCGCACCTGCTCGAAGCTCAACGGCGCGGCGAGGAAGCCGAGCGCAGGAGGCTGCGCCCGAGGCCGGCGGGACGATCACCTCGCGCACGCCGAGGATGCGCGCGACGCCGGCGGCGTGCGCCGGACCGGCGCCGCCGAACCCGACCATGGCGTAGCGGCGGGGGTCCTTGCCCTTCTCGACCAGGTGGATGCGCGCGGCCGCCGCCATGCTCTCGGTGACCACCTTGTGGATGCCCAACGCGGCCTCCACCGCGGAGAGGCCGATCGTCTCGCCGATCCGGCCGACCGCCCTGAGCGCGGCCCTGCGGTCGAGCGCCATGCGGCCGCCGAGGAAGAAGCCCGGATCGTAGTAGCCGAGCACCAGGTTGGCGTCGGTGACGGTCGGCTCGCTGCCGCCGCGGCCGTAGCAGGCCGGGCCGGGATCGGCGCCGGCGGAGCGCGGACCGACCTGCAGCAGGCCCACTTCGTCGATGTCGGCGATCGAGCCGCCGCCGGCGCCGATCTCGATCATGTCGATCACCGGCGCCTTGATCGGCAGGCCGGAACCGCGCTTGAAGCGGTGCACCCGCGCCGCCTCCATCATCGGGGCAACCTCGATGCGGCCGTCCTCGACCAGGCACGCCTTGGCGGTGGTGCCGCCCATGTCGAACGAGATCACGTCGGGCTGCCCGGCGAGATTGCCGAACAGCGCGGTCGCCAGCCCGCCGCCGGCCGGCCCGGATTCCAGCAGCCGGATGGGAAATTTCCGCGCCGCCGCCGGCGCGATCAGTCCGCCGGCCGAGTGCATCAGGCGCAATTGTCCACGGAAACCGCGCGTTGCCAGCTCGCGTCTCGAAGCGCGCCGAGATAGCGGTCCATCAGCGGCTGCACGTAGGCGTTGGCGCAGGTCGTCACCGTGCGTTGGTACTCGCGCAGCTCGGCTACCACCTCGGACGAGATCGATACGAACAGCGCGGGAAACTCGCGCGCGATCAGATCGCGCGCGGCGTGTTCGTGCGCCGGATTGCGATAGGAATGCAGGAAGCAGATCGCGATGGCGTCGATGCCTTGCGCGACCAGCGCCCGCACCGCCGTCCTGATTTCGGCGGGATCGAGCGGCGTGACGACGTTGCCGTCGCGATCAACACGTTCGCCGATCTCCAGCCGGTGCCGACGCGGCGACCAGCGGCTGCGGAAAGCTCAGGAACAGGTCGTAGATGTCGTAGCGCTGCTCGGTACCCATCTCCAGGATGTCGCGGAAGCCGCGCGTCGTGAGCAGGCCGAGGCGGTGCGCCTTTGCGCTCGATGATGGCGTTGGTGACCAGCGTCGTGCCGTGCAGGATCTCGGCCACGTCGCCGAGCGCGATGCCGGCCGCGGCGGTCAGCTCGGCGAGGCCCTCGAGCGCGCCGACCGAGGGATCCGGCCGGCGTGGTCAGGCACTTGTGCAGCGAAATCTGCCCGTTGGCGGCGTCGTAGAGCACGAAGTCGGTGAATGTGCCGCCGATGTCGAGGCCGATGCGGTAAGTCGTCATGCCGGCCAGTATCGCGAGGAGCCGCTAATTCCTCAACCGGTTCGGCGTAGCGCAGAAGTTGTCGCTTTGAGCAGCGGCCGATCGAGGTGCACGCGGTCGTGAGCTCCGGTGTTCCTATGCAACATCGGCGTGAGGTACAATGCGCGAATGACCAGCCAACAGCCCGGCGGCGAGTTGTTCGCGGCGCCGCACTCCGACAGCGCTCGCATCGTCGATTTCCACGACATGAGCGCTGCGGTGCGCGCGCAGCATGCGCCAGTTCCGGCTTCGATCGCCGCCGATGCGGACCTGTGCAACGTCATTCCGTTCAGGCGCCGCCGCTCGAACGACAATGCCAAGGATTCGGCGCCGGCGTTGGCGCTCACATCCGGCGGCCGGCCGGCGCCTGTTGCTGTGGCGACGGATTCCCGGTTGAAGATCGCGAGCTTCGCGGCCATCTCCATGCTGGTGCATGCCGGCCTGTTCGCGGCGTTCTGGCGCGATCCGGTGCCGCTCGCTTCGATCGGGATGGAGGTGATCTCGGTCGAGATCGTGGTCGGCGCGACGGCGCCGGCCGGCGTCGCTGTCAATCCCGGCGAGAACGAGACCCAGGCCGCCGCGCAGATCAAGGAGCCCACGCCCGAAGAACAGGCCGTCGAGCCCGACAGCAAGGCGGCCGAGGCGCCGCGGGAGGTCGATCAGCGCGAGACTGCACCGGCCGAAACGCGCGTCGCTGAAATCACGCCGGAGGAGCGAAAACCGGTCGAGAGGGCGGTCGCCGAGACCAAGGTCGAGATGACGCCGCAGGCGCCGGAGCCGGAAAAGCCGGTGGTCGATCCACCCGCGCCCAACGTCATGAGCGTCGCCGTGGCGGTGCCCGACGACACCGTCGCCAGGCCGGCGGAGCCGAAGCCGACCGGGATCAAACCGGAAATCAAGCCCGCGCCCACCGCCAGGAAGCCGGCGCCGAAGAAAGAGCAGGCGAAGGTGCGCGACCAGGAGCGCCGCAAGGTCGCGGCGCGCGGCAAGGACGAGGACACCGCCAAGCGTTCATCGCCGGCGAGCGCGCCCTCTACCGCCGCCAACAATATCGGCCGCGGCCGCTCCGATGCCGACAGCAATTATCCCGGGCTCGTGTCCGCGCATCTGCGGCGCCACCAGCAGTACCCTTCGGATGCGCGCAGCCGCGGCGACCAGGGCACCGCGACCGTCTCGTTCAGCCTCGACGGCGGCGGGCGCGTGATGTCGGTGCGCCTTGCGCGCGGTTCGGGCATTGCCAGCTTCGATCAGGAAGTGCAGGCGATGGTGCGTCGCGCTTCACCGTTTCCCGCGCCCCCGTCCGGGCAGTCGAAGAGTTTCACAGTCCCGGTCAACTTCCGTCTCAATTAGCCGGCCGGCCGCCGGCCATGTTCTACAATCGATCTTTTATGAGTATTCATCAGCTTAGAATATCTATATTCTGAGAAACTGACTCTCATCTCCAGAGTGTTCAAGTCTACGTAAGCAATTCATCTACTTTAGAAGACCTAAAAAGAGTGTTTTTCTTTTGCATGCTGCGTTCTTTTTTGTTTAATAGGCAGACGATGATCGTCTGCTCTTGCAACGTCCTCAGTGACCGCGACGTGCGTTCGGCCGTCTCCGACGCGCCGGCGCGCCCGCGCACGGCCGGACAGGTGTATGGCTGCCTCGGCTGCAGCGCCCAGTGCGGACGCTGCGCTCGTACCATCCGGCGCATCATGGACGAGGCGCTTGCCGCCTGCCCGGTGGGCTGCGCCTGCTGCCCGGCCGGCGAGCATCGCTCCTGAGATCATTCGACGTGCTGGAACCGATACGCGCGGTGCGCGATTGACCCTTGCCGCGCCCAAATCCCCGTTTTAGAATTACTCTAAAGAGAGATTTAGGACCGGACCACCGGCCCCCGGCAGCGACAGGAGTTGAGCCATGAAGGGCGACGCCAAGGTCATCGACTATTTGAACAAGGGCCTGCGTAGCGAACTCACCGCCATCAACCAGTACTGGCTGCACTATCGCATGCTGGACAACTGGGGCTACAAGGACCTGGCCAAGAAATGGCGCAAGGAATCGATCGAGGAGATGAACCACGCCGACAAGTTCGTCGACCGCATCATCTTTCTCGATGGCTTCCCCAACCTGCAGGTGCTCGACCCGCTGCACATCGGCCAGAACGTCGAGGAGATCCTCAAGGCCGACCTGCAGGCCGAGATCGGCGCGCGCGACCTCTACACCGAGGCGGCGACCTATTGCCACTCGGTCAAGGATTACGTGTCGCGCGAGCTGTTCGAGGAGCTGCTGAAGGACGAGGAGGGCCACATCGACTTCCTCGAGAGCCAGCTCGATCTCGTCGCCCAGCTCGGCGTCCAGCTCTACGCCCAGCACCACATCGGCAAGCTCGACGACGACAAGTGAGCGCTGTAGCCCGGCTTTCGCCCTTCGCGAAAGCCGGGAGGGCCCGTGAGGCTTGCCCCGGATTGCGCTATGGCGTGTCGTGTGCGCGCATCGATGCGCGCAAGCGCAATCCGGGCTACGCCTGATGCAGCTTGGCGTCCGTGCGCGCCTGCAGCGCCTCGAAGCCGATCTCCGGGATCATGTCGACCACTTCGAAGCCGCGCGTCGTCACGTCGATCACCGCGAGGTTGGTATAGACGCGCTTGACCGCGCGCACCGCGGTGAGCGGCAGGGTGCAGCGCTGCACCAGCTTCGGCTTGCCGTCCTTCGAGGTGTGCTCCATCAGCACCCACACGCGCTGCGCGCCGGCGGCCAGATCCATGGCGCCGCCGACCGCCGGCACCGCCTTGGTGAGCGACGTGGTCCAGTTGGCGAAGTCGCCGTTCTCCGCCACCTCGAAGGCGCCGAGCACGCACAGATCGAGATGCCCGCCGCGGATCATGCCGAAGCTGTCGGCGTGGTGCACGATCGCGGCGCCGGTGCGCAGGGTGACGTTCTGCTTGCCGGCGTTGACGATCCAGGTGTCGAGCTCGTCGCGGCTGCTGCAGCGGCCCCATGCCGAGCAAACCGTTCTCCGACTGGAAGATCACCTCGCGCTCGTCCGGCACGTAGTTGCCGACCATCAGCGGCATGCCGATGCCGAGATTGACGTACCAGCCTTCGGGGATGTCACGCGCCAGGCGTTCGGCCATCTGGCCGCGCGCGAGCGGCTTGAAGTTCGCGCCCTGGGTTTGATCGACGGCCGCTATCGACATGAGCTCAGTCTCTTCGTTTGCGCATGATCTTGCCCGAAAACCGGTGCCCACTTTTCGGGAGCATGCGCTAGGCTTCCGGGTTGCCCATCGCGGGGGGCGGATCACCATAGGGTACGTGAATCACGCGGTCCACGAAGATTCCCGGCGTGACGATGGTTTCGACGCCGAGTTCCCCCAGCTCGACCACATGCTGGGTCTGCACCACGGTGAGCTTGCCGGCGGTCGCCATCACGGGATTGAAGTTCCGGCCGCTCAATCGGTAGGTGAGGTTGCCCCAGCGGTCCGCCTGCCACGCCTCGACCAGCGCCACGTCGCCCGGCAACGCCTGCTCGAGCACGTAGTGCTGGCCGTTGATCTCGCGCGTCTCCTTGCCCGCGGCGAGCACGGTGCCGTAGGCGGTCGGCGTGAAGAAGGCCGGGATACCGGCGCCGGCCGCGCGGATGCGCTCGGCGAGCGTGCCTTGCGGCACGAGCTCGAGCTCGAGCTTGCCGGCCTTGTGCAGTTCCTCGAAAACGACCGAGCCTTGGCTGCGCGGGAAGCTGCAGATGATCTTGGCGACGTGGCCGGCCTCCAGGAGCTTGGCGAGGCCGGTGCCGCGGCCGCTGCCGGCATTGTTGGCGACGATAGTGAGGCCGCGCGCACCCTGTTCCAGCAAAGCGTCGATCAGGTGGTTCGGCTGGCCGACCAGGCCGAAGCCGCCGACCAGCACGACCGATCCGTCCTTGATGCCGGCCATCGCGTCGGCCATCGTCTTCACGCGTTTGTCGAACATCGTTCGCCCTTCAGCATCCGGCTTCGGAGAGAAATCTCGTCATCGCGGCGGCAACGATATCCGGCGTCTGTGCCGCCATGAAGTGGCCGGTCGTGAGGGTCTGGAACCTGGCGCCCGGGATGGCGCGTGCGATCGCCTCGGCCCCCGCTGGCGGCCGCAAGCGATCGAGCGTGCCGGCCACCACCAAGGTCGGACATTTCACGCGCGCAAAATCATCCTTCATGTCGAGCTGCGCCAGCATGCGGTACACCGCCGCATAGCTCGCCGGATCGTTGCCCATGCGCTGGCCGCGCAGCGACTGGAACCGCTTGCGGTCCTGGCGCAGTTCGTCCGGATAGGTCTTCTCCAATCCGTCTTCCATGCCGGGCCGCATGCCTTCGCGCTCGGCCCGGTCGGCGACCGCCAGAGTGGCGGTAAGCCGCTCCGGCGGCATGCCGGTCGCCGGTCCGAGCGCGATCAGCGCCGCGCTGCGCTCGGGGTGCCGCGCCGCGAAGCGGATCGCGATCGCGGCGCCGACCGCGACGCCGGCAAGCGCCACGCGCCCCTCGATGGCGAGCGCATCGATGAGCGCCGCGATGTCGTCCGTCATCGTGTCGATCGAGAGCGTGCCGCGGACCTTCTCGGACAAGCCTGCACCGCGGGTATCGTAGCGCAGCGCGCGCCGGCCTTTCACAAGCTCGGGCAGTACCGCGTCCCAGGTCTCGATCGTGCCGCCCATCTCGTGGATCAGCACCAGCGTGTTCGCGCCTTCCCCCTGCAGGTCGTAGCGCAGCACGACGCCGTTGACTTCGATCCAGTCCATCGACTCTCTCAATCCGGCGACACGCGCCGTATTCTCCGTTACCTCTCCCCGCTTGCGGGGAGAGGTCGCGAGCGAAGCGAGCGGGTGAGGGGGACTCTCACAAGCTCGAACTCTTGGAAAATCCCCCTCACCCGGCTCGCAGCTTCGCTGCTCGCCACCCTCTCCCCGCAGGCGGGGAGAGGGATTACACCGGCGTGAACATCGGCACCGGCTGCCCGTTCTCGCTCGGCTTGAACACCACCTTCACCTTCTGGTCGATGCGCAGCGCGTCGAAGTCGCAGTCGACGATGTTGGTCATCATCGACACGCCTTCTTCGAGCGTCACGTAGGCGATCACATAGGGAACGGGAACGCGCCGCATCACGCTGTAGGTGTAGATCGTCCCGCGTCCCGCGGCTTCGCGCCATTCGAGCGCATCGGAGAAGCAATAGGGACAGGGCGTGCGCGGATAATGATGCACGCGTCCGCAGCTGTTGCAGCCCCTGAGCATCAGCTTGCCTTGCGCGGCGCCTTCCCAATAGGGCTCGGTGCCCGGCGTCGGCGTCGGCGAGGGGATCTTGCGTTCCGTCTCGGCCATGACTCACTCCCGCTCCATGACGACGGTCGCGGCGTTGTGGCGCGTGGCGAGCGATCCGCCGGTGCCGTGCGCAAGCGCCAGATCGCAGTTCGCCACCTGCACCTTGGGATGCGCCTCGCCGCGCAATTGCCGCACCGCCTCGATCACCTTGGTCATGCCGCCGCGGTTGGCCGGATGGTTGTTGCACAACCCGCCGCCGTCGGTGTTGAACGGCAGCTTGCCGACGCCGGAAATGAGATTTCCGTCGGAAACGAACCTGCCGCCTGCGCCTTTGTTGCAGAAACCGATGTCCTCGAGCTGGATCACCACCGTGATGGTGAAGCTGTCGTAGATCGAGACGTATTTGATGTCGGCCGGCTTGACGCCGGCCTCGGCGAAGGCCGCCGGACCCGACCACACGCCGCCCGAATAGGTGAGGTCGATATGGCCCCCCATCTGGTGCTTGGGCGCCTCGGCGGCGCCGATGATCTTCACCTTCGGCCGCTTCAGGCTGCGGGCGATCTCCGGCCGCGCGATGATCAGCGCGCCGCCGCCGTCGCTGATCACGCAGCAGTCGAGCCGGTGCAACGGTTGCGCCACCATCGGCGAATTGACCACGTCCTCGACCGTCACGACGTCGCGCAGCATGGCGTGCGGATTGTGCTGCGCGTGATGCGAGGCCGCGACTTTGACCCAGGCGAGCTGCTCAGCCGTCGTGCCGAACTCGTGCATGTGACGCATCGCGCACATCGCGTACATGTTGGCGGTGGCGTAACCGTAGGGCGCTTCGAACTGGATGTCCGGCTGCATCGGCGGACCCGAGCGCGGCGCGGTGCCGGTGGCCATGCCCTCGCTGCGCGGCCGGCCGGCGAGCGTCACCAGCGCGACGTTGCACTTGCCGGCCGCGATCGCTTCCGCGGCATGCCCGACATGCACCAGGTAGGAGGAGCCGCCGGTGTCGGTCGAGTCGATGTGGCGCACCCTCAGGTTCATGTAGTCGACCATCGACAGCCCGCCGAGCCCGGGCGTGTCGCTGCTGGCGCAGAAATAGCCGTCGACGTCGTCCTTGCTGAGCCCGGCATCTTCCAGCGCGCCCTTGGCCACCTCGGCATGGAGCTGCGCGATGGACTTGTCGGGCGCGTGACGCGTCGGATGCTCGTAGGCGCCGACGATGTAGGCCTTGCCTTTGATGCTCACCAGGTTGCTCCTTCGAACGCGTAACCGTCGCCCTGCCGGCGGATATAGCCGCAATAGGGGGCGCCGAAATGCATCGGCATGAATAGCGCGCCGTTCTCGGCTTGGCGCGCCAGGAATTCGGCGCGCGTCCTGCGCGCCAGATCCGGATCCACGCAGTAGCGGCTGTTCCAGGTGGGCAGCGCGATCTGGACCGCGTGATGCATGATGTCGGCCGAGAACACCGCCTCCTCGCCGTCCGAGCGCAGGCGGAAATTGAGCTGACCCGGGCTGTGGCCCGGCGCCGGTTCGACCGTGAGGCAGCCCGCGATCTCCTTGGTTTCGTCGATCGTCTCGGCGAGCCCCGCTCGCACCACCGGCATCACGCTGTCGGTGAAGGCGAAGTCGCCCTGGCCGGCATCGAAATCCGCCTTGAGCGGATCGAAGTCGCCTTGCGGCACGAGGTAGCGCGCGTTGGGGAAGGTCGGCACCCAGCGATTGTCGACGCGCGTCGTATTCCAGCCGATATGATCGGTATGCAGGTGCGTCATCGCCACATGGGTGACCTTCGCCGGCGCGGCGCCGGCCGCCTCCAGCCACGGCAGCACCAGGGTATTGAGCATGTTCATGCGCTCGGCCGCACGCGGTTTGTGATTGCCGACGCCGGTGTCGATCAGGATGACGTTGCCGCCGGCGTGCACCACCCAGATCTGGATGGTGAGGATGAGCCGGTCCATGGCCGGCACGTAGTGGTGCGGGGCGAGCCAGGGCGCGTTGGCGGCGAGCGCGGCACGGTCGAGATCCTGCTCGAACAGGAATTCCGGCGCGTGCGTCGGTCCGGAGTATTCCAGCACCCGCGTCACCGTGGCGGCGCCGATCTTGCGCGACTGGATCATCAATTGTCCTGCTTCTCAGTACACATCCGCGTGCTCGGTCGCCGTCATGGACGGGCGTTGCGCGACTTCCGCATGCCACGTGGCCAGTTGCGGGCGGCCGGCGCGCCAGTCCTCTCCGGCGAAGCGGAGTCCACATAGGACAGCGCGCAGCCGATCGCGATCGACCCGATTCCGAACGGCGCGGTGCCGAGCGCCGCCGCGTCGCGCTCGAGCGCATCGAGCGACGTCGCGAGTTTCAGCCGATAGGCCTCGAGATGCGGCGCGGACTGGTGACCCGTCGGCCGCTGCCGTTCGCCATACCAGGCGACGAGGAAGTCGAGCATGCCGTCGGCCAGTGCCTGCCGGCGCAGCGCCGCGAGCCGCTCCGGACCGAACGATGGAAACAGCCTCGCGCCGTCATGCAGCGTGTCGAGGTATTCGCAGATGACGCGCGAGTCATAGATCGGCCCGTCGGCGGTCACCAGGGTGGGCAGCTTGTTGAGCGGGTTGTCGGCCATCACGTCCGGATTGGGCTTGGTCGGCGCCACGATGGTGCGCACGCAGTCGATGCGCCCGGCGAGACCGGTTTCATGTGCGAAGACCATCACCTTGCGGACGAACGGCGAGCGCGACGACCAGTAGAGCCTCATGTCGTCACATTAGCATCATCCCCGCGCGGGCAAGCCCCGTGATTTGCGCGGATGGGTCATGTCCGACCGCAAAAGACGTTACGGCAGTTGGCATCAGGATACTGTCGCCGGGCGCACCGATCCGGCCGCGTCGCGCCGGCGCTTCTGCAGCACGATGATCAATCCAAATGCCAGCAGTGCGGGAATAGTGAACCAGTAGGGCGACGGCCGCTCGGCCGGGACTAGCACGCTCTTGATCTCATCGCCGGGCTGGATGGCGTACTTGCGCGCCTCGCTGCCGAACCGCACCGAGCGCACCATGGCGGCGCCGCCGCCGAGGTCGACGACGAGTCCGCTGGTGGCGAGGCGCTCGGCCGGCGTTTGTCCCGCGCCGACACTGAGGCGGATGAGCTTGTCGACCGGATCGCCAGTCGCGTCCTGGGTCGCGATGCGCACCCGCAAGGTGCCGTCCTTCGGCGTCGCGGCGACCACGGTGGAAAGTTCGCTCGCCGGCCGCGTGACGAACGGGTCGACGAAGCGGTCGAGCCAGTAGGACGGACGGAACAAGGTGAAGCAGATCAGCAGCAGCGCGACGGTCTCGTACCAGCGGTTGCGCACCAGCAGCCAGTGCTGGCTGGCCGACACGAAGGCGCCCATCGCCAGGATGCAGCAGCCGACCACGAGCACGAAGTGGAACACCCCGCCGATGTCGATCATCAGGATCTCGGGGTTGAAGATGAACACGAACGGCAACAGCGCGGTGCGGTTCTCGTAGCGCATGCCCTGCCAGCCGACCTTCATCGGGTCGGCGCCCGCGATCGCTCCCGCCGCGTAGGCGGCGAGCCCGACCGGCGGCGAGACGTCCGCCATCAGGCCGAAATAGAATACGAACATGTGCACCGAGATGAGCGGCACCGCGATGTCGTTCTGCGCCGCGAGCGCGACCACCACCGGCGCCATCAGGGTCGCGACCACGACGTAGCTCGCCGTGGTCGGCAGGCCGGTGCCGAGGATCAGGCAGATCAGCCCGGTCAGTACCAGCATGATCACGAAACTGCCGCCGGAGAGGAACTCCACGATCTCGGTCATGACCAGGCCGATGCCGGTCAAGGTCACGGTGCCGACGATGATGCCGGCGCTCGCGGTCGCGATCCCGACCGCCGCCATGTTGCGCGCGCCCGACTCGAGCCCGGCGAAGAACTCAGCGACCCCGATTTGGAACTGCGCCGCGAGCGCGTGTTGCTTGCGGAAGAACGCGGTCAGGGGCCGTTGCGTCAGGACGAGGCCGCCCATGAACACGACGCCCCAGAAGGCGGCGAGGCCGGGCGACATCTCCTCGACCATCAGGCACCAGATCAGCACCGCCACCGGCACGATGTAGTGCAGTCCGGTGCGCGCGACCTCGTAGAAGTCCGGCACAGTGACCAGCGCCTTGTTGGGATCGTCGAGCGGCAAGTCGGGAAACCGGGCACGGTAGGCGACCAGCGCCGCATACACGGCGACGACGATGACGAACGCGATCGGGCTCGCGGCCTCGCCGAACGCGCTCTTGGTCCAGCCAAGGCCCCAGTAGAACGCCCCGGCGAGGATGACGAGCCCGCAGAAGGTGAGCAGCGCTAGCGACAGGCCGTGTGCCAGGGAGCGCCGCCGCGTGCGCGGCAGGCCGGTCATGCCCTTCTTCACCGCCTCGATGTCGACGATGTAGAACAGCGCGCCGTAGGTGATGATCGCGGGAAGGAAGGCGTGCTTCACCACCTCGGCGTACGAGATGCCGACATACTCGGCCATCAGGAAGGCGGCGGCGCCCATCACCGGCGGCATCAGCTGGCCGTTGACGCCGGCCGCGCATTCGATCGCGCCGGCCTGCACCGGCGTGTAGCCGACGCGTTTCATCAAGGGGATCGTGAAGGTGCCGGTGGTCACCACGTTGGCGACCGAGGAGCCCGAGATCATGCCGGTCATGCCGGACGACACCACGCCGGCCTTGGCGGGCCCGCCGCGGAACTGGCCGAGTAATGAGAAGGCGAGCTGGATGAAGTAGTTTCCGGCGCCGGCCTTCTCCAGCAGCGCACCGAACAGCACGAACAGGAAGATGAAGCTGGTCGACACGCCGAGCGCGACGCCGAACACCCCTTCCGAGGTCAGCCAGAAATGCGAGGCGGCGCGGCCGATCGAGGCGCCCTTGTGGGCGAGCAGGCCGGGCAGCCACGGGCCGGTGAACACGTAGGCGAGGAAGGTGAGCGTGAAGGCCGGCATCCATGGCCCTTCGGCGCGGCGCGAGGCCTCGATCAGGATCAGGACGCCGAGCGCCGAGACGACGATGTCGGTGCGCGTCGGAAGGCCCGGCCGCAACGCCAGCTCGTTGTAGAACACCAACAGATAGAGCACGCACGCCACGCCAATGATGGCGAGCAGCCAGTCGAACAATGGTACGTAACGGCGCGGCGAGGATTTGAGCGCCGGATAGGCCGCGAACGCCAGCACCAGCGCGAAGGAGAGGTGGATCGCGCGCGCTTCGGTGTCGTTGAACACGCCGAAGCCGAGCGAGAAGGCGAACGGGGAGGCGTACCAGAGCTGGAACAGCGACCACGCGATCGCCACGCAGGTGAGGAACCCGGCCGCCGCGCCCGACGGCTTGCGGCCGCCCATGTCGGCTTCGGCGACCAGCGCCTGGAGATCGACCTTCGGAGCGTTCGGATCAGCATGCGTCTGCGCTGTGCTCATCGCCAGCCCCGAAGGTCATGAGTTGAGAAGATGAAGGGCGCGATCTCGCCCTCATCGCATCGTCGCGCTCACATCCAGCCTTTCTCCTTGTAGTATTTGAGCGCGCCCGGATGCAGCGGCGCCGATAATCCGGCCTTGAGCATGTTCTTCGGCTCGAGATTGGCGAAGGCCGGATGCAGCTTCTTGAATTCGTCGAAGTTGCCGAACGTGGCCTTGACCAGGTTGTAGACCACGTCGTCGGGCTGCTTGGCGCTGACCACGAGGGTGGCGGCCACGCCGTAGGTGGTGGTCGGGTTGGGATTGTTGGCGTACATGCCGCCCGGGATCGTGGCGGTCGAGTAATACGGGTACTTCTTCAACAGCGCGTCGACCGCCGACCCGGTGAGCGACACGAGCTTGGCGCCGCACGAGGTGGTCGGGTCCTGGATCGCGGCCGAGGGATGGCCGACGCCGTAGTAGAAGCCGTCGATCTTGTTGTCGCACAGCGCCGGGCCCTGCTCGTCGGCCTTCAGCTCCGCGGCGAGCGCGAAGTCCTTCAGCGACCACTTCATCTCCTCGAGCAGCTGCTCCATCGAGGCGCGCGTGCCCGAGCCCGGATTGCCCACGTTGAAGCGCTTGCCCTTGAAGTCCTCGAACTTGGCGATGTTGGCTTCCTTGCGCGCCAGCACCGTGAACGGCTCCGCGTGCACGGCGTAGACGGCGCGCAGGTCCGCCATGGCGGCGTCCTTGAACTGCTGCAGCCCCTTCACGGCGTTGAACTGCACGTCGGACTGGGTCATGCCGAAGTCGAGCTCGCCCGCCTTGATGGCGTTGACGTTGAACACCGAGCCGCCGGTGGATTCGACCGAGCAGCGGATGCCGGTCTTAGCGCGGTCCTTGTTCATCAGGCGGCACACCGCGCCGCCGACCGCGTAGTAGACGCCGGTCACGCCGCCGGTGCCGATGGTGACGAAGCGCTGCTGCGCGGCGGCCGGCATGGTCGCGACGACGAGCGCCAGCGCGGCTGCGCCGATCAGGTGCTTGGCATGTTTCGACATTCAGTGCTCTCCCTTTGGTGTTGTCGATGTTTCAAGCTTGAACCGCGGCATCGATCGCGTCGCCCAGCCGTTCGACGATCGTATCGATGGTATCGGCATCGACGATGAACGGCGGCGCGAGCAGCACGTGGTCGCCGGCCTTGCCGTCGGCGGTGCCGCCGGACGGGTAGACCATGAGACCGCGCTCCATCGCGGCCGCTTTCACTTTGACATGCAGCTTAAGCGCCGGATCGAACGGCGTCTTGTCGGATCGCTCGGCGACCAGCTCGATCGCCTGGAACAGGCCGCGGCCGCGGATGTCGCCGACCTGCGGATGGTTGCCGAAGCGCTCCGACAGGCGGCGGTTGAGCCGCGCGCCCATGGCCTTGACGTTGTCGAGCAGGCGCTCCTGCTTGATCACGCGCTGCACCGCGAGCCCCGCCGCGCAGGCGAGCGGGTGCCCCAGATAGGTATGGCCGTGGTGGAACGCGCCCGAGCCGTTGGCGAACGCGTCGAAGATGTCGCGCTTGAGCAGCACCGCGCCGATCGGCTCGTAGCCGCCGCCGAGCCCCTTGGCGATGGTCATCAGGTCGGGCGCGATCCCTTCCTGCTCGCAGGCATGCAAGGTGCCGGTGCGGCCCATGCCGCACATGACCTCGTCGAGGATCAGCAGCACGCCGTAGCGGTCGCAGATTTCGCGGATGCGCTTGAAATAGCCCGGCGCCGGCGGCACCGCGCCGATCGTGGCCCCGACCACGGTCTCGGCCACGAACGCGATGACGCTGTCGGCCCCGAGCTCGCGGATCTTCGTCTCCAGCGTGTCGGCGGCGCGGCGGCCATAGTCTTCCTCGCTTTCCCCAGGCCGGCGGTGCCGGTACGGAAAGCAAGGCTCGATGTGGTGGGTTTCGATCAGCAACGGCGCGAAGGCTTCGCGCCGGCCCGCGTTGCCGCCGGTGGCGAGCGCGCCGAGCGTGTTGCCGTGGTAGCTCGCCCGGCGCGCGATCACGTGGCGGCGCTGCGGCTCACCGCGTTCGACGAAATACTGCCGCGCCATCTTGAGCGATGCCTCGATCGCCTCGGAGCCGCCGCTGACGAAATAGACGTGGGAGAGACCCTTGGGCGCGCCGGCGATCAACGTGTCGGCCAGCTCCTCGGCGACCGCCGTCGTAAAGAAGCTGGTATGCGCATAGGCGAGCTGGTCGAGTTGGGCGTGGATCGCGCGCCGCACCTCCGGGTGGCTATGTCCGAGGCACGACACCGCGGCGCCGCCGGAAGCATCGATGTAGCGTTTTCCCGTGCCGTCGATGATGTGGACGCCCTCGCCGGAGGCGGCGACGGGCAGGGTCTGGTGGATCTGTCGGTGCAGGATGCGGGTCATGGCTGATGCTCTACAGCCATTCCGGTCCGCGTCAGCAGGGCCGGCTAATCCGCCACCACCGGCTTGACGCGGTCGCCCTCGCGCAGGAACGCGCCGGCGCGCGCCACCACCATGTCGCCCTCCGCGAGGCCGTCCCGGATCTCCACCGTGCCGCCGGCGAGCAGCCCGACGCGCACCCGCCGCGTCTCGACCCGATCGTCGCGCACCACCTGCACCACGGCGCCGTCGGTGCCGTACAGCACCGCCGAGAGCGGGATCGCGGCGCCGCAGCTTTGTCCGACGTTCACGGTGGCGCGCCCGAAGGCGCCGAGACGCAGCCGCGCGTCGCTGCCGATGAAGATGCGCAGTTGCGCCATCTGCGTCATCGGATTGATTTCCGACCCGATCAGCCGCACCCGTCCGCCAAGCTCGCCGACGCCGACGATCTCGACGCGCACCGCCTGGCCGGCGGTCAGGCGCGCGAGCCGGCGCGCCGAGATCTCGGCCATCAGCTCCACTTCACCGCGCGCCGTGATGCGGAACAGCGGCTCGGCGCGCGCCGACGCCATGGCGCCGACGACGGCTGCGCGCGCGTTGACCACGCCGGCGATCGGCGCCTGCACGGTGGTGGCGGCGCCGGGCTGGGTCTGCTGGCCTTCCGGCACGGTCAGGCGCGCCAGGATCTGTCCGGCCACCACCGTGTCGCCGGCCTCGACCAGCACCTGGGTGATGCGCATTCCCTCGGAGTCGGGGCGCACCAGCACCTCGTCCTTCGACACCAGCACGCCCGAGACCTGGATGGTGTCGGCGAAGCACGCGCGTTTCGCCTTCGCCACCGTCACCGCCATGGCGGCGGGCGCGCGCGTCTGCGCGGCCAGCGGTGTCGCGGCGACGCCGGCAATCAGCAGAATGGCAAGCCTGTGCGGCATCGAGACGTCTTGTAGCCCGGATTGAGCGCCAGCGAAATCCGGGACCAGCTGTGCCAGGATGAGACTTCCCCGGATATCGCTCTATCCGGGCTACGATTGCTCACCCTCGCCACCTCGCCACCGCATACGCCGCCATCGGCCGCTTGAAGCCCTTCAAGGTCAGCTCGCCGATCGGCGCCGCTTCGAGCTTGTCCTCGACCATCCCGAACACGCGCTGGCTGATCACGATCTGCCCCGCCGCCGCCTCGTCGCACAGGCGCGACGCCAGGTTGGTGACGCTGCCGACCGCCGCGTAGTCGACGCGCCGGTCGAAGCCGATCTGCCCGAGCGTCGCGTAGCCGACCGCGATGCCGACCCCGAAGCCGAGGTCGTGGCCGCGCTTGCGCCAGCGCTCGGTCAAGAGCGTGACGCCGTCGCGCATCTCCAGCGCCATCCGCACCGCGCGCGCCACGTGATCGTCCACCGCGATCGGATCGTTGAACAGGATCATCAGCCCGTCGCCGGCGAAGCGCTCCAGCGTGCCCTCGTAGCGATAGACCAGTTCGCCGAGCGTCGTGTGATACTCGCGCAAGGTCGCCATCACGTCTTCGGGCTCGGCGGTTTCGGTGAACGCCGTGAAGCCGCGCAGATCGCAGAACACCACCGTCACCTCGCGGCGGTGACTCGCGATCTCGGCCCCGTCGGATGACGCCACCAACTCGGCCACCTGCGGCGCCAGGAACCGGCGCAGGCGGTTGACGCGCTCGATCTCGGTGAGCTGCGCCGCCACGCGCTGTTCGAGCAGGCGGTTCCAGCCGGCAAGCTCATCGGCCTGGGTTTTCAGCGTCTCGGCCTGCTGCTGCACGGTGTCGTGCAGCGCCTTGATGCGCAGCAGCGAGCGCACGCGCGCCGAGAGCGTGGCTTGGTCGAACGGCTTGGTGAGGTAGTCGTCGGCCCCGGCATCGAGCCCGGCGACCACGTCTTGCGTGTCGGCCTTGGCGGTCAAAAGGATCACCGGCACGAAGCGTAGCGCCGCGTCGCGTTTCAATTGCTTGAGCGCCGCGATGCCGTCGAGCTTCGGCATCTGGATGTCGAGCAGCACCAGATCGGGCGCCGTTTCGCGCGCGAGCGCGAGCGCTTCTTCGCCGTCGGCGGCGGTGACGATCTCGTAACCCTGCGCCTCCAGCCGCATGCGCACGATCTCGACGTTGGCCTCAACGTCGTCGACTACCAGGATGCGGGCGGGCGTGCGCAACGGCCTTGTCTCAGGGTTCAGGCAAGAATTCGCGCACCTTGGCGAGGATCTGGCGCGGGCTGAAGGGTTTCGCCACGTACCCGTCGCAGCCGGCGTCGACGGCGAGCTGCTTGTCACCCGATAGCGCATAGGAGGTGACCGCGATGATCGGGATGTGTTTGAGCGCCGGGTTGGCCTTGATGCGGCGCGTCGCCTCGTAGCCGTCGAACACCGGAAGCTGGATATCCATCAGGATCAGATCCGGCTTGTGCTGCTCCGCCATGGCGACGCCGCTCTCGCCGTCGCTCGCCTCGAACAGCTCGAAGCCCGCATTGGTGAGCAGGTCGTTGAGGATGCGCCGGTTGTCCTCGGTGTCCTCGATCACGAGGATGCGTTTGCTCATGCGGTGCTCCTTTGCCCGGTGACGCGCACCGGCACCACGATGTGGAAGGTCGAGCCGGCGCCGGGAGCGGATTCAAGATCGATGCGCCCGCCGTGCAGGTCAATGAGCCGGCGCGAGATCGACAAGCCCAGGCCGGTGCCGCCCTTGTGGCGCGTCGAGGTGTTGTCGACCTGCTGGAACTCCTCGAAAATTCGTTTCTGGTCGTCCGGCGCGATGCCGGGGCCGGTGTCCTTCACGGCGATGTTGAACTCGCCGTTGACCGCCTTCACCCGCACGCCGACCGAGCCCTTGTCGGTGAACTTGATGGCGTTGCTCACGATATTCAGCAGCACCTGGGTCAGCCGGCGGTCGTCGCCGCGGCCGAGCGGCAAGTCGTCGGGAACTTCGCTGGTCACCTCCAGCCCCTTGGCCTGCGCCAGCGAGCCGGTGGAGGCCACCACCGATTCGACCAGGGCCTTCATCGAATAATCCTCGAGCGCCAAGGTGAGGTGGCCGGCCTCGATCTTCGAGATATCCAGCACGTCGTTGATCAGCCCGAGCAGGTGCTTGCCGTTGGCCTGGATGCGCTCCAGCACCTCCAGGGCTTTCTGCGGCATCGTGCCGTAGAGGCCGTCGACCAGCAGCTCCGAATAGCCGAGCACCGCGTTGAGCGGCGTGCGCAGTTCGTGGCTCATATTGGCGAAGAACTGCGACTTGTGCTCGTTGGCGATGGCGAGCTCGCGTCCCTTCTCCTCGACCTCCTGGAACAGCTCCGCGTTGTGCATGGCAAGCGCCGACTGGTTGGCGAAAGTCTGCATCAACCCGATGGTGTTGGCGGGGAAATCGCCGGTCGCCTTGCGCTGCAGCACCAGCGCGCCCATGACCTCGTCGGGACCGACCAGCGGCACGATCAGCACCGAGTTGAACCCCGCCGCGACGGTCAGATCGCGCAGCGGATATTTCGGGGTCCGCGACAGGTCGGGAATCGAGATCGGCTCGCGCTTGCGCTCGACCAGGCCGAGCACGCTCTCGTGCTCGCTGACGCGCATCGCGTTGACGGCGTCCTCGTCGATGCGCATCACGCGGATCGCGTCGATGAAGTCCTGCTGCATGCCGTGGGCCTCGGCCAGCTCGTAGGTATGGGTGGCGGGGTCGTAGGCGTAGATCGCGCCGGCATCGGCCTGGGTCAGCTCCACCGCCCGGGTCACGATGGTGGCGAGCACGGCTTTCAGCTCGAGCGACGACGTGACGGCGCGGCCGATCTCCTCGAGCGCCTTCAGCTCGCGCACCGATTGGGCGAGATCGCGGGTGCGTTCCTCGACTTTCGTTTCCAGGGCCGAATAGGATTCCTTCAACTTCTCCGCCATGCGGTTGAACTGGTCGGCAAGCTCTTCAAGCTCGTCGCCGCTGCGCACCGCGATGCGATGCCCGAACTCGCTCTCGCCGAGCTCGCGGGCACCGGCCTGCAGCGCGCGGATCGGCACCACCATGCGGCGCGCCAGCAGCAGCGCGGCGAGGAAGGCGACGCTCAAGCCGAGCGCCAACAGCCAACCGAGCCGCTTCAGCAGGTTGTAGATCGGCGCGAAAGCCTGGCTCAGCGGCTGCTCGACGAAGACATGCCAGTTGAGGCGCGGGATCTGCACCGAGGCGGTCAGCACCGAACGACCGTCGAGGTCGGTTCCGGTCATGCTCGGCTCGCCGCCCGCGTTGCGCACCGCCGCGACCTGCGGCAGGCCCGGCGTCTCGGTCCCGCGTCCGAGCAGCGCCATGTCGGTATGCGCCAGCAGGCGCCCCTGCGGGCCGACCACGTAGGCGTAGCTCGCCTTGCTCATCTCGCTTTCGCCGACGAACTCGGCGAGCGAGCGCAGGTCGATCTCGGCGACCGTGACGCCGGCATTGCGGCCGGAATGGGCGAGCGCGATCGTCATGTAGGGATTGATGCCGCGGAAGTAGACCGGTCCGTACCAGGAGCGGCGCGCGACCGTCTCGGTGAACTTCGGCTCGCGCGAGAAGTCGGCGTTGCTGCCGAGCGTGGCGACGCGGCGCGTGAGCTTGAGCTGCTCGCGGCCGTTGCCGTCGAGCTGCGTCAGCTCGTCGATCGCCGGGACCTGTTGCAGCAGCACCGCGTAGTCGGCGCGGCGCTGCTCGACCGTGGTCACGCTCGCCCGCGTCGCCCAGCTGATCTGCCGCTCGGCCTCCTGGATGAACTGTTCGATGCGCCGCGCGATGGCGTCCGCCTTCTCCGACTGGGCGCGCACCAGCGACGACGACGTCTCGCGGTAGATGATCCAGACCTCGACGGCGCCGTTCATGGCCAGCACGAACACCACCAGCCCGACGAACGAGATCACGTATTTGCTGAACAGCCCGCCCCGGGGGGACCAGACCCTGCGTACTGCCTCCTTCATGGTTCCCTCGCGGCCGAATCCTGAACCGAAGGCGGGGCGCTCGCAAGGGCCGGCGCCGGTTGGAACATCTCGCGCGTCAGCCGCCCGCGGCGCGCCTGTTGAGGCACAGTGCCGCATCGGCCTATCGGTCCGAGCGCCCGCGTCGGCGTCCGGCGGTTCGCGGTTTGCAACGCCTGCAATATCCCTTATTCTGGCGGCTCAAACTCAATGTCGGACAAAGCCTTGGGCATGGATCGTCGCGGCTCCGTCGTGTCGAGATTTGGGCTGACGGCCTTGACCGCGCTCGTCGCGGTGGGGCTGACGGTCCTCCCGGCCGGCGCGCAGAACCGCTTCGCCCTCGTCATCGGCAACGGCAATTATCCGGATGCCGAGCAGCCGCTCGGCCATTCGCTGCGCGACGCCCGCGCCTGGGCCGACGAGATGAAGCGCAGCGGCTTCAACGTCACGGTCGAGGAGAACCTGACCAAGAACGGCTTCCGCCGGGCGATCGACGCCTTCAAGGCGCGGCTCACGCCCGGCGCGACCGCCATGTTCTTCTTCTCGGGCTTCGGCGTGCAGTCGAACCGCCAGAGCTACCTGGTCCCGGTCGATGCCCAGATCTGGACCGAGGCCGACGTGCGCCGCGACGGCGTCAACATCGATGCGGTGCTCTCCGACATGAACGAGCGCGGCGCCGGGGTGAAGCTCGTCATCATCGACGCCTCGCGCCGCAACCCGTTCGAGCGTCGCTTCCGCGGCGTCTCTTCGGGGCTCGCGCCGGTCACCGGGCCGTCGGGCTCGCTGGTGATGTATTCGGCGGCGCCGGGACAGCTCGCCTATGACACCGAGAGCGGCAACAGCCTGTTCGTCGGCGAACTCTTGAAGGAGGTGCGCGCCCCCGGCGCCTCGATCGAGGAGGTGTTCAACCGCACCCGCGTCGGCGTGTCGCGCGCATCCAACAACCAGCAGGTCCCGTGGATGTCCTCCTCGCTGATCGAAGCCTTCTCCTTCGACCCTTCGCGGGCGCCGGCGGACCGTCCGGCCATCGCCGCACGGCCGGTCGAGCCGCCTGCGCCGCCCCCACCGCCGCCTTCGCCGCCGCCGACGGTGGCGTTGCCGCCCCCGCCTCCGCCGCCAATCCCATCCCCGCCGCCGTCGCTGGTGCCGCCGCCGGAGCCGCCGCGCGTGACGACGCCCGCGACGCCGCCTGCACCGCCGGCGCTCTCCGAGACCACGACCACCGAGGAGGGCGGCGACTCGTTCCGGCGCATGGCGCGCACCGGCGATCCGGTGGCAGCGCCGGCGGAGCCGCCATCGCGGCTCTCGACCGCCCCGACCACCACGCCGGCGGCGCCGAGCACGGCGCCAAGCACCGACTTGGCGCGGCGCCTGCAGCTGGAGCTGGAGCGCGTCGGCTGCTTTGCCCGGACGCCCGACGGCGCCTGGGACGAGGGCTCGCGCGAGGCGCTCGAATTCTTCAACCGCCACGCCAATATGCGGCTCGACGCGGCAAACCCGAGCAACGAGGCGCTCGAAGCGGTACGGGCGCGGCGCGGCATCGTCTGCGTCGGCGAGGGCGACGGCCGGCCCAAGCAGGGGAGGCCTTCGCGCAAGCGCGCCGAGGAAGCGCCGCAGAAAAGGCCGCCGGCGCAACGCATCCAGCGCAAGGCGACGCGCAACTGCTTCATGGCCAACGGCCGCCAGTACTGCCAGTAGGACGATCTGGATTCCGCCGCGGCGAGGCGCTATCAAATCCGGTGTCGGATTTCACGATCGGATGGCCGCCATGCTCGCCAGAACAGTCCTGACCGCCGCAATGCTCGTGTTCGCCTCCGGCGCCGCGCTGGCGCAATGCCGCGTCGAGGCGTTCCGCTTCACCTTCGGCAGCGACACCTCGACCACCATGACGGTGAAGTCGGGAACGGTCTGCGTCTCCAACATCAATCCGCGCCAAGGTTCGCAGTTCGTCGGCATGCGCGTGACGCGCAAGCCGCGCCACGGCACCGCCGGCAACAGCGGCACGACCGGCGTCGCCTACAAGCCGCGCCCGGGTTTCGTCGGCGAGGACATGTTCGTGGCGACCGTCAGCGGCTCCGGCACCGCCGGCCGCGTCGGGCGCTCCAACATCACGTTCCACGTGACGGTGACGCCGTAGAGGCGCGGAGCGGACTGCGGACGCAGGTCCAAGACGCAAACGCGATCCTCATCCCTGAGAGGGGGCCCCCATGCCCACGATCCCGTTTCACAAGCCCGGCGTCACGTATAACGGACTGCATGCCACAACGAACCCAACGGTGGGTCAGGTCACCGCCGATCTCGCCACGACGAAGCAGCATTTCGAGCACGTGCGGACCTATTACCCGCAATTCGGCGGCGGTGCCGTCGATGTTGGCAGGATCGCCAGGGACGCCAACCTGAACCTGCTGCTGGGCCTGTTCCTGTTCGACAACAACGCTTGGACCGCCGGTGACTACCAGAACTTCGTCAAGCCGGCCGCGGCGCGCGGCAACATCGCGGGCATCCTCGTCGGCAACGAGGACCCGCAAATGATCGACAACGGCATTATCCCGCAGTACCTGCGGCAGGCGAAGACGGACCTCCCGCAGATACCCGTGGGGACGTCGCAGAGATCGGATTTCTGGCTCTCCGATGCGCGCGCGGAGCAACTCCTCCCGCTCGTCGATTTCATCGGCGTCAACATCTACCCGGCCTGGGACTGGGCGCATGCGGACGGCAACAACCAGCCGAGCGGGGTCACCCCGGAAGCGGGCTTCACTTCTTTCAGCGCCACCTACGGCCGGATCCAATCGAAATATCCCGGGCGGCAGATCGTGGTCACCGAGACCGGCTGGCCCACCACGTTCGGCCCGACCGGCGCGCGGCAATTTCCGGCCGGAATCAGCAACGCGAGTGACTATCTTCAGCGCGTGACCGGCTGGGCTCAGGCACAGCAAGTCGTGCTGTACATTCACAACATGTTCGATGACCAGTTTGGCGTCGATACGAGCTCGCCGTTCAATTACCACTTCGGCTTGATCGACGCCGCTGGGAAGCCCAAGGGGATCCAATTCTGACGGCGGACGGACGGTGATACCGTAAGGCGCATCCTACCTCTTCGGCATCATGTCGCGCATGATGTCGCGCATCGGGCTGTCCGGGCGCATCAGGTCGCGCATCGGATCCTTCGAGCGCATCAGGTCTTCGACGAAATTGCCGCGCGGCTGATTTGGATCGGCTTGCTGCGGGTTCTGCGCAGCTTGCGGATTCGGCTGCTGGGTCGGCGGTTGCGGGGTCTGCACCTGCGGATTGGTTTGCTGGGGATTCTGCTGCGGCGTGGTCGAGGTCTGCGGCGCGCCCGGCGTATCGCCGAAGCGCATGAAGTCGCGGAACGGCGAATTCGGGCCGGTGAGCCCGGTGCCGAGCGAGCGCAGCTGCTCGAACGCCGCGCCCGGGTTCTCCAGCATGCCCTGCATGTCGGGATAGATCTTCGGCTCGCGCCAGGGTCCCTGCACCATCACCGGCACGCCGAGCCCGACCGGGTTCTCCGGCCCGCCCTGGCCCTGCAGGCTGAGCACGAGCCGCGGATCGACGCGGAAGTTCAGCGTCTTGCCCACGAGATCGGCGGTGCCGGCGCCGCCCATGCGCACCAGCGGGCCGATCAGGCGCAGGTTCTCGGTCGTGGCCTGTCCGCCGGCGATGCGGAACGTGGCGCCGAGCTGCGTCAGGTCGGTCTTCTCAGCAGTGCTCGGCTGCCAGCCGTTGAGGATCGAGCCGCCTAAGGTGCGCACCATCTGGGCGACGTTGATGCCGACGATCTCGCCGTTCTCCAGCAGGACGTCGGCCGTCCCGCCGAGCGTTGCAATCGCGGCGCGCGGGCTTGCGCCCGTGGCGCGCACGTCGAAGCTCGCCTTCATGCGCCCGGCGAGATGATGGAAGTCGCCGCTGTCGGCGAGCAGCGGGTAGGCGTCCATGTTGGTCAGGTCGAGCCGCAGCGCGTGAGCGGGCTGCGCGGTCGATGCATCGACCACGAGCGTGCCTTCGGCGTGGCCGCCGTAGAGTCCCGAGCGCGGCAGCGCCAACGTCAACACGCTGCGGTCGAGCTTCACGTCGGCATGGAACGGGGCGAAACGGAATTTCCGGATGTTGAATTCGGCCGCGGTGAAGCGCAGGTCGGCGTCGAAGAATTTCAGCGCATCGAGCTTGAAGGCTTGGTCGCTCCACGGCTCGTCCAAAGCCGGCAGCAGGCGCGGATCGCGCCGCGCGCCCGACGCGGGCGCCGGCGATGGGGTCGCCGGAGCCGCAACCGCGACATCGACGCGCGCGAACTCGAAGTCGCCGGTCACCAGCGGCTTGGCGGCGGCGAGATCGATCGACACGCGGCCGTTGAAGCGGTTGCCGCCGATGTCTCCGGCGAAGCGATCGAGGCTCAACCGCTCGCCGGCGAAGCGAACCTGCGCGCTGCCGGAAAGCGCGCCCTGCAGCGCGCCCGGCGCCGCGAAGGTCAGCTGGACCGGCGCCGCCTCGGCGCCGAAACGATGCGCCGCAACGCTCGACGTGAGCGTCAGCCGCATCGACTGATCGTTGATTTGGCCGCTCGCCTCCACGGCGATGCTCTCGCCCAGCGCGGCCGCGACATTGATGCGGGTGACGCGCGTCTCGACGTTGTCGCGCCGGTCGGTGAGCACGATGCTGCCGTCCTCGACGGTGAGCTTGTCGATGGTGAAGGCCTGGGCCTCGCTGCTACGCGGGGGCGGCGCGGGCGTGGTGGTCCGGAGCGTCGCGCGCTCGCGCGCCAGCGCGAGGCGTGCTGTCGGTCGCACGACCGCGACCTCCGTGATCTGCACCTTGCCGGAGAAGAGCGGAGTCAGCGCCACTGTGAAGCGGACGCGCTCGGCGCTGAAGCGCCGGTCCGGATCGTTCCTGTCGTTGAGGCTCACGTCGTTCGCCGTGATGGTCGGCGCGGGCCACAGGGCGACCTGCGTGGAGCCCATCGCCAGCCGGTAGCCGGCGGCCTCGATGCGGCCGCGAACCGCATCGACCAGGAAACCGCCCGGGACGCCGAGCACCAAGAGCAGCGCAACGCCCGCCACCAGGACGGCGACGACCAGGCTCACGATCTTCAGCGTCTTCATGGCCGGTCCTCACGGTTTGGAGCCAGGATGAGCGCTTCCGCGCGGCAATTATGTGACTAAGATCACGTCCTGTCGACTTTCCCGGCACGGACCCGCATGAGCAAGCCAACCGAATTCGCCGTCCTGCTCAAGATGAACCCGCTGTTCGCCGATCTCGGCGAGGAGGCGCTGAAGAAGATCGCGGACCTGTGCTCGCGCCGCAGCCTCGGCGCCAACGAGGTATTGTTCCAGAAGGGCGATGCGGGCGACGCGCTCTACGGCATCCGCCGCGGGCAGGTGCGCATCGAGACCGGCACCGAGGGCGGCGGCCGGCTGACCTTGAACTTCCTCGGCTCCGGCGACCTGTTCGGCGAGATCGCGCTGCTCGACGGGCGGGAGCGCACCGCGGACGCCACCGCGGTCGAGCCGACCGAGCTCTACGTGCTGCGTCGCGCCGACTTTACCGCTTTCCTGACGCGCGAGCCGGGCGTGGCGGTGAAGCTGATCGAGCTGTTGTGCCAGCGCATCCGCTGGGTCAGCGAGCGCATGGAAGAGGCGGTGTTGCTGCCGCTGCAGGTGCGCCTCGCGCGCCGGCTGTGCGCGCTCGCGGCCGATTTTGGCTCCGAGGTGCAGATCTCGCAGGAGCAGCTCGGCATCTATGTCGGCGCCGCGCGCGAGAGCGTGAACCGGCAGCTGCAGCAGTGGCGCCGCGACGGCATCCTCGAGCTCAAGCGCGGGCGCATCGTGCTCAAGGACATGGGCAAGCTGACGGCGGAAGCGAAGAACAATTGACGACGCTCCGCGCGGGCACGCTTCGCTTTGCCCGCCCTACCCCGGCTTCGGCGCGGGCAGCGCGGCGGCCGGCGGCATGGCGGGCGCCGGCGCATCGGCCTGCGCCACGTCGGGCGGCGCGGCCGGCGGATGCGGCGGCCCCTCGTCGGCTGAGCCGATGAACGGCGAACACAAGCGCCAGATCAGCCGGCCGAAATCGTCCATCAGCGCGAAGAACGCCGGCACGAACACCAGCGACAGGAACGTCGACACGATCAGCCCGCCGATCACCGCGATCGCCATCGGGGAGCGGAATTCGCCACCGGCGCCGAACGCCAGCGCGCTCGGCATCATGCCCGCCACCATGGCGATGGTGGTCATGATGATCGGGCGCGCGCGCTTCTGTCCGGCGTCGATGATGGCCTTGTCGCGATCGACCCCGTGGGCGATCGCCTCGATGGCGAAGTCGACCAGCATGATGGCGTTCTTGGTGACGATGCCCATCAGCATCAGGATGCCGATGGCGACCGGGATCGAGAGCTGCTTGCCGGTGACGAGCAGGCCGATGATAGCGCCGCCGATCGACAGCGGCAGCGACACCAGGATGGTAATCGGCTGCAGGAAGCTCGCGAACAGGAGCACCAGCACTGCATAGACCATGATCAGGCCGTTGCGCATCGCCTCGGTGAAGCCCTGCTGCAGCTCGGCCAGGCTCTCGGCGTCGCCCGAGGCCGACGCCGTGATGCCGCGCGGCAGGCTCTTCATCACCGGCAGCTTGTCGATCTGCTCGAGCGCGTCGCCGAGCGCGGCGTCACCCACCAGGTCGGCCGACACGGTCGCCTGGCGCTGGCGGTCGTAGCGGTTGATGCTCTGCGGTCCCTGCTCGAGCGTGATGTCGCTGATCGCGAGCAGCGGCACGCCGGGGCCGCGCCCGCCGCCGATCGGCACGCGCAATTGCTCCAGCGCCTGCTGGTCGGCGCGCGCCGAATCCTCGAGCTGCACACGGATCGGGATCAGCCGTTCGCCGGTATCGAACTTGGCGAGCGCCGGCCCGACGTCGCCGATGGTGGCGACGCGGATGGTCTCGGACAATGCCTCGGTCGACACGCCGAGCCGCGCCGCGAGGTCGGCGCGCGGGCGGATGCGCAGCTCCGGCCGGTCGAGCGAAGCCGCCGAGACGACGTTCGCCACCAGCGGCACGCGCCGCATCTGGTTGGCGAGCTCGGCCGCGACGTTGGCGACGGTCGCGGAGTCGGCGCCGGTCACCACGTAGGAGATGGCGCGGCGGCCGTTCTCGTCGAGGAACCAGTAGCGGATGTCGGGGATGGCTTCGAGATCTCGGCCGATCGCCAGCTCCAGCTCGCGCTGGTGGATCTTGCGATCCTTCTTCGGAACGTAGTTGACGATGATCGCCGCCTTGCGCACTTCCGGCACGCCGGCCGGCACCGTGCCGCCGTCGACGAATACGGTTCTGATCTCGGGCCGCGTGCGCAGCTTCTGCACGATCGTCTCGGTGACGTTGGCGGTGTCGGAAAGCTGCGAGCCGGCGGGCAGCTCGATCGCGAACAGCGAGCGCTCGGTGTCCTGCGCCGGGAGGAAGGTCTTCGACAGCAACTGCGTCGAGAAGATCGAGGCGACGAACAGCAGAACGCCGGCCATCACGGTGAGCACCGAATGCTTCACCGACCAGGTGACGAGCCTGGTGTAGGCGGTGAGCAGCCGGCCCGGCGGCGGCTCTTCGTGGTGGTGCGCCTTGAGGAAGTAGGCGGCGAGCATCGGCGTGACGAGGCGCGCGCATAACAGCGAGAACAGCACCTGCACCGAGACCGTGATGCCGAACTGCTTGAAGAACTGTCCGGCGATGCTCTCCATGAAGCTCGCCGGCGCGAACACCGCCACGATCGCCAGGCTGATGGCGATGACGGCGAGCCCGATCTCGTCGGCAGCCTCGAGCGCCGCCTGATAGGGCGACTTGCCCATCTTGATGTGGCGCACGATGTTCTCGATCTCGACGATGGCGTCGTCCACCAGGATGCCGGTCGACAGCGTGATGGCGAGGAAGCTCACCAGGTTGAGCGAGAAGCCGAGCGCGTGCATCGCCCAGAATGCGGGGATGATCGACAGCGGCAAGGTGATGGCGGCGATGACGGTGGCGCGCCAGTCGCGCAGGAACAGGAACACCACGACCACCGCGAGCGCCGCGCCCTCGAACAAGGTCGCGATCGCGGCCTCGTAGTTGCCGACCGTGAAATCGACCGATGAGTCGATCAGCTTCAGGTCGACGTCCGGATATTGGCTCTTGAGCTGGTCGATGCGCGCCGCGACCGCGGCCGCGACGGTGACGTCGCTCGCGCCCTTCGAGCGCAGGATGCCGAAGGCGACCACCGGCTCGTTGTTCAAGCGCGCGAAGTTGCGCGGGTCGGCGATGGTGTCGGTGACGACGCCGAGGTCGTCGAGCCGCACCTGTCCGCCGTTCGGCAGGCTGATCATGGTGCCGGCGAGCTGGTCGAGCGTCTTGGCGCCGGCGAGCGTGCGGATCGACTGATCGCGCCCCCCGATCTCGGCGCGCCCGCCGGCGAGATCGACGTTGGTGCCGCGCAGCCGCCGGCTCACGTCGGCGGCGGTGAGGCCGACCGCCTGCAGCCGGTCGGTGTCGAGCGCGACGCGGATCTCGCGCTCCACGCCGCCGATGCGCTCCACCGCCGCGACCCCGCGCACGCCCTGCAGGGCGCGCTTGACCACGTCGTCGACGTACCAGGAGAGCTGCTCCGGCGTCTTGCCGGGAGAGATCGCCGCATAGGTGACGATGCGCAGGCCGACGATGTCGACGCGCTGCACCAGCGGCTCGTTGATGTTGCTCGGCAGGTTCGAGCGCACGCGCGTCACCGCGTCCTTCACGTCGTTGAGCGCGCGGTCGGTGTTGGTCTCGAGCCGGAACTCGATCACCGTCGTCGAGATGCCGTCGTTGATGGTGGAGGAGATGTGGCGCACCCCCTCGACGCCCGAGACCGCGTCCTCGATGGTCTTGGTGACCTGCGCCTCCAGCTCCGCGGGCGCGGCGCCGAACTGGGTCACGACCACCGACACGATCGGGATGTCGACCACCGGCAGGCGCGTGATCGGCAGCTTGAGGAAGCTGCTCCAGCCGAGCAGCAGCAGGATGATCGAGAGCATGATCGCCGGCAGCGGACGGCGGATCGACCAGGCTGAGATGTTGAGCGCCATCGGGTCAGCGCTCCCCCGTTGAGGAGCCGTCGGAGAGGATCGGCTTGACCTGGTCGCCGTCGCGCAGCGAGGTGCCGGCGACCGCCACCACCATGTCGCCGGCGGCGAGCCCCTCGCGGATCTCGGCGCTGGCGTCGGACATGAGGCCGATCTTGACGCGCCGGGTCTCGACCTTGCGGTCGCGCACCACCTGCACGCTCGGGCCCTCGGTGCGGTAGAGCACGGCACCGCGCGGCACCGCGACGCCGCACGAGCGCGCCGCGTCGATGGTGGCGCGCGCGAAGGTGCCGACGCGCAGCGACGGATCGGCGTCGATCGAGATGCGGGCGCGGCCGAGCTGGGTCACGCGGTCGATGTCGGCCGGCGCCAGGCGCAGGCGCCCATTGAGGTCGCGCCCGTCCTCGGTCTGCACGCGCGCCGTCTGTCCCGCGCCCAGCTTCGGCACGTGGATGCTCGGCACCTCGACTTCGAGCTCGATCTCCTTGTCCACCGCGATGCGGAACAGCGGCTCGGCGCGCGGGTTCATCGGCTGCGCGGTTGCGCCGAGCACCGCGGTCGAGCGCGTGACCGTGCCGGCGGCGGGCGCGCGCACCGCGACCGTGTTGCGGTCGCCGGTCTTCTGCGCCAGCCGCGCCAGCACCTGGCCGGAGGTCACCTGGTCGCCCTCGTTGGCCAGCACCTCGACGATCCGGTAGCCCTCCTGCTCGAGGTTCACCAGCGCCTCGTTGCGCGCAACCAGGAAGCCGGTGACGCGCACCATGGCGGAGAAGCAGGCGTTGGTGGCGCGCGCCACGATCACCACGGCGCCGTCCGACGGCGCGGTCTGCGCCATGCCGGTGTCCGGCCCGGCGGCGAACGCGGCGCAGGCAAGCACCGATGCGGCCACGCTTTTCGCGCGGGACATCATCGCGTCACGGCATCTCGCGCACGACGCGGAAGCCGTTGGCGTAGTAGCGCACGTCGACATCGTAGCGGAACCGCGACGTGGAGCGCAGGTAGCGCGACTGGCTGTCGAACGAGCCGCCGCGCAGCACCCGCTGGCGGCATTGGCCGGTGAGCCAGGCCGAGCCGTCCTGCGGGGCGGCGCGGTAGTTCTCGTTCCAGCAGTCCTCGACCCATTCGGCCGCATTGCCGGCGGTGTCGTAGAGACCGAACGGATTAGCGTCGAACGTGCCGGCCGGCACCGTCTGCGAGGTCGTGCCGCTGCCGCAGTCGCGGCAGTTGGCATGGCGGCTGCCGACGTCGCGGCCCCACCAGTAGATGGTGCTGGTCCCGCCGCGCGCCGCGTATTCCCATTCGGCCTCGCTCGGCAGGCGGTACTTGCGGCCGGTGCGCTCGGAGAGCCAACGCACGAACACCTGCGCGTCGTCCCAGCTCACATTGATGACCGGCCGCTCGCCGCGGCCCCAGCCGCGGTCGTCGGGCCGGTACTTGCATACGCCGGCGGTCACGCAGCGATCCCATTCGTCGAAGGTCACTTCGCGCCGCCCGATTGCGAACGGCTTGGCGATGGTCACGCGATGCACCGGCTTTTCCATGTCGAATGCGCCGGAGCCCATGTCGAAGGAGCCGGGACGGATCACGACCATCTCGCCGCATTCCGGGCAGTCGCGGATGATCTCGGGGCCGCGCGGCGGGGTCGGGGAGGCGGCCGGCGGCGTTGCGGCGACGGCCGGTCCGCGTGGCGGCTGCGCCGGTGTGGTGGGGGCGGGCGGGGCTGCCGGTCGCGGCGGAGCCGGGGTCGCAACAGGTGGGGTTGCGACCGGAGGCGTCTGACGCGGCTGCGCGGACGGAGCCGGAGGTGGGGGCACGGGCGTGGCGACCGGCGCTCGCCGGCTGAAATAAAAGTCGTCGATCAGCGAGGACACCACCCAGGGCACCTGCTCGCTGTTGGAGGCGCGCGACACGCCGATGCGCGTCTGGTTGAACACGACCTCGGCGCTGCGGTTGGGCGAGCGCAGCTCCTTGATCAGCTCGCCCATGAACAGGCTCAAGTCGCCCGTCGCATCGCCGGTCACCTTGCCGGGCGCGGCCGAATACATGGCGAGCGTGCCGTCCGGCGCGTCGATCGCCGCAAGGCCGCCCGAGAAGCCGCGGAAGCGCCGCTCATAGGGGTTGCGGCGCGACGCATCGATGAGGGCGATCTTCACCTTCGCGCCCTGGCGATGCACCTCGGCCAGCATGGCGTCGATGTTGAGGCCGTCGCGCTTGACCTCGGCCTCGGTCCAGATCTGGGCATTGACCGGGATGAGGAAGCTCTGGCGCGCGACCTGGATGCCGAAGCCGCCGAAATAGAACAACGCGGCCGCGCCCGGCTTGATCTTGGCGATGAAGGCGTCGATCGCGCGCTGGGTCTCCTCCTTGCCGAGGTTCTCCTTCAGGTCGACGTCAAAGTCGCTGCGCCGCAATTCCTCGGCCAGCGCCCGCGCATCCTTGAGCACCGCCGGAATCGGCGTATTGGCGTCGGGATAGGCCGCATTCGCGATCACGAGCGCGATACGCGGCTCGCTTGCCGGCTGGGCGGATGCCGAAACAGGCTGGAGCGCGGCTCCTGCAACGACGCACAGCCCGAATAGGAACCGCCTGATCATGCGCGCCTTCCAACAAGCATCCTGCGTGCCACTTGGGCTTGACGCCGCAGATGACCGCAAAAGCCGTACCGTTGGCAACAAGGATCGTGCCGCCTTGCCTCAACCCGGTGTCGCAGCCAGGAATTCACGCCGCTCCTTGGAAAGCCGCCGCGTCGACAGGCTGCGCTCGTTGGCCAACCCGCGCGACACGTTCGTTCGCGCAGCACAGCATGCGATCACGTCGGCTTTGACACCCCTCGTGCGTTGCCCCCGCAGTCGCGAGAAAGTGTCGGATCAACCGAATTCCTCAACCGTGCCAGAATTCTAGCCGCATTCGAGCGGTCGGACAACGCCTGCCTGCCCCACCTGAACGCAAGCGTTGTGCGCTCGCTTGCGCGCAGGTTCCGGTGAACCTCGTTCCCGTGCGCCGCGCTACGCCTTTGCGCGATTGCGGAGTTGGGTTACGCTTTGGCACGCATGTGCCGACAACGGGGAGAGAGATGATGGTCATGAGAGCATCGCACGCCGGACATGTGCTCGCCCTCGCGGTTGCATGCTTCGCACTCGGCGGGCCCGCCGGCGCGCAGACCGGCGGACCCACGCCTTCGCCGGCCGGCGCGCAGGTCTATTTCGTGGACATCAAGGACGGCGCGACCTTGCCGCCCAAGGCGATCATCCATTTCGGCCTGCGCAGCATGGGCGTCGCGCCGGCCGGCTCCGACCGGCCGAACTCCGGCCACCACCATCTGCTGATCGACACCGACCTCACCTCGCTGACGCAGCCGATCCCCAATGACTTCAATAATCTGCATTTCGGCGCCGGCCAGACCGAAGCCGAGATCACGCTCACGCCGGGCGAGCACACGCTGCAACTGGTCCTCGGCGACAAGGACCACATCCCGCACGACCCGCCGGTCTTGTCGCCGAAGATCAAGGTGTTCG
Organism: uncultured Alphaproteobacteria bacterium; assembly: GCA_963734185.1. Taxonomy (GTDB): domain Bacteria; phylum Pseudomonadota; class Alphaproteobacteria; order Rhizobiales; family Xanthobacteraceae; genus PALSA-894. The sequence goes on along the minus strand of CAVTGA010000002.1, from coordinate 494,721 downwards.
TGGTCGACGCCGCGCAGGCGCAGACCACCGCCGCGCCCGGGCAGATGAAGCGCAAGTCCTCGCCCAAGGACGCCAAGGTCTACTTCGTGTTCCCGCGCAACGGCGGCTACGTGACGCGCAATCCGGTCGTCCGCTTCGGCCTCGTCAACATGGGGGTGGCGCCGGCCGGGTTCGAGAAGGCCGGCACCGGCCATCATCACCTCTTGATCGATACGCCGCTGCCGCCGCTCGAGCAGCCGATCCCCAACGACTTCAACCATCTGCACTTCGGCGCTGGCCAGACCGAGGCCAAGGTGCAGCTCCCGCTCGGCACGCACACATTGCGGCTCCTGTTCGCCGACGAGAACCACGTACCGCACGATCCGCCCGTGATGTCGGAGCCGATCCGGGTGCACGTCACCGTCACCGGCAAGCGGCCGAAGCCGCGCCCGACGCGCCGGAAGTGGCGCTGACGGGCTGCGTCCCAAGCAGCCCCCGCAAGCGGACCGCGCACACGAGCCTTGCGCCGCGCGGCCTTGACAGGTCGCGCGCGGCGCGGACTAATCGACGGCCATAAAAAGGCGCGTTCGCCCTCCAATCAGGACGCGCATCCCGGGATGAACCTGCGCGCGCGACGAAACTCAATCGTCGGCGCGCATCGCACGGACTGAGGTCATGCCCCGCATTTCCGGCGCGCAGCGCGGCGAAGGCGTGCAGGCGGTCGTCTTTGCGCTGCAGATCCTCGAATATCTTGCACGGCAGCGCTCGACCGTCGGGGTGACGGATCTGGCGCGCATGTTCGATACCAGCAAGAGCCGCATGCACCGCCACCTGCAGACGCTGGTCGCGGCCGGCTATGTGATCCGCGAAGCAGAGACCGAGCGCTACCGCAGCGGCGCCCGTCTCATCGTCTTCCCCGCGGTGGGCGAGAACTTCGAGCCGATTCAATCCGAGCGGATCTGAGGCAGGCGCGGCGCCCGCCCGCGTGCAGCTTCATTCTCAGCGCGCGGCGCGCAGCGCGCTGATCGCGAAGTCCTCCACCAGCGAAGAGGAGACCGAGGGAACCTGCTCGCCCTTGGTCAAGCGCGAGATGTTGACCCGCGCGCGGTTGAACATCGCTTCGGCGGTGATGCCGGGCGCGTTGATGCTGCGCAACAGTTCCGCCACCACGAGGCTGTTCTCGCCCTTGGCGTCGTAGGCGACCTTGCCGGGCGTCGCCGAGGAGATGATCAGCGTGCCCTGCGGCGCGTCGATCGCGGCGAGACCGTTCGAATAGCTGCGGAAGCGGCGCTCGAACGGATTGCGGCGCGAGGCGTCGAGCACCACCAGCTTGATGGCCGCGCCGCGCTCGGTCATGGCGGCGAGCAGCGCGTCGATGCTCGCGCCGTCGCGGCGCACGTCGGCTTCCTTCCAGATCTGCGCGTCGACCGGGATCATGTAGCTCTGGCGGTCGACCTGCACGCCGAAGCCGGAATAGAACAGCATGGCGGTGACGCCGGGCCGGATCCTGGCCTTGAAGCGCTCGACCGCGCGCTGCATGTCCTCGCGGCCCGCGTTGTGCACCAGGTCGACGTCGAAACCCCGGGCGCGCAGCTCGTCGGCCATGGCGCGGCTGTCGGTCACCGGGTGGGCGAGCGGCTCGTTGGCGTCCGGATAGTCGGCGTTGCCGACGATCAGGGCGATGCGCGAGGAATTGGTCTGCTGCACGGTGACCGCGGGCGCCTGGAAGGCGGCCTCGGCCCGCTCGGGCGAGAACTTGCCGATCGCAATTCCCGCGCCGATCACGAACGGGACGAGGGCGAGGCCGCGGATCATCAGCTTCGAGAAGGGGCTCAAGGTGGTGGTCATCTGTCTTCCCCAATCGCATTCGGGACCGGAATTGGCGCCCCGTTGACGCGACCATGCCATCGGACCGGCAGGGTGAATGTGACGAACATCACGCTGATCGCGTGTGGCGCCCGTTTCCTGATTTCGACCTCAGCTGGGGTGTTTGTTCATGATTTGTTCGACAAGTGATCCAATGTTGGGCCGCGGAGCGAGCGGCAAACTCCGCTTCCCCTCTCTTCTTCGAACAGGAGAGGGGAAGAAACGGAGCTTGCGGCGCTGTCATGTTCGAGACCGGCCGATCAGCTGGAACTCGCGGTCTTCGCCGGCTTATCGAACACCGCCTTGCAGGCGGCGCTCAGGCTCGACTGCTTCTTGCGCATGCAGGCGGTGATGCGCTCGACGTTGGGGATCTCGGAAGCGCACAGCCGGAACGCGTCGGGCGTGCAGGCCGCCCGCTGCTCGGCGGTGGCGTTCTGGGCAAAGCTCGGGGTCGCAAACGACGTGACGGCGACGGCGAGGACGAGGGCGTAGCGGATGAACATGACGGTCTCTCCAGTTTGGCGCCGCTGACCTCGGGCTCGAAGTCATCATCAGCGTTGGACGGAAGATGCCGGTTGTCCGTGGGAACAACTGTGACCGTCGTCACACTCCTCTGGAGACGCCAAAAGCATCGATCGTTGCGGAACTTACCCGGCCTCACGCCGGCCGTTTTCGCGCTGCCGGTCGAAGCGGCATGGACGCGCGCGTGAGGTTGACGTGTTCGCGCCACTTGGTCAGGTTGCCGCGCGATGAATTTGGGATATTTCGCCGGCGCCGCGTTGCGCGCGTTCACCACCAAGCGCAACGGGCCGAGCCTCTACGACCTGTGCGACCCGGTGTTGCGCGGGGAAGGGCCCGGCGACGCGCACCTGCGCAAGTTCTACAAGACCGCACTGGCCAATCCGGCTTTGCGCCCGCTGTTGTCGCGCGCGGGCCTGCCGCAACTAGCCGACCCGGCGCAGTTCCGCGCCTGGCAGGACGCGTTGATCGCCGCGCGCGATCAGGCTTCGCCCGACTGGAGCACGATCGGAGCGCCGATCGCAGCCGTGCTCGATCGACATCCGCAATCCCATCCGACCCCGCCGCCGGCGCGCGAACTCAGGTCCGCGCCGTCGCGCGACGAGATCGACCGCATCATCCGCGCCTGCGCGGCGCATCTGCTGCGCTCATTCGCCAAGAACGATTTCATCCCGTGCTACGCGGCCTTCAACCTGATCGGCGACCCGGATTTGCGCGGCCGCGATTTCATCACTGCGCTCAATGGCCTCGATGCGCGCACCTACAAGAACTCGACCCTGCTGTTCAATCTGGCGCGCGTGTTTCTCGTGGCCAACCCACACGTCGCCGCCGTGCTCAACCCGCCCTGGCGCGGCATCGCCGAGCCGATGTGGGAACCGGTGCAGATCCGTCATCGCTCGGCCTACTACGACGCGTTCTATGCCGAAGCCTTGATGGACTACCTCGGCAGCGGACTTGCGACGCCGCAGGAAACGGTGGCGGCACATGGCGCGCTCAAGCAGATGATCGAGTTCTGCCTCGTCACCAGCCGCGAACGCGTGCGCGCGCCGGACGGCCGCGCTTTCGACGTCGTCACCGCGCTGGCGCCGCCGCCGCATGCGCGGCTGAGCAAGTTCTTCCTTGGGATCAAGAGCGATCTCGGTTTCGGCCTGTATGTGCCGGACTGCGACACCACCGCCTGCTCGGTCTCGGCCGCGACCCAGTTCGGCGCGCAAGACCCGTTGCTCGATCAGCCGCTGATCGACTTCTATGCCGGCTATCAGGCGGGTCCGTCCAACAACCGCCACGGCGTGACGGTCGCGATCAACGACAATATCGACTATGCGGGCGGCATCCTGACTTGGATCGAGAACCTCGCCGGCGACCGACCCTACGGCAACGACCTCGATCCGACCCTGAACCTCGACGTGTTGGAGGCGACGTTCCGCAATCACGTGCGCTGGCAGATCGTCGAGAACGCCCAAAGGCTCGAGACCGTACGACGGATCGTGCAGTTCCAGCGCCGGCTGGCCGAGAGCGGCCAATTCGCCGACCCGCGCGCGCACATCTACTATCTGCCCGAGCTCTACGGCGCCTATGTGGGCCGCTGCTACGCGGCGTTCCGCGCGCTGCCGGCGGCCACCCGGCAGGCGATCGACCCGGACGGCAGCTTCGAGCTCATCCGTGCCAAGGTGCTCGCCTATGTGCGCGAGGAGCTCATCGCCCGCGAGATGAATCCGTTCGACGCCGCGCTCGCGCTGCTGGCGCTGGCCAAGCTCGGCGCCGAGCCGGCGACGTTCGCCCACCCGCTTGCGGTGATCGCGAACGGGTTCGGCGAAGGTTGGCGCGCGCCCTACAAGGCCTATGAGTGGAACAAGATGAAGACGCCGACGCGCATCCTGGTCGGCGGGCCGGAGGTCAGCTCGGCGTTCGTGCTGTCCGCATTGGTGCACGCGCGCGCAACGCATTGCTGATCGCCGTCCCGTCGCGCCAAGCTTGACCGGTCTGCGCGACTTAAACATAGGTCGCAATTGCCGCATCATTGCTCACCAATCGCAGACGATGGCCAAGCCCGGTCGCGCAGGACGCCCGCTCAACGTCGGCCAGGCCATCCAGCAAGCCGTCGACCTGCATCGCCAGGACCGCTTCGCCGAGGCCGAACGGCTCTATGCCGGTGTCCTGAGATCGTCGCCGCAGCATTTCGACGCGCTGCGCCTGCTTGGCGTGCTGCGCTACCAGCAGGGACAGTTCGCCGAGGCGCTGCGGCTGATCGCGGCGGCGCTCCGGACCAACGCGGGATCGAGCGAGGCCTGGTCCAACTACGGTTTGGTGCTGGGCGCGTTGCAGCGCCACGACGAGGCGCTGGAATCCTACCAACGCGCGCTGGTGCTCAATCCCGACGACGTCGACGCGCTGCTCAACCACGGCAACGCGCTGCAGGCCGCCGGCCGGCACGCGGAGGCGATCGCAAGCTACGACCAAATCCTCTCAACGCATCCGCGCCGCGTCGATGCGTTGTGCAACCGCGGCAATGCGCTGCTCGCGCTCAAGCGCCACGACGAGGCGTTGGCGGGCTATGACGCGGCGCTCGACGTCATGCCGGGGCACATCGACACGCTATACAACCGCGGCACCATGCTGGCGGAGATCGGGCGTCACGCCGACGCGCTCGCGAGCTTGCGCCGGCTCCTGGTGCTCCAACCCGATCACGTGTCGGCGCTCAACAACGTGGGCGCCGCGCTGCTGTCGCTCGATCGGCCGGACGAGGCGCTGGAACGCTTCGATCGCGCCTTGGCGATCAAGCCGGATCACATCGGCGCGCTGGTCGGACGCGGGCATGCGCTGATCGCGCTCGACCGTTTCACGGAAGGCGAAGCGCTGTCCGAGCGGGTAGCGGCGATGGCACCCGACCATGCCGCGGCGCTCGGGCTGCGCGGCGCCGTGCTGCGGATGCGCGGCCGGCACGAGGAAGCCCTCGCGTGCTTCGATCGGGCGGTGGCGCATGCGCCCGACAGCGTCGATGTGCGCAAGAACCGCGGCCAGGTGCTGCTCGAACTCAAGCAGCCCGAACGGGCGTTGGCGGACTTCGACCATGTCCTCGCGGCTTGCCCGCGTGATGCCGCAGCATTGGCGAACCGCGGGCATGCGCGATTTCGAACTCGCCGATTTCGGCGGCGCGCTCGAGAGCTACGCCGAGGCGCTCAGCCTCGATCCCGAGCACGCCGATGCCCACTACGGCGAAGGGTTGGTTCGTCTCACGCTCGGCGATTTCGCCCTTGGCTGGGACAAGTACCGCTGGCGGCGCAGGGTCAGGCAGATGGCGCGGCATGGGCGCACGTTCGCACAGCCGCTCTGGTCCGGAGACGAGCCGCTCGCCGGCAAGACCGTGCTGCTCCACGCCGAGCAGGGTTTCGGCGATACGATCCAGTTCGCACGCTATGCGACGCTGGTTGCCGAGCGCGGCGGCGGCGTCATTCTGGAGGTGCAGCGGCCGCTGGTCGGGCTTCTGGCACAGATCGAAGGCGTGTCGCGGGTCATTGCGCGCGGAGACGATCTTCCGGCCTTCGACCTGCACTGCCCGCTGCTCGACTTGCCCTACGCCTTCCGGACCGAGCTTGCGACGGTTCCCGCGCGCGTGCCGTATCTGTGGGCAGGCGCCGAACGCGCGGCGGCCTGGAAATCGCGGCTGAACTCCGGAGCCGTCTTGAACGTCGGCCTGGTCTGGTCCGGCAACGCCGCATACCGGAACGACATCGCTCGGTCGCTGCCGCTTGCGGCGCTCGCTCCGTTGCTGGCGCACGCCGGCGTGCAGTTCGTCTGCCTGCAGCATGAACTGCGTGACAGCGATGCGGCCCTGATACCGCGGCTTCCGGCGATCCGGTCGTTCGGGGAGCAGTTGCGCGACTTCGCCGATACCGTCGCGCTGATCTCCTTGCTTGACGTCGTCATCACGGTGGACACGGTGTTCGGGCACCTGGCGGGGGCCATGGGCAAGCCGACCTGGCTGCTGCTGTCCCGCGTGCCGGACTCGCGCTGGCTGCTCGAGCGCGAGGACTCCCCGTGGTATCCGAGCGTGCGCTTGTTCCGCCAGCCGCTGGTCGGCGACTGGGAAAGCGTCCTTGCGCGGGTGGAACGAGAATTGGGTGGACTGGGGAAGATGTCATGACTCTTGACGCCAAGATCGTCGCAACGCTCGCCGCCGCCACGACCGCGACCATCACCACGATCCTGCTCAAGAAAGGGCTGAGGAACGTGTGGATGCGCGGGACGCGCCCGCTGCGTCCGGACCAGCCGCGCCTGGTCGGGCGCGCCTTCACGTTGCGCTTCGTCCCGGCGCGCGAGGATCTGGCGACACCGGAATCCTGGTCGTCGCCGAAGTCGACGCGCGCCGCGATCGAAGCGATGCCCGCGGGCTGCATCGCGGTGGTCGACGCCATGGGTATCGCCGACGCCGGTATCTTCGGCGACATCCTGTGCGCGCGCATGCAGAAGCGCGGCGTCGCCGCGCTGGTCACCGACGGCGCGGTGCGCGATCTCGCCGGCGTGCTCTCGACCAACTTGGCCGTCTGGTGTCAGGGCGCTGCCGCTCCGCCTTCGGTGGCGGGACTTACGTTTGTGAACTGGCAGGAGCCGATCGGCTGCGGCGGCGTCGCGGTGTTTCCCGACGACGTGGTGGTGGCGGACGCCGACGGCGCCGTGCTGATCCCGCAAGCGCTGCTCGATCACGTGGTGGCGAACGCACCCGAGCAGGAGCGCTTCGAGGGCTGGATCATGCGCGAGGTCGAAGCCGGCGCGGCCTTGCCCGGCCTCTATCCGCCCAATGCCGAGAACAAGGCGCGGTATGAGGCGACGAAGAAGTAGAGGCGCCGTAGCCCGGATGAAGCGCAGCGAAATCCGGGGTTCCTTCCGCGCGGCGAGATCACCCCGCATTCCACTTCGCTCCATGCGGGCTACGCGCTCTCGATTCAATTGCTCATCTGCCGCGGCAGCCATAGCGCCAGCTCGGGCCAGACCATCACCATGATCAGCACCACGAACATGATGAGGTGGAACGGGATCGTGCCATACACCACCTCGCTCAATTTGCCGTCCCAGATGCTCTGGATCACGAACAGGTTGATGCCGATCGGCGGCGAGATCTGCCCGAGCTCGATGTAGATCACCAGGATCACGCCAAACAGAGTGGGATCGATGCCGTAGCGGCCGAGGATCGGGAACAACAGCGGCACCGTGATCACGATCATGCCGAGGCTCTCGATCAGGCAGCCGAGGATCGTGAACAGCACGAACAGCACCGCGTAGAACTGGAACGTGGTGAGCTGCAGGCCGACGATGGTTTCGGTCAGTTTCTCGCCGACGCCGGCGAAGCTGATGGCGTAGGAGAACACGTAGGCGGCGAAGATCAGGAACAGTATGTTGCCGGAGAAGTTCACCGTCGAGTGCATCGCTTCGATCAGCTTCTTCAGCGTCAGATCGCCGAATAGCGCGCCGAGCAGGATCGACAGGAAGCAGCCGATCACGGCCGCTTCCGTGGTGGTCACCACGCCGAAGTAGAGCCCGCCCAGCGTGCCGGCGATCAGCACGAAGAACGGCGCCACGTCGGCGATCGCGCGCAGCACCTCGTGCATGTTGCGCGCGCCTTGCTCCTTTGGCGCGATACTGGGATCGATCTTGGCGTGGATGCCGATGTAGAGCATGAACAGCGCGGTCATGATCAGGCCCGGGATCACGCCGGCGATGAACAGCTTCGGCACCGAGGTTTCGGTGAAGGTGCCGTAGATGATCATCGGAAAGCTCGGCGGAATGAGGATCCCGAGCGTGCCGCCTGCGGCGAGCGATCCGGCCGCGAGCATGCGGCTGTAGTGGCGGCTGGTGAGCTGCGGCAGCGCGACGCCGCCGATCGAGGCCGCGGTCGCAATGCTCGACCCGCTGACCGAGGCGAAGATCGCGCAGCCCGCGATGTTGGTCTGCAACAGGCCGCCGGGCAGCGGCGCCACCAGCTTGGCGAGGCCGTTATAGATGCGATTGGAGAGGCCGCTGACGCTCAGGATGTCGGCCATGAACATGAACAGCGGCACCGCGGTCAGCGCGAAGGTATTCATGCTGCCCCAGCTCATCAGCCCGAGGCCGTTGAGCGCCGGCAATCCGCCCTGCAGCAGCAGGTAGACGACCGCCGGCACCGCGATGGCGAACGGCACCGCCATCCCGGCCGTGAGCAGCCCGAGGAACAGGAGCGTGACGATCAGGATTTGCAGCTCAGGGCCCATGCGCCCCCGCCGACAGCGCGCGGTAGCGCCTCACATGGGCGAGGAAGGTCCTGACGATGGAGAAGCACAGCGCGGCGACGCCGATCGCCATCGCCAGGCGCGGAATCCACAGCGGCGTCTCGAGGAACGTCGGCGCGCGCTCGCCGAAGCGATAGGAGGAGAATTCGAGCTTGACCAGCTGCCACAGCAGCAGGGCCGCGAAGCCGAACGACATGAGGTCGAAGATCGCCGCCGACAGCGCGCGCCCGCGTGGGCCGAGCCGCGCCTGGATCAGCTCGACTTGATGGAACGCGTTGTTGACCTGGCACACCGACAGGCTGACAAACGTCATCACCACCAGCATGTAGCCGCCGAGTTCGTCGGCGATCTCGAACGAGAAGTTGAGCAGATAGCGGGTGAAGATGTCCGCGCCGATCAGCACCAGCATGGTGATCAGCGCGGCTTCACAGGCCCACTTGCATAGCAGCTCGATCGGGCCTTCCCCGATCGGCGGATTGAGATGGCTCGCCGGCGTGCCGTCGCCGGCGTCGCCCACCACTCCGGTGGTCATCGACCGTTACCGGCCGAGCGCCGCGCGCACCTTGGCGAGCGCTTCGACCACCACCGGCCCGCGCGCCTTCGCCCACTCGTCCCAATAGGGCTTCATGGTGTCGGCGACCTTGGCGGCGTCTTCGGCGCTCGCGCGCGTCATGGTGTAGCCGGCGTCGGTCAGCGTCTTCACCGACGCCGCCTCCTCCTGCTGCATGGTGTCCTGGTTCCACTTCGCGGTGTCCTGCGCGACTTTGCGCAGCTTGCCCTGCAGGTCGGGCGACAGCTTGTTGAAGGCGTCCGCGTTGGCGAGGATGTAGGAATTGTTCCAGTTCACCGGCACGAGATAGCCGAACTTCAGCAGGTCTTTCCACAGCACCGCGCCGACGCCGGCGGTGAAGATGCCGTCGACCACGCCGCGATCGAGCGCCGAGGGCACTTCCGGCGCCGAGATGGTGATCGAGGTGCCGCCGAAGCGGCGCACCATCTCGCCCTGCTCGGGCTGTGCGACGCGCAGTTTCATGCCTTTGATGTCGTCCAGGCTGGTGAGCTTCTTGCGGCCCCACACGACCTGCAGCGGATAGGTGTAGGCGGCGAGCAGCACGATGCCCTTCTCGGCGAAGGCTTTCTCCAGATAGGGATGCAGCACCTCGGCGGTCTTGGTGAATTCCTCCAGGCTGCGTACCAGCCCGGGCAGGCGCGGAATTCCCGCGACCGGGATGTTGCCGGAGTTGAACAGGTCGTCGACGAGTTGCACCACGCCGCTACCGACCGCCGGCGTGATATTGTTGGGCGCGATCTGCAAGGTGCCGGAGAGATGCAGCCGCGCCTTCAGTTCGCCGTTGGTCGCCTTGTCGAGCTCTTCGCTCAGCATCTTGGCGCCGCGCGAGGTGGCGAACAGCGGCGCGGACTGGTGATGATAGAAGTTCCAGTCGATCGCGTGTGCCGGTATGGGGAGCGCAAGCAATGCTGCAAGCGCAGTGATCGTCCTTGCTTTCATGGCATTCCTCCCGTGCAGATTTGTCTTGATCAGAACAACCGCGATGACGCGATGCGCGCGCCTTCGCTCATGGATTTGAGCTTCGCCCATACCACGTCCTCGGCGACGCGGCCTCGGCCGGCGATGGTCTCGAAGCCGCAGTCGCTGCCCGCCATCACGCGATGCGGACCGCCGATGGTCGCGGCGACGTTTTCCAGGCGCTCCGCGATGACTTCGGGGTGCTCGACGAAGTTGGTGGTCGAATTGATCACGCCGGCAACGATGATCTGGTCCTGGGCCAACAGGTCGTTGAGATAGCGATATTCGTGCGCATGGCGCGGATTGGCGAAGGGGAGCACGAAACCGCCGACCTTGGCGCGTCTGAGGAATGGGATGATCTGCTGCAGCTCGACGTCGAGATCGTGCGGGCCTTCGTAATTGCCCCAGCACACGTGCAGCCGCACGCGCTGCGGCGGAATGTCGTGGATCGCCGCGTTGATGGCGTCCACCACGCGGTTGCCGAACGCGATGAAGTCGGCGAGCGGCCGGTCCGCGAAAGTGTTGTGCTTCTCGCGCGCGAGGTCGGGGCAGTCGAGCTGCAGCAGGAAGCCCGCATCCACGATCGCCTTGTACTCGTTGCGCAGCGCGCTCCCGAGCGCCCCGAGGAACGTTTCCTCGTCCGGATAGTGCTCGTTCTTGACGATCGCCGACACCATGCCGGGCGAGGGCGCGGTGAGGAACGGTTCGACGAACGGATTGCCGGCTGCATCGAGCGTGGCGCGGAAATCCGCGCACTCGGCCTTCACCTCGCTCGCATCCGGATAGCCGATCGCACCGAGCGCCTTGGGCAGGCCGCGGATGTCGTCGACCGATTCCTTCTTCAGCGACGCTTCGTAGGACTCCTTCATGAACACCGGGTAGCGCTCGACGTCGGCGCGCTGGCGCCGCTGCCACGAGCCGCCGAGGCCGGTGAGCCGGTCGCGGATGTAGAACAGGAAAGAGTTCGCGCTGCTGTTCGCCATTGTTGCCGACGTCGATGCCGGCCTCCACTTGCTTCGGAACGATCGCGTCGAGCGCAGCGCGGCCCGCGGCGCGCAGCTCGGCGTCGTCGACCGGCTCGCCGCGCGAGCGGCGCGCGTAAAGCCTGGTCAGCTCAGGCGGCCGCGGCAGGCTGCCCGTGTGGGTCGTGAGGATTCGCTTGGGCGACGCCATGTCTCTGAGCCACAACGGGACCTGTCAGCATCCCGCACTACGCCGCGGTGTTCAAGCGATGAAGGGCGGCCCACGCGCTGCCCACCCTTGCCGAATATGCAGTTGAGCACAGCGCTTCCGAGCAATTTTCGGACGACAAAGGCTCAGCGCGTCTCGCCGCGCCGGCGGATCTCGCGGATGACCACGCTGTTGTCGAGTTCGCCTTCGCCGTTGCGGATGCAGGCTTCGAGCACCTGGCGGTTCAGCGCGGCGAGCGGAAGCTCTTGGCTGCGCGCGCGCGCCTGGTCGAGGATGAGGTGGAAGTCCTTGAGCGACTGATGCACCCAACCCTGCGGCGAGAAGTCGCCGTGCACCATCTTCGGTCCCTTGGTGTCCATCACCTGCGAATAGGACGCCGCCTTGCGCGCGACCTCGAGGAACGCCTGCGGGTCGAGACCGAGTCGCTCGGCGAACACGAGACCCTCGGCGAGCGCCAGGCGATTGAGGCCGAGGATCAGGTTGGTGGCGAGCTTGGCGCGCCCGCCATTGCCGATCTCGCCCATGTGGAAGCGCTGCGGAAACAGCGCGTCGAGGACGTCCTTGATCGCATCGGCCGCCTCCACCTCGCCGCCGATCAGGCCGACGCCCTTGCCTTCGCGCACCTGCGCGCTCGAGCCCGAGACCGGAGCCTCGATCAGCCGCAGCCCGCGCCGCGCCACCCGTTCGACCAGGCTTGCGAGCCGGTCGGGATCGCAGGTGCTGGTCGACACCACGATCCGGCCCGAACCTTCCAGCGCCGGGAGCAGATTGTTCTCGACCACGTCCTCGACCTGTTCGGTATTGAACACGGCGAGCAGGATCGGTGTCGCGTCGCGCGCGACCTCGGCGAGCGAGTTGGCACCACGCCCGCCGATCTTGCCAAGGCTCGCGCGCTTGCCGGCGTCGATGTCGAACCCGATCACGCCATAGCCGCTTTCGATCAGCCGGTGCGCCAGCGCGGTTCCGATCAGGCCGAGACCGACGAGGCCGACGGTTCCTTTGTGAGTCATGCGTCGCTCTGCGGCATCGCAACAGGATGGATTGGAATCCATAATGAGCGCGAGCCCGGCCGGCAACCTGTCATGCACCGGCAAAACCGTCTAGGCTCCGGATCGAACAGGTCAAAAAAGCAGCAATGTCTGGGAGGATGCGATCATGACACGCAGCTCGACATCTCGCCGCGACGTTCTCATGAGCGGCCTCTTGGGCGGCAGCGCGCTCCTCGCCGTGGGCGCCGCTATGAGCCCACGCGCCGCCGCGGCCGCCGAGATGACGCCAAAGGTGAAGGAGCTCTACGAGGCTGCCAAGAAGGAGGGCGAGCTCACCTGGTACACGGCGCACTCCGACGACATCACCGCGCAGGCGCTCGGCCGCAGCTTCGAATCCATCTATCCCGGCATCAAGGCCAACGTTGTGCGCACCACCGCGCAGGTCGCGTTCCAGCGCGTCAGCCAGGAGATCAGGGCCGGCGCCATGCAGGTCGACCTGCTCTCCTCGACCGACATCGGGCACTACAGCTACCTGAAGGAGCGCAGCCTGCTCGAGCGCTACGTGCCGGAAGCCGCCTCCAAGGTGCTCGACATCTACAAAAACTACGATCCCGACGGGTTCTTCCACGTCACCTCGGCCGGCATGATCGGCATCGGCTACAACACCGCGAAGCTGAAACAGGCCGACGCGCCGAAGGCTTGGACCGACCTGCTCGATCCCAAGTGGAAGGACAAGATCGCGCTCGGACATCCCGGCTTCTCCGGCTATGTCGGCACCTGGGTGGTGATGCTGCGCAAGCTCTACGGCTGGGATTTCTTCGAGAAGCTCGCCAAGAACAACCCGCAGATCGGCCGCTCGATCAACGACACCGTGACCATGCTCAATTCGGGCGAGCGCATCGTGGCGGGCTCGGGGCCGGTCGGCACGACCATGAACAGCGTGCAGAAAGGCAATCCGCTCGCCATGATCTATCCGAGCGATGGCACGGTGCTGATCATCGCGCCGTCCGGCATCATGAAGGGCGTCAAGCACCCGAACGCCGCGCGGCTGTTCATGGAATACCTGATGAGCACCGAAGCCTCGCAAGTGTGGGTGAATCACTTCAACGAGTCGATGCGCGCCGAAGTCTCGCCGCCGGCGGGCTTCACGGCGGCCAAGGACGTGAAGACTATTCGCCCGACCGTCGAGGAGATCAACAAGGGCATCCCCGAAGTGATCAAGCAGTGGCGCGAGACGTTCGGGGTGTGAGGCCTCGCGTGATCTCTCCTTCGCTGCGAAGCGCGGTCTCTCCGTTCCCTCTCCCCTTGCGGGGGAGGGCTAGGGAGGGGGGTGGCGCGGTCAAGCATGTGTGGCGCCACACGCGCGTCATTTCACCACCCCCACCCCTAACCCCTCCCCACAAGGGGGAGGGGAACACACTGCCCGTGCGGCGAGAGCCGCAGCCATGACCACCACGCTCGGCAATCTCGCGCGCCCGGCCGAGCAAGGCGCCGAAGGCTCCTTGCGCCGCCGCCTGCGCATGGTCGATCCCAGCATGGTGCTGTGGCTCGCGCTGATCGCGTTGCTCGTGTTCCTGGTGGCGAGCCCGATGGTGCGGCTGGTCGCCTCGAGCTTCCAGGAAGCCGAGACCGGGCGCTTCACGCTCGCCAACTACGCCGAGGCCTACGGCCGGCTGCGCCATCTGCAGTCGCTGGTGAACTCGCTGCATCTCGGCGTCGGCGTCGCGATCCTGGCCGCGATCTTCGCCATTCCCATGGCCTGGGCGGTGTCGCGCACCGACATGCCGGGCAAGGGCTTCATCCGCCTGATGGTGTTCGCGGCCTTCATCACGCCGCCCTATCTCGCCGCGATCGGCTGGATCCTGCTCGCGGGCCCGAACTCGGGCTGGCTCAACAAGGTGTGGATGGCGCTGAGCGGCGCCGAGCACGGCATCTTCAACGTCTACACCATGACGGGACTGATCGTGGTCGTGGCGGCGTCCTCGTTCCCCTACATGTTCGTGTTCGTGAACGCCGCGCTCGATCTCGTCTCCTCGGAGATGGAGGATGCCGCCAACATCCTCGGCGCCGGCACCTGGCGCACCACCATGCGCGTGACCCTGCCGCTGGTGCTGCCGGCGATCCTCGGCGGGCTCATCATCACGTTCCTGGAGGCGATCGCGCTGTTCGGCACGCCGGCGCTGATCGCACTGCCGGCGCGCTTCCATGTGGTGTCGACGCAGCTGTGGCAGTTCTTCGAGCATCCGGTGCGGGTCGAAGAGGCCGCCGCCTACTCGATGCCGCTGCTGCTCATCACCGTTCTGCTGTTCTGGCTGCAGCGCTCGGTGCTCGGGCGCCGCGGCTATACGGCGGTCACCGGCAAGGGCGGCGAACGGCGCATGATCGCGCTCGGGCCCTGGCGCTTCGTCATGCTCGGCTACTGCCTGTTCGTGAGCGCGTTGTCGGTGTTCCTGCCGCTGATCGTGCTGATGCAGGCGGCCTTCGCCAAGGCCTGGGGCCGCGGCTTCTCGCTCGACAATCTGACCCTGCGCAACTTCCATTTTGTGCTGTTCGAGCAGAGCCAGACCCAGAAGGCGATCATCAACACCTTCGTCTATTCGGGCGCGACCGCCTTCATCGCCATCGCGCTGTCGCTCGCCATCGCCTACGTGGTGAGCCGCAAGCTGGTGCCGTGGAGCGGCGCGCTCGCCTTCCTGTGCATGGCGCCGATCGTGATTCCCGGCCTGGTGCTGGCGATCGGCTTCTACGCCGCCTACGCGCCGCCGCCGCTTTCGCTCTACGGCACCGCGATGATCCTGATCCTCGCCTACGTGACGCGCTTCCTGCCGATCGCCTATACGTCGAGCGCCGCCGGAATGCGCAGCATCAATCCGGAGATGGAGGAAGCGGTGCGCATCCTGGGCGGCGGCCGCCTCTTGGCCATCCGCAAGGTGCTGGCGCCGCTGCTCAAGAAGAGCCTCGCCGGCGCCTGGATCCTGGTGTTCATTCCGGCGACGCGCGAGCTGTCCTCGGCGATCTTCCTGGTCGGGCCGAACACGCGTGTCATCTCGGTGATGCTGTTCGACCTCTCCGAAGAGGGGAATTTCGAGGTGCTGGCCGCGCTCGGCGCGGTCCTGCTGGTGATCACCGTCCTGATCGCCGCCCTCGGCTTCAAGGTCATCGGCCGCGACTTCATGCTGCGGAGGACGACGTGAGCAAGCTCGTCCTGCGTGGCATCGAGAAGCGCTACGGCGGAACGATCGCGGTCGAGCAGTTCGATCTCGACCTGCAGGCCGGCGAGTTCGTCTCATTGCTCGGGCCCTCGGGCTGCGGCAAGACCACGACCTTGCGCATGATCGCGGGTTTCATCGACCCGACCGCGGGCACGATCGAGATGGACGGGCAGATGCTGTCTTCGCCCTCCGGCTCGCTGCCGCCCGAGCGCCGTGGAATGTCGATGATCTTTCAGAGCTATGCGGTATGGCCCAACATGACGGTCAGGCAGAACGTCGCGTTCGGCCTCGAGCTGCGCAAGCTCGGCAAGGACGAGGTCAGGCGCCGCGTCGCCGAGATCCTCGACGTGGTGCACATGGGTCATCTCGCCGAGCGCTATCCGGCGGAGCTGAGCGGGGGCCAGCAGCAGCGCGTGGCGCTCGCGCGCGCCATCGTGATCCAGCCGCAGGTGCTGCTGCTCGACGAGCCGCTCTCCAATCTCGACGCCAATCTGCGCGAGGAGATGCGCTTCGAGATTCGTCGGCTGCACGACGAGTTCCGCATCACCACCGTGTACGTGACCCACGACCAGGCCGAGGCCATGGTCACCTCCGACCGCATCGCGGTCATGAACCAGGGCCGCATCGAGCAGGTCGACGCGCCGCACGCGCTCTACACCAAGCCGAAAACCCGCTTCGTCGCCGGCTTCATCGGGCGCACCAACTTCATCGAAGGAACCTGCGCGGGCGATGAGATCGTGTTCGACCGCTTCGTCGTGCCGCGCGCGGCGCTCGAGGACGGCGCGGCGCTCTCCGGCACGGTCACCTTTTCGGTGCGCCCGCAGAGCATGCGGCTCGATCGGACGCGCGCGCCGAGCGGGCAGCCGGGCGTCGACGTCGATATCGTCGAGCGTGCGTATCTGGGCGAGTTCTGGGATTACGTGGTGGTTCCAAAACAAGGTTCGCTGCGCCTGCGCGTCAGCGCTCCGCCGCTCGACATGCACGAGGTCGGCACGTCGGCATGGCTCAGCTTCGATCCGAAGCAGATGGCGCCGATTTCTTGATGGGTTAGGGAGAACGGCAATGAAACGTCTTGTCGCGTCGATTCTCATCGCGGCGGCATCCTGCGCAACCGCAAGCGCCGAGGTGACCGAGCTGAAGATCGGCAAGCAGTATGGCCTGCCCTACATCCAGTTCGTCATCATGGAAGACCGCGCCCTGATCGAGAAGCACGCCAAGCTGCAGGGATTGGGCGACATCAAGGTCAACTGGGCGACGCTCGGCGGCCCGGCGCAGCTCAACGACGGCATCATCTCGGGCGCGATCGACATCGCGGCGGTCGGCCTGCCCAACCTGATCACCATGTGGGAGAAGACCCGCACCAACGCCAAGGTGCGCGCCATCGCCGGCCTCAACTTCATGCCGCTGCTGCTGGTGACGCGCGACCCGCGCATCAAGACGCTGAAGGACTACGGCGAGAAGGACCGCATCGCGGTGCCGTCGGTGAAGATCTCCATGCAGGCGATCCTGTTGGAGATGGCGGCCGCGAAGGAGTTCGGCGAGGCCAATTACGAGAAGCTCGATCCGCTCACCGTGTCGATGGGCCATCCGGACGCGTTCGCGGCGCTCAATTCGAGCGGGGTCGAGGTCGCGAGCCATTTCTCGTCCGCGCCGTTCCAGTACCGCCAGCTGAAGTTGCCCGGTTACCATCAGGTGGTGAGTTCCTACGACATCATCGGGCCGCACTCGGTGAGCTGCATCGTGATGACCACGAAATTCCACGACGGCAACCGCAAGACCGTCGCGGCAATCCTCGGCGCCATGAAGGAAGCGACCCAGTGGATCAAGGCCGACAAGCGCGCGGCGGCGGAGGCCTACCTGCGCGTCACCAAGGATCGCATGCCGGTCGAGGAGCTGCTGGCGATGCTCAACGATCCGAACATCGTCATCACCATCGTGCCCAAGGGCGCCGACAGGATCAGCGAGTTCCTCGCCAAGGTCGGCCGCGTCAAGGCGAAGCCGGAGAGCTGGAAGGAGTACTATTTCGGCGACGTGGACAAGCTGAGCGACGACTAGGCCGCGGACACATGGCGCGAACGCTTGGCCACTCGGCGAGGTCAAGGCCAACGGCGCTGTCGCGTCGGCACTCAACAACTGGCTGGAACATGCCGGGGATAGTCAAGCCAATTGAACGCCGGATGGTCGCCGGGCATCAGCCGGCAGATCAATTCCGGCATGATCGACATTCCGTTCTCTCCGTTCGCGAATACGACGGCCGCCGAGCGGTCCACGACCGAGCCCATTGCAAATGCCTTGAATCTCCCATTATCGCCCCAGTGGAAGAATGTCGCACCATCCGGTTCGAGCCCCCACCCGAGGCCCCAGGCGACCCCCTGATCGGCTCCGCGGCTATTCGGCGCAAGACACTCGTAACGATGCCATCGAATCCGGACCTGCGGCTCCAGCCAGAGTCGTGCGGTCGCGGGCTTTAGCCGCGCTCCAGACAGTACGGCTTGCACAAAGCGAACGTAGTCGGCTGCTGTGGTTTGCAATGAGTGTGCCGTGTTGGCGACGGCCGGCTTGGACTTGACCGCCGGGGAAAGTGCCCCGTCATGCGGATCGGCATAGTTGGCGTCGAACGCCGCACGCCACACATATCCAGAGTCGTACATTTCGAGAGGGTCAAAGACCAGACGGCGCATCACGGACTCAATGCATTCGCCCAAAATTCCTTCGACGACCCGTTGAAGCCAGACAAAGCCTTCCCCCGAATAGCTGAAGCGCTCCCCCGGTCGAAAATATGTTCTCAGCGGGTAGTCGCTATTGCGCCAGTTGGGCAAACCTGTCGTGTGGTTGAGCACGTTGAGCACTGTGACTTCGGCCGCGCGCCGGTCATCCGGGACATAGTCCGGCACGTATTTCACCAACGGGGTGTCCAGCGACAACTCCCCCATATCCATGAGCTGCAGCACGGCATATGCAAATGTCGGTTTGGAGAGTGAAGCGGCTTCGAAGATCGTGTTGGTCTCGATTGGAGCGCCGGTAGATACGTTTCGTGTGCCAGCGGTCGATATGTCAGCGACCTCGCCGCCGCGGATCAGGCCCACGGCCAGACCAGGAACACCACCGCCTCTTAAAAGCTGCGGAAGATCTGGACCCTCCCATTGCGCCAAAGGACACCTCTATTGGTTGACGGGGTATCTCGCACGCGCGTCGTCAGGTCATCCACTTCGACACCGTCACCGGCTCGAATGCCGCGAGCCCGTCGATCAGCGCGCCCGGGTCCTCGCGCACCACCAGCGCGGCGCGGTGCTCGGCGGGCAGGAAGCGCTGCGCCACCATCTCGTCGATGAAGGCGAGGAACGGCTTGAAGAACCCCGCGACGTCGAGCAGGCCGGCCGGTTTGTCGACGTCGCCGAGCTGGTTCAGCGTCCAGACCTCCAGAAATTCTTCCATCGTGCCGATCCCGCCCGGCAGGGCGATGCAGGCGTCGCACAGTTCCAGCATGCGCGCCTTGCGCGCCTTCATGTCGACGACGATCTCGTGCAGTGTCAGACGCTCGTGCAGGTGCCCGCGGTCGAGCAGCCGCTGCGTGATGATCCCACGCGCCTCCCCGCCGCCCGTCAGCACCGCGTCGGCGAGCACGCCCATCAGGCCCTTGTGGGTGCCGCCGTAGACGAGCGCGATGCCGCGGCGTGCGAATTCGGTCCCCAGCGCCGCGGCGGCGGCCCGGAACGCGTCGCCGGCGCCGAAATTCGAGCCGCAGAACACCGCGATACGCTTCAGGTTACGGCTGGCCATGGGGTTCTAGCTTCTTGTTTGAGCATGATCTTTTCCGAAAACCGGTTTCCACTTTTCGGGATCATGCTCTATGGCAGGAGCAACGAATTGTGACACACTGCAAGTCCACGGAGGATGCAGGTGTACGATACGATTTTCCGCGCCGACCTGTTCGCCGGCAAGCACATGATCGTGACCGGGGCCGGCAGCGGCATCGGCCGTTGCACCGCGCATGAGCTGGCCGCGCTCGGCGCCGCCGTGGCCCTGGTCGGCCGCAAGGCCGACAAGCTTGCCGCCGTGCAGGCCGAGATCGTCGCGGCCGGTGCCGCCAAGCCGAGCGTCCATATCTGTGACATCCGCGAGGAGGAAAAGGTCAAGACCACGGTCGCGGCCGTCATCGCGACGCACGGCCGCATCGACGGTCTCGTCAACAATGCCGGCGGACAGTTCATGGCGCCGCTCAAGGCCATGAACCAGAAGGGCTGGGAGACGGTGGTGCGCACCAACCTTACCGGCGGTTTCCTGATGGCGCGCGAAAGCTTCACGCAGTGGATGGAGCAAAACGGCGGCGCGATCGTCAACGTCATCGCCGACATGTGGCGCTCGATGCCGGGCATGGGCCACTCCGGCGCGGCGCGCGCCGGCATGCTCAATTTCACCCAGACCGCGGCGCTCGAATGGGCCCATGCAGGGGTGCGGGTGAACGCGGTCGCGCCCGGCGTGATCGCCTCGTCCGGCATGGAGACCTATCCGGAGGAGATGCGTCCGCGCATCCAGGACACCTGGCGCCACATCCCCTTGAAACGGCTCGGCACCGAGTCCGAATGCTCGGCCGCGATCGTGTTCCTGCTCTCGCCGGCGGCCGCCTTCATCTCGGGAAGCTGCCTGCGCGTCGACGGCGCGCAGCCCAACGCCAATTCGCGCTGGCCGGTGCCGGATCACGACCGCTCCAAGCCGTATTATGGCTTCCCGCTCGAGCAGCCGCCGGAGTTCCTGCGCCGCGACAAGGAAGGAGCGGCCTGAATGGCGGTCATCCAGTCCGCGATCTCGACCACGAGCGACGCCTACCGGGCGAACCGCGCCGCGATGCTGGACCTCATTCAAGGCTTCCGCGCGCTCGAGGAACGGGTGCGGCAGACCTCGAACGCCAAGAAGGACCAGTTCGTCAAGCGCGGGCAGTTGCTGCCGCGCGAGCGCGTCGCGCTGCTGCTCGACCGCGGCAGCCCGTTCCTCGAACTGTCCACGTTGGCCGGTCTCGGCATGCACGACGACGACGGCAGGGAGAACGTGCACGGCGGCGGCGTGATCGACGGCGTCGGTTACGTGGCGGGCGCGCGCTGCATGGTCTCGGCCTCCGACAGCGCCATCAAGGGCGGCACCACCGCGCCGATGGGGCTGAAGAAGAAGCTGCGCTCGCAGGAGATCGCGCTCAGGAACAAGCTGCCCACCATCCATCTGGTCGAATCGGGCGGCGCCAACCTGAACTACCAGGCGCAGATCTTCGTCGAAGGCGGGCAGGGCTTCCGCAACCAGGCGCGCATGTCGGCCGCCGGCATTCCGCAGATCAACGTGGTGCACGGCTCCTCGACCGCGGGCGGCGCCTATCTGCCGGGCCTGTCCGACTACGTGGTCATGGTGCGCGGGCGCGCAAAAGTGTTCCTTGCCGGTCCGCCCTTGCTATTGGCCGCCACCGGCGAAGTCGCAACCGACGAGCAGCTCGGCGGCGCCGAGATGCATGCGAGCGTCTCCGGCGTCGCCGACTACATGGCAGCCGACGATGCCGATGCGATCCGCATCGCGCGCGAGATCGTGGCGCGCCTTGGATGGAACGACGCCCTGCCGCCGCCCGCGCGCTCCTGGCGCGAGCCGCGCTACGACATCGACGAGTTGTGCGGCGTTGTGCCGGTCGACTACCGCAAGCCCTACGAGGTGCGCGAGGTGATCGCCCGCCTGGTGGACGATTCCGATTTCCTCGATTTCAAGCCGCTCTACGGCGTGCACACGGTGTGCGGGCAGGCCGGGATCGAGGGACAACCTTGCGCGTTCATCGGCAACAACGGCCCGATCGACGCCGACGGCGCCGCCAAGGCGGCGCAGTTCATCCAGCTCATGTGCCAGGCCGGCACGCCCATCGTCTACCTGCAGAACACCACCGGCTACATGGTCGGCACCGAGGCCGAGCAGCGCGGCATCGTCAAGCACGGCTCGAAGATGATCCAGGCGGTGTCGAACGCGACCGTGCCGCAGCTCACCCTGCACATCGGCGCGAGCTTCGGCGCCGGCAATTACGGCATGTGCGGGCGCGCCTTCGATCCGCGCTTCATCTTCGCCTGGCCCAACAACCGCATCGCCGTCATGGGCGGCGAGCAGGCCGGCCGCGTGCTCTCGATCGTCGCCGAGCAGGGCGCGCGGCGCGCCGGCCGCGCCGTCGATGCCGCGGCGCTCAAGGCGCAGGAGGACAAGGTGATCGCGCAGTTCGACCGCGAATCGACCGCGCTGTTCGCCACCGCCCGCCTGTTCGACGACGGCCTGATCGATCCGCGCGACTCGCGCAAGGTACTGGGCTTCTGCCTCTCGGTTTGTAGCGAGGCCGACGCCCGCAACCTCAATCCGATAAGTTTTGGCGTCGCCCGCATGTGAAGGACGAAAAGCGATGATCTACACCGAACAGCACCGCGAGCTGATGCGCTCGGTTTCCAAATTCGTGCAGAGCGAAGTCGACCCGCACTGCGACGAATGGGAGAAGGAAGGCATCTTCCCGGCGCACGAACTATTCAAGAAATTCGGCAGCCAGGATTTCCTCGGCATCAACAAGCCGGAGAAGTTCGGCGGCCTCGGCCTCGATTACTCGTATTCGGTCGCGTTCTGCGAGGCGCTCGGCACCATGAAGGCCAAATCCGTCGCCATGGCGGTCGGCGTGCAGACCGACATGGCGACGCCGGCCCTCACCCTGCATGGATCGGACGAGCTGCGTGAGGAGTTCCTGCGTCCGAGCATCTCCGGCGACTACGTCGCCTGCCTCGGCGTGTCGGAGGTCGGCGCCGGCTCGGACGTCGCCTCGATCAAGACCACGGCGCGCAAGGACGGCGGCGACTACGTCATCGACGGCGGCAAGATGTGGACCACCAACGGCACCCAGGCCGACTGGATGTGCCTGCTCGCCAATACCGGCGACGGCCCAGTCCACCGCAACAAGTCGCTGATCTGCCTGCCGATGAAGACCAAGGGCGTGGAGATCGCGCGCAAGCTCGACAAGCTCGGCATGCGCGCCTCCGACACGGCGCAAATCCACTTCGACGGCGTGCGCGTGCCGCAGCGCTACCGCATCGGCGAGGAGGGCATGGGCTTCACCTACCAGATGCAGCAATTCCAGGAAGAGCGCATCTGGGGCGCCACCAGTTGCCTCGGCGGCATGGAGCGGGCAATCCGCCTCACCATCGAATACACCGCCGGCCGGCACGCCTTCGGCAAGAGCATCCTCGACAACCAAGTGGTCCACTTCAAGCTGGCCGAACTCGAGACCAAGGTCGAGCTGTTGCGCTCGCTGGTCTACCGCGCGGTCGAGGAATACGCCGGCGGCGCCGACGTGACGCACCTCGCCTCGATGGCCAAACTGACCGCGGGACGGCTGGCGCGCGAGGTCTCGGATTCGTGCCTGCAATATTGGGGCGGCATGGGCTTCATGAACGAGAGCGAGATCTCGCGCATGTACCGCGACTCGCGCCTGACCTCGATCGGCGGCGGCGCCGACGAGATCATGCTCGGCATCATCGCCAAGGGCATGGGCATCCTGCCGGGCCAGCGCAGGAATTAGCGCATGATCCCGAAAAGTGGTTACCGGTTTTCGGACAAGATCATGCGCCAACAATGAGTTCGGGAGCGCCCGCGTGGCCGGCTTCAACACGGTCCTGATAGCCAATCGCGGCGAGATCGCGCTGCGCGTCATGCGCACCGCGCGCGCCATGGGTTATGCGACCGTGGCGGTCTATTCCGACGCCGACCGCGGCATGCCCCATGTGGTGCTCGCCGATCGGGCGGTGCCGATCGGGCCGGCGCCCGCCGCGGAGTCGTATCTCTCGATCCCGCGGATCATCGAAGCGGCGAAACGCTCGGGCGCCGACGCGGTCCATCCGGGCTACGGCTTCCTGTCGGAGAACGCCGACTTCGCCGACGCTTGCGCCGCCGCCGGCCTCGTTTTCATCGGCCCGCCCGCGCTTGCCATCCGCCTGATGGGCAACAAGGCCGCCGCCAAGCGCCGCATGGCCGAAGCCGGCGTGCCGTGCGTGCCGGGCTATCAAGGCGAGGACCAGAGCGATGCGCGGCTCATCCGTGCGGCCGGCGACATCGGCTATCCCGTGATGGTCAAGGCTGCGGCCGGCGGCGGCGGCAAGGGCATGCGCGTCGTCACGGACGGCACCGGGCTGGCCGAAGCGTTGCGCGCTGCGCGCTCGGAGTTGCTCAAGGCTTTCGGCTCCGAGGAGTTGATCCTGGAGCGGGCGATTGCCGCGCCGCGCCACGTCGAAATCCAGGTGTTCGGCGATGCCCACGGCAACGTCATCCATCTCGGCGAGCGCGACTGCTCGCTGCAGCGCCGGCATCAGAAGGTGATCGAGGAGGCGCCGTGTCCGGTGATTTCTCCCAATCAGCGCGGCGCCATGGGCGAGGCCGCGGTCGCGGCCTCCCGGGCGATCGGCTACGTCGGCGCCGGCACGGTCGAGTTCCTGCTGGCGCCCGACGGGCGCTTCCATTTCCTCGAGATGAACACGCGCCTGCAGGTCGAGCACCCGGTGACCGAGATGATCACCGGCCTCGACCTGGTGGAATGGCAGCTGCGCGTCGCGGCCGGCGAGCCGCTGCCGCTGCGCCAAGAAGATGTGGCGCCATACGGCCATGCCATCGAGGCGCGGCTTTATGCCGAGGACACCGCCAACGGCTTCCTTCCGGCGGCCGGCACCCTGCTGGCATGGGAGCCATCCGAGGATGTGCGCGTCGATCACGGGATGGCGCCGGGCGTCGCGGTCTCGCCGCACTACGATCCGCTGCTGGCCAAGCTCATCGCCTACGGCGCGACGCGCGAGGAGGCGCGGCGCCGGCTTGTCGCCGCGCTACGCGACACCGTGGCGCTCGGGATCGCGACCAACCGTGATTTCCTCATCGCGTGCCTGGAGCACGCGGCGTTCGTCGCCAGCGAGGTCAGCACGGCGTTCATTGACACCCATATGCAGGTCGGGACACGCAAGCCCGACGCGCGTATGCTTGCGCTTGCCGCCGCGCTGATCGCCGAGCTGACGCGCTACGATGCCAACGAGGCGCTGAGCTACTGGTCGAGCACCGGCGTGTCGGCGACGCCGCTGCTGATCCGTTGCGATCACGAGACCATGAGCATCGCCGCAACCGGGCGCGGCGGCCGGCGCTACCGCGTCGCGTGGGCGGGCGAGGATCGTGACATCGAAATCCGCGCCGCCAGCGACAATCGGGTGCGCTTTCTCTCCGGCGGCATCGAGGAAACCGCGCAGTTCGCCTGGAACGACGGCGAGCTGCACCTGAGCCTTGGCGGCATTACCGCGCTGTTCGAGGACGTGCAGCTTTCGGTACGATCCGCGCCGGCCGGAACCGAAGGCGATGTGGCGCTTGCGCCCATGACCGGGACGATCGCGGCGGTGCGCGTCAAGGCCGGCGACGCCGTCGACAAGGGCGAATGCCTCGTCATCCTCGAGGCCATGAAGATGGAGCACCAGGTGGTGGCGCCGCGCCGCGGCACCATTGCCGCCATCCTGGTCGCGCCCGGCGAGCAGGTGAAGACGCGCAAGCGGCTCGTCGAGCTGGTGCCGCTGGCGGCCGAGTAGAGACCATGGCGCCCAGTCCGTACTACACCGAGCAGCACGAGGCGTTCCGCGCGACCGTGCGCCGTTTCGTCGCGACCGAGATCGAGCCGCACGCGGCCGAATGGGACGAGGCCGAGACCTTTCCGCGCGAACTCTACCAGAAGGCCGCTGCCATCGGCCTGCTGCAGATGGGGTTTCCGGAGGCCTATGGCGGCATCCAGGCCGACCTGTTCTACCGCATCATCGCCTCCCAGGAGCTGGCGCGCGCCGGCGCCGGCGGCATCTCGGCGAGCCTCAACAGCCACACCATCGGGGCGCCGCCGATCGTGGTCGCCGGCTCGGAAGCCCTCAAGGCGCGCGTGCTACCCGAAGTTCTGGCCGGGCGCGAGATCAGCGCGCTCGCCATCACCGAGCCGGATGCGGGCTCGGACGTGGCGGGCATCAAGACCACGGCGTGGCGCGACGGCGACCATTACGTGGTCAACGGCACCAAGACCTTCATCACGTCGGGTATGCGCGCCGACTGGGTGACCGTCGCGGTGCGCACCGGCAAGGACGGGCGCAGCGGCCTCTCGCTGATCGTGATCCATCGCGACACGCCCGGCTTCACCCGCACGCCGCTGAAGAAGATGGGCTGGTGGGCGTCCGACACCGCGACGCTGTATTTCGAGGACTGCCGCGTGCCGACCGATAACCTGCTGGGTGAGGACAACCAGGGCTTCGCCCTGATCATGCGCAACTTCAACGGCGAACGTCTCGGCATGGCGTCGGGCTGTCTCGGTTTCTCGCAGGTGTGTCTCGACGAGGCGGTCGCCTACGCGCGCGAACGCCGTACCTTCGGCCGCGCGCTGATCGAGCATCAGGCGATCCGCCACAAGCTGGTCGACATGGCGATGCGCGTCAACGCCGGGCAGGCCACGCTGGAGAGCCTCGCCTGGCGCATCGAGCAGGGCGACGATCCGGTGGCCGAGATCTGCATGCTGAAGAATCTCGCGACGCAGACGATGGAGTTTTGCGCGCGCGAAGCGGTGCAGATCTTCGGCGGCGCCGGCTTGATGCGCGGGCCGAAGGTCGAGCGCATCTACCGCGAGGTGCGGGTCAATGCGATCGGCGGCGGCGCGGAGGAGATCATGCGCGATCTCGCGGCGCGGCAGATGGGTTGGTGAAGCGCATGGCCGAGAAGATCGTCCGCATCGGCGGCGCGTCCGGCTACTGGGGCGACAGCGCCTCGGGCCCGCGCCAGCTGGTCGAGAAAGGCGACATCCACTACCTCGTGTTCGACTATTTGGCCGAGGTGACGATGTCGATCCTCGCCAAGCTGCGCTCGCGCTCCGAGGAGGCCGGCTACGCGCACGATTTCGTCACCATGCTCAAGCCGCTCATCGGAACGATCGCCGCAAAACGCATCAAGGTCGTCGCCAATGCGGGCGGCGTGAACCTGCCGGCCTGCCGAGCGGCGATCGAGCAGGTCGCCAAGGAGGCGGGCGTCGCGCTCCGGATCGGCATCGTCGAAGGCGACGACCTCATGCCGCGCCTCGGAGAACTGCGCGCGCTCGACCTGCGCGAGATGCAGACCGGCGCGCCGCTCCCCGAAAGGCTGTTGAGCGCGAATGCCTACTTGGGAGCGTTTCCGATCGCGGCGGCGCTTGCCACCGGCGCCGACATCGTCATCACCGGCCGTTGCGTCGACAGCGCGGTCGTGCTCGGTCCGCTGATCCACGAGTTCGGCTGGAGCGCCGACGACTACGATCGGCTTGCGGCCGGCAGCCTCGCCGGCCACCTGCTCGAATGCGGCGCGCAGGTCACCGGCGGCATCTTCACCGATTGGGAAGAGGTGGCCGGAGGCTGGGACGACATGGGCTATCCGATCGCCGAGGTGAAGGCCGACGGCAGCTTCACGCTCGCCAAGCCGGCCGGGACCGGCGGCCTGGTATCGGCGCTCAGCGTGGGCGAGCAGCTGCTGTACGAGATCGGCGATCCGCGCAGCTACATCCTCCCTGACGTCGTATGCGACTTCGCGCAGGTGCGCCTGATCGAGGCGGGCAGGGACCGGGTGCGTGTCGACCGCGCGCGGGGGAGAGCGCCAACCTCGACCTACAAGGTGAGCGCGACCTATCCGGGCGGCTATGCGTCGGTCGGCGCCATGGTGGTGTCGGGCTACGACGCGACCGCGCGCGCACGCCGCAACGGCGAAGCCATCGTGACCAAGTGCCGCCGCATGCTCGGCGAAGCCGGCTTGAAGGATTTCAGCCGCACCGCGGTCGACGTGATCGGCGCCGAGACCCTGTATGGGGCGAACGCGCGCGACGCGCAGACCCTGCGCGAGGTCGTGCTGCGCGTCGCGGTGCGCCACGAGCGGTCCGAGGGCGCGGAACTGTTCTCCAAGGAGTATGTCGGCTCCGGCTTGAGCATGGCGGCCGGGCGCTGCGGTATCGCGGCCGGCCGGCCGGCGGTCTCACCGGTGATCCGGCTGCATTCCTGCCTGATCGACAAGGCGCGCGTGCCGGTCACCGTCAGCGTCGACGGCAAGCCGGTGCCCTACACGGCCGCAACCGCGTCGGCGCCGGACCGGCCGCCCGGCGAGATCCTGGACAGCGCGGGCGACCTGCCGCCCGGCCGCCGGATCGACGTGCCGCTGATCCGGCTCGCGGTCGCGCGCTCCGGCGACAAGGGCAACGATTCCAACATCGGCGTGATGGCGCGCCGGCCCGAATACCTGCCGGCGATCCGCGCGGCGCTGACGCCGGCGGCGGTGAAACGCTACTTCGCCCATTACGCCGAAGGCCCGGTCGAGCGTTACGAGCTTCCCGGCATCCACGCGCTCAATTTCGTGCTGCGCGATAGCCTGGGCGGCGGCGGCACGTCGTCGGCGAACCTCGACACCCAGGCCAAGACCTACGCGCAGCTGCTGCTGGCGTTTCCGGTGCCGGTGCCGGAAGGCTGGGGCAACCAGCTGGGGCTGGCGAGAGGAGCGGCGCCATGAAGGGCCTGATGATGGACATGCCGCTGCTGCTCTCCGGCATCATCGAATATGCCGCCGAGCACCACGGCGGCGCCGAAGTGGTGGCGCGCGAGATCGAGGGCGACATCCATCGCTACACCTACGCGCAGGCGCACCGGCGCATGAAGCGCCTCGCCAAGGCGCTGCGCCGGTTCGGCGTCACGCCGGGCACGCCGGTCGGCACGCTCGGCTGGAATACCCATCGCCACTTTGAGATGTTCTACGCCGTGCCCGGCATGGGCGCGGTGCTGCACACCGTCAATCCGCGTCTGTTTCCCGACCAGCTCGTCTACATCATCAATCACGCCGAGGACCGGTTGCTCTTCCTCGATGCCCTGACCCTGCCGGTGGTCGAGGCGATCGCGCCGCGGCTCACCTCGGTCCAAGGCTACGTCGTTATGGCGGCGCAGGATCGCATGCCGCAGACGAATCTTCCCAACGTCCATTGCTCCGAGGAACTGATCGCGGCCGAGAACGGCGACGACTATGCCTGGCCGAGCTTCGACGAACGCAGCGCCTCGACCATCTGCTACACCTCGGGCACGACCGGAAATCCGAAAGGCGTCGTGTACTCGCATCGCGCCGCGGTGCTGCAGACTATGCTCGCCGGCTCGTTCGATTTCATGTCGGGACACCGCAGTGGCGCGCGCGAAGTGATGATGCCGATGGCGCCGATGTTCCACGGCAACGCCTGGAACTTCCCATTCCTCGCCCCCTATACGGCCAGCAAGCTGGTGCTGCCCGGACGCAACTACGAGCCCGACAAGCTCTACGAGCTGTTCGAGGACGAGGCCGTCACCATCACGGCCGGCGTGCCGAGCGTCTGGCTCATCCTCACCGACTGGCTCAAGCGCAACGGCAAGGCGTTCTCGACCCTGCGCTTCACTCTGTCGAGCGGCTCGGCGCCGCCGCGCAGCCTGGTCGAAATGCTGGAGCGCGACTACGGCGTCGAGCACAACCAGGCCTGGGGCATGACCGAGGCATTGATGTCGACCAATGCCAGCATCAAGCCCGGCTACGGCGAACTGCCGTTCGAGCGCCGTATCGACTACCGCATGAAGTCGGGGCGCGGCATCTTTGGCGTGAAGCTGAGCATCGTCGACGACGCGGGGCAGGAACTGCCGCACGACGGCGAGAGCTTCGGCCATCTGCGCGTCAAGGGGCCGTGGATCGCATCCGGCTACCTCAAGGACGACAGCGCGCTCGACCAGGACGGCTATCTCGAGACCGGCGACATGGCGGTGATCGATCCCGAGGGCTACGTGACGCTCACCGACCGCTCCAAGGACGTGATCAAGTCGGGCGGCGAATGGATCTCCTCGGTGCAGCTCGAGAACATCGCGGTCGGCCATCCGGCCGTGCTGCAGGCCGCCGTCATCGCGGTGTCGCATCCCAAATGGCAGGAGCGTCCGCTGCTGTGCGTGGTGCGGCGGCAAGGCGCGAGCGTCACCGCCGATGAACTGCTTGCGCACATGAGCGCCAAGGTCGCCAGGTGGTGGCTGCCCGACGCGGTCGAGTTCCTCGATCAGTTGCCGATGACCGCGACGGGGAAGATCCACAAGCTGACGCTGCGCCGGCAGTTCAAGGACTACAAACTCGCGTGAAACCGAACGCTCACGCCGAGGTTATCCTGCGGTCATGAAGCTGTTCGAATGCCAGCATTGCGGCCAGCCGCTCTATTTCGAGAACACGCTGTGCGAGAGTTGCGGGCGCCGGCTCGGCTATCTGGCGCTCAAGGAGACCGTGACGGCGCTGGAACCCGACGGCGAGGTCTGGAGGGCGCTGGCCGAGACTGAGAAGCGCTATCGATATTGCCGCAACGCCGAGCACGGCGCCTGCAACTGGCTGGTCCGCTCCGACGAGCCGCAAGCGCTATGCGTCGCGTGCCAGCACAACCGGACCATCCCCGATCTCACCATTCCCGAGAACGTGACGCGCTGGCGCAGGATCGAAGTCGCCAAGCACCGGCTGTTCTATACGTTGCTCAAGCTCGGCCTGCCGCTCGTCACCAAGCAGGAGGATCCGGACGGTCTCGCGTTCGATTTCCTCGCCGACCCCAGCACATTCGCGCCCTCCGCCGCGCCGGTCATGACCGGTCATGAGCGCGGGCTGATCACCATCAATCTGGCCGAGGCCGACGACGCCGAGCGCGAGCGTGCGCGCAGCCAGATGGGCGAGCCTTACCGCACCCTGCTTGGGCATTTCCGCCACGAGACCGCGCACTATTACTGGGACCGATTGGTCGCCGGCTCGCCGTCGATCGAGGACTTCCGTCGCGTGTTCGGCGACGAGCGCGAAGATTACGGCGCCGCGCTGCAGCGGCACTATGCCGGCGGCCCTCCGCCCGACTGGCCCGACCGGTTCGTGACCGCCTATGCCAGCTCCCATCCGTGGGAGGACTTCGCCGAGACCTGGGCGCACTACTTCCACATGGTCGACACGCTGGAGATCGCCAGCGCCTTCGGGTTGCGCGTGCGCCCGAAGCTGAAGATGGGCGCCGAGCTCGCGACCACCATCGACTTCGATCCGCATCACGCCGACATGGACCGCCTCATCGACGCGTGGCTGCCGCTCACCTTCGCGGTCAACTCGATCAACCGCAGCATGGGCGTGTCCGACCTCTACCCGTTCGTCCTGACGCCCGCCGTCATCATCAAGCTCGGCTTCATCCATCAACGCATCCGTGCCGAGCGCGGCCGTCCTCCGCGCAAGGACGAGGCGCTGCGGGCGGTGGTGGCGGGCTTGAAGCGCAACGTCGGGTCGCCCGATCCGGCCTGAGCGCGGGCGCCGCATGTCCTAGTGTGGCGGTTCAGAAGTCCGCAAAAATACTCGCGGCGAGTCCGGATTGCGGACTTCTGAACCTAAGCCACACTAGAATTAATAAGCTGCTAGTGTCCTTCGATTCCGAAGTTCGTACACGAGGATGCTGCACGATGAGACGAACTTCGGAATCGGGACACTAGAGCACGATGACTTTTCTTCGAATCGTCATCGCGCTCTAAGTTATTCGTGGAGCATGATCTTTTCCGAAAACCGCTGCACACTTTTCGGGATCATGCTCT
This sequence comes from uncultured Alphaproteobacteria bacterium, assembly GCA_963734185.1. Lineage (GTDB taxonomy): Bacteria > Pseudomonadota > Alphaproteobacteria > Rhizobiales > Xanthobacteraceae > PALSA-894. The sequence continues at coordinate 463,527 of CAVTGA010000002.1, read as the reverse complement.
AGCCAGGGCTTGTCGCGGCCACCCGCGTCTCTGTATCCAGGATGGCGTGAGCGTGGGAGGGAGGAATCCAATGGGCATGTTCGATCTGAGCGGCCGCGTCGCGGTCGTGACCGGCGGCAATGGCGGCATCGGTCTCGGCATGGCGCGCGGGTTGGCTGCGGCGGGCGCCGCGGTGGTCATTACCGGGCGCAACAGGAACAAGCTGGAAGCAGCCCTCAAGGAGCTGCAATCCCTCGATGCCAAGTGCGCCCTGCTCGAGGCCGACGTGACGGAAGACCGCGCCGCCGAGAAGATCGTCGACTTTGCCGTCGGACAATTCGGCGGCGTCAACATCCTGGTCAACAATGCCGGCTCCAGCATCCGCAAGATGCCGGAGGCGCTGACGCTGGCCGACTGGCACTTCGTCATGAACCTCAACCTCACCGCCGCCTTCGCCTGCTCGCAGGCCGTGTACGCGCCGATGAAGCAGGCGGGCGGCGGCAAGATCATCAACATCGGTTCGATGCTGTCGATCTTCGGCGCGCCCTATGCAGCGCCCTATGCGGCAAGCAAGGGCGGCATCGTGCAGATGAGCAAGGCGATGGCGACCGCTTGGGCCAAGGACAACATCCAGGTCAATTCCGTGCTGCCGGGCTGGATCGACACCGACCTGACCAAGGGCGCGCGCGAGCAGGTACCGGGCCTGCACGAGCGCGTGCTCGGCCGCACGCCGGCCGGACGCTGGGGCGTGCCCAATGACCTCTCCGGCATCGCGGTGTTCCTGGCGGCGCCGGCCTCCGATTTCATCACCGGCGCCGCGATCCCCGTCGACGGCGGCTTCTCGGCGCAGGGCTGACACAATGGCCAAGTCCCGCGCGGGCCTCTCGCCCAACCTGTCGCTGCGCGCCGAGCTGCGCAAGCCCGCCGTCAGCTCGCACGGCGGCATCGTGGTGAGTCAGCACCGGCTCGCCTCCGAGATCGGCGCCCATGTGCTGGCCGACGGCGGCCACGCGGTCGACGCGGCGGTCGCGACCTCGTTCGCGGTCGGCGTGCTCGAGCCGTGGATGAACGGCATCGGCGGCATCGGCGCCATGCTGGTGCGCTCCGACGATCAGGTCAGTGCGCTCGAGTTCGGCGCGCGTTCGCCGGCGGCGCTCGATCCGGCCGACTATCCGGTCGTGCCGGGCGAGACGAGCGACCTGTTCGACTGGCCGCGCGTCGCGGACGACCGCAACCTGATCGGCGCGAAGGCCGTGGTGGCGCCGCGCCTCGTCGCCGGCATGGCCGCCGCGCACCGCCGCTACGGTCGCAAGCCCTGGCGCGACCTGGTCGCGCCCGCCGCCGCAATCGCGGCGGAGGGCATGGTGGTCGACTGGCATACCCTGCTGATGCTCGCCACCGCCCATGGGCCGCTCGCGCGCGATCCTGGTTGCCGCAGCATATTCCTGCCCGGCGGGGCGCTTCCGGTTCCGCCGCCCGCCGTCGCGCCCACGCCCGTGATCCGCCTGCCGAACCCGGCGCTGGCGCGCACGCTCGAGGCGATCGCCGACGACCCGGATGCGTTCTATCGCGGCCCGATCGCCCGCGCGCTGGTCGACGACGTGCGCGCAGCCGGCGGCGTGCTCGGGCCGGACGACATGGCCGCGGTCGAGGCGCGCGTGGTCGCGCCGCTCACGTACCGGCATCGCGGCCGCACCATCCATGCGCTGCCGGAGCTCACCGGCGGGCCGACCATGCTCGATGCCTTCGCAGGGCTGGACCGGCGCTGGAGCGGCGCCCCCGGGCCGCTCGATGCCGCGGCTTTCACCGCCGTGGCGGCGAGCCTCAAGGACGCGTGGGACAAGCGCTTCGCCACCATGGGCGATACCGCCCAGACCGGCGCCACGAGCTCGACCACGCACCTCTCGGTGGTCGACCGCGGCGGCAACATGGTGGCGCTGACGCAGACGCTGTTGTCGCTGTTCGGCGCGCGCTTCCTCTCGCCCTCGACCGGCATCCTGCTCAACAACGGCATCAACTGGTTCGATCCGCGCCCGGGGAGGCCGAACAGCATCGGCGCGAACAAGCGCACGCTGTCGAACTACTGTCCGGCGATCATGCTCGGCGCCGACGATGCGGCGGCGATCGGCGGCTGCGGCGGGCGCAAGATCCTGCCCGCCGTGTTCCAGCTCCTGGTGATGATGGCCAACGGTTCTTCGCTCGACACGGCCTTCCATGCGCCGCGCATCGACGTCTCGGGCGGCGAAACCGTGGTGGTCGACCGCGACTTGGCCGTAGACGTGCGCGCGGCGCTCAGCGGCGCGTTCAAGACAATTGAAGTGGAGCGCACCTCCTATCCGGCGCACTTCACCATAGCGAGCGGGGTGCGGCGCGTCGGCGGCATGAACGAGGGCGCGACCGAGCCGCATCATCCGTGGAGCGAGGCGGTGGCGGAGGATTAGTTCAGCTCGAACTTGCCGAACTCGAAGTTCTTCCCCGGCGCGGCATCGAACAGCGCGCGCGTATAGTCGTGCGCCGGAGCGGCGAACACCGCGGCGGTCGGGCCCTCCTCGACGATGCGGCCCTTGTGCATCACCGCGATGCGGTCGCACACCTGCGCGGCGACGCGCAGGTCGTGGGTGATGAACAGGATCGCGAGGTTGAAGCGCACCCGCACATCGTCGATCAGCTGCAGCACCTGCGCCTGCACCGACACGTCGAGCGCCGACACGGCCTCGTCGGCGATCAGGATCTCCGGCTCCATGGCGAGTGCGCGCGCGATGCAGATGCGCTGGCGCTGGCCGCCGGAGAACTGATGGGGGAAGCGCGTCAGCGCCTCGGGGTCGAGCCCGACCAGGCGCATCAGCTCGCGCGCGCGCTCGTGCGCCGCGGCGGGCGCGAGCCCGAAATTGACCGGCCCCTCGACGATCGCGGCGCCGACGGTGCGGCGCGGATTGAGCGAGCGGTAAGGGTCCTGGAATACGATCTGCACGCGCTTGCGGTGCGGCCGCAGCGCGCGCGTGCCGAGATGCGCCACGTCGACGCCCTCGATCAGGATCGCGCCCTCGGTCGGCTCGATCAGCCGCGCGATGCAGCGCGCGACGGTGGACTTGCCGGAGCCGGATTCGCCGACCACGCCGACGGTCTCGCCGCGGTGCACGGTCAGATCGATGTCGTCGGCGGCCGGTATCTCGCGCCGGCCGCCGAACCAGCCGCCGATCACGTAGGTCTTGGAGAGGTCCTTGGTCTGCAGCGCGATCGGCGCTGCCGTGACCGGTTCCCGCGCCGGCGGCTGCAGGCTCGGCACCGCGCGGATCAGCATGCGGGTGTAGTCGTCGCGCGGCCGGCGCAGCACGGCTTCGGTCTCGCCTTGCTCGACCACGCGCCCGTGCTGCATCACGACCACGCGGTGCGCGATCTCGGCGACCACGCCGAAATCATGGGTGATGAACAGCACGCCGGTCTTGCGTCGGCCCTGCAGTTCCTTGATCAGCCGCAGGATCTGCGCCTGCGTGGTCACGTCGAGCGCGGTGGTCGGCTCGTCGGCGATCAGCAGCGCCGGATCGAGCACCAGCGCCGCCGCGATCATGACGCGCTGGCGCTGCCCGCCGGAGAGCTGATGCGGGTAGACGTCGATCATGTGTTCCGGGTCGGGCATGTGCACGAGGCGCATGACGTCGAGCACGCGGGCGCGCCGCTCGTTATCATCGAGGTTGGTGTGAATGGTCAGCACTTCCTCGATCTGCTCGCCGACGCGCATCACCGGGTTGAGCGCCGTCATCGGCTCCTGGAAGATCATCGACATCTTGTCGCCGCGCATCCGGCGCAGCTCGGCCGGTGACCTGGTCAGCAGGTCGTCGCCCTCGAGCAGGATGCGCCCCGCGGTCGGCCGCACCTCGCGCGGCAGCAGGCCCATGATGGCGTGCGCGGTCACCGACTTGCCCGAGCCCGAATTCGCCGACGACGCAGACGATCTCGCTCGGATTGACGGTGAACGAGATGTTCTCCACCGCGTGACGCCGGTCCGCCCCGGGCGGGAGCTGCACGGTCAGACCCTGGATGTCGAGAACGGGTTTCTCCGCCACGATCTCACACCCGCTTGGCGAGTTTCGGATCGAGCCGATCGCGCAGGCCGTCGCCGAGCATGTTGACGGCGAGCACGGTGAGCGCGAGGCAGATGCCGGGAAAGAAGATGTTGTGCGGATAGAGCCGGAACAGGCCGCGGCCCTCCGCCATGATGTTGCCCCAGGTCGGCGTCTCGGGCGGGATGCCGATGCCGAGGAAGGAGAGGATCGCTTCCAGCAGGATCGCGCTGGCGCAGATGAACGTGCCCTGCACGATCAGCGGTGCGACCGTATTCGGCAGCACGTGGCGGATGAGCAGCAGCGGCGTGGGCGTGCCGGCCATGATGGCGGCTTCAACATAGGGCTCCTCGCGCACCGACAGCACGATCGAACGCACGAGCCGCACGACGCGGGGGATCTCCGGCACCACGATCGCCACGATCACGCTCAGCAATCCGGCGCGGAACAGCGAGACCAGCGCGATCGCGAGCAGGATCGCCGGGATTGCCATCAGCCCGTCCATCAGGCGCATGACCAGGGCGTCGAGCCAGCGGATGTAGCCGGCCACGAGGCCGATCACGAGCCCGATCGACACGCTGATCAGCGCGACCGTGACGCCCACGACGAGCGAGATGCGCGCGCCGTAGACCACGCGGCTGTACACGTCGCGCCCGAGGCTGTCGGTGCCCATGCGATAGGTGAACGTCGTGGTCGAGCCGTCGTCCTGGCGGATGGTCTGCTCGAAGCCGGGAACGCGGTTGCGGAACGCCGGGTTGATCTCCGAGGGGCTCTTGGTCCCGAGCAAGGGCGCCGCAAGCCCGATCACGACCATGAACAGGATGATGATGCTGCCGACCACGATCCCCCAGTCGGCCGCGAGCCGGCCGACGAGGCCCGGTCGGCGCGGTGGTTCGGCCGTTCCGCGGGCCAGCAGGGCGGGCTCTACGCTCAATAGCGGATCCTCGGATCGAGCACGCAGTAGATCAGGTCGACGGCGAGATTGATCAGCACATAGACCAGCGAGAACAGCAGGATCACCGCCTGGATGGTCGGGTAGTCGCGCGCCAGCACGGCGTCGACGGTGAGCCGGCCGAGGCCGGGGATGGTGAACACGCTTTCGGTGACCACGACCCCGCCGATCAGGACCGCGATGCCGAGCCCGATCACGGTCACGATCGGCACCGCTGCATTGCGCAGCGCATGGGTGAACAGCACCTTGCGCTCGACCTGCCCCTTGGCGCGCGCGGTGCGGATGTAGTCCTCGCCCATGACGTCGAGCACGCTGGTGCGCGTCATGCGCGCGATCAGCGCGATGAAGATCACCGACAGGGTCAGCGCCGGCAGGATCAGCCGCTGCACGAAGCCGCCGAAGCCGTCGCCGATGCGCTGATAGCCCTGCACCGGCAGCCAGTTGAGCTTGATGGCGAACAGGTAGATCAGCGAATAGCCGATGACGAACACCGGTACCGAGAAGCCCATCACCGAGAAACCCATCACCGTCTTGTCGATGATGGTACCCTGCTTGTAGGCGGCGAGCACGCCGAGCGGGACCGCGATCAGGACCGCGATGATGATGGTGGCGAGCGAGAGGGCGAGGGTCGGTTCGAGCCGGCTCACGATCAGCTCGGCCACGGTCTTCTTGAAGAAGAACGATTCGCCGAAGTCGCCGCGCAGGATGTTGCCGAACCAGATGAAGAACTGGGTGAAGATCGGCTCATCGAGCCCGAGTCGTTGGCGGATCAAGGCCACCTGCTCCGAGTTGGCGTTGTCGCCGGCGATGATCGCGGCCGGATCGCCCGGGGTGAGGCGCAGCATCAGGAACACGAAGATGGCGACGATCAGCATCACCGGCACGGTGGCGGCGAGGCGGCGCAGGATGTAGCCGGCCATCCTTACCCTCCCCCCGCGAAGCGGCGCGGAGGGTCGGCTTTCATCGCGTCAGCGAGGCAAGCCGGGGTGGGGGGAATTATCGCGTCAAGAGACGCCCCCCGCCCCCGACCCCTCCCCACCACTCGCTTCGCTCGCGGGGGGAGGGGAGTGGAGAGGCCGTGGCGCCCGCTGAGAGATTGCGGTCTTGTCATTTCACCTCGACATTCCAGAACCCCATCGACGGGGCGGACAAGAGCCCGGTCACGCCTTTGCGGAAGGCGACCGGCTGGGTGTATTGCCCGAGCTGCAGGTGGGTCGGGTATTCGAGCGCGCGCAGCTGCACGGCCTCGGCGATCGCCTTCTGCCTGCCCGGATCGGTCTCCTTGGCGAAGGCGTCGCGCAGCTTTTCGAGCTCGGTGTCGCACGGCCAGCCGAACATCGCCTTCTCGCAGCTCGCGTTGAGGAAGCCGGTCGCGACCGGGTCGAGCACGTCGACCGAGGCCCACGAGGTGAGGAACGCGTGCCAGCCGCCGGCGCTCGGCACGTCCTTCTTGGTGCGGCGCGACACCAGCGTCTGCCAGTCCATCACCTGCAGGTCGACCTTGAAGCCGGCCTTTTCCATCAGCGACTTGGCGACCGGCGCGAGATTGCTGAGCGACACGATGTCGCTCGACTGCATCAGCACCACCGGCGTGCCGTCGTAGCCGGCCTCCTGCAGCAGCGCCCGGGCACGTGCGACGTTGGAGCTGAACTTGTCGTCCCAGCCCTTGGTCGACTGCAGCGGCGCGCCGCACGGGAACAGCGACTTGCATTCGCGGTACCACTTCGGATCGCCGATCACGGCGTCGAGGAAATCCTTCTGGTTCAGCGCATAGGCGACCGCGAGGCGGATCTTGGGATTGTCGAACGGCTTGTGCAGCACGTTGAAGCGGAACGCGTACTGCCGTCCGGCCGGATTCCACACGAACAGTTCGACGTTCCGGTCGGCGGCGAGCAGCGGCAGCAGGTCGTGCGGCGGCGCCTCGATGATGTCGACCTCGCCCTTAAGCAGCGCGTTGACCTGCGTCTGCGCGTCGGCGATCCAGATCCATTCCACCCGCGCGACCTTGGCGACCTTGCCGCCGGCGAGCCCGGAGGCACGCTCGCTGCGCGGCTTGTACTTGGGGTTCTTCAGGTAGACGACCTTCTCGCCCGGCCGCCACTCGTCGCGCTTGAAGATGAACGGCCCGGAACCGATGAAGTCGGTGATCTGCGTGTTCGGGTCGGTCTCGGCCACGCGCTTCGGCATCATGAACGGCACGTTGGCGCCGGGCTTGGCCAAGGTCTGCAGCACCAGGCCGTAGGGCTCCTTCAAGGTCATGCGGATCGTCTGGGGATCGGGCGCCGCAAGCTCGGCGACGTACGACATGAGCTTCTGGCCCATGGTATCGCGCGCCCCCCACCGCTTGAGCGAGGCGACGCAGTCTGCGGCGGTCACCGGCTGCCCGTCGTGCCATTCGAGGCCGTCGCGCAGTGTGAACGTCCAAACCAGGCGGTCCGCGCTCATCTCGTGGCGCGCGACCATCTGCGGCTGCACGGCGAACTCTTCGTCGAGCGCGAACAGCGTGTCGTAGATCATGTAGCCGTGGTTCACGGAGATGAGCGCCGTGGTCCAGATCGGATCGACGATCTTCAGGTCCGAATGCGGCGCGACGCGCAGCGTCTGCGCCATCGCCGGGGCGCTCAACAGCGCGCCGGCCAGCAGCGCAATGGCGGCCAACGTAGAACGCGAAGCCATGGGCCTCTCCTGAATCCCGCGTTTCAATGCATCCGCCGGCGTCGCGTGCGACGCCGGCCCGTCAAAACGCTCGCGCCGCGGGAACGCGTCAGGACTGGCTCTTCTTCTCGACGTTCCAGAACACCGGCACCGGCGCAGTAGGAATTCCCTCGATGTTCCGGCGCACGGCGGCGGGCTGATACCACTGGCCGAGGAACAGGTGGGTGGTGAATTCCGTATTGCGCCGCTGCACCGCGGCGGCGATCTCCTTCTGCTTGGCCGGATCGGTTTCGCGCGCATACTGATCGCGCAGCTTTTCGATCTCGGCATCGCACGGCCAGCCGAACATCGCCTTGTCGCAGCCGGCATTGACGAAGCCCGCCATGACCGGGTTGAGGATGTCGGCGGAGACCCATGAGGTAAGGAACGCGTTCCAGCCGCCGGCGTTGGGCGGATCCTTCTTGGCGCGGCGGGCGACCACGGTCTGCCAGTCCATCGACTGCATGTCGACCTTGAAGCCGGCGCGCTCCATCAGCGATTTTGCCACCGGCGCGAGGTTGTTGAGCACGACCAGGTCGGTCGAGTGCATGAGCACGACGGGCGTGCCGTCATAGCCCGCTTCCTTCAATAGCTCGCGCGCCTTCTGGAAATTCGACTCCAGAAGCCCGTTCATCCCCGCGTCCGTCGCCAGCGCGGTGCCGCACACGAACATCGCCTTGCAGACCTTGTAGTAGGTCTCGTCGCCGATCACCGCCTGCAGGAAATCCTTCTGATTGAACGCATACCAGAGCGCCTGGCGCACCTTCGGATTGTCGAACGGCTTGTGCAGGTGGTTGGGGCGGAAGGTGTATTGATTGCCGAGCGGATTCCAGTCGACCAATTTGACGTTTCGATCGGACTTCATCAGCGGAAGCAGATCGTGCGGCGGCCCTTCGATGTAGTCGATTTCGCCGGCCAGGAGCGCATTGACCGCCTGCTGATGATCGGAGATCGCCAGCCATTCGACGCGGTCGACCTTCACCGTCTTGCCGCCGGCGAGGCCGGAAGCCGGTTCGCTGCGCGGCTTGTACTTGTCGAACTTGACGTACACGGCCTTGTCGCCCGGTTTCCATTCCTCGCGCTTGAATACGAACGGCCCGGAGCCGGTGAAGTCGGAGATCTGCGTGTTCGGGTCGGTCTCGGCCACGCGCTTGGGCATCATGAACGGCACATTGGATGACGGCTTGCCGAGCGCGAAGATCAGCAGGCCGGTCTGCTCCTTGAGCTTGATGGTGAAGGTCTTGGGGTTCTGCGCCGTCAGGGTATCGACGAACGACATCACCTTCTGTCCGAGCGAGTCCTTGGCGGACCAGCGCTTGATCGAGGCGATGCAGTCCTCGGCGGTCACCGGGGCGCCGTCGTGCCAGGAAAGGCCGTCGCGCAACGTGAACGTATAGGTGAGCTTGTCGGCGCTGACGTCGTACTTGTCGACCATCTGCGGCTTGATCTCGCCCTTCTCGTCCATGGCGAACAGCGTGTCGTAGATCATGTAGCCATGGTTGCGGGTGATGTAGGCCGTGGTCCAGATCGGATCCACGATCTTGAGGTCCGAATGCATCACCGCCTTGAGCGTGGCCTGAGCGTTGGCGGCTGTCAGCGAAGCCGCGAGCAGCCCGAAGGCCGCCAAAGTCTTCCCAACCATACGCATGTGAAATCTCCCGCGAGAACCGGTCTGTTGTCTCGACCGCCTGGCCGGATGCTAGCTGGCGTGGGCAGCCGCGCCAAGCCATCGGCGTGCCCGATTGCGCGGCAAATGGCGCCCCGGTGCGGTAGACGAGGCTGCCCGCGTGTCACGATGGTGATGCGGAACCTGCGATGAGGGCTCCCGGTTGCAGGACGGGGGACCGGCCATTGCGCGAGGCGGGCGGATGACGGTGCAGATGCGAGGCGCACTCTGCGGCCTGCTCCTGGCCTGCGGCGCCGCAATGCCGGTGTCGGGCGAGCCCGCGCCGGCGCGCACCGAAACGATCGACCAGGCGCTCTGCCGCATGATCGAGGACGCGGCCGCGCGGAGCCGGCTGCCGGTCGAATTCTTCGCGCGGCTGATCTGGCGCGAGAGCAGCTTCCGCGCCGGCGCGCGCAGCCCCAAGGGGGCGCTCGGTGTGGCCCAGTTCATGCCGGGAACCGCGGCTGAACGCGGGCTCGGCGACCCGTTCGACCCGGAACAAGCCATCCCGAAATCCGCCGAGCTGCTGGCCGAATTGGCACGCAGCTTCGGCAATCTCGGGCTCGCGGCAGCTGCCTATAACGGCGGGCCGACCCGCGTCTCCAACTGGCTCGAAGGCCGCGGCGCGCTGCCGGCCGAGACGCGCGACTACGTGGTCGCGATCACCGGCCGCTCGGCCGACGAGTGGGCGGCCCTCAAGGCGCATCCGCCTGCCGACAGCCGCACGGAGCCGGCGTCGGTCCCGTGCCTCACTCTGGTCGCGGCGTTGCGCCGGCCGGGCGGCGACCGCCGCAGCGTCGAAGCCTATGGCGGCGCGGTGGAGGAATCGGTGCTTGCCCCCTGGGGCGTGCAATTGGCCGGAAACTTCATCAAGGAGCGGGCGCTGGCATCCTACGGCCGCGTGCGCCAGCGTCACGCGGCAGTCATCGGCGACGTCGTGCCGATGATCGTCGGCACGCGGCTGCGCAGCCGCGGGACACGCGCGTTCTATCGGGTACGCATCCCGGCGGCCTCGCGCGCCGCCGCGACCGCGCTGTGCGACCGCCTGCGCACGGCCGGCGGAAGTTGCGTGGTGCTGCGCAGCTAGGGCACGATCCTGAAAAGTGGGTCTTCGGAAAAGATCATGCTCCGGCGGGCGGATCGATCAGGCTGACATGCGCCGCCACCACGTGCCAGCCGTCGTCGAACCGCACCCAGGTCTGCATCTGCCGGCCGACCTTGGCTCCGCTCGAAGCGCGCCGAAACAGCGTGGAGGCGACCGCGAAATCGCGGCCATAAGTCGTGATCACGGTGTTCCAGATCTCGCGCTGCACCCCGATCGGCGAACGTGCCGCGCGGAACGCCATGATCGCCGCATAGCCGTAGAGATTCTCCGCGATGCCGTAGCGCACGGTGCGCGGGTCGTTGCGGAAGATCGCATCGAGCGTCGGCACGTCGTTTGTCACGAGCGCCTGCTCGTAGCGCTCGAACGCGGCCGTCACCTCGGCGACGACCTCCGGCAGGTCGATCTCCATTCTGGACTCCCTACAAAGCGGCGTCCCGGCTCCGCGACGATGCCGGCTCGTTTCGGCCAGATCGGGCGCGCGCTGCGCCTATTCCGGCGACGGGGATTCGAGCGCCGCCACCGTCATGCCCGGCCATGATGACGTGTTACATACAACGGGCCAAGATCAGCCGAGGAATTCGGCGGACGCCGACCGGGAGGATCAAGAATGCCGAAGCTGCTGCCGACGTCGCTGGTCGGCTCCTACGCGCAGCCCGAGTGGCTGATCGACCGTGCGAAGCTTGCCGGCCGCTTCCCGCCGCGCGTGCGCGCCAAGGAGCTGTGGCGGGTCGCGCCCGAGCATCTCGACCAGGCGCAGGACGACGCCACCTTGATCGCCATCCGCGACCAGGAGCGCGCCGGCCTCGACATCATCACCGACGGCGAGATGCGGCGCGAGAGCTACTCCAATCGCTTCGCGACCGCGCTCGAGGGTGTCGACATCGACAATCCCGGCACCGCGCTCGATCGCTCCGGCCATCCCAACCCGGTGCCGCGCGTCGCCGGCAAGGTGCGGCGGCGGCATCCGGTGCAGGTGCGCGACGTGAAATTCCTGCGCGCCAACACGGACCGCACCGTCAAGATCACGGTGCCGGGCCCGTTCACCATGTCGCAGCAGGCGCAGAACGATTATTACGAGAATGAGGAGGAGATGGCGCTCGACTATGCGGCGGCCGTCAATGCCGAGATCAAGGACTTGTTCGCGGCCGGCGCCGACATCGTGCAGATCGACGAGCCCTACATGCAGGCGCGGCCCGAGAAGGCACGTGCGTACGGGCTGAACGCGCTCAACGCCGCGCTCGATGGGGTCGGCGGCACCACCGCCGTGCACATCTGCTTCGGTTATGCGGCGGTCATCCACGTGCGCCCGTCGGGCTATTCGTTCCTGCCCGAGTTCGCCAACTCATCCGTGCAGCAGATCTCGATCGAGACCGCGCAAGCCAATCTCGATTGCGCGGTGCTGGAAAAACTGCCGGGCAAGACCATCATCCTCGGCGTGCTCGATCTCTCCGACATGGGCGTGGAGACGCCCGAGACGGTCGCGGCGCGCATCCGCCGCGCGCTGCCGCACGTGCCGGCGGAACGCATCGTGGTCGCGCCCGACTGCGGGCTGAAGTACCTGCCGCGCGAGATCGCGTTCGGAAAGATGCAGGCGATGGTGGAGGGGGCTGCGATCGTGCGGCGTGAGTTGGAGTAGGTGGGCCAAGGCGCGGCCCACGACCTCACGGTGACACGTTGACAATCATCCGCGCCGTGCCCACGCGGATGGAATGAAACGCGTGGGCAAAGGCGCAGCAATGTCGGTGCGAATTCCGCGTGGACTACCTTGCGCCTTTGCCCACCCTACATCCCGTCGTTCAAATGGCACGCCGACAACCGCCCCGGCGCGATCTCTTTCAGCGCCGGCCGTTCGCTGCGGCAGCGCGCGAACGCGAACGGGCAGCGCGGATGGAAATGGCAGCCGCGTCGGCGGATCGAGCGGGGAGGGGATCTCGCCCTTGATCGGCGCGAAGCGCTGCTTGCGCGCATCGAGCCGCGGCACGTTGGCGAGCAGCGCCTGCGTGTAGGGATGGTTCGGCGCCGGCGAACAGCGCCTCGGTCGGCGCGATCTCGACCACGCGGCCCAGATACATGATCACGACGCGGTCGGAGAGGTGCTCGACCACGCCGAGGTCGTGGCTGATGAACAGGTAGGTGAGCTTGAGGTCGCGGCGCAGCTGCATGAACAGGTTGAGCACCTGCGCCTGGATCGAGACGTCGAGCGCCGCGACCGACTCGTCGCACACCAGGAACTGCGGCTTGACGGCGAGCGCGCGCGCGATGCCGATGCGCGCGCGCTGGCCGCCGGAGAACTGGTGCGGGTAGCGCCGCCGGTAGGCCGGATCGAGGCCGACGCGTCGCCAGCATGGCGTCGACGTAGGCTTCGGCCTCGCCGGCTGAGACGATGCCGTGCACCAGCGGCGCCTCGCCGATGATCTCGGCCACCCGCATGCGCGGATTGAGCGAGGCCATCGGATCCTGGAAGATCATCTGGACGCCGAGCGCGGCCGCGCGCCGCGCGTCCGCGCCGAGCGCCTCGAGCGGGACCGCCGCGGAAGCTGCACCCGGCCTTCGCTCGGCCGGCAGGATGCCGGCGACGATGCGCCCGAGCGTCGACTTGCCGCAGCCGGACTCGCCGACCAGCCCCACCACCTCGCCCTCGGCGATGGCGAGGATCGACGCCGTCGACCGCATGCACGACGGTCTCGCGCATGGTCGGCGCCGAACAGGTTGGCGGCGCGCTCGGCGAGATCGAGCGGCTTGACGAAGCGCCTGCGATACGCCTTCGAGCGAGATGATCGGCGCGGTCATGCGCGCGCGCCTCTGCCGCTCGACATGCGGATGCCAGCAGCGCGCCCTGCGCTGCGGCGCCAGTTCGATCAGCTCCGGCTCGACTGTGCAGGCCGCGTCGGCGCGCGGGCAGCGCGGCGCGAACGCGCAGCCCGGCGGCAGCCGCGCGAGCGAGGGCGCCATGCCGGGGATCTGCGCCAGCGGCGTGCCGCGCCGGTTGCTGGCTCGGCACCGAGCCGATCAGCCCGCGCGTATAGGGATGCAGCGGGCGCGTCCAGCACGGCGTCGACCGGTCCCTGCTCGACGATGCGTGCCGGCATACATCACGGCGATGCGGTCGGCGAGGCCGGCGACGACGGCGAGATCGTGCGTGATCCAGATCAGCGCCGTGCCGGTCTCGGCGGCGAGCTTCTGCACCTCGGCGAGGATCTGCGACTGGATGGTCACGTCGAGCGCCGTGGTCGGCTCGTCGGCGATCAGCAGCTCGGGCCGGTGCAGCAGCGCGATCGCGATCGCCACGCGCTGGCGCATGCCGCCGGAGAACTGGTGCGGATAGGCCTCGAGCCGCTCGTCGGGCGACGGCGATGCCGACGCGGCCGAGCGCGTCGCGCGCGCGCGCCGCGCGCGGCTCTCGTGCGACACGCTCTCGTGCGCGGTGATCGCCTCGATCATCTGCGTGTCGATGCGCAGCACCGGATTGAGCGTCATCATCGGGTCCTGGAAGATCATCGCGATGCGTGCGGCCGCGCATCGGCGCGCAGCTTCTCCTCGCGGCGCGCCGACGAGCTCCTCGCCGGCGAAGCGGATCGAGCCCGCGACGATGCGGCCGGGCGGATCGATCAGCCCGATGATCGAGAAGCCGGTCACGGTCTTGCCCGAGCCGGATTCGCCGACCAGGCCCAGCACCTCGCCGCGCGCCGACCGTGAAGCTCGACGCCGTCGACCGCCTTGACGACGCCGTCGCGGGTGAAGAAATGCGTCTTCAGGTCCGCGACCGCGAGCACGGCGGCATCGTCGTCGCGCTCAGCGCTTGAGCCGCGGGTTCATCACGTCGCGCAGCTGGTCGCCGACCAGGTTGATGGCGACGATCGCGAGCAGCAGCGCGATGCCGGGATAGAACGCGATCCAGTACTTGCCCGACAGCATGTAGCCGTAGCCGTTGGCGATCAGCAGGCCGAGCGAAGGCTCGGTGATCGGCACGCCGACGCCGAGGAACGACAGCGTCGCCTCGAGCGCGATCGCGTGCGCCACCTGCACGGTCGCCACCACGATCAGCGGCGGGAAGCGTTCGGCAGCAGGTGGCGGAAGATGATGCGCCACTGCGGCAGCGCCAGGCACTGCGCCGCCTCGATGTATTCGCGCCGCCGCTCGACCAGCGCGGAGCCGCGGATGGTGCGCGCGTAATAGGCCCATTGCACCGAGACCAGCGCGATCACCACCTTGTCGACGCCCTTGCCGAGGATGGCGAGCAGGATCAGCGCGATCAGGATCGCCGGGAACGAAAGCTGGATGTCGACCAGCCGCATCAGCAGCGTGTCGATGCGGCCGCCGAAATAGGCCGCGATGATGCCGACCGTGGTGCCGATCACGAGCGCGATCGCGGTCGCGGCGATCGCCGACGAACAGGCTCAGACGCAGGCCGTAGAGCATGGCGGACAGCATGTCGCGGCCCTGCTCGTCGGTGCCGAGCAGATAGAGCCTGCCCTCGAGGCTGCGCGCGCCCGGGGCAAGCATGTTGTCCATGATCGACGAGCTGGGTCAGGTCGTAGGGGTTCTGCGGCGTGATCCACGGCGCGGCGAGCGCGAGGATGACCAGCACGACGACGGCGCCGAGCGCCACCACGGCGACGCGGTTCTCGGCGAACTCGCTCCAGGCGCGTCGCAGCCGCGTCTCCGGCGCGGCCGCCTGCGGCGCCGATGCTCTCGGTGACGCGCCATCACGGCCTCCTTGGCGGTCGAGCCGCACGCGCGGGTCGAGCACCGTGTAGATCATGTCGACCACGAAGTTGATCACCACGAACATCACCACGACCACCATCAGGTAGGCGACGATGACCGGCCGGTCGAGCCGGTAGATCGACTCGATCAGGAGCTTGCCCATGCCGGGCCAGGCGAACACGGTCTCGGTCACGACCGCGAACGCGATCATCGAGCCGAGCTCGAGGCCGATCACGGTGACGACCGGGATCAGGATGACCTTGAGCACGTGCACGCCGACGATGCGCTTCTGCGACAGGCCCTTGGCGCGCGCGAAGCGCACGAAGTCCTGCAGCAGCGCCTCGCGCGTGCCGGCGTAGGCAAGCCGCACCACCAGCGAGGCCTTGTAGATCGCGAGCGTGAGCGCCGGCAGGATCAGGTGGCGCAGCCCGTCGATGGTGAGCATCGACCATTGCAATGCCGAACAGTTCGCGCGTCTCGCCGCGCCCGCCGGCCGGCAGCACTTTCCAGCTCGACCGCGAACAGCAGGATCAGCATCAGGCCGAGCCAGAAATTCGGCAGCGAGAAGCCGAAGATCGAGCCGGTCATGATGGTGCGGCCGAGCGAACGAGTTCGGCGTCGAGCCCGGCGATGAGCCCGAGCGGGATGCCGATGCCGACCGAGAGCAGCAGCGCCACGAAGGCGAGCTCCATCGTCGCCGGCATGCGGCTCAAGATGAGATCGACGGCCGGCACGCCGTGCACGAACGACTTGCCGAGGTCGCCGGCGAGCGCCGACTTCACGAAGATCCAGAACTGCACCCACATCGGCTGGTCGAGGCCGAGGCGGGCGATCGCCTGCTCGCGCTCGATCTGGTCGGCTTCCGGGCTGATCAGGATGTCGATCGGATTGCCGAGCGCGTAGACGCCGACGAACACCAGCGTCGCCATCACGGCGATGACCAGCAGGCTCTGGCCGAAGCGGCGGAACAGGAAGGCGAGCATGCGCTCCTTACCCCTCTTCCCGCAAGCGTAGCCCGGATGGAGCGAAGCGCAATCCGGGAACAGTCGCGGCCTGGGATAGGCCGCCCCGCATTCCGCTGCGCTCCATGCGGGCTACGGCTACTTCATCACTGCTTCCTCACCAGCGTCGCCTGGGTGGCCTGGTCGGTGCGCGGTACGTAGCTCAGGCCCTTGCGGAACGCCCAGGTGGTCATCTCGAAATGCAGCGGGATCACCCCGTAGTCGGCCATGGCCACGCGGCTCGCTTCCGCCAGCAGCGCCGCGCGCTGGGCGTCGTCCACGGTGGCCGAGCGCCTTCTCCAGCAGCGCATCCACTTTCGGATTGGAATAGCCGCCGGAATTGGTCGTGCCGCATGCCCTTGTCGCGGTTCGGGGTCGCCACCAGCGATTTGAGCGGCGAGGACATCTCGCCGGTGTCCGAGCCCCAGCCCGCGAGCCAGAAGCCGAATTCGCGCCGGTTGCGCTTGGCGAAGAACTGGCTCTGCGTCATGGCGTCGAGCGAGACCTTGAGGCCGATGCGGGTGAGCATCTGCGCTACCGCCTGGGCGATCTGCGCGTCGTTGATGTAGCGGTCGTTCGGCGTGAACAGCGTGAGCGTGAAGCCGTTCGGATAGCCGGCCTCGGCGAGCAGCTTCTTGGCGCCCTCGACATCCGGCTTTCGGCGCCTTCATGTCCTTGTTGGCGCCGAACATCACATTCGGCAGCAGTTCGCCGGCCGCGACCGCGACCCCGCCCATGATGCGCGCCACGATCGCGTCGCGGTCGATCGCCTTGGAGATCGCCTCGCGCACGCGCTTGTCGCGGAACGGGTTCTTGTCGCCCGCGTCCGGCCCGACGCCGGGCGGCTTGTCGTCGATATAGTCGAAGTGCAGGTAGATGACGCGGTTCGACAGGCCCTGCACCACCTTGAAGCCGGCATTCGACTTCACCCGCTCGAGATCCTGGATCGGCACGTTCTCGATCAGGTCGACGTCGCCGGCGAGCAGCGCCGCGACGCGCGGACCCGCGCTGGTGATCGGGCGGAAGATCACGCGCTGCCAGGCCGGCTTCTCGCCCCAGTAGGCGTCGTTGCGCTCGAGGATGACGCGGTCGCCCTTGGTGAAGCGTACGAGCTTGTAGGGGCCGGTGCCGATCGCGGCCGGGCCGGCATTGAACGCTTCGGTCTTGGGATAGGTGCCGACGCCCTTGCACTCCTGCCGGTCGAAGGTCACCGTCCCGGCGCCGTTGGCCTTGGCGGACAGGATGCCGATGATTGGACAGTTCGTTCGGCAGCAGCGGATGCGGATTGGCGGTGCGTGATCACCAAGGTCAGCGGATCGGGCGCCGACATGCTGGTGATTGCCCGCACGTTGATCGCCATCGAGGACGGCGAATTCTCGACCCGCGGCACGCGGCAATAGGTGTAGATCACGTCGTTGGCGGTGAGGTCGGAGCCGTCGGTGAATTTCACGCCGCCGCGCAGCTTGAATTCCCAGGTGGTCTCGTCGATGTTGCGCCACGAGGCCGCGAGCATCGGCTTGATGTTCTGGTTCTCGTCCTGATCGAGCAGGCGGTCGAACATGTGCTTGGTCAGCGAGTTGTTCGGCGCCAGATTGTGGAAATGCGGGATCCATGGCCGAAGGTTCGGCCGAGAGTCCGATCTTGAGTTCCTGCGCGCTGGCGCCCGCGATAAAGCCTAGCGCTGCCGCGGCTGCCAGGATGTGCCGGCCGTAACCCATGGGACCCTCCGAGTGAGCTTTTCGCAGACTAGCGCAACGATGTAGGGTGGGCAAAGGCGCACCCGGATCGGCGCTGCGCGCCGTCCGAGTGCAGGCTCTACGCGCCGTGCCCACGCGATTTGCGCCGTAAAGTCTTGGAGAACAATGGACATCCAACGCACCAAGCAGGTTCTCGCAGCCCTGGTCGGCTTCGACACCACCAGCCGGAACTCCAACCTCGCGCTGATCGAATGGGTCGAAGGTTACCTCGGCAAGCTTGGTGTGACCTATCGAGCGCATCCCGGACGCGGCCGAGCCGAAGGCGAGCCTGTGGGTCACGATCGGCCCGGCCGACGTGCCGGGCTATATCCTGTCGGGCCACACCGACGTGGTGCCGGTCGACGGGCAGGCCTGGTCGAGCGACCCGTTCACCCTGACCGAACGCGACGGCAGGCTTTACGGCCGCGGCTCGACCGACATGAAAGGGTTCGACGCCTGCTGCCTCGCCGCGGTGCCGGACATGCTCGCTGCCGGCCTGAAGCGGCCGATCCATCTCGCGCTCTCCTACGACGAGGAGGTCGGCTGCACCGGCGTGCGCGGACTGATCGCCAAGCTGCCGCAACGTCCCGCCATGCCGCTCGCCTGCTTCGTCGGCGAGCCGACCGAGATGGCGGTCGTCATCGGCCACAAAGGCAAGCGTTCCTGCCGGGTCGCCGTGCGCGGGCGCACCTGTCACTCCTCGCTCGCGCCCGAGGGCGTCAACGCGGTCGAGTATGCGGCGCGCATCATCGTGAAGATCCGCGAGATGTCCGACCGCTGCGCGCAGGGAAGGCGCGCGCGACCAGCTCTACGACATCCCCTTCACCACCGGCCACACCGGCTTCGTGCACGGCGGAACCGCGCTCAACATCGTGCCCGATGCCTGCAGCTTCGAGTTCGAGTTCCGCCCGCTTGGCGGAGACGACGCCGACGCCATGGTGGCCGAGGTCGCGGCCTACGCCCACGATGTGCTGGAGCCGGAGATGCAGTCGGTCGCGCCCGAGGCGGGCATCGACGTTCGAACTGCGCTCGAGCTTTCCCGGGCTCGAGACCGATGCGGCGGCCGAGGTCACGACCCTGGCCAAGCGCCTGTCGGGCCGCAACCAGCACAGCAAGGTCGCCTACGGCACCGAGGGCGGCCTGTTCGCGCAGGCCGGCGTCCCGACCGTGGTGGTCGGTCCGGGCTCGATCGATCAGGCCCACAAGGCCGACGAGTTCGTCGCCGTTTCGGAGCTTGCCGCCTGCGGCGCCTTCATCGACCGCCTCATCGCCCATTGCGGGCGGTAGGGTGGGCAGGCCCCCACGCCGACGATCCACGCTGTCGCATTGATCGGCGTTCCGGCGCGTAATACTTTGCGCGCAGAAACGCCGTCGAGAGCGCTTCTTTGGGAGGATTTCACATGCGAAGGACGTTGATTGCACTGGCAGGCGCGGCTGCCTTGTTCACCGCCGGCCCCGCCGCCGCGCAGGGCACCATCAAGATCGGGCTGATCATGCCGTATTCGGGCCAGTTCGCCGATGCGGCGGCCCAGATGGACAACGCCATCAAGCTGTTCGTGAAGCAGAACGGCGACACCGTCGCGGGCAAGAAGCTCGAGTTCATCCGCAAGGATACCGGCGGCATCGCGCCCGACGTCGCCAAGCGGCTCGCGCAGGAGCTGATCGTGCGCGACAACGTCGACATCCTCGCCGGTTTCGTGCTCACCCCGAATGCCCTCGCGGCCGGCGACGTGTCCGATCAGGCCAAGAAGTTCATGGTGGTGATGAACGCCGCGACCTCGATCATCACGACCAAGTCGCAGTACATGGTGCGCACCTCGCTCACCACGCCGCAGATCAACGCCTCGCTCGGCGACCTGGGCCTACAAGAGCGGTATCCGCAAGGTCTACACCATGGTGTCGGACTTCGGCCCGGGCCTCGACGCCGAAGGCGCGTTCCAGCTCGCCTTCAAGGAAGCCGGCGGCGAGATCGTCGGGCAGATCAAGATGGCGGTCGCCAATCCCGACTTCTCCGCCTACGTCCAGCGCGCCAAGGACCTGAACCCCGAGTCGATCTACATCTGGGTGCCGGGCGGCGCGCAGCCGGCTGCTCTCGGCAAGGCGCTGGCCGAACGCGGCATCGACGCGCGCAAGATCAAGGTGCTCGGCCAGGGCGAGGTCACCGACGACAGCGCGCTCAAGAGCATGGGCGAGGCGGCGCTCGGCATCATCACCGCGTTCCACTACGATCCGGTGCACAATTCGGCGAAGAACAAGGCGTTCGTCGCCGCCTATCGTGCCGACTACAACCGCAACCCGGATTTCTTCTCGATCGGCGGCTGGGACGGCATGCATCTGATCTACGAGACGCTGAAGAAGACGGCAGGCAGCACCGACGCCGAGAAGCTCGTCGCCGCCGCCAAGGGCATGGCGTGGGAGAGCCCGCGCGGCCCGATCTCGATCGACCCCGAGACGCGCGACATCATCCAGACCGTCTATATCCGCCGGGTCGAGAAGGTCGGCAACGCGGTCGTCAACGTCGAGTTCGACAAGGTCGAAAACGTCAAGGACCCGGTCAAGGCACGGATGAAGAAGTGAGGCGTGCCGCTTCGCGGTATTTTCCGGCCGTACGGGCGGTGCCTAACCTCCCCTTGAAAAGGGGAGGTCGGCTTGCGAAGCAAGCCGGGTGGGGATCGTCTCTTGACCCCCTCCCCGCCCTCCCCCTTTCAGGGGGAGGGAGACCACCGCCGGTGCGACACGCATCATGATAGGCCCCTTCTTCGGCGTCCTGTTCGACGGCTTCGCCTACGGCATGTTGTTGTTCCTGCTGTCGGTCGGGCTGTCGGTGACGCTGGGGATGATGAACTTCGTCAACCTCGCGCACTGCGCCTTCGCCATGCTCGGCGGCTACGTGACGGTGACCCTGGTCAACCGTTTCGGCTGGCCGTTCCTGGCCACCCTGCCGCTCGCGTTCCTCGCCGCCGCGATCGTGAGCGTCGCGTTCGAACGCACGCTCTACCGCCACCTCTACCGGCGCAGCGAGCTCGATCAGGTGCTGCTCACCATCGGGCTTGCGTTCGTGTCGATTGCGATCGCCGCCTACATGTACGGTACGGTGCAGCAGTCGGTGCAGGTGCCGTCGTATCTGCGCGGCTCGGTGTCGTTCCTCGGGCTCAATCTGGGGGTCTATCGCCTGTTCCTCATCGCCTTCGCGCTGGCGATCACGGCGATCCTCGTGCTTGCGCTCGAATACACCCGGTTCGGCGCGCAGGTTCGCGCCGCGGTCGACAACCAGCGCATGGCGCGCGGCCTCGGCATCAATGTCGACGGCGCCTTCGCCGTCACGTTCGCGCTCGGCAGCGGGCTGGCTGGCCTCGGCGGCGCGCTCGCCGTCGAGATCGTCGGCCTCGATCCGGCCTTCGCCTTCACCTACCTGATCTACGTGCTGATCGTGGTGTCGGTCGGCGGGCTCGGCTCGATCGGCGGCTCGTTCGTGGCCGCGAGCCTGATCGGCATCAGCGACGTCGCCGGCAAGTACTACGTCCCCGAGATCGGCGCCTTCCTGATCTATCTGGTGATGGTTTCGCTGCTGATGTGGCGGCCGGCCGGCCTGTTGGGGCGGCGCTGATGTCGGTCGCAACCGCATCCGAGCCGCATCGCTATCTGCACGCCCAGGCGCGCTGGCACCCGGTCGAGATCGCCTTCTGGCTTGCGACCCTTCTGCCGTTCGTCCTGTTTCCCAACTACCTGGTGCTGGCGAGCCAGATCGCCATCACGGCGCTGTTCGCGCTCTCGCTCGACCTGATCCTCGGGTACGCCGGCATCGTCTCGCTCGGCCACGCCGCGTTCTTCGGGCTCGGCGCCTACACGGCCGGCCTGCTCGGCAAGCACGGCTGGGGTGAGCCGGTTTCCGGGCTGGTGATCGCCGCGGCGCTTGCCGGCCTCGTCGGTTACGCCATGAGCTTCATTATCTGCCGTTTCCGGCATCTCGCGCTGATCATGATCACGCTCGGCCTCGGCTTGCTGCTGCACGAGGCGGCGAACAGCGCGCACTGGCTGACCGGCGGCGCCGACGGGCTGCAGGGGGTCAAGATCTGGCCGCTGTTCGGCACGTTCAAATTCGATCTGTGGGGCCGCACGTCCTACACCTACGCGCTCGTCGTGCTGTTCATTACGTTTCTCGTGGCGCGGCGGCTGATCCATTCTCCGTTCGGGCTGGCGCTGCGCGGCATCCGCGAGAACCCGCTGCGCATGCCGGCGATCGGCGCCGCGAGCCGCGCCCACATCCGCAAGGTCTACACCATCTCCGCCGCGATGGCCGGCATCGCCGGCGCGCTGCTGACGCAGACCACCGAGACGGTTTCGCTCGAAGTCCTGAGCTTCCAGCGCTCCGCCGACGTCGCCGTGATCCTCGTGTTGGGCGGCGCGGGCCGGCTCTATGGCGGCCTGCTCGGCGCGATCATCTATATGGTGGCACGCGACCAGTTCTCCGGGACCACGCCGCAATACTGGTATTTCTGGATCGGCCTGCTGCTCATTGCCGTGGTGATGTTCCTGCCCAACGGCATCCTCGGCGGGCTTGCGAAGTTGTTCCGTCGGAGCGGCGCGTGACGCCAGCGCTGTCGACCCGCGGGCTCGACAAGAGCTTCGGCTCGCTCGTGGTGGCGAGCGGCATCGAGCTCTCGATCCCGCCGGGCGTGCGCTATGCGCTGATCGGCCCGAACGGCGCCGGCAAGACCACCTTGATCAACTTGATGACCGGCATGCTGCGCCCTAATGCCGGGCAGATCTTCCTCGGGACCGAGGAGATCACCGCACTCGGCCCGGACGCACGGGTGCGTCGCGGCCTGGTGCGCACGTTCCAGATCAACTCGCTGTTCCCCGATTTGAGCGCGCTCGAAGCCGTGACGCTCGCGGTGTGCGAGCGGCGCGGTTCCGCCGGTACCTGGTGGCGGCGCCTGACCGATCAGCGCGATGCGGTCGAGGAGGCCTACGGCATCCTCGCCTCGCTGATGCTCGGCCGTGACTGCTACCGCGCGACGCGCGAACTCGCCTACGGCCAGCAGCGCCTGCTCGAGATCGCGCTCGCGCTCGCGACCAAACCGAAGGTGCTGCTGCTCGACGAGCCGGCCGCCGGCGTGCCGCGCGACGAGAGCGCCGAGCTGTTCGCGGCCATCGCCGGACTGTCGCAGGACATCACCGTTCTGTTCATCGAGCACGACATGAACATCGTGTTCCGTTTCGCCAGCCGCATCATCGTCATGGTCGGCGGCCGCGTGCTCACCGAAGGCACGCCGGACGAGATTTCCGCCGACGAACGCGTGCGCGAGGTCTATCTCGGCAGGGCGCGCCATGGCTGAGCCGCTGCTCGTCCTGCACGACATCCGCGCCGGCTACGGCGACGCGGTGGTGCTCGACGGCGTGTCGTTCGAGATCCCCGAGCGCGGCAGCCTTGCGGTGCTCGGCCGCAACGGCGTGGGCAAGAGCACGCTGCTGCTCACCATCATGGGCTACGCGGCGGTGGCGCGCGGCACCGTCGCGTGGCGCGGCGCGGACGTGACCCGCATGGCCCCGCACCGGCGCGCGCGCGCCGGCCTCGGCTGGGTGGCGCAGGAACGCGAGGTCTTCCCATCGCTCAGCGTCGAGGAGAATCTCACCGTCGCGGCGCGGCCCGGGCGCTGGGACCTCGAAGCCGTCTATGCGCTGTTTCCGCGGCTCGCCGAGCGCCGCCACCACATGGGCAATCAGACCTCGGGCGGCGAGCAGCAGATGCTGGCGATCGCGCGCGCTCTGATGACCAACCCGGCGCTGCTGCTGCTCGACGAGCCGCTCGAAGGCCTCGCGCCGGTCATCGTCGAGGAACTGGCGGCCGCGCTCGGACGCATGATCGCCGACGAGGGTACGGCGTTCATCCTGGTGGAGCAGCACGCCGACATCGCGCTGTCGCTCACCGACCAGGCGATCGTGATCGAGCGCGGCAACATCGTGCACCGCGCGCGCTCGGAGGAACTGCTGCGCGATACGGCGACCTTGGATCGGTTGATCGGTTTGAGGGTGGGAGTATGAGCGTCCCGGGCGCCGCGCCGTAAGCGCGCTTTACGCGCGTCTTCGACGCGCTATGGTGAAACGGTGCGCTGCAGACCCGGGACCGTAACGAAGCTCGGTGGTTGGAACGGTCCCGCATCTGCGGTGCACCACTTCGTGCTGCACCGCGTGCGGGACACCCGCCCTACATCAACCGCACCACCGACTGCTCGTAGCTCCCCGAGCCGAGATTGCCGTCGGGGAAGATGCCGTGCTCGGAGATCCAGCGGCGCGAATCCTCGAACGCCTCCTGGGTGTAGGGCTCGAACACCAGCCGCTCGCCCGGTCCCCAGCGCCGCGTATCCATCTGCGCGTGGAAGCGCGTCGGAAACTCTTGCCGGTAGTAGTGGGTGTAGAGCTCGGGACGCAGATCGATGTCGCGCTGCGCGCGCTTGAGCGCGCGGAAGAACTTCTTCAGGTCCTCCGGATCGGGATCGCCGTGGATCATGGTGGCGATCATGAAGGTGTTGTCGATGATCTTGCGGAAGCCGAGCTGCTCGGCGAAGTAGTACGGCCCCGAAAACAGCGCCGCCGCCGGCACCTTGCCCTCGAGCAGGAGCTCCATGCGCTTGAACAGCATGCCGTCGTTGAACGACAGGTTGATCTTCTCGCCCGCCATGTATTGCTCGAGCGCCTGGATGGTCGAGTAGTGGCTGCCCGACTGGTAGCCGACCGAGATCGGCACGCCGGCGAGATCCTCGGGCGTCTTGATGGCTGAATCCGCCGCCACGAACACGCCGGAGGGCGCGACCGAGTAGACGTCGCCGTAGATCTTGCCGTGACCGGTCGCGGCCGCGACGTTCACGGTCCAATGGCAGGCGCAGCTCACGTCCGACTTGCGGCCCTGCTCGAACGACTGGTACGCGCCGACCTTGTCGCCCTTGTCGTGGATCTTGCCGTCGGTCGCCTGCACCAGCTCGCGGAACACGTAGTCGAGGCCTTCGGCGGTGAAGTAGCCCTTCTCGTCGGCGACCCACTCCTGCAGCCGGAAATGCGGCTCGATGACGAACTGGCCCATGGCGTTCTCCCTCAAATCGGCAGCACTTGTAGCCCGGCTTTAGCCCAAGCGAAAGCCGGGGGCCGTCGCGCGGCAGGCCCGGAAAACCCCGGATTTCGCGGGTCGCTCAATCCGGGCTACGCGGCCTGCACCGCCGTCACCTCCACCTCGATCTTGAACTCCGGCCGCGTGAAGCCCGAGACGATCACCAACGTCGAGGCGAAGGCATCGCCCTCGACGTAGCGGCTGCGCACCTTGCCGTAGACCGGGAAGTAGCCGCGGTCGGTGACGAATGCAGAAAAGCGCACCACCTCGGCGAACGTCATGCCGGCCGCGGCGAGGATCGCCTTGATGTTCTCGAAACAGAGCACCGCCTGCGCTTCGACACTCTCCGGAATGATGTCGTCCTTGCCGACGCCGAGCTGGCCGGACGCGAACAGCGTGCGTGCCGCCCCACTCACCTCGACGGCGTGGCTGTAGGACGCAAACGGCGGGCGGATCGAAGTGGGGTTGAGCGTGCGTTTCATCATTTCGCTGTCGTCGGTTTTCTTGCGCTAGCATACTGGCGTGGCAGGAGAGGGGAATGGGCTTTCTGACGATCCCGGTGCAGGTCACGGCGTTCCGGCTCACCAACGCGCGTGTGCCGATGTGCCTCGTGGCCGACGCGAGCCGCCTCGCGGCCGACGCCGACGGCCTGGCAACCTGCGACATTGCGATCGACAACGGCCGCATCGCGGCGATCGTGCCGCCCGGCGCATCGCATGACGATTTGCCGGGCTTCGACGTCGACGGCATCGCGCTGCCGCGGCTGGTCGACGTGCACACCCACATCGACAAGGGCCAGATCTGGGCGCGCGCCCCCAATCCCGACGGCAGCTTCATGGGCGCGCGGCTGAGCGTCGCGGCCGACCGCGCGGCCAACTGGTCGGCCGAGGACGTGGCCAAGCGCATGGACTTCGCGCTGCGCTGCGCCTTCGCCCACGGCACCGGGGCGTTGCGCACGCATATCGACTCCTACCCCGGGCAGACGCCGATCTCCTGGGGCGTGTTCGCCGAGATGCGCGAGCAATGGAAAGGCCGCATCGCCTTGCAGGGAGTGTCGATCTATCCGGTCGACGTCGCGCTCAACGACACGCCGCAGTTCCGCGCCATGGTCGACACGGTCGCACGCCACGGCGGCATCCTGGGCGGGATGACGTTCCTGGGCGTGGCGCCGGACGACAAGACCGATGCGGCGCTCGACCACATCTTCGAAGCCGCCAAGGCCAACGGACTCGACCTCGATTTCCATGTCGACGAGAGCGATTCGCCCCTCGCCCGCACGCTGGAGCGCATCGCGGACGCCGCCTTGCGGCACAAGTTCGCGGGCAAGATCGTCGCCGGACATTGCTGCGCGCTCGCGCTGATGGACGACGAAGGGCGTGCCGCCGTCATCGCCAAGGTCGCCGCGGCGCGCATCGCGGTGGTCTCGCTGCCGATGTGCAACATGTACCTGCAGGACCGGCAGGCCGGCCGCACCCCGCGCTGGCGTGGCGTCGCCCCGATGCACGAGCTTGCCGCCGCCGGCGTCACCGTGATGGTCGCGAGCGACAACACGCGCGATCCGTTCTACGCCTATGGCGATCTCGACTTGATCGAGGTCTATCGCGAGGCGACGCGCATCCTGCAGCTCGATCATTCGCCCGAGCCGTGGATCAAGACGATCGCCGCCACGCCGGGCGAGGTGATGGGCCTGCCGCACGGGCGCATGGCGGTCGGCGCGCCGGCCGGCCTGGTGCTGACGCGCGCACGAACCATGAACGAGCTGCTGTCGCGGCCGCAGGCCGATCGTGTGGTCCTCTGCGTGGGCCGGCAGGCCGATACGAAGTTGCCGGATTATCGGGAGCTGGATCCGTAGGGCGGGCAAAGGCGCAACAAGAGATACAACCAGTTTGCACCGGGCAAGAGCGCCGTGCCCGCCATGAGACGCGCCTATCCAGTCACGCGGGCACGGCGCGCTCGATCTGCGAAGGATCGCGACGATCTCGTGTCGCGCCCTTTGCCCGCCCTACGCCAACCGGTCGAGCGAAAACCGCGTGACGTCGCGCAGCAGCTCGATGAACTTCTCCGCCTGGAACTCCGCCGTGAGCCGGCCTTTCTCGGCCGTGCCCAGCGAGGCGTTGCCGGCCGCACCCGAGGGATGGATATCCTGTGCGATCCAGCCATGGGCGTGGAAACCGGTCGGGCGCAGGAACGCGAACTCGTTCTCCATGCGCACCGACGAGGGCACGAAGTTCTCGGCCTTCTCCATGCGCACCAGGTCGGGCCGGAAATGCAGCATCAGCGAGGTCTCGATGTCGCCGGCGTGGATGCCGTGCGCGGCCTCCTGCGCGTCGTACAGGCCGGGCGGGAGGCCGAGGCGGCGCCAGCTCGTATTCACGGCGAGCATTTGATGCCGGACCCGAAGTTCACGCGCGACCACGCCCATCACGTCGACGTTGCCGCCGTGCGACGTCACCAGCACCAGCTTGCGCACGCCGGCGCGCGCGACGCTCTCGCCGATCTCGGTCCACACCCGCAACGCGGTCTCGGCCGAGTACGTGATGGTGCCGGGCGAGCGCAGGTGCTCGTTCGACTTGCCGACCGCCTGCAGCGGCAGGAACAGCACGGACAGGTCGTCCGGCAGCCGCGCGATCACGGCATCGACCATGCCTTGCCCGATCGTGGTGTCGGTCGAGACCGCAAGATGCGGCCCGTGCTGCTCGATCGCGCCGATCGGCAGCACCGCGATGGTCTTCTCCGGATCGAGTCCGGCGAACTCCTCGGTGGTCAGCTCGCTCCAACGGACCTTGCGCAACCAAGCCTCCGATCAAAAGCGCGTCATGGCGTCGCGTATCTTGGCGATGAAAGCCTTGCGCGTCACGTCGGTCGCGACGTTCATGTGATAGAGCGGATAATAGTCGACTTGCGCCGCGCCGTCAGTGAAGCGCGGCATGTAGCGCGTCATGATCCGCTTCGGCGGGTCGCCGACGAACAGCGCGTTCCACCAGGGGCGGCCGTAGGTGGTGATGCCGGCGATGCGCTTCAGGTTGGTGAGCAGCGGAATCGCCGCATTGGGGTCCGACAGGTCGAAGGCGACGCCGGGCATCAGCAGGCGGTCCATCCAGCCCTTCAGCATCGCCGGCGGGCCGAACGACCACACCGGAAACTGCATCACCAGCGCGTCCGCGGCGCGCAGGCGCCGGACGTAGCCGTCGACGTGCGATTGGTTCTTGGCCAGATCGTGATAGTCGCGCCGCTCCTCGGGCCACATCACGGGATCGAACTTCTCCCCGTACAGGTCGCACAGGTCGATCGTATGGCCGGCTTCCTTCAGCCCTTCGAGCGCCTGGTCGCGGATCGCGGCGTGGAAGCTTTCCGGCAGCGGGTGGCAGTAGACGTAGAGGACGTTCATGCGGCGCTAGTTCGCCACCGGCACGTAGGTCCGCATCTTGCCGGGATTGAGCAGCCCGCAGGGATCGACCTCGGCCTTGAAGCCGAGCTGGTCGGCGCCGGTGCTCTTGTGGCGGGTGCCGTCCTCGAGCGTGTAGACGTGCGGATTGGCGATGAACACGCCGTGCTGCTCGTGCAGCGCGATGATCTCGTTCAGCCGCTCGGCCGTGGTGTAGCGCACGATCGGCAGTGCCGAGCAGGTCACCTTGCCGGCGAAGCGGATGAACTCGGTGTGCGGCAGCACCTCGTCGGGGAACATCGCCCACATTTCCCTGACCGACTCGATCAGGCGGTCGTGCGGGAACAGGCACTGCAGATAGGTGATGGTGCGGTCGTGCTTGAGCCAGTGCAACGTGGTGTGGTTCCAGGTGTATTCGTAGAGCGGCTCCTTGCCGGGCGCATCGTCATGCGGCTGCTCGAACGTGATGGCGCCGCGGTCGCCCAGGATCGCCTTGAAGCTTTCGAGCGAGGGCTCGGCGACCATGGCGAAGATCACGTGCTGCCCGTCGGGGCAATGCGCGCGCACCGCATTGAAGTGCTGCGGGATCGGCCAGATCATCGGCGTGATCAGCTTCTTCACCACGCCGTCGGCAAGCGCCACGTCGTAGCCGAACTGCATGGCGTCGAAGAAGTCCTCGAACGTCACGATCACGTCGACCCAGGGCCAGGCCGGCGCGAGCGGCATCTCCAGCGCCGTGATGATGCCGGTGGTGCCGTAGGCGCGGTTGACCTTCTGCGCCGCGTCGGTGCGCAATTCGATGGTGCGCGGCTTCTCCTCGAGCGTGACGATGCGCGCGGCGAGGATGTTGCCGGGCTCGCGCAGGCCGCCGTAATTGACCGAGCCGATGCCGCCCGAACCGCCGCCGACGAAGCCGCCGATGGTGGCCATGCGCTTGGTCGAGGGGTGCATGCGCAGCTCCCAGCCGTTCGGCCGGGTCGCCGCGTCGAGATCGTTCATCTTCAGGCCCGGCTCGCAGCGGATCACGCCCGGCCGCTGCCATTCGATCGCCGTCATGCCCGACAGATCGAGCAGCACGCCGCCGGCAAGCGGAACCGCCTGGCCGTAATTGCCGGTTCCGGCGCCGCGCGCCGTGATCGGGATGCGATGCCTCCAGCACGCCGCCGCCACGCGGATCACGTCGTCCTCGCCGCGCGGGACGACGACCACGTCAGCCGACTTGCCGTGGAGCTGGGCGTTGAGCACCGGACTGTACCAGAAATAGTCGCGCGAGCGCCGCCGCACGGACTGCGTGTCGGTCACGACCGGAACGTCGCCGATGTCGGTCAGCAACTCCTCGATATCGTAGCGGGCGGGCGCAGGCGCGGCGGCAAGGCGGCTCATCGTGGTCTCCGGGCGGCGGACAACGGACCGCCGCTATACTGCTCCGTTGTGGGTTATGGCGCTTGCCACTTACCTAGGCAATCCACTGCTGTATCCTTGGGCATGACTGTCGGCCGGTCCCGCTTTCCATCGCGGGCCTGCGCGGCATATGTGTTGCTTGGGCTGTCCCTGAATTGACTGCCCAGGCGGTCGTCCGAAGAGAGGATCCGATCATGAGCATGACGAAGTATCGCATCGACCGCCGCAAGGCGCTTGGCCTGCTGGGCGGAACCGCGGTGTCGCTCATTCCGGTGCCGGGCGCGCGCGTCAGCGCGCAGACGCTCGACAAGGTGAGCTACCAGACCAACTGGCGCGCGCAGGCCGAGCACGGCGGCTTCTACCTCGCGGTGACCAACGGCCTCTACAAGAAGTACGGCATCGAGTGTGACGTGCGCATGGGCGGGCCGCAGCAGAACCCCTCGCAGCTGCTGCTCGGCGGGCGCGTCGACATGATCATGTCGAACTCGTTCGAGGGCATCAATTACGCCAAGGAGAACCTGCCGTTCCTGGTGATCGCCGCGATCTTCCAGAAGGACCCGCAGGTCATCATCTCGCATCCGAACGTCGGGCACGACTCGTTCCCACAGCTCAAGGGCAAGCCGATCCTGATCGGCGCCGGCGGCCGCAACAGCTACTGGCCGTTCCTCAAGGCGAAGTTCGGCTTCACCGACGAGCAGGCGCGGCCCTACACCTTCAACATGGCGCCGTTCCTCGCCGACAAGCAGCTTTCGCAGCAAGGCTTCCTGTCGTCCGAGCCCTACGTGATCATGCAGGCCGGCGTGCAGCCGGTGGTGCATCTGATCGCCGACGCCGGCTTCGACAATTACCAGACCACCATCAACATCTCGCGCAAGATGGCCGAGGAGAAGAAGGACGTGGTGCAGCGCTTCATGACGGCCACGCTCGAGGGCTGGGCCGAGTACATGAAGGGCGGTCCGGCGATCGAGGCGGCCAACGCGGCGATCAAAAAGGACAACCCCGACATGACCGACGACAAGATGAATTATGCGCTGAAGGTCATGAACGAGCGCGGCATCGTGAAATCGGGCGATGCGTTGAAGCTCGGCGTCGGCGCCATGACCGACGAGCGCTGGAAGCGCTTCTACGACGTCATGTCGGACGCCGGCGCCTTCCCGAAAGGCCTCGACGTCAAAAAGGCCTACAGCCTCGAATTCATCAACAAGGGCGTGGGGGCGTGAGCGTCTCCCTTGCGGAGCGCAAGGCGGGCAGGGCGGCCATGGGTCGTCCGCTGGTCTCGATCCGCAACGTCTCCAAGCAGTTCGCGAACGGCACCGTCGCCATCCGTGGGGTCGATCTCGATCTCGTCGACGGCGAGTTCGTGAGCCTGCTCGGGCCGTCCGGCTGCGGCAAGTCGACGCTGCTGCGCATCATCGCCGGGCTGGGAGCGCCGAGCGCCGGCACGGTCGATTGGCCGACCTCGGCGCATGCCGCGACCGGCGAAGCGGTGCCGGATCTCGGCTTCGTGTTCCAGGATCCGACCTTGATGCCGTGGGCGAGCGCGCTCAAGAATGTCCGCCTGCCGCTCACGCTTGCCGGTACGCCGACGGCCGAGGCGGAAGCGCGCGCCGCCGAGATGCTGACGCTGGTCGGCCTGAAAGGGTTCGAGAAGTCCTATCCGCGCGAGCTCTCCGGCGGCATGAGGATGCGCGTGTCGATCGCGCGCGCGCTGGTTACGCATCCGAAGATCCTGCTGATGGACGAGCCGTTCGCGGCGCTCGACGAGATCACGCGCCACCGGCTCAACGACGATCTGCTTGCGCTGTGGTGGCAGAACCG
Source organism: uncultured Alphaproteobacteria bacterium (assembly GCA_963734185.1). Lineage (GTDB taxonomy): Bacteria > Pseudomonadota > Alphaproteobacteria > Rhizobiales > Xanthobacteraceae > PALSA-894. The sequence continues at coordinate 431,917 of CAVTGA010000002.1, read as the reverse complement.
GTTCACGGCGGTGTTCGTGACCCATTCGGTGTTCGAGTCGGTCTATCTGTCGCAGCGCATCGTGGTGATGGCGGCGCGGCCCGGGCGCGTCATGGCCGACCTCAAGAACGAAGCGCCGTATCCGCGCGAGGCGCTGTTCCGCACTTCGGCCGAATACGCGCATCTCTGCCGCGTTGCCTCCGAGACGCTGAAGCAGGCAATCGCGGCCTGACATGGACATGCCCGCCCAGCCCCTCGTCGCCCACGACGGCACCGATGCCGAAGCGCGCCCCGTGTTCGCAGAGGAACGGCGCGTGCTCGGTGTGCGCGCCGGTGCCTGGCCCGGCATCATCGCGCCGATCGTGATCGGCATCCTCGCGCTCGCCGCCTGGGAGGCGGCGGTCCGCATCAAGGAGATTCCGCATTACGTCCTGCCCGGGCCGATCCTGATCGCGCAGACGCTGTGGAAGGACTGGGCCACGCTTTCCGATTCGCTGCTGGTCACGCTGCGCATCACCTTCGCGGCGCTGATCGCCGCCGTCTCCGTCGGCGTCGCGCTCGCGATCGTCTTCACCCAGTCGAAATGGCTGGAGAAGTCGCTGTTCCCCTATGCGGTGATCCTCCAGGTCACGCCGGTCGTGTCGATCGCGCCGCTGATCATCATCTGGGTCGGCGACATCAACCTGTCGCTGCTGATCTGCGCCTGGATCGTGGCGTTCTTCCCGATCCTGTCGAACACCATCCTCGGTCTCAACTCGGCCGACCATAACCTCGTCAACCTGTTCCAGCTCTACCGCGCGAGCCGCGCGCAGACCCTGATCCACCTGCGCCTGCCGGCTGCGCTGCCCTACTTCCTCGGCGGACTGAAGATCTCCGGCGGGCTCGCGCTGATCGGCGCGGTGGTGGCCGAGTTCGTCGCCGGCTCCGGCGGCAGCGCGTCGGGACTCGCCTATCGCATCCTCGAGTCCGGATACCGGCTCGAGATCCCGCGCATGTTCGCGGCGCTGCTGCTCATTTCGGTGACCGGCATCTGCATCTTCTTCCTGACCTCGATGATCGCCCATTTCTGCCTGCGCCACTGGCACGAGAGCGCGGTGAAAAGGGAGAATTGAGTCGGCGTAGCCCGGATTGAGCGCAGCGAAATCCGGGGCGGTGTCGCCGAGTGGCGAGAACCCGCATTCCGCTCCGCTCCATGCGGGCTACGGGAAAGGCCTACCAACCCATCAGCCGCTTGGTGGCGCCCTCGTTGTCCTTGAGGAATTTGCGGTAGTCCTCGCCCTTGATCGGGCGTGGCTCCAGGCTCAAGCCTTCCGCCTTGCCCTGGTGCTCGCGCGAGGACAGCACCGCTTCGAGCGCCGCGGTGAGCTTGCCCTCGACGTCCTTGGGCAGGCCGGCCGGCGCCGCGATGCCGCGCGAGACCGACCACACCTGGTTGAAGCCTTGCTCCTTGAAGGTCGGGGCGTCGCGCAGGAAGCGCGAGCGCTCCGGCGCCATGACGCCGAGCAGGCGCAACTGTCCGGTGCGCACCTCCTCGGCCACCTCGCTCACGTTGGCGCCGAGCACCTGCACGTGCCCGCCGAGCGCCTGGGTCTTGGCCTCGGCGGTGGAGCGGCTGTGGATGACGACGAACTTGGTGCCGGTCTCGGCCGAGATGCCGAGGATCGCCAGATGGTCGTCGCTGCCGGCGCCATAGGCCGTGACCGTGATGCTGTCCGGCGTCTTCTTCGCCGCCTCGATCACGTCCTTGACGGTTTTGAACGGGCTGTCGGCCTTCACCGCCCAGACGTTGTAGTCGATCACGTGGTTCATCAGCGGCGTGAAGCTGTCGAGGCTTTCCTTGCGGCCGACCTTGGGGTCGAGATAGCCGGAGTACATGCTGGGCACGTTGAGGTAGCCGAGCGTGTAGCCGTCCGGGCGCGCCGAAGCGAGCGCGCCCCAGCCGATCCAGCCGGCGCCGCCGGCGCGGTTCTCGACCGTCACCGGCTTGCCCAGCACGGCCTCGAGGTCGCGCGCGAGCAGGCGCGCCGTGATGTCGGTGCCGCCGCCGGCGCCGTAGGGCACGATCAGGGTCAGGCCGCGTTCGGGATATTGCGCGTGCGCCGCGCCGCCAATGCAGGCAGCAAGCGCAAGGCTGAGAGTGAACAAGCGGCGCTTCGTGATCATCTGGCCCTCCCAATCTGTCTACAGCGATCGTAGCCGCGATCCGCTGCGTCCGGCTGCGACAAGAGTTCGCGTGCGGTCATCCGTTGTCAAACATCCGTCCCCAAACCTTTACCCGCCCCGTATCGACACCGGCGATCTTCAGGCTCTTCCACACCGTGGTGGCGACCGTGTCGTAGATCGTGATGCCGTGCCGCGCCTCCAGCTCCGCGGCGAGTGGTGCACCGCGCATGTTGGTGCACACGATCGCGATGGCGTCGGGCTGCGCGGCGGCGACCTCGGCAGTCATGGCGCGCATCCGGTCCGCGGTGATCTCCGAGAAGGAGAAATTGTCCTGGATGCCGAGATGGCGCTCGGCGACCACCCGGAATCCGGCCTGCTCGTAGTTGGCATTGATGCGCGCCTGCACGTCGTCGCGGTAGGGCGTGACGAACCCGATGCGCTTGGCGCCCGCCAGCTCCAGCAGTTCGTTGAGCGCCAGCATGGCGGTGCAGGCCGCGATTCCCGTGGCCGCCTGGATGCGTTCGCAAAGCCGCACGTCGCGCTCGAACCCGAGCCAGCCCGACGAGGTGCCGTTCCAGGCGATCACGTTCACTTTGGCGTGGGCCAGCAGCTCGGCGGCGCGCAGGATCTCAGCATCGTCGAACTGCGCCAGCGCGCTTTCGCTCAGCGCGATCTCCGTCACCTTGAAGCGTGAGAAATGCGCGCTCACCTCCGGCAGTCCGGCCAGCATCGCGGTCGTCACCGGCTCGAGCACGGTGTTGGACGAGGGCGTGAGCATGCCGAGCAAGACACGTGTGGTCACAACGTAGCCGCCTCTGCTAGAAAAACCGCCGCATGAGTGAATCCAAACCCAACTCAGGCCCGCTGGCCGGCGTCCGTGTCGTCGACATGACGACGGTGATCATGGGACCGTACGCCACCCAGATCCTCGCCGACTACGGTGCCGACGTCGTCAAGGTCGAGCCGCCGACCGGCGACATCATCCGCAACGGCGCCCCGATGCGCAATCCGCGCATGGGCGCGATGTTCCTGCAGGCGAACCGCAACAAGCGCAGCATCGCGCTCGACGTGAAGAAGGACGGTGCGCGGCGCCTGCTCATGCGCCTCACCGCCAACGCGGACGTATTCGTCACCAATGTGCGGCCCGCCGCGATGCGGCGGGCGGGCCTCGGGCCGGAGGCGATCCGCGCCACCAACCCGCGGCTGGTGCACGTCAGCCTCGTCGGCTACGGTGAGAACGGCCCTTATGCCGGGCGGCCGGCCTATGACGACCTGATCCAGGGCATCACCGCGATGCCCTGGCTCTACGGCCACTCCTACGGGCAGGAGCCGGGCTTCATCCCGATGACGGCGGCGGACCGCATCGTCGGGCTCAACGCCGTGCACGTGATCCTCGCCGCGCTGCTCGAGCGCAACCGCAGCGGCGAAGGCCAGGCGGTCGAGCTTTCGATGTTCGAGACGGCTGCGCAGTTCGTGCTCGGCGACCACATGGGCGGCCGCGCGTTCGAGCCGGCGATCGCCGCTGCGGGCTATCGCCGCGTGTTGACCCTCGACCGGCGGCCCTATCGCACGGAAGACGGCTATCTCTGCGTGCTGGTCTACACCGACCGGAACTGGAAGAACTTCATCGAGGCGGTGCGCGACATCGAAGACCTGTCGACCGATCCGCGCCTCGGCGATCATGTGACGCGGTCGCGCAATTTCAACGAGATCTCCGCCGTCATGGCGCGCATCTTCGAACAGCGCACGACCGCGCATTGGGTCGCGGAGCTGCAGGCGCGCGACATCCCATGCGTCGCGCTCAACGATCTCGACGCGCTGATCGACGATCCGCATCTCGCCGCCGTCGACTTCTTCACCGAGATGGAGCACCCGAGCGAAGGGGCGATCCGGCTCACCGGCATCCCCAGCCGCTGGAGCCGCTCGCAACCGGCGATCACGCGCCATCCGCCGGGACTTGGCGAGCACTCGATCGAGATTGCGCGCGAGGCCGGCTTCTCGGACGAGGAGATCAGCGCGTTGACGGCTGAGGGGGCATTGATCGACGGGGGGAAACCATGACCGCATCCGACGGCCCGTTGATCGACATCTACACGCACATTTTCCCCGACCGCTTCTATCAGGAGATGACCAGGATCGCGCCGAAACTCGAGAACCTCGGCAAGCGGCTGCGCTCGGTGCAGAAGCTGTTCGATCTCGACGAGCGCTTCCGCGAGATGGACCAGGTCGGCGACTACCGGCAGGTGATCTCGCTGCCCAATCCGCCGATCGAGGACCTGGCCCAGGGCGAGGCCGGCCTGCAATTGGCGCGCATCGCCAACGATTCCATGGCCGAGCTGTGCCGACGTCATCCCGAGCGCTTCCCCGCCTTCGCGGCGGCGCTATCGATGACTGACATGGACGGCTCGCTGCAGGAGGCGCGCCGCGCCATCACGGAACTTGGTGCCCGCGGCATCCAGATTTTCACCCACATCGCCGGCCGCCCGCTCGACGATCCGGAATTCGCGCCCATCTTCGCGCTCGGCGCCGAACACGATCTGCCGCTCTGGCTGCACCCGGCGCGCACCGCGAGCCTGCCCGACTATGCGGGCGAGACGAAATCGCGCTTCGAGATGTGGTGGTGCTTCGGCTGGCCCTACGACACGTCCGTGGCGATGAGCCGGCTCGTGCTCTCCGGCCTGTTCGACCGCCATCCCGGCCTGAAGATCATCACGCACCACTGCGGCGGCATGATCCCGTATTTCGACGGCCGCGTCGGGCCCGGCATGGCGGTGCTCGGCAGCCGCACCTCGGACGAGGACTATTCTAAAGTCCTGCCGTCGCTGAAGCGGCCGCATCTCGACTATTTCCACGACTTCTACGCCGACACCGCCATGTTCGGCGGGCAATACGGCATCGCCTGCGGGCTCGCGTTCTTCGGCATCGACAAGCTCGTGTTCGCGACCGACGCGCCGCTCGGGCCGATCGCGCCGACGCTCGCCGTGCTCGACCGGCTCGATCTCGATGCGGCGGATCGGCGCAAGCTGTTCTCCGGCAACGCCGGGAAGCTCCTGAACATGCGCTTCAACTGAGGGTCCCATTGCTCGCTGCCCGTCCGAACGGCACAATGGGAGGAAGCCGCCTCAACGGCGCGACGAGAGGGAGAGCCACGATGAACAGACTGCACGTGACGCGCCGCACGTTCCTGGGGACATCGGCGCTCGGCGCCGCCGCTTTGGCCATGCCCGCCGTGGTGCGCGCGCAAGGCTCAGCCGTAAAGCTCGGCGTCCTGCATCCGGTGACCGGCGCGCTCTCCTATTCGGGCCAGCAGGCCCGGCTCGGCGCCACGATCGCGATCGAGGAGATCAATGCGGCGGGCGGCCTCAGGGCGCTCGGCGGCGCCAAGATCGAGCCGGTGCTGGGTGATGCACAGTCGACGCCCGAAGGCGGCAGCGCCGAGGTCGAGAAGATGAACGCGGCCGGCGTCACCGCCATCATCGGCGCCTTTGGCTCATCGATCTGCCTTGCCGCGAGCCAGACCGCGGCGCGCTACGACCTGCCCTTCATTGTCGACGTCGGGGTCGCCGACAGCATCGTCACCCGCGGGCTGAAGAATACCTTCCGCTTCGGCCCCGGCTTCGGCGTGATCGCCAAGACCGCGCTCGACAACCTCGTCACCATCAACGCCGGCGCCGGCAACATCGCCAAGACCGTGATGATCGTGCACGAGGACTCGCTGTTCGGCTCCGGCCTCGCCAAGCTGCTCAATGATCAGCTGCCGCAGAAGGGCTTCCAGGTGCTGGAGACGATCCCGCACCCGACGCCGACGCGCGACTTCAACAACGTCGTGCTCAAGATCAAGGCGCAGAACCCGGACCTGGTCATCCCGGCCGACTACTACAACGAATACGTCCTGCTCGCCCGCACCATGCAGCAGCAGCGCGTGCGCCCGAAGGGCATCTATTCGGTGCTCGGCGGCGCGGCCTCGTCATACAAATTCGTCAAGGAGTTCCCCGAGGCCGCCCAGCACATCATGGACTGCAATCACTGGTTCGACCCGAAGAACCCGAAGGCACTCGAGCTGCGCAAGAAGGTCGAGGCGCAGGGGCAGTTCTTTACCTACGAGGTGTTCCTGAACTATTCCTGCGTGCTGCTGGTCGCCGATGCGCTGCAGCGTGCCGGCGCCGCCGACCGCGCCAAGCTGATCGCGGCGCTGGAAGGCTCGACCTTCTCGGGCCACGTCATGCCCTATGGGCCGACCAAGTTCGTGAACGGTCAGAACCAGGGCGCCACGCCGGTCAACACGCAGGTGCAGGGCAACGATATCCAGGTGATCTTCCCGGCCGCGTTCGCGTCGGGCAAGCCCGTGTTCCCGATGCCGGCGTGATCGGGCCGCATGCTCTGGGCCTTTCCACCGTCATGGCCGGGCTTGTCCCGGCCATCCACGTCTTTCGTCCAGCAAGCAAGACGTGGATGCCCGGCACAAGGCCGGGCATGACGAACAATTAGCCGTGCTCTCGCCCGCGATCCTGATCTCTGCGATCCTCAACGGCGTGCTGACCGGCGCCGTGTACGCGCTGATCGCGCTCGGCCTGACGTTGATCTACGGCGTGCTGCACATCATCAACTTCGCGCACGGCGCCTTGCTTACCGCCGCGCTGTTCGCGGCGTTCTTCGCCCACAAGCTGCTCGGGCTCGATCCTTATCTCGCGGCGCTCGGTCTCACCCCGCTGTTCTTCCTGCTCGGCTACGGTCTGCAGCGCTTCATCATCGGCCCGGCGGCGCACGGCGAGGACCGCAACATCCTGCTCGTCACGCTCGGCATCGCGGTCGTGATCGAGAACGGGCTGGTCTACCTGTTCCGCTCCGACACGCGCACCATCAACGTGCCCTACGCGTTCGAGGTCGTCGATCTCGGCTTCGCATTTCCTTCGTTGCCACGCCTTATCGCCTTCGGCGTCATGATCGCAGTAGCGCTGATCCTCTGGCTCATCCTGACGCAGACCGATACCGGCAAAGCGATCCGTGCGGTCGCCAAGGAGAAGCTCGGTGCCGAGCTCGCCGGCATCGACGTCGCGCACATCTACGCCGTCACGTTCGGGCTCGGCACCGCGTGCCTGGCGATCGCCGCCTGCCTGCTGATCCCGACCTATTACGTCAATCCGCAGGTCGGCAACGCCTACGTGCTGGTCGCCTTCACCATCGTGGTGCTCGGCGGCATGGGTTCGGTGCCGGGTGCGTTGCTCGGCGGGTTGTTCATCGGCGTGGTCGAGAGCCTGGCTGGCTTCTTCTTCGGCGAGTCGCTCGGCCAGCTCGGCATCTTTCTGCTGTTTATCCTGGTGCTGCTGGTGCGGCCGACCGGGCTGTTCGGAGCGCGCGCATGAACCGGCAGGCGGTCGTTCCGCTATTCGTGGTCATCGCTCTGCTGGCGCTGGTGCCGATCGTCGTCAGCTCGAACGTCGTGCTCAACTTCCTCGTCGTGGCGCTGCTGATCGCGCTTGCGGGCCAAGGCTGGAACGTGCTCGGCGGCTATGGCGGGCAGTATTCGTTCGGCCACGCCGCGTTCTTCGGCACCGGCGCCTACGCGACCGCGATCCTGCAGATGCGCTACGGCGTCAATGCCTGGGCCGCCTTTGCGCTCGGCATTGTTGCGGGCGCCGCGGTCGGCGCCGCCGTCGGCGCGCTGTCGTTCCGCTCCGGCCTGCGCGGCTCGTATTTCGCCTTGGTGACGCTCGCCTTCGCCGAAGTGCTGCGCATCGTGGCGAGCGTCGCGCCGATCACCGGCGCCGGCGTCGGCATCCTGGTCAAGCTCGACGTCGGCGTGCGCACGTTCCAGTTCCAGAGCCGCGCCACGTTCTATTGGATCATCCTGGCGCTCGTCGGCGTCGTGCTGATCGCGACGCGCGCGGTCGAGCATTCGCGCTTCGGTGCCTGGCTCACCGCGGTGCGCGAGAACGAGGATGCGGCGCGCGCGCTCGGCGTCGATGTGTTTCGCGTCAAGCTCGCCGCCATGACGCTCTCCGCCGCCATCACGGCGGCCGCCGGCTGCTTCTACGTGCAGTACTTCCTGTTCGTCGATTCCGGCATCGCCTATGGGCCGTGGATCTCGGTCGAGGCGCTGCTCGCACCGATCGTCGGCGGCATCGGCACCGTGTTCGGGCCGTTGCTCGGCGCGCTGGTGGTGAAATCGCTCGGCGAAATGGCCAAGCTCGCGACCGGCCACGCGCCCGGCCTCGATCTCGTGATCTACGGCGTGGTGCTGGTGCTGGTCGTGGCGTTCGCACCGCGCGGCATCGCCGGACTTCTGACCGACGTCCGCAACAGGTTCCGGCCGTCGCGATCCGCGGAGACGGGCCATGGCTGAGCCGCTGCTCGCCGTGGACCGCGTCTCGCGCCGCTTCGGCGGCCTGCGCGCCGTCGACCAGGCCTCGCTGGTGGCGCACGAGGGCCGCATCACCGCGCTGATCGGCCCGAACGGCGCCGGCAAGACCACGCTGTTCGCGGTCATCACCGGCTTCCTGCAGCCGAGTGAAGGCAGGGTACGCTATGGCGGCCGCGACATCACCGGCACGGAGCCGCACATCCTCGCGCGCCAAGGCATCGCACGTACGTTCCAGATCGTGCAGCCTTTCGCCGGCCTCACGGTCGCCGAAAACATCGCGGTCGGGGCGCATCTGCATCGGCCCGCCCGCGGCGCGGCGCTTGCCGCGGCCGAGCGCGTGGCGACGCAGGTCGGCCTCGCGCGCGTGCTCAATCGACCGGCGGCGAACCTGACGGTCGCGGAGCGCAAGCGCCTCGAGCTGGCCCGCGCGCTCGCCACCGAGCCGAAGCTGTTGCTGCTCGACGAGGTCCTGGCCGGGCTCAATCCGTCGGAGATCCGCGACATCGTCCCGCTGATCCGCGCCATCCGCGACGGCGGCGTCACCATCTTCATGATCGAGCACGTGATGCAGGCGGTGATGGCGCTGTCGGAGCACGTGTATGTGCTGGCCGAGGGGCGCATCATCGCCGACGGCACTCCCGCCGCGGTCGCCGCCGACCCGCGTGTGGTCGAAGCGTATCTGGGGCATGGCGCGGCCGCGCGGCTGGCCGGAGGCAGCCCATGACGCTGCTCCAAGTCAGCGGCCTCTCCGCCGGCTACGGCGCGACCGAAATCCTCAGCGGGATCGATCTCGCGATTCAATCCGGCGAGGTGGTCGCCGTGCTGGGCGCGAACGGCGCCGGCAAGTCGACACTCAACAAGGCCCTGTCGGGCGTGCTGCGCCCGCGCGCCGGCATAATCCGCTTCGACGGGGAAGCGATCGAGCGCGCCAAGCCTTCGGCAATCGTCCGGCTCGGTCTCATCCATGTGCCCGAGGGGCGGCGCATCTTCCCCGACATGACGGTCGCCGAGAACCTCGATCTCGGCTGCTATGCCCGGGCGCGCAGTGCGCGCGAGCAGAACCGCGCGCGCGTCTACGCGATCTTTCCGCGGCTGGCCGAGCGCCAGGCGCAGTACGCCGGCACGCTCAGCGGCGGCGAGCAGCAGATGCTCGCCATCGGCCGCGGCCTGATGGCCGAGCCGAAGCTCCTGATCCTCGACGAGCCTTCGCTCGGGCTCTCGCCGCTCCTGGTCGAGGAGCTGTTCGCGCTGATCGGGCGCCTCAACGCCGACGGGCTTTCGGTCCTGCTGGTCGAGCAGAACGTGGTGCAGAGCCTCGACGTCGCGCACCGCGTCTACGTCATCGAACGTGGTAGCATCGTGATGTCCGGCCCCTCGGCCGAGATCCGTGCTAACCCCGAGCTCAGGCGCGCCTACCTTGGACTGTGACATGCCCGAACAGCCGCTCCGCGCCCGCCTTGCCCGCCCTCCGATCGTGGTGGCGCCGGGCGTCTACGATGCCTTGACGGCGCACATCGCGGATGCGGCCGGATTCGACACCCTCTATGTGTCGGGCGCCGCGATCGCCTATACGCGCCTCGGCCGCCCCGACATCGGGCTCGTCTCGATGAGCGAGGTGGTCGAGACCGTCGGCCTGATCCGCGACCGCGTCGATGCGGCGCTCGATGGTCGACGCCGACACCGGTTACGGCAACGCCCTCAACGTGCAGCGCACCGTGCGGGCGCTGGAACGCGCCGGGGCGAGCGCGATCCAGCTCGAGGACCAGGACTTTCCCAAGCGCTGCGGGCACCTCGACGGCAAGGCGCTGGTTTCCGCCGCCGAGATGGCCGGCAAGGTTAGGGCGGCGGTCGACGCGCGGCGCTCCGACGCGACGCTCATCGTCGCCCGCACCGATGCGGTCGCGGTCGAGGGCTTCGAGCGCGCGATCGAACGCGCCGCCCTCTACGCGCAGGCCGGCGCCGACCTGCTGTTCGTCGAGGCGCCGAAGACGCGTGACGAGCTTGGGCGCGTTGTCGCGGCGCTGGGCCAGTCGGTGCCGCTGATGGCCAACATGGTCGAGGGCGGCAAGACCCCGATCCTGCCGGCAGCCGAGCTGGAAGCGCTCGGCTTCGCGCTGGTGATCTTCCCCGGCGGCATCGTGCGCGCGCTCGCCAAGACGGCGACCGAGTATTACGCCTCGCTCGCCGCGCATGGCACCACCGAGCCGTTCCGCGCCCGCATGCTCGACTTCGCCGCTACTCAACGAGCTCGTCGGGACGCCCGAGATGCTGGCACGCGGCAAGCGCTACGCCGCCGAGGAGCCGGCCGCCGGCATCGAAAGCAAGGCCGGACGCAAGCGATGACGCTCGATCCGGTCACGCTCGCGGTGCTCAACGGCCGCCTGGTCCAGATCGCCGACGAGATGGACGCGACGCTCTACCGCTCGGCCTTCAACCCGATCATTGCCGAGGCGCACGACGCCTGCCACGGCCTCTACCATGCCGAGACCGGCGCGACCCTGGTGCAGGGGACGTCCGGGCTGCCGATCTTCGTCGGCGCCATGGCGTTCGCCGTCAAGGCGGTGATCGACAAGGTCGCGCGCGACGGCGCTCTCGATGCCGGCGACATCTACCTGTTCAACGACCCCTATGACGGCGGCACGCATCTCAACGACTTCCGCTTGGTGCGGCCGGTGATGCGCGAGCGGCAAGGTGTTCGCCTGGCTCGCCTCGGTCGGCCACTGGCTCGACGTCGGCGGCAATGTGCCGGGCAACTTCAACGCCAAGGCGACCGAGAGCTTCCAGGAGGGCTTCCGCGTCCCTCCGGTGAAACTCGTCCGCGCGGGCGTGCTGCAGCACGACATCGTCGACATCCTCGGCGCCAACTCGCGCGTGCCGCAGTCGAACTGGGGCGACCTCAACGGCCAGCTCAACGCGATCGAGCTCGGCGACGCGCCGGCTGCACGCGCTGCTCGACGAGTACGGCGACACGACCGTCGCGGCAGCGATCGAAGCACTGACGGCGCGCGCCGAGGCGCTGATGCGTGCCAACATCGTCAGGCCTGCCGGACGGCACCTACTCGTATGACGACTTCCTCGACAATGACGGCGTCACCGATCGGCCGCTCAGGATCGCGCTCGATCTCACCATCGCGCGCGACCGCATGCGGCTCGACTTCTCGCGTTCCTCCCCGCCCTGCGACGGCCCGCTCAACATCGCGCGCTCGACCGCGGTCGCCTGCTGCTACGTGGCGCTCAAGCACCTGTTCGTCGACGTGCCGGCCAATGCCGGGTGCCTCGCGCCGATCGATTTCGTCATTCCCGACACGACCCTGCTCGGCGTCAGCGCCCCGAAGCCGGTCGGCGGCTACACCGAGACCATCCTGCGCGTCATCGACACGGTGTTCGGCGCCTTCGCCAAGGTCGCCCCCGAGCGCGCCAACGGCAGCCCTTATGCGACCATCAACGCGCTCTCGCTCGCCGGCTGGCGCCGGAGTGGCGCCGCGCTGGGTGATGTTCTGCTTCTTCGGCGGCGGGCTCGGCGGCAATCCGGAAGGCGACGGGCTCAACCACGGCAACAATCCGATCTCGACCGCCACGATCCCGCCGGCCGAGATCCTCGAGTCGCTCTATCCGGTGATGTTCACCCAGTGGGCGCTGCGCCCGGATTCCGGCGGCCCGGGCCGCCATCGCGGCGGGCTCGGCGCGATCTACGAGATCGAAGCGCTGGCGCACGGCGGCGCCGACGTGTTCCTGCTGGGCGAACGCGGGAAGTTTCCGCCGTTCGGCGTCAATGGCGGCGGACCGGCCGCGCTCAACCGCTTCGTCTACGACACCGCGGAGGGCGAGCGCACGCCGCCGCTCGTCTCCAAGGTGACCGACGTGAAGATCGCGCGCGGCCAGCAAGGTGCGGCTCGAAACCCCGGGCGGCGGCGGCTTCGGCGATCCGCGCACCCGCGATCCTGCTGCGGTACGCCGCGATGTGCGCCTCGGCTACGTCACGCCTGATGCGGCCCGGCGCGACTACGGCGTGGAGACGCAATGACGCGCGTGATCGGGGTCGACGTCGGCGGCACGTTCACCGACCTGTTCCTGTTCGACGCGGAGGCGCGCGCTTTCCGCACCGCCAAGGTGCCGTCGAGCGCGGCGACGAGGCCGCCGGCTTCCTGCAAGGCCTCGCGGCGCTCGGTGGGCTCGATGCGGTGGGCGCGATCGTGCACGGCACCACGGTCGGCACCAACACGCTGCTCGAACGCCGCGGACCGCGCATCGGCGTCATCACCACGCGCGGCTTCCGTGACGTGCTGGAGATGCGCCGGCGCGACCGTCGCCGCACCTGGGGCCTGTGGGGCGACTTCGTGCCCATCGCCGAGCGCGACATGCGCCTCGAAGTCGACGAGCGCACGCTCGCCGACGGCACGATCCGCCGCGCCGTCGCCGCCGCGGACGTGCGTGCCGCCGCCGCAACCCTTGCCGCACAAGGCGCCGAGGCGCTCGCCATCATCTTCATCAACGCCTATGCCAATCGCCGCCAACGAGCACGCCGCGCTCGAAGCGGCACGCGCCGTGTGGCCCAATGACCATGTCGCGGCGTCGCATCAGGTGCTGCCGGAGATCCGCGAATTCGAGCGCTCCTCGACCACGGCGCTCAACGCCTATCTGCAGCCGGTGGTGGGCCGGTATCTGGCGCGGCTCGAAGATGCGCTGCAGCAGCAGTCCTTCGCCGGCCAGCTGCACATCGTGCAATCGAACGGCGGCGTGATGTCGACCGCGACCGCGCGCCGCCTGCCGGTGCGCACCGCGCTCTCGGGCCCGGCGGCCGGCGTGATCGCCGGCGCGGCCATCGCGCGCGCGGCCGGCTTCGACAACGTGATCACCTGCGACCTCGGCGGCACCTCGTTCGACGTCTCGGTGGTCGGCGGCCGGCAAGCCCGCGCTCGCCGCGCAGAGCACCATCGATTTCGGCCTCGTCATCCGCACGCCGATGATCGAGATCGCCACCATCGGTGCCGGCGGCGGCTCGATCGCCGCGGTCGATCGCGGCGGGCTGTTGCAGGTCGGCCCCGAGAGCGCCGGCTCGCGGCCCGGGCCCGCCTGCTACGGACAGGGCAACGAGCGCCCGACCCTCACCGATGCGCATGTCGTGCTCGGCCGCATCAACGCCGAGCGCCCGATCGGCGGCAAGCTTGCGCGCCTCGACGTCGAGGCGGCGCAGCGCGCCATCGCGGCGCACGTCGGAGGCCCGCTCGGCCTCGACGTGGTGCAGGCGGCCGAGGCCATCGTCCGGGTCGCCGACGCCCGCATGGCCGGCGCCATCCGCCTGGTCTCGATCGAGCGCGGACACGATCCGGGGAGATTCGCCGCCATGCCGTTCGGCGGTGGCGGTGCGCTGCATGCCGGCGCGCTGGTCAAGGACATCGGGCTCAAATGCGCGGTGGTACCGCGCTTCCCCGGGGTCACGTCGGCGCTCGGCTGCGTCATCGCCGACCTGCGCCACGATTCCGGTGCAGACCGTGAACCTGATGCTCGAAGGGCTCGACGCGGCCGCGCTCGACCGCCGCATGGCTGCGGCGGGCGAGGAGGCGAGGGCGGTGGTCGACGCGGCGCGTGTCGCCGTCGAGCGCATCGATGTCGCCTACGAGCTCGACATGCACTATCTCGGCCAGACCCACACCGTCGCGGTGCCGTTGCCGGTGACGCTCGAAGCCGGCACGACGCGGGTGACCGAGGCGCTGATCCGTGCGGCGTTCGAGAGAGCCTATTCGGCCGCGTTCAGCCGCCTGCTGCCCGGAATTCCGGTGCGCATCGTTTCGCTGCGCACCGCGGCGATCGGCCGCCGCCCGGCACTTCGACCTCGCGGCCCTCGCGCCGGCCGCCGATGCCTCGCTCGACAAGGCGGCGCGCGGCACGCGGCCGGTGTGGTTCGACGGGCGCTGGCACGACGCGACGGTGTGGTCGCGCCTCGACCTGCCGGTCGGCGCCGTGATCGCCGCTCCGGCCGTGCTCGAGCAGGCCGACGCGACGATCGTGATCGATCCCGGCTTGCGCGGACGGGTCGACCGGCTCGGCAACATCATCGTGGAGCGTGCGCCATGAGCCTCGCGTTGCTGCTGGTCGACTTGCAGAACGATTTCCTGCATCGCGACGGCGCCTACGGCCGCGCCGGGCAGACCAGCGCCGCGATCGCGGCGCTGCCGGCACGATTGAAACCGCTCGCCGCGCGCGTGCGCGGCAAGGGCGAGCTGGTCGTCTCGACCCACTTCACGCTGGTGCCGGGCCGCCGCGGCGAGCCGATCATCTCGCCGCATCTCAAGACGCTGCGGCCGTTCCTCGCCAAAGGCGACTTTGTGCCCGGCTCTTGGGGGCATGCCCTGGTGGACGAGCTTGGCCCCTCCGATGTGGCGGTCGAGAAGATCGCTTATTCGGCCTTCTACATGACACGGCTTGAGTGGGTGCTGCGCAAGCTCGGCGTCGACCGGCTGATCGTCGGCGGGATCGTGACCAATGGCGGCGTCGCCTCGACGGTGCGTGACGCGCAGGTGCGCGACATCGCCTGCACGGTGCTGGAGGACGGCTGCGCGGCGTTCTCCGAGGAGATGCACCGCACCGCAATCGAGGCGTTGCGGCCGGTCGCGCGCATCGCGACAATTGCCGACGTGATGCGCGAGCTCGCATGAGCACGGTGCGTCCCGCCGCGGGCATCGCGTTCGACGCCGAGGCGCCGGTCCTCGTGGTCGGCGCCGGCGCCGCCGGCCTGTGTGCCGCGCTCGCGGCGGCGGAGGCGGGTGCCGACACGGTGGTGCTCGAACGCGACGCCGTGCCGTCGGGCTCGACCGCGCTTTCGGCCGGACTGATCCCGGCCGCGGCGACGCGCTTCCAGCGCGCCAAGGGGATCGCGGATTCGGCCGAGCAGTTCGCCGCCGATATCCTGCATAAGGCCGCGCACGAGCCCGATGCCGGCCTGGCGCGGACCGTGGCGGCGCAGTCGGGCGCGCTGGTCGAGTGGCTTGCCGACCGCTATGCGATCCCGTTCGACGTGGTCGACGACTTCAACTATCCGGGCCATGCGGCGTTGCGCATGCACGGGCTTCCGAGCCGATCCGGCTCCGAGCTGATCGACCGGCTGCGCACCGCCGTCGAGGCGCGCGGCATTCCTCTCTTGTGCGGCCGGCGCGCCGTGACGTTATTCGCCGATCCGGACGGGCGCATCCGCGGCATCGAGGCGGTCCGCGGCGACGGCCAGTCCGAGCGCATCGGCTGCGCCGTGTTGGTGCTCGCCTGCAACGGCTACGGCGGCAACCCCGACCTGGTGCGCCGTCATATCCCCGAGATGGCCGATGCGCTCTATTTCGGCCATGCCGGCAACCAGGGCGAGGCCGTGCTGTGGGGCGAGGCGCTCGGCGCAAGACTGCGGCACCTCTCCGGCTATCAGGGCCATGGCTCGGTCGCGACGCCGCACAACATCCTGATCACCTGGGCGGCGATCATGGAAGGCGGCTTCCAGGTCAACCGCGAGGGGTTACGCTTCTCCAACGAGGCGCACGGCTATTCCGAGCAGGCGGCCGAGGTGCTGCGTCAGCCGGGCGGCATCGCGTTCTCGGTGTTCGATGAGCGCATCGCCGCAATCGCGCGCCAATTCCTCGACTTCCGCAACGCCGAAAGCGCCGGCGCGATCGTGACGGCGCCGACGCTCGACGGGTTAGCCGACGCCATCAAGCTGCCGGGCGCCGCTCTCGCCGCCACCATGGCGGATGTCGATGCCTGCAAACTTGGCGCACGCGACCGCTTCGGCCGCGATTTCTCGCGGACGCCGCTGCTGGCGTCGCCCTATTGCGCCGTCAAGGTGACGGGCGCGCTGTTCCATACCCAGGGCGGGCTGGCGGTCGACACCGACGCACGCGTGTTGCGCAAGGACGGCTCTCGCTTCGCAAACCTGTTCGCCGCGGGCGGAGCGGCGGCCGGACTCTCCGGGTCCACGGCCGCCGGCTATCTGTCGGGCAACGGCCTGCTCACCGCGACCGTGCTCGGCCACATCGCCGGCGCGTCGGCGGCGCGGCTGGTCGGTCGTTGATCATATCGATCGGCGTCGGCGATGCCCTGCTAGAGCTCTTTCCAGTAACGATGGATCCATTGTTCGTCATGCCCGGCCTTGTGCCGGGCATCCACGACTTTCTTCTTCGCAGCACGAAAGCAAGACGTGGATGGCCGGGACAAGCCCGGCCATGACGGTGGATAGGATTGGTGCATGCCAATGGAAAACGCTCCAGCCCGCGGCAATCCGCGCGCCTACAGCAGCGTGAGCTGTCGCTCCTCCGGCTTGCGCCGCGGCAGCCGCACCTGCTGATGCTTGAGCAGTTCGTGTTCGATCGCCGACAGGAACGGCGAAGCCTCCGGCGGGCGCACGCGGCCGCGCCAATAGCCGATGCTTCGCATCGAATTGCTTCCGCCGTCGCGGCCTCGGTCCTTGGCCCCGCTCGCTGAATACTCTATCATTTCTTAGCGCTTTTGGCAGCTTCGGCCTTTGACCAACCGACCCGCCGCGCGATGAAATTCGCAAAAGGCTCGATATTGCCTTCAACGCTCGCGGTTTCCAGCGCGTTCAAATACGAAGCCCGATCGTCCACGCGGATGACGGTCCAAGGATATCCCCCGGACGCGAGCATCGCGTTCATCAGAAAGCGAGCCATGCGGCCGTTGCCGTCCGGATACGGGTGGATGTAGCCGAACATCCAATGCACGAGCACAGCGCGCACGGAAGGTTCGGTCTCCTGTTCCAGAAGATCGAACAATGCCGGCATGGCATCGTGCAGAACCTCAGCGCGTGGCGGCACGTGGCGTGATTCCCGGATGAACACCGGATGGTTTCGGTAACCGGCAAGGGCTGCCGCGCCAATCAAGCCAGCCTGGACGCTGGGCTGGAAAAGCTCCCGATACCAGTCTCGATGGGCGGTGCGAATGAGCGCTCCCGCCCCATCGCCGCCTATGATCTTGGCGACGGCTTCCTTCACTTCTTGAAATGCCTGCCAATAGCCGCGCGCGGCGAGCGCGTCACGATTCTGGCGGTCCGCTTCATTCTCATCCGGATTCCAATTGCCAGCCTGTACGCGGGCAATCAGTTCCGGCGTGACACGATAGCCTTCAATCGAGAGGGAGTGGTACGCATCGTTTGGGTAGATTTCCTCGACGAAGTTCAGATAATCCTTTTTGTTGTTGGGCAACCCTGGTGCTTTCGGAAAAGCCGCAATGATCGACCCGCGGGAAGAGTCCCACAGCGCGCGAATGCGTCCGACGATGGGTGCAACACCAGGTGAGAAAGTCTTGAAATCTTGCCGAGGTAAGAAAGGGTCTGTTTCGCGTAGGTCGTAGTCCGCTGCCTTCATGGCCTTGATGATTTCGTCGGCGATATTTTTCCGCCCAATGCGACGAAACGCTCCTGCAAGCCTTCCGGCAATAGCGGAATGTCCGCCTTCGAGCAGGCGGCCAAGGACTTCGGATGAGTCCTTGATGCCCGCAAGAACCACCTGCGCCTCGACCGGATGGCGGGTGAAGAATGCTTCGGGCACTCTCGTCAGTGATGCGGCTGGCGTGAAGAGTCTCAATCCCTCCTTGACGGAAGTCTCCTCGGCGGAGGCCGCCTGAGCTTGCTTGAGATCATAGAGGGAAGTGCCGAAAAGCAGAGCGATCGTGTTGTTCGTGCCCTTGGTGCTGTAAACGACGACCTGATTCGGAATGACGCTGTTTTCGGCGTGCAGCAGCAGCGATTGCTCAGGCGAAAGATGCCAATCTTCGCCGAACCGGGTGGCGCAATAGCGCGCGCAAAATTCCCGGAAGCACGCGTACCATGGCGTGCTGTCGCCCTGGGCCGTTCCTGGACTGGTCGAGACGAGCCAGCCCTTGATAACCTCTCGAAGGAAACCTTGCTTGACCAGACGTTGACGATTGCGCCGCCCGAACTCGCTGGATTGAAAAACGCGCCGCCCGTCAGCTTGCAGCTCCTCGAGCCTTGCCAAGGACAAGGCGAGCTTTTCTTGGGGCTTGGTGTTGCGGCGCTTTTGGGCCACGGCTTCGAATCCAGTGCAAGTGTTACGTGTCGTGTAATCACAAGTATATTGTGACGCGATATTACAAGTCAATTATGCGCAGCAATTACAAGTAAATTATGTCAAGACAGGCAGAGATATTTGGGTTCGCGCGCGACGACTCTTACCGGCGCGAAGTTGGTTCGGCTCTCCCTGAGCGTCACAGCAAGCTAAGCTGCCGATCCTCCGGCTTGCGCCGCCGCAGCCTTACCTCCTGATGCTTGAGCAATTCGCGTTCGATCGCGGCGAGGAACGGCGAAGCCTCCGGCGCGCGCACGCGGCCGCGCCAGTGCCGCTTGAGCGCCCGGCTCAGGATCAGCCGGTCCCTGGCGCGCGTCATGCCGACGTAGAACAGCCGGCGCTCCTCGGCCATGTTCGCCTCGCTCGGGTCGCCCCAGTGCAGCGGCAACAGTCCGTCTTCCAGCCCGACGATGAACACCACGGCAAATTCGAGTCCCTTGGCGGCGTGCAAGGTCAGCAGCGAAACGTGGTCTCCACGGTCTTCCTTGAGTTCAGCGTCGATCGCGACACGGTCTTCGGGATCAAGCGCGTCCTGACCGTTCTTGCGGAACGGAATGCCGGAGCGCGCCAGCGCCTCGATCAGCGCGGCCGACTGCGCGTCGGTGCGATACAGCACCGCGAAGTCGGCGAACGACAGGTTTGCGTTGGTGCCGTCGGCGCGTCCGCTGTCGATCGAGAAGAAGCTGTGGCCGCCGAGGAACCGTTCGATTGTCTGCACCACGAACTCGGCCTCGGCGCGCTCGGTCGGCGCCGCGTGGATGGCGATGCGTTCGTGCATGGCGCGCACCATGCGGGCGATCGATGCCTCGTCGCCGTTCTCGCCGAGCACCTGTGCGGAGGCGGCGACGATCGTCCCGCTAGAGCGGTAATTGCGCCGCAGCGCGACGCGCGCGGCGGTGGGATAGTCGCGGGCGAACCGGTCGAAGCAGGACGCGTCCGCGCCGCGGAAACCGTAGATCGCCTGGTCGGGATCGCCGATGACGCAGAGATTCGCAGCCGGCGGCGGCGCGAGCAAGGTGATGAGACGATACTGTTGCTCGTCGATGTCCTGGAGTTCGTCGACCGACACATACGAGAATTGCTCGCGGTAGCGCGCCGCAAGGCTCGTTTCGCTCATCGCGCGCACCGCCAGTCCGACCAGGTCGTCGAAATCGATCCAATTGCGTGCCGCCAGCATCCGGTCATAGGCCGCAAGGGCCCCGTCATCCGGCACCGCCTGTCCGCGCTTGGCTTTGGAGATCCGGCGCAGCAGGCGCTCGGCCCTGGTCGGCGAGATATCCATCGTCTCGGCCAGTGCCGCGACCCGCTCATCTTCGCTGGCGACGCGGAAGTCGCGCTGCAGGCCGGCGGATGCGCGCGCAAGATCGCAAGGCCGAGCGAGTGAAAGGTGTGGATGGCCGGCGCGCCTGCCGCGGGCGGAAGGAGAATCGCCAAGCGTTGGTGCATCTCGGCCGCGGCGCGGCGCGTGAAGGTGACGGCGAGGCAACGCGGTGCCGGCACGCCGCGCTCCGCGATCAGGTGCGCCAACCGGTAGGTGAGCGTGCGCGTCTTGCCCGAGCCGGGGCCGGCGACGATGAGCAAGGGCCCGTCGATGATCTCCGCCGCGCGGCGCTGGTCCGGGTCGAGGGAGGAGAGGATGTTCGGCGCTGCCGCGGGCTCGGTCTCCACCTCCCCCTGAAAGGGGGAGGTCGGCGCCGAAGGCGCCGGGAGGGGGTCGGTCGGCTGCGTGTGCAACTCAAGTTGACCCCCACCCGACCGCTTCACGGTCGACCTCCCCCTTTCAGGGGGAGGTGAAACGCGCCGCGCGACCGGTGATGCGTCAAACAGCATCGCGCCGCCCGTGTGCCGGCGCAGCTCGTCCGGCTCGAACAGGCGGATCACGCCGTATTCGCCGTCATAGCCGGCCTCGCGGATCACCTGGCCGGCGCGCAGCCGCGTGATGGCTTCGCCGAGCAGCGACGAGCTTGCCCGCGCGATGTCCTCGACCGGAACCGCTTCGAGGATCGAAAGCTCCGGACCGAGCGCGGCGACCAGCCGGTCGTAAGAGCGCTCGACCGTCTTGGAGCTGGGGCCGCTCGATGCGAGTTCGGACAGCACCTCCGGCAGCGGCACCAGGTTCAAGGGCTCGCCCGCGCTCGGCGGCGGCGTGACCTCGGCTTCGTCGCGATCCGCCAGCACCTCGACCCGGTGCTCCACCCCGATGGTGACCGGTTGCCCGCACGCCGGGCAGCGTCCGCCGTTCGCCAAGGTCTCCTTCGGCGTGAGGCGGACGCCGCATTTGCGGTGTCCGTCGAGGTGATACTTGCCCTCCTCTGGGAAGAACTCGACCGTGCCGACGAAGCCCGCGCCGGTCTCCAGCGCGCGCCGGATCGCGAAGTAATCCACCTCGCAGTCGAACGCGGTCGCCTCGCGGCCGAGCTTGCCGGGCGAGTGCGCGTCGGAGTTCGACACCAGCCGATAGCGGTCGAGCGATGACACGCGCCAGTTCATCACCGGATCGGACGACAGGCCGGTCTCGACCGCGAAGATGTGGCCGGCGAGGTCGCCGTAGCATTCGGGAATCGAGTCGAAACCGGACTGCGAGCCGAGCGCCGCGAACCACGGCGTCCAGATGTGCGCCGGGACCAGATAGGCGCCGGGGTCAGCCTCCAGCGCGATCTCCAGCAGATTGCGCGAGTTGAGCCCGAGGATCGGCCGGCCGTCGGAGGCGATGTTGCCGATGCGCGCAAGGCGCGCATTGATGCGGTCGACGGTGGCGAAGTCCGGCGCGTAGATGAGGTGATGGATCTTGCGCGTCTTGTCGCCCTTCTTGTAGATCGTGGAGATCTCCACCTCGAGCATGAAGCGCACGGTCGCGCGGCAGGCGGGCGGCAAGCGCTCGGCCACGGCCGCCTCGATGTCGCCGCGCAGCCGGAACAGCCCGGGCTCGGCCGGCACCAGCTTGGCCTTCAACTCGGCGCACCATGCCGGATGAGTGAAGTCGCCGGTCGCCACCACGCCGATGCCCTTGCGCGCCGCCCATTCGGCCAAATGCTCGAGGTCGAGGTCGCGGCTGGTCGCGCGGGAGTATTTCGAGTGCACGTGCAGATCGGCGTGAAAGCGCATGGCGTCTGCTCGGCGAGAATCACCAGGGATGCGCCGATACTATAGGCGGCGTATGTGCGGCAGATGAGGAACCCGCTGTGGCAAGGCGGGATTCGCACAGGTTCCTCCATTTCCTGCGCGCTGCCTCGCCGCAGGCCGACTGCGCCCGCACACCTTGACTTGCCTGACCGTGCGCCTTTCACTCGCAGGCAATCCAAAGCCTTGGACAATTTCGACGAGGGGAGAGTTAAGATGGCTGCCGTACGGCTCGCCTTGGCGACGTTGCTCGCCGCATCCGCGTTCGCCACACCGGCGCTTGCCGCCAAGAAGGACAATTCGATCCGCTTCGCCTACGACCAGGTGGTGGAGAACGTCGATCCGTTCATGAACAACGTGCGCATCGGCGTGATCATCGGCCAGCAGGTGTGGGACACGCTGATCTACCGCGATCCGAAGACCAGCCAGTACAAGGGCCAGCTCGCGACCGCGTGGAAGTGGATCGACGACAAGACGCTCGAAGTCGAGCTGCGCAAGGGCGTGAAATTCCACAATGGCGCCGAGTTCAGCGCCGACGACGTGGTCTACACGCTCAACTTCGTGGTCAAGCCCGACAGCAAGGTCATCACCCGGGGGAACGTCGACTGGATCGACCGCGTCGAGAAGATCGACAGCCACAAGGTCCGCATCATCTGCAAGAAACCGTTCCCGGCCGCGATCGAATATCTCGCCGGCCCGATCGTCATCCATCCGCACGAATATTACGCCAAGGTCGGCCCGCAGGGCATGAACGAGAAGCCGGTCGGCTCCGGGCCCTACCGCATCACCGAACACGCCATCGGCAAGTTCGTGCGCATGGAACGCAACCCCGATTACTTCAAGGATAGCCCGAAGCCGCAGGCCAAGATCGAGAAGGTCGAGATCCGCTTCATCCCGGACCGCCAGACCCAGGTCGCCGAAATGCTCGCCGGCGGCCTCGACATGGTCATGAACGTTGCGCCCGATCAGGCCCAGCAGCTGCGCAGCGTTCCGCACCTGCAGGTCGTGTCGGGCGAGACTATGCGCATCGTGTTCCTCGGCTTCGACGTGACCGAGAAGACCATCGCGCCGCAGCTACGCGACATTCGCGTGCGCAAGGCGCTGATGCACGCGATCGATCGTCGACGGCGATGATCAAGTCGCTGGTCGGCGAGGGCGCCCGCGTCATCCATACGGTGTGCTTCCCCTCGCAGTTCGGCTGCACCGATCAGGGCGCCGCGCGCTACGACTACGACCCGGCCAAGGCCAAGGCGCTGCTCGCCGAGGCCGGCTTTCCCAACGGGTTCGACATCGACTTCTATGCTTATCGCGAGCGCAACCAGACCGAGGCCATGATCGGCTATCTGCGCGCCATCGGCGTCAAGGCCAACCTGCGCTTTCTGCAATACGCCGCCATGCGCGACCTGGTGCGCGCCAACAAGGTGCCGATCGCGCATCAGACCTGGGGCTCGTTCTCGATCAACGACGTCTCCGCCAACACGCCGGTGTTCTTCAAGTTCACGCCCGACGACGTCGCGCGCGACCCGGAGGTGCGCGACCTGCTCGAGCGCGGCGATTCCTCGGTCGACGCCAAGGTGCGCGCCGACGCCTATGCCAAGGCGCTGGTGCTGATCCAGGAGCGCGCCTACGCGATCCCGCTCTATTCGCTGCCGACCTACTATGTGGCAGCGAAAGAGCTCACCTTCACCGCCTATCCGGACGAGATGCCGCGCTTCTGGGAGATGACCTACAAGTGATGCGCGCAACAAGCACCGGTCTCTCGCTCCCTCCCCCCTTGTGGGGGAGGGTTGGGGAGGGGGGTGGTGCGAAGGCGCGCGAGCGTCGACGCGAGCGCAAACTCTCACGACCCCCACCCCCAACCCCTCCCCGCAAGGGGGAGGGGAGCACACCGCGGCTTGCCTCCCGATGCTGACCTACGCCCTCAAACGCTGCGCGCTCGCGGTCCTGGTCGCGGTCGTCGTCTCCGCGCTCGCCTTCCTGCTGTTGCGCGCGACCGGCGACGTGGCGATCGCGCTCGCCGGGGAGGGCGCGCGCGCCGAGGACATCGAGAGCATCCGCCGCATGCACGGCCTCGATCGCCCGTTGATCGTGCAGTACGTCGAGTGGCTCGTGCGCATGCTGCGCGGCGATTTCGGCCAGTCGCTGTTCTACAAGACCGACGTGATCTCGCTGGTGCTCGACAAGCTGCCGGCGACCGCGATCCTTGCCGTCCTGTCGTTCCTGTTCGCGCTCGCGGTCTCGCTGCCGCTCGGGATTCTGGCGGCGGTCTATCCCAACAGCCTGGTCGACCGGCTCTGCCTCGCGCTCGCCGTGGTCGGCCAGGCGTTGCCCAACTTCTTCTTCGCGCTCATCCTGATGATGCTGTTCGCCGTGACGCTGCGCGTGCTTCCGGTCTCGGGCAGCGAGACCTGGGCCCATTTCGTGCTGCCGACCGTCGCGCTCGGCTACTACGTGACGCCGGCCTTCATGCGGCTGATCCGCGCCGGCATGATCGAGGTGCTGTCGTCCGACTACGTCCGTACGGCGCGCGCCAAAGGCCTTTCGCGGACCAGCATCGTGTTGAAGCACGCGCTGCGCAACGCGCTGGTGCCGGTGGTGGCGCTCTCCGCCGTGCAACTCGGCCTGCTGCTCGGCGGCTCGGTGATCATCGAGACCGTGTTCGCGCTCGATGGCCTCGGCTATCTCGCCTACCAGTCGATCACCCACAAGGACTTGCCGGTCACCCAGGCGATCGTGACCTTGCTCGCCCTGGTCTATGTCGGCCTGACGCTCGCCGCCGACCTCGCCAATGCCTGGCTCGACCCGCGCATCAGGGTGGGCGGCGCATGACCGACGTTGCGGCGATCCCGGTCCTCGATCTCGAGCTTGCTTCGCCGCGCGCGCTGCTGCGCCGCCGCGCGCTCAAGCACAGTGGCCTCGTGATCGGCACGGGGCTGCTCGCCTGCATCGTGCTGGTCGCATTGCTCGCGCCGCTGATCGCGCCGCACGATCCGTACACGCAGGACCTGTCGCGCCGGCTGATCCCGCCGATCTGGTACGAGAACGGCAACTGGACGCATCCGCTCGGCACCGACAATCTCGGCCGCGATTATCTGTCGCGCGTGATCTACGGCTCGCAAATCTCGCTCTTGATCGGCCTCGCCGTCATGGTGATCTCCGGCCTGATCGGTACCGCGCTCGGCCTCGCCGCCGGCTTCTTCGGCGGCCGCGTCGACCTGGCGGTGACGTTCATCATCACGGTGCGGCTGGCGCTGCCGCTGATCCTGGTGGCGCTCGCGGTGGTCGCCACCGTCGGCGGCTCGCTGCCGGTGGTGATCCTGGTGCTCGGCCTGTTGAAGTGGGACCGCTTCGCCGTGGTGATGCGCGCCGCGACCCAGCAGGTGCGCGTCGCTCGACTACGTCGCGGCGGCAGAAGCCGCCGGCGCGTCTACGGCACGCGTGGTGCTCGGCGAGGTGCTGCCCAACGTGCTGCCCCAGCTGGTCGTGGTGGCGACCGTCGAGGCCGCGAGCGCGATCCTGCTCGAGGCGGCGCTCTCCTTCCTCGGCCTCGGCGTGCAGCCGCCGTGGCCGTCGTGGGGGCTGATGATTGCCGAGGCCAAGACCTACATGTTCTTCTCGTTCTGGCTGATCGCGATTCCCGGCACCGCGCTCGCGCTCCTGGTGTTCGCCGTCAACATGGTCGGCGACGGCATCCGCGACGTCACCGCGCCGGGCGGGAGGGCCTGAATGGCGGCTCTTCTCGTGGTCGACGGCCTCACCGTCGACATCGCGACCGCCGCACGGGACCCTGCATGCGGTGCGCGACGTGTCGTTTTCGATCGAGCGCGGCGAGACGTTGTGCCTGGTCGGCGAATCCGGTTGCGGCAAGTCGATGACCGCGCTGGCGCTGATGGGCCTGTTGCCGCGCGCCGCCACGCGCCGCGCGCGCCGCATCGCGTTCGAGGGCAACGATCTGACGGCCGCGGAGACGCGCGTTGCCGCGTTGCGCGGCGCGCGCATGGCCATGGTGTTCCAGGAGCCGATGACGGCGCTCAATCCCGCCTACACCATCGGCGACCAGTTGACCGAGGTGCATCGTCGCCACAAAAGATCGACCCGCGGCGCCGGCGCGCGAACGCGCGATCGAGCTGCTGGACAAGGTCGGCATCACCGATGCGGCGGCGCGCCTCGGCCAGTATCCGCATCAGCTCTCGGGCGGCCTGCGCCAGCGCGTGATGATCGCCATGGCGCTGATGTGCGGCCCCTCGCTGCTGATCGCCGACGAGCCGACCACCGCGCTCGACGTGACCATCCAGGCGCAGATCCTTCGTCTCCTGGTCGAGCTGCAGCGCGACCTCGGCATCGCGATGCTGCTGATCACCCACGACCTCGGCGTGGTGGCGCGCGTCGCGCACCGCGTTGCCGTCATGTATGCGGGCGAGATCGTCGAGGCGCGCCGCTGCGCCGGCGCTGTTCGCGCGCGCCGCGCCATCCTTACACGCGCGGCCTGATGGCCTCGATTCCCGTACCCGGGCGTACGCGGCCGGGCGAGCGGCTCGGCGTCATCCCCGGCATCGTGCCCGTCGCTGATCGGCGACGTGCGCGGCTGCGCGTTCCGTGACCGCTGCGGCTTATGCGGCGCCGGCCTGTGCGCTGCCCGTGCCGGTTGCGCTCTCATGCCGGGCACGACTGGCGCTGCATTCTGCCGGTCGGAGGCTTGCCGCATGAGCGCGCTCCTCGAAGCGATCGGAGTTTCGCGCACGTTTGCGCTCGGCCGCGGCCTGTTCGCCCGCGGCGCCTGCTGCGCGCAGTCGCCGACGTCGATCTTGTCGTCGACAAGGGCGAGGTGCTCGGCCTGGTCGGCGAGTCCGGCTCGGGCAAGTCGACCCTGGCGAGGCATGCTGCTCGGCCTGCTCAAGCCCGATGCGGGACACATCCGCCTTGCCGGCCAGGATGTCGGGGCGATCGGCCGGCGCGCGCTGGCGCGCCGCATCCAGCCGGTGTTCCAGGACCCTTATTCGTCGCTCAACCCGCGCCGCACCGTCGTTTCGATCGTCAGCCTGCCGCTCGACGTGCAGGGCATCGGCTCGGCGCGCGAGCGGCGCGCGCGCGCAATCGCCATGCTGGAGCGCGTCGGCCTCGCGGCGCGCCACGCCGACGTCTATCCGAGCGAACTGTCGGGCGGGCAGCGCCAGCGGGTCGCGATTGCGCGCGCACTCGTGGTCGAGCCCGAGATCGTGCTGCTCGACGAGCCGACTTCGGCGCTCGACGTGTCGGTGCAGTCGCAGATCCTCAACCTGCTGCTCGATCTGCGGCGCGATTTCGGCCTCACCTACGTGTTCATCAGCCACAACCTCGCGGTGGTCGAGCATGTGGCGACCCGCGTCGCCGTGATGTATCTCGGCCGCATCGTCGAGAAGCGCAAGCCGCGACGACGCTGTTCCGCGCGCCCCGCCACCCCTATACGCGTGCGCTGCTGGACTCGGTGCTGACCCCGGAGCCCGGCCGCGGTATTCCCGACACCGGGCTCGGCCTTGCCTTTCCCGACCCGCTGCGCCGCCGCCGGGCTGCGTGTTCCATCCGCGCTGCCCGCAGGCGGGCGCGCGCTGCCGCGTCGAGCCGCCGCGCGTGATGCGCGACTCGAACGGGCTCGTCGCATGCCATCTGCATGATGGCGGAACCAGGATCGCCGCATGAGCCGTGCTGCCGCTATTTCCCGCGCCGCCGCGTATTTCGACGACGGCGCGTTCAAGGCCGATCTGACGCGCCGGGTCGCCATCCCGACCGAGAGCCAGAACCCGGAACGGACCGCCGACCTCGGCCGCTATCTCGAAACCGAGATGCGGCCCGCGCTCGAAGCGCTCGGTTTCAAGTGCCGCATCATGACGCGGCCGGAGACGCCGGGTCCGTTCCTCTATGCCGAGCGCATCGAAGCCGCGGGCCTGCCGACCGTCTTCGGCTACGGCCACGGCGACGTGATCCGCGGGCTGGAGTCGGGATGGAGGGCAGGCCTGTCGCCGTGGCAACTGGTCGAGACCGACGGCCGCTATTACGGCCGCGGCGTCGTTGACAACAAGGGCCAGCATACGATCGACATCGCCGCCATGGGCGCCGTGCTGAGCGTCCGCGGCAAGCTCGGCTTCAATGCCAAATGGCTGATCGAGATGGGCGAGGAGACCGGCTCGCGCGGCCTGCGCGAGCTGGCCGCCGAGAACCGCGCTCTGTTTTCCGCCGACGTGCTGATCGGCTCCGACGGCCCGCGGCTCGCCGCCGATCGCCCGACCATCTACCTCGGCACGCGCGGCGCTTATCCGATCGACCTCTGGATTGATGCGCGCGAGGGCGGCCATCACTCCGGCAACTGGGGCGGCTTGTTGTCGAACCCGGCGATCCAGCTCGCCCACGCGATCGCCACGATCGTCGGACCAACGGGCCAGATCCGCATTCCCGAATGGGTGCCGGACGGCATCCCGGACTCGGTGCGCCGTGCGCTCGCCGATTGCGACATCCATTCGCGCCAGGGCGAGCCGCAGATCGATCCAGATTGGGGCGAGCCCGGGTTGAGCCTCGCCGAGAAGGTGTTCGGCTGGTGCGCGTTCGAGATCCTCGCGATGTCGGCCGGCAACCCCGAGGCGCCGGTCAATGCCGTGCCGCCGCGCGCCTGGGCGCGCGGGCAGCTTCGTTTCGTGGTCGGCATCGAGCCAGATCGAATTCTTCCTGCGCTGCGCCGCCATCTCGATCGCCACGGCTTCGGCATGGTCGAGGTGGCCAAGGCGCGCGACGAGGTGTTCCGCGCAACGCGGCTCGATCCGGATCACCCCTGGGTGCGATGGGCCGCGGCCTCGATGACCAGGACCGCCGGCAGCGCGCCGGCCGTACTGCCCAATCTCGGCGGCTCGCTGCCGAACGACATCTTCGCCGAGGTGCTCGGCTTGCCGACCGTGTGGGTGCCGCATTCCTATCCGGGCTGCTCGCAGCATGCGCCGAACGAGCACCTGCCGGTCGAGATTGCGCGCGAGGGCCTGCAGCTGATGGCCGGACTCTATTGGGACCTGGGCGAGGGCGGGACGCCGAGCAACGGATAGAGTCAGCGCGGCGAGGTCGGCGGGCTGTCGTCCATCTGCATCGGCTCATCGGCCGGCGCCTTGCGGCGCCACCATCCGGCCAGCGCGCGTGCTTTGGTGACGGCGCGCCAGAGCAGCGGCGTCTGTTTGATCCTGCGCTTGAGCCCGCGCTTCGTCCTCGCCAGCATCACGCTCGGCATGCCGCGCACTGAGGCGGCTGACACGTGATCGTAGAGCCTGAGCTCCGTGTCCGACCAGTCGAGCTTGTAGTTCTCGTCCCCGATGGTGAAATCGAACGCATCGAATTTGAGCTCGATCGCGCGCCGCATCAGGTCGTGCAGCAGCGCCATGCCGGGACCGAAGCGCGAGGTCGGCCCGTCGTCGTAGCTCGCGAGCAGGTAGTAGTAGCGGCCGCGAAAGCTGAGGCCGAGATTGGTCGCCGCGACCGTCGATCCGACTTCGAGCCGGCTCATCGGGACGAGACGCGCATTGGCCGCGACGTCGAGATAGAACTCGCGCTGCCCCGGCCGCGCGAAGATGTCGCCGACGCCCATGCGGGCGAACGCCTTGGTCTTCTGCGCGATCAGCGTATCGAGCGTGAACGCGATATCGTCGCGTCGTTCGGGAACGACGAACCGGACCTCGCCGAGATCGGACAGGCGCTTGCGCTTGGTGCGGTCGCGCCGGCGCGTCGCCGACGACCGCTTGGCGGTATAGAACTCCTCCCAGGGTCCGTGCAGGCGCGTCGCGTGCGCGCCGCTCGGGTTGAGCGCGGTGCCGAGCGCGAGCAACGGGTTCGCTGCGCCGCCGATCGTCTCCGGCATCTTGGAGAAGTCGATCAGATCGAAGCTGCGCCGAGCTTGCAGGGCGGCAACGATGTCGCGCCAGAGCACGGGAAACCGGTCGCGGCTCACGTGCCGGGCAAAGTCAGGCGCGAGCAGCGGCGCGTTGTAGTCGCACAGGTCGCTGCCGAGGAAGGTCAGGCGGCGCACCAGGCCCGGCTCGACCGCCAAGGGCATCAAGAACAGCATGCGCGCGCCGCTGCGACCGCTGACGATGGCCGGCCCGACGCCGTTGCGCGCTCCGATGTGCCGCTGCCAGGCGGCGAGCCAGTCGAAGGTCTGGAATGCGGTGCAGTCGGCGATGGCCTCGAACGCGCGCCACTCCGGCTCGATGCTGCCGAGCTCGTGGTGAATCGACAGATGGATGGGAGATTCAATCGCGCCGGTGGATGCGTCCGTACCAGCCGGGACGAACTCGCGACGAGCGGGCGCATCGACCGACTCGAAGGCCGCTTCCGGCACGTTCGCCATGATCATTCTCCAGCCTCCCGGCAGGATACGCGCGCCGAACGCTCCGCACGGCTTCCATATCGTTCAATTTGGCAGGGAAATGATCTCGATCTCATTAATCGGAGCTTCGGACCGGGATTACCGAAACGTTAATGGTTAACGCCACGCCTTGCCGGTTTCACCGAAAATCGATCTTATCGATGCAGGGAGCGCGGAGCCGTTCATGAAATTCGGCATTTTCGATCACATGGATCGCGGCGCGCTGCCGCTCGGCGCGCAATACGAGGAGCGTTTGAAGCTGTGCGAGGTCTACGATCGCAGCGGCTTCCACAGCTACCACGTCGCCGAGCATCACATGACTCCGCTCGGCATGGCGCCGAGCCCGAGCGTGTTCCTCGCCGCGGTCGCGCAGCGCACCCGCACCTTGCGTTTCGGGCCGCTGGTCTACACCTTGCCGCTGCATCATCCGCTGCGGGTCTACGAGGAGATCTGCATGCTCGACCATATGAGCGGCGGCCGCCTCGAAGTCGGCTTGGGGCGCGGCGCGGTGCCGCACGAGGCCGCGTATTACGGGGTCGACCCGGCCGAAGGCCAGGCGCGCTACTTCGAGGCCTACCAGGTCGTGCTGCAGGCGCTGCAGAGCAAGTCGCTGACGTTCGAGGGCAAGTTCTATTCGTTCCGCGACGTGCCGCTCGAGCTCGAACCGGTGCAGCGGCCGCATCCGCCGCTGTGGTACGGGGTGAGCAACGTCGAGGCCACGGTCTGGGCGGCCAACAACGGCCTCAACGTGGTTTGCAACGGCCCGCCCGCGATGATCCGCGCCATGACCGACCGCTATCGCGCCGACTGGGCCGCCGCCGGGAAACGCGACGCAGACCTGCCGCTGATGTCCATGACACGCCACCTGGTGATCGCCGACAGCGAGGCGGAAGCGATCGCGGTCGCGCGCCGCGGCTACCACGTCTGGCACGAGAGCTTCTTCAAGATCTGGCGCCGGCACGGCACCTTGCCGGCCAACGCCGTCGCACTCCTGCCGGACACGTTCGACGAATTGCAGAACCGCGGCTACGGCCTTGCCGGCACGCCGGCTACGTTACGCGACGCGTTGCGCGCGCAGTTCGATGCTGCCGGCAACAATTATCTGCTGTGCCGCTTCGCCTTCGGCGATCTGACCTTCGCGGAGACGATGCGCTCGCTCGACCTGTTCGTGCGCGAGGTGATGCCCGCGTTCGCGGAGCGGCGCGCGGCGGCGGAGTAGATTCTCCCTCCCCGTCTGCGGGCCGTGCTAGCACGCTGCACTTGCGGCGCGTTCCCCTCGCCCGCGAAGCGGGGAGAGGTGCCGAGGTCCGCAGGACCGAGGCGGGAGAGGGGTTGCTTCCTTGAGGGATGCCCTCTCCCGGCTCGCTGCTCACGCGCTCGCCACCCTCTCCCGCTGCGCGGGAGAGGGAAACCGAGCCGCGAGCGCATGCCACATGCGAGAGCCCTGGTTACGGCCTGACCGCCGGCGTCTCGACCGGCATCCCGCGCGTGCACCACATCAGGTAGAGCTCGAGGTCGACATATTCGTCTGCCCCGGAGGCGTCGGGCTCCCGTGGCTGACCTGATTGCGGGATACGATTTCGCGCCCATGATCGGCATCTTCGCACGCGCCGGCACATCGGCCGCAGTTATCCAGAAGATCGCGACAGAAATAGCCGGTATCGTGCAAGAGCCCGACGCGATCCGGCTCTTTACGACTTCGGGAATCGAGCCGGTCGGCGCCGGCCCGGTCGAATTTGAATACGCACTCAAGGGCGAAGTCGCTCGTGTCGCCGCGGCGGTGCATGCTGCCGGCATCAAGTCACAATGAAGAGTGTCATCCATCCGACGACATGGGCGCGCCGACGTCTTGATAATAGAGCGTCGGCGCGCTCATGTGACTTTCACTTGGACCCGCGCTCCAGTTCACGCACAATCGGCCACCACAGTTGCTCCTCACTCTGGATGAAAGCGGCTGTTTCCGCAGGCGACAAAATGCGGATGAATTGCCCTAAGACCTCGAACTTCTGCCTGACTTCAGCAAGTTCCAGGACTGCCCGAAGATCCGCACTTATCTTCTGGACAATATGGTCGGGCGTTCCGCTCGGCGCCATCAACGCGATCCAACCGTGCGACTGGAAATCAGGGATGGATTCTCCAACCGTCGGAAGATCGGGCAGATGGACCAATCGCTTTTCCGAAGCGATGGCAATTGCCTTGATGCCGCCGCCCTGAAGTCCCGGTGCAATGCCCGAAAGCCCTTCCATCATGATGGGTATCCGGCCGGCGATAACGTCGCTGAGGGTCGTGACCGCTCCCTGGGCGTGCACGAAGCTTAAGTTCACGCCAGCGCGCTGGCTTAGAAGTATGCCGGTCAAATGCGACTGACCGCCCCGATTCGCGGCGCCGAACTGCAGCCCTCCTGGCGTTCTTTTTGCCAGCGCGATTAACTCCGGCAGTGTGTTCACGCCAAGAGACGCATTGACAGCGATCGCGATCGGCCCAATGCCGACCAATCCGATCGGCACGAAATCGCGATGCAGGTCAAAAGCCAACTTTCCCTCTTGAGTGATCGGCAACACGGTGTAGGTGGACGCCTGCGTCATATAGAGCGTATAGCCGTCTTTCTCCGCCCCGGCCGCAGCCTGGGCCGCGATAGCGCCGCCAGCCCCGGGCCTATTGAGAATAACGACCTGCTGTTTCCAGATTTGCGTCAGGCGCTCAGCGATGAGGCGCGTGGCCACGTCGTTGCTGTTACCGGCCGCCGCCGGCAAGATGACCGTTACGGGCCTTGTTGGGTAGTCCTGCGCTCGTGCCGGCTGGCCGGCGAACAAGACGAGCGCCGCCGCCGAGCACGTTGCGATCCTAAAGTTCCGCCTCTGCTGGAGCATGACAAACCTCCGATTATGATCTCTGGTCGCCTCAAGGAGCGATAGAAAAGTCTTGGGGCAAATTGACATAGATGTATAATCTAGATTCTCGATGACCCTATAGCCAGGTGACTATGTCTCATGGATTGGACTGAGCGCATCGGGAGCCGCATCAAGCTGCGGGACCTGCACATCCTGCTCGCCGTGGCCGAATGGGGCAGCATGGCGGAGGCAGCCAAGCGTCTCGCTATTTCTCAGCCCGTTGTCTCCAAAGCCATCGCTGATCTTGAGCGCTCAATCGGCGTCGGCTATTCGACCGCACGGCCCGCGGTGTTGAACCGACCGTCTTCGGCCGCGCGCTTTTGAATCGGGGCATCGCTGTCTTCGACGAGCTCAGACAAAGCGTGCAAGACGTCAAGTTCTTGCGCGATTCGACTTCCGGCGAAGTCCGGATTGGAAGCACCGACTCGATCGCCGGCGGGGTGTTGGCAGCGGTGATCGTGCGTCTTTCCGTCAGCCATCCGCGGCTGACTTTTCACGTGCGGACTGACGACACGACGACGTTGCTTTATCATGAATTGCGCGACCGCGCCGTTGAGCTTCTGTTCGGAAGGATCGCGCCCCCAGTTGACGAAAACCTTGAAACAGAAGTTTTATTCCAAGAATATCTTTGCGTCGTGGCCGGACACTCCAGTCCGTGGGCGCGGCGACGCAGGATTGCGATCGCTGACTTGGCTGACGCAAATTGGATCTTCGGTCCACCCGACAACTTCATAGGTACCCGGGAAGCACTGAAGGCAAGCGGCCTACCCAATCCCAAAGTGGCAGCGACCGCCTATTCAATTCATTTCACCAGTACACTGATCGCGACTGGCCGCTTTCTAGGCATTCTTCCGCGATCGATGCTGCACCTAAGCGCCGTCGGCCGGATGATGAAGATACTTCCGATCAATCTGACAGCTTCACCGCGTCCTGTCGCAATCCTCAGACTCAAGAATCGTACGCTAAGTCCAATGGCGGAATTGTTCATTGAGAATGCTCGGATCGTTACCAAGGTCTTGGCAGGCTTTTCCGGCATTAGGTAGCAAATGCATCTAGCCGGGAATATGCGAGCACCGCAAGTCATCAGAGCATTTCTGGCGCATGCAACGAGCCAAGAAAAGCGTTCTACCAGTTCCGCGACGTGCCGCTCGAGCTCGAACCGGTGCAGCGGCCGCATCCGCCGCTGTGGTACGGGGTGAGCAACGTCGAGGCCACGGTCTGGGCGGCCAACAGCGGCCTCAACGTGGTTTGCAACGGCCCGCCCGCGATGATCCGCGCCATGACCGACCGCTATCGCGCCGACTGGGCCGCCGCCGGGAAACGGGACGCAGACCTGCCGCTGATGTCCATGACACGCCACCTGGTGATCGCCGACAGCGAGGCGGAAGCGATCGCGGTCGCGCGCCGCGGCTACACGGTCTGGCACGAGAGCTTCTTCAAGATCTGGCGCCGGCACGGCACCTTGCCGGCCAACGCCGTCGCACTCCTGCCCGACACGTTCGACGAATTGCAGAACCGCGGCTACGGTCTTGCCGGCACGCCGGCTACGTTACGCGACGCGTTGCGCGCGCAGTTCGATGCTGCCGGCAACAATTATCTGCTGTGCCGCTTCGCCTTCGGCGATCTGACCTTCGCGGAGACGATGCGCTCGCTCGACCTGTTCGTGCGCGACGTGATGCCCGCGCTCACTGAGCGGCGCGCGGCCGCGGAATAATCGCTACGGCCTGACCGCCGGCGTCTCGACCGGCATGCCGCGCGCGCGCCACATCAGATAAAGCTCGAGGTCGACATACTCGTCCGCCCCGTAGGCGTGGGGCTCGGCGCGCATGCCGACCAAGCAGTTGCGCAGGCGGCGCTGCAGCGAGCCGACTGCCTGCCATTCGAGGCGGTAGAGCGGATAGCCGGTCGGATGGCCTTGCGGCACCACGTTGCCGGCGAGCTTCTGGCCCCAATTGTCGTCGTGGCAATTTTGGCAGGAAAGGTTGAGCTGGCCCTGGCGCGCGCTGTAGGCCTTGCGGCCTGCCTCGATGAACGGTGCTGTCTTCACGTCGTCCACGACCGCGACCGGAAGCCCACGCGACTGCCGCCCCAGATACGCGGTGAGCGCGAGCAGCTCGCGGCTCTCATGGGCGAACGGTGCGGCTTGCTGCTGTTCGCTGCGGCACAAGTTGATGCGCTGCTCGATGTTGATCGGGCGGCCCTTGGCGGCGTTGAACGCCGGGTAGCGCGCCGTGACGCCGCGCATCGATTGCGCCGCGTCGCCGTGGCAGTCCGCGCAGGCCTTCTCGCTGCCGGCCTTACGCGCCCACAAGGCTTCGCCATCGAGCACCGAGAACGTCGCCGGGTTGGCGGTGTCGTCGTCCTGCATCGCCTTGGACTCGCGGCTCATGAAGTCGTAGCCGGAGCGGCGCTCCGCGAGCGGGATTTCGGCCAGGGCGAGGGAGGCGAAGACGGCGGTCGCCATGACGCCGACGGTCACGCCCCGCGCGAGCGGAGCCCCATCATGCCACGACAATCTTCGCCTCTTCGGTCACCGAGAACCCGTTGTCGCCGGTCCAGGTAAACGTGAGCGTGCCGCTCTCGCTCGCGACGGTGTGGAAGGTCACGAACGGGTTGGCGGCGATCGCCGGGTAGAGCGTGGTCGCGAAAATCTCCTCGCCGTTGTACTTGCACGAGAACGACGTGATGATGTCGCGCGGGATCACCTGCCCGGTATTGGTGTGGCGGTAGCCGGTCTCCATCACGTGCGAGATCAGCGTCTTGATCTCGATCACCGCGCCGCGCTTGGCGCTCTTGGGCACGTTGATCAGGGCGCGCGCGCTCATCAGATCAGCTCCTCGAGGCAGGCCGCGAGCGTGACGATCACCTCCTGGCTGTCCGACCAGTAGCTGCCGTCCGACATCTCGGCGATCGCGGTGACCTTCTGCGTTCCGGCGAGACGGACGCGTGTCGACACGCTCGCCTTTCCGGCGCGCGGGCCGAGTTTCATGCTCACCACGTTGGGCTGCGGGTTCTTCTCGTTGAACACGTGGATGGCCTTGACGTGGTCGGCCTGTGTCATCGGGCTGTCGACCGTGACGCTCATCGGCACGGTGTTGCCGTTCTCCACCAGCGGCGGCAGGTCGAGCGTGACCCGGCCTTGGCGCACCTCGGCCTCGCCGATCACGCTGCGGATCGCATTTTCCATCTGCCCCGGCGTGTTGGCGGCGGCGGGCTCGGGCGCAACGGACGCCACGCCGGCAACCGCCAGCCCACCGACGATCAGCGCCTCGCGCCGAGTGATATTGGGTAAGTCCATAGCTAGTCCTTCAGCGTCATCAGATAGCTCACCACGTCCTCGATCTGTTCCGCGGTCAGAATCGTCTTGCCACGGAAGTTTGGCGCCACGCGGGCAAGGCCGTCCACCCGGTAATACGGCGGCATGATGGTCTCCGGATTGATGCGGCTCCCATCCACGATGCGCAAGCGCAACTGTCCTTCCGTAGAACGCGCGCCGGCCCCTTTCAGATCCGGCGCCATGGTGCCCTGGAACCGCTCCTGCGGGAACGGCCCCGAATGGCACAACAGGCAGAGGCCGACCTGCCGGTTGGCGACGATCTTGCCTCCACGCTCCGGGTCGCCGGGCGATCCGGTGAGCGAAGCCGGGATCGCGTCGCCGACCACCGTGTAGGGACGAAGCCCGTCCTGACCCCCGGCCGTGCCGGCGCCAAGCCACAACACAACCGCGGCAAGGGCAGCGCTTCGCTTCAGCCGAACACCTCGCTCGTGATCGTCTTGAACCAGGCCTCGGCGAACGTCGCTTCGAGCGCACGAGTGGCGCGCGGCGCGTCGATCGGGCTCACCCCACCGCCTTCGGCGTCGGCGAGCACGCCGTTGGTCGGCTTGTAGGCACCCGCGACCGTGATGCCGTAGTCGGGCGCGATCAGGCTGTAACAGGTGTTGATCAGCCGCGGCTCGTCCGGCTTCTCGCCCTTGAGCAGCCTGGCGATCGCCGCCGCGCACACCTTGGCCTGTGAGTTCGCCGCGAAGGCCGACTTCGGCATCGCGCCCATGATGGCGGCGTCGCCGATCACGTGGATGCCGGGCACGAGCTTCGACTCGAACGTGACGGCGTCGACCGGACACCAACCGGAGCGATCGGCGACGCCCGCAAGCTCGGCGATGCGGCCGGCCTTCTGCGGTGGGATCACGTTGGCGACGTCGGCCTTGTGGTTGCCGAAATCGGTGACCAGCGTCTTCGTGGCGACGTCGACCGAAGTGACCTTGCCGCCTTTGGAGAGCGACACCCATTCGATGGTGTCGGGATAGAGCTCCTTCCACGCGTTCTGGAACAGCCGCTGCTTGGAGAAGGCGTCCTTGGCGTCGAGCAGGATCAGCTTGGAGCGCGGCTTCGTCGTCTTGAGATAGTGGGCGATCAGGCTCGCCCGCTCGTAAGGCCCGGGCGGGCAGCGGAACGGGTTGGCGGGCGCCGACATCACCACGGTGCCGCCGTCCGGCATCGCCTCGAGCTGGCGGCGCAACAATGCGGTCTGCTCGCCGGCACGCCAAGCATGCGGCATGGTCTCGGCCGCGGCCTCGGTGTAGCCGGGCAGGCCGTCCCAGCGGATGTCGATGCCGGGCGCCAGCACCAGCCGGTCGTAAGGGAGCCGCGTGCCGTTGGCGAGCGTCACGGCGCGCACCTGCGCGTCGACCGCGGTCGCCGGCACGAACGCCAGCGTCACGCCGTCGGCGGCCACCTTCTCGTAATTGAACTGCTGGGCGCGCAACGGGCGCAGGCCGCCGATCACCGTGTTGCTGAACGGGCAGGCGGTGAACGTCGGGTTGGCTTCGACCAGGGTGACCGACAGGGTCGGAATGCCCTGGGTCAGCGCGCGCGCGCAGGTCGCGCCGGCAAAGCCGCCGCCGACCACCACGACGCGCTGACCGGTGCGCGGCGTCGTGAGCACGGCCGGCCCCTGGGCCAAGGACTGGATCGAGCCCGGCAGCGGCAGTGCCGCAGCGGCGACACCCGTGAGCAGTTTGCGGCGGCTGATGTACGTCATGGCCGAGCGCCCTATTTCTGCGCCGCATACCAGGCGGCGATGGCGCGGATCTCGTCGTCGGTGAAGCCCTTGGCGATGCGGTCCATCACGGTCGGATTGCGCTGTCCGGCCTTGAACGCCTGCATGGCGGCGACGGTCTCGGCGGCCGGGCGGCCCGCGATCCGCGGCACCGGCGTCTCCACCTGCGCGCTTGCCGCATGGCAGCCCGAGCACGCCGCCGCCCCGGCCGGGGCATCCAAAGATGCGGCCGTCGCGGCGCCGGTGACGGCTAAAGCGAGCATGCTGGCGACGAGAATGCGCGTCGCAGTCATGTCGGTTGTTCCAATGGAAGGGGCGGCGGCTTGCGCACCGCCGCCCCGGATGTGTCAGGCCATCTCGACGTTGTGGTTCTTCAGCGGGAACGAGCGGATGCGCTTGCCCGTCGCGCGGAAGTAAGCGTTGAGCACCGCCGGCGCCGCCACGCAGATGGTCGGTTCGCCGATGCCGCCCCACGGTCCAGTGCCGCCGCTCGGCATGATGATCGACTCGACCTTCGGCATCTGGGCGATCCGCATGGAATCGTAGGTGTCGAAGTTGAGCTCCACCATGCGGCCGTCCTTGACGGTGCATTCCTGGTAGAACAGCGCCGACAGGCCGTAGACGAACGAGCCCGCCACCTGCCGGTCGATCTGCGCCGGGTTGACGGCGTAGGTCGGGTCGGTCGCCGCGACGATGCGGTGCACCTTCAGCTTGTCGCCGGTGACGGAGACTTCCGCCGCCGCCGCCACATAGGCGTTGAACGCCTTCATGTGCGCGAGCCCGCGATGGATGCCCTGCGGCGCCGGCTTGCCCCAGCCGATCTTCTCGGCCACGGCGTTGAGCACCGCGAGGTTGCGCGGGTGCTGGGCGAGCAGCTTGCGGCGGAACTCGAGCGCGTCCTGGTTTGCCGCAAGCGCAAGCTCGTCCATGAAGCATTCGAGGAAGATGCAGTTCTGGTTGATGTTCACGCCGCGCCAGAAGCCCGGCGGGACGTGCGGGTTGCGCATGGCGTGGTCGATCAGCAGGTTCGGGATGGTGTAGCTGAACGAATGCTCGCCGGTGTGGAACAGGCCCTGGAACGCGAGCGGGTCGCGCCCTTTGTCCTGCTCCACGATCTGCGGACGCACCGCGGCCAGGATCGACTGCCCGGAGAGCCGCAGGTGCAATCCGGTCAGGTTGTTGTCCTTGTCGAGCGCGCCCACCAGCTTGCACTGCATGACCGGGTGGAACCGGCCCTGCGCCATGTCTTCTTCGCGCGAGTAGAGCAGCTTGATCGGCGTGCCGGGCATCTGCTTGGCGATGTTGACCGCCTGGTGCACGTAGTCCTGGAATGCGCCGCGCCGGCCGAAGCCGCCGCCGAGGTCGACCTGGTGCACTTCGCACTTGTCGGCCGGCAGGCCCGATGCGGCGAGCGTCGCCGCGAACGATGCCTCGCCGTCCTGCGTCGGAACCCACACCTCGCACTTGTCGGCCGTGAAGCGCGCGGTGGCGTTCATCGGCTCCATGCAGACGTGGTTCTGATACGGATAGGCGTAGACGGCCTCGACCTTCTTTGCCGCGCTCGCGATTGCGGCCTTCGCGTCGCCGTTCTGGTTGCCGACGAAAGCCTGTTCGGCGTCGAGCCCGGCCTTGAGCATCTCGGCGATCGAGGCGCTCGAGACCTTGTTGTTCGGTCCCTCGTCCCAGGTGATCGGCAGCGCGTCGAGCGCGCTCTTGGCCTGCCACCAGGTGTCGGCCACCACCGCCACGCCGGTGTCGCCGACCTGGACGACCTTCTTGACGCCTTTCATGTTGGCGACTTTGGCGGCGTCGAAGCTCTTCACCTTGCCGCCGAACACCGGCGATTCCTTGATCGCGGCGTTGAGCATGCCGGGCAGCTTCAGGTCGGCGCCGTAGACTTGCCGGCCGGTCACCTTGTCGACGGTCTTGAACCGCTTGATCGGCTTGCCGGCGATCTTCCAGTCCTTCGGGTCTTTCAGCGCGGGCTTCTCCGGCACCGGGAGCTTGGAGGCGGCTTCCGCCACCTTGCCGTAGCTCACCGTGCGGTTCGACGCGCGGTGGGTGATGATGCCGTTGGCGGCGCTGACTTCGCCGACCGGCACGTTCCACTGGTTCGCGGCGGCCTGGAGCAGCATCATCCGGGCGGCGGCGCCGCCCTGACGCACGTATTCGTGCGACTCGCGGATGCCGCGGCTGCCGCCGGTCGAGTACGAGCCCCACGGACGCTTGCGCTTCACGCTCTCGCTGGGTGGCGCATGTTCGTAGGAGACCTTGGACCAGTCGGCTTCGAGCTCTTCGGCGATGAGCTGGGCAATGCCCGTGACGGTGCCCTGGCCCATCTCGGCGCGCACCATGCGTACCACGACGCTATCGTCGGGCTTGACCACGACCCAGACGCCGAGCTCGGGCGTAGCGGCTTGGGCGCTGGCGCTATCGAGCGGCAGGCCGATGCCGAGCGCGAGGCCGCCGCCGGCGGCGGCGCTGCCCACGACGAAGGAGCGGCGATTCATCTTCGGAACGAAATTCATGGTCCCCTCCTTCACGCGTTCGCCGCGGCGTGGATCGCCGCGCGCACTTGCTGGAAGGTGCCGCATCGACAGATGTTGGTGATCGTGTCGTCGATGTCCTTGTCGGTCGGCTTCGGCTTGTCCCGCAGCAGCGCCGAGACCGCCATGATCATCCCGCACTGGCAGTAACCGCATTGCGGCACGTCATGATCGACCCAGGCCTGCTGCACCTTGGTGAGCTTGCCGTCCTGGGCGAGGCCTTCGATCGTGGTGATCTTCTTGCCGACCGCGTCGCTCGCCTGCGTCGAGCAGGAGCGCACCGCCTGTCCGTCGATATGAACCGTGCAGGCGCCGCATTGCGCGATGCCGCAACCGTATTTGGTGCCGGTCAGCCCGACCTGCTCCCGGATGACCCACAACAGGGGGGTGGCCGGGTCGACGTCAACATTGTGTGTCGTTCCATTGATGGAAAGAGTTAGCATTTCTTCCTCTCCCTAGACGAAGCCGAGCGACGGCAGCCCGCGCATTCCGCCGAATGCGCGAAGCTGGATTGAAAGTGCTTAGGTGACGATCGCCCGCACGATGGGGGCGAGCTTAGACGCATTCGAAGCTGAAGTGGATCGCGATTTCGTGAGGACGGCGAGCGGATCGCCGCATGCCTTTGAGGACATACCCTCGGGATCAGTCCGAACCGGCGAAGACCGTCAAAAATTCAAACATTGCGCAGCCGCGATGCTGCGCCGCACAATAGCGGAAAATCTAGCGCAAGCCCTTGGCCTTGCGCTCGCTCACCTCCACCAGCACCAGATTATTCTGGATGAAGGGGTTGTCGGGATCCTTGGCCTGCGCTTCGGCGAGCTTGGCGCGGGCGCGGCGGTGGTCGCCGCGCAGCAGGTAGGAATAACCCTGGTTGTTGAGCACCTCGGGCAAGGGGCCGAGCACCCGCAGCGCTTCGCCGTAGGCGCGGTCGGCGAGGTCGAAGCGGCGCAGCCGGTCGTAGGAGGCGGCCAGGCCGAGCCAGGCTTCGCCGTCGCTCGGCAGCTTCTCCACCGCGCGGCGGTAGTGCTTCTCGGCGAGCCCGTAGTTCTGCTCCTTGTAGTGACGCTTGCCGAGGCTCAGGTCATCGCCTGGGTCGCTGCCGAGCAGGGCGTCGTTCACCGCTGCGGCGTGGGCGGTCGGCTTGGTGAAGAACCCGGAGGGGTCGGCTTTGTCGGCGGTGACCGAGCCGGTCGGCGTGGCGTCGGGAGCGGGCTCGGTTTGCGTCTGCGCGGCGTTGCGCTCGTTCCATTTCGACCACAACTCGCAGCCGGTGAGGCCGAGCACGCACGCGGCCGAAACGACAATGACGCGAACCACAGCGGTCATCGATGCAAATCCAGGCGTTGGATTCAGGCGCTACGCGTCAGTCCGCGCACCAGTTGCCCCTGGCGGCCGCGCAGTTGACCCCCGCACGGTAGGCCGGGATGGTTAATTTTCTGGTGCCTGGTTCCCGTCCCACGTCGGGGCAGGGGGCTAACCCAATGTCATTGCTCAATAAATGCCGTACCGCACCCGCACATAGACCGGCAGCAGGATGACGATGATCACCACCGGGAACACGCACAGCGTGAGCGGGACCGAGAGCTTGGCCGGCAGGCTGTAGGCCTTCTCCTCGGCGCGCGACAGCCGCTTGTGGCGCATGTCGTCGGAATAGACCCGCAACGCCTCGGTCAGGCTCGAGCCGAGCTTCTCGGACTGCTGCAGCAGGGTCGCGAACGAGCGCCCCTCCTCGAGCCCGAGGCGGTCGGCGAAGTGCTCCAGCGCCTCGCTCAGGGTGCGGCCGGCGCGAATCTCCAGCGTGGTCATGTGGATGTTCGAGGACAGCGACGGGTAGGAGTCGCTGAGCTCGCGGCCGACGCGGTCGAGCGCCGCCTCCATGGCGAGCCCCGCATCGGCGCACACCACCAGCAGGTCCATGAAATCCGGGAAGCCGACGCGGTGCTCGGTCTGCCGCCCGGCGGTGACCCGGCTGAGATAGACGCTGGGGCCGAAATAGCCGAACAGGCCGAGCACCCACACCGAGGGCCACAGCATGGCGCTGTCCTCGCGCAGGATCATCGGCGCGGTGACGAAGGCCAAGATCGCCAGCGCCAGGGCGGTGACGATGCGCGCCAGGAAGAAGAACGCCGGCGCGCGCGGGTCGAGATAGCCGGCCTGGATCAGGC
This sequence comes from uncultured Alphaproteobacteria bacterium, assembly GCA_963734185.1. Lineage (GTDB taxonomy): Bacteria > Pseudomonadota > Alphaproteobacteria > Rhizobiales > Xanthobacteraceae > PALSA-894. The sequence continues at coordinate 389,179 of CAVTGA010000002.1, read as the reverse complement.
GGCGGCGCAGTTCCTTGGTCGCGCCGGCGTTCTCGCTCGAATAATGCTTGGTGGTGTAGTCGAGCAGGCGCTGCGCCGCGACGCGGCTCGCGTAACGCAGCGAGCGCGGGTCATCGGCCGCGGCATCGGCGAGCCCGGTGGAGATGCCGGCGGCGCGGCGCTTCACCGCCATGCGCACCTGGATCACCGCCATCACGCCGAAGGCAAGGATCGCGGCGGAGAGGAAGACGAACAGGCTCACCTGCGTCGAGCCGTCGCCCGCAATGGCCGCGAGCTGATTGAAGATCGCGTCCATGTCTAGATCCTGAAATTGCACATCTTGTACATGAACACGTTGCCGATCCCCATCCAGGTCCCGGCCACGCTCAGCCCGATCTGGGTCGCCGGCTGGTTCCAGACGCTGGCGTAGTAGTCGGGCGCCACCAGGTTGAGCAGGAAGAAGATGCCGACCGGCAGGCCGGACAGGAACAGCGAGGAGAACTTGCCCTCGGCCGAGAGCGCCTTGATCTTGCGCCGCATCTTGAAGCGCAGGCGGATGACGGTGGACAGGTTCTGCAGGATTTCGCTCAGATTGCCGCCGGTCGAGCCCTGGATCGCCACCGCGGTGACGAACAGCGGCAGATCCTCCTGGCCGACACGGAAGTAGAGGTTGCGCATCGCCGTCTCGACGTCGGCGCCGTAGGTGATCTCGTCGGCCGCGATGCCGAACTCGGTGCCGATCGGATCGGGCAGTTCCTGCGCCACCATGCCGATCGCGACCGGGACCGGATGGCCGGCGCGCAAGCTACGCACGATGATGTCCATGGCGTCGGGAAACTGCGCGCTGAACCGGCTATGGCGGCGCTTGCGCATGAAGCGCAGTAGCGCGAAGGGAATGGAGATGGCGGCGCTCGCGGCCGCGATGCCGGCTTGAAGGGCATCCTCGCGGAAGGCCGAAACGCCGATATACGCGCCGCCGGCGGCGACCAGTGCAATGACGAGCAGCCACCACGCGCTCATGGTCATGCCGGATTCGAGCAGCAGGCGGTTGCACCAGTGCATGCCGGAACGGAACAGGCCGTCGCTGGTGAGCCCGCGCTCGCGCCGCAGCTGAATCAGGATGCTTTCGCGGTCCGGCTCGTTCTTCATCAATTTGAGGCGGCGGTTGACGCGGCTGCGGTACGACGCGGTCGAGAAGCCGAGCAGGTAGATCGCCTCGGCGAACAGCACGACCGAGATCGCCGCGAACGCCACCACCAATGTCGTGGAGTCGAATTCGAACATGGCGGCTACAGCGGTTTGGTCGGGTCGAAGTAGGCGCCCGGGATGCTGATGCCGCGGGCGGTGAGTTCGGCGAGGAAGCGCGGCCGCACCCCGGTCGCGTGGAAGTGGCCCTGCACGCTGCCGTCGTCGGCGGTGCCGGTGCGCACGAACTTGTAGATCTCCTGCATCTGCAGGATGTCGCCTTCGAGCCCGGTGATCTCGGCGATCGAGGTGACGCGCCGCTTGCCGTCGGACAGGCGCTGCAGCTGCACGATGACGCGGATGGCGGCCGAGATCTGGCCGCGCACCGAGGCGATCGTCATCGGCATGCCGGCCATGCCGATCATCTGCTCGAGGCGCGAGATCGCGTCGCGCGGCGTATTGGCGTGGATCGTCGCCATCGAGCCCTCGTGGCCCGTGTTCATGGCCTGCAGCATGTCGAAGGCTTCCTCGCCGCGGCACTCGCCGAGGATGATGCGGTCGGGGCGCATGCGCAGCGCGTTTTTGACCAGCTCGCGCTGGCGGATCTCGCCCTTGCCTTCGACGTTGGGTGGGCGCGTCTCCATGCGGCCGACGTGCGGCTGCTGCAGCTGCAGCTCGGCCGCGTCCTCGATGGTGACCAAGCGCTCCTTGTCGGAGATGAACGCCGACAGCGCGTTGAGCATGGTGGTCTTGCCCGAGCCGGTGCCGCCCGAGATGATCGTCGTGATGCGCGCGTTGACGGCGGCCGCCAGCACCTCGGCCATCGGCGGGCGGAGCGCGTTGATGTCGACCAGCTTCTTGAGATTGAACGGCTTCTTGGAGAACTTGCGGATCGAGACCAGCGGGCCGTCGACCGCGATCGGCCTGACCGCGATGTTGATGCGCGAGCCGTCGAGCAGGCGCGCGTCGCACAGCGGCTGCGATTCATCCACCCGCCGGCCGACCGCCGAGACGATCTTGTTCACGATGCGCAGCAGGTGCGCCTCGTCCTTGAACTTGACCGGCGTCGGCTCGAGCACGCCGGCGCGCTCGATGTAGACGCATTCGTGGCCGTTGATCAGGATGTCGTTGATGCTTGGGTCCTTGAGCAGCGGCTCGATCGGGCCGAGGCCGGTCATCTCGTCGATGATCTCGTCGACGAAGTCGTCGAGCTCCTGCGCGTTGAGGGCGATGCGCTCGGCCACGACGTATTGCTGCACCAGCGCGGCGATCTGCCGCCGCACCTCGCCTTCCGGCACCTTCTCGATCGCTGAGAGGTTGATCTCCTCGATCAGGCGGCGGTGCAGGCGGACCTTGGCGTCGAGCAGCTTGGCGGCGAGCGAGGAGGCGACCGTCGCCGCCGCGGGCTGCGGCGGCTCGATCGCCGGGACCAGGCGCGGGGCCTCGACCACGGTCTCGGCGGCGAGCGGCGCGGCGTGGGCTGCGGCTGGCGCCGGAGCGGGCTCCGGAGCGGCGATGCGGCGCATGGTGAAACGGCCGAGCATGTAGACCCTCGTGTTTAGACCGATCGAGTTTCTTGTTTGCGCATGATCTTTTCCGAAAGCCGGTTTCCACTTTTCGGGATCATGCGCTAGCGCGCGAACGCGAGACTGCGCACGCCCTCGACCAGCGAGGGCCGCGCCGCCGGCTTGGCGCTCGGCTGCGGGATGATGAGCTTCTTCAGGGCGCCGGAGACGTTGTTGCCGGTCTTGATCTCGTCCAGCGGCACGCCGCGGTCGATCGCCTCGCTCACCAGGCGGAAGTTGTTCGGGATGGTGCAGGCGAGCGTGCTGCCGAGCGCCTGCTCGATGTCGGCGCGGCGCAGCCCGGTTCCGAACATGCGCTGCTCGAAACGGTTGACGATGACCTCCGGCGTCGGCCCGTCGGCGAGGCGCTCGCGGATGACCTCGACCAGCTGCTTGGCGTGCTTCACGCCCGGGACCGTCATCTCGGTGACGATGAACAGCCGGTTCGAGCCGATCAGCACGCTGTCGGTCCACGGGAACCAGGTGCGCGGCACGTCGATCACGACGTTGTTGAAGTGCGCCGCCACCAGGTCGAGCAGGCGCGTCACCACCTCGAAGTCGAACGAGCGCATCTCCGCCGGACGGCTCGGCGCCGCGATCACGGCCAGGCCCGACGCGTGATGCGAAAGCATGACCTCGAGCAGCTGGCGGTCGAGGCGTTCGGGGCGCGGCTCGATCTCGCCGAGGTCGAGCCGCGGTTCGAGGTCGAGATAGTCGCAGCACGAGCCGTGCTGGAAATCGAGGTCGACCAGGCAGGTCGAGGTTTGGTCGCGCTCGCCGTTGCGCATCAGCAGCATCGCGGTCTCGACCGCGAGCGTGGTCAAGCCCACGCCGCCGGCGGCGGGGAGGAAGGTGAAGATCTTGGCTTCGCCCGCGGCGCCCGCCTTGGTGTCCTGCGCGGCGCGCGCGCAGGCGCGCACCAGGTCGAGCGCCTGCACCGGCTTCACCACGAAGTCGGCGACGCGCATCTGCAACAGCCGGCGGCCGAGCGTCACGTCGAAGGCCGGAATGGCGACGATCACCGGCGGCCAGCCGTTGAGCCGCTGGGTGAAGGATTGCAGCGCGGCGAGATCCGCCTCGCGCGCCGGATCGATATCGACGATCACCACCGAGGCCTCGGCGGCATCGAGCTTGCGTTCGAGCTCGCAGAACTGGCCCGTGACCAATGACAGGTCGACCTTGGCATCCATGCCGAAGGTCGAGCGCACCAGGCGCTCGAAATCGGCATCGCGGCTCTGGGCGACGACGCGCGCCCTGCTGGCGGCTTGCTTGGAATTGCCGAACATGGACTTCATTCACTCGGTTTGACTTGTTCCCCATCAGCTCCGGCGAAACGACGGTTTTCCGTTCTCCCCGCCGGGCTGTCGCTTAAGCTTTTTCTGCCGTCTCCGTTGCCTGCATCGCGGTTCGTTCGGTCCGCCGTCATTTCGACGTCGGCGCCAGCACCGGGGTGTATTGCACCGAGCTGGTGCCGGTGGTGGAGAGCGGCGTGGTCTTGCCGGTGCGATAGCGCTCGGCGGCGCTCTGCATGCGCTCGCCGTTGAATTCGATGTTGCGGTTGCTCGCCTCGCGCGGCCACGGGTCGACCATGTGGGTGACGGCGTTGGCCGCCGGGGCGTCGCCGGCCGCGAAGCTCACGGTGTTGCGGCGGTCGAGATAGAGGTCGGCCGAGCAGCCGCCGAGGCCGGCGGCGCAGAGCGCAAGCGCAAGCGCGCGGCGGCGCGCGGTCACGTCAGTTCGCCACATAGGTGACCCCCTTGCGCACGTTGAGCATGTGGCCGATCTGCGGCCTTCCCTCGGGCCCGCCCTTGAGCTTGCGCGCCAGCGACGGCGTGATCTCGGCGCGCCCGAGCAGGAAGAACTCGGCGTCGTTGGCCGGCTCCGCATTGTCGAACGGCGTGCGCAGCACGTCGCCCGGCCGCGCCGGGCGCACCAGGCGCGGCGTCACGATGATGACGAGGTCGGTCTCCTTCTTCTGATAGGAGGCGCTGCGCATCAGCGCGCCGATGATCGGGATGTCGCCGAGCCAGGGCAGCTGCTTCTGGTCCGCGGTGCTGATCGACTGCAGCAGGCCGGCGATGGCGAAGCTCTGCCCGTCACGCAGCTCCACCGTGGTGTTGGCGCGCCGCACGATCAGGCTCGGGATGGTGATGCCGCCGATCGCGATGGTCGTGGTCGGATCGAGCTGGCTCACCTCCGGCTCGATCTTGAGGTTGATGACGCCGTTCTCCAGCACGGTCGGCGTGAAGGCGAGGCCGACGCCGAACTTCTTGAACTCGACCGTGACCTGACCGAGCGAGGCGGAGACGGGAATGGGGAACTCGCCGCCGGCGAGGAAGCTCGCGGTGTCGCCCGAGAGCGCCACCAGGTTCGGCTCGGCCAGCCGGCGCGCCAGCCCGCGCTCCTCGAGCGCGCGCACCAGCGCGTCGGCGGTGACGCCGCTGCCGAGCAGCCGCCCGACGATCGTGCCGAACGGCGCCGCGCCCGAGACCAGTCCGACGGTGCCGAGATTGGCGGTGAAGTTGTTCGCCGCCACGTCCCAGTTGATGCCGAGATCGCGCCCCGCGGAGCGCGAGGCTTCGACGAAGCGCACCTCGAGCATGACCTGCTGCGACTGCGACACGCGCACCGAGTTGATCACGTCGGCGCCGAACTGCTTGGCGATGGTGATGGCGCGGTCGAGCGTCATGGCGTCGGGCGCAGTGCCGGTCAGCATGATGCGGCCGTTCACCGAGGAGACGCGGAAGCGCGCCTTGGGGAAGCGCTCGGCCAGCTCCGCGCCGAGCCGCGTGGTGTCGTAGGACACTTCGATGTCGAACACGCCGACCAGCTTCTTGCCCTCGGCGTAGATCGAGACGCGCGTGGTGCCGATCTTCTTGGCCAGCACCGAGAGCGAGCGGTCGGTCAGCGGCACCGCGTCGGCGATCTCGGGGTCGCCGACCACGATGTCGGCGAAGCTGGTGTCGGTGCGCACGCTTTCCGACTTGCCGACCGGGATGCGCACCACCGCCGAGTTCTTGGCCGCGGTGAGCTCGATCTCGCGCGCCTGCGCGTTGCCGGCAGATCCGAGCCCGAGCGGCGCCAGCATGCCGAGCGCGAGCGCCACGCAGGCGTTGCGCATCGACGCTACGGACGCGCCAGCGCGTCCCGTCCGGTCATTCGTCCCCATCACACGGCCCCTTCCCCGAAACTCATGGCTTGGCAGCCGGCGCCGTTTCGGCGGCCTCGCGCCAATCGCCGGCTTCCGCCGGCACGTTGTATTCCTGCTTCTGCGTGGCGCGGGTGACCGACACCTTGGCGAAGGACTTGGTGTTCGGCGCGCGCGTCATCACTTCGGTGTTGCTGAGGTCGCTGGTGGTGATGCGCCGCGTGCCAGCGATGTGCAGTTCGCCGGCGCGCCGCAGCATCAGCGACAGGGTGCCGAGCGAGCTCGCGAGCGCGAGCTTCTGTGCCGCGATGGTGTCGACCTCGAGCGTGACGGCCTTCGCGATCGTCGGCTTGTCGGTCGCGTCGTCGGCGAGCTGGTCGATCGCCAGTACGCGCGTGTTCTGCAGCACTACGTCGTTGGTGCCGTTGGCGCGCTCGGCCTGACGCGTGAGCAGCACGTCGACGTGATCGCCCGGCAGTACGAAGCCGGCCACGCCCTCGACGTCGTTGACGCGCACCGTGACCGCGCGCATCCCGTCCTGGATCACGGCCGACAAGGTTGCCTTCTGTCCGGGACCGGTGATCTTGACGCGCAGCAGCGGCTCGTTGCGCTCGATCGAAGCGAGCACGATGCGTTTCCCCCCGGCGGTCGCTTCCGCGATCGAGGTGAAGGTGCCGGCCGGAATCGCCTGCTCGGGCCAGGCCACCTCGCGCAGGTTGTCGGCGGAGATCGGCATGCCGAAGCGCAGCGGGTTGGCGGCGACCACGATGGTGCGCGTCGCGATCGGCTTGGTCTTCGGCTCCATGCTCTTGAGCCGCAACTCGTTCTGATAGTTGAGCCACGACTGCGCGACGAAGACGGCAAGCAGTCCGAACACGACCGCGATGCCGACCATGACGAGCGTGTTCTTGCGCACGGCCATCCCCTGACGCGAAGCCGGATTGTTGTCTTTCGCCTCGAAAATGCGGGTGGAAGCTGAATTCTTGATGAAATAGAAGCGCGGGTTTTGCCTATGTTTAACGCGCTGTGAAGATCTATGCTTTATGGCGCGTTAATCGCGACCGCGCGATTTTACTTCGGGAAGCAGGCCCTTGCGGCGAGCGCCATCGTGGGGGCGCCGAAGTACGACGCGATGAATGCGAAGTTGTGGTTCGCCGTCACTTGGCTGCCGCACGCCGCGGTGGCGACGGTGAAGGTCGAGGTCGGCAGGCCGAGCCCGAAGGCCTGCGTGACCGCGTAGCTCTGGGTCGTCGATGCACTCCCGCAGATCGCCGAATTGACGCTCGCGCAGCGCGCGGCCATCTCGCTCGCGTGCTGCAGGCCGAGCTGCGTCCACATCAGCAGTCCGAACTCGATCGCCGCCATCAGCGCCATGAAGAAAACCGGCGCGGTGAGGCCGAATTCGACGGCGGTGGAAGCGCGGCAATCGCGGATCAATCGGAGCATCACTGGATCCGAACCGTCGATTGCGCAGTGAAGTCGAAGGTCGTTGGAAGTCCCGGATAGGGCAGCAGGGTCGTGTAGGTGGCGCGTGCCGACGCCCTCACGTAGGTGCCGGACGGCGCGCCGCCCGGGCACGAGGTGCCGCAGGTGACCACGGTCGTGCTGGTGCCGGTTGCGCAGCCGCAGAACTGCTGCGGCGCCGGTTCCGCCTGAATGCTCGTGGCGTGGGTCGCCGCGGTGATGGCGCTGGTGATGCCGCTGCCGTTGTAGCCGCGCGATATCGCATAGGCGGCGCCCGCCTGGGCGGCGGTCTGCACCTGCATCTTGGTATGGAAGCCGAGGCCGAAATCCGCGGTGCAGATCAGGATCAGCGCGAAGATCGGTATCAGCGCGCCGAACTCCACCGCGGCCACACCATCCTCGTTTGCGGCGAGCCGGCGAAGCAGCCGCGCCGGCAGCAACGGCACCATCATCGCTTCACTCCACCAGCCGGGCGACCGAGGATGCGATCGGCCGCGTGCCGGTACCGTCGCACTTCACCTTGAATTTAGCGTTGCCGACGAAGCTGATGGTGTTGGCAACGACCTGCAGACAGCCGTTGTCGCCGAGCGCGCCGCCTGCGTAGTCGACCGCACCCTTGGCCGCATAGATCGCGCCGGTGAGTATCTGGTTCGATCCGCCGGTGAATTTCAGTGGCGTGTTGACGGTCATGTCGCGGTCGCCGAACACGACGATGCCGGCCGTCGGACCCGTGGTCGGCGCCGTCAGATGCACATTGGCGCCGCCGTTGATCGTCGCCGTGGCGTAGTCGGTTCCGCTGTTCGACGTGAACACGAGCGTGACGCCGGTGCCGGTCAGCACCGCGCCGCCATTCACCTTCAGGCTGCCCTTGTTGATGTAGTAGATGCCGGGGTTCATCGTGACGTTGGCGTTGGCATTGAGGTCGAGACCGTTGCAATAGACACCCGGGCTGATCGTCACCGTCGTCTTGGCGGAGTAGTTCGTGTGGTCGCAGCCGGTGAACGACGGATAGGAGGCGCTGGCGTAGGGATCCGCGATCGGCGACACGCCGGTCGCGATCCCCTTTTCGGTGGTGATCGCGGCGCCACCCGAGATGCCGCCGACCACGTTGACCAACTCTGCCGACAGCGTGGAGGAGCCGCCCACGGTCAGCGCCGAGCCGTTGCTCGAATTGTCGTACATGCTGCAGCCTTCGAGATTGACCTGCGGATTGCCCTGCAGCGTGATCGCGCCGCTCGCGCTCGGGTCGAGCGCGACGACGCAGCCCTTGCCGCCTTCGGCGACCGCAACCGAGCGCGCGCGGACGACGAGCGGCGAATTGCTCCACAGCGCGGAAAACAGCCGGGTCTGCGGCTGGCTGATGATCACCTCGACCGCCTTCGGCGTCGTGGTGTGCGTTCCCGAGGTCGGCGGTTGATTGACCGTGACGGTGACGTTGTTGGCCCCGTCGGCGAACCCGTAGCTCGCCGTGACCGAGCGCGCCTGTGTCGTGATGTTGCTGGTATTTCCTTCGACATAGTAGGCGGCCGCGGCGCTCACGGCCGCGGAGTCGGCGGCGTCGAGCATCGCCCGGTGCTTGACGTACCACATGCCGCCTTCGGTCCCGAGGCCGACGATCCCGAGCAGCGCCGGCATCAGCATGCCGCTGACGACCAGGTAGCTGCCGGCTTCGTCGCGGCGGAACCGGTGCGCACATGCGATAATTCGGGTGGCTGGTCCTGCGGCCGCACGGCCTTGCTCGCCCCCTCGGCGGGCGCTGGAATTTGCAGTCATAATGTCGTTCCTCTGGAAAGGACCACGCAGATTATCCCGCGAGCTCCTCTGAACCGCTAAATTCATTCGTTCAAATTTGATCATTCCGCCGGCGTGCGCGCCGCGCCGTGGCATGTACTGGGCCTGTAGGGCGGGCAAAGGCGCGACACGAGATCGTCGCGATTCCTTCGCAGACCGAGCGCGCCGTGCCCGCCTTCGCTGCGCTACGGCGGGGCAAGCCCGCGCCGAAGCCCGAAGGGCGTAGGCGGGCACGGCGCTCTTGCTCGGTGCAGACGGGCTGCACCTCTTGTCGCGCCTTTGCCCGCCCTACGGAATCCGACACCTCACGACACCTCACGCCCCCGGCATGTCGGCGTTCGGGAAGAACAGCTGCTCGCCGTTGATCTTGTAGTCGGCGATTGCCTTCTGTCCCTCGGCCGAGACGAGCCAGTCGATGAATTGCTGGCCGAGATCCTTCTTCACGTGCGCGTGCTTGGTCGGATTGACCAGCATCACGCCGTACTGGTTGAACAGCCGCCGATCGCCCTCGACCGCGATGACGAGGTCGCCGCGGTTCTTGAACGACAGCCAGGTGCCGCGGTCGGCCAGCACGTAGCCGTTCATCGCCTGCGCGTTGTTGAGCGCCGCGCCCATGCCTTGCCCGATCTCGCGGTACCACGGGCCTACCCCCACCCTTCCCTCCCCCAGCGGAAGGGCGTTCACGCCCGTCTTCGACGGGCTATGCGGGGGAGGGTTAGGGTGGGGGTCGATATCGGCCGCCTTCCACAGGTTGAGCTCGGCCGCGTGCGTGCCCGACTTGTCGCCGCGCGACACGAACGGCGCGGCCTTGTCCCTGATCGTCTTGAGCGCGGCGACGATGTCCTTGCCGCCCTTCACGCCGGCCGGATCGCTGTTCGGCCCGATCAGGATGAAGTCGTTGTACATCACCGGATGGCGCTTCACGCCGAAGCCGTCGGCGACGAACTTCTCCTCCTGCGCCCGCGCATGGACGAACACCACGTCGGCGTCGCCGCGCCGCCCGGTGTCGAGCGCCTGCCCGGTGCCCTGCGAGATCACCTTCACGTCGATGCCGGTCTTGGCCTTGAACAGCGGCAGGATATGGCCGAACAGGCCGGAGTCCTGCGTCGAGGTGGTCGAGGCGACGATGATCGACTTGTCCTGCGCGAAGGCGGGACTACACAACGCGACAGCGAAGATCGCGGTGAGGACGATGCGTCTGTTGTTCATGATTTTCCTCCGGTTTTATTCTCCTCCGTCATGCCCGGCCTTGTGCCGGGCATCCACGTCTTCCGCGCCGCAAAGCAAGTCGTGGATGGCCGGGACAAGCCCGGCCATGACGGTGTGGGTTGGTTGGTGGCGAACGCATGTTTTCAGATCACGAGGTCGCCGCGCAGGAACGCGGCGGCTTCGGGCGTCACCGGTGAATTGAAGAAACGCTCGGCGGGTGCGTGCTCGACGATGCGGCCGCGCACCAGGAACACGATCTCGGCGGCGAGCCGCCGCGCCTGGCCGAGATCGTGCGTCGCCATCACGATCTTCACGCCGCTGGCGGCAATGCCGGTGACGATATCCTCGACCGCCTTGCTCGAGGCCGGATCGAGGCTCGCGGTCGGCTCATCGAGGAACAGCACTTCCGGATCGCGCGCGAGCGCGCGGGCAAGCGCGAGCCGCTGTTGCTCGCCACTCGAGAGGCGGCGCGCCGGACGGTCGCCCAAGGCCTCGAGCCCCACGCGACGCAGCAGTTCGGCGATGCGCGCGCGGTCGCGCTTCGGCGACGCGTAGGCGACATTGGCGGCGGCGCTGCGCTTGAGCATGACCGGACGCTGGAACACCATGGCGAGGCGCTCGCCCGGCTCGTCGCGTTCTGCCCAGGTGACGCGGCCCGCGCTTGGCGCGATCAGCCCCATGGCGAGGCGGATCAGCGAGCTCTTGCCCGAGCCGTTCGGCCCGAGCAGCACGGTCGGTGCGCCGCCGCGCAGGTGCACATCGATGTGCGCGAGGATCGTCACCGCGCCGGCGCGCAGCACGACATCGTCGAACGCGATGGGCAAATCGGTTGCTGGAGCTCGCATGATCATTCGGCTCGGACTTCGCCGAGGCGCCGCGCCCCCCAGGCGAGCGCATTGACGCCGAGGATCAGCGTGATCAGCACCATCCCGAGCCCCATGGCGAGCGGCAGGTCGCCCTTGGAGGTCTCGAGCGCGATCGCCGTGGTCATGGTGCGGGTGAAGCCGTCGATGTTGCCGCCGACGATCATCACGGTGCCGACCTCGGCCGCGGCGCGGCCGAAGCCGGCGAGCAGCACGGTGACCAGCGCGAAGCGCGCGTCCCAGATCAGGGTCGCGACGCGGCGCGCCGGGCCGACGCGCAGCGCGGTCAGTTCGTCGCGGTATTCGGCCCACAGGTCCTCGATCACCTGCCGGGTCAGCGCCGCGATGATCGGCGCGACCAGCAGCGCCTGCGCGATGATCATGGCGCGCGGCGTGAACAGGAGCCCGAGGAAGCCGAGCGGCCCGGAGCGCGAGAACAGCAGGAACACCGCGAGCCCGACCACCACCGGCGGCAGGCCCATGAAGGCGTTGATGATCACCACGATGACGGTGCGGCCGGGGAATTTCACCAGCGCCAGGAACGCGCCGAGCGGCAGCGCCACCAGCGCCGCGAGCGCGACGGCCGACAGGCTGATGTAAAGCGACAGCCGCACGATGGCATAGAGCGCCGGGTCGCCACCGAGCACGAGACCGAGCGCGGACGCGCCTTCGGGCATGGCTTTCCTCCAGCCTTGCTCCTGACAGGTTTACGAAAATGGGTCAAATTCAGAAATAACGCAGGCTAGCGCAGGTTAATGCAAGCCCTTATCACCACCGACCTCATGGTGAGGAGCATCGCGTAAGCGATGCGTCTCGAACCATGGCCACGAGCGCCGGAGCCTGCGGCCATCCTTCGAGACGCCCGCCTTCGGCGGGCCCTCAGGATGAGGATTCGGTTTTGCGGCGGGGCCCAAACCACCGACCTCATGGTGAGGAGCATCGCGTAAGCGACGCGTCTCGAACCCTCATGGTGAGGAGCGTCGCGCAGCGACGCGTCTCGAACCATGGCCACGAGCGCCGGAGCCTGCGGCCATCCTTCGAGACGCGGCCTTCGGCGGGCCCTCAGGATGAGGATCAATTTGCGGGCGCGCGCCGCTTGCTAGGTCCGCTTCGCCGGCACCAGGAAATCGAAATCGCAGCCCTCGTCGGCCTGCAGCACGTGCTGCTGGAACAACCGCGCATAGCCGCGGTCCGATCCCTCGTGCGGCGGCGGGGCCGAGAACAGCGCGGCGCGGCGTGCCAGCTCGGCGTCGTCGACCATCAGCTCGATCCGGCGCGAGGGCACATCGAGATGGATGGTGTCGCCGTCGTGCACCAGCGCGAGCGGCCCGCCCGCCGCCGCCTCGGGCGCGATGTGCAGCACGATGGTGCCGAACGCGGTGCCGCTCATGCGCGCGTCCGAGATGCGCACCATGTCCTTGACGCCGGCCTGGGCCAGCTTCTTCGGGATCGGCAGGTAGCCGGCCTCCGGCATGCCGGGCGCGCCCTTCGGCCCGGCATTGCGCAGCACGAGAATGTCGTCCTCGGTCACGTCCAAGTCCGGATGGTCGATGCGGTCGGTCATGTCCTCGACCGAGTCGAACACCACGGCGCGGCCGGTGTGCGTCATCAGCTTCGGCGTCGCCGCCGATTGCTTGATCACGGCGCCGCGCGGCGCCAGGTTGCCGCGCAGGACGCACATCGCGCCTTGCGGGTTGATCGGGTTAGCCCGCGTGCGGATCACCGTTTGCCCCGGCACCTGCTCGGCTGCCGCGACCGCGTCGCGCAACGTGCCGGCGACGGTCGGCGCGTCGAGGTCGAGCACGTCGGACAATTCCTGCATCAGCCGCGGCACGCCGCCGGCGTGATGGAGGTGCTCCATATAGTGGTCGCCCGACGGCTTCAGGTCGATCAGCACCGGGATCTGGCGCGACAGCGCGTCGAATGCGTCGAGGTCGAGCGCGATGCCGGCGCGTCCCGCCATGGCGGCAAGATGCACGATGCCGTTGGTGGAGCCGCCGATCGCCTGCAGCACCACGAGCGCGTTGCGCAAGCTCCGCTCGGTGAACAGCTCGGTCGGGCGCGGGCTGCCGGCCTTGGCGAGCGCCACCGCCTGTTTGCCGGAGGCTTCGGCGAGCCGCACCCGCTCCGCATGGGTCGCGGGGATCGCGGCCGCGCCCGGCAGGGTGAAGCCGAGCGCCTCGATGACGCAGGCCATGGTCGAGGCCGTGCCCATCACCATGCAGGTGCCGACCGAAGGCGCGAGCCGCCCGCTCACGGTCTCGATCTCGGCCGCGTCGAGCTTGCCGGCGCGGTGCTGCGCCCACAGCCGGCGGCAATCGGTGCAGGCGCCGAGCACCTCGCCCTTGTAGTGGCCGACCACCATCGGACCGGTCGGCACCACGATCGCGGGCTTGTCGGCCGACACCGCGCCCATCACTTGGGCGGGAAGCGTCTTGTCGCAGCCGCCGATCAGCACCACCGCGTCCATCGGCTGCGCGCGCACCATTTCCTCGGTGTCGATCGACATCAGGTTGCGCAGGTACATCGATGTCGGGTGCGCGAAGCTCTCGTGGATCGAGATCGTGGGGAATTCCATCGGCAGCCCGCCGGCCAGCATCACGCCGCGCTTCACCGCCTCGATCAGCTGCGGCACGTTGCCGTGACACGGGTTGAAGTCCGAATAGGTGTCGGTGACGCCGACGATCGGCCGGTCGAGCGCGTCGTCGGAGAACCCCTTGGCCTTGATGAAAGCTTTCCGAAGAAACAGTGAAAAGCCGGGATCGCCGTAGGAGGTGAGACCTTTGCGCAGGCCGGAGGGCATGGGGGAGTCCTGACGTTGAAGACCGGCCGCCTTTGTGCGGCAGATCAGTCTGCCGGACAAGCTATGCGAGCGCGCTAAATGTAACCCGGATTGAGCGAAGACCGTATGTCCTTCCCTGAATGAGGCGACTCGCCCTCGATGCGGTTGCGAGGGTTACCCGGACGGGCCGGGCAGAGCCTCAAGCAAGGAGGGCAAGTCGTGAGCGATCATAGCGAAGCTTTTGTGGCTTTCGATACCTCGAAGCTGCGCAATTCGGTGGCGATTGCGGAAGCCGGACGCAGCGGTGAAGTGCGCTTTCTCGGCGAGATCGACAGCAGCGAGGGCGCCACGGTCAAGCTGGTGAAGAAGCTTGCCGGCAAATATCGGCGGCTGACGTTCTGCTACGAGGCCGGGCCGACCGGATATGGGCTTTACCGGCTGCTCAAGGGCCTTGGCCACGATTGCATCGTGGTGGCGCCCTCGCTGATCCCGAAGAAGGCAGGCGATCGGGTGAAGACCAACCGGCGCGATGCGGTGGCTCTGGCCAAGCTTTTGCGCGCCGGCGAACTCACCGCGGTGTGGGTTCCCGATGATCGGCACGAGGCGATGCGGGATCTGGTGCGGGCGCGCGAGGCTGCGGTCGACGACTTGAAGTCCAAGCGTCAGCAGGTGCTGTCGTTGCTGTTGCGGCTGGGGCGCTACTACCCGGGCAAGCGCACCTGGACCAAGGCCCACATGATCTGGCTGGCGAGCCAGAAGCTTGCCCACGCCGAGCAACGCATCGCGTTGGAGGAGATGCTGCTGGCGGTGCGCCAGGCGCAAGAGCGCACGGCGCGGCTGGAGGATGCGATCCGCGCGGCAGTGGCGGACTGGTCGCTGGCGCCCGTGGTCACGGCGTTGATGGCGCTACGCGGGCTCGATCTGGTGTCGGCGAGCATATTCCTGGCCGAGATCGGCGACCTGTCACGCTTTGCCACGCCGCGCGAGCTGATGGCCTATCTCGGCCTGGTGCCGAGCGAGCATTCCACTGGCGAGAAGGTCAAGCGCTCCGGCATCACCAAGGCCGGCAACCGCCGGGCGCGGCGCATCCTGGTCGAGTGCTCCTGGAGCTATCGGCATCCGCCACGGGTCGGGAAAAAGAAGCTGGCCAAGGTCGCGGCCGCGCCGCGCGCCGTCCAGGACATCGCCTGGAAGGCGCAGTCGCGGCTTGCCGCGCGCTATCGGGCGCTGAGCCGACGCGGCAAGCGGCCCACCGTCGTCGTCACCGCCATCGCCCGCGAGCTCGCGGGCTTCATCTGGGCGGTCAACCGCGAGGTCGTCGCTCGCCCCGCGGTGGGATGACATCCGAGGTTGACGGTACGGCTTGCGCAGGAGCCTGACGCCGGGCCGCGATCCGGCAGCGACAAATATCGTGCAACGGCGGGGGCGGAGCCACGGCAGGGGAACTCCCGCTGTCGCTGTGTGGCCGGTCAACCGATCGACGCCCGTGCGAAGACAACGGACAGCCCCGGACGAACATTCGGAACTGCTGGTTCAAATCCGCGCATCAGAGCTTGTTCACCGACGTCTCAAGGCTTCGCCCCTACCGTTGCACGATCATCGTCTTCAAAACTCCAGCAATCGGGGTGATCTCTGACGGCACCGCCGGTCCCGGCTTTTGCCATAGCGCGTCGAAGACGCGCGTCAACGCGCTTTAGGCTCAAGCCGGGCTACTTGCTTGCTTCTCAGCCATGCAGCCTCGGCGCCTCGTGGCCGGTGCGCGCCACGTATTCGGTGTAGCCGCCGCCGTATCGATGGACGCCCTCGGGCGTCAGCTCCAGCACGCGGTTGGATACTGCGGCGAGGAAATGCCGGTCGTGCGAGACGAACAGCATCGTGCCCTCGTAGTCCGCCAGCGCCGCGATCAGCATCTCCTTCGTCGCCATGTCGAGATGGTTCGTCGGCTCGTCCAGCACCAGAAAGTTCGGCGGATCGTAGAGCATCTTCGCCATCACCAGCCGCGCCTTCTCGCCGCCCGACAGCACCCGGCATTTCTTCTCAATGTCGTCACCGGAGAAGCCGAAGCAGCCCGCCAGCGCGCGCAGCGAGCCCTGGCCGGCCTGGGGAAACGCGTCCTCCAGTGACTGGAACACCGTGCGCTCGCCGTCCAGCAGGTCCATGGTGTGTTGCGCGAAGTAACCCATCTTCACGCTGCCGCCGAGCGCCACCGCGCCGTCGTCCGGCGCGGTCGAGCCCGCCACCAGCTTCAGCAGCGTGGACTTGCCCGCGCCGTTGATGCCCATGACGCACCAGCGCTCCCTGCGTCGCACCATGAAGTCGAGCCCGTCGTAGATCGTACGGCTGCCATAGCCCTTGTGCACGTTCCTCAGGCTCACGACGTCCTCGCCGGAGCGTGGCGCCGGCGGGAAATCGAACGACACCGTCTGGCGGCGCTTGGGCGGATCGATCTTTTCGATCTTGTCCAGCTTCTTCACCCGGCTCTGCACCTGTGCGGCGTGCGAGGCGCGCGCCTTGAACCGCTCGATGAACTTGATTTCCTTGGCGAGCATCGCCTGCTGGCGCTCGAACTGGGCCTGCTGCTGCTTCTCGGAGAGCGCGCGCTGCTGCTCGTAGAATTCGTAGTTGCCCGAATAGGTCGTCAGCGCGCCGCCGTCGATCTCCACCACCTTGGTGACGATGCGGTTCATGAACTCGCGGTCATGCGAGGTCATCAGCAGCGCGCCCTCGTAGCCTTGCAGGAATTGCTCGAGCCAGATCAGGCTCTCGAGATCGAGATGGTTGCTCGGCTCGTCGAGCAGCATCACGTCGGGCCGCATCAGCAGGATGCGCGCGAGCGCCACGCGCATCTTCCAGCCGCCCGACAGTTTGGCCACGTCGCCGTCCATCATCTCCGGGCTAAGGCCGAGGCCGCTGAGCACCTCGCGCGCGCGCCCCTCCAGCGCGTAGCCGTCCAGTTCCTCGAAGCGGTGCTGCACCTCGCCGTACTGGGCGATGATGGCCTCCATCTCGTCCGCTTGGGTCGGATCGGCCATGGCGGCCTCCAGCGCCCTCAGCTCGGCCGCGACCGCGGCCACCGGGCCGGCGCCATCCATCGCCTCCGCGACCGCGCTGCGGCCCGCCATCTCGCCGACGTCCTGGCTGAAATATCCGATGGTGACGCCGCGCTCGACCGCCACCAGGCCCTCGTCGGGAAGCTCCTCGCCGGTGATCAGCCGGAACAGCGTCGTCTTGCCGGAGCCGTTCGGACCGACGAGGCCCGCCTTCTCTCCCTTCTGCAGCGCCGCCGAAGCCTCGATGAAGACGATCTGGTGGCCATTCTGTTTGCTGACGTTTTCGATGCGGATCATGCGCGCGCGCGGACCTTGCAGGGAATGGGGGCAGAGAGCTGCGGCAGGACTTAGGCCATGCGGCGGCGATGGGGAAGGGTGTTGCGAACGCGCCGGGGCCGGCAAGCGGCCCCAAGCAATTGCGCCGGGCGCAGTTTTATGTTAGGTTACATGTAACCATATGGAGAGCAATGTGTCGTCTGCAACGAGGCGTAAGGCCACGCGCGAGAAGGTCGCGGCCCACCGCGCCAAGCTGCGCGCGCAGGGACTGCGGCCGATTCAGATTTGGGTGCCGGACACACGCTCGCCCGAATTCGCCAAGGAGGCGCGCCGACAAATGCGAGCGCTCGCGCGCAGCCCGCAGGCCAAGGACGACTTGGCGTTCGTGGATTCGCTTTCTTCGTGGCTCTGGGAGGATAAGTGAAGCGCGGCGAGGTCTGGACTGCCGCGGGCGGAGCCGACTATGCGACAAAGCCTCGCCCCGTCGTGATCGTCCAGGACGATCGCTTTGACGCCGGCGATTCGATTACGATTTGCCCGCTGACCACCGACCTGACGCCTGGCCCGCTCGTTCGCCTCGACGTAGCTCCAAGCGAAGCAAACGGCTTGCGAATCGCGTCGCGGCTGATGGTCGATAAGCTCGCGACGCTTCCCAGAGCGCGTCTCGGCCGCCATATCGGCCGGCTCGACGACGAGACCATGCTGCGGCTCAACCGGGCGATGATGGTGTTTCTCGGTCTGGCGGGATGAAATGCGTCGTACCCCGTACCACGGGTCGAGGCCCGAATAGGTGTCGTGAGGCCAACGATCTGCTTATGCGTCGTCGTCGAAGTGGCTCTAGGCCGGTCTCCGAGTAAGCTCCGGTTAATTCATAAACCAACGTTGCTGGTTTGCAAGCGTCCCAACAGCCTTAACTTTTAACTTTGCAGCTTTTGTCAAAGATGCCTCAGCGGCATCCAGAATATACAGCGGGTATTTATTTGCGTCGCGACATATCTCTTTCGCGACGTTAAACGGAACAATTTCAGCATGAGCAACCTGAAACGACCATGCAGAAGAAGAGGTGGTCACTCCGTTATCGTATGCGCGCTTTACACGTGTCAACGCATCCCTCCACGTTCCCTCCCTAACTGCCCTCAATAGAGCAATATCAACAATCGAAGACCAAACACTTGTGTCCTTTCCCGAATAATCTCTGAGCGAACCATCGAGAATTTGTTCCGCGGAAAGATGGCCTGACCTCGTAATTAGAACCGCTAACACGCGAGGTGAAAGCCTATTCATAGACCGAAGGAGCTTGGAGTCAATCCTAGCCCTGCGCTCGGGATCAAAAGAAAGCACTCTTTCGATGGATCCAAATAACTCACTCCATTCAAGGGGGGGAAGCGCGTCAACAAGCTCAGAAATCAAATCACCAACTTGAATGATCGTCCTTGGAGAACCCCAAACCAGCACGCAAATGAGTTCGAAGAACTTGTCCGCCTCTCCCGAAGCGACGACTAGCTGATCCGACCACCATCGCGTTGCGCCGGATCGTAGCCGAGCGAATCTTGCCCTCTCTGAAATTGGCACGTTCGAGTCTGCTAAATCGCTGCCGATGCGTCCGATCTCGGTCTTAGATCGAATCCCGGCGGCTATGGCAGCTAGTTCCGCAAATATCCGGCTGTTGCCCCATTCTCTAGTCCCAGAATCCAGCAGCTTCGACCAAGGTGTTAGGCTCTCCGCCCAAATGCCTACGGGCTTTTCCGCCACCTCCTTAAACGCACTCAAAAAGCGCGCGCATTTAGGCAAATTATCACTGCTAAATTTCTCTTCGACTGATTCTGCTGTCTCGAGTCCCTTTAACGAACCAAACTCGCGCAGACCCTGCAAGAAAATATTCCAAAGCGGAGCTTCCCGAGCACCTCGAAATACATGTTGGTAAAGGTGCGGGTGCAACACAAAATACAGCTGAAGAAGAAGGGGCGCGCGCTTCGCCGCATGCTGTCGAACTCTGCCACCTGGAGGCGGGGGCAGGGATGCACCTCTCAGCGCAAGACCGACTGCCTCGTCAAAGATCTGTTCGTTACTCTCAAGGAGATCGAAACGTCCGCCATCGCCCAATCTCCCTATAAACGACGCTCCATATCGGGTGGCCAAGCTGTCAGCTTGCTGAGGCGTCAGCATCTCGTAAACATCTAACGCTGAGCCCAGAGCTAACCACTTGTCGACCTGGCCGCCGGGCTGAGGACCCTCGGAGAGCCAATAGTCCAACCTGCCTTTCGAGTCCAAGTTCTCAGCCAAGACCGAGCCGATAGCTGAGTACTCATCTTTTCTCGCTGCGGACCGGTACGCTGCCTTGCAAACCTCCTGTAGTTCCTTCTGGCCACATCGCTCCGGTAGGGCCAACGAAACGCGTCGATTCTGCCCTATAGCTGCAAGCAGCATTCTAAATCCGACCTTTGAGGCAACGAAAGATACAACACGTCGCACCGAAACAGGTTGCTGAGTGAAAACCCAGTCAGACAGCAGCATTATAGCTAGTTGTCTGGGATAGGTTATGAATTCGAAACTCTTCCGAGGAAGCTAACTCTTCGATCCCCTCTGCCAATGATGTGAGCTCTCCGCGACTAAAGCATCCCGAATAAAATCTGGTCGCGTTGAGCCAATAGAAGTTCCGCGCAAGTGCATCAAATCGCTCTGGCTTCGTCCCGCGTTGCTCGCTTCCCGGAGGAGAGTATGGCGCAGTCTCATATAAATGCCGAGCTACAAAGTATTCCCTTAGAGGCTGCACTTCAAACTCGAAGGTTCCCTGAACGCGTGATACCAGGGCGACTACCCGCTCGACCATCCCCGTGAACAAGTCACCAACTAATTGCGTGGGGTGACCCTCGTTCTCAAGATATTCGCGGATTAGCAGCTTAAGACGGTCCTCTGTAACGCTACCGCGGCTCTTTTTCTCCTCCGCTTCGGTTTGAAGTATCCATGCGAGATAGCGGTGGACCTCAACTAATAGGTCACGATGCTCGCGGACTATCGCACTCTTCTCCGCCTCGCGACTAAAGAAAAGTTCCATATAACTATCATAAAGATTTGTACGCTTATCTGGAAGCGATAGTCCGCGCGTCTGAATGAGGTTAAGAAGAATAGCAAGCTGCATTGGATTGCGGGCCAAGTCCCGCATGTGAGGTTGGTTAAGTTTCTCCTGCAATACCGTCCTGAATTCGGACTTGTCTTTCAAGCTAAGCTGCCGTGCCCTCATCCACTTTTCAGCATACTCCTGAATTTGTGGATGGTTCATAGATTGAAGAGCCCAATGTGGCCAATCATGCTCCGAAAAGCCAGGAGAGTTAGCAAACGCGGCCGGCCGACTTGTGACCACAACCTGCAATGAGTTAGAGGCAGTCTCTAGTCTGGAAGAGCCTTTTGATATTTCCTTTACGACGCGCTCGCGATTAGAAATGTCGGCGACTTCATCTAAGCCATCCAAGACGATTAACACGTTGCTTCTCTTGGCAATCGCGGAGAGGTCTGAAACTGTGAACTTGTGGCCGCCAGAAAACTGAGTAACCTGGTGCGCAATGAAGCTTTCTAAGGAGGGTTGATAGTCTTGCGGTAGAGCTGCATTTGGATCTCCTGAAAAGGGGTTTTTTCCGCCCGTCCAGGTCGCAAAATCGCGCAAGTCGATACGGAATGGCAGTCGCAAGTTGGAAACTTGGTGCCTTTCAGGAAGCCGCTCGACATCAAGGGTTTTGTCCATTAAGCGTGCGCGATGTACCTGACATATGTACTGAGTAATTGTTGATTTGCCTTGACCTGGTGCTCCTTCGAGAACGATCCTTTGCCAACTAACGCCGGCCAAACCCAACATCGCTTCAGTAGCGCCTACATCGGGACGGCTCGATCTATGCCAGTAAGCCCCAGTTTCCATTACTTCGCCGTCTGGACCGGACGGGTCAACAGGCAAGAACGATGATTTAGACCGATGCCTTTGCCATTCTGCTCGAGTCGGGGTTAAAGATTTTACGGGTACATCGACAAAAAGATCGAATAGGTTATTATAGAGGTCGACCTGCTTAAACTTAACCTCTTGATCCTCCGCATACTGCGCCGCCAAGTACGCTCGGATCGCGGCATCGCGTCGCCTTCCATCCTCTGTAATTAATCCCTCCAGCAAGGCTTGAAGTAGATCACTGCCACGCAGGATTTCGGGATAACTCCATTTGACACTAGAGTTTATGTCAATCCTGCGATCCAGATCGTCGCGCCACCAGCAGTAGGACGGCAGACCAAGGCCGCTGGTAAGGTTTGATTGAACCCGATCGATGGATCCATGATCTAAGTGAGCTGTACCCGCGACATTGGTGATCAAGTAGTATGTGGTCGCTCCTCTGGATTTGAGGCGTTCGACCTTCGCCTTCTCATTTTTTAATACCGCTTCGACGAATTCGTCGATGTCGTCGCGGTCGTTTGGATTTCGCGCGAACTTTACTTGGAAGACCTGAAATGTCCTTGCCCGGTGAGAAGGAGTTGAGGTCCAAAGGACGGCATCACGACCGCCATCGGGTTGGCCAATGGGTAAGGATTGCACGTTTGGGAACGCGATTGTAAGTAACGCCTGACAGAGATGCTGAAAGCGTTCTGGTGAAAGAGTTTCGTAAAGATATGCCATCAGCGCCCCGCGCGAGTTGAAGGCTGCAAGTATCTTGCCATGTGAAGCGGACGATTCGTAACGTCGCATGGACCTTCAAACACAGCTACAAGCGCAGATTCCGGTGTTTGGCGCACTAGGAATTAATAGCAGACTGGCCGGATGTTCCTAGATGGAGGACATGAAGCAGAGACTTCGCCTACATTGACATTGGCAACCGCGGCTGGGGTGTGATTAGTCGACCTCTAGCCAATACTGTCCTCGCCAAGGGCTCGCCCATGTACTCCGAACAATTCATGCGCCGCGCCATCGCTCTGTCCGAGCAGGCGCTGAGCGATCCCGGCGCCAAGCCGTTCGGCGCCGTGGTGGTGAAGGACGGCAAGATCGTCGGCGAAGGCCTCAATCGCTCGCCGGGCAAGTTCGATCCGACCTCGCACGGCGAGGTCGAGGCGATCCGCGACGCCTGCGCCAAGCTGAAGACCCTGGATCTCGCCGGCTGCGACATCTACACCTCGGCCGAGCCGTGCGTGATGTGCGTCTCCACCATGCTGACCGCCGGCATCGCCCGCATGTACTACGGCGCGACGGTGCAGGACTGCCGCATCCTCGCACGGGGCCACGTCATGCCGGCGGACCAGCTTCGTCAGCAGGCGGGCCTGCCGGTCGGCGAGCGGCGCATGCCGGCCGAGCACAAGCTCGGCGCCGAGGCGCTCGCGGTGATCGAGCGTTGGGCCAACGCGGCGCCGGGGCGAAGGGTATCGTAGGGCGGGCAAAGCTCGTTCGCGCGCAGCGCGACGAGCGTGCCCGCGCGGTGATCACACACGGGCAATATGCGTAAGATGCGGGCACGGCCCGCCTTCGCTGCGCTCCGGCGCGGCCTTTGCCCGCCCTACGATCAATCCTTCCACGGATCGTACTCGCCTTCGCCCGCCATCGCGACCGCGAACGGGCGCAGCGTATTCAACACGCGGATCGAGCCCGCGTGCTGCGCCAGCACGTCGGGGAGACGCCGGTAGGCCATCGGGCTCTCGTCGAGGTCGGCGCCGACCAGCACCACGCCGCGCTGCTTGAGCCATGCGTCCATCTGCTCGCGCGTGAACCGCCGCTTGGCCTCGCGGCGGCCGAACAGCCGCCCGGCCCCGTGCACCGTCGAATAAAGCGAGGCACGGGCCTCGTCGCTGTCGACGCCTTCGACGATCACGGCGTCGTCGCCCATCGAGCCGCCGACGAACCCGCGCTGGCCCGGGAACGCCGGCGTCGCGCCTTTGCGCACGACCCAGAGGTCGCGCTCGTCGTGGCGTTCGCGCCAGGCGTAGTTGTGATGATTGTGCACGCGGTCGGTCTCGGCGCCGCCGACGATTTGGCGCACGCGTTCGCACACCCATTCGCGTCCCGCATAGGCGTAGCGGCCGGCCAGCTCCATCGCGGCGATGTAGCGTGCCCCCAGCTCGCCGTCCTCGTCGATGACGGCAGGCGGCACGTTCATGCCGTCCTTGCCGCCCGCCGCCTTGAGGTAGCGCGTCGCGCTGGTGTGCCCGAGGCCGCGGCTGCCGAAGTGCACGCCGATCCACACCAACCCGTCCTCGTCGCGCATCAGGTCGACGTAATGGTTGCCGGATCCGACCGTGCCGAGCTGACCGGCGGCCTTCTGCCGATAGGCCTCCATGTCGGACGCGCGCCAGGCCTCAGCGTCGTCGAACAGAGCGTGCTCGACGCGCTCTTCGTTGCGCCGGCCGATGCCGAACGAGACCACGCGCGCCACGTCGCGGATGATGTCGCCGACCCGATCCTGGATCGCCGCGTACGGCGTATCGAGGCGGATCGCCATGTTGCCGCAGCCGATGTCGAAGCCGACGCCCGAGATGCTGATCTGGCCCGCGTAGGCGATGACGCCGCCGACCGGCTGCGCATAGCCGAGGTGGCCGTCGGCGCAGATCGTGCCGGCCACCACGTTGCCGACGGCCATGCAGTTGCGCATCTGCGCCAGCGTGCTGCCCTCGTGCTCGCCGAACACCTTGAGCGGGGCGTCGCGGTACCGCGCAGCCTGCGGCGGCAGCTCGACCGCGGCGGCTTCCTTGACGAGGCGCTCCTGCCGCGCGGCGTCGCGGAACGTGCACCACGCCGGCATGCCGCGCCCTTCGCCGACGCGGTCATCCGGGTTGAGCCCCGCCGCCGCGGCAAGTTCGCGCGCGCGCGCCTCGTAGGGATCGGGCCGTCGCATCGTTTCTTTCCTCCGACGCGGCTGTAGGCGGTCGGCGGCCGGTATTCAAATTTCAATTTGCGATCGGACTCATGAATGGTGTCCGCGGTCGCCAACGACGGCGGCACGGGTCCGCCCCGCCTTACAGGATTACCAGGAACATTTACATAAATAGCTTTTAATTCTGTTAAACTTGACAACTGTCATAACAGCGCTATCCTGCCCTCAACCTCGTCCTGCTAAAGGGCGCTTCATGAGGCATCAATGAAGCGGGACGAACCGGCGGAGGCCTCCGACAACGAAGGCCGATCCCGGTGGCCGGCGCCAGGGAAACCGTGGGCCTCGGCCGGTGCGGCGCCCGCGGGCAGGCTCTTGCACGGCCTGCACTCGGGCGGCGTCGGGGCTCCGCTCGGGGACACTATCGATCCCCTGCCAGGAGCTGGCTGACGGGAGGGGTTCGGGCCGCAAGGTTCGAGCGAAGGTCCTCTCGAAAACGCGGCCCGGCGCCGTGACTGCGCGGCGGTTGAGCCGTCGCAGGGACGCCGCGGTGGAGCGCCGAGAGGCGCCCCCGGCCCGCGTCATGGGCCGGTCATCCTCCGGCGATCCGGAGATGGGTCCTACCGCGAGGCGGACCACCGGGTGCGGCGTATCCGCACCAGCGCCTGTCGGCGCTCTGCCCCCTCCTTTTTGAAAGGGCAGAGAAAAGACAAGGGGCAGCCCGGGGCCCCCACCCAACCGGGCGCGTAGCGTTGGCTGTTTGACAAGTGAATCTGATGTAACGCGCGGGAGGAGCCGCGGGCTCGAACACCCTCCCCTGGAGGGCAGGGCTATCGCATATGGCGCTGTCGCTTGCCTCGCGCCGAAAGCGCCACAGCACCTCCCCCCTTGTGGGGGAGGTCGACCGCCGGAGCCCGCAGGGCGGAGGCGGGCGGGAGGGGGTCTTTGCTTTGTCTTTGCAGCGCAGGCTCTTCGTGCTTGTGGCGAGTCCCCCTCCGGCCTCGCTTCGCGAGGCCACCTCCCCCACAAGGGGGGAGGGAGGCTGTGGCGCTTTCAGTGCCGATTCCGTTTCAGAAATAGCGCTGCGTGTCATATGCGATAGCCCTGCCCTGGAGGGGGAGGGTCGACGCGAGCGTAGCGAGCGGCGGGGTGGGGTGACGAATCTGCGTGCGGAATTCGGACTGGCGAAGAGAAGGAAGATCACCCCACCCCGATCCGCCTTCGCCCGTCGGGATTTGGCGGATCGACCCTCCCCCTCCAGGGGAGGGTGGGACGGAGTTTGCGGCGCCAGCGTTCCCTCACTGCACCTTCGCGCCCGACACCTTCACCACGTTGGCCCACTTCTCGACGTCCTTCTTCAGGTAGGCGTCGAACTCGGCCGGCGTCATCACCATCGGCACCGCGCCCTGCTTCTGCCACGCCGCCTTCACCTCGGCGTTGGCCAGCACCTTGTTGATCTCGGCGTTGAGCTTGTCGACGATCGGTTTGGGCGTGCCGGCCGGCGCCATCACGCCGAGCCAGATGGTCGCCTCGTAGCCGGGGACGCCGGCTTCGGCGACCGTCGGCACGTCGGGCATCAGCGGCGAGCGCCGCGTGCCGGTGGTGCCGAGGACGCGCACCTGGCCCGCCTGCGCGTTCGCCGCCATCACGGTGATGGCGTCGAACATCATCTGCACGTGGCCGCCGAGCACGCTGTTGCGCATTTCGCCCGAAGCCTTGTGCGGCACGTGCACGATGTCGGTGCCGCTCATGGCTTTGAACAGCTCGCCGGCCATGTGATACGGCGTGCCCGGCCCGGACGAGGCGTAGTTGAGCTTGCCCGGGTCCTTCTTGGCGAGCGCGATGAATTCCTTCAGGTCCTTGGCCGGCACCGAGGGGTGAACCACCATCAGCAGGTCGGAGTAGTTGATCGGCGCGACCGGCACGAAGTCGCGCATCAGCTGGAACGGCTTGCTCGGCACCAGCGACTCGTTGGTCGTGTGCGTGTTCGACATCACCAGCAGCGTGTAGCCGTCGGGCAGCGATTTCGCGACCGCGTCGGTGCCGATGATCGAGCCGGCGCCGGGCCGGTTCTCCACCACGAACGACTGCTTCAGGCTGTCGGAGAGGTGCTGCGCCAGCACGCGCGCGAACACGTCGGCCGGGCCGCCGGCCCCGAACGGCACGATGAACTTGACCGTGCGCGAGGGATAATCCTGCGCGGCGGCGGGGATGAGCGCCGCGCCGACAAGCGCAAGGGCGATCGCTAGCGTCTTGAGATGCATCGGCGGTCCTCCGGAAATTCTTGCTGCCCCGTCTCGATGTTACGAGAGGTATCGTTGGTATGCCAGCGGGTGCGGCGATCTGCTCCGAGCACAAACGACTGCTATGGCGCCTTCGGGCCCGACGCCAGGAACCAGTCGCAGATCTGCGCGCCGGTCCAGAACAGCACGTCGGGCTTGCGTGCCAAGGTCGCGATGACGCGGCGGAAGTATTTCAGCCGGTGCGGCGCGCCGATGATGTAGGGGTGCTGCACCAGCGCCATGACCCGCGCCCCGTCCCTGGCGTCGGCGTAGATCTGCTCGAACTGGTCGATGGCGCGGTCGCAGTACTCGGACGCGGTGTGATGCTGGATCAGCATCATGGCGACGTCGTTGCATTCCTGGGTGTAGGGCACGTTGACGATCGGCCTGGTACGTGTCTTGAGCCAGACCGGCTGGTCGTCGAGCACCCAGTCGCAGACGTAATCGTAGCCCTCCTCGACCAGGAGGTCGGGCGTCTCCCAGGTCTCGGTCAGGCCGGGCCCGAGCCAGCCGCGCGGCGGCTTGCCGGCGGCTTGCGCGATGACCTCGCGGGTGCGGCTGATGTCGGCGCGCTCGTCCGCCACCTTCTGCATGTTGCGTTGGGTGAAGCCGTGGCCGATGAACTCCCACGCGCGCTCGCGTGCCGCATCGACGATCTGCGGATAGGCGGCGATGGCCGCGCCGTTGATGGCCAGCGCGGCCGGGATCTTGAACTCGTCGAACACCTTCAGGAGGCGCCAGAAGCCGACGCGGTTGCCGTATTCGTGCCAGGCCCAGTTGGGAATGTCGGGCGAGGGCGAGCCGCCCGCCGGCGGGCTCAGCACGGTGCGCGGCATCGGCTGCAGGGCGTCCCATTCCTCGACGTTGACGATGCACCACACCACCATGCGGGCATCGCCCGGCAGCTTGAGCGGCGCGCGTTGGCTGATCGGCAAGTAGGCGATGCGCTCGGTCGGCAGCATGCCGACTGGCGGGCGCTGCGGAGCGTCGTTCATTCCGCCGCCTTCAGCTTGGCCTTTGTCTGCGTCAGGTACCAGTCGAGGATCTGCTCGCCGTTCCAGTGCAGCACGCCGTCGAACCGGCGCACGTAATCATAGATCGCTTCGAGGTATTTGATGCGATGCGGCTGGCCCGAGATATACGGATGGATCGCGAGCGACACGATCTTCGCGCGCTCCTTGCCCTCCGCATAAAGCCGGTCGAACTGGTCGATGGTGCGCTTGAGCAGATAGTCGCTCTCATGATGCTGCACGATCATCATCGGGATGTCGTTGAGCTCGACCGAATACGGCAGGGTGACCAGCGGACCTTTCTCCGTCCGGATCACCGTAGGCTCATCATCATAGACCCAGTCGCCGATGTACTTCACGCCCGCGGCGGCGAGCAGCTCGGGCGTCTCGTGCGTCTGCGTCAGTCCGGGACCGAGCCAGCCGACCGGGCGCTTGCCGCTGAAGCGCTCCAGGATATCCATCGAGCGCGCGATCATGGCGGCCTGGTCGGGCTCCTTGTGGATCGGCCCCTGCTCGTAGGAGTGGCCCATGAACTCCCAGCGCGCGCGCTTCGCCTCCTCGGCGACGCGGCGGTAGTCCTCGGTGACGCGCGCGTTGATGGCAAGGGTGGGCCGGATGTCGAGGCGCCGGAACAGGTCGAAGAAGCGCCAGACGCCGACGCGCATGCCGTATTCGTGCCAGCTCCAGTTCGGCACGTCGGGCAACAGCGGCACGCCGGTCGGGGCGGGGAGCACCTGGCGCGCCATCGGCTTGCCGATGTCCCACACTTCGAGATTGACGATGGTCCAGAACACGATCCTGGCGCCGCCCGGCAGCGTCAGCGGCGGGCGGTCGACGATGGCCGAATAGTCGCAGCGTTCGCTCGGGATCATAGGGTCGGGCATGGCAAGGTCTCGCCAATTCGACATGCCCGCGAATGCGGGCCGGTGAGTAAACTCCGATTGCGTGCAAAGCCGCAAGCCATGGTGGATACTGGCTGAGGAGGGCGGAGGGGGAAGGCTCGTTGCGCATCCTGATCGTGGGGGCCGGAATTGCCGGACTGACCGCCGCGCTCGCGCTGCAGCGCGACGGCCACGAGGTCGCGGTGTACGAGCAGGCGGGCGTGCTCGCCGAGCTCGGCGCCGGCGTGCAGATCTCCGCCAACGGCGCGCGCGTGCTGTTCGCTCTCGGGCTCGAAGACGCCCTGCGTGCAGTCTGGAGCGAGCCGGAGGGCAAGGAGATCCGGCTCTGGAGCAGCGGCCAGACCTGGAAGCTGTTCGACCTCGGCGCCGAGTCGGTCGCGCGCTACGGTGCGCCTTACTTCATGATCCACCGCGCCGACCTGCTGGGCGTGCTGGTCGACGCAGTGCGCGCCGTGGATCCGGGCGCGATCAGATTGAATGCGCGTTGTGTCGGCTTCGAGGACGACGGCAACGGCGTGACGCTTCACCTTGCCGACGGCGAACGCGTCCATGGCGATGCGCTGGTCGGCGCCGACGGCGTGCACTCGCGTATCCGCAATCTTTTGGTGGGCGACGACAGGCCGGCCTTCACCGGCTGCATGGCTTGGCGCGGGCTGGTGCCGGTGGGCAAGCTTCCGTCCCGCATGCGCCGCAACGTCGGGGTCAACTGGGTCGGTCCGGGCGGCCACGTCGTCAACTATCTGCTGCGCCGCGGCGAGATCTTCAATTTCGTCGGCATCGTCGAGCGCGGCGACTGGCGCGTCGAATCCTGGACCGAGCGCGGCACCACGGAAGAATGCGCCGCCGATTTCCCCGGCTGGCACGCCGACATCCACGAACTGATCCGCAATATCGGCGAACCGTTCAAATGGGCCCTGCTCGGGCGCGAGCCGCTCGCGCGCTATTCGGTCGGCCGCGTGACGCTGGTCGGTGATGCCGCGCACCCGACCCTGCCGATGCTGGCGCAAGGCGCCAACATGGCGATCGAGGACGGCATGGTGCTGGCGCGCTGCCTGAAGGCCGCGGGCGAGGACGTGGAGAGCGGACTGCAGCGCTACGACGCGGCCCGGCTCGACCGCACCGCGCGGCTGGTGCGTGGCGCCAACGACAACGCCAGGCGTTTCCATAATCCGGCGCTCGCCGACGCGGCCGGCGCGCAAGCCTATGTGGATGCGGAGTGGCGTGAGGATCGCATCAAGCAGCGCTACGACTGGATCTTCGCCTACGACGCGACCGCGGTGCCGGTATGACTCGCGCGCCTTCGATTTCGTTCGGAACGACCGTGGCGATCTTCGCACTGGCGTTCCTCGTTCCGGCGTGGCCGTGGCTTTCGGGCGCCGTCACCGTGCCGTACGACGCGAAGTCGACTTTCCTGCCGCCGGTCGAGTTCATGGCGCGCGCCTTCGCGACCGGCGAATCCCCGCTGTGGACCCCGAACGTGTTCGCCGGCTGGCCCAACGTCTCCGATCCGCAGTCGATGCTGCTCTCGCCGCTGCACGTGCTGCTCGCGCTCGTGAGCGAAGCGCCGGGCTTTCGCGCCAACGACGCCGTCAGCTTCGCGTACCTGTTCGCCGGCGGGCTCGGGATCATCCTGTATTTCCGCGATCGCGGCTGGCACGCGGCCGGCGCGCTGGTCGCCGCGCTCGCCTTCGCGTTCGGCGGCGCCGCCAGCGCCCGGTTGCAGCACACCGGACAGGTGATCAGCCTCGCCTATCTGCCGCTCGCGCTGCTGCTGCTGTCGCGCGCGCTCGATCGCGGCTCGTGGAAGTGGGGCGCGCTCGCCGGCGTGGCCGGCGGGCTGATCGCGGTCGGGCGCGACCAGGTGGCGCTGCTCGAGCTCTATGTGCTGGCCGGTTTCGTCGCCTGGCGTTGGCTCGACGGCGCCGGCCGCATGGCACGCTTCCGCGCGAGCCTGTTGCCGCTCGCCGCCGGCGCCGTGACGGGGTTCCTGATCATCGCACTGCCGGTGCTGTTCACCGAGCTGCTGGCGCTGCGTTCGAACCGGCCCGAGTTCAGCTTCGAACAGGCCGGACGCGGTTCGCTGCACCCGACGCATCTGCTCTCGCTCGTGTTCGCCGACATGTTCGCCGCCATGGATCCGAAGGCCGACTTCTGGGGCGCGGGCGGATGGGCCTGGAACGAGCGCTTCGGCATGGCGCAACTGTCGCTCGCCCAGAACATGGGACTGCTCTATTCGGGCGCGCTCGTTCCGGTGATGCTGCTTACCCGCGCGCAATTGCTGTGGGCGCGCGAGATCCGCTTCTTCGCGATTGCCGCGCTGCTGGTCGCGCTCTACATGTTCGGGCGCTACACGCCCGTGTTCCACGCGATGTATGAGCTGATGCCGGGCGTAAAGCTGTTCCGCCGGCCGGCCGATGCGACCTTCGTGTTCGGTGGGCTGATCGCCCTCCTGACAGGCTATCTGGTGCATCGCTGGATCAGCGGACTGCCGCCGGCAAGCCGCGCGCAACGGACGGTCGCGCTTACGGTCACGCTCTTCGCCGTTGCGCTGGCGCTCTCCCTGGCGGTGACGATCGTCGGATTGCGTCCCGTCATCAGACCGATCGCCACGGGCCTCGTCTGCGTCGTTGCGGCCGGTCTCATGCTGATCCTGGCGCGGCGCCGCAACTCC
This sequence comes from uncultured Alphaproteobacteria bacterium, assembly GCA_963734185.1. Classification (GTDB taxonomy): domain Bacteria; phylum Pseudomonadota; class Alphaproteobacteria; order Rhizobiales; family Xanthobacteraceae; genus PALSA-894. Next base: position 358,175 of record CAVTGA010000002.1, on the reverse strand, counting down.
GGCGCGCCGGTGACGGCGGCGCTGCTGCTCGCAGCGTTCGCCACCGCCGATCTCGCCTGGAACAACGCGCCGCACGAATCGACCGGCCTGCCGCCGGCGCATTACGAGGCATTGCGTCCCGACACGCGCAACGAGACCGTCGTGCTGATCAAGCAGCGCCTCGCCGCGCAGGCGCCGAACCACCGCGACCGCGTCGAGCTGATCGGCATCGAGTATCATTGGCCGAACATCTGCATGATCCACGGCTGCGAGCATGTGTTCGGCCACAATCCGCTGCGGCTGAAATGGTTCTACGAGGCGACCCGCGTCGGCGACACGGTGGCGGGAGCGGACCAGCGCGGCTTCTCAGCCCTCTACCCCTCCTACCGCTCGGCCTTCGCCGACCTGTTCGGCCTGCGCCTGATCGCGACCGGCGTGCCGGTCGAGCAGATCGACAAGATGTTGAAGCCGGGCGACCTCAACTTCATCGCGCGCACCCGGAACGCCTATGTGTACGAAAACCCGCGCGCGCTGCCGCGCGTGATGCTGGTCGGCGACTGGCGGATCGCCGAATTCGCCAAGCTGATCGAAACCGGCTGGCCGTCCGACGTCGATCCGCGCCGCACCGTGCTGCTGGAGCAGGCGCCGCGCGCCGCGCCGCAAGGCTTGGCCGAGCCGATTGGAAACGCCCGGCTGGTGCGCTACGCCAACACCGAAGTGATCGTCGCGGTGGATACGCCGTCCGGCGGGATCGTCGTGCTCAACGACGTCTGGACGCCGTGGTGGCGTGCCACCATCGACGGCGCCGAGATCGAGCTGTTGCGCGCCAACGTGATCTTCCGCGCCGTCCCGGTGCCGCCGGGCCGACATATGGTGCGCTTCGCCTTCGAGCCGTACCGCGGGGCGTGGAGCGAGCTGCTCGCCACGCTGCGCGGAAATTAGCGTCCTTTGAAATCGCGGAACACCATGTCCGGCGCGCTGGTGTTGTGGCGCGACGGCACGACGCGGCCGGCCCATACTTCGACCGCCTTGGCCTCTCTGAAATCCATCACCCCGGTGCGCTGCCAGCTGTCAGCGCCTTTGAGGCGCCAGCCGACCTGCGCCACGTCGTTGTTGATCTCGGTGACGAACATCGAGCGCAGCGCCGCGAACGGCAGGTCGCCGCCGGCCGAATCGAGCGTCACGTCGAGCACCTGCCGCTCGATGTCGAGCGTCTCGAGCCGCAAGGTGGCGCTCCCGCCGCGCGCGAAAGCGAGGCGGAACGTCCTGGTCTCGGGCTCGAACACGACCTCGCGGATGTCGACGAACGGGCGCTCCTTGAACTCGACTGGCCCGACCAGGAACGACGAGCCGTAGGCGCTCCATTTCAGGTTCGTCGGCGGCAACGGCCGCGCGCGCCAATAGCCGTCGGCCGGATAGAGCACCAGCACTTCCTCGGCGCGGTCGTTGGCGCGCACCCACAGCTGCAACAGCTGCACGCCGCTTTCGACGCGGTCGCCGACGCGCACCGGCACCGGACCCTTGCGCCAGAAATTCGGGATGGTGAGGCCGACAAGCTGCAGGTCCGGCGTCTCGTAGATGGTGATGCGGCGCGGCTTCTCGGTGATGATCGGAGCCGCCGCAAGGTCCGGACAGTTGTGCAGGTCGAAGGCCGAGCGGTCGACCACGATGGTGCCGATGTAGTTCGGATGCACCGCCTCGACCTTGAACCGCCGCACTTCCGGCGAAGCGAGCCTGAGATAGACGTTGTCCTTCTCGGCGCACAGCGTCGGCTCGCTCGCATTGACCACGTCGACGGCGAGGTCGTCGGCGGCCAGCGCCGCGTTCGCGACCATCAGCGCGAGTGCCGCCATCACACTAACGCATCGCATACACATCCCCGGAATTCGCCTCGGCCGGCAGCGCCGTCAGCCAACGGCTCATCGCCTCGGCGCTCTGCCAGTCATCGTGCACCAGCTTTTGGCTTTCGCCCAACGCGGCATTGTAGCGGACGTAGCCCAGCGCCTGACAGCGCATCAGGCACGCCTGCGCCACGTCGCGTTGGATCGTGGTAAATTCGAACGACAGCGCCTGCACCGGCTGCGTCAGGCCGGCAAGCGCGTCGGCCTCGAATCCTTCCACGTCGATCTTGATGAACGTGGGCACGCCGTGACGCGCAATGAGCGCGTCGAGCGTGGTCATCGGCACGGTGACTTTCCGGGTCCAGGCCTGACCTTGCCAGCCCGGCGCGCCGTCGGACGCTTTGACGAAGTCCTCGGACGCAGTCGAGACCGTCGGGTTGTCGATGTTGATCTTGAACGCGATCTTGCCCGCCGCGCGGCCGACCGCGACCGGCTCGATCATGACCGACTTGTCACGCCCATAGATCAGCCGCAGCGTTTTCACCAATGCGGGCTGCGGCTCGCAGGCGATGACGCGTGCGTCGAGCCGGCGGAACGCCGCGATCCGGTCGCCGACGTGGGCGCCGACGTCGAACACGAGATCGCCGGCGCGCACGAACCTCGCATAGAGGGCGTCCATGGCGGCGCGGTTGTGCCGGCTACCGTAATAAATGCGCAGCGAGCGGATGACGCCGCGCAGCGTTCGCAGCGCCTCGAACATCGGCTCAGGCCGCGCGCAACGCCGCCGCCTCGATCGCCGGCAGGGCGAGTTGGCGCAGGGGCGCGGGCGGCGCGTTTTCCTCGGGGAGCGCGCCGAGGCCGACGCGCATCAGCGCCCGCCCGACCGCCGGCCACGACGTGACGACGGCAAGCGGGATCGACAACGCCGGTCCGCCGGCGATGAACAGCGCGTACGGGATCGCCGCGGGTACCGTGAGGGCGAGCACCAGGATGCAGCTCCAGCCGAGCAGGGTGTGCGGCCAGAGTTTTTGCACCGCGAGCATCCAGGGGACCGCGTGATCATCGCGCGCCTGTCCGCCCCAGCCGATGGTCTTGCCGAGCACGAGGCCGGTGAGGAACACGGTGTGGCCGAACCACATGATCGGCGAGAGCAGCAGGAAGAACACCGTCTCGGTGACGACGCTTGCGACGAAACGGGTTGCGCCGCCAAAAGCGCGCCGCAGCGCCGGCCGCGACACGACGTCGACCACGGTCGCGATCTTGGGCGCGAACCACATGATCAGGATGATAACGAACAGCGCCGTGCCGGCGTCGGCGCGGATGAAGTCCGCCGGCGTCGCGGCGGCCGCCACCGCCAGCGTGCCGAGCACGAGCAGTCCCATCCAGGCCGGCGAGCCCAGGAACATCAGCATCGCGAACGCGATCTGGTAGCGGCTCACGGGCTTCAGCCCCGGCATCACCAGGTAGGGCCAATACTGCATGTTTCCCTGCGCCCAGCGCAAATCGCGCCGGATGAATTCGAGCAGGGTGGGCGGGTTCTCCTCCCAGCTCGCGCCTTCCTCGGGCAGCACGCGCACCTCGTAGCCGGCGCGCCGCATCAGCACCGCTTCGATCTGGTCGTGGCTGAGGATGTGGGTGCCGTCGGGCCGCGGCGGGATGTGGCAATGCGCGATGAAGGGCGCAAGCCGGATGATCGCGTTGTGGCCCCAGTACGGGCCGCAGTCGCCCTGCCACCAGGCGCTGCCGAGCGTGTAGGAGCGCATGCCGAGACGCATGCCGAACTGGAAGATGCGCGCGAACGCGCTGGTCGACGGCATGCCGACCACGAGGCTCTGCAGGATGCCGAGCCTGCCGTCGGTCTGCATGATGCGCACCATGCGCAGGATCGAGTCCGCGGTCTGGAACGAATCCGCATCGAGCACCACGGCGAACTCGTAATCGGCGCCCCAGTGCGCGCAGAAGTCTGCGATGTTGCCGGCCTTGAAGCCGGTGTTGACGCTGCGCCGCCGGTAGGTCAGCGCGATGCGGCCGTCCCACTTGGCTTTCAGCTCGGCGAAACGCGGCTCCTCGACGGCGGCGATCTCCGGATAGTTGGTGTCGCTCAGGATGAACACCTGGAACTGCGGCGCGACCCCGGCCGCCACGATGCCTTCCATCATCGGCTCGATGTTGCGGATGACGCGCTCGGTGTCCTCGTTGCGTACGCACCACAGGATCGCGGTCTTGTCGGTGATCGGCTCGTCGCCGGTGATGCGCGCCGCGACCGGCGTCACGGCGGCGACCGGATCGCCCGTGAAGCGCATGAGCAGCAGGCCGATGGTGGCGTTCCAGAAGCCGATCACCGACCAGGGCAGGGTGACGGCGAACATCACGACCAGGATGACGTCGACGACGCCGAATCCGCCGGCCGAGAGCGCGAACGACAGCAGCCAGATCAGCCCTGCCATCGAGGCGAGCACGACCACGGTGAACAGGATGCGACGGCCGGTGAGCGGGTCGGCGGACGGCGCGACGGCGGCATTAAGGGTGCGTTCGGACATCGGATGCTTTTCAGGGCCGGGCGGGATATAGCGGGCGGCGGGGTCAGGGTCCAATGATGGCGGCGGAAGCACAGGCGCTCTGGTATGTGGGGCCAGGCCGGGCGGAGATCCGCGCCGAGCTGGTCGCGCGGCCGCTCGACGGCGAGGTCCGCATACGCGCGGTTGCAAGCGCGCTCAGCCGCGGGACCGAGCGGCTGGTCTTTTCGGGACGTGTACCGGAGAGCGAGTACCAGCGCATGCGCGCGCCATTCATGAGCGGGGAATTCCCTTTTCCCGTAAAATATGGCTACGCGATGGTGGGGCGTGTCGAAGCAGGCCCCCCGGACCTCAAAGGCCGTCTCGCCTTTGCGCTGCATCCGCACCAGACCGTGTTCAACCTTGGCGTCGAAAATATTGTGGCTCTGCCCGAGGGTCTGCCACCGGAACGAGCGGTCCTGGCCGCCAACATGGAGACCGCGCTCAACGCCCTGTGGGACGGCGCGCCGGGACCGGCCGACCGGATCGCGGTGGTCGGGGCGGGCGTGCTCGGGCTCCTGGTCGCGCGGTTGTGCGTCCGGCTGCCGGGGACGGAAGTGATCGTCGTCGACATCGATCCGGCACGCGCCGCCATCGCCCAGCGGCTCGGCGCGCGATTTGCCGCACCCGAGGAGGCGCCTGACGGCTGCGACCTCGTCGTCCACACCAGCGCCTCCGCGGCCGGCCTGGCGACGGCGTTGCGGCTTGCCGGCCAGGAGGCGACGGTCCTGGAGCTGTCCTGGTATGGCGCCGGCACCGTGCAGGTCCCGCTCGGCGACGTCTTCCATTCGCGCCGCCTCAAGCTAGTTTCCAGCCAGGTCGGCCGGGTCGCCCCCAGCCGGCTCCCGCGCTGGGACTACGGTCGCCGCCTGCGCGCCGCCGTGGGCCTGCTGGACGATCCGGTGTTCGACGCGCTGATCGCTCCGCCGGTCGCGTTCGGCGACTTGCCTGCCAAACTGCCGGAACTTCTCACGCCCGCCGGCGGCGTGTTGTGCCAATTGATCCGCTATCCCAGCTAGACAGGAGCAGCCGTGTACGCCGTCGAGGTCTCCGACCACATCATGATCGCCCATTCGTTCAAAGGCGAGGTCTTTGGGCCGGCGCAGCAATTGCACGGCGCGACCTTCGTGGTCGCGGTCGCCTTCATTGCCGACAAGCTCGACGCCAACGGCATCGTGGTCGACATCGGTTGCGCCAATGACGTGCTGAAACAGACCCTGAAGGTGGTCAACTACAAGAACCTCGACGACATCCCGGCCTTCAAGGGTCAGAACACCACCACCGAATGGCTGACGAAGTGGGTGTTTGATCGCTTTTCCGACGCGGTTCGCGCTGGAAAGCTAGGCCGCGATCCCAAGGAGATTGCGGCGCTGCGGGTGACGGTCTCGGAATCCCCGACGGCGCGCGCCTGGTACGAGGCGCCGGTGTGGTGAGCGGCGACGTGGTCTTCGCCGTGCCGGGCGACCTCGGCACGCCGACCGGGGGCTATGCGTATGACCGGCGCATCATCGCCGAACTGCGTGACCTCGGCTGGCGGCCGGAGATCCTGAACCTCGGCGATGGCTTTCCGCGCCCGAACGCGCTGACCCGCGCTGCCGCCAAGGCGCATCTCTCCGACGTGCCCAAAGGACGTCCGATCGTGATCGACGGGCTTGCATTCGGCGTGCTCCCGGAGGCGGGCGAGAGCTTGCGTGCGTCCCATCCGCTGATCGCGCTCGTGCATCATCCGCTGGCGCTGGAGACCGGCCTCACCGTGCAGGAGGCCGACGCGATGCGGACGAGCGAACGCGCTGCGCTGGCCTGTGCGCGTAGCATCGTCGTCACGAGCCCCGCCACCGGCCGCCTGCTGGTCGGCGAATACGGCGTCAGCGCCGATCGTATCACCGTGGTGGAGCCCGGGACGGACCGCCCTGCGCTGGCGCGTGCCGTCGCAGATGGGCCGGTCGCCCTGCTCGCCGTCGGTGCCGTCGTGCCGCGCAAAGGCTACGACGTGCTGGTCGCAGCGCTTGCCGCGCTGACCGAGCTGCCGTGGCGGCTGACCATCGCAGGCGACACCGGACGCGATGTGGCGGCGGCCTTGCGGCTCGTCGACGACATTGCGGCCCATGGGCTGTCCGACCGGATCACGCTGAGCGGCGCCGTATCGGCCGAACGTCTCGCCGGGCTCTATGCGAACGCCGACCTGTTCGTGCTCCCGTCCCGGCACGAAGGCTACGGCATGGCGTTCGCCGAAGCGCTCGCCCATGGCCTGCCGGTCGTCGGCACGACCGCGGGCGCCATTCCGGAAACCGTGCCCGCCGAAGCCGGTATGCTGGTGCCCCCGGGCGATGCCGCCGCGCTGGCGGCCGCACTGCAGCGCCTGATCGAAAACAAGGCCGAACGCAGCCGACTGGCGGCCGGTGCGCGTGCGGTCGCGGCACGCCTGCCGACTTGGCGGGCGTCGGCCGAGCGCTTCGCCCGTGCCATCACGAGGGCGCTATGAGCTTCTCGGCCGAATGGCTTGCGCTGCGCGAGCCGTATGACCGGCGCGCGCGCAATGCCAAGGTCCTCGAGCAGGTCGCAGCCGCCACGGCTGCCCGCTCGAACATCGCCGTGGTCGACCTGGCCTGCGGCACAGGCTCGACCTTGCGCGCCGTGTCGGCACGGCTGCCGAGCCGGCAGAGCTGGCGCCTGGTCGACAATGATCTCGGTCTGCTGGCCCGCGCCGGCGCGCTGGCGCGGCCCCCGGACCTGACCGTCACCACCATGCCGGTCGATCTTGCCCGCGATCTCGAAGCGGCCCTGGACGGCCCGGTGGAACTGGTGACGACGTCCGCGCTGCTCGATCTCGTCTCCGCCGATTGGCTGGAGCGGCTGGTGACCGAGACGGCGGCCCGGCGCTTGGCGGTCTATGCGTCGCTCAGCTATGACGGTTTGGCGACACTGACGCCGTCCGATGCGCTCGATGTCGCGATCGTCGATGCCGTCAATGTCCATCAGCGGCACGACAAGGGATTCGGGCCCGCGCTCGGGCCGGCGGCGGCCACGACCGCGGTCGCCCGGTTCGAAGCCATGGGCTATGCCGTCGATCATGGCGCGTCCGATTGGGTGTTCACGCCGGGCGACCGCGACATCCAGGTGGAGGTTGCGACCGGCTGGGCCAGCATCGCGCGCGAGGTCGGCGAACTGCCGCTCGCCGACATCATCGGCTGGCTCGCGCGCCGGCGCGACCTGATCGCGGCCGGGCGTTCGGGAATGCGGATCGGTCACGTCGACTTTTTCGCCCGCCCGATCGGTACGCGCTGAGCCGTCAGGTCGCAGTCGAACAGGACCTCCTCGCCCAGGATGTGCGGCCGTATCGGCGAGCGCAACGCCTCGCCGACATGGTCGATCGGCGCCAGCGTCACGCCGGACTGGCCGGCGCCGATGATGATCGGTGCCACCACCACATGCAACCGATCGAGACAGCTCGCGGCAATGAAGCGCGACACCGTGTTGGCGCCGCCTTCGATGAGGATGCGGCGAAACCCGCAATCAGCCAGCGCGTACAAGATCGTGGTCGGCGCGATTCCGTCGCTTGATGAACGCAGGTTCAGGATCTCGATGCTGGAATGGAGCTTGGGCGTGACGCCTTCGCCGGTCATCACGATCCGTCGCGCGCCATCGTCGGCGAGCAGGCGCGCGTTGGACGGCAGCCGTCCGCTGGGGTCGAGCACGATCCGCGCCGGGTTTGGCCCCGCGACATTGCGCACCGTCAAAAGCGGGTCGTCGGCGATCGCCGTGCGCACCCCGACGACGACTGCGTCCACCAGCGCGCGGAGCCGGTGAAGGTGAGCCAACCCCTCGGGACCATTGATGTATTTGGAATGGCCGGTAGCCGTGGCGATACGACCGTCGATCGATTGTCCGATCTGACCAACGACCACGAGTTCGTCGACCGATCCGGTGCGCAACGGGCCAAACCGATCTTCCCAGGGTACCGGCAGACGCCCATCCGAGGAGCGAAAAAGTTCGGGAACAAACGGCCATGTGTCGGCGTTTGCAATTGGGCGGGGTTCTGGATTCTTGGATTCGCGCGTCGAAGCTTGCAAGCGGTCGGAATCGAAATCTGCGTCTGGCCGCGCTTCTGAAGGGGACTTCATCCTGCCATACTATTCTGATACGCAGAGTGTGAAAACCGAAGATGTGCAATTGGAATAACAATGTAGATCGTGGTTTTCGTCTTGTCGTGTAATACCTCATGGAAAATCCGAGAATGAAGAGCGTAAATGGTAATGGGAGGGGCGTTATGTTCGGCGCACCCGACCATGTGGCGGCGGAGCGTGCGCTTGCGGAGTTTCGCGCCGGGCGACCGGTGGTGATCTCGGGAGCCGGTGACGCGGTCGTTGCGTTGCCTGTCGACGGCCTCGATGCGCATCGGCTTGCCGCACTCGAAGCGCTGTGCGCTCCGTTCCTCCCTCAGCTCATCGTGACCGCAAGGCGCGCTCGTTCGCTCGGTCTCGACGCTGCGGGGGCCATGGCGCTGGCGCTGCCCGAGGATCGCGATCCGGCGACGATCTACTCGCTCGTCGCGGATATCCGGGTCTACGCGGGACTCGAAGCAGAGCCGGCGGGAGCCGCGGCGACGGCGGCGATCGATTTGGCCAAGCTTGCTCAGCGGCTGCCGGCGCTGCTCATCGCTCGCTGCAACGTGACGCATCTTGCGCTGTGCAATCCGCCGCTCGTGGTGGTCAGCGCGGACGCGATCGCGAAGTTCCGCTGGGCCGCGATCCAGTCCCTTGCGATTGCCGGCGAATCCAAAATTCCGCTCCATAGCGGGGTCGAAACCCGCTTTGTCGTATTCCGCGACGCGGTCGGCGGCGGAGCCGTCGCCGTGTTGGTGGGCAAGCCCGATCTTACCAAGCCGGTGCCGGTGCGACTGCACTCGGCGTGCCTGACCGGCGACGTGTTCGGCTCGCGTCGCTGCGACTGCGGCGACCAGTTGCGGCTTGCGCTGACGCGGCTCGAGGAAGAGGGCGGCGGCGTCATCCTGTATCTCGAGCAGGAAGGACGCGGCGTCGGGCTCGCCAACAAGATCCGCGCCTATGCATTGCAGGATACCGGCCTCGACACGGTCGACGCCAACACCACGCTCGGTTTTGACGACGACGAACGCGATTATGGCGTTGCGGCGCGCATGCTGCACATGCTTGGCTGCACCCGCGTGCTGCTGCTGACCAACAATCCGCACAAGCTCGACGGTCTCGCCGACGCCGGCATCGAGGTGTCCGGCCGCAAGGCTCTGCACGCACCGATCAACGCGCACAATCGGCGCTATCTGACCGCCAAGGCGATGCGCGCCGGCCACAAGCTCGACCACCTGATCGCCGCCTTGGCCGAGGCCGGCGACGGCAAGGGCCTGGCCCATAGCGGCGAACCGACGCGTTGAGCCGGACTATCCCGACCGCCTAGGGTGTCGCCGGGGGAGGCGACGATGGCCGACGGCGACAGACCTGCCTACACCCGCGCTGCGCGCACGCTCCATTGGGTGATCGTTTAGATTCAATTAGCGATGGTTTCGCACGAGGCGGCGCTTCGTTTAAATTTTATGCAATTTGGCTTGCGGCCTCGCACGGTTCTCTAACCGCGTCGGCCGGGCGAGGCCCGCCTTCATTGTTTTTACAGCCTCCGTCTGTAAATAAAAAACGCGGGGCCTTCGAGAGCAGTGATTTGTCTGGCGAGTCGCCATGTCGCTTGAAGTTCATACGCTTTTTCTGCTCACGATCGACGTGGAGGCCATCCTCGGCCTGCTCCTCCTCCTCGTGTGGGTGCAGAACACACGCGTGCACGCCGTGGTGTGGTGGGCCGGCGCGCATCTGCTGCGCTCGCTCTCGGTCATGCTCTACGGCCTCTATGGGTCGGTGCCGGATCTGATCTCGATCGATCTCGCCAACGTGATCCTGTTCTCCTCGTTCGGCGTCACCTGGAACGGGGCGCGCGTGTTCAACGGCCGTGCGCCGCTGCCCGGCTCGCTGATCGCCGGCGCCGCCGTGTGGCTGCTTGCCTGCCAATGGCCGGGGTTTGATGCGGGTTCGGAAATCCGCGGGCAGTTGAGCGCAGCGATCATCGCCGCCTACGCCTGGTTGACGGCCTACGAGTTCTGGCGCGGCCGCAGCGAGCCGCTGGTCTCGCGCTGGCCCGGAATCTTCCTGTTCTTCACCCACGGCGCGCTGTTCCTGCTGCGCACGCCGCTCAGTGCGCTGCTGCGCGGACGGGAGATCGAGCAGGCGTTGACCAGCGCGTGGCTGAACGTGCTCAGCCTCGAAGCGCTGCTCATGACCATCGCGACGGCGTTCATCCTGCTCGCCATGTCGAAGGAGCGTACCGAGCTCCGGCACAAGGAAGCCGCGATGATCGACCCGCTGACCGGGCTGCTCAACCGCCGCGCCCTGCTGCAGGATGCCGAGCTGCTGCTGCAGCGCCAGGTCGGGCGCGACCGGCCGGTTGCCGTCCTGCTGATCGATCTCGATCACTTCAAGTCGATCAACGACCGCTTCGGCCATTCGATCGGCGACAAGGTGCTGCAGGTTTTCGCCAAGACGACGCACGCCAGCGTGCGCGATACCGATCTGGTCGGTCGCCTTGGCGGCGAGGAATTCACCGTGATCCTGGCCGACGCCAGCTCCGACAACGCGTTCCTGGTCGCCGACCGTATCCGCGCGGCATTTCAGGTGAACGCCGCCGCGGTCGAAGGGCACGTGCTGCATGCGACCGCCAGCATCGGCGTGGCGGTGATGATCGATCCGGCCCAGGACCTGACGCGGCTGCTCGCCCAGGCCGACCGCGCGCTCTATCGCGCGAAATCGCGCGGCCGCAACCGGGTCGAGCTGGCGGACTTCGAGACGCCCTGGCGCGACGACGAGACGACTCTCGTGCCGTTGCGGCGCAGCGAGCGCAGCGCGGCCTGAACCGCTTCAGTCCGCTTCTCGGCATGCGCGCCAGACCTTGGCGGGCGTTGCCGGCATGTCGAGCGCCGCGCCGCGGCCGCCGGGGATCGCGTCGGCGATCGCGTTCATGATGGCGGCGATCGAGCCGGTGGTACCGGCCTCGCCGACGCCCTTGACGCCGAGCGGATTGGTGGTCGCCGGCACCACGTGGCTTTCATCGACGATCGGCGGCATGTCGGTCGCCCGCGGCATGGCGTAGTCCATGAAGGTGCCGCTGACGAGCTGGCCGTTCGCCGCGTCGTAGACCGCGTTCTCGAGCAAGGCCTGCCCGATGCCCTGCGCGAGCCCGCCCACGAGCTGGCCCGCGACGATCGTATGATCGAGCACGTTGCCGCAGTCGTCGACGGCGGTGTAGCCGACGATCGCGACGACGCCGGTCTGCGGATCGACCTCGACCTCGGCGATGTGGCAGCCGTTGGGAAAGGTTTGCGGCGTATCGACCGCGGTCTTGGTGTCGAGGTTTTCGGGCGTCGCGCCGCGCGCGGCCATTTCGCCGGCGCCAGCCGCAACCTCGAACAGGGTGAGGCGGCGGTCGGTGCCCGCCACCAGGAAGTGCCCATCCTGATAGGCGATGTCGGTCTCGGCGGCTTCCAGCAGCGTGGCGGCGACTGCGCGGCCCTTGGCCAGCATCAGATCGATCGCCTGGTAGATCGCGGCGCCGGCCGTCATGGTCGAGCGCGAGCCGACCGAGGGATTGCCTTTGATGTCGAGATCGCTGTCGCCCGATCGGTACCTGATCTGCTCGACCGCGATTCCGAGGCGCTGCGCCGCCACGCGCGGAAACATCGTCGCATGGCCCTGGCCGGTGTTGTGCACGCCGATGCCGAGAACGAGCGTGCCGTCGCCCGGAAAGGCGAGCGAAGCGCCCTCGGTCGGCAGCCCGCCGGCGTGCTCGAGGAAGCAGGAGAGGCCGATGCCGCGCAGCAGCCCGCGCTTCACCGATTCGCGGCGGCGCTTGCGGAAGCCCGCATAGTCGGCAAGCGCCAGCGCCTTGTCGAAGATCGGCGCGAAGTCGCCGCTGTCATAAGTGGTGCCGACGGCCGTCTTGTACGGCATCGCCGACGCTTTGATGAGATTGCGCCGCCGCAGCACGACCGGATCGATGGCGCTGACGCGCGCAGCCTCCGCCACCAGCCGCTCGAGCGCATAGTTCGCCTCGGGCCGCCCGGCACCGCGATAGGGGCCGGTCGGCACCGTGTTGGTGAACAGGCATTGCACGTCGATCTGCGCGCGCGGAATCGCGTAGACGCCGGGGAAGCAGCGGGCGAAGTTGTTGGTCTGGATGTGCGCACCGGGCGCGCCGATGAAGGCGCCCATGTCGGCGAGATGGCGCACCCGCAGCGCCAGGAATTTCCCCCTGGCGTCGAGCGCAAGCTCGGCTTCGGTGACGGTGTCGCGCGCCTGCTGGTCGCTGAGGAACGCCTCCGAGCGGGTCGACATCCAGTGCACCGGTCGGCCGGTCAGGCGCGCCGCGACCAGAAGGCATGGATATTCCGGATAGACCGAAGTCTTCAGCCCGAATGCGCCGCCGACGTCGTCGGTCAGCACGCGCACCTGTTCGCGCTTGAGGTTCATCATCGCGACCAGCGCTTCGCGCATCGGTCCGACACCCTGCGAGCAGGCGCGCAACGTGTAGCGATCGCTCGCGCGGTCGTAGGTCCCGGTCGCGCCGCGCGGCTCCATGCTGGCAACCACCAGCCGCTGGTTCACCGCGGTCACGCGCGCGACGTGCGCGGCGCCCGCGAAGATGCGTTCGATCTCCCGCGCGTTGCTGCCGTCGTCGACCACCGGGCCGGGCCAGTCGAGCGCGACGTTGCCGGGCGCATCGGGCCAGAGTTGCGGCGCCGAAGGCGCGCGGGCGGCGCGCACGTCGGTCACCGCGGGCAGCGGCTCGTAGTCGACCGCGACCAATTCGGCGGCCTCCAGAGCGGCGAGCGCGTTTTCGGCCACCACGCAGGCGACGGGTTGGCCGATGTGCACCGCCCGCTCGCGCGCGAGCGGCGGCCGCGCAGGCACGATGAGCTTCGTGCCGTTGCGGCCCGTCAGCGGCGGATGCAGCGAGACGGTGCGGACATTGGCGGCTTCCATGTCGCTCGCCGTCAGCACGGCGATCACGCCGGAGGCCCCGCGCGCCGCCTCGATGTCGAGCGAGCGGATCCGCGCATGGGCATGCGGCGAGCGGACGAAGGCGGCGAAGGCCTGGTTGGGAAGTGCGGCATCGTCGGCGAAACGCCCGAGGCCCCGCACCAGCGGGCCGTCTTCGACGCGAATGGTGTAATGCGCCGCCACCTGCGCTACTCCGGCACGATCGCGGTCGCCTCGATCTCGAGCCGGGCCGCGCCCTCGACCAGCCCGGCCACCTGCACCACCGCCATCGCCGGGTAGTGCACGCCGATGGTTTCGCGATAGGCGCGGCCGAGCTGCTTGAGACTCGCGCCATACTCGCCGAGATCGACGACGTACCAGGTCAGCCGCACCAGATGCTCCGGTCCGGCGCCGCCCTCGGCCAGGATCTTCAGGATGTTGGAGAACAGCTGGCGCGCCTGGGGCACGAACCCGACGGGAAAATTGCCCATCACGTCCCAACCGACCACGCCGCCGGTCATGACCACGCGTCCCTTCGCCGTCATACCATTGGCATAGCCGAGCGGGCGCGGCCAACCCTGCGGCTGCAGTGCGCGCGGCAGGTCGTCATCGTCGGCGGGCGGTTTGAGAAATGGATTGGGTCTTGTCGGTGCCATGTTCCGCTTCCTAGGACGCCATTTTGCGCGCAGTTGATCCGGCGATCCTGCGCAATTCGAAGCGCTGCAGCTTTCCGGTCTGCGTGCGCGGCAAGGCGGCGACGTATTCGATCGCACGCGGATATTTGTACGGCGCGATCGCGGCCTTCACGTAGTCCTGCAGGGCGCGCGTCATCGCCGCATCGCCGGCTTGGCCGGGGCGCAGCACCACGTAGGCTTTGACGATCTGGCCGCGTTCCTCATCCGGAGCCCCGACCACGCCGCACTCGGCCACGGCCGGATGCGCCAGCATCGCCGCTTCCACTTCAGGCCCCGCGATGTTGTAGCCGGCCGAAATGATCATGTCGTCGGAGCGCGCCTGGTACCAGAAGTAGCCGTCCTCATCCATCAGATAGGTGTCGCCGGTCACGTTCCAGCCGTCCTGCACATACTTGGTCTGGCGCTTGTCGGCGAGGTAGCGGCAGCCGGTCGGCCCGCGCACCGCAAGGCGGCCGACCGTTCCGGGCGCGACCTCGCGACCTTCCTCGTCGATCACCTTGGCCTCATAGCCGGGCACGACCCGTCCGGTCGCGCCGGGACGGATCTCGGATTCGGGCGAGCCGATGAAGATATGCATCATCTCGGTCGCGCCGATGCCGTCGAGGATCTTCAAACCCGCCGCCGCATGCCAGGCCTCGAAGGTCGCCTGCGGCAGGGCTTCGCCCGCCGAAACGCACTTGCGCAAGGACGAGATGTCGTGCGCCGAGAGCGATCCAAGCATGGCGCGATAGGCCGTCGGCGCGGTGAAGCAGATGGTGGCGCGGTATTCGGCAATCGCCGGCAGCAGCTCCTCGGGCGGCGCCTTCTCGAGCTGGATCGAGGTCGCGCCGATGCGGAAGGGGAACAGCACGTGCCCGCCGAGGCCGAAGGTGAACGCGAGCGGCGCCGAGCCGATGAAACGGTCGTCCCGGTTCGCCTGCAGCACGTATTTGCCGTAACTGTCGGCGCTTGCCAGCAGGTCGCGGTGGAAATGCATGGTGCCCTTCGGCTCGCCGGTCGTGCCCGACGTGAAGGCGATGAGGCAGACGTCGTCGCTGGCGGTGTCGCAGGGTTGGAAGGACCCGTAGCCCTGCCTCGCCATGAGCGTTTCGAGCCCACCGGACGCATCGCCCCAATAGGCGACATGGGCGAGCCCGCGGGCGAGCGCCTTGGTCTTCTCCATCTCGTCGGCAAGGCGCGTATCGCACAGCGCAAGCGCGATCTTCGCCTTGCCGACCACGTATGACAGTTCCTTGGCGCGCAGCAGGGGCATCGTGGCGACGACGACGCCTCCGGCCTTGATGACCGCGAGGTAGCATGCAATCGCCATCGGCGTGTTGGGCGCGCGCAGCAGCACCCGGTTGCCGGGCACCATCCCGAGATCGCGCTTCAGCACGTTGGCAATGCGATCGATGCGCTCGGCGAGCTGTCGGTAGGTCAGGCTTTCGATCGGCGACACGATGGCGACGCGATCTCCATCGCCGGTCGCAAGCCAGCGGTCGACCAGCTCGGTGACGCAGTTCATCCGCTCCGGATAGCGCAGTTCCGGGAGGTCGAAGCGGAATTCGGGCCACTCGGCCTGAGGCGGCAGGTTGTCCCGCGCGAAAGTATCGACGTGCCCCGAACGGATCATGGCATGTGCTCCCGGACTTGCATCCCCCATGCCTTCACTCATTCCGCTGCGAGCGCCGGCTTCGCCGGCCGGTTGCGCAACGCTTCGCGCGCGATCACGATCTTCTGCACCTCGGTCGCGCCCTCGTAGATGCGCAACGCGCGGATTTCGCGATACAGCTCCTCGACCTTGACCCCTTTGGTGACGCCGCGGCCGCCGTGGAGCTGCACGGCGCGGTCGACTACGCGCTGCGCGGCTTCGCTGGCGAACATCTTGGCCATCGCGGCCTCGCGGGTGACGCGGGCGGCGCCCATATCCTTCGTCCAAGCAGCGCGATAGGTGAGCAGCGCCGCCGCATCGACCTCGGTCGCGCTGTCGGCGATCGCGGCTTGCGTCATCTGCAATTCGCCGAGCGGGGCGCCGAACAGCTTGCGCGTCGATGCGTGCTCGATCGTCTCGTGCAGGGCGCGGCGCGCGAAACCGAGCGCCGCCGCTCCGACGGTCGCGCGGAAGATGTCGAGTGTTCCCATCGCGACCTTGAAGCCGTCGCCCGGAGCGCCGAGACGATTGGCGAGCGGGACGCGGCAGCCTTCGAACCGCAGTGTCGCGAGTGGGTGCGGCGCGATCACCTCGATGCGCTCGGCGATGCTCAGCCCGGGCGTATCGGCGTCCACCACGAACGCAGACAGGCCTCTGGCGCCCGGACCCTCACCCGTGCGCGCGAACACCACGTAATGATCCGCGATGCCGCCGTTCGAGATCCAGGTCTTGGTGCCCTCGATGCGCACGTGCGCCGCTCCGTCCGCTGTTGCGCGCGTCGTCATCGCCGCCACGTCCGAGCCGGCTTCGGGTTCCGAGAGCGCGAATGCCGCGATGCTCCGGCCGTCGCGCACCGGAGGCAGGTAACGGCGCTTCAACTCGGGCGAGCCATGGAGCGAGATCGGGCCGCTACCGAGGCCCTGCATGGCGAAAGCGAAGTCGGCGAGCCCGTCGCGGAAGGCAAGCGTCTCGCGCGCCAGGCAGAGCGTGCGCACGTCGAGCCGCGGATGCATTCCACCATGCTCGGCGGGCACGACCGCCTTGAGGAAACCGGCTTCGCCGAGCGCGGCGACGCGTCGGCGGCAGGCGGCGTCCAGGTCGTCGTGCGGCAGCGCCGGCAGCGTCGCGTCGGCCCAGCGTGCGATGTCCGCAGCGAAACGGCGATGGCCGTCGTCGAAGAAAGGCCAGTGAAGCGTTTCGGCGATCATGCTCACGGTGCCTCACCGCGTTCGACCGCGTTGCGCGCCGATGCCTTGGCTTTGGCGAGCAAGCGCATCAGCGTATCGACCTCGTCGGCATCGAGCTTGGCGAAGATGTCGGCGATCCAGGTCTCGTGCGTGCGCGCCATGGTGCGGAACACGCGCCGTCCCTCGGGCGTGAGGTTGACGAGCTGGGCGCGGCGGTCGCTCGGCGAGGCGCGCCGGTCGAGCAGGCCCTGCTGGACCAGGCGCTCGGAGAGGCCGGTGACGTTGCCGTTCGACACCATCATGCGCCGCGAGAGCTCGCCGAGCGTCATGCCGCCGGGCGACTTGTCGAGCTGCGCCATCAGGTCGAAGCGCGGCAGCGTCACGTCGAACGTATCGCGCAGTCTGCGCCGCACCTCGCCCTCGATCAGCGTGGTGCAGGTGAGCAGCCGCAGCCACAGCCGCAGCTCGGCCTCGTGGTCGGCCGGCCGTTCGGCGACCTTGGTCTCGGCGTCGAGCGGAGCGCTGTCGTCCACGCTCAAATCTCCCCGCCCGCGATCGTGAGCGTGGTGCCGGTGATCGCGCTCGCGGCGGGCGAACAGAGGAACAGCACGGCGGCCGCAACCTCTTCCTGGGTGATCAATCGTCCGATCGGCTTGTCCTTCAGCATGTCGGCGAGCGCCTGATCCTGCGGCCGCCCGGTCTTCGCGGTCACGTGCTCGATGCCGGCGCGTACCAGGTCCGTGTCGGTGTAGCCGGGGCAGACCGCATTCACGGTGACGCCGCTCTTGACCGTCTCCTGCGCGAGCGCGCGCACGAAACCGACGACCGCGTGCTTGGCCATGCAATAGGCGGTGACGTAGGCGTAGCCTTTCAGGCCCGCCACCGACGCATTCACGACGATGCGCCCGGAGTTGCGTGCAGTCATGCCGCCGAGCACGGCACGGGTCGCATGGATGACGCCCATCACGTTGAGATCGAACATGCGGCGGAACTGCGCGTTGTCCGATTTCATGAACGGCGTGCTCTCGGCGCTGCCTGCATTGGCGATCAGGATGTCGATCGGCCCGCGCTCCTCGGCGGCGCGCTTGATGGCGTCGGCCGTGGCCCGTTCGTCGGTCACGTCGGCGGCGACCAAGCCTTTGGCGTCGCCCTTGGCTACCGCCTCACGCAGCGGCCCGACGCTGCGGCCGAGCACGGTGACGCTCGCGCCGGCCTGCGTCAACGCGGCGGCGACCGCGCGTCCGATGCCGCGTCCGCCGCCGGTGACCAGGGCATGCCGTCCGCCGAGCGCGTCCATGACCTTCAAGCGCTGCCGTTCAGATTCGGCAATTATTTTAAGCTTAAAATTTCAAGGCTTCAAGCGGTAGGGGCGAATGTCAGCTGTTATCGGACTGTTTCCGGCGGAGCGCGAGCGCTTCAGCGTCGAGCGCGCTCGATCAAAAGACTTTCCTTGCGATGCTCGTCGTAACCCTTGGCTTTTAGATAGGAAAAAATCGAAAAATCGGAGAGAGCGTGATCAATCCCGATCCGGGCTGATTTGACGCTTCGTCGAACGAGACCAGCAGATCGAGGTCTTCGGTCACGGCCGGCTCGATGTAGTAGTAGGCCGCAACGGCGCCGCTGATCGCATACCGGCCGATGATTCCGTCGGCCTCCATTCGATTGATGACGTCGAGGGTTTGCTTCATTCCCATCGATTTGGCCCTTGCGTATTCTATGCGACGATCACATTTCGGCTACCGATTCCATTGCCCTGTGATTATTTTAAGCTTAAAATAATCGGCACGGGCAAGCCCGTGCAAAGTCGCGCGGTCATGAAGCCCGGAGGCGCTTGATGAAGGTTGACATCGTCGGCGGCGGGCCGGGCGGGCTGTATTTCGCCATCCTGATGAAGAAAGGGTGGCCGCAGTCGCAGGTCACCGTGTTCGAGCGCAACCGCGCCGACGACACGTTCGGCTTCGGCGTCGTGTTCTCGGACGAGACGCTCGACACCTTCGAGAAGTACGACCTCGAAAGCTATCGGGCGATCATCGACAACTTCGCCTACTGGGACGACATCAAGATTCAGTTCAAGGACACCGGGCACCGCATCGGCGGCAACGGCTTCTGCGGTTGTTCGCGTGTCACCTTGCTGCGGCTGCTGCAGCAGCGCGCGCGTGCGCTCGGCGTCGAAATGCGGTTCCAGACCGAGGTCGAGCCCGATCTGGCGGCGCATCGCGACGCCGATCTGATCGTTGCGGCCGACGGCATCAACTCGCGCATCCGCGAGAAGTTTGCTCATCTGTTCAAACCGGAGGTGGATCTCCGCCCGAACAAGTTCACCTGGATGGGTTCGACCCGGCCGCTCGGCGCTTTCACGTTCTTCTTCAAGGAGACCGGGTACGGCATCTTCATCGCCCACTGCTATCAGTACGAGGTCGGCCGTTCGACCTGGGTGATGGAGACCGATCCGGAGACTTTTCGGCGTGCCGGGCTCGACAAGCTCGACGAGGCCGCGTCCGCCCGCTTCCTCGAGAATGTGTTCGCCGCGGAGCTTGCCGGCCACAAGCTCATCACCAATCGTTCGCTCTGGCGCAACTTTCCGACCATCCGCTGCGAGCGCTGGACGCACGACAACATCGTGCTGATCGGCGACGCCAAGGCGACCGCGCATTTTTCCATCGGATCGGGCACCAAGCTCGCCATGGAGGACGCGGTCGCGCTCTATGAGGCGTTCCGCCAGACCGGCGCAGGCAAGTCTACGCGGCCTGCGCAGGCAACTGGGCAGGACGTCAAGGCGGCGCTTGCTCACTACGAGACCGAGCGGCGCCTCGAGGTGGAGAAGACCCAGCATTCGGCCGACGTGTCGCTGGTCTGGTTCGAGCACGTCAAACGCTTCTGGCCGATGCACCCGACGCGCTTCGCATTCGGATTGATGACCCGGGCCAAGGCGATCACCTACGACAATCTCGCGTTGCGCGCGCCCGAGTTCATCGCCGAGGTCGACAGACTGGTCGCGCGCGACGTGCGCAACCAGGGCTTCGACGTCGACGTCGCGCAGCCGACCGTGCCGATGTTCCAGCCGTTCCGGCTGCGCGGCATGACGCTGGTCAACCGCGTTGTGGTCTCGCCGATGGACCAGTATTCGGCCGAGGACGGCCTGCCGGGCGACTGGCACCTCGTCCATCTCGGCAGCCGCGCCATCGGCGGCGCCGGGCTGATCTTCACCGAAATGGTGTGCGTGTCGGCCGATGCGCGCATCACCTTGGGCTGCGCGTGCCTTGCCGACGACGCGCAGGAGGCGGCGTGGAAGCGCATCGTCGACTTCGTCCATGCCAATTCTGCGGCCAAGTTCTGCCTGCAGCTCGGCCACGCCGGCCGCAAGGGCGCGACCCGGCTGATGTGGGAGGGCATGGACGAGCCGCTCGAGCACGGCGCCTGGCCGATCGTCTCGGCCTCAGCCCTCCCCTACTATCCGCACGGCCAGGTGCCGCGCGAAATGATGCGGGCCGACATGGACGGTGTGATCGCCGACTTCGTGCAGGCCGTGGAACGCGGCGCGCGCGCGGGCTTCGACATGCTCGAGATGCACGCCGCGCACGGCTATCTGCTGGCGAGCTTCATCTCGCCGCTCACCAACGTGCGTACCGACGAATACGGCGGCTCGCTCGACAACCGCATGCGCTTTCCGCTCGAAGTGTTCCGCGCCATGCGCCAGGCGTGGCCGGACGAGAAGCCGATGTCGGTGCGCATCTCGGCGACCGATTGGGAGCAAGGCGGGTTGCCCGGCGATGACGCGGTCGAAGTCGCGCGCCGCTTTGCCGAAGCCGGCTGCGACCTGATCGACGTCTCGACCGGCCAGACTACGCCGGACGCCGAGCCGGTGTACGGCCGCATGTTCCAGACGCCGTTCTCGGACCAGATCCGCAACGAGGCCGGGCTTGCGACCATGTGCGTCGGCGCGATCACGACGGCCGATCAAGTCAACACCATCATCGCCGCCGGCCGCGCCGACCTGGTGGCGCTGGCGCGACCGCATCTGGTCGACCCGTTCTTCACCATGAAGGCGGCCGCCTGGTATGGCGCGACGCACATCCATTGCCCGCCGCAGTATCTTCCCGGCCGCGACCAGATCTTCCGCAACAGCGTGCGCGACCGTGCCGACCTGGCCGAGCTCAAGCGCAAGGCCAAGCCCAAGGGTCATTCGACGGTGTGGAAGCAGGCGGCCGAGTGATCTCTCCCCGTAGCCCGGGTTGAGCGCAGCGAAACCCGGGACGGTCTTGTCCAATGGAGGGACCCCGGCTTTCCGCTTCGCTCAAGCCGGGCTACCGGTGCTCACACCTGCAGATACCTCTGCTTCACGCTCGCGTCCGCTGCGAGCTGCGCCGACGTGCCGGTCCACACCACGTGACCCTTCTCGATCACGACGTGACGGTCGGCGAGCTTCGTCAGGGCGTCGAGATGCTTGTCGACGAGCAGGATCGACTGGCCTTCGCGTTTGAGCTTGGCGAGTACCTGCCAGATCTCGGCACGGATCAGCGGCGCCAACCCTTCGGTCGCCTCGTCGAGGATCAGGAGCTTGGGATTGGTCATCAGCGCGCGACCGATCGCGAGCATCTGCTGCTCGCCGCCGGAAAGCTGGTTGCCCATGTTGGCGCGCCGCTCGGCAAGCTTCGGGAAGAACGCATAGACGCGCTCAAGCGTCCAGCGCGCGGCGCCGAAGCGCGCGGCCGCGGTCGCGATCAGGTTCTCTTCGACCGAAAGCGTCGGGAATACCTGCCGGCCTTCGGGTACCAGGCCTAGTCCCGCCTGTGCGATGCGATACGGCGGCAGGCCGGCCAGCTTCCTGCCCTCGAACGTCGCCGTGCCGCCCGAAGCGGCAAGCAGGCCCATCACGGTGCGGATCGTCGTGGTCTTGCCCATGCCGTTGCGGCCGATCAGGGTGACGACCTCGCCCGCCGCCACCGCGAAGCTCACGTCGAACAGCACCTGCGCGGGGCCGTAGCCGGCTTGCAATCTGTCGACGCTCAGCATCGCTCACTCCATCTCGTCGCCGAGATAGGCCGAGACGACCTGGCGGTCCGCACGCACCGCCGCCGGTGCGCCGCTCGCCAGGATGCGGCCGTAGATCAGCACAGAGATGCGGTCGGCGAGCGCGAACACCGCCGTCATGTCGTGCTCGACCAGCACCATGGGGAAACGGCCCTTGAGCCGGTGCAGCACGGCGACCAGCCGATCGGTTTCCTCCTTGCCGGTGCCGGCCATCGGCTCGTCGAGCAGCAGCAGCTTGGGCTCCATGGCAAGCGCGATCGCAAGCTCGAGCGCGCGCTTCTCGCCATGCGACAGCGTGCCGGCCGGTACCCCCGCGCGTCCGGCCAGGCCGACTTCGGCAAGCGCGCTCATGGCGGGCTCGTTGAGAGCCGCCTCGACGGCGCAGTCACCAAAGAAGCGGAAGCTCGTGCCTGAGCGCGCCTGCACGGCGAGCGCGACGTTTTCCAGCACCGAGAACCCCGGCAGGATCGAGGTGATCTGGAACGAGCGCGCAAGCCCGAGGTTTGCGCGGGCATGCACGGGCAGGGCGGTGACGTCGAGGCCGGCGAACACGATGCGGCCCGAGTCCGAGGCGAGCAGGCCGGATACCTGGTTGATCAGCGTGGTCTTGCCGGCACCGTTCGGGCCGATCACGGCGTGCAGCTCGCCGGGCAACACGTCGAGCGTGACGTCGTCGGTGACGCGCAGGCCCCCGAAGTTCTTGCGCAAGCCTTCGATGCGCAGCACCGGATCAACCACGGCCCAACCCTCGCAATCTGTCCCACAGGCCGAGGAGCCCGCCGCGCGCGAACACCGCGACCAGCACCAGGAGCGGCCCGAAGATCACCTTCCAATGTTCGGTCAATCCCGAGAGCCATTGCTCCAGCAGCAGGAAGGCGGCCGTGCCGATGATGGCGCCGTTGAGCGTGCCGAGCCCGCCGAAGATGATCATGATGAGCAGCTCGCCCGAACGCTGCCACGACATGTAGGCGGGACTTACGAAATCGGTCGAGTTGGCGAGCAGGAAACCCGATAGCCCGCCGAGCATTCCGGCCATCACGTAGGCGACGACCTGATAGCGGTAGACCTCGAACCCCATGGTGGCCATGCGGGTCGCGTTCTCGCGGCTCCCACGGAACACGCGGCCGAAGCGCGAGGCGATGAGCGCGCGGCAAATCAGGTAGGCGCCGAGCAGGCAGAGCAGGATGATGTAGTAGAACGTGCGGTCGTTGCCGAACAGGGCAAGCCCCGCGATCGTGTTGCGCACCTTGATGGTCAGCCCGTCGTCGCCGCCATAGGGCGCGAGCGAGCTCGCCGTGAAATAGACCATCTGCCCGAACGCAAGCGTGATCATGATGAAATAGACGCCCTTGGTGCGCAGGGCGACGACGCCGGTCGCCCAGGCGAACAACGCCGAAACCGCCAACGCGAGCGGCAGCGAGATCAAGGCCTCGTTGATGCCATGCGCCGACAGGATGCCGACCGCGTAGGCCCCGAGCCCGATGAAGGCCGCATGGCCGAACGAGACCAGCGCTCCGTAGCCGACCAGCAGATCGAGCGCGAGCGCCGCGATGGCGAAGATCATCACCCGCATGACGAGGCCGAGCACGTAGGTTTCGGTCGTGAATGTCGCAAAGACGGGGATTACGGCCAGCAGCAGGAACAGCACGATCGGCAGCCGGTTGGCGGCGACAAAATTACGCGGCGCGCGCGTGTCCGATGCGGCCATCTCGGTCATGTTCACCGGCCCTTCGCGGGAAACAGTCCGGAGGGACGGACGTAAAGCACGACGGCCATCAGCAGATAGATCAGCATCGAGGCGATCGCCGGCCCGACGGTGCGCGCCTGCGAGGGCCCCATGAACAGGCGCAGGATGTCGACCGAGAACGAGCGTCCGAGCGTATCGACCAGGCCGATGAGCAGGGCCGCGAGGAACGCCCCGCGGATCGAGCCGATGCCGCCGATGACGATGACCACGAAAGCGAGGATCAGTATGGTATCGCCCATGCCCGGCTCAACCGAGAGGATCGGTGCGATCATGATGCCGGCAAAACCCGCCAGCATCGTGCCGAAGCCGAACACGATCATGAACAGGCGCCGGATGTCGACGCCGAGCGCCGACACCATCGGCGCGTTGGTGGCGCCGGCGCGCACCAGCATGCCGACGCGCGTGTGGCTCACCAGCAGGTAGAGGGCGAGCGCCACCGCCAGCCCGGAGCAGATGATGACCAGCCGCCACACCGGATAGAGCAGCCCCGGCATGAGCACGACCGAGCCGGAAAAGAACTCCGGGATCGGCAGATTGAGCGGCGCCGCGCCCCACACGATCTTCACGCCCTGGTTCAGGAACAGGATGATGCCGAAGGTCGCGATCACATGGTCGAGGTGATCGCGGTCGTACAGGTGGCGGAACACCACGAACTCGAGCGCGAGCCCGAACGCGAGCGCGGCGCCGAGCGCGAGCACGAGCGCGAAGAAGAAGTTCCCGGTCAGGCCGTAGAACATCACCGCCAGGTAGGCGCCCAGCATGTACTGAACGCCGTGGGCGAGGTTGATGAAGTCCATCACGCCGAACACCAGCGTCAGTCCGGCCGCGATCAGGAACAACAGCACGCCGAGCTGCAGCCCGTTCAGCGTCTGTACGACGAGCAGGGTCGTGGACATTGGTGTCCCTTCATCCCTCCCCCGAAGGGGGAGGGTGGCGCCGCGATGCTTTGCATCGCGGCGACGGGTGGGGCTTGTGCCTCGTCGCGGCGGCCCCACCCGGCTTGCCATAGCGCGTCGCAGACGCGCGTGAACGCGCTTTACGCTCGCCACCCTCCCTGTTCGGGGGAGGGATGAAACCGCCTCACTTCAGCGGACAATCCTTGGCGTAGGCATCCTTGAAGTCGGTGAACACCTTCTGCACGATCTCGGTCGCGAACTTGCCGTCCGCGCGCTTTACCGCCTTCACCACGTAGACATCCTGCAGCGGAAAGCCGTTGGTGTTGAGCTTGAACGGCGAGCCGCGCACCGAGGTGAACGTCGCCTTGCGCATCGCCTCGCGCACCGCCTCCTTGTCCTTCTTGCCGCCGGTCGCCTTGATGGCGGCGTCGATCAGCAGCGCCGCGTCGTAGCCTTGGCCGGCATACATCGCCGGCACGTATTTGTAGGCCGCCTCGAACTCGGCGACGAATTTCTTGGCTACCGGGTTGTCGAGGTTGGGCGCCCATTGCGAGCCGGCGAACATGCCGACCGCGGCGTCCTGCGTCGCCGGCAGCGTGGTCTCGTCCACCGTGAAGGCGGAAAGGAACGGGATCGCGCCGGCGAGCCCCGCCTGCTTGTACTGCTTGACGAAGTTGACGCCCATGCCGCCCGGCTCGAACGCGAACACCGCGTCGGGCTTGATCGACGCGATCTTGGTGATCTCGGCCGAGAAGTCGAGCTGGTTGACCTGGTTGAATATCTCTTCGACCACCTCGCCCTTGTAGTGGCGCTTGAAGCCGGCCATCGAGTCCTTGCCGGCCTGATAATTCGGCGCCATCAGGACGACCTTCTTGTAGCCCTTGTCCTGCGCGTACTTGCCCATCGCCTCGTGGTTCTGGTCGTTCTGCCAGGCGGTGGAGACGAACCAGGGCGAGCAGGCCGCTCCGGCGAGCGGCGAGGGGCCGGCGTTCGGGCTGATCAGCGGCGTCTTGGAATCGAACACCGGCTTGGCGATCGCCATCATGACGTTGGAGAAGATGACGCCGACCACGATGTCGACCCGGTCGCGTTCCAGCAATTGCTGCGCTTTCTGGATGCCGACGTCGGGCTTGAGCTCGTCGTCCACGATCACCAGCTCGGTCTCGAGCCCACCGAGCTTGCCGCCGAGCTGCTTCACGCCGAGCAGGAACCCGTCGCGCATGTGCTGGCCGATCACCGCCGCAGGGCCCGACAAGGTCGCCATCATGCCGACCTTGAGCTTGTCCTGTGCGGTCGCGGCGGTCGCAAGCGCTGCGAAGGTCGCCGCAAGCAGGATGGTTCGAAGTGTCATCATCAGTCTCCCAGATCGTTCTCGTGTGGCGGGATTGCTGTTCCTTCGGAGCTTCACTTCATCGCGCAGTCCTTGGCGTGGGTGTCGGCATAGTTCTCGAAGACCTTCTTGGCGACCTCGGTCTGGTACTTGCCGTCGGGGCGCTTCGCGACCTTGACCAGATAGAAGTCCTGGATCGGGTAATTGTTGGTGTTGAACTTGAAGGCGCCGCGCAGCGAGCTGAAGTTCGCTTTCTTCATGGCGGTCCGCAGGGCATCCCGGTCGGTGGTCTTGCCGCCGGTGAGCTTGAGCGCGCCGTCGATCAGCAGCGCTGCGTCGTAGGACTGGAACGCATAGGTCGCCGGCACCGCGCCGAATTCCTTCTCGTAGTCGGCGACGAATTTCTTGTTCTGCGGGTTGTCGAGGTTCGGGGCCCAGTTCGAGCCGGCGAAGAATCCGACCGCGGCGTCCTGCTGCGCCGGCAAGGTCGACTCGTCCACCGTGAAGGCGGAGAGGAACATGGTCTTGTCGGCGAGGCCGGCCTGGCGGAACTGCTTGACGAAGTTGATGCCCATGCCGCCGGGCAGGAACACGTAGACGGCGTCGGGCTTGGCGGCCGCGATCTTGGTGAGTTCGGCCGAGTAGTCGGGCTGGCCGAGCGGAACATAGACCTCGTCGGCGATCTCGCCCTTGAAATGGCTCTTGAACCCGGCGAGCGCGTCGCGCCCGGCCTGGTAGTTGGGGGCGATCAGGAACGCTTTCTTGATCCCGGAGTCCTGCGCGTGCTTGCCGGCGACGCCGAACACCTGGTCGTTCTGGTACGAGGTGACGAAGAAGTTGGGGTTGCATTCCTTGCCGGCGAAGTTCGAGGTGCCGGCGTTCGGCGAGATCAGGATCGCGTTCGACTCGGTCACCGGCTTGAAGATCGCCTGCAGCACGTTGGAGAACACCGGCCCGATCACGAAGTCGACCTTGTCACGCTCGAGCAGCGCCTTGACCTTGGTCACCGCCACGTCGGGCTTGAGCTCGTCGTCCTGCACGATGACCTCGACCTCGCGGCCCCCAAGCTTTCCGCCCAGGGTCTTGACCGCGAGCTGGACGCCGTTGCGCAGCTGCTGACCGATCACCGCGGGCGGCCCCGACAGCGTCGCGATCACGCCGATCTTGAGCTTTTCCTGGGACTGCGCCGCGCTCGGAAGCAGCGCGGCCGCCGCAACGGCGATGATGGCAGTGACTGTCTTCATGGTGATCATCTCCCTGGTGTCCCGATTCCGTGCCGCGGACTCCGCAATCCTCGTTAACGACGTACCGGCCTTGAGCTCCACCCTAGCAGCCCGGATGACGGGCAGGCGACCGGCAAAGCTGCGGCGCGATGCTGCATGGTTACTCCTACTGCCGCCGGTCGACGAACCGCGGCGTCTTCACGCTCGCCTCGAACTCCTTGGCCAGCGTGCCGGCGCTGAGGATCGCGACTTCCGGCGTCAGGCCGAACATGTCCTTGACCGACGATTGCAGGGCAGCCGCGACCGCGCAGCCGTCGGCATCGCGCCGCAGCTCGATCGAGAGCAGCAGCACGTCGAGGTCGCGTTGGCTCACCAGCTCCGCCTTGAAGTCGCCGATCGCAACGTTGCGGAACATGAAGTCCTCGAATTCCGCATGGTTGAGGTTGATGCCGCGCACCTTGAAGAAGCCGGTCGTGCGGTGCGCGTGCTTGACCAGCGGAAACACCGAGAACGGCCCGTCGCCGCCCTCGCCGCGCTGCCACGTCACCAGGTCGCCCGAGCTCCAGCGCAGGAACGGCGTGACGTTGTTGGTCCACAGCGGCGTGACCACGAGGCTGCCGACTTCGCCTTCCGCCACTGGCTCGGACGTCTGCGGGTCGACCACCTCGATGAAGAACATGTCGGTCCAGATGCGAAAACCCCCATGGCTTGCATCTTCCGCGCCCATCATGCCGGCCTCGGTCATGCCGAACGTGTCGCGCACCTGCGCGCCCCATTGGCGCGCGAGCTTGGCGCGCTTGGCCTCCGACAGCGGCTCGGCGGAGCACAGGATGGTGTCGACGGAGCCGGCTGCGAGATCGAGCCCGCGCGCCTCGGCCAAGTTGGCGAGATGCAGGCCGTAGCTGCTCATGCCCATCCAGATGGTGGGCTTGAGCCGGTCGATCAGCTCGAGCTGCATCGCCGAGGGCGTGGTGGTGCCGGATCCAGCCCAGTTCACCGCGATGCCGCTGTCGGTCGCCGCGCGCGCCAGCATCTGCCCCACCGGATGGATGCCGAGCGGGAACGACACGTGCGCGCGCGCGCCACGCCGGCAGCCGGCGCATTGGTAGATGCGCGCGAACCCGACCATGGCGCAGCGGATGTCCTCGTAGGAGCGCGGATAGAACAGCGGCGTCCCGGTCGTCCCGCCGGAGCGCCAATATTCGGCGATGCCGTCCGCCGGTTCGACGCAGAACGCCGCATAGAAGTCGCGATCCGAAAGCTCGCGCAACATGTCCTTGGTGAGGATCGGAATCTTGCGCCACTCGTCGGGATCGTCGAGCCGGGCGAGATCGACGTGGCCGAGCCGGCCGGCATGGAACGGGGCGCGGCGCGCCTGCTCCACCGCCCGCCGCTTGCGGCTGGCCTGGATGGCGTCGATTCCCGCGCGGGACGTGGGTAGCGGCAGGAGCATGGCGCTATGCGCGGCGCGTCAGGGCGCCGATCCAGCGGCCCTGCGCGGTGTAGGTTTCAGGCAATTCGCCGGCGCGTTCGCGCTCGTCCATGCGCGCGGCGCGCGCGTCCTTGGCGGGCGTCGTCTCGGGGATCGCCGCGAGCGCGTCGCTCAGCATCGCCTCGTAGTCGGCGCCGACCGGGCACACGTCGGCGCATTTGCGGCAGCCGGTGATCACGCCCGCACCGCGCAGGATGCTCTGCCACAGATTGAAGCTGTCCTCGGAGCGGATCAGGTCCTTCTGCGCGGCGGCATCCGGCGCCGCGATGATGCGCGCGATGTGCTCGGTCAGCTGCGGAAAGCCGTGCGGCGAGCGATGCGGGTCGCACGCATCCCAGTCGCGGCTCCAGTGCCCGACCGCGTCGCCCGGGCAGACTTTCAGGCAGCGCGCGCAGCTCGGCCCAAGGCAGAGTGCCTGCTCCATCTTCGTGTCGCACGCGACCTCGACCGAGCACAGGATCGCGGTGAGCACCACGCGCGGCCCGAACTCCGGCGTCAGGAGTTGCAGATTGAGCCCGAGCGTGCCGAGGCCGGCCTCGACCGCCGCATGCGGCAGCGACAGGAGCGTGGTGAGATGCTTCCCCGGCTTGCCGTCCTCGTAGCTCCACGGGTTGACGTGGGTCGGCGGCACGATGATGGCCGGATAACCATTGTCCTCCAGCCAGTAGACCAGTTCGAGCGAGGCCTCCTCCAGGAGCGTCAGGGCGAGCTCGTCATTGTAGTACTTGTGCCGGTCGTTCCAGGCCGCAATCCGCGCGACTCCGCGGCTCAACCGCCGCGCCAGCACGATGACGCGGCCCCCGTCATGTTCGGTGACGTCCGAGGGCCGGCGCGGGTCGCTCGGATCCGGCGGATGCTGCTCGAGCAACGCGCCGTCGGCGATGCCGACGAGGTCGGCGCCAAGCTCACGCGCCTTGCGCTTGATGTCGGCGGCGCTGAGCGGTTCCCTGAAGATCGAAACCATGGTCAGTCGCCGCTCTCGCCGGCGAGCGCCGCGGCCTTGTCGCTGCGCTCACGTTGCGCGCGTTTGAATTCCTGCAGCTGGCGCGCCACGATCCCCTGGTATCCGTCCGGCCCGACCCAGCGCACGTTCCACGGATCGAGACCGGCGATCGCCTCGCCGCGGCTGCGATTCTCCTTCCAGCTCTTGCCGAGCGCGACCTTCTCGGGAGTTTTCTCGGGGATGGCCTTCTGCACCTCGGCGAGATGCGCGTGATAGTCGTTGCCGACCGGGCAGACCGCGAGGCAGCGCGGACAGTCGCCGAACGAGCCGACCACGCGTAGCAGTCCCTGCCAGAATCCGAACAGATCGCGCGAGCTTGCCATCGCGGCCTTGTGCTCGATCGGCTCATCGACGTAACGCTCGAAGAACTGCAGGATCGTCGAGAAGCCGAACTCCTGCGCCTCGGTGGCGCAGGCGCGCTTGTCGATGCCGAAATGCAGCACCGCGTCGGCCGGGCAGGAATGCAGGCAGCGGCTGCACGATTCGCCGATGCAGACCTGCTCGGTGAGCGGCCGGTCCGGCTCCAGCTCCAGCTCGGTCAGGAGGCCGGTGAGGTAGACGCGCGGCCCGAACTCGGGCGTGAGGATGTTGACCTCGAGGCCGAGCGTGCCGAGGCCCGCTTCGACGCCGAGATGGCGGGTCGAGAGGCGGCCATAGCTCGCGCGCTTGTAATTCCAGTCGGTCTCCTGCGCGGCGGTGACGAACGAGGGATGTCCGGCGCGCTCCAGCTCCTCGGCGAGGCGGTAGGCCACCTTGTCCATCTTCCGCAGCACCAGCATGTCGATGTACTGCACCGGCACGTTGGTCTTGCAGCGGAACGCGCCCGCCGGGATGCGCTGCACCAGGACGATGACGCTCTTGCAGTAAGGCGAGATGCGCTCGGGCGTCTGCGGCCAGCGCGGATCGGGCGGGAAGGCGTTGAGCGTCGCGGCGCTGGCGATGCCGACCAAGTTGGCGCCGAGCTCCCTGGCGCGGCGCTTCACCGTTGCGGCGTCGATTGCGGTCCCGCTCACCACGTCCGGCCTGTCCTCCCGAAACTATTTTAAGCCTAAAGTATCTGCCATGGGAAGCCGGAAAGCCGCGCCGGGCGGCGCATTAATCATAGACCCACTCTGCACCGCCGCATCGTTCCGGGCGCGGCGGTTTCATGATTGAATGCGCGCGCGGCAAGAAAAGGCAACGGAGCATCGCGTCCATGCAAGCGTTGACGGCAGGCATCACCAAGGCCACGACCGGGATCGACGGCATCGTCTGGAACATCCTCGGCCAGACCTATGTGCCGAAGTCGCTGAGCGAGAATTCGTTCTCGTGGCACGCGACCTTCCCGCCCGGCACCTTCGTGCCGCCGCACATCCATCCGACCCAGGACGAGTTCATCTACATGTTCGAGGGCCGCATGGACGCGGTGATCGACGGGCGCGATTACGCTGCGACCGCGGGCGACCTCATCCGTTTGCCGATGAACATCCCGCACGGCCTGTTCAACAAGTCCGACCAGCCGATCAAGTGCCTGTTCTGGGTGACGCCGACGCGGAAGCTCTACGACCTGTTCTGGGCGATCCATGGCATGAAGGAGCAAAACCCTCCCGACGTGGTGGCGCTGTCGGCCAGGCACGAGGTGGTGTTCCTGCCGCCGCCGGAGGAGTGAGGCCAGCGCGTACGAGAATACGCCGCCCCTTTTCTCGCTCCGTGGCTACCTCGGAATCCGCCGCGGCGCGATGCGCCCCCCTTCGAACGGGCGGATCGAGTCGGGAGCGCGCTTCCAGGCGCACAGATCGGACGCGGCAGCGCAGCGGATGCGGCCGAAGCCGGCCCGTTCACGCTGCGCCTGGGCCGCAGCGGTCGCCGGATTGTCGAAGGCTGCCGCGAAACCCGCTAGCGGAAGCGTATGGTGCGTGCGCGCGCGGATCTCGATCGACCGTGCTCGCTTCATCGCTGCGATGAACCTCGCGCTCACGGCGAAATCCGACATGCACACC
Source organism: uncultured Alphaproteobacteria bacterium (assembly GCA_963734185.1). Classification (GTDB taxonomy): domain Bacteria; phylum Pseudomonadota; class Alphaproteobacteria; order Rhizobiales; family Xanthobacteraceae; genus PALSA-894. The sequence goes on along the minus strand of CAVTGA010000002.1, from coordinate 326,537 downwards.
TGCCGCTCGCAGGACACGCGGCCGTTGCGCAGCGACGCCGAGCCGCTGAGGACGACGCGCGTGCCGCGCAGGGCCTCGCGGCCGAGCGGCAGCGACACGCGCAGGGTCTTGGTCAACGCGGTTTTGTCGATCAGCGCAACGCTGGCGACGAGCCGGTCGGACGCGTATCGCACTTCGCTCATCGTAAGGCAGAAGTGCTCACCTCGGTCTTGCCGCGGGCCGCAGAACTTGGTCCAGGGCGAGACGGACGGCTGAGCGAACGCATCGGACGCGGCGAACAGGGAAGTCGCGGCGGCGAGACCGATCCAGGCAAGGCGCATGCTCGTTCCCGGCAAACGGAGGACCTAACCGATTGCACGCGCGAATTGCGGCGGGAACATGCCTTCCTTTCGGCGCTCAGGCCCGATAGGCAGGCTGCATGACCGAGCTGCGCGAGGCCTTCATCACCGGCACCGGCGCGTTCCTGCCCGGACCGCCCGTTCCCAACGACCGGATGGAGGATTTCATCGGCCGCGTCGGTGGCCGAGCTTCGAGCGTCGGGCAGCGCGCGCTGCGCTGGAACGGGATCGAGACGCGGCTAACGATGCTCGACTTTGGTGGGAGAGGCGGTCTCCGGCTCGCATGGTCGCCTCTTGCCGTTATCCGCATCCTAACGAACAAGCGAGCTAGCAATGTCCATTGCAGGACCGGTCAACATTGGCGCAGCCGAGACAATTGCAGTGCTAATCATTGGCATCGGCGCAAATTCAAGTTTATTTGCCTGTATCCAGTCCAGGCTGTTTCTGAAGTTTCCGCCACTTTCCCTCGATGCCGCGCGATGGATATCAGCTTTCAAGCTGAAAAAGGCGGGGAGCAGCGCGCACAGCAGAATTGCGGTCCCACTCGCACCCCATGAGTTCACAACGCTTGCTGCGAGATGACCAAATCCCGTTCGTCCGGAGCCTCCCATTAGTCCTTGTGGCCAGGCGACCAGCGTCTTCCCCACGACAACAAGAAAGACAAGGAGCAATGCGCCGCAAATCGTCACGAGCTGCAAATCATTCAGTCGAGGCTGCAGGCGGCTCGCAGCCAACTCCTGGGACCGTGCGCGGATGGCAATTACGGAGAAAGCAGTCAGGAGAGAAAAGACCCCCGCAACTCCAACCACCATATTCACAGTAATGGTACTGTGGGTACGCTCGACGGTTTCGGACGCAATGATCTTGCTGCTTTCGGCTGTGCTCAGAATTCCATAGACAACGTTGACCAACAGCACCTCATTGTCTGCAAGATACTTTCCCGTGATTGCGCCAAGGAGGGAGGCGACCGCAGTGGCAACAATTGCGACCATGTGCCCAAACCGCCGTTTCACAACTGCGTATGCAACGACGATGCCGCCGAGTGCATAACTCGTACATAGCTACTGGTTACCGCGAACGACATTCGACCCTGGATATCCGACACGTTTGCCTCAAATCCGGGGACAAGAAACTCAGAGAATCTAGGCCAGTGGTTGATTGGCGGAAGCAGAAATCTCATCGTCATATCGAGGATGACCAAAGCAAATAGGACCGGCAACGAAACGGATATCAAGGCCGGCCAATTCCGAAGCAAATGCAATCTCACGCGTCTTCGAAAAATTTTGCCAAGCATCTGTTCTCTTCCATTTGTTCGTCATGTTAGTGCAATGCCGTTGGCAAATAAAGTTCAGTAGGTGTCCGGAGACGCGGTTGACGTCGAAGGCCTGCACGGCTGGCTGCGCGTCTTGAAGCGCCGTCAGGCTGCCGGCCTGCCGATCGACCCGCGCGTGCCGACCGCGGACGCGCCGGTGCGGCTGTAGCCGGTAGCCGTTGTCCTGCGGTTCGCGGCGGCGTAGCTTGCCGCGCAGGAAAGCGCCTCCGGAACAATGCGGAGTGCGCGCTCGAACAGAAAAATCGGGAGGGGCTGCCGTGATCGATCGCAGACGCGCGCTGACGGGCGTTTGCCTCGTGCTTGCCGCGATGACATCGCAAGCCGGGGCGCAGTCGAGCTCAAAGAGCGTGACGCTGGTGGTTCCATACGCGGCCGGCGGCGGCACCGATACCGTGGCACGCCTGATCGGCGATCAGATGTCGCGCGCGCTCGGCCGCAACGTCATCATCGAGAACGTGGTCGGCGGCGGCAGCACGCTGGCGAACGAGCGCGTCGCGCGTTCGACCCCCGACGGCTCGACCGTGCTGATCAATCACGTCGCGCTCCTGGCGGCGCCGAGCCTGTTCACCAACCTGCGCTACGATACGCAGACCGCCTTCGAGCCGATTGGCCTCGTCAACAATGCGCCGATGGTCCTGATCGGCCGCAAGTCGATTCCAGGCAGCAGCCCGAAGGAATACGTCGCCTGGATCAAGACGCAGGGCGCGAAAGCGAACTTCGCCCATGGCGGTATCGGCACCAACAGCCATCTGTGCGCCGTGATGATGGGCAATGCGCTCGGGTTCAGACCGACGGTCGTGGCTTATCGCGGCTCTGCGCCGGCGATCACCGATCTCCTGGCCGGGCAGATCGATCTGCTGTGGGACCAGGTCACCAACGCGCTGCCGCAGATCCAGGCCGGCACGCTGCATGGCATTGCCATCACGTCGCCGCAGCGGCTCGAGCAATTGAAGGACGTGCCGACCACGGCGGAGCTGGGCATGCCCGAGGTCAGCTACACGATGTGGCATGGGCTCTACGTGGCGAAGGGAACGCCCAAGGAAGCGGTCGACGCGCTGAATGCCGCGCTGCGCAAGGCGCTCTCCGACCCGGGGATCCTGGCGAAGCTGAAGGAATTGGGAACGCTGCCGTTCCCGGCGGCGGAGATGACGCCGCAAGCGCACGCGCGCCTGTTCGCGAGTGACCTGCCACGGGTGGCCAAGCTGGTCGAAAGCTCGGGAATCAGGGCGGGCGAAGCGAAGTAGGCTGTAGGGTGGGCAAAAGCGCAGGCTGCGGCACCTGAATTCCGCTCAAACCTCACGCGCTTTTGCCCACCCGCCTACGCCCTTCGGGCTTCGGCGTGGGCTTGCCGCGCCGTAGCGCAGCGAAGGCGGGCACGGCGCGGAAGTCGTTCAGTGCCCGATTTTCGAGAGTGGTGGCCGCGCCTTTGCCCACCCTACGGATTTGCGGGCTTGTTCACCTGCTCTCGTGCGAATCCGGCCGTGCTGGCGTAGCCGCGCACGATCGCCAGGCGTTGCTCGTAGGACAGCACGTCGTCGATGTCGGCAAAGCCCTCGGGCGCCAGCTCCTCGACCACGTCGATGACGCCTTCCGGGCCGCCCTTGCGGTTCATGCGCACGATCTGCGCCGTCATCGGCAGGCGCTCCTGCTCGTAGGACCACAGCGCCTGCATCGGGTGATCGGCCGCGATTAGGCGGTCGGCGAGGCAGCGCGCATCGAGGATCGCCTGCGAGGCGCCGTTCGAACCGACCGGATACATCGGGTGTGCGGCATCGCCCAGCAGGGTGACGCGGCCGTGCGACCAGCGCGGCAGCGGGTCGCGGTCGCACATCGGGAATTCCCAGAACTCGGCCGTAGCCTCGATCAGGTGCTGCACGTCGACGTAAGGCAGGCGGAAGCGCTTGAGGTGCGGACCGAGGTCGTACCAGCGGCCGGGCTTCGACCAGTCTTCCTTCGCGGGCGGGGTCGAATTGTCCGGCCCGACCTTGGCGGTCACCGCCCAGTTGGTGAGGCGGCGGTTCTCGCGGGAGCCTTCGGCGATCGGATAGAGCACGAACTTCGCCGCCAAGCCGCCGGCGATGATCATGGAGCGGCCGGTGAGGAACTGCGGCCAGTCGGTCGCGCCGCGCCACAGCATGATGCCGTTCCAGCGCGCCGGGCCTTCGTTCGGAAACAGCGTCTCACGCACCGCCGAATGAATGCCGTCGGCGCCGATCAGGATATCGCCGCGCGCGGTCGCGCGATGCGAGCCGGTACGGTCGAACAAGTACGCGGTGACGCCGCCGTCGTCTTGTTTGAAAGAACCGAGGCGGTGGCCGGTGCGGATGCGCGTCTCGCCGAGGCGGGCGCGCGCCGCCTGGTAGATCACGTTCTGCAGCCGCCCGCGGTGGATCGAGAACTGCGGCACGTCGTAGCCGGCGTCGAGCCCGCGCGGCTCGCGCCAGATCTCCTGGCCGAAGCGGTTGACGTAGAACAGCTCGTAGGTGCGGATGCCGACCGCGTCGAGCCGCTCCAGCAGCCCGAGCTCCTTCAGCTCCTTGATGGCATGCGGCAGCGTGTTGATGCCGACGCCGAGCTCGCGCACCGCATCGGCCTGCTCATAGACCTCGCAGTCGATCCCGCGCGCATGCAGCATGAGCGCGGTGGTCAGCCCTCCGATGCCGCCGCCGACGATGATCGCCTTCATGTCGGCATAGGAGCGCCGCGTTACGGTTAACGCAAACGTTTCCGCGCCGTACGGTTAGCGGCGTGGCTATTCGAGCGTCACCGTCTCGAATTCGGCCGGCAGGATGATCTCCAGCACCTCGCAGTCGTCGGAATAGTCGAGCACCTTGTGCTCGATGCGCGGCGGCTGGATCCAGCACGAGCCGGCATACATGGTGTGGGCGCCCTGGCCGGCGAACTGCGATTTCATCCAGCCCTTGAGCACGTAGACCATCTGGAACTCGACGTCGTGGTAGTGGAGCTTGGAGACCTCCTCGGGCCGGCACGGCGGCACGAAACGGATCACGTGCGCCTGCACCATGCCGTTGGTGGCCTTGGCGATGCCGAGGTCGCGATAGGTGGCATAGGTGCGCAAGCCGGCGTCGAAGTCGGCCTCGCGATGATGGCTGACGATGAATTTCTGCGATGCGCGCGCCGGCTTGGCCGCACGCGCGGCTGGCTTGCCAGCCGCTTTGCGGCGTGCGCTGGTTTTCGGCCGCTTGCGCGCGGGTGCCTTCGGCTTGGCGCGGGTTGCTGATTTCGCCATGGATGCCTCCCTGATGTCATGGCCTCACTTTACGCCTCGGCGCCGCGGCGACAAGATGCCCTCCATGGCACAGACGCTGTTCGACAAGATCTGGGCGCAGCACGAGATCGTCCGCACCGAGGACGGCAACTCACTGCTGTGGGTCGACCGCCACTATGTGCACGAAGGCTCGTTCCAGGCTTTCGACAAGATGAAGGTACGCGGCGGGACCGTCGCGCGGCCCGATCTCACGTTTGCCATCGCCGACCACTACGTGCCGACCCATCCGCGCAACCGCCCGATCGCCGATCCGGCGATCGCCCGCATGGTCGATCAGCTCAGCGCCAATACCGCTGCGCACGGCATCGTGCTGTTCGGCCTTGACGATCCACGCCAAGGCATCGTGCACGTGGTCGGCCCGGAGCAGGGGCTGACGTTGCCCGGCCTGCTCATCGTGTGCGGCGACAGCCATACCTCGACCCATGGGGCGCTCGGCGCGCTCGCCTTCGGCATCGGCGCCTCGGAAGTCGCCCATGTGCTGATGACGCAGACGATCTGGCAGAAGAAACCCAAGCGCATGCGCATCACGGTCGAGGGCGAGCGGGCCGACGGGATTTCCGCGAAGGACATCGCGCTCTCGGTCATCGCACAGATCGGCGCCAACGGCGCGCACGGCCATGCCATCGAGTACGCCGGCAGTGCGATCCGCACGCTGAGCGTGGAAGGGCGTATGACCCTCTGCAACATGTCGATCGAGGCCGGCGCGCGCTGCGCCATGGTGGCGCCGGATGCGGCGACGTTCGCCTATGTGCAGGGCCGGCCGTTCGCGCCCGCTGGAGCGGAATTCGATCGCGCGCTCGAAGCTTGGTCGCAGCTCGCATCGGACCAGGATGTCGTGTTCGACCGCGAAGTCGCGCTCGACGCAGCTGCAATCGCGCCGACCGTCACCTGGGGCACGAGCCCGGAGGATGCGCTGCCGATCGACGCAACGGTGCCCGATCCGGACGAGGAGAGCGATCCGGCGCGCGCCGAGTCGCTGCGCGCGGCGCTCGACTACATGGGGCTTGCGCCCAGGCAGAAGCTCACCGACGTGCGCATCGACCGCGTGTTCATCGGCTCCTGCACCAATGCGCGCATCGAGGACCTGCGCGCCGCCGCGCGCGTGCTCGCCGGCCGCAAGGCGCTCGTGCCCGGCATCGTTTCGCCCGGCTCGACGCAAGTGAAGCGCCAGGCCGAGACCGAAGGTCTCGACCGGGTATTCGCGGACGCCGGTCTCACCTGGTCGGAATCCGGCTGCTCCATGTGCGTCGGCATCAACGGCGACCTGGTCGCGCCCGGCGAACGTTGCGCCTCCACCACCAACCGCAATTTCCGCGGCCGGCAGGGGCCGGGCGCGCGCACCCACATCATGTCGCCCGCCATGGTGGCGGCGGCCGCGGTGAGCGGAAAACTCGCCGACGTACGGCCGCTGCTCAAGGGGAGGGCGTGATGCAGCCGTTCCGCAGGATCGAGGGCGTCGCGGTGGCGCTGCGGCGCGACAACGTCGATACCGACCAGATCCTCCCCGCCCGCTTCCTGAAGATCCCGCGCGCGCAGGGCCTGGGCGACTACCTGTTCCGCGATCAGCGTGTCGATGCGGACGGCAGGGCACGCCCCGGGTTTCCGCTCGACGATCCGGCGCGCACCGCGGCCAGCGTCCTGGTCGGGCGCAGAGCCTTCGGCGTCGGCTCCTCGCGCGAAGCCGCGGTCTATGCACTCGTCGACAGCGGCATCCGCTGCGTGGTGGCGACGAGTTTCGGCGATATCTTCGCCGGCAACGCGGCCGCCAATGGATTGCTCGCGGCCGTCGTGTCCGAGGCCGACATCGCGACGCTGCTCGACGCGGTCGACAACACCGGACGCGCGGAGGTCGACCTCGAGACGTGCACCATCCGGGCCGGCAACCACACCGTCGCGTTCACGATCGATCCGGTGCGGCGGACGAAACTGCTGAACGGCTGGGACGATCTGGATTTGACGCAGAGCTACCGGGCGCAGATCGAGGCGTTCGCTGCGAAGGATCGCGTCGCGCGGCCGTGGGCGGTGCCGCGCCTGTAGCCAGGGTGAGCGCAGCGACACCCGGGGCGATCTTGCCGAGCGGAACGATCCCCGGATTTCGCTGCGCTCATCCGGGCTACGGCTCTTCACGATGAGGTCGCGCTACGACACCAGCCGCACGCCGGTCGGGCTGAGCGGCTTCGTGCCGTATCCGGCGCAGTTGATCGCGAGGCCCGAATTGCCGGTGAACTTGATCGTGTCTCCGATCAGCTGCGTGCAGGTCGTGTTGGTGCCGGCGCCTCCCGCAAAGTCGATCTCGCCGGTCGGGAAGTAGATCGCGCCGCCGAGGTACTGCGACGCGCCGCCGTTGAACTTGAACGAGGTGCCGGTCGGGATATTGCGATCACCGAACATCACGAGGCCGGCCAAAGGACCGGTCGAAGGCGGGGTCAAACTGACGGTCGCGCCGCCATTGATGCTGGCCGTCGGCCAATTGCTCATCGTACTCGACGTGAAGACGATGGTTACGCCCGTGCCCTGCAGGATCGCGCCGCCGTTGACCTGAAAGTCGCCGCGATCGACGAAGTAGACGCCCGGATTGAACGTCACGTCCGCATTGGCGTTGAACTGCATGCCGCCGCAATAGACGCCGGGATTGATCGTGACCTTGTTCTTGGCCGAGAAGTTGGTCTCGTTGCAGCCCGAGTAGAACGGCACCGCGACCTTGGCATAGGGATCGGGGAGAGGGCTCAAGCCGGTTCGCACGCCCTGCGTCGTCGTCACGTTGCCCGAGATTCCGCCGACCACGCCGACCGACAGCGCCGTGATACTGGCGGATCCGCCCACCGTCATCGCCGAGGCGTGGCTCGAGTTGTCGTACATGCTGCAGCCGTTGAGATTGACCACCGTGCTTCCCTGCGCGGTGATCACTCCGCTGGCATTGCGATTGAGCGCCAGCACGCAACCGAGCCCATCGCCGGGGGTCTTGATCGCGACCGCGCTGGAGCGGATCTTGATGCTCGAAAGACCGACCACGCCCATGAAATCGGTGGTCGTGGAGGCGGTCGCCGACACCGTGACCGTGCCGCCCGACGTCGACGACGCGCTGATCGTGAGGTTGTTGGCATCGGGCCGCGAGAACACGCTGTTGAAGATATTGCTGGCGGTTGCGCTGACGTCGCCGCTGGGGATCGAGGCGGCGTTTTGCACGAGATTCAGCGCCGTCGCGTCGGCCGCCGCCTGCATCGCGGACTTGATGCTGTTGCCGCGGCCGTAGTCGATCGCCGAGCCCATGAAGGCCAGCATCGGCACGAGCGAGAGCGCAAAGATGGGGGTGACGTTCGCGCGCCGATCGGCGCGGAAACGACGCAACAGGGCATGCAGCATGGACGCGGTATCCCGTGATGGACCGCGCGCATCATCGTGGAGCCGCTTTTAGAATTCGTGGTTCCGCGTGTGGGTATTTGTGTAAACTTGGATACGCCCACGGCTGGTACAATTTTCGACAAACTTGCGAGAACCTGTCGTCGAATTTTCTATGTGCGTGCGAGATCGTTCAGCGTCGCCGCGACGCGCGCGCCGAACGCCGCCGTGCCGAGCGGGCCGCCAATGTCGCGCGTGCGTGTTTCAGGGTTGGCGGTCACGCGGTCGATCGCCTGCTCGATCACCTCGGCGGCGCGCAGCAATTGCCGGTCGTCGCGCCGTTCGCCGAGCCAGGCCAGCAGCATGGCGGCCGAGCCGATCAGCGAAGCCGGGTTGGCGCGATCGGTGCCTGCGATGTCCGGCGCCGAGCCGTGCTGCGCCTGCGCCATGGCGTGCGCGGCGCCGGCATTGATCGAGGCGGCGAGCCCGAGGCTGCCGGCGATCTCGGAAGCCTCGTCGGAAAGGATGTCGCCGAACATGTTGGTGGTCACCAACACGTCGAACTGGCTCGCGTCGCGCACCAGCAGCGCCGCCACCGCGTCAACGATCTTTTCATCATACTCTACGTTCGGATATCGCGCCGCGACCGCGCGGACGCATTCGAGGAACAGCCCGTCGGAGACGCGCAGCACGTTCGCCTTGTGCACGGCGGTGAGCTTGCGGCGCCGGCGCATGGCAAGGCGGAACGCCTCCTCGGCGATGCGGGTCGATCCTTCGCGCGTGATCTTGCGCAGCGAGAGCGCGAGATCGGGCGTCGGCATGATCTCGCCGTGGCCGAGGAACATCGAGCGGTCGGAGTAGAACCCCTCGGTGTTCTCGCGCACGATGACCAGGTCGATCGGCTTGCCGCAGCGCGGCGCGAAGCCCTCGCGCGCCCGCGCCGGGCGGATGTTGGCGAACAGGTCGAGGCGCTTGCGTAAGGTCCCTGAGGGGTTGATGCCGCCTTGGCTCGCCGGCGGATAGTCATGGTGCGACACCGGTCCGATGATGACGCCGTCGGCGGCCTTGGCGGTCTCGAACGACGCATCGGGAAAAGTCGTGCCGTATGCCTTCAATGCGGCGAGCCCGACCGGCACATCCTCGAACTTGAAATCGAGCTGCAGCGCGCGATCGGCCGCGCGCAGGACGTCGAGGGTCGCGGCAACGATCTCCGGTCCGATGCCGTCGCCTTGCATGACGGCAAGGCGCACCGGAGACTGATTGGGAAGATCGGGCATTTGCTACGTTGATGCTCGCGACTAGTTCCCCAAATGTGCCTTGGTGACGAAGCTCTCGTTATAGGTCGTGGTGAGGTCGATCTTCGCGGCTGCCACCGCCGGATCGAAAGCTTTCAGCACTTTCAGCGCCGTCTCGGCGCCCTCGCGGGTGAAACGTCCGTCGGGCGACCAGGACGGCAGGTTGGTCTTGATCGACTGGATGTAGATCGCCTTGTCGCCGAGCGCGTAGTCGTCCGGCATCACCTTGGCGATCTCTTCCGGACCGTGGCTCTGCACCCATTTGAGGCCGCGCACGAAGGCGGTGACCAGCGCCTGCGTGGTGCCCGGGTTCTTCTCCACGAAGCCCGGCGTCGTGTAGAGCACGGCGGCCGGGTAGGGCCCGCCATAGACCTGGTTGGTCCCTTCCTGGGTGCGGGTATCGGCCACGATCTTGATCAGGTCGTCGCGTCCGAGCAGGTTCGCCATCGGATCGACCGTCACCACGGCGTCGATCTCGCCGCGCTTCATCGCGGCCAGCACCGTTCCGCCGGAGCCGACGCCGATGAACGAGGCGTCGTCGATCTTGAGCCCGCTCTGCGTCATCATGTGCAGCGCCATGAAGTGCGTGCTCGACCCGGGCGCAGTGACGCCGATCTTCATGCCCTTGAGGTCCTTCGGCCCGGTGTAGCCTGCGGCCTTTTCCTTGCGCAGCGCGAGCACGAAGCCGGGGAAACGGCCGAGCTGGACCACGGCGATCAGCGGCTGGTTCTTGGCCTGCATCTGAATGGTGTGATCGAACGAGCCGGTGACGACGTCGGCCGAGCCCCCGATCATGGCCTGCAGCGATTTCGCCCCGCCCTGGAAGTCGGAGATCTCGACGTCGAGGCCGGCTTCCTTGAAGTAGCCGAGGCGCTCGGTGACGGTGAGCGGCAGATAGTAGAGCGCGGTCTTGCCGCCGACCGCGAGCCGCACCTTGGTGGCTTCGAGTTTCGCCGGCGCTTGCGCAACAGCGGGGATCGTGCCGACAAGAGCGAGCGCAGCGGCGATCAGAATCCTCTTCACGGTTTCCTCCCCGAAAGGTGACGGCGGCTTGACCGAGATGTGAACCGGTACCGTCGGCGGCGATGTTATGCGGACGCACGGGACTTCGCTGCATGTGACTTGGGCTGCATGTTAGGTCAATCGGCGTGCGTCCGTGAAGCCCGTAACCGAAGGGGTGCGACCATGCCGCGTTACGACGCAATCGTCATCGGGACCGGGCAGTCGGGCCCTGCGCTCGCCCGCCGCCTCGCGGCGGAAGGCAAGACGGTCGCCGTCATCGAGCGCAAGTTCTTCGGCGGGACCTGCGTCAACGCCGGCTGCACGCCGACCAAGACGCTCGTCGCGAGCGCCTATGCGGCGCATGTCGCGCGCCGCGCCGCCGAATACGGCGTTACGATCGAGGGCAGGATCGGCGTCGACATGAAGGCCGTACGGGCGCGCAAGGACGCGGTGCTGATGGCCGCGCGCAACGCCATCGAGCGCTCCTTGAAGACTCTGGACCGTTGCACGGTCTATCAGGGCCACGGCCGCTTGGTCTGTCCGCGCCAGGTCGAGGTCGGCGGCGTCGTGCTGGAAGCCGACTGGATCTTCGTCAACGTCGGCGGGCGCGCATTCGTGCCGCCGCTCGGCGGACTCGACCAGGTGCAATACCTGACCAGCACGGCGATGCTGGAGTTGGACGTCCTGCCCGAGCACCTGATCGTGGTCGGCGGCAGCTACATCGGGCTTGAATTCGCCCAGGTCTTCCGCCGCTTCGGCTCACGCGTCACCGTCGTCGAGATGGCGCCGCGCCTGATCGCGCGCGAGGACGAGGATGTGTCGAACGCGCTCGCCGAGATCCTGGGGGACGAAGGCATCGACCTGCGTCTGAACGCCAAGTGCCTGTCGGTGGCCAAGCATGCCGGCGGCGTCGCGGTGAACGTGGATTGCACCGAAGGCGCGCCGCAGGTCGCCGGCTCGCATCTCTTGCTCGCGGTCGGCCGCCGGCCGAATACCGACGACCTCGGGCTCGACGAGGCCGGCGTCGCCGTCGACGAGCGCGGCTACATCAAGGTCGACGACGAGCTGCGCACCAACGTGCCCGGCATCTGGGCGCTGGGCGACTGCAACGGGCGCGGCGCCTTCACCCACACCTCCTACAACGACTTCGAGATCGTCGCCGCCAACCTGTTCGACGAGGATCCGCGCCGCGTGACCGACCGCATCACGGCGTACGCGCTCTACACCGATCCGCCGCTCGGCCGCGCCGGCATGACCGAGGCGGAGGTGCGCAAGTCGGGTCGCCCGGCCCTGATCGCCACCATGGCGATGGAGGACGTGAGCCGCGCCTATGAGAAGGGCGAGACCAAGGGCTTCATGAAGATCCTGGTCGACAAGGAGACCAAGCAGTTCCTCGGTGCGTCGCTGCTGGGTCTCGGCGGCGACGAGGTGATCCACGGCATCCTCGATCAGATGTACGCCAGGGCGCCCTGCACGGTGATGCAGCGCGCCATGCACATCCATCCGACCGTGTCGGAGTTCATCCCGACCATGCTGGGGGACCTGCGGCCGCTATGACGCGGCTTGTCGCGCCGTTTGCGGCGTGCATGAAATAACCCCGTCGCAATCCGACTTGGGGAGACGTTCATGCCATCGCCGTTCAGGCTCGACGACAAGGTCGCCATCGTCACCGGCTCGAGCCGCGGCATCGGCCGCGCCATCGCCGAGTGCATGGCCGAGCACGGCGCCAAGGTCGTGGTGTCGAGCCGCAAGGCGGATGCCTGCGACGAGGTCGCGGCCGGCATCCAGGCGAAAGCGGGTGCCGCGACCGTCATCCCCTGCAACATCTCGCGCAAGGCGGAAGTCGAGGCGCTGATCGCCGGGACCGTCAAGCAATACGGCGGCATCGACATTCTCGTCTGCAACGCCGCCGTCAATCCCTATTTCGGCCCGCTCAGCGGCATCAGCGACGAGCAGTTCGACAAGATCATGGCCTCGAACATCAAGAGCAACCTCTGGCTCTGCAATCTCGCGCTCCCGCACATGGCCGCGCGCGGCGGCGGCTCGGCCACCATCGTCTCCTCGATCGGGGGCATCCGCGGCAGCGCCATGCTCGGCGCCTACGGCGTCTCCAAGGCCGCCGATTTCTCGCTCGCGCGCAGCCTTGCGGTGGAGTGGGGCCCGAAGAACGTGCGGGTGAACTGCATCGCGCCCGGCCTGGTGAGGACCGATTTCGCCCGCGCGCTGTGGGAGAACCCCGAGATCCTGAAGAAGCGCACCGAGAGCACGCCGTTGCGCCGCATCGGCGAGCCGAACGAGATCGGCCCGATCGCGGCGTTCCTCGCTTCGCCCGGCGCAAGCTTCATCACCGGGCAGATCATCGTGGCGGACGGCGGCGTGACGATTGCTTAAGTGTCCCGGGCGCCGCGCAGCATGAGCGTAGCGAAATGATGCGCCGCAGCCCGGGACCGCCAAGAGTTCGGAGCTTTCGACGGTCCCGCATCTGCGATGCACCGCTTACGCGCTGCATCGCGTGCGGGACACGCAGTCTTACCGCCGCTGGCTCTGATCCGCGTACTTGCGCAGCTCCAGCTTGGCGACTGCCTCGCGGTGCACCTCGTCGGGACCGTCGGCGAGGCGGATGGTGCGCGCGTGCGCGTAGGCCTAGGCGAGATGGAAGTCCTGGCTCACGCCCCCGGCGCCGTGCACCTGGATGGCGCGATCGACCACCCGCTGCGCCACGTTCGGCGCCACCACCTTGATCATGGCGATCTCCGCGCGCGCCGCCTTGTTGCCGACCGTGTCCATCATGTGGGCGGCATGCAGGGTGAGCAGGCGCGCCTGGTCGATCTCCATGCGCGACTCGGCGATCCAGTGCCGCGTCACGCCCTGCTCGGCGATGGTCTTGCCGAACGGCGAGCGCGACAGCGCGCGCTGGCAAAGCGCTTCGAGCGCGCGCTCGGCGACGCCGATCTGGCGCATGCAGTGATGGATGCGGCCGGGGCCGAGCCGTCCTTGCGCGATCTCGAAGCCGCGGCCTTCGCCGAGCAGGATGTTGGTGACCGGCACGCGTACGTTCTCGAACACCACCTCGGCATGGCCGTGCGGCGCATCGTCGTAGCCGAACACGCTGAGCGCGCGCAGCACCTTCACGCCCGGCGTATCGATCGGCACGAGGACCATCGATTGCCGCGCATGCGGCGCGGCTTCCGGGTTGGTCTGTCCCATGAAGATCAGGATCTTGCAGCGCTTGTCGGGCGCGCCCGAGGTCCACCACTTGCGGCCGTTGATCACGTAATGGTCGCCGTCGCGCTTGATCTCGGAGCGGATGTTGGTCGCGTCCGACGAGGCGACCGCCGGCTCGGTCATGGCGAAGGCGGAGCGGATCTCGCCCTCCATCAGCGGCTTCAGCCATTTCTGCTTGTGCTCGTCGGTGCCGTAGAGGATGAGCGTCTCCATGTTGCCGGTGTCGGGCGCCGAGCAATTGAACGGCTCGGCGCCGATCGCCGAACGTCCCATGATCTCGCACAAGGGCGCGTATTCGAGGTTGGTGAGCGAGTCCGGATAGTGCTTCTTGGGCAGGAACAGGTTCCACAACCCTTCCGCCTTCGCCTTCTTCTTCAGCTCCGCCATCACCGGCGGCTCGTTCCAGCGGTCGCCTTCGCCGAGCTGACGCCGGTACACCTCCTCGGCCGGCAGGATGTGTTCCTCCAGGAACGCGGTGACGCGCTTGCCGAGTTCGAGCACGCGCGGGCTTGCGGGCGGCAGGGTGGGCGGGACTTTCATTTGCTGTTCTCCTCGGAATTCTTCTTGCGCATGCTCCGGTCCGAAACTTTTCGGGATCATGCGCTGCCGATGATCCCGCCCATGCGGGCGAGGGCGGCAAGGTGATGGTCGGCGTCGCCGAACAGCGTATCGATCATGGTGACGCGCTTGAAGTAGTGGCCGACCTTGTACTCCATGGTCATGCCGATGCCGCCGTGCAGCTGCATCGCCTGCTGGCCGATGAAGCGCCCGGAACGGCCGATCTGCACCTTGGCGGCCGAGACCGCCTTGCGCCGCTCGGCGGCGTTCGGCTCGTCGGCCATCATGGTGGCGAGCATCGCCATGATCGCGCCTGCTCCAGCGCGATCAGCATCTCGGACTGCGCGGTGCTGCAGCACCTGGAAATTGCCGATCGGCACGCCGAACTGCTTGCGGGTCTTGAGGTAGTCGACGGTGATCTCGTGCATGGCCGCCATGGCGCCGACCGCCTCGGCGGCGAGCGCCGCGATCGCGCCGTCGACGACGCGCTCGATCAGCGGGAAGGCGTTGCCGGATTCGCCGAGCACCGCATCGGCGGCAACGCGCACGCCCGCGAGCGTCACTTCGGCGGCGCGCAGGCCGTCGACGGTCGGATAGCCGCGGCGCGAGACGCCTTGCGCGTCGGCGTCGACGAGGAACAGTCCGATGCCGTTGCGCTCGCGCTGCGCGCCGGAGAGGCGCGCCGACACGATCAGCCGGTCGGCGACGTCGCCGTGCAGCACCAGGCTCTTGGCGCCGTCGAGCACGTAGCCTGCGCCGTCCTTGCGCGCGGTTGCGGCGACGTCGGCAAGATCGTAGCGCGCCTGCCGCTCCGCATGGGCGAAGGCGAGCAACGCCTCGCCGGCCGCGACCTTGGGCAGCAGTTCGGCCTTCGCCGTGTCGCTCGCGCCCAAGCGCAGCGAACCCGCCGCCGAGCACCACGGTCGCCAGATAAGGCTCGAGCGCGAGCGCGCGGCCGAACGCCTCCATGACGATCATGGTCTCGACCGGTCCGCCGCCGAAGCCGCCGTGCTCCTCGGCGAACGGCAGGCCGAGCAGCCCGAGCTCGGCATACTGCCGCCACAGCGCCGCGGCTCCAGCCCTTCGGCTCTTGCAGATGCTTCTTGCGCGCCTCGAAATCGTAGCGGTCGGCAAGCAGCCGCTCGACGCTGTCCTTGAGGAGCCGCTGCTCGTCGGTGAGTTCGAAATCCATTACAGAGCCCCAGTATCGCCTTGGCGATGATGTTCTTCTGGATCTCGTTCGAGCCGCCGTAGATCGAGATCTTGCGCCAGTTGAAGTAGGTCGGCGCGAGCGTGCCGGCCCAGTCGGGGCCGACCGGCGGCTCGTTCCAGCGCTCATCTTCGCTGCGCGGGAGCTGGTACGGCAGCGCGTAGGGGCCGACCACCTCCATCAGCAATTCGCTCATGGTCTGCTGGATTTCCGAGCCCTTGATCTTGAGGATCGAGGACGCCGGATCGGGCTTGTTGCTCTTGCGGTTGCGCTCAGCGGCCACGACGCGCAGCTGCGTCATCTCCAGCGCCTTCAGCTCGACCTCGACCGCCGCGATCTTGATCGCGGAAGCGCTCGTCCTCGATCAGCGGCTTGTCGCCGATCGCTTTCGAGCGCGGCGATCTCCTTCAGCCGCTGCACCTTGCGCCTTGGAGATGCCGACGCGCGCGATGCCGGTGCGCTCGTTGCCGAGCAGGAATTTGGCGTAGTCCCAGCCCTTGTTCTCCTCGCCGATGCGGTTCTCGACCGGCACCCGCACGTCGTCGAAGAAGACCTCGTTGACCTCGTAGCCGCCGTCGATGGTCTGGATCGGGCGCACCGTGATGCCGGGCGTCTTCATGTCGATCAGCAGGAAGGAGATGCCCTCCTGCTTCTTCGCCGAAGAGTCGGTGCGCACCAGGCAGAAGATCCAGTCGGCATATTGCGCCGAGGTGGTCCAGGTCTTCTGGCCGTTGACCACGTAGTGGTCGCCGTCGCGCTTGGCCGTGGTCTTCAGCGACGCAAGGTCGGAGCCCGACGCCGGGCTCGGAGAAGCCCTGGCACCACCAGTCGTCGATGTTGGCGATGCGCGGCAGGAAGTGGCGCTTCTGCTCCTCGCGCGCCGAACGCGATGAGCACCGGCCCGACCATGTTGACGCCGAAGCCGAGCGGCTCGGGCGCTCGGCGCCAGCTGCATCTCCTCGAGGAAGATGTATTGCTGCACCGGGCTCCAGCCGGTGCCGCCCCACTCCTTCGGCCAGTGCGGCACCGCCCAGCCTTGTCTGTTGAGGATGCGCTGCCAGGTGACGATGTCGTCCTTGATGTAGCGGATGCCCTCTGCCGACTTGCGGCGGATATTCTCCGGCAGATTGGCCTTGAAGAACGTGCGCACCTCGTCGCGGAAGGCGTTCTCTTCGGGCGTGAAGCGAAGGTCCATGGCTTGCCTCCTTCTGCGTCATGGCCGGGCTTGTCCCGGCCATCCACGTCTTGCTTGTCGCACGAGAGGACGTGGATGCCCGGCACAAGGCCGGGCATGACGAATACTCAATGAATCTCGAACAGGCCCGCCGCACCCATGCCGCCGCCGATGCACATGGTGACGACCGCGCGCTTGGCGCCGCGCCGCCGGCCCTCGATCAGGATATGCCCGGTCATGCGCGCGCCGCTCATGCCGTAGGGATGGCCGATCGAGATCGCGCCGCCATCGACATTGAGCTTGTCCTGCGGGATGCCGAGCCGGTCGCGGCAGTACAGCACCTGGCTGGCGAACGCCTCGTTCAATTCCCACAGGTCGATGTCGTCGATCTTGACGCCGGTGCGCGCCAGCAGCTTCGGCACCGCGAACACCGGGCCGATGCCCATCTCGTCCGGCTCGCAGCCGGCGACCGCGAAGCCGCGGAACGTGCCGAGCGGCTTCAGGCCCTTCTTCTCGGCGACCTTGGCGCTCCATCACCACGCAGGCCGAGGCGCCGTCGGAGAGCTGGCTGGCATTGCCGGCGGTGATGAAGCCGCCCTCGCGCACCGGCTTGCAGCGCGCGCAGGCCCTCGATATTGGTGTCAGGACGGTTGCCTTCGTCGCTCTTGAGCGTCACCGCCTCCATGCTCTCGGCCTTGGTGTCCTTGTCGACGACCTTCTTGGTGGTCGGCAGCGGCACGATCTCGTCGTCGAAGCGGCCGGCCTGCTGGCCGGCGGCGGTGCGGCGCTGGCTTTCCAACGCGTAATCGTCCTGCGCCTCGCGGCTGACGTTGTAGCGGGCGGCGACGATGTCGGCGGTCTCGATCATCGGCATCCAGACCTCCGGCTTGTGCGCCATCAGCCAGTCTTCCTTCACTGGGCCCGATCGGCCGTCCTGCACCAGGCTGATGCTCTCGAGCCCGCCGGCCACGATCACGTCGGCCTCGCCCGCGATCACGCGTTGGGCCGCCATGGCGATGGTCTGCAGCCCGGAGGAGCAGAAGCGGTTCACCGTCACGCCGCCGACCGTCACCGGCAGGCCGGCGCGCAGCGCCGCAAGCCGCGCGATGTTCTGCCCCGTGGCGCGCTCCGGCATGGCGCAGCCGAGGATCACGTCCTCGACCTCCTTCGGGTCGATCTTGGCGCGCTCGACCGCATGCTTGACCACATGGCCGCCGAGCGTTGCGCCGTGGGTCATGTTGAAGGCGCCGCGATAGGCCTTGCCGATCGGGGTGCGGGCGGTGGAGACGATGACGGCGTCGGGCATCTCATGAACTCCCAGGAAATATTCGATCGATCGTTGCGGTCAGGCGGCCTTGGCACCGAGCGCGCCGAACGTCCCGCCCTCGTCGGCCAGCCTGTTGAGCAGCGCGGCCGGCTCGTGGCGCTTGTCGCCGGAACTCTGGGCAAGCTCCTTGAGGCGGTCGCGGATCTTCGCAAGGCCGACGCCGTCGGCCCAGTGCATCGGTCCGCCGCGCCAGGCCGGGAAACCGTAGCCGTAGAGCCAGATCACATCGATGTCGCCGGAGCGTAGCGCGATTCCCTCTTCGAGGATGCGCGCGCCTTCGTTGACCATGGGATAGATCAGCCGCTCGATGATCTCCTGTTTGCTGATGTTGCGGCGCTTGACGCCGAGCCGCACCGAGGCATCGACGATCAGCTTCTCGACCTCCGGGTCGGGCTTCGGCGTGCGGCCCTCGTAGAGATAGAACCCCTTGCCGGTCTTCTGCCCGAAGCGCCCGGCTTCGGCCAGCGTATCGGCGATCTCGGCGCGCACCCCGCGCTCCTTGCGGCTGCGCCAGCCGACGTCGATGCCGGCAAGGTCGCCCATGGCGAACGGGCCCATCGGGAAACCGAACTCGGTGAGCGCGCCGTCGACGTCCTGCGGCAGCGCGCCTTCGAGCAGCAGCTTTTCGGCTTCGATCCCGCGCGCCGACAGCATGCGGTTGCCGACGAAGCCGTGGCACACGCCGACCACGACCGGCACCTTGCTGATCTTGCGGCCGACCGTCATGGCGGTCGCCAGCACGTCGGGCGCGGTGTCCTTGCCGCGCACGATCTCCAGGAGCTTCATCACGTTCGCCGGCGAGAAGAAGTGCATGCCGACGACGTCGGGCACGCGGCTCGTCACTTGCGCGATCTGGTTGACGTCGAGATAGGAGGTGTTGGTCGCCAGCACCGCGCCGGGCTTGGCGATCTTCTCGAGCTTGCCGAACAGCTCCTTCTTGATCGCCATCTCCTCGAACACCGCTTCGATCACGATGTCGGCGTCCCTGATGGCGTTCAGGTCCGTCGTCGGATTGAACAAGGCCATGCGCTTCTGCACGTCCTCCGGCTTGAGGCTGCCGCGCTGCACCGAAGTCTGGTAGTTGCGCTCGATCGTGGCCATCCCGCGCTTGAGCGCGTCCTCGTTGTTCTCGACGATCGTCACCGGAATGCCGACATTGGCGAAGTTCATCGCGATGCCGCCGCCCATGGTGCCGGCGCCGATCACCGCGGCGCTCTTGATGTCGCGCGGGGCGACGTCCTTCACGCCGGGAATCTTGTTCGCCTCGCGCTCGGCGAAGAAGATATGGCGCTGCGCCCTGGACTGGTCGCCGACCACCAGTTTCATGAACAAGTCGCGCTCGCGCTTCTGCGCCGCGTCGATCGGCGTGTCGAGCGTCATGCGCACCGCTTCGATCGCCGCGGCCGGCGCGTGCAGGCCGCGCGTCTTCTTCGCGTGCTGGGCGACGATCTCGTCGAACTTCGCCGGGTTGGCGCGGACGTCTTTCAGCTTGTCCTCGCGGTCCTTGACGCGCACGAGCGGGCGCTTCTCGGCCACCACCTTGCGGGCGAACGCGACCGCGCCGGCGACCAGATCGCCCTCGACGATCTCGTCGACCAGGCCGGCCGCGAGCGCGTCCTTGGCCGGGATCGGATCGCCCGACAGGATCATCGGCAGCGCCTTCTCGATGCCGACAAGGCGCGGCAGGCGCTGCGTTCCGCCGGCGCCGGGAATGAGACCGAGCTTGATCTCGGGCAGGCCGAGGCGCGTTCCGGCGGCGGCGACGCGGAAATGACAGCTCATCGTCAGTTCGAGACCGCCGCCGAGCGGCGTGCCATGCACGGCCGCGATGGTCGGCTTCTTGATGTCGTCGATCGTATCGATGACCTCGATCAGGCTCGGCGGCTGCGGCGGCTTGCCGAATTCCGTGATGTCGGCGCCGGCGACGAAGGTGCGGCCCGCGCCGGTGATGACGATGGCATCCACCGCGGCATCATCGCGGGCCTTGACGAATTCATCGAGAATTCCGGCGCGCACGTCGCGTCGCAGCGCATTGACCGGGGGATTGTCGACGGTGATGACGGCGATGGCGCCGTCGCGGCGCGAACTGACGGGACTGGTCAAGTTTTGGTTCCTTGGAGCTCGGCTTGTTCTCGTCGGCTCGTCGGGCGAGCCGGTAGGCGATGATAGCGCATCAGCGTCGTTCATACGCGCATCTCGCATCTGCGAAGATAAAATTTGCGGATTTCGCGATGCGAAACTGCGTTCTGCAACGTTGACGGTGACGCTAGGGTGTGGTGATCATTCTTGTCAATTGCCGCCCCGCGCAGACGGGGAGCGGAGGGGAGTTCGCCGTGACGCTGCACACCGGCCAGCAAGCCTGGACCAACGCAGCGCCCGTTCAGGCATCGGCCGACGCCGCGCGCGAGGATCGCAAGTTCGTCACCGCACTCGCTCGCGGCCTCGAAGTGCTGCGCGCGTTCACGCCGAGCGAGGGATTGCTCGGCAACGGCGAGATCGCCGAGCGTACCGGCCTGCCGAAGCCGACCGTCTCGCGCCTGACCTATACGCTTACCAAGCTCGGCTACCTCACCCACGTCGAGCGGATGGCGAAGTATCAGCTCGCGCCAGGTTCGCTCGCGCTCGGCTATTCGGCGCTCGCCAACATGCGCATCCGTCAGGTCGCGCGTTCCTACATGCAGGAGCTTGCCGACTATGCCGGTGCGGCCGTGGCGCTCGGCACGCGCGACCGCCTCGACCTGATCTATGTCGAGTTATGCCGCGCGAGGTCGGGCGCCATGCTGCGCGTCAATCTCGGTTCGCGCATCCCGATCGCGACGACCGCCATGGGCCGCGCGCTGCTCGCGGGGCTGCCCGAGAGCGAGCGCGAGTGGCTGTTCGGCTACATCAAGCGCCAGGAAGGCAAGCGCTGGCCGCAGGTCCGCGCCAGCCTGGAGCAGGCGCTCGAGGAATATGCGGCGCAAGGCTTCACCATCGCGGTCGGCGACTGGGAGCGCGACATCAGCGCGGTCGGCGTTCCCTTGGTGGCGCCGGACGGCTCGGGCGTGTTCGCCTTCAATTGCGGCGCGCCGGCGTTCCAGTTCACGCGCGAGCGGCTGACCAGCGATATCGGCCCGCGCCTGGTCAACATGGTCCGCAACGTGGAAGTCGCACTGAATGGCCGGTGACGGCCAGAGCATGATCCCGAAAAGTGGGAACCGGTTTTCGGAAAAGATCATGCTCAAACGAGAAAATATCCCGGGGAGAAGCGTCATGGGTTGGAAGCAAGGCTCGGCTGCAGGCGCGGGAGCAGCGATGGCGTCGGGTCGCCGGCGCTGACGGGCCGGCAACGTGACTGCCCTCCAGAGCGCGGTACCGAGCGCGCATGCGGGAACGCCGCGCGCCGTCGCGGCGGCGCCGCTGATCGAAGTGCGCAATGTCGGCGTGCGCTTCGGCGGCATCGTCGCGCTCGACAGCGTGTCGTTCACGCTTCGCGAGCGGGAATTGCTCGGCCTGATCGGGCCGAACGGCGCCGGCAAGACCACCCTGTTCAACTGCTTCAGCCGCCTCTACACCCCGGTCGAGGGCGATATTCTTTTCGCAGGGCGGAGCATCCTCGACAAGCCGCCGCACCGCATCGCCGACATCGGGATCGGCCGCACGTTCCAGAACCTCGCGCTGTTCCGCACCATGTCGGTGCTCGACAATGTGCGCGTCGGCGGCCACCACCTCGGGCGCAGCGATTTCCTCAGCAACGCGCTGCGGCTGCCCTGGGTCGGACGCGAGAGCCGCGCCCTCGAAGACAGCGCGTGGGAGCTGTTGGAGTTCCTCGATCTCGCGGCGGTCGCGCATCGACCGGCCGCCGATCTGCCCTTCGGCCTGCAGAAGCGTGTCGAGCTGGCGCGCGCTCTCGCGGCGCGCCCGCGGCTGTTGCTGCTCGACGAGCCGGCCGGCGGCCTCAATCACAATGAGCTCGACGACCTCGGGCAACTGATCCGGCGCATCCGCGACGAGCGCGACATCACGGTCCTGCTGGTCGAGCATCACATGAATCTGGTGATGTCGATCTGCGACAAGGTCGTGGCGCTCGACTTCGGCCGCAAGATCGCCGACGGCACGCCGGCCGAGGTGCAGAACGACCCCGACGTGATCCTCGCCTATCTCGGGACCACCAAGAAATGAGCGCGATGCTGCTCGAAGCGCGTCAGCTCTGCGCCTTCTACGGCAACACGCAGGTGCTGTTCGCGGTCGATCTCGAGGTCCTCGAAGGGGGCATCACCACGCTGCTCGGCGCCAACGGCGCCGGCAAGACCACGACCTTGCGCTCGCTCTCCGGCATGGTGCGCACGACCGGCGATGTGCGCTTCGACATGAAGCCGATCGCCGGGCGCGCGACCGAGGACATCGTGCGGCTCGGCATCGCGCATGTGCCGCAGGGGCGCGGCACGTTCTCGCGCCAGACGGTGGAAGAGAACCTCGAGATCGGCGCCATGACGCGGCGCGACCGCGCCGCCATCGCGGCCGATGTCGAGCGCGTCTACGGCTATTTTCCGCGGCTGAAGGAGCGCCGGCGCCAGCAGGCCGGGACCCTGTCGGGGGGCGAGCAGCAGATGCTCGCGATCGGACGCGCCATGATGCTGCGGCCGCGCCTGATGCTGCTCGACGAGCCGTCGTTCGGGCTCGCGCCGCTGATCGTCGAGGAGATGTTCGGCATCCTGCGCACCCTCAATCAGACCGAAAAGGTGAGCATGCTGCTGGTCGAGCAGAACGCCGCGCTGGCGCTCGATCTCGCCGACCACGCCTATCTGATGGAAACCGGGCGGCTGGTGATGACCGGCCCCGCCGCCGACCTGCGCAACGACGAGAGCATCCGGCGCTCTTATCTCGGCTACTGACGGGTAACGCATGGAGCTTTTTCTGCACCAGGTCCTGGCCGGGCTCGCCACGGGAGGCATCTATGCCTGCATGGCGCTGGCCATCGTCATGATCTACCAGGCGATCGACCATCTCAATTTCGCCCAGGGCGAGATGGCGATGTTCTCCACCTTCATCGCCTGGCAGCTGCTGCAGTGGGGCTTGCCCTATTGGGTCGCGTTCGCCGCCACCATCGCGATCTCGTTCGTCGCCGGCGTGCTGATCGAGCGCATCGTGTTCAAGCCGATCCACAATGCGCCGGTGCTGACCCACGTCGTCGTGTTCATCGCGCTGTTCGCCATCATCAACAGCGCCGCCGGCGCCATCTGGGACTACACCATCAAGAATTTCGCCAGCCCGTTCGGCTCGGGGCAACTGCTCGGGCAGAGCCTGATCGGTCCGCACGATGCCGGCATGGTGGCGGTGACGCTGGTGATGCTGGTGCTGCTCTATTTGTTCTTCCGCCACACCCGCATCGGGCTCGCCATGCGCGCGGCCGCCGCCAATCCCGAGAGCGCGCGGCTCGCCGGCATCCGCGTCGGCTGGATGATCGCGCTCGGCTGGGGCATGGCGGCGGCGATCGGGGCGGTCGCCGGCATGCTGATCGCGCCGGTCGTCTTCCTCGAACCCAACATGATGTTGAGCATCCTGCTCTACGGCTTCGCCGGCGCGGTGGTCGGCGGGCTGACCAGCCCGGGCGGCGCGGTGGTGGGAGGCTTCGCGGTCGGAGTGATCGAGAATCTTGCCGGAACCTATTTCCAGCACATCGGCAACTTCATCGCGACGTACGTGCCTTATGTCGGCCAGGGGGTCGGATCATTCGTCGCGCATGCCGGGCGCGAGATGAAGCTTACCATCGCGCTCTTCATCATCGTGCTGGTGCTCACCATCAAACCGAGCGGCCTGTTCGGCCGGCCGGTCGTGACCAGGGTGTAGGCGATGCTGCGCCGGATGACCGAGACGACAACGCCTCAGCCGGTCGCCAGCGTTGCCGGCCTGTCGCTGCCGGCATGGCGCAGGATCGCGCTCTGCGTCGGCCTTGTCGTGGTGCTCGTCCTGCCGTTCGTGTTCAAGCCGTTCTACACCTTCCAGGTCACGCTGGCGGTGATCTACGCCATCGCGGTGCTCGGCCTCAACCTGTTGACCGGCATCAACGGCCAGTTCTCGCTCGGGCACAGCGCCTTCTACGCCATCGGCGCCTATACGGCGGCGATCATGATGGAGCACGGCGGCATCGAGTACTACTGGACCTTGCCGGTCGCCGGCCTGGTCTGCTTCGTGTTCGGCTTCCTGTTCGGCCTGCCGGCGCTGCGGCTCGAAGGCATCTACCTGGCGCTTGCCACGTTCGCGCTCGCGATTGCCATCCCCCAGCTTCTCAAATCGACGCCGCTCGAGCACTGGACCGGCGGCGTGCAGGGCATCGTGCTGATCAAGCCCGATGCGCCGTTCGGGCTGAAGCTCAATTCCGATCAGTGGCTCTATTTCTTCACGCTCGCCATCGCCCTGATCATGTATGCCTGCGCCAACAACTTGGTGGCCAGCCGCACCGGCCGCGCGCTGATCGCGATCCGCGACCACCCGATCGCGGCCAGCGCCATGGGCATCAATGTCGCGCTGTACAAGTCGCTCACCTTCGGGGTGAGCGCGCTCTACACCGGCGTTGCCGGCGCGCTCGGCGCGCTCGCCATCGCCTACGTCGCCCCCGACAGCTTCACCTTCGCGCTCGCGATCGCGTTGTTCGTCGGCCTCGTGGTCGGGGGCGTCGGCTCGAATATCGGCACGGTGTTCGGCGGCTTCTTCGTGCTGTTCGTGCCCAACATCGCCGAAGGCGTCCTGCACCAGATCGTCAGGATCCTCGAGTATTTCCTGAACTACGTCCCGCGCATGGCCGACCACCTGGCGAAAAGCCTGCCCGGCGCGGTCTACGGGCTGATCCTGATCCTGGTGATCTACGTGATGCCGACCGGAGTCGCCGGGCTGGTGCGGCGGGCCGTCGGATACCTGGTTCGACAAGGACGCTAGAGCATGATCCCGAAAAGTGTGCAGCGGTTTTCGGAAAAGATCATGCTCCACGAATAACTTAGAGCGCGATGACAATTCGAAGAAAAGTCATCGTGCTCTAGCGCATGATCCCGAAAAGTGGAGACCGGTTTTCGGGAAAAGATCATGCGCCAACGCAAGAAGCGACGGCCATTTCTTGCTTGGTCGTCGTGGATCGCGATTCGCTTTGTGTGGAAATGGCCGGAACGCTATAATCGTGCCACGCTACCCAACAGGGAGGATGCAATGAAGCTGACCAAACGCATGCTGCTTGCCTCGACCGCCGCGAGCCTCGCCGCCGCGGTCGCGGGTCCCGCATTCGCGCAGAAGAAGTACGACACCGGCGCGAGCGACACCGAGATCAAGATCGGCAACGTCAATCCCTACAGCGGGCCGGCCTCGTCCTACGGCGTGATCGGCAAGACCATCGGCGCCTACTTCAACAAGATCAACGCCGAGGGCGGCATCAACGGCCGCAAGATCACCTTCATCACCTACGACGACGGCTATTCGCCGCCCAAGGCAGTGGAGCAGGTGCGCAAGCTGGTCGAGAGCGACGAGGTGCTGCTGGTGTTCCAGCCGCTCGGCACGCCCGGCAACACGGCGATCCAGAAATACATGAACGCCAAGAAGGTGCCGCAGCTGTTCGTCGCGACCGGCGCCACCAAGTGGGGCGACCCGAAGAACTTCCCCTGGACCATCGGCTGGCAGCCCAACTACCAGAGCGAGGGGCGCATCTACGCCAAGTACCTGATGGAGCACAATCCCAAGGGCAAGGTCGCGATCCTGTTCCAGAACGACGACTACGGGAAGGACTACGTCAAGGGCCTGAAGGACGGCCTCGCCGGCAAGATCCCGATCGTCGCCGAATTGCCCTACGAGACCTCGGACCCGACCGTCAACTCGCAGATCATCAACCTGAAGGCCTCCGGCGCCGACATCTTCTTCAACGTCACGACGCCGAAGTTCGCCGCCCAGGCGATCAAGAAGATGCACGAAATCGGCTGGAAGCCGATGCACCTTCTCAACAACGTGTCGAACTCGGTTGGCTCGGTGCTCAAGCCCGCGGGCCTCGAGGCTTCGAAGGGCATCCTGTCGACCGGCTACCTCAAGGACCCGACCGATCCGACCTGGGACAACGACGCCGGCCGCAAGGAATGGGCCGCCTTCATGGACAAGTTCTATCCGGACGGCGACAAGACCACGAGCTTCACGGTCTACGGTTACACCGTGGCGCAGACGCTGGTGCAGACCCTGAAGCAGTGCGGCGACGACCTGACCCGCGCCAACGTGATGAAGCAGGCCGCCAATCTGAAGAACCTGCAGCACCCGATGCTGCTGCCGGGGATCGCCATCAACACCAACCCCAACGACTTCTATCCGATCGAGCAGATGCAGATGCAGCGCTTCAACGGCGAGCGCTGGGAGCTGTTCGGCCCGATCATGAGCGGAGACGTGGGAAGCTGAGGCGCGTCATCGCAAGATCGCGACACCTGCTGCGGATGGTCGGGCGTGAGCCCGGCCATCTCGCTTTCAGGACGCCCGCTGGCCGGGCGGATAGTTGACAGTCAGCGATTGTGCTAGGTTTCGATCGGGGAGGCGACCTCGATGACCAGCTATCTCAGTCAAGTTTCGATTTTCGAATCCAGCTTCGCGCTGCTGTTGATCCTCGGAGTCAACTGGGCGTTCACGCTCATTCACATCTGGCAGGAATGGAAAGGCGAGGCGGTGCCGCTCTGGTGCGTCTTCGGCGCCGTGGTCGGCCTGCGCCTTCCCGATGCGCTGGGCTTTCTGTCGTTCACCTTGGGCCTGTGCATCCTGCAATGGGCGGTGGGCCTGATGGCCATTGCCGGCTGGCTGCCGATCGTCGGACCGATCCCGCTGGCTTGGGGGATCGGCGCGCTCGGCGCCGTGATCGGAGCGCGCGTCGCGGATAACGTGGTGTCGCATTGGGGCCTGTATGGTCTCGGCTATCGTCCGAACCCGGGACTGTCGTCGACGGTGCTCTACACCATCGAGGCCATTTTCCTGCTGTGGGCGTTCCGCAAGGGCCTTGCCCTCGATCCCAAGGCCGCATGGATCGGCTTCATCCTGGGTGCCGGCTTCTTCGTCATCGTGCTGCCGACGCTCAAACTCCTGCGCCTCGTCATCGTGCCGTGGCGGCGCGAGCCGTGGGTGCGCGGGCAGCCGATCCCGGCGTGGGCGCGGGAGCCGTAGCCGGCAGCGATTCACGTCGGGCCTGTGGCTCGCTTCGCATTAGCGCTGACAGCGCCACAGCCCCCTCCCCCCTTGTGGGGGAGGTGGCGAGCGAAGCGAGCCGGAGGGGGACTCGCCGCAGGCACAGAAAATCTTGTGGCATAGAAAGACTGCGTGGAAAGGAAGACCCCCTCCCGCCCCGCCTTCGCTGACGCTCCGGCGGGTCGACCTCCCCCACAAGGGGGGAGGGGGCTGTGGGACTTTCAGTGCACCTCACCTATCGTCGCCGATGAAGGCCCATCGCGTATGCACAGAAAACGCCGAGTTGATTGGAACCGGCTGAAGCAGCTCGCGCTGGGCCTCGGTTTGCCTGGCGTCGCGGAGGCGGTCTCCTGGGGCCAGCCGAACTTGAAGGCGCACGGCAAGCTGTGGGTGTGGTGGAGCCCGTCCGAGGACGCGCCGGTCTTCAAGGTACCGTTCGAGGAACGTGAGATTCTCCTCGAAGCCGAGCCGGACACATTCTTCGTCACTCCACACTACAAGAGTCATCCGCTCATCCTGGTGCGCCCGGAAAAGCTCGATCTCGACTGGGTCAGGCACAATCTCGTTCGCGTGTGGCGGGCGCAGGCGCCCAAGCGTCTGTTGAAGGCTTACGATGCCGGAAAGCCGTAGCCCGGATGGAGCCATAGCGCGTCTTCGGCGCGCTATGGCGCAATCCGGGACTGCTCTCTCGTGCTGCAAGAATCCCGCATTCCGCTGCGCTCCATGCGGGCTACGTCAATTCACCCCTCGCTCCAACGCCGCCAGCACCGCATCGCCGATCGCCTGTGTCGAGCGCGCTTCAATCTACGAATGGTCGGAATTCCACCCGACCGCGTTGAATTGCGCCGGAGCCGGCATCACTTCCGGCTCCTCTGTTGCCTTTCTCAGGATGGCGTCGCCGCGCTTTGCGTCCGACACTTCGATCGGGACGGCGTCGTTGTTCACCGCGAGAACGCCGACGAGATCGGGCGAGGCACTCATGATGCATGTGTCGGCCAGTTCCAGCAGGCGGAGCACCTCATCGCGGATGAACGCGGTCGTCCATTCCGCAGGCAGGCCCTTCACGGCGGCGAATTCCTCCGCCGGAATCGAGAGAGCGTGGCGGCGGATCTCGTCGAGGGTCCGCCGCGGCGAAAAGTTGGGCGGCTTGCCGGCCGCGGCGAGCACGAGCGGGCCAAGCGGACAATAGTTGTGCCCGATGGCGACCAGGTCGGCGATGTCGCGCGCTTTCGAACGCCCGGAGGCGGCGAGCACCTTGTTCACGGCGAGATCCGCCTGGTGCAAGCGGGCGCCCCACTCGTCGTCTCGGACCAGGGGAAAGAAGCGACGCTTCGTCTCGGCGAACCACTGGATGATGGTGGACGATGTTGCGTCGGAAACTGTCGCGTCGACACTTCCGTAGACCATGAAGTCTCTGTGGACCTTGTATCCTGCGGACTCGAGGACGGCGATGTCCGTGTTCGCGGCGCCGGTCACGTCCTCGTCGCTGTCGTGGAAGATATCGATGTCGTCGGAGCGTCTCGGCCAGTCCTTGTTGAGGATCGTGCCGCCGGCCAGATAGCTCGTTTCCGAGCGGTTCTTGGCGAGGCGGCGAAGGATGCCGCTCTGGAGTTGCGTCAGCGCCATCGTTGCGAGCTCGTCAGTCTGCCATTGCATCGACGCGATCGAGCATCCGCCGGCCCATGGCGAAGGCGCGGGCGTCGCCGCGGTCGATCATGGCGCGGGCCGCCACCGCAGCGCGCGATCGCAGGTCGGCAAGCCGGTCAAGGTCGACATTGTCGAGGATGCGCGCCCCGTAAAGCCTCAGCGCATCGTCATAGAGCCGTCTGAGCTCCTTGTTGGCGCGATGGTCCGCGCGCAGCCGGGACGCCATGGCGAGGATCTGATTACGCGCCGCCGGCGGTACCAGCACCTCGACCCGAACGAGGTCCGCGGCGCCGCCTTCGCTGCGATACCTCTTCACGCGATGGCGGGCGGTCATGGGGACATATCTTCCTCGCCACGCACAGATAACAGCTGTATCCCGGATACGCAAGGTCGTATCCCGGTTACGGCATCAACCTATTCTAAATACGACACTTTGAAGTGCGCGTCTTAATTCACCCCTTCTCAAGCGCCGCCAGCACCGCGTCGCCCATCTGTTGCGTGTCGAGCGTGGCTGTGCCCGGCGCCGCGATGTCGGCGCTGCGCGCGCCGGCCGCGACCGCGGCTTCGACCGCGCTTTCGAGCCGCGTCGCCTCCTGCGCAGACCTTAGCGAATGGCGCAGGCAGAGCGCGAACGACAGGATCGCGCCGAGCGGATTGGCGATGCCGCGGCCGGCGATGTCGGGCGCGCTGCCGTGGATCGGCTCGTACAGCGCGCGGCGGCGCCCGTCGGGGCCGGGCGCGCTCATCGACACCGACGGCAGCATGCCGAGCGAGCCCGCCACCATGGCGGCGCAGTCCGACAGGATGTCGCCGAACGTGTTCTCGGTTAAGAGCACGTCGAACTGCCTGGGCGCGCGCACCAGCTGCATGGCGGCGTTGTCGACGTACATGTGGGATAGCGCGACGTCCGGATATTCGGCGTCGCGCAACGCCTGCACGGTGCGCCGCCACAGCGCGCTCGTCTCCAGCACGTTGGCCTTGTCGACCGAGCAGACGGTTCCTGAGCGCACGCGCGCCAGCTCGAACGCGGCGCGGGCGATGCGGCGCACCTCCGCGCTCGTATAGGTCATCGTGTTGGTGCCGCGCTCTTCCCCGCCGGGCAGAGCCTCGATGCCGCGCGGCTCTCCGAAATACAGGCCGCCGGTGAGCTCGCGCACGATCACCATGTCGCAGCCCTCGATCACCTCGGGCTTGAGGGTCGAGGTCGCGGCCAGGGGCTTCAGCGTCTTCACCGGGCGCAGGTTGATGAACAGGTCGAGCTGCTTGCGGATCTTCAACAGGAGATCGTCCTTGAGCGCGTGCTTGGGCAGCGTGTCGTAGTCGGGTGAGCCGATGGCGCCGAACAGGATGGCGTCGGCCTCGATGATCTCGGTCCACGTTTCCGCACGCATCAAGTCGCCGTGCGCGCGCCAGGCCGGCAGGCCGAAGTGTTCCTCGCGCAGGTCGATAGGCAAGCTACGCCGCTTGATGAACCATTCGACCACGCGGCGCACTTCGGCGAGGATCTCAGGGCCGATGCCGTCGCCCGGCAGGATCAACACGCGCGTTTTTCGTTCCGTCTCCTCGCGCCGGTAGATCCAGGGACGCGCTTGGCGGTCTTCCCTCTGGTGCGCGCGGATCGCCGCCTCGAGCGTGAGCGTCATCCCGATCTCGTCCAGGCCGGCGATCAGGCCGGCGCGGCGGTCGGGCTCGATCTCGAACGGGATGGTCGCGCCCTCCGGCGTGGTGACGGTCTGCGCTTCGAGGTCGACCGTCATGTCGGGCGAGGGTGCCGCGGCGAGCTCGGCCGCGATCTGCGCGACCGCTTGCGCCGGCAGCCGGATCGGCAGCATGCCGTTCTGGAAGCAGTTGTTGTAGAAAATGTCGCCGAAGCTCGGCGCGATCACGCATTTGAGGCCGAGATCCATCAGCGACCACACCGCGTGCTCGCGCGAGGAGCCGCAGCCGAAGTTCTCCGCGGTGACCAGGATTTTCGATTGCCGATAGCGCGGCTGGTTGAGCGGAAATTCGGGATTTTCCTTGCCGTCGGTGTAGCGCCACGGTTCGAACGCGTAGGGGCCGAACTCGCCGCGTTTCGTCCCGATCAGGCGATGCATCGGGATCACGACGTCGGTGTTGATGTTCGGCCGCATCAGCGGCGCGGCCGGTCCGGTCAGGCGCGTGAATTTCTCCATGGTGGTCACGCGAGCTTGCGCACGTCTGCGATCGTCCCCGTGACGGCAGCGGCGGCAGCCATGGCTGGGCTCGCCAGATGCGTGCGCGCGCCCGGCCCCTGGCGGCCGACGAAGTTGCGGTTGGTGGTCGACACCGAGCGCTCGCCCGGCGCCACCGTCTCGCCGTTGGCGGCGACGCACATGGAGCAGCCGGGCGCGCGCCATTCGAAGCCGGCGTCGCGGAACACGCGGTCGAGCCCTTCGCGCTCGGCTGCGCGCTTGGTCGCTTCCGAGCCGGGCACCACCCAGGCCTTGACGCCTGCCGCGACCTTGCGGCCGCGCGCGACGGCAGCGGCCGCGCGCAGGTCGGGCAGCCGGCCGTTGGTGCACGAGCCGATGAACACCCAGTCGACCGGGGTGCCTTCGATTCGCTCGCCGGGAGCAAGCCCCATGTAGGACAGCGCCGCCGCGATGCTGTCGCGCCGCGCCGGGTCGCTCTCGCGCGCCGGATCGGGGATGCGGCCGGTCACCGCGATGACATCCTGCGGGCTGGTGCCCCAGGTGATCTGCGGCGCGATTTCGGCGACCGCGATGTCGTGCTCGATGTCGAACGCCGCGTCGTCGTCGCTCGGCAAGGTGCGCCAATGCGCCACCGCGCGGTCGAACAGCGCGCCCTTGGGCGCGAACTCGCGGCCGGCGACGTATCGATAAGTCGTGTCGTCCGGCGCCACCATGCCGATCTTGGCGCCGAGTTCGATCGAGAGATTGCAGATGGTGAGCCGGCCCTCGACGCCGAGCGCGCGGATGGCGGAGCCGGCGTATTCGACCGCGCAGCCTTGGCCGCCCGCGGTGCCGACGCGGCCGATGGTGGCGAGGATCATGTCCTTGGCGGTGACGTGAGCGCCGAGGGAACCCTCGTAGCGGATGCGCAGGCGCTTCGGCTTCTTCTGCCGGATCGTCTGCGTCGCGAGCACGTGGGTGACTTCGCTCGATCCGACGCCGAACGCGAGTGCGCCGAGGCCCCCATGGGTGCAGGTGTGGCTGTCGGGGCAGATGATGGTGGCGCCCGGCAGGGTGAGGCCGAGCTCCGGGCCCATCACGTGCAGGATGCCCTGGCCGACTTCGCCGACGTCGAACAGGCGGATGCCGGCCGCGTGGGTGCGGCGGCGCATCTCGCGTAGCAGCTTCCCGCCCTGCGGATTGGTGTCGGTGGTGCGGTCGGCGGCGCTCGAGATGGCATGGTCGGGCGTGGCGAAGGTCAAATCGGGATCGTGCACGTTCAGGCCGCGCGCGGTCAGGCGCGCGAGCGAAGGGCCGGCTTCGAGATCGTGCAGCAGGTTGCGGTCGACGTGGATGAGCGCGACGCCGCCGGGAAGCTCGGTGACGACGTGCTGCGCCCAGATCTTGTCGAACAGGGTCTGTGCCATCGGCTTTGCCTCGGTCTCCTGTGTCGGCTTGTCTATGCGGTGCGCGCCGAAAACTCCACCCTCATGGTGAGGAGCCCGCCGGCGCGAAGCACAGGCGGGCGTCTCGAACCATGGCCACGAGTGCTGGCGCCTGCGGCCATCCTTCGAGACGCATCGCGTCGCGATGCTCCTCAGGATGAGGGCTTGTGTGTCCGGTGGCGGCGCGTTGACATGACGTGCGACTCCTTCGATGATCGGCACATGCGCAACGCCGCCGCTTCGTCGAAAAAATCCCCGCCCATCGGGGACCACGGATTTGCGTCCGGCCGTTAGCGCTCAGCACTCACGCAACATCTCGGGAAACCCCGCCGGTTCGGACGGGGTTTTTTTGTTGCCCGCTCGTTCTGGCTCTTGAACAGGAGCAGGACATGAACGGTTCAGGCATTCAGGGGCTTTGGCTGCCGCTGGTCACGCCGTTCCGCGACGGCGAACTCGACGAGCGCTCGCTCACGCGGCTCGTGCGGCACTATCTCAATCGACCCATCGACGGCTTGATCCTCGCGGCCACGACCGGCGAGGGGCTCACCCTCGACGACGACGACGAGCTGGAGCGGCTCGTCCGCATCGTGGCCGGCGAAGTGCATGGGCGCATTCCGGTCTTTCTCGGGCTTTCGGGCAGCGACACCCGCAAGGTCGCCAAGGCGCTGCAGCGCACCGCGCCGTGGAGCATCGACGGCTACCTGATCGCGTGCCCGTATTACACGCGCCCCGCGCAGGAGGGCCTCTATCGTCACTTCGCGGCGCTCGCCGGCGCGACGGCGCGCCCGATCCTGGTCTACAACATCCCGTACCGCACCGGCGTCAACCTTGCGAACGACACGCTGCTGCGGCTCGCCGCCGACCGTCCCAACATCGTCGGCCTGAAGGACTGCTGCGCCGATCCGAACCAGTCGTTCGACCTCACGCGCGCGAGACCGCCCGGCTTCGCGGTGTTGACCGGCGAGGATGCGCTGTTCTACGGCGCGCTGATGCAGGGCGCCGACGGCGGCATCCTGGCGGCGGCGCATGTGGAGACGGAGGCGTTCGCCGCGGTGCGCAACACGCTGCTCGCCGGCGATTCCCCCGCGGCGCTCGCGCGCTGGCGCAGTCTCGTCGACATCGCGCGGCTCTTGTTCGCCGAGCCGAGCCCGGCACCGATCAAGCACTGGCTGTGGCGGGCGGGCCTGATCGACAGCCCCGAGGTGCGGCTGCCGATGACCGGGGTGAGCGATGCGCTGGCGGCAAGACTCGAACGCGCGATGGAGCAGCTGGCTCGCGCGGCGTAGCCGTAGCCCGGCTTTCGCGAGCGAAAGCCGGGGTTCTTGCCACGCGGCACGACCGCCCCGGGTTTCGCTGCGCTCAACCCGGGCTACGGCTTTGCCGCTTCGCCACCGCCTTCCACACCTGCAGGCCAATTAGCGTGACACAGCACACCAGCAGGAACGCCGCGATCGGCCGGGTGTAGAACAGGCTGAGGCTGTTGCGGCCCACGAGGATGGCCTGGCGGAAGTTGGTCTCCAGGATGTTGCCGAGCACGAAGGCGAGCACCAGCGGCGCCGGGTCGAGATCGACCTTGCGCATCAGGTAGCCGACGATGCCGAAGCCGATCATGATGATCACTTCAGGGACGCTGTTGCTCAGCGTGTAGGCGCCGACCACGCAGAACACGATGATGAGCGGCGCCAGGATCGCGCCCGGCACGCTCAGCAGCAGCACGAAGATCGAGATCAGCGGCACGTTGAGCACGATCAGCATCAGGTTGCCGACCAGCATCGAGGCGATCACGCCGAAGAACAGGTCCGGGCGGTTGGCGATCAGGGTCGGGCCGGGCGTGATGCCCTGGATCAGCAGCGCGCCGAGGATCACGCCCATCACCGCATTGGCCGGGATGCCGAGCGAGAGCAGCGGCACGAACGACGACTGCGCGGCGGCGTTGTTGGCGGATTCCGGGCCGGCCACGCCCTCGATCGCACCCTGGCCGAAGCGCTGCGGATTCTTGGCGAGACGGCGCTCGATCACGTAGGCGGAGAACGACGAGAGCGTTGCGCCGCCGCCCGGCAGCAGGCCGAGGAAGAAGCCGAGGCCGGTGCCGCGCAGGATCGGCAGGAAGCTCGCGCGCCAATCGGCGGCGTTGGGCAGCAGCTCGCGCAGGCGCGAGGGCTGTGCGATCGGCTTGGCGGCGGCAGCGCCGCCTTCGGCCATCACCAGCAGTTCGGCAACGCCGAACAGTCCCATGGCCAGCAGCGCGATGTTGAGGCCGTCGAACAAGGTGAAGATGCCGAAGGTGAAGCGTTCGGTGCCGTAGATCGGGTCGCGGCCGACCGTGGAGAGCAAGAGCCCGAACGCGACCATCAGCAGCGCCTTGACCTGCGAGCCGGACGAGAGCTGCGTCACCAGCAGCAGTCCGAGCAGGACCAGCGCCGTGTACTCGGCCGGGCCGAACGCGAGCGCGAACCCGGCCAGCGCCGGACCAACCACGAACAGCGCGGCGGTCACCAGGGTGCCGGCGATGAACGAGCCGAACGCCGCGATGCCGAGCGCCGCGCCGGCGCGGCCCGCGCGCGCCATGGCGTAGCCGTCGAGGCAGGTCACCACGGTGGAGGCCTCGCCCGGAATGCGCACCAGGATCGCGGTGATCGAGCCGCCGTACTGCGCGCCGTAGAAGATGCCGGCCATCAGGATGACGGCGGAGGTCACGTCCATGGTGAAGCTGAACGGCAGCAGTAGCGAGATGGTGGCGACCGGACCGAGACCCGGCAGCACGCCTACCACCGTGCCGACGAACGCGCCGACAAAGCAATAGAGGATATTGTTGAGCGTCAGCGCGGTCGCGAAGCCTTGCGCAATGTGCTGCAACAGATCCATCACCAGGGCCTCAATAGAACAGACGGTCCCACAGCGCACCGGTCGGCAGGATGGCGCCGAGCCAGGACACGAACAGGATCTGGCAGCCGATTGCGGTGCCGGCCGCGAGCGCGAGCGTTGCGCTCCAAGAGTAACGCTCGGCGAAGCGCATGATGAACGCGACCGTGATCACGGTGGCGACGATGAAGCCGAGGGCGTCGATCGCCGCCGCATAGAAGACAAGCGCCAGCAGGTAGGCGCCGACGCGCAGGAGCTTGGCGCGGTCGAAGGCAACCTCCGCGGATGGCGCGGTGCGGGCGCGTTCGCGCAACGCGGCGGTGAGCGCGAGCGCGCTGAACGTCACCATCGCAACGGCGATCAGGAACGGAAACAATCCCTCGCCCGGCGAATTCTGCCGCCATAGGCCGAGGCCGAGCGCGACGACGATTCCGTAGAGCCCGACTCCGAGCAGCAGCGAAAGCCCGATGAGGACGCCGGCGCGCGGCGGTGTTAATGACGGGGGAGCTTCTTCGGTCATTGGCACTGAAAGCGCCACAGCCTACCTCCCCCCTTGTGGGGGAGGTCGACCCGCCGAAGCGTAGCGAAGACGGGGCGGGAGGGGGTCTTCATTCTCGTTCTCAAGGCGCGTTTTCGTGCGTGTGGCGAGTCCCCCTCCGGCTCGCTTCGCTCGCCACCTCCCTCACAAGGGGGGAGGTAGGCTGTGGCGCTTTCGGCGCGCGTGAACGCAAGACCAATACCCCCTAATTCGCCTTCGCCAAACCCGCCTTCTTCACCGCCTCGGCGTTGCGCGCCGAATCGTCGTTGAACATCTTGCGGAACTCGGTCTCGGGCAGGAAGCGCGCCGTCGCGTTGAGCTTCTCGGTCGCGCCGCGGTAGCCCTCGCTCGCGACCGCGTCGGAGCATGCCTTCTGCAGCCGCGCCACGATCGCGTCCGGCGTCTTGGCCGGCACCACCAGGCCGCCGGCGCTGAACGCCTCCGAGGCGAATCCAAGCTCCTTCATGGTCGGCACGTTCGGCAGCGACGGGATGCGCTCGGCGGTCTGCGTCGCCAGCACCACCAGGTTGCCGGCCTTGGCCACCGCCGTCGATTCCGACATCGCCATCACGGTGCCGGCGAGCATCGCCTGGGTCATCGGCCCGGCGCCGGTGAATGGCACGTGCACGCCTTCAACGCCGATGGCCGAGAGCGCCGACAGGATGCCGAGATGCGGCTGCGTGCCCGGTCCGGGCGAGGCGTAGATCAAATTGTCCTTCTTGGCCTTGGCGAAGGCGACGAACTCCGGAAAGGTCTTGAACGGCGCCTGCGGCGAGGCGATCAGCACGTAGGGCACGTGGTAGGTGAGGCAGACGTAGCGGAAGCTGTCCATGTCGTAGGGCAGCTTCTGCACGTGCGGCTGCGCGGTCAGCGGATTGTTCGGGGTGAGCGCGATGGTGTAGCCGTCGGGCCGCGCATTGGCGGCCTCGATGTTGCCGATGGTGCCGCCGGCGCCGCCCTTGTTGACCACCACCACCGCCACGCCGAGCGCCTTGGCCAGTTCCGGCTGCAGGGCGCGCGCCATCAGGTCGGTGTTCCCGCCAGGCGGGAACGGCACGATCATCTGGATCTGGCGCGTCGGATAATCCTGCGCGGCGGCGCTGGCGAGCGCTGCGGCCAGTGCGACGGCGGCGATGAAGATGCGATGCATGAGTCCTCCCTGGCGCGGGTTTGTTTTTCTCGCCGCGCGTCCGAGGCGCAGCATAGGGGCGGCGGCGCAGGGCGCAAAGGCGAGGCGAACTGCGCACAATTTTCGCGCCAGGAGAAACCGCGTCTTTAGCATTGGTACAAATACCGGTTGATCTTTGATT
The DNA here is from genome assembly GCA_963734185.1 of uncultured Alphaproteobacteria bacterium. Classification (GTDB taxonomy): domain Bacteria; phylum Pseudomonadota; class Alphaproteobacteria; order Rhizobiales; family Xanthobacteraceae; genus PALSA-894. The sequence goes on along the minus strand of CAVTGA010000002.1, from coordinate 289,321 downwards.
CTGATCAACCATCATAGGCCCGTCCTGGTCCCATCAGGGGTGCTTTCTAGGGGTGCCTTCAAGGCAGGATCAGGATGCGGTCCCTGCGGGCGGGAGTCACGACCCCGCACTCGGGCGACCCGAGAGCGTCACCGGAGGGCACTAAGACCACCCGCCAGGAGCTGGCTGATCAGCGAAGAGCACGACTCTTCCGAAAAGCGTGACTCGGGCTCGATAAATCCGCGGCGAAGCGCCGAGAGGCGCGCCGGCCTGCGTCACTGGCCGGTCATACTCCGGCGATCCGGAGATGGGTCCTACCGCGAGGCGGACCACGGGTGCGGCGTATCCGCACCAGCGCTTCCCGGCGCTTCGCTCCCCTCACTTGAATGGGAGCAGGGAAGATGAAGGGGCGCCCGGCCCCCACCCAACCGGGCAAATCGCCATGGCCGTTTGACAGGCGAATCAGGACCTCGGCCCTCGGTGGACAACCCCCCTCCGATCGGAGATTGTCGGCCTCCACCCGCGACATTGTTCCCGGAGACGCCATGCCGTTCCCCCGGGCCTCCACGGCCCTCAACCGCTTTACCGTGCTCGACCTCACCCGTGTGCGTGCCGGGCCGACCTGCGTGCGCCAATTGGCGGACTGGGGCGCAAACTGCATCAAGATCGAGATGCCCGAGCACATGGCTGAAGGCGAGGGCATGGGCGGCCCGCGCGAGGGCTCCGACTTCCAGAACCTGCACCGCAACAAGCGCAGCATCACGCTGAACCTGAAATCGGCCGAGGGCGTCGCGGTCTTGAAGCAGATGGCCGCCAAGGCCGACGTGGTGGTGGAGAATTTTCGCCCCGACGTGAAGACGCGCCTCGGCATCGACTACGCGGCGCTGTCCGCCGTCAATCCGCGGCTCATCTATGCCAGCATCTCGGGCTTCGGTCAGGACGGGCCTTACGCCAATCGGCCGGGCTTCGACCAGATCGCGCAAGGCATGGGCGGGCTGATGTCGATCACCGGCCTGCCGGGACAAGGGCCGGTGCGCGTCGGTATCCCGGTCGCCGACCTGACCGCCGGCCTGTTCGCCGCGATGGGCATCATGGTGGCGCTGCTCGAGCGCGAGGCCTCCGGCCAGGGGCAGGCGATCGATACCTCGCTGCTGCAGGCGCAGATCTTCATGCTCGATTTCCAGGCGACGCGCTGGCTGACCGGCGGCGAGGTCCCGCCGCAGGCCGGCAACAATCATCCGACCTCGATCCCGACCGGCGTGTTCAAGACCTCCGACGGCTACATCAACATCGCCGCCGCCGGGCAGAAGATGTGGGAAAAGGTGTGCGAGACGCTCGGCATCCCCGACGTCGCCGGGCACCCCGACTATGCGACCGGCGCGGCGCGCTCGAAGAACCGCGACGCGGTCAACGCGGTCATGGAAAAGGAAACCGTGAAGAACACCAGCGCGCATTGGGTCGACGCCTTCAACCGGGCGGGCGTGCCGTGCGGGCCGATCTATTCGATCGACCAGACCTTTGCCGACGCGCAGGTGAAGCATCTCGACATCGCCAAGGATGTGCGCACGCAGAGCCAGAAGACCATCCGTCTGGTCGGGCAGCCGGTCAGGCTGTCGCGTACGCCGAGCGCGATCGTGGCGCCGCCGCCGCTGCTCGGCGAGCACACCGACGAGATCCTGAAGGAATTCGGATTCGGCGGCGACGAGATCAAGCAATTGCATGCGGCCAAGACGGTTTAGAGCATGATCCCGAAAAGTGGGAACCGGTTTTCGGATAAGATCATGCTCAAGCAAAAAACTGGCCGGTTTGGCGCGGCGGATTCGGGAGACATGACATGAACGAGATGGCCAAGGTTGCGACCGACAAGATCCTGTCGCGCAAGGAGGGCGGTGTCGGCACCGTGATCTTCAACAATCCGGACCGGCTCAATGCCATGTCGCTCGACATGTGGCAGGCCATGGGCCGCATCCTGGAGGACTACGCCAAGGACGATAGCGTGCGCGTGGTGGTGCTCACCGGCGCCGGCAACAAGGCCTTCGTCTCCGGCGCCGACATTTCGCGCTTCGGCGACGAGCGCTCGAACGAGCAAGCGGTTGCCCACTACAACACGACCACGGAAGCCTCGAGCGCGCTGCTGCACGAATTTCCCAAGCCGACCATCGCCATGATCCGCGGCTACTGCATCGGCGGCGGCTGCGCCATCGCGGTGTGCTGCGACGTGCGCATCTGCACGCCCGGCTCGACCTTCGCGGTGCCGGCGGCCAAGCTCGGCCTCGGCTACGCCTATCCGGGCATCAAGCGCCTGGTCGACGTGGTCGGACCCTCGTTCGCCAAGGAGATCTTCTACACGGCGCGTCAGTTCGACGCAGAGGAGGCGCGCACCATGGGGCTGATCAACCGGATCGTCCCGGACGCGGAGCTCGAGAGCTACGTCAAGGGCTACACCGACCGCATCGCCGCCAACGCGCCGCTGACCATCGCGGCCGCGAAATTCGCCATCAATCAGGCCGTCAGGGACGAGGGCAAGCGCGACATGGCGCGCGCCGACGACCTGGTGAAGGCGTGCTTCGCCAGCACGGACTACATCGAGGGTCGCGACGCCTTCATGCAGAAGCGCAAGCCGCAATTCACCGGGACCTGACCAAGCCTCGGCACTCGGGACCGATTGGAATAATCACGAAGTCACTGGGTTTGCCCAGCGAGCGGCGCGAGGAAAACGCACGTGGCATCGGTGGACCTGCGCAAGCTGACCAAGCGCTACGGCGACCTTGCCGTGGTCGACGACGTGTCGCTGCACATCGACCACGGCCTGCTGGTGTGCCTGCTCGGACCCTCGGGCTGCGGCAAGACCACGACCTTGCGACTGATCGCGGGCTTCGTCGAGCCCTCGGCCGGCGAGATCGCGGTCGGCGACCGCGTGGTGTCGACGCCCGCGCGCACGCTGCCGCCGGAACAGCGCAACATGTCGATGATCTTCCAGAGCTATGCGCTCTGGCCGCACATGACCGTGACCGAGAACGTCGCCTACGGCCTGAAGCTCCGCAAGCTCGGCCGGGACGTCATCGCCGCCAAGGTCGCCGCGATCCTGAGTGTCACCAAGCTTGCGCCGCTCGCCGACCGCTATCCGGGCGAGCTGTCCGGCGGACAGCAACAGCGGGTCGCGCTTGCGCGCGCGCTCATCGTCGAACCGGAAACCCTGCTGCTCGACGAGCCGCTGTCCAACCTCGACGCCAACCTGCGCGAGGAGATGCGCTTCGAGGTGCGCCGCCTGCATGATCAGTACCGCTACACCACGGTGTACGTGACCCACGACCAGTCGGAGGCCATGACCACGGCCGACGTCATCGCGGTGATGAACGCCGGCAGGATCGAGCAGGCCGGCTCGCCGGAAGAGATCTACGACCGGCCGCGCTCCGAGTTCGTGGCGCGCTTTATCGGCGGCAGCAACGTGGTCAGGGGCAAGGCGCTCGACGCCGGCCACATGTCGCTTGGCGGAACCCCGCTGCGCTGCGTCGGAGTCGCGTTGACGCCGGGCGAGGGCGCCGCGGTCTCGATCCGGCAGCACGAGATCCGCCTGTCGGCCGCCGAGCCCGCATCGGGCGCCGAGAACGTCGTACCGGCGACCGTGGTCCGCCACGTCTTTCTCGGCAACAGCCGCGATTATATGGTGGCGCTGGCCGACGGCACCGAGCTGCGCGTGGTGACGGCTGCCGACCAGAGCGTACCGCAAGGCAGCAAGGTCTGGCTGCATCTGCCGCCGCAGCGCTGCCGCGCTTTGATAGGATGAGCCAAGTTCGGGGGCGACGACCGAACAAGGAGGATACGGCGATGCGCAGGACAAGGTTCTCGCGACGCGACGTGCTGAAGGCCTCGACCGCGCTCGCGGCGACGACATTTGCGTCTCCGCTCCGCGCCGCCGCGCCCGCCGCCGAGGCGGTGACCCCGGCGCTGATCGAGGCGGCACGCAAGGAGGGCAAGGTCGTTTGGTACACCTCGGTCGACCTGCCGCTGGCCGAGAAGGTCGGACGGGCGTTCGAGGCGAAATATCCCGGCGTCGCCGTACGGGTGGAACGCTCCGGTGCCGAGCGCGTGTTCCAGCGCATCGGGCAGGAGTATGGCAGCCGCATCCACGCGGTCGACGTGGTCAACTCCTCGGATGCCGCCCACCTGATCGTGTGGAAGCGCGACGGCTGGCTCGCGCCCTACGTGCCGGAGGATGTCGCCAGGCATTACTCCGCCGAGCACAAGGATGCCGACGGCACGTTCGCGAGCTTCCGCGTCACGCTCAGCGTCATCGCCTACAACACCAACCTGGTGAAGCGCGAAGAGGCGCCGAAGAGCTTCGCCGACCTGCTCGACCCGAAATGGGCCGGCAAGATGATGAAGGCGCATCCCGGCTACAGCGGCACGATCATGACCGCGACCTACCAGATCTCGCGCGATCTCGGCTGGGAGTATTTCGAGAAGCTCGCCAAGCAGCGCATCATGCAGCTCCAGTCGGCGTCCGATCCGCCCAAGAAGCTCGCGCTGGGCGAGCGCGCGATCATGGCCGACGGGGTCGAGTACCTGGTGCTGCAGCAGAAGGAAGCCGGCCAGCCGGTCGAGCCGGTCTACGCCAGCGAGGGCACGCCGCTGATCATCGGCCCCAACGCCATTTTCAAGAACGCGCCGAACCCGAACGCGGCGCGCCTGTTCCAAAACTTCAGCTTCTCGGCCGAGTGCCAGCAGCTCATCATCGACGTCGGCGGCATGCACTCGGCGCACGCGCTGACCAAGGAGAAGCCGGGCCGCAGGTCGCTCGCCGAGATCAAGCTGATGAAGGACGACGCGGCCGCGGTGGAGAAGCTGAGCGAGGAGATCAAGGCGCGCTACACCAAGATCTTCCGCGTGTGAGAATGCGTGCGCGCGGACCTGGAGCGTTTTCCGGCGAAGTGTGCAGCGGTTCGCCGCAGAAAACGCGACCAAACAAGGAATCCAGGGCATGATCCGATTCGGCCAGAACGGATCATGCCCTAGCCGGCGCGACCTGCTCAAAGGCTCGTCCGCGCTTGCGGCCACGGCCTTCGCCACGCGCGTCGCCGCCGCGCCGCCGGCCCAAGCCATCACGCCGGTCCTGATCGAGGCGGCACGGAAAGAGGGCAAGCTTGCCTTCTACACCGCCATGGATCTGCCCGTGGCGGAGCGCTTCGCCAAGGCGTTCGAGGCAAAGTATCAAGGCATCGCGGTGCGGGTGGAGCGTTCCGGAGCGGAGCGTGTGTTCCAGCGCATCGGCCAGGAGAAGGGCGCCAATATCCACGCCGTGGACGTGGTCAACAGCGCGGACGCGGCGCACTTCATCGTGTGGAAGCGCAACGGCTGGCTCGAGCCTTACGTGCCCGAAGACGTGGCGCGTCACTTTCCCGAGCAATATCGCGACGGCGACGGGATGCACGCGCTGACCCGCGTGTGGCTTTCCTCGCTCGGCTACAACACCGATCTGGTGAAGCCCGACGATGCGCCGAAGAGCTTTGCCGATCTGCTCGATCCCAAATGGGCCGGCAAGATGGTCAAGGCCCATCCGGCCTATTCGGGCACCATCATGACGGCGACGTTCCAGATCGCGCGCGAGCTCGGCTGGGAGTATTTCGAGAAGCTCGCCCGGCAGCGCGTCATGCAGGTACAGTCCTCGACCGACCCGCCGAAGAAGCTCGCGCTCGGCGAACGCGCCGTGATGGCCGACGGCAACGACTACAATCTGATCCAGCTCAAGGAGCGCGGGGCGCCGGTCGAGGTGGTCTATCCGCGCGAGGGCGCGCCGTTCGTCACCGGATCGACCGGCATATTCAAATCCGCTCCGCATCCCAATGCCGCACGCTTGTTCCAGAACTGGCTGCACACGCGCGAGGCCCAGCAGCTGCTGGTCGACTTCGCGCGCCAGCATTCGGTCCATGCGCAGGTGACCGAGAAGCCGGGCGCGCGCAAACTGTCCGAGATCAAGCTGATGCAGGACGATCCGGCCGGCGTCGAGGCGCAGAGCGAAGAGATCAAGGCACGCTACAGCAAGATTTTCCGGGTGTGATCGATGGTGAGCCTCGCCGCGCCTGCCGAACGCCGCGTCCGCTTCGATCCTTCCTGGTCGATCCTGATCGGCTTCGCGGCGGTGCTGTGCGCGCTGATCGTGCTGCCGATGTCGTGGCTGGTCTATTTCAGCCTCACCGACAAGGCCGGCGCGCCGACGCTGGAAAACTTCGCCAAGCTCGTCACCGATCCGACCTTCGTCGATCCGCTGGTCACGACCGTGATCCTGGCGTGCTCGTCGAGCATCATCTGTTGCCTGGTGGCTGCGCCGATGGGCTGGCTGGTGGCGCGCACCGACATGCCGCTGCGCCGCACGATCCGCGCGCTGGTGACGGCCTCGTTCGTCACCCCGCCGTTCCTCGGCGCCATCGCCTGGGAGATCCTGGCGGCGCCCAACAGCGGGCTGCTCAACAAGGCCTGGCGCGCCGTCACCGGTGCGCCGCAGGACGAGCACCTGCTCAACATCTATTCGCTCGGCGGGCTGATCTTCGTCGTGTCCTGCTACACCTTCCCGTACGTGTTCGTGCTCGTCGCCAACGCGCTCGACCGCATTCCGGGCGACCTGGAAGATGCCTCCTCGATCCTCGGCGGCCGCACCTGGGTGACGGCGCGCCGCGTGACCATACCGCTGGCGCTTCCCGCGCTGCTCGCCGGCGCGCTGGTCGCCTTCCTGCAAGCCATGACTCTGTTCGGCTCGCCCGCGATCCTCGCGCTGCCGGCCGGCTTCCACACCATGACCACCAAGATCTGGAGCCTGTTCCAGTATCCGCCCAAGCCGGAGCTGGCCGCCGCCGCCTCGCTGCCGCTCCTGGTGCTGACCATCCTGCTGCTGCGCGCCGAGCACGTGATCCTCGGGCGGCGCGGCTATTCGGTGGTCGGCGGCAAGCAAGGCGATCCGCGCCTCATCCGGCTCGGCTGGCTCAAATGGGTGGCGCTCGCCGCGGCCTTCGTCGTGCTGCTCAATCCGGTGTTCCTGCCCTATGGGGCGCTGCTCAACGCGGCGTTCTCGCGCATCGCCACGCAGCTCGTGTGGTTCGACAATCTCACGCTCCACAACATCAACTTCGTGTTCTTCGAGCTTTCCGCCACCAAGCTCGCGTTCCAGAACACGTTCATCCTCGGCATGCTGTCGGCGACCATCGGCACATTGATCGCGGTGGTGATCTCCTACGTGACGGCCCGGCAGGCGATCGCCGGTCACCGCGCGCTCGGGTTCCTGGCGACCGCGCCGGTCGCCGTGCCGGGAATCGTGCTCGGCGTGGGATTGTTCCTCAGCTACACGCGTCCGCCCTTCGTGCTCTACGGCACCTTGTGGATCCTGCTCATCGCCTTCGTCACCATCGCGCTGCCGGCCGCCTACCAGCAGCTCCAGTCCGCCTTCCGCTCGGTGCATTCCGACCTGGAGGAGGCAAGCCGCATCCTCGGCGCCACGCGCCTGCAGGCGCTCGGCCACATCACCGCGCCGCTGCTGCGCACCAGCGTGATCGCCACCTGGTGCTTCATCTTCGTCGGCGTGATCCGCGAGCTCTCCGCCGCCATCATCCTGTTCACCTCGGAGACCAAGGTGATCTCGGTGCTGATCTTCGATCTCAACGAGAGCGGCGACCTCGGCGCCATCGCGGTGCTCGGATTGATCATGCTGGCGATCACCTTCGCGGTGGTGATTCTGGTCAACCGCATTCCGGGTTTCGGCGGCGGCATCCGCCTGCGCAACACATGAGCACGCTTCCCGAAGTTTCCGTCGCCGAGCACCTGGCCGCGCGCATCGGCGCGCTGGCGATCCCCGCCGCCGTGCGCGAGAAGTGCGTCGATCTCGCCGTCGATGTGATCGGCCTCTGTGCCGCCGCGCGCCAAGCGGACTATCTGCGCAGCGCGCTCGACGGCTGGGACGACGACGGACCCTGCACCGCGATCGGTCACGCGCGCACGCTGAGCTTGGGCGGCGCCGCCTTCGTCAACGGCACGGCGGCACACGGCGAGGATTTCGACGACACGTTCGAGGGCGGCCCGGTGCATGCCGGCGCCGTCGTGGTGCCGGCGGTGCTGGCGGCGTGCGAGCGGCATCGGCCCGACGGGTCTGCGGCGCTGCGCGGGATCGCGGTCGGGGTCGAGAGTTTGTGCCGGCTGAGCCTCGTGGTGCCCAAGGCCGTGCACAAGGCGGGTTTTCATCCGACCGCCGTGTTCGGCGCGATGGGCGCGGCGGCCGGCGTCGCGGCGGCGCTCGGCTTGCAGCGCCGCCAGATCGTCGACGCGCTCGGCATCGCCGGCAGCATGGCGAGCGGCATCATCGAGTATCTGGCCGAGGGCGCCTGGACCAAACGCATGCACGCCGGCTGGGCGGCGCAGTCCGGGCTGCGCGCCGCGCTGCTGGCGCGCTCGGGGTTCACCGGGCCGCGCACCGTGTTCGAAGGCACGCATGGCCTGTTCCACGGCTTCGCGCATACGGCCGAGGGAAATTACGCTGCACTGCTGGGCGGCTTCGGCGAGCGCTGGGTCACCGAGACGCTCGCCTTCAAGCCCTATCCGTGCGGGACCATGACGCATCCCTACATCGACTGCGCGCGGCGGCTGGCCGCGCATGGCCTCAAGCCGGAGGACGTGAGGGAGATCGTCTGCGAGGTGGGCGAGGGGACGGTGCACCGCCTGTGGGAGCCGCTCGGCGCCAAGCAGCGCCCGGCAAACGGGTACGGCGCAAAATTCTCGCAGCCCTACTGCATCGCGGCGGCGTTCGTGCGCGGCAATGTGGGGTTGGGAGACTTCACCGACGCGGCCGTGAAGGACGAGCGCGTCATCGCGCTTGCCCGCAAGGTGGGCTACCAGATCGACCCGGACAATCCCTACCCGAACGCGTTCACCGGCCACGTCCGGGTGGCTTTGAACGACGGCCGCGTGGTCGAGGAGCGCCAGCCGCATTTCCGCGGCGGCGCCAACGAGCCGCTGAGCCGCGCCGACATCGAGGACAAATTCGTGCTCAATTGCCGCCACGGCGGGTGGGGTGAAGGAAAGATCTCGGCCGCGCTTGCGCTGGCACGCGGCCTGTATGACGGCCAGATCGATCTGGGCAGCCTGCGTGGGTGATTCCAAATGAGCGAGAAAGAACTCTCAGGCCGCGTCGCGCTCGTCACCGGAGCCGGGCGCAACATCGGCCGCTCGATCGCGCTCGCGCTCGCGGCGGGCGGCGCCGCGGTCGTGGTGAACGCGCGCTCGAACCAGGCCGAGGCCGATGCGGTCGTCAAGGAGATCGAGGCGGCCGGCGGCGCAGCGTTCGCCGCGCTCGCCGAAGTCAGCGATCCGGCCGCGGTCGAGGCGATGGTCGCCGCCGCGATCGCGCGCTTCGGCCGCATCGACATCCTGGTCAACAATGCCGCGATGCGGCGCGAGAAACCGATCGACGCCATCACGCTTGCCGAGTGGCATGAGGTCCTGAAGGTCATCCTCGACGGAGCTTTCGTCTGCGTGAAGGCGTGCCTGCCGCACCTGAAGGCGAGCAACACCGGGCGGATCGTCAACCTCGGCGGCTTGAGCGCGCATTCCGGCTCGAAGGACCGCGCCCATGTGATGACCGCCAAGATGGGCATTATCGGCTTCACCCGTGCGCTCGCGCATGATCTCGCCGACGATCGCGTCACGGTGAACTGCGTCGCGCCCGGACTGATCGCCACGGCCCGCCACGTCAACGCGCCCGAGCCGCAACATCATGGCGTGCACCACACGCTGTTCGGCGAACGCGGGCGCCCGGAGGACATCGCCGCGACGGTGCGATTCCTCTGCGGTCCCGGCGCGCGCTACATCACCGGACAGACCATCCACGTGAACGGCGGCGCGTTCCTCGGTTGATCATGCGAGGGCGCGCACCGCGTCGAACAGTCGCCGGACCGCCGCCGCGGTAATGCCGCGGGTAGCGAACGTGACCCGGCTGCGCCGGTCGGCGTCCGGCCAAGCGCTAAGCTCGACCGGCGGAAGCGCGAGATGCTGCATGTAATGGATGGCGATCGGGCCGTGGCAGTCCTCGATGCGGAGCAGGCCCTTGGCCTGCGTCAGATCGGGCCCGCGCGTCGCGACCAGCGTCTCCATCGCGCGGCTGAAGGCACCCCAGGCGAGCGGACGATCCTCGGTCAGGACGAAGCTCGAGCAATCGCCGGCGAGCGGTGGGTCGTCGTCGACATGAAAATCGGCCCCGAGGCCGCGGTCGGTCATGAATGTGCGCAGGATCGGCAGGGGGTCGGCGCGGGCGTCCACCGCGATCTCGACATGACCGGAACGTGGAGCGAGGTCGCGCAGCGCACGCACGAGATCGGAACGGATCGTGCAGCACCGGCAGCCGCTGCCGACGAGTGAGATATCGGCGGTGGTTCTGCAAAGTAGCCTGCCGTCGACCCGGATGGCGGTCTCGTCCGCGCCCGACGATCGCGCGGCGATGGTCACTGGAATCTTCGCACCGCGCGCGTAGCGCTGGCGCCGGCCGAAGGGACCGATCTCGGCGGAGGGGAAGATCAGAAATCCATCTCCAGCACGTACAGCCCGCCGACGTGGCGGTCGACCGCGTAGACGATGGCGCGCTCGTCCACGAACACGTCGTTGAGCTGGATGGTGCCGCGCGGCGCAAGCGCCGGCGCCTTCGGCACGAAGGCGGCCACTTCCCTCGGCTGGTAGGGGTTGGAAATGTCGTAGGCGCGCAAGCCCCCGTTGAAGAACGTGCCGATGATGATCGTGTCGGATTGCCATGCGGTCGGCAGCGGCACGTTCTCGTGGATATTGTGCGCGCCGAAGCGGCCGCCGCGCTTGGAGAAGCTTTGGTAATCCGAGGTCGGGCAAGTCGCGATCGGCACCGGGTTGGTCTCGTCGCGCGCATCGAGGATCCACACCAGCTTGGGCCAGTCGGCCGCGTCGTCGACCACCGACTCGTCGGTGACCACCAGCAGGTCGCGCGCGAACAGCGGCAGCACCGTGTGGGTGAAGCCGTGATAGGGCGGCGAGTTGTCCCAGCGGCAGATCGGCTTCGGATTCGCTTTGTCCGAGATGTCGAGGATGAACATGCCGGCGTCGATGTAGCCGAGATAGCAGCGGTCGGGACGCTGCGGGTAGACGTTGGTGTTGTGGGCGCGGAAGCCCATGTCGTAGAGCGGCGGCTTGTGACGGGCCGGCGGCGGCGCCGTGTCGCCGACCCGTGTCCCCGGCATCCACCAGCGTCCGACCTCCTGTGGTTTCGACGGATTGCGTACGTCGAATACCTGGTAGCACTGGTCGTCGAGCGGGTTGTGCGTCACGAAATCCGCCGCGCCCGCGGCCATGTGCACGTATTCGCCGTCGCAGAACCAGAGTTGGTGCACGCCGCGCGACGAAGGCCCGGAGCGGTCGACGAACGCGATCGACTTCGGCTGTTCCGGCACCGAGATGTCGAACAGCTCGAAGCCGGCCGGCTGCTGGCCCGGCTTCTGACACTGGTAGGCGACCGCCATGATGTCGCCCACGACCTCGAGCGAATTCGAGCGCATGTAGGCCTGCGGCAGGTCGGTCTGCACCACGAGCTTCGGCGCGCGCGGGTCGGACACGTCGACCGCGGTGAAGTTCTTCGGCGCGCTCTCGTGCGCGAGCCAGATGATGCGCCGGCCGTCCTTGGCGAGCTGGATCGACATGCCTTCGCCCATGCCGCCGAAGCCGGCAAGCTCGTGATGGGCGAGCAGCTTGAAGTTCCATTCGACGGAGTCGTTTGCAGACATGATGGCCACTGCTTTGATGATAAGGCGATGCAGACTATCCCGTCATGCCCGGCCATAGACGTCCGAAGGACGGCGTCGCTTCGCTCGCCTATGGTGCCGGGCATCCACGTCTTCCTTCACGGCAAGCAAGACGTGGATGGCCGGGACCAGCCCGGCCATGACGGGGGATGGGCCTATGCCCCCGCGCGCGCCTTCTCCATGAAGTCCGGCCGCAGCGCCTTGCTCCAGTCCGGGATGGCGGCGATCTTCTTCTCGCGCAGCAGGATCTCGGCCTGCTCCTGCATGTAGGGCCTGAGGTCGTTGGGGAAGCCGGGGTTGACATCGACGGTCGCGAGCGCCTTGCGGAAGGTCTCCTGCGACATCGAATAGCCCTTGGACTTGTAGAAGCCGTAGATCGCGTCGGCCACCTTGTTCGGGTTGTCCTTGAAGTCGCGCGCGACTTCGAGCCAGGCCTTGAGGTAGGCCACGACGGTGTCCGGACTCTTGGCGATGAAGTCGGGCGTCGCCGCCATGAACACCGGCATCCTGTCGACGTCCCAGTAGTTCATGATCTTCACCGCGAGCCCGTCGGCCTCGGCGATCGCGTTGTAGGGCTCGACATTGACCATCGCGTCCACGGTCTTGGCCGAAAGCGCCGTGATCATGTCGGTCACGTTCATGCGCACTTCCTGGTAGTCGCCCTTCTTCAGCCCGTGCGCGGGCCCGATCTGGTCGACGAAGATGTTGCCGACCGACGAACCGGTCTGGTTCGCGATCTTCAGCCCCTTGAGCTGCTCGATCTTGGTGAGGTTGAGATCCTTGCGCACCATCACGCTTGCGGTCTTGCCCACATGCTCGATCTGCGCGATCGCGACCAGGCCGCCCTTGTCGTGGCCGAGGATCAGCGAGGGTCCGGCGTAGGTGCCGAGGTCCACTTGCCGCGCCACCATCTGCTGCATGGTGAGGTTGCCGGACGGCACGCCGAATTCCTCGAACTTGATGCCGCGCTTTTCCAACAGACCCGAGCGCAGCAGGTAGTAGGTCGGCATGCCCCAGAGGTTGGTCTGGTAGCCCTGCCGTATGGTGGTCTGCGCCAGCGCGGCGCGCGGCGCGAGGCCGACCGTGAGCAGCGCCCCGGCGGCTGCGAGGGATTGGCGGCGAGACAGGTCCATCGCTCGGTTCTTCATCGCATTTTCTCCCTGTGGCGGCCGCCCGTTAGGACTGCGCGGCCGGTCCGAGATGGCTCAAGAGCTGCTTCTGGTAGTCGAGGAACTCCACGCTCAGCGGGTCGCGCGGGCGCGGCAGGCGGATCGGCACTTCGATCTTCACCCGCCCCGGGTGCGGCGTCATCACCACCACCCGGTCGGCGAGATAGACCGCTTCGGCCACGTTGTGCGTCACGTAGATCACGGTCTTGGCGGTCGCTTTCCAGACCTCGGCGAGCAGCCGCTGCATGTCGTCGCGCGTCAGCGCATCGAGCGCCGCGAACGGCTCGTCCATCAGCAGCACCGCCGGATTGTAGGCGAGCGCGCGCGCGATGGCGACCCGCTGCTGCATGCCGCCGGAGAGGTGGTGCGGGTAGGCGTCGACGAACTTGTCGAGCTTGACCAGGGCGAGCTGCTTGCGCGCGATCTGCTCGCGTTCGTCCTTGGGCATGCCCTTCATTTCGAGCCCGAAGACGACGTTGCCGAGCGCGGTGCGCCATGGGAACAGCTGGGCGAAATCCTGGAACACGATGCCGCGATCCTGGCCGTGGCCGGTGATCGCCTTGCCGCCGATGCGGATCTCGCCGCCGGTGGGCTTGAGGAATCCCGCGATGATGTTGAGCAGCGTCGACTTGCCGCACCCGGACGGCCCGACCAGGCAGAGGAATTCCGACGGCTCGAGCGCGAAGCTCGCGTGCTCGACGCCGGTGACGCGCCCTGCGGGCGTGTCGTAGACGAGCGAGACGTCGCGCACCTCGATGTGGGGCATTCGTGTCCTCGCATCGCTTCACCCACCTTGAAGTGCGGAAGCAGCAATGGAAATCTTAGCCCGGTCCTACCCGGGAGGCGATGGGATGAATCGAGGCTGTGTGATCGCGGCGCTCCTGGCCGGCGTCCTCGCCGCACCGGCGCAGGCGCAGACCTATCCGAGCCGCACCGTGCATCTCATCGTCGCCTATTCGGCCGGCGGCACCGGCGACTTTGTCGCGCGCGTCATCTCCGACCGGCTCGGTGCCGCGCTCGGGCAGACCGTGGTGGTGGAGAACCGCGCCGGCGCCAGCGGCGCCATCGGCACGCAGAGCGTGATCGCGGCCCAACCCGACGGGCACACGCTGCTGGTGGGACAGACCGCCGAGGTCGCCATCAACCAGCACTGGAACAAGGGCCTCGGCTACGATCCCGAGCGCGACCTGCAGCCGATCGCGCTGCTGGCCGTGGTCCCGCTTGTGCTCGTGGTTCCGGCGAAGGCGCCCTATATGACGATGCCCGACATGCTCGCTGCGCTGCGCGGCAACCGCGTGCCGACATTCGCCTCGGCAGGCGCCGGGACGCCCGGGCATTTCGCCGGCGAGTTGCTCAAGCTGCGTACGCAGAGCGGCATGACGCACGTGCCTTACAAGGGCGCCGGGCCCGCGCTCAACGATTTGTTGGGCGGGCATGTGGACATGTATTTCCCCGGGTTCCCCGCCGCGATGCCGCACGTCAAGGCCGGTACGCTCAGGCTGATGGCGGTATCGTCGGCCAGGCGCTCCGGCGTCGCGCCCGACGTGCCGACGGTCGCCGAAGCCGCCGGCATCAAGGAGTTCGATTTCACCCTGTGGGTCGGACTGTTCGCGCCGCGTGCGACGCCCAAGGACGTGGTCGCGCGGCTCAACGCCGAGGTCAACAAGGTGCTCGCGCTGCCGGATGTGAAGCAGAAGCTGCTGGAGGCCGGTGCCGACGTGACGCCGTTGTCGATCGAGCGATTCACCGCCTTCGTGAAGGCCGAAAGCGAGAAGTACCTGCAGGTGATCCGCGAGACCGGCGTCAAGCCGGAGTAACGCGTCAGAACGTCGTCTTCAGCTTGAGGTGATCGAGCCGGTCCATCGACTTGATGTCGATGCGCCGCTTGTCGCTGCCCTGCAGCACGTCGAGCGGCACGGTGACGCCGGCACGACCCTGCGCCCAGATCTTGCGGTAGAAATCCGCCTGGTTGCGCGGCGTCTCGCCGTTCACGCTGACGATCACATCGCCGCGTTCGAGGCCCGCCTTCTCGGCCGGCCCGCCCGGCGTCACGCGCGAGACGAACAGGCGGCCGCGCAGCTCTTCGGTGGAGATGCCGAGCCAGGGGTGTCCCGGCCCGGGCACGCGGCCGTCGGCGATCAGGTCGCCGAGGATCGGCGGCAGCCGGTCGATCGGCACGAACATGTTGCCCGGCTTTCCGTCGCTCCTGCCGGTCGCGTCGCCGACGATGAGCGAGCCGACGCCGACCAGCTTGCCCTCGCGGCTGATCAGCGCCGCGCCGCTCCAGGCCGGGTGCGGCGGCGCCGTGAAGATCGCCTCGTCGAGCAGGTATTCCCAGTTGCCGGAGAATTCGCGCTTGGCGACCACATGGACCGGCGCGATCATCTGCGTTCCGCCGTGGCTCGCGATCAGCACCCGGTCGCTCTCCTTGACCTCGGCCGATTTGCCGAAGGGGAGCGGCTTGAGCTTGAGCGGCTCGACCGCGCGCAGCAGCCCGAACCCGGTCTCGTGGTCGTATCCGACGATCGTCGCCGGCACGGTGCGGCCGGCATTGGTGGTGACCTCGGCCGCATAGGCCTCGACCATCAGGTAGCCGATGGTGAGCACGAGGCCGTTCTCGTCGATCACGATGCCGGAGCCTTCGCGCTGGCGGCCAAGGCTTTCCGCCGTCCGCGCCTCGGGGTTGATGGTGGTGCGGATGCGCACCACTGCCGACACCAGGTCGTCGAGCGAAGTCTGCGCCGGAGCAGGAGCCGTGACCGCGACTGCGAGCGCTGCGATCGCCGGAAGCTTGAGCCATGCCAGGCGAATGCGACCAGTGCGCATGAATGCTCCTATGTCAGAGCCGGATTCGAAGGCGCAGTATGGCGTGATTCTCGGTGTTCGCTGCGCCAACTCTATCCCTGTCCCCGCCGTTCCGTCACCAGCGCGCGGATCGCTTCTGCGTGAACGACGCCAAGCCTTCCGCCGCCTCGGCCGACTGCCGCTTGGCCGAGTGGCTTTCGACCAGGGCGTCGAAGGCGGCCGCGTCGAGATCGCTCCAGGCGGAACGCAGGACATGCGTTTTGGTTTCGGCGATCGCCTGCGGGCCATTCGCCAGCAGGTGGTCGACGATGCGCGCGCCCGCGGCATCGAGCTGCGCAAGCGGAACGATCTCGTGCACCAGCCCGATGCGGCGCGCTTCCTCAGGCCCGAAGCGTTCGCCGGTGAGCGCGTAGCGCCGCACCTGGCGCACGCCCACGGCGTCGATGAGCTGCGGAACGATGATCGCTGCGGTCAGCCCCCAGCGCACTTCGGCGATCGAGAACATGGCGTTGTCGGCGGCGACGACCACGTCGCAGGCCGCGATGATCCCGGTGCCGCCGCCGAAGCAGCCGCCCTGCACCAGGGCGACGGTCGGCACGGGACTGAGATTGAGGCGCTGGACTGCCTCGGCGGTCGCGCGCGAGGCATTCAGGTTTTCCTGCGGCGAGGACTGCCGGACGGCGTCGATCCATTTGAGGTCGGCGCCGGCCTGGAAGTGCTTGCCGTTGCCCTTGAGGACGACCGCGCGCACGCTTTCGCGCCCGAGCGCATCGAACGCCGCCAGCAGCCCCTGGATCAGGTTCCCGTCATAGGCGTTGTTCACCTCCGGCCGGTTGAGCGTCACCGTCGCGACGCCGCGCGTGTCGATGCTCCAGAGGACCGGGCCGCTCGTCTGGCTCATCGCCGGTCGCTCAGGAACGCCGCGACCTCGGGGTTGGCCCGCAGCCGCGCCAGGTCGTCGTCCGAAGGAAGCTGCGGCTTGTCGCGTTCGGCGTCGACCATGCAGAGGAAGCCGAGCGGCTCGTCCTGCGTCGCGCGGAACTGATGCCAGGTCATCGGCGGCACGGTGACGAGATCGCGCGTTTCGAGTGTTTTCACGTCGTTGCCGACGAGGCAGCGGCCGCGCCCGCGCAGGATCAGCACCGCGTGCATGTGCTCATGCCGTTCCAGCGTGGAGAATCCGCCCGGCGCGACCTCGAAATAGCGCAGTTCGCCGCGCATCTCCGGGTCGGAGAACAGCACTTGGCGCGTGATCGACCGGAACAGCGCGCGGTCGTCTTCCTTGTAGGGACGTTGCTCCACCCCCTGCCAGCGATAGTCGTCGGCCGCCTTGCGGTGGACAACCCTGGCCTCATCCTGAGGAGCGCCCGCAGGGCGCGTCTCGAAGGATGGGCAAGCCACGGTGCTCGTGGCGATGGTTCGAGACGCCGCCTGCGGCGGCTCCTCACCATGAGGTCGGGTGCGAACGGGATCAGCCATATCGATATCCATGCACGGCCGCCACGAAGGCCGCCGTTTCCTCGACCAGCCGTTCGCGCGCTTCGAGCAGGGCGCCGCCGATCAGCAACATGACTTTCGCGCCGTAGAAATCAAGCATCTCGACGACACGGTCGCGCGTCATGCCGCCGGCCGGAACCGGCACGCTCGGGCGCAACCCATTCCACTCCTCGAGCGCGGCCTGCGCCAGCCGCCGGCAGGTATGTGGGGAGTAGCCGAAGCGTCCGCCATGGTTGGGAAACACCACGGCATCGGCGCCGATGAGCCGGAACAGCTTGCCGAAGTGCAGCGCCGGATCGACGCGCGAGGCCCCTGCCAGAGCCGGATGGGCGATGAATGCGACATCCGGATTGTCGCGCACGAGCGCGCGGATGTTGGAAAGCCCGGCGATCATCGGCGTGACCATCACGGTGTCGATGCCGGCACCCTTGGCGGCGGCGAGCTGCCGTCGCAGCGCATCGAGATCGCCCGACAGGCTCGGCACGTAGCGCGCGCGCCCGGCGCCGCGCAGGGCCGCCGCGATCGCGCCGACGCGGGCGGCGAACGGCGAATAGGATTGGTCGGCGAGGCCGTGATCGTCCTTGATGTAGTCGATGCCGCCGTCGGCGAACCGCCGCGCCAGCTCGGCGAGCTTTGCCGGGCTCAGGCCCTGCGGTTTCAGCGCCGAACAGGTGAGCGCTCGGTTACCGGCGCCGGCGCGCCGGCGCAGCCCATCCAGGCCATGGCGCGGCCCGCCGAACCCGTCGATCAGCGCCTGCGGCAGCTCGACGTCATGCAGGATGACGTCGTCCTGCAGCGAGGTGTTGCCGAACAGCATGTTGACGAGCTGCCCGACATCTTCTCCGACAGTGGCGGCCGAGAGCGCGACACGAACCTCGAACAGCTCCGGCTCGAGCGCGCGGATCGCCTCGACGCGGCCGACGATGTCGGCGAGGATCGCAGCGTCCTCGATCGCCGCCACCGGCATCTCGACGCTCTGCTCGACCGCGATGGCGCGCGCGCGCGCCTCGATCGAGCGCGCGTCGGAGTGGACATGATAGATGGCGGTGAGACGCAATGTCATGGACGGGACTTACCCGTCGCTACGCCCCTTGGGCAACCGGGCTAGCTTGCCGAGCCCCACATGCGCCGGCGCATGCGATCGCGCAGGATCCAGCCGACGACCAGCAGTCCGAGGGTGGAAAACCAGAGCACGAAGCCGCCGACGATGAGGAGCACCATCAGGGCGGCGGTTGCGATCAGGAGCGGCGCCAGCAGGATGAAGCCCGACGTCCCGACCCGTGCGGCCAGCTCACTCAAACTCGACGGCAGTCGGCGGCGAAGCATGGTGTGGCCCCCTGCGCTTGTCCGTGAAACCGAGATCGACGCAGCACCGGCACGCCCGTGAGCTTGCGATAGTAGATGATTCGGACCGTTCTGCGGCGGCCGTCCAGAGTCTTACTGACGGAAATTCTATGATTTGGCCGCGCGCACCATTCCCCAGCGCATCACGGTGGCGCGTTCGAGCGAGCCGAACACCAGGCGCTCGAACAGGAAGCCGATGGCGCCGATGACCGCGAGCGCGGCCAGCATCAGGTCGGCGTTGAGGAATTCCTTGGCGTCGAAGATCACCCAACCGAGCCCCCAGTCCGAGGCCGCCAGCATCTCGGCGCCGACCACCGCGATCCAGGCGCGCAGGAAGGCCTGGCGCAGCCCCGTGATGATGAACGGCGACGCTCCGGGCACGATCACCTTCCAGAACAACGCGCGCTCGTCCGCCCCCATCGCGCCGGCCGCCCTGAGCCAGATCGGGTTGACGGCGCGCACCCCCGCCCAGGTGTTGAGCAGCATCGGGAAGGTCGCGGCATAGAACACGATCAGGATCGAGACCGCGTTGCCGAGGCCGAACCAGAGGATGAATACCGGGACCCAGGCGAGCGAGGGGATCGGCATCAGCGCGCTCGCGAGCGGCAGGAAGAAGTGCTCGATCGGGCGGAATCGCGCCATCAGCACGCCGAGCGGCAATGCGACTGCGACCGCCAGACCCATGCCGGCCAGCACGCGGTAGAGCGTGGAGGCCGCATGCTGCAGCATGCTGCCGTCGGCGAGCGCGGCGAACAGCGTGCGCGCGATCGTGGGGAGCGTCGGCACCAGCGCGGCGGGGAAGTAACCGCTGCGCGCGATCGCCTCATAGAACAGCGCAACCGCAATAAGCGTCGCCACGGCGCGGCGGACCGAGCGCGCTCGCTCGCCCGGCGCGCTCATGACATCATCCCCCAGCGAACGACGGTGAATTCCTCCAGCCGCTGGAACACCAGCTTTTCGAGCGCAAGGCCGATCGCGCCGATCACCGCGACGCCCGCCAGCATCACGTCGGTGTTGAGGAACTCGCGCGCGCCGAAGATCAGCCAGCCGAGCCCGAACGACACTGCCGCCAGCATCTCCACGCCGACCAGGATGCGCCACGCTTGGGCGAGGCCGAGCCGCAGGCCCGTCAGGATGTAGGGTAGCGCACCGGGGATGACCACGTGGCGGAACAGCCGGCGGTCGTCGGCGCCCATCGCCTGGGCCGAACGTATCCAGATGTCCTTGACCGCTTTCACGCCGGTCCAGGTGTTGAAGATGACCGGGAACGCCGACACGAAGCCGACCAGCAGAACGGTCGAGGTGTTGCCGAGGCCGAACCAGAGCAGGAACAGCGGCGCATAGGCGATGCCGGGGATCGGCGCTCCGATACTCACCAGCGGCAGGAAGATGTCCTCGGCCAGGCGGTAGCGTCCCATCGCGATGCCGATCACCACGCCGGCCACGGCGGCGAGCGCGAATCCGGCGAGCAGGCGCGCAAGCGTCGCGCCGGCGTGATGCGGCAGGATGCCCTCAACGGTCAGGCGGATGAATGCCGACGCAACCGTTTCCAGCGACGGGAACAGGCGCGCCGGGAACACGCCGAGCCGCGCCACGGTCTCCCAGGCGGCACCGACCACGATGAACGGGAACGCCGTGCGTGCGACAAAGCGCCAGCGCGCTTCACCTTGCGTTGCAGGCCCGTGGGCGAGTGTTATGGCATCCGTCATCTTCAGGATCATGGCGAGGTCGCGAAGTATCGACAAGTGTTGCCGGACCAGCATCCCGTCGATAGCATCGCGGCCCACGTGACAAGCCGCATTGCGGCGCGCAAGCAAGAGCACAAGACCTCAAGGGAGGATCACGTGGACAGACGCAACTTCCTCGCCGGTTCGGCCGCATCGGCAGCGTTGGTTTCGATGCCTTCGTTGGCGCAGGACACCTATCCGTCCCGCCCGGTGACCGTGGTCAATCCGTTTCCGCCGGGCGGCGCCGTCGACGTCGTCAGCCGGCCGTTCGCCGCCGCGCTCGAGCCGCTGCTCAAGCAGCCGGTGATCGTCGAGACCAAGGCCGGCGCCGCCGGCGCGGTCGGTGCCCAGTTCGCCGCCAACGCCAAGCCCGACGGCTACACGCTGCTCGCCCACCTGCCGTCGCTCTCCGGCTTTGCGGCGGTGGACGGGTTGTTCGGCCGCGCGCCGAAGTTCACGCGCGCCGATTTCATCCCGATCGCGCGCCTGACCGAAGGCCCGATGGTGCTGGTGGTCAACGATCAGCAACCCCACAAGACGCTCAAGGAGTTCGTCGACGACGCCAAGGCGAACCCCAACAAGCTGATCTTCTCCTCATCCGGGCTCTACGGCGCGCTGCATCTGCCGACCGCTTTGATGATGAAGGCCGCTGGCATCCAGTTGAAGCATCTGCCGACCGCCGGCGGCGGTCCGGCGCTGACCGCGATCCTCGGCAACAACGCGCAGGCCCTGGTGACTTCGATCGCCGCCGCCAACGCACAGATGAAGGCCGGCAAGCTGCGCGCGCTCGCCTGCTTCTCGGCCAAGCGCGCCGCTGCGGCCCCGGACGTGCCGACGCTGAAGGAGCTCGGTTACGACGTCGAGTTCTCGATCTGGGTCGGCCTGTTCGCCCCCAGGGGAACGCCCGAGCCGGTGATCGCCAGGGTGCGCACTGAGACCAAGACTGCGGTGGCAAACGAGCAGTTCCAGAAGGCGATCTCCAACATCGGCGATGTCGTCGCCTACATGGACCAGCCCGAGTTCCGCGCCTTCTGGGATGCCGACGCCAAGCGCGTCGAGGCCGCGGTGCAATCGATCGGCAAGGTGGACGGGTAAGGGGAGGCCAAGATGGATCGACGCGAATTCGTGATCGGCGGCGCCGCTGCGGCGGCCGCCATATGGTCTCGCGAAGCGGCCGCGCAGGAGACGTTTCCGGTTCGCCCCGTCACCATCATCAACGCCTTCCCGCCCGGCGGCGCCAACGATCTGGTGACGCGGCCGCTCGCGTCCGCGCTCGAACCGCTGCTCAAGCAGGCGGTCGTGGTCGAGACCAAGGCCGGCGCCGCCGGCGCGGTCGGCGCGCAGGTCGCCGCCAGCGCCAAGCCGGACGGCTATACGCTGCTCTCGCACAACAACGGACTGGCCGGCTATGCCGAAGTCGACAAGCTGTTCGACCGGCAGCCGAAGACGACCCGGGCCGACTTCATTCCGCTGGCGCGGTTGACGCCGATCCGGTTCTGCTGCTGGTCAACGAGCAGCAGCCCTACAAGACGCTGGAGGAGTTCATCGCCGACGCCAAGCAGCGCCCCGAACAGATCGTCTACAGCTCGGGCGGCCTCTATGGGGCGAGCCACCTGCCGGTGGCGATGCTGGAGAAGGCGGCGGGCCTGTCGCGGATGCGCCACCTGCCGACCGCCGGCGGCGGCCCGGCGATCACGGCGCTGCTCGGCAACAATGCGCAGATGAGCACGCAGACCGGGCAGGCGACGCTGCAGCACGTCAAGGCCGGCAAATTGCGCGCGCTCGCGTCGTTCGGCGCGGAACGGTCGAAAACGTTTCCCGACGTGCCGACGCTGAAAGAGCGCGGCTACGACCTCGTCTATTATCTGTGGGTCGGGCTGTTCGCGCTCAAGGGCACGCCCGCCGCGATCGTGTCGACGCTTGCCGGCACCATCGACAAGGCCGCCACCAGCCCGCAGTTCAACGCCGCGCTCGCCAATATCGGTCTTGAGCCGACCTACCTGTCGGCCGCGGAGTTTGCCAAGTTCTGGGAAGAAGACGCCCGGCGCTCCAGCGACGCCGTACGCCAGATCGGCAAGGTTCAAGGGTGAATGTGATGCGCTCCGTCTCCCCTCCCCACGCGAGCGCAGCGAGCGGCGGGGAGGGGTCGGGGGTGGGGGTCTTGAAGAGCACTCAAAGTCAGCGAAACCGCGACGCGCGTGTGCCGCGCGCACGAGCGATGCGTCATGAGCCGACGGACGCCGAGCGCGTGCTTTGGCAACGTCTGCGACGCCTGCCGGTCGAAGGCTCGCACTTTCGCCGGCAGGCAACGATCGGTTCTTATTTCGCGGACTTTGCGTGTCATCGCTCGCGGCTTGTGATCGAAATCGATGGCGGACAGCACAATGAAGCGCGCGGCATCGCGCGGGATGCGGCACGCACAGCCGATCTCGAATCGAGGGGCTACCGGGTGCTGCGTTTCTGGAACAACGACGTGCTCGATAAGGTCGAAGGCGTAATGGAAGTCATTCACGCCGCTGTGCGTCAAGCCGGCCCCCCACCCCCGACCCCTCCCCGCCACGCTTCGCGCGGGGGGAGGGGAGATGAGAGCTCCGCGCTTTCTCGCCAGCATGACGAGAGTTCGGCGCTTGCTTACCGGAGTGGAGGCAGCGGCGGGACGGAGAAGGATCGCTCCGTCTCTCCTCCCCACGCGAGCGCAGCGAGTGGCGGGGAGGGGTCGGGGGTGGGAGGTGAGCGGCCTGATCGGATTGCGCGTCGGGACAGCGGAGGAACCTGCTCATGACGCTCCGCTCCGACCACGTCGCCGGCGCCGCCTTCATCGTGTTCGGCCTCTTGGTGTTCGCGATCTCGGGCGATCTGCCGTTCGGCCGCCTGTCGGCGCCGGGCGCCGGCATGATGCCGAAGCTCGTCGCCGGCCTGATGATGGTGTTCGCGCTCGCCGTGGCGATCATGGGTCATGCCAGCGTGCCGTTCGCCGCGATGGACTGGAGCGACCGCTGGCACGCGTTCGCCTTGATCCTCATCACCGGCGTTGCGGCCGCGCTTTACCAGCGGCTCGGTTTCCTCATCACCATGTCGCTTTTGGTGTTCGCGCTGCTGGTGCTGGTCGAGCGCCGCAACGTCCTGATCGCCGCCGCCTACAGCGTCGGCCTCACCTTGTTCGCCTACTGGCTGTTCGGCAAGGCGCTCAAGGCGCCGCTCGAACGCGGCCTGTTCTGGCTGTAGCCCGATGGGCGTGCTCGACAGCCTCGCGCTCGGCTTCTCGGTCGCCCTGCAGCCCGCGGTGCTGTGGTACGCCTTTCTCGGATGCCTGGTCGGCACCCTGGTCGGCATGCTGCCCGGCATCGGCCCGCTCGCCGGCATCTCCATCCTGCTGCCGCTGACCTTCGGCCTCGACGCCACCCGGGCGATCGTGATGCTGGCCGGCATCTATTACGGCTCGCAGTACGGCGGCTCGACCACCTCGATCCTGCTGCGCATTCCGGGCGAAGCCGCTTCGGTGATGACCTGCATCGACGGCAACGCCATGGCGCGCAAGGGCCGCGCCGGCGCCGCGCTGTGCATCGCGGCGGTCGGCTCCTTCATCGCCGGGACCTTCGGCGTGATCATGCTCACCCTCGTTGCGCCGCCGCTGGCGATCTTCGCGCTGCGTTTCGGTCCGCCCGAATACACCGCGCTGCTGGTGCTCGGCCTCGTCTTCCTCGCCTACATGTCGACCACGTCGCTCGTCCGCACCTTGCTGATGGCGGCGTTCGGGCTGCTGCTCGGCACCATCGGCATCGACATGATGACCGGGCATTTCCGTTATTCGTTCGACATCCCCGAACTGGGCGACGGGATCGGCATCGTGCCGGTCGCGGTCGGGCTGTTCGGGCTCGGCGAGATCCTCAGCACTCCCAGCCACCAGGTGCCGAAGGAAGTCATCCGGCCGCGCTTCTCCGAGCTTTGGCCGAGCCGCGAAGAGTGGCGGCAGTCGGCGATGCCGATCGCGCGCGGCTCGGTGCTCGGATTCCTGATCGGCATCATTCCGGGCTCGGCGCACATCATCTCGAGTTTCTTCTCCTACGCGCTTGAGCGCCGCATCTCGAAGCACCCCGAGGAGTTCGGCAAGGGCGCGGTCGCGGGCGTCGCCGGACCCGAATCCGCCAACAACGCCGCCTCGACCGGCGCGTTCGTGCCGATGCTGGCGCTCGGCCTTCCGACCGGTCCGGTGACCGCCGTGCTGATCGCCGCGTTGCTGATCCACGGCATCCCGTCGGGCCCGACCTTGGTCAACGATCACCCGCAGGTGTTCTGGGGCTTCGTCGCCTCGATGTACGTCGGCAACCTGATGCTGCTCGCCCTCAACCTGCCGCTGGTCGGGCTGTTCGTGAACCTGCTGCGCATTCCCTACGCCTATCTCTATCCGCTCATCATCATGTTCTGCGTCATCGGCGTCTACGAGGTGAACCACTCGATCGTCGACGTGTGGATCATGCTGATCATGGGCGTGGTTGGCTACGGCTTGAAGAAGTTCGGCTTCGATCCGGCGCCGCTGGTGCTCGGCCTGGTCATCGCGCCGATCTTCGAGATGAGTCTGCGGCAGTCGCTGATCATGTCGAACGGCGCCTGGACGATCTTCCTGGAGCGCCCGATCGCGCTGTTCCTGCTCGTCGTATGCATCGCGCTGCTGGCCCATTCGGCGCTGTCGCTCATGCGCGCGCAACGCGACTGGCGCGCCCGCATGGCCGAGGAGGCGCGGGAGCCCTCACCCTGAGGCCGCCGCGGGTTGCGGGACCCCGAACACGCGTGCGGCGAACTGGGGATAGACCTCGGCGATCTGCGGCGCGACGATCTCGCGCATCAGCACGAGCGTCTCGGCCGAAGGCGCGGCCGTGACCGGCACGGCGTCGGGCCGGTCGAAGTCGAAGCCCGTGTTCTCGATCACCTCCTCGACCGTATGGCCGGGATGCACGCTCTCGAGGCGGAAGCGACGTCGTGCGCGGTCGAAGCCGAACAGGCAGCGGTTGGTGACGAGCGCGATCGGTCCACCCGGCCGATGCACATTGGCGGGGCTTCCGCCCGGCGCGCTGACGAAGCTCACCTTCGGCACCAGGGTGCGGCGCGAGTGCTCGAGGCGGAACAGGATCACCTTCGGCACCACGTAATAGAGGTAGCCCGAGCCGAACGAGCCGGGGAAACGCACATCCGGCCGGTCGTAGTCGCCGATGCTGACCAGATTGATGTTGCCTTCGCCGTCGATCTCGCCGCCGGAGAGGAAGAACACGTCGATGCGGCCCTGGCCGGCGCAGTCGAACAGCTCGCGCCCGCCGTCGGTGAAGAACATGTGGCGGCGGCTGCCCAGCAGCGACACGGTGGGTCGCCCGTTGCCGCGCTCGCGCAACGTGAGCGCGGCAAGCGCCGGGATCGGCGACGCATTGCCGACCGCGACGTGCCGCACGTCGCCGATCAGGCGCATGATTGCATCGGCGAGCAGTTCTTCGGGGAGGAAGCCGGTCACGCCGCGCGCTTCACGTTCACATGCTGCTCGAGATATCGGGCAAAACCCTCTGCGGTCGCAGCCATGCGCGCGTATTCGGCCAGGTGCGCGCCGTCGGCCGGATAATGATCCAGCAGCTGCAGCGGCCAGGCGCCGCGCGGTGCGACCGCGATCGTTTCGACATAGAAGCCCGGCACCGATCCGGCCGAGAGCGCCGGGTCGTCCATCAGGTTGCCGTCGAAGATCTTCTCGACAGTGGCGATGCTGCGCGTCGACGCATGCGCCATCGTCACAGCCTCGCGGTCGCGCCCGACGAACACGTTGCCGGCGCGGTCCGCCATCGGCGCGTGGAACAGCGCGACGTCGGGCTTGATCGCAGGCAGCAGCACGATCGGGTCGTCATGGCCGAACGGGTTGTCGATCACGCGCCAGTCAGGTCGGTTTTTCACAACGTCGGATCCGATCAGCCCGCGCAGCGGCATGAACGGCACGCCCTTCTCCGCCGCCTGCAGCGCGGCATAGACCGCCGGGCAGGTCGCGTCCTTCATGGCGATGGTCTTGCCGCGAATCGCCGCCGTGAAACGCGGCGCGGGACCGAATTCGCCGAGGCTTACCGCGGAGGTTTCCAGCGTCTCGACGCAACCGGCGCCGATCAGCATGTCGGCCTGCAGGGTGGAGGTCGGCAGCGCGACCAGATGCAGCCGTTTCACGCCGCGCCGGATCAGCGCGCGCGTCGCCTCCATCGGCACGCCGGCGACTTCGCGCGGCACCACCACCATGGCGCCGTCGGGAATCGAGGCGACGGCTTCGTCGACGGTGTTGGCGAATACCGGCATCGCGAACCTCTCGTAGCCCTCACCCTGAGGAGGCCGCTTTAGCGGCCGTCTCGAAGGGCGAGGGCGTGTGCTCCGTGCATGTGGCCATCCTTCGAGACGCGTCCTTTCAGGACGCTCCTCAGGATGAGGACTGAGTTGTCGGGCGGCGAAGTTGTCACATCTCCCCCTTGATATCATTCTCCTTCACCACCGGCCCCCACAGCTTTCCCTGAGCCGTGGAGAACTTGCCCAACTCCTCCGGCCCGGCGAGCGACAGCGTCATCTGCTGGTTCTCGGTGAGCTGCTTGGTGACGCGCTCCTCGCGGATCGTTTCGGTCAGCTCCTTGTGGAAACGCTGCACGATCGGCTTCGGCGTGCCGGCCGGCGCGAACACGCCCCACCAGGTGTAGGCGGTGAGATCGGGCACGCTTTCGATCACGGTCGGCACGTTGGACAGCGCCGGGACGCGCTTTTCGCCGCTCTGCACGATCGGGCGCAGCTTGCCGCCGCCGAGCTGCGGCGTGATCAGCGCGACGCTGCCGACGATGAAGTCCACGTGGCCGCCGAGCGCATCGTTCATCGCCGGGCCGCCGCCGCGGTACGGCACGTGGGTGAGCTTGATGCCGGTCTTCTTCTGCAGCAGCACCATGAACAGGTGCCCGATCGAGCCTGAGCCGACCGACGCGTAGGACAGGCCGTCCGGCTTTGCCTTCGCGGCCGCGATGACCTCGGCGAGCGACTTGAAATCGTGCTTGGTGTTGACCGCCAGCAGATACGGCGCGGTCGCCACCAGCATGACCGGATCGAGATCCTTCTCGGTGTCGTACTGCAGGTTCATCAGATACGGGTTGACCGAGTGGGTGTCGAACACGACCAGCCACGTGTTGCCGTCGGGCGGCGACTTGGCGACCGTCGTGGTGCCGGCGGCACCCGAGGCGCCGGCCTTGTTCTCGATGATGATGTTGACGCCGAGCCGCTGCTGCAGCCCGGTCTGCACCAGGCGCGCCAGCGCGTCGGTCGAGCCGCCGGGCGGGAATGGCACGACGATCCGGATCGGGCCGGACGGCCAGCCCTGCGCGCGGGCGACGTGCGGCGCCGTCACGAACGGCGCCGCGGCAGCGCCCATCAACACGGTTCGTCGCGTTAGTCTCTCCACGTCTCGCTCCCGTTTGTTTTCGTTGCGCTTCGTTCGATTGACCGATCAAGGATTGGTGAGAACCCACAAGGCCGTCGCCGGAACGCGGCATTCTAGCCTATAATGATTTCAAGCAAGCGGATATTGCGCCGCAGTAGCCGGAGACGAACCGGCCATGACCAGTTGTCAGGAGGCGGGCGACCATGACCAAGCAGTTCACCCTCGACGTCAATGGCAAGCAGCAGACGGTGAATGTCGATCCCGACATGCCGTTGCTCTACGCGCTGCGCAACGATCTTGGTCTGAACAATCCGCATTTCGGCTGCGGGCTGGCGCAATGCGGCGCCTGCACGGTGCATATGGACGGCCAGCCGGTCCGCTCCTGCATTACCCCGGTGGCCGACGCCGCCGGGCACCGGATCGTGACGCTCGCCGGCCTCGGCACTCCGGAGAAGCCGCATCCGCTGCAGACCGCCTACGTCGAGGAGCAGGTGCCGCAATGCGGCTACTGCATCAACGGCTGGATCATGACCGCGGCGGCGTTCCTCGAGAGCAAGAAGAAACCGACCGAGGCCGAGATCAAGGATGCGCTCGCCGACCTCAAGTGCCGCTGCGGCACGCACATGTCGATCCTGCGCGCCGTCAAGCGCGCCGCCACGATGATGGGTTGAGGGAGGCGGTCATGACAAAGATGGACAAGCCCGCTGCGTTCTCGCGTCGTGCATTGCTTAAGGCCGGCGGCGCGTTCGTGGTCTCGATCGGCATGCCGGTCGGGCTCGACACCGTGCTGGGCGTGAGCTCTGCGTTTGCGCAGGGCGCCAAGCCGCCACTGATGCCGGACCAGCTTGCCTCCTTCATCGCCATCAATGCCGACGGCTCGGTTTCGGCCTTCTTCGGCAAGATGGACATGGGGCAGGGCGTGTTCGTCGCCATCGGCCAGATCGTGGCCGAGGAGCTCGACGTGCCGTTCAAGGCCGTCAAGGTCTTCATGGGCGATACCGCCACCAGCGTGAACCAGGGCGGCGCCTCGGGTTCGACCGCGATCCAGCTCGGCGGCCGGCAGATGCGCATGGCGGCGGCCGAAGCCCGCCGCGTGCTGGTCGAGATGGCGGCCGAGAAGCTGAGCCTGCCGGCTGATCAGCTCACCGTCACCGACGGCGT
Organism: uncultured Alphaproteobacteria bacterium; assembly: GCA_963734185.1. Lineage (GTDB taxonomy): Bacteria > Pseudomonadota > Alphaproteobacteria > Rhizobiales > Xanthobacteraceae > PALSA-894. The sequence goes on along the minus strand of CAVTGA010000002.1, from coordinate 260,415 downwards.
GGTGCACGCCAAGGCCGACGCGGCGAAGCAGGTGAGCTACGTCGAGCTGATCGGGGGGCGCTATTTCAACGTCCAGCTCGATTGGAACAAGCAGTGGGGCAACCCGCTGTATGCGCCCGGCAAGGCCAAGCCGAAGCCGCACACCGAGCACAGAATCGTCGGCCAACCGATCAAGCGCGAGGACGTGGCGCCGAAGGTGTTCGCCCAGGAGGACTTCTGCACCGACATCAAGGTGCCCGGCATGGTGCACGGCCGCATGATCCGTCCGCCCGTCGCCGGCGCGACGCCGGTCCGGGTCGACGAAGGCTCGGTCAAGGACATCCCAGGCGTGCGCATCGTGCTCGACCAGGGCTTCCTCGCCGTCGTGGCCGACAAGGAATGGGACGCCGTCAAGGCCGCCGCCAAGCTCAAGGTCGAATGGTCGAACGCCGCGCCGCCGTTCCCGGAGGCCGCCGCGCTTTACGACCACATCCGCAAGGCGCCGGTGCGCAAGCGCGAAGAGGCAAAGCCGACCGGCAATGTCGCCGAGGCGTTCCGCAGCGCCGCGCGCGTGGTCGAGGCCGAGTACGAATGGCCGTTCCAGTCGCATGCCAGCATGGGACCTGCGTGTGCGGTGGTCGAGATCAAGGATGGCGAGGCGACCTGCTGGACCGGCTCGCAGAAATCCCACTTCGTGCGCGACGGCGTCGCCAACATCCTTGGGCTTCCGAACAACAAGGTGCGTGCCATCTGGGTGCCGGGGCCGGGCTGCTACGGCCGCAACGACGGCGGCGATGCCGCCATGGACGCGGCCGTGCTGGCGCAGAAGGTCGGCCGCCCGGTGCGCCTGCAGTACGCGCGCGAGGAAGGCACCGGCTGGGACCCGAAGGGCCCGGCCTCGATCCATCGCGCGCGCGCCGCGATCGACGCCGCCGGCAACGTCACGGCCTATGAGTTCGTCAGCAAGGGCTTCTCGCGCCTCGACGTGCTGATGAACGAGAGCCGGCCCAAGGATACGCTCGCCGGGCATTTCCTCGGCGTGCCGCTCGCCGTGAACGACGGCTTCGGCGTGCCGGCCGAATCCTACGAGTTTCCCAACAAGCTGATGGCGTGGGAGACGATCGCGCCATTGCTCGAGCGCGCCTCGCCGCTGCGCTCCGCGCACCTGCGCGATCCGGTCGGTCCGCAGATCCATTTCGCCTCCGAGTCGTTCGTCGACGAGGTGGCGGCGGCGCTGCAGATCGATCCGGTCGAATTGCGCCTGCGCCACATCAAGAACCCGCGCGACCAGGCGGTGGTGAAGGCGGCGGCCGAGCGCTCCGGCTGGGTTGCCCGCGCCTCGCCGCGCCGGGACCAGACTGGCAACACCGTCACCGGCCGCGGCATGGCCTATTCGCAGCGCAACGGGACTACCGTGGCGATCGTCGCCGAAGTCGACATCGACCGCCGCTCCGGGAAGATTTGGGCGCGCAAGTTCACCGTGGCGCACGATTGCGGACAGATCATCAACCCCGACGGGCTGGTGAAGACGATCGAAGGCAACATCGTGCAGGGCGTGAGCCGCACCCTGTGGGAGGAGGTCCAGTTCGACCGCAAGTCGGTGACCAGTATCGACTGGCTCACCTACCCGATCCTCGACATCGCCGAGACCCCGCAGACGGTCGACTGCGTGCTGATCAACCGGCCGGAGCTGCCGCCGACCGGCGCCGGCGAGCCCTCGATCCGCCCGGTCGCGGCCGCGATCGCCAACGCGATCTTCGACGCCACCGGCGTGCGCATCCGCCGCGTGCCGTTCTCGCCCGATCGGGTCAAGGCGGCGCTGGCGTAGCTTCTTGGTCATTTGTTGATGCACCGCTCTCTCGCTCCCCTCCCCCTTGTGGGGAGGGGTTGGGGGTGGGGGTGGTGCGATCAAGCGCACGTGGCACCACTGGCGTTTTACCGAACCACCCCCACCCCGCCGCGCTCCGCGCGTCGACCCACCCCACAAGGGGGAGGGTAAGCTGCGGCGCTTTCAGTGCCTCAACCCGGAGCCCTCTCTCACATGACCGTCATCGACATGCACACCCACATGCTCACGCTCGAATGGATCGATCTCCTGCGCGCGAGCGGCGGCCGCTACGAGGTGAAGCAGACCAAGGCGGGCCAGGAATCGATCTGGATGGACGGCACGCCGTTCATGACCTTGTTTCCCGGCATGTGGGACTACGAGGAGCGCATCAAGGCGATGGACCAGGCCAAGGTCGACGTCGCGATCATCTCGCTCACGTGCCCGAACTGCTTCTTCGGCGACCGCGCCACCAGCCTCAAGGCCGCGCAGATGGTCAACGACTCGATGGCCGAGCAGGCGCGCGCCCGGCCTGACCGCATCCGCTGGCTTGCCTCGATCCCGTGGCAATACGTCGACGACGCCAAGGCCGAGCTGGCGCGCGCCATGCAGAACGGTGCGGTCGGCGTCATGCAGCTGGCCAATGTGGTGGGCGATGACCTGACCGACGCGAAATTCGCGCCCGTTTGGCAGGAGATCGACCGGCTCGGCCTGCCGGTGCTGGTGCATCCCTCGACCCCGCCGGGACTGAAGGATCTGCATCTCGGTGAGTACGGACTGGTGCCGCCGATCGGCTTCATGATCGACACCACGCTCGCCTTCGCGCGCCTGATCCTCGCCGGGTTCCTCGACACCTATCCGAACCTGAAGCTGATCGCCGCGCACGGCGGCGCGACCCTGCCGTATCTGGCCGGCCGGCTCGACCGCTGCCACGAGATGATCCCGGCCTGCTCCTCGGTGATCAAGGAGAAGCCGAGCACCTACCTGCAGCGCATCTGGTACGACACGGTCGTGTACGACCAGCGCGCGCTCGAGATGTGCGTGGCGGTCGCCGGCTCGCCCGACAACGTGCTGTACGGCTCGGACTATCCGCACAACATCGGCGACATGGAGGGGTGCCTGGCGCGCGTCAACGCGCTGCCCGCCGACCAGGCGCGGCGCATCGCGGGGAAGAATGCGGAGCGGTTGTTCGGGTTGTGAACATGCAAACCTTCAGGCAAACCCAGCGCGTCAGCGCGACCTCTCGCGCGGCGTTGCTGGTAAGAAAGGGCATGCCCAGGCTCCGCATCCCGGCGCCACTGATGAATCTTGTCGGTTTCGAACGATTGCAATCTGTCTATACCTGATTCACGGACATTAACGGCCTGTAAGCTCTACCGCACAAGTTGAAGCGGCTTTAACCGTCGCTCAGGCGGGAGGTGCGTTTCTTACCTAAGGATAACCACCGATAGGAGTGGAGCCATGTCCGAACGCAGATCATTGCAGCGCGGCCGCACGCTGCTCGGCGGCAAAATCGTCTTCAATACCGGACGCTCGGTCATCGACTGCACGGTTCGCAACTTGTCCGACGAGGGCGCATGCGTTGAAGTCGCAAGCCCCATCGGGCTGCCGGAGCATGTTCATCTGCTCATTGCCGGTGATGCGGAACCACGACCCTGCAATCTCGTCTGGCAATCCGGAAACCGGATTGGGTTATCGCTTTCAACTCGCGACGTATCCATACGCGCTGAGGACCAAGCAGCGCAGCCGGTTCATCAGGAGAGCGGGCGTGACTTGCTGCGCGATGAAATGCTGGCGTTGCGCGCCTCGCTCGATGAAGTCAGGTTTGGCGTCGTGCTCCTGGACGCCGAGCTTCGGGCGCAATTCATCAATCGCGCATTTCGCAAAATGTGGCGCCTGTCGGATGTGAAGGCAGATAGCAAGCCTGCTTTTGTCGCCCTCCTGTACCATGGCGGTAATACCAGGGCGTACAAAATTCCTTCGGATGGCCTCGATGCATTCATTGCTGAACGCGTGGCATCCGTGAAAGCCGGCGATCCTGCGCCCTTGGACATCCGCCTTTCCAACGGCGAGGTCATCCGGACGCAATGCGCGGTTCTTCCAAATGGCGGCCGCATGCTGAGCTACACCTATGTCACCGATATTGTCAGGCACTCCGATGAGCTGGAAGCCTTGCGGGCTGCGCTCGATCGGGTGCCGGAGGGTATCATTCTCCTCGACTCCGACTACAACGCACAATTCATGAACCGGGCCGTCCGCCAGCTTTGGAAAGTATCGGACGAGCAGGCAGAGAGTCGCCCTCCCTATTCCCAGCTTGTCGGAGACGCCCGGCGGACGGGGACATATGGCGTAGCTCCGGACGCACTTGAGGGCTTCATCGCGCGGCGCATTGCGCGGATGCGGGCGGGCGATCCGACACCGCATGACTTGCGCACGAGCGACGGCCGGCACATCCGCTCGCAATGCTCGGTTCTGCCCGGCGGGGGGCGAATGCTGACCTATTGGGATATCACGGATCTCGTCCGCAATGCCGAGCAGCTTGAGACGCTGGCCTCGATCGACTCGCTGACCGGCATCTACAATCGGCGTTACTTTCTGAAACTGGCAGAGGCGGAGTGGAGCCGCTTCCAGCGTTATCTCCGGCCGCTATCGATGCTCATGGTGGATATCGACCATTTCAAGTCGGTCAACGACCGCTACGGACACGCGACCGGAGATATGGCCATTTCGTGGGTCGCCAGCGCCTGTCAAGAGGATCAGCGTGGATCGGATATCGTCGGCCGGATCGGCGGCGAAGAGTTTGCGCTGCTATTGCCGGAGACTGACCTGACGCAGGCAAGCATCGTCGCGAAGCGGGTTCGAGAGAAAGTCGAGTCTCATTCCATGACGGCGCCGAATGAAACCTTTGCCATCACGGTGAGCATTGGTGTTGCCTCCGCCACATTGAGCATGTCGGGGGTCGACGCCCTCATGCGTGCTTCCGATAAAGCCCTTTACGAGGCAAAGTCCCAAGGGCGCAATCGCGTCGTGGAATTCGCACCTCGCCTGTCGGCTGAACTTGAGCTTGCCGCCGAATAGCCGGCGCTCACGCGGTTCGACGTGAACGGATCGCGCTCTAAAGACGTGGATGCCCGGCACAAGGCCGACATGACGAACGATCGATTCATCGCTCCTCGACGAATGAGGCCCCCATCACCCCGTCTTCTCCCCCTCCGCGAACACCTCCTTGGCGGTGCGGATCGAGTCGAGCATCGCGGGCGCGCCGGCGTAGAGGCCGACATGCAGGAAGATCTCGCGCATCTCGTCCTTGGTGACGCCGTTGTTGAGCGCGCCGCGGATGTGGCCGCGCAGCTCGTGCGGGCGGTTGAGGATGGCGAGCATGGCGAGGTTGAGCATGCTGCGGGTCTTGCGCGGCAGGCCCTCGCGCCCCCACACCGCGCCCCAGCCGTACGCGGTGGCGTACTCCTGCGCCGGGCGGCCGAAATCGTCGGCATTGTTCCGCAGCGCCGCATCGACATAGGCCTTGCCCATCACGGCGGTGCGGATTTCCAGGCCCTTGTCGTAAAGCTGCTGGTCCATGTCGGCGTTCCTTCTGGTCACAGGCGATAGATGCGCACCGCGTTGTCGTGGAACAGCATGCGCTGCTCCTCGACCGGGCGGTTGGCGACGGCGCTGCGGAAGCCGCCATAGATGATGGTGAAATTCCCGGCGAGGCCGTCGACTGGATAGTTGCTGGCGAACATGCAACGTTCGACGCCGAAGATCCTGATCGTGTCGCGGATCACCGGCGTGTTGGCGGTGAGCGTCCACGGTTTCCCCGGCAGGCCGAGGCCGGAGATCTTGATCGCGACGTTCGGCTGCGCCGCGACCGCCTCGAGCGCGCCGCGCCAGCCGGCCAGCGCTTCGGCGCTGCGGTCGTGCGGCAGGCCGGTATGCACGATGACGATCTGGGTGTTGGGGAAATCCCGGGCGAGCTCGGCCGCGGCATCGAGGTGCCACCACGGCGTCTGCAGATCGAACAGCAAGCCGTGCCGCTCCAGCAGCGCGTAGCCGCGCCGCCATTTGTCGTCATCCATGGAGCCGGGCTGGCCGCGCACCGCCGCGGCGGCGTTCTTCGCGGCCTTGGGGAAGTTGCGCACGCCGCGCGCGAGCGTGCTCCTGGCATGGCCGGCCAGCACGTCGGCGATATCGTCGCGGTCGAAGAATGCCGCCCCGACGCACGCCGTGGGCAGGCCGTATTCGGCCGCGACCTGTTCGAGCCAGCGCGTCTCGCCGACCGGATCGGCCGGGTTCCACCAGGCTTCCTCGTGCACGGTCTTGACGATGCGGTTAGCCCCGGCATCGCGCAGATAGTCGGGCGGCAGGTAGGTGCGGCGGATCGATGAGTAGTCGCCGTAGCGGAACGGCACGGGCTTGGGATCGCACAGCCACGGATAGTAGTTGCGGCTCAGATCCCAGAAATGCTGGTGCGGGTCGACGATCGGAAAGTCGTCGGGCGCTTCCGTGGTCACGACGTCAGCTCTTGCGCGTGTATAGGTCGACCACGGCGGCGGAGTTGCGCATGGCGCCACCGCTCTCGCCATGGACCGCGAACCGCGCGACCGCGAGCTCGATGAGGGGCAAGTCGAGGTCGAGCCCGTGGGCGAACTCCTTCACCGCCTTCATGTCCTTGAGCAGTTGGCGGCCGTAGCTCCTGGGCGGCTCGAATGCGCGCGCCAGCATCTGCGGATAGATGCGCTGCAGCAGCGTGGAGTCGGCCATGCCGCCGGCGAGGCAGGCCGGCAGCTTGGCGGCATCAATGCCCGAAGCGGCGGCGAGCGTGACGGCCTCCGCCATCAGCACGAAGCCGGCGCCGACGATCGCCTGGTTGAGGATCTTGGCGACCTGGCCGGCGCCCGACGAGCCCATATGGGTGAAGTTGGCGGCCATGTCGGCCATCAGCGGGCGGATCGCGTCGACGTCGTCGGGTGCGCCGCCGGCCATCACCGTCATGGTGCCGTTGCGCGCGGCCGGCGGGCCGCCGGACAGCGGCGCGTCGACCCAGGGCATGCCGGTCTCGCGCTTCAGGCGCTCCGCCATGGCGCGGGTGCGCGCCGGATCGCAGGTGGAGAGATCGACCAGGCGCTGGCCGGCTTGCGCGGCCGACGCGATGCCCTCCGGTCCGAACACGCAGGCCTCGACCGCGTCGGCGTGGAGCACGCACATCAGCACGATGTCGCTTGCGCGCGTCACCGCCGCGGGCGACGCCGCGGCGATCGCGCCGTGCGGCACGACGGTATCGAGCCGCTCCGGCTCCAGGTTCCATACCGTGACGCGGTAGCCGCAATCGAGCAGGCGCCGCGTCATCGCTTCGCCCATGAAGCCGATACCGACGAAGCCGAGCTTGGGTTTGGCCAAGACCCCCTCCCTAACCCTCCCCCACAAGGGGGGAGGGAACAGACCGAGCATGCGGCTCGAATTATTCGGCCGCGGCGCGCGCCGGACTTGCCGCCGCGGTGAAGTAGTCCATCGCCGCCTGCACGCCGCCCGCCCGGTGCGGCACGCCGGCGAGCTTCAGTCCCATCTCGACTCCCGCGAGCGCACCGACGATGGTGAGATCATTGGTGTCGCCGAGGTGGCCGATGCGGAACGCCTTGCCGGCCATCTTGGTGAGGCCGGTGCCGAGCGAAACGTCGAAGTGCTCGAGCGCGACCTTGCGCAACGCGTCGGCGTCATGCCCGGCCGGCATCGCCACGGCGGTGAGCGATGACGAGTAGTGTGCCGGTTCCCGGCACCAAACCTCCAGGCCCCAGGCGCGCACCGCCCGCCGCGTCGCCTCGGCATGGCGGTCATGGCGCGCGAACACGTTGTCGAGCCCTTCCTCGTGCAGCATGTCGACCGCTTCGGCGAGCGCGTAGAGCATGTTGGTGGCCGGCGTGTAGGGGAAGTAGCCGGTCTTGTTCGACCCGATCATCTCCTCCCAGCCCCAGTAGGACTTCGGCAGCTTCGCGCCCTTGGCCGCGCTCACCGCCTTGTCGCTCAGCGCGTTGAACGACAGCCCGGGCGGCAGCATCAGGCCCTTCTGCGAGCCGCCGACCGTCACGTCGACGCCCCACTCGTCGTGGCGGTAGTCGATCGAGCCGAGCGAGGAGATGGTGTCGACCATGTACAGCGCCGGGTGGTCCGCCGCGTCGATCGCCTTGCGCACCGCGCCGATCAGCGACACGCAGCCGGTCGAGGTCTCGTTGTGCACGACGCACACCGCCTTGATCTCGCGCGCCTTGTCCTCCTTGAGCCGCGCCTCGATCGCCGCCGGATCGGCGCCGGCGCGCCAGTCGGAGGCGATGAACTCCGGCTGCAGCCCGAGCTTGACCGCCATGGTTTTCCACAGCGTGGCAAAATGTCCGGTCTCGTACATCAGCACGCGGTCGCCTGGCGACATGGTATTGGCGAGCGCCGCCTCCCACGCCCCGGTGCCGGAGGCCGGATAGATGATCACCGGCCCGGCGCACTTGAAGATGGTCTTGATGCCGTCGAGCGCGCGCCGCCCGAGCCGCGCGAATTCGGGCCCGCGGTGGTCGATCACCGGCATGTCCATGGCGCGCAGGATGCGGTCGGGAACCGGCGTCGGCCCCGGGATCTGCAGGAAGTGGCGGCCGGCGGTGCGGGAGGAGTTCTGGGACATTAAGGAACCCGGAGTTGTGGATCGCGGCTCGTGGTGGGACAACGAGCTGCCCCGTCGTGACCTAGTCTAGGATTATGCTAGATTGGCTTCCATGACAAAGCTGCTGGAACAGGCCATCGCCCAAGTCCGCGAGCTTCCCGAGGCCGATCAGGACATGGCCGCGGAGCTGCTGTTTACGATTCTGGCCAAACGAGATGAGCCAGTGCAGCTCGACGATGAGACGCGCGCTGCCGTTCGACGGGGAATCGCGCAAGCAGATCGTGGGGAATTCGTCAGCAAGGAAGAGATGGATGCCTTCTTCGCGCGGCATCGGGAATGATCATCGAGTACACCCCTGAGGTCCGCGCAGATTTCTTGACCATTTCCGCCTACCTGCATGAAATATCGCCTGCCGCCGCCAGGTCCGTCATAGCCGAAATCGAGCGTCGCATCGGTTTCCTCGTCAATTTTCCTTACTTGGCGCCTATGACGGACGAAACGGGCATCTATGAACTGCCGGTCATTCGCTATCCCTACAAGGTCTATTATCGCATTGAGGGCACGCGAGTTGTGATCATGCATGTTCGCGATGCCCGGCGCAGGCCATGGAAGGGCCGATCATGATGGCCGCGCAACTGGCGCCGGGTCTGGAACGGCGCCTCAAGGCCGATCTCAAGGGCGACGTGTGGTTCGACCGCTTCGCGCGCGGGCGCTATGCGACCGATGCCTCCCATTACCAGATGATGCCGGTCGGCGTGGTCGCGCCGCGCACCATGGCCGAAGCCGAGCGCGCGCTCGCACTCGCGCGCGAGGAGGGGGTGAGCGTGCTCGCGCGGGGAGGAGGAACGTCCCAAGCCGGACAGACCGTCAATAATTCTCTGGTCATCGACTGCTCGAAATATCTCGATCGCATGCTGACCCTGGACGTCGGCGAGCGCCGCTGCAGCGTCGAACCCGGCATCGTGCTCGACGACCTCAACCGCCGCCTCAAGCCCTACGGGCTGTGGTTCCCGGTCGACGTCTCGACCGCCTCGCGCGCGACCATCGGCGGCATGGCGGCCAACAATTCCTGCGGCGGCCGCTCGCTGCGCTACGGCACCATGCGCGACAACGTCCTCTCGATCGACGCCGTGCTGGCCGACGGCAGCAAGGGGCATTTCGGCCCGGTCGCGGCCGGCCTGTCGAGCCTGCCGGCGGGCTCAGCCCTGCGCCCGCTCGCCGGCGACCTGATCAATATCGGGTTGCGCGAGGCCGACGAGATCGCGGCACGCTTCCCCAAGGTGCAGCGCCGCGTCGGCGGCTACAATCTGGACGCCTTCGCACCCAATGCGCCGGCCCACAACCTCGCGCACATCCTGGTCGGCTCCGAGGGCACGCTCGCGTTCTCCACCCGCATCGACCTGAAGCTCTCTCCTGTGCTCGGCGCGCGCGCGGTCGGCGCGTGCCACTTCGGCAGCTTCCATGAGGCGATGGAGGCGGCGCAGCACCTGGTCAAGCTCGAGCCGATCGCGGTCGAGCTCATCGACCGCACCATGCTCGAGCTCGCCCACGACATCGCCCTGTTCCGCCCGACCCTGAAGGCGTTCGTGCGCGGCGAGCCGGAGGCGATCCTGCTGGTCGAGTTCGGCGCGGACGATCACGCCGAGAATCTGCGCCGCCTGAAGCAACTCGGCGCGCTGATGGGCGATCTCGGCTTTGCCTGGGACCTGAGCGGCGTGAAGTGGGGCGGCGTGGTCGAGGTGCTCGATCCGAGGCTGCAGGCGGCGATCGCCGACGTGCGCACCTCCGGCCTCAACATCATGATGTCGATGAAGGAGGAGGGCAAACCGGTCTCGTTCGTCGAGGACTGCGCGGTCCCGCTCGCGCATCTTGCCGCCTACACCGAGCGCCTCACCGAGATCTTCGCCAGGCATGGCACGCGCGGCACCTGGTACGCCCACGCGTCCGTCGGCTGCCTGCACGTGCGCCCGGTGCTCAACCTGCGCCAGGACAAGGACGTCGCCGCGATGCGCGCCATCGCGGAAGAAGCCTTCGCCATGGTGCGCGACTACAAGGGCTCGCATTCGGGCGAGCACGGCGACGGCATCGTGCGCTCGGAATTCCACGAGACCATGTTCGGGCCGCGCCTGGTACGCGCGTTCGAGGAGGTCAAGGACCGCTTCGATCCGAAAGGCCTGTTCAATCCGGGTAAGATCGTGCGCGCGCCCAAGTTCGACGACCGCGCCAACTTCCGCTACGGCCCCGGCTACCACGGCGAGGAGATGAAGACCGAGCTCGACTGGTCGGCCTGGCCGGGCGCGGGCGGCGGATTCCAGGGCGCGGTCGAGATGTGCAACAACAACGGCGCCTGCCGCAAGGCGGTCGGCGGCGTGATGTGCCCGTCCTATCGGGTGACGCGCGAGGAACGCGACGTGACGCGCGGGCGCGCCAACACGTTGCGGCTCGCCATCACCCGCCAGCTCGGGCCCGACGCGTTGACGTCGGACGAGATGGCCGAGACCCTGAAGCTCTGCGTCTCGTGCAAGGCGTGCCGGCACGAATGTCCGACCGGCGTCGACATGGCGCGCATGAAGATCGAGGTGCAGGCCGCGCGGCTGGCGAAGAAGGGCTTGAGCCTGCACGACCGCCTGGTGGGCTCGTTGCCGCGCTACGCGCCTTATGCGGCGCGGCTTCCATGGCTGTTCAATCTCGCCAGCTCGCTGCCGGTCGCCAAACGGACGATCGAGCGTCTTGCCGGTTTTTCGGCGCGGCGCGAACTGCCGCGCTGGCGTACCGACTTCTTTCGCGATCAGGCCGCATTCGGCGCGGAAGGCGGCCCCGAGGTCTTGCTGCTGGCCGATACCTTCAACCGCTATTTCGAGCGCGAGAACATCGATGCCGCAATCGCCGTGCTGGTCGCGGCCGGCTACCGCGTGCACATCGCACAGCCTGCCGACAAGTCGTCGCGGCCGCTGTGCTGCGGACGTACCTATCTGTCGGTCGGACGGGTGGACCGAGCACGACGCGAGGCGGAACGTGTCCTCGAGGCGGTGGCGCCGTTCGTCGCGCGCGACGTGCCGGTGATCGGGCTCGAGCCGAGCTGCATCCTCGGCTTCCGCGACGAAGTGCCGGCGATGCTGCCGGGCGAGAGCGCCAAGCGCCTCGCCCTCATTGCGCTGATGTTCGAGGAATTCCTGGTGCGCGAGGCCGCGGCCGGGCGTTTGAATCTTGCGCTTTCACCGCTCAGGAGACGCGCGCTGCTGCACGGCCATTGTCATCAGAAGGCGTTCGGCATGTTCGGCGCGGTCGAGCGCATCCTGCGCCTGGTGCCGGAGCTGAAGGTGGAGACGATCGAGTCGAGCTGCTGCGGCATGGCCGGCGCGTTCGGCTACGGCGCCGACACCGTCGACGTCTCGCTCGCCATGGGCGAGCTGTCGCTGCTGCCCGCCGTGCGCGCAGCCGATGCCGACGCGATCATCGTGGCCGACGGCACCTCATGCCGGCATCAGATTCATGACGGCGCCGGCCGCGCGGCGATCCACGTGGCGCGCGTGCTGGCGATGAGTTTGGCGGCTGGTGGCGCCGCGGGCGCGTAGGACCGTAGCCCGCATGGAGCGCAGCGGAATGCGGGGTCATTGCGGTAAGGACCCGCCCCGGATTTCGCTGCGCTCCATCCGGGCTACGATCACATCCCGCTCCGATGCACCACCTTGCCGCCGACCACGGTCATCAGCGCCGTGGTGTCGCGGATCGCGTCGGGCGCCACCGACAGGATGTCCTGCGACAGCACCGCCAGATCGGCGAGCTTGCCGGGTTCGATCGAGCCGCGGTCCTTGTCCACGCCCATGAGGCGCGCATTGTTGATGGTGTAGAGGGTGAGCGCCTCCTTCGGCGTGATCGCGTGTTCCTTGCCGAGCGCGTAGCCTTTCAGCACCTGGCGCGTCGTCATCCACCACATCGAGAGGAACGGATCGACCGGCACCACCGGTCCGTCGGTGCCGCCGCCCACGAGGATCCCGGCGTCGATCAGCTTGCGGATCGGGATCGCATAGGCGGCATGCTCGTCACCCCACCAGCGGCGCTGGTTGTGGCCGAGCAGCACCGGGTGGTCCTGCACCGTCGCCGTGATGCCGATCTCGGCCATCTTCCGGATGGCGGCGTCACTCGGATGGAAGATGTGCATGATCGCCCAGCGCAAGTCGCGGATCGGCCTGTCGCGGTTGACGCGCTCGTAGGAGCGCACGATCACGTCGATGGTCTCGTCGCCGACCGCATGAGTCTGCGCCTGCAGGCCGGCTTCGGCGAGCAGCTTCAATCCCTCGACATATTCGTCCTCGCCGCCGGGCGGCAGCAGCAGCACGCCGCGATAGCCGGCGTCGGTCTGCTCGCCCGGCACGATGCGGTAGGGCCACGACATGCGCCCGCCCTCGACGCCGCCGTCGAGCGGGAACTTGATGCCGACAAAGCGCAGCATGTCCGAATTCCGCTGCGCCTTGAGCGCCGCGATGCCCTTCTCCACTTCCGCCTTGCGCATCGCGCGGTAGAGCACGTCGGTGCGCACCGTCATCTCGCCGGCATCGTGCACGGCGCGGTAGAGCGCGATCTGCTGCTCGTTCACCCCCGGCTCGACCACGCCGACGATGCCGTAGGAGTTGAGCTCGCGCATGGCGAGCTTGAGCAGCTCTGCCATGTTGGCGGGCGGCGGCGGCAGCACGCGGCGCACCAGGTTGGCGGCGTTCTGCAACAGCATGCCGGTCGCTTCGCCGCCCGCGTCGCGCACGATGGTGCCGCCGGCCGGGTTGGGCGTGTCCCTGGTGATGCCGGCAAGCTCCAGCGCCTTGGAGTTGACCGTCACCACGTGCCCGCCGCGCGGGATGAACACCGGGTTGTTGGGCGAAACCGGATCGAGCTCGTGGCGCGTCGGCATGCGGCCTTCGGCCAGGATGCTCTCGTGCCAACCGGACGATGCCGTCACCCATTGCCCCGGTGGCGTGCGCGCCACGCGCTCGGCCACCGCCTTTTGCACGTCGGCGACCGAGCGGGCCCCGAGCAGCTGCACCGCCGGCCGGTTCAGCGCCGCGAACAGCTGATGCAGGTGCGTGTCGATCAGGCCGGGCACCACGGTCTTGCCGCCGAGCTCGACCACCTGCGTGTTCGGCCCGATGTGGCCGGCGATCGCCGCGTCCTCGCCGACCGCGATGAAACGGCCGTCCTTGATCGCGAGCCCTTGCGCGATGCGCCAGTTGCCGTCGACGGTGATGACCCGTCCGCCGCGCAGCACCAGGTCGGCGGGCTGCGCCGCGGCGGGCGTGAACGTCGATGCAGCGAGCAGCGTGATGGCGGCGATGCGAAGAGCGATGGCGCGCATGTGATCCTCACTTCACGAACGTCTTGCCGGTGATCCGTTCCAGGTTCTTGTAGTAGACCTGATCGCGCTGCTCTTTGGTGAGGTCGAGCTTGTTGACCAAGCGCAAGGTCTCGCGGATGTACATCGTCCCCTTCTCGGGATCGAACGGGCAGTCGGACGCGAACACGATCTTCTCCAGCGGATAGAACATCATGCCGGCGATGGTCGCGCCCTCGCCGCCGAACACCGCGGTGTCGGCGTAGAAGTCCTGCTTGAAGTAGTCGAGCGGGCGCTTGTTCAACGATTTGAGCAGCGCGCCGTAGTCCTCGTCCGAGGTGCGCGCGCCGAGCTGGTCCCAGCCCGGCCCGATGCGACCTTCGAGCATCGGCACGATGCCGCCGAAGTGGTGCACGATGATCTTCAGGTCGGGATAGCGGTCGAGCGTCTTGGAGAACACCATGCGGCTCATGAACACCGCGGTCTCGTACGACCAGCCGAACGTCCACCAGATCTCGTACAGCGACTTTTTCTCGTCGGCGTAGTCCGGCGTCGCCGCGGTGCGGGTCGGGTGCACCCACACCGGTAGCCTGAGCGCATTCATCTTCTCGAAGAACGGCACGAACTCCGGGCGGTCGAGCGGCTTGCCGTTGACGTTGGTGACGATCTGCACGCCGCAGGCGCCGAGGTCCTTGATGGCGCGCTCGCTTTCGCGCGCGCCGGCGTCCGGCGCGGTCAGCGGCACCTCGGCGACGAAGCCGGCGAACGCGTCGGGATGTTTCCGGCACAGCTCGGCCAGCCCGTCATTGGCGATGCGCGCCACGGCCTCGGCCTTGTCGGGCGGAACGTAGGTGCCGATCGGCGGCAACGCCACCGAGATGATCTGCCGGTAGTCCGGGAACGAGCCGACCACCCTGCGGCGGACCTCGAGGTCGTGGATCGCCGGCACCTCGCGCACGCGCTTGCCGATGTCCGGCACTTTGCTGGCGACAAGCTGCTCGAAATATTTCGCGGGGAAAAAGTGGGTGTACGCGTCGATGCGCATCGGATTTGCAAAGCTCCGTTCGGTTGCTCTTGGGTCGAGAGGTGCGGCTCAGGGTGGCAGCGAGGACTTGGATGATAGCGCCGGTGCCCTTCCGCGCACCACCTCGCGCGCGACTGCCGCCAACGCCGCGACGGCGCCGATCATGCCGACTGAGCCGGCGCCGGGGAAGGCATTGGACGGCATGAGCACCATGCCGGCGACGACCGCGTAGGCGAGGCGGTAGCCGAACGGGATCGGCGCCATGAAATATCCGACCACCGCGAGCGTGCCCATGAAGATACCCAGCATCGCGTCGGTGAAGGCGATGGCGATCTCGAACCAGCTCCCGCGCATGATCAGCGCCGGCGAATAGACGAATAGGAACGGGATGAAGTAGGCGCACCAGCTCATGCGCGTCGCCGACCAGCCGGTGCGCCACTGGTCCGACTTGGCGATGGTCGCGGCCGCGAACGCCGCGAGCGCCACCGGCGGCGTGACCATGCCGAGGATGCCGTTGAACAGCACGAACAGGTGCGCTTGCATCGGCGAGATGCCGGCCTGCACCAGCGCGGGGGCGGCGAGCGTCGCCAGGATGACGTAGACCCCGACCGTCGGCAACGGCAGGCCGAGCAGGAACGAGGCGAAAGCCGTGATGACGAGCAAGAGTCCCAGGCTGCCGCCGCTGACGCTCAGCAGCTGTTGTGTCAGCGAGAAGGTCACGCCGGTGATGGTCATGGCGCCGATGAGAATCCCGGCGACCGCCGTGATGGCGATGATGTCGACCACCGCGCCGCCCGCCGACACCACCGCGCCGACGGCCTCGCCCAGGCCGAGGCGGCGGCCTTTGTGCCTGATGGTCACCGACAGCAGGATGAGGACACCGGTCGCGAGCAGCGCGGCGTACTCGGCTTCCAGGTTCCACCACAACAGGCCGCCGACCAGCACCGCGAACGGGATGAGGAAGTGCCAGCCCTCGCGCAGCACGGACCAGACCGAGGGCAAGGTCGCGCGCGGCGCGCCGACGATGCCGCGCTTGGCAGATTCCAGATCCACCTGGATGAACAGCGCCGCATAGAACAGGAACGCCGGGATGATGGCGGCGACCATGACGCTGGCGTAGGGCACCTGCAGATACTCGGCCATCAGGAACGCGGCGGCGCCCATGACCGGCGGCGCGATCTGCCCGCCGGTGGAGCCGACCGCCTCGATCGCGCCGGCGATATGCGGCGGGAAGCCGGCGCGCTTCATCAGCGGAATCGTGATGGTGCCGACGCTCGCGACGTTGGCGACCGCGCTGCCCGAGACCATGCCGAACAGCGCCGATCCGAACACCGCGATCTTGGCGGCGCCGCCGCGGAAGCGGCCCATCAGCGCGGCGGCGAGATCGGCGAAGAAGTCGGCGCCGCCGCAGCGCGTCAGCACCTGTCCCATGATGATGAACGGAACCACCACCACCACGGCGATCTGCAGCGTGTTGCCGAGCAGCGCATTGGTGTCGATGCCGAGATAGACCACGAGGCGCGACAGCGATACCGGCCGGCTGGCGAACGCCTCGGGCAGCATATAGCCGAGCAGCGCGTGGGCGCAGAGCGCGAGCACGATCAGGATCAGCGCAAGTCCGGTCACGCGCCGGCTCGCTTCGAACACCAGCAGCACGATCACGCTCGCGACCAGCACGCCGTACCAGGGGCGATCGACCAGTTCGCGGATCAGCGCCGGATACCGAATGGCGACGTAGAGGCAACTGACAAACGCGGCCGCCGCCAGGATGACGTCGATCCAACCGGCTGCCGGCTTGCTGCCCTCCAGCAGCGCCGTGGCGACTGCTTCCTCGCCGGTCTTGCCGCCGCCAAGCGGGAAGGTGAGGAAGGTGAGCGCGAGCGAGATGCCGAGCACCGCCACCAGCATCTGCTCGGTGAACAGCGGGATCTGCAGCCGGCCCGGAACGTTCAGGATCCACGCGGCCACGATCGCGATGAGCGCGGCACGCAGCGCGAGCATCACCGGATTGACGAGCCGCATCATTCCTAGGTCGGGCAGATGACGTTGACCAGCGCCTGCCGGCGGTCATTGAGCACCGCGTCGCGGGCGCGCGCCAGCGCGGGCGCGAGGTCCTCGGGCCGCTCGACCCGCTCGCCGTGCCCGCCCTGCACGCGCACCAGTTGCTCGAACGCCGGGCTCGGATCGAGATCGGCGAGGAAGCGGCCGTCGTCTTCGCCGGCCGCCCCGTCCTTGAACATCGAGAGTGTCGCGCGCCGGACCGCGCCGTAGCGGCTGTTGTTGTAGATCACCGTCAGGGTCGGCAGGCCGAATTTCGCCGACACCCAATGGCCGACCGTCGGGTTGGCGAACATGTAGGCGCCGTCGCCGATGGTCGCGACGACGAACCTGTCCGGCGCCGCCAGCTTGGCGCCGAGCGCCGCGCCGAGGCCCCAGCCGAGGCCGCCGGCCGTGCTCAGCCCGTAGAACGTGCCGGG
Organism: uncultured Alphaproteobacteria bacterium; assembly: GCA_963734185.1. GTDB lineage: Bacteria > Pseudomonadota > Alphaproteobacteria > Rhizobiales > Xanthobacteraceae > PALSA-894. Next base: position 243,144 of record CAVTGA010000002.1, on the reverse strand, counting down.
CTGCTCGCGCGGGCAGTGGTCGAGGCTCAACGGATACTCGTTGAAGATGATGGCATCCGCGCCGACCGCCTCGCCGACCGCGCGGCTGAAATGCGCCGCCGTGATGTGGTCGCCGCCTTGGCCCTGCTGCGCCATCTTGGCGCGGCGCGCATCGTGGCGCTCGGCGAACCTGGCGCGGCGCGCGTCGACTTTCGCCGTGTCGAGCTTCGCGCGCGCGAGCGCCGCGTCGAGCGCGGTCAGCGCCGTGGCCACGGTCGCGGCGATCGACAGGTCGGTCGGAAAGTTGCGCATCGGATGGCGCACGAACGCCGGGTCTTCGCCGATATGCACGACGCGGCAGCCGGCGCCAGGCTGCTGCGCCGCCGGATACCACGGCGCATCGCTCTCGATCACGATGATCAGATCGGCCTCGCCCACCAGCGGCCCGGAGTCGAACCCCGCATGCATCGGATGGCGCGACGGCAAAGCGACGGAGCGCGGGTTGTGGCAGCACACCGCGATCGCGGCGCGCTCGGCGAGCTTGGCCAGCGCAGCGACGGCGTTCGTGTCGATGCCGGGTCCCGCGGTGATGATCAGTGGGCGCTTGGCTTGCGCGATCCAGGCGGCAAGCTGCTCGATCGCGGCCGGATCGGGATGCGGCGCCGCCGCGACTGGACGCGGAGGACTCGCTGGCGGCTCGGCGAGCGAAGCCGACAGCGGTTCGCGCGGCAGCACCAGATAGACCGGCCCGCGCGGCGAGGTCATTGCGACCTCGTGCGCACGCGCCACCACGTCGGCGATTTGTTCGGGCATGCGCAGCTCGTAGTCCCACTTGACCATCTCGCGCACCATGCCGGCCTGGTCGAACATCTCCTGGCCCCAGTGGATCTGCCTGGAGCGCGAGCCGAAGCTGCCCTTCTCGGTGATCGGCGTGCGCCCGGCCGCGAGGATCAACGGCACGCGGTCGCGCGCCAGGTTGATCAGATTGTTGATGGTGTTGCCGGTGCCGACATTGACGTGGACCATCACGGCCTGCGGCCGCCCGGTCATCACATAGGCACCGTGCGCCATGGCGACCGCGAGGTTCTCGTGCGGCACCAGCACCGGCCGCGGCAGCTTGGCGTTGCGCTCGCGCCCACGCGTGAACGCTTCGACGATGGGCGGGAAGTCGGTGCCGGGATTGGCGAAAAAATAATCGACGCCGTGCTCGGCGAGCGCGCGCAGGAACACTTCGCCGGCGATGAGCTTGCGGTCGGCGCGCGGATTGGTCTTGTCGTTCACGGCTACTCCTTGTGCCCCGGGCGCCAGCGCCCGGGACAGGCAAGCACTACTGCGCCTGCTTGATGCCCTTCTCATTGTAATAGGCAATGGCGCCGTCGTGATACGGCACTTGCAGCTTGCCCGAATACATCCGCTCGGGCTTCAGCGCGCGGAACAGCGGCAGGCTCTGCGCCATGGCGTCGCGCTGCTCGGCCAGCACGCGGGTGATGGTCTTGACCCGCTCGGCCGGCACGTCCTTGTTGGCGAACGCGATGTAGTCGTAGTGCGCCACCTTGATCGGCTCGCGTACGCCCGGCCGGTTCGGCGCCGGCGCGACCGTGTCGACATAGCCGACCTGCACCACCTTGAGCATGGCATCCACCGCCGCGGGGCTGTCGTCCACCGGCAGGAAGCGCACGCCCACCGCGGCGTCGGCCTCGGCGACCTTGGCCTGTCCGATGGCGAAGAATGCGACATCCACGCGGCCGGCGATCAACTCGTCCACGCCGCGGATCAGGTTCGGCACCAGCACCGGCTTCATGTCGGCAACCGTGAGCCCGGCGTTGGCCAGCATGCCGTCCACCAGGATGCGGATCACCTCCTGGCTGGCATAGCCGTACGAGATGCTCTTCCCCTTCAGGTCCTTGGCCGACTTGATGGGAGAGTCGTTGCGCACCAGCAGCGCGACCTGCAGCGGGAACAGCACCGAGATGGCGCGCAGGTTCTTGTTCGGCCGCTTGTCGGACGAGCCGACGCCATGGAACGAGTCGTAGAACTCGCGCGCATTGCAGAAGCCGATATCGATCTCGCCGGAATTGACCAGCGGCACCATGGTGCCGGTGCCGCTCTGCGGCTGCACCCGCGACTGCATGCCGGCGCTCTCGGCCAGCGCCTTGGAGAGCGTGGCGCCGAGCGTGTACACCATCGTGCCTTGCGGGCTGGTGCCGATGCCGAGCGGCTGCGCGCCGGCCGGGCCGAGGCCGAGCAGGAGACCGAGCGATGCCGCGAAAAGCCTGTTCATGTCGTCCTCCCTGGCATTTCTTCTTCGTCGTCTTGAGCCATCTCCTACGCGACGGAAGATCAGCTTACAACACGGCCCATTGCCGCGCCGCGGACCGCTTGAGGAGGTGAGCCATGCTGTCGCCCGAACCGATCTTCCGCATCCATGCCGAGCTCGCCGAAATCATGTCGCTCGGGGTGACGCCGTTCGGCGAGCGGCGCGTGATCAACATCCTCGGCGGGCGGGTCGAAGGTGCACGGCTGAGCGGCCGCATCCTGCCCGGCGGCGCCGACTGGCAGATCGTCTGCCCGGACGGCATGGCCGACATCCACGCGCGCTACACCATCGAGGCGGATTCCGGAGGGCGCGTGCTGGTCGACAGCAAGGGCGTGCGCCACGGTCCGCCGGAGCTGATGGCCAAGCTCGCCCGCGGCGAAGCGGTCGCGGCCGAGCTCTACTATTTCCGCACCGCGATGCGGTTCGAGACCTCCGATGCCGGCCTCGCCTGGATGAACCGCACGCTCTGCCTGGCGCGCGGCGCGCGCGAGCCGAACGCGGTGCGGTTGGATGTGTTCGAGGTGTTGTGATCCTTCGAGACGCTCAGGCTTTCGCCTTCGCTCCTCAGGATGAGGGTAGCGTGTGTAGCGACCTCACCCTGAGGAGCTCGCCTGAGCGAAGCGAAGGCGGGCGTCTCGAAGGGCGAGGTCGATGCACCAATCCGTCCCTTGACCCGTGTCAACTGAAAATGTCATCGAGCATGGCAATGGCAAAACCCCGATCTTCCCAATCCGCGTTGCGGTTGCCGCGTTCGCTCAGGGTCGAGCGGCGCGGGCCGATCGCGATCCTGACGCTCGCGCGCCCGGAAAAACGCAACGCGCTCAACGACGCGACGGTGCTCGGCCTGGAGAGATTCTTCACGTCAGTCCCCAAGGCTGTGAAGGCCGTCGTGCTCAACGCCGCGGGCGAGCATTTTTCCGCCGGGCTCGACCTGAGCGAGCTCAAAGCCACCAGCGCGGAGCAAGGCGTGCATCATTCGCGCAGCTGGCACCGCGCCTTCGACCGCATCGAGTTCGGCGACGTGCCGGTGGTGTGCGTGATGCACGGCGCGGTGGTCGGCGGCGGGCTCGAGCTGGCCGCCGCCGCGCACCTACGCGTCGCCGAGCCGTCCGCGTTCTACGCATTGCCCGAGGGCAGCCGCGGCATCTACGTGGGCGGCGGCGCCTCGGTGCGCGTGCCGCGCCTGATCGGCGTCGCACGCATGATGGACATGATGCTCACCGGCCGCACCTACGGCGCCGCGGAGGGCCAGGCCATGGGTCTCTCGCACTATCTGGCCGGCGCCGGCGAGGGGCTCGCCAAGGGCATCGCGCTGGCGCGCCGCATCGCCGCCAATTCGCCGCTCACCAATTTCGCCGTGATGCATGCGCTGCCGCGCATCGCCGAGCAGGACCGTGCCAGCGGCTACCTGATGGAGGCGCTCACCGCCGCGATCGCGCAGGACAGCGACGAGGCCAAGAAGCGCATGCTAGCCTTCCTCGAGAAGCGCGCCGCCAAGGTGCGGCACGGGTGAATGCAAGAGACCACGTGATGGCAAGCCCGCAGCGCAAGGTCGCCCGCACGCGCGCGGTGCGCTTCGGCCCGCAGGACGTGACGGTCGAGCGCCGTTCCGACGGCAGCATCGATCTGCGCTCGCCGCACGCGCTCGGGCCCTATCCCACGAAGCTGACCGAGCGCCTCGAATATTGGGCCGCGCGGGCGCCCGACCGCGTGTTCATTGCAGAGCGCCCTCTCCCCAACCCTCCCCCGCTTGCGGGGGAGGGAAGGGAGGGGGGCTGGCGCACCATCACTTATGCCGAGACGCTGGCGCAGGTGCGGCGCATCGCGCAGGCGCTGCTCGGGCGCGACCTCTCGCCGGAGCGACCGATCGCGATCCTGTCCGGCAACGACCTCGAGCATGCGCTGCTCGGTCTCGCCGCCCTCTATGCCGGCATCCCGTACGCGCCGATCTCGCCCGCCTATTCGCTGGTGTCGAGCGACCATGCCCGGCTGCGCCACATCATCGGCCTGCTCACGCCGGGCCTGGTGTTCGCGGCCGACGGCGACGCCTTCGCGCGCGCCATTCAAGCCGCAGTGCCGCCCGGCGTCGAGATCGTGACCACGCGCGGCGGAGGCACGCCGTTCGCGGCGCTGGCGGCGGAGCCGACCGCTGCGGTCGAGGCGGCGCATGCTGCAGTGGGGCCCGACACCGTCGCAAAAATCCTGTTCACCTCCGGCTCGACCGGCATGCCGAAGGGCGTGATCAACACGCAACGCATGTGGTGTGCGAACCAGGAGATGATCCGCACCGCGCTCGCGTTCTTCGCCGACGAGCCGCCGGTCCTGGTCGACTGGGCGCCCTGGCACCACACCGCCGGCGGCAACCACGACGTCGGATTGACGCTCTACAATGGCGGCACGTTCTACATCGACGACGGCAAGCCGCTGCCGGGCGCCATAGAGGCGACGGTGCGCAATCTGCGCGAGATCGCGCCGACCTGGTATTTCACGGTGCCGAAGGGCTACGAGGCGCTGCTGCCCTATCTGCGCGACGACGCCGTACTGCGCCGCAATTTCTTCAGCCGGCTGCAGATGCTGTGGTTCGCCGGCGCGGCGCTCGGTCAGCATGTGTTCGACGAGATGAAGGAGCTCGCGTATCGGACCACCGGCGAGGACATTCTTTTCCTCACCGGCTTCGGCGCGACCGAGACCGCGCCCTTCGCGTTGAGCCGCACCTGGGACGCCGACAACGTCGCCAATATGGGGCTGCCGGCGGTCGGCATGGAGCTCAAGCTGGTCCCCGCCGACGGCAAGCTGGAAGCGCGCGTGCGCGGACCGAATGTCACGCCGGGTTATTGGCGCGAGCCGGAGCTGACCGCCAAGGCCTTCGATGCGGAAGGTTTCTATCGTCTCGGCGACGCGTTCAAGTTCGACGACGCTGCGGAGCCGCGCAAGGGCCTCTTGTTCGACGGCCGCATCGCCGAGGACTTCAAGCTCGCGACCGGCACCTGGGTGAGCGTCGGGCCGCTACGCGCGCAGGTCCTTGCGCATTGCGCGCCCTTTGCGCGCGACGTGGTGATCGCCGGCGCTGACCGCAACGATCTCGCCGCGCTGATCTTTCCGGACCTCGAGGCGTGCAGGGATCCGGCGAGCATCGCAGCGTTGCGCGCGCGCCTGACCGACCTCGCGCGTGCGAGCACCGGCAGCTCCAACCGCATTGCGCGTGCCATTCTTCTGGCAGAGCCGCCCTCGCTCGACCGCGGCGAGATCACCGACAAGGGCTCGATCAACCAGCGCATGGTGCTGCAGCACCGTGCCGCGCTGGTCGAGGAGCTCTATGCGACGCCGCCGTCGGCGCGCGTCATCGTTGCGGATGAGGACACCTGAATGACCAAAGCCCTGACTGCCTCGTGGAACGACGTCTGGCTGCTCGACGGCGTGCGCACGCCGTTCGCCGATTACAACGGCGCGCTCGCGGCGGTCTCGCCGATCGACCTCGGCATCAAGGCCGCGCGCGAAGTGTTCAAGCGATCCGGCGCGGCGCCCGACGCGGTCGGCACCGTGATCGCCGGCTCGATGGCGCAGGCGAGCTTCGACGCCTACATGCTGCCGCGCCATATCGGGCTCTATGCCGGCGTGCCGATCGAGGTGCCGGCGCACATGGTGCAGCGCGCGTGCGGCACCGGCATCGAGATGCTGATGCAGGCGGCTGACAGCGTCGCGCACCGCGGCGTCGATCTCGCGCTCTGCGTCGGCGCCGAGTTCGATGAGCCGCAACCCGGTCGCCTCCTATACCCACCGCGGCGGCTTCCGCATGGGGCAGGTCGAGTTCAAGGACTTCCTGTGGGAAGCCTTCCTCGATCCGGCAGTGAACGTGACCATGGGGGGCACCGCCGAGAATCTCGCGCGCGAATACCAGATCACGCGCGGCGAGGTCGACGCCTTTGCGGCGCGCAGCTTCGCGCGCGCGCTCGCCGCGCAAGAGTCCGGCTTTCTGGCCGGCGAGATCGCGCCGGTCGCGACCGAGACGCTTGCGCGCAACGGCTACAACGACCGCGGCATCAGGCTTGCGCGCGACACCAAGGAACTGACCGCCGACACCCACGTCCGCGCCTCGTCGGTCGAGCAGCTTGCCAAGATCAAGCCCGCGTTCGGCGGCGTGCAGACCGGCGGCAACTCCTCGGCCATCGTTGACGGCGCGGCCGCGGCGCTGGTCGCCTCCGCGGCTTACGTCGAATCGCATGGCAGGGAACCGCTCGGCCGCCTCGTCGCCGGCGCCGCAGTCGGCGTGGCGCCGGAAGTCATGGGCATCGGGCCGGTGCCGGCGATCCAGGCCGTACTCGAACGCGCCGGCCTGAAACTGTCCGACATCGGCCGCTTCGAGATCAACGAGGCATTCGGCGCCCAGGTCATGGCCTGTTCGCGCGCGCTTGCCCTCGACGAGGATAAGCTCAACGTCAACGGCGGCGCCATCGCCATCGGCCATCCGCTCGGCGCGACCGGGGTGCGCTTGTCGGTCACCGTTGCACGCGAACTGAAACGCACGCAGCTGCGCTACGGCATCGCCTCCGCCTGCATCGGCGGCGGGCAGGGCATCGCGCTCTTGATCGAAAATCCCGACGCCACATCAACCAGGAAGAATTGAAATGGATATCAAGGGACATGCCGCACTCGTCACCGGCGGCGGCTCCGGCCTCGGCGCCGCGACCGCCGCCGAGCTCGCCAAGGCCGGCGCCAAGGTCGCGCTGCTCGACGTCAACATGGATGCCGCGAACGCGCATGCGCAGACGATCGGCGGCATCGCGGTCAAATGCGACGTGACCGACCCGGACGGCACCGCGGCGGCGATCGCCGCAGCCAAGGCCAAGCACGGCGCCGCGCGCATCCTGGTCAACTGCGCCGGCATCGGCACGTCCAAGCGCATCGTCGGCCGCGACGGGCCGATGCCGCTCGGCGACTACGAGCGCGTGATCAAGGTCAACCTGATCGGCACCTTCAACGCCATGCGCCTTGCCGCCGCCGACATGACCACGCTTCCCCCGCTCGCCGACGAGGAGCGCGGCGTGATCATCTCGACCGCCTCGGTCGCGGCGTTCGAGGGCCAGGTCGGGCAGGCCGCCTATGCGTCGTCCAAAGGCGGCGTCGTCGGGTTGATCATGCCGGCGGCGCGCGAATTGGCGCAATTCGGCATCCGCGTCAACGCGATCGCGCCCGGCATTTTCCTCACCCCCATGCTGATGGGCCTGCCCGAAGACATCCGCCAGGGCCTCGCCGCCTCGGTGCCGTTCCCGCGCCTGCTTGGGCGGCCCGAGCAGTTCGCCGCGCTGGCGCGCCACATCGTCGAGAACGGCTATCTCAACGGCGAGGTGATCCGGCTCGACGGCGCGCTGCGCATGGCGCCGCGATGATTTGCACTGAAAGCGCCACAGCCCCCTCCCCCCTTGTGGGGGAGGTGGCGAGCGAAGCGAGCCGGAGGGGGACTGGCCGCAGACCCATAAGAGTCTTCCGGCATAGAGCGATCAAGAAAGACCCCCTCCCGCCCCGCCTTCGCTAACGCTCCGGCGGGTCGACCTCCCCCACAAGGGGGGAGGGGGCTGTGGCGCTTTCAGCGCGGCAAGCAAGAGAAGGCCGGCGTCTCCAGACAAGCACTGAGCAGCACATGCCCTTCAAGACCCACTCCCGCCCATTGCGTATCGAATGGGGCTGGTGCGATCCGGCCGGCATCGTGTTCTACCCGCGCTTCTTCGAGATGTTCGACAACTGCACCACGCTGCTGTTCTCCTCAGCGCTCGGCATGACCAAGTTCGCGTTCCTGGCCAAGTACGACTGCGCCGGCTACCCGATGGTCGACACCCGCGCGCGCTTCCTCATCCCGGCGCGCTTCGGCGACGACGTGGTGATCGAGACGACACTGACCGAGATCAAGCGCTCGAGCTTCCAGGTGCTGCACCAGCTCAAGAAGGGCGGGGCGCTCGCGGTCGAGGGTTTCGAGACGCGGGTGTGGACCGGCCGCGATCCGGCCGACCCGGACAGGATCAGGTCGCAGCCGATCCCGCGCGAGGTGGTGGAGAAGTTGAGCCTGTAGCCCGGCTTTCGTGAAACGAAAGCCGGGGACGGTCTTGCCGCGTGGAAAGATCCCGGCTTTCGAAGACGAAAGCCGGGCTACGAACACGCCTTCACCAGCACCAGCGGCAATGCCGTCCAGGCCACGCCGAGCATCGCGATGAGCGCGAGCAGCAGCGTCGCGTCGCGCAGGAACGCGGAGCGTTCCCGCACCAGCAGCGCGGCGAAAACCGCGAGCGCGCCGAGTGCCGCCAAGGTCGCGGCGACGCCGGTCCAAATCATGAGATGCGCGCCTGCCGCGTCGCGGCAGATCAATGCTTCGGCGCCGTACATGACGGCGAAGTGCGCGAACCACAGCCCCGGCCCGACGAAGACCTGCAGCAGCTCGGCGAGCGGGCGCGGCCTGGTCATCCGGCGACCCGCGGGAAGCCGTGAACCAAGAGTAGTCCGATCAGCCCTTGCGCCACGGTGTAGTGCCAGAGCAGCGCCAGGTTATCGAACACCACGCGGCGCCTGCGGTTGAGTGCTCCGGCGAGACGGCGCGCGATCGCGAAACTCGCCATCACGGCGAGCGCCAGCACAAGCTGGAGCTGGAGGAACGATGCCATGAACACCATCGCCGCATGGGCGTCGGCGTCGGGCCGCAGCCCGGCGTTCCAGTGCGCGCACGCTTCGATCGCCAACGCAGCGCCGAGCGCGATCGCCGCCATCGCGACGGCGACGACGAACGCGATGCTGTTGCGAGCGCCGACTCTGAGAAAACGTCCGGTCAGCAGGATCAGACCGCTGCTTCCCGCCAGCAGCAGGGCGGATAGCGCGGGCCATGACGGCGATGGAAGCTGCCCGGGCCGCGGCCAGACCTGCGGCGCGACGGTCCAGAGGTAGAGATAAGAGAATACGAACGAAAGGTAGAGCGAGCCCGCGACCAGCAGCAGGATGACCATCGCCCACCACGAATGCGAGGGCGAACCCGACAGGTAGGTCGGCACCTTGATGCCGTGCCCGATCTCGGCGCGCGGCAGCGGTGGTGGATCGCTCGGCCACATCCACACCAGGATCGCCGCGACTGCGAGCACGCCGCACAGCATCGCCAGCGTCACGGCTTTGACGGTCAACAGCATGAAGAACGCCGCGGTAAGGACGGCGGCAAGGACCGGAGACCACCCCGGCCCCGGGAGCCGCAGCAGATATTGCGGCGTAGCCTCGATCGGCGACGAGACGATGGTCTCGCGCGTGCCCGTGACGGTGCCGGGCAGATAGTGACGCCCGGCCTTGGACTGCTCGGACAGGTCCGGCTGGTCCCACAGCGGATCGCGGCTTTGCACGAACGGGATGCTGCGCGGCCCGTAGACGTGATTGTGCAGCCACTCGAGCGTGCCGCCCTGCCAGACGTCGCCGAGCGGATGCGACACGGTCGGGCGCAGGTTGCGCACCACGTCGACCAGGAACACCAGCACGCCGGCCGCGAACAGGAACGCGCCGGCGGTCGAGATCAGGTTCAACACCCCCCATTCCATCACCGCCGGGTAGGTGTAGACGCGGCGCGGCATGCCCATCAGGCCGGTGATGTGCATCGGGAAGAACGCGACGTTGAAGCCGGCGAACATCAGGGCGAACGTCGCCTTGCCGAGGCGCTCCGAGAGCGCGCGGCGGCTGAACGCCGGCGCCCAGTAGTAGAACGCCGCGAACAGCGGAAACACCATGCCGCCGACCAGCACGTAGTGGAAATGCGCCACCACGAAGTAGGTGTCGTGCGCCTGCCAGTCGAACGGCACCATCGCGACCATCACGCCGGTCAAGCCGCCGAGCGTGAAGATGAACAGGAAGCCGAGCACGAACAGCGTGGGCGTCGACCAGCGCAGCCGGCCGGCCGCGATCGTCGCGATCCATCCGAACACCTGGATGCCGCTCGGCAATGCCACCGCCATGCTGGCGGCGGAGAAGAAGCCGAGCGACAGCGCCGGGATGCCGGTGGTGAACATGTGGTGCACCCACAGGCCGAAGCTGAAGAAGCCGGTGGCGATCAGCGCGACCACGATCAGCCGATAGCCGACCAGCGGCGTGCGGCTCATCGCCGGCACGATCATCGAGACCATTCCGGCCGCCGGCAGGAAGATGATGTAGACCTCCGGATGCCCGAAGAACCAGAACAGGTGCTGCCACAGCAGCGCATCGCCGCCTTTCGCGGCGATGAAGAACGGCCAGCCGAACGCGCGCTCCAGCTCGAGCAGCAGGGTGGCGAGGATCACCGCCGGGAACGCGAACACGATCATCCCGGCGAAGATCAGCATCGACCAGGCGAACATCGGCATGCGGTCGAGCGTCATGCCGGGCGCGCGCGTGCGCAGCACGCCGACGATGATCTCGATCGCACCCGCGATCGCCGAGATCTCGATGAAGCCGATGCCGAGCAGCCAGAAGTCCGCGCCGCGGCCGGGCGAGAATTGGGCGCTGGTGAGCGGCGGATACATGAACCAGCCGCCCGAGGGCGCGAGATCGAAGAACAGCGTGGCGAAGAAGATCAGCCCGCCGACCAAGTAGGCCCAGAACGCGAACGCGCTGAGCCGCGGGAACGGCAGATCGCGCGCGCCCAGCATCTGCGGCAGCAGCAGGATGCCCATCGCCTCGACCACCGGCACGGCGAACAGGAACATCATCACGGTGCCGTGCATCGTGAAGATCTGGTTGTAGGTTTCTTGGGCGAGGAACGTGTTGCCCGGCACGGCGAGTTGCAGCCGCATCAGCAGCGCGAGGATGCCGGCGAGCAGGAAGAACAGCACCGCGGTGCCGACATAGAAATAGCCGATGACGGTGTTGTTGACGGCGCTGACGATGCGCCAGCCCCGCGGCAGCTCCCACGCGGCTTCGAGCGCTTCCAGCTCGCCTTTCGGGCGCGGCAGCTCGTTCGGATGGCCGGCGAGGCGCGCTTGCGAAGCGTCGGTCATCCGCTCACCTCAAGCTCAACAGATAGGCGGCGAGCGCGTCGCTCTGTTCCGGGCCGAAGATGCGAAACTCCGGCATGCGGTTGCCCGGCTTGACGTGCTGGCCCGCGGCGATGAAGCGCGTGAGATTGGCTTGCGTCAGCGGCAGCGTGTCGATGCCGACCGAACGGCGGCTGGCGATGTGGGTGAGATCGGGGCCGACCGTGCCGGTTGCGGCCGTGCCGCGCACCGCGTGGCAGGTGCCGCAGCCGGCCGCGATGAACAGGGCGTGTCCTTGCCGTTCCGGCTGGTTCGAGGGCGCAACTGCCGGGGCGGATTCCCGCGCGTACCACGCGGCGTATTCGGCCTCCGGCAGCGCCACGACCGCGAACGCCATCAGGGCGTGCGGGCCGCCGCAGTATTCCGCGCACTGGCCGCGGTACACGCCCGGCCGTTCGGCGCTCAGGCGCAGGCGCGTGGTGCGCCCCGGGATCATGTCGACCTTGCCGCCGAGGCTCGGCACCCAGAAGCTATGGATCACGTCCGCGGCCTTGAGCACGAACTCGACCGGCCGCCCGACCGGGATGGTGATCTCATTCGCGCTCGCGACCGGCACGGCGCCCGGATAGGCGACGCGCCACCACCATTGTTCGCCCGTCACTTCGATGCGCAGCGCGTTGCGATCGTCGGCGCTCGCGTGCGATCGCATCAGCCAGACGCCGGTGCCGAGCAGCAGCGTCAAGGTCACGGCGGGAAAGACCAGTCCAAGCGCGACGATGGTTCGTTCCTGGGCGAGTGCTGCGCGAATGCGCGAGGGTCCGCGGATCGCGAGCCATGCCGCCACGATCACGATCGCCAGCACCACGGCGCCGAAGCCGAACAGCAGCCAGGCGAGGCTGGCGATCTCTCCGGCCTGGCTTCCGCCCGGCGCCATCACCGACTGCGTGTCGGTGCCGCAACCGGCGAGACCCGTGAGGGCGCCCGCGGCCGGCATCGTCAGCAGGAGATGACTGCACCGAAAGCGCCACAGCCACCTCCCCCCTTGTGGGGGAGGTGGCGAGCGAAGCGAGCCGGAGGGGGACTCGCCGCAGGCATAAAAAGAATCCTCTGACGTAGAAGAAAGAAAGACCCCCTCCCGCCCCGCCTTCGCTAACGCTCCGGCGGGTCGACCTCCCCCACAAGGGGGGAGGGGGCTGTGGCTCTTTCGGTGCAGCAAAGACGTCATCGGTTAGCAGCCACCGCCGCATCGAGCGAGGCGAAATAGGCGGCGACATCCTCGATCTGCCGCTCGGTGAGCGCCCGTGCGAGCGGCGCCATGATGGCTTCGGTGTCGGTGCCGGGGTTAAGACCGCTCTTCCACAGCCGCAGCCGGTTGATCATGTAGGCGGCATTCTGCCCGGGAAGGCGCGGATAGGTCTTGAGCGCCTCCGCGCCGTGACAGCCCGCGCATGCCGGAATTCTCGCATCCGCCCCGCCCTGCTCGGCGAGCCGCCGCCCGCGCTCGATCGAGGCCGCATCGCCCGGTCGGCTCGACGGTCGCGGCGCGCGCAGTCCGGCGTAGTAGCGCGCGACCTCACCGGCGTCTTCACGCGCCAGGTCGCTCGCCACCGGCTGCATGATGCCGCTCGGCCGGCGCGCGCGCGCGTAGGCGTCGAGCGCGGCGGCGAGGAATTCGGGCGGTTGACCGTGCAGGATCGGCACCAGGCCGCTGGGCGGGCCATCCGGTCCGGCCCCATGACAGCGGGCACAGGCCCGCGCCGCCGCCGAAGCATCCTCCGTCGTCGCGACCTCGCGTCCGCTCTGCGGCGCGACCCGCAGCCCGCCGAGCGCGAGTTCGCGATACGCTTGCGCGTCGAGCGTCGGCAAGCGCCGCAGGAACGCGGTCAGCGCCCAGGCCTCGTCGTCGCGCTGCTGCGCCGCCCATGCCGGCATGCCGGTGTACTTGATGCCGTTCTTGACGATCCAGAACAGCTCGCGGTCGCGCCACTCCCGCATCTGCGTCGCAAGATCGGGCGGCGGCGGCAGCATGCCTTGCGCGATCGGGCTGATCGGCACGCCGGGCGCGCCGTGGCAGAACGCGCAGCCGCTGTGGAAATGGCCGGCCCCGAGCCGCACCAGGTCGGCGTTGTCGAGCGGCGGCGCGACGATGCCGGTGGCGTGGGTCTCCACCGAGTTGCGCATGCCGAAGGTCAGCAGCCATTCCATCACGGCCCAATGCCCGCGGCTCGCCGCGATGCTGTAGAGGCCGGACCAGGCGGACAGGAAACCCAGCAAGGCCAGCGCGGCCGCTGCGCACAGGAGAGTCCGGACGATGAGTCGCGCGCGGGCAGACGGACTGAGGCGCATGACTATGCTGCGGTCCCGAGCGATCGACCCCACGCCGTCCCATCATTGATCAGCTGGAGCGTGATCACGAGGGCGGGCAGGACGTAGCCGAGCGGACAGGCCGCGATCATGAGCAGGCCGGCGAGATGCTGGTCGTCGAGGGCATGCAGCCCATGACCGGCGGCCGCATAGAGCGCGCGCGGCGCGAACACCAGGAGCGCGGCGAGCAGGCAGACGAGCTTGCCCGTCAACAGCAGCGCCGGGACGGCTTGCCATCGCCGGCTTGCCGCCAGGGTCAGCAGCGATATCCAGAATGACACGGCCGCCAGCAGCAACAGGCCGTGCATGCCGAGCCAAAGCCACGGATGCGACGTCGCGACGGCGTGGATCGCCGGCGCGTGGAAGCCCCAGATCAGGACGATCTGGCCGAGGGTCGCGGCCCACAGCAGCGCCGGGCGCGCGTCGGGAAGGCGCCGGCGCGTCGCCACCAAGGCGGCAAGCAGCGGCGCGGCCACATTCATGGACGCGATGTGCGCGGCCATATGACCGGCTTGCGGCCCGTAAGGCGGAAGCATGATCGCGCCGAGCGCGAGGACGGCAATCGCTCCGATCGCCGCCGATCCGGCTGTGCGCAGCATCGAGGATCGCATGGCCTTCCCTCCGCCGACCGTCTGATTCAACGTCGAACGTAACAGATCGTGCCGCAGGACAAATTGCCGCTGTAGCCCGGCTTTCGTGAAACGAAAGCCGGGACCGGTCGTGCGACGGGCGAAATCGTCCCGGCTTTCGCCATAGCGCGTCGAAGACGCGCGTGAACGCGCTTATGGGGCGAAAGCCGGGCTACGGCCTTGAAAATTGCCATCAAGTGTCACAGCTTGGCCGTCCGGACCATCAACCAAGGCGGCGCGCCAGGCGACCGTCAAGGGAGGATCATCCATGACCATGCGCGTATTCGCGCTCGGCGCGATTTTTGCTCTCGGCACCGGCGTCGCCGCGGCGCAGGACAAGAGCTTCGAGCTGAAGCTGTCGCACTGGGTGCCGCCCTCGCATCCGCTGCAGAAGGCGCTGGAGGACTGGGGCTCGTCGATCCAGAAGGCCTCCAACGGCACCATCACCTACAAGGTGTTCCCGGCGCAGCAGCTCGGCAAGGCATTCGACCACTACGACATGGCGCGCGACGGCATCGCCGACGTGACCTACATCAATCCGGGCTATCAGCCCGGCCGCTTCCCGATCATCGGCGCCGGCGAGCTGCCGTTCCTGATGGCCGACGCCAAAGGCGGCTCGCAGGCGCTCGACGCCTGGTACCGCAAATACGCCGCGGCCGAGATGAAGGACGTGAAGTTCTGCCTCGCCTTCGTGCACGATCCGGGCGCGATCCACTCCAGGACCAAGAAGGTGATGGTGCCGGGCGACATCAGGGGCATGAAGATCAGGCCCGCGCACGCCACCATCGCGGCCTTCGTCACCCAGCTCGGCGGCACCAATGTGCAGTCGAGCGCGCCGGAAGTGCGCGAGATCCTGGAGAAGGGCGTGGCCGACGCCGTCACCTTCCCGTGGGGCTCGATCCCGCTGTTCGGCATCGACAAGGTGGTGAAGTACCACATGGAGGTGCCGCTCTACGCCACCACCTTCGCCTGGGTGATCAACAAGGCCAAGTACGAGCAGATGTCGGCGGCGCAGAAAAAGGTGATCGACGACCATTGCACCAACGAATGGGCGCTGCGCGTCGCCGCGCCCTGGGCCGATTTCGAGGCCGCCGGCGTCGCCAAGCTCAAGGCCGATCCCAACCGCGAGGTCTACAAGATCTCCGAGGAGCAGCTCAACGAGTGGCGCAAGGCGGCCGACCCGCTGGTCAAGGTGTGGGCCGACAACGTGCGCAAGGCCAACGGCAATCCCGACGCGATCCTCAAGGAGCTGAAGGACCAGCTCGCGGCGCACAAGGCGGCGTACTGATCTGATCCGTGGCCGAGACTGACGGACGAGCGACCGAGGCTGCCGCGCCGCGCAGCGGCATGGACCGCTTCATCGACTCGATCGAGCTGATCGCCGCCATATTCGTCGGCCTCGTCACCGCGCTCACCTTCGTCTCGGTGATGCTGCGCTACCTGTTCGCGGCCTCGATCCCGGACAGCCACGACCTCGGCCGCATGCTGCTCGGCGTCCTGATCTTCTGGGGCATCGCGGCGACGTCCTATCGCGGCACCCACATCACGGTCGACTTGGTGTGGGCCAATGTCGGCCCGCGCTGGCAGCGCGCGATGGATATCTTCGCCACCCTGGTGCTGCTGTTCGTCGTGACGGTGCAGACCTGGACGCTGTTCGACAAGGTGGTCGGCACCTACTACGACAACGTGCTGTCGTTCGACCTGCGCTTACCCGTCTGGCCGTTCTTCGCGCTTGCCTGGGCCGGCGACGTCTCGGCCGTGCTGCTGATCGCGATCCGCACCTGGCGGCTGATCTTCGATCCCGAGAAGATCGTGCGCGAGCAGGCCGCGATCAAGCCGGTGGAATGAGATGAGCACCGACGCCGTCGCGATCATCGGCTTCGTGGTGCTGTTCGTGCTGATGCTGCTGCGCGTGCCGGTCGGCATGGCCATGGGGCTGGTCGGCGTCAGCGGCTTCGCCTACCTGGTCGGCGGCACGCCGGCGCTCAAGATGGTCGGCCAGACCTCGATGCGCACCGTGACCGACTACTCTTTCGCGGTGGTGCCGCTGTTCCTGCTGATGGGCTCGTTCGCCTCGACCTCGGGCATGAGCCGCGAGTTGTTCCGCGGCGCCAACGCGTTCATGGGACACCTGCGCGGCGGGCTCGGCATCGCCACCATCGCGGCCTGCGCCGGCTTCGCGGCGATCTGCGGTTCTTCCGTGGCGACCGCCGCCACGTTCTCGCGCGTCGCCTATCCGGAGATGCGCCGCTACGGCTATCCGCAGTCCTTCGCCACCGGCGTGATCGCGGCCGGCGGCACGCTCGGCATCATGATCCCGCCTTCGACCGTGTTTGCGGTCTATGGCCTGATCACCGAGCAGGACGTCGGCAAGCTGTTCGTCGCCGGCATCATTCCCGGCATCCTGGCGACGTTCATGTACATGATCACCATCACGATCATCGGCATGGCGCGGCCGGGCTTTCTGCCGCGCGGCGAGCGCATGCCGCGCCAGGAGCGCCTTGCCGCGCTGCGCGACATCTGGGCGACGCTTCTCCTGTTCGTGTTCGTGATCGGCGGCATCTACGGCGGCGTGTTCACCGCGACCGAAGCCGCCGGCATGGGCGCGGCCGGCGCCTTCCTCATCGGCGTCGCGCGCCGCAAGCTGTCGAGCCCGGACATCCTGCGCTCGCTCCTGGAGGCGACGCGCACCTCGGCGGCGGTGTTCACCATCCTGATCGGCGCGCTGTTGTTCGGCTATTTCCTCACCATCACCCAGACGCCGCAGAAGGTGACCGAGTTCTTCACCGGGCTCGGCATCGGCAAGTACGGCGTGCTGGCGCTGATCATGATCATGTACCTGATCCTCGGTTGCCTCATGGACGCGCTCGCCATGATCATCCTCACGGTGCCGATCATCTTTCCCGTGATCATCGCGCTCGGCTTCGACCCGATCTGGTTCGGCGTCATCATCGTGATGACGGTCGAACTCGGGCTGATCCACCCGCCGGTCGGCATGAACATCTTCGTGATAAAAAGCGTGGTCGAGGACGTGAAGATATCGACCATCTTCTACGGCGTGCTGCCGTTCATCGTCACCGACATTTTGCGGCTGGTCATCCTGATCGCGTTCCCGATCCTCGCGCTCTGGCTGCCGTCGCATATGTAGCCCGGATTGCGCTTTGCAATCCGGGGTGGGTTCTCGCCGCGTGGGACGATTCCCGGGTTTCGCTGCGCTCAACCCGGGCTACATGGCATCACACTGGGCTCAACACGTGGATCACGCGGCTCGCCACCATGTCCTTCACCTTCTCGGCGTAGGCCTTCATGTGCGGCGCCGCCGCGTGCGCCTGGAGCGCCGCGATGCTCTCCCACTTCTCCACCACCACGAACGTGTCCGGCCCGACCTTGGTCTGGATGCGGCCGGCGCCTTCGGCATCGACGGTCGCGCCGTATTCGATGCAGCCCTGCTCGGCGTGAACGGCCGGCACGTTGGCGCGGAACGCTTCGAGCACCTTGTCGCGCTGCCCGGGCTTGGCGGTGAGGATGGCGATGACGTGGATCATGGGGGCTCCCTGTGTTTGGGAGTCGAGCGTAGCCTGGAGCCGTAGGGCGGGCAAAGGCGCTGCGCCGATGGCGCGACACGGCGCGCACGCCGAATCGCCGTGCCCGCGCAGGTCCGAGCCTGCGGCGTGATGGCGGGCACGACGCGGTCGTCCTGCGCACATCTCGGATATCTCGTGTCGCGTCTTTGCCCGCCCTACGGAATCACCCTATTCGCCCTCAACTCATCGAACAGCCGGAAGAACATCGCCTCCGTATCCACCACGTCATGGAATCCGTACTGGCGCGCCTTGGTCATGCTCGAGGCGATGTCGTGGCCGGCCGAGAACACGAAGTCCGCGTAGTTCCAGGATACGATCTGTTGGTAGGGAATCAGCTGCAGGCCGTGGGCGGCGACGATGCGGTCCCACACCGCGCCTTTGTCGACCATGGTGCGCACCAGGGAAATGTGCTGGAGCGCCCCTTGCTCCATGCCGAAGTAGCGCGCGAAGCGCGGCCACAGGTTCTCCCAGCGGATCAGGTCGCCGTTGGTCAGGTTGAACGCCTGGTTGGCGCAAGCCGGAGCCGTGCTCATCCAGGTGACGCCGCGCGCCAGCAGGCTCGAGTCGGTGCACTGGTAGAGCGCGCGGTAGTTCGCGGCGGTACCGGGAAAGCACAGCGGGAGCCCCAGCGCCTTCGACACCGCCGCATAGACGGCGAGCGCCATCACCAGGTTCATCGGGTTGCCGGTGGCGAACCCGCACACCGCGTGCGGCCGTGCCGCCGACCAGGTCCAGCGCTTGCCCTGCTGGCGCGCCACGATGAAGTCCTGCTGGTCGTAATAGAAGTTCGGCGGCATGTGGCGCGGATCGTCCTCGCGCGCCGGCGTGCGGTAGGGCCCGAGATGGCTGCCGTACCATTTCGAGCCCTGCATCAGGTTGACGTGGGCGAGTTGCGGCGAGGCCGGCTCGACCGCATCCATCACGTTCGTCAGCATCGCCAGGTTGGGCCCGACCATCTCGGCCGCGCTCGGACGCTCGATGTAGGGCGCGTAGAACAGGTGCGTGAACGGCGCGCCGAGCGCAGCCAAGGTCGCGGCGCGGTCGGTCAGGTCGACCGCCACATGACGGTAATCGCCCGCGATGTCCGGCCTGCGCCGCGACACCGCGGTGACGTCCCAGCCGTCGA
Source organism: uncultured Alphaproteobacteria bacterium (assembly GCA_963734185.1). Lineage (GTDB taxonomy): Bacteria > Pseudomonadota > Alphaproteobacteria > Rhizobiales > Xanthobacteraceae > PALSA-894. The sequence goes on along the minus strand of CAVTGA010000002.1, from coordinate 224,182 downwards.
CCTGCGTCAGGTGCGCCAGCATGCTGCGACCGACCACGCCGGTGGCGCCGAGCACGAGGGCGTGGTTGTTGGACATGCGAAACCTTGTAGCCCGGATTGCGCGCAGCGCAATCCGGGGCAGGTCCTTCCGCGCGGTAGGAATCCCGGATTTCGCTCCGCTCAATCCGGGCTACGTGATAGAGAACGCCCATGGCGGAACGCTCGTTCAAAAAGGAAGTCGAGGCGCTCAAGCTCGGCGACGGCGCGACCTTCCGCGGCGAGGGCATCCTCGCCGTCACCAAGGCGCTGCTGCAGTCCGGCGTGTCCTACGTCGGCGGCTACCAGGGCGCGCCGGTCTCGCACCTGCTCGACGTGATGGTCGAGGCCGAGGACCTGCTCGCCGACCTCGGCGTCCACGTCGAGACCTGCACCAACGAGGCTTCCGCCGCCGCCATGCTCGGCGCCTCGATCAACTATCCGCTGCGCGGCGCGGTGACCTGGAAGTCGATCGTCGGTACCAACGTCGCCGCCGACGCGCTTTCAAATCTTTCTTCGCCCGGCGTGATCGGCGGCGCCATGATCATCCTCGGCGAGGACTACGGCGAGGGCGCGAGCGTGATCCAGGAGCGCTCCTACGCCTATGCGATGAAATCCTCGATGTGGCTGCTCGATCCGCGCCCGGATCTGCCCACCATCGTGCGCTGCGTCGAGCAGGGCTTCGCGCTGTCGGAAGCGAGCCACGCGCCGGTGATGCTGGAGCTGCGCATCCGCGCCTGCCACGTCACCGGCGAGTTTCCCGCCAAGGACAATGTCCGCCCGGCGTTCTCGGGGCAGAACCGCATCGCCGGCCCGCCGCGCTTCGAATACGGCAAGCTCGCGCACCCGCCGGTCACCTTCGTGCAGGAGCACAAGAAGGTCGAGGAACGCCTGCCCGCCGCGCAAGCCTTCATCACGCAGCACAGACTGAACGAGACGCTGCCCGGCGACCTTCCCGACATCGGCATCGTCACCATGGGCGGCTTGACCAACTCGGTGCTGCGCGCGCTGGAACGCCTGGGCTTGGCCGACGTGTTCGGCGTGACGCGCGTGCCGATCCACTGTCTCAACGTGGTCTATCCGCTGGTGCCCGACGAAGTACGGACGTTCTGCGCGGGAAAAAGCGCCGTGCTGGTGGTGGAGGAAGGCTTCCCCGACTATATCGAGCAGGCGATCAACGTCGAGCTGCGCCGCGCCGACATCCAGACGCGCGTGCTCGGCAAGGGTTGCCTGCCCCAGGCCGGCGAGTACAGCTCCGACGTCATGCTCAAGGGCCTCGCGGCGTTCATCAACGCGACGCGCCCGCGCGGCGTCGACGCCGACGCGCTGTGCGCGCGCGCCGACGCGCTGCTGGCGCACAAGCCGGCCGCCGCGACCGCGGTCGGCGAATTGCCGCCGCGTCCGCCGACCTTCTGCACCGGCTGCCCGGAGCGCCCGGTGTTCGCGGCGATCAAGCTGGCGCAGCGCGACATCGGGCCGACCCACATCGCGGCCGACATCGGCTGCCACGCGTTCGCGACCTTCGCGCCGTTCAACCTGGGCAACTCGATCCTCGGCTACGGCATGTCGCTCGCGAGCGCCGCCGCGGTCGGCCCGAACCTCGACCGCCGCCCGATCGCCGTGATGGGCGACGGCGGCTTCTGGCACAACGGGCTGATCACCGGCGTCGCCTCGAACCTGTTCAACCGTGGCGACGGCGTGCTGATCGTGATGCAGAACGGCTACACCTCGGCGACCGGCCTGCAATACATGCCGTCGAGCGAGGCGAGCCGCCAGGGCGGCGCGCCCGGCATGGACATCGAGGCGACCTTGCGCTCGTTCGGCGTGAAATGGCTGCGCAAGGTGCGCACCTATTCGGTCGCCGTGATGGTCAAGACGCTGAAGGAGGCGATGCGCTCGGCCGAGCGCGGGCTGAAAGTGATCATCGCCGACGGCGAATGCCAGCTCGCGCGCCAGCGCCGCGTGCGCGCCGAAGACTCGGTGGGACCGGTTCAAGCACGCGTTGCGCCGGCGCGTGATCGGATGGCTCGCGCCGCGCGAGGCAGTGGCGTGAGTGGCGGGTCCCCCTCCCGGCGTGCTTCGCACGCCGACCTCCCCCACAAGGGGGGAGGTACTGCGGCACTTTCAGTGCCGCTTTTGCAGCACTGCATGCTCGTTGTGATTCGCGCCGAAAGCGCCACAGCCAACCTCCCCCCTTGTGGGGGAGGTGGCCGAGCATCGCAGGCAAGTTTACGCAGCCTGCGTAGACTTGGCTGCGTGCGAGGTCGGAGGGGGTCTGCATGACGACCACTCAGCGCCCCGTCACCCTCCTCATCGCCGCGCTCGGCGGCGAGGGCGGCGGCGTGCTCGCCAACTGGATCGTCAACGCGGCGGCGGATCTCGGCCTGCCGGTGCAGTCGACTTCGATTCCCGGCGTCGCGCAGCGCACCGGCTCGACCACCTACTACATCGAGATCTTTCCCACGCCGTGGCGCGAGCTCGGCGGCAAGCGTCCCGTGCTCGCGCTCGCGCCCGGCGTCGGCGACATCGACGTGATGGCGGCGAGCGAATTGCTCGAGGCGGGAAGGGCGCTCGCCGCGGGGTTCGTCACCAAGCAGCGCACGCTTGCGATCGCCTCGACCTCGCGCTTCTACGTCATGAACGAGAAGATCGCGATGAGCGACGGCCGCTACGATCAGGGCCGCCTGCTCGAGGCGATCGCGGAGAATTCCGCGGCGCGGCTGCTGTTCGACATGGAGGCGGTCGCCAAGGCGAACGGCGCCATGATCAACGCCGTGATGCTCGGCGCGATCGCCGGCTGCGGCCGGCTGCCGATTCCGGCGCAGGCGTTCGAGGCCGCGATCCGCGCCGACGGCAAGGCGGTCGCGGCGAACCTGAAAGGCTTCCGCGCCGGGCTTGCCGCCGCGCGCGAGCTGCCGGCGGCCGTGCCCGGCACGACCCGGCGCGCGAGCGCGCCGACCCTGGGCGCGCTCGAGGACGCGGCATCGGCTTACCCGGAAGCGGCGCGCGCGTTCGTGCGCGAAGGCGTGCGGCGGCTCGCCGCCTACCAGGACCTCGCCTATGCGCGCCGCTACCTCGACCGTCTCGCGGCGTTGCGCGGCGCGGACGGCAAATTGCTGGCCGAGACCGCGCGCCATCTCGCCGTGCGCATGTCGTACGAGGACGTGGTGCGCGTCGCCGAAGCCAAGATCGCGCCGGCGCGCATGGCGCGCATCGCGCAGGAGCTCGGCGCCACGCACGAGCCGTACACGGTGACGGAGTTCCTCAAACCCGGCATCGAGGAGCTTTGCGCGCTCCTCCCGCCGCGGCTCGCCCGCGCGGTTCTGCGCGTATCCGAGCGGCGCGGCTGGCTCGGCAAGGTCTATTGGGGCATGGAAGTGAACACCACCTCGGTGTCGGGATACGTGCGGTTCTGGCTGCTGGCCAAGCTGAAGCGTTTCCGCCCGCACAGCTTCCGCTTCTACGAGGAACAGCAGCAGATCGAGGGCTGGCTCGCGCGCATCCGCGCGGCCGCCGCGCTGTCGCCCGCGCTGGCGCTCGAAGTCGCCGAATGCGCGCGCCTGATCAAGGGCTATGGCGACACCTTGAAGCGCGGGCTGACGAATTATCAGTTGATCGACGAGCGCGTGATTGCGCCAGCGCTTGCCGGCCGCATGCCGCTTGGCGCCGCGATCGACGCGATCGCGTCGGCGCGCACCGCGGCGCTGGTCGATCCGGAAGGCGAGAGCCTTGCCACGGCGCTGGCGGCGATCGAGCAGCGCGGCGTGTTACCGCTCGCGGCGGAGTAATCGTAGCCCGGGTTGAGCGCAGCGAAAGCCGGGGCGATGGTTGCTCGAAGCCAAGACCGCTCCCGGCTTTCGCTGCGCTCAACCCGGGCTACGAAGCCACGGCATTGCTGCCGTGGAATGCCCGATCACGCGCGGGATGCCGGCGCATCGAGAGTTTGCCGCCGCGCCACCAGGCCGAAACACGCCAGGACGAAGAGGCGCGGGATCGGCTCGCGACCCGAGAGATAGTTCTCGATCTGTCGCCGGCTGCGATCGAGCAAGGCGGCCGCCTCGGCGTGCGTCAGGTCGTTGGCTTTGAGGAAATCGCGCAGATCGTCAGCCGTCATGGTTTCCTCGGCCAGTTCCTCCACGCTGTCGGCCGCCATGTCGATTCCGTCATCGTCGCCCCACGCCAGGATCCGCCCATCCTCGATGAGATGGAGCGTGCGGAACAGCGCGCGGTCCTCGCGCAGCGGACGATAGTGCTTGAGCGAATGGACCAGCGGCGACAGGTCGACCACGTTGGTTCGGCCGGCGCGGGAACCAGCGGCCCAGGTCGCGCGGACGATGAGATGATCCTCCACCGCGACCGCCGCGATCTTCGGCATCCGGCGAGGCGGCGCAGGTTCAGGAATCGCGTTCATTGTATTCATGCCACTTTCGCAACAGGTAGAACTGAAGCCACGGGATCGCGGCCGTGGAAAGTCGCCGGGGCGCTGTCGCATACAATCTTGAGATATTTATAGGATTAGTACACGTAATTTGATACGTGACCCACTGAAAGTGCCCGTGCCGATGTTGACATCTGTTAACAGCGCGGTAAGGAGTTGTATGTGGGCAGCCGCCCTCGGCATCCCGACAAGGAGATCGAAGCTGCGGTTACCTATGCCGAGCAGCACGGGTGGGTGTGGTTCAAGGTCAAAGGACATGCCTGGGGCAAGCTCTACTGTACCCGCCATGACCGCGATGGATGCAGGCTTTTCGTCTGGTCCACACCGAAAAGCCCGGGCAATCACGCGCGGCAGCTGAAGCGTATGGTCGATCATTGCCCGCACAAGGACGAGCCGAGGGAACGATGAAGACATTCGAGTTCAGCGTCATCGCGTCTGGCCTCGATCCCGAGGCGGCAGATTTCGCCGACCGGTTCTACGCCGCCGGATGCGATGATGCGACGGTTTCGTTCCTGAAGGGCCGCATCATCGTGGATTTCGCGCGCGATGCCCAATCCATTGATGAAGCCATCAGCTCCGCAGTCGCGTGTGTTGAGAAGGCGGGCGCGCATGTCGCGCGGCTGGAGCCCGATCCGCTCGTCAGCCTGTCCGACATCGCCGCGCGCACCGGACTGTCGCGCGCGGCGATCACCCACTACGCCAAAGGCCAGCGCAGCGCAGGCTTCCCCGCCCCCGTGGCGCGTGTGATGGCGGAGACGTCGCTCTATGACTGGTCGCAGGTCGCCGCCTGGCTCTACCGCCAGGGCAAGGTCACGCGCGAGCAGGCCATCGCGGCTGCGGCCGTCAAGGCCGCCAACGACGCGATCGGCACCGCTCACCGCATATCGCGCGAGACCTTGCGCCGCCGCCTGCAGGCCTACGAGGCCGGGTTGCAACGGGCGGCGTGATTGCCCTCGACGCAGCTAGCTTGGTGGGCATCGATTGCGGTCGCTTGATTAACCGCGCCTCAACGAAGCTACGCCGTGTTGCGCAAAGCGCCGGGCACACCAAGTGCCGTTTCAATGACGCCACGGCATTGGCCGAGGTCGTCGTCGCCGACACCAGCGTTTGCCTAGCTTCAATGAAGCCACGGCATTTCTGCCGTGGAAAGGGGTGCGGGTCCCGGTTGATCAGCTGCTCGGCCATCACCATGCTTCAATGAAGCCACGGCATTTCTGCCGTGGAAAGGACCCAATCGGTGACGTTTGCCAGCAGCCGGTCGAAATCGGGCTTCAATGAAGCCACGGCATTTCTGCCGTGGAAAGGCGCGGTCACGGGTGCGGGCTTCGAGCGTCTATTTCAGGCTTCAATGAAGCCACGGCATTTCTGCCGTGGAAAGGTCCAGCGCATCGCCGATGAGGATGCAGACGACAGTCATGGCTTCAATGAAGCCACGGCATTTCTGCCGTGGAAAGGATAAACGCCATGACCTTCGACGCCGCCGACATCCTTGCTTCAATGAAGCCACGGCATTTCTGCCGTGGAAAGGGTCGTAAGGGCGAGAAGATGGGCCACGAGTACGGCATGCTTCAATGAAGCCACGGCATTTCTGCCGTGGAAAGGCGTCGTCGCCGGCTTCTTCCTTGGCGCGGTCGATCACCTGCACGCTTCAATGAAGCCACGGCATTTCTGCCGTGGAAAGGATCCACGCGCATGTTGCAGGCTTCGGTCCACGAACGTGTTCCGCTTCAATGAAGCCACGGCATTTCTGCCGTGGAAAGGCTGCGGACGGCCCTCGACGAGAAGAAGCTGGCGATCTGCCGGCTTCAATGAAGCCACGGCATTTCTGCCGTGGAAAGGAGTCTCAGCCGCGTCGGGGGAATTGAGGGCGTCATGGCCATGCTTCAATGAAGCCACGGCATTTCTGCCGTGGAAAGGTGGACCAGGGTTGAGGCGATTTCCTCGGGAGTGCGCGACTTGCTTCAATGAAGCCACGGCATTTCTGCCGTGGAAAGGTCGATAGAAAGTGTCGGAAGGCGGAAATGTACGAGCAGAAGCTTCAATGAAGCCACGGCATTTCTGCCGTGGAAAGGAGTTTCAATTGAGGAGGGTGGGGTGATGGTTCGCAAGGCTTCAATGAAGCCACGGCATTTCTGCCGTGGAAAGGGCGAACCCTGATCGACGATGAAGTGAATGCGCGATTGGAAGCTTCAATGAAGCCACGGCATTTCTGCCGTGGAAAGGTCGTGGCTCGCGTCCATATCTCACATGCCCATGTAGCTGGGGCTTCAATGAAGCCACGGCATTTCTGCCGTGGAAAGGTGCTGACAAAGGCCGGGCGCGGCGACGGCATCGCGGCGCTTCAATGAAGCCACGGCATTTCTGCCGTGGAAAGGCCGGGACGCTGCGCTGCGCATCCAGTCCTCGCTGCAGGGGCTTCAATGAAGCCACGGCATTTCTGCCGTGGAAAGGACCCGGCGGCACTCTCGGTTCGAGCAGTGCACGCGCAGGCTTCAATGAAGCCACGGCATTTCTGCCGTGGAAAGGGCCCGCGACGAACGAGAACGCCGTCGCCCTTTGCGGCGAGATCAGCTTCAATGAAGCCACGGCATTTCTGCCGTGGAAAGGGACGAAAGACGTTGCGCACGCTCTGGCTGCTTCACCTGCTTCAATGAAGCCACGGCATTTCTGCCGTGGAAAGGCACGACATACCATGATGGCCTTGATGTCATCCGCGCGCTTCAATGAAGCCACGGCATTTCTGCCGTGGAAAGGTCCTCCCCCGGTATGGAATCCGCGTCCCGAGCCATATTCGGCGGCTTCAATGAAGCCACGGCATTTCTGCCGTGGAAAGGAATGGGATGCCGACAGGAACCAATCTGTTGCGCACCAACAGCTTCAATGAAGCCACGGCATTTCTGCCGTGGAAAGGTCAATAGAGGCGAACCATTCCTCCATCTTTTTGCGGAGCTTCAATGAAGCCACGGCATTTCTGCCGTGGAAAGGTGTTGTGGATCGGAACCGTAACATCATCGACATGAATGCTTCAATGAAGCCACGGCATTTCTGCCGTGGAAAGGCAAACCGAGGCCCTAACCGAGGCCCCAACCGAGTCCCGCTTCAATGAAGCCACGGCATTTCTGCCGTGGAAAGGAGCAGAGCGAATCCAAGCGGCAGAGCCTGGACTGCTGCTTCAATGAAGCCACGGCATTTCTGCCGTGGAAAGGCGAAGGCAAGGTGCGGCATGCCCAGATCGACCGCAATGCTTCAATGAAGCCACGGCATTTCTGCCGTGGAAAGGGGCTGGTACGGAAACTTGCCGTTCGAGCTGGTCGGGACGAGCTTCAATGAAGCCACGGCATTTCTGCCGTGGAAAGGACGCGCTGCGTTCTTACATACGAACGCTTTGTGCCGCTGCTTCAATGAAGCCACGGCATTTCTGCCGTGGAAAGGCGCGAAGGAGGCCGGGAAAATCGCCGGTCTTGAGGTGCTTCAATGAAGCCACGGCATTTCTGCCGTGGAAAGGTGCGCCAGATCGTCAAGTCGTGCGACGGGCGGTTCTCCGCTTCAATGAAGCCACGGCATTTCTGCCGTGGAAAGGCGGGGTCGACACGATGGGCGGTGCGCTCACCACGTTCCTGCTTCAATGAAGCCACGGCATTTCTGCCGTGGAAAGGGATCCGACGAGGAACGTCCTCGACCTGGTTCAAGCTGCGATGCTTCAATGAAGCCACGGCATTTCTGCCGTGGAAAGGCCGAGCGCCGGGCAATGGATCAGCTCGTCCTTATGGCGCTGCACGCTTCAATGAAGCCACGGCATTTCTGCCGTGGAAAGGGCTGCGGTCGTACTGTCCTTCGCGTCCTCCCTGGTTGGTGCTTCAATGAAGCCACGGCATTTCTGCCGTGGAAAGGGATGCGCCCCAGGCCGCGATCGAGGCGATCTACCTGCTTCAATGAAGCCACGGCATTTCTGCCGTGGAAAGGCCGACGAAGCCCAGGGCAACGCCGACAAGCTTGCCTGCGTCGCTTCAATGAAGCCACGGCATTTCTGCCGTGGAAAGGCGCCGGTGTCCCCGAGGTCGTTCAACGGTCCCGCAGCCCGCTTCAATGAAGCCACGGCATTTCTGCCGTGGAAAGGATGGACCAGCGGGTCAGCCGGCGACGCGCTTCAGCGGGGCTTCAATGAAGCCACGGCATTTCTGCCGTGGAAAGGGAGGTCTATTCCTGTGTCGCAGTTTTCGAAGGACACATCCTGCTTCAATGAAGCCACGGCATTTCTGCCGTGGAAAGGTGCACGCGGAGGCCAACGTCGGGGCCGTCGTCGAGGCGCTTCAATGAAGCCACGGCATTTCTGCCGTGGAAAGGACGTCAGGTCCGGCTCGTCGACGGCGCGCGCGACCGCGCTTCAATGAAGCCACGGCATTTCTGCCGTGGAAAGGCCGCCGGAGGCGACCCCGAGGTCAGCCCGCCGGGATATTTGCTTCAATGAAGCCACGGCATTTCTGCCGTGGAAAGGGGTCGTTGATGATCTCGCCTTTTGGTGCGAGCCGGCGGCGGCTTCAATGAAGCCACGGCATTTCTGCCGTGGAAAGGCCACCCGCAGCTTGTATTGCTGTGCGGACGTGGCAGCTTCAATGAAGCCACGGCATTTCTGCCGTGGAAAGGTTATCTTCACCGATTTAGACCTTTACGCAATGATCTATGCTTCAATGAAGCCACGGCATTTCTGCCGTGGAAAGGACCCGGGGCCGCAGGCCGTCGACCAGGCGCACATACTCGCTTCAATGAAGCCACGGCATTTCTGCCGTGGAAAGGGCGAAGAAGGCAGCGAAGCGAGCAGGCGCGCGCAAGCTTCAATGAAGCCACGGCATTTCTGCCGTGGAAAGGCCTCATGTTCTGGTGTCCCGGCTGCGAGGAGCTGCACGCTTCAATGAAGCCACGGCATTTCTGCCGTGGAAAGGCACCATGCAATCCAGGCTCGCGAACCCTTGAGCACGCTTCAATGAAGCCACGGCATTTCTGCCGTGGAAAGGCAGGACTGCGCTCGCAGAATTCCTCTTCGAGCATGTCGATGCTTCAATGAAGCCACGGCATTTCTGCCGTGGAAAGGGCGATCCTGTCGTTGTAAGCCATCAGGCGCGATCCGGTGCTTCAATGAAGCCACGGCATTTCTGCCGTGGAAAGGTTGGAAAATGGCCCATTTGCCCTCAGGCCGCGGTGCGCTTCAATGAAGCCACGGCATTTCTGCCGTGGAAAGGCTGGCTCGAGAAGGTCGAGTCGCTGCCGAACGAGCAGGATGCTTCAATGAAGCCACGGCATTTCTGCCGTGGAAAGGATGACGACGCGCCGGCGGGCGACGACACACGCAAGAAGCAGGCTTCAATGAAGCCACGGCATTTCTGCCGTGGAAAGGCCGGATGCCGCAGCATGCCGTCACTCGTCATGCCGCGGCTTCAATGAAGCCACGGCATTTCTGCCGTGGAAAGGCCGCAGAGAACCAAATTACGCAAGCGGGCAAGGTCGTAACGCAGGCTTCAATGAAGCCACGGCATTTCTGCCGTGGAAAGGTTGGGTCCGCTTGTCGCAAAATAGATGCCGCGCGACCTTGCTTCAATGAAGCCACGGCATTTCTGCCGTGGAAAGGCTTCGTCACCGCCTCGATCCACTCGCCTTCCTGCCAGCTTCAATGAAGCCACGGCATTTCTGCCGTGGAAAGGATACAGGAAGGACATTGGTGCTGGCTCTACACATGGCTTCAATGAAGCCACGGCATTTCTGCCGTGGAAAGGAATTGGATCGTCATTGGGACGCTCTTTGCGCTGCGTTAGCTTCAATGAAGCCACGGCATTTCTGCCGTGGAAAGGCAGACGAGGCGGAACAGTCCGGCCATCAGATTGTAGGCTTCAATGAAGCCACGGCATTTCTGCCGTGGAAAGGCGCTGGAGGTCGGTTCAACGACGCCCAGCCCTCGACATCGGCTTCAATGAAGCCACGGCATTTCTGCCGTGGAAAGGCCGACTGAGTTGTCATGCCGCTAAAGCCCCGAAACGGCTTCAATGAAGCCACGGCATTTCTGCCGTGGAAAGGCGGCCCACCAGGGCCCAACGACGGGAAGCGCCTGCTGACGCTTCAATGAAGCCACGGCATTTCTGCCGTGGAAAGGCGCCCAACTCAGCGAAGAAATGGTGAAGAATGCCGCAACCTGGGCTTCAATGAAGCCACGGCATTTCTGCCGTGGAAAGGCGTGGTGCAGTACCGGGCCTGGAACCCGGACTTCTACAAGCTTCAATGAAGCCACGGCATTTCTGCCGTGGAAAGGTGGGCTACCGCGCCGCGCGCGACGGCGCCGGTGTCGGCGTGCTTCAATGAAGCCACGGCATTTCTGCCGTGGAAAGGCAGCGAGAATGCCGCGAAGATCGTCGCGCAACTGCGCGACGCTTCAATGAAGCCACGGCATTTCTGCCGTGGAAAGGGCCGCCCTCGGCAAGCGCGCGCAGCGACGGCGGCCACAGCGCTTCAATGAAGCCACGGCATTTCTGCCGTGGAAAGGTGCCATTCTGCAAGTCCCTGCGCTGCCGCGCCAACACATGATATGTGCGAACGGTCGCACCGGCAAGGCAGCACGACCCTTCGCGCGATCGGTCAGGCACATTCACGATCTCAAACAGCTCCTTGATCGGCAAGACATTCTCAAGTGCGCGAACGCTCGCGGCACTTCCACGGCGACCGCAGCGCTCGCGCCGCGGCGGCGGAACGCCTCGTCACGGGCTCCGCCCCGACTATCATATCACGACCGCGGTACGGGTCACCGCCTCGAAGCTCTTGCCCAGGCTTTCCACCCGCGGGTCGACCTTGTCGGCCGCGCCGAGATCGAGGATCAGCACATGGTCGTCGCGGCTGTGGATCGTCGCCTCGAGCCGGCGCGCCATCTCGGCGCGGCGCTGCGCGCTCAGACGGCATTGGAACACCGAGAGCTGCAGCCAGCGCCCATAGCCGCGCATCAGCCTGAACACGCGCCGCCAGCGCCTGTCGTCGGCGATGTCGTAGGTCACGATGTAGAGCCGCTCCTCGATCATGGGTCAGCGCACCAGATAGTGCGGATAGTCCTCGATCTCGCCCGCAAGGTGGCGCGCAAGCAGCCGCGCCTGGACCTCCAGCAGCCGGCGCATCGACACCCGATAGCCGAACAGCGGATGCGTCACCTCCTGATCGAGCCGGCGCTCGTAGGCGGTGATGAAGGCGCGCCGCGCATGCGGCTTGAGGTTCACCGCCGGGCCGGCGGCTAGGAAGCCGTCGGCCTTCACCTCGCCGTTGTTCACCGCCTGGATCACGGTGGAGTCGGCGAGGATCGGCCGGAACGGCTCCATCATGTCGAGCGCGAGCGCGGGCCGCCCGAAGCGTGGGCGATGGTAGAAACCGAGATAGGGATCGAAGCCGACCGCCGACAGCACGGTGAGCCAGGTGCGAGTCAACAGCGCATAGGCGAGCGACAGCATGGCGTTGACCGGATCGGCCGGCGGCCGCCGCGTGCGCTTGTCGAACGAGAATTCGGGAAAGTCGCGCGCCGTCGCGCCGAACATCGTGCCGAACAGCCGGAAGTAGCGTGCCGCCGCCTCGCCTTCGAAGCCGAGCAGCTCCGCTTCGGTCGGCGCGTGAGCGGCGCGATCGGCGAGCCGCGCCAGCGCTTCGAGCGCCGCGTCGCGCTCGGTCTCGTCGCCGGCCTTGAAGTTGCGCCGCAGGAACACGCGGCAATTGCGGATCTTCGCCGCCACCAGGCCGCGCGCGAAGGCGAGCGCGCGCCGTTCGTCGAACGCGGCGCGCGACTGCGCGATGCGGATCGCGACGTTGCGGTGCCCGGTCGAGACGGTGTGGCCGAGCACCCAGCCGCCGGTCGAGGCGTAGGTCACCGGGATCTGCTCGCGCAACAGCGCGGCGAGCGCCGGCGTCGTCAGCGACACCGGACCATGCAGCACCAACTCGGACACTTCGCCGAGCGGCACCTCGGTCTTGCTCGCGTCGGCCTCGACCACCAGCACCTCGCCCGACTTGCTCACGCGCGCGCCCGGCTCCTGCACGTATAGCGGCAGCGCGGTGTCGGCGGACGGGTTGAGCGGACGCGGGCTCATGCCGCGGCGGAAATAGCTGACCTCATCGGGCAGGCAGATGCCGGCGAGCGAGCATTTGGTGCATTTCGGGCTGTCGACCAGCGGCGGCGGCAGCAGGCCGGCGGCGGCCGCAAGCCGCAGCTCGGAGATCGCCGCGCGCGTACGCGCGCGTAGCGCCTCGTCGAGCGCGATGCGCACGCGCTCGCGCGAGCCCGCATACCAGATCGCGCCTTCGGCGACCTTGTAGCCTGCGTCCTCCAGGATCAACGCCTGGGCGCACACCTGCACGCGCTCAGGCTCATAGGCGCCCTCGGGGACGTGCGGGCGCTTGCCCTTCTTGGTGTCGATCGGCGTGACGGTGCCGTCCTCGCCTTCGATCAGGTCCATCTTGGCGATGATGCCAAGCGCCTCGGAGGCGAGCATGACCGAGCGGGCGGAAAAATCCGGCCGGTCGTCGACCTCGGCCGGCGTCGGCAGCTTGCCGCCGCCGGCATCGACGCGCACATGCGCGCGCCGCCCTTCCTCGGTGTCACCGGAGTCGGCCCATTCGCCATCGACCCATTCGAGGAAGGCGAGGCGCGGACAATAGACGTACTCGTTGACCATCCGCACCGGGACCAGCGGCGTCCCGGGCGTCGCCGGCGGAGCGGGAAGCTCGAGCGTCAACTGCACGGCGCGCGGCTCGAGTTCGGTCGCGGGGGAAGACATACGCTACAATCCCCGATTACACGGACGCCCGGCCATTATTATAACGGGAAACCGCGGAGTCGAGTCCCAAATCAGGCCGCCAAGCAAATCCAAGTAAGGAGCAGCGCATGGACATCCGGCCGATGCGGACCAGAGCCGATCATCGCGCGGCGCTGAAGGAGGTCGAACGCCTGTGGAATGCCGAGCCCGGCTCGCCGGAAGGCGACCGCCTCGACGTGCTGGTGACGCTGATCGAGGCCAATGAAGCGAAGCACGATCCGATTCCGGCACCCGACCCGATCGCAGCCATCCTGTTCATGATGGAGCAGAAGGGTCTGACGCGGAAGGATTTGGAGCCGGCCATCGGCAGCCGCGGCCGCGTGTCCGAAGTGCTCACCCGCAAGCGCCCGCTCACCCTGCCGATGGTCCGTGCGCTCGGCAAGCTGTTCGATATCCCGACGGACGTGCTGGCGCAGGCCCATGAGACGCGATCGGCCGCGTAAAAGAAGCGCGGCGCCGGTGCGGCTTCAATGAAACCACGATCCAGGCTACAATCACGTCGCGACAGGTCAAACGGACCCTGAAAGAATCGCCATGAAGTTCGCGCGCATCACGGTGAATCCGGCGCAGATGGGCGGCATGCCGTGCATTCGCGGATTGCGCATTCCGGCCGCGACCGTGGTTGCCATGGTCGCCGACGGCATGACCCAGGACGAGATCCTCGCGGCGCTTCCGGATCTCGAACGCGAGGACATCGCGGAAGCCTTGCGCTATGCCGCCGACGCGGTGCGCGAACGCGAACTGCCGCTCGCGGCTTCGTGAGATTCCTGATCGACAATGCGTTGTCGCCGCTTCTGGCGGAGGGCTTGCGGCAAGGATACGCCCATTCGCGACGAGTAGGCCAGTGGAGGCGGCGCGGTCCTTTCGCGCCGCCTCTCTCACGTCTCAGCATCCAAGGCCGCAAGCAGCCCCAGTCCCAAATGTCTCCCACTCCCGATTGCGAGTGGTCCGGGCAGCGGCTCGGCAAAGTTTATCAACACCTGCACGCGCGGAAACTTCTCTAGATATCTCGGTATCAGATAGCGCCGCGCCATCTCGGCGCCGGGGAACACCGGCTCGGCCTGCACATCGATCGCGGCGACCGGCGTGGTGATGCCGGCTTGCGCCAGTGCCTTGACCACCAGCCCGACAGCCTTGCGCGCACGGCGCTCGTCCATGCCGGGCAACACCACCGGCGTGACTGAGCCCCATCGATACGAGCGCTTGAGATACTGCGCGAAGACACTGCGCTCGCCCCCGAGATCCACCGCTCGCAGCTCGGCTGTGGTCACACCATTCTCATCGACCAGTGCCGCGTTGCCGAGCGCACGCACTACCTTGGCGGCAAGTTCGTGCGGCGCGCCGGCCGGCTGCGCCAGGATGACACGGCGGATACGGCCGTCCGAATGCGGGCCGATGGTGGGGACCGGCAGGTAGGAGAAGCGCGCATTCTTCTCGCTGCGACCCTCGCCGTGGCCCGCCACGAAATCCTTCATGAACGCCGGGTCAAGCTTCAGCCGCTGGGTCTGCGCGATCGCCGCATGGCGCAGCCACGCCGCGACATGCATCGCTTGGCGCGGGTCGAACGATTTGAAATTCCCTTCCTCGTCCACTAGCTCGAAGGCGTGCACCGGCCGGCGGCGCGGCGCGGCGCGCGGCGCATAGTCGACGTCGCGCCGGATCGCCGGCGGCGCCGGCGGGTCGACCGAGCGCACCACGCCCCGCGCTCGCGCCGCCTGCACGCGCGCCGCCATCCCGGCGTGGCGCGCCGTCAACTCCTCGAACGAGCCGCGCGCCGGCGCGCGCCAGTCGCCGGCAAGGGCGGCGTCGGCCACATAAGCCTCGCCAGGCAGCGCATGCTTCTCGGCGTCGTCGAGGATGCGGCCGTTGCCGGCCACGAAATCGATACCGAGGCCGAGCGAATGGAGGTGGCGCGCCTCCTCGCACAGGACCTCCGCATGAGCGCGCACCGTGGGCCACTCCGCGTCGGCGATCGGCCACAGGAAGCGCGCGGTGGCATCGCCCTCGAGCATGTGCGGATGGAGGTCCTTGGCGGTGCGCAGCTCGGCCGGCGAACGCTTCCAGTCAGACGCCACCACGCTGTCCATGTCGTTGTTGGGCACGTAGAGGCGCACGAAGCTCGCCGGCTGCGCCGGCGGCGCGACGATCTCTGGCGGTTCGCGCGCTTCGAGCCAGCGGAACGCGTCCGCCTTGGCGTCACTCATCTCGCTGCGGCGGAAGCCGAGATGGGCAGCCGCGATCAGCGCCTGGAACAGGCGATGCGGATTGGGCGGCCACTCGGCGGCGCGGCCCTCGTCGCTGCGGCCGTGATAGCGGCCGGCGAGCCAGTGCGTCTCGATGCACAGCCAGCGCATCGCGTCAGGCCTTGCGCGCCTTCCGGCCGCCGGTCCGCTCCTTGATCGCGGTATTGGCCGTGTTCTTGTCGAATTCGACTGTCCTGCTGTCTCCGACGCCGAAGGCCTTGGCCACGTCTTGCGCGAAGGCGAGCGTCGCCTTGGCGTCGGGCGCGACGCTAGAGCGCTTGCCGTCATGGCCGACCAGCTCCCAGGCGGCCGGCTTGTCCGGATCGCTTACCAGCAGGCAGCCCTGGCGCAGATCGTGCGAACGTTCATAGGTCATCGCGACCAGGGCGAGCCCGAGGATATAGCGACGTAGCGCGTCGCCGGTCGGCCCGCGCGGCCCGATCGTGCGCAGGCCGACCAGACTGAGGATCGCCTCGCGCCGGATCTCGCCATGCACGATCACGCCGCCATGAGTGCCGGCGGCGGGCGCGTGACGGAAACCGAGCTCGGAGGCGGTGTCGAGCGTCTTCTTGTCGTCGGCATCGTCAAGCAGATCGAGGCCGACGTAGTCGAGCGGCGGATTGTACTGCGCCGAGCGCGTCAGCTCCTCGACGTCGTAGGCGCGGATGGTCGAAGCGACCAGACGCGGCAGCTTCACCTGCGTGTCGCGCGAGTCCCAGGCGCCGAACACGAGCGACGTCGGCGCGAGCTTGGCGAGCCGGGTGGCGTCCCCGCTCTCTTGGTAGTCGGTGAACGCCTCCTTCAGCGCCGGCCCGAGCGTCGAGTAGCGCACCACGGCGTCGGCGGCGCGGTGGCCGGCATCGAGCAGGCTCACGGTCTTGTTGCCGGCCTTGATCTCGATCTGCGGCACCAGCCGCGGCAGCGGGTCGTCGTCGCCCGGCTGCTGCTTGAACAGCGGCTCCATGCGGTTCGCCTGCGCGCCGACGGTGTCGATGATGGCGATGCGCTTGGTGCCCGGCGGCATGTCCTTCTTGGGCGGGTCGATGTTGTAGCCGGAGCGGCCAGCTTCGGTCGCTGCGAAGGTCGGGGGAAAGATCACCGCATCGCGGCCTTCCACCGGCATCAACCATTGCCGGCAGACAAGCGCGGCCGGGCCGTCCTTGGCCAGCATCGTGCTCGCGATCTCGTTCCATGCGGTCATGGCGTGCTCTCCCATGGCTTGGCCCAGCCGAAATTTCCGTATTGCGCATTGCGCATGTTCACCGGGAACCGGTGCGTCGACAACGTGCGCACCGCGCCGGCGAGCGCCGCGGGCGCGACCATCGTCTCGACCGGATCGGCCCAGGCGCGATAGACGAAGTGGCGGCCTTTCTCGCCGAGACGTTCGGGCCGGCACCGCTGCAGGCCGATCGCGGCAAGGATCTCGACCGAAGGCGAGGTCAGCACGTTGATCTGCTGCTCGTCGGGCGAGAAGCCGACATCGATCGCCTTCCAGGAGGAGGACGGATCGAAGCCCATGCCGGCCTCCGGCCAGCGTTGCGCGAACAAGGCGCGCGAGCCGGTCTCGTCCGGCCGGGCTGCATTGATCCTGCGCCAGATGTCCTGCAGGGCCGTCAGGTTGCGCTCCGGCGTCTGCTGTCCGGCCCACACCTTCAGCTCGGACTTGTCGCCGTCGCCATACGAATATTGCCACCAGTCGAGGCGGAGATCGAACGGCGCCATCAGCATCACCGGCCGGCGGTCGGCCTGGATGTCGTCGATTCCCTTGTCCTGGGCAACCGTGACCAGCGGCGTGTCGCTGCACAACAGTGCGCGCACGAGATCGGCCAAGGGCTCGCTGGTCCCACTGCCCGTCGTCACATGAAACGTCGCTCCGCCCGGTGCGGCGGCGAACCAGGCTTCGCTTCCAGGCCAGCGCCGCCCTGCCAGTTCCAATACGCCGCAACAGGCGAAGAACTGCCCGGGGTTGCGCAGGTCGACGTCTAGAGTGATGTCGGCAGCGGGATAGTTCATGCCGGCTCTTCCTCGACCGCCAGGGCATCGGCCGCAATCGTGTTCGCATCGTCAGCCGAAATGCTCTTCGTAGCCATCACATCGGCAGCCTTCAGCAGCGCTTCGAGCCAGGCAAGCCCCCAGCGGCCATAGCGACGTTGCATACGGGCATGGAACCGGGGCGTATCGGCAAGGGCAGCTGCGATTTCATCGCCGTCGGCAATTGGATCGTCGAGATGACGGTTGAAATGGGGCCGCGCCCAGCCGTGGTGGGCGGCAATGAGATGGAAAACCAACTCGCGCTGCCAATCGGCCATGCTTCTGATTTCCTCGTTCCGCCTCGCTTCGATCAGCGAGCCGAACTCGTGACGATAGTTCTGACACAGATCGGGATTGAAACGGCGGTGGCCGCTCTTGGCCAGCACGACATGCGGATAGCGCGCATTGCCGATCGCACGCTGCCACGGTCGGCGATCCTTGCCGCGGTCGTGAAGGCGTGCGGCGATGCGAACGGCCCGCGCGATGTCCGGATCGAGCGCAAGTCTGCGGACTATCAACCCGGCCTGGTGTTCAGCGGCAGCGAGATGAGACACCAATTCCTGCTCTGAATGCGCCGCTTCCGAAAGGTCGAGCACCGCCTTCGCGCTACCCGCCGGCATGAGGGAAACTAGTGTGCGGAATATCGCGTCGGGCTCACCCCCCGGCAGAATCAGCAATCTCGCTTCCTCTGCAAAGGCCAAGCCGGTCTCAGCCCTCACGCATTCACGGAGCTTGGTTATCGCCTGGTCGATGGATAGCCGCTCGAACCGCTCCCGATTGAATTGCTCCAAGCCCGGGATCAGACGTGGGTCTACATCGCAGACCTTGGACGTCGACCAAGCTCCATCCTCCTGCCTCAGGCGCGCGCGCCAGCGCCGGCCTTCGATCACTTGCGCATCGTCATTCGCAGGCGCGGCCTCTCGTATGTCGGCGACATCGCTTGAATGCAACGCCACCCCGTCGAGGGCGCCGCTGCGGGTCAGGCCGCCCGCCCGCACCGGCAGCACGATCGTCGCGTTCGCCACCGTGTCGTGCTCCGCGAGCTTGTTGATCGCGATTGCCACGGCTCGCCTGCGTTCGCGGTCGAGCAGGATACCGGCGACCGGCTGACCACTCTGTTCCGCCTTCCGCGCTATCGCTTCAAGCGCTTTGACCGCGCGTACCGTGGTCTCGCGCATCCGTTCCTGCGGCTCAATCGCGTGCCCCAAGAACCATTCATAGGCGTCCCGCTCCGACAGCTGCTCGCCGGCGAGCGCGGTCGCGATCTCATCCGCCTCCTCGCGCCACGCGATCACCGTTTCAGGCGGCTCGCCCTCCTGGCCGCGCAGCCAGTCCTCGACGCGTGGCCGGCCCGGCAACTCGTCCACAGAGTTGAGCGCCCAGCTGTCCAACAAGACATCAGTCAGCGGTGGACTGAGCGGCTTCGGCGCAAAGGCCGGGATGAGCGATTTTGCCTGTTCCAGTTCATCGACAAGCGTGCGCAGCGCGCGCGGGCTCGCGTCACGGGCGCCGTCCTGCCGGCGCAGGCGCGACAATGCCTTTGACGTATTCTCGCGCGCAACGATCCATTCGTCCTCCTCGTCCTTGCTGGAAGGGCAGTCGAACACGTCGATGCACGCAATGAATTCGCGATCCTCGCGGCCGAGCCGGTTCACTCGTCCGAGACGCTGGATCATCGAGTCGAGCGTCGTAAGGTCGCACACCATGTGGTCGGCATCGAGATCAATGCCGACCTCGCCGGCCGACGTGGCCACGAGATAGAAGCTTTGCGGCAGAGCCGGCCGATCCGCCGCTGCCCTGAACACCTGGAACACCGCGTTCCTGCTGACAAGCTTATCGCGCTCATGGCCGCGCAGCGGCCCGATCAGAAGCGCTACCCGATCGGTCCCCGCCGCCTCGACGATCGCATTGAAGACCCGCTTGGCGTCGTCGACCTTGTAGCAGAAGACGAGTACGCGCGCCGTCGTCTCCTCCTCGCCGTAGCGCAGCGCCGTTTCGACGATCCTTTTGCGCGCCACATCGGGATCCACGACCTTTTCAAGACGGAGCGCTTTGCGCGCATCGAGACGATGCGCGACAACCGAATCTCTTTTCTCCTCTTCATTCAGCGCGAACAACCTCGCTTCCTCAAGCGGCTCGTCCGCTGTGTGGCGCGTCGCCGACATCTCGGTCACGCGGAGAGTGCGCAGCATGTCTGGAGAGGTGCGGATGTCGGATGTCCTCTGAATGCGCGCGATCTCCTTCACTAACCTGCCGAACGGCTCGGACAAATGCGCCTCGTCGTGGACGAGCAGCGCGTCATGACCGAGCAAGCCCGCACTCATGGCGCGGCGCGACGAGCGGCCAGCACCGTAGCCGGAGAACAGCAGCCGGCTGCCGATCATGTCGACGGTGCCGACGATGATCGCGGCGCGCCCCGGATCGGCCTGCCATTCGCGGTTGTCGGCGAACTCGCCGCGCAACGTGCTGATGGCGAGCGGCGAGGCATTATCAGCCGGATCGACGCACAGGCTGGATAGGATAGCGTGGAGTTGCGCCGCTCGGCTGTCGGCGCGGAGCGCCTTGCGCATGCGTTCGGCAACGTCCGTCGCCTGGTCCACGATCGTGCGCCGGTCCACCACGTAGACGAGCCGCCGTGGCAGCATAGGCACGCCGCGCGCCGCCTGCGCGGCGAGCGCGATCAGCCAGATCGCCATCACCGAAGTCTTGCCGAGGCCGGTCGGGATATCGAGCGCACCTGGCGGCTCCCCACCCAGCATCTCGACGAACAGCCGCCTCTGCCAGCGCATCGGCGAATGCCCGGTAAGGGCATGAAAGGCTGCGTCAAACTCGATATCGCTCATGGTTGGAACAGCATGCCGCACGACGAGCCGTAAAGACAAGCAGCAGTGGAAATCAAAAGGAATGCCCTTGTGAAGCGGCTGAAATGCTCACCCTCGTTTCCGCCCAGCCCTCAGCGGCTTGCCGACTGACTTCACGATGGCACTGCTGATTTTCCTGGCAAGCCGCCGCGTTTCCGGCGTGTAATTGATGATCAGCTTGTAGGCGCGGCCGCGGCCTTTCGGGTTGCCGATCGACTTGCGCTTGATCAGCTGCAGCTTGAGCAGCTTTATCACCTGATGGTGGATTTGGCTCTGCGATTGGCCGGTCATGCGTGACAGCCGTACCGCCGTCACCGGCTCCTCGTCGGCCTGCAACATGAAAATCAGCGTGAACAATCCGACCTGCTGCAGGCGGGCGGCTCCGGATTCGTCCTTTAAGGCCGCCGCCACGATGCGCTCTGCGAACATGCGGACCAGATTGTAGATAAGTTCTAGTTGCATCGAATTTATTCTTACGATATGGTAATCGCAAGGATTCCGGTTCGGGCTTGCCGGCGCTGCGGGAGATTCGCTTCCGCAACGACGGTAGCATATTGCCCGGGGCGCCCGCCCCGGTCTCCAGAGGTTACCGATGAAGCATGCCGGCCATCACCGGGTATCGCAATGAGACAGCGCCGCGCCGGCCCCGAGGACGTCGAGATCGGCCGGAAGATCCGCGCGCTGCGGCTGGAGCGCGGGTTGTCGCAGGAAGAGCTCGGCCGCGCCGTCGGCATCACGTTCCAGCAGATCCAGAAATACGAGCGCGGCGCCAACCGCGTGGCGGCGGCGCGGCTGCAGCAACTCGCCGACGCGCTCGACGTGGCGGTCACGTTCTTCTATCGCGACGAGCCGCCGCAGGAGCGGCGCGAGACCGGGTTCGGCTACTTGAAATCCAAGAAATCCTTGCGGCTCGCGCGCGCCTTCGCCGACATCCGCGCCGCGCGGCGCGCAACGCCGTGGTGTTCATCGTGGAGCTGATCAGGCGCAACCAGCGCGGACGGTGACGTGCGGTAGGGTGGGCAAAGGCGCGGCGCTGGCCGATCAGGATAGGCACGACTGTCGCGCGCCTTTGCCCACGCGCACCCCTACAAGGATGCCCAAGACATCGGCGAAATCCCCCGCGGCGAGCGACCTCATCATCGGCCGTAATGTGCGCCCGCTGCGCGCAATTTTAGCGACGGTGGAAACCGCGCCTTGAGCATGGGGGCCGATACCGGTTGATCTTTGATTCTGATCAACCATCATAGGCCCGTCCTGGTCCCATGAGGGGTGCTTTCTAGGGGTGCCTTCAAGGCAGGATCAGGATGCGGTCCCTGCGGGCGGGAGTCACGACCCCGCACTCGGGCGACCCGAGAGCGTCACCGGAGGGCACTAAGACCACCCGCCAGGAGCTGGCTGATCAGCGAAGAGCACAACTCTTCCGAAAAGCGTGACTCGGGCTCGATAAATCCGCGGCGAAGCGCCGAGAGGCGCGCCGGCCTGCGTCATTGGCCGGTCATCCTCCGGCGCTCCGGAGATGGGTCCTACCGCGAGGCGGACCACCAGGTGCGGCGTATCCGCACCAGCGCTTCCCGGCGCTTCGCTCCCCTCGCTTCGGGAGCGACATTGCTCCCACCCCCCGGGCGCAGCCGCGCCGCGGGCACGACCAACCATTTTCACAGGCGCCAGCATGTCCACCAACCACCCCACCCTCATCGATGCGAGTACGGAAGAGGAGCTCCGCGCGGAGCGTCCGGAGCTGCGCGCACAATGCGATGCGCTGCGCCTGTTCGACCGCTGCGGCCGCGCCGCCTGCCGCAAGGCCCGCGCCTGCCGCGGCGATGGGATGGCCTGCTTCGACGCGTGGGAGCGCCGCGGCGCCGCCGAGCTGGACGCGGCGCTGAAGCAGATGGAAACCGCCCCCCTGGCCGACCGCACACGCCTGGTCGAGAGCAGCTTTGGCCCGACAGCGGAGCCGGCCAAGCCGCGCGCGCGGCGCGCGTGAGCGATGTTGCGAAGGCGCGGCGCATCACGCGCCGCGCGGGCTGTTTGACAAGTGAATCGGGATTGAGCGCTGAGCGAGCCGCGCGTTCCCCTCTC
The DNA here is from genome assembly GCA_963734185.1 of uncultured Alphaproteobacteria bacterium. Classification (GTDB taxonomy): domain Bacteria; phylum Pseudomonadota; class Alphaproteobacteria; order Rhizobiales; family Xanthobacteraceae; genus PALSA-894. The sequence continues at coordinate 201,684 of CAVTGA010000002.1, read as the reverse complement.
CCGCTTGCGGGAGAGGGTGCCGAACGAGCGTCAGCGAGTGAGGCGGGAGAGGGGCTGTGCGCTGCCGAGAAGCCCCTCTCCCGCCTCGGACCTGCGGTCCTCGGCACCCTCTCCCCGCTCCCGCCTTCGCTGCGCTTCGGCGGGCGAGTTGCGCAAGCCCGCCATAGCCTTGGCGACGGCGGGCTTCGCGGGGCGAGGGGACCGCGCGGGACGTTCAGTGCACCCCCGCAACCAAACCCGGCCCCCCGCGTTATCTCGCCTGGGCGGCCGCACCGGCGCCTCCTCCGACCAGAACGCGAGACCGATGGCCGTCACCCCGCTGCCCAAGCTGCGCGCCGAGACCGATGCGCCCGAGCCGCCCCAGGATCTCTGGCGGATCGCCGCGCAGGTCTCCGTCATCGGCCTGTTCGGCATGGCGGCGATCGCGGCGCTTTATTTCTCTCGATCGCTGGTGATGCCGGTGGCCGCCGCGCTCATCATCGGCATCACGCTCAGCCCGGTGGTGCGGCGCCTCACGGCCTATCGGGTGCCCACGGCGGTGTCGGCGCTGGCGATCGTCGTCCTCGTCGCGGCACTGGCGTCCGCGCTGGTGTCGCTGTTCGCCGCCCCGGTGGCCGAGTGGATCAACCGCGCGCCCGAGATCGGCACGGCGGTGAAGGACAAGCTGCGCGTGTTCGACGTCCCGTTGGCGGCGTTGCGCGAATTGAAGACCGCGGTGTCGGGCCTGAGCGGCGCGGCGCCCGCGGTCGCGGTGGAAAAGAATACCACCGACATCATCGGCGAGGTTTTGCTCGTGCTGACGCCCGCGGTCAGCCAGTTCCTCATCTTCTTCGGCACGCTGCTGTTCTTTCTCGTCAGCTACGAGTACCTGCGCCAGAAGGCCGTGGTCTGGTTCCGCACGCGCGACTCGCGGCTGGCGATGCTGCGCATCTGGAACGACGTCGAGGGAAGCCTGATCACCTACGTCGGCATGGTGACGTTGATCAACCTCGGCGTCGGGACGTTCACCGCCGTCATGTTGTATCTCGTCGGATTTCCCAATCCGCTGACCTTCGGACTGCTCGCCTTCCTGCTCAACTACGTGCCCTATATCGGACCCGGCATCTTCGTCGCGATCTTGACCGGCGTCGGCCTGGTCGCCTCGCCCTCGCTCGGCCACGCCCTGCTCGGGCCGGCCCTGTTCGTGGCGTTCGCGACCGTCGAAGGCCACCTCATCACGCCGAGCATCGTCGGCCGGCACCTCACCCTCGGCGCGCTGCCGGTCTTCCTCGCGCTCGCGTTCTGGACCTGGCTGTGGGGGCCGATCGGGGCGTTCCTGGCCGTGCCGCTGCTGATCGTGTCTTTCGTGGTGCTGAGCCACCTGATGCCGCGCGATGAGCCGAGCCTGCCGGGCTAGCGTCAATGGAACTTTCCGGTTCCATCCACGTTATCAGCCCACACACGTTCGTGATGGAGGGATTTGCCATGGCCGCAACCGCCGCGACCCCCAGGGATTCGACCGCCAAGGGCAACGGCGCCGACATCGAGGAGCAGCTCGAGACCTTGCGCGACGACATCGCGAAATTGACCCAGCAGGTCGGCAACCTCGTCACCCGACAGGTCAACCGCCAGATGAATCGCGCCAAGTCCAAGGTGGACAGCGTCATCTCCGACGCCTCGGACCAGGGCCGCGAGGCGATCGATGCGGTGCGCGACGTCGCCGACACGGTCGGCGAGGCGATCGAGGACTCGCTCGAGCGCCGGCCCTACGCGACGCTGGCCATGGTCGCCGGCATCGGCTTCCTGCTCGGCGCGGCCTGGCGGCGCTAACCCAGGAGGCGCGAGTGTTCGCGCATCTGCTGGCGCCGATCGAGGCGAAATACCGCGAGCTGATGGCATCGTTGGTGTGGACCGCGCTCGGCGGCTTCGCCCTCGTGGTCGCCGCCGTGTTCGGCTTCGCGGCGCTGCTGATCTGGATCGCCTCGCTCTATGGCGGCATCGTCGCCTGCCTGGTGGCGGCCGGATGCTTCGCCGTGATCGCGATCGTCGCGTTCGTCATGCTCATTAGCGCGCGAAAACGGGCGCGGCTGGAGGCGGAAGAGCGCGCCCGCGCCCGGGCGAAGGCGGCATGGCTCGATCCGGCCACCATCTCGCTCGGCCTGCAGGCGCTGCGCATGATGTCGCGCCATCGCGGATTGGCGCTGGCGCTGGTCGGCTCGGCGGCGCTGGGGTGGCTGCTGACGCGCGAGGCGGACGTGCCGGCCGACGAGCCCGCCGGGGAGCCAGCCGAGTAAGGCTCAACAAACGGTGTTGTAGCGCTCGATGCAGGTCCTCAGCACTTCGTCGCCCGGGCGCTTCCACCAATGCTGCGCCGAGAAGATTTCCACCTCCTGCGCCCCGTGGAATCCCGCCTCCTCCACCATGCGGCGGATGGCTTTGAGGTCGATCACGCCGTCTCCCATCATGCCGCGATCGAGCAGCAGGTCCCTGGTCGGCACCAGCCAGTCGCAGATGTGATGCGCGAGGATGCGCTGACCCGTAGCGGCGCGCGCGATCTGGCGCGGCAGATCGGGATCCCACCAGAGGTGATAGACGTCGACCGCGACGCCGGCGCCCTTGCCGAGCGCATCGCACAAGTCGAGCGCTTCCGAGAGCAGCGAGATGCAGCCGCGATCGGCCGCGTACATCGGATGCAGCGGCTCGATCGCGAGCGGCACCCGCGCGGCGCGCGCATGCGGCAGCACCGCCGCCATGCCGTCGGCGAACATGGCACGCGCGCCGGAAAGGTCGCGCGAGCCCTGCGGCATGCCGCCGCCGATCAGCACCAGGCAGTCGGCGCCGAGCGCCGCGGCCTCGTCGATCATGCGCTTGTTGTCGTCGATCGCGGCCCGGCGTCCTGCGGCGTCGGCGGCGGGAAACAGCCCGCCGCGGCAATAGCCGGTCACCTGCAGGCCGTTCGCCTGGATGATCGCCGCGGCTTCCTTGACGCCCACCGCCTGGACCTGGTCGCGCCACGGCGAGATCGCCTTGATGCCGTGGCGCACGCACGCTTCCACCGCGTCGCGGAAATTCCATTGCTCGCGCACGGTGGCGAGATTGATCGAGAGGCCGTCGGTCTTCATCGCATGGGACTCGCGGTCATTGCAGCGAAGTCCGGCATCGGCCCGACTCCCAATCCCGGCGTCTCGAGCGAGCCGAGCGCCAGCATGCCATCGGTGATCTTCAAGCGCGCGCGGCCGTCCGGCGCACGCGCATAGAGGTCGGGATGGGCGGCGAGGAACGCGTCCTGCTCGGCTTGCGGCGCGCCGGCCATCCCGTCGACGTAATGATGGCCGTTGCGCTCGACGTGCGCGGCGGCGATCAGGCTCGCGAGCGCGAGGTCCTGCTGCACCGCGACGCCGGCCTGGGTGGTGAGGTCCTCGGCCGACATGAAATAGCGCGCGGCGCCTTCCTCCGTGTTCCATTGCAACACGCGAGCGTAGTTGATCAGCGCGCGATAGAAGCCCTTGCACGATTTCGACGAGATGCCGCGGTAGCCGAGCGCACGGGCGCGCGGGAAGACGCCGATGTCGGAGTCGGACTCATCGACCTCCATCAGGATTTCCGCCGCGAGCGCATGCACCGGCTCGGACAGCGCGTGCGAGCGCGCGATCGGCTGCTCGATCAGCCGCAGCGACGATTTCAGGCGCGCAAGGCGCGGCTCGGCGCCGACGCGTTTCCACAGCTCGATCACGGCGCCGATTTCCGCATATTGTTCGTTGCCGTCGAGCGTCGAGCGGTACGGCCGATCGGTGCGATCGAGCACGTCGGCGATACGGATCAGCCGTTCGACGTCGGCTTCGATGTTGCCGCCGACCTTGAGCTTGAAGTAGCGATGGCCATAGGTGGCGATCGCCTCCTCCAGGCTCTCGGGCAGACCGTCGTCGATACGCCTGCCCTCGGTCTCGGCGCGCGTCAGCGCATCCACGAGTCCGACGGTGTGGCGCGCTGCGAGCGTCGCGACCGGCCCCAGCCAGCTCAGGAAACGGGTCATGTTGAAGCCGGCAAGGTCGGGCGCCGTCGTGGCATCGAGACCGAGCTGGTTTGCGCTTACCAGCGCAAACACCGAGGCGTTCTCGATGCGGCCGAGTGCGTCGATGATCGCGCGATCGAGCAGCGCGAGGCCGAACGAAGCGATCAGCCCGTTGAGATTGCCTGCCGCGCAGCTCGCGTGGTGCGCCCCCTCGACCGCGGCGGAGAGGCCGAAGGCCGTGCCGCTGCCGGCGCCAAGCAGGTGCTGGCGCGCGAGGGCGAGCGAACCGCGCAACTGGTCGAAGTTGTCTTCGTTCGAGAGGTCCGGCGACTTGTCGAACCATTTCGGCGCCAGCAGCTCGGCCGACACGCCCTCACCCTCGCGTCCGTCGGCGAGGCGGATGCGCGCGCGCACGAACACCTGCGGCGCCGCTGTCAAGGTGACGACGCCGAAGCGGAACGGCAGCCGCAGCCTGACCGGCCGCTCGTGGAAGCGCGCCTCGATCAGGCGAAGGTGGGGCGCATTGGACGTCATGGCAGAGTCTCGAGGATACCGCGGATGTAGCCGATGGCGCGCGCCGCGCAGGTCGGTCCGTCCGGAATGTAGTCGAACGGCTCGATCGCGGCGTCGCCCGGATAGCCGCCGTCGCGCAGGGCGCGGAGGATCGGCGCGAACTTGAGCGCGCCTTCGCCCGGGCCGCGCCGGTTGGGATCGTTGAAATGCATATGGCCGATCATGCCCGTGGGCAGCCAGCGACGGATGAGGTCGGCGACCGGTTCGACCTCCATCTGGCCCGCGGCCGAGCAGTCGATCATGGTGCGCAGCGCCGGCGCGCCGATGGCGCGCACGATCTCGGCAGCTTCGGCGACCGTATTGACGAACGCGGTCTGCTGACGCGACAGCGGCTCGATGCAGTAGACGACCTGCGCGTCCGTTGCAGCTTGGGCGGCGGCGGCAAAGCAATCGATGCCGCGCTTGCGGCCGTCCGCTTCGTCGCCAGGCATCAGCACGCGCTGGTCGGGCGAGCCGTGGACCAGGACACGCGCGCCGAGCTCGGCGGCAAGCGCGCACATGGCGCGCATGACCTCGATGGTGCGCCGGCGCACCGCCTCGTCGGCCGTGGTGATCGAAAGTCCGGCAGGCGCGCGCAGCAGGTAGTGCAGGCTCGGGATCGCGATGCCGGCATCGCTCGCGGCGCGCCGCAGCGCCGCCTTCTGCGCCGCGGTCAACCGGGTCGGGTCTTCGGCCAGCGTGTAGGGCGCGATCTCGATGCCGTCGTAGCCGAGCTGCGCCGCGAGCGCGCACTGGCGCTCGAACGGCAGCTCCGCGACGACCTCGTTGCACAGCGAGATGCGCATGCGCGGGTCAGCTCCGGCGTCGCAACGCGGCACCGGCGCGGTCGAGCAAGGCGTCGCGCCCGCGCGCCATCGCGTCGTTGATGGTCTTCACGTTGGTCAGGAAGGTCCATAGCACCAGCAGCGCCAGCAGGGCGCTCAAGGGCCGCGTGAGAAACGGCAGGAGGTCGCCGTCGCTCAGCACCAGTCCGCGCCGCAGGTTCTTGTCGAGGATGTCGCCGAGCACCAGTCCGAGCACGAACGGCGCCGCCGGATAGCCGTAGCGGCGCATGATGAAGATCAAGGTGCCGAAGCCGAGCATGGTGTAGACGTCGAACAGCCGCGAGGCGAGCGAATAGGAGCCGATCACGCACAGCACGAAGATGATCGGCATCAGGATCGAGCGCGGGATCTGGGTGATCTTGAGCAGCGGGCGGATGAAGAACAGGCCGAAGAACAGAATGCCGAGGGTGGAGAACAGCACCATCGCCACGACGTCGTAGACGAACTGCGGGTTCTCCACCATCAGCATGGGTCCGGCCTGCACGCCGTGGATGATCATGGCGGCGAGCAGCACCGCGCACGGCGCCGAGCCGGGAATCGCCAGCGCCAGCGCCGGGATGATGCCGCCCGGCACCGAGGCGTTGTCGCCGGTCTCCGCCGCCATCAGGCCTTCGATCGAGCCCTTGCCGTATTTCTCCGGCTCCTTGCTCAGGCGCTTGGCCGCCGCATAGGACGACCACGCCGCCATGTCCTCGCCGACGCCGGGAAGGATGCCGATCCACACGCCGATCACGCCGGAGCGGAAAATGGTGCGCCAGTACTGGAACACGTCGCGGATACGCGGGATCGCGGAGCCGAACTCCATGATCTTCGGCCGCGCGAAGCGCTCGCTCATCACGGTCAGCACCTCGGAGAAGCCGAAGGCGCCGACCAGCACCGGAATGAGCGAGAAGCCGCCGGCGAGGTCGGCGTTGCCGAAGCTGAAGCGCTCGTAGGCGTACATGCCTTCCTGGCCGATGCCGGCGACGAACAGGCCGAGCAGGCCGGCGAGCCAGCCCTTCACGGGGTCGACCGCCACGATGTTGCCGGACGTGACCACGCCGAGCAGCGCGAGCCAGAAGAACTCGAACGCCCCGAAGCTGAGCGCGATCTCGCCGAGCATGGGCGTGAACAGCGCGAGGCAGATCAGGCCGAACAGGGTGCCGACCACCGAGCCGGTGGTGGCAATGCCCATGGCGCGCCCGGCCTGGCCCTGGCGCGCCAGCGCGTAGCCGTCGAGGCAGGCGGCGGCATTCGCGGCCGTGCCCGGGATGTTGAGCAGGATCGCGGTGCGGCTGCCGCCGTAGATCGCGCCGTTGTAGGCGCACACCAGCACCAGGATCGCCTGGTTGGCCTGCATCTTCAGCGTCAGCGTCGTGAGCAGCGTGATGACCAGCGTCGCGGAGAGGCCGGGCATGCAGCCGGCAACGACACCGAGCAGCGTCGCGCCGAACGCGAGGCCGAGCGAGACCGGATTGAGATATCCCGCGACCGCCGTGCCGAACATGAGCAGCCCGTCGAACATTTCACGTGCTCACGGCAGGCGGACCAGGAAGACGTAGCGGAAGACCAGCGACACGACGGTCGATACCGACAGCGCCATGACGGCAGCGATCAGGAAGCGGCGCAGCGTCGGCCGGGCCGGCACCTGCTCGGTATCGTCAAGCAGCAGGATGTGGAGGAACAGAAACCCGGCGGTGAGCGTCCAATAGGGCAGGCCGCCTCCGAGCAGCACGGCTGCATAGACGACGCATAGCCCCCAGCTCGTCAGGATGCGCTGCCAATGGAAGCTGCCTTCTTCGGCCGGGGCCGCGGCCTCGTCGCCGGCCGCAAACGACGCCACGGCCTGCGGCGGGTGCGAGCGCAACAGCAGGATCATCGCGAGCGCGATGAATGCGAGCCCGTACAATCCGGGCACGACGCCCGGTGCGGTGGACAGCGGAATCCTGAGCGACTCCAGCCGGTCCATGGTCCAGGAGCCGTAGACGACCGCGACGCCGAACACGAACCAGATCAGGCCGCCGATGCGGTCGGCCGTCAGACGGTTCGCGTTCATGGCGCGGCGGTCGTCATCTCGGTGCTACGGCTTGGGAATGCCGACCGTGTCGGGCGACACCTTGGCCTTGCCGCCTTCCTGCAGCAGCCACGCCGTCGCCTGGATCGCCGGCATCGCGGCCTTGAGCGCTGCGTCGCCATGGGAGGGCGCGTAGAGGGCGCCGTTCGAGGTCGCGTACTTCTTGAGCGCCTCCGACTTCATCACGACGTTCTCCCACAGCATGTCGAGGGTCTTGAGCACCGGCTCCGGCACGCCCTTGGGCACGAAGATGCCGAAATAGTTGGTGTCGGGCTTGAAGCCGGTCAGCGACGCGGTGATTGGCGGGATGGTGCCGTAGCCTTCGAGCTCGAGTGGCTTGTCGGACAGCACGGCGAGCGCGCGCAATCGCTTGCCGCGGATCATCTGCGCCTGCTCCACGGCAAGTTGGGTCGTCACCTCGGTCTCGCCCGAGACGGTGGCGATCACGGCCGGATTTCCGCCGTCGTAGGATACGTGCTTGTAGGTGAGCCCGAGGGCGCGGGTCATCATCTCGATTGCCATAATGGCCGGACGAGTTGACGCCGGCGGTCGCGACCGACACCTGCCCCGGCTTCGCCTTCATGGCGTTCACCACGTCCTGCGCGGACTGATACGGCGTGTTCGGATTGACGCCGAGCACCGAGACGTTGGCGACGTTGAGGTAGAGCCGCCAGTCGCCGATCTTGGTGTCGAGCAGGCCGCTGACGATGTAGGTGCCGAGGTCCTTGGCGGCGCCCGCGGTCCAGGTGTAGCCGTCCGGCGCCGCCATCAGGGCATTGCGCGTGCCGATCGAGCCGGACGCGCCCGGCTGGTTGACGACGACGATCTTCTGCCCGAGCGCCTTCTCCATCTCGGCCGCGGTGATGCGCGTCACCTGGTCGGTCGAGCCGCCGGCGGCCCACGGCACGATGATGGTGATCGGCTTGTCGGGCTTCCACGGATAGTTCTGCGCCGACGCGGCGCCGGTGAATGCCGCGACCGCGGTTGCGGCCAACGTCAGGATACGAAGCATGAAAATTCCTCCCGTTCGATTGATCGAGTCTTATTTCCCTCGTGCGTGGCGCCAAGCCTCAAGCGAGCCCGTGCACCGCGAGCAGTTTGGTCATCCGCGCCGCCGCCAGGTCCGGATCGTGCAGCACGCGCGCCTGGTCGGCGAGGCGGAACAGCTCGGCGAGGTGGATGAGCGAGCGCGCGCTCTCCTGTCCGCCGATCATCACGAAATGGTCCTGCAGGCCGTTGAGCCAGGCCAGGAACACGACGCCGGTCTTGTAGAAGCGGGTCGGGCTCTTGAAGATGTGGCGCGACAGCGGCACGGTCGGTTCGAGAATTCCGTGGAAGCCCTGCACGTCGCCGCCGGCCAGCCGCGCGAGGCCGGCCGAAGCGGCGGGCGCGATCGCGTCGAAGATGCCGAGCAGCGCGTCGGAATGGCCGTCGTCGTCGCCCGCGATCAGCTCGGCGTAGTTGAAGTCGTCGCCCGTGTACATGCGCACGCCGGCGGGCAGGCGGTTGCGCATCGCGATCTCCTTCTCCTTCGACAGCAGCGAGATCTTGATGCCGTCGACCTTGGCAGCGTGCTGCTGCAGGATGCCGAGGCAGGTCTCCATCGCCGCCATGTGGTCGGCATTGCCCCAGTAGCCGGCGAGCGCCGGATCGAACATCTCGCCGAGCCAGTGCAGGATCACCGGCTGCTTCACCTGGGCGAGGATGCGGCCGTAGACGCGCGCATAGTCGTCCGGACCCTTGGCGACCCGGGCGAGCGCGCGGCTCGCCATCACGATGAGGCGTCCGTCCATCGCCTCGATCGCCTCGATCTGCTCCTCGTAGGCGCGGATGATGGTGTCGACGGTGACGTCCGGCCCGGGCGCGAGGTGGTCGGTGCCGACCCCGCAGGCGATGGTCACGCCGGGTCGCGCCTTGGCGGCCGCGAGCGCGCGGGCGATCAGGACCCTGGCGCCGTTCCAGTCGAGCCCCATGCCGCGCTGGGCCGTATCCATCGCTTCGGCGACGCCGAGCCCGAGATCCCAGAGGTACTCGCGGAACGCGATCGTCTTGTCCCAATCGACCGCCGCATCGAGCCAAGGATCATTGTCGGCGAGCGGATCGGCCACCACGTGCGCGGCCGCGTAGGCGACGCGATTGAATTGCGGCGCCGAGCCCTTCTTCGGCAGCACGATCGGCTCGCCGGTGGCGTAGGGCTCGAAGCGGCGGTCGCGAGTCGGCAGCGATAGCGTGGCCACGGTTAACCTCGTTCAGATCGTCAGCGCCGGCACGTCGATCCAGCGCCGCTCGGCCCAGCTTTTCAAGCCCAGCTCGGCCAGCTGCACGCCCTTGGCGCCCTCGGTGAGATCATGCTTCCACGGCGTTCCGGCGACCACGTGGCGGATGAAATCCTCCCACTGGATGCGGAAGCCGTTATCGTAGGCGATATTGTCGGGGACTTCTTCCCACTGGTCGAGAAACTTCATGGTCTGCGGCACGTCCGGGTTCCATACCGGCCGCGGCGTGTTCACCCGCGACTGCGTCACGCAGCGCGTCAAGCCTGCGACCGCCGAGCCATGCGTGCCGTCGACCTGGAAGGTGACGAGGTCGTCGCGCCGCAGGCGCGTGCACCACGACGAATTGATCTGCGCGATCACGCCGCCCGCGAGCTGGAAGGTCGCGTAGGCGGCATCGTCGGTGTCGGCGTCGTAGCTCTTGGCGGTCTCGTCGACGCGCTTGCCGATATGCGTCGCGCCGAGGCAGCTCACCGCCTGTACCGCTCCGAACAGGTTGTCGAGCACGTAGCGCCAGTGGCACAGCATATCCAGGATGATGCCGCCGCCCTCGGCTTTCTTGTAGTTCCAGCTCGGGCGCTGCGCCGGCTGGCCCCAGTCGCCCTCGAACACCCAGTAGCCGAACTCGCCGCGCACCGACAGCATGCGGCCGAAGAATCCGGCGTCGCGCAGCATCGCGATCTTGCGCAGGCCCGGCAGGAACAGCTTGTCCTGCACCACGCCGTGCTTGATGCCCTTCTGCTTGGCAAGCTTGGCGAGAGCCACCGCTTTGTCGAGCGAATCGGCGACCGGCTTCTCGCAATAGACATGCTTGCCGGCATGGATCGCTTGCGTGACCAGGTCGGCGCGCATCTGCGTGGTCGCCGCATCGAAGAACACGGTGTCGTTGGGATTGCTCAGCGCGGCGGACAGGTCCGTGGTCGAACGCGCGATGCCGTACTGCTTGGCCAGGCCTGAGACCTTCTCGGCATTGCGCCCGACCAGGATCGGGTCGGGCATCACGCGGTCGCCGTTCGGCAGCGCGACGCCGCCATCCTGGCGGATCGCGACGATCGAGCGCACCAGGTGCTGGTTGAGCCCCATGCGCCCGGTGACGCCGTTCATGATGATGCCGAGCGTATGCGTCGCCACGGTACCTCCAGCTGTGCTTCGTCGGGCCGTTCCACGGCCGGGACGGTACGGTTTAGGTGACCATAGACAGGCCGGCAACGGTCCGTCGAGCCATCTTGCGCGCGACGGCGCCGCAGTGCTTGTTATGGGCCTTCGGGTCACCAGAGCAGCGAAAGAAGAGCGGACATGAAGATCGTTGGATTTGCGACCGACAAGGGGCCGGGCCTCGGCTTGGTCGAGGGCGATGCCGTGATCGACCTGCAGGCGGTCGATCCGAAGGTCCCGGGCGACCTGGCCGCGGTGCTCAAGGCGAACGACGGCGACCTCAAGCCGCTCGCCAGTCTCGCCAGCCGCGCGCCTGCTTCGGCGCGCCGGCCGCTCGCGGGCCTCAAATACGCGCTGCCGGTGGCAAGGCCCGGCAAGATCATCTGCCTCGGCCTCAACTACCTCGACCACGTGAAGGAAGGGCCGAGCCGCGACAACGTCCCCAAGTTCCCCACCATTTTCATGCGCGGCCTGACCTCGATGGTGGCGCACCAGAGCCCGATCATCCGTCCGCGCGTCTCCGAGCAACTCGACTACGAGGCGGAGGTGATCCTCGTGGTCGGCAAGCGCGCCAAGCATCTCACCGCCGAGAATGCGACCGCCTGCATCGCCGGCTATGCGTGCGGCAACGAAGGCTCGGTGCGCGAATTCCAGCGCAAGACCACGCAGTGGGACATGGGCAAGAACTTCGACCGCACCGGGGGCTTCGGGCCGTGGATGGTGAGCGCCGACGAACTCCCCGTCGCCGCCAAGGGGTTGAAGATCGAAAGCCGGCTCAACGGGCAGGTCATGCAGTCGGACAATACCGACAACATGATGTTCCCGATCGTTGAGATGCTGGTCTACATCACGCAGGGCATGACGCTCGAGCCGGGCGACGTCATCTTCACCGGTACGCCCTCGGGCGTCGGCCACGCGCGCAAGCCGCCGGTGTGGATGAAGGCGGGCGACACCTGCGAGATCGAGATCGAGGGCGTCGGGACCTTGCGCAATCCGATTATGGATGAGTGAGCGCTTTCGTAGCCCGGATTGCGCGCAGCGCAATCCGGGGGCCGGTTGTGCCCGCGGCGAAACTGTCCCGGCTTTCGCTGAAATGCGAAAGCCGGGCTACCTTTTCGGCGGCGGAAACCGCACGTTGAGCCCGACCGTGATCCAGTTGGCGTTCTCGCCCGTGATGTTGCGGCCGTAGATCACGTCGATGTCGAAGGCTTCGATCGGCGTATAGCGCAGGCCGACCTGCGCGCGCGGCTTGGTCACAGTCGGACTGTCCTCCAGTGGCGCGCCGACCTGTCCGAACACCTCGCCGATCAGGGTCCACTGCTCGACGAATTCCCATTCGAAGCCGCCGCCATAGGTGAGATAGTGCCGCGCCGCGACCCGATCCCACAGCCAGCCGCCGTTGAGCAGCAGGCGGAATTGGTCGGTGATCGCGAAGGTCACCGGCACGTAGGCGAAGAAGCCGGTGTTCTGGCCGGTGACGAGGTCGAAGAACGTGCCGCCGGCCACGCCCAGTCCGATCTTGCCGGTCTCCGTCGGAATGATGTTGGTCTTGGCCTTAAGCTGCAGGCTGGTGCCCCATTCGCCGTCGGCGCGGAAGCGCTGGAACTGGCCGCTGAATTCGAACGGGCGGCCGAGATCGATCGCGCAGGTCGGCGTCGCGGCGGCGATGAAGTCGCGGTTGCTGGCGAAGGCGAGGAAAGACTCGATCTTGCAGGAGCCCGGCGCGGCGACATCCGCGTCGTCGACCGCGAAGGCGCCGTTGGCGGCGTGCGCGGCGGGCGTCAACGCCAGCGTAGTCAGCAATCCGGCGCCGATCGCGGCAAGACGCGCCCGCGAGCGGTGCGCGGAGCGGATCATCCTGGGCTCCAGAGCATGATGATGAATCCGGTCAGCACCATGGCGCCGCCGCTCGCCGCGAGCACGCCGCGCAGCACCGGCTCGCTCAGCCGCGTGAGCACGACGCCGATCGCGATTCCCGTTGCGTGCAGCAAGCCGGTTGCCGCGAGAAATCCGGCCGCGTAGGCCGACCACGAACCGTCCGGCGGCATTTCCACGCCGTGCGCATGGCCGTGGAAGATCGCGAAGATGCCGGCCAGCGCCATGGCGGAGAAGGTCGGCAGGATGGTGCGCGTCGCGACCGCGAGGCCGAGGACGATCAGCGAGACGGCGATCGCAAGCTCGGTGCGCGGCAGCGTGACGCCGCCGATGCCGAGCGCGCCGCCGAGCGCCATGGCGAGCAGGAACGTGCCGGGCACCAGCCACAACGCGCGGCCACCGAGGTTCGCGGCGATGACGCCGATCGCGACCATAACCAGCACATGGTCGGGCCCGCCGATCGGGTGGGCGAAGCCGTGGATGAAGCCGGCTGCGCCACCGCTCCCGACATGCGCCAACGCCGCGCTAGGAATGACGAGCGCGGCCGCCAATGCTGCGAGGCCCTTGATGCCGGAATTCATGCCTGATGGTCCTCCGCCTCTTCCCCGGCAAATCGGCAGGGCCGATCAAACCGGCTCGCGTGGGCCGGGGCAAGCGGGATTCGTGACGCTTCCACGGAGAAGCGGCATCTCCATTCGAACGAGCAGGACTGGCGGACCGCGTTGAAGTAACCTAAGGTAGCGCCCTCACAGGGGGGATGCATGCCCACAACAGGACGCTTCATCGGGGGCCTGGCCGGTGCGGCAACCGCGCTCCTTTTTTCCGCCGTAACGGCGATCGGCGAAGAAGCGTGGAATTACGACGACCCCGCCAAGTGGGCCGATTCCTATGAGGTTTGTAAGAAGTGGCCAACCCAGTCACCCATCGACGTCAAGCCGTCGCAGGCGACTTGGGTCACGCGCGGTTCCAAAAGTCATCTGGCTGGGTCGCCCTTCGGCTATGCCGCACCGACCATCCCGCTGCTGGCCGAGAATAACGGCCATACGGTCGAAGTGTACGCGCCGGCAGACGGGGCCAACTTCATCAGCTTCAACAGTTCAATGAACGAATGCCGTCCGGGTGTGCAGCAACCCTGCACGAAAGTCGATCCACGACGCTTTTACCTGCAGCGGGTGCATTTCCATGCCCCGAGCGAGCACACCCTGCCGAAAGGAAAAAATAAGCAGGTGCAGTTCCCGTTGGAGGCGCATTTCGTTCACGTATCGCGGGACAAACCGGAGCGCGCCGCGGTGCTCGCGGTGATGTTCAGGGCCGGCAAGGAAAACGCCGCTCTGACGGGGCTGGTCTCGAAGCTTTCCAATCTGACGGGCACAGCCACGAAGTACGACGGCAGCATCGACCTGACGCAGCTGATACCGCCGGTCGGCATTAATGGGGTCTGGCCGTCGGGCTACCATTATTGGGGGTCGTTGACGACGCCACCCTGCACGGGCGGGATTCAATGGTTTGTGTTCAAGGACCCGGTCGAGGCATCGCAGGCACAGATCGACGCGTTGGTGACGGTACTCAATCCGAACGGCGTGAAGAATAGCCGGCCGGTCCAGCCGCTCAACGGCCGCAACGTCGGGTATTACGGCGACTAAAACACCGCGATGCCGGATTCAGACGTCGCACGTCTGGCGAGCGTCGCGGCGCCGCTAATGCCGGAATGTCTTTGTGTCCTCCGCTTGTGCCCGGCAAATCGGCAGGGCCGATCAAACCGGCTCAGCACCGCCGCGGCAAGGGGATTCGTGGGCATTGTCCGCGCGCACGGGCGCGCCCTTTCTTCACGATTGATCTTCCAGCGGCCGGCGTTCCGCCCGCCCGATAGCAGCCGCTTGCTCGGTCGCCATCCTCCACGCAGCCGTTCGAGCGTGTCGAGTGCGTGACGCAAACAGATCAGGTCGAATTCGCGTCCATATGACCAAGGCTGTCTTGCGGCGACGCGCGCCGCACGGCGCTCTTCAATGAGCTGGCCGGAAAGAGTATCATGGCTTTCATGACCAAGCTCCTGGAGCAGGCTCTTGAAGCTGTGCGGCGACTGCCGCCAGATTCGCAAGATGAGATTGCGCACGCGATCCTTCAATTGGCATCGGGAAATGGCGAGCCCGAGCCCATCGATCAGGCGCACCTGTCTGCCGTGCTCGAGGGTCTCGCGCAGGCCAAGCGTCGCGAATTTGCGTCCGATGCTGAAGTCGAGGCCGCGTTCCGTCGCTTCGATCGATGAAGCTTCGGTTTACGTCTCGGGCGACCCGGGATCTCGCCGAAATCGCCGATTATGTCCATGGTCACAATCCTGCCGCTGCGGCGCGAGTTCGCGGCGCGATACTTGATTCTCTTCAGAGTTTGATGCGGTGGCCGGAGATTGGCTGAAGCCAGACTGTCGAAGGCCGGGCATGACGAAGGTCTCACTCCGCCGCGCGCACTGCGCTCTGCGGTGGCCGCGCGGACGCGGCCAACTGATTGGCATAGACCTCCCGCCAGGAGCTTTGGTCGGGACTCACGAAGTAGCCGCCGCGGGCGCCGCGATAGACGTCGGCATTCTCGACCCCCGGGGGCAAGGTGCCCTGGTCGCGCAGGGCGCGCGCCGCCATCAGCAACCGTCGGCGCGTGCGCGTGATCATCTGGTCCGACGGCGCCAGGTGCTCAAGCTCGTGGTCGACGATGGGACCCATGCTCTCGGTGATCGCCTGGTCCTGCAGGTGGATACCGTCGATCCCGCTATAGATCCGGTTGCTCTGCTGGGCGGCGCGGTCGATCCCCCAATCGTTGCTCGCGTTCGCGGCCATGCGCCAGCGGCCGAGCCAGTCGGTCGTATTCGGCAACAGCTTGTTGCCGCGCCCGGTGCCGCCGATGGGCGAGCCGTCCTTGAAGGCGGGCTGCGGCAGCGACATTGCGGTCACGCCCTTCTTCCACCACAGGAAACAGAACATGGTGTGGGTGTCGTCGAGCGGCACCCAGCCGCGCGCATGCATGTGGCTGCCGAACTCGCCGTTCGGCGCCTGGGTCCAGAATGGAAACAGGAAGTTGCCGAACCGCCAGTAGGTCCGGCCCGGCCCGGCCTCGCGGTAGCCCGCGTACTGCGTGCCCCATTCGGTATCGGCCAGATGATACTCCGGCGCGCGGTTGGTGACGGTATGATACAGCGGCTCATCCTCCGCCAGATCGTCGGCATCGACATGGCCGGCGTGCAGGAATCCGAAATGCGAGGTGTCGATCTCGCCTTCGAGCGCCTGCAGGTAGTTGCAGTCGCGCTGGATGAAGCTCACCCGGACCTCGTCTGCGGGAAGATCCAGGATCTCGAACGCCGGCAGCGGCGGCGCCGCGGCGCGCGTGCCCATGTACACCCAGACGACGCCGGCGCGCTCAACGACCCGGTAGGCCTTGGCCTTGACCTTTTCCTTGAAGCCGGGCGGCGGCAGGCTCGGCATGTCGAGGCAATTGCCCGCAACGTCGAACTTCCATCCATGATAGATGCAGCGCAGTCCTCCTTCCTCGTTGCGACCGAGGAACAGGGATGCGCCGCGATGCGGACACCGATGGTCCATCACGCCGACCCGGCCGGCGCTGTCGCGAAACGCAATGAGCTTCTCGCCGAGCAGCATCAGCCGGACCGGCGCGCCATCGCTCACGAGTTCTGACGAGAGTGCCGCGGGGATCCAATAGCAGCGCATCAGGTCGCCCATCACGGTCCCGGGACCGACGCGCGTCAGCTCCAAGCCATCCGTCGCCTTCGTCATCGGATCCTCCTATTCCCCCACCGTCATGCCCGGCCTTGTGCCGGGCTTCTTCCTCGCAGCACGAAAGCAAGACGTGGGTGGCCGGGACAAGCCCGGCCATGACGGGATGAGGGTTTAATTCCGCTCACGACTCTTTTGCTCGGCAGCGTCCAACCTCACCTACTGCCCCACCGCAATGCCCGCCTTCGTGATGATCTCGCGCCACTTCGCGATCTCGGAGGAGATGAACCGGGCCAGCTCCTCCGGCGTGGTCGCCGTCGGCTCGGCGCCGAGCTCGCTGAACCGGTCGCGCACGAGGGGATCGGCGATTGCGGCGGCAAGCTCCTGGTGCAGCTTGGCAATGATCGGCTTCGGCGTCCCGCGCGGCGCCAGCAGGGCGAGCCAGCCCGACGGCGCATAGCCGGTGATGCCGGCCTCGGCCACGGTCGGAACATCGGGCAGCGCGGCCATGCGCTTGCTGCTCGTGACCGCGAGCGCACGCGCGTCGCCGGAGCGCAGCGGCGCGATGACGTTGGGAAGGAACTGGAAGCCCGCCGGCACCGACCCGGCGATCAGGTCGGGGACGTACTGCGCGATGTTACGGTACGGCACATGCGTCATCTGGATTCCCACCACCTGCTCGAAATAGGCGCCGGCAAGATGCTGCGAGCTGCCGGGCCCGACCGAGCCATAATTGATCTCTTTCGGCCGGCTCCTGGCGTAGTCGATGAACGCCGCGAGCGACGTCACCGGCAGCTTGGCGCTCACCACGATGACGTTCGGCACGATCGCGAACAGGGAAATCGGCTCGAAATCGTTCTCCGGGTCGTAACCGAGATCGCGGAACAAGGTCTTGTTGGCGGCGAGCGGCCCGAGCGTGCTCATCACCAGGGTGTAGCCGTCCGCGGCTGCCTTGGCGGCCGCCGCCGTACCGGTGTTGCCCCCGGCCCCCGGACGATTGTCGACGATGAAGCGCCGTCCCATCGACGTGCCCATGCGCTCGAGCAGCACGCGCATGATCACGTCGCTCGCGCTGCCGCCGGCAAACGGGACGATCACCTGGATCGAGCGTTCCGGGTAGGTCTGAGCAGACGACGTTCGTGCGTCGCACAGCAGAGCGAGCGCGAGCGCTGCGGCCATGATCGGCCTGTTCATCAGCAGCCTCCAAGGGACTCGCGCGCATTCTCCGGGCGGCACGGCCGGTTTACAAGTCACCGCGGAGATTGCGTGCGGGTCACGTCATGCCCGCGCTTGTCGCGGGCATCCACGTCTTGCTTGGCTTGCACGAAAGACGTGGATGGCCGGAACAAGTCCGGCCATGACGGTGGATAGAGTTGGTGCGTTCCAACTGCTCCCCAAAAGCACGACCCGCCCGGACGGGGACTGTCCAGGCGGGTCGGTTAGATCGGCGCGGGGGTGGAAGGGGGGCGGACGCGCCGATCGTTCGTGAAACTCAGTAGTAGTCGCAGACCCGGCGGGTCCCCATGTAGTTGCCCGAGGGGTCGTACTGGGCGACGCGCATGCAGCGGTAGCCGGGGCCGACATACATCGGGCTCGCGACGGTGGCGGCGGTCGCCGCGCCGAGGATCACGCCGGTGGCGATGCCGGCGCCGATCAGGCCGAACTTCGGCTTGGCTTGCGCTTCGGTGGTGGCGAGGCCTGCGACGAGCGCAGCGACAGCGAGCGCGCCCACGATCTTGGTCAGCTTGGACATGTTCAATCCCTCTGGATTTTTGCGTTTTGGGCTGGCGCCCTTCATGCCCATTGGTCGTGGCAGCCACGAATTCGGTTCAACGGTCGGCGAGATTCAAATTTTCCGTCGATATTTCAAAGCCATGTAGGGCGGGCAAAGGCGCTGCTCGGCTATTGCAACAATGCAAGAACGCGGAAACGCCGTGCCCGCGTTGGCCTCGGGATGCGGCACGCGCTTACGCGGGCACGGCGCTTTCCTCGTCTCGCGCTTGTCGCGCAGGCTGTGTCTGCGCCTTTGCCCGCCCTACACCCCCGCCGCATGCCGCGCGGCGATGTAGCCGAAGGTCATTGCCGGCCCGATCGTGATCCCCGGCCCGGGATAAGAGCCGCCCATCACGCTCGCGGCGTCGTTGCCGGCCGCGTAGAGGCCGGCGATCGGTACGCCGCCCGCGTCGAGCACGCGCGCGTAGGCATCGGTGCGCAGGCCGAGGAAGGTGCCGATGTCGCCGGGCACGATCCTCACCGCGTAGAACGGCGCGACACGAACAGGCGCGACGCACGGGTTCGGCCCGTGCGTCGGGTCGCCGCCGAAGCGCTCATAAGCGTCGGCGCCCTTGTGGAATTCCGGGTCGTCGCCGGTTGCGGCGTGACGATTGAAACGCTCGATCGTGGCCGCGAGGCCCGCAGCGTCGATGCCGAGCTTGCCGGCGAGCGCCACAACGGTCGGCGCCGACACCAGATAGCCGGAGCGCAGATGAGACTTGTACGGTGCCGGCGC
This sequence comes from uncultured Alphaproteobacteria bacterium, assembly GCA_963734185.1. GTDB lineage: Bacteria > Pseudomonadota > Alphaproteobacteria > Rhizobiales > Xanthobacteraceae > PALSA-894. Next base: position 182,712 of record CAVTGA010000002.1, on the reverse strand, counting down.
CGGCGGCGCGGCGCCAAGACCGTAGCGGCGGAACGCGCGGTGATCGGTCACGAGAAAAGCTTCGACCGCCGCATCGCCGCGGCAAGCCTCGATCATCGCCGGCGTGAAGTCGTGGTAGGAGCGCGCCTCGCTGATGAAACGCTTGCCGCGCCGGTCGACCGCGATCACGCCCGGCTTGCCGCGGTCGATGAAATGCGGGAACGGCACGAGTCCGTCGCGCTGCGGCACGAGCGAAACCGGCGTCCACGCCGCCGGCTGGGCCTGATCGTCGACGAACGCCGCCCCGGCGGCCTGTCCGAGTCGGATGCCGTCGCCGGTATTGGTCGGCGGCGCTGCCGACTGATGCATTTTGCCGGCCGCCACATGCGGGTAGTAGCGGCGCTTCAAGTCCTCATGGTGCGGAAACCCGCCGCACGCGAGCACCACGCCGCGCTTGGCGATGACGGTCACATCCTTGCCGTCGCGCCGGACCAGGGCGCCGGTGACGGAACCGTCCTGCAAGGTCAGTTCGGTCACCGGCGACGACAGCCACAACGGGATGCCACGCTCGAACAGCGACTTCGCCAGCCGCGCCACCAGTGCGTTGCCGTTCACGACGCGCGTGCCGCGCGCATGCCTGACGCGATCGACCGCGTAGCGCACGAACATCTTGGCGCAATGCCACGCCGACGGCAGCGATCGCGTCATGCGGAACAGATGCGGCAGGTCATCGCGCCCGACCATCATGCCGCCGAACAGCATCATCGAGGAAAGCGGCGCGCGCAGCTTGGCGAAGTTCTCGCCCAGCAGCCGCCCGTCGTACGGCACCGGCAACAGGCCGCGCGTGCCGGCGCCCGGCAGGCTCGGATGATAGTCGGGCCAGCCGGTCTGCAGCTGGTAGCGCACGTGGGTGTGCTGCTCGAAGAATTCGAGCATCTCGGCGGCGGTGTCGACGAAGGCACGCGCGCGGTCGTGGTCGAGCCGGTTGCCGATCTCGTGCTGCAGGTAGGTCAGCGCCTGCTCGCGCGAGTCGCGAACGCCCGCGCGCGCCGCATGGCGGCTCGCCGGAATCCACACCACGCCGGCCGAGTAGGCGGTGCTGCCGCCGAACGCCGGCTCCTTCTCGGTCACGATTGCGTCGAGCCCGTGATGCGCGGCAGTGAGCGCGGCGGCCAGACCCGCGGCGCCTGAGCCGACCACCAGCAGGTCGCAGGTAATCTCGCTCACGGCAGGATTTGCGTGTCGCCGCACACCGAGATCGCCTGGCCCGAAATGGTGCGGCCGCGCTGCGAGCAGATGAACACGATCGCGTCGGCGATCTGTTGCGGCGTCACGGTCGTGCGCATCGAGACGCCGGCGAGCGCTTCATCCAGCATGGCCTCGTATGAAATTCCTCGCGCGCGCGCCTTGTTGGTGAACACGCGGCGGATGCGGTCGCCCTCGACGATGCCGGGCTGGATCGCGTTGACGCGGATGCCGTCACGCCCGAGCTCGGCGGCAAGCGACTTGGTGAAGCCCACCACCGCCCATTTCGAGGCCGCATAGGGCGTGCGCAGCGGGAAGCCGAGCCGCCCGGCCGCGGACGACAGGTTCACGATCGAGGCGTTCTTGCTTTTGCGCAGATGCGGCACCGCGAGCCGCGCGCAGTTGAACTGGCCGGTGATGTTGACGGCGAGGCACTGTTCCCACTCTTCCGGCACCATCTCCTCGACCTTCGCGGTCGGCCCGGCGATGCCGGCGTTGTTGATCAGCGCGTCGAGCCCCTTGAGGACGCTAAGCGCCTCGCGGAACAGCCGTGCGACCTGGCGGCGGTCCGACACATCGGCCTTGCTGCGCGTGACCTTCGGATCGCTCTTGGCCAACGAGCGCAGCGCCTTCGCGTCCACGTCGCATACATGCACGCGCGCGCCTTCCGCGACGAATGAGCGCGCGATCTCGCGCCCGATGCCGTTCGCGCCGGCGGTCACCAGCACGCGCAGTCCTTTGATGCCGAGATTCACGTCTGCCTCCCCGCTCTCCGATACCCACTGGACATTCACGATGTGACGCGCGACCGTTATCGTCAACGAAAAGTAGGGAGGACCGCGACATGATCCATAAGCTTTCGCGCCGTACGCTCGTCAAGGGCGTGGCCGGCTCCGCCGCGCTGATCGCCATGCCGGCGATCTCGCGCGCGCAGTCCGACGTCATCAAGATCGGGCATCTGACGCCGCGCACCGGGTTCCTCGGGCCGCTCGGCGAATACGCCGTGATGGGCATCCAGCTCGCCGCCGACGAGATCAACGCGGCCGGCGGCGTCAACGGCCGCAAGATCGAGCTGCTGCTGGAGGACTCGGTCAACCCGCAGACCGCCTCGGCCAAGGCCGAACGCCTGATCGAGCGCGACAAGGTCGCGATGCTGATCGGCGAGATCTCGTCCGCCTCCGGGCTTGCCATCGGGCAGGTCGCGAACCGCACCAAGACCGTGTTCATCAACACCGGCTGCAATTCGGATGCGCTGCGCGGTTCGAGCTGCAACAGGTACATGTTCCACATCGAGGCGGCGAACTCGATGTACGTGCAGGCGGTCGGGCAATACCTGCTCAAGGAGAACCTGGTCAAAGGCAAGAAATGGTACTCGCTCACGGCCGACTACGCCTTCGGCCACGACCTGCTGAAGGTCGCCAAGCTGTTCATGCAGACCAACGGCGGCCAGTTCGCCGCCGACGAATTGATCCCGACCGACATCTCGGATTTCTCGCCGTTCCTGCTCAAGATCAGGCAGGCGCGCCCCGACATCGTGGTCTCCAATCTCGCCGGCAACCAGATCACCAACTTCCTCAAGCAGTATTCCGAATACGGGCTGCAGTTCCCGGTGGTCGGCTTTGCGTTCGACACCGCGGTCGCCTGGGGCCTCGGCAAGGGCAACTTCTCCGGCGTGTGGCCGCTGGTCTGGCATCACTTGGTCGATACGCCGGTCTCCAAGGCCTACATCGCGGCCTTCACCAAGCGTTACAACAAGCCGCCGGACAACCAGTCGTGGGGCGACTACTTCTCGCTCAAGATCGTGGCGCAATCGATGGCCGAGATGAAATCGACCGATCCGATCAAGCTCGCCGAGCATCTGCAGAAGGGCGCGAAGTTCAACATCGGCAAGGCGCGGGAAGGCTACTTCCGCGCCTACGACAACCAGATGGTCATGGAGATGTACGCGGTGCGCGCCAAGGACGCCAAGGACATCAAGGACCAGTGGGACATCTACACGCCGCTCGGCACCGTGCCCGGCGCGAACGAGGATCTGGAGACGATCGCGCCGCCGAAGGACAACGCCTGCAAGATGGCGTGATGGACCTTCCCCACGCTCGGACACCCTCTCCCCTTGAGGGAGAGGGTGGACGCCGGAGCGAAGCGACGGCGGCCGGGTGAGGGGTTCGCTTCGGAAGAATACCCCTCACCCGGCTTCGCGGACTAACGTCCGCTCAGCCACCCTCTCCCTCAAGGGGAGAGGGTATTCGAGCCTGTGGCGTCGAGAGTTGCGATGGAACTCATCTTCATCCTCGAGCAGGTCCTCAACGGCCTGCTCGTCGGCGTCTACTACCTGCTGATCGCGCTCGGGCTGTCGCTGATCTTCTCGCTCGGCGGCATCGTCAACCTCGCGCACGGCGCGTTCTATGCCATCGGCGCCTATCTCGCCTACGTGCTCTCCGGATACATCGGCTTCGCCGGCAGCTTCGTGGTGGCTCCGGCGCTGGTCGGCGTGCTCGGCATCGTGATCGAGCGTTTTCTCTTCCGCCGCTTCTACCGCGCCGACCCGATCCTCTCGCTGCTGCTCACCTTCGGACTTGCCATGGTGGCAGAGCAGGCGCTGCGCATGACGTTCGGCGCTTCGCCGCTGCCTTACTCGATGCCGGGCGCTTTACGCGGCCAGGTCTTCATCGGCGACTTCATCTACTCGCGCTACCGCCTGATGATGCTCGCGGTCGCCGTCGTCGCCGTCACCCTGACCTGGTTCCTGATCTACCGTACGCCGTTCGGCCGCGTGGTGCGCGCCGGCGTGCAGGACCCCGAGATGGTCGGCGCGCTCGGCATCTCGCTCGAGCCCTACATGATGGCGATCGCGGCGCTCGGCGTCGGCCTCGCCGGGCTTGCCGGCGTGCTTCTTGCACCCATCGTGACCATTCATCCGGCCATGGGCGCCGAGATCCTCACCGCCGCCTTCGTGGTGGTGGTGATCGGCGGGCTTGGCTCGTTCTGGGGCGTGGTCGCCGCCGCCCTGCTGGTCGGCGTCGTGCGCGGCGTCACGATCTATTTCTGGCCGCCCGCGGGCGAAGCCTCGATGTACGCCCTGATGGTGCTGGTGCTGCTGTTCCGTCCGCGCGGCCTGTTCGGCGAACGCATCCTGAAGTTCGAGTAGGGAATGAAATACGTCTCGCACCCGCTGTTGATCGCGCTCGCCGCGCTCGTCGTGCTGCCGTTCGCGCTGTTCGCCACCGGCCTGACGCTGACGACGGCAACCGACGTGGTGGTGTTCGCCATCGCCTGCATGGGGCTCAATATCCTGGTCGGCCATACCGGGCTGGTGTCGTTCGGCCATGGCGCGTTCTTCGGCCTCGGCGCCTATGCGGCGGCGCTGTCGCAGCGCCACTGGTTCCCGGGTGAGATCGTGATCCCGGCGCTGTTCGCCGTCGCGTCGGTCGCGCTGTTTGCCTGGCTCGCCGGATTCCTCATCCTGCGCCGGCGCGGGGTCTATTTTTCGCTGCTGACCTTGGCGCTGACCGCCATGCTATTCGCGATCGCGTTCCGCTGGACCGCGGTGACCGGCGGCGAGAGCGGGCTCGGCGACGTGGTGCGCTCAGCCGTCGGTCCGCTCGATCTGACCCGGCCGTGGATCTACTACGCGACCGTCGCCGCCATCGGCCTGCTGGTTGCGTACCTGCTGTGGCGCTTCCACCGCTCGCCGGTCGGCAGCGTGCTGGTGGCGATCCGCGAGAACGAGCAGCGCGCGCGCTTCCTCGGCTATCCGACCGACCGCTACAAGCTGTTCGCCTTCACGGTCTCGGCCGCCATCACGGCGATCGCCGGCACGCTCTCGGTGTTCAATCACCGCTTCGCCTCTGCCGATCCGATCTCGGTGCAGTTCTCCGGCGAGCTGCTCGCCATGGTGGTGATCGGCGGCATGCGCAGTTTCCTCGGCCCGGCGCTCGGCGCGCTGTTCTTCATCCTGTTCCGCGAATTTCTGTCGATCTGGACGCCGCACTGGCTGCTGTTCTTCGGCCTGCTGTTCGTCGGATTCATCGTGTTCTCGCCGACCGGCTTGGTCGGCGTCGCCGAGCGGCTCGCTGCGCCGTTCCGCAAGCGCGTCGAGGAAGACGCCGCGATGGCGGGACGCGCCGTCACGGCGGCGCCGCTGCCCAAGGTGCTCGCCGGTCACGATGCGCCGCAAGGGCCGGTGCTGATCGCGCGCGAGCTGGCCAAGAGCTTCGGCGGCATCAAGGCGGTTGCGGGTGCCGACATCGTGGTCGAAGACCGCACCCTGCACGCGCTGATCGGGCCGAACGGCGCCGGCAAGACCACGGCGTTCAACCTGCTGTCCGGCCTCTATCCGCCCGACGCCGGCTTCATCACGCTTGCCAACCGACCGATCGCGGGTCTGGCGCCCGAGGACATCACCCGCGCCGGCGTCGGACGCTCGTTCCAGATCACCAACCTGTTCGGCGGGCTCTCGGTCGAAGAGAACATCCGGCTCGCCGTGCAGGCGCGCAACCCCAAGCGCTTCGGATGGTGGACCGCAACCTCGGGACTCGCCGACGTCAATGCCGAGACCGCCGAGTTCATGGCCTATTTGGGCCTCACCGGCATCGAGCGCGCCGAGGCGGCCTCGCTCTCCTATGGGGGTCAGCGCCTGCTCGACATGGGACTCGCGCTCGCGACCGCGCCGCACATCCTTCTGCTCGACGAGCCGCTCGCCGGCCTCGCCGCCGCCGAGCGCACGCGCATCGCCGCGCTGGTCAAGGATCTTTCCCGGGAAATCCCGGTCTTGCTGGTCGAACACGACATCGACCGCGTGTTCCAGATCGCCGACGTCGTCACCGTGATGAACGACGGCAAGGTGCTGGTGCACGGCAGCGTCGACGATGCGCGCAACGACGCCAAGGTGCGCGAGGTCTATATCGGCTCCGGCACCGCGCACGTGGCGGCCGAGACGCCGCCGTCGGCGGCCGGAGCGACGCCGCTGCTCACCGTTGACAAGGTCGACACCTTCTACGGCAAGAGCCACATCCTCAACGCGGTCTCGCTCGAGGTGCGCGAGCACGAGATCGTGGCTCTGCTCGGCCGCAACGGCGCCGGCAAGTCCACGCTGCTCAAGACCCTGATCGGCATTGCGCCGCCCGAGACCGGTTCGATCCGGCTCGGCGATCAGGAGATCGCGCGCCTCCCGTCGGCGCCGATCGCGCAGAGCGGCATCGGCTACGTGCCGCAGGGCAGGGGATTGTTCGCCGGCATGACGGTCGCCGACAACCTCGCGCTCGGCCGGCTCAAGCGCATGACCGGCTCCGGCGTGCATTGGGACGATGACCGCATCGTCTGGGTATTCCCGCGGCTGGCGCAGCGCTGGTACACGCCGGCCGACTATCTCTCGGGCGGCGAGCAGCAGATGGTGGCGGTCGCCCGCGCGCTCGCCGGCGACGTGCGGCTGCTCCTGCTCGACGAGCCGTTCGAGGGCCTGTCGCCGGCGATCACCGAGGAACTGTTCGAGGCCTTCAACCGCCTGCGCTACGAGGTCGCCATGGTGATCGTCGATCATCACCTCGATCTGGCGCTGGCGCTCTCCGATCGCACCGTGATCCTCGAGCGCGGGTCGGTGATCTGGACCGGCGCGTCGAGCATGCTGCGCGACGACTTGGCGCTGCGGCGGAAGATGCTGTGGATGTGAGCGTGCCGCCACACCTCCGAGACCTCATCCTGAGGAGGCCCCGAAGGGGCCGTCTCGAAGGATGGCCGCAAGTGCTGGAGCCCCATGCCATGCTTCGAGACGCCGCCTTCGGCGGCTCCTCAGCATGAGGGTTCGAGAGAGGAGGAACCCATGCCCCGTGTCGCCATCATCGGATCGGGCCTGATCGGCCGCGCCTGGGCCATGGTGTTCGCGCGCGCCGGATGGGACGCTGCGCTCTACGATTCGGTCGCCGGCGTCGCCGAGGAAGCGCTTGGGCTCGTCGGCGCGGGCTTGGCCGAATTGGCAAAGCATGAGCTCGCCGACGATCCGCGTGCCGCTGCGGCGCGGGTGCGCGCGGCCAAGAGCGTCGCCGACGCGCTCGACGGCGCAAGTTACGTGCAGGAGAACGTGCCGGAGACGGTCGAGGCCAAGCGCGCGATCTTCGCCGAGCTCGATGCGCTGGCCGGGCCCGACACGATCCTCGCCTCGTCCACGTCGGCGATCGTGGCGAGCCTGTTCACCGAGCACCTTGCCGGCCGCCACCGCTGCCTGGTGGCGCACCCGGTCAACCCGCCGCATCTCATCCCGCTGGTCGAGCTGGTGGGCGCGCCATGGACCGCGCCGGAGACCCTCACGCGCGCCCAAGCGGTGTACCAGCAGATCGGCCAAGTGCCGATCGTGGTGCACGGCGAAATCGAAGGATTCATTCTCAACCGGCTGCAGGGCGCGCTGCTGGCCGAAGCCTTCCGGCTGGTCGGCGACGGTCTGGTCTCGCCGCAGGACCTCGACAAGACGCTGAAGGATGGCCTCGGCCTGCGCTGGTCGTTCATGGGGCCGTTCGCCACCATCGAGCTCAACGCGCCCGGCGGCATCCCCGACTACTGCACGCGCTACACCGGCTTCTATAAGCGCCTGCAGTCGGAGCCGGCCGGCCCCGACGTGTACGAAGTCGAAAACGTCACCCGCATCCTGGAGGAGTGGGGCGAGGCGCCCTCGGCCGAGCGGCTGGCCGAACGCACCCGCTGGCGCGACGCGCGGCTGGCCGCCTTGCGTGCGCACAAGAAGACGCAGCCGGAAGCGCCTGGCTGATTGTCTCGTGACACCAGGACTGGCCGGCGATCGCCGCGAGCAAGGCGCTCGTCATGCGGGGTGGTGCGGTAAACAAATTTCACGAAGTCTATCCTTGAATAATCGTTTTTCATGCTATCATTGTTTTTCACGGAAAAGGCTCGCGGGGAAGAGATTTTCAAGAAGGAACATCATTTTTCATGGAACAGGCTCAGAAGCATCGTTTTTCAGGCCCGGTAACGGTTTTTCAAGAGCGCAGGCTCCCTGAAAAGGCAACGCCCGCCGGGTACGCGGCCCTTATCGAGGCTTACGGGCTTCTCGTCCCCTTGCCCCGGACCCTCACCGCCATAGGCGCGCGCCACAGGGTCTTGGAGCAGGGCGGCTGGCGCATCTTGACCCCCCGGCATGCGCCCGAAGCTACCCTTGAAGGCCATCTGACACTCGCCCTGAAGTACGAAGGGCTGGACCTTGCTGTTCTGAACCGCCTCTTCCTCGCCGTCGGCCCGGCCGACATCGAAGCTCTTGTCCGCGCTACCCCGACTGGCAGCTACGCCCGGCGCATCTGGTTTCTCTATGAGTGGCTGACAAGCCAGCAACTCGACCTGCCGGCCGCCGAAAGCGGCACCTACGTTCCGGCCGTTGATGCTGAGCAGCAGTACGCGGCGGAAGGGGAAAATTCGCCCCGCCACCGCGTGCGCAACAACATGCCGGGCACGCCGGAATTCTGCCCGCTGGTTTTTCGCACTCCGGCGCTCGATGAGTTTGCCGCAATGAATCTTGCCGAGCGCGCGCGCGCGGTTGTCAGCACGGTGCCGCGCGATCTGCTCGCGCGGACCGCCGCCTTCCTGCTGCTCAAGGATTCAAAGTCGAGCTACGTCATAGAAGGCGAGCGCCCGCCGCAGGACCGCATTCAAAGATGGGGCCGCGCGATCGGCGAAGCAGGCAAGAGCCAGCTCGATCTCGATGAGCTGCTTCGGCTGCAGCGCATCGTCATCGGCAATGAAAGATTTGTGCGCCTCGGCCTGCGGCAGGAAGGCGGCTTTGTGGGCAAGCGCGACCGCGACACCCAAGCGCCAATTCCCGATCACATCAGCGCGCGCCAGGAAGACCTACCAGCCCTCATGCAGGGAATGATCGACTTTGATCGCGGCGCGGAAAGAAGCCTTGATGCGATCATCGCCGCCGCGGTCCTTGCCTTCGGGTTCGTCTACATCCATCCGTTCCAGGATGGAAACGGGCGCATACACCGCTACCTCATCCACCACGTTCTCGCGCGGCGCGGCTTCAATCCGCCCGGCATTCACTTTCCCGTCTCAGCCGCGTTCCTCGACAGGATCGACGAGTACCGCGAGTCGCTCGAAAGCTACTCCCGCCGCCTGCTGCCCGTCGTCGAATGGACGGGGACTCAGGACGGCAATGTGCAGGTGCTGAACGACACCGCTGACTTCTACCGGTTCTTCGATGCCACGCCGCATGCGGAGCTCCTGTACACGTGCGTGCGTCAAACCATCGAGCAGGATCTGCCGGAGGAAATGCGCTTTCTTCAGGCCTTCGACCGCTTCAGGGCGGGGGTTGAGGCGATAGTCGATATGCCGGAGCGCACGATCGAAAACCTGCTTGACGTCCTGCGGCGGAATGACGGGCGGCTTTCCAAGCGCGCCCGCGAGAATGAATTCGCTGCGCTCACGGCTGAAGAAATCGAGCGTATCGAGCGCCTGCATGCGGATTTGTTCGGGGCAGTAGAGCGCGTGCAGTGAGCGACAGCGAAAAGACTTGCCTCCTTGGCGAGTTGCGGGACTACAGCGGCCGCCGCGCCAGCGGCACCTGCTTGCCGTCGATCGCGATCGTGGTCACGTCGACTCCAAACACGGCGGAGATGCCCGCGGCGGCGAGCGCTTGCTCGGGCGGTCCGTCGGCGACGAGGCGGCCGCAATCCATCACCAGGACGCGGTCGGCAAAGCGTCCCGCAAGTGTGAGGTCATGCGTGATGGCGAGTACCGCCGCGCCGCGTCGCGTCGCGTCGCGCAGCAGCTCCATCACCACGAGCTGATGGCGCGGATCGAGCGAGGCGGTCGGCTCGTCGGCGAGCAGGATCGGCGCCTCGGTCGCCAGCGCCCGCGCGAGCGCGACGCGCGCGCGTTCGCCGCCCGAGAGCGTCGTCACCGGCCGTTCGGCGAAGCTTTCCGTTGCGGTCACCCGCAGCGCCCGCCCGACCGCGGCGCGGTCGGCCTCGGAGGTCGTCGAGAAACGGTCGGAATGCGGCTCGCGCCCGAGCATGACGATCGACGCGACCGGCATCGGCCAGTGGAACACGTGCCCCTGCGGCAAGTAGGCGATGCGGCGCGCCCGCTCGCGCGGCGTGAGCTGGGTCAGTGCCTGATCGGCAATCCGGATCTCGCCGTCTGCCGGTATCAGGCCGGCGAGCGCGCGCATCAAGGTGGTCTTGCCGGCGCCGTTCGGCCCGACCATGGCGGTCAGTTCGCCGCCGCGCAGCGCCAGCGAGGCGCGCTCGACCACGGTCTTCGTGCCGAGCCTCACTGTCAGGTTGCGCGCAGCCAGGATCGCGCTCACGTCGGCAGCCCTTCGAGCAGGCGCCGCTCGCGCAAGATCATGGCGAGGAACACCGGCACGCCGATCAGCGCGGTGACGACGCCGAGCTTGATCTCGACCGCGCTCGGTCCGAGCCGCACCGCGACGTCGGCGGCAAGCAGCAGCGCCGCGCCGGCGAGCGCCGCCGGAAGCAGCACGCGCGCCGGATCGGACCCGGCGAGCCTGCGCACCAAATGCGGCGCGACCAGTCCGACGAAGCCGACCGCGCCTGCGACCGCGACCGCAGCGCCGACCCCGAGCGCGACGCCGATCACGACGCGCAGGCGCGTGCGCTCCACGTCGACGCCGAGCGAGGCGGCCGCGTCCTCGCCCAGCGTGAGCGCGCGGAAGGCGCGTGCATCGGCGGCGAGCACGATCCAGCTCGCCACCATGAACGGCGTGGCGATGAAGAGATGATCGATCGAGCGGTCCGCGAGCGAGCCAAGCAGCCAGAACGCGATCTCGAGCGCGACGAACGGATTGGGCGCAAGGTTGAGCACCAGCGCGGTCGCGGCGCCCGCGAAGCTCGCGAGCGCCAGGCCCGCAAGGAGCGTGACGGTGAGGCTGGCGCGCCGCCCCGCGATGGCGACGAGTCCGCCGATCGACACGACGGCGCCGAGGATTCCCGCGACCGGCACGGCGAACGAGGTCGCCGAGGCGAAGCCGTAGGCGATGACCAGCGCGGCGGCCGCTGCCGCCGCCTGCGGCGCGCCGAACAGTGCCGGCTCGGCCAGCGGGTTGCGCAACAGGCCCTGCAACGCCGCGCCGGATAGCCCGAGCGTCGCGCCGATCAGCGCGGCCAGCAGCATGCGCGGCAGGCGGATGTCGCGCACGATGATGCCGGCTGGACCGTCGCCGCTGATGAGGCCGGCGAGCGCGACGCGCGGCGACAGGCCCGCCGGCCCGACCATGAGCGAGACCAGCGCCAGCGCCAGGATCAAAGCCGCAAGCAGGAGTTCGAGCCGATAACCGCGCACAGGCATTTCCTCGGCCCCCTTCCTACAGGCTCCCATGGGGCTGTGCTATGGCGTGGACAACGGAGACAAAGCCGTGCGGCTTCCGATCGCGCTGATCGCATTCTTCCTGAGCGCCTTGCCGGCGGCTGCGGCCGATCCGCCGCGCCGCGTGGTGTCGTTCAACGTCTGCACCGATCAGCTCGTGGTCGCGCTCGCCGATCCGGAGCAGATCGTCGGCCTGTCTCCCTATGCGACCGACCCGGCGAGCTCGGTCGTGGCCGAGCAGGCCAAGGCGTTCCGCCGGCTCGACTGGCAGGCCGAGTCGACCATCGCGCTCGATCCCGACCTCGTGCTGATCGGCGATACCGACCGGCCGATCACGCGCCGCCTGCTCGCGGCGCAGGGCCTGCGCCTGTTCGAGATCACGCTGGTCACCGACATCGCGGTCGCGCGGGCGCAGATCGCGCAGGTTGCCGCCCTGCTCGGGCACCCGGAACGCGGCGCAAGACTGCTCGCCGAGCTCGATGCCGCGCGCGCGCGCCTTGCGGCGGTGGCGCGGCCGCCGTTCCGCACCGCGCTGGTGGTGAGCCGCGGCGGCTATACGGCCGGCGCACGCAGCCTGCCGGTGGCGCTGCTCACCGAAGCCGGGCTGCGGACGCCGCCCGGCGTGCCCGAAGGCTACGGCGGGTTCGTCTCGCTCGAGCGCCTCATCGCCATTCGTCCCGACGTCATCGTGCTCAACGACCCGCCGTGGGAGACGAACGATCAGGGCACGCTCTATGTCACGCATCCGGCGTTGCGCGCGCTCTATCCGCCGGAGCGGCGCATCATCCTGCCCACGCGCTATACGCTGTGCGGCGGTCCGGCGCTGGTCGCAGCGCTCGATTACCTGGCGGAATTGCTGCCGCGGCTCGCCCAGTCGCCGACGATGCGCACCAATTGATCGAGCCCGTCGGTGAGCGCGGCCGGCCCCGGCTGCAGGATCAGGGTCGACTTGATCTCGTGCAGCGCGTCGTCGCGCACCGCGGGTATGCGATCGAAACCGGTGCGCGCGCGTACCTTCGCCGGCACGAACTTCTTGCCGCACCACGAGCCGATGATGATGTCGGGTGCTGCCGCGATCACGCGCTCGGTCGACACGATGCGATCCTTCGCGCTCTTATTCGCCGCGAGGTCGGGAAAGACTTCGATGCCGCCTGCGCTTTCGATCAGCTCCGAGACCCATTTCAGGCCGGAGATCATCGGGTCGTCCCATTCCTCGAAGTAGACGCGCGGGCGGCGCGGCAGGAGCGCAGCCTGCTCGCGCACGGCATCGAGCCGGTCTTCCAAATCGGTCGCCAGTCGCTCGGCCTTGTCCACGGCGCCGACCAGCGCGCCGAGCGTGCGGATCATGGCGAAGATGCCGGCGACGTCGCGCTGATTGAAGGCGTGCACGGCGACGTTGCGTCGGATCAGCGCCGCCGCGATGTCGGCCTGGAGGTCGGAGAAAGTGAGCACCAAGTCGGGCTCGAGCGCGATGATCTTGTCGATGTCGGCCGAGATGAACGCCGACACCCGCGGCTTCTCGCGCCGCACCTGCGGCGGGCGCACCGCGTAGCCGGAGACGCCGACGATGCGGTGCTGCTCGCCGAGCAGGTAGAGCGTCTCGACGGTCTCCTCGGTCAGGCAGACCACGCGCGCGGGCGGGAACATACGCTCATGAAAGCGCATCTGCATCGGCCGTGTCGAGCAGCTCCGTCCCGCCGACCCCGGTCACGCGCCCGCCTTCGATGCGCACCACCGTGTTGGCGATGCGTCTGATCTCGGCGGCATGGTGGCTGACATAGACCATGGGCACCGCTTCGTCGCGCAGCCGCAGCAGGTAAGGGAAAATCTCGCGCTTGCGCGCGGCGTCGAGCGAGGCGAGCGGCTCGTCGAGCAGCAGGAGCTGCGGCCGCATCAGCAGCGCGCGGCCGATGGCGACGCGCTGGCGTTCCCCGCCCGACAGCGCGCCCGGCCGCCGTTCCAGCAGGTGGGAAATGTCGAGCAGGCCGACGATACGCGCGAACTCGCCGGCATCGCGCGGCAGCGCATGCATGCGCCGGCCATAGTCCAGGTTCGTGGCCACCGACATGTGCGGGAACAAGCGTCCGTCCTGGAACACGTAGCCGAAGCGGCGCGCATGGGCCGGGACATGCACCCGATCGTCCGAGTCGAACACGAGCCGGCCGTTGCACCGGATGCGGCCGCGGTCGGGCCGCAGCAGGCCGGCGATCATGCTGACGATCGACGTCTTGCCCGAGCCCGACGGGCCGAACAACGCGGTGACGCCGGCCGGCGCCGCGAATTTCGCCGCGATGGCGAACGCGCCGAGCCTCTTCTCGACGTCGACGGCGAGCATGGTTCAGCTCCCGTGCAGCCGCGCGGTAGCGCGGCGCGAGAGCCACTCCGACGCGACCAGGGCGAGCAGCGAAATGACGATGGCGACCACCACCAGCCGCAGGGCGGCGGCGTCGCCGCCCGGTGTCTGGGTCAAGGTGTAGATCGCCGCCGAGATGGTCTGCGTCTCGCCCGGGATGTTCGAGACGAAAGTGATGGTGGCGCCGAATTCGCCCAGCGCCTTGGCGAAGGCGAGCACGAAACCGGCGATCACGCCCGGCAGCGCCAACGGCAGGGTCACGGTCGCCAACCTCCGTACGCGGTCGGCGCCGAGCGTCGCGGCGGCATCTTCCAGCTTGCGGTCGATTGCCTCGATCGAAAGCCGGATCGCGCGCACCATGAGCGGAAACGCCATGACGGCGGAGGCGAGCGCCGCGCCAGTCCAGCGGAACGAGAATACGATGCCGAAATAATCGGCGAGGAATGCGCCGATCGGTCCCTTGCGTCCGAACCAGATCAGCAGCAGGTAGCCGGTGACGACCGGCGGCAGCACCAGCGGCAGGTGCACGAACCCGTCGAGCAGCGCCTTGCCCCAGAACCGTCCGCGCGCCAGCAGCATGGCGACCGCGACACCGACCGGCAGCGAGGCGAGGCTGGCCCAGAACGCGATCCTGAGCGACAGCAGGATCGCGGTCCACTCGTCAGGCGACAACTCGAACACGCAACGCCTGCTCGTTTGGCTCAGGAGGTCGGCCGGACCAGGAAGGTGAAGCCGTAGGTTTCGAATACCGTCTTGGCGAGATTGGAGCGCAGGAAGGCGAGATAGGCGGCGGTTTCGGGCTTTGCGGCCGGCGTCGCGGCGACCGGGTAGACGATCGCTGGATGCGAGTCGGCGGGGAACGCCCCGACGATCTTCACGTTCGGTTCGACTTTCGCGTCGGTCGCGTAGACGATGCCAAGCGGGGCCTCGCCGCGTGCGACCAGCACCAGCGCGGCGCGCACGTTCTCGGTCATGGCGAATTTCTTCTCGGCCGCGGCCCAAGACCCGAGCTTTTCCAGCGCGGCGCGGGCGTATTTGCCGACCGGCACCGAACGCACGTCGCCGGTGACGATGCGGCGGTCGCCGGCCAGCGCGGCAAGATCGAACCCCGGGCCGATCTGCACCGTCGCGATCTTCGAATCCTTGGGCGCGATCAGCACCAGTCTGTTGCCGAGCAGGCTGACGCGCGTTGCCTCGTTGATGAGCTTCTTTTGCGCACCGTAGTCCATCCACTCCAGGTCGGCCGAGACGAACACGTCGGCCGGCGCGCCCTGCTCGAGCTGGCGCGCGAGCGCCGAGCTCGCCGCGTAGCTCGTCACCACCTTGATGCCGGCCAATTTGGTGAAGGCCGCGTTCACGTCGTCGAGCGCATTCTTCATCGAAGCCGCGGCGAACACGGTGATCGATTTCTCCTGCGCGAGCGCCGCAGGCGCAACAGAGAGCGCCGCGACCGCGATCGTCGCAAAAATCCTCATGCGTGCAGTGAACATGGCGGTTCTCCATCGGCGACTGCGGCGCAGGCGCCCGAGTTGAGGTCGTTTCTCTTGTGACGACCGCCCGCGAACCGCCGTTCCGGGCCGACATGGCGCGCGCACAGCACGCCGCGTGTCGCGGACCGCATCCTATCAAGCGATCGGCGCCGGCGTCAAAGCGGAAAGGGTTTGTCACGCGGCGCGACGTTGCCCACACTGTCACCGGATTGGGGAGGAGCCGCGGATGCCGGACGATGCGACACCGATCGACGGCGAGTTCGACTACATCGTGGTCGGCGCCGGCTCGGCCGGGTGCGTGCTCGCCAATCGGCTCTCCGCGAATCCGGCGACGCGCGTGCTCCTGCTCGAGGCCGGCGGCAGCGACAACTGGATCTGGTTCCATATTCCGGTCGGCTACCTGTTCGCGATCGGCAACCCGCGCTCGGACTGGATGTTCAAGACCGAGCCCGAGCCCGGCCTCAATGGCCGCAGCCTCAACTATCCGCGCGGCAAGGTGATCGGCGGCTCGTCCGCCATCAACGCCATGATCTACATGCGCGGGCAGGCGGCCGACTACGACCATTGGCGCCAGCTCGGGCTTGCCGGCTGGGGCTGGAACGACGTGCTGCCGCACTTCCGGCGCCATGAGGATCACTTCCTCGGCGAAAGCGAGGCCCACGCGTGCGGCGGCGAATGGCGCATCGAGGCACCGCGCGTGCGCTGGGACCTGCTCGATGCGTTCCGCAGGGCGGCGGAGCAAGCCGGGATCCAGCCGATCGACGACTTCAACACCGGCGACAACGAGGGCTCGTGCTACTTCCACGTCAACCAGAAGCGCGGGCGGCGCTGGTCGGCGGCGCGCGGGTTCCTCAAGCCGGTGCTCAATCGCAGGAATCTGCGGCTTGAGACCGGTTGTATGGTCGAGCGCATCGAGTTCGACGGCTGGCGCGCGACCGGGGTGTGCTGGCGCCATGATGGCGTCGCGCGCTCGGCGCGCTGCAGCGGCGAGGTCATCCTGGCGGCGGGTTCGATCGGCTCGCCGCAGCTCCTGCTGCTGTCCGGCGTCGGGCCGCCGCGGCAACTGCGCGACCTCGGCGTTCCGCTCGTGCTCGAGCGGCCGGGCGTGGGCGAGAACCTGCAGGATCACCTGCAGCTCCGCCTCATCTACAAGGTCTCCGGCGTCAAGACGCTGAACGAGACCTATCACTCGCTCCTCGGCCGCGCCGCCATGGGCCTCGACTATCTGCTGCGCCGCCGCGGCCCGCTCACAATGGCCCCTTCCCAACTCGGCTTGTTTACCCGATCCGACCCTTCGCGGGAGCGCGCCAACATCCAGTTCCACGTGCAGCCGCTCTCGCTCGACAAGTTCGGCGACCCGCTGCACGCCTATCCGGCCTTCACCGCGAGCGTGTGCAATCTGCAGCCGGAAAGCCGCGGGTTCGTGCGCCTGCGCTCGGCCGATCCGGCCGACAAGCCGGTGATCCAGCCGCGCTATCTGTCGACCGAGGCAGACCGCAGGGTTGCGGCCGACTCGATCCGCGTCGCGCGCCGCATCGTGGCCCAACCCGCGCTTGCGCCCTACCGGCCGGCCGAGGCGCTGCCGGGCGAAGCGGTACGCAGCGACGACGATGCGGCGCTCGCCAAGGCCGCGGGCGACACCGGTACCACCATCTTCCACCCGGTCGGGACCGCCAAGATGGGGCTTGCCTCCGATCCTTTGTCGGTGGTCGACGCGCGCCTGCGCGTGATCGGCATCGAGGGCCTGCGCGTGATCGACGCGTCGGTGATGCCGACCATCACATCCGGCAACACCAACTCGCCCACCATGATGATCGCCGAGAAAGGCGCCGCCATGGTGCTTGCCGACCAAAGGCGTTGAAAGCTCAGGGTTGGCTGGTGACAAGGCCCATCGTCCGAGCCAATGATAGCCCCCGGTGGGTGCTCCGATTCCACGAGCCCGGCGCGGAAAGCGGCGCGCCTTGAGGCGGATCTTGAGACGAATCTTGGGGCGAACCTTGGGAGGACGGCCATGAACCTCGTCGAGCGCGTGAAGGCGATCATCATGTCGCCGCAGACCGAATGGCCGGTGATCGAACGCGAGCCGGGGGACGCGAGCTATCTGTTCACCAATTATGTGGCGTTCCTCGCCGCGATCCCGGCGGTGTGCCACCTCATCGGCACGCTGCTGCTGGCCGGCATGTTCCGCATCGGCATCATCGCCGCCATCGTATTCGCCGTCTTCAGCTACATCCTGTCCTTCATCATTGTCTACGTGGTGGCGCTGATCGTCGACGCGCTGGCGCCGAGCTTCAACGGCGTGAAGAATTTCCAGAATGCGCTCAAGCTCACGGTCTATTCCTACACGCCGGCCTGGCTGGTCGGGATCTTCTATCTCATTCCCGGTCTCGCCTTCCTCACCATCCTCGGGCTCTATGCGTTCTACCTGTTCTATCTCGGCGCCCCGACCTTGATGAAGATACCGGCCGAGAAGGCGATCACCTTCACGCTTGCCGTCGTGGTCATCGGCATCGTGATCTCGCTCGTGCTTGGGATGATCCCGGCGCTGATACTGCTGCGATAGATCAGGGCAACGCCCTGAGGTGCCGGATCGGCTTGCCCGGCGCGATCGCCTGCGCCGCCGCGATGATCGCATTGGCGTCGATGCCGTAGTGCCGATAGAGCTCCGGGATCGACCCGGTCTGGCCGAAATGCTCGACGCCGAGCGGGCGCGTGCGGTGGCCGTGGATGGCGCCGAGCCAGCCGAGCGTCGCCGGATGCGCGTCGGCCACGGTGACGATGCCGCAATGCGGCGGCGCGTCGGCCAATAGCCGTTCGACATGGGAGCGCGCATGCACCAGCCCACGCTCGCGCGCGCGTTGCGCCGCGGTCCAGCCGGCATTGAGCCGGTCGGCCGACGTGACCGCGAGCAGCCCGACGTCGCGCCGGTCCTCCGCCATCAGCCCGACCGCCTGGATCGCCTCGGGCGCCACCGCGCCGGTATAGGCGACGATCACTTGGGCATTGGGTCCCGGTTTGCGCATCCAGTAGGCGCCGTCGATGATCGCCTGCCGCAGCTCCGGCGTGATCGTGCGCCTGATCTGCTCGATCGGGCGCGTGGAAAGCCGGAGATAGACCGAGCCCCCGGTCTCGTCGCGCAGCCAGTTGCGCTCCGAAGGCTCGGCGCCTGAGGTCTCTTGGCCGCCCTTCTGGATGTAGTCGAACGACCAGGCGAGGATCGCCGCCAGTTCGTCCACATAGGCCGGCTCGAACGCCGCAAGCCCGTCCTGCGCCATGCCGATCAGCGGCGTGCCGATGGATTGATGCGCGCCGCCTTCGCCGGAGAGCGTGATGCCTGACGGCGTCGCCACCAGGATGAAGCGCGCCTCCTGGTAGCAGGCGTAGTTGAGCGCATCGAGGCCGCGGGCGATGAACGGATCGTACAAGGTGCCGATCGGAAACAGCCGTTCGCCGCTGATCGCGTGCGACAAGCCGAGTGCCGACAGCAGGATGAACAGGTTCATCTCGGCGATGCCGAGCTCGATGTGCTGGCCTTCGGGCGAGAACTCCCAGGTGTAGGTCGAAGGCACGCGCTCGCTCTTGAACGTGTCCGCCATGGTCTGGCGGGCGAACAGCCCGCGCCGGTTCACCCACGGCCCGAGATTAGTCGAGACCGTCACATCGGGCGAGGTGGTGACGATGCGCTTGACGAAGTCGGTATTGAGCCGCCCCAGTTCGTTGAGCAGCGCGCCGAAACCGGTCTGCGTCGCCATCACGGGCTGGATCGTGACGGTAAGCTCGGCGGGGATCTCGATGCGCGCCGCCGTTCGCTGCCGCGTTCCCTCGGCGGCGAACGGAACGCGGTCGAGGAACGCCTGCAATTCGGACGCCGGTGCCGCGAGCCCCTCGAACCTGTCCCACTCGTGTCCCGGCCGCACGTTCATGGCCGCGCGGAAGCTCTCCATCTGCGCCGGCGTCATCAGCCCGGCATGATTGTCCTTGTGACCGGCCATGGGCAGGCCGGAGCCCTTGATGGTGTAGCAGATGAAGCAGACCGGACGATCGTGGTCGATTGCGTCGAAGGCTTCGATCAGCGAGGGCAGATCGTGTCCGGCGAGATTGCCCATCAGTTGCGCGAGCTCGGTGTCGGAGCGCTTCTCGATCAGCCGCGTGACCGCGCCCTGGTCGCCGATCTCGTCGTTGAGCCGTTTGCGCCAGGCGGCGCCGCCCTGGAACACCAGCGCCGAGTAGAGCTGGTTCGGGCAATTTTCGATCCATTCCCGCAGCTTCTCGCCGCCCGGCTCCGCGAACGCCGCTTGCTGCAGCTTGCCGTGCTTGAGGATCACCACGTCCCAGCCGAAGGCGCGGAACAGCGCCTCGTAGCGCGACCACAGGCCCTCGCGGATCACCGCGTCGAGGCTCTGGCGGTTGTAGTCGATGATCCACCAGCAGTTCCGCAGGCCCTGTTTCCAGCCTTCGAGTATCGCCTCGAAGATGTTGCCCTCGTCCATCTCGGCGTCGCCGGCAAGCGCGATCATGCGCCCTTCGGGCCGGTCCAGGCCAAGGCCGTGAGCGCGCGCATAGTCCTGGGTGAGCGAGGAGAACAAGGTCTGCGCCACGCCGAGACCGACCGAGCCGGTCGAGAAATCGACATCGTCGGAATCCTTGGTGCGCGACGGATAGCTCTGCGCGCCCTTGTAGCCGCGGAAGGCCTCGAGCTTGTCGCGCGTCTGGCGGCCGAGCAGGTACTGGATGGCGTGGTAGGCCGGGCTCGCATGCGGCTTGACCGCGACGCGATCCTGCGGCCGCAGCACATGGAAATAGAGCGCGCTCATGATGGTGGCGAGCGAGGCGGACGAGGCCTGGTGGCCGCCGACCTTCAGGCCGTCGGCGTTCTCGCGCACGTGGTTGGCATGGTGGATGGTCCAGCTCGACAGCCACAGCACCTTGCGGTCGAGCTCGGCAAGGAGCTTGAGATCGTCGGGCTGCGGCGGGCGTGCGGGCATCGAGGCGCTCTGTTGCGACTTTCCTATCACACCGCGCAAGCGTGGTGTGGGTTTACGGGGCCAGCAGCACCTTGCGGCATTCGGCCGGCAGGTCGGCCAGAGTCAGCTGCGGCCGCGGTTTCGGCGGCTCCGGCGGCGGCTTGGGATGCAGCACGCCGTCGCTGAACCAGTAGGCAAGGTCGGACTTCGCGCAGCCCTCGCTTTCCAGGTTGGCTTCCTGCGGCTTGCAGTCCGGGCTGTCGGCCGGACATTTGATGCGGACGTGGAAGTGGTAGTCGTGGCCCCACCACGGCCGCACCTTGCGCAGCCATGTCCGGTTGGTCGCACCGGCGTCGCGGCACAGCGCCTTCTTGATCGCGGCGTTGACGAAGATGCGCTCCACGATCGGATCCTCGGCCGCGGCGCGGATGATGCCGACGTGACCTGGCGTCCAGATCCCCGGGTCGACATCGAGCTTGTCGCCCGCCACTACCAGGGTCGCCGACATTTCCTCGCGCTCTTCGCGCGAGAGGTTCCGATCCGGCATCGGGGTGAGCCAGATGTCGGCGTCGAGCCCGACCTGGTGGCTGGTGTGGCCGGTCAACATCGGCCCGCCGCGCGCCTGCGACATGTCCCCCATCAAGAGGCCGCGCCAGCCGACCTTGGGGCCCTTGTCGGCGAGCCGCTCGAGGAACGCGACCAGGTTCGGGTGTCCCCAGTTGCGATTGCGCGAGAGCCGCATCACCTGCCAGGTCTTGCCGTTGATCGGCAGCGCGATCGCGCCGGCGAGGCAACCCCGGGCATAGAAGCCGATGGCGCGTGCCTGCAGCGGCGCCGGCTTCAGCTTGCGGCCGAACAGCTGTTTGGCCGGGTTTTTCGGATCGTTCGGACTGGCGAGCGGCGGCAGCGGCTTGGGATCGACCGTGCCCTTGTCCTGCGCCTGGGCCGCCGCACAGACGAGCGTCAACGCAAGCGCCGCGAAGCCTCGAACCCCATGTATCATCGGCAACTCTGGAACCTGACGATTCGAATGCCCCTTGAGCCGCGCAGAATGCCGGATCGTGCCGATTGCGCAAGGCGCGCGCGCCGAGCACTGCTCGGATCCGTCATCGTTGCCGCACTCGTCACCGCCGCGCATGCCGCCTGTCCGCCCGACAGCCGCATCGAGGACTGGGTGCTGGGCAACCGGCTCTGCCTTGCGCTTTCGACCTTCGGCGCCGAGACGGCGGGCGCCGCAGCGGTACTGGTCGTGGTCGTGCACGGCGACATCTCCGATGGCGGCCGCGCGAGCTACCACATTGCTTTCGCCAAGTCGCTTGCCGCGCGCGGCGTGGTCGCGGTGGCGCTGACCCGCCCGGGCTACACGGACGAGAATGGGCGCGCAAGCGAAGGCAGCACCTACGGCCGCATCGACAACTACACGGCCGACACCGTCGCCGCGGTCGCGCGTGCGGTAGCGGCGCTCAAGGCCCACTATCGGCCGCGCCGCGTGATCTATGTCGGCCATTCGGGCGGTGCCGCCATCGGCGGTGTGCTGATCGGCCGATGGCCGCGGCTCGTCGACGCGGCCGTGCTGGTGTCGTGCCCGTGCGATATCCCGCGCTGGCTCAGCGAGCGCAGGCAACCGCCCTGGACGCAGAGCCAGTCGCCGTCGAGCTATACGACGCGCGTACCGCGCGCGACGACGGTCGTCGCCGTGACCGGCACCGCCGACGCCAATACGTTCCCGGCGCTCGGCGAGGACTATGCGGCGCGTCTTGCGCGTCGCGGCGTCGATGCGCGCTTCGTCGCCGTCGAAGGCGCCGGCCATGGGTTCTCAGGGGTCGCCGAGGTCACCGCGAGGATTGTTGGCGAACTTGCCGGCAGCCGGTAAGACGTTGAGCCGGAGGCCGCGCGTCGCATGAACTATCTGCGTGACAATTTCGCTCAGATTCTCGACGGCCTGCTGTTCGGCCTCGGCATTCTCGCGGTCTATCTCGGCGCGGTGTTCACCGGTGCTCTCATCCGCTCGCTCGGCGGCGCCGGCAGCAAGGGGCTGACGTTCATCGGCCGTTACGTCGTCGGCTGGTGGTACTACCTGCGCGGCGACGATCGCAACACCGTCAATATCACGCTCAATACGGTGGTCGACAATTGCCTCAAGTTCGACACGCTGGTGGCCGACCGCAAGATCTGGTTCGTCTGGCCGAATGCCTATCGGGTGCAGATGATCCGCACTGCGGCCAAACGCACCACGCAGGCCAATCCGGTCATCCTGTTTCCGCCGCGCCCGTCCGAGCCCAAATCCTGGACCGGGCGCATGTTCGAGCGGTTGCGGCGCGTGCTGGCGAGCGCCACCGTGGTCGAGAACGGCAGGGCGCAGCGCGTCGCGCTCATGCCGGAAGACGACTACCAGGCAACCTACGGACCGCTCATCAGCCTCGTGAGCGAGAAATGCTCCAACGACAACGCGATCGATCTGGCGCTCGGCCGCGCCATGGACGAGCACCGCTTCGTCATCGCGCTCACGTTCGAAAAGCTCGACAACCGGCGCGCCCGCCACCTGCGGGCGATGGTGATCTACGAGCCGCTGTTGCTCGATCTGCCCGCCGACTGCCCCAAGGTGGACTTCGAGGAACACAAGACGCGCTATCGCACCTTGCAGGCGATCGCCCGGCAATATGCCGAGAATCCCGAGCGCTTCGGCATCGTCAGCGTCTGGCGGCCGAAAGGCCGATCAGGGGCCGAGGCTATTCGATGACGATCTCGCCGACCATGCCGTGGGCGGCGTGCGATTTGCCGTCCTTGCCGACGATGCCGCATTGCAGGTCGGTGACGCGCCCGGCCGCGATCGGCACGAACCACCATTCGGCGGCGTGCCCCGGATAGACCTCGATCTCGCGGATCGCGCCCTTGAATTCGGCGAGGGTCACGGTCTTGCCGTCGCGCGCCTGCGTCACCTGGACCTTGCGCGTGTAGATCATCTGGCTGAACGCGTGCGAGGTGAAGTAGTGCGGATCCTCGCTCGGGTTGCGCAGGATCAGCTTGTAGAGCTTGCCGGTCTCGAAGCGCAGCTTGTTGGGCACGAAGGCGTGCTCGCCGGGTTTGCCGAGATCGACGCTGATCTCGATCGGGGTCTGGCGCGACAGGTCGCCGGCCGCATCGGCCCGGTTGACCAGACCGGCGATCAGAAAGCCCGTTGCCAGGACGCAGAAGAGACGCAGTGCAGACATGACCAAGCCCTCCCAGGATGTGCCTTCCCGGTCTCAATATTGCAATTGCGAATTATTTGCAAGAGAGGTTTTGACGCGGGGCCGCTCCGGCGGAATCCGCAAGGGTTCTCAAGGGGGCGCATCGATCCGGAACCGGCGGCAAACATTCGTTAACCATAACTGTTCATCCTTGGGGCGAGTTTCGATTCTGCGCGTCGCTGTCCGCGACCCCGCTCCTGGGAGACGTACCCATGCATGAAGCCAGACTGTCCGGGCTCGACAACGTGCTGCGGCTCGCAACCACCGCCATGCGCGAGCACCCGAGCGAGCGCGAAGCGGTGGACCGCATCGCCACCTCGACCTTCGACATGATCCAGCAGGTCGCCGCGACGGTGCGCTCGAACGAGCAGCAGTACGAGGATGCGGTCAAGCGCGCCAGCGCGCAGCTCAAGGCCGCCTACGAGCGCATCGAGGCGCTGGAGGACCGCGCGCGCCATTTCGAGGATCGCGCGTTCGAGGCCGAGTCCTGGCTCGCGCGCATCCGCGACCAAGTGCAGGAGACCCTGGTGGTGCAGCGCGCCAAGGCGGCGAAGGGCGAGACCAAATCGGCGGCGTGAGCGGCGCTGCTACGGAGCAGCGCGCCCACTTGAACGCCAATCTAATCCACCGTCATGGCCGGGCTTGTCCCGGCCATCCACGTCTTTGGTGCGAGCGAAGCAAGACGTGGATGCCCGGCACAAGGCCGGGCATGACGACTGATAGATCTATCGTTATTGAAAAACGCTTTCGATGCATCGGGTCGACGCCGCCGAGTAGCATTTTCATGTCCGATATCAAGGGTTCCGAGCGCGGGTTCTCATTTCGACCGGTGAAGTGATCGACGGGCGGCTGCCGCCGACCGTTACTCGTTTGGTCAAGGAATGGACGGCTTTGCGCCGCGACGCGCTCATGCGAAACTGGCAGGCAGCACGGTCCGACGGCCAACTCGAGCGGATCGGAGGCCTCGAATGATGATTGATGTGATCGGCGTCCGTCCGCTGGGCGGGCACCGGTTGGAGATCGAATTCTCCGACGGCACCATCGGCGTGCGCGACTTCGCATCGGTCGCGCGGAGAACGGGTGCGATGGCCGAGCCGCTGAAGGACCCGGTCTATTTCGCCCGCGTGTTCATCGAGGACGGCGCGCTGACTTGGCCGAACGGTTACGACTGGGACTCGATCGCGCTGCACGACGAGATGAAGGAAACCGGTCTGTTGCGCCGCGCGGATGCGGCAGAATAGGTCCCCTTACACATCCACCTTCAGCGCCGCGATGAACGCCTCCTGCGGGATGTCCACCTTGCCGAACTGGCGCATCTTCTTCTTGCCTTCCTTCTGCTTGTCGAGAAGCTTGCGCTTGCGCGTGATGTCGCCGCCGTAGCATTTCGCGGTCACGTCCTTGCGGAACGCGCGCACGGTCTCGCGCGCGATGATCTTGCCGCCGATCGCGGCCTGGATCGGCACCTGGAACATGTGCGGTGGGATCAGCTCCTTGAGCTTCTCCGCCATGGCGCGGCCGCGGCTCTCGGCGCGGGTGCGGTGCACCAGCATGGCGAGCGCGTCGACCGGCTCGGCGTTGACCAGCATCTGCAGCTTCACCAGGTCCGAGGGCTTGTAGTCGGTGAGGTGGTAGTCGAACGACGCATAGCCCTTGGACACCGACTTGAGCCGGTCGTAGAAATCGAACACCACCTCGTTGAGCGGCAGGTCGTATTTCGCCATGGCGCGGCTGCCCACGTAGGTGAGCTCTTTCTGGCTCCCGCGTCGGTCCTGGCACAGCTTGAGCACGCTGCCGAGGTACTCGTCGGGCGTGAGGATGGTCGCTTCGATCCAGGGCTCCTCCATCTCCTCGATCTTCATCGGGTCGGGCAGGTCGACCGGATTGTGGATTTCCAGCGCGCCGCCGCTGCGCAGCTTGATGCGGTAGATCACCGACGGCGCGGTCGCGATCAGCTCGAGATTGAATTCGCGCGTGAGCCGCTCCTGGATGATCTCCAGGTGCAACAGCCCGAGGAAGCCGCAGCGGAAGCCGAAGCCGAGCGCCGCCGACGTCTCCATCTCGTAGCTGAAGCTCGCATCGTTGAGCCGCAGCTTGCCCATGGCGGCGCGCAGTTCCTCGAACTGCGCGGCGTCGACCGGGAACAGCCCGCAGAACACCACCGGCACGGCGGGACGGAAGCCAGGCAGCGCGGCCGCGGTCGGCTTGCGCTCGTCAGTGATGGTGTCGCCGACCCGTGTGTCGGCCACCTGCTTGATCGAAGCGGTGAGGAAGCCGATCTCGCCGGGGCCGAGCTCGTCGACAACGACCAGCTTGGGGGTGAACACGCCGACACGGTCCACTTCATACGCCGCGTCCGTGCCCATCATGCGGATGCGCTGGCCCTTCTTGAGCGTGCCGTCGACGATGCGCACCAGCACCACGACGCCGAGATAGAGGTCGTACCAGCTGTCGACCAGCAGCGCCTTCAACGCCGCGGCGCGGTCGCCCTTGGGCGCGGGCAGGCGGGTGACGATCGCCTCCAGCACCTCCGGCACGTTCAGCCCGGTCTTGGCCGAGATCTCGATCGCGTTCGAGGCGTCGAGCCCGATCACGTCCTCGATCTGTTGCTTGACCTGGGCGGGCTCGGCCGCCGGCAGGTCCACCTTGTTGAGCACCGGCACGATCTCGTGGCCGGCGTCGATCGCGTGATAGACGTTGGCGAGCGTCTGCGCCTCGACCCCTTGCGAGGCGTCGACCACCAAGAGCGAGCCCTCGCAGGCGGCGAGGCTGCGGTTGACTTCGTAGGCGAAGTCGACATGGCCGGGCGTGTCGATCAGGTTGAGCACATAGTCCTTGCCGTCGCGCGCCTGGTACTTGAGCCGCACGGTCTGCGCCTTGATGGTGATGCCGCGCTCGCGCTCGATGTCCATCGAATCGAGCACCTGCTCGACCATCTCGCGCTCTTCCAAGCCCCCGGTGAGCTGGATCAGCCGGTCGGCGAGCGTCGACTTGCCGTGGTCGATGTGGGCGACGATCGAGAAATTGCGGATGTTGTTGATTGCTTGCGCCGTCATGGGCGGCAGATAACACCCACGGATGGGGGCGGCAAGCGAGCGTGAAAGTGCCTCGCTCGCTCCTTTCCTTGCTCATCAGCCCGCCCGCGGCGGTGCGCTGGCCGCGCCGCGAGCGGATCGAAATCCAAGGTCAGGAGCAAATATTCCCTGCCTGGGCCGCGACTCATGGAGCGAAAGTTCCGTCTTTGCGTTATGGGTTCGGAAGGTCGCATCTGGCCGAACGCAGGAGGACCCCATGACGTACGGCACGCGCACTGACCATTATCCGGCCACGTCGAAACTGCTGCACTGGCTGGTCGCCGCCAGCGTGCTCACGACCGCACCGGTCGCGATCGCCATGACCCGCGTGGCCGAAGGGCCGACCCGCGACACGCTGTACAATTTCCACAAGTCGCTCGGCGTCGTGATCCTGATCCTCATGCTCCTGCGCCTGGTCAACCGCATCGCGGTGGGCGCGCCGATCGCCCATCCGGGCATCGAGCCGTGGCAGAAGACTTTGTCCTCGGCGGTGCACGGCGCGCTCTACCTGCTGCTGCTCGCCATGCCGGTGGTCGGCTACATCGCCAACTCCGCCTTCGGCGCGACGACGCCGTTCTTCGGGCTGTTCGAGCTGCCGATGATCGTCGGCAAGAACGAGGCGCTCGCGACGCAGCTGTTCACCTTGCATCGCTGGGTCGGCTATCTCGTGATCCTGCTGGTGCTGATGCACGTCGGCGCCGCGCTCTATCACCAGTTCATCCGCCGCGACGAGGTGTTGAAACGGATGCTGCCGCAGTCGATGGGCGGGTTTTGACCGGTAGCTCGGCTTTCGCCGCAGGCGAAAGCCGGGATTCCTTCCACGCGGGAAGACCGATCCCGGCTTTCGTTTCACGAAAGCCGGGCTACGAGTTCTGCGCGCTATGACGTCTCGCGCAGCGCCACACTGACATCCGCCTCCCATGCCGCGCTCTCCAGCAGAGAGGCCGCGGCATCGAGCCTGGCGCGGCGCGCGCGTGCCGCGAGCACGCGTGCCTCGATCGCGACATCACGCGCACGTTCGGACGCCGCGCAACCGGCCAGCGCGTGCGCCGCGGCGCGCATCACCTCGTCATTGCTCACGCGCAGCGGCACGCCCAGCGGCCTGCCGAGCACCACCCAGCGGTCGATCAGCCGCGCCCAGCGCTGCGGGGCTTCGAACGCGAGCGCCATGCCGGATTTGAGGCTCGACCCGGTCCACCCTTGCAGCAGGTAGTAGCCGTTCGGCACCAGCAGCCACTCGTCGAGCACCGCCGCGTCGGCGAGGTTGTCGGGCGTCGGCCGCCAACCTTTGCGCAGGCGCTCCAGCGCCTGCATGGGATCGCCCGGCGGATCGCCGAGGCACAGGCGCGGGTCGCTGAGAGGACGCATGATTCGGGACGCGACAGATTACCATTCGAATGCTCTTGAGAGCTAATCTCTTTATTCCAGAGTCGTCAAACAATATCAGCCTCAGCAGATACTTATTGTCTTTGATAATCAATGACAATCAATGATAATCAATGCATCGAAATAAGTATAAGAAAGGTCAAAGGCTTGCGTTTACTGGTTGCATGACTTAGCCGCTATGCATGCCTAAGCGCACACGAAGCCGCCAGCAGAAAGCAACGTTTCCCCGCCTGCGCGCGATCAGGGAGGAGGAATTGGGATGGGAGGTCGTAGACATTCTGCATCGGCTTCCGGGTCGCAGACCAAGCAGCTCGACCATCTACCGGCTGGAGCAAGGCCACGCCGTTCGCGTCACCAACGCACGACGCGTGTTCGACGTGGTCAATGCGGCGCTCGGCAATACGCTCGATCCGGGGAGGGAGTTGGAGGTGAAGTGAAGGCGCCTCTTGCGCGTGGCTGAGCCTGGGCGCGCGCCGGATGATCCTCACCTGCGGCGTGCGTCTCATGCGCGCGAAGTCGCTCGGCGTCAGCCTTGTAGCCCGGCCTTCGTGAAACGAAAGCCCGGACTGGTCTTCCCGCGTGGAAGGGAATCCCGGCTTTCGCCTGCGGCGAAAGCCGGGCTACAAGGCCTACGATCCTCGCCCCGCATCCAGCGCCCTCCGCACCGCTTCAGGATCGCGCGCAATGACCGTGAGGTAGGCGCGCGCGGCCTGATCGGGCGTCGCGCGGCCCTGCTCCCAGTCGCGCAGCGTGCCGATCGGGATGCGATAGCGCGCCGCGAAGTCGTCCTGGCTGAGCCCGAGCGCGCGGCGGATGATCTTCACCCGCGGGGTGCGTCTCATGCGCGCGAAATCGGCCGGCGTCAGCGGGCGATTGTCGGGATCGCTGCGGGCGGCGGGCGTCATCGCCCGCATCGGGCGCCTAGCCGTTCTGCGGAACACCTAGCGCTTGTCATGGTCGCGGTTGGCATCGCGCACCGCGTCGCCGACGATTCGGGGCAGGTTCTCCACCAAGCCGTCGAATTTCCCCCTCAGTTCCGTCAGTTCGCCGCGCATGCCCTTCACTTCGACCCGTAACTCGGCCAGATCGCCGGCATTGAGCCGCGTCTGCTCCAGAATGTGGCGCGTAACCATTTTCTCGCCTTCGACCTCGCGCTCGACCACGTCGAGGCGCGTCACCACCTGCTTGAATTCGTCCCGCGTCACGTCGCTCGGCATCGGTCGCTCGCCTCAGCGCTTGCCGCGCTCGCGCAGGACCTTGCGCATTTCGTCGCCGACGATCGTTGGAAGGTTTCCGGCCAAGCCGTCGATCTTCGCCTCTACGCGATCAAGGCGCGTCTCGACGCCATCGATACGGCTCTCCAACTTCGCCTCCACGCGATCAATCTTTCGGTCCAGATTCTTTATATCGGTGCGCATACCCGCCAAATCAGCGGTGTTGCGCCGCGTCGCGTCACATCGCTCGGCATCGCGCGCTCGGCTCAGCGCTTGCCGCGGCCGCGTAGGGCCGTGCGCACCGCGTCGCCAACGATCCTAGGCAGAGTCTTGACCAAGCCGTTGAGCGTCCCCTCGACGCGCGTCAGCCTCGTTTCAACGCCGCCGAGACGCGTCTCCACGCCGTCCAGGCGCGTCAGCACGCCTGCGAGTACATCCGTGTTGCGCCGCGTCTCCATCAGAATGTGGCGCGAGACCAGCTTCTCGCCCTCGACCTCGCGCTCGACCACGTCGACGCGCGTCGTCAGGTGCTTGAACTCGTCGCGGGTCACATCGCTCGGCATGGGTCGGTTCCGGGTGCGCGCACGAGTCTAGCGGACGGCACGGGGCGGTCAATCAACGCAAGGTAAGGGTTTGATTGATCGATTCGACTCTTCGATTTGGCATTCGGTCACGGGCTTTGCTTCGCGACCTCGCCCTTCGAGACGCCCGCCTTGCTGGCGCTTCGGGGGGGGCTCCTCAGGGTGAGGTCGCAACAGCCGTGATCCTCATCCTGAGGAGCGCGGGCGAAGCCCGCGCGTCTCGAAGGATGGCCGCATGCGCGAAGCCGGCCTCACTCCGCCGCCGCCAAGCTCGCGTGCTGCGGGAACGCCATCAGCTCCACCGGCTCGCCGGCGCGCGCGATGATGAGCTGGCCGGCCGGCACCGCCTTCCAGAAGTCGCGCTCGGTGTCGAGCGGCTCGGAGGCGACCACCAGGTTGCCCTTGGCCTCGCGGTAATACAGCGTGTTGGCGTTGCCGTTGTAGACGTAGCGGAAGGCGTAGAGGTTGCGTCCGTCGGCGAGCGCGGCGGTGAAGCGCAGCGGTTCGCTGGTGCCGCTCGCCCGCACCATGTCGGTCAGGGTCGCGAGCGTCGCGATGGTGGCGGCGACCGGATCGTTGTCCGCGCCGGCGCCGAGGATCGTCAGGAACACGGCTTCGGAATCGGTGGTGCCGATACGCGAGGGGTAGAGGGCGTCGGGGATCAGTGCCTCGACGCGGCGGCGGATCAGCGACCAGTCGCCGATCTGCCCGTTGTGCATGAACAGCCAGCGCCCATAGGCGAACGGGTGGCAGTTCGGCCGCGTGGTCGGCGTGCCGGTCGAGGCGCGCACATGGGCGAAGAACAGGTGCGAGCGGATGTGGCGGCACAGATGCTTGAGGTTCTCGTCCGACCAGGCCGGGCGCACCTCGCGGTAGAGCCCGGGCTCGAGCTGCTGGGCGTCGTACCAGCCGAGCCCGAAGCCATCGCCGTTGGTGCCGGCGGCCGCCTCGAGCGCGCGCATGCTCTGCTCGATCAGCGAATGCGAGGGCGCGGTGACGTAGCGCTCCAGGCTGATGCTTTCACCGCGATAGGCGATCCAGCGGCACATGACTGTCGGTCCGAATCCCGTCCGATTATAGCAATTTCTGTTTCTTGTTGAGCATGATCTTTTCCGAAAACCGGTGCCCACTTTTCGGGATCATGCTTTACCGCACCCGCCAGACGAAGGCCGTGCTCACCACGTAGTTCCACGCCGCGCCCATCAGCGCGCCGCCGAGGCCGGCGATCCACCAGTCGTGGTCGAAGCGGTAGATCGCGCTGGCGATGCCGACGTTGGAGATGGCCCCGACTAGGCAGACCATCTGATAGCGGATCAGCCCGGTGACGAACGGCCAGCCGGAAAGCCGCTGATCGCGGTAGGTGAACATGTTGTTGAGCACGAAGTTCCAGCAGATCGCCATGACGGTCGCGACCGACTGCGCCGCGTCGAAGGGAAGCGCCGCGAGCGCGAGCTGCAACGTCGCCATGTGGATGGCGATGCCGGTCGCGCCCACCAGGCAATACATCAGGAAGCGGAACGACACCGTGTCGCGGCTGAGCTTGGCCAGCACCAGCCCGGCGAAATCGAACGCGCTCACGATGTCGAGCTTGCTCTCGCCGTGCAGCCGCTCGCGGAACACCAGGGGCACTTCGGCGATGCGCAAGTTGCCGCGCGACGTCGCCACGATGTCGAGCAGGATCTTGAAGCCCTGCGAGGAGAGGTCCGGCGCCAGCGCCTCGAACGCGTCGCGCCGCAACATGAAGTAGCCGCTCAGGGGGTCGCTCAAGCTCACGCCGAGCAGCCTGTGCGCCAGCACGGTCGAGGCGCGGCTGGCGCTGGCGCGCCGTCCGCTCGCAAGGCCGGCGGCGGAGCCGCCTTCGCGGTAGCGGCTCGCCGCCACCAGATCGACGTCGCCGCGCCGCAGCCGCTCCAGCATGACGGTCAGCAGGCTCTCGTCGTGCTGCAGGTCGGCGTCCATCACCGCGACGTAGCGCGCCTGGCTTGCGAGCATGCCCTCGATGCAGGCGCCGGCGAGTCCGCGCCGGCCGATGCGGCGGATGCAGCGGACGCGCGCATCGGCCACGCCGAGCGCGCGCGCGACCGCGGCGGTGCCGTCAGGCGAGTCGTCGTCGACGACGATCACTTCCCACTCGACGCCGGCGAGAACGTGCGCGATGCGCTCGACCAGCACCGGCAGGTTGTCGCGTTCCTTGAAGGTCGGCACCACGATGGCGAGCTCGGGCGCCGGCCGCGGCGCGGCAAGAGCGGGGACGGGCGCGGCGGGCAGGGGCACGTTCATCGTGCCGGTGATATCGGGCACGGCCCATCTTTTCAATGTGCAGCGATGGACGCGTTTCCCCGGCACATGGCATAGGAAGCCATGTTCGCGTGGACCCGCATCAACACCGCGCTCGCGCGCCTGGTCGACGCGCTGGGCGATCCGGCGCGGCGGCGGCGGACCGCGCTCGGCCTCGTGATCGCCTACGCGGCCGCCTGGACGCTCTACGGCATCATCGCCAAGTCGAGCCAGGACATGAACGCCGACATGGCCGAGATGGTGGTGTGGGCGCGCGAGCTCGCGCTCGGCTATCCGAAGCATCCGCCGCTACTCGGCTGGGTGGTGTTCGCGTGGTTCTCGGTATTTCCGCTCGCCGACTGGGCCTACACCTTGCTCGCGGTGGTCACGGTCTCGGCCGGCATCTATCTGGCCTTCGAGCTCGCCGGCGAATGGCTCGACGGCGAGAAGCGCGGCGCGGTGCCGTTCCTGCTTGCGCTGATCCCGTTCTACAATTTCCTCGGGCTGAAGTTCGACCAGAACTCGGCGCTGATCCCGCTGTGGGCGCTGGCGATGTGGGCGTTCGTGCGCTCCTTGCGCACGTGCCATCTCGCCTGGGCGGCGCTCGCCGGCCTCGCCGCCGCCGGCGCCATGCTGGTCAAATACTGGTCGGTATTCTTGGCTGTCGCGCTCGCGCTCGCCGCATTGTTCGACCGCGACCGCAGGGCCTGGCTCCGCTCCGCCGCCCCGTGGGTCACGGCCGGGGTGTTCCTGCTCGTCGTCGCACCGCATGCGATCTGGCTCGTGAGCGAGAACTTCCCTCCGATCCGCTGGGTGGCGACGCGGCGCACCGCCGGCTCGGCCCTGGATTTCTTCACCTCGCTCGGCGAATACCTCGGCGGCACGCTCGGCTACGCGGTGGTTCCGCTGCTGCTCGGCCTGATCCTGCTGCGGCCGCCCTTGCCGGCGGTGCTCGACACCTGGTTTCCGCGCGACGCGCGGCGCACGGCGGCGCTGCTGTTCTGGATCCCGATCCTGCTCCCGGTGCTGATCGCGCTGCCGCTCGGCACGCGGCTGCTGTCGCTGTGGAACGCGCCGGCCTATAATCTCTTGCCGGTGATGATGCTCGGCTCCGCGCTCATCGTCGTCGCGCGCCTCTCCGTCGTGCGCATGGCGACGGTCGCCGTGACGGTTACGGTGCTCGCGCTGCTCGCTTCCCCCATCGTCGCCTACGCCACCCTGAAGGCCGGCGTCGAGAACCACGCCGCATACGCACGGCTGGTGATGCAGGCGGCCGAGCGCGAGTGGCGGGCGACCACCACCAAGCCGCTCCGGCTCGTCGCCGGGCCGTTCGTGCTGGTCAGCACCGCGGCGTTCTACGGCAGCGACAAGCCGTCGACCTTCGCGGACTTCTCAGCGTATCTCTCGCCCTGGGCCGATGACGCGCGGATCGCGCGCGAGGGGATGGCGATCCTGTGCCCGGCCGACTTCGCGCATTGCCTGCAGGTGATGGCGAACTACCAGGCGGCCTATGGCGGGCGCCGCGCCGAGCTGACGCTCGCGCGCCGCTGGCTGTGGTTCGAGAGCGCGCCGGCGCGCTTCGTCGTCGCAACCATCCCGCCGCGGCCATGACGCAACTGTTCGGCACCCGGTTCGCGGCGCCGTTCGAGCGGCTGGTCGACGCGCTGGCCGATCCCAAGCGCGGCGACCGCGCCGCGGCCGCGCTCATCCTCGGCTACGTGATCGTGTGGTGGCTCTATGCGGTCGTGGCCAAGGGCAGCCAGGACATCCATTTCGACATGGGCGAGGTGGTGTCGTGGTCGCTCATTCCCGCCTACGGCTACCCCAAGCATCCGCCGTTCCCGGCCTGGGTCGCGACGTTCTGGTTCACGATCTTTCCCTATGCCGACTGGGCCTACTACCTGCTCTCGACCGTCAGCGTCGGGATCGCGCTGTGGTTCGTCTGGCTGATCGCCAAGCGCCATGTCGGCGGCGACAAGCGCGCGCTCGCGCTCGCGATGCTCACTTTCTCGCCCGGCTTCAATTTCCAGCCGCTCAAGTTCAACTCCAATGCGCTGCTGATCCCGGTCTGGGCCGCCGCGTCGTATCTGTTCCTGCGCTCGTTTCAGACGCGCAGCACCGTCTGGGGCGCGCTTGCAGGGCTCGGCGCCGCGCTCGCGATGCTCACCAAGTACTGGTCGATCTTCCTCATCCTCGGTTTCATCGTGGCCGCGCTGACGCATCCCGACCGAATGAAATATCTGCGCTCGCCCGCGCCCTGGGCCGCCGTGGTCGTGGGCGCGCTCGTGTTCGTGCCGAACGTCGCGACCTTGTTCACCTACGACTTTCAGCCGTTCACCTACGCGGCGATTTCGCATCAGGTGACGTTCGCGGCGCTCATGAAATCCTTCGCCGACTATCTCGGCGGCGCGCTGTTCCTTGCCGGCGGCGTGGCGGCCGTGCTCATCGCCTGCCGGCCGGATGCGGCGGCGGCGCACGCCATGGTGATCGCGCATGAAGGCGACCGCCGCATGCTGTGGCTCGCGACGGCGGTGATGTTTCTGGCGCCGTTCGGGGTCGCGCTGGTGATGAGCACGCGGCTCGACACGCTCTGGACCATGCCGATGTGGGCGATGCTGCCGGCGGCGCTGCTGTCGTCGCCACGCGCGCAGACCACGCGCCGCGCCGCGGCCGGCGTGCTGGCTGCCGCAATCGCGTTTCCGCTCATCGCGCTGTCGCTGTCGCCGTTCATCGCCGCAATCATCCATCGCGACGGCGTTGCCAACCACGCCGCGCACTACCGGCTGATCGCCGCTGCAGTCGACCGGGCGTGGCGGCAGGCCACGCCGGCGCCGCTGCGCTTCCTCGGCAGCAACACCAGCGTGGTCAACGGCGCAGGGTTCTATCTGCCGGGGAAACCGTTGCGCATCGACATCGCAGGCCCGCACAACACGCCCTGGGCCGACGCGCGGCGCATCGCGCGCGACGGGATAGCGATGGTCTGCGCGGCCGTGGATCGAGACTGCATAGAGTCGCTGGAGGCGCGCGCCGCGCCCATGCCGTCGGCGACGCGCTCGGAGGTCACGCTGACGCGCAGCCACAACGGCGCGCCGGGCGCGCCGATGCGCTACCTGATCGCGATCCTCCTGCCGCAGCCATCAAGGTGATGGAGAGACGTCGATGACGAGACCTCGTCCGAACGCACTGTGGCGGCCGCGGCTGATCGACAAGGCGCTCGCCCGCGTCGAGAAGCCGATCGACGCGTGGCGCTATCGCGCTTGGTTCGCGAACAAGGAATTCACCACCGACTGGACCACCGGAAACCTCAGCCGCTGGCGCCGGATTCTTTCACCGTGGCGCGACGCGCCGCTGCGCATCCTCGAGCTCGGCTCATGGGAAGGGCGCTCGGCCACGTTCTTCCTCAACTTCTTCCCCCACGCCACCATGGTGGCGGTCGACGCCTTCAGCGAGTTTCCCGAGATCGAGGGGCGCTTCGACCGCAACCTCGCGCCGTTCCGGGACCGGCTGGAGAAGATCAAGAGCGTGTCGTTCCCGGCGCTCGACGCCCTCGCGGCGCAAGGCCGGGTGTTCGACCTCGTCTATATCGACGCCGATCACGTCTACGAGCCGGTGCGCAAGAATTCGCTCGGCGCCTGGCGCGTGACCTCAGCCGGCAGCGTCATCATCTGGGACGACTACCGCTTCGGCCTCGACAAGCCGAAGGAGCAGCAGGCCAAGACCGCGATCGACGAATTCCTGCGCGAACGCGAAGGCGCGTGGCGCCTGCTCGGCAAGGGCTATCAGGTGATGATCGAAAGGACGGGATGAGGGCGGTAGGGTGGGCAAAGGGTGCGCCAGGAGAAGCTGGCGCGATCAGCTGGTGGAAGTCCAGCCCAGGTAAGGCGTAGCGAGCCGCCTGGAAGCGAGTGTTGTGTGACCGACGGCAACGGCGGTCGCAAAGCGTACACAGCGGTTGCGTGGGGTGTGCGATTGAGCCCCGATATTCCCTTATCGCGGGGGCGGAGGCTGTCCTTTGAGCCGAACGCCACATGAGCAGTACCGTGAACGCGAGGTGCTGCCGCCCTGCCGGGGTCGAAGAACACATCACGTGCAAAAGGAGCGCGTCGGAACCTGGGAGATCCCGCATCTGACCGCTGGCAAGATTGGCTGGTGGTCCGCATCGGGAAGGCGAGGAGCCGAAAGCCGATGATGCCCGGAGGCGGGAAGTCGGACGAGGCCATAGTAGCTGGGAAGCGGCCGAACGAAGCGGAGCGATCCGCCGAGGAGGCTGTGGAGCGAAGGGCTGAGGCCAAGGGGAATGCGGGAGAGCCGAGCACGGACCGGATGCAAAGCCGGAGCGGCGTGTCACAGGGGCTCTTGCGCATACGGCAAGCTGCACGGACCAACAAGAAGGAGCGGTTCACCGCGCTTCTCCACCACATCAGCATCGAACACCTGGAAGAGGCATTCGCCGGATTGAAGGAGAAGGCCTCCCCGGGGGTGGATGGGCTGACATGTCAGGCCTATGCGGAAAACCTCGCAAGCAATCTTGCGGACCTGCATGGCCGCGTACATCGGGGAGCGTATCGGGCGCTGCCGTCACGGCGGGTCTACATACCCAAGCCGGATGGCAGGCAGCGCCCGCTGGCAGTTGCCGCGCTGGAGGACAAGATCGTCCAGCGCGCGGCGGCCGGTGTGCTCAACGCGATCTACGAGGAGGACTTCCTCGGGTTCTCGTACGGGTTCCGGCCCGGGCGGTGCGCGCATGATGCGATCGCTGCGCTTGTGGTCGGGACCGAGCGCAGCAAGGTGAACTGGATACTGGACGCCGACATCCGCTCGTTCTTCGACACGGTGAGCCAGGAATGGCTCATACGCTTCCTAGAGCACCGGGTTGGCGACCGGCGCATGATCCGCCTGATCCAGAAATGGCTGAAGGCAGGTGTCCTGGAGGACGGGATCGTGACCGTCAGTGAGCGGGGAACGGGGCAGGGGGCGGTGATCTCGCCGCTGCTCGCCAACATCTACCTGCACTACGTGTTCGACCTCTGGGCCAACCGCTGGCGACGGCGCGAGGCCGCGGGCGAGGTTATCATTGTGCGCTACGCCGATGACTTCATTGTCGGCTTCGAGCACGAGACCGACGCCCGACGCTTCCTGGAGGCCATGCGCCAGCGGCTGGAGAAGTTCGCGCTATCGCTCAACGCGGAGAAGACCCGGCTGATCGAGTTCGGACGTTTTGCGGCCGAGAACCGCAGGCGTCGCGGCCTCGGCAAACCGGACACCTTCGCGTTCCTGGGCTTCATCTTCATCTGCGGCAAGTCGCGGCGGGGCAAGTTCCTGATCAAACGGAAGTCCCGGCGCGACCGCATGCGGGCGAAGCTGCAAGCCATCGAACAGGAACTGCGAGAGCGCATACATTGGCCCATATCCCTGCAGGGAAAATGGCTCAAGCAGGTCGTCAAAGGGTACTTCAATTATCACGCGGTACCCACCAATCGGCGCAGCTTGGTGACCTTCCAGGACGAGACCACCAAAATCTGGCACCGGCTCCTCGGTCGGCGCAGCCAGAAAGGTGCGATCACCTGGAGCCAGATGCGCTCGATCGCGGACGATTGGCTCCCCACGCCGCGCATCCTCCATCCTTGGCCCAACAGGCACTTCGCCGTTCTTCACCCGAGGTGGGAGCCGTATGCGGGAAAGCCGCTCGTACGGTTCTGTGCGGGGGGCGCTCAGCAATGAGCGTCCCTACCGCGACCGCAACGTCGGGCCGGTCGGAACCTGCACGAACCTCGCGCGCCTTTGCCCACGCGTTCGCGCGCTCGTCGACCATCCGCGTGGGCACGGCGCGGAAGTCCTTCAGTGCCCAATTTCGAGTGCGGCGGCCGCGCCTTTGCCCAGTGCGCCCCGTAGGCGCGTGTAGCCAGTGGAGGAAGATTCCACCTCGATAGTAGCCGGTTTGATCGAGTAGCTGACAGGCAGCTTGCTAAGGAGCGGGCTGGAGCCCTGTGACGAAGTCCGCCTTGGGCGGGCGAGCAAGCCAGCGGGCCGTAACGCGAGTGAAGTCCGAGCAGGCCTCGAAAGTAGCGATGCGGATGCCGACCCGACTGGGTAACGGGGAAGGCAGCACCGAGCGGGGAAGGAAACCGAGCACATGCACCCGTTTGGATCCGCCGGGGTAGGGGACACAGCACGCTGGCAAGGCGACACGCGTAAACGGGGGAGGTCCGAGCGTGCGGGAAGTAGCGACCCGAACGCCACATCAGGTGGCGGCACGCCGGGCGTCGGACAGGCCCGTAAGACCGTTGAAGCCGGGTAATGCCGGCGGAGGGAAGGGGCCTGACTTCCGGCACGCTTTGGAGGAAGGCGAGGATACAGGGTGATTGGTGATGAGCCTGGAAACACCTGAACGTATCAGGAGCCTTCAGAAGAAGCTCTGTTGTAAGGCGAAGTCCGAACGTCGCAAGGTCCCTTCGCACGGGACCACACGGTTCTCTCGAAAAACCGTGTTCGCTGAGCTGGCTGCCAACCGCACGCCAGCAAGCGTTCGCGACACCCGACGTGGGCCTTGCGATGAAGCCGGTCGGAGAGCCGGATGCGGGAAATCCGCACGTCCGGTTCGATGAGCGGGGAGTGGAAACGGAGCGATGGCCTCAGTGCCCCAAGCAACCGCGCCTCTCCTCGACTCTACCCCTACAATTCAATACCGGTAATGCTCGCTCTTGAACGGGCCGTCCTTCGGCACGCCGATGTATTCCGACTGGTCGTCGCGCAAGGTCGTGAGCTTCACGCCGATCTTTTCCAGATGCAGCCGCGCGACCTTCTCGTCGAGCTTCTTCGGCAGGGTGTAGACTTGTCTCTCGTACGAAGCCGGATTGGTCCACAGCTCGATCTGCGCCAGGGTCTGGTTGGTGAAGGATGCGGACATCACAAATGAAGGATGCCCCATGGCATTCCCGAGGTTCACCAGCCGCCCCTCCGATAAAAGGATGATGCGGCGGCCCGACGGAAACTCGATCTCGTCGACCTGCGGCTTGATGTTGACCCACTTGAAATTCTTCAAGGCCGCGACCTGGATCTCGTTGTCGAAGTGGCCGATGTTGGCGACGATGGCGCGGTCCTTCATGGCGCGCATGTGGTCGACCGTGATCACGTCCTTGTTGCCGGTCGCGGTCACGAAGATGTCGGCGCGCGGGGCCGCGTCCTCCATGGTGGTGACCTCGTAGCCTTCCATCGCGGCCTGCCAGGCGCAGATCGGATCGATCTCGGAGACCATCACGCGGCAGCCGGCCTGGCGCAGCGACGCGGCCGAGCCCTTGCCGACGTCGCCGTAGCCGGCCACGAACGCGATCTTGCCCGCCATCATCACGTCGGTGCCGCGGCGGATGCCGTCGACCAGCGACTCGCGGCAGCCGTAGAGATTGTCGAACTTCGACTTGGTCACCGAGTCGTTGACGTTGATTGCCGGGAACAGCAGCGTGCCCTTCTTCTGCATCTCGTAGAGCCGGTGCACGCCGGTGGTGGTCTCTTCGGACACGCCCTTGACCGATTTGGCGATCTCGCCGAACCAGCCCTGCGGCTTCTCCTTGAGCGTCTTCTTGATCAGCGCGAACAGGATCTCCTCCTCTTCCGAGGAGGCCTTGTCGAGGAACGCGGTGTCGCCGCCCTCGGCGCGCACGCCGAGATGCACGAACAAGGTGGCGTCGCCGCCGTCGTCGAGGATCATGTTGGGGTAGCCGCCGCCGTGCCACTCGAACAGCTTGCGGGTGTAATCCCAGTACTCGGTCAGGCTCTCGCCCTTGACGGCGAACACCGGCGTGCCGCCGGCCGCGACCGCGGCGGCGGCGTGGTCCTGGGTCGAATAGATGTTGCACGAGACCCAGCGCACGTCGGCGCCGAGCGCCTTCAGGGTCTCGATCAGCACCGCGGTCTGGATCGTCATGTGCAGCGAGCCGGCGATGCGCGCGCCCTTGAGCGGCTGCTTCGGCCCGTATTCCTCGCGCGTCGCCATCAGGCCCGGCATCTCGGTCTCGGCAATGGCGATTTCCTTGCGGCCGAATTCGGCCAGGCCGATGTCTTTGACGATGTAGTCGGTCGCGGCTTTGGCGCTCATGACAATCCCTTGACTTGCGGTGAAAAAGGCGCCGCACCAGGAGCCCGGCGCGTCTCGTGGGCGTGCCTATAGCAGGGGGCGGGAAGGCGGGCAAGAAGGATATAAAGATTTCTTTATATCTTCTTCCTACCCGCCGGTCAGGCTCCAGTGCGGCGGGTCCTTGGCCGGCGGGGAGAAGTGGATGACGCCGTAGGTCTTGGCCACCTTGATCAGATCCGCATTGACGCTGCTGCGCGGCGTCGAGCTGATTTCCACGGTCTTTCCCGACTTGTTCTCGATCGACAGGGTGCCGGTCCACTTCACCGACATGTCGATCGCGGTCCCGCGGATGTGGTTCGAGTTCAGGGACGGCGCGACACTGCCACCGCCGATGCCGAAGCCGTCCACCATCCTCCTGGCCGCGGCGCGGCTGGCAGGAACATCGGGCGCGCCGTTCGGCTTCCTGTGCAGCCACTCGATGTCGACCCCGTCCTCGCCGTCATTCGGCCTGAACGGCGTGGCATCGGCAGGATCGATCCGGTTCTTCGCGATGCGCCAGGAGAAATGCATCATGTAGGCCCGCTGGCGCGGGCGCCGTGTCGCGTTGACCGAGATCGTGGCTCCAGCGGCGTTGAGAGCGTCGACGAAGGCTTGCACCTTGGCGCGGAAGCCCGGGGAGAGATCGTCGATGCTCTTGCTGGTGGGAAATCTCGCGACCCAGGCGGGTCCGCTGACGGGCATGGGCGCTCCTTAGACGTGTGAGTTATTCAAGAGTAACACGCGCAAATCACGTTTCAACACGACGCGCCGTAGCGCCGCAAGGCGCCGCTCGGGCAAGAACAGCGATCACGAAGCGGATTTTCGCGAACCCGGGCGCGGCCAAGGGCGTTGATACCGTGCGAACCGAACAACCTTGCGAGGCGTCGACGCCGGAGGGTGACATGGCAATGGTCGATGACGACGGTCCGTTGGTGACTTCGCTCAGCGGCCTGCGTACCGCCGAGAATGCCTGCCGGCGCTGCCCGCTTTATAAGAACGCCACCCAGGCGGTGCCGGGCGAGGGACCGCGTCAGGCGCGCATCATGCTGGTCGGCGAACAGCCGGGCGACAAGGAAGACCTCGCCGGGGCACCGTTCGTCGGACCGGCGGGGCGCATTCTCGACCAGGCCCTGGCGGAGGCCGGCATTCCGCGCGGCGAAACCTTCGTCACCAATGCGGTGAAGCACTTCAAGCATGAGATGCGAGGAAAGCGTCGCTTGCACAAGCGGCCGAATGCCTACGAGATCGAGCGCTGCAAGTGGTGGCTCGAGCGCGAGCGCGCGATCGTCCGGCCGGCATTGATCGTCGCGCTTGGCGCCACCGCGGCGCGCAGCCTCACCGGGCGCATCACCACCATCGCCAAGGTACGCGGGGAAGCGCTTGCGCTTGCCGACGGTACACCGCTGACGGTGACGATCCACCCTTCGGCACTGCTGCGCATCCGGGAGGAGGCGGACAAGCGCGCCGAATATGCGCGCTTCGTGCGCGATCTGAGATTCGCCGCGCGCCTCGCGCTGAAGTCCGCGGCGTAGACGCCCGACGCCACGTGGAAAATCCAAAGATGCGGGATATGGCCGGGTCATCGCTGCGGGCAGTGAAGCGGCTTTCGGAAAAGATCACGCGCTAGCGTGCCTCGACCTGCTCGCGCAATTCCTCAAGCCGCAGCCAATCGTCCTCGGCGCCGGCCAGCGCCGCCTGCGCGGCACTGAGCGCGGCGGATGCCTTGTCGAAGGCCGCGCGGTCGCGCGCATAGAGGTTCGGGTCGGCGATCGCCTTGGAGAGCTTCGCGATCTCGGCTTCGAGCGCGGCCATGCGCGCAGGTAGGGTTTCCAGCGCGTGCTTGTCCTTGAACGAGAGGCGGGTCTTGGGCGCGCTGGCCGGCGCCGCGGTCTTTTCGCGCGCCGGCTTCGCGTCCGGCTTTGCGATGGCTTTCGCGGTGACGCCCTCGCCGCGCTGCGCCACCATGTCGGAATAGCCGCCGGCATAGAGCGCCCAGCGCCCATCGCCTTCGGACGCGACCACCGCCGTCACCGTGCGGTCGAGGAAGTCGCGGTCGTGCGAGACCAGCAATGCCGTGCCCGGGTAGTCGTCGATCATCTCCTCCAGAAGATCGAGCGTCTCCAGATCGAGATCATTGGTCGGCTCGTCGAGCACGAGCAGGTTGGACGGGATCGCGAGCGCGAGCGCGAGCAGGAGCCGCCCGCGTTCGCCGCCGGATAGCGCCCCGACCGGCGTCCCGGCCTGCTCGGGCGTGAACAGAAAATCCTTCATGTAGCCGACGACGTGACGCGTCTGACCGCCGGCGAACACGCTGTCGCCGCGCCCGCCGGTCAGCGTGTCGCGCACCGAGCTGAGGGGGTCGAGCGCGACGCGG
Organism: uncultured Alphaproteobacteria bacterium; assembly: GCA_963734185.1. Lineage (GTDB taxonomy): Bacteria > Pseudomonadota > Alphaproteobacteria > Rhizobiales > Xanthobacteraceae > PALSA-894. The sequence continues at coordinate 140,112 of CAVTGA010000002.1, read as the reverse complement.
CGCTGGTCGAGCGTCGCCATGGCCAGGTTGGTGCCGAGATTGATCGTGCCGGCGTCCGGCGCAAGCTCGCCGGTGAGCAGCTTCAACAGCGTCGTCTTGCCCGACCCGTTGGGTCCGACGATGCCGATGCGGTCGCCGCGCTGGATACGGATCGAGAAGTTATGCACGACCGGCGCGGCAAAGGATTTCGCGATGCGGTCCGCCTCGACCACCAGCTTTCCGGACAGGTCCGCCTCGGTGGCCGCCATCGTGACGTTGCCGAGCGCGCGGCGGTGCTCGCGGAATTCCCGCCGCAGCCGCGCGAGCTCGCCCACCCGGCGCATGTTGCGCTTGCGCCGTGCGGTGACGCCGTAGCGCATCCAGTGCTCCTCGGCGACGATTCTGCGCCCGAGCTTGTGCTGGTCGCGCTCTTCTTCCTCGAGCACCTGGTCGCGCCATGCTTCGAAGTCCTCAAATCCGCGCTCGATGCGCCGCGTGATGCCGCGGTCGAGCCATACGGTCGCGCGCGCGAGGCGCTGCAGGAACCGCCGGTCGTGGCTGATGAGCACCAGCGCGGAACGCGACTCGGCCAATTCGCGCTCCAGCCATTCGATCGCCGGCAGGTCGAGATGGTTGGTCGGCTCATCGAGCAGCAGGATGTCGGGCGCGGGCGCGAGCACGCGGGCCAGCGCCACGCGCCGGGCCTCGCCGCCGGACAATTGTCCCGGCGCTTCATCTCCGCTCAGGCCGAGCTCACGCAACAGATGGCGCGCACGCTGATGGTCGTCGCCCGGCGCCAGTCCCGCCTCCACATAGGAGAGCGTCGTGGCGTGACCGCCGAGATCGGGCTCCTGCGCCAGATAGCGCACGGTCGCGCCGGGCTGCAGGAAGCGTGTGCCGCGGTCGGGCTCGACCATGCCGGCCGCGATTCTGAGCAGCGTCGACTTGCCCGACCCGTTGCGTCCGACCAGGCACAGGCGTTCGCGCTCGCCGATGGAGAGTTCGGCGCCTTCGAGCAGCGGCGTGCCGCCGAAGGTGAGGTGAACGTCTTGCAGCGTGAGCAGGGGCGGAGCCATGGCGGGGCTTTAAGCACGTGTCGCGCGCGGGGCAAGGAACGGACGCGCCGGCCGTCACCCTTCCTCGCCGAACTTGCTGGCGACCAGCGCGGCGAGTGCGGCCACCACCTGGCTCGCCTCGCGGCCCGTGGCCTCGACCGTGATCGAGGTGCCGATCCCGGCCGCGAGCATCATCAACCCCATGATCGAGTCGCCGCCTACCGTCTCGCCGGCGCGCGTCACCCGCACGGTCGCCTCGTATTTCTCCACCGTCTGCACGAACTTGGCCGAAGCGCGCGCGTGCAGGCCCTTTTCGTTGACGATGTCGAGCACGCGTACGACGACGCCGGGTCCCGGCGCGGCATTATCCGGAGGATTCATTTCCCGGCGAGCACACGGCTCGCAACGGTGATGTATTTGCGTCCGGCCTCTTGCGCCGCCGCCACCGCCCGGTCGAGCGAGCAGTCGTCGCGCACCTTGGCGAGCTTCACCAGCATCGGCAGGTTGATGCCGGCCAGCACCTCGACCTTGGGCCGGTTCATCACCGAGATGGAGAGGTTGGAGGGCGTGCCGCCGAACATATCGGTGAGGATGGCGACGCCGTCGCCGGAATCGGCGCGCTTGACCGCCTCGATGATGTCCTGACGACGCTGCTCCACGTCGTCGTCCGGGCCGATCGTCACGGTCTCGATCTGCGACTGCGGACCGACCACGTGTTCGAGTGCCGAACGGAACTCCACGGCGAGACTGCCGTGGGTGACTAGGACGAGTCCGATCATCAATGCTCCCCGCGCGCGCCCGAGGATTGTCCTGAAGGGCCGGCGGCAAGAAAGGGCCCCCATCTTCACCATCCCGACTCGGAGCGCAAGGGGTCATGCCGCTCCTGCGAAATGAATTTCGCAGTGCGACAAACCGTGCAATTACCCTGCGTTACAAGCCGGAATCCACCGTGCGCAGTGCAGCAACGAGATATGGCAGCGGGTCGGCGCCGGAAGCGACCGAAAGCCGCGGCAGGCGAACATCCGCGATGGCGGCATGGCGGTTCTCCGGTTGCGGAAGGCGCGCAGCGTCGCCGGCTTCCAGGTCCGCGACCAGCCCGACGACGGCCACCGGCTCGAACGGCAACCGGCGGATTCCCAGGCCGCGGATCTCGATCAGCCCGGCCAGCTGGTCGGGCGGACGCGCGAGCAGGCGGCCATGCGCCGCCTCGATATGGACGCGGTCGTCGGCGACGAGCCGGGCAAACGGCAGCAGGCCCGCCGCGGCGGTCTCGATCAAGGCGTAGGCGAGCCGCGATTTTCCCGATCCCGCAGGACCCCGGATGAGGACGGCGCGCGCGCCGACCAGCACCGCGGAGGCATGGATGGTGGAAGAGGTCACTTCGCCGGCAGGCGCACGACGATGCGCGCGCCGAGCACCTTCGGCTCGCCGTCCGCTGCAGCGGCGCTCATGCGGTTCTCGGCCCGGATGGTTCCGTCATGGGCTTCGACGATCTGCTTGGAGATCGACAGGCCGAGGCCGGAGTTCTGCCCGAAGCCCTGGTGCGGGCGGTCGGTATAGAAGCGCTCGAAGATTTTCTCGAGCACGTCGGGGCGGATGCCGGGGCCGTCGTCGTCGACGATGATCTCGACCGCGTCGCGCAGCCGGCGGCAGGTGATGCGCACCGTCCCGCCCGGCGGCGAGAACGAGCGCGCGTTCTCGATCAGATTGTCGATCACCTGGCCGAGGCGCGAGTCGTGCCCGGGCACGACGAACGACGCCGCGCTTCCGCCCTGGAAGGCGAGCGCGATCGTCACGCCGTCGTCGCGGCGTACTTCGTTGGCGACCGAGACCAGCATGTCGAGCAGCTTCTTCAGGTCGGTCGGCGCCGCCTCCTGGCGCTGCAGCTCGGCGTCGAGGCGGCTTGCGTCGGAGACGTCCGAGATCAGGCGGTCGAGCCGTTTCACGTCGTGCTCGATGACCGCGAGCAGGCGCGCGCGGCTCTCCGGCGTCCTGGCCAGGGGCAGCGTCTCCACCGCCGAGCGCAGCGAGGTGAGGGGGTTCTTCAGCTCGTGCGCCACGTCGGCGGCGAAGCTCTCGATGGCCTCGATGCGGGTATAGAGCGCGCTGGTCATGTCGCGCAGCGCGCCGGAGAGATGGCCGATCTCATCGCGCCGCCCGGTGAAGTCGGGGATTTCCTCGCGCGCCTTGATGCGCCGGCGCACGCGCTCGGCGCCCTCGGCAAGGCGGCGCACCGGCCCGGCGATGGTGCCGGCGAGCAGCACCGACAGCAGCACCATGACGACGACCGCGACCAGGAACACCTTGAACACGGCGAACCGTTCCGCGGCCAGCAACTGGTCGATGTCGCCGCCCTGGGTCGACATCAAAAGCGCGCCGCGCACCGCGCGGAAGCGCTGCACCGGGACCGCGACCGAGACGATGATCTCGCCGCGCTCGTTCATGCGCACGATGCTGGCCTTGAGCCCGGCCAGCGCCTGCACGACCTCCGGATAGGCGCGCCCGTTGTCGGGTCCGATGTCCTTGTAGAGCGGAAGATCGCCGCGCCACAGCCAGTTCGACAGCGCGACCCAGGCGCGCCTGAGCGCGCCGGGCTCTTCCTCGGCCGGCGCGGGCAGGTCGAAGCGCAGCACGTCGCCGCGGCCGTAGAGATTGCCGCTGTCGACCACGAGCACGCCGTCGCGGTCGTAGATGCGCGCCCGCGTCTGCGTCGGCGTGATCAGCCGGCGCAGCACCGGGGCCACCCGTTCGGGATTGATCGGGAATTCGAGCGCCGAGAGCGCGTCGTCGGACGGGCCGTAGCTCTCACCGGTCTGCAGGTCGAGCAGTCTTTCCGGATCGACGGTGATGGCGTCGGTCTCGACCGTGGCCGAGGCCGCGATCGCGCCGGCGATGATCTCGCCCTGCACCAGCAGGCTCTGCACGCGGGCGTCGATCAGGCCGGCGCGGAACTGCGAGAGATACTGGATGCCGATGACGAGCGCGAGCAGCCCGACGACGTTGAGGACGACGATGCGGCGGGTGAGGCTCGAGGAGCTTTGGATGGCGAAGAACTGCCAGGCCGCGCGCGCGAGGTTGCGCAGGCGTCCGGTGCGCGCCGGCGGTTCGCCGGGGGCGTCGGCCTCCGCGACCGCAGGTTCAAGGTTGGCGGTTCGATCGAGCACCTATGCCAAATCCGCTCGTCGTCGATGCTGCGCGAGACCCAACGCCGCGCCGCCGGCATCCTATCGCATCCGGATCGATCAGGCTTCCTTGAAGCGGTAGCCGACCCCGTACAGCGTCTCGATCATCTCGAAGGCGTCGTCGGTCGCCTTGAACTTCTTGCGCAGCCGCTTGATATGGCTGTCGATGGTGCGGTCGTCCACATAGACCTGATCGTCGTAGGCCGCGTCCATCAGGGCGTTGCGGCTCTTGACCACGCCGGGCCGGCTCGCCAGCGCCTGCAGGATGAGGAATTCGGTGACGGTAAGCGTCACCGGCTCGCCCTTCCAGGTGCAGGTGTGGCGCTCCGGGTCCATGCGCAAGAGCCCGCGTTCCAGCACCTTGCGGGTATCGGTTTCCTTCACCGCCGCGCCGTCCTTCGGGACGATCCGCCGCAGCACCGCCTTGACGCGCTCGACCAGGAGGCGTTGCGAGAACGGTTTGCGGATGAAGTCGTCGGCGCCCATCTTCAGCCCGAACAGTTCGTCGATCTCCTCGTCCTTGGAGGTCAGGAAGATCACCGGCATGTCGGTCTTCTGGCGCAGCCGGCGCAGCAGTTCCATCCCGTCCATGCGCGGCATCTTGATGTCGAGGATGGCGAGGTCCGGCGGCGAGGTCTTGAATCCGTCGAGCGCAGAGGCCCCGTCCGTATAGGTCATGATCCGGTAGCCCTCGGCTTCGAGGGCGATCGAGACCGAGGTCAGGATATTGCGGTCGTCGTCGACGAGGGCGATGGTCGGCATGGGCGGCCTTCTAGCACAATTCGGCCGCGCGCGATCGGCCCGGCCCCGGTTCCCCTTTGAGCCTGCGGAACCGGCGCAATTGTGGCAAGCTTGAGAATAATCGTGGCCGATGAAGGATTTGGGAGGGGATAGGGTGAGCCAGAACAATCCCGCTCTGCCCGGCGCCATGCCCGACCGCCTGCCCGAGGGGGCGCGGCCGCCGGCGGATTTCGACCCGCTGGCGCTTGCCAAGGCCCTGCTGCGCGCGACCCGGGCCGGCACGCTGGCGACCATCGACCGCCATACCGGCCATCCCTTCGCGTCGCTGGTCAATGTCGCAACCGACGTCGATGGCTCGCCGGTGATCCTCACCTCGCGGCTCTCGACCCATACGGCCAATCTTGAAGCGGACGGCCGCGCCTCGGTGCTGCTCGCGACCGGTGGCAAGGGCGACCCGCTCGCGCATCCGCGGCTCACCGTGCTGGGTGCGTTTGCGCGCGTCGAACATGAGAGCGCCGAGGAGGCGCGCGTGCGCCGGCGATTCCTGGCGCGCCATCCGAAGTCGGAGCTTTATGCCGGGTTCGGCGACTTCTCGTTCCGGCGCATGACGGTCGCGTCCGCCCATCTCAACGGCGGCTTCGCCCGCGCTGCCGATCTCAGCGCAGCGCAAGTGCTCACGGATGTATCCGGCGCCGCCGATCTGATCGCCGCCGAGGAAGGCGCGGTTGCGCACATGAACCAGGACCACGCCGACGCGATCCTGCTCTATGCGACCAGGCTCATCGGCGAGGCCGATGGCCCCTGGCGCATCAGCGGCGTCGATCCCGAGGGCGCCGATCTCGCCGCCGGCGACCGCACCGCGCGGCTTGCCTTCAAGCAACCCGTCACGTCCGGCAGCGGTTTACGCCAGACACTGGTCGAGCTCGCCGAGCAGGCGCGATCGAGCGCATAGGGCGCGGCCCGGCATCAATGACGGTGCTTGTGCAGGCCGAGCTGCGCGTGCGTGCGCGGCACTTCAAATCCGCCGCCGTCGATCCATTCGTTCGTGCTTTTGATCGCGCGGGCGATCAGCTCGTCGGTGTGCGAGAAATCGTAGGGCGAGCCTTTCAGCGGACACAGCGGCGGAAGCACGTAGTAATCGATTTGCGGCCCGAGATTCTCCAATTCGCTGATGAGCTGCCGCGCGATCAGCAGCGTCAGCGCATGCAACGCGTTCGCGACCGCGCCGACCGGCGGCGTCTGGCGCGCGCAGGCGTATCCGGTCGGCAGAATGATCAGGCGCCGTGCGCCGTGCGCCACCGCGACCCTGACCGGCGTGTTGCTCGAAATCGCGCCGTCGGCGAGAAACAGGTCTCCCAACTGCACCGGCGCGAACGCCGCCGGGATTGCCGCGCTCGCGAGAATCGCCGCGCAGGCCGGGCCCTTGGACAGCACGACGGTCTCGGCCGACAGAATATCGGTTGCGACCACATGGATCGGAAGTTTTGCGTCTTCCAGGTTGCGGTAGGGAAGATGCGTTTCGATGAGGGTGCGCAGGGCGTCGGACGTGACGAGAAAATCCCGCCGGCGGATGAAACCGAAAAGCGTCCGCCACGTGACCGGAAACACGTCGTTCCGGCGCAGGCCGCGCCAGATCGCTTCGAGTTTGCCAACGCCCGCCGGCGTGGGGTCTCCCGCGTAGTAGGCGCCGTTCAGGGCGCCGACGCTCGAGCCGAAAACCATGTCGGCGACGATCCCGTGCGTGGCGAGCGAGTGGAGCATGCCGACCTGAATGGCGCCGAAACTGCCGCCGCCCGCGAAAACGAAGGCCGTCTTGGGTTGGTCGCTCGGCATGGATCGATCATAGAGCATGATCCCGAAAAGTGGGCACCGGTTTTCGGAAAAGATCATGCTCCAACATCGACGAAATCCGTCATTTCGCATAAGCGGTCGGCCGCACGCCGCAGGCTACGGTGGCGCTGCGCCGACAGATCACCGACAATAGGACACCATGCACGGGATCCCGAGGGTGGCCGCCGCCGACGCGATTGCGCCCGATACGACGGGCCTCAACTTCTATCGCGCCGATCCTTCGCTCGGCGACCTGTTGCAGCTCTATCTTCCTGACGCGCTGTTCCGCCATCTCGAGCCGCATCTCGATCGCCTCGGCGCGCTTAGCGGAGACCACCTCGACCACTGCGCGCGGCTCGCCGACCGGCATCCCCCGGTGCTGCATCATCGCGACCGCTTCGGCCGCGACCGGCAGTGGATCGAATATCACCCGGCCTATCGCGAGCTGGAGCGCGTCGCCTACGGAGAATTCGGCATCCACGCGATGTCGCATCGCGCCGGGATCCTCGGCTGGCCGCATACCTATCCGTCGGCCGCCAAGCACGCCTTCACCTATCTGTTCAACCAGGCGGAATTCGGCCTCGGCTGTCCGATCAACGTCACCGACGGCGCCGCGATGCTGTTGTCGCGCTTCGGCGATCAGGCGCTCAAGGACAAGTATCTCGACGGGTTGACCCAGACCGACATGGCGCTTCTGACGCAGGGCGCGCAATTCATGACCGAGAAGGAGGGCGGATCGGACGTCGGCAGGCTGACGACGACCGCAACCCCCGAGAACGGTCACTGGCGCCTCACCGGCGAGAAATGGTTCTGCTCGAATGCCGACGCCGGCGTGGTGATGCTGCTGGCGCGGCCGCAGGGCGCGGCCGCGGGAACCCGCGGCGTCGGCCTTTTCCTGATGCCGCGCCGGCTCGATGACGGCTCGCCCAACCGCTATCGGATCGTTCGCCTCAAGGACAAGCTCGGCACCCGCTCGATGGCATCGGGCGAGATCAAGCTCGAAGGCGCGCTCGCCTACGCGGTGGGACGGCTCGACCGCGGCTTCCTCCAGATGGCGGAGATGGTCAACTGGTCGCGGCTCTCCAACGGCGTCAAATCCGCCGCGCTGATGCGGCGCGCGCTGCACGACGCTTTTGCCGTCGCGCACGGCCGGATCGTGTTCGGCAAGCGCATCGTCGATCACCCGCTCGCGCGCCGGCAGCTCATGAAGATCATGCTCGCCGTGGAACAGGCGCTGTCGCTCTGCTTCATGACGGCGGATGCGCTCGATCGGGCGGAAGGCGGCAGCCAGGATGCCGCCGCGCTCGTGCGAGTCCTGACGCCGACCTTGAAATTCCGTGCGACGCGCGATGCCCGCAAGGCATGCGGCGACGCGCTCGAGATGCGCGGCGGTGTCGGTTACATCGAGGAGTTCGCGCCGGCCCGCCTGCTGCGCGACGCCCATCTCGGTTCGATCTGGGAAGGCACCAGCAATATCGTCGCGCTCGACGCCGTGACGCGCGCGGTCGGCCGCCATCATGCGGAAAGCGCGCTCGCCGCGGACCTGCATGCACGCTTGGGCGAGAGCCCCGCGGTCCCGCAAGGTTTCCGCGACCGGCTGCGTACGCTGGTCGATCGCGCGATTGCTTTCGCGCAGGCGGTCGCGGCCGATCCGGCCGGCGAGGCCGATGCGCGCCGCGCCACCACAACACTCTATCATGTGACGAGCGCCGTGATGCTGGCATGGGAGGGGGCGCGGATCCATGCGCGCCGCGGCGACGCGCGGCGCCTCCTGCTCTCCCGTTTGGTGCTCGATCACAAGCTCGGTCGGCCGGATGCGTTTTCAGGAGGGCCGCGCGACGAGGCGGCGATCGCGGGGATGCTGCTTGGCGCAGAGCGCGTGCCGCTGGCGCAGGCCGCCGTTCATCTCGATTGAGGGTGCGTCCCCGCGGGCGTCGGCCCATCCTCCGCAAGGTCATCGGTGGACGCGAGTGCCCACCGTGGCGCGTGTCGCCGGGATCATCCAAGATGGGCTCCAACGACGATCGGACCGGGAGGGCCCAATGCACCGCTTGATCATCGGCCTGGCGTTCGGCCTCGCCGCCTTGCAGGGGACGGCCATGGCCAACGACGACATCGTGCTGCGCGGCATGGGCTCGTTCCACATCGGCGGCCGCATCGCCGAGGTCAGCGGCAAGGAAGTGCGCATGATCGTGCGCCAGCCCGGCGGCCCGCTGACCAAGCTCGATCCCAACGGTCAATACATGGTCGAGCAGATGTACGTGCAGTATTTCCTGCCGAAGGCCCGCAAGGGCAAGTTCCCGCTGCTGATGTGGCACGGCGGCGGGCTGACCGGGGTCACGTACGAAAGCACGCCGGACGGCCGCGAAGGCTGGCTCAATCATTTCCTGCGCCAGGGCTGGGACGTCTACGTGTCGGACGCGGTCGAGCGCGGCCGCTCCGGTTTCGCCTCCCCCGACATCTGGCCCTCGCAGCCTACCTTCCTCACCTACCAGGACCCGTTCGAGCGCTTCCGCATCGGCGACGGCGAGGGCTCGTGGAACATCGAGCCCGCCAAGCGCAGGGTGCTGCCCGGCAGCCAGTTTCCGGTCGAGGCCTACGAGAACTACATGAAGCAGTCGGTGCCGCGCTGGCTCACCACCGACAAGGCGATCATCGACGCCTATGTGGCGCTGGTGGACAAGGTGTGCCCGTGCGTGCTGCTGGCGCATAGCCAGGGCGGCGCGTTCGGCTTCAAGGTCGCCGAGCTGCGGCCCGACAAGGTCAAGGCGATCGTCGCGATCGAATCCGCGACCGCCGGCATCGTCGCCAATGCGGGCAAGCTGAAGGACACGCCGGTGCTGATGGTGTTCGGGGATTATGTCGACCAGCATCCGCGCTGGTCGACGTTCAAGAAGATCGACATGGAGTACGGCAACGCCGTCACGGCGGCGGGCGGCACGGTCGACTGGATCAACCTTCCCGACCTCGGCATCAAGGGCAATTCACACATGCTGATGCAGGACAAGAACAATGGCGAGATCGCCGCGGTGATCCAGAAGTGGTTGGCCGGAAAGGGCCTGGTCGAGTAGACCGCTCGCGCCTCGCGTGCAGCGCACAACGAATTGCTGCACCGCTGCTTAACCATGATGAGTGCGAAAATTTCACACGAACCTGAGTCGAAATCGGTCCCATCGGGTCGCCGGAAACCCTACCATGAGACCGGCCTTGGCAGCTGAGGCGATCGTGTCTATAGGTCGCGCGCCCGTGGCCCGCGACCCCGGGGAGTAGGCGCCGGCGAGGCTCCGGCGAGTATGCGGAGGTCTTCGCGTGAAAGAGACGGGTCTGAAGAACGGCGCGCACGGCGCCGACAAGTTCGGGTTCAAGGACCTGGCGGCGGTCCACTGGAATCTGACGGCGGAAACCCTTTACGAGCATGCGCTCGCGCGCCAGGAAGGCAACGTGGTGCAGGGCGGCGCGTTCTGCGCCGAGACCGGCACCCACACCGGCCGTTCGCCAAAGGACAAGTTCGTGGTTTGCGACGAGCAGACCGAGCAGACCATCTGGTGGCAGAAGAACGGCAAGCTCTCGCCCGCGCAGTTCGACCTGCTGCTCAACGATTTCCTCGCCCACGCCGAGGGCAAGGAGCTGTTCGCTCAGGATCTCTATGGCGGCGCCGACCCGAAGTACCGCATCAAGGCGCGCGTGTTCACCGAGCTCGCCTGGCACTCGCTGTTCATCCGCTCGCTGCTGATCCGGCCCGAACGCCATGAGCTTGGCGCCTACGTTCCCGATTTCACCATTCTGTGCCTGCCGACTTTCAAGGCCGATCCCAAGCGCCACGGCGTGCGCTCGGAGACCGTGATCGCGCTCAATCTGAGCAAGCGCATGATCCTGATCGGCGGCAGCTTCTATGCCGGCGAGATGAAGAAATCGGTCTTCACCACGCTCAACTACTATTTGCCGGCCGAAAGCGTGATGCCGATGCACTGCTCGGCCAACGTCGGCAAGGACGGCGACGTGGCGCTGTTCTTCGGCCTCTCCGGCACCGGCAAGACCTCGCTGTCTGCCGACCCGAACCGCACCCTGATCGGCGACGACGAGCACGGCTGGGGCCCGCACGGCGTGTTCAACTTCGAAGGCGGCTGCTACGCCAAGTGCATCAAGCTCTCGGCCGAAGCCGAGCCCGAAATCCATGCCGCGACTTTGCGCTTCGGCTCGGTGCTCGAGAACGTGGTGTTCGACCCGCAGACGCGCATCTGCAATTTCGACGACGACTCCAAGACCGAGAACACCCGCTCGGCCTATCCGCTCGATTACATCCCGAACGCCTCGCGCACCGGCCGCGCCGGCATGCCGAAGAACCTGGTCATGCTCACCGCCGACGCCTTCGGCGTGATGCCTCCGATCGCCAAGCTGACGCCGGCGCAAGCGATGTATCACTTCCTCTCCGGCTATACGGCCAAGGTCGCCGGCACCGAGAAGGGTCTGGTCGGCGTCGAGCCCGAATTCTCCACCTGCTTCGGCGCGCCGTTCCTGCCGCGCCATCCGACCGTCTACGGCAACTTGCTGCGCGAGCTGATCGCCGTGCATCACGTCGACTGCTGGCTGGTCAACACCGGCTGGACCGCCGGCCGGTACGGAGTCGGGCGGCGCATGCCGATCAAGGTGACGCGCACGCTGTTGACGGCGGCGCTCGACGGCTCGCTGCGCGGCGCCAAGTTCCGCACCGATCCGTATTTCGGCTTCTCGGTGCCGACCGCGGTGCCCGGCATCGAGCCGCACCTGCTCTATCCGTTCAAGACCTGGGCCAACAAGGCGGAGTTCGACGACACGGCGCGCAAGCTGGTGCGCATGTTCCAGGACAACTTCGTGCAGTTCGAGACCCACGTCGATGCCGACGTGAAGGCCGCCGCGCCCGAGGTGCGGATCGCGGCGGAGTAGCGAGCCGCTCATGGCCGAAGCGACGCCGACGGCGCACGCCGCGAACTATCTGGCCGTCCGCCAGGATTGGCTGGACCGGCGCAAGGAGCCGATTCTCGAGCCCGAGCTGCCGATCATCGACCCGCACCATCACCTGTGGGACCGGCCGGGCTGGCGCTATCTGCTCGACGACCTCCTCGCCGACACCAACAGCGGCCACAACATCCTCGCCACGGTGTTCGTGCAGGCGCGCGCGTTCCACAAGGCGGACGGGCCGGCCGAACTGCGGCCGGTGGGCGAGACCGAGTTCGTCAACGGCGTCGCCGCCATGACGGCGAGCGGCATCTACGGCCAAATCCGCGCCTGCGCCGGCATCGTCGGCAACGCGGACCTGTCGCTCGGATCTCGCGTGGAGCCGGTGCTGCAGGCGCATGAGCGCGCCGGCGGCGGGCGCTTCCGCGGCATCCGCCACATCGTCGCGTATGACGACGATCCGCAGGTGCGCAATCCGGCGTTTTCGTCGCCGCCAGGATTATTGGGCGACAAGAAATTCCGCGAAGGCTTCGCGGTGCTGCATCGGCTCGACTACGCGTTCGACGCCTGGCTCTATCATCCGCAGATCGACGAGCTCGCCGGCCTCGCGGATGCGTTCCCGGACGCCAGGATCGTGCTCAACCACGTCGGCGGTCCGGTCGGCATCAATGCCTACAAGCACGGCGACGTGTTTCCCGGCTGGAAGAAGTCGATCGAGGCGCTGGCCAAGCGGGCGAACGTGCACGTGAAGCTCGGCGGCTTGGGCATGCGCATCGGCGGCTTCGGTTTCGAGAAGCCGGCCGATCCGCCGTCGTCGCAGATGCTGGCCGACACTTGGCGGCCTTACATCGAGACCTGCATCGCGGCGTTCGGGCCTGCGCGCGCGATGTTCGAGAGCAACTTCCCGGTCGACAAGGGCTCCTACAGCTATCCGGTGTTCTGGAACGCGTGCAAGATTTTGGCGCAAGGCGCGAGCGCTGCGGAAAAGGCCGACCTTTTTGCCGGGACCGCGAAGCGGTTTTATCGGCTGGGGGGAATCGGGTGAATCCGTAGGGCGGGCATAGCAAAGCCCGCGCGCATGGCGCGGGCGGCGTGCCCGCCATCGGTGTTGCGTCGTCGCGAGAGGCCGACGGCGGGCACGGCGCGGCCATGTTGTGCGAATTCGGACGGGCATCGTATCGCGCCCTTTGCCCGCCCTACCGCTCACCTCGCGGGACGTCACCATTCTGCCGCGGCAAATCCTGCTATATCGGGATTTCGTGCGTTCCGTTTTCCTGGCCTGAATAGTCAATGCAAATCCTCGTCATCGGCGCCGGCGTGGTCGGCCTCGCGGTTGCGCGTGCGGCCGCGCTCGCCGGGCACGAGGCGATCGTCGCGGAAGCGACCGGCGGCATCGGCAACGGCGTGTCCTCGCGCAACAGCGAAGTGATCCATGCCGGCATGTATTATCCGACCGGCTCGCTGCGCGCGCGGCACTGCGTGCAGGGGCGGCGCATGCTGTACGAGTTCTGCGCTTCGCACCGCGTGCCGCACCGCAAATGCGGCAAGTTGATCGTGGCGGTCGAGGAGAAGCAGACCGCAAAGATCGAAGCGATCTACCGGCAGGGCGGGATCAACGGCGTCGAGGGGCTGGAGTTCCTCGGCGGCAACGCGGCGCGCGCCATGGAGCCGGCGCTCTCCTGCGTCGCGGCGCTGCACTCGGGCGAGACCGGCATCATCGACAGCCACGGTTTCATGCTGGCGCTGCAGGGCGACCTGGAAGACCACGGCGGCATGATCGCGTTCAATACGCGCATCGAGCGGCTGACGCGTTCCGCGTCAGGCTGGCTGGTGGCCTTCGCTGGAGCCGAAGCCGGGACGTTCGGGGTCGACGCGGTGATCAATTCGGCCGGTCTTGGCGCCCAAGGCCTGGCCCGCGCAACGGATGGCTATCCTCCCGCGCGCGTGCCGCGCCTCGTGCTCGCCAAGGGCAATTATTTCGGTTTTGCCGGCCGGCCGGTGTTCTCGCACCTGATCTATCCGGCGCCGGTCGAAGGCGGGCTTGGTACGCATGTGACGCTCGACATGGGTGGGCGCATGCGCTTCGGCCCCGACGTCGAGTGGATCGAGAACGAGCACTACGACGTCGATCCGCGCCGCGCGGAGTCGTTCTATGCCAGCATCCGCACCTATTGGCCTGAGTTGCCGGACAACTCGCTGGTGCCCGACTATTGCGGCATCCGCCCGAAGCTTACCGGGCCGGGCGAGCCCGCGGCCGATTTCGTCATTGACGGCCCGGCCGCCCACGGCCTGCCGCGACTCGTACACCTGTTCGGCATCGAATCGCCCGGTCTCACCTCGGCGCTATCGATCGCCGCGGAGGTCGTACGTCAGTTGGATACGTAGGATCAGTCGCCCGGCTGCACGTCGGAAATCGTCACGCGCGCCGTGGTGTCGACCCTGAGATTGAGATTCTTCACCGGCGTGAAATTGCCGGCGGTGCGGTTGCTGCGTCCGCCGGTGTAGGACTGCAGCCCCTGCGCGGTGGCGACGATATCGCCGGCCCGCAGCGTCGGATCGGAGGCGACGTCGATGCGCGCGAGCCCGAAAGCGTCGCGGCCGTTGCAGGTGCAGTCGGCGATGACCTTTTCGCGATAGACGAAAGCGTTATCGAGATCGGCATAGCGCGCGCCGTTCGGGGCGACCGCGTGATCAATCGCGCTGCCGTTGAATACCGCCGTCTTGGCCGCCGGGCAGAACGCGCTGCAGAGTTGCGCCGGCGAGGTGCTCGCGTGCCGCTGGATCGGGAAATAGCGCCCGTCGCACAGGCGCACGCAGTAGGATACCGCTCTCCCGGTGTTGGTCGAGATGCCCGGCTCGCGCCGCGGCTCGGGATTGCGGCCGAACGGATCGGCGAAAGAGTTGGTCTGCGGCGGCAGGCTGCGCCCGGGATACCGGTCGCTGAACAGGAAATCGAACAACCCCTGGGCCGAGGCATCGGCGACCGACAGCCCGGCGGCCAGTGCCAGGGCGGCGGCAAGGCCGCGGCAGGTTCGGCTGGCGAAGGGAGCAGGCGACACCACGGTGCACTCCATGACGGGAAGACGCGCAACTGCCGTGTTCAACGCACGGGAACCCGGAAGGTTGCAGCGCATGTCGCCGCAGGCCGGGCGGGGGTTCAAGACCCCGCCGCCCAATCTAACGAGGGATGGTAAACGGCCGATAACCATGCGGCGCCGGGCGCCGTGGCCGCCCCGGCGGAGCACATCGGTGGCGCGTTCGACGGGCGCTTGCTAACTTACAACCAAAGAGGAATCAGCCGGCAGGGGAGCACCCATGGGCAAGACATCATCCGCGCGCGAACTGCAACGCTTTCTGCTGGTGCGCGACAATTTCTATGACGACCCCGACGCGGTCCGGTCCATCGCGCAGTCGATGCGCTACGCCGAGGTCGAAGGCATCACCGGCCACATGACCGCCGATGCCTATCACCCGCGCGGCACGCGCCGGCGTTTGGAGCAGATCCTGGGGGTCAAGATCACCCGCTGGGACCAGGACGGCGACGGCGGCAACGGCATCTTCTACCTCGCCTTCGCCGGCGGCGAGCGCAAGGAAGTTCCCGGCGTCCACTATGACGAGCCCGAGGACGACATCACCATCCTCATCTATCTGACGCCGGGCCTGCCGCCCGGATGCGGCACGTCGCTGTGGCAGCACAAGGCGACCGGCATCGTCAATGCGCCGCGGCCTGCCGACGCGCGACGCCTCAACACGACGCTCACGAAGTTGCGCGACCGGCTCGAGCGTGACTCCGAACGCAAGGAATGCTGGGTCGAGATCGACCGCGCCGGCTACCGCTACAACCGCATGGTGGCGTACTCCAGCGGCATGCTGCATTCGGCTTCGCGGCACTTCGGCACCGGGATGAATTCGGGCCGCATCTTCCAGGCGTTCCGCATCGGCGTCGACTGGTCGACCTCGCGCATCTATACCTAGAGCTCCCGGTTAGCCGATACGCAGCCAGGTGAGCAGCGCGAACACCGGCAACAGCACCGCCGCCGCCCACAGCATGTAGCCGAAGAAGCTCGGCATGCGGATGCCGCGTTCGACCGCGATGGCGTAGACCATCAGGTTCGGTGCGTTGCCCACATAGGTCAGCGCGCCCATGTAGACCGCGCCCATGGAGATCGCCGCGAGGGTCGAGGCGAGCGGCCCCATCAGCCGCACCGGATCGCCGCCCGCGAGCTCGAAGACCACGATGTAGGTCGGGGCGTTGTCGAGGAAGCCCGACAGAAGCCCGGTCAGCCAGAAATAGGCGACGTTATTCGGGCTGCCGTCGGCACGCGTCACCGCGGCGAGCAGCCATTGAAAGGCGCCCTTCTCGCCGGCCTCGAGCATTGCGAGCACCGGAATGATGCAGGCGAAGATGGCGGCGAACAGCTTCGCCACCTCGCGGATCGGCTCCCAGGAGAAGCCGTTGGAGAGGCGGTGCTCTTCGGGCGTCACCAGGACCGAGAGACCCGCGATGATCAGAAGCGCCGCGTCGCGCGCCAGATCCGGCAGCTTGAGTGTGGTGCCGGCGAGCACGAAGGATTTGTCGGATTTCCATGCGGCCGACACCAGGATCACGCCGATGATCGTCGCGACCAGCACCAGGTTGAACGCGCCGCGCACGCGGATCGGCGTCGGCGGCAGCGGCGGCTTCACGCGCTTCTGCCTGCGCTCCAGCGCGAACAGCACGCCGTCGAGAGCCGAGAAGATCGCCAGCACCAGGCCGGCGACGATCGCGGTGTCGAGCCCGAGATGCCGCGTGGTCCAGAAGAACTCGACGCCGCGCAGATAGCCGGCGAACAGCGGCGGATCGCCGAGCGGCGTCAGCGCGCCGCCGATATTGGCGACCAGGATGATGAAGAACACCACCACGTGCGCGTTGAAGCGCCGCTCGTCGTTGGCGCGGATCAGCGGGCGGATCAGGATCATCGCCGCGCCGGTGGTGCCGACGACGCTCGCCATGAGCGTGCCGACGGCGAGCAGGCCGGTGTTGGTGAGCGGACCCGCGGCCAGTCGCCCGGTCACCTGGATGCCGCCGGTCACCGTGTAGAGCGCAAACAGCAGCACGATGAAGCTCAGGTATTCGCCGAGCATGGCGTGCACGAACGCCGCGAATGCGGCCGGCGCGCCGAACAACGCACCGATGGCGGCGAGCGTCACCGCGCCCCACGCGGCGGCGATCTTGCCGTAATGGGCGTGCCAGAATTTGGCAAACAGCGTCGGGCCAAGCGCAATCGTCAGCAGGATTCCGCAAAACGGCAGCCCCCACGGCCAGCGTAGCGCAGCGCCGTCGAGTGCGGCCGCAGAGGCGTTTTGCGGCAGTACGACGCAGGCCGCCGCGACCAGCACGGCTGGAAGGAGCCGTGTCATCGGCGATCCGCGGCATGCCTTGAGGTCGGTGTTGCGATCAAGGCGGGCGCACACCCGCAAGACCGATGCACCTTCGACCGCGGCCCTTAGCCGACCTCTCCTCCGATCGATTCCCAAGGTCTCCATCCTTTGTCGGGGGTATGCGACAGTCGCCAGACCTTCTGATCCAGGCCGGCGGCCAGAACATCGATGCGTCCCTGGTTCGGCGACACGGCTTTCGGGCGGGACGTGAGTGCGCCGCCGCGCGTTTCCCATTGGCCCCATCCGCTCGAGCTGGTGAACGAAATATGGGTGAGTCCCTGGTTCGCCGTCAGCGCAAAGACGTCGAGTCGGCCTGTCCCCCACGAGGCAACGGTCGGCGAGCAGCGCAGGTCGCCGCCGAGCGACTTCCATTGTCCCCAGCCGGTCTTGGCCTCAAACGGCAAGTGCATCAGCGACCGGTCAGGCCCAAGAGCAAAGACATCCAGCCGGCCCTTGCCCCGGGAAATGGCCTCCGGATAGGACCGCAACTCACCGCCGAGCGACTTCCACTTGCTCCAGCCTTTCTTGGGATCGTGCGTGATGTGGAAGAGCGCGTAGTTCGCGCCGAGGGCGAAGACCTCGAGCTTGCCCGGCCCCCACGCCACCGCCGAAGGCGGCGTCGTCAGGAGGCCGCCGAGCGATTGCTCGCCGCCCCAACCCTTCTGCTCGTCGCGCCAATAGTGCCGCAAGTCGTGGTCCTTGCCGAGCGCAAACACGTCCACGCGCTTCGGCCTCGAGGAGACGGCGCTGGGCTCGGATGCAAGGTCGCCGCCGAGGGATTTCCAGGTGCCGAAGGACTTGCCCGGCAGGCGTTCGAGGCACCACAGCTCGCGGTCGATCCCGAGCGCGAAGACGCCCAGATGGCCTTCCCCCCACGACGCCAGTTGCGGCGGCGTCGCCAGCTTGCCGCCGCGCTCGGTCCACTTGGTCCAGCCGGTCTTTGAGCGCGCCACGGTATGGAGAGCCTGATCGGGACCGCGGACGGCGACAAAGAGTTTGCCGTTGCCCAAGGCGATCGTGTCCGTGACATTGGCCGGCACGCCGTGCAGCGGAAACAGGTCGTGCGTCGGCCAGGAGCCGGCTCCGACCTCGTCGATGATCTGGTGCACCACGATCTCGTGATCGTTGTTCGCGGGCTGCGTATAGGTCGTTCCTTCAAACTCGAAGACCGGTTTGGGATCCTTCGTGGTGTTGATGAAAAGGCTCATCGAAAATCCGTCGTCACGCGCGCCGACGACCCCTGCGCTGCCGGGCACGATCGCGCCGTGCCGATAGTATTTCACGCCCGCTTTCGAGGTCTTCGGACTGAGCCGCCAGAACAGCAGCTCGGCGAGCTGCGATTGCACTGGGGGCCGCACCGAGCGGAACGACGCCAGGATGCGCGCATAATCGACCGCGCTCATCAGCCATCCGCCGTAGGAATCCTTGTTGGCGGAATTCTCTCCACCGTACTGGAGCGGAACGATCGGCTGCGCCGTATCGTGCACGCTTTTCCCCTTGGTCTCTTCCGCGATGTGATAGATGGCCTCGCCGGGCGCACGCTCCGACTGGAACGATTGGGATATCCTGGCGCGGCTGATGCCGATCGGGCCGAGCAGAGCGCGCTGAAGGGCAATCCTATAGGGACGGCCGGTCTTCTTCTCGATCACCATCCCCAGGAGGCTGTATCCGAGATTGCTGTAAGCGGGAACGTGAGCGTCGCTCGGCCAGAAGCCCTGGCCTTTGTCGATCCCCCAGGATGCGACTTGATACTTGTCGACCGGCAGCGCAAACGGTTTTTCTTTCTTCGTATCCTGAAAGGCCTGCGCGACCTCGACGTCCTTCGCTCCGAGTTTGTGTATCACCCCCGACCGGTGGGTGAGCAGGTGGTTGATCGTGACTTCGCGGAAGAAGTGCCCGGGCGTGGACGGCTTCGCGGGCTCGTCATCCTTCTTGAATGGTTTGCCGTCCGGCCGCTTCAGCGACAGGATCGGTGCGGCCTTGTCGGTCTTGCGCAGCAGGTTTCCGTCCGCCTCCAACAGCTGGTGGATCGCGATGCCGGTGATCGGCTTGCTTGCACTGGCGATGCGGAACAGGGTTGCCGGCGGCATGGGTCCGTCCGCCTCCTTGTCGAGGACATAGCCGCGGGCGAACACCAGACGATCTCCGGACGTGATCACGAGCACGGCCCCGCGGATGGGCTTGTCGCCCCTCTGCTTCATGTATGCTTCCATGAACTTGTCGAACCGTGCCAAGGTTGGAATATCGACACCGGTCTTGTGAAAGTCGGCCATGTCGCCCTCCTGCGAAGTCTCCTGGGTCTGTGTATTCCGATCTCAATTGCGACGGAGGCCGAGGATAGCGCCTGCGTGAGGCACCGTCCCGACGTTGCGGCGCCAACGCCGCCTTCGCCTGCGACCGCAACAGCCAGCGGCGAAAATCGCGAGAGCGGGAGAGGTGCCGTTAACTTGCCTAAAACCTCGCCTAGACATGGTCGGGGGGACCAGACCTCGCGCGGGGGTGGAGGGGGAAGCGTGCCGTCCTGTTGTCGCGTCTTGCTGATCGCGGCCACGCTGCTCCTGGCGGCGTGCGCTCATGTCACCAATCTTCCCGGCAATCAGCCGGTCGGCGATATCCATGCAGGGCTCGCCGGCGGCGATCTCCTGCGCGAGTCTCCGGCGTGGACCGATGAGCTGATCGTCGGGCTCGCGTTCTCCGGCGGCGGCATGCGCGCGGCGGCGTTTTCGTTCGGCGTGCTCAAGGAACTGGCGCAGTCGGACGTAACCTTGCGCGGGCGGCGGGTGCCGCTCATCGACCACATCGATTTCGTCACCGGCGTATCCGGCGGCGCCGTACCGGCGGCGTATTTCGGGCTCAAGCGCAAGGCGGCGCTGCTCGATTTCCGCGAGCGCTTCCTGATCCGCGACGCCGAAGAAGGACTCAATACCGCCTTCAGCCTCGGCAATCTCTCCCGCGCGATGTCCGGCGGCGTCAACGAGGATACGCGCTTCCGCTCCTGGCTCGACGCCAATCTGTTCGAGGGCGCGACCTTCTCGGCGCTGCTGACCGAGCGCCGGCCGCGCATCTGGATCAACGCGACCGATATCTACAATGGCACGCCCTTCGTGTTCGGCAAGACCGCCTTCAGCGCGATCTGCAGTGATCTCGCCAACTATCCGATCGCGAGCGCGGTGGCGGCGTCGGCCGCGGTGCCGCTGGTGTTCGCGCCGGTCGTGCTGGAAGCGTTTCCCGATCGCTGCAATCCGCCGCTCCCGTCCTGGATCGAGAAGGCGCGCAACAATCCGAACGCCCCGCCGCTGTTGCGCGCCTTCGCGCAAGGCATGGGGCGCTACCGCGACGGAACGGTGAAATACATCAAGCTGCTGGATGGCGGCCTGGTCGACAATTTCGGCCTCTCGGGGTTCACCATCGGCCGGGAATCCGCCGAGGTGCCGTACGGCCCGCTGACCCAGGCGCAGGCCGCGAAGCTGCGCCGCATTCTGTTCCTGATCGTGGATGCCGGGATGGCGCCGCAGGGCGATTGGGCGCGCCAGCTCGAAGGCCCGAGTGGCGCCGACCTGATGAACGCCGTCACCGGCGCCGCGCTCTACGCCAACGTGCGCGCGAGCTACACCGCCTTCCAGGCCACCATGGAGAACTGGCGCACCGCGCTGGTGCGCTGGCGTTGCGGACTTTCGCCGGAAGCCTTGCAGAAACTGCGCGGCGGCGCGGGCGATTGCCGCGATCTCAAGGTCTATATCGGCCGCATCAGCTTCGATCAGTTCGAGCCGGAGCGCGCGGCGCGGCTCGGCGCGGTCGAGACGCGCTTCAAGCTGCCGGTGGAGACGGTCGACGAGCTGATCGCGGCCGGCAGCGAGGCGCTGGCGCGCCACCAGACCTTCCAGGCGTTCCGCAAGGGTTTGTGAGCGAGCGTAGCCCGGCTTGAGTGGAACGAAAGCCGGGGCAGCCTCGCCGCCCGCACCACCGATCCCGGATTTCGCTGACGCTCAATCCGGGCTACGGGCGGCTGCTTTATAGCAGTAAGATGTCAGAACGGCTCGACTCCTACAGGGTGAATGACCTCTTTCCGGACACCACGAGGAATCCAATCGGGATATGTAGGCCGTCAGCCTGCGTATACGGTCGTGCCGCCTCGGATACAGCCATGCGGATCGTTCGCTGCATCTCCTCGCTTTGGGCCCGGATCAGTGATGAGGCACGCGCGAAGCTACCCATTGCTAGTTCCCACAATTGATCGACGTTGCGCAGACGGTGCGTGAAGGCTACCGAAGCAACATGCACGTCTTTGAATCCTGCCGCCCGTACAAATTTTGCGAAGGTATGTGGATCGGAGAAGCGATCCATCGGCGGGCCTTGCGGCAGCACGTCTGGCGCGCTCACGCCGAGCTTGGCTGTAACTTCGTGGAAAATGCCGTTGATACGGTTGCGTGAGAAGCCCTCCCACCAGGACAGGGCCGCAAGACCGCCCGGGGCGACAACGCGCGCGAACTCGGCCATGACGCTCTCGGGATCGGGGAAATGTCCGATGCCAAAGGCGCAAACCGCGGCGTCGAAGGACCCGTCCGCATATGGCAACGCATCGGCGCTCGCTTCGTCAAAATGAATGCTCGGATTGAGGCGGCGCGCAAGGCTGACCATAGCCGGCGCGAGATCACAACCGGTAGCGAGGGCGCCACGGGCGGCAGCCGCACTGGTGAGGCGCCCGGGGCCCGCCGCAACATCGAGTAGGCGCGCACCTGCTCGCACTTGCGCGGCATCGAGCAGCGGCGCGACCGCGCGGTCGGTCACCGTGGTGAAAAGGTCATTATAGCTGCCGGCGATACGATCATGCGCATCCCGCTCAAAGTCACGGAAGGCGTCCTTGTCAATTTGCGACGGGATCATAGATAGGCCACCACTCTTCGAGCTTGACGGGCCCGCGTCCCTAATGCGCCTCGTCCCAATTGTCGGCCGCGCGCGCGTCCACCGATAGCGGCAGCGACAGCGCGACCGCCGGCAGCGGCGCGTCTTCCATGACCCGCTTGATCACCGGAAGCGTCCTCGCCACTTCTTCCTCCGGCACCTCGAACACCAGTTCGTCGTGCACCTGCAGCAGCATCTGCGCCGAGAGCCTGGCCTTCGCGAGCGCCGCCTCCATGCGGATCATGGCGCGGCGGATGATGTCGGCGGCCGTGCCCTGCAGCCGCGCATTGATGGCGGCGCGTTCGTTGAAGGCGCGGATCGAGGGGTTGGAGTTGACGATGTCCGGGTAGTGGCACTTGCGGCCGAACAGCGTGGTTACGTAGCCGTTCCTGCGGCAGGACTCGCGCGTCTCGTCCATGTAGGCGCGGATGCCGGGGAAGCGCTCGAAATACTTCTTGATGTAGGCGGCGGCCTCCTCGCGCGGGATGGCGAGCTGGTTGGCCAGCCCGAACGCCGAGATGCCGTAGATGATGCCGAAATTGATCGCCTTGGCGCGCCGGCGCACCTCGGCCGGCATGCCTTTGACCGGCACGCCGAACATTTCCGACGCCGTCATGGCATGGATGTCGAACCCCTCGCGGAACGCCTGCTGCAGCGGCGGGATGTCGGCGATCTCGGCGAGCAGGCGCAGCTCGATCTGCGAATAGTCGGCCGAGACCAGCTTGTTGCCTTCGCTCGCGACGAAAGCGCGGCGGATCTTGCGGCCTTCCTCGGTGCGGATCGGGATGTTCTGCAGGTTCGGCTCGGAGGAGGAGAGGCGGCCGGTCGGCGTCGCCGCCAGCGCATAATTGGTGTGCACCCGCTTCGTGGTCGGGTTGATGTAGCCGGGCAGCGCGTCGGTGTAGGTCGACTTGAGCTTGGTGACCTGCCGCCACTCCAGGATCTTCTGCGCCAGGGCGTGGCCTTGCTCGGCCAGCTCATCGAGCACGCGGGCGCCGGTCGACCACTGTCCGGTCTTGGTCCTGGTGCCGCCGGGAAGCCCCATCTTGCCGAACAGGATGTCGCCGAGCTGCTTCGGGCTCCCGGGGTTGAATGCGGGATCGCCGGCGAGCGCGCGCACCTCGGCTTCGAGGCCGGCGGCGCGCTGCGCGAACTCGCCCGACAGCCGCGACAGTACCTGCCGGTCGACCGAGATGCCGCGCCGCTCCATGCGCGCCAGCACCGGCAACAGCGGGCGCTCCAGCGTTTCGTAGACGCCGGTCATGTGCTCCGCCACCATGCGCGGCCTGAGCACGCCCGTCAGCCGCAGCGCCAGGTCGGCATCCTCGGCGACGTAGGGAGCGGCCCGCTCGAACGCCACGCAGTCGAACGTGACTTTGGATTTTCCGGTCCCGATGACGTCGTTGTGGTCGACGGCGGTGTGATTGAAGTAGCGCGGCGTCAGCGCATCGAGGCCGTGGCCGAAGCGTCCGGCGTCGAGCACGTAGGACATCAGCATGGTGTCCTCGTGCGCGCGCATCGCGATGCCGCGCACCGCGAAGATCTGCAGTTCGAACTTCAGGTTCTGGGCGATCTTGAGCACGCCCGGCTCCTCGAGCAGCGGTTTCAGCGCGGCCAGCGCGTCCGCTTCGGCGATCTGGTCGGGTGCGAGCCCGCCGCCGAACAACCCGTCGCCGTTGCCGCCCTTGCGGTGGGCCAGCGGCACATAGCAGGCTTCGTTCGGCGCGACCGCGAGCGCAAAGCCGCACAGCGTCGCCTGCATCGGGTCTTCGCCGAGGGTTTCGGTATTGATGGCGACCGCGCCGGCGTCCCAGGCGCGCGCGATCCAGGCATCGAGGCGATCGAGGCCTTGCACGATCTCGTAGCGCGAGCGGTCGACCTTGGCCTTGCGCGCGGCTTCCAGACGCTCGGCCACGAGCGCTTGCGGGGCAATCCCGGCGTGCACCGGCGCGCCGGGCGGCGGCTGCTTCGGGCTCATTCCGCCGCCGGTCAGCGGCAGACCGGGCGCGGCCGGCTGGGGAGCCGCGGCCGGTCGCGCGGCTTCGGCGGAGGCTTCCTTGCGCGGTCGGTCGCGCGCCGGGCTCACGGACGCGGCCTCGATCTCGCCGGCCTCGACGCCGGAAAATTCCGCGACGCGCCGCGTCAAGGTCGAGAACTCCATCCCTTTGAGGAAGCCGATCAGCCGCTTGTGGTCGGGCTCGTGCACGGCGAGATCGGCGAGCGGCACGTCGAGCTTCACCTTGTCGTCGAGCGTGACCAGCGTCTTCGACAGCCGCGCCCTGTCGGCGTGCTCGATCAGCGACTGGCGGCGCTTCTCCTGCTTGATCTCGCTCGCGCGGTTGAGCAACGTCTCAAGGTCGCCGTACTCGGTGATCAATTGCGCGGCGGTCTTCACGCCGATGCCGGGCACGCCCGGCACGTTGTCGGTCGAGTCGCCGATCAGCGCCTGCACCTCGATCACTTTATTGGGCGGAACGCCGAACTTCTCGATCACCTCGGGGATGCCGATGCGCCGGTCCTTCATGGTGTCGTACATCACCACGCAGTCGTTCACCAACTGCATCAGGTCCTTGTCGGAAGCCACGATGGTGACGTTGGCGCCGACCGCGCAGGCTTCCCGCGCATAGGTGGCGATCAGGTCGTCGGCCTCGTAGCGCTGCTGCTCGATGCACGGGATGTCGAAAGCGCGCACCGCCTCGCGGATGAAGCCGAATTGCGGGATCAGGTCGTCGGGCGGGTCGGGCCGGTGCGCCTTGTAGTCCGGGTAGAGCTCGGTGCGGAACGTTCTCTCCGACTTGTCGAACACCACGGCGAGATGGGTCGGCCGCTCCTCCGGCTTCATGTCGCGCAACAGCTTCCACAGCATGTTGCAGAAACCGAGCACGGCATTGACCTGCAGCCCGTCGGACTTGCGGTTGAGCGGCGGCAGCGCGTGGTAGGCGCGGAAGATGTAGGACGACCCGTCCACCAGGAAGACGTGGTCGCCCCTTGCGACGGGACGCGATGCGGGGGATGCGGGGGGCTTTGCGACAGCTTTGGCCATACCGGCCAATATATAAGGCCCGCTCGGCGATTTCACACCGCCCCGCGCGCTGTCCACCGCTCAAGACGTTATGCGGATTTACTGCGTACGCCGCGTAGCTTGAAGAACAGGATGGCGCAGAGGAAGGCGAGGCTGATGCTGTTGGCGAGGATGATGACCAAGTCTTGCCTCAGCACGCCGTAGACCACCCATAGCGCGATTCCGCAGGCGAGAATGAGGAACATCTTGAGCGAGATGTCTTCGGTTTCGCCGGTACTCCAGATCTTCTTGAGTTGCGGAATGTACGAGACAGTGGTGCAGAATGCCGCGACAAGTCCGATTAGCGTGACGAGGCTCATGGCGCGATAATCCGGCGCCGCCCCGATCGGTTCCGGCGTCACTCCGCCGGCTGCAGCCGCACCCGCGGTTCCCGCCCCAGCCGCGCCCAGGCCGGGCGCTCGAACAGGAAGCGCAGCGCGTTATTGCGCACCGCCCAGTAGAGCGCGAGCGCGCCGACGACGCCGGCCACCGTGACGATGAGCGAGATCGTGCCGGCGTCCGCGATCAGTCCGCTCTTGATCAGCGCCGTGCGCGCCGCCGCCATGCCGAGGAAGAACGACAGGTAGATGACGATCGAATGCGCGCCGGCATAGCGCAGGGCTGCGAACACGTCGCTCTTCGCCATCAACGCCGACGCCGCCACCACCGCCGCGGCGCCGATGAGGCCGAGCGCGAGCGATACGAAGGCGAGGTCGCCGTAGCCTTTGAACACCAGGACGCCGTTGAGCAAGCCCCATGCGGCGAGGCCGCCGAGCGCGACCGTTGCACGTGCCTGCACGAGACCGGCGAATCGGAAGATGTGCGGCGCCAAGATGTAGCCGGTATAGAAATAGACGAAGCGGCTGGCGAACTCGTCGATGATCACTGCGCCGGTGTGGATGTGGGCGATCTCCAGCGTGGCGCCGATCAGCCACACGATCGCCGGGGACACGCGCAGGGTCGCCTTGGTGACGACGAAGAAGATCGGCAGCAGGTAGATGAACCACAGCGTGCCGAACGGCTGCACCAGCGCCTCGGCATAGTGGGCGGCCACTCCGATCCATCCGAATTCGGCGGCGAAACCCGGCGCCTTGAAGGCGAACTGGATGGCGACCCAGAGCAGGTAGAAATAGATGAAGTGCACGACCTTGCGGTCGAGATAGGTGCGCCAGTCGCGGTCGATGACGCGCGCCAGGAACAGGCCGGAGATGAGGAAGAAGTCCGGCATGCGGAACGGCTTGGCGAAGTCGACCACCGCGTGCATGAAGCCCTCGCGCTGAAGCGCGGCTTCGACACCGAGCGTCGAATGCATCATCACCACCATGACGATGCAGAAGCCTTTGGCGTAATCGACCCAGTCGATCCGGTCGGTCGTGCCCGCGCTCATCGGCCTTGTCCTCGTCCGGTACGCGCGCCTGTGCCGTTTCGGCACAGGCGCCTGGTGCCTGCCGTCGTAGTCGCAAGCTTCATGCCGGACGAGGGCGATTTCGAACCGAATGAGTAAATGGAGTATGAACATCCGTCATGCCGGGCTTGTCCCGTGAGCGAAGCGACGCCGTCCTTCGGAAGGGCTATGCCCGGCCATGACGAAATGATGATTTCTACCCTCTTACTACCCATCGACGCAGCGCTTCCGGCCCTGACCTCGGCCCTGCGGGCGCGCAACGCCGCCGTCCTGGTCGCGCCGCCGGGCGCCGGCAAGACCACGCGGGTGCCGCCGGTGCTGGCCGACGAGCCGTGGGCGGCCGGCAAGAAAATACTCGTGCTCGAGCCGCGCCGGCTCGCCGCCCGTGCGGCGGCGGACCGCATGGCCAGGACGTTGGGCGAACAGGTTGGCGACACCGTGGGCCTGCGCGTGCGCTTCGGCTCGAAGGTCTCGAAACGCACGCGTATCGAGGTCGTGACCGAAGGCGTATTCACGCGGCTGATCCTCGACGATCCGGAGCTCAAGGGCGTCGCCGCCGTGCTGTTCGACGAGTTCCACGAGCGCTCGCTCGACGCCGATCTCGGCTTGGCGCTGGCGCGCGACGTCCAGCGCGGCCTGCGCGAGGACCTCAGGATCCTCGTCATGTCGGCGACGATCGACGGGGCGCGCGTGGCGCGCCTGCTCGGCGATGCGCACGGGGATGCGCCAGTGGTCGCAAGCGAGGGGCGCGCCTTCGCGGTCGACACGCGCCATCTCGGCCGCGATTCCAGCGCGCGCATCGAAACGCAGGTCGCGGACGCGGTCAGGCGGGCGCTGCGCGCCGAGCCGGGGTCGGCGTTGGTGTTCCTGCCCGGTGCGGCGGAAATACGCCGCGCCGAAGCCTTGTTGAAGGAACAGCTTGGCGATCCGGCGGTTGATATCGTGCCGCTGTTCGGCGCGCTCGACGCCGCCGCCCAGGACCGCGCCATCGCGCCGGCGCCGCCGGGCCGGCGCAAGGTCGTGCTCGCGACCTCGATCGCCGAGACCTCGCTCACGATCGAAGGCGTGCGCGTCGTGGTCGACTCAGGGCTGTCGCGCGTGCCGCGCTACGAGCCGGACGTGGGCGTCACGCGGCTCGAGACCGTGCGCGTGTCGCGCGCCGCCGCCGACCAGCGTCGCGGCCGTGCCGGCCGCACCGAGCCCGGCGTCTGCTACCGGCTGTGGGACGAGCCGCAAACCGCATCGCTCGAGCCCTATGCGCGCCCCGAAATTCTCTCCTCCGATCTCTCCGCGTTCGTGCTCGACTTGGCCGCCTGGGGCGCCGCACCCGAGACGCTTCCCTTCCTCGACCCCCCGCCCAAGGCGGCGCTCGCCGAGGCGCGCGCGTTGCTGGCCGATCTCGGCGCGCTCGATGGCGATGGCCGCATCACCGACCAAGGGCGGCGGCTGCGCCGGCTGCCGCTTCCACCGCGGCTTGCGCGCATGGTGGCGGCGGCGGCCGAAGCCGGTGCCGGCGAACGCGCAGCCGACATCGCCGTCATCCTTACCGAGCGCGGCCTTGGGGGCGATGACGTCGATTTGACCCATCGCCTGGAAGCGTTCAGCCGCGATCGCTCACGGCGGGCGAGCGATGCGCGGGCGATGGCGAGGCGGTGGTTGGAGCATGCAGAAGGGGGAGGGGAGCGCAGCGAGCTTTCGATCGGCTCCATCCTTTCACTCGCCTATCCGGAGCGCATCGCCAGGAACCGCGGCGCCGGCGGCGCTTTCCTGCTCGCGAACGGGCGCGGCGCCAATGTGGATATGGCCGCGCCACTTGCACTCGAACCATTCCTCGCGGTCGCCGAACTGGCCGGCAGCGCGGCGCAGGGCCGCATCATCCTGGCGGCGCCGATCGCCCTTGCCGAGATCGAGGCGCGCTTTGCCGGCCGCATCGAAAGCCGCGACGAGATCGTGTTCGACGCTGCCGCGCAAGCCTTGCGCGGCCGCCGGCTGCGCCGCCTCGGCGCGATTGCGCTCGCCGAGCAGCCGCTGCGGGTCGTGCCGAGCGACGACACTCCGTCCCTGCTTGCGCAGGGCATCGCGCGCATCGGCATCGACAAGCTGCCATGGACGAAATCGCTGCGCCAATGGCGCGACCGGGTCATGTTCCTGCGCCGCGCCGAAGGCGACGAATGGCCCGATCTGTCCGACGCCGCGCTGGCGGTGAGCACGATCGAGTGGCTGCAGCCGATACTTCCATTCAAGACCGCGCTGCGCCAGATCACGATCGATGAGCTGGACACGGCGCTCACCGTGCTGCTGTCGTGGACGCTGCGCCGCCGGCTCGACGACGAAGCGCCGAACTCATTTCGCGGCGCCGACCGGCACGCGCGCGGCGATCGATTACCAGGCTGAAGCCGGTCCCACGATCGCCATCCGTGTGCAGGAGCTGTTCGGCCTCGACCGCCATCCGGCGATCGCCGGCGGCCGCGTGCCGCTGGTCGTCGAGCTGTTGTCTCCCGCACAGCGGCCGGTGCAGGTGACGCGCGACCTGCCGGGCTTCTGGCGCGGCAGCTATGCGGCGGTGAAAGCCGAGATGAAGGGCCGCTATCCACGCCATCCCTGGCCGGACGATCCGCTCGCGGCACCGGCGACGCGGCGGGTGAAGCCGCGAGGCGCTTGAGCATGGACGATCCGAAACTCATCGGCCTCGATTGGGGCACCACGGCGTGCCGCGCCTACCTGATCGGCGCGGACGGCGCCGTGCAGGTGCGCTTTGCCGATGGGCCCGGCATCCTGCGGGTCGAGAACGGCGCATTCGGTCCGGCGCTGCGCGCCATGATCGACCCTTGGGTTGCGGCGTACGGTCCGCTGCCGGTCCTGCTCTCCGGCATGATCGGCAGCCGGCAAGGCTGGGTCGAAGTGCCGTACGTGGCGTGCCCGGCGGCAGCCGACGAGCTTGCGGCCGGCCTTGGCCGCATCGTGGAGCCCGGCCTCGGCCCGATCGCCGTGGTGCCGGGCATGACGGTCACCAACGCCGACATGCCCGACGTGATGCGCGGCGAGGAAACCCAGGTACTCGGCGCGCTTGCATTGTCCGGCCACGCGCACGGCCTGTTCCTGCTCCCCGGCACGCATTCGAAGTGGGTCGAGGTCGCTGGCGGACGCATCGTGGGGTTCCGCACCTTCATGACCGGCGAGGTCTTCGCGGCGCTGAAGGATCACACCATCCTCGGCCGGCTGATGCGCGCGGGGGAGGATGGGGGCGGCGGCTTCACGCGCGGCATCGTCGAGGGCGCCGCGCTCGACAGAGCGGGCGAACTGCTCAACCGGCTGTTCGCCGTGCGCACCAATGGCCTCACTGGTCGATTGGTCGACACCGCGCTCGCCGACTATCTCAGCGGCCTCCTCATCGGCGTCGAGATTGCCGCGGCGATGGCCGGCCGCCGTGACGCGGTGACCATCATCGCACGGCCGGAACTCGCCACCCGCTATGCCGGCGCATTGCGCCAGCTCGGTCATGCCTGCGCCACGGCGCCTGACGATTGCGTCGCGGCCGGCCATTGGCGTCTCGGCGTCGAACTCGTGCGACCGTAACGCCCCTTGCCAATTGGGGGCGATCGTCCCACATTAAGCCAGAGTTTGAGGCCTCTCGTTCGGCTCCTGTCGGGCGGGGGGTTTTTCGCTTTTGGAAGCGCGACTTCGCGCAAGGACGATGAACAGCAATCGCGGCGGTCATATCCGGCTGACCTCCCATCCGGGAAGGGGAACGCCGAGCCGCTTTCCCGTCCAGTGGGGCGCGGCCTCGGCGCGCGAACGTGGACCGGTCGTTGGTACCGTCAATTCCGGCGCCGACCGCAATGCGGTCGGAGCCCATGGCGGTTCTTATGCGCTTTACCGTGCGCTTGCCGTCTCCTCGGGCGCGCTCAATCCGATCGCGCGGCCGGACCTCACCAACACCTCGCCGGTCGTCGACGTCGGGCCGTTCCCGCCGTGGTCGGAGCCGGGTCGCATCGTGTCGCTCGATCCATGGGGCCATCGCGTGGCCGCAGACTTCCGGCCCGAGATCGCCGAGGGTCTCGATATCCGCCCGACCATCGCCATCACCAAGGCGCGGCTGACAATCTCCGAGCTTGATGAGGCGGTCGTCGAAGGCCGGCTGAAGGTCGACGGCGAGATCATGAAGGCGACGGGCGAGGTGGCTGTGACCAAGGCCGCGATCGACCCGGTCTGGTATCTGCCGGGCATCGCCGAGCGCTTCGGCGTCAAGGAGGATGTGCTCCGCCGCACGCTGTTCGAGCAGACCGGCGGCATGTACCCGGAACTCGTCACGCGGCCCGATCTGTTGCTGTTCCTGCCGCCGATCGGCGGGATCACCCTCTACATCGTCGGCGATCCGGCGGCGGTCGCCGATCCGCGCCGCACGCTCGCCTGCCGCGTGCACGACGAATGCAACGGCTCCGACGTGTTCGGCTCGGACATCTGCACCTGCCGGCCGTACCTGATCCACGGCATCGAGGAGTGCGTGAAGGAGGCGCAAGCCGGCGGCGCCGGCCTCATCGTCTACAATCGCAAAGAGGGCAGGGCGCTCGGCGAAGTCACCAAGTTCCTGGTCTACAATGCACGCAAGCGCCAGGAAGGCGGCGACCAGGCGGCGACCTATTTCGAGCGCACCGAGTGCGTCGCCGGCGTGCAGGACGCGCGCTTCCAGCAGCTCATGCCCGACGTGCTGCACTGGCTCGGCATCGCGCGCATCGACCGCTTCGTCTCGATGTCGAACATGAAGTACGACGCCATCACCGGCTCCGGAATTGCGGTCGGCGAGCGCGTGGCGATTCCCGACGGCATGATCCCCGACGACGCCAAGGTGGAGATGGAAGCCAAGAAGGCCGCCGGCTACTACGCACCCGACAAGGTGCCGACGGGCGACGATCTCAAGGCGGTGGTCGGACGGAGCATCGAGGAGTTCTAGCGCGTGATCCTGAAAAGTTGACAGACTTTTCGGACCAAGATCATGCGCAAACGCAAAGAGAAAATCATGAGCGACGAGGCTGCCGCCCGTTCGCTTCTGACCGCAGCCGCGGTGCGCACGCGCGCGCATGAGATGCTGGTCGCAGGTCTCGAAGGCCGACTCGAGCATTTCACGGTCGATCTGGAGAGCCTTGCGGAAGCCGCGCAGGCGGTGGCCGAATTGATCCGCGTCAACTATCCCGATCTCGACGTGCCGTTTCACGCGCGCTGGCGGCACTTCGTGCATGGCGGGATCGATCTGTGGGGCGAGCTTGCGGCGCGGACCAAGTGGCCGTCCCGTGCCGCCGAGGCGCGCGCGGCTTTCGATCTCGCGATCATGTCGGTACTGCTCGATGCCGGTGCCGGCGCCTCCTGGCGCTACCTCGATCAGGCGAGCGGCGCGGTGGTCGCGCGTTCCGAGGGCCTCGCGCTAGCGAGTTTCCGTATGTTCGAGGCCGGCGCGTTCTCCGGCGATCCGGCCGATCCGCTACGCGCCGACGCCAGCCGGCTCATGGCGCTCAAGGCCGACGAGCTCGCGGCGGGCTTCCAGGTCATGGTCGGCAACCGCCTCATTGGTCTTGATGGTCGCGCGGCGCTACTGGCGCGTCTCGGCGCGACGGTGGCCGCCAACCCGCGGGTGTTTGCGCGGGCAGACGGCGCCCGGCCCGGCGGGCTCTATGATCAGCTTGCCGCCGAGGCGGCAGACGGCCGGCTCGCCGCGCCGCGCATCCTGGAAAGCCTGCTCGAACACCTGGGACCCATCTGGCCGGGTCGCCTCGCGCTCGGCGGCTTGCCGCTCGGCGACACTTGGCGGCACCCGGCGATCAAACGCGGTGACGCCACCAATGGGCTTGTGCCGTTCCACAAGCTGTCGCAGTGGCTCGCCTATTCGCTGATCGAGCCGCTGCAGCAAGCTGGCATCGAGGTGACCGACATCGACGGCCTGACCGGACTCGCCGAATACCGCAACGGCGGCTTGTTCGTCGACGCCGACGTGATCCGTCTGCGCGACCCGGCGGCCGCGATCCATCCGCACGCGGTCGATTCCACCCTCGTGGTCGAATGGCGGGCGCTCACCGTGGCGCTGCTCGATCGCATCGCCGCCCGCATTCGTGAAAAACGCGGGCTCACCATCGACGCATTCCCGCTTGCCCGCGTGCTCGAAGGGGGCACCTGGGCGATGGGCCGCCGGCTCGCCTATGCCAAGCGCCCGGACGGCAGCCCGCCGATTGCGGTTGCGAGCGACGGGACGGTATTTTGATCTTATCCCTCCCCCGAAGGGGGAGGGTGGCGGCGCGATGCGCAGCATCGCGACGACGGGTGGGGAACCCCACCCGGCCTCGCTTCGCTCGGCCACCGCAAGCGGGGAGGGATAACGGAGAGATCCACATGCAAGGCGTCACCGTCGTCGACCATCCGCTGGTGCAGCACAAGCTGTCCCTGATGCGCGACAAGCGGCGTTCGACCAAGGGCTTCCGCCAGCTGCTGAACGAGATCGGCATGCTGCTCGCCTACGAGGTGACGCGCGACCTGCCGCTGGAGGAGGTCGAGATCGAGACGCCGATGGCGCCGATGAAAGCGCGGATGCTTGCCGGCAAGAAGCTCGTGTTCGCGCCGATCCTGCGCGCCGGAGTCGGCTTTCTCGACGGCATGCTGAGCCTGGTGCCGTCGGCACGCGTCGCCCATGTCGGGCTCTACCGCGATCCCAAGACGCTGGTTGCCGTCGAATACTATTTCAAGGCGCCGGAGGACGTGGCCGAGCGCCTCGTTCTCGTGCTTGACCCGATGCTGGCGACCGCGAATTCGGCGGTCGCGGCAGTCGAGCGGCTCAAGGAGGCGGGTGCGAAGAATATCCGCATCGTCTGTCTGCTCGCCGCCCCCGAGGGCATCGAGAAATTCCAGGCGCATCATCCGGACGTTCACATCTGGACCGCCGCGATCGACAGCCACCTCAATGACCACGGCTACATCATTCCCGGCCTCGGCGACGCCGGGGACAGGATGTACGGCACGAAGTGAGGCGCCGCGGCCGCTAGAGCGGGATGATTTTTCTTCGAATCATCATCCCGCTCTAGGTCTTTGGCGGAGCATGATCTTTTTCCGAAAACCGGTATCCACTTTTCGGGATCATGCTCTATCGGTCAAAATCGTCCGTTCCCTTCAACGCTTTCTTCACCAGCGCCACGGAAAGCGCGGCGTCGGGCGTCGGCGTTAGCGAGCCGCTACCGCCTCCTGTGTTGGATTACGCCGGACTCTCACGCTTTGCGGATCATCCATGCGCAGCATCATCCTGTTCGCGGTTGCGGCCCTCGTCATCGCCGGCGTGATGCCGCGTTTCATGGCTCACGTCGGCGAGACGCCGGCGGCGCAGACGAGGCCGGATGCGGCGCGGGCCGCGACCCAACAGCCCGCACCCGCCAACCACCGTACCGTGGTGGTGCGTGGCGACGCGCGCGGCCAGTTCCAGGTGGAAGGCTCGGTCGACGGGCGGCGCATGGACTTCATCGTCGACACCGGCGCGACCGTGGTGGCGCTGCGCCAGCGCGACGCCGCGCGTCTCGGCATCCATCCGATGCAGCGTGACTATGCCGCGAAGGTCACCACCGCCAACGGCGTCGTCCACGCGGCGCCGGTCGAGCTTGCTTCGCTTGAAGTCGGCGGCATCCGCATTCACGGCGTCCGCGCGCTCGTCCTTCCCGACCAGGCGCTCTCGGAAAACCTGCTTGGGATGTCGTTCCTTTCGCGCGTGCGCCGCTTCGAGATGGCGAACGGCAAGCTGGTGATGGAACAGTAGCAACCAGGCGCCGCGAGGCTCATTCCATGTGGCGCGCCACCTCGGCGCGGAACGCATCGCCGACCTGCGCTTTGGTCAGGCTCCGGTCCCACGGAAGAACCATCGGGTCCCATTTGCCGCGCTGCATCACGTCGAGAACACGCTGCACCTCCCCGTGTCCGAGGATGGTCTGCTTGCTGACTGGAATGTCGTAGAATTTCGCCAGCTCGGCCGCCACTTCCGCCATCGTGAGCCACTGGATTTTGGTCATGGGGAAGGGCCCTGGCTTGAAGGGGGACTCTTCGGCATTGGCCATGCAGCAGACGCTCACGCCGATCGACTTGGTGTTGAGGCGCAGCGTATGGGCGGCGTAGTTGTCGCCGGTCGGACGGACGTTGTCCTTGATGCTGTGGTCGCCGCGCACCACGGTGCCGTCGCTCTCGATCAGGATGTGATAGTGCTGCTTGTCCACCTCGGAAGCGGTGTGCCCGCCGGCCGTCCAGTGCAGGATGATGCGTTTCATGTCGCAGACGGGCTTCCAGCTCGAATGTAGAAGTGCCATATCGATCCTCCCTCATGAACGGTTTGAGATTATCCGCAAATCCAATCGACGGAAAGAATACCTGAGTTTTGGTGGGTCGGAGCCCGTGGCCGCCTTGCCATCTTTTCCGGGACGATCCTTGCGGCTATTGCTCTGCCACCATCCAGCAATCCGAGGACTGAATGTTCCCCAAGCCGAAGCCCGCGCTCGTTCCCAACACCTACGCATTCGAATCCGAGCCGATGGTGAAGCCGACCGGCTTCCGCGAATATGACGCGCGCTGGCTGTTCGGAAGCGAAATCAACCTGATGGGCATGCAGGCGCTGGGGCTCGGCCTCGGCACGCTCATCCACGCGCTCGGGGTCAAGCCCGAGATCGTCACTGGCCATGATTTCCGCGGCTATTCGGCTTCGATCAAGATGGCGCTCGTCACCGGCCTGATGGCGGCCGGCTGCAAGGTGCACGACATCGGCCTTGCGGTCACGCCGATGGCCTATTTCGCCCAGTTCGATCTCGACGTGCCGTGCGTCGCGATGGTCACGGCCTCGCACAACGACAACGGCTGGACCGGCGTGAAGATGGGGGCGAACCGCCCGCTCACCTTCGGTCCCGACGAGATGGCACGGCTCAAGGACATCGTGCTCAACGCACGCTCATCGGCGCGCTCGGGCGGCGCGTACCATTTCGTCGAGAACTTCCCCGCGCGCTACATCGCGGACCTGACCAATCGGCCGCAGCTCAAGCGCAAATTGAAGGTCGTGTGCGCCTGCGGCAACGGTACCGCCGGCGCATTCGCGCCGCGCGTGCTCGAAGCGGTCGGCTGCGAGGTGGTGCCGCTCGACTGCGAACTCGACCATACCTTCCCGCGCTACAATCCCAACACCGAAGACATGAAGATGCTGCACGCCATGCGCGACGCGGTGCTGGCAAGCGGCGCCGACGTCGCGCTCGGCTTCGACGGCGACGGCGACCGCTGCGGCGTGGTCGACGACACCGGCGACGAGATCTTCTCCGACAAGGTCGGCGTCATGCTCGCGCGGGACATCTCCGCCAATCACCCCGGCGCGATCTTCGTCACCGACGTGAAGTCGACCGGCCTGTTCATGACCGACCCGGTGCTGATCGCGAACGGCGTCAAGACCGACTACTGGAAGACCGGCCATTCCTACATGAAGCGCCGCGTGAACGAGATCGGGGCGGTCGCGGGCTTCGAGAAGTCCGGGCACTTCTTCTTCAACAAGCCGCTCGGTCGCGGCTATGACGACGGCCTCATCTTCGCGCTCGCGGTCTGCGACATGCTCGACCGCAATCCGACCAAGAAGATGTCCGACCTGAAGAACGCGCTGCCCAAGACCTGGGGCTCGCCGACCATGTCGCCGCATTGCGCCGACGAGGTGAAGTATGGCGTGGTCGACCAGGTGGTGAAGCATTTCGAGGCGGCGCAGGCCAAGGGCGAGAAGGTTGCCAGTCAGCCGATCCGCGATCTCGTCACCGTCAATGGCGTGCGCGTGACGGTGGAAGACGGTACCTGGGGGCTGGTACGCGCCTCGTCGAACAAGCCGGAATTGGTGGTCGTGGTCGAAAGCCCGGCCTCGGAGGCGCGCATGCGCGAGATGTTCCAGGCGATCGACGCGGTGCTGCGCACGCACCCGGAGGTCGGCGCGTATAATCAGACGATTTGAGCGAAGACTCTCTCCTCTCGACCTCTCCCTGCAAGGCGGACAGGGGTAAGGGCCAGCGTCGCCGCGCCGCCGCCTAATCCTTCTCTTCCTTGAAGCTCGAGCGGAACCGGTGCGCCGGGTAGACGCCGAGAATCTTGAATTCGCGCGAGAAGAATTTCAGCTCGTCGAGCGCGAAGGCCAGCCCGCGATCCTCGGGGTGCCCTTCCACGTCGGCATAGAACATGGTGGCGAAGAAATTGCCCTCCAGCATATAGCTCTCGAGCTTGGTCATGTTGACGTTGTTGGTGGCGAAGCCGCCCATCGCCTTGTACAGCGCGGCCGGCACATTGCGCACCCGGAAGATGAACGTCGTCACCGTAGGGCCGCTGCCTTTCGGCGCCCACTGCTCGTCGCGCGACAGGATGATGAAGCGCGTCGTGTTGTGCGCCTCGTCCTCCACGTTGTCGGCCAGCACCTCCAGGCCGTAGATGTCGGCGGCAAGCCGCGGCGCCAGCGCGCCGCGCGTGACGTCGCCGGATTCCGCGATGTGGCGCGCCGCGCCCGCGGTGTCGGCTGCGATCACCGCCTTGTACCCGTGCTTGCCGATGAAGCGCCGGCACTGCCCGAGGGCGTGGATGTGGCTTTCCACGAATTTGATCGTCGCGAGGCTCGCCCCCTTCGGCGCCATCAATTGAAAGTGGATCGGCAGGAAGTATTCGCCGACGATGTGCAGGTTGGCGTGCGGCAGCAGGTGGTGGATGTCGGCGACGCGGCCGGCGATCGAGTTGTCGATCGGGATCATTCCGAGATCGGCCTCGCCGCCGGACAGCGCCGCCAGCGCGTCCTCGAAGGTCGCGCATGCGACCGGCTCATA
This sequence comes from uncultured Alphaproteobacteria bacterium, assembly GCA_963734185.1. Taxonomy (GTDB): domain Bacteria; phylum Pseudomonadota; class Alphaproteobacteria; order Rhizobiales; family Xanthobacteraceae; genus PALSA-894. The sequence continues at coordinate 102,763 of CAVTGA010000002.1, read as the reverse complement.
GTCCGAATGCACCGCGAGGCAGGCAATATGCGAATTTGCACCCCGCTCGCCCTGGAACACGATCTTCTTGGCTTTGCTCATGAACAACCCGCTATGCGTGATGAAACCCTCAGTCAACGCCCTGCCAGCATCGCGCGCGCCCGCGCAAGGTGCTCGAGGGTGTCGACTCCGAACAGGACGGTGTCGACGACGGCAACGTCGATGCGCATGCCGGCTTCGAGCGCGCGCAGCTGCTCGAGCCGCTCGCGCCGTTCGAGCGGCGAGGGCGGCAATTGCACGAAGCGCGCGAGCGCCGCCCGGCGATACGCGTAGATGCCGATGTGGTGGTAGAGCGGTCCTTCGCCGCTTGGCGCCGTTGCGCGGGTGAAATAGAGCGCCCGCAGGCGACCTGGCGCAACGGTCGAGCCGATCGCCTTGACGACGTTGGGGTCGGTGCGCTCGGAGGCTTCATGGATCGGTATCGCCAGCGTCGCGATGTCGACGTCCGGGTCGTCGAGCGGGCCGAGGGCGGCGCGGATATCCGAGGGGACGAGGGTCGGAAAGTCGCCTTGCACGTTGACGACCACCGCAAAGCGGCCCTCCGGATCGACGTGCCCGAGCGCCTCGTAGATGCGATCGGAGCCGGACACGTGGTCGCTGCGGGTCATCGTCGCCTGGCCTCCGGCGCCATTGACCGCGGCCGCGATCTCGGTGGAGTCGGTCGCGACCACCACCGGCCCGACGGCGGCTTCCTGCGCCCGTCGCATGACGCGCACGATCATCGGCACGCCGCCGATGTCGGCGAGCGGCTTGCCCGGCAGGCGGGTGGAAGCCATGCGGGCCGGGATCAGGATCAGCACGTCGCCGGAAGCCATGATGGATCAGCAGGATAGGTCCGTACTGCAAACACTGAGGCGGCAATTCCGCCGTGCTTATACGGGTTGCCAGGCCCGAGGCAAACCGGCTAAGTGTCCGCGACCGCGCAGCCTCGATTCCGCTCGTATTTCCGCCTCGGAGCCGATCCGCAATGGACTCCTACGAAATCAACAAGATCCTCGGCGCACTGCTGTTCACCTGCATGTGCCTGCTCTCGCTCAATATCGGCGCCAATGCGCTGTTCACGCCGGCCAAGCCGGCGAAACCGGGTTACGAGGTCGTGGTCCAGGAACACAAAGCCGGGCCGCAGACCGCCGCCGCGACGCCGGACGAGCCGATCGAGAAGCTGCTCGCGGCCGCTACCGTCGAACGCGGCGAAAACGCGGCCAAGAAGTGCGCCGCCTGCCACACCTTCGCCAAGGGCGAGCCGAACCGCGTCGGCCCCAACCTGTGGGGCGTCGTCGGTCGCGCCAGGGCGTCGGTGCCTGGCTTCAACTATTCGGCGGCCATGAAGGCCAAGGGCGGCAACTGGACCATCGAGGAACTCAACACCTACCTGATCAATCCGAAGGCCATGGTCCCCGGGACGACCATGAGCTTCGCCGGCGTGCCGCGCGGCAGCGAGCGGGCCGACCTCATCGCCTTTCTCAACGCGCGCTCCGACAATCCGGCGCCGCTGCCCAAGGCGGCCGAGGCGCCGGCCGGTAGCAAGACGCAGTGATTTGGACGGCGCTTCCCGCACGTAGCGTCACATCCGCCTTGCGCCGCTGCGACGTTTGGTCCGCCGCCGTGCCGGCCAATAACGCGACCGTGACGACTTGCGACTGGCGACGTACCGGAAATCCGACATAAATACCCGCGAACGTTCGCGATCCCGGAGGGTTTGCTTGGATATCATTCGCCACCTGCCCCGCGGCGCATCCGCGCTCGCCCTTGCCCTGCTGGCCGCCTCGCTCGCATCGACCCCGGCGCACTCCGACAACCGGACCTGGACCCACGGCCTGTCGATGTTCGGTGACCTCAAATACCCGGCCGGCTTCAAGCATTTCGACTACGTCAATCCGAAAGCGCCGAAGGGCGGCATCGTACGGCAGATTGCGTTCGGGACCTTCGACAACTTCAACATTGTGGTCTCGGGCGTGAAAGGAACGGTCGGAGGCGCGGTCACGCTCATCTACGACACGCTGATGACCTCGGCGTTCGACGAAGTGTCGGCCGAGTACGGGTTGCTCGCCGAGGCCGTCAACTATCCGGCCGACTTTTCCTCGGTGACGTACCGGCTGCGCGCGGAGGCCCGCTGGCACGACGGCAAGCCGGTGACGCCGGACGACGTCATCTTTTCGTTCGAGGCGTTCAAGAAGAACCACCCGCAGTACTCGGCTTACTACCGTCACGTCGTCAAAGCCGAGCAGACCGGAGAGCGCGACATTACCTTCACGTTCGACGGGCCGGGCAACCGCGAGCTGCCGCAGATCGTCGGTCAGCTCAACATCCTGCCCAAGCACTGGTGGGAAGGCACGGACGCGTCGGGCCGCAAGCGTGACGTCACGGCGACTACGCTCGAGCCGCCGCTCGGCAACGGCGCCTACCGCATCAAGGAATTCGTCGCCGGCCGCACCATCGTGTACGAGCGCGTCCAGGACTATTGGGGCGCGAACCTCAACGTCAACGTCGGCCGCGATAACTTCGACGAGATCCGTTACGAATATTTCCGCGACTCCACCGTCGCGCTCGAAGCCTTCAAGGCCGATCAGGTCGACTGGCGTTCGGAGAACAGCGCCAAGAACTGGGCCACCGCCTACGACTTCCCCGCCGTGAAGGACAAGCGCGTGCTGCTCGAGGAATTCCCGCTCCGCTCGTCTGGCGTGATGCAGGCGTTCGCGTTCAACACGCGGCGCGACAAGTTCAAGGATCCGCGCGTGCGGCGCGCCTTCAACTTCGTGTTCGACTTCGAGGAGATGAACAAGCAGATCTTCTACGGGGATTACAAGCGCATCGCGAGCTACTTCGAGGGCATCGAGCTCGCGTCGAGCGGTCTGCCGCAAGGCCTGGAGCTGGAAATCCTCGAAAGCGTGCGCGACAAGGTGCCGCCCGAAGTGTTCACCACCGTCTATACCAACCCGGTCGGCGGCAGCCCGGAGGCCACACGCAACAACCTGCGCGAGGCGCTCCGCCTGTTGAAGGACGCCGGATACGAGATCCGCAACCAGAAGCTCGTCAATGCCAAGACCGGCGAGCCGTTCACCATCGAGTTCCTCACCGCCGATCCCAACAGCGAGCGCTTCCTGCTGTTCTACAAGCCCTCGCTCGAGCGCCTGGGCGTGACGGTCACGGTGCGCACCGTGGACGACGCGCAGTTCGTCAACCGGGAACGCAGCTGGGATTTCGACGCCGTCACGGCGTTGTGGGCGCAGTCGCTTTCGCCCGGCAACGAGCAGCGCATCTATTGGGGCTCGGCGGCGGCCGACCAGCCCGGCTCGCGCAACCTCATCGGCGTCAAGAATGCCGGCGTCGACGCGCTGATCGAGCGCGTGATCTTCGCCAAGAACCGCGCCGAGCTGGTCGCCGCCACCAAGGCGCTCGACCGCGTGCTGCTGTGGAACCACTACGTCGTGCCGCAATGGACCTACGGCAAGCAGCGCTCGGCGCGCTGGGACCGGTTCGGGCGGCCCGACAAGTTGCCCGAATACGCGGCGTCCGCGTTCCCGACCATCTGGTGGTTCGACGCCGAGCGCGCCGCGAAGACGAGGGCGCGGCAGTGAAGGTCACGCGCCGCGACGCGTTGATCGGCGCCGGTGCGTTCGCAGCGGCCGGACCGAGCGGGCCGGCCGCGGGCGAGGAACGTGAGGTTCACGGCATTTCGTCCTTCGGCGATCTGAAGTATCCGCCCGGCTTCCAACACTTCGAATACGTCGATCCGAACGCGCCGAAAGGCGGACTGTTCTCGCAGATCGGGCCGCTGCGCCAGTTCAATCAGAACTTCCTCACCTTCAACTCGCTCAACAGCTACATCCTGCGCGGCGACGCGGCGCAGGGCATGCAGTACACCTTCGCCACCCTGATGACGTCGGCTGCCGACGAGCCGGACAGCCTATACGGGCTCGCGGCGCGCGCCGTGCGGATCTCGGCCGACGGGCTGACCCATCGCTATCTGCTGCGCCCCGAGGCGCGCTTTCACGACGGCACCAAGCTCACCGCACATGACGTCGCCTTCTCGCTCAACCTGCTGAAGGAGAAGGGACACCCGATCATTCAGCAGTCGACCCGCGAGTTCGCCGGTGCGGAGGCGGCCGACGACGCGACCGTGGTGGTGCGTTTCGCGCCCAACCGGGCGCGCGACGTGCCGCTGTTCGTCGCCAGCCTGCCGATCTTCTCGCGTGCCTACTACACGACGAAGTCGTTCGAGGAATCGACTCTCGACATCCCGCTCGGCAGCGGCGCCTATCGTGTCGGCCGTTTCGAGCCCGGCCGCTACATCGAGTTCGATCGGGTCAAGGACTGGTGGGGCGCAGAGCTGCCGGTGTCGCGCGGGCAGAACAATTTCGACACGCTGCGCTACGAGTACTACCGCGACCGCGACGTGGCATTCGAGGGATTTACCGCCAAGAACTACCTGTTCCGTGAGGAGTTCACCTCGCGCATTTGGGCGACACGCTACGACTTTCCGGCGATCAAGGACGGGCGCGTCAAGCGCGAGGTGCTGCGCGACGAGACGCCGTCGGGGGGGCAGGGCTGGTTCTTCAACACGCGGCGCGACAAGTTCAAGGACCGCCGCTTACGCGAAGCGCTGGTCTATGCCTTCGATTTCGAATGGACCAACAAGAACATCATGTACGGCTCCTACGACCGGACCCATTCGGTGTTCCAGAACTCGCCCATGATGGCGAGCGGCAAGCCGGGCCCGGACGAGGTCGCGCTGCTCGAGCCCTATCGCGGCAAGGTGCCGGAAGAAGTTTTCGGCGAGCCGTTCGTGCCGCCGGTGTCGGACGGCTCGGGGCAGGATCGCGCGCTACTGCGCAAGGCCGCGCTGCTGCTGCAGGAGGCGGGATACGTCATCAAGGACGGCAAGCGCATCAATGCCAAGGGCGAGTCGATCTCGATCGAGTTCCTGATCGAGGAGCCGACGTTCCAGCCCCATCACATGCCGTTCATCAAGAATCTCGCCACCATCGGCGTCGAGGCCAACCTGCGCATCGTCGACCCGGCGCAGATGCAGAGCCGCCGCAACGACTTCGATTTCGACATCACGGTGCAGCGCTTCTCCTTCTCCCTGACGCCCGGGGATTCACTGCGTTCCTTCTTCTCGTCACGGGCGGCCGGCCTCAAGGGCTCGTATAATCTCGCCGGCATCGCCGACCCGGTGGTCGATGCGCTGATCGAGAAGATCATCGCGGCCGAGACACGGGGCGCGCTTACCACCGCCTGCCGCGCGCTCGACCGCGTGATCCGCGCTGGCCGCTATTGGGTTCCGCACTGGAACAAGGCCTCGCACTGGATCGCCTACTGGGACGTGTTCGGCCGGCCGGCGGTCAAACCGCGCTACGCGCGCGGCGTGATCGAGACGTGGTGGCACGACCGCGAGAAGGCGGCCAAGCTCGAGCGGAGAGGATAGACCGTCGCTCCGGCGCGTCGATCGCGGGATGACAAGATAAAGCCATGACCGCTTACATCATCCGCCGAATCCTGTTCATGATCCCGACGTTGCTCGGCATCATGCTGGTGTCGTTCGTGGTGGTGCAGTTCGCGCCGGGCGGTCCGGTCGAACGCGTGATCGCGCAGTTGACCGGCTCGGACACGGGCGCGACCTCGCGCATCTCCGGCTCGCAGAGCGGCGACTTCGGCGCGCGCGGCGCGGTGCAAAGCGCCTCGCAGATCGACGCCACCACGTCGAAATATCGCGGTGCGCAGGGTCTCGATCCCGAGTTCATCAAGAGCCTGGAAAAGCAGTTCGGTTTCGACAAGCCGGCCCACGAGCGCTTCTTGCTGATGCTCAAGAACTATCTCACCTTCGATTTCGGCAAGAGCTACTTCCGCGACGTGACCGTGATTCAGCTCATCAAGGAAAAGCTGCCGGTCTCGATCTCGCTCGGCATCTGGATCACGCTCTTCACCTATCTGATCTCGATCCCGCTCGGCGTGCGCAAGGCGATCAGTGACGGCTCGCGCTTCGACGTGTGGACGTCGAGCATCATTATCGTCGGCTATGCCATCCCCGGCTTCCTGTTCGCGATCCTGCTCATCATCCTGTTTGCCGGCGGCTCGTTCCTCGATCTGTTCCCGTTGCGCGGCCTGACCTCCGACAATTGGGGTCAGTTGCCGTGGTGGCAGAAGATCCTCGACTATCTCTGGCACTTGGCGCTGCCGCTCATCTCGATGGTGCTCGGCGCTTTCGCCACGATGACTCTGCTGACCAAGAACTCATTCCTCGATGAGGTGAGGAAGCAGTATGTGCTCACCGCCCGCGCGAAAGGCTGCGCGGATCGCCAAGTGCTCTACGGCCACATCTTCCGCAACGCGATGCTGATCGTGATCGCCGGCTTTCCCGGCGCGTTCGTGCATGCCTTCTTCACCGGCTCGCTGCTGATCGAGACCATCTTCTCGCTCGACGGCCTTGGCCTGCTCGGTTTCGAGAGCGTGCTCAACCGCGACTATCCGGTGGTGTTCGCGACGCTCTATATCTTCGCCCTCGTCGGGCTGGTCATCAACCTGATCTCCGACCTCACCTATACCTGGGTCGACCCACGCATCGACTTCGAGACCCGGGAGGTCTGAGGTGGACGACCGGACCGCCTCGACCGCGGCGATCGAACGATCCGGCAACCTGGCGGCGCCGCGCCGCGGTGCGTTCCTGTCGCCGATCAATCAGCGGCGCTGGCAGAATTTCAAGGCCAACCGTCGTGGCTATGTGGCGTTCTGGATCTTCCTGGTCGTCTTCACGCTGACCCTGTTCGCCGAGTTCATCGCCAACGACAAGCCGTTCTACATCCGGCTCGAAGGCCAGAGCTTCTATCCGGTCTTCGTCACCTACCCCGAGACCGCGTTCGGCGGCGAATTCGAGACCGCGGCGGACTACCGCGATCCCTATCTGCAGAAGCTGATCGCCGAGAAGGGTGGCACGGTGTACTGGCCGCTGATCCGCTATTCCTACGGGACGCACAATCTCAACCTGCCAACGCCGGCGCCCTCGAAACCGACCTGGGCCCTGACCGAGGAGCAATGCCGCCCGGCGGCCGAGAAGCGCGGCGGCAAGACCTGCGCCGATCTCGAGTGGAACTGGCTCGGTACCGACGACCAGGGCCGCGACGTGGTCGCGCGCCTGATCTACGGCTTCCGCATCTCGGTGCTGTTCGGCCTTGCCTTGACGATCATCTCCTCGATCATCGGCGTCGCCGCCGGCGCGGTGCAGGGATATTTCGGCGGCTGGACCGATCTGCTGTTCCAGCGCGTGATGGAGATCTGGACCTCGGTGCCTTCGCTCTATCTGTTGCTGATCATCTCCTCGGTGCTGGTGCCGAGCTTCTTCGTGCTGCTCGGCATTCTGCTGCTGTTTTCATGGGTCTCGCTCGTCGGCCTGGTGCGCGCCGAATTCCTGCGCGGACGCAATTTCGAGTACATCCAGGCGGCGCGCGCGCTCGGCGTGTCGAACGCGACCATCATCTTCCGCCACCTGCTGCCCAACGCCATGGTGGCGACCATGACGTTCCTGCCGTTCATCGTCTCGTCCTCGGTGATGACCCTGACCGCGCTCGACTTCCTCGGTTTCGGACTGCCGCCCGGCTCGCCTTCGCTCGGCGAACTCCTGGCGCAGGGCAAGGCCAACATCCAGGCGCCGTGGCTCGGACTGATGGGCTTCTTCACCGTCGCCTTCATGCTGTCGCTCCTGATCTTCATCGGCGAGGCGGTGCGCGACGCTTTCGACCCGCGCAAGACGTTCGGGTGAGGAGTGTGATATGGTTGGATTGAATTGGGTCAGATGGCCATGAACAAGATTGTTCGCGAAAATTATCCGGTATCCAAGCTTCCCGAAGACCTTCGAAGCGGTATCGCTCCTGGTGCGACCGCTACCGTGGTCATCACCTTTAACGAAGAGCGTCCCGACCCAGTGATGACTCTTGATGAGATTTTCGCTTTGAGGCAGTCGCCGTTCCGGACTGCGAATGAAATCGACGCAGAAATTCGTCGTGCTCGAGAGGAATGGGATGGCTGAGCGCGCTTCCAAGCCGCTCATTTATATCGACGCCAATCCCTCCGTATACGCGATTGAAGGTGATGATGCGTCGGCGGCTCCGATCAAGCGACTGTTTGAATGGCTCCGCGAACGACCCGGCTCTGCGGTAACCAGCGAACTCACACTGGCCGAGGTGCTGCCCAAGGCCCTGCCGAACGCACAACGAGGATACTTTCATCTGATTATGTGGAGCGGAATCTTTGACTTGCAGCCCGTGACCAGAGGAATTCTGCTTGAAATGGCGAGGTACCGGCGAGGATCAACCAGAATTTTGCCCGATGGACGAGATTCGATGGTGAAGCTCCCAGACGCAATTCACATGGTGACGGCGATACGAAGCGGATGTCAAAAAATACTCTCGAAGGATGCGGGACTGCGACTGCCCGTCGGATACGAACGCGTGGAGCCGGACGACAAAGGTATCGTCGAGCTCATAACGGAGCTTGAAAGGTCGTGACGACGCCCCTTCTCTCGGTCCGCGACCTCTCCGTCGCCTTTCGTGCGGGTGGGCGCGAGACACTTGCGGTCGACCGCGTCTCGTTCGACATCGCCGGGGGCGAAACGGTGGCGCTGGTCGGCGAATCCGGATCGGGCAAATCGGTCACCGCGCTTTCGATCATGAAGCTGTTGCCCTATCCGGCCGCGCATCACCCCACGGGCAAGATCCATTTCAAGGGCCAGGAACTCTTAAGCCTGTCTAACCACGAGATGCGCCACGTGCGCGGCAACGACATCACCATCATCTTCCAGGAGCCGATGACCTCGCTCAATCCGCTCCACACCATCGAGAAGCAGATCGGCGAGATTCTCCTGCTCCACCGCGGTATCGCCGGCGAGGCTGCGCGGGCGCGCACCGTCGAGCTGCTCGCGCAGGTCGGGATCCCCGACCCGGCAAGCCGGCTTGCGAGCTACCCGCACCAGCTCTCCGGCGGCCAGCGCCAGCGCGTGATGATCGCCATGGCGCTCGCCAACGAGCCCGACCTGCTCATCGCCGACGAGCCGACGACCGCGCTCGACGTCACCGTCCAGGCGCAGATCCTCAAGCTGCTGAAGGAGCTGCAGACCCGCCTCGGCATGGCCATGCTGTTCATCACCCACGATCTCGGCATCGTGCGCAAGATCGCCGACCGCGTGTGCGTGATGAAGGAGGGCAGGATCGTCGAGCAAGGCAACGTCGAGCGTGTCTATGGCGCGCCCGAGCACCCTTACACACGCGCGTTGCTCGCTGCCGAACCGAGGCGCGATCCCGCGCCGCTCAACCCCGCCGGGCCGGTCGTGGTCAAGACCGACGATCTGCGCGTCTGGTTTCCGGTCAAGCGCGGCGTGCTGCGCAAGATCGTCGGCCACATCAAGGCGGTCGACGGCGTGAGCATCGAGGTGCGCAAGGGCGAGACGCTCGGCATCGTCGGCGAATCCGGCTCGGGCAAGACCACCCTCGGCCTTGCCATCCTGCGGCTGATCTCCTCGCAGGGGCCGATCGTGTTCCTGGGTCACGCGCTGCAGGGTCTGCGCTTCAAGGCCATGCGTCCGTTCCGGCGCGACATGCAGATCGTGTTCCAGGATCCCTACGGGTCGCTATCGCCGCGCATGTCGGTGTCCGACGTGATCGAGGAAGGCCTGTGGGTTCATCATCCGCGGATGGGGGAGGAAGAGCGCGAGCGGCGCGTGGTCGCGGCGCTGCGCGACGTCGGCCTCGATCCCGACACGCGCTTCCGTTACCCGCACGAGTTCTCCGGTGGCCAGCGCCAGCGCATCGCGGTCGCGCGCGCCATCGTGCTGGAGCCGACCTTCGTGGTGCTCGACGAGCCGACCAGCGCACTCGACATGCTGATCCAGACCCAGATCGTCGAGCTGTTGCGCGATCTGCAGCGGCGCCGGAATTTGACCTATCTGTTCATCTCCCATGATCTCAAGGTCGTGGCGGCGCTGGCGAGCCGGCTCATCGTCATGCGCCACGGCAAAGTGGTGGAGGAGGGGCCGGCCGGGGATCTCTTCGCCAATCCGACCAGCGACTATACGCGCGCGTTGTTCGCGGCCGCGTTCGACCTCGAGGCGGCGCCCGAGGGCGTCGTGAACCAGTGACCAAAGGGGCGCTTGCCCTGCTGATCTCCGGCGGCACCGAGAACTGGGCGCCGCCGCGCTGGCGCGAGCGCTTCCTGCGGGCCTGCCATGATCGCACCGTCGCGCTCATACCCGACGATGCGGTCGATGCGCGAACGGTGCGCTATGCGGCGGTGTGGAAGCCCAAGCCGGGCGCGCTTGCGGTCTATCCGAACCTGGTGGCGATCTTCAATCTCGGCGCCGGTGTCGACGCCGTCATCACCGACGCGACCTTGCCTGCCGTGCCGCTGGTGCGCGTGGCGGTCGACGATCTTACCAGGCGCATGACCGAGTACGTGGTCATGCACGTGCTTATGCATCACCGCCGCCAGCGCTATCTCGACGCCTGCCAGCGCGAGCGCATCTGGCGGCCAAAGGCGCAATGGGCGGCCGGCGCCGTGCGGGTCGGCGTCATGGGGTTGGGCGTGCTTGGCCGCGACGCCGCGGAGGTGCTTGCCCGCATCGGGTTCGACGTGGCGGGCTGGAGCAACACCCCGAAAAGCATCGCCGGCATCCGCTGCTTTTCCGGTGCGGGCGAGTACGCGACGTTCCTCAAGCGCACCGACATCCTGGTCTGCCTGCTGCCGCTCACGCCGGCCACGCGCCGTATCCTCGACCGGCGCACGTTCGCGCAGCTTGCCCGCGACGGCGTGCTCGGCGGTCCCGTGATCATCAATGCCGGCCGCGGCGGCCTGCAGGTCGAAAGCGACATCCTCGCCGCGCTCGACGATGGTACCTTGCTGTCGGCGACTCTCGACGTGTTCGAGACCGAGCCGCTGCCCGCTTCGAGCCCGCTCTGGTCCCACCCCAAGGTGACGATCTCGCCGCACAATGCGGCCGACACCGATCCGGATGCGATTTCGCTCTATGTGGCGGAGCAGATCACTCGCTTCGAGCGCGGCGAGCCGCTCGAGAACGTGGTCGATCGGTCCACAGGATACTAAAGCATGATCCCGAAAAGTGGACACCGGTTTTCGGAAAAGATCATGCTTCAATAACAGGATAGCCGGAGCCGTCTGACGCTGGTCGGATCGCCGTCGGTCTTGCGGATGCGCGCGATGGCATCGCGGATCGGTTCGATCGCGACCGCCATGTGGAATGCATTGGCATGCACGAACGTGTCCGCATCGCGTACCAGCGCCATGTGGCCTTTCCAAAACACCAGGTCGCCACGCTGCAGGTTCGAGAATTCAGCGTTCGGGGCGATCGCCGTGCCGAGCGCCTGCTCCTGCATGTCGCTGTCGCGCGGACAGGAGATGCCGCAAGCGGCCAGCGCCAGCTGCGAGAGGCCGGAGCAGTCGAGCCCGAGGCTGGTCTTGCCGCCCCACAGATACGGCACGCCGATGAAGCGCTCGGCGACGGCGACGAAATCGGCTTCGAACGCATCGAGCGGAACCAGGTGTTTCGCCGGCACATGGCCGCCATTGGCGGTGACCGCGAAGCGCTCGCGTTCGCGCACGATCGGCACGCGCGCGCCGAACGGAAGCGCGGCCATCGGCGCCAGCTTGATCGACGGCCCGGGAAAGACGAGTGTGCGCAGGGCGCTCACCTTGTGGGTCGCCGCCGGACCCGGCACCCCGAGCGCGTTGGCCGGCAGCCAGCCGACATAGTCGTCACCCGCGAGCTGTCCCCAAGCCCAGCCCTCGTCGGTCGTCTCGTAGACCGTGACGCGCTCGCCCATGAGCGCCTCGGTGTCGAGCAGGGCCGCGGGCGAGGGCTCGCGCCGCAGCGGCGCCGAAGGATCGATGATCTCGCGCGTCTCGCCCGCGACGAAGCGCAGCGCTGCCACCTTGCCCTCCAGATGCTTGGCGGCGAGATCGGGCCGGGCCGGAGTCATACGCGGATCATACGGCGCCATCGTTCACATCCAGCTAACGCTCACCGCGGCAGCTCCCTGGCCTTGGCGATCAGCACGTCACCCAGCCGCTCGACCGTGAGCGCGCCCTTGGGCGTCCGCTGGATCACGACATTGCGGCGATCCTTGTCGTCGCGCCGGCGCGCCACCAGGCCGAGCTTGCCCATGGTATCGAGTGCGCGCGTGATCACCGGCTTCGTCACCTTGAGCTTGCGCGCAAGCCCGCGCACCGTGTGCGGCGGCGGATCGAGGTAGATGGTGAGCAGCACGGCGAGTTGGCGCGCCGAGAGGTCGGGCTCACCGTCGGTGACCAGCGCGAACGCGAAGTCGTTGAGCAGCCTCAAGGCCTGCGACGGTCGCATATCGATCGGCACGCGACCTCCCGAGATCATTTCGGAGCCGTATTATTTTCCCGTGGAGGCCGGAGCGCAAGCGCCGTCGAGGTCGTTGCGTTTGCGCATGATCTTGTCCGAAAAGTCTGTCAACTTTTCGGGATCATGCGCTCAGCCGTAGCGCTCCTGCAACAGCGCGTAGAACGCGCGGGCGGCCTGGCATTCGCCGCCTTCCGGCCGCGCCGGCCTGGCCGAAGGTGTCCAGCCATAGACGTCGACGTGGACCCATGCTTTGGCCGACGCGACGAAGCGCTTGAGGAACAGCGCCGCGGTCACCGAGCCGGCAAACGCGCCGCTCGACACATTGTTCAGATCGGCGACCTTCGAGTCGAGCAGCGATTCGTAGGGACCCCACAGCGGCATCCGCCACAGCGGATCGTTCTCGGCCAGTGCGTGGCGGGTCAGATCCGCCGCCAGCGCATCGTCGTCGGTATAGAACGGCGGCAGCTCGGGACCGAGCGCGACGCGCGCGGCCCCGGTCAGGGTCGCCATGTCGGCGATCAGGTCCGGCGCTTCTGCGTCGGCGAGCGCCAGCGCATCGGCGAGCACGAGCCGTCCCTCGGCGTCGGTGTTGCCGATTTCGACGCTGAGGCCCTTGCGCGAGGCATAGACGTCGAGCGGACGAAACGCCGATCCCGATACCGCGTTCTCGACCGCGGGAACGAGCACGCGCAGCCGGACCTTCAATCTGCGGTCCATGATCATGTGGGCGGCGGCGAGCACGCTAGCCGCGCCGCCCATGTCCTTTTTCATGGTCAGCATGCCGCTCGACGGTTTGATGTCGAGGCCGCCGGTGTCGAAGCACACGCCCTTGCCCACCAACGTGACTTTCGGATGCGTCGGATCGCCCCAGTGCAGGTCGATCAGGCGCGGGACGCGCGGCGAGGCGCGGCCGACCGCGTGGATCAGCGGAAAATTTTGCGCGAGCAGGTCGTCGCCGACGATCGCGCTGCAATCCGCGCCATGCCGCGCCGCCAAGGCACGCATGGCTTCTTCCAGCTCGGCCGGGCCGAGATCATTCGCCGGCGTATTGATGAGGTCGCGGGCAAGCGTCACGCCGTCGGCGATGCGCGTCAGTTCCGCGCCGTCCACGCCGTCAGGCAGCTCCAGCCGGACGTCCTTCGCCTCGCTCTTGCGGTAGCGGGTGAAGCGATAGGCCCCGAGCGCAAAGGCAAGCGCCGCAAGCCGCATATCGTGCGGCGCATTGGCGAAGCGATAGGTTCCCTCCGGCAGCAGGCCGGGAAGCCGTCCGGGCTGGAAAAGATCCTTTCCGGCGTTGTCGGCGCCTTCAAGCCCGAACAGGACCGCGCCGAGCGCATCCTTCGCACCGGGCAGCAGCAGGCTCCGCCCGGCCTTGGGCTCGAAACCGGCCGCCGCGGCAAAGGCACGCGCCTCGCGGCCGAGCTGCTCGCGGACGTCGGCGTAGGTCTGGGTCGTCACGAACCAGACCGGGACGGCCTCGGCGCTGCCGGGGTGGACGAAGCTTGGATGCATGAGGAAATCCTCGGGGAAGGCGCCCTGCTAACACAGGCGGCGGCGCTTAACCAAGCATTAGGGTTAACGATCTATTGCTGGGCGCGGCTCGGTCGCGCCCGGCGGAGTGAAGCCATGGCTTTGCGTAGACACATCCATCTGATGCGTACGGCGGCCGTCGCGGCGCTGATCGCGGCGCTCGCGGGTTGCAAGACCACGCAGTCGACCGACACCACCGGCTCGATCCAGCCTGCGCCCGCACTCACGAGCGAGAGCGATTGGCGCCGCGAGGCAGAATCGACGGGGGAGCGCTTCCGCAGCAATCCGCGCGATGTCGAGGCGGCAATACGCTATGCCCGCGCCTTGCGCGCCACCGGCCAGCGCCAGCAGGCCGCGGCCGTTTTGGAAAAGGCCTCGATCCAGAATCCCGACAGCAAGGCGATCCTCGGCGCCTATGGCCGCGCGCTTGCCGACGTCGGAAATTTCACCCAGGCGCTCGACGTGCTGAGCCGCGCCCACACCCCCGACCAACCCGACTGGCGCATCCTGTCGGTGCAGGGCGCCGTGCTCGACCAGATGGGCCGTCACGAAGAGGCGCAGCGCCACTACGCGAGCGCCCTGAGGATCGTCCCCGAAGAGCCTTCGGTGCTGTCCAACCTCGGGCTCTCCTACGCGCTTTCGAAGAAGCTCGCCGACGCCGAGGCGACGTTGCGGCGCGCATCGACCAAGGCCAAGACCGACAAGCGCGTGCGCCAGAACCTCGCCCTCGTGGTCGGCCTGCAGGGGCGCTTCGCCGAAGCCGAGACGATTGCCCGCGCCGACCTCCCGCCGGCCGAGGCCGCCGCCAATGTCGCTTATCTCAAGCGCATGCTGGCGCAGCCGGGCAAGATCAAGAAGCAGCATCGGCCCTTGCAGGCCGAAGAGCCGGCCGACGAGTTCGTAGGGCTGGTAGGGGCGGGCAAAGGCGCGGCCCCGATCTCACGATCACGCGGCCGAAGGAATTCCGCCGTGCCCGCCGCAGCCAAGCCATTCGTGACGCTCGGCGAGACGGCACGGCGCTTTCCGCGTTCGCGTCGTGTCGCACAATCGGAAAATGCGCGCCTTTGCCCGCCTTACTGCAGCGCCATCACGCGGATCGCGGCCGGTCCGAGAATGACGATGAACAGCACCGGCAGGAAAAACAGGATCATCGGGACAGTGAGCTTCGGCGGCAGCGCCGCGGCCTTCTTCTCGGCCTCCGACATGCGCATGTCGCGGTTCTCCTGCGACATGATGCGCAGGGTCTGGCCGAGCGGGGTGCCGTAGCGTTCGGCCTGCTGGAGCGCGACACAAACCGCCCTGACGCCCTCGAGGTCGGTGCGTTTGGCGAGGTTCTCGTAGGCCGAGCGGCGGTCCTGCAGATAGGACAGCTCCGCGGTCGTCAGGGTGAGTTCCTCGGCCAGCGGGATCGACTGCGAGCCGATCTCCTGGCTGACGCGGCGGAACGCCGCCTCCACCGACATGCCGGATTCCACGCAGATCAGCAGCAGGTCGAGCGCGTCGGGAAACGCGCGCTTGATCGAGAGCTGGCGGCGCGCGATCTTGTTCTTGAGAAACAGATACGGCAGGTGCATGCCGGCATAGGCGGCGAACAGCGCCAGGCCGACCTTCATCATCGCCGGCTGATCGACCTTGATGATGACGAACATGTAGACCAGCGTCAGCACGAGCGCGACGACCGGCGTCACCATGCGGAAGAACAGGAAGGTGACGTAGGGCGCCTGGCCGCGGTAGCCCGCCTGCATGAGCTTCGCGCGCGCTTCCTCCTGGCCGACCCATTTCGCCAGGTTGAACTGGTCGACGATCCGCTTCACGTACTGCTTCGGCGACTGGCGCAGCATGACCTTCTCGCCGCGCGCCAGGCGCTCGCGTTCGCGCTGGCGGATCTTCTCGCGCTCGAGCGCGACCGACTTGAGGCGCCGGTTGAGGTCGTCGCGCGCGATCAGCGGCATCGCCAGCGTGATCACGGTCGCAATCGCCGCAACCGCGGCGAGCAGGCTCGCCATGAACTTGGGGTCGTGCAGCTTGGCGATCAGGATTTCGATCATGGCGCGCTCAGAAGTCGAAGTTGATCATCTTGCGCATGACCAGGACGCCCATCAGCATCCATGACCCCGACGCCGCCATCATCATGCGGCCGGTCGGATGGGTCCACAGCAGCTCGATGTATTGCGGGCTGGTGACGTAGACCAGGAACATCACGGCGAGCGGCAGCGAGCCGATGATGACGGCCGAGGCCTTCGCCTCCATCGACATGGCCTGGATCTTGGCCTTCATCTTCTTGCGGTCGCGCAGCACGCGCGACAGGTTGGCGAGCGCCTCCGCCAGGTTGCCGCCGGCCTTCTGCTGGATGGTGATGACGATGCCGAAGAAGTTGGCTTCGGCCAGCGGCATGCGTTCGTAGAGCTTGGCGCAGGCCTCGCTCATCGGGATGCCGATGGTCTGCGTCTCCACGATCGTGCGGAATTCGCTCTTGACCGGCTCCTGCGCCTCGCTGGCGATGATCTTGAGGCAGTCGCCGAGCGGCAGGCCGGCCTTCACGCCGCGCACGATGACGTCGACCGCGTCGGGGAAATTGTGCAGGAAGCGGTTTTCCCGGCGCTTCTTGAGGAACGACAGGAACCAGCGCGGCAGCCCGAAGCCGGCGGCGAATCCGAGGCCGAGCGCGGGCAGGATGCCGGCGCCGATCACGAAGCCGGCGACGAAGCACGCGATGCCGAGCGCGACGCTGATGATCATGAACTTGCGCTTCGACCAGTTCAGGCCCGCCTGCGTGATGCGCACCGACAGCGGCACGTTCTTCATCTTCTTCTGGCGGACTTCGAGCTCCTTCAGCGTCTCTTCGACCTGCTCGCGCCGCACTTTCGGAGTGCCGCGCACCGCAGCCACGGCGCGATTGGCCGGCTCGGGCCGCGCGAACGCGTCCATGCGCTTCTCGGCCTGGCGTTCGCCCGACAGCAGCGGATAGATGAACACCCAGGCGACCCCCCCGGCCGCCACCGTGCCGAGGAAGAACAGGGCGAGCGTCTGCGTGTTCATGGGCGCACTCAGTTCCGCATCGGCTGATCGGCGATCTCGGCGGCGTCGAGCGCCGCCGCGAGCCGCTTGTCGTCGCCGTAGTAGCGCGCGCGTTCCCAGAACTTCGGCCGGCCGATGCCGGTCGAGCGGTGACGGCCGACCAGCCTGCCGTGCGCGTCCTCGCCGAGCATCTCGTAGACGAACAGGTCCTGGGTGATGATGACGTCGCCTTCCATGCCCATCACCTCGGTGATGTGGGTGATGCGGCGCGAGCCGTCGCGCAGGCGGGCGGCCTGCACCACCACGTCGACCGAGGCGCAGATCATCTCGCGGATGGTGCGCGAGGGCAGCGAATAGCCGCCCATGGTGATCATGGATTCGATGCGCGAGAGCGCCTCGCGCGGCGAGTTGGCGTGCAGCGTGCCCATCGAGCCGTCGTGGCCCGTGTTCATCGCCTGCAACAGGTCGAACGCCTCGGGTCCGCGCACCTCGCCCACGATGATCCGCTCCGGGCGCATGCGCAGGCAGTTCTTGACCAGGTCGCGCATCGTGACCTGGCCCTCGCCTTCGAGGTTGGGCGGCCGCGTCTCGAGGCGGACCACGTGCGGCTGTTGCAGCTGCAGCTCAGCGGCGTCCTCGCAGGTGATGATGCGCTCGTCATCCTCGATGAAGCGCGTCAGCGTGTTGAGCAAGGTCGTCTTGCCCGAGCCGGTGCCGCCGGAGATGATCACGTTGGCGCGGCAGCGCCCGATGATCTTGAGGATTTCGCCGCCCTCGGGCGAGACCGAGCCGAACTTGACCAGCTGCTCGAGGGTGAGCTTGTCCTTCTTGAACTTGCGGATGGTGAGCGAGGGCCCGTCGATCGCGAGCGGCGGCACGATGGCGTTGACGCGCGAGCCGTCGGGCAGGCGCGCGTCGCAGATCGGCGAGGATTCGTCGACGCGGCGGCCGATCTGGTTGACGATGCGCTGGCAGATGTTGAGCAGCTGCTGATTGTCGCGGAAGCGGATATTGGTCTTCTGGATCTTGCCGCTGACCTCGATGTAGACGGTGTTGGCGCCGTTGACCATGATGTCGGCGATGTCGTCGCGCGCGAGCAGCGGCTCCAGCGGGCCGTAGCCGAGCACGTCGTTGCAGATGTCGTCGAGCAGCTCCTCCTGCTCGGAGATCGACATCACGATGTTCTTGATCGCGATGATCTCGTTGACGATGTCGCGGATTTCCTCGCGCGCCGATTCGGTATCCAGGCGTGCAAGTTGGGCAAGGTCGATCGCCTCGATGAGGGCGCTGAAGATCGTGCCCTTCACCTCGTAATATTTGTCCGAGCGCCGCGATTCGTTCGGCGTATGCGTGGGCATCGTCGCCGGCTTGTCGGGACGGTTCTGCGGGGCGAGCGGCGGCGAGATGATCGGCGCGCCGAGCCCGGAGGACGGCAGCGGCAGCGGCGTGCGCGCGACGTCCGGGATGGCCTCCGGCGCCGGCGCGGCGGACGCGAGAACCGGCGGTTCCGTCGGCACGAGCGCCGCCGGCGCGGGGATGCCGCGGGCGTTGGTCGCAGGGGTGGAGCGCTTTCCGAACACGCCGATCGCCTCCGGGCCCTATGCCTGCCGGCGCTTGAGCTTGTCGAGCAGCGGGGTGAGCAGGTTGTTGCGCGACCGTTTGATCTCGGTGCGGCCGGTGAGCATCTGCGCCAGCTGGCGGAAGATCTCCGCCGAGCGGTGGCCGGCCGCGACCTCGGCGATCATCTGTCCGTTGTTGGCCGCCGTGCCGAACACCTGCGGCTCGAACGGGATGGAGGCGAGCGGCTCGGATTCGAGCGCCTTGGCGAAATCCGCCGGCTTGATCTCCGGGCGTTTCGGCACGCCGACCTGGTTGAGGCAGTAGTATGGCTTGCTGTCGTTCGGGCGCGCGGCCTTGAGCAGGTCGATCAGGTTCTTGGTGTTGCGCAGGTTGGCGAGGTCCGGCGCCGCGACCACGAGGATGTCGTCGGCGCCGATCAGCGTGCGCCGTGCCCACCCGGTCCACACATGCGGAACGTCGAGCACGATGCACGGCACGGTGGAGCGCAGCACGTCGAAGATCGAGTCGAACGCCTCGGTGCCGAAGTCGTAGATCCGGTCGAGCGTCGCCGGCGCCGCAAGCAGGCTGAGATGGTCGGTGCATTTCGACAGCAGCCGGTCGACGAAGGCCGTATCGATACGGTCGGGGGAGAACACCGCGTCGGCGATGCCCTGCGGCGGGTCCTGGTTGAAGTCGAGGCCGGCCGTGCCGAACGGCAGATCGAGATCGGCGACGACCGCGTCGAGCCGGAGATCGCGCGCGATGGCCCAGGCCACGTTGTGCGCCACCGTCGAAGCGCCGACGCCGCCTTTGGCGCCGACCACCGCGAGCGTGCGCCCGACCGGCTTGGCGTCGGGAGCGTGGAACAGGCCCGAGATCGAGCGCACCAGATCGAGGGTTTCCACCGGCCCGATCAGGTAGTCGCTCACGCCGCGCCGCGTCAGCTCGCGATACAGCAGGATGTCGTTGAGGCGGCCGATCACGATCACCCGCGTGCCGGCGTCGCACACATCGGAAAGCTGGTCGAGGCCCGAGAGCAAATCGTCGCCGCGGCCTTCCGATTCGATGATCACGACATTGGGCGTGGCCGACGATCGATAGGCCTCGACCGCCGCGGCGATGCCGCCCATCTGGATCTTCAGGTGCGTCTTGGCCATGCGGCGGTCTTCCGACGCCGCGTTCATGGCGCCGGCGGTCTCCGCCGACTCGCAGAAGGCCTGGATGGAGATGCGCGGGACCGGCGCGATATGGGACTCGCGCGGCGCCGACTCGATCTCCGCGGCGTCGGCCTCGCCGCCTCGGTGTGCGAACTTGATCATTGTCCCACTTCGCTGATCTTGCCTTTGTTGGCGTCCGGATAGTTCGTGGCCGTGCTTTCGCCCTTGCGGTACTTGTCCAGCACCGTCGAGCGGCGTCCGGCGAGGGCAGGGGCTTCGGCGCGCGGCTGCACCAGATCCGCCGGGTTGTCGACCATGGCGGCGAGGTTGCGCTGGGTGGCGCAGCCGAAGTTGTGATACGGGCGGTTCTCCAGGTGCTCGCGCCTGAAAGTCACGCCGAGGTCGTCCGGCCACAGGCCGCACGGGCCGGTCTCGGCGACCATCTTGGGATAGTTGATCCTGATGGTGCCGAGGCGCGCCGGATCGGTGAGGGGAAGCGGACGGACCTCGATGGCGTGGCCCGGGACGCCGCTTGCCGCGAGCAGCGCGCGGATCTCGCGCGCCGCCTCGTGCGCGGCGCGCGCATTGGCGGTTCCGGACGGCACCTCGATGACGACGCCGCCGGTGGCTTCGCGCCGCCAGGTGCCGGCCAGCATGCCGAGTTCGGCGCGTTGCGCCGCGGTCAGACCGCCGCGGTTGGTGCCGACGAACACGTGCACGGTGCGCACGCCTTCGCGGATCGCGATCGGGTGGCGCGCCCGGTAATCGTTCGAGACGCTCGCCGTCACGTCGTCGCTCGTCGTCTTGCAGCCGGCAATCGCGGCGGCAATGCCGACGAGCACGATCGCGCGCGCCACGGTCGAAGGCCTGGTCATGGGTCGTCTCCTCGTGGCGTCGGTCAGTCGAGAATGAAGCCGGGGGTGCCGTGGTAGGCGCGGCGCGGCTCGACGCGCTTGGTGTCGCCGTAGACGCGGTTGAGGCGGCCGAGCAGCACGCTCGCGGGATCGGAGGCGTCGGCAAAGCCGTCGTCCGGCCGCGACAGGTCCTTCTGCGCGACCGCGCGTACGATATAGGGCGTCACGATCACCATCAGTTCGGTCTGGCGGTTGACGTAATCGCGGCTCTTGAACAGCATCCCGAGCACCGGCAGTTGCATCAGCCCGGGCAGGCCGTTGAGCGCCTGCTTGGTCTGTTCCTGGATCATGCCGGCGAGCGCGAGCGCGCCACCCGAGGGGATCTCCACCGTCGTCTCGGCCCGCCGCACCCGGATCGACGGAATGGTCAGCGTCTGCGTCTGCGTGGCGCTGACCGCCTGGTTCAGGGTGAGCGAGTTCTCGTTCGAGAGTTCGGAGACCTCGGTCATCACCCTGAGGCTGATGCGCCCCTCCGACATCACCACCGGCGTGAAGTTGAGGCCGACGCCGAATTTCTTGAACTGCACCGCGACCTGGCAGTTGCGCGTGGTCGGATCGCAGGTGAAGCCGCCCGGCACCGGGAACTCGCCGCCGGCGAGGAAGTTGGCGGCCTCGCCCGAGATCGCGGTCAAGTTGGGCTCCGCCAGCGTGCGGATGACGCCGGCGCGCTCCATCGCGCGCAGCGTGGCGGTGACCGATCGGAAGGTGCCGACCACGCTGGTGTCGGTCAGCGGCGCGCCGACCGCGGAGAACGGGTTGGCGCTGTTGAAGTTGAGCACGGCGCTGCCGTAGCCGAGGCTGCCGTTGAGATCGATGCCGAGTTGCTTGATGACGTCGCGCTGCACTTCGGCGACCGTCACCTTGAGCATGACCTGGTCGCGCCCGCGCGTGACGAGGTTGTTGACCACCTTGGTGGCATCGCCCACGAGCCTGACCGCGACGTCATAGGCCTGCTGCGATTCGGCCGCGTTGGCGACGGTGCCGGAGAGCATCACGCCGTCGGCGACGCCGTCGACGCGCACGTCGGCGTGCGGCAACAGCTTCTGGATCATGGCGCGAACGCCGTTGAGGTCGCGTGTCACCGCGACGTCGAAGCCGGCGATCTGCTGCCCCTCGGCATCGAAGAAGTAGATGTTGGTCTGCCCGACGGCCGCGCCGATCAGATAGGCGCGCCGCGTCGAGCGCACCACCGCATTGGCGATCTTGGGATCGGCGACCAGCACGTCGCGGGCGTCGCGCGGCAGGTCGATCACCACCGACTTGCCGATGCCGAGCTGGATGAAGCGCGAGTGGGCATCGGAGCTGGTGATGCGGATCGACGGCGAGCCCGGCGTCGGCTCGCTCGCCTGCGCGGCGGCCGCGCCGATGCAGATTGCGGCCATCGCCGCAACCAGCGCCATGCGAGTGAATTTGCTCATCGCCATGTCACGGTTCCCCTGAACGCGCTTACTTCGGTGTCGCCGTGGTGCTCACGCCGAAACGCACCATGTTGATGCCGGTGCGCCGGCCGCTCGTGCGCTCCTCGTCGGAGGCGGGTAGCGTCGTGTCGTTGGCGTCGGCGAGGCTGCGCAACGCGAGCGAGAGCGTTCCGAGCTGGCGCGAGAGCGCAAGCGTCTCGGCCTGCCGTGGCGAGAGTTCGAGGGTTGCGGTCTTGCCGATCACGACCTTCTGCCCGTCCTTCTCGCCGAGCGTCTGGTCGATCGCGAGCACGCGCACGTTGGGCAGGATGATCTCGCTGGTATGGGCTTCGACGCCGGTCGCCTTCTCGGCTTCGCGATCGCGGCGCGACAGGATCACGTCGACCCGGTCGTTCGGCAGGATGAAGCCGCCGGCGCCGGTCTCGGGCGAGATTTCGGTCGAGAGCGCGCGCATGCCGGCCGGCAGCAGCGCAGCCATGAAGCCGGAACCGTTGGCCTTGATCAGCTTGGCCTCGCGGATCGGCTCGCCGGCGACAAAGGGCTGGCGCGCGATCGCGCCGGTAAGCTGTTCGAGCGCGGCCGGCTTGTCGCTGCGGCGGATGAAGCTCGGGCTTGCGGCCTGCGTCGGCCAGATCTGCCACTGCAGATCCTGCGCCGACACGCCCTGGCCGAGCGCGATGTCGGACTTGGCGACCAGGATTTCGGTGGTGTCGATCTTCGCGACCGGCTGCGGTGCGGCTGGCGGCGGACTGTCGCCCGATCCGCCGGCGAGCAGGGCGGCAAGCCCCCCTGCGGCCAAGGCTACGGCGAGTACGACAAGACGCGCGGCTTTCATACGCTCACATCCCACAGACGCTGAGGCCGAACGCACCGGCCTCGATTGCTGGATTTGACCAGCGAAACGTCAATCCATGGTTAATGGCGCGTATCTAATTTGAGTTAACCGAAACTTGCGCGCAAATTTGTCGACGCAATTCGTCTGTCGCCGCAAGCAACGGCGGCCCTACCTCGATCAGAAGGATTTCATCCAGGCGGTGTCGGGATAGATCATCAGCGCGGCGATCGCGAGCGCGATGCCGTAGGGCACGCCGGAATCCATGCGATGCAGCCGTTTCGCCCACTCCTGTTCGGCCAGCGGCGCCGGCAGCGGCATCAGGCGGAAACGGATGATGATCAGCGTGAGCAGGCCGCCGAGCAGCGAGGCGTAGATGCCGTAGTTGAGCAACTGATCGAAGCCGAGCCACAGCGCGGTCGCCGCCGCCAGCTTGGCGTCGCCGCCGCCGATCCAGCCGAACGCGAAGAACGTGAACGTGATCGCCAGCACCAGCGCTCCGGCGCCGACGTGCGTGGCGATGGTCATCGCCGGCATGCCGGTGACGAGCGCGAGCGCGAAGAAGCCGCCCACGAGAACGAGCGACACCCGGTTGGAGATCGTCATGGTGAAGAGGTCGCTCGACGCCGCGAAGGCCATCAACGCCGGAAACAGCAGCAGCCTGATCGCGTCGAGAACCATGCTCAAATCCGCCGTCGACTAGTGTGGCGGTTCAGAAGTCCGCAACATCCTCGCGGCGAGTCCGGATTGCGGACTTCTGAACCTGCGCCACACTAGAATCAATAAGTTGCCAGTGTCCTTCGATTCCGAAGTTCGTACCCGAGGGTGCTGCACCGGCGCCGCTTGCGGTTCGGTTAGCGGCCGACCCGGCGGCGGCGCGGCGGGCTGGCGCGCGACCCGGGGGGCCGGATCGCGCCGGTAGCGCGGCCGTCAGTTGAGCGCGTTGCTGACGCTACCGAAGGTCGAGTTCAGTTTGGTGCCGAGGCCCTGCACGACGACGATGATGGCAACCGAGATGCCGGCGGCGATCAGCCCGTATTCGATGGCGGTTGCACCCGATTCGTCGCGCAGGAAGGATTTCAGCATAGCCATAGGAAGAGCCTCTCTGTTGCCGGTTCAAGCGGTGGTTTTCGGCCCGGCTCGCCGCCGGACGCCCGCAACATAGAACCGAGGTCTGAATATCCGGTCAGATCAAAAGCTCGGATTTGATCGCCGCTTTTCGATCAAATTAGAGGCGATCCGGCGCGCTACCGGCCAAAAACGAGAAGGCTCCGGCGCGTGCCGGAGCCTCCTGCAACGTGACGTGAAGGCTTGAGATTAGTTGAGCGCGTTCTTCACGCTGCCGAACGTCGAGTTCAGCTTGGTGCCGAGGCCCTGCACGACCGTGATGATCGCGACCGAGATGCCGGCGGCGATCAGTCCGTACTCGATGGCGGTGGCGCCGGACTCATCCTTCATGAAACGCGAAACGAGGGTCTTCATCGTAGGCTCCTTGATCCACACGTGGCTGTCTGAGCTCTGCCCGCCCAGGCTTTGTTGCTGGCCCGATCCGGACATGGCGCACCGTAACAGCGCGCGATTGCGACAAAGTTAATTCGATCAGTGATTTCCCAGATCATCCTGATAGATGAGTGTGTGGTTAATGTCGCCTTTAGTGGATTTCATATGGTATTATGAGGCGTAAAATCGACTTAGAATCTTACGAATATTTATGACCGGTCGAAGTCTTCAATAGAATTATCTGCAAGACGTGCCGAAGATTTGCTTGGTTCGGAGCAGCATCGGCGGATGACATCGAATTGGTGACTGATCGGTCCGGCATCAAACACGCTTCATTTGCGATTCATTCACCAATTTGCAGTCAACTCGCCGTGGCCGCTGCGACCGGAGACCTTGCGCCGGGCGGCCTGACTGCGGCGTCTTGAGGAGACCACGCGATGGCGACCACGGACCGCAACCACCGCTGCAACCCTGCGCGCCGCGCCTTGGTGCTCGCCTGGGCGCTAGCTGCGCTGCTCGCCGGGCAGGTGTCGCTGGCCGCCGAGCCGCTCGCCGTCGTGGTCGACCAGGCAACCCTGGTCAAACTGCCGCAAGGCGTCGCCACCATCGTGGTTGGCAATCCGATGATCGCCGATGTGACGCTGCAGTCGGGCGGACTGATGGTGGTGACCGGCAAGGGCTACGGCACCACCAACCTGATCGTGCTCGATCGCGCCGGCAAGCCGTTGATGGACCGGATCGTCGAGGTGCGCGGTCCGAGCGACACGGTCCTGGTGTATCGCGGGCCCGCGCGCGAGAGCTATAGCTGCGCGCCGAACTGCGAGCGGCGCATCACGCTCGGCGACGCGCCCGACTACTTCGCTGCGACGTTGACCCAGTCGGGCAGCCGCAACGCCTCGGCTTCGGCCACTGCCGCGCCGGCCAAATGAGCCGGCCAAGTGGGCTGGCCAAGTGAGCGGGCCAAGTGGGCTGGCAAGTGAGCTGGCAAGTGAGCTGGCAAGTGAGCGGATATCCGGCGTGCAAGCCGCGCCGGCGTTCGCCGCTCATGGTTGACGAAGGCTGAACGCGGCGCGGCGCATTGTCTTCCATCGTCGCAACAATTCGACAATGCGGCTTTGCTATTGGTCAAGCGGTCGAGAACCAAGCTCGACGCGTCGGGTCATCCGGCTTTGCACGAGGCTTGAGGCGTTTCAGCCATGATGGACAAATTCGCGACCAGGTTCGCTCTCGGGGTGCGCCGGATGTTCCGCGTGCGCACCGTTCGTCGGCTCGCGCGCCGCAAGGACGGCGCGGCCGCGGTCGAGTTCGCCCTGGTGGCGGCGCCCTTCCTCGCCTTGATGTTCGCGATCATCGAAACTGCGATCATCTTCTTCGCCAGCCAGACGCTGGAGACGGCGGTGGCCGATTCGGCGCGGCTCATCATGACCGGCCAGGCGCAGTCGCAGAGCTTCGATCAGGGACAGTTCAAGACCGCGGTCTGCTCGCGCATCTACGGCATGTTCGATTGCAACAACGGCGTCATGATCGACGTGCGCACCGCGTCCTCGTTCCAGAACGCCTCGGTGTCCAAGCCGATCGACAGCAACGGCAACCTGGTCAACAACTTCACCTATTCGCCGGGCGGCCCGGGCGAGATCGTCGTCGTGCGGCTGATGTACCAGTGGCCGGTCTATGTCTCGCTGCTCGGGCTCAACCTCGCCGACATGGCGGGCAACAAGCGCCTGATCATGGCCACTGCCGCGTTCCGCAACGAGCCCTATCAATGAGAGATCGCGCCATGAACGCCGCCGTTGTTCGTGCCGTCCGCAAGCTGCGCCGTTTCGCGCGCGACAAGCGCGGCGTCTCGGCCGTTGAATTCGCCATGCTGCTGCCGCTGATGGTCACGCTCTATCTCGGCGGCGTCGAGGTCTCGCAAGGGGTGAGCATCGACCGCAAGGTCACGCTGGTGGCGCGCTCGCTCAGCGACCTGGTGGCGCAGTCGACCAGCGTGAACGCGACCGACATGACCAACATCCTCAATGCCGCGACCGCGGTGGTGGCGCCTTACAGCGACATCAAGCTCAAGGTCACGGTGACGAGCGTGTCGATCGATAATGCCGGCATCGCCAAGGTCGCCTGGAGCAAGACCAGGAACGGCACCGCGCGCGCCGTCGACTCGACCGTCACTTTGCCGGCGGCGCTGAACATCGCCAACACGACGCTGATCTGGGCCGAGGCCGAATACGCCTACACGCCGACCGTCGGCTACGTCATCTCCGGCACCTTGAACCTCAAGGACCAGATCTACATGCGTCCGCGCCTCTCCGACTCGGTCGCCTGCAACAGCTGCTGACCCTGTAGGGTGGGCAAAAGCGCGAGCACCGTCGGGTTCGACTAAGGACTCGAAGCTCGCGCGCTTTTGCCCACCCGCCTACGCCCTTCGGGCTTCGGCGTGGGCTTGCCGCGCCCATAGCGGGTCGAAGACGCGCGTTAACGCGCTTAAGGCGCAGCGAAGGCGGGCACGGCGCGAACGATTTGAGCGCAACAGTGGGGGCCGGATGCCGCGCCTTTGCCCACCCTACGGCGCTAGCCGACGAGCTCCCACTGGTGTACCGCGCCGTCGGCGAACAGGAACAGCTCCACGCCGGTGACGCTGTCGCTGCCGTCGGGCGCGCCGGCGCGGCGGTCCGCCACGGTGTAGGTTTGCGTCGCCGCGTCGAACGTGACCGCATAGTCGAGGCGCGCGCCGGAGAATACCGCGGCGTCGGTGCCGTCGCCGCCCGCGAGCCGGTCGTCGCCGGCCCCGCCCTCCATCGTGTCGCCGCCGCCGCCGCCGTAGAGGTTGTTGGCGCTCTCGTTGCCGCCGATCCAGTTGTCGAGCGCGTTGCCGATGCCGTGGATGGCGCCGGCGCCGGCGCCGAGCGCCAGCACCTCGATCTCCGGGCCGAGCGTGAAGCCCACCCAGGCGTGCACCGTGTCGCGGCCTTCGCCCGGCCGCTCGAACACCCAATCCCCGGAATTCTCGACCTGGTAATAGTCGTCGCCGGCCCCGCCCTCCATCCCGTCGGCGCCGCCGCCGCCGTAGAGGTAGTTGGCGCTCTCGTTGCCGCCGATCCAGTTGTCGAGCGCGTTGCCGATGCCGTGGATCGCGCCGGCGCCGGCGCCGAGCGCCAGGTACTCGATCTCCGCGCCGAGCGTGAAGCTCACCCAGGAATGCACCAGGTCGCGGCCTTCGCCCGGCCGCTCGATCGCCCAATCTCCGGAATTCTCGACGTGGTAATAGTCGTCGCCGGCCCCGCCCTCCATCGTGTCGCCGCCGCCGCCGCCGTAGAGGAGGTTGGCGCTCTCGTTGCCGCCGATCCAGTTGTCGAGCGCGTTGCCGACGCCGTTGATCGCCCCGGCGCCGGCGCCGAGCGCCAGGTACTCGATGTCGGCGCCGAGCGTGAAGTTCACCCAGGCATGCACCAGGTCGCGGCCTTCGCCCGGCCGCTCGATCGCCCAATCTCCGGAATTCTCGACGTGGTAATAGTCGTCGCCGGCCCCGCCCTCCATCGTGTCGCCGCCGCCGCCGCCGTAGAGGAGGTTGGCGCTCTCGTTGCCGCCGATCCAGTTGTCGAGCGCATTGCCGACGCCGTTGATGGCCCCGGCCCCGGCGCCGAGCGCCAGGTTCTCGATCTCCGCGCCGAGCGTGAAGTTCACCCAGGAATGCACCAGGTCGCGGCCTTCGCCCGGCCGCTCGATCGCCCAATCTCCGGAATTCTCGACGTGGTAGTAGTCGTCGCCGGCCCCGCCCTCCATCGTGTCGCCGCCGCCGCCGCCGTAGAGGAGGTTGGCGCTCTCGTTGCCGCCGATCCAGTTGTCGAGCGCGTTGCCGACGCCGTTGATCGCCCCGGCGCCGGCGCCGAGCGCCAGCAACTCGATGTCGGCGCCGAGCGTGAAGTTCACCCAGGCATGCACCAGGTCGCGGCCCTCGCCCGGCCGCTCGATCACCCAATCTCCGGAATTCTCGACGTGGTAATAGTCGTCGCCGGCCCCGCCCTCCATCGTGTCGCCGCCGCCGCCGCCGTAGAGGTTGTTGGCGCTCTCGTTGCCGCCGATCCAGTTGTCGAGCGCGTTGCCGCTGCCGTTGATGGCGCCGGCGCCCTCCAGCAGCAGCAGGATCTCGGCGTTGGCGCCGAGCGTGTAGCTCACCGTCGTCCGCACCCAGTCGATGCCCTCATCCGGCAGCTCCACCACCTGGTCGCCCGGGTTGTCGACGTAGTAGCGGTCGACGCCGGCGCCGCCGATCAGGATGTCGGCCCCGCCGAGCCCGTCGAGCCCGTTGTCGCCGGCGTTTCCGGTGATGGTGTTGGCGAGGCCGTTGCCGACCCCGTCGACCGCGCTGCCGAGCAGCACCAGCGCTTCGACCTCGGCGGCGAGACCGTAGCTGAAAGTGGAGCGCACCGTGTCGTAGCCCGCGCCGCCGTGCTCGATGACCATGTCGCCTGGATTGTCGACATGGTAGGTGTCGTCGCCCGCACCGCCCGCCATCACGTCGGCCCCGGCGAGGCCGTCGAGCCCGTTGGCGCTCTCGTTGCCGGTCAGCGTGTTGTTCATTGCATTGCCGACGCCGGTGATCGCGCCGGCGCCCGTCACCAGCACCAGGTTCTCGATATCGACCTCGGCGAGCCGATAGCTGATCGAGACGCGCGCGGTGTCGTTGCCGTGGTGGGCGTGCTCGATGATCGAGTCGCCGGGATTGTCGATATGGTAGGTGTCGTCGCCGCCCCCGCCCGCCAGCGTGTCGAGGCCGCCGCCGCCGTCGAGCGTGTTGTTGCTCTCGTTGCCGGTCAGCGTGTTGTTCATTGCATTGCCGACGCCGTCGACCGCGCCGGCGCCTTCGACCAGCACCAGGTTCTCGATATCGACCTCGGCGAGCCGATAGCTGATCGAGACGCGCGCGGTGTCGTTGCCGTGGTGGGCGTGCTCGATGATCGAGTCGCCTGGATTGTCGATATGGTAGATGTCGTCGCCGGCGCCGCCGACCAGGGTGTCGGCGCCGCCCTCGCCGTAGAGGTTGTTGGCGCTCTCGTTGCCCTCGATCCAGTTGTCGAGCGCGTTGCCCCGGCCGCTGATCGCGCCGGCGCCGGGGCCGAGCGCCAGCACCTCGATCTCCGCGCCGAGCGTGAAGCTCGCCCAGGCGTGCACCGTGTCGCGGCCTTCGCCCGGCCGCTCGATCACCCGGTCGGCGGAATTCTCGATCAGGTAATAGTCGTCGCCGGCGCCGCCGACCAGGGTGTCGGCGCCGCCCTCGCCGTAGAGGAGGTTGGCGCTCTCGTTGCCCTCGATCCAGTTGTCCAGCGCGTTGCCCCAGCCGCTGATCGCCCCGGCGCCGGCGGCGAGAGTGAGGTTCTCGATCTCGACCCCGGCGAGCCGATAGCTGACCGAGGCGCGCGCCGTGTCGTTGCCGTGGCCGGCGTGCGCGTGGATCCAGTCGCCGGCGTGGTCGATGATGATGGTGTCGTCGCCCGGCCCTCCGTCCATGACGTCGGCACCGGCCCCGCCGTCGAGCACGTCGTTGCCGGACCCGGCGTCGAACCCGTCATTGCCCTCGCCGCCGTAGATCAGGTCGGCGCCGCCGCCGGCGAAGATCTGGTCGGAGCCGGTGCCGCCGACCAGCACGTCGCCGAACGCGCTGCCGTGGATCGTGTCGTTGCCGCCGCGCCCGTCGATGTAGGCCGCCGCGAAGGGGCTGGCGAAGATGGTGTCGTTCCATTCATTCGAGATCAGGGCCTCGAGGTTGTGGGAGGAGAGGCTGATGGTGACCGGGCCGCCCGGCATCAGGAAGCCGGTGTCGTAACCCGTCCCGCCGTCCACGATGGCGTCCTGGGACGTGGTCTCGACGGCGTCGAAATAGACCGTGTCGTCGCCCGCCCCGGCCAGCATCTTGTCGAGACCCGGTCCGCCGTCGAGCACGTCGTTGCCGGCGCCGCTCCACAGCCAGTCGTCGCCCTCGTCGCCGTAGAGAGTGAGCGGCTTGGTCGCATTGCGGATGAGGATCCGGTCGCTGAACCGGCCGGCCAGCCAGCCATCCGGGTCCGGATTCACGTCGATCTCGATCACGGCCCCGGGCGGAGTGTTGTAGGACGTGGTCAGCCTGGCGTCCACGTAAGTGCGGACCGTCGCATTGTCCTGCGACGTATAGTGGACGAACTCGCCGTTGGTCGAGCGCGTGAAGCCGTTGGTCTGGAACGCGAGCGCCGTGTCGGCGAGCGAGCGGGTGGCGCCGTTCATGACGAAGCTGCCGAACCCCTCGATGCGGCTGCCGTCGGGCAGCGAGAAGGAGCGGTGGTCGCTGACGAGCGAGATCGCGCTGATGCCCCAGGCGGCGAGCGAGTTCAGCTCGCCGATGTCGCTCTTGCCATTGCGGTTGGTATCCTTCCACACCCGCAGCTGGTTCCAGATGGCGTCGCCGGCGTCGAGCACGCCGTCGGCATTGGCGTCGTAAAGCGTGGCGAGCGCCGTAAGGTCGCTGTCGTTCGGGTCCGGGGTGCGGTCGGCGAACGCGATCTCGTCGGCGCGCGTGATCTGCCCGTTGCCGTCGAGATCGTGCGCCAGCAGGCCGTCGCCGGCGCCGACCCAGGCGGTGCGCTCCAGCGCGGCGTCGCCGTCGGCGTTGAAGAAGACGCGCAAATCCATGCGCGGCTCGATGCGCACGCCGTTGCCGTCGAGGTCGAGCACCACCGGAAAGAGCCAGCCGAGCCCCCCGAAGGCCAGGTCCATCAGGTTGGTCTCCACCGAGACCTTGAGGCCGAGCGTGAGCGCGCCGCCGCCGCCGTAGACATACCCGCTGAAGTCGAAGCCCGAGCCCGAGCCGCCGGAGCCGCCGAGCGAGAAGGTCGTCCCCGAGGGATCGAAGGCGTAAGCGCCGAGATCGAAGCCGAAGCCGGTGCGCTCATAGTCGATCGGCGCCGGCGTCGGCTGCTCGACCGACAGGCCGTGCAGCGCGGCGCGCTCGACCTGCGCCGAGAAGTCGGTGATGAACTCCGAATCCACCTGCCACAAGTTGGCGGTCGGCAGCGTGTGGTGCGCCACCCAATCATTGGCCACCGCCGTGTAATCGCGGATGTCGGCGATGGTGTGCCCCGAGGAGTCGATGTCGACCCAGCGGTCGGTCCAGAGTTGCGTGTCGGAAGGATCGAAGTACCGCGCTGCTATCGCGCCGCTGTCGTCGTGAGTCTCGGTTCTTTCCGTGCGGTTCAGCGTGTCGATCGAGGTTGTTTGCTGCGACCAATCCTTGGTGCTGTCATGGTCAATCTGGACCGCAGTCTTGGAGCCGTCGTCTCCGAACAATGTGACCTTCGTCTTGTCTCCAAGACCGTTGAATTCTTCCTCAATCCGACTGACCGGCCGACCGCCGCGCATCAGTTCGCCGGGAGTCAGGAAAAGCGGCAATATCTCCTGAGATACCGATTGCGGAATCATTCCATTCCCGTCGGTAAACTTGAACTCAGGAAATGCGGGATTTCCGTTCTCCACGAAGCGCGGCTGCAAAGTGTTGCGCGGACCGGCAAGCTGAGCCTCGCTTGTTACACGATCGGTTCTGGAGGCCGCCTCCAGCTCGCTCGGCGGCGGGTTTCGCGGATCCGGAATAAAAGTAATCGTACTCGATGGCAGATTGCTCGCGGCATGTGCCATCGCATGCGCAAAAATCTGCTCGGCAGACATGCTCTTCCAAATTCCATCCTCAAACTTCAATGAGGCTGTAGACGTTTCAATGTAGATATATCGCGTCTTTCCGAGGTCACCTGTCGTTTCTGCCCTGTTTACTCCCTCATAGAGTCTTGAAAGGTATCACCTTCTCCGCCATTATGACGATCACGCGGTCGTATTTTTGCGACACGGATGCTTCGATTGCTCGAAACTCCGCAGATGATCGCAATCGATCGAGGTTGTGGTAGAGTCGGGTCGCATTGAGTCCGATGAATTCGTAATTGGGTTGCATTTTTTCCTCCGTGGCTACTGACCGAAGTAAATGGTTCTCGTTCCGGCGTAATAGGTGATTACGGCGTATGAGCTACCTTTTCCCGGGATATTCAGTTGCAGGAATTCACCTTGCTCGAGATTGTGTGATACGATTATTTCCTTCCCCGCTTTGACCAGGACGTTCCACGGAACTCCTTCGTGCAGAATTATCGTAGGGCAAATCTCTTCCTCGCAGTGCGTGCCTTCGGCACGGATGATCCGCCAATCCCCGGCTAAAGATGTCAGCCCCGTCCTGAGGAAACGCGAGTTCGGAAATGCTTGCATGAACTGCGGCGCCAAGGCCTCTACCTCGGCTTTTGACATTTCTACAAAATCGGGGCTGGACAGGAGAAAGTTGCTTGCATTTAAACTTCTGATCCCAAATATGTTGATAAGGCAAAGTATAAGTAATGCAGCCCCCCACGCGACTGACCGATACACCGTCATGGTGCAACCATCGAAGACGCGGGCTGCATTCAAGCCGACAAACTCATAGTTGGGCTGCATCTTCGCCTCCGGCTACTGCGAGATAATAACCGCACGTGTACCTTGGTATAAAACTGAGATAACAGAACCGCCCTTGGATTTAAAGGAGCAGGAAGTTTGTCGCGTGCAACCTTCCGGGGGGCCGCCAGGAAAGCAAGGAAGGTACTGAACGCTACCGGCAACCACACCGTCCTCCGCATCGTTTGTCCTCCAAAAAACTCAAGCTAACATAGAATCTGAAGCTCGCGGCATACCCGCAGGATATCGGCGGCCCGCGCGATCGAGGGCGACAGCGCAGCGCATGTGATCGCGCAGGCAACAGAGCGCCTTCGAAAATATTTCATCGCCCGGTCCGCCGTCGAGTACGTCGTTGCCGGCGCCGCTCCACAGCCAGTCGTCGCCCTCGTCGCCGTAGAGAGTGAGCGGCTTGGTCGCATTGCGGATGAGGATCCGGTCGCTGAACCGGCCGGCGAGCCAACCATCCGGGTCCGGATTCACGTTGATCTCGATCACGGCCCCGGGCGGAGTGTTGTAGGACGTGGTCAGCCTGGCGTCCACGTAAGTGCGGACCGTCGCATTGTCCTGCGACGTATAGTGGACGAACTCGCCGTTGGTCGAGCGCGTGAAGCCGTTGGTCTGGAACGCGAGCGCCGTGTCGGCGAGCGAGCGGGTGGCGCCGTTCATGACGAAGCTGCCGAACCCCTCGATGCGGCTGCCGTCGGGCAGCGAGAAGGAGCGGTGATCGCTGACGAGCGAGATCGCGCTGATGCCCCAGGCGGCGAGCGAGTTCAGCTCGCCGATGTCGCTCTTGCCGTTGCGGTTGGTATCCTTCCACACCCGCAGCTGGTTCCAGATGGCGTCGCCGGCGTTGAGCACGCCGTCGGCATTGGCGTCGTAGAGCGTGGCAAGCGCCGTAAGGTCGCTGTCGTTCGGGTCCGGGGTGCGGTCGGCGAACGCGATCTCGTCGGCGCGCGTGATCTGCCCGTTGCCGTCGAGATCGTGCGCCAGCAGGCCGTCGCCGGCGCCGACCCAGGCGGTGCGCTCCAGCGCGGCGTCGCCGTCGGCGTTGAAGAACACGCGCGAATCCATGCGCGGCTCGATGCGCACGCCGTTGCCGTCGAGGTCGAGCACCACCGGAAAGAGCCAGCCGAGCCCCCCGAAGGCCAGGTCCATCAGGTTGGTCTCCACCGAGACCTTGAGGCCGAGCGTGAGCGCGCCGCCGCCGCCATAGACGTAGCCGCTGAGATCGAAGCCCGATCCGCCGCCGCCGCCGCCGCCGAGCGAGAAGGTCGTCCCCGAGGGATCGAAGGCGTAAGCGCCGAGATCGAAGCCGAAGCCGGTACGCTCGAACCCGATCGGCTCCGGCGTCGGCTGCTCGATGGCGTAGCCGTGCAGCGCGGCGCGCTCGATCTGCGCCGAGAAGTCGGTGATGAACTCGCTGTCGGCGCGCCGGAGGTTGACAGTCGGCAGGGTGTGGGTCACGAGCCACTGATTGGCGACTGCCGTGTAGTCGCGGATGTCGGCAATGATGCGGTCGTCGGAACCGATGTGAACGATCTGCTGCGTCCACAGTTGGCTGTCGAAAACATCGAACAATTCCTGCCTGGCACCGTCCGCCGTCACCTTCAGGATATCAACCGTTGTCGTGCCGTTCAGGAGCGTGGTCGTAAGATTCGTTTCGCGATCGGACGCGCTGACCACCGAGCGCAAGTTCGCATTCAAGTTCGCCACCACGCCGTTCAACTCATTGGTCAAGGAGTTCCAAGTTCCATCGAACGTCACAGGCCCGCCATCGGAGAGCTGAACCTGGTAGTTGCCGTTGCCGATAGCCGTCACCCCGATATGCTCGGCAATAATGTTCACATTGCCGTACAGGCTTCGCCCGAATTGCACGACGCGATCCTGTATCGTGCCGCCAAATGCCACCTCCGTCAGATACTCCGAGAAGCCGTTTACGGCTGCAATTTTCGGGCCGTATTGGGAGTTGGAGTTAAAGTAGAAGAAGCCAGACCCATTTTGAAGCATAAGGAACGGCATGGTGCTTGCCGGCAGCTTCTTATCAAGAGGATCGATATTGAGGACGAGCCCGCCGGCCCCGGCGACGGAGAGCATGAGAGTATTGCAGCTGTTGTTCAGATTGTCGTAAGGGCCAAGGGCACCGCTGCCAACGGCTACAAGCATCTGGTTCACTTGCGTGCTATCGACGTTGTAGGTCGTGGTAAATACTGCCCCGACGTCCCGTCCGGTGTAGATTCTCGAGGTTATCTCGTCCAATGCGGTTTGCATCACGGAAGGGTCGATCTGACCCGCGCTGTTGGTAAGAATGCGATTGTTCAGGGAAATACTACGCAGGTTTCCCCATTCGAACTGTGTCAAGAGGAACGGCGTACCGGGCGCATAGCGCCCCCACTCGTAGTAGTTTGCACTTCCGCTGTCAGTGACGATTATGAAGCCGGCATGGCCGAGAGGAGCCGTCAGGTTTTGCTTTGCAACCTGAGAGAACCCAACCGGATAGTTTGGAAAAATAACCGGTATAAACTTGCCCATCCGCCTCTCCTCATCGCGCTATTGCGCGCTTACCTTTGGTGGCTACACAGGTCGGTGATCAGGTTCACGTACTCCAGCGGCGAACGAAACCCTTCCGTGCAAATCCTGTGCAACATGCGTTCATCGGCAAAGATTTGCCCTTTTTCAGTTATGGCAAAAAAAGGTATCTCTGCTCCGTATATGAATCTGCTTGGCTCTTCTTTGAAAAACGATTTATAGGTCCGTGAAGAGCAATTCTCCAGTCTAAAGCGATTCTCGGCTGCTGTGCAAATCGTGATCCGAGACGGGTCGCCATCGCTCAATTGATAGCGATGAAATCCGTTGTCCGCCTCCACAGTCGTCTCATTCCGGGCACGATCGAAGCGGCCGATGTCGCAATTCCGTTCCCGCCAATGCGGCTGTTGGCCGGGAGGCGTGAGCTTGTGCACGGCAAGGGCGGTGGAAATGGAACCCTGGGGCAGTCGGAATCCGACATTCCCATTGAAATCGATGAATGCGAATTGCAACGTGTTCACGGCATTGAAATTGGATCGGTCGACGAAAAAGTACAGTCCGAAGTGACTCAACTCGCGCTTTGGTCCCAGCACACAACCGAATCCAAAATGGGAATCGGCGCTCGCCGTGTCGAACCACG
Source organism: uncultured Alphaproteobacteria bacterium (assembly GCA_963734185.1). Lineage (GTDB taxonomy): Bacteria > Pseudomonadota > Alphaproteobacteria > Rhizobiales > Xanthobacteraceae > PALSA-894. The sequence continues at coordinate 66,772 of CAVTGA010000002.1, read as the reverse complement.
CAGCGAATGCTTCTGGAACAGCAGCACCGCGTCCGCTCGGCAGAAATTCTCGGCTGAACGGGCGGGCGTTCTTTTTGCATTCCTCCAGGAATGCTTCGGCTCTTGCCTGTGATGCACGGCATACGCGGATAAAGTCAGCCGCGTGTGCGGCTAGAGCTGACAGCATCGCAAACGCGACCGTACAGCTAAAGACCGCCGCTCGAAACCTCACGCTAAACCCTCCCCAGAGGCGCACCAAATTCGGCCGTCAAAGTTACGCGGCGCTTTTCATTTTCAGCAATCCTGGCCTGTGATTGTGGCAACTACAAGCCACAACTTAGGCGGAGATCGTCCTATTTTCCCGTTCGCTTGTCTTGACGCGGCATCGCGCGGCGAGCGGCAGCAAATTTGCGAATGCAACCCGACACGGCTGCCGTCGGGCAGCGAGAACGAGCGGTGATCGCTCGTCAGCGAGATCGCGCTGATGCCCCAGGCGGCGAGCGAGTTCAGCTCGCCGATGTCGCTGCGGCCGTTGCGGTTCGCGTCCTTCCACACCCGCAGCTGGTTCCAGATGGCGTCGCCGGCGTTGAGCACGCCGTCGGCATTGGCGTCGTAGAGCGTGGCAAGCGCCGTAAGGTCGCTGTCGTTCGGGTCCGGGGTGCGGTCGGCGAACGCGATCTCGTCGGCGCGCGTGATCTGCCCGTTGCCGTCGACATCGTGCGCCAGCAGGCCGTCGCCGGCGCCGACCCAGGCGGTGCGCTCCAGCGCGGCGTCGCCGTCGGCGTTGAAGAACACGCGCGAATCCATGCGCGGCTCGATGCGCACGCCGTTGCCGTCGAGGTCGAGCACCACCGGAAAGAGCCAGCCGAGCCCCCCGAAGGCCATGTCCATCAGGTTGGTCTCCACCGAGACCTTGAGGCCGAGCGTGAGCGCGCCGCCGCCGCCGTAGATATGCCCGCTGAGATCGAAGCCCGAGCCCGAGCCGCCGGAGCCGCCGAGCGAGAAGGTCGTCCCCGAGGGATCGAAGGCGTAAGCGCCGAGATCGAAGCCGAAGCCGGTGCGCTCATAGTCGATCGGCGCCGGCACCGGCTGCTCGACCGACAGGCCGTGCAGCGCGGCGCGCTCGACCTGCGCCGAGAAGTCGGTGATGAACTCCGAATCCACCTGCCACAGGTTGGCGGTCGGCAGCGTGTGGTGCGCCACCCAATCATTGGCCACCGCCGTGTAATCGCGGATGTCGGCGATGACGAAATCGGCGCTATCACGATGAACTACATTCAGATTCCAAAGCTTCTGATCTCCGACGTCGAAGTATCTTGTCGTACTGGAAGCGTCCGCACTGAAATTGGCCACGGCGGTCGAATGGCCCGAGGCGTCGGTGAAATTCACTGTGGCGACCTGACCGCTTACGCCATCATAAGTGGCGATCGCTCTGTTGCCGTTGGGCGCCACCATCTGGAAGCTGATCGGCGTTCCGATGCCGTCGACGACAAAGGTCAGCGTGCCGTCCTCGGCGTGCGCCACCTGATGTCCCGTTCCATCCGGGACAAAGTTGAGCTGTGTATTGCTCAGCCCCGGCATCCATATCCCATGCTCTCGTATGAGGGCATCAGTAAGTGGAGGAAATCCCGAATTGACCAGCGTGCTGTTGAGGCCGGAGGCGCTGTTCTGGTTCGTAAAATAATAGAGATTGTTTTGAGCAATAGTCTCCATTCTTATCTTCAGCAGCTCGAACTTCTGTCCGGCGTCCGGGCCGTCGTAAATGACCGTGAGCTGCTTATGAGCAGGATCTCCGTCCCTGCGCCAGTCAGGGGTAGCTTCCCAAGGCCCAAAATTTATCGTTGGTTTTCCGCCGTACACAGAGCCGGTGGGCTGCCCAATGCTTAAACTAAAGACTGCTCCGTTATTATCGGTGTAGACAAAATATGGGTGCCAAGCCGGGTTTATCGTGTAAGATAGCGCCGGAATCCGCACTGGCCGCGCCCAAACCTGAATGTCCCCCATATTAAGTCTCCCCTATGTGCTCATAAGGCGTGGTAACTTCCAGAAACCGAAAGGGTGCCGTCTCTTTCTTGCCTGACAATGATCATGGCGTACGCAGGCGCTTCAACGAATTCATTCATTTCCTTTGTCGTTGGTATCTTGATTTTAGCGACGTTTATATTACCGATGATGACTCGAACGGAGGCCCAGTGCTTGGATACCACTGACGAGTGCAACTCCCTGAACTCGAAGCATCGAAATAGCTTTTCGATCGCCTCCATGTCGGACCTAGCCAACAAAGCAAGCGCAGAAGTGGAAATTTCCTTTCCAGTCCGTCCGGGATCCGAAAAATCCAACGCCAGAGCATCGAGAAAATCCTGCAGCACGGGGCAGGAGTTCTTGATCAGTTCTAACGGCATCACATAAGGCTTTTCTGGCTGTTGCGTCGGAGCCCGAGCTTTATCGGAACTTTCCGGAATGGCACCTTGAACCTGAATAACGCCTCGCTCGGCACTGTCTCGCTCATGACCTAAGGGGCCGCCGGCGGACATGCCAGCAGCAGCGACTGAAAATGCCGCCAGTGCGCAGGCAAGGCCAAAGTTGACCACGCGACTCATCGCACAATTTCCAGCGGCATGGCCGACCTCACATCGGGGCGATCTCGCCGCGCCCTCGCTCGAGCTTTCTCAAGCTGCGCGGGCGATAGTTCGGCAGTGAGCCGGCTCTTCAAGAGCTTGGCCTCAGCCAATGCGGCGGCACGATTGTGCGCATTTGGCCGATTGTCTATCCGACGCGCCTCTCGTGCCCTCATCGCCGCGCTGGCCCCCGGTGCCGGCCTTCTCTTTGAAACTTGCTTCGCATCGCCCCGGGCGGTTTAACGCCGCATCTGATCCATCCCCGTCGGCAGCAGCATGGCTTATGGGTGCGGTTTGTGCAACTGTCGAAAGTATTCTCAAGAACTACACCTTTGCTTGCGCGAGAATCGGCGGTTTGACGTTTACGGGCCAGCGGCGCGATGCCACAACGCCTGTTCGCGGGCTGGCGGTTCCCACGCCGTCCGGCAGGATTCGTGCAGCCGCCCCGTTGATAAAGTTGGCGAATTGCCGATCGACTGCCGCTGCCGCGCGGCGATCTATTTTGGGTAGCATTGCGTACCCGGGCTCGCAGCCCAGGGTCAGTGACTGGCGGCACGCAAGCAGCGGTGCGCGTCGGGCATCTCCCGACTGTTCCGCTTTTGCAGGCGGCTGTTTCGTTTTTGAAACACATGGGGGCCTTCTATTTCGCTTGACGCCGGCCCGCGTTGCTGACTTCGGCTGTTTCGTTTTTGCAGCCCACTGTTCCGTTTTTGATACCACTCGGGCGCACCGAGCGGAGCGTGAGCGAAATCCGGGCCCCGCGACTGTTCCGTTTTTGCAGACCGCTGTTCCGTTTTTGATGACACCCGCACCGATAGGATTGATGATCCGCGTTCGCGCTTCGGGCTTCCGCCTTCGCGCTTTGCGCTTCGGCGCACAAGTCGGCGGAAAAGTCCGCCGGTGCGGCGTCCTGCGACCGTTCCGTTTTTGCAGCCTACTGTTCCGTTTTCTGGTACAGGCTGAAGCGCTTTTTCGCTTGCAATCGGGTCTGTCTTGCGCCGGCGCGAAGTCGAGCCGCTCGGCCAGTGCCGGGTCGCCGAGCTGCGCCAGGATGCCGTGCTGGAAATCCTTGGCCGAGCCGGCGTCGAGGTTCAATTCGCGCGCCTTCAGCAGCGTGAGCACCCAGCCGGCGGTGAACGAGCTCTCCGGCTGCGCCGCCATCAGCGCGTTGATCACCGCGGTGTTGTCCAGGTAGGTGCGATAGTCCTGCGCCACCATCAGCTCGGCGGCGAGCGCCGAGGCGTTGGCGGCGTGCGAGTTCTCGAACCCGCGCCGGGTCAGCACGTCACCGCCGACGAGGTCGATCTTGGAGACCAGCTCCATCGTCCCGGGGTCGACCAGGACGACCCGTCCGCCCGCAGCACGATGCGCCCGCCCGACTCCGGATCGTTGCCGAACAGCGCGCCGAGCGCGCCGCCGGCGATGCCCGCGACTGTTCCGTTTTTGCAGCCCACTGTTCCGTTTTTGATACCACCCCGGGCGCACCGAGCGACGGACATGTTGGTGAACATCTGTCCGTTGGCGAAGCGTGCCCGCCTACGCCCTGCGGGCTTCCGCCTTCGCGCTTCGCGCTTCCGCCTTCGCGCTTTGCGCTTCGGCGCACAAGTCGGCGGACAAGTCGGCGCGGGCTTTCCCCGCCGTAGCGCAGCGAAGGCGGGCACGGCGCTTCCGCGATTCGTGCTTGTCGCGCCGGATGAGCCGCGCCCTTTGCCCGCCCGACAGCACCCTACGGCGTGATCGGCAGCGCCGTCGTCGACTTGATGCGCTCCATCGCGAAGCGCGAGGTGACGTTCTTGAGCGGAACGGCGGAGATCAGCCGTTTGTAGAATCCGTCGTAGTCCTGGATGCTGGCGCACACGACGCGCAGCATGTAGTCGACGTCGCCGGCCATGCGGTAGAACTCCATCACTTCCGGCATCTCGCGCACCACTTCGGCAAAGCGTTTGAGCCATTGCTCCGAGTGGTCGCCGGTTTCGATCGCCACGAACACCGAGACGCCCAAGCCCACCTTGTCTGGATCGACCACGGCGACGCGCTTGAGCACCACCCCTTCGCCCTCGAGCTTCTGGATGCGTTTCCAACACGGGGTCGACGACAGCCCGACGCGGCTGCCGATTTCGGCGACCGAGAGCGAGGAGTCCTCCTGCAGTACGGTCAGGATCTTGCGGTCGATGGCGTCCATTCTGCAAAACCCCTGCGATTTGGACGGCGCCCTTCGCCGTCGTGGGAAACTTAGAACAAAGTTCTTTTTTGGCGCGTTACCCTGTCTTTAGAAAGAAAAATATTCTATTTCAAGCGGCAAGTTGACCGGCCGCGGTAGGTTGCATCCGGTCTGGAGGCCCTCATGCCCAAGCTCTCCATCGTGGCGCGCCAAGTCCTCGGCCCGGTCGTGGCCATCGTGATGCTCGCGCTTGCACTCGCGAGCCCCGCCCTGGCCGAGCCGGCCACTCCGCTGGTGTCGACCGCCTGGCTCAGGAGCCATCTCGGCAGCGGCGACCTGGTCGTGCTCGACGTCCGTTCGGCGATCGACGGCGGCGGGCGCGACGCCTACGCCAAGGCCCATGTCCCCGGGGCGATCCACAGCGACTACGACAAGGCCGGCTGGCGCGTCACGCGCGGCGGCGTTCCATTCATGCTGCCGAGCGTGGCCGAGCTGGAAAAGCTCGTCGGCGAGCTCGGTATCGACGAGGACAGTCACGTCGTCGTGGTGCCGGCCGGCGTGCACGCGACCGACTTCGGATCGGCGGCGCGCGTCTATTGGACCTTGAAGGTCGCCGGCCTCGCCAAGGTGTCGATCCTCGACGGCGGGTTCGCCGCATGGGCGCGGGACGGCCACCCGGTCGAGGCAGGATCGAATAAGCCATTGCCGAAGATTTTCACCGCCGAGCTCAACCGGGCGCTGCTGATCGAGGGCGGCGAGGTCGTGCAGATCGAGCGCACGGGCGGTGCGACGCTGCTCGACGCACGGCCGGCCGTGTTCTTCGCCGGCAAGCAGAAGGCGCCGGCGGCGCAGGCCTACGGCCATATCCCCGGGGCGCGCAATCTCGACAGCGCGACGTTCTACGACGCGCCCGCCAATCGCCTGAAGCCGAAGGACGAACTGGCGGCGATCGCCGCCGCGGTCCCCGCCGGCCCGGTGGCGAGCTACTGCAACACCGGCCATTGGGCCGCGACCAACTGGTTCGTGCTGTCCGAACTGCTCGGCCGCACGGACACGCGGCTCTATTACGGCTCGATGGTGGAGTGGACCGCCGACGCGAGCCGGCCGCTTGCCTCCTCGCGCACCAAGTGGGACGATCTGAAGAAGACGCTCGGCTTCGGCTCATAGCGCATGATCCCGAAAAGTGGACACCGGTTTTCGGATCAAGATCATGCGCAAACAAGAAACCGGACCATGATTCGGCTGAAGCCGGCACGCAGAGCATCGGATCATGACCACGGCCACTGCTGATTTCACCGCGAGCCCGCCGCGGCCCGACGGGCTGTTTCTTTACGCCGCCGGTGCGGCGCTTGCGGTCCTCCTTGCGCTCGTTCTGCTCGACGGCCAGCCCGCCTCGGCCGCGCTGATCCTGCTCGGTGCCGCGCTCGGCGCCGCGTTCCTCAAGGCCGAGTTCAGCTTCACGGCGGCGTGGCGGCGTTTCCTCGTGTGCGGCGAGGCCGGCGGCCTGATCGGTGCGCTGATCCTGATCGCGGTCGCGGCGCTCGTCATCGTGCCGGTCGCCGCGCTGGTTCCCGGATTCGGCGGCGCCATCGCCCCGCTCGGGCCCTCGCTCGTCATCGGCGCGTTCGTGTTCGGCATCGGCATGCAGCTCGCCAATGGCTGCGGCTCCGGCACGCTTTATAGCGCGGGCGGCGGCTCGGGCCGCATGCTGATCGCGCTCGCGTGCTTCATCGTCGGCAGCGTGATCGGCAGCCTGCATCTGCCGGCATTCCTGGCGCTCGGCGGCATCGATCCGATCCTGGCCTCGAACCGTCTCGGGCCGTGGGGCGGGCTCGCCGCGACCTTGGCGAGCATCGCCTTCGCGGCGTGGCTGATCATCGCCAGCGCGCGTCGCCGCGGCGCGGGCTTCATGCCGAGCCGCACCATCATTTTCGGCGCCGTCGTCATCGGCCTGTTGTCGATTGCGGTGTTCCTCGCCGGCCGCCACCCGTGGAGCGTCACCTTCGGCTTCACCGTGTGGGGCGCCAAGATCGCGAGCGCGCTCGGCGTCGATCTTTCAACCGCGGCGTTCTGGCAGTGGCCCGGCCCGAAACGCGCGCTCGGCCAATCCGTGCTCACCGACACCTCGAGCCTGACCGATTTCGGCATGATCCTCGGCGCCATGGCGGCGGCCGCGCTCGGCAAGCCGTTCGCCCGCACCGCCTGGCCGCCGGCGCGCTCGCTCATCGCGGCCGCGTTCGGTGGTCTCTTGATGGGCTGGGGCGCGCGCATCGGCTTCGGCTGCAACATCGGCGCCTTTGTCGGCGGCGTTGCGTCCGGCTCGCTGCACGGCTGGGTGTGGTTCGCCGCCGCGCTCGCAGGCTGCGGCATCGGCATCCGGCTGCGGCCGTGGTTCGGGCTGTCGAGGGAATAGCCCATGCTCGTTTTGCAACGCACCGAAGGCGCCACAGCACCTCCCCCCTTGTGGGGGAGGTCGACCCGCCGAAGCGCAGCGAAGGCGGGGCGGGAGGGGGTCTTCCTGTTCTCGACCTCGAGACGTGCTTTGGTGCCTGTACCGAGTCCCCCTCCGGCTCGCTTCGCTCGCCACCTCCCCCACAAGGGGGGAGGGAGGCTGTGGCTTTTTCGGCGCTCAATATCGCGAGCAACAGCGCTCGCGTCGCCTGCAATAACCTCGCCTCGCGGAGCAGCGTTGGGGAGGTGCTCTTAGATGCGCGCCGTCTACGCCCTCCTGCTGGTCATCGGCCTCGCCGCCATCGTCGCCGACCACCTCATGAGCCCGTCGAGCGCGCGCGCGGTCTCGCCGGAGGATTTCGCCGGCGCCTGCGCGCCGTGCGGCGCACCCTGCCCGTCGGCGGGGAAGCAGTAGGCAGATCACGCGGCCGGATGCCGCGCCAGGAACTCCTCGACCTCGGCGCGCGACGGCACGCCGGTGATGCCGCCGAAGCGCGTGCACTTGATGCCGGCGGCGGCCGAGGCGAAGCGCATGGCGTCGCGCTCGCTTTGCCCCTCCGCCAACATCAGCGCAAACGCGCCATGCAGCGTGTCGCCGGCGCCGAGCGTGTCGACCGCCGTGATCGGGAACGCCGGCGTGTGGCGCAGCGCATCGCCGTCGAGCCAGAGCACGCCATTGGCGCCGTCGGACACGGCGAGGAATGACGGCGTCAGCGCGCGTGCTTGCACCAGGCCCGCCGCCAAGTCGTCGTGCCCGACGGTCGCGCCCAGGCCTTCGGCCGAGAACAGGACGTGCGAGACGAGGTTGAGCAGCACGTTGCTCTGCCGCCGCGGCTCGTCGGCATCGAGCACGATCGGCAGGCCGCGGTCGCGTGCCGCCAAGCAGATCGATTCGACGAATTCGGGAAAGCGGTTGTCGACCACCACCGCATCGGGGTCGGCGTCGGCGACGAGCGCCGCCGGATCGGCCGGGCGCAGCGCGACCAGGCGGTCGTCGCGATGGTTCACGATCGCGCGCTCGCCGTGCGCGTCGATGCAGATCGCCGAGATCGACGAGGGCACGCCGGCCATGCGCGGGCAGGCCGAGCAGTCGATGCCCTGGGCCTGCATGAGCGCGAGCAGGCGGTCGCCGTTCGGGTCCCCGCCGGCCGGCCCTCCGAGCGGACCGACGAAGCTCGCGCGCGCGCCGAGCCGTACGATCGCGACGGCCGCGTTGGCGGCGTTGCCGCCGCTCACCGACATGTGCGCGCTCGCCTGGGTCTTGAATTCGCCGACCGGGAATCGCTCGACCGCGAACACCTCGTCGAGCACGCCGATGCCGGCGCACAGGATATGCGGGCGCGCGTCAGCGGAGGACACTTGCCCCGTCCTCGACAAAGGCGCGGATGATGTGGTGCGCGATCGCGACCGGCGGCGGCGTCGTGATGCGGTCGGGATGGCGGCGCTGCAGCATCGACGCCAGCTCCTCGCGGGTAAACCAGCGCGCATCCTCGAGTTCGGTGCGGTCGATCGTGATCTCGGTGCTGAGCGCCTCGGCGTAGGCACCGATCATCAGCGACATCGGGAACGGCCACGGCTGCGAGGCGAAATAGCCGACGCGGCCGGTGGTGATCCCGGCCTCTTCGACGGTCTCGCGCCGCACCGCTTCTTCCATCGTCTCGCCCGGCTCGACGAAGCCGGCCAGGCACGACCACATGCCGGCGACGAAACGCCCGGCGCGGCCGAGCAGGCAGCGCTCGCCGTCGATCGCCAGCATGATCACGACCGGGTCGGTGCGCGGGAAGTGCTCGGTATCGCAAGCACGGCAGTCGCGCTTCCAGCCGCCTTGCACCGGTTGCGTGGCCGCGCCGCAATTGGCGCAGAAGCGATGCCTGGCGTGCCAGCCGAGCAGCGCCTTGGCCTGCGCGAGCGGCGGCAGGTGATCTTCCGCGACCAGCCCCTGTACGGCGATCGAGCGCAGGTCGGTGACGAACAGGTCGCCGCGCTGCTTCAGCGCGGCGGTCGCCGCCGGATCGAGCCCGACGCCGAAGCGCGCAGCCGCGTCGGCGAGACCGAGGAACACGGTCTCGGCCGTGGGCGCGAGCGCATGCGCCTCGGCATACCCGAACAACGGATCGAGGCCTTGCCCGTTCTTCTTCATCACCACGAGCTCGCCGCCGATGGCGTAGGCGCCGGCGCGGTTGTCGGACGCAGCTGCGGCGAGGAACGCGGCGTCGGAGCGGCGCTCGGCGACGCGTGCGAGGAGACTGGCCGTATAGCCGAGCCGCGGCTTCGGCCCGAGTTCAAAACGGGGCGACATGGGAGTGCTCCGGCGGGACTAGTGTCCCGATTCCGAAGTTCGCTAGCGTTTGCGGCACACTCGGAAGCGAACTTCGGAATCAAAGGGACACTAGCAACTTTATGATTCTAGTGCCCCTTTTGAACCCGAAGTTCGCAACCGAACTTGCAGCACGATGTGTGCGAACTTCGGGTTCGGGGCACTAGACGGTGGCATGGCCGGCGCCGCGGCGCAATGTATTCAGGCGTTCAGCCGGTTGCGCAACACGTTGATCAGCGTGTCGCGCGCCGTCTCGTCGTAACGATGCTGCTGCACGCGCGGCCAGGCCACCAGCGGCCAGGCCGGATCGCCGACGAAACGCGCCGTGACGTGGATGTGGAGCTGGGCCACGATATTGCCGAGCTTGCCGACATTGATGGTGTGGCAGTGCGTGACGTCTTTGAGCACGCGCGCCGAGAAGCTCGTCTCCTCGATGAGGATCGAGCGGTCGCCCGGCGACAGATCGAACAATTCGCTCACGCCCGCGCGCTTGGGCACCAGCAGCAGCCACGGATAGCGCGCATCGTTGACCAGGCGCACCTGGCACAGCGCAAGATCGCAGATCGCTTCGGTGCCGGCAGCAAGACGCGGATCGAGGAAGAATTCGTCGAGATCGATTTCGGTCATGGGCCCTGCGTTCGAACCGGGCCCCCATTCAATCGATCCATAACTTGGCGCGTAGCGCGGCGGCAAGCTTTTCGAACGACCCGGGCTCGTAAGCGCGGGGCGCGACGAGCCCCCAGACCGGTTTCGGCCAAGCGGCATCGGTGCGAAATCGGGCGATAATGTGGACGTGGAACTGGGGCACGACGTTTCCCAACGCGGCGATGTTGAGCTCGTGGCATTCCGTTACGGCACGTAACGCTGGGGGCGAACCTCAGGCCTCACGATCCGTCAGGCGGGCCAGCGCTTCGCGCAGCTCCGCCGCGGCCTGAAGCATGTCGGCGACGCGTTTCTCATAATCGGCCTGGAGCATGTCGAGGTCGCCGCCGCAGAAGGGGCAATCCGCCTCGTTCAGGTGAACGAATTGGCGGCAGCCGCGGCAGAGGCGCAGCGGCGGCGGGACGCGGCCGGGTTCAGCCATGGACTAAGATGCGATCCGGGACGCGCGGCACGGCAGTCTCGACGACGATCTCGAACTCGCCATGGTCGAACGATCGACCGCCGGCATCCTTGACCTTCACCAGACGCTCGCGCAGACCCTTTCGGTCCATTTCGTGCGCCCGGTGATAGCACATCGGGTTGTTGCCGGCGCGGCCCATCAGGGCGTGCGCCGTCCAGGTGCAGCCGGCCATGCAGGTTTCCGCATAATAGCAGGTGCGGCAAAACCCCCACAGGTCGTCGATCGTTCGGCGACGGACAAAGGCGAGCGGATCGGCGTTCTCCCAGATGTCGCGCAAGCGCATTTGCCGGATATTGCCCCCGGCGTATGGACTAGGCAGGCCCGGACAAGACTTTATGGTGCCGTCGGCCTCTATCCCCATGACCGTTTCGCCGGCATTGCAGCCGCGGAAGTAGAGCTCGTCATCGACGACATTGCGGATGGTGGATTCATACGGACCATAATAGCCGACATTGCTCGCCGGCTGCAGGAAGAGGCCGCGTTCCCGCCCCTCCACGGCGAGCTCCGCGAGCAACGGCATGACCTCGAGCATTTGCCATGGCTGCAGCAACAGCTCCGGATGATCGGCCGCGTTGCCCATCGCCGTCATGATCGCCAGCTGCCAATTGCTCGCCCCGGCATCGATGATGATGTCCATGAGTTCGCGCAGTTGAGGCAGCGAGCGAGCGTTGATGGTGGTATTGACGGCTGCAGACAAGCCATGGGCCCGGACGCGGCGCAGCGCGGCCAGCGCGAGCTCGAAGGAGCCGGGCACGCCCCGAATCCCGTCATGGGTCGCGCCGATGCCGTCAAGCGAAATGCCGACGCCACAGAGCCCCGCGGCAGCGGCACGCGCGACACGCTCCTCGCTCAAGTTGCGCCCGCCGGTTTGCAGGTCGCATCGCATCCCGGCGGCGCGGATCGCGGCGACAATCTCGAGCCAGTCCTTGCGTAGATAGGCTTCGCCGCCGATCAGGCCGATGTCGCGAGCGCCGAGCTCGGCGATCTGCTCGACCAGGTCGAGAGCCTCGGTGGTGTTGAGCTCGTCCCGGCGGCGGCGGCCCGCGCGTGACCCGCAATGCTGGCACGCGAGGTCGCAGGCGAGCGTGATCTCCCAGACCACGCTCACCGGCACGCGGTTCACGATATCGTCGAGCCCCGCATAGCGGACGGGCAGAGCCTCAGTCCGTCGCTCCGTCACCGCTATCCCTGCGCTTTTTTCGCCGCGCCTTCGAGTTTGGCAATCAGCTTGTCGAGGTCGCCGTGTTTCGCCTTGACCTCCCGAGCTCCCTTCAGCAGCGCCCGAATCTCCGCGAGTTCGCCCCGCTTGAGGACGTCATCGACGGCGGGCCGGTAGAACACGAGACCCGGCTGTTTTCCTAAAACTAGCTTTGCCATGCTGCATCTCCTTCACAGCTCTCTTCAGAGAGCGACCTTGGTCGCTGTTAGGTAGAGTATCGCAAATTTACCCCCTGGCAAGGTCACTCCGTCGCGCACGCCGGAATCATCTGCACCGGTGAGACGACTGGTGTCCCTTGATTCCGAAGTTCGCAACGGAGCTTTGGCGAACTTCGCAACCGGCTCTCGCTTGCTTTCCCGGTCTCGAGGCGCGATATAGGTCCGGGAGGTTGGCGGTGGACGAGCCACTCGCCAACCGGGTCAGGTCCGGAAGGAAGCAGCCCTAACGAGCTCCGGTTCGGGTCGCTCGTCAGCCTCCCACTTATCAACAGCCCTTGTCAGTGGCATGGCGCGCCATCACCCTGCGCGGCGTGGCGCCTCCGCAGGATGACGGCCAGGTAACCCGTGCGATGAACGACGCCACGCCGAGTCCTACAGAACCAAGGCCCGCCGAGCCCGGCCTCGATCTCGGGCCCGCGGGCGCGCCGCCCGCCGCCTACCGCGTGCTCGCGCGCAAGTACCGGCCGGCGACCTTCGAGGATCTGATCGGCCAGGACGCCATGGTGCGCACGCTCACGAACGCGTTCGAGAGCGGCCGCATCCCGCAGGCCTGGATCCTCACCGGCGTGCGCGGGGTCGGCAAGACCACGACGGCCCGCATCCTCGCGCGCGCGCTCAACTACGCGCTGCCCGACGGCTCGGTCACCGGACCGCAGATCAAGATGCCGGCGCTCGGGCTGCATTGCCGGGCGATCATGGAGAGCCGCCACGTCGACGTGATCGAGATGGACGCCGCCTCGCACAACGGCGTCGACGACGTGCGCCAGATCAACGATGCGGTGCGCTACGCGCCGGCGAGCGCGCGCTGCAAGGTCTACATTCTCGACGAAGTGCACATGCTGTCGACGGCGGCGTTCAACGCGCTGCTCAAGACCTTGGAAGAGCCGCCGCCGCACGTGAAGTTCGTGTTCGCCACCACCGAGATCCGCAAGGTCCCGATCACCATCCTGTCGCGCTGCCAGCGCTTCGACCTGCGCCGCGTCGATGCCTCCCTGCTGGTCGCCCATCTCGAGGCGATCTGCGCCAAGGAGGGCATCGCCGCCGAGCCGGAGGCGCTGGCGCTGCTGGCGCGCGCGGCCGAAGGCTCGGTGCGTGACGCGCTGTCGCTCGCCGACCAGGCGATCGCCCATGCCGCCGGCCTGGTACGTGCCGAAGACGTGCGGCAGATGCTCGGGCTTGCCGACCGCACCCGCGTCATCGACCTGTTCGAGGCGTTGATGCGCGGCGACGTGGCGAAGGCGTTGACCGAGCTGCGCGACCAGTACGATTCCGGTGCCGATCCGGCCGTCGTGCTCGCCGATCTCGCCGAGTTCACTCACTTTGTCACGCGCGTCAAAATTACGCCGGCGGTTGCCGACGATCCCGCGCTGGCCGAAACCGAGCGCCGGCGCGGGCGCGATTTCGCCGCCGCGCTCTCGATGCGCGTGCTCGCGCGCGCCTGGCAGATGCTGTTCAAGGGCCTGAGCGAGGTGCAGACGGCGGCAAAGCCGATCGCCGCCGCCGAGATGGTGCTGGTGCGCATCGCCTACGCGGCGAACCTGCCGACGCCCGACGAGCTGATCAAATCGCTCGGCCGGGACGATGCGCCGTCTTCCGTGCCGGCAGCGCCCGCGGGGAACGGCGCAGCCGCGGCGGCTCCGGCCTTGCCGCCGGCCCCGCGCTACGATGCGCCGCGTCCGGCGCCGCGCGCTTCGCTGCTGCCCGCGCAGCTGGTGACCGCGCAGGTGCCGGACCTCGCAGCCATGCGCGCCGACGGCCCGCCCGAGACCGCGATGCTGGTGATCAAGAGCTTCGACGAGCTGATCGCCCTGGCGGCGGCAAAGCGCGACCTGCAGACCCGCTCGGCGCTGGAGGCCGACGTCCGGCTGGTGCGTTTCGAGGACGGCCGGCTCGAGATCGCGCTCGAACCGTCGGCGCGCAAGACGCTGGTCAACGACCTGTCGCGCAAGCTCACCGAATGGACCGGCCGGCGCTGGATGGTGGCGGTGTCGGCCGAGCCGGGCGCTCCGACGGTGCGGGCGCAAAGCGCGGCGCGCCAGGGCGAACTGGAGCAGGGGGTGCGCGGTGACCCGCTGGTGCAGGCGGTGCTGCGGCGCTTCCCCGGCGCCGAGATCGTCGGCGTGCGCCGGCGCGGCGATGCGGCGGCGGGCGACGACGCCGCGGTGCCGGCGGCCGATCCCGACGAGCCGCCGCCGAACCCGGACGACTACGGGGCCTCCGACAAAGACTAGCTAGTGAAAGAGGAAACGCGATGACTGACTTCCTCGGCTTGATGAAGCAGGCCGCACAGCTCAAGACCCGGATGGAGGAGATGCAGGCCGAGCTCGACCGCCTCCAGGTCGAGGGCACGGCCGGCGGCGGCCTCGTCACGGTCACGCTCTCCGCCAAGGGCGACCTCAAGGGCGTGCGCATCAACGCCTCGCTGCTCAAGCCGGAAGAGAAGGAGATCGTCGAGGACTTGATCGTCGCGGCCCATGCCGAAGCGCGGCGCAAGGCCGAAGCGCTGCTGCAGGAGAAGATGCAAGGGCTGACCGGCGGCCTGGCGCTGCCGCCCGGGATGAAGTTGTTTTAGAGCATGATCCCGAAAAGTGGGAACCGGTTTTCGGACAAGATCATGCTCAAACAAGAATAGACGATGCCCACCGCCGTCGCCGGGCCCGAGATCGAACGCCTGATCCAGCTGCTCGCCCGCCTGCCGGGCTTGGGGCCGCGCTCGGCACGGCGTGCGGCGCTGCACCTGATCAAGAAGCGCGAGCAGTTGATGGCGCCGCTGGCCGGCGCGATCCAGAGCGCGTTCGACAAGATCACCGTCTGCCGCAACTGCGGCAACATCGACTCGCAGAATCCCTGCATGGTCTGCACCGACGTGCGGCGCGATCCGTCGGTGATCGTGGTGGTCGCCGACGTCGCCGATCTGTGGGCTTTGGAGCGCGCCGGCGCGATCAGCGCGCGCTACCACGTGCTCGGCGGCACGCTCTCGCCGCTCGACGGCATCGGGCCGCAGGACCTGACCATCGACGCGCTGATCGCGCGCGCGCACGAGGCGGCGGTGAAGGAAGTCATCCTCGCCCTCAACGCCACGGTCGACGGGCAGACCACGGCGCATTACATCACCGATCTGCTGCACGAGGCGCAAGTGAAGGTGACGCGGCTGGCCCACGGCGTGCCGGTCGGCGGCGAGCTCGACTATCTCGACGAAGGCACGCTCTCGGCCGCGATCCGGAGCCGCACCGTATTTTAGTAGGGCGGGCAAAGGCGCGGCGCGAGACGGTCTGAAATTTGCGCAAGGTCAGCGCGCCGTGCCCGCGCGTCTCCTCGAACGCCGTATCCCATGGCGGGCACGGCGCGCTCGATTTGTGCCAATACGCCTATTCGATCCTGCGCCTTTGCCCGCCCTACGGTTCGTCCCTGGCGATCACGCTCGGCCGGCCGAGGCCGGCGAAATGGCCGCGCGCCTGCAGCCAGGCGAGCAGCACGAAGCTCGGCAGCGCCACCAGCGCGCTGAGGATGAAGAACGCCGGCCAGCCGGCCGCCTGCGCGATGTAGCCGGCGCCCGACGACAGATAGGTGCGGCCGACCGCCGCGAGCGCGGTCAACAGCGCGAACTGCGTTGCGGTATGCAGCGGGCTTTTGCACAGCGCGGAGAGGTAGGCGACGAAGATCACCGTGCCGATCGCGCCGGTGAAGTTCTCCGCGATGATGGCGGCGGTGAGCGCCCAGTGGTTGGTGCCCACATAGGCGAGCCAGCAGAACACCAGGTTCGACGCGGCCTGCAGCGCCCCGCCGAGCCACAGGCTGGTGGTCATCGGCAGCGCGCGCGCGACCGCGCCGCCGGCAAAGCCGCCGATCAGCGTCGCGGCCAGCCCGACGCCTTTGACGATCGCCGCGTAGTCGTTGCGCGAGAAGCCGAGGTCGATGACGAACGGCGCCGTCATGGTGCCGGCGAACGCGTCGCAGAATTTGTACAGCACCACGAACGCGAGGACGACGACCGCCATTTCGCGCGTGAGGAATTCGGAGAACGCGCCGATCGCGGCATTGGCGACGCGCGTCAGCGGATTTTCGCTCGGCGCTGCCGCGTGGCCGGCGCTCGCCGCTGCAGGCCTGTCCGGCTCGGTCGCCAGCAAGGTCGCGATCGTGCCGACCAGCACCAGCGCCGCCATCGCCAGGTAGCCTGCGGTCCAGGCGCCGCCCTTGGCGAAGCCGAGGCCTTCGAAGCCGCTGACCAGGAACAGCGCGCCGGCGGTCGAGACCAGCATGCCGATGCGATAGGCGGCGACGTACGAGGCCATGCCGGCCGCCTGCTCGTTCGGCTCCAGCGTTTCGACGCGGAAGGCGTCGATGACGATGTCCTGCGTCGCCGAGGCGGCCGCGACCATCAGCGCCCCGAGGGCGACGAGCCATGGCGTTGTGGCGGGGTCGGTGAATCCGAGAAAGACCGTCGCCGCCATCAGCAGCAGTTGCGAGAACACCAGCCAGCCGCGCCGCCGCCCGAGCCGGCGCGAAAGCACCGGGACGTCGAGCGCGTCGACCAGCGGCGCCCACAGGAACTTGATGGTGTAGGGCGTGCCGACCAGCGCGAACAATCCGATGGTGCCGAGGTCGACGCCGGCTTCGCGCATCCACACCAGGAGCGTGGAGCCGGACAGCGCGAGCGGCAGCCCCGACGAGAAGCCGAGCACCATGACGATGAGCACGCGCGGCCGCAGATAGACGGCAAGCGAGTCGAGCCAGGCGGGTCGGGCGCGTGCGGCGTCGGGCGCGGCGGTCATGATTCGGACCATTCACCAGGCCTGCGGCGCGCACAAGGCGCGCGGCCACGCGCGTCGGTCAATGCCCGATGCTCTGCCCGGGCTTTGCTTCGCGCACCGTGTACATGGTCAGCGGCGCCGGGAACGCCCAGGTGAGATTGCCGATCTCGGTCCCCGGGTGGATCAGCGCGGTGACCTGCACCTGGTAGATCGCATAATGCGTATGGTTGGCGGCGATCGTGCGTTCGAACCGCACCGTGCGGGCGCGCACTTCGGCGCGCGTGACGAAGATGCAGGCGCGGCGATCGAGCTCGCGGTTGATCTCGACGACGGCTTTGCGTGCGTCGCCGCCGCGATCGGCGAGCGCCACCATCGACTCCACCAGCGCCAGGCTGTCGCAGAACAGCCCCTTGGCGTGCGGGCCGAGATCGCCGGGCGCGCCGAGAGCGAGCGCCGCCGGCAGCACATAGGCTGCGAGCTGCAGGTCCAACGTTACGCCCCTCCCCCGAGGGAATTCACCTTATCTATCGAGCGCTATCGTAAACAAATCGCTAAGGCAATTCGAGCTAGGGGAAAATACGTCCCCAAAGGGTCGCCGTGTCTTTCCCCTCGCCCCGCGAATGCGGGGAGAGGGTGCCGAGGTCCGTAGGACCGAGGCGGGAGAGGGGAAGCCTGCGCTCATTGCGCCGCGCGCGCGCGCCCGATCGGCGCCGGGATGACGCTGCGGCTCTCGCGCGCGCTGTCGTCGCCGTCGAATTCGAGCGTTTCGATCCGCCCGCCGCGCTTGGCCACCTTCTCGGCCGAGATCAGGATCTGCGTCACGTCCTCCGACGCCTGCCCGAAATGCTTCTGGAGATTGAGCACGCGCTCGCGCAGGCGGTCGAGATCCTGCGTCAGGTGCCCGACCTCGGTGCGGATATCGTGCGCGGCCTCGCGCATGCGCGCATCTTTCAGGATCTGCTGCATCACCTGGATCGCGAGCATCAACAGCGAGGGCGAGACCAGCACCACCTGGGCGCGGTAGGCCTTCTGGATCAGGTCGTCGAAACCGTCATACAGCTCGGCATAGACCGACTCCGAGGGCACGAACATCAGCGCCAGGTCCTGCGTCTCGCCCGGGATCAGGTAGCGCGTCGCGATGTCGCTGACGTGCCGGTTCACGTCCTGGCGCAGGCGTTGCGCGGCGTGCTTGCGCTCCTCGTCGCTCTTGGCCTCGCGCAATGCGCTGACCGCTTCGAGCGGGAACTTGGCGTCGATGATCAGCGGCCGCCGGTCGGAGGGCAGGAACACCGCGCAGTCGGGGCGCTTGCCGTTCGACAGCGTGAACTGGAATTCGAACGCGCCGACCGGCAGTCCGTCCTGCACGATCGCCTCCATGCGCCCTTGCCCGAAGGCGCCGCGCGCCTGCTTGTTGGCCAGCACCTCGCGCAGCGAGCCGACCTGGGTGGCGAGATCGGTGATGTTGCGCTGCGCGCTGTCGATGACGGCGAGCCGCTCGTTGAGCTTCTGCAGGTTCTCCACGGTGTGCTGCGTGCTCGCCTGCATCGACTGCCCGATGCGGTGCGTCACGCTGTCGAGCCGCTCCGAGACCGCGCGCGCGAGCTCGGCCTGGCGGCCGGACAGCGCTTCGCCGAGCGCCTGCAGCCGTCCGCCGGTTTCGGCCTGGATGCGCGCGAGCTCGGCCATGCGCTCCTCGGCCTCGTTGGAGCGCAAATCCTGCCGCGCCGCCTCGATGCTGCGGGCGCGCGAGCCGCGCGCGAGCAGGATGGTGATCGCGAGCAGGACCGCAAGCAGGATCAGCGCGAACGCGGTCGTCGCGTCGCCGACGCGAACGGGCAGGTCGCCGAGCACGAACAGGGTTTCGTTCATCCGGCCGTTCTAACGCGATTCGCCGCGCCGGCGCGAACAGAAAGAGAACATCGTTACGGACTTCCTTCCGCGCCGGTTCGGCCGCGCCTTCCGGGCCGGGTTTTACTTTTCGGGATCATGCTCTAAATCGCGCGCATGGCGCTGCGCGACATCATCAAGCTCCCCGACAAGCGGCTGCGGCTCGTGTCCGAGCCGGTGGCGAAGATCGACGCCGACATCCGCCGGCTCGTCGACGACATGTTCGAGACCATGTACGCGGCCCCCGGCGTCGGGCTTGCCGCCATCCAGGTCGCGGTGGCCAAGCGCATCGTCATCATCGACACCGCCAAGAAGGACGAGCCGAAGGCGCCGCAGGTGTTCATCAATCCGGAGCTGACCTGGGCCTCGGAGGAGAAGGCGACCTACGAGGAAGGCTGCCTGTCGATCCCCGAATACTACGAGGACGTGGAACGCCCCGTGCAGGTCAAGGTGCGATACACCGGCCTCGACGGCAAGGCGCGCGAGGTGGAGGCGAACGGCCTGCTCGCCACCTGCCTGCAGCACGAGATCGATCACCTCAACGGCGTGCTGTTCATCGACCACATCTCCAAGCTCAAGCGCGACCGCGTGATCAAGAAATTCGTCAAGGCGGCGAAGCGGGCGGACGATTGATGCCGCTGCGGCTCGTCTTCATGGGCACGCCCGACTTCGCGGTCCCGACGCTGTCGAAAATCGTCGAGAGCGGGCACGATGTGCGCGCCGTCTACACGCGCGCGCCAAAACCGGCCGGGCGCGGCATGGCGCTGCAGCCCTCGCCGGTCGAGCGCGCGGCGCGCGAGCATGCGATTGCGGTGCTGACGCCGAGGACCTTGCGCAGCGACGGGACGATCGCGGAATTCCGCGCCCATGGCGCCGACGCGGCCGTCGTGGTCGCCTACGGGCTGATCCTGCCCGTTCCGATCCTCGCCGCGCCCGCGCTCGGATGCTTCAACCTGCATGCCTCGCTGCTGCCGCGCTGGCGCGGCGCGGCGCCGATCCATCGCGCCATCATGGCGGGCGATGCCGCGACCGGCGTCGCGGTGATGAAGATGGCGGAGGGCCTCGATACCGGACCGGTCGCCATGACCGAGCGCGTGGCGATCGGCGCGGATACGACCGCCGGCGAGTTGCATGACCGGCTCGCCCGGCTCGGCGCCGACCTGATGCTGCGCGCGCTCGATGTGCTGGAGCGCGGCGCGCTGCGGCTTGCCGCGCAATCCGAAGCCGGCGTGACCTACGCCGCCAAGATCGACAAGAACGAGACGCGCATCGATTGGGCCAAGCCGTGGCGCGCCGTGCATGACCACGTGCGCGGCTTGTCGCCGTTCCCCGGCGCTTGGTTCGAGCTCGACGGCACGCCGGCGCGCATCAAGGTGCTGCGCACGACCAAAGGCGAGGGGAGCGGCGCGCCCGGCACCGTGCTCGACGATCGGCTCACCGTTGCCTGCGGCGCGGGCGCCGTGCGCATCCTCGAGCTGCAGCGCGCCGGCGCCCGCGCCATGCCGGCGGCCGAGTTCCTGCGCGGGACGCCGCTTGCGCCGGGGGCAAGGCTCGGCTGAAAGTCGCCCATGCCGCGCTACAAGCTCACCATCGAGTATGACGGCACGCCGTTCGCGGGCTGGCAGCGGCAGGATGGCAATCTCACGGTGCAGGGCGTGTTGACGGCGGCGGTCGCGGCATTCTGCGGCCATCCCGTGAAGGTCCACGGCGCCGGCCGTACCGATGCCGGCGTGCATGCGCTCGCTCAGGTTGCCCATGTGGATCTCGAACGCGAGTGGCGCATCGATCGCATACGCGACGCCATCAACGCGCATCTGCGCCCGCATCCGGTCGCGGTGCTGGCGGCCGAGAAGGCCGCCGCCGATTTCGATGCCCGCTATTCCGCGCAGCAGCGCCACTATCGCTACCGTATCGTCAATCGCCGCGCCGATCTCGCGCTCGAGCGCAACCGCGCCTGGCGCGTGGCGCGGCCGCTCGACGCCGCGGCCATGCACGCGGCGGCGCAGGCGCTCGTCGGCCGCCACGACTTCACGACGTTCCGCGCGGCCGAGTGTCAGGCCAAGTCGCCGGTCAAGACGCTCGATCGCCTCGACGTGGGACGCGCCGACGAGGAGATCCGCGTGCACGCCTCGGCGCGTTCGTTCCTGCACCATCAGGTGCGCTCGATGGTCGGTTCGCTCGCCCTCGTCGGCGAAGGCAAATGGAGCGCGAACGACTTGGGCGCGGCGCTCGCCGCCCGTTCGCGCCAGGCCTGCGGTCCGGTCGCGCCGGCCGAAGGCCTGTATCTTGTCGGCGTGGAGTATTGAGTAGCCCGGCTTTCGCGGCACGCGAAAGCCGGGGTTCTCACCGTCCGGGAAGATCGACCCCGGCTTGCCATAGCGCGTCGAAGACGCGCGTAAACGCGCTTATGGCACGCAAGCCGGGCTACGCGAAATACCGCTCCAGCACCTTCCGATAGATCTTCGCGAGCGTCGCAAGATCCGCGGTCGGCACGCGCTCGTCCACCTTGTGCATGAGCCCCCCGGCGAGCCCGAACTCGATCACCGGGCAATAATCCTTGATGAAGCGCGCGTCCGAGGTCCCGCCCGTGGTCGAGAGCTGCGGCCGGCTTCCCGTGACCGCGGCGATGGCGTCGCCGACCAGATCGACGAACGGTCCCGGCGCGGTGAGGAACACGTCGGCGTTCGAGGGCTCCCAGTCGATGCGCCAGCGCGTGCGCCCGGCCGCGGCCCTGGCGCGCGCCTCGATCAGCACCTTGAGCGAGCTCTGGGTGTGATGCTCGTTGAAGCGGATGTTGAAGCGCGCGCGCGCCTCGGCCGGGATCAGGTTGACGGTCCGGTTGCCGACGTCGACCGAGGTGAATTCGAGGTTGGAGGCGTCGAACTGCGCCGAGCCGGCGTCGAGCGGTTCGGCATTGATCGCCGCGATCAGCTTGACGATGCCGCGCACCGGATTGTCGGCGAGCTCCGGATAGGCGACGTGCCCCTGCGTGCCGCTGACCACCAGCGTGCCGTTCTGCGAGCCGCGCCGGCCGATCTTGATCGTGTCGCCGACCGTGCGGGCGCTGGTCGGCTCGCCCAGGATGCAGTGATCGAAGGTCTCGCCGCGCGCGGCCGCCCATTTGAGGATCTTGACGCTGCCGTTGACCGCGATGCCCTCCTCGTCGCCGGTGATCAGGAACGAGAGCGAGCCTTTCGGCTCGCCGCCTGCGCCGGCGCGGTAATCGAGCGCCGCGGCGAGCATGGCGGCGATCCCGCCCTTCATGTCGACCGCGCCGCGGCCGTACAGCATGCCGCCTTCGATCGCGCCGGCGAACGGCGGGTGCGTCCAGGCGCTTTCCTCGCCCGGCGGCACCACGTCGGTGTGGCCGGCGAACAGGAGGTGCGGCTTGCCCATGCCGATGCGCGCGTAGAGGTTTTCGACCGGCGCGGTGCCGGGCTCGGCGAAGGTGACGCGATGCACTTCGAAGCCGGCATCCTGCAGCACGCCCGCGACGAAGCCGAGCGCGCCGCCCTCGGCCGGCGTCACCGAGCGGCAGCGGATGAGTTCGCGGGCGAACGCGACGGGGTCGGCGGCCATGGTCAGCCCTGGTAGCCCGGGTTTCGCGGACGCGAAACCCGGGGCGGTCGTGCCGCGCGGACAGATTCCCGGCTTTTCGCTGCCGCTCAAAGCCGGGCTACATTCGCCTCAATCCCGCAGCAATTCGTTGATGCTGGTCTTGGCGCGCGTCTTTTCATCCACGCGCTTGACGATCACGGCGCAGTACAGGCTGGGCGCCGGCGCGCCGTCCTTGGTGGGCTTGCCGGGCAGCGACCCCGGCACCACCACCGAATAGGGCGGCACCTCGCCCTGGAACACCTCGCCGGTCGCGCGGTCGACGATCTTGGTCGAGGCGCCGAGATAGACGCCCATCGAGAGCACCGAGCCCTCGCGCACGATCACGCCTTCGGCCACTTCCGAGCGCGCGCCGACGAAGCAGTTGTCCTCGATGATCACCGGCTCGGCCTGCAGCGGCTCGAGCACCCCGCCGATGCCGACGCCGCCCGAGAGGTGGCAGTTCTTGCCGATCTGCGCGCACGAGCCGACCGTGGTCCAGGTGTCGACCATGGTGCCTTCATCGACATAGGCGCCGAGATTGACGAAGGACGGCATCAGCACGACGTTTTTCGCGATATAGGCCGAGCGGCGCACGATCGAGCCCGGCACGGCGCGGAAGCCGGCGTCGCGGAAACGGTTGTCGCCCCAGCCGTCGAACTTCGACGGCACCTTGTCCCACCACGAGGCCTTGCCCGGACCGCCCGCGATCGCCGTCATGTCGTTGAGGCGGAACGAGAGCAGCACCGCCTTTTTCAGCCACTGGTTCACCCGCCACTTGCCGTCGCTCTGCTTTTCGGCGACGCGCGCGGCGCCGCGGTCGAGCCGGTCGAGCGCGGCGTCGACCGCCTCGCGCACCGGCCCTTTGGTCGCGGGGCCGACCTCGGCGCGCTGTTCGAAGGCATCGTCGATTGTTCGGGCAAGATCGGCTTCGGACATGCGAAGATTTCCCGCGTTTGATGTCGGTCGCGGTTGTCGAGGCGCGCCGAAGGGAAGTCAAGACCGCGCCGCGATTTGTAGGGCGGGCAAAGCGAGAGCCTCGCGGCAGCGAGGCGAGCGTGCCCGCGTGGTAAAGAAGACGCGGGCACGGCGCCTTTCCGCCTGCGTTCAACCGACCGAGGCCGTCGCGTCGCGCCTTTGCCCGCCCTACGATCCCGGCACCGCGTTCTGCAGGAATCCCGCCAGGTCGTCGGTCACGTGATCCACATGGTCGGCGTCGCGGCCTTCCATCTCCCAGTCCTCGCGGAAGACCTCGCGCGTGCCCTCGGGCACCACCAGCACCGTGGTCATGCCGAGCCTATGCGGAACGGCGAGATTGCGCGCCAGGTCCTCGAACATGGCGGCGCGCGCCGGATCGACGCCGTGCGCCTGCAGGAAGCGGTCGTAGGTTTGCGGCAGCGGCTTCGGCTCCAGCTCGGCGGCGACGATGTCGAACACGTCGTCGAAGTGCTGATGGATGGCGAGCGCCCGCATCACCGCGTCGGCATGCTTGCGCGTGCCGTTGGTGAGGATGAGCTTGCGGCCGGGCAACCGCTCGATCGCGGCGCCGAGCGCGGCGTTCGGCGTAAGCGGCGAATGGTCGATCGCGTGCACGTAGGCGAGGTAGTCGTCGGGGTTCATGCCGTGCTCGGTCATCATCCCGCGCATCGAGGTGCCGTAGCGGCGGTAGTAGTCCTTCTGCACGCGCAACGCCTCGTCGCGGCTCACCTTGAGGAAATCCGCGATGTAGCTGCGGATGCGCTCGTCGACCTGCTGCCACAGGTTCAGGTGATGCGGATAGAGGGTGTTGTCGAGGTCGAACACCCAGGTCTCGACATGGGAGAACCCGCGCGGCGCGGGGCGGGAAGAGGCGGGTGCATTCATGCGGCGCGGTTCTAGCCCAACTCGTAGGGCGGGCAAAGGCGCTGCATTGTCGGCGCAACACGGCTAGAACGTGGAAGCGCCATGCCCGCCTTGGTCCCAAACCTGCGGCTCGGCGGCGGGCACGACGCGCTCGTCTTGCGCTCCATCTCGAATCTCTCGCGTCGCGTCTTTGCCCGCCCTACTCCCGGAACCTGACCGTCGCGCCCGGCTTGCCGGAAAGGTCGATCAGCGCGAAGCCGGCCGAACTAAGCCCCTTGGCGGCGCAGTTGCCCTGCTCGGAAAGCTCGAAGCGCACCTCGCGGGTGCACAGCTGCGTCGGCCCGCCCCAGGTGAGCGGCGCGGCGCCGCGCCGCAGCACCTGGCCGTCCTTGTCGACCGCCTCGGCGAAGCTGTACAGGCGTTGCGCCTTCGCCGGCAGCTCCGGCTTGAGGCACTTGCCGGGCTCGACCCGATACCAGCCGCGCGTCGTGATTGCGCCTTTGTCGTCGACGCCGAGCGCCGCCATCACGCTATGCGCCGTCTCGTTGCACCAGGAGAAGCCGATTCCATCGACCGTCTTCACCGCGGCGAGCAGCGCGTCGAAGAAGCCGGTGCCGTTGGCGGCGTCCGCCGGCAGGCGCCGCTCCTTCAGGAACGCCTCGAGCGCGGCGGCGGTCTTCTTGCCCTCGATGCCGTCGATCGGGTGGGCGTCGTAGCCGGCGATGACCAGCAGGCGCTGGATGCCGGCGAGCCGCGCCTGCTCGGGTTCGTAGTCGGCTTCCTCGGCGACGCTGGCGCTCAGGCCCTTGTCGCCTTCGGCCGGCTTGATGGCGGAAAAGCGCACCAGCCGCTGCCCGGCGCGGGTCTGGCAGGCCTTGGCGCCCGCGATGACGAAATTGCCCTCGGCGACGCACAGGTCGACGTGGCCGGCTTGCGGCAGCGGCGGCGCGCCGTAGAGGCCGAGTGCGCGCGCATGCACGTAGGCGCTCTCGGCGTTGAGCGCGCCCTGCAGCACGGTGCGGCACGCCCCCGGATCGACGCGGAACCAGCCGCGCGTCGCGGCCGCGCCCTTCTCCTCGAGCCCGAGCGCGAGGTCGAGCACGTAGCTGGTCTTGTTGCACAGCTGCAGGTCGGCGCGCGCCGGGAAGGCGAACGCCGCGCATGCGGCGATGGCCAGGATGACCGTAGGGTGGGCAAAGGCGCGGCCTCGGTGTTCGCGTTGACCCGCAGAGCTGCATCCGCGCCGTGCCCACGCGGAAGGCCGGACCAAGAAACGCGTGGGCAAAGGCGCGCGACGTCCGGGCCATTTCCGATCGATCGGCCGCGCGCCTTTGCCCACCCTACGAAGCGCCATTGCAGGTTCTCGCCGCCGGCGAAACGAATCGCCTACGCCGCTATCGATGAATCGAATTGGGCGAGGCGGCAAGGGCGGAAGGCGACAGCGTAGGGTGGGCAAAGGCGCGTGACGGGCCGATGCGAAACGGGCATGAACGTCGAGCGCCTTTGCCCACGTGTTTCGTCGTTCTCCGATCCGCGTGGGCACGGCGCGGAACTAAATCAGCGCATGATCAGCAAGCGGTGGCCGCGCCTTTGCCCAGTGCGCCCCGTAGGCGCGTGTAGCCAGTGGAGGAAGATTCCACCTCGATAGTAGCCGGTTTGATCGAGTAGCTGACAGGCAGCTTGCTAAGGAGCGGGCTGGAGCCCTGTGACGAAGTCCGCCTTGGGCGGGCGAGCAAGCCAGCGGGCCGTAACGTGAGTGAAGTCCGAGCAGGCCTCGAAAGTAGCGATGCGGATGCCGACCCGACTGGGTAACGGGGAAGGCAGCACCGAGCGGGGAAGGAAACCGAGCACATGCACCCGTTTGGATCCGCCGGGGTAGGGGACACAGCACGCTGGCAAGGCGACACGCGTAAACGGGGGAGGTCCGAGCGTGTGGGATGTAGCGACCCGAACGCCACATCAGGTGGCGGCACGCCGGGCGTCGGACAGGCCCGTAAGACCGTTGAAGCCGGGTAATGCCGGCGGAGGGAAGGGGCCTGACTTCCGGCACGCTTTGGAGGAAGGCGAGGATACAGGGTGATTGGTGATGAGCCTGGAAACACCTGAACGTATCAGGAGCCTTCAGAAGAAGCTCTGTTGTAAGGCGAAGTCCGAACGTCGCAAGGTCCCTTCGCACGGGACCACACGGTTCTCTCGAAAAACCGTGTTCGCTGAGCTGGCTGCCAACCGCACGCCAGCAAGCGTTCGCGACACCCGACGTGGGCCTTGCGATGAAGCCGGTCGGAGAGCCGGATGCGGGAAATCCGCACGTCCGGTTCGATGAGCGGGGAGAGGAAACGGAGCGATGGCCTCAGTGCCCCAAGCAACCGCGCCTCTCCTCGACTCTACCCCTACGGCGCTAGCCGACGAGCTCCCACTGGTGCACCGTGCCGTCGGCGAACCGGAACAGCTCCACGCCGGTGACGCTGTCGCTGCCGTCGGGCGCGCCGGCGCGATGGTCCGCCACGGTGTAGGTTTGCGTCGCCGCGTCGAACGTGACCGCATAGTCGAGGCGCGCGCCGGAGAATACCGCGGCGTCGGTGCCGTCGCCGCCCGCGAGCCAGTCGTCGCCCGCCCCACCCACCATGGTGTCGTCGCCGGCCCCGCCCTCCAGCCCGTCGGCGCCGCCGCCGCCGTAGAGGGTGTTGGCGCTCTCGTTGCCGCCGATCCAGTTGTCGAGCGCGTTGCCGACGCCGTTGATCGCGCCGGCCCCGGCGCCGAGCGCCAGGTACTCGATGTCGGCGCCGAGCGTGAAGTTCACCCAGGTATGCACCAGGTCGCGGCCTTCGCCCGGCCGCTCGATCGCCCAATCTCCGGAATTCTCGACGTGGTAATAGTCGTCGCCGGCCCCTCCCTCCATCGTGTCGCCGCCGCCGCCGCCGTAGAGGAGGTTGGCGCTCTCGTTGCCGCCGATCCAATTGTCGAGCCCATTGCCGACGCCGTTGATCGCGCCGGCCCCGGCGCCGAGCGACAGCAACTCGATGTCGGCGCCGAGCGTGAAGTTCACCCAGGAATGCACCAGGTCGCGGCCTTCGCCCGGCCGCTCGATCGCCCAATCTCCGGAATTCTCCACGTGGTAGTAGTCGTCGCCGGCCCCGCCCTCCATCGTGTCGCCGCCGCCGCCGCCGTAGAGCAGGTTGGCGCTCTCGTTGCCGCCGATCCAGTTGTCGAGCGCGTTGCCGACGCCGTTGATCGCCCCGGCCCCGGCGCCGAGCGCCAGGTACTCGATGTCGTCGCCGAGCGTGAAGCTCACCCAGGTATGCACCAGGTCGCGGCCTTCGCCCGGCCGTTCGATCGCCCAATCTCCGGAATTCTCGACGTGGTAATAGTCGTCGCCGGCCCCGCCCTCCATGGTGTCGCCGCCGCCGCCGCCGTAGAGGAGGTTGGCGCTCTCGTTGCCACCGATCCAGTTGTCGAGCGCGTTGCCGACGCCGTTGACCGCCCCGGCCCCGGTGCCGAGCGCCAGGTACTCGATGTCGTCGCCGAGCGTGAAGCTCACCCAGGCATGCACCACGTCGGTGCCTCCGCCCGGCCGCTCGATCGCCCAATCTCCGGAATTCTCGACGTGGTAATAGTCGTCGCCGGCCCCGCCCTCCATGGTGTCGCCGCCGCCGCCGCCGTAGAGGAGGTTGGCGCTCTCGTTGCCGCCGATCCAGTTGTCGAGCGCGTTGCCGACGCCGTTGATCGCCCCGGCGCCCTCCAGCAGCAGCAGGATCTCGGCGTTGGCGCCGAGCGTGTAGCTCACCGTCGTCCGAACCCAGTCGATGCCTTCGCCCGGCAGCTCCACCACCTGGTCGCCCGGGTTGTCGACGTAGTAGCGGTCGGCGCCGGCGCCGCCGATCAGGATGTCGGCCCCGCCGAGCCCGTCGAGCCCGTTGTCGCCCGCGTTTCCCGTGATGGTGTTGGCGAGGCCGTTGCCGACCCCGTCGACCGCGCTGCCGAGCAGCACCAGCGCTTCGACGTCGTTGGAGAGGCCGTAGCTGAAAGTGGAGCGCACCGTGTCGTGGCCCGCGCCGCCGTGCTCGATGACCGTGTCGCCCGGCGTCTCGATCACGTAGCTGTCGTCGCCGCCCCCGCCCGCCAGCGTGTCGAGGCCGCCGCCGCCGTCGAGCGTGTTGTTGCTCTCGTTGCCGGTCAGCGTGTTGTTCATTGCATTGCCGACGCCGTCGATCGCGCCGGCGCCTTCGACCAGCACCAGGTTCTCGATGTCGACCTCGGCGAGCCGATAGCTGACCGAGACGCGCGCGGTGTCGTTGCCGTGGTGGGCGTGCTCGATGATCGAGTCGCCGGGATTGTCGATATGGTAGGTGTCGTCGCCGGCGCCGCCGACCAGGGTGTCGGCGCCGCCCTCGCCGTAGAGGTCGTTGGCGCTCTCGTTGCCCTCGATCCAGTTGTCGAGCGCGTTGCCCCAGCCGCTGATCGCGCCGGCGCCGGGGCCGAGCGCCAGGACCTCGATCTCCGCGCCGAGCCTGAAGCTCGCCCAGGCGTGCACGGTGTCGCGGCTGCCTTCGCCCGGCCGCTCGATCACCCGGTCGGCCGAGTTCTCGATCAGGTAATAGTCGTCGCCGGCGCCGCCGACCAGGGTGTCGGCGCCGCCCTCGCCGTAGAGGTTGTTGGCGCTCTCGTTGCCCTCGATCCAGTTGTCGAGCGCGTTACCCCAGCCGTTGATCGCCCCGGCGCCGGGACCGAGCGCCAGCACCTCGATCTCCGCGCCGAGCCTGAAGCTCACCCAGGAATGCACCGTGTCGCGGCCTTCGCCCGGCCGCTCGATCGCCCGGTCGGCGGAATTCTCGATCAGGTAATAGTCGTCGCCGGCGCCGCCGACCAGGGTGTCGGCGCCGCCCTCGCCGTAGAGGTTGTTGGCGCTCTCGTTGCCCTCGATCCAGTTGTCGAGCGCGTTGCCCCAGCCGTTGATCGCCCCGGCGCCGGCGGCGAGGAGCAGGTTCTCGACGGCGTTGCCGAGCGCGTAGGAGAGCGCGGCGCGCACCGTGTCGTTGCCCCCGCCCGCCTCGTTGACCACGTCGCCCGCACTGTCGACGACGTAGCTGTCGTCGCCCGAGGCCCCGCTCATGATGTCGGCGCCGGCCCCGCCGTCGAGCACGTCGTTGCCGGGCCCGGCGTCGAAGTGGTCGTTGCCGGCGCCGCCGAAGAAGGTGTCGTGGCCGTCGTCGCCGAAGAACCAATCCTCGCCGTCCGAGCCGAGGAACTGGTCCTGGCCCGCGTTGCCGTGGAAGTTCGTGAGGCTGCCGTCGCCGCGGATGACGTTGTCGGCATCGCCCCAGGAGGTGATCTCCGTTCCGTCGTCGTAGTACCAAGCCGTGGCGACGGTCTGCCCCCACATGTTGGTGTCGATGATGAGCGAGGCCCAGACGTCGTTGTTGTCGCCGTCAAGCTGGAGGTGGCGCACGCCACCGCCCTCGCGTGCGACGTATTCGTCGACACTGCCGGTGACCTGGGCGAGCCCCCACACCGCCGTGTTCGCCACCCAGATGCCGTCGCCGAACGCGAACCAGTCGATGCTGCTGCGCGAGAGGAAGAAATCCTTCACCGTGGCGACGGTGTTGCCCGCGGCGCCGAGGACGGCGAGATCGGTGCCGCTGCGCGCGTAGTGCACGTCCCCCGAAGCCAGGGTCGGGAAAGAGACCACGTCGTTCTGGGCCGACAGCCCGCGCGTGGGCGCCACGATGGTCTTGGTACGGTCCAGGATGTCGATCACCACCGTGTCGCTGCCCGCGCCGCCGGCGAGCGTGTCGAAGCCAGCATGGCCGACCAGCGTATCGCCGCCGTTCCCGCCCGAGAGCAGGTTGTCGCCGACGCCGCCATAGAGGTGGTCGTCGCCGTCGCCGCCGTAGAGCCAGTCGGCGCCCTCGCGGCCGTCGAGCACGTCGTTGCCGGCGCCGCCGTCGAGCAGGTCGGTGCCGCTCGAGCCGGTGAGCCCGTCGTTGCCGGCCCCGCCCGCCGCGTGCACGATGCTGAGCACCGGCAGGCCGGCAAGATAGATCGACTCGTCCGCTGCGCTGCCCGCCGCGTCGTGGATCGCGCCCGGCCCGAACGTGTTGTCGCGCCGCCACTCGGCGCCGCTGCCGTGGCGCAGCAGCAGGGTGTCCGACGCGCCCGGATCAAAGCTGGGCGCGAAGTCGAGCCGGTCGGCCAGGCGCTCGTCGCCGAGCTGCGCCAGGATGCCGTGCTGGAAGTCCTTGGCCGAGCCGGCGTCGAGGTTGAGCTCGCGCGCCTTGAGCAAAGTGAGCACCCAGCCG
Source organism: uncultured Alphaproteobacteria bacterium (assembly GCA_963734185.1). GTDB lineage: Bacteria > Pseudomonadota > Alphaproteobacteria > Rhizobiales > Xanthobacteraceae > PALSA-894. The sequence goes on along the minus strand of CAVTGA010000002.1, from coordinate 36,316 downwards.
GCGGTGAACGCGCTCTCCGGCTGTGCCGCCATCAGCGCGTTGATCACCGCGGTGTTGTCCAGGTAGGTGCGGTAGTCCTGCGCCACCATCAGGTCGGCGGCGAGCGCCGAGGCGTTGGCGGCGTGCGAGTTCTCGAACGCGCGGCGTGCGAGCACGTCGCCGCCGACGATGTCGATCTTGGAGATCATTTCCATCACGCCGGGATCGACCAGCGGCATCAGGTCCTTGGGCTCGTCGGCATTATTCACCGCCGCGACCGAGGTGTTCTCGTTGCGCGTGAGCCAGAACGAGCGGTCGTCCTGGTTGAAGCGCAAGCCGGGGTTGGAATAGGCGGTGTCGATGCGCCCGCCGGTCAGGTTGACGATGGTGTTGGTGGTGACGATCTGCTGCACCGCCATGACTTCGAGCCACTGGAAGTGGCCGCCGTGCGCCTCGCCCTTGTCCACGATATGGAACACGCCATTCACGTCCATCGTGATGCGGCCCCACGACTCCGGGTCGTTGCCGAACAGCGCGCCGAGCGTGCCGCCGGCCACGCCGCCGGCGAACGAGCCGATGAACGAGCCCAGCGGCCCGAAGAACGAGCCGAGCAGGCCGCCGATCGAGGAGCCGATCTGCATGCCGAGCGCGCCTTCCGGCGAGGTCGGCATCGCGACCTTTGCGGCAAGCTCGGTGCCGAAATAGCTCGCGACCGCGCCCTCGATGTTGGCGAAGATCTGTCCCGATGAGAAGCCGTTGAACAGCGTGGAGGCCGCCGCGTTGTTGACCACGATGTGGAACGCGTTGGTGACGAGCTGCGTGGTGATCGTGGTGCCGATGGTGGTGAACACACCGACGCCGAAGCCGCGCAGCCCCAGTTCCTGCGCCAGCTCGGCGATCAGCGGCGAGACCAGTTGCCCCACCAACTGCCCGGCGAGGTTGCCGACGAAGTCGGCGCGCAGGTCATGCAGCGCGAGACTGGCCGCGTCCTCGAGCGGCGTCGTGGAGAGCGCGCCGGTCGTTTCGTTGAAGTCGAATTCCGTGAGCGAGAAAATCGTCCCGAGCTGCAACGTCTTGCCGACCTGCTGGCCGATGGTGGCAAGCAGCGTACCGGCCGCGATCCGGGCCACAACCGAATTGCCGCCGAGCGTGTGACCAAGATGCGAGCCAAACAGGCCACCAATCGCGCCGACGTCGATGTTGCCGGCGCCAAGCTTGAACTCAGTGACGTTGCGCGCGGTTTCATTGCCTGCCGCATCGAAGGTGCGCACCACGGTGAGCTCGGCGCCGTTCGCGACGCCGACATCCGGACCGACCGCAAATACTTCTTCTAAGCGTACCGTATTGCCACTAAGGCCGGCCTCACCAACAACAACTACCTCAACTCCGTCAGGTCGGATGTAATGCGCTTCACGGGGAATGCCGTTGGCATCGATGCCGTAACTCATAATGCCAGCGGTCTCCGGAACGAAGTCGAATATTGAATCGTTATGAACCCTCACGCCGTTGGCTATGTACGTATGCAGTCCGCGAACCTGAAAGTTATACGTCTTCCATCCGACGCTGGTTATCGGCGCCAGCGCAATGTTTCCGATCTCAGAATATTCAAGGGCTTCGATTGTATCGTACAGATTTCTTGTGCGCTCAGAATAGGCAATGCGCTTGGCTGTTACTACCGTTATTGATCCGTCGGCGAGAACGATACGACTGTCATCGGCGAGAATATCTCCAATTCTTCGAAAGCTGCCAGCGGAAGAGAGAAAGTAATGTCCTGGCGTGGACGTTATGCTGCCGAAGCTATGTGATCCATCAACTGGTTCAACCACGAGCCATTCGTTGGTAATATTTGTGAAGAACCGTTCGACTGTGGCGGGCGTTAGCGCGGCAGCTAAAGAATCCGCTGACGGCGCGAATGCCATAACGATGTCGCCAGGCTGTACGGTCTCAATTGCCTTTTCTGTTCCGTCGGCCATAAGAATCTTCGTGCCACTCGGAAAACATTGCGGCGGCTTTGGTTGAGGTTGGAACTGGCTGATCCCATCGCTGATGACTTCCCTGACTGCCGTCGGCAGTCCCGAGGAGGTTCGAATGCGATACTGGACTTGACCAAAGTCCTGGGTAGTTCCCGCACTTGGCTCGATCGTGAACTCACCGCCATTCGGGGCCAGTACTTTCAACTCTGTGACGGTTACCCCGTTCTTCAGGTACTTGACCTCGACTTCGAGAGATCCCGAGGGTGTTCCGACCCTCTCCCTACCTCGACCCGAGCCGCTAAAAGGTTCAGAAAACTGAAACTTAATCTCACGACTTGTGCCGGGAGGCAGGTTATAGGAGGGCCCAGGCAGCCAGTCAGTCCACACAGGAAGTACAAAATATGAGCGAGTTACTGATCCCATCCTAGGCCCCCTTCCCCTCATCAACCTACACGTATATAGTAGCTTCGGTAACCTGTGGTTGTCAACCGCTTGAGTTAAGTAGCGAAAAAGTGATCTTTTTTGCTCGGACGTCGGAGAGAATTAGGCATGCGTCTTATCATTCCCACCCTGCGGCTTGTTGCGCTTGCCGTTCTTATCCCGGTTTTTCTTTCCTATCTATCTCCATTTGCATTACCACTGATGATCAAGGCAGGAATTTCTCATGACATTCAAGCACCGGAGTATCTTAAAATCATGACGGTTTGTGCCGATTTATGGATTCAGGTAACTTATTTCATGGTCGCTTATCTAATCGCAAGAAAAACGTACCTCTTGGTATTACAATTTCTATACTCTAGTTTTATTATATCGATGTTTCTTAGGTACGGGTCCTCCTCATTGTATGATAGCTTGCTCGGGTGGCCGGTCTATCTTGGAGTGTATTAGGTCCCCGCCGTGGAGCCAGTCGTGGCCCTCGCCGCCGTTGATCGTGTCGTTGCCGACCCCGCCGTCGAGCAGGTCGGTGCCGTTGGCGCCGGTGAGGCCGTCGTCACCCGCGCCGCCCGCTGCATGCGCGATGCTGAGCACGCCGAGCCCGGCGAGGCTGATGTAGTCGTTGCCGGCGCCGCCCGCGGCGCTGGGGCTCGCGCCGGTCCCGAACGCGTTGTCGCGCCGCCACTCGGCGCCGCTCTCGTGGCGCAGGACGAGCGTGTCCGGCTGCGCGCCGTCGAAGCTCGGCGCGAAGTCGAGCCGCTGGTAGAGTCCGGCGTCGCCGAGCTGCGCCGCGATGCCGTGCTGGAAGTCCTGGGCCGAGGGGGTGTCGAGGGAAAGCTCGCGCGCCTTCAGCAGCGTGAGCACCCAGCCGGCCGTGAACGCGCTCTCCGGCTGCGCCGCCATCAGCGCGTTGATCACCGCGGTGTTGTCCAGGTAGGTGCGGTAGTCGCGCGCCACCATCAGGTCGGCGGCGAGCGCGGTGGAGTTGAGCGCTGCTGAGTTCTCGAACGCCCGGCGCGTCACCACGTCGCCGCCGACCAGGTCGATCTTGGAGACGAGCTCCATCACGCCGGGGTCGACCAGCGGCGCGAGGTCGTTCGGGCCGTTGGCGCCGTTCACCGCCGCGACGCCGGTGTTCTCCGCGCGCGTGAGCCAGAAACTGCGGTCGTCCTGGTTCAGCCGCAGCCCGGCGTTGGAATAGCCGGCGTCGATGCGCCCGCCGGTCAGGCCGACGAGCCGGTCGACGGTGTCGATCTGGTAACGCGCCACCACGTCGAGCCACTGCCAGCTGCCGCCGTGGTCCTGCCATTGCTCGGTGATGACGAGCACGCCGTCGGCGCGCAGCACGATGCGCCCGCCCGACTCCGGATCGTTGCCGAACAGCGCCCCGAGCGCGCCGCCGGCGATGCCGCCGACGAACGAGCCGACGAAGCTGCCGAGTCCGGGCATGATCCAGGTGCCGACCAGCCCGCCGATCGAGGAGCCGATCTGCTGCCCGAGTGCGCCCTCCTGGGAACCGGGCATCATCACCTGCGCGGCGAGGAAGCTGCCCAGATAGGCCCCGACCGCGCCCGCCATGTTGGTGAAGATCTGCCCCGACGCGAAGCCGTCGAACATCGAGTAGGGCACGCCGTTGACCGGGTTGGTGCCGATCACCGCCACGTTGAAGGCGTTGGTGGCGAGCTGGCTGGTGATGGTGGTGCCGACCGTCGACACGAAGCCGGTGACGAAGCCGTTCATCCCCAGCTTGTTGCCGAGCTCGCCGATCAGCAGCGAGGTCAGGCTGCCGACCGCGCCGGCCGCGAGGTTGCCGGCAAAGCCGCCCATGCTGCCGAGCGCGCCGTTGACCGCGCCGTCGAGCAGCGCCGGCTGGCCGCCGGAGGCGAATTCGGTGATGGCGCCGGAGAAGCCGAACTGCAGCGCGCCGCCGACCTCGCGCCCGATGGCGCCGAGCAGCGTCCCGGCCGCGATCTTCTCGAACGTGTTGCCGCCGAGCTTGTTGCCGAGCTGCGAGCCGAGTATGCCGCCGATCGCGCCGAGGTCGATCGGGGTGCCGTCGCGCGAGAAGGCGCTGATCGCGCCGCTGTCGGATGTCTCCAGGCTGTATCCCGGCTGGCCGCCAACGCCGGTCCCGACGATCTGGGTGCTCCACGAATGCTGATCGAACACGTCGCGATTGACGGTTGCCGTTTGGCCATCGGCGAACGTCCGCTGCACCTGATCGATCAGGCCGGCCGAGTTCACATTCACCTTCACGTCCACGACCCCACTGCCGGAAAGACCCTCCCGGTGCCCGGTCGCCGTCATGCTGCCGTCGAGATACGAGAACGAAGCAAACTGGAGGCCTTCGACCGGCTGCCAGCTTGAGTGCGGGCCGATAGGCCTATCCAGAGGAGTGTTCAAACCGGGCGCAAAGATCTCAAATGCGTTCCCAGGCGGTCCGAGCGGATCTATTACCAATCCAGTCGCAGCTGGGAGCTCTCCTGCAGCTAAAGCTCCGCTTATATAGGTGTTGCTATTCTGTCTTTCTCCACGGTATGCGAAGCCAGCGTTGTTGGCGCCCAAAACAAAGAGTTGCATCTTCGCGAGATTAGAGCTGAGGTCAGCCCCCTCTGCAATAATCTCGTAGGGAGCAATTTCCTCGGATGAGTCGGGAGCGCGCACCCTACCCAAAATCTTGCCGAAGCGAGACGCTCCGCTGTCAGTTCGAAAATACTCCTCGATCACACCATATACTTTCTCAAAAGTAGTGAGCTCTTCCCCTTTTTGAGGCACTGCGTCCACAACGACATGCTGAATCACATTCCCCGCCGCGTCCCTTCGTTGATAGTGGATGGAGCCATGATAACTCCCAGGAGCCGGCGTTGGTGTATAAGTTACATAGATTCTGTCTGACATTGTAACCCCCCGGTCGTTTGGACCTCACTTTCCGCGCCCTCACGGATGCCTAATACATTCTTGTCCGTGCGGCTGGGTACTCGATGTTCCCGGTATCTTTTCGCAGGCTAAAGCTTACGATGAAACGCGAGCTCCTGAAGCTGATCGTATAGGCAGCATGCCATTCGTACAGCTCGAAGAAAAAACGCGACTCCTTTGAAAGCAATATCACTCCATCAATCGAGCAGCCCTTTACTGGAAGGTATTTCTTAATTGGCGCATCGAGAACAAGCATGTCATTTTGGTTCAGACTAAGCAGTCGATCCATTTCGTGTATGAATTGCCTTACCTTCTCGGAGCAGATCGCCGCGGATGCGCTGTCCGCCCGTGCGGTTCCCGCTGCATTGCTCGCGAGCGCGCTCAGCACGCCGACGAGGATGAGTATGATCCGTAGGCGGGTCATCGTTCGATTTCTCGCGGCATGCTATCGGATAGTGCGAGTATTACCGTGGCGGCGCCGAGCTTGCGGATGAGCATAGCCGCAGGCGGGCTGCGCCCGTGCTCTGGCTTAGGGCCTCCTACTTCGGCTATAATCTTGCCAAACCGGGACGCCCCGCTATCACTTCGAAAATACTCTTCAATTGCACTATACGCCTTTTCAACAAAGTTCAGATCACGACCCTTTTCAGGTCTGGCCTCCACGACTATATGCTGCGTAATGGTTCCATCTGTCGCCCTGCGCTGATAGTGGACAGCGGCATGATACACTCCGGGAGCCGGAGTGTCGGTATAAGTTACGTATATTCTGTCTGACACCGCGCCCCCTCCTCCGTGCGATGAAGCCTATAGAAGCGGCCCGCCATCTGGGTCCATTCTCGTTCCGGCAGACGGATACTCGATATCACCGGTGGCTTTGCGCAAGCCGAAACTCACTTCAAAGCGTGAGTTCCTAAAAATGATCGTATAGGCCGACCCCCAATCATATGCCACGCGGAAAAACTTCGAGTTCCTGGAGATCGAAATCACGTCGTCAACCAAACAGCCCTTTGCCGGGAAATATCTTCGAACCACGGCTCGATAGAAGTGAGCATTGTTGGGATTTAAAGTGAATAGTTGATCGGCATCCTCGATGAACCGCCGAACCTTCTCCGAGCAAACCGCCGCAGATTGACTATCCGCCCGAGCGACGTCCGCGTTCGAACACGCGACCAGGACGCAAGCAGCAACGAGCAAATCCCGCAGACGGCGGATCATGAACCCCCTCGGCGGCGTGTATGGGTTGGTGCCACCACTACACACGCCCGACGCCGAGTGGCGCCTGACCTTGACAGACCTATGCGGCCGTTGCCCCCGCGCGTCGCGCATCGCGCCTTTGTCCCGCTAGCATTAGCCCGCGCAGTGATTGCGCACCGGCATTGCAGTGTGTGGTACCCGCTCCCCTCTCGTGCCACGATCCCACACGAACGGGACGCGTGCAACTGGTAAAGTTATTGTTCCACTACTCAACTTCGGATTGTCAACCCACCGTACCGGGGCACCGCCGCGCTCTTCCCTAGCGCGCCGGACCTGCTTCATTTTTGTATCTGGCCTTCGGACCGGACTGTTTCGTTGTTAAGTGAAGCAGCGCCGGCACGGTCGCGCGTCAAGCGGCGGCGCACCGCACGGGTGACATCATTCTTGCAGCACTCCGCTCCGCTCTTGATGTCACCCCCGTTGATGACGCTGGCGAACCCGCCTTCGCCCTGCGGGCTTCCGCCTTCGCGCTTTGCGCTTCGGTCGGCGGACAGGTCCGCCGTTGCTGCGCCCCGCGCCTGTTCCGTTTTTGCAGCCCACTGTTCCGTTTTCTGGTACAGGCTGGAGCGCTTTTTCGCTTGCAATCGGGTCTGTCTTGCGCCGGCGCGAAGTCGAAGCCCTCGCCGAGCGAGGCATCGCGGAGCCGAGCTCGCGCCTTCAAGGTGAGCACCCAGCCGGCGGTGAACGCGCTCTCCGGCTGCGCCGCCATCAGCGCGTTGATCACCGCGGTGTTGTCCAGGTAGGTGCGGTAGTCCTGCGCACCATCAGCTCGGCGGCGAGCGCCGAGGCGTTGGCCGCGCGCGAGTTCTCGAACGCGCGGCGCAGCAGCACGCCGCCGACGAGGTCGATCTTGGAGACGAGCTCCATCACGCCGGGGGACTGATGAATTGTCGATCGGACTGCCGCTGCCGCGCGGCGATCTATTTTGGGTGGCATTGCGTACCATCCCGCGGGCTCGCAGCCCAGGGTCAGTGACTGGCGGCACGCAAGCGGCGGCGCGCGTCGGGCATCTCCCGACTGTTTCGTTTTTGCAGCCCTACTGTTCCGTTTTTGATACCACCCCGGGGGCGCGCCGAGCGAGCGTGCGCGAAATCCGAGCCCCGCAACTGTTCCGTTTTTGCAGGGTACTGTTCCGTTTTCTGGCACAGCACAGGCTGGAAAGTTTTTGCGCCTGCAATCCGGCCCATGTTGCGCCAGCGCCTGTTCCGTTTTTGCAGCCCACTGTTCCGTTTTCTGGTACAGGCTGGAGCGCTTTTTCGCTTGCCATCGGGTCTGTCTTGCCGGCGCGAAGTCGAGCCGCGCCATCAGGCCGGGATCGCCGAGCTGCGCCGCGATGGCCGTGCTGGAAGTCCATGTCGAGGCCGAGCTCGCGCGCCTTCAAGGTGAGCACCCAGCCGGCCGTGAACGCGCTCTCCGGCTGTGCCGCCATCAGCGCGTTGATCACCGCGGTGTTGTCCGGGTAGGTGCGGTAGTCCTGCGCCACCATCAGCTCGGCCGCGAGCGCCGAGGCGTTGGCGGCGTGCGAGTTCTCGAACGCCGGATCAGCACATCGCCGCCGACGAGGTCGATCTTGGAGACCAGCTCCATCACGCCGGGGGACTGATGCATTGTCGATCGGACTGCCGCTGCCGCGCGGCGATCTATTTTGGGTGGCATTGCCTACCATCCCGCGGGCTCGCAGCCCAGGGTCGGTGACTGGCGGCACGCAAGCCGCGGTGCGCGTCGGGCATCTCCCGACTGTTTCGTTTTTGCAGCCCTACTGTTCCGTTTTTGATACCACCCCGGGGGCGCACCGAGCGAGCGTGAGCGAAATCCGCGCCCCGCGACTGTTCCGTTTTTGCAGGGTACTGTTCCGTTTTCTGGCACAGGCTGGAGCGTTTTTACGCTTGCAATCCGGCCCATGTTGCGCCAGCGCCTGTTCCGTTTTTGCAGCCCACTGTTCCGTTTTCTGGTACAGGCCGGAGCGCTTTTTCGCTTGCAATCGGGCCTGTCTTGCGCCGGCGCGAAGTCGAAGCGCTCGCCGAGCGATGCATCGCGGAGCCGAGCTCGCGCCTTTCAAGGTGAGCACCCAGCCGGCGGTGAACGCGCTCTCCGGCTGTCCCGCCATCAGCGCGTTGATCAGCGGACGCGTGGGCAAAGGCGCGCGACGTCCGGGCCGATTCCGATTCGATCGGCGCGGCGCCTTTGCCCACCCTACGAAGGGCTATTGCAGGGTCTCACCGCGCAAAACCAATCGTCTTGAATTTCTGTCGCTGAATCAAATTGAGCTCAGCGGCAAGTGCGTGCGAGTTCGGGTGGGCAAAGCACGCCACAACTGCGCGCCTTTGCCCGCCTACGGCTCGCTATCAGTCCGCTGCGCGGGGGGTTCATAGGGCGATGATGCGCGGTTCTGCCCGCGGCGGCTCCGCGAGCGCGCTCAGCGCCCACACCAGCGCGTCGAGCCGGTCGGGCGAGCGCCCCGACGACAGGCCCTCGGGGCCGAAATCGCACATCTCGTCCTCGAGCGCCGGGAAGCCGCGCACGTGCTTCACCTTGCCCTGCTCGTAGAGCGCCGCGACCGGCTCGGCGCGCAGGTACTTGCCGCGGGTCGCGTGCACCTCATTCACCGGCACGTCAGGATCGACCTGGCGCAGCACCTGGCGCACCATGTCGCCGCCCTTGTTCACCTCGGCGACGATCATGTTCGCGCGCAGCCGGTGATACAGGCCGATCGCCTTGTTGGCCCAGCCGACCGGAGAGAGGCCGGCGGCGGTCCAATCCTCGAGCACGTAGAATAGTCCGTCCGCGGCGCGGCCTGCCGCCACGATGCCGCAGGCGTCCGATCCGGGGCGCGCCGAGCCGGGCGGATCGAGCGCGACCACGACGCGCAGCAGCGGCGGTGCCGCCTCGACGCGGCAGGCTTCCACCAGGGGGCGCGACCACAGCGCGTCGGGACGGTCGTCGATCAGCTCGCCGTCGAGCTCCTGGCGCCCGAGCCGCGTGCCGGCGTAGCGCGCCACCACGGACGAGAGGAACACCGGCGAGAGGTTGTGCGCGTTGGCGCTGGTGGCGGCGCGCGTGACCGCGCTCGACGGGTCGGCGATGAGCCGCCTGATCAGCGGCATCGGCCGCGGCGTGGTGGTGATCACCTGGCGCGGGCGCGCGCCGAGGCGCAGGGCGAACTGCAGCATGTCGAATGCCCTGTCGGCGCGCGGCCACTTGGCGAGCTCGTCGCACCAGGCGGCGTGGAACTGCGGACCGCGCATGGATTCCGGATCGTCGGCCGAGAACCCTTCGGCGACCGACCCGTTGCGCCATTCGAGCCGCCGCCGGCTCGGAGTCCACGACGGCTGTTCGCCGCGCCCATGCACGGCGAGGACGCCGGAGATACCCTCGATCATGACCTCGCGCACCTCGTGCTCGCTCCCGCCGAGGAGCGCGATCCGTTGCCCGGGCGTCGCCGCGAGCGCGCGCACCCATTCGGCGCCGGCGCGGGTCTTGCCCGAGCCGCGCCCGCCGACGATCAGCCAGGTCACCCACGGTTCGCCGTTCGGGGCGCGTTCGGGCGGCCGCTGGTGCGCGTGCGCGAACAGCGACCAATCCGCGTCGAGGTCCTTACGTTCCGTCGAACTCAGGCTCGCCACCAGCATCGCCGTTTCGGGCGGCGATAAGAGCGTCAATTTTTCGCGCAAGAGCGCGTCGGCGCTCATCAATGTCGGGGCTTCGGTCATCATCGGCAGCGGGCTCCGGCTGTTGGCTCTGCAGGGTGTTCAACTCGCGCAAGGTGCGCGTCAGCGTTGCGATCGCGCGCGCGGCGCGCTCGCTTTCGCCCGCATAGGCGCGCTGTCCGCCAAGCCGCGCGCGGACGCTCTCGATCGCGGCAAGCTCGCGTTCGACCGCGCGCTGCAGGCGGAGCGCGAGCGGCGTGTCGTCGGGAGGCAGCGCCGCATCATCGGGCGCAGGAGGATCGACGCCCGGCACCGGCAGCGGAACGAGGGTCGCGTCCAACGGATCGGTTGCAGGCGGCGCGGCGGGCTGCGGCGGCGCGTCGAATGCCGGCGCGACGGGGAGCGGGCGCGGCGGCGGGCCCTGGCGCGGGATCGGCGCGCGGCGCCGGGTCCAGCCCCAGCGCCGCACGCGATCGCGCAGCGTGCCGTCGCTGATCGTGTGTTCGGCGCAGATTTCGGGGACCGTCAGGTCGGTGTGCTCGTATTTGTAGCGGATCACCTCCCATTCCTCGAGGTTCGGCGGGTGGCGGCGCAAAGCCATGGGTCCTCCTCCGCGCGGGATGCGCGATACGTGAAAGTTTGATGTGGATGGAGGCGTCGTTGCGCGTGCGTGTCGGCGGAATGCCGAACGCACGAATGCGAAAACCCGGGTTCGCTTGCGCGCACCCGGGCAACGACGGCTAGAGCATGATCCCGAAAAGTGTGGAGCGGTTTCCCGCCTGCGCGAAGCCCTGGCAGGGTCTCATCTTGTGGATCGATGCTTCGGCGGGCGAAGGCAGGTCGGAGAAGATCATGCTCGACTCAATAGAAGTCAGTGATCGAGACTGCGCGTTTTGTACCGGACGAGGGTCACCCTGTCAAGGACTATTTTCCGCGATTTTGCCGACAATTCCGCTCAAGCTGGCGCGGTTGCGTTGGCATTTTTGCCAGCGGCCCTAGGCGAAAGCGTTGCGGCCGGCAATTCGCCGGCGCGCCAGGAATTTAATTCCAGATCAGACCTTTGAGCGACGGTAGCGCGCGCCAGCCAGGCCGGAGCGGCCACGGCGGGAGGTCGCAAGAATTAATTTCGCTGGAGGCCCGGCGGGAGGCACTGGCGCGCCGGCCGCGAGCGCGGTTCGGCAAAAAAATATTTTTTCACGCCGTCGCGGCCATCGGCTCGCGCTGCGCGACCGGCGGCAACGCCGGCGCCGCGGCGTCGAGCTCGGCGATGCGGCGGTCGATCTCAGCCGTGACGTGGCGCGAGAACGGCCCGAGGTGCAGGTACATCGCCATCAGGGTCACGATCTGGCGCAGCGCGGCCGGGTTCGACTTGCTGATCGCCACGAAGGTCTTCCAGAACGGCTCGCGCACTTCCGGCAGCGTCTGCATGATGCGGTAGAGCACGTCGAGGCCGTGGCCCTTGCGGATGTCGCCGTCGGCGAGCTGCTGCGGCCGGCCGCTGCGGTCGAGCATCGCGGCGAGCCGCGCCAGCCGCCCGGCATAGGCCTGCGGCGTGAACACGCTTCCCAGCACGGTCTTGTAGTCCACCAGGATGTCGCGCAGCGGCCGCTTGGTGTCGAAGTTGCAGCCGAGCGTGCACTGGTCGCCGGCCTGCTCGACCCGCATGATGTCGTGGCCGGCGTGCAGGCGGCCCTCCTTGGCCAGCCGGCGCGTCAGCTGCGTGCCCGGCAGCGCATAGAGCAGCCCGACCATGCACACCGGCACCGCGCATTCCTCGATGAAGTCGGTCATCGACTGGGCGATCGAGACCTTCTCGGTGTCGAAGCCGACGATGAAGCCCGCGGTCACGAACATGCCGTAGCCGTAGATCTTGTGCACGCACTCGGCGATGTTGCGCCTGGTGTTCTGCTTCTTGCGCATCTGCACCAGCGTCTCGGGGTCGGGGCTCTCGATGCCGACGAAGACGGCGAAGAAGTTCGCGTCCTTCATCGCCTGCAGCATCTCGTCGTCGTCGGCGAGGTTGATCGAGGCCTCGGTCGAGAACTCGAACGGATAGTCGTGCGCCTCGAGCCAGGCCTTGAGTCGAGGCATCAGCGTGCGCAGGTTCTTCTTGTTGCCGATGAAATTGTCGTCGACGAAGTCGACGTGGCCGCGGTAGCCGCGGTCGTACAGCGCCTGCAGCTCGGCCAGGATCTGGTCGTTGGTCTTGGTGCGCGGCACGCGGCCGTAGAGCTCGATGATGTCGCAGAACTCGCAGGTGAACGGGCAGCCGCGCGAATACTGCACGCCGATGTAGAGGTAGTGCTCGAGCTTGAGCAGGTCGTAGCGCGGCATCGGGCTCTGCGTCACGTCGATCTTGAACTTCTCGGCCTCGAACACGCCCTTGCGCTCGCCGCGCTCCCAGGCGGCGACGAAGTCCTTCATGATGTGCTCGGCCTCGCCCAGCACCTGGAAGTCGGCCGCGGCATAGAGGTGCGGGCTCGAAGTGACGTCCGGCCCGCCGACGCACACCGGCTTGCCGTGTTGGTGGCAGTGCGCGATCAGGTCGATGAAATCGGGCTGCTGGTTGAGCATGCCGCCGATCATCACCAGGTCGGCCCAGGCGATGTCGTCGTCGGTGAGTTCCTCGGTGTTGCGGTTGATCAGCCGGATGTCCCAGCTCTGCGGCAGCATGGCGGCGATCGTGATCAGCCCGAGCGGCGCGGCCGGGTACCTGGCGCCGACCAGCTCGCAGGCCTGGGTGTAGTTCCAGAACGAGTTCGGGATGAAACGCGGGTAGATCATCAAGACGCGGCAAGCACTTGCGGGCATCATGCGCTCCGGACCCGGGTTTTCCCTGTGGGTATACTCTATCAAGGCGCGGGGGGAAGGGCCAATTTGCGAGGGTGGAACCGGGTTGAGGCCGTAATGTAAGACCCCCTCCGGCTCGCTGTGCTCGCCACCTCCCCCACAAGGGGGGAGGTGGGCTGTGGCGCTTTCACTGCAAATCTCGCAGAGCAGACGGTGTTGCAATCGTGCTGTGACAGAGCCACAGCCTCCCTCCCCCCTTGTGGGGGAGGTCGACCGGCCGCAGGCCGGTCGGGAGGGGGTCTTTATCTCAAACTCCCCGCCTGCTGCGTCGTCGGCACCGTACCCGCGATCTCCGCGATCAGCTTCTTCAGGATCGCGTCGGCGAAGGTCGCGAAGCTCGCCGTCGCGATCACGAACGCGCCCGGGCCGCCGATCACGTTGGCCTGGTAGTAGCGGTCGAGGTCGGGCTCGAGCTCCAGGATCGGCAGCCCGTTGATGCCGATGCCGGCGCGCACCGCATCGTCGCGCGCATGGTTGACCAGGCGGCCGCGGTTGTTGGAGCCGTCGCCCGAGACGTCGATGACGCGCCGCGCCCCTTGGTACGGGCTTGCCGGGAACAGCGTCACCGCATAGTCGATCGCGCCCGAGATCGAGGTGCCGCCGCCGAACAGCTGGCGTGGCGTCCGCTCGATCGTCGCGGCGAAGGCTTCAGCCGTTGCCGCGTCGCGGATCACGCTCCAGCCGACCACCTGGATCTGCAGCGCCGGGCCGGTCCACTGCACCATGGTGACGGCGATCGCCTGGTGCGCCCCGGAGCGCACCGCGTCGATCACGCGGCGGTTGCGGAACGCCGCGACGTAACCCTGCTTCTGCAATTCGAACCGCACCTGGTTGACGCTGCCCGAGGCGTCGACCGCGAGCACCAGCTGCAGGTCGACGGCCTGCGCGCAGGCCGGCGCGCTCGCCCCGAACATGAAGCCGAGCAGCAGCAGAGCGGCGCGGAGCGATCTCATCGATGCATCAGCGTTCCGGCGCCCTCGTCGGTGAGCAGTTCGATCAACACCGCGTGCGGCACCTTGCCGTCGAGGATGACCACGCCCTCGACGCCGTGGTCGAGCGCGTAGATGCAGGTCTCGACCTTGGGGATCATGCCGCCCGAAATGGTGCCGTCGGCGATCAGGCGGCGCGCGTCGTCGACCGAGAGGTCCTTGATCAGCCCACCCGATTTGTCGAGCACGCCGGGCACGTCGGTCAGCAGCAGCAGGCGCTTCGCCTTGAGCTTGCCCGCGATGGCTCCGGCAAAGGTGTCGGCATTGACGTTGTAGGTCGCGCCTTCGGCCGAGGTCGCGACCGGCGCCAGCACCGGGATCAGCTCGCGCCCGAGGATCTGGTTGAGCACGGTGACGTCGACCTTGTCGGGCTCGCCGACGAAACCGAGATCGACCACCTTCTCGATTGCCGAGCCGGGATCGACCACCACGCGCGCGGCCTTGCGGGCGATCACCATGTTGCCGTCCTTGCCGGTGAGGCCGACCGCCTTGCCGCCGGCGGCGTTGATGAAGCCGACGATCTGCTTGTTGATCGAGCCGGCCAGCACCATCTCGACGATCTCGACCGTCTCCTTGTCGGTGATGCGCAGCCCGGCGGCGAACTCCGACTTGATGCCGAGACGCTTGAGCATCTCGCCGATCTGCGGGCCGCCGCCGTGCACCACCACCGGATTGATCGCGGTCTGCTCCATCAGCACGATGTCGCGCGCGAAGCTGCGCGCCCGCTCCTCGTCGCCCATGGCGTGGCCGCCGTATTTCACCACGACGATCTCCTCGTCGTACTGCTGCATGTGCGGCAGCGCCTCGGAGAGAATGCGGGCCTGGTCCTGGGGCGAGACGGTCATGCGGCGGCGTCCTTGGTCCGGCGGACTTTTTAGCGCGTAGCCCGGATGGAGCGAAGCGAAATCCGGGAACCCGCATTCCGCTGCGCTCCATGCGGGCTACGTCCGCTCCTTCATCAGCCGCGCGATCGCCGCACGCAGTTCGTCGATCCCGCTGCCTTCGCGCGCCGAGGTCGCGACGATGTCGGGAAACGCCGCCGGGCGTCTGGCGATTCTCCCCGCCGTCGCCGCGATCAGTGCATCGAGTTCGGCGGGCTTCACTTCATCGGCCTTGGTGAGCACCGCCTGGTAGCTCACCGCCGCCGTATCGAGCGTCTTGAACACGGCTTCGTCGGCGTCCTTGATGCCGTGGCGCGCATCGATCAGCACGTAGACGCGGGCGAGGTTGGCGCGCCCGGCCAGATAGGCGTGGATCAGTTCGGTCCAGGCCTGCACCTTGGCCTTGGGCGCCTGCGCGTAGCCGTAGCCCGGCATGTCGACGAGACGCAGTCGCTCGCCGGCGGAGAAGAAGATCAGCTCCTGGGTGCGGCCCGGCGTATGCGAGGTGCGGGCGAGCGCCTTGCGGCCGGTGAGCGCGTTGATCAGGCTCGACTTGCCGACGTTGGAGCGGCCCGCGAACGCGATCTCGACGCCCTTGGCCGGCGGCAGCACGCTGAGCGTCCCGGCGGCGGTGGCGAACTGCCAGTCGGCGGCGAACAATCTGCGGCCGGCGTCGAGCTCGGAGCGGGTGAGGGGGGAGGGCATGGCTCCCAGTAGCGCGTAGCCCGGATGGAGCGAAAGCGAAATCCGGGGCAGGTCTCGCCGTGGGCACCACCGCTCCGGGGTTTCGCTTCCGCCTTCGCTGAAGCTGCGGCGGACAGGTCGCAACACGGGCTACGCGCCCTTCTTATCCTTCTTCTTCCCCTCGTCCTTCTTCTTGCCCGCGTCCTTGCTCGCGCCCGCGTCCTTCTTCTTCCCGAACAGCTCGAGCACGTTGTCCCACAGCTCGATCTTGGCGCCGTGCTTGTTCATGATGAAGGCCTGCTGCAGCACCGAGAGCGTGTTGTTCCAGGCCCAGTAGATCACCAGGCCGGCCGAGAAGCTCGCCAGCATGAAGGTGAAGATCAGCGGCATCCAGTCGAAGATCATCTTCTGCGTCGGGTCTGGCGGGGCCGGGTTGAGCTTCATCTGGAACCACATCGTGATGCCCATCACGATCGGCCAGACGCCGAGGTGCAGGAACGAGCCGATCGCGACGCCGAGATAGGCGGTCGGCTCGGGCAACAGCCCGAACAGGCTGAACAGGTTGGTCGGGTCCTGCGCCGAGAGGTCCTTGATCCAGCCGTAGAACGGCGCGTGGCGCATCTCGATGGTGATGAACAGCACCTTGTAGAGCGCGAAGAACACCGGGATCTGCACCACGATCGGCAGGCAGCCGGCGAGCGGGTTGATCTTCTCCTTCTTGTACAGCTCCATCAGCGCGGTCTGCTGCTTCATCTTGTCGTCGCCGTAGCGCTCGCGGATCGCCATCATCTCCGGCTGCACCGCCTTCATCTTGGCCATCGAGGCGTAGGACTTGTTGGCGAGCGGGAAGAACACGATCTTCACCAGCACGGTGACGATCAGGATGGCGAGGCCGAAATTGCCGACCAGATGGAAGAAGTAGTCGATCAGCTTGAACAGCGGCTTGGTGATGAAGTGGAACCAGCCCCAATCGATCAAGAGCTCGAAGCGGTTCAAGGAGAGCGCCTTGTCGTAGAAGTCGACGATCGCGGTCTCCTTGGCGCCGGCGAACAGGCGCGCGTCCGCGGTTCCGGTCGCGCCCGGCGCGATGGTCTGCGGGTCGAGCAGGTAGTCGGTCTGGTAGGTCTTGAGCGCGCCGAGTTGGCCGGCGGAGACGCGCACCTGCAGGTTCGCCTTGGGATCGGGCAGCAAGGTCGTCGCCCAGTACTTGTCGGTGATGCCGAGCCAGGCGTTGGAGACCTTGAACGGGATGACCTTCTTGTCCTCGACGTTCTTGTAGGTCAGCTCCTGCAGCCCCTGCTCGCCGAGCACGCCGATGATGCCTTCGTGCAAGATGTAGAAGCCCTCGATCTTGGGCGTGCCGTGGCGCGAGATCAGCGCATAAGGGTGCAGCGCGACCGGCGCCTGGCCCTTGTTGGCGGCCTCGTCATGAATCGTGAACAGGTACTTGTCGTCGACCGCGATGGTGCGGCGGAACGTCAGCCCCTCGCCATTGTCGAAGGTGAGCGTGATCGGGCGGCCGACGCCGAGGGTGCCCGTGCCTTGCTGGGTCCACACCGTGTCGGGCCCGGGGAGCTTGGGAGTGCCTTGCGCCGCGATCCAGCCGAACTCGGCATAGAACGGGTGCGGCGTCCCGGCAGGGGCGAGCAGGACGATGGCCGGCGATTTCGGATCGACGGTCTCGCGGTACTGCGTGAGCGCGATGTCGTCGATGCGTCCGCCCTTGAGCGCGATGGAACCGACGAGGCGCGGCGTGCTGATGGCGACGCGCGGGGAAGCGGCGATGACGGACTCGCGCGTGACCGTCTGGCTCGGCGGCGCCGCAGCACCGGGCACCTGCGGTGCGCCGGCCTGCGGCGGCGGCGCCCCGGGTGGCGGCGGCGTACCCGGCTGCGGCGGCGTTCCGGGCTGTTGCGTTCCGGGCTGGGTCTGGGTCTGTTGCTGCTGCGCCTGCTTCTGCTTTTCCATCTGCGGCAGGCCGACGAAATACTGCCAGCCGAGCAGCACGACCGCCGACAGCAGGATGGCGAGCAGCGTATTCTTCTGGTCGTTCATGAGGTGCGTTTGCCCGGCATCTCGTTCAAGTCCGCCGCCCGCCCTGGATGCGCCTTAGCGCGCTCTCGAACTCCGCAACCAGTTGACCGAACGGCAGTTGCAGCGCGGCGCGCCGGCCGATCAGCACATAGTCATGACCGGGCGCGATGCGAGCCCCGGTCTGGCGCACCAGCGCGCGCAGGCGGCGGCGCACGCGATTGCGCTCGACCGCGCTCCCGACCTTCTTCGAGACGGTGAACCCGAACCGTGGCCCCGCCTTATCGCCGCGCGCGCGGGCCTGCAGCACGAAAGCGCTGCCCGGAGCCTTCGCTCCGGTGGCGGCGGCAAGGAACTCCGCGCGTTGCGTGAGCCGTTCCATGCGGGCGCCGCGCCGCGCGGCGTCAGGCGCTGAGCCGCTTGCGTCCCTGCGCGCGCCGGGCATTCAGCACCCGGCGGCCGCCTTTGCTGGCCATGCGGGCGCGGAAGCCGTGACGGCGCTTGCGCACCAGCTTGCTCGGTTGATAGGTCCGTTTCACGGGGTCACTCTCGGCGCGACGGAAGTCCGGCGGCTTATACGGGACCCCCGCAACCCAAGTCAATGCGACCCCGGGACGGGTCCAAATCGCGAAATTTGAAGCCATTTGATTGATTTTCCGCGTCAAATGACGGTGAGACTCCGCTCAAGAGAACCCGCTCGTGTATAGCTTGGGGCGATGACCGTGCCGGTCGACCAGACCCCGACGCGAACCGCGCAGGAGTGCGGGACCGCGCGCTTGCGCCGGTTCGCTCCGCTCGGCGTGGTGGTGCTGGTGATGATCGCCGTGTTCGCGACCGGGGCGCATCGCCATGTGTCGTTCGAGACGCTGGTCAGGCACCGCATGGCGATCGACGCCTTCATTGCCGCCCACGAGGTCGCGGCGGTGGCCGCATATGTGACGATGTACATCGTCGTCGTCGCGCTGTCGTTGCCCGGCGCCCTGCTGATGACCATCACCGGCGGGATCCTGTTCGGCACGCTGCTCGGCGGCCTGGCCGCCGTATTCGGCGGGACCATCGGAGCGGTCATCATCTTCTCGATCGCGCGCACCGCCGCGGGCGAGGGGCTGGCACGCCGCGCCGGGCCGCTGGCCGCCAAGATCGCCGACGGTTTCCGCGCCGATGCCTTCAGCTACTTGGTGTTCCTGCGCCTGGTGCCGGCTTTTCCGTTCTTCCTCGTCAACCTCGCGCCCGCCTTGTGCGGGGTGCGGCTCGCGACCTTCGTCGCCGCGACCGCCATCGGGATCGTGCCGGCGACCTTCGCATTCGCGTTCCTCGGATCCGGGCTCGACAGTGTCATTACCCGGCAGGGCGCCGGTTACATGGCGTGTCTCTCGACCGGCCGCCCGGATTGCCGCATCGACTTCGACTGGTCGGCGGTCGTCACGCCGCAACTGCTCGCCGCCTTCGCGGTCCTCGGCCTCATCGCGCTTGTCCCGGTCATCGTGAAGCGGCTGCGCGCGCGAAGCGCGCAGCCGGATGTCACGGCCTGACGCGACAAGGTTCAACCGGACGGGCGCAGACCATGGCCGAGGTTTTGACTCCCGACATCTGCGTCATCGGCGCGGGCTCCGGCGGCCTGTCGGTGGCAGCCGCGGCGGCCGCGTTCGGCGTGCCGGTCGTCCTGGTCGAAAAGGGCAAGATGGGCGGCGACTGCCTCAACACCGGCTGCGTGCCCTCCAAGGCGCTGCTCGCGGCCGGCAAGCATACGGCGGCGGCGCGCCGGCTCAATCGGTTCGGCCTCAACCTCTCGCACCTCAATATCGACTTCCCCCGCGTGCACGACCACGTCCATGGCGTCATCGCCGCGATCGCGCCGAATGATTCGAGCGAGCGTTTCACCGGTCTCGGCGTGCGCTTGATCGCGGGCGCGGGAGTGTTCAAGGATGCGGCGACGCTCGGCGTGGGCGAGATCGAAATCAAGGCGCGGCGCTTCGTGGTCGCGACCGGCTCGCGCGCCGCGATCCCGCCGATCCCGGGGCTGAGCGAGGCGCCCTACTTCACCAATGAAACGATCTTCGACCTCAAGCGCTGTCCCGAGCACCTGATCGTCATCGGCGCCGGTCCGATCGGACTGGAGCTGGCGCAGGCCCATCGGCGGCTCGGCGCGCAGGTGACCGTGCTGGAGGCGCTGACCCCGCTCGCCAAGGACGATGCCGAGTGTGCCGGGATCGTGCTCGAACGGCTCGCCCGCGAGGGCATCGTCATCCGCACCGGCATCAGCGTGACCAGGATTGAGCAGGCGGAGGGGCGCGTTCGCGCCATCATCCAGGCCCCGGGCGGCGAGGAGACGGTCGAAGGCTCGGACCTTCTGGTCGCGGCCGGCCGGCAGGCCAATGTCGAGGGTCTTGGGCTCGACGCCGCCGGCATCGCGCATTCGCCGCGCGGCATCGCGGTCGATCCGCGCCTGCGCACGGCGAACCGGCGGGTCTACGCCGTCGGCGATGTCGCCGGCGGCATGCAATTCACCCACGCGGCGAACTATCACGCCGGGATCGTGATCCGCAACGTGCTGTTCCGGCTGCGCGTGAAGGCGAGCAACGACTTGATCCCGTGGGTGACCTTCACCGATCCGGAGCTCGCCCATGTGGGATTGAGCGAAGATGAGGCGCGCAAGCGGCACGGCAGCATCCGCGTGCTGCGCTGGCCCTACCACGAGAACGATCGCGCGCAGGCCGAACGCGAGACCCACGGGCACATCAAGGTCGTCACCGACAACAAGGGCCGCATCCTCGGCGCCACCATCGTCGGCGCGCAGGCCGGCGAGCTAATCACCACCTGGACCTTGGCGCTTTCGCGCAGCTTGAACATCCGCGCCATGACGGCGATCGTGGTGCCCTATCCGACCTTGGCGGAAATCGGAAAAAGAGCTGCAATTACCTACTTTTCGCCAAGTTTGACGAGCCTGTGGGTGCGGCGCATCATCGCCTTGCTGCGCCGCTTCGGGTAAAGCCGCCTGCGGTGGGTGACCTGCAAACCGACATGACAGAACAGAGCAGCACACCGGCGCGCCTGCGCCTCGGCCTCTCGGGCAAGCTCCTCGTCCTCACGATCCTGTTCGTGATGATCGCGGAGGTGCTGATCTATGTTCCCTCGATCGCCAATTTCCGCCTGAGCTGGCTCAACGACCGCCTCGCCGCCGCGCATACCGCCGCGCTCGTGCTCGACGCGGCGCCGAGCGGCATGGTGCCGGAGAGCCTTGCGCGCGATATCCTGGCGAGCGTCGGCGCCAAGGCGGTGGCGATGAAGATCGGCAACCAGCGCCGCCTGCTCGCCGTCTCCGAGCATCCGCCCGAGATCCATCACGAGGTCGACCTGCGCAGCGTCTCGCGTCTGCGCGCCGTGTGGGCGGCGATGGCGACGCTGTTCATGCATCGCGACAGTGACATCATCCGCGCCGTCGGCCCGGCGCCGATGGGCGGCGACTTCGTCGAGATCGTCATCGAGGAGGGACCGCTGCGCAAGGCGATGTTCACCTTCTCGCGCAACATCCTGCTGCTCTCGCTGATCATCTCGGTCATCACCGCGACCCTGGTCTATCTCGCGCTGCATTTCATGTTCGTGCGGCCGATGCGCCGCCTCACCGCCAACATGACGGCGTTCCGCGCCGACCCGGAGAATCCCGGCCGCGTCATCGCGCCCTCGGCGCGCGCCGACGAGCTCGGCATCGCAGAGCGCGAGCTCTCCGCCATGCAGCGCGATCTCGCCTCGATGCTGCAGCAGAAGAACCATCTCGCCGCGCTCGGCCTGGCGGTATCCAAGATCAACCACGACCTGCGCAACCTGCTCGCCTCGGCGCAGCTGTTCTCCGACCGGCTCGCGCGCATCTCCGATCCGACCGTGCAGCGCTTCGCGCCCAAGCTGATGCACGCGCTCGAGCGCGCGATCGCGTTCTGCCAGTCGACCCTGTCCTACGGGCAGGTCAAGGAGCCGCCGCCCGACCGCCGGCCGGTCGCCGTGGAAGCGCTGGTCGAGGAGGTGCGCGAGACGCTCGGCTTCGGCCCCGACTCGAGCGTGCGCTGGGTCGCGGCGGTCGAGCGCGGCCTCAAGGTGGACGCCGATCCGGATCAGCTATTCCGCGTCGTGCTCAACCTCGCGCGCAACGCCGCGCAGGCGCTGGAGAGCCGCGCGCCGAACGATCCCGGCCGCGACCAGGTGCGCATCACCGGCCGGCGCGAAGGGGCGGTGGTGGTGGTGGAGGTCTCCGACACCGGGCCGGGCATCCCGCCGCGGGCGCGCGCGCACCTGTTCGAGGCGTTCCAGGGCTCGACCCGGCTCGGCGGCAGCGGCTTGGGGCTCGCGATCGCGGCCGAGCTGGTGCGCGCCCATGGCGGCGAGATCCGCCTGGTCGACGGCACCATCGGGGCGACGTTCCGCATGATCATCCCCGACCGCGCGGTCGACATCGGCGCCAGGCGCGGCGAGCGGGCGAGGGCGTAGTCGAGCGCGAGATCCCGCCGCGAGTCCCCTCTCCCGCGCAGCGGGAGAGGGTGCCGAGGTCCGCAGGACCGAGGCGGGAGGAGGGGCGCTGCCCCGAGCAATGCCCTCTCCCGGCTCACAGCTTCGCTGCTCGCCACCCTCTCCCGCTGGCGCGGGAGAGGGGAAGCCGCCCCGCTTGCCATCCCCCGACCGACGCTCTAGTTATGCCCCGTCCACGCCGCGGTTTTGCCCCCGGCAACGGCACGCGCCCGTAGCTCAGCTGGATAGAGCACCAGACTACGAATCTGGGGGTCGGAGGTTCGAATCCTTCCGGGCGCGCCAGATCTTACCGAACAATCAATGCCTTAGCGGTCCACGATTTCCTCCCAGGAAACACCGTCCGACTTCGGACGAGGTTTCGGACGGGACTGTGCGCGGCCACGCATCGTTTGGGCTATCTGGAGGTCGCGCGGTTACCGAATACGTGATCGTTCCTTCGCGCGCGAAACAATCTCCTTCTTATGCCGTGAAATGAACCGGTGAAGCTCTATGAAGGTGGTGGACCGATCGACTGCTTTTTCAATTCGGGGGTGCCATTCAACGCTTTCGTCGAGTTCGATATAACTATCTTCCAATTTGTGACGAACGATCTCTCGGCTGGCGCGTCCGAATAGTCCTCTGTTATATGCCGACGCGTAAAGTTCAAGGAAGTTCATGAATTCGATAAAGGCATGAGATCGCGCGGCGTCGTCACTCGCCCGAGCTAAGGACAACTCTTGTTGATTAGTACTTTCAAAGAATTTTTGGAGCGCTTGGAGGTCGGCTACGAGACGCGCTCTGCGCATCTGCCATGCTGTCAAAAGCAAACCACAGGCTGCGGCGATACCGCTCGCGACTTGCGCTATTTCTAGCCATTCCTTCGGAATCACGCCCCTAACTTACTTCTTCTCTGAGTTCGAAGATGGTGCTGGGTTGCTGCCGCCATGTGCTGAACCTGTCGTCGGCTTGGCAGGCTGCAGCTTAAGAGCGGTGGCCAAGTTAAGGGAACTCATTGAGTCCGCAGCCACAAATAATTTTTCGGTGCTTTCGTTCTTTGCCATCCAAAACCTCCATTGGCTCACTAGGTCACGCTACTTCCGGTCAGTGGCGCCTGACGATTGACTAGGCGTCGAGTTCGTCGGCAATGCCGGTCCTGTGCCTCCAGAGCCCGCATTGGCGGGGGCCGGGTTCAACGCTGCAGATAGATTTGCAGAACTGAGTGACTTTTCCATGCTGACATGGGCCGCCGGAGCGGGCGTTGGTGTTTTGTCGGTCACGACGCTCTCCCACGAATCTGATTCGCTGAAACTCTCAACCCTAGCACATACTCTGGAAGTGAGCATGGCAGGTTCGTTACAATTGACCGATTCGCGCTCCGCTTTCCACAAGAAGGTACCGCGGCCATGACCAAGCTTCCAACTGAGCCCCACAGCCTAATCAGAATATCAAAGGCAGAATATCTCGCGCGTGCTTATGAGATTGATCGAAACTTCAGTGTAGCGGAGATGGGAGGAGGTAGCGTTCTCCTGCGACTGGACTTCCCTGGTCCGGGACTGTGCGACATCAATGAATTTTGTCGGCACTATTATGGACTTCCACCACGCAGCGACCATCGATCTGCGCTTTTCACACTCGTGCTAGTAGGAGTTCTAATTGTGATCGCCGCAATTCTAGAACTCTCGAACAGGCGCATGCTTTCTCGCGCTATTTAAGCGACCATTCCGCGGAGGTTCCAATGCGGTGTTACGTCTTTAGGAGTTCGGCTGGCGGGACAGCTAGAATGTACACGGACGACAAGTCTGGTTCCAAACTACCAAACCCGGAAATCGGAAAGTGGGTTTTGGAGAGGGAAGTGGATTTGAATCCCTCGCGCGAGTGCCCGATCCTGCTCAATCTTGCCCATGGCGCCGGCCAAGATTCACCCCGCGACCGACGCGCTCGGGTACAACATCAAAGTACTCCGTGCGATGCGCGACTTATCGCAGGTTGCTCTCGCCGCCGAGGCGGATACGTCGCCCTCGACGATCAGCGGGATCGAGAACCGCGACGGCAACCCGACACTGGATATCCTGCAGCGGCTGGCTGACGCGCTCGGCGTCGAAGTCGCTGCGCTGTTCACGAAGCCAAAGTGAAAGAGCGCGGCCGACCGCGCGTTTCTCGCCGCATCTCACTCCGTAGCCACGTGTCGGCGCAATGGGCGACGTCAGCCGGATCGGTCGGCGGCGTCATGGGGACCGGTTCTCCGAGTAGGATCCATCTGTCAGCGAACAACAGTGCCCAGCGGGCCGCTGGGTCGAACGCCAGCACCGTCGCGATGATGATGGAGGTCTGGCCCGGAAGGTCCGAGCTGATGCCGACGAACTGGTAGGCCGTCGCCCCTTCTTGGCGATCGATCTTCCAGCGGCCGGCGTTCCGCCCGCCCGATAACAGCCGCTTGCTCGGTCGCCATCCGCCACGCAGCCGTTCGAGCGTGTCGAGCGAGTGAAGCAAACAGATCAGGTCGAATTCGCGCCCATATGACATAATGTGCGGAAAATATGATAAATCATATGATAGAACAAGCATGAAGATGCAATCACGGCCGGCGAAGGGCGCAGGGGAGGCGACGTCGAGGGCTTAGCGCTTTGCTGCTTTGATCTTCTTGCGGGGTTGCGGCATCCGATCGTCGTCTTCGTGCGCTTCGAACAATGCGACGAACGGCACTCGAAGCGCCTTCGCGATGCTCTCCAAGGTCTCGACGGTCGGATTAGCGCGGCGGCTCTCGATCAGGCTGACCGCTCCCTGCTCCATCTTGGCGGCGGCGGCGAGATCGTCCTCCGTCCATCCGCGCTTCTTGCGCAGGCGCGTGACGTTGCCCGCCAGCGTGGCGAGCGCCGCGGAATCGCGCACCGGAAACCGGTCGGCGAATCTCTTCGACCGTGCCATGCGACACGATCAGCGGCAGCGTCACGGCGATCCATATGATATGTCATATATCTGCTAGCAAGTGTAGCCCGGTGAGCGAAACGACACCCGGGGACCTTCATCCGCTGCACTGGCGTCCCCGGATTTCGCTGACGCTCATCCGGGCTACGATTTCGCGAGCATCTAACCACCGCTAATAGTATCAACGAAGCGCGCGAGTGGTGTCCTGGCTGAAGATCCAGGCGCACTGTGGGAATGCAACCCTCTCCGCACGTCACGCGCATTGGCGCGCTGCCCCAAACCCGGCTAAACTCGAGGCGTACAGCATCGGGCAGAGCGCGACATGGCGTGGCGAGTTGGGGTCGACATCGGTGGTACGTTCACGGACGTGGCGCTGGTCGACGAGGCGACGGGAGAGATCGGCGTCGCCAAGGTGCCGACGACGCCGCGCAACCTGGCAGAGGGCGTGCTGGCCGCGCTGGGCATTGCCATGGACCGCTATGCGGTCGAGGCGTCGAAGGTCGGGCTGCTGGCGCACGCCACCACGGTCGTCACCAACGCCATCCTCGAGGGCCGCGGCGCGCGCGCCGCCCTCATCACCACGCGCGGGTTCCGCGACGTGCTGGAGCTGAGGCGCTCCGCCCGGGCCGATCTTTACGACCTTTTCCAGGATGCGCCGGCCACCCTCGTTCCGCGCCGGCACCGCTATGAGATCACCGAGCGCATCGGCGCCGACGGGGCCGTGGTCACGCCGTTGGCGGATCGGGAGATCGATGCGCTGATCGCCACGCTCAGGGCGGAGCGGGTTGAGGCGCTGGCCGTCGCTCTCATGTTCAGCTTCCTCAATCCCGACCACGAGCGCCAGCTGGGCGCGCGTCTGCGCGCCGCACTGCCGGAGCTACCGATCTATCTCTCCTGCGAGGTGCTGCCGGAGATCAAGGAATTCGAGCGCACCAGCACGACGTCGGTGTGCGCCTATGTCGGCCCGATCCTTGCCTCCTACCTGGCGCGGCTGGAGGAGGTGACGCGCAGCCTGGGCCTGCCGCCGCTATACGTCATGGCCTCCAACGGCGGCATCCTGGAGGCCCGCGAGGCCGTGGCCATGCCGGCGGTTGCTGTCGAATCGGGGCCGGCGGCCGGCGTCGTTGCGGCGGCCCTGGTGGCGCGGCAGACTGGCCGTGGCAACCTTCTGTCGTTCGACATGGGCGGCACGACGGCCAAGGCCAGCCTGATCCGCGACGGCCAGTACGAGACCACGCCCGAGTACGAGGTCGGCGGCGGCTCGAGCCGCAGCCGCTGGATGCACGGCACCGGCCACCCCATCCGCGTATCCGTCATCGACCTGGCGGAAGTCTCGGCCGGCGGCGGCTCTATTGCGTGGGTCGATCGCGCCGGGTCGTTGCGCGTCGGGCCGAAGAGCGCAGGGGCCGACCCCGGGCCCGTCTGCTATGCACGCGGCGGCGTCGAGCCCACGGTCACGGATTGCAACCTGCTGCTGGGCTATCTCGACAAGGGCTCGTTGTTGGGCGGCGAGCTGCCCATCGACCATGCAGCCGCCGAGGCCGCGATCCGAGAGCGCCTAGCCGGGCCGCTTGGCGTCGATCCGCGCACGGCCGCGGCGGCCGTCATCGATGTCGTCAACCATGCCATGGCCGAAGCGCTCAAGATCGTCTCCGTGCAACGCGGCTACGATCCGCGCGAGTTCGTGCTCGCGGCGTTCGGAGGAGCCGGTCCGCTGCATGCTGCCGCCCTGGCGGCCCAACTCGGCATCCGCGAGATCATCTGCCCGCCGATACCGGGTGCCTTCTCCGCGCTCGGCCTGGTCGGAACGGACCTCAAGCGCGACTACGTGCGCACAGTCTATGTCACGACCGCAAACGCCGATCCTGCCGCGCTGGAGCAGGCGTTCGCCGCACTGGAAGAGCAAGGCGCCGCCATGCTCGACCGCGCCGGCGTCGCGGCCGGCAGGCGCCGCTTCGAGCGCTCCGTCGATGCCCGCTACGAGCGCCAGTCCTACGAGCTGTCGATCGCGGTGGCGGCGCGCAGGCTGGATGCAGCGCTGCTGGCCGAGATCGCCGAGACCTTCCACGGCCGCCATCGCGCCACCTATGGACACGACAATCGTGCCGAGCCGGTGCAGCTTGTCAGCGTGCGCCTCACGGCCGTCGGGGAGATCCCGCCGCTCGCCATCAAGGACCGCACCGCACCGGCAGGCGCCAACGCCATCAAGAGCGAGCGCGAGGTGTGGTTTGCCGGCACTGGGGCAATGACCGCCAAGGTCTACGATCGGCGGAGCATGCCTGCGGAGCTGGCTGCGCAAGGACCCGTCGTCATCGAGTCGCTGGAGTCCACGATCCTCGTGCCGCCGGACTGGCGGGCCTGCATGAGCGACGACGGTTTCGTGGTTCTGGCGCGCGGCAAGGGCGAGAGGTAGTAACCATGCAAGACGTGGCACGCGGCGCCGATCCCGCCACCTTCGAGATCGTCAAGAACAGCTTCACCAAGATCGCGGAGGAGATGCGCGTCGTTCTGGCGAAGACGGCCTACTCGCCCATCCTCAAGTCGGCCGGGGACTACTCTTGCGGCGTATTCGACGCGAAGGGCTCAATGGTGGCACAGGGGCCGGATCTGCCGATCCACCTCGGCTCCATGCCGGATGCCGTGCGCGCCGTTGTCGCCGCCTTCGGTGCCGACGTGCACGACGGCGACGTGTTCATCCACAACGACCCCTATTTCGGCGGCAGCCACCTGCCGGATGTCAACGTCGTACGCCCCGCATTCTACGACGGCCGCCTCCTGGGCTACGCCTGCCTGCGCGCACACTGGCCCGACGTGGGCTCGGCAACGCCCGGCAGCTACGGCGCCGTCACCGAGATCTACGGCGAGGGGCTGCGGCTGCCGCCGCTGCGGCTGGTGATCAAGGGCGCGGTGAACGCCGACCTGGAGAAGGTGATCCTTGCCAACGTGCGTACCCCCGACGAGCGCAAGGGCGACCTCGGCGCCCAGCTTGCTGCCACCCTGCGCGCCACCGAGCGGCTGCAGGCGCTGGCCGAGCGCTACGGGGCCGAACGGCTGATCGCCTATATGGCTGAGGTGATGGACTACTCCGAGACGCTGATGCGGGCCACGCTGGCCGACCTTCCGGACGGCGAGGGCACCTTCGAGGACTTCTGCGACGGCGACGGCATCCCCGACACTCACGGACGGCGCCGACGCGCCGTTCTGGATCCGCCTCGCTATCCGCAAGACCGGCGACCGCATCGTGATCGACTTCGCCGGCAGCGACCCGCAGGTGAAAGGGCCGATGAACGCACCGCTGTCGGTCACCGCGTCCGGCGTGTTCTGCGGCCTCAAGATGGCGGTGGACCCCAACAGCCTGATACCACCCAACTCCGGCTGCTGGCGCACGATCGAGGTGAAGGCGCCGAAAGGCTCGGTGGTCAACGCCGCGTTTCCCGCGCCCGTGGTCTACGCCAACCACGAGATCTCCCACCGCGTCGCCGACATGGTGATGGGGGCGCTGGCGAGCATTTGGCCGGACCGCGTGATGGCCTGCAGCCAGGGTACGTCAGCGATCCTTACGCTCGGCGGCGTCGACCCGCGCTCGGGGCGCCGCTATGTGTCCTACGAGACGGTCAAGGGCGGCTTTGGCGCGCGCCCCACCAAGGACGGCATCAACGTCGTCGCGAGCGGCATCTCCAACACCATGAATACGCCTGTCGAGGTGCTGGAGATGGCCTTCCCGGTGCGCATCGAGCGCTATGAGATAAACCCCGACTCGGGCGGCGCGGGGCGCTATCGCGGCGGCTGCGGCGCGCGGCGCACCTGGCGCCTCCTGGCGGGCGCGGATGCCACGGGGTCCCTGTGCATGGAGCGCATGACGTCGCCGCCGTTCGGGCTGCTCGGCGGCAAGGCCGGGACGGCGGCCGTCGTCACCCTGACCACGCCCGACGGCGTCACGCGCCATCTGCCGAGCAAGGGCGCGTTCCTTGCGCCTGCGGGATCAGTGGTCGACATGATCACCCCCGGGTCCGGGGGTTTCGGCGAGGTGGGACAGCGCGCTCGCGCCGCCATCGGCCGCGATCTCGCCGACGGCTACGTCTCCGAGAAGGCGGCGCGCGAGGACTACGGCGTCGCCGATGTGGCGGCACTCGCGGCCGAGAGCAAGGGAGACTGACGGGTCGCTCGGCCGACCCTGCTTCGCCATCGCCACAATCACGATCAAAACGGAGAAAGGCCAATGCCAGCCCCCGCAGTCGCCGAAGGCGACAGCCAACTCATCGAGACCGCGCGCCGCGTTCTGCCCGGCGGTGGCTTCGGCAACGTCTCGCACGAGATCATCGTCGCCGAAGGCAAGGGCGGACGCGTCTGGGACGTTAACGGCAAGGAGTATGTGGACTATCTCCTCGGGTCCGGGCCGATGATTGTCGGCCATGCACATCCCGAGGTCGTCGAGGTGGTGCAGGCGCAGGCCGCCAAGGGCACGACGTTCTTCGCCAACAACGAGCACGGCATTCGCCTCGCCGCAGAGATCGTCGACGCCGTGGCCTGCGCCGAGCAGGTGCGCTTCGTCAGCACCGGCTCGGAGGCCGACGCCTACGCCATGCGGTTGGCGCGCGCCCACACGGGCCGCGACAAGATACTCAAGTTCGAGGGCGGTTATCACGGCATGAGCGACTACGGCCTCATGAGCCTGGCGCCCAAGCGGGCCGGCAACTTTCCCCAGCCGATTCCGGACTCCGCCGGCATCCCCAAGAGCCTGCGCGATGAAGTCCTCGTCGCCCCCTTCAACGACCTCGAGACGGTGGCGAGCCTCGTGCGCGAGCATGGAGACGAGCTGGCCGGCATCATCGTCGAGCCCTTCCAGCGGCTAATCCCGCCCAAGCCCGGTTTCCTCGAAGGCCTGCGCAGGATCACCGAGGAGAACGGCCTGATGCTGATCTTCGACGAGGTTGTGACAGGCTTCCGCTTCGCCTACGGCGGTGCACAGGCCTACTACGGCGTGACGCCCGACATCTGCACGCTCGGCAAGGCCATCGGCGGCGGCTTCCCGCTGGCGGCGGTGGCAGGCCGCGCCGACATCATGGCCCATTTCGACAAAGGCAAGGTGGGCGAGGACAAATTCATGGTGCAGATCGGCACGCTCAGCGGCAATCCCATCGCCGCGGTGGCCGGCCTGAAGACGCTGGAAATCCTCAAGCGCCCCGGCGCCTACGAGCAGATCTTCAAGACCGGCAGCGCCTTGATGAAGGGCTATGCCGAGATCCTAAAAAAGGCGGGCGTGCAAGCCCGCGTCGTCGGCGATGCGCCCATGTTCGACGTCGTCTTCACAGCGCGCGAGGTCACCGACTATCGCTCCGCCATGGGCGACGAGGCCAAGATGAAACGCTGCAACCAACTCCTGCGCGAGCGCGGCATCCTCAAGGGTGAGAGCAAGTACTACATCTCGCTGGCCCACACCGAGGCCGACGTCGCCTTCACGCTCGATGCGTTCGCGGCCTCCATCGCGGGCCTTTCAGGCCGCGCGCGACGTCATCCACGTGAACGAGCGGGACGTGGAATTTTCCGTCGTGCTCGATCCGGCTCGGCCGGCCGTCGAGCGCGTCGCGGATCAGCCGGCTGCGCGTGCGCCGGCGCGGGCCATGCCCGCGAGGCTGATTTCCGGCGGGCGGCCGGCGACGATGTCGGCGACACGACGGCCGGCGCCGCACGACATGGTCCAGCCCAGATGCCCATGCCCGGCATTGACGAACAGGTTCTCAACCCCGTGCGTCCCATGTGACCGAGCACCGCTCAGCAATGCCGGGCGCAGGCCCGCCCACACCTTCGCGGTCGCGGGCGAATAGCAGCGCGAAAAGCCCGGAGACGTCTGCACCACTTTTTCGATGATCGCCTGCACGCGCGCCGGGCTCGGCGTCGCGTCGTAGCGGGCGATCTTATCCGCATGCCGACCGCGCGCAGCCGGTCGCCGATCGGCACGAGGCCGAACATGCGCGCATCGTCGATGATCGCATGGGTCGGCGCAGCGTTCCACGGCGCGCGCGCGACCGTGATCGACACGCCTTCCACCGGTGGCGTTCGGCACGTAGACGCCGACCTGGCGCAGCAGGGCCGGCGCAAAGCTTCCGAGCGCCACGACGACATTGTCGGCCTCCACCGGCCCCTGCGAGGTCAGGACCGCGGCGATGCCGCGGCGCCCCCGCCGGAGCCCGGTGACCGTCGTCTCGTAGAGAAATTTTACGCCGCGCTCCTGCGCATGGCGCGCCAGGCCCTGCATGAACTTGTGGCAATCGCCGACCTCGTCGCGCGGGAAGTAGAGCGCGCCCGCCAGCGATCCCGCCGTTTCGGACAGCGCGCCTTCGTGCGCGACGCATTCCTCCGGTGACAGCTCCTGGTAGACCAGGCCATGCTCGGCGAGAAGCGCGGCATTGCGGCGTCCTACCGCGAGGGATGCCGGATCACGGTAGATCTGGTCACCACCATGGGTCGCACGGTCGTACGCGATGCCGGTCTCGGCCCCGATCTCCTGCAGCGAGCGCAAGCTGTAGAGCGCGAGGCGCAGATTGGCGCGCGCATTGCGCTCGAACCGGTCTGGCGCCCTATTCCCCAGCGAAGGCCGTGCCCCAGCGCAGCACATGCGGCAGCGCGCCGAGGCGAAGCAGCATCGGCGCATCCTCGCGCCCGAGCCACTTGAGGATCTTGAGCGGCATCCCCGGCTGCGACCCAGGGCTCGACCTCGCTCGCCTTATCGACCGCGCCATTGCCGAAACTCGTCTCCAGCGCGGCGCCGGGCTGGCGCTCGACGACGGTCACCGCGTGGCCGAGGCGGTTGAGGTAGTGTGCGGTCGCAACCCCGACCGCACCGGCACCAAGCACGACCGTGTGCACGCAAAGTCTCCTGTTTTCAGGTTTTTGGCGCACGCGTGGGCGGGGCGGTGGGCGCCTCGGGCTCCTGGGCGCTGCTCGCGCGCGGCGATAGGCCGCGCGGCAGCAGCCCTTGCGGCCGGAAGATCATCAGCACCATCAGCATCAAGCCGAACGCCAGCAGCCGGTAGAGCGCGAAATCGCGGAAGATCTCCGGCAGCGCGACGATGATGGCGGCGCCCAGGATCACGCCCAGCAGGCTGCCCATGCCGCCGATGATCACCATGGCGAGGACGTTGATCGATTCGGTGAACAGGAAGTTGTCGGGGAACACCGAGCGCTGCCAGGAGGCCAGCAGCGCCGCCGGCGAAGCCGGCGAACGAGGCGCCGATCGCGAAGGCCTGCAGCTTCGCCACCGTGGTGTTGATGCCCATCGCCTCGGCGGCGAGCTCGTCCTCGCGGATCGCCTGCCAGGCCCAGCCGATCCGCGGAGTGCGCAGCCGGGCCGAGGCGACCAGCACCAGCGCCGAGTCAGGCCAGGAACAGGTAATAGTACTCGATGTTGCGCTCGATCACGTAGCCGAAGAAGGCGGGCGGGTCGATGGCGATGATGCCGCTCGGCCCGTTGGTGATGTTCACCGGGCGGTCGAGGTTGAGGCAGGCAGATGTAGGTGATCTCGCCGAAGCCCAGCGTGACGATGGCGAGATAGTCGCCGCGCAGGCGCAAGGTCGGCGCGCCGATCAGGATGCCGAGAAGGGCGGTCGCCAGCGCGACGATCGGCAGGGCCAGCACGAACGGCAGGTGCAGGCCGAAATGCGGGCGAGGCGAGGAAGGCATAGATGTAGGAGCCGATGCCGAAGAACGCGACGTAGCCGATGTCGAGCAGGCCGGCGAAGCCGACGACGATGTTGAGGCCGAGCGCCAGCAGCGGCATAGAGGCAGATGCGGGCGAGCACGCCGACGACGTAGTCGTTGGGCGCGACCAGCGGCGCGACGACCGCGCCGGCGAGCAGCACGACAGCGGCCAGTAGCGCGTTGAGCCGCTCGCCCGCATCACACCTTGTTCCAGTCGGCCAGCGCTTCGCCGAGCAGCCCTCGGGCGGAACACGAGCACCAGGATCAGGACCGCGAACGCGACGACGTCCTTGAAGGCCGGATTGATGAACGTGACGGCCAGGCTCTCGATCACGCCGAGCAGCGAGGCCGCCGAGCATGGCGCCCTTGATATTGCCGATGCCGCCGAGCACCGCCGCGGTGAACGCCTTGAGCCCGGCCGAGTAGCCCATGAAGAAGTCGATCTGCGTGTAGTAGAGGCCGACCAGCACGCCGGCCGCGCCGCCGAGCGCGGAGCCGAGGAAGAACGTGAGGGCGATCACGCGGCGACGTTCACGCCCATGATCGCCGCCACCTCGCGGTCCTCGGCCACCGCGCGGATGCGCGGCCGAGCGTGGTGCGCTGGACGAGCAGTTGAGCAGCCACATCAGCAGCAGCGCGACGGCGATCATGACCAGCACCAGCGCCGAGATGCGCACGCCGACGATGTTGAACGTACCAGCTGCGCGGGAACAGCAGGCTGGTCATGTAGACCTTCATGCGCGCGCCCTGCGTGAGCATGACGGCGTTCTGGAGGAAGATCGACGCGCCGACGGCGCTGATCAGCGGCCCCAGCCGCGTGGCGCCGCGCATGTACAGCGGGCGATAGGCGAAGCGCTCCAGCGTCACGCCCAGCGCCGCCGCACGCCGACATCGCCGGCAGCAGCATCAGCGGCAGCACCCAGAGCGGGTGCAGGCCGCCGAGCTGGCAGTGATCAGCCGCGAGCACGCCCCAGCCGATGTAGGCGCCGATCATGAACACCTCGCCGTGGGCGAAGTTGATCATGAACAGGATGCCGTACACCATGGTGTAGCCGAGCGCGATCAGGCCGTAGACGGTGCCGAGCGCGAGGCCGAAGACGAGCTGCTGGGGCAGGATCGCGAGCATGTCCGTCATCGGTCAGTCCTCGCCCAGATAGGCGCGGCGGATCTCGTCCGCCGCGAGCAGCGCCGCCGCGCCCTCGCATCACGATGCTGGCCGTTCTGCAGCACGTAGCCGCGATGGGCGATCGACAGCGCCACGGCTGCGTTCTGCTCGACCACCAGGATCGTCGTGCCCTGGCGGTTGATGGTCCTGGATGATGTCGAACACCTGTCGACCAAGGCGGGCGCGAGCCCCATCGACGGCTCGTCCATCAGCAGCAGCCGCGGGCGCGCCATCAGCGCGCGGCCCGATCGCGAGCATCTGCTGCTCGCCGCCCGACAGCGTGCCGCCGTACTGGGCCGCGCGCTCCTGCAGGCGCGGGAACAGCGCGTAGACGCGCTCGATGTCGCTCGGCGATCTCGGCCGTGCGGCTCGCCGCGCGCGCGTAGGCGCCCATCGCCAGATTCTCCCAGACGGTCATGCGGGCGAAGATGCGGCGCGCTTCCGGCACCAGCGCGATGCCCCGGCGCACGATCTCCTCGGTGGCCAGGCCGTCGATGCGCTGGCCCTCGAGCTCGATGCTGCCGGCGCGTCGGGCGCACCAGGCCGAGAATGGTCTTCAGCGTGGTCGATTTGCCGGCCGCGTTGCCGCCGAGCAGGCAAACGATCTCGCCCTGCGTGGACCTCCAGATCGACGCCTTGCAGCACCTGAATCGGCCCGTAGCCGGCGACGACGCCGGCTGAGCTTAAGCATGGCGGCCGGCGTCCGAGATACGCTTCCAGCACGGCCGGGTTGTGCGCGCACGTCCTGGAAGTCGCCTTCGGCGATCTTGACGCCGTGATCGAGCACGACCACGCGCTCGCAGATGCCTCTGCACCAGCCCATGTCGTGCTCGATCACGAGCACGGTGACGCCGCGCTCGCGGATGCGCCGGATGTCGTGCATCAGCTCGCGCTTCTCGGTCGGGTTCATGCCCGCGGCGGGCTCGTCGAGCAGCAGCAGCCTCGGCTCGGTGGCCAGCGCGCGCGCGATCTCGAGGCGGCGCCGGTTGGCGTAGGACAGGAGTGGCGGCCGATCTGCGCGCGCGGCAGCAGGCGGTCGCCGAAAAAGCCGAGCAGCTCCTGGCGCCTCGCTCGAGCGCCCGCCGCTGCTCGGCGCGTGCGCCGGGCAAGCCGAGCATGATCCCGGCGAGGCCGGCGCTGGTGCGGCAGTGCATGCCGACCAGCACATTCTCCAGCACCGTCATCTGATTGAACAGGCGCTGGTTCTGAAACGTGCGCGCGATGCCGAGCGCGGTGATCGCGTGCGGCGGCGGCCGACCAGATCGGCTTGACCGTCGTCGAACAGCGACGCGGCCGGCCGTCGCGCGATAGAGACCGGTGATGACGTTGAAGACGGTGGTCTTGCCCGAGCCGTTCGGGCCGATCAGGCCGACGATCTCGCCGGCGCTCGACCGTGAAATCGAGCTCGTGGACGGCGCGCAGGCCGCCGAACGCCATGCGACAGCCCGGACGCCTCGACAGCAGCGACATCGGACGCGTCCGTGCCGACCGTGCGCACGACTACTTCGACGACGATGCGTCTTGACCTGCTCGAAGCCCGTGCCCTTGACCTGGTAGACGAAGATCAGTGCCGCCGCGCGACATCGCCCTTGTCGTCGAAGCGTGAT
The DNA here is from genome assembly GCA_963734185.1 of uncultured Alphaproteobacteria bacterium. GTDB lineage: Bacteria > Pseudomonadota > Alphaproteobacteria > Rhizobiales > Xanthobacteraceae > PALSA-894. The sequence goes on along the minus strand of CAVTGA010000002.1, from coordinate 784 downwards.
CGGCACGCCCAGGATGCCCTTGTAGTTCTTGGTGGCGCGCACCGCATCGCGCACCGCCGCGCGGTCGGCCTTGCCGACTTTCTTGATCGCTTCGAGGATGATGTTGGCGGCTTCGTAGGCGAGCGGACCGTAGGAGCTCAGCGGTCCGTACTTCGCCTCGAACGCCTTCACGAACTTGGCCGCGGCCGGGACCTTCTTCATGTCGGGCGCGAGGAAGGTGACGTAGTTGCCTTCGGCCGCACCGCCGGAGGCTTCGATGTAGTCCTTCGGCTCGAACTGTCCGTCGGGGCCGATCATCCGCACGTCCAGGCCGACATCGGGCAGCTGCTTCGCGATCAGCGCGGCCTCCGGCGCCCACACGCTGGCGTAGATCGATGTCGACGTCCTTCGGCACCGTGCCGAGAATGGCGCGGAAATCCTTGTCGCCGGCGCGGACCTGATAGCGCAGCACTTGCGCGCCCATGCGCCTTGGCCCGCTTCTCGACTTCGTCGGCGGCACCTCTTGCGGGCCGGTGGTGCCGTCGTCGAAGATCGGCGATCTTCTTCGCCTTCAGCTCCTGGACGGCGAACATCGCGCCGGCCGGGCCCTGCGCATCATCGCGCGCGCACACGCGGTTGGTGTTGTTCGAGCCCGCGGTCGGTGACCTTGGGGTTGGTGCAGCCGGGACTGATCAGCACGACGTTGGACTTTCTGCAGAACCTCCGAGACCGGGATGCAGGTGACGCTGGTGATGCCCCAGACGGCACCGACGACCGCCGGATCGGCCGCCACCTTCTCGCCGGC
>CAVTGA010000001.1:0-3129897 GCA_963734185.1 uncultured Alphaproteobacteria bacterium | reverse complement strand
TGACCATCGAGCCGGCGGCGTCCAGGCCTTTGCGGACGCTCGCAAGTGGCAGCGCACCCGCAGGCGGCAAGTCCACCGGCCATATGAGGCCGGCCCGGCGCAGAAACGCGCGGCGATCGAGGCCGCGCGCTTGTCCGGCAAACGCGGCGGCAAAGAGCCGCATTATCCCTCCTTTCGCTTTTTTTGATCAGCACGTTCGCCTCCTCGGCTCAGATTTGGGTTAGCACAATGGAGAGAAACACCTTCACGTGATCTGTTTCCTTGTAGCGGGCCTTCCGCTTCTCATCGTTGTTCTCGGTGTCGGCCTTCGCCGCTGTCGCGAGCGGCGCCGCGGCCGCAGCGCCGGCGCTGACGCCGAGCACGCGAAGGAAGTCGCGACGACCCACGGTCCGCTTGTCATTCTGTTTCATCGCATTCCCTCCAAGTTCGCTTTTTCGCGGCTGCCCTCTGACGACGGCAGCGCGAATGCTTCCTTCTCGATGTCCATGAACACGCGGCCGAGCACACCGACGCTGCGGTAGAAGCTGGCCGCGTTCGCGCGTTCCAGATCGGTGAAGAAACGGCCGATCCAGGGCAAAAGATGTTTCTCGAAGATGACGCGGTCGGCGCCTTCCGGCGCGGATAAACCGCCGCTCACGACGCCGGCCATGATTTCGCACAAGGTCGCTGCGTGATCCTCGGGCTCGTAGTTGCCTTCGACCCGTTCGATCCCGAAGCGCGCGAGGTCCTCGCGCAGGCGTGCGAGCGGGCGCTCGTGCAGAAATCCCGCAATGTAGAAGGAGCCGTAAGGCAGGAGTTCGCCGCGGCCAAGCCCGATGAACAGATCGAAGTATTCGCGCTCGACTTTCTGAACCGAAGCGTCCGCCGCAGCTTCGGCGAGGGAAACATGCGCGACGCCGAGCGGCGTCGCATCGCCGCGTAATGCCGCGAGCTTCTTGAGCAGCGCGGCATTCGGTGCGCGTACCAGCAACGTGGAGAGCAGCGCGTATTCCTGCGCGCGCGCGACGTCGATGTCGTCGACCGTCCGCGCGGCTTCATCGCGCTCTTGATAAAGATCGGGCCGCAACACCTTGCGATCGACGCCGGTCGCGGCCTCGACGCCGAGAACACGTTCGGCGGGAATCTTGTCCCAGTTGGAAATCGACGGCTGCGAAATGCCGACGCGCCGCGCGAGTTCGCTAACTCCGCCGGCCGCCTGGATGGCCTCGCTCAGTCCTGGATCACGCATCAAATGCCGTTAAAGCTCATGTCGCCCCCGCCACATGAGAAGGTTTCCAAAAGGCTAGATGGCGCACCAATGGTGGTCAATAGCCGGGCGATAGGCTGTGGCTATACTTTCGTCAGCGAGGCAGTGCACCGCCATGTATTCGATGTGACAATTGTTTTGGTTTTTCCTGCGCTTCCGTGACGTCATGCTGCGGTGCACTATATTCTTTATCGCTTTGCAGCAATACTTGGTTGCCTAGCACTTGGGCAGATTTTTGCTTTTCCTCTTCTTCGGGCGCCCCTGTTTCGGGCACGATTTCGGCCCCTGGTTCTTTTACTATCGCATTGGAATGATTTGAATTTTCTGCGTCTTCCGCTCCCGGCCCAGCCGCACCTCCCTCGTCGGGTTGTGCCGCTTGGCCAATCTCACTGACCACCCGTGCGATCATCCGGCGGACCTCGTCGGTCGCTTCAAGCGGACCGAAGCCCGGCATCGCGTTCGGATCGGTGAAGTCCCAGGCGTTCTCCGCAAGGCCGACGAAGTCCCGGATCGCGGGATCGGCTGTCCACACGTGGCGAAGCGCCGCACGAGTTCAACTCGGCCGGTACGCCGTCGCGCAGGAACGCCGTGACGTCGGAAAGCGCCGTGATCGATTCGATCGGCGGCAGGCTCGCGGGATCGAATGGGGTTTCGGCTTTGTCGGCCTCAGGCGACTCAGGCGCTTTCGCTGCTACCTCAGACGCCGGCGCAGGGGGAGCCTGCTCCGCCTTGGCGACGTCCCGTTTGCGCTGCGACCAGCGTTTGAGGAAATCCTCGTCGCTCATTCGCCTTGCTCCTCCGGCGCGCGCCGCCCGAGAGCCTCGGGATTGGCGCGGTCGCGCTTGCGCTTGAAGAACTGACGCTCGACATGATGCTCAGCGACAAAGGCCGCGACCAGTTCCGCGATCGGCTGCGGCATCGGCACCGGCTCGACGATGTTGCTTCCGGCCTCGGTCGCCGCCTCGCCCTCGGACGGGTCCGCGGTGACAGTGAACAGCTCATAGGGCGGATCGGACTCGGTCGGCCGCAGCACCACCCACAGCGCCGGCGATCCGGTCGCAAGGTTGTCGCGATATGCGCCGGTGTCGGTGGCGTGGAGCGAGATATCGGCCCGCCCCGCATAGAAACTCGTGCGCTCATCATCGCCGGTCAGTTTGGTCCACGGTGCCGTGTCCGGCTCGCCGGCAAGTGCCGCGACCGGACGCCACAGATAGTCGATCCATTGGCTGGCGGCCTTGGCGCGCTCCACGACGATGCCGACTGGAATTTTCAAATACGGTGCCGTCGCTGTGCTCATGTCACCGCCTCCAGATGGCGGACCGGCAGACCGGTGATGAGGTTCTGCGGCTTGAACCGCAACAGCTTGTCATCCGTCATCGCAAGAATGAGATATACCGCCTCGCCACGCACCTTCTCGATCACGATGCCGGGATCGCGGAAGGTCAGTCGGAACAGCCCGACGACCCGGCCGGCCGCTGCGGCGTCGAACTCCTCGCCATTCCACAGCAGATCACCGATCCGGCTGCCTTCGCTGTCGAGGCCGACATACCAGGTGAACTTCGCCTCGTGCAATTCGGTCAGCGGCTCGATCTCGACCTCGACGCCGAGCAGATGCGCGATCCAGCGCCGCATCGCCTCGGCAAGTGCCGCGTGTCCGCGCCGTCCCGCGGTCAGATCGAGCGCGACGTGAAACAGATCGCTGTGCTCGAAGTAATGCGCCGCGTTGTCCTCCGACATCACGTCGATCTCGGCCTCGGCCGGAATGCCGAGCATCGAGACCAGCGGCGAAGCGGGCGTACCCGAGGTGCCGGCGATCGTTTCCTCGTCGGCGGCGATCAGCGAGCCGTCGTGCGACGTCATGCGCTGGGTGCGGAAGAACAGTTCAGCGGCACGCAGGACGAACGGATCGTCGCACGCGTCGAGCGCATTGCGCAGGATGACGTGCACCAATTGATTGAGGAAGATGTGCGGGACTTTCGCACCGGTCCGCGCGATATCGAGGTAGGCCGCTTCCAGTGTCGGATAGCGCGTCAACCGATCGCGGAACGCGATCATCACCTGCCAGTTCTCGCGCGCATCCGCGTCGGCGATCGCGGCGATTTCGTCCGGCGCCACGGTGCGGCGCGGATCGGCCATCAGCGCTGCATGCAGTGTCTTCTCGACGACACAGGCTTCCGGCGGCGGCGCAAGCTCGGGCCGCGCGAGATAGACCTTGAGGAAATCGTCGGTCACCACGAGCCCGCCGCCCGCATCGCGATCGAGCAGATGATGGCCGCAGGAGAGCCAGAAGTCGTTCATCGTGACCCTGCGTTCTTGTCGGCGGCAAGCGCGACCAGATCGACCTCGTCGCCCGGCTGCTCCTCGCCCTCGACTTCGAGAAACGAGAACGCGCGCATCGGTTTCTTGTCGCCGCGCGGATGCAGCGTGCGGAAGGCTTCGCGCACATCGCCATCCTCGGACGCGCGATGCACCGCAATCAGCGTATCGGACGGATGATTGCAGAGCGACTCCGCAAACGCGACTTCCTCTTCGGCCGCCGCGCGCGCCGTCCCGGCATCGGGTGCGCCAAAGTTTGCGACGAGTTGCTGCGCGAGGCGTTCCACGACGGCCGCACGATCCGCCGGGCTCGCCTCAACGATCTGCACCAGCGTCGACCAGCCGAGCGACTCCACGCCCAAGAACCCGCTGCGGAACGCCGAGCGCGCCTTGCCTTCGAGCGTGTCGGCATCCGCGTTCCAGAACGCGAACGCGCCCGACACCGCCCATTCGCCGGGCTCGGCGGCGCGCTCGAACACGAAGGTGTCGGAGGGATCGAGCCGGATGGTGCGGATCAGCTTCATGTGCGCGGCCCGCCGCTTTTCGGATCAAGCCAGGAGGGCGCTGCCAGCGCGGACGCGAGCGCCATGCGCTGCGCTTCGCTCTTGCCGGTGCGTCGGACCAGCAGGTCGCCATTCTCGTCGATGTCGCGCCGCACGCCGCTTTCGACCGGAAGCCGCTTGAGATAATCGCGCGCGATGGCGCCGAAGCCGTATTCCTGCAAGGCGTCGATATGGACCATCAAATGACGCGCAAAGCTTGCCACCAGTTCCGCCGCCGCAACGTCGGCGAAGCCTTCTTCTTCCAGCGCCGATGCCAGCGGATGCAAGCCCGGGTCGTTTCCGGTCATCGATACCGTGCGGATCATCCCGCCAAAGACGAGCCAGTCCGGCGGCTCGTCCTCGCGCGCATCTTTCGGCCACGCAAGCCGTCCGCCGCCGACCAATCCGCCATCGACCCGGATCGCGTCCGGCCACTCGATCGTGATCGGCTTCTCCGGCGGCGCGAAGGCGAGCAGCGCATCGACCAGCGCTGTCATGCCGGTGTAAAGCGCGCGCCGCGCGCTGCGCAGCGGCTCGTCCGGCTCCAGCACCACGGCGAACTCGACGATATCGAAGCGACCGACATAAACCAGCGTGCCCGCGCCCTGCTCGGGCGCGATCCTGGCGGCGTGCGCGAAGGCATCGCCAACCTCCCGCAACGTCACAAGTGTGAACGGCGGGGGCAATGCGATCTTCGGTTCAAGCATGCGCGCTTTCAGGGCAATTCGCCTCGACGCTTACTTTTCCTTGGTTTAATCATAAGTAAGCCCGGACGAGGTCAAAAACCATATGGCGGATCGCCCGCAAAGCATCCTGATCTGCTCGTGTGAAGACACGATGCCGCTCGACGCGGACGCCGTACGGCGCGGCTGCGGTGGCGCGAAGGTCGCAACCGCAAACCACCTGTGCAGGACCCAGATCGACCGGTTCCAGAGCGCAATCGCGGGCGGAGAGCCGATGATCGTCGGCTGCACCCAGGAAGCGCCGTTGTTTTCCGAGATCGCGGCGCAAGTGGAGAACGCCGCACCACTGACCTTCGTGAACGTGCGCGAGACCGCCGGCTGGTCGGATCAGGCCGCGAAGGCCGGTCCGAAGATGGCGGCGCTGATCGCGGCCGCAGCCGAGCCGGTGCCGGACGTGCACCTGGTCGGCCTGTCGAGTGAAGGCGTTACGCTGGTTTACGGGCGCGACGAGCGCGCGATCGAAGCCGCAAAGCTGCTCGCCGATCATCTCGACGTCACCGTGCTGCTCAGCCGTCCGAAGGACATCGCGCCGTTGCGCGTGACGGAATTTCCGGTTGTCAAAGGCACGATCCGCTCGGCGAAAGGGCATTTCGGCGCGTTCGAACTGACCGTTGACGATTACGCGGCGCCCGAGCCCTCATCGCGTGGCGCGCTGGTCTTCGGCGCGGCGCGCAACGGCGCGGTGTCGCGTTGCGATGTCGTGCTCGATCTCTCGGGCGGCGCGCCGCTGTTTCCCGCACACGACTTGCGCGATGGCTATCTGCGCGCCGATCCGGCCGATCCGGCCGCCGTGTTGAATGCCGTACTCAAGGCGCGCGACCTCGTCGGCGGTTTCGACAAGCCGCGCTACATTACGTTCACGCAGGAGATATGCGCGCATTCGCGCTCCAAGATCGTCGGCTGTCGCCGCTGTCTCGATCTGTGTCCCACGGGCGCGATCTCGCCCGCCGGCGATCATGTCGCGATCGACCCGAATGTGTGCGCGGGTTGCGGTCAATGCGCCGCGGTTTGCCCGACCGGCGCAGCATCCTATGCGCTCCCGCCTGCCGACGCGCTCATGCGCAAGCTGCGCGCGATGCTCACGGCCTACGCGATGCGGGCGGCGCGCAAGCGGTCGTGTTGCTGCATGACGAGCCGCACGGCGCTGCGCTGATCGACGCGCTCGCGCGCCATGGCAACGGATTGCCGGCGAATGTGCTGCCCTTCGCCGTCAACGAGGTGACGCAAATCGGGATCGAGGTGGTCGCCGCCGCATTCGCTTACGGCGCGGCGGGCCTTCGCTTTCTGACGCGTGCCAAGCCGCGCCACGACATCGCCGGTCTCTACAAGACGATCGCGCTGGCTGACCCGATCCTGAATGGCCTCGGCTTCGGGTCGGGTCGCGTCGCCACCATCGAGATCGACGATCCGTTCGCGCTCGGAGAGACGCTGCGCGCAATCCCGCCGGCCGCCGGTGCCGCACGGCCAGCCTCGTTCCACGCCATCGGCGAGAAGCGCGATGTGCTCCGCATTGCGTTGCGCGAATTGCATCACGCCGCGCCCGCGCCGGTTGACATCGTGGCGCTGCCCGAAGGCGCGCCTTTCGGCACGGTCGAGCTCAACGTCGAGGGTTGCACGCTTTGTCTCTCCTGTGTGGCGGCGTGCCCGACCGGCGCCCTTTCGGACGATCAGGAGCGTCCCGTCCTGCGTTTCGCCGAGGACGCCTGCGTTCAGTGCGGGCTGTGCCAGGCGACGTGCCCCGAAAAGGTCATCACGCTTCGGCCGCAGCTGGATTTCCGCGCCATGAACGCGCCCGCGCGCGTGTTGAAGGAGGAAGAGCCATTCTGCTGCATCAGTTGTGGCAAGCCGTTCGGCGTGAAGAGCAGCATCGAGCGCGTCGCCGCCAAGCTCGAAGGCAAGCACTGGATGTTCCAAAATTCGGCGAAGCGGCTCGACGTGATCAAGATGTGCGCGGATTGCCGCGTCACCGCGATGACGAATGAGAAATTCGATCCGTTTGCCGCGCCCGCGCGCCCCAATCCGCGAACCACGGAGGATTATCTGCGCGAGCGCGAGGCGAATGAGGACGTGTCATCCCGGGGCACGCCGAAGGCGTGAGCCCGGGATCCATAACCACAGGCGGAGCTTGAATCGCACCTTTCGTGGTTATGGATTCCGGGCCCGGCCCTTCGGGCCGTCCCGGAATGACAGGCGCTCTTACTTCGTCGCCTTCGCGAGAAAGTCCGTCAGCGCCTTGCGATCCGCAGGCGAGCCGATGCGCTGCTCCGGCATCTTGGTACCCGGCGTGTATTCGGCAGGACCGACCTCGAACAGTTTCGCCACCGTTTCCGGCGTCCACACGATGTCGAGTTTCCTTAGCGCGTCGGAGAAATTGTAACCGGGCAACGTCGCGATTTTTCGCCCGAAAAGTCCCGCAAGCGTCGGCCCCGCGCGATTGCCTTCATCCTGCGACAGCGTGTGGCAGGCGACGCACGCGCGATAGATCTCCGCTCCCGGATCGCCCGCATAGGCCGCAAGCGGATCCTGCCGTTCCTCCATCGCGATCGCGCCGATATGGTCGCCCGTCATGGCGTCCCAGCGGCGGATCATGCGGTCGGTGCCACCGGTGAGCATCGTGCGGCTGTCCGGCAGGAACACGACCGACCACACCGGAAGGCCGGGTCCAACCAGCGTGCGCGCGAGCTTGCGCTCCTTGCGCTCGATCACCGCGACCGAGCCGCGGATGCCGGCGGCGGCCACGAGCGCGGCATCGGGCGACACGCCCAGCGAGATGACCGGCGTCGGCGAAGCCTGCACCTCGCCCTTCTGCTCTCCTTCGTAATTGAGAAAATAGACGACGCCGTTCGCACCGGCCGCGACGATTTCATCCGGCGCGACCGCGACCGCGCTCAATGGCGCCGGCAACGTCACGACTGTCGGCACGCCGCCATCGAGCGGCCAGATGCGCAGCGTGAGATCGTAGGCTGCGCTGACGACCGATTTGCCGTCGGCGGTGAACGCGACACCGTTGACGTTCTGCGTGTGCCCTTCGAGCACACGCGGTGCACCACCCGCGAGCGGCCAGAGCCGCACGGTATTGTCCCATGCCGCCGAAGCGAGCATCGCGCCGTCCGGCGAGACCGCGAGCGCGACGATCGGCGCCACGTGTCCTTGCAGCACCGTTTCGGGCTGCTGTTCGCCTTCACGCCAGATTGCGATGCGGCCGTCCGCGCCTGCCGTCACGGCGCGCCCGTCCTTCAGCAACGCCACGGCGTTCACCGCGTCGTCATGGAAGCGCAGCACCTGGGTCGCGGAGTTGCGGGCGAGCGACCATCGGATCGCCGACGAGTTGAAGCTGCCGGACACCGCCGCCGCTCCGTCAGCCGAGACCGCAACTGCCCGGACCGGCCCGCCATGGCCGCGCAGTTGCGCTTGACCGGGCTCGGACCCGGTCAGGAAAAAAGCAAGAACGAACAAAAAGCGGAACGATTTCAAGGCATGCATTGGCGCCAGCATACGCAAATTCAATGCCTTGGCCATGAAGGGGCGGGATGCATGCAACGCAATCGCCACGAGTGCGTTGTTCCATGACCTTTGAACAGGAGGAACTCATGCGCAGGGCAGTTTTTTCCAGCGCGGCGCTGGCGCTGATCACATCCGTGGCTTTCGCTCAGGCGCCCTCGATGGGGCAGGAGAAGCAGCAAGCTCCCCAGGACCAGCCGCAGGGCCGGACCTCGGCGCCAGACCACACCGTTCCACCACCCCCCGAGGCGCAGCCGAAGGCTCCGATCGCTGATCAGGCAAAGCCTGCGGCCGTCGGTCCTTCGCAGGCGAACACGGCGGGCGTCTGTCCCGCAGCAACGGCCCGATCGGCGCGACCGGGCAGACCATGCCGTCCACGATCTCGGCAGAGAACGCCAAGCTCGACAAATTGACGACAACCGCGCACCAGTTTCCCCTGACAGAAGATCAGAAAAAACTGATCGCGAAGAGCATCGCGTCCGCGCCGAAAGCTCAGGGCACAGGCGATCTCTCGAATGTCCACGTCGCGGATTTTCTGCCAACCGCAACACCGAGCCAGGACTTCTCGCCGGAGGTCGTGAGCGAAATTCCGGCGGCGAAGCAGTACAAATTCGTGAAGCTCGACAAGCGCGTGCTCATCGTCGATCCGCCGAACGGAACAGTGGTGAGTGAGATCGCCAACTAGCATCAAGCGCTCGCACCTCGACTTCAACATGGCCATCGCGGCGACGCGGTGGCCATTTGTTTGGTGGTTTCAAGACTGCGGACCGTGGCCATCGCGAGAAATATCTAAAATCTCCGCTGGCGCCCTGTGATTCCGAACAGGGAATTTGACGAGGGCTTGCAGGGCATCGTCACGCACACCGTTGTAAACAGTTTTCAGTTGTGCTTCCAGTTGATGGTTACGAACAACAGCTCGCGTGCCTGGCCGGACCGGTCGCGCAGAGGTCAACGGGCCATCGAGATGTCAGCCATCAAGCCGATTGCGATCACGTCGCTGGCCGAGGGAGCCTTCGGCAAGCTCGTCCAGGCCATCACGTCGGGTGAGTTTCAGCCGGGGCAAAAGCTCTCCGAGTCCGAACTCGCGCGCCGGCTCGGCATCAGCCGTGGACCGCTGCGCGAGGCGCTCGGCCGCCTCGAAGGACGGCTGGTAACGCGGACGCCGCGGCTTGGCGTGAGCGTGATCGATTTCAATCGGGAAGACCTCGAGCACCTGTTCTTTGTGCGCGAAGCGCTTGAAGGAATGGCTGCGCGGCTGGCTGCCGAACGCATGACGACGCAAGAACTCGCACGATTACGGGAGCTTCTGACACATCATGCCAACCAACCCGAGCTGGCGGCGGGCTCCGCTTACTATCAGCGCTCGCGCGAAGAAGACTATCATTTCACCATCGTGCGCGCCGCGCGCTGCGAACGGCTCGAGCAGATGTTGCTCCACGAATTGTATTACCAGTTGCGAATCCATCGCCTGCGATCCAGCACGCGGCCAGGGCGCGCGCAGCAGGCGCTCGGCGAGCATCGCGAAATTCTTGAGGCGCTTGCATCACGCAATCCGGACGCGGCCGAAGGCACCATGCGCCATCACATCCGCAATGCGTGGTTAGCGCTGTTTCCGTGCTGGACGAGGAAAACCTGTCCATGGCTACGCCCCGGCCCCGGAGGGCTGCGCGCCGCTGATTGTGGCAGCAAGCCGCAGCCAATCGAGGCACTTCCGAACCTTGAGAACTGTTGACAGTTTGGCTGCGAAAGGCGTTTGATCATCTCATTCCACCGTAACCAACTAGTCGTATCAGTGCATCGTCCAGCCAAACCTCGGCGTCTGACGTCGCAGCTCAAGGCACTCCTTGCCGCAAAGCGCGCGGTAATTCTCCCGGGCACGCCGAATGCACTGTTCGCGCGAGTGATCGAGGATCTCGGCTTCGAGGGAGTCTACGTCACCGGCGCCGGCATCGCGAATATGTCGCTAGGCGTTCCCGACATCGGCCTCGTGACTCTCAGCGAACTCGTGGAACACGTCGCGGCGATCTGCGATGGCGTTACCGTCCCGGTGCTCGCCGACGCCGACACGGGATTCGGCAATCCGCTGAATATGACACGCACGGTGCGCATGCTCGAACGCGCGGGTGCCGCCGGAATCCAGATCGAAGATCAGGTCTTCCCGAAGAAATGCGGCCATTTCCAAGGCAAGGACGTCGTGCCGCTCGGTGACATGATCCAGAAGGTCAAGGCCGCGGTCGATAGCCGCCTCGATGGCGATTTCCAGATCGTTGCGCGCACCGATGTCCGCGCCGTGCGCGGTTTCGAGGAAGGAATGGAGCGCGCCCACGCTTTCGTCGAGGCGGGTGCCGACGCCACCTTCGTCGAGGCACCGGTCAGCATCGAGGAACTCGCCAAGATAGCCAAACTTCTTCCCGTTCCGCAGATCGCCAACATGGTCTTCGGCGGCCTGACGCCCGCAGTGCCGCAGAGCGGGCTGGCCGAAATGGGTTTCGGCGCTGTGCTCTACGCCAACGCAGCGCTACAGGCTGCGCTCAAATCGGTGCGCGACGTCCTCGGATCGCTCAAGCAAAACGGATCGCTCGATGAAGTGCGCGAACGTCTCGCTTCTTTCGACGAGCGTCAGCGCGCCGTCGCCAAGGATCATTACGACGCGCTCGAAGCGCGTTACCGCGACTGACAACGAAAGATCGCCTCGATGAAACCGTGGGACGCCATCATTCCACAGCATGAGCAGGAAGCCTATCGCGCCGCGGGCTTCGGCCGCAGCACCGGCCTCGGGAGCCGCCCCGCGCTGCTGATCATCGATGTACAGTACCGCACGGTCGGCACCACGCCGGCCCCGTTCATGGAAGCCATCAAGGAATTCCCGACCGCCTGCGGTCAGGTCGCTTGGGATGCGGTTCACCAGATCGCCAAGGTGCTGGCCCTGTTCCGCGCCAATGGCTGGCCGGTCATCTATCCTTATGTGTCGCCGAAGGAGACCTTCGACAAAGGCCGTCTCGCCGATAAGGTGCCGGCGCTGATGACGGTTGCGAGGCGCGGCTACGATTTCGTGGCGGAGATCGCGCCGGAGCCAAGCGACGTGCTGCTGCCGAAGAAGCACCCGAGCGCGTTCTTCGGCACGCCGCTCGCGAGTTACCTGGTCGAGCGCGCCGCCGACACCCTCGTGGTGACCGGCTGCACCACGAGCGGATGCGTGCGCGGTTCCGTCGTCGACGGCTTTGCCTATAATTTTCGCGTGCTTGTGCCACACGATGCCGTCTACGACCGCAGCCAGGTGTCGCATGCGGTCAATCTGTTCGACATGTCGGAGAAATACGCGGACGTGATGAGCACCGACGAAGCGCTCGCCGCGCTCAAATCGGTCAAACGCGCCGCGGCGTGAAATGCCGTTCAACACCAGAGGAGCTTCTGATGAGTAGGTTCGATCGTCGCGCTGGAATGAAGATTACGGCCGCTGCGTGCCTGGCTTTGGCGCTCGGCGGTTCTGCGTCCGCGCAGGACGTATTTCGCTTCGGACTTGCCATGCCGCTGACCGGCTCGCAGGCGCTCTACGGACAGGATCAGGTCAAGGCCGCCGAATGGGCGGTCGCCGAGATCAACAAGGCCGGCGGCGTCAATGGCAAGAAGCTGGAAATGATCGTGCTCGACACGCAGGGCGATCCGCAACTCGGCATCCAGGCGGTCAACCGCCTGGTCAGTGTGGAGAAGGTCCCGGTGTTCATCACCGCCTGGAGCGGTGTCGTCAAGGCGGTCGCGCCGATCGCCAACGACAACAAGGTCGTCGAGCTCAGCGTCGGCGCCAACTCGCCCGACATCGCCAAGCTCGGCGACTATGTCTACACCACCTTTCCGCTCGCCGACATCGACCTCACGGCGGTCGCCAAATACGCCGCGACTACGATGGGCAAGAAGAAGGCCGCGATCGTCTACATCAACAACGAGACCGGCATCGTCGCGGCGGATGTCTACAAGCGGGACTTCATCGCGGCCGGCGGCCAGATCGTCGCTATCGAGACCTACGATCAGAAAGCAACCGATTTCACCGGCCCCCTGCTCAAGGTGCGCGCGGCAAATCCCGACATCATCCACCTGCAGGGACTGGTGTCCGATACGCCGCAGGTGATCGCCCAGATGCGCCAGCTCGGCCTGAACCAACCGATCAGCTCCTATTCGGTCGCCTACAATCCCAAACTCCTGCAGCAGATCGGCGCCGCCGCCGAAGGCGTGATCGCGACCTCGCTGGCGCCCGGCGTCGACGATTCCGAAGCAGTCAAAGCCTATGTGGCGCGCTGGACCAAGGAAGTCGGGCGCGAGCCGAACGGACTGCCCTACACGCAGTATCTCTATGACGCGCCCTATCTCGTCGCCGCGGTGCTGAAATCGCTCGACGATAAGAAGATGCCCATCACCGGCGAGAATTTCCGCAAGGAAATGCTGGCGATGAAATCCTTCGAGCTGCCGCTGACCGGCAAGACGACGCTCGGCGAGGACCACACCGTGGTCAAGCCGGTCTACCTGATGGAAGTCAAAGGCGGGAAGTGGACCCACAAGGCGACCGTCGGCAAATAGCACCCCGCAGCACCGGGCAGCAAAGAGCGATCGGCCCATGCAGGACATGACCATCATCCTGCAGATCCTGTGGACCTCGCTTGCGACCTCCACCTACTACGTGCTGTTCGCGGTCGCCTTCGCGCTGGTGCTGAAGGTGACGCGGCTGTTCAACTTCGCCCAGGCCGGGGTCATGACGATCGCCTTCTACACGGCGTTCGTCGTGGTGCAGTGGCTCGAATGGCCGGCCTGGGCGGCGTTCATCGTGATGATGGCGGTGACGCTCGCCGCTTCCTATGCGCTGGAGCGCATCGGCTTCGAGGCGCTGCGCCGGCGCGGCGTCTCGGTGATGTTCGTGTTCGTGTTTACCTTCATGGTGTCGGAGTTCGTTGCCTATGTGGCGATGCTGATCTTCGGCACCTGGCCGCAGACCATCTTCCCGACCATCTTCTGGCCGGTGACGCTGGTCGGCGAGATCGCAGTGAGCGGCTGGGATCTGCCCGCGATGGGAGCGACGGTCGCGGCGCTGGCGGCGTTCTTTGCCTTCATGCGCCTTACCCGTACCGGCCAATTCATGATCGGCGTTGCCGACAACCCCGGTCTCGCCGAGCTTTACGGCATCGACAAGCGGCAGATTTTCTTGGTGACGATGCTGATCGCGGGCGCCTTCGTCGGGCTCGGCATGTTCCTCTATGGCACGCGGGCGCAGGTGCTACCGCAGACCGCCCTCTCGCTGATGCTGTTCGCCATCGTCGCGACGATCATCGGCGGCATCGGCAATGTCGCCGGCGCGGCGATCGCGGCGGTGACCCTCGGCATCATCCAGAATGCCAGCATTCTCATCATCCCGTCCGAATGGCAGGGTTTCCTGCTCTACATCTTCCTGTTTTTCGCGATCGTGTTCTTTCCCAACGGCCTGAAGCTGCCGCGCCGCCGCAGCCGTTTCGGCACGGCGACGCGCAATATTCCGCCGGCCGGTGACGCGCGCGCGGAAACCCAGGCCTGAGCCGTCATGGAATATCTCTACGGCATCATCATCATCGTGGGCCTGTATGTCATCCTGGCGACGAGCTTCAACCTGATCATCGGCTATGGTGGGCTGGTTTCGATCGCCCATCCGGTCTTCTTCGCGCTCGGCGCCTACACGTCGGCGATCCTGTCGCGCGATTTCGGCGTGCCGGTGTTGCTGGCGATGCTGGCCGGCATGCTGGTCGCCGTGGTGGCGTCGATCGCGCTCGCGCTGCCGTCATTGCGGGTGTCGGGCGACTACCTGCTGATCGCCAGCATCGGCTTTCAGCTCGGCCTCCTCGAGGTGATCAAGAACCTGCGCTTCACCGGCGGCCCCGGCGGTTTCACCAATATTCCGCCGTTCCTGATCCGCGACTTCGGCCGCGAGAGCTACGTGCTGCTGGTGCTGGCGGTGATGTTCGGCGTGATCGCCCTGGTGTGGTGGATCAGCCGTGGCGACTATGGCCGCGCCATGAGCGCGATGCGCGACGACGAACTCGCCTTCTCGTCGATTGGTCGCGATGCCATGTGGATGAAGATCGCGATCTTTGCTTTCGGCTGCGGCATTGCCGGGCTCGCCGGCGCGCTCTACGCGCACTATTTTCGTTACATCGCGCCCGAGCAGTTCGAAATCCTGCAATCCTCCGCGATTCTGACGATGGTGGTTGTCGGCGGAATGCGCACCACCTGGGGTCCGGTCGTCGGCGCGCTGTTGCTGCAAGCCTTACCGCAGGCGATCAGCTTTCTGAATCTGCCGCCGAGCGTGCTCGGCCCCATTCAAGGACTGCTGTTCACCGGGCTGGTGCTGGTCTTCATGTTCTTCCGGCCGCAGGGATTGGTGCCGGCCAGGGACATCTGGCGTGCCGTGCCGCGCGCGAAGGCGGAGGAGATCCGCTGATGGCCGGCGTCCTTGAAGTCAAGAATCTCAGCAAGAGCTTCGACGGCATCGTGGTGGCTCGAAACGTCGATCTGACGCTGCAATCCGGCCGCGTCGTCGGCCTGATCGGCCCGAACGGCGCCGGCAAGACCTCGCTGTTCAATCTGATTTGCGGTGTGGTGAAGCCGGATGACGGCGTGGTGCTGCTCGAAGGCAAGCCGCTCGGCCGCCAGGCATTCCATCAGCGCGTGCGTGGCGGCTTGAGTCGGACTTGGCAGCACACGCGCCTGTTCCCCTCGCTGCCGGTGATCGACAACCTCCTCGTCGGCACGCACGACTATCCGGGTGAACGGCTGGCCAATGTGCTGTTCGGTCCTGCGCGCCTGCGCGCGCACGACACTGTCGCGCGCGACAAGGCGCAAGACCTTCTCGGCAAGATGGGGCTGGGAAGCGTCGGGGACGACCTCGTGTCCGATCTGCCCTATGGCCAACAGAAGCTGGTCGGCGTCGCGCGTGCGCTGATGGGCGATGCCAAGTGCCTGCTGCTCGATGAGCCGATGGCCGGCGTCGAAGGCCAGGCCTATGCGGCGATGCAGCGGATGGTGCGAGAGGTCGCGGAGAGCGGCGTGGCGGTCTGCGTCGTCGAACACAATATCGCCTTCGTCCGCGATCTTTGCGACGAAGGCGTGTTCATGTTTTCCGGTGCGATCATGGCGCGCGGCTCCCTCGCCGAGCTGATCCGCGATCCGCAACTCACCGAACTCTACTTCGGACACTGAACGATGCTGCAGGTTCACAATCTGACCGCAGGTTACGGACCGCTGACGGTGCTGAGCGGCGTATCGCTGTCGCTCGCCGATGGCGCGCGGCTCGGCATCTTCGGCCACAACGGGGCCGGCAAGACCACGCTGCTCCGCTGCATTGTCGGGGCAGTGCGTCCTCGCGCCGGCAAGGTGGATCTTGATGGCACGGATACCGGCGTCGCGACGATTGCCGAGAATGTGCGGCGCGGCATTGCCTTCGTGCCACAGGGCCACAATGTTTTCCCGAATCTCTCGGTCGAGCAGAACCTGGGCATAGCCGGACTTCTATTCGATCCGGCCTTCGTCACGCAGGTCTATGATCTGTTTCCGGTGCTGGCCGAGCGTCGTCAGCAGCGCGCCGGCTCCATGAGCGGCGGCGAGCAACAGATGCTGGCGCTCGGAATGGCGCTGATGACCAGGCCGAAATGGCTGCTGCTCGACGAGCCCTCGACCGGCCTTGCGCCCGTTATCGTGCGGAACGTGATGCGGCGGCTCGGAGAGATCAACGAGCGCATGGGCATCGGCTTGATATTGGTCGAGCAGAACGTTCCGGCGACGCTCAAGATGGTCGAGCAGGCCATCATCCTGCGCTCCGGCCAGGTGGTGTTTCAGGGCTCGGCGCAGGAGCTCAGCGGCAATACGGATTTGTGGAAATGGTTCTGACTGCGACCGCAGTGGAAATGTCGCCGCGCGCCGAAGCAGCGGCGGCAACGCGCGACTTGATCGCCTGGGCAGCCCGCGTGAAGGCATCGGACATTCCGGATGCGGTGCTGCGCCACGCGGCGCTGGTGCTGGCTGACAACATCGCCGCGACTGTCGGCGCCGAAACCGAGCCCGAGGTGCAGGCCGCGCAGGCCAAACTCACGGAACGTTCGGCGACGCGCGAAGCAACCGTGTTCAATCGCACGGCAGCCCGCGCCGATCGCTATGCGGCGGCCGCCGCGAATGGCGCCGCAGCGACCTGGTGCGAGCTCGACGAGGGCTATCGTCTCGCGCCCGCGCATGCCGGCGCTTACATCCTCCCCGCGCTCCTGGCGGAAGCCGAGGCGATCGGCGCCGACACCTTGCAGGTGTTGCACGCGTTGACGCTCGGCTACGAGATCGTCGGGCGCTGCGCGCAGGCGTTTCCATTTGCCGCCATGACGGTACATCCGCACGCCGCCTTCGGCACGCTCGGTGCCGCAGCCGGCATCGGCTTGTTGCGTGGCTATGACGCCGACACGCTGCTGGCCACGGTCTCGGCCGGCGCCAGCATGGTGTTCGCCGGCCCGTACAATCATGCGCTCGATGGCGCGCTGGTGCGCAATCTGTGGACCGGGCTTTCGGCGTGGACCGGCATGCGCGCGGCCGATCTCGCGCCGCTTGGGCTCGGCGGTATTGCGGAGAGCACCTATGACGTCTTCGTCGGCTGCTTCGGCACTCGCGCCGATCCGCCCGCGCTGACCGCACAGCTTGGCGAACGCTGGGCGATCGCCAGCGGCTATCACAAGCTGTTTGCGTGCTGCCAGTATGCTCACTCCGCCGTCGAGGCGAGCCTCGTGCTCGGCGAGAAACTCGCCAGCAACGGGCGCACGCCGGATGACATCGCCGAGATCACGGTCGAGACCCACCCGCGTGCCCTCACGCTGACCGAGATGAATCCGCCGACCGTGCTTTCCGCGAAGTTCTCGATGCCGCACGCCATGGCGGCCGTCGCGGTGCGCCGCACTGGCGGGCAAACTGCGTTCGCGCGCGACACGCTCGATGATCCGGCGATCGCACGCCTGCGTCACGCGGTGCGGCTGCAACCTTACGCGCCGATCGCGCCGTGGCCAAAAGATCGTCCGGGTCGCGTCACTTGGCGTCTGTCCAACGGCGAAGTGTGGAGCGAGGCGGTCGAGAATGCACGCGGCGGCGCCGATCAGCCGTTCTCCATCGATGAACTGCTCGGCAAGATCGATGAACTGACCCGCGCGGCGTTTCCGGGGATGTCCGGGGTGTTGAGCGGGCTGATTGTCGATCCACACGCGGTTGCGAAAACGCCATGGCGCGATGTTGTCGCGC
The DNA here is from genome assembly GCA_963734185.1 of uncultured Alphaproteobacteria bacterium. Lineage (GTDB taxonomy): Bacteria > Pseudomonadota > Alphaproteobacteria > Rhizobiales > Xanthobacteraceae > PALSA-894. The sequence continues at coordinate 3,112,267 of CAVTGA010000001.1, read as the reverse complement.
AAATGACCAAGCGATGACAGGCAAGATGGAAATGGACGTCGATGTGCTGGTGGTGGGTGCGGGCGCGTGCGGGCTTGCTGCCGCAATCGCCGCGCATGACGCCGGCGCCGGCGTCGCCCTGATCGAGAAGCTCGATCGTCCGGGCGGCAACTCGTCGCTCTCGACCGGCTCGGTGCCGGCGGCGGGCACGCGATTTCAGCGCGAGGCGGGTATCGCGGATTCAGTCGAGCGGTTCGTCGCCGACCTTCTTCGCACCGGCGGTCCGACCGATTGCCCCGACCTGCTCCGGCGTCTGGTCGCGACCTCGGCGGAAACGGTCGAGTGGTTGGTCGATTCCGTCGGTGCCCGTATGGCGCTGGTGACGGCGTACAAACATGTCGGCCATTCGGTGCCGCGGCTGCACGCGCCAGTGTCGCGCCGCGGACAGGATCTGGTCGACGATCTTCTCGCCGCAACCGAAAAGCGCGGGATTCCGCTCGCGGTCGGCAATGGCGCGCGGACGCTACTGGCAGACGACAACGGCCACATTACAGGCGCCGATGTCGAGACGACGAACGGCGAACGGCAGAAGATAGCCGCCCGTAAAGTTATTCTTGCCGTGAACGGCTTTGCGGGAAATCGCGATCTCGTGTCGCGTTTCTGTCCCGAGGTAAGCGGCGCGCAGTATTTCGGTGCGCGCGGAAGCACGGGTGAGGCCGTGCTGTGGGGCGAGCAGTTGGGCGCAGCGCTCGGCAATATCGGCGCGTATCAGGGTTACGCGGCGGTGTCCGATCCGCATGGCAGTCTCCTGTCGTGGACGACGATCGAGAAGGGCGGCATCATCGTCAACGGCGCAGGCCATCGCTTCGGCGACGAGAGCGCCGGATACTCCGGCTACACGCCGAACGTGATGGCGCAGGGCGGTCCTTGTTTCGCGATCTTCGACCAGAAGATTTTTGACATCACGGCCGCGGAGGAAGAGTTCGTTGAGCTTGCGAACTATGGCGGTGTCAAGACAGCCGACACCTCGGAAGCGCTCGCGGCGCTGCACCGGCTCGATGCTGCTGCCGTCGCGACGGCGCTCAACGATTACAACAAAGCGGCGCGCGGCGAGCAGCCGGATGCGTTCGGACGACACGACTTCTCGCTCGCTCCGCTCTCCGGCCCGCTCTACATCTGCCGCGTCGTGCCGGGATTGTTTCATACGCAAGGCGGCTTGATGGTCGATATCGACGGCCGCGTGTTGCGCCCGAACGGAAAGCCGATCACGAATCTGTTTGCGGGCGGCGGCGCGGCGGCGGGGCTGTCGGGCAAGACCGGTGCGGGCGGCTATGCCTCTGGCAACGGCCTTCTGAGCGCAGTCGGCCTCGGACGTCTCGCCGGGCTTGCCGCCGCGCGCGAGATCAGCCGGGAGCCCGCAGCATGACGCTGTCGCAGCAGCTTGTCGCCACGCTGCGATCGTTGTCTCCGGCGTCGATCCCGCCGGATGTTAGAGAATCCGCCAAGCTGCATCTGCTCGATGCGATCGGTGTCGGACTGGCCGCGGCGGCGACCGGTGCGGGCGCGCCTTATCTCAAGGCCGCTCCCGCGCTGAACGGCAGCGGCGGCCCCGCAAGCATCTTCGGATCGGGCGATGGATTTTCCGCGGCAACCGCCGCGCTCGCCAATGGCGGCTTGATCCACGGGCTTGAATACGACGACACCCATACAGGCTCGATCGTTCACGGCAGCTCCGTGCTGGCCGCGACCGCGTTCGCCGCGGCCGAAAGCGCGGGCGCAAGCGGGGACGACCTTCTCGTGGCTTACATCATAGGCTGGGAGGTGTTGATCCGCGCCGGCCTCGCGGCGCCAGGACAATTCCAGGCGCAGGGTTTTCAGATCACTTCAGTTGGCGGAACGCTCGGCGCGGCCTTGGTGGCCGCCGAACTGTTCAGGCTCGACGACGCGCAAAGCGTCGACGCCGTCGGCATCGCGCTGAGCCAAGCATCGGGCGTGTTCGAATTCCTCACCAACGGCAGCACCGTGAAGTCGTTGCACGCCGGCTGGGCAGCGCACGGTGGTATTATCGCCGCGACATTGGCGCAAGCCGGCCTCACCGGACCGGCGACCGCGTTCGAGGGCCAGTTCGGACTGTTTCGTCGCTTCGCGATGGACGCCGAGGCGGCCGATCGCTTCGCTGCCGCGATCGCAACGCTCGGTACGGAGTGGCATCTGCCGCAAGCGGCATTCAAGTTCTATCCCTGCTGCCACTACATCCATCCGTTTATCGAGGCTCTCGAAATCGCGCTTCGCGAGAGGCCCAGCAGCGCCATCGACACGATCCTCTGCGAAGTGCCGCCAGGCGCCGCGGCGCTGATCTCCGAGCCGTGGGAGCGCAAACTCAGACCACAGACCGGACACGAGGCGCGCTACAGTCTGCCGATTGCGCTCGCCGCGCGTCTGGTCGAGGGTGCTGTGACGCCAGCAACATTCGCAAACACTCCGAGCGCCGCGATCGTCGCAAAGGCCGAATGCATCAGTGCGCGCGCGATGAACAATGCGGACTTCCCGCGGCGATTCGAGGCGCGGCTGCATGTGCGATGCGCCGACGGCAGCACGACCGAAGTCTATGTCGACGATGTGTTCGGTGGCGCGCGTCGTCCGCCGACGCGCGAGGCCGTGCTGGAGAAATTTCGCGCTAATGCGGCGCTGATCGGCAGCGCCGGTGATGTCCGGGCGCTCGAAGGCGCCGTGCTATCGATCGAACACACGCCACTCGGCAAGGTTTCGCAGACGCTGCGCAGGTTTCAGTCCAAGGCCGCGGCCGCTCACGCGGCGGCGTAAGCGGAGGGTAGGATGAGTTTCGATCGGGTGATCCGTGGCGGAACCGTCGTGCTGCCGGAAACCGACGGTGTTGCGGCCGACATCGCCATCAGCAAAGGCTGCATCGCGGCGATCCTCGCGCCCGGCACCGCCATCGACGCGAAGGAGACACTCGACGTTGCCGGCAAGACTGTATTGCCCGGCGTGATCGACGTGCATCTGCACCTTGGCCACGGCAAGGACATCGCGCGGCCACGGGTGCCGGAGGACGCCGCGACCGAGACCGCCGCGGCCGCAGCCGGCGGCGTGACGACCTTCATTCCGTATTTGATGGCGACCGATCCGTTCGAAACGCTGTTCGACGAAGTAAAGGCCGTCACCGCGGCCGGCGCCCACATCGATTTCGGATACCACTTCATCATCTCGACCGAAGCGCAGCTTGCCGGCGTGCCGCGTTATGCGCGCGACTTCGGAGCGCCATCGTTCAAGATCTTCATGAATAACCGTGGCGGCGAAGGCGCGCGGCTCGGCTTGCCGGATATCGATGACGGCTTTCTGTTACGCCTCTGTGAAGCGGCCGCCGCGAATGGCGGCATAGTCTGCCCACACCCGGAGAACATCGAGGCCGCCTGGGTTCTGCGTAAGCGCGTGATGGACGCCGACCCGGAGGGACGCGGGGGCCTGCGGGCCTGGAACGCCACGCGCCCGCCATTCATCGAAGCGGATGCGGTGCAGCGCGCGGGGCTGTTCGCGCGCGAGACCGGCGCGCGGCTTTATATCGTGCACACATCGTCTCGACAGGCGCTGGAAGCCGGGCTGCGCGCGCGCGACGCCGGCACCGACATCGTCATCGAAACCTGTCCGCACTACCTGACGCACGACATCGATTGGGAGGGCGGCGACATCGGCAAGATCAATCCGCCGCTGCGCGAGCGCGACGACCGCGACGCGCTGTGGGATGGGATCCTCGCAGGCGACATCGACACCATCGCGACTGATCATGTGCATCGCGATATCTCATCCAAGGACGACGGCATCTGGAAGGCATCGCCTGGCTGCGCGGGGCTTGAGACATTATTGCCAGTGATGCTCACGGACGGGCATCACGGGCGTGGCATCCCGCTCGGACACATTGCGTCGCTCCTGTCGAGTGCGCCGGCCGAGGCGATGGGACTGCATCATTGCAAGGGCCGCATCGCGGTCGGCCTTGACGCCGATCTGGCAATCGTCGACCTGAACCGGGATTATCTCTATCGGCGGGAAGACGTTCGCTCCAGCGCCGGTTATTCGATCTATGAAGGCCGCCGCTTCAAGGGCAAAGTGACGCACACGATCGTCCGCGGTCGCTGTGTCGTACGCGATGGCGTGCTGATCGATGATGCCGTCGGGTCCGGCCGCTATATTAGCCGCGCGTACTGACCGCAGCGCACGCGCGCGTCCGCCACCGGAATGCGGTGTTGAGCAAGCGTCCAAAGATCGCCGGCGCTACTACGGGCCGTTCGATAACTCGGGGGATTTCGTCGGCCGGATTCAACTCCCGGTCCGATGTGCTGGTGCATCAGACTGCGAATCTGGGGGTCGGAAGTTCGAAATCTTTCCGGGCGCGCCAGCCTGTCGCGTGAATTTTCCCGATTTCTCACTGCTGGAAATCGAATGCAGGCGTGAGATCGCCGGCTTTCTCGCGCACGCCGGCGAGCGGCTCCAGGGCGAACCGGCGCGTGATGAATTTCAGGATCGAGGTCGTGTCGTAGTGGGTCTTGTCGACGAAGCCGCGCTTCGCATAGGGCGAAATGATCAGGGCGGGAATGCGCGTGCCGGGGCCGAAGCGGTCGCCCGCGCCGGGGCCGCGCGGCGGCGTCACGTGATCCCAAAAGCCACCATTCTCGTCGTAGGTCACGATCACCGCCATGTCGTTCCACTGCGGGCTCTTCTTGAGCCGTTCGAGCAGGTCGGCGATGTGTTCGTCTCCGCTCACCAGATCCGTATAGGCGGGGTGCTGCGTCAGCCGGCCGGTCGGCTTGTAGAAGGCGACCTGCGGCAATGTCCCTGCATCGATCGCCGCGAGAAAGTCCTCGCCGTCCTTGAGGTGCTTGGCGCGATCGGCCGTGCCGGGCGCAAAGCGGACGAAATAGTTGAACGGCTGGTGGTGCGGCTGGAAGTTCGGGCTGTTGTCGTCGCGCTTGTAGATGATCTTGCGCTGCTGTTGCGGCAGGCGGCCGTCTTCGAGCGCGAGATTCCAGGCGCCCGCATACCATGCCCACGTCACGCCTTTGGCGGACAGTGTGTCGCCGATCGTCCGCGCGTTGCGCGGCGGCACCGGCGCGCCCAATTGCGCGGTCCCGTTGGGATCGGCCAACGCGGGATCGCCGCCGGGAGCCGGCGCAATGCCGCTCGGCTGATAGGGCGGCTGCGAGGTGTTGACCGAATAGCCGTCCGGGGTCACCTGACCGCCGAGCCCGCCGCTGAACACCTGAACCGCCCCCTCCGCCGCCGAGGGTGAGCCCGGTTTCTTCAGCAGCTTTCCGTTCTCGTCGAGCACCGCGAACATCGCATCGGTCGCGGTCACGTGGCGCGGCGTGCAGGCGCAGATCAGCCATTGGTGATTGAGATAGGAGCCGCCGAACGCCGCCATGAAGAAATTGTCCGCGAGCGTGTAGTCCTTGGCCCATTGCCACATGCGCAACCGGCTGCCGTCGAAATAGCCCATGACCCATCCGCCGACGGTCGACATCGCGGCGAACATGTTGTTGCGCCCGCCGTTGATCTGTTCCTGGTTGTGATAGAAGGCATGGATCGGGCTCGACGCGACCTTGTCGAGCCCTATGTTGATCGGCGGCGCGTCGATGCGGAACGGCGTGTTCGGCATCTTGGGAAAGCGGTTGTCCGGCTTGCCGTCGGGGCCGAAGATCGTCAGATGCGGCAGCGGCTTGCCGTCGTGGTCGAGCTGGGTTTTCTGTTCCGCCGTCGCGTCGGCGATGCCGTTCGCGCCGGGGAAGAAACCGTACAGGTGATCGAAGCTCCGGTTCTCGGCGTAGATCACGACGATCGTCCTGATCTTGGCGAGATCCTCTTGCGTCTGCGCCGCCTGGGGCGTGGCGAGCGCGCAGAGGATTGCGAACGCGATCAACTTGGTCTTCACGTGATACCCTCCAAAGACACACGCCGAACAGCCCGAACAATGACACTGCGCCCGCTCCGGCCGCACGACGCGCCCGATGCTACCCGGTTTCGCCAGCGAATACGACGTCGACGCGGATCGATGATGCGGTTACACAGTCCAGCCGCTACAGCTCGTACCGCAAGGCTTACGCCGTACAGTTTCGCGAACTACAATCATCCCAAGAGCAGAGCAGAAGAAACTGTAAAGCTGCGCGCCAAGCGGACCGACGCGGAGCCAACAATTGGAGTGAGCCACATGGCGACGGCTGCTACCGCTGAGCGGAAGGGGAAGTCAAAAGCAGGCAGGCTGACGGCGAGGGATCGGCCATCGCGCTTGGATGCCGAGGACGCCGTGCGGACGCTCATCCGGTGGGCTGGCGACAATCCAAAGCGTCCGGGAATGTTGGGCACGCCCGCTCGGGTCGTTCGCGCCTATGAAGAATGGTTCTCCGGCTATGACCAGGACCCGCGCGAGTACCTAAGCCGGACATTCGAAGAGGTTGCGGGCTACGATGAAATTGTCGTGCTGCGGGATATTCCATTCGAGTTGCATTGCGAGCATCACTTGGCACCCATCATCGGCCGAGCCCACATCGGCTATCTTCCGCGCAAACGGGTCGTTGGAATCTCGAAGCTCGCCCGGCTCGTCGATGTCTACGCGAAGCGCTTTCAAATTCAGGAAAAGATGACCGCCGAAATCGCCGCCTGCTTGAGCAATGTGCTCAAGCCTCATGGCGTGGCGGTCGTAATCGAAGCTGCACACCAATGCATGACAACGCGAGGCGTGCATAAATTGGGAGTCACGATGGTGACCAGCCAAATGTCAGGTGTATTTCGCAACAGGCCTGAAACGCGTCACGAGTTTCTGTCCGCCATCAACTTGCGCGGTGCGGTACCACTATGAAGAGGGGAGCTGCGCGTTCCGACAAGCCGCTAAGGCAGGATGTGCTGGAAATCATCAGCCGCGCCTACGCCACCCCCACCGCCCGCCTCGCGCGCGCCGCCAGCATCGCGTCGATCTGCCCCACCGCGTTTCGGACGAGCCGCACGACCACGCTCGCGTTGCGCACGAACTCCTCTACGTGGTCCAGCCTGTCCTCGCCCGCGAAAGCGAACGTTAGGAGGCGGCGGCAACTCGACAGGCAGTCCGACGCTGATCGGGCTGCCCACGAGATACGCGAAGCGGGGCTGACCGGCTCGACCGGCACCTCGACGCCGGCGGCGCGCACCACCGTGCTGCCCTCGGCTTGACGCGCGGCGCGCGCCTGCACGCCGCGAACGCGGCGAGCTTGTGGTGCATCTCCGTCTTGACGCTTCCGCCCGGGTGGCGGGTGGCGCCACTCTGCGGCGCGACAGTTCAATTTCCCGAGCGGGTTATTTTGAGGCCAGTTCGATTTGAGTGGATGAAAATTTCCCGATCGGGAAATTAGCTATTGACTTGGCTCCGCCACCTGCCTAGATTTCCCGCTCGGGAAATTTGATATGCTCAAATCTGCTTCCGACCCTGCTTCACTGGGATGCATCGTCCGCGATACCCGGCGCGCCCTCGGCCTGACGCAACCCGATCTCGCGCTCTCCGCCGGAGTCGGGGTGCGCTTCCTTGTCGACATCGAGAAAGGCAAGCCGACGGCGCAGATCGGCAAAGTCATGCGGGTGCTGACCGCGCTCGGAATTGAAATCGAGCTTTCGGTACCGGACGTCAAGGTGACCGATGCCCGAACGTAGCCTCGACGTGTGGATGCAAGGGGAACTCGTCGGCCGCCTCGATCAGGAAGCGGGACGGCTCGTCTTTACTTATGACCCTGCTCGGCTCGGCAGGCCGGATGCCCTTCCGTTATCGGCGTCCTTGCCGTTACGTCCAGAGCCATTTGATGACCGCGCGGCACGTCCTTTCTTTGCCGGCTTGCTCCCGGAGCAAGAGAAGCGCGACCAGGTCGCTCGCGCGTTCGGAGTCTCGGCGCGTAACGATTTCGCTCTGCTTGACGCCATCGGCGGCGAGTGTGCCGGCGCCGTCACCCTGGTGCACGTCGGCGAGAAGCCGATCGATCCGGTGACCAATGTCGATTACCGCCCGCTCACCGATCACGAGCTCGCTGCCGTTCTCGACAAGCTCCCCGAGCGACCGTTGCTTGCCGGCGAGGAGGGGATTCGACTCAGTCTTGCCGGAGCGCAGGACAAGCTGCCTGTTCTTGTCGTAGCCGGTCGCATCGCCTTGCCGCTCCATGGCGCGCCTAGCTCGCACATCCTCAAGCCTGCCATCCGGCGGATCGAAGACAGTGTCCACAATGAGGGCTTTTGCCTTGCGCTTGCCAAGGCGGCCAATCTCGATGCCGTTGCGTCCGAAATTCGTTCGGTCGAGGGCCGACCTTATCTGCTCGTCACGCGCTATGACCGAGTTGCAGGCGCCGACGGCCGACCGCGGCGCTTCCATCAGGAAGACTTCTGTCAAGCGCTCGGCGTCGCACCCGAATACAAGTACCAGAACGAGGGCGGGCCGTCCCTCGCGGATTGTTTTGCTCTCGCGCGAAAGGCCACGCGACCGGCCGCGTTGTACCTGCCGAGGCTCCTTGATGGCGTAATCTTCAACACGTTCATCGGGAACCACGACGCTCACGCCAAGAACTATTCGCTCCTTTACGGAGACGGCGGGACCACGCTTGCGCCCTTTTACGACTTGCTAAGTACAGCGGTCTATCCGGAGCTGACTGCCAAGATGGCGATGAAAATCGGTGGTTACGACGAGTTCCAGGAGGTCATGCCTCGGCACTGGGAACGCTTCGCAAAGGAGGCGGATCTTTCGGCCCCGCAGGTGCGCCGCAGGGTACTCGATCTAGCCCAGCGCCTGCCAGCCGCGGCAACGGCATTGCATGACGAGTTCAAGAAGCGAGGCCTCGACAAGCCTATCATCGAGCGAATCATAAGTCTCTTGAACGATCGCTGCGGCCTGACACGCGCCCGATTCGCGGATGCCAAGGGCGCTCCCGCCTGATCACTCAGATCAGGATCGACAAGCGCACCCGAAGCCGACCTGCTGGACGTGACGAGGGGCGGCAACCCACCGGCAGGTGATAGCTGGCAAAGCGCGCTGTTGATTTTCAATTACAGCCTACGCCACCCCCACCGCCCGCCTCGCACGCTTTGCCAGCATCGCGTCGATCTGCGCCGCCGGGAGCGGCCGACTGAACAGGAAGCCCTGGTACTCGTTGCAGCCGGCGGCGCGGATGAGCTCGAGCTGCATCTCGGTTTCGATGCCTTCCGCGACCGTCGCCACCTGCAGGGTCCGGGCCAGCGACACCACCGCCCCGACGATCGCCAGCGAGATCTCGTTTCCGCTCGTAAGGTCGCTCACGAATGAACGGTCGATCTTGATCTTGTCGAACGGGAAGCTGCGCAGGTAGTTGAGCGACGAATAGCCGGTCCCGAAGTCGTCCATCACGACGCGCACGCCGAGCTGCCGCATCTGCTCGAGCGCCGCGATGTTGTGCCGGTCGTTGCTCAAGAGGGCCGCCTCGGTCAGCTCGAGCTCCAGGCGATGCGGCGCGACGCCGGTTGCGGCGAGCGCGTCGATCACCGTCTGCACCAGCTTCTGGCTCTTGAACTGGACCGGCGACAGGTTGACCGCGATCCTGACCGTGTCCGGCCAGTTCACCGCGTCGGAGCACGCCCGCCGCAGGACCCACTCGCCGAGCGGGATGATCAGGCCGGTCTCCTCCGCCATCGCAACGAATTCGCCGGGCGAGATCAGCCCGCGTTCGGGATGGCGCCAGCGCAGCAGCGCCTCCAGGCCGACGATCTCGTTGTCCCGTACATTCACCACCGGTTGATAGTGCAATTCGAACTCGCCGTCGGCGAGCGCATTGCGCAGATCGGCCTCCAGCTTGCGCTGCGCCTTCGCGCGCGCATCCATCTCCGCTTCGAAGAAGCAATAGGTGGCGCGCCCGTCGGTCTTGGCCTTGTAGAGGGCGAGATCCGCCTTCTTCATCAGCTCGGTCGGATCGGCCGCATCGTCCGGAGCGCGCGAAATGCCGATGCTCACGTTGACGGCGGCATGCAGGCCGGCAAGATCGAACGGCTGCTTGATCGCATTCTGGATCCGCTCCGCCAGGACCGTGACGTCGGCCGACTTCTCCACGCCGGTCTGGATGATCGCGAATTCGTCGCCGCTGAGGCGCGCGACCGTATCGGTCTCCCGGACGCAGCTGCGCAGGCGCGCCGCAACGGTCTTGAGCACGTTGTCGCCGATCAGGTGGCCGGCCGTGTCGTTGATATGCTTGAAATGGTCGAGGTCGAGCAGCAGCACCGCGACCTGCCCCCCGCGCCGAACCTGGGTGAGCGCCTGCTCGAGGCGCTCGGCAAAGCGCGTGCGGTTGAGCAGGCCGGTCAGCGGGTCGTGGTGCGCCATGTGCGCAATCTGCGACTCCGTCTTCTTTCGTTCCGTGACGTCCTCGATGACCACGATCAGGTACCGCGGCCTGTCGCGCTCGTCGCGCACGACCAGCCGCGTCGTCGTGCAGATACGCGACCCGGTCTCGGCGCTGTCCAACTCGAGCTCGGCCGTCACCTTGCGCTCGCCGAGATTCAACGCCTCGGTATCGAACCTGTCGATCAGGTCGGCCTGGTCCGCGGGGAACAGGTCGTGCGCGGTGACGCCGATCAGCTTCTCGCGCGGCATCCCGATGAAGGTCTCGTAGGCGCGATTGACCAGGAGGAACTTCCGTGTCTCCGGGTCCTTGACGACGATCGGCATCGGGACGTTCTCGATGACGGTATCGAGAAATCGCCGCGCCCGATCGAGCTCCCATTCGGCGCGCTTGCGCTCGGTGATGTCCTCATGGGTCGCAACCCAGCCGCCGCCTTCGATCGGCTCGCGCGCGATGGAGATCAGGTGCCCGTTCGCGAGCTCGTCGACCCGGACCGATCGCGCGGCGGCCGGCAGCTGCGCCAGGGCCAGGAGCTTGCGCTGCACCGCGTCAGCGTCGCTCTCCCCCTTGAGGATGCCGTGCGCGATGCGATGCGCGATGATCTCGGTATGCGGCGTCCCGGCCCGCTGCAGCTCCGGCGGCAGCTGGTACATCGTCGCGTAACGCTCGTTGCATACGGCGAGTTTTTTCTCGGCGTCGAACACGCACAGGCCCTGGCCCATGTTGCGCAACGCGATGTCGAACCGGATGTTCTGGAGGCGCAGGTCCTCGGAGATGCGCTGCTGCGCCATGCGTTGCCGCATGCTGGCCACGACGACGATCAGGATCAGGACGGTGAGGATCGTCGCGACGGCATAGTACGCGCGCCGCTTGGCCTCTATCTTTGCGAAGATGTCGTCGGTGGAAACACCCACGGCGATGAGGAGCGGGTAGTCCGGGATGGCCCGGTACGTGAGCAGCCGCGGAACGCGGTCGGTCACCGTGCTCGACACATAGAACCAGCCTTGCGGTCTGTTGCGGTAGTGCTCGAACAGAGGCGTCCTCGACAGGTCCACGCCGAGCCGACCGGCGTCGCGTCGCCCGACGGCGCGCAGGATCCCGTCGGTTCCAATGATGCTGATGAAGCCCTCGGCGCCGATATCGACCGAGGTGAGCACCCGCCTGAAAGCGTCCGGGTCGATTGACGCGACCATCACGCCGCCGAACGATCCATCGGCGTTCGACATCCGGCGCGAGAGCTGCACCGACCATTTGCCGGACGCGCGCCCGAGGACCGGCTTGCTGATGAACAACTCGTCTTTTTTCAAGTCGAGATGAGCACGGAAATGCTCGCGGTCGCGCAGGTCGATCCGGCTGTGCGATTGCGACGCGATGCTGCTCTGTTTGAGGTATCCGTCCGGGCCGATCACCGAGAGCTGCAGGATGAGGTCATCCGCCAGCAGGCTGCCGTGGATCCAATCCCCGAAGTCGAACCCATCGGGATAGAGCATGTAGCTGCGCCGCATCACCTTGAGTGATCGGTCGATATCGCTGAGCGAGCTGGAGACGTGCTCTCCGAACGCGCGCGCGAGATTCGTGGAGTTCTGCACCGCCGCGCTCTCGGCAGCACTCCGTTCGACGCTCAGATGATAGCTGAGGCTGGCCCAGATCAGGCCGACCATGATGATGCCGAGCACGGTCGGGGCCTGCGCGGCGGCGCGCAACTGCCCAGCCCCTTTGCGAAAGGGAGTATCGGACTTCATGCTCGCCGTCTCGAGCTTTTGATGCGGGAGAAGGCGTAACAAGAATTGATTAGGTCGCCATTACCGCACCCAAGGGGACGGCCTTATGCTTAACGAATGGTGGATTTCCCGCGTCAGGGTCGCCCAAAGCACCAAGCCCTGGTGCCCCGGCTTTCGCTGCACTCAAGCCGGGCTACAAGCGTAGCCCGGATTTCGCTGACGCTCATCCGTGCTACAAGACTTTGCCTGAGATCCTACGAGCGGGGTGAGTTCAGAGAGAAATTATCGTAGCTTCTGTGGGCCAAAGGTAGAGGGCGCATTGCCAGAGCGGAGATGCTAATGGCTAAGTCTCGAAAGACTGTGAAAAAGATGAGAAGTCGGAAGGTCGCGACTGCGAAGTCGAAAAAGACGAAAGCGAAAACGAAAGTGCGACGTAGGCCGCGGAGCCAGAAGGGGATTTTAGCAAGAGTAAGAAGTGCCGTCGAAACGGTGATCGACACTGCCGAAGAGACGGCGGAACTGAGGAAGAAGATGGGCACTCGGGGCGGGCTCAGCGAAGGATAGCATCGGCGGCGCTGCCGCCACGGGCCTATGCCCGAAATTACTTCTTCACGACGCTGCAGCGTTGATGTCGCTTGGCTCTTTCTGCGGTAGCAAGCGTAGCCCGGGTGCGCGAAGCGACACCCGGGACCTTCATCCGCTGCACTGGCGTCCCCGGATTTCGCTGACGCTCATCCGGCTACGGGCGGCCTTCTCAAGCCAGCAAGCGCAGTCCGGGTGATCCGGGTGAGCCGCGTCACGGCTCCGCCTTGGTGATCGGCTGTGCCAGGATCCAGAGACTGACCGCCGTATAGCCGATCATCAGCGCCAGCAGGGGGATCTGACTGCGCGCAGCGCTGCGGCGGTCGGGAAAACTGCGCGCCGCCTGGAAATGAGCAAGCCAGACCGCGATCACGTGCCCGGCCACGATCAGCGCGAGCGACGCGTACCACACGAAGCGCGCATCGATGACGCTGAAATCGACCAGATAGAGGCGCGTCCCGAACAGGTTCCAACCCAGCCCAAAGGGATCCGAGGCGATCGGAATGATGAATTGCCCGGCGATCAGCAGGTAGGAGAGATAGTGCGACAAATGATAGGCGATCGCGATCGGCACCACGGTCAGGACGAACAGCCGCGCCATGTCCGAGGTCCCGAGCGAACTCGCTCCCGCTGAAACCGCCGAGGCCATGAGGCGTGACACGGCCAGATAGATCGCGGCGAAGAGCAGCGGGAACAGGAGCAAGGCCACGGTCGCAAGCAGCGTATGCGGCTGCACGCTCAGGATAGCGGCGGCGCGCTTTGCGAGCGGCGTGGCCAGCGCCTGGTCGCTGACGGCGGCCCACAGCGGCGTCTCGAGCAGACCGTCGAATGTGACGGTGGCGAGGATGAGCAGGGCGAAGGCGGCGATCGATGGCTTGACCGGCGAGCGTACCAGCAGGCCGCTCGCCGGCGGTCGCAGCACGATCCGGTTGTCCCGCTCGTCGAGCCGGCCGATCACGGCAAAGCGCGCCAGCAGCCCGAACGCAACGGCGAATGCTTCGCCTTTCTCCAACCAGAGGCGACGCCCGAATAGCGCCATCGCGCTCCAGGTGATGACGGAATAGATGAGGATCGCCCAAGCGAGCGCCATCGGGCGGTCGCGATCCGGCCAGACCAGCTCCATCCAGGCAAAGACGAAAAACAGCGCCACCGCCGGCCAGGCCGCGAGGAAAGCCGGGTAACCGAGCCAGGGTCGGAGCGGCCGGCCTGCGGCCTGGCTTGCGATCCATTCGCCCAAGCGAAACACATTGTCCCAAGGATTGATCACGGCCCAGATATTGCCGAGGAGCGCGCTGACATAGGCGATGCCAACCCAGCCGATGATCCAGACCGAGACCGGCAGCGGATTCTTGAACGGATTCGGATTGCCGAAAAGGCCGGCGCTCAACAGCAGGATGAAAAGCGCAACCGAGACGCTCCGCAGCACTACGGCCAGAGCTCGCGCGCCCGGCCAATGCGGAATCTCCAGGCACGGAATCCGCATCGGCGCGCGCCCGGCCACCCTCGGCGCCAGGCGGGCGAGCGCTGCCGGGACCAGGAAGCTCAGGGCCACCACCAGAGCGGCACCGGACAGGTACAGCCCGAGCGGCAAGGGCAGGTCGTAGCGCTCCCCCAGGCCATGTCCCGCCGCCGGCGCGACGCCCACCAGCAGCGCGACGGACACGGCACAATGGAACGACAGCCGCATCGCTGCTTGAGAGCATGTTCCGTTCTGATCGAATCGGATCATGCTCTGGATTCCTTATTTGGTCGCATTTGTCTCACGGCGAACCGCTGCACACTTCGCCGGAAAATGCTCTATCGCGGATGAACTTCGACGTAGCCGAGCCGCCGGTGGCCGGCAGGCGTATGCGCCTCCACGGCAAAACGGCCCGCGACGGCCGCCACGAAGCGCAATTCCGCCGGTTCTCCCGGCCCTCCGCGCGCCGTCACATCATAGCCGTGCAGGTGAAATTCCAATGCCGCATCGGTGCTCAAACGCAGCACCACCGCGTCCCCGCGCTGCACCCGGACCGTCGGGAATTGTTTTCGCGCACCCAACTCGGCGACCGACAGCTCGATCACGCGTTGCTGCGCGACGCTTGGCTGCGCGCGGCTTGGTTGCGCAAAGCTTGGCGCCGCCGCGCCGATCCACAGCATGACGGCGGCAAGCGCCATTCGGTGCAACTTCAGGTCAGGAGTCACTAGGCTAAACTCTCGGCCGCGCGGGGCGCCAAGACCGCTCCCCATCAGCCTGGTTTTACGCTACAGTCTTTCGCAGCACAAAAAAATGCCCGCCGGCCAAGGCCGGCCGACTGAGGGCCGCGTCTGCCAACCCGGTGCGAGACGGATGGTCCGTCGTCGCAGCAAGAGCGCGGACGACCTGTCGGCTCCTCTCCTACGCAAAGATATCCGCGACCGGTATCGCGGTGAATGGGAGGTCATGATGACACGATTGTCACGATGGGGCGCAGCGACACTGATCGCCGCGGCCGGAGTTTTGACCGCAACGGCTTCGCGCGCCGAGATCCTCGCCCTGGTCCTTTACGAGAGCAAGCCCGCCGATGCCCTCAAGGCATTTTCGAAACCAGTGCGGGGAAAAAATCGGTTCGAGGCGCTCGGCGTCATCGACGTCGATCCGAAGTCTCCGCAGTTCGGCAAGATCGTCAAGGAAATCGAGCTCCCGCCGGACTTGGTGGCCCACCATATCTTCTACAACCGCGATTCGACCAAGCTCTACATGACCTCGCTCGGCAAGGCCGAGATGCGGGTCATCGACATGACCCAAGAGTTGCTGCCGATGAAGACCGTCGCGGTGCCGGAGTGCCAAGTCGGCGAGGACGTCGTCTTCTCCGAAGACAATAAGCGTTGGTACCTGACCTGCATGGGCTCGAATCGCGTCATTGAAGGCGATACTGCGACCGACAAGACGCTCAGGGTCATCGACCTGCCGAAGCCCTACGCCCACGGCATTGCAATTCACAACGGCATCGACCGCATCCTGGCAACATCGACCGTGCGGCCATCCGACCTGGGCGATGCGGGCGACAGCATCAGCGTCATCAAGGCCTCGACCGGCGCCGTGCTCGGCTCGTTCCGGGTCTCCAAGAAACCGGAGCCCGGCCGCGAGGCGCCGGTCGAAGTCCTGTTCGTGCCGGGCACGAACCCGCCGGTCGCCTATATCACCAACATGTATGGCGGCGGGCTGTGGACGGCGACCTGGAACCCGAGGACCGAGAACTTCGACGTCGCCGAGGCGTTCGACTTCGCTTCCGTCAACGCGGGAGTGCCGCTGGAGATCTATTTCAATGACGACAGTTCGCGGATGTACGTGACCACCGCGAAACCCGGGCATGCGCACATCTTCGACACCTCGGGGGGCAACGTGGCCAAGCCTAAGTTGCTGCAGTCGATCGCAACCGCCGAGGGCGCGCATCACATCGCCTTCAACAAGGACATGTCGATCGGCTGGGTCCAGAACTCGCTGATCAACCTGCCCGGAATGAGCGACGGCTCGATCACCGTGGTCGATTTCAAGCAGAACAAGGTGATCGCAACCATCGACACGCTGAAGAACGACGGCCTCAATGCGAATTGCATCGTGCTGCTGCCGAAGTGGAATCACCTTGCCGGCCACTGAGCGGCGGACCGGCCGGGTCAAGACCGCATCCGAGGATTGCCTCGCCGCAGCTGGACGTCCGGCACTCCCCTGTGCCGGCGTCCGCCTGGGCGCAATGCTGATGCGGTCGTGGAGTTGGAGATCGCGATGTCCCGGCTCCTTGCGGTGACGCCGGCCGAGCCGGTCACCGATCCATCCGAGTTCTGGCGCGCCCTGCGCGACCGCCCGGGTGCGGCGAAACCCGCGCCGCCGCCGCAGGGATCGCTCATGGAAGCAGGGGTGCGCACGCTCGCGGAATTGAGCGTGGCTCCGGCGCGAACGCTGCTGAGTGCCCCGCTGGTCAAGAGCAGCCCCTTGTCGCCGCCGGTGCGGGCGATGCTGGAAACGCGCGAGTTCGGCCGCCGGTTCGACGCCATCCCGCTCGACGTTGCATCGGTCGAGCAGCGTTTCCCGGCGCTCGCCGTGCCCGCGGGCGACGTGCAATTCCTGGCGAGCGACCGCTCGCTCGAGGACCTTTCGCTGTCGGTCGACGGCCTGCTCCAGCACCGCAAGCGGCTGCTCGCGCGCAGTGTCGACCGTGCGCGTCCGCGAAGACATGTGCTGGTGCTGGGGGCGGGCCCCGCGGGCCTGATGGCGGCGGTGCAGCTCACGCTGCGTGACCATCACGTGGTCGTCTGCGAAGCGCGCGAGGTGTATTCGCGCAACCGGTACATCGGCGTCTACAAGGAGGTCACTTACCTGATGGCGGCGCTCGGCATGCCCGAATGCATGACCTACGACTTTTCCCAGTACCGCGGGAAACGGGGAATCATGCTGGCCGACATCCAGACCTTGCTCCACGGTGTTGCGCTCAAGCTCGGCGCGGTGATCTACACCGGCGCGGTTGCGCGCAGCCTGGACCTGCAGGCGCTGCGCAGCGGCGAGGTCGAGCTGCAGCGCGCGCCGCGGACCGGCTCCCACTCGCCGACGCCGGTGGGCATCACCCGGTGGCAACATGACGGTGTATCGCGCGTGTCGTCCGGCGCGACCATCCGGTTCGACACCATCCTGGAGGCGACCGGCGGGCGCAGCGGCCTGCGCGAGACGCTGGTCGGCCAGGAAAATGTCGTTCCGCTGCACGACATCGGCATGGCGGCGACGCAACAGGATCCCTCGCTGGAATCGTTTCTCGACGACCCCGAGGACCATTGTGCCGAATACGTCGAATCGGGCTACGGCTGCCCTCCCGGCACGCGCCCGGCCTTCGCGGCTGCGCTGCTCGCCGGCGAGAAGAGCGCAATCCCCGACGCGATCCCCTGTTTCGTCTCGAACATCGACGCGTCCATCTTCAAGCAGCCGATGCGCCAGACCGAAGGGTCGCTTGGCCTGGCTTCGCGCATCGGCGATCGCACCCTGGAAATTCCGCACGACTGGGTCGTGCTGGAGTGCCGCGTGTCGGACCAGCGCCTGTCGCGCTACCACATCGAAGGCCCGCTGCCGCAAAGCTTCGACTTCGGCGGAAAACGTCATCCAACGCACGCGGTTCTCGACAAGCTCAATCCGGTCAGCCTGCTGCTTCGCATCCTTTATGCCATGGGCATGCCCTTCGATGCGGTCGATCGGCGTCAGCTGGTCGATTTCTACACCGCCGAATCCTCGCAAACCGATGCGAGCGACATCGTCGGGACCTGGATCGGGCGATTTCACGGATTGCGCGTGGGCGGCGAAGCACCGATCTGGTGCGGCAAGGTCCCAGGCGCCGCCGCGGTCGAGTACGGCATCATCGGGGAGTCGCTGCAGAACGCGTGGTATCGGTTCGGCGTCGGCGTCGACGACGCCATCACGGGCGCGGGGTACTTCGCAGCCGGCATGGAGCTCGCACCCGAGCAACGGCTGGAGCAGGCGCGCCGCCTCGAGCGCGTCGTGCGTTCGCGCGCGGTGCAAATTCTCTATCACCTGTTTGCCGTGGCGCGGAACACGGATCAGGGCGTGGTCGGTTCGGTGCTCACCGAATACCACATGGAGGAGCAACACGGCGAAAACCTCGCGGAAGCCCGACTGCGCGACGTCGCGCGCGAAGGCGCCGAAATGCTGGCCGTCGCCGTCGACATGCGCAGCGCCGATGCGGATCCGCTGCTCGAGCCGGCGCTCGACTTCGTTCGCGCGTCATGCTGCCGCCGCGCGGTCGAACTGCTGGGCTGCTTCCAGTATCCGTGCGAGCAGCTCGCGCAGGCGCAGAAACCGATGGTCGACGGCCGCCATGACTGGGCCGAGCGCACCCGTGCGGTCCTCGCCGGCGTGCTTGCGTCGAAGCATCACGCGCTTCTGGCGCCGCTGTTCGCGAGCGCGGAGCCGGCGCGCGAACCGGACGGGAAGCAGCGGCAGGAGCGGCTGATCGAGCTCGCAGCCGGCCGCTATCACTGGGTCAGTCCCTGGCTGCGCGCATGCGCGCTGCGCGCGCTTGATTCCTCCGCGCCGAACGCGATCATGACCCTGATGGCTGCCGCCGGCGACCGCGAAACCCTGGTCGCCGAAGTCGCGCGCGCGGCGCTCGCTCCATCGGTCGGCGAAACCGGAGCGCGGCCTGCGGTTGCCCGTTCCTCGACGCTCGAGCGGGTCTTGGTCCTGAAGCAGGTCAGCATCTTCGAGACAATCCCGCACGAGCTCCTCGCCGACGTCGCCGTCCTGTTGACCGAGCGCCCTGCGATAGCCGGGGAGCGCATCATCGAGAAGGGAGAGCCCGGCGATTCGCTCTACATCATCGCGGCGGGGCGGGTGCGGGTGCATGACGGCGACCGGGATCTGCGCGAGATGGCGCAAAATGAATTCTTCGGCGAGCTGTCGTTGCTCGATTCCGAGCCGCGAACCGCCAGCGTGTCGGCGCTCGAGCCGACGCTGCTGTTCCGGCTGGCGCAAGACGATTTCTACGCGGTGATGCGGGAGCGGCCCGAGATTTCGCGTGCACTCAATCGCGCGCTTTGCAAGCTCATTCGGAGCACTTGAACGCCAAATGCCCTCCATGCCGGATCGACGACGGCGGCACTGGGACCGGCCATGACGGACCCGGAATTGATCGCGCGTCTGGCCTCGGTGCCGCCCTATGCCGACCTCGACGACCAAGAACGGGCCGACGTCGCGCTTGGCTTGCAGTTATTGAATTTCACCGCCGGGCAGGCGCTCATCCGCCAGGGAGCGGAGCCGGACGGTATCTACTTCATCGTGAACGGAGAGGTTCGTGTCACCACCAAGCTGCCGGGAGGGGGCGAGGCCCTGATCGCCGAGCTTGGACCCGGCAGCACGCACGGCGAATTGGCGCTGCTCCGATCGGTTCCACGCAGCGCCACCGTGACGGCCACGGGGCCGGTCGAGGCGATCTACGCGGACTGGCGTTTCCTCAGCGCCGCGCTGGCCCAGCTCCGCCCCGGCGCATTCAAGATGTTTCGGCAACTGGCGCTCGTCCTGGCAGGACGCCTGCGCGCCTTGCACGGCAGAATCCACGAAGCAGCAATACGCGGCGACAGTCCTTATGAAATGTCGCAACTGCCGTCGGCGCCCAGGGAAGGCCTCGAGGGAGGGGCGCCCAACGGATTCGATGTCGGCGCGTTTCTGCCCGTCCTTCCCTGCTTCGGCGGCTTCGATCCGGCCAGCATCGCCGCGGTGCAGGCGCGCGCCAGGGTCATTCGCCCGGCCCGCGGCCATCCGCTTGTCTCCCGCGATCAATCCCCGGAGCATGCCTATGTGGTGGTCCGCGGCGCCGTCGCGTCGGGTCATGCTGACGGCGGGCGCATCCATCTGATGAACGTGCGCGGACCCGGCTGTTTTTGCAATGTGAGTCCGGTGATCGAGAATCGCCCGGTCAGCGCCGACTATGTGGTGTGCGAGAATGCCGTGCTGCTGGAGCTGCCACGGGCAGCATTTCTCGAGCTCTATCTCGGCTTCGATCAGACCGCATTCGCTTTTCTGACGGCGATTACCGAGCACCAGGCCGCCATGGTGGCGCGCACAACGAACCACCTGAAGCGCCTGGTCGGGCTTTCACGCGTGTTCCAGCAGTTGCGCGCCGGAAGCGGGAAAACGGTCTCGCCGTTCGTCACCTGAGCGCAGTTTGGAGCGCTGCGGGACGAGCGGGAAACAGCCTGCATCACAAGTTCAGCGGATGCACCTCGATCGCCGGCTGGTCGCCGCGCAGCGAGCCGAACACGGCGCAGTATTCCGGGACCTCCAACCAGGCCGCGGTATCATGCGTCAGCGGTTCCGATGCGATCAGCAGCGAGTCGGCGGTCTCCTCGCCGCCGATCATCTTCCACTCGCCGTCGTAGAAGCCGAAATCCCGGCCCGTCGTATACCACAGGCTCAGATACGACAGGTTGGCTTCGTGGACTTGCTCCGGTCGCTCGCTCGGATAGCATCCGAAATCGAAGCAATAGCGCACGCCCAACACCTTCTCGCCGGTGGTGATGAACAGATTCACCGATGATGAAATCGTTATTCCGTGCTTGGCCCGGATGTCCCGCATGATCGCAAGCGCGCGCCGCACCGCGCTCAGCAGTTCCTCACCGTCGGGCGAGGCGTGCGGATCGTCGAGCAGCGACAGGATCAAGGCATAGATCCACTCGCTGTCGGTCGAGCCTGCGATGTGCCGTGCCATGTCCGGTCGAATGTGGTTCAGCAGATCGCGCTTCATGTCGTCGATGCGGTACAGATCGCCATTGTGCGCCAGCGCGATCGTGCAACGATCGAAGCAGAACGGATGCGTGTTGATCTCCGACACGTGCGACGTCGGCGCATACGCAACGCCGCGAACATGCGCGATAACGCATTCAGGCGTGAGCTTTGTCGCCAGAGCCCGAAGATTGCGATCAAACACCGGCAGCGACGGGGTCGCATAGCGAAACGGCACTTCCGGGTGATGCGACCGGCTGTCCCACGCCATCATGCCGAAGCCTGCGAGGTTCAGCATCTGCAGCTTGCGCGGCAGCAGCGCCTGGTTGACCAGCGAGCTTTCCGGCCGGAACAGGAGATTGTCGAGCGGGATGGGACGACCGAGATAGATGAGAGCCCGGCACATGGCGGCGACCTCGTCTTCCTTTCGCGCCAGTCTAGAGCATGATCCGCTCAAATAGAATCGGATCATGCTCTAAATTTTGCCGACATTGGAAGAACCGCGCGCCGCAGCAGTCCATCGCTTGCCGCAAGCACCACACGATGCAAGCCCGCGTCGCTCATTTCGGCGACGCGCTTTGCCGGCAGGAAACGTCGCATCTCGTCGAGAAACGAATTCGCGGAAGAACTCTTCGCCAGTTCGTCGATCCGTCGCTGCGCCTTCGTCGCGGCATCGGAAACATCGTAGTCGGCGAACTTCCGGCCGACCATGTCACGGTCGGCCGTGGCATTCAGCCTGTCGACCAGATACCAGACATCCCAGACGTCGCGGTATTTCATCACTGGCCGCGCCGTCAGCGCGACCGCCTTGTCGGCCAGGATTTCGTTGGCGCTCTCGACGCTGAGGATGACGTCTTGCACCTGCACCAGGCCCTGCGCCGCCTTGGCGACGTTCGGCCCGCTGTGGTGGGACGGCACATTGGCGAATTCGATCTTGACGCGGGACTTCGGCGACCGCGGCGTCGGATCGACCGGCACGACGATCTGCCAAGCAGCGACCGCAACGGGATCGTCCTTGATCGCCGCGAGACGCGCAGGTTGCTTGAGCGTGATCTGCTCTGCATCGATCGCGAAATCGTGCTGCAGCGATTTCCGTGTCGCCTCCAAGGCGCCGCGCACCAACTGCTCGAATTCGAGGTCCTTGACGTAGGCGCCGGCCTTTCCGCACACGAAGTCGAGATCCTCGCTGTAGCGTTCTCCGCCGTAGCAAAGACGCAGCGCCGTGCCCCCCTGAAACACAACGTGACGAAGCACGCCGGCATCCGACAACGCCGAGAGCACATGAAGATGGATCGCCTCCTTGATCAGGTTCTGCTCCATCTCGGCCGCAATGCCGCGTTCTGCCATGAAATCGGCGACGGCGCCCCTGAAGCTGGCGGCCTTGCGGTTCACGGGCTTCTTTCTTCGCCGATCGCTTCGGCCAGCGTCTCCGCGTCGATCAGACCCGTATTGCGCCCGACCCGGCGCAGGTCGCGCGCCGCGCGTTCCACGGTCGCGTGCAGCGTGCCGTCGTCTCGCCGATGCACGTCGGTCCCGATCGCGATGAAACGATCCGTGTGGGTGAACTCGACCGCGCCCCACGGCGTGTCGAAGCGGCCGGGCGAGCCCGTCGTCATGCAGGTCAACGTCGTCGCGATCTGCGAGATCACGCCGGCCTCCGACAATTTGCTTTCCAGGCTCACATAGGTGATCTCGCGTGGACGCAGGAAGCGGATCAGCCCGGCGCGCACGTCGTTCGGCATCGAGCGCGCATGCGGATTGACGTACACCCCGCGCGCGGCTCGCACCAGGACGCCCTCGTCGGCCAAGCGCTTCATCCTGAGCCTGAGATAGTTCGGTTCGGGATGTCCCAGCAGAGCCGAGAAGGTCGCCGGGGTGAAGGCCCAGACCCCGCGCCGATCCACGTCGGTGAGCTTCTGCACGAGGTCGCGGCGGCGCATATCTCATATTCTAGTTATCAAAAATGATAACATCAATATGATCTACTGGCTGATGTCGCTTCCAGGCGCGCACGGTCACTGCCAGTTTGCTCGATATGAGCGAAACGCCCGTTTTCTAGGAGCGGGAACGTCTCTCTGACCCGTTCGCTAGCCTACGCTGCCGCAGTCAGTGACCTAGTTCCGCCGCATCATTGTTTGATCGCCTTCGCTCAACGTCGGTGGCGGCGGCTCGATCACGACCGTTTGCGGAGGCGGCGCTAGTGGTGGCGTCGGCGTACGGCTTGCTGGATTTTTCGTTCGCGGAGTATTTGATTGCTTGCTCCTGGCGGGCGGCGGCTCGGGCGGCGCCTGTTGCACGGCGTACGCGTTGGTTGGCTCGCCCGCGCTTGCGGTCCGCTGAAACGTGATGCCGCAGCGCTTCTGGATCGACGCCTGCTCGATCGCGACCATTTGGCCTTTCAACTGCGCGAGTTCTGCAGCCATAGGACCATCGCCGCCGACGAGGAATGCAGCTGGCCAGAAAATGACGACGGCGACACCAGTCGCGATTTGATCGTTGGTCCGCTTCTGATCCTGTGCACCTGATACTTGAGCGGCGCGAGCCGAGACGCCCTGTGCTTCCTGTGCAAGCTGAGGGCAGCTGTGGTTTTGATACATGATCGGTGAGATGTAAGCGGGTGTGATGTCGCTCGACTTCGACGCACAACCGCCCAACGCCACGGCCAGCGCCGCCGCACTTACCAAATAACGCATTAACGGACCCTCCCAGCGTGAGGTATTCTTACGCAACTGCCGCGCGTCGGCAAGGATCGATGTCGCTAATTAGGAGAAGTACGGACCTCGGCCTCTCCAAGAGGCCGCCGATGGCCGCGAAAGGGACCATACTCACCCTGGGGCTGGCTGAAGGCCTCGTCTTCACAAGGAGCTATTTGAAGTCACTGCGAGATGCGCACCACCAAGGGGCCGGGCTGCGTCACACCGTGCCAGCTGCAGTTCGGCCGCTATGACGAGTTCGACGCGCCGTTCACCAAGGCGGGCTATCAGCCGATCACCGTCGCGGTGAAGACGCGCGTTGCCGGCGCGGGCGCCGCCGGCGTTATCGGCAATGTGCTGGTCGGCGGCGTGATCGGGCTCGGCGTCGATGCCGCGACCGGCACCGCCAACGAGCATTGGCCCAATCCGGTCATCGTCGAGCTTGCGCCGCTTGCCGCGCCGGCGCCGGCCGGGCCGCGCGGACGGCAGAAGAAAGACGCGCCGGTAGCGGTCGCGCCGCGGCCCGCGCCGCAGGTGCCGCCGCCGGCGGTCACGGTCGCACCGAGCGGCGAGCCGCTGCTGCCACCGATCAGCGCCAACGACGAGACCGCCTTCCGCAGGAATTGAGGGCTCGCCGCTGCAGCGTTGCGCCTCGGCATTGCCGCTGAGCTCACCCGTGGCATTATGACAGGGGACGTGACCGCCAACGGGGGACGGCAATCATGCGACCATTCACACTGCAATGGCGCCGCGGCTCCACCGCCGTGTCCGCCGCCTTGTTGTTCGCCTGCGCCGCTCATGCGGCCGAGGCCGACTTCGTGCCGTCGGCCGAGTTGCTGGCCGCGGCCAGGAAGGAGGGCAGGATCGTCCTCTACACCGCCAACTTCCTCGACACCGAGCAGGCCGTCGCCAAGCGCTTTGCCGAGCGCTTCCCCGGTATCCAGATCGAGATCGTGCGCGCGCCGACCGGCCAGCTGATCACGCGCATCAAGACCGAGGCGGCGGCCAACCGGATGATCGCCGACGTCATCGACATCTCCGACCGGGTGCAGGCGCGCGCCATGATCGAGCTGTTCGCGCCCTATGCGCCGCCCAACGCCGGAGACTATGCCGCGGTGACGCGCACGGCCGACCGGCTGTGGCCGCGCTCCGGCAACGCCTGGACCATCACGTACAATTCCGAACTGGTGAAGGACCCGCCCAAGTCCTGGGCCGATCTGGTGAAGCCCGAGTTCGGCAAGCTGCGTCTCGGGCAGACCATCATCGCGTCCGGCGGCGCACCCTTCAACCGCGCCATGTTCGAACGCAAGGTGCTGGGCGAGGACTATTGGACCAAGCAGGCGGCGCTCAAGCCGGCGCTGTTTCCGAGCCAGGCCCCGATGGTCGACGCCATGATCCGCGGCGAGATCGCGATTGCGCCGCTGGTGACCAATCTCGCGATCCCGCTCGCCGCTCAAGGCGCACCGCTCAAGTGGTTCTTTGCGCCCGAGGGTGTCCCGGTCACGGTCTTCTGTGCCGGGATCGCCAAGGGCGCAGGCCACCCCAATGCCGCCAGGCTGTTCCTCGACTGGGCGCTGTCGCGCGAGGGCCAGGCGCTGATGGTCCAGCTCGGCTCGTTCTCCTCCCTGGCGCAGGCCCCGATGCCGCCGGGCGTCGACGCCAAGGCGATCAAGACCTGGTACTCCGACGACGCCGAGATCGAGAAGATCTTCAAGCCTTGGACCGACGACTGGAACAAGGCTTACGGCTATCGCCAGTAGTCGCTTCTTCCTTCTTCGGAGGCCGCCGTGCTCACCGTCACGCGCGACATGATCCTGCCCACCACCGTCACCGGCTCCTACCCGCGGCCGCTTTGGTTCGACCGCAGCCTGGACGGCCGGTCGTTCAAGTCCGCGCTCGGCGACAGCCTGTTCCGCGAACAATATCTCGATGCGGTCGCCAGCATCATCGCCGAACAGGAAGCCGCAGGCCTCGATATCGTGACCGACGGCGACAGCCGCTTCGACCTGACCGTGGGCGGCAAGTCCTGGTTCTTCTATCCGATCGAACGTCTCGGGGGCGTGTGCGGCCACCGCGACACCTCGCGCGGCTGGATGGCGCGCCATGGCCTGCGGCCGGGCAAGATCCTGTGGGAGGTGCAGGAGGCCTATCAGCCCGGCGTGGTGCGCGAGAAGCTCACGCGCGGGCCGCTGGAATACGCCGCGCTCTGGCAGGTCGCCCAGCGCATGACCGACCGGCCGGTGAAATTCGGCGCCATCTGCGCCCCCGCTCTCGCGTCGATGCTGTGGAACGAGTTCTATGCCGACGACAAGGCGATGATCCTCGATCTCTGCGACATCATGAACGCGGAGCTGCGCGACATGGTCGCCGCCGGCTGCCCATTGATCCAGGTGGAGGAGCCGCCGCACCATGGCCGCGCCGTGAATCCGGCGTGCACGGATGCCGATCTCGAATTCCTCACCGCGGCGTTCAATCGCCAGCTCGTCGGCGTGAACGCGGAGATCTGGGTGCATACCTGCTGGGGCAATCCGAACCAGCAGCGCGTGCACTGGAACGTGCCGAGCTACGAGCGCGCGCTGCCGCATCTGCTGCAGCTCAACTGCGACGTCCTGACGCTCGAATGCGCGAGTTCGGACGGGCAGGACCTGCATCTGTTCAAGCACATCAAGACCGACAAGAAGATCGGCATCGGCGTGGTCAACCATTGCAACACGGTGGTGGAGCCGGCGGAGCACGTCGCGGCGCTGATCCGCAAGGCGCTCGAATATATCCCCAAGGAACAGCTCGTCATCAGCACCGATTGCGGCTTCGGCCGCGAAGGCCTGTCGCGGCGGATCGCGTTCTACAAATGCGTGGCGCTGGTCGAGGGCACCAATATCGTCCGCCGCGAACTCGGTCTGCCGGAAGCGCGCGTGCGGGCGGCCGATCCGAAGCTGTGGTTCGCGGGGCGCGAACCCGTCCGGTGAATTCCGTGCGGCGAAGTCGATCTTCCGAGGCCTTGCTGTTAAAATGACCGGCGCTGGCCTGTGAATCGGTCGGGGAATACGCAGCCCTTATGATACCGCCTGATCTGGGCTCGCTTCGGATAGACCGCATTTTCTTGACGGGCCTAGTCCTTGTCCTGGTTCATGTCCTGTTTTTCCTGATCCTGTCTCGGCTTGGCCTCTTTCATGGACGCCACCTCCTCGCCTTTACTGCGGCTGGCGTAACCGCTTGGGCATTCCTTCGTTGGGTCTTGCCGGCGCAAACCTCCGCAACCGAGCCGGACGGTCGAACGATCTTGATATCTGCGCTTGTCATTGGCCTGACCGCAGTGGCGTTTCTTGTCGTCTGCAGGCCGGGCTACGTGTTGCCCGGACACGATCCGATCATCGTGCCAACTCTCGCTGATGTACTGGTCTCTCACCCCACGACAATCGAGTTCTACCGCCCGGGAGATGCCGGCTTCGCGTATCCGCCCGGCTACCCGATCTTGTTTTCGATCATCAGCCGCGTGCTTGCGCCGCTGCATGCCCTGTTGGCCTTCAAGGCGGCGACCATCATCATGGTGCTGCTGCTTCCGGTCGGCTGGGCTTGGATGGCCCATCGTGTGTTCCGCATGCCGATGCCGCTCTGGTTGGTCCTATTGCTGAGCTATGTCGCTGTTTTCGGATTGGAACGCACCGTCACGTTCACGCTCGAATACGGCAAGAACGCGCAAGTTCTGGCTGGAGCCGTGTTCCCGGTTCTGATCGGGTTGCTGCTGATCGCGATGCGCAAGAACATCGGGGTTCCCTTCGCCGTCGCGACCCTGGTGGGTGCAATCCTGCTGCACTATTCGGTGCTTTACATGGTCGTGAGTTTCTTTGCCGCCTACGTTCTCATTCACTTTCCGCGCAAGCAGGAAGAACGGCTTGCCGCGCTGCGATTGGGGCTGACCGGGACGTTGTCGCTCGGGGTGTTCCTGCTGTTGATGAGAGAAGCGCTCGACGATCCCCGTGCCGGTCGCTTCGCCTGGCCTGATCCGGTGCACGGCATGAAGCGCATGTCGGAAGTCGTGCTGGGAAAGTACGACGAGCTGTTATTCATCTTCAACGGGCCTTCCTTCACCAATTATGCTTCACCCTATCGGGGATTGGTTCTCCTCGGCTGTGTATTGCTCTCCCTGTCGATAGCGTATCTGTTGCGCGCAGTTCCCGAGCGCTCGTTGGCCATTGCGCGCATGGCCGGCGTCTGGGCCATCACGTGGCTGATCGGGATCGCCTTTGCCGCAGGCGCCGTAGACGTAGGGATCAGTCCCGACTTCACACGCTGGTACCTGGTCTTCCCGCAGCTCGCTGTGATTCTTGCCGCCCTTTGCGCGGTCGCTTGTCATGCCCGCAGCCAGGAGCGAGGGAAAGGAGTGGCGTCGTACGGGCTTGGCGGCATAGCAGTCCTGGCCAGCGTCCTGGCAACGAGCGATCTCGTGGGGATTGCCGACGCATATCGGACCCAGCCGGTGTCGCGCGCTCGACTGACCAACGTGCGCGATGTATTGGCCGACACCGCGCCCTGCTTCTTGATTACGCAAAGCTTTACGATGTTCTCCGGCCTGCACGCCGTGCAATTTCATAAGCCGTTGGAGTACGCCGAGATTCTGACCGGCTGCAGGATCCTGAATGGCTCGTTCGTCCAGCGTGGCATTCCGGAGGGGAGAGCGGCGGATGGACTGCCGACAGCCGCAGCACTTGCATCCTTGCCGCCCGGCGCGTCGATCTTTCTGATCGTGCCCGAATCTCTGCAGGCTCCTTACCAAGCAACTGTTCCAAACGCCGAGTTCGTGCGCCAGCAAGCGCAAATTGGAGATTTGCCGGTGTGGCGCATTCGTCCTGGCTCCTGACTGTGCTCGCCGTCGGAGGGGACAGCAGCCATTTCGCTGCCGGTGACGACTTTAGTTTCGGTCCGGCTCTGCCTCCGCTTCGTCGCTTGGCACGATGGCCGGCACATGTGCGCCGCGCAGTCGTATCACGATGGCAATCACATCGATGTCGATCTTGAGAAGGTCGAGGTCGCGGGTCATCTCGCGCAGCTCCTGGCCCTTGCGGCCGAGCTCCTCGGAGAGGTCGACCGCCACCCTGCGCTCGGTCACCCCGCCCGAGCCGTTGACGAAGGCCTTCGCCTTCATCCAGTCCAGCCGCGCCCGGTGGGTATCGCGGACCAGCTTCTTCTCGGCAAATCGCCGCCGCGCTTCGGCATACGCGCCGACGAGCGCCGGTTCCGAGATGCTCCACAATTCCGCTATGGCGGCATCCATCGCGATCGGTCCTCGAAGTCGTATCGCTGCGACGTCAAGAATGCCCAGCCGGCCCGGAAAGGTCGAGAGGGGGCCGCGCGTACAGGCCCGCAACGACCCCGCAATACACACGATACAATCGCAACATCCGCCGGAAACAGGCCTGCGTTATCCCTTGCATCATCGAAGTCGAAGGGGACGCGCCATGACCAACCATTCCCTGATCAGCGCCAGCGCCAGCACCCACGCGAAGACGGCGTTCCTGGCGGTCGCGGCTTCCCTGGTGTTCATGGCGGTGGTTTCGGCGTCCGGTCTCGCCAAGTCCGACGCGCGCACGTCCGGTCCGGTGGTCAAGGCGGCCACGACCATGAGCGTCGCGGTGGGCGACAAGGCGCTGGTGCGTTGAGTCCGTAGTTCGTAGCCCGGATTGAGCGAGCGAAATCCGGGAATCTTTCCACGCCACAACCTCGCCCCGGCTTTTGCTGGACTCAAGCCGGGCTACGTCACGCCGCTTTCCGCATCCCGACCGCGCGCTCGCGCCCGCCCGCCGACATCGCCTCTTCTTCCGCCTGCTGCGGCGCGCCCCAGAATTGCGCCACCGTCGGGCCGTGCTTGAGCCGGCGAGAGCAGCGTTACGTCCCCTTCCGCATCCGCCGCCACCTTGCCGCGATCCGACCGTCGGTCAGGCGCGCGTCGGCGCGCACCAGGGCGCTGGGCGAGAGGCCGATGCGCTCGTGCGCCGCCGGCAGCGCCTTGCGCGCAACGGTCGAGCGCCATGCGAAGAAGATGCCGCGATTATGCGCGTAAGGGTGCCACACCGCCTCGATCTCGGAGAAACCGACGGTCTGCAGGAGCTTCATCATCCACAGCGCGTTCGGCGCCCACCAGGCGCCCGGGCAATAGCGCATCGCCGGCGTCGCCAGTTCCTGCATGTCGAGCACGGTCTCGACGATCAGCAGCTCGCGCGTCAGCGCCGCGACGTTGCGCAGCGCGAGCACCGGGTCGAGCACGTGATAGACGACGCCGAGGAACAGCACGATGTCGAACGGGTCGAGGCGATCGAGCGTGGTCTCGGCGACGTCGAGCAGCGCAGCCTCGACGTCGAGGCCGAGCCGCTCTTTCACCAGGTCGAAGGTCTCGCGCCCGCGCATCTGCGGATCGTGCCAGGCGAGGAAGTCGGTCGCGAGCACGCGGCCCGCGCCGCGCCGCTTCGCCTCGAAGCTGTAGGTGCCGTGCCACGCGCCGATGTCGATGACGCTGCGGCCGGCGAAATCGACGCGGTCGAAGATCGCGGCGGTCTCCTGCGCCATCTGCGCCAGCGACTTGCTCCCCTGCGTCACCACGCCGTCGCCGAGGTCGAGCGAGTGATGCCAATGGTATTGCGCGACTCGCGCGGCGAGCGCCTTGGCGTCCTGCGGCGGCGAACCGGCGGCCATCACTTGCCCTTCGCCCGCTCGATCCCTTCGAGGATCATGCGCTTGGCCTCGGCCGCGTCGCCCCAGCGGCTGATCTTGACCCACTTGCCGGGCTCGAGGTCCTTGTAGTGGGCGAAGAAGTGCTCGATCTGCTTCACCGTGATCTGCGGCATGTCGGCGATGGTCTCGAAGCGGTCGTAGCGCTGCGTGATATGGCGCGACGGCACCGCCACGATCTTCTCGTCCTCGCCGGCATTGTCCTCCATGATCAGCACGCCGACCGGGCGCACGCTCATCACCGCGCCAGGCACGATCGCGCGCGTGTTGGCGATCAGCACATCGCACGGGTCGCCGTCGCCCGACAGCGTATGCGGGATGAAGCCGTAATTGCCGGGATAGCGCATCGAGGTATAGAGGAACCGGTCGACCACGAGGGTGCCGGCGGCCTTGTCCATCTCGTACTTGATCGGCTCGCCGCCGATCGGCACCTCGATGATCACGTTGACGTCGTGCGGCGGGTTCCTGCCGACCGGAATGGCGTCGATGCGCATGGGAGGACCTGCTCCAGAGCGTTTTCCGGCGAAGTGGGAACCGGTTCGCCGTGAGACAAACGCGACCAATAGAAACCAAACTAGAGCATGATCCGTATCCGTAGGAACGGATCATGCTCTAGTTGACCGGATTGCGGTCCGGGACTAAGGCACGCGAGCAACTTGTGCAAGCGGCGCCCTTAGCTCAGCTGGATAGAGCATCAGACTTCGAATCTGAGGGTCGGGAGTTCGAATCTCTCAGGGCGCGCCAATACCTTACGCCAGCCTCACATCCCCTCGAGCGCCTTGCCGAGCGCGCCGAGCATCGCGGTCCAGCCCTGCTCGACGCGCGGCGCGGCACCCTCCCACCGCTGCTCCATCGCATGGATCAGCGTCAGCTCGCACCCCGCCGCGAGCGGCGCGATCTCGATCACGACGCGGCTGGAGTCTTCGGGCTCGGGCGCGACCGCCCAGGTGAACACCAGCCGGCGCGGCCGCTCGATCTTAAGGTAGCGCCCGATATGGTCGATCTCCTCACCGCTGCGCCGCACCACGAACGAGAAGGCGCCGCCGATGCGCGCATCGAGGCTGAGCCGCACGATCTCCTCCTCGCGCAATTGCGGGTCGAACATGAAGCGGCCGATCATGGCGGGGGAAAGCCAGGCATCGAACACGCGCTCGGCTGGCGCCGCGAAGCGGCGGCCGGCACGGACCAGGATCGGCTGCTCGGTCATCGTCGGGCCCTTTCCGTCTTGAGCGCGCGAAATCGAAGGCCGGCACTCCTTTCCCGTGTGCGCCGCCCGCTATAGCATGGTGGGGCACGAGGTCCCGCATGAACCGTCGCGACATTCTCTGCATCGTTACCGCCCTCTTGGCGGCGCCATCGCCGGCGGGCGCGCAAGACTGGCCCACGCGACCGGTCACCATCGTGATTCCGTTCGCTCCCGGCGGCAGCGGGGATGCGTCGTTGCGCCTGCTCGCCAAGGCGCTGAGCGAAAAGATCGGCCAGCCTGTCATCGTCGAGAACCGGAGCGGGGCGGGCGGCGCGATCGGCGCCGCGGCCGTCGCCAAGGCGGCGCCCGACGGCTACACGCTGCTGTTCACCGCGATCGGCCCGCACGTGCTCAACAAGCTGCTGTACAAATCGATCCCTTACGATCCGGACGCCGACTTCGAGCCGATCATCCTGGTGGCGGACGTCCCGCAGATCATCGTCAGCAGCCCGCAGCGCGGGTGGAAGAATCTCGGCGACCTGATCGCCTACGCCAAACAGCATCCGGGCCAAGTGACCATCGGCCATGCCGGGGCCGGCACCATGGGTCACCTCGCCGCCGCCTTGTTCGCGGCGCGTGCCGGCATCGAGGCCTCGCTGATCGGCTACCGCGGGGCGACCCCGGTGGTCACCGATGTGTTCAGCGGGCACATCGACGCGGGATTTCCCATTTACATCCCGTTGATCGATTCTGTGACGGCACTGGCGGTCACGGCGGAGAGCCGCGCCGGCTTCCTGCCGCAGGTCCCGACTGCGCGCGAGGCCGGCGTCGATGTCGTCGCCAGCACGTGGACCGCCCTGGTCGGGCCGGCAGGCTTGCCGCGCGACATCGTCATGAAGCTCAATGCGGCAGTCCATGATTACCTGGCGGGCGACGAGACCGTGCGGCAGTTCGCAATGCTCGGCATGCGGCCGCTCGGAGGCCCGCCTGAGCGCCTGGTGCAGACGATCGCCGACGACAAGGCGCGTTGGGAGCCGATCATCCGGGCGGAAAACATCAAGCTCGACCCCCAATAGAACGGGGCCCTGGGTATGACGTGAATCGGCGAAGAGGATGATCGAGGACCTGATCGAGATCGCAACGCCGGCCGGCCGCATGGATGCGTTCACCACGCATCCCGAGGACGGCGGCCCGTTCCCGGCCGTCGTCATCTTCATGGACATCTGGGGGCTGCGCGAGGAGCTGTTCGACATCGCGCGCCGGGTCGCGACCGTCGGATACCACTGCACCCTGCCCAACTTCTATTACCGGCAGGGCAAAGTCCGCTTCGAATTCCGCGACGAGCGTGGCCGCATGAAGTCGATGGCCGCGCTTCCTCAAAGCGAGCAGGACAGGATCCTCGCGCAGCTGCGCGCGCTCAAGGATCAGATGGTGGTCGACGACGTGCCCTCGGTGCTCGACTTCCTGCGCACCCAGCCGGTGCAGGAAGGCGCCAAAGGATCGATCGGCTACTGCATGGGCGGGCGGCATGCGCTGTGCGTCGCCGCCGCCTATCCGGAGCATTTCAGGGCGACCGCGAGCCTGCACGGCACCCGGCTGGTGAGCGATGCGCCGTCCTCGCTGCACCGGTTGGCGGACCGCTATCGCGGCGAAATCTATTGCGGCTTTGCCGAGCATGACGATCTCGCCCCGCCGGCGACGATCGAAGCGCTGGCGCGGGCGCTTCAAGGCCGCCCGAACGTGCGCTATCGCCACCGGGTGCATGGCGGCGCGATCCACGGCTATTCGCTGCCCGATCGCGACGTTCACGACAAACGCGCGACCGACCGCGATTGGGAGAGCATCTTCGCTATGTTTGCGCGCGAGCTGGCTCGTCAGCTTCCAGCACGTGACGGCGCAGCGATTGAATGAAGGCCTTGGCGGCAGGCGCGGATTCGTTGCGCCGATGGATGCAGGCGATCGCGGCCTGAGGCACGTTGCCGCCGCCCAATTCGCGGAACACCACGTTGGGAAGCTTGATGGCGCTGAGCGAGCGCGAGACGACGCCGATGCCGTATCCGGCCGAAACGTAGGTGAGCACGGTGAACAGGTCCGGGACGCGTTTCGAGACTTGCGGCGCGAAATCCGCGAGCCCGGTGACGGCCTCGGTGTGGCGCCAGAAACCGAGGTCGACCTCCAGCGACGTGCTCACGAACACCTCGCCCTTGAGGTCCGCAGGCTTGATCGGTCCCTGCCGCTGCACCAAGGGATGGTTGCCGGGCAGCGCCAGCAGCAGCGGCTGCCGATAGACCAGGATGCCGCGCAGGCCGGACGGATATTGATTCGGCGGCCGGGCGAACCCGAAGTCGAGCTCGTTGCGCAGCAGCGCGTTGATCTGCACCATCGTGTCCAGGCGGTGCAGGTTGATCTCGATCTCGGGGTTCGCCTGCTGGAACGCGCCGACGAATTTCTGGATCAGCCCGGCGCAGCTCACCGACATCATGTATCCGATCTCGATGCGGCCGAGTTCGCCGCGGGCCGCCTTGCGCGCGACCGACAAGGCCTCTTCGCTCTGGCGCAGGACGTTACGCGCCTGTTCGAGGAACCTCGCCCCTGCCTCGGTGAGCTCGACCCGGGTCTTGGGCTTGCGATTGCACAGCCGCGCCCCGACCAGCTCCTCGAGCTTCTGGATCTGGTGCGTGAGCGTCGGCGGGCTGATCCCGAGACGCTCCGCCGCGCGCGAGAAATGCAGCTCGTCGGCCAGCGTCACGAAGTAGCGGAACAGGCGCAGCTCGATATGGGTCATACGTTAGATACCATCGAATAAATCCACCGGCTCCTTTTAATGACAACCTGGGCGCGTTGTCTACAGATTGTCGCGCCGTTTGCAGCAGGTGAAGCCTCCCATGCCGAAGCCCAGCCGAAGGATCGCGCCGCGCCGTGCCGCACCGGACGAGTCGGAGTTCGACGCCGACGAGTCCGCGGCCGAAGGGGTGCGGCTGATCAAGGCCTTTGTCCGCATCGCCGACCCGCGCCGGCGCGCGTGGCTGATCGAACAGGCGGAGACGCTGGCGGCGCGCTGAAGGGTGCACGCGGTGCAAGCCCAAAACGACGGAAGTCCTGCATGAGAAAGAAGCGAGTGCGCGATCCGCTCGATGCCGACGTCGGGCATCGCGTCCGCATCCATCGGACCGCGCGGCGCATGTCGCAAAGCGAGCTCGCCCACCGGCTCGGGATCACGTTCCAGCAGGTGCAGAAATACGAGAAGGGGGCGAACCGGGTTGGCGCCGGCCGCCTGATGCGCATCGCCAAGATCCTCGACGTGCCGGTCGGCTCTCTGCTCAGCGACGGCGCCGCCGCGCCGCAGGGCCAGGCCGCGCCCGCCGACACCAACGTGCTCGCCTGCCTGTCGCAATTGGGCGCGGTTCGCCTGGTCCAGGCCTATGCGCGCATTCCGCCGGGCGAGCTCAGGACCACGATCGTCGAACTGGTCGAGCGCATCGCCGACAAGACGGAAGTGGGGTAGGGCGGGAAAGGCGCGTGCTCGTTCGGCGCAACAGACGCAAGACCAAGTAGCGCCGCGCCCGCGTGCGGGTCGGCATGCGCGTCCCATGGCGGGCACGACGCGCTCGTGCTGCGCGCATCTTGGATATCTCGTCTCGCGTCTTTGCCCGCCCTACGGAATCACGCCGCCTGCGGCGGCTTCTCCAAATCCCCCAGGTTCGGCTCGCCGACGCGCGCGAGGATCGCGGCGCGCGCCTTGTCGCGCAGCGCCAGCACCGAGGCGAAGTCCGAGCCCGTCGGCCGGATCGGCTCGGCGATCTCCACGCTGACGGCGGTGCGGCGCGCGAACCATTGCTCGCCGCGCAGCATTTCGCGCGTGCCGCGGATCGCGCCCGGCACGACCGGCAGGCCGGCTTCGGCCGCGACCTTGAAGGCGCCGAAGTAGAAGCCGAGCAGCCCGGCGCGGCGCGTGAACGTGCCCTCGGGGAAGAACACGAACGAGCGTCCGCCCTTGGCCATGTCGACCGCGCTCTCGGCGTCGGCGCGGCTTGCCGCCACGTCGTAGCGTTCGACGAAATGGATGCCGAGCCGGCGCAGGAACGGGCCGGCGAACATCTGCTGGGTGAACTCGCCCTTGGCGACGAACGCCGGCTCTCCCGGCAGCACGGCGGCGAGCACGATCGCGTCGGCGTAGCTCGCGTGGTTGAACACCAGCACGGCGGCGCCCTGCGGCATGCGCTCGATGCCGCTGACGCTGAGCGGCACGCCGAGCAGGCGCAGCGCGCCGCGCGCGAGGCGGCGGATGAATGCCCAGCGCGCTTTCAGCGAAGGCAGCAGCATGGCGGCGAACCAGGCGGCGAGGAAGCCGCAGCCGACCACCAGCCACCACCACAGCGCATAGAGCGTCTCGGCGGCGCTGCGCCCGGCGCGCAGAAGCGTCGGACCGGCGCTCGAGGCCGCCATGCGCGCGACCTGCAGCCACATGGCGCGGCGCTTGGGCGAGAGGTTGCCGCTCTCGTACATCTCTTTGGCGGTCGAGCGGCGCACCTTGCCGCTCGAGGTCTTCGGCACGGTCTGCGGCGGCACCAGCACGATCTTCTCGGCGGCGGTGCCGGTGATGTCGGCGACCATCTCGTGCGCGCGCGTGAGCAGCGCCTCGCGCGCTGCGGAATCGCTCTCGCGCGTCTCGGCCAGCACCACGAGCTTTTCGGTGCCCGAGGCCGCATCGGTGGTGCCGAACGCGGCCACCCCCCCTTTGCGCATGCCGTCGAGGTTACCGAGCGCGGATTCGATCTCCTGCGGATAGATGTTGCGCCCGGCGATGATGATGATGTCCTTGACGCGGCCCGTGATGTAGATGTCGCCGTTCGCCATGTAGGCGCGGTCGCCGCTGTTGACCCATCCGGCATTGCGGTAGAGCTCGCGCGTCTTCTCCTCGTTCTTGAAGTAGCCGCGCGTCATCGACGGCCCGCGAAATTCGAGCCGGCCCTCGCGCCGCTCGCCCAGCTCGCGCCCGGCCTCGTCGACGATACGCACTTCGTTCCCCGGAATAGGAGCGCCGCAATAGACGATCTCGAGCGCGTTGGGGTCGTTCGGATCCGCCGGCTCGGCGTAACCGCGCTGGGTCAGCGCCTCGCGATTGACGCGGTCGACCACCGGCAGGCTGCCGGGCCTGGGAAACGCAAGCCCGACGCAGTTCTCGGCCAGCCCGTAGCACGGCGCCACCACGCCGGGGCCGAGCCCGTAGCGCGCGAAGCGCTCGTTGAAGCGTCGCAACGTCTGCGCGCTCACCGGCTCGGCGCCGTCGACCACCATGCGCAAGGTCGAGAGATCGAGGCCCTCGAGGGTGGCATCGTCGATCTTGTTGACGCACAGCTCGTAGGCGAAGTTCGGCCCGCCCGACAGCGTCGCGCGGTAGCGGTGGATCGCCTTGAGCCAGCTCTCCGGGCGCACCAGGAAGCTCAGCGGCGACATCACGTAGAGCCGCGCGCCGTAATAGAGGCAGCCCATCCAGGCGCCGATCAGCCCCATGTCGTGATAGAGCGGCAGCCAGCTCACGAAGGTGTCGGAGGAATCCGCGTCCATGGCGGCGCCGATCGAGCGCACGTTGGCGAGCAGGTTGGCGTGGCTCAGCACCACGCCCTTGGGATCGCCGGTCGAGCCCGAGGTGTACTGGATGAAGCCGATCGCGTCGGGGTCCTTGGCCGGCGGCAGCGCCACCGCGCTCGCCGCGGCCGAGAGCGTCGCGACGGTTTCGACCGAGCGCATTGAGTTCGACCTGGCTGCGCAACAGGCCGGCGAGCGCGCGCCCCTCCGGCACGGTGATGAGGATGCGCACGCCGGCATTGCGCAGGATCACGACCTGGCGGCGCAGGTGCTCCTCGATCTGCGACAGCCGCACCGGCGGATAGATCGGCACCGGCACCGCGCCCGCATAGAGGATGCCGTAGAACGCGGCGAAGAAGTCGGTGCTGGTCGGCAGCATCAGCGCGATGCGGTCGCCCGGCACGATGTCGCGCGCGATCAGCCCGCGCGCCACCGCCTGGGCCGCCTCGGCGAGCCCGCGATAGGTGAACTCGCCGAGCACGGTGACGTCGTCCTGCAGCACGGTCACGTGCGTGCG
Source organism: uncultured Alphaproteobacteria bacterium (assembly GCA_963734185.1). Lineage (GTDB taxonomy): Bacteria > Pseudomonadota > Alphaproteobacteria > Rhizobiales > Xanthobacteraceae > PALSA-894. Next base: position 3,074,656 of record CAVTGA010000001.1, on the reverse strand, counting down.
CTCGCCGTTGCGCTCGACGTGCCATTCCAGCATCTCGATCAGGGTCCTGGCGCCGGTCGCGGCCGAGACCATGGGGCGCGTGTCGACCGCCGCCGGCGCGATCGCCGCGCCGGCCGTCGCGGTCCCGGCGCCGGCCTTGTCGAGCGCGGTGAGCAGGTCGCCGACCGTCTCGCTCTCGGCCATCACGTCGATCGACAGCCGCGCGCGGAACGTGCGCTCGATGCGTAAGGTCAATTCGGTGCGCCCGAGGCTGTCGATGCCGAGGTCGCGGTCGAGGCGGCTCGCCAGCGTCACCTCGTGCGATTTCAGCCGCTGCGGCTGCAATTCGCGCACCAGCTCGCGCACGACGGCGATCAGGGCCTGCTCGCGTGACCGTGCATCGGAATCCATGGGGACCTCGCCAAACCGGCCGGATACTACCCGGAAATGTCACGCAGGAACCAGATCAGGCGGTGAAATGTGTTGCCGCCATGACCTTCGGCGCGGACGGCATGAGCGGCGTGAAATCCATGCGTTCCAGCACGTCGCGCCGCAGCTCGACGCCGGGCGCGACTTCGGTCAGCGCGACGCCTTCGCGCGTCAGGCGGAACACAGCGCGTTCGGTGACGGTGATCACCTCCTGGCCGCGCGCCAGCGCGACCTTGCCGGAGAACGTGATCTGCTCGACGGCACGCACCAGCTTCCTCACTTCGCCGTGGCGCCTGATGGCGAGCCGGCCGTCGCCGGTCGCGATCTCGGCGCCTTTGGTGTCGAATGTGCCGCAGAACACCATCCTGCGTGCGTTCTGCGCGATGTCGATGAAGCCGCCGGGCCCGACCGCGAGCCCGCCGAGCTTGGAGACGTTGACGTCCCCCGCGGCGTCCAGTTCGCCGAAGCCGAGGAACGCGATGTCGAGCCCGCCGCCGGAATAGAAATCGAACTGCGAGGGCGCGTCGATCATCGCGCTCGGATTGCGGGCGAAGCCGAACTGGTGGCCGGTGAGCAGCGTGCCGCCATAGGTGCCGTGCTCGATGGTCTGGTAGTAGCGCTCCTGCTCGCCGCGCGCCGCGACCAGCTCGGCGACCGCGTCGGGGATGCCGAAGCCGTAGTTGATCACCGCGCCCTCGGTCAGCTCCTCGGCGGCGCGCCGCGCGATCGCCTGGCGCAGCGTGAACGGTGACGCCTTCGCCGCCGGCGTCGGCCCGCGGCGCTCGCCCGACATGGTCGGATCGTAGACCACGTCGTAGGTCATCGACTGATCCGGATCGACCACCACGGCATCGACGATCGCGCCCGGGACGCGCACCGCGCGCGCCGGCAAGGTGCCGACCTCGACCGCGGTGCGCACCTGCGCGATCACCTTGCCGCCGGAATTGTGCGCGGCCGCGGCCGCCGCATAGATGTCGAGATTGGCGGCTTCCTGGTCGAGCGAGACGTTGCCGTGCGCATCGGCGAACGAGCCGCGGATGATCGCGACGTCGACCGGGAACGGCTTGTAGCGCAACAGCTCGCGGCCATCGATGGTCGCGACCTCGATCAGGTCTTCCCTGGCGCGGGCATTGGCCTTGCCCCCCTCGATGCGCGGATCGACGAAGGTGCCCAAGCCTACATGGGTGAACAGGCCCGGCCGCCCCGCCGCGATCTCGCGGAACAGCTGCATGGTGACGCCGCCGGGAAAGATGTAGGCCTCGATCTTCTCCTCGCGCGCCAGCGCCTGCATGCGCGGCGACCACACCCAATGTCCGCCGATCACGCGCCGCACCATGCCCTCGTGGGCGAAGCAGTTCATGCCCTTGGTCTTGCGGTCGCCGATGCCGAGCGAATGCACGACCCAGAGGTCGCGCGGATGGCCGGTTTCGAGGAAGCGCCGCTCCACCGCCTGGAACGTGAAGGTCGGCTCGACCAGTCCGCCGCCGCCGCCCGGCAGCGCCACCGTGGCGCCGTCGCGGATCAGCGCGACCGCGTCCTCGACCGCCATGAACTTGTTGATCGGCATGTGCGCTCTCAGCTCGCCGGATCGACCAGCGCCGCGCCGTTCTTCAAGATGCTGCGTGCGATCACCATGCGGTGGATTTCCGAAGTGCCGTCATAGATGCGGTAGATGCGCGCGTCGCGGTAGAACTTCTCGATCATCAGGTCCTTGGCATAGCCGGCGCCGCCGAACACCTGCACGCCGCGGTCGGCGACGCGGCCAAGCATCTCGGCGGCAAATACCTTGACCATGGAGATGCGCTCGCGCGCGTCGCCGCCCTGGTCGAGCTCGAACGCCGCACGCCGCACCATCAGCCGCGCCGCCTCGATCTCGATCGCCGAGTCGGAGAGCATCTGCTGCACCATCTGGAACTCGCCGATCGCCTGGCCGAACTGCTTGCGCGTCTGCGCGTGGGTCGCCATCGCGCCGAAGATGCGGGTGGCGCGGCCGACCGCGCGCGCCCCGATCTGCATCAATCGTATGCGCCCGAGCGTTTCGAGCACCAGGCGCAGCCCTTTGCCTTCGCCGCCGAGCAGGTTTTCCTCGCTCAGCTTCACATCGTCGAAGTAGAGCTCGACATGGCTGGTGCCGCGCAGGCCCATCATCGGCTGGTCGCGGCCGACGGTGAAGCCGGGCGCTCCTTTGTCGACGACGAAAAGGGAAATCCCGTGCGCGCCGGCGGCGGGATCGGTCACCGCCGAGATCACGAAGAAATCCGAGAACGCGCCGTCGCTGATGAAGATCTTCTGCCCCGTGAGCGACCAGCCGTCGCCGTCGCGCCGGGCGCGCGTCTTGATGCCGGCCGCATCCGAGCCGGCGCCAGGCTCGGTGAAGCACACCGAGAACACGCGCTCGCCCCTGGTCGCGGGCATCAGCCAGCGCTGTTTCTGCGCCTGCGTGCCGGCGAGCATCACCTCGTAGACGTTGCCGAGCGCGCGCCGCACCAGGATGTCGCTCACGCGGCCGAACTCCTCCTCCACCAGCGTGTTGTCGAGCGCCGACAGCCCGCCGCCGCCGTATTCGGCCGGGATGTTGAGGGCGAACAGCCCGAGCGAAACCGATTTCGCCGTGACCGCGCGCGCGGTCACATCATCGAGCTTTCCCTCCTCCTCGACTTGCTGTTCGAGCGGGATCAGCTCGGTCTCGACGAACCGCCGCGCGGTCGCGATCAGCAGCCGCTGCTCTTCGCTCAGGGCGAAATCCATCAGGCTGCGCCTCGGCTTTCTTTGCGTTTGCGCATGATCTTGTCCGAAAAGTCTGTCAACTTTTCGGGATCATGCGCTAATACATCCCCGTGGTCTGCCCGCCGTCGACCGCGACTGCGACCCCCTGGATGTGGCGCGCGCGCTCGGTGCACAGGAACAGCGCCAGCTCGGCCACGTCCTCCGGTTGGCCGAGCCGGCGCAGCCCGTCCCTGGCCAGCGTTTCCCTGCGCACCTCGTCCGGGCTCTTGCCGAGCGCCTCGCCGCGCTGCTTGAACAGCGTGACGACCCGGTCGGTCTCGGTCACGCCCGGATGGATCGCATTGACGTTGACGCCGTCCTTCTTGCCGAGCCCGGCGAGCCCCTTGGAGAAGTTCGCCATCGCGGCGTTGACCGGGCCGCCGATCAGGAACAGCGGATCGGGCGTGCGCGCCGCGCCGCCGATGATGTTGACCACGTGGCCCTGCGCGTCCTTGAGCATCGGCCAGAACAGACGGCAGAGCCTCACGCAGGCGAAATACTTCAACGCGAAGCCATCGCCGAAAGCGGCGTCGGGAAGCTCGAGGAAATTGCCGCTGCGCGTCGCGCCGGCATTGTTGACCAGCACGTCGCAGCGCCCGAAGCGCTCCTTGACGCGCGCGTGCAGCCGCTCGCAGGCTTCGAGCGTCTTCAGGTCGACCGCGTAGACCATCGGCTTGACGGCGCGCGTCGCGGCGATCTCGTCGGCCGCCTTGTCGAGGTTGGCCTGCGACGCCGCCGCCAGCACGGTCTGCGCGCCTTCGCGCGCGAACGCCGCGGCGATCGCCCGGCCGATGCCGCGGCTGCCGCCGGTGACGACCACCACCTTGCCCTGGAATTCTCCCGCCATGGTCCCCTCACGTTTTGAGATATTGCGATTCGAGCCCCTTCACGATGCCGATCAGGGTGTCGATCGTGGGCGTTGCGACGCCGTGCGCGCGGCCGAGCCGCGCGACCGAGCCGTAGATCGAGTCGACCTCGGTCCGCCGGCAGTTGGCAATGTCGGCGCGCAGCGAGGATTTCGCCGTGCCGGTGCCGCCGCCGGCCGGATCGGTGATCCGCATCAGCACTTCGCGCGCTTCGTCGGCGTCGAGATCGATGCCGGCCGCGCGGGCGACGTTGGCGGCTTCCTCCACGGCCGCGAACACGACGGCGCGCAGCTCGGGCACCGCCATGATCGCGACCGAGGCAAGGTCGGTCGCGCCCGAGATGGCGCTCAGGCCCACATTGCCGAGCAGCTTCTTCCACTTGTCGCGCTTGATGTCGGCGCTCGCCGTCACGGGCATTCCATGGCGGGTGAACGCCGCGGCGATCGTCACGGCGCGTTCCGAAAGGCCGCCTTGCAGTTCGCCGATCAACGTCGGCAGTTCGCCGAAATTGCGCACCACGCCGGGGGCTTCGACCAGACCGGCCTGGGCGGTCAGCCCGCCGAGAACATGGGCGGCGCCGAGCACGCGCGCAATCGTCTCCTCGTTGCCGAGCCCGTTCTGGAAGCTGATCGCGACCGCACTGCCGCCGAACAAGTGCTTCACGCTCTCGGCCGCGGCTTGCGTCGCATGGCCCTTGCATTGAAACAGCACGACGTCGGCGTGCGTGACCTCGCCTGCCTCGGTCGTCGCCGCGACGCGCACGCTGCGATCGCCGCCATAGCCGACGATGCGCAGGCCGTTGGTGCGGATCATCTCGACATGGGCCCGCGCGACGTCGACCAGCGTCACGTCCAGCCCGCCCGCGGCCAGCAGTCCGCCGAACAGTCCGCCCATGGCGCCGGCGCCGACCACCACGACTTTGGGATGCTCCAGCGCCATGTCAGACGACCGTTGCGAACCGCTGTTTGATCACGCCCACCACCTCGTCGGGATCGCGCTTCCACCAATTGCGCGCCGAGAAGATCTCGACCTCGATCGCCCCGCCGTAGCCGGCATGATCGACCATGGCCCGGATCGCCGGAATGTCGATGACGCCGTCGCCCATCATGCCGCGGTCGAGCCGCACGTCCTGCGTGTCGGTGAGCCAGTCGTTGATGTGGAAGGCGCAGATGCGCTTGCCGGCGCGCGCGATCTCGCCGGCGAGCTCCGGATCCCACCATACCGCATAGGTGTCGAGCACGATCCCAACGCTGTCCTCCGCGCCGAGGGCGTCGCACCAGTCGTTGGCGAGTTTCGTGGTCGAGAGCATGGAACGCGTGGCGCAGATCATCGGATGCAAAGGTTCGAGCCCGATGACGACACCGGCGGCGCGCGCGTGCGGGACCAGGGTCGCGAGCCGTTCCAGGGCGCGGTTCCGCGTACCCTTGATGTCCTTGTCGCGCGCGTCCACCGGACCCGCGACGAACACGATGCACGGCGCCTTGATGGCCGCCGCCTCGTCGAGGGCGCGGCGCGTGTCGTCGAGCGCTTGCGCCGCTTCGGCCTGGTCGGGCGACGCGATCAGGCCCACCGGACAGAGCCCCGACACCGCCATGCCTTCGCCGGCGAGGCGTCGTGCGGCCTCGGCGACGCCGAGCTCGTGCAGCTTCTCGCGCCACACGCAAATCGTGTTCACGCCGTTGCGCTTCAATCCTTCGATCGCCTGCTTGAGCGACCACTGCTGCAGCAGGGTGACCTGGTTGATCGACAGTCGCTTGGGGTCGGGTGCGGGCATCGAAGACCTAATAGTCGGCGCGGCCGCCGGTGATGTCGAACACGAATCCGGTGGTGAAGCTGCATTCCGGGCCCGCGATCCACGCCACCATCGCGGCGATCTCGTCGACCTGGACGAAGCGGCCCATGGGGATGCGCGCCTTGGCGCCCGCGATATGCTCCGGCGTCATTTCCTTGAACAGCTCGGTCTCGGTGATGGCCGGTGCGACGCAGTTGACCAGCACGCCGGTGCCGACCAGCTCGCGCGCCAGGCTCTTGCAGAAGCCGATCACGCCGTGCTTCGAGGCCGAATAGGCGGCGATCTTCGGCATGCCTTCCTTGCCGGCGATCGACGCGACCGTGACGATGCGGCCGTAGCCGAGCGCCTTCATGTGCGGCACGGCGGCACGGCAGCAGTGGAACACGCCGGTAAGGTTGACGGCGATGACCTGGTCCCAGGCATCCAGCGGATAGTCGGCCGCCTCCATCACCGGACCGTTGACGCCGGCATTGTTGACGAGGATCCTGATCCCGCCGAGCGCTGCCGCGGTCGCCGCGAAGGCGCGCTCGACGTCGGGGAGCCTGGTGACGTCGACGGCGTGCGCATAGGCCGGCTTGAAATCGAGCGCGGACAACGGCCCGACGTCGCGGTCCCAGACCGCGACCTGGGCGCCGTCGGCGGCGAGCCGCCGCGCGATCCCGAGCCCGATGCCGCGCGCACCGCCGGTCACGATCGCACCCTGGCCTTCCAGTTTCATTCCTGCATCCAATTTGCTTCCACCGTCCGAGCCACAATAAGGCAGAATGGAAACGAGAACAGCACGATTGGAGGAATGCCCGATGAGCGATTTCTACTTGGTCGTAGGCGACAAGACCTCGTTCTCGAAGACCGTCGGCGAGACCGACGTCTACCTGTTCGCCGGCATCACCGGCGACCTCGCGCCCAATCACGTCAACAAGGTCTACATGGAGAGGTCGAGCTACGGGCGCATGATGGCGCATGGCGCGCTGATGGTCGGCTACATGTCGACGGCCTCGACCCAGATCGTCGCGTCCTCGCGCGCCAAGGGAGACGAGACGGCGGTCTCGCTCGGTTACGACCGCGTGCGCTTCCTCGCGCCGGTGTTCTTCGGCGACACCATCACGGTCGACTACCAGGTCGCCTCGGTCGACACCGAGAAGCGCCGCGCCACCGGCGACATCCGCATCACCAATCAGGACGGCACCCTGGTGGCGGTCGCGACGCATATCCTGAAGTGGGTGAAGAACAAGTAGCAGCCCGTAGCCCGGATTGAGCGCAGCGAAATCCGGGGGCGGTCTCGCCGCATCGAAAGATTCCCGGCTTTCGCTTCACTCAAGCCGGGCTACATCACCGCCCCACGTCGCTCGGCGCGAACCCGGCGATGCGCTTGTAGTTCTCCGACAGCGCGCGCAATTCGTCCTGGGTGATGTAGTCGTCGAGATTGTCGAACGGCTTGTCGCCGACCAGTTCCTCGACCCGGATGTTGATGAAGTCGGGCGGGTGCTCGCGGTTGGTACGGACAATCCGTCCCGTCGTCTCGCGCCGCGCGGCCTCGTAGGCCTTGAGCGCATCGCGCGGGTCGCCCGGAACCGCAAGGCAATCGGCGAGCGTGCGCGCATCGATCACCGCCTGGGCGGAACCGTTCGAGCCGCGCGGATACATCGGGTGGGCGGCGTCGCCGGCAAGCGTCACGCGGCCGAAGGTCCAGCGCTGCAGCGGGTCCTTGTCGACCATCGGGTACTCGAAGATGAAGTCCGACTTGCGGATCAGCTCCGCGACGTCGAGCCAGTCGAACCGCCAGCTCTCGTACACCGCGATGAAGTCGGCAAGCCTGCCCGGCTTGTTCCAGTCGTTCATCTGCGTCGTCGTGCGCTTGATCTCGGTGGTCCAGTTGATGAGCTGGTTGCCCGTGCCGTCCACGTCGTCGGCGATCGGATAGATCACGATCTTGCCGGTGAGGATCGAGCCGATGCGCAGGTAGCTGCGCCCGGTGAGGATCGGCTTGTGGCGGGTGACGCCGCGCCAGGTGTTGATCCCGGTGAACACGACCTCGTCGCCGATCAGTTGCCGGCGCAGCGTCGAGTTGACGCCGTCGCACGCGATCACGACGCCCGCCTCGACCGGCGGCAATGCCGTGCCGGTGCTCGTCTGCTTGAACCGGAGGCGCGCGCGTTGTTCGTCCTGCTCGACGCCGACGCAGAGATGATCGGTCACGACGCTGCTCGAGCCCAACCGCTCCAGCACCGCACGGTAAAGCGCCAGGTGCAGCGTGCCGCGATGGATGCCCACTTCCGGATAGGGGTAGCCGGCGTGTCTGCCGCGCGGCTCCTGGTAGATCAGCTGGCCGAAGCGGTTGAAGAAGCAACTCTCGGCGTTTTCGATCCCGGCGCGCAGCAATTCGTCGCCGAGGCCGAGCGCCGTGAACTCGCGCATGGCGTGCGGCAACAGCGTGATGCCGACGCCGAGCTCCTTAAGTCGCGGCGCGGCCTCGTAGACGCGGCAAGCGATCCCGCGCTGGTGCAGGTTGAGCGCGAGCGACAGGCCGCAGATGCCGCCGCCGACGATGGCGATGTCCATGCCGACGACAATAGGAAGAGCTGGGAGCACGAACAATCGCCCGTTCTAGCTGGGGACGACGCACCGCTGCAGCTTGACCGTGGGCGCGCCCACGCCCGAAGCTTCCAGGTTGCATGCAGGGGAGGGGCGCATGAACGGTTATTTCCCGACATGGAAGCTCAAGACCGAAGGCGTCATCCTGCCGGACGAGCGGCTGCCGCCGGGACAGACCATCGTGCTCGGCCTGCAGCACGTGGTCGCCATGTTCGGCGCAACCGTGCTGGCGCCGATCCTGATGGGTTTCGATCCCAACGTGGCGATCCTGTTCTCCGGCATCGCCACGCTGGTGTTCTTCGTCGTGGTCGGCGGCCGGGTGCCGAGCTATCTCGGCTCGAGCTTCGCGTTCATCGGCCCGGTGCTGGTGGCGACCGGCGCCGCGGTCGCGGCCGGCCCTAACCCGAACATCGGCGTCGCGCTCGGCGGCATCATCGCGGCCGGCGCGCTCTATACGGTGATCGGCCTGATCGTGATGGCGGCCGGCCACGCCTGGGTCGAGCGGCTGATGCCGCCGGTGGTGACCGGCGCGATCGTCGCCGCGATCGGCCTGGTGCTGGCGCCGATCGCGGTCTCGAGCGCTTCCGGGATCGGACCCGGCAATCCCGACGGCAGCGCATTCGCGCGCTGGATCGCGCTCATCACCGTGGTCGCGGTCGGCGTGTTGGCCGTCTATGCGCCGGGCATCTGGCGGCGCATCCCGATCCTGCTCGGCGCCGTCGTCGGCTATCTGGTCTATTACCTGCTCGCCAACCTCATGGGCCTCGGCCCGGCCATCGACTTCTCCAAGATCGGGCAGGCGGCCTGGATCGGCCTGCCGAAATTCTCAAGCCCGGTGTTCGACCCCAAGGCGATGGTGCTGATCGCGCCGGTCGCCATCATCCTGGTCGCCGAGAACCTCGGGCACATCAAGGCGATCGGCGCCATGACCGGCCGCAATCTCGATCCCTATCTCGGCCGCGCCTTCGTCGGCGACGGCATCGCGACCATGATCTCCGGGTCGGCGGGAGGCACCGGCGTCACCACCTATGCGGAGAACATGGGCGTGATGGCGGTGACCAGGATCTATTCGACCCTGCTGTTCGCCGCGGCCGCGCTCATCGCGATCCTGCTCGGCTTCTCGCCCAAGTTCGGCGCGCTGATCCTGACCATCCCGGGCCCGGTGCTCGGCGGCCTATCGATCGTCGTGTTCGGCCTGATCGCGGCGACCGCCGGGCGCATCTGGGTCGAGAACAAGGTCGACTTCTCCGACGCGCGCAACCTGATCACGGTCGCGGTCGCGCTGGTGCTCGGCGCCGGCAATTTCAAGCTGACGCTCGCCGGGTTCACGCTCGACGGCATCGGCACCGCGACGTTCGGCTGCATTATCCTCTATCATCTGCTCGGCTGCCGCAGGGAGACCACGCCATGAGCCTATTCTCGAACCGCGCCGGCGAGCCGCGCCTGCTCATCCCGGCGCTCGCGCCGTTCTACGCACGGGTCACGGACCTGTCGTGGCTCATCATCCGCCTGACGGCCGGGCTGATGCTGTTGCCGCACGGCATCCCGAAGTGGCAGGCCGGCATCGCGGCGTTCGCCACCGGCGGCCTCGCGCGCCGCGGCATCGAGCCGGCGCTGCCGCTCGCCTATGCGGTCGGGTTCCTGGAAACCGTCGGCGCGGTGTGCGTCGCGCTCGGGCTGTTCACGCGCTTCTTCGCCGCGGCGCTGTCGATCCACCTGCTGGTGGTCACGCTGGTGCACGTGCCGCAGGGGTTCGCCTGGTCCAATCGCGGCTACGAATACGCGCTGTTCTGGGGCTTGATCATGTTCGCGATCGCGCTGCGCGGCGGCGGCCCATATTCGCTCGACCGCAGGATCGGGAAGGAGCTGTAGTTCTCCTCTGCCCTCCCCCTGGCACAGGGGGAGGGCAACGAGAGCGGAATGTGCCGCTTGATTTCCGATTCACCTGTCAAACAGCCAATGGGATTTGCCCGGTTCAAGTGGGGGCCGGGGTCCCCTTCAGTTCTTTCTCGCTCTCCAAAGTGAGGGGAGCGAAGCGCCGGGAAGCGCTGGTGCGGATACGCCGCACCCGTGGTCCGCCTCGCGGTAGGACCCATCTCCGGATCGCCGGAGGATGACCGGCCAGTGACGCAGGCCGGCGCGCCTCTCGGCGCTTCGCCGCGGATTTATCGAGCCCGGGTCACGCTTTTCGGAAGGATCGAGCCTTCGCTGATCAGCCAGCTCCTGGCAGGTGGTCCTTTTGCCCTCTGGTGAAGTTCCCGGGTCGCCCGAGTGCGGGATCGTGACTCCCGTCCGCAGGGACCGCATCCTGACCCTGCCTTGAAGGCACCCCTAGAAAGCACCCCTCATGGGACCAGGACGCCCTACCATGGGTTGACCAAGATAAAAGATCAATCTCCATTTGTCCTTATCCTGAACGCGCGGTTTCCGCCGTCGCGAAAATTGTGCGCACCTCGCCGTCGCCCCACAGCCTCAAGCCTTCACGGTGATCTTGTCGATCTCCGCCATCTCTTCCGCGCTGAGCACCCAGTCCGCGGCCTTGACGTTCTCTTCGAGCTGCTCGGGCTTGGTGGCGCCGGCGATCACGCTCGCGACGGTCGGGCGCATCGCGAGCCAGGAGAAGGCGAGTTCGGTGAGCGTGTGGCCGCGCTTGCCGCAGAAGTCGGTGAGCTTCTCGACGATGCCCCAATTGGCCTCGGTCATGTAGCGGTCGGCGAGCTGCTGCATGTAGGTCAGGCGTGCGCCCTGCGGCTTCGCGGCGTTGCGCTGGTACTTGCCGGTGAGCAGCCCGCTCGCCAGCGGAAAGTACGGCAGCAGGCCGAGCCCATGCGCCTGCATGGCCGGGATCAGCTCGCGCTCGACGTCGCGCACCAGCAGGCTGTACTCGTCCTGGCACGACACGAAGGCATTGAGGTTGCACGCCTTCGAGGTCCATTGCGCATCGGCGACCTGCCAGGCGGCGAAATTGGAGCAGCCGATGTAGCGCACCTTGCCGGTCCGGATCAGGTCGTCGAGCGCGCGCAGCGTCTCCTCGATCGGCGTCAGCGGGTCGGGCCGGTGCACCTGGTAGAGGTCGATCCAGTCGGTCTTGAGCCGCGCCAGGCTCGCCTCGACCTCGCTCATGATGTAACGGCGCGCCGCGCCCTGCATGATCCCGGCGTCGTCCATCGGCATGCCGAACTTGGTCGCCAGCACGATATCCTTGCGCCGCTCGCCGAGGATGCGGCCGAGTTCCGTTTCCGAGCCGCCGCGGTTGCCGTAGGCGTCGGCCGTGTCGAACAGGGTGATGCCGAGGTCGAGCGCCTTGTGCACCACCTTCTTGGTGCCTTCGAAATCGGTGCGGCCGCCGAAATTGTTGCAGCCGAGCCCGACCACCGATACGGCCAGGCCCGACTTGCCGAGATTGCGCAGCTTCACGGTTGACGCTCCCCGTTTCGATTCCGGCGCAGACGCTCGCACTTTCGCCCGCCTTCTGCTAGTCAAGTGGTGCCGGTCCGCCAAGAGGCCGGGGGTTGCTGGCCGCAGGGAAGCAGGAATGGTGAACGCGCTCCGTGCGACAGCGCGGTTCCTCGATAAAAGGATCGGCTGGAACCGGATCGGCTTTGCCCTCAGCCTCACGATCATCGCCATCGCCGGGGTGGTGCTGTATCGCATCCTGCGCGGCATCAGCGCGCAGGACGTGATCGCGGCGCTCAAGGCGACCGAAGCGCGCGACATCATCCTGGCCGGGCTGTTCGTGGCGGCGGCCTATTTCACGCTCACCTTCTACGACCTGTTCGCGCTGCGCACGATCGGGGCGCACCACGTGCCGTATCGCATCGCCGCGCTCGCCGGCTTCACCAGCTATTCGATTGGCCACAATGTCGGCGCCAGCCTGTTCACCGGCGGCGCGGTGCGTTACCGGGTCTATTCGGCCTGGGGCCTGAGCGCCGTCGACGTCGCCAAGATCTGCTTCATCGCGGGGCTCACGTTCTGGCTCGGCAACGCCACCGTGCTCGGCCTCGGCATCGCCATCGAGCCGCGCGCGGCAAGCGCCATCGACCGGCTGCCCGAGTGGGTCAACCGCGTGCTCGCACTCGTGACCCTGGCGGTGCTTGCCGCCTATGTGGCGTGGGTCTGGATCAAACCACGCGTCGTGGGCCGGGCCAACTGGACCGTGACCTTGCCGGGCGGACCACTGACCCTGCTGCAGATCGTGATCGGCATCATCGATCTCTCGTTCTGCTCGCTTGCCATGTATGTGCTGATGCCGGACGATCCGCAGATCGCCTTCATCAAGCTCGCCGTGATCTTCGTATCGGCGACGCTGCTCGGGTTCGCCAGCCACTCGCCCGGCGGCCTCGGCGTATTCGATGCCGCGATGCTGTTCGCGCTGATCGAGTTCGACAAGGAGTTCGTGCGCGCCGAGCTGCTCGCCGGCCTGCTGCTGTTCCGGCTGCTCTACTACATCATTCCCTTTGCCCTTTCGCTGGTCATTCTTGGCGTGCGCGAAGTGGTGCTCGGCATGAGCCCGGCACCGATCGAAGGTGCCGACATGCAACGACCGGAAGCCCCGGAGGCGGGCGCAACGACAAGAAAGAGCGACGCGGCCTGAGGCGTCCTGATGCGCAGCGTACAGGCTCTCCTGACGGCGCGTTTTGTCCTGGGCGGCGCCTTTGCCGTGCTCGGCCTCCTGTTCGCGTTCGGCGCGCTGTCGTTCGAGTATGCCGTTGCCGGCGCTGCCGTCGTTGCGGTCGTCGCGGCGATTGCCGTGCTCACGGCGGCGCGCCACGAGAAGCGCAGCGACGCGGTGTCGGCGAATGGCAGCAGCCCGGCTGATGCCGGGCGGGCGGTCGCGGCCGTGATATCGGCGCTGCCGGACGCGGTCGTCGTGCTCGATGCCGACGCGCGGGTGGTCGCCTTCAATGCGCCGGCGCAGGCGCTCGCGCCGGCCCTGGCGCACGGCGCCAGCGCCTCGCTCGCCCTGCGGGTGCCGGAGATCGTCGCGGCGATCCGCGCGGTCGCCGTGCGGCGTGAGCCGATGCGCGTCGAATACTCCGAACGCGTGCCGGTCGATCGTTGGTACGCCGTGCACGTGATGCCGCTCGCCGACGACGCGCTGCCGGCCGCAGGCGGGATGCTGCTCGTCTTCGACGACCTCACGCCGCTGCAGCGCGTGGAGGAGATGCGTGCCGACTTCGTCGCCAATGCCAGCCACGAGCTGCGCACGCCGCTCGCCGCGCTGTCCGGGTTCATCGACACCTTGCAGGGGCCGGCGCGCGAGGACGCCGCGGCGCGCGAGCGCTTCCTCGCCATCATGAAGAGCCAAGCGACGCGCATGGCGCGCCTGATCGACGATCTCCTGTCGCTGTCGCGCGTCGAGCTCAACGAGCATGTTCACCCCGACACGCCGGTGGATGTCGGCGCCGTCGTGCGCCAGGTGGCGGACGGCCTGCAGATGCTCGCGCGCGAGCGCGGCGTCGACATCGCGATCGCGGCGCCGGCCGAGCCGATCGTCGTGGCCGGAGACCGCGACGAGCTCACCCGCGTGTTCGAGAACCTGATCGAGAACGCCTTGAAGTACGGCGCCGCCGGCAAGCGCGTCGACATCCGTCTCGCGTGCGTCGAATCGGCGGATGGCCCGGAGGCCCTGGTCGCGGTGCGCGATTACGGCGCCGGCATCGCGGCCGAGCACCTGCCGCGGCTGACCGAGCGCTTCTACCGCATCGACGTCGGCCAGAGCCGGGCCGAGGGCGGGACGGGCTTAGGCCTTGCGCTGGTCAAGCATATCCTCAACCGCCACCGCGGCCGGTTGACCATCGAGAGCGAAATCGGCAAGGGCGCGGCGTTCACCGTGCAGGTCCCGCTCGTGCCCAGCTAGGGCGCCCGGCTGCTACCGGAACGTTTTTAAATTCAACCGGTTATGCCGTCATCCCGGTGTCATCGATCCATCATAAAACGATGACATGAGGTCCCTAGTGGTTGCCGCGACTGCGGACAGGCCCGACCCGACAATCCCGCAAAAGCCCGTCCGCTGGCTCGCCAAACAAAGGAGCAATCCCGTGAGATTCATCCCCCTCGTTGCCGCCGGCTTTGCCGCTGCGGCCATATTCGCGCCCGCGCAAGCCGCCGACATCTCCGGCGCCGGCGCGACCTTTCCCTATCCGGTCTACGCCAAGTGGGCCGACACCTATAAGAAGGAGACCGGCGTCGGCCTGAACTATCAGTCGATCGGCTCGGGCGGCGGCATCAAGCAGATTCAAGCCAAGACCGTCACCTTCGGCGCGACCGACATGCCGCTCAAGGCCGCGCAACTGGAGAAGGACGGGCTGGTTCAGTTTCCGATGGTAATGGGCGGCGTGGTGCCGGTTATCAATGTCGAAGGCATCCAGTCCGGCGACATCGTCCTCGACGGCACCGCTCTGGCCAGGATCTTCCTCGGCGAGATCAAGAGCTGGAACGATCCGGTGATCGCCAAGCTCAATCCGACGGCAAAGCTCCCCAATCAGCCGATCGTGGTCGTGCACCGCTCCGACGGTTCCGGCACCACGTTCCTGTTCACCGACTACCTGTCCAAGGTGAACGCCGACTGGAAAGGCAAGGTCGGCGCCAACACGGCGGTCGAATGGCCGGTCGGCATCGGCGCCAAGGGCAATGAAGGTGTGGCCAACAACGTGGCCCAGACCAAGGGCTCGATCGGCTACGTCGAATACGCCTATGCCAAGCAGAACAAGCTCACCTTTGCCAAGATGACCAACAAGGACGGCAAGGCCGTCGCCCCGACCGCCGAGGCCTTCATGGCGGCCGCCGCCAACGCCGACTGGGAAGGAACGCCGGGCTTCGGCGTCATCCTCACCAACGAGGCCGGCGCCGCGACTTGGCCGATCGCGGGCGCGACCTTCATTCTCATCCACAAGCAGCCGAGGGACCCGGTCGCCGCGGCCGAGGCGCTGAAGTTCTTCTCCTGGGCCTATGCCAAGGGCGACAAGATGGCCGAAGAGCTCGATTACGTTCCGATGCCCGACAAGGTCGTTGGAGCGATCCAGAAAGTCTGGACGGCAAACATCAAGGATACGAGCGGCAAGCCGCTGTTCGCGCTCTCGAACTGATCATGCGTTGCGTAGGGTGGGCAAAGGCGCGGCCGCGATCTCGCATTGACATGCCGAAGACGTTCCGCGCCGTGCCCACGCGGATGGAAAGAGACCGCGTGGGCAAAGGCGCGAGACATTCGTGCCTTTTCCGCGTGTCCGTCCGGCGCCTTTGCGCCACCCTACAAACGTCCGCCCATAGCTTTCAACAGCTCGAGAAAGACGGCTTGTGCTGCTCTCGATCCGCCGCTTGAGTGGCTCTTCTGGGCGAACCAGGGAGAGCCGCGATGCAGCCCGCGAGGAGGCGGCCCGTGGTTGACGTAGCGTTGCAGGGCGGGACCGTGAGCGCGGGCGAGGTGCTGTCGCGCGCGCGTGTCCTCGACCGGTTGCGGCTCGGCGATCTTCTCTTTCGCCATCTGACCCGCAGCGCAGCCGTCATCGTTCTGCTCATGCTCGGCGGGGTCCTCGTCGCGCTGTTCATCGGCGCCCTGCCGGCATTGCGCGAATTCGGCTTCGGCTTCCTGGTCGAGCAGCGCTGGAACCCGGTGACCGAGAAGTTCGGCGCGCTGGCGCCGATCTACGGCACGCTCGTCACGTCGTTCATCGCCATGCTGATCGCGGTGCCGGTCGGCCTGTTCATCGCGATGTTCCTGACCGAGCTCTGCCCGCAATGGCTGCGCCGGCCGATCGGCATTGCGATCGAGCTGCTCGCCGGAATCCCCAGCATCATCTATGGCATCTGGGGTCTGTTCGTGTTCGCGCCGTTCCTGCAGCAGACCCTGCAGCCGTTCCTGATCGCGACCTTCGGCAACGTGCCGCTGCTCGCCGCGCTGTTCGCCGGCCCGCCCTACGGCATCGGCGTGCTCACCGCGGGGCTGATCCTCGCCATCATGGTGCTGCCGTTCATCACCTCGATCTCGCGCGACGTGTTCGAGGCCGTGCCGGCGGTGCTCAAGGAGGCTGCCTACGGGGTCGGCTGCACCACCTGGGAGGTCTTCCGCTACGTGGTGCTGCCCTACACCCGCGTCGGCGTCATCGGCGGCATCATGCTCGGGCTCGGCCGCGCGCTCGGCGAGACCATGGCGGTGACCTTCGTGATCGGCAACGCGCACAAGATCTCGGCCTCGATCATCGCGCCCGGCACCACGATCTCCGCCACGATCGCCAACGAATTCACCGAGGCCGTTGGCGACCTCTACACCTCGTCGCTGATCGCGCTCGGTTTGATCCTGTTCCTGATCACCTTCATCGTGCTGGCGGTCGCGCGCTACCTGCTTGCGCGCATCGAGCGGCGGATCGGGTAGCGCCATGGCCGCCGCCGTGAACGGACTCTATCGCGCGCGTCGCCGCCGCAACGCCATCGCCATGGGCCTCTCGCTCGCCGCGACCCTGTTCGGGCTCGGCTGGCTGGTGCTGATCCTCGGGACATTGATCTCCGAAGGGTGGAGCGGGCTTTCGCTCAAGGTGTTCGCCGAGATGACGCCGCCGCCCGGCGCGGACGGCGGGCTGCTCAATCCGATCATCGGCAGCTTGATCATGACCTCCCTGGCGGTAGCCATCGGCACGCCGCTCGGGATCCTCGCCGGGACCTACATGGCGGAGTATGGCCGCCACGAGAAGCTTACCGACGTGGTGCGCTTCATCAACGACATCCTGCTCAGCGCACCTTCGATCGTCGTCGGCCTGTTCATCTACGAGGTCGTGGTCGCGCCGATGGGGCATTTCTCCGGCCTCGCCGGCGCGATCGCGCTCGCCGTCATCGTGGTGCCGGTAGTGGTGCGCACCACCGAGGACATGCTGCTGCTGGTGCCCGACACCTTGCGCGAGGCCGCGGCCTCGATCGGGCTGCCGCGCGCGCTGATGGTAACGCGCATCGCCTACCGGGCGGCGCGCGCCGGCATGATCACCGGGGTGCTGCTCGCGGTCGCCCGCATCAGCGGCGAGACCGCGCCGCTGCTGTTCACCGCGCTCAACAACCAGTTCTGGAGCGTCGACCTCAATGCCCCGATGGCGAGCCTGCCTGCCGTCATCTTCCAGTTCGCGCTCAGCCCCTACAAGGACTGGCAGAAGCTCGCCTGGACCGGCGCGCTGATCATCACGCTCGCCGTGCTCGCGCTCTCGATCGTTGCGCGGGTGCTCTCAGCATCGAGAAAGCCCTCATGACCATCGCCTCGCTCAACGCGCCTGCCGTCGCGCACGGTCCGGCCGCGGCCGCCGATTTGGCGCACAAGGTCTCGATCCGCAACCTCGACTTCTATTACGGCGACAACCGCGCGCTCAAGAGCATCAGCCTGCCGCTGTTCGAGAACCAGGTGACGGCGTTCATCGGCCCGTCCGGCTGCGGGAAGTCCACGCTGCTGCGCGTGCTCAACCGCATGTACGATCTCTATCCCAACCAGCGCGCCACCGGCGAGGTCCTGCTCGAGGGCACGGATATCCTGTCGCCGCAGCAGGACGTCAACCTGCTGCGCGCGCGCATCGGCATGGTGTTCCAGCGGCCGACGCCGTTTCCCATGTCGATCTACGAGAACATCGCGTTCGGCATCCGGCTCTACGAACGGCTGCCGCGATCCGAGCTCGAGGGGCGCGTGGAGCATTCGCTGCGCCGCGCCGCGTTGTGGGAAGAGGTCAAGGACAAGCTCGCCGCCAACGGCCTCAGCCTGTCCGGCGGCCAGCAGCAGCGGCTGTGCATCGCCCGCACCGTCGCGGTCAAGCCCGAGGTGATCCTGTTCGACGAGCCGTGCTCGGCGCTCGATCCGATCTCGACCGCCAAGATCGAGGAGCTGATCGACGAGCTGAAGGACGACTACACGATCGTGATCGTGACCCACAACATGCAGCAGGCGGCGCGGGTCTCCGGTTTCACGGCGTTCATGTATCTCGGCGAGCTGATCGAGTTCGACACGACCAGCAAGATGTTCACCGCGCCGGGCAACCGGCGCACGCAGGACTATATCACCGGCCGCTTCGGCTGAGCCGGCTCACGCCTGTGAGCAGCGCAAGGATTGAAACGCGATGCCCGAACACACCATGAAGGCCTTCGACGCCGACCTGCAGGACCTCGCCCGCATGGTCGCCGAAATGGGCGGGCTGGCCGAAAAGCAGATCGCCGACTCGGTCCATGCGCTCGCGCGGCGCGACGCCATCCTGGCGCAGCGCGTCATCGTGCTCGATCCCGCCATCGACACGCTGCAGCGCGAGATCGAGGAGAAAGCGGTCCTGACCATCGCGCGGCGCCAGCCCATGGCGGTCGACCTGCGCGAGATCGTCGGCGCGCTGCGCGTCTCCAACGACCTCGAGCGCATCGGCGACCTTGCCAAGAACATCGCCAAGCGCGTGGTCGCGCTCGGCGGCGACTTCCACTCGCACAAGGTCATCCGCGGCGTGGAGCACATGGCCGAGCTGGTGCTGGCGCAGCTCAAGCAGGTGCTCGACGCGTTCGTCCGGCGCGACGTCGACAAGGCCATGGCGGTGTGGCGCGGCGACGAGGCGATCGATGCCGTCAACAATTCGCTGTTCCGCGAGCTGCTCACCTATATGATGGAAGATCCGCGCAACATCACGTTCTGCACGCACCTGCTGTTCTGTTCCAAGAACATCGAACGGATGGGGGATCACGCCACCAACATCGCCGAGACGGTGCATTATATCGTGCAAGGACGCGCGGTGGTCGACGAGCGCCCGAAGGGCGAGAGCTTCTCGGCCGTGCCGCTGCACAACTGACCGGAGGCAGCCCAGGAGGCAACCATGTCGGCACGCATTCTGATCGTCGAGGACGAAGAGCCGCTGACCCTGCTGCTGCGCTACAACCTCGAGGCCGAGGGCTACGAGGTGGAGACCTCCGGGCGCGGCGACGAGGCCGAGGTCAGGCTGAAGGAGAGCCCGCCCGACCTGGTCGTGCTCGACTGGATGCTGCCCGGCATGTCGGGCATCGAGCTGTGCCGGCGTCTGCGCACCCGTGCCGCGACCGAGCGCATGCCGATCATCATGCTGACCGCGCGCGGCGAGGAGAGCGAGCGCGTGCGCGGCCTTGCCACCGGCGCCGACGACTACATCGTCAAGCCGTTCTCGGTGCCGGAGCTGTTGGCGCGCGTGCGCGCGCTGCTGCGCCGCGCCAGCCCTGAGCGCGTCGCGACCGTGCTCGGGGCCGGCGAGCTCTCGCTCGACCGCGAGAAGAAGCGCGTCTCGCGCGACGGCCGCGAGGTCCATCTCGGGCCGACCGAGTTCCGGCTGCTGGAATTCCTGATGCAGAGTCCCGGCCGCGTATTCAGCCGCGAGCAGCTGCTCGACGGGGTGTGGGGGCGCGACATCTATATCGACGAACGCACCGTCGACGTCCATGTCGGGCGGCTGCGCCGCGCGCTCAACCGCGGCCGCGGCGCCGACCCGATCCGCACCGTGCGCGGCTCCGGCTACGCCTTCGACGAGAGATTCGGAAGGCCGGGGTGATGCCGTAGCCCGGCTTCGCGCAGCGAAGCCGGGACCGGTCGCGCCGGTTGCGTTACCGCCCCGGCTTCGCGTAGCGAAGCCGGGCTACACGCCCCGCGCTCTCTCGCGCAGCACGAACTTCTGGATCTTGCCGGTGGCGGTGGTCGGCAACGGCCCGAACACCACCGTCTTCGGCGCCTTGAAGTGCGCCAGCTGATCGCGGCAGAACGCGATGATCTCGTCCGCGCTCGCATCCGATCCCGGCTTGAGCTGCACGAACGCGCACGGCGTCTCGCCCCATTTCTCGTCCGGCCGCGCCACCACGGCGGCGAGCTGCACCGCCGGATGCCGGTAGAGCGCGATCTCGACCTCGACGCTCGAGATGTTCTCGCCGCCGGAGATGATGATGTCCTTGGCGCGGTCCTTGATCTCGACGTAGCCGTCGGGATGCTCGACCGCGAGATCGCCGGTGTGCATCCAGCCGCCGCGGAACGCCTCGGCCGTCGCCTTCGGATCCTTGAGATAGCCGAGCATCACGGTGTTGCCGCGCACCATGATCTCGCCGATGGTCGTGCCGTCGCGCTTGACCGGCTGACAGCGTCTTCGGGTCGGCCACCATCTGCCCCTCCACCACCGGATAGCGCACGCCCTGGCGCGCGTTGAACACCGCGCGCTCCTCGAGCGGCAGCTCGGCCCAGCCGTCCTGCGGCACGCACAAGGTCGAGGGCCCTTGCAGCTCGGTCATGCCGTAGATGTGCGTCACGCGGAAGCCGAGCTCCTCCATCCCCTTGATCACCTTGGCGGGCGGCGGCGAGCCGCCGGTCTGGATGTCGACGATGTGGTCGAAGCGGCGGCGCTGCTCCGGCCGGCGCGCTGACCAGCATGTTGAGCACGGTCGGCGCGCCGCACATGTGCGTGACGCCATGCTCGACGATCATCGGGAAGATCAGCGCCGGATCGACCTTGCGCAGGCAGACGTGCGTGCCGCCCATCGCGGTGACCGACCACGGGAAGCACCAGCCGTTGCAGTGGAACATCGGCAGGGTCCAGAGATAGACCGGCTTCGGCGGCAGCGGCCACGCCATGATGTTGCCGACCGCTTCCAGGAACGTGCCGCGGTGGTGATAGACCACGCCCTTCGGATTGCCGGTGGTGCCCGAGGTGTAGTTGAGCGCGATCGCGCTCGATCTCGTCGGTCACCGGCGCTGCCGGCGAAGTCCGGATCGCCGGTCGCGATGAAGTCCTCGTATTCGATCTCTGCCGAGCCGCTCGCCCGGTCCGGCGTAGAGCGGGTCGTCGACGTCGATGACGAGCGGCCGCTTCTTCATGCTGCGCAAGCGCCGGGCCGACCTGCGCGGCGTATTCGCGGTCGGTGATCAGCACCTTGGCCTCGCCGTGCTCCAGGATATAGGCGATGGTTGCGGGATCGAGCCGCGTGTTGATGGCGTTGAGCACCGCGCCGAGCATCGGCACGCCGTAATGCGCCTCCAGCATGGCCGGCACGTTCGGCAGCATCGCCGCCACGGTGTCGCCTGCGCCGCACGCCGCGGCGCGACAGCGCCGAGGCGAGCCGCCGCGCGCGCTCCTGGAGCTTGCCGTAGCTGAACCGCCGGGCGCCGTGGACGACCGCGAGGCGCTCGGGATGGATCGCGGCCGTGCGCGCCAGGAACGCGATCGGCGTCAGCGCGGCGAAATTCGCCGCGTTCGGCTTGAGGCTGGCGAACAGGCCGCCGTTGCGGCGCTGCGCGGCAGGCTTGCGGGCGCCGTGGCGCGGCGTCTTCTTGCGTGGCGCCGCGCGTGCTTTCTTCGCCGGCTTGCGCCTTGGCCATGACCGCTCCTCCCGCGCTATTTTCGCGCAATGGTCATTCGCGGTGCACGAAACGTGTTAAGCTTGCATCTGACGAGGACCCGGCCGCAAAGAGCTCGGGACGCGACGATAATCAAAGGGAGGACTCCATGCTGAAACGCACTGCCGCATTGGCCGCGCTGGCGGACGCTGGCGCTGGTCGTTTTCCACGCCCGCCGCCGCCCAGGAGCGCACCGTCAAGATCACCGGCTTCGGCGCCAAGTCCGGCGTCGTGCGCGTGTTCGGGATCAACAGCGAAGCCGCCATGAAGGCGGCCGCCGAGGAGATCAACAAGCGCGGGCGGCGTCACGCTCGGCGACGGCGCCAAGGCCAAGTTCGACGGTCGAATTCCTCGATGACCGCTGCAACGCCGAGGAAGGCATTTCGGTGGTGCGCCGCATCGCCTCCACGGACGCATTCGTCGCGGTCGGCCCGACCTGCTCCAACGTCGCCGAGTCGCTGTTCGGCATGCTGCAGAAGAAGGCGGGCGATGCGTCCGACAGCGGGCTGCAGTTCCCGATCATCGCCGACGTCGCCGCCAAGGGCGGGCTCGCCAAGATCTCCGAATGGGCGTTCCGCAACGTGCCGAGCGAATTCGAGATGTACAAGTCGCTGTTCGCCTGGCTCAAGACGCAGCATCCCGACCTCAAGACGATCTATGGCGGCGTCGAGAAGGATTTCGCGCATTCCAACGCGACCTTCGGCGTGATGAAGCAGCAGGCCGAAGCCAACGGGCTCCAGGTGCTCGGCCAGGGCGAATGGCTGCTCGCCGACACCACGTTCTCGACCCAGGTGCGCGAGATGAAGCGCGCCAATCCCGACATCGTCGCGATCTCGGCGCACCCGTTCACCACCTGCGGCGTGCTCAAGGAGATGGAGCGCCAGGGCGTCAAGCCGAAGCTGCTGATCGGGCTCACCTCCTCGTCCAGCATCGAGACGCTGCAGGGCTGCGCCAAGCAGGCCGAGGGCATCATCATCCCGACCAGCTTCGCGCCGGTGACCCCCGAGGCCACCAAGGCGGCCGAGCAGGTCGCCAAGTTCGGCGGCAGCGCCGACCTGCACAGCGCGGCGGCCTACGAGATCATGTTCATCCTCAAGGACGTGATCGAGAAGCAGAAGATCATGGCCAAGCCCGACACCGTCGCGGCCGACCGCGTGAAGATGCGCGAGGGGCTGGCGGCGCTGAAGGAGACGATGGGCCTGCTCGGCAAGGTCGGGCGCACGCGGACCGCGAAGCGATCAAGCCGTTCCTCTACGTCCACGCCAAGGGCGGAAGCTGGCATGTCCTGCACAAGCCGTCGTCCTGAGCGAGGGAGCTTTTCCACTCGGGATGCATCAACCCTATCCACCGTCATGGCCGGGCTTGTCCCGGCCATCCACGTCTTTCCTTGCCGCGACAAAGCAAGACGTGGATGCCCGGCTCAAGGCCGGGCATGACGAATGATGGGGGTGCCGCAGTGGACTACCTCGACTTCATCGATACCGTTCAGTCGGTCGCCGACGGCGTGCTGTTCGGCGCCACCTATGCGCTGCTCGGCATCGGCTTCACGCTGATCTTCGGCGTGATGCACAAGATCAACCTCTCCTATGCGGCGGCGTCGATCGGCGCCGCCTATGCGAGCCTGCTGATGCTCGCCGTGCGTCAAGGCGCCGGCCGCGCTGGTGTTCCTGGTGTCGGCGGCGTCCGGCGGCGTGATCGGCGTACTGGTCTATCTCATCGGCTTCCGTTTCATCCCGCTCGCCAACCCGCTGGCGACGCTGATGTCCACGGTCGGCCTGTTGCTGCTGATCGACGAGATCATCGTGCACACCACGCAGGGCGTGCCGCTGAACTATCCGGCGCTGTTCTCCGACGTCATCATCCGCGCTCGGTCCGTTCAACCTGCGCGGCGACCTGATGTTCGTGTTCGCGCTCGGCTGCGCCTGCATGGTGCTCCTGCTCGCGCTGCTCTACCGCACGCGGCTCGGGCTTGCGACGCGCGCGGTCTCGCAGCAGCCGGTCGCCGCGCGAGCTGTGCGGCATCAGCATCACCAACGTGAACGTGCTCACCTTCGTCGATCACCGGCATGCTCGGCGGCATCGCCGGCGCGATGATCGGCGCAGCGATCGGCATGCTCTCGCCGCTGCTGTCGCTGCCGCTGACCGTCAAGGGCCTGATCGTCACCGTGATCGGCGGGCTCGGCAGCATTCCCGGCGCCATCATCGCCGGGCTGCTGGTCGGCGGGCTGGAGAACCTGTTCCAGTTCTTCCGCGGCGTCTCGGAGCGCGACCTCTACATCATGCTGCTGCTGTTCGCGTTCCTGGTGTTCCGGCCGGGCGGCCTGTTCGCGCCGGCGGCCGGGCGCGATTGAGCCATGGATCTCAGCCATGGATTTCTATCTCGGCCTGATCCAGATCATCGGCGTGCACACGCTGCTCGGGCTCTCGGCCTATTGCGTGCTGCTGACCGGGCAGGTGAGCCTCGCGCAGGCCGGCTTCTTCGCGATCGGCGCCTACGTCGCCGGCATGCTGACGGTGCTCGGCGGCTGGCCGAATCGTTCCGGCGCTTGGCGTCGCCGCGCTCGTCGCCGGCGCCGTCGCCTGCGCGGTCGGTTTCCCGGCGCTGCGCGTCAAGGGTCTGATGCTGGTGGTGGCGACGACCGCGTTCGGCGAGGCCGTGCGGCTGTTCTTCTTCAATTTCAACTATCAGCTCGAGCGCGGCGAGCTTCAAGCTCGGGCCGCATGGCGGCGAGGGCTTCCGCCAGATCCGCTATTTCCCCGAGCACGGCTGGTCGACGCTCGACGTCATGCTGTTCATCTGGATCGTTCGTCGCGCTGGTGATGGCGGCGCTGTGGTGGATGGACCGCTCGCGCGCCGGCGCGGTGCTGCGCGCGGTCGGCGAGGACGAGCTCGCCGCGCAAAGTCGAGCGGCATCAACGTCACCGCCGTGAAGGTCACGGCGATGACGGTCGGCGGCGTGATCGCCGGGCATCGGCGGCGGCATTGTTCGCCCACTACACCACCCACATCGAGCACGTGCAGTTCGGCGTGGTGCTGGCGACCTTCGCGGTCGCCTATCCGATCCTCGGCGGGCTCTCCAACGTGTTCGGCACGCTGCTCGCCGTGATCTTCATTCAGGGCTTGCTGATCGAGGGCCTGCGCTTCATGGGCGACTGGCGCAACCTGCTGTTCGGCGGGCTGATCGTGCTGGCCATGAACGTGCGCCCGCGCGGCCTGCTCGACGCCCGGCACGCGTCGCGGCGCTGAAGCGGCTCTTCGCGCGCAGCAAGGAGCGCGCCGGTGCTTGAGCTCAACGGCCTCACCAAGCATTTCGGCGGCGTGCGCGCGGTCGACGACGTCGACCTCACCGTGGCGCAGGGCGAGATCCTCGGCCTGATCGGGCCGAACGGCTCGGGCAAGAGCACGATCGTCAACCTGATCTGCGGGCTGTTTCGCGCCGACCGCGCGGCCGCGTGCTGCTGCGCGGCGCGGACATCACCGCGCTGCCGCCGCACGCGCGCGTGGCGCTCAGGGATCGCGCGCACGTTCCAGAACATCCGCCTGTTCGGCCAGCTCACGGTCTGGCAGAACCTCTGGGTGGCGCAGAACTCCGGCGCGCAGCGCCAGGCAGGAGAGCTTCTTGCGCGCGCTGGCTCGGCGGCTCGCGCGCGGCGCGCGCGGAGATCGACCGCACGCTCGAATTCTTCGATCTCGCGCACAAGCGCGACGAGCTTGCCGGCCAACCTGGCGTTCGGCGAGCAGCGGCGGCTCGAATTCGCCCGCGCGCTCGCCGCCAGCCCTGCGCTGCTGCTGCTCGACGAGCCGGCCGCCGGCATGAACGCCGAGGAGATCGACCAGCTCGACGACCGCATCCGCGCGCTGCGCGACGAGGGCGTCACCATCCTGTTGATCGAGCACCACGTCGAGCTGGTGATGGCGGTCACCGACCGCATCGCGGTGCTCAATTTCGGGCAGAAGATCGCCGAAGGCACGCCCGCCGCAGGTGCAGGCCGATCCGCTGGTGCGCGAGGCCTATCTCGGCACCGCGACGGCGGCGTGAGGCGCCATGCTCGACGTCTCCGACCTCGTCACCGCCTACGGCAAGATCGAAGCCCTGAAGGGCGTGTCGCTGCACGCCGAGCGCGGCCGCATCACCTGCCTGCTCGGGCCCGAACGGCGCCGGCAAGACCACCCTGATGATGACGATCGCCGGCATCCTGCACGCCCGCGGCGCGGCTCGATCAAGCTCGAGGGCGCCGAGCTCACCGGCCTCACGCCCGCGCGCATCGTCGCCCAAGGCGTCGCGCTCGTGCCGGAGAATCGGCTGGTGTTTCCGCAGCATGAGCGTGCGCGAGAACCTGCTCGCCGGCGCCTACCAGCGCAGCGACAAGGCCGAGATCGCGGCCGACATCGAGCGCATGTACGAGCGCTTCCCGCGGCTTAAGCGAGCGACGCGAGCAGCTGGCCGGCACGCTCTCGGGCGGCGAGCAGCAGATGCTGGCGGTGGCGCGCGCGCTGATGTCGCGCCCGCGCGTGCTGCTTGATGGACGAGCCCTCGCTCGGCCTTGCGCCGCTCGTGGTCGCCGAGATCTTCCGCATCGTCGCGCGAGCTCAACCGCGACGGCACCACCATCTTCCTGGTCGAGCAGAACGCCCACATGGCGCTGCAGGTCGCGCATCATTTCTATCTGATGGAGCAGGGCCGCGTGACCTTCAGCGGCACGCCCGGCCAGCTCGCCGAGGACGAGGTGATCCAGCGCGCCTATCTCGGCGCGCGGCGGGCGGATAGAGCATGATCCCCGAACACCGACTTCATGGTGAGGAGCGCGGCCATGGCGCGTTACAGACGCGCGTACACGCGCTGTTGGCCGCGCGTCTCGAACCATGGCCAAGGGCGTCGGAGCGTGCCGCCATCCTTCGAGACGCATCGCTGCGCGATGCTCCTCAGGATGAGGGCGGAGTCAGGCCCGGCCCGGAAACGGCGGCATGATCGACCTCATCCAGAACACGCTCGACGGCGTGATGATCGGCGTCGTCCTACGGCGCTGCTCGCGCTCGGCTTCACCTTGATCTTCGGCGTGATGCGGCGGCTCAACCTCTCCTATGGCCCCTCGATCATGATCGGCGCCTATCTCGGAACGCTGGTCTACGTGCAGCTCGGCGGCGGGGCCGCTCGTCGGTCGTCGCCGTGACCGTGCTCGGCGCCGTGCTCGCCGGCCTCTATGTCGAGCGGCTGTGCTTTGCGCCGATGGGAGCCGGCGCCGGCGTCGCCTCGATGGTGTCGAGCTTCGCGATCTGGATGCAGCTCGAGCAGGCCGCGATCCTGGTGCTGCCGCGCCACACCTATCCGTTTCCGCCGCTCGCGCCGGCCGATCCGCTGACGCTCGGGCCGTTCCTGCTGCGCGTCGATCACCTGATCATGCTCGCCAGCGCGCTCGCCCTGTCGGCGGCCGTCCATCTCCTGCTCTACCGCTCGCGCTTCGGGCTGGCGTTGCGCGCGATCATCGACAACCCGACCGCCGCGCATCTGGTCGGCATCGATGTCAGGCACCGCCGTGATGCTCGCCTTCGCGCTCGCCTCGGCGGTCGGCGGCATCGCCGGCTATCTGGTGCTCGCCGTCGACCAGCAGGTCACGCCGATGTTCGGCATGTGGGCGACCTTCAAGGGCCTGATCGCGATGATGATCGGCGGGCTCGGATCGATCCCCGGCGCGCTGCTCGGCGGGCTCGTGCTCGGCATCGTCGAGGCGCACAGCCAATGGTATTTCGGCCCGCACATCCGCGATCTCATCGCCTATGCGCTGCTGTTCGCCTGCCTGGTGCTGCGGCCGGGCGGCCTGCTCGGCACGGCGCCGGTGCGCGAGCCCGCGCCCGGCCGTCGGGGAGGCGTGAGCCGATGGACGACTACCTGATCGGCGTCCTCTCCAACATCGGCGTCATCTCGTTCATCGCGCTCTCGGCCTATCTGCTGCTGCTCACCGGCGAGATCTCGTTCGGCCAGCAGGCCTTCTTCGCGATCGGCGCCTACGCGGCGGGAATCGCGACCGCGCTGTGGGGCTGGCCGCTCGGCGCGGCGCTCGTTTGGGCCGCCGCCGTGGCGGCCGCCGCGGCCGTGCTGGTCGGCCTGCCGACCTTGCGGCTGCATGGCCTCTATTTCGCGATCGCGACGCTTGCTTTCGCCGAGATGGTGCGGCTGATGTTCGAGCAGTTCCGCTATCAGGTGACGATCGACGGCGAGCCGGTCGGACCGAACGGCGCCGACGGCTTCCGCGGCATCCGCTACATCTTCGAGAACAACATCGGCGCGCTGCAATTCCTCGCGCTGATCTATGCGCTGCTGCTCGCCGCGCTCGCCGGCTTCTTGTTGCTGGAGCGCTCGCGCCTCGGCGCGGCGTTCCGCATGATCGGCGCCGACGCGGTGCTGGCCGAGCTGCACGGGCATCGCGGTCGCCCGCCTCAAGGTGCTCGCCGCGGGGCTGGCCGGCGCGCTCGCCGGCCTCGGCGGCGGCCTTTACGCGCATCTCACCACCTATCTGGAGCCGCGCATCTTCGACGTGATGCTCGGCGTGCACAGCCTCGCCTATGGGCTGATCGGCGGGCTCGGCACCGCGCTCGGGCCCTTGCTCGGCGTGCTGCTCGACATCGGCGTGCTGGAATCGATCCGCGCCTTTTCCGGGCTATCGCATGATCATCTTCGGCGGCCTGGTCGCGCTCCTGCTGATCGTGCGGCCGCGCGGATTGCTCGACGAGGCGCTGGTGCATCGCATCGGCCGCGCCTGGCGCTCGTCCGTCCGCCCGCCGCCGGCCGACAATGCCGCCAAGGGGGACGCGGCATGAGCACGATCTGGCGCCTGTGCGTTGTCGCCGCCCTCGCGGCGTGCCTGCCCGTGCCTGCGTCGGCGCAGGTGCGCGCCAAGGCCGATGTCGCATGCCAGCCGACCGGCACGGTGTTGCAGTACGACTGCACCATCGCGCTGACCAATGCGCGCACCAGCGAGCCGCTCGGCGGCGTGACCTTGACGGTCGGCGCCGACATGCCGTCGATGCCGATGATGCACAATGTACGCCCGGTCGCGGCCGCGCCGGGCGAGCGGCCCGGGACCTATCGGGCGCGCCTCCTGCTCGAGATGCACGGCGACTGGGCGCTGCAGCTCAACCTGTCGGGCCCGCTGCGCGACCGCGTCGTGACCATCCTGCGCTTCGAGCCCGATCGCGTCGCGCCTGCCGCCAGGGCGCTGCGGCACAGGCATTAGCGAAGTGCGGGTCGCGACGGAATCAACTGGGCCCGTGGAAACGAACCTGCGCACGGCCCCGTCATGATATGCTGTTGCCCGGCGAGGGTTGGATGGCGCGTAAAATGACGGGCGGAGCAATGCGGCCGAAAGGCCGCACGCTTTCCGAGTTCTTGGACGGCAAGGGAAGCCTGGCAGCAGCGGAGCAGGCGCTGCTCGCCGCCTGCGCTGAAGGCTCGCCTGCCAGGATTAACGAGAAAACTCCCGAGAAGCGAACTTCGACCAACAGCATCCGAGCAGAATTTGTACGCTTCCTGGCGCTTGGCGGCGACGAGAGTGCGCCGGTGCACGAAGCTGGAGTCAATATCCATGGAGCCTGGATTGATGGCACCATTGATCTCACAAACTGCCAACTATCCGTACCTCTGGCAGCTCTAGACTGCCGAATCGACGGCGAAATTCGCCTCATCGACGCCAAGATCAAGAGTTTGCACCTCCACGGCAGTACCGTGCAAGGATTGGATGCTGATCGACTTCGCTGTGAGGGAAATCTCGGGATCGGGCGAAGTTTTTCTTCGTCAAAGCAGGTGAGACTGATTGCGGCTCACATTGGCGCCAATCTCGAATGCGGGGGCCGCCTGGATGGTAATGGCGACATAGCGTTGCTGTGCAATAGGACCAACGTCTACGGTAACGTTTTTCTTGCTGACAAATTAGAAGTGAGAGGCGAGATTTGCTTCGCCGGGGCTCAAATTGGCGGCGAGATTCATGTACGCGACACCTTGATCGACGGGGGCGTTGATCTAAGAAACTGTGAGTTGAATGGACGGTTGACGATTGGGAACTGCAAGATCGAGGGAGCCATTGACCTTATAGACGCTAAGATAAGAAGCTTACACATCATTGAGACGACTGTGCACGGAGTAAGGGCCGATCGTTTGCACTGCGGAGCCCGTTTGCAAGGCGAGGCTAACGACGCGCTGCTATGCAGCAATACGAATATTGAAGGAAATCTGTTCCTGAGAAATGGATTCGCCGCGAAAGGACGAGTCGTTTTGGAAGGAACTAGAGTTCGCGGCGATGTGTACGCCGGAGGTGCGACTATTGAGAGCAGAGATGGCTTGGCACTGTGGGGTGATGGCGTCGACGTTGGTGGGAGCTTCCGTTTGGATGATAAGTTTCTTGCCAAAGGAGAGGTGCGGCTGTTGAGAGCAAGAATTGGACGAGAATTGAACTGCGACGGAGGTAGATTTCAGAACGACAATGAGAATGCTTTAGCGCTTGACCAAATTTCCATAGGGCACAATTTGAGGCTAACCGATGTGAAGGTCAAAGGAGCAATTCGTCTTCTTAATGCGCGAGTTGGCGGTGATTTGTACCTTTCAGGCGCAAGGTTTGAAGGACAAGGTACGCTGGGCTGCGATGGTGCGGAAATCCGCGGTGGATTCTTTTTTAGAGATGTCCCGAAGCCACCCAAAGTAATGTCGCTCTCAGCCGCACATGTGGGCACCTTGCTTGATGACAGCCCCAGTTGGCGGACCGTTGAACAGATTCTGTTCAACGGCTTTCGATACGATCGATTGGGTTATCAAGCCCCAACGGACGCGATATTCCGCATTGAATGGCTAGGCAAACAGACAGCAGACGACCTTGGACATGACTTCAAGCCCCAGCCCTGGGAGCAGCTTGTAAAGGTGCTGCGCGAGATGGGACACGATGAGGAGGCACGATCGGTTGCGATCGAAAAACAAGTGAGGTTGCGTAAGGCCGGAAAGATAGCCGGCTCTTTGGTCCCACTTCACTGGCTTTTCGGAATTCTTGTTGGATACGGCTATCGCCCGTCACGGGCAATATGGGCGGTTGTCTTGGTCTGGCTGTCGTGCGGAATCTTTTACGAGAACATGGCAACAGAGGGCGTATTCGCACCAACCGATTCTCGTATCTATCTTGACTCCCGCTTCGACCAATGCACGCCGGCGAGGGGCGGCAATTGGACTAGGTGCCCATTCGCACCGGTTGAGTACACAACGTTCAACTCGCTAGCGTATTCGCTCGATCTAATATTGCCTTTGGCAGGACTCTCGCAGGACAAGGATTGGGCGCCGATGGTAAGCGTACCTCTTGACAACACTCAACGCGTTGCAAGAGGCGGTCCCAAATGGTGGGAACTCGGGCTGCTTACGCGTTTTGTCATGTGGGCCGAGATCTTGTTTGGTTGGTTCATTAGCTTGATGGTCGCTGCTGTACTTGGCGGCCTAGTAAAGAGGGACTGAGATTCCAGCTTCCCACAGCAGCCGCGGTAGTCGTCTATTGGACGGTGGCAGCTGTGCGCTTCACTTCCAATTCGATAGGCAGGAAGGCGACAGGCTCACGCGCGTATGGGACGCTTCTCGCGCCGCCGGTCGGTTGCTGGTTGGTAGGCGATGCGCACATGGTGGCCGCAGTAGGGGAGCCCGGCCACTCTCCGGCCACCGCAGAAGAAAAAGTCGGGACTGCCTGGGTCGCCGATCGGCCAGCGGCAGGTCTCCTCGGTCAGCTCGACCAGGGTGCAGCGCTGCCCGATCGGAATGATGTTCTCGATCGGCTCGGGCTCGGGCTCCGGGTCGTAGTCGTAGGCCGGCATCGCCAGCGCGGTGTTGCCGCGCATCATCGGACGCGCCGCACGGAACATCTGCGAGGGTGCGCGCGGCTTGCGTTGACGCGGGATCGCCGATGACGGCGCCTTGGCGCGGCCGGAAAGGCCGAGCCGATGGACCTTGCCGATCACGGCGTTGCGGGTGATGCCGCCGAGCTCGGCTGCGATCTGGCTGGCCGACAGGCCGTCGCTCCACAGCTTCTTCAGCAACTCGACCCGCTCGTCCGTCCAGCTCATGGGATTCTCCTCTGCGTCCCGTGGCAGGCCGAATGCCGTTGACAGAATCCCTCCACCTCGCCCGGGCGGCCCCTCCGCCGACCCGACGCACGCCTACTACTGGTGGGACTCAGGAGACAGTCTGCCGCACGAGATGTCGTACCTGACCGTCATAAAACTACAATATGGCGTGACTCGTGCGCAAGAGTCTGCAAACGCCGCCCTGACTCCGGAGAGCCTGTTTTCCCCAAGCAATCTCCCTTGGGGTGCCGATCGGGGTCGCAATCGTCAGATGATGCGACATTATTGACACCACAAGGGCGGCCAATAGAATGTGCCGGAGTGCCGCCCGGCGAGGCGGCACGTTTCATTTCAAGCCTTGCAAACGGGTGAGCGTGCCGTGACCACAGCACATCTGATGCCGACTTTCGCGCGCGTCGACCTTGCCTTCGAGCGCGGCGAGGGCGCCTGGCTCGTCGCCACCAACGGCGATCGCTACCTCGACTTCACCTCCGGCGTGGCGGTGAATGCGCTCGGCCATGCGCATCCGCACGTGGTCGCGGCCGTGTCGGCGCAGGCCGCCAAGGCGCTGCATGTCTCCAACCTGTTCCGTATTCCCGAGCAGGAGAAGCTCGCCGACCGGCTGTGCGCCGCAAGCTTCGCGGATCTCGCCTTCTTCGCCAATTCCGGCGCCGAGGCGCTCGAATGCGCCATCAAGACCGCGCGCAAGTATCACGCGGTGAACGGTTCCCCCGAGCGTTTCCGCATCGTCACCTATGAGGGCGCGTTCCACGGCCGCACCCTGGCGACGCTCGCGGCCGGCGGGCAGAAGAAATATCTCGACGGCTTCGGCCCGGTGGTCGAGGGTTTCGATCAGGTGCCGTTCGGCGATCTCGAGGCGACCAAGCGCGCGATCGGCCCGGCGACGGCGGCGATCCTGATCGAGCCGATGCAGGGCGAAGGCGGCGTGCGGGTGCCGCCGCCGCAGTTCCTCAAGAGCCTGCGGGCGCTGTGCGACCAGCACGGGCTGCTGTTGATCTTCGACGAGGTGCAGACCGGGATCGGGCGCACCGGCGAGCTGTTCGCCTACCAGCGCTTCGGCGTTGCGCCCGACATCATGGCGCTCGCCAAGGCGCTCGGCGCCGGTTTTCCGATCGGCGCCTGCCTGACCACGGCCGCGGCCGGCAAGGGCATGACCGCCGGCACCCATGGATCGACCTTCGGCGGCAATCCGCTGGCGATGGCGGCGGGCAACGCGGTCCTCGATATCGTGCTCGCGCCCGGCTTCCTCGATCATGTCCGCCGCGTGGCGCTGCTGTTCCGGCAGCGGCTAGCCGAGCTGAAGGATCGCTTCCCGGCGGTGATCGCGGAAGTGCGCGGCGAAGGGCTGCTGCTCGGCCTGCGCGCCGTGGTGCCGAACGGCGAACTGGTCGATGCGCTGCGCGCCGCAGGCCTGCTGACGGTCGCGGCCGGCGACAACGTCGTGCGCCTCTATCCGCCGTTGATCATCAGCGAGGACGAGGTCGCCGAGGGCGTCGCGCGGGTGGAACGCGCCTGTGCGCAGCTCAGCCGCGCGCTCGAGCGGCCGCACAGCCAAGGAGCCGTCGCGTGAGCGGCTCGCCGCGCCATTTCCTCGACCTGACGGACGTGCCGGTCGGCGAGCTGCGCGCCATCATCGATACGAGCCGCGCCATGAAGGACGCCCTCAAGCGTCGCGGTGCGCCGCTCGACAAGCCGCTCGCCGGCAAGACGCTCGCCATGATCTTCGACAAGCCCTCGACGCGTACGCGCGTCTCGTTCGACGTCGCCATGCGTCAGCTCGGCGGCGACGTCATCATGCTGACCGGCCAGGAGATGCAACTCGGCCGCGGCGAGACCATCGGCGACACGGCGCGCGTGCTGTCGCGCTACGTCGACGCCATCATGATCCGCATCCTCGATCACGCCGCGCTGATCGAGCTCGCACGTCATGCAACCGTGCCGGTGATCAACGGGCTGACGCGCCTGTCGCATCCCTGCCAGGTCATGGCCGACGTCATGACCTTCGAGGAGCACAAGGGTCCGATCAAGGGCCGCACCGTGGCGTGGACCGGCGATACCAACAACGTGCTGGCGTCCTGGATGCATGCGGCGCAGCGTTTCGATTTCGGCCTCAAGGTCGCGACCCCGCCGGAGCTCGCGCCGAAGAAGCGGCTCGTCGAATGGGCCAAAGCGTCCGGCGCGGCGATCCGGATCGGGTACGATGCCGAGGAGGCCGCGGCGGATGCCGACTGCATCGTGACCGATACCTGGGTCTCCATGGGCGACAAGGACGGCGAGCGCCGCCACAACCTGCTCAAGCCCTACCAGGTCAATGCCCGCCTGATGGCGCGGGCCAAGCCCGACGCCATCTTCATGCACTGCCTGCCGGCCCACCGCGACGAGGAGGTGACCGACGAGGTGATGGACGGTCCGCAATCGGTGGTGTTCGACGAGGCGGAGAACCGGCTGCATGCCCAGAAAGGCATCCTTGCCTGGTGCCTGCAGGTACGCGCGCGCTAGGAGCATGATCCCGAAAAGTGGGCACCGGTTTTCGGTAAAGATCATGCTCCCACGATAAACGCAGCGGCCAAGCGGGCTCGCATTTCGGCCGCGAGTTTCTACATACGGTCTCGAAATGACCAATCCCGATATCGCCATCCCGAGCCGCGCTCCCGCGGACACTCCCGTCGACGACGCCATCCTGCCGTTCGACGTCGCCGCCCTCGACGTGCGCGGGCGGGTGATCCGGCTCGGTCCGACCGTCGATACCATCCTCTCCGGCCACGACTATCCGCCGCCGGTCGCCAAGCTGCTCGGCGAAGCGATCGTGCTCGGCGTGCTGCTCGGCTCGGTGCTCAAGTTCGAAGGCCGCTTCATCCTGCAGACCCAGACCGACGGGCCGGTGCGCATGCTGGTGGTCGATTTCACCACCCCCGACCGCGTGCGCGCCTGTGCCCGGTTCGACAAGCAGCGGGTGGCCGACGCGATTGCGTCCGGTGCCGCCGGCAGCGCCGAGCTGCTGGGACGCGGCCATCTCGCCATGACCATCGACCAGGGCAACGACACCAACCGCTATCAGGGGCTGGTCGCGCTGGAGGGCGGCGATCTCGAGGACGCCGCGCACGAGTACTTTTTCCGCTCCGAGCAGATTCCGACGCGCGTGCGGCTCGCGGTCGCCGAAGAGCTGACGTCGGGCGCCGACGGTCCACGCCACCGCTGGCGCGCCGGCGGCATCCTGGTGCAGTTCCTGCCGCGCGCGCAAGAGCGCATGCGCGCGCCCGATCTCGATCCCGGCGACGCGCCGGAAGGAACGACGCCGCACATCGTTGCCGAGGATGACGCCTGGGTCGAGGCGCGCTCGTTGATCGCGACGGTGGAGGACATCGAGCTGATCGATCCGGCGATATCGGCCGAGCGCCTGCTGTTCCGGCTGTTCCACCAGCGCGGCGTGCGCGTGTTCCGCCATGCCGCGGTGCGCGCGGTGTGCTCGTGCTCGCGTGACAGCGTCGAGGCGATGCTGGGCCGCTTTTCGCAGGACGACCGCGACCACATGGTCGAGAACGGCGTCATTTCGGTGACGTGCGAATTCTGCAGCGCCAAGTACGTGTTCCAGCCTGGCGAGATCTCGACTGAAGCGAGTTCGGCCGACTCAGCCTGAGCTAGTGCGCCAGAATCTTCGACAGGAACAGCCGGGCGCGTTCGCTCTCCGGCTGAGCGAAGAAATCCGGGGTCGCGCGCGCTTCCAGGATGCGCCCCTCGTGCATGAACACGACGCGGTCGGCGACCGCGCGGGCAAACCCCATCTCGTGGGTCACCACGATCATGGTCATGCCGTCGCGCGCCAGAGCCACCATCACGTCGAGCACCTCGCTGATCATCTCCGGATCGAGCGCCGAAGTCGGCTCGTCGAACAGCATCGCGATCGGGTCCATGGCGAGCGCGCGTGCGATCGCGACGCGCTGCTGCTGGCCGCCGGAGAGCTGGCTCGGATGCGCAGCGGCCTTGTCGGCAAGGCCGACACGCTCGAGCAGGGCTTGGGCGCGGGCCTCCGCTTCTGTCCGCGTGCGCCTCAGGACATGGCGCTGGGCGAGGCAGATATTGGCCAGCACATCCATGTGCGGGTAGAGCTCGAAGTGCTGGAACACCATGCCGATGCGCGCGCGCAGCTTCGGCAGGTCGGTGTCGGCGTCGCCGACCGAGACGCTGTCGACCAGGATGCGGCCGGACTGGAACCGTTCCAGCCCGTTGATACACTTGATCAAGGTCGACTTGCCCGATCCCGACGGCCCGCACACCACCACGACCTCGCCGCGCGCGATCGACAGGCTGCAGCCCTTGAGGACGTGCGCCGCGCCGTACCATTTGTCGACGGCCTCGACCGCGATCATGGCGCCCGCGCTCATGCGGCGACCTGCCGGCGCGCGGCGCGCACCGCGAGCGAGGCGCCAAAGCACAGCACGAAGTAGACCGCCGCCGCGAAGCAATACAGTTCGATCACCCGTCCGTCGCGATTGGCGACGACGCTCGCCGCGGTGAGGAAGTCGCGCAGGGTGATGACGTAGACCAGCGAGGTGTCCTGAAACAGCACGATGCTCTGGGTGAGCAGCACTGGTGCCATGGCGCGGAACGCCTGTGGCAGCACGACGAGGCGCAGCACCTGCAGCGACGTCATTCCGGTCGCCGCGGCGGCGAACACCTGCCCGCGCGGCACGCTCGCCACGCCGGCGCGGATGATCTCGCAGAAATACGCCGCCTCGAACAGAATGAACGCCGTCATCGCCGACGGCAGCGCGCCGATCGGCCGCCCAACCGCGAGCGGCATCAGGAAATAGAACCAGAACAGCACCAGGATCAGCGGCAACGAGCGGAACGTGTTGACGTAGAGCCCGGCGGCAAGCGCCAGCACACGCAGGCCCGAGAGCCGCAGCACGGCCAGCACCGTGCCGAACACGATGCCGCCGACGATCCCGGCGGCGGTCAACAGCAGGCTGACCTGCATGCCGTCCCACAGGAACGGAAGCGCCCGAACGATCACGCCCCAATCGAACGAGCTCATGGCGCGAGGCTTCCCTGGGCGACGAAGCCGCGGATGGTCATCCGCCGCTCGACCAAGCGCATGACGAACGTCACGACGACCGCGACAGCAACGTAAAGCGCCGTCGCCGCCGCGAAGCTCTCGAAACCCTGGAACGTATGGTTCTCGATCTGCCGGCTCTGCGCGGTGAGCTCGAGCAGCCCGATGGTGAGCGCGACCGACGAGGTGCGGATGATGGAGAGGAAGTCCGACGTAAGCGGGGGCACGATGATGCGGAACGTGATCGGCAGCAGGACCAGCCGATAGGCCTGCGCGAGCGTCAGCCCGCTCGCCAGCGCCGCGGCGACTTGGCCGCGCGGTACCGCCTCGATGCCGGCGCGCACCTGCTCGGCGACGCGCGCGGCCGCGTAGCAGCCGAGACAGACGATCGAGGTCCAGAACTCCGGCAGCGGCAGGTCGCGCTTGAGCCAGCGCCCCCACGCCTCCGGAACGAGCTCGGGCAATACGTAGAACCAGAGGAAAAGCTGCACCAGCACCGGAACGTTGCGGAAAATCTCCACATAGGCGCCGCCGAAGAAGCGCGCGGT
The DNA here is from genome assembly GCA_963734185.1 of uncultured Alphaproteobacteria bacterium. Lineage (GTDB taxonomy): Bacteria > Pseudomonadota > Alphaproteobacteria > Rhizobiales > Xanthobacteraceae > PALSA-894. Next base: position 3,037,184 of record CAVTGA010000001.1, on the reverse strand, counting down.
CCGGCTCGGCACCGTGCGGGCGGCGCCGATCACGGTCCCGAGCGCAAGGCCGATCGCGGCCGCGCACAGCGTGACCAGGACGGTCCAGCGCAGGCCGGAGAGCAGCCAACCGAGATAGGGGTCCTGGAACAGGATGCTCCAGTTCCAGCGGTAGTTCATGGGCGCGCCGCCCCTATTCGGGGAAGGCCTGCACGGCGATCGCGTGCTTCATCTCGTCGGTGAGCGGGAAGCCGACCTGATCGAACCATTTGATGTAGATCGTCGCCAGTTCGCCGGAGCGGAACAGGCGCGCGAGCGTGCGATTCGCGACGGCGAGCATGGTCGGATTGTTCTTCGGCACCATGAAGCCGTAGGGCGCATAGCTAAGCGCGCGCCCCACCACCACCATGGAGCCGGCCTGGCGCGCCTTGGTGGCGAGGCCGTAGAGGATGATGTCGTCGGTCACGTAGGCGTCGGAGCGCCCGGTCTCGACCGAGAGCAGCGCCTCCGCGTGGTCACGGATCTGGTTGACCTTGATGTTGAGCTTCCTGGCCGTGACCAGCTCGTTGAGCACCTTCTCGCTCGTGCTCGCCTGCGGCACGATCGCCACCTTGCCGACCAGATCCTCGACCTCCTTGATGCCGGCGTCCTTCTTCGCCATCACGCGGTCGGCCGCGATGAACGTCACCAGGGTGAAATCGACCTGCTTCTGGCGTCCGAGCGTATTGACGGTGGAGCCGCACTCGATGTCGACCGTGCCGTTCGCGACCAGCGCCATGCGGTTCTGGATGTTGACCGGCACATACTTGATCTGCAGGTCGGGCAGGTTGAGCTCCTGCTTCATCGCATCCGCGATCTTCAGGCACAGCTCGATCGAGTAGCCGACCACCTTCTGATTGTTGTCGATATAGGAATGCGGGATCGACGATTCGCGGTGACCGATCGTGAAGGTCTTGGTCTCGCGCAGCTTGCGCACGATCGCGTCGACCTCCTGGGCGCCCGCGGCGGCCGGCATTGCAGCGAGCCCGAGCGCCAGCGCAAGGCAATAGTGTCGCATGGCTGTTCCGGTCATGGCATCCCTCCCGATCGTCTGCTGGGCGCAATGATGCACCCTGGCGCCGGAATGCCCAAGCGGGGCTCAGGCGAATCTGCGCGGATCGAAGGCGGCGACGTCGATCGCCGGCGCTTGATTGCCGATCAGCTCGGCGACAACCTTTCCGGTCATCGGCGCCGCCGCCATGCCGACGTGGCCGTGGCCGAAGGCGTAGACCACGTCGGGCGAACGGCGCGAGCGTCCGATCACCGGCAACGAGTCCGGCGTGCTCGGGCGATGTCCCATCCATTGGGTGCAGCGGTCCGCGGGATAGCTCTCCTTGAGCGCCGGGAACATGCGGTGCGCGTGCTTGAGCAGCACGCGCGCACGCTCCCAGTTGGGCGGCGCATGCAGGCCGGCGAGCTCCACGGTGCCGGCCAGCCGCAGGCCGGTCTCCATCGGCGTTGCGACGAACTTGCCTTCCGCGTCCGCGGTCGGGATGCGCGGCGCGACCTCCGGGTCCTTGATCACCACGTGGTAGCCGCGCTCGCTCTCGAGCGGGATCGCATCGCCGAGGCCAGCCGCGAGCGGCCGCGACCAGATGCCGGCGGCAACAACGGCGGCATCGGCGTGCAGCGTTCCGTTTCCGGTGCGGATGCCCTTGAGTTTCGCGCCGTCGAACTCGAAGCCCACGGCCTGTTGGCGTTCGATGCGGCCGCCATTGCGGCAGAACGCCTGCGCCAAGCTGTTCACCAGGCGATGCGGATTGACGGTGTGGCCGTTGTCGCGCACCAGCACGCCCTTGACGTAGTCGCGTGACAGATTGGGATCGAGCTGGCGCAACTCATCGGCGTCGAATTCCTCCCAGCCGATGCCGTTGTCGCGCCGCAAGGTCCAGGCCAAGGCCTCCTTCCGCCACTGTGCCTGCGAGCGATAGACGAACAGGTGGCCGAGCACCTGCACGAGATCCTCGGCGCCCGCGTCCCTCGCCAAAGGTCGCAGCGTGGCGACCGAATGCTCGAGCAGGCCGCGCAGCGCGCGCGCCTGCGCCTGCACTTTCGCGGGCGTGCCGGCGCGCACGAAGCGGATGAGCCAGGGGGCGAGCGCCGGCAGGTAGCTCCAGCGGATCACCAGCGGGCCCATCGGGTCGGTGAGCCATTTCGGCACGTTGCGCAGCGTGCCCGGCATCGACATCGGCACGACCGACGATTTGTTCAGGCAGCCCGCATTGCCGAACGAGGTGCCTTCGCCCGGACTGCCCGGCTCCACCAGGAAGACGTCGTGCCCCGCCCGCTGCAGGAAGCTTGCCGCCGCCACTCCGACCATGCCGGCGCCGATGACGCCGACGGTTTTCCTGCCCGGTTCCACGATGATGCCGATCGGCTTCAGTTGACCGTGCGCCGCGGTTCCGGGCTGTCGAGCGAGAACGCCGGCACCTCGATGTCGAAGACTTCTCCGGTCGTCGTCGTCGTCATGCCGTAGGAGCCGACCATGATGCCCGAGGGCGTCGGCAGCGGCACTCCGCTGGTATATTCGAACGACTGGCCGGGTTCGAGCACCGGTTGCTCGCCGACGACGCCCGCTCCACGCACCTCCTGGCGGCGTCCGAACGCGTCGGTGATGCGCCAATGCCGCGTCTTGAGCTGCACGGTCTCCGCGCCCTTGTTGGTGATCTCGATGGTATAGGCCCAGAAATACTGCCCCTGGTCAGGCGATGAGCGGTCCGCCAGATACTGCGGTTCCACCGTCACCTCGATATTGCGCGTGACAGCCCGGTACATGGCGGCCCCGGTGAATCATCCGGCGCGAGGCGTTCTCGCGGATCGCCAGTAAATCGCGTTCCGGGCCGCCGCGCAATGGCCGTGCGGCCCGCGGCATCCTCAATTCGACGCGATGAGGGCGGCCTCGGTACTATTACGTAGGCGGGCGGCGGTGACGCCGCGTTGACCATGCGGCGCGGCGTGAAGTCGCACGTTGGTGGTGATTGCCTGGAAACGCCGCAACGGCTATATCTACGGCGGGCACAATGCTGACGATTCCGTTGCGCGCCCGCAAGAAGGCGTGAGCGGCGTGTCCGAACAGGGGCTGGCGTTATCCCGATGAGCATGCAGTTTGGCCCGCGCACCGGCGCGCTGATTGTTGCGGCGTGCGCGGCTTTCGCCTTGCCGGTGCAGGCGCAGTCCGTCGTGCCCGCGGCACAGCCGGCCTGCAGCGCGCCGTCCGAGCTCGCCAATGTCGACCACAAGCTCGATCACGTTCACCTGCGCATTGCGCAGGGGCGCCCGATCAAGATCGTCGCCATCGGCTCCTCGTCGACCTCGGGCTCTGGCGCGACCTCCTGGGCCGCGACCTATCCGAGCCGGCTGCAGGCCGAGCTCAACCGTCTGTTGCCCGGCGCGGTCATCACCGTCATCAACCGCGGCATCGGCGGCGAGGAAGCGGCGCAGATGGTCGCGCGCTTCGAGGCCGACGTGATCGACGAGCGGCCCGACCTGGTGCTGTGGCAGGTCGGCAGCAATTCGGTGCTGCGTGATCATCCGACGCCGGCGCAATTGATCCTCGACGGCGTCGAGCGCTTGAAGGCGACCGGCGCCGACGTGATCCTGGTCAATGCGCAATATGCGCCCAAGATCATCACCAAGCCGGGGATCGAGCACTCGCTCGACGTCATCGCGGCCACGGCGCGCGACGCCGAAGTCGGCCTGTTCGATCGCTTTGCGCTGATGCGGCACTGGCGCGAGACGCTGGGCATTCCGTTCGAGGCATTCCTGTCGCCCGACGGCCTGCACATGAACGACTGGAGCTATGCCTGCGTCGCCAAGGTGCTGGCCGACGCCATCACCGACGGCGCCAGGCTGCCGGTGGCGACGGCGCGCATGCCGCCTGCATCGCCGACGCGCTGATACGCCGTCCGCGGCTTTTCATACCTGATCGAGCGCGGCCAGCAGATCCTCGACCACGTCGTCGGGGTGCTCGAGCCCGGCCGAGAAGCGCACCAGCCCGTCGCTGATGCCGAGCTCGGCACGCGCGGCCGGCCCGATGCGCTGGTGCGTGGTCGTTGCCGGATGGGTGATCAGGCTCTTGGCGTCGCCCAGATTGTTGCTGATGCGTACGAGCTTGAGCGCGTCCTGGAAATGGAACGCCGCCCGCTTGCCGCCGGCGATCTCGAACGCCACGAGCGTGGAGCCGCCGCGCATCTGCTTCAATGCGGTTGCGGCCTGCGGATGGTCCGGGCGGCCGGGATAGATCATGCGCGTGATCTTCGGGTGCTCGACCAGCGCAACCGCGACCGTCGCGGCCGTGTCGGTCTGCCGCCGCACCCGAACGCTGAGCGTCTCCAGCCCCTTGAGCATGACCCAGGCGTTGAACGGCGACAGTGACGGGCCGGTCTGCCGGATCAGGTTGTGGATGTGCGCCTGGATGAACGCCTCCGAGGCGAGCACCACGCCGCCGAGACAGCGGCCCTGGCCGTCGATGTGTTTGGTGGCCGAATAGACCACGCAGTCGGCGCCGAGCGCGAGCGGGCTCTGGAATAAAGGCGTCGCGAACACGTTGTCGACCACCAGCGTGGCGCCGGCCGCGTGCGCGATTTCGGCGACCGCCGCGATGTCGATGACTTCAAGCGTGGGATTGGTCGGACTTTCGAGGAAGCAGGTCTTGGTGTTCGGCCGCATCGCGTTGCGCCATTGGTCGAGATCGATGCCGTCGACCAGCGTCGAGGCGATGCCGTAGCGCGGCAGGAACTCCTCGACCACGAAGCGGCAGGATCCGAACAGCGCCTTGGCGGCGACCACATGGTCGCCGGCCTTGAGCTGACCGAGCAACGCGACGGTGACGGCGGCCATGCCGGTCGCGGTCGCGCGCGCGGCCTGCGCCCCTTCGAACGCCGCCATGCGCGCCTCGAACATCGCCACCGTCGGATTGGCGAAGCGCGAGTACTGGTAGCCCGGCTCCTCGTTCTTGAAGCGGCGCTCGGCCTGCGCCGAGCTGTCGTAGACGTAGCCCTGCGTGAGGAACAGCGCTTCCGACGTCTCGTTGAATTGCGAGCGCATCGTGCCGGCATGGACGAGACGCGTTTCGGGACGGTAGCGGGCGGACGCGGGCATGACGGCCTCCTGGTGACCAACAAAAAACCCGGCCGAGGGAAGATCCCTGCTGCCGGGTCGCGGTCACACGCGTCCCCGGCCTTTTAGCACCTTTGTTTAACGTGGCGGCAAGCCGGCCGGCTCAAATGACCACGGGATAAATGGGCTCTTACGCCGGCCTTGCCTTTTCGTCAAGGCGGACATCGGATAGAGCATGATCCCGAAAAGTGGATTCCGGTTTTCGGAAAAGATCATGCTCCAGCAAGAAGTTAGAGCGGGATGACGATTCGAAGAAACGTCATCCCGCTCTAGACGGTCGCGAGAATCGAGGATTGCGATGCCGCTCTCGCTTGCCGCCGATGCGACCGGCATCCTGCCGGACCGGATGATCGCAGCGCTCGGCACGGCCGGCGCGATCCTGCCCGCCTATCCGTTCGATCCCGACCAGATCCAGCCGGCGAGCCTCGACCTGCGCCTCGGCGACGTGGCCTATCGGGTGCGGGCGAGCTTTCTGCCCGGTCCGCACGCGACCGTCGCCGACCGCATCGAGGACCTCAAGCTGCACGAGATCGCGCTCGGCGACGGCGCGGTGCTGGAGACCGGGTGCGTCTATATCGTCCCGCTGATCGAGAGCCTGGCGCTCCCTGCCGATGTGGCGGCCGCCGCGAACCCGAAGAGCTCGACCGGCCGTCTCGATGTCTTCACCCGCATCATCGCCGACCGCGCGCGCAGCTTCGACCGCATCGAGGCCGGATACCACGGGCCGCTCTACACCGAGATCAGCCCGCGCACGTTTCCGGTGCTGGTGCGCGAGGGCTCGCGGCTGTCGCAACTGCGCCTGCGGCGCGGCTATGCGGTGCTCGGGCGCGACGAGCTCGCGGCGCTGCATGCGCGCGAGCGGCTGGTGGATGCGCAGGACGCCGACTTCGAGGGCGGGATTGCGGTCGGCGTCGACCTTGCGGGCGGCGGCGCGCTCGAACTGGTCGGCTATCGCGCCAAGCGCCACACCGGGCTGATCGACGTCGAGCGCCGCGCCGGCTATGCGGCGGCCGACTACTGGGAGCCGGTGCTGGCGCGCGCGGACGAGACGCTGATCCTCGATCCCGACGAGTTCTACATCCTGGCCTCGAAGGAGGCCGTGCAGGTGCCGCCGGACTATGCGGCCGAGATGGTGCCGTTCGACCCGCTGGTCGGCGAATTCCGCGTGCACTATGCCGGCTTCTTCGATCCGGGCTTCGGTTATGCGGGCGCCGGCGGGTTCGGCAGCCGCGCCGTGCTCGAGGTGCGCTCGCGCGAGGTGCCGTTCATCATCGAGCATGGGCAGATCGTCGGCCGGCTGGTCTACGAGAAGATGCTGGCGCGCCCGGACCAATTGTACGGACAGGACATCGGCTCCAATTACCAGGCTCAGGGGCTGAAGCTGTCGAAGCATTTCCGCGCCTGAGCGTCATGGCGCCGTCTTCGGCCATCGCGCGCTGATGTCCGCCCGCAAAGCCGAGACCTCGGCTTTGAGCGCCTTGATCTCGGCGGCGATCGGCGCCGTCTCCTCGCCGATCATCTCGCGCTCGATCTCGCGTTCCGCGGCTTCGGCCTTGGCGTTCTCGATCTGCATCGCGTTGACCACGACGCCGATGAACAGGTTGAGCACCATGAACGTGGTTGTGATGATGAAGGCGATGAAGAAAGCCCACGCGTAGGGGAATTTCTCCATGATCGGCTTGACTACCCCGTCGACCCAGCCCTCGAGCGTCATCACCGTGAACAGCGTGAACAGCGAGGCGCCGAGCGTGCCGAACAGCGCGGGGAAATCATGGCCGTAGAGCTTGGTCGCCATCACGGCGAACACGTAATAGAGCAACCCGATCAGCAGCACGATCGATCCCATGCCCGGCATTGCCGCGAGCAGGCCTGCGACCACGCGCTTGAGCGCCGGCACGGCGGTGATGAGCCGCAGCGCGCGCAGGATGCGCATGGCGCGCAAGACCGAGAACGTCTCGCTCGCGGGCACAAGCGCGATCGCGACGATCACGAGATCGAACAGGCTCCAGGGATCGCGGAAGAATGCGCCGCGATGCACGATCATGCGTGCGGCGAGCTCGACCACGAACACCGCGAGGATGGCATGGTCGAGCGCATTCAACAGCGCGCCGTAATTCGCGTTGAGCGTTTCGCTCGTCTCCATGCCGAGAATGACGGCGTTGACGATGATCAGGGTCATGATCGCGCGCTCGGTGCGGGGATCTTCGACGACGGTGCGAAGCCAGGCGGTCACGGGAGGTCTCCTGCGGTCGGTCATGGAAGACAAGAAGGGTAGCTGAGGAGGGAGCGCGGGGTGCCCGCGTTCTCGTTCTGCATTGTTGCGGCCGAGGCGGGTCGACCGCTAGTCTGGTAGGGCGAGAATCTCCATCGGGTCGGGAGCAAGGTGCCGGTGACATGTTGAAGGTGCGCGTCGACCGCGAGCGCTGCCAGGGCCACGCGCGCTGCCACGCGCTGGCGCCGGAACTGTTCGCGCTCGATGAGCTCGGCAACGCTCGCGAGATCGGCGGCGGCACGGTGCCGGCTGCTCTCGCCGATAAGGCCTGGCTCGCCAAGGCCAATTGTCCCGAGGACGCAGTCGAGGTCGTGGAGCAAGAGGAACGTTCATGAGCGCGCGTCCGCCGGTCACCGACTGGGCCACCGATTTCGATCATCTCGATCCGCGCTGGATCGAGAACCCGTACCCGATCTGGGACGCGCTGCGCGCAAGCTGCCCGGTCGCCCATACCGACCGCTATCTCGGTGTGTACTTCCCGACCCGCTATGCGGACGTGCGCGCGATCGCCAACGACACCGAGCACTTCTCCTCGCGCCGCGTGGTGGTGCGCGAGACCTATCCACCGCGCGTGCCGGCGCCGCCGATCACCTCCGATCCGCCCAAGCATCGCGCGGCCAAGAACCTGCTGCTGCCTGCCTTCACGCCCGACTCGATTACCCGGCACGAGCCGCGGGCGCGCGAGATTTGCCGCGAGCTGATCGGGCGCTTCGTCGACCAGGGGCGGTGCGACGCGGCGCGCGACTATGCGCAGGACATCCCGGTGCGCGTGATCGCGCTCATGCTCGGCGTGCCGGAGCGCGACGGCGACCTGTTCCGCAAGTGGATTCACGAGATGCTCGAGGTCGGCATCACCGATCCAGACGTGATGATGCGCGCGGTGAACGAGAGCCACGATTATTTCCGCGTCGAGGTCGACAAGCGCCGGACTGAGCCGCAGGACGATCTGATCAGCTACCTCGCCGCGGCCCGCATCGATGGCGCGCCGCTGAGCGAGAACCATGTCCTCGGCACGCTGCGGCTGCTGCTGATCGCCGGCATCGACACCACCTGGAGCGCGATCGGATCGTGCCTGTGGCACCTTGCGACGCATGAGGCCGATCGCCGCCGCCTCGTCGCCGAGCCGAAGTTGCTGCCGACCGCGGTCGAGGAGTTCCTGCGCGCCTATGCGCCGGTCACCATGGCGCGCGAGGTCGCCAAGGACACGGCGATCAACGGCTGCACGTTCAAGCAGGGCGAGATGGTGCTGCTGTCGTTCCCGGCCGCCAACCGCGATCCGGCCGCGTTCCCCGACGCCGACCGCGTGATCATCGACCGCGCCAACAACCGGCACGCGGCGTTCGGCCTCGGCATCCACCGCTGCGTCGGCTCCAACCTGGCGCGCATGGAGATCCGGATCGCGCTCGAGGAGTGGCTCAAGCGCATTCCCGAGTTCCGGCTTGACGCGGGCGAGCCGGTGACGTGGTCGGAGGGCACGGTGCGCGGGCCAAGAAGGGTGCCGGTGGTGTTTGGGTGAGCTCCGTCCTCATCCTGAGGTGCTCGCGCGAAGCGCGAGCCTCGAAGGATGGCGGCAGGCTCCGGAGTTCTTGGCCATGGTTCGAGACACCGCGCTACGCGCGGCTCCTCACCATGCGGGCGCCGTGCCCCACGCGGGCGCGCAGAGCGCTTGGCCGGCGCGGCGCGCTCCGCTATCCTCTGAGTCAGCGCGGGCGTAGTTCAGTGGTAGAACGTCAGCTTCCCAAGCTGAATGTCGTCGGTTCGATCCCGATCGCCCGCTCCAACACCATGCACACGATCCGCAACGCCTCACCGCGCGACATCGATGCCGTCGTCGATCTTCACGCGCGCAGCCTGAGGGAGACGCTCGGGATTGCGCCGATCCACACCCGCGAAGAGGATTTGGACTTCTTCACCAACACCGTGTTCGTGAAATGCACCGTGCTGGTCGCCGCGGCGGAGGCATCGGTCGTCGGATTCATCGCCTACCGCAAGGACTGGGTCGATCATCTGCGCGTGGAGCAGCGCCACCACCGCAGCGGCATCGGCAAGGCGCTGCTCGACCGGGCGAAACAGGCCTACCCGTACCTGCAGCTTTGGTGTTTCCAGCATATCCCCGCGCGCGGCTTCTACCGCAGCCAGGGGTTCGCCGAGGTCGAATACACGACGGGAGACAACGAGGAAAAGCTGCCCGACGTTCGCATGGAGTGGCGCAAGTAGCTCACTCTCCTCCGTCATGCCCGGCACGCGGGTCCCGCCTTCGGCGGGCCCGAGCGTCGACTCTTGCGCCGGGCATCCCGTTAGAGCACGGGCGCAGCGCGCCGCCCCAATGCGTACTCCGCGTCAGCGAAATGATGATAGACTCTGGCGAATATCATTGGCACGACAGCTGGCGCTGTCCGCACGTTGGCGGGCCTTGCCTGGATAATGTCGGCGCTCAAGGCAATGAGACGCGAATGATAAGAGCCGAGTACCTCATTCCTGTCATGGCCATCGTGTTCATGGTCACCAACCTGCTTGGTGCTGCCTTCACGATCAGGCATCTGCTGCGCCTTGATGGAGTCAGGGGCCGGGATGGGCTGTCCGGCTACGACATCTCCGCGCCATTGCATGCAACACAAGCAAGACACGCTCGCCTTCGCAGGCTTCGGGTCATCATCGGAAGGGTGTTCGGGGTTGGGATCGTCGCGACGGCCGTAACCGCGCTAACGCAGTTTTTCAGGCGCTAGAGACGACACCACGTCGCGGAAGTCGAATACGTCCGTCTTGATGGCCTTATCCTGAGGTGCTCGCGCGAAGCGCGAGCCTCGAAGGCCTCATCCTGAGGAGGGCGCGAAGCGCCCGTCTCGAAGGATGGCGGCAGGCTCCGGCGCCTTGAGCCATGGTTCGAGACGGTGCGCCGGGAGACCGGCAAGGAGTAGGAGGTGAAAGTCCTCCGCAGTGAAGGCGTAGCAACCCACACTGGCCCCGAGCCGTGCGGCATGACCGTGAGGGTAATGTCGAAGCGTCGGCAGGGGAACGCACAGGCCAGCCATTGAGCCGCGATAGAACCAAGAATCCGGGTGCCGACGCCGTCGTCTCGGCGGAAGGCAACACGCACTGGCGCGATAGTGCGAGCGCCCGTGCGACCCGGCGTGGTCGAAGACCCTGGCATGTGCGCACGCTCCTTGTACGGGAACCGGGAGACCTCATGTCCGGCCGTTTCGGCGGTCCGCATCGGGAAGGCGAGGAGCCGTAGCCGATGATGAACGGAGATGAGAAGTCAGACCCCGCCATAGTAGCCGTGAAGCCGACGAACGTAGCGGAGCGATCCGGTGCGGAGCCGGTGGAGCCAAGGGCGGGGGCCGAGGGGAATGCGACCCAGCACGACACGGGCCGGATACAGAGCCGGGAGACCGTGACCCAGGGGCTGGAGCGCATACGGCAAGCAGCGAGGAAAGAGGAGAAGCTCACCGCGCTCCTGCATCATGTGAGCACCGAGCACCTGGAAGCAGCGTACTACGAGTTGAAGGAGGATGCTGCCGCCGGCGTGGATGGTGTGACGTGGAAGGACTACGAGGCGAACCACGAGCACAAGCTTGTGGAACTGCATGCGCGGGTCCATCGGGGAGCGTATCGTCCGCAGCCGTCCCGGCGCGTCTACATACCCAAGCCGGACGGACGCGAGCGACCGCTGGCGGTGGCAGCCCTGGAGGACAAGATCGTCCAAAGGGCGACGGCCGCGGTGCTCGGCGCAATCTACGAGGAAGACTTCCTCGGCTTCTCGTACGGGTTCCGTCCCGGACGTGGAGCACACGACGCGCTCGACGCACTGGTGGTGGCCATCAGCAGCAGGAAGGTGAACTTCATACTGGACGCCGATATCCAATCGTTCTTCGACACGGTGAGCCACGATCGGCTCATCGGCTTCATGGAACGACGGATCGGCGACCGACGCATCATCCGACTGATCCGCAAATGGCTCAGGGCAGGAGTGCTGGAAGACGGGATGGTGAGCATCAGTGAGACGGGGACGGCGCAGGGGGCGGTGATCTCGCCGCTGCTTGCCAACGTCTACCTGCACTATGTTCTCGACCTGTGGGCCGAAAGCTGGCGACGGCGAATGGCCACGGGCGACGTGATCATCGTGCGTTATGCCGACGACTTCATCGTAGGCTTCGAGCACGAAAGCGACGCCCGCTGCTTCCTCGACACGATGCGTGAGCGGTTCAAGGAGTTTGCGCTCTCGCTTAATCCGCAGAAGACCCGGCTGATCGAGTTCGGACGCTTTGCGGCGGAAAACCGCAAGCGACGTGGGCTCGGCAAGCCGGAGAACTTCAACTTCCTGGGCTTTACCTTCATCTGCGGCAAATCCCGCCGGGGCGCGTTCCTGATCGAACGCAAACCCAGGCGCGACCGCATGCGGGCGAAGCTCGAGTCGATCAAGCGGGGACTGCGACAGCGCATGCATCAGCCCATCCCCGAACAGGGGAAGTGGCTGCGTGCCGTCGTCACCGGTTACTTCAACTACTTCGCGGTGCCGACAGCGAGCCGCGCGATGGAAGCGTTCCGCCACCATGTCACCGAGCAATGGCTGCGCTCACTGCGACGACGCGGCCAGAAAGACCTCACGACGTGGGAGCGCATCACCAGGCTTGCGGCCGACTGGCTCCCCAGACCGTATATCCGCCATCCTTGGCCCAGCGTTCGCTTCGCCGTCAGACACCCAAGGTGGGAGCCGTATGCCTTAATTGGGCCCGTACGGTTCTGTGCGGGGGGCGCTCAGCAATGAGCGTCCCTACCGCGATCCCGCCCTCGCGGATGCATGGTACGATAAGGAGCGGAAGCACGACTGCGAATCCGTCGCCGGAGCAGCGGTTAGGCACGCTGGCGGGGTAGGCGACCATCGAAGCCCGTTGAGAGCCTCACCCGCAATGTGGGCGTGCGGTAGCCCACTAAACTCATCAAATCGCTGCTGTCTCGGTCAGCCGCTCCCAACCTCGCCTCCAGGTTGGGGGCTTTTCTTATGAGACAATGAGTAAGTGAAACGACCCGCGCCGCTTGAGCGCGATATCCAATCGGCAATTTGCGACTACCTTGCCCTACGTAAATACTTCTTCTGCCGCCAAAACACCGCGCTCGCGTTCGACTGGAAGAGCAACCAGTTTCGTCGCATGCCCAAACACTCCTTACGCGGAGTGCCGGACATCATATTGATCCGTTGTGGCAACCGTAACCGTCCGATGTGAGCCGCCTTGCGCGTGTGCGCGGGTGGGGTGAGGTCATAGGACTAATCCTAGGGATAGTCCTATGACGAAGCAGGTTGAGGTGATCACATCGGTGCAGCGCCGGCGTCGCTGGTCGCAAGCCGAGAAAGAGCGGATTGTCGCAGCAGCGCTGGAGCCTGGCGCGGTGGCATCCGATGTGGCGCGGACCGCGGGCATCCATGTCAGCCAGCTGTTCCGCTGGCGTCAGCAGCTTTGCAATCGTGGTGCTGCGCCGGCCTTCGCGGCGGTTACGGTCGCGGCACCAGCTTTGCCGGCGGGCGTGATCGAGGTCGAGTTTGCGACGGGTGCGCGGCTTCGCATTGGCGGACCGATTGACGCCGCGACGGTATCGGCGGCGATCACGGCGCTGGCGCGGAGCGAGCGGCGGCGATGATCCCGATCCCGAGTGGCGCGCGGGTATGGCTTGCGACCGGCCACACCGACATGCGCAAGGGCTTCGACGGGCTGGCGCTGCTGGTGCAGCAGCAGCTGCGGCGCGATCCGCACCAGGGGCATCTGTTTGTGTTCCGTGGGCGGCGCGGCTCGCTGATCAAGGTGTTGTGGCATGACGGTCAGGGTCTGTGCCTGTTCTCGAAACGGCTGGAGCGCGGTCGCTTCATCTGGCCGTCTCCGGCGGATGGGACGGTGACGATCACGCCGGCGCAACTGGGATATTTGCTGGAAGGGATCGACTGGCGGATGCCGCAGCATACGTGGCGGCCGACGGCGGCGGGCTGATGCGACGTGATGACTCACGCTGCTGATTTGCTGCGCGAATCGCCGCGCATTGTGGTGCAGTTGCACGCGTGGCACGGGCAGCGGATCAACTCCCCGAGGGCGAGGAAGCGCTCAAAGCGGCGCTGATCGAGACGCGCGCGAAGCTCTCCGGAGCGCAGGCGCTGATCGAGCATCTCCAGCTGGTGATCGCGAAGATGAAGCGCGAGCAGTTTGGCCCGCGTTCGGAGCGCAGCCAAAGACTGCTCGACCAGATGGAGCTGCAGCTGGAGGAACTGGCGGCGGCGGCGGGAGAGGACGAAGTTAGAGCCGAGCAGGCGCGTATTCCGGTTCAAGGGTTCTTCCGGCGCCAAGCGACGCGCCGCAACTTCCCGGCCCACCTGCCACGGCGACGCATCGTTCACCCGGCGCCGACGACGTGTCCTTGCTGTGGCGGCGCCAGGCTGTCGAAGATCGGCGAGGACATCACCGAGACGCTCGATGTGGTGCCACGGCAGTGGTTCGTGACCGAGCACGTGCGCGAGAAGTTCTCCTGCCGGTCGTGCGAGACGATCTCGCAGCCGCCGGCGCCGTTCCATGCGATTGCGCGCGGATATGCCGGACCGAGCCTGCTGGCGATGATCCTGGTTGCGAAGTACGCCGACCATCAGCCGCTCAATCGCCAGAGCGAGCAGTTTGACCGCGAGGGGATCGCGCTTCCGCTCGCCACCATGGCGGATCACGTCGGCGCCTGCACGGCGGTGCTGATGCCGCTGTATGAGCTGATCAAGGCTCATGTCTTTGCCGCTGCTCGGATCCACGGCGACGACACAACCGTTCCAGTGCTTGCCAAGATCAAGACCCGGACCGGCCGGCTTTGGACCTATGTGCGCGACGACCAGCCCTTTGGCGGTCCCGACCCGCCGGCGGCAGTGTTCTTCTACTCGGCCGATCGCGCCGCCATCCATCCCGAGCGGCACTTGGCCGGATACAGCGGCATTCTCCAGGCCGATGCCTATGCGGGATTCAACTCGCTCTACCAATCGGATCGGGAGGCGGGTCGGATTGCGCAAGCGGCCTGCTGGGCGCATGGGCGGCGCAAGTTCTTCGAGCTCGCCGATATCGCCTCACAGGCGCGCAATCGCAAGAGCACGGCTGCGCTCTCGCCCATGGCCATGGCGGCGGTGCAAAAGATCGACGCGATCTTTGCGGCCGAGCGAGCGATCAATGGACGGCTTGCGCACGAGCGGCTTGCGGCGCGCCGGACAGAGGTTGCGCCGCTGGTCGACGAGCTGATCGTGTGGATGAGGAGCGAACGGGCTAGGCTCTCGCGCCACAACGAGGTCGCCAAGGCGATGGACTACATGCTCAAGCGGATCGAGGCGTTCACCCGCTTCCTCGATGACGGCCGCATCTGCCTGAGCAACAACGCCGCCGAGCGTGCGCTGCGCGGCATCGCGCTCGGCCGCAAGGCGTGGCTGTTTGCCGGCTCCGATCGCGGCGGCGAGCGCGCAGCCGTCATGTTCACGCTGATCCAGACCGCCAAGCTCAACGGCGTCGATCCGCAGGCCTGGCTCGCCGACATGCTCGCCCGCATCAATGATCACAACGTCCAGCGGCTCGATCAACTCCTGCCCTGGAACTGGAAAGCGGCAGAACAACTCGCCGCCTGAACAGCCCACGCGCCGAAACTGCCGGGCCTGCGGCCTTCACCGGACGCTTACTGGCAACCCGTACTTCTTGGAGGTAAAGCGGCCGGGCACTTACCAATCGCCCGAGCAGCGGGATTTTCAAAAGCGGGCAGAGGACGCTGGAGCACTCTATGCAGTCGTTCATTCGATAGACGATGTGCAAGCTCGTGGGCTTTAGAATGGTGAGCCGAACGGCCGCGCTACAAGCCTGAGCGGTTTACCACCTGAAGGCCAACGCCCACCACGAAGACAATTGCAGCAGCGATGTAACCGACGGCTTGGAAGGGATTATCGCTCCCATCCTTCGCAAACCACTGCGTTCCCTCAGCTGCACGGATCATTAGCGATATTGCCTTAGTTATTGCGGCAGCGAGGCCGAAGAGGGGTAGCCATAGATGAACCACGAACGCGGGCCATAGATATGCCACTTTCTCCCAGCTCGCCTGTTCTGGCGTCCAAAGGCTGTACAGGGGGTTGAAGATATGCCATCTCCCGGCAAAATCGATTGTACTCATGATGGAATTGCCCAATATTATAACGTTATAAAGGATCAAAAACCCTTCTCTCACTAGATAGCTTAGGTAAACGATGAGCACTCCGGTTATGGTAGCCGCGATCAAACTGAACATGGGCCGGGACCGGGCGACGCTGAGCCAGCGCCGTATGAAAAAGAGGGAAACGTAGTCGGCTAGCACGTTAAATAACAAGTTCTCTCCGTAATATTGAATTGCAGCTAAGTCATTGATTGGAGCAGGCCTCAGTGTGAGCCAGATCAAGACAGAGATGACGGACGTAATAATGGTCGATCGCAATAGCGCCCGAACATGAAAGAGGGGCTTCGTGTAGATTCGATCGAATACCTCCAAATTGAAATTGGCTACCGCGGTCGTCTGCGGAACTGAGCGAATATATTTTCTTAGTGATTCCGTTGCCGGTTCCGAAGCTCGATTGGAAAGCCAAAGGAACATTCCGAAGGTGGCTGCGGCATAACCAAAGGGTTGCGCGAAGCCGAGACCTTCCAGCAACTGTGTCGCCCACGGTTCCATTGCATTCCTCTTTGGCTCATCCTATCCACCCAGCCTCCAGTTGCAAGTGGGAGAGTGTGATAGAATTAAATCAATCAAATTCAATGGCTAAAGGCGGCAAACGTCCAGGAGCAGGCAGGCCCAAAGGGAGCACGAATCTTCCACGCTTCCCTGACTACGTGACTGAAGAGGAACGCCGCAAGTTCGCTGAGTTCGTTATCGACCAGTACATGGGCGACATTCGCTTGGCCGTATACTTCGGTCAGAACGCGTTCGCCAAGCCCGTCGAGCACGTAGACCACACCACGAACGGAGAGACGCTGCCCACCCATTGTATGTACCAAGAAACGACGGCGACCAGAAAGGTAGCCGCACTCAGTAAGCGCATCCGGGCAGTCCAGGGCGGCACCAGCGCTTCCAAGACCGTCTCCATCCTCATTTATCTCATTGCCCTTGCCCAAACCGACAAGACGCCGACGCTCACCAGCATCGTAGCGGAGAGCTTCCCGCAGCTGCGCCGCGGCGCCATGCGCGACTTTCTGCTCATCTTGCAGACATATGGCTATTTCAACGACGCGCTCTGGGACAAGACCAACAGCGTCTACACGTTTGAGACCGGATCACAGATTGAGTTCTTCAGCGTTGATCAGCCGGAGAAGGTGAGGGGAGCACGCCGTGATCGGCTCTTCATCAACGAGTGCAATAACACGGGCTTTGAGGCATTCGAGGAGCTTGAGGTACGCACCAAGGAGTTCATCTTCCTCGACTGGAATCCGACCATTGAGTTCTGGTTCTACGACCACGTGCTCGGCAAGCGCGACGACGTTTATCCGCTGGCTCATTGCTCCAGCCGCGTGAGCAGTAAGTTCACGCCGCACAATTCCAACACCGAGGGGGGACTGGCTACTGTAATTGTCTCACGCAAAATTCATGAAATGAGGTGTGGATAGCCAGTCCGTCGACTACACGGCCGCGTGGCGTCGAGCGAGTACCGGAAATACAATCCGGCTTCATGAGCGACGAAGATCGGATGCTGATCTACGAACCTGACCCCAAACTCGCGACCAGCGAGCCGTTCTACCGTTTCGCTGCCGAGTACATGGACATTATCAACTTATTTTTCTTCATCGTTATGACCGCATCCCATGTCGACAAGGTGCGAAATACGGCTCACAAGGCGCTCGCTAAAGCACTACCGGATGAGTATGACCCTAATGCTCCGGACACCAGTCATGCGTTCACACGTGTTCGGACATACGGTTACCTACTCTCCCGCCATCTCTTAACGACGATGGTCAACAACTTATCGTCCTATCTCTCGGAGATTATTCAGTTAGTGGTGAGCAAACGATATGAAGTTCTCCGGTCCTCTGAAAAGCTATCAACTGAGGAGATTCTCCAATTCACCCGTGTAAGTGACATTGTTGGATATATCGCCGACAAGAAAGTAAATGAGCTTTCGTATGGAGGGTTGCGCGAGGTTGAGCACTTCCTAGCCGACCGATTGGGCCTTACGCTTTTCGCCAGCGATGAAGAGCGTTTGCTGTTAACAATCTTCATCGAGCTTAGAAACATCACTACCCACAATCGGGCCGTCGTAAACGCTCTCTTTTTGAAACGAGTAGGAGTAACTCAATTTCACAAATCAACCTTCACGATTGGAAAAATACACCATGTTGATTATGACGAGTTCACTCTTCTGGCCGAAAACGCGATGAAGGTAGCTACTCGACTTGATCGCGATCTGACCACAAAGTTCAAGCTCCCGAAGCGGAACCTAGTCAAGAGATTGAAAGCCTTCCATGACGCCCGCCACAAGACCATGTCGGGGCTTGCTGACCCGTCTCCTGCGAACACAAAGAACGGCACGGGTGCTCCCCTCTAGCCCGCGAAGCCGCGCCGTATCCATCGAACGGTGCGGAATACGATAAAACACAGAAGCCACACTATCGGGATTGGGACGAGCGCCACCAGCGCTATCTCTCCAGCTTCCCTCGCAGTAGGTGTGGTTGGCCTGGCGAGCCGCTCATTGAAACATTGCTCGCCTGTCTTCACAGCATCACGGATGCAGCCTTCGTACAGAATCCACGCGCCGGATGTCTTCGTCTCAGCATACTGCACCCAAAAATATCCAAAGCAACCGATAAACCAAACTATCGACAGGACGATGCCCAGTCGTGTCCATCCCCCCAGCCGTCTCGCCATGATACCTAGCCCTTCGCCCCTCACCTGAGTTTACTCATTGTAGCATGGACTGATTTGCGCCAGGCTAGACCTGTTGAGAGCGGGAGCTGGCCATGCCGGTCTTTGACAGTCCCGATAAAGTCATCGTCGTTCCGGGCGATGGCGCTGGATGTGGTTGTGCCTCAATCATCACGCTTTTTGTCGTCGTGACCCTCGGACTATTGGTCTATGAATGCTCTGGCGGCGACGCGGCCTTCCGCTGCAAGCTAGGTCTCTTTTGTGAAAAGAACGGCGTCCGTGTCTCTTGTTGCCCGCCCCACCTACCCTGTCGCAATGCAGCACCTGGATGCGACTAGCCCGACTTTTCCCCCTGATCTCCAGTCGGAAGTGTCGTCAACCGCGCTCCAGCCAGTTGAAGAGCCGCCGCTTCCACGTCAGCGGCTTCGTCACTTCTGGGCGCGCGGACTGCGGCATTGCTCCTCTTGGCTTAGAGACAATTACATTGAACATTTCTCGCGCAGCCACCTCCATACCAGAAGCCTTACCCACCTTCTCAAAGTGCTGGCCAAGGTAGCTATCGAAATAGCGCCGAGCGTACTCTTCAAAAGCTGGGTCGCTCTCTTTCACTTTATCAACCAGCAAGGTCAAGAGCGTTGCATACGCAAAGATGCCCGTTCACGCCTTCAATTCCGTCTATCGCTGTAGCCATCGCCCGCCTCCTATGCCGGCAGCCCGATCAAATATTGTGCGACGCTTATCGTACGGCTCAACCACAACACTCTCAACGCAAGAACAACGTTATTCCTGACATTATTGTGCGACGCTTCTAAAGCTTCGCCCCGTCCGTTCCACTCCGTTTCCTTCTCCTCCTGGCATGGTGTGCTCGGGGGTATGTTGTCCTTGGCTCTTGCTCCCTCCTAGAATGGTCTAGGTCCTGGGTTTGCTTTTATAGCGGCGGCGCAGTTGAAGATTGAGCAGAGCGTTCCCGATACCAGTAAGCCGTGGATGTGGAGACGGGACGAAGGCCGGATTGATGGACTAACCTACCTATTCTTTAGCCATGCGCTCTATTCAACTTTCAAAGTGCCGCGCCACATGCCTTGGTATCGTGAGGTATCCGTGTGGCAGCCCTTCGCACTGGCCTGTAGCTGCAAGGCCGAAGCTCTACAATGAAAGCCCGCCCGATGAGGCGAGCGAGCTTTCACTGCACCCAGCCTCATCTAGGTCTACACATTGTAGCATGCACGAACGAGGCGCCCTCGTACGGTGTGGATAATCAAACGTGAGCCTTTAGGCCGGAGAACGTAAGGTACATTCCATACACGAAGAGACCCGCGGCGGCTGCCGTGCCAGCCATGACCATGAAATACAGCGGGTAGATAAAGAAGCGAATCTTTGATGGCTTGCCCAGGAAGAACTTCTGAGCCATCGAATGAGCTAATACGTAGACAGTGAACCAGCCTACCACGCTGGTTACGATGCAAACAGACAGCGACGCGCCAAACCAAAACATCCCTTCGCTTACAGCTCGTGCGACTTGCCGCCCAAGCTCATCAGTTCTTGTCCAAAGCCCACCAACAAACGTGAGGAGCGCGACCATCGCGCCCCCGCTCACAAGAGTAAGTGTGCGTAGAAGAGTGGTCGGTATATCGTACCCCACCTTCTGTAGATTCGTGACGAGGGTCCACACCCCCTTATGTGTCTCAAGGTCCTTTTGCTCTTGAAATGACAGCCCCATGTTGCTCTCTCATCCCCGCTCCCGCTCGTGTTCGGGCTCACTACCTAAGCGCCGAGACTTATCGCCGCCTTGATTGCTTTTCCAAGCACTTCCATCACGGTCGAGTTCTCAAGCGCGCTGCGCAAAAGCGACTTCGCTTCCGTTTTTTCCGCCTCACTCACGTTTGAGTGGTCAATCGCGACCATGAGTTTTTCAATATCCAGCGTCACGTTCTGGACGTTGCCTTGCCCGATCTGCACACCCGACGAGTCTGTAACTTTGATGCTGTTGTCGATCATGGTGATTGCGATAGGCGGTGCCGCCTCTCCCTCGATGATCTCCGTGCCATAGGAGGTGATTTGACCAGAGCCCAGTCCTGTCCCGATATCCTTGAATCCCCAGGTGATGAGGCCACTGTCCTCTAGCTGCCTAAGTATCCTGCTGACCTCCATATCTGGTACGTTCGGCACCAGATTCTTGAAGCTGACCAAGTTCTGTTTCCGCCGGTCGTACAGCGCCCTCAACACGAGACCGCGCAGCTCGCTATCCTTCATTGTTCGACCCTAACCCCTCAAGAAGACGCATCTTATCGCGCACCGTGCGCCCTAGATATGCGGCGTCTCCCTTGTTAGCTAGCCCACCAGCGCTGCCGTGGGACGCTAGTTAGATGAACGGCTGGTCCGCTTCCCCGAGGAAGAATTTCACCCACTTCCGCCATTCCGCCTTGAATTCGTCGTCCGTAGGGAAGGGTTGTTCGCGGTACGCGGCAAGGCTCACCATTGTTGCGTCGCGCATCGCACCAGCTGCGCTATTCCGCCCTACACAGCCGCGCTAGGCTGCCACGACCATGTACACGATCCGGGCCGCCTTACCGCGCGACATCGATGCTGTCGTCGATCTTCACGCGCGCAGCCTGAGCGAGACGCTCGGGATTCCGGCGATCCACACCCACGAAGAGGACTTGGACTTCTTCACCAACACCATCTTCGTGAAGTGCACCGTGCTGGTCGCCGAGATTGAGGCGTCGCTCGTCGGGTTCATCGCATACCGCAAGGACTGGGTCGATCATCTGCGCGTGGAGCAGCGCCATCACCGCAGCGGCATCGGCAAGGCGCTGCTCGACCGAGCGAAGCAGGCCTACCCGTACCTGCAGCTCTGGTGTTTCCAGCATATCCCCGCGCGCGGCTTCTACCACAGCCAGGGATTCGCGGAAGTCGAATACACGGCGGGCAACAACGAGGAAAAGCTACCGGATGTCCGCATGGAATGGCGTACGACAGGAGGCTTGCGTGATGCCTGAGGCCTTATCAGGGTGTGGGTTCGTAGTTCACAATTAGAGCGATCAGAGGTAGACTCGCGTGGTTTTGACGGAGAGGTTGCATTGAAGCAGGGAGGGGTCAGTGCAATTGGTGAAGATCGTTTTCGCATTTTTGGCAGTTGGTGGGACGGGGTACGCGCTGTTCAGGCTCTCGCATGATGCGCCTGGGTGGGTGAAAGGGATAAGCTTCATTATGGGTCTCGCCGCATTGGTGGGCGCCATTATCGTGCTGCCTCAGGCGCTGGATGCCTTGGAACATTCTGTCGATAGAGTGAGTAGATGGTTTGCTCCCTCTGCGGATGACTTGCGACGACGTGCGGAGGATGAGGCGCGGCGAAAAGCCGAAGAGGCCGCTCGACGCATAGCTGCAGAGGACGCCGTTCGAGAAGAGAACGAGAGACGGGCGGCTAGAGAGTTGGAAGCAAAACACAAGATAGAAGAGGCTGCTCGGAGGAGAGCTGAGGAAGAGGCAATTCGGGTTAGAGAGGCCGAAGCAAGGCGTCGGGCGGAAGAAGAGGCCGCTCGGAGGAGAGGTGAGGAAGAAGCGGCTCGGGTGAGAGAGGCCGAAACAAGACGTCGAGCGGCAGAAGAGGCTGAAAATGAGAGAGTAAGGGAAAAAGAGAGGGAAGCAGTGCGGAAGCAGGCGCAGCGCAGGGAGGCGGAGCGTGTCGCTACGGAGGAGAGGCGTAGGCTTACCGAGATCGTTCGGCGGGATCGATGCAAAGCGGTGTCTGTGTGTCCGCCCGGGAAAATTTTCAGTGTCGAACAGGGAGAATGCATTCTGCTTCAATATTATGGGGGGATAATTCCCGGCAGCCAGGATGATGCGGGCTTTGATTCAAGGACGGGGCGATGGGTGCCTAATTGTCGATAATCGCGTAGTAGCGAGCGTAGCCCGGATGAGCGCGAGCGAAATCCGGGGTCGTGCCGGTGCCGGTGATGGCCCCGCATTCCGCTGCGCTCCATGCGGGCTACTCAGCTGGGCCGTTGCCTAACGTCACATTTGCTCTTATCTGACAGAGCATCATCCGACCGCTGAAGGTCCCCCGATGCCCGACCTTGCCGCCGATTCCCAGCCTTTCGCCTCGCGCGCGATCCTCGTCGCGGCCGCGCTGGTGGTCGGCGCGCTGATCGCGGCGACGCTCGCGCTCTGGGCGCATTACGGGTCGGTAGTGTTCTACGAGATGATCCTGGCCGGCATCGCGGCCTGTTTTTGATCCATGACCGCTCGAACCACCCGCGCGCTGCTGATCGCCTCGGCGTTCCTGGCCGCTTTGGTGCTGTGCCTCGGCGTCGTGATGCTCGTCACCGGGCGCAGCGTGCCGGTCGCGACCGCGTCGGCCATCGGCGGGCCGTTCCGCCTGGTCGATCAGAACGGCCGCGGCGTCAGCGACGTCGACCTGAAGGGTCGACCGTCCCTGGTGTTCTTCGGCTTCACCCATTGCCCCGAAATCTGCCCGACCGCGCTGTTCGATATCTCCGAGATCCTCAACAAGCTCGGGCCCGACGCGGCGAAGGTGAACGCGCTGTTCGTCACCGTCGATCCCGAGCGCGATACCCCGGAGAAGCTCAAGGACTATCTGTCGAGCTTCAACCCGCGCCTGATCGGACTGAGCGGCGATCCGGCGGCGGTCGCCGCCGTCGCCAAGGCCTATCGGGTCTACTTCAAGAAGGTGCCGCTCGATGCCGGCGGCTACACCATGGACCACACGGCGATCGTCTACCTGATGGACAAGGACGGCCGTTTCGTCGCCCCGTTCAGCCTCAAGCGCCGGCCCGAGGACGCGGCCTCCGATCTGCGGCGCTATCTCTAGAAAACGCGCGAACGACGATCCTTGCTTTTGCGCATGATCTTTATCCGAAAAGTCTGTCAACTTCTCGGGATCATGCGCCGCAGTCTCACGACAAGCGTTGCGGGCGTCCGACGATCAGGCAGTGACCGTCGCTGGTGTCCTCGATGAGCTGCGCGATCGCCACCTCGAGGAAGGTCGTGCCCATCGAGCTGAGCGCGCGCACGTCTTCCAACGCATAGGTCAGATACGCGATGACGTCTTCCGCGGCCGGAACATCCGGTCTCGAGGATACTTCCAACTCGATCTGCTGCTTCACGACTGCTGCTCCACGCTCTGGTCTTGTTTGGTTCGAACGAAACGTCGGTCCATCCGGATTTCGCGCGACGGCGATGCCGCGGACGACGCGGGGCAGCGGCGTGTTTTCATTGTCTGAAGCACGTGCCCGGCGGCACGCTGCGGATGATGGGTGCCCCTCCATCTCCCACCGCGGCATGGTGGCAGATGCAGCGAGGTAACCAAGTACGCGATCGCGTACGATACGATCAGGTGATCAATCCGAGCCTGATGGCTTCGGCCACTGCGTGCGTCCGGTTTGATCCGCCGAGCTTTACACGCGCAGAGCGCAGGAATTTCTCCGCCGTATGCTCGGATACGCCGAGGATGACGCCGATTTCCCACTCGCTCTTGCCTTCGGCCGCCCACCGCAGCGCGTCGCGCTCACGCTCCGACAATGCCACGTTAGGTATGGTCGGCAATTTTTCTCTCAGCATGATAGTGCGCACCAGCGCATAGGTGGCGACCAACGAGAACATTCCGCGGCTGTCGTCGGGCAGATCGATGTGTTCTCCGCCGAGCGAGAATCCGGCAATCTCGTGATCGAGCGTGATCAGCGGGACGGTAAAACCGGATTTCAACTTGAACTCGGCGCGCTCGTTCATCAGGCGTTGTGCTTCGGGCGTGTCCTTGCAGTACGCATCGAGCTCGTTCCAGGCGAAGGGCGTGATGTCGGCCTTCAGGCGTTTGATCAACGGGTCGATGGCGAGATAGTTGTTCGACATGTATCGCTCGAGCCACGCGCTCGGCCAGTGGCGCAGGATGATGCAGGATTCCTGCTCGCTCTTGCTCGATCCGGGCGCCGCGATCGTGGTGCCGATGACGTGCTGGATCCCGTACTGCTCGACGGTGCCCAGCAACGCCACGCAGACATCGGTCGGCGTGACCGCCCGATCGATGTCGCGGATGAAATCCAGCGTATGATCCAGGGATTTGCGGGACACAGGCTCTTCCCGCCGCACCTTTCATGATGACGACCATGATCGTTATACCATCAAGACGGCACTTACCGCCAGAAAATCTCAATTGCGTTCGCGCGACAGCCGCGCCTGCCGGGGAGCCGCGGCGCGCCGAGGCGAAACCGTTGCTTCCGCCTCGGCCCACGCCCGCAAACGCAGGGGTTGGAAGCGCATGGCCGGCCGAAACCGGCGCTTTTGGCCCGCGGGTTACTTTCTTTGAAGTTGCAAACCGATCGGATTGTTCAAGGTGATTGTGTCCGGATCGGCTTTGCCCGCTCGCCGGCGTCCAGCCGCGAGCTGCGGGCGCGGCCGTGCTCGGTCTTCTCCCAGCCCCACGGATCGACGAACAGATGGAGCAGCGCGCGCCAGGCGGCGACCGACAGCAGCGCCCAGTGCGCCAGGACCAACAGCAGCACCGGCGATTGCCTGATGAGCCCGCGCCGCGCCAATCCCACCAGGCCCAGCACCGAGGAGGTCAGGTAGCCGGCGGCGAAACCAGCCACGCACAGCCACAGCAGCGCGTTGCCGGCCGCATTGTCGAGGGGTGGGATGAGCGAGCCGGTTGCGACGCGGTAGCCGGCGTCGAGGACGACGAGCGGAAAGGCGAGCGAGGCGAGCACGGTGCCGCCGATCAGGAGCTGGAAGCTGACGAACCCGCGCCACCCGAGGTCGCGCCACAACCGGATCGGCGTGCGCATGTGCACCGACCAGGTCTGCATCCAGCCTTTGAACCAGCGCGTGCGCTGCCGGATCCACCGCCGCGTTTCCGCCGGCGCTTCCTCCGCAGTGGTCGCGGGAATGACGGCGGTGCGGTAGCCCAGGCGTGCGAGCCGCATGCCGAGGTCGGCATCTTCGGTGACGTTGTAGGCATCCCAGGCGCCGACGGCCCGCAGCGTCGTGGTTTCGAAGTGATTGGAGGAGCCGCCGAGCGGCAACGGCAGTCGCCGTTCGGCCAGCCCCGGCAGCACGACATCGAACAGTGCCGCGTATTCCGCCGTGAACATGCGCGTGAGCCAGCCGTCGTCGGTGTTGTCGATGGTCAGGCGAGCCTGCACGCACGCGGTCGCGGCGCCGCTCGTCAGGAACACGTCGAGCGCGCGGCGCAGCTGATCAGGCCCCGGGCGGTCCTCGGCGTCGAACACCGCGGTGAAGGCGCCGCGCACGAACGGCAGCGCCGCATTGAGCGCCTTGGGTTTCGTGCGCGGCCCAACCGCGGGCGCGAACATGATCTCGAATTGCGGCTCGAGACCTTGACGCGCAAGAGCGGCGTGGGTCTCCGCGTCGTCGAGTTCCAGGATGAACTTGATGTCGAGTTTCTCGGGCGGATAGTCGAGCGCACGCAGGTCGGCAAGCAGCTTGTCGACCACGGCCGCCTCGCGGTTGAGCGGGACGAGCACGCTGTAGAGCGGCAGCCGATGATCGTCCGCCTCGTGCCGGACGTGGCGGCGCGGCACGGTCGTGGCCGCGACCACCCGCAACACGGTCCAGGCCAGGAACACCGTCGCCAGCGCGACGCCGGCGCAGGACCAGGTCGTTGCGGGCGCCGTGATGGCCGATGCCGCGACCATGGCGGTGGCGAGCGACCATGCGACGCGCATCCTCGCGTCGCCGCGGCCGGCCGACATCCGCGGCGACCCGGCGCGCAGCGTCGAGGCCGCGCGCCGGCCAAGCGCGCCATGGCCATGGCGCTCGACGAATCGGCGCAGCCGGCGCGAGGAGGTGATGAATATCCGGTGCGCGTGCTCGGGCGAGCGCCTCACCCAGCGGATCAGGGCACGTGCCGCCATTCCGCGCGGGACGACGACCAGGGCGCATCCGCCGTCCAGGTCCAGGCGCAGTTGCGCAGTCCTGGCCGCGTCGACCAGCTCGGCATCGGACAGCGCACATGCGGCGCGCGGAAAGCGTTCGATCGCGGCGAAACGCAGACCAAGCCAGTCGGCGAGCTCGACCAGATAGGACTCCTCCGACAGGAAACCGGTCGCGATCAGCACCTGGTCGGCCCCGACGCCGAGCGCTGCGGCGCGCCGTTCCGCGGCCGCGAGGATCCGACGCGGCAGCCGGTGCCGCAGGCAGTCGATCTCCGGATAGTCGCAGTCCGGAAACGCATCGGGGTCAGGGGCCCAGGCGTGCCAGTTACGCGCCAATTCGGCGATTTGGGCTGCGCGCAACTGTTCCGTCACGGGGATTGCTTTATAAGCGGCCAAGACAAGCGGCCGAGCTACGCGGGGACGCCGGATACACGTTAGAATTATAGCAATGGAACTATTCCCGTGTAAGGTATGTTATCGCGTACGCCGATACCTCCGGCTCCTGGCTGCGCTGCTGTTGGCGCCGGCCGGGATCGTGCCGATGCCGTCCGAGGTCGCGCTGGCGCAGCCCGCGGCGGCGCCGTCCGCCACGGTCACGGTCCCCGGCTTCTGGGATCCCCGCCGGCGGCCCGAGCGGCCGGATCTCGCCCGCGTTTCGGCCATCCGTTTCCTGACCGAATTCGACTATCCGCCGTTCAACTACGCCGGGCCGGACGGCGCTCCCGCCGGCTTCAACGTCGACCTCGCGCGCCTGATCTGCGAGGAATTGAAAGTGCAGTGCACGATCCAGATGCGCCGCTTCGACACGTTGCTGGCGGCGCTCGGCGACAATCGTGCCGACGCCGTGATCGCGTCGCTGGCGGTCACTCCCGAGACGCGCCAGCGCGTCGAGTTCAGCGATCCCTATTACCGCGCCTCGGCGCGCTTCGTCGCGCGGCGCGACGCCGGCGTCACCGAGGTGGTGCCGGAGGCGGTCGAAGGCAGGAAGATCGCGGTCGTTGGCGGCACCGCGCACGAAGAGTACCTGAAGGCATTCTTCACCGGCGCGGAGCTGCGCCCCGTCCGCAGCGTGGAGCAGGCGCGTGAAGCACTGCGCAAGGGCGAAGTCGACCTCCTGTTCGGCGACGGCATCGCGCTCGCCTTCTGGCTCAACGGCACGGATTCGGGCGGCTGCTGCGCGTTCGCCGGCGGTCCGTTCCTGGAGAGCCGCTATTTCGGCGAGGGCGTCGGCATCGCGGTGCGCCGCGGCAACGACACGCTGCGGCTCGCCTTCAACTGGGCGCTGTTCCGGTTGTGGGAAAAAGGCCGTTTCACCGACCTGTGGCTGCGCTATTTTCCCATCAGCCCGTTTTGAGGTTCTCGATGTCGCTGGTCGAAACCGCCTCCCTGCGCGAACTCGCCGAAAACTCGAACGCCTGGCCGTTCGAGGAGGCGCGCAAGATCGTGGCGCGGCTCAAGCGCATGCCCAAGGACGCGGTCATCTTCGAGACCGGCTACGGGCCGTCCGGCCTGCCGCACATCGGCACGTTCGGCGAGGTCGCGCGCACCACCATGGTGCGCCACGCCTTCCGCGTGCTCACCGACGACAAGGTCAAGACCCGCCTGATCGCCTTCTCCGACGACATGGACGGGCTGCGCAAGGTGCCGGACAACGTGCCGAACAAGGAGATGCTGCGCGCGCATCTCGGCAAGCCGCTGACGCAGGTGCCCGATCCGTTCTCGAACGAGTATTCGTCGTTCGCCGCGCACAACAATGCGCGGCTGCGCGCCTTCCTCGATGCCTTCGGCTTCGACTACGAGTTCCTGTCGTCGACCGAATGCTACAAGTCCGGCCGGTTCGATGCGACCTTGCTGAAATTCCTCGAGCGCTTCGACGCGGTGATGACCGTCATGCTGCCCTCGCTGCGCGAGGAGCGCGCGCAGACTTATTCGCCGTTCCTCCCCATTCACCCGGCGAGCGGCATCGTGATGCAGGTCGCGGTCGAGCCGAATTCCGCCAACGGCACCATCGCGTGGAGCGATCCGGAAAGCGGCGAGCGCTTCGAGACGCCGGTCACCGGCGGGCACGCCAAGCTGCAGTGGAAACCCGACTGGGCGATGCGCTGGCTCGCGCTCGGCGTCGATTACGAGATGGCCGGCAAGGACCTGATCGACTCGGTCAAGCTTTCCGGGGAGATCGTGCGCGCGCTCGGCGGCGCCCCGCCCGAAGGGTTCAACTACGAGCTCTTCCTCGACGAGAAGGGGCAGAAGATCTCCAAGTCGAAGGGCAACGGGCTGACCATCGACGAGTGGCTGCGCTACGCCGGCCCGGAATCGCTGTCGCTGTTCATGTACCAGAATCCGAGAGCCGCGAAGCGGCTCTACTTCGACGTGATCCCCCGCGCCGTCGACGAGTATCAGCAGTTTCTCGACGGTTATCAGCGCCAGGACGCGCGGCAGCAGTTGACGAATCCGGTCTGGCACATCCATTCGGGCCATCCGCCGCAGCCCGACATGCCGATCACGTTCCAGCTCCTCCTGACCCTGGTCGCTTCGTCCAACGCGGAGAATGCCGGGACGCTGTGGGGCTTCATCGGCCGCTACCGGCCCGGCATCACGCCGCGGACGCATCCGAAGCTCGACGCGCTGGTCGGCTATGCGATCAACTACTACCGGGATTTCGTCGAGCCGGCGAAGCAGTTCCGCCGGCCGACGGAGAGTGAGCGTGTCGCGCTCGGCGATTTGCGCGATGCGCTGTCGCAACTGTCGAAGGATGCGAGCGCCGAGGACATTCAGAACGTCATCTATGAGATCGGCCGGCGCGAGCCGTTTCTCGACGCCGGGAAAAAGGGCAAGGATGGGCGGCCGGGCGTTTCGCTTGACTGGTTCAACATGCTCTACCAGGTGCTGCTCGGCCAGGAGAAGGGCCCGCGCTTCGGCTCGTTCGTGGCGGTCTACGGGCTGCAGAATACGGTCGACATGATCGACGGCGCGCTGGCAAGAAGCGCGTGAATGACCCCCGCCGCCCTCGTCCTCATCGGCATCACCATCGTTTCGACCTCGTTCCTCTCCGGCCTGTTCGGGATGGCGGGCGGGATGATCCTGCTCGGCGTGCTGCTGGTCTACTTCGACGTCGCCACCGGCATGGTGGTGTTCTCGATCATCCAGTTCGTGGCCAATGGCTGGCGCGCCGCGCTGTGGTGGCGGTTCGTGCGCTGGCGCATCTTCTTCGTCTACGTGCTCGGCGCCGTGCTGTCGTTCGCGCTTCTGCGGCTGATCGCGATCGTGCCGAGCAAGCCCGCCGTCTACCTATCGCTCGGGCTGCTGCCGTTCGCGCTCGAGCTGCTGCCGGCGCGGGCGCGGCCGAACATCGAGTGGCCGGGCGTGCCGTTCGTCACCGGCGTGCTCACCACCGTGGTCCAGCTCATGACCGGCGTCGGCGGCCTGTTCCTCGACATCTTCTTCCAGAAGAGCACGCTCGACCGCAAGACCACGATCGCCACCAAGGCGGTGACGCAGACCTTCAGCCACGTCGTGCGTGCGATCTACTTCGGCTCGTTCGTCGGCATCCTCGACGCGGTGCCGTTGTGGCTGTACGCGCCGGCGATCCTGCTCTCGATGGCCGGCACGTCGCTCGCCGCGCTGGTGCTCGAGCGCATGACCGATGCCGGATTCCGCCAATGGACGCGGCGGGTGATCTTCGCGGTCAGCGCGATCTTCCTGCTGCGCGGCGCGGCATTGCTGTGGAGCGGATGAACCTTATTGGTCTGAGCATGATCTTGTCCGAAAACCGGTTCCCACTTTTCGGGATCATGCTCTACTGGCTCGCCCACACGATGCGCGCGATCCACAGCACGTCGGTGGCGGCCAGCACCCGTTCGGGGTGATCCGCGTTGAGCGATTTCAGCTCGATGGTCTTGCCGGTCCTGCGCTTGAGCTCCTTGGCCATGACCTCGCCGTCGCTGGTCTTGACCACGACGCGGTCGCCGCGGCGGATCGGCGTCGTGGGCGACACGACGATCACCGTGCCGTCGCGATAGACCGGCTCCATCGAGTCGCCGGAGACCTCCAGCGCATAGGTGTGCTCGTCGTCGACGCCGGGAAACGCCACCTCGTCCCAGCCCTTGCCGGCCGGGAAGCCGCCATCGTCGAAGAATCCGCCGGCGCCGGCTTCGGCCAGGCCGATCAGCGGCACGGCGCGCGCGGCCACCTGCTTCTCGGTGATGAGGGACACGAAGGCGTCGATCGTGGTGCCGGTCGCGTCCAGCGACTTGGCGACCGATTCGGTCGAGGGCCAGCGAGGGCGGCCTTCCGGCGTGATGCGCTTCGACTTGTTGAAGGTGGTCGGATCGAGCCCGGCGCGCTTGGCCAGACCCGAAGCCGAAAGCCCGGACCGCGCCGCCAGCCGGTCGACGCCGTTCCAGATGTCCGCATGAGTCAGCATCGTGCGTTGTGCCACGGCGGGTCTCCCGTCCGGTTCAAGGGTCCTGGCAGAATCATCTGCTCCTTATCTAGGAATATAAACTCTCGGAGCCGTTGTCCAGCCCGTTCTGCGGCTTTCCCTTGAAGCCGCCAGGGGGGCCGCATAGGGTCCGCGCGCATCCATGATCGGACTGCTCGACCTGTTCCAGCCGTTCCTGCGCCTCGTCGATCCCGAGGAGGCGCATCGGGCAGCGCTCGCCGCGCTCAAGCTCGTGCCGCTGCCGCGGCCGGCGGCCGACGACCCACGGCTCGCCATCCGCGCCTTCGGGCTCTCCTTCCCGAACCCCATCGGGCTGGCCGCCGGCTTCGACAAGAACGCCGAGGTGCCCGATGCGGCGCTGCGGCTGGGCTTCGGCTTCGTCGAGGTCGGCGGCGTGACGCCGCAGCCGCAGCCCGGCAACCCGCGGCCGCGCCTGTTCCGGCTCGATGCCGACGCCGCGGTCATCAATCGTCTCGGGTTCAACAGCGAAGGGATCGACGCGGTGCGGCGGCGGCTGGCGCGGCGCGCCGGCGCGCCCGGCATCGTCGGCGTCAACGCCGGGGCCAACAAGGATGCGGCCGACCGCACCGCCGATTACGTCGCCTGCATCGAGGCGCTCGCGCCGCTGGCGGCGTTCGTCACCGTCAACGTGTCGTCGCCCAACACGCCCGGCCTGCGCGACCTGCAGCAGGCGAGCGCGCTCGATGATCTCCTGGCGCGCGTGATCGATGCGCGCGAGCGCGCGGCCGAGGCCGGCAAGCGTACGCCGGTGCTGTTGAAGATCGCGCCCGACCTGACGCTCGGCGCTCTCGACGACGTGGTCGAGATCGCGCGGCGGCACCGCATCGACGGCATGGTGGTGGGCAACACCACGGTGACGCGGCCGCCGACCCTGCGCGAGAGCGCGAAGGCGGGCGAGCCGGGCGGCCTCTCCGGCCGGCCGCTGTTCGCGCTCTCGACCCGCATGTTGGCCGAGACCTGTGTGCGCGCCGAAGGCGCCTTTCCACTGATCGGCGTCGGCGGCGTCGACTCCGGAGCCGCCGCCTTCGCCAAGATCAAGGCCGGCGCCAGCCTGATTCAGCTCTATACCGGGCTGATCTTCGGCGGGGTGGGCTTGATCGGCGCGATTAAGAAAGATC
This sequence comes from uncultured Alphaproteobacteria bacterium, assembly GCA_963734185.1. Taxonomy (GTDB): domain Bacteria; phylum Pseudomonadota; class Alphaproteobacteria; order Rhizobiales; family Xanthobacteraceae; genus PALSA-894. The sequence continues at coordinate 3,005,411 of CAVTGA010000001.1, read as the reverse complement.
TCGTCGACTTCCTGCGCGTCGGCCGCTTCGACAGCCTCGCCGACGCCGTCGGCCGCGACGCGGCCGCGGTCACGGCGGAGAAGTGGCCGGAGTGAATGTCGCCCGCACCAGCGCCGGATAACGTGCCGCCTGCATGATGCCGCGCGCGGCGAAGAAGGTGAGGAACGCGAGCCAGAGGCCGGGATTGCCGAGTGGCGCGGTGAGCCACCAGATGGCGAAATAAAGCGCCAGCGCCACGACCATGAGATTGCGCATGTCGCGCGTCCAGGTCGCGCCCGCATAGATGCCGTCATAGGCGAACGCGAACACGCCGAACGCCGGCGCCAGCGCCGCAAGCAACAGGAAATCGGCGGCCAAGTCGCGCACCTCCGGGCTCGTGGTCATCAACGCGATCAGCGCCGGCCCGGCAAGCAGGATCAGCAAAGTCGTCGCGAGACCGAAGGCGCCGCCCCAGCCGAGCACCAGCCGCGTGGCGCGCATGAACGCGGCGCGGTCGCGCGCCCCGACGGCGCGGCCGCACAGCTGCTCCGCCGCGGTGGCGAAGCCGTCGAGGAAATAGGCCCCGACCAGGAACAGGTTGCTCAACACCGCATTGGCGGCGAGCACGGTGTCGCCCGCGCGCGCGCCCTGCGCGGCGAAGAACGAGAACGCGATGATGACGGCGGCCGAGCGGATCATCATGTCGCGATTGACGACGAGCAGGCGGACGAGCTTGGCGCGGTCGAGCACGATGGCGGGGTCGAAGCGCCAGCCGGTGCGCCGCAACGTGATCGCCAGACCGGCGCCGAATCCCGCGCCTTCGGCGATCAAGGTCGCGAGCGCGGCCCCGGTAACGCCGAGATCGAGGACGAGGACGAGGTAGAAGGTCACGGCTATGTTGACGAGGTTGACCAGGACCTGCAGCGCCAGCGCCGTGGTGGCGCGCGCCAGGCCCAACAGCCAGCCGAGGATGACGTAGTTGCCGAGCGCGAACGGCGCGCTCCAGATGCGCACGGCGAAATAGGTCTCGGCCGCGCGCGTGACGTCGGCGCTGGCGCCCATGAACGCGTAGCACGCCCAGGCGAGCGGCGCCTGCAGCACGATCAGCGCCAGGCCGAGCACCGCCGCGATCGACAGCGCGCGCGCCAGCACGGCGTCCTGCTCGCTCCGGTCGCGCGCGCCCAGCGCCTGTGCGGTGAGGGCGACCGTCCCCATGCGCAGGAATCCGAACAGCCAGAAGATCGAATCGAACACCACGGCCGAGATCGCGACGGCGCCGAGCAGGTGCGCCTGCCCGAGATTGCCGATCACCGCGGTGCCGACGACGCCGAGCAGCGGCGTCGTGATGTTGGCGAGCGTCATCGGCGCCGCGATCGCGAACACGCGGGCGTGGGTGACGGCGAAGGACGGTGCCGGTCGGGTCAGGGGTCAGCTCTGCCGGCGCGGCGCGCGCAGGAGCCGCACGATGAACCAGATCGGCACCACGATGACGGCGCCGAGCAGGAAATAGCGCCACACCCAGGCGACGGCATCCCAGCCCATGTCCCAGATGCTGCGCAACAGGCGCTCGATGCTGCGCACGATATTGAGCGGGTCGAGGCCGATGGCGGCGAGGATCACGCCGACCAGGATCGACAGCAGGATCAGCCGCAGGATGACCGGCAGCGGCGGCCCGCCGAAGAAGCGGCTCAGGATGTCGTTGCCCATGGCGGTCCCCTCGGACGGAAAGCGGCGCAGTCTATCACCTAACGGCTGGACTTTTCGCACGACGGCCGCGAAATTGCGGCCATGAGCGGCAGTCACATCAACGACCCCGAACACTGGCGGCAGCGTGCGCAGGACATGCGCAAGCTTGCGCAGGACGTGAACGACGGCGCCGCCAAGCAAACCATGCTGCGCATCGCCGCCGACTATGATCGGCTTGCCGAGCGCGCCTCGCTGCGCAGCGATGGCGGCAAGAACCTGCGCTAGCGCAGCAGCTTCTCCAAGGTCTCGAGCCGGTCGGCCTCGCGCGGCGGCTTGTCCCAGCGCAGCCGGCTGATGCGCGGAAAGCGCATGGCGACGCCCGACTTGTGGCGCGCCGAACGCTGCAGCCCTTCGAACGCGACTTCGAGCACCAGCCCCTGGTCGGCCTCGTGCACCACCTCGCGCACCGGGCCGAAGCGTTCGACCGTGTTGCGGCGCACGAAGCGGTCGATCTCGGCAAGCTCCGCATCCGTGAAGCCGAAATAGGCCTTGCCGACCGGCACGAGCTGATCGCCGTCGGCGCCCGCCGTCCACACGCCGAACGTATAGTCGGAATAGAACGACGAGCGCTTGCCGTGCCCGCGCTGCGCATACATCAGCACGGCGTCGATGACGTGCGGATCGCGCTTCCATTTCCACCATTGGCCCTTCGGCCGTCCCGGCAGGTAGGGCGCGTCGCACCGCTTCAGCATCACGCCCTCGACCGCGTCGGCGTCAGGGCCGGCGCCGGCGGCGGCCGGGTCGGCGCGCGCGGCCGTGAGCGCCTCCCAGGTGGCGAACGGCACCAGCGGCGAGAGGTCGATGCGCGGATCATCGAGCCGCGCCAGCAACGCTTCCAGCCGGGCGCGCCGTGCGGCGAAGCGTTCCTCGCGCAGGTCCTCGGCGCCGTCGACCAGCAGGTCGTAGGCGCGCAGATGGGCCGGAAACTCGGCCATCAGCTTCGGCGTGACGGCCTTGCGGTTGAGCCGCTGCTGCAGCACGTTGAACGACTGAACGCGGTTCTCGCGCATGATCAGGAGCTCGCCGTCGATCGCGCCGTCGAAGCCGAGCGCTTCGACCAGATCGGGAAACGCGGCGGAAATATCCTCGCCGGTACGCGAATAGAGCCGCGCCACACGCCGCTCGCCGTCGCGGCCGGCAACCGCCTGCACGCGGATGCCGTCCCATTTCCATTCGGCCGTGAACGCGGCGGGATCGAGGCTCGCGAGATCGCCTTCCTCGATCGCGTGCGACAGCATCACCGGGCGGAACGGCGCCGGGTCGCGGGTCACCGGCTTCGCGCCGCGCCCCTCGACCCAGGCGAACAGGTCGGGATAAGGCGGCTTCAAGCCCGGCCAGATCAATTCGACCTCGTCCGGCGGCTTGTCGCCGAGCGCCGCGACCGCGGTCTTGGCGAGCCGCGCCGAGACGCCGATGCGCAACGCGCCGGTGACGAGCTTCAACAGCGCCCAGCGCCCGGTCTCGTCGAGTGCGTCGAGCCAGGCTGCGAGCTGACGCGGAAGCTCGGATTTGCCGAGCATGGCGAGCGTGGTGACCACGGTGGAGAGGCGCGGTTCACTCTCCCGAAGCTCGGTATGTTCCCCTCCCCCTTGTGGGGAGGGGTTAGGGGTGGGGGTGGTGCGGTGATTTCCCGGTGGCCCCATTTGCGCGCCTCCGGGCCACCCCCCTCCCCAACCCTCCCCCACAAGGGGGGAGGGAGCCCACCGCCCTTGCGGCCCCACCGGCCACATCAACGCGACCGTCTCGGACAGGTCGCCGACATAGTCGTAGGACAGCTCGAACAGCATCGGGTCGGCGCGCTCGGCGATCAGCGCGCGGATCACCCCCGGCTTGGCGTGGCGGAACGACAGCGCGCCGGTGATCGCGGCGAGCGCGTAGCCGCGTTCGGGGTCCGGCGTGTCACGGAAATAATCGGTCATCAGCCGCAGCTTGTTGTTGCGGCTCGGCTCGTAGGCGAGGCGATCGAGCAGCGCGGCGAAGTGGTTCATGACGCCTCGGCCGCGGCATCCTCCGCAGCGCTGTCCTCTTCGTCGCCGTAGCCGACCATGCCGAGCGGCCGCGCCTCGAGCCCGCGCATGGTGCACCAGTGCACCAGCGCTTCCTCGGCGCCGTGCGTGACCCAGATTTCGCCGGCGCCGGTCGCCGCGACCGTGGCGGTGAGCCCGTCCCAGTCGGCGTGATCGGAGATGACCAGCGGCAGCTCTACGCCGCGCTGGCGCGCGCGCGCCCGCACCCGCATCCAGCCCGAGGCGAACGCCGTCACCGGATCGGGAAAGCGCCGCGTCCACAGGTCCTTCAGCGCCGACGGCGGACACAGCGCGATCGCGCCGGCAAGCTCGGCCTTGGCCACGCCGCGCACCGACCGCAGTTCGCCGAGATCGATGCCGCGCTCGACGTAATAGCGCGTGATTTTCTCCATCGCGCCGTGCAGGTAGATGGGCGCCGCGTAGCCGGCGGCGCGGATCAATGCGATCACGCGCTGTGCCTTGCCGAGCGAATAGGCGCCGACCAGATGCGCGCGCTCGGGGAACACCGCGACCGAGCGCATGAGCTTGGCGATCTCGGCCTGCGGGTCGCCGTGGCGGAACACCGGCAATCCGAACGTCGCCTCGGTGATGAACACGTCGCACGCCACCAGCGCGAACGGCGCGCAGGTCGGGTCGGCCACGTCCTTGTAGTCGCCCGAGGCGACGATCCTGCGGCCGTTCGCGCTGACCGCGATCTGCGCCGAGCCGAGGACGTGGCCGGCCGGATGGAACGTCACGTCGACGCCGCCGAGCCGCAGCGTCTCGCCGTAGCCGACCGCCTGCGTGCTGCCGGCGAAATCCGCGCCGTAGCGCAGCCGCATCAGGCCGAGCGTCTCGGGTGTGGCCAGCACCGCGCCGTGGCCGGCGCGCGCGTGGTCGGAATGGCCGTGCGTGATCAGCGCGCGCTCGACCGACCGCACTGGATCGATGTGGAACCCGGCCTTTGGGCAGCACAGGCCGGCCGGCGTCGGAACGAGCAGCTCGCTGGCGCGCATGGGGTTCAGATATGCCATACCGCCCCTGATGCGAGTCCGGCGAGGATTCATGGAACTGCCGTTGTTCGCCTCCGACGCGGGGAATCTGCCGGATGTGTTCGCGCGCTGGTTCGCGCAGCGCGGCTGGACGCCGCGCGCGCATCAGCTCGCGCTGCTGGCCAAGGCGCGCGCCGGGCGCTCCGCGCTGCTGATCGCTCCGACCGGCGCCGGCAAGACGCTGGCCGGGTTTCTGCCCACGTTGGTGGAGTTGAACGACACATCGACCTCGCCACGCACTCGGTCGGCCCCCTCCCCCCTTGTGGGGGAGGGTGGGGGAGGGGGTCTTTCTGAGACAAGCAAAACCCCCTCCCGGCGACCTTCGGTCGCCGACCTCCCCCACAAGGGGGGAGGTACACCGAGCATGCCGCCCGCTCGAACCACACCTCGCAACCTCATCTCCACCGGCCGCGGCGTGCGCCGCGCGGGCGGCCTGCACACGCTCTATATCTCCCCGCTCAAGGCGCTCGCCGTCGACATCGCGCGCAATCTCGAACGTCCCGTGGCCGAGATGGGATTGCCGGTGCGCATCGAGACGCGCACCGGCGACACGCCGGCGTCCAAGCGCCAGCGCCAGCGCCGCGACCCGCCCGACATCCTGCTCACCACGCCCGAGCAGTTGGCGCTGCTGATCGCCTCGGCCGACGCGCCGTTCCTGTTCGGCGCGCTGCGCCGCGTCGTGCTCGACGAACTGCATTCGCTCGTCACTTCCAAGCGCGGCGATCTGTTGTCGCTCGGCCTCGCGCGGCTGTTCGCGCTCGCGCCGCAGCTCACCACGGTCGGCCTCTCGGCGACCGTCGCCGATCCGCAGGCGCTGTGCCGCTACCTGGTGCCGCAGCCGCCGGACGACGCCGCGTTTGCCGACCTCGTGCTGGCCGAGGCCGGGGCCGCGCCGATCGTCACCATGCTCGACACCGCCGAACATCTGCCCTGGGCCGGGCATACCGCGCGCCATGCGCTGGCGGAGATCTACGCCCTGATCGGCGGTCACAACACCACCTTGGTGTTCGTCAACACGCGCAGCCAGGCCGAGGCGATCTTCCAGCAGCTCTGGGGGATGAACGACGACAACCTGGCGATCGCGCTGCATCACGGCTCGCTCGACGTGGCGCAGCGCCGCAAGGTCGAAGGCGCGATGGCCGAGGGACGGCTGCGCGCAGTGGTGTGCACCTCTTCGCTCGACCTCGGCGTCGATTGGGGCGACGTCGACCTGGTGATCAACGTCGGCGCGCCCAAAGGCGCCTCGCGCCTGTTGCAGCGCATCGGCCGCGCCAACCACCGCATGGACGAGCCTTCGCGCGGCGTGCTGGTGCCGGCCAACCGCTTCGAGGTGCTGGAATGCTCGGCCGCGATCGAGGCGGTCGCCGCGAACGCGCAGGACACCCCGCCGCTGCGCACCGGCGCGCTCGACGTGCTCGCCCAGCATGTGCTCGGCACCGCCTGCGGCGAAGCCTTCGAGGCCGATGCGCTCTATCGAGAGGTGCGGGCGGCGGCGCCCTATGCCGGGCTCGCGCGCGCCGACTTCGACGCCACGGTCGATTTCGTCGCCACCGGCGGCTATGCGCTGAAATCCTACGAGCGCTTCGCCAAGATCCGGCAGAACCGGGACGGCCGCTGGCGCATCGCGCATCCGCGCGTTGCCCAGCAGTACCGCCTCAACGTCGGCACCATCGTCGAGGCCGACATGATCAAGGTTCGGCTGGTGCGCTCGCGCGCGTCCAAGCTCATTCCACGCGGCGGCCGCCTGCTCGGCGAGGTCGAGGAATATTTCATCGAGACGCTCACGCCGGGCGATACCTTCGTGTTCGCCGGCGAGATCCTCAAATACGAGGCGCTGGTCGAGGACGAAGTCTATGTGTCGCGCTCGAACGATCCCGACCCGAAGGTGCCGTCCTACGAGGGCGGCAAGTTCCCGCTCTCGACCTATCTCGCCGCGCGCGTGCGCGACATCCTCGCCGACCATGACACGTGGCGCGCGCTTCCCGTGCAGGTGCGCGAATGGCTGGAGATCCAGCAATGGCGCTCGCGCCTGCCGGCGGCGCGCGAACTGCTGGTCGAGACCTTTCCGCGCGGCTCGCGCTACTATCTCGTCTGCTATCCGTTCGAAGGCCGGCTCGCGCACCAGACCCTCGGCATGCTGCTGACGCGCCGGCTCGAGCGCTCGGGCCTGCGCCCGCTCGGCTTCGTCGCCAACGAATACGCGCTCGCGGTGTGGGGCCTGCGCGATCTCGGTTTCGCGATCGAACGCGGCGAGCTCTCGCTTGGCGCGCTGTTCGACCAGGACATGCTCGGCGACGATCTCGAAGCCTGGCTCGCCGAGTCGGCGCTGATGAAGCGCACCTTCCGCACCTGCGCCATCATCGCCGGCCTGATCGAGAAGCGTTATCCGGGCAAGGAGAAGTCGCAGCGCCAGATGACGATCTCGACCGACTTGGTCTACGACGTGCTGCGCAAGCATCAGCCCGATCACCTGCTGCTGCGCGCCGCCCATGCCGACGCCGCGACCGGGCTGCTCGACATCCGCCGCCTGGGCGAGATGCTTGCGCGCGTCCGCGGCCGCATCGTCCACAAGGGGCTCGACCGCGTCTCGCCGCTTGCGGTGCCGGTGCTGCTCGAGATCGGGCGCGAGCCGGTCTACGGCGAAGCCTCCGACGCGCTGCTGGCGGAAGTCGAGGCCGAACTGGTGAAGGAAGCGATGGGGTGAGTGCGGCGCCATTGTAGGGCGGGCAAAGGCGCGTGTCCCGGTCGGCGTACTGAGCACCAGCGGCGAAGCGCCGTGCCCGCGTGATCGCGCGATCTGCGCCGGTGGAGAAACGCGGGCACGGCGCTTCCGCGTCTTGCGTTCGTTGCGCCGGTGGCGCTGCGCCTTTGCCCGCCCTACGGCATCATGTTCGGGCTTTGCTCACGACGGCTGGTTGGCGTAGGGAGGAGGGCACGCTGATTCTGGAAAATGACACCGACGTCTTCTGCTTCCTGGCTCTCCCGCGCTGACGACCCCGCTCACGCGAGCGTCACGGTCGCCGGCGTCGTGCTGCATGCCGACTGCGCCGGCGCGCTTTACTGGCCGGACGAAGGCGTGCTGCTGGTCGCCGACCTGCATCTGGAGAAAGGCTCGAGCTTCGCCAAGCGCGGCACCTTGCTGCCGCCTTACGACACCGCCGCGACCTTGGCGCAGCTTGCGTATCTGATCGCCCGCTACGCGCCGCGTCTCGTGGTCGCGCTCGGCGACAGCTTCCACGATGGCGGCGGCCCGGTGCGCATCGCTCCATCCGACCGCGCGGCACTGCACGCGCTGCAACGAGGGCGCGAGTGGATCTGGATCGCCGGCAACCACGATCCCGACGTGTACGACGATATCGGCGGGACGTTCGCCGCGACGCTCGCGCTCGGGGCCTTGACGTTGCGCCACGAACCCTCCGACGACGCGCCCGAGGGCGAGATCGCCGGCCACCTGCATCCGCTCGCGCGCGTCGTGCAGCGCGGCCGCGCGGTCAGCCGGCGCTGCTTTGCCGGCGACGGCAAGCGCCTGGTGATGCCGGCGTTCGGCGCCTATGCGGGCGGCTTGAGCGTGCGCGACCGCGCATTCGCGCGCGTGTTCGGCTCGCATGCCTTCACCGCGCACGTGCTCGGGGCTTCGCGGATCTACGCGCTTTCGGCGGCGCGCTGCGTCGGCTGACGCGCGCGCGCTGTTTCGTCGACTTTATCAACGTGCGGCTGCGCGGCGGACCGCGCAGCGCCCGATCCCAGGCCTCGAATGCCGCAGCCGCCCGCTTCAACCTACGTTGCGCCGCCGTCCTTCCGGCCGCGCGCGCAAGTTGCCCGCACAGCGCAGGCAGCAATCCCGACCGATCGGTATAGGACACGAAAGCTCCGAACCATTCCGTCGGATCGGCCGCGATCAGCTCCCAGAGAACGTCGGCATCGAGCTCTCTGGGGTGGATCGTCATCTTTTGCAGTGTTTTCTTGATCGCGCGCCAGATCGGCGCGAACTTCGCGCGCGGATGGTCTTTCAGCTCCCGGTAGCTCGCCGCGAGCGCGCTCTTGAGCGGGCGGTGGAATTCGATCGTCATTCCGCGCAGCAGCACGATCGCGGCAGCGGAATCGTGCCCGCCATAGTCGATCGTGATCGGCCGGCGCAGCTCGCGCATGAGCTTGCTGACCTGAGGATATGGCGCCAGATGCAGCGACGGGAGCCTGCTCTCGGCATCCTTGATCATCGCCAGCGGCAGCGTGAAGCCGCGGTCCGGCAAGGGCGCGCCCTTCTCGCCCGTATCCTTGCACAGGCGCTGTACCGTCACGCCCCATTTCCTTTGCGTCACCACGAGCGCGTCCAGATTGGCCCGTGCTATGAACGAAGCGCCGAAACGCAGGGCATGCACCAGGTGCAGCCGGGTATCCGTCGCGATCGCGCGCTTGTGCTCGATCCATCCCTGCGGAGCCAGCCGCTCGCCGCTGAACGCCTCGGCGGTGGCGATCAGCGACGACATTGCCAGCAGATAGCTGCCCGGCGTGAGAGCGCGGGTGACGACCCGCAGGAGTCGGATGTGCCGCGGCGACAGGGCCTCGGGATGACGCAGCATCTCGTAGCGCGTCAGCCAGTAAATCCTCGACAGGAAATTGCCGCCGAAGCGTCTTCCCGGAGCGGGCAGCGCTTCGTCCAACTCGTCGAGGACGTGCTCCAGATCGACCTCGTCGGTATGCCACTCGGCATTGTCGGCGAGTGCCTGGATCAGGAAGGTCGGCGGCACGCCCTTGGCCCGGGTGGGGCGCGACCGGTAGAGGTCCAAAACTTCGGCCGTGCGCCCGCGCCGGACCAGTTTCTCGCCCTGGCCGGGGCGTTGGCCGACGCCTTCGAGATAGGCTCTCCATTCGGCGTCGGAGGGACGGGCGGGAGAGAGCAGGGATTCGCTGTATTCGAAGCCGTCTTCGGTCAGCGCCTTGCGTGCGCGTTCCGGAAGATCGTCGAGGAAGGGCGCCAGCAGCGGCGCGAGGTCACGCTCGTCGGGCCTGATGGCCGCGCCGCCGAGCATCAGCCGGTGGTAGAGGCCGAAAGCCTGGTCTTGCCGGCTGCGCCGCGTTCGGTGCCAATTGATCGCGGCGGCGCGTACTTTCTCCTGCGTCCGCGTCCCGTCGGGATCGGCCTGGATGAACTTCTGCACCAGGGCGCGGAGCTCCCTGTGGTACGTAAAGGACTTGCCGTCGAACGCGGGCACCACCAGCCAGCCGGTCGCGGCGAATGCATCGTAGACGCGCTTGGCCTTGCGGCGGTCCTGCCCGGCGTCCGGATCGTCCACCGCCGGAAGCACGACCTCGCGGATCAGCTCTTCGGTGACCTGCGGCAGTGCGATCGCCGCCAGCGCATAAGGCTGCGCCACGCGGTCGGGCAGGTGCGCGATGACGCGCTGCGCCAGATACCGGCTTGCCGTCATCCGGTCGATGCGGCCGGCCGCGTGCTCGCGCTGGATCTCATCGAGTGATTCCGGGGACTTGGTGAAGATCTCCGCCGCGATGCGCAGCACCAGCGGATTGCCGGGCAATGCCTTCGCGGCCGCGCGCGCCGCGGGCGCGGACACGTCGGCCTCCGTCAACAGCGCGACCGCCTGATCTTCGTCCAGATCCGCCAACGGGATCGGCGCGCGGATCAGGTGTCCCCGGTCCACAAGGCGCGCGTAGATGTCGCGGTTCTTGTCCTCGGGCAGAGGATCGCGACCGGCCAGCACGACGCGCACGTCCCGTGCCGCCGCGACACCGGTCAGGGAGTCGAGCCATTTCACGAGGTCGCCCACGGCCGCGGCGCCGCGGGCGAAGACCACTTCGAGGGTATCGAGGATGAGCAGCAGCGGACGAACGTGCCCGTCGATCTGCGCGCTCTGCAGGCCGGAGACGGGATCCAGGTAGTGATAGAGGATCGAATCCCGCTCGCTGCCTTCGCGCGATTGCGCCGACTCCAGGTCGAGGGTGTGCGTCTCCTGCTTGACGACCTTGCGCTTGCGCGCCGGCCTGCGTCCGGGGCTCGTCTGCGTTTCGCTCTTGTCGGCGCGCAGTCTTGATCGAAATGCGGCGAGTTGGACGGCAAGCTCCCGGCATCGCGCAGCCTTCTGCGGGATCGCGACGGACAACTGCTGCAGCAGGACGAGGTCGAGCGATACCGCGTCGGCGGAATCGAGATCGACACGGTCGAAATCGAAATGGACCAGCAGCGGCTGCGCGTCCGCTACCATGGCCTTCTCGAGGTGGGCGAGGACGGTCGACTTGCCGCTGCCGCCGATGCCGTAGATATAGGTGGCGCTCAGGCGCGCATTGACGTCGAAGGGAGCGGACAGGAATGCCTTCAGCGTCTGCAATGGCTGTTCGCGCCCGATCAGCGTGCCCGCGGTGAGACGCGCGATTTCGGCTTCGCGCTTACGCCGAGCTCCGAGCGCGACGGCTTGGTCGCGGATGGTGGCGGCGTCCGGTTGCTGTTCTCCGAGCCAATCGCCGGCACTCTCGATCGCGCGCAGCTCTTCGAGGCTGCATTGCTCCATGTCGAGCGGTTCGAGCTTCAGGAGCTTGCGAAAGGCGCGTCGCACCGGATCGTTCGCGTCGTCGGCGTGGCGCAGCCGTTCGAGCTCGGCCAGCAGCGTTGCGCGCGGGGAGGCGGCAATGACGCGTCGGCGCACCGGCGCCGCCAGGTACCATTTGCCGGGATATTGGCGGAACGAGGTCTCGACGTCGGGAGCCACGGCGTTGAGCGTGCGAACCCGGATCGTATCGTCGATGACGGGCGGCATCAGTTCCCTGGGATTGACCCAGCCGCGCACCGCGAGCGCCGCACGAAGGTCGGCCGAAGGGTCGGCCTCCTCGTCCGCGATCGGTGCGATAGGCTGATACGCCGGCGCGACCCCTGACGGGAAGCCGGAGGGCCCGGTGAAGGCGCCGGCGATGACATCGCCCAATGCGGAACGCTGAGTCACGGCTGACCTCCCCCGGCGGCCGGCGTGACCGCAGGTTGATCGAAGGACGTAACCCGCCCGTAGATCTTCAGCGCGGCCAGCACCGCCGTGCAGGTCTGGAGTTCCGGCCGCAGCGACTGCAGCGACGGATCGTTTTGCCAAAGCCGAAGCAGGTCGTCGATCTCCGTCTTCTTCGGCTTGACCCCGCGGTCGTCGAAAATGCCGCGAATGAACTGCTGCATGTCGTTCTGACCGGCGTGTTCCAACGTGATCTGCTCGGGAACCAGCGTCTCGGTGGCACGCTCGTGCGCGAGAATGCCGTCGAGCGTACCACGTTCGGCTTCCGACAGGCCGATGATGGCGAGGCGGATCCATGGCTCGGATGCCAATTGCTTGATGAACTCACGCCACGGGGTGGCGTCGACGATCGATTGGGCATTGCCCTCGAAGTCGATCGCGACGAACAGCGGCCGGTTCGACGCCTCCCGGTCGGCGCCGCCGTGGTGCCGTAGCCCGGCGATGATCGCCGCCACCTCGACAAACTTCACGCCTCCGGATTCGGTACGCAGGCTCGGGTCGCCTCCGCCTGCGCTGCCGCGAGGAAGCTTGGCGACCGCCTCGGCCCACGGCCACGTGGTCTGCGTCTGCGACAGCGCGATGAGGTCGTTGCTCGGGTCGTCGAGTTTCGCCGCCAGGATCTGCACGGCGAAGCTCTTTCCGCTTCCCGCGTCTCCGTTGATATACGCTATCCGGTCCGCTGCATCGATCTTCGCCGCCGCATCGATCCAATCCTCCAACTGCTTGCGCTTGAACCAGGGATGGAAGGCCGGACCAGGGTCCTCGCCGGACGGGACCGCGCCCAGGACGTCGGTGACGGACCGGGTCCAGGTCTTTCCCAGATTCTCGCCGGCAAGCCGCAGCCCGGCGCCGTACCACGTCACGCGCAGGCTTGCGTCGAGGATGGCAAATCCGGACGAGCGCGGCTTGGCAAGCAGCGGATCCGGTTTCATCGCTCGCAGCGCGTCGCGGATATCGAGCAGACAGACGGCGCGGTTGTTTTCGAAGATTGGTTTTCCGGTCGCGGGGTCGACGACCGGTCCATTCGCGTCGACGCGATTGAAGCCTCCTTCATGCAGGCCGACCGGCGTGCCTTCAGGGCCGACGCAGCAACTCCCGGACATTCCTGCGATGGTATTCGCCAGATGCAACAGGCGCGCGCCCGGGCGATCGAGCCGGGTGACGAGGTCCGCGTCGAACTTGATCGCACGTCCGCCGCCGGGATAGCCGATGACGAAGCACTTGCGATGCTCCTGCGGCGCGTTCGGTTCCTTGATGTCGAGCCACGGCACATGGGTGATCATGCGCGACAGGCGCACGAGCGCGTAATCGAGTTTGCGCGCCGAGATCGGGCCGAGCGCACGGTCGAGCTGGTCGGGCGGAAAGCCGTGCGGAAGGCGGCAGGCGACCGGGGCGTTTCCGCTCGCCGCGACCTCGATCCGCTGCTGAGCCGGGTCGCGCTTTTCCGGCCGGAATGAGAAGCGCAATTTCGGCCTGAGCTTTTCCTCGAATGCCGGCGCGCCGTTGCCGTCCTTCCCGATCGCCAGGGCGACGTGTGCGCTCGTCAGCACGAGGTCGGGCGCCACCAGGAAGGCCGTGCCGATAATGCCGTCGTTTTCCGACACGTACGCACTGGCGTCGCGGGCGGCTGCCAGGTGTTCGAAGATGGCGGGATCGAGCATGCCGGCCGCACGATTGCTCAGCGCCTGCATCTGTCCGGGCAAGCCGATATCCTGCACCAGCGCGGCGATGTCCTCCCCGGCCCGGCCTCTTCGCGCTTCCATCTTGGTCACCGTCAGCGCCAACTCGGAGATGAACCCGAAATTCTCCGCTTCGTTCGATGCTGCAGCAATCAACGCGGCGTCATCTCCGCCGTGCGGAATCACGGCTTCCAAGGTCTCCCATTTCCTCGCGTTCTGAACGGCGCAAAGCACGTAGGCGTCGGCGAAGGAGTCGGCGTCCAGCTTGGTCCAGCCGGCGAGCCGGGCTGCGCGGTTCATTGGAGCGGCACGCCCAGGCTGCGCAGCGCGTCGGCGGCCGCAGCCGCCGAGATCGCATGGTTGGCGGATTCGGTCGTCCCGGCGAAGTGCAGGCCGAAGGCCGGAGGGCCGGCGTCTTTCCACGCGATGATCGGCGAGCCCGAGGCGCCGCCGAAGGTCGTGGCATCGTGACCGAACACGATCTTCGGGGTATCGCGATTGTCGCTCGCGAGCGACCGGGAGAAACGTCCCGGGGCGAGGCGCTTGAATCCGAACCTGTTGGCGAACAGCTTCGCGGTCACGAAGCTCCAGTCCACCTCGCCGGTCTTGCCGGTCGTGGCCGGCGGCGGGCCAGGGAAGCCGATCGTGCACAACGAGGCCAACCGCGCGGCGTCGCCCGTCATGTAATCCGGCACGGCGCTGAAGGTCACGGCCCGGGCCGGCAGGACGCTCTGGGCGTTGACCGGCTCGATGCGCAGCACGGCGGCATCGACATGGCCGAAGCCGCGCCCGAAATTTTCCGGCAGCATCGCCTCGACTACCTTGAAACGGTTGGTGGCGGGATTGTCGGCCTCGCCGACGAAATCGAGCTCGAGATCTCCGACGATCTTCACCGTGCGGTCGGTCTGGATCATCGCGATTTTGAGCTTGGTGCGCGCGTCGTCGAGGACGTGGTAGTTGGTCAGGGCGAGTCCTTTCGCCCGATCGACCAGCGACGCGCTGCCGACATACCGGGAGGCGTGTCCTCCGGCGGGCTGCACCCGCCCGACCGCGATCGCCACCGTCTTCACGTCGGCCCGGAACACGGCGATGTCGTCCGCCCAGGTCCCCAGGAACGGGTGCTCGATCGGAGGCAGCCCGTCCTTCAGCAGAAAGCTCGGGCGCGAGCCATCGGCGATGACGATCGCTTCGAGCGCCCCGATCTCGTCCATCGTCGCGTCCTGTCCGGCAGCGGGATCGACCAGCTTGCGCAACGCCGGATCGCCGTGACGATGCAGGAGCTCGAGCGCTTTGCGAAACTCCGCCGGGTCGCCGATCTCGCTCGGCGGCATCCGCTTGATCAGGCTGTCGATGCGCGCGAACACGTCGTCCGGATGCGGGACCGGCGCATCGGCCGCCATGCTCTCCTCGGTTATGGCCGCGGATTCGAGTCCGGTGTTGGCGGCCTCCCGCGCCGCGAGGAGCCGGCGCTGCCGCGCCAGCCGTTCGCCCGGCGAAGCAGCCGGCTCGATTGCCGAAGGCGTGACGTCGCCGTGGGTGGACGGTGTCGGGTTCATCGGATCGCGCCCCCTCCAAAAGAGGCTGTGAACCTACCAGAGCGCATCCAGAAGCAGCAATGGTGCGCAGCCGGAGGCGAGGCTCGCCATTTCGCCGTTCTGCGCTATGCTCGCACAAAATCGGAGGTAAGCCATGAAAGTCTCGCGCCGCACCGTTTCGAAAGGCCTCGCCGCCGCGGCCCTGCTGCCGTTGGCGCGTCCCGCGCGGGCGCAAGGGACCTATCCCGGCACTCAGACCATCAAGGTCGTGGTGCCGTATCCGGCCGGCGGCGCCACCGACGTGATCGGCCGCATCATGGCCGACCGGTTCGCCGCGATGTGGCGCACCAACCTGGTCGTGGAGAACATTTCCGGCGCCGCCGCTAACATCGGCATGGACCGCATCGCCAAGGGTCCGACCGACGGCTCGCAGATCCTGATCGTGCCGCCGCAGATCGCGATCAACCAGTACCTCTACGCCAAGCTCGCCTACGATCCGGAGAAGGACCTGCTGCCGATCGCGCAGGTCGCGAGCCTGCCCAACATCCTGGTGGTGCGCAAAGGTCTCGAAGTCGGCTCGGTCAAGGAGCTGATCGCCTACGCCAAGGCCAATCCGGGCAAGCTCAACTACGCCTCCTCAGGGAGCGGCTCGACCATCCATCTCTCGGCCGAGCTGTTCAAGCGCATGACCGGCACCGAGATGAACCACATCCCGTATCGCGGCAGCGCGCCGGCGGTGAACGATCTGGTCGCCGGCCAGGTCGACCTCATGTTCGACAACGCGACCTCGATCATCGGGCAGGTGCGCGGCGGGACCGTGAAGCCGCTCGGCGTCACCTCGCTCCAGCGCTCGCCGCTTCTGCCTGAGATCCCGACGGTGGCCGATACGGTCGCCGGCTTCGACACCGCGTCATGGTTCGGCGTCGGCGTACGCGCCGGCACGCCGGAGGACATCGTCGCCACCATCGAGCGGGCGACGCGCGCCGCGACGCAGGAAGCGGTGGTGAAGGAGCGCTTCGCCACCGTGATCGCCGACCCGGTCGTCTCCGACCGCAAGACGTTCGCGGAGTTCATCGTGGCCGAGCGCAAGAAATGGGGCACGCTGATCGGCGAGCTGAAGCTCAAGGTGGAGTGAATCCTCTCCGCAGGGGGCAGGCCTATCGCATGTGGCGCTGATGCTTGTTTGCTGCGCCGAAAGCGCCACAGCCCCCTCCCCCCTTGTGGGGGAGGTGGCGAGCGAAGCGAGCCGGAGGGGGACTGGCCGCAGGCGCAAGAAGTCTTCTGGCGTAGAAGGAAAGGAAGACCCCCTCCCGCCCCGCCTTCGCTAACGCTTCAGCGGGTCGACCTCCCCCACAAGGGGGGAGGGGCTGTGGCACTTTCGGCGCGATAAACAGACAGCGGCCTCACATGCGATAGCCCTGCCCCGAAGGGGGAGGGTGGACGCGAGCGAAGCGAGCGGCCGGGTGGGGCTGTCGCAATAGGCACGAGCCCCACCCGTCTCCTCGTTCGCTCTGCTCACTATAGCCGATGCTTCGCATCGGCGTTCTTAGCGCCAAGAATGGCGGCCGAAGGCCGCCTATGGCCACCCTCCCCCTTCGGGGGCCCTGGAGGGGGAGGGATCACGCAGGCACCTCGGCTTGGGCCGTGGCGGCCGCTGTCTCCGCCTCCCGCCACACCTGGCCGCAGGTCGGGCATTTCGGCATGCCGGCGGTCTCACTTTCCACAAAGACGCGGATACGCCGCGCAAGCTCGTTACGGAATGCATCGATGTCCTCGGGCCAGTCGTCGTAATCGTCCTGCGGTCGCGCATGCTCCGTAACGCCGGCGCGCATGCGCTTGAGCTTGCCGAGCGTGTCGGTGAGATTGGCGAGCGTGCGTGCCGTGCGCTCGGCGTCCCGCGGCTCGTAGGGCTCGGCGCCGAACTGCTTGCGCATCGCCTCGACACTTGCGAGCTCCTTGAGCACCGCCTGCTCCAGCCGGTCGAGCGTTGGCGCATCGGACACGGGCGCTTCCGCGGGCACGGCCGGCGCCTCCTCGGCCCGGGCTGCGGCCGCCGCATGCGCCTCTTCCGCCAGCCGCATCGCAGTCGTCAAGCCGCGCTGCCCGGCGTTGCGCCGCACCCATCCGAGGTTGCGGGCGAGCCGGCTGAGGCTGCACGTGTGGATGCCGAGATCGGCGGCGATCGGCCCCGCCGGCTCGGCCGTCTCCTCGTAACGGCGGCGGGCGTGGGCCAGGAGTTCCGGCGTGTAGAAGCGCGCCAGCGACGAGCGGCGGCGGTCCGTCATCGTGGATCGGTCTGCGCCGATGGCGGTGTCGGGGGAGGTCGGGCGCGGCCGCGCGTTGCGCCGCGCCCATCGGAGCTTCTTGGCCAGCCGCGTCAGGCTGCGCGGATGGATCCCGAGGTCGGCGGCGATCGCGGCCGCCGGCTCGGGCGTGCGCTCGAAGCGGCGGCGCGCGCGGGCGAGGAATCGGGGTGTGTAGCGCCGTTCGAGCGCCGCGCGGCTGCGGTCCGTCGTCATGGCAGATCTCCGTCGATGGGGGTGGGCCGTGCGCCAGGCAGCTCGAGGGCTTGCCGGCCTTCGGCGGGGGCGGCGTTGGCCAGCGCGCACCCGTCGAGACGGGGATAAGCCTACCGGGGCGGCGGTGCGCTGTCAAGGATTATGTTCATTAAAATTTGATATATTAGAGTATATTCATAATTCGAAGTATGCGATCCTCGGATACTTTCCAGGGATACAAGCGAGCGAAAGTCGTGTCTCAGTCCGTCATGCTCATTTCTCTTGAGAATGGAACGAACCTTTGCAATACTTGTTCCTGCTTCGTTCATGAGTGCATTCTTTTACGCTTGTGGATGAAAGTGCTAAATCTAGTTCGAATCACTAGGCAATCCCCAACCGATAGGGGAAAATTGCCGCTCGTCCTGGGAGACCACGATGCGGGTCAGAATTCAAGAAATCGGCCCCGGACAACATCCAAGCGAGAAGATCGTCAAAGTTGAAACGGTTGATGGACCGGAACAGCTAGTTGTCGATAAGCGGGCGATAAAAAACGAGTCGCTTGATGTTGGTTTTCCGGTTGGTCATGAAAACGGGCACTTGTTAGTTGAACTCCCACGCGAAACCTTCCGGGGTCAATGGCGGGTATGGGTCGATAAAGGCATTGTCGTGGGGTGACGCGGGGACGGACGGGTGATCCTGACGGATCGAGAGATCAAACTCGCACTTGAGAAGGGGCAGATCATCATTGATCCTCTGCCGGACGAAAAGGCATTCAGTTCTACTGCCGTTGATCTGACGCTCGATCCAAACTTGACCGAATTCAAGAATGAAGTAGGCGGCCTTGAGATTATAATTGATCCAAACCACAAGGACTTCCAATCAGAAACGACATTGGGCCAAATCTCGGAGAAGAGAACCATCGACGCAACAGATGGATTTCTTCTGAAGCCTAACCGCCTCGTTCTTGCTTGGACAAACGAATACGTGAACCTTCTCTCTCACAATCGGATTGCTGCACGAGTTGAAGGCAAAAGTTCTTTGGCCCGGCTTGGCTTAGGCGTTCATATCACCGCGCCGACTATCCACGCAGGGTTTGACGGTCACATTAGGCTGGAAATGATCAATCACGGAAGGCTTCCAATACGCCTTAGAACCGGAATGCGTATTTGCCAGCTCATATTTGAACAGACACTCGGAACTCCCGATAAGGGCTACAAAGGTCAGTTCAGCGGCCAGAGCGCATAGCGGCCTGCCGTCAGGCTCAACAAGGCCCCGACCGATGGCGATTTGGTCGCGGTGCGCCCGAAAGCGGATGCATGATGCTCATTTTGAGGTTTGTCGTTCGTGTATAAGTCCTGCCGAATGGCTCACGGCAAATACTGAAATACAAAGAGCGGCGAGAGCGAGTCGACTTAGGCCTTCTCCAGCGATCCATCTTCTCTTTCCACGAAGAGGGTGGTGTCCACGCGCTGTTTTTTCCCGATTCACAATACAAATCGTTTGCCGTAGAACCTGTGGTTTCGGTCCGGCGAAATCCAATACTCTCGCCCGCAGGCGAGTTGGTTCATTTGCTCAATCCCGCGCGAGAAATCGTAGCGGACGTCATAGAATGTACCGTCGGCGCCTTTTCGCTGGTCTGCTGACGTTGACCGAGGTGACGTGAATTGCCCTTGAGACACTTCAACGGCACGCCGTTGTTTTGCGGCTTCGACGTCCCTGAGGTCCGATCTGGTTTTGAGTTTTAGGTATAGAATGTACAGCAGTAGTCCGCCAAAGAAGAGCGCTGCCGCGACCACGGCCAAAACGGCCATCATCTCCACAGGATGCTTGGACCCAAAGGCCTCAAATGCCGCCACACCTGCGGCCAACACTAAGAGCAGAGGTATCTTTTGAAAGCCGACCTTCCACAGTCCCGCGGCGGCGGCCAGAAGAAGCAGCGGCAGTATGATGTTTACCATCGATGATCCACGGCTCCTTGCATCCCACCGACGCGATGATCGTAAACGCACACACGCGCATGCGGCAAGTCCGTGATGTTCTTATGACGAGCGTGAACAAAGCGCAGGAATCGTGAATCTAGGGCTGCGTAATCAGCTTTTGTTCGACCGGTAGGTCTGGTGGCAGGCGCCGCAGTTTTTGGTCAGCCCGACGGATAGGCCGGCTCCCCCTGTGGACCCTACGGCGGCGTGCGGGCGTTCCGAATTTCGTGAATCGATTAGACTACCGCGATGGACGCGAACTCCGTTGCACCGCATGACCATTCCATGGTACATGTATCATATATAGGCCCACCTGGCCGGTAGGACGCCCCGCAAGATTCAGTTGACGTTCTACCGAACGCGGGGCGGCACCGAGGTTGTGCGGGAATGGCTGCGGGGCTTGGACGATGCGGAGTGCGACGCGATCGGCCAAGACTTGGCGCGGGTGCAGTACCGCTGGCCGATCGCCATGCCGTTGTGCCGGTCGCTGGGTCAAGGGCTGTGGGAGGTCCGGACCGACCTGCCCAGCAACCGGATCGCCCGCGTGCTGATCAGCATCGAACAAGGTCGCATCGTCGCGCTCCACGGCTTCATCAAAAAGACCCAGAAGACGCCGGACGAAGACCTGGCGCTGGCGCGGAAACGGAAGAAAGAATACGAAAGTTAGGAGGCATCATGACGACGAAGAAGAAAAGGAAGGCAGCACGCCGCTCGGTCAGCGAGCTCAGCACGCTTGACGACTTCCTAAAGGAGAGGGGCAAGCTCGAAGAATTTGAGGCCATCGCCATCAAGGAAGTGCTGGCTTGGCAGCTTAGCGAAGCGATGAAGGCCGGCAATCTGTCACGCCGGCGCCTCGCAGAGCGGATGGGAACCAGCCGCAGCCAGATCGGCCGTCTGCTCGACCCAAAGGATGGAAATGTCACTCTCGCGACGTTGCAGCGTGCGGCGAAGATTGTTGGGCGGTCTCTACGTTTGGAATTGGTGTAGTGCCTGCCATCTGCTGATCGACCTACAGACACTGTCATGCCATTGCCCGTAACAAGCCAAGCAAACCGCTTTTCCCCACACGGCTTCACCGGCCGCCCTTTCGGGCGGGGATCATCTGGGCCACCACTGTCGAAGCTTTCGTTCTTCTTGATCTGAAGCGAAACGCAAAGTCTCCCTCCGGCCTCGCTTCGCGCGGCCACCTGCCCCACAGGGGCAGGGCGATCGCATGTGCGCTGAAAAGCGCCGCGCGCTCCCTCGCCCCGCGAAGCGGGGAGAGGGTGCCGAGGACCGCAGGTCCGAGGCGGGAGAGGGGCTCGTGGTTCAAAGAAGACCCGGCTCGCAGCTTCGCTGCATAGCCCGGCGCCATACGCCGGGCGTCCTTTGCGCAAAGAACGCGAAGGCTTTGCCTTCGCTATGACCCTCTCCCGCTCGCGCGGGAGAGGGGAAACCGAGCTGCATTTGCCTGCCACACGCGTTTTTCGCGCGTTGGTCTCATACCTCGCAAGGGCGCGGCTATAAGGGCGGCTTTGAGCGTCAACCTGCTCCTCGTCGCCAAGACTTCGGTGCGGGGTGCCGGTGTGATCGCAGACTTGACTTGAGATGATTGGACGTAAGCACACACTGTCGGAGTGGGTAGCCACCAAACAAATACGGCGCTCAAGCAAAGAGAACCGAGGATAATTCCGATCAATATCCCTGCGCCGGTCCGACGCAATGCAGTGTTATTGCCAGGAACAAAGTCGCCGAAGACCTGTCTTGCATCGTCACGTACCTGACCTGTGGCATAGATCGCAACGCGAACGGCGATTGCTGGCATCGCAATGAGATAGGTAGCGAGAAAGAACGTAGCGACAATCAGGAGGCCGTCGGCGCCCTTGCAAAGAACTTTCGTCAGAGTGATAAACGGAAGAACGATAGCGAACATCGCGATGAGAAGTATTGAAGCGAGAGCGCCGCCCGCAGTGGGCATCTTGTAGAGCATCGGAGTTCGGTTCGAATACACCAGTGGTGACAAGCGTTCCCAGATCAATCGAGGCCCACGAAGGCAACGATTTATTTCGTCTTCAATCCGCAATACTCGCTCCGCCAGGATCGAAGCGGCAAACTGGCTTGCGAGCGCGCCAAACAAGACGAAATAGACGACCGTTGTAATCGTGAAAATCAGCAGAAGGTCAGCCCAAGCGGTGCGCGGGAGAGACCCACTTATGCCTGGAAGGCTCATGGTGTCGCCTTGAAGGAGTATAGCGACGATGATGCCGCCAAGAGCTAGGAGAAGGGATGCGTAGCGTTCCTGAGTCTTAAAGTGCTGGATGTGCATCACGATTTCTTGGCGTGCGCTTACATACTCCTGCATCAATATCTTTGCGACTTCGGCGTCACTAACCGGAGCGTCTGACATTTCCGCGTCCCCTCCGCCGAGGCTAGTACTGGAGAAGTGTATCAATCAGTTGTTGCGCGCGTCTACCCGAGGTAGGACTCAAAGATTGGTCCGTGGTCCGGGGAAAACGGAAATCCCATGAGGCTGAATTGGTTTGCAGTTCGGAAGCCAAGGTACTAATCCGACCGCGTCGAAAGGTGACCGGTTTGCAAAATTCGTTCGAGAAATCAAAGAAGGGATCAGCCCATGAATCTTGGGATCGGAAGTTCGAATCTTTCCGGGCGCGCCAGCACTTAGCGAGTGCCGTTGGGAATTCCTTCGGGAATCCGGTTTTCGGCTCTGTTCTTCCTCGGTAGCGTCGGTTCAATTCCGTTTCGTCTTAGGGGGGCTTTGACGGTCGCGAGCCCGTACAGCAATGCGCGCTACCGCGCGGCGGTGGCGACGAACTGCTCGAAGGCGACCTTCTGCACCTCCAGCGCCGTGGTGGTGCGCGCCAGCAGCGCGCTGTCACCGTGCCCGCGCGCGGGTGGCGAGCGGCGGGCACGTTTCGCTTTGCGCGCCCTACGAAGGCAAGCTCGGCGATCTCGGCAGTGTCGCCGCGGTCGCTCTTCCGGATGAAGCCGGCGTCACCCCTCGAGGAACTCCTCGAGCGTGATGCGGCGGAAGCCGGGCGGCACCGGGCTCTCCGGATCGGCAATGCGCGGCGCCTCGGTGAGCGCAGACTCCGGGATGATCGGGTCCGATGCGCGGCCCCAATCCAGCTCGAAGACATCGCGGTAGTATTTCGCGATCTCGCCGTCGTCGAACAGCAGGCTCGCATCGCGGTTGAGCGTCACGCCGGAGCCGCTCCAGTTGTGGCTGCCGACCAGGACGCGCTCGCCGTCGGCGATCATGCCCTTGGTGTGGGTCTTGGGCAGATGCTTCAGGCACTTGCGCAGATTGAGCCCGCGCTTCTTGAGATCCTCGGCGCCGGGGACCCAGGCATTGTGGTCGGAGCGCAGGATGATGCGGACGTCGTCGATCTGCTTCGACTTCTTGATCACCGCCTTGACCAGCTTCTCCAGATTGCCCGCCGCCGATTCCTTGTGCGAATCGATGTAGGGGATCTGGAACAGAAGCTGTTCCTCCGCCGACTCGATCAGGTCGAGCACCGCGTCGGTATAGATCTTGCCCTCGCGGTCGGGGGTCAGCAGCGGCTTGACCTTGACGCGGCGGTTGATTTCGAGCGGTTGAAAGATGCGCGTCGGCGCGCCCGCCTCGAGCTCGATCGCTTCTTCGACGGCGATCGGGACGTCGACGAACACGTCCTCGACCAGCGCCTCCTCGCGTCCGCCGTTCTCCTTGGAGAACTCCAGGTCGGCAAGGATATGATTGCGGTAGCGCTCGGCCAGCGCGGTGTTCTTGATCACCACGTGCCATTCGCGGTTGCCCTTCTTCGCCTTGATCTTGGCCGGACTGTCGAGATCGCCCGGCGCGATGTTCGGCTGGCTCGAATTCTTCCAGTTGCCGCTCGAGAGCCAGAACCGGTCGTCGTCGTCCACCGTCACCTTGATGTGATAGGAATTGGCGACCAGGCCGCTCGAGCCCTTGGGCACGTAGATGCGGTCGAAGCTGAAATCGTCAGCCCAGCGCGGGAACACGGTCTTGCGATTGAAGTCGCCGGTGCCGACTCCGGCCTTGGTCACCCGCGTGGCGGGGTCCATCACCAGCGCCATCTTCACGCCGCCGTCGAGCCGCTCCTCGATGGCGTCGGCAATGTGCTTGGCGTGAAACTCGTAGATCGAAGAGACCATCCGGCCCTGCGCGTTGGCGATGAAGCTCGACAACACCGACCAGCTCCGCTCCGGACCGACGCAGCAGAGCAATTCCATGTCCTCGTTGACCGCAGCGAAGCTGAATCCCGGGCCGGTTCGCTCGTCGTCGTTGTAGGCGATCGAGGTGATCACGGCCTCGCTGATGACGTCGTCGCCACCGACCATTTCGCCGATGGTCGCCGGGCGCACCTCGACCGGATGGCCGAGATAGGCGGCAGGGCAGCGCGCGCGGACCGCGCCGACCCGTTCCGGATGAGCGACCACGTGAACGCAGGGCGTATCGGTGAATTCGCCGTTCCGGATCGCGAGGCCGGAGCGCACGCGCAGGATGCCATTGCCGGAATTGGCCGCCGCAAAACGGCGCACCGCCTCCTCGATCGGCGCCGTCTCGGTGGCCGCGCCGGCGCCGCCCGTGGCGCCGGCGGTGACCGGACTGCCGATCGAAACGGTGATGGTGAGCGGCAGGGTAATGGAAACCGAGGCCGCTTGCGTCTGGACGGCGGCGGAAAGCGGCGAGGGCGCAGGCGCCTGCGGCGCCTGCGGCACGCCCGCGGCGCTATCGCCGTCGTCACCGCCCGTGGTGTTGACGGTTTCTACACGCCACGGTTTCCGCTTGATGTAATCGCGGATGGTCGACGCCGGGACGGCATAGTTCTCGAGCACATAGGCGCCGGCGAAATGCAGCGCGACGGCTTTGCCGGTCGCCAGGTCGATGGCAGCCGAGCCCGAATTGCCGCCCAGCGTCGTGCAGTCATGGGTCGCCCAGCCGCGCGAATTCGGCGTGACCATGCCCGGCGCGGCGCGCTTGACGTCATAGCGCCCGCCAAAGACGCGCTCCATCCAGGCCTGGTCGGGAATGACGTCTTCGCCCGCCCGCGCCGGATAGCCGATCACCGCGATCGAGGTCCCCGGGGCGGCATCGGCGTCGGCGAGCAGGATACGGTCCTGGCGTGTGCCATCGCTCCGGCGCTTGATCTTGAGAAAGGCGATATCGGCTTTTTGCCTCGACTCGATGAAGATGATGCTTTCAATCGGCGTGGCGAGACTGTCGGAACTGTCCATCTCGCGCTTCCAGTTCACGCTCACCTCGATCGGGTCACCGAAGCGTCCGGGCAGGAACGTGAAGCTGCGGCCGTCGCGTCGGCCGATCAACTCGGCGACATGGCTGTTGGTGACCACGATTTCGGGGTCGATCAGCCATCCGGTGCCGAGGAAGCTCGCGTTGCGGGGAAAGTTGGCGACGTCGATGCGGCCGACCAGCGGGATGATGGGTTCGATGATCGGCGCGGCGGCGAGCACCCGCTGCACCATGAGTTCGCCGTCCGGAGGTTCGATGAACGCGGGCTCGCGCGCGACCTTGTCGCCCTTGATCGGAAGCACGGGCCGGCCCGGGCGAACCATGGTTTCGATGACCATCTGGACGTCCATCGGCGCCGCGCCGCCCACGGCCTCGGTCATCGGGCCGGCCCGCCGCGCGCGCGGTTGAACCTTGGCAGCGCGCGCTTTCAGAGTTTGCGCGAGCGCCGGGTCGAAGCGGTCGAGGTTTTGCAGCCAGTCGGTGATCTTTTTCGTCGTCAAATTGAGCGGCATGACACCTGTTCTCGTGCGATGGGGGAAAACCCGGATGGCGATGGCAAAACCCGGATGGTAGCGGAGTATACGCCATTCCAAGTTGTACGTCAGCGTTATTTGAGTGCCGGCACGGCGCCGGACCAGCCGCCAGTGCGGTGAGGACGAGGATAACCGACCGGCTGAAAGGATCAATTCACCGCATTCGCATCGGTTTTCAGGCCGTAGCGAGTTGGAATAAAACCGAAATCAAGGCGACGCTTTGTCGGCGTCTGCGCGAATTCCAACGCAGCAACAGAGCAGCGGGCTTATCGGCGATGACCTACACTCCGCCTGCGCATGGTTTTCGCACGTTCACGATCGTCTGGCTGACGCAATCTCTATCGGTGGTCGGCGGCGCCATGATGGGCTTTGCGCTGAACGTCTATCTGGTGCAGGGCCTTTATCCCGCACCCGAGCAAAGAGCAGAGCTCGCCCTCGCGCTCACGACGCTCAATCTCGCTTTTTTCGTGCCGGTCGTTTTCGCTGCCCCGGTGGCCGGCGCCTTCGCCGACCGACACGATCGTAGGCGTACGATGATGGCGGCCGACATGCTTAACGGCCTGATTTGTCTTTTGATCGTCGGTCTGATGCTCAGCGCTAACCTGCAATTATGGATGCTGGTCTGCACCGGCATCGTCAGCGCGCTCGCCGGCGCATTCCACTATGCGGCGTTCGACTCGTCCTATGCGATGCTGGTTCCCGACCGGTTGCTGCCGCGTGCCAACGGCATGATGCAGACGACTTGGTGGAGTTCCGGCATCGTCTCGCCCGCGCTGGCGGCGCTGGTCATCGTGGTGGCCGCGATCCCGGGCGCGGAGTCGCCTGCTCCGCTTACCGCCATCAGCCACGGTGTAGCGCTTTGCATCGCCATCAATGCGTTGACGTTCGTCGCGTCGGCGGCAGTGCTGCTGGTCGTTCAGATACCCTCGCCGCAGCGCAGCGACGTCGGCGCCGGCGGCAAGATCGAGACCAGCATCTGGAGCGATATCCGCGAGGGCATCCTCTATGTCTGGCGTCGCCGCCCGCTGTTGTGGCTTTTGGGCACCTTCACGCTCGCCAACTTTGTCGGCGGTACCGGAAGCGTCCTCACCCCGCTGCTGGTCAAGTTCAATTTCGCATCCGACTGGATGGCGCGCGGGTTCACCTATGAGGCCGCACTGGCACTGATGGGAACGATGAGCGGCCTCGGCGGCGTAGCCGGAGGCTTGTTGATGACGACCTGGGGCGGGCTCAAGACCAAGCGCATCTATGGAGTCGTGGTTCCGATGCTGTTGGGAGGCATCGCCGACATGGTGTTCGGCCTGACGTCGCTCCTGTTCGTCGCGGCAGGTGCCGCACTGACATTCTCGCTGATGAGTCCTCTCCTGAACGCCCATTCGCAGACGATCTGGCAGGCTCAGACGCCGCGCGAGCTGCAAGGACGGGTGTTTTCGGTGCGGCGCCTGATTGCGCAGTGCAGTCTGCCGCTCGGAGCGCTTTCGGCGGGCTCGTTCTCTGCGGTCTTCGATCCGGGTCACGTTCTCGCCGCGCTCGGATTGCTGCTCGCGCTGTTCTGCGCGGCGCAGCTGTTCAACCCCTATCTGCTGCGCGTGGAAGATAAGGCGTGGCTCGATCGACTGGCAGAAGGCAAGGCGTAAGTCGATTTCGTCCGCCTGCTCGGCCCAGCCGACGGCGAAGGTCTCGCGCAAAACGGCAGGCGGTCTTGGTCCTATACTGTAGGCCCTCCTCAGCACCGCCGCGCGGTACCCTGGCGCGGACCGCGACGGAGGCCAAGCGTAATCGCGCGCGCCTGGAGCGTTTTCAACTTGGAATGCACCAGCCCATCCATCGTCATGGCCGGGCTTGTCCCGGCCATCCACGTCTTTGGTGCAGCAAGCAAGACGTGGATGCCCGGCACAAGGCCGGGCATGACGGTGATGGATTCATCGCTAAATGCTCTAGTCGTCTTGGAGCGCCGGGTTCATGACTCCGATTGCGGCAACGACGCCTTCCCGCTCAATCCCTTCTGAACACCACGCTCGCCAGCCACCCGGTGGTGAGCGCCATCATGACGGTCGCGAGCCCGTACAGCAGCGCGCGCTCGCGCGCGGCGGTGGCGACGAACTGCTCGAAGGCGATCTTCTGCACCTCGAGCGCCGTGGTGGTGCGCGCCAGCAGCGTGCCGTCGGCGAACAGCTTGATGTCCACGTTATAGGTGCCGGTCGGAGCGTTGTCGGGCACCGGGATCGCGCTGCGGAACAAGGTCGGCGTGAACAGCGTGACCGCGTCCTTGACCTCGCGGTAGAGCCGCCGCTCCTTCTGCAGGCGCAGGAACGCCTGGCGGAACGGGTCCTCGCGGATCACGTCGGCTTCGTCGCCCGCGACCTCCTGCCGATACATGTTGCGCTCCAGCCCGGTCTGGGTCCGGTTCAGCGTGCCGGGGTCGGCGACCTGTTCGATCTCGCGGTTGGCCAGCACCGCGAGATAGCTCGGCACCTGGACGAAGGTGCGCGCCGCGGCATTGACCCAGATGCCGGCGATGCGATCCTTGCGCCAGGTCACGACGTTCTGGCGCGGGCCGGTCACCGTGACCACGATGTCGTAGCCGCCGCGCCGCGCCACCGTCTGCGCGTCGCGTTCGACCGAGCCGAACAGCACGATCTCGGCGCCGGTGAAGTTCGAGGCGATGAGCACGCGGTGGGTCGACAGCACGGTGATCAGCCGCTCGGCCGCGGCCGGCGCGGGCGGGAGCGCGAGGACGCAGGCGGCGAGCAGCGCACGGGCGGGAACGCTCACCGCAGGTCCTCCATCGGCCGCACCACGAACAATTCGGCCGGCGGCACCACCAGGTCGAGCGCGAAGCGCAAGCCGACCAGCAGGACGAGGATGCCGAGGAACAGCCGCAGCTGCTCGCCGCGGAACTTCTGCCCGGCGCGGGCGCCGAACTGTGCGCCGACCACGCCGCCGACCATCAGGATGAGGGCGAGCACCGCATCGACCAGGTGGTTGGTGGAAGCGTGCAGCACGGTGGCGCAGGCCATGGTGACGAGGGTGAGGACCTGGGCGGTGCCGATCACCACGCCGGTCGGCACGCGCAGCACGTAGATCAGCGCCGGCACCAGCAGGAAGCCGCCGCCGATGCCCATCACCGCGCCGATGAAGCCGATGAACAACCCGATCGCCCATACCGGGACGACCGAGACGTAGATCTTCGACTGCTTGAAGCGCATCTTCAGCGGCAGCCCGTGCACCCAGGTGTGGCTGCCGGGGCGGCGCAGCTCCGCCGGCTTGCCTTCGCGCGCGCGCAGGATCGCGCGCACGCTCTCGACGATCATCATGGTGCCGACGATCGAGAGCAGCGTGAGGTAGGACAGGCCGATGGTCAGATCGAGCTGGCCGTAACGGCGCAGCACCGTGAACAGCCAGACGCCGAGCACGGTGCCGAGGATGCCGCCGACCAGCAGCATCGCGGCGAGGGTGAGATCGAGCGCGCGCCGGCGCCAGTAATTGAGCGCGCCGGAGAACGAGGACGCGGCGACGTGGCTTGCCACCGTCGCGACCGCGACCGCCGGCGCGATGC
Organism: uncultured Alphaproteobacteria bacterium; assembly: GCA_963734185.1. GTDB lineage: Bacteria > Pseudomonadota > Alphaproteobacteria > Rhizobiales > Xanthobacteraceae > PALSA-894. The sequence continues at coordinate 2,976,578 of CAVTGA010000001.1, read as the reverse complement.
CGACGAAGATCAGCAGCGGCGTCATCAGGAAGCCGCCGCCGATGCCGAACATGCCCGAGATGAATCCGACCGCGACCCCCATGAAGAGGATGACGAAGACGTTGACCGGCAGTTCGGCGATCGGAAGGTAGATTTGCACTGGGACGTCCGTAGGCCCGGGTGCGAGGTTCACCGCGGATGCGACCATTGTGGGGCCGAGCGGCGGTGCGCGGCGCCTCGAAGACGTAACAACGGCGTGAGCGGGATCATTCCCGCATGCGCCGTCAGGTCGTGCCGGTCTTGCGCCGCACCGTTGCGGGCTTCGACTTGGCCGGCGGCGCCGCGGCCGGCACGGTACGGTCCCAGCCGCCGGGCGGGGCTTTCACGCTCATGGCGTCCTCGGGCGGCGGGTCGGCCGTGAAGGTCTGCACCGCGAGCCGTGCCGCGACCAGCGACTGCTGGTCGAGCCGGCCGCCGACGTCGTCGCGCTTCTTGCCGGCGTCCTGGTCGCCCTGGGCCGCGGCCAGTGCGAACCACTTGTAGGACTCGGCCAGGTTCTGATCGACGCCGATGCCGCGGGCGTAGAGGATACCGAGATTGTATTGGCTATCGGCAATGCCGCGGTCGGCGGCCTTGCGGAACCACTGCGCGGCCGCGCGGTAGTCCGGCTTGCCGTCGATGCCCTCGGCATAGAGCACGGCAAGATTGTGGATCGCCTTGGCATTGCCCTTGTCGGCCGCCGCGACATAGAGCTTGCGCGCCCGCTCCAGGTCCTTCCTCACGCCCTGGCCTTTCTCGTACAGGCTCCCCAGGCGGTAGAGCGCCGGCGCCAGGCCGTTGTTGCTCGCCCGTTCGAGCCAATGCGCGGCGAGCTCGAGGTTGACCGGCGTGCCGCGCCCTTCGGCGAAGCGCACGCCGACCTCGTATTCGGCGGCCGAATTGCCTGCAAGCGCTGCCGAGCGCAGCGCCGGCCCGCCGATGCCGGGCGGCAATTTGTCGCCCAATGGCGCCTGCAGGGCGAGCGGCGGCTCGATCGCCGTCGGTGCCGGTATCGCCGCTGCGACCGCCACCGGGCCCGGCTTCACCGAGCCGGTGATCTCGCGTGCGGGTGGCGCTGCGACCGCCGCCGGCGGCGCGTTGTCCCGCGCAGGCGCAACCGTCGGCGTTTCCGCTGGCGCGACCGGCTGCGGCGGCGTTTCGCTGGCCGACACCTTGACGGACGGCGCGACCGGCGCGGCCGGCGGCGTGCGCGACTGGGTCGGGGCTGCCCGCGGGGGTTCCGGCGCACGCTCGGATGTGCCGATCACGGCCATGAGCTGATAGCTGCCGACCACGAGCACGAACACGCCGATCCCGATCATCAGCGTGCGACGGCGGTTGGCCATGAAGCGGCCGATCACGCTGGTCGGCGCCTCGTTCTCGAGGCGCTCCTCGGCCCGCGGCGCCGCCGGTGCGATGGCCTCGTTGGCGGCGGCCTGTGCCGCGCGCCTTGCCGCCGCGATGAAATTGGCCTTGCCCGAAGGCTCGGCGGCAGGATCGCGCGCCGGCGCCCCGATGACGGCCTGCGAGGCGGCGATGCGCTCGGCCGCCGTGGCGGAGCGTGCGCGCGACGAAGCGGTTCCGGGCTCGAGCGGCATGTCGGCCGGCAGATCCGGATCGATGGCGGGACGTTCGCGTCGCTGCGCCGGCGCCGGTTTGGCGGCGGGGGCTGCGGGCTGCGCCGGCGGCGGCTCCATGGCCGGCGTTGCCGCCGCCGGCGCAGGCTTCGGCTCCGTGCGCAGATCGGTCTCGACCATGGCCAGGCGGTCGACCAGGCGCTCCAGCGTGTCGTGCACCGCCTCCAGGGTATCCTGGGTGCGGCGATCGGCCTGCGACTGGTTGGCCTGCAGCGCGGCGAGATCGTTCTTGAGCGTATCGAGCTCGACAGTGCCGGACCCGGCGCCTTCGGTCGCTACCGCGCGTGCCACCCGCTCGGCAGCCGCGACCGCCTCGGCGCGCGCATCGGTGACCTGCTGCATCAGTTCGGCGAGAGTACGCTCGACGGAACCGAGATCGCTGCCCTGCTGTTCGGAGGCCTCGATCTTGTCGGCGAGCCGGACGATGTGCTGCTCGAGCTCGCCGAGCGAACCGTGCTCGCTCGGCTGGACGCGCTCGAGCTTGTCGGAGAGGTTCTGCAGCAGCAGTTCGACATGCTGCGGAACGCCCGCGCGTTCGCCGTGCGCCTCGAGCGCCTGGGCGAGCGCTTCGACGCGGTGGGCGAGGGTTTCGAGCCCGCTCGCGCCGGCGGCCGAAGCCGCGACCTGGTCGATGCGCGCGGCGAGCGCGTGCACCTCGCGCCCGAGCGCCGCGAGCGCGTCGGCCGAAGCGACGCTTCCCGCGAGCTGGCGCAGCTCGGCGATGGCCATTTCAAGGTTGCGCAGCGTCTCCGGCGCCGGGGTCGTCGCCGCCACCATGTCGATCTTGCGCGAAAGCTCGTTCACCACGTGATCGAAGCCCGCGAGATTTTCCGCCGGCGTCATCGCGTGCAGGGTTGCGCGCACGTCGGCAAGCCCGCGCTCGATGCCGGCAAGGCCCGGGTCGGCGTGACAGCCGGGATCGCGGTCGAGCCGCTCGGAAAGCGCGCGTACTTCGCTTTGCAGTGCGGCGAGCGCATGCCCCGGCAGCGCTTGCTCGATCGCGCGGGCGATGCCGCTGAGCTCGACCCGCAATCCGGCGATCGCCTGCTCGGCGCCGCATGGGCGGCGCAGCGTCTCGATCTGCGTGGTGATCTGTTGCAGGTGGCGTTCAAGCCCCGACAGGCCGGGTGCCATCGGCGGTGCCGATGCGGTCGGCAAAGCCTCGACCGTGAGGGGCGCAGTCGCATCGAGGGTACGCTGGCGTGCCGCGATTTCGGCGACCGCGCTGTCGAGACCGAGCGAAGCCTCGGCTGGGGCTGCCGCCGGTCCCGACCGGCTCACGCGAAGCGCGGCGAGCGCGTGATCGATCGAGCTCGGGCGCTGCTGGCGCGGGCCGCTGCGAACGATCATCTGGTCGAGCCGTTCATTCAGCTTGGCGACGGCGTCGGCCAATCCGCGCGATGCCTCGCCGGGCCGTGCTTCGCCTTTCGCGGCTGCAGGCGGTGCGGCCCGCGGGCCTGGCGCCGCCGCGACCCCGGAGCGCGCGGCCGAACCTGCGATCGCTGCCTTCATCCACTCGTCGACCGTAAGCCCGGAACGCTTGGCGGCTTCGTTCGCGACCTCGCGCAACTCCGGGCTGATCCCGGTACCATTCCACGGAACGCCTGATGTCATGCTCGCACCTGCAGCCTCGGCACGGTCGGGGATGCAGGGTCGTGCGATCCCCTGGCGGAACCGGCGCTCGTTTAAACAGCGTGTGGATGGCGGGCGCGGTCCTGAAGTGTCAGGCGCAACTTTTCCGCTTTAGGGTAAATAAGCCGTTAAGCAGCGATGATTACGGCGGTTTTCCTTGCCGCGCGCGCGCCGGCCCGCTGGCGACTCACCCGCCGCGATCTGCCGCGTGGGCAGGTCCCGGACGCAGCCGCAAGCATTGATGAGTGGTAATTTGATACTATTCGGCGCCGCGCAAGTATCCTGTCGCCGTTACTTCAGCGTACTATGTGAAACCATTGTCCTGGTGTCGGATTTACCATCGAGATTACGGTAATGTCGGCTCACCTAACGTCATCTTATTCGCAATTCGGGCGGCACGTCACTATGTGACGGCACAAATGCCCGCCACGCGGGTTACCTCCGACCTTTGGGATTGAACCAAGCGATGATGACCTATTCTGCGGCGGACCGCATCGTTGCGCAGGCCGCCGGTTCGCATGACCCTGCCGAGCGGGGGGATGAAACCAACAAGAATTTCTCCACCATCCGCGAACTCGCGAGCGAGTTCGGGGTGAGCTTGCGTACGCTGCGCTTCTACGAGAGCAAGGGCCTGCTCGCTCCGCGCCGCGCGGGCCAGAACCGTTTCTATTCGTCCGCCGATTGCAACCGCCTTGCGCTCATCCTGAAAGGTAAGCGGCTCGGCTTCACGCTGAGCGAAATCCGCCGCATGATCGCGGTCGAGGAGGGGCAGGCCGACGCCCAAACCCTGCGTTTGAGCCGAGAGAAGTGCCTGGAGCAGATCGAACTGTTGGAGCGGCAGAAGGCCGAGCTCGAACAGGGGCTTTCCGAGTTGCGCCGGCTGCACGCGGGCCTTGCGGACAAGGCTGCCGGCCTTGACCGGGTTTGACGGTTTGGCCTCCAAGCTGCGCCAGCCTGGGCGGCCAAGCCTTTCTTGGGTAATGGAAAATTCGAGGCCCCGTCGCTCCGGCGTCCAGTCGCGGTTTTTTTTTGGCCGATACCTTTACGTTTACGTAAACTAGATATATAAGACCGAGAACTCATCCACTCGCAGGGCGCGCCAATGAGCGAACTCGACCAGCCCAATGGCAATCGCCCACCGATGGGAAACGACCTCGTGGCCGGCTTCGACGCCGAGACCTCGGGCCCCGATATCTTCACCATCCGCGACCTGACCAAGCAGCTCGGCGTCAGCGCCCGTACGCTGCGCTTCTATGAGGAAAAGGGCCTGGTCGACCCGGCGCGCCGCGGACAGGAGCGGCTTTACAGCCGCCGCGACCGCGCTCGCCTGAGGTACGTCCTGATGGGCAAGGCGGTCGGCTTCTCGCTCGAAGAAGTGCGCGAGATGCTCGACCTGTACGACCTCGGCGACGGACAGGTCACGCAGCTGAAGGTCGCGCTGGCGAAATTCCGCGAGCGCATCGATCGCCTCGAGCGCCAGAAGGGCGAGATCAATCGCGTGGTCGCGGAATTGACGCGCGCGAGCGACGCGGTGAAGGACAAGCTCGCCGCGCGTGGAACTACGACCTGAACGTTTGATTGGCGTTCCCCGCGGCGGGGGATTGACCAGGAGGAGACGATGCCGATCTACAAGGCGCCCGTGGAAGATGTGCAGTTCCTGCTCAACGATGTGTTCCGCATCGAGCGCTACGGCAACCTGCGCGGTTTTTCCGACGCTTCCCCCGACGTGCTCGACGCCATCCTGCAGCAAGCCGCCAAGCTCGCCGAGGAAGTGATTCAGCCGCTCAACCGTGTCGGCGACATCGAGGGCTGCAAGCGCCACGATGACGGCAGCGTCACCACGCCGACGGGTTTCAGGGAAGCCTACAGGCAGTATGCCGACGGCGGCTGGATGGGCATCTCGGTGCCGGCCGAATATGGCGGGCAGGGCCTGCCCGGCATGCTCACCGTGACCATCAACGAGTTCCTCGGCGGCGCCAACATCTCGTTCTCGATGTATCCGGGACTGACGCAGGGCGCGATCGCCGCGATCCTGCTGCACGGCACGCCGGAGCAGAAGCAAATCTACCTGCCGAGCATGACGTCCGGAAAATGGACCGGCACCATGAACCTGACCGAACCGCATTGCGGCACCGATCTCGGGCTCTGCCGCACCAAGGCGGTCAAGCAGGCCGACGGCAGCTACCGGATCACCGGCACCAAGATCTTCATCTCCTCGGGCGAGCACGATCTTGCCGAGAACATCATCCACATGGTGCTCGCCCGCACCGAAGGCGCGGCCGCCGGCATCAAGGGTCTTTCACTGTTCGTCGTTCCCAAGTTCCTGATCAACCCGGACGGCTCGCTCGGCGAGCGCAACGGGGTGATGTGCGGCTCGCTCGAGCACAAGATGGGCATCCACGGCAACTCGACCGCGGTGCTCAACTACGATGCGGCGACCGGCTGGCTCGTCGGCCAGGAGAGCCGCGGCATCAACGCCATGTTCACGATGATGAACGAGGCGCGGCTCGGCGTCGCCGTGCAGGGACTCGCGATCTCCGAAGTCGCCTACCAGAACGCCGCCGCTTACGCCAGGGAGCGCCTGCAGGGCCGCTCGATCTCCGGCGTCAAGGCGCCCGACAAGCCGGCCGATCCGATCATCGTGCATCCCGACGTGCGCCGCATGCTGATGACCATCCGCGCGCTCAACGAAGCTTCGCGCGCACTGGTGTTGTGGACTGCGCTCATGTCCGATGTCGCGCGCCGCTCCGACGACGAGAAGGCGCGCCAGGCCGCCGACGACCACATGGGTCTGCTGACCCCGGTGCTCAAGGGCGTGCTGACCGACAATGGGCTCGCCAACACCGTGTTGGCGCAGCAGATCTATGGCGGGCACGGCTACATCGCCGAGCATGGCATGGAGCAGTTCGTGCGCGACGCGCGTATCATGATGATCTACGAAGGCGCGAACGGCATCCAGGCGCTCGACCTGGTCGGGCGCAAGCTCGGCAAGGACGGCGGCCGCGCCATCTCGGCGTTCTTCGCCGAGGTCGGCGCCTACGTGAAGGAGCATTCCGGCGACGACGCCATGAAGCCGTATGTCGCGCCGCTCGGCGAGGCGCTCGGCCATCTGCAGCAGGCCACCATGTGGTTCATGCAGAATGCGCTCGCCAAGCCCGACAATGCCGGCGCCGGCTCGACCGACTACATGCATCTGCTCGGGCTCGTGGCGTTCGGCTACATGTGGGCGCAGATGGCCAAGACCGCGCAGGACAAGCTCAAGGCCGGCGCCAACGGCTCGGAGGAGCGCATGAAGTCCAAGCTCGTCACCGGCAAGTACTTCATGGAGCGCGTGCTGCCGGAGAGCGCGACGCACCTGAAGCGCATCCAGGCGGGCGCCGACAGCATGATGGCGCTGCCGGCCGAGGCGTTCTGATGACGATGGAAGCCCTGAACGTACCGCGTCCCGCCTGGATGACCGAGGATCTCGTGCTGCTCGAGGAGCAGGCGCGGCGCTTCCTCGCCAGCGAGCTCGTCCCGCACGTCGAGAAGTGGACGCAAGACGGCATCATGGAGCGCTCCGCGTGGGACAAGCTCGGGGCGGCGGGCCTGCTCTGTGCGTCGATGCCGGAGGAATTCGGCGGTGCCGGCGGCTCGTTCGCGCACGAGACCATCATCAACCGGGAGATCGCGCTCGCCGGCCTCGATTCGATCGGCGCGCCGCTGCATTCGGGGATCGTCGCACCCTACATCCTGAACTACGGCACCAACGAGCAGAAGAAGAAGTGGCTGCCGAAACTCGCGACCGGCGAGTTGATCGGCGCGATCGCCATGAGCGAGCCCGGCACCGGCTCCGACCTGCAGGGCGTCAAGACCAGCGCAAGGAAGTCCGGCAACGGCTACGTGCTCAACGGCTCGAAGACCTTCATCACCAACGGCCAGCACGCCAACCTCATCATCGTCGTCGCCAAGACCGAACCGGCGGGCGGCGCCAAGGGCACGTCCCTGATGATGATCGAGACCGACGAGGCGACGGGGTTTCGGCGCGGCCGCAAGCTGAACAAGCTCGGGCTCGACTGGGCCGACACTTCTGAGCTGTTCTTCGAGGACTTGAAGCTTCCCGCCGAGGCGCTGCTCGGCACCGAGGAGGGCCAGGGCTTCTACCAGCTCATGAAGGACCTGCCGCAGGAGCGGCTCATCGTTTGTACGGCGGCGGTCGGCATGATGGAGCGTGCGCTGCGCCTCACCATCGATTACGTCAAGGAGCGCAAGGCGTTCGGCAAGGCGATCATCGACTTCCAGAACACGCAGTTCGAGCTCGCCGAATGCAAGACCGAGGCGACGATCGGCAAGGTGTTCCACGACCATTGCGTCGAGCGCCACCTCGGCAGGCAGCTCGATACCGTGACCGCCTCGATGGCGAAATACTGGTTGACCGACCTGCAGAATAAAATCGTCGACCGCTGCCTTCAATTGTTCGGCGGCTATGGCTACATGGACGAATATCCGATCTCGCGCATGTACCGCGACGCCCGCGTGCAGCGCATCTACGCCGGCACCAACGAGATCATGAAGCTTCTCATTGCGCGAAGCCTGTAAGGTTCGCGCGGGACCAGGAGGAATACGATGACCGACGCATTCATCTACGATCACGTGCGCACCCCGCGCGGACGCGGCAAGGCCGACGGTTCGCTGCACGAAGTCAGCGCGCTCAATCTCGCGACGCAGGCGCTCGGCGCGGTCAAGGCTCGCAACAATCTCGATCCGACGCTCGTCGATGACGTCGTGCTCGGTTGCGTCGATCCGGTCGGAGAAGCCGGCGGCGACATCGCGCGCGCGGCCGCGCTCAATGCCGGCTACGGCAACGGCGTGCCGGGCGTGCAGATCAACCGCTTCTGCGCCTCCGGCCTCGACGCCATCAACTTCGCGGCCGCCGAGGTGATGTCCGGCCAGCACGACATGACGATCGGCGGCGGCGTCGAATCGATGAGCCGCGTCGGCATGGGCGCTTCGGGCGGCGCCTGGCCGATGGACCCGGCCATCGCGATCAAGACCTACTTCATGCCGCAGGGCATCTCGGCCGACCTCATCGCCACCAAATACGGCTTCTCGCGCGACGACGTCGACGCCTATGCGGTCGAGAGCCAGAAGCGCGCCGCGAAATCCTGGGACGAGGGCCGCTTCAAGAATTCGGTGGTGCCGGTGAAGGACGTGAACGGCCTCACCATCCTCGGCAAGGACGAGCACATGCGGCCGACCACGACCATGCAGTCGCTCGGCCAGCTGCAACCCGCGTTCGTGCAGATGGGCGAGATGTACGGCTTCGACGCGGTCGCCCTGCAGGCGCACCCGGAAGTCGAGGCGGTCACCCACGTGCATCATGCCGGCAATTCGTCGGGCATCGTCGATGGCGCCGCCGCGGTGCTGATCGGCAACAAGAAGGCCGGGCGGAAAGCCGGTCTCACCGCGCGTGCGCGCATAAAAGCGTTCGCCAATATCGGCTCGGAGCCCGCCATCATGCTCACCGGGCCGCTCGACGTGACCGAAAAGGTGCTCAAGAAGGCCGGCATGAAGCTCGAGGACATCGACCTGTTCGAGCTCAACGAGGCCTTCGCCTCGGTCGTGCTGCGCTACATGCAGGCGTTCGACATTGCGCACGACAAGATCAACGTCAACGGCGGCGCCATCGCCATGGGCCACCCGCTCGGCGCGACTGGCGCGATGATCTTCGGCACCGTGCTCGACGAGCTCGAGCGGCGCAATCTCAACACCGCGCTGGTGACGCTGTGCATCGGCGCCGGCATGGGCACGGCGACGATCATCGAACGGGTGTGAACAGATCAGCATCACCCGCAAATCCGGCGAACCGTATTGAGCCGCCTAAGGAGACATCAATGGCCAATTTCAAATTCGACGTCGACGCCGACGGCATTGCGCTGATCACCTGGGACATGGCCGGGCGATCCATGAATGTCATCGACTTCTCGGTCGTCGAGGAGATCAACACGCTGGTCGACAAGGTCGCGTCCGACGCCGCGATCAAGGGCGCGGTGGTCACGTCCGGCAAGGACACGTTCGGCGGCGGCGCCGACCTGACCATGCTGGAAAAGCAGCGCAACGACTACGAGGCGACCTTCAAGTCGAAGGGCGAGGACGCCGCAATCGCGATGGTGTTCGAGCGCAGCCGCGGGCTCTCCCAGGTCTACCGCAAGCTCGAAACCTGCGGGAAACCGTGGGTCGCGGCCATCAACGGCACCGCCATGGGCGGCTGTTTCGAGATGGCGCTCGCCTGCCACTACCGCGTCGCTTCTGACAACCCGAAGACCCGCCTCGGCCTGCCCGAGATCAAGGTCGGTCTGTTCCCCGGCGCCGGCGGCACGCAGCGCATCGCGCGCTTGCTGGCGCCGGTCGACGCTCTCCAGCTCCTGCTCAAGGGCGACCAGCTCCGCCTCGACCGCGCCAAGGCGCTGAAACTCATCGACGCGGTCGTGCCCGCCGCCGACCTGATCAAGGCCGCCAAGGACTGGATCAAGACCACGCCGAAGTCGAAGCAGCCCTGGGATGTCGACGGCTTCAAGCTGCCGGGCGGCCCGGTGTGGTCGAAGATGGGCATGATGACCTGGCCGGCCGCGAACGCGCTCTATCGCAAGGAGACGTTCGACAACTATCCGGCCGCGCGCGCCATTATGCAGGCGGTGTTCGAGGGCCTGCAGCTGCCGATGGATACGGCGTTGCGTGTCGAGTCGCGCTACTTCGCCAAGATCATGCGTTCGCCCGAGGCGGCGGCCATGATCCGCACCCTGTTCGTTTCGATGCAGGAGCTGAACAAGGGCGCGCGCCGGCCCGACGGCACCCCGCCGACCAACCTGAAGAAGGTCGGCATCCTCGGCGCCGGCTTCATGGGCGCCGGCATCGCCTACGTCACGGCGCAGGCGGGCCTTGACGTGGTGCTCATCGACCGCGACCAGGCCTCCGCCGACAAGGGCAAGGCGCATGCCGAGAAGCTGATCGGCGACCAGGTCAAGAAAGGGCGCGCCCGCCAGGAGGATGCGACCGCATTGCTCGCCCGCATCACGCCGACCGCGGACTACGGCCTGCTCAAGGACGTCGATCTCGTCGTCGAGGCGGTGTTCGAGGACCGCAAGGTGAAGGCCGAGGCCATCGCCAAGACCGAAGCCGTCATCGGCGAGAAGGCCGTGTTCGGCTCCAACACCTCGACCTTGCCGATCACCTCGCTCGCCGAGGAGTCCAAGCGCCCGGCGAATTTCATCGGCATCCATTTCTTCTCGCCGGTCGACAAGATGATGCTGGTCGAGATCATCATGGCCAAAAAAACCAGTGATGCCGCACTCGCGGTCGCGCTCGACTATGTGCGCGCGATCAAGAAGACGCCGATCGTGGTCAACGATTCGCGCGGCTTCTATACCTCGCGCGTGGTCGGCACCTATATCCGCGAAGGCCACCTGATGCTGACCGAGGGCGTGCCGGCGGCGATGGTCGAGAATGTCGGACGCATGGCCGGCATGCCGGTCGGGCCGCTTTCGCTCAACGACGAGGTGGCGGTCGATCTGGCCTGGAAGATCCTGAAGGCGACCGAAGCCGATGCCGTCGCGGCCGGGAAGGATCCCGCTGCGGTCGGCGCCGATCCGCGCCAGAAGGCGCTGCTCGAGGAGATGGTCGAGAAGCGCGGCCGCTACGGACGCAAGAACGGCAAGGGCTTCTACGACTATCCGCAGTCGGGCCCGAAGCGGCTATGGCCCGGCCTTGTCGAGCTGCAGCCGGTCAAGCTCGATCCCGACAAGATCGACGTGCAGGAATTGCGTCACCGCCTGCTCGCGATCCAGGCGCTCGAGACCGCGCGCTGCTTCGAGGAAAAGGTGCTGACCGACGTGCGCGAGGCCGATGTCGGCTCGATCCTCGGCTTCGGCTATGCGCCCTATTCTGGCGGCACGCTGTCCTACATCGACATGATGGGCGTCAAGCGCTTCGTCGAGCTGTGCAAGGGGCTCGAAAAGAAGCACGGCGCACGCTTCAAGCCCAACAAGCTGCTTGCCGACATGGCGGCCAAGGGCGAGACGTTCTACGGCCGCTTCGCGCCGCGCCGGACCGCCAAGGCGGCGTAGTACGACGTAGCCCGGGTTGAGCGCTGGCGAAACCCGGGAGCGGTCTCGCCGGCGGCATCACTGCCCCGGCTTTCGCTACCGCTCAAGCCGGGCTACCCGCTCTTTTGTTTCCACGACCCCAGCGCCACCGCGCTCGCATTGATCGCCCCGAACGCGACCAGCGCGGCAGCGAGCGCAACGAACACCGCGCGGATGTCGCCGCTCCAGCGCAGCGCCAGCCAGCCGCCGGCGGCCGCGATGATCAGGCGCGCGAAACCCGCGAGCAGCGGAAAGGCAAGACGGCCCGCGCCCTGCGAGGCGAAGTAGAGCGCCATGCCGAGGCCGAACAGGCCGTAGACCGGTCCGACGATGCGCAGATAGCGCGCGCCCGCCTCCAGCATCGCCGGGTCGGAGCCGAACAGCGAGAGCCACGACAGCGGCATCAGCGCGGCCGCAATCCCGATCGATTCGGTCAGAACGAACGCGATCGCCGCGCCGATCCAGGCCGCGCGCAACGCGCGTTTGGGCTTGCCCGCGCCGATATTGGTCCCGACCATGGCGACGAGCGGCGCGCCAAGCCCGAACACCAGCGGGATCATGAGGTATTCGAGCCGCGATCCCGTGCCGAAGCCGGCGATTGCCGCGGCCCCGAACGCGCCGACCAACCCGGTCGCGACCGCGACCGTCAGGTTGTTCAGCACGGTGATCACCGCCGCGACGCCGCCGACGCGCAGGATGTCGCGGAACAGCGCCCAGCGCAGGCGCACGACGGACGGCCGCACGACGCTGCGGCCCGACTTGAGATAAAGGGCGAACGCCACGCAGCAGAACAGGTAGTAGAGGATGATCGCGATCCCACCGCCCGCAACGCCGAAGCCTGGCAGCCGACCCCAGCCGAAGATCAGGACCGGCGACAGCGGGATGATCAGCGCGGCGCCGGCGCAGATCACCACCGCCGGCGTCGTCATGTCGCCGGTGCCGCGGATGATGCTGGCGAGCGAATTGGCAAGCCACAGCACAACGATGCCGCCGAACACCACATGCGAATAGCTGAGCGCCGCCGCAAGCGACGCGCCCTCGCCGCCCATCAGCGCGTAGAGCAGGCGCCCGCCGAGCAGCATCACGGTGGTAAAGGCGAGCGCGAACGCGACCGCGATGACCAGGGCGTGGATCGCAAGCGCATCGGCGTCGGCGCGCCGACCGGCTCCAAGCGCGCGGGCGATCGCGGACGCGATGCCGCCGCCCATGGCGCCGGCCGACATCATCTGCATCAGCATGAGGACGGGAAAGACCAGCGAGACGCCGGCGAGCGCATCGGTGCCGAGCTGGCCGACGAAAAAGGCCTCCACCAGGCCGACCGCGGCCTGCAGCACCATCACCACGATGTTGGGCACGGCCAGGCGGAGCAGGGTGCGCGCGATCGGCGCCTCGATCAGCACGCGCGTGCGCGGGTCCATGGCCGGAGTTATCGCAAAGACCGACGGCCGGCAACGTGCGCTTCTTCCGCATTGCCCTTTCGCTCAAGCCTTGTGTAAGGTCGCGGCCCTTTTGCCCGCCGGACTTCCCCGCATGGCCCGCGACGTCGTCGACCTCACGCCGATCGAAAAGCGCGACGAACTGGTCGCGTGGTTCGCGACCGGCGCCAAGCCGAAGCATGAATTCCGCATCGGCACCGAACACGAGAAGCTCCCGTTCACGCTCGACGGGCACAACCCGGTGCCCTACGAGGGTCCGCGCGGCATCGGCGCGCTGCTCGCAGGCATGCAGCATCTGCTCGGATGGGAGCCGATCCTGGACACGGGCAACATCATCGGGCTGTTCGACGTGACCGGAGGCGGGGCGATCTCGCTCGAGCCGGGCGGCCAGTTCGAGCTGTCGGGCGCGCCGGTCGAGACCGTGCACCAGACCTGCAACGAGCTGATGGCGCATCTGGCGCAGGTGCGCCAGGTGGCAACTCCGCTCGGCCTCGGCTTTCTCGGCATCGGCATGAGCCCGAAATGGACGCTGGCCGAGACGCCGATGATGCCGAAGAGCCGCTATCGCATCATGACCGCCTACATGCCCAAGGTCGGCCGTTACGGGCTCGACATGATGTACCGCACCTGCACGGTGCAGACCAATCTCGACTTCTCCTCCGAAGCCGACATGGTGAAGAAGCTGCGCGTGTCGCTCGCGCTGCAGCCGGTCGCGACCGCGCTGTTCGCGAACTCGCCGTTCACCGAAGGGCGGCCGAACGGCTTCCTCTCGTTCCGTTCGGAGATCTGGCGCGATACCGACAATCAGCGCGCCGGCATGCTGCCATGGGCGTTCGAACCCGGCATGGGGTATGAGCGCTACGTCGATTACGCGCTCGACGTGCCGATGTATTTCATCAAGCGCGAGGACACCTACATCGACGTCGCCGGCCGATCGTTCCGCGATCTGCTCGCGGGCAAGCTCCCCGGACTGCACAATGTGCGCGCGACGATCTCGGACTGGGCCAACCACATCTCGACGATCTTCCCCGAGGTGCGGCTCAAGCGTTATCTCGAGATGCGCGGCGCCGACGGCGGGCCGTCGCGGCGCTTGGCGGCGCTGCCGGCGTTCTGGGTCGGCATCCTGTATGACGATGATTGCCTCGAAGCCGCCTGGGATCTGGTCAAGGACTGGAGCGCCGAGGAGCGCCAGGCGCTGCGCGATGCCGTGCCGAGGCTCGGCCTCAAGGCGGAAATCCGCGGGCGCACGGTGCTTGATCTTGCCAAGCAGTGCCTCGCCATCGCCTACCAAGGCCTGAAGAGCCGCAACCGCAACGATGCCGAAGGTCGTGACGAAACGAAGTTCCTCGAGCCGCTCGGCGACAGCGTCACGCGCGGCACGACGCCGGCCGAGGAAATGCTCGACAAGTATCGCGGGCCCTGGCGCGGCTCGGTCGAGCCGGTGTTCACGGAGTATGCGTACTGAAATGCGGCCGTCGACAGCAAGTGGGCGATGCATTAGTTTCAATTCGTGATTTTCTTGAACGATTGATGTCTCGAATTCCATGAAGGACGAGTACCCTCCCTTGCTACCGCTTGGGTTTCACGTCATGACGCTCGGCGGTTTGCAGACGCTCTGCGTCGAACAATTCCAGGATTCGGCAACGCGCGGGATCGTCTTCGACGGCCTCGCCGCAGTCGTCGAACGTGTGACGGTGTGCGGCGTTGAAATGGAGCTGTGGATCAACGGAAGCTTCCTAACGGCGAAGAGGGATCCCGAGGATTCCGATGTGGTGGCTCGGATCGCCCAACAGGCCTGGGTCGCCGCCAGTGGCGAGAGGCGGCGGGCTTTGACGGCGCCTGTAAGACGAGATTTGAAACGCGAGTTCCGCTGTGATTTTTACAGCTTCATTGAATACGAAAAAGGGCATAAGCTAGAAGCGCAAGGCGAGTGGATGCGGGCCTATTGGCTGCGGCAGTTCGGCTTCAGCCGTCGTGATGAGCCAAAAGGGCTGGCCGTGATCAAGATCGAAGCCCCGCGGGACACGAGATTGCAATGACAGCCGACGATGCAATGGACCAGGTGGAACTTGAGCATCTGCTGCGCGACACGAATGCTGAAATCGCGCGGCTTTCCCGTTTCATGGATGACCATCGCGAGGACGATATCACTGCGTTCAATATGATGTCTCTGCTCAAGCGCCGCGAGCGTCTGGAGGAGCAGATCGAGGAGAAAGAACATCGGCGGTTTGCTCCGACAATGCTCGGTTCGGCCCTGTACTTCCAAGTCATGGTTGCTGCCTCAATAGTATCCATCATCTGCGCCGCACTCTTGGTGCTTTCGACGCCAGTTTGGACTGCCGTCTTCATCGTCATCATTGGCGTACTTCAGATTGCTCTTTCATTTGCAGTTACGATGAAACGAGCCCCCAGCAAACCCCGTAAGGACACATCGCCGCGATCATAGTTGCCGGCGCAACAGCAGCCCGCCAGCCATGGGCCAAGGTCACGCCCGCAGCTGTCGCACTTGAGAAAGCCGGCGTCGCCTTCGCCTTGAATGAGACGATTACGACTCGAACGCCGCGCGTATCGGCATGCAGGCGGCGCAATCGCTTGGCGTCGATCCCTGGCACCCGGCGCTCGACAAGGCCCGCAACCAACCATAGCGTTGGGCGACCGGCGATCTCTTGCCGCTTGTCCGTGCAGCCTGGAGGGCCTCATGCGCCGCCGCGATTTCATCGCCGCCGGCCTGGCGGCAGCAAGTAACGGCGTCCTGGCGAGAGGCGCCGCCGCCCAAGCTGTCGCGCCAGGCCCGTTCACGCCGGCGCAGCAGAACCGCTTCATCGACGCGCACTGCCATCTTTTCAACGTGCTCGATGTTCCCGCTGAGAGCTTCATCAAGAAAGTCGTGGTGCCCGAGGCCGCGCGCTCGATGCAAACGGGCAGTCGCGACTACGCCGAGTTGTTCCGGAAGCACAAGGAAGCTTTCGCGGTGATGCTGCACATGCTCGCGGTCGCCGTCAGCAAGAAGGCATGCGCGCCGGACGATGAAATCTGGGTCATCGACGAAATGGAACGCGGCGGGGCACGGCCGCGCAGCAAGGAGGCGGTCGAGCTCGGATTGCTGAACGATATCCTGGACGAGGTCTGGTGGCCGAAAAAAATCCACAAGGGCCTGAAGGTCGGGGATACGTTCATTTCGTTTGCCGCGCTCGAGGAAATCAAGTTCCTTCTGCGCAAAGAGGCGTATCCGCTCAGGCCGATCAATGAGCTGCGCGGTGCGCAGGCGGACGAACTCAACGATTGCCGTGAGGTGGCGAGGATCCTCTACACGCGAACCGACGGGCCGTTCAGCAACTACATCCGGTGGGGACTACTGTTCACGCGCTACCGCTTCCAGCTCGCCGACGAACTGCATCGGCTGCACGGCGGCCGCACCCAGCTGATCACGCCGGCGCTGGTCGACTTCTCGGCGTGGCTCGGCCCGCTTGGCGGCGCTTCCGGCACCGACCGGTCGGCGCCCATCCGCGAACAGGTCGAAGTGATCGCGCGCATCTCGCGGCGCAAGAGCGGGCCGCGGGTGCACGGCTTCGTCGCGTTCGATCCACTGCGGCACGCGTTGTTTCGCCTGCGCGGCGGCCCTCCCGTCGATGACCCGATGACGGTCGTGAAGCAGGCAATCGAGGACAGCGGCTTCATCGGGGTGAAGCTTTACCCGCCCATGGGATTCCGTCCGACCGGCAACGCCGGTCTGGAGGACGCGTTTCCGGAGCATGTTCGCAACGCCGCCGACGGCCTCGGCCCCGGCGCCGGCCGCCGGCTCGATGCGGCGCTCGACGAGCTTTATGCATGGTGCGCGCAGAACAATGTGCCGGTGATGGCGCACGCCGCGAATTCCTATGGATCGGTCCCGGGCTTCGGGGTGCGTGCCGACCCGGCCGGCTGGGTCAAGGTGATGGAGAAGTATCCGACCTTGCGGCTCAACATGGCGCATTTCGGCGGGTTCAATCGCGGCGGCAACCGCGAACATCCCGAGCGCTCGTGGGGCTGGACCATCGGCAAGATGCTCGTCTCGGCGTCCACGCCGAACCTCTATGCGGACATCAGCTCCTTCGCCGAGGTTCTTCAGCGTACCCCCGAGCAGCGGCGGTATATCGCCTGGCTGTTCAAGAAGTTCATCGATCAGTTCCCCGCGGCGCCGCAACGCCTGGTGTATGGAAGCGATTGGACGATGGTGGGGTACGCGGACAATTTCCCGAGTCGGGCGACGCCCGGTCACCACAATGATCGACTTTATCCCGACATCGTCGTCGATTTCCTGCGACAGGATCTCGGATTCAGCCCCGAACAGATCGACGCCGTCATGTTCAAGAACGCCGTGCGCTTCATGGGCCTTGGCCAGGACCAGCGCACGCAAGGGACGCGCAGCCGGCTGGAGCAGTTCTACCTGCGCGCCGGTCTGAGCTCGGCCTGGATGCAGGAATTCGACCGGACCTGATCTCGCAATGGCCAAGGCCACGCCCGCGACGGTCGCGCTCGAGCGAGCCGGCGTCGCGTTCACCTTGCATGAATACGACTACGATCCGGGTGCCGCGCGCATCGGCCTGCAGGCCGCGGAATCGCTCGGCGTCGCGCCGCAACGATTGCTCAAGACCTTGATGGCCAAAGCAGGCGGCGCGATCGTGTGTGTGCTGATCGGGTCGGATCGCGAGCTGAGCCTGAAGAAGCTTGCCGCCGCGGCGGGCGCGAAGGACGCCGCGATGCTGGCGCCGGCCGAGGCCGAGCGCGCGACCGGTTATCGGGTCGGCGGCATCTCGCCGTTCGGGCAGAAGAAACGCGTGCGCGTGTTCGTGGATCGGGCGGCGCTCGAATACGCGACCGTGATCGTCAATGGCGGCCGGCGCGGATTGCAGATCGAGCTTGCGCCGGGCGACCTCGTGCGGCTGCTCGATGCGATCGCGGCCGAGCTTTGACTACTCCGCCGCCTGCGCGGCCTCCGACAGGTTGTCGAGCGACGAGATGATGTGATCGGCGAGCGCATCGGTGAGCGAGGAGCTTTCGTGCGGGCTGCGGATCAGCCCGATCTGGCATGGCGGCAGTTCGGGAAAGCCGTCGGCGGGCGAGAGGATGCGCATGCCCGGGCGCACGCCCGACTCGGGCAGCACCGAGACCGCAAGCCCGGCCAGCACCGCGGCGGCGACCGCGCCGGCGTTGGAGCTGGAATAGAGCAGCCGATAGGGCCGGCCGACCGATTCGAGCCGCTCCATCGCGAGCTTGCGCCAATGGCAGGTCGGGCGGCCGAGCGCGAGCGGCAGCGGCGCTTCGCTATGGGTGGGATGGCGGCCCGACGTGACCCACAAGAGCCGTTCACGCCGGAACGTCTCGGCCGGGCGTACCTGCTCGCAATTGGTGACGATGGCAAGATCGATCTCGTTGGCATCGATGCGCGCGACCAGGTCGACCGAGGGCTCGCAGATGACGCTGAGCTCGACCGCCGGATAGGCGCGCGAAAACCGCGCCATGATCTCCGGCAGATAGCGGTCGGCGTAGTCGTCCGGCACGCCGAGGCGCACCCAGCCCGACAGTGCCGCGTCAGAGAAGGCCGACACCGCCTCGACGTTGAGCTTGATGATGCGGCGCGCATAGTCGAGCAGCCGCTCGCCGTCCTCGGTGAGCTTCGAGGCGCGGCCGTCGCGCGCGAAGATCGCGCGGCCGAGCCGCTCCTCGAGCCGCTTCATCTGCATCGATACCGCCGACTGGGTCTTGTGCACGATGTCGGCGGCTTTGGTGAAGCTGCCGGTCTCGGCGATGGCGATGAAGGTGCGCAGTTGATCGACGTCGAGCAGAGCAGTCATCGGGGGGCCTCCAGGAAAGGGCTGAAGCGGCGGCCGGGGCCGGTCGCAACCGGCGGGCTCAAGCATCACTGTCTCTGATTGGTTAGATTAAAAACATTCGTTTCACTTATCAATAGGCCAGTGGCATATTGCAGGGGTCAGGACAAATCGGACGAAATTCCGCGTGGCTCCGCGTGAGGTCGGGGTCCACGGCCGCCCCCGGCTTGTCCGTTGGAACCGGAAAATGGAGGATGCCATGACAGCCCACGCCCACAGCACGAAGAGCGCCGCGATGTTCACGCCGGCGATCGCGGCCGTTGCCGGGTTCGTGGCCCTCCGCCTGAAGCGCGTGATCCTGGGCTTCAAGCACCGCCGCGACGCCGCCCTGCTCGCCGGTCTCGACGAGCGCATGCTCGCCGACATCGGCCTGACCCGGGGGGACGTTCGCGACGCGATCTCCGAGCCGCTGTGGCGCGATCCAACCGCCATCCTGGTGAGCCGCGCCGAAGAGCGCCGCAACTATCGGCGCCGGGTCGCCTTCGGTCTCCCGGGCCGCGTAACCGGCCCCGCGCTGGCGCTGACCACCAAGGACTGCACCGCGCTCGCCGCCTGCGTCCGCTGAATCGCTTGCCCGGCCGACCTCCCACGGCCTCCCGTTCCGGGTCTCCTCGTCCCCTCTGAGATCCGGACCTGCGCCCGCCGGCCCTCCCGGCGGGCGCCTTTCTAGTGTGCCGAGCATGAACGACAGCTTGGAGGTGGAAGTCCTCTATCCAGCCTGATGGCGGTGAAGGATTAGCGAAGCGCAAGGGCGTCGTCGCGAGGCGAGGTCTGAAAGAAGCGTGGAGCAAAGCCGCGGCCCGATGGACAAGAACCGGATAACGAGGCCTACCCGGCCGGACGAGCGAGCAAGTGATCGCGAAGTCCAGAGCCATCAAAGGCCGGGGTGGTAAATCCGGCGGGTGCGCGGTGAAGGCGGTCGGTCTTACCTCGGGAGGTCTGCGCTGCGTCTCGGTGACGAGACTGAGGTCGCCGCAAGGCGACCTGATCGGAGCGCAGAAGTCAGCAGAGGGCATAGTAGGCGGGAGCGTCCGCCGAAGGCCCGAACGGTGGAAGTGGCCAGTAGAGCGGCGATCTCGCGCGAGCCATGCGGCAGAAGAACCAGGTCGAGCTGAACTTGGGCATCGGAGCAAAGGGTGAAGCCCCGAGCGCCGCCGCTCAAGAGACCGAAGCGCGCGCGGCGGGAGCCTGTCTCGAACGCCCGGCGGTCGCGGGACCGTCAATGGAAGCAGTAGTCGAGCGTGAGAATCTGAAGAAGGCGTTGGCGCAAGTGAAGCGCAACAAGGGTGCGGCTGGCATCGACGGCATGAGCGTCGATGATCTGCCGACCTACCTGACGGAGCACTGGCCCACGATCCGGGCCCAGCTGCTTGAAGGTACTTACAAACCGCAGCCGGTGCGGCGGGTGGAGATACCGAAGGCATCGGGCGGCATGAGGCCGCTCGGCATCCCGACGGTGCTCGACCGCTTCATCCAGCAAGCGGTGATGCAGGTGCTGCAGGCGGACTGGGACGGAACGTTCTCCGAGGCAAGCTTCGGCTTCCGGCCGGGGCGCTCGGCGCATCAGGCGGTGGAACGGGCGCAAACGTACATCGCGTCTGCACACACCGTCGTCGTGGACATCGACCTGGAGAAGTTCTTCGACCGGGTCAACCACGACATCCTGATGGGGCTTGTTGCCAAGCGGGTTGCCGACAAGCGCATCCTGAAGCTCGTCCGCGCATTCCTGAATGCGGGCGTACTGGAAGGCGGCCTTGTCAGCCCGACGAAGGAGGGCACGCCGCAGGGCGGGCCGCTCTCGCCGCTGTTGTCGAACCTGATGCTGGATGTGCTGGACAAGGAGCTGGAGAAGCGCGGCCATTGCTTCGTGCGCTACGCCGACGACTGCAACATCTATATGCGCAGTCAGCGTGCGGGCGAACGGGTGCTGGCCGGCATCGAGAAGTTCCTGGCCAAGCGCCTCAAGCTCAAGATCAACAAAGCCAAGAGTGCGGTCGCCAAACCAAGTGTCCGCAAGTTCTTGGGCTTCAGCTTCACAGGCGAGCCGCAGCCGCGACGGCGCATCGCGCCGCAGGCAATAGCCCGCTTCAAAGCCAAGGTCCGGGAGCTGACGCGGCGCACGCGCGGGGCGAGCCTGTCGCAGATCGTCAAGGAGCTGTCCGTCTACCTCATCGGTTGGCGCGGCTACTTCGGCTTCTGCCAAACTCCGTCGGTGCTGCGCACACTTGACGAGTGGACCAGGCGGCGGCTGCGCGCCATCGCCTGGAAGCAATGGAAGCGCGGACGCACCCGTTATGCCGAACTGCGACGCCGCGGCGTCGGCCGGGATCTGGCGGCCCAAACCGCCGGGAGCCCACATGGCCCATGGCGGCTCAGCAACAGCCCCGCGCTCGCCATTGCCCTGCCAACCCGCTTCTTGCGTTCACTCGGCTTGGCTTCCGTTGCGACCCCGCAGTTCGCATAATCCACCGAACCGCCGGATACGGACCCGTATGTCCGGTGGTGTGGGAGGGGCGGCGTCGCGAGACGCCCCCCTATCCCGATTGTGTCCCGGGCGCGGCGCAGCACGAAGTGATGCGTTGCAGACCCGGGACCGCCATGCCGGCGGTGCGTGTCGTTGCGGTCCCGGATTAGCGCTGCACCGCTTCGTGCTTCGCACTTGCGCTGCATCGCATCCGGGACACAGCGTATTAGTCAGCCTTTCGTGCCGTCGCTCTTGAAGAACGCGTCGAACACGCGCTGCATGTTGTCGAGATGCGCCTGCTGCACCTCGCGGCCGGCATCCATGAGCTGGCTGAACATATCGCCGCCGCTGCGGCTCGCCGGGTCGGGCGCGCGCGCCGCCTCCGCCACGTCGCCCATCCCGCTCATGTTCATGGTGCGCATCATTCCACCCATGATCATGGCGGCGACGACGGGAAGCATCCGCTTCATGATGGCGCTGCCGATGCCGGCATATTGCGCCGCCTGCTCCGCCACCGCGCGGCTCATCTCGGGCGAGCCGAACATCATGCCGAGCAGGTCGTTCCCGGCATTGGCCCCCGGACCGGAAGCCTGCGGGCTCTCGAACATCGCCTGGAAGTTAGGTTGCGCCATCATGCCGAACAGGTTGGCGAAGCCGCCCGGCGTCGCGCTCATCTGTTTCAGACCCATCGAGAATGCCGGCAGCAGCGCGTCGACCGCAGCCTGCGTCTGCTGCTCGGTCAGCTTGAACTGGCGTGCGAGCGAGCTCAGCGCCTCGCCGCCCTGTGCGCTTGCCAGGATCTCGTAAAGATTGATCATCGCACGCTCCTGCCGCCCGCCGCAGCACGCCTCACTTTAGGACTCGCTGCGCTCCGGGACAATCGCGGTCGCCGCCTTGGCCGAGGTGAACGGCGGCATCTCCGGCGGCGTGAGTACGATCGCTTCCTCCGCGCTCTCGCGCTGCAGTCGCTCGGTGAGGCGGTTGACCACGGCGTAGCAGACGATCACGGCCGCGACGCCGAACACGATGCCGCCGGCGGCCTGGCCGGCGATCACGCCGGCCGCGCCGTACTGCGTCGCGCCGATCCACACGAACGGAAACGTGCCGAGCGTCGCGCGGCCCCAGTTGAACACGGTCGACCAGGTCGGGAAGCCGAGATTGTTGAACGCCGCATTGGCGACGAACATCGCGCCGACGAACACGAACGTGCCGGCGACGTAGGAGCAGAAGAAGCGGATCAGCGCCGCGCCTTCGCCGCTCGCGCCGAACAAGCGCACGACCTGCTCCTGCAGAAGAAAGAACAGCGCCCACATCGACAGGCAGTAGCAGATGATGAGGATGAGGCTGTCGGTGATGGCGCGCTTGAGCCGGTCGAAGCGCTTGGCGCCGAGGTTCTGTCCGAGGATCGGGCCGATCGACCCCGACAGCGCGAACACCGCGCCGAAGGCGAGCGGGATGATGCGGCCGATCACCGCGTAGCCGGCGACCGCGGAGTCCCCGTAGGAGGCGATCGCCGCGGTCACGACCGCGTTGCCGATCGGCATCGCGACGTTGGCGAGCACGGCCGGCACCGCGATTGCGGCGAGCGGGCGCGCGTCGGCCAGCGCGGCCGCGAACGAGGGACGCGCGAGCATGGCGTGCACGCGGATGCAGCCGTAGAGGCCGACCGCGCCGAGCGCCGAGCGCGAGATGACCGAAGCGATCGCCGCGCCGTCGACGCCGAGCCCCAGCCCGAAGATCAGCAAAGGATCGAGCACCGCGCTGACCAGCCCGCCGGCGAGCGTCACGTACATGGCGCGGCGCGCATCGCCGGTTGCGCGCAACAGGCCGGCACACGCCATGCCGAGGCCGAGGATCGGGGTCGCCGGCAGCACGATCATCAGGAAGCGCCAGGCGATATCGAGCGTCGGACCGCTCGCGCCGAGCAGGGCGAGCAGGGGACGCAGCAGCGGGATGACGATCAGGCTCAGCACCGCCGTGACGGCGGTCATGAACACGAGCGATGACGTCGCGAGCCGCCGCGCGGCGTCACGCGAGCGCGCCCCAAATGCGCGCGCCACCAGCGCGGTGCCGGCGATCACCACGCCGATGCACACCGAGGTGGTGAAGAACAGGATGGTGCCGGCATAGCCGATCGCGGCGGCGAGCTGCTGCTCGCCGAGCAGCGCGATGTAGAACAGGTTGAGGAAGTCGACCACGAAGATCGCCATCAGGCCGATCGAGCCGGTCGCGGTCATGACCACGACGTGGCGCATGGTCGAGCCTTGGGTGAATTTGGGCGCGGAAACACCGGCTCGGCTGTCGGTCATCGTGAGCGCCTTATGACGCGCTCTCGCGCGCGTCCTCCGTCTCCTGCGCGATGATCTCCTCCGCCTCCTCGTTGAGCGGCCTGGCCTCGCCCTGCGGCTCGCTGAACGGCGTCATCTGCGGGCGCTGGCGCAGCAGGTCCATGCCGCCATAGATGCCCTCGGCCTGCTGCACGGCGATGCGCTCGCGGTCGCGCGCGCGGATGAAATCCTCGACGATGGCCGCGCGGTCGGCGTCGATGCCGATCGCCTGCAAGGTCTCGCGTCCGAAGCGCATGGCCGATTCGAACGTCTCGCGCAGCTCGTAGTCGACGTCCTTGGCGAGCAGCTGCAGCGTATGGCCGCGATCGAACGAGCGCGCGAAGATCTTGGTGCCGGAGAACTCCGCGCGCACCAGGTCGACAATGCGGTTGCAGGAGTCCTGGTCGTCGATGCAGATCGCGATCAGCCGCGCCTGGTCGAGCCCCGCCGCGCGCAGCACGTCGAGCCGCGTGCCGTCGCCGTAATAGACCTTGAAACCGAAACGGCCGGCGGTCTGGATCATGTCGGGGTCGCGGTCGATCGTGGTCACGTCGACCTCCTCGGCGAGCAGGTATTGCGACACGATCTGCCCGAAGCGGCCGAAGCCGATCACCAGCACCGACGGCTGCGTTCCCTCGAAGCTGTCGGCCGCGCGCTCCGCCTTTCGCGCGAAGCGACGGATCACGTATTCGACCAGGCTCGCGAACGGCGGCCCCATCAGCATGGTGACGGCCGCGATCGCCGCCAGCAGGCTGCCCGCCCGCGCGTTGATGATGCCGAGCGAGAGCGCGAGCGGGAACACCACGAAGGCGAACTCGCTCGCCGCGGTGAGCACCGCGCCGGCGCGCAACGAGTCGCTGCGCTTGGCGCAGACCGCGCGGAACAGGATGCCGACCACGCCGGCCTTGATCACCGTGATGGCCGCGGCCCAGGCGAGGATCAGCCAGATATTGGCGAACACCACCGTCATGTCGATCGACATGCCGACGCCCATGAAGAACAGCGCCAGCAAGAGCCCGCGGAACGGCTCGATGTCGGCCTCGAGCTCGTGGCGGTAGTTCGATTCGGCGAGCAGCACGCCGGCGAGGAACGCGCCGAGCGCCATCGACATGCCGACCGCCTGCATCAGCACGGCGGCGCCGAGCACCACCAGCAGGGCGGCCGCGGTCATCACCTCGCGCGCGCCGGTCGCGGCGAGCAGGCGGAAGAACGGATTGAGCAGGTAACGGCCGGCGACGACCACGGCGGCGATGCCGGCCGCGATCAGCGCGGCGGATTTCGAGGCTTCGAGGAGGCCGGAAGGTTTTCCCTCGGTGCCGGGCACCAGGAAGGGGAGCAGCGCGAGCAGCGGCACCACCGCCATGTCCTGGAACAGCAGGATCGCGAAGGCGCGCTGGGCATAGGTCTGCTGGCGGTGGCCGCGTTCCTCCAGCATGCGCAGCGCGATCGCGGTGGAGGACAGTGCGAAGGCGAAACCGGCGACCACGGCGCCGCGCCAGTCGAACGGGCTGAGGCTCCAGGCGATGAAGCCGAGTACCGCGGCGGTCAAGAAGAACTGCGCCGCGCCGAGGCCGAAGATGTCGCGCCGCATCGCGATCAGGCGCGAGGCTTCGAGCTCGAGCCCGATCAGGAACAACAGCAGCACGACGCCGAGCTCGGACACCGCCAGGATGGTGGCCGGCGCCGTGAACACGCCGAGCCCGTACGGGCCGATGACGATGCCGGCGGCGAGATACGCCACGATCGCCGACAGTTTGATGCGCTGGGCCAATGGAACGCTGATCACCGCGGCGGCGAGCAGCACCAGCGGCAGCGAGAGGAAGCCGAGGTCGGCGTGGGCGGAGTCCATGGGGGTGATTCCAGGATGCGAAGCGTCGCGACGAGCATAGAGCGGGGGTGCAGCCGAGGCGACCGCATGTTTGACGCGCGCGCCTGAAGCCGCGCGCTCCAACCCTCCCCTGGAGGGGCAGGGGAATCGCATATGACGCCGTTGCTTGGCTGTCGCGCCGAAAGCGCCACAGCACCTCCCCCCTTGTGGGGGAGGTCGACCGCCGGAGCCCGCAGGGCGACGGCGGGCGGGAGGGGGTCTGCTTTTCTTTGTCTGAGAAGGTTTTTCGTGGTTGTGGCGAGTCCCCCTCCGGCCTCGCTTCGCGAGGCCACCTCCCCCACAAGGGGGGAGGGAGGCTGTGGCGCTTTCAATGCCTATTTCGTCACAGACACGGCGTGCGTGTCATATGCGATAGCCATGCCCCGAAGGGGGAGGGTCGACGCGAGCGAACCGAGCGGCGGGGTGGGGTGATCTTGCTTGAGAACATACATCGCGATCGTGGTCGAGTTTGCGGCTCGCGCCGCGCTTAAGGTCATGTGACGTCAAACATCCCCAGCTCCCCCAACCTCCGCCTTAGCCCGTCCACCCCGCGAAACCAGTGCCCGTGCCACCCGGTGCCTTGCGCGCCGTGGATGTTCTCCTCCTGGTCGTCGACCATCAGCGCCGCGTAAGGCGGAACGCCGACGCGCTGGCATAGGCGCCCGAACACGCGCGCGTCGGGCTTGGCCGCGCCGAACTGCGCCGAGCAGAACAGCCGTTCGCCGAACAGCGGCGGCAGCTCGGGGAAGATTTCGCCGATCGTCTGCCGGGTGAGCAGGCCGTTGTTGGTGAGCAGCGCGACGTCGACCTGGCGCTTCACTTGCGCGGCAAGCGCCAGCATCGCCCGATCGGGCGTCATGGACGCACGCCGCGCGTCGATCCACTCGGCAAGCGTGAGTGGATAGCCGAGGCGCTCGCCGAAGCCTGTGAGATAGCCCGGCGCATCGAGCGCGCCGGCGTCGGAGGAATGCTCGAAGCCCGAGCTCCAGATCGCCGCGCGCACGTCCTCCGCCCGCTTGCCGGCGAGCGCGGCGAGCAGCGCGACGCGCTTTGGCCGGTCGTAGCGGCACAGCACGTCGTCCATGTCGAACACGACGAGGCGGATCGATGTAGGCATTCGTGGGGCTCCGGCCCATTGCGGTTTGCACGGAGACCTCTCCCGGATTTCGCTGCGCTCCATCCGGGCTACCCTCGCGCGCGGCGTTTCACTACCATGGCGCCGGGGCGCGTGGCAGGGTCAGGGCTGATGCGGGCTTTCATCATCGCGTGCCTCTCGGGCGCGCTCGCTTGTGTCGGCGCGGAGGCGTTGGCGCAGGCCGGCTTCGACCGGCCCGGGGGCGACTACACCAGTTTCCAGGTGCGCTCCGGCGACCCGGCGGCGTGCGCGGCGCGCTGCGAGCGCGAGGCGCGCTGCCGCGCCTGGAGTTTCTCCTATCCGACTATCGTCGGCCCCAGCGCGGTGTGCTGGCTCAAGGCGCAGGTCACGCCGCGCCTCGAGAGCAATTGCTGCATCTCCGGCGTCAAGGGTGCAGGCGTGCTGGAGCCGCGCAGCGGCCCGATGGAGTTCGCCATCGACCGCACCGGGGGCGACTACCGCAACTTCGAGACCGCGAACGACCCGAGCGGCAAGGCCTGCGCGACGGCGTGCGAGGGCGAGGCGCGCTGCCGCGCCTGGACCTATGTGCGGCCGGGCTATCTCGGGCCCGCGGCGCGCTGCTACCTGAAGGACCGCCTCACCCCGCCGCGGCGCAAGCCGTGCTGCGTGTCGGGTGTGGTAAGATGACGTAGAAACGTAGCCCGCAGCCCGGGTGAAGCGCAGAGCCGTAGCCCGGATTGAGCGATAGCGAAATCCGGGGCCGGCTGTGCCAGCAGTGAGACTTTCCCGGCTTTCGCCTGCGCTCATTCCGGGCTACGGCTACGGCGCACACGGAGAACAACAATGAAGAAACTCGCTTTCCTGACAGCGCTGGCGCTCCTCGCCGGGCCGGCGATCGCCCATCACGGCTGGGGCAGCTACGAGGCCTCGCGGCCGATCACCGTCACCGGCCCGATCCTGACCTCGAAATACGAGAACCCGCACGCCACCATCACGGTCAAGGGCGCCGACAAGGAATGGACCGTGACGCTTGCCCCGACCTTCCGCATGAGTAACCGCGGCGCGACCGCCGAAGTGGTCAAGGTCGGCAAGACCGTCGCGGCCTACGGCTATCCCTCCACCGTCGAGAAGGACGAGATGCGTGCCGAGCGCATCACGGTCGACGGCAAGACCTACGAGATGCGCTGATGCCGCTCGTGCTCGATAGCGCGCCCGCGGTGTTCGTCGCGCTCGAGGGCTCCGGCCTCGGCCAGGCCATTCGCCAGTCGACCTGGGTCTACATGGCCGCCAATATCGGCCACATCGTCGCGCTGGTGGTGTTCGCCGGCGCGGTCGCGGTCATGGATTTGCGCATGGCGGGCGCGTTCGCGGCGACGTCGCCGGGCTACGTGCTCGGAATGTCGCGCCGCGTCGTGATCCTCGGCTTCCTCGGCATGGTGGCGACCGGGTCGGTGCTGTTCATCGCCGAGGCGAGCCACGTGATCATGAACCCGGTGTTCCAGGTGAAACTGGGCCTGATCGCGCTCGGCTTGCTCAACGTCGCGCTGTTCGAGTGGTTCACCGCGCCGCAGGTGAAGCACCTGCCGCCGCGCGCGCCGCTGCCGCCGGCGGCGCGCCGCGCCGGCATCCTCTCGCTCGCGATCTGGATCGCGGTCGCCGCCTGCGGGCGCACGATTGCGTATTTTTAGAAAGCCCCCTCCGCCTCGCTACGCTCGGCACCTCCCCCACAAGGGGGGAGGGAGGCTGTGGCGCTTTCAGTGCAAATCTCGCCGAGCAGACGGTGCTGCAATCATGCTGTGACAGAGCCACAGCCCCCTCCCCCCTTGTGGGGGAGGTCGGCGCGCGTAGCGCGCCGGGAGGGGGACTATCCTTGAGCGCGATCAGGACTGCAGGCGTAGAAGAGCCCGTGCTCCTCGACGAACCGATTATAGCTTTCGATCGCCTCGCGATTTTTCTCCTGCCACGTCAGCGCAATTTCTGCACGTTCGGAGGCGTGAAGGTTTGGCAGATACCGATAGAGGGCCTTAAGCAGAAAATCGGAGAGATCGATATTCGCTGCCTTGGCGGCAGCGATCGCATCGTCGTCCAATTCGAGCGTGATCTTGCTCATCGTGCTCACCCCGTGCCCCCGACCGTGATGCGATCCATGCGCAGGGTCGGTTGGCCGACGCCGACCGGCACGCCCTGGCCATTCTTGCCGCAGGTGCCGAGGCCGGGGTCGAGCGCAAGGTCGTTGCCGATCATGCTCACGCGGTGCAGGTCGGTCGGCCCGTTCCCGATCAGCATCGCGCCCTTCACCGGCGCGCCGATCTTGCCGTTCTCCAGCTTGTAGGCCTCGGTGCACTGGAACACGTACTTGCCCGAGGTGATGTCGACCTGTCCGCCGCCGAACGACACCGCATAGATGCCGTTCTTGACCGAGGCGATGATCTCGGCCGGGTCGCGCGCGCCTGCCAGCATGATGGTGTTGGTCATGCGCGGCATCGGCACGCAGGCGTAGGACTCGCGCCGCCCGTTGCCGGTCGGCTGCATATCCATGAGCCGCGCGTTCTGGCGGTCCTGCATGTAGCCGACGAGCACGCCGTCCTCGATCAGCACGGTGCGGTTGGTCGGCGTGCCCTCGTCGTCGATGGTGAGCGAGCCGCGGCGCTCACGCATGGTGCCGTCGTCCACGACGGTGACGCCCTTGGCGGCGACCCGCTGCCCCATCAGGCCGGCGAAGGCCGAGGTCTTCTTGCGATTGAAGTCGCCTTCGAGCCCATGCCCGACCGCCTCGTGCAGCATGATGCCCGGCCAGCCCGGCCCGAGCACCACGTCCATCTCGCCGGCCGGGGCGGGGACCGAGTCGAGATTGACCAAAGCCTGGCGCACCGCGTCGTCCGCCGCGCCCTTCCAGGCCTCGCTCGCGATGAAGCGCTCGTAGCCCTCTCGCCCGCCATAGCCGTGGCTGCCGGTCTCCTGGCGCTCGCCGTCGCCCGCCACCACCGAGACGTTGACGCGCGTGAGCGGGCGCACGTCGCGATAGGTGGCGCCGTCGGCGCGCAGGATCTCGACCACCTGCCAGCTCGCCCCGAACGAGACCGAAACCTGGCGCACGCGCGCATCCTTGGCCCGCGCGTAGGCGTCGATCTGTTCGAGCAATTCCACCTTGGTCGCGAACGAGGGAGCGGCGAGGGGGTTGTCGTCGCCGTAGAGCCGCGCGTTGGTGCGCGCCGGCGCTTGCGCATAGCGCCCCGAATAGCCGCCCTGCACGGCGCGCACCGCCTCGGCCGCGCGCGCCAGCGCCGCCTCCGAGACGTCGGAGGCATGCGCATAGCCGACTGCCTCGCCCTTGACGGCGCGCAGGCCGAAGCCCTGCGCGGTGTCGTAGGTCGCCTGCTTCAGGCGCCCGTTGTCGAATACGAACATCTCGGATTGGCGGTATTCGAGGAACAGTTCGCCGTCGTCGGCGCCCTCGAGGCCACGGCCGATCAGCGTGGCGGTACGGGCGGGATCGAGCCCGGCGCGGGAGAGCAGGGAGGCGGTGGCTGAGGTCATGATTCGGTTTCCGCAAGGCGCGCGATGCCGACCCAACATAGTGATCCCGCAATCGATGCGCGAGGGGCGCGACGCATTCTTCGACGCGGCGGTTGCCGGTGCATCGGAGGTTGCGGGGTCGCGTCGACCGTTGCACACTTGGCGTCGGCGCTGCGCGCCGAGTGCGGCTGCGCTCGGGACGAATACGTTGTTTCCATGAGCACTTCCCCCCAAGACGAGCATCCCCCCGAGCCACGACTTGCGCTCGCCATCGGCGTCGTCGGTCATCGGCCTAACCGGCTGAGCGCGGCTGCGCGGGAGAAGGTCGAGGCTGAGGTGAAGCTGGTGCTGGATGGGCTCGCCAATGCGGCGCGAAGCGCGCATCAGGATCATCAAGATCTTTTCACGGACCAGGCACCGTTGCTCTCCGTCGTCAGCGCGCTCGCCGAAGGCGCCGACACCATCGTCGCGCAGGCCGCGCTCGACCGACCGGAGAAGGACTTCGTCCTCGATGCGCCGCTGCCATTTCCGACCGAGCTCTACAGGGGCGACTTTGTTCATGTGCCGCCCGACGGAGCCAATGAAGCCGACAAGGCTGCAGCAGCGGAGGCGACCAGACGCGCCTTGGAGACGTTCGAGGGGCTTGTGGATCACGAGCGCAAGCGGGCGGTGCTCGAATTGCCGGGCAAGCGGGACTACCCGGGCGGCCCGTTGGAGGCCAAGTCTTACGAAGCGGCTGGGCTCACCGTGTTGAGCCAATCCGACATCCTGATTGCCATCTGGGATGGCGGAGCTTCGGCTGGACGAGGCGGCACGACCGAGCTGGTCCAGCGCGCCGCACGAGCGGGCATGCCTATCATCCACGTCGACGCCACGGGGCAGAACCCGCCGATACTGCGCTGGCGCGATCTGGTGCCGTATCCTGCCGCGGCCGAAGCGGTTTGGGATTTGCCGCAGGACACGTTCGATTCGAATGCGCTCCGTCTCGTCGATGAAGTCATCCGTCTGCCAACGGCGCCTTCCGAACGCCACGCCTTCGAGCGCTTCCGGAAAGAGGAGCATCGCAAGTGCAACCTTCGCATCGAATACCCCATCCTCACGAGCGTGTTGTTTGTACGCCTCATCGGGCGCGGGGATATCCGCCAGCCCCCGCCGCACGACTTGGCCGCGCAGTACGCGAAATTCGCCCAGCCCGCGGCGACCGCTTTCGAGAAGTCGGGAGGCAGGACCGTTGCCCAAGCATACGGCTGGGCCGATGCAGTCGGCGTCCGTTTCGCTCAAGTCTTTCGCAGCGCCTTCGTCACCAATTTCGCGTTGGCTGCGCTCGCCGTGGTCGCTGCGTCCGCGTCGGTGATTGTCATGGGGGGGCTCGGGTCGCTCAGGGCGGACTGGTGGCTGAAGGCTCTCATCGTCATGGAGATAACGCTGATCGGCGTCGTCCTGATCAACACCATCGTCGGGCTCTATCGGCACTGGCATCGCCGATGGTTCGAGGCGCGGGAGGTCGCGGAGCGTCTTCGGGTCGCATTACCCTTGTGGGCGCTCGGCCTCCAACCGGCGGCCTTTCCTGGCGAAGAGCCGACCTGGACCGGCTGGTATGCCCGCGCCTTCGTTCGCATGCAGGCGCTCCGCCACGGCGAACTGGACCCCGGCGGCCTTTCCGCCGCCCGCGAGATCCTGATGCTGCTCCTGCATGATCAGTGCGGATACAACGAGCGCAACGCGCAGCGCATGCACAAGATGGAACGCAGGCTTGAGCGGATCGGTCTGACTTTCTTTATCGCGACGGCGCTCGTCGCTCTGGATCATCTCACCGGCGAGCACGTGCTGCATTGTGTGCTCGGTTTTGCGCCCAACGTCGAGGCCGTAGCGATATGGCTGAGCGCGGCGCTGCCGGCGATCGCCACCGCGACTTACGGTATTCGGGTGATCGGCGACTTCGAAGGCGCTGCCCGGCGATCCGAGCGCACGCATGCGGCGCTCGATCGGCTGATCAAGGCTGTCCAGCAGGACCCGCTCGATCTCGGTCTGCTCCGCGCACGCGCGCATGCGGCGGCGGATGCGATGCTCGGCGATGTGGCAAGCTGGCGGCTTTCGGCGGAAAGCCGCGGTCTCAACATCCCGGGCTAGTCGCAGCCTGCCGCAGGCGTCTCACGGCAGCTTGTCGAACCCATCGCCGAAGCCTTTTAGGCTGAGCGGTATGCCGATGCCCTCCTCGGGGGTCTGGAAGATGATGAAGGTCGCCGCCCCTCCGGTGCGCAGCTGCTTGACCAGGTTCTCGTCCATCACCACCTCGGCGACGCAGCCGTTCGGCAGGCAACGCACGAAGCCGGCGCGCCCGATGTCGGCCTTGTCGATCTTCAGTCCCAGGCCCGAGGGCAGCAGCACTCCGAGCGGGGCCAGCACGCGCATCAGCCGGCTCTTCTGATCGGCGGTCTTGAGCACGATGACGGTGAGCCCGACATTGGGCCGGTCCTCGGCCGTGACGCTCTGGATCAGCGCGCACTGCTCGCCTTGCGCGCCGGGCGGCGTGTCGCAGCGGATTTGCCAGTCGGCATGCACCGATTTGACGGTTCCCTGCGCGCGTGCGCCAGCGCCAAAGCCGACCGCTACCAGGAGGGCGACCACAAGCGTCGCGTAGTGACGCCGAAGGGGCATGGGCTTCATCCTCTGACCGGTGGCCTCTCGACCGGCTGCGACCGGACGCCGAGCCGCCGAATCGCGCTCGGCGTGCGGCAGCGGTCGCATGGCCTGACCTACATGCTGCTGCAACCGTGTCAAGAACGCGGCAGGGGGCCTTCCATGCCTGGAAGGCTGAGGTTTTCGGCCTCCGCGGCCGGTTCCGCGCCCCACGCCCTCGGTCGTAACCGGGCCGACCCGAGGCACGTTGCGGGTGGGGCTGAATTGTGGTTTGAGAACCCCGACATCACGCGTTCATGAGGAGCGGACAACGGTGCTCAGGCGATCGGTGCAATGGATGGTGGCCGCCGCGGCCTTCGGGGCGGTGTTTGCCGCAGGAAACGCGGCCTTCGCCGGGCTCGGCCAGCCCTCGCCGTGGCAGCTCGGGCTGCAGCAATCCGCCGCCCCGGGCATGGACGACATCGTCTGGTTCCACGACTTTCTGCTCTGGCTCATCACCGCCATCGCGTTGTTCGTGCTCGTCCTCCTGGTCATCGTGATGGTGAAGTTCAACGCCAAGGCCAATCCGACCCCGTCGCGGACCACGCACAACACGCTGCTCGAGATCGCCTGGACCGTCATTCCGGTCATCATCCTGGTGGTGATCGCGATCCCCTCGTTCCGCATCCTGTTCGCGCAGCTCAGCATTCCGCCCTCGGACGTGACCGTGAAGGCCACCGGCAAGCAGTGGTACTGGAGCTACGCCTATCCGGACCACGGCAAGTTCGAGTTCGACTCGCTGCTGGCTTGCGATCAGACACGCCTCAAATGCGAGCAGCCGCGCCTGCTCGCGGTCGACAACGAGATGGTCGTTCCGGTGAACAAGGTGATCCGCCTGCAGACCATCGGCGCCGACGTGATCCACGCCTTCGCGGTGCCGTCGTTCGGCATCAAGATCGACTCCGTTCCCGGACGGCTCAACGAAGCCTGGTTCAAGCCGACGCGCGAGGGCGTGTTCTACGGCCAATGCTCGGAACTGTGCGGCAAGGACCACGCCTATATGCCGATCGCGGTCCGCGTCGTGAGCGAGCAGGCGTTCGCCGCCTGGGTCGAGGACGCCAAGAAGAAGTACGCACGCCGCGACGAGACGCCGACCGCGGTCGCCGCGACGGCGCCCACCAAGACGGAATGATCGGGCGGCGCCGGGCGCTGCAAGCGGGCGATAACGACAACTGGGATTTTAAGGTCATGGCAACCACAACGGCTCACGGCGCGCACGACACGCACGATGCGCACGATCATCCGACTCCGACCGGATGGCGCCGCTTCGTCTATTCGACGAACCACAAGGACATCGGCACGATGTACCTGGTGTTCGCCATCGTCGGCGGCTTGATCGGCGGCGCGCTCTCGATCGGGATGCGCATGGAGCTGCAGAACCCGGGCCTGCAGATCTTCCACGGCGAGCACGCCGCGCACATGTTCAACGTGTTCACGACCGCGCACGGCCTGATCATGATCTTCTTCATGGTCATGCCGGCGATGATCGGCGGCTTCGGCAACTGGATCGTGCCGCTGATGATCGGAGCGCCCGACATGGCGTTCCCGCGCATGAACAACATCTCGTTCTGGCTGCTGCCGGCCTCCTTCACGCTGCTGTTGATGTCGATGTTCTTCGAGGGCGAACCGGGCGCGAACGGCGTCGGGGCCGGCTGGACCATCTATGCGCCGCTGTCGAGCACCGGCCATCCCGGCCCCGCGGTCGACTTTGCCATCCTGTCGCTGCACATCGCCGGCGCCTCCTCGATCCTCGGCGCCATCAACTTCATCACCACGATCTTCAACATGCGCGCGCCGGGCATGACCTTGCACAAGATGCCGCTGTTCGTGTGGGCGATCCTGGTGACGGTGTTCCTGCTGCTGCTCGCGCTTCCGGTTCTCGCCGGCGCCATCACCATGCTGCTCACCGACCGCAACTTCGGCACCACGTTCTTCACCGCGAGCGGCGGCGGCGATCCGATCCTGTTCCAGCACCTGTTCTGGTTCTTCGGCCATCCCGAGGTCTACATCCTGATCATCCCCGGCTTCGGCATGGTCAGCCAGATCATCTCCACCTTCTCGCGCAAGCCGGTGTTCGGCTATCTCGGCATGGCTTACGCCATGGTGGCGATCGGCGGCATCGGCTTCATCGTGTGGGCGCACCACATGTACACGGTCGGCATGTCGGCCGGCGCGCAGGCCTATTTCGTCGCCGCCACGATGGTGATCGCGGTGCCCACGGGGGTGAAGATCTTCTCCTGGATCGCCACCATGTGGGGCGGCTCGATCACGTTCAAGACGCCGATGCTGTGGGCGATCGGATTCATCTTCCTGTTCACCGTCGGGGGAGTCACCGGCGTGGTGCTGGCCAATGCCGGCGTCGACCGCGTGATGCAGGACACCTACTACGTCGTGGCGCACTTCCACTACGTGCTCTCGCTCGGCGCCGTGTTCACCATCTTCGCCGGCTGGTACTACTGGTTCCCCAAGATCACCGGCTACATGTACAACGAGACCGTCGGCAAGCTGCACTTCTGGGTGACGTTCATCGGCGTCAACCTGGTGTTCTTCCCGCAGCACTTCTTGGGCCTCGCCGGCATGCCGCGTCGCTACGTCGACTACCCGGACGCCTTCGCGGGCTGGAACTACGTGTCGTCGATCGGCTCGTATATTTCCGGCGTCGGCGTGCTGATCTTCCTCTACGGCCTGCTCGACGCGTTCTATCTGCGCAAGGAGCGCGCCGCCAACAATCCGTGGGGACCGGGCGCGACCACGCTCGAATGGACGCTGTCGTCGCCCCCGCCGTTCCACCAGTTCAACACGCTGCCGCGCATCAAGTAGCTCGATAAATGTCGTTGATCAGCGAAGGTGCCGATCTGGCGCGGCCGCTTGGCGGCAGCGCGCAGCCGAGCCTTGCCGGCGTCGAGGACTATGTCGCGCTGATGAAGCCGCGGGTGATGTCGCTCGTCGTGTTCACGGCGCTGGTCGGTCTCCTGGTCGCGCCCGGCCACGTCCATCCCGTGATCGGCTTCACGGCGCTGCTGTGCATCGCGGTCGGCGCCGGCGCGTCGGGCGCGCTCAACATGTGGTACGACGCCGACATCGACGCCGTGATGACGCGCACCGCGCGCCGGCCGATCCCCTCGGGACGTATCCAGCCCGGCGAAGCGCTCGCCTTCGGTTCGATGCTCGCCGTCGGTTCGGTGTTCGTGCTCGGCGTGCTGGTGAACTGGTTCGCGGCGGGGCTGCTGGCGTTCACGATCGGTTTCTACGTGTTCGTCTATACGATGTGGCTGAAGCGCTCGACGCCGCAGAACATCGTGATCGGCGGCGCGGCCGGAGCCTTTCCGCCGATGATCGGTTGGGCGGCGGTCACCGGCGACGTCGGCCTCGCGCCGGCGCTGATGTTCCTCATTATCTTCCTGTGGACGCCGCCGCACTTCTGGGCGCTGGCCTTGCTCAGGACCGACGATTATGCCCGCGCCAACGTGCCGATGCTGCCGGTGGTCGCCGGCCCCGACGCGACACGCAAGCAGATCCTGATCTATTCGCTGATCCTGGCGCCCGCCGGCCTTGCGCCGTCGTTCGCGGGATTCGCCGGACCGCTCTATGGCGCGATCGCGTCGCTCTGCGGCGCCGTGATGCTGCGCTTCGCGTGGCGCGTCTATCGCGACCGCTCCGGACCGCAGGCCGCCTCGGCCGCGAAACGGCTGTTTGCCTTTTCGCTGCTCTACGTCTTCGTGCTGTTCTCCGCGCTCGCCGCCGACCACCTGCTGGCGCGGTCGGGATTGGCGCCATGAGCGAAGGAAACGATGACCGGATCGTGCTCACCGAGGAGCAGAAGCGCCGCCGCCGCGCGCGCTCGATCGCGATCGCGCTGTCGCTCAGCGCGCTCGTGCTGCTGGTCTATGTCGTCACCATCGTCAAGCTCGGCCCGGGCGTGCTGAACCGACCGCTATGAGCGCCTCGATGAGCCAGGACCGGTCGACTGCACACCGCCAGCGCCGCGACATGATCGTGGCGGCGTCCTGCGGCGTGTTCGTCGCCGCGATGGTCGGCATGGCGTACGCGGCGGTGCCGCTCTACGATTGGTTCTGCCGCACCACCGGCTTCGGCGGCCGCACCCAGGTCGCGACCGCTGCGCCGCAAGGCGCGCCCGGCCGGGCGATCACGATCCGCTTCGACGCCAACGTCGCCGGCGGCCTGCCGTGGCGGTTCGAGCCGGAGCAGAACGCGATTGAGGCGCGCATCGGCGAAGTCGTGACCGTCAACTACCTGGTGACCAACCTGGCGGCGCGCGCGACCACGGGCCAAGCCTCCTACAACGTCTCGCCGCCGACCAGCGGCATCTATTTCCAGAAGATCAACTGCTTCTGCTTCACCGACCAGCGCCTTAGCCCCGGCGAGAAGCGCGAGATGCCGGTCGTGTTCTACGTCGATCCGGCGCTCGCGAACGACGCCGAGCTCGGCGCGCTCAACGCCATCACGCTCTCCTACACCATGCATGCGGTGCGCGAGCCGCAGCGCCCGGTGGCGGAGAGCAAGCCCCCGCAGGGGCGCATCTAGGACGCTTACGGAGACCGCCACGATGGCCGATGCCCACGCCAAGCCGCACCACGACTACCATCTGGTCAATCCGAGCCCGTGGCCGGCGGTCGGCTCGGTCGCGACCTTCGTCATGGCGTTCGGCGCCATCATGTGGATGCATCGCATGTTCGCCGCCGCGCCGCTGGTGTTCGCGGCCGGCGCGCTCGGCGTGCTCTACACCTTCATCGTCTGGTGGCGCGACGTCATCAACGAGGCCGAGTTCAAGGGCGATCATACGCGCGTTGTGCAGATCTCGCACCGCTACGGCATGATCCTGTTCATCGCCTCCGAGGTGATGTTCTTCGTCGCCTGGTTCTGGGCCTATTTCAACACCGCGCTGTTCCCGGCCGACATCCATCAGGTCGCCCGCAACGCGCTGCTCGGCTGCGGCGACGCGAGCGCGGTGTGTCCGACCGCCGGCACGTGGCCGCCGGTCGCCGCCGCCAACAAGACGTTCGTCAGCACGTTCGATCCCTGGACCCTGCCGCTGTTGAACACGCTGATCCTGCTCACCTCGGGAACGACGGTGACCTGGGCGCATCACGCGCTGCTGCACAACGACCGCAAGGGACTCAAGCTTGGCCTGATCTGCACCGTCGTGCTCGGCGTGCTGTTCACGTGCGTGCAGGCCTACGAGTACGGCCACGCGGCCTTTACCTACAGCGGCCACATCTACGGCGCCACCTTCTTCATGGCGACCGGATTCCATGGCGCCCACGTCATCATCGGAACCATCTTCCTCTCGGTCTGCCTATGGCGCGCCTATCAGGGCCACTTCACACCCACGCATCATCTCGGCTTCGAGTTCGCCGCCTGGTACTGGCATTTCGTCGACGTGGTGTGGCTGTTCCTGTTCGTCTGCATCTATGTCTGGGGCGCCGGCCACCCGGCCGCGCACTGATCCACTTGGCGACCGACCCGGCGCCCTCGCCGTTCACCGCCGGGCTTGCCGGCCGCTGCCCGCGCTGCGGCAAGGGGCGGCTGTTTGCCGGCTTCCTCGAGCTACGGCCGCATTGCGAGGCCTGCGGACTCGACTATGGCTTCGCCGACGCCGGCGACGGGCCTGCGGTTTTCGTCATCCTCATTGCCGGCTTCATCGTGGTCGGCACCGCCCTCGTGGTCGAGGTCCTCTACCAGCCGCCGTTCTGGCTGCATGCCGTGCTGTGGTTGCCGCTGATCCTCATCGTGACGTTGCTTCCATTACGCCTCATCAAGGGCCTCCTGATCACGCTGCAATACCACCATGACGCCGCCGAGGGACGCTTCGGGCGCAAGGATGGTCCGTGAACCTGACCGGCGATCAACCAGCGCGGCGCGGCCTCGCGATGCCGGCGCTGGCGACGATCGCCGCGGCCGCTGTCCTGATCGCGCTCGGCACCTGGCAGCTCGAGCGTAAGGAATGGAAAGAGGGACTGATCGCCAGACTGGAGAGCCGCCTTGCGGCCGCGCCGGTCGATCTGCCGCCACGCGAGGCTTGGCCGCGACTGACCCAGGAGAGCGACGAATTCCGCCGCGTTACGTTTCCGGCCGAATTGCTGCCGGGCGAAGAGGCCCATGTCTATGCCAGCGGTTCGGCGCTACGGCCCGACGTGACCGGTCCGGGCTATTGGGTGTTCGTGCCGGCGCGGCTCCCGGGCGGCAGCATCGTGCTGATCAATCGCGGGTTCGTGCCGGAGGGCCGCCAGGACCCGAAGAGCCGTCCGCAGGGCGCAGTATCGGGCGTCGTCGCCATCGTCGGTGTGCTGCGCTGGCCGGAACCGCGCGGACTGTTCACGCCGGCCGACGATCCTGCCCGCGGCCTCTGGTTCGTGCGCGACCACGCGGCGATCTCCGCCGCCAAGACGTGGATGACCGCTGCCCCGTTCTATATCGACCAGGAGGCGCCGCCGGCGCCGGGCGGCCTTCCGCGCGTTGGCCCGCTCAAGCCGAGCCTTCCGAACCATCACCTGCAATACGCCCTCACCTGGTATGGTCTTACCATCGTCTTGTTCGGCGTGTTCCTGGCCTTTTGGCGCGCGTCGCGGCGCGCATGAACCCGATTCCACCCGGGCGGTTCATGCTCTAGTGTCCGGCCTCAAAGGCAGGGTCATTCGTGCGCTACGTGTCCACCCGGGGCGAGGCCCCGAGCCTCAGCTTCATCGACGCGGCGCTGGCCGGGCTCGCCCGCGACGGTGGCCTCTATGTGCCTGATTCCTGGCCGGTTTTGACTGAAGCCCAGATCGCCGCCCTGGCCGGGCGGCCCTATGCCGAAGTCGCCTGCGAGGTGCTGCGGCCGTTCGTTGCCGGCTCGATTGCCGAGGCCGATCTCGCCCGCATGGCGCACGATGCCTATGCGGGCTTTCGCCATCCGGCCGTCGCCCCGCTTGCGCAGCTCGATCCCGGGACCTTCCTGCTGGAACTGTTCCACGGCCCGACGCTCGCGTTCAAGGATCTCGCCATGCAGTTGCTGGCGCGCCTGATGGACCATGCGCTGAGCGAGCGGCACGAACGCGCGACCATCGTGGTCGCGACCTCCGGTGATACCGGCGGCGCGGCCGTCGAAGCCTTTCGCGGCCGCCATCAGGTCGACGTGGTGGTGCTGTTCCCGCATGGGCGCATCTCCGAGGTGCAGCGGCGGATGATGACGACGCCAGCCGATGCCAACGTCCACGCCGTCGCGATCGAAGGCACGTTCGACGATTGCCAGGCGATCGTGAAGGGCCTGTTCAACCATCATGCTTTCCGCGACCGGGTGCGGTTGTCGGGCGTCAACTCGATCAACTGGGCGCGCATCGTGGCGCAGGTGGTCTACTACTTCACCGCCGCCGTCGCGCTCGGGAGCCCGCAGCGCAAGGTCGCGTTCACGGTGCCCACGGGGAATTTCGGCGACGTGTTCGCCGGCTATGTGGCGCAACGCATGGGCCTGCCGGTCGAGCGGCTGACCATCGCCACCAACCTCAACGACATCCTGGTGCGTACGCTGAACTCCGGCCAATACGAGGTGCGCGACGTGGTCGCAACCGCTTCGCCTTCGATGGACATCCAGGTTTCCTCCAATTTCGAGCGCCTGCTGTTCGAGGCGTCGGGCCGCGATTCCGCCGCCGTGCGGGCGCAGATGGGCTCGCTCGCTCAAAGCGGCCGCTTTGCGCTCGGGGCGGACGCGCTCGGCGAAATTCGCTCCCGCTTCACCGCCGGGCGCGCCGACGAGGAGGAGACCGCGGCGACCATCCGCACGGTGCGCAAGGAGACCGGGCAACTGATCGATCCGCATACCGCCGTCGGCGTCGCGGTGGCCGAGAAGGAGAGCCGCGACCGCGCCACGCCCATGATCGTGCTGTCGACCGCCCATCCGGCGAAGTTTCCGCTCGCGGTGGAAGCGGCGTGCGGCGCGCGGCCGGCGTTGCCCGACTGGCTGTCCGACCTCGATGCGCGCAACGAGCGCGTCGCCATCCTGCCGGCCGACCAGGGCGCGGTCGAACGTTTCATTCTCGCGGCGAGCCGTGCCGCCCAGGGAGTAGCCGCATGAGCACGGAAGTTTCGCGTCTCAAATCGGGTCTGGTTGTCCTCACCGATGCGATGCCGCATCTGCAGACGGCATCGCTCGGGGTCTGGATCGGCGCGGGCAGCCGCGACGAGCAGGACGACGAGCACGGCATCTCGCATCTGCTCGAGCATATGGCGTTCAAGGGCACCACGCGGCGGCATGCGCGGCAGATCGCCGAGGAGATCGAGGCGGTCGGCGGCGACATCAACGCGGCCACCAGCATCGAGACCACCGCCTATTATTCCCGCGTGCTGCGCGCCGACGTTCCGCTCGCGCTCGACGTGCTCTCCGACATCCTCGCCAATCCGACCTTCGAGCCCGAAGAGCTCGCGCGCGAGAAGAACGTCATCGTGCAGGAGATCGGAGCCGCCGAGGACGCGCCCGACGACCTGATCTTCGACTATCTGCAGAGCGTGGCGTTCCCCGACCAGGCGGTGGGCCGTTCCGTCCTCGGCACGCCGGAGACCGTGCGCTCGTTCGACAGTCGGCGGCTGCGCGCCTACCTGGCGCGCAATTACCGCGCGCCCGACATGGTGATCGCCGCGGCGGGCGCGGTCGATCACGCTGCGGTCGTGGCCGAGGTCGAGCGCCGCTTCGCGGCCTTCGCCGGGCCGGCCGCGCCGTTGCCGCAGCCGGCGCGCTTCACCGGCGGCGCGCGCGTCGAGCAGCGCGAGCTCGAGCAGGTCCATGTCGCGTTCGCGATCGAAGGCGTCCCGCTGCGCGATCCTTCGCTCTACAGCCTGCAGGTCTTCACCAGCATCCTCGGCGGCGGGATGTCGTCGCGCCTGTTCCAGGAAGTGCGCGAGATCAGGGGGCTGTGCTATGCGATCTATGCCTTCAACGCCTCCTACGCCGACACCGGCATGCTCGGGGTCTATGCCGGGACCGACGCGGCCGACCTGCCCGAGCTGATGCGCGTGGTGGTCGACCAGATCGCGACCGCGGCCGAGCAGCTGACCGAAGCCGAGGTGGCGCGCGCCAAGGCGCAGATGAAGGCGGGGCTGCTGATGGCGCTGGAGAGCTCCGGTGCGCGCGCCGAGCAGCTTGCCCGGCAGATGATCGCGTTCGGCCGCGTCATCCCGCTCGAGGAGATCGTCGCCAAGGTCGACGCTGTGACGGTTGCGAGCGCGCGTGCCGCCGGAAGTGCGCTGATTGCGCGCGGCCGGCCCGCCGTCGCGGTGCTCGGGCCTGGGCGCAACCTTGAAAAGGCGGCCTTGATTGCCGAGACTCTCGGCCGCAGCGCCGCCTGAGCCGAAGATATCGATGGCCTTCTTCCGCACGGTCAGCTTCTCCGAGCCGCTCCCGGTCATCGAGGGTGACGGCGTCTATGTCCGCTCGCCGCAGATGGCCGATTATTCGGAATGGGCGGCAGTGCGCGAAGCGAGCCGTGCGTTCCTCACTCCGTGGGAGCCGACCTGGCCGGTCGACGATCTCACGCGCAGCGCGTTTCGTCGGCGCCTGCGGCGCTACGCCGACGACCAGCGCTCAGACCAATCCTACGCGTTCTTCCTGTTCCGCAAGGGCGACGACGCGCTGGTCGGCGGGATGACGCTCGCCAACATCCGCCGCGGTGTGGCCCAGGCCGGAAGCCTCGGCTATTGGATCGGCGCACCCCATGCGCAACAGGGCCTGATGACCGCGGCGGTGCGCTGCCTTGTTCCCTTCGCCTTCGCGTCGTTGCGATTGCATCGTCTCGAAGCCGCCTGCATCCCCACCAATACGGCCTCGATCCGGCTGTTGGAGAAGGCCGGATTTTCCCGCGAGGGCTATGCGCGGCAGTATCTCTGCATCAACGGGCTGTGGCAGGACCATCTGCTCTATGCGCGCTTGGGCGCAGATTGACGTTGCGGATCAACGCTGCCTTGGGCCGGCCACGCTTGCGCTGCTATAAGGCCGGCCAAGGAAAGGACAGGGTCGATGATGTGTTGCGTGCGATTCCGATCCCGATGCCAAGGCACCGCCGTACTGGCGCTGCTCGGCATTGCGCTTGCCGGCTGCTCGTCGAGCGACATCTTCGGCACCTCGCGGCCGACCGCGGCGCCGGCCCCGACAACCTCGCCGCCTTCGGTCAGCGACCGCATGAGCACCTTCTTCTTCGGGCCGCCGGCGCGGCCGGGCGATCCCGGCACGGTTGCGGCGGCCGCCGACGTGGACTGCCCCGACGTCGCCATCCGCCAGGGCGCCTCCACCCTGGTGGTCGGTGATGCGCGCGACCCGAATCCGGCGCCGGCGGCGATCCGCTACCAGGCGACCATCGCCCAGACCGCGCGCGAATGCGCCGCGCTCGGAGGGGTGATGACCATGAAGGTCGGCATCCAGGGCCGCGTCATCGTCGGGCCGGCGGGCGGTCCGGGCCAAGTCGATGTGCCGCTGCGCTACGCCGTGGTGCGCGAGGGCTCGCCGCCGCAGACCATCGTGACCAAGTTCCACCGCCTCGCCGTCGCCGTGCCGCCCTCACAGTTGAACACGCCGTTCCTGCATGTGGATGAAGACTTGACCTTTCCGCTGGCGCGGCCCTCGGAAATGGAAAACTACATCGTGTATGTCGGCTTCGATCCGGCCGGCACGCCGCCGCCCGCGCGCAGGACCAAGGCGCGCAAATAGCCCGCGAATGGATGGAGCCTGTCGCCGCGTTGGCGGCGACAGAGCCCCGCCTGCCGTCACGGGAACAGCGGCTTGATCGCGTTGTAGATATGGCTGACCGGGAATTGGTTCGTGCCGTGGCAACTGAAGCAGTTGCTCGGCTGGAAGAACGTCTCCAACGTGGCATTGGCCATCTGATTGGTGCCCACTTCGTTTCCGCCCGTGGGCGCGGCACCGCCGATGGTCCAGGTTGTGCCGGTCATGATGTATTTCCTGCGCACGTCGCCGGCGGCCAGCTGGTTGATGACGCTGTTGTTGATCGAGATGATGTCGGTATTCGGCGTCGTGCTCGTGGGACTGGTGGTATTGCTGCCCCAGGGGTTGACCCGAAGGATATCGCTCGGACCGATGGTCTTGCCCGCAAGGGCCACGATGTTGGATCCGCTCAATTCCATGCGTTGGACATTGAACGTGCCGGCGCCGCTCGTGGAGAACAGCCAGGTGCCGACGGAATTCTGCGGCACCGTTTTGACGACGTTCGCCGCGTCCCGATACGTGTACTGGGCATTGGGCGCGTTGTTGACGTGCTCGAAGGTGGCCCACAGCATTTCCGGATGGCCGGCCGTGCTGCCCACCACATGCATGCCCACCATGGCGAGCTGGACGACTTTCGAGGTGCCGTCCGGGACCCACTGGGTCGTGCTCGATGTGTTGTAGTTCGGGATCCGCGCGCTGATCGTCACATAGTCCCCCGGATTGGCAAGTCCGGTGGCGTCGATCCATGACGATTTCAGTTCGATGGCCAGTGCGTTGGCATCGGGCAACGACTTGTTGTGGGCCAGGGCGAAATTGACGATCGCATTCAGGTTGGCCGGCGTGGTCGGGAACTGGGTGGCGGCGATGGCGCCGTTCGCCTGTCCGGTGCGGAGATAGGCGAAGACGTCGTTGACTTGAAGCGCGTAGTAGACCAGCGAGTTGTTCTGCGCCATCAGGACGCTTCCGTCCGCCTGACCCTGTTCGAAATCAATCGCGACGCCCGACTTGGTCACGATGAACGGCCTTCCGTTCAGCACCAGCCTGGCGTCCTTCAGATCGATCCCCTTGCCGGCCCTGTCGAGCACGCGCGCCGCCTGGTCGAGCGTCTTGCCTTGCTTGTCCAACAACTGCAGTTTCGCGCCGGGCGTGAGGCGCGGCCGTTCGATTTCGATCCGCTGGCCGAGCTTGTTTCGGATCAGGGGATTGCCGCTCGGCGCCACTTCGGTCCGCACCAGCGGGAACATTTTCCCCCGAGCGTCGAATACGACCGGCTTCTTGTCCCGTCCGGTCTGAGGAATGCTCGCGAAGAAGTCGCG
The DNA here is from genome assembly GCA_963734185.1 of uncultured Alphaproteobacteria bacterium. GTDB lineage: Bacteria > Pseudomonadota > Alphaproteobacteria > Rhizobiales > Xanthobacteraceae > PALSA-894. The sequence goes on along the minus strand of CAVTGA010000001.1, from coordinate 2,931,892 downwards.
GATTCTTCCCGGCGTGTTGGGAGAAAGCGTCCGGTCGCCGTTCGCGTCGGGCGGTGAAACATCGTAGAAGACCGGCGAGTTGAACACATGCGTGCCGCCGCCGTATTTGGACTGCACCGGCGAGGTCAGCCAGAGGAACATCTGCGCCGACCATTTGTAGAACGGACAATTCGGCATGTTGGAGAAGGTGACGCTGTCGGCCGGGTCGACCGCGCCGTTCAGGCTGACGGATCCCGACGTGAACCAACTCGCGAATTCCACCGCCGAGACGATGCAGGTCGTCTTGGCATCGGACGGCAGGACGGTTTGCGCGCTGGCGACCTGACTCAGGGACAGCAACGCGACGGCAGCCAGCAAGGAATGCCGGCCTGTGCGCAAGGTGACGGCGACGGTACGAATGGCCATGATGCCCTCTCCACAGGCTGAGGTATGAGTTTTCGGATATGTTTAGTTGTAAACCTTGTGCGGCCGTCGGCGCAAGCTCGGGATTTGTCGTTTCCTGAGTGCATAACACCGGGGCGCAACCGGACATTGCGTTGACGCCTGCGCTTTGCGCGGTGAGATTTGCGCATGGACAAGCCGCAGGGCCGCTATCCGATCGCGCGGCGTGCCGGCGAGATCGAGCGCCTCGAGCGCCAGAGCGACGCGCTTGCCGCCGACGCGGCCGTCATGCTCGACCGCATCGGCGTCGCGCCCGGTTGGCGCTGCATCGATCTCGGCTGCGGTCCCGGCGGCATCACCGCCCTGTTGAGCGCGCGCGTCGGCCCCGCGGGCCGCGTGACCGGTCTCGACGCCGACGCCGCCTTCCTCGACCACGCCCGCGCGCGCGCAGACGCGCGCGGTCGCGCCAACGTCGACTATGTCGAAGGCGACGCCTATCGCACGGAGCTTGCGTCGGCGAGCTTCGATCTCGTGCATACGCGCTTCGTGGCAAGCACCGCCGGCGAGCCCGATCGGCTGCTCGCGGAAGCGATCCGGCTTGCGCGTCCCGGCGGCATCGTGGCGTTGCAGGAGCCGGACATCGAGGGCCTCGCCTGCTACCCGCCGCATCCGGCCTGGCAGCGGCTGCGCCGCGCGCTCGACGACGTGTTCGGCGCGGTCGGCGCCAATGTGCGGCTCGCGCAGGACCTCTACCGCATGCTGCGCCACGCGGGCCTCGGCGAGGTGCAATACCGGCCGTTCCTGGTGGGCTTCCGCGCCGGCGACGCGATGGCGTTCTATCTGCCGGAAACCGTGGAGTCCGTGCGTGCCGTGCTGATCGAGCGGCGCCTGATCGACACGCAGCAGCTCGATGCGGCGCTCACCGCCTGCCGCGCGCATCTGGCCGATCCCGACACGGTTTCGACCTTTCCGATCGTGGCGCAGGTGTGGGGGAGGAAGGCGTGACGGCCGTCCGCGCGGCGGGTCTTGCGGCGCTATGACGCGTCCACAGCGCGCCGGCTTCACGCGCCGCGACGCGGTGGACTATCATCCGCGCGGGATGAACGCCCACCATAAGGAATGAAGCATGACAAGGCTTATCGTTGCGATCGCGCTGACGCTATGTGCCATCGCGTCCGCGCAGGCGCAGACCTATCCGTCGCGCCCGATCACGCTCGTCGTGCCGTTCCCGCCCGGCGGATCGACCGACACGATCGCGCGCATCATGGCGGAACGCATGCGCGCCTCGCTCGGCCAGCCGGTCATCATCGAGAACGTCGGCGGCGCCGGCGGCAGCATCGCGGTCGGGCGCGTCGCCCGTGCCGCGCCCGATGGCTACACCATCGACATCGGGCAGTGGGACACCCATGTCGGCAGCATCATCTACAAGCTGAACTACGACCTGCAGACCGATTTCGAGCCGATCGGCCTGATGTCGATCAATCCGCAGCTGATGGTCGCCAAGAAGGCGCTGCCGGCCGACGACCTCAAGGGACTCATCGCCTGGATGAAGGCGAACCCCGGCAGGATCACGTTCGTCAACCAGAACGCGGCCGCGCAGGTGACCGGCATCCTGTTCGAGCAGGCGACCAAGGAGAAGGTCAACTTCATCCCCTATCGCGGCGCCGGCCCGGCCATGACCGACCTGATCTCCGGCCAGGTCGACCTCCTGGTGGTCCAGGCCGCGGTCTCGCTGCCGCAGATCCAGGCCGGCACCATCAAGGCGATCGCCAACCTGTCGCCGCAGCGCTCCCCGGCCTTGCCCAACATTCCGACCTCGGACGAAGGCGGCGTGCCGGGACTCTACATGTCGGGATGGTTCGGCTTCTTCGGGCCGAAGGGCATGCCGAAGGACGTCGTCGCCAAGCTCAATGCCGCGATGGTCGAGGCGCTGGCCGACCCGGCCGTGCGCAAGCGCTATAGCGAGCTCGGGCTCGATATCGCCTCGCGCGAGCAGCAGACGCCCGAAGGGCTTGCGGCGTTCCTCAAGGCCGAGATCGACAAGTGGTGGCCGATCATCCGCGCCGCCGGCCTCCGGGCAGAGTGACGCGTCTCGAACCCTCATGGTGAGGAGCCATGCAAAGCATGGCGTCTCGAACCCTCATGGTGAGGAGCCATGCAAAGCATGGCGTCTCGAACCATGGCCACAGGCGTCGGCGCCTGCCGCCATCCTTCGAGGCTCGGCCTGCGGCCGAGCACCTCAGGATGAGGGCCGAGTGAGCGCCGCGCGCCATTGACTTCCCCCTGCCGCCTCTTACGATCCATCGATCGCAGCCGCGCGGTTCGCGGCCGCGATCAATAGCTTCAGACGAACCCTGCGGGAGAGACCGGCTCGTGGAAGCCGGCGCCGAAGGCGCAACCGCCCCGGAAACGCTCAGGCAAAAGGACCGCAGGGGGATGAAACTCTGGAAAGCAGCCGCATAGCGGCTCACCGACGGAGTAAGCCGGCCCCACCTGACCCTCCCGCAAGCGGGAGGGAAAGAACAAAGGGGTGGCGAAATCTCTCAGGTTCCGCGACAGAGGGGGCTTGGCCGGGCAGGGTGCCCGGCTCAAGCTTGCCATGCGGAGCCGGCGATGACCGACCCTCAGACGTCCGACGCAGCTTCGCCCGGTGCGCCCGCGCCCGAGCCGCGGCCGGAATCGGCGCCCGCCGCTCCCCTCAAGCAAACCCCGTTGCATCCGCTCCACGTCGCGCGGGCGGCACGCATGGTGCCGTTCGCCGGCTACGACATGCCGGTGCAATACGCCGACGGGATCCTGGCCGAGCACGCCCACGTGCGCGCGCATGCCGGACTGTTCGACGTCTCGCACATGGGCCAGGCCTTCCTGGTCGGCGCCGACCACGAGAGCGTCGCGCGCGCGCTCGAGACCCTCGTGCCCGCCGATATCCTCAACCTCGCGCCGGGCAAGCAGCGCTACACCCAATTGCTCGACGAGTCCGGCGGCATCCTCGACGACCTGATGGTCACGCGCTCGGCCGACGCGCACGAGGACGGCGTGCTGATGCTGGTGGTCAATGCCGCGTGCAAGCACGCCGACTACGCGCACCTGGAGGCGCGGCTGCCCGCCGGCGTACGGTTCCTCCGCGCCGATCACCGTGCGCTCGTCGCCCTGCAGGGTCCGCACGCGGCCGACGTGCTCGCGCGCCACGCGCGCGATACGCGCGACATGGCGTTCATGACCGCGAAGACCACCGAGATCGACGGTATCGGCTGCCACGTCAGCCGCTCGGGCTACACCGGCGAGGACGGCTACGAGATCTCCGTGAAGGCGACACGCGTGCGCGCGATCGCCGAACGGCTGCTCGATGATGCGCGGGTGAAACCGATCGGGCTCGGCGCGCGCGATTCGCTGCGCCTCGAAGCGGGCTTGTGCCTCTACGGCCACGACATCGACACCACGACCTCGCCGGTCGAGGCCGCGCTCGCCTGGTCGATCCAGAAACGGCGGCGCGCGGAAGGCGGTTTTCCCGGCGCCGCGCGGGTGCAAAGCGAACTGAGTGATGGCCCGGCGCGGCTCCGCGTCGGACTCAAGCCCGACGGCCGGGCGCCGGCGCGCGAAGGCGCGGAAATCAGATCGGCCGACGGGGTCGCGATCGGCAAAGTGACCTCGGGCGGCTTCGCGCCGACGCTCGGCGCGCCGATCGCCATGGGCTACGTCGCGCGCGCCTACGCCGAACCCGGCACCGCGGTCACGCTCGTCGTGCGCGAGAAGGAATTGCCGGCCAAGGTGGCGGCGCTGCCGTTCGTGCCGCACCGCTACGTCCGGGGCTGAACAGGGGAACGCCATGAAACGCTACACCAAGGACCACGAATGGATCAGCCTCGAGGGTGACGTCGGCACGGTCGGCATCTCGCAATACGCGCAGGAGCAGTTGGGCGACGTCGTCTATGTCGAGCTCCCACAGGTCGGCAAGACGGTCGCCAAGGGCGCCGAGGCCGCGGTGGTCGAATTGGTCAAGGCAGCGAGCGAGGTCTACGCGCCCGTCGGCGGCGAAGTCGTCGCCGTCAACGATGTGCTCGGAGAGGCACCGGCGACCGTCAACGAGGACGCCGAGGGCAAGGGCTGGTTCCTCAAGCTCAAGGTGAGCGATCCGAAGGAGCTCGACGGCCTGATGCGCGAGGACGACTACAAGGCGTTCCTCGCCACGCTTTCCTGAAAGGAGCTCGGCATGGCGCATGACTACCGCGCAACGGTGCTGTGGACGCGCAACGGCGCGGTGTTCACCGACAACCGCTACAGCCGCGGCCACGTATGGAAGTTCGACGGGCTGGAAGTGCCGGGCTCCTCCGCGCCTTCGAGCGTGCGGCTGCCCTATTCGGTCGCCGAAGCCGTCGATCCCGAGGAGGCGCTGGTCGCCGCGGTGGCGAGCTGCCACATGCTGTTTTTCCTCGGCTTCGCGGCCAAGGAAGGCTTCACGGTCGAGCGTTACGAGGACGCGGCGCACGGCGTCATGACCAAGAACGAGAACGGCAAGCTCTACGTCTCGAAGGTGACGCTCGCTCCGGCGGTGACCTTCACCGGCGCCAAACGGCCGACGCAACAGGACGTGGACGCGCTGCATCACCACGCTCACGAGGAGTGCTACATCGCCAATTCGGTGAAGGCCGAGGTCGTCGTCGTGTCGACCTTCACCGTTATCTGACACGGGAAACGCATGCGCTACCTGCCGCTCACCACTGAGGACCGCGCCGAGATGCTTGCCCGCATCGGCGTCGATACGATCGACGACCTGTTCGCCGCCATCCCTGCCGACAAGCGCCTCGACGCATTGCCCGACCTGCCGCTCGCCAAGAGCGAGATCGCGGTCGAGCGCACGCTCTCAGCGCTCGCGGGGCGCAACGTCGCCGCGGGCTCGGTGCCGTTCTTCGTCGGCTGCGGTGCCTACAAGCACCATATCCCGGCGAGCGTCGATCATCTGATCCAGCGCTCCGAGTTCCTCACCTCCTACACGCCCTACCAGCCCGAGATCGCCCAAGGCACGCTGCAATACCTGTTCGAGTTCCAGACCCAGGTGGCGATGCTGACCGGCATGGAGGTCGCCAATGCCTCCATGTATGATGGCTCGACCGCCGCGGCCGAGGCGGTGCTGATGGCGCACCGCGTCACCAAGCGGAACAAGGCGGTGCTGAGCGGCAATCTGCACCCGCACTACGTCGCGACCATCGAGACCGTTTCACGGCTCGCCGGCGATGAAGTGGTGGCGGCCGCGCCGCACGGCGCGGCCGAGGACCTGGGCGACCGGATCGACCAAACCGTGTCGTGCGTCGTGGTGCAGAACCCGGACGTGTTCGGCCAGGTGCGCGATCTCGGCTCGCTTGCCGACAAAGTGCACGCGGCCGGCGCGCTGCTGATCGTGGTCGTCACCGAGGTGGTCTCGCTCGGCCTGGTCAAGCCGCCGGGCGAGATGGGCGCGGACATCGTGGCAGCCGAGGGCCAGTCGATCGGCAATGCGTTGAGCTTCGGCGGGCCCTATGTCGGACTGTTCGCGAGCCGCACGAAGTATGTGCGGCAGATGCCCGGCCGCCTCGTCGGCGAGACCGTCGACGCCGAGGGCAAGCGCGGCTTCGTGCTCACGCTTTCCACGCGCGAGCAGCACATCCGGCGCGAGAAGGCGACCTCCAACATCTGCACCAATTCCGGCCTGTGTACGCTCGCCTTCTCGATTCATCTCGCGCTACTCGGCGAGGCCGGCTTGCGCCGACTTGCGCGCGTCAACCACGCGAACGCGGTCGCGCTTGCCGATGCGCTCGGCAAGGTGCCGGGCGTGAGCGTGCTCAACGAGACCTTCTTCAACGAATTCACCATGCGCGTGCCGGGCGATGCGGCGCGCGTGATCGAGCGGCTGGCGCGGAAAGGCGTTCTCGGCGGCGTGCCGTGCTCGCGCCTGGCGCCGGGCAATCCCGATCTGCGCGACCTGATCGTGGTCGCGTCCACGGAGGTGAATACCGACGAGGATCGCGCCGCCTACGTCAAGGCGCTTGCGGAGGCGTTGCCATGAATCGTCAAGGCCGCCCGACCGAGCCGGCCGAAGCCGTGTCCGCGGCACCGCGGACCTTCACCGGCAATCGCGCGCTGCGCATCGAGGAGGCGCTGATCTTCGAGATCGGCCGCCCCGAGGTGACGGGCGTCGACCTCGACCAGCCGCAGGAATTCACGCCGCGCCTCGGCGGGCTCGAACGCACCGAGCCGATCGGACTGCCCGGCCTGAGCGAACCCGAGACCCTGCGCCATTACGTGCGCCTGTCGCGCATGAATTACGGCATCGACACCGGCGTGTTCCCGCTCGGCTCCTGCACCATGAAGCACAACCCGCGCCTGAACGAGAAGATGGCGCGCCTGCCCGGCTTCGGCGACGTCCATCCGCTGCAGCCGGTTTCGACCGTCGCCGGCGCGCTCGGGCTGATGGCCGAGCTGTCGCGCTGGCTGTGCGAGCTGACCGGCATGCCGGCGGTCGCGCTCTCGCCCAAGGCCGGCGCGCACGGCGAGCTGTGCGGCATGATGGCGATCAAGGCGGCGCTCGCGGCGCGCGGCGAAACGCGTTCGGTCGTGCTGGTGCCGGAGTCGGCGCACGGCACCAATCCGGCGACCGCCGCGCTGCTCGGTTACCGCGTCGAGGCGATCCCGGCGCGCGCGGACGGCACGGTCGATCCGGACGAGGTGAGGAAGCATCTCTCGTCGGACGTTGCCGCCATCATGCTGACCAACCCGAACACCTGCGGGCTGTTCGAGCGCGACGTGGTCGCGATCGCCGCGGCGGTGCACGCGGCCGGCGCGTACTTCTACGCCGACGGCGCCAACTTCAACGCCATCGTCGGCAAGACGCGGCCCGGCGATCTCGGCGTCGACGCCATGCATATCAACCTGCACAAGACGTTCTCGACGCCGCATGGCGGCGGCGGGCCGGGCGCCGGTCCCGTGGTGCTGTCGGCCGCGCTCGCGCCCTATGCGCCGGTGCCCTACCTGGTCGCCGACGCGCAAGGCTTCCGCCTGATCGAGCACGCCGGCGCTGCCGACGGCGCCGCGAAGCCGCTCGGGCGCATGTGCGCGTTCCACGGCCAGATGGGCATGTATGTGCGCGCCATGAGCTATATGCTGGCGCACGGCGCCGACGGCATGCGCCAGGCGTCGGAAGACGCGGTGCTCAACGCCAACTATGTGCGCGCGGGCCTCAAGGACCTGATGTCGCTGCCGTTCGGCGACCGCCCGTGCATGCACGAGGTGCTGTTCGACGACCGCTGGCTCGACGGCACCGGCGTCTCCACGCTCGACTTCGCCAAGGCGATGATCGACGAGGGCTATCATCCGATGACGATGTATTTTCCGCTCGTCGTCCACGGCGCCATGCTGATCGAGCCGACCGAATCGGAGAGCAAGGCCTCGCTCGATCTGTTCATCGCCGCGCTGCGCGACCTCGCTCTTGCCGCCAAGCGCGGCGACACGGCGCGCTTCTCGGGCGCGCCCTACTATGCGCCGCGCCGCCGGCTCGACGAGACGCGCGCGGCGCGCCAGCCGGTGCTGCGCTGGGTGAGCGCGGCGCCGCAAAGCGAGGCGGCGGAGTAGCCCGAAAGGGGTAGCGCCATCCCCAGGTGACGCGGACGCCTTTGCCCGGACGGTTTACGCTGAAAGCGCCACAGCCACCTCCCCCCTTGTGGGGGAGGTGGCGAGCGAAGCGAGCCGGAGGGGGACTGACCGCAGGCACGAAGAGACTGTCGTAGAAGGAAAGGAAGACCCCCTCCCGCCCCGCCTTCGCTAACGCTCCGACGGGTCGACCTCCCCCACAAGGGGGGAGGGGGCTGTGGCGCTTTCAGTGCAGCACAACGACGATGCGATGACTCCGCGCCCGCGGGGGAAGATTGGGGAGGGAGGCAAGACTCATGGACGAAGAGCGATTCATCGCGCTCGCTCTCTCGAATCCGATCAATAGCGCGATCCTCGCACGCCTGCCATCCCTCGCTCTTCCCGATGCCTGGCTCGTCTCGGGAAGCCTGTTCCAGGCGGCCTGGAACCATCTGACCCGGCGTGCGCCGACTTACGGCATCAAGGACTACGACATCTTCTATTTCGATCCCGATCCATCATGGGACGCGGAGGACGCGGTGATCCGCCGTTGCGCGGATGTGTTTGCCGACCTCGGCGTCACGGTCGAAGTGCGCAACCAGGCGCGCGTTCATCTGTGGTACCGCGAGAAGTTCGGGATTTCCTATCCGCCGGTGACGCGCTCGAGCGACGCGATCGACCGCTTCCTCAGCCGCGCCAGCACAATCGGAGTGAGCGCCACGCCGGATGGTTTGCGTGCATACGCGCCGCACGGTTTCGACGACATCGAGGCCATGGTGGTGCGGCCGAATCGCAGCGCGAACTTCCAGGCGCACCGCTATGCGGAGAAAGCCGCACGCTGGAAGCAGTGCTGGCCGGAGATCACGGTCGTGCCGGCGTAGTTCCAGCGTAGCCCGCATGGAGCGAAGCGCAATGCGGGGCAAACCTTGCCGCGCGTTAGACCGCTCCCGGATTTCGCTTTCGCTCCATCCGGGCTACGGTCCTCCGCGTTGGTACCCGCTACAACACCATGTTCATCGGCGCCGGGAAGTAGCGGAAGCCGTCGCCCTGCTTGGCCACATGGCCGAAGCCCGGCCAGGCGAAATGATAGGCCACGATCGGGGTGCGGTCCGCCGCGAACCTGCTGAGCAGCCGCACCCGCGTCTGCGCCGACTGCTTGGGATCGGTGTCGTAGGCGAACTCGGTCAGCGGCTTCTCCATCAGCAGCACCGGGTGGTGCGTGAGGTCGCCGATGTAGCACATGGATTTTCCGCCCGAGGAGATCATGTACACGGTGTGGCCGACGGTATGCCCGTGCGCCGCGATCGCCGTGATGCCGGGCAGGATCTCCTGGCCGTCCTTGATGAACACGATGCGGTCGCGTACCGGCAACAGGTTCTTCTTCGCCTGCGCGAGGAACGCCTTGAGCGGTCCGCCGGCCAGCTTCTCGTCGGTCCAGAAGTCGAAGTCCGACTGCATCAGGTAGAACTGGGCGTTGGGGAAATTGCTCTTGCCGTCGTCGCCGACGTTGGCCCCGATATGGTCGATGTGCGCGTGGCTCATCACCACCGCGTCGATGTCCTTGGGGTCGATGCCGGCCTGCTTCATGCTGTTGAGCAGCTTGCCGGTGGTCGGCCCGAAGTCCCGGGCCGTTCCCATCCCGGTGTCGAACAGCACCAGATGGCTGCCGGTGTTGACGATGAGCGAGTTCTGCTCGAGCACCGCGTTCTCCAGCGGCAGGAAATTGTCGTTGAGCTGGCGCTTGATCTCGTCCTTGCTCAAGCCGAGGAACGCTCCGCTCGGGTCGCCGAGCGGCAGCGGTCCGTCGGACACGATCGTGGCCTCGGCGTTGCCGAGCTTGAAGCGATAGAAGGTGGGCGCTTGCGTGTTGGTCATCGGCGCCTTGGCGTGCAGCGACGGCGCGCCTACGAGGCCGGTTGCGGCCAACGCTGAGCCGCCCGCCAGCAACGTCCGGCGCGACAACGAGAATTGCTCGGTCCTGATCATCGGCGTCCTCCTCGACGGGCCGGTCGGAAGCCGGCCTTGCGCCATTCGACTCTAGCCCGAGGATGGCGGCAGCGGAATGACAAGTCCGGGAGGGCCCGGCCCGCCGGCGGCGCGCAAGGCATCGATTGCGCTCAGGAAATCCACGTATACCCTAACCGCATACCAGTTGGCCGAATTCGTGATGGTACGTATGCGGCTCTTTACCGGGATGAAAGAAAATCGCGCAACGATCCGCCCGTTCCCAATGCGGTCGTGACCCATGTCGAGCAACCGGCGCAAATTCCCGCGCAAACCGATCACCCACAGGGCGAAGATCGTCGGCACCGACGGATCGTGGGGGCGCAACTGCCGCGTCGTCGACGTTTCCGCCAGCGGCGCCAAGCTCGCGACCGAGGAACCGCTTCAGCTGCCGAAAGACTTCATGCTGGCGCTGTCCGGACGCGGCGGCCCGCTGCGCAAATGTCACGTCGTCTGGGTCAACGAGAACGAAATAGGCGTCGCGTTCGACACCGTGCACAAATAGCGACAAAGCGTTTTCTACTCAGTGCGCTAAATCCATCCACCGTCATGGCCGGGCTTGTCCCGGCCATCCACGCCTTCTTCGGATTGCAAAAGCAAGACGTGGATGCCCGGCACAAGGCCGGGCATGACGAATGATAGATTTGTGCCCTGGAAAATACGCTAATTCAATTTGGTCTTCACGTCGGCGATGCCCCGGGCGATCAGGTCGTCGGCGACCTTGCCCTTCACCGCTTCGGTCAGGATCTTCTCGGCGGCGGCAACCGCCGCTTCGGCGGCGGCGGCGCGAACGTCGGCGAGCGCCTGCGCCTCGGCCTGCGCGATCTTGGTCTCGGCCATCTTGGTGCGCCGGGCGACGAACTCTTCCACCTTGGCCTTCGCCTCGGCGGCCGTGCGTTCGGCTTCCGCCTTGGCGCTCGCGATGATCGCCTCCGCCTCGGCTTCGGCCTCTTTCTGCTTGCCCTGATACTCGGCCAGGAGCTTGTGCGCCTCGTCCTTGAGCCGGCGCGCCTCGTCGAGCTCGGTCTTGATGCGCCTGCCGCGCTCGTCGAGCGCGTTCAGGATCAGCTTAGGCACGCCGACATAGACCAGGATGCCGGCGAAGATCAGGAACGCGATCGCGACCCACAGCTCGGCTTCCAGCAACAGCGACATTGCGAACCTCAGCTCTTGAGCGCGGAATCGACCGCCGCCTCGACCGCCGCCGGCGCGGGCGCCGCGCCGATGAGCCGCTCGACGATCGCGCCGGCCGCCTCGACCGCGATGCCGCGCACGTTGGCCATGGCCGCGGCCTTGGTGGCTTCGATGGTGCGCTCGGCGTCCGCAAGCTTCACGTTGAGCGCCTCCTCGAGGGCCTTGCGCCGCTTGTCCGCCTCGGCGTTGAGCGCCGCGCGCGTCTCGCCGGCCATCGTCTGCGCGCGATTGCGCGCGTCGGCGAGCGCCTTCTGATAGGCGGCGAGCGCCGCCTCCGCGTCGCCGCGCAGGCGCTGCGCCTCGGCCAAGTCGTCGGCGATGCGCTTGGCGCGCGCGGCGAAGATTCCGCCGATGCGCGGCAGCGCGACCTTCGCCATCAGCACGTAGAGCAGGATGAAGGTCAGCGCCAGCCAGGCGAGCTGCGAGGCGAAGGTCTCTTTCTGGAACGGCGGAAAGCCGGCCTTGTGCCCGCCCGGCGCCTCGGTATGCGCGCTTGTTTTCTTCTCGGCCATCGGCCACTCCGGCGATTCCGCCGGGCGGCGATCATGCCGCCCCGGCGTCTGCGGTCTGCGAAGCTTACAGCACGAACAGGAGCAGGAGCGCGATCAGCAGCGAGAAGATGCCGAACGCCTCGGCCAGCGCGAAGCCGAGGAACAGGTTGGTGTTCTGCCCGGCGGCGGCCGACGGATTGCGCAGCGCGCCGGAGAGGAACTGGCCGAACACGTTGGCCACGCCGATGGCTGCGCCGCCCATGCCGATGCATGCGAGGCCCGCGCCGATGAACTTTGCCGCTAACGGATCCATGTCTGGACTCCTTCTCGAGGGGGATTTGAGGGGATTAAACGCGCGCGCCTAGTGTCCCGGGTGGATGGCATCGTTGAGATAGATGCAGGTGAGGATGGTGAACACGTAGGCCTGCAGGAACGCGACCAGAAGTTCGAGCGCCGTGAGCGCGACGGTGAGCGCCAGCGGCGCGATCGCGCCGAACATGCCGAGGACGCCGACGCTTCCCATCATCACGACGAATCCGCCCACCAGCTTGAGCGTGATGTGTCCGGCCAGCATGTTGGCGAAAAGCCGGACGCTGTGCGAGATCGGGCGCGACATGAACGACAAGAGCTCGATGACGATGATCATCGGCGCCATCCAGCCGGGAATTCCGCTCGGCAGGAACAGGTTGAAGAAGTGCAGCCCGTTCCTCCAGATGCCGTAGATGATCACGGTGAAGAACACGGTCAGCGCCAGCGCGGCCGTGATGACGATGTGGCTGGTCACCGTGAACGTGTAGGGAATGAGCCCGACGACGTTCGACATCAGGATGAACATGAACAGCGACATCACGAGCGGGAAGAACTTCATTCCCTCTTCGCCGGCGCTGTTGCGCAGCGTGTTGCCCACCAGCTCGTAGGTCATCTCCGCCATCGATTGCAGCCGCGTCGGCACCAGGCGCCGTCCGGCGGTCGCCCCGATCAGCAGCAGCGCCGTCAGCCCCACCGCAACGAGCATGAACGCGGCCGAATTGGTGAAGTGGATTTCCTGCGCCCCGACCTTGAACAGCGGCAGGATATTCTGGATCTGGAATTGATGGATCGGATCAGCAGCCATGGAGATCAGTCAATCGTTGTCCGGTGTACGCCGCCGCGGGCCCCTGCAATCACTTCTTGTTCCACTCGCGTTCCGCCACCAGCCCCGCCGAACGCATCACGTTGAGTATTCCGGCTGCGAAGCCGAGTAGCAGGAACCCGATGAACCCCCACGGCGAGATGCCGAGCCAACGGTCGAGCAGCCAACCGATGACCGCCCCGACGACCACGCCCGCGACCAGCTCGGTCGAGAGCCTGAGACCGCGCGCCATTGCCGACGCGTTGGCCTGTGGACGAGGAGCCGCTTCTTGGGAAGGCTTGCTCGAATTGACCTGGTCGAGCCGTTCGCCGAGATGCCTGAGCCTCGCGGAGAGGTGAGCCTCGTCAGGTGACCTTGGCCCGTCAGCCCCTTTGCGCGCGTCGTCGGACATGGAAGTCGACACCCGCGTTTGTCAGGAATAACGGGCCTTGCCGCCCCTCGAAGCCGCGCGGACCATACTGAGGCCCTCCCCCCCTGTCAAGAATCCGCCATTCTCCGTCAACCCTTTGACAAAGCTTGTCAATCGGCCGCCTTGGCAATCCTGCGCAGGGGCCTGAATGCGCGATTCTGTGCACTGCAGTACAGACCCGATGGCAGGCGCCATGCGCGCGCCCGAAATCGCTTCTATCTGAATAGCGTCTCCGCCGGAGGACCGATCATGCGCACCGCTGCCGTTGCCCTTCTCGTTCTTGTCGCGGCGACGCCGTTGATGGCGCAGCCGCTCGACGCTGAGAGCGGCCGTTACGCCTTCAAGGACATCGATGGCGGCGTGCTGCGGCTCGACAGCCGTACCGGGACGGTCTCGCTCTGCGCCAAGCGCGCGAGCGGCTGGGCCTGCGAGGCGGTGCCGGACGAGCGCGCCGCGCTCGAAACCGAGATCGCGCGCCTGCAGCGCGAGCTCGGCACGCTCAAGCGCGACATGCTTGCACGTGGCCTGCCGCTGCCCGGCGGGGTCGCGACGCTGCCGCCGGCCGAGCGGCAGCGTGAGCTGAATCTGCGCCTGCCGCTGCCGAGCGACGCCGAGCTCGACCGCGCCATGAGCGCGCTGGAAAAGGTCTGGAAGCGGCTGATCGACATGGTGCAGAAGACGCCGGGCAGCGACAGGATTTGAAGGCCCTTATGACGAAAAAGAATCACAGCTCCCTTTTGGAGAGTGCACCAGAACACTTGAAATTCATTGGTCTGATAACGGCCAACTGGGCACTGGTCGAATTGAATCTTTGTCGCTTGCTTTGCTTCATGTCGTATCTTGATTGGCCTGCAGCTCGAGCGCTGCTGTTAACCCCGACGGGAAATCGCTTGCGAACTGACATGATCTTGAATTTTGCTGTAAGCCAGAGGTTTTCGCCCGAAAGCCAGAAGGCATTAGAGGGCTGCCTTGCTCAGGTCAGAAAGTGTGCATCAAGGCGCAATGAGCTAATGCACAATTATTACGGTATGGGAGCCGAGGGTGTGGTAATGCATAAGTCATCAGCCAGGAAAAATATTGACGAGGCTAAGCTCGTGCCCTTGGCGGAACTGCAAGAATTAGCCGACAATATTGCCGATTGCTGCACTGAACTGCAAAGCTTGCCCGAACTGTTTCACAAGCAGGTGGAGGAAAGGCGAGGTCAAGAACCGAAACTTTGACATTTGCAAAGCGATTTCCTCGGGGCCGAATGTAGTGCGAAGGGCGGCGGGGTGGGGGGAATGCGCTTGTGGCACCACTCGCACGCGATCACAACAGCCACACCCGTACCCCGCGATCAAGGCGGTGATCCGCGTTCTCGTTGAGCGTTCGCACACTCACTAGCGCGTCTTCCACTTGGCATGCACCAATCCTATCCACCGTCATGGCCGGGCTTGTCCCGGCCATCCACGTCTTTCATGCAGCAAGCAAGACGTGGATGCCCGGCACAAGGCCGGGCATGACGAACAATGGGTTCATCGCTACTGGAAAGCGCTCTAACGAGGGCGCGGGCCGTCCCTTCACACGGACCTGTTCAAAACCCCTCGATCCGTGTCAGCGCCCGGTCGCGCACCTCGCTCGGCGGGCTGAACCGTGGCAGGCACCGGGATGGATCGCGAACTCGGCGACGTTGCCGGCGCCGAGCCAGCGCGGCGCCATGCGTTTCACTTCGGCGTCGCGGCGTCAGAGGCAGGCCGCAACTCGGGTTTCCAGGAGCACCGTCAGGTAAAGCTGGCGAATTGCGCGGCGAACACACCCTTCATGTTCTCCAGCCGATCTTTCAGACGTTGGGCCTCAGCCGTCTCACCCAGGTGTTCTGCGATGCAGATCGCCCGGCAGTAGGCCTGCTTTGCACCGCTGTAAGCGCCGGTGATGGCAGCCGCGCCGCGTGCCTCGTACACCGCGGCATGCGCCGCTTCGGCTTCGGTTTTCGCTTTCGTCAGTTCGGAACTCCAATCACGCTCTGAAGGTGAGCCGGAACCCGTCGGGAAACCAGACGGTCCAGGCTCGCCAAAGGGTGGCAAGGCACGCAGCACGCCCCAGCAGGCGATCGCCGCGACCAGCGAGAGTGGCGCCAAGTAATGCGCTTCGGCGGCAGCGGGAAAAAAACGCAGTCGGTCGGGCAACACGAACGGCTCGAGGAGTGAAATCAGGAAGATGACGGCATGAACTGCAATGACCGAGCAGACCACCGCCCGCAATGTCGGGCGGGAACGGGTTGCGGAGATGCCGACGAGGCTGCCTACGCACAGCGCGAGTCCGCCGCCGATCGCATAGGAAAGGAGCATGACGCCGCCGAGCAGCATCAGCGCCTCCGCCGAGAACGGCTCGATCGCGCGGATGATCGGATGCCATGCATCCGCGCGCCACAGTACGCCGCCAAACCACACCAGCCAGAGCACGAGCCCGCCGATAGGGGGACCGACGAGCGCAAACAATCCTGCGGTGACGCCGAATGCGAGCAGCTTTTGCGCCAGCGGCGCGTTCATGTCCTGGCCCATCCTGCGCGCCGGCCGTGGCCGGTCGAGGGACGGCCTGCGAGCGCCCGTCTCGGTGTCATCATGCACAATCCGTCCTGTGCCCACGCGTGTATGAGGTTTCCGGCAAATATTCGGCATTCGCGATGCATCGCCTGGTTGCGCGGATCGCGGCGCAACCGTACCGGCTTTTCCGCCTCTGCAAAGATTGGCACAATGCCTCGACGACCGCGCATTGTCATACGGCAAGCGCCTGTGCGCTCATTCAGGAGAAGCGCTGATGAAATGGACCGACCTGCCGGCAGCGTCCAAGACGCTCGTCATCTTGGGTGCCATCGTCGTTGTTGCCGCCGTTTGCACCTTTTTGATATGGCCGCGCTTGCACGAGGAGCTCTTCCGCGGGTTCGGTGCGGGTTTGGCACAAATTTATTACGGTAGGATTTTCACAGGCGAGGCGACGGCAGCCGGATGGATCGTGCTGCTGTGTCTGATCGGGCTTGGCGTTTATGGCGTGCTGCAATTCCGCGCCGAACGGATCCGCAAGGACGTCGATACGATCCGCAGAGATTGAACGGCGGCACGATTCGGCTGGTGCGGCGCGCCGTACGCCTCAAACGTACCTGTTTAGGAACGCGTCGATCCTTGTGAGCGCCTGGTCGCGCACCTTGCTCGGCAGGCTGATGAATCCGTGGCAGGCGCCGGGATGGATCGCGAGCTCCGCGACGTTGCCGGCGCCGAGCCAGCGCGGCGCCATGAACAGCGAATTGTCAATAAGTGCGTCGCGCGTGCCGACCGTGAACAGCGCCGGCGGCAGCCCGCGCAGATCGGCATAGAGCGGCGACACGTCGGGATCGGACCTGTCGGTCCCCTCCGGCAGGAACGACTTGCCGAAGGCGACGATTGCCGGCGTGTTGAGCACGAGCTTTTCCGCCCCCCAGCGGCGCGCGCTCGGCGTCATGCCGAGGTCGTAGCAGCCGTAGTTCAGGATCGCCGCCGAAAACGGCGTTACCCCGTGCTGGTCGCGCAACCGCAGCAGCGTCACGACCGCGAGATGCGCGCCCGCCGATTCACCGCCGATCGCAAGCCGCGCCGTCCCGAAGCGCTTCTCGCCTTCGCGCACGAGCCACAGCGCCGCGGCCTCGCAGTCGTCAGGACCCGCGGGATAGGGATGCTCGGGCGCGAGACGATAGTTGAGCGAGACGCAAGCCAGGGCCGCATTGGCGGCATGGCGCTCGAGCACCGGGTCGAGCTGGTCATTGGTGCCGATCGACCATCCGCCGCCATGGATATGGAAATAGATGCCGCGCGGCTTTGCCGGCGCGATCACGCGCAGGTCGAGCGGCCCGGCGGGCCCGGCGATCGTGATGGTTTCGGCGCGCGGCGATTGGGGGCTAAGCGGAAACGCGCCGATGCCCTGGAGGCGGCGCGCCCGTATCTGCGGGATGGTCAGCCCGGTCGGCTCCGCGTTCATGCGCCGCACGATGTCGGCGTTGAGCGCTTCCGTCTCCGGATCGATTCGCGCGGGGTCGAACAGGGCGGGGTCGATGGTGAGCATGGCTGCGATCAAAGCCGATCGCTCCGCTGAGGTCCAGCAACGGCGCGCATGCGGGCCATGTGCCAGCCCGGGTGGCAGCGGCGGTCTTTCCTGCTAACGGATTGGACATGACGGCGAGCATCGAGAGCCGCGCCTCCTGGGTGGTCGCGAGCGTAGCGCTGGCGATCCTCGCCATCTCGTTCGGCGGCCCATGGATCGTCGTCGTCGGCCTCAAGCAGATCGCGGCCGAGACCGGCGGCGCGCGCTCGGTGCCGGCGCTCGCCGGCGCGCTCGCCTGGCTCGGCGCCGGCCTCGGCGGCATCGTGCTCGGGCAGGTCGCCGACCGTTACGGCGTGCGCTGGACCGTCATGTTCGGCGCGGCGATGATCGCGCTCGGGCTTGCGATCTCCACGCTCGGCGAGACTTGGCAGCTCTATCTCGGCCACGGGCTGTTCATGGGGCTGATCGGCAATGCCGGGCTCAATGCGCCGCTCTACGTCTATGTCACCCGCTGGTTCGACCGCCGGCGCGGCTCGGCGCTGGCGCTGATCGCGAGCGGGCAATACCTCGCCGGCGCGGTCTGGCCGCTGGTGTTCGAGCGCGCGATCGCGAGCTACGGCTGGCGCCAGACCATGATCGTGTTCGGCCTGGTGCAGCTGGCCGCGATCGTGCCGCTCGCGGCGATCTTCCTGCGCCCGCCGCCGGAAGTGCCCGTGGCCATAACCGCGGCGGCGGGTCAAGACCAAGACGGTCCCGTGCTCGGCTGGCCGAAGAATGCGGTGTTCGTGGTTTTGGTGATCGCCTCGTTCTTCTGCTGCGTGCCGATGTCGATGCCGCAGCAGCATCTGGTCGCGCTGTGCAGCGATCTCGGCATCCGCCCGACCCACGGTGCCGCCATGCTGTCGCTCCTGCTCGCCACCGCCTTCGTCAGCCGGCAGATCTGGGGCGCCATCTCCGACCGCATCGGCGGGCTGATGACGGTCCTGGCCGGCTCGGTGTGGCAGGTGTTTTCCATCGCCGCATTCCTGGTGACGCAGGACGAGGTCGGCCTGTTCGCGGTGTCGGCCATTTTCGGCCTCGGCTTCAGCGGCATCATTCCGGCCTACGTGCTGGCGGTGCGTGAGCTGTTCCCCGCGCGCGAGGCCGGCTGGCGCGTGCCGACGCTACTGTGCAGCACCGGGTTCGGGATGGCGGCGGGCGGCTGGATCGCCGGGCTGCTGTACGATCACTTCGGTTTCTACGGGCCGGCCTTCGCCGCCGGCATCGCCTTCAACGTGATCAATATCGTGGTGATCGCCGTGCTGGTGGCGCGGCGGCGTATCAGGCCGCGCACCGTGCCGGTTTCGGCCTACGGTTGACCATGTCGGTGAAACTGCACCACATGCGCAGCATCACGCCCGATGTGGTCGCGACTGCCGAGCTCGTGGTCGAGACGCGCGGCGAGGGCTTCACCGACATCACGCCCGAGGTGCGCCGCTTCCTCGCCGCGGCCAAGGCTGGCGACGGCGTGCTGCTGATGTTCCTGCGCCATACCTCGGCCTCGCTGGTGATCCAGGAGAACGCCGATCCCGACGTGCAGGTTGATCTCACGACGGCGCTGCGGCGCCTGGCGCCGGCCGATGCGGGATGGGTTCACGACACCGAAGGGCCCGACGACATGCCGGCGCACATCAAGGCCATGCTCACCGGCGTCACCTTGCACGTGCCGGTCGGCGCTGGCGCGCCCGGGCTGGGCACGTGGCAGGGGATCTATCTGGTCGAGCATCGCGCCCGGCCGCACCGGCGCGAGATCGTGCTGCAGTTCGTCGGGCGCATGATCCCGAAAAGTTGACAGACTTTTCGGACCAGATCATGCGCAAACGCAAAAAAGACACGACGGGCCGCGGGCGAAGAAAGACGCTAACGCGCGACCGTCGCGCCGGCGGAAATTCTCGCCTCGGCATGCGCTGGGCGGACATCGCCGGTCTGACTCAGCGTGAGGGCCGTGGCCGACAGCGCGATCGCGACCGCGGCGGCGCCCTTGGCGAAGCGCAGTTGCTGCTCCTCGAACATCCGGAACGCCCATTGCCGTCCGTGCGCGCCGGCCGGCCGCTCGTGCGCATCGAGCGTGCGCCAGGCTTCGATGCGATCCAAGCGGTCCGCGTTCAGATGCCGGGCATGCAGGATGAGTGCGATCGAGAACACCAGCGCCACATTGGCGCCGATCAGGCAGGCCCCGGTCGGCTCGGCGCTGTAGATGACCATCAGCACGACCGCGCCCAGGCCGGCGATGAACGCGCGCCAGACCGTGAGGAAGAATGTGACTTGGCGGAACGACTCCATGGCGTCGGGTCTCCGGTTGACACCAAGAGCGGACTCCCAGGCCTGCGCGGTCGCAGGCCGACGCGGGCGGTTCGACTAAAGTCGATTAGACGAAAGTAGAACGCGGCCGGTCAAGCGCTTTGTGGTGCCTCGTTAATCGACGCGCCGGGCGAACCGGAACAGCGCGACCGCGAACACCACCGCCGCGCCCTGGACCGTCAGGTAGACGTCGAGCGGGATCTCGATGACCGGGAGGGTGATCCTGCTCAGCTTGTGGACATAGGCGTTCACCAGCACGAAGTAGCTGATCCACAGGGCGAACATCACCAGCAGCAGGCGTTTGGAGCGGGCCCAGTCGACGCGCTTCTGCGTCTGCGCCAACGCCTCCGCCATCCCGGCGTGAAGAAGTCCGTTGAACATGTCCCCGTGCCTCCCTGCCCAAGCAAGTGCCACGGTCAAAAAGTGTGCGCCGGATTGGTTAACAGCGTGTAACCACCTCGGTTGGTAGCAATGCGGATCGCGTGCCGGGGCGATCGTGGCCTCGGATGCCGCGTTTATTCGAGCCGCGGCGCGCCTGGGTGGCGGCCGGCAGCCTTGAAAATCCTGTTGGTTCAAGGTGGACCGGCAGGGGACTTGGTCGAAAGTCTTATAAGCCCGGCCCCCCCGGTGATGTTAATTTTTCATTAACGGCCCGAATCCCGACCCGCAGAATCGGGAACGGGCTGTTGGGAAAACGGGGGGGCTCCGTCGTCGAACTGCGCCCCCTGAACCGTCACGGGTGCGGCCGCACTTCATCGGCCGCTCGGGCAGGAGGTACCGGCCGATGCAAGGCAAGCAAGATACGAACGCCGAAGCCCACTGGAGGAAGACGACCAACCTGATGCTGACGCATCTCGGGATCTGGTTCTTCTTCGGCTACATCATCCACATGTTCGTCAAGCCGCTGAACGCCATCGTCATCCCGATCCTCGGCTTCCCGCTCGGCTTCTACATGGCCGCGCAAGGCTCGCTGATCGTGTTCGTGGTCCAGCTGTTCCTGTTCGCCAAGCAGCAGAACCGCATCGACCGCGAATTCGGCTTCGCCGAAGAAGACTGAAGGGGGATTGGATCATGGCTACGCAAACAACGAGCGCATCCGAGGCCTTCTATAAGCAGCTCGGCCGGATGTACGGCACCTATACGGGCGGCTTCGTCGGCTTCGTCGTCCTGCTCGCGCTGATGGAGTATTTCGGCACGCCGAACTACATCCTCGGCTACCTGTTCGTGTTCTTCACGCTCGCCGTCTACGCCATCATCGGCGTCGCGACGCGCACCGCGCAGGTTTCCGAATACTACGTCGCCGGACGGCGCGTGCCGGCCTTCTACAACGGCATGGCGACCGGCGCCGACTGGATGTCGGCGGCCTCGTTCGTCGCCATGGCCGGCTCGCTGTTCCTGCAGGGCTATGACGGACTCGCCTGGGTGCTGGGCTGGACCGGCGGCTTCGTGCTGGTGTCGATCCTGGTCGGACCGTACCTGCGCAAGTTCGGCGCCTACACGGTGCCCGACTTTCTGTCGTTCCGTTACGGCGGGAACTTCGCGCGCTTCCTCGGCGTGATCGTGCTGGTGTGCTGCTCGTTCACCTACGTCACCGCGCAGGTCTACGGCACCGGCATCATCGCCTCGCGCTTCCTCGGCATCCAGTTCGAGGTCGCGGTGTTCGCCGGCCTGGTCGGCATCCTGGCCTGCGCGATGCTCGGCGGCATGCGCGCGGTCACCTGGACGCAGATCGCCCAGTACATCGTGCTGATCATCGCCTACCTGGTGCCGATCATCATCCTGTCGACCCAGCACTACGGCATCCCGATTCCGGAATTGACCTACGGGCGGGCGATCGCCGAGATCACGGCGCGCGAGCAGCAACTGGTCAGGGACGGCCTGGCGGTGCTGTGCACGGCCGCGGACTGCGGACCGACCACGCTCAAGCCGCACATCCAGCCGTTCATGAACTACACGCCGTTGAACTTCTTCGGCATCATCTTCTGCATGATGGTCGGCACCGCGTCGCTGCCGCACATCCTGATGCGCTACTTCACCACGCCTTCCGTCAAGGAGGCGCGGGACTCGGTGGCCTGGTCGCTGCTGTTCATCTTCCTCCTCTACTTCTCGGCGCCGGCCTACGCGGCGTTCTCGAAGCTCGAGGTCTACACCAACATCATCGGCCGCGACCTCAACGCCATCCGTCCCTGGCTGTTCACCTGGGGCGAGCTCGGCCTGATCAAGATCTGCGGCGCGGATGCCGTCAGTCTCGATGCGGTCGTCACCGCGTGCAAGAAGATCGCCAACCACCCCGGCGTCCTGAGATTCCAGGACTTCTCGATCAACACCGACGTGATCGTGCTGTCCACGCCGGAGATCGCCGGCCTGCCCTACGTGATCTCGGGCCTGGTGGCCGCCGGCGGTCTCGCCGCCGCGCTCTCCACCGCCGACGGCCTGCTGCTCGCGATCGCCAACGCGCTCAGCCACGACATCTACTACAAGATGATCCAGCCGCTGGAGCAGAAGACCCGCAACATCGTCGTCGGGATCATCGTGGCCGTCGTCGTGCTCGGAATCTTCTGGTTCCTGGCGACGCCAAGCCCGGTGCCGTTCCGGTTCCGCGCCATCGGGCTGGATTGGGGCTACATCCCGTGGCGCTGGCTGCTGCTCGGCGGGCTCGCCGTGCTGGCGGCGGTGGTCTGGCCCTTCTGGGGCAAGGCCAACGAGGTCGCCAAGCGGCTGATCGTGGCGCGCGTCCTGCTCCTGCTGGTGGCGGTCGCGTCGGCCGCGCTGGCCTCGACCCGGCCTTCGGACATCCTCGCGATGGTGGGCTGGGCGTTCTCGCTCGCCATGGCCGGCAACTTCCCGGCCCTGGTGCTCGGCGTGTGGTGGAAGCGCACCACGACGGCCGGGGCGATCGCCGGCATCGCCGCCGGGTGGGGCATCTGCCTGTTCTACCTGGTGACGTCGCGTTACTTCCCGCAGGCCGGCGTGAGCTACTTCGGGATGTCGTCGCTGCTCAACCCGGAGACCGGCAAGGCCCTGGTCAATGTCGCCCAGGTCATGGCCGATCCGCGCTGGGCCGCCGACGTACCGGCGAGCGCGGCGAACCCGATGGCCAACCGGGTCGGGTGGTTCGACCTCAACAACATCAACTGCGGCCTGCTCGGCATGCCGCTCGGCTTCCTCGTGATGATCGTCGTCAGCCTGTTCACCAAGGCGCCTTCCGCCGAGATGGCGGCCTTCATCGACGAGATCCGCAAGCCGCGCGGCAAGACCGTGCTGGAGGAAAAGGCCTCCTGATCGCCGCTGCGATCGAAGCGGAAGCGGGGCCCTTTGGGCCCCGCTTCTTTTTCTTCGACCCGGCGGCGCGGCGCTTACGGTCGTGAGACCCAGGCGCCCCAAAGTCCCAAGAGGAAATACGCAGCCACGACCGCAAAGGGCCACAGACCGGCCCATCGACTGCGCTTCGGGCGCTTCACAAGCTCTCACGCCCTGCCGATCAGGAAATGCCTTTGATCAACTGGGAGACGACTAGCATCGATCCCAGACCGAAGGCGCAGATCAGCAGGACGACGACGTATCCTTCCCACTCGGTCCCCACGAACCTTGCCGTCTTGCCGCCTCGCGGCAGCCAGAAGACAAAAGCCGCCGCGGCGGCGAGGAATATGATGATGCCAAGAATCAAAGTCATTGAGTTCCTCCAGCCTGGCTGGGCTGCGTTCGAGATGATGTTCGGCGAGTATTGTATTTCGCGATCGCAGCGCCGCGACGCGGCTATTCGCCGCCTGCGGCGAAATGAGCACGCGTCGACGGCGTGGCCTGGAAACGCTGCGTCGGGTACGAAGGTACGACGCGCCATGCGGTCACTTGTGAAATGCGTGGGCCGCGTTCATGCTGCCCGGCCGCAAGGGCGCTCGTCGTGACCGGCCAATCCATCTTAACCTACTGGTACTTCCACCTGCCCAACTTCGTGTTGGCGGCGCTGATGTACACGCTGATCGGCCGCGTGCTGCTCGGCATGTTCCTCGACCCGGACTCGCAGAACTACATCTGGCGCTTCTTCTGCCGCCTCAGCGACCCGGTGGTCGCGGCGGTGGCGCTGGTCACGCCCAAGGCGGCGCCGCCGGTCGTGGTCTGGCTGTTCGCCGTGGTGTGGCTGTTCTGGCTGCGCGTCGGCCTGCTCAATCTGTTCCTTTTCTTCGGCGCGCTTCCGCGCGCAACTTGAGCGGCCTCATGGAACGCCATTGGTACTACATCGGCATCGCCTTCTTCGCCACCGTCAACGGCCTGTTCAACCAGTTGTGGCTGTTGTTCGCGCTGATCCACGTGCAGATCCTCGCGCCGGCCTTGCTGTTCGGCAGTGTCGCGCTGACGCTCTTGTTCTCCTCGCTGATGGTCTCGACCGCGACCATCATCGTGGCGGGAATCCCGGCCGCGCTCTATGAGCGCTACCTCGGCGCCAGGGACGACTCCACCGTGACGTCGCTGTGGATCTGGCTCGCCGGCACCGCGATCCTCACGATTCCGGCCATCGGCAACTTCTTCCAGATCAGACTCTAGATGCGCTACACGCGATTTTGACCGCGCCGCTGCGGTGATTTGCCGCCGTTCCTGGTGCTATGGTTGCCCCGGCGTGCCGCTGCGGCGCGCAGCGGTGGAGCGACGCCAATGGAGCAGATGCGCCGCGTTGCCTACGAGACCGTGCTGCGCGCCTGCGGCTTCGGATCGCTCGCCATCTTCTGCATCATGATCGGCCTGTCGTTCAATCCGCGCGCGGCGTTCCAGGCCGGCGGTCTTCTGACCACGCTGATGGCCGTGATCCTGATCATGAAATCGCGCGAGGCGCTCACCAAGGACTACAAGAAGACCGAGATGTGGCTCTACCTGCCGAAGGATTTCCGCCCGCCCGAAGCCTATGCCCAATGGGCGAGCTCGACCGTCCTGCGCGACACCTACTTGACCTTCGCGATGTGGACCTCGGCGGTCGCCATCGCGATCTGGATCCTGGCGCTGTTGGCATCGTTGCTCACCAAGTAGCCGAAACCTCTTCCCCGCTGCCGGCCGCTTGCGTGCCCGGGGCGAGTGCGGAACAATGGGGGCGGCAGCGGGAGAGCCGATTGGCCGAAACGTCCGTATCCTACAGTTTCGTGATCGCCGACGATCATCCCTTGTTCCGCGGGGCGTTGCGCGAGGCGGTATCCGGGCTGTTCGCGACCGCCGAGATCGCCGAAGCCGGCTCCTTCGACGACACGGCGGCGCTGCTCGACCGTGACGGCGACGTCGACCTCGTGCTGCTCGACCTCGCTATGCCGGGAGTGCGCGGCTTTTCCGGCCTGATGTACCTGCGCGCGCAATATCCGAGCGTGCCGGTGGTCGTGGTATCGGCCAACGACGATCCGGCCGTGATCCGCCGCTGCATGGATTTCGGCGCCTCGGGATTCATCCCCAAGACGCTCGGCGTCGAGCAGATGCGCGCGGCCATCGCCCGCGTGCTCGAAGGCGGCGTGTGGACGCCGCCGGACGTCGATCTCGCCGCCGGCGCCGACTCCGAGACCGCCGATCTCATGGCGCGGCTCGCCACGCTGACGCCGCAGCAGGTACGCGTGCTGATGATGCTGTCGGAAGGGCTGCTCAACAAGCAGATCGCCTACGCGCTGACCGTCTCGGAGGCGACCGTGAAGGCCCACGTGTCCGCCATCCTGCAGAAGCTCGGGGTCGAGAGCCGCACCCAGGCGGTGATCGCAGCCGCCAAGATCGAAGCGGGGCAGTGGCCGCAGTCTGCCGCGGGGTAGGGGTAGGGCGGGCAAAGACGCGATACGAGATATCCGAGTTGGGCGCAAACGAGCGCGTCGTGCCCGCCGGAGGGCCACAGGCTCGACCTACGCGGGCACGGCGTTTCGGCGTTCGCGCCGTGTGAGCAATCAGCGCAACGCCTTTGCCCGCCCTACATCGCCTACTCGGCCGCCGCCACCCGGTGCACGCGCCATTGCGCGATCAGGGCGCGCAGGGCGGCCGGCTTGACCGGCTTGTTGAGCACCTGGATGTCGCGCGTGCGCGCCTCTTCGCGCACCGCCGGCGAGCGGTCGGCGGTGATCAGGATCGCCGGCAGGTCGCCGCCGAAGCGCCAGCGCAACGCGCCGATCGCCTCGATGCCGTTGCCCTGGTCGAGGTGATAGTCGACCAGCAGGCCGTTCGGGATCGCCTTGGCGTCGGTCACGGTGGTCAGGGCGGTTTTCAGCTCGCCGGCCTTGAGCACGCGGCAGCCCCAGCCGCCGAGCAGGGTCTCCATGCCGTCGAGGATCTTCGGCTCGTTGTCGATGCACAGCACCACCATGCCGGCGAGCTGGCTCGGGTCGACGCGTTGCGCCTCCTGCGCGCGCAGCTCGCGCGGCAGCGCCGGGGCGAGCGGCACGTCGACCGAGAAATGCGAACCGCGTCCCGGCGTCGAGTTCAGGTCGATCCTGTGGTCGAGCACGCGCGCGATACGCTCGACGATGGAGAGGCCGAGGCCGAGCCCGCGCGCCACCTTGGCGCCCTGGTCGAGGCGGTGGAATTCCTTGAAGATCGCGCGCTGCATCGGGCGCGGGATGCCGAGGCCGGTATCGTAGACGTCGATGCGCAGCTGCTTTCCCTGACTTCGGCAGCCGACCAGGACGCGTCCGGCGGGCGTATACTTGACCGCGTTCGACACCAGGTTCTGCAACAGCCGCCGCAGCAGCCGGCGGTCCGAGCGCACCGTCAGCGAAGACGGCACGAACACCAGCCGCAGCCCCTTCTCGCGCGCAAGCGGCACGAACTCCACCTCGAGCTGGCGCAACAGCTCGTCGATGCGGAACGTGGACAGCTCCGGCTTCATCGCGCCGCTGTCGAGCCGCGAGATGTCGAGCAATGCGCCGAGGATCTCCTCCACGGCCTCGAGCGAGGCGTCGACGTTGGCGACCAGCTGGGCGTCCCCGCCGGCGCCTTGCCGTTCGACCAGGCTGGTGGTGTACAGCCGCGCCGCGTTGAGCGGCTGCAGGATGTCGTGGCTCGCGGCCGCCAGGAACCGGGTCTTGGAGATATTGGCTTCCTCCGCCTCACCCTTGGCGCGCGCGAGCGCGGCATTGAGCCGGGTCAGTTCCTCGGTGCGCTCGCGCACCCTCCGTTCGAGCGTCTCGTTGGCGCGTTCCAGCGCCTCGGCCGCCTCCACGCTCGGCGTGATGTCGATCAGCGTCGTGACGATGCCGCCGTCGGGCATGGGATTGACCTGCACCTCGACCACCAGGCCGCGGTCGGCGAAGCGCTCCAGGATCGGCGCTTCGCCCGCGATGTAGCGGGTCATGCGCTCGTGCACGAGATCGTCGGCACGGCCCGGGCCGAGCGCACCGCGTCCGGCATTGTAGTGCAGGATCTTGTCGAGCCCGATGCCGACGCGCGGCATGCCCGGGGGCAGGTCGAGGATCTCGCCGTAATGCCGGTTCCAGCACACCAGCTGGAGGTCCTTGTCGAACACCGCGATGCCCTGGCGCACGTGATCGAGCGCGCTCTGCAGGACTTCGCGGTTGTACTGGATCGCCGCATTGGCGTCGTCGAGCAGCTTCAGCGCGGCCTTGGTCGAGACCGTGCGCTTGCGCAGCAGCAGCGAGAGCACGAGCCGCGAGGAGGCCGCCCCGATCGCCGAAGCGAGCAGATATTCGGCGTAGCGCAGCAGATGGAAGTCCGCCTCCTGCTTGGGATCGAGGCTGATGCGCCGGGTCGCGGCGAAACTCTCGAACGAGGAACGCGCGCGTTCCTCGCCGAGATAGCGTGCGACGGTTTCAGTCAGCTCCTCTACCGTGACCGAGGACCGCCACAGCCGGAAGCTCGGGGTCATCGGGGCAAGCTCGGAGGGCACGAACAGGTTCGCCTGCAGCCGTTCAATCGAGCTCGGCGCGCGCGCAAGCGAGATCACGACGTAGCCCAGCATGTTGAGCGTAAGGCTCCACATCACGCCGTGCACCAGCGGCGGCAGGTCGAGTCCGAACAGCGCCTGCGGCCGCAGCCACGTGATGCCCCACGGCCCATGGGTCAGAATCGCCTTGCCCACGATCTCGGCGTCCGCGAAGCTCGGCAGCAGCAGCGTGTAGGCCCACACCAGGATGCCGGCGGTCATGCCGCCGAGCGCACCGGCGGCGGTGGCGCGGCGCCAGAATAGGCCGCCGAAGAACGCCGGCGCGAGCTGCGCGATCGCCGCGAACGACAAGAGGCCGATCGAGGCGAGTTGCGCCTCGCCGGCCGAGCGGTAATACATGTAGGCGAACAGCAGGATGACGAAGATCGCGAGCCGCCGCACCGTCAGCAGCATCGCGCCGACGTCCTCGCGCCCCGAGATGAACGCCTCGCGGCGCTTGAGCACCAGCGGCACCACGATGTCGTTCGACGCCATGATGGCGAGCGCCACCGTCTCGACGATCACCATGGCGGTCGCGGCCGACAGGCCGCCGACGAAGGCGGTCAGCGCCAGCAGGTCGGACCCCGCCGACAATGGCAGGGCGAGCACGAACATGTCGCTGTCGACGCTGCCGCGCGGAAAGGTGAGCAGGCCGGCGATCGCGATCGGGATCACGAACAGGTTGATCAGGACGAGGTAGGTCGGGAACAGCCAGGCGGCGCGGCGCACCTCCGATTCGCTGTGGTTCTCGACCACGGTGACGTGGAACTGGCGCGGCAGCAGCACGATCGCCACGAACGACAGCAAGGTCATGACGATGAGCGAGCTCAGCACCGGCTCGCGCGTCAGCACCGCGGCGGTGTCGGGCCGCTCCATCGCCTGCCGGAACAGGTCCGCCGGACCGTCGAACATCCAGAACGTCACGAACACGCCGACGGTGACGAAGGCGACGAGCTTGACCAGCGATTCGGCCGCGATCGCCAGCATCAGCCCGTCCTGGTGCTCGGTGGCGTCGATGTGCCGCGTTCCGAACAGCACCGCGAACGCCGCCATCGCGATGGCGACGAACAGCGCGATGTCGCCGAGCACCGGCTGGGTCACGCCGGCGCTGGCGTTGAGGTGGGCGAGGATGGTGCCGAGAGAGTTGGACACCGCTTTGAGCTGCAGCGCGATGTACGGCATGGTGCCGACGATCGCGATCAGCGCGACGGTCGCCGCCACCGCCTGGTGCTTGCCGTAACGGGCGGCGATGAAGTCCGCGATCGAGGTGATGTTCTGCGCCTTGGCGAGGCGCACGATCCGGACGATGAGGGGCGAGGCGAGGCCGATCATCAGCACCGGCCCGATATAGATGGTGAGGAAGTCGTAGCCGGTGCGCGAGGCCAGGCCCACCGAGCCGAAGAAGGTCCAGGAGGTGCAGTAGATCGCCAGCGACAGCGGGTAGATCAGCGTGCGCTTCGCCAGGGTGCGGTCGCGCGCGTGATCGCCGAGGCTCGCGATGATGAACAGGAGGCCGATATAGCCGAGCGCGACCGCTATGACGACCCAGCCTTGCAGCATGACGGCGCTCCGGCCTCGCGGCGGCATTGCGCCGCGTCCCTCGGCGACATACTAGGCCATGATCGGCGGCGGCGCCACTTTGTCCATTGGGCACAAGGTGTTAGACCTTTGTTGAGTATCTCGCTTGGATTTCGGGACGGGCGCATGGGCTTCCTCGACTGGTTCCGCCGCAAGCCGCCGGTCCGCGACGTGGCGGCGCTTGCCGATTTCATCGACCAGCATGCGGCGTTCGTGACGCAGAAGGGCATCTACGAATATTCGCGTGCGCGCGCCGGGCACTATGCCAAGGTCCTGTTCCGCGAGCAGGCGTTCCTGGAAGCCATCGAGCATTCGCGCTGGCTCGCCTATCCGCTCGGCCTCGCCATGGTGGGCGAGGTGGCGGAAGGCATATTGCGCCCGCACGCGCCGGACCGCCGTGCCGCGCTCGACCGCCTGATGGCGATCGTGCTCGCGGTGTTCGACCGCTATCCGGTGCCGCCGCAGATCGACGCCGCGGCCTGGAGCGAACAGCGCGCCGAGCTCGCGCGCCGCCTCGACCGCATCGGCGTTCATGCCGTCAAGATGGCCAAGGACGTTCCCGCCCTCTATGCGGAACGCTATGTCGCGCTGATGCCGATCCACGAGAAGCTGCGCACCGCCGAGGGCCCGACGATCCACAATTACCTGCGCGTCACCCTGATCAACGTCCACGACGAGTTGTCCGCGCGCATCGACGCGCCCGCGGTCGCCGCGGCGCTCAACGCCGAGGCGGTCGGCGCACCCTAGGAACGCCAATGGTCGCCATCAGTCATGCGACCCCGCTGATCGCCCTCGATGTCGTGGCGATCGACAGCGAGACCACCGGGCTCGATCCAAGCAAGGCCCGCATCCTCGATCTCGCCGCCGTCCATGTCACCGCCGGTGCGATCGACACCGAACGTTCGTTCCGACGCCTGGTGCGCCCCGACGAGCCGATTCCGGCGGCGGCGACGCGCATCCACGGGATCGACGCCGCCGCCGTCGCGGCCGCGCCGCCGTTCGCCGCGATCTGGCCGGAGTTCCGCGCCGCCATCGGCGGCACGGTCGTAGTCGGACACACCCTCGGCTTCGACCTCGCGGTGCTGCGGCGCGAATGCGCGCGCGCCGGCCTCGCCTGGACGCGCCCGCGCACGCTCGACACCCAGCTGCTCGCCCAACTGGTCGAGCCCGATCTCGCCGGCTTCACCTTGGAGCATGTCGCCGCCTGGCTCGAGGTCGCGGTCGAAGCCCGTCATTCGGCGCACGGCGATGCGATCACGACGGCGCGGATATTCCTCGCGCTGATACCGAAGCTGCGCGCGGGCAACGTCAGGACCTTGGCCGAAGCCGAGCGCGCCTGCGCCGCGTTCACCGAGGTGCTCGACGCCCAGCACCGCGCCGGCTGGGTCGCGGCCGTCGCGGCGCCGGTTCGGACCGAGACCGAGCTGAGCCGCATCGACAGCTATCCGTATCGCCACCGCATCCGCGACCTGATGAGCGTGCCGGCGAAATTCGTTACCCGCGACGTCACGCTCGGCGCAGCGCTCGCGACGATGGCGCGCGAGCGCTGCGCCTCGCTGTTTATCTTTCCGCCCGGAGAGCCGTCGCCACGCTCGGATCAGGCCGGCATCATCACCGAGCGCGACGTGCTGCGCGCGCTCGCCGAGCATGGATCGCAGGCGTTCGATCGCGCGGTCGCGGAGCTGATGAGTACGCCGCTCGCCTCCGTTCCGGCCGACGACTTCGTCTATCGCGCGCTCGGCCGCATGAGCCGGCTGCAGATCCGCCATCTCGGCGTCGTCGACGGCGCGGGCCTCCTCGTCGGCGCCCTCTCGGCGCGCGACCTGTTGCGACTTCGCGCCGACGAAGCCGTTTCGCTCGGCGACGAGATCGATGAGGCGCCCGACGTTCACGCGCTCGGCCGCGCCTGGGCCAAGCTGCCGCACGTCGCGGCCGCCTTGGTCGCCGAGGGCGTCGAGGCGCGTACCGTCGCCGCCGTGATCTCGCGCGAGCTCACCGCGCTGACGCGCCGCGCCGCCATCCTGGCCGAACGCCGCATGCAGGAAGCGGGTGCCGGACCGCCGCCCTGCGCCTACGCCGTCGCGGTGCTCGGCTCGGCCGGCCGCGGCGAGAGCCTGCTCGCCATGGACCAGGACAATGCGCTGGTGTTCGCCGACGGTGCGCCGGGCGGCGCTCAGGACCGGTGGTTCGAGACGCTCGGCATGCACGTCTCGGACATCCTGCACGCGGTCGGCGTGCCCACCTGCAAGGGCGGCGTGATGGCGCGCAACGCCGCTTGGCGCGGCTCGCTTGCGACTTGGCGGGAACGCATTGCCGGCTGGATCGGCCACTCGCACCCGCCGGACCTACTGTCGGTCGATATCTTCTTCGACTTGCGTGGCGTGCATGGCGGCGGCCTCGCCGACGCGCTTTGGCGTGACGGTCTCGAGGCCGCCCGCGGCGAGGCAGCATTCGTCAAGCTCCTGGTCGAGGCCGCCGGGCCGGTGCCGTCCAGCGTCGGGTTCTTCGGCATCATCAGGTCCGAGCAGGGCCGCATCGACCTCAAGCGCGCGGGCCTGTTCAGCATCGTCGAGCGCGGCGCGGGCGCTCGCCATTTGCCATCACGTCGCCGAGCGCGCGACGCCGGCGCGCCTCGCCGGCATCAAGGCGCTCGGGATCGACGGGGAGGCGGACCTCGACGCGCTCGATGCCGCGCATGAGCAGTTCATGTCCCTGATCCTCGCCCAGCAGCTCGACGACATCGCGCACGGCGTTCCGCCGTCCAATGCCGTCGCGCTCAAGCGGCTGACGCGCGCCGAGCGCAGCCGCCTGCGCTCCGCGCTCGACGCCGTCGCCAACCTCGACACGCTCACCCGCGATCTGTTGTTTAGGGCGTAGCCCGGCTTTCGTGCAACGAAAGCCGGGACGGTTTTGCCGCGGCGAAAGACCCCGGGTTTCGCTAGCGCTCAACCCGGGCTACGTTGGCCCCTACCGTGGAGGGGACCATGCTCGAGGAATTCAAGAAATTCGCGATGCGCGGTAACGTGGTCGATCTCGCCATCGGCGTGATCATCGGCGCCGCCTTCGGCAAGATCATCGAATCGATGGTCGGCGACCTCATCATGCCGCTGATCGGCGCTATCGGCGGGCTCGATTTCTCCAACTACTTCCTGCCGCTGTCCAAATCGGTCACCGCCACCGCGCTGGCGGACGCCAGGAAGCAGGGCGCGGTGCTCGCCTACGGCAACTTCATCACCGTCGCGATCAACTTCCTGCTCATCGCCTGGGTGCTGTTCATGGTGGTCAAGGGCCTTAACCGGCTGCAGCGCAAGGAGGAGACGCCGGCCGTCCCGCCGCCGCCGCCGAAGCAGGAAGTGTTGCTGCAGGAGATCCGCGACCTCCTGTCGAAGAAGGCTTGATGGCTCGGCGCCGCGGCAATCCGCGTCGCCCGCCATTCATCCGCG
The DNA here is from genome assembly GCA_963734185.1 of uncultured Alphaproteobacteria bacterium. Lineage (GTDB taxonomy): Bacteria > Pseudomonadota > Alphaproteobacteria > Rhizobiales > Xanthobacteraceae > PALSA-894. Next base: position 2,899,380 of record CAVTGA010000001.1, on the reverse strand, counting down.
TGATCGCTCCGTTGCCATCTTTTGATGGCACGGCGGCGCGCGTTTGACGTATGGAAGACGCCAAGCTTTCCCGGAGATCGAAGGATGGACGCGGCCGTGACCATCAAGACCGACCCGCTCGCGCAAGCCCTGCGGGCCGAGGCGTACGCGGCGCCGGAAAGCGGCATCGTCGAGGCGATGAATTACGGCCGCTCGCGCGCCGGCCTGATTCCGCTGTGGGCCGGCGAAGGCGATCTGCCGACTCCCGCCTTCATCTGCGAGGCCGCGACCCGCGCGCTCGCGGCGGGCGAGACCTTCTATACCTGGCAGCGCGGCATTCCGCCGTTGCGCGAGGCGCTCGCGGCCTACCACGCGCGGCTCTACGGCCGCCAATTCTCGCCCGAAGAGTTCTACGTCACCGGCTCGGGCATGCAGGCGATCCAGATCGTGCTCGCCATGGCGGCCGGCGCCGGCGACGAGGTGGTGATCCCGACGCCGACCTGGCCGAACGCGGCGGCCGCTGCCGGCATCCTCGGCGCGCGCCCCGTCGAGGTGCCGATGCGCTTCGGCAACGACGGCTGGTCGCTCGATCTCGAACGCCTTGCCGGCGCCATCACGCCCAGGGCGCGCGCGCTGTTCATCGTCTCGCCGTCGAACCCGACCGGCTGGACGGCGACGCGCGAGGACCTGGCCGCGCTGCTCGCGCTCGCGCGGGCGCACGGGCTGTGGATCATCGCCGACGAGACCTACGCGCGCTTCTGGTACGGCACGGGCGAGCGTGCGCCGTCGTTCTTAGACGTCATGGAGGCGCAAGACCGCGTGCTGTTCGTCAACACCTTCTCCAAGAATTGGGCGATGACCGGATGGCGCATCGGCTGGATCGCCGCCCACCCGTCACTCGGGCAGACCGTCGAGAACATGATCCAGTATGCGACCTCGGGCGTCGCGCAGTTCATGCAGCGCGCCGCGGTGGTCGCGCTCGAACGCGGCGAAAGCTTCGTCGAGCATCTGGTCGCGCGCGCGCGGCGCGGACGCGATATCGCGTGCTCGGGCCTGGCGGCGACCGGACGATGCCGCTTCACGCTGCCGCAAGGCGCGTTCTATCTGTTTTTCATGGTCGACGGTGAAACCGACACGCGGCGTCTGACGATGCGGCTGATCGACCAAGCCAATGTGGGCCTTGCGCCCGGCACGGCCTTCGGCGCGGGCGGCGAGCGCTTCCTGCGCTTGTGCTATGCGCGCGATGCCGAACAATTGCAGGCGGCCGTCGGCCGCATCGCCGACGTGATCGCGCGGAACGATTGAGGCCGGTTGCGGATTACCGTCCAGTTGTCGATGCGATGCGGGTGCAATTGACGCGCGTGCCAGGGTGGGGACAATTGAACCCGCCCGCGACTCAGTCCGCGCCGCGTCAGCCTTGATCACACGGTCTTGTGAACCCTATGTCCAAGGTTGTTGAACTAGAGGTCAAGGGGATCGAGGAGGACACGAACTGTCTGCGGTGAGCCGAACGAAAAAGGCGAGCGCACATGTCCGACAGCAGTCAAGGTGAGATCTTTCTGGTCGACGACGATCCGCAGGTGCGCGAGGCGCTGTCGCTGGTCCTGTCGATGGCCGGCTACCAGGTGACGAGCTTTGCGGAAGGCGCATCGTTCCTGGCCGCCGCGCGCACGCGGACTCCGAACTGCATCCTGCTCGACGTGAAGATGCCGGGCCGTTCCGGGCTCGACATCCTCAGGGAGCTCAACGCCCAGGACTATCCGGCCCCGATCTTCATCATCTCCGGCCACGGCGACATCCCGATGGCGGTCGAGGCGATCAAGAACGGCGCGCACGACTTCATCGAAAAGCCGTTCCGCGGCGAGGCCGTCATCAGCTGCGTGCGCCAGGCGATCGCCGCGACGGAGCGCCGCAAGCAGGGCGAAGAGGCCGACAGCATCCTGTCGCGCAAGTTCACCGGCCGCGAGCTGCTCACCCCGCGCGAACGCGAAGTGCTGCTCCACATCGTGTCGGGCGCCTCGAACAAGGAGGCGGGGCGCCAGCTCGGCATCAGCCCGCGCACCATCGAAGTGCACCGCGCGCGCACCATGGAAAAGCTCGGCGCCAAAAACGCCGCCGATCTGGTGCGCATCGTGATGGGCGAGGGCCGGGTCCACTGAATTTTCGCGTTGTGGCCCGCGCCGCGCACATGTCTTCAATGCCGTGACGGTATTTGACGCGAGCGGCGCACGCGGGCATTGATCCGCCGAAGATCGATGTCGTTTTCCCGCGCCAAGCTCCTCGTCAGGCTGCGCCGCTTCGCCGAAACCTTGGGGCTGGCTGCGCTCGGCGGCACCGCGCTCGGGCTCGCCGGCCTGCCGGCGGGCTGGCTGTCGGGCGCGATCCTTGCGGTGTCGATCGCGGCCCTGGCCGGGCGTCCGGTGTTCGTGCCCGACCCGTTCGCCAAGGTGGTGTTCGTGCTGCTCGGCGTCACGCTCGGCGCGGCGGTCACGCCTGAGACCATCGCCACGATGGCGACCTGGCCGTTGAGCCTCGTGGCGCTGGTGATCGCGATGACCGCCATCACCGCGGCCTCGGCCGGCTACCTGCGCATCGTGCATGGTTGGGACCGCGTGTCGGCCTTGCTCGGCGCGGCGCCCGGCGCGCTCGGACAGGCGCTGCTGCTCGCGGACGACGCCGGCGTGAACGTGCGCGCGGTGGCGATGGTGCAGACCGTGCGGCTGTTCGTGCTGATCATCGCGCTGCCCGCGCTGTTCGCGCTGTTCGGGGCGTCCGGCGTGCTGCCGACGCGTACGATGACCGGCTCGCTGCCGCGCCTCCTCGCCGAGGGCGCGATCCTGCTCGCGGCCTGCGTCGCTGCCGCGGCGCTCGCGTTCCGCTATCGCTTGCCGGGCGGACTGATCGTCGGCTCGATGATCGCCTCCGCGGTGCTGCACGGCGCAGGCTGGGTCAGCGTCGTGATGCCGGCCCCGGTCATCATCGCCTCGCTCGTCGCCATGGGCGCGCTGATCGGCACCCGGCTCGGCGGCGCCGACCTGCGCCAGCTCGCCCGCCTCAGCCTCGCCGGGCTCGGATCGCTCGCGGCCGGAACGCTGGTCGCGTGCGTGCTGGCGGTGCTGGCGGCGACGCTGCTCTCCTTGCGCGTCAGCGACATGGTGATCGCCTATGCGCCGGGCGGCATGGAGGCGATGACGATCCTTGCCTTCGTGCTGCACCTCGACCCGGCCTTCGTCGGTGTGCACCAGCTCGCGCGTTTCCTGTTCGTTTCGCTGACCCTGCCGTTCGCCTGCGCCTGGCTGCGCGGGATGGATGCGAAGGGGTAGGGTGGGCAAAGGCGCGGAACGCAGCGCTCGGCGATGTGCCCGGCTTATCGCGCCTTTGCCCACGCGTCTGATCCTTCAAAGATCCGCGTGGGCACGGCGCGGCTGCCTTCGGTGCGCCGTCGTGAGATCCGGGGCGCGCGCCTTTGCCCACCCTACGGATCTAGGATCACTCCGCCGCGAGCGCGCGGTCCTTGAGCGGCAGGCCGACGCGCTGCCATACCTCGATCAGGGCTTCGGCCAGCGCGTCGATCAGGGCGTCGTCGTGATAGGGCGAGGGCGTGATGCGCAGGCGCTCCGAGCCGCGCGGCACGGTCGGATAGTTGATCGGCTGGATGTAGATGCCGTGCTGCTCGAGCAGCAGGTCGGTCACCTGCTTGCATCGCTCCGGGTCGCCGACATGCACCGGCACGATATGGGTCGGGGTCGCCATCACCGGCAGGCCCGCGGCATTGAGCACCGCCTTGGTGCGGGCGGCGCGGTCCTGGTGGCGCTCGCGCTCCCAGCTCGACGCCTTGAGATGGCGGATCGCCGCGGTCGCGGCGGCGCACACCGCGGGGGGAAGGGCGGTGGTGAAGATGAAGCTCGGCGCGTAGGAGCGCACCGCATCGCAGATGTTGGCGCTCGCCGCGATGTAGCCGCCGATGCAGCCGAAGGCCTTGGCGAGCGTGCCTTCGAGCACGTCGACGCGCGCCATGGCGCCGTCGCGCGCGCAGATGCCGCCGCCGCGCGGTCCGTACATGCCGACCGAATGCACCTCGTCGCAGAACGTCATGGCGCCGTGCGCTTGCGCGAGGTCGCAGATCTCGGCGACCGGCGCGATGTCGCCGTCCATCGAATAGAGGCCTTCGAACACGATCAGCTTCGGCCGCTCGGGCGCCGCGCGCAGGATCTCCTCGAGATGCTTGAGGTCGTTGTGGCGCCAGATCACCTTCTCGCACCCGGCCTGGCGCACGCCTTCGATCATCGAATTGTGGTTGCGCGCGTCCGAGACGATGAGGCAACCCGGCATCAGCTTGGCGATGGTCGCGATGCCGGTCTGGTTCGACACGTAGCCGGAGGTGAAGACGAGCGCCGCCTCCTTGCCGTGCAGGTCGGCGAGCTCCTGTTCGAGCTCGACCAGTGGATGGTTGGTGCCGGCGATGTTGCGCGTGCCGCCGGCGCCGGTGCCCATGCGCGTCGCGGTCTCGACCATCGCGCCCACAACCTTCGGATGCTGGCTCATGCCGAGATAGTCGTTCGAGCACCAGATCACCACGTCGCGCCGCCCGCGCGGAGAGTGCCAATAGGCGTGCGGGTAGCGCCCGGCGATGCGCTCCAGGTCGGCGAACACACGATAGCGCTGTTCGGCCCGCAGGACGTCGAGCGCTTCGGCGAAATACCTGTCGTAATCCATGAACCCTCCGTAGCCGGGGACATTAAAAGCGTTCTTATTCGGTTGTCGAGGGGCTCCGGACATGCGGGGCGATTTGCCGATGCGCGCTCGCGCTCAATCCGGCGGCTGCGGCACCGGATTTCCCTCTTGACAATCATGAGATGCATGTTCTTGATATGTTCCGTCCCTAATCATCCCGCGAGAGCGTGATGGAAAGCGTGGCCCGGTGGTCACCTGGTGCGGCGTATCCGCGCCAGCGCCTCCCGGCGCTTCGCTCCCCTCACCGAGGGGGCGTGACCCCACCCCAAGCGCCATGCGTCGCGGGAACAAGCGACATTGCCGTGAAACTCGACTGCATGCCCGTGGTATGAATCCGCATGTTCCTCCTCGAAATCTCCATCGTCTTCCTCCTGGTCCTGCTCAACGGCCTGCTCGCCATGTCGGAGCTCGCCGTCGTCTCGTCGCGCCCGGCGCGGCTGCAGGCCATGAGTGAGCGCGGCGTCGCCGGCTCGCGCCGCGCGCTCGCGCTCGCCTCCGATCCGGGCAAGTTCCTCTCCACGGTGCAGATCGGCATCACCTTGGTCGGCGTCGGCTCGGGCGCGTTCTCGGGCGCGACGCTCGGCCTGCGCGTCGCCGCGCGGCTGCATGATCTCGGGCTTTCCCCGGCTTGGCGGAGACGCTCGGCGTCGGCATCGTGGTGGCGTTGATCACCTACTGCTCGCTGATCATCGGCGAACTGGTGCCGAAGCAGATCGCGCTGCGCAATCCGGAAGCCGTCGCCGTCAAGGTCGCGCCGGCGATGACCTGGCTGGCCAAGATCTCGTTGCCGGTGGTGTGGCTGCTCGATGCCTCGGGGCGCGGCATCCTGCGCTTGCTTGGCCACAAGGAAGGCACGGCCGACCGCGTCACCGAGGAGGAGCTGAGGACCCTGGTCGCCGAAGCCGAGACCGCGGGCGTGCTCGAGCCGGGCGAGCGCGCCATGATCTCCGGCGTGATGCGGCTCGGCGACCGCTCGGTGCGCGCCGTGATGACGCCGCGCCATGACGTCGACATGATCGACCTGACGCTGAGCACCGAGCAGGCGCTCGCCGCCATCACCGGGAGCATCCATTCGCGCCTGCCCGCGCACGAGGGCTCATCCGACGAGATGATCGGCATCATCCGCGCCAAGGACCTGCTCGACGCCTTCACGCGCGGCGAGCAGCCCGACCTGCGCGCGCACGTGCGCCAGGCGCCGGTGATCCCCGATACGCTCGATGCGCTCGATGTGGTCGGCATGCTCAAGAAATCGTCCGTCCACATCGGCCTGGTGCACGACGAGTACGGGCATTTCCAGGGTGTCGTGACCTCGGCCGATATTCTCGAAGCGATCGTCGGTGCCTTCCGCACCGAGGAGATGGTCGCTGAGCCGGCCGTGCGGCGGCCCGACGGCTCCTATCTCATCTCCGGCTCGATGAACGCCGAGGACCTGATGGAATTGCTGCGGCTGCCGCCGGCGACCGACCGGCAGTATCACACCGCGGCGGGCTTCGTGCTGGCCGGGTTCGGGCATCTCCCCAAGGTCGGCGAGAGCTTCGACGCGCACGGCTGGCGCTTCGAGGTGGTCGATCTCGACGGCCGGCGCATCGACAAGATCCTCGCCAGCCGCGTTGCGGCCGGGCGGCGGCGGGCGCTAGCGTGAGGCGAGAGCCGTGACCACACTCCGCGCCATCGACTGCGACGTGCATCCGACCGTCGCCGACATCAAGGTGCTGCTGCCGCATCTCGACACCTATTGGCGCGATTCGGTCGAGGAACGCGGCATCTCCTCGCTCGAATCCTCGAGCTATCCGCCCAACGCGCCGATCAGCGCGCGACCGGATTTCCGCGGCAAGGACGGCTATGCGGCCACCGACGTGAAGGCGCTCGGCGCGCAGGTGTTCGATCGCTGGCAGTCGAGTCTTGCGATCTGCAACTGCCTCTACGGCGTGCAGCTGGTCTACAACGAGGACATGGCGGCGGCGTTCGCGCGCGCGCTCAACGACTGGATCGCCAGGGAATGGCTCGACCGCGACCCGCGTTTGCGCGCCTCGATCGTGCTGCCGCTGCAGAACGTCGAGATGGCGGTGGCCGAGATCGAGCGTTGCGCCAAGGACCAGCGCTTCGTGCAGGTGCTGGTGCTCGCCATGCAGGAGACGCCGCTCGGCCGCCGCCATTTCTGGCCGATCTACGCGGCCGCCGAGCGCCTCGGCCTGCCGCTCGGCATCCACGCCGGCTCGAACTACCGCAACCCGGTGACCTCGCTCGGCTGGCCGTCGTTCTACGTCGAGGACTACACCAGCCAGGCCCAGGGCTTTCAGGGGCAGGTGACGAGCCTGATCTGCGAGGGTGTGTTCGCCAAGTACCCGAAGCTCAAAGTCGTGCTGATCGAATCCGGCGTGACCTGGCTGCCCGGCTTCCTGTGGCGGTTCTCGAAGTTCTGGCGCGGCGCGCGCACCGAGGTGCCGTGGGTCGACCGCCCGCCGGCCGAGATCGTGCGCGACAACTTCCGCCTCACCATCCAGCCGTTCGACGGGCCGTCCAATGTGGAGGACGTGGAACGCGTGATCGAGCATCTGCGTTCCGACGACATGCTGTTGTTTTCCTCCGATTTTCCGCATTGGCAGTTCGACGGCGACGAAGCGATGCCGAAGGGGATTCCGGAAGGATTGCGGCGCAAGATACTGGTGGAGAATCCGCTCAAGACTTATGATCGGCTCAACACCGCTCCCGAGCAGGAGAGCCCGCGATGAACATCGAGGTCAGGCAGCCACGCGCGCAAGCGACTCGCTTGGGGCTGGTCGATTGCGACATCCATCCCAAACTGCTGCTCGACGACATGCGGCCGTATCTTTCCAATCAGTGGTGGAGCCATCTGCAGACCTACGGCCTGCGTCCGCGCCACGGCTTCACCAAGGCCTATCCGATGCCGAAGATCACGCCGCAGGCCGCGCGCCGCGACGCCTGGCCGCCGACCGGCGGCCTGCCCGGCACCGATCTCGCCTTCATGCAGGAGCAGCACCTCGACCACTACGGCATCGACACCGGCATCATGAATCCGCTCTCGCCCACCGGCCAGGGCGACCAGAACTCCGAGTTCAGCGCCGCCATGGCGTTCGCCGCCAACGAGACGCAGCTGGAGAAATGGGCGCGGCGCGAGAAGCGCCTGAAGGCGTCTGTCGTCGTCCCGTACGAGGACGCCGAGGCCTCGCGCCAGGAGATCCGCCGCCGCGCGGGAAACCGCGACTTCGCGCAGGTGTTCATGCTGAGCCGCACCTCCGAGGCGCACGGGCGGCGCCGCTACTGGCCGATCTACCAGGCCGCGGTCGAGGCCGGGCTGCCGGTCGGCATCCACGTGTTCGGCTATGCGGGCTGGCCGCTGACCAATTCAGGCTGGCCTTCGTTCTACATCGAGGAGATGACCGAGCACGCCGTAGGCCAGCAGGCGGTGGTCGCCAGCATGATCTTCGAGGGCCTGTTCGAGCAGTACCGCGACTTGAAGATCGTCCTCATCGAGTCGGGCTTCGGCTGGCTGCCGGCGCTCGGCTGGCGCCTCGACAAGCACTGGGAGCGCATGCGCGACGAGGTTCCGCAGGTGAAGCGGCCCCCGTCCGAATACATCCGCGAGCACTTCTGGGTCTCGACCCAGCCGATGGAAGAGGCCGAGGAGCCCGAGCACGTGATCGACGCGATGAAGTGGATCGGATTCGATCGGATCCTGTTCGCCAGCGACTACCCGCACTGGGATTTCGACGATCCGGTGGTGGCGCTGCCGCCTGCACTCACCGAACAGCAGCGGCGCATGATCTATTGCGGCAACGCGCAGAAGCTTTATGGGCTCATGTAGCCCGGATGAAGCGAGCATAGCGAAGCGAAATCCGGGAGCCGGAGCCGCCGGTCCCCGCATTGCGCTTCGCTCCATGCGGGCTACGAGGCTGTCCTGATGGCGAAGCACGTCGTCGCGCCGGTCGAGGAAATTCCTCCGGGCGGCCGCAAGCTCGTCACCGTGAACGGCCGCGCCGTGGTCATCTTCAATCTCGGCGGCGAGTTCTTCGCGCTCAACAATCGCTGCCCGCACCGCGGCGGTTCCCTCGCACAGGGCAAGCTCACCGGACTGGTGCAGTCGTCGGAGCCGGGCGAATACAAATACTCGCGCCGCGGCGAGATCATCCGCTGCCCGTGGCATTCCTGGGAATTCGACATCCGCACCGGCCAGTCGTGGTGCGATCCCAAGCGCCTGCGCGTGCGCAACTACGCGGTCTCGGTCGAGCCCGGCGCCGCGGTGGTGCAGGGGCCGTACGTGGCCGAGACCTTTCCGGTGAGCGTCGAGAACGACTACGTCGTTGTCGAAGCGTGACTAATGTCCCGGGCGCAGCGCGGCACGGAGTGGTGCGCTGCAGACCCGGGATCGCCACAGATCGGGACGGTCCCGGATCAGCGGTGCAACGTTTCACGCTGCACCGCATCCGGGACACGATGCGATGTCACGGCTTGAACGTCCGGTCGATCTCGGCCTCGATCAGCATCGGGCTTCCGCTGGCGAGTCCCTGCTTCAGCAGGTCGGTCGTCTCGTGCACCGTGCGCGCCCGCTCGGCCGCGATCCCGAGCGCGCGCGCGATTCCGACGAAGTCGATCGCCGGATCGGTCAGCTCCATGCCGACGTAGCGGTCGGTCTGCGCCGCGCTCTTGTGCATCGCGTGCAGGCGCTGCTTGAGGATGCGGTACGAGGTGTTGTTGAGGATGACGAACACGACCGGGATGCGGTCGTGCGCCGCGGTCCACAGCGCCTGGATGGTGTACATGGCGCTGCCGTCACCGACCAGCGCCACGACCGGCCGGTCGGGCAGCGCGAGCTTCACCCCGAGCGCCGCCGGCAGGCCCCAGCCGATGCCGCCGCCGCGCGGGCCGTAATAGCTCTGCGGGTCGTCGCTGGCGAGCAGCAGGCGGATGCCGGGCGCCGACGAGATCGCCTCCTCGACGACAGCCGCGTCCCTCGGCAGGGTCTCGCCGATCGCATGCAGCAGCGATAGCGCCTGCATCGGCGTCTTGGCCGAGTCGTTGCGCGCCCGCGTCTTCAGCGCCTCGCGTTCGCCCGCGATCAGCTTGCTTGCCGTATCGAGCCGCTCGCGCGCGGCGCCGCGCGCGCCGGCGCTCATGCGTTTCGCGATTGCCGCGTTGAGGTCGGGCAGCGTGCCCTTGGGGTCGCCGAGGATCGCCACGTCGGCCGGATAGTTCTTGCCGAGCTCCCACGGATCGTTGTCGAGATGGACGACTTTCAGGCCTTTCGGCATCGGATCGACGTCGGAAGGCAACGACAGCGTGAACAGGTCGCCGCCGATCGAGAGCAGCAGGTCGTATTGGTCGAGCACTTGGCGGATCGCCGGCGCGAGCCGCGTGATGGTGCCGCGGAACAGCGGATGCGAGGCCGGGAACGAGGCCGAGCTCGGCAGCAATTCGGCATAGACCGGCGCGCCGAGCATCTCGGCCAGCGCCACGATCTCGGCGTGGGCGCCGCTACGCGCGACCGCGTCGCCGGCGAAGATCATCGGGCGCTGGGCGTTGGCGATCAGCTCGGCCGCAGCCTCGACCGCAGCCAAGTCGCCGCGCAACCGCGGCGCGATGCGGGTCGGTCCGAGCAGGTCGACTTCGCCTTCGGAATTGAAGATATCGCCCGGCAGCGACATGAACACCGGCCCGCTCGGCGGCGCCAGCGCGGTCTTGGCGGCGCGATGCAGGATGCGCGGCAGGTCGGCCAGCCGCGTCACCTCGGTCGACCATTTCACCAGCGGGCGCGCGATGGGAGGCAGGTCGCCCCACAGGATCGGCTCGGTCGCGGTGAAGCTCTGGTCATGTTGACCGGCGGTGACCAGGATCGGCGAATTGGCCTTCTGCGCGTCATACAGCATGCCCATGGCGTTACCGAGCCCGGGCGTGACGTGGAGGTTGGCGACCGCGAGCTTGCCCGAGGCCTGGGCGTAGCCGTCCGCCATCGACATCACCACCGCTTCCTGCAGCGCCAGCACGTAGCGCATCTCGTTGTCGGCCGCGAGCGCGTCCATCAGCGGCAGCTCGGTGGTGCCGGGATTGCCGAAGATGATCTCGACGCCCTCCTGCTTGAGCAGTTCGAGGAAGGCGCGCTTTCCGGTCATGACGGGCAAGGGAGGCTCCGGGTGTTCTTGCTGTTGGACTCGGACCGTAGCCCGGATTGAGCGCCAGCGAAATCCGGGGAAGTCTTTGCTGCGCGATTCCCGGGTTGCGTTGCGCGCAACCCGGGCTACAGACGGAGCAGGTACTTGTGCTCTCCCGTCAGCACCAGTTCGCCGCGCTGATTATGCACGGTCGCGCCGAACGTCACGATGCCGGTGGTGCGCTGCGGGATGAGCTGCGTGATGGTGAGCGTCGGATAGAGCGTGTCGCCGGGATAGACGCCCTTGAGGAACTTCGACGACTGCTCGATGAAGCCGATCAGGTCGTCGCCGATCATATGCGGGAAGCTTCCCGCCCCGACGGCGGTGAAGCACAGCACCTGGAAGCCGTGCGCCAGCAGGCCGGGGAAGCCGTGCGCGCGGCAGAATTCGATATCGTAGTGGATCGGATGGTTGTCGCCGGAGAGCATCTGGAAGGCGGCAAAATGCGCCTCCGTCACGGTGCGGCTCGGGCTGCGGTAGACCTCGCCGATTTGCAGATCGGCGAACTTCCGGCGCGGCGTCACGCGGAATTCGCGCGGGTCGAACGGGTCCATCGTCTGCCTCCTTGCGGCAAGGTCCAGCCTTGCGTCTTATAGGAGAGAAAAACGGAGGCAACCATGAACGACCGCGTCGCCGCGATGGCGCAGCACATGTGGGAGGCGCGGCGCGCCCGTGCGGCGTATCGCAACTTGCCGGATGAGTTGAGGCCCAGTTCGATCGCCGAGGCCTACCAGGCGCAGGAGGCCTATTACCGCCTGGCCGAGCCGGTCTACGGCGCGCTGGGCGGCGTCAAGGTCGCCACCACCACCAAGGTGATGCAGCAGCTGATGGGCATCACGCATCCGTGCGCCGGCGCGATCTTTTCGCGCACCATCCACGCCTCGCCCGCGCGCATCGCCAAGAGCGATTTCGTCAACCTTCGCGTCGAGAGCGAGATCGCGCTGAAACTCGGGACCGACATGCCGGTAGCGCGCGCGCCGTGGACGGCGCAGAGCGTGGTGCCGTTCGTCGCCGGCGCCATGCCGGCCTACGAGCTGATCGAAGACCGCAACGCGGTCTACACCGAGACGCAGGCGGTCTCGATGATCGTGGAGAACTGCTGGAATGGCGGCGTGGTCATCGGCGCGCCGACCTCCATTGCACCGAAAGACATCGCCGGCGTGACCGGGCATCAGACGCTCAACGGCGAGCCGATCGGGCAGGGCAAATCCGAAGACCCGTTCGCGACCCTCGCCTGGCTCGCCAACCAGCTGGCCGAGCGCGGCCGCGACCTCAAGGCCGGCATGGTGGTGATCACCGGCAGCCTGATCCCGACGTTCTCGGTCGCGCCCGGCGACCATGCGGTGTTCATGGTCGAAGGGTTGGGCGAAGCGGTGCTGCACGTGACGTGAGTTGCGTCGAAGTCAGCGTCGGCGCGGGTTGTCGTTGGCGCCGATGCGGCGCGCGCTGCGGCGCAACGCGTCCTTCAGGTCGACCGGACGCTCGTGCTTGGCGAGCAGGTCGGTGAAGGCCTCGTCGGCCAGTTCCTGGAAGCTCTTCATGCTGTCGCGCGCGTAGAGATCGAGCGCCGCCCAGGTCGCTCCGTCGAAAGTCACGCGCTTGCCGATGCGCGTCTCATCGCGCGCGGGGTCGTTGTCCTTGCGTTTCGACATGGCGAATTTTTCCGCCGTCACACCCCTGGAGCGTCGCGCTTCGCGAACAGGCCCCAGATCACCAGGACGATCAGCGCGCCGATGACCGCGCCGATCAGGCCAGCGCCTTCGCCGGGCCGATACCAGCCGAGCGCCTGACCCAGATAGGTGGCGACGAACGCCCCGCCAATCCCGAGCAGCGTGGTCAGGATGAATCCGGCGGGCTCGTTCGGCCCGGGATGCAGGAACTTCGCGATCACGCCCGCGATGAACCCGATGATGATGGTCCAGAGGATGCCCATCGCTTCCCTCCTGTCGGTCGAGCGCACAACGGCCCGGGCGCAGGCAAAGTTCCAACAATTCAAGACGTTGCTGGTGCTGCCGGTCAGGATTGAACTGACGACCTCCTCATTACCAATGATGCGGGCGGTTGGAAATTGTTGCGTCTGTAGAAGGGGTTGCATTTTCAAAATTTGGTGAGTGTCTAATACGTGTCGGCTCGACATGGAAGGCGGCCAAATCTTGGTCGCTTAGGTACTCGATTTCGATAAGCGTTCGGGCCTCGTCTGCGATAATCCGTTTGCACGAAAGCTCGTATACTTGCTCGTCGTCGCGATAGAGGCAGCCGCTCATGGCGTCCAAGGCAGCCTTTGCGACGTTGTCGAGGTCGAGTTTGCGCGCCTTAGAGCGTGGGTGAAATACGGTAATTCCGATACGGCATGGTCGCGGGAGATACGCATCGCATTGGCCGTCGACTACGAGATCGACTAGCGCGGCCTTGATGCGCCGAGCCCAGTTCAGTGCTCCTTTGTGCGCAACAAAGGGTATCATAAAACGACGACGCTTTAGCGGGTCAATTTCGGTTAACGCCCGATTTGCGATTAGTGAAGCCTTGAAGCTTGCCGCGCTGACTTCGCTGTGAAACTTATGCCGCCGCCTCTTGCCGTCGGCGTCGTAGTGAATGACCTCCCAGCGCGGTCCCGCCGCGGTCTCCAGCGTACGCACTCTCATGTGTTGGTGTCCGTCGTTTTCAAAGGACCCGACCCGGCCGCACGAAACAGGTCCAGCTCCTGGACCAGCTGCCGACGATATTCCGGCACGTCGGCGGCATATCCCATCAGCGAGCGGATATCTAGCCACCCAGCCTGCTCCATGGCGGCGCGCGGATCCCGGCGCAGCCATTTGGTGGCGAGCAGGTGGCGGAACCAATGCTGCGTCACCTTGCCGATCAGCGCGGCATCGGCCGCCGCCCGCTCGCATGCCGCAGCGGCGCTTATGCTGTCTCCCCGCTTGGCGCAGTGCGCCGCTTCCGCCTTGCCCGCGGCGATGATGGCCGCGGCAGCGCGCCGCTTGGCGGCGTTGAAGCCGGTCTTGTTCTGCCCGCCGCCGGCGCGGCCGTTGTCGATATAGGGCTTGCGCCGGTGCGTCAGGAACAGCGGCGCCTCGCGATCGTGCAGCTTGCCACGCCATGCAAGGTATTCCTTGAGCGTGGCGACCGCGGTGGAATCGAGCGCGGCCGTCACGTCCTCGCCGTTCTTGGTCGCCGGGAAGGTGATCTGCTCGCGCCCGGGCGCGAGGATCAGGTCGCAGACGCGTGCCGCATAGAGCACCGAGGATACGCGCGCACCGGTCGCATGCTCGACCGTGAGCTGCGCGCGGATGGTGATGTGGGCGGCGTCGAACAGCGCGCGGATGAGCTCGGGGCGCAGCTCCGCGACCCGGCGGCGGGCGCGGCGGTTCGGGTTGCGCGCCGCGTTGTCGCGTTCGAACACCGGCAGAACGGTGAGTCCGTGGTTGCGCTTGGCGAAGTTGAGGAAGGCGAGCACGCCGCCGAGAATGCGCTCGCGCGAGGATGCTTTGAGATCGGTGGCGCGGCCGGGCTTGAAGCCGGAAGCGGTGCGTTCGCCATCAATCCATGCGTTCCACTCGCGCCCGATATCGTTGAGCCGACGCAGGCCGAAGCGTGCTACGATTTCCTTGATGATCGAGATCGTCGCGGGACGCAGCGGACGATTGCGCGCGCGTGAGAGATACGCTTCGGCCGCTATCGCAACCGGAACACCTCGGCCGACCGCACCGGTGGCCCGCGCTCTGAGTTCGTCGACATAGGCTTCGAGTTCGTCTTCGGCGATCCTTTGCGCGACGGACGCAACGGCCAGGCCAAGACTGCGTCGCACGCGGATTGAACGGCCGCCGGCGCGCAAGGTACCGTAGGCATGCCAATAACCGGCGCGCTCTTGTAGTCGGACGCCACGAGGGCTCCGCCCGGGCCGCTTTCCCTTTCGATCGCGGCGCTCAGTTGGCTGAAGGCGGTCGGTGACCATATGCGCTTGCGTCCCCGGCGCGTGTGGAAATGGAAGCGGCGATCGTCTGCCGCGCGCCGGAGGTCGGCGGCGAGCCAGCCCTCGAGCGTGCGGCGTCCGATGCGCAGGTCGGCCGCGACCTCGGTTATTGTGCGGTCAGGCCCGGTCATGGCGTCAAGGGCGGCGTCGGAGAATGCACAGCGATCGTCACCACCGCGATCGCGACGATCAGCGCCGCCAAGCCGGCCGGCAGCCAGGCGGCAATGAGCATCAGGCGGTTCATTCAGAGCCCGCCCTGTCGCGTTTATACAGCTCCCATGCGTCAGCCGCGACTGCCGAGCCGGCCAGGCGCAGCCAGTTCTTGCGCGCCGCCGGTGTCAGTGCGTTCCACCACGCCATGCCGGCGGCTTCATCGAACGTCAGCGGGCGCTCCAATGCGATGCTGGGTGCGAGTGCGGCTTGGCGGTCGAGATGCGTGAGTGTTCGGCGCGCGTGGTCGGTGTTCATGCTGCGCCCGCCGCTGCTGCATGCTTGATATCGCGGAGGCGCGCATTAACGACAGCGCGGTCGCCAGCACAGTTGTTGAGGTCGGCCACGTACCAGCCGTCGCGCGAGTGATGCAACAGCGCAAAGGCGCGCTTAGCTTCGCGGGCCGTCTCGGTGTAAACGTGAACGATGCAGGCGTGTTGGATGATGCGCGATGAAATGCGCGTGGCGCCGCTGTGGATTTCTTCAACGAAGATGTGGCGCGCGCCTTGGCGTTCGGCTTCGGCCTGACGCTCGATCCCGAATGTCACCAGCTCGGTAAGTGACCACGTCGTCGTCATGATGCGCCGCCTGCGTGCGCCATGTCGTGCGCGGTGCGCTCTGCTTGGGCGCGCTCGGCGACTGCGCGCTCGAGGATCGCGACGCGCTGGCGCATCACGGCGCAGGTGGTCGTATCGTGGGAGTTGCTGTCCGCCACGGTCGCGGCGAGCAGCACGGCGGCTTCGCTCAGTTTCTCATGCGCTTCCTTGGCGCTCGGGGTGCGCGGGCGCGCCAGCAGCCGCAGCGCGCTTTCGATCTTGACCAACGCGAATTCGCTGCGCGCCTGCGCCGCGCCGTGCCGCTCGGGAAACCTGTTTTCCGGCAAATCGGGCAACGCGGGCCGATGGCCAAAGCCGCCGAGCAAGGCCACGAGTTCGCGTTCGCGCCGGTCCAGCGCCCAGCGCTCTTCGTTGGGGTCGGTGTCGACAGGTGGATCGGACGGGCGAGCGAGCATTGTTCAGCCGGCGGTTGCGGGTGTAGAGTTGAGACGAGATGGGGGAACCGCATGCGAAAGGCATGGGCGGCGCGCTTTGCGTTTGCGCTGGCAGAAGGCGAAGGCTGAGCTATGATTCGCGCGATATTGATCGTGTTGGGGCTGTTGGTTGGTGGGGCGATGCTCGCGGGCCGCGAGCCGACGCCTAAGACGTCCTTTCCGGTCACCGCAACAAAGCCCGCCACGCCCGCTCGGACACCAGAACAGTTGGCTGAAGACCTGACGCGGGCGGATCGTTTGCAAGCGCACTGGACGGAGTTCAAGGCCGGCAAACGAAAAGACGCGGTAAATCACCAGACCTTGCTCACGGTGATTTCCGACCTGCGAAAAGCGGCGCCCGAACAGGCACGTCACGCTGAGGCGCTGGTAGCGATTGAGAGGCTTGAGGTGATTAATGAGGCCGTAGGGAAGGCTTGGGCACCGGAAGCGGCGCGCCTTGCGAAGGCGCGTGACCAGCAACTTGCCGCCGCGCGGGTAGCCGATAGACGTGCATATCCGGCTTTGCTCGAGCGTAATTTTCTCAAGCAGGGCATGGACGTTTACGTAACCGTAGAAGGCCAGGAGGCCACGACCTTGCGCGTGAAGTATGTGCTGATGAGCCGACCGATGGTCTACAAGATTCAGACTGAGACGGACTTCGTGCAAAATTGCCGCGCAATGGGCTTCAAGAAAGTCATCATGGATGACGGCTTCCGGTCGACATGGGTTTTCGACCTTTAGGTGGATTGTTGTTGAACCGCCGCTCATAGGCGACGAGTATCTTCACGCTTTGTGATGTAGTCAATCTAAAACTTCACAAAATGGGAAGTCGTTCACGCGGCGCTATGGATTTTTCGGTGCAAGTGATGTGGCAGCCCAGAAGCCTCGCCACGGTAGATCCAGTCCAATGTAATGCCGTAGGTGTCTGCGAGCTTGATGGCTACCGGCAGAGTGATTCGGCGCTCCCCGCTCTCATATTGGCTCATCCTGTTCTGAGCCACCTTGATAGCCTTACACAGTTCGGCCTGCTTGATACCAAGCACATCTCGCATCACAACTAGACGATTTCCGATGTCTTTATAGGGGCTTGGCATGGCAGAAAGAGGCCATGGGGCGCCGCGTTTGTCGCCTGCCAATCCGTGATTGTTGACTACATCACGTTTTGTGAAGAATAATTGCGCCATGGTTGATTCGCTTATCAATTCTCTGGGCGGGACCTGCGCGGTCGCCGAAAAGTTCGGTCTCAAGCCGCCGGTCGTGAGCA
Source organism: uncultured Alphaproteobacteria bacterium (assembly GCA_963734185.1). Lineage (GTDB taxonomy): Bacteria > Pseudomonadota > Alphaproteobacteria > Rhizobiales > Xanthobacteraceae > PALSA-894. Next base: position 2,882,023 of record CAVTGA010000001.1, on the reverse strand, counting down.
ATTGGCGCAAACGTGGGATTCCCGGCAGGCGCTGGTCGGACATCATCAAGCTCGCGGCCGATCTCAAGGTCCCAGGTGTGACGCTTGAGGCCTTGGTGGCGATGCACGCCAATTCGGGGTCCAGAGCATGACCTCGCGGCAAAAATGTAACTACATCGCCCATGGCGCGATCCCTTCCGTTGGGGAATGCTACCGGGCGTGCGGAGACGGAGGCAATCAACCGAACCGGGCGGAATGTCACAGCAATCGTGCCGAGCGTGCGGGTTTCGGTAATGACTTACCTGCCCGCACTGCAGCAACACGCCAATGTGAATTCCCCGACGCAGGTCAGCAATGCTGCCGCAACTGTTTGAGCGTGCGGGGATTTTTCCTTCACAGGCGGGACGCTGCATCGCCGAGAAAGCGCGTCCCCTGCCGCTTGAACGCCTCGGTTGAGCGCCTGGCTGGGGCGACCGGAGACGGTAGCGCGATACGGATAAACGGTCCGGTTGCGGCATGGGCGGATCGCGCTCGCGCGACACCGTGCTGTCAATCCAGGACGAAAGTCCGTTTTAGGCCTGTGGATTGCGGTTTTTCGCAGCTTAACGATCGGCCGCTTTTCGCCCGCTATGTTGCCAAGGCCTTGCCGGCGCTCACGTTTCCCTGCGCGCACGGCCTCAGGCCGTCTTGTAGCCTCGCCCCGGATCGAACTCACGCTCCACCTGCATGCCGCAGGTCGCGCAGCGCAGCGTGTGGACTTTCAAACCGCCGATGTCGCCGAAATGCTCATGGGGCTTTTCCGACACGAATTCCAGCGGCGTGCGGCATTTGGGACAATCGGTCGGGCCGAGCGGTCGCGCTCCTGTCTTGCCTTCCAGCGCCTGCAGCCGCGCTTCGAGCGCCTGAACGCGCTCGGGCAGCGCCGCCAGTTCCTTCCACTTCGGCCAGCGATCGAGGAGGGCGATGATGTCCGACAAGGTGCTCATGCCGCCTCCTGGCAAAGTCTACGAGACGAGTGGCAACTTCACGCAATACCGCGCCGTGTTTTCCTCGATCTGCGTCGATCCGCTTCCCAATGAGGGGCGGCGTATCGCGGTCAGCGACGGTGAACACATCATCACGTTCGATCTCGATGCGGAGCAAGCGAAAAAATTGGCCGGGCTTTTGACCGCGGAGGACGCGGCATGATCCGGCGCGAGTTCAGTTCCGGAGGCGCCGCCGCTTAAAGCGCGCCTCCGCCGAGTTCAGCGTACCCGCGTGAATCCCGCCGCGCCAGCGGCAGCTTGCGAACGCCCGTTCGCCGGACGGCTTCGTGCTGTCCGAATTTTCGGAGGGGAAGCGATGCTCAAAGGGCTGAAATACGCGCTGCGCCAGCGCCTCAACGTGCCGGGCACGGTCGACACCATCGGCGTGGTCATGCGCCGCACCGAGAGCGTGGCCGAGCAGCCGAACTACAAGCTGCGCTGGCTCTCCAACAGCGGGCGCGAGCAGTCGGGATGGTTCGCCGAGAGCGAAGTGGCGGCGGTGAACGGCGTGCCGGCGGCGGCCGCGCCTCAAGCTGCAAATTTGCAGCTTGACCGCAAGGGCGGCCGCAAGCGGCGGCGCCGGTAAGGGACGCGCGCCGTGACGTCGCTCGATTGGATCATCGCGCAGCTCGCCGACGCGTGGGGCATCAATCCCGCGTCGATCGAGCCGCACATGATGTTCGAAGAGTTCGGAATGGACGATGGCGACCTCGTGCCGCTGGTCGTCGACCTGCAACGCGCGTTCGGCTGCCGGCTGACCGACGAGGCGCTGTCGGCGAGCGCGACAATCGAGGATCTCGCACGCGAGGTCGAGGCGGTCGCCAATCCGTCGCGGACCGCGCTCGACGACGGATACCCCTCCCCAGCGCAGCTCGGCTCTGCCCGATCTGCGCCCGGTAATCACCCCGGGCCGGTCTCGGCGGTCGCCGCTTCGGACGGCGGGGGAGGGGAGCCCGATACGCAAGAGGCTCCGCACGTCGTCGCGGCCGGGAGGGCGGCATGATGCTCGCCGCCGCCCTCGCGCTCGCCGACGCGCTGCCGAGCGCGGCGGTGGCGCTGGTCGCGATCGAGGGCATCGCTGCGGCGCTGGTCATCACGCTGCTCGGCGCCATCGAATTGCGGAGGCGCATATGACGGCGATGACCTGTGCCGGCTGCAATCACCGCATCGTGCCGGCCGAACTGCACGAGCGCACGGTCGCCGAGCTGCGATCGCGCGCGGATGCGCGCGAGACCGATCTGCTCACGCACAACAACGCGTTGCTTGAGCGCGCGCGAGCAGCCGAGCGGGCGCGCGACGACTACTGGCAGGCGATCGGGGTCCTCACGCAGCTGTGTGCGCGGCTCGCCAACCCCCTTCTCGAACAGCAGTCTCGGAGGTCGTGATGCACCAGGCGCGGCTGCAGTCGCTGTGGGAATCGATCGCGTCGACCGTGCTCGGTTTCGGTATTTCGATGGTCGCGCAGTGGTTCTTTCTGCCGCTGCTCGGCGTGCCGATCTCGCTGCCGCAGAACCTCGCCTTCGCAGTGATCATGACCGCGATCTCGGTCGGGCGCGGCTACGTGGTGCGGCGTCTGTTCGAGAAGGCGCGGATCAGCCTGCGGCTCTCGCCGTTTATCCTCGCCGTCATCGCCGAGCGCCAGCGCCAGATCGATGAGGAGGGTTGGACGATCGAACATGACGACATCGAGCATAAGCACGGAGATCTCGCGCGTCATGGCGCGGTCTACGTCCTCAACGCGGTCTCGCTCGGTCCCAACGCTGAACGCGCCGAGTTCTTCGGTGCGCCGGCACCGGAGCAGTGGCTTTGGGCGCGCACCTGGTGGAAGCCCGACGGCTATCGCCGCGACCTGGTCAAGGGCGCCGCGCTGATCGTCGCCGACGGCGAGAAATGCGATCGCCAGCGCAAGCCAGGGCATGCAAGCAACAACAACGCGGGGCCTGCGGCGGCGCCCGGCTCGACGCTGCCGATGTTCGACAAGCGGGCGCGTGCGTCATGAGCACCACCAAGGACCGCGGCGACTTCGTGTTCCAGTGCGATGCGCCAGGGTGCGGCGCGACGCTCGCAACGCTGACCTCGAACTTCGACAGCGCGCGCAACGTCCTACGCCGCGAGCGCTGGCGGCCGGTGCGCGTCAGCGGGACCGAATGGCAACACCTCTGCGCCGTCTGTGTGCGCGCCGGCGTGCGTTTGCCGCGGGAGGCTGCATGAGCTCGTACCGCGAGCGCCATCGCGATTACGGCCTGTTTGTGCCGCCGGACGAGGTCGAAACATATCTGGCGCTCGGCTGGACTTTGCTCGACGCCGGCCCGTCGATCGATGGCGCGTTGCTCGCGCCGCCGCCTGCAAAGACGATTCTCGTCGGTGAGGTGCCAGAGTTCCGCAGCTGGGGACCGTCCGCGCTCCTGTTCGAATCGCCGCCATGCGTCGGATACGCGCGGCCATTCGCGCGAGGTGGGCGATGACGCGCGCCGTAACCAAGTCCTCACATCGCGCGCGCACGCGCCAGGCGGCCAGTGTGCTCGCCATCCGCCGCCGTCCGGTGCATCGGCGCCGCGCCACGCGCTCCTACCTATTGGCGCAGGAGGCGCGGCGCCGCTTTTCTCACTTGCCGGCCGATCACAGACTGATCGTCGACCTGTTCGCCGGCGGTGGCGGCGCGTCGCTCGGCATCGAGCAGGCGCTTGGTCGCGGGCCCGACGTCGCGATCAACCACGACGCCGAGGCGGTGGCGATGCATGCCGCCAATCATCCGGCGACGTGGCATGTGCTCAGCGACGTGTGGGAGGTCGAGCCCTCTTCCGTGACCGCCGGCCGGCCGGTCGGCCTGCTCTGGGCCAGTCCCGACTGCAAGCACTTCAGCAAGGCCAAGGGCGGCCAGCCGGTGAAGCGCCGCATCCGCGCGCTCGCCTGGGTGGTGATCAAGTGGGCCAAGGCGGTGCGGCCCGACGTGATCATGCTCGAGAACGTCGAAGAGTTCGCGACCTGGGGTCCGCTGGTGCAGAAGGTGGACGCCTTCGGCGCCAAGGTGTTCGACCTGCACGGCTCGCCGGTGATGGTGCCGTGCAAGAAGCGCAAGGGCGAGACGTTCCACCGCTGGCGGCGCCAGCTCGAGCGCCTCGGCTACCGCTTCGAATGGCGCGAGCGGCGCGCCTGCAATGCCGGCGCCGGCACCATACGCAAGCGGCTCTACAGCATCGCCAGGCGCGACGGCCAGCCGATCGTGTGGCCGGCGGCGACGCACGGCGACCCGAAGAAGCCGCTCGGCGCGCTCAAGCCGTGGGTGACGGCGGCGGATTCCATCGACTGGTCGCTGGTCTGCCCGTCGATCTTCGACACCGCGGAGGAGATCAAGGCGCGCCACGGCATCCGCGCGCAGCGTCCGCTCAGACCTAAGACCATGGCACGCATCGCCAAGGGCGTGTTCCGCTACGTGATCAATTCAGCCGCGCCGTTCATCGTGCCGGTGACGCATGCCGGCGACATCCGCGTCAATCCGATCGATGAGCCGCTGCGCACCGGCACCGCGGCGAAGCGCGGCGAGCACGCGCTGGTGCAGCCGTTCATCGCCGGCGTCGGCGGGCGCACGGGGCAGGGCCACACGCAGACGCGCCCAGCTTCGGAGCCGATGCAGACGGCGACCGTGAAAGAGGATGCGGTCGTCGTCACGCCGTTCGTGACCAAGTTCAACGGCGGCTCTGTCGGCAAGGCGGCTTCCGAACCGCTGCCGACCTGCACGGCGCATTCCTCCGAAACGCATCCCGGCGGTTACGCGCCGCTCGGCGTCGTGGCGCCATACCTGGTGCGCACCGACATGACCAGCGCGTTCGAGCGCAACGGCGTGAACTCGGCCGAAGAGCCGGCGCGCACCTTCATGACGGCGAACTCGCATGCCGTGGTGGCGCCGCTCCTGGTCCGCACAGCGCATGGCGACGTCGATCAGCGCGGCCATCGTCGTGGCCGCGGCGATCTCGCCGCGACGGATCCCTTCACCGCGGGCGGCGCCGCGCCGAGCTTGGTCGCCGCCACCATGGTCAAGAGCAATCATGGCGATAAGCCGCACTATGCGGTCGACGAGCCGACGCGCACGTTCGTCGCCGGCGGCAATCATCATGCGCTCGTCGCGGCGCATCTCTCGGCCTACTACGGCGAGGGCGAAGGATCGGATGATCGTGCGGCGTCGGCCGGCGAGCCGCTGCGCACGGTGCCGACGGAGAACCGCCACGCGGTCGTGGCGGCGTTCCTGGCCCAACACAACTACATGGAGCCGGGTCACGCGCCGACCGAGCCGGTCTCCACCATCGTCGGCAAGGGCTGCAACCAGACTGTGGTGCAGGCTGAGCTGCAGGCCGCTGCAAGCGAGACGCCTGCGCTGCAGGCTGCTGCTGGCATCGTGAACCTGAAGGGCAGCGGCGCGGACCAGCTGATGCCGCGTCCGGTCGATGCCCCGACGCCGACGTCGACCGCGCAGGGGCGCCACGTCGCCGAGGTGCGCGCGTTCCTGGTCAAGTTCTACCAGGGCGGCGGCCAGAGCCAGGACGCGCGCGAACCGCTGCATACGGCAACGGTCAAGCCGCGCTTCGGCATCGTGACGGTTGCCGGCGTCGACTATCAGATCGTCGACATCGGCATGCGCATGCTCACCGCGCGCGAGCGTTTCAACGCCAACGGCTTCCCGCGCGACTACAAGATCGACGTCATCGCCGAAAAGACCGTGCGCGGCCGCCGCGTGCGCAAGCCGCTGTCCCTCGAGGCGCAGGGGCGCATGGTCGGCAACTCGGTGTGCCCGCCCGAGGCGCGCGCTCTCGCCGCGGCCAACTGCGCGCATCTCGCAATCTCCGGTCCGCGCCAATCCGCAATCCCCGCCGGCGGGTGAGTTCCGGCCTTTGCATGGGAGCCTGAAGCATGAACCAGCACACAGTGAAAGTAGCCTCCGCGCGACCGGCCTTGGTCAAGGCCGATGCCGGTTCGCCCGCGCTTGTGGTCACCGGCCGCGACGTGATCGCGGTCCGGGCCGGCACGTTCTTCGCCGGTCGAGCCTTCGACGCAGATACTGCGGTCGCGTTACCCGACGGCGGCTTTGAGCCGGGTTGCGATTACGACGTGAGCTTCGCGGTCGGCGTGGATACGCCGCTGTGTTCGCGTGCGACCTCGATTCCGAGCGGCGACACGCTCTTGGGTGGCTTCCACTTCGCGCCCGGCGGTAACGCCGCGGCTCGCAGTGGCGGCGACGATGTGCCGGCGATCAATCCGTCCTCGCTGTGGGACCTCAGCTTCCGGCCGGCCTGCCCGGATCCGCGCGGCATGACCTTGGTCGAGGGCCCGTATGGCAGGTTCTGGGTCGACATCTATCTGCTCGGTCGCGACCACCTCGAGCAAGGCACCAGCCGCTTCGGCGTGACGATCGCCGACGGCGACGACCCGCCGCAAAACCCGGCCGGCGGGCATTTCGACCAACTCGACTACGAGGTCGCGATGGCCGTGATGAAGCATCACGGCAAGGGCCTGTTGAGCTTCGAGGAGTTCGCTGCGGCGGCCATCGGCGTCACCGAGCGCACCGCTCATCGCGACGACCCGCGCGTGACCAGGCTCGATGCCCCGCGCACCAGCCGCCGCGGCGTGATGCAGGCGGCCGGCAGTCTCTGGGCATGGGGCCACGACGGCGATCCGGATGAACCGCGCGCCTCCCTCTTCGGCGGCTCGTGGTTGAGCGGCGGGGTCGCCGGTTCGCGCTTCGCGAACCTCGGCCGCTGGGCGGACTACTCGAGCGGCGACTTGGGCGCGCGCGGGCGCAGTGACCACCTGCAGCTTGCTTAAGCCGCCGCGACAGCGGCGGCCATCCACTTCTTCCCAAGACACAACAAGGAATCGATCATGACGAAGTCCCTCAGCAGGAAACGAGCGGCGACATCGCTCGCCAAACGCGACCCTGCCAGTCCGGCCATCAAGGCAACCGGCCGCGGCGCGATCGCGATCAAGGCCGGCACGCGGTTTCGCGGTGTCGCGTTCAAGAAGGATACCGCGGTTCCGACGCCCGATGGCGGTTATGTTGCCGGCGGCGACTACGTCGTGTGCGTCACGCGTGGCCGCGCGGTCGTTCAGCGGCTCGACAGTAATCGTTTGCCGGTGAACGCGCTCGGCGGCTTCCACTTCGCGCCAGGTGGCAATGCCACGGCAGGCAGTGGCGGCGATAAGACGCCGGCGATCAACCCCTGCTCGATCTGGGACCGCAATTTTCGGCCCGTCTGCCGCGACCTGCGTGGGATGACCTTGGTTGAAGGGGCCGTCGGCGCCTTCTGGTGCGACATCTACCTGCTCGGCGCGCGCCATCTCACGCACGGGACCAGCAGGCTCGGAGAAACGATCGCGGATGGCAGCAGCCTTCCGGAGGCGCCGCCCGGGGTCGCCATCAGTCGGTTCGACTATGCGGCGGCCGCGGCCGTGCTGAAGCATCACGGCAAGACCTTGCTCGGCGCGGAGGAGTTCTTCGCCGCGGCGTTCGGCGTGACCGAGCACACTTCCGCCGACGGCGATCCGGTCACGACCAAGCTCGACGCGCCGCGCACCAGCCGCTCCGGCGTGATGCAGGCGACCGGCAACATGTGGACATGGGGCACGGACGGCCATCCGAGCGTGCCGCGCGCCTCCATCTTCGGCGGCTCGTGGTTGAACGGCAGGCACGCCGGTTCGCGCTACGCGAACCTCGGCTACTGGGCGGACAGCTCGTACGGCCACTTGGGCGCGCGCGGGCGCAGTGACCACCTGCAGCTTGCTTGGCCGCCGCGACAGCGGCGGCGAACCGTGAAACCGCGGCGATGATCGTCAGGGACGAGCATAGCAGCACTGAAGCTTTGGCGATCGTCGAAAAGTACGAGGCCTTCCGTGACTATCTCTATCCGATCCTGCAACGCAGCCCGCGCCATCACGGCGTGCTGCGCGATGCCGTGCTGGCCGAGCTGCTCGCTCCGGTCGGAGAGCTCTATCACGCAGCGAAGTCACGGCAGCTCTCTCGGCTGTACGCGATCGATGCGCGCTTCGCGACCTTGCGGTCCTACCTCCGTTTCCTGGTCAAGCCGGAGGTGCGGATCGTGAACGCTCACCAGCACGCGCACGCATTGCGGCTGTTGTCGGAGCCGGGGCGCATGCTCGGCGCCTGGCAGAAGAAACTAAGTTTGGCCGCGCGCGAAGGCGCGCGGCCAAAAGGGCAGGCGGGGTAAGCATGCCGCGCGCCTCCATCTTCGGCGGATCGTGGTTGAACGGCAGGAACGCCGGTTCGCGCTACGCGAACCTCGGCAACTGGGCGGACAACTCGAACGGCAACTTGGGCGCGCGCGGGCGCAGTGACGACCGGATATCGACGCGGCGGCGATCAAGGTCGCGCCGGTCTTCCACGTGCCTCCGATCGAGGCAGCGGTGGTCAGCCCGCCTGTCCTGCTTCGGCGAACACCCATCCCGGTCCGGCAGAGCGGGGCGTAGCGGGCAATGCCCGTCGAAACCCGCGGCCGGCTTCCTCGTTTCGCTGGGGCAACCAATGGCGAAGCGCTACCGCAATCTCATCGGCAAGATCACCGCGCCCGCGACGATGGCGCGGGCCTACCGCCTCACGTCGCGCGGCAAGCGCCTGACCGCGGGCTATCTTGAGTTCAAGGAATACGACGCGCTCAACCTGGCGCAGCTTGCCGAGGAGATGGCGCGCGGCAGCTATCGGCCGGGCCGGCCGGGCGAGTTCTACGTGTTCGATCCCAAGCGCCGGCTGATCTCGGCGCTGCCGTTCCGCGACCGCGTGGCGCAGCAGGCGTTGTGCCTGATCATCGCGCCGATCTTCGACCGCGCGCTGCTGCCGCGTTGCTTCGCCTGCCGCCCGGGCAGAGGCACGCATGCCGGAACGATCGCGCTGCAGAGCGACCTGCGCCGGCTCTCGCGCGATGGGCAGCAGGTCTACTTCCTCAAGACCGATTTCTCGCGTTACTTCGCCTCGATCGAGCTCGCGACCTTGTGGCGGCTGATCGAGGCCAAGATCAGCTGCCGCGCGACCCTGCGGCTGATCGAGGCGATGGTGCCGCGCAGCGGCATCGGCCTGCCGATCGGCAGCCTGACGTCGCAGATCTTCGCCAACCTGTACGCGGGCGCCACGCTCGACCGCCATCTGCAGCAAACGCTGGGCGAGACGTTCTGGTACCGCTACATGGACGACGTCGTGGTGCTGGGCGCGAGCTCCGAGCATCTGCGGCGCGTCAAGACGAGTATCGAAGCGTTCTCACGCGACCGCCTCGGCCTGCGTTTCTCCAAGTGGCACATCGCGCCCGCGGTGCGCGGCGTGAACTTTCTCGGCTATCGCATCTGGGCGAGCCACAAGCTGCTGCGCCGCGACAGCGTCACCCGCGCTAGGCGCAAGATCGCGGCTTATCGGGCCCGCGGCGAGCATGATCGCCTGCGCGATTTCGTGGCCGCCTGGCTCGGCCATGCGCGCTTCGCCGACAGCGCCAACCTGATCCGCAGTCTCGGCTTCGAAGCAAAGCGGACGGGGTAGGGGTTATGGCCGACGGCTCCCTGATCGAATGGCTGCAGCGTCCGGGCACGAAGCCGGCGACGTGGAATCCGATCCGCGCTTACGACAAGGTGAGCGGAAAGCGCGGTTGGTTCTGCATCCATGCCGGCGAGGGCTGCCGCTACTGCTGGGCTGAGGCCCTCAACGTGCGCGGCGGAGACACCGGCGGCAACGGTCACGCCTACATCGCGCAGAACCTTGACAAGGTCCGCATCGAGTTGCACGAGCCGACGCTGCTGCAACCGCTCAAGTGGCGTACGCCTCGGACGATCTTCGTCTGCTCCACCAATGATCTGTTCGGCCATTGGGTCAAGGAAGAATGGCTCAACCAGATCTTTGCGGTCGCGAGCCTTTGCAGGGGGCACACCTTCATCGTGGTGACCAAGCGGCCGCCGCTGATGCGCAGCTTTCTCTCCGCACCCGGTCGCGCTCACAAGATCGATGGCGCGGCATGGTCGATCCTCGGTACGCGGGTCGGGTCCAAGGTGAAGCATGGCGGGGATTGGAGGGCTTCGCTGCCCTTGCCGAACGTCTGGGGACTGATCTCGGTCTCGACCCAGCCGGACGCCGATCGTGACATCCCGACCTTGTTGAGCACGCCGCTGGCGGTGCGCGGCATCAGCGCCGAGCCGCTGCTCGGACCGATTGATCTAACCGAGATCAAGACGAGAACTCCGGAGGGGCACGCGTGGATGCTCGATGCGCTGACACCCGATGTCGCGATCGAGGATGGTGCCGTGTCGCTCGACTGGGTGATCGTCGGGGGCGAATCCGGCAAGAGCGCGCGCCCGATGCATCCCGATTGGGCCCGCAAGATCATCGCCGATTGCGACGCCGCCGGTGTCGCGAAGTTCTTCAAGCAGTGGGGCCGCTGGTTGCCGATGGATCAAGCCGACGATCCGCTGCACGAGCAGTGCCAGTCGGTGGGGGTGTGGCCCGGCCAGCTATACGACCATCGCAACCGCGCCTATGACTTGGGCAAGAAAGCTTCGGGTCGGAAGCTCGATGGTCGCACGCACGATGAATTCCCCGGCGCGTCGGTGCCGGCATGAACGCGCTTCCCGCCCTCTTCATGGTCGACGCGAAGCCGCAGCCGCTGATGCTGACGCGTCCCTCGCGCGCCGGCGGCGTTGCCCAACTCGACTTCATCGCGAAGGAGTCCGAGGAAAACGACGGGCCGCTCGTCGATGGCGAGGCGGAAGGACGATGGAAGATCACCGGCTCGCCGGTCGTGGTGGTGGCGGCGATGAAGCTGTTCTCCGGCGCGAAGTCGGGCAAGCGTGACGCGGTGTCGTTTCCGGCGGTCGACGGCACGTTCGACGATCTGCTGATGCTGCAGCACCGCTACCCGATGACCCTGACGGCCGCGGCCGAGCCGGTTTGGGAAACCCACTACCTCGCCGCGGCGCTGCGCGCCGGCGGCGGGGCGGCGCCGATCCAGCGCCGCCGCGGCGCGTTCACCGGCTCGCTGCTGCCGTTCCAGGAGGATGGGGTCGCCTGGATGTGCGCGCAGCGCCGCGGGCTCCTGGGCGACGACATGGGGCTGGGTAAGACCGTCCAGGCCTTCGCGTTCCTCGACCGGGTGCAGCAGTGGCCGGCGCTGATCGTTTGCCAGCCGCACGTGCAGCGGCATTGGGAGCGCAAGCTCGAGGAGTTCCTTGAGGTGCGTCCGGCCGGGCCCGGCGGCGGGCTGTACGACATTCCGCCCGGCACCGATGCGCCGCCGACCTGGCTATCCTTGATGGGCGCCAAGGCCGCGGCCGATACGCCGCAAGCCGACATCTACATCGTGCACTATCTGGTGCTGCATGCCTGGGTACCGCTGCTCGCCGCGCGCGGCATCCGCACGCTGATCTTCGACGAGGTGCAGGAGCTGCGCCACTCGGGCACGCGCAAGTACGACTGCGCCCGGCTGATCGCGCGCTCCTGCGCCAACGTGGTCGGTCTCTCGGGGACGCCGACCTACAATTACGGCGACGAAATCTACACCGTGCTCAACGCGATCTCGAAAGGCTGCCTCGGGACGCGGGTCGATTTCGAAAAGGCGTGGTGCGGCGCGGTCGCCGGCAAGACCGTGGTGCTCGATCCGGACATCCTCGGCACCTATCTGCGCGACGCGCGGCTGCTGCTCCGGCGCACCAAGGCCGAGGTGCAGTCCGACCTGCCGGAAAAGCGCGCGGTCATCGAGCCGATCGATGCCAACCGCGAGGAGTTCGCCAACCTGGTGCGCGCCGCGGCCGCGCTGGCGCGCGAGGCGGCGGCAACTGCGGACCCGTTCGATCGCGCGCGCATGGAGCAGGAGGCGATCAACCAGACACGGCGCGCGACCGGCATCGCCAAAGTGCCGGCGATCATCGCGTTCCTGCGCGGGTTGATGGAGGCGGGCGAGCCCACGCTCGTGTTCGCGCACCATCATGCGGTCGAGGATGCGATCCGCGAGGCGCTCGAGGAGTTTTCGCCCGGGGCGATCACCGGCCAGGAGAACACCACGCAGAAGGAAGAGGGCCGCCGCCGTTTCATCGAGGGCGAGACCAACCTGCTGATCATCGCGCTGCGTGCCGCGACCGGCATCGACGGGCTGCAGGCGCGGGCGCGCTGCGTCGTGTTCGCCGAGCTCGACTGGTCGCCGGCGATCCATCGCCAGGCGGAGGATCGTGCGCACCGCATGGGCCAGCAGGAGAGCGTGATCGTCTACTACCTCATCACCGATCTCGGCACCGATCCCGACATGATGGCGGTGCTTAATCTCAAGGACCACCAGTTCAAGGGGTTGATGCACGAGAAGAGCGAGACGACCGAGGATCACGAGATCGCCGCGCAGGCTGCGAAAGAGCACATGACGAGCGTGCTCGACATGCTGAGGGCGGTGCGATGAAGGCGATATCACTGTGGCAACCATGGGCGTCGCTGATTGCGTGCGGCGCGAAGCCATTCGAAACACGGAGCTGGGCGCCGCCGCGCAGCCTTATCGGCCAACCGATCGCAATCCATGCCGCGAAGAAAGTCGACAAGGACGCCGCCGCATTCGCCACGGATCTGATGTACGGGCAGCATAAGCCCGGCGGGTTTGAGCTTGCGGACAAGCTGAGCGCGTCCATGAAGGGGACGCCGGATCACCTGATGGGCATCTTCGGGCACACCACGATGCCGGTCGGTTGCGTTGTGTGCATCGTGCGGCTCGATGCTGCATTCCAGGTAGGCGAGTCCGCCGAAGGTACCGCTGTGCCCGCCGCGCGCGTTGTGCGCCGGCTCACCAGCCGCGCGATGCCCGATTGCTTCACCGTTCGGTACGACGACTTCGGCAACTACGAGCCCGGGCGCTGGGCATGGCTGTTGCGCGACCCGCGACCTCTCAATCCACCGTTCCCGATCAAGGGCGCTCAAGGGTTTTTCGAGTTGCCGGCGGGATGGCTGACCGATCACGCAGCTGAGGAGTTGGCATGACCGAAGAGCTCAAAGCCCATCCGCTCGCCGACCTGTTTCCGCTCCCCGAAGCCGCGAGGCGCGCGGAGCTTGGCGAAAGCATCCGCACCCGCGGTCAGCGCAAGGTGATCGTACTGCTGGAAGGCATGATCCTCGACGGCCGCACCCGCTACGCCGAATGCATGCGCCTCGGCATTGCGCCGAAGTGCCGGCTGTACGATCCGCGCGCCGTGGCGGAAGGCGGCGACGGGCCTTCGCCGCTCGACTTCGTCGAGGATGAAAACCTGCATCGACGCGACCTGACGCCGTCGCAGCGCGCCGCGATCGCGGCCGAGTTCGAGAGCCTGCGCCATGGCGGCCGGCGCGAGGTCGGCGATGGTCAAGATGCAAATTTGCAGCTTGACGTCGGTACGGCGCCGTCGGCCCGCGCCAGCGAGACGCGTGCGGCACTGGCGGAGCGCCATGGGGTTTCCGAGCGCTCCATCGCCGATGCGGCCAAGGTGCGCGACCAGGGCGCCCCGGCCCTGCAGGAGGCGCTGAAGGCGGGCGACGTCGTCGTCGACGTCGCGGCTGCGCTGACGGCGAAGCCGAAGGATGAGCAGGCGGCGCTGCTCGCGAACCTGCCGCGTGACGACGGAGGCAAGCTGACGCCGGAGGCGAAGCGCGAGGTCCGCAGGCTCGCCGACGAGCTCAAACAGGAAAAGCTCGCGGAAAAGCGGCAGCAACGCGATGCGCGCGAGCGCGAGCAGGGACAGCGCCAGCTTGCGTTGCCACCGGCGGACAAGAGGTACGGCATCATCGTCGCCGATCCGGAATGGAAATTCGTCCCGCGCAGCGAGGCGACCGGGATGGATCGCCACGCCGCCAACCATTACCGCGTCTCCGAACTCGACGCGATCAAGGCGCGGCGCGATCTGATCGACCGGATCGCCGACCGGGATTGCCTGCTGGCCCTTTGGGTGACGGATCTCGCCAACGGCATCGACGTGATGCGTGCGTGGGGCTTCGTTCCGAAGTCGTTCCGCGTGTGGGTCAAGGATGTGGTCGACTTCCCGCTCGATCCGGCCACGTGCCAAGCGCTCGGCGTGCCGGAACGGCGGCGCTATCTGCAGGTGGTCGGTCCGCCCGGGACCGGCTTCGGCTGGGGCACCTCGCGCGCCGAACTTGTGCTGTTCGGGACCCGCGGGAGCCCGGCGTGTCCCAACCAGGGCGGCCAGGGCGAGAATGTGCTGTTCGCCGCGCGGCCCCATATTGAAGGCACGCAGAAGGACTGGCACTCGGCCAAGCCTGACGATCTGTTCGCTTGGCTGCTGCAGCACTTCCCGACCGTGCAGAAGATCGAGCTCAACGCGCGCGGCGCGCGCGAAGGCTTCGACGTGTGGGGCGATGAGGCGCCCGCGACGGAGCTGGCGGCCGATGACGGCGCGCCGTTCGATGCGGAGACGGGAGAACTGCCGCCGCTGCCCTGGTCCGCCGGCGTGGACACGGATGCGGCGGAGCTGGGCGATCTGGAAGCGGTTCATCGCGGCCAATTCGTCTCTGATGACGCCCTGGCAATGCTGCGCCAGCGCAAACTGGTCACCGAAGGCTATGCGCCCCGCCTCACCCCGGACGGTATCGCACGCCTGATCGAACTGCGCGGCGATCCGGAGGCGCCAAGCGAGGTCGCTCCCGCCGCGGGCGATATGCCCGATCTGCCGGCGGAGCTTGTACGCAGCTGATGCATGCACCGCGCACCATAACCGCAGATGCGGCGGTCGCCTCGCTGGCCGAGCGCGACGCGACCGCCGCGGCGCTGCTCGAGGAGGCCCTGGCCGGTGAGCGGTTCATCGCGGCCGGCAAGGTCGACGCGCGCCAGGCACCGGCGTATCGGCGCAAGGTCGCGCTGTTGCAGCATGCGGCGCAGCTGCTTGCCGCTCCGGTCATCGCGCCGGCGGTGGCCGTGGCGGCAGAGGAGGATCCGTACCGTGCCTTCCTCGAGCGCAAGGTGCCGGTCTCGCCGCAGGATGGCTTCGAGGTCGATCTTGCCGACATCAACCCGGCGCTGAAGGACTTCACCCGGCTGATCGTACAATGGGCGCTGCGCGGCGGCCGCCGGGCACTGTTCCTGAAATTCGGTTTGCACAAGACCGTGACGCAGATCGAGCTGGCGCGGCTCGCGCTCAAGCACGACCGCGGTCCGGCGCTGATCGTTCTTCCGCTTGGCGTGCGCCATGAATTCTTCGACGACGCCGAGCGCTTCTTCACCGGAGACTGCGCGGTCCGGCTGAGGTTCATCCGCAGCCACGCCGACTTCGTCGATTCCCAGAACGTTGCCGCCGAGGGCCCGCCGCTGATCTACCTGACCAACTACGAGCCGGTGCGCGACGGCAAGATCTTCCCGGAGTATTTCGGTTTCGTGTCGCTCGACGAGGCGGCCTGCCTGCGCGACTATGGCTCCAAGACGTTCCAGACGTTCCTGCGCCTGTTCGCGCAGGTTCCCTTGCGCTTCGTCGCGACCGCGACGCCGTCGCCCAACCGTACCAAGGAGCTGATCCACTACGCCGGATATCTCGGCGTGATGGATACCGGGCAGGCGTTGACGCGGTTTTTCCAACGCAACTCGTCGAAGGCAAACGACCTCACGCTCTATCCGCACAAGGAGGACGAATTCTGGGCCTTCGTGCATTCCTGGGCGATCTTCCTGCAGCATCCCTCCGAGCTTGGTTTCTCCGACGAAGGCTACATCCTGCCGCCGCTCACCGTGCGCTGGCACGAAGTGCCGAGCGACCACGCCAAGGCCGGCCCCGAAAGCGACGGGCAGTACGTGCTGTTGCGCATGCCGGCGATGGGCCTGCAGCAGGCGGCGGCCGAGAAGCGCGACAGCATGCCGGCACGCATCGCCAAGATGTGCGAGATCATCGCCGCCGACCCGCATGCACACCGCATCCTGTGGCATCACCTGGAAGCAGAGCGCGACGCGATCGAGGCGGCCGTGCCGGGCGTGCGCTCGATCTATGGCGCGCAGGACCGCGACGCCAACGAGCGCAACGCGGTCGACTTCAAGCACGGTCGGTTCAAGTACCTGGGCACCAAGCCGTCGATGTCGGGTACCGGCTGCAACTTCCAGCACCACTGCCACAAGGCAATCTTCCCGGGCATCAATTTCGAATTCCACGACTTCATCCAGCCGGGGCGGCTCGCCTGCGTGCATGTCAAGGACCGCGTGCTGTTCGGCGCCGTGACCGGCGCGGGCGCGCCGACGATCTCGCCGTTCCACGCCGAAGCGATCTTCCACTTCAAGACGCACGGCTTCGATTACGCCGGCATGATCACGATCGTGACCGACGTGGTGCGTGAGAACAACGGCACCTATCGGCTCGGTTATTCGGAGAACGCCAAGGACTCCACCAAGATGGGCGTGGGGTCGCCCGAGTATGTGATCCTGATGCGCAAGCCGCAGAGCGATCGGTCGCGCGGCTACGCCGACGTGCCCGTGACCAAGCAAAAGCCGCCGCTGCGCGCGGTCACCCTTGAGGGCGAAGAGGGCGGCGAAGTCACGATCACCGTACCGGTACCGGGCGAGGGCTATTCGCTTGCGCGCTGGCAGGTCGACGCGCACGCCTTCTGGCGCTCCTCGGGCAACCGTTTGCTGCGGCCGCAAGAGTTTGCGGCGGCGCTCAAGAACCTCGGCATGGAGCAGATCACCCGCATCTTCGAGCAGTTCTCGCTGGCGGAAATCTATGACCATGAATACGTGGTCGCGCTCGGCGAGTACCTCGGCGATCGGCTGCCGAAGACCTTCATGGCGCTGGCGCCGCCGTCGGCGCATCCGGCGGTATGGACCGACGTCAACCGCATGCGCACGCTCAACACCGCGCAAGCCTCGCGCCGCGCGCAGCTGCACATCTGCCCGCTGCAGTTCGACATCGTCGACCGGCTGATCACGCGCTACTCGAACGAAGGCGACCTGGTCTATGACCCGTTCGGGGGGTTGATGACGGTCCCCTACCGCGCCCTGCAGCTCGGCCGGCGCGGGCAAGCGAGCGAGCTTGACCCGGTCTCGTTCAAGGACGGCGTGCACTACCTCGAGGCGTTCGAAGCCGGGCGGGCGCTGCCGAGCTTGTTCGACGTGATCGATACGCCTGAGTTCGCGACGGAAGCGGGAGCGGCGGCATGAATATCGCGCTGCGCTCCGTCGACCTGCCCTGCCGCATTCTGACCCTCAGCGAACGGCACGACATCTGGTGCATCGTCGATACCGACGATTGGCCCTGGATCGTCGAATGTCGCTGGAACTACGGCTGGCACGCGAAAACCCGTTGGAAATTCTATGCCAAGCGCAACATCGGTGTCGCGCGGTCGACTGTGTACCTGCACCGCGAGATCATGATCCGGCACGATCCGCGCACCCTCGGCTGGCAGCTGACGCATCACGTCGACCACGTCAACGGGCAAAGCCTGGATAACCGCAAGGTCAACCTGCGCTGGCTCACGCCCGGAGAGAACCGCGCGCATCGGATTGCGCGCGCCAGCGTTCCTTCGCTCAAATCGATCCTGGAGAGCTTGCGCCCCGGGGGCGGCGCCGAGGGCACTGGCCGAGGTGGTGGCGGAGGTGCCGTTCTGATCATGACCGCCATCGAGATCATCCGCGCCGTCGCGCGCGACTACGGTGTCACCGTCGATGAGCTGAAGTCGCGGCGGCAATCGGCGCAACTGTTCAGCGCGCGCATCGAGGCGGCAAACCGCCTGCGCTCGGAGAGAAACATGGCGCCTTCGGTCATCGGGCGGCTGCTCGGCCGCAGCGCATGGACCGGCCGCTACTACGTCAATGAAACGATGCGCGAGGCGAAGCGGCGCGCCATGCGGGGCGCCGCATGAACAACGTCGCTACCATGATCGACGCGCCCTATCGCCATCCGCCGCACAATCTCGAGGCCGAACAGGCGCTGCTCGGCGCCGTGCTGGTGAACAACGAGGCGTTCTACCGCGTCGGCGACGCGCTTGCGCCGGAGCATTTCCACGAGGCGGTGCACGGCGAGATCTTCAGGGTCGCCGGGCAGCTCATTCGTGCCGGCAAGGTGGCGAGCCCGGTCACACTGCGGACGTTCCTGCCCGCAGATTACAAGGTCGCGCAACTGAGCCTGCCGCAGTACCTCGCACGCCTGGCTGCGGAAGCGACCACCGTTATCAACGCGCCCGACTACGGGCGACTGATCCGCGATCTCGCCGGCCGCCGCGCGCTGATCGGCATCGGGGAAGAGCTCGTCAACACGGCCTATGACGCGCCGGTCGAGATGACCCTCGGCTCGCTGGTCGAGCAGGCAGAGAGCGCACTCTACGTTGTCGCCGAGCGCGAGCGCTATGACGGCGGCTTCGAGCGGTTCTCAGCCGGCCTGACGGCTGCCGTCGACATGATGGCGCGTGCCTATCAGCGCGACGGCAGCCTCACCGGGCTCGCCACGGGCTTGAGCGACCTCGACCGCTTGATGGGCGGCTTGCAGCCGACCGACCTGATCATCGTGGCCGGCCGCCCGGGCATGGGCAAGACGTCGCTCGCGACCGGCATCGCCTACAGCATTGCGCGCGCCTACCGTGGCGAAGTGGGCAGCGACGGCCACACGCAGACGGTCAACGGCGGGATCGTCGGTTTTTTCTCGCTTGAAATGTCGCGCGAGCAACTCTCGACCCGCATCCTGAGCGAACAGACCGAAATTCCGTCCTCGCGCATGCGCCGCGGCGACATCGAGCCGGCCGAGTTCGACCGCATCTGCCAGGTCGCGCGCGAGATCGAAACGATTCCGCTCTACATCGACGAGACGGGCGCGATCTCGCTGGCGCAACTCGCGGCGCGTGCGCGGCGGCTCAAACGCCAGCGCGGGCTCGACCTGATCGTGGTCGACTATATCCAGATCATGGCCGGGGCCGCCGCTCAGACGCGCGGCCGGCAGGCGGAGAACCGCACCCAGGAAGTGACGGCGATCACCGGCGGGCTGAAGGCGCTGGCCAAGGAGCTCGGCGTACCGGTGCTGGCGCTGTCGCAGATGTCGCGCCAGGTGGAGAGCCGCGACGACAAGCGGCCGCAGCTGTCCGATCTGCGCGAGTCCGGCTCGATCGAGCAGGATGCCGACGTGGTGATGTTCGTGTTCCGCGAGGAGTATTACCTCAGGAACAAGGAGCCGCGTGCCGGTAGCGACGCGCACATCGAGTGGCAGGCCAAGATGGCGGACTGCCATGGCAAGGCCGACGTGATCATCGGCAAGCAGCGCCACGGTCCGACCGGAACGATCACCCTGCAGTTCCGCCCCGAGGTCACTCGATTCTCGGACCTCGCGGATGGCGGCCGCCTTCCGGAGCGGCGCTGATGGCGGGCGCAGTCATCCATTTCGAGGAACGCAATGACGGGCGCACGGACGCGATGCTCGGCGTTGTCCCGGTCGGCTGCGTGATCGCGGTCGATCATCCCTATGCGCGGGCGGCCTGGATGCTGACGCTCCCGACCGTGCGCGCCGGCCTGCATTTTGAAACCGACACCGAGCGGGCGCGCGACGCGCTCACCGGTCGCGTCGAACAGTGGCTGAAGGCGGCGGGGCTGACGTGACCGGCCAACATCACTACCGAATTTCCGTCATTCCCGCCCCGGCGGTCATCGACCCGCGGCTCGAGGACGGCGACGTGCGTCTGCTCGGCCTGCTCGGCCGGCACACCGACGAGCATGGATGGTGCCGGCGCAGCCAGGTCAAGATGGCGGGCGAGCTCAACTGTTCGCGCGGCAAGGTGCAGTTCTCGCTGGCTCGCCTGGAGCAGTGCGGCTACATCGAAGTGCGCGCCGAAGGCCGCGGCAGCATCGGCCCGGATCCGGACAAGCAGCCGTTCGCGGCGCACTCGTACCGCGTCTTGCTCGATCGCGAGATTGTCGCCCCGCCGCCAGCGGTCGAGCCATGCGAAACGCGCAAGGATGAGCCTGAAAACAGGGGGGGTGCCAGCCCATTGGCACCCCCCGGGGTGCCAGCCTACGTTGGCACGGGGTGCCAACCTACGTTGGCACGGGGTGCCAACCCTGGATTGGCACCCTTAGAAGAGTCTTCTGTTAACTATCTCTCTGAACCAGGTGAGAGAGAGGCGCGCGCGCGCGAGCCGGCAGAAAGCGAAGCGCTCGCCGCTTTCCGCAAGGAGTTCAGACGGCGCTGGCCGACCGCCGCGCTCGACGACCAGGCGGCGATCGATTCCGCCTCGGCCGAACTGCTCACGACCGAGCGGCAGGAGGCGCTTGACGGCATCGAGCCGTTCCTCGCCGCGCTCAAGAAGGCCAAGCGCACCACGGTGATCTCCGGCGCGACTTACCTGCGCGAGCGGCGCTGGACCTTGCTGCCTGAAGCCGAGGCGCCTGAGGCCAAGAACGCGACCTTCAAGCGCTGGTCGCGCGAATGGTGGGCCGTCCTGCTGACAAAGGCCGGACGCGGCGACGGCATCGCGTCGATGATGGATGCTGCGATCAGCAACCCATCCGCGATGTGGAGCGAGCGCGTCGAGCTGATGCCCGATGCGGCTGCGGTCGGCGCGTTGCGCGCGTATCCGAGCAACGGCGAGACGGTCGACCGCTGGCGCGCCTGGTTTACGGCGCGCGATGCCGCGCTACCGGCCGGCCGTGATGGCTTTTGGATGTTCCTCTCGGGCGAGTGGCCGCCAGGTGTCGATCCGCCGGCGGAAGTGGAGCGCGTTGAAGTCGATGAAATTGGGAACTCGGAACGATGACGAACGCCTCAAATCAAGCGCCGCAAATCCAGCGCTCCAGGCGGGCTTTCGGGCATGTCACCGGCCTGTGCTGGTACGGGGTGCACGCCCTCAACCCGCGGATGGAAGACCTCGACATGGCGCTGGAGAACGCCGGTTACGAATTCTACGATCCGCGCACGACCGAGTTGCGCCCGGTGCCGAAGCGTCAATTAACGGCGACGCAGCGAGACAGCCTGATTCCGATCATGCGCTCGGTCGGCGTGCAGCTCTTCCCGGGATATCGCTTTGTGCGTCTCGACTTGCGTGACGGCCGCTGGAATGACCTATTCAGGCTGATCGGAATCCAAGGGATATTGGGCAGCCAGGAGACGGGGCTAATGCCCTGTCCGTTCGACGACGTCTCGATAATGGCCCTGAAGGGGGTCGAGGTGGGGGGCGTCATCCCCGGCAAAACAACGATCCGCCAGCTGGCCTACAAGATCGGTGAGGAAGTGCGCATCCGGAAGGGGGCGCTTGCCAACTTCAGCGGTGTGATCGAAGAAATTCCCGACAAGCCGATCGAACAACTTGACGGCAGCGCGAGAATCACGCTGCTTGTCGCTGTGTTTGGTCGCGCGTCTCCCGTTGAGCTTACGATTGACGATATCGAGAAGCTCTAGCCCGTCACGTTCTTCGTCACGCTAGCCGTCACGTTTCCCGTCACGGGAATGGCAGCGCATGGAAAGGCCCCGGAAACGGGGCCCTTTGCGTTTATAGGGGTATGGCAGGCTTCACGATCAGCGTGCGTCATGGCTTCGATGCGCTACTCGCCGGGGTCGAGGCGCGGCAGAAGGACGTTGAGTTCTGGCATGTCGCTGCGCTCACGGCGACGGCCCAGGATGTCCAGGCTGCCGAGGTTGCCAAGGCTTCCGAGGTCTTCGACCGTCCGACGCGGTTCACCCTCAATGCCTTCTACATCAAGCCGGCGACGCGCAGCGAGCCGGTCGCCGAGGTCCGGTTCAAGGAAGGCTTCGGGTCTATCCCGGCATGGCGCTTCCTCGGTCCGCAGGTCGAGGGCGGCGGCCGGGTCAAGAAGAGCCACGAGCGCGCGCTCGAGCGCGCCGGCATACTTCGGCCTGGTGAGTATGTCGTGCCGGGTCGGGGTGTCACGCTCGATGCCAATGGGAACATGAAGGGCGGGGAAATCACCCGCATCCTGTCCCAGCTCGGCGCAGCTGAACACTCGGCCGGCTATGACGCCAATGCGACGAAGAAGTCGCTGGCGCGCGCGAAGCGCAAGGGGGTCGGTCGTTACATCCTGCTGCGCCCCGATTTAGGGGACCCGCGTTCGAAGGTGTACGGACGCAGGGCTCATCCAGGTATCTATTGGCGCAAGGGCGGTCGCGAGATCGTACCGGTGCTGATCTTCGTCAAGCCGCCGCGTTACACCAAGCGCTTCCCGTTCTACGAAACGGCGAGGCAGGTGGTGCAGCGGCGTTACGCTGCGAACTTCAGGGCCATGATGGCGAAGTACCCGCCGCGTCCGGTCCGCACCGCCGCGTAGGGGCCATCCGAGACGGCGCGCGGGTCCTTCCCGGACCCCTCTCGGACGCGAGTAATTCGAACCCCGCGATTTCGGCAGTTGAGATGAGTTTCAACAGGGTTGAAGGTGGTTGACAGTGGAGCCTCAACCGGTTGAAGCGCAGGCGACGTTGGTGCTGGCGGATGTTTGGCGCTCGCTTTCCGAGATCGCCGAACTGAAGGGCGTCAGCACGCAGGCGATTTCAAAGCGGGTGAAGAAGTTCCGCGCCGAGGGTTTGCTGCAGGTTCGCCAGGACGGCTCCAAGATCAAGGTCAACCTGGTCGAGTTCGACCGGCTGATCGGCGCGACGACGGATCCGGCGCAGGCGTTGCGCAATCCTGGCGGCATCGCGCAGCCGACGACGACGACGGCAACCGCTGCACCCGAGACGGTCGACGCCGACGACGGATCGCCCAAATACTCGGCGTCGCGCGCGTTACGTGAGAGCTACCAAGCCGAAGGCGCGCGTCTCGACCTTGAGGAGCGCACCGGCCGCCTCGCCGACAAAGATGAGGTCGAGGCCAG
This sequence comes from uncultured Alphaproteobacteria bacterium, assembly GCA_963734185.1. Classification (GTDB taxonomy): domain Bacteria; phylum Pseudomonadota; class Alphaproteobacteria; order Rhizobiales; family Xanthobacteraceae; genus PALSA-894. The sequence goes on along the minus strand of CAVTGA010000001.1, from coordinate 2,859,246 downwards.
GACCTTCGGAATTTTCCGACGCGCGCGTGACCGGTTCCTGTCCTTGCCGGCGCTCTGCGCGGGACGCGTGCGCGGGGCGCCCGATGATCGGGCAGCCCGGGCGATCATGGAAGAGGAGGTGCGCAAGGTTCTGGACGCGCTTGCCGCAGACCTCGACCGCAAAGACGCCGGCGACGATGAGGATGAGCAGCTCGAGGCCGACATCGTGGATGAGGATGTGAGTGATGCACCGGCCGGAGATCGAAGCGCGGCTGAAGCGTAACGCCGCTGTCGTCGACAAGGCCGCGGCGGCAGGTCTTCGTCCGGACCCGCGCATGCTGGTGTCCGAGCATGCGGCAACATTCCGCGTCGTATCGGCGGATGCGTCGGTGCTGCCGGGCCCGTGGAGCAACGACGTCGCTCCGGAGCTGGTCGAACCGATGGACCGGCTCTCGCCCGAGGATCCGTGCGGTCACGTGACGCTGAAGAAATGTGCGCAGGGTGGCGGCTCGGAAGTCGGGTGCAACTTCCTCGCCTTCATCATGCACAAGGCGCCGGGCCCGTCGATGTATATCAACTCGACGGTGAAGGCGGCGAAGGACTGGAAGCAGGAGAAACTCGATCCGTCCATCGCCGTCACCGATGTGCTGAATCCGGCCAAGGGCGGCGTGGTGCTGCCGCAGAAATCCCGCTCGGGTGAGGGCTCGACCTCGGATCGGTTGCGTTTCAAGGGCGGCTTCGTCCTGTTCGCCGGCGCCAACTCTGCAGCGACGCTGCGCCAGCACTCGATCCGATACATGATCCGGGACGATCGCTCGGCTTGGACCAAGGATGCGGAAGGCAAGGGCGACCCGAAGAACCTCTCCGACGCGCGGCTCAAGACGTACCGCCGCTTCGGTCTGTCCAAGTGCCTGGACATCTCCTCGCCCGTTGCCAAAGGCGAGGACATCGACCTCGACTACGAGGTAAGCGACAAGCGCCGCTTCTACGTCGCGTGCAAGAGTGACGCCTGCGGAACGATCCACGATTTGGTGTGGGAAGACATCAAGCGTGAGAAGGCCGCGCCGTTTTGTTGCCGCTGGTATTGCCCGGCATGCAAGACCGAGCACACCGACGCCGACAAGCCGGTGATGAAGTCGCTCGCGCGCGGCGCGACCTGGATACCGACCGTCGCCGATGCCGACGGCGTCATTCCGCCGAAGTCGATGCGGCGCGAGGAAGCTGCGAAGTGGCGCGCGTTGCATGAGCTCCGCTTCGATCACTCCTACGCGCAGACCGGCGAGATCACGAGCTTTGAGACTTGGGACGAGCTGGCTCGCCAGGATGAAGCTGCCGGCGATGATCCGGAGAAGCGCAAGGTCTTCGAAAACGAGGGCCTCGGCCGGCCTTATGAGGCCAAGGGCGAAGGGCCGGCATGGGAAGCGATGGCTGCGCGCCGCGAGACGTGGCTGCGCGGCACCGCGCCGGCCCATGCGCTCTACTTTACGCTGGCCGTCGACGTCCAAGGGGACGGCATCTATTGGGAGCGCACGGGCTGGGCGGCGAACAAGGAGAACTGGCTGATCGGCTGCGGCTACCTGTCGGGCTCAACCGATGTCGCGCTCGAGGGAGCCTGGCCGAAGCTGGACGTGATCGTCGATCAGGGCTTCCGTCTGCATTCGGGAGCGAAGCTCGGTGATGACCTCATCATCGTCGACAGCGGCTACAACGTCGATGCGGTCTGCACTTGGGTGAAGCGGCGCCACAACGCGATCGCGGTCAAGGGCGAAGACGGTTGGTCGCATCCGGCGATCTTCGGCGCCAAGGCCGCGGAGGTGAAACGCTCAGGGCCGTATGCCGGCAAGGCGCGGCGCTATGGCGTCAAGGTTTGGTTGGTCGGAACCTACGGCCTCAAGGGCGCGCTGATGGTCTACCTCGGCCGCGTGCCGAAGGAGGGCAAGGCGGGCTTCCCGACCGGATACTGCCACTGGCCGGCCGACACGCCGGACGAATACTTCCGCCATCTCTCCGCGGAGTACGTCAAGACCGAACAGACGAGCGATGGGCCGGCACGGGTTTGGGTGCGCAAAGGTCCCAACCATTGGCTCGACTGCCGCGTCTACAACATGGCGGGCACGCACTACGTCGGGCTATGGGCGTGGTCGGAAAAGAAATGGGCGGAGCGCGCCGCCGAGCTCGCGGGCTTGGTGCGTCCCGACGCGCCGGATCTGTTCGATCGCCTGGCGAGCACGGCCGCGGCCGTCACGCCGGTCGAGCTCGACGAAGAGCAGATTGACGCCGATCTGCCGCCGCTGGTGCCGGCGGTGCCGCTCGCGGCGCTGCGTCAGCGGCCGGTTACGCGGCCCACGCCGCTCGCCGTGGTGAACGATCCCTACGTGTGAGCAAGCTGCAAATTTGCAGCTTGCTGGAGCCTTCCAATGACCGATCTCGTCACCCTGCAATCCTGGCTCGCCGAGGCTGAGACCGCGCGGCACAAACTGCTGACCGGCTCGCTGCGGCAGACCGTGCGCTACAACGGCGACAAGGAAGTGACCTTCGCCAAGACCGATCTCGCGGCCCTCGATGGCTACATCACGTCGCTCAAGGCGCGGATCGCGCAGCTCACCGAGGCGAGCCCGGTCAACGTCACACGGCCCCTCTACCTGGCGTTCTAGCCGGACCACCATGCAAACCCTTCCCGTTCCCGCCAAGCCGCGCATGCGCGTTCCGCTGCCCGCCTCCGCGCGCGTGATGGTCTCGGCCGAGGTCGAGACTGCTCATCACGCGGCCTCCTTCAATGCGAAGGATATGCGCTCGTGGCAGGTGGCGCGGCTGTCGCCCGACGCGGCGTTGCTCGGCGAGCTCGATACCATCGTTGCACGCGGCGACGACTTGGCGCGCAACAACGGCGTTGCGGCCGGTGCCGAGCGCACCTACGTCGACAACGTCGTGGGGCCGCGCGTGATGATGAAGCCGAACCCGGACCGCATCGCGCTCAAGCGCGACGCGGATTGGGTCGAAGGCTGGTCGCGCGAGGTCGAGGCGGAATGGAAGAGCGCGGCGGACGGCGTCTACTTCGATGCCGCGAACAAGCTGACCTTCCACGGCGCGACGCGGCTGCAGGCGCGCACGCTCGCCAGCGCCGGCGAGCTGCTTGCGCTGCCGCTGTGGCTGCCCAACCGCGGCTCGCGCTGGTCGACGTGTTTTCAGCTGGTCGATCCGGCGCGCCTGTCGCAGCCGAACGGCCGCGCCGAGAGCGCCATCATGCGCGGCGGCATCGAATATGATGAGTTCGGCGCGCCGCGCGCCTATCACATCCGCAAGAGCCACCCCGGCGACTGGTTCGGCCTTGGCGCCGTTCTCGGCGCCGGCACCTGGGAGCGCATCGAGGCTTACACGCCGTTTGGCAGAGGGCGCGTGATCCATGCTTACGAGCCGGAGCGCATCGGGCAGAGCCGCGGCAAGCCGCTCGTCGCCGCGGTCGCGCGCCAGTTCAAGATGGTCGATCACCTGTTCCGCGAGAAGCTGCGCAAGGTGGTGCTCGACGCGATGATCTTCGGCGCGATGGAGACGCCGCTCGACCAGGAGACGTTCGTCCAGGCCTTCGGTGGCGACAAGATCGACAGCTACAACGCTTCACTCAAGGAGTGGAGCGTGCAGATGAAGGGCGGCACCATCCTGCCGCTGCCGCCCGGCACCAAGCTCAACCCGTTCATTCCGGGCGGGGCCGACACCCAGCTCGATGCGTTCGCGACCTTGATGCTGCGCTACATCGCGACCGGCTTGAATATGCCGTACGAGCTGGTGTTCCGCGATTTCTCCAAGAGCAACTACTCCTCCGCGCGCGCCGCGCTGCTCGAGGCCTGGCGCTATTTCCTCGCCTGCCGTCAGCTCGTCTCCGACGGCTGGTGTGCGCCGGTCTACGACCTGTGGTTCGAGGAGGCGGTGCACAAGGGCGCGATTCCTGACTGCAAGCCGCCTGAATTCTACAGCCGGCGCCTGGCCTGGACGCAGGCGAAATGGATCTATGCCGGCCGCGGCTGGGTTGATCCGCTCAAGGAGGCGCAGGCCGCCGGCGAGCGGATGGACAACAACCTGTCGAGCGAAGAGGACGAGGCCGCCGAGCAGGGTAAGGACGCGCGCGACGTGCGCGAGCAGCGCGCTCGCGAGCTCGCCGACCAGATCGCGCTAGAAAAGAAATACGGGCTTCCCGCCAACTCGTTGGCCCGCAAGTCGACCGTCGCCGGTCGCGCGCAGATCGCGCCGCGCGAAGAGCCAGCGCCGGGAGCGCAAGCCGCATGAGCAATCCTCTTGCTGCCCGGTTCGCCGATGTCCCGGTGCTGGTCGATCCGGCGCTGCGCGTGCGCTTCGAGACGGCGCTGCACATCGCCGCGGCACACCCGAAGCTGATGGAGATGCTGGCTACGGCGTCCGCCGATGACGGGTTCTGGCCGGCGCCCGACGACTGGCGCTATGCGTACCGGCCCTATGTTGTGCGCGACGGCATCCTGTTCATCCCGGTCAAGGGCATCCTGCTGCACGATTTCCCCTGGGCGATTGGCTCCTGGGCGACCGGTTATCTCTACATCGCGCGCGCGCTCGAGCGCGGGCTTGCCGACCTGAGTGTCCGCGCGATCGCGCTGGTCTGCGATTCGCCGGGCGGCGAGGGAGCCGGCTGTTTCGAGCTGGTCGACAAGATCTACGCGGCGCGTTTGGTCAAGCCGATCCGCGCCTTCGCGCACGAGGGCGCCTATTCGGCCGGCTACGCGGTCGCCAGCGCCGCGCATCATATCGTGGTCTCGCGCACCGGCGGCGTCGGCTCGATCGGCGTGCGTATGATGCATGTCGATCTCAGCCGCTCCATGGAAGACATGGGCGTCAAGATCACGTTCATTTTCTCCGGCAAGCACAAGGTCGACGGCAATCCGTTCGAGCCGCTGCCCGATGCCGTGAAGGCGCGCTTTCAGTTTCTCTGCGATGGGCTCTACGGCGTGTTCTGCGGCTCCGTCGAGCGCAACCGCTCGATGGATGAGAAGGCCGTGCGCGCCACGGAAGCCGAGTGTTTCACCGCCACCGAGGCGGTCGCCAACGGATTGGCCGACAGCATCGGCCCATTCGACGATGCCGTAGCCGCGTTCAACGCCGATCTGTCCCAAGCGGACGCTGAAGGAGAGGACCCCATGACGACAGCAGCCACTGCGGCCGCGCCGGCCGCGCTCACCGCCGCCGCGCTCGAGACCGCGCGCACCGAAGCTCGCGCCGAAGGCGTGACGGCCGGCAAGGCCGAAGGCTCCAAGGAAGGCAGCGCCGCGGAACGCGCGCGCATCTCGGCCATCGTCGGCAGCGACGAAGCGAAGGGCCGCGGCGAACTCGCCAGCCACCTCGCTTTCAGCACCACGATGACGGCGGACGAGGCCAAGGCCCTGCTCGCGAAGTCGCCGAAGGAAGCGGCCGCTGCCGCCGTCGATCCGCTCTCGACCGCCATGGCCGGCGTGAAGAATCCGAAAGTCGGCGCGGATGCCGAAAGTCAGGCCGGCGACGACGTTGCCGCGGTCGGGGCCGCTGTGAAGGCCTATCTTGGCGCGCGCGCGGCTTGATCGCTTCAGAGTTGAGACTTCCGAAAGGCCGGGGCCGTTGCCCCGGCCTTTCGCGTCATAGGGTGTGAGCCACAGCGCGAACCGCGCCGCGGACCAAACTGCTCAGGAGAGAAACCCATGAAGCGTATGCTCTGCGCAGCGCTGTGCGTTGCGCTCATTGCCGGCTTGGCCGTTGCGGCCGTGCCGTTTCCCGCGGAAGCGATGTCCGCTCTCGGCGCGCCGGTTGTGATCGCCATGGCGGTCGCTGCTGGTTTCACCAATCAGGGCACCTTCACGCCCGACGGCATCCTTGCCAGCACCGATAACCTGGTGACGCGCAAGATCACGCTAGTCTCCGGCGAGAACCGCAAGCGCGGCACAGTGCTCGGCAAGATCACGGCGGGCGGCGCCGCGACCGCCGGCGCGCCGGCGGCGGCCGGCATCGGCGGCGCCAATACCGGCAACGGCGCGATGACCATGGCCAATCCGGCGACCGGTGCCGGCGTCAAGGCTGGGACCTATCGCGTCACCATCGTCGAGGCCGCGGCCAATGCCGGCACGTTCCAGGTCGAGGATCCGGACGGCATCATCGTCGGGCAGGGCACTGTCGGCGCCGCCTTCGACGGCGTGATCAAGTTCACGATCGCGGACGGAGCGACCGACTTCGTTGCCGGCGACGGCTTCACGGTCGCGATCACGATCGCCGCGCCCTCGAACAACGGCAAGTACAAGATGAGCGCTTCCGCCGCGGTCGACGGCTCGCAGGCGCCGGTTGTCATCCTGGCCGAGGATTGTGACGCCTCCGCCGCCGACAAGGTGACGATAGCTCACTTCGCCGGCAACTTCGACGAGAACGGTCTGACCTACGGTACGGGCTGGACCGCGTCGGGTGTGCGCGAAGCGCTGCGCGACCTCGGCATCAACCTGCACTTCAGCGTGCCGCGTTGAGATCATCCGCGCTGGCGGCGTGCGCCTTTCGCGCGCCTCCGGTCCCTTCTCTCCCATCAACCATCGCGGCCTTGAGCGCCGCATCGTGAGGATCAATCCATGGACGTGTTCACCCCCGCGGTGCTCAACCGCATCGTCGACGATCTGAAGGACAAGGTCAGCACCTTCCTGCTGTCGATGTTCTTCCCCGTCATCTCCACCTCTACGCAGGAAGAAATCTACTTCGACATGATCGACGGCAAGCCGCGGCTCGCGCCGTTCGGCTCGCCGCTGGTCGAGGCGCCGCTGGTGCAGGCGCGGGGTTACAACACCTACAGCTTCAAGCCCGCCTACATCAAGGACAAGCGCATTTTCGAGGACGGCAAGGCCGTGAGGCGCCGGCCGGGCCAGGTGATCGCCGGTCCGATCGATCCCATGCAAAACCGCTTGCTCACCGTCATCCAGGAGAGCGAGGACCAGATCGCAATGCTCAAGCGGCGCATGGAATGGATGGCCGCGCAAGCGATGCTCAACGGCGAGATCATCGTCGAGGGCGAGAAGTATCCGCGCACCGTGGTCAACTTCGGTCGCCACGCCGACCTCAAAGTGACGTTGCTCACGACCGCCCGCTGGAACGACAGCGCGCCCGATCCGGTCGGCGATCTCGAAGACTGGGCCGGCGTCGTCTCCTCCAAGTCCGGTGCGACCGTGACCGATGTCGTCATGGCGACGAACGTGTGGAGCGCGTTCCGCGAAGACGAGAAGGTCGAGAAGCTGCTCGACAAGTCCAAGAACCTGTCGCCCAAGACGCGCATCGATGTCGGCCCGACCAGCGGCGTGGTCGGTCCGTCCTTCAAGGGCCATGTCGGCGACTTCCAGATCTGGACCTACAGCGCCGAGTACGTCGACGATGCCGGCGTGACGCAGAAGTTCCTGCCCGACGACCACCTGCTGATGGGCTCGCCGCAGATCGAAGGCGTGCAGCATCACGGCTCGATCAAGGACGAGGAGGCTGGCTTCCAGGCGCGCGACTTCTATCAGAAGACCTGGCTGGAAAAGGATCCGGCCGTGCGCATGCTGATGCTGCAGTCGGCGCCGTTGGTCGCCCCCTTCCGCGTCAACGCCAGCTTCGCGGCACGCGTGCTCGGCGGCAGCTGATCGGCGCCCTGTTGATCGATATTGCGTTCGGAAGGCCGGGCCAGTGCCCGGCCTTTTCGACTCGTAGGGGTGTGAGGGCCGCGCGTCCGCGCGATCAACCAACGAGGGTTTCCCATGAGCGAGACAACCGACAACGTGCTGCTGGTCGCGATCACGGTCATTCGCCGTCGCAGCGTGGTGCAGGAAGCGAAGTTTCCGGGACAGCGCCAGAAGACCAAAGCCGAAGACATATCTGCAGGTCGCACATTCGAAGCGACCGAGGCGGAAGCGAAGGAGCTGGTGAAGGCTGGCGCCGCGCGACGCGCGACGCTCGACGAGCAGGCGCGCTTGAAGGGCGGCGTCAAGGCCGCCGAGGAAGATGATGGCCTGGAGAAGAAGACCGTCGCCGAGCTGAAGGCTCTGGCCGAGCAGCGCAACATCGCGCTGCCGCGCGATGCCAATACCAAGGCCGAGATCATTGCCGAGCTGCGTAAGGCCGGCTGATCCGCGCCTATGTCCGACCTGTTCGACGGGCTCGCCGATATCTTCGTCGACACGTTCGGCGAGCCCGTCGCATACGTGCCGCGGGCGACCGGCATTGCGCTCGGCGCCGACGGCACGATCCGCGCGATCTGGGTCGAGCGTCCGGTGTTCGCCGTATCGGGGGAAGCCGACACCGACGCGATCGAGGCGACCTTGCATGTGCCGGCCGCGGTCGCGCCGGTCGAGGGCGACGTCGCGACCCGGATCAAGACCGGCAAGGTCGCCCGGGTCGTGCCGCCGATCCGGCCCGACGGCGAGGGCATGATCGCCTGCGCGCTGGAGCTGGTCGCCGCGTGAACCGAAACGCAAGCTGCAAATTTGCAGGTTGATCCGATGCCGCACGTCCGCACGCTCATCCGCTCCGCCGCGGTCGCGACGTTGACCGGCTTGCCGGCGACCGGCGCGAACGTGTTCAAGGGGCGCACCCGGCCGCTTGCTGCCGCGCACCCGGACCTGCTTCTGGTCTACGCGCGCGAAACGCGCAGCGTGTATGTCCAGCAGGGCGATCCGCCCGAGCGGCAGCACGAGCTGCAGCTGTTCGTCGAAGGGCGCGTCAGCCTCGCGGCCGCGGACGAGGATGACGACGTCTCGGCGCGCCTCGAGGAGCGCCTCGACGAGATCGAGCGCCAGGTCAACGGCGCGCTGTTCGCTCTGGCGGCGCCGGACGTGAAGATACACGACATCGAGCTGCGCCATTCGGTCATGCATGCGCAGGCGTCCGGCGAACGGCATCAGGGCGAGGTGCGCATGGAGTTCTCCGTGCAGTTCTTCACGCCGGCCGACGATCTGAGCCAGTTCGCGTAGCTGTCATCCCCCCTCACCCAGGAGAACCAAAATGGCGAAACGCCACGGCAAGGAAGGCGTCGTCAAGGTCGGCGCCAACGTCATGAAGACCACGAAATGGACGCTCGAGGAGTCCGTCGATACGGCGGATGCGACCTCGCAGAATGACACGGCGAAGTCGCACCTCGTCGGCATCCCGGGATGGAGCGGCACCATCGATGCTTGGATGGACAAGACCGAGGCCAACGGCCAGGAGGCGCTCAATATCGGCGCCGAGGTCACGCTCAATCTCTACGACGACGGCACGGTCGCGGGGCAAAAATACCATAGCGGTGTCGCGACCGTGACGCGCATCGCCCGCAACGTCGATATCGGTTCCACCATTTCGGTGTCGTTCAGCTTCATGGGCAACGGCGCGCTCACCCATCCGGCCGTTGGAGCGTGACATGGCAGGCGAAGCCCTCAAGGCCGCAATCGCGCACCTGAAGTCGCTCGGGCGGCCGCACTTCGATGTTCCCGAGTGGCAGGTCCCTGCGGAGGGAACGGAGCAGGACGGCAAGCCGAAGACCAAGCCGCTGCGCATCCACTATGCGCCGCTCACCATCGTCGAGCGCGAGCAGATCCTGGCCGCCGACAACAGCGACGTCTCGATCATGATCGCGCGCGCCAAGGACGAGAACGGCAACCCGCTGTTTTCCGTGGAGGATGAGCCGGTGCTGCGCCGCGCCGCCTCGTTCCACGTGATCAACCGGATCGCCACGGTCTTGTTCGCGCTTCCGAGCCTCACGGTCGAGGGCGCGGCAAAAAATTAGCGGGCGATCCGCGCCTGCTCAATCTCTTCGCGCTCGCGGATCGCTTGGGAATGACGGTCGCCCGGCTCAAGGCCGAGCTGACCGAGGAAGAGTATCGCTATTGGTGCGCCTACATCCTCTGGCTGGAAGAGCAGCGCGGCGATGCCTGAAGCTCCGACCGTCGTCAATCCGGTTGTCATCACCGGCCAGGATCAGTCCGGGCCGGCGTTCGATTCCTATCGCGATAATGTCGTCAAGGCGCGTGAGGAAACCAACAAGTTCGCCTCGACCTCGGTCGACGCGGCCAAGAAGACCGAGAGCGCGTTCAAGCTGATCACGCCGGCCGCGCTCGGCGTGACGGCGGCGGTGACCGCGGTGGCCGGTGCGGCCTACGCGGCGTTCAAGACCGTGAAGGAGCAGCTGCTTGAAGTCGGAGCCCTCGCCGACAAGCACCGCTTTACCCCGCAATTCGCCGCTGGCCTTGAGATTGAGGCGGCGCGGTCTGGCGTATCGGTGGAAAAGCTGAATTCGGCTTTGGACAAGTTTACCGAGGTTTCCAAGCAGTCGGAGGACGAAGCCAAGGACCTCTACAAGGCGTTACGCGCAATCGGCGATATTTTCGCTTCGGACTTCAAGAACGCCAAGTCGCAGGAAGAGCGCTGGAACGTCATCGGCAATGCTCTTGAGGAAACTACCGATGAAGTGAAGCGCGCCAAGCTCGCGCTGGCCGCCTTTGGTACCGACAGCGAAGCCGTGATGCGCATGACGGGGATGCGCGTCGCCGAAGTGACGGACCAGGCGCGCGCCCTCGGCGTCGAGATCGATAGCGCGATGGTGAAGAAGGCGCAGTCGTCGTCGCGCGAGATGGGCGCGCTGGCGACGGTCTTGAAGCTGCAGCTGACCGCGGCCATCGGCGATCTCATGCCCGTGGTCAGGGAAGCGATCCCGTATCTCGAGCGCATGGCCGCCGCGGGCCGGGACGTCCTTGCCAGTTTTGCCTCAGCCGAGAATCGGCCGGCGGCAACCTTGAGGAATAACATTGCGACTTTGGACGGTGCGCTGGCGACTTGGCAGAAGCGGTTGGATGAACTGCGCGCAGAACGGCCGTTTACCTGGGCCGACATGATCGCTGATCCCGGCTCCACTTTCTTCCGCCGCACGGAGGCGGAGATCGCCGCGGACATCAAGAAGACCGAAGGGTTTATGAAGAAGTTTCGCGCCGAGAAGGCGAGGGACGAGGCAATCTTAGCGGGTCGCCCCATCGATGAAACGTTTGCCGCCAAGAAACCCGAGGACGCGGCGCCGCCAGCCTACAAGCCGCGCCCGAAGGACGAAGACGACAAGGCCAAGAGGGACGCCTTCGACCGCCAGGTCGACGCGATCAGCCGCCACGTGGCGGTGATGGAGGCGGATGCGCGCGCGGTCGACAAGACCGCCGGCGCGCACCAGCAGCTGCGCACCGAGGCCCAGTTCCTCGAGGCGGCGCGGCGCGCCGAGCTCGGCGTGACCGACAAGCAGATCGATGCCTACAACCGGCTGCGCACCGAGATGAGCGCGCAGCAGGCGCTCGCCGCCGCCGGAATCAAGCTCTCGGACGAGAACGCGGCCGCGTTCCTGCGCCTGTCCGAGCGCGCCCGCGGCGCCGCCGATGCGCTCGCCGCCATGCGCCTGGAAAGCGCGCTCGATGTTTGAGCGCGCCCAGCTCGGCCGCTCCGAAATAGAGCGCCGCGTTTCGCAGGAATTGCGCAGCGCCGGCATCGATCCCGAAAGCGTCCGCGGTCAGTTCATCGCCGAACAAATCCGGCTCAACGGCGTGCTCACGGAGACGCGCGATATCTCCAAGGACGCGCTCAAGGGCATCATCGCCGACTTGAAGGCCGGCAAGAGCGGCGCCGAGGCGTTTGCGAACGCGCTCTCGCGCGTCGGCGACAGGCTGCTCGACAAGGGCATCGACGCGGCCTTGTCGATGGGACTGAAGGCGCTGTCCGGGCTCGGAGGTGGCGGGATCGGCGTCGCCGATCCGACCTTCGGCGGATTCTCTCTCGCCGGCTCCAGCGTCCACGCGGTGAAGCTGCACTCCGGCGGCCGCGTCGGCAGCGATGGCGTTCCGATGCAGGTCGATGCGCGCCTGTTCGCCAATGCGCCGCGCATGCACGCTGGCGGCATCATCGGCACTGATGAGGTGCCGGTCATCGCCCAGCGCGGCGAGCGCATGTTGCGGCGTGGCGAGACGCGCGGCGAGGGCGTCGCTGTCAATTACGCTCCTGTCTACAACGTCAGCGGCTCGGGCCCGGAGATCGACCGGCTCATGGCGCAAATCGCGCGCGACCGGGCGAACGAACCGAACCGCATGCTTCGCCTGATCCACGAGGCGCGCAGTAACAGGGTTCTATAATGCCCATCGCCTTTCCGCGCGCGATCCCTGCCGCGCTGCGCATCGTCGGCATGAGCTTCCGTCTGGCGCCGATGGCCGAGCTGACGCCGCTGCGCTCCGGCAAGCAGGTCGCCAAGGACCTCGGGCCCTCGCTGTGGCGCGCGCGCTGGCAATCGACCTTGCACGCTCCCGCTGATGGCGGCGCGGTGCGCGCCTGGTACGACACGCTGCTGAGCTACGAGCAGTTCCTGGGTTTTCATAATCTGCGCCAGTATCCGCTCGCCTATGCCAACGGCTGGGGCAACCTGCAGGTCGGCGGCAATCCGTTCTCCGGGGCGGGACAGCTCGTCGGCGTCGGCGCCAACAATGTCGAGGTTTCGCTCGATGCGCTGCCGGCGGGCTTCGTGTTGTCGCCCGGCGATTTCTTCGCCTTCGACTATGCCGACACGCGCGCGCTGCACCGCGTCTCAGCCGGCGCGGTCGCCAACGGCTCCGGGCAGGTTGCGGTCGAGGTGCGCCCGCACGTCCGGCCCGGCTGGGCCGCCGCCGCCGCGGTCGCGTTCTATCGCGCGTCGGCGCGCATGATCGTGCTGCCCGACACTTTCGAGGATCAGGAGGAGGGGCGGAATGTCCGCTTCGCCTTCGAGGCAATCCAGAGCCTTTGACATGCTCGCTCTCGCCCCCGCCCAGCAGGCCGCGCTGCAGGCCCGCCTCGTGATGCGCCGGATCTTCATCTGGTGCGAGGCGCGTGACTTTGATTCCGGGCTGCCGGATCCGGCCGGGTTCTGGGACGATGCCGGCGACATCGAGCACGCGGGGCGCGTGTATCACGGCTCCGGTTCGGTGATCAAAGTCTCCTCGCTCGGCGCCAAGGGCGACCTGACCATCCCGAGCTTGACCATCACGCTGTCAGGCATCGATCTCGGCACCAACGAGCTGGCGCGCGGCAGGGCGCTCGCGCAAGCGCCGATCTCGGTGCATATCGGCCTGTTCAATCCGACCAGCCGTGCGCTGCTTCCGCCGCTGTTTCCGTATTTCGTCGGCTTCATCGACGATGCGCCGATCGAGACGCCTGCGGCGGGCGGACCGAGCGCGATCGTCCTCACTTGCCGGTCGGCGTCGCGCGCGCTCACGCGCACGAACAACCTCACGCGCTCGCACGCCAGCGAGATCGAGCGCGATCCGAGTGATCACTTCTATGCCTACACCGGGCTGCAGCTCGGCCGTCCGCTCTATTTCGGCCGCCGGGCGCCGACCGATGCCGCGGCGCAGGGCAGGAGGTCGCAATGACCTCTGTGCGGAACACGATCCTCGGCCGTTATCGGCTCGAGCGTGGCGTGCCGTTTGCCTGGGGCACCGCCGATTGCCTGACGTTCGCGGCCGGCTGTGCCGAGCCGGTCATCGGGCGCGATCCGATCGCGCACCTGCGTGGGCGTTATGACAGCGAGCTCGGCGCGAAGCGTCTCATGGTCGAGAATGGCTGGGGCGACATGGGCGACGTCGCCGCTTCGGTCTTCGGCGAAATCCCGGTTGCGCTGGCGCGCGACGGCGATTGGGCGCGCATCGTCAATGAGGACGGCACCGACGCGATCGGCGTCTTCGCCGGCGAGGTGATCGCCGCGAAGCTGCAGCACGGCGTCGGTCAGGTGGCGCGCTCGCGCGCGGTGCGCGCCTTCCGGGTCGAATAGGGCAGCCATGCACACGCTTCTGCTCGCCGTCACGCTGGCCGCGATGTTGTGGTTCGCATTGCCCGGCGTCGCGCACGCCGGCTTCCTCGTGCCGCTGATCGCGGGCGCGGCGTTCGCCGCGACCACGGCCGGCATCCTGATCGGGGCCGGTCTCAATATCGCGCTCGCGGTCGGCGTGTCCTTCGTTGCGTCCAAGCTGCTCGCCAAGTCCGCCGATCCGGTGCAGGACGTCGCCGGCGGCGTGGAGCTCGATCTGCGCGTCGATGCCGACGTGCCGCAGTCGCTCATCGTCGGGCGCGCGGTCACCGGCGGCTCGCTCGGCTACGCCGAGACCTTCGGCAAGCGCGGCACGGTCGACAACTCGGACATGATCCAGATCATCCCGCTCGCCGATCATCCGGTGACCGGTCTGGTTCAGCTCCTGGCCGATGCGCAGGACGCGCCGCTCGCGCCGGCAATCCCGCCGGAGCTGGCGCAATCGTGGGGCCTCAACGCCGTCGCGCGCGGCATGATCGTCGGCGGCTTCGATGCCAAGGTCGCGGTCCAGTTCTACGACGGGACACAGACCGCGGCGGATGAGCTGACGGTCACGGCGCTCGCCGATCATCCGGAGCGGCCGTGGACTTCCGCGATGTTCGGCCGCGGCCGCGCGTATCTGCGCGTCCATTCGATCTATGACAAGGATAAAGTCAGCGGCCCGATGCAGTGGCGTGCCGTGCTCGACGGCATCCGCCTCTACGATCCGCGCCAGGACTCCAGTGTCGGCGGTTCGGGCGCGCATCGTTTCGACAACCTCGATACGCACGAGTTCACCCGCAATCTCGCGGTGATCTGCTACAACATCCTGCGCGGCATCCGCGTCAAGGACCATACCGGCGCGGCGCGCCACTTCTACGGCTTGGAAAACACGTCGGTCGCGAGCTGCCCGCTCGATTCCTGGTTCGCCGCGATGAACGAGGAGTTCCACGGCGGGGCGGAGATCTCGCTCGCGACCGAGCCGCTCGAGGCGCTGCGCCAGATCATCATGTCATGTGACGGCCGGCTGTCCGAGGTCGGCGGGGTCTACAAGCTGCGCCTCGGCGCACCCGGGTTGCCGGTCATCTCGTTCGACGACGGTGCGTTGCGCGCCGATGAGGGCGACCAGTTCAAGTCGATCCTGCCGCAGGAGCGGCGCGTCAACTATGTGACCGGCAAGTTCACGTCGCCGGATGACGGCTGGTTGCCCAAGGTCGCCCCGCCGCGCACCGATGCGGCCATGGAGGAAGCGGACGGCCGGCGGCTTTCGGCCGATCTCGACCTGCCCTGGGTGCAGTCCGCCGCGCATATGCAGCGGCTGCAGCAGCAGATGCTCAAGCGCTCGCGGCGCGAGCGCAGTCACGTCGTGCCGTTCCCGCCGGCAGCGTTCGGACTCGAGCCGGGCGACACGGTCGAATGGACCAGCGAGCGCAACGGCTACAGCGAAAAATTGTTCGAGGTCGAGGAGCCGGTCTGGCACACCAATCTCGATAGCACGGTCGCGATCATCGAGATCGACCCGACCGACTACGACTGGAACGCCGAGACCGATTTCATCGCGCAGCCGGTCGGCTCGCTGATCACCGATCGGCCGGCGCCGAAGATCATCGAGGGCTTCGACGCCGAGGGCTTCGTGCACCAGGGCGCGAACGGCATCGCGCGGCCGGCGATCCGGGTCACGTGGGACGTTCCCGACGACGGCGATCTGACGCGGGTCGAGGTGCAGGTGCGGCGCTCCGCGCTCATTGCCGAGGCGATCAGTGCGGCAACCGACGAGCCGGCCGCGGCCGAAATGATCATTCTCGCCTCGCTGGCGCCCGCAACGTCCTACGAGGTGCGCGGTCGGTTTCTGTCTTTCAATGGCTACCCGACCGATTGGTCGCTGTGGGAGCCGGTGACCACACCGGACGTGCGCATCATTCAGGCCGAGTTGTCGGCGGCGCTCGATGCCAAGGTGCGGGCTGCGGACGAGCTGTTGACGGAGCGCCTTGCCGAGGCGCGTGCTGAGGTCGAGTTGCTGGCGACGGCGCTGAATTTGCACGTGTCGGCGCTGCGCCGGATGGACGGTGAAAGCCTTGTAGCGCTGGGTAAGCGCCACGGGGAAGCGAAAGCGAGCATCAATCAAGTCGCGGTTCTGGTAGCCAACGCGCAAGAGTTCTATCGCCGCGCTGATCACGACGCTGGAGACCGAGTATCCGACGAATTCGGACATGACTTCGACGGTCGCGACCGCGAAGGCGGAAGCGATCACGATTGCGCAGTCGAACGCTGAAGAGGCGATTGCAGCGGCGCTTTTGTACCTGCAGGCGATCTACGAAACCATAACGGGTTCGACGACCAAGATTGCGACCGCGAAGGCGGAAGCGATCACGGTCGCGCAGTCGAACGCCGCGGGTGCCATCGCGGCCGCGATCCAGTCTCTCGAGGCGGTTTATCAGACCATCACCGGGTCAAACCAAAATATCGCGACCGCGAAGGCCGAGGCGATCAGCACGGCCGCGTCGAATGCCGCGGGCGCCATCGCGACCGCGATCGCGTCGCTTGAAGCGGTGTATGAGACCATCACGAACTCCGTGTCGCGCGTGAATACGGCGAGGACCGAGGCGATCAGCATCGCCACCGCCAATGCGCAAGAGTTGCTCGCGGGTTTTATTCAGAGCTTCCTTGCCACGGGCGCCGGCGGAACGGCAGAGGGCAGGATACGGTTCGTCGCCGTCTCCGCGCCGGGCGGGGTTACCTCGAGCATCTCGATGGAGGTCAATGCCGGCACGGAGGCAAGCCCCGCGTGGCGGCCGGTCGGTCAATACATGGATGCCACCCCGGACCTCGGGCGCATCCGTCAGGTGGCGGACCTGTTTCTCTGGGAGCATCCATCACTAAACGGCGGCGCGCCGTTCCCGTTCTTCACCATGACCGGCGGCCGGGGGGTGATGCATGGCGATCTGTCGGTACAGACCCTTGAGTCAGACATCGTCGACACCCAGCACCTGCGCGTGGACAGCGTACCGCTAGAAGCGATCATCGTGGGTGCGGTTGGCCTTCGATCGACGAAGGCAACGACGTTGGTCGCGAATTTCAGCGGACCGTCTGAGACGCTCGTGAGCCACGACGTGTTCGTCGCCAACCCAGATCGCATCGTTCGCGCCTATCTGAGCGTCGGCAACGTGGACGCCGCTGGCGGTCCCACCTCCGGCCCGAAGGGGCACTTCACGCTGCACTTCTACCGCGACGGCGTGTTCCGGGGTTCGCAGCGTTACGACCACGACGTCGATGACGGCGGGACATGGAAATACACCAAGGTGCTGCAGACCTACTTCGAGTATGACGCGATGCCGACTGGCTCGCACAACTTTGCAGTTCTGCTTGTAAACGGCGGCACCACAACGATCCCTGCCGGCAAGTTCACGATCGAGGAAATGCGCCGATGACCGAGCGCTTTGTCGAAACGCGCGGCACGATCTCGATCGCGAACGGCGCAAGTGTTGTCACCGGTAATGGCACGCTGCTCGGCGGCGTCGACCGCGCGGGTGCTCAATTGTGGGCGCGACCGGCGGCTGCGCTGCCGTTCTTGATCGGAGTGATCGCAGAAGTCGATCCGCGTGGTGTCTACGGGCATCTATCGATTCCTCTGGAATCGCCTTATCGGGGCACTACCCTTGTCGATTCGCCGTTCATGCTGCTGTCCGGGCCCGCAATTGCGGCAAATGCAACCTTGGCTGCGCTCTACGCGCGCTTCAATTCGTTCATCGATCGCGGCTTTGGCCTGGTGGGTGACGCCAACGATTATGACGGCGAACTAGCCGATCTGTTGCCCAACACCCTGCTGATCGATGATGTGACGCGCACGATCGCTCGTTGGCACAACGGTCTGCTCGAAAACGTGAACGTGATCGGTGCGCAATGGACGCCGCAAGGCGCTTATTCGGGCGTGGTAACATACGCGCTCAACGCCTTGGTGCAGAGCGGCAACTTTCTCTTTATCTCGAATATCAACAATAACACGGGCAACGCGCCAAACACAGCGCCAGCATCGACCGTGCAGTGGACCTACGTCCCATTGCCGTCAGTCGAGCAGGTGCTCAATGCGCTCGGCATTCACGCGATCACGGTCAGCACGTCGTTTCCGAGCGGCGGGCAGGATGGTGATCTTTGGTTCAAGGTAGCCTGAAGGAGACGACATGGACATCAAGCGCAAGGGCGACATCATCGAGATCGACGGCAAGGTCAGGGTCGAGGCAGGGCCGTTGCGTCGGAGCGAAATCGCGACAGAGGAACTGCTCTCCGACGAGGTGACGGCGCAGCACTATCAGGTCGGCCGGACGGACGCTCTCAACAACATCATCGCGCTCGGCAAGCCGATGGACTTCATCGACTGGAAATCCAAGGAGCGCGCCTTCTACGTCTACGCGCTGGAAGAGGTCACCGACACGGTCGACGGCAAGCCGGTACGGAACATGCGCTGGGTTCCGAAGGGCGTTCATCCCGACGAGGCTGCGGCGCTGTCGCAGGCCACCACGCTTGCCGCCGCGGCGGTCTGACAGGAGAGCTTTCGCCATGCCATTCCTCAACGATCGCGTGATGGACTTCGGGCTCGATATCCTCAACGCCGAGTGCGACCGGCTCGATATCTGTAGCCAAGAACCCGCCAATTACACCGAGGCAACCAGCACGTATTCGAAAGGCAACAAGGATCATGGCGCCGCTGGTAGTGCATTCGGGGCTCCGGCCGATCGCTCGCCAACCGGGCGCAAGGTGTCCTCGACGGCTGTCACCGATGGCGCGGTCACCGCGACCGCGACCGCGACGCATTGGGCGGCTTCCGATGTGGCCAACACCCGGCTGCTGGCCGCCGCGCCGTTGGCTGCCGGCCAAGTTGTGACCAGCGGCAACGCTTGGTCGCTGCCGAGCTTCGACATCGGTCTCCCCGATCCCTCGTGAGGCGTTAGATGCCGGCGTTCTACCCCGCGAGTGCGCTGCCGCTCGGCGCCATGCCGCCGAACGCGGAGGCTTTGATTGCCACCGCGCTGACCGGCGGCACGCCGACACTCGGCAACCCTGATCTGCTGGAAGCGCAATCGCTCGTCGCCAGCGGGATTGATCTGTCCGGGCACCAGCTAGGTGCGCCCTCGCTCACGCAGGTGCACGTGCTGGCGACGCTTGGGCTGGCCGGCGGGACACCGGCGCTCGGGTCTCCGTTGCTCGCACAGGTGCATGCGCTGGTGGCCAGCGCGCTTGCCGCCGGTGCGCCGACGTTGGCGACGCCGGCACTCACGCAGGTGCATATGCTACTGGCGACCGCGCTTGACGGTGCGGCTCATGTCTTGCCGTCACCGCCGGTCACGCCGGTCCAGGTGCTGGTGGCAAGTAACCTGGATGCTGCCGGGCATGTGTTTGGTGCTCCTGCGATCGCGCAGGTGCATGTGCTCTACACTGGCGCCGGTCTCCTCACACTCGGCCAGTATCCGCTTGGTGCCTTGCCGCTTGGCGCGCAACCGACCAGCGCCCAGGTCATCTTCCGGCCGAACCTCGATATCGGTGCACCGGTGCTCGGCAACCCGCCGCTCACGCAGGTGCATGCCCTGGCGGCAAACGGGATCAACTTTGGGCCGCACCTACTCGGCGCCATGATCCTGATCTCGCCATCCGGCATCTTCGTGAAATACGCCGGCGAATGGCAGGTGCCGCTAGCCTACGGCAAGCACGCCGGAACGTGGAAAGACGTGATCGCTGCGTACCGGCGTGACGACGATGCGTGGGAACTGATCTATCAGAGGATGCAGTAGATGCTCCAACGCGCAGATATCGTGTGGTTCGTCGCCGGCTCCAGCGGCACGAACGATTTCAGCGACGGCACCGGGCTCCCGGGCGCGCGCAATCTCGCGGGCGGCGCCACGGCCGGCCAGTCCTATACGTATCGGGCCGAGCATCCGAGCGACAAAACCATCTGGGAAAACGGGTACGGACCCTACAGCGGCGGCGTGCTCGTCCGCAACGTGACATCATCGTCGGCCGGCGGCACCACCAAGGTCAACTTTGCGGTGGTGCCGATCGTCCTGTTGACCACGATGAAACTGGACTGGGACGAACTTCTGCTGTCCGCGCTCGACAACATGGCGATCAACGGCGGCATCGATGTGAGCCAGGAGCACGGCCCGTCGATCAAGGCGGTCGATACCGGATTTCAGTCAATCTACGTGGCCGATCAATGGCGGATCGAGAAGACCGGAACCTCGGTGCTCGGCGGGCAGCAGGTTGCGAGCGGCATCTCGGGGATCCCGCGCGCGCTGCAGGTTCTGGTCACGACAGCGCAGGCCGCGATCGGCAGCGATAGTGTCAGTCTTCGGCAGCCAATCGAAGGGTATCGCTTCGCTCGTGCCGGCTGGGGCGCGGCCGGCGCGCAAGACGTGAGCGTTGCCTTCTGGTTCAAGGCGCCTGTTACGGGCTCTTTTTTGGCGACGATCTATAATGACGGGTTTGGTTCCTCTGCCGGCGCCAATTTCACTGTCAACGCGGCCAATACCTGGGAACTAAAGGTCATCAAGCTAGCCGGTGTGACGTCGGGGACGTGGCTCACGACGAACGGCGTAGGCGGCCTGCTCGTGATCACTCTCGCGGCCGCCGGCCTCGCCAACGTCGTCGCCAACACCAGCTACGTGACCATGATCACCGGCGTTGTGGTTATCCCCGGCGTCGATCTGACCGCACTCGATCAGACGGTTCTCGCCGCGCGCCTGCCGCTGCTGATGCGGCCCTTCGATGCCGAGTCTGGAGCTGTGCCGCCGGTACTTCCAAAAGTCTTACAACTACTCTGTTGCGCCAGGCTCAAACGTCGGAGGCGGCAACAACCTCATTATCGGGTCCGATGCGACCGACTCAACGTCGGCAGGCTGGTTTCCGTGCTTGCCCTTTGTGCCTCCGATGCGGGCTGCTCCGTCGATGACGTTTTACGACTCGGCGGGCACGGCCGGAAAGGCATCCTACTTTAACGGGTCGGCGTGGGTCGCCGGTGGTACGGCGCGCAATCCGGTCATCGGAGAGAACCAGTTCTCGGTCGTGGTGACGCAGAACGATAGCACGGCCAACGCGCTCTACGGCTTCGATCACAAAGCGGACGCGAGGCTATAGCCATGTATGAACTTGATAATGCCGGCAACGTCATCCGGGTGAGCGACCGCACATATATCTCGAAGGATCCGGCCAGCCGCGCCCGCGTCGAATACGACGCGTGGCTCGCCGAGGGCGGTGTGCCCCCATACGTTCCGCCCGATCTGCCGCCGGCGTCCTTCACGCCGCCGCAGATCATCGGCGCGCTCAAGAGTTGGGGTGTGGCCGATGCCGTGATCAACGCAACCTCGAAAGTCGATCTCGCGGAGTTCTATACCGCGACTGCGATTCTCGAGACCGAGTCGCGCTTGACCGCGATGCTCACCTCGATCGGTAAGACCGTGGATGATCTCAAGGCGCACACCACGTCGTCGTGACACGTGCGCGCCGGGTGCTCGCGCCCCGGAAATTCTTCTCCTGACTTGTGTGAGGTTATCATGCGACGCCTGCTCGCCGCGGCAGCTATTGCCGCGCTCGTTCTTGCCGTTATTGCTGCGCTGACCACGTTCGCGCGCGCGCAGTCGATCGACGACCGCATTCCGCACCTGCGCGTGCCCGAGGCCTTCGCCACCGCTCGCGCCACGACCGCGCCATGCTCGGCCTATCGCGCACAGATCGACGCGGCGGCACGCGCCGCCGGCGTGCGCGAGCCGATTGGCCGGGCGGTGGTGAGCAAGGAAAGCCGCTGCAACCCGCGCGCGCGCGGCAAGCGCGGCGAGATCGGCCTGATGCAGATCAAGCTCGCGACCGCGCGCGGCGAGGGCTACCGCGGCGGACGCGAAGCGCTGTTCGATCCGGCGGTCAATCTCAAGTTCGGGATGCGCTACCTGGCGCGCGCGCTGGCGCGCGGCGGGCCGGGCTGTGCCGGCGTCTCGCTCTATCAATCCGGCGTGTTCGGCCCGCGGCGCTGCAGCGCCTATGGGCGCGCCGTTCTTGCGCTTGCAGGAGGTGTTTGATGTCCGTTCCAGCCTCGTGGATGCCATCCGTCAAGATGCAGCGCATCATCGTCCATTGGACCGCCGGTGCGCACAAGGCGTCGGCGTTGGATCGTTCCCACTATCATGTGCTGATCGAGGGCGACGGCAGGGTAGTGCGCGGCACGCCGAAGATCGGCGGCAAGATCGCGCATACGCTCAATTGCAACACCGGCTCGATCGGGGTGTCGCTTTGCTGCATGGGGGGCGGCGATGTCAAGGAGAGCCCGTTCAACGCCGGCAAATGGCCGTTGACGCGAGCGCAGTGGGAGCAGCTGCCGCTGGTGCTGGCTGATCTGTGCCGTGCCTATGGCATCGCGGTCGGTCCCAAGACGGTGCTGTCTCACGCCGAGGTGGAGAGCAATCTCGGGATCAAGCAGCGCGGCAAGTGGGACATTGCGCGCTTGGCCTTCGATCCTGCGGTGAAGGGCGCCAAGGCGTGCGGCGATCTGATGCGTCGTCGATTGAAAGCGGTGCTCGCCGCTCCCAAGCCGGCGGCACTCACCGTCGACGATGGCGACGAGGATGCGCCGGAGCCGCCGTCGCCTCCTGATGGCGCCGGACGCGAGCCGCCGGTCGTTGTGACCGTCCCGGCACCGTCGCCTGGCGCGGCTGAGACCGAAGTGAAGACGCCGGAGGCCGCGGCCGGCGTGCGCGGCGATCCCGAGCTGTGGCACCTGCAGCGCCGGCTCAAGGCGCGCAACTATAACCCCGGCGGTCTTGATGGCGCCTGGGGCGACATGACGGCGAGCGCGATCGCCGGCTTCATCAATGGCCGCAAGATGGGTCTGCCGGCGCCGACGTCGCCAGCGATGCTGGCGCCGATCCTGGAGCCGCTGAAGGACGAGCTCGCGCGCGCCGAGGCCGAGGGCTGGGCGCGCCCGGTGTCGGTCGAGCGCGCCAATGCCGACGCCGCGAAGGTCGAACAGGCGGCGCCCGAGATCGTGCCGGTGAAGCGCAACATCTTCGTCCAAGCCTGGGCCGCGGTCTGCGCCTTCTTCGTTGCGCTGTGGAACGCTTTCAGCGGCTATGTTTCGCAAGCGTGGAATTTCTTCACCGAGCACAAAGACGATCTGCCGGACTCGCAGGGCTGGTTCGGCTGGGCATGGGAGAAGGTCACCACCCTCCCTTTATTCGTGTGGCTCGTGGGCCTTGGGATAGGCCTGCTGTTCCTGCTCTACAACTCGAAGCAGAGCGCGAAGCGGATTACCGAGGCCGTGCAGTCGGGAGAGCGCCCGTGAACCCGTTCGCCCTATTAGGTGCCGCTTCGCTGCTCACCAAGGGCTTGACGATCGTCGGTCTGCTGGCCGCGGCCGTCACCGCCTACGGGGTGTGGCACCACAACGTCTGGAGCAAGGGCTACGCGGCTATGGAGGCGGTTTGCCGGCAGCGCATCGCCAAGGCGGCGGATGATTTCGAGCAGGCGCGCATCGCGCGTGACAGGGACGTCGACGCGACAATCGGCGCCGTGGTCGCCGAGCAAACGCAGGCGCTGCAATCGCAGGCCATCGAACTTGAAAAGAAGGTCAAGGACTATGAAAACTTGCTGGCGAAGCGCCCGCCCAATGCTGCTTGCATTCTTGGCCCTGACGATCTCGGGCTGCGCAAGCATAAGTAATCTCACGCCGAACCCGTCGCCCGACCAGCTGGCGACGCCGGCGCGTACCAAGAGGGTGACCGCGGTCACGGTGACCGATCGCTGCAGCTCGCTCGCCCGCCGGGTCGCCGATCCCGGCTGGAAGGTGGGCGATGATGCGCGTGTCGTGATCAAGCGCTACGAGGCGGCGCTCGAGCTGGCCAACGGCCGGCTCGGTGCGACCGGTTCCTGCATTCGCCGGCTGGTACGCGAGTTCGCGTCGGGGCTGAGAGAGCGAGAGACAGTCGATGGCCGATGAATCCGTATCAATTCTGGATCACATAAACTCCAGGATTACGGACCTCCGGGAGCTTATCAAAACGGAACGCGCGGGCGATGCCAAGGCGCTCGGCATTGCGCTGGAGGCCGCCGAGAAAGCGTTAGTCCTGGCCCGTGACTCGCAGGACGACAAGAACAAACACCTCAACGAACTGCGGAACATGGCGCTGGACCAGAGCGCCCGTCTCGCGACGAAGGAGCACGTCGACGCCGAGTTCAAGGCGGTTCGTAAGGAGATTTCGGACATCAGACTGCAGCTTCAGGGGATCGAGGCTCGCGCGCTCGGGCGGGGCGACGTGGTGAAATACCTTGTGATCGCGGCCACCCTCGGGGCTGCCGTCGCGACTATCGCGTCGTTCTTATTCAGGTAGCAGCACAATGGTCTTAATGGCACCTGCTCGGCTTTTCGAATGGGTTGTCGCCGGCATCATGGCTGCTATGGCGCTCGGGCTTGCTGTCGACGCGCGAGCGATCGAGGTTTCGTCGTTCCGTCCGATCCTCGCCACCGGCATCGTCAACCAGGCGATGATCAATGCGCTGGTTGCTGCCGGCGCGATCCTGCGCCTAATCGGCTTGATCGCCAACGGCCGCTGGGAATACAGCGGGACTTTTCGCGCGCTCGGTGCGCTTGCCGGCGCGGTGCTTTGGACCACCTTCGCTTGGGCTCTCTTCGGCATGACGCAGATCACGAATTCGCTCACGCCCGGCGTCTACGTGTACATCGGCCTGACAATTGGAGAGCTCATATCCTGCTATCGGGCGGTGCGCGATGCCAAGCGTTAATCTTGGGCCGCTTGAGGCGAGCCCGTTACTCTATGCGCTCGTCGTCGTCGTCATCGCGGCCATTGGCGCCTATGCCATGCACAGCGGCAGGCGCGACCGCAAGGCCAACCCCGAGGGACCATTCCCGCAAGAGACGCGTTGGTTCTTCGATGGGCCGTTGGTGCAGGCCTTGCAGCTGATGCGTGACACGCTGGAAAGCATGAAGCGGCTCGAGGCTGGGCAGGCGTTGCAGCGCGAGTACACGGTGCGCGGTCTGAGCCATCTCGACGCGTTTGCCGACGAGGTCGCGAAGCTGTCGGCCGCCGTCGACCTGCAGACGAGGACGCTGCGCTCGATTGACGACAAGCTCGCCGACCTGGTCTCGCAGAAAGGGCGGAGGCGGTGATGGGACAGGTCAGCAGCAAGCTCCGCCGCCGTGGTCATCGATGGCGCCAAGCCGTGATCCGCCGGCGCTCTCCTGCGCCCCGTCGGCGACGCGTTGGGCGCGCGCTGCGCGTCGCGCGCCATGCGGACGCTGGAACCCCATGCCCGCAAGGCTTATGACCATTGCGGGAAACATGGCAACGGGGGTTGTCACATGGCCACGGCCGTGGCCGTTGCGATCCCCGCCTTCCACGGCACCAGCTGAACCGTGACATCGTCGGGCAGGGCCGCGATCGTCAGCCCGAGCGCCGCCGCGTGCGCGCCGATGCACGGGAAGCCGAGCTTCCTGGCCATCGTGTCGCTCATCGCCTCGCCCAGCGCGATCTCGCCCTTGAGCGCGTCGATGCGCGCACCGAGCTGACCGCTGGCGTGGATAATGCGCTGGTAGAGCCGGCGGAGCTCGGCGAGGACCTCCGGCTTGGCCGTGTTGCGCCCGGCACACCACGACTTGACGGTGTCGAGGCGTACCTTGTGGAAGTCGGCCGCCTCCTGCTGCGAGAGGCCGCAGCGCTGGCGGAGCAGGTCGTAGGGCGTGATCATGCGTCCTCCGCCTGCAGCCAGCGGCGGAGCGCTTCGATCCGTTCGGCCTTGTTTGCGACCTGCCAGTCGAAGTCGCTAAAGCACGCGCCGGCGACGTCCCCCGCTTCGATGCCGCGCGCATCCATGATCGGCTTGATTGCGCCATCGAGGTCGTCGTTGTTCGCCGCGTTGAGCAGCGCGGCGTCGCTTGCCGGCAGAATTTCGTAAAGCGGGGAGGCCCCGCCGCCCCACATCGCAAAGCCGCGCCGGTCGATCTCCGCGGCGAGCATTGCGTAATTTTCTTCAGCGTCGTCGCCAAGCGCTTCGCGCAGGTCGACGCTGCGGTCGTGCCAGACGTTGTCCTTGACGTCCAGGATGTCAACCAATCTGCGGTTCATTGTCGTGCCCTCCGGCATTGTTTCAACAGTGGCGGGGTGCGGCGCGAGCGCCGGCCGCCGGGGGGAAGCCCCAAGGTCCCCCAGCAGGGAGAACGAAACAAGTTTCCGTGTGTCAGGTTTGTGTCGCAATCACCTGCACGTTCTTGCAACGTACTGCATTCAACGGCATTTTGGGCGCTTGCGCCGGATCGGCGAAAATGCCGATAAACATTGGCTTTTCGTGGTGCTGCCGGTCAGGATTGAACTGACGACCTCCTCATTACCAATGAGGTGCTCTACCACTGAGCTACGGCAGCGCTCAGGCCCGGCAAGACGCCGCAAATCACGGCCGGAAACGCCGCGATCCTTGCCATAAGGGTGTGTGAGGCGCAAGGCGTTCGGAGCGCGCGGCCATCCTTCGAGACGGCCCCTTCGGGGCCTCCTCAGGATGAGGGCGAAGTGTGTGGCGCGCCGAAAACATCGGCCTCATGGTGAGGAGCCCGCGCAGCGGGCGTCTCGAACCATGGCCCCAAGCGCGGTCAACTGAGCCGCGCCAAGTGCTCCTTCGCTTGTGTGCCGGCATTCTGCCGCTCCACCGCCTTGGCGAGCACGCGCTTGATCCGCTCGGCGGCGAAATCCTGCTGCACCAGCGCGACGCCGCGGTCGAAGACCTCCGCGTAGCGCGCGATCAGGCCGTCGCGGAAGGTGAACCAGGCGATGCCCTCGAACACGACCGGCTTGCCCTCCGCGCCCGGCATGCGTGAGGCATAGCTGAAGCAGTAGCGGGCATAGCCGGTGCGCCCGTCGCTCAGCGGATCGAGGAAATCCCAACGGAAATCGGCGCCGGTGTCATGGAAGTGCTGCAGCATCCTGGCGATTGCCTCCCGCCCGGCGTATTGGCCGAAGAAGCCGTCGTCATAGATACCGTCCGGCGTGAACAGGGCCGCGAGGCCCGCGCCGTCGTTGGCTGCCACGGCGGCGCCGAAACGGCGCAGCATGTCGGCAAAATCGCTCACGGTCGGCTCCCTGTTGTGCTCTTCCACGGCGGCGAGGTTGGGCCTACCTTAACGCCCATGGGGACAAGACCAAAACCGACCGGGCAGGCGCTGCGCGAACAGCGGCTGCAGGCGGCGCTGCGGGAAAACCTCAAGCGCCGCAAAGCGCAAGCGCGTGGCCGCGCCGAAATACCGGAAAAGCCGGCGCAACCTCACGATTCTGCCGGAATTGCCGCCGACAAGAAGGCTTAGATCATTCGGGAACCGGGGGATTGCATGGATCGCATTCGCATCGCCGGCGGCAGGCCGCTCAATGGCGTCATCCCGATTTCCGGCGCCAAGAACGCCACCCTGCCGCTGATGATCGCGAGCCTGCTCACCGACGACACGCTGGTGCTCGAGAACGTGCCGCGGCTCGCCGACGTCGGCCTGCTGCAGCACATCCTCAGCAATCACGGCGTCGACATCATGGTGAAGGGCAAGCGGATCGGCGACGACGACAACCGCGGCCAGACCCTGCACATCTCCGCCGCCCGCATCGTCGACACCACCGCGCCCTACGAGCTCGTGTCCAAGATGCGTGCGAGCTTCTGGGTCCTCGGTCCGCTGCTCGCCCGCATGGGCGAGGCGCGCGTCTCGCTGCCGGGCGGCTGCGCCATCGGCACGCGCCCGGTGGACCTGCTGATCATGGCGATGGAGCGGCTCGGGGCGAAAGTGGAGATCGACGGCGGCTACGTGATCGCGCGCACCGACGGCCTCAAGGGCGGAGAGATCGTGTTTCCCAAGGTGACGGTCGGCGGCACCCATACGGCGCTGATGGCAGCGAGCCTTGCCGACGGTGCGAGCGTGATCGAGAACGCCGCGCGCGAGCCCGAGGTCGTCGACGTCGCCGAATGCCTGATCAAGATGGGGGCGAGGATTTCGGGCGCCGGCACGTCGCGCATCGTGATCGAGGGCGTGTCGCGCCTGAACGGCGCGCGCCACTCGGTCCTGCCCGACCGCATCGAGACCGGCACCTACGCCATGGCAGTCGCCATGACCGGCGGCGACGTGCTGCTCGAAGGCGCACGTCCCGAACTGCTGCAGTCGGCGCTCGATGTGATCGCGCAGGCCGGCGCGCAGGTTTCGGCCACCAACGAAGGCATCCGCGTCGCGCGCAACGGCGCGGGGCTCGCGCCGATCGAGGTTTCGACGGCACCGTTCCCCGGCTTTCCGACCGACCTGCAGGCGCAGCTGATGGCGCTGATGACGCGCGCTCAGGGTATCTCGCGCATCACCGAGACGATCTTCGAGAACCGCTTCATGCACGTGCAGGAGCTGGCGCGGCTCGGCGCGCGCATCTCGCTCGACGGCGAGACCGCGACCATCGAAGGCGTCGAGCGGCTCAGGGGCGCGCCGGTGATGGCGACCGACCTGCGCGCTTCGGTCTCGCTCGTCATCGCCGCGCTCGCGGCCGAAGGCGAGACCATGGTCAACCGCGTCTACCACCTCGACCGCGGCTTCGAGCGGCTGGAGGAGAAACTCGGCCGCTGCGGCGCGAGCGTCGAGCGGATCAGCGGGTAGGCCGCATTACGCCGGCACGCCCAATCCCCGCACCACGAGCTTGTTCAATCGCGCCGCGAACGCCGCCGGATCGTCCGGCACCTCGCCGTCGAGGATTTGCGCCTGGTCGAACAGCAGCGCCGCAAGGTCGCCGACATCGTCGTCACGCGCGTTGGTCTTGGCTCGTGCGAGCGCAGCGACGATCGGATGGCGCATGTTGAGCTCGAGGATCGGCTTGACGCCGGCGCCGCGGTTGTGACGGGCGAGCAGGCGTTCGATCTCCAGATCCGGCCCACGCCCGCCCGCCACCAGGCAGGCCGGGCTGTCGGTCAGCCGCTGCGAGGCGCGCACGTCCGAGACGCGCTCGCCGAGCGCCGCCTTGACGGCCGCGATCACCGCCGCATCGTCGATCTCGGATTCCGCCTCCGCCGCGCCTTTCGCCTCCTCGGTGAGCGGCACGAGGCCGAAATCGACCTCGCCCTGGCTCAGCGACTTGAGCGGCTTGCCCGCGAAGCCGAGCGGCATTGCGGTCCAGAACGCGTCGACCGGGTCGGTCAGCAGCAGCACCTCGATGCCGCGCGCGCGCGCCGCTTCGAGCTTCGGATTGGATTTCACGCGCTCGGCGCTTTCGCCGACCAGGTAGTAGATTTCGGTCTGGTTCGGCTTGAGATCGGCGAGGTACTGCTTGAGCGAGCGCGCGCCGCCGGCGGTCGTCGTGAAGCGCGCCAGCGCGAGGAGCTGATCGCGCCGCTCGTGGTCCTCGTAGAGACCCTCCTTGATCACCCGGCCGAACGCATCCCAGATCTTGGCGTAGGTCTCGGTCTCCTTGTCGGCGAGATTCTCGAGTTCGGTGATGACGCGGCCGGTGAGCGCCTTGCGGATCTGCGCCACCTGCGGATTGTTCTGCAGCATCTCGCGCGAGACGTTGAGCGGCAAATCCTCGCTGTCGACCACGCCGCGCAGGAAGCGCAGATAGGACGGCATGAGATCGGCATCGTCGGTGATGTAGACGCGGCGCACGTAGAGCTTGATGCGGCCCTTGCGCGCGGGATCGAACAGGTCGTAGGGCGGCGTCGAGGGCGCAAACAGCAGCACCGCGTAGGATTGGCGGCCCTCGGCCCGGTAGTGCAGCGTCATCGCCGGCTCGTCGAAGGCCCCGGCGATGGAGCGGTAGGCCTGCGCATATTCTTCCTTCTTGAGCTCGGATTTCGGCCGCTGCCACAACGCACTTGCCGCGTTGATCTGCTCCGGCTCGCCCTCGGTGCCGGCGAGCCGGATCGGGAATTGGATGTGGTCCGAATAGTTCGCGACGATGCGCCTGAGCTCGTGCGGCTCGAGGTAGTGTTTCGCCTCGGCTTTCAGGTGCAGGACGATCTCGGTTCCGCGCGTCACGCGCGCGGCCGCGGCCTCGCTCGCCGGGGCGATCTCGAAGCCCGCGCCGCCCGACGAGTGCCAGGCCCAGGCCTCGTCCGACCCGGCGCGCCGGCTCACCACGTCGATGCGGTCGGCCGCCATGAAGGCCGAATAGAAGCCGACGCCGAATTGGCCGATCAGCCCGGCCCCGTCCTTCGCCTCGGCGAGCCGCTCGATGAAGGCGCGGGTGCCCGAGCGGGCGACGGTACCGAGATTGTCGATCAGTTCCTGCCGGTCCATGCCGATGCCGGTGTCGGCGACCGTCAGCGTGCCGGCCGCGGCGTCGGGCGCGATGCGGATGCCGAGATCCCCGCCGTTCGCGAGCAGCTCCGGCTTGGCGATCGCCTCGTAGCGCAGCCGGTCGCAGGCATCCGAGGCGTTCGAGATCAGCTCGCGCAGGAACACGTCGGTCTCGGAATAGACCGAATGGACCATCAGGCGCAGGAGCTCGGCCACCTCGGCCTGGAACGGGTGGGTCTGGGCAACGGTTTCGGTCTCAGCGCTCATGCCGCTCGCTCGCGTGCAAATTGTTGAACGGTCTTCGATATAGCGCGGGGCAATGCGCCCGCAAGGGCGGGAGCGGCCGGGACCGACCGGGAAATGTCCGCGCTACCAAGCCTGCCTGAGATGACCCTTGGCGATCAGCACCTGCACGGGCTCGTGTGTCTTGTACTGCAGGACGCCGCCCGGCTGGTCGAACCAAGGCGCGGCCTTGCCGGCCTTGACGCGCACCGGCCGCACGACCTCGTAGCGGTAATAATCCATCTTCAAGCGGTCATACGGCACGGCGCGTCCCATGTAGGACGCATCGGCCGGCGCCAGGAACCGCCCGCCCGGATGGCCGTAGCGGTCGAGCATCGTGCCGGCCTTGAGCCGTACCGTGCGTGGCGCGCCGGCGAACCCGTCGTTCTTGGGAAAGATGTAGCTGCAATCGGCCTTGAACCACATGTCGCGCAGGTCATAGCGCGCGTTCCAGGGCCGGTAGCACTCGGCGACCGCGGCCGAGGTGGCGGTGATGATGAGGAGAAGCGCCGTCAGCCATGCTCTCAAGTTCGCCTCCCGGAACGTGGTGCGTAGGGGCGGCTAAAATGCAGGGGGTGGTCGTAGCTTGGCAAGGGCTTCGTTGCGCGCCGAGAAAGGTCGCGGCTGATACCTTGCACATCGCTCAGCGCTTCCCCAACTAGCGGGTACTTCATCATCGAGAACCGTTCCAGCCGCAGCCATGCAACCCCTCAAGCTCATCGCCCTCGACAAGGACGACATTGAAGTCGTCTCGACTCACCTGCAGGACGCGGTGGTCAAGGTCGCCGACATCATCTGGCGGCCGGGCGAAAAGCGGCTGGTGGTCGGCCTCAACCGGTTCGACTGGGAGGCTTGCGGCGGAGAGGTACCGTGCTATCGGCGCCGGCGCACCGCGCTACGCTTCGAGCGCGTGCTCGCGTTCCGCGCGCGCAACGTCGATCCGGCGGCCAGGGACGCCGTGCTCAATCTGCTCGCGGTCGAGTACGCCGAAACCGATTCGCCCGCGGGTATCATTACACTCATTTTTTCGGGCGGCGCGGCGCTGCGCGTCGAGGTCGAGTGCCTCGAATGCGAGCTGGCCGACCTCGGCCCGACCTGGACCACGGCCGCCCGCCCGCAGCACATGGACGGACCGGATGGACGGGGTTGACGGCCCATTGCCCGCAAGCCATTGAGCGGTGACATCCCCTCCCCGGCGGAGGGAGGCAGGGGCGTGCCTTCATGCCGATCCGACTTGATGCCCGCGCTCCCGACTTTCCCGCGCGCTTCCAGGAGTTCCTCGGCGCCAAGCGCGAAGCCGCGCAGGACGTGGAGCAGGCGGCGCGCGCCATCATCGCTGACGTCCGGGCGCGCGGCGACGAAGCGCTGGTCGAGCTGACGAAGCGGTTCGACCGCGTCGATCTCGCTGCCGTCGGCATGCGTGTCGGCGCCGCCGAAATCGCGGCTGCGGCTGCGGCCTGCGATCCCAATGCGCTCGATGCTCTTGCGCTCGCGCGCGACCGCATCGAGGCCTATCACCGCCGCCAGGTGCCGCAGGACGAGCGTTTCACCGACGCGCTCGGCGTGGAGCTCGGCCATCGCTGGACTGCGATCGAGGCGGTCGGGCTTTACGTGCCCGGCGGCACCGCGGCCTATCCGTCCTCGGTGCTGATGAATGCGGTGCCGGCCAAGGTCGCGGGCGCGCCGCGCCTCGTCATGGTGGTGCCGTCGCCCGAGGGCAAGCTCAATCCGCTCGTGCTCGCGGCCGCCAAGCTCGCCGGCATCGACGAGATCTACCGGATCGGCGGCGCGCAGGCTGTGGCGGCGCTCGCCTACGGCACCAAGACCATCGCCCCGGTCGCCAAGATCGTCGGGCCCGGCAATGCCTACGTGGCGGCGGCCAAGCGCCTGGTGTTCGGCACGGTCGGCATCGACATGATCGCCGGGCCTTCCGAGGTGCTCATTATCGCCGACCGCGACGGCAATCCGGATTGGATCGCCGCCGACCTGCTGGCGCAGGCCGAGCACGACACCGCGGCGCAGGCGATCCTCATCACCGACGATGCCGGCCTCGGCGACGCGGTCGAGCGGGCGGTCGCGGCGCAGCTCGCGAGCCTGCCGCGCGGATCCGTGGCCGGTGCCTCATGGCGCGACTTCGGCGCCATCATCCGCGTGGCCAAGCTCGACGACGCCGTTGCGCTGGTCGACGCCATCGCGCCGGAGCATCTCGAGATCGAGACGCACGACGCCGAGCGCCTGGCGGGCAGGATCCGCAATGCCGGCGCGATCTTCTTAGGCGCGCATACGCCCGAGGCGATCGGCGACTATGTGGCGGGCTCGAACCACGTCTTGCCCACCGCGCGCTCGGCACGGTTCTCGTCGGGGCTCGGCGTGCTCGATTTCATGAAGCGGACTTCGATCCTGAAGCTGACGCCCGATGCGCTGCGCGCGCTCGGGCCCGCCGCGATCGCGCTCGGCGAGGCCGAAGGCCTCGAGGCCCACGCGCGCTCGGTCGCGATCCGGCTTAATGCGCGATGAGCGCGTCCGACAACAGCGCCGGCAATCGCCTGGTCGCGATCACGCTCGACGAAGGCTCGATCGGGCGCTCCGGCCCCGACGTGGAGCATGAGCGCGCGGTCGCGATCTACGACCTCATCGAGGAGAATGTGTTCGAGCCCACGGGCCATGATTGCGGCCCGTATGCGCTGCATCTGTCCATCGCCGACAATCGCCTGGTGTTCGACGTGCGCCTCGCCGACGGCACGCCGATCGTCGCCCACCTGCTTTCGCTCACGCCGCTGCGGCGAATTGTGAAGGACTATTTCATGATCTGCGACAGCTACTACAAGGCGATCCGTACGGCGACGCCGAACCAGATCGAGGCGATCGACATGGGCCGGCGCGGGCTGCACAACGAGGGCTCGGAACTGCTGCAGGAGCGGCTGAAGGACAAGATCGGCATCGATTTCGACACCGCCCGGCGGCTGTTCACGCTCATCTGCGTGCTGCACTGGAAAGGGTGAGGAATGGCGGCGGCGCGCGCGAGGCCCCAGGCGGTGCTGTTCGCCTGCGGACTCAATGCCGTGCGCTCGCCCATGGCGGCCGGCCTTTACCGGCAGCTGTTCGGCCGCACCAGTTACGTCAACTCGGCCGGCGTGCGCAAAGGCGAGCTCGATCCGTTCGCGGTCGCCGCCATGGACGAGCTCGGCCTCGACATCGCCAAGCACAAGCCGATGACGATCGAGGAACTGGAGGACTGGGAGGGATTGAACTTCGACCTGATCGTGACGCTTTCGCCCGAAGCGCACCATAGGGCGCTCGAGCTGACGCGTACGCTGGCCGCCGACGTCGAGTATTGGCCGACGCCCGACCCGACCGTGGTGGAGGGCAGCCGCGAACAGCGCCTCGAGAGCTACCGCGGCATCCGCGACCAGCTGATGAAGAAGATCAAGGACCGCTTCAATTGGCGGCCGGGTGGGAACGAATGATCGGCAAACGCGAATTCGGCCCTTTACATGATGGCCGGGCAATAAGTAATCCTCCGTCATGCCCGGCCTTGTGCCGGGCATCCACGTCTTCATTCCCGCAAGCAAGACGTGGATGGCCGGGACATAGGCGAGCGAAGCGACGCCGTCCTTCGGACGACTATGCCCGGCCATGACGGAATAAATCTGCTATTGAACGCGCACCATGATCGGCCGTCCCAAGCTCGTGCTCGCGTCCGGCTCGCCGCGCCGTCTCGGCCTGCTCAATCAGGCCGGTATCGAGCCCGATTCGCTGCTGCCGGCCGAGGTCAACGAAATCCCCGACAAGGGCGAACTGCCGCGCGCACTCGCCAACCGCCTGGCGCGCGCCAAGGCGGAGGCGGCGCTGTCCTCCGTGCGGCTCGACGAGGATTTGCGCGGCGCCTATATCCTTGCTGCCGACACGGTGGTCGCGGTCGGACGCCGCATCATGCCGAAGGCCGAAATGCTCGACGAAGCGGCAGCCTGCCTGCGCCTGCTCTCCGGCCGCAATCACCGCGTCTATACCGGAGTGTGCCTGGTCACGCCGCGGGAAGCGTTCCGCCAGCGCCTGGTGGAGACGCGCGTGCGCTTCAAGCGGCTGTCGAACGAAGACCTCGAAGCCTACCTCGCGTCGGGCGAATGGCGCGGCAAGGCCGGCGGCTATGCGGTACAGGGGCTTGCCGGAACGTTCGTGGTGAAGATGGTCGGCTCCTATTCCAATGTGGTCGGCCTGCCGCTGTACGAGGCGATGTCGCTGCTCGGTGGCGAAGGCTATCCGGTGCACTTCGGCTGGTTGAACGCGGTGTAGCGCGCCACGCGAGGACCGGTGACATGAACATCGCCTCGTGGCTTGCGCGCGCCGGACTGAGTCATCCGGGCGCGCCGGCGCTCGGCCATGGCACGCGTGTCGTCAGGGACTACGGCGCCCTGGCCGGGCGCGCCGCACGCCTTGCCGGCGGCCTGCGCGCGCTCGGCCTGCAGCCGGGCGATCGCGTTGCGATCGTCGCCAAGAACTCGCCCGAATACGTCGAGACGATCTACGGCGTCTGGCACGCGGGCGCCGCCGCGGTGCCGGCCAATGCCAAGCTGCACGGATTGGAGCTCGCCTACATCATCGAGCATTCCGGCGCGCGCGTATGCTTCGCGTCGGCCGGACTCGACGGCGAGATCGCCGCCCACGCGCCGAGCAACCTGGAGCGGCTGATCACGATCGGCGGCGCCGAGTATGAACGGCTGCTCGCCGCCGAGGCCGTTGCGGCCGAGCCGCGCGCAGGCGACGACCTCGCTTGGCTGTTCTACACCTCGGGCACGACCGGCAAGCCCAAGGGCGCGATGCTTTCGCATCGCTCGCTCTCGTGGGCGAGCCATGCCTATCTCTCCGAGGTCGACGCGACCGCGCCGGGCGATCCGGTGCTGCATGCGGCGCCGATGAGCCACGGCTCGGGCCTCTACATGATGCCGCACGTGGCGCGTCTCGGCGTCAATGTGATCCCCGAGTCGGGTGCGTTCGAGCCGGACGAGATCTTCCGCCTGTTCGATGCCTGGCCCGGCATGTCGATGTTCGCGGCGCCGACCATGGTCAAGCGGCTCGTCGAGTCCAATGCCGACTGCGATCCGGCCAACATCCGCACCATCGTTTGGGGCGGCGCGCCGATGTACGTGGAGGACGCCCTCAAGGCGCTCGACCGTTTCGGACCGCGGCTCGCGCAGATCTACGGCCAGGGCGAGAGCCCGATGACCATCACGACCTTGTCGAAGCAGGACATCGGCGACCGCGGCCATCCGCGCTGGCGCGAGCGCCTCGCCTCCGCCGGGCGGCCCTATGCCTGCCTCGAAGTCACGGTCGCCGACCGCGCGGATCGCCCGCTCCCGGCCGGCGAGAGCGGCGAGATCCTCTGCCGCGGCGACGTGGTGATGTCCGGATATTGGTGCAATCCCGAGGCGACGCAGGCTGCGCTGAAGAACGGCTGGCTGCATACCGGCGACGTCGGCGCGTTCGACGCCGAGGGCTATCTCACGCTGAAGGATCGTTCCAAGGACATGATCATCTCGGGCGGTTCCAACATCTATCCGCGCGAGGTCGAGGAGGTGTTGCTGACGCACGCGGCCGTGCGCGAGGCCTCGGTCATCGGCCGGCCCGATGCCGAATGGGGCGAAGTGGTGGTCGCCTACGTGGTCGGGAGCGCAAGCGCGGCGGAGCTGGACGCGCTCTGCCTCAACGCGATCGCGCGCTTCAAGCGCCCGAAGGACTACGTCTTCGTCGACGCGTTGCCGAAGAACAATTACGGCAAGATCCTCAAGACCGAGTTGCGCGAACTGGACGCCAAGCGGCCCCCGTCGTAGCCCGGCTTTCGCTTCTTCAGCGAAAGCCGGGGAGCGGCCGTGCGGGTGGTGAGAGCGGCCCCGGATTGCGCGCAATCCGGGCTACGGGTGCAGTGCTACGCCGCCCGTGCCAGCGCCTCGCGCACTGCCTTGTCGAGCACCGAGAGCTCGAACGGCTTGCGCAGGATCTCGAAGCGCGTCTGGGCGCCTTGCACGGCCTCGCTGTAACCGCTCGCCAGCAGCACGGGAAGTTCCGGATGGCGGCGCCTCACCTCCTCGGCGAGGTCGATGCCGTTCATCCCACCCGGCATGACGATGTCGCTGAACACGAGATCGACCGGACCGGCGCTGCCCAGCAGCTCGAGCGCCTCGCGCGCGTTTTCCGCATGCAGGGTTCGATAGCCGAGCTGCTGCAGGAGGCCGACGGTCACTTCGGCAACCTCGGGACTGTCTTCGACCACCAGGATCGTGCCGCCGCCATGGCCGGCCAGTTGTGCGGCCGTTTCCGGCGGAGCGGCCGCGATGGTCGCGCGGCTGCGCGGAAGAAAGATGGTGACCGTCGTCCCGCGACCGACCGTGCTGGTGACGGTCACCGCTCCGCCCGACTGATGGGCAAACCCGTTGACCTGCGACAGCCCGAGGCCGGTGCCCTTGCCGACCGCCTTGGTGGTGAAGAACGGCTCGAAGATCCTTGCCGTGACCTCGGGCGGCATGCCGGCGCCGGTGTCGGACAGCGCGACCGCCACGAAGTCCCCCTCCAACTGCCCGACATTGGCCGAAGGCGTCAGCGTCACGTTGCGGATCAACAGGGCGAACGTCCCGCCGTCGGGCATGGCGTCGCGCGCATTGACGGCGATGTTGACCAGCGCGAGCTCGAATTCCGCGAGATCGACCTCCACCGGCCAGACCTCGGCCGAGGTGTCGTAGGTCTGCTTGATGTTGCCGCGCAGCGAGCTCGCCAGCATCTGGCTCATGGCGTCCACGCGCTCGCGCAGGTCGAGGACGACCGGGTTCAAGCGCTGGCGCCGCGCGAAGGTCAGGAGCTGGCGGGTCAGGCTTTCGCCGCGCCGCGCGGCCGCCTGGATGTTCTCCAGCGCCTGCTGCGCCTTCGGCTCCAGCGCAAGCCGGCGCTGCAGGATCTGCGCATGGCCGCTGACGATCATCAGCAGATTGTTGAAATCGTGGGCGATGCCGCCGGTAAGCTGGCCCAGCGCCTCCATCTTCTGCGCCTGCGTGAGCTGGTCGCGCGCCTGCTCGAGCGCGGTCTGCGCTTCGCGTCGCTCCGTGATGTCGCGCGTGATCTTGGCGAAGCCGATCAGCCTGCCGTTCTCGTCGTGGATCGCGTCGAGGACGACGCTGGCCCAGAACCGGCTGCCGTCCTTGCGCACCCGCCAGCCCTCGGCCTCGTACTTGCCTTCCGCGACCGCCGTGGCGAGTGCCTGTTCGGGCATGCCGCGGCCGCGGTCCTCCTCGGTGTAGAAATGGCTGAAATGAGCGCCGATGATGTCCGTCGCGGCGTAGCCCTTGATGCGTTGAGCGCCGCTGTTCCATGAGCTCACATGCCCCTGCGGACCGAGCATGTAGATCGCATAGTCGGTGACGCCTTCGATCAGCACGCGGAACTGCGTTTCGCTCTGCATCAGCGCGCGTTGGGTCTTCCTGCGCTCGATGACGTCGTGGGCGCTTTCAGCCTCGGCGAGCTTTTTCTGTTCGAGCTGCAGCGCGTTCGTGGCCACGGCGAGCTGTGCGGTGCGCTGCTCGACGGTCTGGCTCAACGCATCGCGCGCCTGGCGCAGCGCCTGCTCGGTTTGCTTGCGCAGCGCGAGATTGGCGCTCAAGGCGAGGCTCGGGACCGAGATGCTGATCAGGAACATCACCAGCAGGAGGAACGAATCGTTGAGGTTGGCGCGCGCGAACGGCCCGCTCCCTGCGAGCGTGCCCCAGATCGCGAAACCGACGAGCACCAGTGCGGCCAGCGCGGTATCGGGCTGGCCGCGCCGCAGCGCGGCCCACAGCAGGGGAATGATGGCGAGGAAGCCCAACGGCTCGCGGCTCGCCGTCTGCTCGACCAGCGGGCTGAAGGCCACGAGGCCGATGACGATCGTCGCCACCAGGATCGCGGCGGATTCCACGATGCCGTCGCGGCGCCGGACCCACGCCGCGCGGCCGCTCCACAGCACGACCACCGGCGTGACGACGAGCGCGCCGGCGAGGTCGCCGAGCCACCAGGTCATCCAGATGGCGGCCAGATTGGCCGCAGGGGCCTGGCCGGCGAGGCTCAGGCTGCCGACGCCGATCGTGGCGCTGATCGCCGTCGCCGCGAGGCTGATCAGCGCGAAGCGGGCGACGCCGACCGGCGTTTCGAAGGTTGCCCGGCCGTTCGACCAGCGCTGGACCAGATAGCCGCCGACGAGCGCTTCGAGCGTATTGCCGCAGGCGATCGCGACCGACGTGGCGATGGTGCCGGCGGTGGTCGCGTTGGCGACCAGCGCGGCGACGAAGACCGCCGGCCAGATCCGATGTCCCCACAGCAGCACGGCCGCGAGCGCAAGTCCGGTCGGCGGCCAGATCGGTGTCGCGCTCGGGTGAACCGAGGCGAGCATGAGCCCGAGCTTCGCCAGGATGAAATAGGCGAGCGCGACACCGACGAGCTCGATCGCCACCCGCGCGAACGAGCGCCCGGGAGCGATGGCGGCCAACGAATTCGTATCCGGCGATTGCAAGGCGCCGACCCCCGGGGCATGGTTGCGGAGCGCAAAGTACCCCTTCTGAATCTGCGGTTCCAGTCAACCCGAGTGACAGGAGTTCCATGCCCGACCGGCTCAGAGCAAAAGTTGCGATCGTCGTGGGCGCCGGCTCGATCGGTCCCGGCTGGGGCAACGGCAAGGCGACCGCGGTCGCATTCGCGCGCGAGGGCGCCAAGGTGTTCTGCGTCGACGTCAACCTCGTCGCCGCCGAGGAGACCGCCGGCATCATCACCGGGGAGGGTGGGCTCGCGCTGCCGTTCCGCGCCGACGTGAGCAAGGCCGGCGATGTCGAAGCGATGGTGAAAGCCTGCATCGCCGATTTCGGCCGCATCGACGTGCTCGACAACAATGTCGGCATCGCCGAAGTCGGCGGCGTGGTCGAGCTGACGGAGGAGACCTGGGACCGGGTGTTCGCCGTCAACCTCAAGGGCGCGTTCCTCACGATGAAACACGTGATCCCGATCATGATGGTTCAGGGCGGGGGCTCGATCATCAACATCTCCTCGGTCGCCGCGATCCGCTATACCGGGGTGCCGTATGCGACCTATTACGCCAGCAAGGCGGCGTTGAGCCATCTCACGCGCACCACCGCGGTCGAGTACGCCTCCCACAAGATACGGGTGAACGCGATCCTGCCGGGCCTGATGCGGACCCCGATGGTCGAGCACTCGGCCGGGCTCGCCAAGTCCTATGCCGGGGGCGACGTCGAGGAGATGTGGCGCGTGCGGGCGAAGCAGGTGCCGATGGGCATTGGGGGCGACGCCTGGGACGTGGCCTGGGCGGCGGTCTATCTGGCCAGCGACGAGGCCAAATACGTCACCGGCATCGAGCTCGTGGTCGACGGCGGGCTGACGCAGAAGTACAGCTGAGCTCATCCATGGACGAAAAAGCGAGCGCTGTCCCCCAGCCGTGCCCGATCTGCGGCAAGCCGCGCGAACTGCGTTTCCGTCCGTTCTGCTCGCGCCGTTGCGCCGATGTCGATCTGCACCGTTGGCTCAAGGGCGTCTATACCGTGCCGGCGGTTGAGAGCGAGGACGACTCGAGCGACGACACGCCGCCGCAGGAGCGCGGCTGAATGACCGATATGCGCTTGTTCCGCTTCACCTTGCCGCGCCTGCAGGTATGATCGGCGTCGCGCCACGCGCCGCATGCCCGACGAGACCCCTTGAGATGAATTCCCAACCCCTGCGCCCCCACGAGATCGCGCCGGCGGCACCGTCCTGGCCGGACGAGCTGTTCGAGGTGCTCAAGCACGGCGATATCGCCCAGGTCGGCTATGTGCCGGATGCCGGCCACGCGCGCCTGATCGAGCGCTGCAAGGCCGATCCTGCGATCCGCGACGTGGTGCTGACCACCGAGGAGGAAGGCATCGCGCTTGCCGCCGGCGCCTGGCTCGGCGGGCAGCGTTGTGCGCTGCTGATGCAGTCGAGCGGGGTCGGCAACTGCATCAACATGCTGTCGCTGATCAACACCTGCCGCTTCCCGTTCCTCACCTTCGTCACGATGCGCGGCGAGTGGGCCGAGTTCAATCCCTGGCAGGTGCCGATGTCGTCCGCGACCGAGCCCGTGCTCGCCGCGATAGGGGTGAAGGTATATCGCGTGGAGAGCGCGGACGAGGCGGCCGAGA
The DNA here is from genome assembly GCA_963734185.1 of uncultured Alphaproteobacteria bacterium. Classification (GTDB taxonomy): domain Bacteria; phylum Pseudomonadota; class Alphaproteobacteria; order Rhizobiales; family Xanthobacteraceae; genus PALSA-894. Next base: position 2,818,706 of record CAVTGA010000001.1, on the reverse strand, counting down.
CCGCGCAGGCCGCGCTCGAGCTTGCCTTCGGCGGCGATCTCGCGGTCGCGGTGCTGCTGTCGCAGAAGATGATCGGCCGCAAGGTGTGGGTGAAATGATGTTGGAGCGGCGCAAGGCGATCGCCGCGCTGATGGCGGACCGGCCGAAGGACCTGTTCGTGGTGCCGGGGCTCGGCTCCACCACCTACGACATGGCCTCGCTCGGCGAGAAGGATTCCGATTTCTATCTCTGGGGCGCGATGGGCGGCGCCACCATGATCGGGCTCGGCCTCGCGCTGGCGCAGCCGAACCTCAAGGTCGCGGTGATCACCGGCGACGGCGAGATGCTGATGGGCCTTGGCTCGCTGGCAACCGTCGGCGTGCAGAACCCTGCGAACCTCGCGGTCATCGTATTCGACAACCAGCGCTACGGCGAGACCGGCATGCAGGCGAGCCATACCGACGGCGGCATCGATCTGGTCGGCGTTGCGAAGTCATGCGGCATCCGGGAAGCCTACGAGGTGTCGGACGAGGCGGGCTTGAAGCGGCTCGCGGACGATCTGGCCGGCCTGAAGCAAACGCTGTTCGCGCGCGTACGCATCGCGCCCGACGAGCCGCCGCGCGTGCTGCCTTCGAAGGACGGCGTGGAGCTGAAGCTGCGGTTTCGGCGGGCGGTTGGGCTGGGGGCGTAGGGCGGGCAAAGGCGCTGTCTCCGTCGACGCAACACGACGTGAACGTGGAAAGCGCCGTGCCCGCGTAAGTCCGAGCCCTGCGGCACGATGGCGGGCACGACGCGCTCTTCCTGCGCGCATCTCGGATTTCTCGTGTCGCGTCTTTGCCCGCCCTACGGACACTCCGCGCCGCTGTCGATCCAGGCCTGGATCAGCTCGCCGAGCACGGCTTGCGAACCCGGCGCCGGGTCGCGCCCGGTGCCCGGGTCCCAGCCCCACGCGACCAGATCATCCTTGGCGAAGTGCTCATGCAGCAGCGCGAGGTCGCGCCCGCCGTTGCGCTTCGGATCCTTGAGCTGGCGGCAGATCTCGCCGAGCGACTTGCCCTGCCACGCCATCTCGTGCGGCGCGAGTTGCCAGCGCGGATGCCCGGGCATGCTCTTGACCGTCGTCATGCGGCCGGCAACGAGGTCGACATTGCGCTGTTGGTGACAGGCCGAGCACGGCAGGCTCGCCGTCCCGGCGCCGCCTTCGCCGCGCGGAACCGGCGGGAAATGCGGCCGCTCGTTGCCCTGCAGCGGCTGGTCGCCGGCCGGGTGGCAATTCATGCAGCGCGGATGGGTGACGACCTTGGCGGCCTCGGCGAACAGGGCGCGCGAGCGCGCCGCCCGGTCGGAGATGGGGGCGAAGGCCGAGGGCGGTTTCAGCTCGCTCGGCTGCCCTGCGCCGGGGCTGATGGCCGCGAGCCATGCAACGGCGAGGGACGCGGCAATATGACATCGCATCGGTTGTCTCCGAGATCGACGGACAACGTTGCGGGCGCGCGAAAGTTCACGTTTTCCGGGCCGAATTGACCGGGACGGAGCCAAACCCGGGCGTCCTGGACAGGCCGAAACCGAGCCTCTATAACCCGCCCGCTCTCCGTGACCCCAACTCGCGGGTTTCGGCGCCCAGGTAGCTCAGTTGGTAGAGCACGTGACTGAAAATCACGGTGTCGGTGGTTCGATTCCGCCCCTGGGCACCACTCCATTTGGCGTTTTGTATTGAGTTACAAGGCAATGAATCCGGCACGCCGTTCGGGCGCGGCCAACTCGCGACACAAGGTCAGACGCCATGAAAGGTCCCAAGACCCCCGGATGGTCCGAACGGCTCAGCGCCGCCGCTGAAGCGAAGAAAGCCGCGTTGGCGAAGTTCCGCGCCGCCCCCGGGCCGGACGACCCGGCGGTTATCGAACGGCAAGCGGCCAGAGAAGCCGTCGAGGCTGCGCGCAACGCCCGCGCCGCCGAACGCGCGGCCGCCCGGACGACGCGCGAGACCGAACGCGCCGAGCAGGCGGCCCGCGATGCGGAACTTGCCGCACACTCCGAGCGCCAAGCGAGTGAACTCGCCGCGCGCGAATCCGCCGAGCGCGCCACCCGCGACCTGGCGCAGCAAGCCGAGCGCAAGGCGGAGCGCGACGCCCGCTACGCCGCGCGCAAGAAGCGTTCGAAGCGCTGATCAACCCTCTTCAGCTGCGGAAGTCGCCGAGAATTGCTTCGGTGATTGGGCGGCCGCGTTAAGCGAGGATCGGATTCACTTGCGCGTTTCCACGCCGCACCAATCCGCTATGAACAGCGCCATCGCGGCAGTCACGCGTTGAACCGAGGAAAGGCTGACACATTCGTCCACGCCATGGATGTTGCGAGAAATCGGTCCGTAACAGAGCGCAGGGACGCGGTCGTACAGGCTGTAGACTCGCGTATCGAGGTACCCGGCGGTCATGAAAGTTTCGAGCTGCTTGCCGGTGACATTCAGGTGCGATCTCGCCAAGGCCGCTTCCGCCTCTGAACCGGGTGCCAGCACATAACCCTCGGCGAAGAAGCCGTTGAAAACGACACGAGGCGGATTGTTGGCGAGCAGCTTGTCGCTGCGGGCAAACTCCGCGATCGCCTTCTCGATCTCCCGCGCTGCCTCATCGGCGTTTGTCCCGGGATAGATTGCGATACGGCACTGGAGCTTGCACCACGCAGGCACCGAGGAAGCCCAATCGCCTCCTCGATCCGGCCAATGTTGAGGTTGATCGGATGATCTTCGTGTTCGAAGTGTTCTCGACCTTGTTTCCGGGCGTTCCAGCGAGCTTCCAGTTCGCGCAGTGCTCCTATGACCCGGTATGCCGCATCGATCGCGTTACCGCCTGACTGCATCTCTCTCACATGAACCGAGTGCCCCTGAATTTGGACTTCAAACCACAACACGCCGGTATTCGCGCGCACCAGCTTCTCATCTTCGGGCTCCGGAATCAGAACGGCGTCTGCCCGATAACCGCGCAAATGCGTCATGAGCGCGCCATTCCCGGTCGACTCCTCCTCGACAACGGATTGCAGATAGACCGTTGCTGCCGGCTGCAGGCCGATCCGGCGCAACGACTTCAGTGCGAATAGATTTGCGGCGTGCCCCGCTTTCATGTCCGCGGCACCGCGGCCGAACATCCAATCGTTATCGACTGCGGGTTCAAACGGAGGTCGCGACCACAACGAGTTGGGCCCTGCGGGGACGACATCGACATGAGCTTGAAGGGTAAGACTCCGGCCCGTTTCGCGCTCCGGACGGTGGATGCCGACGACGATCGGCGCGTCCGAATGCGTCACCGAGAACTTGGAGCCGCCCGGATGCTGCTCGATCGCAGCTCGATCCATGTTGAATCGATCCAGCGCCAGGCCTTCGTCCCTGAACGAACGGAACACGAAGTCCTGGATGGCGTGCTCTGCGCCGCGAATGGATGGGAAGCGAACGAGCGCTTGGGTAAATTCTATCTGCTCGGCGAAACCTTCTTTGACTGAGGCAATGATGCGTTCATGAAGGTCATGCTCGATCGTCATTTAACCACCGAGACTGTCAGGCTCGGACAAAGAACGCGCGTGAAGCGAATCGACCGTGCGATGGTGTTTTCCATGCAGAAAAATTGCCAGAGGCTGCCTGATGGCCTCGCCGCCTTGGTTCACCGCCGCTTCAAAAATGTCGTGCTGCAACTCCTGAGGCAGCCGGCTCCAATGCTGCGCCAAGGCTCCGCCCAGCGCCTGGCCGATCTGATCGACTATTTCTGGAGAGAGACTTGCGGTCTTGGCCGGGGGCGTTTCAGCAGGTGACGACATCATCGAGGGTTCTCGCGCAATGAGAATGATGTGCAAGCATGCCAGCGCCGCGAGGCAAGTGCCAGTATAGCCGCAGGCCCGTCCGCCGCGCTCTTGTTCAGGCAAGCTTGATCGGAAGAGACAGGATCCCGCGGAGAAAGAGTGAATCGCTCCAACTCGGAAGGCAACGGTCTCCGGCGAGACGGATGCGGGGGAAACGTTCGGCCAGCCGCCTGACGGCGATCTCGCCCTCCAGCCGCGCCAGCGGTGCGCCGAGGCAGAAGTGAATCCCGTGGCCAAAAGTGAGTTGGGGATTAGGACTACGGCCAACGTCGAAACGATCGGGATCCGGGAACTGCGCGCCGTCCCGGTTCGCCGAATTCGTGAACGCGAAGACCCTCTGCCCCGAGCGCAACAGCTTTCCGCCGAACTCGATGTCGCTCAGCACGACACGAACAAGTGCGCTGATCGGTCCATCGTATCGCAACCATTCTTCGATTGCCGGCTCGATCAATCCGAGGTCTGCGGTCAGCCGATCCCATTGGTCGCGGAACCGCATCGAGTAATAGAGACCGTTCCCGAGCAGGTTGGCGGTGGTCTCGTGCCCCGCGAAGAGCAGCAGAATGCAAGTCGCGATAACCTCGTCTGCCGTCATGGCTTCCTTTTCGTCACGCGCCGCGACCATCTGGCTGATGATGTCATTGCGCGGCTCTCGCGTGCGCTCCGCGACGATCTGCCGAAAATAATGCGCCATGGCGCGTGCGCCGGCTTCAGCCCTGTCATACTTGTCGGGCGAGGCCTGTGACGACCCAATGAACAAGGCGATCTCGTCCGACCACATTTTCACGCGCCTAAGGTGGCCGCGCGGGACCCCCAGCAAGTCCATGATCACCAATGCCGGAAGCGCATAGGAGAAGTCAGCGATCCAATCGACTGTCCGCCCGGCCTTCTCCTTGGCCTCGATGTCATCAAGCAGCATATCGACGATTGCTCGAATGCCCGGCCTCAACGTATCGAGGGAGCGTGATGTGAACGCCTTCGTGAACAGCCGCCGCAGCCGCGTATGATCCGGCGGATCACGAAAAACCATCCAGGTGCTCAGGTACGCGATTAGGCTGGCATACCCGGTGCGGCGGCTCTCCGGCACGGCGGCAAAGAAAGGTGCGAGCCGATTTGCCGAAACCTCGGTGTTGTTCAGAGCAATCGCCTTCACATCTTCATAGCGCGTCACCACCCAGACCTTCATCGGCTCGGACCAATGTACGGGATCGCTCTCGCGCAGCCTTCTGAAGATCGGAAAGGGATCGGCATTCGTCGCCGGGTCGGCAAAATCGATTGTCAGCATCGGTTCGCACCTGCTTCGGCTGCCCATCCTAGGCCGAAGCGGCGAGCGATCAAGCTGCGGCCGAAACTGCAAACGAGGCTAGTGTCCCGATTCCGCGCAACCGCCCCTGCAGCACGATGTGTGCGAACTTCGGGTTCGGGGCACGAGAGTCCGAAATACCCGCCTTTATCGTACTCTCCGCGCAGCCCAGAAGTGATTGGGGTTTGGCGACCGGCACGTTGTTGAGCTATCATTCCGCCAACACCGCACGCATCCTACCGAAAAGAGTGGTACGCGGCGCGTGGCAAATTGGGGGGAATACGCTGTGGCAATCGGTAGGTGCCAACGCCGATGCGGGGACGCATCCGGGTTGGCCTCCTCGGCTGGTTCGGGGACGCCCGCATGAACACTGCCGGCGCCGCAGCAGCACCCGTGCAAATGTCGGTGGACGGTGTTCGCAAAAGGTTCGGCGGGGTGCGGGCAATCGATGAGGTGTCGATCGACATTCTTCGAGGAAGCATCCTGTCGATCATCGGTCCGAACGGCGCGGGCAAGACCTCGCTGCTGAACATGATTTCCGGCTTCTACAAGCCGGACACTGGCCGCATTGTCCTGGAAAATCGCGACATTACGAGAAGGCGACCGAGCGATATCGCCGCGCTCGGCGTGGCGCGCACGTTCCAGAACATCGCTCTCTTCGGCGGCCTCACTGTGCTCGACAACCTCATGCTCGGCCGCCACGTACACATGCGCTCCGGCATCCTCGGATGCGTGCTGTACTGGGGCCTCGCTCAACGCGAGGAAATCCACCATCGCGAAATCTGCGAGGAGATCATCGAATTCCTGAAACTTCAGGACTTGCGCAAGCAGCCGGTTGCCGCCCTTCCCTACGGATTGCGCAAGCGAGTGGAACTCGGGCGCGCGCTGGCGCTCCAGCCCAAGGTGCTGCTGCTCGACGAGCCCATGGGGGGGATGAACCAGGACGAGAAAGAGGACATCGCGCGCTACATTCTCGACGTCAATCAGGAGCGCGGGATCACGATCGTGCTGATCGAACACGACATGGGGGTTGTGATGGACATCTCGGACCACGTCGTGGTGCTCGACCGCGGCCGCAAGATCGCCGAGGGCGCACCGGTCGACGTGCAGAGCAATCCAGCGGTCATCGCCGCGTACCTTGGCACCAGCAAGGCGGTGCGGCCGTGAAGCTCGCCGAGCAACCTGCAACCGACACCCTGCCCAAGCTGCTGCGGCGCAATATGCAGACTTTCGGCGGACAGGTTGGCATGCGTGAAAAGGACCGCGGCATCTGGCAGTCCTATTCCTGGCATCAATGTTACGAGCACGTACGCGAATTTGCTCTCGGTCTGGCTGCGGCCGGTTTCCAGCGCGGCGACAAGCTCTCTGTCCTGGGGGACAATCGTCCCCGCCTTTACTGGGCGCAGCTGGCGGCACAGGCACTCGGCGGCATGGCCGTGCCGCTCTACCAGGACTCGATTGCCAGCGAACTCGCGTTCGTGCTGCAGCACGCCGAGGTCACCATCATCGTCGCCGAAGACCAGGAACAGGTCGACAAGGTCCTCTCCGTCGCCCGCGACCTGCCGAGCTTGCGGCTTCTCATCTACGAGGATCCTCGGGGCATGAGCGGCTACGACCATCCTCTCCTCAAGTCCTTCACCGACTTGGAGATCATGGGGCGCACCTTCGAGGCGAACCGGCCCGGCTACGTCGAACGCGAGCTGGAGCTCGGCCGCGGTGGCGACGTTGCGCTGATCGCTTACACCTCGGGCACCACCGGCCGCTCAAAGGGCGCACTGTTGAGCCATGCCAACATGATCGCCACGTCAGAGAGCTTCGCCAGTGTCGAGTTGATCCGGCGGGGCGATAACTGGCTGTGCTATCTGCCGATGGGCTGGGTCGGCGACTCGATGTTCTCGCTCTCGACCAGTCTGGTGGTCGCGGCGACGTGCAACTGCCCGGAGAGCCCGGAGACGGTGCAGCGCGACCTGCGTGAATTGGGGCCGAGCGCGCTGCTGGGTCCCCCGCGCATCTGGGAGAGCATGCTGACCGGCCTGCAGGTGCGGGCCGCCGACGCGTCCTGGCTGAAGCGGCGTGTGTACGAGTACTTTCGCGGCATCGCCGAGCGGCGCGAGCTGTTGAAGGGCGACGGCAAGCCCATCCGGCCCTGGCTTGAGCTGGCCTACAAGGTGGGCGAGGCCTTGGTTTACGGTCCCGTGCGCGACCAGTTGGGCCTCAGGAATGCGCGCTGGTGCCTCACCGGCGGGGCGCCGTTGGGGAGCGACACATTCCGCTTCTTCCGTTCGTTCGGCATCAACCTGAAGCAGATCTACGGCGCCACCGAAGCCAGCGCGCTGGTCGCCCTGCAGGGTGACGACGCGGCTGATCCCAACACAGTCGGTCGTGCGTTGCCCGGCACCGACGTGCGCATCGGCGAGCTCGGCGAAGTACAGGTGAAAGGCCCGGGCGTGTTCCTCGGCTACTACAAGCAGGAGGATGCGACCCGCGATGCCATCACCCCGGACGGTTGGCTGAAGACCGGCGATGCGGGCCTCGTCGATCCGCGCGGGCAGCTCGCTATCATTGATCGCGCGAAGGACGTAGGCAAGCTTGCCGACGGCACGCCGTTCGCACCACAATTCATCGAGAACAAGCTGAAGTTCAGCCCCTATATCCGCGAGGCCGTCGCCTTCGGCGATCGGCGCTCGTTTGTGACGGCGCTCGTCGCGATCGACATCTCGACCGTCGGCAAGTGGGCCGAGCAGAGAAGCCTAGCCTATACCAGTTACATGGACCTCGCCGGCAAGCCGGAGGTGGCGCGCCTCGTGATCGAGGAGGTGGCCAAGATCAACGCCACCCTGCCGGAAATCACCAGAATCCACCGCGTGGTCCTGCTCAACAAGGAGCTTGAGGCCGACGATGCCGAGATGACGCGCACACGCAAGGTGCGGCGCGCGTTCGTGGCCGAGAGATATGCGCCCGTGATCGAGGCTCTCTATAACGGCGCCAGGGAGACCCATCTCACCATGAACATCATCTTCGAGGACGGCCGCAGGAGCTCTCTGACGACGACGCTCGCCGTTCACGAGGTGCTTTCGCGTGACGCTGCCGGTCGTGTAGCAGCGTGAGTGGGTGCATGATGTGGGACGAACTTGAGTTCGCGTTTGCTCTCAGCGTCAGCGGTCTGTCGATCGGGCTCATGTACTCGCTGATCGCCCTCGGTTTCGTGCTGGTCTACAAGGCCACCGAAGCCATTAATTTCGCGCAAGGCGAGTTCGTCATGCTGGCGGGCTTCGTTGTCGCGCTTATCCTTGCCGTCAAGGGCATGCCCGTCATCGTCGCCATTGGAGCCGTGCTGGCGGCCATGGTCCTGTTCAGCTTCGTGCTCGAACGCATCGTGCTGAGGCCGTTGCTCGGCCGGCCGGTCATCGCCGTGATCATGGCCACCATTGGCCTTGGCGCCATCCTGCGCGGCTTGCCGCCCATCACGGTCGGTGGCGAAACGCGCGCCGTATCGCTCGGCATCGGCGACACGCCGATCGCGATCGGACCGGCTTCGCTCCCCCCGATCCAGCTGCTGGGCGTGGTCGTCACGCTGGCCTTCCTCGGTATCTTCACCTGGTTCTTCCTTAAGAGCCGGATGGGCGTGGCGATGCGCGCGGTGGCCGACAATCAGCAGGTGGCCATGGCCATGGGCATCAATGTGGAGCGCTATTTCGCGCTGGCCTGGGCGATGGCCGGCATCGTCTCGGCGCTCGGCGGTGTGATCTGGGGCAGCATGCTGGGTGTCGACGTGCATCTGGCGCTGGTCGGCCTGAAGGTGTTTCCCGTGGTCATTCTCGGGGGCCTCGACTCCGTGATCGGCGCCGTAGTGGGCGGCCTGATCATCGGCCTCGTCGAGAGTCTCGCCGCCGGCTATCTCGATCCCTATGTGGGCGGCGGCACCAAGGACTTCGCGCCCTACGTGGTCATGATCATCGTCCTGATGTTCAGGCCTTATGGCATTTTCGGAACGCGCAGGATCGAGCGGGTGTAACGGCGCCATGCTGCATCGTGAGTCCGGAACGTTCAAAACCAGCTACGCCGCTGACATGGCGCTATACCCGCTGCCGATCGCGCGCTGGGCGGTAGCGGCCATACTCCTGCTCTTCACCGTCGTTCTGCCCCTGACCCTGCACGAATACTACCTTTCCGTCATCAATCTCGCCCTCATCGCAATCGTCGGCGCGCTCGGCCTCAATATCCTCGTGGGCTACACCGGCCAGATCTCGGTCGGTCATGCCGCCTTCATGTCGGTCGGCGCGTACACGGCCGCCAACCTCGCCATGCACCTGCATCTGCCGTTCTGGGCGACCCTGCCCGCCGGCGGATTGATGGCTGCCCTGATCGGCGTCATCGTCGGCATCCCGAGTCTCAGGATCAAAGGCCTCTATCTCGCCATCGCCACCCTGGCGGCCCAGCTCATCATCGAATGGATCATCAATCACACGCCGGCCATCTCTGGCGGGGCTCAAGCCTCCATCGAGGTGCCGCGACCCACTCTGCTGGGCTACCAGCTCAAGACTCAGGGGCAGCTCTATTACTTCCTGCTGTTCTTCGCCGGCCTTGCCATCCTCGCCACGCTCAATCTGGTGAGAAGCCGAATTGGCCGCGCCTTCGTCGCCATTCGCGACCAGGACATCGCCGCCGAGATCATCGGGATCAACATCTTCCGTTACAAGCTGCTGTCGTTCGCCATCTCGTCGTTCTATGCCGGCGTGTGCGGAGTGCTCTACACCTACTACTTCGGCATCGCCAACTACGAGGCGTTCCAGATCGGCGTGTCGATAGATTATCTCGCCATGATCATCATCGGCGGGCTCGGCTCGGTGCTCGGCTCCATATTCGGGGCTGTTTTCGTGACGATGCTGCCAATCGCCATTCGCTGGGTCATGGAGCCGCTGGCTGGCATGTTTTTCAGCTCCGGCGAGCTTTCCAGCATCGTTGCCAGCACCCGGCTCATCGTTTTCGGCGGCCTGATCATTTTCTTTCTGGTGGTCGAGCCGGAGGGTCTCAACAGGCTGTGGCGTAATGTCCGCAACTACTTCCGTACCTGGCCATTCTCGTATTGAATTGCTGCAGCAACAACACCCAAGGGGAGAAAGCGCAATGTCGAGAAGCTCAAATTGGCGCATAGCGGCGATCGCAGCCAGTACCGTCGCTCTCGTGACAGGCAATGTCGCAGCGCAAGACAAGGAGCTGGTGTTCGGTCTGCAATGCGACCGCACGGGCGCCACCCAGACCGTGGGCGTGTTCCTCTGCCCCGGCTATCACGACTACATCAACCTTGTGAACAGCAAGGGCGGCATCGAAGGCTACAAGATCCGCGTGCTCGAGATCGACCACGAGTACAAGGTGCCGCCTGCCATGGAGGCGCACGAGCGCTTCAAGAAGGAGGGCGCCGTGCTGGAGGGCCTCTATGGCACGCCACAGACGGCCGCACTGACCAAGAAGCTTGAGGAGGACAAGATCCTCGGCACCTCACCCGGCTTCGGCACCGCCGCGGCGAGCGACGGCAAGCGGTATCCGTATGTCTTCCCGATCGCGGCCAGCTACTGGTCGCAGGGCGCGGCGGCCGTTGCCTTCGCCAAGAAGGAATTGGGGGGCAATCTCAGGGGCAAGAAGATCGCCTATCTGTTCTATGACAACCCGGCCGGCAAGGAGCCGCTCGTCATCCTCGAGGACCTCGCCAAGAGCGAAGGCTTCGATCTCAGGACCTTCGCCGTGCCGGCGCCCGGCGTCGAGATGGCTGCGCAGGTGCTCGACATCACCGGCCGTTACAAGCCGGACTTCGTCATCACCCATCTGTTCGGACGCTCTCCATCAGTCTCCATCAAGGAGCTGAAGGGCAAAGGCTATCCGCTGAGCAAGGTGGTGTCGTTCGTGTGGGGCGCCTCTGAAGCCGACATCAAGGCGGCCGGCGGTTACGAAACCGCCAACGGCTACCACACCATCCAGTTTGCCGGCGTCGGCTCGGACTTCCAGGTGATCAAGGACATCAACGCGATGTACCAGGCCCAGGGCAAGCCAATACCGGCAGCTCAGGAGGTGAGCGTATTCTACAATCGCGGTGTCATGATCGCCGCCATTCACGCAGAGGCAGTGCGCAACGCGATCAAGGCCAAGGGCGGCGCCAGGCCGACGAGCGAGGACGTCAAGAAGGGCATGGAATCCATCAAGGGCTTCACGCTGGGCGGCATGGTGCCGCCGATGGAGATCACCGAGGCCGATCACGAAGGCGGGGGCTGGGTGCAGATCTGGACCGTCAAGGACGGCAAGCTGGTCAAGAATGGTGACTGGTTCCAGGCTTACCGCGCCGTGATCAACAAGCATCTCGCGGCCACCAACTAGAGCATGATCCCGAAAAGTGTGCAGCGGTTTTCGGAAAAAGATCATGCTCCACCATCAACCTGGAGCGGGATGACGATTCGAAGAAAAGTCATCACGCTCTAACCACCCACAGGGAACGGCCGGCGCGATTTTCGCCGGCCGGACCCCCTCGGGCGCGACATGCCGGCTCCGATGCTATCGGTCAACAACATCGAAGTTGTCTACGACAACGTCGTCCTGGTGCTGAAGGGTGTGTCGCTCGAGGTGCAGGCAGGCACGATCACGACGCTGCTCGGCGCCAACGGCGCGGGCAAGACCACCACCCTCAAGGCCATCTCCGGCGTGCTCGGCACGGAGCGCGGCAACATTACCAAGGGCTCCATCACCTTCGGCGACAAGCGCATCGACGGCATGCGGCCGTTCGACGTGACGCGCATCGGCATTTCCCAGGTGTTCGAGGGCCGGCGTGTGTTCGAGCACCTGACCGCCGAGGAGAACCTGATCGCCGGTGGTCACGTGCAGCGCGAACCGCGCATGGTCCGCCGCGGAATCGAGCTCGTCTACACTTACTTTCCACTGCTCAAGGAGCGGCGTCATCAGCTGTCCGGATACCTCTCCGGCGGCGAGCAACAGATGCTGGCTATCGGCCGCGCATTGATGTCGGAACCCAAGCTCATGCTCCTGGACGAACCCTCGCTCGGCCTGGCGCCGATGTTGGTCGAGGAGATCTTCGGCATAGTTCAGCGCCTGGTTAAGCAGGAGAGTTTATCCGTGCTGTTGGTGGAGCAGAATGCCGCTATGGCGGTGTCGGTGGCCCAGCACGGCTATGTCATGGAAACGGGCCGTATCGTGCTCGAAGGCAGTGTCCAGAAGCTGCGCGACAACGCGGACATCCGCGAGTTCTATCTCGGGCTCAACGAGGTGGGCTCGCGCAAGTCCTACCGCGATGTGAAGCATTACAAACGACGCAAGCGGTGGCTTTCATAGGTGCCGGCCGCGTCCCCTCTCCCCGAAGGGGAGAGGGTGGCGAGCGCCAGAAGCGCGTTCACGCGCGTCTGCGACGCGCTATGGCGCGAGCCGGGAGAGGGGCTTCCCTCACCGGCAGTCGACATGGAGTCGCGGTCGCGCCTATTTTTTTCAAGACACCATATTGCTACGCAGCGCCTTTGACTTGCGCGCTCCTCAAGCCCCTCTCCCGCCTCGGACCTGCGGTCCTCGGCACCCTCTCCCCTTCGGGGAGAGGGGATCTGCGGCTCGTCCGGTGCGATGACTTCACTGCGACAGCTCTCAGTTCACGTGTTGACGATCGGCCTCGCGACGGAGGCTTTCACCACGGGAATATCCGCATCCGCGAGCGGCGCCATGCGCTTCTTGCGGGCGAGCGCTTTCTCGACATGGGGCGCAAGCTCATCGGCCTTGCGTCGGTCACGCTCTGCGGCCCTCTCGGCAAACTCCGGCAACACGTCACGAGCTAGCAGGTTCAACGATTCGCAAATGTGCTCGTGCCGATTCCGTCCGGCCTGTTGCAGCAAGATGATCTGATCGACTCCTGCGTCTTGGAAGTGCTTTACGTGGGCCCGGAAATCGTCGGGCGTGCCGATGCCGGGCGATCCCTCGAAGGCACTCGCCAGGCTTTCCCCAGGCGCCGGGTTCGCGCCGGGGGCGGCGCCGCCCAGCTCGTTCTGGAATTGCTCGAACAGGCGGGAGCGGCCGGGCACTGTGTCGTTTGTGACCAGGGCCGCTATGGCAAAGCGAAAGAACTCGAAGCCTTCCCTCCCGCGTCGGACTGCCTCCTTCCGCTCCGCGTGCAGCGAGAACGCGGATACCATCGCGATATTGGCATTGACACTATGCCCGAGCGGGACGCACGCATCGCTCTTGATGATGTCGTAGTAGATTTGGCTCCAGGCTCGCGCCTCCGCCTCGTCGATAAAGGAGAAAGCCAACGCGCCGAGTCCATGGCTCGCAGCCACTTTGATGGTGTCGCGATTGGTACAGGCCATCCACATTGGCGGATGCGGCTTTTGTACGGGCTTGGGAAGCACATTGCGGCAAGGCATTCTGAAGGAACCGCCTTCGTAACCGGGGTAGGGAGTCATGACCATCATGTTGGCGATCTGCTCGGCCGCCTCCAAGGACATTGCGCGCTTTTCCTTCGCCGGGATGTTGAAACCGCCGAGCTCCAGCCTGGTGGCGCCTTCGCCGATTCCGAACTCCGCCCGGCCGTTGGAAACAAGGTCGAGCATGGCGATCGCCTCCGCAGTGCGGGCGGGGTGATTGTAGTTGGCGATCACCTGGCGAATGCCGTGGCCGAGCCTGATGCGCTTGGTCCGCGCGGCGGCGGCGGCCAGGAACACCTCGGACGCAGAGCAGTGGGAATACTCCTCGAGAAAATGGTGCTCCACCGCCCACGCATAGTCGATCCCCAGGCGGTCCGCGAGCTCGACCTGAGTCAGCGCGTCTTGCACCAGCCGCAGCTCGTCGTCGGGTTCCCACGGCTTGGGAAGCTGTAGCTCGTAGAACAGCCCAAATTTCATTGGCCTCCCCCGTTTGAAGTCCGTCCGTATGCCCATATTGCCTTGCCGAGGGGCAAAGCCGAAGCTTCCCGTGCCGGCCGCCGGGCGATTCTCCCCGTGGCCGATCGGAGGTATAATCATTGCCGGAATGAACGTCCTTGGCATGCAGGCACGGTCGGAGCGACCAGCGAGCGTGCGTCGTCGGGGAGGTCGGGAATGAGAAATTGGTTGAAGCTGCAGGACGCGAAGTCCCGGGCCGTGGTGTTCGGACTGCTCCCGTGCGCACTCGGACTCGGCGCTGCCGGAGCCATGCACTGGACCGATTGGATCTGGCTCACGACTGCGGGTCGTTTCTGGCCGATCGTTTTCTCGAGTGTCTCGGTTGCCATAGTGATCAAGCTGATGTTCTCGCCTTTCGAGGACAGAACGATCAGCTCGGCCGCGTGGCTGGCACTGGTGTGGACCTGGTTCCACGTTCCTTTGTGGGCGACAGCCCGCGAAGTGCCGTACGACGCGGCGGTCATTGGCCGCGACGGACGTGTCCATCTGGTGCGCGAGGAGACACGGGATCCGGCACTCAAGGTCTGGTTTCTGAGTGACCGAGCCGGTACGCGGATCGTGCGCAACGTGGTCGGCAAACTGATCACGAGCGCACTCGAGCTCGAGTACCGCTATGCCGAGTCCTATATCGCTACGCGCCGCGACAACGACGACCTTTCCGAGCCCCTGAGGCGCGCCGCAAGGCCGATACTGCAGGAGCAGGCCGCACTGGCTCGCTCATCGAAAATCGAGCTGGTCGAGAAGCGCGCGGTCCAGGATCGCGTGCTCGCGAGCATCTGCCGCGCCACCGTCGGCGACCGCGTGGCGTGCCCGCTCAAGATGAAGCTGTCCCCGCAGGGGGAGGCGACAGCGCCCGGCGCGACCTGGAGCACATACTATTCCGAGAAGGAGGCTATCGAGGAAAAGCATCTGCCGACCCTGCTCAAGCTGCTCACGCAGCCCGACTCTCCCCTCGTGCACCGGGATGCGGTCTTTGCCCTGCTTCTCGAGATTGCGGAAGACATCGCGCCACTTTCCCAGGTGGCCCAAAAGTCCCATTTGCTCGACGATGATCAGTTCGACAGGCTGGTCGGACGCATCCTGGCCTCGCCAGGATGCGGTAACGAGGCCGTCGCCATCATCTCCAAAGCGAACCGCCTGACGTCGGAGCAGCGCCTCGCGCTCCGTGCCAAGGCGCTGGGCGAGGCCAGCATTGCGACATTGCTGGCGCACGCCGTGCCATTGCGCCTTTCCGATCCGGACATCGCGCAGCTCGGCGCGCGCATGCGATCGGATTTCATGGCCGACCCGGGCGTCGCGGTGCGCGCGTTGGAGGTCCTCGGGGAGCGATTGCCGGCCGACATCCAGCACGATGCCGTGACAAAGATCGTCAAGGCGAAGACATCGTATGCGCTGGCCGCGCTGCAGCACGTCAATTTCTCGACCGCGCTGCGACGCGATCTCATGAGCAAGGTTCTTGCTGACGCCCGTCACGATGATTTTTCGGGCCTGTCGAAGGAAAAGTTGCTGGGCATGCTGACGCCGGCAGAAATGCGGGCACTGGTGGCGATGGCGGTAAGGCGGAGCGAGACGTCGGGGCTATGGCTGGACTTCACACAGAAGTCGCTGCCGATAGGCGCGATGACTCCCGCCGAACAGAAAACACTGGTCACGGAATTGCTGTTCAGGAGTCAGAAAGCAGCGTTCGAGTTCGTCAGCGAGAACCGCCGCTACCTGGAGCCGGACGAAGTCAACGAGGTCACTCGCGACTACACGCGGACCATTGCGGCGGACATGTGCCTGCACTTGTCACACCGCAACAGCAACCGCAAGATCGAATATTTCAGCGCGGCCCAACTGCAGATCTTTCGCGATTGCGCGGCAGCGAAATAGCACCGACGTGGCGACGCCCTCCCCCGTCATGCCCGGCCTTGTGCCGGGCATCCACGTCTTACTGGGGTGCTGCGAGGAAGAAAGACGTGGATGGCCGGGACAAGCCCGGCCATGACACCTTGCCGACCGTGGTTCAGCCGCCTGCGCTCCACGCCGCATTCTCGTCGAGCGGGTAGCTCGGCCGCGGCAGGCCCTCGAACGGCAGGCGCTCGAGCACCGGGCTGGTGACGCCCGCAGTATCGACCTCGCGCACCTGTTCGGGCGGGAACCAGGGCAGAAAACCCGCGCGGAAATGGCCGCGCGATTTTACCACGACGGTCTGCGCCTTGCCGATGTCGAGCCCGAACATCTCGAAGAACATCGGGTCGGCGGTCTGGTTGCGTTGCGAGATCACGATCGTGGTGATGCCGCCGATCTTCAGCGCGGCCGACGCTCCGACATCGACCCTTCGCCCCTGCATCAGCCCGCGCTTGCCGATGAAGCGGCCGTCGGTGACGCCGAGCACTTCGGCCTCGGCCTCGAACGGCACATCCCATTGCTCCCATGGTGCCGGGCCCTTGGCGCGATTGAAGCGCGCGGTGAAGCGCGCGCGTGGGCCCAGCCGGTGCGCTTGCGCGGCGAGCGCCGGATCGAAATAGGAGCCGTAGAGCACGTTGTGCGCGCCGGCCGCGTGCAGGGCCGCGAGCAGCTCGGTGGTGCGCCCGGAGCCGCCGCCGCCGGGATTGTCGCCTGAGTCCGCATAGATCAGCGGCGCGCCTCTGCCGGCGCGCGCGAGCGCGACCGCCTCGGCGACCGGCGTCAGCACCTTGCGGAAGCGTTCGCGCATCGCCCACGCCCTCCCGGCGATCTCGGTTGCAAGCGTCTGCGCCAGGGCGCGATCGTTGCGCGCGGTGACGACGACCGCGAGCCCGTTCTTCGGCGTGTCGGAAAATACGAATCCCCCGAAGATCGAGACGTTGAGGATCGCGCCGGAGTGTTCGGCCTGGCGGCGCTGCCCATAGTCGATGATCTCGCCGTAGGGCCCGGCATGGGTGAGAAGATTGACCGAGGCGGGCGTCAGCGGCAGGCGCACCAGCGCGGTCTTCGGATCGGCCTTGCCGGCGAGCATCAGCCGCAGCGAGAACGCTGCTTCCTCGCCGCGCTCCGCCATGTCGACATGCGGGTTGGTACGGTAGCCGACGACGAGGTCACAGCCCTCGACCATGCGTTCGGATAGGTTGGCGTGCAGGTCGAGCGTCATGACGACGCGCGTTTTCGCCCCGACGATCGTGCGCACCTGCGCGACGATCTCGCCGTCGGGGTCGTACATATGCGTTGCCGTCATGGCGCCGTGGTTGCAGATATAGACGGCATCGAGCGTGCCGGCCTGGCGCAGCCCCTTGCGCATGATCGATAGCGCCTGCTCGAACGTCGCCTGCTCGACCGGCCCCGCCGGAAAGCTCGAGCTGATCAGGATCGGCGCCGCCTCCCACGGCCCGGTCGCGTCCATCGCCTTCACGAAGGCCGAGGCCTCCATCGCCATCGCGGTGTTGGTCTCACGCGCCTCGTCGAGAATGGCCTGCCCCTCGAGCCAGCTGCGCTCGAAATCGTCGCTTCCTGCCGGCCGCGACCAGCGGTTCGATTCGAGCATCAGGCCGAGAATGGCGACGCGGGGAGGGGACATGACCTGCTCCGGGTGTGCGCGTTGCTTGTAGCCGGTCCTGCCGCAAGCTTCGAGATACGACAACGCAGGGCCCATCTGCGTCTGCAGGCAATCAGCGCTTGCGGAGCACGTGACGGCAAGTCACGCTGTCGGTGGTTTCACGGTGCCGGGTGGGTCGATTCCGTGCCTGGGCACTACTTCCATCTCGCACAACTTTGCCCGGTTGATTTTTGCTCGCTGATGACCCGGTCATTAGGTTCGTAGTTTTGGTTGGCGCGAAATTGTTGTCTTCGGCTCGGCGCTAAATTCATCGAGGAGTGAATAGGCCTGGAGCAATATTAAACATCGCTGCTCCGAGTTGCGGAGCAACATAAGGGGCAATGAAATGCTCCCCGATCCAGTAAGAGCCGTAACCCACTGCTCCCAAAGCCATCTGCGGTCCTAGAGCTGTTCCCCCCACGACCGCTGCACCGGCGTACCGAGCTCCGGTTGCGAGCACTTGTGGTGCAATATAGTTCACCACGCCGATGGTTCCGCTCGACTTTAGCGACGGCAAATCAGACACATAGATAAAATAGCCCGCTACAGCAGGAATAGCATTAATTGGATACGGCGCGGCGCTCAGAACCGGTTTTCCGGCAGCCATAACCGTGTTTACGACGCCTTCTCCAACGGTGGTGAGTTTTGACTTTGGCTCTGGTTGAGGGTCGAATGCCGCCTTGGGAGTTGCGGAAACAGCATTACGTGTGTCGTCTGGTCGTTTGGTTGTTAGGCCTGAAGCGCTCTCAGTGGCCCGAGCAAGAGTCGCGTTTTTCGTTCTCGGGTTGCTGTCCGGTGGCGAACCGCCGATCTCTTTCTGTGTCAATTTTCGTCCCGTACTACTTTCAGTAAAGAACGTTCCTTTTGGAAACGATCCCGATTTGACCTGTTCGGCGGTCAATTTCGCGCCGCTTCCAGATTGGACAAAAATGACCGGCTCAGTCTTCGATCGCGACGCTGTCGTGTCTGAACGAGCGGCGGTTGCTGGCGTGCTGTTTGGCGTTGGTGTTACGGCGGCGGGCTTATGATCGACAGTCTTCGACTTTGTCGTGCCGGCAGCCGCATTTACGCTTGGCGACGTCGCAGACCGTGACGGTGACTTGGCGGCAGCATTTGAGGTCGAGTTGATCGTACTCGGTCCAGCCGACGCAGTCGGATTGGAAGCAACCGTGGATTTTCTAGGAACCATTGGCCCAGCTGGCATGACCTGCGGCGTTGAGCCTGCCATCGTGCCGGCCGGCTGATTGAGATTCGCAGGCGATCGGCTTGGCGTGACCGTATTTACTGGGTGCGCGACTGGACGAGCCGTCGGTTGTGTTGGCTGCGGCAGCGGGGTGGCAGGCGGCCGTACGAACTCATACAGATTGCCGCGCGGCGTCTGCGGCGCGGGCGGCATCATCTGCGGCGTGGAGCCCGCCATCGTACCGGAAGGGTGACTGAAGTTTGAAGGCGATCGGCTTGGCGTGGATGGGTTTGCCGGCGCAGCTGGACGGACCGTCGGTTGGGTCGGCTGCGGCATCGGGGCCGAGGGCGGCCGCACGAATTCGTATAGCCCGGATCGCGCTGTCGGGGCGGCGCTGGGCGCCATCTGCGGCGTAGAGCCCGCCATGGTGCCGACAGGCTGGTTGAAGTTTGCGGCCGGTCTATTCGTCGTGACCGTGTTTTGTTGCTGCATGGTTGGCGCGGGGCGCACTTGCACTGGCTGCTGCACCACTGTGCGGGGTTGAACGGTCGGCCGCGCCGGGGTGGACGTCGCGTTCTTGTTGACTTGACCGAATGAACTCGGCGAGGACGCCATTGCAAGCAGTATTCCGATCGTAAGGGAACGGCAGACATGTCGCATGGCGCTCTCTCCGAGCAAGAAAAATTACCTCGCCGCTTCCTGCACGACTTGAATGTCATGCCGATCGGGGCCGACCATTAGGACGATTGAGTATGTTTTCGCTCCCGAGCCCTCGGTCGGGCCTTCCACCGAGAGCTTTCCGGCGTACTGCTCGCCGGGCATGATCGTGTGATCCTTGATAGTGAGTTGCTCAAGCGCTGCGAGGTTCTGCTCGCCGGTTGCTGCCACAGTGGCGGCAAGTTGCTCGTTCTGCGCGTCGGCGCGATATTGGGAGTAGATGTTGCGTCCCGCGAATCCCGAATTGACTCCCGCGACCACACCGACGAGGAGCGCGCGCCCCACTTGGGCCGATCGTTCTTCAGCGACCAGTTCGTCGAAGGTGTATACTTTGAGATCTTTGACGGCCTGACCGTTGACGATCTCCGTCGCCGCCACGTTGCCTACCCTGAAGTCGAGCGGCCCCTTCGAGAAATTCTGGATACCCACCACAAAAACGGGGCGCGAGCCGACCAAGCGCGTTGCCGGCCTCACCGATACCGTCGAAAACTTTCCCTGCGACGTTATCATGCTGCTGCCATCGCGCATCATCGCCTGCTGCTGTGGTCGCGGCTGAAAGCTCACGACCTGATGACCGGTCGTGACGCAGCCAGCCATCAAGGCAGCCGCCACGAGCGCGACGCCGCACCAAACCTTGCTATGCATAACAGCCCCCGCTGTTGCCGCGTGGACGCGGCTTCCCCCAGGCGGACGCTGCCGCCCTTACGGAGGTGGATGCTAGTTGTAGAAGCGGTAGTGCACAAGCGGAGATTCGTATCTGCGGATGATGCTACCCAGCGTTTTGCTGGCGTGCACGTCGGCAAGGCTATGCGACAGGAGGGGAGCCGGGCATGCCGGCGAGCTTGATTCTGCGTGCCGCGATCTCACCCCGGCAGCAGCGGCCTCACCCGCGCCACCACCGAGGCCATGGCGGCCTCGGGCGTCTTCATGCCGAGCACGGCCGCCTCGGTCTCCTCCTTGAAGATATCGCCGGCGCGCGCCGCCTCGTCGAACGCCGGCAGCGGCACGCGCGCGTCCTGGACAGGCCGAAACCGAGGCTCTGTGACCCGCGCGCTCTTCGCCCCGCATGCGGGGTCCTCGGCGGCCAGATAGCGCAGTTGGTAGAGCACGTGACTGAAAATCACGGTGTCGGTGGTTCGATTCCGACCCTGGGCACCACTTCCCAATTGGTATCACTTCTAGCGACGGCGCGGCGAGGTTTGACCCTAAAGCGTCAAAGCCGTAGCCGACGCGCTCGTGCAGGTCACAGAACTGGCAGGTGTTCCAGAGTCAGCGCCGTCGGACAGGCCGCTCTGTCTTCGGCTGCGGTCTACTTCCACCTACTATCGCAACCACTTGGTCCAGGTAGCCTGCCGACATTGTTCGGTCGATTTCGGCTTCGACATAAGCGAGCAAAGCCGGACCCGGCTTGATGATATGACGCCGCTTGTCGACTGTATCTTGTTCGACCTTGATATACCGCTTGGTCTCGGCCTCATCCATGTACTTTTTGCAGGAGTTGGTATGTCGTAGAGGGATGAAACGGCAGCACTGGGATTTTGTCATGTAGGCCCCGTCCAAGCTCATGTAATAAATGCGAAAGAAAAGCGCATAAAGATAGCGCTTGATTTGATGATCATCGGTCTCGTTTTCTATCTGCTCAAGAAAGTCAGAGAACTCTCCCGCTTTGAACCTCGCAATAGCCTTGCGAGCCGCCCCCATATCATTCTTTTTTTGGTGTGTAGGCATTCAGTCTCAGCTCCTCTCGGACTCTCATGAAACGTCATTATGGCAGATGTAGGCGCAAAAAGGGACACATTTTAGCCACACAACTGAACTGAAATTTAGGAGCAAAAGTGAGACTAACATTGAGCTAGCTGGTGGATTTCGTTAGCCATGGGAAGGCGCGCCATGCGAACGCTTACAGTTTCCGCGCTTGTCGCTAAATTCACGATCGGCTTCGGTTGTGCCGCGTTGGCAGACACGGTGTACTATCAACCTACTCCGTATCCGTTGATGAAGCCGGATAGCCGGCCGTTGCCTCAAGACATCAATATTGTCCATTTGTGGGACGGCTGGCTTGGAAGCCAATATTACACGGTGTTCTATCGCGACGACAAACTCCAGTTTGGAGGGTGGGGTGATGTCTACCGGGCATACGTCAAATTTGATCTAACGGGACTGCCGAAGAATGTGACGCGGGCGATATTCTGGTTTTCGTCATACGCCCGCGGAGACACGTCAACCACGACGCCGTTCGCTCTTTGCAAGGTCACCGGACCGTGGTCCACGACCATGTCATGGGCCACCCAACCATCGGTGCCCAGCTCCTGCGCCGGGTGGTTTACCATGCCCAAAGCTGGAGACTGGTGGGGAATCGATGCGACGTCCTGGTACAGCGGATGGCAGAACCAGCCGAACACCAACCATGGATTCTTTTTCACTCCGCAGTACATTAATAACCGGTTCAACAATTTCCGAAGCTCTCGGTACTCGAATGATGCGCTTCGGCCGATAATTCAGCTTGAGTTCACTCGTCCGACTGGGATGCCGACTTTCAAAATGCCGCTGCCCGGTGGATACTCATGGCTTGTGACCACAGAAGCCGGAGGTTACGACTGCAAAGGCAGGGCTGATACGGCGCACCAAAACGCCAACTACTTCGCCATAGATTTTTCGGCCAGGAATAGGGGGGCCAATAGCGGTGCAGGCCTTACCGGAGACATACCGATACTGGCAGCAGCTGGTGGTACTGTACATGAGGTCGGTGGTCCTAACGACGGCCGCGGCTATTACATAACCCTCAACCATAGCGGGGGTTATCAAACTCGGTATCTTCACTTCAAGAAGCCTCCCGCTCGCAAGAGCGGGACCCTTCTCAAGAAAGGCGATACAGTTTCTCAAGGAGACCAAATTGGAATTATGGGAACTACGGGAGATAGCACTGGCGTCCATTTGCACTTCAACGTCTGGCTGAACGGAGCTGGCGGAAGCAGTGTAACGGACCTCTCCTACGTGGTGATGGACGGCTGGCTGTTGAGAAGCTTCCAAACCGAATGCTCTTTGAATAACGGTATACCGGTTGATTGGATCCGGTACTATCGCTCGTCCAATACTCCTACGGGCAAATGATTGCATTTCAACTGCCATCGCTGGACGCGCTGTGGACGTTGACAACAACGGTCTTGAACTCTGATTTTGTGCGCTCATTGTTGGTGGCATTCACCGGCGCGCTTTTCGGCGCGCTGACCGCGAAGCGTATTGCCGAACGCACGAAGTTGAAAGACGACTTGTTGAAGGAGATTCGCAATCTCAATGCAGCGAGTGTCGTTGCCCATAGTATCGCCAATGCACACCTGGCTTTGAAGAAGCAACATGTCAAGCAGATGTATGAAACGTTTGTTGCCAAGAGAGATGAGCTCAATGAGAAGCGAGCGCAGCTTGCGGCCGGCGTACCTTCCGAGCGAGTCCCCTTTGAAATCGTCTTCGACCTTCAGTCAGTCGCGCCCTTGACACAGCCAATTCTTCCACTCCAAACACTCATCTTCGATAGGGTTTCCGCTACCGCAAAAGCGATTATGCTGATGGGAGTGCTGTCGCAGACGTACGAATCGCTGAATGACACGCTGACAACCCGAAATGGTCTTATTGAAACTTGGCGTCAGAGGGCGCTCCCGCAGGACCAGATTCTCCCGTTGTATTTTGGTCTTCCTAGAGTGGGCGGCATCGATCAGACATACCCAACGCTGGTGGATGCGGCCTATAGCTACGCCGACGATGTAATTTGCTTTTCCAAAATGCTTGGCGACGAGCTTGCTGGGCAGGCGAGTGAGGCCAAGAAGCGATTTGAACGGCACTTTCCCCGTGCTGAGCGACCGCTTCTCACAACGGTCGAATTCCCAGAGATTGGCGGTCTCATGCCGCCACGGGAGAAGTTCACAGACTTCGGCCGGATGTTCCGAGAGCGGGAGAGCGAACAGAAAGCTCCATTCTGGCGAAGGGCTTTCAGGAAGAGGGCATCATAGTCCGGCACACCGTGCGGATAGCGAAGGCCTTCTTTTCATGTCTGCAATTTTCGCCTTAGTGGCCTCTGGCAGGCGCAGCGCGTGCCGAAATGCATCGCGGTTTCCCCCGCCATCTCCGCCTCACCCCGGCAGCAACGGCTTCACCCGCTGCCACCACCGCGGCCATGGCGGCCTCCGGCGTCTTCATGCCGAGCACGGCCGCCTCGGCCTCCTCCTTGAAGATGTCGCCGGCACGCGCCGCCTCGTCGAAGGCCGGCAGCGGCACGCGCGCGACCTTGCAGCACGGCGCGCTCGGCATCGGCGTAGGGCACGCTGGCGCGGAAGCTCGGCATCGTCGTAGGTCGAGGCGCGCACCGGGCCGTTGCCGTTGAGCGCCATCTGCAGCGTCGCCGCCTTCGTCAGTCATCGCCTTGATGAAGCTCCAGGACGAGATCCTTGCGCTTGGCGTTCTTCGGGATCGCCATGCCCCAGAACTCGACCTTCGCCGGCGCGACCGCATAGCGCTCCTTCAGCGTCGGCCGAGATCGGCACGGCGCCGGTCTTGATCTTGCCGGAGAACTTGCTCTTCTGCGGATCGTTGTAGATGCGGTTGCGGCCCATGCTCTGCAGCGCTCATGCGCGGCGCGGCCCTGCTGCATCCAGGTCGTCCACGTCCTCGGTGCGTGAGCGCGGCGAAATTGCGCGGGAAGGCGCCGGCCTCGAACAGGTCGCGCAGCAGCCTGATCGCGTTCAGCATGCCGGCTGGTCGGCGACCACCTTGAAGTCGGGCGTGATGAAATCGCCGTCCCAGGCGCGCGCGATGTCGATCACGTTCGGATAGGTGACGCCGGGCATGCAGAGCCCGACGCAAGGCGTGCCGTCGGCGCGGCGGTAGGTGCAGGCCTTCGCGATCGCGACCACCTCCTCGATGGTGGCGGGCGGCTTGTCGAAGCCGCGCTCGGCCAGGATTGTCTCATTCCAGTGCAGGCCGGACGAGGCGTGGCGATAAGGCAGCGCGAGCTGTCTTGCCGCCGACCTTCATGCCGTTGCATCAGGCCGGGAAAGACGTCGGCAAGTCCTCGATCGGATCGCTCGCCAGATAGGCGTCGAGCGGCTCGAACAGCTCGGCCGTGCGCGGCACGGCCTGTGTGTTGAGGATGAAGCCGACGTCGACGGTGGTCTCGCCCAGCGCCGCCTCGCGGAACAGGCGCTCCTGCAGCGGGCCGGTGTCGAACGTCGTCCATTCGACCGCGCTGCCGCTCTGCCGGTCCAGGCGGCCGTGACGTCGCCGCCCTGCTGGCCGACCGCGACGGTCTGGTGCACGCGATGGGCGAAGACCTGCAGCGGCGCCGGCTTGCGTTTGGCCCGATCGCGGCAGCAGCGAGAGGCCGCCGAGCGCCACGGTCAGCGTCTCCCTGGCCATGCGTTCTCCGGTTCGCGAGTCCGCGATGGCGTTGTCGCTTCGAATGTGCTCATGGCGTCGGCCTCGGCGTCGCCGGCCACGATCGTCGTCACCGGTGGCGCTCGAAGTCGCGCCAATCCGCGGCGCGCCGCGCGATTGAAAGCGCCATCACTCGCGCACCGGCCCCAGCCCCTGATCTGGAGCGAGCAGCGGTTGCGACGGCGCGCGCTTCGTGGAAATCGAGGTCGGCCTCGATCCAGGCGGACGTCGCTGAGCGCGGCTCGATGCGAAGCATCGAGCTGAGGTGCCGCCGGCAGCGATAGCGCAAGCCGCGGTCGGCGGCTCGAGCATGCGGCGCATCTCGACCGCCTCGTCAGCTCCTTGCTGCGCCAGCACGGCGAAGCGGAAGAAGCGCCAGCGGCGCGATCGATGCCCGCACGCGGCTCGCTTGCCTGCGATCTGACCACGCCCATCGCGGGCCGCGGAGGCTCGCGCGCGATCGGCTTGTGCGCCGCAGGCGCCGCGATCGGCCTTCCGAAGGCAGAGTCGCCGGCTTCAGCCGTCGATGATCGCCGTTGCTGGACACGCATCGCCCAGACGCACGGCACGCGCCGCCCGAACGGGCCATCGTCCGCACCGTGGGCATCCCAGCGACCTCGGCGGATCTGGACAGATGCCACGTTTTGCACTGCGACCTATCGATCGTGCGCCTTCGCGAGGCGCCGCGACGCCGGCTGCGCCGTCGCCGATCGTCCGCATCCGCTGCGGGCGTGCTGCCGAGGCGCAGCGCACCTCGCAGGGCGACTTGCCGGCGATCGAGATCGTGGTCGTCGAGATCGAGACGGCCGACGGCATCGTCGGCGTCGGCGAGTGCCTCGCGCGGCGCGGCGCGGCCGCCTATGCCGCGCTTCATCGAGGAGGTGCTGGCGCCGCTGCTGATCGGCCAGGAGCGCGCTCGACCGGCGCCGCCTCTGGAAGAGCGATGCGCGCGGTGCTCACCGGCCGCCCCGGCGGCATGCTGGTCGAGGCGATCGCCGGCGATCGACATCGCGCTCTGGGACATCGCCGGCAAGGCTGCCGGCGCAGCCGATCGCACAGCTGCTCGGCGGCATGGGCCGCACGCGCGATCGCCGGCCTATGCCTCGTCGATCAACTGGCTCGACGACGCGACGGTCGAGCAGCGAGGTCGGCCGCGGCGTTCGCGGCCGGCTTCCGCAGATCAAGGTCAAGATCGGCCTGCCGGTCGCGGCCGCGATCGAGCGCGCGCGCTTCGTGCGCCGGCTCGCCGGCGACGACGATCGCGCTCGAGCGTCGATGCCAACTGGGCCTACGACGTCGACGATGCGATCGCGCGTCGGCCGCGCGCTCGCCGATCTCGGCTACGTCTGGTTCGAGGAGCCGATCCGTCCCGAGGACCGCGCGCGGCTATCGCGATGCTGCGCGAGCAGCTGCCGATCCGGCTCGCCGCCGGCGAGAGCGACTTCTGTCGCGGGCGACGCGCTCGAGCTGCATCGGCGATCGCTCGATCGGCCTGATCCAGCCCGACGTCGCGCGCTCCGGCGGCATCACCGAGACCTGGCGCATCGCCGAGCTCGCGCACAGCTTCAACGTCGCCTACGCGCCGCATGTCGGCTGGTCGGGCGCGATCTGCGTCGCCGCCAGCCTGCAGCTCGCCGCCGCCGCCGAGAACTGCGTCACCTTCGAGTGCATGGTCTACGCGAACCCGCTGCGCGAGGCGCTGCTGAAGCACGCCGGTCGGCGAGCCGGCCAGCCTCGTCGACGGCGCAGCTGCCGGTGCCGCATGGGCCTGGCCTCGGCATCGCGCTCGACCGCGCAGCGCTCGCCGCCTACCGGATCAAGGGTTGACCATGACGGCTGTGGCGGCGGAGCACGACAGCCGGCAGGCGCTGCCCTTCGTCGCTGCCGGCGCTGCTGCTGCTGGCCGCCGTCATCCTCGTTCCGGCGATCTATGTGTTCTGGCTGTCGTTCCAGGCCTCGACCTTCGGCACGCGCCGCAAGCTTCGTCGGCCTCGCCAACTACGCCAAGATCCTCGCCGACCCGTATTTCTGGCGCGCGCTCGGTCAACACCGTCGTCGTCGTGCTCGTGGTCGTGCATGTCGAGCTGGTGCTCGGCCTCGGCGATGGCGCTGCTGTTCGCCGACCGGCGTGCCGTTGCGCAAGCTCATGATCGCGGTGCGTGCTTGCGCCCTATGCGGTCAGCGAGGTCGGCGCGGTCGTGATGTGGCGCTCCCTGTTCGACCCCGATGTCGGCGCTGATGACGCGGCTGCTCGCAGCGCATCGGCGCTGCCGCCGCTCGAATGGGCGGTGAGGCCGAGCGCACGGGCTGCTGCTGGTCGCGCTGCTCTGCGATCTGGCTGCACCTGCCGTTCACCTTCGTGATCCTCTATGCGGCGCGGCTCGCGATCCCGATCGAGCTCTACGAGGCGGCGCGCATCGACGGCGCCACGCGCTGGCAGACGTTCCGCCGCATCACGCTGCCGCTGCTGATGCCGGCGATCCTGGTCGCGATGCTGTTCCGCTACATCTTCGCCTTCCGCCTGTTCTCGGAAGTCTGGCTGCTGACGCAGGGCGGCCCGGCGCGCTCGACCGAGGTGCTCGCCGTCTATCTCTATCTCGAGGCGTTCCGCTACAACGATTTCGGCGCCGCCGCGGCGACCGGCTGGCTCATGGTGCTCGCCTCGCTCGCTGCTCGCCGTGCTTCTACCTGCGCCGGCTCTACCGCGAGATGTTCTGCCGCGCTGAGCGCCGATACGGCGCATCAGCCGATGCCTGGCGTGCCGCACTCGGCAAGGCGGTCGCGGTGGCGCTCGTGCTGCTCTGGTCGCTCGGGCCGATCGCGCTGATCGTGATGTCGTCGTTCACGCCCGAGCGCGACATCTTCGCGGTCGCCGCAGCGGCTGCTGTTCGCGCCGACGCTGGTCGAACTACGTCGCTGCTGTGGACGCGCTGGGGCGATTTCTTCGCGGGCTCTGGCCAACAGCCTGATCGTCACCGCCGGCGCCACGGTGCTCGCGGTCGCGCGTCTCGACGCTCGCCGGCTTCGGCTATTCGCGCTGGCGCAGCCGGTTGCTCGCCGGCTCAGCGCGTTCTTCCTGATCTTCGATCCGGCTGCTGCCGCCGATCGTCATCACGCTGCCGCTGTTCCCGATCGTCAATGCGCTCGGCCTGAACGACACGCACTCGTGCTGATCCTGCTCTACGCGACCTTCTTCGTCTCGCTCGGCACGCTGGTGATGCGCACCTTCATCGACCAGATCCCGCGCGAGCTCGACGAGGCCGCGCTGATCGACGGCGCCGACGCAGCGCCAGGTGCTCACGCCGGGTGATCCTGCCGCTGTCGGCGCAGGGCATGGTGGCGGTCGCGATCTTCGTCATCGTCTTTGCCTGGAACGAGTTCCTGTTCGCCTTCATCTTCACCACGACGCAGCGCCAAGACCGCGCCGCTGGTGATGTCGGAGATGATCGGCGTCGCTCGACGGCGTCGAATGGGGCGTGCTGTTCGCCGCCACCACGGTCCAGCTCGCTGCCGGTGCTGATCTTCGTCGTGCTCGTGCCAGCGCCACCTGATCGCGGGCCTGACCGCCGGCGCCACCAAGGGATAGACCATGCCAAGCGATCCAGCCGACGACCTGCGCCGCGCCATCCAGCTCGCCGATCCGCGGCTCAGCCGCTTCGATCCGCTGCCGCGCATCATCTGCCTTCGACGATTTCGACCGCGGCTTCTGCGGCTGGACGCAGCTCGTCGGCAACTACGAGCACACGCTCGACTCGATGCTGCCGGGCTATGCCCAGCACACGCCAGGCGATGCTCTCGACGCTGCCGACCTGGGATTTCGGCAGCCACGGCGCGCGTCGACGGCAGCTACGCGCTGAAGATCGCGACCAAGCCGCAGCACCGGCGCGCAGAACGTCTCGATCAAGCGGCTGACCTTCCGCAAGCGCGGGCCGATCCGGCATCGAGTTCTATTTCACCTTCAAGCCGGAGGCGAACGAGCTGCGGCTGTCCGAGACCGACGTGCGCTCGGTCGGCTTCCTCTACGACCTGCAGACCGGCGACCGCGATGCCGACGCCTGGCGCGTCATGCCGCATCTGCGCTTTCTCAATCGCGCACGACGGCCAGCACCTGCAGAAGTGGCAGTTCAAGCGCAAGACCACGGCGTTCAAGCCGCTCGGCACCGAGAACAAGACGGTGACGCACTATCACCTGGCGCCGCAGGACTGGGAGGACCTGCCCGGGCGGCGAGCAGAAGCTCTGCTACAACGAGATCCCGACCAAGGTGAACTGGCACTACGTCCGCTTCGACTTCGATCTCGCCGCGATGCAGGCGACGCACTTCCAGTGCAACGACCGCAGTCTTCGACGTCTCGGGCTTCGAGTCGATCCGCATCCCGGCGATGCGCAACCTCTGGTGCATGCTGAACCTCGGCTTCTTCGTCGAGACCGACACCGACAAGCGCGCCTTCCTCTACCTCGACTCCGTCTGCCTTTCGGGAGACTTCTGATGCTGCGCGAGAGCCAGACTGCCGTCGTCGCCCGCAACGAGACGCTGGACCGGCACGGTCGCGACCGAGCCCTACGAGGCCGGCTGGGCCAGCGAGGCGGTGCTTTTCGTGCGCGCGCTTGAGATGCCGACGGGCCGCGCCGGCCGGGCGCGGGTGGAGATCTCGCCCGACGGCATGCGCTGGGTCGCGGAGGGCACGACGCTTCGCGCTGCCGCGCGAAGCCCGACGAGGTGACGTTCGCCCGGGTCGCGCATTTCGGCAACTGGCTGCGCATCGCGGCCGAACTGCCGGAAGGTTCCGCCGTGACCGTGCTGGTGACCTATCACCTCAAGGGTTGATGATGGCGGCGCCAGTCTCCGCCCTCCTGCGCGACTTCCACGCCCGCCCTCCCGTGCGTGCGTGGTCGCTGATCGTCACGCTCTACGGCGACGCGGTCGTGCCGCGCGGCGGCAGCCTGTGGCTCGGCTCGCTCGTCGAGCTGATGGCGTTGTTCCGCATCGACGCCGGGCATGTGCGCACCGCGATGTCGCGCCTGACCGCTGACGGCTGGCTCGAGCGGGTGAAGGCCGGGCGCAACAGTTATTATCGCCTCTCGAAGCGTGCGGTCCGGGATTTTGCGGCGGCAACGGAGCGCATCTATTTCGTTCATGAACCGCAGTTCGACGGCACACTGAGGCTTGCCGTGCTGGATCCCGGTGCCGATCGCTTGGACGCTCGCGCCGCGCTTACGCGCGCCGGCTTCGTCGCATTGTCGCCGACCAGCTACTTGGCGACAGCCGATCCGACGACGCGCCTGCCCAAGGGCGTTCATCTGCTGCGCGCCGTGGCAGAGGAGGGTCGCGAGCTCGCGGCGGCGGCGTGGAAGCTCGATGATCTTGCCGCGGCCTATCGGGCGTTCGTCGCGCGCTTTACGCCGCTCAACGGCGCGCTGGCGCGGCTCGGCACGAAGACGATGACCGGCGACGACGCGCTGGTCGCCCGCACGCTGTTGATCCATGAGTTCCGCCGCATCGTGCTGCGCGATCCCGGCCTGCCGGCCGCGCTATTGCCGCCCGACTGGCCAGGCTTTGCGGCACGAGAACTCGCCGCGCGCATCTACCGCCGCCTGATCCGCGCCTCCGAAGCATTTCTTGGTGCCAATGGGCGGAACGAACGGGGATTCCTGCCGCCACCGGGGCCGGATTTCTTGCAACGATTCCCGTCCCTGGGGCGTTGATATGTTACAGAAAAAGTTGACAATGTGGCATTCTGTAACCTAATATCCCGGCAAGATGCGCATCAGGAGGACGCTCCGATGTACACCCAAGCCCTCAACACCAAGGACGCCGCGGGCCCGTCGGCCGACCCTGCGCGCGAAGCGCGCTTCCAGGCGCGCGTCGATGCCGAGCAGAAGATCGAGCCGAACGACTGGATGCCCGAGGCCTACCGTCGCACCTTGACGCGCCAGATTTCGCAGCACGCCCATTCCGAGATCGTCGGCATGCTGCCCGAAGGCAACTGGATCACGCGCGCGCCCTCGCTGCGGCGCAAGGCCGCCCTCCTCGCCAAGGTGCAGGACGAGGGCGGCCACGGCATGTATCTCTACGCCGCCGCCGAGACGCTCGGCACCGCGCGCGAGGAGATGCAGGAGCAGCTGCTTGCCGGCAAAGCCAAGTACTCCTCGATCTTCAACTATCCGACATTGAGCTGGGCCGACATCGGCGTGATCGGTTGGCTGGTCGACGGCGCGGCGATCATGAACCAGATTCCGCTCTGCCGCTGCTCCTACGGCCCCTATGCGCGCGCCATGATCCGTATCTGCAAGGAGGAGAGCTTCCACCAGCGCCAGGGTTTTGAGATCATGCTCACACTTTGTCGGGGTACCCCGGCGCAGAAAGCGATGGCGCAGGACGCGCTGAACCGCTGGTGGTGGCCGGTGCTGATGATGTTCGGGCCCTCCGACAAGGAGAGCCAGCACACTGATGCGACCATGCGTTGGAAGATCAAGCGTTTCACCAATGACGAACTGCGCCAGAAGTTCATCGACGCGACCGTGCCGCAGGGGCTTTTCCTCGGGCTGACGTTTCCCGACCCGGAATTGAAGTTCGACGAAGCAAGCGGACACTGGAACTTCGGCCCGATCGACTGGGCCGAGTTCAAGCGCGTTATCGCCGGCGATGGCCCGTGCAACCGGCAGCGCATGAAACAGCGTCGCGCCGCGCATGAGGCCGGCGCCTGGGTGCGCGAAGCCGCGCTCGCCTATGTGCGCAAGCGCCGCGCCAGGGCAACGCAAGTTGCGGCGGAGTGAACCATGTCCACCACCCGCTGGCCGCTCTGGGAAGTCTTCATCCGCACCCGCAACGGGCTGGCGCATCGCCACGCCGGCAGCGTGCACGCGGTCGACGCCGTGATGGCGTTGCAGGCCGCGCGCGACGTCTACACGCGGCGCGGCGAGGGGCTCTCGCTCTGGGTGGTGCCGTCCGCGGCGATCACGGCCTCCGACCCCGCCGACAAGGACATGAACTTCGAACCGACCGCCTCGAAGATCTACCGCCACCCATCGTTCTACGAGGTCCCCGACGAGGTCGGGCATATGTAGCTTCGTCATGCCCGGCCTTGTGCCGGGCATCCACGTCTTTCTTGCCGTGATCGAAGTAAGACGTGGATGGCCGGGACAAGCCCGGCCATGACGGTGGAGGATGAGAGTGCAAACCAATCAACCCCTTTTCGCCTACACGCTGCGGCTTGCCGACAATGCGCTGATCCTCGGCCATCGCCTGTCCGAGTGGGTCGGGCATGCGCCGGTGGTCGAGGAGGATCTGGCGCTCGGCAACATGGGCCTCGACCTGATCGGCCAGGCGCGCGCGCTCTATGGCTACGCCGGCGAAGTCGAGGGCAGGGGCCGCGACGAGGACGCGCTCGCCTACCTGCGTGATGCGACCGACTTCCGCAACGTGCTCCTGGTCGAGCAGCCGAACGGCGACTTCGCCGTCACCATCATGCGGCAGCTCATCTACGCCGCCTTCGCGCATCCGTTGTTCGAAGCCTTGGCGTGCTCCAAGGACACAACGCTCGCCGCCGTCGCCGCCAAGGCCGTCAAGGAGATGGCCTATCACCTGCGCCACTCGGCCGAATGGGTGATCCGGCTCGGCGACGGGACAGACGAAAGCCACGCGCGCGCGCAGAGCGCGCTCGACGAGCTATGGACCTACAGCGGCGAACTGTTCGAGATCGATCAAGTCGAGCGCGCGCTGATCGAGGCCGGCGTCGCGGTCGATCCGGCGCCGCTCAAGCCGATCTTCGATCGCGCGATGGACGCGGCGCTGGCCGAGTCGACGCTGACGCGACCGGCGGCAGGCTTCATGCAGGCCGGCGGGCGCGCGGGCCGGCACAGCGAGCATCTCGGGTTCATTCTCGCCGACATGCAGTTTCTGCAGCGGGCGTACCCGGGAGCGACGTGGTGAGCGGGCCGCATACTCCGTTTACCTCCCCCTGGAGGGGGGAGGTCGGCGAGCGAAGCTCGCCGGGTGGGGGTGATCCGTCACCCCACCCCGCCCGCCGTCGCTTCGCTCCGGCAGGCGACCCTCCCCCTCCAGGGGAGGGTGACTCGCGGCGCGACCGCGACCTACGCGAGCGTGCGTGGCGCGCGGCAGCATCCGTGGTCGATCCCGAAATCCCTGTGCTCAGCATCGTGGACCTCGGTGTTCTGCGCGATATCAAAGTTGAAAACGGCACGATCGAAGCCGTCATCACGCCGACCTATTCGGGCTGTCCGGCGATGAACGTGATCGCGCTCAACGTCGAGGCCGCGATCGAAGACGCGTGCGGAATCCTGCCCAAGGTGACGACCGTGCTGTCGCCGGCCTGGAGCACCGACTGGCTGACCGACGAAGGCAAGGCCAAGCTCAAGACCTACGGCGTCGCGCCGCCGGCCGGCAAAGCCGGCCGCCGCGCGCTGTTCGGCGCGGACGCGGTTGCTTGTCCGCGCTGCGGTTCGGCCCACACCGAGCGCCTGTCGGAATTCGGCTCCACCGCCTGCAAGGCGCTGTGGCGTTGCCGCGCCTGCGCGGAACCGTTCGACTATTTCAAGTGTCATTGAGCCGACGCATGGCGGCCGTCTTCCATCGTTTGCAGATCGCCGACGTAGGGCGCGAAACGCCGGAGGCGGTGTCGATCGCCTTCGCGGTCCCGCCCGAACTCACCGAAGCCTACGCCTACCACCCCGGCCAGCATCTCACACTGCGCGTGACCGGCGACGGCGGCGAGCTGCGCCGCTCCTATTCGATCTGCAGCGGCCTCGACGACGGCGAAGTGCGCGTTGCGGTGAAGAAGGTCGACGGCGGCCTGTTCTCATGCCTGGCGAACGACAAGCTGAAGGTCGGCGACACGATCGACGTCATGACGCCGCAGGGCCGCTTCGGCCTCGCGCCCGATGCGGCCGCGGCGAGGGTCTATCTGGCGGTCGCGGCCGGTTCCGGCATCACGCCGGTCATGGCGATCCTGCGCAGCGTGCTCGCGCGCGAGCCGCGCAGCCGCTTCACCCTCGTCTACGGCAACCGCAATACGCCAAGCATCATCTTCAAGGACGCGTTGGACGACTTGAAGGACCGCCACATGGCGCGGCTTGCGGTGCACCACGTGCTGTCGCGCGAGCCGCAGGAGGTCGACCTGCTCAACGGCCGCATCGACGCGGAGAAGATCGCGGCTTTCCTGCGCACCATGGGTCCACCCGAGGCGATCGACCAGGTCTTCCTGTGCGGGCCGGGTGGCCTGATCGACGACGCAAAGGCGGCGCTCGCGCGCCTGGGCGTTCGCCCGGAGCGCATCCATGTGGAGTACTTCTCGACCGACGGCCTGCCGGTCGCGCCGCGACCGCGGCTGCATGCGGAGACGACGTCGGCGTTGGTTCCGATTGCGACCGCGGCGATCACACTGCATGGCGCCAAGCACGACGTGCCGATGTTCGAGGGCGAAACGATCGTCGAGGCCGGCCTGCGCGCGGGGCTGGAGATGCCATACTCTTGCCGCGGCGGCATGTGCTGCACCTGCCGCGCCAAACTGACCGAGGGCGACGTGCGGATGGACCTCAACTATTCACTCGAGCCCTGGGAAATGCAGGCCGGCTACGTGCTGACCTGCCAGTCGCACCCGACGACGGCGCGGGTCGCGGTCGATTATGATCAGGTGTGAACCGTAGCCCGGACTGAGCGGAAGCGAAGTCCGGGATCAGTTTTGCCGCTGGCGAAATCTGCCCCGGCTTTCGCTGCGCTCAAGCCGGGCTACATCACCCCATCTTCCGCAGATCCACGATCCGTCTCGCCTTGCCGGCCGAGCGCTCGACCTTGCCGGGATCGCCGACCATTACGTCCGCGCCGACACCGATATTGTTCCGGATGAGGTCCGCGAGCTTCGCCGCCTGCGCGGCGCGCGCGGCCGCGTCGGCATGCGCGGGCCGCGCCTCGACCAGCACGCGCATCACATCGAGCCGCTCGGCGCGCGTCAGTTCGATCTGGTAGTGCGCGGCGAGACCCTCGCAGCGCAGCAGCAGTTCCTCGATCTGCGTGGGGAACACGTTGACGCCGCGGATGATCATCATGTCGTCGGAGCGTCCGGTCACCTTCTCCATGCGCCGCATCGAGCGAGCGGTGCCCGGCAGCAGCCTGGTGAGGTCGCGCGTGCGATAGCGGATCACCGGCATGCCCTGCTTGGTGAGCGAGGTGAACACGAGCTCGCCGCGCTCGCCGTCGGCAAGCACATTGCCGCTCTCCGGGTCGATGATCTCGGGATAGAAATGATCCTCCCAGACGTGCAGGCCGTCCTTGGTCTCGACGCACTCGTTGGCGACGCCGGGGCCCATCACCTCGGACAGGCCGTAGATGTCGACCGCATCCATGTCGAAGGCCTCCTCGATCTCGGCGCGCATGGCGTTGGTCCATGGTTCGGCGCCGAAGATGCCGATCTCGAGCGAGGATGATTTCGGATCGAGGCCCTTGGCGCGGAACTCATCGAGGATCGCGAGCATGTAGGACGGCGTCGCCATGATGATGTCGGGTGCAAAGTCGCAGATGAGCTGCACCTGCCGCTCGGTCATTCCTCCCGAGATCGGGATCACGGTGCAGCCGAGCTTCTCGGCGCCGTAATGCGCGCCGAGCCCGCCGGTGAACAGGCCATAGCCGTAGGAGATGTGCACCCTCATGCCCGGCCGGCCGCCCGAAGCGCGGATCGAGCGCGCCATCAGATGCGCCCAGGTGTCGACATCGGCCTGCGTATAGCCGACCACGGTCGGTTTGCCGGTGGTGCCGGACGAGGCATGGATGCGCACGATCTGCTCGCGCGGCACGGCGAACATCCCGAACGGATAGTTGTCGCGCAGGTCCTGCTTGGCGGTGAGCGGGAAGCGCGCAAGGTCTTCGAGCCGCTTGAAGTCATGCGGGTGCACGCCCGCCGCATCGAACTTCGCCCGGTAGGCCGGCACGCTGTAGGCGTGCGCCAGCGACCATTTCAGCCGCTCGGTCTGCAGGGCCGCGATCTCGTCGCGCGAGGCGCGCTCGATCGGCTCGAGGCCATAGGGTTTGTACGAGGACTTATCGAGCATCGCTGTTGACCCACGCGCCCTCGATGGTGCGCGAATGGCCGCGGAATTCGGCGATCACGGTACCGTCCTGGCGCGTCACCGAGATGTCGTAGATGCCGGATCGCCCGCTGCGGCTGCGCTCGGTGGCGCGCGCGCTCAGGCGGTCGCCGAGCCTGCCCGGCACGATGAACGTGATGGCGCAATGCTGCGCCACGGTGCGTTGATTGCGGCTGTTGCAGGCGAATGCGAAAGCGGAGTCCGCAAGCGTGAAGATGAATCCGCCGTGGCAGAGGTCATGGCCGTTGACCATGGCCTCGGTCACCGTCATGGCCAGCTCGGCGCGACCGGGCGCGACGGCGACGATCTCCATGCCGAGGCCGCGGCTCGCCCGGTCTTCCGCCCACATGGCGTCGGCGGCGGCGCGGGCGAGTTGGTTGGCATCCATGCGTGTTACTATGGCGGCCGTTCGAGGGGTGTCAACGCGGCGGCGATGGCGATGGCGGGCGACGAATTCGTTTCACAGCGCGGTCTGTTCGTTGCCTCCGGCGGCAGCGGCGAACCGTTGATCGTGCTGCTGCACGGCCTCGGCGCCAACAGCGCGGTATGGCGGCGCATGATCGCGCTCGCGCCGCAGCGCTGGGCTGGCCGCTGGATCGCGCCGGACTTCCGCGGCCACGGTTCCTCCGCGATGCAGGGACCGTGGGGCTATGCGGCGCATGCCGCCGATATCGCGGCGCTGATCGAGCCCGAGAGTCCGCACAACGTCACGCTCCTCGGCCATTCGTTCGGCGGGCCGGTCGCGGCGCTGGTTGCGACCGGCTGGTTCGGTCCGCGCGTGCGCGACGTTGTCGCGATCGGCGTCAAGATCGAGTGGACAGAAGAGGAGGTCGCCAAGGCGCACGAACTGGCGCTGCGTCCGGCGCGCGTGTTCGCGACCCGCGCCGAAGCGGTCGAGCGCTATCTGAAGGTCTCGGGGCTGTTCGGCCGGCTCGACCCTGCTGCTCCCGAGGCGCTGGCCGGCGTTGCCGGAAGCGAGGGCGGCTATCGCGTCGCACTCGATCCGCGCGCCTATGGGGCGGTCGGACCGTCGATCGAGCAGCTGCTACGGCTGGCCTCTCCACTGCGGCTTGCCGCCGGCGCCAACGACCCGATGGTGAGCCTCGGGCAGATGCGCCGTATCGATCCGGCCGCGATCGTGTTCGACGACATTGGCCACAACGCGCATTGGGAGGCGCCCGAGCAGGTGTGGGATTTCGTCGCGGCGCGGGCATGATCGTAGCGACATCCTATTGACGGCTACCGCGCTGTTCGCACAGCATATGGACAAGAAGTCGCTGAAAGTCGGCTTGGGATGGGGCCTCAGGCGCTGCGGCAAGCTAATCCTTTCATCGTCATCGACAGGCTGTGCGACCATTCGCGCGACGTCGCCGCCGGGCCAGGTGCGGGGCGGACGTGGAGAGTGCACGCGAGCAACTCGCTGTCGGCGGAAAAACCCGTCGGCGAGGCCAATGAGGGAATGATGCTGAAGATTGAAGGTCTGACGAAGACTTTCGGGACGCTCGCCGCTGTCAACAGCGTGTCGTTCGAAGTGCCGGCCGGCCAGATGCTCGGCGTCATCGGCCGCTCCGGTGCCGGCAAGTCCACGCTGCTACGCCTCATCAATCGGCTCGCAGAGCCGACCTCGGGCAAGGTCTATTGTGACGGCCGCGACGTGACCGCGCTCAAGGGTCGCGAGCTTCGCCGGTGGCGACGGCAGTGCGCGATGATCTTCCAGCAGTTCAATCTGGTGCCCCGTCTTGACGTGCTCGCCAATGTCCTCATAGGCCGCCTCAGCTATCAGCCGACCGTGCGCTCGCTGCTCAAGCTGTTCACGGCGCAGGAGCGAGCTCTTGCGGTGGTGACCCTGGAACGGGTCGAGATGGCGGCATCCATCCTGCAGCGCGCGGACAGCCTGTCGGGCGGGCAGCAACAGCGTGTCGCGATCGCGCGCGCCTTGGTGCAGGAGCCGCGCACTATTCTCGCTGACGAACCCATCGCCTCGCTCGATCCGCGCAGCGCGACGCGCGTGATGGACATGCTTCGCAGCGTCAATCGCGAGGACGGCATCACGGTCATCTGCAATCTTCACACGATCGACACGGCGCGCGCCTACTGTGACCGCATCATCGGCATGCGCATGGGCCGGATCGTGTTCGACGGACTGCCGGACGCCCTGAGCCGCGAGAAAATCAAGGAAGTCTACGGCTCCGATGTTGAAGGCGATGAATTCGACGAGAACGTCACGTCGACCGCGATGCCTTTCGTGGCGGCATTGCCGGCCGACACCCGCGCCGGCGCGCGGACGACCTGACCGAACCCAGGTTGGCGATCGAACGCATTTGCGCAGCAACTGTCGGACAAACGGGGGAAGCGACATGAAACTCATCAGGATGGCGTGCACGAGTCTGGCGGTGGCGATCGGTGCAGCCCTGCTTGTCGGTCCGGGCGCACAGGCGCAGGACTGGCGCACGCAGTTCCCTAAATTCCGCTACGGCGTACAGGCGGTCGAGACCCAGGCGGCGGCGCTCACGCGCTACAAGGGATTCGGCGAATATGTGAAGCAGAAGCTCGGCGTGGAGCTCGAGCTTTTCCTTTCGGCGGAATATGCCGGCGTCATCCAGGCGATCGGCGCCAAGCAGCTCGAAGTGATGGACATGGGCGCGAGCGGCTACGCCGCCGCCTGGGTGGAGACCAAGGGAGCCGTCGAGCCGCTGGTCGTGCCCACCAACCCCGACGGAACGATCGGGTACTATGC
The DNA here is from genome assembly GCA_963734185.1 of uncultured Alphaproteobacteria bacterium. Taxonomy (GTDB): domain Bacteria; phylum Pseudomonadota; class Alphaproteobacteria; order Rhizobiales; family Xanthobacteraceae; genus PALSA-894. The sequence goes on along the minus strand of CAVTGA010000001.1, from coordinate 2,779,948 downwards.
GGTCGCCTTCGTGCGCGCCGACAGTCCTTACAAGACGCTCGACGATCTGAAGGGCAAGACCTGGGCTTGGGCGGAGCCGAACTCATCGTCGGGCTATCTCTTCCCGCTGGTCGGCTTCCGCAAGATGGGTCTCGACCCGGACAAGCATTTCGGCAAGGTGGTGTTCTCGGGCGGGCACGAGCAAAGCATCATCGGCGTGCTCGACAAGAACTATGATGCCGCGGTCACGTGGACCAACGATATCGAGAAGCACACGCGCGGCGGCCTGCACATGATGCTCAGCCGCGGCGTGCTCAAGAAAGAGGACATTCGCATCATCTGGGTTTCCGATCTGATCCCCAACCCGGTCATCGCCATCCGTTCCGATGTCCCGAAGCAGATGAAGGACGACCTGAGGGCGATGTTCCTCAACATGCACAAGGACAATCCGCAGGTGTTCCGCGAGGTCGTGCGCGGCGAATCGCAGGGCTATCGGGAGGTCAAGCACGAGGCCTACCAGATCGCGGTCGATCTGCGGAACCAACTCGCGCAGGAGCGCCGTCGCCGATAGCCTGGCGCATGCGGGAAATCGCCCGGGAAGCGCCCATGCATGCGTAGTCCGGCGCCCAACCCGGCCATCCAGCGATTCGAGGAGGAATTTGCGCGGCTGCGACGGCGGCAGCGGGTTCAACTCTTCGGCTTCGCGATTCTGTTCCTGCTGCTGCTCCACGGCGCCGCCGAGGTCAGCAATTTCCGATTGGATCGGCTGCTCGGCGGGCTGCCGCGGATCGGCGAATACATCGGCAAGACGCTGCCGGAGGTCCGGCTCGCGACTTTTTTCGCCGACGTCGCCTATTGGTACTACGGCTTCCTCAAGTGGCTGCAACTGCTGTTCGATACCATCCTGATCGCGCTGATGGCGACGCTGTTCGGTGCGATCGGCGGATTCCTGGTCTGCTTCCCGGCCTCGCGCAATCTGGCCGGCAACGTCTGGATCTATTTCTTCTTTCGCCGTTTTGCCGAGGTCGCGCGCACGGTGCCGGAGATCGTCTACGCGCTGATCTTCGTCGTGGCATTCGGCATCGGCCCTTTCGCAGGCTTCCTCGCGCTCACGCTGCACACCGTCGGTGCGATGGGAAAGCTTTATGCGGAGGCCAACGAGAACATCGACGAGCGTCAGCTTGAAGGCGTCAGGGCGTCGGGCGGCAACTGGTTCGAGGTGATCCGCTTTGCGGTGCTGCCCCAGGTATTGCCCAATTTCATCACCTATACGCTGTGGCGACTCGAACTGAACATTCGCTCTGCCGCCATTGTCGGATTTGTCGGTGCCGGCGGAATCGGCCAAGAACTCTATCACGCCATCAGCTTCAACTATTACGAGGACGTGAGCGCGATCGTCCTGATGGTGGTGGCGACGATCATGGTGATCGACCTGATCTGCGAGAAGCTGCGCCATCGCCTGATCGGCAAGGAGCACTTGCAATGAGCCTGGGCGCCGGTGCGATGGATGCCGCCCAGCTGGCATCGCTCAGGCGGCGCTATCCGCGCGCGTTCTCGCGCACGCCGCTGCAGCGCGCGGCTTTGGCGGCAATCATCGGTGCCCTGGTTGCATTCGTCGTGTTCGGCCTGGTCCGATTCGAGGTTTCCTTCACGCGCGTCATCAACGGCCTGGATCGCTTCGGCAAGATCGCCGGCGCCCTGTTCCCGCCAACGCCCGGCGACGCATTCTGGGAGCTGTTGCGGGCCATGCTGGAGAGTATCGGCATGGCGTTCCTCGGCACGCTGATCGCCAGCGTCATCGCGGTTCCGCTCGGCTTCCTCGGCGCACGCAATGTCTTGGCCGTCTGGCTGTTGCGCTTTCCGATCCGCCGTTCATTCGATTTCCTGCGCGGAGTGGACGCGCTGGTCTGGGCGCTCGTGTTCGTGCGCGCCGTGGGCCTAGGTCCGCTCGCCGGCGTGCTGGCGATTGCGACCACCGACGTCGGCATTCTGTCCAAGCTGTTCGCGGAGGCGATCGAGAACGTCGACCGCAAGCAGGTCGATGGCGTTCAGGCCACCGGCGCGAACGCGGTCCAGCGGGTTCGCTTCGGGATCGTTCCGCAGGTGCTGCCGATCATGGTGTCGAATGCGCTTTACATGTTCGAATCGAACGTCCGGTCCGCGACCATCCTTGGGATCGTGGGCGCCGGAGGGATCGGATTCCACCTGTCCGACCGGATACGCGCGCATCGCTGGGAAGAAGTCGGCTTCATCATCATGATGATCATCATCTTCGTCGCGTTGATCGACTTCATTTCGCACGTGCTGCGCAGTCGGCTGATCAAGGCCGGAGCCGACCGGCCGCTGCTCGCGACCGCGCAGCCGGCATGACCCGCCTCATGCGAATTCCTCGCGCAGCATCCGTGCCGCCGCCACTTCGTTGCAGAGTTTGCGATAGGCTTCGTCGATGCTCACCTCGGCCCCTGAGCCCGGCGCAAATCCACAATCGGGATTGAGGACGATCCGCTCGGGGGCGAGGACCTCGACCGCCCGCCGGACGCGGGCGGCGATGGTCTCGGGTGAATCGATCTCGCCGGGCGTCACGCTCACGCAGCCGAGGCCGATCTCGAAATCCTCGCGCAGCTTCCTGAACACCGCCACGTCGCCCGAGCCCGGCGCGGTGAATTCCATGGTCAGGTGGTGCGCCTTCAAGCCATTCAGTTGATGGATGATCGGGTCGTAGCCGCCCTGGAACTGCGCTTCGCCGCGCACCCGCGCGCCGGCGCGGCGGCACAGGTGCACGGCCACCTTGGCGCCCCGGTTGCCCTCCAGCATGGCATTGACCATGTCGACGGAAAAGTCGGCCGCCGCGTCGGGATTGGGAAACCGCCTGCGCACATCCGGATCGACGAACAGGCAGAGATGCGGATCGTCGATCTGGATGATGTCGGCCCCGGCCTGTTGGACCAGCTCAAGCTCGCGCTTCAGGATGGGCACGCAGTCGCGCACGAAGTCGTCGCGCTTCGGATAGGCCTTGGCGGATTTCTCCGGGTGCCACATGCGCTCGCCGAGCAGCGCAGGGGCGGGCAGCGTTGCCTTGATCATTCGCGACGTGATCGTCTTGAGAAAGGAGATTTCCCGCGCGATGAAACCCGGACCCTTCGGCGCGAGCTTGTCGACCACGACCGTCCAGGGCCGGCCGTCGTGCGGGTTGTGACCGAGCTCGAACCCGTGCGCGAGCTCGGCGATGACCCCGATGTAGGACTTGCGCCGCCACTCGCCGTCGGTGATCACGTCGACGCCGGCGTGCTCCTGAACCGCGACGATGTAGCGGATCGCCGCGTCCATCTCCGCCTCGTATCGTTCCGGCCGCAGCGGCGGCGTGTCGTTGATGAGATCGCGAACGAATGCCGAGCGTGGCATGGAGCCGACGACGGAGGCCGGGAAAAGCAGCTTTGCCATGGTCAGCCGCGCCAGGAGTTCTGGGAGAACTCGAAATCCTGCTGGGTGTCGACTTCGATGTAGTTGCCGGGCGTATCGGCATGAGCCATCGGGACCCCGGCTTCGATCATGTCCTGCAGCAGGTGAATGAGATAGGCCTTCTCAAAGACCGCGGCTTCCCGAAACGGCCGTCCGGTGTAAAGCCTTCTGCAGCGGTGATAGTGCTCCCTCAGCATCGCGGCGCCGGCCTGTGAAAACTTCGCGATGCCGGTGTACTCGCCGTGCGCAACGCTCGGCTCGATGCCGCGATGCACGCGCGTGACCAGGCCGTTCGCGACGGTCACCTTCTCGGCGTCGTTCGGGGGATGATCGGTGCGATGCGCGTAGCGTTCGAGCCAGCTTGCATCCACGGAGAGCACGATATCGGCCGCATTCGCGAGGACCCGCTGCACGACGTCGGCGGTGAAGAGCGTGTCGGAATACGTGCAGATGAACGGTTCCGTCATCAGGTCCTCGGCGTACATCAGCGAAGCAAGGATATTGTTGTTCTCCCAGTCGGCGTTGTGCCGCAACGTGAAGGCCGGATAGTCGGCCCGCACCTTGTCGATCTGATAGCCGCCGATGAAGCAGATGCTGGTTACGCCGGCGCCCGACAGCGCCTGCAGGGACCAATCGAGCAGACGCTTGCCTTGCACTTCGGCAAAGCATTTCGGCGCATCCGCAGTCGTAGGCATAAGGCGGCGACCACGGCCGGCGCCGATGATGATGGCTCGCATGACAAGGGACTACATTCGCTCGAAGGCTAACGGCAACGCAAGCGATTGTCACCTGCGCCGTTCGTCAGTCCACCTCGGCCAGCCGCGGATGGGGGGTGAGCACGACGCAGAAGTAGCGCTCGAACTCGGCGCCGAGGATGTAGTGCTGCGCCTTGAACGTGGTCATCAGGTCCTGCTCGAACAGCGGCACCACTTCGGCATGGCAGATGAGGAATTTCGCCGCCGCCACGATGTCTTCGCGGTCGATGATGCAGAGCACGCGCATGTCCGGACGGCGCTCGAGCCATTCGTGCACCGCCACCATCAGCAGCGGAAAGCCCGGATGCAGCATATCGTCGAGGCAGATGATGCCTTGCGGGTGCAGCACGGCCTCGGCCAGCTTCAGGTCGGCGGTCAGGTTGTCGCGCGAATGGTCGCCGTCGATGTGGATGAAGCGCACCGGGCCGTCGAGCGGCGTGAGGATATCCTGGGGCGACAGGTCGCGCGTGTTGCCCTTGATCGCGACGTAGCGTTCGCGCGTAAGCCCGTTGCGGGCGCAGTTGGCGTGGAAACGGTCCTCGATCCCGGAATCGGGCCAGTCGAAATTGTCGATGCCGAGCGCACGCTCCTGCGGCTGCAGGCCAAGCGCCATGGCGATGAAGAAGCGGCCCTCGAAGGTGCCGATCTCGGCGAAGTGGCCGGCGATCCCAAGCTCGCTCTGCCGCCGCATCACGTGACCGCAGATCGCGGCCGCAAAGCGCGAGGACATGCCGCGCACGGTCTCGTAGCCCTCGGCGATGTAGCGGTCGACGACCGGATTGCCCGAACTCGGAGTCACTGCTGTCTTTCCTGGCACTGGCATCGGTGTCATAGATGCTGCGCCCGCGGATGCAAAGCTGCTATGCGGTAGACGGGCCGGCCCGCGCTGGCAACAATCGTCCGGAGTCGCGCAGGGCGCAAAGGAGTGACCCATGGCCGCAACCGTTGCCGTCATCGCCATGGGCGAGATGGGAAGCGCCGTCGGCCGCCGGCTGCGCGAGCGGGGAGCGAACGTCATCACGTCGCTCGCCGGCCGCAGCGCGGCAAGCGCCGCGCGTGCCGCCCAGGCCGGTGTGGCGCCGGTGGCGAGCGACGCGGAGCTCATGCAGGCCGATTTCGTGCTGTCGATCGTGCCGCCGGGCGAGGCGCTGGCGCTGGCCGAGCGGCTGGCGCCGGAGCTCGCCAGGGCCGTGCGCAAGCCGGCCTATGTCGACTGCAATGCCGTCTCGCCGCAGACCGCCGAGCGCATCGGGGCGGCGCTGGCGGCAAGCGGCTGCACCTACGTCGATGCCGGCATCATCGGGCCGCCGCCGAGCGCCACGGCGCGCACCATTTTCTACGCCTCGGGCGTGGGTGCGAAGGAATTCGAGCGGCTCAGCGCTTACGGGCTGACGGTGCGCGTGCTTGATGACCCGATCGGAGCCGCGTCCGCGGTCAAGATGTCCTATGCGGGCATCACCAAGGGGCTGACGGCGATCGGCGCCGCCATGATGCTGGGCGCGTCGCGCGGCGGCACCGCCGCGGTCTTGCGCCAGGAATTGGCCGAGAGCCAGCCGCAGCTCCTGCCGTGGCTCAAGAGCTATGTCTCCCGCATGCCGCCCAAGGCCTATCGCTGGGTCGCCGAGATGGAGGAGATCGCCGCCTTTCTCGACGGGGATCCGCCGGCGCAGGACATCTATCGCGGCATCGCGCGCCTCTATGAGCGGCTGGCAGAGGCGCACGCGAAGGACCCTGCGGGCGGCGATCTGGCCGAGCTGGCGCACTTCGCCGCTGCCGATAGCCCGGCGCGCAAAACTGCGTGATCGCGTTACAATCAAAACGTGAAGACTGCTACATCTATGGCGGCAGTTTCGCGAATCATGCCGCTCGACCGATGAGCACCGACAAGCGCCGTTCCCGCCGCCGACCTCTCCAGCACGAGGGACGCATCAAGCGATCCGACGGCGAGCCGCAGATTCCATGCTCGGTGTGCGACATCTCGGCGACCGGGGCGCGGCTCGCCGTCGAGATGCCGGCTGCGGTCCCGGATCAATTCATCCTGCTGTTGTCGCGCGACGGCCGCACGCGGCGCGCCTGCGCGGTGGTGTGGCGTTCCGCCGAAGAGGTCGGTGTCGAGTTCCGGTCGCAGCCCGGCGCGCAACCGAAGCCAAACCCGGCCGTGAAGCGGCCAGGCTGATGGCGAACCCGTTCGATCTCACGGCCAAGACCGCGATCGTCACCGGCGCCAGCAGCGGCATCGGGCAGGGGATCGCGGTCGCGCTCGCCGCAGCCGGGGCGCGCATCGCCGGCGTCGCGCGCTCCTCGATGGCCGAGACCGCGCAGCGCGTGAGCGCGGCCGGCGGCACGTTCCAGGCGGTCACGGCCGATCTGTCGACGATCGAACCGGTCCCGCGCATCCTCGAGGAGGCAAGCGCGGCCGGCGACGTCGATATCCTGGTGAACAATTCCGGCATCATCCGCCGCGGCGATCCGCTCACGTTCAGCGAGCAGGACTGGGACGACGTGATGAACCTGAACCTGAAGTCGGCCTTCTTCCTGTCCCAGGCCTTCGCGCGTCACGTGGTCGCAAGGGGCGGACGCGGCAAGATCATCAATATCGCGTCCATCCTGTCGTTCCAGGGCGGCATCCGCGTGCCGTCCTATACGGCTTCCAAGGGCGGCATCGCCGGACTGACGCGTCTGTTGGCCAACGAGTGGGCCGCAAAGGGCATCAACGTCAACGCCATCGCGCCCGGCTACGTGGCAACGCCGGCGACGCAAGCGCTGCAGGACGACCCCGACCGCAGTGCCGCGCTGCTCGCGCGCATCCCGGCCGGCCGCTGGGGCCGGCCCGAAGACATGGGCGGGGCCGCGGTGTTCCTCGCCTCGAGTGCCTCGGACTATTGCCACGGCACCATCCTGGTGGTGGACGGCGGCTGGCTGGCGCGATGAAATCGTAGGGTGGGCAAAGCGCCGCGAAGCGGCGCGTGCCCACGCAGACCTCTCGCGGGGAAAGATGGTGGGCACGCTTCGCCTCGCTGCCGCGTGGCTCCGCTTTGCCCACCCTACAGCTCTCAATAAATCCCCGCCTTCACCGGCTTCGCGCCCATCCCTTCGCGCATCGCGCCGACCGCCGACTTGGCGGCGGCCTGCAACAGGCCGTTGTCGCTCGACAGGGTGACCAGCTGGTAGCCGAGCGCGATCATGTCCTTGGCCCAGCCCGGTGCGCCGCAATGGATGCCAGCCGGAATCTTGTGCCGCTTGGCGCCCTCGACGATGAACTTGATCGCGTCCATCACCTTGGGCTCGGTCGGGTCGGCGCCGGGCTGGAAGCCGAGCGAGAGCCCAAGGTCGGACGGACCGACGTAGATCGCGTCGAGGCCCGGCGTGGTGAGAATATCGTCGAGATTGTCGAGCGCTTCCTGCGTCTCGACCATCGCGAGCGTCAGGATCGTATCGTTGGCATGCTTCCAGTAGTCGGCACCGGCGTACCACACGGCGCGCAGCGGCCCGAAGCTGCGATGGCCCTTGGGCGCGTAGCGGCAATTCCGGATGAACTCCTCGCATTGCTTGCGATTGTTGATCATCGGACAGACGATGCCGTAGGCGCCGGCGTCGAGCAGCTTCATGATGATGTCGGGCATGTTCCACGGCACGCGCGCCATCGGCGTCACGTCGGTCTGCGAGATCGCCTGCAGCATGGTGACGGCGTCGGGAAAGTCGACCATGCCGTGCTGCAGGTCGACCACCAGCGAATCCCAACCGGCCCGTGCCATGTTCTCGGCCGCGATCGAGCTCGGAATGCCGCACCAGCCGTTGATCACCGCGCCGCCATTGGCCCAGATCGTCTTCACCTTGTTCTCGCGCACGGATTTCCCCCTTGAACGTTGGCGTCGAAACGGCGGGCACAATGGGCACGGGCGCCGCCGTTGGTCAAATGGATGTTGCGCTTGACCAGCCATGCATTGGCGGCGGATGATCCGCGCCATCCTCCGCCTGGCCGCCGGCCGGCACACCACCCAATCGAGTGTTTTCCTCTCATGACGACGAACAAGAAGAAGGTCTTGCTGCCCAAGACCTTGGCGCGCGCCGGCTGGGACGTGGCGACCGCGCGCGACGACATCGACGCCGTTCCCTACGACCCCAACATGCCGACCGCGGACTTTCATGCCGCGCTCGCCGATACCGACGGCGTCGCGCTCTCGTTGACCCCGCTCGGCGCCCCCGAGGTCGCAGTCGCACCGCGCCTGCGCGTGGTCGCGCGCATCGGCGTCGGTTTCGACACCGTCGATATCCCGGCGCTCGCGCCGCGGCGGATTCCGCTGATGGTGGTGGGCATCGCCAACTCGCCGACGGTCGCCGAGCACGCCATGTTCCTGATGTTCGCGCTCGCCAAGCGCGTGCTGGTCAACGACCAGATCGTGCGCGAGAACCGCTGGCCGGAGCGGTGGAGCAACGTGCCGGTCGACCTGATGGACAAGACCCTGCTGATCGTCGGCTTCGGCCGCATCGGCTCGCGCGTCGCCAAGCGTTGCCTCGCGCTCGAGATGCGCGTGCTGGTCTATGATCCTTACCGCTCGGCCGCCGACATCATCGCGGCCGGCTGCGAGCCGGTGACGGACCTGAACGCCGCACTGCCGCGCGCCGATTTCGTCACCATCCATTGTCCGAAGAATCCCGAGACGGTGAACATGTTCGACGCCGCGCGCCTCAGCCGCATGAAGCCGACCGCCTACCTGGTCAACACCGCGCGCGGCGGCATCATCGACGAAAAAGCGCTGCATGCGGCTTTGTCCGGCAACATGCTCGCCGGCGCCGGCATCGACGTGTTCGACAAGGAACCGACGCCGGCCGACAATCCACTGCTCAAACTGCCCAACATCATCGTCTCGGCGCATATGGCCGGCGTGAGCAACGAGTCGATGGACCGCATGGCGATCGCGACCGTGAAAAACATCCTGAGCGTGCTCGACGGCGCACCGATCAAGGAGAATTGCGTCAATCGGGAAGTGCTGCAGTAGCTACCCTTCTCCGATCTCTTTCAATATCTCCTCCGTATGCTCCCCTAACCTCGGCGGTGCCCGGCCTGCCGCCATCGGTTCGCCGTTGATGGTCATGGGCGAGCGCACGCTCGGGATGCTGCCGCCCTGCGCCGCCGCGCTCGGCAGGTCGAGCTTCATGCCGCGCGCCAGCACCTGAGGATCGTCGAATACGTCGACGAGCGTGTTGATCGGCCCGGCCGGCACGCCGACCGCCTCGAGCTTGGCCAGCAGGTCGGCGCGCGTGAACATTGCCGTCAGCCCGAACATGGTCGGGATCAGGGTGTCGCGGTTGTTGACCCGCGCCTCGTTGGTCTTGAAGGCGGCGTTGGTCGCCATCTCGGGCGCGCCGAGCGCGGCGATGAGGCGGGCGAACTGCGCATCGTTGCCGCAGGCGATGATGATGTGGCCGTCCGAGACCGGGAACACCTGATAGGGCACGACGGTCGGGTGCGCGTTGCCCATACGCCGCGGCGCCTTGCCGCTGATCAGGTAGCTCGCCGCCTGGTTGGCGAGCACGCTCACCTGGGTGTCGAGCAGCGCCATGTCGATGTAGCTGCCGCGGCCGGTCTTCTCGCGGCTGGCCAGCGCCGCCGCCACGGCGAGCGCCGAATAGACTCCGGTCATGATGTCGGCGTAGGCGACGCCGATGCGCATCGGCTCGCCGTCGGCCGGGCCGGTCAGGTCCATGATGCCGCCCATGCCCTGGATCAACAGGTCGTAGCCGGCGCGGTGCGCGTATGGGCCGTTCTGGCCGAACCCGGTGATCGAGCAGTAGATCAGCCGCGGGTTGGCCTTGGCGAGACTCGCATAGTCGAGGCCGAATTTGGCGAGCCCGCCGAATTTGAAGTTCTCGATCACCACGTCGGAGCGCGCGGCGAGCTTGTGCACGATGCGCCGCCCGGCCTCGGTCTCGTAATCGGCCTCGATCGAGCGCTTGCCGCGGTTGCAGGAATGGTAATAGGCCGAGCTCAGGGGGGTGCCGTCGGCCCCGGACACGAACGGCGGGCCCCAGCCGCGGGTGTCGTCGCCCGCGCCCGGGCGCTCGACCTTGATCACGTCGGCGCCGAGATCGGCCAGGATCTGCCCGGCCCAGGGGCCGGCCAGGATGCGGGCGAGTTCGAGCACGCGCAGGCCGGTCAGCGGTTGAGGCATGAAGGCATCCTATGCGTTTCGGGACAGACCGGCTTGCGTCCGGGCGGAGGGGCGTCGTCCAGGGACTATTTCCTCACATACGTGGTTTTGACAATGCACCGGGAACCGGCGTCATGGTAGCGGAGTGCCGCGGGTTCAGCTGAGGGGGAGGCCATGCGAGCCTATGGGCGCGCTTTTGCTGGCGGGCTGATTGCGCTTGCCTGCGCCGTGCCGGCCTCGGCCCAGATCGTGCTCAAGGCCTCGCACCAGTTTCCCGGGGGCAAGGGTGACGCGCGCGCCGAGATGGTCGAGATCCTCGCGCGCGAGGTCGAGAAGGCCAATGTCGGCTTGAAGATCGCAGTCCATCCCGACGCGAGGCTGTACAAGCCGCTGCAGCAATGGGACGCGCTCGACCAAAGGCGAGCTCGACATCTCCTCGTTCCCGCTCGATTACGCCTCCGACAAGCATCCGCAGTTCTCCGCCACCCTGATGCCCGGCCTGGTGCGCTCCTACGACCGGGCCGAGCGGCTCAACCGCTCGCCGTTCATGCGCGACATCAAGGCAATCATCGAAGGCGCACGCGTCGTGGTGCTGGCGGATGCCTGGCTGTCGGGCGCATTCGCCTCGAAGAAGGGCTGTATCATGGGCCCGGACACGGTCAAGGATCTCAGCATCCGCGCGGCCGGCCCTGCGTTCGAGCAGATGCTCGCCGCCGCCGGCGCCAGGATCGTGTCCATGCCGTCCTCCGACATCCACAAGGCCATGCTGGACGGACGGCTTGACGCCACCAATACGTCGTCGGAGAGCTTCGTGTCGTTCCGCCTGTTCGAGCAGGTGAAATGCCTGAGCGCGCCCGGCAGCAATGCGCTGTGGTTCATGTACGAGCCGGTGCTGATGTCGAAGCAGGTGTTCGACCGGCTCAACGCCGCCCAGCGCAAGGCGCTGCTCGATGCCGGACGCAAGGCGGAAATCTTCTTCAACGCCGAGGCGCGGCGCGGCGACCAGAAGATGGTCGAGGTGTTCCGCCAGGCCGGCGTGCAGGTGGTCGAGATGTTGCGTGCCGACTACGACGCCTGGCTCGCGGTCGCGCGCCGTTCGGCCTACGCCAACTTCGCCACCAAGGTGCCGGGCGGCGATGAACTGATCCGCAAGGCGCTGAGCGTGGACTAGCGTAGATTGCAGGATTTCAGGAGGAGTGGTGTCGCGAAATCATAATCAAACTTTCCGCTAGCAATTGGTCCCCGCTGCGGCCGCGCGTACGTTCCTGTTTGGTCATCCTTTCCGGAGACCAGCCTAGGCGGGATTGAGAAGTCACCCTTAAGTCACCGCAGAGCCGGCCCAGCGGTCGCGACCTTTCCAGAAGGGGCAGCGAGGGCACGCCTCGCCCTCGGGATAATCGATACCCTCCTCGTGCGGGCATCCAATGATACGATCAACCATCGACACCGATCGTACGTCGTGCTCGCGGAGGAACATCACGACCTGCGCAATAATTTTTTCGTCCGCGCGAACATCGCCGGCTTCGGAAAACCACCGGCGTAGCGGTTCCGGCTCTCCATCCGCGCTGGAAATAATGCCAACGGCCACCTTGCTGGCGCGCCCGTCGTCAGGCCCGTAGAACGCCACAGTTCCCACGGGGTAGCTGCGAAAGCCGGCCCTGGCCTTCTTCTTCAACCATTTGCCTGCCTGCCATCCGACCTTCATGACTTGTCCGTGCCGCTACAGGAGCACCGCACCGCCGCTCAAAAAGCGCGCTGCCGTGATCTATGAGATACCTGCATGATCTTCATGAGATTCCGCTTGGCCTTGTGGCGGCTCAAAAAACCGGCAAGAAAAGTGTCGTAGTCTACGGTTTGACCATTTTTTTCGCGGATCGATTTCATCTGCACGATCAGTTTCCTGGCTGCCTCATAGTTGCTCTGACCGCCGAGGTTGGCGAGCCGCTCGGCCTCCTGCCCATAGACCGACAAGGCTTCGTCAGTATGGCTGCGCTCGCTTGCTTTCGCCAAAGCCAAGAGCTGTGTCTCGCTGCAGCCCTGACTGCGCACGATCTGCCAAGCTTCGGCGAACAGGTTCTCCGCCATCAGAATCTGGAACAGGAGTTCCCGCGGCGCCGACCATCGTGCTTTTGCATCCACCTGCCCCAGCTTGGTCCGCAGCAACCCGATCGCGCGGTCGCGGGCCGCATCGACTGCCGCCATTTGGGATCCTGCAGTCTTCTTCAATGCCCGATAGAGATCAATGCTTGGAAGTCGCTCGAAAGTCCGCCAGAGCAGCCCGGCGACTTCGGCCCCGCGCCCGTTTCGACGATACAGATCGGCCGTGAAGAAAACCAAGCGCTCGTCGGGACGCTCCTCGAACAGCCACAGCCCTTCTTCGGCCCACTTCATCGCATCTGCTTTGCGCTTGTTGTCAAGGCAGAGTTGCGCAATCCCGAGATAGTGGTAAGCCGTAGACAAATTTTTCGCTCGGATGGCGATGCGGGCGCCGACATCCTTTTCCCGCTCGGCAAAGCTTTCAAGGATAGCTCCGAGCCGATATCGCGCACTCGATGCCTCGTCATAAGTTTCTCGCCCGCCCGGCCGCACCGGCTCGATGCTTTGCCATGCTTCGCTCGCGAGGCGGCGGTATTCAGTCAGCCCGGCATCTCCCAGCACGTCGGCATAGGTTTCGCTGGCGCCGTTAAAGAAGTCCCATTCCGATAGCGTCTCGCGCTCGAACAGCGCCCGGGCGAGCACAACGGGATCGGGTCTTGCTTTGCGGCACGCGGCGAGATGGATTTCGCACGCCTTCGCATAAGCAGCGCCGCCTTCGCCATTCGAGTCATCCATGCTCTGCAAGGCTTGATCCATGCACGCAAAGAAATGATCGAGCAGCCGGAGGACCAGTTCCGCCCGACTTCCTGCAATCAAATGCGCGATCTGATCAAGGAGCAGCTTGATCCTTTCCGCCCACGCGCGCGTCTCGCGATATTCAATGTAGCCGTGCGTGCGGGTCGCCTCGGTTATGGCCTTCTTGAGTTGCGCGAGGAGTGTATGGTCGTCGGCCATCTCGACCGCACTCGCCAACTCCAGACTGTGGAGCAGATCTGGATCGTTCTCGGCGAGATTCACGATCATGTCGATAAGCGGTTCTATGCCCTTGCCGCGAAGATGCTCGCAAATCCTTGACAAGCGATTGGCCGCTTGATCCGCCGCCTCCGGCCCTAGGTCGTTGGCGGCAAGCGCTGTGGCAACCAGATGCTTGCAAAAGCCCCGGTCAGAGAAAGCCGGGCACGAGCATGAGCCGGAAAAGTTCTTGCCTGCCCCCTCGAGTTCGCAGCGGTAGATCTCGGAGCCGATCACTCTTGCCAGGACGCGCGAGCGATCCATTGAAACAATCTCGACCTGTCCCTCTTCCTTGTATTCGACGCCGCGGGCAAACACCGTGTCGCCGGCGAACCCATGCAGAGTCGCCACATCGAACCGATGTGAAGCGCTGATGTCCCTTCTTCTTGATCGTGTCGCCATCATTCAGAATCGCGGAATGTCAGGCCGTACACTACCATGCCAGGCGAACCAACGGTGGGCTGGCGCTGATTTCCCGCTGGAAAAGGCGGACTGCAAAGCGGCGTGCGAACCTGTCGCCAAATTCGTCTTTCGCCCGTTGGAAAGCTCGTGCAGACGCTCGATGAACCGTTGCTCCAACATTGGCAAACAGCAGAGAAAGTTGGACGCCGGATTCTCTCGCTCAAATTAAATCCGGCCCTCGTCACCGCACGCGTAAGCGCTCGACCGCCGCTTCGTCCACCTCGACTCCGAGGCCCGGCCCGTCGGGCAGCGCGACCGCGCCACCGCGCAGCGGCAGCGGTTCCTTCACCACGTCTTCGGCGAGATAGAAATGCGTCAGGCTGACGCCCCAGTCGACGTTCGGCACCGCGCAGGCGAGATGCACCGCGGCGGCGGCACCGATGCTCGATTCGGCGATCTTGGCCGCGACATTGATCTTCAGGCCGAGCTTCTCGCACAGCCTGCCGGCGGCGAACGCTTCCCGGAAGCCTCCGAGCTTGATTAGCTTCAGCGACACGCCCTTCGCGCCGGCGCGCTTGACCGCTTCGATGTCGCCAAGCGACTGGATGCTTTCATCCATGCCGACCGGCACTTTGGTGCCGCGCGCAAGCGCCTTCAGGCCGACGAGATCGTCGGCGGGCAGCGGCTGCTCGACGAACGTCAGGTTTGCGCCGCGCGTGCCTTCCGCGTAGCGGCGCGCGGACGCGAGCGTCAGGCCGCAATTGGCGTCGGCGCACAGGATCGCGTTTGGAAGCGCCTTGCGGATGGCGTAGGCGGCTGCGATCTCGCAACGAAGCGGTTTCACGCCGATCTTCAGCTTGAAGAAATTGAAGCCCAGCGTCGCTTTGGCCTGCGGCCTCGGCGATGTCTTCCTCCAGGCTGGCGTTTCCCAGCAGCCACATCGGCGCGACGGTTCGGCGCGCGCGGCTTCGCCGGCGGGAAATCGATGAGCCTCGCGCGGGAGGCGCGGCCCGCCAGGTCGAGCAGCGCCATCTCGACCGCCGAATGCGCGCCGCTGTTGCCGACGAGCGCACGGTGCAGCATCGGCCGATGGTCGCTGCGCGGCCCGGCATCCTTGCCGACGAGGAGAGGAGCCAAGTGATCACGCACCGCCGCCACGAGTCCGCCGAGCGTATCGCCGGTCATGGTCGGGGCCGACGGCGCTTCACCCCAACCGACGTGGCCGCCTGTCGATTCCACGCGCACCAACAGATTGTCGGCCTTGGTGATCGTCACCCCCGCCATCTTCATCGGCGCCTTCAGCGGCAGGGCGACCGGGATGGCATCGATGCGGCGGACGATCAGCGGCGCGCGGTCCATCCGCACCGTGACCGCGGTCCGCTGCGTTTTCTCCAGCATCGTCACAACTTGAAGCGCGGATCGAGGAAATCCCGCAGGCTGTCGCCGAACAGGTTGAAGGCGAACACCGCCAGGCTGATGGCGGCGCCGGGGAACAGGATCATCCACGGCGCCTCGCGGTAGAAGTCGGCGGCGTTGCCCGACAGCATCAGGCCCCAGGCCGCGGTCGGCTCGGTCACGCCGAGGCCGAGGAACGAGAGCGAGGCCTCGGCCAGGATCGCCTGGGCGATGAAGGCGGTCAGCATGATCAGGTAGGGCGCGACCACGTTGGGCGCCATGTGGCGGAAGATGATGCGGCTGTGCGAATAGCCGGCGGCGCGCGCGGCGTCGACGTAGGGCATGACGCCGCACCGAGAGCGCGGCGGCGCGCACCACGCGCGCGACGCGCGGAATGATCGGGACCGCGATGGCGACGATCAGGTTCACGTCGACGCCGCCGACCGTGAACTTGCGGAACGCCGCGACCACCACCAGCGCCAGCACGATCAGCGGGAAGGCGAGCAGGATGTCGACGAAGCGCTGGATCCAGTCGTCGATCTTGCCGCCGAAATAGGCCGAGGCGACGCCGAGGATGGCGCCGATCGTGGAGCCGACGAACGAGGAGGTGAAGCCGATCACCAATGCGGTGCGCGAGCCGTAGATCAGGCGCGAGCAGATGTCGCGGCCGTAAGCATCGGTGCCGCACCAGTGCTCCCACGACGGCGCGGCCAGGATCGAGGCGAAGTCGATGGTGAGCGGATCGTAGGGCGCGACCAGCGGCGAGAAGATGCCGGCGAACATCATCAGGACGATGATGACGAAGCTCACCGCGCCGAGCGGCTGCTGGCGGCAGAAATCGAGGAACGCGTTGGGCTGGCGCGGCGCGGCGGCAGCCGGGATGGGGGCTGCGATCGTCATGTGCCGTAGCGGATGCGCGGATCGAACACCGCGTAGAGCAGGTCGATCAGCAGGTTGACGAACACGTAGAACGCGGCGATCAGCATCACCATGCCCTGGATCAGCGTGAAGTCGTTGCGCGACACGCTCTGCACGAACAGCTGGCCGATGCCGTTGAGGTTGAACACCTGCTCGGTGACGACGAGCCCGCCGATCAGGAAGGTGAACTCCAGGCCGATCACGGTGATGGCGGGCAACAGCGCGTTGCGCAGCGCATGGCGCGAGATCACGAGTTTCTCGAACACGCCCTTGGCGCGCGCGGTGCGGATGTAGTCCTCGTTGAGCACTTCGAGCAGCGAGGAGCGGATCATGCGCGCCACCACCGCGCAGTAGCGGTAGCCGACCGCCATCGCCGGCCAGATCAGCTGCGTGAGATTGGCGATCGGATCGACGTAGATCGGCGTGAAGGTGATCGGCGGCAGCCAGTTGAACAGGGCGAGCAGGCTCAGCATGATCAGCATGCCGAACCAGAACGAGGGGATCGACAGACCGCCGATGGTCAGGATGCGCACCGCGTAATCGATCCAGGTATCGCGGAACAGCGCCGCCAACGTACCCATCGGTATGGCGAGCAGCACCGCGATGATCGTCGCCATGAGCGCGACCTGCAGCGACAGCTCGAGCCGCAGCGCGATCTCCTCGATCACCGGCCGCTCGGTCCACATCGACTTGCCGAAGTCGAGCGTCGCCATGCCGACCATCCAGTCGCTGAACTGGACCAGCAGGGGCTTGTCGAGCCCCATCCGCTTGCGCTCCACCTCGATCGTCTCCTGGCTGACGGTGCCGCCGTCGCCGCGCAGCTTGATCTCGACCACGTCGCCCGGCACGACGCGCAGCATGAAGAACACCAGCACCGCGACGCCGATCAGCGTCGGGATCATCAGCAGGACGCGGTTGATGGTGTAGCGGAGCATTGCTCAGTCCCGTGTCCCGGGCGCAGCGCAGCAAGCAATGATGCGCTGCACTGCGTCCGGGACACGCTGTTTACGCGTTCAGCCAGACCCCTTCGAGCTGGGAGCCGAGGTTGTGGCTCGGCGACATCTTCCAGCCCATCACCGTCTTGTGGGTCGGCACGATGCGGTGCCACCACAACAGCGGCTGCTGGTAGGCCTGCTCGAACAACCGCTTCTCGAACGCGCGGATCAGCGCCTTGCGCTTCTCCACGTCGCGCTCGCGCATGTGATCGTCGTAGAGCTTGTCGAGCTCCGGGTCGTTCGAGCGCGAGCGGTTCTCCGGCGACCGGCTGAGCGACAGGTATTTCGAGAGCCCGAGGCTGGTGTCGTCCATGAACAGGTTGGAGAAGTCGATCGCCACGTCGTGGTTGCCGGCGTTCATGGTCGCCAGATAGGCGCCGGTGTCGGACTGCTTGTGCTCGACCGTGACGCCGATCTGGCGCCACTGATCGACCAGGAAGATGCCGGCCGGCGTGTAGGGCATGGCGAGGTTGCGGTTCCACAGCGTGAACTTGAGGTTCTCCTGGCCCGCGTCCTTGAGCAGCTTCTCGGCTTCTTCGCGCGATTTCTTGATGTCCTTGGAGAAGCCCGGCAGCTTGACCAGTTCGGCTTCCGGCGTCGCGAACGGCGAGCCCGGCCGCACCACGCCGCCGACCGAGCGCAAGGTCGAGATGCGCGAGAGGCCCTGGCTGCCGCCCCAGCGGTCGATCGCGAGCAGCAGCGCGCGGCGCACCCGCACGTCGTCGAACGGCTTCTTCTCGATGTTGAAGCAGACCAGCAGATTGAGCGTCCAGCTCGATTCCTCGATCCGGATCTTGTCGCCCATCGCCGGCACCAGGCGGTCGCGCTCGGCCGGCGAGATGCCGCGGAATTCGCCCAGCACCTGCCCGCCCTGCACCGCGTTGAGCATGGCCGCGGCCTGCAGCGTGAACACGCCCTTGAAGCCGTCGAGGTAGGGCAGGTCCTTCTTGAAGTAGTTGTCGTTCTTCTTGCCCGCGACGTGGCTGCCCTTGATGTGCTCGACGAAGGTGAACGGACCGGTGCCGTTGATCTTGGTGCGCGGCGACGCCGGATCGGCGCTGAGGTCCTTCGCCGCGTAGATCACGTTCCAGGGCGAGGCGAAGTGTTCGAGCATCGAGGCGTTCACCGCCTTCATCTTGAAGACGACGGTGAGCGGGTCCGGCGTCTCGATCGTGCCGATGTCGGCGAAGGTCGCCTTGCGCGTGGAGACCACGCCCTTCGGCGGATTGCGCAGGCGGTCGTAGGTCGCCTTGATGTCGGCCGATGTCAGCGCCGTGCCGTCGGCGAACTTCACGTTCGGCTGAAGCTTGAACGTGTAGGTCATCAGGTCGGGCGCGACCGTCCAGGACTGCGCCAGGTCGCCTTCGACCTCCGGGAACTTGGCCAGATTGAAGCGCAGCAAGCGTCGAGTAGAACGGCGCGGCGAAATGCAGCGTGGCGTAGGTGTCGCTGGCGTGCGGATCGTAGTGCGGCGTCTCCGCGCTGATCGCAAAGTTGAGCGTGCCGCCCCGCTTCGGGGACTGTGCCTCAAGCTTTGCGGTCTCCCAATGGACCCCGCCCATGCCGAGGGCAAAGGCCCCGGCCATTCCCTTCAACGCCGTGCGTCTTGTTGTCATTGCGCTTCCTCCTGTCGATGTCGCTCTGCATTGTTGACCGCCGTCATACCTTGATGCAGGCGGCAAAATGTCCCGGCCGCTTCTCCTCAAGCGGCGGAACGATCTCGCGGCATTCCTGGCTCGCCAGCGGCACAGCGGGTATTAAAGACGCATCCGGTCGGCGGCGCCAGATGGCTCGGCAACTCGCCCTTGATCAGCCGCGGCGCGCGTGCCTTTTCGACCGTCGGGTCGGGCACCGGCGCGGCGTCGAGCAGGACTTTGGTATAGGGGTGCAGCGCCTCGCGGTAGATCGTGTCGCGGTCGGCGACCTCCATGATGCGGCCGAAGTACATCACCACGACCCGCATCGAGATGTGACGCACCACGGCGAGGTCGTGGGCGATGAACAGATAGGCGAGGCCGAGCCGGCGCTGCAGGTCTTCCAGCAGATTGATGATCTGGCCCTGGATCGACACGTCGAGCGCCGAGACCGCCTCGTCGCAGACGATGAACGACGGCTCCATGGCGAGCGCGCGCGCGATGCCGACGCGCTGGCGCTGCCCGCCGGAGAGCTGGTGCGGATAGCGCTCCGCGAGTTCCGGCCGCAGGCCGACCTGGTTGAGCAGTTCGGCGACGCGCGCGGCGGCCGCCTTTGCGTCGGGCGCGAGCTTGTAGACGTGCAGCGGCTCGCCGATGATCTGGCCGACCGTCATGCGCGGATTGAGCGACGAATAGGGGTCCTGGAAGATCACCTGGATCTTGCGGCGGATCGCCTTGCATCTCGGCCGGCGAGGCGGTCAGCATATTGGTGCCCTCGAACTCGATCTCGCCGCTGGTCGGCTGTTCCAGCCGCAGGATCAGCCGGCCGACCGTGGTCTTGCCGCAGCCGGATTCGCCGACCAGGCCCGAGCGTCTCGCCGGGCCGGATCGAGAAGCTCACGTCCTCGACCGCGCGCACCACGTTCTTCTTGTTGCCGAGCTTGGCGCGCACCGGGAAATGCTTGGTCAGCCTGCGCACCGAGAGCAGCGGCTCGTCGCGTTGCGCGGCTGCCTGTTGCGCGCCCGACGCCGCTCGCGGCCCAGACGATCTTGCCCGCCGCGATCTCGGCGTGGCGATGGCAGCGCGACACGCGCGCCGGTGTCGGTCGGAAACAGCGGCGGCTCCTGCGCGCAGATCGCGATGCGGAACGGGCAGCGCGGCGCGAAGCGGCAGCCGGGCGGCGCGTTGGCGAGATTCGGCACCAGCCCTTCGATGGTCTCGAGCCGCGCGCCGCGCGGCCGGTCGAGCCGCGGCACCGAGCGCAGCAGTCCCATCGAGTAGGGATGGCGCGGCCGGTGGAACACGGCGTCGGCCGCGCCCTGCTCGACCATCCGCGCGGCATACATGACGATGACGCGGTCGGCGTAGCGCGCGACCACGCCGAGATTATGCGTGATGATGATCAGCGCGATGTTGAGCTTGCGCGACAGATCCTTCATCAGCTCGAGGATCTGCGCCTGGATGGTGACGTCGAGCGCGGTGGTCGGCTCGTCGGCGATGATCAGCTTCGGATTGCAGGCAAGCCCGATCGCGATCATCACGCGCTGGCGCATGCCGCCGGAGAACTGGTGCGGATACTGGTCGAGCCGCCCGGCGGCGTCGGGAATGCCGACGAGCGAGAGCAGTTCGACCGCGCGCGCGCGCGCCTGCGCGTCGCTCATGCCGAGATGGATGGTCAGCGGCTCGGTGATCTGCAACCCGATGGTGAGCAGCGGGTTGAGCGAGGTCATCGGCTCCTGGAAGATCATCGAGATGTCGCGGCCGCGGATCTCGCGCATCTGCTCGTCGTCGAGATCGAGCAGGCTTTGCCCGTCGAAGGTGATGCGGCCGCGAGGTGCGGCCGGTGAGGCGCGGCAGCAGCCGCATGATCGCCAGCGCGGACACCGACTTGCCCGAGCCGGACTCGCCGACGATCGCGACCACTTCGCCGCGGCCGACCTCGAAGCTCAGACCCTCGACCGCGCGCACGATGCCGCGCGAGGTCTCGAAATGGACGTGCAGATCCTCGACCTCGAGCAGCGGCGTCGCGGCCCCGGCTCGGGCCCTATGATCGGTCAGCGTTTCCACCCCAAGGCCTTAACGACGATTTCTCGGATGCCTTCTTTTTTTCAACGGCCTCAGGCTATACCTGATCGCCCAGTGGGCGGCCAACCGGAAACGTTCGGGGCCTGGAACCGCCGTGGGACCATCCGCCGCACCCGGCGCCAAGGACTTTCGCATGAACACCTCGTTCTTCGGCGAGCTGCTGCAGACGATCTCCGAGCGCGGCCGCGCGCTCATCGACCGCGCCCGCGACCGCCGCGGCGAGCCGGCCGCGCGCTCCGAGACGCTGGTCGAGCTGTGCGAGGAACTGCTGTCGGGACGCGGCGAGGCCTCGGGGGTCGCGCTCGCGCGCGAGATCTTCGCACGCTACGCCGAGCTCACCACCGGGCCGCGCATCGCGTTCTTCGAGGCGCTCGCGGTGCGCTTCGGGACCGACCGCGAGCGCATCGATGCGGCGGTCGATGCGTGGACGCGCGAAGGCTCGGAGGAGGCCGCCGCGGAGCTGCATGCCGCCGCCGAGCCGCGCCGGCAGGAGCTGTTCCGCCGGCTCAATCTTGCGCCCGGGCGGCACGGCTGCGCTGGTGGCGATGCGCGAGCAATTGATCGACGCCATGGTGCATCGCGACGACCTTGCCGCCGTCGATGCCGATTTCGCGCACCTGTTCTCCTCGTGGTTCAACCGCGGTTTCCTGGTGTTGCGCCGCATCGACTGGTCGACGCCGGCCATCGTGCTGGAGAAGATCATCCGCTACGAGGCGGTGCACCAGATCGACGATTGGGACGATCTGCGCCGCCGCATCGATCCGCCCGACCGGCGCTGCTATGCGTTCTTTCATCCGGCGCTGGTCGACGAGCCGCTGATCTTCGTCGAGGTCGCGTTCACCCGCCGACCTCCCAGGCGCGATCGCGCCGATCCTTTCGGGCGAGCGCGAGCATCTCGCGCCCGAACAGGCGACGACCGCGGTGTTCTATTCGATCTCCAATTGCCAGCGCGGTCTCGCCGGCGTCTCGTTCGGGCATTTCCTGATCAAGCAGGTGGTGGAGGAGATTTCGCGCGAGTTCTCGCGCCTCGGCACGTTCGTGACGCTCTCTCCCGTGCCAGGCCTTGCCGGTTGGATCGCGCGCGAGCGCGGCAACGAGATCCTCGTTGCTCCCGGCGGACGACCTTGCCCGGCTCGCCGAATCTCGATCGTCCCGCATGGTGGCGCGAGCCAGGCCGCGTCCGAGGCGCTGCGCGAGCCGTTCATGCGCGTGGCCGCGACCTACTTTCTCTCCGTTCGGGCCGGCAACGGCGCGCCCTTCGATTCGGTCGCCCGTTTCCATCTCAGCAACGGCGCGCGGCTCGAACGGCTCAACTGGCTGGCGGACCTGTCCGACAAGGGCCTGCAGCAGTCGTACGGCCTGATGGTGAATTACCTCTACGACCGCGCCGACATCGAAAAGAACCATGAAGCCTATGCGGAGGGCCGCGCCGTCGTCGCCTCGAGCGCGGTGAGGAAGCTTGCCCGCGGCTCGCGCGATCTCGTACGCGCGTGACCCGGCGCGGTCGCGCCGGCGCCCCGGTTTCACGGAAAATTGTGGCCGGCGCGACTGGCAGGCAGGAGTTGGCATCACAATATCGGCATCGAAGGGCGGCAGTGTTTGCGTCAATGCGCGGCTGTCATTTGACGGTCATATCGGGGACTATGCCGTTGATCATCATGCCGCGGTTGCGCAATGGCGGGTGATCGGACAATGCGGACATCCTCACGCCGGCCGGTGGTGGCCGTGATCGCGGCGCTTGCGGCAATCGCTATCGGCTATGAGGCGATGGCCACGGAATCCTCGGAAATGCTCGCCACATCGGCCACCAAGGCACGCGAGATCGCGCTCGGCGCCGGGCCGGTCGAGGTGACGCTGATGCCGCCGGCGAACGGAGCCGGCGCGCTCGCGTCTCGCCTTGCCGCGGTCAAGCCAGGCCGCAAAATTCACCTGGTCGTGCGCGGCCTGCGTGCCGACGCGCCGCCGGAAGTCCTCTATCAGGTCTATCTTGGGCTCCCGCGCGGCACGGCCGCGAAGGCCGAAGGCCTGCATTACGTCGGCTCGTTCAATTTCTTCAATGCTGTTCAGGACGGGAAAGCGCGGAGCACCAAGGGGCCCTCGCCGCGATTCTACAGCTACGACGTCACCGACCTGGTCAAGATATTGCGCGAGCGCAAGCTGCTCGACGAGTCCGTGACCGTCACCATCGTCCCGGCCGGTCAGCCTACCCCGACCGTCAAGCCGTTCGTCGGCGAGATTGCGCTGGTCGCGCAGTAGGTGAAACGCAAAAGAAACCGAACGCTCCATCGATTGTTCGGATTGAATCGACGGGATGCGTGGTTTCTTTACATCTTGCGCATGAACTTCTGCGAAAGCTCGGGATCTTGCGCTGGCGCTTGCCGGGTCGACGGCCCGGCGATCATCCAACCAGGAATTGAGCAGCCGCAAGGCCGTCTTGTGGTTGTAGATTCGTTGTCCCTGCGCGGGTTTCGGTGTACCGTAGGCCGAGATGCAGCACGTCCGCTCTGACATGAGGAGGTAGGGATGTCGAAACTTTCACGCCGTCGTTTCGTCGCGACCGGTCTGGCCGGCGCCGGCGTCAGCGCCTTGCCGATTTTCGCCGAACCCGCGAACGCCGCCGTGGTCACCCGCTACAATCTGAAATCGGCCAACGGCCAAATCATGCTGAAAAAATACGCCCAGGCCGTGAAGCTGATGATGGCCAGGCAGCCAAACGATCCGTTGAGCTGGCAGTGGCAGTGGTACACCCACGCGGTCCCCACCAACACCACCAAGACGCAGCAGATCAATCAGATCTTCGGTCCCGGCGCGTCGGCGAACAAGACGTTGGCGACGCAGATGTGGAGCACCTGCCAGGGTCACTTCGGCGCGTCCGGCGAGCCCTACTTCTGCCCCTGGCACCGCATGTATGTGTGCTTCTTCGAAGCCATCATCCGCAAGGTGCTGAACGACAACACGTTCTCGCTGCCGTACTGGAACTATTCGGTCGCGTCCGGCTACCCGCTGCCGAACGAATTCCGCATGCAGAACGATCCCGTATGGGGCTCGCTGTTCCGGCCGAACCGCCGGACGGTGGTGAACAATGGGCAGGCGATCTTCACCGGCATTGGCGTTGCCGGCGACCTCGATCCCCAGGACGCGCTCGACGAGGCCAACTATCTGCCGACCGGAGCTGCGGTGCCCGGGTTCAACCGCGCGCTCGACCAGGGCGTCCATGGCAACGTCCACGTCTTCGTCGGCAACAACCAGGGGATGGGCCAGGTGCCCTGGGCCGCCAATGACCCGATCTTCTGGATGCACCACTGCAATATCGACCGCATCTGGGCGAGCTGGAACAATTCCGGGCACACCAACCCGACCACCGCAGCCTGGTCGAACAAGACCTTCACCTTCGCCAGCGCTGCCGGAACGGCCGTGGTCGCGACCGTGAAGGACTACACCAACACCACCAAGTGCCAGTACAAGTACGACAGGCTGATTGGAGCGCCGCTTCTCGTCGCCATTCCGCCGAACGTCCTCAAGCAGATTCCCAACCTGAAGAAGGGCCCGCCGCCGGTACTGACCAAGCAGCCCACTCCGCTCGCCGGTGCCGAAGCTCCGTCGACGACGCTCGCCGCGCCGGCGCGGACGGGTCCGGTGGAACTCGGCGCAGGCCCGGTACAGATTCCCCTGCGCTCGACCGTGCCGACGCCGATGGCCGGCCCGAGCGGCCCGCTTCTCGGCGCGCGGTTGGAGGCGTTGGCGGAGCAAAAGCGCCTCTACTTGGTCATCAGCAACCTGCGCGCTTCGGCTCCGCCGGAGACGCTGTTTCGAATCTTATCTCGATCTGCCCGCCGGAACCCCCGACGATCCGCTCAACAGCCACTATGTCGGGTCGTTCAACTTCTTCGAGGCAGTCCCGCACGGAGAAGATCACGCCGCGCATGGTGCCAGCACCGGCTCGAGGCCCTACAGCTTCGATATTACCAAGGTCGCCGCCAACCTGCAGGCGAGAGGCCTGCTCAAGCAGGAGCACACGGTGACGATCGTACCGGCGGGACAGCCGGCCGCGGATGCCAAGCCGGTGGTCGGCGACATCGCGTTCATCGAGCAGTAGAAGCTTTCATCACGCCGTAACGGGTGGAGGGCGCGCATCCTGGCCGGGTGCGTGCCCTCAGGCTTCCCCGATCTCGCGCAGGATCTCGTCGCTGTGTTCGCCGAGCCGCGGCGCCGGCCGCTCGGCCGCCATCGGCGCGCCGTCGAGCATGATCGGCGTGCGCACGCCCGGGATCGCGCCGGCCTTGGCGAAGGCACTCGGCACGTCGAGCTTCATCCCGCGGTGCCTGACATGCGGGTCGGCGAAGACCTGATCGAGCGTGTTGATCGGCCCGGCCGGGACGCCGACCGCCTCGAGCTTGTCGGCAAGATCGGCCATCTTGAATTTCGCCGTCAGCGCCGAGAGCGTCGCCACCAGCTCGGCGCGGTTGGCGAGCCGCGACTTGTTGTCGATGTACTTCGGATCTTTCGCCAGACTCGGCTCACCGAGCACACCGCACAGCTTGCCGTACTGGCTGTCATTGCCGGTGGCGATGATGATGTAGCCGTCGGCAACCGGGAACACCTGATACGGCACGATGTTGGGATGCGCGTTGCCGATGCGCTCGGGCACATTGCCGCCGACGAGGAAGTTCATGCCCTGATTGGCGAGCACGCCCACGGTGGAATCGACCAACGCCGTGTCGACGAAGCACCCCTTCCCGGTGCGCTCGCGCTGTTGCAGCGCGGCGAGAATGCCGATCACCGAATAGACCCCGGTGAAGATGTCGGACACCGGCACGCCCGCGCGCGTCGGCTCGCCGTCGGCCGCGCCGGTGAGGCTCATGAATCCGCCCATGCCCTGTGCCATCAGGTCATAGCCGGCGCGTGCAGCATAAGGCCCGTCCTGACCGAAGCCCGTGACGGAGCAATAGATCAGCCGCGGGCAGTCCGGCGCGAGGCTGTTGTAGTCGAGCCCGAACTTGGCGAGCCCGCCGACCTTGAAGTTCTCGATCAGCACATCGGAGCGTGCTGCGAGCTTGCGCACGATGCGCCGCCCGTCTTCGCTCTCGAAATCGGCCTCGATCGAGCGCTTGCCGCGGTTGGTCGAATGGAAGTAGGCGGCGCCGAGATGCCCGCCGTCCGCGGCATCGATGAAGGGCGGGCCCCAGGCGCGCGTGTCGTCGCCGGTTCCCGAACGCTCTACCTTGATGACGTCGGCGCCGAGGTCGGCCAGGATCTGACCCGCCCACGGCCCCGCCAGGATGCGGGCCAATTCGATCACCCGTAGACCCGCCAACGGGCCCGCCATGACATGTGTCTCCCTGGCATGACGCGCGGGCCACGCCCGCGCCGAAGCGCCGTTCTGTGAACGGCCGCATCGGCTTTGTCCAGAGCAGGGGGACTTGGGTAGTGGGTTAGTTTAAATGGTTGCCAAGTTGGTTGGGATCATCCCGAGACGCGCTTGCTGGGTCGGCGTTATCGCGCCAGTCCCCCTTTGGGTTATCGCGCATTTCGCGCTGCGCCCTCTGCCGCGCCTCAGCTTTTGACATGCCCTCTTTCATGTACTTCGCAGCAAGCTCATCTCTGCGCTTCAGGGCCGCCTTGGTCCGTCTGTCGAGGGGGCTATTCGTTCCGGGGGCGCGTGGCGTCACGTATTCTCCATACGCTCTCTGGCGCGCTTGGCTTCTTGACCGACATAGACAATGGAAACGTACGTCCACCAAGCCGCCAGGGCCAGGAATACCGGCCATTTGGCCCCCCCGTCACAACCCAGTCAGCGATCCACGCAATGCCCCAAGCAATGGCCCAGCCGATTGCAAGGCTGCCCATCCGTGTCAGAGCGTAGATTGCCGTACTCATGGGCGAAGTATGATAGTCCCGGCCCTGAAACACTAGAGGACTGTCAACCCAGAACGCGCCGTGCCCATGCGGACTGATGGAAACAACTGACGCTGGTGCCGGCGTCGGCTTGAGATGGCGGCCGAATCGCGCGCATGGTATGGTTAGACATGACCGATCTTCTCGACGAAGCGATCGCCACGGTTAGAAAGCTGCCGGAACGCGACCAGAACGTCGCAGCGGAGTTCCTGTTGGCATTCGCGAACCAGGATGCTCCACGTCATCAGCTTAGCGATGACCATGTGGCCGAAGTTGAATTGGCGAAACAGGAAGTCCGCGCGGGCAAAGTTGCGACCGACGCGGAAATGGCCGAGGTGTGGCAGCGCTTCGGCCTTTGACGCTGCGCTACAGCGCGCGGTCGCGGTCGCAACTCCTTGCGATTGAGGAATATATCCGCCAGCACAACCCGCACGCGGCACGGCGCGTGGGTGCGAGCATCCGCGAAGCAGCGGAAATGCTGCGTTTCTTTCCATATGCCGGGCGCAGCGGTCGGTCTGCCGGCACGCGCGAGTGGGTCGTCCGGCGGTTTCCCTACATTATCGTCTACGAAGTGAATGCAGGCGGTGACGATGATGAGGTCATGATCCTCGGCGTATTTCATGGCGCACAGGATCGAGACGACATGACGTTCGAATAGCACTGCGACGGGCGCAATTTCTCACGCCTTGCCGTACACCGGCACGACCGCGCCGCGCGTCACCTTGTTGTCGGGCGAAGCCAGGAACAGGATCGTTGCCGCGACCTCCTCGACCTTGGGCCAGAGGGAGAAATCCGCCTTGGGCATGTCCTTGCGGTTGGCCGGCGTGTCCATGATCGAGGGCGCCACCGCATTGACCAGGATGTCCCGCTTGGCGACCTCTTCGGCGAGCGCGACGGTGAACGCCGCAAGGCCCGCCTTGCTCGCCGTGTAGGCGGTCATGTTGGCACCTGCGCGCCATTCGAGCGCCGGGCGCGCCGCCACGTTGACGATGCGCCCGCCACCCTTCATCGCGCCGACCGCCGCACGGCTGCACAGATAGGCCGACACCAGGTTGGCGTCGATCTGGCGCATCAGCAACGCCTTGTCGGTATCGCCGATCGGACTGAACACGAAACCGCCGGCGATGTGGATCGACGCCCACAGCGACGGCACGGCCGCATAGATGGTTGCGACTGTCGCCTCGTCCGACAGGTCGCCGGCCGCCATGAGCGACAGCCGCTCATGGCCGCGCAACGCAAACCGCTCGGCGTCCTGCGCGCTACGGTATGGCAGGTGGCAGGTCGCGCCGGCCTCGATCAGCGCGCCCACGACGGCGCCGCCGAGCGCGCCGGTGCTGCCGGTCACGACGACGTGGCGATCGCGATAGTTCACGCTGCCTTCCTTCATTCCCGGCCGCGCGCGGAGCGCGTTGGCAAGACCTGATGCGCGATCCAATTGGCGAGCTCGGCGATGCGGACGCGCTTGTCGAGCACGGTCGCGTCGATGCCGTAGCGCCAGGCGAGCGCCTTGTTGGCGGGCTCGCGATCGAGCGCTTGCAAGTCGTCCGCATAGGCAGCGAGCGCCTGCTCGTCGGCAAAGAAGCCTTCCCGGACGAGGCTGCGTCCATAGCGTCGAATGATGGCGGCGATGTCGGCGAGCGAGAATTCCGGGTGGTACTGCACACCCCACGCCACGGCACCGTCCACCTTGAGTTCGGCGGCCTGTACGTCCGAATGGGCATTGGCGGCGAGCACGGTGGTGCCGGGCGCCTGCACGACGACTTCGTCCAGATGCACCGTCACGGCATCGAACGTCGCACTTTTGCCGGCATACAGCAGGTGCCGGCTGCCGGCCTCGGTCAGCGCAATGCGCCGCGCGATGCCGATTTCGCGACCTTTGGGATTGCGGGCGACGGTGCCGCCGATGGCGACAGTGACGACCTGCAACCCCCAGCAGCTGCCGAACAGCGGCGTGCGGGCGGCGAGCACGGCGCGGGCAAGCTCGATCTGCGGCGCGACAGCCGGCCCGCCGTCATAGACATTGAGCGCCGAGCCGGTGATGGCGACCCCGTCGTAGCTTGCAAGCCCGCTGCGGTCCGGCAGGTTGGCGCCGGGATCCGCCGGATAGCAGATGTCGATCACAGCGTCGGGCATGAGGTCGCGCAGGAGAGCGGCGTACCCTTCGCTCATGATGGTTCCGCCGCTGGCCGCCTGCTTGGCGCGGCCTTCGGCCGTATTGCCTTCGACGACGAGGAGGCGGGCGCGCATCGGATCTCGGCAAGCTTGCGTCGGTCCTGTCATACCAGCCATCGGCACGGAAAGCGAAGCGGCACCTTGAGCGAGTGCCATGGCCGCGCCATGCTGGGCGCGGAGGCTTGCGCGGAATCATGGCGGACTACGATCTGCTCGTCATCGGTGGCGGCATCAACGGCGCCGGCATTGCCCGCGACGCCGCCGGCCGGGGCCTGCGCGTGCTGCTCGCCGAACAGCACGATCTCGCCTCCGGGACGTCGTCGAAGTCGACCAAGCTGATCCACGGTGGGTTGCGCTATCTGGAGCTCTATGCCTTCCGGCTCGTGCGCGAGGCGCTGATCGAGCGCGAAGTGCTGCTGCGCATGGCCCCGCACCTGACCCGGCCGCTACGCTTCGTGCTGCCGCACCACGACGGCCTGCGGCCGGCCTGGATGCTGCGGCTCGGCCTGTTCATCTACGATCATCTTGGCGGACGCGAGCTGCTGCCCGGCACGACGCAGATCGACCTCAACCGTGACCCCATCGGCGCCCCGCTCAAGCGGCAATACCGGCTCGGCTACGAATATTCCGATGGCTGGGTCGACGACGCACGCCTCGTCGTCCTCAACGCCTTGGATGCCGCCGAGCGCGGCGCGGCGGTCCGCACGCGCACCCGCGTGCAGCGTGCCGAGCGCAAGGATGGAGGCTGGGAGATCGTGCTCAATATCCGCGGGCGGCGTGAAGTCGTCGGTGCGCGCGCCGTCGTCAACGCGGCCGGTGGCTGGGTCCCCGATGTGTCCGAGCGGCTGCGCATCGACGCCTCGCCGCACGTGCGCCTTGTCAAGGGCAGCCACATCGTGGTGCGCCGCCTGTTCGCGCACGACCGCGCCTATATCTTCCAGCATCGCGACGGCCGCATCATTTTCGCCATTCCCTACGAGCGCGATTTCACCCTGATCGGCACCACCGACGAGGACTTCCGCGGCGACCTCGAGCAGCCGGCGGCGAGCGGCGCGGAGATCACCTACCTGTGCCGGGCGGCAAGCGAGTATTTCCGCGCGGCGGTGACGCCGGAGCAGGTGGTGCACACCTATGCGGGCGTGCGCCAGCTCTACGACGACGGTGCCCGCAAGGCCAAGGATCTGACCCGCGAATATGTGCTCGACCTCGACGCGCCGCCGGGGCAAGCGCCGCTGCTCACCGTCTATGGCGGCAAGATCACCACGCATCGCACGCTGGCCGAGGCCGCGTTGCGCAAGCTCTCCCCGTTCTTCGATGCGGGCGCGCCTTGGACCGCCCATACGCCGTTGCCCGGCGGCGATTTTCCCTGGGATGGAGTCGAGGCCCTGATCGCACGGGCGCTCGGCCTGTGGCCGTTTCTCTCGCCCGCGAACGCCGATCGCCTGGTACGTGCCTACGGCACGCGGCTCGATCGCATCCTGGGCGACGCCCGGCGGCTCGACGATCTGGGGGCCCGCTTCGGCGATGAATTGACCGCCGCGGAGGTGCGTCACCTGATGCGCTTCGAGTTCGCGCAGACAGCCGACGACGTGCTCTGGCGCCGCTCGAAGCTCGGCCTGCGGACCGATGCGGCCGCCACCGCACGGCTTACGGATTTCATGGAGCATGGCGGCAGCGTCGCGGCCGCCGAATGACGGAGAGCCGCGTGCCGATTCTTGCCATCGACCAGGGAACGACCTCGACGCGCGCCATCGTGTTCGACCAGCTGGTGCCGGCCGGCATGGCGCAGCAGGAATTCACGCAGATCTATCCGGCGCCCGGCCTGGTCGAGCACGACCCGGAAGAGATCTGGACCACCACGCTCTCGACCGCACGCGGCGCCATGGCGCAGGCCGGCGCGAGCGCGCAGGACATCGCGGCGATCGGCATCACCAACCAGCGCGAGACCACCGTCATCTGGGACCGCGCCACCGGCAAGCCGATCCACAACGCCATCGTGTGGCAAGACCGCCGCACCGCCGACGCCTGCGCGGCGCTCAAGCGCGCCAATCGCGAGAAGCTGGTGAGCGAGCGTACCGGCCTGCTGCTCGATCCCTACTTCTCGGCCACCAAGGTCGCCTGGCTGCTCGACAACGTGGCCGGCGCCCGTGCTGCCGCGGAGGCCGGACGCCTCGCCTTCGGCACGATCGACACGTTCCTGTTGTGGCGTCTGACCGGGGGCAAGGTCCATGCCAGCGATGCCACCAACGCGGCGCGCACCCTGCTGCTCGATATCCATCGCGGATGCTGGGATGAGGAGATGCTCGACCTGTTCCGCGTGCCGGCCGCCATCCTCCCGGAGGTGCGCGATTCGGCCGCCGACTTCGGCGCGACCGATCTGCTCGGCGGCACGATCCGCATCCTCGGGGTCGCCGGCGACCAGCAGGCGGCGACCGTCGGGCAGGGCTGCTTTACGCCGGGAATGATGAAATCGACCTACGGCACCGGCTGTTTTGCGCTGCTCAACACCGGCGCGACGCCGGTGAAGTCCGCGAGCCGCATGCTGACCACGATCGCCTACCAGCTGGCGGGCAAGCGCACCTACGCGCTCGAAGGCGCGATCTTCATCGCCGGGGCGGCGGTGCAATGGCTGCGCGACGGCTTGAAGGTCATCGCAAGCGCGCCGCAGGCGGGCGAACTTGCCGCGCAGGCCGATCCGGCCGAGGAGGTCTATCTGGTTCCCGCGTTCGTCGGGCTGGGCGCGCCGTGGTGGGACGCGGAGGCGCGTGGCGCGCTCCATGGTCTTAGCCGCAAGAGCGGACCGGGCGAGATCGCGCGCGCGGCGCTCGAATCGGTCGGATATCAGACCCGCGACCTGCTCGACGCCATGCGCGCCGACTGGCCAGCGGCCGCCGGCGCCACGGTGCTGCGCGTCGACGGCGGGATGACGGCGAGCGACTGGACCATGCAGTTTCTCGCCGACATCCTCGGCTGTCCGGTCGACCGGCCGGCCGTGATGGAGACGACGGCGCTCGGCGCCGCCTATCTGGCCGGCCTGCAGGCCGGCGTGTGCCCCGATTTGGACGGCTTTGCCGCCACCTGGAAGTGCGAGCGCCGCTTCGAGCCGCGCATGGATGAAAGGACGCGCGAGCGCAAGTGGTCCGGCTGGCAGGACGCGATGCGGCGCACCTTGACGGAGCGCTAAGCTTAACGGATTCGGCACGCTGGGCGGCCCCGACATCGTCGTTAATGCGGAAAATTGTACGGATCGACTTTACGCGGCGCTGAGCCGGGGGTGCTTAGATGCCACCCGACGGAACGCGAGCCTTAGGGCGGCGCGGCCCGCGGGGGCGCGTATCAAGACCATGCAATCCGCGACATCGAACCGTTTCGAGAAGCTGGTCCAGTCGTTGGCGGTGCTGATCGTCGACGACAACCAATATATGCGCAAGGTCGTGCGCAACATCCTGGTCAATCTCGGCGTCAAGAACGTGCACGAGGCGGGCGATGGCGTCGCCGGACTCGAGGCGATCCGCATGTTCGCGCCCGACCTGGTGATCCTCGATTGGGAAATGCCGCTGCTCAACGGCGCCGAGCTGGTGCGCATCGTGCGCTCGCCCGGCACGTTCCCGGTCCCGGACGTGCCCATCATCATGCTCACCGGCCACGTCGAACGTTGGCGCGTGATCGAAGCGACCCGGCTCGGCGTCCACGAATTCCTCAAGAAGCCGGTCTCGGGCAAGGGCCTGCTCGATCGCATGATGTCGATCCTGACCAATCCGCGGCCGATGGTGCGCCTCGGTGATTATTATGGCCCCGAGCCGCGCAAGCTGTTCTACGAGCCGCTGCAGCAGATGGTGCCGAACACCGCGCCGGTCCCCGCGCCGCCGGCCCCCTCGTCCAACGCATCGGCGGCGAGCAAGATCCTGCTCTGACGGGTTGAGCCGCCCGACCCCGCCCGGTAGCGTGTCGCTTCGAACGGAGCGGCAAGCCAGGATGGCGGACAGCACGGATGCAAGCGCGACCGGCGCAGGGTTGAAGCGCGGATTTGCGCCCTGGACCGACCCCGCCACCCAACCGCTCGTCCGTTTCGAGCACGTCACCAAACGCTTCGACTCCTTCACGGCCGTCGACGATCTGACGCTCGACGTGTTCGAGCGCGAATTCTTCGCTCTGCTCGGACCCTCCGGCTGCGGCAAGACCACCTTGCTGCGCCTGCTCGCCGGCTTCGAGGCGCCGGACCAGGGCCGCATACTGCTCGGCGGCGACGACCTTGCCGGCGTGCCGCCCTATCGGCGGCCGCTCAACATGATGTTCCAGAGCTACGCGTTGTTCCCGCATCTCGACGTCGCCGGCAATGTCGGCTTCGGGCTGAAGCAGGAGCGCATGCCGAAGACCGACATCGGGCCGCGGGTCGCGGAAATGCTGGCGCTGGTCAAGCTCGAAGCGTTCGCCCGTCGCAAGCCGCATCAGCTTTCCGGAGGACAGCGCCAGCGTGTCGCGCTCGCCCGCGCGCTCGCCAAGCGTCCGAAGGTGTTGCTGCTCGACGAGCCGCTCGCGGCGCTCGATCGCAAGCTGCGCGAGGAGACGCGCTTCGAGCTGGTCGAACTGCAGCAGCGGCTCAACACCACCTTTATCGTCGTCACCCATGACCAGGAGGAGGCGATGGCGCTCGCCGACCGCATTGCGGTGATGAACGGCGGGCGCCTCGCCCAGGTGGCGCCGCCACCGCAGATTTACGAGCAGCCGAACTCGCGCTGGGTGGCGCAGTTCATCGGCGACGTGAACCTGTTCGAGGGGCGCGTGACGGCGGTCCACCCCGCCTTCGTCATGATCGAAGGCGGCGGCCTGCGCATGCGCATTGCCTCGACAGGCGCGCTGGCCTCAGGGGCCGAAGTAACGGTTGCGATCAGGCCCGAGAAGATGCGCCTGTCCTACACCGCCCCGACCGGCAGCGCCGAGAACTGCGTTTCCGGGGACGTGCGCGACATCGGCTATCTCGGCGACGTGTCGATCTACCAGGTGCGGCTCGGCGACGGCCGCACGGTCAAGGCCTCGGTCGTCAACGCGACGCGCCTCGGGCGCACCATCGGGCGGAATGATCGGGTGTGGCTGTCCTGGGGCGCGGAGGCCGGCACGGTGCTGGCCGGGTGAAGCCGATGCGCAAGAGCAGGGAGCGGCGATCCTGGGGTGCGCGCCTCGTCGTTGTCGTGCCCTATCTTTGGCTCACCGCGTTCTTTCTCGTCCCCTTTCTGATCGTCGCCAGAATCAGCCTGTCGCAGACCGCGGTCGCCCAGCCGCCGTATCTTCCGCTGCTCGATCCGGCCGCCGGGTGGCAGGGCCTGAAGGACTTCCTCGCCGCGCTGACGCTCGACAATTACGCGGTACTGCTCGCCGACCGGCTCTATCTCTCGTCCTATCTCAAGAGCCTGGAAGTCGCCGCGGTCTCGACCGCGCTCCTGCTCGCTCTCGGCTACCCGGTCGCCTATGCGCTGGCGCGCGCGCCGCGCCGGGCGCAGGGCGTGCTGGTCGTGCTCGTGATCCTGCCGTTCTGGACCTCGTTTCTGATCCGTGTCTATGCCTGGATGAACATCCTGCAGCGCGAGGGCCTGCTCAACCAGGCGCTGCTCGCGCTCGGCATCGCCGATGCGCCGCCGATCTGGCTCGCGACCGACACGGCGGTCTATGTCGGCATCGTGTATTCGTATTTTCCCTTCATGGTGCTGCCGCTCTACGCGGTGCTCGAGAAGATGGACGTGAGCCTGCTCGAAGCCGCCGCCGACCTCGGCGCGCCGCCGTGGAAAACGTTCTGGCTCGTCACCGTGCCGTTGTCGCTGCCGGGAATTGTCGCAGGCTCGCTGCTCTGCTTCATTCCGATCGTCGGCGAGTTCGTGATCCCCGATCTGCTCGGTTCGTCCGCGACCGCCATGATCGGGCAGACGCTGTGGACCGAGTTCTTCGGCAATCGCGACTGGCCGGTTGCTTCCGCCGTTGCCGTGGTGCTGCTGTTCGCGCTCGTGGTGCCGATCGCACTCTATCGGCGGCACGAGGCGGGCGTGCGGGAGCGCTGAGCGTCATGCGCAGGTTCGGCTTCACCAATCTCACGGCGCTCGGCCTCGGGCTCGCGTTCCTCTATCTGCCGATCGCGATCCTGGTGATCTATTCCTTCAACGACTCGCGGCTGGTGACGGTGTGGGGCGGCTGGTCGATGCGCTGGTACGCCGAGCTCGCCCGTAATTCAGCCATGCTCGACGCGGCCTCCGTGTCGCTGCGCGTCGCGCTGCTGTCGGCGAGCATCGCGACCGTGCTCGGCACGCTCGCCGCCGTCGCTCTCACGCGGACGGGACGGTTTCGCGGCCGCCTCATGTTCTCGGGCATGATCCATGCCCCGCTGGTCATGCCCGAGGTGATCACCGGCCTCGCGCTGCTGCTGCTGTTCGTCTCGGTCCAGTTCGAACGCGGCTTCTGGAGCATTGTGATCGCACATACCACGCTGACCATGTGCTTCGTCGCCGTCATCGTGCAGTCGCGCCTCGTCGGCTTCGACCGCAGCCTGGAGGAAGCCGCGATGGATCTCGGCTGCCCGCCGCTCAAGACCTTCCTCACCGTCACCTTGCCGCTGATCGCGCCCGCGGTCGCGGCCGGCTGGATGCTGGCATTCACGCTGTCGCTCGACGACCTGGTGCTGGCGAGCTTCGTCACCGGCCCGGGCGCGACTACGCTGCCGATCCGCATCTATTCGGAGGTCCGCCTCGGCGTGAAGCCGGAGATCAACGCGGTCAGCACCATCCTGATCGCCATTGCGGCAATCGGCCTCATCGTAGCCTCCCTGCTCGCCAAGCGCTCGCGGGGACGGGAGAAGGCCGCGCCATAAGCGCGTTCACGCGCGTCTTCGACGCGCGACAAGCGCGTTCACGCGCGTCTTCGACGCGGGATGGCGCACCGCTGTGACGCGCCTATTCGCTGCTGCGTCCCGGCGGGCGGAACAGGTAGGCGAGCAGCCATACCGGCACGATGACCAGCGCGCCGAGCAGCACGTTGGGCAGCGCCCAGGCGACGCCCTGCCGCGCGAGCTCGGCGAGGCGCTCCGGCGTCATCCCGAAGTCTTTCAAGAGCTGTTCCGCCGTGATGCCGAAATGGGTCAGGATCGTACCGACGATCAGCGAGGCCACCGCGACCTTGACGACCGTCGAT
Source organism: uncultured Alphaproteobacteria bacterium (assembly GCA_963734185.1). GTDB lineage: Bacteria > Pseudomonadota > Alphaproteobacteria > Rhizobiales > Xanthobacteraceae > PALSA-894. Next base: position 2,743,825 of record CAVTGA010000001.1, on the reverse strand, counting down.
AGAAGGCGAGCGAGCATGCGCGCATCGCCGGGCCGGCCGGCGCCTGATTCGTCCAAACACGGATGATAGTGGAACGGCGCTGCCGCGGCACGCCGCACCGGGAGCGTTTTCCGGCGAAGTGTGCAGCGGTTCGCCGCCGAAAACGCGACCAACCAACAAATCCTAGAGCATGATCCCGAAAAGTGGGTACCGGTTTTCGGAAAAGATCATGCTCCACCAAAGACCTAGAGCGGGATGATGATTCGAAGAAAAATCATCCTGCTCTAACGTGGTGCCCCAGGCAGCGCGGCGGGCGGCGGGATGATGCCGTCGCGGCTCAATTGCTCGATCGCCGAGCGCACTGCGTCGCGGGTCTTGCGGTCGCGCATGGCATCGAGCAGGGGAGCGGCCGCGCCCGAACGCTGGATCAGGGCCTGGGCGTCGGGCAGCATGATCGGATCGTCCCACGGACCCTGCACCACGAACGGCAACTCGAACACCGGCGCGCTGGCCGTGGCCGATATCAGGCTCGCCGTGCCTTTCAGGTCGAGGTCACGCAGCGGGATCGAGGCCGAGCCGCCGAGCGCGAGCCGCACCGCCCCGCCGTCGAGCTGCACGTCGTCCACGCTCGCGGTGCCCTGCGCGATCTTCAGCGTGATCGCGAGCTTCTCGAACGGCGTCCGGCCGCGGCGGAAATCCCCGCTGATCGAGAGCGGCCGCTGCTCCAGCCGGCGCAGCAGTTGCTCGAGGTTCAGCCCGGAAAGGGCGCCGGCCCGGGCGGTGAGGCTGGCCGTGCCGGTGAGCGTGCGCGTGAGCGCGAGCACGCTGTCGCCGGCTCCTTCGATGCTGAGCGCAAGGTCGCCGCGGCCTTCCAGCCGGCGCACGCCGAACAGCTCGCCGAGGCAGCTTTCGAGATCGACATTGGCGAACTGCAGCTGCGACTTGATCTCGGCGCCGGCTCCGGACTTGGCCAGCACGAGCGAGCCATGCAGCGCGCCGTTGAACGCCTGGGCTTCGCCGATCGTGATGGCAAGGCGCCCATCGCGCAGATTGGCCGTGACCCCGGTGCGTCCGAGCTTGGCATTGCCGATGGTGATGCGGGCGGCGGAGAGCCTGAGATCGAGATCGGAGCCGCCAAGCCCGTCGATCGCGATCGGCACCCGGCTCCAGTCGCGCTCGTTGCCGCGCATCAGCTCGATGGTGGAGATATAGGGCGTGAAATCCAGCGCCTCGGCGGCGAGCGTCCCCTTGACGGTGATGCGCGGCTCGGTCGCGAGCGCCAGCACGCCCTCGGCCGTGTTGCCGTCAAGCTCGATATTCACCGCCGACAGCATGACGTTGCCGCCGCCGATCACGGTCTGCGCCTTGAGCGCGAAGCGCTCGAACCCGCCGCCCGGCAGCGGCTTTTGCCCGGCCCAGTCGAGCGCCTGGCGCAGCGAGGCGCCGTCGGCGGCGAGCGTTCCCTCGATCTTGAGCGTCGGGCGATGGCTCATGTGACCGTCGAAGGCGAGCTTGAACGGCGCGCCGGTCAGTCTGAGCTTGACGCCCGACCTTTCGCCCACGATCGCCGCCCGCAGGTCGGCGGCGCTGATACTGGTATCGAACGGCTGACCGCGCCACACCAAGCGGCCGGTGGCGCCGAAGCTCTTCGAGATCGACGGCCAGGCGAGCGACAACTCGATCTGCGACAGCGTCTCCTTCACGCCGCTCGCCACGTCGGTAATCGTGACGGTGCCGTTGGCCACACGAATCTCGGAGAACGACAGCGTGCGCTCGGCGCCGCCCGCGCCGCCCTGCAAGGTGCGGGCCAGCGTCGCCACCAGGGCCGACCAGTTGGAACGTCCGTCGGGCTCGACTTGGATGGCGATGTGCGGCCGTTGAAGCGCGATATCGGCGATTTCGATGCGGCCGATCAGCAGCGGCAGCAGCCTGAGGTTGGCGGTCAGCCGCTCGGCGGCGAGCGCCGGACGTTCGCTGTCGCCGAGCGCCACGTCGGTGAAGCTCACCGTCCCCTTGGGAAACAGCGAAACCGAGGTGTCGCCGCGCACGACCGGATCGAGCCCGGTCACACCGCGGATTTCGGCGATCACCGCATCGCGTACCGAATCGGCCGGAATGAACAGAGGCGCGGCCAGGAGCGCGCTGACGGCGGCCGCGACCGCGGCCACACTGACAATTCCCAAGCGCTTGAGACCGGCAGCCGCGGGCACGAACGTTCCGAACATGTGAAATCGGCGGGACCGGCTATCGCGGCCGCCTCTATGGCCGCAACTTGACCGCCCTCTGTGACCCTTTCGTGGCCGCTGTCCGGTTCTTGATCGGCGGCAAGCAGGAAATCAGTGCAGCCCCTGTGCCACGGCGAAGCCGGCCTCGGTTTTGGCCTTGATCTCGTCCGCCGTCACGCCGGGGGCGAGTTCGATCAGGGTCATGCCGCCGCCGCCCTTCTTGTCGATCAGGAACACGCCGAGGTCGGTGATCACCATGTCGACCACGCCGGCGCCGGTGAGCGGCAGGGTGCAGCGCTTGAGCAGCTTTGCCTCGTCCTTGGCGGTATGCTCCATGACCACCACCACCTTCTTGACGCCGGCGACCAGGTCCATGGCGCCGCCCATGCCCTTGACCATCTTGCCGGGGATCATCCAGTTGGCGAGGTCGCCGTTCTCGGCCACCTGCATGGCGCCGAGGATCGACAGGTCGATGTGGCCGCCGCGGATCATGGCGAAGCTGTCGGCCGAGGAGAAGAAACTGGTGGTCGGAATCTCGGTGATGGTCTGCTTGCCGGCATTGATCAGGTCGGGGTCTTCCTCGCCCTCGTAGGGGAAGGGTCCGAAACCCAGCATGCCATTCTCGCTTTGCAGCTGCACGCTCATGCCGGACGGGATGTAGTTCGACACCAAGGTCGGGATGCCGATGCCCAGGTTGACGTAGAAACCGTCGCGCAGCTCGCGCGCCGCGCGTTCGGCCATCTGGTCCCTGGTCCAAGCCATGGTGGTGCTCCTATCTTCCCGGGATCATGCGCCGGCGCGCTTGCGCACGGTGCGCTGCTCGATGTGTTTCTTGGCGTCGGGCACGTGCACGATGCGTTTGACGTATACGCCAGGCGTGACGATGTGGTCGGGGTTGATTTCGCCGGGTTGGACCAGGTTCTCGACCTCGGCGACCGTCACCTTGCCGGCGGTCGCCATCATCGGATTGAAGTTGCGCGCGGTCTTGCGGTACACGAGGTTGCCCTCGGTGTCGGCCTTCCAGGCGTGTACGATCGACAGGTCGGCGACGATGCCGCGCTCCATCACGTAGTTGTCGCCGTCGAACTCCGCCGTCGGCTTGCCGTCCGCGATGATCGTGCCGTAGCCGGTCCTGGTGTAGAACGCCGGGATGCCGGCGCCGCCGGCGCGGATGCGCTCGGCCAGCGTGCCCTGCGGGTTGAACTCGATCTCGAGCTCGCCGGCGAGGTACTGCTGGGCGAACAGCTTGTTCTCGCCCACATAGGACGAGATCATTTTCTTGACCTGCCGCGTCTCGAGCAGCAGGCCGAGGCCGGCACCGTCGACGCCGGCATTGTTGGAAACGATGGTCAGGCCTTTGACCCCCAATTCCTTGATCGCCTGGATCAGGGTCTCCGGGATGCCGCACAGCCCGAAACCGCCGGCCATGATCAGCATGCCGTCGTTGAGCAACCCTGCCAGCGCCGTCTTGGCGTCGGGATAGACCTTGTTCATGCGCTCCAGCCCCTTCCGGCTCGTGCCCGGTTTGCATAACCGGACAGCGGAAAAGGTCAAGCTGGGTGCCGAGCCTCAGTGCGCCGGCACGAACGGCGTCGAGGTCGCCGGCCCTTCGCCCCACACCAGGATCGTCGCCGGCTCGGTCTTGGCGCCGTCGAAATGCACGCCCTTGGCATAGTGGATCACGTGGGTGCCGGCCGGCATCGGCACCGTCTCCTCGGGGTCGAACTTCGGTCCCGAACCGACCCACCAGGTGCCCGACACCACGATGAAGAAGCGGTCGTTGGGATGGAAGTGCGGCCGGCTCATATGGCCGGGCAGCCAGGTCAGCAGCATGGCGTAGGGACCGGGCTTGGACGGGTCGCCCTGCAGGATCGCCGAGCGGTTGCCGGAGCGGATGTTCTCGTTCCACTTGATGTCGGTCGGCAGCTTGAAGCCGACGATTTTCGGATCGAGCTCTACCGCGCCGGCTGTCGTCGCCGACAGCAGGATCGGCAGCGCGATTGCGCCTGCCAGCTTGGCCAAACGTGACATGCAGTCCTCCCGTCGATGGCGGCGTCCTCGAATGTAGCCGAGGCGGAAAAAGTCCGCCACGCTTGCGGCGCAAGGCTGCCGTGCGATCACTTCGGGCAGATGTAGCCGACGCCGCTCGGGTTCTTGAAGCAGCCGACCGACTCGGGGAGGAACAGCTTCGGCAGATAAAGCACGACCTCGGGGAAGAACACGGTGAAGGCAATTGTGATGAAAAACACCACGTAGATCGGCAGCGACGCGAACATCGCCGCGCTGAACCGCACCCCGACGAATTTCGAGGCCACCAGCAGCGACAATCCATAGGGCGGCGTGATCAGCCCGAACACCAGCGTGGTGATCAGCACCACGCCCATATGCAGCGAATTGATGTCGCCCAGCTCGTTGAGCTTGATGACGATCGGCATGAAGATGATGATGGCCGGGACCGCATCCATGAAGTCGCCGATGATGATGAACAGCAGCACCAGGAGCAGCATGATGATGCGGCCGTCATGGCCGGCGACGAGCTCGATCCAGCCGGAGACGATATCGGGACCGCGCAGATAGGCGAGCATCCAGCCGAACGCCGAGGCGGCCGCCACCAGCGCCAGCGGCAGCGAGTAGAGCAAGCCGGTGTACACGAAGTCGCGCGGCAGGTTGCGCACGTGCTTGCGATTGAGCAGCGGAATGATCACCACGATGATGTACACGGCGGCGACCATTCCGGCTTCGGTCGGGGTGAACCAGCCGGTCAGGATGCCGCCCATGATGATGATCGGAATCATCAGCGGCAGGACCGATGCGCGCGCCGCGTCGGCGAATTCGCATAACGATGCGCGTGGCTTCCGCAGGCCGACCGGCCCGAAGAAGTGCGAATAGATCATCAAGCCGATGCCGATCAGCACGCCCGGCACGATGCCGGCGAGGAACAGGCCGCCGATCGAAACGTTTCCCGTGGCCCCGTACACCACCGCCATGATGCTCGGCGGGATCAGGTTCGCCATGGTGGAGGCGCAGGCGATCAGCGCCGCCGTGAATGCGCGGTCGTAGCCCTCCTTGGTCATTTCCACCGCCACGGTGCGGCTCAGCACCGCGACGTCCGCGGTCGAGGAGCCGGAAATGCCGGCAAAGAACATGCTGAACAGGGTGACGACCTGGGCCAGCCCGCCGCGCAGGTGACCGACCATGGTCTGGGCCAGGCGGATCATGCGGTTGGTGACGTCGGCCGAGGTCATCAGCTCGCCGACCAGCAGGAAGAACGGCACCGCGAGCAGGATCTCGGAGTCGATCCCGTGGAACATCTGCCCGACCATCGACTGCATGCTGATTGGCGTCAGCATGCAGGCGACCAGCACGCCGGCCATCAGCGCGAACGCGACCGGCACGCCCATGTAGCCGAACAGCAGGAACAGCCCGGTCATGAGCAGGATGATCGATCCGTTGCCCATCACTTGATTCCCGCGAAGTCGTCTTTGTCTTCCGGCCCTTCGAAGCCGTGGCGCCAGCCATTGACGAGCTGCTCGACGCAGAACAAGACGATGAGCACGCCCGAGAGCGGCACGCTCGCCGTGTAGGTTGAGAGCGGGATCAGCGAGGGCGCCCGATAGCTGCCCATGTCGTGCAGGAAGTTCTGGAAGCCGAACACCACCATCGCCAGGCCGACCGCGAGGATCACCAAGCGGTTGACGACTTCCATGAAGGTACGCTTCGGCCCGCTCATGCCCTTGGTGATCTCGACCAGGTTGAGATGGTCGAGCCGGCGCGTCGCCACCGCCATGCCGATGAACACGCCCCAGGCGAAGAATCCCGTGGTGGCGAGCTGCAACCACAGCCAGGGCCGGCCGATCTCGCGCGTCACCACGTCACACAGCACCGACAGGGTGAACCCGCCGATCGACAGGCCGCACAAGGCCATGAGCACGGCCTCGATCGGGTCGAGCGCCTTCCATTTGAGATGGCGGTGGCGCGGAGTTACCAATGACTGAAGATTCAAAAACCGCTCCCCTTGGGCGCCGTCACGCAACAGGCGACGGCGTTCCCCGCGCCGCCGCCTGTGTGGCTCCTCCGAGCCGCGCTACTTCACATTGCGCACGAGTTCGAGGATCTTCACCGCATGCGGCCCAAGCTCCTTGGCGAGCTGGTCCTGGATCGGCGCGGCCGCCTTGATGAAGCCCGACTTGTCGACGCCCTCGACCACCTTGACGCCGAGCTTCTTCAGCCGCTCGGCCGAGTCGGCTTCGAGCTTCAGCGCCAGCGCCGGCTCGCGCTTTGCAACCTCGTCCGCCGCCGCCTGCACCCACTGCTTCTCCTGGTCGGAGAGCGAGTTCCAAGTCTTGTCGCTGACCCAGATGCAGTTGTTGTTGGCTTCGTGCTCGGTGATCGAAAGGATCGGCGCCACCTCGTAGTGCTTGTTGGCCAAGTAGACGTTGATGCCGTTCTCGGCCGCGTTGACGACGCCGGTCTGCAGCGAGGTGTAGACCTCGCCGAACGGCATGTGCACGGTCTGCGTGCCATAGGCCGGGAAGTGCGTGTCCTCGGTCTTGGTCGCCTGCACGCGGATCTTCATGCCCTTCACGTCGTCGAGCTTGGTGATCTCTTTCTTCGAATAGATGTTGCGGAAGCCCATGGTGAGCAGGCCGAGCACCTGCGCGCCCTGCACCGAATCCTTGATCATGTCGCGGAACGCCTTCGACACCGTCGGGTCGGCGAGCGCATTCGCAAGATGCTTCTGGTCGCGGAACGCGAAATGCAGCGAGAACACGCCGGCCTGCGGTGCGAGCGTGGAAGCGTTCGCCGTCGACGTGATGATGAAATCGATGTCGCCCGAGCGCATCTTCTGCAGCATCACCGGCTCCTGGCCGAGCTGCGCGCCGGGGAACTGGTCGATCGACAGCTTGCCGCCGCTCAGCTCCTTGAGCTTGGCGTCGAAGATGTCGGCCGCGATCCCGTAGGCGGTCGTGCGCGGCTGGTCGTAGCCGAAGGTGAACTTGCGTTGCGCCAACGCATCGTCGGGCATGGCCAGCGCCAGGCTCGCGACAGCGAAGACGCCAAGAGCGAGTTGTCGGATTTTCATTCGAATTTTCCTCCCGTTACACGCGGCTGTTGCGGCGGCCATTCTTTGCGTGGCCTGACATGTTTGTTACGGTAACATCGCAGATGAGCGCCGGGAAGCTGGATTCCGACCCGCATCAGTAGAACCGTTTGCGCGCAGCGTCCCGCGCGTGCCCGTGAGGTTTGTCTATGCTCGATCTGATGCAGGGCATCCGCGTCGTCAGCTTCAATCACTTCCTGCTCGGGCCGATGGGCATCCAGGCGCTAGGCGATCTCGGCGCCGACGTGATCGCGATCGAGACACCGGAAGGCGCCTGGCAGCGGCACTGGAGCTCGGGCGACATCTGGCGCGACGGGCAGAGCATGCTGCACCTGTGCGCCAACCGGAACAAACGCAACATCGCGCTCGATCTGAAGTCGGCGCAAGGACGCGAGATCGCCCTCAAGCTGGTCGACACCGCCGACGTGGTGGCGGAGAACTTCCGCCCCGGCGTCATGGACAAGCTCGGCTTCGGCTACGACGTGCTCAAGGCGCGCAAGCCGGCGCTGATCTATGCCTCGGCCTCGGGCTACGGTCCCGATGGCCCGTATGCGGCGCGGCCGGGGCAGGACCTCTTGGCGCAGGCGCTGTTCGGCCTGATGGCGATCACCGGCCAGGAGCGCACCGGCCCGCGGCCGGTCGGCGTTTCGGTGGTCGACCATCACGGCGCCGCGCTGTTCGCGATGGGCATCCTCGCCGCGCTGTTGCGCCGCGCGCGCACCGGACAGGGTTGCCGGGTCGACGCGAGCCTGATGCAGGCGGCGCTCGACCTGCAGGCGGAATCGCTGGTGGCTTGGCTCAATGCCGCGCAGAAACCCGCCATCAACGCGCATCGCCACGTGGCCGGCTGGTACTATGCGGCGCCCTACGGCGTCTATCCGACGCGCGACGGCCATCTCGCGGTATCCTTGAGTCCGCTCGCCGAGATCGCCGGGATCGTGGGCGAGCCGCGGCTGGCCGCGTTCACCGAGAAGGACACCTGGACCAAGCAGGACGAGATCGGCGAACTGATCGTGGAGCGGCTGAAAACGAAAACCAGCGCCGAGTGGATCGCGCTGATGGAGCCGAAGAAGATCTGGCACGCGCGCGTGCAGGGCTATGCCGAGATCGTTGCCGATCCGCAGGTGCAGCATATGGAGTCGCTGGTGACGGTCCCCGGTGTCGGCGCGACCGGCGCGCCGGTCACTCTGGTCAATCACCCGGTGCGCTATGACGGCGCGGCGGCCGAGGTGCGGCTGCCGCCGCAGCGCCTCGGTGCGCAAAGCGCGGAGATCCTCGGCGAGCTCGGCTACACTGCGGCCGACATCGCGACGCTCGCGCGTGCCGGCGTGGTCAAGGTCGCGGAGGCTTGAGGCGATGAGCGAGTTCTACGTCAAGGTCGGCGACAGCGTCACTTTCGCCAAGACGGTGGGCGAGAGCGACATCTATCAGTTCGCCGGCATCACCGGCGACCTCTCGGTCAACCATGTGAACGAGCACTACATGAAGCGCTCGCGCTACGGCGCCCGCATCGCGCACGGCGTGCTGCTGATGGGCTTCATGTCGACCTGCTCGACCCTGCTGATCGAGCAGGGCCAAGGCACGGCCGGCGACGAGACGCCGGTCTCGCTCGGCTACGACCGGGTGCGCTTCCTCGGCGCCGTCTATATCGGCGATACCGTCACCACCACCTACACGGTCGCCGCCGTCGACGCGCTCAAGCGCCAGTCGCTCGGCGACGTCAAGGCCGTCAACCAGGACGGCAAGCTGGTGGCGGTCGCAAGCCACATCCTGCGCTGGGTCAAGGACAAGGAGCCGTCATGACAACGGTCAGCGAACTCGACACGCCCGCGGTCGTCATCGATCTCGACATCGTCGACGCCAACATCCGCCGCGCCCAGGAGCTGCTCGCGGGCCACGGCGTCGCCAATCGCCCGCACATCAAGACGCACAAGATTCCGGCGCTGGCCAAGCTGCAGATGGCGGCCGGCGCGGTCGGCATCACCTGCCAGAAGCTCGGCGAGGTCGAGGTGATGACCGACGCCGGCGCCGCCGACGATATCCTGCTCACCTACAACGTGCTCGGCGCGGCCAAGACCGAACGCCTCGCGGCGCTGATCAAGCGTCTCAAGCGCATGGCGGTGGTGCTCGACAACGAAACCGTGGCCAAGGGCCTGTCGGAGGCCGGCCGGCGGCACGGCGTCGACATCCGTTTCCTGATCGAATGCGATACCGGGTTCGCCCGCAACGGCGTGCAGAGCCCGCAGGCGGCGCTCGATCTCGCGCGCGAGGCGATGCGCATGCCCAACATGCAGTTCGAGGGGTTGATGACGTTCCCGACCGCCAAGCCCGAGCAGCGGCTGTGGCTCGAGCGCGCGCTGCAATTGCTCAACGGCGCCGGCATCGCGGTGCCGGTCGTGTCCGGCGGCGGCTCGCCCTCGCTCAAGGGCGTGGGCGATTTCCCGATGCTGACCGAGTACCGCGCCGGCACCTACATCTACAACGACGTGATGCAGGTGACGGCCGGCGCCGCCACCTGGGACGACTGCGCCATGACGGTGCGCGCCACCGTGGTCAGCCGTCCGGCCGAGAACCGCGCCGTGCTCGACGCCGGCTCCAAGGTGATGACCTACGAGCAGTATTACGCCAAGGGCTTTGGCCGCATCGTCGAATACCCCGACGCGCAAGTCACCGGCTTCTCCGAGGAGCACGGGATCGTGGACCTGGCGGCCTCGGCCAGGAAGCCGAAGGTCGGCGAGACGGTGAGCATCATCCCGAACCACTGCTGCGTCGTCACCAACATGATGGACGAGGTCTACGGCGTGCGCGGCGGGAAGGTGGAGACCGTGTTCCCGGTGGCGGCAAGAGGGAAGGTGCGGTAGCTCGTAGCCTGGATGGAGCGAGCATAGCGAACGAAATCCGGGGCAGTCGGGCGGCTGCCAGAGGTCTGCCCCGCATTGCGCCATAGCGCGTCGAAGACGCGCGTGAACGCGCTTATGGCTCCATGCAGGCTACACGAAAAAGCCTGTTTCCGGCGGCACAAAGCGGGCCGATCGTCGTTGTCGGACGATGCAAGGGCCTCGCATGCGATTCATCCTCGCGCTCGCCGCGACGCTGCTCGCGAGTCCCGCGCTCGCCGCCACCTGCGAGCAGGGCTCGTTCGAAAGCTGGCTCGAAACCTTCAAGCGTGAAGCGGCGGCCCAAGGCATCTCGCAGCCGACGCTTGCCGCGGCACTCGACGGCGTCAGCTACGACCAGCGCGTCATCGCGCTCGACCGCGGCCAGAAGGTGTTCAAGCAGACTTTCGAGGAATTCTCCGGCCGCATGGTGCCGCCGCGCCTCGCCAAGGCGAAAGAGAAGCTCCTGGCCCATGCGCGCGTGCTCGACCGCATCGAGCAGCAGTTCGGCGTGCCGGGCGCGATCGTGGTCGCGATCTGGGGACTGGAGAGCGACTTCGGCGCCAATATCGGCAAGCTGCCGGTATTCGGCTCGCTCGCGACGCTCGCCTACGACTGCCGCCGCACCGCCCTGTTCGAGGCCGAGCTGATAGACGCGCTGCGCATCGTCGAGCGCGGCGACCTCAGCCCGGCCGAGATGCGCGGGGCCTGGGCCGGCGAGATGGGGCAGACGCAGTTCATGCCGTCGTCCTACGTCAAGTACGCGGTCGATTTCGACGGCAACGGCAAGCGCGACTTGCTGCGCAGCGCGTCCGACGTGCTCGCCTCCACGGCGAACTATCTCAGAGGCTACGGCTGGCGCCGCGGCGAGCCGTGGGGCGAGGGCTCGGCCAATTTCCAGGTGCTGCTGCAGTGGAACAAGAGTGAGGTCTATACCCGGACGGTCGCGTATTTCGCCAGCCGGCTCGCGAGCGGGCAGTAGTCTGGCGAGGGTGGTTCACTCGAATTGGATCGACAACGCAGCCGCAAGCTCGGTGCGCCCCTCCCCCCTTTGTGGGGGAGGGTTGGGGAGGGGGTCTTCAGCGGCTGGCCGGCACGCTGCCGCCTGCGTTTCCGTCCGACATGCTCGGCTGCGTCGGCGGCGGCTCGCGGCTCTCGCGCGGCGGCGGCCGCCGCGTCACCGCGGCGGTGCTCCAGCGCTCGAGCGCCTCGGTGAAGATGCGATCGCCCGGCGCGCCCTTGTCGACCGACAGCACCGCGCGCGTGCCATTCTCCAGGGTGAGCGTGATGTCCATGATGCCGGCATCGCGCAGGAGCTGGAGATTGCGCCGCTCATTCTCGCCGGCGGAGAGACCGACCAGGAACGCGTTGCGTCCGGCCTTCACGGTGACGCCGCTGAGCGGCACACCGCGCGCCCCGTCGCCTTCGCGCATCAGGATGCCGCGGATGCCGGACACCTCGCCGACTTGGTCCGGGCGGAAGCGGATCTCGATCACGTGCGAGGCCGCGAGCGAGGCGTCGGTATTGCGGCGCAGCGACAGTTCGGCGCCGATGCGCTGCGGGATGTCGATGTCGGCGCGGATCGCGATCTCGCCCTCCGCGCGCGCGGTCTGCATGCGCCAGTGCGCCGAGCCGCGGAAGCGCCGCATCTGCCGGTCGCCGTCGCTCTCGTAGTACGCCGCGCGCTGCGCCTCGCGATCACCCGGCTCGCGGCTCGGCTCCTCGTCGCGGCGCTCGCTCCGGTCAGGACGCGACGGCTCGGTCGACACCCGCGCGACCGTGCCGGGCCGGCATTCGACGAAATAGGTGAACGCCTTGGCCTTGTCGCCGATGTCGGCGGGCCGGAGGTCGGTTTCGCTCGCGACCTCGGTCAGGCGCACCTTGTGGCGCACGAGGAACTGCTTGGCGACGTCGGGCGCGACCGCGAAGTTGACGTTCTGCGCCATGTCGCCGGTCTCGCGCAGCACCTTGATGACGTTGAGCTTGGCCGCGACCACGCCGATGATGTTGGCGCTGTTGTCCAGCAACGGCCCGCCCGAATTGCCGGCCTGCACCGGCGTGGTGATCTGGATGTATTTCGGCGAGTTCTGCAGGCCGCGCAGCGCGCTGACGTAGCCGATCGTGAGATTGCCTTCGGTGGTGAGCGCGCCGGCGAGGGGAAAGCCGTAGGTGATGGCCTGCTCGCCCGGGCGCAGCGCCGGGGTCTTGCGGAAGGCGGCGAAGGCCGCGGTCTTCTGCGCGAGTCGCAGCAGCGCGAGGTCGTCGTTGGCGTCGGTCGCGACCACCTGCGCGGTCAGGCGGGTCGTGCCCTGCTGCACCACTACGCTGCTGCAGCCGGTGACCACGTGCTCATTGGTGATCAGCTCGCCGTCGGCCGTGATGGCGAAGGCGGTGCCGGTGGAGGTTTTCTGCGCGAGCGCGGGCGCCAGACCCAAAAGCGCCGCCCCGAAGAGGGCGGTTGGAATCACAAGCGCGCGGCGGGCCAGCATGACCGGCCTATAGCATGCGTTTGGGGAAATTCCGAGACGGTCCGCCGCAGGCGGGCGAAAAAACGCGGGTCAGCCGAACAGCATGGCGACGTCCAGTGTCAGGCCGGGCGGGTCGAGCCGCAGCGTCCCGATCGCGTGCGTCTGCGCCGAAATCTGTCCTTCGGCCGTGCGCGCATGGTGCGTCACGGTCCGCCCGTCCGGATCGATGACGAGATAGTGCCGCACGCTGGCAAGCTTGAAATACCCGATGAGCTTGGCGCTGGTGTCAGTGTGCGCTGACGAAGGCGATATGACTTCGACCACGATCACCGGATCGGTCACCTTCAAATCGGTGTCCGGCAATGGATAGCCGCAATAAACCAATACGTCCGGTTCATACGCCGTGTAGTCGTCGATCGGAACAGCAACACGGTCGGTAAAAACCTCACCTTTGATCCTTGCGGCGATGAGTGCATTGTGCAACGCGTCGCGGGCGGCATTCTTGACTCGATTGTGCCCAAGGCGTTCCGGCGACATGGCGACGATCTGGCCGTTGATCAATTCCGTGCGCGGACCGTCGCCCTGAGCCTCGGCCCAGGCGAGATAGTCCGACACGGTCATGTGGCGGCGCAGCTCAATGTTCATGACCGGAATCTATCACGCACCGGCGTGGATCGCCACGTCAACGGGCGCGATCGCGTACGGTGCTATCATCCCGGACGATGCGCAGTGTCGATCAACCGTGCGGCGATTGCGGCGGCACCGGCGCGAGATCGGCATAGCGCGTCATCACGATTACCGGCCCGAGGCCGGCGGCGACGATCAGCAGCGCCGCGAGCGCGCCCTCCTCGAAATTGCCGCGGGTCGCGAACTGATAGATGTAGGTCGACAGCGTCTCGACGTTGAGCGGGCGTAAGAGCAACGTCGCCGGCAGCTCCTTGAGGCAATCGACGAACACCAGCAGCGCGGCGCCGCCCAGCGCGGGGCGCAGCAGCGGCAGGTGGATCGTCCGCGTCACGTTCGCAGGGCTATGGCCGAGCGTGCGCGCGGCGTCGTCCACGTGGGTCGAGATGCGCGCGAGGCCGGCCTGCGCCGAGCCGCTGGCGATGGCGAGGAAGCGGATCACATAGGCGGCGACGATCGCGGCGCTCGATCCCGCCAGCACGAGGCCGACGGTAGCGCCGGTCGCGAGCCGGGCCAGTGCGTTGAGCGTCTCGTCAACGGCAACGAGCGGCGCAAGCAGGGCGAGCGCCAGCACCGTGCCGGGCACCGCATAGCCGAGGCCGGCGAGCGTCAGCGCGCCGTCGACCGCGCGATGGCGTACCAGCCGCGCCGCGACCGCAGCGCCGAAGCCGAGCGCGAGGGCGATGATGGTCGCGGCCGCCGCCAGCGCGACGGTGGTGAGCGCGTAGCGCACGAGGTCGCGGTCGAAGCCGACCAGAAGCCCGCGCGCGACCACCTCGTAGGTCAGATGCGCGGCCGGCACCAGGAAGCCGAGCACGACCGGCAGCGCGCACAGCGCGCTCGCCGCGAAGGCGGCGCGGCCGCGCAGCAGCATCGGGCTTGCCGGCTGCACCCGGCGCGCGATCGCGAAGCGCCGTTCGCGTCGGCCCCAGCGCTCGAGCACGATCAGGCCGGCGATGGCGATCAGCATCACGCAGGCGATCTGCGCCGCGCCGGGCAGGCTGCCGCGGTTGAGCCAGGTGGTGAAGATCGAGATCGAGAGCGTGTGCACGCCGAGATATTCCGCCGCGCCGATGTCGTTGAGCGCCTCGAGCAGCGCGAGCGAAAGCCCGACCGCGAGGGCAGGGCGCGCCAGCGGCAGCGCGACGTGACGCACCAGCATCAAACGCGTCGCGCCGAGCGTGCGCGCGACCTCGATCAGGCACGCACTCTGGGTCTGGAACATCGCGCGCGCGGCGAGATAGACGTATGGATAGAGCACCAGGCTGAACACGAACACCGCGCCGCCGAGCGAACGCACGTCCGGATACCAGGAGGCCGTCGCCGGCCGCAGGCCGAGCGCCGACAAGGCGCGCTGCACCGGCCCGAACGCCTCGAACACGTCGACATAGATGTAGGCGACGATATAGGTCGGCATCGCGAGCGGCAGCGCCAGCGCCCAGGCCAGCATGTTGCGGCCGGGAAAGCGGTAGGCGGTAATGAGCCAGGCGCTTCCGCTGCCGATGATCGCGGTCAACGCCGCCACGCCGGCGAGCAGGAGCGCGGTGTCGCGCAGCGCGACCGGAACCACGTAGGCCCAAAGGTGCGCCCAGATCTCGGCGTCGCCCGCGAGCGCGATGCGCAACAGGTTGGCGAGCGGGACGACGACCAGTGCCGCGCTCGCGAGCACGAACAGGGTCGCCAGCGCGCGCGCCGGGGTCAGGGAAAAACGGCGCCGGCCGGAAGGTCCGGCCGGCGCTTGCACAAGATCGGCGGCGCTCATGCGCGCTCTTGTTGAACGTCAGTTGTCGAAGCCGACCTTGTCGACCAGGTTGGCGGCGGCCTTCTTCTGCGCGGCGATCTGCGCCAGCGGCAGGGGATCGGCCTTGAGCGTCCCGTAGCCGGCGATGGTCGGGTTGATCTTGATGCCGGCGCGCACCGGATACTCGTAGTTCATGTCGGCATAGATCGCCTGCGCCTGTTCGCCGACCAGCCATTCGATCAATTTCATCGCGTTGGCCTTGTTGGGCGCGTTCTTGGCCAGCACGACGCCGGACAGGTTCACATGCGTGCCGCCGTCCTTGAAGGTCGGCAGGATCACGCGCGTCGCGTCGGCCCAAGCCTTCTTGTCGGTCTCCTTGTCGTGCATCAGCGCCCAGTAATAGGTGTTGCCGATGCCGATGTCGCACTTGCCGGCCGCGACGTCGCGCGCCTGCTCGCGGTCGCCGCCCGAGGGCTTGTGGGCGAGGTTGGCCTTCACGCCGCGCAGCCATTCCTCGGCCTTGGCCTCGCCCAGCTTGGCGATGACGGCGGCGATCAGCGCATTGTTGTAGATGTGCTGGCCGGAGCGGATGCAGATCCGGCCCTTCCACTTGGGATCGGCCAGCTCCTCGTAGGCGATCGCGTTCTGCTTCACGCGCTCCTTCGAGACGTAGACGACGCGCGCGCGCATCGAGATGCCGTACCACATGCCTTCCGGGTCGCGATATTGCGGCGGCACGACCTTGTCGAGCGTCTCCGATTTGATCGGCTGGGTGATGCCGGCGCGCACCGCGTCTTCCAGGCGCCCGATATCGACCGTGAGCAGTACGTCGGCCGGCGAGTTGGCGCCTTCGGTTGCGATGCGTTGCTCCAGGCCCGAGCTCGCCGAGATGACGTTGACCTTGACGCCGGCGTCCTTGGTGAAGGCATCGAACAGCGGCTGGATCAGCTTTTGTTCGCGGTAGGTGTAGACGTTGACCTCGCCCTGCGCGAGCGCGGCGCCGGGCGCTGCGATGAGGATGGCGGCAAATGCGAAACGGCTGAACCACGGCATAAGGCGAACTCCTGCGCATGCGGCCTCTTGCGGGCGCGCTGAAGCGCTTTCCTAGGCGCCTGAAGCGAGCGCTTCAATCGAAAATATCGTTTGCAATCAATATGTTGGAATGATTCTAATCTCGCGCAGTCTAGAATCGATCGAAACAATCATCGTCACCGTTGATCGCGCGGAAAGAAATCGATCGCGTCAAATTCGGTTGCGCGGTGACGCGAATGCGGCTGATCGCCTCACGCCTTGTCGCATCAGGGCTTGGGCGTGCCGCCGGCGAGGATGGTCTGCATCCACGCCCGGTCGATGTTCTGCCCCGTCGCGATCACGGCGACGCGCTTGCCCTGCAGCGCGTCGCGCTCCTTGATCAGCGCGGCGAGCGCGGCGGCGCCGGCGCCCTCGGCGAGCGTATGGGTGTCGCTGAACAGGATGCGGATCGCCTCCGCGACCTCGTCGTCGCTGACCTCGACGATGCGCTCGGCGCCGCGGCGGATCATGGCGAGCGCCTCGGCGTCGGGATTGCGCACCGCCACCCCGTCGGCGAACGTGATGCAGGAGTTGGTCGGCACCACGCGCCCGGCTGCGAACGACAGCCGGTAGGCGTTGGCCTCGCTCGACACCACGCCGACCACGCGCGTGGCCGGCGCGAGCGCGTCGCGCACCCCGATCACGCCGCAGATGCCGGAGCCGAGCCCGATCGGCACGTAGACGGTGTGCAGGTCGGAGAAAGCGGTGAACAGCTCGTGGGCGTAGGTGGCGACGCCGGCGACGAGGTCGCGGTTGAACGAGGGACCGTATTCGTAGGAGCGCTCGGCCGCGATCGCGACTGCGCGCTCGCGCGCCTCGTCGAAGTCGCGGCCGTGCTCGATCAGCTCGGCGCCGAACGCCCGCATCGCCGCGTTCTTCTCCACCGAATTGCCGAACGGCACCACCACCGTGATCGGGACGCCGGCGCGCCCGCAGGCGAAGGCGAGCGATTGCCCATGATTGCCGCGTGTCGCCGTCACCACGCCCTTGACGTGCGGCCGCTCGCGCTTCAGGCGCTCCGCATAGGCGAGGCCGCCGCGCACCTTGAAGGCGCCGATCGGCGTGTGGTTCTCATGCTTGACCACGACCTCGACCCCGGTGCGCGCCTTGAGCAGCGGCCAGGCATATTGCGGTGTCGGCGGCATCGCGGCGCGCACCACCGGCAGCACGGATTCGACGTCGGCGAGGGTGAACATCAGTTTCTATTGTAGCCCGGATGAGCGAAGCGAAATCCGGGGGCGAGCGGCCGGATAGCACGTCCCCGCATGTCGCTGGCGCTCATGCGGGGCTACTTCACCGCCGCATGTTTGGGCGGGCGCGCCTGCGCGATCTCGGCGATCATCTTGTTGATGATGGCCTGCGAGAACGAGGCAAAGTTCTCCGCCACCATGACGAACGCGCCCGGGCCGCCGATCACGTTCCGGCGGTAGTACTCGGCGAGCCCGCCGGGCGGGTTGGTGTGCTCCGGGTTCCACGGCAGCGGCGTCACGCTCAGGATCACCAGCCCGTTGATGGTGACGCCCTTGGCGGTGACCTCGTCGCGCACGGTGGCGACGTCGCGCCCCGAATTGTTGGTGCCGTCGCCGGCGACGTCGATGGTGCGCCGCACCGCCTTGTAGGGCGAGCGCTCGAGCTGCGCCATGGCGAATTCGATCCCGCCGCTGATCGAGGTGCGGTCGGCGAACGAGCGCGGCAGCTCGAGCATCTGGTCGCTGATCTTGCGCGCGGAAGGTCCGTCGCTGACGATGGTCCAGTCGATCACCAGCCGCTGCGAGGTGACGCCGGACCACTCGACGAAGCAGACGGCGATGCGTCCATGGGGACCCGAGCGGATCGCCTCGACCACGCGCGCGTTGGTCATCGCCGCCGCGTAGCCCTCGCGCTGCAGCTGATACTTCACCGCATCGACGCTGCGCGACACGTCGGAGGCGAGCACCAGTAGGAGGTCGACCTGCTCCTGCGCGCGGACCGGGCCCGCGAGCGCCAGCAGCACGGCAAGCGCCGTCGCGATGGATCGAAGCGCGCCTGTCATGCCCTGTCCTCCGTAAGCCGAGCCGGCCGATCGAGCTTAGCCGATTCCTGCAATCCGTCGCATGGTGCTATCGCGGCTTGTGAATGAGGCAGCAATCGGGCCGGTTCCATGCCGGTCCGGGGAACGGCCGCGCGCAGCGGGACGTTTGAGGACCAATGGGGCGATAGAAACAGCCGATGTTCATGGCCCTGCAAGTCCTCACCGTTGTTGTGGTCGCTGTCGCAATGGCGCTGACGCTCGCCCATGCGCTCGAACTGCCCGGGAAGCTGCGCCTGCCGAAGGAGCAGTATTTCGCCGTGCAGCGCATCTACTATCCGGGGTTCACCATCGGCGGCGCGGCCGAGCCGCTCGGCCTGCTGCTGCTGCTCGTTCTCGTGGCCCTGACGCCGCGCGGCACGGCATTCTGGCTCTCGTTCGGCGCATTCGTCGCGCTGCTTGCGGCGCACGCGGTCTATTGGCTGTTCACCCACCCGGTGAACAATTTCTGGCTCAAGGACTTCGCGCTGAAAGGCGCGGGCGCAGCGTTCTTCGCGCTCGGCTCAGGCGGCGGGAGCGAGGGCGCGCGTGCGCCGGACTGGACGCAACTGCGCGACCGCTGGGAATACTCCCACGTGGTGCGCGCGGCGCTTGCTCTCTCGAGCCTGATCCTGCTGGTCGCGGCCGTCGCGGCGTGACGCCGTCGGCGCGCCCCGCTTACGCCGCGCCGATGCCGGCGGCCTCCCGCGCCGCGCCGGCGAAGGTCCAGGTGCGGTCGAAGCTGCCCGCGTCGCGTCGCGCCCGCCGTTGCGCGGTCGCGGTCATGTAGCTGTTGAGCCCCTGCATGATGCGCCCCTCCTCGCTCGCGTTCCACAGCGTCAGGGTGGCAAGGAACTCGTCGTCGGGGCGCAACTGCTCGAACGGCGTGCGCTCGATGTGATCGAGCGCGGCGCGCAGCACGTCTGCGGCCAGCCGGTTCGCCCGCGCGGTCAGATATTGCAGCACCGCGGTGGCGCTCGCCGCGTCGCCCTCGACGTCGGCAAGCCGCAGCCGCGCTTCGAAGTTGAGGTAGCGCACGGCGTGACAGAGGCCCTCGGACGTGAAGTTGCGCCGGTGGAAGGTGCGGATCATCCAGTCGTAGAAGTAGTCGAGCTTCGGCTCGAGGAACGTGTAATCCGGCTGGAACTCGGTCCCCGTGAGCCGCCCCTCCTGCTCGAGCTGTGCGCGCACCGGCGTTCCGGCGTAGGGCAGCATGCGGCAGAACGGCGAGATCGACCAGCCGTCGCCGACGAAAGCCTCGAGGAAGTCGATGTTGTTGCGGATCGACGTGAAGGTCGAAGAGGGATCGAGCAGCATGAATCCGAAGTCGAACGAGAGCCCGAGCGACTTCAGGATCGCGGCCGCGCGCAGGTGCGTCTCGGGCTTGAGCATCTTGTTCATGTTGGCGAGGCCCATCAGGTCGCCGGATTCCACCCCCATGTAGACGTGCGTCAGCCCGCCCCGCATCAGCCGCCGCATGCTCTGTTCCTCGACCTCGTCGGAGCGGCAGCTCATCTTGAACGCGATGCGGCCGCCGAGGCCCGCGTCGGCCAGCATGTCGGCGATCGAGCCGGCCCATTCGCGCGCGCGCCGGCCGGTGGCGAGAAAATCGTCGTCCTGGAACAGGAACAGCGGCACGTTGCGGCGCTGGTGCAGGTCGATCATCTCGGCGACGACCGCGTCGGGCTTGCGCAGCCGGCGCAGCTTGCCGCCCTGCGCTTCGTAGAACGGGCGGATGCTGCAGAAGCTGCAGTCCCACGGACAGCCGCGGCTGCCCAGGATCGAAGCGGTCGCGAGCGGATTGGACTCGTAGTCGATGTCGGTGCGCTCGGGCCAGGGCAGCTCATCGAGGTCGGCCACCGTCTCGCGCAGCCGCGTCGAGCGCACCGATCCGTCGTCGAGCCGGCAGGCCAGCCCGTCGATGTCGCGCCAGTCGCGCCCTTCGGCGAGGCGGTTGAGCAGCGTGGCGAGCGTCACCTCGCCGTCGAAGCGTACCACCGAGTCGAGCGCGGGGATCAGGTCGAGCACCGGCTTGTAGTCGAAGCTCGGATAGTGTCCGCCGACCGTGATGTGCGCCTTGACGCCGGCCGCGCGCACCGCCGTGATCACCTCGGCGAACTTCGGCGTCATGTACTGGAAGATGAGCGAAAGCCCGATCAGGTCGGGCTGCGTCGCCTGGGCGCGCCGGATCAGCGTCTGCGGATCGGCCTCGAAGGTGAGGATGTCCGGCTCGTGGCCGGCCGCGCGCACGGCCGAGTAGAGATAGCGCAGGCCGAGATTATCCTGATCCTGGAACCCGACCAGCAGCGCACGCTGCGGCCGGCCCCCGGTGCGTACCGGCAAGGCACCCATCGCGTCCTCCTGCGGCGCGGCCGGTCCGGTGCGGGACGCGGACCAGGCTCGCGCGATCGTTCAAGACTACTTGTTCGCCTTGATCTGGCCGTCGACGAGCTTTTCCAGGGCGTCGAGCCGGAAGCGCTCGGTCTTGATCATCTCCTTGGTCACCGCGAGCTGCGCGGCGTTGAGCCGGGAGAAATCGAACGGCGGCGGATCGGGGATCGGACGCAAGCCGCGGGCGAGGCTGCTCAGCACTTGGCTGTTGAAGACGCCGCCGAACGGTCCCCACGGATCGGGCGCCGGGTCGATCACCGGGTTGGGCGGCAGCGGTGGTCGCGTCGTGATCAGGGCCTCGAGCTGCTCCAGCCGCTTCATCAAGTCTTTCAACGTGGGGTCAGCCATCCCTCGCCTCCTCCGGTTCGCGATTACATCGGTAAGTAGAACTTTTGATAAAGTTGTATGCATATGATTTTACCCGCAATCGCGCAGGCCGTCAAAACCAGTTCGTGCGTTTGTGTCGGATGCGGCGCAGGCGTGCTGCGCGTGCTGCGCATAGGTGGGAGCGACCGCTGCCGCGCTGCCGCTGCCGCCTGCGCCCCGCCAAGCCGCGCTGCGTCCGCAGCCGTTGGTCAAACCTGCTTGCGGTACACCACGAAGCCGGAATGCTCCGCGACCTGGTCGTACAGCCGCATCGCCGTCTTGTTGGTC
This sequence comes from uncultured Alphaproteobacteria bacterium, assembly GCA_963734185.1. Classification (GTDB taxonomy): domain Bacteria; phylum Pseudomonadota; class Alphaproteobacteria; order Rhizobiales; family Xanthobacteraceae; genus PALSA-894. Next base: position 2,722,588 of record CAVTGA010000001.1, on the reverse strand, counting down.
TCGTGCGTGTGCCAGTAGACGCGCGGCGCGCCCGCGCGTCTTGCTTCCGCATAGACCGCCTCGATCAACGCGCGGCCGACGCCCTTGCCGCGCTGCGTTTCGAGGGTGAACAGGTCCTGCAGATAGCACACCGGCCCGAGCATGATGGTGTTGCGGTGGAACAGGTAGTGCACCAGCCCGACGAGCCGTCCCTCGCTCTCGGCCACCAGCGCATGCATCGGCTCGTAGCCGTCGAAGAAGCGCGCCCAGGTGGTCTGCGTGACCTCGGGCGAGACCGCGGTCGGGCCGACGCGCTGGTAGAACGCGTTGTAGCCTTCCCACAGCATGAGCCATTGCGCGTAGTCAGCGCGGGTGACAGGGCGGATCGAGAGGGACATCGCGGCTCCTTCGTAGCCTGGATGAGCGCAGCGAAATCCGGGGTCGGCCCATCCCGCATGTCGCCATAGCGCGTCGAAGACGCGCGTAAACGCGCTTATGGCTCATGCGGGCTACAGCCTACGCCGATCGCCCACGCTTCGCGCTCTTCTTCCTCAGCCGCACCCCGGGCGTGTCGCCGTTGGTGAACTCGACGCCGGCTTCCTCGAGGACGCGCTGGATCGCCGCGAGATTGTTGCGGTTCGGCGTTCGCCGTCCCTTCTCGAAATCGATGATGACGTTGCGCGACACCATGGCGCCGTCCGCCAGCACGACCTGGTCCATGTCGACGAGGCCGCGCGCGGCCCGGCACTGGGCGGGCCTGATCGGCATGTTAAACGTTCAACATGATGTTGACATGGCGATGGAGGTCGGACATAGTGTCGGACGTTGGACTCAGCGACTCGGAGCAATACCATGCCCGGCAGGCGCCGCGCACCGGCCAAGCGCACGCGCCGACGATGGCCCGCGCGCGGCGCCGCAGACCCGCTGCCGCCGATCCTGCAGATCGAAGAGCCGCTGCTCGACGCCATCTACTACGTCCAGGCGCTGCACTTCGTCGGCCGCGGCCTGCTCGCCGAGCAGGATAACGGCGGCGAAGCGATCATGGCGGTCGCCCGGATGGCGTCGGAGCGGCTCGAAGCCGTGAAGGAGATGTGGAACAGGATGCTCAAGGAGAGGCGAGGGCAGAAGTCGTAGCCCGGATTAAGCGTCAGCGAAATCCGGGGCGGTCTCGCCGCGTCGCAGGCATCCACGTCTTTCTTTCTCACGGCCAAGCAAGACGTGGATGGCCGGAACAAGTCCGGCCATGACGAGGAGCGAAATTCGGGAACGGTCTCGCCGCGGCGGAAGGCCCCGGCTTTCGCTGCGCGCTCAAGCCGGGCTACGCGGCGTCACTCCGCCAGCACCCGTGTCGCCGGGAACGTGATCTCCACCAACGTTCCGGAGTTCACCGCGCTCTTGATCGCGAAGCTGGCGCGGTTGGCCTCGGCCAGCGCCTTGGTCAGCGGCAAGCCGAGCCCGGTCCCTCCGGAGCCCCAGCGCGACGAGGTCGCGAGCTGGCGGAACGGCTCCATCGCGGTCTCGATCTCCTTCTCGCTCATGCCGATGCCGGTGTCACGCACGCGCATCACCGCCTCGCCGCGCTCGGTCAGCGCCGAGGAGATGATCACCTGCCCGCCGGCGCCGGTGAACTTGATCGAGTTCGACAGCAGATTGAGCACGATCTGCCGCACCGAGCGCGCGTCGGCGACGATGGCGGGAAGCGCAGGCGAGAGCGAGGAGCGGATGATGATGCGCTCGCGGTTGGCCTGCGGCTGCATCAGCGCCACGCATTGCTGCATCAGCTCGTTGAGGTTGACGCTGGCAAACGTCAGGTCGAGCTTGCCGGCCTCGATCTTGGACAGGTCGAGCAGGTCGTTGACCAGCGACACCAGATGCCCGCCCGAGGCGTGGATGTCCTTGAGGTACTCGCGGTAGCGGTCGTTGCCGACCGGGCCGAAGCGCTCCTCCATCATCACTTCGGAGAAACCGATGATGGCGTTGAGCGGGGTGCGGATCTCGTGGCTGATCTTGGCGAGGAAGTCCGACTTGGCCGACGAGGCGCGCTCGGCGTGGCGCTTGGCGTTGAGCAGTTCCTCCTCGGCGCGCTTCCACTGGGTGATGTCGCGGAACACGGCGCAGAACTTGGCCGCGCCGTCGCCGACCCGCCCCATGGTCATGAACAGCGGGATCAGCCCGCCCTGGCGCACGCGGCCGATCACCTCGCGCCCGTCATTGAGCACGCTGGCGACGCCGTTCTGCGCCAGGCCGTCGAGATAGTCGCGCGCGGCGCGCTCGCTCTCGGGCGCGAACAGCTCGGTGAACGGACGCAGCGCCACCTCGCGCGAATCGTAGCCGAACAGCGCCTCGGCGCTGCGGTTGAGCGCGAGCACGCGGCCGTCGCGGTCGACCACCACGATGCCGTCGGTCGCGGTGTCGAGGATCGATTTGAGCTCGCGCGTCTCGGTCTCGGCCGTGGCGAGCGCGTGCTGCGAGGCGCGCAGCCGGTCGTCGGCCGCGGTGCGGATCAGCACCAGCATGAACGCGCTCTCGCCCATCCACGGCACGGTGTAGAGCCGGCCCTCGGCTGAGAGCGTGTCGCCGCCGCGCGTCGCCACGCTGAAGGTCTTGCCGGTGCTGTTGGCCTTGTCGAGCGCGCCGCCCGGATCGACGATCAGCCGCTCCAGGCCGCCGGCGGCGCTCAGCGCGGCGAGGTCGGCAAAGCCGGTCCACTCCAGGAAGGTGCGGTTGGCATAGAGCGGCACTTCGTTGCGATGGATCAGGATGGCGACCGGCAGCCGGTCGAGCACGCGGCGCGTCTCGGCCTCGCTCGAGACGGGGAGCTCGGCCGCGGTCTCGCCCACCGCGAATGCGCTCGGCAGGACCGCATTGGCGGATTTTTCCGCAGGCGCGACCCTGCCCGCAGGCTCCTCGCCCGGTGTCCGCTTGTCGGGCTCGAGGCGTGCGCCGAGCGTCTCGGCGATCTCGTTGAACGCCGTGCGCTCGACCGGCGTCAGCGCCGGCCGCTTGTCGGCCCCCGTGCCGCGGAACGGCACCACGTTCTTGGCCGCCGGCACCACGGTGAGCAGCGGGCGCGGTTCGGGCGCAGCGGTTTCCGGCTTCGCGGCTTCGGCCGGCTCCGCCGCATCCGTGGCGGCGGGCGCAGGCGCAGGCGGGTCGTGTCGCGCCTCCATCGCCGCGCTCAGGCGCGCCATGTCGCGGCACACGCCGAACCCGCGATAGCCGCGGAAGCTGCGGTCGCGGTCGAACACCGGCAGGCCGGAGAGCTCGACGTCGACCGTTGCGTCGCCCTCGATCGGCCAGGCGATGACGATCCCGCTCCAGGTGTCGTGCGAGGCGACCGCGCGCGCGACCTGGCCTTCCGGATCGAGCGCAAGGCGCTCGGCGATCTGCGACCACGGCTCGCCCAGCACGGCGGCGGTCGGCGCACCCGCAGCCTGCATGAATTCGGGCGAGGTCAAGGTGAAACGGGTCTCGGCGTCCATCTGCCAGACGAAGCGCAACGGATGGCGCCGCTCCGGCATCGATGCAGGAGCCGCAGGTGCGCTCGGTTCTTCCGCTTCGGCTTGCATCGCGGGCGGCGGTGTCTCGGCCGGCGCGGCCTGCAGGGCGCGCAGCTCTTCGGCGACCGCGTCGAGCGCGTCGGCCGGCGGCACTTCCGGCTCAGCGACGGCTTGCTCGATCACGGCAGATTCGAAGGTTGCGAGCAGCACGGTCGCGCCGCCGCTGCCGATGCGTTCCAGCGCCACGCGGCCGATACTGCTTTCCCCTTCGGCGCGTCCGCTGTCGCGCGCGCTCGCCGCGAGCGCATCGATGCCGAGCGCCGCCAAGGTCCGGGCTGCGCCGAGCATGCCGGAAACGACGTCGGGCGCGTGCAGCAGCGCGCCGTCGGGCGAGAACGCCGCGACCGGTTCATCCGCGATGAGGCGTGCGACGCGCTCGGCAAGCGGCAGCGCCGGCTTTGCGGCCTCGGAGGCGAGCACGAAGATCGCGCTCGAGCCGTCGCGCAGCAGGAGCCGCGAGCAGAAGCACATCAGTCCATGGAAACGCTCGAGCCGCGGCGCGCCGGTGTGCGGCAGCGTTGCGCTGAGCCGCGCGATCTGCGCCGGCATCGCCTCGTCGGGTGCAAACTTCCGCTGCAGCAGCGCCGGCACGTTGGGCGCGTCCATGAGCGCCGCGCCGGCGGCATTGGCCCAGAGGATGCGTGAGGCGTCGTCGGCCCATGCCCAAGCCGCGACCGCGCTGGTCGCCTGCGGGGCGAGGCGCGGATCGCGCGTCAGCGTGAGCCAATCGGACATCGCATTGCATCGCTTTGGGAAGTTGCCGCGCGGCCGCGCGGGACCGTAAACGGAACCTTAATAGTGCCGCCCACGTTCCCCGTAAACGCCGCGAAGGCGCTGCCGCCGCGGCATGCGCGGATAACCTTAACCCGGCCGGGCCGGCTTTGGACGCGCCGCGACGGCACGTGGCGCGTTGCGCGGTTCCATGTTTCGGGCCAATGATGGGAACCGGGCGCTCGCCAGCGAGGAGAGGGTGCGATGAAGGACATGCCGAACTTCGAAATCCCGGTGCAGATGCGCCAGCTCGCCGAGCAGAGCGTGGAACAGGCCAAGAAGGCGGTCGACGGCATCATGGCGGCGGCCCACAAGGCGGTGGCGACCCTCGAAGGCCAAGCAAACGTCGCGCAGGCCAGCGCCAAGGACGCCGGCGAGCGCGCCATGGCGTTCGCCGAGCAGAATGTCGCCAATTCGTTCGATTTCGCCCAGAAACTGGCGCGCGCCAAGAACATCCAGGAGGTCATGGCGCTGCAGGCCGAATACATGCGGCAGCAGATGCAGATGTTCGCCGAGCAGGCCAAGGAAGCCGGCCAGAACGCCACCAAGGCGGCCATGGACGCCGCCAAGCCGAGGCTTTGAGGCCCGCGCCGCGTAGGCTTCGTTCCTTCCGCAGTTCCAGGTTTCGCCCCGCCGCCGGATGGCGACGATGGAGCGTTTTTGTGAAAAAATTGTGCAATGCCATATTTTATGTTGCATTGCACCACAATCGCTCCTATATCCGCTGCGTTGGCTGACGGCAGGCGCATGGGCAAGGCCGCGGCCGCCCACACGCAATCAAGAGGACGTCCCCGATGACCGAAGCCACCTACAAATCCAAGTCGGCCAAATCGGCCGAGACGGTCGCTCCGCTGCACGAGCTGCCGAAGTACACGACGCCGAAGTTCGAGATCCCCAACTTCGAGCTCCCGAAGATGGAAGTGCCGGCGGCGTTCCGCGAGTTCGCCGAGCGCGGGGTCGAGCAGACCAAGCAGACCTACGAGAAGATCAAGGCCGCCGCCGAGCAGGCGACCGACGTCATGGAGACGAGCTACACCGCGGCGAGCAAGGGCGCGTCCGACTATGGCCTGAAGGTGATCGAGCTGACGCGCACGAACACCAACGCCTATTTCGACTTCGCCGAGAAGCTGTTCGGCGCGAAGTCGCTGTCGGAGGCGGTCGAGCTTTCCACCGTGCATGCGCGCAAGCAGTTCGAGGCGCTGACCGAGCAGACCAAGGAGCTCGCCGCGCTCGCCCAGAAGGTCACTGCCGAGACCACCGAGCCGCTCAAGGCCGGCGTCAGCAAGGCGATGCAGAAGGTCGCGTAACGTTCGTAAGCGTCATCGCCCGCCGCAAGCGGGGGCGATTTCGGTCCCTCCAAGTCAGTTCATCGTGGCGTATGCGTCGGAAGCCCGGGCCGGTCGGCCCGGGTTTTTTGTTGGTGCGAGCGCTGAATGTGCCGCAATCCCCTCGCCCCGCGAAGCGGGGAGAGGGTGCCGAGGTCCAAAGGACCGAGGCGGGAGAGGGGAGGCTGCCAACGACACCTCTCCCGGCTCGCGCTCCGCGCTCGCCACCCTCTCCCGCTTGCGCGGGAGAGGGGAAAGCGCAGCGGCCTGTACCCTTGTCAAAGCAAGACGTTGCTCCTAGGGTCCCGCCGCATTTTGGCCCATGCAGCTGTAGCTCAGTTGGTTAGAGCGCCTGACTGTGGATCAGGAGGTCGGTGGTTCGAGTCCACCCAGCTGTACCAAATCCGAGAATGCAGCCTCGTAGCCCGCATGGAGCGAAGCGCAATGCGGGGCTGCTCGATCCGGTAACACCGTTTCCGGATTTCGCTTGCTCATCCGGGCTGTCGCGTCCGCGCAGCAAAGTGGCGGGATGATTGCGCCTTATCGCGCGTCGGCTTGCGCGCTCAACGCGCGGCCAAGATGCCCCTGATGAAGGCGAGTCCGTTGCGCACGACCCAGGTGATGGGCCAAGCCAGTTCGTACCAGGCGAAGTGCGCCATCTGCGCAAGCCACTCCTCTCGGTTGAAAACGGGCCAAAGCGTGATCCCGACGTTGACCATGCGAAAAACGTAGCCGACCACGTAGATGATGACCAAGGCCCTGACGACCAAGCGACGCTTGGTCGGCGCGGACATCGGTTTGGGTTCACCGCTCATGGTCTGTGGCCGGGCCCCGGCGGTAACTTATCATCGGCTCTCTGCGTGTCCGGCGCTTACACTGCCGGTCTTCCGGATATGCGCTTCGATCGCTGCGAAGATCGGATCGCGCGCAGCTACGGGCACTGTATTGACTGCAGCCGGGATGGCCGCGGCGGGGAGGGCGGCCGGCATGACTGCCGCCGGGACTGCGGCTACCGCCCCTGAAAGCAGGCTCCGCCGTGTGATAGAAGCGTGCTTAGCCGGCGCCATGGGTTATCTCCGTGGCCGGATCAGGGCCGGGCAAGAGTTGCGAGGACTTGGCCGGCTCGTAATTACTAGCGCCAGGAAAGCATGAAGTCAATATCTAGCGCTAAAAAATCCTCAAGGGGACGCGGCCGTCCGCGCGTCGACGCGACGCCGGTCAATACGCGCTTTCCTCCTGCCGAACTGCAGGCGCTTGATGCGTGGATTGCCGGCCGGTCCGCGCCGAAACCCTCGCGTCCGGAGGCTGTCCGGCGCCTGGTCGAGCAGGCGTTGCGACGCGGATATTCGCCGAGGAAGTAAGAACCGTAGCCTGGGTCGCGCGGAGTGAAACCAGCGGCGGCCCTCGCCCGTGGAGCGGTCCCCGGATTTCGCCATAGCGCGTCGAAGACGCGCGTGAACGCGCTTAAGGCTCATCCGGGCTACGGCTTCGGCTTGGCGAACGCTACACCCTGCGCGCGCTCGCGATAGGCCAGCGCCAGCTTTTCCGTGCGCGGCGTGAACAGATCGTCGGTGCTGCGGCCGGTGATTTCCAGCAGCCGATCTTCGATACGCTCCTGCGCCGCGACTTCCCCGTCGTCGAGGATGTGCCCGATGCGCACGCCGCGCTCGGCCAAGGCACGGCTGACGAGAAGGAAACGATGACAGTGCAGCGGATCGCGTTCGGCGCACATCAGGGCGATGCGATATTTCGTTGCGCTGTCGATGACGCGCTGCAGGCCGTGCTCGAACGCCTGCGTCGTCGCCATATTTTCGTAATCGGCGACGCCATTGCGATAAAGCGCCGGGTCAGCGGGGCGGCCGCCCAGCTCGTCGCCGAGATGGACGTAGGCGATGCCGTCGACCTGAAGACGATCGGATAGAGTCTCGCGATTGAATTGGGGAACGCGCCGCGAATAAGGCGTGGTCCTCACGTCCGCGACCGCGGTCACGCCGGCGCGCCGCAGCAGCGCCAGGAACGGCTCGTAGGCGAGGCTGGAATGTCCGATGGTCAGGACATCCGCATTCATCGGGTTCGACGCCGCCATCGGCACCGGACTACACCGCGGCTCTCGCCCTCTGCGGCGCCACCATGGTCACGATCGCGTCGGCCGCGTCGTCGACGAACGTCGGGTCCTGCTTCAGTTCCTCGAAGCTGCGCGGCGCAGGAACCGTGTCGCCGTCGGCGCGCATCAGCGCAAGATGTCCGGCGAGCGCCTCGGCCGCATTGGCGACCGCCTGCTCGAACGTGTCGCCCGCGGAAATGCAACCCGGCACATCGGGAAAGCTGACACCGTAACTTGTGCCAGCGTCCTTGTGCACGAGTGCGATATAATCTGCCATCGTCTCACCGCTGTTGCGGCAATCCCGCCTGCCTATAGATCGACCTTAGCGTCTTCGGATGCAAGTCCTTGCGCGGATGCGGGACCGTGACCTTGCCCGGCTTGACCGGATGCTTGAAGTGATGATGACTTCCGGTCGCTCCCACGGAGCGCCAGCCATCCGCTTCCAACTCCCGGATGACGTCACGAGAGTCTTTGCCCACAAAGGCGCTCCGCGATCAAGGGAAGCGTAGGCCGGTTGAATGTCGGGGTGCTATTCCGCGATCGCGCCACGCGTTACCCTGCCGCGCATGGAACAGCGCAAGCTCGGCCGCACCGGCCTCGACGTCTCGGTGCTCACTTTCGGCTGCGGCGCGGTCGGCGGGCTGATGACCAAAGGCGCGCCCGCCGATCAGGAGCGTGCGGTCGCGCGCGCGCTTGAAGCCGGCATCAATCATTTCGACACCGCGGCGGCCTATGGGGACGGGGTATCGGAGACGAACCTCGGCCGCGTGCTCGCCAAGCTGAAGCCCGACATCATCCTCTCGACCAAGGTGCGCGTGCCGGCCGCGCGGCCCGACATCGGCGCGGCGGTCGCGGCGTCGCTCGAGGAAAGCCTGCGGCGGCTCGGGCGCGATCATGTCGATGTGCTCCAACTGCATAATGTGATCGGCGCGCGCGCCGACGGCGCGACCATGAGCGTGGACGAGGCCTTGGAAGAGGCCGTGCCCGCGCTCGATCGCATGCGCCGGCAAGGCAAGACGCGGTTCATCGGGTTCACGGCGATCGGCGAGACTGCGGCGCTGCGTCGTCTCATCGAATCGGGCGCGTTCGACACCGCGCAGGTGCCGTTCAACGCGCTCAACCCCAGCGCCGGAGAAACGGTTGCGCCGGCCTACCCGGCGCAGGATTACGGCCGCATCCTCGACCACGCCGCCGCGCATGGCGTCGGCACCATCGGGATCCGCGTGCTCGCGGGCGGCGCGTTGTCCGGGCGCGCGGAGCGCAATCCGCTGGGGCTCGCGACCGTCGAGCCGATCGGCTCGGGCGCGAGCTATGCGGCCGACGTCGCGCGCGCACGCCGCCTCGAGCCGATGGTGCGCGAGGGCCACGCCGCAGGCCTCACCGACCTGGCGATGCGCTTTGCCATCGCCAATGGGAAGCTGTCCACGACCGAGATCGGCCTCGCCGATGTCGCCGAGCTCGAGGCGGCGATCGCGGCGATCGCGCAGGGGCCGCTGTCGGCGGCGGCATTGGCGCGGCTCAGGGAACTTCAGGCCGGTTTCGTCGGCGAGGCGCGGTGAAATCTCATCGCCGGGCCAACTTTCCGCGATGCGGCGGAGGTTCCCAAAGAATGCAGCGTTGGCAAAGCGCCGATTCAAACCAGAGGCGCGCCGCGCGCGAAAAGTTCCTGCATTGCCGCAAAATTAGTTGCTTGTCGCGGGCGTCAGGAGCGCCCCACAATACAAGCCGCAACACGGGAGGAAAATGCGAGCCGGAGTCATCCCGCGATGCACATTGCCCAGGTTGCGCCGCTTACCGAAGCCGTGCCGCCGAAGCTTTACGGCGGAACCGAGCGCGTTGTCCACTGGCTGACCGAAGAGCTGGTTGCGCTCGGACACCAGGTGACCCTGTTCGCAAGCGGAGATTCGCGCACCTCGGCACGGCTGGAAGCGTTCTGGCCGCGGGCGCTGCGGCTGGACGGCTCAGTGCGCGATCCGTGCGCGCTGCACATGGCGATGCTGGAGCATGTGCGCCGGCGCGCCGACGAGTTCGATGTCCTGCATTTCCATCTCGACTACTACCCGTTCTCGCTGTTCCTGCGCCAGGCGACGCCGTTCGTCACGACGCTGCACGGGCGACTCGATCTCCCCGAACACCGCCCGGTGTTCGAGACGTTTTCTGCGGCGCCGCTGATCTCCATTTCCGACGCGCAAAGACGACCGTTGCCGCACGCGCGATGGGTGCGGACGATTCATCACGGCCTGCCCGAGACGCTGTTTACGCCTCAAGCGGTCGAACCGCGGTATCTCGCCTTCCTCGGGCGCATCGCACCCGAGAAGCGGGCCGATATCGCGATCCGCATCGCCGAGCATTGCGGCCTGCCGCTGAAGATCGCGGCCAAGGTCGACAAGGCGGATCGCGATTACCACGAGGCGCAGATCCGGCCGCTGCTCGCTTCACCGAACGTCGAATGCATCGGCGAAATCGACGACCGGGAAAAATCGACGTTTCTGAGCGGTGCGCTCGCGCTGCTTGTTCCGATCGATTGGCCCGAACCGTTCGGCTTGGTGATGATCGAGGCCATGGCCTGCGGTACGCCGGTCATCGCATTCAACCGCGGCTCGGTGCCGGAAATCGTCGAGGACGGCGTGACCGGTTTCATCGTCGAGGATGAGAACGGCGCGATCGGCGCGGTCGATCGTCTCCAGACCCTCTCGCGCAGAGTCATCCGCGAGCGGTTCGAGCAGCGCTTTACCGCGCGGCGTATGGCGCTCGACTACCTTGCGGCCTATCGCAGCCTGATCGAGGGCGAGGTGCCGCGACTGAGGTTGGTAGAGGACGCGGCGCCGGCGCTTTCGGCGTCGTAGAGCCTATCCCGGCCTGCTAGAGCACGATGACTTTTCTTCGAATCGTCATCGCGCTCTAAGTTATTCGTGGAGCATGATCTTTTCCGAAAACCGCTGCACACTTTTCGGGATCATGCTCTAAGTGACCGGTCGTGCATCGGCCGTGTCTCCGGCAGGAGCGAAAATGCCGCGGCGAGGCCGAGCGCGGCGATCAGCGTCAGCCCGAGAAATGCGCTGGAACTGCCGAAGGAATCGAACAGGTATCCGCCGAGCGTCGGGCTGATCGAGGCGCCGATCCCCGCAGCGGTGCCGACGAATCCCAGGCCAAGGTTGAAGCGGCCGGTCCCGCGCGTGAGGTCTGCCACCATCAGCGGCACCATGACCCCGAACGTCGCGGCCGTGATGCCGTCAAGCATCTGGATTGCGACCACCCAATGGGGATCGGGTCCGAGCGCGAACAGCAATCCGCGCAGCGTCAGCGCCGCGTAGGCGAGCACGAAGAAGGGACGGCGTCCCCACGACTGGGCGCGCCGCCCCACCCACGGGGACACCGTCGCGACGATCAGCTGCGGCAGGATGATGCAGGCGGCGATCACGGCCGCCGCCCATTCGCTCGAACGCATCGTGACCGCGCTTCCCATCAAGGGAAGCATGGCGGCATTGGCCAGATGGAACAGCGCGATGCAGCCCGCGAGAACCCACAGGTCGCCCCTCGCCAGCAGAGATGGCGGCGTCCCGCCTGCCGCGTCGGCGCGCCCGCCATGGGCCCGGTCTGGATCGACGTCGAACGGCCGGATGCGGCTCAATGCCATGAGCGTCGGAAGCAGCAGCGCGGCGGTAACGAAGAACACGGCGCGCGGCGAGAACAGATAGCCGCAGGCTCCCATCGCCGCGGCCGCGATGGCGTTGCCGGCGGCGGCATAGCGCGCATTGCGTCCGAGCCGCTCGCCGATCGATGCGTGGCCGACGAGGCCCAGGCTGAGCGCAGCAATGGACGGGCCGAGCACGCAGCTTGCGGCCGCATGCATCATGGCGGCTGCGAGGACCACCGGGAAGATCGGCCAGAGCGCGTAGGCGAGTGCGCTCGCGGCGATGGTTGCCAACGCTGCTCCGGCCAGGAGCCGTTCTGATCGTGCCGCGTCCACCGTGGCGCCGCCCGGCAATTGCAGGAGCAGGGAGCTGAGGGCGCCGGCCGACAGGACGAGGCCGATGTCGACCTGCGTCCAGTTCTGCGCGGTCAGATAGACCGCAACGAAGGGGCCAAACCCGGTCTGGACGTCCGCAACGAAGAAAATGAACCAGTCGAGTCCGCGCAGGCTGCCACGCGATGGCTGCGGCCGAAGTTTCGCCGCGGCACGTTCCTGCACGGCATCCGGGGGCTGGTCGGCTGGCAAGGACGTCTCCGCATCCCCTTTGGGTGCCGCACACGGCGATAAAAGTCGGTTTCCGCGTGGGCGGTTCCGCGCGCAGGGTTCAAGATGCCAGGACGAGAGAAACCCGTATCTTTCCGTGCGCGCGCAAGATCTCCATCGACACCTCGCGGTCGTGGCGCCGCAGTTTCAGGTCGATGCTGGCCGCGCCGAGTCGCAGATTGCGCAAGATGACTTCATCGAGAAAGTCCGGCAGCTGCGGCTCGCGCAGGCGGATCTCTCCCGCCCATGGGTCGAATTCCAAGCCGAGCGAAGCCTCGATCAAGGAGAACGGGGTCGCGCTCGCCCACGCCTGGGGCGAACAAGCGACCGGATACAAGGTCGGCCCGCGTCGGCGCTCGCGTTGAAAGCCGCAAAACAATTCCGGTAACCGCCGCAGGTCCATATAGTTCGATGCTTCGAACAGGCCCTTGAAGATACGCGCCACGGCTTGCTTGTGGCCATAGCGTCCGAGCCCAAGCGCGATCAAGGCGTTGTCGTGAGGCCAGATCGAGCCGTTGTGATACGACATCGGATTATAGCGGGGTTCGCCGAGCGCCACGGTGCGGATGCCCCATCCGGACAGGAAAGGCGGGCTCATGAACCCGCGCGCGATCGCAGCGGCACGTTCGTCCGCCGCAATGCCGGTGAAGAGCACCTGCCCGGCGTTTGAAGCCCGGACGACGCACGGCCTCTTGGCGCCATCGAGCGCGAGCGCGTAGCTGTTGAGCTCCGGACACCAGAATGCCGCTTCAAAGCGCTCCCTGAGGCGCGCTGCGTCGGCCTCGAGCTCGGCTGCGCGCGTATTGCGGCCAAGGCGGCGGGCGCAGCGGGCGATCGCGCGTTTGGCGGCGAACACATACCCCTGGACCTCCACCAGCGCCACCGAACCTTCGGCGGAGCGGCCGTCGCCATGGAAGATCGCGTCATGGGAATCCTTCCAGCCTTGATTGACGAGACCTTGTTCCGTTTTGCGGGCGTACTCGACGAAGCCGTCCCCATCCGGATCGCCCGGTCCATCGATCCAACCCAAGGCCGCCTCGATGGAAGGCCATAACTGGGCGATCGCGGCATCATCGCCGGTGCGCTCGGCATAGAGGCCGGCCAGGAGCACGAACAGCGGAGTCGCATCGACGCTGCCGTAGTAAAGGCCGAACGGAACCTCTCCCAGTGCCGCCATCTCGCCGCGCCGCATCTCATGAAGGATCTTGCCGGGCTCCGCATCGGAAACCGCGTCGTATTCCTTGGCTTGGAACGAGGCGAGGCGCCGCAGGACGCCATGTGCCATGCGCGGGTCGCACCAGAGCATTTGCAGCGCAGTGATGAGGCCGTCGCGTCCGAATGTCGTCGAGTACCAGGGAATGCCCGCATAAGGATATCGGCCCTCCGGGGTATCGGTCATCAGCATGCAAAGGTCGGCCGCGGAGCGACACAAGACTTCATTGAACAGCTCGTTCGAAGTCTCGATCGTCGTCATGTCGCGCGACGCGGCGCGCAATTCCCGGTGCGCGGCAAGCAATCCGCGCAGGAAAGGAGTAGGGGGATTGTCGCTCGTTTCGCCGCAGCCGACGGTCAGGAAGATCGGCCGCGCCTGTCCCGGTGCAAGGTGCAACCGATAATGCGCTGTCGTCGGTGTCAGCTCGCTTGCCGGCGGATCGAACCGCATCGTCGTCTGACGCAGCACATCATCGAGCCCGCGGTACTTGAGCACGATGCGGTCGGGCGCGACGATTGCATTCAGCGCCGTGCCGCGGCGTGGCCGGCGCATGCCGCGCACTTCGAACAGGTCGGCGAAGTCGCTGTTGAACCTCAACGTCAGATGAAGATCGAGCGGCTGAAATCCGTGATTGCGCACGGCCAGCCGCTGAAAGGCCGTGCCGCGCCAGAGGAAGATCGTGCGGGCCACATGAACGGTGTCCTTTTGCAACACAAGTTGCGAACCCTCGTAGATGTCCGGATTCGTGAGGTCCACCGCGAGCAGCGAGTTGTCGTCCCGTACATTGGAACCGAGCAGCAGGGGCTGGAGATCGTTCAGCAGGAGCTCGAGATACGAGAGAAATCTCGTGTCCGCGTGGAACAGACCGTCGGGACCGCCGGCGGAGGCGCCGATATCGCCATGGCTGTCTACGACGATGAACGTGTCGCCGTATTTGAGGGCGCGGCGCGGGCGCGAGGCCGGCCCCGTGGCGGGAATGTAGAACGGGATTTCAGGTGGGGGATCCGCAGCAACCGCGAGGGATTGCCGGAGAGTCTTGACGGGCATGCTGGCCTCACGGCGCGTCTTGAGGAATGTTCCCGGCGAGTCGGACGGCCGCGTTATAGAGTCGGAAACGGATCAAATCAGGCCCGCAAGCGCTCCTCGTCACAACATATTGAGCCGGACCGGTTCCGCCCAGGCGCGCTGCGCGGGTTCCACGCCGCGGAACGCAGTCACGGTTCCCACGTTGCTAGAACAACGAGAAGAAACGGAGTCGCCCCATGACCTTCAACGTGGCCTCATATTTCGCGGGCGTTGGAACCGTGCTGGCGACGCTCACGCTTGGCTTCGGCGGCGGAGTGCTGATGTCCGGCGTGTTTGCCGACAAGGCGCCGCGCGAACCGAACCGGGTGGAACGACAGATCGCGGATAAGGCGGCAGAAGCGCCGTCCGCGGCTACGGCAACACTGGTTATTCCACCCGTTCCGAAAACTGAAGCGATCGCGGCAACGCCGGTTATTCCACCGCCTGAGCCGCAGAAGCAGCTTGAGCCGCCGCCAGGTGCACCGCCGGTGGCGCAGGCTCAACCGCAGCCACAGCCTCACGTCATCGCAGAGGTCATTCGGCATCCGGCTCCGACGCAGGGACGCGAGCGGCCGGTCGCGCTGGTGGACCCCGCCATCGGCGTTCCGCGCGATGACAGAGCGCAGGACTTGAAGCGCCAGCAGGACTTGAAGCGTCAGGCAGCCGAGAAGCGCAAGGCCGAACGTGAGAAGCTGCGGGCCGAGCGCCGGCGCCAGCAGCAGATGCAGGACGCAGAGCGGCGCCAGCAGCTGCAGGAAGCGCAGGCGAGTGCGGCACAGCGATCACGCCAAGCGGAAGCCGATGACGATGAGCGTGAAGAACGCCCTGTCTTCGGCGCTCGTGAGCGTCCCGTATTCGCCAGGCCGGAGCGCCCCGATTTCCCCAGGCCGCGGTTGTTCCCCTTCTTTAGCGATGATTAGGCTTGACCCAGGTTGCCAACTACCCCGGTAGGGGAATATTACCCTTGATATCTGACTATGATCCTTTCATGCTTCGTTCCCTCTCATGAGGGCGCCTTCCAGATGGCACCTTGAATGCGAAGCGAGGTGCGGTCGCTGCGGCGAGCCTAGCCAGTTCGCACTCAGCCCGGGCAGGGGCGGCGTAACCGGCCGGTCGTCTCCCGAGATGGACCTGATCGCGAGGTCAGGTCACTTGGGTGCGGCGTTCCGCACCAGCGCTCTTCGCTCCCCTCACGGGGAACGAGACAGAGCGAATGCGCCACGCCCAGCGGGCGCGATGGTTGGCTGTTTGACAAGTGAATTGGGTGTGTAGCCCGCATAGAGCCTGAAGCGGGTTTACGCGCGTCTTCGACGCAATGGGCGCGTCTTTTGCCCGCACTACAGCCAGCCGCCGCGCAAAATCCGGAAGCTTACGTAACCGGCAACCTGTCGCAGCCCACATCGCTGTACACCGCCGTCCCACCCGTTATCCTATCGGCACGCGTCCGGTCGTCAGCCCTCCAGTTGCGCCGGACCAAGAAAAGAGGGGAGACGCATGGAACGCATCTGGCTGAAGATGTACCCGAAGGGCGTGCCGGCCGACATCGACGCCACGCGCTATTCGTCGGTGGTCGCGCTGTTCGAGGAGAGCTTCGCGAAATACCGTGACCGCAAGGCCTACATCTGCATGGACAAGGCCTTGACGTTCGGCGAGACCGACGCGCTCTCGCGCGCCTTCGGCGCCTTCCTGCAGGGCAAGGGGCTGGCGCGCGGTGCGCGCGTCGCCCTCATGATGCCGAACGTGCTGCAATATCCGGTCTGCATCGCCGGCGTCCTGCGCGCCGGCATGACGGTAGTGAACGTCAACCCGCTCTATACGCCGCGCGAGCTCGAGCACCAGCTCAACGACAGCGGCGCCGAGGCCATCGTCATCCTGGAGAATTTCGCTTCGACGCTGGACAAGGTGCTGGCCAAGACCAAGGTGAAGCACGTCATCGTCGCCGCGATGGGCGACCTGCTCGGCCTTAAGGGCGCGATCGTCAATCTAGTGGTGCGCCACGTGAAGAAGATGGTGCCGGCCTACTCGCTTCCGACCGCGATCAAGTTCAACGACGCGGTCGCCGAGGGCAAGGGCCGCAGCCTCGCCAAAGCGGACGTCGGGCCCGATGACGTCGCGTTCCTGCAGTATACCGGTGGCACCACCGGTGTGTCCAAGGGCGCGACCCTGCTCCACCGCAACATCGTCGCCAACGTGCTGCAGAACGAGGCTTGGCTCGAGCCCTCGCTCGAACGCGAGCCCAAGGTCGAGCAGCTGTTCATCGTCACCGCGCTGCCGCTCTACCACATCTTCGCGCTCACGGCGTGCTGCCTGCTCGGCATGCGGGTCGGCGGCGTGTGCCTGCTGATCCCCAATCCGCGCGACATCCCGGGGCTGGTCAAGGAACTGTCGAAGTACAAGGTGAACTTCCTGCCCGCCGTGAACACGCTCTACAACGCGCTGCTCAATCATCCCGACTTTTCAAAGATCGACTTCTCCATGCTCAAGGCCTCGAACGGCGGCGGCATGGCGATCCAGCAGGCGGTCGCCGACCGCTGGCGCAAGGCCACCAACTGCCCGATCATCGAAGGCTACGGGCTGTCTGAGACTTCGCCGACGCTCACCTGCAACAGCGCCGACGTGCTGGAGTTCTCCGGCACCATCGGCGTGCCGGTGCCCTCGACCTACCTGTCGATCCGCGACGACGCGGGCAACGAGGTGCCGATGGGCCAGCCGGGCGAGATCTGCGCCAAGGGTCCGCAGATCATGGCCGGCTACTGGCAGCGCCCGGACGAGACCGCGCTGGTAATGACCCAGGATGGCTACTTCCGCACCGGCGACGTCGGCGTGATGAACGAGAAGGGCGAGTTCAAGATCGTCGACCGCAAGAAGGACATGGTCCTGGTCTCGGGCTTCAACGTCTATCCCAATGAGGTCGAGGGCGTGGTCGCGATGCATCCGGGCGTGCTCGAATGCGCGGTGATCGGCGTGCCCGACGCCAATTCCGGCGAGGCGGTGAAGCTGTTCGTGGTCAAGAAGGACCCGAACCTGACCGAAAAGGACATCCAGAAGTTCTGCGCCGAGCAGCTCACCAACTACAAACGTCCCAAGCACATCGAATTTCGTGCCGAGCTGCCCAAGACCAATGTCGGCAAGATCCTGCGCCGCGCGCTGCGCGAGGAGCCGGCGAAGGAGGCGACCAAGGCGGCGTAGCAACGTAGGGCGGGCAAAGGCGCGGCACGAGGGTCTCGCCAATTCGCGCGAGGCCGGGCGCGCCGTGCCCGCGCGTCAAACCGCATGACAACGTCGCACGCGGGCACGGCGCGCTTGCTTTGCGCGCATCCGCGGTGACTCGTGTCGTGCCTTTGCCCGCCCTACAACCCGCTCGCCTCGTCGATGCGGCGCTTCAGCTTGACCATGCCGCCGATCCAGCGGTCGTAGTTCTCGGTCTTGTTGCGCATGTAGGTCAGCACCTGCGGGTGCGGCAGGATCAGGAAGGTCTCGCGCTCGAGCGCCTCGATCACGTCGTCGGCGACCTTCTCGGGCGTGAGCACGCCGTCGAGATGCTGCGGCCCCTGCCGCCCGGAGCGCAGCAGCACGGTGTCGACTGCCTGCGGACAGAGCACCGAGACGCGGATGCCCTGCTCGCGATGGGTGATGGCGAGGATCTCGGCGAAGGCCACGGCCGCATGCTTGGTCGTCGCATAGACGGCGCTGCCGATCTGCGACAGCAGGCCCGCGGCCGAGGCGGTGTTGAGGAAATAGCCGCCGCGGCGCGCGATCATGCGCGGCAGGCAGGCGCGCGCCGCATAGACGTGCGACATGACGTGCACGCCCCATGAATAGGTCCATGCCTCGTTGGTCGAGGAGCCGACGAAAGCCGGATCGGCCTTGCGGTCGACCACACCGGCATTGGAGCAGAACAGCGCGATCGGGCCGACGCGGCTCTCGGTTTCCTCGACCATTCGCACGATGTCGGCCTCGCGCGACACGTCGCAGGCGTAGGCGGTGCCGCCGATCGACCGTGCGACGGCCTCGGCCTTGTCGCCGTTGATATCGGCGACCACGACGTGCTTGGCGCCGTCCTTGTGGAAACGCTCGCACATCGCCTTGCCGATCCCGTCCGCGCCCCCGGTGACGACGATGATCTGATCGCGAACCTTCATGCGCCACCTTTCAGGTTTGAAACAGCTTCCTCAGCTCCGTCTTCATGATCTTGCCGTTCGGATTGCGCGGCAGCATGTCGGGCGCGAACAGCACCTTCACCGGAACCTTGAAGGCGGCGAGCCGCGCGGCGACGAACGCGCGCAACTCCGCTTCGGTTGCCTGCGCGTCCGGCTTCAGCGTCACCACGGCGCCCGGCTCCTCGCCGAGCGTACGATGCGGGATGCCGACCACGCCGGCGTCCATCACGGCCGGATGGCGGTACAGCGCATCCTCCACCTCGATGCAGTAGATGTTCTCGCCGCCGCGGATCAGCATGTCCTTCTTGCGGTCGATGATGAAACAGAAGCCTTGCTCGTCGATCCTGGCGAGGTCGCCGGTCTTGAGCCAGCCGTCGATGAAGGTCTCGGCGGTCGCCTCCGGCTTGTTCCAGTAGCCCTTCACCACGTTCGGGCCCTTGGCCCACAACTCGCCGATCTGGTTCGGCGGCAAGGTGGCGCCGTTCTCGTCGACCACCTTCATGTCGCACACCGGAAGCGCCGGCCCGCAGCTCTCCGGCCGGTTCTCGTAGTCCTCGCCGCTGTGCTGGGTGAAGGTCGCCGAGGTTTCGGTCATGCCCCAGCCGAAGCCGGGCGCCGACTTCGGGAACACCGCCTTGATGCGCCGCACCAACTCGGAAGCCGCCGGCGCGCCGCCGTAGGACACGGACTCGAGCGAGGAGAGATCATACTTGGCGCGCGCCGGATGCTCGATGATCTGCCACGCGATGGTCGGCACGCCGCCGGCGCTGGTGCAGCGCTCGCGCTCGATCAACTGCATCGCGACCTCGGTGTCCCAGCGATGCAGCAGCACGATCTTGCCGCCGTTGAACAACGCCGGGCACAGCACCGCCTGGCAGCCGGTGGCGTGGAAGAACGGCACGCCGAGCAGGGCCGATCGCTGCGGCGCGTCCGGGCCGGGCATGACCGGCATCTCGCCGCGGCGGATGAAGTTGCGCGCCGGCCCGAACAGCGCCGCCGTGATGGTGGAGGTCGAGTTGCGATGCGTGCCGAGCGCACCCTTCGGCTTGCCGGTCGTGCCCGACGTGTAATTGATGGTCGCGTCGTCGTCGGGATCGAGCGCAACGTCGGGCGGCGCGCGGTCGGGCAGCTTGCCCCAATCGCCCACCTTGCCGGTTACGTCCTCGAGCCGTTTCACCAGCGGGTGGGCCAGCTCCTCGAACGCGCGCGACACGAAGATGCGCGCGAGGTCGGGGCAGTTGGGCAGGTGCTCCTGGATGCGCTCCAGCCGCTCGGCATCGACGATCGCGATCTTGGCGCCGGAATCGACGAGGCCGTATTCGAGCTCCGCCCCGGTCCACCAGGCATTGAGCGTGGTGGCGATCGCGCCGGTCAAGATGGTGCCGAAGAACGCCGCCGGCCACTCCGGCAGATTGCGCATGGCGATCACCACGCGGTCGCCTTTGCGTACGCCTTCGGCGGTGAGCGCTTCGGCGATCGCGAGCGCGGCCTTGGCGAAGGCCGTAAACGTCACGCGCTCGTCCTCGTAGACCAGGAAGGTCCTGTCGCCGTGCCTGGCACCGGTGAGGAATGCGTCGCGCAAGGTCGGCGGCGCGTGCTTCCACACCCGCGTCTTCACGCCGCGGATGACGATTTCCTCCATCTCGAACGGCGAGCCGGGACGTGTCATCAGCGCATGCGCCTGCGCGAGCGAGAAGACGGGCCAGGGTTTCGGAGCAGGTGCGGGCGCCGACATGTCAGTAGGAGTTGTGCCGCGCAAGCTTGTCGGCGTGGAAGTTGGCGTCGCCGAACAGCTCCTGCCCGACGCGCACACGCTTCATGAAGAAGCCGATGTCGAACTCGTCGGTCATGCCGATGCCGCCATGCATCTGCACCGCCTCCTGCACGGCAAGCGTCGCGCTCGAGCCGGCGCGCGCCTTGGCGATCGAGGCGATCTGGCCGGCGCGGGTGAAATCCTCGTCCAAGGTCTGCTGCGCCTTGAGCACGGCGGCGCGCGTGATCTCGAGCTCGCTGTAGAGATGGGCGGCGCGGTGCTGCAGCGCCTGGAACTCGCCGATCGCTTTGCCGAACTGCTTGCGGTCCTTGAGATAGGAAACCGTGCGGGTGAAGGCTTCCTCTCCGGCGCCGATGAGTTCGGAGGCGACCGCGGCGCGGCCGGCGTTGAGCACACCCTCGATCACCGCCCAGGCGCCGTCGACCTCGCCGAGCACCGCATCGGCATTGACCTGCACGCCGTCGAACTCGATGCGCGCCGCATTGTGGCTGTCGACCATGACGGTGCGCTCGATCTTGACGCCCGTGGCCTTGGGGTCGACCAGGAACAGCGTGAGGCCCGCGCTTTCGCCCGGCGCGCCGCTGGTGCGCGCTGCCACGATCAGGAAATCGGCGGCGTGGCCGTCGACCGTGAAGGTCTTCGCGCCCTTGAGCGCAAACCCGTTGCCCGAACGGGCGGCCGCAAGCGCGATCCTGGCCGGCCCGTGCTTTGCCGTCTCGTCGACCGCGAACGCGCCGATCAGGTCGCCGGCCACCATGCGCGGCAAGTGTTCCTGCTTCTGCGCGTCACTGCCGGCGCGCGTCAGCGCGGTCGCGCACAGCACGGCGGTCGGCAGGAAGGGGGAGGGGGTGAGGTTGCGGCCGATCTCTTCCATCACCACGCCGGCCTCGACATGGCCGAGGCCGAGACCCTCGAACGCTTCCGGGATCAGGATTCCCGTGAAGCCGAGTTCGGCAAACTGCTTCCACAGCGCACGCGAGAAGCCGGTTTGGTCGCGCGTGTCGCGCAGCTTGCGCAGATGCGACACGGGTGCGTTCTCGGCGAGGAAGCGGCGCGCGTTGTCGCGCAGCATCGCCTGTTCGTCGGTCAGGACCAGCGGCATGGCTCAGGCGCCCGGGAGGCCGAGGATGCGCTTGGCCACGATGTTGAGCTGCACCTCGCTGGTGCCGCCCTCGATCGAGTTGGCCTTGGTGCGCAGCCAGCCGCGCGCGAGCGCGCCCTTGCGCGAGCGCTCGCTCTCCCATTCGAGCGCGTCCGAGCCGCCGGCCGCCATGATCAGCTCGTGGCGGCGCTTGTTGAGCTCGGCGCCGTAGTATTTGAGCACCGAGGAGAACGCCGGGTTGCCCTGGCCGGCCTTGGCCATATCGCCGGCGCGCTCGAGCGACAGCATGAACGCGACCTCGTCGATCTCGATCGCCGCGATCTGCGCACGCAGCAGCGGATCGGCCAGCATGCCGCGCTCGTCGAGGCCGATGGTGTCGGCGGCGACCTGGCGGATCGGCCGGCCGGCCGCGCGCATCCCCATGCCGCTGATCATGGTGCGCTCATGGGTGAGCAGGTACTTGGCGACGTCCCAGCCCTTGTTGAGCTCGCCGACCAGGTTCTCCTTCGGCACTTTCACATTGTCGAAGAACGTCTCGCAGAACGGCGACTTGCCCGAGATCAGCGAGATCGGCTTGGTGGAGACGCCTTGGCTCTCCATGTCGAACAGGATGAAGCTGATGCCTTCGTGTTTCTTCGCCGTCGGGTCGGTGCGCACCAGGCAGAAGATCCAGTCGGCCTGGTCGGCATAGGAGGTCCAGATTTTCTGTCCGTTCACCAGGAAGTGGTCGCCCTTGTCCTCGCATCGGGTCTGCAGCGAGGCGAGGTCGGAACCGGCGTTCGGTTCCGAATAGCCCTGGCACCAGCGGATCTCGCCGCGCGCGATCCTGGGGAGGTGTTCCTTCTTCTGCTTCTCGTTGCCGTATTTCAGCAGCGCCGGCCCGAGCATCCAGATGCCGAAGCTGTCGAGCGGCGAGCGGGCGCCGATGCGGCGCATCTCGCTGCGCAGGATCTTGGTCTCCTCGCGCGCGAGCCCGCCGCCGCCGTATTGCTGCGGCCAGTCCGGAACGGTCCAGCCGCGCTCCGCCATGCGCACCATCCAGACGCGCTGGGCGTCGGACTGGAATGTCCAGTGCCGCCCGCCCCAGCAGATGTCGTCTTCGGTTCCGCTCGGGCGGCGCATCTCGGGCGGGCAGTTTGCCTCCAGCCAGGCGCGCGTTTCGGTCTTGAAGGTGTCGAGATCGGACATCGCTGCTCCGTTTCAGATGGTGGCGCCGCCGTCGATCACGATGGTCTGCCCGGTGACGAACGAGCCGGCGGGGGAGGCAAGGAACACCGCGGCACCGGCGATCTCGTCGGGCTCGCCGATGCGGCGCAGCGCGGCGCCGGCGGTCGAGCGCTTCAGCGTCTCCGGATTTTCCCACAGCGCGCGGGCGAAGTCGGTCTTGATCAGGCCGGGTGCGATGCAGTTGACGCGCACGTTGTGCGGCCCGTATTCGACCGCGAGGTTGCGGGCGAGCTGCAGGTCGGCGGCCTTGGAGATGCAGTAGGCGCCGATCACGGACGAGCCGCGCAAGCCGCCGATCGACGACACGATGATGACGGCGCCGTCGCGGCGCTCGACCATCTGCGGCAGGACGAACTGGATCAGCCAGTGCTGCGACACGATGTTGTTGTCGAGGATCTTGCGGAACTGGTCGTCCTGCATGCCGGACATCGGCCCGTAATAGGGATTGGACGCGGCATTGCACACCAGCACGTCGATCTTGCCGAGGCGCCGGGTGGTTTCCTCGGCGAGGTTCTTCAGGTCGTCCTTGGACGAGATGTTGGCCGGAATGACGATCGCGGCGCCGTCGCCGTGTTTGCCGTTGATCCCCTTCGCGACCTCTTCGCACGGCCCCGGCTTGCGCGAGGAGATCACCACCTTGGCGCCGTGCTCGGCCATGCGCTCGGCAATCGCCTTGCCGATGCCGCGCGACGAGCCGGTGACGACCGCGACCTTGCCTGTGAGATCGAACAGCACGCGCTCTCCCTTTGTGTTCCCGAACTTAGTTGTTAAGAGAGTGAAGGCAAGCGCGTTTTCGGCAATGCCGGCGCCGCGACAAGACGAGGCAAGACTGGATGGAGGACCGACACCTGCGCGCGCCATTGGCGCATTTGCGCGGCGCGCGCCCGGAAGCGCCCGAATGGTTCGATGCCGCCCTGCGGAACATGCCGCAACGTAGTTTCGTGACCGTCGCGGGCGCACGCATCGAAACCCTGGTGTGGGGCGAGCGCGAGCGGCCCGGCCTGCTGCTGCTGCACGGCAACTGCGCACACGCCGACTGGTGGAGCTTCATCGCGCCGTTCTTCGCGCCGGACTATCGCGTCGCCGCGCTGTCGTGGTCCGGCATGGGACGTTCCGACTGGCGGAACGCCTACTCGCCCGACCTCCATGTCGAGGAGCTGCTCGCCGTGTCGGAGACCGCCGGTCTGTTCGCCGCTCCGGTGAAGCCGATCGTGGTCGGCCATTCGTTCGGCGGCTTCCCGTCCGCGCTCTGCGCCGCCCGTCACGGCGAGCGCCTCGGCGGCGTCGTGCTGCTCGACACGCCGATCATTTCGGAGCAGCGGCGTGCCGAGCGGCGCGCGAAGGCCGGCCCGCCGCGCGAGCCGCGTGCGACCGCGGTCTACCCGAGCGTGGAGGCGGCGCTCGAGCGGTTCCGCTTCCTGCCGGCGCAGGCGTGCGAGAACCTGTTCATCGTCGATTTCATCGCGCGCAACTCGCTGCGCCAGGCGCCGCTGCAGGACGGTGCGGGCGAAGGCTGGACCTGGTGCTTCGATCCGTTCATGTGGAAAGGCTACCAGCGCACCTATCCGTCGGCCGCCGTCACCAGCGCCAAGTGCCCGGTCGCCATCATGTGGGGCGCCAAGTCCAACCTGATGGACGAGGAGAACCTCGCCTACACCCGCAGCCTGCTGCCGCCCGACGCGCCGATGATCGCGATCCCCGAGGCGCATCATCACGTGATGGTCGATCAGCCGCTCGTGCTGGTCGCCACGTTGCGCGGGTTGTTGGGCGCGGGGTTCGGCCGTGCACAAGCCGAGGAGGCGGTTCCAAGCCGCGAAAAGGCGACAGCGTGAATTTTTCCGGTATGCTATAGTGCTGCCATGACGAGCAAGGCTGCGACTGACGACAGGCGCCGCACCACGATGGTGCCGGTCACCACGATGGAAGAACTCCCCGTCTTGTCGGACAAGGAGCGCGCGGAATTGCGCGCCTCATTGGCAGAAGCGGAAAATCGCATCAAGACCGGCGAGGGCATTGACTACGAGCCGAAGACGTTCAAGCAACGCCTTATCGATATCTATCGGGGCATCAAACGTTAGCTGCCCATGACATTTCGCGTCCGCATCGACCCGGTCGCACAACGCCTTATTGACGAGTTCGCTTTCTATCTTCGCCAATACAGCGAAGAATTTGCCATCGAGCAGATCGAACGGCTCGACCGGATCATTGCCGTCAACTTGGGCGAATCGCCCTTGATGTGGGCCTACTTCCCCCTTACTGGCGCCCCTATCGGGCTTACCTGTTTCGTGTCGGCCGGCGGACCCAATACTGGATCGTCTACACCGTCGACGAACAGGAGCGCACCGTCGACATCCTCCATTTTTGGAATGCGATGCGCGATCCGAAGAGCCTGGAAATCTAGGCATCGGTTATCGTTCCGCGCCGCGAAACGGGCGCGGCGTGAATTGACGCACGCGGACGCGCTGGCGCGCCTCGCGCGGCTCACATAACATTCGCGGCGTCGTGTTGGCGTCGCGGGGAGCCGATGCAGGCCTACGTCGTTCGACGATTGCTGGCGCTGGTGCCGACGCTGTTCTTCGCCAGCGTCATCGTGTTCGTCACCGTGCGCATGATCCCCGGCGACGTCATCGACCTGATGCTGAGCCAGAACGACATCAGCGCCGGCAAGCTCAGCCGCGACCAGCTTGTCTCCGCGCTCGGCCTCGACCGCCCGATGTGGGAGCAATACCTGCGCTGGGTCGGCGGCGTGCTGCGCGGCGATTTCGGTCACTCGCTGTGGCAGAACGCGCCGGTCGGCGAATTCCTGTTCGCGCGCCTGCCGGTGACGTTCGAGCTCGGGCTGCTCGCCCTGATCGTCGCGCTGATCGTGGCCCTGCCGATCGGCGTCTATTCCGCCATCCGGCAGGACACCGCGGGCGATTACTTCGCGCGCTCGTTCTCGTTCCTGATGCTGGCGGTCCCGGCGTTCTGGACCGGCACCATGGTGATGGTGCTGCCCTCGATCTGGTGGGGCTGGTCGCCGGAAGTGAAGTACGTGCCGTTCACCCAGGACCCGCTGCAGAACCTCAAGCAGATGATCATCCCCGCGGTCATCCTCGGCACCGCGCTGTCGGCGATCACCATGCGGCTCACGCGCACGCAGATGCTCGAAGTGCTGCGCCAGGACTACATCCGCACCGCCTGGGCCAAGGGCCTCAACGCGCGCACCGTGATCGTGCGCCATGCGCTGCGCAACGCGCTGATCCCGGTGGTGACCCTGGTCGGCCTGCAGGCGCCGCTGCTGATCGGCGGCGCCGTGATCGTGGAGCAGATCTTCGTCATCCCCGGCATGGGACTTCTGCTGCTCGATGCCGTGTACCAGCGCGACTATCCGATCATCACCGGCGTGTTCCTGATCGTCGGCGTCGCGGTGATGTTCATCAACCTGTTCGTCGACCTCAGCTACGGCCTGCTCGATCCCCGGGTGAGGTACCGCTGATGGCGATTGCGGAAGGCATCGCCCAACCCATCCGCCGGCGGCGCGGTCCGGTCGCGGCGTTCGTGGTCCGGCTCGTGCGCGAGAAGCCGCTCGGCGCGGTCGCCGGCGCGATCTTCATGCTGTTCCTGTTCTGCGGCGTGTTCGCCGACGTCCTCGCGCCCTACGGCATGAACCAGATCAACCCGATCAACCGGCTCAAAGCCCCGTCGTGGCAATTCCCGTTCGGCACCGACAATCTCGGCCGCGACATGCTTTCGCGCTGCCTCTACGGCGCGCAGCTCTCGGTCATCATCGGTTTCTGCGCGGCGGGCTTGGCCACCGCAGTATCGATCGTGCTCGGCATCCTTACCGGCTACCTCGGCGGCAAGCTCGACCTCATCACCCAGCGTTTCGTCGACGCCTGGATGAGCTTCCCCGATCTCATCATCCTGATCGTGGTGGTTTCGGTGGTCGGACCCGGCATGCCGCAGATCATCGTCACGCTCGGCCTCCTGCTCGGCATCGGCGGCTCGCGCATCATCCGCTCGGCGGTGGTTTCGGTGCGCGAGAACATGTACGTGCACGCCGCGCAGTCGATGGGGGCCTCGACCTGGCGTATCCTGTGGCGGCATATTCTTCCCAACGTGATGCCGCCGATCATCGTGCTGTTCACCACGCGCGTCGGCACCGTGATCCTGGCCGAGTCCGGGCTCTCGTTCCTCGGCCTCGGCGTGCCGCCGCCGGCACCGACCTGGGGCGGCATGCTGTCGGGTACGGGGCGCACCTACATGTTCCAGGGGTGGTGGCTCGCGCTCGCGCCCGGGCTCTGCCTTACCGCGGTCGTGTATACGACCAACGTGTTCGGCGACGCGCTGCGCGACCTGCTCGACCCGCGCATGCGCGGATCGCGCTGAGTGTGCAATGAGGACTTAAGGACAACAAGCAAACCAACAAGAAGCCAATGAGGGAGACAGAAATGCTCGCATCTCGACTTCGCATGGGACTGCTCGCCGGCGTATTCGGACTTGCAGCGCTCGCCGGCCCGGCGGCTTCCCAGGAGAAGCCGCTTTACGGCGGCGCGCTCGAAATCGGAACCGTCTATGTGACGCTGTCGGCGCTGTCGTGGGATCCGGCCGACTGGAACTGGAAGCTCAACCACGACACGGGGCAGTTCTACGAGCAGCTTTTCGCCGCCGACCTTACCAAGTCGCGGCGCAACAAGGGCAAGCATCCGTTCTATGCCGACGCGTGGCTGCCCTCCGACGCGACGCGCGGCGAGCTCGCCGAAAGCTGGGAGTGGAAGGAAAATCCGTTGCGCATCGAGATCAAGCTGCGCAAAGGCATCATGTTCCCGGAAAAGCCCGGAGTCATGGCGGCGCGCGAACTGACCGCGGACGACGTGGTGTTCAGCTACAACCGCCTCGACAAGAGCCCGAAGAAGATCGTCGGCTACTTCGATCACGTCGACAAGGTGGAGGCGGCCGGCACTCACACCGTGGTCTTCACTTTCAAGGAATTCCACGCCGAGTGGGATTATCGCTTCGGCTACGGCTACTTCTCGCCGATCTATCCCAAGGAAGTCGTCGCCGCCGGTCCCGCCAACTGGAAGAACACGAACGGCACCGGACCGTTCATGCTCAGCGATTTCGTGTCGGGCAACTCCAACACCTATACCAGGAATCCGAACTACTGGGACAAGGAGACGATCGCCGGGGTTCCCTACAAGCTGCCCTTCGTCGACAAGATCGTCTATCGCACCATCAAGGACGAGGCGACCTTCATCACCGCGCTGCGCACCGCCAAGCTCGATATCCTCGAAAACATCCGCTGGCAGAACGTCGAGCAGCTCAAGAAAAGCGCGCCCGCGCTGCAATGGTCGAAATGGCTCAGCATGTCGGGCCAGTTCCTCTCGATGCGCGTCGATACCAAGCCGTTCGACGACGTGCGCGTGCGCCGTGCGCTCAACATGGCGGTCAACAAGCAGGAGATCGTCTCGGCCTACTACAACGGCAATGCCGAGCTGTTCGCCTATCCGCAGCATCCGGACTATCTCGGCTACTTCGAGCCGCTCGAGCAGATGCCGGATTCGATCAAGGAGCTGTTCGTCTACAATCCGGCCAAGGCCAAGCAGCTCCTGGCCGAGGCCGGCTACCCGAAAGGCTTCAGCTTCAAGGTCCAGGTCTGCTCGTGCAATCCCGACCACATGGAGCTGCTGCCGTTGGTCGCCGCCTATCTCGAGCAGGTCGGCGTCAAGCTCGAGATCCAGCCGATGGAATACGGCGCCTTCCTGTCGGCGATGACGTCGAAGACGCTGGCGCCCGGTTACTTCATGAACAACGGCCACACCAACCCGACCACCACCATCCGCAAGAGCTTCTCGACCGGACAGACCTGGAATCCCTCGATGTGGGCCGATCCCAAACTCGATGCGCGCATCGACGAGATGTACCGCACGCGCGACGAGGAGAAGCGCATCGGCATGATCCGCGAGCTGACGCGCGAAATGCTGGACAAGGCGCCGTATGTCTGGCTGCCGACGCCTCACATCTATACGGCATGGTGGCCGTGGGTGAAGAACTACGGCGGCGAGCTGCGCGCCGGCGCGGTCCGCCCGGGCCCGATCTACGCCCGCATCTGGGTCGATCAGGAATTGAAGAAGAAGATGGGTTACTGAGCGGCAGCTTCAGGGGCTGCCCATGCCCGAGCCGCTGCTGCAGGTCAGCGACCTGTCGGTCGAGTTCCGCACCGAGCAGGGGCGGCTGCCGGCGGTCGACGCGGTCTCGTTCGACGTCATGCCGGGCGAGACGCTCGCGATCGTCGGCGAGAGCGGCTCGGGCAAGACCGTCACGGCGCTGTCGCTGCTGCGGCTCATTCCCGATCCGCCGGGGCGCATCAGCGCCGGCGCGGTGATGTTCGAGGGCAGGGACCTGCTCAAGATTTCCGAGCGCGAGATCCAGGCGGTGCGCGGCAACCGCATCGCCATGATCTTCCAGGAGCCGATGTCGTCGCTCAACCCGTCGCTCACGGTCGGGCTGCAGATCGCCGAACCGCTGCACGTGCATCGCCAGCAGTCGTGGGCGACGGCGTGGGAGAACGCGCGCGGCCTGCTCGGCCGCGTGCGCATCCCCGACGCGGCAAGCCGCGTCGGCGCCTATCCGCACCAGTTCTCCGGCGGCATGCGCCAGCGCGCCATGATCGCCATGGCGCTCGCCTGCCGGCCCAGGCTGATCATCGCCGACGAGCCGACCACGGCGCTCGATGTGACGGTGCAGGCGCAGATCCTGTCGCTGCTCAAGGAGCTGACGCGCGAGACGCAGGCGGCGCTGGTGCTGATCACCCATGATCTCGGCGTGGTCGCCCGCTACGCCGACCGCGTCTGCGTCATGTATGCGGGCCGCATCGTCGAGAGCGGCACCGCGCACGAGATCTATACCCGGCCGCGCCATCCCTACACGCTCGGCCTGATGGCCTCGATCCCGCGCCTCGATCAGGACACGGCCAAGCGCCTGGTGCCGATCGAGGGCCAGCCGCCCGACCTGACCGCGCTGCCGCCGGGCTGCGCGTTCGAGCCGCGCTGCCGCCATGCGCTGCCGCGCTGCCGCGTCGAGCGGCCCATTTTCGAGCACACCGAGGGACGCCACTACCGGGCGTGCTTTGCCGATGTCCGCTGACCTGCCGCTGCTCGGCGTGAGCGGGCTGAAGGTGCATTTCCCGCTGCTGGCCGGGGTGATCCTGAAGCAGCAGGTGGGGAGCATCCGCGCCGTCGACGGGGTCTCGTTCACGGTTCGGCGCGGCGAAACCCTCGGCCTGGTCGGCGAATCCGGCTGCGGCAAGTCGACCACCGGCCTTGCGATCCTGCGCATGGTGCCGGTCAGCGAGGGCCGCATCGTGTTCGAGGGCGAGGACATCACCGACCACGACCGCGCCGCCATGCGGCCGATTCGCGCCCGCATGCAGATGGTCTACCAGGATCCGTACGGCTCGCTTGATCCGCGCATGACGATCGGCGACAGCGTGGGCGAGCCGCTGGTGGTGCATGGCCTGGCGGGCGACCGCGCGGCCTACCGGGAACGCATCGCGGAGCTGTTGCGCATGGTCGGGCTGCGCCCCGACATGGCGTCGCGCTACCCGCACGAGTTCTCCGGCGGCCAGCGCCAGCGTATCGCGATCGCGCGCGCGATCGCGGTCAATCCGACCCTGGTGATCTGCGACGAGCCGGTGTCGGCGCTCGACGT
Organism: uncultured Alphaproteobacteria bacterium; assembly: GCA_963734185.1. Classification (GTDB taxonomy): domain Bacteria; phylum Pseudomonadota; class Alphaproteobacteria; order Rhizobiales; family Xanthobacteraceae; genus PALSA-894. Next base: position 2,692,379 of record CAVTGA010000001.1, on the reverse strand, counting down.
CTCGATCCAGGCCCAGGTCGTCAACCTGTTCCAGGAGCTGCAGCAGCGCTTCGGCCTGTCCTACATCTTCATCGCGCATGATCTCGCCGTGGTGCGCCACATCAGCGACCGGATCGCGGTGATGTATCTCGGGCGCATCGTCGAGGTCGCGTCGCGCGCCGAGCTCTACCGCGCGCCGCTGCATCCCTATACGCAGAGCCTGCTCGCCGCCATCCCGATCCCGAGCCCCGCGGCCGAAGGGTCGCGGCCGCAGGAGGTGATCACCGGCGAGCCGCCGAGCGCGCTGCGCCCACCCTCGGGATGCCGCTTCCATCCGCGCTGCAAGTTCGCCATGAAGGTTTGCGCCGAAGTCGATCCGGAGCTGCTGCCGATGGGCGAGGGCCGCGCGGTCGCGTGTCATTTGCATACGTCGTGATATCGTCGTTACGATTCCACCGGCGAGGCTCTGCCATGCGTGCGGCGTATTACGAGAAGAATGGAGCAGCGGCCGAGGTTCTGCATGTCGGCGAGGTCGAGACGCCGCAGGCTGGACCCGGCGAAGTGCGGGTCCGGCTGAAGACCTCCGGCGTCAATCCGTCCGACGTGAAGACCCGCGCCGGCTTGACGCGCAAGATGGCGTTTCCCCGCGTCATTCCGCACAGCGACGGCGCCGGCGAGATCGACCAAGTGGGTGCCGGTGTCGCGCCGGGGCGCATGGGCGCGCGGGTGTGGATCTGGAACGGCGCATGGAAACGCCCGTTCGGCACGGCGGCCGAATACATCGTGCTGCCCGAGGGGCAGGCGGTGCGCCTGCCGTCGGCGGTCGGCTTCGAGGCCGGCGCTTGCCTCGGCATTCCGGCACTGACCGCCTGGCATGCGGTCGCGCTCGCCGAACCGCTCGAAGGCAGCACCGTGCTGGCCGCCGGCGGCGCCGGCGCGGTCGCGCATTATGCCATTCAGTTCGCCAAGGCGCGCGGCGCCAAGGTGATCGCCACCGTGTCGTCGGACGCCAAGGCCAAGATCGCGCGCGCGGCCGGTGCCGACCACACCATCGACTACAAGACCGAGGACGTCGGCGAGCGCGTGATGGCGCTCACCAACGGCGGCGTCGATGCCGTGATCGAACTCGACCTCACGGCGAACGCCGGCCTGCTTCCGGGCGTGCTGCGGCCGCGCGGCACGCTGGTGGTCTACGGCACCGGGCCGCAGGTGCAGTTTCCCGGCTCGTTCTGCCTCGTCAACAATATCGCCGTGAAATTCCTGCTGGTCTACGAATTGACCGCCGAGGAACGCGCGCGCGCGATTGAAGGCATCACCAGCATGCTGGAGGCGGAGAGCCTGATCCACAATGTCGCCAGGACGTTTCCGCTTGCCCAGATCGTCGCCGCGCACGAGGCGGTCGAGCAGGGCAAGGTCTTCGGCAACGTCGTGATGATGATCTAGCTAGCGCCTGATCCCGAAAAGTTGACAGACCTTTCGGATAAGGATCATGCGCAAAAATACAAAGAAGAACGAATCGGACTCTAGGCCTTCCCATGTTCGTCGAGGTCAACGGCGCCAGGCTCTATTTCGACGTCGAAGGCGCGGCCCTGGTGGCCGACGGCCCGACGATGCGCGCAAAGCCGACGCTGGTGCTGCTGCACGGCGGGCCCGGCTTCGACCACACCATGTTCAAGCCGGCGTTCTCGGCCTTGGCCGACGTCGCGCAGATCATCTACTACGACCATCGCGGCAACGGCCGCAGCACCGGCGCGCCCGAGACCTGGAATCTCGCCCAATGGGGCGACGACGTGAAGGGCCTGTGCGATGCGCTCGGCATCGAGCGGCCGATCGTCTATGGCGGTTCGTTCGGAGGCTTCGTGGCGCAGGCCTACGCGACGCGCCATCCTGGCCATCCCGGCAAGCTGATCCTCGCCAGCACCGCGGCGCGGATGGACTTTACGGCCGTATTCGCGGCGTTCGAGCGCGCCGGCGGACCGCCGGCACGCGCCGCCGCCGAAGCCTACTGGCTCAATCCCAGCCCCGAGAGCCGAGCCATCTACCTAAAGGTCTGCCATCCGCTCTATCGTCCGCGGCCCATGGCCAACACCGACACGCAGACGCGCAGCATCATCCGCAACGAGGTGGCGATCGCCTTCAACGGCCCGCACAACGAGCACGGGCGCATGGATTTCCGCGCCGATCTTGCGCGCGTGCGCTGCCCGGTGCTGCTGCTGGCCGGCGACCGCGACCCGATCACGCCGCTGGCATTCGGCGAAGAGGTCGCCGCCTGCCTGCCGCCGCACCTGGTGCGCTTCGAGCGCTTCGCCGACTGCGGCCACGGCGTGCACATCGACGCGCCCGAACGCGCGTTCGGCCTGATGCGCGAGTTCATCGCGGGTTAGCGCGCCACGACCGGCTGCACGGCAAGCGTCGGCGCGCTGGCCGCGACGCCCGGAAACACGGAGCCTTCCTCGAACCACGACTTCGGCGCCGGGTGGCCCCACAAGGTCTGGCGCTGCGGATCGTGCAGGGTCCAGCGCAGCGGCTCGAGATCGGGGTCGACGGTGAGGTAGTCCGAGGTGAACAATTCGACGCGGTGGCCGTCGGGATCGCGCACGTAGAGGAAGAACGCGTTGGAGATGCCGTGGCGTCCGGGCCCGCGCTCCATGTTGGGCAGATATCCGGAACTCGCCATCACGTCGCAGATGTGCAGGATGTCGAGCGCGCCCGCGGTCCACACCCCGATGTGATGCAGGCGCGGGCCGTACCCGTTGGTGAAGGCAAGGTCGTGAACGTTGCCCTTGCGCTGCAGCCACACCGCCCAGAGCTGCCCCTCGGGCTCCGCGGTCTCGGTGTACTCGGTCAGGCGGAAGCCGAGGTCGGTATAGAAGTCGTAGGAGCGCTGCACGTCCGGGGTGAAGCAGTTGATGTGGTCGATGCGCTGGATGCGCGCGCCGCGATATGCCGCGTACTTGCGCAGCATCAACTCGGCCTGGTCCATCTTGAAGTAAAAATCGAGCGGCATGCCGAGCGGGTCGGCGGCGCGCAAGGTGCGGCCTTGATATTCGACCTCGACGAACGCTGCGGGAAGGCCCTGCTTGCCGAACCAGACCGCGGCGCGGTCGAGGTCGTCCTCGCTCGCGACCTTGAAGCCGAGCGCTTGCGCAACAGGCGCGTCGGCGCGGCGCAGCACGATCGAATGATGGTTGCGCTCTTCCACTGCGCGCAGGTAGAGCGCGTCTTTCGTCTCCTCGGTGACCAGATAGCCGAGGCAGTCGACATAGAACGCGCGCGAGCGGGAGAGATCGCGCACGCCGAATTCGACATGGCTCGCACGCACGATCGCGAAGGGCGGATCGAAGACGGGTGGGCGGATCGGCATATCAGGCGCCGATCCGCGGGATCTTGTGCCGATCGAGCGCGATCGCGACGTTCTTCACCTCCATATAGAAGTCGAACGAATAGTCGCCGCCGTCGCGGCCGATGCCCGAGGCCTTCATGCCGCCGAACGGCGTCGGCAGATGGCGCACGTTCTCGGAATTGACCCACACCATGCCCGCTTCGAGCGCCTGCGCCACGCGATGCGCGCGGCCGACGTCGCGGGTCCACAGATAAGCGGCGAGCCCGTAACGCACGTCGTTGGCGAGCTGCAGCGCCTCGACCTCATCGGCGAACGGGATCATGGTGAGGACCGGGCCGAAGATCTCCTCCTGCGCGATGCGCATATCCTGGCGCGCATGGGTATAGAGCGTCGGCGCGACATAATTGCCGCTGCTGCCCACGCGGCCGCCGCCCACGACGTGCGCGCCTTCCTGTTGCGCAACGGCCAGGTAGCTCAACACTTTCTCCACGTGGCGCGGATGGATCAGCGGGCCGATCTCGGTCGCGGGATCGAGCGGGTGTCCGACCTTGATCCCGGCCACGCGCTCGGTGGCACGGCGCGCGAACTCGTCGTGGATCGAAGCTTGCACCAACGCGCGGCTCGAGGAGGTGCAGCGCTCGCCGTTGAGCGAGTAGATCATGAACAGTACGGCATCGAGCGCGCGGTCGAGGTCGGCGTCGGCGAACACGATCACCGGGTTCTTGCCGCCGAGCTCGAAATGCAAGCGTTTGAGGGTCGGCGCGCCCTGCGCCATGATCGCGCTTCCGGTGGCCGACTCGCCGACGAAGCCGACCGCCTTGATGGCAGGATGTTCGGTCAGCGCCTTGCCGGCCTCCTCGCCCAAGCCGTGCACGGTATTGAGCACGCCCGCCGGCAGGCCGGCTTCGAGGCAGATCTCGGCGAGCAGTACGGCGCTGAGCGGGCTCCATTCCGCCGGTTTGTGCACGACCGTGCACCCGGCCGCGAGCGCCGGCGCGATCTTCCAGGTCGAGAGCATGAACGGCGTGTTCCACGGCGTGATCACGCCCACGGGACCGATCGGCTGGCGCAAGGTGTAATTGAGATGCGTGTCGGTCGGCAGCGACTGGCCGTCCGCAGCGCCGGGCGCGCGGTCGGCGAAGAAGCGGAAGTTCTCTGCGCCGCGCAACGCCGCCTTGGCCATATAGCGGATCGGCTGCCCGGTATCCAAGCATTCCACGAGCGCGATTTCGTCGGCGCGTGCCTCGATCGCATCGGCGATCCGGTGCAGGGCCTTGCGCCGCTCATCGCCGGCGGTCCGGCTCCAGGCGCGGAACGCGCGTGTCGCGGCTTGCGCAGCGCGGTCGATGTCGGCCGCATCGCCGCGCGCGACCTTGGCGATGACACGATTGTCGAGCGGCGACAGCGTCTCGAAAGTCCGGCCGCTGCCGGCCTCAGGCTTGCCGTCGATCAGGTGTGCAACCGGCTTTTCGCGGAAGCGCTTCAGGAACCCTTCCGCCCGCGCGACGGTCTTGTCGAGGGTGGTGCTCATGCGGCGCTAGTGTCCCGATTCCGAAGTTCGCCGGCATTCGCGGCACACTCTAAGCGAACTTCGGAATCGAAGGACACTAGCAACTCCATGATTCTAGTGCCCCTTTGAACCCGAAGTTCGCAACTGACCTTGCAGCACGACGTGTGCGAACTTCGGGTTCGGGGCACTAGCCTGCCTCTCGCGCATGCCGTTGCGCAACAATCGCGTCTCCGGATCGATCTCGTGGATTTCCACGGTCAGCGCCAGGGGGCGCGCCTTGAACACCGGATCGAGCGTCTTATTGGCCTGATCATAGATGGTTTGCACCGCATGCTTTTTCTGCTCGAGGCTGCGACCCTTGCGCGCGCGAATGTCGATGTGGACGAAGCCGTTCTCCGGCGCGCCGTCGCCGACCCGATAGTGCTCGCGGCGCTTCAGCCGCGTGCGCACCGCGACCGGTTCGGCGATGCCGCTGGCGATCGCGGCCGCGTGGATGTCGTCGATCAGGCGCTCGGGCGAAAGCTCGGCCTCGATGTTGGCGGAGTATTCAACGATCACGTGCGGCATCATCATCCTCCTGTTGCCCGCGGCTGGTCAGGCTTCTAACATGGCAATCATCGGCCCCGCAGCCGCGTCAAGCCGCAGCCTGCCGGAGATTCTCCTTGAAGCTTGCCACATTCACGCAAGGCGCGCGAACCGCCTTCGGCGCCGTCGTCGGCGACGGGATCGTCGACCTCGGCAGGCGGCTGCCGCGTTGTACCAGTCTGCTCGACGCGCTGCGGACCGACGCGCTGGGTGAAGTTGCGGCTGTCGTAAGCGGCGCCATGCCGGATATCGCGATCGAGGACGTGAACCTGCTTCCGCCGGTGCTCGCACCCGAGAAGATCCTCTGCATCGGCGTCAACTACGCCAACCGCAACGCCGAGTACAAAGATAATTCCGAGCTGCCCGAATACCCGAGCATGTTCTTCCGCACGCCGGGCTCGTTGGTCGGCCACGGGGAACCGTTGGTGCGGCCAGCCGTCACCAGGCAGTTCGACTATGAAGGCGAGATCGCGCTGGTGATCGGCCGCGGCGGGCGCAAAATCCCCAAGGAGCGCGCGCTTGATCACGTCGCCGGCGTAATGCTGTGCAATGAGGGCACGGCGCGCGAGTGGACGCGGCACGGCAAGTTCAACGTGACGCAAGGCAAGAACTTCGACGCCTCCGGCAGCATCGGGCCCTGGATGGTGACGCGCGACGAAATCGACCTCGCCAGGCCATTGCACCTGACCACACGCGTCAACGGCGAGCTGCGCCAGGACGACACCACGGAAAGCCTGATCTTCACCTTCGCCGATCTCATCGCCTACATCACCATCTTCACCACGCTGAAACCCGGCGATATCCTCGTCACCGGCACGCCGACCGGTGCCGGCGCGCGCTTCGATCCGCCGCGCTGGCTCGTGCCCGGCGACGTCGTAGAGATCGCGGTTCCCGAGATCGGGACCCTGCGCAACAGCGTGGTCGACGAGGCGTGACGCGGCGGCCGACGGCCTATACACTGACTTGAATCGATCCGAGGTATCCCATGCCCCGTCACGCGAGCTACGTGCCCCACGGCGTCATTCCTGCGGTGCTGCTGCCGTTCGACAACGAGCTTGCAATCGACGAGGCTGGCTTCCGCAAGCACCTGCGCGACGTCGCCGCGACTCCCGGCCTCTCCGCCGTCACCGTCAACGCGCATTCGACCGAGGTTGCGTCCTGCACGTTCGACGAGCAGCGCCGCGTGCTCGACGTCGCGCAGGACGAGATCGGCGCGCGCCTGCCGCTGGTCAACGGCATCTGGGCCGACGGTTCCCTCGAAGCCGCGCGCCTCGCCCGCATGGCGGCGGCCGCCGGCGCCTCGGCGCTGCTGGTGTTCCCGCCGGCGCCATTCACGCTCGGTCAGTCGCCCGAGATGGCGCTCGCGCATTTCCGGCGCATCGCGGATGCGACCGACCTGCCGATCATCGTGTTCCAGTATCCGCTCGCGACCGGCCAGGGCTATCCCAAGGACACGCTGTTGCGGCTGTGCGACGAAATCCCGACCATCCGCGCCGTCAAGGACTGGATCGGCACCGTGCCGCATCACCAATGGCACGTGCGCACGCTGCAGAACCTGCCGCGGCCGGTCAATGTGCTCACGACTCATAGCGCCTGGTTGTTCGCTTCTCTTGTGCTCGGCTGCAACGGGCTCCTGTCCGGCAGCGGCAGCGTGATCCCCGACCTGCAGGCGCAGCTGTTCCGCGCCGTGCAGGACAACGATCTCGCCGAAGCGCGCCGCCTCAACGACCGCATCGAGCCGCTGATGCGCGCGTTCTACGCCGATCCGTTCGTCGACATGCACAACCGCATGAAGGAGGCGCTGGTCCTGCTCGGCCGCCTGCCGCGCGCGGTGGTGCGCCCGCCGCTCGTGAAGATCGGCCGCGCCGAGATCGAACGCATCCGCGCCGCACTGGTCGAAGCCGGCCTGCTCGGCCGCCAAGCCGGGCGCGACGCGGCGTAACACCGTCAGCTCCGGATTTTCCCACGCGAACAGTTGAAACTCGCCGCCGGATCGCGTTTGCTGACGCGCGACATCGCTAACGACCAAGAACGTCACGATAAGGGAGGAATGACAATGAAAGATCGGTGCGACTGGAACCGACGCATCCACGTCACCGCGCTGGCAGCCGCGCTGACGGCCGGCCTTGCCGGCGTGTCCTACGCTCAGCAGCCCGCCGCTCCGGCCGCGCCGCCGGTCAAGATCGGCATTGTGACCTTCCTTACCGGCGCGGCCGCAAGCCCGTTCGGCATCCCGAGCCGCAACTCGGCCGAGATCATGGTCGAGATGCTCAATGCCGGAAAGGTGCCTGCCCCCTACAACCAGGTCGGCCTCGGCGGGGCCAAGATCGAATCGAAGTTCGTCGACGAAGCCGGCTCGACCGCCAACCAGGTCACCGAGTTCCGCAACCTGGTGCAGCGCGACGGCGTCGACGCCGTGGTCGGCTACGTGTCATCCGGCAACTGCCTCGCCGTGGTGCCGGTGGCCGAAGAGCTCAAGACCCTGACCGTGCTGTTCGACTGTGGCACGCCGCGCATCTTCGAGGAGGCGCAGCGCAAATACGTGTTCCGCCCCACTCCGCACGCCACCATGGATAACGTCGCGGCCGCCCGCTACATCCTCGACAAGAAGAAGAACCTCACCGCCTATTCGGGCATCAACCAGAATTATGCCTGGGGCCAGGATTCATGGCGCGACTTCGTCGGCGCCATGAAGGCGTTGGCGCCGAAGGTCACCGTCGACAAGGAGCTGTTCCCGAAGCTGTTCGCCGGCGAGTTCGGCGCGGAGATCTCCGCGCTGCTGACCGCGAAGTCCCAGGTGATCCACACCAGCTTCTGGAACGGCGACCTCGAGGGCTTCGTCTTCCAGTCCTCCGCGCGCGGGCTGCCGGGGCGCCAGCCGCTGATCATGACCGCGGGCGAGTCCGCGATCTGGCGGCTCGGCAACAAGATGCCGGACGGCACCATCATCGGCGCGCGCGGGCCGCACGGCCTGATGGCGCGCGACAGCGAGCTGAACAAGCTGGTTCGTCGCGACCTACAAGGACCGCTACGGCACGCCGCCGACCTATCCGTCGTACCACATGGCGCAGTCGATCCTCGGACTGAAGGCCGCATGGGAGAAGGCGCGCGGCCAAGAAGAACGGCGCGCGCCCGACCACCGACGAGGTGATCGCGGCGTTCGAGAATCTCGAGTTCGACGGGCCGAGCACCAAGATCAAGATGGCGATCGGCAACGGCCACCAGGGCATCTCCGAGATCGCCTACGGCACCTATCGCTTCAACAAGCAGAAGGGCGAGCCCGAGATCATCGACGTCGTGCGCTACCCGGCCGAATGCGTCAATCCGCCGGACGGCATCAACTCCGACGCCTGGCTCGCCGGCGGTATGAAGGGCGCGGTCTGCAAGTGAGTGGTTTTCCCCTCGCCCGCGGAGCGGGAGAGGGTGGCGAGCGCGTAGCGCGAGCCGGGAGAGGGTCTCTCAACTTGCGCCCCTCTCCCGCCTCGGACCTGCGGTCCTCGGCACCCTCGCCCCGCTTCGCGGGGCGAGGGGAACGCGCGGCGGGTTCTGCGCTAGGTCCAGGGTTTTCCATAACGCCAATAGGCCACGCCCGTGCTCACCGCCTTCGCCATCCTGACCGATGGCCTGGTCTACGCGGCCTATCTGTTCGTCGTCGCCATCGGGCTCACCCTGATCTTCGGGGTGATGAAGATCCTCAACGTGGCGCACGGCTCGTTCTATGCCTTCGGCGCCTACGCCGCCGCGACCGCGGTCGGCATCTATTTCGACAAGGACTGGCCGGTGGCCGGCGGCTTCCTCGCCATGGCGCTTGCCGCCATGGCGATCGGCCTGGTGATCGGGCTCATCCTCGAGCGCGGCATCCTGCGCTTCGTCTATGGCAAGGACGAGGTCGTCATCGTGCTGGTCACCTATGCGGTGTTCCTGATCCTCGAAGACGTCATCATCCTCATCTGGGGCCCGCGCTCCTATGTCGGCCTATCAGCCGCTCGCCGCCGCCGGCAACATCGAGGTCGGCGACCTGGTGCTGTCGGGCTACGACATCGGCCTCGTCGTGCTCGCCGCGGCGCTGGCGATCGCGGCCACCTGCGGCGCTGAAGCGCACGCGCTACGGCCGCCTGCTCACGGTGGTGATCTTCGACCGCGAGACCGCGGCCGCTTTCGGCATCAACGTGACGGTGGTCTACACCGTCACGTTCCTGCTCGGCGCCATGCTCGGCGCGCTCGGCGGCGCGGTCATGGCGCCCAAGATCTCGGTCACGCTCGGCATCGGCGTCGAGGTCATCGTGCTTGCCTTCGCGGTGGTGGCGATCGGCGGCATGGGTTCGATCGAGGGCGCGCTGATCGGCGCCCTGATCGTCGGGCTGTGCCGGGCGGCGGCCGTGCACCTGGTGCCGCAGATCGAGCTGTTCGTCATCTACGCGCGTGATGGCGCTGGTGCTGGTCGTTCCGTCCGCATGGCCTGTTCACCCGCGCGCAGCCGAGGAAGATCTGATGGCGCGCGCGCAACCTGCTTCGGCGCGCTGGCGTTCGCTGGCGCTCGCCGGCGCCGGCGCTGGTGCTGCCGCCTTGGCTGATCTCGCTCGCCACCATCGCGTTCGCCAATGCGCTGGTGGTGCTCGGCCTCATCATCCTCTGGCGCGCCGGTCTCGTCCCGTTCGGCCAGGCGCTCTACTACGCGGTCGGCGCCTATACGGTGGCGCTGCTCGGCGCGCTGGGCCGGCATCACCGACGCGTTCGCTGATGCTGCTGGCCGCGGGCGTCTTGGCCGGCATCGTCGGCATTTCTCGTCGGCTTCCTGCTCGCGCGCTACCGCGAGATCTTCTTCGCGATGCTCAGCCTCGCGATGTCGATGATCCTCTACGGCGTGCTGGTGAAGACCGAGACGCTCGGCTCGACCGACGGCTTCAACGTCGCGCCCGCGACCTTCCTCGGGCTTAGCGCCGCACGGTGCCGCGCTGGGTCTCGCGCTCTATCTGGCTGGTGCTCGGTGTCTGCGCGGTCGTCGGCGCTGGTCGTGGCGCCTATTTCCGCTCGGTCGCCGGCGCGCTGGCGATCCCGATCCGCGACAACGAGATCCGCGTCGAGTTCCTCGGCTCTCGGTCAACCGCCTGATCCACATGAAGCTCGTCGATCGCCGGCATGCTCGGCGGCTTCGGCGGCGCGCTCGCGGCGCTGACCATCGGCCATGTCGACCCGCAGATGGCCTACTGGACCACCTCCGGCGGCTTCGTGTTCGTCACCATCCTGGCCGGCGCCGGCTCGGTCGCCGCCGCGTTCGTCGGCTCGCTGGTGTTCGAGTTGCTGCGCTCCATCGCCGTCGACGCTGCTGCCCGGCACCTGGCAGTTCATCCTCGGCTCGGTGCTGCTGCTCACCATCCTGTTCCTGCCCGAGGGGCTCGGCTCGCTGTTCGCGCGCGCTGCGCGGTCGCGCGAAGGCGGCGCGCCATGACGCGCGATCCTCTCGCGTCCGCGACCTGGAAAAGACTTTCGGCTCGGTGGTCGCCGCGCGCGACATTTCGCGTCGACGTGCCGCTCGAGCAGACCGTCGGCATCATCGGCGCCAACGGCGCCGGCAAGACCACCTTCGTCAACATGATCACCGGCCATCTGCGCGCCGTCCAAGGGCACGATCTCGTTCGAGGGCAGCGACATCACCGGCCAGCCGTCGCGCGAAATCACCCGGCTCGGCATCTCGCGCTCGTTCCAGGTGGCGCAGATCTTCCCGTCGCTCACCGTGTTCGAGAACATGTGCGCGGCGGCCGCGATCGCGCGCGGTCCGGACCGCCTGTTCGGCGCTGGCGCTTGCACGCCGCTGCGCTCGGCCGAGACCGATGGCCGCAGCCGAAGCCGCGCTCGACGCTGTTCCAGATCGCGCGCTTACCGCGACACGCGCGCCGTCGACGCTGCCGCAGGGCGTGCGCAAGCTGCTCGACATCGCGATGGCGGTCGCCGGCGCGCCGCGCCTGCTCCTGCTCGACGAGCCGACCAGCGGCATCTCGATCGAGGAGAAGTTCGGCGTGATGGACGTGGTCATGTCGGCGCTGAAAGTCGCGCACGCATGACGGTGCTGTTCGTCGAGCACGACATGGAGATCGTCGAGCGCTTCGCCGACCGCGTGCTCGCCTTCTACGACGGCACCGTGATCGCCGACGGCACGCCGGCGGTGGCGCTCGCCGATGCCGCGCGTGCAGGCGCTGATCAGCGGCACCAAGCTGAAGGTGACGCCGACCGCGGAGGCCGCCGCATGCTTAAGGTCGACGGACCTCAACGTCGCGATCGGGCCGGTGCCGATCGTGCGCGACGTGTCGCTCGAGCTTGACGAGGGCGAGATGTGCGGCCTGATCGGCCGCAACGGCGCCGGCAAGACCACGGTGATGCGCGCCATGATGGGGGCGCTTCCGGCGACCGGCAAGAGTCGCGCTCGACGACATCGACCTGTTGGCATTGCCGGCGCATCGGCCGCGTCGCGCGCGGCATCGGCTACATGCCGGAGGACCGCCGGCTGGTGCCCGAGTTCACCGTCGAGGAGAACATCCGCCTGCCGACCTGGTCGGTCGCGCCCGCCGACGCGGACGCGCGGCTCGACTGGATCTTCTCCATCATGCCGGAGGTGGCCCGCTTCCAGCAGCGCCGCGCGCTCGAGCTCTCGGGCGGGCAGCAGAAGATGGTCGCGCTCGCCCGCGCGCTGATGGCCGGGACGCGCGTGCTCCTGCTCGACGAGCCGTTCGAGGGGCTGGCGCCGGCGCTCGCGCGCCGGCTCGGCGAGGTGCTGGCGAGCCTGAAGTCGCAGGGTGTGTCGGTACTGATCGCGGAGTCGAACGAAGTTCACGTCGCCGACCTGCTGGTGCGCGCCTTCCGCATCGAGCGCGGCGCCGTGCAGCCGGCTTGATCGCAACGAAGGTGCCGGCAACAATGCCGCAACGGACTTGAGGCAGACATGGACTCTTCCCGTCGTTCCGATCTGCCGATGGACGCGCTGCCGCGCATCGCGCCCGGCCGCGGTTTCACCCTGCTCGCGGGCGTCACCGTGGTCGATCTCACGACCTCCATTGCCGGGCCGTATGCCGGCATGCTGCTCGGCGACATGGGCGCCGACGTCATCAAGGTCGAGCGCAGGGGGGCGGGCGATGATGGCCGCGCCTGGGGTCCGCCGTGGCTCGACGGCGAGTCGCTGCTGTTCATGTCGGTCAACCGCAACAAGAAGAGCGTCGCGCTCGACTACGCCAAGCCGGAAGGCTACGCGGTGCTGCGCGATCTCGTGACGCGCGCCGACGTGTTCCTGGTCAACCAGCTGCCGCGCTCGGCCAAGAAGCTTGGGGTCGACCCGAAGGCGATCCGCGCCGTCAAGGCCGACATCGTCTACGCCTCGATCACCGGCTTCGGGCTCGAAGGCGAGCGCGCCGACTGGGCCTGCTACGACCTGATCGCCGAGGGTTATTCGGGCGTCATGGACCTGACCGGCGCGCGCGACAGCGAGCCGCAGAAGATCGGCACGCCGGCCGCCGACCTGCTGTCCGGCCAGGACGCCGCGCTCGCGGTCGTCGCCGCGCTGTTCGAGCGCACGCGTTCGGGGCAGGGCCGCACCATCGACGTGTCGCTCACCGAATCGATGACGCGGTTCATGGCCTGTCGCATCGTACCGTATCTCGGCTCGGGCCGGCTGCCGCGCCGCTCCGGCGCCAAGGACAGCGTGATCGCGGTCTACCAGTCGTTCGACACCGCCGACGAGCCGATCACGCTCGGGCTGAACACGCCGCCGATCTGGCAGCGCTTCTGGCAATGCGTCGGCCGGCCCAACTCGTTGAAGAAGCTGGCTGTCGCCACGAACGCCGAGCAGCAGGCGCGCCGCGCCGAGATCGTCACCGAGGTGCAGGCGCTGATGAAGACGCGTCCACGCGCCGAGTGGCTGAAACTGTTCGCCGAGGCGCGCGTGCCGGCCGGGCCGATCAACCGCCTCGACGAGGTCTCCGTCGATCCGCTGCTGATCGAGCGCGGGCTGTTCTACAACATCGCGGCGGACGGCCGCGACGTGCCGCAAGTCGGCCTCGGTGTGCATGTCGACGGCGAGGCGCACCAGCCGCGCCTGCCGCCGCCGCTGCTCGGCGCGCACACGCGCGAGGTGCTGACCGGCCTGCTCGGCTATGATGAGGAGCGGCTGAATGCGCTGGCCGAGGCGCAAGTGATCTAGCTGTAGCCCGGGTTGAGCGCAGCGAAACCCGGGGACTTTCTCGCGGCACAACCGGTCCCGGATTTCGCTTCGCTCATCCGGGCTACGATCAGGAGACGCCCCTTTGCCCTTCGAAACCATCCTCTATGCCGAGGACGGCCCGATCGGGACGATCACGCTCAATCGCCCGAACGACGGCAATATGTTCAACGTCACCATGTGTCACGAGGTGCGCGACTGCATCAACGCGATCCGGCGCGAGACGCGCACCCGCGTCGTGGTGATCACCGGCGCGGGCGAGCGCTTCTTCTGCATCGGCGGGCGCAAGGACGGCATGGAGGACACCACGCTCTACGCCGGCACCCTGCCGACGCTCGACATGTACGAGTTGATCGACCGGCTGCAGAAGCCGGTGATCGCCTCGGTCAATGGCTTCGCGGTCGGCGGCGGCAACGTGCTGCAGATGGTGTGCGACCTGACCATCGCCAAGGAGAGCGCGGTGTTCCGCCAGGTCGGCCCGATGATGGGCTCGTTCGATGCCGGCTACGGCACCTGGTACCTGGAGGACCTGGTCGGCAAGAAGAAGGCCAAGGAGATCTGGTTCCACAATCCGAAGATTTCCGCGCGGGAAGCCCTTGCTCTTGGCTTGATCAACAAGGTGGTACCGGACGACAAACTGCAAGAGGAGACACGCACCTTCGCGCTCGAGATCGCCGAGCGCGGCGCGTTCGCGCTCGCTGCGGTGAAGGCTGCCTTCAACGCACGCCACGGCGGCGTCTCCGGCCTGGCGCGGCTCGCGCATGACAGCCTGCTGCGCTCCTATCTGGAGAGCGAAGAGAGCCATGAGCTGAGCAAGTCCTTCGCCGAGAAGCGCAAGCCCGACCCGGAGAAGTTCGGGAGATGATTGCCGCCGAACAAAACCCCCTCCGGCCTCGCTGCGCTCGGCCACCTCCCCCACAAGGGGGGAGGGAGGCTGTGGCGCTTGCGGTTCATTGGGCGGTGAGCAGCGCGTGTTGCGATTTTTGCTGTGACGGAGCCACAGTACCTCCCCCCTTGTGGGGGAGGTCGGCGCGCGTAGCGCGCCGGGAGGGGGACTTTCTTTCACGATGCGCCCGTTCCTGACCTTGCATCATCCGGCCAGCGCGCGCCGCTACTATGCCGAGGGGCTGTGGCGCGATGACACGTTCTATTCGCTGCTCGCCGGCCACGCGGCCGAGCGCCCGGACGCGTTCGCGCTGCGCGACGGGCGCGTGCGGCTGACTTGGAGCGAGGTCAAAGCGTGGGTCGACGGCGTCGCCGCCGACCTGGCCGCGCAGGGCCTCGCCGGCGGCGACCGCGTGTCGATCTGGCTGTCGAACCGCGCCGAGGCGGTGATCACCTTCCTCGGCAGCGCGCGCAACGGCTATGCCTGCAACCCGTCGCTCCACCGCACCTACACTTGTGCGGAGATCGTGCACTCTGCTCGATCGGCTGCAGGCAAGTGCGCTCGTCACCGAGCCGGGCTGGGGCGCCGACCGCGACCGCGTCGATTTCGCCAGACTCGTGCGTGCAGTCGCATCGCTGCGTCGCGTCTATACGCTGCCGGATTTTCCCAAGCCCGCACCTGTAGCGGCCGAGGCCGCCGCCGATCCCGACAAGGTCGCCTATCTCGCCTTCACCTCCGGCACCACCGGCACGCCGAAATGCGTCATGCATTCCGACAACACCCTGCTCGCCAACGCCCGCGACATGGTGCGCGACTGGGGCCATGGCCCGGAAACGAAGCTGCTCACCCTGAGCCCGCTATCGCATCACATCGCCTGGGTGGCGGCGGCGCAGTGGCTGATCGCCGGCTGCGAGCTGATCGTCAACGATCCGCCGGCCGGTCACGCGCTCGATTGGATCGTCGCGACCGGCGCCACCTACGTGATGGGCGTGCCGACCCACGCCATGGACGTGCTCGCCGAGCAGCGCCGGCGCGGCCTCAAGCAACTCGGCGCGGTCGAAACCTTCTACATGGCGGGCGCGCCGATCCCGCCCTCGGTCGCCGAGGCGTTCGTGGCGCAAGGCATCCGGCCGCAGAACATCTACGGCATGACCGAGAACTCCTCGCACCAGTACACCCATCCGGCCGACGACCGCGCCACCATCGTGACCACCTGCGGGCGCGGCGGTCCGGCCTACGCGGTGCGGCTGTTCGATCCCGCCGAACCGGACCGCGAAGTGGAGACCGGACAGGTCGGCGAGATCGGCGGGCGCGGCGCCGCGCTCATGCTCGGCTACTACGACAACCAGGCCGCGACCGCGGCGAGCTTCAACCGCGACGGCTGGTTCCTGTCGGGCGACCTCGGCATGCTCGACGAGCGCGGCAACCTGCGCATCGTCGGGCGCGCCAAGGACCTGATCATCCGCGGCGGGCACAACATCTACCCGGCGCATATCGAGGCGCTGGCGCTGCGTCATGGGGGCGTGCAGCGGGTCGCCTGCATCCCGGTCGCCGACGAGCGGCTCGGCGAGCGCGTCTGCATCGCGCTGATCGGGCCGGTCGAGCCAAGCGATCTGCTGGCGCACCTCGCTGCAGAAGGATTGTCGAAGTACGATATGCCGGAATACTTCCTGCGCGTCGAAACCTTTCCGCTGACGGCGAGCGGCAAGATCCTGAAGCGCGAGTTGGTCGAGATGATACGGCGCGGCGAGCTCACGCCGGCCCCGGTTCGCGCGCTTACCAAGGAGATCGCCTGATGCCCGTCACCCTGACGCGGCGCGACGACGTGGCGGTGCTGACGCTCGACCGCCAGGAAGCGCTCAACGCGCTCTCCTTCGCCATCATCGAGGAGATCGGCAAGGCGATCGACGAAGTCGCCGTTATGGACGTGCGTGCGCTGATCGTCACCGGCGCCGGCCCCAAGGCGTTCTGCGCCGGCGCCGACATCGGCGAGCTGAAGGGCCGCACGCCGGCCGCGCAGCGGAACGGCACCGAACGCGGCCAGGAAGTGTTCGCCAAGCTCGATACGCTGCCGGTGGCTTCGATCGCCGCCATCAACGGCTACGCGTTCGGCGGCGGGCTGGAGCTGGCGCTCGCCTGCACGTTCCGCCTCGCCACCCGCGGTGCCAAAATGGGCCTGCCCGAGATCAAACTCGGCCTCATTCCCGGCTATGGCGGCACCCAGCGCCTCCCGCGCGCAATCGGCGAGGCGCGCGCGCTGGAACTGATCATGACCGGCCGCACGGTCGAGGCCGAGGAGGCGCACCGCATCGGGCTGGTCAACCGGCTGATCGACGGCGACCCGGTCGAGGCGGCGATCATGTTCGCGCGCGAGTTCACCGGCTACAGTCTGCCGACCCTGCGCCTCGCACGCTCGGCGGTGACGCGCGCCCTCGATTTGCCCGTCCACGAGGGACTGAAGGTCGAGGCCGATCTGAGCGCGCTCGCGTTCCAAAGCGCCGACGCCGAGGAGGGCACCACCGCCTTCATGGAGAAACGCAAGCCGAAGTTCCGCGATGGCTAGCGTATTCGAGACGCTGGAGCGTGCGCGCGCTTGGGATCACGAGGAGCGCCTCGTGCTCGACCAGGTGCGCCGCGTCGCGGCCGAGGTGATCGCGCCCAACGCGGCGCGCTTCGACCGCACGGGTGAGTTTCCGCGCCAGAACATCGATGCGCTCAACGCGCTCGGGCTCAATCAGATCTTCGTGCCCGAAGCCTATGGCGGCGCGCCGCTGTCGTACCGGCTCTATCTCGCCGTGGTGCAGGCGATCGCCGCGGCCTGCGCCTCGACCGGCATCATCTATGCCACCACGTTCCACGGCATGAAGCCGCTGATCGACCTCGGCAGCGAGGAGCAGAAGCGCCGCCTGCTGCCGCGCATCGCCGCCGGCGGGCTGGGCGCGCTCGCCATCACCGAGCCGGGCGCCGGCTCCGACGCGACCGGCATGAAGACGCGCTTCCGCCCCGACGGCGACACCATCGTGGTCGACGGCGCCAAGACCTTCATCACCAATGGCGACGTCGCCGACCTGATCCTGCTGTTCGGCAAGTGGTCGGAGCTCGGCGATTCGAAGAGCGCCATCTCGGTGCTGGTGTTGGAGAAGGACACGCCGGGCTTCACCACCGGGAAGCCCGAGGACAAGATGGGCCACCGCGCCTCGTCGACCGTGGCGCTGTCGTTCGACCGCTGCCGCGTTGCGCGCGGCAATTTGCTCGGAGCGCCCGGTGAGGGCCTGAAGATACTGCTCGCCTCGCTCAACAAGTCGCGTCCCAGCATCGCCGCGCACGCGCTCGGCATCGCGCGTGCCGCGTTCAACGACATGGTCGGCTACATGAACACGCGCCGCCAGTCCGGGCAGCGCATCGTCGATTTCCAGGGCAACCAGTTCGCGCTCGCCGATCTGGCGACCGATTTGGCCTTTGCGGAGCGCTGGCTCGACTACGTGGCCGGCCTGGTCGAGCAGGGCGGCTCGGACTTCGGCCTGGAAGCCTCGATGGCGAAACTGCGCGCGTCCGATCTCGCCATGCGCATGGCGACCGAAGCGGTGCAGATGCACGGCGGCTACGGCTACGTGCGCGACAACCGCGTCGAGCGGCTGATGCGCGACGCCAAGATCACGCAGATCTGGGAGGGCACCAACCAGGTCCACCGCCAGTTGATCGGGCGGAGCTTTGCGGAGAGGTAGATCCATGCAACCGCTCGACGGCACGCTCGTGCTCGATTTCTCCACCCTGCTGCCCGGTCCGATGGCCACTCTCCTGCTGGCCGAGGCCGGAGCCGAGGTGGTCAAGATCGAGCGTCCGGGCGGCGAGGACATGCGCGCCTATCCGCCCAGATGGGGCAGCGACAGCGTCAACTTCGCCATGCTCAACCGCGGCAAGAAGAGCCTCGCGCTCGACCTCAAAGACGAAGCCGACCGTGCCAAGCTCGCCCCGTTGCTCGAACGCGCCGACGTGATCGTCGAGCAGTTCCGCCCCGGCGTGATGGCGCGGCTCGGCCTCGATTACGACAGCGTGAAGCGCGTCAACCCGCGCATCGTCTATTGCGCCATCACCGGCTACGGGCAGACTGGTCCGAAGCGCGACGTCGCCGGCCACGACCTCAACTACATCGGCGACACCGGCCTGCTCGCGCTCTCGATGGGCGATCCCGAGAAGCCGGTGGTGCCGCCGGCGCTGATCGCAGACATCGCGGGCGGTGCCTATCCGGCGGTGATGAACATCCTGCTCGCCCTGCAGCGCCGTACACGCAGCGGCGAGGGTGCCTATCTCGACGTCGCCATGAGCGACAGTGTGTTCGCGTTCCTATACGGCGCGTTCGGTCCCGGCCACGCGGCGGGGCAGTGGCCCGGCAACGGCACCGGCATCACCACTGGCGGCTCGCCGCGCTACCGGCTCTATCCGACCCGCGACGGCAAGATCGTGTCGGTGGCGCCGCTCGAGCAGCGCTTCTGGGTGGTGTTCTGCGAGCTGATCGCCCTTGAGCCGGAACTGCGCGACGACCGGCGCGATCCGCAAGCGACGATGCGGCGCGTCGCCGAGATCATCCGCGGCGAGGACGCGGCCACTTGGGTGGCGCGCTTTGCCGGCCACGACGTGTGCTGCTCGATCGTCGCCACCGCGCGCGAGGCGCTCGACGACCCGCAGTTCCGCGCCCGCGGCCTGTTCGACCACGTGCTGGTCAACGCCAAGGGCGAGCGCATGCCGGCGCTCCCGGTGCCGGTGGTGCCGCAGTTCCGTGACCCCGCGGGCACGCCGAAGGGCGCGCCGGCGCTGGGGGCGGATAACGAGGCCTACTTGGCCCGCGCCGGCGCGTCCTCGTAAGAGACTGATCTTGCGACGAAAAGCCTAGTCGCACCCGGCCGAATTGTGTTGCTAGCGGGCCATCGGACGCTGCTAGAATGCGCGCAACCGTCGCCGTGCGGCGACCAAATGGCCAAGAGGGAGGATCGAACCATGCACAGAGGTGCAACGCGGCGCGACGTGTTGAAGGCGACCACCGCACTTGCGGCCGCCAGCGCATTCCCGCTGCCGGCATTCGCGCAAGGGCAGCCGCTCAAGATCGGCTTCATGCTGCCCTACACCGGCACGTTCGCCAAGCTCGGCAAGTTCATCGACGACGGCTTCCGCCTCAAGGTCGAGCAACTCGGCGGCAAGCTCGGCGGGCGCACGGTCGAGTACATCCAGCTCGACGACGAGTCCGAGCCGGCCAAGGCCACCGACAACATGAATCGGCTGGTCGGGCGCGACAAGGTCGACGTGGTGGTCGGCACCGTGCATTCCGGCGTCGCCATGGGCATGGCCAAGGTCGCCAAGGACACCAACGCGCTGCTGATCGTGCCCAACGCCGGCGCCAACGAGGTCACCGGCCCGATGTGCGCGCCGAATATCTGGCGCTCGTCGTTCACCAACTGGCAGCCCTGCTTCCCGATGGGCAAGGTGGTGTACGACGCCGGGCATCGCAACGTCATGACCATCACCTGGCGCTACGCCGCCGGACAGCAGATGGTCGAGGCGTTCAAGGAGAATTACCTCAAGCTCGGCGGCAAGGTGACCGAGGAATTGTTCCTGCCGTTCCCGCAGGTCGAGTTCCAGGCGCTGCTCACGCAGATCGCCACCAAGAAGCCGGACGCGGTGTTCGCGTTCTTCGCCGGCGGCGGCGCGGTGAAGTTCGTCAAGGACTATGCGGCCGCGGGCCTGAAAACCTCGATTCCGCTCTACGGCGCCGGCTTCCTCACCGACGGTACCCTGCCGGCGCAGGGCGCAGACGCGGAGGGCATCAAGACCACGCTGCATTACGCCGACGACCTCGACAACCCGGCCAACAAGGCGTTCCTCGCCGCGTTCAAGGCGAAGACCGGTGCGGACGGCGACGTCTACGCGGTGCAGGGTTTTGACGGCGCGGCGCTGCTCGCGATCGGTCTCGACGCGGTGAAGGGCGACACGGCGGCACGCGACAAGATGTATGCCGCCATGCAGGCCGCCAAGATCGATAGCCCGCGCGGGCCGATCAGCTTCTCCAAGGCGCACAACGTGGTGCAGAACATCTACCTGCGCGAGGTCAAGGGCGGGCTTAACCGTTACGTCTCGGTCGCGCACAAGGACCTGGCCGATCCGGCGCTGGGGTGCCGGATTTCGAGTTAGGGGCGCGCAAACCCCCTCCGACCTCGCTTCGCTCGGCCACCTCCCCCACAAGGGGGGAGGGAGGCTGTGGTGCTGTCGGTGCAAATCTCGCAGAGCAAATGGTGCTGCAGTTTCGTCGTGAAAGAGCCACAGCCTCCCTCCCCCCTTGTGGGGGAGGTCGGCGCGCGCAGCGCGCCGGGAGGGGGACTTTCTTTCAAAGTGGCCCTGCTGTCGCAAATCGCCCTCATCGGCCAAGCGCCGCATCACAAAGCCCAAATGCAATAGCCCCGCCCTTCAGAGGAGGGTGAGGTGGACCTCCCCACCCTTGCCGTGCAGCTCCTCAACGGCGTGCAGTACGGGCTGGTGCTGTTCCTGGTGGCGAGCGGGCTCACTTTGGTGTTCGGCATCCTCGGCGTGATCAACCTCGCGCACGGCGCCTTCTACATGCTCGGCGCCTACGTGGCCTATTGGCTGACCCTCAAGACCGGCAGCTTCATGATCGCGCTCGTCGGCGGGCTCGCGATCGCCTTCGTCGCCGGCCTTGCGCTCGAGAGCGTGTTCGTCAAGCGGCTCTACGGCCGCGATCACCTGGCGCAGGTGCTGCTGTCCTACGGGCTGATCCTGGTGCTCGACGAGATCCGCCACATCCTGTTCGGCAAGGACGTGCATTCGGTGGCGGCTCCAGAATGGCTGCGCGGCTCGTTCAAGCTCACCGAGGTGCTGTCCTACCAGACCTACCGCCTCGCGATCTGTCTGTTCTGCCTCCTGGTCGCGCTCGCGATCTTCCTGGTCATCACCCGCACCCGCGTCGGCATGATCGTGCGCGCCGCGGCCGAGAACCGCGACATGACGCGCGCGCTCGGCATCAGCTCCCATCTGGTCAACCGGCTGGTGTTCGCGGTCGGCATCATGCTGGCCGCGCTCGCCGGCATCGTGGTGGCGCCGCTCTCGACCGTGTTCCCCGGCATGGGCGACCAGATGCTGATCCTCTCGTTCGTCGTGGTGGTGCTCGGCGGCATCGGCTCGGTCGCGGGCGCGGCCATCGGCGCGCTGATCATCGGCCTTACCGACACGTTCGGGCAGGTGTTCTTTCCCGCCTTCGCCTCGATCTCGATCTACCTGGTGATGGCGGCGGTGCTGCTGTGGCGCCCGCACGGCATCCTCGGCACGCGGGACGCGTGATGCGGCGCCTGCGCCCCTGGATCGCCGCGGCGGTTCTTCTCGCCACGATCGCATGGCCGCTGCTGGTTCCGAACTACTACACGCAGTTCGCCACCAAGGTGCTGATCCTCGGCATTCTCGCGATGGCGCTCAACCTCGTGGTCGGCTTCGGCGGCCTGGTCAGCCTGTGCCATGCGGCGTTCTACGGGCTCGCCGGCTACGCCCTCGCGCTCGCGGCGCCGAAATACGCGCCGGCCTCGCTCTGGCTCACGCTTCCGCTCGCCGTCGCGGTCGCCTCCGCCGCCGCGCTGGTCATCGGCGCGCTCTCGCTGCGCACGCGCGGCATCTACTTCATCATGGTGACGCTCGCCTTCGGCGAGATGCTATTCTACTTCTTCCACGATACGAAATTTGCCGGCGGCTCGGACGGCACCTTCATCAATCTCAAGCCCGAGGCCCTGCTGTTCGGCGTCACCGTCATCGATCTGGACAAGGCGCGCGCGTTCTATTGGACCGTTTTGGCGTTCGCGGTCCTGACGGTCGCGCTGCTCATGGTGCTGACGCGCTCGCCGTTCGGCCGTGCGCTCGCGGCCGCGCGCGACAACGAGCGGCGCGCCCGCTCGCTCGGCTTCGCCGTCTACCGCGCGCGCCTCACCGCCTTCGTGATCTCCGGCGCGCTCGCCGGCCTCGCCGGCTACTTCGCCGCCGCGCAGTTCGGCTACGTGGCGCCGCAGATGCTCGGCTGGCACCAGTCGGCGATCGCGTTGGTGATGGTGATGCTCGGCGGCATGCGCAGCGTGATCGGCCCGCTGTTCGGCGCCGTCGTGCTGCTGGGCCTGGAAGAGTGGCTCAAGGCGCTGACCGAGCACTGGAAGCTCGCCGAAGGCCTGATCGTCATCGCGATCGTGCTCGCCCTGCCCGGGGGCTTACGCGATCTGATCGATCGGCTGGCCGTGCGTGACGCGGAAGCGCCGGCCGCGGAGGCGTCGCGTGGCTGAGATCGCGATGCATACCGAGCACCTGTCGAAACGCTTCGGCGGGCTTGCGGCCGTCGCCGACGTCACGCTGTCGCTCGCGGTCGGCGAGATCCACGCCGTGATCGGGCCGAACGGCGCCGGCAAGTCGACCCTGGTCAATCTCCTGTCCGGCGATCTCAAGCCGACCGGCGGCGAGGTCTACTTGGCCGGACAGCGCGTGACGCCGCTCGGACCGGACCGCCGCGGCCGCGCCGGCATCGGCCGCTCCTATCAGAAGACCACGATCTTTGCCGACTTCACCGCGTTCGAGAACGTGCGCCTCGCCGTGCAGGCGCATTCGCCCCGCCCGCTGGCGCTGTTCCGCCAAGCCGAGGCCGATGCGGAGATCAACGCGCGCGCCGGCGCGGCGCTCGCGACGGTCGGTTTGACGCCGCGCGCCGGCATCCGCGCGTCGACGCTGAGCCACGGCGAGCAGCGCCAGCTCGAGATCGCCATGGTGATCGCGACCGCACCCACGGTAGTCCTGCTCGACGAGCCGCTCGCCGGCATGAGCCAGGCCGAGTCGCGCACCATGATCGAATTCATCCGCACGCTGCGCCAGGGCCGCGCGGTGCTGCTGGTCGAGCACGACATGGACGCCGTGTTCGCGGTCGCCGACCGCCTCACCGTCATGGCGGACGGCCGCGTCATCGCGAGCGGTGCCCCCGACGCCGTGCGCATGGAGCCGGCGGTGCGCACCGCGTATCTGGGCGCGGAGAAACTGCACACATGACCGCGCTGCTGACCGCGCACGGCCTGCAGGCCTGGTACGGCTCGTTCCACGTGCTGCACGGCATCGACTTGAGCGTCGGGCGCGGCGAGAGCGTGGCGCTGATGGGGCGCAACGGCATGGGCAAGACCACGCTGCTGCGTGCCCTGATGGGGCTGGTGCGGCAGCAGCAGGGCCGCGTGCTGCTCGACGACGACGACGTCTCGGGCGCGCCGCCGGAATCGATCGCGCGCCGCGGCGTCGCGTTCGTGCCCGAGGGACGCGGCGTGTTCGCCTCGCTCACCGTGCACGAAAACCTCACCATGGCGGCGCGGCCCGGCCCGGACGGACGCTGCGCCTGGACGCTTCCGCGCGTGTTCGAATTGTTCCCGCGACTCGCCGAGCGGCGCCATCATTGGGGCAACCAGCTCTCCGGCGGCGAGCAGCAGATGCTCACGCTCGGGCGCGCGCTGATGACCAATCCGCAGCTCATCCTGATCGACGAAGCGGCCGAGGGCCTGGCGCCCATGGTGGCGCAGGCGATCTGGGAAACGCTCGGCCGCATCCGCGCCGAGGGCGTCGCGACCCTGGTGGTCGACAAGGACTTCCGCGCGCTGTCGCGGCTCGCCGACCGCGTTCTCTTGATGACCAAGGGCGCGCTGGTGTTCACCGGCACGCCGGCCGAACTGAAGGCGCAGCCGGCGCTGTTGGAGCGGCATTTGGGAATCTAAGACCCCCTCCCGACGCGCTTCGCGCGTCGACCTCCCCCACAAGGGGGGAGGTACTGTGGCTCTGTCAGTTACAAATCTTTCAGAGCAGGGACTGCTGCAGCGATACGGCGTAAGCGCCACAGCCTCCCTCCCCCCTTGTGGGGGAGGTGGCCGAGCGCAGCGAGGCCGGAGGGGGTCTTCAACCCGCGCAACCGCATCAGATCATCACACCATCGCTTCCAGCGCCGCCGCGAGGCTCAGGTAGAACGTGCCGTGCCAATCATCCTCGTCGTCTGGCTCTTGCGGATCGCACGGCCAATCACTGCCTTCCGCCTCATATCCATGGGCGTAGCGCAGCAGCGCGGCGGCACCCGCAAGCGCGGTCGGACGCGCGTGAGCGAGCGCCCATGCGGCCTTCTCCTCGGCGTCGGAAGCAGCCCAATACGTGGCTTTTGCCGCCGTCCAGGCTCCAACGCGTGGTCGGCTCGCTGTTCAGGTGATATCAACGCGACGAAGTCGGGAACGCAGGACGGCATGGATGCCGGCGCCTTGCACGTACCATAAATGTAACCCATAAATATGCCCCGGTCAAGAGACAAGACGGCTCCTCGAAGAAAACCCGGACGTCCGGCGACGGGCCATGATCCTCAGTTCACGTTCAGGATCCCCGTGGAGACGATCATGGCCATCGAGAAATGGGCGGCGCAGCTTCCCGACAAGCCTTCGCGTGCGGAAGCGCTACGCCGCCTGCTCGACCTCGGCATGAAGGCGGCGAACGTGCGCGGTTCGGGCCGAAAGCGAAGCTGACACAACGGTGCGCTGGTGTTCACCGGCACGCCGGCGGAGCTGAAGGCGCAGCCGGCGCTGTTGGAGCGGCATCTGGGGATTTAGCTTGTAGGGCGGGCAAAGACGCGACGCGAGATATCCGAGATGCGCACAGGACGGGCGCGTCGTGCCCGCCATCGTGCCGCGGGCTCGGACCCACGCGGGCACGGCGCTTCCGCGCTCGCGCCGTGTCGCGTCATCAGCGCAGCGCCTTTGCCCGCCCTACGACTTATCGAAAAACCTCCGCGCCATCGCCACCAACTCCGTCCCGCACTCTTCGACGCTCTTCTTTGCCGTATCGAGCGTCGCATGCGCGCGCCCATACAAAGGTTCGCGCGCCTTGAGGATCGCGATCAGGTCGTTCATGGCCTCGCGGTTGCGCGCCATCGGGCGGAAGTCGCCCTGCGCCAGCACGCGCCGCATGTGGTCGGTGGGCGAAGTCTTGAGCCAGATCACGTGAGTGCTCGCCAGCAGGTGCGCGAACGTCTCGTCGTCGGCGACGATGCCGCCGGCCGTGGCGATGACCGCGGCCGGATGGCGCGCGGTGACGCGCGCCAGGCAATCGCGTTCGTAGCGGCGGAACGTCGCCTGGCCATAGACGTCGAACAGGGTGGAAACCGGCGCCCCGTGGTCGCGCTCGATCTCCTTGTCGAGTTCGACGAACGGGCAACCGAGGCTTTCGGCCAACTTTGCACCGAGCGTCGACTTGCCGGCGCCGCGCAGCCCGATCAGCGCGATACGCCGTTCGCGCCCGCCCGGCGCGCTTGTGACGCCGTACTGCTCGATCGCGCGCAGCAAACGCGTGATCTCGCCGGTGGGAAGCTGGCGCAGGTGCACGAAGGCGCGCCGGCGCGCTTCGTCGGGATTGCGGGCGGGCAGCAGGTCGAACACGTCGAGGCCGAGCGCGCGCGCGATGGCGTCGAGCGTGAGCAGGCTCGGATTGCCGCTGCCCGCCTCGATCTCGGCGAGGAAGCGCTCGGAGGTGTTGCTCTGCTGCGCCAGCATCTTGCGCGTCATGCCGCGCTTGACGCGCTCGCCACGCACCACGGTCGCGATCTCGCGCAGCAGCCGCTCGTTCAGCGGGCGGTCCTGCGTCTTGCGGACCCGGAACGGGCGGTTGCGCAGACGGCGCCAGTCCGGGTCGGAGATCACGACGGTCTCTCCCGCAACTGGACAAGCGCTCCGATCACGACTCGATCTTCACGTATTCGAAATCGCCCGGCTTGTTGTCGATGCCGATCTTCGGGGCTGAGATCCAACCGGCGAATTGAGCCGGCTCGTACACCGGGTGCATCAGCGAGGCGATGAAGTCGCCGTCCTCGGTCGAGGGCAACCATTCGTTCCTGCGCCTGTCCCACGCCGCGTCGTCGAGCAACGCGCCGTCCGGCGTCGCATGCACGTCCTTGAACTCCCCGATCTGGCGATGGAACGCGACGTGCGGCAGCTTGAGCTCATACTGATAGCCCGCGGTCGCGATGATCTTGTTCCAGCGCAACAGCCCCTTGACGCAGTCCTGGGTGTAGTCGTCGCGCAAACGCATATTCAGCGCGGTCAGCGCCGGCTCGTCGACGCGCTTGATCTCCCCGTTCACCAGCTTGAGCACCGGATAAATGTCGTTCTGCAGGCGATGATCGTCGTCGATCTGGGTCTCGCGGTAGCGCCCCTTGAGGCCGGAGTTGAACGCGTTCGCGGCGTTGGTGGAAACCTCGGAGCCGAACAGGTCGAGCGAGAGCGTGTAGTGCAGATTGAGCTTCTTCTGCATCGTCGGCAGGTCGATGACGCCGAGCGCGCGCACGCGTGCGACGTCGGTCGGGTCCGAGAGGCCGGCGGCCTTCATGGCGTCGCAGGTGCGCTGCACCACGCGGCTGATGCCGGTCTCGCCCACGAACATGTGGTGCGCTTCCTCGGTGAGCATGAAGCGGCAGGTGCGCGAGAGCGGATCGAAGCCGGACTGTGCCAGGCTGTGCAGCTGCATCTTGCCGTCGCGGTCGGTGAAGTAGGTGAACATGAAGAACGACAGCCAGTCGGGCGTCGCCTCGTTGAAGGCGCCGAGCATGCGCGGCGCGTCGGTCGAGCCGGAGCGGCGGCGTAGCAGGTCGTCGGCCTCCTCGCGGCCGTCGCGGCCGAAATACTTCTGCAGCAGGTACACCATCGCCCACAGGTGGCGGCCCTCCTCGACGTTGACCTGGAACAGGTTGCGCATGTCGTAGAGCGAGGGCGCGGTCTTGCCGAGATGGCGCTGCTGCTCGACCGAGGCCGGCTCGGTGTCGCCCTGGATCACCACGAGACGGCGCAGCGCGGCGCGGTGCTCGCCCGGCACGTCCTGCCAGGCCGGCTCGCCATAGTGCTGGCCGAACGGGATCTTGCGCTCGGCCTCCGGCGGGGCAAGCAGGATGCCCCAGCGGTATTCGGGCATGCGCACGTAGTCGAACTTGGCCCAGCCGCGCGGGTCGACCGAATAGGCGGTGCGCAGGTAGACCAGCGACTCCTGGAAGCCCTCGGGGCCCATGTCCTGCCACCAGTCGAGGTAGCCCGGATGCCAGCCCTCGAGCGCCTTGAGCACGCGCCGGTCTTCGCTCAGGTTCACGTTGTTGGGGATCAGGGTCGAATAGTCGACGTTGATGATGTCCATGATCTAAACCCTCTCGGTATCGAATGCCGGCTTCTGTCCCGAGCCGTAGCGCTTGAGCGCGCCTTCGGGGCCGACCGCGTTGGGGCGCTGGAAGATCCAGTTCTGCCACGCGGTGAGGCGCGCGAAGATCTTCGTCTCCATCGTCTCCGGCCCGCCGAAGCGCAGGTTCGCCTCCAGGCCGGTGAGGCCGTCGGGCGAGAAGCTCGCGCGCTCCTCGAGGAACACGCGCACGTCGTCCCAATCG
This sequence comes from uncultured Alphaproteobacteria bacterium, assembly GCA_963734185.1. Classification (GTDB taxonomy): domain Bacteria; phylum Pseudomonadota; class Alphaproteobacteria; order Rhizobiales; family Xanthobacteraceae; genus PALSA-894. The sequence goes on along the minus strand of CAVTGA010000001.1, from coordinate 2,664,411 downwards.
ATGTCGTCGAGCGCGAAGGTGACGAGGCCGAGGTCTTCCGCGGCCTCGGCGTCGAGTTCGTGGCCGACGGCGTCACGCACGCGGTCGAGCGCCGCCGCGTCGTCGAGGAAGCGGGTCGCGAGTCGCGACAGGCCGTTGCTCATCGGCAGCGCACCCAAGTTGACATCGCCGAGCATAACGGCGGCGGGCGGGCGATTATCGCTCCCCCTCCCTAATCCTCCCCCCCTGTGGGGGAGGGAAGGGAGGGGGTCAACATGTACGAGCGGTCGGCGGCGAAGATCAGCTCGGCGAGCGTGCCGGCGAAACACGAGCCCGGTTCGATCAGCGCGACCAGCGAGCGCGAGGTCAGGTCGACGCGCTTGAGCACGCGCTTCCATTTCGCCCGGATCTCGCGCGCGAGCCAGTGCGCGGCATGGGCATCGAGGAAACGGTCGTAGGCGAGCACGGTGGCAAGGTCGCCGCTCGACTTGAACACGATGGTCGCCACGTCGCGCTCGTTGAGGCGGACGTCGAGGATCGCGTCGTCCAATTCGCGCGCGAGCGCGAGCGGCCAGAACGCCGCGCCCTGCGCGACCATCGCTTCGACGTTCTCGGGCGGCGGCGCGTCGGGTCCGCGCAACGTGACCGTCGCCAGCCGCTCCGCGCGCGAGAATTCCACGCAGACATGCTCGTATTCACTGCGGTCCGCCGTACGCTTGCGCTCGATGGGCGTGAGCGCGATCCCCGTGGCGTCGTCGCGCCCGGACTGCCCGCCAAGCGCGCGCACCCGCGCGCTCAAGGCTTCATCGAGCTTGGAGCGCGGCACCGCCTCGTCGACCAGGCGCCATTCGACCGCGCGCTTGCCCTTCACGCCTTCTTCGGTGGTGCAGAACACGTCGGCGCGGTCGCGCCGCACCTTGCGCTTGTCGGTGACGCGGGTGAGCCCGCCGGTGCCGGGCAGCACCGCGAGCAGCGGCAGCTCGGGCAGCGACACCGAGGACGAGCCGTCGTCCACCAGCATGATGTGGTCGCAGGCGAGCGCGAGCTCGTAGCCGCCGCCCGCCGCCGTGCCGGCGACGACGCAGAGGTATTTCTGGCCCGAGCAGGCGCTGGCGTCCTCGATCGCGTTGCGCGTCTCGTTGGTGAACTTGCAGAAGTTGACCTTGTGGGCATGCGAGGCGATCGCCAGCATGCGGATGTTGGCGCCGGCGCAGAACACGCGCTCCTTGCCCGAGCGCATGACCACGACCTTCACCTGCGGGTGCTCGAAGCGCAGGCGCTCGGTCGCATCGGCGAGCTCGATGTCGACGCCGAGATCGTACGAGTTGAGCTTGAGCTCGTAGCCGCCGAGCAGGCCGGCCTTCTCGTCGACGTCGAGGGTGAGCGTCGCGACCGTGCCGTCGACCGCGAGGCGCCAATGGCGGTAGCGCGATGGCTCGGTGCGGAAGTCGATCGGTGCTTCGGCCATGCAGCCCTCGCGAAAAGCCAGACTTCCGGAACTCTAACCCAACATGCACTATAATACATCTAATTCCTGAAACGATAAATGAATCAAAAAGTTACGCTACGCTGGCTTCGCCATGCCGGCGCAGGATGCGGTCGGCAAAGTCGGCGACCGCGGTCAGCGTCTCGGTCGGTTTCTCCCGGTGCGGAGCGTGGCCGCATCCCGGCAGCAGCAGCGGTTCGACCGGGCAGGTGCACTCTTCCTGCGCCGCTTCGACCTGCCGCACCGTGCCGTAGCGGTCGTCCAGGCCCTGGATGATCAGGACCGGCACGCGGATATAGCCGAGCGCCTCGGTGATATCGAAATGCTTGAAGCCTGGGTCGAGCCACGCCTCGTTCCAGCCGCGGAACGCAACGTCGACATCGGCGTGGTGGCGCGCAAGGCGCGCGCGCAGGTCGGTCGTCGCGTAGGCGGCGCGCACTTCACGGATTTCGGCCTGCCCTTCCGGCTCGGTGAAGAAGTGCGGAGCCATCAGCACCAGCGCGCGCACGCGATGGTCCTGCACGCTGCCGGCGTAATAGGCCGCGATCGAGGCGCCGTCGCTGTGCCCGAGCAGGATGCCGCGGCGAAAGCCGATCGCGTCGAGCAGTTTCGGCATCACCTCGGCCGCTTCGCGCTGCATGTAGTCGAGCGGACGCGGCAGCGCGACGCTCGAGGAGCGGCCATAGCCGGCGCGCGAATAGACAAACACGCCGGCGCCGGTCTTCGCGGCGAGCGCATCGGGAAACGAGCCCCAGGTGCTGACCGCGCCGAGCCCTTCGTGCAGCATCACGATGGTCGGCGCCGCATCGGGCGCCAAGCCGATCATGCGGTATTCGAGCGACGCGCCGCCGATGGACAGATGGCCGGAGTCGGCAAGCGGCATCGTCACTCGCGCAGCTTGAACCGCTGGATCTTACCCGTCGCGGTCTTCGGCAGCCCCTCGACGATCTCGATCCAGCGCGGATACTTCCACGCGCCGATCTGCTGCTTGACGTGCTCCTTCAGGGCCTCGCGCAGCGGCTCGCCGTCGCCGCCCTTGGCGTCGTCCTTCAGGATGATGAAGGCCTTCGGCCGCAACAGCCCGTCGCTGTCCTCCTTGGCGACCACCGCGGCTTCGAGCACGCTCGGGTGCGAGATCAATGCCGACTCCACGTCGAACGGGGAGACCCACAGCCCCGACACCTTGAACATATCGTCGTTGCGCCCGCAGTAGCGGTACATGCCGTCGTCGTCGCGCACGTAGATGTCGCCGGTGCGCGTCCATTCGCCCTCGAACGTGCGCCGCGTCTTCTCGCGCTGGTTCCAGTAGCCTTCCGCAGCGGTCGGCCCGCGCACCAGGAGCTCGCCGAGCTCGCCGTCCGCCACGTCCGCTCCCTTGTCGTCAACGATGCGCAGGTCGTAGCCGGCGACCGGCAGCCCGGACGTGCCGTAGCGCAGCTTGCCCGGCTGGTTGGAGATGAAGATGTGCAGCATCTCGGTCGAGCCGAGGCCGTCGAGGATGTCGACGCCGAACCGCTTCTTCCATTCGAGCCCGACATGCTCGGGCAGTGCCTCCGCGGCGGAGACGCAATGGCGCAGGCGCCGCGAGCCGTTCTCCGGCGTGCAGGCGCTGTCTGCGAGCATCTGCGCGTAGAGCGTCGGCGCGCCGAAGAACAGTGTCGGCTGCTCGCGCCGCAGCACCTCGAAGATCGCCGCCGGCGTCGGGCGGTCCGGCAGCAGCGCGGTGGTCGCCCCGACCGACAGCGGAAAGCTCATGCCGTTGCCGAGGCCGTAGGCGTGGAACAGCTTGCCGGCCGAAAAGCAGACGTCGTCCTCGATCACGCCGAGCACGCCTTGGCCGTAGAGCTTCGCGGTCGCCATCGGGCTCGTGTGCACGTGGCGTACGCCCTTGGGCATGCCGGTCGAGCCGGACGAATAGAGCCAGAACGCGACCTCGTCGCCGCAGGTCTGCGCCGGTTCCGCCGCAGCTTCGGCGCCCAGCAGCTTGCCGAAGCTCGGATGCTGCGCGTCCGTGTCTCCGACCACCACGAGCGTCTCGAGCGTCGCAAGCCCGGCGCTCGCGGCCTGCGCGGCCTTCAGGAACGGCGGCGCGACGAACAGCGCCTTGGCGCGCGAGTCCTGCAGGATGTAGCGGAACTGCTCGACCGGCAGCAGCGTGTTGAGCGGGATCGGGATGATGCCGGCTCTTATCGCGCCCCAGAACAAGACCGGGAAGTCGACCGTGTCGAGCATGATCATGGCGAAGCGGTCTTCGCGCGCGAGTCCGAGCCGCGCCAGCATCGGTCCGACGCGCGCGCACGCGTCGCGCAGCTCGCCATAGGTCAGGCGCCGCGCCGGATCGATGAACGCCGTCTTGGCGCCGCGGCCTTGCGTCACGTTGCGGTCGACCATGTCGACGGCGGCGTTGTAGTCGCGCGGGCTCATCTCTCCCTGTCGACATTCGCATCGAAGGCCCGGCATTATAGGTCGCGAGCGCCGCGTCACAACGTCCTCCCCGTGCTACGCTTTTAAAATTCCTCAGCTTTTTCTGACCGGGTTGTATCGTCTGGCGCGTTGCGCCCAGGGGTTATGTGGCGTAAGCTCTTTGTCTTATGCCCCTGGATGCCGGGGCCCGCCGGCGGGCGTTGTCCGCGTCGCTACCACCAAGGAGGATTCGATGATCCGGATCGTTGCTGCGACCGCGATCACCGCGGCTGCTCTGTTCGCGCAGCCCGCGCTCGCGCAATCGGACCAGAAACTCGGCAAAGTGAATTTCGAGACTTCGTGCAAGCCGGAAGCGCACAAGCTGTTCAACCTTGGCATGCTGTCTCAGCACTCGTTCTGGTACCGCGCATCGCAAAAGGCGTTCGAGGATGCGCTCAAGGCCGACCCCGAATGCGGGATCGCACATTGGGGCATCGCGTTGAGCCTGTTGTGGAATCCTCATGTCCCGCCGCCGGCGAAAAATCTCGCCGAGGGTGCCGCCGCGATTGCCAAGGGCAAGAGCGTCGGCGCCAAGACCGAGCGTGAGCGCGACTACATCGATGCACTTGCGGTCATGTACGCCGATCACGACAAGGTCATCCATCGCACCCGCATCGTGGCCTATGCCAAGGCCATGGAGCAGCTGGCGCAGAAATATCCCAAGGACGACGAGGCGCAGATCCACTATGCGCTCGCCCTCAACACCTCGGCCTCGCCGGCCGACAAGACCTATGCCAACCAGCTCAAGGGTGCGGCGATCCTGGAGCCGATCGCAAAGCGTCATCCGCAGCATCCCGGCGTGGCGCACTACCTGATCCATCTCTACGACTACCCGCCGATCGCCGAGAAGGGCCTCGATGCGGCCCGGCGCTATGCCAAGATCGCGCCCGCGGCGGCGCATGCCCAGCACATGCCGTCGCACATCTTCACCCGCGTCGGTTATTGGAAGGAGTCCATCGCCTCCAATTCCGAATCCGCGCGTGTCGCGAAACTCGATGCATCACAGCATGACCAGCTGCATGCCCTGGATTACGTGGTCTACGCCTATCTGCAGCTCGGGCAGGACGCGAAGGCCAAGGCCGTCATCGACGAGATGACCGCGGTGAGCGGCTTCACCGAGAACTTCATTCCCGCGCCCTACGCGCTCGCTGCCTCGCCGGCGCGCTACGCGATCGAGCGTGGCGACTGGAAGGCAGCAGCCGAGCTTCAGGTCCGGCCGAGTCCTCTGCCGCACGTCCAGGCGATGACGCATTTCGCGCGCTCGCTCGGTGCGGCGCGCTCGGGCAATCCGCAAGCCGCCAAAGCCGACGTCGCCAAGCTCGCCGAGCTGCGCGACAAGCTGCGTGAGGCCAAGGATGCCTATTGGTCCGAGCAGGTCGACATCCAGCATCAGGTCGCCGGCGCGTGGACGCTTTACGCCGAAGGCAAGCACGACGACGCCCTGAAGGCGATGAGCGCTGCCGCCGACGCCGAGGACAAGACCGAGAAACACCCGGTGACGCCGGGCGTGCCCAAGCCGGCACGCGAGCTCTACGGCGTCATGCTACTCGAGCGCGGCATGGCCAAGGAAGCGCTCGCCGCCTTCGAGGCCACGCTGAAGAAGGAACCCAACCGGCTTGGCGCCTATGTCGGCGCGGCGCAAGCGGCCGCAAAGGCCGGCGACACCGCCAAGGCGCGCGAGTACTCCAAGAAGGTCGTTTCGATCGCGGGCGCGGCCGACAAGACCCGGGTCGAAGTTGCCGACGCCCGCGCGTATCTGAAGAAGCGCTGAGGCGCGGCAAGCACGCGAGGACGCCGTGAGAGCACTCGTCTCGCTGGTCGTTATGAGTGCGCTTGCGGCGCCGGCGCAGGCGCAGGCGCAGTCGCTGCAGGTCACCGGACATGCCGGAATCCTCGGCGAGTGGGAGTTGGCCGCCACGGTGACGGAACGTGCGGCCGCGCGTACGAAGGAGTTTGCCGGCCCGCTGACCTTGAAGCACGTCGGCATGTGCACGCAGGACGGACCGGAGGAAAAAGCCGGCGAGATGCGCTTGCAGCTTTCGCACGCATCGTCGCGAATGACGGCCACGTTGCGGTTTGACGGCGTCGAATGCAGCTATAGCGGACGGCTGTCGGACTCCTACGATGGAACGATGAACTGCCCGGATCGGCGCCCTGTTCCCTTGAAACTTTGGGTGAAGTGGTAGCATGTGAGAACGGCGGCCGAAGGCCGCCTAACCTCTCCCGCAAGCGGGGAGAGGTTAGAGCACAGCGTCACGCTACATTTTCGGGATGCCGGCCTGATCGATCACGGCCTTGTACATGCCGATTTCCTTGGTGACGCGCGCCCAGGCCGCATCGGCGCCTTTCGGCCGCACCAGGAAGCCGGCCTTGAACAGCTTTTCTTTCATCTCGGGCGTGGACAGGACTTTCAGCGTTTCGCGCTCCAGCCAATTGACGTTCTCGGCAGGCGTCTTGGCTGGCGCCAGCAGCACGGTATCGGTCGCGAACACGAAGTCCTGGTAGCCCTCCTGCACCATGGTCGGAACGTCCGGCAGATCGGGCCAGCGCTCGTCGCCGGTCACCGCGAGGCAGCGCAGCGTGCCGGCCTTGATGTGCGGATGCGCCGGCGGCAGCGAGCCGGATGAAAGCTGTGCGGTGCCGCTGAGCAGCGCCTGCAAGGCGTCGCCGCCGCCCTTGTAGACGATGGTCGGCAGCTTCGGCAGGTTCTCGCGGATCTTCAGCACCTCGGCCTGGATCTGCGGCGTGGTGCCGATCGGCGGCGACGCGACGTTGTATTTCTCGGGCGCTGCTTTGGCGAGCGCGACGAATTCCTTGATCGTCTTGGCCGGGGTTTCGGAGCGCACCACGAAGGTGTTGGGCGAGGAAGCGAGTTCGCTCACGCCGACGAAGTCCTTGTACGGATCGTAGGGCAGCTTGTTGTAGAGACCGAAATTGACCGAGTAGGCGTTGGTGGCGAGCAGGATGGTGTAGCCGTCGGGCTCGGCGTTCGCCGCATAGCCCATGCCGATATTGCCGCCGGCGCCGCCGCGGTTCTCGACGATGAAAGTCTTGCCGGTCGACTGCTCCAGCGCGGCGGTAAGGATGCGGGCGGTGATGTCGGAAGGGCCGCCCGGGGTGTTCGCCACCACGAACCGGACCGGGCGCTCCGGATAGGCGGCCAGCGCCGAACGGACCGTGAGGAGGCTCGGCACCGCGATGCCGGCCGCCAGCACGCCGGCGGCCTTGATGACGCGACGCCGCGACAATCCCGGCAAGTGCAATTTGCTCATGGTCGTTCCCCTCTGCTGGGCGTTGGCAGGCGCCGGGAAAGCTAGGCCGGGATTGTCGATTGATTCAACCCCGCAAAGTGCCGCTAACGCCAGGGGCGTGGACGGACCGGCGCCGGCTATGAAAGGATAAGCGCGCTGCCGGCAGCGACCGGCAGCCGATGACATTGGGGAGGCGGTGATGCGGAAGCTCGGTCTTGCGGCACTCTTGGTGACATCCGGCCTGTTCGCAGGGAGCGCCGCGATGGCGCAGGTCGGCTTCCCGCCGCCGCCGCCGAAGGTGAGCCCCGCCGCCGGCACCATCGACGTGCACGTCCATTCTCACCCCGACGTGTTCGGCCGCAACATGGACGACATCGACGTGGCGACGCTCGCCAAGGCCAAGGGCATGCGCGGCATTGTGCTCAAGAACCACGTTACGACTACGGCCGACCGCGCCGCGCTGGTCATGAAGGTCGTCCCCGGCATCGAGGTGTTCGGCGGGATCGTGCTGAACAAGGCGGTCGGCGGCATCAATCCCGCCGCGGTCGAGTGGATGCACCGCATGTTCGGCGGACGCGGCAAGGTGGTATGGCTGCCGACCTTCGATGCCGACAAGCACGTCAAGACGCTGGTGAACAAGGACGGCTCCGGCCTCGTGGTCGCGCCCGGCGGCAGGGTGACGGCGGAGATGGAGGAAATCCTGAAGATCGTGGCGCGCGAGAACCTCGTGCTCGCGACCGGTCACGTCCATCCCGAGGAAGTCGTCGCGGTGGCCAAGCGCGCCAAGGAACTCGGCGTGCGCAATATCCTCGTGACGCACGGCTTCACCAATATTCCCGGCCTTTCGATGGATCAGGCCAAGGAGGTCGCGGCCGCCGGCGGCATGATCGAGATCTGCTTCCTGCAATTCCTCACCGGCCCGAACGCACCCTACGCGTGGATGAAGCACTGGGATCAGGTCAACGCCCAGCGGGTGGCGGAGGCCATCAAGGTTGTCGGCGCGAAGAGCCTGGTGATCTCGTCCGATCTCGGCCAGCAAGGCAACATGACGCATCCGGACGGCCTGGAGAACGCGATCGCCGCCATGAAGGCGGCCGGCATTTCGGACGGCGACATCGACCTGATGATGCGCAAGAACCCGGCGCAGCTGCTCGGGCTCAATTGAGCCGGCGTTCGTCTGCCGTATGAACAATCCCGCGCTCGAACGCATGCGCGCCGGCGAGGTCGCGCTCGGCATGGTGGTGCGGCTCGGCCGCTCCGGCGACATCGCGCGCATCGCCAAGGCGACCGGCCACGACTTCATCTTCATCGACGCGCAGCACGCGATCTACAATCGCGAGACCATCGCCCATATCGCCCAGGCCGCGCTCGGCTGCGGGGTCACCCCGATGGTGCGCACGCGCGGCGCCCATGACCCCGACACGCCGGTGCTGCTCGACGGCGGCGTCACCGGCGTGGTCGTGCCCGACGTCAACTCGGTCGCCGACGCGCGCCGTGCGGTCGCGGCGGTCCGGTTCGCGCCGCTCGGCCGCCGTTCGGCCGCCGGCGCGCTGCCGATGTTCGATTTCCGCAGCCTTCCGCAGGGGGACATGATCGCGGCGCTCGACCGCAACACACTGCTGGTGTGCATGATCGAGACCGTCGAGGGGCTGAGCAACGTCGAGGAGATCGCCAAGGTCGACGGCATCGACGTGCTGCATGTCGGCTGCAACGACCTGCTGACCGACATGGGGCAGGCGGGCGCCTTCGGCAGCCCGCAGATGATCGCCGCGGTCGAACGGGTGATGGCGGCGGCCAAGGCCAACGGCAAGTTCTCCGGCTTCGGCGGCGACCGCGATCCGGAGCGGCAGGCGCGCTTCATCCGCGCCGGCGCGCGCTTCGTCACCACCCATACCGATATCGCCTACCTGATGGCGGAAGCGACCCGCCGCGTCGAGACCTTGCGTGCCGCGCTCGCGAACCCCAAGAACTGATGGAACCAAACCATGGCCGGTGACGTGAAAGCCCTGCTCTACGACGTGTTCGGCACCCTGATGGACTGGCGCAGCTCGATCGCGCGCGAGTCGAAGCTGGTGCTCGAGCCGCTCGGCCATTCGGTCGACTGGATCAAGTTCGCCGACGCCTGGCGCGGCGAGTATCAGCCCTCGATGGAAGAAGTGCGCGCCGGCCGCATCCCGTTCTCGAAGCTCGACGTGCTGCACCGCATGAATCTCGACCGCATCCTGCCGCGCTTCAACATCGCCGGGGTGCCCGAAACCACGCTGCAGCATCTCAACCGCGCCTGGCACCGGCTCGACGCCTGGCCCGACGTCAAACCCGGCATGGCGCGGCTCACGACCAGGTACCTCCAGGCGCCGTGCTCCAACGGCAACATCTCGCTCATGGTCGATCTGGCGCGCCGCAACGGCATGCCGTGGGACGCGATCCTCGGCTCCGAGATCGCCGGCGACTTCAAGCCAAAACCGCGCGTCTATCTCGCCTCATGCGAAGCATTCGATCTCGCTCCTGCTGAATGCATGATGGTGGCGGCGCACAGCCGCGACCTTGCCGCCGCCGCGGCACTGGGCTTGCGCACCGCGCATATCGCGCGAGCGAACGAATATGGACCGAACACCGGCGAGGCGGGTCCGACCGTGCCGGTCGACGTCGCGGCGCGCGATCTGGAGGATTTGGCGGGCAAGTTGGGAGTGTAGGGTGGGCTAATCCTACTGCGTCGGAAATCTTGCATCCGCGAGTCGCGGTGGCGGTTCTTGTGCCCTCTCCCCTTGAGGGAGAGTTTGTTTCTCTATCATGTTGATACATAAAGAATAAATATAGCCATATTCGCCTGTGCAGAAGTTGTGTAGGCAAATTCTCGAATATTTCTCGGTATCACCGTTCGTGTGAAGCCTAGCGTTCGACTTCGCAATTGCAATCGAAATCAACGCTGCACCACTCTCCTATTCTGCAAGGGGTGAAAACTCTCGGACGGTCCCGCAGTGCCAGCAGGACGAGCAGAGCGCCGCGCTCCGGGGCGTGTATTCGTGATCGCCGTTATGAGAAGCATCGGCGTCGGTGCCATCGAGACAAACGCGAATCCACAGCCTCGCTTCGATGTCGATGTGATGTGCGTCGCCGCATTTTGGACAACGCAGGTCGAGAAAGTTGGTCATGGAAAATTCTCCTTATGAATGTTCGGTCCTTTAGCTTTGCGGGTTGCGCGCCGCAGCAACCCGACTAGCCACGCGGCAATGAGCGGGGGTTGGCCGTCACAGGCCGGAAAACGCGGAATTGGTGCGGGCCGGAGCGCAGCGACTACACGGCCGCGTTTTCCGCTCGTCTTGGCCTTGACGGCCTGGGGGGCCGCAGGCCCCGGTAGCGTAAAAAAAACGGCATATGGGCGAGAGCGAAGCGGAGACCATTCGCCAGCCCCGAGACCGGTTAAGAGGGCAGCCGCAGGAGCGTCAGCATAGCGCCGCCGCAGGCGGGACGCGGGACCGACTGCCCCCGGCGAGGGGTGCAATTCAGTTTGCGCGAAAGATCGTCAGCCGAAGGCGGTCTTTCGACCGCCTCGACGCACGCGCGGCGTAGGGCTCAGCGCGCTACATCCGCCGGGAAGGCGCGGATGACGAGGCGTCCACCAGCCAGTCGCGGCAGATACTCCAGCGAGAGGCTGAAGCCTTTGCTGTCGCGGTGGCTCCACGCCGCGCCGACCTTGTTCCAGCGCGCCGCGTCGCCGTCGCCCGTGACGTTGTAGATGCCGTGAGTCGGGCGCTTCTTGGTTTCGGTAGTTGCCATAACACTCTCCTTTGATGTTCCGTCCGCCTATCGCGGCCGGTCGGAGGTTTCCTGGCGACGCGGTACGAGCCCAAAGGGCGTGCCGCCGTCATCGGCCACACGGATGCTTGGCGCGGGCCTGCCGATTGACGCCGGACGGACACGGCGCAATTTCCGACCGAACCCGGCTGCGTGGCGTGGCGGGATGAAACAAGGGGGAGGATGGCAAGACTGGAACGCAAGGCCGATCACGGTAGGGACGAGCGACGATGGGAAGCTGACTTACGTGTCGGGAACCGGCAGCGGCGCGTCCTAAAGGCTCGCCCGAAGCTCCGACAGCGTGACCATCAGCGTCATCGGCTCAAGCGGCGATTCCGAAAAGCCGAGCGCGAGATAGAACGCCTTCGCTTCGTCCGAGATGGCGTGGACCAACATGCCGCGTATGCCGATCGCTTCGGCCGCCTGCATGACACGCAATGCGCTGTCGCGAAACAGCGCCCGCCCGATGCCTCGCCCATGGAAGGCGCGATCGACGGCGAGCCTACCGAGGATCGCCACCGGTATCGGCTCGGGCATGTTGCGCCGGAAGCGGCCGGATGCCGCCGCAGCGTTCACCGCGCCGGACGCCAATGCGTAGTAGCCGATGACGGTATCGGCGTCGCACACGACGAAACTGCGCGACGCGCCGCTCACCTGGTTGGCCCGCGCGCGACGCTTCAGCCAATCGTCCAGCGCCGGGACGCCGGAATTGAAAGCTGCGAATTGGTGATGATCGGCCAGCGGCGCTGGCGCGCTTACGTTCACCCGCGATCCCACGGCGCTGGCGTTTGCATCGTGCGGCGCAAGCGTTGGTTCGGCTGGGGCGGCGCATCGAGCCGCGCCAGAAACTCGGCATAGGCCGCAGGGCTGACCGTGAACACCGTGCGATCAAGCAATGCGTCCTCGGCGGCGCGGCGTGCCGCCTCCAGCACGAAGTCCGTGCGGTTCTTGCCCGCGAGTTGAGCGGCGCGGTCGATCAGCCCGCGCAGTTCGGGCTTGATGCGCAGGTTAAGTGAGCCGCGTGGGGCAGCCGGATGCGATGTCGTAGCCATGCTGAAACTATAGCACGGCGTAACGTCGTTGTCATTACGAATAGGGCCGAGGGTCGCGGGGCGGGCCTGACGCCCTGAGCAGGGTCGCGGGAAAGCTCCCGCTCCGCCGTCCCCTTGGCCGTAATGGGCTCGATGCCCGCAGCGGCCAACCCTCGCCGTCGCCGCAACTAGCACGCGAATTTCCTCTGGCTTCCACATCCGCCAGGATGTATAAGTGCACACATAGCGGTTTAGCTTCCTGGAAAGAGCGTCGGCAGGCGAATTTTTCTTGGGAGAGGCGGCTTATGGCCATCTACCACCTCCGTCTCAAGGTGGTTTCGCGAGCCCTCGGCAGACCAGCCAAGGCGGGCGGCGCACAACGCCGCTCTGCGGTTGCCGCCGCCGCATATCGCTCCGGCGAGCGACTCTTCGACACGCACCAGGGCAAGTGGTTCCAGTTCGACAAGCCCGAAGTGATTCACACAGAAATCCTCGCGCCGGAAAACGTCACCCTGCCCGCATGGGTCTTCGACCGTCAGACCCTTTGGAACATGGTGGAGCGTTCGGAAAAGCGGAAAGACGCTCAAGTCGCGCGGGAGGTGGAACTCACCCTGCCGCGCGAATTGTCCTACGAACAACAGATCGCCCTGGTGCGCTCCTTCGCGCGCGATCATTTCGTGGACAAGGGCATGGTCGCCGACATCTCGGTTCACGAGCCACTCGGCGCGGACGGGCTGCCCCAGCCCCATGCCCATATCCTCCTCACCATGCGACGGCTCGATTCCGGGTCTGAGACGGGCTTCGCCCGGAACAAGGATAGGGATTGGAACGAGACGGAGCCTATCGCCCGAGCGGTGGCGGAAGCGCGCAAGCGCTTCAACGACACCGGCGCGCCCGAAGACAAGTTGGCGCTTGAAGCGGCGGAGGCGCGGCGCAACGTCAATGTCTGGCGCGCGGCCTGGGCGAGTTACGCGAACCGCAGCCTCGAGGAGATGGGTTCGGCGGCACGCATCGACCACCGCACCCTGGAGGCACAAGGCATCGCGCGCGCGCCGCAGCCGAACCTCGGCCTGGCGCGCCATATCGAGAAAGCCTACGTCTATCTCAAGGAGCGGCTGACGCAGTGGGTCGCGATCGAGAAGCGATCATCGCTCTATCGCGACGTGCTGCAATACAAAGCCCGCGACCCGGTAAAGATGGCGGAAATGGTGCTCCGCATATCGGACATTGCCGAAGACATCGTTTCGCATTTCCGCCGCCCGCAACCACCCATCCCGGAGGTTGAGATTGAGCGCTAAAGACTTCGATGAGGCATTCGGCAGCGCGCCTTCGGCGCGCATCAAAGTCGGCGAGCCTCCCAAGGAGGACACGGCGGGCTCCGGGATTTACAGACCCTACGGCTACGTGCCCTCCGGCAATGTCGGCGACACCTGCGAGGTGCAACGCTGGCTCGACGCATCGGAAGTTGCCGAAGGGGTCGAGTTTCAATACCGCTTCCTGATGCGCGTGGGCTTCATTGGCGAAGAACATCTGCGCCTGTACCTCACCGACTGCATCATTGTGATCGAGGGAAAGCAGTTGCGCGAACTGCGCAAGCTGCTGGCGCGGCGGCAAGTCACCTTCATTCAGCAATATTCTCGGCGCGTGTGGCGGCAAGAACCGCCCAAGGGCGAGCCGATCATCACGCGCATCGAAATCATGCGGCCGGATCAGGATTTGAGCGTCGCGAAGAGCCGCAACTGACGGCAATCTTCATGCAATTGTAACACAAGACTTGTCTCGCTGATTTATACTCAAGGACTTCTCAGTGAGAGAGTATGGCAACCGAAACTCCGCTTACAGTGTCTGACCTTCGCAATGTTCTGACTTCAATCATGGACACCATCAAAGGTTCGTCGTTCACCGAGAGCGAAAAAAATCACGCGGCGTTTAGCATTCTCGCCGTCGTCTTTGGCAAGAACGATCTGGATACTGCTCTCATTTCGGGCCGAGGTGAGATGCAGTGCTTAAGAATCATCGATGAACTAAGGGAAGGAATCCCTGCGACCAAGGAAACGATGGCCGAAAAACTCCTCGGCACCTTGAGCTATGCCAAAGAGGTTTGCGACTACAACGTCAGACGGGCTCACAACGACCCCGAACAGCGAGCCACTCAGCGCGCGGCCGTCCGGCTGACTGAGATGGCCGTTCATGGCGCCCTGCGGACGCTCGGCTTTACGCAACGCGGCACTGCGCGACATGCGGCAGCCGACTGTGCCTCGCGAGGTTAATCTGAATAGTTTTGCAGCCCATAGGGGCTGTCCGGCGGCGCGCGCAGCAGTTCGATAATGTCCTCAATAATTGGAATATGCCTGTTGAGATAGGCAAGCGTCGTTTCGTTGAGATTCATAGTCTTTATCAGTGACGTTGTGGTGGCATCGTCTCCTCTGCCCAAGTATCGACAATAGAGGCGATACGCGAAAGGCCCGCTATCCAAATCCGAAATTCCGAGACGCAAACCAAACATATCACCGCTTCCGTCGTTTCTTGGATTTAGAATGGAACAACGGATAGCTCCCGTTCCGTCGATCTGCCCAACGGCGTAGACATGATCGTCAAACTGATAGATGTACCCCTCTGTGATTCTTTCGCCTATCGCCTTGCTATGACGGATCGTGCGAAAACGACAGATAGCGTTGTCCTTTCTAAGTTCGAAAACATCCATTCGTGCGATTACAAGTCGACCTTTGGCGTCGAACCGAATCAAAAGGTACGCCCCAAGAGGAGGCTTACAGTACCGGGCCCGGACCGCCACGCTGAGTGCAATTTGACTTTTCACTAGCTGCTCGATCGGACCGAGCGCGTAAGTGCTGTCGTCTCCACCGTCGCGAGGCTTCTCGATATAGGCCGAAATTCTTTCGGTCAGTTCTCGGGTGTACTTAAGCAACGAAGAGTGAAAATCTTCGTCAGACAATGACTCCGCGTATCGCTTCGCGAATCTCACAACTTTGCGAATGTCGCTTAGAGAAAATTCTTTCGCCTTTTGAGACACGGGGTTCATCAGGGCATTAACCCGTGAGATCGGCATGTCCGCTTCTCCGGCAATTTCCTCCTTGGTCCGACTGTGACCAATTATTTTCCCTCGCTTATTTATCTCCTGCAGGATCAGTCTGGTTAGTTTGAGAAGCGTTACGTCGTCGGTTGTCACGGCAAGAGGGTCTGCCCGAGTGGGGTTAGCTTTCATTGGAATCCTCCCGACGGTCGGCACTGCTTTTGCCCATCCGAGATTTCGGATGATCGTACGATCGCCATGACCGGAAGTCCATCGCAGCTACGGCTGCCCCAAATCGCATTCGCAGCCCGCGCGTTCTGTACGTGTCTCCGATTTTACTTCTCGATTTGTGACGATCTCAGGAGCTTATTGAGGGTAGACGGGTGAGGGAAGCCCGTCCCCACGGAGGCGCGGGCGACATCTGCGCACACAGATCGGAGCAACGTCTATGCAGGATGTAAAAAAGGACGAAGATACGTTTCTTGAGAAGGTCACGCAAAAGGCGGTTGGTGTGGCCGTCGGAATGACGGTTGGCGCCATCATTGGCTCGATTTTGTTTCCGGGACCGGGGACCGCGGCCGGTGCCAAGATTGGCGCAATGCTGGGTGGCGGCGCCAGCGGCGGCGATGCCTCCTGACCTGTCGTTTCGTGATTGCGGAGAGCGCGCACTTTGACATGTTGCTGAGTGCGCGCGCTCCGCTCTCGGGAGGATTCCGATGCCATTTGGTCAGTCGTTTCTTTTGACGCCGCTCACACTCAATCTGACGCGGCGAGCAACTTTTGCTGTCTCCCGTTGCTTCGGACAATCGGCAAAAGATGCCATGACGATCGCCGACGAAGCGGGGATTGTGGCAGCGTCGGTGGTCGCCACTGCGACGGCGATCGTGACGCTTGATCCGACGGGCGCGACGTTAAGTGCAAGCTATATCGCCCTGGAAATGGGCGAGCGGGAGGCGCGCGAGCGGGAGGCGGGCCTCCAAGGGAGGTCAGTATGACCGTTGACGCGGATATTGCTGAACTCAATCTCGAACCCATCAGCTTTAAGGTGTGCGTGGATGAGCGATGGGACATCGAGGAGATCGATGCAGTCGAAAGTGAGTATCGTGCTTTTCTTCATGCCGTCAGACACCACCCTCAAATGGAACTGGCGCCGTCAAGAAAAATGGATGTGTTCTGGCACCACCACATTCTCGATACACAAAAATATATCGAGGACTGCGACAAGCTCTTTGGTCGCTATGTTCATCATTACCCATATTCTGGAGTGCTTAGTGCTAGCGACGCTCAAAGACAGAACGAGCGTTTCACTCACACGCAAGAATTGCTGCGTGACCTTCGTCAGCACAAGGGCTAGTCCCGAAAGGAGCGATGTCATGAATATCGCACATCCGCATGACTTGATGCGCGCAGGCACGTCCAATTCAAATATCGGCCCGCGACCGACGAGGGCCGATATGATCTTGCTTGTCGAACGGAGGCGCGCCGAACTTGAACCGAGCGGAAATTCTTGTTTGCATGGCAGCGCACATTGTTTGGCTAACTGCTGGACCCCGGCGGAGCCATCACCACCACCCCCACCGCCGCAGGAATAAACGGGGCGAAGATCGCGAATTGGCTGCAATCTTTAGCGCCGATGTAGAGGCTCCAGACGGCTTGCGCTATTCCGCCTTGAGGCCGAGGCGCTGAATGATTTCATCCGCACTCACGTTACCTGCGCGCGCGGGCACGATCACGGCGACGGGCTCAAGCCGTCTTCGTCGCGCAAGCGCTTTAGCGGCACGGTAGGCGCGCCAGCGGCGCCATAGGCGCGCCGGCGCGACGAATGGCCATGCGATCATCTTGGCGATGAAAGGCAGCATCCACTGGCACAGCCAAAATGCCACGAACGCGCCGTAGGTCGCGAGACACAGGCCCCAGACCACGAGCAATCCTTGGTAGGACGGTTCGCCGAGGAACCACGCCATCGTCGCCAGCAGGAGCGTGACGGGGAGCAGGCCGAGGATGCTCCCCGAGATGTAGACCATGATGGCGGTAACGAGGACGGCAACGCCCGCGGCCCACCAGCGCAGGTCATGCTGAAGCTCGGGACCGACGTTGGCGTAGATGGACCAGACGACGGCGAGGAGAATCGCGAATTGCACGATGGTGCGTGGAAGCTCGCGCAGCATGATCGATGCCCTGCACCTACCGCTGGCTGAAGGCAACTTCGGTCCAGCACGTGCCGGTGCGCGAGAAGTCGCGGTTGGCCTGCAACAGGATGCCGGTGACGAGACGATCGTTGCGCGTTCCGCCCTGGCGCAAGCCGTTGGCGAAGAACGCTGGCTGGATCATGTAATCCATCTGCTCCGACCAGCCCGCACCCTCGGTGTTGCCGCGGCTTGTGCTTTCGCTCTGAGACCATCCGCCGCCCTGGGAGTGCGAGCGAGTACGGCTGGAATTACCTCCGGAACTGTCGCCCGACGAAATGCTGAAGCTGCCGCCGCCACCCTGCTGCCCTAACGGCGGCACGCTGACGCTGTAGGACGAGCCGACGTTGCGCCCCCAGCTCCGCCCCTGGCTGTCGCTCGTCTGGTCGCTCCAGTTCGCACTGGTGCTTTCGCCGAATTGCTCGGTCTCGCTTGCCGACCAATTGCGATTGGAGCGGCGCTGAATGGCGCGGCCGATGGTATCGGCCGCCCATTGGTTGGTCCGGTGGTCGGTGTTGGCGTGGAAAATCTTCGTCTGGAAATTGCCGATGATCGCGTCGGCCAGATCCTGCGGATTGCGTCCGCCGATCTGGGCGTAAAGCGAAGGAAGATTTTGGGTGATGTACACCGTCGCGGCGTGCGCCGAACGCGCGGTGCTCTGGAATTCCCGGTCGTAGTCGGAGATGAAGAACTGGCATTCGTCGGCCCAGAGGAAGACCGGGCGCGTGTCCGCTGCCACTTCCCTGCGCTCGGTCGCCTTCTGCCAAAGATATTTGACGAGCATCTGCGCGACCGCACCCGTGTGCTCGAAGCGCTTGATCGGCAAATCCACGACAATAATCGCACCTTCGTGCGTGATCTCGGGGATGATGTTGGTCTCGCTGCAAAACAGTGTGTGCAGCGGCCCTTTCAGAAACGGGCTGATCTCCGCCGTCAGGCTGATGACGATGTTGGAACGCGTCTTGGGATCGAGCCGCCCGAAGTTCTGGCCAAAATAGCTGACCAGCAACGCCGCTTCGCGATCGGCGAGAGGAACGGCGGGATTCGTGAACAGGCGGCGCATCGTGTGATAGCAGAAAGACGATTGCTGAAAATTCGGATCGCGTCCCTGCTCCTCCGAAGTTGGCGCGGATATGACGAGCTTCACCAACTCGTCGAGCGTGATGCGCCCGTAGGCGTGATAAAGACTGCCAAGCGCGTGCGACAGCAATTCGCGGATGGCCTTCTGCCAGAAGCCCGTATCGTCTTGCCCGCCGCGGGCGGCTCCGCGTGTTTGCGCCGCTTCGAGCACGCGCAAGAACGTGTTGACCGCGTTGTCGACCAGGCCGCCGCCCTGCTCCGGTGGTAAATTCATAAGGTAGTCGAGGAAATTGAAGCGGTAGCGGCCGGAGGCGTCCATGCGGACGATTGAACGGTCACGCCCGCAGTCGCGGGCGTATTCCACCCAACGCTCGGCCTCTTCCGGCTTGGCGCATAGCACAAGCCCGCCGAAGCCTGCCTGTAGGAAAGCGTGCGCCAGCGCGCGGCCCGAACCGCTGGTCTTACCTGAGCCTGTGCCGCCAAAGATCAACGTGTGCTCGAAGGCGTCTTGAATGGTCCAAGGATCGACCGGCGAGAGGGCTAGCAAAGGGGTTTCAAGTTCGGCATAGTACGAGGACAGGTTGTTGCCACGGGCGCGTTTCGTCAGAAAGCCCATAACCGGCTCCTCGGTGACAGCGATGGCCTCGGACAAGTCAGAACGCGTTGCGAGCGTGGGCGAGTACCTGCTCAACGAAGCGCGCTACGGCGTGCAGGATATAAGACAAAAGCTGTTCGAGGAAGCCTGGTTCGGCCGCGCGGTGACGCCCGCGCCGGTCGTCGAGGCGCAAACTCCCGAACGCGAAGCTACGGCCGAGCCCGAACGCCGTCCGAAGTTCGAGGATGTGTGGGGACGCAGTGCTTCCGCAGCTGCTCCAGGAGAGCCGGAAAGAACGCGCGACACGCCCGAGATCGAGCGCTGAAGCGCGGCCAACGTTAAACACGATGCGCGGGTGGCTCTTCGCATTAAGAGTGTTCGACCGTGATCGGCACGCCGTGTTCGTTGCGGTATCTCCTTATCGCGCTGGTGACGCTCGTCGCCTTGACGGGTTTCGTGCGCGGCCAGGAGCGAACGCTTCCGTTTACGCCTCCTCCCGGTCTGAGCTCTGCGGAACGCTGTGACGAGGCGATCCGATTGTCGCGAGCGGCCCTAGCTGCGAACAAAGGGCACGGCCTTGATCCACGATCTCCTGCGTTCTGTGCTGCCGCAATTAGCAACATGATGGCGGTCAAGCTGGAGGTTAGCCGCGTAGAACTGGCTTGCCGCTATGATCCCCGGCTCATTCGAGAACGTGCAGGGATCGAACACGAGTTTGGGCGCCCCATAACCGCTGCCTACGAAACCCATTGCACAAAGAGTGGCCAGATAGCAGAGTTTTTGCGTGGGCTGTATTCGCTCGCCATACCGGCCGCGTTCCTGACCTGGATGTTTGCAGGATTTGTATGGGTCCCGGGACGGCACGCTGCACGTGCGATAAAGCTCTATTCTCTAGCACTGACGAAACCTCAGCTTGTCGCGCGAGTGGCCAGCCAGACCGCGACGCTGTTCGTCCTCTTCGGCGCTGGATACCTCGGGTCCCTCATACTTCTGAGTTCGTGGCCAGACTACGCTTTCTTGATCGCGCCTCTCGCAGGATTCGCCGTTGCGGGCGAGATCGGGAAACGCATATACAAAATTCCGGTGAATGAAACGCTAGGGAGCGGACCAATCGTTCCTCACCGATACCGCAATCTCTCGCAACAAGTCATTTTTGAACAAGCTCTGGAATATTATGAGAAGCGCGGCAGCAACGGCACGGTATCACCGGAATCACTGGCTATACCCGAGCATTATCTGTTGTCCGATCCCGGCTTACGTTTCCTATCCGAAGCGGAACGCGAAAAAACCAAAACCGATCCCATTGCAAGGGCTGCGATGGTGGCCGCTTATGCCGAGGAAGTGGGCAAGAGCGGCTGGGTGCGGTTATCGACAGAGCGAGCGCGACGGCACGAGCTGTATTACGATCATCCGCCCCTGAAACGTCTGTTGCTGATTGTGCTGGCCATAGTCGTGCTGCAAGCAGTCGTTCAGATCGGGACCAATGCGAACCCGTGGACGCGCGCAAACGTTATCGAGCCGATTTGGATCGTATCAGGTGTAGTGTTCGGCGCAGTCTTTGCGCCACCGCGCGTCTTGTCGGCCAAGGAGTGGGAATACGTTATGTCCGCTCTGCTGATCGTGCCGTTCCTATTCATTTATGGCGGTAAGTGGATGCGTATCGCGGTCACGGCGTGCCTGGGATACTATTTGTTTTACAGCTTCATGGCGTTGCGCTCGTTCATCGAGGATTGGAACGCGGTGCCGTGGGTCCAAAGTTTTCAATCCGTACGCGATTGGGCGAGAGTTCCGGGGCTCGGCCCCATAATCGAGGCAGGGGCAAACTATGCCACAGGTGGACTGTACGCGTTAGGAAAGGCGGCTTGGAGCATCGGCCACATGATTTCGCTTGTCGCCATTTTGGGATTTTCGCTATCGCTTTGGCTGCGTTTCTTCTTGAAATTCAATTACCATATGTGGTTCTCGGAAGCGGGCCGCATCTTTTTCGAGCACCGGATGCGCAAGCCGCAAGTTTGAGGCGGGGAATTTCATTGAATCGTCACACAAGCGACCTGCATTCGCTGATACAATCAGCGAAAAGGTGGGCTTATGACTGAAGAAGAATTGAAGCTGATGCGCGAAATTGTCGAAGCACAAAAGAGTGGCGGCGGCGACGTTATCACTTCATCTCTGAAGAGCATGGTCAACGGCGGATATGTCCGTGACAATCGAGGCAACAGCATCAAATATCTTGGATTTGCAGCTGGCAGCGAGCTCGGCTGCGCCAATGGGCATAAAGTACCCTACAGCAAAGGACAGTCTATATTGGACATGTTCGCGGATTTCAGGGCGGGAAAACAGGCGGCATCGGTGACCTACACGGCCGACGAAGAGATCGTGCGGCTAGGCGAGATGACAAATCCTCTGCAAGCCCGCTGTGACAAGGCAGAGAAAGACGCCAACGAGCGCGGCTAGACGCTAGCTTTTACCTGACCGCATTCGTCCGTTGCTGCCGCCCAAGCCACGCACCGGCAAACAGACCCGCCTTCTGCGCTGGCACCGACGCACCGCTCAACATGATTTCCTTAACCGAAGGATCGTAGCAACTGCGGGCGATGGTCTCGACGACTGCGGCGGTGAGTTCGTAGGGTTGGCTCTTGTCTGGATTGCGATAGGCCCAGGTGTAACCCGCGTCGAACGCGAGGGGACAGGGTAGCTGCCTGACCTTTCCGGTGATGCTTGTGTAGGTCGGCTCACCGGCATCCGCCGCCTTGAAAATGCTCAGCCGCGTGCGACTGGACTCGTTGTTCTTCAGCAACTCGGTCTGCCCGGCGAAATGAAATTCGCTGTGACCCTGTTCCTGCAGCGCGAGGTTGACGTAGAGGTCGGCCAGAAGCCCGCGGCGTGCGCTCACTTCCATCGCCTTGATGCAGTAGACGTGAACGTCCGGCATCGGCGCGCCCTGACCCTCCATGTCCTTCTTGATCTTGGTCATTAGGTGCATGGCGCAGTTGCGTCGCGTCTTCGCCAGAAGCTCTTCCGACGTGATTTCCAACTCACGCAGGTGAAGCGCCCGTTGCTCCTGCGGGGACAAGTCGCGCGCGGACACGGCGCAAATCGCCGAGGGAACGAACGCCGACACGAAGGCCAGCGAAGTGAGCCTGCGCGTTGACCACCCGCGAACGGCCGCCATGGCTCTCGCCTCCGGGCGCTCAGCGGCGCGGCACTTTGCCCTTGAACAGGATGGCCGTAATGCCCTGCACGACGAGGCCGCTCACCGAACCCTTGAGGATGTCGGTGAGATGCTTCTGCCAGGTCTCCTTGTCATGATCGTCGTGGTGGTGCGGGGTCTGCACGTTGAAGCGTTGACCGTCGTGGAGGGTCACTTCGTACAGATTGTCTTGCGACATCGAAGCCTCCCGTTCGTATTGGGATGGTCGATGCTAGAATAATTGCAACACTATCCGCAATTTTGTTGCAATAATACTCAGGTATCTGCTTGATATACTGAACTTAGCCAGTAGAACTTAAGTCAAACTCACCGATCTTTCTTACACATCATGCGCGCTTCGCCAGTGCAATTTTCTCCGCTCTCCGGATGCAACACTATTGCGGATAAGGTTGCAGGGGTCAGCCTATGAACGTGGGCCAGCAAGCTACGTCTTCGCTCTATGACACGAATGGCCGCCGTAAATACCTCACCGCCAGCGAGTGGCAGCGGTTCCTCGCCGCTGCGGCGCGAGCCGAGCCGAGCACGCGCGCCCTCTGCCGCGCTTTGGCATACACGGGATGCCGGATTACCGAGGCGCTTTCGCTGACGCGCCCGCAACTCGATGCGGAGATGGGCTGCGTGGTGCTGCGGACGCTCAAGCGTCGCAAGCTGGTCTTTCGCGCGGTGCCGGTGCCTGAATCCTTGATTGCCGAATTGGCTGCACTGCCGAAGATCCCTCACGCGCCAGAGCGTCTGTGGAGCTGGTGCCGCCAAACCGGGTGGCGAAGAATCAAGGCCGTTATGCAGCAAGCGAAGATCGTTGGGCCACAGGCCAGCCCCAAGGGCTTACGCCACGGATTCGGAATCGCCGCCGCCGAAGAAAATGTCCCGCCTGGACTCACGCAGCGCTGGATGGGACATGCGCGGTTGGAAACGACGGTCCTTTACCAGCACGCGGTCGGAAGCGAAGAACGTGCGTTCGCGAAGCGGCTGTGGCGCTAGCGTGAATCGAATGACTCAGGCGATGCCGGTGCTCTTGCCGCTATCTGCTTTGCTTGGGGTTTTGGGAGTTTCGACCTTTTCGTGAGCGTCAGCAGCGGTGCTGAGCGCGATCTTTGAGGGCTCGGGATTCGCACCATGACGTGCGGGATTCGTGGACAGGGAGGGTTCCGCATCGGGACCTTCGTCTGCCGCCCGCAGAGCGGACGCCGCCCGCTGCGCCTGAGCCCGCGCTTCGGGACTGAGCGATGCCACAAGTGCGGAAGTTTCCTTGGGTGGCTCAATCTTGGATATCTCGGTGGTATTGGCCGCACGGTGCATGGATTCCAATAATGCGCGCGCCGCTTCCGCCTTGTCCGCTCCTTTGAGCGTCTTGGTGCGATCGTCAAATTCCTGAAGCTTCTGCTTCTTGAAATCGTCGATGAAGGTCTTCGCCTGGTCCGGGGTGAGGTTTCTATCGGTCGCTTGGCGGCGAGCCTCCAACTCGACTTGCGCGGCGAGCGCAGTGCGCCGTTCATCAACAATCTTTTGCTGGGCGCGCATTTCGTCAAGGTGACGGCGGCGGGCTTCCGGCTCTTTGATATGGTCCAATTCGGTGGCAAGGGTATTGAAGGTGTTGTGCGCAATGAGCGCATCGGCGGTGCGCTCGGCGAGCTTGTCGCCCTTGCGGCGGGCCTCGTCGCGCTCGCTCTCCAGCGTCTTGCGCTCCTGAGTGAAGCCGGAAATGTCGATGCCGTAGCGCTTGGCCACGTCGTGCGCGTAGGCAAGATGCGGCGCTTCCGCCGCATAGCTCTGCGCGATTCTCTGGTCCAACTCGGCGGTCGCGCGCTGATATTCGGTGTAGGAAAGCGCCGCGAACGTGTAGCCCGCCTGCGTCGCCGCCGCCGAGGCGGATTGATCGGAACCTCCATGGGCTGCGGCGGTAGCGAGGGCTTGCAGATGAAGAAGAAACGTAGTGCCGTTTGCGTTCTGTACTTGCGTCCGCAGGCCTTCTAGTTCCGTCAAACGATGCTCAAGCTGTGCAATGAGCGCGTGATGGTCAGCGCTGTTGCCGGTACGACGAAGCGTGGCAAGCTCCTGGCGGACCGAAGTGCGGGCCGTCTCGATGATATCGAGCGTTTTCGCTCGGAGCTTCTTATCGACCGCTTCGTGGCTGGGCAGTATCGGCGCTTCGTTCCAAGGGATCAGTTCGTAGGAGGGAGGCGCAAGCGGGTTGCCCCATCTGTCATGGTCCAGAACTATAGGCTTGTCGCCTTCTCGTCTGCCAACCAGACTACGCAACTCACGCAGAATTCCAGGCCGTTGCCGATGCAGCTTGCGTGAACCGATCACTCCATCGTCTGTCGGAAATTTCGCCAAGTATCCTCGAATTCAAGGAATTATCCTAATGCAAATATGTTAAGGTTTAATGACGGCGCGTCATTAAAATTGTTTGATAATAGGATTATTGACTTTCGTCATCGATATATTATTGGGATATTTCTCTTATAAATCAATGCGCCGACCGCCGCCTCATCTCCCAAGTGGCTCCGCGCAAGTTTTTAGATCACGATCGCCGCACACTAGCTTTAATATAACAACAGCTAAACCGAGAACAATCGCTGGTTTGAGCCATTCCGGCAGGCTTACCACGCTGTTCTGCGACCGCCATTTTACCCGCCCAGCAGGTGAATACGCTTCAGAAGCGCGCATCGGCCACAGTATGTCATAGAGTTGGATCGACTCTTTCTGCACGTAACCCTGGGCGTAGTTGAAGAGGTTATCATACGCAAAGAAAATGGCTCCATCATTTAGGCCCAAGAATATACCGCCTTGTGACATTATCCTACAGTAATTGGGGTCGGTGGCGTCTCTAGTGATCGGGTCCGCCAATTTGAATTCGATGCCAGGATATGACTTTCCCCGGTGATCAAGCGTTCGTTCCTTGAACGGGCGAAGTCGAAAGTGACAAGTGTTGAGGTCTACAGAATATCCATTTCGAGACTTGTAAAATACGACTGTGGAATCGGTGCGCGATGTGTTCTTCTTACCATTGCGAAACGATAGGTAGAAATATATCTTTTCGTAAGAAACGAGCACGATTTCATCTGGATCAAGCTGAATAGGTTGAGCGGTTGCGCCGCTGAAGGTAAGGCACCCAATGGCAGCCGCCAAAAAAAACGTGATCCATAAGCGCATGGCTCTGGCTCCCACGCCATATTCCGGCTCGGCTATTGTCGCTTTGGTTGCGTGGGTTGGCTAGAGGAAACCGATAGCCAGCTTCAGATAGTTTGCTGCACTGGTACGCTGGTAGTTGCGCCCCCGGCTCATTCGAGAACGGCCAGATTTCAGGTCGGCCCTCCGCTCTTGCGTTGGGCAAGCTCTCTTGGCAAGTCGCTGACCCCCCATCCTCTTCCCGCGATCCAAGCGCCCCTCTTTCGGCGAGAGGGCACCTTTGTTGGCTTGATCCTGCAAGTGCCTTTCCACGGCACTCCTTCTCTGACGTTGCGGTCGCACGCGATGCAGCCCGCCTCCTCCGGCGCAAAGGCCACCGCAAGAAGGCCGCGATTGGCGCGGTCGAAAGCGATGGAGGAGATCATGCGATTGCTGATGCGAAGCGAGCTGATGCGCTGCACACCGGCCGGACTCTCGGAATGGGCCAAACGGATTTCAGACGCCTTGCCGGATTTGCCGGAAGGCTCGATCGAGCGCGACGAAGCGCTAACCAATCTTGAAAACATTCGTCGTGAGCAATTCCGCCGCGCGTTGGCACCGCGAGGCATTTCGCGGTGAGGCGTGGGCCGCGCCAAGGCGCACGGCGGATGCGCGGTCGCTCGTCATGATCGGAAGGATAGGGAGAAGGATAGGGATATGTCGTTGTACTTGTCGTGCGCCCAATCGAGCGCCATCGGCGCATGGGGCGCAGACTGAGCCCGTCGCTTCGGCGCATCGAGGCTCGACGCGTCTTTCCGGTCTCCGGGCTCGATCAGGAATGGCGAGGTTTCTTCGCCTTGCGCTTTGCCGTTCCAGTCTTCGCCGCGTCCGCGTGCACGCGTCCGGTTTCGGCGGCGATTTGGGGCGCGGCGGCAATCGGCTCCCATCCGGGCAAGCCCTGGAGAATGCGCTCGGCATTCTTCACCGGGTTGATGTGGCCGTAATGATCCTCGATCATCTGAACGGACGTGCCCATTTGCTTGGAGAGGAAATACACGTCAATGCCTTCCGAGAGCCGGAAGGTCGCGTAGGTATGGCGGAAGCAATAGGTCGAGCGGCGGCTGCCGGATGAACTCATGAGCAAGCCGGACTCGGTGAGAAGCTGTTCTATCAACGATGCGTAAAGCGTACCGGCCCGCTTGCCGTTCGAGGTCGTGAACACGAAGTCGTCCGGCTCCGTCGCCTTGCTGATCGCGCGGACGCGTTCGAGGTAGTCGGCAACGTTGCTTGCTGCGACCAGATTGCGGAATTTGTCCTTGCCCCGCACGTGCAACACAACGAATTTGCGGTCCTGACCGTCCGCCCGGATCGCCACGTCGCGCCAGCGCAGGTTCTTGGCTTCCGGCGGGCGCATCCCGGTGTTGCACATGATGAGAATGAAATTGTAGGTGACGGTGCGATACCACGTCTGAACAGGCTTTCGCGCCTTTTTGATCCATCCCCGCGCGAAGGTGTGGAGCTTGCGGTACTCCTCGGGCGTGAACTCCTCGCGCCGTACCTTGGCGAGGGGGAGCTTGCCTTTGAATATCTGGCTCTCGTTGATGAACTTCTTGCCTGCGGCGTAGGCCATGATCGAGCGGGCGATCGACATCTCGGTGCGGATCGTGGCGTCGCTGACGCGGCCGTTGCGGCCGGTGCCGTTCTTTTGCCGCCAGAGCGGGTAGGAGAGCCAGCGGTCTGGGCCGATCAGATTGATCTGCACGGACCCGACAAAGCGGTTGAGTTGGGCTCGGATCACCGAGTCCACTACCTCCCAGCGGTGGAGGGCGATCTGCCCCGCCTCGGCGCGTTCCTTTTGAAGGTTTGCGTAATCCTGGGCGATCTGGCTGAAGGGGCGGTTGAAGATCGGCACTTCGTGCTTGATGCGGAAGCGGACATCGGCGTCCTGGTCGAAGGCCCGGTTACGGGCCGCGTCGATGTCGTCGGTCTTTAGGGAAACCGTCTTGTAGCTGTCCGCGTCGGGGACCTTGATGCGGCAGTACCAGTTGCGGTGCTGCACGTCCGCGCGGCGGAAGATGATGAGCCCCGGTTTCAACTCCTGCGTATCGACAAGGAAGGCCATAGCGCCGCCACCTGTGCAGAATTTGTGTATCTTTTTCGCCTAAGTCCTTGAATTCGCTAATGCTGGGTAGGACCTGTGCATGAACTATTGTATTGATTTCTTTTGTAATGTCAATTATTTAGTTAAATCTAATCTCCCCTTGTGGGAGAGGGCGTCGCCGAGAGTTCAACAAACTCGGTCGGGTGAGGGGTTGCGAAACGAGACCCCTCACCTATTCATCTTCGTTGAATCTCTGAGCAGCCCTCTCCCTCAAAAGGGCGTTCACGCCCGTCTTCGACGGGCTATGGGGAGAGGGCATAGCAACGGCCGCCGCGGCTCGCGGATATGGAGCAGTTCCAGATTTCCGACGCAGTCGTGCTAAGCGAAGCGAGCCCACCGTTGCTCGCACAGCGGCCAGACGTGGGCACGGCGCGCAAGTGCGCCTTTTGCCCACCTACGCCCCCGGCAGCGTCAGCTATGGTAGACGAGCTTTGCCAGGATTACTGCCGCGTAGAGCGCGGTCGCCAGAGCCGAAAGGACGAGGACGGGGCGCCACACCTGGTCGTAATGCCGGCGTTCTTGCTCGAGTTGCGACTGGGTGGTCGCCTGCGTGTCCCGTTCCAGCGCTGGCACGATTCCACCGGTCACACCGTGGAACGTCACGTGCCGCAACTCCTCCACCTTCATGCGAACCCCCGGTCCGGGCGAACCGCGGCTGAACTCGATGTAATCCAGCAATCGTCTTCGTGAGACGGCGAATATCCATACGCCGCCCCACAGCGCGGTGATGATGGGCAGGCCCCAAATCGCAAAGCGAATAGCGCCCATCGATTTGACCTTCGCCCAGATCGACCCGACAGTGGGGAAGAAGCGGCTGACGTCCCAGAACATTGCGACCAGCGATGCCGCTCCAAAAAGGATGCACAGCCAGAACAGGTATCGCAGGCTGTTGAGCAGCTTGAACGGCGGGTGAATTCCCATGTACGGGTTGAAGTGCTGGCGATCGTCGGCTGCGAAGTAGACCGCCTCTACATTGGCCAGAAAGCCGATGGCACGCAGTGACCAGTAGTTCGCATCGATGACCGTGAGGGCTCCCCAAATCGCCGCCCACAGCGCAATCGTCGTCGCGATCGGCAGCCCCAGCTTTCCGTCGTGGCCCGCCGTCAGTATGGCGACACCGCCGGCCAAGACCGCGATGGTCTGCCAGCCACCCTTGAGGTGGCGATCCAGGTCCAGCGTCGCCATCCGGTAATACTCTTTGATGAAGTCGTGGCGCTGCGCCCTGATCTCCTTCTCCTCGTCGGTAGCTGCCATTGAATCCTCCTGCTCCGCCGTCAGGCCGATTCTCTCGACAAGCATCGGTTAATCCACCACTCTACCTGAACGTTCCGGCGAGGCGAGCGATATGTTCGCTCGAAAGCGTGGGGCCGCTGCCAATGGATTGCAATCTTGCCTCCGGCAAAACCGGCCGACCGCTGAAGTTCATCAACCACAGCTATCGCGCGATCCGCATCGCAGTGAAGCATGGGTGGCTACCGGGCGCGCGATACTCCAATCTGAGGGACGTGAGGTGGTTCGATCGGCTCGGATTCCTGGACATCGATTGGAAGGACTATCGCTACCATTTGCACCTGCGGGCGGCCAAAGCCACGCGCCCGCTGATGACGGTCGCGCGCGACGTCGAGAACATCAGGCATCTCGATCGTATCATCGACCAGGCCTTCGAGTTGTCGGCCTATGCCGATCATGTCATTGTCGTGCCCAAGGATGCGCGTCTGTGCGACCGAATAGACGAGTTGATACCGCGGCATTTCCTGCTCGGATACAGCGTGCCGACGCGCTATGGCGGGACGACGCTCCCGCTGGCTGATTTCTCGCGGCCGACCCATCTGCTCGGAGGTCGACCCGATGTGCAGCGCAGGCTGGCGACGGAAATCAACGTTGTCAGCCTGGATTGTAATCGGTTCACCATCGACGCCGCGTATGGCGACTACTTCGACGGGACCAAGTTCCGTCCGCATCCGATCGGCGGCTATGATACATGCTTGGAGGCGTCGGTCCGGAACATCAACAGATTGTGGGTGGAAGCGGCCGCTTGCGAGGCGAGTACCGACCGTGCGACACAGCGACAGCGTCGAAAAAATAATCCAGATCTACTTAGGCGGCCTTTGCCGCGAGATTTTCACTTACAAGAATAGAACTTTCACTCCCAAGCCCGTGATCGTATCTCCATTGCTGCTGCGCGGTCATACCTGCCCGGCGAGCTGCGGCGCGTGCTGCGGCAGCTTCACGCTCGACTACCTTCCGACGGAACAATCCGCGCCGAGCGCAACGCTCCGCGTCATCGAGGTCGACGGTCGCTCGGTGCCGGTCTTTTCGGACCGGCAGTCCGACGTGGACGATCGCTGGTGCCGCCATCTCGAACGCGCAAGCGGCCGCTGCAGGATCTACGAACGGCGCCCCTTTGCGTGCGACTTCGAGCTCATTCGCCTTCTTTGCTACGACGACAAGGTGGTCCTGATCCAGAAGCAGTACGGACGTGCCTGGGCCATGATGCGTCTGGATGGCGCGCGCGGAGCCGCTTGCGACATGCTTGCGCCCGACCGGAGAACCATCGCCGAAGTGATCCGGAAATTGACGCGCCTGGATGAGTGGGCCGCACATTTCGGCGTGAGCACCTGTCTGCCGCAGATTATCGAATGGGTTCGTTCCGGCGATCACGGCGTTCCGCTGCGCATCGCCGCGTAGCAAGGCAGCCCAGCGATCGCCTGCCTCGCAGGCGAACGCCGTGCCGGGTCGCATCGCTGGCGGGCACGCTTGGCTTTGCCCACCCTACGTCCCCTTCGCCCCCTGCAACGCCCGCCACACCGCCTCCGGCGTCGCCGGCATGTCGATGTGGCGCACGCCGCGCTCGGCCAGCGCGTCGACGATCGCGTTCATCACCGAGGTGAGCGCGCCGGCGCAGCCGGCCTCGCCGCAGCCCTTGACGCCGAGCGGATTGTTTTTCGCCGGAACCGGATGACTCTCGAAGCCGACCTCGGGGCAGTCCGCGGCGCGCGGCATCGCATAGTCCATGTAGGAACCGGTCAACAGCTGCCCGTCGGCGTCGTACGCGGTCTTTTCCATGATCGCCTGCCCGATGCCCTGCACGACGCCGCCGTGGATCTGGCCCGCGACCAGCAGCGGATTGATGATCGTGCCGAAATCGTTGACCGAATTGTACCTCACCACCTCGATCACGCCGGTGTCGGGATCGATCTCGACTTCCGCCACGTGGCAGCCGTTCGGGAATACCGAGGGGATCGGTTCGGCGGTGACATGCTTGACGCTGAGCGAGTTCGGCACGCCCTCGGGCACTTTCAGTCCGGCGTGCAGCTTGTCGGCCAGCTCCATGATGCCGATCGAGCGGTCGGTGCCGGCGATCGTGAAGCGGCCCGACTTGAACTCGATGTCGCTCGCCGCCGCCTCGAGCACGAAGCCCGCGATCTGCTTGCCCTTCTCGATCACTTGGGTCGCGCCTTCGGCCAGCGCAGTGCCGCTCGCATACATCGAGCGCGAGCCGCCGGTGCCGCCTCCGGCGAGCAGCTCGTCGCTGTCGCCTTGCAACAGCTTGATGCGCTCGAACGGAATGCCGAGCTTGTCGCAAAGCACCTGCGCGAACGGCGCCGCGTGGCCCTGCCCGTAGTCGAGCGTGCCGGTGATCATCGTCACGTCGCCGTTCTGCTCGAACCGGATGCCGCCCATTTCCTTGTTCGGCGGTGCGGTGACTTCCAGGTAGCTCCCCAGTCCAAGACCGCGCAGCTTGCCGCGCTTCTTCGACTCGCGTTTGCGCTGCTTGAAGCCCTTGATGTCGGCGATCTCGACCGCGCGCTCGAACACGGCCGGGAAATCGCCGCTGTCGTACTGCATGCCGGAGGCGGCCTGGTAGGGAATCTCCTTGGGCTTGATGTGGTTGCGCCGGCGCAACACAAGGCGGTCGATGCCCGTCTCTTCCGCCGCGCGGTCGATCAGCCGCTCCATGTAGTAGTTGCCTTCGGGACGTCCGGCGCCGCGATAGGCCGATACCAGGATCGTGTTGGTGAACATGACCTTGGTGGAAACCTCGATCAGCGGGATGCGATAGACGCTCACCGCGTTCTTCACGATGTTCAGGGTCGACATCAGCGGCGAGACCGGGCCGAGATACGCGCCCGTGTTGCCGTAGCCGGTGAAGCGCGCCGCGAGGAACTTGCCCTTCGCATCGAGCGCAAGCTCGCCGGTGAATTCGTGATCGCGGCCGTGATGGTCGGACAGGAAGCTCTCGAAGCGGTCCGCCGTCCACTTCACCGGCCGGCCCAATTCCCTGGCGGCATGCAGGATCGGCACGTATTCGGGATAGACCGCGGCCTTCATGCCGAACGAGCCGCCGACATTGCCGCT
This sequence comes from uncultured Alphaproteobacteria bacterium, assembly GCA_963734185.1. Classification (GTDB taxonomy): domain Bacteria; phylum Pseudomonadota; class Alphaproteobacteria; order Rhizobiales; family Xanthobacteraceae; genus PALSA-894. The sequence continues at coordinate 2,632,672 of CAVTGA010000001.1, read as the reverse complement.
GAGCACATGCACCTTGTCGGGCGTGACGCCGAGGATATCGACGAGCTGGCCCTTCATGCCGAACGCGCCCTGGCATCCGATGTGCATCGTATAGCGGCCGCTCGCCTGGTCGAACGAGGCGATCGCGGCGCGCGGCTCCATCGCGCTGACGACCACGCGGCTGTTGATCAGTTTCAGCCTGGTGACATGGGCGGCCTTCGAAAATGCCTCCGCGACCTTTGCCGGCTCGCCGTAGAGATAATCGAGTGCGACATTGCCGGGCACATCGTCATAAAGCTGCGGCGCATCCGGTTTGGCGGCCTCGCTCGCGCTGGTCACGGCGGGGAGGGGATCGATCTCGAGCTCGACCGCTTCGGCGGCATCCTTGGCCTGCGTCAGCGTCTCGGCGATCACCACCGCGACCGGGTCGCCGACGAAGCGCACCTTGTCGCTCGTCAGCGAAGGCCGCAGCGGCCGCTTCATCTCCGAGCCATCGCGATTCTTGAACGGCACCGCGCATTTCATCGTGCCGTAGGCGGCGAGATCTGCGCCGGTAAAGATCGCGAGCACGCCGGGCATTGCCTTGGCGGCGCTGGTATCGATCTTGGTGATGACCCCGTGCCCATTGCGGCTGCGCACCAGCACCGCGTGGGCCTGCCCGGGCAAATCGATATCGTCGGTGTAGCGGCCCTCGCCGCGCACCAGGATCGGATCCTCGGTGCGCCGCACCGGCTGCCCGATGGCGAATTTCGCGATGGCCCAGTCGTTCTTGTCGTGCACGTTCATTGGAATTGCCTTGTCGGGAGGGGCCTTGCGATTACAGCATGATCCCGAAAAGTGGGAACCGGTTTTCGGAAAAGATCATGCGCAAACAAGGAGCTAGGCCATGATCCGATCATTGGATCGGAGCATGGTCTAGCACGCGCACGGGCGGTTTCGAAAGGGGGCAAGACGCGGTAGGGCGGGCAAAGACGCGGCACGAGATATCCGAGATGCGCGCAGCACGAGCGCGTCGTGCCCGCCTTCGCTTCGCTACGGCGGGCAGGCCCGCCGAAGCCCGCAGGGCGAAGGCGGGCACGGCGCGCTCAATTGTGCCAATACGTCTATCTCATGCTGCGCCTTTGCCCGCCCTACGGTTCGGTGCGCTTTTTTTCATCGGTCACGGCAGGATCGCCACCGCGCGCGTCCAGCCGGCCGAGGCGGCGCGGATCTTCACCGGGAAGCAGGCGACCATGAATCCGTTCGGCGGCAATGCTTCGAGATTGTGCAGCTTCTCGAGGTGCGAGTAGCCGATCTCGCGTCCGGCCTTGTGGCCTTCCCAGATCAGGCTGGCGTCGCCGGTCGCGGCGAACTTCTCCTTGGTATGCACGAACGGCGCGTCCCAGCTCCAGCCGTCGGTGCCGGTCACGCGCACGCCGCGCTCGAGCAGGTAGAGCGTCGCCTCGCGCCCCATGCCGCAGCCCTTGGAGACGTATTCGGGCGTGCCGTAGGCCGCGCCCGCGCTGGTGTTGACCAGCACGATGTCGAGGGGTTTCAAGGTGTGACCGATACGCTTGAGCTCAGCCTCGACATCAGCCGCGCATGCCACGGTGCCGTCGGCGAAATGGCGGAAGTCGAGCTTGACGCCGGCGCTGTAGCACCACTCGAGCGGTACCTCGTCGATCGTGCTGGCGCGTTTGCCGCGGTCCATCGTAGACGCGTAGTGATACGGCGCGTCGAGGTGGGTGCCGTTGTGCGTCGTCAGGCTGATCTCCTCGATCGCCCAGGCCTCGCCGTCGGGCAGGTCGTCGGGCCGCAGGCCGGGAAAGAACGCAAGCAGCCGCGCCAGCGTGTCCTTGTGGGTGCGATAGACGACCTGCGGCGCCATGCCGGGCGGATCGGCATGGACCGTGTTCTCCAGCGCAATCGAGATGTCGATCAGCTTCGGCATGTGGTCCTCCGCGCGGCCGTAGCCCGGATGAAGCGAAGCGTAATCCGGGAACGAGGGGGCAACGGGCACGACCGGTCCCGCATTACGCTTCGCTCCATGCGGGCTACGACCCTACGACTACACATCCACTCCCAGATGCCCGAGGCAATCCCCCGGCTCGACCAGCGCGTAGGTGCGGATGCAGAGCGCGAGCCCGCTCGCCTTGAACACGACTGGCACGCCCTCGCGCCACGGCATGGTCTGGTCGTGGATCAGGCCCGCGACCTGTCCGGCGGTGACCTCCTCGCCGAGCCTGAATTTCGGCTCGAACACGCCGGCGCACGGCGCGAACAGGAAATGCTCGGCGGTGTTGACCGCCATGCGCCGGATGGGGCGCTTGGCCGGCGCCGGCCCTGACCGCGGCAAGACGCCGACGGCATCGAGCATCCCGGCGAGGCCCTCCTTCAGCACGGCGAGGCCTTCGAGGTCGACGCTGCCGCCGCTGCCGAACTCGCCGGTCATGAAGATGACGCCGCGGCGCCGCGCCGCCGCCGAGATGACGCGGTCCTCGCCGAGCAGGTTCATGAACAGCGCGCGCGGCGGATTGAACGCCGCGATCAGCCGCTCGATTTCGGCGGCTTCGCCGGGATCGTCGCGCCGCAGCGCGAACAGGGTCGGCAGATAGGCGAGCGACGAGCCGCCCGAGTGGCAGTCGAAGCCGTAATCGGCGAGCGGCATCAGCACGCTCTCGACGTAGTGCGCGATCATTTCGGTCGGCGTGCCGTTGCGGTCGCCCGGGAACGTGCGGTTGAGGTTGACCTGGTCGATCGGCGAGACGCGGGTGCCGGCGCGATAGGCCGGCATGTTGAGCGCCGGCACGATGATCAGCCGTCCCTGCAAGCGGTCGAGCTCGAGCGTGCGCGCGAGCGCCATCAGCGCGAGCGGGCCCTCGTACTCGTCGCCGTGATTGGCGCCGGTGAGCAGCACCGTCGGTCCGTCGCCGCGCTTCGCCACCATGATCGGGATCGGAATCCGCCCATAGGCCGAGCGATTGCTCGAGTGCGGCACCATGAGGTTGCCGTGCTGGATGCCGTCGCGTTCGTAGTCGACGTCGGCGAGGATGAGCGTGGCGGGCGCTTGCATGCGGGGATTACTTTGAGCGGCGGGGCACTGGCGGTGGTCTCCCTCCCCCTGAAAGGGGGAGGGTGGGGTGGGGGTCACAGTCCGAGATAGAATTTGCGGATCAGATCGTTGTTGTTGAGCGCGGCGGCCGACTCGCCCTCGAACGCGATGCGGCCGTGCACGATGACGTAGCCGCGGTCGGCGATGCGGATCGCCTGGGTGAAGTTCTGCTCGGCCATCAGCACGGTGAGCTGGTACTTCTCCTTCAGCGCCTTGATGGTGTCGATGGTGCGGGTGACCAGGATGGGCCCGAGGCCGACCGAGGGCTCGTCCACCAGCAGGATGCGCGGCGCGCTCATCAGCGCGCGCGCCAGCGCCAGCATCTGCTGTTCGCCGCCGCTCATCGAGCCGGCGAGCTGGTGGCGGCGCTCCTTGAGGCGGTCGAACATGTCGTAGCAGAACGCGAGATTGCGTTCGATCGCCTTGCGCGCGGTCGGGCGGAACGCGCCGAGCAGCAGGTTTTCCTCGACCGTGAGCTTGGGGAACAGCCGGCGCCCCTCGGGCACCAGCGCGATCCCGAGATCGACGATCTCCTCGGTGGAACGGCCGACCAGGTCGTGGGTCTTGCCGTCGATCGTCGCGACGATCGAACCGGCGCTCGGACGCACCATCCCCATGATGCACTTCATCAGCGTGCTCTTGCCGTTGCCGTTGGTGCCGAGCAGCACCACGGTCTCGCCCGGATCGACGTTGAGCGACACGTCCTCGAGCACGCGCACCGCCCCGTAGGCGGCGTGGACGCCGGCGATGGCGATGCTATTGGCCAAGGTAGGCCCTCTCCACTTCGGCGTCGCGCACCACCGCCTGCGGGTCGCCGTCGGCGATCTTGCGCCCCGACACCAGCACGACCAGGCGCTGCGAGAAGCTCATCACCGCGCGCATGATGTGCTCGATCAGGACGATGGTGATGCCGCGCTCGTTGAGCTTGACCAGCAGGCCGACGATGTCCTCGACCTCGGAGTGCGACAGCCCGGCCATCGATTCGTCCGCGATCAGCAGCTTCGGCTCCGCCGCCATGGCGCGCGCGAGCTCGAGCTTGCGCATCTCGACCTGGGTCAGGTCGCGCGGGCGCTTCTTCGCCTTCTCGTGCAGCCCGACCAGGCGCAGGAACTCGACGCAATGCTCGTCGAGCTCGCGCGCCGTAATGGCAGGGCCGAGCCGCGCCTTGACGGCATAGAGCAGGGGCACGCGCAGATTGTCGGCGACCGAGAGGCTGACGAACGGCCGCGGCAATTGGAACGAGCGCGCCAGGCCCAGGATGGTGCGCTGGTGCGCCGCCATCCCGTCGACCGAGCGGCCGTCGAACGTGACCGTGCCGCTCTCGTTGTGCAAAGTGCCGCAGATGCAGTTGACCAAGGTGGACTTGCCCGACCCGTTCGGCCCGATCAGCCCGACGCGCTCGCCTGACGACACCGACAGATCGATGCCGTCGAGCGCGACGAAGCCGCCGAAGCGCTTGCCCAGGTCCCGTACGTCGAGGAGCGGCGCCGTCATGGCTCGGTCCTCGGGACCGAAGGCATCGGGATGTCGATGCTCTTCCTATAGATCGACCGCACATCAGACCGGAGCACGAACCAGATCGAAATTCCTGCGATCGCGATGCTGCCTGCAAGGAGCCGTTCGTTTCCGATCGCGAACATGTGCATGAGGTACAGAAAGATGGCCCCGATCACGGTGATGGCAAGTGCGGCAGCCGTCAGCACAGGACTCCAATACTGCAGCGTCAGCAGCGCGTAGGCGCACGCGAGCAGCATGGTCCCCAAAGCAAAGGTTACGATGCCCGTGATGCCGTAGGCCATCCAGGGAATGCTGATCAGGACCTCCAAAAGACCCAGGACAAAGCAGTAGATTGCGATGAGGACCGCGCCCGTCTGCACCATCCGCGAACGCGATGCGGCGGCTCTCAGGAAATCCTGGATCAGTCCGACGATCCCGTTCGGCGCGATGACCACGAACGCGACGAGCAGGACGCCGACGATCAGGAGGTTGACCGCCGACGAGATCGTCACCGTTGCGACCTGCTGGATCGTGCCGAGCAGGATCGCGCCGACCAGCGGACCGATCCAGCTGCCGGTGCCGCCGATCATCGGCATGGCGATGGAATTGACCGCATAGGCGAGCCCGAACGCCGACGACGGTTCGAGATAGCCGATGTAATAGGGGAACGGCGCTCCGGCCATGCCCATGAGCGCGCCGGAGAGCGTCGTCGCGATCAGTTTGAGGCGCAGGGTGGGAACGCCGGACGCCTCGGCGGCCAATTCGTCGTCGCGGATGGTGGCGAAGCCGTAGCCGAGGCGCGAGCGCTCGATTCCGCGCGCGATGGTCAGGGCGACGACGGCAAGCATCAGCATGACCAGGAACAGATACTGGATATAGGTGCCGAGCACCGGGAACGTGTTCGGCGGAATGATATAGGCGCCGCGCGCGCCGCCGACGAACGACCAGTTCAGGATCAGGGTCTGCAGCACGACCGCGAGCGCGAGCGTCGCGATGGCGAAGAAGGCGCCGCGCAGCCGCAACGTGAGATAACCGGTGCCGAGCCCGACCAGTCCGGCCACGATGCCGCCGATCAGCACCAGCACCGGGATCGGCAGCGGCATGACCAGCTTGAACAGGGCGGCGAGCTGCTCCGGTAGGAGGCGGTCGAGCTGCGCCGCGAAGCGGTGCAAGGTCACGGTCGAGTAGGCGCCGAGCGCGAAGAATGCGGCCGAGCCGAAGTTCACGTAGCCGCAATAGCCGCCGAGGATGTTCCAGGCGGTCGCCAGCACCACGAACTGCAGCACCACGTAGCCGGCGAAGAACAGGTACTCGAACTGCAGCAGGCGCAACAGCGCGAACAGCACGGTCCCCACGATGGCCCAGACGATGAGGAAGGCCCACGACCGCACGGCTTACCGTCCCAGGATTCCGGCCGGCCGGAAGGCCAGCGTCAGCAGCAGGACGCCGAAGGAAACCGCGGGCGCCCAGGACGGGCCGTAGAACGTCGCCGTGATGCTCTCCACCACCCCGAGCAGCATGGCGCCGATCACCGTGCCGGGCAGGCTGCCGAGCCCGCCGAGCACGCAGATCGCGAACACGCGCCCGATAAACTCGCGCCCGACCGAGGGCTCGACCGGCTGGATCACGATCAGCAGTGCGCCGGCGAGCGCGGCGGTCGCGATCGAGATCGCGAACGCGATGCGCTTGATGTGCACCGGGTTGGCGGCCATCAGCTGCAGCGCCTGCTGGTCCTGCGACACCGCCATGATGGCGCGGCCCACGAACGTGCGCCCGAGATAGAGCTGCAGCGCGGCGAAGATCGCGAGCGACAGCAGGCACGGCACCAGCAGCCGGTAGGGCAGGTCGACGAAGCCGAAGCGCAAGGTCGGCCCGATGTAAGGCGCCTCGACGTAACGGTAGTCGACGCCGAACACCAGGATCAGCGACACCTCGGTGATGAACAGTATGCCGAAGAAGAACGCGAGCCCACGCAGCGCTTCCTGCCCGCGCTTCTCGAACGACACGTAATAGACCTGATAGACCGCGGCGCCGAGCGCATAGAAAACGGGGAGCATCAGCGTGCAGGCGAGGATCGGATCGAGCCCGAGGCGCGAGTTGAGGATATAGGCGATGTAGGAGCCGAGGATGATGAAGGCGGGATGCGCGATGTTGACGATGTCGAGCATGCCGAACGAGATCGAGATGCCGACCGTCACGGCCACGTAGAAGCCGCCGAGCAGCAGCCCCGCGATCACGGCGTTGATCAGCAGCTCAATGGGGAAGTCCATACGCGCCCTATGCCCCAACCCATGGTCTCGCGAGGCGCAAGCTGCGGCATGCCTCCCCCCGATTTCGTTCTCGTTAGAGCATGATCCCGAAAAGTGTGCAGCGGTTTTCGGAAAAGATCATGCTCCACGAGCAACTAGGCATCTTTCTAGCATGGCCGGGCGGCGGTTCCAGCCCGGCCAAGATGCCGCGCCGGAATAACGCGGTCCGGACCGGTGTTATGCCCTGATTGCCGGCAGCGTGCGCTGCCCACCTGACGCAAGGGAGGCCCTCATGCATCGTCTGTCCCGCCGCGTGCTCGCCGCCGCCGCCTTGGCGCTGATCGCCGCAACCGCGCTGGCGCAGCAGCCGCCGGTGCGCGTGCGCGGCACGATCGAGAAGGTGGACGGCAATACCCTGACCGTGAAAGCGCGCGACGGGGCGATGCTGACCATCAACGTGCCGGACAATGTCCGGGTGATGAACTTCGTCAAGGCATCGCTCGCCGACATCAAGCCGAACTCCTACATCGGCGTCACCGCGATGCCGCAGGCCGACGGCAGCCAGCGCGCGATCGCGATCCATATCTTCCTCGAAGCGCAGCGCGGTACCGGCGAGGGGCATCGGCCCTGGGATCTGCGGCCGGGCTCGACCATGACCAACGCGGCGGTCGAGACCACGGCCGGGAGCGTCGAGGGACAGGTGCTGACGGTGAAATACAAGTCGGGCGACAAGACCGACGAGAAGAAGGTGATCGTGCCGCCGGATGCCGCGATCGTCACCTACGCGCCGGCCGACAAGAGCGAACTGAAGCCCGGCGCGCAGATCATCATCTTCGGCGCGCAGCGGCAGGCCGACGGCACGCTGACGGCGCAGGCCGTCAACGTCGGCCGCGGCATCGCGCCGCCGATGTGAACTCTATCCCTCCCCCCTTCGGGCTCGTGTGTGCACACATCTCGGAAAACCGACTCAAAAACAGATGCTTAGATAGGACCGGGTGGTTGGTTCCCGTGACTAGGCGATCGTTGAAAAGATTCACGTTTTTCGCCGACACCGATCACGCCTCATGAGATGTGTGCACAGATGAGCCCCTTCGGGGCAGGGCTATCGCATATGACGCCGTTGCTTGGCTGTCGCGCCGAAAGCGCCACAGCACCTCCCCCCTTGTGGGGGAGGTCGACCGCCGGAGCCGTAGGCAACGGCGGGCGGGAGGGGGTCTGCTTTTCTTTGTCTGAGAAGGTTTTTCGTGGTTGTGGCGAGTCCCCCTCCGACCTCGCTTCGCGAGGCCACCTCCCCCACAAGGGGGGAGGTGGCTGTGGCGCTTTCAATGCCTATTTCGTCACAGACACGGCGTGCAGTGTCACGTGCGATAGCCCTGCCCGACGGGGAGGATTTATGCGAGATTGCATGCTAATCTCTTTGCCATCCCCGGTTTTGCCGGGGACAGCACGGAGGACATTGTCATGTTCAAGCGCATGCTGTTCGCGGCATTGCTGCTGCTCGGCACCGTCGGTGCCGCGCCGGCGCAGCAGCCGCCGTTGCCGGTGCCGGTCCTGAAATACGACAGTCAGTCCCAGCAAGGTCCGCTGATCCGGGTCGACCTCACGGTGACCAACTGGTTCCTCTACTCGCCGGTCTTGTTCTTCCCGGCGCCGAACCTGCCGCCGTGCGGCGCCAATCCGAACGCGTCGCGCACTTGGGTGCACGTCGTCAACGCCGTGACCAACCAGCGCGTCAACAGCTTCTGCGCGTTCCACACCAATTTCGACCTGACGCAGATCTGGTTCGCACGGCCGTCCTTCGCCAAACCCAAGCGGGTCTTCGTGACCATCACCGACCGGCTCACCAAGCGCACCGTGAAGTCGAACGTGGTGGCGATCCCGTAATGGCGCTTCCCCTCTCCCCTTCGGGGAGAGGGGACGCGGCTTCGGTGCAGATGACGTCCTAATGCGACGTGCTCTGCGAGTGGTCGCCGCCCGGCTCGGAGATCGCCTTCAGCGCATCGCCGGCCGGATCGGTGCCGTTGCCCTTCACTGCCATGTCGCCGAGCGACAGGATGCCGACCAGCCGCTTCTCGCGGTTCATCACCGGCAGGCGGCGCACCTTGACGTCGCCGAGATTGTCGGCGACCTCTTCGAGCGTCTGGTCCTCGTAGCAATAGAGGACTTCGGGGCTCATGATTTCCTTCACCAGGGTCTTGGGGCCTTTGCCCGCCGCGACCGCGCGGATCGCGATGTCGCGGTCGGTGATCATGCCGACCAGCGAATCCTTATCGGCGACCGGCAGCGCGCCGCAGTCGATCTTGCCCATCAGCAGGGCGGCTTGACGAATAGTCTGCGTCGGGCTGGCGAGTTCCACGTCCGTGGTCATAACGTCTTTCACTTGCATCATCGTTCTCCCATGCGTGGGGTGCGCGGGTTCCAACCCGTTACCCACGCCTGCAGAGAGAACGCATGCCGTTACGGCGTGTTCCGTCCCCAATCGGCCAGCACGCGGCGGTCGATCTCGGCCACGGTGTTGACGCCGGTGAGCCCCATGGTGACGTCGAGCTCCTTCTGGATGAATCCGATGGCGAGCTTGACGCCTTCTTCGCCCGCGGCGCCGAGCCCGTAGACGAAGGCGCGCCCGATCAGCGCACCCTTGGCGCCGAGCGCGAGCGCGCGCATCAGGTCCTGCCCCGAGCGCACGCCGCCGTCGAACAGCACCTCGGTCTTGGCGCCGACCGCGTCGGCGATCCGCGGCAGCATCGAGATCGAGGAGGGCGCGCCGTCGAGCTGGCGGCCGCCGTGGTTCGACACCACGATGCCGTCGGCGCCGGCGTTCACCGCCTTCTGCGCGTCCTCGACGTCGAGGACGCCTTTCAGCACCAGCTTGCCCTTCCACTGGTCGCGGATCCACTTCACGTCGCTCCAGCTCAGGGTCGGATCGAACTGCTCCGCGGTCCAGCGCGCGAGCGAGCCGGTGTCGCTGAGGCCTTCGACGTGGCCGACCAGATTGCCGAACGACCGCCGTTTGGTGCCGAGGATTTCTTTGACCCAGCGCGGCTTGGTCATGATGTTGAGGACATTGGCGAGCGTCATGCGCGGCGGCACCGAGAGGCCGTTCTTCACGTCGCGGTGGCGCTGGCCGAGGATCTGCAGGTCGACGGTGAGCACCAGCGTGCTGCAGTTCGCGGCGGCGGCGCGCGCGATCAGCCTGCGGATGAATTCGCGGTCGCGCATCACGTAGAGCTGGAACCAGAACGGCTTGTTGGTCGCCGCCGCAACGTCCTCGATCGAGGCGACCGACATGGTCGAGAGGCAGAACGGGATGCCGGCCGCCTCCGCCGCGCGCGCGCCGAGGATCTCGCCGTCGGCGTGCTGCATGCCGAGCAGGCCGACCGGCGCGATCACCAGCGGCAGCGCCGCCGGCTCACCCAAGAGCGTGGTGGCGGTCGTGCGCTGCGACACGTCGACCAGGATGCGCTGGCGCAGCGTGATCGCCTCCAGGTCGCGCCGGTTCGCGCGCAGCGTCTCCTCCTGGTAGGAGCCGCTCTCGGCGTAGTCGATGAACATGCGCGGCACGCGCCTCACGTAGAGCTGGCGCAGGTCTTCGATGCATGTCACCGGGTCCATGGGGGTCTCCGTTCGCGCAGAACCGTAGCCCGGGTTGAGCGTCAGCGAAACCCGGGGCGGGCCTTGCCGCGCAGCGCCATTCCCGGCTTTCGCGCCGCTCAAGCCAGGCTACGATGTCGCTTTGTCCGCCAGTACGCCCACGAGGCACCCCTCGAGCGAGGCGAGGAAATCCTCGCAGCCGTCCTCCTCGCACACCGTGATGCCGCGCGAGCAGCGCTCGCGCACGTAGCGCAGCGCCGCGAGCGCGCCTTCCAGTGTCTGCGGCGCCGTCGTCACGAATTCATCGAACGCGTCCGACGCCAGGTCGCTGAAGCGCCCTTCGGCGGCGCGGGCTTCGGCCAGCCGCCGGTTGGCGGCGCGGCGTTGGCCGCGCGGCGCGTGCCAGGCGACCTGCTCGGCGGCCGCCAAATCGTCGAGCACGGCGTTGAACTCGGCAAAGGCTTTGGCGTGCGCCTGGATCGCCGCGATAATGGGATCGGGGATGGCCGGCGCTGCCGCGAGGGCTGCGGGCGGAGCGGCGACGGTGGCAGCCGGAACGACCGCCGTTGAGGCGGCGGCCGCCGCGCCAGAAAGCAAGCTCCGCCGTGTGATAGAGTCGCACTCAGCCTGAGCCATGGACGCCTCCGTGGCTTGGGTCAGGCCCGTCGCGGTGTTACAGCACCTCGGCGGGCCGCTATCATGCGATTCGCATTACACTCTCAACGCAGGTCGGTTGTCAATACAAAACCATTACAATGGACCGAGAAACCAAAAGTGCTTTGGTGCAGTTGCGGATGAGGCCCTCGCTCAAGGCGGCCGCGGAAAAAGCCGCCGTCGATGACGAACGCTCGCTTACATCGTTGATCGAGAAAGCACTCGCCGACTATTTGCGCAAGAAGGGTTACCTGCCCAAGCGCGACGCGTAGCCGGGGCGATCTCGCCGCGCGACGCGATCCCGGATTTCGCCTCGCTCAATCCGGGCTACATTTCTCAGCCTGAGCCATGGGTAACCTCCGTGGCTTGGGTCAGGCCCGTCGCGGTGGTACCAACACCGGGGCGGGCCGCTGCTCTGTGTAGGGATTCTCTATACAGCGGGTCTCGGCTGGTGTAAAGAGGAATTATTTACGGTGCCGGACGAGCTCAAGAGCGCACAGGTCAATCTTCGTCTGCAGCCGTCCTTGAAGGCGGCCGCCGAGAAAGCTGCGGCCGACGACCATCGCTCGCTCACCTCGCTGATCGAGAAGCTGCTCGCCGATCACCTGCGCAAGAAGGGCTATCTGCCCAAGCGCGACGCGTAGCCGTAGGGCGGGCAAAGCGAAGCGTGCCCGCGTGATCTCGCAGCGACGACGGCGCGCGGGGCACAGCTGCGTAGCCCGCCTTGCGACGTCGAGGTACTTGTTCCCGTATTGGGAACATGCTATACGGGAGCATGCGGGTCATCGCGCGAAAGGCGCTGGTCGCCTTCTGGACAAGTCACCCGGAAGCGAAGGTGCCGCTGGAACGTTGGTACCGCTTGACCAAGGCCGCGCAGTGGGCGTCGACGAATGATGTCCAGATGACTGCTCCGAAAGCGAAAGTGATCAATCGCGAGCGGGTTCGGTTCGAAGTTGCCGGAGGAAATTATCGGCTCGTGGTTGCCTTCGACTTCCGTCGGCAGATCGCGTTCGTGAAGTTCATCGGCACGCATGCCGAATACGACGAGATCGACGTCCTAACCGTGTCGCAATACTGATGGAGTTCCTGATGGACATCCGGCCCATTCGCACCGATGAGGACCACCGCGCCGCGCTGGCCGAGATAGAGGCCTGCTGGGGCGCCCCGGAAAGCAGCAAGGCGGGGGACCGGCTCGACGTGCTCGTTACGCTGGTCGAAGACTACGAAACGCGACGCTGGCCGGTCGCACCGGCCAAGCGCTTCGATCCGGTCGACGTGTTGCATTATGCCATCGACGAACTTGGCCACACCCAGGCCGAGCTTGCCGCGCTCCTGGGGTCGCGTTCGCGTGCGTCCGAGGTCCTGGCGCGCAAGCGCGCGCTCAACGTGGACATGATCCACAGGATCAGCGAAGCGTGGAGGATCCCGGCCGAACTGCTGGTGCGGCCTTACAGGACCGGAAGGGCGGCTTAAGGCATCCCATGCTCCGTCATGCCCGCGCTTGTCGCGGGCATCCACGTCTTCCTTCGTTGCGGCCGCGAAGCAAGTCGTGGATGGCCGGAACAAGTCCGGCCATGACGAAATGATGCGTAGCCCGGCCTGAGCGGAGCGAAACCCCGGGCGGTCGTGCCGCGCGGCGCGATTCCCGGAATTCGCTGACGCTCATCCAGGCTACGTTGCTACGCCGCGCGCAGCCGGATCGCCTTGAGCTTGTCGCCGATCTGGCGGCGGCGCTGCATCAGCTCGTAATCGATCTGCAGGCCGAGGAAGAAGCCGTCCGACATGGCGAAATAGCGCGCCAGCCGCAAGTCGGTGTCGGCGGTGATGGCGCGGTTTCCCAGCACGATCTCGTTGATGCGGCGCGGCGGCACGCCGATCGCGTTGGCGAGCGCGGTCTGCGACAGCCCATATCACGATACCAGGATTTTTATCCCTATTTGTAATGATTGCGCTTACGCGGAATTAACACCTTAGGTTCATAGTTCATTTCAGCCCGTCCAACCACAGGGCGCTTCATGAGGCATCAATGAGGTGGGACGAACCGCAGGATAGCCCGGAGAACTGGGTGATTCCCGCGGTGGCCGGCGCCAGGGAAACCGTGGGCCTCGGCCGGTGCGGCGCCCGCGGGCGAGAGCTTGCACCTCTCGCACCCGGGCGGCGTCGGGGCTCCGCTCGGGGACACTATCGATCCCCTGCCAGGAGCTGGCTGACGGGAGGGGTTCGGGCCTTTCCTCCGCGCAAGCGGGCGAAACTCCGAGCGAAGGTCCTCCCGAAAACGCGGCCCGGCGCCGTGACTGCGCGGCGGTTGAGTTGTCGCAGGGACGCCGTGGTGGAGCGCCGAGAGGCGCCTCCGGCTCGCGTCATGGGCCGGTCATCCTCCGGCGATCCGGAGATGGACCCGACCGCGAGGCGGGTCACCGGGTGCGGCGTATCCGCACCAGCGCCTGTCGGCGCTCTGCCCCCTTATTTTCGGGAGGCGGAGAAAGACAAAGGGGAAGCCCGGCCCCCACTCAACCCGGGCCAATCGCATTGGCTGGTTTGACAAGTGAATCGGAATTTGATGCGCGGCGGTGCCGCGCGCTTATCCCTCCCCGCGGAGCGGGGAGGGTGGCGAGCGAAGCGAGCCGGGTGGGGTTCGTGCCATATCGCGAGAACCCCACCCGGCTTCGCGCTGACGCGCGAAGCCACCCTCCCCCTGCGGGCAGGGCTATCGCATATGACACGCAGCGCTATTTCTGAAACGGAATCGGCACTGAAAGCGCCACAGCCTCCCTCCCCCCTTGTGGGGGAGGTGGCCTCGCGAAGCGAGGCCGGAGGGGGACTCGCCACAAGCACGAAGAGCCTGCGCTGCAAAGACAAAGCAAAGACCCCCTCCCGCCCGCCTCCGCCCTGCGGGCTCCGGCGGTCGACCTCCCCCACAAGGGGGGAGGTGCTGTGGCGCTTTCGGCGCGAGGCAAGCGACAGCGCCATATGCGATAGCCCTGCCCCCTGCGGGCAGGGCCATCGCATATGACACGCAGCGCCGTGTCTGTGACGAAATAGACACTGAAAGCGCCACAGTACCTCCCCCCTTGTGGGGGAGGTGGCCTCGCGAAGCGAGGCCGGAGGGGGACTCGCAACAAGCACGAAAAACCTTCTCAGACAAAGAAAAGCGGACCCCCTCCCGCCCGCCTCCGCCCTGCGGGCTCCGGCGGTCGACCTCCCCCACAAGGGGGGAGGTGCTGTGGCGCTTTCGGCGCGAGGCAAGCGACAGCGCCATATGCGATAGCCCTGCCCCTGCGGGGGAGGGATGAGGAGAGAGCGTCGCGAAATCACACAACGCAATGAACCCTTTACCCGACTCGGGCGACATAAACCCCGGGAAGGGGGCGCGCCCGCGCCGCCACGCTTTGGCCATCTGGAGCACGATAGTCGGCTCCGGGTGGAGCAATCATAAAGAAGACGCTCATGCGATTCCGCGCAGCCTTGCTCGTTTCTGCCGTCAGCTTCTCCCCCGCATTCGCACAGGTGAGCAACGCGCCGCTGCCGGGCGACGCTTTCCGCAAGCCCGCAGCCGCAGCGGTGACGCGCCTCGCCGTGAACGTCGCCAAGCCCGCCCCCCGTCCGGTCGCAAGCTTCTGGACCTCGTCGGAGCCGACCTTCGATGAGGGCACCTACGACCGCATCAATGCGGCGATGCTGAGCTACTCGGCAATCGAAGTGCGCGGCGGCTGGCCGACGCTTACCAAGATCAACCTTGCGCCCGGCGCGACCGGCCCCGAGGTCGCCAAGTTGCGCGCGCGCCTTGCCGTCACCGACGACCTGCCGGCCGAGGTCGCCGAGGGCGAGGTCTACGACACCATGCTGACCGAAGCGGTGAAGCGCTTCCAGGCGCGTCACGGGTTGCCGGAGACCGGCACGGCCGGCCCGCTCACGCTCGAGGCGCTCAACGTGCCGGTCGGCAAGCGCATCCGTCAGCTCGCGGCCTCGCTCGACCGCCTGCACGGCATGGGCTTCACCTTCGGCCAGCGCTACGTCGTGGTGAACATCGCGGCCGCGGTCGCCGAGGCGGTGGAGGGCGGCAAGGTCGCGCGCCGCTACGTCACCGTGGTCGGGAAAGTGGACCGCCCCTCGCCGACGCTCACCACGCAGATCACCGCCGTCAACCTCAACCCGACCTGGACCGTGCCGCTGTCGATCCTGAAGAAGGACATCGTCACCAAGATGCGCAAGGATCCGGGCTATGTCGGCCGCATGAACATGCGCGTGCTCGACAGCGCGGGGAACGAGGTCGACCCGCGCGCCGTCGACTGGCATTCCGACCGCGCGCCGAACTTCACGGTGCGCCAGGACTTCGGCGACGCCAACGCGCTCGGCAATTTGCGCATCGACATGCCGAACCCGCATTCGGTCTACATGCACGACACCAATCACAAGAACCTGTTCAACGCCGACTATCGCTTCCAGTCATCCGGCTGCACCCGCGTCGCCGACGTGCGCGACCTGGCGGCCTGGATCCTCAAGGGCAATACCGGCTGGGGCCGGCGCGACATCGACGCCGAGATCGCCACCGGCAAGCGCACCACGGTGCGGCTCGCGCGCGGCATTCCGGTGGCGTGGATCTACCTCACCGGCTGGGCCAGCCCGGACGGCACGATCAATTTCCGCAACGACGTGTACGGCCACGACGCCGTGCCGGCCAAGCAGTTCATGGTCGACGTGCAGCGCCCGATCGTGAGCGCCGCGCGCGCCTCCGGTTTCGTGCTGCAGTCGGCCGAGCCGGAGTTCCGGCAGGTCTCGAACCTGGACAGCCGCTAGCGCATGATCCCGAAAAGTGGGAACCGGTTTTCGGACAAGATCATGCGCCGAAAGGCCGAATGGAACCCGCCCGCGGGCGAAACCGTTGATGTCCTGGAACCCCGGGCCAGGAGCATCAGCATGGACAAGTCGGAACGCTTCAAACGCGGCGGCAACGCCGATGGTGCGCGCATCCCGCCCAAGGCGGCGAACGAGGATAAGGAAGAGAAGGAGCTGTTGAACGAATTGGACGACAGCTTCCCGGCCTCCGACCCGCCCGCCATTACCCAACCGGTTGCCCCCGAGCCGCCCGCCCCGAAGCCGCGTGTGCGGGATTGACGCCGGCGCATGCCATGTCTGAATTGACGGCATGGCACTGCAAAATCGTGTCGATCCGTTCGGCGAATTGATCGCGACTCCGGCGCGCGGGACCATGTTCGGCAATCGCGGCGGCCGCTTTCATCGCGACGACCAGACTCTTGGGAAGCGCCGCTGGGCCTCGCGCCAGTGGATCTGCTGCGTGCTCGCATTCAAGCAGCGGCATCACGACGTCTGGGGTCGCGGCTACACCGACCTGTTCTTTCTCGATGAGCCGACGGCGCTCGCCGCCGGGCACCGCCCGTGCTTCGAATGCCGGCGCGCCGATGCCACGGCCTTTGCCGCGGCATGGGCGCGCGCCAAGCGCAGCCAAGTTCCGCGCGCACCGCAGATGGACCTGGTCCTCCAGCCCGAGCGGCTCGACGGACGAGCGAAGCGTCAGCACCGGGCGCGTTTCGACGATCTGCCCGATGCCGCGTTCGTCGCATTGGACGGCGCCGCGTTCGCCGTGCGCGGCGCGGCGCTGCTGCGCTGGAGTCCGTCGGGCTATGGAGATGCGCGCGCGCGTCCGCGCGGGGCTGCGAGCGTGCTCACGCCGCCGAGCATCGTAGCCGCGCTCGCGGCTGGCTATGCGCCGCGCTGGCATCCGAGCGCGGACGCGCTGTAGGGTGGGCAAAGGCGCGGCCCGTCTCTCACGACGGTCCGCTGACCGACATCCGCGCCGTGCCCACGCGGACGGTCGAAGAACGCGCCAACGCGTGGGCAAAGGCGCAGGACGCCGGCGCGCATCCCCAAGTGTTGCGTTCGCGCCTTTGCCCACCCGGCGCAGCGCTTCAGGCCGCGACGCAGCCCTGCGGCTTCACCTTGCGTTCGGTTGCGGCCGGGTACTTGGCGAGCTTCTCGGCCGGCCGGATCGGGCGACGCACCAGCTCGCCGCCGCAGTTCGGGCAGCGGCCCTTGAGCACGCCTTCGGCGCAACTCTGGCAGAACGTGCACTCGAACGAGCAGATCATGGCGTCGCGCGCCTGCGGCGGCAGGTCGCGGTCGCAGCACTCGCAGTTGGGGCGAAGTTGCAGCATGTCAGCCTCCCTTGATCGCCGCCTTGATGGCTTCCACCGTCCCGACCTCCTTCGCCGCCTTGATGATGCGCGCCTCGCGCGCATTGAGGTCGTCGAGCGCGGCTTTCATCTTGTCGACGATCTCGAGCGGCACCACCACGGCGCCGTGCTGGTCCGCATGGATGAGGTCGCCGCTGTTGACCTGCATGCCGTGCACCGTCACCGGAATGCCGAACTCCTCGACGTGGGTGTAGGCGTGCGAGGGCGAGAGCGATCCGGCGAGCATC
The DNA here is from genome assembly GCA_963734185.1 of uncultured Alphaproteobacteria bacterium. GTDB lineage: Bacteria > Pseudomonadota > Alphaproteobacteria > Rhizobiales > Xanthobacteraceae > PALSA-894. Next base: position 2,615,172 of record CAVTGA010000001.1, on the reverse strand, counting down.
TGGAAGCCGGGCGCGATCATCGGGATGTCGCGAATCGAGCCGTTGGTGACGACGCCGAGGCAGCCGAGCGCCTTGTGGATGTTCGACTGCACCTCGCCCCAGAACGCGCCGTAGCCGACCTCGTCGTCGAGGTCCTGGATCACCGCGATGCTCGGCCGCGGCTCCGCGGCGACGTAGTCGAGATAGTCGAGCCGCTTGTCCATGTAGGAACCGAGCGCCACTTTGTCCTTGGCTTTCGCCGTGACGGTCTTGGCAAAGCCGACGATCGGGGGAAGGTTGGGAAACGGGCAGAACAGGTGCTTCACCGTGTAGCCGTGCCCGCGCCGCTCGGGCGCGACCATCTCGACGACGTTGCATACCGTCGGGGTGTCCATCGATTGCAGGAACTCGGCTTGGGCCTTCGACAACGAAGCGGGCATGACATTCCTTCCCTCGACCTGACCTGCTCCAACATTGCCGATCGCGCGACGCATTGCTAGACCTCGCGGCCCCGCATGACGACAAGCCCGCAAGATTCCACCGCGTACTTTTCGCTCGCCGGTCTCGCCGCGGGCGCGCGGCGCTGCGCCGCGCTGCTGCCGGGAACGGTGGTGTTCGCCGCCGCCTTCGGCACCATCGCGGCGCAGAAGGGACTGACGCTTGCCGAAGCGACCTTGATGAGCCTGGTGGTCTTCGCCGGCGCCTCGCAGCTCGTCGCATTGGAGATCTGGGCAGACCCGCTCACGCCCGGGACCCTGGTGTCGATCGCGACCGTGACGGCGATCGTGAACGCGCGCTTCATCCTGATGGGCGCGACGTTGCGGCCGTGGTTCGGCACGTTGCCGCCGTGGCAAGCCTACTCGACCCTGCTGGTCACGACCGACGCGACCTGGCTGGTCGGCATGCGCTACCGCGCCGAAGGCGGCTCCGACGCGGCGATCTACCTCGGCGCGGGTCTGGCGCTGTGGGCGCTGTGGGTCGCGGCGACGATTCCCGGCTATCTGTTCGGCACCTTCATTTCCGATCCGAAGCGCTTCGGCTTCGATCTCATGCTGCCGATCTTTTTCGTCGCCATGGCGGTGCCGCTGTGGCGCGGCTACCGGCGCGCGATCGGCTGGGCGATCGCCGGCGCGGTCGCGCTTCTCGTCTCGCAGCTGGTGCCGGGCTGGTGGTTCATCGTGGTCGGCGCCCTGACCGGCAGCATCATCGGCGGCTTCATCGATGATGAATGAACCGCTCGCTCACGGTCCGCTGCTCGCCATCGCCGCCATGGTGGCCGCGACCTATCTGACACGCTGGGCCGGCTACTGGCTGATGGCCCATATCCCGTTGACGCGGCGCGTGCGCCGCATGCTCGAGGTGCTGCCGGGCGCCATCATGGCGGCGACCGTGGTGCCGCTCGTCGTCAACGCCGGCGTGGCGGCGTTGCTCGCCGTAGCCGTCGCGCTCGCCGCCATGATCATGCGGCGCAACGAGTTCCTCGCCGTCGGCCTCGGACTGGCGACCGCCGCGCTCGCCCGGCTCGCGATCTAATCCGCGCTTTTCCAGGTCGACCACACCACGGTGGCCATGACGGCGAGCACGCCGATCACCATCGCGACCGCGGCGGGCCAGCCGGCAGCGTTCCAGGCGAGGCCGGGAAGGACCGCGCCCACGCTGCCGCCGACATAGAAGCACGTGGCATAGAGCCCGAGCGCCGAGGTGCGGCCTTCCTGCGCGACCTGCGCCACCAGGCTGGTGGAGGCGGCTTGCGTCAGGAATCCGCAGGCCGCGCAGATCGCGAGCCCGGCGATGATCGCGGCGAGCGAGGGCAGCAGCGTCAGCGCGGCGCCTGCGGCCCACAGCGCGATCACGGCGACGATGAACGGCCGGCGTCCGAACCGGGCCACGGCGCGGCCGAGCATCGTCGTGGCAATCGAGCCGGCCAAGTAGGTCACGAAGATCGCGCCGAGAAAAGCCGGCGAGAGATTGAACGGCGGCGCCGCCAGCACGAAGTTGATGTAGGTGAACACCGCGATGAAGTTGAACAGCGTGCCGAAGCCGACCGCGTAGATCGCGGTGAGGCGCGGATTGCGCAGATGGGCAAGCATCTGGCGTCCCGAGACCATCAGGCCCTCGGAGCGCACGAATTGCCTTTCGCGCGGCAGGTACAGCGCGACGGCGATCGCGCCGGCCGCGGTCAGGAGCGCGATGGCGAAGAAGGCTTCGCGCCAGCCGACCGTGTCGGCGACGACGCCGGCGAGCAGCCGCCCGCAGAATCCGCCGAAGCCGGTCGCCGACATGTAAAGGCCGGTGACGCCGGTGGCCGCGGCCGGCGGCCATTCCTCGCCGATATACGAGACCGTGACGGTGAACACCGGCGGCAGGACCAGGCCGAGCGCGAAGCGGGCGAGGATCAGCGCGTGGAACGAGGGCGCAAGCGCCACCATGACGGTCGGTACGATCAGCAGCAACATCGCCCACACGATGACGCGCTTGCGGCCGAGCACGTCCGCGATTGCGCCGGCGAACGGCGCGGTGATGGCGATGGCGAGCGCGGTCGCGGTCATGGTCAGGCTGATGTCGGCCGGACCGACGCCGAATTCCTGCGCCAGCAGCGGCAGCAGGGATTGCGGCGCATAGAGGTTGAGGAATGCGCAGAAGCCGGCGATGCCGACGGCGGCGCCTCGAACGCCTGGATTCATGGGTGGCTGCGACTTAAGCGGAGCAAGGGACCGAGCTTACGGCGAAACCCGTCACACGGCGACCGCCGCCCGCGCTTGGCGCAAGGTCGCAAGCGGAGTGCCGGACGCGTCGATCTCGGTCCAGTCGAGCGCTCGGATCGCATAGGCCTGCTGGCGCCGCGCGACCTCCTCGTCCGCGTCGGAGGCATCGCTGCCGCGCCCGCCGATCCGCGCGATGCGCGTGGCCAGATCGGCGGTCAGGAACAGGCCGCGAAAGCGCACGCCGCGATCCACGGCGATCGCCGCAACGGCCGCGCGCTCCGCGGGGCGCGCGAACACCGCATCGACGATCGCCGAATGGCCGGCCGCGACGGTGCGGTGCGCCTTGTCGGCGAGCCGCGCGTAGACCTTCGCGGTCGTTTCGGCATCGTAGGCCTGCGCCGGCAGCGCCGTGGTCTCGGCGCAGCCGAACATCGCCTTGCGCTCGACATCGGAGCGCAGGATCACGGCGCCGGGGAGGGGCGGCAGATGTGCCGCAAGTCCGCGTGCGAGCGCCGACTTGCCGCTTCCCGACAGCCCGCCGACCGCGACCAGCATGGGCGGCGGCGGCGCGATCGATGCGCAGGCGAGGCGAAAGTATTTCAGCGCCGCCGCGCCGGCCGCGGCGTCATTGCCGACCTGCGCGATCCGTGCCGCCGACACCTTGGCGCGGATCGCCGCGCGCAACGACAGGAACAGCGGCAGCGCGCCCAGCGCGTCGAGGTCTTCCTCGCGCCGCGTCGCCGCCAGGTAGCGGTTGAGCACGATATTGGCCGCGTCAGCCAAGCCGCGTTCGACCAGGTCCATGAGCAGGAAGGAAAGATCGTACAGCACGTCGCCGGCGGCGATCAGCGGATCGAACTCGATCGCGTCGAACGGCACCGGTTCCCCGTCGATGAGCGCGATATTGCCAAGATGCAGGTCGCCGTGCCCGCGGCGCACGAGTCCGCGTTCGCCGCGCGCGCGCAGCAGCGGCCGCGCGCGCTCGAGCGCCGCACGGCTCATGCGATCGAGCGCCTCCACGTTCGACGACGGAAACAGCTCGCTGATTTCGCCAAAGGCGGCCTCGTTCTGCGCGATGAAACGCGCGAGCGCATCGAGCCACGGTTCGACCGGTACGCCCGGGGCTGCGGCGTGCGCGGCGGCGACCGCATGCGCAAGCGCGTCGGCGAGCGGCGCGTCGATCCGGCCTTGCTCGGCCAGCCGGTCGAGGGTCGCGTTCTCATCGAAACGCGCCATCTCGACCGCCCATTCGACCGGCGTTCCCGCACCGTCGAGCGCCAGCCGCCCGTCGGCCTCGGTGACGGCGGCGACGCGGCGATAGAGCTCGGCCGCGAATAGCCGATTTGCCTCGAGCTCGGCTTCGCACGCCGCCTTGCGCCGCTCCAAGGTCGAATAGTCGAGAAACGGGAACTTGACCGCGCGCTTGATCTTGTAGGCGCGCTCGCCCGCAAGGAACACGCTCGCCGCGTGGGTATCGATGCGCCGCACCGCAAGCCCGCCATGCGTGGCGGGATCGCTCATCAACGCGAAGACGCGATCCTGCGCCTGCGCCTGTTCCTGCGCCTGGGGCGCCATCATGGCCGCGCTACCGGTAATTCGGTTCGGGCATCATGTGCCGATTCGTGGGGCCGGCGGCGACATGCACACGTTCCGCGTGATGTCGGTCGAGCCGGCAGCCTGGATGGGTCTAGCCCGGGGCAGGTTGTCCCGCTGATCGGAACGACTTCGCATCGCATTGGTAAATTTCTCACGAAATCATTCATTTCGAGCAACCGTCATTGCAATATTCTCACATCGACATTGCGCCGACGCTCACCGTTACGCGATACTGCCGTTCGCTTTTCAAGCTTCGCGAGCGAACGCGGGGCGCAAGCGCGGGATGATGCGGATGTCGGTAAAAAGACCTGATCCGGTCGACGTCGAAGTCGGCCACCGGATCAGAATACAACGCTTGGCGCGCGGCTTGTCGCAGACGGCGCTGGCGAACCACCTCGGCGTGACGTTTCAGCAGGTGCAGAAGTACGAAAAGGGAGTGAACCGCGTCGGCGCCGGCCGGCTGACGCGCATTGCCGAGGTCCTCGGCGTGCCGGTGGCCTCGTTCTTCTCCGGCCAGGAAAAGCTGGCGCAGGAGGAGGGCGACGGCGGCGGCGAATCCCCGCTGAAGCTGCTCACCGTCTCCGGCGCATTCCGCTTGTTGCGCTCCTATGCCGAGATCGAGGACGGCAACCTGCGCCGCTCGATCGTCGAACTGGTCGAGAAGGTCGCGAGCCAGCGCCGCTGACCTTTCCCGGTGTGGTCGCGTTGGTCTGACGGCGAACCGCTTCACACTTCGCCGCAAACGCCCCAACGCGCAAATTTTCATGGCCACCGTTCGGTGCTAATCTCGCGGCGGATCAAGCGGGAGTGGTGCGATGCGGGCCAAGGACAATATGCGCAGCGGCGGCGAGGTGCTGGTCGACCAGCTGATCGCTCACGGCGTGCGCCACGTGTTCTGCGTGCCGGGCGAGAGCTATCTTGCCGCGCTCGACGCCTTCCACGACCGCGACGTGACCGTCACGGTGTGCCGCCAGGAGGGCGGCGCGGTGATGATGGCGGAAGCCGCCGGCAAGCTGACCGGCCGGCCCGGCATCGCCTTCGTGACGCGCGGCCCCGGCGCCACCAACGGCTCGCCCGGCCTGCACATCGCACGCCAGGATTCCACGCCCGTCATCATGTTCGTCGGACAGGTGGCGCGCGACATGCGCGAGCGCGAAGCGTTCCAGGAGCTCGACTATCGCGCCGTGTTCGGCTCCATCGCCAAGTGGGCGACCGAGATCGACGATGCCGCGCGCATCCCCGAGCTGGTGTCGCACGGCTTCCATGCGGCGATGAACGGCCGGCCCGGCCCGGTGGTGATGGCCTTGCCCGAGGACATGCTGACCGAGCGCGTCTCGGTTGCCGACGCGGCTGCCGTCGAGCCGGTCGAGATCTGGCCCGGCCTAGCCGACATGTCGCGCCTGCAGAAGCTGTTATGGGCAGCCGAGCGCCCGCTGATGATCCTCGGCGGCAGCCGCTGGTCGGAATCAGCCTGTGCGGCGGTCGCACGCTTCGCCGAGCGCTTCGCCGTGCCGGTGGTCACCAGCTTCCGCCGCACGCATCTCTTCGACGCGCTGCACCCGTGCTATGCCGGCGACCTCGGGGTCGGACCGAACCCGAAGCTCCTCGCCCGCATCAAGGCGGCCGACCTGGTGCTGCTGGTCGGCGGCCGGCTCGGCGAGATGCCGAGCCAGGGCTATACGCTGTTCGACATCCCCAATCCGAAGATCACGTTCGTCCATGTCCATCCCGGCGCCGAGGAACTCGGACGCGTCTACAAGGGCAGCCTCGCCATCAATGCGGCGCCGACCGCGTTCGCGGCCGCGCTCGAAGGCTTGCAGCCGCCCAACCAGATCCGCGACACCGAGGCCAAGGCCGCGCATGACGACTATCTCGCCTGGACCGAGACGCCGACCAGGACGCCGGGCGCGGTCAACTTCGGCGAGATCATGGTGTGGCTGCGCGGGCAGCTTTCCCCCGACAGCATCCTGACCAACGGGGCGGGAAATTTCTCCGGCTGGATGCATCGCTTCTACCGCTTCCGCAAGTTCGCGACCCTGCTCGGGCCGACCTCGGGCTCGATGGGCTATGGGCTCCCGGCCGCCGTCGGGGCCAAGCGGCTCTATCCCGAGCGCACGGTGGTGTGCGTCGCTGGCGACGGCGACTTCCTGATGAACGGCCAGGAATTCGCGACCGCGGTGCAATATGATCTGCCGATCATCGTGCTGCTCATGGACAACGGCATGTACGGCACCATCCGTATGCACCAGGAGCGCGAATATCCCGGCCGCGTCATCGCGACCGCGTTGCGCAATCCGGATTTCGCGGCCTATGCGCGCGCGTTCGGCGGCTTCGGCGCGACGATCGAGCGAACCGAGGACTTCGCCGCCGCGTTCGACGCGGCGCGCGCGTCCGGCAAGCCGGCGATCCTGCATCTGAAGGTCGATCCCGAGGCGATCACGACCGCGACCACGCTCTCGGCCATCCGCGAGAAGTCGCTCGCCGGGCGCGGGACATAGCCGCGCTGCCGTGGCCTCAATCCGCAACATCGCTTGCGGCTCTGGGATGAATCGTGCCTCACTCCTTGCCGATTCGGTGGGATGCCCGACACCCAATGGTTTACCGGCGCACCGAGAACGTGGTCCGGCGCGCGGCGCAACGCCATGCCGCGATCCTCGATGCTGCGCGCGACGCGGCGGCGGCCGGCGGGATGGGGGCGGTGCAGATCGCAGCCGTGGCGGAACGCGCCGGCATCGCGGCCGGTACGGTCTACCGCTATTTCCCGTCCAAGACCGAGCTGGTTGCCGCGCTGGTGACGGCGATGTCGGAGCGCGAGATCGGCGCCATGCGTGCCGCCGCCGCCGCGGCGCCCGGTCCGTTGTCGGCGCTGGCGGCGGCGATCGCGACTTTCGCGGCGCGCGCGTTGCGCAACCGGCGGCTCGCCTGGGCGCTGATCGCCGAATCCGTCGATGCCGAGGTCGACGGCGTGCGCCTCACCTATCGCCGCGCGCTCGAATCCGAATTCAGGACGCGGCTCGATGCCGCCATCGCGGCCAGGACGCTGCCCGAACAGGACCTCGACGTCGTCGCGCCGGCGCTGGTCGGCGCGCTGCTCGAGGGCCTGGTCGGGCCGCTTGCGCCCGAAGCCGAAAACTCCGAGCGCGATGCGGTGCAGACCATGATGCTGCTGGCGTTGCGCGCGGTTGGCATCGTCGACGCCCACGCCCGCGGCCTGGTGGTGCAGACCGCGCTGCCCGCGCCGGAAGCGTGAATGGCGTTGCGCCGCGCCCTCATTAAACCTCTCCCCGCTTGCGGGGAGAGGTCGCGCGAAGCGAGCGGGGGAGGGAGCAGCGCATCAAAGCTCCAACGTCACGGTCTTGACGCTGGCATCGGTAGGACTGTCGCCGATGCGGAAGCCGAGCTTGGCGCTGAGATCGAGCATCGCGCTGTTCTCCGCCAGCACCTCGCCGTGAATGCGCTTCAAGCCGCGCGAGCGCGCATAATCGATGATGCGTCGCATCAGGACCGTGCCGAGGCCGCGGCCCTTGATATCCGAGCCGACGATCACCGCGAACTCGCCGCCCTGACCCTTGTCCAGGTGCAGGCGCGCGACGCCGAGCATCTTGCCCGAAGCTTCTTCGAGCGCGATGAACGCCATGGCGCGGTCGTGATCGAGCTGGGTCAGTTCCGCGATGCGGCTGTCGGAGAGTTCGCTCACCGGCGCGAAGAAGCGCAGCCGCGAATCCGCAAGGGTCACGTGATCGGCGAATTCCGGGTAGAGCGCGGCGTCCTCGCCTTTGAGCGGCCGCACGAACACGCGCGTCCCATCGCGCAAGGTCTCGTGACTTTCCCATTCCTGCGGATCGGATGTCATCGGAATAAGCGCGGCGCGAACCGACGCGCCCGCGAGCGGATGATTTTCGCGTCCGTATCCGAGGTCAATGCGACATGAGGACCGGCACGGTCATCGCGGTCAGGATGCCGCGCGTCGCGCCGCCGAGGACGAATTCGCGCAGGCGCGAGTGGCCATAGCCGCCCATGACGATGAAATCCGCGTCGACATCGGCGGCATGCGACAGGATCGTGCTCGCGACGTCGCTGTCGCCCGCCACGATACGCTTGATCTCCACCTTCAGCGCGTGGCGCGCGAGGTGCAGGGCGATGTCGGCGCCGGGAATCTCTTCGCTCTTCTGTTTACCCGTCGCCACCATGACGATCTCGACCGCCTTGGCGCGTTCGAGGAATGGCATCGCATCGCCGATCGCGCGCGCCGCGGTGCGGCTGCCGTCCCAGCACACCAGGACGCGGTCGAGGGTCAGTCCGCTCTTCTGGATGTAGGGCACGACGACGACCGGACGGCCGGACTCGAACAGCGCTCCCTCGACGATCAATTCCTCCGGGGCGAACTGGCCGGAGTTGGCTTGGCCGACCACCGCGATATCGAAACGGCGGGCGATCCGGCCGAACAGGCCGGCGGCGGCGGCAAGGCCGGCGCCGAGCTTGCGCGCATCGGCCGACAGCCCGGCGCGGCGCGCGGCCTCGTTGAAGCGCGCGAGCGCCGCTTCGGCGTTCCTGATCGCCTCGGCGCGTTGTCCGTCGATCAGCGACGCCGACACGTCGCCCATGATGGAGGGTGGGATGACCGGTTCGTAGGCGAAAGCCACGCCGCCGAGATGGGCGCCGAAGGCGCCCGCGAGCGAGATCGCGTATTCGGCGGCAACGTCGCGGCTCCCTCCGATCGTTAGATTGACGACGAGGTCCTTGATCATGGCCGGCTCCCTGCGCCGGGCCGGCCCGGGTGCATCGTCCGACAACTTATACTAGATTACGCGCTGAAGTCACGGATTGGGATCGAGGCCGGCGACGCTACTTCTTCTTACCGTCGGGCCCGAACTGCTTGATGTAGGCCCACAGGTTGGTGATCTCGGTCTCGTTCTTGATGCCGGCGAACACCATCTTGGTACCGGGCAGCTTGGCGCGCGGGTCCTTGATGTAGTCGCGGAACACGTCGTCGTTCCAGGTGATGTTGGCGTTCTTGTTGGCCTCGGTATAGTTGTAGCCTTCGATGGTGCCCGACTTGCGGCCCTCGAGCCCGTTGAGCAGCGGGCCGACTTTGTTCTTGGCGTCTTCGCCGACCGCATGGCACGGCAGGCACTTCTTGAACGAATTCTCGCCCGCGGCGAGGTCCTGCGCCGACGCAGCCCCGCTGCAGCCGACGATCACGGCCGCCACAATCGCAATCTTCATTGAATGGTCTCCGTCGAGAGGTGCCCCAAGGGGACGAATTCACCGCAATTCGCCGCGCGGTTCAAGGGACACGTCGGACGGCCGGGTGGAAGGGTCAGGCCGCCTCGCGCAGTTCGCCGTCGGCGACGAAGCCGTCATGGTGGGTTTTGCAGTAAGGGCAACGGATGCGGATCGGCACGCCGCGCATGGCGAGCGCGCAATCGCGCTCGATCTCGATCCCGCTCGTGATCGGCTTGTTGGTGTACGGACAGCGGAACATCAGTTCGGCCATGCCAACCTCCTAAACCCCGCGCCGTGGAACCGCAATGTAGTCGGACAATGCGGCGGCCGGAAGACGGGTGCCTGCCTCGGTATTTCCACAGGTCCGACACGGGACCGCCTTTCCCGCTATAAGGAGGCCCATGGTCGCCATGCCGCAACCCGATCCGCTGTTGCTCGCGCGCCGCGACGCGGTCGTGCGCGCGCTGCGCGCAATCGTGCCCGGCGAGGGCGTGATCGCGGGCGAGCGCGAGATGCGGCCCTACGAGTCCGACGGGCTGACCGCGTATCGGCAGCTTCCGTTCGTCGTGGTGCTGCCGGAGACGACCGAGCAGGTCGCCCAGGTGCTGCGCTATTGCCATGGCGAAGGCATCAAGGTGGTGCCGCGCGGCGCCGGCACCTCGCTGTCGGGCGGCGCGTTGCCGCTCGCCGACGGGGTTCTGCTCGGCATGGGCAAGTTCAACCGCATCCGCGAGATCGACTTCGACAACCGCGCGGTGACGGCAGAGCCGGGGGTGACCAATCTCGCCATCACCAAAGCGGTCGAGCATGCCGGCTACTACTACGCGCCCGACCCGTCCTCGCAGATCGCCTGCACCATCGGCGGCAACGTCGCGGAGAATTCCGGCGGCGTGCACTGCCTGAAATACGGGCTCACCACCAACAACGTGCTCGGCTGCGAACTGGTGCTCATCACCGGCGAGGTCATACGGATCGGCGGCAAACATCTCGACAGCGGCGGCTACGACCTGCTCGGCCTGATCACCGGATCCGAAGGCCTGCTCGGCGTGGTGACCGAGGTGACGGTGCGCATCCTCAAGCAGCCGGAAAGCGCGCGCGCCGTGCTGATGGGCTTTCCCAGCTCGGAGGATGCCGGCGACTGCGTGGCACGGATCATCGGCGCCGGCATCATTCCGGGCGGCATGGAGATGATGGACCGCGACGCCATCCATGCGGCCGAAGCCTTCGTGCACGCCGGCTATCCGCTCGACGTCGAGGCGCTGCTGATCGTCGAATTGGACGGCCCGCAGGCCGAGTGCGACCATCTGCTCGAGCGCGTCGCGGGAATCGCGCGGAACTGCCGCGCCGCGACCCTGAAGGTCTCGACCTCGGAAGAGGAGCGGCTCGCGTTCTGGGCCGGCCGCAAGGCGGCGTTCCCGGCGGTCGGACGCATCTCGCCCGACTATTACTGCATGGACGGCACCATCCCGCGTGCCAAGCTGTCGCTGGTGCTTTCGCGCATGCGCGAGATGTCGGCGCGCTACGGCCTGCGCGTCGCCAACGTGTTCCACGCCGGCGACGGCAACCTGCATCCGCTCATCCTCTACGACGCCAACCAGCCGGGCGAGCTGGAGCGCGCGGAAGCGTTCGGCGCCGATATCCTGCGGCTATGCGTCGAAGTCGGCGGCGTGCTCACCGGCGAGCACGGGGTCGGCGTCGAGAAGCGCGACCTGATGCCGGTGATGTTCTCGGAGGTCGATCTCGCGCAGCAACAGCGCGTCAAATGCGCCTTCGACGACAAGGGCCTGCTCAATCCCGGCAAGGTTTTTCCCACCCTGCACCGCTGCGCCGAGCTCGGCCGCGTGCATGTGAGCGGCGGCAAGCTGGCGTTTCCGGACATCCCGCGGTTCTGAGATCCATGACCGACGCCTTCAGGCCCCGCGACGCGACCGACGTGCAGGCGGCCGTGCAGCTTGCGCTCGCCCAGGGCAAGACGCTGGAGGTGGTCGGCCGCGGCAGCAAGCGCGCGCTCGGCCGCGCGGCGCAGTGGGACATGGAGCTCGACCTGGCGGGGATTGCCGGCGTCACGCTGTATGAGCCCGAGGAATTGGTGCTCTCGGCACGGGCCGGCACGCTGCTCAACGAGGTCGAGGATTTGCTCGCCGCCCACGGGCAGGAACTGGCGTTCGAGCCCATGGACTACGGGCCGCTGCTCGGCGGGCGGCAGAGCCGCGGCACCATCGGCGGCGCGATCGCGGCCAACCTGTCGGGTCCGCGCCGCATCAAGGCCGGTGCGGCGCGCGACCACTTCCTCGGCGCGTCGGCGATATCGGGCCGCGCCGAAGCGTTCAAATGCGGCGGCCGGGTGGTCAAGAATGTGACCGGCTATGACCTCTGCAAGGTGCTCGCCGGCTCGTACGGCACGTTGGCGGCGATGACCGACGTGACCGTGAAGGTGCTGCCGCGCGCCGAGAGCGAGCAGAGCGTGCTGGTGCTCGGCCTCGACGACATCGCCGCCGCGCGCGCGATGACCGCCGCGGTCGGCTCGGCAGCCGACGTCTCGGGCGCCGCGCACCTGCCGGTTGCTCCCGCGTCCCGCGTGGTCGCCGCGGCGGCGCAAGGCCGCGCCATCACGGCGTTGCGGCTCGAAGGCGTGGCGCCGTCGGTCGCGCACCGGCGCCAGGCGCTCGAGACGCTGCTCAAGCCGTTCGGTCCGCTGGTGGTGCTCGGCGAGGCGGCTTCGCGCGCGCTGTGGAAGTCGGTGCGCGACGTGACCCCGTTCGCGGCCGATGGGCCGTCGGGCAACCGCATCGTCTGGCGCATCTCGACCGCGCCCACTCACGGTCCGGCGCTCGGCACGGTCATTTCCGGCCGTACCGACGCCGAGTTGCTGTATGATTGGGCCGGCGGCCTGGTGTGGGTCGCGCTCATCCCGAGCGACGATGGTGGCGCCATGCTGGTGCGGCGCGCGGTTGCGGCGGCCGGCGGCCACGCGACGCTCGTGCGCGCGCCCGTCGCTGTGCGTGCCGCCGTCCCGGTGTTCGCGCCTCCCGACGGGGCGCTCGGCGCCTTGACCCGGCGGCTCAAGGAAAGCTTCGACCCGCAGGGTGTGCTCAACCCGGGGCGCATGTGGCCGGGGGTGTGAATCGTGCAGACCTCGTTCACGCTCGCCCAGCTCGCCGACCCGGATATCGCGGAGGCGGACAAGATCCTGCGCGCCTGCGTGCATTGCGGCTTCTGCACCGCGACGTGCCCGACCTACGTCCTGCTCGGCGACGAGCTCGACAGCCCGCGCGGCCGCATCTACCTGATCAAGGACATGCTGGAGAACGAGCGTGCGGCGACCGCCGACGTGGTCAAGCACATCGATCGCTGCCTGTCGTGCCTCGCCTGCATGACCACGTGCCCGTCGGGCGTGCACTACATGCACCTGGTCGACCACGCCCGCGCCCATATCGAGGCGACCTACCGCCGGCCGTGGGCCGACCGCGCCGTGCGCATGCTGCTCGCCGCGCTGCTGCCGTATCCGCGCCGCTTCCGCGCCGCCCTGCGCGGCGGATGGCTGCTGCAGCGCCTCGTGACGGCAGCCGGCCGCGCTTCGCCGCGCGTGGCCGGCAGCGGCATGGCCCGGCGCATCGGCGCCATGCTGCGGCTGATGCCGCGGCGGCTGCCGGCGGGGACGGTGCAAGCCGGCATTTTTCCGGCCGGCGGCGAACGCCGGGCGCGCGTCGCCCTGTTGCGGGGTTGCGCCCAGCAGGTGCTGGCGCCGGAGATCGATGCGGCGGCGATCCGGCTGCTCAACCGGCACGGCGTGGAGGTCGTGCGCGTGGCCGCAGAGGGGTGCTGCGGCGCGCTGGTGCATCACATGGGACGCGAGCGGCAGGCGCGGGCGGCCGCGCGCGCGAACGTCGATGCCTGGGTGGCGGAACTCGAAGGGGAAGGGCTCGACGCGATCCTGACCACGACGTCGGGTTGCGGTACCACCATGAAGGACTACGGCTTCATGCTGCGCACCGATCCGGTCTACGCGCCCAAGGCCGCCCGCGTCGCCGCGCTGGTGCGCGACATCAGCGAGTATTTGGCAACGCTCGATATCGCCGCGCAAGCACCGCACGACGCCCCGGCGGTCGCCTATCACGCCGCCTGCTCGCTTCAGCACGGGCAGAAAATCACCCGTGAACCCAAGCAGTTATTGGTTCGATGCGGGTTCACGGTGCGCGACGTGGCGGACGCTCACCTGTGCTGCGGGTCGGCCGGAACCTACAACTTGCTGCAGCCCGAACTCGCCGCCGCGCTGCGCGACCGCAAGGTCGCCACGATCGAGCAGACCGGCGCGGACGTGGTCGCGACCGGCAATATCGGCTGCATCACGCAGATCGCCTCGGCGAGCCGCCTGCCGGTCGTCCACATCGTCGAATTGATCGACTGGGCGAGCGGCGGCCCGGTTCCCGCCGCCCTCGGCGCCATCGCCGCGCAGCGCCGCACGCGCGAGGCAGCCCCTGTCGGGTCAAGTTAGCGGGGATGAGCCGCGGCGCTTGGCGACTTTCTGCACCCCCGCGCCGGCATTGTGATAGCGTGCCAGCCGAATTGCAGGAGGACCATCATGGCGACGAAACGAAAGAAGAAGGGGAAATCGAAAGCGAAGAAAACGAAGAAGAAAATCGCGCTCAAGAAGACCAAGACGTACGCACGTAAAAAGAAGGCTGCCAGCTACGCCCGAGCCAAGAGCAAGGTGAGGAGCGCAAGGAAAAAGAAGAAGACGGCGCCGAAGAAATCTCCGCCCAAGAAGCCCGCACCCAAGCCCGCACCCAAGCCCGCGCCCAAGCCCGCACCGGCACCGAAGCCAGCTCCGGCGCCTCAACCCAAGCCCGCGCCGGCACCGAAGCCGGCTCCCGCGCCTCAGCCCAAGCCCGCGCCGGCACCGAGACCGGCTCCCGTGCCTCAGCCCAAGCCCGCACCGGCGCCGAAGCCCGCTCCCGCGCCACCACCCAAGCCGCCCGCGGCCACGACTCCAAGCATACCGATCCCGCCGCCTGCGAGCGCGCCGGCTTCCTCGCCGACCACGGGCTATCGCCCATTCGACGCGCCCAATCCGAAGCCGCAAGACGGCGGCGGCGGCAATCCGGACGACAGCAAGACCTGAAGCGTTTTCCGGCGAAGTGTGCAGCGGTTCGCCGCAGAAAACGCGACCAAGTAAGGAATCGAGAGCATGATCCGATCCATTTGAACGGATCATGCTCGAGACGGAACCTTGCGACCACCGTCACTCTGAGCTGGCGGCGCAAAGCCGGCTCGCACCTCAGGGTGACGGCACGGCCGTACCGCTACGTCGAAGGTTGCCGCGTGCCGTCGAGCGCGCGCTTGTATTTGCCGACCGCCGCCGCAAACCCCATGACCAAGGCGTCGGCGGTCAGCTCGTGGCCGATGGACGCTTCGGCGAGCATCGGCAGGGCGGCCGTCAGCGCGGCGATATTGGCCAGGTTCAAGTCGTGGCCGGCGTTGACGACAAGTCCGCGCCGCGCCGCGACCCGCGCCGTCTCGGCGCATTGCGCGAGCAGGTCCTCGTGCCGGCCGGCGCGGAAGGCGGCCGCATACGAGCCGGTATAGATCTCGATGCCGTCGGCGCCGGTTTCGCCGACCCGATCGATGATCCCGGGATCCGGATCGACGAACAGGATCACCCGGCAGTTCGTCTGCTCGAGCGCGGTCACCGTGCTCCGGATCAGCCGCATCTGGCCGGCGTCGAGCTTCCAGCCTTCTTCCGAGGTGAAGACGTCCGCAGCGTCGGGCACCAAGGTGCACTGCTCCGGTCCGACCTCGCGCACGAGAGCGAGCAGGCGCTCCTCGGGATAGCCTTCGATGTTGAGTTCGAACGCCGGCCGCCACGGCTGCATCAGGCGCGCAAGCGCGCGCACGTCGTCGGCGCGGATGTGGCGCTCGTCGGGACGCGGATGGACCGTGATGCCGTCGGCGCCGGCATCGTGCGCGAGGCGCGCGAAATGCATCACGTCGGGCACGCCGGTGCGGCGCGAGTTGCGCAATAGCGCGACCTTGTTGAGATTGACGCTGAGGCGCGCCATGCGGCGTCCGGATGCATGCCGTGATGGGCCGCTAGTGTCCCAATTCCGAAGTTCGTCTCATCGTGCAGCACCACTCGTGTACGAACTTCGGAATCGAAGGACACTAGCAACTTATTGATTCTAGTGTGGCTTAGGTTCAGAAGTCCGCAATTCGGACTCGCCGCAAGTATGTTGCGGACTTCTGAACCGCCACACTAGCCTTATCAGCAAACGCGTGCGCGCGCTTATTCTTTTCGCTGATGCGTTTGATCGCGCCGGTGCATGCGGCGCGCCGATCTATTCGGCCGGCGGCCCGTACACGAGTTCGTGGATCAGCCGCGACTGGCGCTCCATGTGATCGAGCAGCGCCTGCACCTTCGGCTCGGACCGCCGGTCGGGCTTGCGGTTCTCGCCCGGCTCGCGCGGCGCATGGCAGTGCGGACAGGAGCGCTCGGAGGCGAACAGGTATTCGTGGCAGCTCGTGCACAGCGCGAGCTTGGATCCGCGCGGGCGCTTCTTGTCGTCGCGCGCGAGCGACCGCGGCACGCGGTTGCCGGCATGGTCCTCGACCACGATGTCGAAGCGGCCGATGTCGAAGGAATGTCCCGGCGCCTCCCGGACCTTGACGATGCGCTCGCGCAAACCGCGCTGGCCGAGCGTGCGCGCCCGGTAATAGCAGTAGGGATTGTCGCCGCGCTTGCCGGTGAGCGAATGCGTCACCCAGCTGCAGCCGCCGCGGCACACGTTCCAGTAATAGCAGGAGCCGCAGAACCCACGCCCGCGATTGCCGTCGCGGCGCACCGTCTTGGGCGCCAGCGCGTCGATCGCTTCGGCGATCGACACCTCGCGCGCCATGCCGCCCATGTAGGGATCGGCCGGCAGCGACGGGCAGCCCTTGATCTTGCCGTCGGCTTCGAGGCCGAGCGTGGTCTCGCCCGCGCTGCAGCCGCTCCACGGCTCGGGGTCGCCGGTGAGCGAGCGCCACATCGCCTCGTGCGGGCCGAAATAGCCGATGCTGTTGCCCGGCTCCATGCGCAGCCCCTCGGCCAGCCCGCGCTCGAACAGCTCGGCGAGCACGTCGACGGCGTCCCTGTAGTCGTGCGGCTGCAGCAGCACCGCGGCATTGTCGACCGCGTTGCCCATCGCGACGGTCAACTGCACCTGCCAGAACTTGGCGCCGTTGGCGAGGATCGTCTCATAGACGGTGCGCAGGTGATCCTTCGACAGCGCGTTGACCTGGGTGTTGACGCCGGGCTGGATCCCGACCTTGGCGATCGCGCGCAGCGCCTTGAGCGCCTGGTCATAGCTGCCTTTCACGCCGCGCAGCCGGTCGTGGATCTCGCTCGGCCCGTCGATCGAGACGCCGATCGCGCGCACGCCGGCGTCGACCGCGGCGCGGATCTTGTCCTCGGTGAAGGCGCGCCCGCCGCTCTGGATGCCGCAATGGATGCCGGCGTCGGCGATCGCCTTGGCGATGGTGAGCCAGTCGCGCCGCAGGTAGGCCTCGCCGCCGATCAGCGTGATCTCGCGCGTGCCGAGCGCCGCGAGCTGGCGCACGATGTCGAGGCATTCCTCGGTGTTGAGCTCGTCGGCGCGCGGCCGGCCGGCGCGCGAGCCGCAGTGGACGCAGCGCAGATTGCAGGCGAGCGTGATTTCCCACACCACGTGGACCGGCGTGTGCCGCGCCACGTCGGCGTTCCTGCGCACGCGCAGTGACGGCGCTTCGGTCCGCTCGAACGGGTCAACCGCCATGGTGTTTCCGCCTGTGTGCGCCGACGCCGGCCGCCTTACTTCTTGCCGCCGCCGATCTCCTTCTCGCGGCGTGCGATCTCGGCGGTCAGTTTCTTGAGCGCGTCCTTCAGGTCGCCTTGCGCGGCGATCGTCGCCTGGGTGTGGTCGCGTAGCGTGATCAGATCGGCGAGCTTGGAGCGCGGATTCCCGACCGCATCATTGATCACCGTACCGTAAGGAATTTGGTTTGCGCTGCGGATGGCCATGTCGTCCTCCCGTTGACTCGATAGTATTCGCACGGGCGCCGCCGAGCGCGCCGCCCGACCAGGTCGCGCTATGACGCCTTGGACGCCGCATTGCGCCGCTTGATCTCGGCATCGAGCTGCTTCAGCGCGCCCTTGAGGTCGCCCTGCGCCGCGAGCGTCGTCTTGGCATGATCGCGCAGCGCGACCAGATCGGCGAGCTTGGACCTCGGGCTCTTGATCGCGTCATTGATCGCCGCGCCGTAAGGCGGTACCGGCCCACGTCGAGTAGCCAAATCATCCTCCTGTCGTTGCCTGATGTTTACAGGGGCGGCGCCGCAGCGCGCCGCCCGGAAACGTTTGCTACCTGCTCTTCTTGGCCGCCCTGTCGCGCTTCCTGATTTCGGCTTCGAGCTTGCGCAACGCGCCCTTCAAGTCGCCCTGCGCGGCGAGCACGGCGGCCGCGTGATCCCTCAGCACCTTCAGATCGGAGAGCTTGGACTTGGGATCCTTGAGCGCAACGATGATGGGACCCCCGTATGCGACGATCATTGCCTGCTCCTTCGTTGATCGATACCGGTGGAATGCTGCTACCATTTGTGGCTGTGATTGTCCAAAGGGAATTGGCATTGTCGAGCGTTCCGGCACTGGCCGCCGTGCGTGCCTTTCACGCTCGCCGACGGACCTTGAGCGACGTGCAGGTCGAGCGCGCGCTGCGCATCGCGCGTTCGCGCGAACGGCTGCGCGACGTGATCGGCT
This sequence comes from uncultured Alphaproteobacteria bacterium, assembly GCA_963734185.1. Classification (GTDB taxonomy): domain Bacteria; phylum Pseudomonadota; class Alphaproteobacteria; order Rhizobiales; family Xanthobacteraceae; genus PALSA-894. The sequence continues at coordinate 2,596,896 of CAVTGA010000001.1, read as the reverse complement.
TCCTCAAGACCTACGGCAATGAGCATCTGGTGTTCGAGCCGGCGTCGTTCGCGGAGATCCGCGAGATCGTCCATGCGCTCGATCTTGGCCGCGCCGACCGCGTCTGCGACGTCGGCGCCGGCTACGGGCATTTCGTGTTCTACGGCGCGGCGGTGACGCCGGCGCGTTTCGTCGCGGTGGAGCTGGTCGACCGGCGCTGCGACGCCATGCGGCGGACCGCGGCGCGGCTCGGCGCCGACCGCGTTGCCATCGTCAACGCCGATGCCGCGACGCTGCCGCTCGCCGACGCCAGCGTGCTGTTCCTCAACAGCCCGTTCTATCCGGCAAGGTCGGCCGGGATCGCCCGCCGCCTCGTGCGCGCGGCCGCGCCCGGCACGCGCATCGTCGCGCTCAACCAGATGGTCGCGGCGTTCCGGGCAACGCCCGGCCTGCGCGAGATCGAAACGGCTGCGCAAATCCCGTCCTACAAGTTCGGCCTGTTCGTCATCGCGCCGCGCCGACGCTCGCGCGGGCGATAGGATTGCATGACTGCGGCGAGCCCAATAGCATTGGAGACCAAAGTTCGATCAAACACGGGAAACGAGGTGAGGCCATGGCGTACAACATCCTGCTCATGGGCGCGTCCTACGGCTCGCTGCTCGCCTCCAAGCTCCTGTTCGGCGGCCATTCGATCCATCTCGTGTGCCTGCCCGCCGAGGCCGACCTGATCAACGCCGAGGGCTTCAAGGTGCGGCTGCCGGTGCGTGGCCGCAAGGATCCGGTCGTGCTCGATTCGACCAAGCTGCCCGGCAAGGTGACGGCCGGCGGCGCCGCCGGCGTCGACCCGGGCCAATACGACTTGGTCGGCCTGTGCATGCAGGAGCCGCAGTATCGCTCGCCCGGCGTGCGCGAGCTGCTCGATGCGGTCGCGAAATCGGGCGTGCCGTGCATGTCGATCATGAACATGCCGCCGCTACCCTACGTGAAGCGCATCCCGGGCCTCGACTACGCGGCGCTCGAGCCCGCCTACACCGACCCGCGCGTGTGGGATTCGTTCGATCCCAAGATGCTGACATTGAACAGCCCGGACCCGCAGGCGATCCGCCCGCCGGACGAGAAGGTCAACGTGCTGATGGTCACCTTGCCGACCAACTTCAAGGTCGCGCGCTTCGACGATGATAAGCATACCGCGATCCTGAAGCAGCTCGAGAAGGACGTCGAAGGCGCGCGCTTCGACACGCCCGAGGGCAAGGTCGAGCTGCCGGTCAAGCTCAAGGTCTACGACTCGATCTTCGTGCCGCTCGCCAAGTGGTCGATGCTGCTCGCCGGCAACTACCGCTGCGTGACCAAGGACGGCATGCGCACCGCGCAGGAGGCGGTGCACTCGGACCTCGAAACCTCGCGCTCGGTGTACAATTTCGTGTTCGACCTGTGCGTCAAGTTGGGCGCAGCACCGCAAGACCTGGTGCCGTTCGAGAAATACGCCGCCGCCGCGCAGTCGCTGACCCGCCCGGCCTCGGCCGCGCGCGCGCTCAACAACGGCGTGCCCAACATCGAGCGCGCCGACAAGCTGGTGCAGCTGATCGCCCGGCAGAAGGGCCTGAGCCATCCGGCGATCGACGCGCAGGTGGCGCTGGTCGATGAGCGCCTCGCGGCGAACCGCAAGAAGGCGGCGGCGTGATCTGGAAGTACCCGGTTTTGATATCGCTGTTTTGCGGATTGACTTGCTCAGCGGCTGCCCAAACCGCCGAGGAAACAGCGCTGTTTCTAACGTTAGGGCTCGAAGACGGAGTGAAAGATGACGACGGAAAAAAAGTCATCCGTCAAGTCAAAAAGAATACCTGGGCATTTGAAGAGGGAAGACCGGAGAAGGGTAATCTCCAGGTAGTTCAAATTAATTCGTGCAAATATCGCTTGGTATTCGAAGGCGGTGTCTTAGAGATTGATTTTAACAAAGTTCGCGAGTTTGGAGTCACCGGCGGTCAGCATGTCCCCACTCTTATTCAAATCAGCGGGCCAGAAATTGTATTGCTCACCAAAGACGGCCAGACAAAATCGATGGACGTATTTTCGCAGCGAGTACACGCATCGCCAGATCGGTACAACAAAGCGGTTGCCTACTTTCGTTCCAGTTTCTGCAAGGGACGAGCATTTTAATACAGCGAGCGGCCTGGAGCATCGCACACAATGCCGGGTCTCGCATTCTGCTCCGTGCGAGCTACGGTCTGGCATCCGATGAGCGAGATCATCTTCGAGAAAGGCGTGACGGCCATCGGCCTGATACCGGCCGAAGTGCAGCTTGCACCTGTCGCGCGTGCTCTATCGGATACCGCCCATCGGCGCTTGAAAACCCAACCGCTTGGGATTAGCATGCAGGATGCCGACGATCCTGCGCTTCGATAGTTTCAACGTGGTCGTTTATCCGGCCGATCACGGTCCGGCGCATGTGCATGTGTTCGGCGGCGGAAACGAAGCTGTCTTCAACCTGAACTGTCCGACCGGACCTGCGGCATTGCGCGAGAACTACGGCTTCTCGCGTTCGGCTATTGGGAGGATTCGCAAGGCACTCGATGCGACCATTGCATTGCTTTGTCGAAAGTGGAGGACAATTCATGGCCAACCGTGATGAATTCGACGCCGCGACCGCCCGCGCCGCCAAACGCCGCGCCGCCGGGCCGATTGCCGTTAGTGCGCGCTATGATCGTCGGCGCGATCGTATCGTCGTCAGTCTCAATAGCGGTCTCGAATTGGCCTTTCCGCCCCGGATCGCGCAAGGTTTGGAGAAGGCCAAGCCAACCGAACTCGGGAACATCGAGCTCAGCCCGTCCGGCTTCGGTATTCACTTCCCCAGGCTCGACGCGCATCTGTATCTGCCGGCACTGCTGCAAGGAGTGTTCGGCTCAAAAGCATGGATGGCGGCTCAGCTTGGTGCCGCAGGCGGAAATGCGCGCAGCCTCGCCAAGACGGCGGCAGCCCGCGCCAACGGCAGACGCGGCGGGCGGCCGCGCAAGATCGCAGCCCGTTAAGGGATTTCGCAGGCGACCGCGCGAGCCGTGCGATCCGATATTAGGCCGCGGCGCGCTTCGTGGTGCGTCGCGCCGGCGCCTTACGTAGCGGCGGGAGGAGCAAATCGGCCGGCATGCGGAATCGGGCGCGCAGGCGTTGCACCATTGTCATGCTCAAGCCCTTCTTGCCGCGCAGCACTTCACTCACGCGGCTCGCGGTGCCCAGGATCGGCACCAGGTCGGCGCGCGTGAGGCCGTGCCGGTCCATCAGGTGGCGGATCATCTCGGCGATGCGCGGCGGCCGACGTGGCCATTTCGTCTCCTCATAGGCGGCGATCAGGCGCGCTTGCGCCGCGAGCCGCGCGATGTCGGCCGGATCGTCCGAATCCCAGAGCCGGCCGACGAGCGCCCGGGCACGGACGAGCTCTGCATCGCTGTCGATCAGGATCAGGGTTGCGTCCATTGCACGGTCTCCGCATCGAACCAGCCTCAATTCGCCGGTTCGAACCCCGCTTCCTTCCAGTGGCGGGCGTTGGCGGGATCGGCGAGGAAATTGACGAAGGCGATGGCGCCCTCGGGGGCCGCGTTCGCGCGCAAGACGCCCGCCGCGTAAACCGTGTTGAGCTGGATCTCGTCCGGGATCAGGCCGACCAGCGCGACACCTTCGACCATGACCTCGCTGACCGGATAGAGCCCGACCTCGGCTTCGCCCGTGGTGATCGCGTCGACTCCGCCGTCGAGCGCGTTGCGATGGGTCACCTTCCCTCTCACGGCGTCCGCGATGCCGAGCTGCTCCCAGACTTTCGCAAGGTGTGCGCCGCTCGGCGTCGCGGCCGGGTTGGCGTGCACCAGCGAACGCGCCTGGAGGATCGCCTGCTTGAAGGCGTCGAGCGTGGAGAGGTCCGGCGGCGGCGCGCCTGCGCGCACCACCAGGGCGATGCGCACGGTCCCGAGATTGCGCCGCGGTTCCGCGCGCATGACGCCCGCCTTCACCTGCGCGTCGAGCGCCGGCGCCGGCATCAGCACCATATCGGGTTTCTCTCCGGCGGCGAGCTTCTGCTGCATCGCGCTGATGACGATGTAGGTGACGTGAACCTTGTGGCCGGTCCGTTGCTCGAATTCGGGGATCAGCGCGGTCAACACGTCCTTCGGCGCGCCGCCGCTCATCACGCCAATGTCCGCCACGGCCGTGCTCCCTGATCCCTGGCGTTGATCCCTGATGCCGAGTATGCGAGTCGACGCTAGCACGACGGCGGAGGGAGGCAATGCGCATCATCGATCTGTCACGCGAGCTCTATCACCGTACGCCGAGCTATCCGGGCCAGCCGCCGGTGATCCACGGCGTGTGGAAGACGCACGAGGAGGCGTTCGTCGATTCGGGGAACGTGCACGGCAACAGCGTGATGTATTTCTCCATGCCCGACCACGGCGGCACGCACATGGACGCGCCGCGTCACTTCGGCAAAGAAGGCATGCCGATCAATGAGTATCCGCTCGAGAACTGCATCGTGCCGGGCATCTGCATCGACCTGCGCCACATTGCGCCGCGCGCCGAGATCACGCCCGCGGACCTGGAAGCCGCCGTTGCCGAGGCGGGCGTGCCGATTCCGAGCAAAGGCACGGTGCTGCTGTGCACCGGCCACCACGCGCGCACCTACCCCAAGGCGGCCTATGCGACCGACAATCCGGGCGTCAACGTCGCGGCGACCGAGTGGCTGGCGCGGCAGGGTATCGTGCATTTCGGCATCGACTCGATGCGGCCGGGCCCGGAGGGCAAGGTCAACGCACTGGTCCACAAGGCGTGCCTGGAGCTCGGCATCACCCACATCGAGAGCCTGTGCAACCTCGAAACGCTGATCGGGCAGGGCACGTTCCGCTTCATCGGATTGCCGCTCAAGTGGCGCGGCGGCACCGGTTCGCCGATCCGCGCGGTAGCGGTATTCGACGCGTGAGCCACCACCGGAATACCGCTGCGCGGCGCCTGTCGTTCGACATCCACGCTGAACAAATTGTAGCGCGGGCAAAGGCGCGACGCGACGAGCGTGCGGTTGTTGCACAAATCCGCCGTGCCGTGCCCGCCGTGGCGTTGCCGCAATGCGGCGCCTAACGTGGCGGGCACGGCGCGCTCGTTCGACGCCAATTCGATTTATCTCGCGTCGCGCCCTTTGCCCGCCCTACGAAACTCCGGCCGCGCGCTTGATTTCCCTTAGCCGGTAGCGGCCGCCGTCACGGACGAGCTCGACGAAGCGGCGGTGGAAGGCGGTGAGCGTTGAGCGGTGCCCGATCGAGAAGACCGCCGTCCCCGGCAGCTTGTCCTGCAGCAGGCGGTAGAGCGCGGCCTCCGCGGGCTCGTCGAGCGAGGCGGTCGCCTCGTCGAGCAGGAGGTAGTCGGGCGCGTGCAGGATCGCGCGCACGATGCCGATGCGCTGCTGCTCGCCGAGCGAGAGCATGCGGTTCCAGTGCGCTTCCTCGTCGAGCCGGTCGGCGAGCTTGGGCAGGCCGGCAGCGGCCAGCAGGCCGCGCATGTCCTCATGGGTGAATGTGCCCGGCACCGCCGGATAGGTGATGGCGGCGGCAAGCGGCCCGATCGGCAGATACGGACGTTGCGGCAACGCCACCACCCTGGCGCCGACCGGCACGGCGACGGTGCCGGCGCCGAACGGCCAGACGCCGGCGATCGCGCGGAACAAGGTCGACTTGCCGGACCCCGACGGTCCGGTCAGCAGCACCTGTTCGCGCGGGGCAATCGCGATATCGTCGGCGGCGACCAGCGGCGTGCCGGCCGGCAGGTTGACCTCGACCTGGCGCAGCGCGAGGGCGGACGCGCCGGCTTCCTCGGCGACCGTGACCACCGGCGGCGTCACCGCCGCCGCATGGCCCGAGGCCATCGCGGTCTCGAAGCCGTCGAGGCGCTGGACCACCGCGTTCCATTCGGCGAGCTGGCGGTAGACGTTGACGAAGAACGAGAGCGCGGTCTGCACGCTGCCGAAGGCGGATGCGGTCTGCGTCAACCCGCCGAGCTGCAGGTGGCCGGCGAAATAGGCCGGGCTCACGACAACGAACGGCACCACGACCGAGATCTGCGTGTAGCTCGCGGTGAGGAAGGTGAGCTTCTTCTGCCGCGACATGATGGCGAGCCAGTTGGCGACCACGGCGTTGAAGCGATCCATCAGCCGCCGCCCTTCCGCCGTCTCGCCGTGCAGCAGGGCGATCTGCTCGGAGTTCTCGCGCGTGCGCACCAGATTGAAGCGGAAGTCGGCCTCGTAGCGCTGCTGGTTGAAATTGAGCGCGATCAGCGGCCGGCCGATGTAGTGCGTGAGCAGCGTGCCGACCGTGGCGTAGATCAGCGCCGCCCACACCAGATAGCCGGGAATCGACAGCGAGACGCCGAACAGCGTGAGCGGGGCCTGGCTCGACAGCGCCCACAGGATGACGACGAAGGAGACAAGCGACACGACGGCGCCGAGCAGCCCGATGCCGATCGACAGCGTCTTTTCGACGAATTGCTGGATGTCCTCGGTGATGCGCTGATCCGGATTGTCGGCGGCATCGCCGAGAAGCTGCATGCGGTAGTGGTTGGCGCCGTCGAGCCAACGCCCCAAATACTGCGTCGTCATCCAGCGCCGCCAGCGGATCTGCAGCCATTGATTCAGGTAGAGCTGGTAGACCGCGAGCACGATGTAGGCGCCGGCGAGCATGCAGAAGAACAACAGCTCGGCGGTGAACGCGTCCCAGTTGCGGTCCTGCAGCGCATTGTAGAAGCGCGCGTTCCACCAGTTGAGCAGCACCGTGATGCCGACGATCGACAGCTCGATCGCGATCAGGGCCGCAAGCAGGGATCGGCCGGCGAGGCGGTCTTCCGAACGGAAATAGGGCGCGGCGAGCCGCCAGACGGTGGCGAGCGTCGAGGTGAAGCCGGTCAAGGGGTGTCTCCTGTCGTGGCGGGCGGTCCCGCGGCGGCGGCGTCAAGTGGCGGGGTGCTGGCGATGATTCGGGCTCCAGGGCTTGGACCCGGACCAGCCTTGGGGTCAATGGCGCAACCCCATGCGGCATAGAGGAACGTGACAAGACGGCGGGGTTGTGAAATAGCCTCTTCCCGTCCAAACTAAGGAAATCCCCGCTGGAATACCAACTGGGGGCCAGCGGTTCATGTCTCAGAGCGGCGCTTCGAAGGCCGCCGGAACAGGGAGGGCCAACGCCCATGACAGCCAAGACACCCAAGACGGCGTCTCGCCGCAAGTTCCTGCTCGCGGCCGGTGCAACCGCCGCGGCAACCGTTGCCATGCCGCAGGTCTCGCGTGCCCAGACCACCACGCTCAAGATGCAGACCTCGTGGCCGGCGACCGACATCTTCACCGAGATGGCCAATCAGTACATCACCCGCGTCAACGAGATGGCGGGCGGCCGGCTCAAGATCGACCTGCTGCACGGCGGCGCCGTGGTACATCCGTTCCAGGTGTTCGACGGCGTCAGCGGCGGGCAGATCGACGCCGCCCATACCGTGACCGTGTACTGGTACGGCAAGCACAAGGCGGCCTCGCTGTTCGGCACCGGCCCGGTGTTCGGCTTCAACGCCAACGAGGGTCTCGGCTGGATCCACTATGGCGGCGGCAAGGAGCTGTTCGAAGAGCTCCAGACCCAGATCATGAAGGTCAATATCAAGAGCTTCTTCGCCATGCCGATGCCGACCCAGCCGCTCGGCTGGTTCAAGCGTCCGGTGGCAGACGCCAACGGCATGCGCGGCCTGAAGTACCGCACCGTCGGTCTTGCGGCCGACCTGATGCAGGCCATGGGCCTCGCGGTCGCGCAGCTTCCCGGCGGCGAGATCGTGCCGGCCATGGAGCGCGGCGTGATCGACGCGTTCGAGTTCAACAACCCGACCTCGGACCGCCGCTTCGGCGCGCATAACGTGGCCAAGAACTACATGCTCGGCAGCCACCATCAGGCGACCGAGTACTTCGAGATCATGTTCAACCGCACCAAGTTCAACGCCCTTTCCAAAGAGCAACAGGCGATCCTGCAATACGCCGCCGAGGCTGCGTCCTCCGCCAACGAGTGGCTGGCGATGCGGCAGTATTCGGACGACTTGCAGGACCTGATCAACAAGGAAAAGGTCAACGTGCTGCGCACGCCGCAAAGCGTGTTCGACGCGCAGATCAAGGCGTGGGACGGCCTGATCGCGACGCTCGGCGCCGACCCCTTCATGAAGAAGGTCATGGACTCCCAGAAGGAGTGGGTGCGCAAGGTCGTGTTCTACGGCATGATGAACGCCACCGATTACAAGGGCGCGTTCAACCACCACTTCCCGAATGTCTTGAAGATCTAAGCCCAAAAGGCGGCTTGCGGGACGGGCTGTCCCGCGATAATCCAAAGGGCGGCGCGAACAACGCGCCGCCCGCTTGCGCTAGGGGGGATGGAATGGCGCCGCATTCGCTGGCGGTCGGGTCATGACCCGCTTCCTGCTGTGGATCGATACGCTCAGCATGTGGACCGGCAAGGCCTTCGCCTGGCTGATCCTGGTGCTGACCTTGGGCGTGAGCTACGAGGTGTTCGTGCGCTACGTGCTAGGCGCGCCGACCACCTGGGCCTTCGACTTCAGCTACATCACCTACGGCGCGCTGTTCCTGATGGCCGGCCCCTACACGCTGTCGCGCGGCGGACACGTGCGCGCCGACGTGGTGTACCGCTTCTGGAAGCCGCGCACCCAGGCAAGCATGGACCTCGTCCTCTACATCATCTTCTTCATGCCCGCCGTGCTGGCCTTCATCTATTCGGGCTGGAACTATGCGGCGATGTCGATCCGCTTCCGCGAAGTGAGCATCTTCAGCCCCGCCGGCGTGCCGGTGTTCCCGCTCAAGACGCTGGTCCCGGTGGCCGGCGTGCTGTTGCTGCTGCAGGGCATCGCCGAGATCATCCGCTGCATCATCTGCATCCGCCAGAATGCGTGGCCGCAGCGCCTGCACGACGTCGAGGAGACCGAAAGCATCATCCTGCAGGAGCAGAAGATCCACGCTGCCGATCGTCGTGACCCGCCGCAAGCCGCCCACAAGGGGACCGGAGTATGACTGACCCGCAAGTCGGCATGCTGATGCTGGGGCTGTTCATCTTCATCATCATGCTCGGGTTTCCCATCGCGTTCACGCTGATGGCGATGGGCGTGGGATTCGGTTTCTACGCCTATTACGTCCCCGATCAGGAGATCTTCCAGAATCGCATCTTCACCCTGCTGGTGCAGAAGGCGTTCGAGGTGTCGTCGAGCGACGTGCTCACCGCGGTGCCGCTGTTCCTGTTCATGGGCTACGTGGTCGAACGCGCCAACATCCTCGATCGGCTGTTCTATTCGCTGCAGCTCTCGATGAAGAACGTCCCGGGCGCGCTCGCGGTTGCGACGCTCTTGACCTGCGCGATGTTCGCAACCGCGACCGGCATCGTCGGCGCCGTGGTGACCTTGATGGGGCTGCTGGCGTTCCCGGCCATGCTGCGCGCCGGCTACGACGTCAAGCTCTCGGCCGGCGTGACCTGCGCGGGCGGCTGTCTCGGCATCCTGATCCCGCCCAGTATCCTGCTCATCGTCTACGCCGCGACCGCGGGCGTGTCGGCGGTCAAGCTCTACGCCGCCGCCTTCCTTCCGGGTTTCCTGCTCACCGGTCTCTATGTGGTCTACGTCGTGGTCCGGGCGATGATCAACCCGGCGCTCTGTCCCAAGCTCCCGCCGGAAGAGACCAACGTGCCGCTCCGCACGGTGCTGTGGGCGCTGGCGACTTCGTTCTTCCCGCTCGCGCTGCTCATCGTCTCCGTGCTCGGCGCGATCCTGTTCGGCCTTGCCACGCCGTCCGAGGCCGCGGGCGCCGGCGCGCTCGCCAGCATGGTGCTCGCCGCCGCCTACGGCGCGCTCAATTTCACCATGCTGCGCGACTCGGTCTACCTCACCGCGCGCGCCACCGCGATGGTCTGCTACCTGTTCGTCGGCTCGTGGACGTTCTCGGCCGTGTTTGCCGTGCTCGGCGGCCAGCAGGTGGTGGAAAGCTTCTTCCTCTCGCTCAACCTGTCGACCACCGGCTTCCTGCTGCTGACCCAGACCATCATCTTCCTGCTCGGCTGGCCGCTGGAATGGACCGAGATCATCATCATCTTCGTGCCGATCTTCCTGCCGCTGCTCGACGACTTCAAGGTCGACCCGATCTTCTTCGGCATCCTGGTGGCGCTCAACACGCAGACCGCCTTCAACACGCCGCCGGTGGCGATGGCGGCGTTCTACCTCAAGGGCGTGGCGCCGCCATGGGTGAAGCTCAGCGATATCTTCAACGGCGCCTTGCCGTTCGTGTTCATGGTGTTCGCCACCATGGCGCTGGTCTACATGTTCCCGCAGATCGCGCTGTGGCTGCCGGATTACCTGTATTCGCCGCGATAGGCCGCGTGCCCTTGCCTGAGGACGGCGCCCTATGAGCCTGGCCGCGCTCTCGCTGAGCGAGGCGGTTGCGGACATTCGCGACGGCCGGTCGACTTCGGTCGAATTGGTCCGCGATTGCATCAAGCGCATCGATGAGCTCGAGCCTGCGGTGCAGGCCTGGGCGTTCCTCGACCGCGACCATGCCATGCGGCAGGCGCAAGCCGCCGACGAGCAGCGCCGGCACGGCCGCCCGACCGGTGCGTTGCACGGGGTACCGGTCGCCGTGAAGGACGTGTTCGACACCGGCGACTATCCGACCGAATTCGGCTCGCCGTTCTGGGCCGGCCGTACGCCGCGCGAGGATGCGGTCGCGGTCGCAAGCCTGCGCGCCGCCGGCGCCGTCATCATGGGCAAGACGGTGACGGCGGAGTACGCCTATTACCACCCCGGCAAGACCCGCAATCCGCATGATCCCGCGCGCACGCCCGGCGGCTCGTCCAGCGGCTCAGCGGCCGCCGTCGCCGCCAACATGGTGCCGGGCGCGATCGGCACCCAGACCAATGGCTCCACCATCCGCCCCGCGGCGTTCTGCGGCATCGTCGGCTTCAAGCCGACCCACGGCCTGATCCCGCGCACCGGCGCGCTGCTGCTTTCGCGCGCGCTCGATCATGTCGGCGTGTTCGCCCGCAGCGTAGAGGATGCGGCGCTGCTTGCCGAAGTGATAGCCGGCTTCGACGCCGAGGACCCCGATACGCGCCCGCTGGCGCGCCCGCCGCTCGCCGCCACCGCCCTGAGCGATCCGCCGCTGCCGCCGCGATTTGCGTTCGTGAAGTCCGCCTCCTGGGAGCACGCCGAGCCGGTGACGCGCGAGGCCTTCGCCGAGCTCGTCGATGCGTTGGGCGAGTCAGTGGTCGAAGTCGATCTCGGCGAGAGCTTTGGCCGCGCGGTCGACCTGCATGGCATCGTGATGGAGGTCGACATGGCGACGAACCTTCACCGCGACTACGAGCAGGGCCGCGACCGGCTCAGCCAGCAATTGCGGGAGTGCATCGAGCGCGGCCGCAGGCACGCGGCTGTCGACTATACCCGTGCGCTTGCGGGCGCGGCGCAGCTCAACGCATCCTTGGACGACGTGTTCAACGAATACGACGCGATCGTCACGCCGGCGGCACCGGGCGAGGCGCCGCGCGGCATGCCGACCGGCAGTCCCGTGTTCTGCTCGACCTGGACCTATCTCGGCACGCCGGCCGTGACCCTGCCGCTGATGGCGACCGAGGCGGGGTTGCCGCTCGGCGTCCAGCTCGTCGGCCGGCGCGGCGGCGACGCACGCCTCTTGCGCACGGCGCGCTGGCTTGTCAAAACACTTAAGTCCGGAACGCGCAGGCGCCCCGGGCCCCAGCCGGCGCAGGCGCCGCAGCGAAAGGGAAAGTCGCGATGATCGGAAACCTGATCGCGGGCATCCTCGGCATCAGCATGCTGGCGGCGTTTCTGGGGATCATGCTGTGGTGGGTCAAGGCGCCGCCGCTGATCATCATCGTGGTCGTCGTTCTGGTGCTGCTGATCTACGATTTCGTCCAGACGCTGCGCTTTGGCGAAAGCGGCCCTGGGCGCTGAACCGCGGTGCACTACCGAGTGAAGACGCATCGCTTCGCGACGGCGTTGTTCGTCGCGATGTTGGCGGCAAGCGCCGCCGCCCAGGCCCCATCCGCCTTTCCCTATGACCGCGACCTGGTGTTCGACGCGCCGCCGATGCGCGGTTCCAAGCGCGTGCCGGTGCTGGAAATCGCTTCCGACGGCCGGGCGCAGATCGACCTGTGGTGCAAGCGCGGTACCGGCCAGGCCGCGATTACCGACGCGACGATCAGCATCACGCTCGGGACGATGAACGACGAGCCCTGCGCCGCGGAGCGCGCGCAGGCCGACGAGGACATGCTCGCGGCGCTGGCGCTGGTCACAGGCTGGCGGCTGCAGGACAACGTGTTGACGCTCACCGGTGCGACCGCGCTGCGCTTCCGCCTGGCGACGAATTAGAGCATGATCCCGAAAAGTGTGCAGCGGTTTTCGGAAAAGATCATGCTCCACGAATAACTTAGAGCGCGATGACGATTCGAAGAAAAGTCATCGTGCTCTAGCGGATCAAGCGGTCGTTCCGGCCTGATCCGGCGGGATGTCGGTATAGAGGTCGCGCGGCGGGATCTGCAGCACGCCGGCGATGATCATCTGCACGTTGGCGGGCATCGGTTCCTTGCCGCTCATCCAGCCTTCGAACTCCTCGTCCTTGGCCTGCAGCAACCGCTTGACGCGCTCGGGATCGCGGTGCGACGTCTTGAACGTCTCGCGCAGGTCCTGCCTGGCCCAGCGCTGCGGCTCCGCCGGCATGTCGGCGCCGAAGAATTTCGCCCCCTGGTTCTGCACGCTCAGGATCGCGTTCTCCGACATCAGGCCGGAGATGATCGCGAGGAACGAGACGAAATACGGATTGATCGCCGCGTCGCCGCCGAGCCGCGTGGCGTCGGCGATCACCGGGACGCCGGCCTTGGCGACGATGAAGATGACCAGCGCCGTGATCGCTCCGACGCAGACCCGCAGCAGGTAGGCGCCGACCTTCTCGACCCGATGCTGCTTGAAGAACGCATAGGTCATCTGCAGCGATGAGCCGAGCACGCCCATCAGGATGACCAGCGTGAGCGTGAGGATGTCGGGCTGGGTCGTGACCAGCAGGTTGACGATATGGCCGATGACCGGGTTGCCGGAATGCAGCTCGTAGAGCGCGTTCTCGATGCGGAAGCGCGTCGCGTCGTCGAGCGTATTGGTACCCCCCGGCGCGTTGCTCTGCGTGAATTTGGGATTGATCTGCCGGTAGAGCGATTCGAGCGAGGTACGGCTGCCGGCCATCGCGTCCTGCAGTCCCTTGATCTCCTGGATGATCGCCTGACTTTTCGCGTTCGCCTCGAGCCGATCCCCGCGCGCCTGTGCATATTCCCGGTAGGCCTTGTCGAGGTCGTCGAACAGCGGCGCGAGCTCGGCATGGTCCTTCAGCACCGCCGCGCGCGCCGCGCTCAGCTCCCCGTACTGCTCGGCCGGCGAGGTCTTGCGTTTCTCCGTGGCGTCGAGGTGCTCGTGCTTGGTGTCGTCGGTGTCCTCGACTTTGGCGGCAAGCGCGGGATCGAATGCCTTGATGCGGAACAGCAGCTCGTCGATGCGGATGATCAGCGTTGTATTCCGGGCGGTGAACCGTTCCGCAGCGTGCGCCATCTCGCCCACGACCGCGCCGCGGCGTCCCTCGGCCTTGGTGATCTTGTGCGAAAGATCGCCGATGCCTTCGCGGATCTTCGACCATTGCTGGCGGATGTCGTCGAGCTTCCAGATGCTCAACGGCACGCCGTCGATGGCGATGCTCGACATGCGCGTCTGCGTCAGCGTCGACGACAGCGCGATCACGCACGCGATGCCGACCGCCGAGGTGAAGGCGATCAGGACGATGCTGGTGATCCACTCGCGCGCCCGAGTGGGCCGCGACCGCCCGTCCGGCGCGGCCGTCGCATTCCCGTCTGCCATCGCACGCCTCACTCTTGCACTACGATCAAGTATAGGTTGCGGCGGCAAATTCGCCAAAGAAAAAGGGCCGCGCGCAGCGGCCCTTTACGTCTCGTGTGTCGTCGGTGGGCGGCGTCAGAAGTCCATCCCGCCCATGCCACCCATCCCGCCGCCGCCCGGAGGCATGCCGCCGCCCGCCGGCTTGTCCTTCGGCACCTCGGCCACCATCGCCTCGGTGGTGACGAGCAGGCCGGCGATCGAGGCCGCGTCCTGCAGTGCGGTGCGCACCACCTTGGCCGGATCGACGATGCCCTTGTCGATCATGTCGACGTATTCCTCGGTCTGCGCGTCGAAGCCGAACGTCTCCGACTTGTTGTCCATGATCTTGCCGACCACGATCGAGCCCTCGACGCCGGAGTTCTCGGCGATCTGCCGGATCGGCGCCTCGATCGCCTTGAGCACGATGTTGATGCCGGCCTGGACGTCGGAGTTGTCGTTGCTGAGCCGGCCGACCGCCTTCTTGGCGCGCAACAGCGCAACGCCGCCGCCGGGCACGATGCCTTCCTCGACCGCGGCACGGGTGGCGTTGAGCGCGTCCTCGACGCGGTCCTTCTTCTCCTTGACCTCGACTTCGGTCGCGCCGCCGACCTTGATCACCGCGACGCCGCCCGCGAGCTTGGCCAGCCGCTCCTGCAGCTTCTCGCGGTCGTAGTCCGAGGTGGTCTCCTCGATCTGCGCCTTGATCTGGGCGACGCGCGCCTCGATGTCCTTGCGCTTGCCGGCGCCGCCGATGATCGTGGTCTTCTCTTTCTCGATCACGACCTTCTTGGCGCGGCCGAGCATGGCCGTGGTCACGGTCTCGAGCTTGATGCCGAGATCTTCCGAGATCAGCTGACCGCCGGTCAGGATCGCGATGTCCTCGAGCATGGCCTTGCGCCGGTCGCCGAAGCCCGGCGCCTTGACCGCCGCGACCTTCAGGCCGCCGCGCAGCTTGTTGACCACCAGCGTCGCGATCGCCTCGCCCTCGACGTCCTCGGAAATGACCAGCAGCGGCTTGCCGCTCTGCACCACGGCCTCGAGCAGCGGCAGCATCGCCTGCAGGCCGGACAGCTTCTTCTCGTGCAGCAGGATGTAGGCGTCCTCCAGCTCCGCGATCATCTTCTCGGCGTTGGTGATGAAGTAGGGCGAGATGTAGCCGCGGTCGAACTGCATGCCCTCGACGATCTCGACCTCGGTGTCGAGCGACTTCGCCTCCTCCACCGTGATCACGCCCTCGTTGCCGACCTTCTGCATCGCCTGCGCGATCATCTTGCCGATGGTGGCGTCGCCGTTCGACGAGATGGTGCCGACCTGCGCGACCTCGGCCGACGAACCGACCGGCTTGGCGCGCTTGCCGATGTCCTTCACCACCGCGGCGACCGCGATGTCGATGCCGCGCTTCAGGTCCATCGGGTTCATGCCGGCGGCGACCGACTTGGCGCCTTCGCGGACGATGGCATGGGCCAGCACGGTCGCCGTGGTGGTGCCGTCGCCGGCCATGTCATTGGTCTTCTGCGCGACCTCGCGCACCATCTGCGCGCCCATGTTCTCGAACTTGTCGTCGAGCTCGATCTCCTTGGCGACGGTGACGCCGTCCTTGGTGATGCGCGGCGCGCCGAAGCTCTTGTCGAGCACGACGTTGCGGCCCTTGGGCCCGAGCGTTACCCGCACCGCATTGGCGAGAATGTCGACGCCGCGCAGCATGCGGTCGCGCGCGTCGGTCGAGAATTTCACTTCCTTGGCAGCCATTGTTGAATTCCTTGATTTGACTCGGCCCTCATCCTGAGGAGCGGTGCATCGCAGATAAGTTTACGCAATCTGCGTACACTTGATTGCTTTTGCACCGCGTCTCGAAGGATGGTTGCTTGCGTGGCTCCGTCCTTCGAGACGCCGCCTTCGGCGGCTCCTCAGGACGAGGGAAAGATCAGGCGATCACGCCCATGATGTCGGACTCCTTCATGATCAGGAGTTCCTCGCCGTCGAGCTTGACCTCGGTGCCCGACCACTTGCCGAACAGCACGCGGTCGCCGGTCTTGACGTCCATCTTCACGAGCTTGCCGGACTCATCGCGCCCGCCCGGGCCGACGGCGATGACCTCGCCCTCCTGCGGCTTCTCCTTGGCGGTGTCGGGGATGATGATGCCGCCCTTGGTCTTCTCGTCGGCGGTGATGCGGCGCACGACCACGCGGTCGTGCAGCGGACGGAATTTCATCTTTGCCATGTCTTCCTCGTCGGCGCTTGAGCGCAGGCTATTGCAACAGCGTCGGGAATGCCGCCTGGCACTCGGGCGGACCGAGTGCTAAAGGCCGCCGGGACATAGGGAATTGGGACAATCGTGTCAAGCGGGCGGGCCGCCCTTGGCTCACTGCCCGATCTCGACGTCCGGCTTCTCGGTGCGGCGCGCGACCAGCACGGCGCCGGCGATGATGAGGGCGGCACCCGCGAGGGTCGCGAATGAGGGCACTTCGGCGAACACCAACAGGCCGATCAGCACGCCCCACACGAACGCGGTGTATTCGACGACGCCGAGCCGGCTCGCATCCTCGCGTCCATAGGCCCAGGCCAGTGCCAGATGCCCGGCGGTGCCGAGCAGGCCGATCAGCACGAACCAGGTGAGCGTCGCGCCGCTCGGCGCCGTCCAGGCCAGTGCTCCGGCGGGCGCAAGAAGGATCGCCGGCAGCACGTTCTGCAACAGCACGATGGTCGCGACCGGATCGTGGCGCGTGCGGGTCTTGAGCATCACCATGGAAAACGCATAGGACACGGCCGCAAGCATGACCGCCGCGATGCCGAGCCATGGGGTCGCACCGGCGCGGCCGATCTCGCCCGAGAGCACGACCAGCACGCCGCAGAAGCCGAGCGCGAGCGCGATCCAGACGCCGCGCTCGACCCGTTCGCCGAGATGAATCTGCGCCATGAGCGCGATGAAGATCGGCGACGTGAACGACAGCGCCAGCGCGACCGCCAGCGGCAGTACCGCCACCGCGTAGAAGAACGAGAATGCCGTGATCGCGATGACGACGGCGCGCAGCGCATGGGCTTGAACGACGTCCATGCGCGGCCACGGCGTGCGCGCGCACAGGAACGCGGTCGTCGCCGCGATGGTGCCGAACAGATAGCGCAGCGCCACCACCTGCGCGGTCGCGTGCTCGGCGGAGACGTGCTTCACGATCCCGTCCATGACGGTCAGCACGCCGATGCCGAGGATCGCCATGGCGACCGGGGCGAGGGGGCTAGCCATGGCGCGCCCCGTGCTCCGACGCCGGACGCGCAGGAGTCACGGCTGGCGCCGCCGGGAGCGCGGGTCGCAAGCTGGCGGCACCGTACCTTCTCGTTTTCTTAAGCATGTTGAGGGTACTAACGGGCGGGCCGACAGGCCGACCGGGGGGATCTGGGCGGCAATCGCCGCAGGATATCGCCGGGGCGCGTGCGGCGCACGTTGGGTCGCCGCAGGCGGTCCATCTGCCTTGCGCATGCCACGGTGTATGCGCAGAGTTGCCGCGGGGGAAGTCTTGGGAGGCGTGTGATGGGTTGTGAGCACCGGCGTGCGGCGCGAGCCGCGGCGCCCGTTTTTCTCGCCCTGCTGTTGGCGGGCTGCGCATCGCAGATGAGTTGGCCCGGCAGTTCCGAGCCGCCGCCGCCGGCGCCGTCCCCCGCAGCGCTCCCCGCCAGCATCCCGGCCCGCGACCTCATCGGACAGTGGGGCTTGGCTGCCTACCACAAGGACGCCGATCGCGGCCGCACCGAGACCGCGGCGCGCGGCCAGTGCCGCCAGCCCTACATCATTGGCGCCGGCACGCGCGGCGGGGTGCTCATGCATCTCGCCGACCAGGCGCAGCCGACCGAGCTCGCCCTCAAGGGCGGCCCCGACGGCAAGAACTACGTCGGCCCGGCCGACGAGCCGGCCGGCGGCGAGCGTGATCGCGAGATCCTGTCGTTCGACGGCCGCGTGCTGGTGCTGCGTTGGATCAGCCCGGAAATCGCCGGCCGCTACGGCACCAGCGTCTACGTGCGTTGCGGCGCTCCCGGTACGCCCACCGCGAAGAAGAAGTAGGCGGAACCGCCGGCCCACCGCGGCGTTTTACCGACCCGAATCGGGCTATCAGTGCGATTGACCTGCGACGCTGGGCCGTACCCGGCCGGGAGCAATTCGTATGCTGAAATGGTTCCAGGCCCTGCTGCCGCGGGAAGAGAAGTTCTACCACCTGTTCCAGCAGCATTCCGAAGCCGTGGTCGCGGGCGCCGAGGCGCTGCGTGCCATGCTCGAGGGCGGCGATGCGGTTCCGCGATACTATCAGATCGTGATGGACCGCGAGCAGGACGCGGACAACATCACGCGCGACGTGCTGATCGCGGTCCGCCGCACCTTCATCACGCCGTTCGATCGCGGCGACATCCAGGGCCTGATCACCGCGATGGACAATGCGATCGACCAGATGCAGAAGACCGCCAAGTCGGTGATGCTGTTCGACATCCGCGCCTTCACCCCGCAGATGCGCCAGATGGGCGACGCCATCGTGCAATGCGCGGGGCTGGTGCGCGAAGCCATGCCGCTGCTCGGCGCGATCTCGGCCCAGGCCGTGCGCATGAGCGCGATCGCGGTGGAGATCTCGAAGATCGAAGGACAGGGCGACGAGTTGCACGATGCCGGCCTGCGCGAGCTGTTCCGGACCCATGGCGCGACCGCGCCGATGGCGTTCATCACCGGCAACGAGGTCTACGATCACCTGGAGAAGGTCATCGACCGGTTCGACGACGTGGCGAACCGGATCGACGGCATCGTGATCGAAAACGTCTGATCCGGCGATGAGCGAGGTCGTCACGCTCGCCCTGCCGGTGCTGGTCGCGCTGATCGCGGTGGCCCTGCTGTTCGATTTCCTCAACGGCCTGCACGACGCCGCCAATTCCATCGCCACCATCGTCTCGACCCGCGTGCTGCGCCCGCAATACGCCGTGGCCTGGGCGGCATTCTTCAATTTCATCGCGTTCCTGTTCTTCGGCCTGCATGTCGCCGAGACGCTCGGGGTCGGCATCATCTCCGCCAACGTAATCGATCCGCGCGTCGTGTTCGGCGCCCTGATGGGCGCGATCATCTGGAATGTGCTCACTTGGGCTCTCGGCATTCCCTCGAGCAGCTCGCACGCGCTGATCGGCGGGCTGGTCGGCGCCGGCACCGCCAAGGCCGGCTTGAATGCCATCGTGTGGACCGGCCTCGGCAAGACCGCCGCCGCGATCGTGCTCTCGCCGCTGACCGGCTTCCTGCTCGCGCTCATGCTGGTGCTGATCGTGTCGTGGCTGTTCGTGCGCGCGACGCCCTATGCGGTCGACACCTACTTCCGCAAGCTGCAGTTCGTCTCGGCCTCGCTCTATTCGCTCGGCCACGGCGGCAACGACGCGCAGAAGACCATGGGCATCATCGCGGTGCTGCTCTATTCGCAAGGGCACCTCGGATCCACGTTCCATGTGCCGTTCTGGGTCGTCATCACCTGCCAGGCGGCGATGGGGCTCGGCACGCTCGCCGGCGGCTGGCGCATCGTGAAGACCATGGGCACGCGCATCACCCGGCTCACCCCGATGCAGGGCTTCTGCGCCGAGACCGGCGGAGCGATCACGCTGTTCGCCGCCACCTGGCTCGGCGTGCCGGTGTCGACCACCCACACGATCACCGGCGCGATCATCGGGGTCGGCGCCGCGCGGCGGGCGAGCGCGGTGCGCTGGGGCGTCGCCGGCAATATCGTGTTCGCCTGGGTCGTCACCCTGCCGGCCTCCGCCTTGGTCGGCGCGTCGTTCTATTGGATGATCGGTTGGTTCGGTTGAGAGCTTGAGACCTATGGACCGGCACACGCCCAGCCTGACCGCCATCCCGCTCGCGATCTGGGAGCGCGACGGGCTTGGCGCCGCGCTCAGGAAGTGCGGACTGCCGGCCGACGACATCGCCGCCGCCAACCGGCGGTTCTGGCGCTTCGAGGCGGCCGACGGTCCGGTCGGGTTCGGCGGGCTCGAACTGCACGACGGCGATGCGCTGCTGCGCTCGGTGGTGACGCTGCCGCCTTTGCGCAACCGCGGTTTCGGCAGCGCGATCGTCGCCGCGCTCGAGGCCGAAGCGATGCTGTTGAAATGCCGCTCCGTGTGGTTGCTCACGACCTCGGCCGCGTCCCTGTTCGAGCGGCTCGGCTACGCGGTTTGCGACCGCGCGGCGATACCGGCCGCGATCCGCGCCACCCAACAGTTCACCGCGCTCTGCCCGGCCTCCGCCACCGTGATGTTCAAGCGGTTGGCGTAGCCCGGGCGCTGCCCACCTGGCCACACCAATGGCCGCGCTAGAGTTCGCCGAAAGTCTCCCTCCGCATGCCCTCGTTGCGCGATTTCTTCCTCGGCCCCTGGCGCGCCGTCGCGGTGCTCGGCGTGACCCAGATCCTGTCCTGGGCCGCGATCTTCTATCCGCCGGTGATGACCTTGCCGCTGATCGCGGCCGACCGCGGGTACTCGCTGACCTTCGCCATGGGCGGGTTCTCCGCCGGCCTCCTGGTTGCCGGCTTCGCGTCGCCGACCGTCGGCGGCCTGATCGACCGCTACGGCGGTCACCGCGTCATGCCGTTCGGTTCGCTCGCCGGCGCGCTCGGGCTCGCCGTACTGGTGCATGTGCAGCATCCGCTGCTCTATCTCGCCGTGTGGATGCTGCTCGGTGTCGCCATGGCGGCCTCGCTCTACGACCCGGCCTTCGCGACCCTCGGGCGCATCTTCGGCGCCCGCGCCCGCACCCCGATCACCGCGCTGACGCTGGCCGGCGGCTTCGCCTCGACGGTGAGCTGGCCCGTCACCTACGTGCTGATCGAGGCGGTGGGCTGGCGCGGCACCTATCTCACCTATGCGATCGTGCTCGCGCTCGTCGCGGCGCCTCTGCATGCCTTCGCGCTGCCTCGGCAGCGCGCCGATCCGCACCTGCGTGCCGACGGAACCGCGGCGCCGCCGCCCGCGGTGCTGCCGGCCAAGGGCGCTGCCTTCGTGCTGGTGGCCGCGGCCTTCGCCGCCTACGCGTTCGTGCCGTCCGGCCTGTCCGCGCACCTGCTGGCGATGTTCCAGCGCTTCGGCATCGACGCGGCGACCGTGGTCGTCATCGGCATGCTGTTCGGGCCGGCGCAGGTGACGGCACGGCTGTGCGAGTTCATCTTTGCGCGCAACCTGCATCCGTTGTGGATCGCGCGCTTCGCGGTCGGCCTCTTGGTGCTGTCGTTCGTGCTGCTGTGGGTCGCCGGCGTATCGCAGCCGATCGCGTTCGCCTTCGCGATCATGTTCGGGGTCGCCAACGGCCTCGTCACCATCGCGCGCGGCGCGGTGCCGCTCGCGCTGTTCGGCGCCGTCGGCTACGGCCGCATCATCGGCCGCATCGCGGGTCCCGCGCTCATCGTCACGTCGGTCGCCCCGGTCGTGGTCGCCTACGTGGCCGAACGCGCCTCGGACGCGGCCGGGCTCGCCATCGCGGCCACATTCGCGGCTCTTTCATTCGTCTGCTTCATGCTGGTGAAGAAGCCTTCGTAGCCTGCGCCCTTGCCCGCCCGACGCGCTGCTCTACGCGAACAGCGCGTCGATCTCGTCCTGCGAGGCGTGGCCGAGCTCGTCGATGAGCCTCGGCCCGTTGATCAGCTTGGCGTCGCCCTCGCGCGCCGCCATCGTTTCCGGCGTGACGTCCTTGAAGGCGTCGAGCCCGCCCCAGATCTCCATCATGCGCACGATGTGGGTCTCGATGAACTGCAACGTCGCCACCACCTTGGTGATGCGCTGGCCGGTCAGGTCCTGGAAATTGCAGGCCTCGAAGATCTTGATCACGCGCTCCTGCACGTCCTGCACCAGCTGCCGGTTCTGCTCGTCCTTGAGCCGCGCGATCAGCGTGCTCGCCATCTGGTCGATGTCCTCGGCGGCGCCGAGGATCTGTTCGGTCGCCTGCTCGGTGCCGCCGACGATGGCGTCGAGCTCGTTGGTCACGCGCGCCATCTCCGGCCCCTCGAAGCCGGTGACGTGCAACGTCGCGATCTCCTGCTTGGTGCGGTTGATGGCGTCGTAGATCAGGTCGAGCTCGGTCTTGAGCTTCTGCGCTTCGGCGATCTGCGCCTTGTAGCCCTCGACCATCTGTTGCGTGATGTCCTCGGCCGGCTTCACCAGCGAGCGCAGCGCGCGCAGCTCCGTCATGATCTCGTCGTGATGCGATTCGTGCGCGCCGCCGCGCCCGTTCGGCCGCGCCGTTCCGCTGCGCATCGCTTCGATGCGGAAAATTTTTCGCCGCTCCTGCATACCAAGCCGGTCTCCTCAAACGCGTAAAAGTGAACCGGCGACTTTAATTTCCGGTTCATGTACGGCGCCGGTCGGCGGCGTCGAGACGTGACGCGCACACGCGCCATTAACCATGGCGGCCGCGCCTTCATCGAAAAAAAACCATGCAGCGACGAAGCCGCGCGCATGGCTAATGAAACGACACCGGCGCTGCAGCGTATTTACCAAACGGTCGAGTTTGTCGGCTGTGATCGTGCGCGTAATCGAAGGCCCGTCGGTCTTCGCGACGATCATGTTCGAGAGTACGTCGATGTCCCGTATGGTGATTCCCGCGCTTCTGCTCGGCACCTTCGGCGCGGCCAGCGCCGCCGCCAATCCTCTGGTCCTCTCGCCTGAAGCGCTGCACGCGACGCAACAGCAGCACGTGCGCTACGCCGCCGCGCCGCGCTCCAATCTCGGCGGCGGCCTGATCGAGGCGATCTTCGGCGGCGTGCAGGCCGTGCCGCGCGCGCCGTCCTACATCGCGCCGCCGCACGCGCGCCGTTACGAGCCGGACGTCATGCCGACTTACGAGGTCGAGCCGGCCGCGCATCCGCGCGGCTCGATCTTCTCCTATCCCGACCGTGAGCGCGGACCGATGTCCGAGCCGGCGCGGCCCGGCATGGATCCACGCTATCAGCGCCAGCTCGTCGACTATGACGGCAAGGAGCGGCCCGGCACCGTCATCATCGACACGCCGCGGCGCTACCTGTTCCTGGTGCAGGAGGGCGGCAAGGCGATGCGCTACGGCATCGGCGTCGGCCGGCCCGGCTTCACCTGGGCCGGCGTCAAGCACATCTCGCAGAAGCGCGAGTGGCCCGACTGGGTGCCGCCGCCCGAGATGCTCAAGCGCCGCCCCGACCTGCCGCGCCACATGGCCGGCGGCCCGGACAATCCGCTCGGCGCGCGCGCCATGTATCTCGGCTCCTCGCTCTACCGCATCCACGGCTCGAACGAGCCCTGGACCATCGGGCAGGCGGTGTCGTCGGGCTGCATCCGCATGCGCAACGAGGACGTGATCGATCTCTACGGCCGCGTGAAGGTCGGGACGCGCGTGATCGTGATCTGATCCTCGTCAACGCATCCGAAAATGGAGCGGCCGCCGCAGCGCTGCGGCGGCCTCTTGCATCGAGTCGCGGCGGTCGGGTGGGCTACGCCGTATCGCTGTCGCCTGAGTCGAAGCTCGCGTCGTCGACGCTGCCGTCGTCCTCGTATTCGCCGCCGCCGCTGCCGCCGGCATCATCGATCGGGTTGGAATCGAACAGCCCGGCCGAGCGCGTCTCCTGACTGGTGTTCTCTTGGCTGCGGTCGAAGTCGCCGAACGCGGTGCGGCGGCCGCCGATGTCGTCGAGCCCGGCCTGGCGCGCGAGATCGCTCGCGTTGCCGCTGTCCCACGGCGTGCCGGCGCGCGGGCCGCTCAGCTGGTCGAAGGCGCCGGCGAACGGGCCTTGCTGCTGGCCGCCGAGAATATTGCGCAGACCGCCCATCAGCAGCGAGCCGCCGATCGCGCCGGCCGCAACGGCCGCGGCCGTGCCGAGGAACGAACCGCCGCGCGAGGGTTCCTGCATCGGCGGCTGGTCATAGCCGGTGCGATAGCCGGCCGGCGCGCCCATCGGCGCGTTGGACCACGGGGTCGGCGCACCCTGCGGCGATACCCGCGGGACCGAGCCGCGCGGCTCCTCGCGCCCGAACAGGCTGTCGCGCATGCTGTCGAGGAAGCCGCGGCTCTCTTGCTGCGGCGGCGCGGTGCCTTCCAGTTCCTGGATGTGCGTATTGGCGACTTTCAGCGCCTCGTCCTGCAGCAGCACCGTCTGCACCAGCGGGTAGATCGCGCTCGGCGCCTTTTGCAGCCCCGCGCGGATCAGCCGTTCGGCTTCCGGGTCGCGCGGCTGGGCCTCGAGCGTGGCCAGCCGTTCGAACAGCTCGGCGACCAGCTGGCGTTCCTGCGGGGTCATCGGATCCTCCCTCTAGTGTGGCGGTTCAGAAGTCCGCATCATTCTCGCCGCGAGTCCGAGATGCGGACTTCTGAACCAAAGCCACACTAGATCAATAGGTTGCTAGTGTCCTTCGATTCCGAAGTTCGCAAACGAGGGTGCCGCACGATCATGCGAACTTCGGAATCGGGACACTAGTGCCCGGTTCCGGGCGCGCCTGATATGGGGGGCGCTGCTGCGCAACGGAATGGCGGTGCGGCGAAATCTGCGTCAGGCCAGTGTAACGTCCTGCGCTGCCAATAGTTTCGGAAAATCCGCGCCGCCGAGAAAGGCGTATTCCCGCTCCCGCAGGGCGGTCAGCGGATCGAGCCGTGTGAGTTCGGCGTCGACCTTGCCGGGGTGGCACATGACCAGGCCGCCGTCCGGCAGGCCGGCGATGAAGGTCGCGAACAGGCGGGCGAAATCGGCTCCCGCGCTGAACGTATAGGTGCCGGCGAAGGCCGCATTGGTGGCGATGCCGAGGCGCGCCGCACGCGCGCGAAAGCCGCGGCTCAGCCACGACAGCAGCAGACCCTTGGGGTCGCTCAAGCGCCGGTGCGCCGGCAGGAGTCCGCACTGCCGCACCCAGGCTTCGGGCGCCGCGCGTTTGACCGCGGCGAGGAACGCATCGCGCACCTGCGGGAACAGCTGCACGTGCTGATGCCCGTCGACGAAATCGGGTGGGCGCCCGAACGCCGCCGCGAAGGCTGCGAGCTGCGCGGCGATTTCGGCACCGAGCGCGACTGTGTCGAGCTTGTGCCGCAGGCTCGCGCGCAGCATGGCGGGAAGCGGCAGGAACGCGCTCTCGACCAGCGGTGTGTAGCGTGTCAGCGGGCGGAATGGCGCGGTGAGCGTGACGTGCAGGCCGATCGCGACGCGCGGCGTTCCGGCGTTGAGGACCGCAAGCGAGGCCGCCGCGGCGCGCGAGAAGTTCGGGGCCACCACCATGACCGAGGTCGCGTTGAGCCGCCCGTGCACCACCAGATCGCGGATCGCCGCATCGACGCCCGGCGCGATGCCGTAGTCGTCGGCGCACAGCCGGATGCGCCGGGTCATTCCGCCGCCGTCTGCGCCGATCCGCTGCGCGCGCTCTCCGCCGGCTTCACGCTGTGCTCGGCCACGAAATAGACCGGGCGTGCCTTGAGCTCGGACAGGATCTTGCCGATGTATTCGCCGACCACGCCGATCATGATCAGCTGCACGCCGCCGAGAACCATCAGCCCGACCACCACCGACGGATAGCCGGGCACGGCGACGCCGTAGAGCCAGACCTCGATCAGCATGATGGCGCCGAACACCAGCGCGGTTGCGGCCAGCAGCACGCCGAGCAGGCTCGCCAGCCGCAGCGGCGCGACCGAGAACGAGGTCAGTCCCTCGACCGACAGGCCGACCAGCGCCGGCAGGCTGAACGCGGTGCGGCCGTGCGCGCGCTCCTCCGGCTCGTAGTCGACGCGGATCTGGCGGAAGCCGATCCAGCTCGCCAGCCCCTTGAAGAAGCGGTTGCGCTCGGGCAGCTGGCGCAGCGCCGCGGTCGCGCGCGGCGACAGCAGGCGGAAATCGCCGCCATCCGCGGGAATGCGCGCCCGCGCGCCCCAGTTGAGCAGCGCGTAGAACGCCTTCGAGCCGAGCTTGCGCAGCCACGGTTCGTTGTCGCGATGCGCCTTGGCGGTGTAGACGACGTCGTAACCTTGATCGAGCCAATAGCCGACCAGGGTGTCGATCAGGGCCGGGGGGTGCTGGCCGTCGCCGTCCATGAACAGCACGGCGCCGCGGCGCGCATGGTCGAGCCCGGCGAGCAGCGCGGCCTCCTTGCCGAAGTTGCGCGACAGCGACACCACCTGCAGGTCGAACGCGGTCGCGGGCAGGCCGCGCGCGACCTCGCGGGTTTCGTCGCTGCTGCCGTCGTCGACATAGACGATCTCGCAGGTCAGCGCGCGCGTCGCCGCAAGCCGGCGCACCGCTTCGCCGATGCGCCCGTGCAGGGCGGCAAGCCCGGCCGCCTCGTTGAACAGCGGAACCACGATCGACAGGCCGGCGCGCGCGGCATCGCGCGCGGTCGCGGAAGCCGTGCGGTTGGTCGTCGGCGTTGCCATGCCGGATCATTGTATAGCCGAATCAGGGCCGTGTGGTCACCTCGACGATGAGGCTCGGCGCAGCCGGCCGGACGTGCTAAGCGCTCCCGCCATGCCGCTGCCTTCCTCCCTCGCCAACCTCGCCGAACGCGTCGCCGGCGCCTGGCGGCGCCGCGCCGTGGGGCTGAAGGCGGTGAGTTTCGCGCTGGTCGGGCTGGTGAATGCTGCGGTCGACGCGACCATCTTCTTTCTGCTGCTCGCCTATGCGACGTCGTCGCTGGTCATCGCGAACGTGCTCGGATGGGCGGTCGCGGTGTCCGGCTCCTACGTGATGAATTCGTTCACGACTTTCGCCGCGGAGTTGGGGCGCCAGCTGCGGTTGAAAGCCTATGTGGCCTTCGTCGGCTCCGGCGTCGCCGCCGTCACCGCCACCACAATCACGGTGGTGGTCGCCGCGCAGTTCATGCCGGTGTGGGCCGCCAAGGCCATCGCCATCCTGGTGAGCTTTGCGGTCAATTTCTCGATCACGCATTTCGTGGTGTTCAGGCCGCGCGGTGAGGGGGCGCCCGACGCGCGGTGACCTCATCTCAGCGCCTTCACGACCGATTCCATATCCGTTTGCATGACGCGCAAGAGTGACTTCGCCGCGCCGCTCGGACGGCGCTCGCCGCGTTCCCATTTCTGCAGCGTGCCGAGGCCGATACCGAAGGTCGCGGCGAACTGCGTCTGCGTCATGCCAGACCGCCGGCGAACGGCGCGGATGTCGCCGGCGTTGACCGCGATCTTGGTGATACGTCCCGCAAACCGGCCGGACGTGACGTGCGTGCGAACCTCTTCAAGGCTTGCGACCAGTCGATCGAACCGTTTCTTTTTCATCACCTGGTTCCTCTCGCGCGCAACTTGATGCCTGCGACAATGCGCATAAGCGACCGTTTCTGATCTGCCGACAGGTCCGCCCGTTCGTTTTTCGCATACATGAACAGTGCATAGACCGGAAAGCTCGGTCCCAAATAGAGTGTGATCACGCGAGCCCCGCCTCGCTTGCCGCGGCCGGGCAATGCGATGCGCCGCTTGCGCAAGCCGCCCGTTCCCGCCACCACATCGCCACCCGTCGGATCGTGGGCGATCGCGGTAATGACCGCGTCACGCTCATCACGCGACAACAGCGCATCTGCGTCCTCGGAAAACGCGTGAGTCTCCGCGACGACCTGCAGTGCCGACACGGCAGCCATGGACTGATGTAGCCCAATGGGCGAGTCACTTCAAGTGCCCTATAAGCGCATCGCGCACACGCCCTGACGCTATTCCGCCGGCGCGATCGGCGCCTCGGGTACGACGCTCGAGCGCAGCGGCCGCTCTTCCATCACGGTGAGGAACAGGAACGACAGCGCGAGCCCGGCCGCGGCCGCGGCGAAGATCCAGCCGAAAGTGTGCGCCAGATCCGCGCCGCTGCGGCTCGCCGCCAGCGTCTCGAGCGTGAGGCCCGCGCGCGCCCCGCCCAGGCCGCCGAGCAGGATCGCGCCATAGAGCGCGACCATGAGCGCGCTGCCGAGCGAGCGCAGGAAGTTGTTCACGCCGGTCGCGGTGCCAAGCTCGTAGACCGCGACCGCGTTCTGGATCGACACGGTGGTGATCGGGAGCGCGGTGCCGAGGCCGATGCCGGCGAGCGCCAGCAGCGTTCCGACCAGGCCGACGCCGAGCGCGGCCGGCAGCGCCGCGATCAGGCCGAGCGCCGCGGCCGCAAGCGGCAGGCCGAGCAGCCCGATGCGCTTGTAGCGCGCAACGCGCCCCATGGCCTGGCCGGTCACGGTGGAGCCGATCACGACGCCGCCCATGAACGGAATCAGCGCGAGGCCTGACTTGGTGGCCGAAAGCCCGAGCACGATCTCGAAATAGAGCGGCGCAAAGACCGCGAGCGCGATCATGGTGCCGAAGGCGAAGAACGCGCTGCCCATCGCGAGCGCGACCACGCGGTTGCGCAGGATCGCGAGCGGAACGAACGGCTCAGGCGCGCGGCTGAGCCGCAGCGCGAACAGGCCCCACAGCACGACCGACCCCGCCAGCATCGCCAGGATGGGAGCGGAGCCCCAAGGATAGCGCGTGCCGCCCCAGTTGAGCGCAAGCAGCAGGCTGAGGGCGGCTGCGACCATCAGCACGCCACCCGCGACATCGAGCCGGTGCGGGCGCTCGTGGCGCGGCAGCGCTTTCAGCGCGCGCCCGGTGAGCCAGAGCGCAATGAGCCCGAGCGGCAGGTTGATCCAGAAGATCAGGCTCCAGTGCAGATGCTCGGCGAACACCCCGCCGAGCACCGGACCGGCGATCGAGGCCGAGGCGAACACCGCGCCGAAGTAGCCCTGGTAGCGCCCGCGCTCGCGCGGCGACACCGCATCCGCCACGATCGTCTGGGCGAGCGAAATCAACCCGCCGCCGCCGAGGCCCTGGATGGCGCGCGCCAGGATCAGCATGGGCAAGGTCGGCGCCAGCGCGCAGGCGAGCGAGCCGGCGATGAAGATGACGATGCCGGCGCGCAGCACCGGCGCCCGGCCGTGGATGTCGGAAAGCTTGCCGTAAAGCGGCGTGACCGCGGTCGCGGCCAGCAGATAGGCGGTGATGACCCAGGCGAGGCTCTCGATCTCGGAGAACTCGCGTCCGATGGTGGCAAGCGCCGTGGCGACGATGGTCTGATCGAGCGCGCTCAGGAACATCGCGAGCGTGAGCCCACCGACGATGCGACGCACGGCGGCGTGATCGAGCCTCACGGATGCGGTGGGAACCGGTCGCACAAAAGACTATCCGTCGCCGAAACGGCGCGCCAACCCGTCGGAGCGGGGAATACGGTCTACATGGCAAGAAAGATTCAAAAACTGAAGATCGCAGTGTGCAGGGCAGGCATGTTACGGCGCGGGAACATGCTACCCATTCAGCCCGGCCTCGAGCTTGGCATAGAGCGGGTTCTCGCGCGCGAACACGTATTCGACGTCCGCGACCGTCACGCTGTCGGCGCCCTTCTGGCGCAGGAACGTCGCAAGCGCATGGACCTGCGCCGGCGGGCAGTGCAGCGTCACCATGCCGGACGAGGTCGGGCCGCCGAACGGGGAGACGACGCCGAAGCGCGCCGTGGCCTCGGTGAGCACGGCGTCGTCGATCGCGGGCGCGCGCGTGCGCACCTCACGGAAGGCGCGGGCGCGGATGTGTGCGGCAATGCGGTCGAGGATCGCCCGCGCCGTCTCGCGCGCCGGCGCATCCCATTCCGCGCCGCGCGCGGCCACGAGGTTCGCCTGTGAGCGCAGCATGATGCCGTCGTCGAGCACTTTGAGCGCATTGTCGGCGAGCGTCGCGCCGGTCGTGGTGATGTCGACGATCAGTTCCGCCGTGCCGGCCGCGGGCGCGCCCTCGGTCGCGCCCAGGCTCTCGACGATGCGGTAGTCGATGATGCCGTGGCGCGCGAAGAAATCGCGCGTCAGGTTCACGTACTTGGTGGCGACGCGCATCTTGCGGTCATGCCGGGCGCGGAACGCGGTCGCCACGTCGTCGAGATCGGCCATGGTGCGCACGTCGATCCAGGCCTGCGGCACGGCGACCGCGACGTTGGCGTCGCCGAAGCCGAGCCGGTCGATCAGCACGACGCGCGCCTCGACGTCGGGGATCATCTCGCGGATCAGATCCTCGCCGGTGATGCCGAGGTGGACGGTTCCGCTCGCGAGCTGCGCGGTGATCTCGGATGCCGACAGATACGCGACCTCGACCCCGTCGAGTCCTGCGATCGCGCCGCGGTAGTCGCGCGCGCCGCGCGGCTTGACGAACGAGAGCCCGGCGCGGGCGAAGAACGCCGCAGCGTTCTCCTGCAGCCGCCCCTTCGACGGCACCGCGAGCACGACGCTCATGGTGCGCTCCCGTCTGGCGCAGCCCCGATTGCCGCGAGGCGGTCGATCCACACCGCGAACCCGACGGCCGGAATCGGCGCTCCCGCGCCGAGCCGGGTGAGGAGCCCGTCGTAACGGCCGCCGGCGACGAGCTGGCCGGTCACGCGTTGCGTCGGATCATGCAGCTCGAACACGAAGCCGGTGTAGTAGTCGAGGCCGCGCCCGAACGCGGTCGAGAAGCGTAGCCGCGCAACCTCGACGCCCTGCGCGGCGAGGAAACCGGTGCGGCTCTCGAACAGGTCGAGCGCCGGGTCGAGCGAAAGCTGCGCGTCGCGCGCCAAGGTGCGCAGCGCGTCGGCCGACTCGTCCGGATCGCCGGCGATGGCGAGGAAGCGCTCGATCAGCGCGCGCAGCTCCTGCGGCAGGCCGGCGCTGGCACCGAGCGCCGCCTGCTCGAGGAAGCGGTCGGCGATCTCGCCGACCGAACGGCCGCCGACCGCGGTGATGCCGGCGATCGACAGCAGGTCGGTGACCAGCGCGTGCGCGGCGTGCGGGTCGGAACCGGCGAGCGCGGCCAGCACGCCCTGGTATTCGGGGCGCTCGCGCGCGCTGGCAACCAAGCGCTCCAGATCATCGGCGAGGCTTCCGGCGCGGTTGAAATCCTTGATCAGTCGCCGCTTCCAGGCCGGCGCGAGATCGAGCGCAGCGATCAGGCCTGAGAACAGGGCGACGTCGCCCATGCGGATGTCCGGGGCCGCGAGGCCGTAATGAGAAGTGGCTTCGAGCCCCCGCGCGAGTGTCTCGGCGTCGGCCGCCGCCGTGTCGTGGCGGCCGAACGACTCGATGCCGGCCTGCACGAACTCCGCCGGCGCCGCGCCGCGATGACGGAACACCGGCCCGAGATAGCAGAAGTTCGCCGGCTCGCCGGCTTCAGGACCGGCGAGGTAGCCGCACGAGACCGGAATCGTGAGGTCGGGCCGCAGGCACAGTTCGCGTCCGTCCGGATCGGTGGTCAGGAACATGCGCCGGCGGATGTCCTCCCCCGAGAGGTCGAGGAAGGGCTCGGCCGGCTGCAGGATCGCGGGCGCGACGCGCGCATAGCCGGCGCGCTCGTAATGCGCGACGAGCCCCTCCGCCCGTGCATCCGGGCTACTCACCGCCGCCGCGCTCATGTGGTGCCGCCGAAGTCTGCCGTGGTCGCGCGGCCCTTTACCACGCCGCGGGCAGGGTTTCGACGACGATCGGGGGATGGGATTAACGCCGCGATCGGCGGAGCCGGCTCGGCCAAAACGGCCATCACAACTTAAAAAATACGTATCATATCTTTTATACTTGACATTTTGCCCGGGAAAGTTGCAGAAGGCGTTGGAAGGATTGCGATCGGTTGACGGCAGCTGGCGCTTCGGCGGCCGGATCGTGGCGGCCGTTCTGGCCTGAGCCGAAACGACCAAACCAGGGAGATACAACCGTGCAGCGCAGGATATGGATCAATACTTTCATCGGCTTGGCGGGGTCGATCATCCTGCTCGGCGCGGCCGATCGCGCAATCGCGCAGCAGCCATCGCAGCAGCCGGTGGAGCAGCCATCGCAGCAGCCAGCGGAGCGGCCGCGGGACCCGCCGGCGTTCCAGGTACCGCGCCCGGGGGAGCCTGCGGCTCGTCCGGCGCCCGGCGCCCCGCCCCCAATGCCCGCGGTCCTAGCTTGCCGGGGCCCGATTTCCAACGTCTTGGACCTTGCGCATGAGGGCTTAAAGATCACGCGCGCCGTTTACGGCGCCAACCCGGGCGGAGGAGAGGGCAGGCAGTACGACCCGATACCCATTCTGACCACGACCATCACCCTGATGCAGGGTACCTGCCTCAATGCGCATCTGAGCGCCAACGTCGGCAGCAGGCAGACCTACAACAACTACGTTCCTCCGATATCACCCATGACCATGTTCCAGGTCACGCTGACCCGCCCGACACCAGCCGGCGCGACGCCGCGACACATGGTCGGGCATTATGAAGCGCCCTTCGGCGTTACCCCGAACAGCCCAGGCGTTTTCTTCGAGGCGGAGCGTGATGTCGACACGTTCGCGGCCAACTTCTTCCAGCGCATCGGCACCGGACCGCATGAACTGCCTCCCGGGACATACCGGGTCGACGTGTGGTGGGCCGGAGCTCCGTGGTTCGCAGGACCGGGCGGCGCTATCGGAGCGGCCTTCGTGTTAAAGCTCTATATGCGATAGGTGCGTGCGCCCGGGCGTGCTCCGTCCGGGCGCGGCCTATCCCCACCTCACCTTGTGGCGCTCCAGCACCCGGTGCACGCCGGCGACCACGTCGGTCTCGGGCCACAAGAACTGGGCCTCGGCTTGCTTCCGCTTATATTCATCGCGATCCTGGATTGACGCGTTCAGAATACCTTGGAAGCAGTCCCTTATTTGAACTTGGCCTCGCGCTTTCTCGTCAGAGCCTTGAATGACCGCGCAAGGCGCACCCCGCTTGTCAGCATACTTCATCTGCGCGCCTAACTTGCCGGTCCCGAGATAGAGCTCGGCACGAATGCCGGCGTTGCGCAAAGCGGCGACCATCTTCTGGTAGTCGGCGATCCGGTCGGAATCGAACACCGTGACTACGACCGGACCGGGCTCTGCTCTCGTGTCGATCTTCTTCAGGTGCTGCAACGCCGCCATCAAACGAGAGACCCCAATCGAGATGCCGGTTGCTGGGACGGCATCCGAGCGGAAACGCCCCACAAGCCCGTCGTAGCGTCCGCCGCCCGCCACCGAGCCGAAGCGCACCGGCTTGCCGCCTTCACCCTTGACCGGAAAAGTCAGTTCAACTTCGAACACCGGGCCGGTGTAGTACTCCAGACCTCGGACCACAGACAGATCCATGCTAATTCGGACATCTTCGGAGAACGGGTCATCGAGAGAAGAGACTTCTGAACGAACAACTTCGACGTACCCAGCAGCCTGAAAGGCTACCTCTATCTCCGCAAGCTCGTTAAGCCCCTGTGCCAGAGTATCGTTCATGTCAAACAGGAGCGCGACGCGCCCTAGGACGTCTAGATTGAAACTCCAATCGTATATTCGACCTGTCGGGTTGACGTTCTTCAGCTCTTCGGCCTTCCGGGCCATTCTGCCGTAGTCAACCTGGGCCTCGACATCCCATGAGGATGGTGGACTAAAGAAGGGATTCGGAAAGTGGGTGTCTATCTCCTCGAACTCTCCTTGTTCGATCTCTGAGTAGATTTCGCCAAAACGCAGA
This sequence comes from uncultured Alphaproteobacteria bacterium, assembly GCA_963734185.1. GTDB lineage: Bacteria > Pseudomonadota > Alphaproteobacteria > Rhizobiales > Xanthobacteraceae > PALSA-894. Next base: position 2,563,480 of record CAVTGA010000001.1, on the reverse strand, counting down.
AATCGCAATAGCGGTGCGATTTGCCACTCTCTCAGGCCAGCACCCTTAGTGAAGTCGCCGCTCGAATCTGTCCGGCCCTTGCCTAGTAACTCTCTTACACCCTCGATTCCAAGTCGGTCATACTTGTCCAGTGTTCGTAGTACCGTCAGCCGCGCGCCGGCGTTTTCCTCGCCATCCAGGTCAATTGAATCGAGCACCCCATCGAGAATCTTCCGGTTATTCACCTTGACGACATACGATCCGCGCGGGATGCCAAGCTGCTCCATGGTGTCGGCCGCCATCATGCAGATCTCGGCATCCGCCGCCATCGAGGCCGAGCCGACCGTATCGGCGTCGAACTGCATGAACTGGCGGTAGCGTCCCGGTCCCGGCTTCTCGTTGCGGAACACCCAGCCCTCGCGATACGAGCGGTAGGGCTTTGGCAGCGCGTCGAAGTTCTCGGCGACGTAGCGGGCCAGGGGCGCTGTCAGATCATAACGAAGCGACATCCACTGCTCGTCGTCGTCCTGGAACGAGAACACGCCCTCGTTCGGCCGGTCCTGGTCGGGCAGGAACTTGCCGAGCGCGTCGGTGTATTCGATCGCCGGGGTCTCGACCGGCTCGAAGCCGTAGCGCTCGAACACCTGCCTGATGGTCTCCAGCATGCGCCGCGTCGCCACGATCTCGGCCGGCGCGCGGTCGGCAAGGCCGCGCGGCAGGCGCGCTTTCAGCTTGTTGGGCTTGGGTTCGCTCAACGGGATACCTCCGCCGGGGAAAAACGCTTGGGTTCCGCTAAGTTAGAAGCGGCAAGGCGCCGCATTTAGCACGGCCGGGCGGGGCAAATTAATCATTCCTTCACCCAATGCCAACAATCTGCCCAGCAGGCGGAATTTCGCCTCGCCCAGGAGAATTTCATGCACATCACACGTCGCGGCTCGCTTGCCGCATTGGCGGTCTGCACCGCCGCGTTTGCCGTTCCGGCCATGGCCGAGAACGGTGTGACCGACGATACCATCGTGTTCGGCCAGGCCGCCGTGCTTGAGGGCCCGGCCTCCGCGCTCGGCAAGGGCATGCGGGTCGGCATCAATGCCGCCTTCGACGAAATCAACAGACAAGGCGGCGTGCACGGCCGCAAGCTCAAGCTGATCAGCCTCGATGACGGCTACGAGCCCGACAAGTCGATCGCCGCCACCAAGAAGCTGATCGAAGACGAGAAGGTGTTCGCCCTGATCGGCCCGGTCGGCACGCCGACCTCGGCCGCGGCCCAGCCGGTCGCCCAGGCCGCCAAGGTCCCGTTCATCGGCGCATTCACCGGCGCCGGCTTCCTGCGCGATCCCAAGCGCGACAACGTCATCAACATCCGCGCTAGCTACGACGCCGAGACCGAGGCCTGGGTCAAGCACCTGACCGAGGACCTGAAGATCTCCAAGATCGCGATCTTCTACCAGGACGACGCGTTCGGCCGCTCCGGCCTCTCCGGCTTCAAGAAGGCGATGGACAAGCGCTCGATGCCGATCCTCGCCGAGGCGACGTTCGAGCGTAACACCGTTGCGGTGAAGTCCGCGCTGCTCACCCTCAAGCGCGCCGAGCCCGAGGCCGTGGTCATGGTCGGCCCCTACAAGCCGGTCGCCGAGTTCATCAAGCTCGCGCGCAAGACCGACTTCAACCCGGCCTTCGTCAACATCTCGTTCGTCGGCGCCGGCGCGCTCGCCAAGGAGCTCGGTCCCGACGGCAAGGGCGTGATCGTGAGCCAGGTCGTGCCGTTCCCGTGGGACGCTTCGCTGAAAGTGGTGGCCGACTACCACGCCGCCATGAAGGGCACCGAGGCGCCGGACCCCGAGTTCGTGTCGCTCGAGGGCTACCTCGCCGGCCGGCTCGCGATCGCGGCGCTCGACAAGATGGGCAAGGACGTGACCCGCGAGGGCCTGGTCAAGACCATCAAGGAGACCGCGAAGTTCGACATCGGCGGCCTGATGCTGACCTACAGCGCCGAGAAAAACGAAGGCCTCGACAAGGTGTTCATGACCATCATCCAGGCCGACGGCTCGTTCAAGGCGGTCGAGAAGCTGGTGAAGATGTCGGCCAACTGATCGGCCGCAGACTCCGTGCCGGGCGTCCGCGCCCGGCACACCACTTCAAGGGGAACGACGCCGGCGTCGCCGGACGTCGCGCTGAGTGGGGACCAAGTTGATGACGAGCGATCGCGCGCCGCAGGCCGGCGGCTCCGCAGATTCCGCGACCATGCCTGCGCCGTTTGCGCGCGGCACCAAGTTCGGCATCAAGATCAAGCTGCAGATCGCCTTCGGCGCCGTCGCCATCATGACGGTGGTGGCCGCGGCGGTCGCCATCATGTCGTTCTCCGAGACCGAGCGCGGCTTCGAGCGGGTGTCGAGCCGCGAAGTCCCGCTGATGACCGACGCGCTACGCCTCTCCGTCACCTCGGGCGAGATCTCGGCGGCCGCGGCGCGCTTCGTCAGCGCCAAGGGCTCGGACGACCGCCGCCTGATCGCCGCCCACATCGGCACGCGCGCGCGCGAGCTCGACACCATCCTGGAGCGGCTGCGCGCCGGGCAGAGCGGCTCGAGCGGCTTTTCCATCGCCGAGCCGATGGCGCAGCGCTTGAAGCAGAACCTCGCCGCGCTCGAGACCGTGATCTCGGAGCGCACCGAATTGCACGACAAGCTCGAAGCGCGGCTGCAGGCGCTGCACAAGGTGCACGCCCGCATCAGCGACAAGCTCACGCCGATCGTCGACGACAGCTATTTCGACGTGGTCACCACCGCCGAGGACGTCGGCCGCACCGGCGACGTCGTGGTGCGCACCCTGGTGCAGGGCGGGCTGCAGATCATGCAGGCCATGGTCGAGGTCGGCGCCGAGACCAACCTGGTGACCGGGCTCCTGACCGCGAGCGCGCTCACCTCCTCGCCCGGCATCCTGGCGCTGCTCGAGGACCGCTTCACCGCCGCGGCGCGCCGCCTCGAGAAGCAGCTTGCCAAGCTGCCGCCCGGCAGCAAGTACGAGCCGGTGAAGACGCGCGCGACCGCGCTGGTCAAGCTCGCCGACTTCAAGGCGCAGGTCGGGGACGGCGAGGGCGAGCGGCTCACCAAGGTGTTCCGCGCGCACGAGACGCTGGCCAACCTGCTGGTCACCCTGATCGACGACCTCAACTTCGACCTGGTGATGCAGAGCGAGGACGCGATCAAGAAGTCGAGCCGGCTCACCAAGGACCTGGTCGCCAACCAGATCACCGGCTTACGCAACGCGCTCGAGATCGCCGCGCAGGCCCATCTGGTCACCAGCCTGGTGAGCGAGGGCGCGATCGTCGGCGACGCGGCCGCGCTGGTGCCGCTGCAGGACCGCTTCAAGGCGGCGACCGACCTGCTGCTCAAGGCCTCCAAGACGGTTTCCAACGCCGAGGTCAAGACCGCGATCGCCGAGCTGATCGCTTTCGGGGCCGACGACGGCGTGTTCGCGCTGCGCTCCAAGGAACTGGCCGCGCTCGCGCGCGCCGACCGCACCATCGAGGAGAACGTGACCATCCAGCGCTCGCTCGACCGCGCGGTCGCGGTGCTGGTGGGCGAGGCCGAGGCCTCGATGAAGAGCGGCTCGGCCAAGCTGGTCGAGGACCTCGACCGCAACCGCACCTTGCTGATGATCGTCGCCGCCATGAGCCTGCTCGCGGCCGGCGCCATCGGGGTGTTCTACGTGCAGCGCCGGCTGGTGCGCCGGCTGACCTCGATCGGCGACGCCATGCAGCGGCTCTCCTCGGGCGAGACCAACCTCGAGGTGCCGGCGGTCTCCGACCGCGACGAGATCGGCGAGATGGCGCGCTCGCTCGAGGTGTTCCGCGCCGGCGAGATCGAGCGCCGCGGCTTCGCCGAGCGCCAGCAGGCCGAGCAGGCCGCGCAGCACGCGCGCGCGGTCGCGATCGAACAGATGATCGGCGAGTTCCGCGCCACCGTGACCGCCGTCATCGCCGCCGTCACCGACAATGTCGGACGCATGGAGACGACCGCGCGGACGCTGTCGAGCATCGCGGCGGAAGCCGACAACCAGGCGCGCGCGGCCTCCGATTCCTCCGAGATGACCTCTTCCAACGTGCGCAGTGTCGCGGGCGCCACGGAAGAACTCGGCGCCTCGATCCAGGAGATCAGCGAGCAGGCGGCCCAGGCCAACGGGGTGGTCGAGCGCGCGAGCGAGATCGCACAGTCGGCCGACAATCTCGTGGGGCAGCTCTCGACCGGCGCCGACCGCATCGGCGACGTGGTCAAGCTGATCCGCGCCATCGCCGAGCAGACCAACCTGCTCGCCCTCAACGCCACGATCGAGGCGGCGCGCGCCGGCGATGCCGGCCGCGGCTTCGCGGTGGTCGCCTCCGAGGTCAAGACCCTGGCGAGCCAGACCGCCAAGGCGACCGAGGAGATCGCCGCGCAGATCGGCGCGATCCAGGGCTCGACCGCGCAGGCGGTGCAGGCCATCCGCTCGATCAGCGACGTGATGCGCGACATCTCGAGCTTCACCTCCACGATCGCCGCCGCGGTCGAGGAGCAGAGCGCCTCGACCCAGGAGATCGGCCGCAACGTGCACGAGGCCGCGAGCGGCGCGAAGGAGCTCGCCGGCAACATGGCGACGGTGACCGAGGCGATCGAGGAGACCAACCGCTCGGCCACCTCGGTGCTCGAGGCCTCCCACGCGCTCACGGCCCAGGCCGGCACCTTGCAGGGCGCGGTCGATGCGTTCCTCGAGCGGGTCAGCGCGGCGTAGGGCGGGCAAAGGCGCGACACGAAGCGCGTCGGAAATCGCGCCAATCTGCCGCGCCGTGCCCGCCATGGGACATGGTGCTCAGGGAGAGACGCGCGGGCACGGCGCGCTTTGCCTGTGCGCGAACACCCAGACCTCACGTTGCGCCTTTGCCCGCCCTACAAATCTTTCGCGCCAGGAAAACTCGATTGGCGGCAAGGAATCGAAAAGGTCGAGAAGTCGAAAGCAGCCGATCCAAGCCGGCAAACGGCATGACCAGCCGTTCGCTGCGCAGAACCAGATAGGCGAGGCCGGTTCCGATGTGAAAGCCTTCGTCATGCGTGACCTCGATGCCGACGGCGCGCAGAAGGCTTGCGACATGAGCGGGCCTATAGACCCACAGCGGCTCTTCCACCCGGTGAAAAATCTTGCTGACCAGGACGGCAGCCTTGCTGAATTCCGGCTGGCCGAGATACTCGGCGGCCGAGCTGCTCTCGAACTCCATCAGCACCGTGCCCCCCGGCTTGAGCACGCGCGCAATCTCCGAGATGGCAGCGACCGCGTCGCAATAGTTCAGAACGGTGCCGACGAAGAGGATGAAATCGAAGCTGTCGCTCCTGAACGGCAACGACAAGGCCGTGCCCGCAACCGAGAAGCCGGATCGCGGCAAGCGCAGCTCGGCAAGGTCCGCGTGGACCATGGTCGCCGCTTCGAGGCCGTAGTCTTGACCGCCGGAGCCCAGGTTCAGCGCGATCTTGTCGGAGAGATCGAGGCGGAGCGCGAGGCGTCGAACGACCTGGCCGATGCGTTGGTGCGTATACGTATTCCAGGGGTCTTCGGCCAGCCAGATATCCGGCCGGGAGTTGTACCTGTGTCGGGCAATCGAGCTGAGGGTGGATGAGTCCACGACAATCCGAAAGTTATCTTCAATGGCACTCTCGCCTTCGGCGGCAGGCTACCAATGCCGCAATGAATTGTACAACGTAACCGCCGTGTCTGCGCGCGAAACTTGGATTCCTCGGCACCTTCAACCATTCACCAGATCGCGCGAAGGAGCTGGTAATTTGCTACCGGCCCACGGCAAATCTCCGCCATCCGATGGAGAGCGGGGATGCAGTTGCGCGCGGCGGTCGACGAATTCATCCACTTCTGCCGCGTGGAGCGCCAACTCTCCCAGCACACCCTGCAGGCTTATGCCTGCGACCTCGCGGACTTCCACCGCTGGCTGCCCCACAGCACCGCTCTGGCGGACATCTCCACCGCGACGTTGAAGTCGTATCTCGAGGGCATGGCCGCGGAGCGGAAGCTCACGCCCGCGACGGTGCGGCGGCGCTTTGCCTGCCTGCGCGGCTTCTTTCGCCGCCTGGCCGAGATGGGTCACACGTCGAATCCTTTCGCCGCGTGGACCCTCAGATTTCCTCGCCGCAAGCGGCTGCCGCGCGCACTCTCCCGCGGCGAGATTTCCGTCCTGCTGGCGGCGCTCGGCCGCGGTCGGCTCGACAGCGAACGCGGGGATGCCATCCTGCGCATGGCCGTCCACCTCATGGTCGCGACCGGCCTGCGGATCGGAGAACTGTGCAAGATACGCGTCGACGACATCGCGCCCGATGCCGCCTCGCTGCGCGTCCACGGCAAGGGTTCGCGCGACCGCGTCGTCTACGTCGCCGACAAGTCATTCCGCGCCGAACTGGGCGACCTTGCGCAGAGGCGCCGGCGCGCCGCCGGCGCCGACGCACCGCTGTTCGTCAATCGCTGCACCACCAGCATCAGGCCGCAGTCGATCCGCGCCAAGCTCGCCCGCGTCGCCCGCGAGGCCGGCCTCGCCCGCCGCGTGACGCCGCACATGCTGCGCCACACCGCCGCGACCTTGCTGATCGAGACCGGCGTCGACATCCGCGTGGTGCAGCGCCTGCTCGGCCATTCCAGCATCGCCACGACCGAAATCTACACGCACGTCTCCGACGAGGCGCTGCGCACGACCTTGGAGCGGGCGAATGTGTTGGGGATGCTCAGCGCGCCGTAAACAGTGCGCTCGCGAAGAAAGCGCTCTCCGTCGCTGCAGCCGCTCATGTCTCGTATCCGGCGAAACATAACTCCGGATTATGGGACAATACAGCAGCTACAATATCGTCAGAGGCCTTGAGCTTGTAATCCTATTTTATCTTGTGCTCTCAATTGCGCTACTCGGATTACTCTCGCTCCAGCTCTACAGAAGTCTGCAAGAGCAAGACTCCTCGCTAGCGAAAGGAGCTGCCACGAATATACGCTCTCACGTGTTGCTAATCGCAAAACGCGCGATCCTTTGGGTTTTTGGTTATAAAGGGGAAAGTCGTGAAAATACCTCCTTCAGTAAGGTAGATATCAAATGGGTAGATCGATATACCTCTTCAATTATCTTCAGGCTTATACCAGTATACGGACTGTATATATTATCTATGGTCATATTGACGAGGCCAATATTTCTGGACGGCAACGCCTATCGTGTCTTTAGTTATTCACAAAGCTTACCTGACTTGTTTATTATGTTCGCGATCTATGTCTCGTCGAATATATTCTTTGACTACCTTTCTCTCCGATTTACCTTCTCTTGCCTCATGCGCACTTTAGCAACCAAACGATACATTTTTTACTTCATCAAGAGCGCAGCGTTTGCTCTTCTCTTGTTCTTGTTGTCCCAGGTTGTTTCTTGCATTCTCTGGATCTACAAGCGTCAGGATCCCGGTTTCCCCAAATTCGAAAGCGGCATTTTCCGAAATTTCTTCGAGATTATGCTCTGGCCGTATGCTTTTGTCACGGGACCTGCATCCACTGAAATTACTTCCGAGTTATTCCCAGGTCAGTTACTGATTACGGGAGTTGTCTTTATTCCGACAATATTGGTAGTATCTCTTTTCATAATATTCTCGTCTTTCTTGAAATCAGCAGAGTACGTCAAAAAACTACTTCTATCGCATAAGTTAGATCGGTTCTGTCGTGTGCTTATTAAGGTCAAATTACTCGACATCTTTGGGTCGCCTAAGAAGCTCGAAAAGTTTGGGTATTGCAATCTGGCGCTTCTAATTCTTCTCGACCTTTCCTTCGTGTCTGTGGTTGGCGCTGTCGTTGCTCGTATCTTCTAGAAGCTAATGCCTGAGGAGAATCTGAACATTATAGCAGAAACCGATTCTCTCGCCAAAAACCAGTCGAGCTCCGTGGAGGTAAAATTCCCAAATTCTCATGATAGTCCCAACGTCCGCTTCTTTTACGACGCTTGATAGAAGCCTCTCCAGTTCTCGTTCATTCTTGTAAAAATTATCCGTCCAGGCTAAGAGCGTGCGAAAGTAATTGCTTTTATCATGCGTGAATATCTGTTCAATGCGAAGTTCCGATCGATCGATGTGATCGATAATCTCCGACAGCTGCGGGATGTATGCTCCCGGAAAAACCTGATCATCTATCCAACTGTTGGTCGAGCCCTGCCGTTCGCGGACGATGCAATGAACGAGGGCCCGGCCGTCTGCCGTCATCAATTCCGAGATTTTCTCAAAGTAGTTATCGAGCAGGCCCCGCCCAACGTGCTCCAACATTCCGATCGAATAAATTCTGTCGAACTTACTCTCGGGGCTGAAACTTTCGTATTCTGTCAGGACGAAGTTCGATCGATCGGACGATCGATTGCGTTGTGCGTACTCCACTTGGCTGTCCGAGAGATTGATGCCGGTCACCCTTGCGCCGACCTTTTGAACGACCATTTCGGCAAGCTGGCCCCATCCGCAGCCCATGTCTAGAACGTTGTGGTCCTTTGACAGATTCAATCTACTGATGACTTTGTCTAACTTGTTTTCTTGAGCGGCTTCTAATGCCGTATGGTCTTCGTCGAAGAAAGCGCAGGTATATTCCAAACGTTCTCCCAGGATCAGCTTCATGAAATCCGGCGAGGTATTGTAGTGCGCTGCAATATTCTCCTTCACCTTGAGAGGGAAGAGCCGGTAAACAACTCGGTCGCGGATGGTACTTCGGTCGAAGAAGCTATACCAGGTAAGGAGCGGCGAGCGCTCCTGCGCGCTCAGAAGCTCCAGGAAATCATAGAGTTTTCCCTTCTCGCAGCACCAAAATCCCTTCGTGAAGTAGCTGGGCAGACGGTAGTCCGGCCGCAAGAGGAGGCTGACAAGCCGAAGAAAAGACGGGGGGGCAATAGTGACAACGTATTTGCCAGAGCCTACTTCGACAAGTTCATCCTCGAATTGGAGGCGCAGAGTGCCTCGTTGGACGCTGATCGCAAAGAACTTTGTGATCAGAGGCTTTGTCCATTTTGACGGGTACCGGTAGTTAGGGCCGGTTGTAATTCGTTGCAGACTGCGGTCGCTCATAATCCGGAGTTATCTCTAGCTACGCTCTCGCCCTAGGCGGCGACAGTCTGCCAACACCACAGTGAATTGTACAACGTACCGATGTGTCTGCAACCCCCTACTAGTCACTACCCCCCTCAATTCATCGCCCCCAACCCCACCCCCGCCAAATCCCGCGCCAGCCGCTCCACGATCGCGCTTGCCGGAAAGAACTTCTCCAACTCGCGCCGCGGGGCGTCGCGCCAGCCGGGCGCCAGCGCCGTCAGCCGCTCCACCGTGCGCTTCACCGCATCCTCGTCGCCGCGCTGGGCCGCGACCAGGGCCTTGGCCATCAGGCCGAGCGGGAAGGTGTCGGAGGTGATGAGCGAGGCGTAGCGCGCGGCTCCGGCATGATCGTTGCGCAGATAGGCGCCGAGGAACAGGTAAAAGTCGTGCCAGGCCGGGCGCACCAGGAGCAGGGTCGAGGCTTCGTTGAGCAGCTCGACGCCCTGCTCGACCTGGCCGAACGCCAGCAGCCGCGCGCCGTAATCGGCCAGGATGTCGGGGTCGTAGGGGTTGAGCGTCACCGCCCACTCGCCGGCCTCGAGCGCGAGCTTGTAGTCGCGGCGGATGAAATGGGTGTCGAGCAGCGCCTGGTGGGCGCGCGCGCTGCCCGGTTTCAGCTCCACCGCGCGCCGCGCCGCCTGCAGCGCGCGCTCGAGCGCCGGCGCATCGCCCGGGCGCGGGTTGAAGCCGTTGCGGTACTCGTCGAGATAGAGCGGCGCCAGCGTCGCGTGGCCGAGCGCGAAGGCGGGATCGCCCTGCAGCGCGCGCTCCAGGCAGTCGCGCGCGCGCGCGTGCTGCAGCGGCTGATAGTGGCGCCAATAGTCGAACGCCTCCAGCAGGCACGCGTAGCGCCGGTCGACGTTGGCCGCCGCGGCGAGCTTGCCGCGCTCCCAGGCCGCGATGATGCCGTAGGGCTGCGCCGCGGTCGCGCTCACTTCGCGCACGATCGCGTCTTCCAGGATGCTGCTGCCGGCGGCGAAGCGCTGGCGGGTGAAGCTGCGTGTCCACACCAGCGCACCGTCGGCCGCGTCGATCAGGCGGAAGGTGAGGCTCACCGATCCGTCCTGGTGCTCCTCCGCGGAAGTCGCGAATTCGAAGCCGCGCGCCGTGAAGTCCTCGCCCGCGCCGCGGGCGCGGGCGGTGAGCCGCGGCGGCGGCTCGGCCACCACGTTGATCTCGTCGAAGCGGGCGAGTGCATCGCGCAGCTTACTGTGCAACGCGGTCGTGAATGTGTCGGCGACGCGCCGCGCGCCCGCGGACTCCACCGCCGTCACGAACACCAGCGGGACCGCGTGGCGCGCCCGCCACGCGCCGGCCGCCGCCCGCTCGCTCGACAGCGCGGTCGGCGCTTCCGGCGCGCCCGAGAACGCATCGATGAGCGCATAAAGGCCGGCGCCGACAAGTATCAACGCAAGGGCGATCGTAGCCTGTCGCCAATGGAACGGCGCCCGTGCGAGCAGCGCACGCATGCGCTCGCGCGCGCCGGGCGGCGCCTGCAGCGCGCGGGGACGGAACACCGGCACGTAGCTGCCGCGCGGCAGCTCGATCTCGATCGGGTCGGCGGCTCCGGCGCTGGCATAATACTGGCCGAGTGCGCGGCGCAGCCGCGCCGCCTCGACCCGCACGATCGGGTCGGTCTGCGGATCGAAGCTTTCGTTCCGGCCGAGCGCCTCGAGCGCGATGGTGTAGCCCTTGATGCGGTCGCCCTCGCCGCGCAAGGCGGCCTCAACCACGAAGCGCAGGAACGCGGCGAGTTGCGGCGAGGCGCGGAACGGTTCGCTCGCCAGGATGCGCGAGAGCGCGGCGCGCACAGCGCCGGCGTCGGGCACCCGGGCGGCCTGCGAAGCTTCTTGGGTCATGGCCCGTGCGGTCATCCTCCGCCCGCCGCCGTCGGTTCGTTGCGCCGACCTCTCCCGCGCCTTCCGGCGCGTCCTCAGCCTGTCACCCTGCCGGACTCTTGGGTCATTGCCGTTTGGCCGGCCGCGGGTGACGCGAAGCTACAACCTTAAGAAAAAGATCGATGAAAAGTTCAAGAGTTGCGCCACTATAACGCGGCCAAGCGCCTCTGTCAGCGGGCCGCGGGCACTGCGCGCGCAAATGTGATCTCAACTAAAGATAGAAAGAGCCGGGCGGCGCTCTTTTTTCGCTCCCTCGCCGGCAAGGCTATCGCATTTGGCGATGTTTGCTTGTTTGTCGCGCCGAGAGCGCCACAGCACCTCCCCCCTTGTGGGGGAGGTCGAATGCCGGAGCCGAAAGGCGACGGCGGGCGGGAGGGGGTCTGTGCTTCCCCTATCTCAGAAGGATCTTCGTGCGTGTGGCGACTCCCCCTCCGGCCTCGCTTCGCGAGGCCACCTCCCCCACAAGGGGGGAGGGAGGCTGTGGCGCTTTCGGTGCAATCTCGTGTGCCCCCTGCGCGCCGCGCGGACCCGGCCGCCGGCGTTTCGCGCCGCCTGCGCGGCTGCTATAGCAATGCCGACAGTCAATCGCAGAGTCGGACATCCGACTTCCAGGAGAGCCTCCATGCCGCTTGCCAGGAGAGACGTCGTCCCCGCCGTGCCCAACGATCTCGCGGCGTTCTGGGTTCCGTTCACGCCCAATCGCTCGTTCAAGAAGAACCCGCGGCTGATCGTGCGCGCCAAAGGCATGCATTACTTCACGCCCGAGGGCCGCGCCGTGATCGACGGCTCCGCCGGCATGTGGTGCTGCAACGCCGGGCATAACCGCGAGCCGATCGTGGAGGCGATCCAGCGCCAGGCCGCCGAGCTCGACTATCCGCCGGCGTTCCAGTTCTCGCACCCGCAGGCGTTCGAGCTGGCGAGCCGCATCGCCGCGCTCGCGCCCGGTGATCTCGAGCACGTGTTCTTCTGCAATTCCGGCTCCGAGGCGGTCGACACCGCCCTGAAAGTGGCGCTCGCCTACCACAACATCCGCGGCGAGGCCTCGCGCGCGCGCCTGATCGGGCGCGAGCGCGGCTATCACGGGGTCGGCTTCGGCGGCATCTCGGTCGGCGGCATCGTCGCCAACCGCAAGCATTTCGGCACGCTTCTGGCCGGCGTCGACCATCTGCCGCACACCTACAATCGCGAGCAGCAGGCCTTCACCAAGGGCGAGCCCGAATGGGGCGCGCATCTGGCCGACGATCTCGATCGGCTGGTCGCCCTGCACGACGCTTCGACCGTCGCCGCCGTGATCGTCGAGCCGATGTCGGGCTCGACCGGCGTACTTCCGCCGCCCAAGGGCTACCTCGAGCGCCTGCGCGCGATCTGCGACAAGCATGGCATCCTGTTGATCTTCGATGAGGTGATCACCGGCTTCGGCCGGCTCGGCTACGCCTTCGCGGCCGAGCGCTACGGCGTGCAGCCCGACATGATCACCTTCGCCAAGGGCGTCACGTCCGGCACCGTGCCGATGGCCGGCGTGGTGCTGCGCAAGGGCATCTACGAGACCTTCATGCGCGGGCCCGAGCACGTGATCGAGCTGTTCCACGGCTACACCTACTCGGCCCATCCGCTCGCCTGCGCGGCCGGCCTCGCGACGCTCGACGTCTATCGCGACGAGAAGCTGTTCGAACGCGCCGGCGCGCTCGAGGCCAAATGGGCCGACGCGGCGATGAGCCTGAAGGGCCTCCCCGGCGTGCTCGACATCCGCACCCTCGGCCTGGTCGCGGCGATCGACCTCGCCTCGCGCCCGGACGCGTTCGGCCGGCGCGCCTACGACGCCATGGAAAAGGGCTTCCACGAGGAAGGCATCATGTTCCGCATCACCGGCGACACCATCGCGCTCTCGCCGCCGCTGATCATCAGCGAGGCCGAGATCGGCGAAGTGTTCGACAAGGTCGGCAAGGTGATCCGGGCGGGGGCGTAGGGTTGTCTTGCGATAACTGGGGATCCCCCTCCCGACCGGCCTTCGGCCGGTCGACCTCCCCCACAAGGGGGGAGGTACTGTGGCTCTGCCACAGCGCAAGTCGCAACACGCGCTGCTTATGAAGTAACCCAACGCAAGCGCCACAGCCTTCCTCCCCCCTTGTGGGGGAGGTGGCCGAGAGCAGCGAGGCCGGAGGGGGTTTGTTCGTTTTCCGCGAGCCCGTCACTATTCGCCATTCGCTTCCTTTTCCGTCTCCGCCACGATGTAGCTCGGCCGCCGCCGTGTTTCGCGCAGGATGCGGCCCACGTATTCGCCGATGATGCCGAGCACGAGCAGCTGCGCGGCGCCGAGGATGGCGATCGCCGCCATGATCGAGGTCCAGCCGGCAACCGTGTGCTGGATGAACAGCAGGCTCACGATCGAATAGACCACGAACAGCGCCCCGACCGCGGCGAACAGCAGCGCGAGCCACACCGCGAAGCGCAACGGCCGCACGCTGTGCGCCGCGACCCCGGTGACGGCGAGCTCGACCATGCGGCGCAGCGAGAATTTGCTGTCGCCGTGCTGGCGCGTCCCGCGCGCATAGGACACGGTGACCAGCGGGAAGCCGAGCCAGCGCACCAGACCGCGCAGGAAAACGTCCTGGTCTTCGAGCGCGTTGATCACGTCGACCACCGCGCGGTCGAGCAACATGTAGTCGGCGCTGCCCGGCTCGATGCGCACGTCGCCGATCGCATCGAGCAGGCGGTAGTAGAGCCGCGAGGTCGCGCGCTTCGTCGCCGAGAGATCGGCCGCGTCGTCGTCGCGCCGCGTCGCCACGATTTTTGCGCCGCTCTGCCATTGCGCGACGAGCCGCGGGATCAGCTCCGGCGGGTGCTCGAAATCCGCGTCCATCACGATTGCCGCGCGGCCTTGTGCGTGGCGCAGGCCGGCGCGCAGCGCCGCCTGGTGGCCGAAGTTGCGCGTGAACGAGACGTAGCGCACTTTTGCGTCGATTTGGGAGTCGCGCGCCGCCGCGCGCAACGCCGTGAGCGTCCCGTCGGAGGAGCCGTCGTCGACGAACACGATCTCGTACGACCCGAGCGGACGCAACTGCGCGGCCAGCGCCGCGCCCATCGGCGCGACGTTGCCGGCCTCGTTGTGCGCCGGCAGCACGACCGATATGTCGGGTGTGGCCATCGCGATCCTTGCAGGCCAAGCTAGGCCCGAACGGCTGCATAGAACGGAGAAAACCGCGCATGGTCAATGCGGCGACGACAGCGCCCGCACGCTCGCGCCTCGAGCGGTTCGTCGCCTATGCGCGCCGCGAGCCGGGCCGGGTGCTGCTCGCCATGCTGGTGGCGCACGTGGTCGTGTGGACCGTGCTGCCGTGGCTCCTCTGTCCGAACCTGCAGCTCGATCTCGCCGAAGACCTGGCGCTCGGCAAGGAGTGGCAGCTCGGCTACTGGAAGCATCCGCCGCTGCCGTGGTGGGCGGCCGATCTGGTCTACCGCGCGACCGGAAACATCCACGCCGTCTATCTGCTCGGGCCGCTTGCGGCCGCGGTCTGCATGGCTGCGGTGTGGCTCACCGGCCGCGACATCGTCGGCGGCTTCCAGGCGCTGCTCGCGGTCGCGGCGCTCGAGGGTATCCACTACTACAATTTTTCCGTCATCAAGTTCGCCCATGACCAGATGCAGCTGCCGTTCTGGGCGCTGACCGGACTATTCGTCTACCGCGCCGTCACGCGCGAACGCGCGCGCGACTGGCTGTTGGCCGGCGCCTGCCTCGCCTTGGCGTTCTGGTCCAAATATGCGGCGTTCGCGCTCGCGGCGACCGTCGGGCTGTTTCTCCTGCTCGATCCGATGGCGCGCCGCGCCTGGCGCACGCGCGGCCCTTATCTGATGGCGCTTGCGTTCACGCTGGTGATCGCGCCGCAGCTGTGGTGGCTGCTCGACACCGGCTTCCTGCCGTTGCGCTACGTCGACGCGCGCGCCCGGCTCGCGACGCATTGGCATCAGGTCATCACTTTCCCGCTGCAATGGAGCGCCTCCCAGCTTTTCTTCCTGTTGCCGGCGATCGGGCTGTTGGCGCTGCTCTATGGGAAGGGACGGCCGCTCGAACGCTCGACCCGCCAAGTCGCCGCCCCGTTCGACCGGCGCTACGTCATTGCATTAGCGCTCGGGCCGTTCGCCGTCACCACCGTGGTGGCGCTGCTGCTCGGCCGGCTGCCGGTCGCCATGTGGGGCTATCCGCTGTGGTCGTTCGCGCCGCTCGCCGCGATCCTGTGGCTCGGCCCGGTGTGGGAGCCGCGCCGTTTGCGACGGTTCGCCGCCGGCTTCGTCGTGGTGTTGGTCGCGACGCCCGCCATCTACGCGGCGACCGAGGTGCTCGAGCCGTTGCTGCGCGACCGCCCCAAGGCGACGCAGTTTCCGGGGAAGCAGCTCGCCGAGAGCGTCACACGCGCCTGGCGCGCCAAGACCGGCCTGCCGCTGGCCTACGTGACCGGCACCGAGTTCGCCGCCAATAACGTGGCGGTCTATTCGCCCGACCGCCCGCACGTGATCGTGCATGGCGATCTCAAGCTCAGCCCGTGGGTCGATTCCGCCGACCTGCGCCGGCGCGGCGCCGTGCTGGTGTGGGAGGGCGAGGGCGGCGCGGTCCCCGAGCGCTGGCGCGCCGCCTTTCCCGGCGCCGAACTGCAGCCTCCGTTGCTGCTGCCGCGCCAGACGTTGTGGCCGGTGCGCCCGGCGCGGGTCGAATTCGCGATCCTCCCGCCGCAGCCATGACGGTCTCGCTTGCGCGCAATTTTCGCGACTGCAGAAACCGCGTCTTCAGCATTGATACAAATACCGGTTGATTTTTGACTTTGATCAACCATCATATGCTCGTCCTGATCCAATGAGGGGTGCTTTCTAGGGGTGCCTTCAAAGCAGGATCAGGATGCGGTCCCTGCGGGCGGGAGTCACGATCCCGCACTCGGGCGACCCGGGAGCGTCACCAGAGGGCACTAAGACCACCTGCCAGGAGCTGGCTGATCAGTTGAAGGCTCGATCCTTCCGAAAAGCGTGACCCGGGCTCGATAAATCCGCAGCGAAGCGCCGAGAGGCGCGCCGGCCTGCGTCACTGGCCGGTCATCCCTGGCGATCCAGGGATGGGTCCTACCGCAAGGCGGACCACGGGTGCGGCGTATCCGCACCAGCGCTTCCCGGCGCTTCGCTCCCCTCACCTTGGAGAGCGAGAAAGCGGATCAAGGGGAGCCCGGCCCCCACTTGAACCGGGCAAATCCCATTGGCTGTTTGACAAGTGAATCAGGAGAATCGAGCGGCAAACTCCGCTGTGTTCCCCTCCCCCTTGTGGGGAGGGGTTAGGGGTGGGGGTCGTGCGATCATGCGCGAGTAACGCCACCAGCGCGCGACTGAACCACCCCCACCCCGCCCCGCCTACGCGCTTCGCGCTTCAGCGGGTCGACCCTCCCCACAAGGGGGAGGGTATAGGAGAGAGCCCGGCGCCGTCCCCGCCGCTTGCACCTGCCGCGCGCCTCATGGACAGTGCTTCAGCGTGGTGCGAATCACTCTGCCGCGCGCGCCGCGGGGTCGGGCATGGTGCGCTTGAGCGCCATCTTCATCGCGATCTGCATGATCCTCATCGCCGTCTCGCTCGGCGCGATCTTGTATCTGACGTTCGGCCTGCGCGGATCCGATGCTGCCGTGGTGGTGATCGCCGCCCTGACCGGGCTCGTCCTGGTCAACGCCGCGACCGCCCGCGCGCGCGACCGCGCCCAATGGGGCGACCAGATCGCCGATCTGTCGCGCGCAACCGGCGACCTGGCTCGCCGCCTGGCGGAGCTTGAACAGCGCCTCGCCGCCTTCGATATCGATGCGACCGCGTGGGCCGAGCGCACGCAGGCCATGACCGAGCCGCTCGCCGCCGAGATCGGCGAGCTTGGCAACCTGGTCAAGGAACTGGCCGACGCCGTCGCCATACACGAGCGGTTGCTGGCGAACGCAGCCGTCATGCCGATGCCGGCTCCGAGCGCCGCGGCTGCGCCGGTGATCGCACCAACCATGCCGCCAGCCGCGATGCCGCAGGCGGCTCCGATCGCGGCCGCAGAACTCGTCGAGCAGACGGTCGCAGCGGCGCCGCCTCCACCCGACGCCGAGCGCGCCGGCAGCGGGCGCTTCAAGGGCAAGTCCAGGCCCGAGATCGTCGCTCTGATCGGCCAGGCGATCGAGGCGAATCGAGTGGACCTCTACCTGCAGCCGATCGTCACCCTGCCGCAGCGCAAGGTGCGCTACTACGAGGCGGTCACGCGGCTGCGCGACGAGGCCGGCGAGCTGCTGGTGCCGGCCGACTATCTCGACTACGCCGAGGCCGGCGGGCTGATGCCCGCGATCGACAATCTCCTGGTGTTCCGCTGCGTCCAGATCGTGCGCCGGCTCAGCGTCAAGAACCGCGAGGTCGGCCTGTTCTGCAACATCGCGGCCTCGACCATCGCGGATGCAACCGGCTTCCGCATGATCGCCGATTTCCTCGAAGCCAACCGCGCGCTGGCGCCCTTCATCGTGTTCGAGTTCGCGCAGGAGACGCTGCGCGGGATGGGGCCGCGCGAGTTCGAGAGCCTCGGCGCGCTCGCAGGGCTCGGCTTCCGCTTCTCGCTCGACCACGTGGGCGATCTGCGCATCGAGCCGCGCGAGCTGGCCGAGCGCGGCTTCCGTTTCGTCAAGGTGCCGGCCTCGCTGCTGCTCGCCCGCGCGACGCCGGGCTCCGACATCCACCCGGCCGACTTCTCCGATCTGCTCGGCCGCTTCGGGGTCGACCTGATCGCCGAGAAGATCGAGACCGAGGGCATAGTGGTCGACCTGCTCGACTACGACGTGCGCTTCGGCCAGGGCTTCCTGTTCGCGCCGCCGCGGCCGGTGCGCGGCGAGATGCTGCAAGGGGTCGGCGAGCGGGTGGTCGACCCGGCCGCCGACGCACCGCCGCCGGCGGCGAAGTCGGCCGACGCCAAGCCGGCGGCGCGTGCCGTGGAGCCGGCCGAGCCGCGTCCGGCCGCCCGCGCCGGCGCCATCGCCCAGCTCGCGCGCGGGATCGTCAGGCGCGCATGACAAGACCCGCCTGATCGTCTATGGCAACCGGCCCTGTTCGCCGGATATCCATGATCGTTCCAGTCCTCACCGACCACTTCGCCACGCTCGCACCCGCCTATGACGCCGTGCTGTCGGACGTCTGGGGCGTGATCCACAATGGCGTAACGGCTTTTCCGCAGGCGAGCGACGCGCTCGCGCGCTTCCGGGAGCGCGGCGGCAGCGTGGTGCTGATCTCGAACGCGCCGCGGCCGGGCGAGCAGGTCATGCGCATGCTCGACCGGCTCGGCGTCCCGCGCGCCGCCTATGACGGCATCGTGACCTCGGGCGACGTGTCGCGCGACCTGGTGGGCCGGCGCGCGGGCGAGCCGGTGTTCCACATCGGGCCGGAGCGCGATCACACGATCTTCTCCGGCCTTGATGCGCCGTTCGGCCCGCTCGAGACGGCGCGCTACGTGATCTGCTCGGGGCTCTACGACGACGAGACCGAAACGCCCGCGGACTATCGCGAACTATTGGCCAGGGTGAGGGCGCGCAACCTGTTCATGGTCTGCGCCAATCCGGACGTCGTGGTCGAGCGCGGCGACCGGCTGGTCTACTGCGCCGGCGCGATCGCCGACCTCTATGCCGAGATGGGCGGCGAGGTGTTCTTTGCCGGCAAGCCGTACCGGCCGCTCTATGACATGGCGCTCGCCAAGGTGGCGGCTGCGCGCGGCGCGCCGGTCGCGCTTGGGCGCGTGCTGGCGATCGGGGACTCGGTGCGCACCGATCTTACCGGCGCCGCCAACCTCGGCGTCGACTGCCTGTTCTGCACCGCCGGCATTCACGCCGAGGAGCTCGGGCATCGGCACGATCCCGATCTCAATGCCCTGGCCGAGATGTTCGCGCAAGCCGGCGTTGCGCCGAAAGCGGTGACGCGCCAGCTCGTGTGGTGAGGCGCTAAGGCGGGCGTGGTCCGCGCCCGCGCCGAATTCAATTGAACAGCTGATCGATTGCCGACTGGGCGCTCGCGTTGTCGAGCAGCGAATCGACTTCGGCCTGGGCGATTCCGTTGCCGTCGAGCTGCGGGCCGTTGAGCATGAGCTTCTGCTTGCGCTCGTTGCGGGCGCGCTCGCGCTCGTCGACGAAGCCGCTCAGATCCTTGGCGCGCATCGCGGTCGCGAACCGCGCGACGCGCGCCTCGATGTGCTGCAGCGTTTCCACCACCTTGGCGATGCGCTGCCCGGTGATGTCCTGGAACGAGCAGGCCTCGAACACGACCAGCATCTTCTCGTCCACCAGGGCCTTGTAGGCGGCGGGCTTTCCCGCGTCGGCCGCCATCACGGCTTCCGCGCATTCCATGATGGTGTTGGTGGCGGCTTCGGTCGCCTTGACGATGGCGCCGAGCTCCTGGCCCGCCGCCGGGATGCGCTGCTCCTTCAGCTCATTGGCCTGCAGCGCGCCGATCTCGACCTTCATCTGCTGGATATAGCCGGCGATCTCGCGCAGCTCGCGGTAGATCGCCGTATCCATGGTCTCGAAGAACGTCTGCAGCGATTCAGCCGTGATCTCGGCGAGCGCGACCACGTCGCTGAGCGAGACGTCGGCCTCGCGCTTGCCCCTGAGGTGCTCGACGATGCGGTCGAGATGCTGCTTGTTGGCCGCTGGCATGGCCGGCTCCCTGTCCTTGCTCCCCGCGCGAGCGGGGTTGCCTCATCCCTGCGCCGTCCGCTGTTGTTTGATTGTCGCGGACGGGTCGTCGCGTCGGCCGTCGCCGCACGCGTTGATCGTTACTCGGCGAACACCGCCTCGATCTTGGTCTTGAGCGTCTGGGCGTTGAACGGCTTGACGATGTAGTTGTTCACGCCCGCCTTCTTGGCGGCGATCACGTTCTCGGTCTTGGATTCGGCCGTCACCATGATGAACGGCGTCTTCGACAGGCCGGGATCCGAACGCACCTCCTTCAAGAGCTCGTAGCCGGTCATCGGCTCCATGTTCCAGTCCGAGATCACCAGGCCGTACCGCTTGTCGCGCATCTTGGTGAGCGCCGCCGAGCCGTCCGAGGCATCGTCGATGTCCTCGAAGCCGAGCTGCTTCAACAGATTGCGGATGATGCGGATCATCGTGTTGTAGTCGTCGACCACGAGGATCGGCATCGACAGATCGACAGCCATTGGTTCCTACTCCGTTACGCGTCTTCTGGCGCGCCGTCGCGCACGTCGCCTCGACAACGATCTGATCGAATCGAAAGCCATCCCATCCGGGCATCAGCCCGGCCCCATCGGCGGGGACGCTAGCAAGGGCGGTTGAACATCCGGTTAATCCGCGCATTCGCAGGGTTTTGCGACGCTCGGGTGCGCGCACCGCCGCCGCCGAAAGACCAATTGCGCAGCGCTCGGGGCGGGGCCATGCTTCCGGTGTTAACCGATCGGCAACCGCCAAGCCCGGCATGACCGCCCAGCCTCCGCACCCCGCCGTCGATCCGCGCATGCTGCGCTTCCTCTGCTTCGAGGATTTGAGCCTCGGCATGCGCGAGACGCTGATGAAGACCGTCATGGAGCAGGACGTGGTCGGCTTTGCCCGCTTGTCGGGCGACGACAATCCGCTCCATCTCTGCGACGTCTACGCGGCGGGCACGCGCTTCGGCCAGCGCATCGCCCACGGCCTTTACACCGCCAGCCTGATCTCGGCCGTGCTCGGGACGCGGCTGCCCGGCCCGGGCGCCGTTTACCGCTCGCAGACGCTCAATTTCCACGGTCCGGTGAAGATCGGCGACGTGGTGTCGGTGAGCGTCGAGGTGGTCGAACTCAAGCCCGAGGGCCACAAGGTGCGCCTGTTCTGCGAGGCGCTGGTGGACGCCAAGACCGTGCTCGACGGCGAAGCGGTCGTCTCGGTGCCGGCGCGCGGCGCTGCGTAGCCGGATACGAACCGGTCGCGGCGGCATCATGACCGTTCCGGGTTGACTTCGAGCCGCGCCCGGCGGCACGGTCGCGCCTGACAGGCTATGAATTCCCATCCTGCATGATCCAACGTCCGCAGCCGGCGAGACCGTTTGTCGTCGTCCGCGACGACGGCGCCCAACTTGCGACGCTGCGCGGCGGCGTCGCGGCGATCGGCAATTTCGACGGCGTGCACCGCGGCCATCGCGCCGTGGTCGAAGCGGCCGTGGCGCGGGCCCGCGCGCTCAACGCTCCCGCCGTGGCGGTCACGTTCGAACCGCATCCGCGCGTGGTGCTGCAGCCGGGCGCGGCGATGTTCCGCCTCACCGACGAGCGCGCCAAGCTGAGACTGCTCGCCGCCACCGGACTCGACGGCGCGCTGGTGCTGACCTTCGATGCCGCCTTCGCCAATCTCACGGCGCAACAATTCATCGAGCGCGTCCTGGTCGGCCGGCTGGCGATCCGCGGTGCAGCCATCGGCTTCGACTTCCATTTCGGCCGCGCGCGCCAGGGCTCGCCCGCGTTCCTTGCCGCCGCCGGCGAGCGGCTTGGGTTCTCGGTCGAGACCGCGCCGCCGCTCGAGGACGAAGGCCGGCCGGTGTCGTCGTCGTCGATCCGCGCGGCGCTCAGCGAGGGGCGCGTCGTCGAGGCGGCCGAACTGCTCGGCTATCCGTGGTTCGTCCGCGCCGAAGTGGTCGCCGGCGACCGGCGCGGCCGCGCGCTCGGATTTCCGACCGCGAACCTGCGGCTCGATCCGGCCTGCGCCTTGAAGCACGGCATCTATGCGGTGCGGGTCAAGCTTGATGGCAGCCTGCACGACGGCGTGGCGAGCTTCGGCACGCGTCCGACCTTCGACGACGGCGCGCCGCTGCTGGAAGTGCACCTGTTCGACTTTGTCGGCGATCTCTACGGGCGCGAACTCGACGTCGCGTTCATCGGCTGGATCAGGCCGGAATTGAAGTTCGATACGGTCGAGGCCCTGGTGCGCCGCATGGACGAGGATTCGCGGCGCGCCCGCGACGCGCTCGCGCGCGCGCCGGCGGCGTTTCCGGCGCTCGGGATGCTAGCGACCGAATAGACGCGGATCGAACGGCGCACGGATGGTTTCGGCGATGCGGACTGTGCCGGCATGCGGATGGAGCGGATTGAGAAGTACATTCGATGTGAACGGGATGATGGCTGAGGGCACGCGCAGCAGAGCCGTTCGGCGCTCGGCCAGCCAGCGATCGCCTTCCCGTCGCGTGGTGACGGGATGTTCTCGCCAGTCAGCCGGCAGATCGGCAATTTGCAGGGTGGCGGACGTGACGTCGTCCGGAATGTCGATCGCGAGAAGCTGGTAGTGGGTCGGCAAGTCCTGCACATCGACTTCGAGATGCACCAGGACCTCCACCAACGCGGACGCCGGATGATCGGCGAGGTAGACGATCCTGCGGCCGCGTGAATGCCAGCGTGCCGCGCCGTACAAGCCGCCTTCTCCGGAGAGTTCGGCAAAATCCGAGATGCGCCAGAACCGCACGACAGCCGCTCAGGCGAACATGCCGTGCTCGATGCGGGTGAGCATTTCCTCGACGGTGCGCGCGCCGGCCTCGCTCGCCAGATAGGCCAGCGGCGTCGCGCCCGACAGGGCGCGTTTCGGCTTGCGCAGCCAACGGTGCGCCTTGGCGGGGTCGCCGAACGTGCGTTCCGCCTGCACGGCGATACGCTCGAGCCGCTTGAGCTTGTCGGTCTCCTCGACGGTGAGCGGTTGGTTCGCCGCCTTGCGCCGGGCGAGCGTCCGTTTCGGCACCACGAGGGCGAAAATCTCGTCCTCGCTGTAGCTGTGACGGGCAAGCGCGGCGAGCGCGCTCTGATCGGCGCGTAGCGCGTCCTGCGTCACAAACGGCGTGCCGGCCGCGGCGAAACCGGACGAAGGCGGGCGTGGAGCGGAAGGTTTCGTCATGGATTTGTGCCAAATGCCAAGATTTTTTGACAAAGTGGCATCGGGCTCGGCCGCTGTCAAGTCCCGGCTTCGTGCGCCTGCCCCGAAGCACGGGCCGGCGCGGCCTTTTCCCCGCCCGCCTGCCCTGCTAGAAGGCGCCATGGACGCGCGCTTCATCATGGGCTTGGGCCCGATTCGGCGAATTATCGGCCCGGCCTCCGCCTGACCCTCACGTCGGCGGAGCAGCCGGGACTTCGCTCACCCCTGCGCCGCAATCCCGAACCTGAAGCAATTCCCATGACCGATGCCCGCGACTACAGCGCGACGCTGTTCCTGCCGCAGACCGACTTCCCCATGCGCGCCGGATTGCCCGAGCGCGAGCCCGAATTGCTCGCGCGTTGGGCCAAGTTCAACCTTTACGGCCGTCTGCGCCGCGCCGCCAAGGGCCGCACCAAGTTCGTGCTGCACGACGGGCCGCCCTACGCCAACGGCAACATCCACATCGGCACCGCGCTCAACAAGATCCTCAAGGACGTGGTGACGCGCTCGCAGCAGATGCTCGGCTGCGATTCGAACTACGTGCCGGGCTGGGACTGCCACGGTCTGCCGATCGAATGGAAGATCGAGGAGGACTATCGCGCCAAGGGCAAGAGCAAGGACGCGGTGTCGACGGTGGAGTTCCGCCGCGAGTGCAGGGCTTTTGCCGCGCACTGGATCGACGTGCAGCGCGCGGAGTTCAAGCGGCTCGGCGTCGAAGGCGACTGGGAGCATCCCTATTCGACCATGGACTTCTTCGCCGAAGCCGCGATCGCGCGCGAACTGATGAAGTTCGCCGCCAACGGCACGCTCTATCGCGGCTCCAAGCCGGTGATGTGGTCGGTGGTGGAGAAGACCGCGCTCGCCGAGGCCGAGGTCGAGTACGAGGATTATGTCAGCGATCAGGTGTGGGTGAAATTCCCGGTCCGCTTTGCCAAGGGCGGCCGCTTTGCGGCCCTGCGGCAGGGTTACTCCGATACGTCGATCCTGATCTGGACCACGACGCCATGGACTATTCCGGGTAACCGCGCGATCAGCTTTTCCTCGAAGGTCGCTTACGGCCTGTACCGCGTCACCGACGCGCCGCCAGACAATTGGGCCAAGCGCGGCGACCTGCTGATCGTTGCCGACAAGCTCGCCGCCGAGGTGTTCAAGCAGGCGCGTGTCGCTGCGTTCGAGAAGGTGCGGGCCGTGCCGGCAGCCGATCTGGCCGCGCTCGCCTGTGCGCACCCCTTGCAAGGTCACGCCGGCGGCTACGATTTCGTTGTGCCCTTGCTCGACGCCGATCACGTCGCAGACGATGCCGGCACCGGCTTCGTCCATACCGCGCCCGGGCACGGCCGCGAGGACTTCGACGTCTGGACCGCCAACGCGCGCGAGCTCGAGACGCACGGGATCAATACGGCCATTCCCTACACGGTCGACGAGAACGGCGCCTTTACCGACGCGGCACCCGGCTTCACCGGCAAACGCGTCATCACCGACGCGGGCGAGAAGGGCGACGCCAACCAGGCGGTGATCGACATCCTGACCGATAACGGATCGCTGATCGCGCGCGGCCGCCTCAAGCACCAGTATCCGCATTCCTGGCGCTCCAAGAAGCCGGTGATCTTCCGCAACACGCCGCAATGGTTCATCGCGATGGACCAGCTGATCGCGGACGAGAACGGTCGCGCCAAGCCGGGCGACACCCTGCGTGCCCGGTTGCGCGCCGCGATCGCGGCGACGCGCTGGGTCCCGCCGGCGGGCGAGAACCGCATCCGCGGCATGATCGAGTCGCGTCCCGATTGGGTGATCTCGCGCCAGCGCGCCTGGGGCGTGCCGATCGCGGTGTTCGTGCGCGAGACGGTCGACGGGTCGGTCGAGATCCTCCATGACGAGCGCGTCAATCAACGCATCGTCGAGACCTTCGCCGAGGAGGGGGCGGACGCCTGGTACGCGGACGGTGCACGCGAGCGCTTCCTCGGTGCGCGCGCGCGCGAGCCGTGGCAGAAGGTCGACGACATCCTCGACGTCTGGTTCGATTCAGGCTCGACCCACGCCTTCACGCTCGAGGACGCGCAGCATTTCCCCGGCCTTGCCGGCATCCATCACAAGCGCGACGGCGGGCCCGACACCGTCATGTACCTGGAAGGCTCCGACCAGCATCGCGGCTGGTTTCAGTCCTCGCTGCTCGAATCCTGCGGCACGCGCGGGCGCGCGCCGTTCGACGTGGTGCTGACCCACGGTTTCGTGCTCGACGAGGCCGGGCGCAAGATGTCGAAGTCGCTCGGCAACACGGTCGCGCCGCAGGACGTGATGGCGCAGTCGGGCGCCGACATCCTGCGCATGTGGGCCTGCGCTTCCGACTACGCGGACGACCTGCGCATCGGGCGGGAGATCCTCAAGACCACGGTCGAGACCTATCGCAAGCTGCGCAACACCATCCGCTGGATGCTCGGCAACCTCGCCCATTTCCGTGCCGAGGACCGCGTCGCGCTCGAGGCGATGCCGGCGCTCGAGCGGCTGATGCTGCACCGGCTCGCCGAGTTCGACGTGCTGGTGCGGCAGGCCTATGCCGACTTCGACTACAAGCGCATCTTCTCAGGCCTCAACGCCTTCATGACCGCCGATCTGTCGGCGTTCTATTTCGACATCCGCAAGGATGCGCTCTACTGCGATCCCTATTCGTCGATCACCCGCAAGGCCTGCCTCACGGTGCTCGACCACCTGTTCCGCTGCACGGTGACCTGGCTCGCCCCCTTGCTTTGCTTCACCGCCGAGGAAGCCTGGCTGCAACGCTATCCGTCGGCCGACGGCTCGGTGCATCTGGAGCTGTTCCCCGAGCTGCCGGCGGCGTGGTGCGACGATGCGCTCGCCGAAAAATGGCGCAAGGTCCGCCTGGTGCGCCGCGTCGTCACCGGCGCGCTCGAGATCGAGCGGGCCAACAAGCGCATCGGCTCCTCGCTCGAGGCGGCACCGCTGGTGCATGTCGCGGATTCCGCGCTGTTCGAAGCCCTGCTCGATGTCGATCTCGCCGAAGTATGCATCACGTCGGCTGCGACGCTGATCGAGGGCAGCGGGCCGGCGGAAGCTTTCCGCCTCGACGACGTGGCCGGCGTGGCGGTGGAGCCGCGCCGCGCCGAGGGCCGCAAATGCGCGCGCTCGTGGAAGGTCACGCCGAGCGTCGGTGCCGACCCGCAATATCCCGACGTCACGCCGCGCGACGCCCAGGCGCTGCGCGAATGGGACGCGATGCGCAAGGCGGCGGAGTGAGCGTGAGCCTGGCGAGCTACCTCTGGGGTCCCTTTACGCGCGTAGGGCTGCTCGTCGCGGCGGTCGCATGCGCTCTCGACCAGGCCACCAAGCTCTGGCTGCTCAACGTGTTCGACCTCGGCAGCCGCGGCATCGTGCGCCTCCTGCCGGTGCTCGATCTCGTGCTCACCTGGAACACCGGCATCAGCTACGGCCTGTTTCAGCAGCAGACCGCGCTCGGTCGGTTCCTGCTGCTCGCCATCAAGGTGCTGGCGGTGGCCTTGCTGTGGGCGTGGCTCGCCCGCGCCACCTCGAAGCTGATGGCCGTGTCGCTCGGCCTCGTCATCGGCGGGGCCGTCGGCAACGCCATCGACCGCCTCGTCTATGGGGCGGTCGCCGATTTCGTGCTGTTCCACGTGACGACCGCGAGCTTCAACTTCACCTGGTACGTATTTAACCTCGCCGACGCCGCCATCGTTGCCGGCGTCGTCGGACTCTTGTATGAGTCCTTGACTGCGGGCCGCGCCGCAAAAGCGCCCTGATCGGCAGCACAATAGGGCGCCCGGGGATCAGGCCTAAGCCCCATGGATCGCTAAGGAATTGGCCGCGTAACACGGGTGATCGCGATGTCGACCGACACCAGGGGGAAGTTCTGTCGCGCCGTCATGGCCGGCCTCGTCGGGCTTGGGCTGGGGTTTGGCGGCGTTTCGCCTGGCGTTGCCAATGACGAGGACGAGGACACCATCGAGCAGAAGATCATCAAGGGCATTCTCGGCGGTCTCGGCGTCGACGTCGGTCGTCCCGGTATCGAGTACCGCGAACGCTCGCCGCTGGTGGTTCCCCCGAGCCGGGACCTTCCGGTGCCCGAGGATGCTGCGACCGTCCAGAACAACCCGGCCTGGCCGCGCGATCAGGACGTGCGCCGCGCTCGCGAGGCGCGTACGAAGGACCGCACGCCGTCGTCCGCCATCGGAACGCCCGAAGAGCCGGGCCAGAGCCGGCGCATGACGCCGGAAGAGTTGCGCCGCGGCGCGATCCCGGGCGCCGGGCGCGTCACCGATCCGAAGACCGGCTCGATCAACGACAACGATATCGGGCGACCGCTGCGGCCGTCGGAACTCGGCAATACCAAGAGCATCTTCAGCCTGGATTCCCTGCTTGGAGGTCACAAGCCCGAGCAAGGCACGTTTTCCGCCGAGCCGCCGCGCACCGCGCTCACCCAACCGCCGCCCGGCTACCAGACGCCGTCCACGGCGCAGCCTTACGGCATCGGCGAGGACAAGAAAGGTACCTGGAAGATCCCGACCATCTTCGACCGGCCGATCGGCGTTCCCGGCAGCTATTGATGCGGTCGGCTTGGCGCGGCATCACACAAGCGTGATGGTCATCGCGGTTGCGTCGCGTCCATCGATCCGGCATGGCGCCGGTACATTCGACCTGCCGTGAGTGAGGTGATGCTCCGACCGCTTGCGCTTCTGCCCGCCGCCGCCTTGGCGTGCGCGCTCACCTGGCCGCTCCACGCGGGCGCACAGACCAGGGCGGCGGTGTCGCATTTCACGCTCGCCAACGGCCTGGAACTGGTCGTGGTCCCGGACCGCCGCACCCCCGTCGTGACCCATATGATCTGGTACCGGGTCGGCTCCGCCGACGAGCCGCCCGGCAAATCAGGGATCGCGCATTTCCTCGAGCATCTGATGTTCAAGGGCACCGCCAGGAACCCGGCCGGGCGCTTCTCGCAGACCCTGATCACCATCGGCGGACAGGAGAACGCATTCACCTCCACCGACTACACCGGCTACTTCCAGCGCGTCGCGCGCGAACATCTCGCAACCTTGATGGATTTCGAGGCCGACCGCATGACCGGTCTCGTGCTCACCGATGCCAATGTCCTGCCTGAACGCAACGTGATCCTTGAGGAGCGCAACCAGCGTACCGACAATGATCCCGGCGCGCGTCTCGGCGAGCAGGTCGCGGCCGCGCTCTATCTCAACCATCCCTACGGCAAGCCGGTCATCGGCTGGCGCCATGAGATGGAGACGCTCGACCGCGAGGATGCGCTCGCCTTCTACCGGCGTTTCTACACCCCGAGCAACGCCATCGTGGTGGTGGCGGGCGACGTAGAGGCGCAGGACGTGAAGGCGATCGCGGAGCGGACCTACGGCCGGATCGAATCGCGCGCCGCAGCAGGCCCGCGGCTGCGCCCGCAAGAGCCGCCGCCGGCGGCCGCGCGCCAGGTCACGCTTGCCGACGCGCGCGTCGTTCAGCCGAGCGTCCAGCGCAGTTATCTGGTGCCGTCCTACGCGACGGCGAAAGACGGCGAGGCCGATGCGCTTGACGTCCTTGCCCATGTTCTCGGCGGCGGTTCGAACAGCCGGCTCTATCGCGCCCTGGTGATCGAGCGCGGCGTGGCGACCAGCACCGGCGCCTGGTACCAGGGAACGGCGCGCGATCTTTCCCGCTTCGGCGTCTTCGCCGCGCCGCGCCAGGGCGTGACGCTCTCCCAGCTCGAAGAGGCAACCGACGACGTTATTGCCGATGTCATCGCGCAGGGCATCACACCCGAGGAACTCGCCCGCGTCAAAGGCCGGATGATCGCCGACTATGTCTACGCCCAGGACAACCAGTCGACCTTGGCGCGGCTCTACGGCGCGGCGCTCGCCACCGGTCTCAGCATCGAGGACGTGCGGGCGCGCCCCGAGCGCCTGCGCGCGGTCAGCGCCGACGCCGTGCGCGACGCCGCGCGCCGCTATCTCGACAAGCGCCGCTCGGTCACCGGCTACCTGGTGAAGCCTGCGACGCGGGAGGAAAAGCGCTCGTGACGAAGGTCTTCGCGCGGACTTCCGCCGCATGCGCCGCCGCGCTGGCCGCGCTCATCGTGCTCGCGACGCCGGCGTCGGCCGCCAAGATCGAACGCATCGTCAGCCCCTCCGGCATCGAAGCCTGGCTGGTGCGCGAACCCTCGGTGCCGCTGATCGCCATGGACTTCGCCTTTGCGGGCGGCGCCAATGCCGACCCGGCCGAGAAGCCCGGCGTCGCCAACATGGTGGCCTCGTTGCTCGACGAGGGCGCCGGCGAGTTCGACGACCGCGCCTTCCATGAGCGGCTGGAGCAACGGGCGATCGAAATCAGCTTCTCCGCCGGCCGCGATCATTTTCGCGGCTCGCTGCGCACGCTGAGCGAGAACCGCGCCGAGGGCGTGGAGCTGTTGCGTCTCGCGCTCACGGCGGCACGTTTCGATCCCGGGCCGCTCGAGCGCACGCGCGTGCAGGTGCTCACCGGCTTGCAGCGCGGCACCACCAATCCGAACGACATCGTCAATCGGCGCTGGTGGGCGGCGGCTTTTCCCGATCATCCATACGGGCGGCCGAGCAACGGCAGCCTCGAATCGGTGCCGCAGATCACCGTCGACGACCTCAAGGCCTATACCCGGCGCGTGTTCGCGCGCAGCGACCTCACGATCGGCATCGTCGGCGACATCGACGCCGAGGCAGCCGGCAGGCTGATCGATCGCGTGTTCGCCGACCTGCCGGCCAAGGCCGAGCTGCCCGCCGTTGCCCCGGCGCGCATGCAGGGACTGGGACAGCGCCTGGTGGTCGATCTCGACGTGCCCCAGACGGTCATTGCGTTCGGCGGTCCCGGCATCGACCGCAAGGATCCGGATTTCTTCGCCGCCTACATCGTCAACCACATCCTCGGCGGCAGCAGCATGTCGTCGCGCCTTTATCAGGAGGTGCGCGAGAAACGCGGTCTCGCCTACTCGATCCGCTCCAGCCTCTACTGGTTCGATCATGCCGCGGTGCTGTCCGGCAGCACCGCGACGCGCGCCGACCGCGCCGGCGAGACGCTCGCCATCATCGAGCAGGAAATCCGCCGCATGGCCGAGTTGGGACCGACCGCAGAGGAGCTCGCCAAGGCCCAGGCGTTTCTCAAAGGCTCCTACGCGCTTGCCTTCGACACCTCGACCAAGATCGCCGGTCAGCTGGTCCAGATCCAACTCGACGGGCTCGGCATCGACTATATCGAACGGCGCTCCGCCATGATCGACGCCGTCACGCCCGCCGACGCGCGGCGCGTCGCCAAGCGCTTGCTCGATGCCGGCATGCTGGTCGCGGTAGTCGGCCGCTCCCAGGGCCTGATCCCTAAACAGGGCGGCTGACTTGCGCCAGGCGATCGACGGCGCCCGCGCCGAACGCATTGGCCGGCATGGAATTTCCGCGCGCGCTCTCGACGAGGTATTGCAGGCATGCGAGGCGGCGCTCGCCTGGCTGCGCAGCGGTCACGCCGACGGCAGCCTGCCATTGCTGCAAGTTCCATCCGCGACCGACGACCTTGACGCGATCCGCCAAGCCGCCGACCGGGTGCGCGCCAATGCCACCGACGTCGTCTTTCTCGGTACCGGCGGATCGAGCCTCGGCGGGCAGACGCTGGCCCAGCTTGCCGGCCACGCGGTGCCGGGCTTGAGCGTGTTGCGCGCGCCGCCGCGCGTGCATTTCATGGACAATCTCGATCCGCTGACCTTCGGCGCATTGCTGGAGAAGCTTCCGCTCGCGACCACACGCTTCGTCGCCATCTCGAAATCCGGCAGCACCGGCGAGACGCTGATGCAGACCGCAGCGGCGCTCGCCGCCGTCAAGGCGGTGGGCTTGCAGGCGCGCGTCGGCGAACTCTTCCTCGGCCTCAGCGAACCGGCGATGCTGGGTAAGGGCAACGGCCTGCGCAACCTGCTCGGACCCGACGTGCCCATGCTCGATCATCACACCGGCATCGACGGCCGCTATTCGGCGCTGACCAATACCGGGCTGCTGCCCGCCGCTTTGCTTGGCCTCGATGTCACCGCGGTACGCGTGGGCGCCGCCGCGGCGCTGGCTCCGGTGTTGGCCGGCAAGCCGGCGGCCGAGGTTCCGGCAGCGCTCGGCGCGGCGCTCAGCGTCGCGCTTGGGCGCCAAGGCAAGTCCATTTCGGTGCTGATGGCCTATGCGGACCGGCTGGAGCGTTTCACCCGCTGGTACGCTCAGCTCTGGGCCGAAAGCCTCGGCAAGGACGGCAACGGGTTCACGCCGGTCGCGGCCCTTGGGCCCGTCGATCAGCATAGCCAGCTGCAGCTGTTCATCGCCGGCCCGCGCGACAAGCTGTTCACGATCGTGACCGTTGCGGCCGCCGGCCTCGGGCCGCGCATCGATGCGGAGCTTGCAGCCCGCGCGGGCGAGCCGGATTTCGCCGGCAAGACCATCGGCGACCTCGTCGCCGCGCAGGCACGCGCCACCACGGAGACCCTGGTCAAGAACGGTTGTCCGGTGCGCACCCTGCATCTCGAGACGCTCGACGAGGGCCGCCTCGGCGAACTGCTCATGCACTTCATGCTGGAGACGATGATCGCCGCGCGGCTCCTCGGCGTCGATCCGTTCGGCCAGCCGGCGGTCGAGGAGGGCAAAGTGCTGGCGAAACGGTATCTTGCCGGAGAAGCCTGACCTGCCGCCCATGCCGCCATGATCCGCATCACCGACACCATCGCGATCGATGAGACGGAGCTCAAGGAAAGCTTCGTGCGCTCCTCCGGTCCGGGCGGACAGAACGTCAACAAGCTTGCGACCGCGGTGCAGCTGCGCTTCGACGTGCGCGGCTCTCCGTCGCTGTCCAATGACGTCGCGATCCGCCTAATGCGTCTTGCCGGCAAGCGCCTGACCAACGACGGCGTCCTGGTGATCACGGCGCAGCGTCACCGCACCCAGGAGCGCAACCGCGCCGACGCGCTCGATCGCCTCGTCGCGCTCGTGCGCGAGGCGGCGACGCCGCCGACGCCGCGCCGCGCCACCAAGCCGACCAAGGCGTCGCGGCTGCGGCGGCTCGAGGGCAAGAAGCGGCGCGGCACCATCAAGGGCCTGCGGCAGGCCAAGCCGCCGTTGGATTAGCAAGTGCCGGCTCTCGCGGCCGCGCATGCGAGCGCCTACATTGGCAAGGTCAGCGCTTCTCGAGTTCGCCCCATGCCGGTCCGCCAGCTCACCGAGTCGATCGTCAACCGCATCGCCGCCGGCGAGGTGGTCGAGCGCCCGGCGAGCGTGGTCAAGGAGCTGACCGAGAACGCGCTCGACGCCGGCGCGACGCGCATCGAGGTCGTGACCGACGGCGGCGGTCGCCGCCTGATCCGCGTCACCGACGACGGCGCGGGCATGACGCGCGCCGACCTCGCGCTTTGCGTGGAGCGCCACGCCACCTCGAAGCTGGCGGGCGACGACCTCCTCGCCATCGATACGCTCGGTTTCCGCGGCGAGGCGCTGCCCTCGATCGGTGCGGTGGCGCGGCTCAGCATCGCGACGCGCCAGGCCGACGAGCCGCATGCCTGGACGATTCACGTCGAGGGCGGTGCGAAATCCGCAGTGAAGCCGGCCGCGCTCGGCGCAGGCACCCGCGTCGAGGTGCGCGACCTGTTCTATGCGACGCCGGCGCGACTGAAATTCCTCAAGACCGACCGCACCGAGGCCGAGGCGATCCGCGACGTGGTGCGCCGCCTGGCCATGAGCCGGCCGGACGTCGCCTTCACGCTCGCCGGCGAGGAGCGCGCGCCGATGACGTTCGCCACGGCACTGCCCGGCACGGCCGGACGGCTGGCACGGCTCGGTGACGTGCTCGGACCCGAGTTTCGCGCCAATGCGGTGGAGGTCCGCGGCGGGCGCGAAGGGCTCGCGCTCGCAGGTCACGCGGCGCTGCCGACCTACACCAAGGGCAACGCGTTCAGCCAATACCTGTTCGTCAACGGCCGCCCGGTGCGCGACCGGCTGCTCATCGGCGCGGTGCGCGCGGCTTACGCCGACTATCTGCCGCGCGACCGCCATCCGGTGGTGGCGCTGTTCGTCACGCTCGATCCGCGCGAGGTCGACGTCAACGTGCATCCGGCCAAGACCGAGGTGCGCTTCCGCGACGCCGGACTGGTGCGCGCCTCGATCGTGCGCGCCGTGCAGGAAGCCCTTGCGCGCGAAGGTGGGCGCGCGGCGACCACCGGCGGGACCGCGACCGTGACGGCGTTCCGGCCGGGCGCGGCGCGGCCGGCCAACTGGGATTGGACGCGCTCGCCGGCGCGGCCCTTCGTGCCGCGCAGCGAGGGCGCCGCCGCGCTCGCGCCCGGCTTCGCCGAGGCGGCACAAGCCGCGTTCGACGTCGGCGCGCCGGCGGCCGATGCGCGCGTTGACCCGATCGCGCCGGCCGCCGACCTCATCGACCATCCGCTCGGCGCCGTGCGCGCGCAGGTGCACGACACCTACGTGGTGGCGCAGACGCGCGACGGCATCGTGATCGTCGACCAGCACGCCGCGCACGAGCGCATCGTCTACGAGCGTATGAAGGCCGCCCTGGAAAGGAGCGGCGTCGCACGCCAGATCCTGCTCATTCCCGAGGTGGTCGAGCTCGACGAGGCCGACGTCGAGCGGCTCGCCGCGCGCGCGGCCGAGCTCACGCGGTTCGGGCTCGTGCTCGAACCGTTCGGTCCGGGCGCAGTGGCGGTGTCGGAGACGCCGTCCATGCTGGGCGAGATCGACGCGCAAGCGCTGGTGCGCGATCTCGCCGACCACATGGCGGAATGGGACGAGGCGTTGCCGCTCGAGCGCCGCCTGATGCACGTCGCCGCCACCATGGCCTGCCACGGCTCGGTGCGCGCCGGACGCCGCCTCAAGGCCGACGAGATGAACGCGCTGTTGCGCGAGATGGAGGCGACGCCGAACTCCGGCCAGTGCAACCACGGCCGGCCGACCTACGTGGAGCTGAAGCTCTCCGACATCGAGCGATTGTTCGGGCGGAAGTAGCGCATGATCCCGAAAAGTTGACAGACTTTTCGGATAAGATCATGCGCAAAAAGCAAAGCCTCAAGGCCCGCGCAGGACCACGAACTCGGTATCGTCGTATCGGCGCCGCTCCGCCTCTTCGAAACCATCCGGCGTCTTGAAAGCGGCATCGGCTGCCTCCTCGACGAGGATCAGCGCGCCCGGTGCAAGCCATCCGCCCTCGCGCGCCGACGCGAGCGCCTTCTCGGCCAATCCCTTGCCATAGGGCGGATCGAGGAACACGAGCGAGAATGGCTCGACCGGATGCGCGAGGCCAAGCCTGGTGGCATCGCGGCGGAAGATGCGCGTGGTCCCGCCGAGCCCGAGCGCCTCGACGTTCTGGCGCAACAGCGCGCGCGCCTCGGCGCCGTCGTCGACGAACAGCGCGAAGGCCGCGCCGCGCGAAAGCGCCTCGAGCCCGAGCGCGCCGGTACCGGCAAAGAGATCCAGCACGCGCGCGCCGCTCACCGGATCGCCATAGGCGTGCGCCAGGATATTGAACAGCGATTCGCGCAACCGGTCGGCGGTCGGGCGGATCGCCGCCGATTTCGGCCCCGCAAGCACGCGCCCGCGCAGGCGTCCGCCGACGATGCGCATCAGAGCATGATCCCGAAAAGTGGGAACCGGTTTTCGCAAAAGATCATGCTCAAACGCTAGAGCATGACCCGTTAAAATGGAATCTGATCATGCTCTCGATTCTTTACCTGGTCGCGTTTTCTGCGGCGAACCGCTGCACACTTCGCCGGAAAACGCTCTTAATGCTTCGGACGCGCCGGGCGCGGGCCGGACGAGCGGTCGCGCCGCCTCGATTGATGCTTGCGCGGCTTCGGGCGCGCCGGCGGCGGCGCAGGTTCTGCCGCGGCAATGCGCTCGACCAGCACGCGCCGGCCCTTGCGGTCCTTGAGCAGGCCGGCGCGCTTCGGCCGGTCCGGATCGACCGGCGGTCTTGCGTCCGGGTTGCGCGACCCATGGAACCGGCGTTTCCCGGGTGCGTCGTGCTCGCGCCAGGCATCGCCCGAGCGATGCGCCTTGCGCGGCTGCTCCGGCCGAGAATGCTCGGTCGATCGATCGTCTTTTCGGTCGCGTGCGCGGAATTTTCCTTCGTCCTGTCGGTGTCGCGGGACGCTTTCGCGGCCTTCGCGTTGCGGCATGCGCTGATGCTTCGGGGGTTTGCGCTCTTCCCGCGCGGCCGGCCGTTGCATCGTCGCACGCTCGGCCAGCGGCGCTTCGAAGTCGGCGCCGGCCGCGCGCGCGACGCGCTCGCCGAGCTGGTCGCGCAAGGTTCGCGTCGGGATCTCCTCGACCGCGCCCTCGGCGAGCTCGCCGAGCTGGAACGGGCCGAACGACACGCGGATCAGGCGCGCGACCTGCAGGCCGAGATGCCCGAGCACGTTGCGCACCTCGCGATTCTTGCCCTCGCGGATCGCGAAGGTGAGCCAGACGTTGGAGCCGAGATCGCGGTCGAGCGTCGCCTCGATCGGCCCGTAGCTGATGCCCTCGACCGTGACGCCGTCGCGCAACGCGTCGAGCTGGGCTTGCGTGACCGTGCCGTGCGCGCGCACGCGGTAGCGCCTGAGCCACCCGGTCTCGGGCAGTTCGAGCACGCGCGCGAGCCCGCCATCGTTGGTAAGCAGGATCAGCCCTTCGGTGTTGATGTCGAGCCGGCCGACGCTGACCAGGCGCGGCAGGCTCGCCGGCAGGCGGTCGAAGATGGTCGGCCGGCCCCGCGGGTCGTTGTTGGCGGTGATCAGGCCGGCGGGCTTGTGATGCAGGAACAGCCGCGTGCGTTCGCGCCCGGGCAGCGGCTTGCCGTCGACGTTGATGCGGTCGGCAGGCGTGACGTTGAGGGCCGGCGAACGGATCGTACCGCTGTTGACCGTCACGCGCCCGGACGCGATCAATTCCTCCGCCTCGCGGCGTGAGCACAGCCCTGCGCGCGCGATCACTTTCGCGATGCGCTCGCCGGGCGTTCGTTCGTCGCTCTTGCGGTCCATGGCTCAAGTCGTCGATAAGGCTGGCGCCTGATAGCAGAGTTCACGGCGTGACACGAGCCGAGCCGATGTCGTTCATGGATGCGGCCCTCGCCGAAGCCCGCGCCGCGCAACAGGCCGGCGAGGTGCCGATCGGCTGCGTCATCGTGCACGACGGCGCCGTGATCGCGCGCGCCGGCAACCGCACGCTCGCCGATCGCGATCCGACCGCGCATGCCGAGATGCTCGCGATCCGAGCGGCGGCGGCCGCGCGCGGCTCCGAGCGCCTGGTCGATTGCGACCTCTACGTCACGCTCGAGCCCTGCGCCATGTGCGCGGCGGCGATCTCGTTCGCGCGCATCCGCCGGCTCTATTACGGCGCCGCCGATCCGAAGGGCGGCGCGGTCGAGAGCGGCGTGCGGTTCTTCTCTGCGCCCACCTGTCATCACCGGCCGGAGCTCTACGGCGGCATGGCCGAGCAGGAGACGGGAGCGTTGCTCAGGGAGTTCTTCCAGGCGCGCCGTTCGTAGCCTGGATTGAGCCATGAAGCGCGTTTACGCGCGTCTTCTTCGACGCGCTACGGCGAAATCCAAGATTCGTTCCGCGCAGTGAGACCGTTCCCGGGTTTCGCTGCGCGCTCAACCCGGGCTACAAGGCGTTAGTTCAGCAGCTTGCCCAGCCGTTCCCTCAACTCCGCCTTGGCCGGTTCGGCCGCGCGCAGGATCGCGCTCGCCTGCAGGAAGTCGAGCGTGCGGAAGATGCCGACGTTCGGCTGCACCAGCAGGTCGGGCGCGCCAGCTTTCAGCTTCTCGGCGATGATCGAATTCGCCATCACCAGGACGGTGGCGTACAGGCATTCGAGCGCGTTGGGGACTTCGCGCTTGCCGTCGACCGGCGGCCCGGAGATATCGACCGCCACGATCACGTCGGCGCGCCCGCGCAACAGATCGAACGGCAGCGGGTTGGTGGCGCCGCCATCGACCAGGATGCGATCCTCGACCACAACCGGCCGCATGATGGTCGGCAGCGCGAACGATGCGGCAAGCGCGCGCCGCAGCGGCCCGGCATCGAACACCGCTTGCCGGCGTCCGAACAGGTCCGAGGCGACGACCATGAGCGGGATCTGCAAGGCGCTGAAGTCGTCGGGAAGCGCGGCGGGCAGGAACTGCGCGCACAGCTTCTCGGCATCGAGCCGCGTCGCGTCGCCGAAGCCCGCGCCGAACAGGTCCGAGAGCTTGGCGGCGCGCGAGCGCACCAGGCGGCGCATGACTTCGGCGCGGTCATGGGCGAGATCGACGGCGTAGCGCCGGATCTGCTTGGCCGGCATGCCGGCCGCGTAGCCCGCCGCGATCACGGCGCCGATCGAGCTGCCGGCGATCGCCACCGGCTTCACGCCCATGTCGTCGAGCGCTTCCAGGATCGCGATATGCGCAAGCCCGCGCGCGCCGCCGCCGCCGAGCGCCAGCGCGAAACTCTTCACGCCGCGCCCGCTTGCCGCGCGCAATGCCATGCGGCGACGGCAAGTGGCCGCACCATCTGCGCGCGCGCCGGCGCGTTCTCGTTGGTCGCGGTGCCGTCGCGTACGCGCCCGACGATGCCCTGCAGGATCGCGGCGAGGCGGAAGAAGTTGTAGGCGAAATAGACCTGCAGATAGGGCCGCGGATCGAGCCCGGTGCGCGCCACATAGGCATCGACGTAATCGGACATCGACGGAATGCCGAGCGCACCGAGATCGCGCCCGACCAAGGTCGCCGTGCCGGCGCCGGCATCGGTCGCGGGCATGACCCATTGCATGGCGTGGTAGGTGAAGTCGGCGAGCGGATCGCCCAAGGTCGAGAGCTCCCAGTCGAGCACGGCGAGCACTTCCGGCTGGTGCGGGTGCAAGACCATATTGTCGAGCCGGTAGTCGCCGTGCACGATCCGCACCGGTGAGGGCGGCGGCAGATGGCCCGGCAGCCACGCCATCACCTGCTCCATCTCGTCGATGCGCTCGGTCTCGGAGGCGCGGTACTGCTTCGACCAGCGGTCGACCTGGCGCGCCACGTAATTCTCGCCCTTGCCGAAATCGGCAAGCCCGATTCCCGCCGGCTCGAACGAATGCAGCTCGGCGAGCGTCGCGTTCATGGCGTCGAACACCGCCGCGCGCTCGGCCGGGTTCGAGGTGGGCATATGCGGCTCCCAGAACACGCGGCCGTCGGCATAGCCCATGATGTAGAAGGCGGTGCCGACCACGCTGTCGTTGCCGCAATAGAGCACCGGCTCGGCGACCGGATAGCCTTGGCGCGCGAGCGCGCTGATCACCTTGAACTCGCGATCGACCGCATGCGCCGAGGGTAAGAGTTTGCCGGGCGGCTTGCGCCGCAGCACGTATTTGCGGCGAGGGGTCTCCAACAGATAGGTCGGGTTCGACTGCCCGCCCTTGAACTGGCGCACGGTGAGCGGCCCGGCGAACTCCGGAACTTGCGCGGCGAGATAAGCCTCCAGGCGCGCGACGTCGAAGCGCAGGGCCGCCGTCACATCCTTGGTGCCCGAATAGGTGGCCTGGCGGTCCATCGGCGTTTCTCTCCCTGCGCGCAGAGACTAGCGAACGATCATGGCTTGGCAATGCTTGGCAAGGCTACGCCAACGCGCACGATCGCGGGCACGTCCTCGCGCCGCGCGTCGCGCAGGACCAGCGGCGAGATGCCGCTCATGCGGCGAAGAACGCGAGCAGCGCGGCGGCCGTCGCCTGCGGGTTCTCCTCGCACACGAAGTGCCCGGAATCGATCGGCTCCCCCGACACGGTCGTGGCCCATTCGCGCCAGATCGCGAGCGGGCCGCGGTCGGCCGGGATCCCGGTCGCGCCCCAGAGCGCGAGCAGCGGCACGTCGAGCTTCTTCCCCGCCGCGCGGTCGGCCTCGTCGAGCGCCAGGTCGGTGGTGCGCCCGGCACGATAATCCTCGCAGGTCGCGTGGATGCGCAACGGGTCCTGGAAGAAGGCGAGATAGTGCGCGAGCGCGCGCGGGTCGAACGGTGCGAGGTCCTTGCTCTTGGTCTGCCGCGCCATCTTCCATTTCAGATAGAACACCGGGTCTTTGCCGATCAGCGTCTCGGGGAACGGTGCGGGGAGCGACAGGAAGGTCCAGTGCCAGACCCGCGCCGCCATGTTGTGGTCCATGCCGTGCCACATGTCGTAGGTCGGGATGATGTCGAGCACGGCCAGCTTCTCGAGGCGGCCCGGATGGTCGAGTGCGAGGCGGTAGCCGACCCGGCCGCCGCGGTCGTGGCCGGCGAGATGGAAGCGCACGTGGCCGAGGCGCTCCATCACCTCGATCATCACGTTGGCCATGGCGCGCTTGCTGTAGGGCGAATGATCCGGGCCGGCCTGCGGCACCGCCGACCAGCCGTAGCCGGGCAGGTCGGGGATCACGAGGGTGAAGCGTTCGGCCAGCGTCGGTGCCACCCGGTGCCACATCACGTTGCTCTGGGCGTAGCCGTGCAGCGCCAGCAGCGGCGGGCCCCTGCCACCGACACGGGCGAAGATCTTGCCGACCGAAGTGTCGATCCATTCCGATTTGAAGCCGGGGAACAGATCGGCGAGGTCGTCCATCAGGTTCCCTCCCGCGCGATCGCCAGATATCCGATGTCGCGGCGGCAGAATCCGTCCGGCCAGCGGATGCGGTCGACCGCCGCATAGGCGCGCGCCTGCGCGTCGGCGACCGAGCGCCCGAGCGCGCACACGTTGAGCACGCGCCCGCCATTGGCGAGGATGCGTCCGCCCTCGGCCCTGGTGCCGGCGTGGAAGATCTGCACGTTCTCGAGCGCTGCGGCGTCGTCGAGCCCCTCGACCGTCGAGCCCTTGGGGTAGCTCCCCGGATAGCCCTTGGTCGCCATCACCACGGTCAAGGCCGTCTCCTGGTACCAGCGCAGATCGAAATTCTTCAGCTGCCCGTCGCGCGCCGCGATCAGTGCCGGGAGGAGGTCCGACATCAGCCGCAGCATCATCACCTGGCATTCGGGATCGCCGAAGCGCACATTGTACTCGATCAGCTTCGGGCCCTGCGCGGCGAGCATCAGCCCGAGGTAGAGGATGCCCTTGAACGGCGTGCCCATCGCCTTCATCGCGCGCAACGTCGGCAGCACGAAATCGGCCATGGCGCTGTGCGCGAGATCGCCGGTGAACGCCGGCACCGGCGAATATGCGCCCATGCCGCCGGTGTTCGGACCTTCATCGCCGTCGAACGCGCGCTTGTGGTCCTGCGCCGAGGCGAGCGGGATCGCGTTCTCGCCGTCGCATAGCGCGAAGAAGGAGACTTCCTCGCCCTGAAGGAGCTCTTCGACGACGACTTCCGTTCCGGCGGCGCCGAGGCCACCGCCGAACATCATGTCGATCGCGGCCTCGGCCTGCGCGACCGTCTGCGCCACCACCACGCCCTTGCCGAGCGCGAGCCCGTCGGCCTTGACCACGATCGGCGCGCCCTGCGCGCGCACATAGGCCTTGGCCGGCGCCGCGTCCGTGAAGCGCTGATAGGCCGCGGTCGGAATGCCGTGCGCCTTGCACAGGTCCTTGGTGAAGCCTTTCGAGCCTTCGAGCCGCGCCGCGGCCTTGCTCGGACCGAAGGTCTTGAAGCCGGCGGCTTCGAGGTCGTCGACGATGCCGGCGACCAGCGGGTCGTCCGGCCCGACCACCACGAAATCGATCCGCTGCGCCTTGCAGAGCGCGACGACGGCGCCATGGTCGGCGATGTCGATTGGGACACACTCGGCCTCTTGCGCGATGCCGGCATTGCCCGGCGCGCACCACAGCTTCGAGGTCAGCGGCGAGCCGGCGATCTTCCAGGCCAGCGCATGCTCGCGTCCGCCGCCGCCGAGGAGGAGGATCTTCATGGGCGTCGATGTAGCAAGATTCGGCGACCTTCGCCTCACACTCGGATCGCCGCGGGCGTCCCCGGCGGCAGCGGGCGCGGGTCGACCTGCACGATGCCGTCCCTGATCCGCACCGGAAAGGTCGCGAGCTTCTCGGTGAACGGCGGCGGCGCGCAGCCGTCGGCCAGGCGGTACTGGTAGCCGTGCCACGGGCAGGTGATGCAGCCGTCGATGATGCGGCCCTCGCCGAGCGGCCCGTTCTGATGCGCGCACAGATTGGTGACTGCGCCGATCTCGTCGCCGTCGCGGAACACCGCGATGCGCTCGCCGCCCGGGCCTGAGACGATGCGCGCGCATTGGTCCGGGATCGAGTCCGGCGGTCCGACTTCGAGCCAGTTCTCGGGACTGAGCGGCGTCCCTCGGTTCGACTCCCATTCGCGCCAGGCGGCCGCGACATGCAGCGCCGTCACGGCCGCGAACGAGCCGCCGAGCAGCAGCGGGATGAAGATGCGGCGATCCTCCTGCATCACGCCGAGCGCCACATGCATCACCAGCACGCCATAGGCGACGTACAGCGCCATGTGCAGCGCCTTCCAGACGCGCGGGGTGAGGAAAGCGAGCCAGAAGTCGTGGCTGGTGGCGGCGAGAAGGAACAGGATCGAGAGGCCGGTCAGACCCAGCGCCTTGATCGGGAAGCCGATGAACTTCCCGTAGTTCGGGCTCGCGGTCATCTCGCTGATCAGGTCCGCCATCGCGCCCTGCACCGAGAACCAGTCGACCACCGACCAGGCGTGCACCAAGGCGACCAGGAACGTCAGCACGCCGAAATGGCGGCGATTGTACAGCAGCGGCAGGAAGCGGCGGTCGAGCCGCGCCAGCGGCCCGACCATCAGGATGACGGTGAGCATCGTGAACGCGCAGGTACCGAACGCCTTGATGCGCAGGTTGATCCACGCCGCCGCATCGGCGGGCGGATTGCGCCATGCGCCGACCGTCATGAAGCTGGCGATGAACAGCGCGACGCAGCCGATGAGGATGGCGTCATAGACGAGCTTGCGGGTGTTCCACTGCACCGCCTGGAAGCCGACGCTCATCGGCGCGGCTCCTCGGTCGTCTGTGCGGGCGGCTCGGGTGCAGGCCTGAGCACCAGCGCCAGGGTGAAGCCGAGCCCGACCAGCAGCGCGAGCGCCGGCCACAGCACGCGGTGGACCGCCCGGTGGCCGCGCGTCATTGGGCGCCTCGCGCTTTGATCCAGCGTGCCAGCACGTACGGCCACAGCGCCGCGGCGCCGGGCAGGATCAGAAGCCGCGCGCCGAAGCTGACCGGGGCCGGTGCAGGCAACACGCGCGTGACGCCGAAGGTGACGAACGCGACCGCCGTCACCATCCCGATCGCTGCGTAGAGGGCGAGCGCATCGAGCAGGAATGCGACGGCAGGATGCATCGGACCTTATACGGGCTTGGCTGATTTTCGTTTCGCCGCGGCCTACTTTAGGCTGGCCTCGCACCTTACAAAACCGCTATTCGATTCGCCTGATGAACGAGCCGCGCGTCAACATCCCGGAATGGACCGTCTCCGAGCTCGCGGCGGCGCTCAAGCGCACCGTCGAGGACGCCTATGCGTTCGTGCGCGTGCGCGGCGAGGTCTCCAACTATCGCGGGCCGCACGCCTCCGGCCACGTCTACTTCTGCCTCAAGGACGCGGACGCCCGCATCGACGCGGTGCTGTGGAAGGGGACGTTCGCGCGCCTGCGCTTCAAGCCCGAGGAGGGTCTCGAGGTCGCGGTCACCGGTAGGCTCACCACCTATCCGAACCGCTCGACCTACCAGATCGTGGTCGAGAGCCTGGAGCCGGCCGGCGTCGGCGCGCTCATGGCGCTCCTGGAAGAGCGCAAGAGGAAGCTTGCCGCCGAAGGCCTGTTCGATGCGGCGCGCAAGCAGCTGTTGCCGTATCTCCCGGCTGTCGTGGGCGTCGTCACGTCGCCGACCGGCGCGGTGATCCGCGACATCCTGCACCGGCTCGCCGACCGCTTCCCGCGCCGCGTGGTGCTCTGGCCGGTGCGGGTGCAGGGCGAGGGAGCGGCCGAGGAGATCGCGGCGGCGATCCGCGGATTCAACGCGCTTGCCGGCTCGTCGCGGCCCGATCTCATCATCGTGGCGCGCGGCGGCGGCTCGCTCGAGGACCTGTGGGCGTTCAACGAGGAGATCGTGGTGCGCGCCGCGGCCGAAAGCATGATCCCGCTGATCTCGGCGGTCGGCCATGAGACCGACGTGACCTTGATCGATTTCGCCGCCGACCGGCGCGCCCCGACTCCGTCGGCGGCGGCCGAGATGGCGGTGCCGGTGCGCGCCGATCTGATCGCGCAAATCCACAGCCTGGCGCGGCGGCAGTTGTCCTGTTGGGCGCGCGGGATCGATGCGCGGCGCGGCGAGCTGCGCGCCGCGGCGCGCGCGCTGCCGGCCGCCGACGCGCTGCTGGCCGTGCCGTGCCAGCGGCTCGATGCGCTCGCCGAGCGGCTGCCGCGCGCGCTGAAGGCGAATGCGGAAATCCATCACAAGCAATATCTGCGCTGTGCCACGAAGCTCTCCCCGCAGCTCCTGCACGGGCGCGTGCGCGCCGAGCACGAGCGGCTCGGCAATCTCGGCCGCCGGGCGCGGCGTTGCATCGACGTGCAGCGCGACCGCCGCCGCGATCGCCTCAATGCCGCCGGCGGAAGGTTGGCCGCCGCGGTGCGCGCCAATCTCGCCGCGCATCGGGCGCGCATCGTGCGCGACCGCGAGCGCACGGCCGCGTTGTTCG
This sequence comes from uncultured Alphaproteobacteria bacterium, assembly GCA_963734185.1. GTDB lineage: Bacteria > Pseudomonadota > Alphaproteobacteria > Rhizobiales > Xanthobacteraceae > PALSA-894. Next base: position 2,519,927 of record CAVTGA010000001.1, on the reverse strand, counting down.
AGCGCGGCGGGCGCGCCGTCACCCGGCTGGTCGAACGCCGTGCCGCGTCGCTTGGGCACGCGTCCGGGCTGCTGGCTGCGTTGTCCTATCAGGGCGTGCTGGCGCGCGGGTTTGCTCTCGTGCGCGATCCCCACGGCCGCCCGCTGCGCCATGCCGCCGCGGTGATCCCCGACAGCATGCTCGATATCGAGTTCACCGACGGCCGCATCGCCGCGCGCGCGGTCGCCGGCGCCGGCGGCGCGCCGCCGGGCGGCGGCTCGGCTCCGCCGAAACCGAAGACCAAGCGCGGCAACGGCAACCCCGGGCAGGGGAGCCTGTTCGGCTAGATCGCGCGGTCTTTGCGTTTGCGCATGATCTTGTCCGAAAAGTCTGTCAACTTTTCGGGATCATGCGCTCACCGCGCGAGCCACTCGGTCACGCGCTTCATCGCGTCCGCGCGTGCGGACGGATCCGAGCCGATGTGCACGCGCCCCGAGCCGTCGCCCGAGAACGCGATGCCGGTGCGCAGCTGCAGCGGCAGGTTGGGGTGATCGAAGGCGTGATGCGCGCCCGGATAGACCGTGATGGCGGTGCGCGCCGAGCGGCCGCGCGCGCCGGCGACCATCTGCTCGCACGCCGCTGCCGGCGTCCAGTCGTCCTTGGCGCCGATCAGGATCAGGGTCGGCAGGCGCGCGCTCCAGGCCGCCTCGCGTAAGCGGCGGCATCCCGGATAAAGCGCCGCGGACGAGCGGAAATCCGGCTTGCCGTCGCGCTCGGCAAGACGCGGACGCACCGCCCACAGGGTTGCGACGCCGCCATTGGCCCAGCCGAGCAGCGAAACGCGGTCGGGCGCGACGAAACTCTGCGCCTGCAGCCAGCGCCGCGCCGCATAGGCGTCGGCGGTGCGCTCGCGCCCGGTCGCCATGGTGCGGCCGCGGACGCGGCATTGGGGACGCAAAGACCGCGAGCGGAAACTGTCGGGAAATACGACCACGAATCCGGCGGCGGCGAGATGCTCGCCCCAGGCGCGATAGCGCGGCGCGATCGCCATGGTCCGCGCCGCCAACCCGTCGCAGGCGTGCAGCGCCACGATCGCCGGAAACGGACCATTGCCGGCGGGCCGGTAGAGCACGGCGCGCAGCTTCACGTCGCCGAGCGGAATGGCGATCCGCTCGGGCGCGGCCGCCGCGCTCGCGGCGGGCAGCATCAAGACGAAAGCGAGAGCGATGGCTTGGTGCATGTCGGGTTCCCGCCGACGCTAACCCAAAGCACGGATGAATCGACCGAGCCGCAAGATCACAATTGAGTGGGTTTACCTCCGCCACCGACGCATTATGTTCTGCGCCATGGTGCGGCGGGGTTTGCGCATGGCGCCTGCGGCATGAACGGAGACTGAACGTGCTCAACCGCTATAGCGGTCCATCGCCGATGCCGGGCGAGGCGGACGTGAGGTACCTCGACGGCGACTTCCGCGTCGTGCGGCCGGGCGCGTTCGTGCGCTGCGCGGTCACCGGCGTGCCGATCCCGCTCGAGGAGCTCAAATACTGGAGCGTGGAACTGCAGGAAGCCTACGCGACGCCGGAAGCCGTGCTCAAACGCCATTATCCGGAGCGCGTGCGGTAGGGTCTCGCGGCCGCCTGACCGTGTCGACGAGCAGGCGGCGGAAGTCGTCGGCCTCCTCGATGATAAGCGCGACCGGCACGACGCGGGTGCGCGCGGCGAGCGGCGCGAGCGCATCTCCCTGCAGGCGGACGTGGTCCTTCTCCGTCGTCGCCAGCGTGAGCCCGTCACGCTCGGCGTCGCGCAACAGCGCACCGGCTTCCGCCGCCGTATGGACGTGATGGTCCGGAAAGCTCCGGCGCGCCGCGACGTCGATCCCCGCGGCCGCCAATGCCGCGAAGAATTTCTCCGGATCGCCGATGCCGGCAAAGGCGAGCACGCGGCGGCCGGCGAGTCCGGCGATCGCCTCCCGATCGGGCTCAAGCCGTGCATGGAAGATCGTCATGCCGCGCGCGCGGGCGGCGCGCGCGAGCGTGGCTGCGCCGGAGGCGTCTCCCACCAGCAGCAGCGCGTCTGCGCGCGCGAGCTGGGCTTCGAGCGGCGCACGCAGCGGGCCGGCGGGAAACACACGGCCGTTGCCGAGGCCGCGGCGGCCGTCCACCACGAGCACCGAAAGGTCCTTGGCGAGCGATGGATTCTGGAACCCGTCGTCCATGACGATGGCGCTTGCACCGCTTTCATGGGCCAGGCGCGCGCCGGCCGGGCGGTCGCGGGAAACGATGGTCGGCGCCGCCCGCGCCAGCAGCAGCGGTTCATCGCCGACGTCGCGCGCGCCGTGAACGGCGGCATCGACCATGACGGGTCCGTGCAATCGGCCGCCATAGCCGCGGCTCAGCAGCATCGGGCGCTCGCCGGCAGCGGCGAGGAACCGTGCCGCGGCGATCGCGGCCGGCGTCTTGCCGGCACCGCCGACCGTCGGATTGCCGATGCAGATGACTGGGATGCTCGCGCGCCGGCCCGGCCGGCGCAGGCGCTGGGCCGCGATGACGCCATAGGCAGCCGCGAACGGCGCGAGCAGCGCGGCCTGCGGCCCTCCTTGCTTCCGCCACCAGAAGGCCGGCGCGCGCATGCGTTTTACCGATGTTCCAGGTCGAGCTGCATCAGATAGGGCTCGATCGCCGCGATCGTGCGCTTGAGCGCGCCGCCGAGCTGCTCCACCGTCGCGAGCGCCGAATCGGCAACCTGCTTGCGCGCGGCCGCATCGGTGAGCCACGCGCCGATGCGCACCGCGAGCTTGTTCACGTCCAGCACCTCCTCGGCGCCGCGCGCCTCGTCGAGCGCGAGGTAGATTTCCTTGAAGTTCCACACGTGCGGCCCGTGCAGCAGGGCGGCGCCGAGCTTGGCCGCCTCGATCGGGTTCTGCCCGCCATGGCGCACCAGCGAGCCGCCCATAAACACGATCGGGGCGAGACGATAGATCAGGCCGAGCTCGCCGATCGTGTCGGCGACGTAGACCTCGGTGCCGCGGTCGGGCAGGTGGCCGCGCGAACGCATCACGGCGGGCAGGCCCGCGACCGACGCGATGTCCACCACGCCGGGCCCGCGCTCCGGATGGCGCGGCACGATCACGGTGAGCAGGCCGCGAAAGCTTTGGCGCAGCCGCCGGTGCACGTCGAGCACGACCGCTTCCTCGCCCGGATGGGTCGAGGCCGCCGCGATCAGCGGGCGCTGGCCGATGGCTGCGCGCATGGCCGCGAGCTTCTGCGCATCGACCGGGGGCGCCGGCACGTCGAGCTTCAGATTGCCGGTCACGCTGACGCGCGGGGCTCCGAGCGCGCTCAGGCGCTCGGCGTCCGGCTCCGATTGCGCCAGACACAGATCGAACCGGCCGAGCAGCGCAGCGATCGTCCGCGGCACGCGGCGCCAGCGCGCGAACGAGCGTTCCGACAGCCGCCCGTTGACGAGGATCATCGGGATGCCGCGGTCGGCGCAGGCCATGATCCGGTTCGGCCACAAGTCGGATTCGGCGAGCAGCACGAGATTGGGCCGCCAATGCTCGAGGAAGCGCCGCAGATAGCTGGGCGCATCGAGCGGCACGAATTGGTGGATCGCGTCGGGCGGCAGCCGCCGCTCGGCGAGCCGCGCCGACGTCATCGTTCCCGAAGTGACGAGGACGGCGAAGCCGCGCTCGCACAGGCCCTCGACCAGCGGAATGACCGCGAGCATCTCGCCGACGCTCGCGCCATGCGCCCAGATCAGCGGCCCGGCCGGACGTGCAATGCTGGTTTCGCCGCGCCGCTCGCCGAGCCGCTCGGGATGCTCCTTGCCCTGCTTGAGACGGCTCGCCAGCACCGCCGGCACGAGCGCCGTCGCGGCGGCGGCAAGCCGCCGGTAGGCGTGCAGCGTCCATGGCAGCCGCTTAGCCACGCTCGTCTCCCGGCGTGCCGTCGGCCAATGCGTAGGCGCGCGCGGTCGCGGCATTGAGCTCGCTTTCGACCTGTCGGCGATGCGCTTCCATCGCGGCATCATCGGCGTCCGCCGGCACGAGGACGGGATTTCCCAGCACCGCCGCGCCGCGGCTGAACGGCAGATTGATGGTGGTGCGGTCCCAGTTGTCGAGCACGACGCGGCGCCGCGTGGTGAGCGCGATGGGAAAGATCGGGCGGCCCGACTCGCGTGCCAGCATGACGATGCCGAGACCCGCCACGCGCGCGACTTTCGGCACGTCGGCGGTCAGCGCGATGCTGTCGCCCTGCTCGAGACAGCTCAGCATCTCGCGGAACGCGCCGACGCCGCCTTTGCGATTGAAGTCGCGGCCGTGGTCGCCGGAGCCGCGGATCATTTCGATGCCGAGCCGCGCGGCCGCGATGGCGTTGATCTCGCCGTCGCGGTGGCGCGAGATCAGCACCTTGCCGCGGTCGCCGTTGCGCTTGACGAACGGACCAAGGAAGTGCTGGCCATGCCACATGGCGAGGATGATCGGGAGATGGGCATCGATACGGGCGTAGCCGTCCGCGGGGTCGATCATGAAACGGGTGGTCGTGCCGACCAGCCGAAGATATTCGGCCGCCAGCGTGCCGATTGCCACCTGGACCCAGCGCTGCCGTCCGAGACGCCTCCAGAACCGCATCGCTCCGTTCCGTTCAACGCTAGGCACACTAGGCGCGCGTCGCGTCGGTGTCGGGGTCGAGCAGCCGGTGCAGGTGCACGATGAAATAGCGTACCTGCGCGTTGTCGACGGTCTTCTGCGCCTTGGCCTTCCAGGCCGCGTAGGCGGTCGCGTAGTTCGGGAACACGCCGACGACATCGACTTCGTCGAGATTATTGAACGTGACGCCGTCGAGGCGCGACAGCTCGCCGCCGAGAACGAGGTGGAGCAATTGCTTTGAATCCGCCGTTTCGGGCATGCCTCGGTCCTTCGACCCTGCGATCGCGGCCTTGCGGCTCACATGAAATCGTGTGTCCGCACCGCTTCGACGAGTGTCCTGTGTCGGTCACGGCCGGCCGCAACAAGCGCGCCATGCCTCGGATCGGCACGATTGTAGTTCAGGGGATGTCCCTGAAGCGTCGTCAATGCCCCGCCGGCTTCGTGCACCAAAAGGTCCGCCGCTGCAAGGTCCCAGTCGTTGCTCTCGGCGGACGCGAAAGCGATGTCCAGGCGCCCCTGCGCCACGCGCGCGAGACGCAAGGCGAGCGAGTGGATCTTGGGCTCGGCGGCAATGCCCGGTGCGAGCGCGGCGAGCCGGTCGAGCAGGGGTTTGGGACCGGCGGCGCGCGCGTGCGCGATCGCCGCGCCCGCGCTTGCGGCGATCGGCAGACCGTTGCGCGTCGCCCCGCGGCCCGCGCCGGCGAGAAACAGCGAATCCTCGATCGGCGCGAAGATCGACGCCGCGACCGGCCGCCCGTCCTCGACCAGGGCGACGGAGATCGACCAGTCGGCGCGGCCGGCGATATAGGCGCGCGTACCGTCGATCGGGTCGACGATCCACAACCGGCGGGAGGAGAGTCGCGCAAGGTCGTCGCTGCTTTCCTCCGACAGCCAGGCGCAGTCCGGCATCAGCGCGGTCAAGCGCGCGCGCAGGAAAGCGTCGACCGCCATGTCGGCCTCGCTGACCGGCGAATTGCGCGCCTTGGTCCAGCTCTTCAGCGGCTGCTGGAAGGTGCGCACCGCAAGCGCACCGGCTTCGCGCATGGTGCGCGCGAGATCCCCGCTGAGCGTATCGTGATCGACCGCGTCAGTGACCCGCAACGGTCAGTCCCTCCACGCGCACAGTCGGCGAGTTGGTTCCGTAACGGAATACCAGGTCGTCGGCGCCTTCGAGGCTCGCAAACACGTCATCGAGATGCCCGGCGATCGTCACCTCGCTCACCGGATAGGTAAGCTCGCCGTTCTCGATCCAGAAACCGGCGGCGCCGCGGCTGTAATCGCCGGTGACGAGGTTGACGCCCATGCCGATCAGATCGGAGACGTAGAAGCCGTCTTCGATATCCTTGATCAAGCCCTGCGCGCTCGTCGCGCCGGCCGCGAGATGCAGATTGGTCGGAGCCGGCGATGGCGAGGAAGAAACGCCGCGCGCCGCGTGCCCGGTGGTGACGAGCGACAGTTCGCGTGCCGTGGCGCAATCGAGCAGCCACGATGCAAGCACGCCGTCTTCGACCAGCGCGAGCGGCTTGCCGGCCACGCCCTCGCCGTCGAACGGGCGCGAGCGCAGTCCGCGCCGGCGCAGGGGATCGTCGACGATACGGATGCCGGGGCGGAAGATGCGGGCGCCGAGCTTGTCCCTGAGGAAGCTCGTCTTGCGCGCGACCGCGCTGCCGTTCACCGCCGAAGCCAGATGCCCGACGAGCGAGCCGGCCACGCGCGGATCGAACACGACCGGGACGCGCCGCGTCTCGACCTTGCGCGGATTGAGCCGCTTGACCGTGCGCTCGCCGGCGGAGCGGCCGATCCGTTCCGGATCGTCGAGATCGGCGGCATGCAATGCGGAGGAGAAATCGTAGTCGCGCTCCATGCCGGTGCCCTCGCCGGCGATCGCCAACGCCGACACGCTGTGGCGCGAGCCCAGATAGGCGCCGGAAAAGCCGTGGCTCGTCACCAGCACCATGCCGCCGATCCCCGCCGAGGCGGAGGCGCCGCCCGACTTGGTGACGCCGGTGACGGAAAGCGCGGCTGCTTCGGCGGCGCGCGCCAGGTCTTCGAGCCGCTCGACGGAAGGAAGCGCGGGATCGACGAGATCGAGATCGGGCGTCTTGCCGTTGAGCAGCGCCGCATCGGCAAGACCGGCGAAGCGGTCCTCGGGCGCCGCGCGCGCCATGGCGACCGCCCGCTCGGCCAGAGAATTGACTCCGTCGCTCGACAAGTCGTTGGTCGAGACCACGGCCTGACGCTTCCCGACCAGCGCGCGCAGGCCGATATCGTCGCCTTCCGACCGTTCGCTCTCTTCCACCTTGCCGTCGCGCACCTCGATGCCGAGCGAGATCGAGCGCACCGCGACCGCGTCAGCGGCGTCGGCGCCGGCGCGCAACGCCGCGCCCACGAGGCGTTCGGCAAGCGCGTGCAGGGCGGATTGGTCGAGGAGAGACGACATCGGGAACCGGCGGTTTAGGCGCGCGAACGCGGCTTGACAAGGCGGTTGTCACATGTGCGCCGCACCAGGCCGACGCAAGTGTCCACACTAGTGCGGTTTCCGCATGGCTACGGACCGGCGCGCAATGCGATCCGGATGGCGCCGATCCGGAAAAAGCCGACGATCGCGGCAAGAAGTCGTCAAGCATGAGTCCGCAAGACGGCAGCGATACCGCCGGTTAACCAGCGATCTTAAGCGGATTCCGACCGCGCCCGGGCATGCTGCGCGTCAAGGACCGGGCGACAACAGTCCGGCAGGGAGCGGTTTGGGGCGTCAAATGGAGCTCGGCGGGAACACCGCCGGGTCGAGCCGCAGCGCGCGGCTCGACCCTCTCGCATTACCGGTTCGCTTCACGGCGAACGATGCGGCGGCGGACGGACACTTGCGGCATGTCGAGCTTGGCCGCGAGCGCGTGATCCTGCGCCGCGCCGTGCGCGGCATGCGCGTCGCGCTCAACATCCCGCTCACGGCGTTCCGCGGTGTCGCGCTGCATCTCTCGCCATTCTCCGGCGGACCCGCCGCGCGCATCACGGTCTCGCTCGCGCACCGCGATCCCGCGCTGTTCGTCCCGTTGTTCGAGGCGCTCGACGACACCGACGTGGTGGCCGAATGGCAGCTGTGGGGGCGCGTGCTCGGCTTGCCGCTGCTGCTCGGGGACCGCGACGGCAGCTTCCACGAGCCCTACCCGCGGCTCGGCCGCGTGCGGCTGAGCAAAGTCGCGCCGCGCCGCCGCCGCCGCTCGGCCGTGCGGGCGCGCCGGCCGCGCTTCCTGGTGCGGCGCAAGGCGGGGACGGCATCCGGCCGCTCGCCGGTGTACCGCGGCGAGCGCGAGATCATCGCGCGCAGCTAATTAGCGGATTTGCATTGCGGCGCGGATCATCCTGACCGACAATAGGTATGGGCGCACGAATCCCGTGATGCCCGCGGAAATTGCGGCAGGACACAGCATGGGCCGGCGCATCGCCGCCACGTTGCTCTTGGGCTTGGGACTTGCCCTCGTCGGCGCGATCGGCGCCGGCCGCGCGTCCGCGGCCGAGGCGCCGGCGTGGAGCGAGATCAAATGGCCGTTCCTCATCGACCAGTGGGGCACCGGCCGCGCGTTCCGCTGCAACGCGGCCGAATGCGGGGTCGCGGCCGAGCTGTATCTGCGGCCGAAGATCGGATTCTGCAACTGCGCCACCGGCGTCGCCGATGACGACGACCTCGACCGCGTCGGCGACGTCGACATCCTCGGCAACAGCTTTGCGGCGCTCGGGTCGGGCCAGCCGGTGGCGGTCGGCTGGATGAAGGGGCGCGTACGTTCCTATCTGGTGACCGGCTCGGCGGCGCCGGCCCGCTTCGCGTTCGCCATCGCCTATGCCGACAAATGCGACGTCGTGGTCGCGACCGTGGTGGTCGTGGCGGGCCGCCCCGCGGCCGCCGAAGCCGCCGCGCTCGCGTTCCTCAACACCGCGCCCGCGCTCGGCTGGGTCAAGGCGCAGCTCGGGCTGTAGCGTCTAGCCGATGCGGCCGAAATAAGCCTCGACCAACAGCCCGGCAAACAGGATCAGTCCGGCGTCGCGGTTCGACTTGAACAGCCTGAGGCACAGATCCGCATCGTCGATGTCGAGCCGGTCGATCTGCCAGCCGAGATGCGCACCGAAGAAGATGACGGCGAGCGTGAACGGCACGCCGGCGCCGGCCGCCGCGCCCGCAAGGCCGATCAGCAGCACGCTAAGCGCATAGAAGAACAGCAGGGCGAGGCGGGTGCGCGCGCCGAACAGCCGCGCCGTCGACTTGACGCCGACCAGCGCGTCGTCCTCGCGGTCCTGGTGCGCATAGATGGTGTCGTAGCCGATCACCCAGGCGATCGAGCCGGCATAAAGCAGCAGCGCCGGCGCATCGAGCCGGCCGAATGCGGCGGCCCAGCCCATCAGCGCGCCCCATGAGAAGGCTAAGCCCAGCACGATCTGCGGCCAGGAGGTGACCCGCTTCATCAGCGGATAGACCGCGACCACCGCGAGCGAGGCTATTCCCAGCAGGACCGTGAAGCGGTTGAACTGCAGCAGCACCGCCAAGCCGATCAGCGCCTGCAGCACCAGGAAGGCCGCCGCCGCCGCGAGGCTCACCTGGCCGGAAGGAATCGGTCGCGAACGCGTGCGCGCGACTCGGGCGTCGAGGTCGCGGTCGACGATGTCGTTCCAGGTGCACCCCGCGCCGCGCATCACGAAGGCGCCGACGAAGAACAGCACGATGTGCCACCAATTCGGTGCCGTGCCCGCGGCGATCGCCGCGAGCCCAACCGACCACCAGCACGGCAACAACAATAGCCACGCGCCGATCGGACGATCGGCGCGCGCCAGCCTGAGATAAGGGCGGATTGCAGGGGGCGCGAAGCTGTCGACCCAGTTTCCGGTCGAGTCGGCGACGCGGCCGTCGCTCATCGCGACAGCACGTTCCCGGTGAGCGTGTCGAACGTTCCGCCGGCCGGCGCGGAATCCTGCGGTCCGCCCGGACCGCGCGCGGTGCCGAGCGCCTCGCTCAGGCCCGGCCCGGTCGGGCGCGCGACCGCCGGTCCGGCGGCGCAGATCTGGTCGCGCGTCTTCACCGTCTTGGCATGGTTCGCCGACACCTGCTTCACCGCGTCGGCCGGCACGCCGCACGCCGCCTGCTTCTCCTTGAGGAATTTGACCACCCTGGCCTCGGCTTCGGAAAAGCGCTTGAACAGATTGCAGATGTCTTCGCGCGGGACCTTCTTGTCGATCCCGGCCTTGATGGCGCCGGCGCGTTTCTCCGCCTCGGTGCGCAGCGGGGCGAACTCGCTCATGCACGGCGGCGTCTGCTGCGCCCCCGGCGGCGCCATGCCGGGACCCATCATACCGGGACCCATCATTCCGGGTCCCATCATCTGGGCCCCGGCGTTGACGCCGAGGACCAGCATGGTGGCGCCGGCGAGCAGCAGCGAGCGCGCGGGGATCATGAACCCGTTCCTTCCGGCTAGTGTGGCGGTTCAGAAGTCCGCATCATTCTCACCGCGAGTCCGACATGCGGACTTCTGAACCAAAGCCACACTAGATCAATAAGTTGCTAGTGTCCTTCGATTCCGAAGTTCGCACACGAGGCCGCCGCAAGATCATGCGAACTTCGGAATCGGGACACTAGTCGGTCGTGTTTGCCCGCAGGCGTCCCACGAACCCCTAGTCTTATCAAGCCTGAATTCGGCGGCAAGGCGGCAAAGCGTTAAGATGGTGGGGCTTTTCGCCGCCTTCGACCACCGATCCGCCGGAACCCGCCCATGCCCCGCTACGATTTCCGCACCCCGCGGCTGTTCGTCGGGGCCCCGCTCGCGGCCGGCGCCGTCGTCGCGCTCGACCGCGCGCAAGCCAATTATCTCGTCAATGCGCTGCGGCTCAAGGCCGGCGCGCCGGTTCTCGTCTTCAACGGCCGGGACGGCGAGTGGCGCGCCACGCTGCGCCAGGCCGGCAAGCGGGAAACGCAGCTTGTCGTCGCCACACAGACGCGCCCGCAGACATCGCCCGGCGATCTCCATTATGCGTTCGCGCCGCTCAAGCACGCGCGGCTCGACTATATGGTGCAGAAGGCGGTCGAACTCGGCGCCACGCGGCTCCAGCCGGTCTTCACGCGTCACACCCAGGTCGAGCGCGTCAATGCGGAGCGCATGCGCGCCAATGCCATCGAAGCCGCCGAGCAGTGCGGCATCCTCGGCATTCCCGAGGTCGGCGCGCCGCTTTCCCTCGCCGCGTTTGCCGGTGCGCACGATCCTGCGCGCCTCCTGGTGTTCTGCGACGAGGACGCCGACGTGGCCGATCCGGTTGCGGCGCTGGCTGCTGCGCGCCGCGACCGTCCCGAGCGGTTGAGCGTGCTGGTCGGTCCCGAGGGTGGTTTCGCCGACGAGGAGCGCGCCGCGCTGCAGGCGCTGCCCCGCGTGGTGCGGCTCGCGCTCGGCCCGCGCATCCTGCGCGCCGACACGGCGGCGGTTGCAGCGCTTGCGCTGGTCCAGGCGGTGCTCGGCGACTGGCGATGATCCAGGCGTAGCGGAATACCGCCTGGTGGGAACCAATTGCCGCGAACGCAGTTCCATCTGGCACCGCCGGCACCCACAGCCGGCGCAATGACGGCTCGTTTTGGTCTCACTGCAGCCGGATTTGGCCGCAGCCTTTGCACGCGCGCGTTCCCGTATCGGCGTTGCGCGCAACAAAGGGGGCAGCCACGTTTCGACGCTTCAACATCGGGGAGGTGGACCATGACCGATGACTACAAGTTCGGGATCGAGGAGGAGTATTTCCTCGTCGACGCGGAAACGAAGTCGATGTCGCGGGAGATGCCCGCAGGATTCCTGCAGGCGGTCAAAGCCGTCGCCGGGGGACAGGTGATGGGCGAAATGCTGCAGTCGCAGATCGAGGTCGCGACCGTGCCGCATGTCGACATGGCGGATGCCCGCGTCGAGTTGAAGTTCCTGCGCCAGACCGTCGCCTCGGTCGCCGGCGAGCACGGACTTGCGATCCTTGCGGCCGGCACGCATCCGACCGCGACCTGGCTCGCCGCGCGCCAGACCCCGACCGAGCGCTACGACACCGTCATGGAAGACCTGCAGATGATCGGACAGCGCAACATGCTGTGCGGACTGCACGTCCATGTCGAGCTGCCCGATCCCGACGAGCGCGTCGATGTCATGACGCGCATGCTGCCCTACCTGCCGCTGTTCATCGCGCTCGCGACATCCTCGCCGTTCTGGCGCTCGCGCCCGACTGGGCTGAAGGGGTACCGGCTTGCCGCCTACGACGAGCTGCCGCGCACCGGCGTCCCGGAGCTGTTCCGTACCACCGCCGAGTTCGACGCCTACGTCCAGGCGCTGGTGAACGCCGGCGTGATGGAAGATTCAAGTTACGTCTGGTGGGCGATCAGGCCGTCGTTCAAGCATCCGACGCTGGAGCTGCGCGCACCCGACAGCTGCACCCTGGTCGAGGACTCGATCGCGATCGCGGCGCTCTATCGCTCGCTTGCGCGCCGTCTCGTGCGCAATCCCTGGCAGAACTGGGACCTGACCGCGGTCAATCGGGCGATCGTGGTGGAGAACAAGTGGCGCGCGCAACGCTATGGCGTCGACGGCACGTTCGTGGAGATCTCCGGAACCGGCGCGGTGACGGTCGCTGAAATGCTCGATCAGGTGATCGAGGAAGTCGCGCGCGATGCCGAGGCGCTCAACTGCGTGAGCGAGATCGAGCGCTGCCGCGCAATCGTCGGCAGCGGAACCTCGGCCGACAGGCAGCTCGCCATCTTCGAGCAGGCGCAAGGCCGCACCGAAGGCCGCGTGGAGGCGTTGCGTGCGGTCGCCGATTGGATCGCCGACGCCACGTTGCAGTGACCGCAACGGCTCTAGTGTGGCGGCTCGGAAGTCCGCATCATTCTCGCCGCGAGTCCGACATGCGGACTTCTGAGCCAAAGCCACACTAGATCAATAAGTTGCTAGTGTCCTTTCGATTCCGAAGTTCGCAATCGAGTGTGCCGCATGATCATGCGAACTTCGGAATCGGGACACTAGTCTAGCGTCCGTTCTCCATCGGCGGCATGACGCACTTGTTGTCCTTGGCGGCGACCGCGAGCACGCGCAGCTCGGCGCGTGCCTGCGCGAGCTCGGAGCTGTAGGCGAGCATGCCTGCGACCGCGCCGCCCGGCGCGGTCGAAGCCTTCTCGCTCAATACCGTCAGCTCCCGCTCGCGCGCCTCCTGGCCGCGGCGGGCCGCCGCGATCTGCTCGCAGGTCGAGAGCCGGTACTTGTCCGGCAGCACCAGCATGCCGGCAGGACCGATGTCGCTCGAACAGCCCAATGTAGCCGCGGCCAGCACGATTGCCGCGGCTCGCGGAAGCGGCCGGCAGGTCACGCGGATACTCCTGCGTTACGGACGCGCCCCATGCGGTCCCCACGGCCCGGGCTCGGAGCCGGGATTCGCCGGCTGAGTAGGCGAGGCTTGCGGGCCGCCGAGCTCGACCGGCGGCCGTGAGGGAAGGAACGGCTTGTCGCCGCCGGGCTGCGCGGCGTCCTGCGGCGTTTCGCTGCCCGGGTCCTCGATCTGCCCCTCGGGCTGATCGAATTGCGGCACGGCGAGCGGTCCGGGATCGCGTCCGCCGGCGAAGCGCACCAGCGCGTCCACGCGCGAATCGACCGACGGGTGGGTCGCGAACAGGTCCTCGAAGCCCTCGCGCGGGTTGTCGACGCACATCTCCATCACCGCCGAAGTCGCGCCTTCGAGCTCGCCGCGGTTCTCGATCTTACGCAATGCCGAAATCATGGCGTCGGGGTTCTTGGTCAATTCGACCGAGCCGGCATCGGCCAGGAACTCGCGCTTGCGCGACAGCGCGAAGCGGATCACCACCGACAGGAACCAGGCGAGCGCGATCAGCGCGATGGCGATGACGATGGCAAAGCCGGCGCCGCCCTTGCCGCGGTCGCTATCGCCGGAGGAGCGCGAGCGCCAACCTCCGCCCCAGTTGAGGAACATACGGAAGAACATCTCGGCGAAGAATGAGATGACGCCGGCGATGATCACCGCGATCACCAGCATGCGCACGTCGCCGTTGCGGATGTGCGTGAGCTCGTGGCCGAGCACGGCTTCGATCTCGGCATCGTCGAGTGCATTCATGAGCCCCGTCGTGACCGTCACGGCGTACTGCTTCCGGCTCATGCCGCTGGCAAAGGCATTGAGCGCGGGACTGTCCATGATCTTCAGCTTCGGCATCGGGATGCCGCGCGAGATGCTCAGATTTTCCAGGAGATTGTAGAGCCGCGGCTCCTCCATGCGCGTCACCTCGCGCCCGCCCGTCACCATGTCGATGAGCGACTGGTGGAATTTGTAGGCGATCAGGATCCAGAGCGCCGTTCCGATCGTCGCATAGGGAAATGCCGCGAGCAGGTCTTCCCACGCGCGGCGGAGCAGCCAAGGCAGCGAGGCGTCGCCGCTCAGCGCCTCCCCGGCGAGCGCGCCGGCGAACACCAGCACATAGATCAGGAAGAACAACCCGGCGAGCAGCAGGATCGAGCGGCGCCGGTTCGCCTGGATGTGGGTATAGAGGCCGTAGGCTTGTTCCATGCCGCTTGCCTGGGGTGCTCTTTATCTTTCCGACCTCTACCCAAGGGGGAGGGGGAGAAGTCAAAGCGTCAGAACTTCACCTGCGGCGCCTGCTCAAGTTGGGCGCGCGTCTCGCCCAGATCGAAGAACTGCTTCTGCGTGAAGCCGAGCGATCCGGCGAGCAGCACCGCCGGGAACTGCTGGATGCCGGTGTTGTATTCCTGCACGGCGTTGTTGAAGAAGCGCCGCGCTGCCGCGAGCTTGTTCTCGATGTCGGAAAGCTCGCTCTGCAATTGCTGGAAATTGGTGTTGGCCTTGAGGTCGGGATAGGCCTCCGACAGCGCGAACAGCTGGCGCAGCGCGCCCGACAGCATGTTCTCGGCCGCGACCTTCTGATCGATGCCCGGCGCCGCCATGGCGGTCTGGCGCGCCTTGACCACCGCTTCGAGGGTGCCACGCTCGTGGCCGGCATAGCCCTTCACGGTCTCGACCAGGTTGGGAATGAGGTCGTGCCGCTGCTTGAGCTGCACATCGATGTCGGCAAAGGACTGGTCGACCCGTTGCCGCATGGCAACGAGGCTGTTGTAGATCATGACCAGCCAGATGACGAGGACGACGAGGACGCCGAGAATGATCCAGGTCGACGAGATCGAGGACATGAGCGGGCTCCGGGCTCCGGGAAAGATGATGCAGCCTAGCGCATCAATTGCGCCGGCGGCAGGGCGCCGAGGTCGTTAGTCGCAACAATCCGGTTCAAGGTTCGATGCCCGACGGGCGGACGGTGTTTGTTCTCATTCGTTAACGCCGCCTCCACGCGTCACAAGATGCGTTCGAGATCGACGCCGCGGCAGTCCATTTCGTATTCAAGGCCCCGGACCGGCGGCCGGCAGAAATGCCAAGTGAGGCCGGCATGCGCTGCGCCGCGTCGGACGATCTCGTCGGCCAGGAAAGGATGCAGATCGTGCACCGTGTAGGCCTGGACGGCCGTCGTATGGACCCAGGCAGCGCCGAGGAGGCCGAGCCGCCGTTCCATCTCGCCGAGCACGAAGCGCGCCTTCTCGCGCATCGCGTCCGCGCCGGTCTCGCCGCGGCGTACCGTCGTCTCGCCGTATGACGCCGCGCCTTCGCGCGCTTCGCCGCTGCCGGCGACCACGAACGCGGGTGCTACGGCTCCGGCCGCGACCGTGTAGGAGAAAGCGTGAAATGACGGCTCGGCCGGCGGGTCGATCTCCGGGCATACGTTGCTGCGCGCCACCGGGTTGACGGCGCCCTCGATCAGGCCCCAGCGCTTGAGCGTCGTGACGTAGATCTCGTTGAAGGCGCGGAAGCCTTGCTCGGTGAACGGCGCCGGCGAACGCAGTTCGCACGCGCAGAACGAGGTCAACGGGCGCTGCGCCGCTATGATGAACCGCTCGATCAGCCCGAAGCCCTGCGCAAGCGGTACGGGCGTGCGAAAACGCACACGCTCGATCGTGAAGCCCGGCAGGCTTGCGACCCCGCCCGAATACTGGAACACGGCGGGAATATAGCGATAGTTGCCGGCGGCGAATTCGGCGGTCATGTGCGAGCTCCGTTGCCGGGCCGAACAGCCACAGGCGCCGCCCATTGACAAGGCTTGGCCGCGCTCCGCACACTTGAAAACAACAACAGCCGATCGGCATTTCGGGAGGAAACGATGAACCTGTCTCACGCAAAACTGGGCATGCTGGCGATTGCCGGCGCCTTGGCGGTCGCTCTGCCGGCACAGGCCGACATCAAGATCGGCGTGATCTACGACTACACCGGTCCGTTCGCGGCCGGCGGCTCCAAGGCCGCGGGCATCGGCAACAAGATCGCCATCGACATGGTCAACGAGCGCGGCGGCGTCGAGGGCCACAAGATCGTGCCGATCTACGCCGACGCCCAGTCCAAGACCGACGTGGCGATCAACGAGGCCGAGCGGCTGCTCAACGACGCCAAGGTCGACCTCCTGATGGGGGTCTACTCCAGCGCCCATTGCGTCCCGATGGCGGCGAAGGTCGACGCGGCCAAGAAGTTCATGTGGGCCAACGTCTGCGTGGCTTCCGCGGTGCTCAAGGACAAGAACCTGCAATACGTGTTCCGTCCGCAGGTCCACTCCGACCAGTTCGGCGAGGCGTCCTGCACCTTCATCGCCGAGAACGCCAAGGCCAAGCTCGGCAAGGAGGTGAAGGACGTCAAGGTCGCGATCATCCACGAGGACGGCCCCTACGGCGTCGGCGTTGCCATGGGCAACGAGGCCAAGTGCAAGGAGCTCGGCATGCAGCTCGTGCACAAGGAGGGTTATGCGGCGACCGCGACCGACCTCTCCGCGCTGGTGACCAAGCTGCGGCGCGCGCAGGCCGACGTCATCCTGCACACCGGCTACAACCCCGACATCACGCTGTTCCTGCGCCAATCCAAGGAGGCCGGCCTGAAATTCCTGGCGCTGATCGGCCACGGCGCCGGCTACGGCCAGATCGACAAGCTGATCGAGACCTTCGGCGAGGATGTGAACTACTTCTACAACGTCGATCCGGTCGCGGCGCAATTGCTCGACGCGAAGTCGCTTCAGCCCGGTCTCGGCGACCTCACCGCCGAGATGGTCAAGCGCTACAAGGCTGAGACCGGCGCGCAGGAAGTGCCGCCGCACGTGTCGATGGGCTTCAACCAGGCCTGGATCTTCTTCAACGACGTGTTGCCGCGCGCGATCAAGAAGCACGGCGGCTTCGATCCCGAGGCGCTCAAGAAGGCGGCACTCGAGACCGATATTCCCGTGGGCGGCACGATCCAGGGCTACGGCGTCAAGTTCTTCCCGCCGGGCCACAAGATGGCCGGGCAGAACGAGCGCTCTTCGCCGGTCGTCATGCAATACCTCAAGGGCGAGACCAAGATCGCTTGGCCGAGCGCGATCAAGACCATCGACGCCGTGCTGCCGCTGCCGAAGGGGCACGCCTACGCGCGGTGAATAGGCTGGGTCCCGGGCGCAGCGCAGCATGCACTGATGCGCTGCCGACCCGGGGCCGTTCCAATCCGTGGCGGTCCCGGATCTGCGGTGCACCGTTTCACGCTGCACCGCGTCCGGGACACGGGCCAACGGAACCCCACGCATGGCGTTGCTTCAAGTATCCGGGCTCACGAAACGGTTCGGGGCATTCGTGGCGGTCGACGACGTTTCGTTCGACGTGAACGAGGGCGAGATCCTCGGGCTGATCGGTCCGAACGGCTCGGGCAAGAGCACGATCTTCAATTGCGTCGCCGGCATGTATCCGCCCTCCGCCGGCAGCATCGCGTTCGCCGGCGAGGAGATCGGCGGCCTGCCGGCGAACCGCATCTGCCACAAGGGGATCGGTCGCACGTTCCAGATCCCGCGCCCATTCCGCAACCTCACTCTGATCGAGAACGTCGCGCTCTCCGCCTATTTCGGCCAGGACCGCGGCGCGACGCGCGGCGACTGCTGGCGTCTCGCCGAGGAGGCGCTCGCGACGGTCGGATTGCCCGCCGTCGGCACGACCGATGGCCTCGGCGCGGCGGCGCTGAAGAAGCTCGAGCTCGCGCGCGCGCTGGCGACGCAGCCGCGCCTGCTGCTCGCCGACGAGAGCCTCAACGGCCTCGATCATACCGAGATGGACCAGGCCGCCGACATGCTCGAACGGATCCGGCGGCAGATGGGGATCACGATCGTCTGGGTCGAGCACATCATGGGCGTGCTGATGCGCGTGGTCGA
The DNA here is from genome assembly GCA_963734185.1 of uncultured Alphaproteobacteria bacterium. Classification (GTDB taxonomy): domain Bacteria; phylum Pseudomonadota; class Alphaproteobacteria; order Rhizobiales; family Xanthobacteraceae; genus PALSA-894. Next base: position 2,502,030 of record CAVTGA010000001.1, on the reverse strand, counting down.
CCGCGTCGTGGTGCTCGACCATGGCGAGGTGATCTTCGCCGGTCCGCCGAAACAGGCACAGTCGGATGCGCGCGTGGTTGAAGTCTATCTCGGCGCCGAGGCCGCATAGGGGACGCCGTGCTCGAACTTGCCGACATCGATGCGGGCTATGGCGGCTTCCAGGCGCTGTTCGGCGTGTCGATGCAGGTCGGCGCCGGCGAGGCGGTCGCCGTGATCGGCGCCAACGGCGCCGGCAAGACCACCCTGCTGCGCGTGATCTCCGGCCTGCTGCCCGCGACCGCCGGCCGCATGAGCATGGAAGGGGTTTCCCTGCGCGCCATCGCGCCGCACAAGGTGATCGGGACCGGTATCGCGCATGTGCCGGAGAGCCGGCGCCTGTTTCCGCGCCTCTCGGTCGAGAGCAACCTGAAGATGGGCGCTTTCATTCCAGCGGCGCGCGCGAAGTTCGGCGAGCGGCTCGCCTACGTCTACGATCTCTTTCCCCGCCTCAAGGAGCGCCGGGCGCAGCTGGCCGGCACGCTCTCGGGCGGCGAGCAGCAGATGTGCGCGATCGCGCGCGCGCTGATGAGCTCGCCCAAGCTCGTGCTGCTCGACGAGCCGTCGATGGGCCTTGCCCCGGTGATCGTGCAGCAGGTGTTCGAGCTTGTGCGCCGTATCCGCGCCGAAGGCTATACGGTGCTGATCGTCGAGCAGAACGTGCGTCAGGTGCTCAAGGTCGCCGATCGCGCCTACCTCCTGGAGGTCGGGCGCATCAAGGCGAGCGGCAGCGCGGCGGACCTGCTCGCGAGCGACGACGTGCGCAAAGCGTATATGGGGCTGTAGGAAGGACGCATGGACTGCCAGCTCGACATCTTCTTCCTCGAAGCCCTCATCAACGGCCTGCTGCTCGCCGGATTGCTGGCGCTGCTCGCGCTCGGCCTCAACCTGGTGTTCGGCGTGATCGACGTGGTGTGGATCTGCTACGCCGAGCTCGTGATGGTCGGCATGTACGGCATCTATTATGCCAACAAGGGGGGCATGCCGTTCCTCGTCGCGGCCATCTTCGGCATCCTGCTCATCGCGCTCGCCGGCGCCGTGCTGCACTACCTGGTGATCCGCCCGGTGCTCGAGTCCGCGCCGATCAACCAGCTCCTGGTCACCGGCGGCGTGCTGTTCTTCCTGCAAGCCGCCGCCACCATGGCGTTCGGCGTCGACTTCAAGAACCTCGGGATCAGGCTCGGGTCGACCGGGTTCGCCGACATGTCGTTCGCCTGGTCGCGCGTGCTCGCCTTCGCGGTCGCGCTCGCCGGCATGGTGGCATTGTGGCTGTTCCTCGCCCGCACCTTCATCGGCACCGCCATCCGCGCCATCGCGCAGGACCGTCAGATCATGCCGCTGATGGGAGTCGACGCGCGCCGCATCTATCTCGTGACGTCGGCGATCGGCGGCGGCCTCGCCGGCCTGGCGGCGGCGCTGATGGTGCTGCAATACGACATCTATCCGCAGATCGGGCTGCAATTCGGGCCGCTGATCTTCATGATCTGCGTGCTCGGGGGCTTGGGCAACATGATCGGCGGCTTCATCGCGGCCTTCATCATCAGCCAGTTCATCGCCATCGGCGGCTCGTGCTTCGCGACCGAATGGGGTTACGCCATCGCGTTCCTGTTCTTCATGGTGGCGATCTTCATCCGCCCGCAGGGCCTGTTCGCGGGCAAGTCATGATCCGTCCCTCGCGCAACGCGCTGATCGGACTTGCGCTGCTGATCGCGCTGCCGTTGTTCATCCGCATCTTCTTCAGCGGTTCGGAGAAGTATTATCTCCACATCCTGATCCAGATCCTGCTGTGGGCGTTCATCTATACCGGCTGGTCGCTGATGGGACGCTTCGGCCTGACTTCGCTCGGGCACGGCGCGTTCACCGGGCTCGGCGCCTACACGGTCGTGCTGTTGTGGAACTTCGCCGGCCTCTCGCCGTGGCTCGGTATCCCGGTCGCGATCGCGATCTCGGTCGCGGTCGCGCTGCTGGTCGGCTACCCCTGTTTCCGCCTGCGCATCACCGGCCATTATTTCGCGCTGCTCACGCTCGCGCTCACCGAGTTCGTGCGGCTGTGCATCGTGGGCCTGCGCGACTACACCGGCGGTTCGCTCGGCACCCAGCCGAAGCGCTACGGCGACGGGCTTTCGCTCTACGCCATGCAGTTCGAGCCCGACCGCGTGCTGTCCTACTACGTCGCGCTCGCGCTCTGGGTGGTCGGGCTCTACGTCTGGCTGCGCGTCGACCGCAGCATGGACCGCTATGCGCTCGATGCGGCGAGCCAGGACGAGGACGCCGCCGCCTCGGTCGGTATCGACGTCACGCGCGAGAAGCTGAAAGTGACCGCGATCTCGGCCGCCATGTGCGCGGTCGGCGGCGCGGTGTTCGGCCAGTACCAGATGTATATCGGGCCGGAGACCATCGCCGGCCTCGGCGTCTCGCTCAACATCGTGTTCGCGGTGATCGCCGGCGGCCTATGGGTGCTGCTCGGGCCGACGGTGGGCGCCGTGTTCACGCAGATCCTGTCCGAGGGCCTGCGCGTGATGATCCAGAACTCGGCGCTGCTGAAATCCTGGTTCGGCTCGGCCGCGCTCGCGCTCGATACCGCCGTCTACGGGCTGCTGCTGATCCTGTTCATCATCTATATGCCGAAAGGCATCCTCGGCACCTTGATGGAGTGGCGGCAGGCCAGGAAGGCAAAGGCTGCCGCCGGACTCCAGGCCAAACCCGGCGCGGCGCCGCTCGGCGAACGTTAGAGCAGCACTTGTCCTTCGCACCATTTGAGACTATACTTGGGATCAGATGAACCGGAGGTCTAGCGATGGTCGAAACACGCGGCCTGGCTGAACTTCTCGGGGTGAAACCGAGAAACGGCGTCTTCGGCGCCCTCGATCTGGCAGATGCGGTCGGCAAGGGCCTTCCGGTCAGAGCGCTCGACCGGCTCTCGGCCGCAGTTGCGCCGGGGGACACCGGCATGCGCTATCGCATCGTTCCCAAAGCGACATTGATGCGCCGCGCTGCACGCGGGCGCTTGAGCGCGGAGGAAAGCGACCGCCTCGCCCGGCTTGCCCGGGTGTGGGCGTTCGCACTTGATGTGTGGGGTTCTCCCGAAGCCGCGCGGCGTTTCCTCGCCGGGCCGCACATGTTGCTGCGCGGACGCGAGCCGTGGGAGCTGGCGATCGAAAGCGAGATCGGTGCGCGCGCGGTCGAAGATCTGCTCGGCGGCCTCAAATATGGAACGGCGGTGTGAGCGAGCGCTTCGCACCGCAACGGCTCGACCGCACGCTCGTCTGCTATCGCATCGGAGACCCAAGAGGCGAGTTTCCGATCTACGACGCGCGCGGCTCGCGGCTGTCGCCCGGCCGCTGGAATGCGGCCGATACGCCGGTCATCTACGCCTGCGAGCACTATTCCGCCGCGATGCTGGAGAAGCTCGCACGCGGCAAGGGCCGCCTACCGCCTAACCAGCATTTCATCGCCATCACGATCCCGCGGCGAACGAGCTACGAGGTCGTCAGCAAGGATCATTTGCCCGGCTGGGACACGCCGGAGATCGGCGTTTCGCGCGATTACGGCGCGCGCTGGGTGAGGGAGGCCCGCTCGGCGATCCTGCTCGTGCCGAACTACGTGGCGCGGCTCGAGCGCAACGTCATCGTCAATCCGGCGCATCCCGGCGCGGGGCCGATCGAAACGAGCCTGCCCGAGCCGGTGTGGTGGGACGAGCGTCTGTTTCGCTGAGAGCTAGACCGCCTCCCTGATCCGCGCGGCCGTCTCCAGGTCCACCGACACGAGCTGCGAGATGCCGCGCTCGGCCATGGTGACGCCGAACAGGCGATTCATGCGCGCCATGGTGATCGGATTGTGGGTGATGATGACGAAGCGCGTGTCGGTGAGCCGCGTCATCTCGTCGAGCAGGTCGCAGAAACGGTCGACGTTGTGATCGTCGAGCGGCGCGTCGACCTCGTCGAGCACGCAGATCGGCGCCGGGTTGGTCAGGAACACGGCGAAGATGAGGGCGAGCGCGGTCAGCGCCTGCTCCCCGCCCGAGAGCAGCGACAGGGTCGCAGGCCGCTTGCCCGGGGGCTTGGCCAGGATATCGAGGCCGGCCTCGAGCGGATCGTCGCTCTCGATCAGCAGCAGCTCCGCGGTGCCGCCGCCGAACAGCGAAGTGAACAGCCGCTGGAAGTGGCCGTTCACGACCGCGAACGAGGCCAGGAGCCGCTCGCGCGCCTCGCGGTTGAGGTTGCCGATGCCCTGGCGCAGGCGCTTGATCGCCTCGGTCAGATCGTCGCGTTCTGTCGTGAGCGTCGTGTGCTGCGCTTCGACCTCGCGCAGTTCCTCCTCGGCGCGCAAATTCACGGCGCCGAGCCGCTCGCGTTCGCGTCGCAGACGGTCGAGCGTCGCCTCGACGTCCGTCACATCGGGTAACGCGCTGCCGGGCGCGATCTTCGCCAGCGCCGCGACCTCGTTGGGATCGGTCTCGAGCATCTCGCGGATCTCATGCGCGATGTCGCTGGTGCGCCGCTCGGCGGCTTCCAGCCGCTCCTCGGCGCGCGCGGCCGCCGTGCGTGCCTCGCCCGCGGCTTCGAGTGCAACGCGCGCCGCGCGGTCGGCGTCGGCCAGCGCGTTTTCCGCCGCGGCCAGGCGATCCTGTGCCGCGCGCCGTGCCGCCTCGGCCGCCTCGATCTCCGAGATCAATGCGCTGCGCTGCGCGGCGAAAATCGCCGGTGCATTGTCAAGCTCGGCGCGCTCGGCTTTCGCCTCGCCGCCGCGCGCCGCGAGCGTCGCGATCTGGCCGTCGGAGCTGCTCTTGCGCGCCTGCCATTCGGCGCGTTCGGCCGCGACCGCGTCGAGCCGCCGGCCGCGCAGCTCGGCTTCGCGCGCGAGCGCCTGCGCTTCACCGCGGGCTTCGGCCAGGACGGCGCGCTTCCCCGCGACCTCGCCGCGTACTTCGGCCAGCTGGGCGTCCAGCTCGGCGATCGCCGCGAGCGCCTCGATCGCCTGGACGGCATCGCGCTTGGCGGCCAAGGTCTCGTCGCGGCTGGCGACCAATCGCACATTGGCTTCGGCGAGCGCGGAGAGCCGCGCGGTGTGCCGGCTTGCCTCGCGCTCGGCATTGGCGTGGGCGTCGCGGGCGCTATCGGCTTGGGCTTGCGCCTCGCGACGCTGCGCGCGCGCCTCGCTCTCGGCCGCAACCGCGACGGATAATTCGGCCTCGGCCGCGTCCACGATCCGGCGTTTGCCGTCGGCCTCCTGGCGCGCAACGGTGAGTTCGGCTTCGATGTCGGTAAGACGGTTCTTCGCTGCCAGCCGCCGGGCCGCGGCGGTTTGCGCGTTGGCGGCGGCGGCAAAGCCGTCCCAGCGCCACAGGTCGCCTTCCCGCGTCACGAGCCGTTGACCAGGCTTGAGTCGCGCGCACAGCGTCGGACCGGCCGCACGATCGACCACGCCGATCTGTCGGAGCCGCCGCGCGAGCTCGGCCGGTGCGGTGACGTGCCGGGCGAGCGGCTCCGCGCCCGAAGGCAGCGCCGGGTCGGACGGGTCGACCGCGGCGCCGGCCCAGCGCAGCGGCGAGGCAGGATCGACCGGCGCCTCGATGTCGTCTCCGAGCGCCGCACCGAGCGCGGTCTCGAAGCCCTTCTCGACGGTGAGCAGGTCGAGCGCTGCCGGGAACAGCTTCTTGGTCTCGACGTCGAGCAGCCGGGCGAGCGTCTTGGCCTCGGCCTCGAGCCGGCCGACGCGGCGATCGGCCTCGGTCAGCGGGGCGCGCGCCGCATCGAGGGCTTGGCGCGCGGCCGAATGGGCGGCCTCGGCGCGCATCGCCGCAGCCTCAGCCTGCGTGACCGCGCTTTGACAGTCCTCGACCGCGCGCACGAGCGCCGCAAGGTCGGGGCCGGCTTCCGCGCGTTCGAGTGCCGCCAGTTCCGCTTCCACTTCGCCAATCTGGCCCTCCAGCCGCGTGAGGCGGGTGGAATGCTCGGCGATCGCGCGTTCGAGCTGGTTGCGGCGCGCCGTGAGCTCGGCCAGTGCGTTGGTCAGCTCCGCATGGGTCTTCTCGACCTCGGCAAGCGCGGTTTCCGCGGCAGCGACGCGCAGGGCGACGTCGCTCTCGCGTTCGCGCGCGCCCGCGACTTCCTGCGTCAGCGCCGTTTCTTCGCCCGCGAGGCGCCGCAGCGCCGTCTCGGCATCGGTCGCCTGGCGCTGCTCGCGCGCGACGTCTTCGGCCAACTGAACCAGACGGCGGCCCAGCTCGGCCATGCGTTCGTTGGCGCGCGCCTCCTCGCGGTCGAGCGTCTCGCGCGCCAGAACCAGCCGCTGCAGCGCGGCGGCGGCTTTCGCCTCGGCCTCGCGCAGCGGCGGCAGGTCGGCGGCTGCCGACGCCTGATGGGTCGCGGCCTGCGCCTGCGCGCCGGTCGCTTCGGCCACGGCGCGGATCGACACGTCCTTGGCGTGGGCGGCTTCCGCGGCCTCGGCGTTGGCGGCGACCCAGCGCAGATGGAACAGCGTCGCCTCGGCCTGACGCACCTGCGCCGAGACATTGCGGTAGCGCACGGCCTGGCGCGCCTGGCGCTTGAGCGCATCGATCTGCGTCGCGAGCTGGCCGATCACGTCCTCCAGCCGCGCCAGGTTGGTCTCCGCCCCTTTCAGCCTGAGCTCGGCCTCGTGCCGCCGCGCATGCAGGCCCGCGACGCCGGCCGCCTCCTCCAACACGCGCCGGCGCTGCTCCGGCTTGGCCTGAATGATTTCGCCGATGCGGCCCTGGTGCACCAGGGCCGGCGAGCGTGCGCCGGTCGAGGCGTCGGCGAACAGCAGTTGCACGTCACGCGCGCGCACCTCGCGGCCGTTGACGCGGTAGAGCGAGCCCTTGTCGCGTTCGATGCGGCGCGAGACCTCGAGCGCTTCGTGCTCGTTGAACTGTGCCGGTGCGCTGCGGTCGGCGTTGTCGAGGGTCAGCATGACCTCGGCGTGGTTGCGCGCCGGCCTGGTGTTGGTGCCGGAAAAGATGACGTCGTCCATGTCGGCGGCGCGCAGCGACTTGTGCGACGTCTCGCCCATCACCCAGCGCAGCGCCTCGACCAGGTTCGACTTGCCGCAGCCGTTCGGACCGACGACGCCGGTCAAGCCCTTCTCGATCATGAAATCGGTCGGCTCGACGAAAGATTTGAAACCGAGCAGGCGCAGTCGCGTGAGCTTCATGGAATTCCCATTTCCCAACCCGTCACGGCACGCCACGCCTGCGAATCCGGACGCGCCGTGCCGCGCAAGGAGCGCACCGGCGAATCAGGCAAGGGTGCCGCATCGGCGGGGAGAATGAATCGGCGGCGCTCCGAGAGCAACTGGCTCTCCGGCGGCGCGGCCGTTGTCCAGACCTAATACCCTCGAACGGGCTGCGGGCGCTCCCGCGATCGGCGTGCGGCCAAGCGCCTTTTTCAGTTCTTGAGATAGGGCTCCATCAGCTTCTCGAGCTGCTCCATCGAGACGCCCCCGCGCTGCATCTTGCCGTTGACGAACAGGGTCGGCGTCGACTCGACCTTGAAGGTTTTGCTGCCGCGCTCGCGCACCGCGACGATGTTGTCGTAGAGCTTCTGGTCCTGCAGGCACTCGTCGAAGCTTTGTTGGGTGAACCCGGCCTGCTTGGCGATCTGCAACAGCGCCGGCAGCGGCTGGCGCACCGCCCATTTGTCCTGCGCCTGGAACAATACTTCGATCAGCGCCATGGATTTATCGCCGCCGGCGCAGCGCGCCAGCATGGAGGCGGCGATCGCCACTTCGTCGAGCGGAAACTCGCGGAAGATGAAACGCACCTTGCCGGTATTGATGAAGCGTTCCTTGAGCGGCGGATAGGTGGTCTTGTGGAAGGCGGCGCAATGCGGACACGTCATCGAGGCATATTCGATGATGGTGATCGGCGCATCGGGTTTGCCGAGCGCCAGGTCGGGCAGCGGACCCGGCCGCATCAGCTCTTCGACCGAAGGACCCTGCGCCGATGCCGCAGGCGCCAACAGGAGGGTTCCGCCTGCGAGCGCAAGGGCGCCGGCCACAAATTCACGACGTATCATACGCACGGAAGTTTCCCTCGTTGGCTTGCTCTGGTGCGGGTACTCTGACCGCTCAATTATGGCAATGGCGCGCCGGCCTGCGAAGGGCCTCAGGCGGTCACGTTGGCTTGAGGACTTGTCCTAGTGTCCCGATTCCGAAGTTCGCATGATCGTGCGGCACCCTCGTTTGCGAACTTCGGAATCGAAGGACACTAGCAACCTATTGATCTAGTGTGGCTTTGGTTCAGAAGTCCGCATGTCGGACTCGCGGCGAGAATGATGCGGACTTCTGAACCGCCACACTAGCGCATCCCGAAGCCGGCGAAGACCGCAGGGACCGCCGCATCGATGGCCTTCGCCGCGGCAATGTCGGCAAGACCGGCCGCATCCCCGGTCTTCACCCGGGCGACGCCGCGCCCGTAACGCGCTCCCGCGCTCGCGGGATTGAGCGCCAGCGCCGCCTCGTAGTCGGCCAGCGCCGCGCCGAAATGTCCGAGCTTCAGGCGGGTCAGGGCCCGGTTCTCCAGCGTCTCGACGTGGGTCGGCCGCAGGCGCAAGGACTCATCGCAGTCGGTCAGCGCCGCCTGCAATCGACCGAGCTTCGCTTGCGCCCAGCAGCGGTTGTTCCAGGCGCCGGCATCGGTCGGATCGAGCGCGATCGCCTCGCCGTAGTCGGCAACGGCTTGATCATAATCGCCTTTGAGGCGATAGGCGACGCCGCGGTTCTTCCAAGCGACCGGATCCCACGGTTGCAGGCGGATCAGCGTGTCGGAGTCTGCGATGGCGCGGTCGTAATCACCCTGGATCCGATATGCGTTGCCGCGGTTAAGGATTGCGTTGGCGTCGCCCGGATTGAGCCGGATGGCCGCGCCATAGGCCAGGATGGCGCGCGCGTAATCGCCGTTGCGGCGATAGGCGTTGCCGCGGATGTAGAAGGAAAGCGCGGTTGCGCTCGCGCGGGGCCGGTCGTTTTCTCTTAGGATCGGGAGATCATATGGCGTTGCGGCGGCGCGGGCGAACGATGGAAGTGTGGCCGCTGACGCGGCACCAGCGAGCATGACCCATGCGCAAGCGACGGCCGAGCGGCCGCTCCGGTCGAACATGTTCCCCCGCGCGAATCTTGTTGCGCTGCACGCAATTTACATGAAATCGCGCCGGTAGGGCGGCTCTTTCTTCTGCTGTACGGGTTCCTGCTTAGCCGGCCGGCGAACCACCGGACGTGTGCCCGGCGGTAGCGGAACTCCGAGTTGCGCAAATTCGAGGCCAATGAGCGGTTGGATGCGCCGCGCGGCGGCGAGGTCGGCCTTGCTGCCGGCCGCGTCGCCCTTTTTCAGCTTGATGATGCCGCGCCCGAATAGCGCGCCCGGCTCCTTTGCATTCGCCTGGAGCGCCTGTTCGTAGGTTTCGAGCGCCGCGTCGAGCTGCCCTTTGGCGAGCAGGGCATCACCCTTGTTGCGCAGAGCGGGCGCGTAGTCCGGCTTGAGCTTGAGGGCGGCGTCGTAGTCCTCGATCGCGCGGTCGTAGTGCTTGAAGTTGGCTTTGACGACGCCGCGCAGATTGAGCAGAGTCGCGTCGTTCGGATCGAGCTTGATCGCTTGCGTGTAGTCCGCGATGGCTTTGTCGCCGTCCTGCTTGCGGTCGTACACGTCGCCCCGGTTGCGCAGATAAAGCGCACTGTCCGGCTCGAGTTTGACGGCCTGATCGAACTGTTCGATCGCGCGCTTGCGGTTGCCTTTGGCGATATAGGCGGCGCCCAGGCTGTTGAAGCCGTCCGCGTTGCCCGGCTCGAGCTTGACCACCTGTTGGAAATCCCGCAGCGCAAGATTGAACTGCCGCTTGCCCAGATAGGCGTGGCCGCGGTTGTTGAATGCGCTGACGTTCTTGGCGTCGAGCCGGATCGCGGTGTTGAAATCATGGATCGCGCGATCGAAGCTGCCCTTGTTCTTCAATTCGAAACCGCGGTCGTTGTGGACGACCGCAAGCTCGCTGCCCTTGAGCTTGCGCGCCGCGATGACGCGGGTGCAGGCGGCGATCGCATCGTCGCCCGCGGCCTTGGCGCAGGTTTCGCGATCATCCGCCGCGCCGGAAGGGGTCGCGATCGCAAGCAGCAGCATGGCAGACATGACAAGGGATTTGGATTGGCCGCACATTCGACGTCCGCCTCACTCGGGTTCCGGTTTCACTTCGGTCTGACCGCGGCGCCGAGCCGCGCGAGCGCCATGCGCAGGTTTTCATCCGCGATGTCAATGCTCGCGGCAAGTCGCGCGATCGTCTCGGGATCGGGCGCCGGTGCGATCGTTCGTGCGTTCCGGCGCGCCAGCGGCGCTTGGCGGATGGCGATGCGGCCGACGGCGCGGTAGCCGAAATAGCGATTGACCCGCGCGATGATGACGTCCGACAGGTGCTGGATCTCGAGCGCGACCGGTCCCTCGACACGCAGCGCCAGGGTCGCCGGTTCCGGGGTGTCCTCGCCTTGGCGGCGCGGCCACTGCATGCGGATCGGCTCCGCATGCGCGGCGATTTCTTCGCCCACGATCTCCGGCCAATGGGTCACGATGCCGGTGGACACGAAGCCCTGCCGCGCCAGCGTGTCGGCAATGGTCTTGCCGACCAGGTCGCGCAAAGGCTTTGCGTATGAGCGCGAGGGCTTGTTCACGGGGGCTGGCTCTGTCAGATCGAGTTCATGAGCCTAGCAGGACGACGGTCGCGAAAAAATGCCTTGCTCGTGCCCGCTGTGGACGCGGGCGCCGCCGGCCCTGCCCGACGCGGGGGGAGGGGACGCGCCGAGCCGGCCGCGAGAGGCGCGCCTGATCCCGGCGATCTGCTCGCCTGGTATGACCGTCACCGCCGCAAGCTGCCGTGGCGCGCCGACGCGGGCGAGCGGAGCGATGCCTACAAGGTCTGGCTGTCCGAGATCATGCTGCAGCAGACGAGCGTGAAAGCGGTCGCACCTTACTATCTACGCTTCCTGACGCGCTTTCCGAGCGTCGGGCACCTCGCCGCTGCGCGTTTGGACGACGTGCTCCGGCTATGGGCGGGGCTTGGCTACTACGCGCGGGCGCGCAACCTGCATGCCTGCGCCAAGGCGGTGGTCGAGCACCACGGCGGCGAATTCCCGGACACCGAAGGGCGGTTGCGAACGCTGCCGGGTGTCGGCGCCTATACGGCGGCCGCGATTTCGGCGATCGCGTTCGATCGACGCGCCAGCCCGGTCGACGGCAATATCGAACGCGTGATCGCCCGCCTGTTCGCCGTCGAAGACGAATTGCCGGGCGCCAAATCCGCGATCCACGAGCTTGCGGCACGCCTCACCCCGCAGCAGCGTCCTGGAGATTTCGCGCAGGCCATGATGGATCTGGGCGCGACGATTTGCACGCCGAGGAAGCCGGCCTGCGCGCTTTGTCCCTGGCGCGAGCCGTGCGCGGCACGCGCGCGCGGCGAGCCTGAGAGTTTTCCGCGCAAGGTCGAGAAGAGGACCGGCGCGTTGCGCCGCGGCGCCGCCTTCGTGGTCTTGCGCGCGGGCCGGGATCTGCTGGTACGCACGCGGTCCGCCACCGGCCTGCTCGGCGGCATGACCGAGGTGCCGACCACCGAATGGACGCATGACTTCGACGAGAGCGCCGCACTGTCCGCTGCGCCGCGCTTCGCGGGCACGCCGCCGACGTGGCGCCGCACTCCCGGCGCGGTCACGCATACCTTCACGCATTTCCCGCTGGCGCTCGCCGTCTATATGGCGAACGTGCGCGGGCGCGCGAAGGCGCCGGCCGGCACGCGCTGGGTGCGGATCGCCGACCTTGCCGACGAGGCGTTGCCGAATGTCATGCGCAAGGTCGTTTTCCACGTCGTGAAAAATTGACCGGCACAAAAACCGCGAACGGTCATGCGCGCACCGCATCCGGCGTGTTAGGCTTGCGTAAGCCGCAGCCCACGCAAAGTCGCGGCAGTCACGGGGAGAGGTCATGAATCAAACACGACGCGAGATGTTCGCGACCGCCGGCGCCGCGGCCGCGCTCGCTGCGGTCGCACCGCAGGCCTTCGCCTGGGAGCCGAGCGAGCGCTATCCCGATCCGTACGTGCAGGTGCTCGATCCGGCGTTCAACAAGTACCGCCTCGGCTTGGCGAGCGTCGAGAAGATCGCCGGCGGCTGCCGCTGGAATGAAGGGCCGGTCTACATGGGCGACTGGCGCTGCCTGCTGTGGAGCGACATCCCCAACAACCGCGTCATGCGCTGGGACGAGGAGACTGGGCGCGTCAGCGTGTTCCGCAGGCCTTCCAACAACGCCAACGGCAACACGCGCGACCGCCAGGGCCGCCTCGTCACCTGCGAGCATGACGCGCGCCGCGTCACGCGCACCGAATACGACGGCACCATCACGGTGCTGGCCGACAGGTTCGACGGCAAGCCGCTCAATTCGCCGAACGACATCGTGGTCAAGTCCGACGACTCGGTATGGTTCAGCGATCCGCCGTTCGGCATCCTCGGCAATTACGAGGGGCACACGGCAACGCCCGAACTGCCGACCCACGTCTACCGGCTCGATCCGCGGACCCGGCAGCTCGCGCCCGTGACCCCCGGCGACTTCCGGCCCAACGGGCTCGCTTTCTCGCCCGACGAGTCGAAGCTCTATGTGGTCAACGCCACCGCGACGCCGCGCGAGATCCTGGTCTATGACGTCACCGACAACGGCACCAAGCTCGCCAACAAGCGCGTCTTCATCACCGCCGAGCCGGGCGGCACGCCCGACGGCTTCCGCATCGACACCGACGGCAATCTGTGGTGCGGCTGGGGCATGGGCAACGCACAGCAGGATGGCGTCAAGGTGTTCGACCCGGCCGGCAAGCCGATCGGCTTCATCGCGCTGCCCGAGCGCTGCGCCAACGTCGCCTTCGGCGGCGTCAAGCGCAACCGCCTGTTCATGGCGGCGAGCCACTCGGTCTTCTCGCTCTACGTCAACACCCAGGGTGTCAAGGGCGGCTGAGGCCTGTATTCGCGCTCGACTCGGATTTGGCGTGGCCGGTAAACTCCGGCCACGCGTGTTTCTTGAACGGGAGCCAGCCATATGAAAGTCGAACGCAAGGAAGTCGGCCCGCGCATGAGCCAGATCGTGGTGCACGGCGACACCATCTATCTCGCCGGCATCGTGGCGCGGCAGAACCCGGGCAAGAGCGTCACCGAGCAGACCAAAGAGATCCTCGCCACCATCGACAAGTACCTGGGAAGCGTCGGCAGCGACAAGTCGAAGCTGCTCTCGGCCAACATCTGGCTCACCGACATCAAGACCTTCAACGAGATGAACGCGGTGTGGGACGCCTGGGTCGCGCCCGGCCACACACCGGCGCGCGCCACCGTGGAGGCCGGGCTCGCCTCGCCCGACTACAAGGTCGAGATCATGGTGGTGGCGGCGAAGTAGCGCCGCCATTCCGTCATTTCGGCTTGACGCTCGCCGCTATGATGGCGGCCAGGCGGTAGCCTGCCTTGTGCAGCTGCTCGCGCGCCAGTTTCGAGGACCATTCCTCGTAGTCTTCCGTGATCGTGGTCTTCAAGCCGCAAGCGATGGTCGCGCTGGGGAACCAGGGACGCTGATCCTCATCCGGATCGTGCCGGATCTTCAATCGACCGTAGGCCCGCTCGGTCTGCGGCATGATCTGCTCGATCCATTGCTCGGCCCACGTTTCCGGGCCGCCGACGGCCTGCCATCCGGACGGCGGCGGCGCTTCGGCGAGCTTGCGTGCGAAGCCTTGTTCGTCCGTAACAACAAACCCGTCGTTCTCCATCGCCTTCCGTACCGCGTTGCTATCCCAGTAGATGTGCAGGCTCGGCGCTTCGTTGCCGGTCAGCTTGATGGTGTTGCCACCGAGTGTCGTCACCGCCTCGATCGTGTTCGAAGCGTTCGGATTGATGATGTTCTTGCATGTCGTGTCGAAATAGGCCTGCCCGATGTGAAGCGGCTGGTGCAGGTCGCCGATCAGGTGCGCGAGCAGCCACAGTGCTTCGACATCCTTCAGCTTCACGCCGAACTTGTAATCCGGCGTCCTGCCCAGCAGCTGCACGACCGTGTGGCGGATCATCTGGACGATGTCGGTCTCCTGCGTACCGGCGCCGCCCGCCAGATACTTCTTCTGCTGGAACGGACTATTGGTGAAGTGGAACGACTTGTGAGCGTTGTTGCTCAGGACGTACTCGGTTTCCTCTTCGGAGGGCCGGCGTCCGCAGAATTTCAGCTCGTCCTTGGCGCAATCCGGAAACACCGCGACCTCCCCGAGGACGCGCTTCTGCCCCTTCCTTTCCAGCAGTTCCAGGACGCGGGCATAGGTATCGGGACGCTCGCGCTGCAGGACGATATCCGCGATCGCCCCGACGATACGATGTCCGGCGTAGTCCCAGGCGCAGGCCGGCGCGGGCGCCGCGACGCAGACTGCCAGCAGTGCCGCTCGAAACGTGTTGCGCATGACGCGTTTGCTCCAAACAAACTCTTTGCGTGCACTATGATGCAAAATGCCGTGCCGGACGAGGGAATTTCATGCCCGCCGCGTTGCCAATAGATAACTGGTAAACAGCACGATCCACAGCGCATCGACCGCGATCGCGATGCCGGCCTGCTGGCCGAGATAGCGGCTACCCTGCCACAGCACCAGCACGATGAAGGTGAGTTTGCTCACACCCGCGACCGCAAGCACGAGCCGCCGCACCGGCGCATGATAGGCGCCATAGATCAGCATCGCGCCGACGAGCGTGATCAGGACACCCCAGTTGCGCACCACGACCGCGGCGAGCGGGCCCTCCAGGGTCTCGCCGAAAGTCGCGCGCAGCGCCGCCTGCGGCGCGATCGCCGCGTAGATCATGGTGCAGGTCAGCGCCCCGCTGACCAGCATGATCCATTTGATCTTCTCGACGATGAAAGTCATGGCGCACCCCGTGCGTCCGGCGCTCAATTCGCCGCCGGCGGAAAACCGTACCGCTTGCGCGGGCGCCCCGATGAGCGTCGGCCGGGCAAGAAAATCAATCGAGCCTGATGTTGGCCGACTTCGCCAGCTCGCGCCACTGCGCGATCTCTTGCGGGATCAGCGCGGCGAATTCCTCCGTCGTCGAGCCGACCGGATCGATGCCGTCGCGCTTCAGCCGCTCGGAAAGCCCGGCCGTCCCGACGGCGCGCTTCACCGATGCCGCGAGTTTCTCGATCACCGGCCGCGGCGTGCCGGCCGGCGCGACAATGCCCATCCACAGGATTCCCTCGTAGCCGGGCAGCCCCATCTCGGCGACGGTCGGCACCTCCGGCATCAGGGCCGAGCGCGCCCGCGCCGCATAGGCCAGCGCGCGCAGCTTGCCGGCGGCGACATGCTGGGCCGCGGTCGCGTAGGTGTCCATCTTGAGCTGAACCTGCCCCGCCAGAAGGTCGGTCATGGCCGGCGCCGCGCCGCGATAGGGGATGTGGGCGACCTCGATCTTCATCTGCCGCAGGAGCAATTCCATCGTCACGTGCGGCAGGGTGCCGTTGCCGGCCGACGAATAGTTGAGCTTTCCCGGGTTCCTCCTGGCGTATTCGATGAAGGCGGCAAAGCTGTCGAACGGCGCAGCCGGGTGGCTGACCAGCAGCTCGGGCACCTCGGCGACGATCGCGACCGCGACCAGGTCCTTCTCGCTATCGTAGGGGAGCTTCGGATTGAGCGCCGCGTTGATCGTATGGTTCGGCGTCGTGAGCAGCAGCGTGTAGCCATCGGGGGCGGCCTTGGCGGTCGCGTCGGTCGCGATCACGCCGCCCGCGCCGCCGCGGTTTTCGATCACGAACGGCTGCTTGAGATCGACCGCCATGCTGGCCGTGACCAGCCGCGCCACCAGGTCGACCGTGCCGCCGGCCGGAAACGGCACGATCAGGCGGATCGGCCGTTCCGGATAGTCGGCCCACGCGCCGCCCACTCCGGCGAGACAGCCGGCGAGCGCCGCGGCGATCAAGCGAGTGTGACATCGCGCCATCGGCATCCCCGTCGTAACATTCCCCTCAGCCGGGGCGACACCGGCATCTTACGGGGAGGTGGTGATGTCTGTCCTGTCACGTCGCGAATTTCTCGTCTCCGCCGGCTCGGGCGCGATTGCAGCCGCGGTCGGGGCGCCGGTCCATGCCGCCATGGGGCCGAACGACAAGTTCGATCTCGTCATCAAGGGCGGCGACGTGCTCGATCCGAGCCAGTCGCTGCGCGGAAAGCGCGACATCGGCATCCGCTTCGGCGTGATCGAGGCGCTCGACCCCGATATTCCCGCCGCGCGCGCCAACCGCGTGCTCGATGCCGGGGGCAAGCTGGTGACGCCGGGACTGATCGACCTGCATTCGCATGTCTACCCGTATGGCTCGGCCATCGGCATTCCGGCCGACGAGCTGGTCGCGCACCAATGCACCACCACCTGCGTGTCGGCCGGCGATGCCGGCGCGAATAATTTCGCCGCCTTCCGCCGTCACGTCGTCGGACAGACGCGCACGCGGCTCTATGCCTTCGTGCACATCGCCAATATCGGGCTCGCCGGCTTTCCGATCCCCGAGCTGTTCAACATCGACTACGCGCGCACCGACGACGCCGCCAAGGCGGTGGCGGAGAACGCGGACCTGGTGCTCGGCATCAAGGTGCGCATGTCGGAGAACGTGATCAACAAGCACGGCCTCGAGCCGCTCAAGCGCGCCATCGCGGCCTGCGCGGCGGCCGGCACCGGCGCCAAGGTGATGTGCCACATCGGCGGGGTCGAGACGGTCGCGCTGATGGCGCAGATCCTCGACACGCTGCGCGCCGGCGACATCCTCACTCATGCCTATTCGGGCGCGCCCAACCTGAACAATGCGCCGACCAACATCGTGCAGGACGGCAAGCTCTTGCCGGCGGCGCTCGCCGCCAAGCAGCGCGGCGTGATCTTCGACGTCGGCCACGGCGGGGGCAGCTTCGACTACACGGTGGCGGAGGCCGCGATCCGCGACGGCGCGCCGCCCGACACCATCTCCTCCGACATCCACGTGTTCTCCGGCAATTCGCCCGGCATGCCGTACCTCACCTGGGTGATGAGCAAGTTCTTAGGGTTGGGTTTCACGCTCGAGCAGGTCGTCGCCATGGCGACCGTCAACCCGGCCAAGGTCATCAACCGGATGCCGAAGCTCGGCACCTTGCAGCTCGGTGCGCCGGGCGATGTGGCGATCATGGAACTGGTGCAGGGACCGGTGTCGTTCATCGACACGCGCAACAACACGCGCAACGGCCAGGCCTGGCTCAAGCCGGTGCAGACGGTTGCGGCGGGCGTGCCGTTCGGCCGGCCCTACCACGCGCCGTTCGCGGTGAGGTAGCGCATGATCCCGAAAAGTGGAAACCGATTTTCGGACAAGATCATGCGCAAACAAAGGGAGATTACACCGGCGGCCGCGGCCGCATGTCGCGCACGTCGTACTCGTCCGGCTCCATCGCCCACGACGCCTGGTCGTGGCCGGCCGCATAGTTGCGGTTGGTCGCCGCCGGATTGCGGTTGACCAGCGGGCGCAGGTACATCGGGTGGGTGACGCTGCGCACCTCGTGCTCGACGCTGAACAACAGCTTGCCGCTTTCCAGGTCGACGATGTCCTGGAAGCGGTACTGGTACTGGTTGTCCTCGACCGAGATCAGATTGCGTTCCTGTAGCCGGCGATAGGGGCCGGAGAAATCCACGATGTACATCTGCACATGGTGGCCGTCGAAGTCGGGCTGCGGCCGGTCGGTCTCGCGGAACTGCAAGTACTGGTTTTTGCCCATCTGCACGCGCGCAACCGTCGCGTCGCCGTTGGCGACCGCGGCGGGCGTCCCCATGATCGGCGGATAGAAGGCGGCGATGCCCGCTGCGGTGCCGACCGGCACGTCGAACTCCACATAAGGAATGCCGAGCGCGACGCGGCCGAAGCGCGTCGCATCCGGCTCGTAGCAGCGCATGCGGTTGCCCCACGGGCAGGTCGCCTCGACATAGTCGTTGTGCTCGTGGAAGTCGAAGCGCGTGCCGTCGAGCTTTTTGGCGACCGCGGCAAGGCGATTGAGCAGCGCCTCGCGCCCTTCCATCACGATGCCGGTATGGCCGCGCACCACCTGCGGCGGCCCGCTCGGCAGGTGGAACTGGCTGCGCCCGACATTGATCCACATGTTGGTGTCGGACACCATCAGGTAGGGATCGCGCGTCAGCCCGAGGCCGGCGGCATAGAACAGCGTCGCCAAGCGCTGGTCGGGGACTTGCACATTGACGTGTTCGAGGTGGATCGAGTTGCCGAGGTCCTCGGCGGTGCGATCGAATGGCTGCATGTGGCGTCGTTCCGGGTTTCCGGCCGACTGTAGCACAGCTGGCTGCCGGCTATTCGGCGGCGATGCTCATGGTAGCCCTGACTTCCGCGCGCAACGCGTCGATCGGGATGAGGCCCTTCGGCGTCTCGACATGCCAGAACGCCCAGCCGTTGCAGGCTTCGAGCCCCTGCGCCAGCGCGCCGATGCGGTGGATCGAACCGACCGCCGCGCCGAGCGCGACCGCGCCGTCGGCGCGCACCAGCGCCTTGTGACGGCGCCTGGCGTCGGTGAGCTTGGCGCCCGGTGTCACCAGCCCACGCTCGAGCAGCGCCGAGAACGGCACGCGCGGCGCCTCGCGCGCGGTCATGAACGGCGCGAGCGTCGCCTCCGGGAACGGCACGATCCCGGCGATGCGCGCCTCGGCCGCGGCGGCATAGGCGGCATCGCGTTCGATGCCGATGAACCGCCGGCCGAGGCGCTTCGCCGCGGCGCCGGTCGTGCCGGTGCCGCAGAATGGGTCGAGAACGAGGTCGTCGGGGCGCGACGCCGCCAGGATGACGCGCGCGAGCAGCGCCTCCGGCTTCTGCGTCGGATGCAGCTTCCTGCCGTCGGCGCCTTTCAGCCGCTCCTCGCCGGTGCACAGCGGAATGGTCCAGTCCGAGCGGGTCTGGATGTCCTCGTTGCCGGCCTTGAGCGCCTCGTAGTTGAACGTATAGGCCTTGGCGCCCGGCTCGCGCGCCGCCCAGATCAGGGTCTCGTGTGCATTGGTGAAGCGGCGGCCGCGGAAGTTCGGCATCGGGTTGGTCTTGCGCCAGACCACGTCGTTGAGGATCCAGAACCCGAGGTCCTGCAGCACGGCGCCGACGCGGAAGATGTTGTGGTAGGAGCCGATCACCCACAGCGTCGCCGACGGCGTCATCACGCGCCGGCAGGCGGTGAGCCAGGCGCGGGTGAAATCGTCATAGGCCGAGAAGCTCGCGAACTTGTCCCAGGCGTCGTCGACCGCGTCGACCTTGGAGTTGTCGGGGCGCTTGAGGTCGCCCTGGAGCTGGAGGTTGTAGGGCGGGTCGGCGAAGACGAGATCGATGCTAGCGGCCGGCAGCGCCGCCATTGCGGCGGCGCAATCGCCGACAAGGATGCGGGTCTCGGCCGCCTCAGGAGACATGCGGGGCGTCCGACTGGACGCCCCGCGACGCGACACTCGCATGACTGACTATCACTCGGGTACGCGGTCGGAGACGCGAATACCTGACAACCGACCCGACCGATCATGGCGGCGTTAGGTAAAAAACGACTTAAGCCCATGGAAAATCGGAACTTGTCCGTTAGCATTTGAGTAATCATATGGGTTCAACCGGCGAATCGCCGCTTGGACGCATGTTTTGCCGGCCGCGTAATGGACTTGCGAGTGCGGCTCGGCGACAATTGCCTGGCTGCCGGATGAGGAGGCATCGATGCGCTTGGACGATCTGCCCCAGAGCCAAAACATCGAGGACCGCCGCGGCGACGATTCGGGCCCCGGTCCCACCTCCGGATTTCCGATCGGCGGCGGCGGCCTCGGCATCGGCACGGTCATCATCCTTGGCCTGATCGGCTGGGCGCTCGGCATCGATCCGCGTGTGCTCATCGGGGCGGGCGAGATCTTCACCGGCAACAATCCGTCCTCGTACCAATCGCCGCAGTCGCCGCCGCGTCCGTCGACGACCAAGACCGGCGCGCCGTCGGACGACATGGGCCGGTTCGTCTCCGCCATCCTCGGCAGCTCCGAGGTGCAGTGGAAGCAGATCTTCGAGAAGGCCGGCCAGCGCTACCGGCCGCCGACCCTGGTCATGTTCTCGGGCGCGACGCGCGCCGACGCCTGCGGCATGGCCCAATCCGCGATGGGACCGTTCTATTGTCCGCCCGACAGCAAGATCTATCTCGACACCTCGTTCTTCCGCGACATCGAGCGCCGCTTCCGCGGCTGCGATACCGGCTCCAAGGCCTGCCAGTTCTCGCAGGCCTACGTGATCGCGCACGAGGTCGGCCATCACGTGCAGAACCAGCTCGGCATCCTGACCAAGGTGCAGCAGATGCAGCGCAGCGTCGGCAAACCCGAGGCGAACCAGCTGCAGGTGCGCGTCGAACTGCAGGCCGACTGCTTCGCCGGCGTGTGGGCGCATCACTCCGACCAGCAATGGAAGATCATCCAGCCGGGCGACGTGGAGGCGGCGCTGAAGACCGCGGCCGCGATCGGCGATGATCGCCTGCAGAAGCAGAGCCAGGGCTATGTGGTGCCGGAATCCTTCACCCACGGCTCGTCCGAGCAGCGCCAGCGCTGGTTCCAGATCGGGCTCAAGCAAGGCACGGTCGGCGCCTGCAATACCTTCAACGCCCAGCAGCTCTGATCCCTCCCCGCGAAGCGGGGAGGTGGCCGAAGCGTGAGCTGAGACCGGGTGGGGATTTCCAAGAAATGCCCGGCATCGACGAAAAGCGTGAGTTCATCCCGCTCTCGATCGCGGTGCTGACCGTCTCCGACACGCGCTCGGTCGACGAGGACAAGTCGGGAGCGACGCTTGCCGAACGCATCACCAAGGCCGGCCACAGGCTCGGCGGCCGCGCGATCGTCACCGACGACGTGGAGCGCATCCGCGCGCAGGTGCGAGCCTGGATTGGCGACCCCGCGATCGACGTGGTCATCACCACCGGCGGGACCGGCTTCACTGGCCGCGATGTCACACCTGAGGCGCTCGAGCCGCTGTTCGAGAAGCGCATGGACGGTTTTGCGGCCCTGTTCCTGATGGTCAGCCACGCCAAGATCGGCACCTCGGCGATCCAGACCCGTGCGACCGCCGGCGTCGCGGGCGCGACCTACATCTTCTGCCTGCCCGGCTCTCCCGGCGCCTGCCGCGACGCCTGGGACGAGATCCTGGTGCACCAGCTCGACTACCGCTATCGACCCTGCAACTTCGTCGAGATCATGCCGCGGCTCGACGAGCACCTGCGGCGGGGGAAGGGCAAGGGCTTGTAGCCCGGATTGCGCTCGCGCAATCCGGGATCGGCGGCGCTGTTGGCTCGACTGCTCCCGGCTTTCGCTGAAGAGCGAAAGCCGGGCTACGAGCGCTCGAAATCCACCGCCACCGTATTGCCCCCGCTCACCATGACGCCGACATGCTCGTCGGCGCGCGGGCGATAGCGGCCCGACAGCAGCGCCGCAAAGGCGGCGGCGCCGCCCGGCTCGGCCACCACCCGGACCGTGCTCCATAGCGCGCGTTGCGCGGCGCGGATCGCATCGTCGGTAACGAGCACGACATGATCGACATGGTGCCGCGCGATCGGGAAGACCTGTTCGCCGACGCGGCGCGGGGCAAGCGAGTCGGCCGCATAGCCGCCGGCTTCCGCGTCGACCGGCCGCCCCGCCTCGAGCGCGCGCGTCAAGGTCGGCGCGGCCTCGGGCTCGACGCCCACGACCTTGATCCGGCCCGCATACCAGGCCGCGATGCCGCCGATCAGCCCGCCGCCCCCGACGGCGACCAGCAGCGTGTCGAGATCGGGCGCTTGCTCGGCAAGTTCCAGGCCGATGGTGCCCTGGCCGAGCATGGTCTCGGCCTGGTCATAGGCATGCACCGACAGCGCTCCCGATTGCGCGATCCAGGATTCGCAGCTCGCCAGCGCATCGGCATAGCGCTCGCCGCCGACGACCAGGTCCGCACCGTATTCGCGGATGCGCTGGATCTTGGCCGGCGAGGAGATGCTCGGCACGAAGATGCGCGCGGGCTTGCCGAGCCGCTGGGCCGCGTAGGCGACCGCGGCGCCGTGGTTGCCGCCCGACGCGGCGGCGACGCCCACGGCCGGCACGTCCCGCGTCAGCAGATTGGTGAAGGCGCCGCGCGTCTTGAACGAGCCGGCGTGCTGCAACAGTTCGAGCTTGAACGACAGCCGCACGGGATCGAGGCCGAAGTCGGCGCCGTTGACCGCAAGCAGCGGCGTGCGCCGGATGTGCGGCCTGATGGTCGTTTCGGTCGCGACGATGCGTTCGCGGCTGATCGTGTCGCTCATGATTTCCCGATGTGCCCTGCCGGCGCGGCCGGCGCAAGTTCCCGATGGGCGAGCCACAGTCCGGCGGCGACGCTGGCAAGCCCGAACAGGAACGCGCTCGAGATGATTTCGCCGAGCAGAGCCGCGCCGAGCACGGTCGCGGTGAGCGGGCTCAGCGCCAGGAACACGGTCACGCGGGTCGGCGACATGTGGTTCAACGCCCACAGCCAGAGGAAATAGCCGATCCCGCTGCCGCTGCCGATGAACAGCACGGCCGACAGGCCGCCCGGGCTGAAGCGCGGAGCCGTGGTGAAGAATCCCTGGCCGGCGGCGATCGCGGCCAGGAATACGATCGCCGCCAGCATCGCGTAGATGCTGACCGGCAGCGCCGGATATTTCTGCAAGTACGGGCGATAGAACACGCTGCACACCGCGCCGCACAGCGCGCTCGCCAGCACCGTCAGTTCGCCGCGCCAAGTGCCGGCCCAAGTGCCGACCCAAGTGCCGGCCCAAGTGCTGTCGGAAGTGCCGGTTGCGCCGGGCTCGAGCGCGCGCTCGCCGAGCGCGAGGGCGACGCCGGCGATGGTCAATGCGACGCCTACGGTCTTGGGCGCGGTCAACCGCTCGCGCCCGAGCATGGCGGCAAAGATCATGGTCCACATCGGGAACGTGGCGAACAGCAGCGAGACGCGGCCCGACGGCACGAAACGCAGCGCGTCGTTCAGGAGCACGATCAGGACACCGAATTGGACGATGCCGAGCGCGGCCATCGGGATCAGGTCGCGCCGTGCGAAGCGCACCCGCGGCGCGCCGATCAGGAACGGCAGCAGGCATGAGACGCCGATGAGGTAGCGCCACACCGCGAGCGAGGCCGGATCGGTCTCCCCGATCACGTAGCGCGTGGCGACGATTGCGGCGCCGACCTGGATCGAGGCAGCAGCGGCGGCCATCGAGGCGCGACCTCCGCTCGTTTCGGTCACAATGCGCGTTCCCAGGTTTCTCCGGTCAAGTCGACGCCGAAGCTGCGATGCGGCTCCTGGGCGGCGAGCGCGAACCCCTCGGTCTCGTAGATCGCTCGCGCCGCGGTCAGGGTGCTTTGCGTCCACAGCGTCATCGACGCATAGCCGGCGCTGCGTGCAAAGCGCATGCACTCCTGAACGAGCCGGCGCCCGAGCCCGTGCCCGCGCGCTTTGGGATCGACGATGACGAGCCGCAGCTTGGCGACCTGGTCGGATTTCTGCACCACAAAGGCCGAGCCGACTGCCTCGCCATCGACCTCGGCGATCCAGCAGCACTCGCGCTTCGGATTGAACTTGCGGATGAACTCGGCGGTGATCTCCGCCACCAGGGCCTCGAACGAGATATCCCAGCCGTATTCGCGCGCGTAGAGCGCGCCGTGCGCCGATACGACCCAGCCCATGTCGCCTGCGCGGTGCGGCCGCAGGAGGGACGCCGGCCGCTCGGCGCTGCCTGCGAGCAATTGCTCGATCGCGGCCATGGCGGCGACGACGCGCCGCTGCTCCGCTTCCCCGAGCCTGCCGAGCATGGCGCCGACTTCATCGTGCGAGCGCGCGTTGAGCGGTGCGAATGCCTTGCGGCCCTTGGCCGTCAGCATCAGCAGGCTCTGCCGGGCGTCCTCGGGTGCGGGCTTGCGGAGCAGCAGGCCGTGGTCGGCAAAGCGGCGCAGGATACGGCTCAGATATCCGTGGTCCAATCCGAGATCAGCGGCGAGTTCGCTGGCCGTCGGCTGGTCGCGATTGGCGAGCTCGTAGAGCACGCGCGCCTGCGTCAGCGAGAAAGGACCGAGCAGGTCGCCTTCCTGCAACAGGCCGATCTGGCGCGTGTAGAAGCGGGTGAAGCGGCGCACGGCCGCGATCCGCCGCTCCAGGTCCGGGGAGGAAGAGGTCATGCGCATATCGCCCCCGCGTCTGCGAGTGACAGTGTCAACCAGTTATTTGACTGAGTCAATAATATCGGCTGAGACACGCTGCTGTGCAGCATCCCGATGCGTCCGCGGCCGAGGCGGCGCCAGGCGCGTTCCGATTCGCTCATGGCAGTCACCACGCTCAGCATGCAGCGTCCCCGCGGCAGGCTATCAATCATATTGCAGCGCAATACTTCCTATATATTGTATGTCTTTCAGCGCGTTACCCCATCCGCTCGGGTGCGACCAAGGCATCTTTGTTCTTGTTATGTTCGCTTGATTGGATTACGTTCGTCCCATGTCCCGCTCAGCAGCTCTGCGACGCCCGCTGGTGCCGGCGCCCTCCCCGGCGCCGGCGGGCGAATTGCTGGACGGATTGTCGGACGGATTCTCGGGCGTTGCGGTCGACCGCGAGCGCCGACGCGGCCGCGGCGCCGAATCCAACGCCTCCGGCCGGTTCGAGCCGTTCGCGCGCATCGCCTTCGACGATGGCTGGCAGAGCATCGAGGAATTGCCTGCGTTCGCCACCACCGTCACGGAGGAGAAACCGCGCAAGATCATCACGCGCAACGAATCCCCCGACATCGGCTTTGACCGCTCGATCAATCCCTATCGCGGCTGCGAGCACGGCTGCGTCTATTGCTACGCGCGCCCGACGCACGCCTATATGGGCTTGTCGGCCGGGCTCGATTTCGAATCGAAACTGTTCGCAAAGCCCGACGCGCCGGAGCTGCTCGAACGCGAGCTGTCGGCGCCCGGCTACAGCCCGCGCGTCATCGCCATCGGAACCAACACCGATCCATACCAGCCGATCGAGCGCAAATACGAGATCATGCGCCGCATCCTGGAAGTGCTGGAGGCGGCCGGCCACCCGGTCGGCATCGTCACCAAGTCCGCGCTGGTGATGCGCGACGTCGACATCCTCGCCCGCATGGCGCGGCGCAACCTGGTCAAGGTCGCGCTCTCGGTGACGAGCCTCGATCCGAAAGTCGCCCGCACCATGGAGCCGCGCGCCGCGACCCCACCGCGTCGGCTTGAAGCGATAAGACGACTGAGCGATGCCGGCATTCCGGCTTCGGTCATGGTCGCTCCGGTCATCCCGGCGATCAACGATTTCGAGATCGAGCGCATCCTCGATGCAGCATCCGCTGCCGGAGCGCGCGAGGCCGGCTACGTGCTGCTGCGCCTGCCGCTCGAGGTGCGCGATCTGTTCCGCGAGTGGCTGATGGCGAATTTCCCCGATCGCTCCCGCCACGTCTTCAAGCTGATCCGCGACATGCGCGGAGGCAAGGATTACGACGCCAAGTGGGGCGAGCGCATGACCGGGTCCGGTCCGTACGCATGGATGATCGGCCGGCGTTTCGAAGCCGCGTGCGAGCGGCTCGGGCTCAACCGGCGCAAGCTCAAGCTCGCGACCGATCAGTTCGAGCCGCCGCGCAAGCGGGCGCAGCAATTGAGCCTGTTCTGAGCCGGTCTGTTACTTGTTGTTCTTCTTCTTTTCGTCGGCCTTGTCCTTGTGGTCGACCTCCTGCTCGACGATCGCGCTCAAGCGCTGGAACACGCCGAGGCCGAGCACCAGCAGGATCGCGACCAGCAGCAGCAGGGTCGGATAAATCAGGTCGGAGACGCTCTCCTGGCTCACGCGGAACACCGTCACCAGCGCCTCGAGGAAGATCGCGATCGCGATGGTCGAGATGAAGCGGGTGAGGCTGCGGCGGGTCTCGGAGGCGGCGCGCATCTCGCGGCCGCGCACCACTTCTTCCTCGACCAGGTACTTGGCGACGTCGAACACCGCGATGGCGACGACCACGTAGCCGATGCCGCTGAGTGCGGCGATTCCCAAATCCCTGCCGCGCCACAGGGTGCTGACGAATTGCACCAGCGCGTCGCCGATCATGACCAGGGCGAGCAGCATGAGCACGCCCGCGGCGAGCAGGAATACCGCGCGGGCCAGAAAGTCGAACAGCTTCATGCGGACAATGTGGACCGTACCGGGGAATATAAAGCAAGCCGGTTGATGTCGCAGCCGCCGTGCGCAAGATGGCGGCATGAGTCGCAAGGCCGAAGCCGCCGTCCGTCTGCCGCTCGCCGAGCCGCCCGCCCGGCCGACCTTCGCGCGCGAGCGCGCGGCGATGCGGCGCGGCATCCTGCCGGTCGCCGGCTGCGACGAGGCCGGTCGCGGGCCGCTCGCCGGTCCGGTCGTAGCCGCCGCCGTCATCCTCGACCCGGATCGGGTTCCGCGCGGCCTCAACGACTCCAAGCAGCTCGCGCGCGAGGATCGCGAGCGGCTCTACGCCAAGATCTGCGCGACCGCGCAGGTCGCCGTCGCGTTCGCGCCGCCCGCGCGCATTGATTGCGACAATATCCGCCAGGCCTCGCTGTGGGCGCTGGCGCGCGCGGTGCGCGCCCTGCCGGTTGCCCCGCGCCTCGTGTTCGTCGACGGGCTCGACCGCATCGCGGCCGACTGCGAGTGTCGGGCGGTCGTGCACGGCGACGCGCTGGTCGCCTCGATCGCGGCCGCCTCGATCGTCGCCAAGGTGACGCGCGACCGCCTCATGATGCAGCTCGGCGCCATCCATCCCGGCTACGGCTTCGAGCGCCATATGGGCTATAGTGTGCCCGAGCATTTCGCCGCGCTCGCCCGCCTCGGCCCGACGGTGCATCACCGCCGGTCCTTTGCGCCGATCGCCACGCTTCTCGGCATCGCGTCGGGGACCGAGGAGGGCGACGCGGAGATGCTGCCGCTTTAACGGTCGTTGCGTCGATGTCGGTTGCGTCCTCAGTCGCTCGCGAGCGCGCCACGCTGCTCCATGTCTCCCTGATCGTGGAGGTCTTGCGCGCGCGCCCGGTCCTGATGTTCTGGATCGCTGCGCTCGGGCAGGCGACGCTGTGGGCGCTCGTGCCCGCGCTGTTCTACGCAGCGCCGCCCGGCGACGTCCCGCTGGTGCTCGCCGTCGGCAAGGAATGGACGATCGCGTCGCCCTATGGTCCGCCGTTCGCGTACTGGCTGGCCGAGCTTGCCTTCGAGCTCGCCGGCGGCCGCGTCATCGGCCTCTATTTGCTGTCGCAGGCCTGCGTGGTGGTAACCTTCTGGGCCGTGTTCGCGCTCGGGCGGCGCATCGTCGGCACCGCGCACGCCGCGATGGCGATCCTGCTCATGACCGGGGTCACCGTCTTCACCATCCCGACGCTCGAATTTGGACCCGGCGTGCTCGCCATGGCGCTGAGCGCGCTTGCGCTGCTCTACGTCTATCGGGCGCTGGTCGAAAATCGCCGCAGCGATTGGCTCGCGGCCGCTGTCGCGCTCGGTCTCCTGCTGCTCACCGCCTATGCGGGTTTGATTCTCGTCGGGCTCATCATGCTGTTTGTCGCCTTGAGCGAGCGCGGCCGCGCGCGCCTTGCCGCGCCGGAGCCATGGGTTGCGGCGTTCGTGGTGGTGCTGATCAATCTGCCGCATTTGATCTCGCTCGACCGCGCCGGTGTCGATCCGCTGCCGGCGCTGGCGGTGCTGGCGAACCTTGTGGCCGTGGAGCAGCGCCTGCTCGCCTGGTTCGGTCTCCTGCTCTGGCTCTTGTTTGCCCATGCCGGCGCAGTGGTGTTGCTGCTCGTTTCCGGCGGCGCGCTCGCAGGTTCGCGCGCAGGTGCACCTCTGTTCGAGCGCCAGCCGCTCGATCCCTTCGCGCGCAGCTTCGTGTATTTCTTCGCCATTGCGCCGGCATTCGTCGCAACCCTGCTCGCCGTCCTGCTCGGCCGCCGCACGCCGATCGGCGGTGCCGGCCCCGTGGTGGTATTGTCGGGCCTCGCCGCCATCGTTGCTGCCGGCGACACCATCCGGCTCTATCGCCAGCGCATCGGTGCGCTCGTGTGGCTGGCCCTGCTGCTGGCTCCGCCCGGCATCATCGTCGCCGCGACCGTGACGCTGCCATGGACCGTCGCGGTGGACCTCGAAGTCAGCAAGCCGGCGAGCGCGATGGGACAATTCTTCACCGAGACGTTCCGCCGCCGCACCGGCAGGCCGCTCGCGATCGTCGTCGGCGACGTGCGCACCGCCGGCCTCGTCGCGCTCGCTTCGCCCGATCGCCCGAGCCTCTATGTCGATGCCTCGCCCGAGCGCGCGCCGTGGCTCAATGACGCAGCGGTGCGCCAGCGCGGTGCCGTGATCGTGTGGGCCGCGACCGACACCGCCGGCACGCCGCCGGCCGCTTTGAGGGCGCGTTTTCCCGACATGGTGCCCGAGGTGCCGCGCTCGTTCGCCCGCACCCTGCAAGGCCGGCTTCCGCTGCTGCGCGTCGGTTGGGCCGTGATCAGGCCGCGGGCGCAGGACGCGCCGCCCTAGTGTCCCGATTCCGAAGTTCGCAAAAACTGTGCGGCAAGCTCTGATGCGAACTTCGGAATCAAAGGGACACTAGCAACTCTATGCTTCTAGTGCCCCTTTTGAACCCGAAGTTCGCAACCGAATGTGCGGCCCGCTGCGTGCGAACTTCGGGTTCGGGGCACTAGTGATAGCCTTCGCCTTCGCGCACCTTGCCGCGGAAGATCCAATAGACGAACACGACATAGAACAGGATCACCGGCAGCATCGCGAGCGTGCCGACGAGGGAGAAGATCTGGCTTGCCGGCGCGGCCGCCGTGTCCCAGGCGGTCAGCGACGGCGGCACAAGGTAGGGGTAGGTCGAGATTCCAAGGCCGAGATAGCCGAGCATGAACAATGCGATCGTTGCGAAGAAGGGCAGGGCGTCGCGGCCGGCGGCGAGCCAGCGCCACGCCATGAATGCGGTGACAACGGTCACCAGCGGGATCGGCCAAAGGAAATAGATGTTGGGCACGCTGAACCAGCGTTCGGCAATTCGCGGGAACGCAAGCGGCGTCCACAGGCTGACCAGGCCCATGAACCCGAGCACGCCGGCCAGCAGCCATTTCGCCTGTTCGCGTGCGCGCGTCGCGACCGCACCGTCCGTCTTCATCGTGAGCCAGGTCGCGCCGAGCAGCGCGTAGCCGGTCGTCACGCCGAGGCCGCAGGCGAACGCGAACGGCGTCGCCCAGTCGAACGCGCCGCCGGCAAACACGCCGTTCTCGACCTTGATGCCCTGGATCAGGCCGCCGAGGATCACCCCTTGGCACAGCGCCGCCAGTATCGAGCCGGCCGCGAAGGCGAAATTCCAGTAGCGCTTGCTCGTGTCGGCGACGTGGCGGAACTCGAACGCGACGCCCCGGAACACGAGCGCCAGCAGCATGACGATCACGGGGAGATAGAGCGCCGGCATGATCACCGCATAGGCCTGCGGGAATGCGACCAACAACCCGGCGCCGCCGAGCACCAGCCAGGTCTCGTTGCCGTCCCAGAACGGCGCGATCGAATTGATCATCTGGTCGCGCTCGCGCTCGCTCTGGGCGAAGGGAAACAGGACGCCGATGCCGAGATCGAAGCCGTCGAGGATGACGTAGAGCGCGACCGCGGTGCCGATCACCGCCGCC
The DNA here is from genome assembly GCA_963734185.1 of uncultured Alphaproteobacteria bacterium. Lineage (GTDB taxonomy): Bacteria > Pseudomonadota > Alphaproteobacteria > Rhizobiales > Xanthobacteraceae > PALSA-894. The sequence goes on along the minus strand of CAVTGA010000001.1, from coordinate 2,472,291 downwards.
CAGATCACCGGAAGCCACCACTCCATGGGTCGTCCTCCGATCAGCCCTTGCTCGATCCGAACTCGTTCACGGCGACTCTACTTCTTGCTTGCGCATGATCTTTGTCCGAAAACCGGTTCCCACTTTTCGGGATCATGCGCTACGATCCGATCGCGTCGCGCGCCGCGTCTGCGGCCGAGGCCAGCGGGCGGCTCGCGACGCCCTTCGGCGGCTCGACCAGGCGGCCCTGCGGTCCCTTCGCGATCAGGCGGTTGATGTAGTAGATGCCCATCGCGAACACGATGCCGTAGACGACGACGAACAGCGCGAGCGTCGCCGCGATCTGGCTCGCCGATACCGGCGAGATCGCGTCGGCGGTGCGCAGGATGCCGTGGGCGAGCCATGGCTGCCGGCCGCTCTCGGTCACCACCCAGCCGGCGATGATGGCGACGAAGCCGAGCCACCAGCCCTGCGATACCGGGACCAGGAACCAACGGGCGTCGAACAGCCGGCCGCGCCACCACAGGAGTGCGCCGGTCAGCCCGATCAAGATCAGGATCAGCCCGATGCCGACCATGATGCGGAAGGCGAAGAACACGTTCTTGACCGGCGGGCGGTCCCGCGGCGGAACGCTCGTCAAGCCCGGAAACAAGGCGTTCGGATCGTGCTTGAGGATGAGCGACGCTCCCTTGGGAATCGAAATCTCGAAGCGGTTCGTTTCCGCCTGCTCGTCGGGCCAGGCGAACAGCACGAGCGCGCCCGGCTTCGAACCGTCCCAGTGTCCCTCCATGGCGGCGATCTTGATCGGCTGGTGCTCGAGCGTGTTGAGGCCGTGCTGGTCGCCGATGAAGAGCTGCAGCGGCGCCAGGACCGCAAGCATCCCGACCGCCATGCGCATCATGGTGCGCGCTTCCTCGCCATGGCGATCGGCGAGCCGGTAGCGTGCGCCGACTGCGAGCACGACCATCGCGGTGGTCAGGTAGGCGGCGGTGACCATGTGGGCGAGCCGATAGGGGAAGCTCGGGTTGAACACGATCGCGAGCCAGTCGACCGGATAGGCGATGCCGTTGCGGATCTCGTGTCCGGCCGGCGTATGCATCCAGCTGTTGGCGGAGAGGATCCAGAACGCCGAGATCGTCGTGCCGATCGCGACGAAGATCGCCGACATCGCGTGCAGCCAGGGCGGCACCCGGTTCCAACCGAACAGCAGCACGCCGAGGAAGGTCGCCTCGAGGAAGAACGCGGTCAGCACCTCGTAGCCGATCAAGGGCCCGACCACATTGCCGACCACGAGCGAGAAACGGCTCCAGTTGGTGCCGAATTGGTAGGACAGCACGATGCCCGAGACCACGCCCATGGCGAACGAGACCGCGAAGATCTTGGTCCAGAAGCGCGCCAGCCGGTGATAGTGCTCGCGGCCCGTGCGCAGCGCCATGACCAGAAGCGTCGCGATATAGGCGGCAAGCCCGATGGTGAAGCTCGGGAAAATGATGTGGAACGTCACCGTGAAGGCGAACTGCAGCCGGGCGAGCAGAACCGGATCGAGATCCATGGACGCCTCCCGCGTCGTCTCGAGACGCTCCGATCATCATATAGGGAGAGAGCGCAGGAAGCGTCAGCCCGCGAGCGCCTTTCCGATCGAAAGGAAATCCCGCCACGCCAATCGTTTCTCCAGCGGCGAGCGCAGCAGGTAGGCCGGGTGGAAGGTCGCGATCGCGCGGATCTCGCGTGCGCCGGTGTGGAAGGCGAACCAGCGCCCGCGCGTCTTCTTGATGCCGTCCTTGACGCCAAGCAGCGCCTGCGCCGACGGGCCGCCCAGGCACACCAGCACGTCGGGATCGGCGAGCTCGATCTGGCGCAGGGTGAACGGCAGGCAGATCTGGCTCTCCTGCGGCGTCGGCGTGCGGTTGCCGGGCGGCCGCCAGGGGATGATGTTGGCGATGTAGGCTTGCGCGCGATCGAGCCCGATTGCCGCCATCATCAGATCGAGCAGCTTGCCCGAGCGGCCGACGAACGGCAGGCCCTCGATATCCTCCTCGCGCCCGGGCGCTTCGCCGACGAACATCACGCGCGAGCGCGGATTGCCGTCGGCGAACACCAGCTGCTTGGCCGTGGTGCGCAGCGCGCATCCCTCGAACCGCGCCAGGATCGCGCGCAGCTCATCGAGGCTCGCTGCGGCGCGTGCGGCCTCGCGCGCCGCCATGACGGCGACATCGGGCGAGACCGGCGCCGGCGCGGCGGCCGGCCGCGCGTCCGCAGCCGACGGGCTCGGCGCCGGCGGCGCAGCGTCGCGCGGGCTCGGTTCGAGCATCGCCGTCGGCCCGCCATCGCCGGCAAGCCGGTCGATCGCGTGCTCGTCGACGACGGCATCGACCCCGGCCTCGAGGTAGAAGGCGAGAAGCGCGTGCGCGGCATGAGCGCGGTCGGCGGACATGCCCGAGGTTAGCACAGCCGCGCGCCGCGCGAGATTGTCACGGCTGTCAAATCGTGGAAAACCTTGAAAGCAAGGGAGCACGGGAACGGAGACCGCGCATGAGCGACACCGAATTGCCCGCCCGCGAGGGAATGGAATTCGACGTGGTCATCGTCGGGGCCGGCCCCGCCGGGCTTGCGGCGGCGATCCGCCTCAAGCAGGTCAATCCGGAAATCTCCGTGGTGGTGGTGGAGAAGGGCTCCGAAGTCGGCGCGCACATCCTCTCCGGCGCCGTGATCGATCCGATCGGCATCGACCAGCTGCTGCCCGATTGGCGCAGCGAGGCCGATGCGCCGATCAAGACCGAAGTGACCGACGACCGCTTCTACTGGCTGGGACCTTCGGGCGCGCTGCGCGTGCCGAATTTCCTCATGCCGCCGTTGATGTCGAACCACGGCAATTTCATCGTCTCGCTTGGCAACGTCTGCCGTTGGCTCGCCAGCAAGGCGGAGGCCCTGGGCGTCGAGATCTATCCGGGGTTCGCGGCGGCCGAACTGCTGTTCGGGGCGAACGGCGAGGTCTGCGGCGTCGCGACCGGAGACATGGGCCGCGCCAAGGCTGGCCAGCGCAAGGATTCCTTCACCCGCGGCATGGAGCTGCGCGCCAAGTACACGCTGTTCGCCGAGGGTGCGCGCGGCTCGCTGTCGAAGCAGCTCATCGCCCGTTTCGATCTTTGCCGGAACAGCGAGCCGCAGAAGTTCGGACTCGGGCTGAAGGAGCTGTGGAAGGTCGCGCCCGACCGCCACCGGCCGGGTCTGGTGCAGCACACCTTCGGCTGGCCGCTCGACAACCGCACCGGCGGCGGCTCGTTCCTCTATCATCTGGAAGACGAGCAGGTGGCGGTCGGTTTCGTGGTGCATCTCAACTACGCCAACCCCCATGTGGCGCCGTTCGAGGAGTTCCAGCGCTTCAAGCAGCATCCCTCGATCCGTCCGACCTTCGAAGGCGGCAAGCGGCTGTGCTACGGCGCGCGCGCGATCACCGAGGGCGGCTGGCAGTCGGTGCCGAAGCTCGTTTTCCCCGGCGGCGCGCTGATCGGCTGCGCGGCCGGCTTCATCAACCTGCCGCGCATCAAGGGCTCGCACAATGCGATCCTCACCGGGATGCTCGCGGCCGAGCATGCGGCGGCGGCGCTCGCGGCGGGCCGGAGCGGCGACGAACTGACCGGCTACGAGGACGCGTGGCGGCGCTCGCCGGTCGGCCGCGACCTGAAAAAGGTGCGCAACGTCAAGCCGCTGTGGTCGAAGCTCGGCACCATGCTCGGCTTCGCCAGCGCCGGCTTCGACATGTGGACCAACACCTTCGGGTTTTCGCTGTTCGGCACGCTCGGGCACGGCAAGCCCGACTCCGCGACCTTGCAACCGGCCGCGAACTTCACGCCGATCGTCTATCCGAAGCCGGACGGGGTCGTGAGCTTCGACAAGCTGTCATCGGTGTTCCTGTCCAACACCAACCACGAGGAGGACCAGCCGGTGCACCTCATCGTGAAGGATATGGAACTGCAGAAAGCGTCCGAGCACGACGTCTATGCCGGCCCGTCGGCGCGTTATTGCCCGGCCGGCGTCTACGAATGGGTCGAGGAGGCCTCGGGCGCGCGCTTCGTGATCAACGCGCAGAACTGCGTGCACTGCAAGACCTGCGACATCAAGGACCCGAATGAGAACATCATCTGGGTCACGCCGGAAGGTGGCGGGGGACCGAACTATCCGAACATGTGAACGCGCCTCGGCGCCCCACCTATCCGCGGTGTGGCGGCGTTAACGTTTGTGGTCCAAGCTCACACAGAATCAGGCATTTAGCCGAAGTTTTCCGTGTTCCAGGCCCCTCCCGGTTGCATCCTTGCGACTGGTGCATAAAAAGGCCATTGTGCGTCGCTACCGAGGACTGCGTCGGGCGTTCGCCCGCTTCCAAGGAGATCTTCAACCCGTGACCGTCCAGATTTCGCCCCGAGGCGTGGCGTTCTGCGTCCTTGTCGCCGTGGCTGCTTGGCCGAGCGTGCTCGGCGCACAGACGCCGACGGCGCAGGAGCTCGCCCGCACGTCTCCATCCGGCAACTATCTGGCGGCACGGCACGCCGGAACCCAGCGCGATGCGACCGCGGCGGCCGCCTACTACCGCGCCGCGCTGCGCGCCGAGCCGCGCAACCCGGTCCTGCTGGAGCGCGCGTTCCTGTCGGTGCTGGTCGACGGCGACGTCGAGGAGGCGGTCAAGCTCGCCGATCGCATCATCCAGGTCGACAAGACCAACCGCGTCGCGCGTCTGGTGCTGGGCGTGCGCGCGCTCAAGCAGAAGCAGTATCAGGCGGCGCGTCAGCAGCTGTCCCAGTCGGTGCGCGGCCCGATCGCCGACCTGACCGCGACCTTGCTCACGGCGTGGACCTATCACGGCAGCCCCGACGTGCGCACCGCGGTCGAGACCGTCGACCGCCTGACCGGTCCGGAGTGGTACGCGATCTTCAAGGACCTGCATGCCGGCCTGCTGCTCGATCTCGCCGGCAACCGCAAGGAGGCCGGCAAGCGCTTCGAGCGCGTCCACAAGCTCGACGGCAATGCGCTGCGCGCGGTGGAAGCCTACGGCCGCTGGGCTTCGCGCAACGTCGGCAAGGACGAGGCGCTACGCATCTTCGAGGCCTTCGACAAGGTATTGCCGCACCATCCCCTGGTCATGGAGTCGATGGACGAGGTCAGGGAGGGCGAGAAGCTCAAGCCCCTGGTCGAAAACGCGCAGGCCGGCGCCGCCGAGGTGCTCTACGGCCTCGGCGCCGCGCTCGGTCGCCAGGGCGGCGAGGATCTCGCGCTGGTCTATCTGCAGCTCGCGATCTACCTGAGTCCGCGCCACCCGCTCGCCTTGCTGTCGCTCGGCGACCTGTACGAGACGCTGAAGAAGCCGGCATTCGCCATCAAGGTCTACCAGCGCATGCCGGCCGAATCGCCGCTCAAGCGCAATTCCAACATCCAGCTCGCGCTCAATCTCGACGGCCTGGAGCGCACCGAAGAAGCCAAGAAGCTCCTGGAGAAGCTCATCGCCGAGCGGCCGGATGATCTCGAAGCGATCATGGCGCTCGGCACCATCCTGCGCGGGCGCAAGCAGTTCGCCGAGTGCGGCGACGTCTACTCCAAGGGCGTCGACACGCTGAAGAATCCGCAGCGGCCGAACTGGCTGATCTTCTATTTCCGCGGCATCTGCCACGAGCGCTCGAAGCAGTGGGTCAAGGCGGAGATCGATTTCAGGAGGGCGCTCGAGCTGTTCCCCGACCAGCCGCACGTGCTCAACTATCTCGGCTATTCGTGGATCGACCAGGGCGTCAATCTCGAGGACGGCATGCGCATGATCCGCCGTGCCGTCGAGCAGCGTCCGGACGACGGCTACATCGTCGACTCGCTCGGATGGGCGTTCTACCGCATCCACAATTACGACGAGGCGGTGAAGCACCTGGAGCGCGCGGTCGAGCTCAAGCCCGAGGACCCGACCATCAACGATCACCTCGGCGACGCCTATTGGAAAGTCGGGCGCACGCTCGAAGCCCAGTTCCAGTGGGCGCACGCGCGCGACCTCAAGCCCGAGCCGGAAGACCTCAAGAAGATCGAGGAGAAGATCAAGGCCGGCGCGCTGATCGAGGAAACCAGCGAGACCGTCAAGGCCGCGAAGAAGCCGGACGGCGGCTGATCCCTTAGCTCGTGCCGCCTCGCGACGAATTGGCCGAGCGTGCCCCTGCCAAGGTCAACCTGACCCTGCACGTGCTTGGCCGGCGTCCCGACGGCTATCACGAGCTCGAAAGCCTGGTCGCGTTTGCCGATATCTGCGATCGCCTGACCTTTGCGCCCGGCGCAGCGCTTGCGCTCGTCACGCGCGGGCCGACCGCGGCGGCGGCCGGGCGCGCCGAACACAACCTCGTGCTCAAAGCCGCCAATGCGCTGCGCGAACGCGTGGAGGGACTGCGGCTCGGCGCCTTCCGTCTCGACAAGCGCCTGCCGGTCGCGGCCGGAATCGGCGGCGGGTCGGCGGATGCGGCCGCGGCGTTGCGGCTGCTGGCGCGTGCCAATGGGCTAGCGCGCGACGATCCCCGCCTGATGGATGCCGCCCGCGCGACCGGCGCCGACGTGCCGGTCTGCGTCGATCCGCGGCCGCGCCTGATGCGCGGCGTCGGCGAGCTCCTGTCGGCGCCGATCGCGCTGCCCAAGCTCGCCGCCGTGCTGGTCAATCCGGGGGTCGCGGTTGCCACCAAGGACGTGTTCGCGCGGCTGGCGCGGGAGGCGGAGGCGCGAGCGCAGCCTCACGCCGAACCTCACCCTGAGGTGCGAGCGCAGCGAGCCTCGAAGGGTGGCCACGATGACCTCGCCGCGTTCAGCCGGCTCGGCACGACCGCGCTGTGCGCAACGCTGGCGCAGCAGCGCAACGACCTCGAGGCGCCGGCGATCGCGCTGCAGCCGGTCATCGCCGAGGTTCTCGCCGCGCTACGCGCAGCACCGGGATGCCGGCTTGCCCGCATGTCGGGCTCGGGCGCGACCTGCTTTGCCGTTTTCAACTCATCGCGCGCCGCCACGCGCGCGGCGCGCGATTTGCGCACGCGGCATCCCGGCTGGTGGGCGCGGGCAACCGTGCTCGGCGGCGGGTCAAGCTAGCCTGCAGGAGCTTGCGCGGCATTCCCCTCAGGCACGCCGACCACACCCCGCTCCACCAACCCCGCGATCTCCTCCTCGCCCAAGCCAAGTTCGCCCAGCACGTCGCGCGTATCCGCGCCGACTTCGCGCGGATCGATCCGCTTGGGCAGCCGCCGCCCGTCCATGGTCACCGGCAATGCGGGCGCGCGGCCGCGGCCGCCGCCGGGCAGGCGGGTGTCGATGAGCCCGCCGGACGCGGCCAGATGCGGATCGTCGAACAGGTCGCTCGGCGTCGAGACCGGCGCGAACGGGAGCCCGATCCGCTCGAAGATGCCCGACAACTCCGCGGCCGAGCGCGCGCGCGTGATCGCGGCGATCTCCGCCAGCAGCCACGGCCGCGCCTTGACGCGGTCCGGATTGGTGGCGAGCCGCGCATCGGTGAGCCACGCCTCGCGCTCGAACGCGCGGCAGAAATCGCGCCAGTGCTCCTCGCCGACGATCGAAAGGAAGATCTTCGAGCCGTCCGCCGTATCGAACAGGTCGTAGACCGGCCATGGCGCGTCCTTCACCGACCACGGCTGCGCCGGTTCGCCGGTCACCGCCTCGAACATCATGGCCTGCCCCATCAGGAACACGTTGTTCTCGAACAGCGCGCTCTGGATATGCTGTCCGCGCCCGCTGCGCTCGCGCTGCGCCAGCGCGGCCTGGATCGCGATCACGCCGAACATGCCGCCCATGATGTCGTTGACCGAGGCGCCGGCGCGCATCGGCTTGCCCGGCAGCCCGGTCATGTAGGCAAGCCCGCCCATCATCTGCACCACCTCGTCGAGCGCCGGGCGGTTCTGGTACGGACCGGGCAGGAAGCCTTTGAGCGAACAGTAGATCAGCCGCGGCGCGATCGTGGCGACCGCCGCATAATCGAGCCCGACGCGCGTCATCAGGCCGGGGCGGAAGTTCTCGATCAGTACGTCGCTCTGCCCGATCAAAAGCCGCGCGATGCGCTGCCCGTCCGCCGTGCCGGTGTCGAGCGCCAAGCTGCGTTTGTTGCGCGCGAACATCGCGTAGAAGCCGGAGGCGACGCCTTTGAGCCGCCGCGTGCGGTCGCCGGCGAGCGGCTCCACTTTCACCACGTCGGCGCCGAGATCGGCCAGGATCAGGCCGCACGAGGGGCCCATCACCATCTGGCAGAACTCGACCACGCGCAGGCCCGCGAGCGGCAATGGGCGCGGCGCGCTCTCGGCCACCCTAGTTGGTCCGCCCGATGCAGAACTCGACCGTCTCGCTCAAGGCCGCCTTCATCACCGAATCCGGGAACAGCGCGAGCGCATCCTTGGCGATCGCCCCATAGTGGCGGGCGCGCTTGACCGTGTCCTCGAGCGCGCGGTGCTTGATCATCAAGCCGACGGCGGTCTCGAGATCGCTTTCCTTGGCGTCGCCGTCCTCCAGGGTACGGCGCCAGAAGATCCGCTCGTGATCCGAGCCGCGGCGGAACGACAGCACCACCGGCAAGGTGATCTTGCCCTCGCGGAAGTCGTCGCCGACGTTCTTGCCGAGCTTGGCGGATTTGCCGCCGTAGTCGAGCGCGTCGTCGACCAGCTGGAACGCGATGCCGAGGTTCATGCCGAACGACCGGCAGGCCGACTGCTCGTCCTTGGGCCTGCTGGCGAGCGCAGGGCCGACCTCGCAGGCGGCCGCGAACAGCTCTGCAGTCTTGGCGCGGATGACGGCCAGATACTCGTCCTCGGTGGTGGCGGTGTTCTTGGCGGCGCCGAGCTGCATCACCTCGCCTTCGGCGATGACCGCGGCGGCTGCCGACAGGATCTCGAGCGCGCGCAGCGAGCCGACCTCGACCATCATGCGGAACGCCTGGCCGAGCAGGAAATCGCCGACCAGCACGCTCGCCTCGTTGCCCCACAGCATGCGCGCGGCAAGCTTGCCGCGCCGCATTTCGCTCTCATCGACCACGTCGTCGTGCAGCAACGTCGCGGTGTGCATGAACTCGACCGCCGCCGCGAGCTTGACGTGGCCGTCGCCGGCGTAGCCGGCAAGCCGCGCCATGGCCAAGGTCAGCATCGGGCGCAGCCGTTTGCCGCCCGAATTGATCAGGTGGTTGGCGACCTCCGGGATCATGGTCACGTCCGACCCGGTGCGCGACAGGATCGTGGCATTGACGCGGTCCATGTCGGCGGTGACATGCTCGATCAGGCGGTCGATCGAGGCGGGCGACTGGCTTTCGAAGGGGACGATGACGGCCACGCGGAACTCCGGGCGAAGCGGGACGGGCGAGCATAGAAACGCTAATGTTGAGCGGCAAGTGCGCGCCTTGACGCTGCGGGAACCGGATCGCCGCGGCCGTTCGCGTGCCGAGGCCGAAATGCGCGAGCTCGTTCGCACCAACAACCCCGTGCTGATCTCCGCCGTCCAGGCCCTGCTCGACGGCGCGCGGATCCCGCACCTCCTGCTCGACTCTCACATGAGCGTGCTCGAAGGCTCGCTCGGCATCCTGCCGCGCCGCCTCCTGGTCGAGGAGCGCTGCCTCGGCGATGCCCGCCGCCTGCTGACCGAGGCCGGCCTCGGCCACGAGCTGCGTCCCGATGACGATTGACGCGAACATCGGCGCCGTCACCGAGGACGCTGTTCTCGGTGGCCGGCTGGTGTTGCGGCAGCCGCGGCGTGGTCACCGGGTCGGTCACGACGCCATCCTGCTCGCGGCCGCAGCCGGGGCCAGGCCGGGAGAACATGCGGTCGATCTCGGCGCCGGCGTCGGCGCCGCCGGACTCGCGCTCGCAAGCCGCGTCGACGGGCTCGCGGTCACGCTGCTCGACATCGACGAACGGCTGGTGGCGCTTGCGGCGGGAAATGCCGAGCTGAACGGCCTCGCGCACAGGGTGCGAACGGTCGCGCTCGACGTCGGCGCATCGACCGGCGCCTATCACGACGCCGGGCTTGCCGCCGCTTGCGCCACGCGGGTCCTGATGAATCCGCCGTTTCATGACTCCGCGCGACAGCTGATCTCGCCGCACCCGGACCGCCGGCGCGCCTACACGGCGATGGACTACACGCTGGTGCAGTGGGTCAGGCGTGCCCGCTGGCTGCTGGTGCAATCGGGCGTGCTGACGCTGATCTGGCGCGCCGACGGGCTCGCCGACGTGCTGGCGGCGCTCGGGCGCGAGTTCGGCGCGGTCGCCGTCCTTCCGGTCCATCCCAAACCGGAAGAAGCCGCGATCCGCGTGCTGGTGCGCGCGGTCAAAGGCAGCCGCGCGCCGTTGACGCTGCTGGCGCAGCTCGTGCTCGCCGAGGCGGACGGACGGCCGAGCAAGGCGGCCGAAGCGGTGCTGCGCGAGGGCGCGCTCCTTCCGCTTGCGCAATTGTAGCGGCCCGCTTCGCAGGCTTGAGCCGAGCCGCGCGGCGTCCTATGTCCTCACCCATGGCCGAGACCGGCGTGGTGCAACGGATTGTCCGAGCGATCGGGCCCGCGCTGCCGCGCCGGTTCCGCAGCGACGTGCCGGTCGTGCCGGTCGTCCGCCTTGCCGGCGTGATCGGCTTTTCCACGCCGCTGCGTCCCGGTCTGACGCTGTCGTCCGTTGCCCGCACCCTCGACCGCGCCTTCACGTGGCGTCGCGCACGCGCGGTCGCATTGCTCATCAACTCGCCGGGCGGTTCTGCCGTCCAGTCGCATCTCGTGTTCCAGCGCATCCGCCAGCTCGCCGCCGAACATGACAAGCCGGTCCTCGCATTCGTCGAAGACGTGGCGGCATCGGGCGGCTACATGATCGCCTGCGCGGCCGACGAGATCGTCGCCGATCCATCCTCGATCCTCGGCTCGATCGGCGTGATCGGCGCCTCCTTCGGTTTCGTCGGGCTGATGGACCGCCTCGGGGTCGAGCGCCGCGTCTATACCGCGGGCGAAAACAAGGCGATGCTCGATCCGTTCCTGCCGGAACGGCCCGACGATGTGGCGCGCCTGAAGGCGATGCAGCAGGACATCCATGCGACCTTCATCGAGCTGGTGAAGTCGCGCCGGGCCGGAAAGCTCGGCGGCCCCGAATCCGCCTTGTTCACCGGCGAGTTCTGGGCCGGCCGCAAGGCGGTCGAGGTCGGCCTTGCCGACCGGCTCGGCGACCTGCGCTCGACCTTGCGCGAGCGGTTCGGCGACAAGGTCGAGATGCCGCTGGTTCCGGCATCGCGCGGCCTGTTCGGCCGCATGATTCCGGGCGTGGAGGGCGCGCTGCGCCAAGGGGCGCTTCCAGCCGGGCTCGCCGACGAGATCGTGTCGGCGCTCGAAGCGCGCGCGCTCTGGGCGCGCTATGGACTGTAACGGGAGAGTTTCGGGAGATTGCGATGCCGCCGTTGATCATCTGGGCGCTCGGCGCAATCGGCGCAACGGTCGCGGCGCGCTGGCTCATCAAGGAGGCGCGCCGCATCAACGCGGAGCTGCATCCCGCCGAGCCGGTGCCGGAGCGCGACGGCGCGGCGAAGCTCATCCGCGATCCGAAGACCGGCATCTATCGCCCGATGGAGTAGTAGGGTGGGCAAAGGCGCGGCCACCGGCTCGCATTTGACGCGCCAAACGGGGTCCGCGCCGTGCCCACCTTCGCTGCGCTACGGCGCGGCAAGCCCACGCCGAAGCCCGAAGGGCATAGGCGGGTGGGCAAAGGCGCGCAACGATCGGGCCAAACCGCTCGTTCCGGCCTCGCGCCTTTGCCCACCCTACGACTCCGGCTTGATGTTCTTCTCGCGGATCACCTTGCCCCAGCGCGCAAGCTCGGCCTTCAAGTGATCGCCGAGCTGCTGCGGCGTGCCGGGCGAGGGGATGGCGCCGGCCTGGACCAGCCTGCGGCTGACTTCGGGGTCGCCGAGCGCGGCAGCGAACGCCGCATTGAGCTTGGCGATGACGGCGCCCGGTGTGCGCGCCGGCGCGAACAGCGCATACCAGTTGTCGGCATAGACGTCCGCGATGCCCTGCTCGTCCAACGTCGGCACGTCCGGCAGCACCGCGGCACGCTGCTTCGACGCCATGCCGATCGGCCGCAAGGTCCCGGCCTGGATCTGCGGCATCAGCACCGGCAAGTCGGCGAACATCGCCTGCACCTGTCCGCCGAGCAGGTCGGTCACCGCCGGCGCCGCGCCGCGATAGGGTACGTGCAGCACGTTCGCGCCGGCCGCGCCCTTGAACAGCTCGAGCGCGAGATGCGGCGGGCTGCCGATGCCGGTCGACGCCATGGCGATCCCCTCGGGCTTCGATTTGGACAGCGCGACCAGGTCCTTGGCCGTTCTGATCGGTGTATCGGTGCGCACCACCAGGACTTCCATGGTGTTGACCACGAGCGTCACCGGCGCGAAATCGCGCACCGGGTCGTAGGGCAGGTCGGCGCGCATGTGCGGATTGATCACCACCGCGCCGGCGGTGGTGAGGAACAGCGTGTAGCCGTCCGCCTCCGATTTCGCCACCATGTCGGCGCCGATGGCGGCGTTCGCGCCCGGCTTGTTCTCGATGATCACGCTCTGCCCGAGCAGGCCCTTGAGCTTGTCGGCAAGCAGCCGCCCGACGAAATCGGTCGGCCCGCCGGCCGGGAAGGCGATCACGATCTTCACCGCGCGGGTCGGATAGTCCTGCGCTTGTGCCGGCCCGAACGGCAAAGCCGCAAGCAGGAGCGCAACGAGAAGACTGCCGAAGTGCCGGATGGTCATGCGTTTTCCTTGTTCGATTTCTTCATCGCCCAAGGCTAGCGCGCGGCACGAAGTCTGGCCATAGTCGCGCGCATGAACCGGATCGATGCATGAACGTTCTGGCCGTCATCGCGCATCCCGACGACGAGCTGCTCGGATGCGGCGCGACGCTGCGCAAGCTCAGCAACGCCGGGCACGACGTGTTCACCTGCGTGCTCGGCGCGAACGCGGAGGCGCGCCACGATCGTCCCGACCTCGAGCGCCTGCGCGAGGTCGCGGCCGCGGCGGAGCACATCGTCGGGATCAAGGACTCGCTGCGCTTCGAGTTTGCCAACATCGCGTTCAACGTCGTGCCGCACCTGGAGATGGTCCGGGCGGTGGAGCAGGCGATCGTGCGGTTCCGTCCCGAGTGGGTGTTCGCGCATCACCCCGGCGACCTCAACGTCGACCACCGCGTCGCCTGGGAGGCGACCATGGCGGCGGTGATGCTGCCGCAGCGGCAAAGCCGCGATCTCCCCGTGACGCTGATCCGACGCGTCTACCTGTTCGAAGTGCCGTCCTCGACCGATTGGTCGCCGCCGCCGTTTCCCGCCTTCGCGCCCAATGCCTATTTCGACGTGACGGCGACGATCGAGGACAAGCTGCACGCGTTGCGCACCTTCGAGGGCGCGCTCAAGCCCCATCCGCATGCGCGCAGCGCGGAGAACGTGCGCGCGCTCGCGCGCGTGCGCGGCGGCGCGATCGGCGTCGAATACGCCGAAGCGTTCGTCCTGGTGCGCGACTTGAACATCTGAGCGGAGAAAGTATCGATGGCGGACCTGAGCTACAAGGAGCAGCACAGCAAGCTGGACATCCGCATCCGCGCGCACAAGGAGTTCGCCAATTTCGACATCGAGGATTGGATCGACAAGTTCCTCGCCCGCAAGCCGCGGCGCGCGATCCTCGACCTCGGCTGCGGCAACGGCAATCACATCGCGATCTATCTCAAGCATGTCGGCCCGGGCGGGCGCGTCGCCGGGCTCGACCGCGAAAAGGCGCTGATCGAGCAGGCGCGCCGGCGCTACGGCGCCGCCAACGTCGACCTCGCCGTCGGATCGATGGACGAGCGCTTTCCTTATCCCGATGCCTCGTTCGACCTCTGCCTGTCGAATTTCGCGATCTACAACGCGGCCGACCCGGCGCTCACGCTGCACGAGCTCAAGCGCGTCATGCGGCCGGGCGCCGAGCTGGTGCTGATCGGCCCGACCCTGAACAATGCGCGCGAGCTCTACGAGTTCAACCGGCGCCTGACCGGGCAGGCGATCGACGAGATCACGCTGATCCGCACCGACCGGCTGCGCCGGGAGATCGTTCCGGTGGCGGCCGGCGTGTTCGGCCAGGTCGAGCAGGAAGTGATCAATTCGCGCCTGACCTTCCCGGATCAGGACGAGTTCCTGAAGTATTTCACCGCCACCATGCTGTACGAGGAGGGCGCCGAGAAGCTCGGCAAGACCGCGGCCGAGATGCGCGCCGCGGTCGGCGCGGAGCGCGACATCGTGCTCTCGAAGGAGATGCTGGCGGTGGTGGCGCGGCGGTGACGGCTTACGCCGCCGGATAGAGCCGCAGCAGGGGCGCGTAGGACGGCGCCGGCTCCCTAGCTTCGCCGAAGATTCCGGTGAGAATGGCCTTGATCAGCAGCACGTGACCGACGAGGACGGCGACGCCGAAAGCAATGAAGATGCCGGTGAAAGCGAAGCTGAAGAGCTGGAAGATCATGGCCGTCCTCCTTGGGTCTCTGGCTCATTGGTGTGTCGAAACGGGAAAGAGGTTCACGGTTACCGAGCGCTTGACCCGCCCAGGAGACAATCGGATAGGTTCGGCAAGGTTTGGCCAGATTCGGCCTGAAACCGGCCGGATATCCGCATGAGCGACGCGATTTCCCCCCACATGCGTCCGGAGCGCTCGTTCCAGGGCCTGATCCTGACCTTGCAGCGCTTTTGGGCGGAGCAGGGTTGCGTCATCCTGCAGCCCTACGACCTGGAAATGGGGGCGGGCACCTTCCACCCGGCGACGACCTTGCGCGCGCTCGGGCCGAAACCCTGGAACGCCGCCTACGTCCAACCCTCGCGCCGGCCCAAGGACGGCCGCTACGGCGAAAATCCCAACCGCCTGCAGCACTACTACCAGTTCCAGGTGATCCTGAAGCCCTCGCCCGGCGACCTGCAGGAGCTTTACCTGCAGTCGCTCTATGCGATCGGGATCGACCGCTCGCTGCACGATCTGCGCTTCGTCGAGGACGACTGGGAGAGCCCGACCCTCGGCGCCTGGGGGCTCGGCTGGGAATGCTGGTGCGACGGGATGGAGGTCTCCCAGTTCACCTACTTCCAGCAGGTGGCGGGCTTCGAGTGCGCTCCGGTGTCGGGCGAACTGACCTATGGGCTGGAGCGCCTCGCCATGTACGTGCAGGGCGTCGAGAACGTGTACGACCTCAACTTCAACGGCCGCGCGGGAGCCGAGAAAGTGACCTACGGCGACGTGTTCCTGCAGGCCGAGCGGGAATATTCGCGCCACAATTTCGAGTACGCCGACACCGCGATGCTGTTCGAGCAATTCAAGATGGCCGAGGGCGCGTGTCGCAAATATCTCGCTGACGGCTGGAAAGCCGGCCACAACCAGAAGCGCCACTTCATGGCGCAGCCCGCCTACGATCAGTGCATCAAGGCGAGCCACGTGTTCAATCTGCTCGACGCGCGCGGAGTGATCTCGGTCACCGAGCGGCAGAGCTATATCCTGCGCGTGCGCGAACTGGCCAAGGCGTGCGGCGAGGCGTGGCTCGCGACGGAAGGCGGAGGGGCGTGAATGAGCGACGTGGAACCCGAGATCGGCGGCCGGGCGCCGCTGCTCATCAAGGTCGAGGCGGGCGAGACCTACTGGTGGTGCCGCTGCGGGCGCTCGAAGTCGCAGCCGTTCTGCGACGGCTCGCACGAGGGCACCGGCATCGAGCCGATGGAGTGGCTCGCCGACCGTTCGCGTCTGGTCAATTTCTGCACCTGCAAGCGCACGCAACGGCCGCCGATCTGCGACAACAGTCATTTGCAGCTGTGAGCAGTGGTGCCGCGAGTTCGGTCTGTTCCCCTCCCCCTTGTGGGGAGGGGTTAGGGGTGGGGGTGGTGCAGATGGCACGCCGACGGTCCGACGAGTCAGACGTCGATGAGCGGGCCTGGGCGCTACGCGATCACACGATCGTTCCGGTGAACCGGGTTCGCGCACGCGCGATGCGCGCTGCGCCGACTGATGCGGAGAAAAAGCTCTGGTGGCATTTGCGCTATCGGTTGCCCGTGGAAGGAACGCATTTCCGACGGCAAGTCCGTCTCGGCCGCTATATCGTCGATTTCGCGAGCTACAAGAAGCGTCTGGTCATCGAAATCGACGGCGGTCAGCACGCCGAGCGATCTGTCGCCGATGCGCGGCGCACCAGGTTTCTGGAAGCGGAAGGCTATCGCGTTCTGCGCTACTGGAATAACGACGTCCTTGCGAACGTTGATGGTGTGCTTGAGGACATTCTGCACGCGATAACTACGACCCCCACCCCTAACCCCTCCCCAGCGAAAGGGCGTTCACGCCCGTCTTCGACGGGCTATGGGGGAGGGGAATAGACCGAGCCTGCCGCACCATCATGCCCGATCTCCTGCTCGAGCTGTTCTCCGAGGAAATCCCCGCCCGCATGCAGGCGCGGGCGGCGGACGACTTGAAGAAGATGGTCACCGACCGCCTGGTCGACGCCGGCCTGGTCTATGAAGGCGCGCGCGCGTTCGCGACGCCGCGCCGGCTCGCGCTCCTGGTGCAGGGCATGCCGGCGCGCCAGCCCGACCTGAAGGAAGAGCGCAAGGGCCCGCGCGTCGGCGCGCCCGAGGGGGCGGTGAAGGGCTTCCTCAAGGCCGCGGGGCTCGCCTCGCTCGACCAGGCCACGATCCAGAAGGACCCGAAGAAGGGCGACTTCTACGTCGCGCTGATCGAGAAGCCGGGACGTCCCGCACTCGACGTGCTGCCCGAGATCGTGCAGGCCGTGGTGCGCACCTTCCCGTGGCCGAAGTCGATGCGATGGGGCGCGCGCTCCACCGAATCCGGCAGCCTCGCATGGGTGCGGCCGCTGCATTCGATCGTCGCGACCTTCGGCCCCGAGACCGAGCAGCCCGAGATCGTCGGGATCGAGATCGCCGGCATCAAGGCCGGCGATACGACCTACGGCCATCGCTTCCTTGCGCCCGAAGCCATCAAGGTGCGCCACTTCGACGACTACGTGGCGCGCCTGGAGAAAGCGAAAGTCGTGCTCGACCCCGAGCGCCGCAAGCAGATCGTCCTGGCCGATGCCAAGAACCTCGCCTTCGCGCAGGGCTTCGAGCTGGTCGAGGACGAGGGCCTGCTCAACGAGGTCGCCGGCCTGGTCGAATGGCCGGTCGTGCTGATGGGCGCGTTCGACCAAGCGTTCCTGGCGATTCCCGAAGAAGTGATCCGCGCCACCATCCGCGCCAACCAGAAATGCTTCGTGCTGCGCGATGCGAAGCGCGGCAAGCTCGCGAACCGCTTCATCCTCACCGCCAACACCGAAGCCGCCGACGGCGGCAAGACCATCGTGGCCGGCAACGAGCGCGTCATCCGTGCGCGGCTCTCCGATGCGCGCTTCTTCTATCAGACAGACCTCAAGCTACGGCTCGAAGACCGGCTGCCGCGATTCAAGGACATCGTGTTCCACGAGAAGCTCGGCTCGCAGGCCGAGCGCATCGAGCGCATCGAACGGCTCGCCGCCGAGTTGGCGCCGCTGGTCGGCGCCGACGTCGAGAAGGCACGGCGCGCCGCGCGGCTCGCCAAGGCCGACCTGCTCACCGAGGTGGTCGGCGAATTCCCCGAGACCCAAGGGCTGATGGGGAAATACTACGCGCTGGCGCAGGGCGAAGACGCGAGCGTCGCGGCTGCGATCGAGGAACACTACAAGCCGGCCGGGCCGAACGACCGCGTGCCGAGCGATCCGGTCTCGATCGCGGTCGCGCTCGCCGACAAGATCGACACGCTGGTCGGCTTTTGGGCGATCGACGAGAGGCCAACCGGGAGCAAAGACCCGTATGCGCTGCGAAGGGCGGCGCTGGGAGTAATCCGGCTAATCCTGGAGAACAATCTACGTTTCAATATTAATTTCCCAATTTGGAAAGTGGGTGAGGTAATTGCTGAGCGCCTCGGCGATGCCGCCGTCGGCGGTATTGAAGCCGAGGTTACTCCCTCGAATGCGCAGGCTATCCAAGAATTTGCTGAGTCTATTGCAGAACGAGCTGACGCAATTAGAGGTGCACGCCTGCTTGGCCTCATAGGTCGGCTATTTGTCAATCAGGGTAAGTTGCAGGATTTTCTAACGGAGCGCCTCTACTATCAGCTACGTGATCGTGGGCAGCGTCATGATCTTATTAGTGCTGTGTATTCGGCGACGACCCACCTCGATCTTCTCCTGATCGTCCGCCGCGTTGAAGCGCTGGGCAAATTCCTCGACACCGACGACGGCAAGAACCTGCTCGCCGGCTACAAGCGCGCCGTCAACATCATCCGCATCGAGGAGAAGAAGGACGGCGCGAGCTACACCGCTGCGCCCGATCCGACGCTCTACAGCCAAGCGGAAGAGCGCGCCCTCGCCGACGGCATCGCCGCGGCGAAACGCGAGGCGTCCGAAGCCGTGGCGCGCGAGGACTTCGCCGCGGCCATGTTGGCGCTGGCCAAGCTGCGGCCGGCGGTCGATGCATTCTTCGAGCATGTAACTGTCAACATCGACGACAAGCCCTTGCGCGCCAATCGCCTCAAACTGCTCAACGAAATCCGCTCAGCGACTCGCGCGGTCGCCGATTTTTCACGCATCGAAGGGTGAGACCCGCCGCGCCTCCGCCTACAGCCCCTTCATCACGCAGCCGATGAACAGCACCAAGTAGGCCAGGATCGCGATCCAGAACTGATAGATCGTGATGAACGGGATCACCACGAAGTGGCCGAGCAGTGCGAGAACCGCGAGCACCACGGAGATGATGAATATCGGAACGGTGGGTGCGCTGAGATTCAGGTTCATGTCGTCCCCCAAGATTGAGCCGGCTTTTCAGCGGGCGTCGCAAACAAATGCTAGTTGAAATCAGGCGCGATTTCCACAGGCGCGCAGGCAGCGGCGCCGCTCGTCGCCCTCATCGCCGGCATCCTCATCCTCATCATGCCGCGGCTGCTCGCGTCGCGGATTTCTCCCGGATCGAAGGTTAAAGCTCAGGAGGAACAGGGCGTTTACCGTAACATCGCACCATCAGTCGGGTTGAAATGCCGGGCAAAACCGGCCAAGAACCGCGCGGGCAAACCGCGCCAAGCGAACCGCGCCGGCAGAACCGGCTTGTGCGTTGCACCACCGCGGATCAGGAACCGGCAGGCATGACCAAGTGGGTCTACACCTTCGGCGACGGCAAGGCCGAAGGCGCGGCCGACATGCGCGATCTGCTCGGCGGCAAGGGCGCCAACCTCGCCGAAATGGCCAATCTCGGCCTTCCGGTTCCGCCCGGTTTCACGATCACGACCGGGGTGTGCAGCTATTTCTATGCCAACGCGAAGAACTATCCGACGGAGCTGAAGGACCAGGTCGCGGCGGCGTTGGCCCACGTCGGCAAGCTCAGCGGGCGCAGGTTCGGCGACAGCGCGGCTCCGCTGCTGGTCTCGGTGCGCTCCGGCGCGCGCGCGTCCATGCCGGGCATGATGGACACCGTGCTCAATCTCGGCCTCAACGATGTGACCGTCGAAGCGCTGGCGCAGAGTTCGGGCGACGCTCGCTTCGCCTATGACAGCTATCGGCGCTTCATCACGATGTATTCCGACGTCGTGCTCGGCGTCGGCCACGACCATTTCGAAGAGCTCCTGGAGGAGCACAAGGAGCGCAACGGCTACGCGCTCGACACCGATCTTTCCGCCGACGACTGGGGCAAGCTGATCGAGCGCTACAAGGCGCGCGTCAGGCAGGAAGCGGGCAAGGACTTTCCGCAGGATGCGGGCGAGCAGCTCTGGGGTGCCGTCGGCGCCGTGTTCGGTTCCTGGATGAACGCGCGTGCCATCACCTACCGCCGTCTGCACAATATCCCCGCGAGTTGGGGCACCGCGGTCAATGTCCAGGCCATGGTGTTCGGCAACATGGGCGAGACCTCGGCCACCGGCGTCGCGTTCACGCGCAACCCTTCGACCGGCGAGAAGACGCTCTACGGCGAGTTCCTCATCAACGCGCAGGGCGAGGACGTGGTCGCCGGCATCCGCACGCCGCAGGAGATCACCGAGGCCGCGCGCGTTGCCGCTTCCTCCGACAAGCCATCGATGGAGCGCGCGATGCCGCAGGCATTCGCCGAGCTGACGCGCATCTACGAGACGCTCGAGCGGCACTATCGCGACATGCAGGATCTCGAATTCACGGTCGAGAAGGGCAAGCTGTGGATGCTGCAGACGCGCTCCGGCAAGCGCACCGCCAAGGCGGCGCTGCGCATCGCGGTCGAGCTCGCCAATGAGGGACTGATCTCGCAGCAAGAGGCGGTGACGCGGGTCGATCCGGCGGCGCTCGACCAGCTCTTACATCCGACCATCGATCCGAAGGCGCAGCGCAACGTGATCGCGACCGGGCTGCCGGCCTCGCCCGGCGCCGCCTCGGGCGAGATCGTGTTTTCCGCCGACGAGGCCGAGACGCTGAAGGCGCAGGACCGGCGCGTGATCCTGGTGCGCGTGGAGACCTCGCCCGAAGACATCCATGGCATGCATGCGGCCGAGGGGATCCTGACCACGCGCGGCGGCATGACCTCGCATGCGGCGGTGGTCGCGCGCGGCATGGGCAAGCCCTGCGTATCGGGCGCCGGATCCTTGCGCGTCGACTATGCGGCGCAGGCCATGAGCGTCGCCGGCAAGACCTTCAAGAAAGGCGACATCGTCACCATCGACGGCTCCACCGGCCAGGTGCTGGCCGGCCGCGTGCCGATGCAGGAGCCCGCGCTCTCGGGCGAATTCGCGACCCTGATGGGCTGGGCCGACGCGGTGCGCAAGCTGAAAGTTCGCGCCAATGCCGACACGCCGAACGACGCGCGCGTCGCGCTCAAGTTCGGCGCCGAGGGCATCGGGCTGTGCCGCACCGAGCACATGTTCTTCGACGCCGACCGCATCCTTGCGGTACGCGAGATGATCCTCGCCGACGAAGAGAAGGGGCGCCGTGCCGCGCTCGCCAAGCTGTTGCCGATGCAGCGCGGCGATTTCGCCGACCTGTTCGAGATCATGCAGGGCTTGCCGGTGACGATCCGCCTGCTCGACCCGCCGCTGCACGAATTCCTGCCGCACACCGACGCCGAGGTCGCCGAGGTCGCCGCCGCCATGCAGGCGGATGCGCGCAAGCTCAAGGACCGGGCCAACGAGCTTGCCGAATTCAATCCGATGCTTGGCTTCCGCGGCTGCCGGCTTGCCGTGGCCTATCCGGAGATCGCCGAGATGCAGGCGCGCGCGATCTTCGAGGCTGCGATCGAGGCCGGCAAGCGTACCGGCAAGCCGGTCGTTCCGGAAGTGATGGTGCCGCTGATCGCCACCAAGGCCGAGTTCGACCTGGTCAAGGCGCGCATCGACGCCATGGCGCGGGCGGTCGCCGAGGAGACCGGGACCAGGATCGACTACCAGGTCGGCACCATGATCGAGCTGCCGCGCGCCTGCCTCAAGGCCGGCGAGATCGCCGAGACCGCCGAGTTCTTCTCCTTCGGCACCAACGACCTCACGCAGACGACCTACGGCATCAGTCGCGACGACGCGGCGAGTTTCCTCAACACCTACGTCGGCAAGGGCATCTTCACGGTCGACCCGTTCGTCTCGATCGACCGCGAGGGCGTCGGCGAGCTGGTCAGGATCGCGGCCGAGCGCGGACGCAAGGTGCGCAGCGACCTGAAGCTCGGCATCTGCGGCGAGCACGGCGGCGATCCGGCCTCGGTCGCGTTCTGCCACGAGGTCGGGCTCGACTATGTGTCGTGCTCGCCCTATCGCGTGCCGATCGCGCGGCTCGCCGCCGCGCAGGCCGCGCTCGGCAAGGACGCGGCGAGCACGGCGTAGCTACCCGTAGGGTGGGCAAAGGCGCGGCCCCGATGTCAGAGGAAATGCATCGAAAGCATTCCGCGCCGTGCCCACGCGGATCGATTCAAGAAAGACGCGTGGGCAAAGGCGCGGGATGTCTGGTGTAATTCTGATCGGCCGATCGCGCCTTTGCCCACCCTACGTGTGCTGCTACGTTCAAGGCGTGCACCGCCTCCTTTTCTTCCTCCTCGCCGCTCTGATCTGCTTTACGCCCAACCTTGCGCATACGGCCTCATTACGCGAGCGCCTCACGCCCGAAGTCCTGACGCAAGTGTTCCCCGGCGCCGAGCGGCTCGGGCCGGAGCAAGGCGCGCCGCCCTCGATCGTCGTTCACAAGGGCGATCAGGTCATCGGCTACCTGTTCTCTACCTTGGACGTGGTGCGGGCGGGCGGCTATTCCGGCGTGCCGTTCGACGTGATCGCGGGTGTCGATCTCGCCGGCCGCATCACCGGCGCCAAGGTGATCCATCACGTCGAGCCCTACGTCATCAACGATGCGATCCGCCAGTCACAGCTCGATACGTTCCTGGCGCGTCAAGCCGGCGCGCCGCTTTCCGCCGACGCTCCGACGGTGCATCCCGATTTCGTCGTCGGCGCGACCATCAGCGCGCGCCTGATGCGCGGCGCCGTCATCGATGCGGCGCGACTCGTGCTGCGTGCGCGCGTGGCGCGTCCGGTCGCGATCCAGCCGACGCTCGACCGCACCACGTTCCGCCGCATGACCTGGGAAGAACTTGTCGCCGAGGGCGCGGTCGTGCGCCGCCGCGTGACCGCCGGCGAGGTGGCCGCGGCTTTGACCAGGGCCGGGGCGGCGGACGCGGGTCTCGACGTGCCGCTCGGCAAGGCCGACGATCTCTACGTCGATCTGCATACGGCGCTGCTGACCCCGCCGGCCATCGGCGGCAATCTGCTCGGCCTCGAACGCTTCAACGAATACATGCGGCGCATGCCGAGCGCGTCCGTAATCGTCGTCGCCTCGAGCGGGCCTTACGATTTCCTCGGCGAAGATTACTATCAGGCGGCGAAGGGCTACCGTTTCGACCGCATCCGCGTCGTGCAGGGCAGCCGGACTTTCACCTTCGTCAACGATCAAGCCTTCTACCGCTTCGATACGCGCGGCTACGAGGGGATCCGCGCGCTGCAATATGCGGCCGTTTTCGCCTTGCCGGAAACGTTCGATCCGCTGCAGCCGTGGCGCGTCGAGCTGTTGGTGCATGGGCGCTCGCGCGGCAGCACGGTCACGCTTCCTTTCCCGCTCGACTACAAGACGCCCGCTGCGCATATCCTGATGCCGGAGCTGGAAGCCACCCCGGTCTGGATCGAGGCCTGGCGCGACGCCCGCGTGAGCATCGCAATTCTGGCGGCGGCGCTCACCGTCCTGACATTGATCTTCGTGTTCCAGGACCGCCTCACGCGCTCGCGCCGCGCGCATCGGCTGGTGCGCAACGGTTTCCTCATCTTCGTGCTGGTCTGGCTCGGCTGGAGCGCGGGGGCGCAGCTCTCGATCGTCCATGTCATCAATTACCTGCTGGCGCCGTTCCGTCGGTTCGACGCAAGCGTCTATCTGGCCGAGCCGCTGATCGTGATCATCGCGTTCTACACGCTCGTCTCGCTGGTCCTGATCGGGCGCGGCGTGTTCTGCGGCTGGCTCTGCCCGTTCGGCGCGCTGCAGGACCTGCTGGCGCAGGTCGCACGTGTGCTACGGTTGCCGCAGTGGATGCCGTCCGAAGCGCTCGAACGCCGGCTGCGCATCGGCAAGTACGTCGCCGCCGCCGTGGTGCTCGGTCTGGCGTTCGTGTCGCTCGACCTGGCGCTCGGCGCCGCCGAGGTCGAGCCGTTCAAGACCGCGATCACGGCGAAGTTCACCGGCGCGGCGCCCTACGTGCTCTATGCCGCCGCGCTGCTGGCGATCGGCCTGTTCGTCGAGCGCGCCTATTGCCGCTTCCTCTGTCCGCTCGGCGGCGTGCTGGCGGTCCTCGACCGGCTGCACCTGCTCGACCGGCTCAAGCGCCGGCCCGAATGCGGCAACCCGTGCCACCTGTGCGAACGCGCGTGCCCGGTGAAGGCGATCGAACGCTCGGGCAAGATCGTCACGGCGGAATGCTTCCAGTGCCTCGACTGCCAGGTCGAGTATTACGACGAGCAGCGCTGCCCGCCGCTCAGGCAGGCGCGCCGGCAGCGCGAGATCGCCGACCCGGCGATGCAGGTGGCCGGACATGCGTGATGTAAGCAGCTCCACCCGCATCACCCGGCGGCGCGTCATCCGCATCGTCGCCGCCGCGGCCGGCCTGCCGCTGCTGATCGCCGGCGTCCGCGCGACGGCGCATGCGCGCTTCTTTCAGTGGCACGGCGAGGTGCTGGGCGCCGCGTCAACGCTTGCCTTGTGGCACGCCGACGAAGGCTGGGCGCGCCGGACCATCCTCAAGGCGCGCGCCGAGATCGAGCGCTACGAGCGCATCTTCAGCCTCTATCGCCACGACAGCGAAATTTCGCGACTCAATCGCGACGGGGCGCTTGCTCAAGCCTCGCCGGAGCTGCACGAATTGATCGCGGCGAGCCAGCGGCTCGCAATCCTGAGCGGCGGCGCCTTCGACATCAGCGTGCAGCCGCTGTGGCGGCTGTACGCGGCGCATTTCTGGTCGCGCACCAACATCGAATCGGACATCGTCGCCCGCGCGCACGAGGTCGCGCACACGCTGGTGGACTTCCGCCGCATCGAGACCGGAGCACGCCGCATCGCGTTCGCGCGCGCCGGCATGGGCGTGACGCTCAACGGCATCGCCCAGGGCTACATCACCGACCGCATCGCCGATCTCTTGCGCAACGAAGGCTTCGAGTGCGCCATGGTCGATCTCGGCGAGGTACGGGTGCTGGGACGCCATCCGGAGGGCCGGCCGTGGCAACTCGGCATCAAAGGCGAGCACCGGGATGAGCCCGCCGACGCGATCGCACTCGCCGACATGGCGCTGGCGGTCTCCGGCGGCTACGGCACGCCGTTCGAGCCGAGCG
This sequence comes from uncultured Alphaproteobacteria bacterium, assembly GCA_963734185.1. Lineage (GTDB taxonomy): Bacteria > Pseudomonadota > Alphaproteobacteria > Rhizobiales > Xanthobacteraceae > PALSA-894. Next base: position 2,447,433 of record CAVTGA010000001.1, on the reverse strand, counting down.
GGCGCTTCCACCACATCTTCGATCCCGGCAGCGGGGCAAGCGCGGACAAGCTCCTCGAGGTCGCCGTGCTCGCGCCCCGGGCCATGGCGGCCGACGGCCTGTCCACCGCCATCTCGGTCATGGGCGCAGAGCGCGCGCCGCAACTTCTCGCCGCCTTCCCCGGAGCGCGGGCGATCGTGCGGAAGCCGGATGGAACCCGTGCGATGCTCACGGCCGCGGGCGAGGCGTCGTAGGGCGGCAAAGGCGCAAGCCGAGGATCTTCGCAATGGGCACGGCGCGCCATGGCGGCGCAAAATCCGACGCGCCCGCGTGTCGCGCCTTTGCCCGCCCTGCCATCTGCTGCTAGCTTCCCGGCGGGGCGCCCGGGTCAAGAGCGCGAGAGGGGACGATGGCTGAGGAGCTGAAGCCGGCCGCTGGCGCGGCCGCGCCGGCGATTTCCGCCGAGGCCTTGCGCAAGGCCGAAGAATTCATCGAGGCGGACGAGGGGGCGATCAATCGCCTGTCCGGGCTTGCCGGTCGGGCGGTGACCGCGATCGCGGTCGCGATGTCGCTATTCCACCTCTATGCGGCGGTCGCCGGCGCGTGGCCGTTCCGCGATTTCCCGATCATCGCCACGCAGCCGCTGCGCTACGCCCACGTCGCCTTCGTGCTGATCCTGAGCTTCATGCTGTTCCCGATGGCGGCGCGATTCCGCAACCGCGTCCGCTGGTTCGACGTGGTGCTGGGCATCGCGGGCGCCGCGATCCTCATCTACGCCATCGAGGGCGGCGAGGACTTCACCGACCGCGCCACCATGCCGAACCAGATCGACGTCGCCCTCGGCGTGATCTTCATGGTGCTGCTGCTCGAGGCGACACGGCGCACCACCGGCTGGATCGTGCCCGTGGTGGCGATCGCATTCCTCGCCTATGCGTACTTCGGTCCCTATCTGCCGCAGCCGTGGACGCACCGCGGCTTCGACGTCGGGCAGATCGTCGGTCAGCTGTTCATCACGCTCGAGGGCATCTTCGGCATTCCGGTCGACGTGTCGTCGAGTCTGATCGTGCTGTTCTGCATCTACGGCGCGTTCCTGCAGCATTCCGGCGCCGGGAAATTCTTCATCGATTTCTCGCTCGCGCTGATGGGCAACAAGCCGAACGCGGCCGGGCGTACCGTGGTGCTGTCCTCGTTCCTGCTCGGCGGTCCGTCCGGCTCCGGCGTCGCCACCACCGTGACCATCGGCGCGGTCGCCTATCCGATGATGGCCAAGGCGGGCTTCGAGAAGAACGCGGCCGGCGGACTGCTCGCGGCCGGCGGGCTCGGCGCGATCATCTCGCCGCCCGTGCTCGGCGCGGCCGCGTTCCTGATCGCCGAGTTCCTCAAGATCAGCTACCTCGACGTGATCTGGATGGCGCTGATCCCGACCTGCCTCTACTACCTCTCGCTCCTGTTCATGGTCGAGCTCGACGCCAAGCGTTTCGGCGCCCAGATGGTGTCGATCACGCCCGAGATGGGCTTGTGGGAGATGACGCGGCGTTACGGCTTCCACTTCGCCTCGCTGATCTCGATCATCGTGTTCATGCTGTGGGGCTTCTCGCCGACTTTGTCGGTGTTCTGGTCCACGGTGCTGACCTTCGTGATGAGCTTCCTGACGCGCGAGACGGCGCTCACGCCGACGCGGCTCGCGCGCGCGCTGACCGAGGGCTCGACCAGCGCGCTCACCGCCGCGACCACCTGCGCCACCGCCGGCATCATCGTCGGCGTCGTCACGCTCACCGGGCTTGGGCTGAAGTTCTCCGCGATCGTCATCGATTACGCCGGCGGCAGCCTGCTGCTCACCGCGCTCTACACCGCGCTGATCGTGTGGATCGTCGGCCTCGCGGTTCCGGTCACCGCCTCCTACATCATCTGCGCCGTGATCGCGGCGCCCGCCATGATCAAGCTCGGCGTGCCGGACATCGCCGCGCACATGTTCATCTTCTATTACTCGGTGCTGTCCGAGGTCTCGCCGCCGACCGCGCTGTCGCCGTTCGCGGCCGCCGCGATCACCGGCGGCGATCCCTACAAGACCACCCTGCAGGCGTGGAAATACACCCTGCCGGCGTTCCTGGTTCCGTTCGTGTTCGTGCTCGACCCGCAGGGCGTGGGTCTGCTCATGACCATCCCGAAGGGCGGGTCCTGGGTCGACATCGTGCTGATCAGCCTGAAGGCGGCCTTCGGCCTTGCCGCGCTCGCCGCGGCCGCGCAGGGCTGGGCCTTGCGGCGGACCACGCCGCTCGAACGCTGGCTGCTGGTGCTCGCCGGCCTGTTCCTCGTGTTCCCGAGCCTGCTCGAAGCCCTGATCGAACTCATCATCGGCCGCGACATCAGCTATACCGCGACAATTGGCTTGGCGCTTGCCGCCCTGGTCCTGCTAAAACAGCGCATGCAGCCGGCTTCTCCGCAAGCGCCTGCGTAAGCAAAAACGGGAGAAACGAGATGATGAACCGCAGAGAGTTGCTGTTGTCCGGCACGGCCGCACTGGCCGGCGCCACGCTGTTCGACATTGCGGCATGGGCCCAGCAGACCACGATCGCGATCGCAACCGGCGGCACCGGCGGCGTCTATTATCCGCTCGGCGGCGGCATGGCCAACGTGCTGACCAAGTATGTCCCCGGATTCGCCGCGACCGCGCGCGTCACCGGCGGCTCGGTCGACAACCTCAAGCTCATCGGGTCGCAGCAGAGCGAGGTCGCGCTGGTGATGGTCGACGCGGCGCTCGACGCGCTCAAGGGCGAGGACAAGTTCAAGGGCAATCCGGTCGAAGTCCGCACCCTGATGGTGCTGTATCCGAACCGCATGCACGTCGTGTCGATCGAGGGCAGGGGCATCGAGAAGATGTCCGACCTCAAGGGCAAGCGCGTGTCGACCGGCTCGCCCGGCAGCGCCACCGAAGTGATGGCGTTCCGCGTGATCGAGGCCGCTGGCCTCGACAAGGACAAGGACATGCGGCGCGAGCGGCTCGGCGTCGCGGAATCCACCAATGCCATCAAGGACGGCAAGATCGACGCCTACTTCTGGGTCGGCGGCCTGCCGACCGCGGCCGTGACCGACCTCGCCGCGAGCCCCGGCATCAAGATCAAGCTGATCGATCACACCGAAGTGGTCGACGGCATGAACAAGAAGTACGGCAACCTCTATACCACCGGGGTGATCCCGGCGAAGACCTATCCGGGCCAGGACAAGGACAACGCCATCTCGGTGGTGCAGAACATCCTGGTCGCCAACGCCAAGATGCCGGACCAGGTCGCCTACGACATCGTCAAGACCTTCATCGAGAAGCGTGACGAGCTCGTCGCCGTGCACGGCGAGGCCAAGGCCATCACGCTCGAGAACCAGGTGCAGAAGAACTCGCCGATCCCGTGGCATCCTGGCGCGCTGAAGTACCTGGGCGAGAAGGGCGTGAGGGGTTGACGCGGCGCTTCCCCTCTCCCGCGCAGCGGGAGAGGGTGGCGAGCGCGGCACGCGCGAGACCCCGCTTCGCGGGGCGAGGGGAACGCGTGGCAAGATCCGTGCGCCACGCGATAGCATCTGCCTGGATGAGCAACGCACCTACTTGGTGGTTCAGCCTGATGGCGCTCGGCGGGCTCGGCTTCGGCCTGGTCGCCGAGCGCCGTCCGTTCGGGGACGGGGTTCTCGCCCATCCGCTGGTTGCCTTCTTCATCCTCGTCGGGATCGGCCTGCTCGGCTTGCGCGTCGCGCTGCGGCGGCCGGTGCCCGAGGTCATTGCCGAACGGATGCTGCTGGTCGGCTGTGTTGTCGGGCTGGCGGGATTTCTGATCGGCAACTTCGCCGCCGTGCGCGCGTGGTGAGCGCCGTGGCTTCTTGCTTGAGCATAATCTTTTCCGAAAACCGGTGTCCACTTTTCGGGATCATGCTCTAATTCGTCAACCCGGCCTTCTGCAGTCCCAAGAGAAAGCGCAATCGATCCGCAGGGTCGACGAACACCGTGTCGTTCGCCACATGGGCGCTGGAAAGATCGGGCTGCAGCGTCTTGGTGTGAGCGAGCGCTTCGCCCGCCTCCTCGGTCCTTCCCAGCAAACCGAGCGACACCGTCATCAGCCGCCACGCGCCGGCATGATGCGGATGCAGCGCCGCGGTGGCGCGGCAGACCGCGATGGTCTCCTCGTAGCGGGCGAGCGCGAACAGCGCCATGTAGCGCACGGTCGGCGCATAGATCGCGAGAAACGGATCGCGCGGGCTCAGGCGCAACGCCTGCTCCAGCGCCTGCAGCCCGCGCTCGGGCTCGCCGCCGCATGCGAGCGCATAGCCAAGCCCGGCATGAGCGAGCGCGAAATTCGGATTCAGGTCGATCGCGCGCGTGAGGTGGGTGACCGCCGACTCCGGCCGCCGCCGACGCGCATGGCCGAGGCCGAGCACGAGATGGCCCCACGGCTCCTGATCGTCCAGCGCAACCGCTTTCGTGCCGGCATCGAACGCCTTGTCGGTGAGGTCGCCGATCGGCATGCGCGCATTGAGATTGAACATCATGATGTAGGACCAGCCGAGCAGCGCATGCGCGTGCGCGTAGGATGCATCGAGCGCGACGGCATGGCGCAGGAATTCCTGCGCCAGCCGCTGATCGTCAGTGCTGACCCGCCACATGTGCGGCAGCGCCTGCATCACCAGGTCCCAGGCATCGATGCTTTGCGGCGGCTTACGCCGAACGCGTGCCGCCTCGGCGACGATGATCTCCGGCCCGACCGAATCGATGACCCGGTTGGTGATGTCGTCCTGCAGCGCGAAGATGTCGGCCAGCTCGCGGTCGTACCGTTCCGCCCACAGATGCATGCCGTTGGTGGCATCGACCAGCTGGCCGGTGACGCGAACGCGGCCGGCGGCCTTGCGCACGCTTCCTTCGAGCACGTAGCGCACGCCGAGCAGGCCCGCGACCTTGCGCACGTCGACCGCTTCGCCCCGGTAGGCGAAAGAGGAATTGCGCGCGATGACGAAGAACCAGCGCCGTTGCGACAAGGCCGTGATGATGTCCTCGGTCAGCCCGTCCGCGAAGTAGTCCTGCTCCGGATCGCCGCTCATGTTCACGAACGGCAGGACGGCGATCGAAGGCCGCTCCGGGAGCGCAAGTTCGGCCGGGTTTGCGGCGTGGCGCGCAGGCTCCGTGAGTCCGTCCTGCGCGGCGGCGCGATGCGCCGGTTGCTCGCAGTCCGCGGGCGCGAGCGGCGGCGCCGGGTCGACGTCGAGCCTGCCGACGAAGCGGAAGCCGCGCTTGTGCAGCGTACGGATGAGAGCCTGGTCCTGTCCGTTGTCGCCGATGGCGCGCCGCGCCGCACTGACGCGTGAGCTCAGCGCCGCATCCGAGATGACGCGGCCGTGCCAGACGGCGTCGATCAATTCGTCCTTGCTGACGATCCGGTTATGGTTGCGAACGAGATGGACCAACAGGTCGAAGACCTGCGGTTCGACCGGGATGCGTGCGCCGCTGCGGCGCAGCTCCTGCCGCCCGATGTCGAGCTCGAACTCGGCAAAGCGGAAATCCATCTCTGCCTCCGAAGCGCCCCTTCCTTTGTCACGGCGGCGAGCAAGAGTGAACCTTGCCGAAGCTCGCGGCGATACGCGTGATACAAATTTGGGGCGGAGCGATACACGCGATACCACAATTGCGAATCTCCAGAAAATCTCCAGCGAAAATCCACGAGGACCGCATCTCGCCATCAAGCTTGTCGTGTCGCCGGCGGTTAGTGACGTGCCCACGACGGGCTGCACCGGCCGCGCCACCTTGGCGATCGATCGAACAGCCCGAGCCCATGAAACCGCTCGCGATACGGACGCGTCCGCGCCCGCGCGTGCTTCTGGAGGAGCTCGATCGATGATCACTTTCACACGCATTCGCAACGCTGCGATCACGCCACTGCGCGGCGCGGCTGCCGCCGCCGTCGTGATACTCGCGATCCTCGCCGGCAACATGATGGCGCTCACCGCGACGAGCGGAGCGCCGCCGGTCGCCGTATCCGCGCTGGATCTCGTGGCCGAGGCCATGGCCAAGAAAGGGCCGCTCCCGGTCGACGACTCCGGCACCCGGGGATTCCTCGTATTCTCTCCGCCGGCGGCTGACGGCCATTGAGCGGCGCGGCGGGGCGACCGGCTCACCCCGGTCGGCCGCCGCAGCAAGGAAAAGCCATGCTGACGACCGGAAATCCCTCGCTCGTGGCGCTGCTGCAACGCGCCGCGCGTAGGCTCATGACGGCGTGCACGCGGATCGTGCAGGCGATGATCGCGGCGGCGCAACGCCGCCACGCGGTCCGCGTGCTGCGAGCGCTCAGCGACCGCGAGCTCAAGGACATTGGTCTGCATCGCGGCGAGATCGAGTTCGTCGCGCGCTGCGGAGAGCCCGAACGCGAGTGCGGAAATCGGCATCCCGAATCTGCCGAGGACACCGCAAGCCTCGCGCCGCCGCAGCGGCTGGCGGCCTGACGCTCTCTTGCCAATGCCCCGACAATCGGGCAGTCGCTTTGCGTGCTGCCCGATCTCGCCACGCTCAAGAGCGGCGACAAGCGCGCCCTTGCGCGTGCGCTCGCCGCGATCGAGACGCAAGCCGCATCCGATGTGTTGGCTGCGCTGCTCGATGCGGCCTGCGCCGCCGCGCGCGCCCACGTGGTCGGCCTCACCGGCCCGCCCGGGGTCGGCAAGTCGACGCTCGTCAACACGCTGATCGCCCGCGCACGGGCTCAGGGCCAGACCGTCGGCGTCATCGCGGTCGACCCTTCGTCGCGCCGCAGCGGCGGCGCGCTGCTCGGCGACCGCGCGCGCATCGCGACCGATCCGGCGGATCGCGGCGTCTATCTGCGCTCCATGGCGGCGCGCGACCGCCTCGGCGGGCTGTCGGATCAGACCGTCGCCGCCATGGTGCTGATGCGCGCGATCTACGATCTGGTCGTGGTGGAATCCGTCGGCATCGGGCAGTCCGAAGCCGACATCTCGTTCATCGCCGACACGGTGGTGCTGTGCGTGCAGCCCGGGTCCGGCGACAGCCTGCAGTTCATGAAGGCGGGCGTCACCGAGCTGCCCGACATCGTGGTCGTCACCAAGGCCGACATGGGCGAAGCCAGGCGCACGCGCGCGGACGTCGAAGGCGCGCTGTCGCTCTATTCCGCGCAGCGGTTCCGTACGCCGGTGGTGCCGGTCGCTGCCGCCCGCGGAGACGGATTGGACGAGCTCGATGCGGCGCTCGCGCAACACCGCGCATGGTTAACGGAACACGAACGGCTCGCGCGGCAGCGCAGCGCGCAGCAGGAGACATGGATCGAGCAGGCGATCCGCGCGCGTTTCGGCAGTGCCGGGCTCGCGGCCGCGCAGCCCTTGATGGCGGGCGCCGGCGGGCCGTTCGCGCGCGAGCTTGCGATCGCGCGTGCGCTCGCCGAGCGGTTGGCACGCTGATAGCCCATTAACACGATCTCAAGGTTAATCGGCCAGAAGGGTTGCTGTCCGGCAAACGCGGACAGGTCAATCTTAAGCTTCTGTGCGTGAAGATCCGTGTGTGCGTAAGCGTTCCATGAGTGCGTGATGGTTGCGTTGCGTAACGAGCCGAGGACGGCCGAGTTCGCCGTCCTCGGCCTCGCCACCCTCATATTCCTGCTGACGCCGACGCCGATCGGCCATCAGGACCTTGCCGCGCTCATCGCGCAGCAGCCTTCGGTCGCCGCGCGCGGGCGCCAGCACCTGATGGCTTCGCCGTTCGGCACCATTCACGCCGCCACCTTCAGCTATCCGCGCCCGGTCGGCACCGCGATCCCGGAGCCGCCGCTGTTCCGTCTCGCCAGCTTCAATCCCGGCGACGACGTGGTCGGCTCGATCGGCAAGACTTCGATCGGCATGACTTCGATCGGCATGACCCCGCTCGACCGGGGCGCGGCGGCGCTCGTGTTCCCGGCCGTCAACCGCGCTGCCAAGGGCGATCGGCTCGTCCCCGGTGCCCCCGCAGTGCCGGAGCGCGAGACCGCGGCGTTTCCCGAGCCTCCGGATGCCGCGCTGCCGGATGTCCAGGCCGAGATCGAGGACGCGCTGGTGCGCGACATGCTTCCGGCCGTGGTGCCGGCGGTCGCGCCGGCGCCGCGCGTCGACGATGGCGAAGCGGCGGTGCGCGGGCCTGCTCCCGAATACGACGTCGCGCTGTCGCTCGAGCTCGATCCGCCGGCGCCGCTCGATGAGGGAACCGATCTCGCCGACATCGATCCGGCCGAACTGACCCCGAACGCGCCGCCGAGCCTCGAGGGCCTCAACGCCGCGGTCAAGGACAGCCACCTCTACTTCGGCAACAATCCGATCGGCACGGTGTTCGGCGCGGTCGAGCCGTGGGCGGTCGGCGAAGAACCGATCCTGATGCAGCCGCGCGCCCCGGCCGATCCCGACATCAAGCGCACGGCGGTCGCGCCCACGGTCGAGCCGTCCAAGAACGATTCGAAGCCCGAGCCCGGCGTGACCATCGCCGGCAAGGGCGAGGTCACCGGCGAAGGCCGCCGGCCGAAGAGCCCGGCCGAGCAGCTCAACCTTGCCGGCGCCAGGCGCGCCAAGGCCGAGAAGTGCCTCGCCAACGCGGTTTATTTCGAGGCGCGCAGCGAACCGGTGCGCGGCCAGATCGCGGTCGCCCAGGTGGTGATGAACCGCGCGTTCTCGACTTTCTATCCGAACGACGTCTGCGGCGTCGTCTACCAGAACGCCCACCGGCATCTGGCCTGCCAGTTCACCTTCGCCTGCGACGGCATCCCGGACGTGGTCAACGACGCGGAGTCGTGGGAGCGCGCCAAGACCATCGCCAAGGAGACGCTCGACGGCAAACTGTGGCTGCCCGAGGTCGGCAAGGCGACGCACTATCACGCGTCCTATGTGAGCCCGTGGTGGGTGCGCGCGATGCGCAAGCACGCCAAGATCGGGCTGCACCACTTCTACCGGCCGCGCAAATGGGGCGACGGCGCCGAGGCGCCGATCTGGGGCAGCGCGGCCTATACGGCGGAAGTCGCGGCGAAGCTTTAGTCTGGGTGAGCACAGCTCTCTCCTCTTACCCTCCCCCTTGCGGGGAGGGTCGACGTGCTTCGAACGAAGTGAGAAGCGCGTCGGGGTGGGGGTCGAATTTTGACGCGTTGCGCGAGCCGCGATTCCTCGCAGCCACCCCCACCCCTAACCCCTCCCCGCCATTAGGGCGTTCACGCCCGTCTTCAACGGGCTATGGGGGAGGGGAACGCGGCGGAGCTTGCCGCTCGATTTCCTGATTCACTTGTCGAACAGCCGGCGCGGCGCCTGCGCGCCGCGCCGTCACAAGGTCAAACCGCGCTGCCGGCGCTGCGCTGCGCGTCCGGCTCCCCGCCGGCGCGCTGCGCCTTGCCTGCGTCCACCGCGGCCCACCATTCTTCGATCGCCCGGGTATGGCCGTTGGTATCGAGCCAGGCCTTCGCCTCGTCGAACGGCACCCGCGCGATCCTCGCCGCCACGAGTTCCTCGTAGAACTCGCGCACGCCTTGCGGCAGCTTGCGGTATCCGACGCTCATGCAGGTGCCGACGTCGCCGCGACAGGCGCGTGCACGCCGGCACGCGGCGTTGTCGCACAAGCTCCAGAGGCGCAAGGTTTTCGACCAGAAGCGCGTATCGCTGTCGCTTCCGGCTCGGGCCTGCTGTTGCGCGCTTGCGGGGCGGGTGGTGGGTGGGTGCGTGTTCGTCATCGCGTGTCCTCTGGAGATGGTGTGGCGGCGAGCCAACGCTCCGCCGGGCCGGTGCTCGGGGGCGGGGTGACCGGGACCCTGGTCTTTTCTCCGCCCCGACAAAATGAGGGGGCAGAGCGCCGACAGGCGCTGGTGCGGATACGCCGCACCCGGTGGTCCGCCTCGCGGTCGGACCCATCTCCGGAAGCGCCGGAGGATGACCGGCCCATGACGCGGGCCGGAGGCGCCTCTCGGCGCTCCACCGCGGCGTCCCTGCGATGGCCCGAAGCCATCGCGTTCACTGCGCCGAGCCGCGCTTTCAAGAGGACCTCGCTCGAACCTTGTGGGCTCGAACCCCTCCCGTCAGCCAGCTCCTGGCGGGGGGTCATAATGCCCCCGGGCGGAGCCCCGACGCAGCCCGGGAGCGAGACGTGCGAGGTCCCGCGCGCGGGCGCCGCACCGGCCGAGGCGAGGATTTTCTCCCGCGCCGGCCACCGGGATCGGCCTCAGTTGTCGGAGGCCTTCCCCCGGTTCGTCCCGCCTCATGACGCCTCATGAAACGCCCTTTAGGAGGACGAGGTTGGAACGAGCATGAGCAGATCAAAGTTCGTTATCAAGTCCCATGGTCCTTAACCTGATACCAGACCGTCCGTACGGTGAAGGCGCGGTTGTCGCCGGCGCGAAAATTGCGCGCATCGAAGCTCCACGTGCGATCGCGTGAGCCGCATGCGCGTTGCGGCCGATCGCGACTCCGTCTCGCCGCTTCGCACGTTGGCATAGGTCGGGCGATACGGTACGCTCGGCGAAAAATAACAATGGAAAGGGGAGGCACGTCCGTGAAACTCAAGCGCCGTCATTTCATCGCCGCCGGCACGGCCGCTGCTGTGATGCCTTACCTCGCGCGTGGCGCTTGCGCGCAAGGCACATGGCCGTCGCGAAATATTCGCATGCTCTGCAGCTACCCGGCAGGCGGGCAGACGGATCTGCTGGCGCGCACCTTCGGCGATTACATCTCGAAGCAGGTGGGTCAGACCGTCGTTGTCGAGAACAAGGCGGGCGCCTCCGGCTCGATCGGCGCGGCGGAAGTCGCGCGGGCGGCGCCGGATGGTCACACCATCTTATGCTCGATCTCGACAACCTATGTGATGAACCGGGTTATGTTGAAGAGCTCCGGCTACGACATGGACAGGGATTTGACGCTTGTCAGCATCATACCGGGGCAAGGGCTGCTGTTGGTTGCGAACAAGCAGTCCGGCATCAAGACACTGGAGGACTTCGTCGCGTTCGCGCGCAAGAAGGGCCAAGTGAACTTCGGCACCTACAGCGCCGGCTCGTCGCCGCACATGACGATCATCGCGCTCAACCAGCAGTATGGTCTCCAGATCGAGCCGATCCACTACCGCGGCGAAGCGCCGATGTGGACAGGACTGATGGAAGGCTCGCTCGATGCCGCGATGGGCAGCTATACGGCCGCGCAGGCCGTGCTGCAAAGCAACCACGGCGTGGTGTTCGCCGTGCATTCGAAGAAGGTCAATGCGATCCCGGATATCAAGACCCTGCCTGAGCAGGGCGCGACATCGAAATTCTTTACGATAAGCGGCTTCACGGGCTGGGCGGTGCCGAAGGCAACGCCGCAGCCGATCGTCGACCGGCTTGCCGAACTCATCGTAGCCGCCAACAACGATCCGAAGGTGAAGGAAGTTCTCGCCACCTTCGGGCTGGAGCCGGCACTCGGCTTCAGGGAAAGCAACGCGCTCTATCAGCGCGAATTGCCGACCTGGATCGAGAGCGCGCAGGCGCTCGGCCTCGAGCCGGTGTAGTTTGGCCGCTCGGACGGGCTAGCGGGCGTAAGGGAGTCAGTCGGGCGAAGCTTGTAGGGTGGATCACCTCTTTCAGCTCGCCTTCCCCGCACCAAGCCTCCAGCGCCGACATCGAGGCGCCGAGATACACCGCCGCGAGCTTTTTCAACGCGGCCAGGTCGTCGGGTCCGGCCCAAGAAAGAACCCTGCCGGGCTTGGTGTCGCCCGGCAGGGCTGCCCTTTCGGGTCTTGAGGCTCAGCAACCGCGTTGAAGCGGCCGCGAGCGATCGCCGGTAATGTTGTGATTCATTCCGTTAAAGTCGTCCTACAGCCCGCGCTCGCGCAGCACCCGGCGCATCTCGTCGCCCACGATCTGGGGCAGGCTCTTGGCGAGGCCGTCGATCTTTGCTTCCAGCCGCGACTCGACGCCGTCGATCTTGTGGTCAAGCTTGCCCAGATCGGCCCGCATGCCCCTCATTTCGGTCTTCAGGTGTGCGAGATCGTCGCCGTTGCGACGGGTCTGCTCCAGGATGTAGCGCGTGACCAGCTTCTCGCCCTCGACTTCGCGCTCGACCACGTCGACGCGCGTGGTGAGCTGCTGGAATTCGCCCCGGGTCACGTCGCTCGGCATGCTGGCTCCGATTGTGCGCAAACCGAGCCTAACCAGAGAAAAAAAACGCCGTCAATCAATCGAAACGACCGCGCCTTACGCATCGCGCCTTGCGGTCGAGCGGCGCTCGGTTTCCGCGTGGGCACGCGCCACTGCGCGGCGCGTTGCCCACCCTACACCTCACATCTCCACATCCAGCCCCACGTCGAGATTGACCACCGTGTGGGTGATGGCGCCCGACGAGAGATAATCGACTCCGGTCTCCGCGATCTCCTTCGCCGTATCGAGCGTGATCCCGCCCGAAGCCTCCAGCACGAGGCGGCCGGCGACGAGCGCGACCGCCTGGCGCATGTCGTCAACGCTCATGTTGTCGAGCAGCGCCACGTCGGCACCGCCGGTGGCGAGCACTTCGCGCAGCTGGTCGAGCGTGTCGACCTCGATCTCGATCTTGACCAGGTGTCCGGCCGCGGCCTTGGCGCGTTTGAGCACCGCCGCGATGCCGCCGGCGACCGCGATGTGATTGTCCTTGATCAGGATCGCGTCATCGAGCCCGAAGCGGTGGTTGAACCCGCCGCCGCAGCGCACCGCATATTTTTCGAGAGCGCGCAGGCCCGGCGTGGTCTTGCGCGTGCAGCACACGCGCGCCTTGGTGTGCGCGATGCGCTTGACGAATTCGGCGGTCGCGGTGGCGATGCCGGAAAGGTGGCCGAGGAAGTTGAGGGCGACGCGCTCGGCGCCGAGAATCGCGCGCGCATCGCCGGCAACCGTCATCAGCGCAGCCTTGGCCGCGACCGCCGCGCCGTCGCGCATGTGCGCGTCGATTGCGATGCCGTTGTCGAGCTTGCGCAGCGCCGCTTCGACCAGCGGCAGGCCCGCGACCACGCCGGCCTTGCGCGCCACCACCACGGCGCGGCCTTGCGCGCCTTCAGGAATCGTGGCGATCGACGTGACGTCGCCGGCGCGGCCGAGATCCTCGGCGAGCGCGCGCATGACCGCCGCGTCGATCTCGAGCGGCGACAGGAAGGCGTCGGGGCAGAGCAGGGTGTGTAGGGTGGGCAAAGGCGCGGCCTCGATCTTGGGGTGATGCTCGGAAACGTCATCCGCGCCGTGCCCACGCGGACGGACGCGTGGGCAAAGGCGCAGCGCGGTTGGTGCGAATTCGCTCGGAGTCGTCAGGCGCCTTTGCCCACCCTACGGCAGATGCCTCGTCGGCGATCGCCCGCGCTTCGTCCAGCGTGATGAACGTGCGCCGCGCCTGCGCCGGATCGGCGGCGGGATAGTCCGAGCGGTAATGCCCGCCGCGACTCTCCTGCCGGCGCCAGGCGGCGGCGGTGACCAGCAGCGCGGCGGTCGCCATGTTGCGCAGCGCGGCATCGTCTGCGCGCTCCAGGCGCGCGATCTCTGTCAGCGCCCGGGCGAGCCCGTCGCGATGGCGGACGACGCCGACATGCGCCGTCATCAACTGCCGCAACGCGCGAGCTTGCGCCGGCTCATCCGCAATGGGACGCTCGGCGCTGCGGGCAATCTCCGGCCACGCCGGCCTCTGGCGCATCGGCAGCAGGCCCGCGATGTCCTCGGCGATGCGCGCCGCATAGACCGCGGCCTCGAGCAGCGAGTTGGAGGCGAGCCGGTTCGCCCCGTGCGCGCCGGTCGAGGCGACTTCGCCCGCCGCCCACAGGCCGTCGAGCGAGGTGCGCCCGGTCGCGTCGGTCAGCACGCCGCCCATATGGTAGTGCGCGGCCGGCGCGACCGGGATCAGCTCGCGCGCCGGATCGATGCCGGCGGCGCGGCAGCTCTCGTAGACGCCCGGAAAGCGTTGCGCGAAGCTCGCACCCAGCGCCTTGCGCGCGTCGAGGAATGCGCCGCGGCCGGCCTGCAGCTCGGCGAATACGCCGCGCGCCACGATGTCGCGCGGGGCAAGCTCGGCGTCGACGTGAAGCTTGAGCATGAACCGCTCGCCGGCCGCGTTGACCAGGATCGCGCCTTCGCCGCGGATCGCCTCGGTTGCGAGCGGCGCCGGATCGCGCCCGACCGCGATCGCGGTCGGGTGGAACTGCACGAACTCCGCATCGGCGATCATCGCGCCGGCGCGCGCCGCGATGGCGAGGCCTTCACCACGCGCCTCGCGCGGATTGGTGGTCACGGCGTAGAGATGGCCGATGCCGCCGGTGGCGAGCACCACGGCGCGCGCCGGGATCGCGACGCGGCTGCCGTCCGCCGTGCCGCGCGCGTGGATGCCGGTGACGTAACGGCCTTGGGTCGCAAGCTGCTCGGCGACGAAGCCTTCGAGCAGGCGGATCGTCGGCGTCCTGCGTACCGCGGCGGTGAGCGCCGCCATGATGGCGCGCCCGGCCTGGTCGCCGCGCACATGCACGATGCGGCGAGTCGAATGCGCCGCCTCGCGGCCGACCTGAAGGCGGCCTTCGAGATCCTGGTCGAACGGCACGCCGTAGCGCAGCAGATCGGCGATGCGGGCGGGCGCTTCGCGCGCCATGGCGAGCGCGACACGTTCCTCGACCAGGCCGGCGCCGGCCACGACGGTGTCGCGCGCGTGCGCCTCCGGCGTGTCGCCTTCGGCCACCGCGGCCGCGATCCCGCCTTGCGCCCAGGCGCTGGCGCCCTCGCCGATCGGCGCCGCGGTGATGACGGTGACCGGCCGGGGCGCGAGCTTGAGCGCGCAGAACAGGCCGGCGAGCCCGCCGCCGACGATGACGATATCGTCGGTCGCGTCCCAGGACTGGGGCGGCAGCATCGTCGCGTCGCGCGGTGCATTGTCCTGCATGGGACTCACCAAGAACTCGGTGGGCCCCCTCCCCCCTTGTGGGGGAGGGTTGGGGAGGGGGTCTGCTGCGCAGAGCGTGACAGAGGAAGTCCCCCTCCCGACCGGCCTTCGGCCGCATAGCCGATGCATCGCATCGGCGTTCTTAGCACGAAGGACGGCCGCCGAAGGCGGCCTATGCTCCCCCACAAGGGGGGAGGTGCTGTGGCACGTTCTGCGCGCTAGCTCTTCAGATGGATCATCCGCTCGACCGAGCGCCGCGCCCGGTCGGCGATCAGCGGATCGATCACGACTTCCTCTTTCATGTAGACGAGGCTGTCGAGGATCTTCGGCAGCGTGATGCGCTTCATGTGCGGGCAGAGATTGCACGGCCGCACGAACTCCACGTCCGGCAACTCGGCCTTGACGTTGTCGGCCATCGAGCACTCGGTGACCATCACCACGCGCTTCGGCCGGTTCTTGCGTACCCAGTCGATCATGCCCTTGGTCGAGCCGGTGTAGTCGGACGCCGCGAGCACGTCCGGCGGGCATTCGGGATGCGCGATGATCTGGATCGACGGATCGTCGGCGCGATAGCGGTTCAGCTCCTCGGCGGTGAAGCGCTCGTGCACCTCGCACGCGCCCTTCCAGGCGATGATCTTCACCTTGGTCTGCCCGGCGACGTAGTTCGCCAGATACTGGTCGGGCAGGAAGATCACCGTGTCGGAACCGAGGCTCTCCACCACCTGCACGGCGTTCGCCGAGGTGCAGCAGATGTCGACCTCGGCCTTCACGTCGGCCGAGGTGTTGACGTAGGCGACGACCGGAACGCCGGGGAAGCGTTCGCGCAACAGCCGCACGTCCTCGCCGGTAATCGAGGCGGCGAGCGAGCAGCCGGCGCGCACGTCCGGGATCAGCACGGTCTTGTCCGGATTGAGCAGCTTCGAGGTCTCGGCCATGAAGTGCACGCCGCCCTGCACGATGATGTCGGCGTCGGTCTTGGCGGCTTCGATGGCGAGCTGTAGCGAGTCGCCGACGAAGTCGGCGACGCAGTTGTAGATTTCCGGCGTCTGGTAATTGTGCGCCAGGATGACGGCGCCGCGCTCCTGCTTGAGCGCGTTGATCGCCTTGACGTAAGGCGCAAAGAACGGCCACTCGACCGGCGGCACCACGCTCTTCACGCGTTCGTAGAGGTGCGCGGTCTGGCGCTCCACCTGCGCGTTCCACTCGAGCGAGGGCATCGGGAGCACGCCGTATTTGAGTGCGGCGGCCGACAGCGCGCCCGCCGGCGGCGCGGCAGGCAAGAGCGGGTGATTCCTCGACGGCCCGAGAGAATGCAGCACAGGCATCGGAGCCTCCTCGGCTTTACGCCTTGAGCCATATATACTCAGTTTGAGCATATATGGGGACGAAAACAACCGGCATGGCCGGCTAGATCGATGGCGCCCGGATCGGCCTTGTTGCTTCGGCCCTCGTATTATTCTCATTTCGAGCAAATCCTATATAGCACCTCTTGGCAGCTAGCGCCAGCCCCCTTGCTACAGGGCAATGCGTACTACGCAGACCTCGCCACGCGTCCCCTCTCCCGCTGCGCGGGAGAGGGGAAGGCGAGCGGGAGAGGGGAAGTGACCATGCACGTGTCGAATTGGAGGGATCAGCAATATTCGTTTGGGCCGCGCGCGATGCGCGCTTAAGTCTTGCTTTCGCCGCGTGGCACGCGCGGCCGTCCCTGGATCCCACGCAATGCCCCATGCCATCGCCGGCCGCCCGACCTGGCGCACCCCCGCCGTCATCATCGTCTGCGGCTGCCTGATCGCATTGCTCGGCTTCGGGCCGCGCTCGGCGTTCGGCTTCTTCCTGCTGCCGATGTCGGAGGCGAACGGCTGGGGCCGCGACGTGTTCGCGCTCGCCTTCGCGATCCAGAACCTGCTCTGGGGCGTCGGGCAGCCGGTCGCCGGCGCGCTCGCCGACCGCTACGGCACCACGCGCGTGCTGGCGGCAGGCGGTCTGCTTTATGCCGCCGGCCTTGTCCTGATGATGGTGTCGACCACGCCGGCCGCGCTGCATCTCACCGCCGGCGTGATGATCGGGTTTGGCCTCTCGGGCTGCTCGTTCAACATCGTGCTGGCCGCCTTCGGCAAGCTGATCCCGGAACGCTGGCGCATGCTCGCGATCGGCGCCGGCACGGCGTCGGGCTCGTTCGGGCAGTTCGTGTTCACGCCGTTCGGCGTCGCACTGATCGACGGCACCGGATGGCAGAACGCGCTGCTCACGTTCGGCGTCATGATGCTGCTGATCCTGCCGCTGGCGCTCGCGGTGGCGACGCCGCCCGCCAGCTCGCCGCGCGATGCGGTGCCGGCCCAATCCTTGAGCCGCGCGCTCGCCGAAGCGTTCGGCCATCGCTCCTACGTCCTGCTCGTGCTCGGCTTCTTCACCTGCGGCTTCCAGCTCGCCTTCATCACCGCGCATCTGCCGGCCTACCTGGTCGACCGCGGCTTGAGCGCGCAGGTCGGCGGCTGGACGCTCGCGATCATCGGCCTGTTCAACATCATCGGCTCGATCGGCGCCGGCTGGCTCTCGAACCATATGCCGCGCCGCATCATCCTCGCGCTCAACTACTTCTTCCGCGCAGCCGCGATCGCCGTGTTCGTGCTCACGCCGCCGAGCCCGCTCGCGGCGCTCGCCTTCGGCGCCGTGATGGGACTGTTGTGGCTCTCCACGGTGCCACCGACCTCGGCCCTGGTCGCGCTGATGTTCGGCACGCGCTGGCTCGGCACCCTGTTCGGGTTCGCGTTCTTCAGCCACCAGGTTGGCGGTTTCCTCGGCGTATGGCTCGGCGGCCTGTTGTTCGAGCGCACCGGTTCCTACGACGTGGTGTGGTGGCTCGCCGTGCTGTTCGGCCTGCTCTCCGCGCTGATCAACCTGCCGATCGTCGAGAAGCCGGTGGCGCGGCCGGTCGCGGCAGCGGCGTGATCGCGGGCTTTGCCGGCGACCATCGCCTCGATAAGGTGCATTTGAGGCGAGGTTACACCGCATGACCACGACATCCTCCGCGGCGCATTCGATCGGCTGGCGCACGCCCGTCGTGATCGTGGTGTGCGGCTGCCTGATCTCGATTCTCACCTTCGGGCCGCGCTCGACGTTCGGCTTTTTCCTTCAACCCATGAGCTCGGAGCTCGGCTGGGGCCGCGACGTGTTCGCGCTCGCCATCGCGATTCAGAACCTGTTGACCGGCGTCGGGCAGCCGTTTGCCGGCGCGGTCGCCGATCGGTTCGGCACCTTTCGCGCGCTTGCGGCCGGCACGGTCCTTTACTTCGCGGGCCTGATCCTGATGGCCTATTCCACCACGCCCGGGATGCTGCATCTTTCCGCCGGCGTGTTGATCGGCTTCGGCCTGTCCGGGTCGAGCTTCGCGATCGTGCTTGCGGCCTTCGCCAAGCTGTTGCCGGAATCCTGGCGCTCGTTCGCGTTCGGCGCCGGCACCGCGGCGGGCTCTTTCGGGCAGTTCCTGTTCTCGCCGCTCGCGGTCGCGCTCATGGGCGTGGTCGGATGGCATTCGACGCTGCTGATCTTCGCCGCGATGCTGCTGCTCGTGCTGCCGTTGGCCTTCGTCGTGGCTTCGCCCGGGCGCGACACCGGCGCCGCTGCGGCCGTGCGCCCGCAATCGCTGCGCGAGGCCCTGGGCGAAGCCTTCGGCCACCATTCCTATCTGCTGCTGGTGATCGGCTTCTTCACGTGCGGCTTCCATGTCGCTTTCATCACGACCCATCTGCCGCCCTATCTGGTCGACAAGGGTCTGGAGGCGAAATGGGGCGGCTGGGTGATCGCGCTGATCGGCCTGTTCAACATCATCGGCTCGATCGCCGCCGGCGTGCTCGGTGGGAAGCTGCCGAAGCGCTACCTGCTCTCCACCATCTATGCGTTGCGCGCGGTCGCGATCGCGGCGTTCCTGCTCGCGCCGATGACGCCGGCGAGCGCGCTCGCGTTCGGCGCCGCGATGGGCGTGCTGTGGCTCTCCACCGTGCCGCTCACCTCGGGCCTGGTCGCGTTGATGTTCGGCGTACGCTACATGGCGACCCTGTTCGGCTTCGTGTTCTTCTCCCACCAGGTCGGCGCCTTCATCGGCGTATGGCTCGGCGGCGTGCTGTACGAGCAGACCGGCTCGTACGACGTGGTATGGTGGCTCGGCGTCGCGCTCGGTATCTTTGCCGCGCTGGTGCATCTGCCGATCCGCGAACGGCCGGTCGAACGGCTTGCCGCAGCTCCGGCGTGAAGGCTTTTGGCATGAGTGAGATCAGCGACGGCGTCTATCTGGCTCCCGCCGAGTACGTGGATAGCGACCATCCGGCGATCGCGGCGTTCGCCGCGCAGTGCATCGCGCCCGACATGGCGCCGGCCGAGAAGGCGCGGCGGCTGTACCTTGCGACGCGCGAGATCCGCTACAATCCCGATCTCGACTTCGGCGATCCGGAGACTTATCGCGCTTCGAGCGTGCTTGCGGCCGGCTACGGCTATTGCGTCGGCAAGGCATCGCTGTTCGCGGCGCTGGCGCGCGCGGCGGGCGTCCCGGCGCGCGTCGCTTTCGCCGACGTGACCAATCACCTGTCGAGCGAGCGCCTGCGCGAGAAGATGGGCACCAACTATTTCTATTGGCATGGCTTTACCGAGGTGCTGCTCGACCGGCAGTGGATCAAGGCCAGCCCGACCTTCAATGCCTCGCTGTGCGCGCGCTTCGGCGTCGCGCCGCTCGATTTCGACGGCTCCTCCGACGCGCTGCTGCAGGCCTATGACGGCGCCGGCCGCACCTTCATGCGCTACGAGACGATGCACGGCGCGTTCCACGACGTGCCGGTGAAGTTCCTGATGCGCGAGATGGCGCGCTGCTATCCCGCGCTCGCGCCATCCGACGGCGCGCGCAGCGCCGGCATGGAGGACGAGGTTCCGCTCGCGCGCGGGTGATCGACGCGTAGATCGTAGGGCGGGCAAAGCCATAAGCGCGTTGACGCGCTATGGCGTGCCCGCCGCGGCCCATCGATCCGCGCGGGCACGGCGCGCAGCGTTCGCGCAAATTCCAACCGGTTTCGTGTCGCGCCTTTGCCCGCCCTACAAATCCACAATCCCGCGTGGACTTGCACTTTGGCGGAGCCCGGTCCACTAATCCGCCCGATAGGGGCGGGGAGAGTAGCAGTGGCAAAATTCCGGGCGATCCGCATCGAGAAATCCGACATCGGGCAGACCGCGCGGCTCTCCGATTTCGACGATGCCGAGCTGATGGACGGCGACGTCACGGTTCGCGTCGAGTGGTCGACGGTGAACTACAAGGACGGCCTCGCCATCACCGGCAAGGCGCCGGTGGTGCGCCGCTTCCCGATGATCCCCGGCATCGATTTCGTCGGCATGGTGGAAAGCTCGAGCCATCCGGACTGGAAGCCGGGCGACCGCGTGATCCTCAACGGCTGGGGCGCGGGCGAGACCCATCTCGGCGCCTACGCCGAGAAGGCGCGCGTCAGCGGCGACTGGCTGGTGCCGGTGCCGCCCGGCATGACCGGCCGCGAGGCGATGGCGATCGGCACCGCCGGCTACACGGCGATGCTCGCCGTCATGGCGCTCGAGCGCCACGGCATCACGCCGTCGCGCGGGGCGGTGCTGGTGACCGGCGCGGCCGGCGGCGTCGGCTCGGTCGCGATCGCGCTCCTCTCCAAGCTCGGCTTCCATGTCATCGCTTCGACCGGCCGGCCGCAGGAGGAGCCTTACCTCAAGGGGCTGGGCGCCGCGGAGATCATCAACCGGTCGGAACTCTCCTCGCCCGGCAAGCCGCTCGCCAAGGAGCGCTGGACCGGCGCCGTCGACTCGGTCGGCGCGCAGACGCTCGCCAATGCGCTGGCCATGACCCGTTACGGCGGCGCGGTCGCGGCCTGCGGGCTGGCCGGCGGCATGGACCTGCCGACCACGGTCGCGCCGTTCATTTTGCGCGCGGTGTCGCTTTTGGGCATCGATTCGGTCATGTGCCCGCAGTCGGTGCGGCGCGAGGCGTGGAAACGCTTGGCTTCCGACCTCGATCGCGGCAAGTTGCAGACCATGACCAATGAAATCCAGCTTGCCGGCGTCCTGGTCGCGGCGCCGGCCATCCTGGACGGCCGCATTCGGGGTCGAATCGTGGTCAAGATTGGGTAAATCGTTCAGGATTTGGCTACGATCGTCCGGCATGATGCGGCGTTCGTATGGTTAACGGGGAGTGGAAATGATCGGGCGTGTCCTTGTCGCGTTGGCGGCCATCATGGCGTCCGCCGCGCCGGTTGCAGCCGAAGGCATGAAGGCCGAGGAGGCGCGCCGCTTCGTGGTCGGCAAGATGTTCTCGTTCTCCTGCTTCGAGGGAACCGCCGGAACGGGCCGCATCTACAACGACGGGTCGGTGGCCGGCGTCATCCGCCTGCAGGGCAAGACCCCGGCGCGCTTCATGCACCTGCCGGCCGGAACCTTGTTCGCCAAAGGCGACGCGGTCTGCTCGCGCGTCAAGGGCGCGTTCTTCCAGCCCTGCTTCGAGCTCACGCGCACCAGCGCGCAGGCCTTCCGCGGCGCGGTCTCGGGATTCGGGTTCGCCTATTGCGACTTCGTGCGGCGCGGCGGGCGCAGCGAGATGATCCGCGCGTCGACCGAGCCGGAATCCGCGCCGACCGTTCCGGCGCGCAATTCGTTCCGCCAGGCGCGAGCAAAGCCGCAGCCCGCCGCTGCCCCGACCCAGCCGGTGACCTCGGCGCCGCTCGCGCCGGTCGCCGATACGCCGATGCGCTCCTCGATCACGCCGTAGATTCAATCCATGAAGACTCAAAGGGCGTGCCGCAAACTCGGTGCGCCCCCTCCCCCCTTGTGGGGGAGGGTTGGGGAGGGGGCGCTTCCTCACGCGTCATGTGAATGAGGAAAGTCCCCCTCCCGACCGGCCTGCGGCCGGTCGACCTCCCCCACAAGGGGGGAGGTGCTGTGGCGCGCTCAGTGCCTTACTACTTCCGCGCCGGAAAGATCATGCAGGTCGTGGTCGCGTGCGCGTAGAGCGCGCCCGCGGCATCGCGCAGGTCGGCTTCCGCGGTCGCGGTGGTGCGCCCGCGATGGATCAGCTTCGAGGTCGCGCGCACCATGCCGGTATCCTTGGTGATCGCGCGCACCAGGTTCACCTTGACCTCGAGCGTGGTGTAGCCCTCGCCCTTGGCCACGGTCGAATGCACGGCGCAGCCGAGCGCGGAATCGAGCAACGTCATGGCGAAGCCGCCGTGCACCACGCCGATCGGATTGTAATGCTCGAACCGCGGCAGGCCTTCGAACACGGCGCGGCCGGGCTCGACTTCAATGAGGGCGAACCCGAGCAGCGCGGCGATCGGCGGCACCGGGAACTTGCCTTCGATCATTCCCTGCAAGAATGTGACGCCGTCCTGCGCCAGCAGGACCTCGGGCGGGGACACGCCGATCTGCAGCTTGTCGTTCACTGAAGTCTCCTCGTTTGAATCGACAAAGTCGTCACATCCTACCCTCGAGCACATTGCGGCGCTTGGCGATCTCGGCGAAATCCATGAAGCAGGCCGCAAGCGTAGCCGCCGTAGCCCGGATTGAGCGCAGCGAAATCCGGGAATCGTGCCGCCGGCCCGACCGGTCCCGGGTTTCGCTGCCGCTCAACCCGGGCTACGATTGTTTCGACGGGACGAAGCCATGCGCGTGAGAGTGGATCAGGGGGCGGACGCGGTCTATCTCAACCTGACCGACCGGCCGATCAAGGACAGCGAAGAGGTCGCCGACGGCATCGTGGTCGACTACGATGCCGAGGGCCGCATCGTCGGCGTCGAGATTCTCGACGCGTCGAAGCGAACGGACGATCCGTCCGTACTGAAGCAGTTCAGTTTCGAATTGCCGACGGTTGGGTAGTAAGGCGCCTATCCCTCGCACCCGCTCCGTCATGGCCGGACTTGTTCCGGCCATCCACGTCTTGCTTCGTCGCTCGGTTCGCAAAGAAGACGTGGATGCCCGCAACAAGTGCGGGCATGACGAGGAAAGACGGTGCTCGCTACGTTCGGCGGGCGCGGCGCTTCTTCGCCTTGCTTCCAAGCCTTGCCAAGTCCCGCCGCGCACTCGCGATGGCCAAGCCGATCTTGCGGCGCGTGGCCGGGCTCACGCCCGGCTGGTCTTGCGCGAGCATCAGGGCGCCGATGGCGACCAGGAGGTGCCCCTTCGGGGTGACGCTGTAGGAGAAGGTCATGGATAGCCTCCATCAAGGGAGGCGATTCATTAGACGGACGATTCACGTACGGGAAATTTCCGTATCGGCGTATGCGCGGCGCAGGATGCGTGGTGCGGACCGAGCTAATTGCCCCATTCCGCGAGATGAACCTCAGATCGTTCTTTGCTTGCTTCTCGAGAATAACGAATTACGCTTCCGCCAACTGCTTAGGAGATGCCACATGGCCTATGTGGATCGCTATCGGATCGGAATGGATGGCAACTGGTCTCTCGAAGACCTCTATGAATTCCCTCGAGCTTATGAACAGGTATACTTTGCTTTGTATTCTCTGGACGAAGATCTCGATGAGGATGATATTGAACGAGTAGCTCGTATATACCAAGCCTTTCCTTGGCAAGGAGGTTATAGCGCTGTAAATTTTTACAATCAGCTTAAATATATGACCCCAAGGAGTGAGAGGCCGCAAATTGCTTCCATAAGATACTCCTCTCCAGGATGGATAGAGCTTCTAGTCGTCGTTGCGATTGCTTCCCAAGTAAAACGGATTGTCAAATCTGCGGCAGACATCATCGAATATCTGAATGACCTTTATAACGAAATCATCAAAGGCATGCAGCAGCGCAAGCTCATGCGAATCAGATTGAACGAGAAACGATTCGTCTGCGCAGGGATGAGCTTGAATATGTTCAACGCTGCGCAGCAGAGCTGGCAAAAGTATTGGGATTTAAGAACATCAATGAAATGCATGATCGAACAGGTCATCCCCTCATTACACTGAAGATATTGCTTTCGCTATTTCGTCGCATCCGCAAACTTGTTGAATATGAAAGGAAGGGTAAGCTTGACTTCGATGTCGATGACGAGAAGTAAGTTCCGCTAACACGGTGGCGCCGGCAGGAATGAGGCAGTGCGTTTAGCGCCAACCACACCCGGCCGCTTCGCTTCGCTCAGGGCCATCCCTCCCCCTGCGGGGGAGGGATGGCCCGCGGAAACAGCAGCCGCTGATACACCCGCCCGATCCCGACCAGCACGGCGCCGAGGCCGAGGAAGGAGAGCGAGCGCCACACGATCGACAGGCCCGCCATGTCGAACAGGAACACTTTTGCGATCACGATCAGCACGACGGCGGCCGAGCACAGGCGCACCGGCTGGGAGCGCAGATAAATCCCGATCACCAGCAGCGCGACGCCGAAGGCGAGCCACACGGCGGAGTGCGTGTACTGCTCGGCGTCGCTCAGCGGCACGGCCGGCAGCACCGGCCCGCGGAACAGCCGTGCGGTCTCCAAGGTGAGATAGGCGAGCGCGAGCGCGACCGCGGTCACCGCCGCGACGGTGCGGTAGGCTTCCGGGCGGGTCTGCCGCGTCATCAGGCCGAGTACGGCCGTGAGCACGGCCGGTACGCCGTAGCCCAGGAGAATGAGATTGATGAACGGTCCGCCGACCGAGACCCGGTTCCACAACGGGTTCTCGATCAGCATGAGCCCGAACAGGATTCCGGCGAGCGTCAGCACCGCGATGATCAGCGCACCGGTATCGTGCACGACGTTTCCGGTGCGCATGCGCACGCGCTCGAGGCCGATCGTCATGGCGAGCCCGGCGCAGACCTGCAGGGCGATCTCGGTCAGGCCGGCGGACGGGTAGTAGACGTTGCCGCCGTAGATGAAGTGGCGGATCTCGAGGAACACGGTGAGCACCGTGAACAGGATCGCCGCCGAGTTGGTCATGCGCGCCGGCTCGTCGTCGGCGCGCCGCCGCAACAGCCAGCCGGCGAGCCAGAAGGAGAGCGCCGGCACGCCGTAGCCATACAGGATCCAGTTGAAGATCGGCGTCGTGCCGACGTCGCGGCCGACGATGCGCGGGTCGTAAGCCACGCGCGCGAGCACCAGCACCACCAGCGCGGCGGCGAGCACGCGCAGCCACGGCAGCGGGCGCTGGTCGGCGATCCACGCGATGCCCGGCACCATCAGGGCGAGCGCGATGGTGAGCCAGCCTTTTTCCAGCGCGAAGGTGAGGCCGAGCGCGAGCGCGGCGACCGCGCCGGTGGCGAACAGCGCCGCAGCGGAGGCGAGGCCAGGGCGCGGCGCGCGTCTGGTGAGCAGCTCGGTCGCGACCGCGAACAGCGCCGCGAGCAGCAGCGCGAGCGCGGCAAACGGAATCGAGCGCTCGAAATCGGCAACGCGATAGTAGAGCGCGATCAGGATCGCGAGCGGCGTGAGCACGGCCGCCGCCGCCCAGCACAACGGCGCCTCGGGTCGTTCGGAGCGCCCTTGCGCCAGGAAGCCGGCCGCGCCGAACAGCGCCGCGAAGGCGCCCCCGAGCGCGAGATGCGCGCCGTAATGCGCGCGCGAGGGATCGGGCGCAGGCGCAAGACCGCCGGGCGCGGCGAGCGTGGTCCATTGGATCTCCACCGCCCAGTCGGCGATCACCAGCGCGGCCAGCGCGCCGGCGACCGGCACGGCGAGGGTCGCGGATTCGGCGCGCCACGCGATCGCGACGGCCGCGCCGGCGAGCAGCGTGAAGGCGATCAAGGCGATGCCGTCATGCTCGCGCGCGATCACCAGCACGGCGGCGACGGACAGATAGGCGGCAATCGCGCCCGAGGAGAACGGCTCGATCCGGCCGGGCGCGGCGGCGGGCCCGAACAACAATCCGGACACCAGCAGCGCCGCCGCGAGCGCAGAGCAGACCACTGTGTAGAACGCAACCGGCGTCGGCGCGAACCGCAGATCCGCGATCCCGGGGAAGGACCACAGCACGCCCAACACCACCGCCGTGAGTGCCAGCCACAGCCACAGTCGCGCGCGGGCGAGCGCGAACGACGCCGCGGTGACGATCGCGAGATAGAGGTAGAGCGCCCAGTAGTTCGGCTCGGGGGTCGCGACCAGCGCGGGCGCGAGGAACGCGCCGACCTGCCCGAGCGCGGCCAGCGCCGGCCCGTGCAGCAGCGCGGCCGCGAGCGTGGCGAGCGCGACGATGCCGAGCAGCACGAAGGCGGCCGCGGGCGAAACGAAGCCGTAGAGCGCGTAGGCCGCATAGACGTCCGCATACGCCACCGTGGTGCCGGCGGCGGTGAGGATGCTCGGGATGTGCGCCGCAGACAGGCCGGCAACGCCGCCGAGCCTGTCCTGGCGGCGCATCCATTCGCCCGCCGCGATCAAGACCGCCGCGAGCAGGGCGCCGAGGAACACGCGCACGCCCGGCCCGATCAGGCCGGCCTCGATCGAGTACTGCACCAGAAAGATGCCGCCGAGCGCGAGCGCGAGGCCGCCGACCCACACCACCCAGCGCGTGCCGAAGCGTTCTTCGAAGCTCTCGGGTGGCGGCGCCGGCGGCTGCGCCGGCGGTTGTGGTGGCGGTTGCTCGGGGAGAGTCGCGCCCGCGACCAGCGCGTCGAGCACCGGATCGCGCGGCTCTGCCGGCGGTGGCGGCTCCACGATCGGTTGCCCGATCGGCGGCGGGACCAAGGGCACGGGCTTGGGCCGCGGCGGCTCTGACGCGGCCGCCGCGGGCGTGACGCCGGGCGTGGTGGGCCGCTGTTCGAGCGCGACGATGCGCGCTTCGAGCACGCGCACCTTGTCGCGCGTGCCGACCACCATCACGAACGCCGCGATGGCGGCGACCGGAAACGCCAGCAACAGCAGGATGCCGAGGATTTCCATGCGCGCCCCCCGCGCGAGATGGCGGGATGTTAGAGGGTGATCGTCTGGCATTAAAGCGGCCACGAGCTCGGTGGGCCCCCTCCCCCCTTGTGGGGGAGGGTTGGGGAGGGGGTCTTCTTGATGAAGCAAGTCCCCCTCCCGACCGGCCTTCGGCCGGTCGACCTCCCCCCACAAGGGGGGAGGTGCTGTGGCACGTTCAGCGGTTCACCCGCGTCCGCCGAGCCGCAGGCCCGGCGCCGGGCGCTCCGCCAGCACGTCGCGGCGGAAGCGGAACATCGCGGCCGGGCGTCCGCCGGTTGCGGTCGACGTCTCGCCGGTCGGCTCGACCAGGGCGGCCGTTTCGACCAGGCGGCGGAAATTCTGCTTGTGCACCAGCCGCCCCGAGATCGCCTCGACCATGTGCTGCAATTCCGTGAGCGTGAATTCGGGCGGCATCAGCTCGAACACCACCGGTCGGTATTTGAGCTTGGCGCGCAACCGCGCGATCGCGGTCGCGAGGATGCGCCGGTGATCGAAGCGCATGGGCGCGCCGAGCGCCGGCAGCGTGCCGCGTGCGAGCGCGGCCTCGCGGCCGTCGCGGCGCGCTTCCTCGATCAGGCCGGCCTCGTAGAGCAGCTCGTAGCGGTCGAGCACTCTCTCCTCGTCCCACGGGCTGCGTCCGACCCCGAACGAGTGGCGCAACCGCTCGCCGCGGCCGAGCGCGCGTCCCGACTCCGGCGGCTCGGTGCGCGCCCACTCGTCGAGCAACGGCAGGATCAGGTCGAGGATCTCCGGCCGCTTGGCGCGCCAGTCCTCCCACGGGAAGAAGCGGTACCACGGCCGAAAGCCGGCGCCCGCGGCCTTGAGCGCGGCCGCATTGTGCATGCGCGTCAGCGCCAGATAGCCGATCGAAACCGCGTGCGGGCCGACGTGGGCCGGACCGGCGTGACGGCCGCGGTCGCCGAAAGTGTAGAGCTGCTCGACATAGCCGACGCGCAGGGCCGTCTGCGCCTCGACCCAGGAGCGCAGGCCGATTTCGAGGGTGCGATGCGTGCGCGGGTCGAACGGGCCCGACGGCAGGCCGGCCGGCGCGTCGCCGGCGTCGCCGGCGACCAGGATCGCCGGCGCGTCGCTCTCCACCGCCACGATCGCGGCGGTGAGCCCGATCTCGATCGGCGGCAGCGTCTCGACCATGCGCGCTTACTCGAGGTCGAGCCGGAACGGCGCCGCCTCGTAGGCGGCATGGCCGCGTCCGATCGACTCGATCGCCGCGACCATACGGCCGTCGCGGCCGAGGATGCGGTCGGCGAGCCGCACGATGCGGATGTTGGGCGTGGCGGTCGGCGAGGCCGCGCGCAGCGCCTGCGCGATTCCCGCCTCGTCGCGCTGCGGGTTGAGCGCGCAGACTGTGACGAAGGCCCCGGCGGTCGAGCGGCTGATGCCGGCGAAGCAATGCACCACCAGCGGGGCTTGCTTGCTCCAGCGGCGCACGAAGCCGATGAGTTCGCCGACGTGCTCCTCGGCCGGCGCAACGTAACCGTCGATCGCCTCGGAGATATCGTCCATGTCGAGCAGCAGGTGGTTGGCCTCGACGATGCTGGCCGGCCGCCGCACGATCGAGATGTCCTTGATCAGGGTGACGACATGCTGCGCGCCGGTTTCGGCGACGGTGTCGTGCAAACGCGCGAGCGAGCAGACGTGGATCATCCGGTTGAGTTATTCGCTTTCGCTCAGCTCCGCAAACCGTTTCAAATATCGCGTCTCGGCCTCCTTGGCGCTCCACGGCGCCAGATAGGCGCGTTCCAATGCCGCCGGCACCGCGGGCTCCTTGCCGAAGAAGCGCGCGGCTTCCGTGCCGCCGAAACCGGCAAGGCGCGTCGCCTCCAGGTAGGCGGCGGCGCGGTCGCTCGCCTTGATCAGCCGCGCCAGCTCGGCCGGCAACGCCGGCGGCAGCCCGAAGCGCCGGTAGATGGCGGCGAGGAGGCGGCCCTCGACCGCCTTGTAGGCGTCGCCGATCACGGCCTTGAACGGCGTGATCATGTCGCCGATGACGTATTCGGGCGCATCATGCAGCAGGATGGCGAGCCGGGCGCGGCGGTCGAGACTCATACCTCGCCGCGCCAGCGCCTCGACCAGCAGCGTATGCTGGGCGACCGAGAAGATGTGCGCGCCGCGGGTCTGCCCATTCCAGCGCGCGACGCGCGCGAGCCCATGGGCGATGTCGGCGATCTCGATGTCGAGCGGAGAGGGATCGAGCAGGTCGAGCCGGCGCCCCGACAGCATGCGCTGCCAGGCGCGGGGCGAGGTCTTTGGGCGAGTGGATTTGCTGGGCACTCACTGCGCCTTTGCGGAATGCTCCGGGTGGCGGTGGCAGGTGACGAGGTGGTCGTTCACCATGCCGACCGCCTGCATGAAGGCATAGACGATGGTCGGCCCGCAGAACTTGAAGCCGCGGCCGCCAAGCTCCTTCGACATGGCACGCGAGACCGCGGTCTCGGCGGGCACTTGGCCGACGGTGCGGAAGCGGTTGATCTTCGGCTCGCCGTCGAGGAAGTCCCACAGCAGTTGGGAGAAGCCCGGCCCCTTTTCCATGATGTCGAGCCAGGCGCGCGCCGACTTCACCGTCCCCTCGATCTTGGCGCGGTTGCGGATGATGCCGGCGTCCTGCATCAGCCGCTCGACCTTGTTCGGCGTGTAGCGCGCGATCTTCTCGGGTTGGAAATCGTCGAACGCGCGGCGGAAGTTGTCGCGCTTGCGCAGGATCGTGATCCACGACAGCCCGGCCTGGAAGCCGTCGAGGACGAGTTTCTCGTACAGCGCGCGGTCGTCGCGTTCCGGCACGCCCCATTCCTCGTCGTGATAGGCGACGTAGAGCGGATCGAGCTTGGGCCACGGGCAGCGGTTGAGGCCGTCGGGGTGGGTGAGGGCGGACATGCGTGGAATCTATCGGGCTGCGGAGGATTCGCCGGGAAACGCGAACCGCGCCCATTGCGGTTTCTCGGGCCGGATCGCGATGCCGCCGGCGATGAGCGGTTGCCCGGCCGCGACCGCGTCCGCCACGCGGTCGAGCCGCAGCAGCGCGAGCCCGCGCCCGCGGGCCGAAGAGCCCATGGTGCCGACCGCCTTCTCGCCGGCGAGCACCTGCACACCGGCCTCGGGCGGATTGTCGTCGAACGCGACCGGCACGACGCGCGTGCGCGCGGTGCCGCGATGCTGCATGCGCGACACCACCTCCTGGCCGATGAAGCAGCCCTTGTCGAAGTCGACGCCGTTCAGCTGGTCCATGTCGGTCTCGTGCGGGAAGGCGTCGCTGTAGACGAAGTCGAGCCCGCCGCGCGGCACGCCGAGCGCGATGCGGTGCGCCTCGTAGTCGGCGGCGTCGACCAGCGTTGCCTTCAGGTCGGCCGCCGCTTCGGCCGCCACATGCGGCGGCAGGATGCAACGGATGCCGAGCGCCGGCAGTCGCGGATCGCCGTAGCAGAGGCCGTAGTCGGTGGCCGCGGCGCCGTCCCACAGCGCCATGACGGCAAACGTCTCGGCGAAGTCCTCGACCGTCACCTTGGCGCGCAGCTTGTAGAAGCCGAGCCGGTCGGCGAGCGTTCGGGTGAGCGCGCGCGGGCAGTCGAGATAGAGTCCGCCGCCGTCCTCGCCGGAAGCCTCGGTCACGATCATGTCGACGATGATCTTGCCCTGCGGGGTCAGCAGCGCCGCGAAGCGCGCTTGCCCGGGCGCCAGATCCCCGAGCTCGGCGGTGATGAGCCCGTTGAGGAACTTGCGCGCGCCCTCGCCCGCAACATTGAGCACGCCGCGATCGGGAAGAAGCGCGGCTTTCATTGCAGGCGTCCTGTCATGGACGGCAACGTAAGGCGCGCGCCGACTCGTCTCAAGGGCCGCAGATTGGAATGACGGGAAGTTGCGGCAATTCGCGCTATTGGCGCGCCAGGCGCACCGAGAACTCGCCGTTGCGGATGCGGGCGGCGAAGCCTTCGGTGTAGGTGGCGGCGGCATCCTCGCCATAGGTCGACACGAACTCGCTCAGCGCCGCGAACAGCGCGACCTGCGCCAGGCAGTCGCCGTCGACGCCGTCGAGCCGCGCTTCGGCCCAGGCCTCGTGCAGGTAGCTGAGCGCGACCTGCTTCTGCTCGTGATCGGTTGCCGGCTCGCTCACCGGACGCTGCGCCATGCTCATTACCAGATCCTTGGAAACCCGCAGCGCTCCCGGCGCCACCCCCATCAGCGCCGCGAAGCTAGCACGCGGTATTGCGGGACCTAGGGCACAAATTTAGGAAAGGTTAATGCCCGGGGGCGGGCTTCTTGCTTGAGCATGATCTTGTCCGAAAACCGGTTCCCACTTTCGCGATCATGCTCTAATTGGCGTAGCGCGCCGTGATGTCGCGCGAGAGCCGGGCGCCTTCCTCGAGGTAGCGGCGGATGGCGAAATCGGCGGCCGGCGTGCAGGTCCGATAGGTCTGCTGGAAGCCGCTGTAGCCGCGGTTGAAGCTTGCCATCAGCCGATTGCGCCGCTCGCCGCTCGGGGCCTCGGCGTCGATCAGCGCCTGCATCTCGTTGCGCCAGATCGCCCCTTCCT
This sequence comes from uncultured Alphaproteobacteria bacterium, assembly GCA_963734185.1. Lineage (GTDB taxonomy): Bacteria > Pseudomonadota > Alphaproteobacteria > Rhizobiales > Xanthobacteraceae > PALSA-894. The sequence goes on along the minus strand of CAVTGA010000001.1, from coordinate 2,416,148 downwards.
TGGCGCCGCAGATGTCGCGCAGGTAGTGCAGGGCGCCGAGGATCTCGGACAGGCGCTGCAGCTCGGCCTCATAGGGGGCGCGCCCGCCGGCCGCGGGCTGCGCCTGCGCGGGCACGGCCGCGAGGCTGAGGCAGACGGCAAGGACGGCGCGGGTGAACATGGCGGGCTGATATGCGCCGCGCTTGCGGCGAGCGCAAGGCGGCCGCGAGCGGATGGTTGACGCGGATCAGCCTTGCTCGACGCGCGCGAACGCGTCCGCGACGATTCCGGCCAGTCCCTCGGTCGTTCGCATCCCGGCGAGCTCCGCGGGGCGCACCCAGCGGAGCTCCGCCAGCTCTTCGTTCGGCCGGCCCTCGCCGGAGATCCATCGGCACGCGAAGCAGAGGATGACGAAATGGCGCTGCACGCGGCGGTCGGGGTCGCGCACGATGAATTCGCGATGGCCGGCAAGCGCGACCGGCTCGATCGCGATCCCGGTTTCCTCGGCGACTTCGCGCACCACGGCCTCGAGCAGCGTCTCGCCCGCTTCGACCACGCCGCCGGGCAGGGTGAACAGGCCCCTGGCCGAGCCGGGCTTGGCGCGCATGGCCACCAGCACATGGCCGTCGCGGATGATCGCCGCGCTGACCGCGAGGAACGGCCGGTCGGGATAGGCACGCGGATCGTTCATTTTGATGTCTGTTCTTTGCGCATGATCTTGGTCCGAAAAGTCTGTCAACTTTTCGCGCTCATGCGCTGCGTTCGAGCAGCGCGTCGACCTCTGCCTGCTGCTCGGCCGTCGTGATGTCCTCGGAGTGGGCAAGGTCGGCGCCGTTGATGATCGCGCCGGCGCGCGCCACCAGCGGCTTCAGCCGCGCCGCGGTCTCCAGCGCGAGCGTGTTCGCGCCCTCGAGGGTGGAACGGCGCTGCAGCGCCTCGCAGGTCGCGGCCAGGAGCGCGTTCATGGTGTCGGCGAGCTCGTCGAGCCGCACGCGCGCGATCGGCTCGGCCGCCTCGTAGGCGGCGATGGCGAGATCGCGGTCCTTGAAATGCGACGCCGCGAAGTGCTCCTCGTAGCTCAGCGGCTCCCAGGCGATCAGCTCGACGATGCATTCCGGCACGTCGGGCAGGAGATCAAGCAGCATCACCGCTTCGTTGAAGTGATTGAGGTAGTCGGTGGCCAGCCCGGTCTTCGGATTGATGTTGGCGGCGGCAAGCCGCAGGCAATCCGGCTCGATCTCGCAGTCGACGGGTTCGGGTTGTGCGGTCATCTGGGGCGCGCGCGGCTGTTCCGGCAGTCTTGTCGTCCGTGGTTAATTCCGGCTTAAGGAAGAAGGCAATCGAGAGGCTCGAGGGACGCCGCATGTGCGGGCGCTACGCCATCATCACCGACCCGAAGGCGATCCGGGAGATGTTCGGCTATGCGGAGCTGCCGAACTTCCCGCCGCGTTACAACGTGGCGCCGACGCAAGCCGTGCCGGTCGTGCGCATGGCCGAGGGCAGGCGCGCGTTCGCGCTGCTGCGCTGGGGGCTGATCCCGGGCTGGGTCAAGGACCCGCGCACATTCTCGCTCGTGATCAACGCGCGCGGCGAATCGGTGCTCGACAAGCCGGCGTTCCGCAACGCGATGAAGCGGCGGCGCTGCCTGTTGCCGGCCGACGGCTTCTACGAATGGAAGCGCGAGGGCGAGGGCAAGCGTCCCTACTTCGTGCGGCTGAAATCGCGTCAACCGCTGGCATTCGCCGGCCTGTGGGAGACCTGGGCCGGGCCGAACGGCGAGGAGATGGAGACGGTCGCGATCGTGACGACGACGGCGAGCCGTTCGATCGCGCACATCCATGAGCGCATGCCGGCGATCATCGCGCCCGAGGCGTTCGACTTCTGGCTCGACGGCGCCCGCGTCGACGGCGAGACCGCGTCGGCGCTGATCGCGCCTGCGCGCGATGCGCTGATCGAGGCCTACGAGGTATCGCCAGCGGTAAACCGCGTGGCGAATGATTCACCCGCGCTGATCGAACCGGCGCGCGCGGGCGCCGAGCCGGCGCCGCTCGCCACCGCACCGGTCAAGCGAACCAAGAAGCCGAAGGACGACGGGCAGGCGTCGTTGTTTTAGTACATCCCGCGCCGCGCCATCTCGGCGCCTTGGCGTTCGCTCTCTTCCTGCGTCAAGCCAGCCACCTGGTCGGCCAGCATGTCGCCGTAGCTCGGCAGCGAGGCGCGGTCGATGTGCCTGGAAGCATCCCACAGGCCGGCGCGGTTGATCGCCTTGGCGCAATGCAGATACGCTTCCTTCACCGCGACCAGGAGGCCGATCTTGGGTGCGCGGTCCTTCACGGCCGAGGCGGCCAGTAGCGCGCCGTCGTCGGTGATGCGCGCCGTGCCGTTGATGCGCAGGGTCTCGCCCATGCCGGGCACCAGGAACAGCATGCCGATGGCCGGGTTCTCGAACAGGTTCGCCATCGAGTCGAAGCGGTTGTTGCCGACGCGGTCGGGCACCAGCAGATGGCGCTCGTCGAGCACGCGCACGAACCCGGCCGGATCGCCGCGCGGGGACACGTCGGCGCCCGCGGGCCCAAGGGTTCCGATCACGCAGAAGGTGGAGTTCGCGATGATGGCGCGGCAGTGGCGGTCGAGGCGGGTCAGCACCTTGCCGGTCGCGCGGGTCATCGGCGCGGGATGCTGGGCGCGCACCGTATCGATCGCGGTGACGTAGCTTATCCGCGCGGGATCGAACGTCTCGGTCATTATTCGCACCTCACGGTGTCGGCTCGCGGCCGTCGAGCCACTTGGCATAGACGGCGCGCGGCTGGTCGAAGTAGCCGAGCGCCTCGTAGAACGCGCGCACGCGCGCATTGTCCGGCCGCACGATCAGCATGATCTTGGTGATGCCGCGCTCGCGCAGCCACGTCTCGGACGCTTCCATGATGGCGCGGCCGAAGCCGTTGCCCTGCGCGTCCGGGTCGACCGCGACGTAGTAGACCCAGCCGCGATGGCCGTCATGGCCGACCAGCACGGAGGCGACGAGCACGCCCGCGGCGCGGCCGACCAGGATGGCCGAGTTCGGCCCCTGGCGCGCGAGCGCGATGTCGGACGAAGGATCGTTCCACGGCCGCGTCAGGCCGCAGCGCTGCCACAGCGCGGTGACGCCGTCGACGTCGGCATCGGTCATCGGGGTGATGGAAAGAGTTGTCATCGCAAGTCGCCGATACCTCGCGTTTGGCCATCCTTCGAGAGGCCTCGCTGACGCTCGGCTCCTCAGGATGAGGGGCTGAGTGTGCTGCGCACGCCGAAAAATACCGACCTCATGGTGAGGAGCCCGTCGAAGCGCAGCGAAGACGGGCGTCTCGAACCATGGCCGCGAGCGCCGCACCCCGGAGCCATGCAATTCTCACAGCACTTTGCCCGGGTTGAGGATGCCCTTGGGATCGAGCGTGCGCTTGAGCGCGCGCATGAGATCGAGCGCGACCGGGTCCTTCACGCGCGGCAGCAGGTCGCGCTTCATCACGCCGACGCCGTGCTCGGCCGAGATCGAGCCGCCGAGCGCCTTCACCACGCCGAACACGACGTCGTTGACCTCGTGCCAGCGCTCGAGGAACGCGGCCTTGTCGGCCCCGACCGGCTGCGCCACGTTGTAGTGGATGTTGCCGTCGCCGAGATGGCCGAACGGCAGCGGACGCGCCCCCGGGATCAGCTGCGCGACCGCGGCGTCGGCTTGCGCGATGAAGTCCGGCACGGACGCGACCGGCACCGAGATGTCGTGCTTGATCGAGCCGCCGAGATGGCGCTGCACTTCGCCGAACATCTCGCGGATGCGCCAGAAGGCCTTGGCCTGATCGAGGCTATCGGCGACCGTCGCGTCGGCGATCACGCCCTGCTCGAGCCCCGCGGCGAGGATTTCTTCCAGCGTGGCGCGCAGGCCCGAGCGCGCCTGCGACGACAGCTCGATCAGCACGTACCAGGGATGCGGCGCGCCGAGCGGATCGCGGCATCCGGCCGCGTGCTCGAGCACGGCCTCGACGCCGATGCGCGCCATCAGCTCGAACGAGGTGACGCCGCCGCCGGTGCGCTCGGTCGCGAGGCCGAGCAGGGCGAGCGCGGCGTCCGGCGAGGCGACGCCGGCGAACGCGGTCTCGGTCGAGCGCGGGCGCGGGATCAGCCGCAGGCTCGCCGCGGTGATGATGCCGAGCGTGCCCTCGGCGCCGACGAACAGGTTCTTCAGGTCGTAGCCGGTGTTGTCCTTCTTCAGCTTGTTGAGGTCGTTGAGCACGCGCCCGTCGGCGAGCACCACCTCGAGCCCGAGCACCTGTTGGCGCGCCACGCCCCAGGCGAGCGCGGTCGTGCCGCCCGCATTGGTCGAGAGATTGCCGCCGACCGTGCAGGTGCCCTCGGAGGGCAACAGCAGCGGGTAGAGCCGGTCGACGTTCGCGGCGGCTTCGCGCGCGCGGCCGAGCGTGACGCCGGCCTCGCAGGTCATGGTGTTGGAGGTCGGGTCGACCTCGCGGATGCGGTCGAGGCGGTTGAGCGAGAGCACGAGCTCGCCGTTGTGCGGGATCTGCCCGCCGACCAGGCCGGTGTTGCCGCCCTGCGGCACGATCGGCGTGCCGGTGTCGTTGGCGAGCTTCAGGATCGCGGACACCTCGGCGACCGAACCCGGCCGCAGCACCATCGGGGTGCGCCCCTGATACATGTCGCGCATTTCGAGCAGATAGGGCGTCTGCTGGTCCGGATTGGTGACGGCGTAGCGTGCGCCGACGATCGCCGCGAAGCGGGCGAGCAGAGTGTCGTCGGCGACAGCACATGCGGCACGCATCACGATGATTCCATTCTGTGCGTTTCGTCGGTCCAGGGATTGTAGACGGTAATGCCGGTGCCGGCGAAGTGCCTGACGTTGCGCGTGGCGATCGTCAGATTGCGAGTCCTGGCCGTAGCGGCAATGAGGAGATCGGCCGGATCTCGTGGGTCGCCGCTGATTCTGAAAACGCGGGCGAGACGGAGCCAATCGATCAGAGTCTCCAGGTTCACCGGCAATATTCGGGTGCGAAACGTGCCTACCACTTCAGTGTCGATCCATGAATTGAACGTCGCGCGACGTTCCGTGTCGGACATGGAAGACACACCGTCGCGCAGTTCGGCGACGGTCACGATGCTGATCGTGAGTTCGGAGGAGGGCTGAGCCGCAAGCCACGCAATAACGACGCGGCTTGGCGTCTTTCTCATGCTTTCTGATACGACGTTGGTATCCAACAACCACGTCACGTCTTGCCTTCATCGAATAGATCGTCATCAAAAATTTCATGGCGCTTATCGCGAAATTCCATCACCGTGCGGCGGTCAAAATTCACACCTTCGGCGAGCCCGCGATACATCTTCGACCGTTCAATGAAGCCTGCCATGGTGCGATCTTCCGGCGCTTTCGGCCGCACCTCGAAGCGATCCAGGTCCACCACCGCGACTGCTCGTTTGCCGTGCACGGTGACCTCCTGCGGCGCCCCGGCGCGGGCCCGCCGCACGACCTCGGAAAATTGCGCCTTGGCGTCCTGTAGTTTCCAAGTATCTGTTGCCATTTGACATATATCCTGACTAGTCAGACTAGTCTATACCCTAATAGCGCCGAAATCAACCGCAGCCTTATCGAACCGCAGCACGGGTGAGGCGATCATTGATCGCTTCGCCCAGGCTCTCGGTCGGGATCGGCATGACGGCGATGACCGCTGCGCCGGCGGCGTCGAGCGCGCGCAGGTGCGAGAACAGGTTGGCGGCGGCCTCCACGAGATCGCCGGAGGGCGAGAGGTTGAGGGTTTTCGCGGCGCCCCTCGGCGCGGCCGGCCCGAACGCCAGCAACGCGTCGCCGTCCATCACCGTCGCGGCATTCAGGCGCAGCGGCGTCCTCGGTGCATAGTGTGACGCAAGCATTCCGGGCGCGCGCGGAGCGTCGTCGGATGACGGCTCGGTCTCCATGAGCGCGTGCCCGAGAACCCGCTCGATGTTTTCACGTGCGGCGCCGCCGGCGCGCAGCAGGGTCGGCGTCCCGAGGCAGGAGACGATGGTCGAACTCGATGCCGACTCGGGTGGGACCTGCGTCGATCACCAGATCGATGCGGCCGGAGAGATCGGCGAGCACGTGCTCGGCCCGGGTCGGCGAGAGCAGGCCCGAGAGGTTGGCCGACGGCGCCACGATCGGCGCGCCAAAGGCGGCGAGGATGGCGCGCGGCACCGGATGATCCGGCACGCGCACCGCGATCGTGTCGAGCCCTGCGGTCGCGAGTTCGCACACCGGGCAGTCGGCCGCCTTCGGCAACACCAACGTCAGCGGTCCCGGCCAGAATGCCTGCGCCAGCCGCTCGGCTGCGGCATCGAACCGCGCCAGCCGCCCTGCCGCCTCCCCATCCGCGACGTGGGCGATGAGCGGATTGAACCGCGGCCGGCCCTTGGCGGCGTAGAGCCGCGCCACCGCCGCGCCGTTGGTCGCGTCCGCGCCGAGCCCGTAGACGGTCTCGGTCGGGAACGCCACCAGGCCGCCGGCGTCGAGAATGCGCGCCGCCGCTGCGGTCGCGTCGTGACCGGCACTGAGCACCCGCGTGGCGAGTTCGACCGGCATCAGGCTCCTTGGACAGCGGGTTGGCTGCGGCTACATTGGGCAGACGCACCCACCCGTCAAGAGATCAGCCGCATGACCTACCGGGCCCCGGTCGCCGACATCGCATTCACCTTGAAGCATGCGGCGGGCTTCAAGCGCGCGCTCGATGAGGGGCTTTACGGCGATCTCACCGAGGACCTGGTCGATGCCGTGCTCGAGGAAGCCGGCAAGTTCGCGTCCGACGTGATCGCGCCGCTCAATAGGCTCGGCGATCGCCACGGCACGCCGCTGAAGGACGGTCGCGTGACCATGCCGCCCGGCTGGAAGGAGGCCTATACGGCCTGGGCCGCGGCCGGCTGGAACGGGCTGGCGGGTCCCGCCGAGTGGGGCGGGCAGGGGCTGCCGCACGCGCTCAATTCGGCCTGCGTCGAGATGTGGAATTCGGCCTCGATGGCGTTCGGCATCGGCCCGGTGCTCAGCATGGGCGCGGTCGAGGCGCTCGGCGCCTATGGCACCGACGCGCTGCAGCAGACCTACCTGGGCAAGCTGGTCAGCGGCGAGTGGACCGGCACCATGCAGCTGACCGAGCCGCAGGCCGGCTCCGACGTCGGCGCGCTGCGCACCAAGGCCGAGCGCGCCGGCGACGGCACCTATCGCATCACCGGCTCGAAGATCTTCATCACCTATGGCGAGCACGAGCTTACCGACAACATCGTGCATTTCGTGCTGGCGCGCCTGCCCGACGCGCCGCCGGGCAACCGCGGCATCTCGCTGTTCCTGATCCCGAAGTTCCTCGTCAACCCGGACGGATCGCTTGGTAGCCGCAACGACGTGCGCTGCCATTCGGTCGAGCACAAGCTCGGCATCCACGGCTCGCCGACCTGCACCATGGTGTACGGCGACCAGGGCGGCGCGGTCGGCTGGCTCATCGGCGAGGAGAACCGCGGACTGCAGTGCATGTTCACCATGATGAACAATGCGCGGCTTGCGGTCGGCCTGCAGGGCGTGGCGATCGCCGAGCGCGCGACGCAGCAGGCCATGGCCTATGCGCGCGAGCGCAAACAGGGCCGCGCCGCCGGCGCGCCCGGCTCGAGCGCGATCATCGCGCACCCGGATGTTCGCCGCATGCTGCTCACCATGCGCGCGCTCACCGCCGCCGCGCGCGCGATCTGTTATGCGACCGGCCTCGCGATTGATCGCTCGCAGCGCGCTCCCGAGGAGGCCGCGCGCAAGGCGGCGCATGAGCGCGCCTCGCTGCTCACGCCGGCCGCCAAGGCGTTCTCCACCGACATCGGCACCGAGGTCGCCTCGCTCGGCGTGCAGGTGCACGGCGGCATGGGCTACGTGGAGGAGACCGGCGCGGCGCAGCACTATCGCGATGCGCGCATCGCGCAGATCTATGAGGGCACCAACGGCATCCAGGCGATCGACCTGGTGACCCGCAAGCTGCCGCTCGGGGGCGGTGCGGTGGTTAAGACTTATCTCGACGAGCTGCGGCGCACGGTCGCCGCGGTCAAGACCACCAACGATCCCGCCTTCGGCGCGACCGGCACACGGCTCGATGCGGCGGTCGACGACCTCGAGCAGGCGACGCAGTGGCTGCTGTCGAAGCTCGACGCGGCGCCGCACGCCGCCCTGGCCGGCGCCACGCCTTACCTGCGCGTGTTCGCGCACGCGGCCGGCGGCTGTGCGCTGGCCGAAGACGCGCTCGCCGCGATGCGGGCGAACGGCGGCGCGGATGCGCCCGGCCGCGTTGCACTCGCGCGTTTCTTCGCCGAGAACATCGCGGTGCAGTCGTCCGGGCTGACCACCAGCATCGTCGAGGGCGCTGATTCGGTAGCGTCGACCGCACTCGTCGAAGCAAGTTAAGGAAATGCCATGACCGATCACGTGATCGTCGCCGACGACGGCGCCGTCCGCACCGCGCGGATGAACCGTCCGGAGAAGAAGAACGCGCTGACCGCGGCGATGTACGACGCGCTTGCGGAGGCGATCGAAAGCGCGAGCGGCGCGTCGCCGATCCGCTGCGTGCTGATCTTGGGCGCGCCGGGCGCGTTCTCGGCCGGCAACGACCTGCAGGATTTCCTCAAAGCGGCGATGGGCGGGGAGGGGCTCGGCCATTCGGTGCTGCGCTTCCTCTATTCGCTGGCGCGCGCCGAGCGCCCGCTGGTCGCCGCCGTGCAGGGCGTCGCGGTCGGCATCGGCACGACCATGTGCCTGCATTGCGACTACGTGGTCGCCGGCACCGATGCGCGCTTCTCGACGCCGTTCGTCAACCTCGGGCTGGTGCCGGAGGCGGCATCGAGCCTGCTGGCGCCGCGGCTGATGGGCCAGCGCCGCGCCTTCGAGCTCTTGGTCATGGGCAAGCCGCTCGATCCGGAAGCGGCCAAGTCCTGCGGCCTGGTCAATGCGGTGGTCGCGCCCGATCGGGTCGATGCCGAAGGCTTGAAGGCCGCGCAGGCGATCGCGGCGCTTCCCCCCGAGGCGGTCGCCGCCTCGCGCAATTTCATGCGGGGAGCGCGCGACGAGATCGTGGCGCGCATCGACGCGGAGGCGGCGGAGTTCGCGCGCCGGCTCAAGTCGCCCGAGGCGCGCGCCGCGTTCGAGGCGTTCATGGCAAGGAAGCGGTGAGGGTCATGCGCAGCGCGCGAAAGGGTCGATCGTCGCGCCGCATAGAGCGTTTTCCGGCGAAGTGTGCAGCGGTTCGCTGCAGAAAACGCGACCAAACAATGGCTTGGCGCATGGAACCCGTGGAACTCTGAAGCGTTATTCACGCATGAAGCATCGTTTCGCCAAGTCCAAGCCGGCGGAGTCCAAGCCGGAAACCGCCGAGTTTGCCGCATCAGAAAAGCGCCCGGCGACGCCCGAGGAGCGCGCGCAACGTCAAGCCGCACGTGACCAGGATGCGCGCCAGGCCTGGTCCGAGCATCAGGCCCGGGAGATGGCGATCGAGGCCAATACCGCACGGTTGCGCGCGCTGCGGCTTGAGCGCGAGCGAAGCGCGCAGAGTTGACCGCACGAGCGCTTACCAAGAAATCATGCGCTGGTGGTTGCCGTCGTGCTGACCGCAGTGCGGTCTTGCACTCGCTCCAGGCGACGGCTCCGGCGCGTTTCTCGCATCGACAACGCGGATGCGCAGCACGCTGTTCCGCGCTTGCGGAACACCGAAGCAGGTGGCGCGTTTCTGATGCTGAGGAGTCCGGTCATGCAAACCTCGTACACATGCCCGCTCAATGGCGCGGCCTACGGTTTCGAAATCCCCGACGACGACGTGACGCTCGCGCGGTGCTGGCATGGCCAGCTCCACATCGAATGTCCGCACTGCGAGCGCACGCACGTCGTCCCGTTCCGCAGCCTCTATGTTGCCGGAGTGATGTCGGAGTTCAGTTGCGTGCCGGTCGACGTGCAGCGCGGCAGCGTCCATTGAGCCCGCGCGGCGTCCGGCGCCGCGGGACCGGCCTGCGTATCGAGGCGCCTGCGCCAGAACGAGTGGCCGGCGAAACGGCGCTCTTGCGCGTAGTAGTCACGCAGCGTTGCGCAATAACCGGCAAATTCATCGGCGATGAACTTTCGATAGCGCGCGAGCCCGCGCTCGTCCTCGTGCAGCAGACGATCGCCGATCGCATAGGACGCGAATACCCCTGAGCGCAGCGCCTTGAAGTTCCCCTGTCGCCCGGCGCCTGCGATCAGCACGTCGAAATCGGGCAACTCACTTCACCTTCACGGCGTACCACGACGCCACCACGCCGGCGGGATTGACCGTGTCGGGCTCGCTCCCGGAATGCGGAATGGTGCGCACGATCGCCCCGACCATTGCGGGCACCTGCTGCACGCCGTTCGGCCAGGCCGGCACCAGCCAGCCCTCGTAGTCGTAGATCCACTCCTCGCCGTTCACCCGGCCCTTGCCCTGGAAGCGCACGCTCATCGGGCTGCCGTAGGCGCGCGCGCCCTTCAGCGCCAGCGACCAGCCGGGCCCGCCGATGGTGCCGACGAGCACCTGCATCGGCGCCTGCTTGATGACGATGGTGCCGCGGCCGAATTCGAGCTTGTTGAAGTCGGTATTCACGTTCGCCTTGTTCAGCAGGCTGCGATAGGTCCATCTGCCGACGAAGGGATTGTCGCTCATGGTATGGTCCTTTGGCATGTTCCCTTGGCATCAGCGCAATCAGCGCTGTTTCGTCTCGATCGACACGTAGATGAAGGCGCTGCCGGTCGCCGCCGACGCAAGATCGAAGGCGGCAGGAACGGATTGCGGATGATGAAGCCGAGCTTCGCCCACTCGATCACCATCTTGAGATCGCCGGCTCGCCCGGCTTTTGTGAAAGTGGCTTCGCAACCCTCCGCGCAGTACGCCGTCTCAGCTAGTGATGCTTGAACAGCGTCGGATCGGTCTTCTTGCCCGGCGCCGAGACCTGCACCATCACCATCATGCCGCGGTCCTCGTGCGCCAGGATGTGACAGTGCAGCACGTACTGGCCGGCGTAATCGACGAACCGGCTGCGCATGCGGAAGTTGCCCGGGATGCTGTATTGCGTGCCGCCGACGGTGACCTGGATTCCGGAGGGAATCGGAAACACGTCCCACCAGATGCGCGGCTTGTCCGACTTGTCGGTGTGGCAATCCCTGAAGGTGTTCGGGTCCTGCGGATTCACCAGGCACTGCAGCGGACTTTGCAGCGGACTTTGCGGACTGGGGAGGGCGAAGACGTATTTCGGCAGCGTCCCCAGGTTCGGATCCCGCACCGTGTCCCGCGGGTTGAACACCTCCACCACCTGGAACGGGTTGATATGGATGTGGAACGGGTGCGAGATCAGCGGACCGTAGGTCTGGTTCACGATCAGCCATTCCTCGACCGCGTCGAGGTTGACCGCGATGGCGGTGTCCTGGCCGTCCTGGAATTTCTGTCCGTTGATCGTGTGCATGGCGTAGGACTGGCCGGTCGTCGCCGGGACGTTCGGCGGCGTCGACGCGAACGTGATCGTGCGCGGATTGTTGATCGTGCTCTGCACTTCCGCGTCGGTGATGTTGGTGAGGAATGGCGGCTGCGCGGGGAAGCTCGCCTGGTCGATGAACTGCGCCCGCTTGCCCTGCATCGGCGTGCCGGCGACGCGGACCTGCACCAGCACGACCGGGAACGCGCTCGCGACATCCGTCGGATCGACCACGTGCTTGACCAGGACCGGATAGGTGCCGGGCGTCGCCGGCGCCTTCACCAAGAGGTCGGCGCGGTTGCCCGCCGCCATCATGAAGACCTGGTTCTTGCTCTTGGTGAAATTGTCGTAGGTGAACTGCACGCCGTCCTGGGCCAATTGCATCCATTGCAAGCCGGGAGCCATCCCGCCGAAATGGATGCCGCTGCGCCCCGACGTGTTGGCGATGCGCCACATCTGCACCTCGCCCGGCGCCATCTCGATCAGCGGCTGCGAGCGGCCGTTGACGCTGAATTCCGGCCCCTTGTCCTGCGTGCCCGGGCCGCCCCCACCCAACACCGGGTCCGGCAGGCGCAACAGGTTCGGGCTGGTGGTGAGCTGGTTGATCACCAGCACCGGCTGCGTCTGGGTCCAGCCCGGGCCGTAGAACAGGTTCAGCTTGTCGTCATAGTCGCCCTCGATGATGAACACGCCGGTCATGCCGTTCGACACGTTGATCGCGGTCGAGCCGTGCTTGTGCGCGTGGTACCAGTGCGTGCCCGGGGATTGGCCCATCTTCGGCGACTTGCTGCCGGGAGGCGGCGGCCACGTGGCCGCGGTATACTGCGGGATCACGAAGCAATACGGATAGGCGCCGACGTAGTATTGCGGCCATAGCCCGGCGGCGATCTGCTTCTGGTTCGCGTCCCACAGCTGCTCCTTGGTGCGCGCGTCATAGGCCTGCAGCAGCTGCTGCTGCTCGTAGGTCCATGTGCCCTGCTTCTTGTAGGGCCCGAGCGGCGGGTCGTCCCAGGTCTGCGGATAGGTCGAGAACACGTCGGCGCGCAGTTGCTTCTCGCAGGCGGCGAAGAAATCCTTGAACGACTTGCTGGCGCTGGCCGGCGTGATCGTCGGGGTTCGCGTCCGCGGGTCGGTCGGCGAGGCAACGCGCGGCGACGGGCGGATTTCGAGCAGCACGTTGTCGCCGGTCGAGTTGGGATTGGTGTGCGTCCCGTGGAAATGGATATTGCCGGTGCTCGACCCGTGGAAGCAGTCGGGAAACGCGTCGTTGCCGGCGAGCGGATAGCCGGCGCGCGGATCGCCCGGGCTGCTGATGTCGCAGCCGGCGCTGGCGATGAACTGGGTGAGGAAGCGCTTCTCGCCCTGGTCGATCGAATAGGGGAAGCGGTTGGCGTCGATCTGGTTGACGAAGGTCAGCTTCACGATGTCGCCGAGGCGGGCGCGCAGCAGCGGTCCCGGATACGGATCGATGATGCCGCCCGGACTCGGCGGCACCTTCGGCATCGCTTCGAGGCCGATGAAGGCGCGCACGCGCTGCGGCTGGCAGTCGAAGAACGAGCCGGGTTGTCCCGGCTTCATTCCGGGCGAGCGGAAGATCAGCCGCCGCTGTTCGTCGGTGAGCAGGATCGTCCCGCTCAGCACGCCGTTCTTGGTCGTGAACTCGGGCAGCTTGAGCAAAGGCTGATTGATCGGGGCGCAGGGCCCGGCCTGCGCCGCGGCCGATTGCAGCGCGATCAGCGCCGCAGCCAGCGGCAGCGCGGCCAGCCAGCGCGCGGCGGACAGCGCCGCACCGCACGGACGCGAACTGCACGACGTCGATTGCATGGTCGTTTGTATCGTCATGACATCCTCTCCCGTCCTTGATCCGCCGGTGCGCGATCCGATCCGGTGCGCGATTCCGTTGCCGCCAAACGCGGTGCGCGGCTCGTGCGTCATTCCCCGAAATTGACCACCACCATCTGGCCTTTCTCCTCCTTGGGATGCAGGCGGCAGTGGTAGGAGACGGTCGTGCCCGCCTTCGCGATGACCTGGTAGGCGGTCGACGAGGAGTCGGGGTCGACCGGCTCGGTGATGAAATCGCCGTAGGTGTCCGGGTCGTCCGGTACCGGCCAGTGCTGCTCGTCGGTCGTGTTGTTCCAGCTCACCAGGTCGCCCTCCACCACCTTCAGCGGCGCGCCCGACGGCGTCCCGTCGATGTCGGGTGTGAAGACGGCGAGCTTGCCTTCGATCTTGATCGACCAATCCGGCATGGTGGCCTCCTGTAGTTGCAAATCATTCTGGCAAACGATCCGATGATCGTCGAGGGGACGTGTTGGTCGAACGTGACGGGAATTCAACCGCCTCACCCGCGAAGCGAGAGGGTGGCGAGCGCGTGATGCCTTATGCGATGGCTCGGCTCTACGGCCGCCTCGACCCCGCTTCAATGCGTCGCCTGACGCGGGTCGACGATCCGCCTCTGGAACAGGATCGCGCCGGTTGCGCTCACCGTAGCCGATGCTTCGCATCGGTGTTCTTCGGGCCAAGAACGGCGGCCGAAGGCCGCCTAGGGCCAACTCCCCCTAGCGGGGGAGGAACACTCACAGCGGCTTCAACCCCTTCTCGATCTCCGCGCGCCGCCCTTCCAGGAACGGCGGCAGCGCCAGGCGTTCGCCGAGCTTGTCGAGCGGCTCGTCGGCCGCAAAGCCCGGGCCGTCGGTTGCGATCTCGAACAGCACGCCGTTCGGTTCGCGGAAATACAGGCTCCTGAAATAGAAGCGGTCGACCTTGCCGCTGTTCGGGATGCGCATGCCGTTGAGCCGCTGCGCCCAGTCGTCGTACTCCACGTCGGGAATGCGGAACGCGACGTGATGCACGCCGCCCGCGCCCGGCTGCACCGCCGGCAGGCCGGGGCGCACCGCGATGTGCAGCTCGGCGGCCGGTCCGCCCGCGCCCATCTCATAGACGTGCACGGTGTGCGGCGGATCTTCCGGATGCGGGTAGGTGCGCGCCGGCCGCAGCTCCATCACGTTGGTCAGGATCGTCTCGGTGGGCGCAAGCTCCGGCACGCTCAGCGTGATCGGCCCGAGCCCGCGGATCTGATGCTCGGTCGGCACCGGGCTTTTCTCCCACGGATGCGCCGCGCCGGCACCGCCGTCGTCGATGAAGGCAAGGCGCTGGCCTTCCGGGTCCTCGAAGTCGAGCGTCGCGCGATTATCGCGCGGCGCGATGTCGCCGTGCCGCACGCCGGCCTCGGTCAGGCGCTGGCGCCACCATTCGAGCGTATGCTCGCCCGCGACCCGCAGGCCGGTGCGGCTGATGGAGTGGTTGCCGCGCTTCTCGCGCCCGACCGGCCAGTCGAAGAAGGTCAGGTCCGAGCCCGGCGCCGCCACCCCGTCGGCATAGAACAGGTGATAGGCGCGGACGTCGTCCTGGTTCACGGTCTTCTTGACCAGCCGCATGCCCAGCGTCCCGGTATAGAACGCCTTGTTGCCGGGCGCGTCGGCCGAGACCGCGGTCAGGTGGTGGATGCCGGTGAGCTGCATGGGCCGCCTCGTCTTCTGCACCGGGATTATGTAGGACGGAAGCAGGCCGTTTGCGAGTTGGGCATACTGCAAGGGTCGTTTGCAGCCATGCCGGCACGCCGGGGAGGGGGACTTCATGTCGCTCAAGGGCAAGACGCTGTTCATCACCGGGGCCTCGCGCGGTATCGGGCTCGCGATCGCGCTGCGTGCCGCGCGCGAAGGCGCCAACATCGCGGTCGCGGCCAAGACCGACACGCCGCACCCCAAGCTCCCGGGCACGATCCACACCGCTGCTGAGGAGATCGAAAAGGCCGGCGGCAAGGCGCTCGCCCTGACCGTCGACGTGCGCGAGGAAGAGGTGGTCAAGCAGGCGCTCGACAAGACGGCGTCGACGTTCGGCGGCATCGACATCGTGGTCAACAATGCGAGCGCGATTCAGCTCACGCCGGTGGCGCAGACCGACATGCGCCGCTTCGACCTGATGCACCAGATCAACGCGCGCGGCACCTTCGTGGTGTCGAAGCACGCCCTGTCGCATCTCGAGAAGGCCGCGAACCCGCACATCCTGATGCTTTCCCCGCCGCTCGACATGAAGGAGAAGTGGTTTGCCGGGCGCACCGGCTATTCGATGGCCAAGTTCGGCATGAGCCTGGTGGTGCTCGGGCTGGCCGGCGAGCTGCGCGGCAAGGTGGCGGTCAACGCGCTGTGGCCGCGCACCACCATCGCGACCGCGGCGATCAGGAACCTGCTCGGCGGCGACGCGCTGATGAGCATGTCGCGCACGCCCGACATCATTGCCGAAGCCGCGGCGCGCATCTTCGCCAAGCCGGCGAAGAGCTTCACCGGCAATTTCCTCATCGACGACACGTTCCTGGCCGGCGAAGGCGTCACCGACTTCGACCAGTACCGGGTCGATCCCACCAAGCCGCTGCAGCCAGACTTCTTCGTGCCCGACGACGCGCTGCCGCCCAAGGGCGTGTCGCTTGGTCCGATCGGTTAGCTACGTCAGAATATTGGCGTCGATCAGGATCACTTGCAGTTCTCGCCCTGATGTACAGCGCTCGGAAACCAGCCTGGAACTCCGACTGCGCCGATTTGAGTTCGCGCCCGGTACTATGTGCCAAGCCGGTTGTCCTCTAAACTCCAACCAATGCCATGACCACGCTGCTGCTCAGCCACCGCGCCTGCCTCGACCACGTGACGCCGCTCGGCCATCCCGAGCGCCCGGACCGGCTGCGCGCGATCGAGCGCATGCTCGAGCAGGAGCGCTTCCAGGCGCTCGCGCGCGAGGAGGCGCCGCTGGCCGAGCTCGACGCGCTCGCGCGCGCCCATCCGCCCGACTACGTGGCGGCGATCCGCGAGGCCAACCCGAAGGAAGGGATGGTGCGGCTCGACGGCGATACCTCGATGTCGCCCGGCAGCTTCGAGGCGGCGCTGCGCGCGGCCGGCGGCGCCACGCGCGCCGTGGACGCGGTCATGGGCGGAAAAGCCGCCAATGCCTTCGTTGCCACGCGCCCGCCCGGCCACCACGCCGAGACCGCGACGCCGATGGGCTTCTGCCTGTTCAACAATGCCGCGATCGCGGCGCGCCATGCGCAAACGGCGCACGGCGCCGAACGCGTCGCCATCGTCGATTTCGACGTGCACCACGGCAACGGCTCGCAGGAGATCTTCTGGGACGACGCCAGCGTGATGTACTGCTCGACCCACGAGATGCCGCTCTATCCCGGAACCGGCGCGGTGACCGAGCGCGGCATGCACAACACCATCGTCAATGCGCCGCTGCGCGCGGGCGACGGCGGCGAGGAGTTCCGCGAGGCGATGGAGACCGCGATCCTGCCGCGGCTCGAGGGCTTCCGGCCCGACCTCGTCGTCATCTCGGCCGGCTTCGACGCGCACACGCGCGACCCGCTCGCCAACCTCAACCTGCTCGAGCCGGACTACGCCTGGATCACGCAACGGCTGATGGAGATCGCCGACCGCACCGCGCAGGGCCGCGTGGTCTCGCTGCTTGAAGGCGGCTACGACCTCGAAGGGCTGTCCCGCTCGGTCGCCGCCCACGTCACGGCGCTCATGAGAGGTTAGCGTTCCCCAGCGGCAGCTGGGTCGCGTCGCTTTTTTTGTTTCTGCGCATGATCTTGTCCGAAAAGTCTGTCAACTTTTCGGGATCATGCGCTGATGCGCGGCTGATGACAGCGGCCGCGAGTCGCGCTAACAGGGCGGTCATGGCTGAACCGAATACCGACGTTGCCAAGCTCACCTTCGAGAAGGCGCTGGCCGAGCTCGAGCAGATCGTGCAGCGGCTCGAGCGCGGCGACGTGCCGCTCGAGGAGTCGGTCGCGATCTACGAGCGCGGCGAGAGCCTGAAGCGCCGTTGCGAGGAGCTGCTGCGCCAGGCCGAGGCGCGGGTCGAGAAGATCACGCTCGATGCCGGCAAGCCGACCGGCACCACGCCGCTCGACGTGAATTGACTTCTCGGTAGGGTGGGCAAAGGCGCGGCCTCCGAACGTGCGGTAGCGCCCCGAAAGACGCCCGCGCCGTGCCCACGCGGATGTGCCAGTCATGAACGCGTGGGCAAAGGCGCAGCAATGCCGGTGCAAATGCGATTGATCCAGTTACGCGCCTTTGCCCACCCTACAGCTTCCGGTACACCAGCAGCGACTTGAACCGGCCGACGCGCTCTAGCGGCTGGGTCTGCCCCACGATGCCGATGGCGGCCTCGGCCCGGTCGAACGCGAACGAGCCGGTGTAGAACAGCAGATGGCCGCCCGGCCGGGCCTTGCGCGTCAGCACGTCGAGCAGCTCCGGGTCGGTCAGACCGCCATATTCCGGGCTCGCGGTCGTGTCGTAGAAATATTCGCCGAGGTGGAACAGCGTCACGATGTCGAGTTCGGGAAGGAGCCGCGCATTGGTCAGATAGATGTCGCCGAAATAGGCCAGGTATGATTTCGCGACCCGCGGCTGCTCGCTCACCAGCTTGATGTAGGTGTCGTACTCCTCTTTCGAAGCCGTAATGCCGAGCACGACATTGTTCGAGCCGTTGGTGGCCTGCTTGATGCCGACCACGTGATGTGTGCCGGTGCCGAAGTGGTAGATGGTCTTGGCCGTGAGCGCCTGCGCTTCGATCCACTGATTGAAATGGACGTCGCAGGGGCACTGCGCCTCGTCGAGGTCCCAGCGCGTGTGCCAGATGTTCATCTTGAGCGTATCCATCTTGAGCTGATCCCCCGGGCCTGTTCGTTACGCCGGCACCGCGACCGCACGCGGGGCGCGTGCCGCGGCGGGTGTCGCGGTCATCTCGATCGAACGTCGGTGCACGGCGCCGAGCACGGCCGGCCGGCCGATCGAGATCACGATCGTCTCGGGCAGCCGCTCGGCGATGACGCGGTAAAGGTCGCGGCCATCGGTTTCTTCGAGCGTGGTGACGGCTTCGTCCAGCAACAGGACATCCGGACGCGCGATGAGCGCGCGCGCGAACGCGACGCGCTGCTGCTCGCCGCCCGACAGCACAGCGCTCCATTCGGCCTCCTCGTCGAGCCTGGCGCCAAGATGCCCGAGGCCGACCGCGGCGATCGCCTCGCGGATGCGCGCATCATCGATCTGCTCGGCCGCCGTCGGATAGGCGAGCGCGCTACGCAGGGTGCCGAGCGGGAAGTACGGCCGCTGCGGCAGCGCCAGTACGCGCGCGCCCGCCGGCAGGCGGATCGTGCCGTCGCCGAGCGGCCAAAGGCCCGCGAGCGCGCGGAACAGGCTCGACTTGCCGGCGCCTGAGGCGCCGGTGACCAGGGCGCGCTCGCCTTGCGCCAGCGCCAGCGCCGGAACGCTGGCGATCGGCTCGCCCGAGGGCAGCCGCAGCGTCAGATCCTCGACCTTCACTTCGCTTCCCGGGCCCGCCGCGATATCGAGCCGCGCCTCCGGATGCCGATAGGTGTCGACCACCGCCATCGCCGCCTCGAATTGCGCCAGGCGGTCCATAATCGCCTTCCATTCGGCGATCTTCGGATAGGCGCCGATGCAGAACGCGAACGCGCCTTCGACGCGCTGGAACGCGAGATGCGCCTGAATCAGCGCGCCGAGCGGAATGGCGCCGGACAGGTAGGCCGGGCTCGCGACCAGGATCGGGAATACGGTCGAGACATGGCCGTAGCCGGCGGTGAAGCCGATCAGCCGGGTCTGGCGCGCCACCAGCGCGGTCCAGTTGCGCACCAGGCGTCCGAAGCGCGTGCGCAGCTCCGCGCGCTCGACTGCCTCGCCGCCCATCAGCGCCACCGGCTCGGCATTGTCGGTGACGCGCGCGATCGCGAAGCGGAAATCAGACTCGTAGCGCTGCTGGCTGAACTGCAGCGGGATCAGCCGCCAGCCGATCAGGTGCGCGACCAGGGTGCCGATGCCCGCATAGGCGAGCGCGGTCCATACCAGGTAGCCGGAAAACGAGAGGTCGACGCCGAACAGCGGCAGCGGCGTCGTCCCCGACAACCCCCACAGGATGAAGGCGAACGAGAACAGCGCGACCACGCTGTTGAGCAGTCCGGTGCCGAGCTCGTGGGTGCGCTGCACGAACAGCAGGATGTCGTTGGCGATGCGCAGGTGTATATTGTCGACGTTGTTGTCGACGAAGCGCAGGCGGTAGTGGCGGCCCTCCGCCATCCACAGCGCGACGAAACGCTCGGTCATCCAGCGCCGCCAGCGGATCAGCAGGTTCTGCCCGAAGAAATACTGGCACGCCGTCGCGACGATCGCGCCCAACGTGATGAAACCGAAGATGACCAGCTCGGCGCGGAAAGCGGTCCAGTCCTTGGCTTCCAGCGCGTTGAAGAAGCGCGCGTTCCACTGGATCACCGTCACCGCGACATAAACCAGGCCGAGCTCGGAAGCGATCACGCCGGCGAGCAGCATGCGGGCGCGCCAGCGGTCCTCCGAGCGGAAGTAGGGCAACGCGAGGGCAAGAAAACTTCGCAAGGCGACGATGACGCGATCCATGGGCGGTGCTCGCTGATGAGGCGGCGCATTATAGAGGGAAGCGGGATATTCTCTCAGGGCAAAGCGTAGCAGCGGCTGACGTGCCGTCAGGCGGGCAGCCCGCCGTCGGTTTGACACCGCCTAAGCGCGGCGTACAGACTCGCGCAAGGGGCGCCGAGAGCGCAGGTGCGAGCATGAGTTTCTTCCCCGGCAAGGATCCCGCGGCGGGCGATGCGCCGGCCTGCGACGCGATCGACATGGTGATCGTGCCGCGCAGCGTCGACCTCGACCATTTCGTGGTGCGCCGCGCGCTGCCGCATGCCCGGCGCCGTATGGTCGGGCCGTTCATCTTCTTCGACCACTTCGGCCCGGCCGAGTTCCGCTCGGGCCAAGGGCTCGACGTGCGCCCGCATCCGCATATCGGGCTTGCGACCGTCACCTATCTGTACGACGGCGAGATCATGCACCGCGACAGCCTCGGCACCGTGGCGCCGATCCGCCCCGGCGCGGTCAACTGGATGAGCGCCGGGCGCGGCATCGTGCATTCCGAGCGTACCCCGGGCGACCACCGCGTCGCGGGCGAGCCGATCCATGGCTTGCAGATGTGGGTCGCGCTGCCGATGCACGCCGAGGAGGGCGCGCCGGCCTTCGCGCATCATGGCGCCGGCGAGCTGCCGCTGACGCAGGGCGAAGGCAAGACCATCCGCGTGGTGGCGGGGAACGCCTACGGCCTCGCCTCGCCGGTGCAGGCCGCCTGGGACACGCTGTGCGTCGACGTGACCATGGAGGCGGGCGCAAGCCTGCCGCTCGATGCCGACTACGAGGAGCGGGCCGTCTATGTGGTCGACGGCGAAGTCGACATCGCGGGCGACCGCTTCGCCGCCGGCCGCCTGCTGGTGTTCCGCCCGGGCGACCGCATCACCGTGACGGCGCTCGCGCCGACGCGCCTTGCCATCGTCGGCGGCGCGGCGATGGACGGCCCGCGCCACATCTGGTGGAACTTCGTCTCTTCGAGCAAGGAGCGCATCGAGCAGGCCAAGGCCGACTGGAAGGCGCGCCGCTTCGACACCGTGCCGGGCGACGAGGTCGAGTTCATTCCGCTGCCGGCGAGTTGAGCGCGGACGGCCGGGAGGGGGTGGCGCGTGTCGTGCATTTCCAACGAAAACCTCTTTCCCGGGCCCATGGTATGAGCTAAGCTAACGGTTGTAACGGTCAAGCGGGCAGCACTTTACGGCACGGTGACAGCCGGGAGGCTCATGATGCGCGACGATCAGGACAAGAAGCGGCAGGCCGAGGCAATCGAGCAAGAGCTCAAGCGGGGGCTCTCCAGACGAGCATTCATTGATCGCCTCAAGGCGATCGGGGTCGGCTTCGGCGCGGCCTTTGTGTTCGGCGTGAACCGTTCCGAGGCCGCCGTTCCGGGAGAGGCACTGGTCAGCCTTAAATCGACCAATCCTGTCCTGAACGACATCGTCGAAGGAAGCCAACAGGATCAGGCGCTCGATAACGAGACTGCGAGCGCGCTGGACGAGGAGGCCCGTCTCCAGCTTGCGCAGTACCGACGCGTCTCCTATCGGCGCTTGCCCTATGGGCGCGTTATCTACAAACGCATTCCCTATCTCCGGGGTCCGTATGGGCGCATCCCCTATCGACGCGTTCCCTATCTGCGGGGTCCGTATGGGCGGATCCCCTATGCACGGGTACGGTTCTAGGCGCATACGGCGCACCCGCGCGTCATGGAACGCATCGAGGCCTCGCACGAGGCAACGGGCTGGCCTGCCAAGTTGGCACAGGCCAGCCTGGACGAGTCTCCAGTCTTTACCTGGGTCCTGGTCAAGCTGGCGTCCCGTTGCAACATCAACTGTACGTATTGCTATTGGTTTCGCGACGCAGAGGTCTATCGCAAGCCGCCGATCCTGACCGTTGAAGCCGAGCAGGCGTTTTGCGATCGCCTGATCGAGCATATCGAGGAATTCGGACTGAAGTTCTTCAGCTTGGTTTTTCACGGCGGAGAGCCGCTGCTGTTTCCCAAACGTCGCTTTGTAGCGCTGCAGGAAAGGCTGCTCGAAATCGAGCACCTCACCGGGTGCGTCATCTCGCGCGCCGTCTGCACCAACGCCATTCTCATCGATCAGGAATGGGCCGACATCCTCAAGACCTACGACGTGAGGGTTGGCGTGAGCCTGGATGGCCCGCCCGAGATCAACGACCGGCACCGCGTCGACCACAAGGGACATGGCACCCACGCGCAGACGCTGCAGGGGATCGCCTGCCTGCGGGCAAACGGCATCGAGCCGGGACTCATTTCGGTGTGCAACCCGGCGACCGACCCGGAACGGATCCTCGCCTATGCGGTGGACGAGCTCGGCATCAGGGAATTCGACATTCTGCCGCCGGACGCGACGCACCACGACAATCCGCCGGCCATTTCCGACTACTACGTCAGGCTATTCGACCTCTGGTACGATCGTTACGCGGCGCAGGGCGTCCGCATCACCACATTGGATGCGATGATTCAAGGGTTGCTCGGGAGCGTCTCGGTCGCCGACACCATAGGGCTCGTCCGGATCGATACCGTGACACTCATGCCGGACGGCACGCTTGAACCCCTCGACGTCCTGCGGATCGCAGGAGACGGCAGCACCAAGACCGGGATCAGCGTGTTCAGCAACGCGCTCCAGGATATCCAGCACGATGCCCGCTGGCGTGAAGCATTCAACGCCAGCCTCAATGTTTGCGAGATTTGTCGCAACTGCGAGTTCTTGGATTCCTGCGGCGGCGGCCATCTGTCGACACGATGGTCGACCGAGCGCAGGTTCGACAATCCCAGCGTCTACTGCGAGAGTTACAAGCGCATTTTCGATCATATCTGGAATCGAATCTCGCCGACCTTGGTGGTCGAGGTCCAGCCCGTTTCCATCCCCTCGCACCCGACCTAGCTTGGCGCCGTCGCCTCACTCGATTCCAACGGACTTTGGTACAAGAAGGTCACGACCAGGTGCTGCTCTGCCCCTGCGCCGTAGGTGGCGGTGCTCATGCGCTTTATCTCCGCCTTCTCGTCGGCGAGGCTGCCCAGCCACTGGTTGATCCTGTCCTCGAGCTCATCCGACTGCGAAACCGGATTGCCGGTGAAAATCTTGACAAGCATGCGCTTCCTCCGCTCCGGCGGCCGAACATCATAGCCGATCCGTGATCCCCGTCGCCACGGCAGGAGGTGGTCGCAATGCCTAGAGCAGGATGACTTTTCTTTGAATCGTCATCCCGCTCTATCTTATTGTTGAAGCATGATCTTTTCCGAAAACCGGTGTCCACTTTTCGGGATCATGCTTTAGCGACGGGCTCCTTCCGGCGGGTCACGACTGAGCGATCCGGCGCACCAGCTCCGCCTTCTTCACCTTGCGCGTCGGGGTCAGCGGCATCTCGGCGATCACTTCGAGGCGTTCCGGCCATTTCAGCTTGGCGATCGCCTGCGCGGCGAGCAATTCGCGCAAGGCGTCGAGATCGATCGTCCCGGCGCCCGGCTTCAACACCACGAAAGCGCAGGCGCGCTCGCCCAGCACCGGATCGGGCATCGGCACGATCGCGCATTGGGCCACGGCCGGATGGCGCTCGATCGTCGCCTCGATGTCGGTCGGGTTGAATTTGACCCCGCCGCGGTTGATCACGTCCTTCAGCCGTCCGGTCAGCGTGAGGTTGCCGTGCGCATCGAGGCGCGCGAGGTCGCCGGTGCGGAACCAGCCGTCGGGCGTGAAGCTCGCGGCGGTCGCCTCGGGGTTCTGCAGATACCCCGCGAACACCGACACCCCACGCGCCTGCAGTTCGCCTTCGGCGTCGGCCGGCAGCGGAGTCGTACCGTCGGCGATGCGCAGCTCCGTGCCGGGGCTGGCGCGGCCCGCCGTGCCGGTGCGGACGTCGAGCGGATCGTCAGGCCGCGTGAACGTCCCGGCCTGCATCTCGCTCATGCCCCAGAGCTGCAGCACCTTTCCGTTCGCCAATCGTTCCTGCACGGCAAGCGCGAGCGCCGGCGGACACACGCTGCCGGAGATCAGCACGAACTTGACGCACGCGAGCCGTTGCGGCGTGAGCAGTCCTTCGTTGAGGCACGCCGCCATGTGCGCCGGCGCGACGAACAGGCCGGTCGGGCGGGAAGCGTCGATCGCGGCCGCGAGCGCCGCCGGGGTGAACGCCGGCATGACCGCGATGGTCGCGCCGGCGCTGAGCGCGAGGTTGACCGAGAACAGGCCGTAGAGATGCGTGAACGGCGCTGCCGACAAGAGGACCGACGCGCTGTCGATCTTCAGTTCGGCCGCGCTGAGGCGCGCGTTGGCGAGGAAACGCCGATAGTCGACCGGCACGCCCTTCGGCGCGGCGGTCGTGCCCGAGGTATAGAGCAGCAGGAAGCGGTCGTCCGCGTTCGCGCGCCCGCCAGCAGTTTCGCGCGGCGGGGCGATGGCAAGCGACGCGAAGGCAAGGGCGTCTGCGGGTGCATCGCCGCCGACGCCGATGACGTGCTTGAGATGCGGCAGCTTTGCTTGCAGCGACAGGACCAGCGCGGCGGGTGAGTCCTGTGGCCGCGCCACGCACACCGCCGCGATCGCCTTGCTGTGCGCCAGCAGCGTTTCGATCTCGGCGCCGCGGTACGGCATATGGATCGTCTGCAAGGTCGCGCCGACGCAACCGGCCGCCAGGTAGCAGAGCAGGAATTCGACGCCGTTCGGCAGTTGCGCCGCGACGATGTCGCCTTTGCCGATGCCGAGCGACGCAAGACCCGCGGCCAGCGCGCGGGTGCGCGCGGACAGCTCCGCATAGGAGATCGGCGCGCCCGCGCCGATGACCGCCGGCCGGTCCGGCGTCTCGCGCGCCCAGCGCTCGAGCCAGTCCTCCAATGTCTCGTTCACGGCGCATCCATCGCGGAGAACGAGGTCTTCCGCGCAATTCCGCCGAACAGATCGAGCATGCGCGCGCGCCACGTTGCCAGGGCATCGCTCGCTTCGAGGACGTCGAAGTCGCTCACGATGCGCGCCCACTGCAACAGGCTGAACAGGATGTAGTCGGCATAGGCCGGTGCGCCGCCGGCCAGGTACGGCTGCGCCCGCATCGCCGCGCGCGCCGGATCGAGCAGCCGGCGGAAACCCACGATGTCCTTGTCGCGGCCAGCGGCCAGCTCTTCCAATGCCTTGCCGAACGCCTTTTCGAACTGTCCGCGCAGATGCCGCGCGTCCTCGTCGTCGACGCTGCCCACGACGTCGACCGCGAGCAGCGGCACGAGCCGGGGAATGAGCGAGCGGTCGACCCAGGCATTGATGACGCGCGTGAGCCCTTTGGCCGTCTCGCCGCCGAACAGGCTCGGCGCTTGCGGGTAGCGGCTCTCAAGATGCTCGGCGATGCGCCAGGAGTTGCAGATCGTGTCGTCGCCGTCGACGAGGATTGGCACCTTGTCCTGCTTGCTGAACGCGATCGCGGCCTTGTCGCTGATGCGGACCGGCCTGTGCTCCGCCGCCAATCCCTTGTGCGCCAGCGCGAGCGAGATGCGCCAGGAGAACTGGCTGTAGCGCCGGCCATCGCGGCCGCCAAGCTCGAACAGAACGAGCGCCATGGTCTTGCCTCTACCGCTATTTACGATGATTTGACAGGCATTTGCCGCCTGCCGTTGGTTTGGTGTAAAGCTAGCGATTGCGCCGCTTTCCGGAGCGGGGACGCCGGCGCGTGAAGCTTTGGGGATGGTGCCGTGTCTCAGTCCGATACACCGCTGCTCGATCAAATTCACACGCCGGACGACCTGCGCCGCCTAGACGAGGGCGCGCTGCGCCAGGTCGCCGACGAGTTGCGCCGCGAGACCATCTCGGCGGTGTCGGTCACCGGCGGGCACCTCGGTGCCGGCCTCGGCGTGGTCGAATTGACCGTCGCCCTGCATCATGTGTTCGACACCCCGCGCGACCGGTTGATCTGGGACGTCGGCCACCAGGCCTATCCGCACAAGATCCTCACCGGCCGGCGCGACCGCATCCGCACCTTGCGCCAGGGCGGCGGGCTTTCCGGCTTCACCAAGCGCGCCGAGAGCGAATACGACCCGTTCGGCGCCGCCCACTCCTCGACCTCGATCTCGGCCGGGCTCGGCATGGCGGTCGCGCGCGACCTGGAGAACAAGAACAACAACGTCGTCTGCGTCATCGGCGACGGCGCGATGTCGGCCGGCATGGCCTACGAGGCGATGAACAATGCCGGCGCCATGAACTCGCGGCTGATCGTGATCCTCAACGACAACGACATGTCGATCGCCCCGCCGGTCGGCGCCATGTCGGCCTACCTGGCGCGGCTCTATTCCGGCAAGACCTACTCGTCGCTGCGCGAGATCGGCAAGCAGCTCGCCAAGAAGCTGCCCAAGATCCTCGAGGAGCGCGCGATCCGCGCCGAGGAATACGCCCGCGGCTTCGTCATGGGCGGGACCTTGTTCGAAGAGCTCGGCTTCTTCTACGTCGGGCCGATCGACGGCCATAACCTCGATCACCTGCTGCCCGTGCTCAAGAACGTGCGCGACGCCAAGAGCGGCCCGATCCTGGTCCACGTGGTGACGCAGAAGGGCAAGGGCTACGCGCCGGCCGAAAGCTCGGCCGACAAGTATCACGGCGTGGTCAAGTTCGACGTCGCGACCGGCGCCCAGGCCAAGGCCAAGTCGAACGCGCCCTCCTACCAGAAGGTGTTCGGCGAAAGCCTGATCAAGGAAGCGCGCAAGGACGACAAGATCGTCGGCATCACGGCGGCGATGCCGTCGGGGACCGGCATCGACCTGTTCGAGAAGGCTTTTCCGCAGCGCACCTTCGACGTCGGCATCGCCG
The DNA here is from genome assembly GCA_963734185.1 of uncultured Alphaproteobacteria bacterium. Classification (GTDB taxonomy): domain Bacteria; phylum Pseudomonadota; class Alphaproteobacteria; order Rhizobiales; family Xanthobacteraceae; genus PALSA-894. The sequence goes on along the minus strand of CAVTGA010000001.1, from coordinate 2,389,366 downwards.
AGCAGCACGCGGTGACGTTCGCGGCCGGCCTCGCGACCCAGGGCTACAAGCCGTTCTGCGCCATCTATTCGACCTTCCTGCAGCGCGCCTACGATCAGGTCGTGCACGACGTGGCGATCCAGCGCTTGCCGGTGCGTTTCGCCATGGACCGCGCCGGGCTGGTCGGCGCCGACGGTCCGACCCATGCGGGCGCGTTCGACATTGCCTACCTCGGCTGCCTGCCCGGCTTCATCCTGATGGCGGCGGGCGACGAGGCCGATCTGGTGCACATGGTGGCGACGCAGGTCGCGCTCGACGACCGGCCGAGCGCGCTGCGCTATCCGCGCGGCGAGGGCGTGGGCATCGAGATGCCGGCGGAAGGAGTACCGCTGGAGATCGGCAAGGGGCGCATCGTGCGCGAAGGCGGCAAGGTCGCGCTGCTGTCCTACGGCACGCGGCTCGCCGAATGCCTCAAGGCGGCCGACGAGCTTGCCTCGTTCGGATTGTCGGCAACGGTCGCCGACGCGCGTTTCGCCAAGCCGCTCGATACCGATCTGGTGTTCCGCCTCGCGCGCGAGCACGAGGTGCTGGTCACCATCGAGGAGGGCGCGATCGGCGGGTTCGGCACCTATGTGATGCAGGCGCTGGCCGACGAAGGCATGCTCGACCGGGGGTTGCGCGTGCGCTCGATGGTGCTGCCCGACGCGTTCATCGATCAGGATTCGCCGAACGCGATGTACGCGCAGGCCGGTCTCGACGCGAAGGGCATCCTCGCCAAGGTGTTCGAGGCGCTCGGCAAGGATGCAGCCGAAGCGGTCAAGCTCGCCTAGCGCCGCCCCAGGCAGAGCGTCTCGAGCGCCGCCACGTGCGGCGCAGCGGCCGCGAGCGGGATCGACTGCTTGGCGCCGGGGACCTCGATCTGCAAGATCGCCCCACCCCTGAGCAGCGCGAACACGCGCGGGTTCGGCGGACCGGTCACCTCGATATTGGCGGTGCCGTCCATCTCGTTGGCGATCGTGTCGCCGGTGAGATCCAGGCTGCCGGTCCCGGCGGTCAACTTCATGGTCGCCTTGCCGCCGGGCTTGAGCTGGCTCGAGCCGGTGAACTCCACGATGCGCATGCGCCTGGCCATCGGCTCGCAGCTGATTGCGAACAGCACGTCGTCGGAATCGGGCGCGCCGTATTGCAGCACCGTCAGCTCGGGGTTGTCGTCGAACAGCCACGTGCGTTCCTGCGCGGCCGCCGGAAAGGCCCAGGTCAGTGCGGCGAGGCAGGCGATCGTCAACGAGCGCATCTGGCCCAACGCGTGACCCATTGCTAAGTCAATATTATGACACCGCGCCGGCGCGCCGACCATCTGCTCGTGGAACGCGGGCTGTTCGAAAGCCGCAGCCGCGCCCAGGCCGCCATCGCCGCCGGCCTGGTCACGGCCGACGACCACCCGGTTGCCAAGGCCTCGGACGAGATCCGGCTCGACGCGGTGCTGCGCGCCGCGCCGGCGTACCCGTGGGTGTCGCGCGGCGGCGTAAAGCTTGCGGCCGCGCTCGATCATTTCGGTTTCGATCCGCAGCGGCGGTCTTGCCTCGACGTCGGCGCCTCCACCGGCGGCTTCACCGAGGTGCTGCTCGCGCGCGGCGCGCGGCACGTCACAGCGGTCGACGTCGGCCGCGGCCAGCTGCACGCGCGGCTGCGGCGCGATGCGCGCGTCACTTCGCTCGAAGCGACCGACATCCGCGCGCTCGAGCCCGCGCAGCTCCCCGAGCCGCCGGACTTCGCCGTGGTCGACGTCAGCTTCATCTCGCTCAAGCTGGTGCTGCCGGCGGTGGTAAAGTTGCTGAAGCCTCGCGCGCAGCTCGTCGCACTGGTGAAGCCGCAGTTCGAGGTCGGTCGGCGCAACCTCAAGAAAGGCATCGTGCGCGACGAAGCACTGCAACGCGGACTCGTTGACGACATCGCGGCATTCACGGCGGCGCTCGGCTGGACCGTGGCGGGCACCGTCACTTCGCCGATCTCCGGCGGAGACGGCAATCGGGAATTCTTCGTCGGGGCGGCGCGCGGCGGAGCAGGTGCCGTTCGCGATTCGATATGATAGAATGCGGGGTGAGGCGAGATGATGATTATCCAATTGAAGCCCGACACCGAAGCATGGCTTGAAGCGCAGGTCGCGGACGGCCGCTTCGCCTCCGTCACCGAAGCGATCGAAGCGTTAGTCGAGGAGGAGCGCGTCGCTCAGACGGCGCTTGACGGCGCGGACCTCCGCTGGGCTGCGCCTTATGTCGCCACGGGTCTCGCCGACATCGATGCCGGCCGCGCGTTTCCGGGCGAGCAAGTGCACGCCGAGCTTCGCGCCCGCTTCCCGCGTTCGCGCGAGCCGTGAGATACCGCATCGCGTACGCCGAGACGGCGCGCGCTGATCTGTTCGCAATCGGCGACTATGTTCGAGAGGCGGCCGGCGACGAAACGGCGTCGCGCCTCGTGCATCAACTCATCTCGAGGATCGAGAGCTTACGAGTGATGCCGGCGCGCCATCGCGTCCGCGCAGAGCTTCACCCGGAGCTGCGCGCCTTGCTCGTTGGCAACTACATCGTCTTCTATAGGATCATGCCGGATACCGTGGCGGTCGTGCGCGTGCTCCATGGCGCCCGCAATATCACGGCCGACTTATTTCCCGACTAATCGAGATTCCCGATCATTAGTAATTTGCGCAGATATCGCGCGCCAAGTGTCACATTCCTGCGATCCCTTCGAACGGTCTTTCCCTTGTCTCCGCGATCGCTATGGTGCGGCGGCCATGACGATGCCGGGAACCATCAGCGCGCCTGCAGCGCCACCCGTGGTGCGCGCGCTGCGGCGCGCCGAGCTTGCCGAAACGATGGCGCTCGCCTGGCCGATGGCGCTCACCCAGGTCGGCCAGATCGCGATGATGACCACCGATCTGGCGCTCATCGGCCGGCTCGGCGACAGGGCGCTGGCCGCGGCCGCGCTCGCGCACATCGTGCTGTTCGTCGGCTTCGTGCTCGGCATGGGCCTGATGTCCGCGGTGGCGCCGCTCGCCGCGCAGGCGTTCGGCGCGCGCAAGCCGCGCCTGGTGCGCCGCGCGTTGCGTGTCGGCTTGTGGGCCGCGCTGCTGCTCGGCGTTCCGCTCAACATCGTGCAGCTATGGGCCGAGGACATCCTGCGCGCGGCCGGTCAGGCGCCGGACCTGGCGGCGCTCGCGGGCCGCTATATCGCCGGGCTGGTGTGGAGCGTGATCCCGGCCTGGTGGTTCATCGCATTGCGCAACTTCATGGGCGCGGTCAATCGCCCGGAGCCCGGACTGTGGATCACGCTCGCGGCGATCCCGGTGAACGCGCTGCTCGCCTATGGGCTGATCCACGGCTCCTTCGGACTGCCGGCACTCGATCTGCTCGGAGCCGGAGTTGCCACGACGCTCGTCACGCTCGGCATGTGCGTTGCGGCCGTGTGGGTGTGCTATGCGCGCCGGCCGTTCCGGAAATATCGCGTGCTCGGCCGGTTCTGGCGCGCCGATTGGACACTGTTGCGGCAACTGCTTCGGATCGGCCTGCCGATCTCGGGTGCCTTCCTGCTCGAATACGGATTGTTCGCGGCCGCGGCGCTGCTGATGGGTTGGATCGGGACCACCGCCCTTGCGGCGCATCAGATCGCCCTGCAGGTGGCGGCGCTTCTGTTCATGGTGCCGTTCGGGATCTCGCTTGCTGCGACCGTGCGCGTCGGTCATGCGGTCGGCCGCGGCGATCCGGCGGGGACGCGGCGCGCCGGCTTCACGGCGATGGCGCTCGGCATCGCGTTCATGGCGGCGATGACCTTGCTGATCGTTGCCACGCGCGATGCGATCCCGCTTCTGTTCCTCGGCGCCGACGCGGCCGGCGCGGCGAAAACGGCCGCGCTCGCCGCAACCCTGCTGGCGCTCGCTGCGAGCTTCTTCATCGTCGACGGCCTGCAGACGATCGCGGCAGGTGCGCTGCGCGGTTTGAACGACACGCGTGTGCCACTCGTGTTCGCGGCCTTGAGCTTCTGGCTGGTCGGGTTCGTCAGCGCCTATGCGCTTGCCTTTGCGGCCGGTCTTGGTGCGGCCGGCATATGGATCGGGCTGACGCTCGGGCTCCTGGTCTATGCCGCGCTGCTGGTATGGCGCTTCCATATGCTGACCGCGCGGCGCTATCTTCCCGCCGTTGCGGAAGCGCACTGACCGGCGCTTCGATGACCGAACGCCTCGCCATTGCCCGCCTCGGCCATCGCGGCGACGGCATCGCCGACACCGCCGAGGGGCCGCTCTACGTGCCCTTCGCGCTGGCGGGCGAAAGCGTCGAGGTCGAGCCCGTTCCCGGCCATCCCGACCGCCGTCATCTGCTGCGCGTCGAAAGCGCGAGCGCGGAGCGCATTGCACCAATCTGCCCGCATTTCACCGTCTGCGGCGGCTGCGCCGTACAGCATCTGAACGCTGCGCCCTACGGCGAATGGAAGCGCGACATCGTGGTGAACGCGCTGCAAGGCGTGAGGGTCGACGCGGCCGTCGACGCCCTGATCGACGCGCACGGTGAAGGGCGCAGGCGCGCCGTATTCCATGCGCGCCGCAGCGGCCGCGACACGTTGGCGGTCGGCTTTGCGGCGGCGGGCGCGCACCATGTGGTGCCGATCGACCGCTGCCCGGTGCTTGCCGCCGCGCTCGCGCCCGCGCTTGCCGCCGCGTGGGCGCTCGCCGAAGCGCTCGCGCCCGTGGGCAAGCCGCTCGACGTCCAGGTGACCGCGACCGATGCCGGGCTCGACATCGACGTGCGCGGCTCCGGCCCATTGTCGCCGCAGCGAAGCGCGGCCCTGGCGCAGCTCGCCACGACGCACCGGCTCGCCCGCCTCACGCGCCATGGCGAATTGATCGCGCAACGCGCGGCGCCGACCTTGCGCATGGGCGCCGCCACGGTGGCGCTGCCGCCGGCGGCATTCCTGCAGGCGACGGCAGCCGGAGAGGAGGCGCTTGCGCGCCTGGTCGACGCCCACATCGGCGATGCAAGATTGATCGCCGACCTGTTCTGCGGCGTCGGACCGTTCGCGCTGCGGCTCGCGGCGCGTGCCCGGGTCCATGCCGTCGACAGCGACGCGGCCGCGATTGCCGCGCTCACCAAGGCGGCGGCGTCAACCTCGGGCCTGAAGCCGGTGACGACGGAAGTGCGCGACCTGTTCCGCCGGCCGCTGCCGGGCGACGAGCTCAAGCGCTTCGATGCCGTGGTGTTCGATCCGCCGCGCCAGGGTGCGCAGGCGCAGGCGCGTCAGCTCGCCGCCTCGCAGGTGCCGGTCGTGGTCGCGGTTTCATGCAATCCCGCCACCTTCGCGCGCGATGCCCGCATCCTCATCGACGGCGGCTATCGGCTCGGCGCCGTCACGCCGGTCGACCAGTTCCGCTATTCGCCGCACGTGGAGATCGTGGCGCGGTTTACGCGGTAGCCCGCATGAAGCGCAGCGGAATGCGGGGCCGGTCTCTCTGTTGCACCACCGCCCCCGGATTTCGCTGTCGCTCCATCCGGGCTACGGCGCTACCGCGTGTCGATCCCGCCGCCCCAGCGGCGCTGCCACATCAACTCGCCGATGGTGCAGGAGATGCGCGGCGCGCTTGCCGCCGCCGGCATGACGCGCGGCTCCGGCGTCGTTCCGGCGATCTCGAGCACCAACTTGGTGCGGATCGCGTCCTTGAACTTGTCGCGCTCGCGCACCGGCACCACGAACGCGCCCGGCCCGCCGATCACGCAGTCCTCGTAATAGATGTCGAGGTCTTTGAGGTCGACCGAGCCGGGCTGCGGCTCCTTCAGCATGATCGGCAGGCCGTTGATGGTGATGCCCTTGGCCAGCACCTCTTCGCGCGCCGTGGTGACGATCGGCCCCTGGTTGTTGGTGCCGTCGCCGGAGACGTCGATCACGCGGCGGATGCCGGTGAAGCCGTTGCCCTCGAACAGCGGCGCGGAGAACATCAGCGCGCCCGAGATCGAGGTGCGGAACGCGCGGCGCACCGGCGCGCGCGCGATCTCGGCGGCGACCGTTCGCGCGGTGTCCGGTCCGTCGATCAGGCGCCACGGCATCACGATGCGCTGCTCGGCGATACCGGCCCATTCGACGTAGGTGACCGCGACCTTGCCGTGCATGCCGTGGCGCAACGCGTCGAGGAACTCCTTCGAGGTGATGGCCTGGACGTAGCCGTCGCGCTGCAGCGCCAGCTCGTCGAAGTCCATCGAGTAGGAGATGTCGACCGCGAGCACCAGCTCGACGTCGACCGCGACCGTGCCGGGCGTGGCGCGGCCCGGCATGTCGGCGAAGCGCGTCGGGCCGGCGAGGCCAGTGCCCAAGGCGACCGCGATCGTGATGGCGCCAAGCGCCGCGCACAGCAACAAAGTACGCCCGCGCATGCGAATCTCTCCTCGTGCGAGACCGGCGCGCGATGGTGGCACGGGGGAGGAGGGGGAGGGAAGGTGGGGTGCTCCTTGTAGCCAGGATGAGCGAAGCGACATCCGGAGGGCCGGTCTCGCATCCGGGCAACTGACCCCGGATTTCGCTGTCGCTCATCGGGCTACGAAGGTCGCTTCGCCACGGTGCAGTTGCTCGCCATCCCGCTGCCGATCATGCGGGGAGCTGCGCCAAAAGTCGTTGGACGGTTACGTGAAACTACCGACCTGCGATGTTCCTCACGCTTCGCAATTTGTTGCCGGGACGTATCGCACCTGTTCTCAAATTCACGTGGCGAATGGAACAGTGTGAGTTTGATTTCATGCTCCGTACATGCGGGTTTGCACGGATGCGCGTCGTTCTCGCCGCGGAGAGGCAGGTGCCGTTGTTCTACCCCTCCAGCTTCTCCGTCCCCTTGATCTCGATCCCGAACCCCGAAAGCCCCACATAGGTCCGCTCGCTCGACGCCAGCAGGCGGATCGACCTCACCCCGAGGTCGCGCAGGATCTGCGCGCCCAAGCCGATCTCGCGCCATTCGCGCGAGCGCGCGGCTTCCGAATCGGTCGCATCGTCCTTCGGGATCGCGGTGGTCGGCACGCCCGCGGTGCCGTCGCGCAGCACCACGATCACGCCGCGCCCGGCCTGCTTGAAGCGCGCCAGCGCCGCATGCACGCTCTTGGCGCCGCCGAAGATGTCGTTGATCAGGTGCGCGCGGTGCAGCCGCGTCGGTACGTCGGCGCCCTCGCCGATGCGCCCGTGCACCAGCGCCATATGGTGCACCTTGTCGAATGGCGTCACGTAGGCGTAGCCCTTGAGCGTGCCGATCTCGGTCTCGACCGGAAACTCAGCCACGCGCTCGACCAGTTTTTCGCGCGCCTGCCGATAGGCGATCAGGTCCGACACCGAGATGTGCTGCAGCTTGTGGCGGCTCGCGAACCCCGCCACCTGCGCGCCGCGCATCACCGTGCCGTCGTCGTTGACCAGTTCGCAGATCACGCCGACCGGCTCGAGGTTGGCGAGGCGGCACAGGTCGACCGCCGCTTCGGTGTGGCCGGAGCGCATCAGCACGCCGCCGTCCTTGGCGATCAGCGGGAAGATATGGCCGGGGCGCACGAAGTCGGCCGCGCCGGCGTTGTGATTGGCGAGATTGCGCACGGTCGCGACGCGGTCGTCGGCCGAGATGCCGGTCGAGGTGCCGTGGCGGTAGTCGACCGAAACCGTGAAGGCGGTGCCGTGCGGCGCGTCGTTCTCCGCCACCATGGGCGAGAGCCGCAAGCGGTGCGCGGCTTCGAGCGGCAGCGGCGCGCACACGATGCCGCAGGTGTGGCGGATGATGAACGCCATCTTCTCGGGCGAGGCGTGCACCGCGGCCATCACCAGGTCGCCTTCGTTCTCGCGGTCATTGTCGTCGGTGACGACCACGATCTCGCCGCGCGCGAACGCTTCGATCGCCGCCTCGATATGCTGGGTATCGGACACGAAGATTTCCTAGCGCTTCTCGAACGGCCAAGTGCCGCCCTCGCCGACCTGGCCGCGGTGACGCAGATAGTGATCGGCGATCACGCACGCCACCATGGCCTCGCCGATCGGCACCGCGCGGATGCCGACGCAGGGGTCGTGGCGCCCCTTGGTGGCAACCTCGGTCTCCGCGCCGTAGCGGTCGACGGTCGCGCGCGGCGTCAGGATCGACGAGGTCGGCTTGACGGCGAAGCGCGCGACGACCGGCTGCCCGGTCGAGATGCCGCCGAGGATGCCGCCGGCGTGGTTCGACAGGAAGCGCGGCTTGCCGTCGTTGCCCATGCGCATCTCGTCTGCGTTGTCTTCGCCGCGCATCGCCGCGGTCGCGAACCCGTCGCCGATCTCGACGCCCTTGACCGCATTGATACCCATGAGCGCGCCGGCGAGATCGCCGTCGAGCTTGCCGTAGACCGGCGCGCCGAGGCCGGGCGGCACGCCCTCGGCCACGATCTCGATCACCGCGCCGGCCGAGGAGCCGGCCTTGCGCACGCCGTCGAGGAATTCCTCGAACCGCGCGACCGCGCCGGCGTCGGGACAGAAGAACGGGTTGTTGTCGACCTCGGCCCAGTCCCAGCGCGCGCGGTCGATCGCGTGCGGCCCGATCTGGATCAGCGCGCCGCGCACGCTCAAGCCCGGTACGACCTTGCGCGCGATCGCCCCGGCCGCGACGCGCGCCGCGGTCTCGCGCGCCGAGGCACGGCCGCCGCCGCGATAGTCGTGCAGCCCATATTTGACGTCGTAGGTATAGCCGGCATGCCCGGGGCGGTACTTGTCCTTGATCTCGGCGTAGTCCTTCGAGCGCTGGTCGAGGTTCTCGATCAGGAGCGCGATCGGCGTGCCGGTGGTCACCTGCTGCCCGGAGGCTTCGTCGACGAACACGCCGGAGAGGATCTTCACCGCGTCGGGCTCGCGCCGCTGCGTGGTGAAGCGCGACTGGCCCGGCCGGCGCTTGTCGAGGTAGGGCTGGATGTCGGCCTCGGTGAGCGGGATGCGCGGCGGGGAACCGTCGACCACGCAGCCGAGCGCGGCCCCGTGGCTCTCGCCGAACGTGGTCACGCGGAACAGATGGCCGAAGGTGTTGTGCGACATGGGGCGCCCGCCGTGTCGTATCCCGCGACCCCGCAGGGGTCAATTTGGGCGGCGCGCGCGACTACGGCGCGCGGCGGGCGCCATGTCGGCTATCGCACCCAGACGAGGCGGATCGGCTCAACGGCAGTACCGTCACGTGAATGCGCATTCACGTCGCTGAATGCAAATTAATGCCAAGCTGAACATGCATTAAGTTACGGATATTTCAGTAGTTTTTCCGCTCAATCCATTTGAAAGCAGGCCCGCCTCGATGTATGGAATGAACGTGGTATCGGGGCGACGAAGCGGATCCTGGTGCCAAGTCACGTGCAAGAATTCATCGAGGGATTTCACATGAAAAAACTCATCGCGATCATCGCGGCGCTCGGCTTCCTGGGCACGACCAGCCTGACGCCGATCGCCGAGGCCGCCACCATCGACGTGGCCAAGAACGACGACCTGTCGGCCGCCAAGAAGAAGAAGGCCAAGAAGAAGGCGAAAAAGAAGGCCATGAAGAAGAAGTACAAGAAGGTCAAGAAGGGTAAGAAGGCGAAGAAGGGCAAGAAGAAGATGGGCGAGGCGAGCACCGAGCTCAGCGCGGCGAAGAAAAAGAAGAAGAAGCCCGCGAAGAAAAAGGACGCCGGCCTCACCATGACCGACGAGATGTCGGCTGCGAAAAAGAAGAAGAAGAAGCCGGCGAAGAAGAAGGACGCGCACGTGATCGAGTACCGCATCGCGGCTTGATCGGAGCGATTTTCAGGTGCCGGGCGGCACCTGCGGACGGCCGGGCCTCAAGTCCGGCCGTTTCGTTTTGGCACGACTTTTCGATGCCGGCCTAACCGTTCAAGACTATCGTCGGCTCGCAGAACCTCCTTGACCGCGTCGGAAAAGCGCTTTCTGCGCCCGTCGATGCGAACCCAGTCCGGGTCGTCGGGGTCGGGCGTGGCGCGCGGCAACCCGTGTTCCACCAGCGCCTGGGCGCAGCCGACCCAGTCGCCGCCGGCGACCGGCTCGTTGCATGAGGCCCACGACAGCGTGCCGCAGACATTGTCGCCATAGCCGTGTTCTTCCTTCCAGCTGGCACCGTGCTGCAGCAGGAATCGCGTCATTGGCGCATTGCCGAGGAACACCGCGAGATTGAGCGCGGACGCTTTCCAGTCGCCGCCGCGCACCGCAATCGGCCAGCCGAGCTTGACCATCAGTTTCGCGCCCTCGTCGGCGGCCGCGGCCACCATGTCGGGCAATAGGCGCAGCCGCTTCTCCGGCAGCGAGCCCGGCAGATCGGGCCGCCGCGCGCGGATGCGTCGCGCCTCGGCCTCCTCGCCGGCCGCGCATGCGGCGACGAACTGCTCCTCCTCCGAGAGCGCCGCGGCGGCGCCATGGTCGCGCAGCAGCGCGGCGACATCGCGCAAGGCGAACTGCAGCGCCAGGCTGTAGGCGCTAACGCCCCCCGGCGTGGTCGCGAGCGCCGACGCGCCCGCCGCGAGCAGTGCCGCGACGTGACGGCGCGAGCGCCGCCGATAGATGGCCCACAGCAGCGGCGTCCCCCAATCGGATATCGGCGGACCGCCCGCCGGCACGTTGGCGTCCGCGCCGTGCGCGAGCAGGAGTTCGAGCGCGGCCACGTTGTCGAAGTCGAGCACGCGGTAGAGCGCGTTGTTTTCCTCGATGCGGGCGCCGTGTTCCAGCAGCGCGCGGGCGCAGTCGACGTTTTCGACGCAGTGGTAGAGCGATTCGCCGTCGTTGGGATCGGCGCCGGCTTCAAGCAGCAGCGTCGTCAGTTCCGCATCGCAATTCACCCCGCAGGCGCCGTAGAGCGCCGACAACAGGTGAGTGTCGTCCGGCGCGCTCGGCGATGCGGGCGGCAAGCGATGCCCGACCCGCTGGTTGGGATCGGCGCCAGCCGCGAGCAGATAGCGCGCGCTGCGGCGCAGGCGCTCGCGAAACTCCGGCACCTGCAGCAAGCTCGAGTGGGTCACGGCGAGGAGCGGCGGCAGGTGCAACGGTCCGCCCGGGCGGTTGACCCAGGCCGGATCCGCTGCCGTCGCCGCCTGCAGCGCGCCCTCGTCGCCGATCGCGCAAGCGACGTACGGGTCGCCGGCCACGAGATCGGGGCTTTCACCAAGCATGCGCACGGCGAGACGGGGACTGGCGCGATTGAAGCCGCGGCCGCTGACCTCGCCGGCATACACCAGCGCGAGCCAGCGCAACGCGCGCGCCGCATGATCGCCGCGCGCGCCGGCCACGTCTTCGACAGAGGCGCGCAGGCCCTTCTTGAGATGGTCGAGATTCGACCGGTCGGGCAATCTGTTCATTGGAGACCTCCGTGCAAATCGCCGACGGCCCGCAACACCGGCTGCACAAGGGCTCGGGGTCACGCGTAGCGCGCCATCGCGCCGTCCGCGATGCGGTAGACCACGCCCTGGCCGATATCCGCGTAGGGCGCCTGATCCGACGGCATGATGCCGAGGTGCACGACGAGCCCGCGCAAGGTGCCGCCATGCGCGACCGCGACCATATCGGCGGCAAGCGACGCGTACCAGTCGGAGACCCGCAGCGACATGCCGGCGTAGCTCTCGCCGCCGGGCGGCACGAAGCCCCACTTGTCGCGCTCGCGCGCCGCGAACGCTTGCCGGTCGCGCGCCGCGATCTCGGCGTAGGTCAACCCTTCCCATTGGCCGAAGCCGACTTCGGCGAGCCGCGCATCGATCCGATAGGCACGAGGTTCGAGATCGAGCGCCGCGCGCATGATCTCCATCGTCTCGCGCGCGCGGCCGAGCGGGCTTGCGACGAAATCGAGGTCGGACAGGGCACGCGCGTCGACGGCGAGCAGGTCGCGCAGGATCGCCGCGCAATCGCGCGCCTGCGCGCGGCCGCGCGCGTTGAGCGGCACGTCGTGCCGGCCCTGCAGGCGGACTTCCGCGTTCCAGTCGGTCTCGCCGTGGCGGATGTAGTAGAGCACGGGCGCCGGCATGACCGACAGCGTCAGTCCTTGCTCACGCTGATGTCCGGCGCCTCGGGGTTCTTCATCCCGACGATATGATAGCCGGCGTCGCAGTGGTGGATCTCGCCGGTCACGCCGCGCGAGAGGTCGGACAGCAGGTACACGCCGGTATCGCCGACCTCATCGATGGTCACGCTGCGCCGCAGCGGCGCATTGTATTCGTTCCACTTCAGGATATAGCGGAAGTCGCCGATCCCGGCGGCGGCGAGCGTCTTGATCGGTCCGGCCGAGATGGCGTTGACGCGGATGTTCTTCACGCCCAGATCGGCGGCGAGATAGCGCACCGAGGCTTCGAGCGCGGCCTTGGCCACCCCCATCACGTTGTAGTGCGGCATCCACTTCTCGGCGCCGTAATAGGTCAAGGTCAGCAGCGCGCCGCCATTCGGCATCAGCTTCTCGGCGCGCTGGGCGACCGCGGTGAACGAATAGCAGCTGATCTGCAGCGTCTTGGCGAAGTTGTCGGGCGTGGTGTCCACGTAGCGGCCGGTAAGCTGCTCCTTGTCGGAGAACGCGATCGCGTGCACGACGAAGTCGAGCGAGCCCCAGGCCGCCTGCACCGCGGCGAACGCGGCGTCGAGCGTCGCCTCCTCGGCCACGTCGCAATGCCCGACCACGATGCCGTCGACCTCCTCGGCGAGCGGCTCCACGCGCTTCTTCAACGCGTCGCCCTGGTAGGTGAAGGCGAGATCGGCGCCCTGCGTGCGCGCGGCCTTGGCGATGCCCCAGGCGATCGACCGGTTGTTGGCGACCCCCATGATCAGGCCGCGTTTGCCGCGCATGAGACCGGTCGCGTCCGCCATGCTTGTCCCCCGCGGCGCCGCCGGCCGCCGCTTCCCCTAATGGCATAGGGGCAGGAGCCCTTCAAGCAGCGCGGTCCGCCCTTGTTCTGCCGTGTACCGGGCGGCAGAATCGGGGAATATCGGGCAAAGTGGCGGTGTTTGCCGAACGAAGGCGCCGTGCAGCGCGCTGCGCGGTACCGGGAGAGTTCAGGTTTGAGCGGTTTCCATCAAGGCATCGAAGCGGCGATCCCCGCGTTGCGGCGCTATGCGCGCGCGCTCACGCGCGATGCCGAGGTGGCGGACGACCTCGTGCAGGACACGCTGGTGCGGGCGTTGCGCTCGGAGCATCTGTTCCACGGCGGCGACGTGCGCAGCTGGCTCTACACGATCCTCACCAACCTGAACCGCAATCGCCTGCGCTCGCTCGCGCGCCGGCCCGCGCACTCGCCGATCGAGGAGGGCGATGCGCCCGACATGTCGAGCCCGGAGACCGGCGGGCGCGACATCGAACGCGCGCTCGGCTCGCTGGTCGACGATCAACGCTCGGCGCTCCTGCTCGTCGTGCTCGAAGGCTTGAGTTATCGCGAGGTGGCGGAAGTGCAGGGCGTGCCGATCGGAACCGTGATGTCGCGTCTCGCGCGTGCGCGTGCGCAGATCAGAGCCTATCTCGACGGCGAGCGCCCGGCGCTGCGCCGCATCAAGTGATTTGAAGGCCAACAACCATGATCGACCGCGATTCACCCGTGACCGAGGACGAGCTGCACGCCTATGTGGACGGCGAACTGGCCGCCGACCGCCGCGCGGCCGTCGAAGCCTGGCTCGCCGCGCATGCGGACGATGGATCAAAAGTCGCCGCCTGGCGCGCGCAGGCCGAGGCGATCCGCGCGCGCTACGGCGCGGTCGCGCAGGAGCCGGTGCCGGCGCGCCTCGACCTCAAGCGGCTCGAGCGCGCCGGGCGCAAGTGGACCTGGATCGCGGCTGCCGGAGTCATGCTCGCCTTCCTGGTCGGCGGCGGTGCCGGCTGGTTCGGGCGCGGCGCCTGGGACGGCGCCGTCGCTCCGGTCAAGGTCGTGACCAGCGAGGCGCTCGATGCGCACAAGCTCTACATCGCCGAGGTGCGCCATCCGATCGAGGTGAAGGCGGGCGAGAGCCATCTGGTGCCGTGGCTGTCGCGCCGCGTCGGCAGCGCCATCCGCGCGCCGGACTTGAAGCCGCTGGGCTTGAACCTGCTCGGCGGACGGCTGCTGCCCGGGCCGAGCAGCCCGGCCGCGCTGTTGATGTACGAGAGCGCGACCGGCGAGCGCTTCACGCTCTACTGCACGCGCTCGGCCGCGGCGCAGAGCGCGCTGCGCTACAACCCGGCCGGCGCAGTCGGCGCGGTCTACTGGGCGGATGGCGACATGGGCTTCGTGGTGAGCGGCCCGGCCGACCGCGAGCGGCTGCAGAAGGTGGCGGAGAGCGCCTACCAGCAGCTCGAAGGCCGCACGCGCACCGGCATGCTGTCGCTGTGGCGGCGCTAATCCCTCCCCCGAAGGGGGAGGGTGTCACCGCGATGCGAAGCATCGCGATGACGGGTGGGGTTGTCGCGATACGCACGAACCCCACCCGGCCGCTCGCTTGCGCTCGCGTCCACCCTCCCCCTTCGGGGGAGGGATTCGGAGAGGTCGGCGATTCACAAGTATTTCCCAACCTCAAGCCGAGCGCGCCGCGAGCACTTCCGACAGGCAGTCCTCGATCGAAGCCAGCAGGGCCTCGCACTCCTCGTCGTCGCTCATACCGCGCTCGACTCGCTCGCGCACGTAGCGCAGCACGGTGATTGCTCCTTCCAGCGTTTCTGGAACCGTTGCGACGACGTTCTCCATGGCGTCCGACGTGATGTCACCGAAGCGTCGTTCGGCCGCCCGCGCTTCGGCAAGCCGCTTGTTGGCCGCGCGGCGCTTGCCGCGCGGGGCGTTCCACGCGACATGCTCGGCGGCTGCCAGGTCGTCGAGCACGGCATTGAACTCGGCAGACGCGCGAACGTGCGCCTCGATGGCCGCGAAGATCGGATCGGGAATCCCCGGCGCTGCGGAAACGGCGGCCGCCGGAGCGGCACCGGCCGGCAAGACCGTAACCGGCATGACCGCGGCGGGAACGGCGGCTGCGGCGCCTGAAAGCAAGCTGCGCCGTGTGATAGAGTCGCGCTTAGCCTGAGCCATGGCTTACCTCCGTGGCTTGGGTCAGAGCCGGGCGGGTGTTGCTAGCATCCGGCCGGCTCGCTATTTATGGCACCAGATAACCATGGTCCTTATTTAATGTCAACCATGAAACCACGGGGCCGGCCCCCTACCGGGGTAGGCACTCCGGTTCACGTCCGCTGTTCCGATGACTTTCTTCGCCATTTGGACGATTGGCGTCGTGAGCAAGCCGACCTTCCGTCGCGCTCCGAAGCCATTCGCCGCCTCGTGGAGCAAGCCCTGGCTGCGCGAGTCAAACCACGCCGCAGATCGTAGCTTCACTGGGCGACCGCGAGCGGCTGCAGAAGGTGGCGGAGAGCGCCTACCAGCAGCTCGAAGGCCGCACGCGCACCGGCATGCTGTCGCTGTGGCGCAGGTGATTTGTAGGGTGGGCAAAGGCGCACGGCGGATCGCTCGGAATTGGCACCGGTGTCGCGCGCCTTTGCCCACGCGTGTCATCGTTCGATCGTCCGCGTGGGCACGGCGCGGATAATGTTCGGCGTGTCCCCCTGAGATTGGGGGCCGCGCCTTTGCCCACCCTACAAATATCGCCGCAATCTCCGATCCACCCTGAGCAGCAGCGCGCTCGCGCTTACCGCCGCGACCACGAGGATCAAGGTCAGCGCCATGATCAGCTTGATATTGTGCAGGCCGATCGCCTGGATCAGCAGGAAGCCCAAGCCGCGCTGCGAGGCGAACATCTCGCCCAGGAGCGTGCCGATCAGGGTGAGCGAGAAGCCGATGCGGATGCCGGTGAAGATCTCCGGCGTCGCCGCCGGCAACAGCACGCGGCGGACGATCTGCCATGGCGTCATGCGCAACGTGCGCGCGGTCTTCAGGTACACCGGATTGAGATTGCGCACCGCGCCGAGCGTGAAGATCGCGATCGGCACGATGCCGTGGATCGCCCCGAACGCGACTTTCGCCGGCATGCCGATGCCGAAGGCGAGCAGCACGATCGGATAGAGCGTGATCTTCGGGATCGAGTAGAGCGCGACCAGCACCGGCTCGGCCACCTCGCCGGCGAAGCGGCTCAAGCCGAGCGAGAACCCGATCGCGATACCGAGCGAAAGCGCGAAGCCGAGCGCGAGGCCGAACGCCCGCAAGGTCTCCAGCAGATGCGGATGGAAGCGCGGCGCGGCGACCAACTCCGCCGTGTAGCGGAACGTTTCGAGCGGCGCGGTGAGGGCGTTCGCGCCGGCATACCAGTACAGCACCTGCCAGCCGGCGATGAGCGCGCCGATGACCGCCGCGGTGCCGAGCGCGCGATGCGAAAGAAGCGTCATTTGCGCCGCCTCGCCAGTATCTTCTTCTCCCATATGAAGAACAGCGAGTTGACGGTCGCGGCGATCGCCAGCACCAGCACGATCAGCGGGTACATCACCGCATTGTCGAAATTGTTGTAGGCAAAGCCGATCTCGTAACCGATCCCGGTGCGCGACATGATCAGCTCGGCGCCGATCACGCCGATGAACGAATACGCGACCGCGAGCTTGATGCCGGTGAAGATGTACGGCGCCGCATAGGGCAGGGAGACTTTCAACGCGGTGCCGAGCGCACCGAGCCGATGGATGCGCGCGGTTTTGATCAGCACGCGCGGCACGCGGTCGAGTCCGTTGAGCGTGTTCACGATCACGGCCACCAGTCCGAGCATGAAGCCGATCAGCACCTGGGGCAGGTCGCCGAGCCCGAAGATCACGATGAACAGCGGATAGAAGGCATAGACCGGAATCGCATAGTAGGCGGCGAACAGCGGGTCGAGCGCCTCGCGCAGCGGACGGGCGCGGTGGATCAGCGTGCCGAGCACGATGCCGGCGGCGACCGCCGCCGCGCAGGCGAGCGCGACATTGCCGAGCGTCTTGGCGATCGCGGCCGCGAACTGTCCGCTCGCCAGGATGCGCCCGAGATGCCAGAGGATTTCGCTCGGCGGGATCATGGCGAAGCGGGCGATGAAGCCGAAGCGCACCAAGGCCTCAAGCAGCAGAACGAGCGCGAGCGCGAGCGCGAGCCGCACCGTGCCGGCGGTCATGGCGACGGCGCCATCGCGCGCACCGATTCCTCGCGCAGCAGTTCCCACAGCCGCGCCGTGATCGCGCCGAACGCCGAGTCGGTGATCACGCGGCTGCCGCGCGCGGCGGCCCATTGCGTTTCGATCAGCTCGAGCATGCGGCCCGGCCGTGCCGACATCACGCCGATGCGGTCGGCGAGCATCGCGGCCTCGTCGAGCGAGTGGGTGATGAGCAGGACGGTGGCGCCGCTCTCGCGCCACAGCCTGAGCAATTCGTCGCCCATCAGGAAACGCGTCTGCTGATCGAGCGCGCCGAACGGCTCGTCGAGCAGGATCAGGCGCGGGCGCTGCACCAGGGTTCGCGCCAGGCACACGCGCTGGCGCATGCCGCCGGAAAGCTGCGCCGGATAGGCGGCGGCGAACTCGGCCAGGCCCATGAGCGCGAGCGCATGCGCGACGCGGCTGTCGATCTCGCTTGCACCGAGGTCGGTCTGGCGCAGGCCGAACGCGATGTTGTCGCCAACGCTGAGCCAGGGAAAGCAGGCGTCCTCCTGGAACACGACGCCGATGCCCTCGGGCACCTGCCCGCCGATGTCGCGGCCCTCGAACGTGACGCTGCCGGCGCTCGGGCTCTGCAGTCCGGCGATGATCTCCAGCAAGGTCGACTTGCCGCAGCCCGAAGGCCCCACCACGGCGAAGAATTCGCCAGGCTTCAGGTCGAGGTCGATCGGTCCGAGCGCCTTGACCTCCGCGCCGCCTTGCAGTGCGGGAAACACGCGCGTGACGCCGCGCAGCGCGACATGCGCGGCCGTCATGAACTCTCAGCCTCCGGGTTTTCGCTTCAGATCGTCCGGCAGAAAACTCTCGTCGATGATCCTGCTCCAGTCGACCTCGCCCTTGAGCGCGCCGACCAGGCGCTGCGCGCGCATCATGTCGTCCAGGCCTTTGATATTGACGTTGCCCGGGCCCCAGTAGCGCAGGCCGCCCTTCTCGTGGCTGGTCGCGAGGTTGCGCACCGCGCTGCGCGCGACCGCGGGGGTGAGGTTGTAGGCCGTGGCGATGATGTCGCCGGCCTCGTCCGGGTTGGCGTACATGAAATCGACCGCCTGGCGGCGCGCGCGGATGACCGCGCGCAGGAAATCGCCGCGTGTCGCCGCCGCCTTGGCGGTGGTCACGCCGACCACGTTGTCGAGCGGGGGAAGAAGGTCGCTGGCGCGGATCACGGCGCGGTACTTGGCCTGGTGCTGCGACCAGAGCGGCTCGGGGATCGGCGTGATGTCGACGGCGCCGAGGTCGAGCGCCACCAGCCCTTCGCCGAATCCTCCGGTCTTGACCAGCTCGGCGTCGTTCGGCTGCAGGCCGGCTTTCTCCAGGATCAGGATCGCAAGCGCCTGGCTGGTCGAGCGCGGATTGGTGTAGCCGATCTTCTTGCCCTTCAGGTCGGCGGCGCTTTTGATCGGGGAATCCGGCTTCACCGCCCAGATGAATTCCGCGACGGTCTGCACATTGTCGCTGATGATCTTCAGCTCCGCGCCCTGTTGGATGGCGGTGACGGTCGCGGTCGGGTTGACCTCGCCATAGGCAAGGTTGCCCCCGAGCAGCGT
Source organism: uncultured Alphaproteobacteria bacterium (assembly GCA_963734185.1). GTDB lineage: Bacteria > Pseudomonadota > Alphaproteobacteria > Rhizobiales > Xanthobacteraceae > PALSA-894. Next base: position 2,370,740 of record CAVTGA010000001.1, on the reverse strand, counting down.
GCGCACCGTGGTGCCGCCGCCGTCGGAGGAGAGAATGCCGGTGACGTTCGCGCCCTGCTGCTTGAAGAAGCCCTTGGCGAGCGCGACCGCATAGGGCATGCCGTTGGTGGTCACGCCGTAATTGCTGACCACGATCTCTTCGGCGCGGGCGGGGCCGAGCGCGGCGAAAAACGCCGCGGAGAGCGCGGCGGCGGCGATAGCCAAGCTGCGGGCGTGTGCGGTCATCATTGGTCCTCCCTCGCATCTTGCTGCAGCGACGCTATCGCACGCTTGCGGGCTTGGGGAGTCCTGCCGCTATCACGTAGCGTGGGCCTTTTTTGCCGCGTGGTGGGCGAGTATGGGCATTCGCGACATCCTCTCCTCCGTCATGCCCGGCCTTGTGCCGGGCATCCACGTCTTGCTTCTTACGTCAAAGGCGTGGATCGCCGGGACAAGTCTGGCCACGATGGGGCTGACTCGGCGCGTATGAAAGCGCGAAGCGAGGCGAGGGCATTCATGCAAGCGCTCTTTGTCATGGGCCACGGCATGAACGAGCTCGGGCGGGAGGATGGCGACACGATCCTGACGCTCGAAGGCGGCCTGCGAGCGCCTCGACATCATCAACGGCAATTGACACGACCTGTATCAACTCGTGCGAGGTGAATGGTGTAGCCCGAGTGGTGCAGCGGCTGTTTGTGCAGGTGAGCAACCAGATCTTCCGCTTTTTCAAAAGCCGGTCCGCCGTGCGATCTGCGATGATACTCGGCTCTCAAGGCCAGCAGGAAGTTATAGAAATCGACGCGAGCATTGTGCTGGTCGACTCCCGTTTCGTGGATTCTCTTCAGAATTTTTTTGCAAAATGTGCATTATCTGACGAAGACTTCATGAGTGTTGCAACGGTCTGCCTTCCTGAGAGCCTGCCCCTCTCCAACGCCAGCCGTTCGGTTTCGATCTCGTGGTCGACCCGCTCGATGAATTCATCGAGCCCGTGTACCTGTTCGTCGAACTTTGCAGCGGGGATCGGCAACTCGGACAAGTCTTTGTACATGTCCGCCACGTCTTGCCGAATCTTCAGCATCTGCGCACGCCATTGTGCGGCGTTCTCCTCGAATCGTCGCACGTTGCGGACAATATCGTCGCGTTTGGATTGGCCGGGAGACACCGCGGCTTCGGCTTGTGAATGCTTCGGCGCAGCCGCGAAGGTTTCAGATGCTCGTTTCAGGGCGTCGGCCATGAACTGAATTATAGTCTATGTGTCCGCGGGAAACTATGGCGCGAACCCGCAGATATCGCTGCGCTTCCGGCTTTGGGAGTCCTGTTGGCGCGTACAAGGGAGCCGCGCGCGCCAACCCTCCCCTGGAGGGGGAGGGTCGCTCACACCTGAGCGCAGCGAAGGTATGAGCGGGGTGGGGTGATCTTTCTTCGCCGAACCGAAATTCTGACTTCGACTGATTCAGTCACCCCACCCCGCCGCTCGCTCACGCTCGCGTCGACCCTCCCCCTCCAGGGGAGGGTTGGGAGAGAGCGGAGCTCGCGGCCGCCCTCACATCCCCTTGCGCGGATCGTAGCGCTTGCCCTCGCGCCACTTCTTCATCAGCTCCTCCAGCTCGGCATCCTTGCCGTCGGGCAGTACGATGCGCACGGTCGCGAACAGGTCGCCGGGTCCGCTCGTGCGCGGCAAGCCCTTGCCCTTGAGGCGGAAGGTGCGCCCGCCGCTGGTATTGGGGGGAATCGCGAGTTCCACCGCGCCGTCCAGCGTCGGCACCCGGACCTTGGCGCCGAGCACCGCTTCGTCGAGCGTCACCGGCAGGTCGAGCCGCAGGTTCGGCCCGTCGACCTTGAAGTGCGCGTGCGGCGCGATCGTCACCGTGACCAGCGCGTCGCCCGTCGGTCCGCTCGACGGTGCGGGCATGCCCTGGCCTTTGAGGCGAATCTGCTGGCCGTCGGCGATGCCGGCCGGGATCTTGACGTCGACATCCTTGCCGTTGGGCAGTTGCAGGCGGCGCGTCGCGCCGTGCGCGGCCTCTTCGAGCGTGACCGTCAACGCGATCGCGACGTCATTGCCGCGCAGCGCCGAGCCGATGTCCTCGGCCTCGAACGCAGGCCCGCCGTGCGGCCCGCGCGCGCCGCCGAACCCGAACATGCTGCTCAGGACGTCTTCGAAGCGCCCGCTTGGTCCGCCGCTGCCGCCGTGCGTGGTCGTGCGGCGGAAGCCGTCCGGTCCCCAGGTGAAGCTCTCGAACGTGCTGTCGCGGCCGAAGCCGGGCCCGCCCGCGCCGCCGGGACCGAACCCCTCGAAGCCGTGGAAGCGCGGCTTGCCCTCCGCGTCGATCTCGCCGCGGTCGAACGCCTTGCGCTTGGTCTCGTCGCCGATGACCTCATAGGCGCCGTTGAGCTCGGCGAACTTCCCCGCCGCCTTCGGGTCCTTGCGGTTGGCATCGGGGTGAAACTTCTTGGCGAGCTTGCGGAAGGCCTTCTTGACCTCCGCCGGGCTCGCCGATTTCGACACCCCCAACACCTCATAGGGGTCGCGCATGGTGCTCGTGCTCCGCACATGACAGGCCGGACGGCTCACTAGTGTCCCGATTCCGAAGTTCGCCAGCCCGTGCGGCACACTCGGAGGCGAACTGCGGAATCAAAGGGACACTAGCACCTCTATGATTCTAGTGCCCCTTTTGAACCCGAAGTTCGCAACCCTCCTTGCCGCACGTGTGTGCGAACTTCGGGTTTGGGGGCACTAGCGGCCGCCCGGCATTCCGCTTCAATGTGGGGGCAGTGTGGCCGAAGTGCAACGCGGGCGTTTCCCGGGCGCAGCGCAGCGTGCAACGGTGCGCTGCAGACCCGGGATCGTACCGTTCTGTGGCGGGCGGTGCATCATTTCATGATGCACCGCGTCCGGGACACCGGCTAGGTCCGCTTGAGCGGCCGCAGGCTGCGCACGGTCCATTTGCCCTTATGCATGCGGCAGGCATCGCCCTGCAGCCAGGATTCCGCGCCGCTGCGCACGTAGCTCGCAAGGAAGTCCCGGCACAGGAAACCGTCCTGAGTGTAGGCGTCGGCGATCGGAGTCACGGTGCCGCGCGCGCCGGTCTGCGGGTTCTCCCACGGCTGGCTCGCGTCCTTCACCCCGCTTCCCACCACCTCTGCGGCCGCCGCCTTGGCGAGCGCAAGGTCGCTATCGGCCGGCAGGGCCGGTGCGGCGGCAGGCGCGAGCGAGCCGGTGACGATCGGCTTGTCCTCCTTCTTGGGGAAGAAGGAGTCGAGCTTGTAGGACATGCTGCAGCCGCCGCTGCCGAGTGCGCAGGCAAGGAGCAGGACGGAGGCGACGCGCCGTCGCCACGCCCGGGCGGTTGCACTATAACCAAGCCGGGTCGCGCCTGCGGGCAGGCGGCTCCGGGAGGTTCTGTACGCAATGTCGGACACGAAGGCGATGGAACACCAGAACTGGTTAACGTCCGGTGATTTCACCGAGGCCGACGAGCCGTTACGGCTTTTCACGCATTGGTTCGACGAGGCCAAGCAGGGCGAGCCACGCGATCCCAACGCCATGGCGCTCGCGACCGTCGATCCCGACGGCCTGCCGAACGTGCGCATGGTGTTGTTGAAGGGCGTCGATGCCCGCGGCTTCACGTTCTACACCAACACCGAAAGCAACAAAGGGCGGGAACTTGGGCTCGCGCCCAAGGCCGCGCTGCTGTTCTATTGGAAATCCCTGAACCGTCAGGTGCGCGTACGCGGGCCGGTCGAGCGGGTGACGGCGGAGGACGCCGACGCCTATTTCGCCAGCCGCCCGAAGGGGGCGCAGATCGGGGCGTGGGCGAGCCAGCAGTCGCGCCCGCTGGAAACCCGGCTCGCGTTCGAGAAGGCGATCGCTCTCTATACGGCAAAGCACGCCATCGGCGCCGTGCCCCGGCCGCCGCACTGGTCGGGCTACCGCATCGTGCCGCTGGTCATGGAGTTCTGGCACGACCGGCCGTTCCGGCTGCACGACCGCATCGTGTTCGAGCGCGAGGCTTTCGGTGCGCCATGGCGCAAGACGCGGCTCTATCCGTGAGCTAGTGTCCCGATTCCGAAGTTCGCCAGCGCTTGCAGCCCACTCGGATGCGAACTTCGGAATCAAAGGGACACTAGCAACTCGATGATTCTAGTGCCCCTTTTGAACCCGAAGTTCGCAACTGTCCCTGCCGCACATTGTGTGCGAACTTCGGGTTCGGGGCACTAGAGCATTTTCCGGCGAAGTGTGCCGCGGTTCGCCGCAGAAAATGCGACAAACAGAGGAACCTAGAGCGGTTTTCGATTCCGAAGAAACGGAAACCCCTCTAGCATCCGCCCATGGCGACTTCGCAACCCAACCAACCGCGCCGCATCCTGCTGCTCACCGGAGCCAGCCGCGGCATCGGCCATGCCACGGTGAAACGGTTCTCAGCCGCGGGCTGGCGCGTGATCACCTGCTCGCGCCACGGCTTCCCGGAGAACTGTCCGTGGGAGGCGGGCCCCGAGGATCACATCCAGGTCGATCTCGCCGATCCCGCCAACACCGTCGCGGCGATCGCCGAGATCAAGCGGCGGCTCGACGGCGAGCTGCACGCGCTGGTCAACAACGCCGCGATCTCGCCCAAGGCGAACGAGGGAAAAAGGCTCGGCGCGATCGACACGACGCGCGACGTGTGGAGCCACGTGTTCCAGGTGAACTTCTTCGCCCCGATCATGCTCGCGCGCGGCCTGCTTGACGAGCTCAAGGCCACCAAAGGCTCGGTAGTGAACGTCACCTCGATCGCCGGCTCGCGCGTGCACCCATTCGCCGGCGCCGCCTACGCCACCTCCAAGGCGGCGCTCGCCTCGCTCACGCGCGAGATGGCGTCGGACTTCGGCGCGCTCGGCATCCGCGTCAACGCGATCGCGCCCGGCGAGATCGATACCGCGATGCTCTCGCCCGGCACCGAGGAGATCGTGGCGCACCAGATCCCGATGCACCGCCTCGGCACGCCCGACGAAGTCGCCAAGATCATCTACGTGCTGTGCACCGAAGCTGCGTCCTACGTGAACGGCGCCGAGATCCACATCAACGGCGGCCAGCACGTATAGGCCGCAGCCCGGGGCGGAGGTTCTGCGAAAGTCGTGTTCCGACAATGCTGTGGAAGCGGTATCTGTAGCATCGACGCCGCAAGTCCGCGAGCTTAATTTGTGAATCGCATGGACCTGTTTGCTGCATCCGGGATCGACCTCGGCGCTGGCGGCCGCGGCGGCCGTTCCGGCCGCGCGGCAGTGCCGCGCACGCTACGCGTACCACTACTTAACGATAAAGTGGTCAAACGGTCGCTCGACAAGGCGCGTGCCGTCGAGCCAACCGAACGCCAGCGCAAGGCCTCTGTCGACTATGCCAAGCGGGCTAAGAGCGCCAGGTTTCTTGGTCAGAATGAAACGGCCGTTCGCCAATTTTTCTTCGAGAAAATTCTCGGTGACTTGCTCGGCTATACACAAATCGACCCCGATCGCGTCTATACGCTCGCCTTCGAGCGGCCGATCCGCCGCGGTGCGGTGGATGTCGCCCTCGGACGCTTCGGAGTTCTGGAAGGTGCTGAAGAAATCATTGCGCCGTTCGAGCTGAAGGGTCCAACGACACGCGACCTCGACGCCATCATGCCGGGGCGTGGGCGCAGCCCGGTGCAGCAAGCCTGGGATTACGCGATCGACGCGCCCGGCTCGCGCTGGGTGCTGGTGTCGAACTGCGTCGAGATCAGGCTTTATGCCTTCGGCCGCGGGCGCGATGCGTACGAGCTTTTCGACCTCGCCAAGCTCGACGATCCGGAAGAGCTTGCTCGCCTCGTGCTCGTGTTGTCGGCCGATAATCTGATCGGCGGCGCTACCGAGGCGCTGCTGCGCGACACGGACAACGCTTACCAGACCATCACGAACGACCTGTACATCGAATACAAGGCGCTGCGCGACCGGCTGATTGCATTCCTCACAGGCGAGGCCGGTGGACCGAAACTGACAATGGCCGCCGCCATCGAGTTGGCGCAAAAGCTGCTCGACCGGATTCTCTTTATCGCTTTCGCGCAACGGACCGACCTGTTGCCCGACCGTCTCTTACATCGCGCGCGCGAAGCGCGAAATGAGTTCGACCCGAAACCGCTCTGGCACAACGTCGCCAATTTGTTCCGCTTCCTCGACGTCGGCCACGCGGCGGGCGAGCTCAACATCACCGCCTACAACGGCGGCCTGTTCGCACCTGATCCAGTTGCCGACGCGCTGACCCTGCCGGATGAGTTGGCCGCCGCGCTGACCAGTCTCGATAAGTGGGATTATGGCAGCGACGTGCCGGTGACCATGCTCGGCCATATCTTCGAGCAGTCAATCACCGACCTCGAACGGCTGCGAGCGGAAAGCCGCGGCGAGGCGCCGCCCAAGGTTTCCAAGCGCAAGCGCGAGGGCGTCGTCTACACGCCTGATGTCGTCACGCGCTTTCTGGTCGAACGCACGATCGGGCTGACATTGACGGAGCGCTTCGAAGCTTTGCTGGCCAAGCATGGCAAGACCGTCCCGGACAACGGTGACCCGATCTTCGCTGACGACGAGCGCGCCGTCGAGCGCGCGTTCTGGAGCGACTATGCGGCGGCGTTACGTGCTTTGCGTATCGTCGATCCCGCCTGCGGCTCCGGCGCTTTCCTGGTCGCAGCCTTCGATCTTCTCGCGGCCGAATATCGCCGAGTCGTCGAGCATCTCGCCGTGCTCGGCGCGGCGATCAATTTCGATCCGTTCGACGAGATCGTGACCAGGAACCTATACGGTGTCGACCTCAACGCCGAGTCGGTCGAGATCACGCGTCTTGCCTTGTGGCTCAAGACTGCACGAACCGAACATCGGTTGCAGAATCTCGAAGCGACCATCAAGGTTGGGAACAGCCTGATCGACGATGCCGCCCACACCGACCGGCCGTTCAACTGGCGTGCCGCCTTTCGACACGTCGCCGATCAGGGCGGCTTCGATGTCGTCATTGGCAATCCGCCTTATGTGCGCATGGAGCTGATCAAGCCGGTCAAGCCGTACCTGGAGAAGCACTATGTCGTCGCTTCCGACCGCGCAGACCTCTACGCCTATTTTTTCGAGCGCGGTATCGGCATGCTCAAAACCGGTGGCAGGCTGGGTTACATCTCATCGTCGACCTTCTTCCGCACCGGCTCGGGCGAGAACCTGCGAAAATTTCTCGGCGACAACGTCGCCATCGAGGCCGTAGTAGACTTCGGAGACCTGCAGATTTTCGAGGGCGTCACCACCTACCCGGCAATTCTAACGCTACACAAGGAAAAGTCGGAGGAGGGCGGCGCGCTGTCGTTCCTCAAGGCCGACGCGCTGCCGAAGGACCTTGAGGCGGAGTTCGTGGCCCACGCCCACGTCATGCCGCGCGCGCGGCTAAGTGCTGGGTCGTGGCAGTTCGAAGATGACCGGCTGGCGGCATTGCGTGACAAGATCGTCAAAGGCAAGAAGACGCTAGGCGAGGTTTATGGCGCACCGCTATACGGCATCAAGACCGGTCTCAACGAGGCGTTCGTTATCGACACGCCGACGCGCGACAGACTGGTGGCACTAGATCCAAGATCCTCGGAGCTGTTGGTGCCTTTCTTGCGCGGAGAGAATGTCAAGCGCTGGCGCGTCGAGCCGGAGGGGCTGTTCCTCATCAATACTCCAAAGAACAAGGTCGACATTGACGCGTACCCGGCGATCCGCGATTGGTTGTTGCCGTTCAAGCGCAAACTGCAAGAGCGTGCCACGAGACAAGAATGGTTCGAGCTGCAGCAAGCGCAAGTGGCATATCAAAGCAGGCTCGGAGCGCCGAAGATAGCTTGGCCACACTTCCAAGTGCAGCGCTCATTCGCAGTTGATGACTCTGGTTACTTTCTTAACAACAAATGCTTTTTCCTCGCGTCTCAAGATGCGTCATTGGCCGCATTGCTGAACAGTACCAGCCTTTGGTTCCAACTTGTTTCCCTGGCTCGCATCAAACGAGGAAATTATATCGAGGCGGAAGCGCAATTTGTCGGACAGCTAGCCCTGCCAGGAATGTCAAAGGTCGAGCGGCGTCAGATCGAAAAACTTGGTGAGGCGTGCACCGAGGATGCCGGAGCACTTATCGCGATCCAGTCACTTGTGCGTCACCGTATCCTCGACCTTGCTCCGCCCGAGAGAACCAAGCTTTCGCGCAAACTGGAGGGGTGGTGGACGCTCGACTTTGCCGTCTTTCGTGACGAAGCGAAGCGTGCGTTCGGCTCCGACATCCCGGTCAAGGAACGTGGTCAATGGGAGGCTTACCTTTCCGAACAGGGCGACGCCGTTCGCACCCTTGCCGGAAAGATTGAGGAGGCCGAGCGCGATATCGACAGGATCGTCTATCGCCTATTCGATCTGACGGCTGGTGAAATTGCGTTGCTGGAAGCCTCAATCAGTGAGCAGCAGTGATCCATTGCCGTCAACCGCTCATCCGGTCGCAGCGACGCGCCGCTTGCGTACCTTCGGCTTGCCGGTCGTCTCCGCGAAATTCTCGATCGGTCCCGGCCGCCCCACCAGAAAGCCCTGCACCTCGTCGCAGGCTTCCTGCGCCAGGAATCCGAGCTGGTCGTTGGTCTCCACCCCTTCGGCGGTGACCGGCATGCCGAGGTTGCGCGCAAGCCCGATCATGGCGCGCACGATGGTGGCCGATTGCGGGTTGCGTTCCACGTTGGAGATGAAGGTCTGATCGATCTTGATCTTGTCGAAGGGAAACGACTGCAGATAGGAGAGCGACGAGTAGCCGGTGCCGAAATCGTCCATCGCGATGCGCACGCCGAAGGCCTTGAGGCGGCGCAGGATCGAGACGGCGCGCGTGAAGTCGCCGATCAGCACGCCTTCGGTGATCTCAAGTTCGAGCCGGCCCGGCGCGAGGCCGCTCGAGAGCAGGATCTCGTGCACGGTCGCGACGAGGTCGCCGTGCTGGAACTGGATCGGCGACAGGTTGACGGCGATCTGCAACGGCCGCGGCCAGGATGCCGCCTCGCGCGCGGCCTCGCGCAAGATCCATTCGCCCAAGGAGACGATCAGGCCGCTTTCCTCGGCGATCGGAATGAACGTGCCGGGCGGGATCAGCCCGCGCTCGGGGTGGCGCCAGCGCACCAGCGCCTCGAACCCGACGATTTCGCCCGCGATCGTGGATTGCGGCTGATAGTGCAGCAGGATCTCACCGCGCTCGATGCCGCAACGCAGCTCCTGCTGCAGCGCGCGCCGCTCGCGCAGGCGCGTGTCCATCCCCGGCTCGAAGAAACGGGCGAGTCCGCGGCCTTCCTCCTTGGCGCGGTAGAGCGCCGCGTTGGCGTTGGCGAACAGCGCGGTCGAGTCCGCGCCGTCGGCCGGGTGGATCGCCACGCCGATGCTCAAGCCGACGTGCAGCCGATGCCCGGTAATCTCGAACTCCTCCGCCATGCTCGCCAGGATCCGCTCGGCAAAGGCGGCGAGCCGCGCGGGCTGCACCGAGTCGGGCGTGATCAGCGCGAATTCGTCGCCGCCGAGGCGGGCCACGAACGCGCCCTCGGCGGCGGCGTTGAGCCGTTCCGCGACCGCGTGGATCAACGCATCGCCGACCGCGTCGCCGTAGACGTCGTTGATCTCCTTGAGGCGGTCGAGATCGATGCTCAGCAGCGCGAAGGTTTCGCCGGTCGTCGCGGCACGGCGGATCTTGTAGTCGAGGCGGTCGTTGAACGCGGCCCGGTTGGGCAGGTCGGTGAGCACGTCGTGGCGCACCAGGTGCGCGACGCGCTCCTGCGCGCGCTTGCGCTCGGTCACGTCGATGATCACCGCGAGCGATGCCGGGCGGCCTTCATGCAGCAGCGGGCGTGTGTAGACTTCGACGTCGATCACGCTGCCGTCGGCCTTGATGTGGCGCCAGGTCCGGTCCGTGCGCGGCTCGTCGTCCTTCCTGTGCGCTGCCTCGCGCAGCGCGTCCCAATCCTCGCGCGGCCGCATGTCGAGCATCGACATGGTCAGGAACTGCTCGCGGCTGTAGCCGTAGCGCGTGATCGCCGCCTCGTTGACGGCGAGATAGCGCAGCGTCTCGCGGTCCCATACCCACATCGGGACGGGGTTGCCTTCGAACAGGTTGCGGAACGAGGCCTCGCGCCGCTGCAGTTCCTGCAGCGCGGCGTCGAGCCTCTGGCTCTGTTCGTCGAGCCGCTCTTCCGATTGCTCGATGAGCTGCTGCCGGGCGCGGGCAAAATGACCGATGATCGCCTCGACCTCGCGGGCGCGTTCGGCCAGGCGGCGACCCGCCACGGCTCCGACCAGGCTCATGCCGAGCACCGCTGCGGTGACGGCAACGATGGCCAAGGAAAGCGACCAGGGCGAGAGCGACGCAGCCGAAATGCCCCGCGCCGGATCGGGAACGATCACGATCGCGCCCATCGCGGTGAAGTGGTGCGAGACGATCGCCAGCGTCAGCAGCACGGCAGCGGCAGCGGTCGCCGTCGACGTCTCGCGCCGTTGCGCGAGCGCGAGCGCCGCCGCGCCGAACATCATGCCCGCGACGATCGAGGCGAGCACGAGATCGAGCGACCACGTCACGCGGCCGGGCATGTCGAGCGCGCTCATGCCGAGGTAATGCATGCAGGCGATGCCGCCGCCCACGACCGCGCCGCCGACCGGTGCGTGATGCGGCAGCGATTTGCTCATCGCCAATCCGAGACCTGCGGACGCGACCAGGATCGCGGCGATCAGCGACAGCGCGGTCAGGGCGAGATCATATGCGACCGCAATGCCCGGATCGTAGGCGAGCACGGCGATGAAGTGCGTCGCCCAGATTCCGCTTCCGGTCGAAGCCCCCGCGGTCAAGATCCAGCCGACGCGCGGCCGGCCGCGGCCGGCGCGCGCACGACGGAGCACGCTGATGGCCACGAGGCTGGCGAGCAGACAGGTCGCGCCCGCGAGCATCACGAGGCGCAGGTCGTGCTCGCCGGTCAGACAGTTGAAGACGCGGAACATGGCGGCCGAACGGTCAACTTGTTACGCCCTGGCGTTGCCGCCAAGCCTTTTCGCACAAGTCTTTATCGCAACTCGCGTTTCGCCGACGTTAATCGGCGATGGCGAGATCGCCGCGAGAGACGCTGCGTCAATGCGCCCGTTCGGCGCTTACAACCAGCGTTTCCACTTGAAAAACAAGTAAGGTAATACCGCGGCTACCAGCATGAGGAAGAGCGCGAGTGGATAACCGTAGGTCCATTCCAGCTCGGGCATTTTCCTAAAATTCATTCCATAGATCGAGGCGATGAGAGTGGGCGGCATCAGCGCCACGGCCGCGACCGAGAAGATCTTGATGATGTTGTTCTGCTCCACGCTCATGACGCCGATCATGGCGTCGAGCAGGAAGGTGATCTTGTTGCCGAGATAGGTCGCATGATCGGAAAGCGACTGCACGTCGCGCTGCATCGTCTTGAGCTGCTGACGCATCTCCTTCTGCCATTTCATGTTGTCGGCTTCGTTGGCGAGGTAGAGCAGCACGCGTCCGACGGAAACGAGGCTCTCGCGCACCTTCGAGGTCAGATCGCCTTTGCGCCCGATGTTGCGCAGGATGTAGCGGTAGGTGACGGTGTGGTCCTTGCGCCGCCCCTCGGGCTCGAAGATGTGGTGCGAGAGGCGGTCGATTTCGCTCGCGACTCGCTCCAGGATGTCGGCAGTGCGGTCGATCAGCGCGTCGAGCAAATCCATCATCACGGCTTCGCCCGTCACCGCCGCGGGGCACTGCTTGGCGAGCTTGTTGCCGACGATCACGAACGGCCGCGGTTCGTCATAGCGCACGGTGACGAGCTTGTGGCCGGCGAGGATGAAGGTGACGGGCGTGGTCTGCGGCGTCGCGGTGTCGGCCTTGCACATCAGGGTCGCGGTCATGTAGCGCGCGCCGTTCTCGACATAGAGTCGGCTCGACACCTCGATCTCCTGCATCTCTTCGCGCGTCGGGATCGCGATGCCGAGCGTGCGCTCGACCACCTTGTCCTCGCCCCCGGTCGGCATGAACAGATCGAACCAGACCGCGCCGTCGGGCAGCTGCGTCGAGTCGCTGCTCGATACGCGCTCGAGGCAAGTTCCGCGCGGAACGTAGATCGAAAGCATCCTGAGCCCGTCGCGTGGCACGTGGACGATGCGCCATGCGTAACTTGCTCGCGCGCCTTAGTCCATCACGCGGTGGGCAGCTTCGCCGACGGACTACCACGCGGGGCTCAGCAGCTGCCGCGGTCTATGCGTGGCGCGGGTCGCGTCCGGCTTGGGCGCTCGATTCGTCGGCCCGGTCCTCACGCGGCTTGGCAGCCGCACGCGGGTTGCGTTGCTCGCCCTGGTAGCGCACGGCGGCCGCAACCGCGGAAATCCCGATCTTGCCGTAACGCGCGTCAAGCTCGGAGCGCTCGCGCCGCTGCTCGGATGCGGGTCGGGGAAACGCCATCTTACCCTCCATTGTTCTTGGCCCGGCGTCCTGCCGGTTAGCTGTTCAGGCTGGCCGTCGAGTAGGGCGGAAGTATGCAGAAACTGTGCCAGGGTTCGGGATTTTTGGCTGTCATTCGAAGAGCTTAGTTCCCGACCCTGAAAGTCCGCCGCAGGTCAGCAAGAATCCTGGATCAAGGTAAACAGTCATTTACCAAAACCTGCGAATCTTCGATTTGCGGGATTCTTGAGGAATGTCCTGCATGAATCCCGGCGCAATCACCCGCTCGTCGTCGGAGCGGCTCGACAGGAGACTGAGGCATTCCTGCAACAGGTCGCGGCGACCCGACCACGTGGCGCCAATATCGGCTGGAATGCTCAAGTTGTTTCGGCTAACAAAACGACATACGGACCAAACGCTTACGAACGCTTGGGAAAAAGAAGAGGAAGCCATGGCGACCCGTTTCGTCGCATTCACGCTTCTCGGTCTGCTCGCCGGCGGCTGCATGCAGTCGACGCTCGAGCCGTCGTCCGACGCCAACATGACCCCGCGCGACAAGAAGCTGCTGGCGAGCGCGCCCTACGAACAGGCGATGATCCCGCAGCCCTATCGCCGGCATATCGTCGACTACCACCGCAAGGAAGCGGCCGGCACGATCGTGATCGATAGCGATGCGCGCTACCTCTATTACGTGATCGAGAAGGGCAAGGCGATCCGCTACGGCGTCACCGTGGGCGAGGACGCGCTGGCGTTCTCCGGCGTCGCCAAGGTCGGCCGCAAGGAAGAGTGGCCGGCCTGGGTGCCGACCTCGGACATCAAGAAGCGGCTCGGCAACATCCCGGCCTACGTGGCGCCGGGTCCGCACAATCCGATGGGGGCGCGTGCCCTTTACGTGTTCGACGGTGCCAAGGACACGCTCTATCGCGTCCACGGCACCAACCAGCCGGAATACATCGGCCACGCCATCTCGTCCGGCTGCATCCGCCTGACCAACGAGGACGTGATCGACCTGTTCAACCGGGTGAAGGTGGGCTCGCCGGTCGTGGTGCTCGCGCCCGGGCAGGGCGACTCGCCGACCAATCCGCAGATGGCGTTCACGAATCACAGCCGGGGATAAGTTCAGTTGCGTGGGGGAACGGGGATGGCGCCGGGCGAAAGCCCGGCGCTCTCGTTTGTGCTGCCTGTCATCGTAGGGCGGGCAAAGCGCAGCTCGCGCGTCAGCGCGGGCGCAGCGTGCCCGCGGGGGGACGTACCGCATTCGTTTGACGCGCGGGCACGGCGCGCTTGGTCTGCGCAAGATCGCGACGATCTCATGTCGCGCCTTTGCCCGCCCTACAAACCCAGCTCGATATGCACGATCTCGGGCGGAACGCCGAGGCGCACCGGCAAGATGCTGGTGCCCAGCCCGCCGGAGACGATCATGTGACGGTTCCCCTCGACCACGTGGCCGTAGGCGAAGCGAGCGCCGTAGCGTGACGGCACGAACTGCGGCCACACCAACGGCAACCGCACCTGGCCGCCATGGGTATGGCCGGCGAGCGTCAGCGCGACGCGCGGCGGCACCATGGTGAAGGCATCCGGTTCGTGCACCAGCAGGATCACCGGATCGTCGGTGGTGACCTTGGCAAGCGTACCGGGCAGATCGTCGACGCCGGAAAAGCGGCCGCGTCCATGCCGGAACGCGATGGTGTCGCCGAGTCCTGCGAGCCAGAATTTTCGCCCCGGTTCGCCGATCAGCACGGTTTGGTTCTCGAGTACGGGAATGTCCACCCGCGCCAGCGCGGCCCGCGTCCCCTGGATGTCGAACCACCAGTCGTGATTGCCCAGAATTGCGAATACGCCGAGCGGCGCGCTCAGGCGGGCGAGCTCCGCGGCCCAGGCCGCATGCGGCACGCGCTCGGTGATGAAACGGTGGGTCGCGAAATAGTCGCCGAGCAGCACGATCAGGTCGGCGCGGAGATTTAGAGTCGTGTCGATCGCCGTCCGGATTTGCGCCAGCCCCATGTTGGGGCCGCCGGCGTGCAGGTCGGCGACGACCGCGATCGTCAGGCGGCGCCCGGCCGGCCAACCCGGCGGGACCGGCCGATAGCGCGTGACCATGAGGTCGAACGGCTCGACGCCGGCCGCGTAAGCCGCCGCGCTGCCGCCGGCAAGGCCGGCAACGCCGAGCCCGCCGAGTACGAGCCGGCGCCGGTTGATGATCATGGCTTGCTTTCCGCGCTGGCGTGCGCGTCAGTCGTGGCCGGAAATCGTAAACGGAACCTTTACGGCATCATCAAGCGGCCAGGAGCTGCTCGCGTCTGGCCCAGTCGAGCGCGCGGTCGAGGGCTCGGCCGAGCTTGTCGAACAGCTCATCGATCTCGGCCGGCTTGATCACCAGCGGCGGGCAGATCGAGATGATGTCGCCGGCGATGAAACGCACGATCAGGCCCTCGTCCTGTGCGAACTGCACGGTGCGCGGCCCCAACCCCTGCTTGAAGTCGAACGAGCGCTTGCTCGGCTTGTCGGCGACGAGCTCGAGCGCGCCGACCAGGCCGATGCCGCGCGCCTGGCCGACCAGCGGGTGCTCGCCGAGCGCGGCAAGCCGCTTCTGGAACTGCGGGCTGCGCGCCGCCGCGGCCTCGAAGACCTTCTCGCGCTTGTAGATCTCGAGCGTCTTCACCGCGACCGCGGCCGCGACCGGATGGCCCGAATAGGTGTAACCGTGGCCGAAGGTGCCGATCTTGCGGCTCTCGGCGATCAGCGCCTGGTACATGTCTTCCGGAATCATCACGCCGGCGATCGGCAGGTAGGCCGACGACAGGGCCTTGGCGACCGAAATCGAATGCGGCTTGTAGCCCAGCGCCTGGCAGCCGAACGCGGTGCCGAGCCGGCCGAAGCCGCAGATCACCTCGTCGTCGATCATGAACACGTCGTACTTGGCGCACACCGCCATGATCTTGGCGAAGTAGGTCTTGGGCGGAATCAGCACGCCGCCCGCGCCCATCACCGGCTCGGCGATGAAGGCCGCGACGGTGTCGGGGCCTTCGCGCAGGATCAGCTCCTCCAGCTCCGCCGCAAGCCGCGTCG
The DNA here is from genome assembly GCA_963734185.1 of uncultured Alphaproteobacteria bacterium. Taxonomy (GTDB): domain Bacteria; phylum Pseudomonadota; class Alphaproteobacteria; order Rhizobiales; family Xanthobacteraceae; genus PALSA-894. Next base: position 2,355,256 of record CAVTGA010000001.1, on the reverse strand, counting down.
CGAACTCCTCCTCGCTCTCGCCGTCCTTGCCGAAACGATACTGGTGCGGGCAGCTGGTGTGCAGCACACCCGCGATCGGCAGGTCGAAATCGATGTGGTTGTTGGGCAGACCGGTGAGCGAGGCGGCCGCGATGGTGACGCCGTGATAGGCCTTGATGCGGCTCACGATCTTCTTCTTGGCCGGCCGGCCGAGCGCATTGTTCATGTACCAGACGAGCTTGATCTGGCTGTCGTTGGCCTCCGAGCCGGAGTTGCAGAAGAACACTTTCGAGATCGGCACCGGCGCGATCTCTTTCAGCTTCTCGGCCAGCTCGATCGCCGGATCGTGGCTCTTGGCCGTGAACAGATGCGAGAACGGCAGCTTGCGCATCTGCGCGGCCGCCGCCTCGACCAATTCCTCGTTGTCGTAGCCGAGCGCGGTGCACCACAGGCCGGCCATGCCTTCCAGATACGGCTTGCCCTCGCTGTCGTAGACGTAGACGCCCTTGCCGCGCTCGAGCACGAGCGGACCGGTATCGCGCAGGGTCGCCTGGTTGGTATAGGGATGGATCAGGGTCTCGACGGCGCGCATTTGCAGGTTGCTGAGCGGGGCCATGGCGGTCTCTCCGGTTCGCGGCCGGTATAGGACTGGCGGGGGCCGCCGTCAAAGTGCGGAAAGGAATAGCTGTAATGGCGAATGTTGATGAATTGGTCCGCTCCGACGCCGTTACGATCGTCGGCCGGCTCAAGCGCGGCGAGATCACCCCGCATGACCTGCTCGATGCGCTGGAAAGCCGCATCGCGGCTGTGGATAAGACCGTCAACGCGCTGCCCACGCGGTGCTTCGAGCGCGCCCGCAAGCATGCCGACGCGTTGATGCATAAGCCCGCCGCCGAACGCGGCCTGCTTGCCGGCATGCCGGTGCCGATCAAGGATCTGATCGATGTCGCCGGCGTGCGCTCGACGCAAGGATCGCCGATCTTCGCCGACAAGGTCCCGGCCAAGTCCGACATCCTGGTCGAGCATCTCGAAGCCGAGGGCGGCATCGTCTACGCCATGTCCAACACGCCGGAATTCGGCGCCGGCGCCAACACTTTCAACGAGGTGTTCGGGCGCACGCTCAATCCCTGGAACACCTCGCGCTCGGCCGCCGGCTCCTCCGGCGGCGCGGCGGTCGCGCTTGCGACCGGCATGGCCTGGCTCGCGCACGGCTCCGACATGGGCGGCAGCCTGCGCAATCCGGCGAGCTTCTGCGGCATCGTCGGCTTGCGGCCAAGCATCGGCCGCGTCGCGCACACGCGCGACGGCACGGTCGACATGAACCTGAGCCAGCAGGGGCCGATGGCGCGCAACGTCGAGGACGTCGCGCTGCTGCTCGATGCCATGAGCGGCGAGCATCCGGCCGATCCGTTTTCGCTTCCGCGGACCGCAACCTCGTTCCTGTCCGCGGCGCGCTCCGCGTGGCGGCCGCAGCGCGTCGCGTGGTCGACCGATCTCGGCATCACGGCTGTCGACAAGGAAGTCGCTGCGATCACCCGCAAGGCCGCCGAACGCTTTTCCGAGCTCGGCGCCGTGGTCGAGGAGGCGCATCCGGATCTGTCCGGACTGCACGAGTGTTTCCAGACCTTGCGCGCCTACGATTTCTTCATGCGCAAGGCGAAGCTGTTGCGTCAGCACCGCGATCTGCTCAAGCCCGAGGTGATCTGGAACGTCGAGAAGGGACTGAAGATCACCTTGGAGGACATGGAGCGGGCCGAGAATCAGCGCGTCGCGCTGGCACGACGTATGCTCGAGTTCTTCGAGAGCTACGATCTTCTGCTCACGCCGGCGACCGTCGTGGCGCCATATCCGATCGAGAATCGCTATGTCGCCGAGGTGAACGGCCACAAATTCACGAACTATGTCGAGTGGCTGGCGATCGCCTACGCCATCACGGTGTCATGCTGCCCGGCGCTGTCGCTGCCCTGCGGGTTCACGGCCGAGCGCCTGCCGGTCGGGCTGCAGATCGCCGGGCCGCCGCGCAGCGAGCCGCGCATCCTCGCCGCCGCCAAGGCCTTGGAGGATATCCTGGGCGTGCGCGGGACGACGCCGATCGATCCGCGCGGCCCTTAAGACTTTAGGACAGCCACTCGATCTTGATCGCCGCCTGTACGCAGGCGGCGAGGTTGGCCAGCATGTGCAGGATGATCGTGAGCAGCGCCGAGCCGCTGGCCCAGCGCAGCCAGCCGAGCAGCAGGCCGATGCCGAAGATCAGCACCAGGATGAAGGCGTCGTACTGCACGTGCATCAACGACCAGGCCGCCGAGGTCAGAACCAGCGTTCCCTGGATTCCGAGCCACGAGGCGGCAAGGCCGCGGAACAGGAAGGCGCGGAACGCGACCTCCTCGCCGATCGGGGCCATCACCACGATGGCGACGAACATCAGCGGCAAGGCGTTGGCGGCGCGCGCCGACTTGTAGGCTTCCACCATGAAGCTCGGGACGATGTCGCGGCCGAGCAGCCAGGTGATGATGTCGAAGGCGACGAGCAGCGCGACCAGGCATCCGACGCCGAAGACGAGCTCCTTGGGTCCCGGCACGTGCAGCGCGAGGTAGTCGCGCGCGCGCCAGCCGCGCAGGCGCGCGGCAAGAACGAACACCGCGACCGCGAACGGGGTTGCGACCGTGACGGCGAGCGCGAGCAGCAAGCCGTCGTTTGCCAAGCGTTCGAGGTCGGGCACCGCGCCGCTGCCGTGGCGCCAGGCGAGGAACGCGACGACCACCGCCAACTGCGCGCCGAACCACAGCACCAGCGCCGCGAGCGCCCAGCCAATGGTCGCCCAGAAGCCCCAGGGCCGCAGCGCCACGCCGGCGACGGCGATTTCGGGCTCAGTCACGCGCTGGTCCATGAACTATCCTTATTCGTCGGCGGTCTTTGTTCGATCATGCAAATCGTAAAGCTTTTGCTACCGCGCCACGGCTTCCGTGCGCGGCGGCGCTTCCGGCGGCCGCTCGCGCGGCAGCGGAACGTCGTCCCCGGGGACGCGCACGGCCCATTGGCACATGCGAAACCCGTGCCGGCGCTCGGCAAGGTCGACATGGATGTGGTTCTCGTGAAATCCGTCCGAGCCGGGCCCGAGCACGGTCGTGAACCGGGCACAGGTGCCGGACCGCACTTTCTCCCGTAAGTCCTTCGCGATCCGGACGTCGGTCAGTTCCACGGTCGTTCCATTGGCGAGCTTGAGGGCGCGCACATCGAGCGCATTGGCCTTGCCGTGTTCGCTGAGCTTGGCGCCCACGATGCGGTTGCGTCCGCGGCACTCGTAGGAGGCGAAATTGGCGATGGCCGCGAGCGGCGAGCCAAGCTCTGCGGCCGCAGGCGCCAGGTCGTCGCGCACCCAATGCACCACGGCCTCGGCCATGTTGCAGCGGAGCGTGGCCGGCGGCGTGATCGCCACATGGCCGCCGGCCGGTGTCACCACGGCCGAGAGCTGCACCACGTCCTCGGCACCGCATTCGCTGGGGCCGGACAGCTTGAGGACCGCCGTCGCCCGGGCGAACGTCGGCGCCAGCCGCAGCAGGCAGGCCGACGGCACGGCCTCGGCCGGCTCCGTAGCGGCGGACGGTTGCGAAGGCTCGAACGCAGGCCGTGGGCGGGGCAGCGGGATTGCGGGCAACTGCAGCTCCGGGCCGCGCGGCCGCGGGCGTGGGAACGGGATGGCCTGCGCCGCGGCTTCGGCGATCGTCGCCAGGAGGAGCGCAATTGCGGCGATGAAGGCTTTGGTCATGATCTCGCCTTGCGGCAGGAACCGGGCAAATCTGTGGGGCTAGTGTCCCAATTCCGAAGTTCGTCTCGTCGTGCAGCACCCTCGCGTACGAACTTCGGAATCGAAGGACACTAGCAACTTCTTGATTCCAGTGTGGCTTAGGTTCAGAAGTCCGCAATTCGGACTCGCCGCGAGGGTGTTGCGGACTTCTGAACCGCCACACTGTGGCCGGCCCACCCGTCGCGGAATTCGTGTATATCCGGTCCTCGCCGCCGGGCCGGCCCACAAGCGGCGAACTGCGTCACATTTGCCCGAGCACCCCTCAGCGATGCCGATCCGCGCGATCCTGTTCGACAAGGACGGCACCCTGGTCGATTTCCAGCGCACCTGGGGCCCGGCGACCCTACCGGTGCTCACCAAGATCGCAGCCGGCGATCAGGCGGCCTTTGACCGCCTTGTGGCGGTCAGCCTGTACCTGCCGGACGAACAGCGCTTCCTGCCCGGTTCCCCGGTGGTGATCGAGCCGACCCATGTCTACGGAGCGCTCTGGGCGCAGGCGCTCGGTCGCCCCGCAACGCCGGATTTCATCGACGAAATCGACCGGCTGTTCTTCCAGTCGACCCTCGACCATCTCAGCGCCATCGGCGAGCCGAAGTCGCTGCTGGCCGGACTTGCCGGCCGCGGCTACCGGCTCGGAATGATGACCAATGATGCGGAGCTCAACACCCGCGCGCAGGTCCGGCGCCTCGGCCTGGAGGATCTGCTCGGGTTCATCGCGGCCTATGATTCCGGCTTCGGTGCCAAGCCGGATCCGGGTCCCGTCCTCGCCTTCGCGGCGGCGGCAAAGGTGCCGCCGGCCGAGATCGCGGTGGTCGGCGACACCGTACATGACCTCGCCGCCGCCCGTGCGGCCGGCGCCGTTGCGGTCGGGGTGCTGACCGGGCCGACCGGCACCGGCGCGCTCGCCCCGCACGCCGACGTGCTGCTGCCTTCAGTCTCGGCGCTGCCAGCCTGGCTCGGCCACCGCTGACGGCCGAAACCCTCGACCCGGTTGCGTCGTAGCTTGCCGCCGGTAAAACATGGACCCGGCCGCCGCGTGCCGGCGGCGGTCGACGATCGGCAAGACCCCGGAGGGACAAGATGCTCGGACTGATGCAGGACTGGCCGCTGCTCTGCCATCGCATCATCGACCATGCCGCCATCCAGCACGGCAACCGCGAGGTCGTCTCGCGCTCGGTCGAGGGCCCGATCCATCGCACCACCTACGGGGAAGTTCGCAAGCGCGCCCTGAAGGTGGCGCAGCGGCTCGAGCGCGAAGGGGTCAAGCCCGGCGACCGCGTGGCGACGCTGGCCTGGAACACCTGGCGTCACCTGGAGACCTGGTACGGCATCACCGGCGTCGGCGCGGTGTACCACACCATCAATCCGCGCCTGTTCCCTGAGCAGATCAGCTACATCGTCGATCATGCCGAGGACCGGCTGATCTTCGTCGATCTCACCTTCGTGCCGCTGTTGGAGAAGCTGCAGGACAAGCTGGCGAGCATCAAGACCTACGTCGTGCTCACCGACGCCGCGCATATGCCGCAAACGACCTTACGCAACGCGGTCGCCTACGAGACCTGGATCGGCGAGGTCGACGGCGATTTCCGCTGGGCCTCGTTCGACGAGAACACCGCGTGCGGCATGTGCTACACCTCGGGCACCACCGGCAATCCCAAGGGCGTCGTCTACTCGCACCGCTCCAACGTGCTGCACTCGATGATGGCGGTCGCGCCCGACGCCTTCGATCTCTCGGTGCAGGACACCATCATGCCGGTGGTGCCGTTCTTCCACGCCAACGGCTGGACCATCGCGTTCTCGGCGCCGATGGCCGGGAGCAAGCTCGTCCTTCCCGGCGCGAAGCTCGACGGCATGTCGATCTACGAACTGCTCGAGGGCGAGCGCGTGACCATGACGGCGGCGGTGCCGACCGTGTGGCTGATGCTGCTCGCCCACATGGAGGCGAACGATCTCAAGCTCTCGACCTTGCGCCGCGTGCTGATCGGCGGATCGGCCTGCCCGCGCGCCATGATCGAGAAGTTCGAGAAGAACTACGGCGTCACCGTCGCGCATGCCTGGGGCATGACCGAGATGAACCCGATCGGCTCGATCTGCGCCATCAAGCCCGATTACGGCGCGTTCGACCGCGAGGCGATCCTCGACGTCAAGGCCAAGCAGGGCTCGGCCCCATTCACCGTCGAGATGAAGATCGTCGACGACGCCAACAAGGAGATCCCCTGGGACGGCAAGACATTCGGCCGGCTGAAGGTGAAGGGCGCCGCGGTGGCGAAGTCCTATTTCAAGGGCGAGGGCGGCGAGATCCTCGACCGGGACGGCTTCTTCGATACCGGCGACGTGGCCACCATCGATCCCTACGGCGCCATGCAGATCACCGACCGCGCCAAGGACGTGATCAAGTCCGGCGGCGAATGGATCTCCTCGATCGACCTGGAGAACCTCGCGATCGGCCATCCCAAGGTGGCGGAAGCCGCCGTGATCGGCGTGCATCATCCAAAATGGGACGAACGTCCGCTGCTCGTCATCATCCTCAAGAAGGGTGAGACGGCGACGCGCGACGAGATGCTCGCCTTCCTGGAGGGCAAGATCGCCAAATGGTGGATGCCGGACGACGTGGTGTTCGTCGACGAGATCCCGCATACGGCCACGGGGAAGATCCAGAAGATGGCGTTGCGCGAGCGCTTCAAGGACTACGTGCTCCCGACGGCGGCAGCAGCGGAGTAGCAACCCACCAGAATGGCCGTCGTCGACGCGACCTCCGCCGCCATGCCGGCCGAACCGCCGGCAGCGGAACGCATCGATGCGCATTTCGCCGGCGAGGACCGCCCGTTCTGGCGGCTGCTCCTGCGCGGAGCGGTGCTGCTGCTGGTCACGCTCGGCATCTATCGTTTCTGGCTGGTCACCGACGTGCGCCGTTTCCTCTGGGTTCATTCCGAGATCGCCGGCGACGGCATCGAGTATGTCGGTACGGCGCGCGAGCTATTGCTCGGCTTCATGATTGCCATCACGCTGCTGGTGCCGATCAACGTGTTGTTGTTCCTCGGGACCTTCGGCTTGGGAGTCCTTGGCCAGATCGCCGGCGTCGGCGCCCTCGCGGTGCTGGCCTTGCTCGGCCAGTTCGCGGTCTACCGGGCGCGCCGCTACCGTTTGAGCCGCACGGTCTATCGCGGCTTGCGTTTCCATCAGACCGGATCGGCCTGGCGCTACGCGGTGTGCGCCTTGTTCTGGTGGGCGATGATCGCGCTGTCGCTCGGGCTCGCCTATCCGTTCGCGCAGGCGAGCCTCGAGCGCTTCAAGCTCGGCAATACCTATTATGGCGACCTGAAGGGCCGGTTCGACGGCTCGGGCTGGCGGCTGTTCTTCCGCGGGCTGGTCATGTGGATGCTGGTGATCGGCCCGCTCGTCTTCGGCCTCGTCGCGGCCATCGGCATTGTGGACTGGGCCGTGCTCGGCGCAGCGCAGCGCGGCGGCGAGGATCTCTCCGGCCGGCTCGAGACGGCGCGCGTCGATGTCGCGGCCGGCCTCGTCGTGCTCGCCTTCGGCTGGGCCTTGCTCGCCGCCGCCGTGCTCTATCCGCTGTTCCAGGCCATGGTGCTGCGCTGGTGGCTCTCGGGTCTGCGTTTCGGCGCCCTCACCGTCGAGTTGCGGCTGCGGACGAGCGGCGTCTACGGCCTCTATATGCGCTTTCTGTGGTACGCGCTCGTGCTCGCGCTCGGGCTCGGCGCGACCGTGCTTGTCGGCCTCCTGGTCATCGGCTCGCTCGACGCCTGGTTCGGCAAATCCAAATTCACCGAGTTGCTGACGACGGTCATCATCGTCGGCAGCTACGTGATCGTTGCGCTGTCGTACTCGACCGTCTATCAGGCGACCGTGAAACTGCGGCTGTGGAAGCTCGGTTTCGAGTCCCTCTCCCTGACCGGCACCGAGGCGCTCGACGGCGTGCATGCGGCGGGCGGTGCTCCTTCCGCGGTCGGCGAGGGGCTCGCCGATGCGCTCAATGTCGGCGGCGTGTGAGGAGCCGCGCGCGATGAAATCCGGCGTGGGCATCTTCTTCGACGGCATCACCAGCGCGCGCCACACGGTGGCGATCGAGCTCGCTCCCGACATGCTCGTGATCCGCGCGACCAGCGCAGGCGATGTCCGCGAGCACTGGCGTTATGACCAGCTCGAGCACCTCGCCGCGCCGGCCGGCCTGCTGCGCCTCGGCCGCATCGGCAATCCGCGGCTTGCCCGTTTGGAGGTGCGCGAACCCGAGCTCGCGGCAGCGATCGATGAAGCTTCCGTGCCGGTCGATCGCAGCGGCGCGGCAGAGCGCCGCGCGCGCGCCAGGGTGGTGGCCTGGAGCTGCGCCGCGGTCGTGTCGCTGGCGGCGGCGGCCGTGTTCGGCGTGCCGCTGCTGGCCGACCGTCTCGCGCCGCTCGTGCCGGTCGCCGTCGAGCGCTGGCTGGGCGAAGCGGTCAACGCCCAGGTCCGCGGCATGCTCGAGAGCAGCGCGCCCGGCCTTCCGTTCGATTGCAGCGCGGAGGGCGGCGAGCCACAGGCAAGCGCCGCGCTCGCCAAGCTCGTGCGTCAGCTCGAAACGGCCGCGCAGCTGCCGTTCCCGCTGCGTATCATGGTCGCGCGCAAGCCCGAGACCAATGCGATCACGCTGCCGGGCGGGATCATCTATGTCTATGGCGGCTTGATCGAGAGCGCCCGGAGCGCCGACGAGCTTGCCGGCGTGATCGCGCACGAAGTCGGCCACGTCGCGCATCGCGACGGCATGCGTTCGATCCTGCAGACCGCCGGCCTATCGTTCCTGTTCGGCATGCTGCTCGGCGATTTCGTCGGCGGCGGCGCGGTGGTCGTCGCCGCGACGACCCTGCTCAAATCTTCCTATTCACGCGACGTGGAGACCGCCGCCGACCGCTACGCGGTCGAACTGATGGGCAGGATCGGCGGCGATCAGCGCGCGCTCGGCACGATCCTCACGCGCATCGCCGGCGCCAACCATCCAGGCATGCAGATCCTGCTCGAGCATCCCGCCGCCGCGGACCGGGTCGTCGCCATCAATGCGGCCGCGACATCGTCGGGTGGCGGCGGCCTGCTTGCGCCCGATGAATGGGCCGCTCTCAGCCGCATCTGTGCGAAACGTTGACGATGGCCCTCCGCCGCCTTCCCGATGAGCCGATGTCGCGTCTCGCCCTGTGGGCGCGGCGTACCGCGCTGTTCGCCATTCCGGTGGTCCTGCTCGCCATCGTGATCGTGCGTTCCGGTTTCCTGGAGATCATCCCGGCGATCGCCGCCTTCGGCGGCGCGCTGATCCTGGCGCTGATCGCGATCGCGCTCGCGCTCGCCGCGTTCGTGGTCATCTGGCGCGAGGGGTTGCGCGGGCTCGGCGCCGCCGTGCTGGCGCTGTTCATCGGGCTCGCGATCCTCGCCTATCCGGCCTATCTCGGTTATCGCAGCTACAAGCTGCCGGAGATTTCCGACATCACCACCGATCCGATCGACCCGCCGCGCTTCGAGGTGATCGCGCGCGTGCGCCCGCGCGACGCCAATCCGATCGTGTATGCGGGCTTGCGCGCGGCCGAACTGCAGCGCGCCGCCTATCCCAACGTCGAGCCGGTGACCGTCTCGGCGACGCCGCTCGCGGCCTACGAGGCGGCGCTCGGCGTGGTCACCAAGCGCAAATGGCAGATCATCTACGAGCGCTCCCCGCAGGCGGTCGGGCGCCGCGAGGGGCGCATCGAGGCGGTCGCCCGCACGCCGGTCATGGGCTTCCGCGACGACGTGGTGATCCGCGTGCGCGGCGATCCCGACGGCGCGCGCGTCGACATCCGCTCGGCTTCGCGCTACGGCCGCTTCGATTTCGGCACCAACGCGGCGCGTGTCCGCTCGCTGGCCGAGGATATCGAGGACGCGATCGCCAGCCTGACGCCGGAAAAGCCGCCCGAGCCGGTCAAGAAGGCCGGCAAGACTCCTGCCAAAGGCGATCAGAAGACCAAGCGATAGCTGCCCGTGATCGACGGCGGCCCCTCGGTGGCGACGACGCCGCGCATCACCAGGTCTTCCATGTGGGCCAGCACGGAGAATCCGGCCGCATTGGTCAGCCGCGGGTCGAGCCCGATATAGACCGCGCGCACGATGGTCGCGATGTCGGTCTCGCCCTTGGCGAGGCGGTGCAGGATCGAGGCCTCGCGCGCCTTGCGATGCAGGATGAGGCCGGCAACAAAACGCCGCGCTTCGTGGATCGCGCCGCCGTGGCCCGGCAGATAGATCTGTTCGTCCCGCCGCGTCAGCTTGTTGAGCGAATCCATATAGTCGGTCATGGCGCCGTCCGGCGGCGCCACGATGGTGGTCGACCATCCCATGACGTGGTCGCCCGAGAACATCACGTCCGTGTCCTTCAACGCGAACGCCGTGTGGTTCGCCGTGTGGCCCGGCGTCGTCACCGCCTCCAGCGCCCAGCCGTCGCCGCTCACCACCTCGCCGTCGGCGAGCGCGCGGTCGGGACGGAAGTCCATGTCGTTGGCGGCCTCCATGCGCGGCGCCTCGCCGGCATTCAGCGGCCGCGACGCGCGATGCGGACCTTCGGCATGGACGGTCGCGCCGGTTGCGGCCTTGATGGCGGGAACGGCGGGGGAATGGTCGCGATGCGTGTGGGTCACGAAGATATGCGTCACGCTTTCGCCGCGCACGGCGTCGAGCAGCGCCTTGACATGCTTCGCATTGTCCGGCCCCGGATCGATGATCGCGACCTTGCCGCGCCCGACGATGTAGCTGACCGTGCCCTTGAACGTGAACGGCCCGGGATTGTCGGCGACGATGCGGCGCACCCCCGGCACGACCTCCTCGGCGCGGCCGGGTTCGAGGTCGAACGATTTGTCGAACCTGATGTCGTCGCTCATGCGAACGTCCTGAAGCCTGAACCGGCGTGTACCCGCCCGATTGCGCCGGCAAGGTCAAGCCCCGTGTGGCTGTGCCACGACAAATCTGTAAGGATCGCATGGAACGAGGAAGCGGGAGGCGACGATGAGGCGCGTTCAGGGCGCGGCGCTGGCGTTGTGCGGGCTGCTCGCCTGCGGGCTTGGGCCAGCGGCGGCGCAGACTTCGACGCGAACTTCGACGCAGACTTCGACGCAGACTTGGCCCTCGGGGCCGATCCGCTGGTACGTCGGCTTTCCGCCCGGCGGCACCGCCGACATGATCTCGCGCGATATCGGCAGCGCGCTTGAAAAGGCCCTCGGGCAGCCGATCGTCATCGAGAACCGGCCGGGCGCGAACGGCTCGACCGCCACCGCCGCGCTCGTCGCCGCCAAGCCCGACGGGCAGACGCTGATGATGATCCTGTCGGGCCACATCACCAATTCCTTCCTCTATCCCAATCTCGGCTTCGATGCGTTGAAGGACATCACGCCGGTGAGCCTGGTCGCGTCCTCGCCGCTCGCGATCGTGGCGCATCCGGGCTTTCCCGCCTCCGACGTCAAGGCGCTGGTCGAGGCCGCTAAGGCGAGGCCGGCGACCATCTCGTATGCGACGCCGGGCGTCGCCTCGATCCAGCAGCTCTCGCTCGAACTGATGGCCTATATGACCGGCACCAAGTTCGTGCACGTGCCCTATCGCGGCGGCGCGCCGGCCTTGAACGACGTGATCGGCGGGCACGTGCCGCTCGCCGTGCTCAGCGTGCTGCAGGTGATGCCGCAGGTTCAGGCCAAGCAGCTGAAAGCCCTGGCGGTGACCTCGCGCGGGCGCGCCGATGTGTGGCCCGACGTGCCCTCGATCGCCGAAGCCGGCGTGATCGGCTACGAGGCCGAGCTGTGGTTCGGCGTCATCGCGCCGGCGGGAACGCCGGAGGCGATCGTGGAGCGGCTGAACACGGAGATCACGCGTTTCATCGGCTCGGACGCGATGAAGGCGCGCCTGGCCTCCCAGGGCGCGCGGCCGATCGGCTCGACGCGCGAAGAGTTTTCCGCGTGGCTGCGCGCCGAGCAGGACAAGTGGGGGAGGGTGCTGAAGGAGATCCAGATCAAGCCGGAGTAGGTGGGCAAAGGCGCGCGATGCTTGCGCAAGATCCGAAACGATCCGGCGGGCACCTTTGCCCACCCTACGGATAATCATCTCACTCGAACAATTCCGGCCGTTTCAGCCGCAGCGTCTGCACCAGCGCCAGCACCTTCATGTCCATCACTCCGCCGCTGTCGGCGAGGCGAGCGAGGTCGGCGAGCGGAAGCTCGACCACTTCGATATCCTCATGCTCGGCCGCCAGTCCGCCGCCGGCCCCGACCCGATCGGCCGCGCCGTACTCGGCGAGGAACAGGTCCATGCGCTCGGTGGAGATGCCCGGCATGGTCCAGGCGGTGCCGACATGTTCGAGCGCGTTCAGGCGCAGGCCGGCCTCTTCCATGGCCTCGCGCCGCGCGCAGGTTTCCGGCGCATCATCGTCGATCAGGCCGGCGATGACCTCGAGAGTGTTTTGCGCCTGCCCCGCGAGAAGGACGGGCGCGCGCGGTTGCCGGATCACGATTGCCATGCGCCGTGCGGGATCGTAGGGCAGGACGCAGGCGGCGTGGCCGTGGTCCTCGATCTCGCGCGTGATGACCTTTCCGTCGGGCAGCCGGATTGACGCGACCAAAAGCCGCGACCAGCCGCGGTACCTCTCGTCTACCTTGACGATCTCCGGGCCTGCCATCAGTGGATTTCCGGCTCAGGCACCGGCTCGCCCGCGCCGAGAAAGTCGAAGTCGCAGCCCTCGTCGGCCTGCCCGATGTGGGCGGAAAACATCGCTCCGTAGCCGCGCTGGTAGCGCGGCGGCGGCGCCTTCCAGGCGGCGCGGCGGCGGTTCATCTCCTCGTCGGAGATCGCGAGATGGATCCTGCGCGCCGCCACGTCGACCTCGATCGGGTCGCCGGTCTTGACCAGGGCGAGCGGGCCGCCGACGTAGCTTTCGGGCGAGACATGCAGAATGCAGGCACCGTAGCTGGTGCCGCTCATGCGCGCGTCGGACACGCGCAGCATGTCGCGCACGCCCAGCTTCACCAGCTTGCGCGGGATCGGCAGCATGCCCCATTCGGGCATGCCGGGGCCGCCCTTGGGACCGGCGTTCTTGAGCACCAGCACGTGGTCCGGCGTGACGTCGAGGTCGTCGCGCTCGATCATGCTCGCCATGTGGTTATAGTCTTCGAACGCGAGCGCCGGCCCGCGATGCTTGAGCAGCCGCTTCTCCACCGCCGAAGGCTTGATGATCGCGCCGCGCGGCGCGAGGTTGCCGTAGAGGACGCCGGTCGCAGGCTCCGAGGAGATCGGATCGCTGACGGCATGGATCACGTCGGGCAGGTGCACCTTCGCGCCCGCGATGTTCTCAGCCACGGTCTTTCCCGTCACCGTCATGCAGTCGAGCGCAAGGCGATCGCGCAGCTCGCCCATCAGGGCGCGCAAGCCGCCGGCATAGAAGAAATCCTCCATCAGGTATTGGCCCGATGGCCGCACATTGGCGATCACCGGCACTGCCCGCGAGATCGTGTCGAAGTCGGCAAGCGAGACCTGGACGCCGGCCCGCTTGGCCATGGCGACCAGGTGGATGATGGCGTTGGTCGAGCCACCCATCGCCATGTGCACCTTGATGGCGTTCTCGAACGCAGCGCGCGACAGGATTTTCCCCGGGGTGAGATCCTCCCACACCATGTCGACGATGCGGCGCCCGGCCGCGGTCGCCATGCGTGAATGATTGGAATCGGGGGCCGGGATCGACGATGCGCCGGGCAGGCTCAATCCAAGCGCTTCCGCGATCGCCATCATGGTGGCGGCCGTGCCCATGGTCATGCAGGTGCCGAACGAGCGCGCGATGCCGTTCTCGATCTCCTCCCAGTCGGCCTCGGTGATGTTGCCGGCGCGCTTCTCGTCCCAGTATTTCCACACGTCCGAGCCGGAGCCGAGCGCCTTGCCCTGCCAGTTGCCGCGCAGCATCGGTCCCGCCGGCACGAAGATCGCCGGCAGCCCCATGCTGATCGCGCCCATGACCAGCGCGGGCGTGGTCTTGTCGCAGCCGCCGAGCAGCACCGCTCCGTCGATCGGATGCGAGCGCAAGAGCTCCTCGGTCTCCATGGCGAGGAAGTTGCGGTAGAGCATGGTGGTCGGCTTGACCATGACTTCGGCGAGCGACATCGCCGGCAGCTCTACGGGGAAGCCGCCGGCCTGCAGCACGCCGCGCTTCACCTCGTCGGCACGCGTGCGCAGGTGCGTGTGGCACGGGTTGATGTCGCTCCAGGTGTTGACGATGGCGATGACCGGCTTGCCGCCCCAGTCGCTCGTGTCGTAGCCGACCTGGCGCAGCCGCGAACGGTGTCCGAACGAGCGCAGGTCGCTGACGCCGAGCCAGCGATGGCTGCGCAGCTCGTCGGGGCGTTTTCGCGGGGTCATGAAGTTCGAGCTCGGATTGTTCTATGCCCAATTCGGATCGAGAACGTACGCTGCTCCAACGGCTTCGCACAAGTTTCTGAGCTGGACCGCCAGCGGTCGCGGAATGGGTATCCCTTCGAGCTCCCGCTGCCGCCGGCTCGCGTGCTCCGGATCGCCCGCGACCATGACCGGACGGGCCGGATCGGCCGGCGGCGTCGCGCGCAGGGCGTCGATCAGCGCATCGAGGTCGTCGGCGAAACCGCCGTCGTCGCGGAAGGCCTCCGGATTGATGGCCATCAGGAAGTGGCCGACGTTGTAGCGCTTGGCGTCATCCGGCCGCAGCGGCGCGTAGGTCGAGCCGGAGAGCACGGTCGAGAGGATCTCCGCCATCACCGCGAGGCCGTAACCCTTGTGGCCGCTGTGGGTGCGGTCGCCGCCGAGCGGCGTGAGCAGGCGATCGAGCAGCGCCTGCGCCGCGTCGGTCTGCGGGGACCCGTCACGCCTGACCACCCAGCCTTCGGGCAGCGCCTTGCCGGCCATGTTGGCGAGCTTGAGCTTGCCGATCGCGACGGTGCTCGTGGCCATGTCGAGGTAGAACGGCGGGTTGCGCCGCGCGGGGGCGGCGAACGCGAACGGGTTGGTGCCGAGCATGGCCTTGGCGCCGAAGGTCGGCACGATCGCGGTGTCCCAGACGGCCGAGGTCGAGATGCCGATCAGGCCGTGCGCGGTCGCGCGCAGCGCATGCACGCCGGCGGCGCCGTAGTGGTTCGAATTCCGCACGCCTACGGCGCCGATGCCGAACGCCTTGGCCTTCGCGACCGCAAGATCGATCGCGCGTGTTGCCGGCGCCTCGCCGAAGCCGCCGCCGCCGTCGATCAGCGCGACCGCGCCGACATCGCGCGCGACGCGGATCGCGGGCGCCATGACCACTTTGCCGGAGCGGCGCTGCTGGTCGTAGAACGGCAACAGCGCGCAGCCGTGGCTGTCGATGCCCATGATGTCGGAGGCGAGCAGCGCCTCGGCGGTCTCGGCCACCTGGTCGGCCGGCACACCCCAGGCGGCGAGCAGGCCGGCGACCTGTCGGCGCAGCAAGTCGGCGGGAACGAAAATAGTTTCGAGCGTCATTCGGGCTGGATTCCCAGTCTGGGGCGCATTGCTTCTGCCAAGGAAACCGCGAGCACCGCAAGGGCGGACGCGGGGCGGCGATGCATTGCGCCGGCAATCGGACCGCCGCCCGCCGGCACGTTGCCGTTCACACCCGCGCCCCGAGTTGCCGAGCACGACGCGAGCGGTCATGATGGAGATGAGTATTGCCCGAGGCCCTGCTCCTGCATGCCGCCGGCGGCCAGCCACTGCTCGCAGGCATTGACTAGATCCCAGTCGGTCGGCGTACGCATCGGATTCTCGCCGCTGCCGGCAGCGCGCGCCTGTGGATTCCCGATCTGGTCGATGTTGACCGTCTCCACGCCCGCATTGGCCAGCAAAGGCATGCTCTTGGCGATCCAGCCGATGATCACCGCGCCGGCACGGCTTTGCGTCCGGTAGCGCTGTGTATTGCGCGCGCCGCCGAGGTAATCGACATTGACGCGATCGATCACCTGCCACATGTCACGCGCGCCGAAGGCATTGCGCAGTCCCGCGTCGCCGAGAATGGCGCGCGACTCCAGGATGCTCGACTGCAGATCTCCGCGGGCCAAAGAACACGTGCGCCCGGCTAACGGCGTGCTGTGCCGGACTCCGGCGCGGTGGCTGGGGCGCCAGGATTCGAACCTGGGAATGGCGGAATCAAAATCCGCTGCCTTACCACTTGGCTACGCCCCAACGAGTTGACCGGATTGCGCGCGGGACCATAACGGCCCGGGCATGGTCGATCAACGCTTGGCATTCGAGCGCTCCGGCGCGCGCTTGCGGGCCCCGGACGGCTGGGTTATAGGACCGCCTCATCAATCGGAGTGTAGCGCAGTCTGGTAGCGCACCACGTTCGGGACGTGGGGGTCGCAGGTTCAAATCCTGCCACTCCGACCAATCTTTTCAAGCACTTGGCCGTTCCGCCTCACTTGGCGGCTTTGCCCCCTCGCGGCGAATAATATTCGCGGTACCAGGCGACGAACGCGGCCACGCCTTGGCGCACTGGCACGGACGGCGTGAAGCCGGTCAGCCGCCGCAGCAGTTCCGTGTCCGCGTGCGTCGCCGGAACGTCGCCCGGCTGCATCGGCAGGTCGACGCGCTGCGCTGCGCGGCCGACGGCCGCCTCGATCGCGGCGATGAAGTCGCCGAGCGCAATGGGTGCGCCGGCGCCGATGTTGACGATGCGATAGGGCGCGGCCGCTCCGCCGGTCTCGGCGTGGCCGGGCACGCATTCGATTAGCCGGCAGAGGGCTTCCACGACGTCGTCGATGTAGGTGAAGTCGCGCGTCATGTGCCCGTGGCCGTAGACCTCGATCGGCACGTCCTCGAGGATACGCGTGACGAACTTGAACAGGGCCATGTCGGGCCGGCCCCACGGTCCATACACGGTGAACAGCCGCAGCATCGTGGTCGGCTGACCTGTCAGGTGGGAGTGGCTGTGGGCGAGCGCTTCGGCCGCCTTCTTGGTCGCCGCGTAGAGCGAGAGCGGATGGTCGGTTGGGTGCTGCTCGCTGAACGGCCGCTCGGCATTGGCGCCGTACACCGAACTGGTCGAGGCGACGAGCAGATGCCGGCACGGATGCGCGCGCAACGCCTCGAGCAGGTTGAACGTGCCGATGATGTTGGAATCGAGATAGGCGCGCGGGTTCTCGTTGCTGTAGCGCACGCCGGCCTGGGCGGCGAGGTGAACGACGACGTCGGCCGCGGCCGCCGCGATGCAGTCGGCGAGCCGCGGCCCATCTTCGAGCATCACCTCGTGCACGCTGAAACCCGGAAGCTCGGACAGCATCTGGTGCCGCCGCCGCTTCAGCGCCTGATCGTAGTAAGGGGTGATGCCGTCGATGCCGACGACGGCGTGGCCGTTGCTCAGCAATCGCCTGGCAAGATGAAACCCGATGAAGCCGGCCGTGCCGGTGACGACGAAGCGCATGGCGCGTTATTTCAGGTTCCGCGCGCCGCCGCCACCGCGAGCGCTGGTTCTGCGCGATCAGGGTGACGCGGCCCGCAACGTGACCGCGGCCACCGCCATGCCGAGCCGGCGCGGGCGAGAGGCCGAGTTCGGCGGGCGAACGGGGTCTTGGGGGCGAAGGCAATTTCCAGGACGTCGCCAAGGAGATCGGCGGGAAGGCGCAGCTCGCGCTCCGTCATGCCGCCGCTGTCGTAGGTCCGGCTTCCCACCGGCCGCCCATTGAGGCGCGCCTGCACCTCCTGGCGCGGCAACTGAACAGGACGGGTCCAGTTGTGACGCCAGCGGCCAAACTAGATCAACAGAACGTCGAGTGGCAAGTGGTCTTTCAAGTCGTACGTGCCGCTCAAACAAAAGTCAGAGACTTGATATTCTTTTCCGTCCGGCGATTCCGGAGCATCCATCGGGCGATTATTGTGTAGATCACCGGGATCGCGTGGTGGGCCATGATCTTTTTCCCCTCTTCGTAGGTCCGGCCCTGATAACTGACTGGTACTTCAAAAATGACCTTGGACCGTGGAACGATACGACAAAGAATTTCTGCATGTTGCTCCCAACCCTTCGTGGTCAATTCATCCGGATCAAGCAAATCGCGGCGATAGAGTAGGTAGCAGGTGAATATGTCAGTGAATGTTGTGTTGAAAAGAATATTGAATAAGCGGGTGATGACGGAGTTGCCGACCTTGTGCCAGTAAAATTGCACGCGCGTGTATTGCGAGGTCAAGAACCGGCTTCCCATCACGATCTGCGCACCGAAACTCTGCACGGGAAATAGGAGCGCCGTATAGTGTGAGGGCGAGTATTCGAGGTCCGCGTCCTGGAACAGGATGTAGTCGCCAGTTGCGGCTCGCAGGCCGGCGATAACTGCGGCCCCCTTCCCGCCGTTCTTCGACAGTTTGATTAATTTGCCGTAGAGACTGGTGTTAGCCTCCAGAAGTTCAACTGTGTTGTCCCGCGAACCATCGTCTACCACGATGACTTCGAACTGCACGCCGTCGACGAACTGCTTTTGGATTTCCCGCAGGATCTGAAGAATCGTCGCCTGCTCGTTATAGGCAGGAACAATGACGCTGACACGAAGGGCCATAGATCGACATCATCCGATGAGTGGAGGGGGGAGAGATGAAAGTACGCCGGTCGGCGACACAATTCAACCGGCCGGCACGAACATTAGTCGAGCAGCATCGCAGCATCGTATACTTCGCCGCACATCGGCCATGGCGGTCCAGGCATCAGATTTCGACAGGTTGACCGCCAAGTGCGGTAGACTTCTCGGCCGCGGCAATCGCTCGGACAATATTTGTCCCAGTTCGAGTATGCGCGTCGTCATGCTTCCCGCTACGCACCGCTTCGATGAACGCTGCCAATTCACGCGTGAGAGGCAGTTCGGCCGCGTAGGCTGGAAATGAAGATTCACCCTCACGCCGATGCAGCGCAAGTTTTTGCTCGGTGAGGTCGTCGAAGACCAGGGTCCCTTCCGCGCACACAATGACTAGGCGCCGCCGGCGAACGTCCGAAAGCCAACTCACCATTGAGACCAACGAGAGGTTTCCAAACTCGAATCTTGTGACCGCCGCCTCGGGCATGTTCTCGCCCGCGAGCTTCCAGGCCGTCGCACGATGTGGCTCCCGGTCCAGGATCGCACCCGCCATCGAAAGCTCATGCGGCAGCCAATCCCACAGAACGGAAGAGTCCGAACGCTTCCTACTGTTCATAGCTTCGGAGTGGAGGTAACGCACGGCGCCGAGCGATGGAAGTAGCGCAAGAACTGCCGCGAAGGCCGGATGAAAGAGCATGATATGGCCTACGAAGACCACCCCGCCGGACCGCTCGGCCGCCCGCCGAATGCGCTCCGCATCGGAAAGCGTGGTTGCCATGGGCTTCTCGATGAAGGTGGGAACACCTGCCTCGATGTAGGGCAGCGCAAATTGGGCGTGGGTTGCACTTTGAGTCGCGATCAATACGCCGTCGAGGTTCGTCTGTGGCTTCTGATCTTTCGCGACAATCACAACGGAGACGTCCGGGAATGTAAGGAGCGTCCGCTCAATGTTGCGGCCCCAATATCCGCGACCAAGGAGTCCGAGGCGAAGCGCCATCAGCCTCATCCCCATTCCTACAGCCGTAAGGCGCTCGGCTAGACCGATTTTCCTTTATAGCTTTCCTGCTCGCGCGCCCAAACAACGAATCGATTAAGCCCCTCCTTGACGTCAACCATCGATCCATAGTCGAGGTCCTTGATCGCCTTTGTGAGGTCGGGACAACGGCGCTGCGGCTCGCCGGCCGGATAAGTGTCAGGATACGCGATAAACTTGGCGGATGCGCCGGGGATTACGGACGAGAAGGTCTTTGCGAGGTCCGCCATCGAAATTTCATTGTTGCTGTTGCCGATGTTGTACGGCTCGCCCTGCTTGCCCCTCAGCAAGACCTTGAGAAAGCCCGAGATCGCATCCGTGACATAACAGAACGTGCGCGTCTGCCGTCCGTCGCCGTGCACCGGAAGCGGGCGACCGTTCAGGGCCTCATAGGTGAACATGGGAATCACGCGCCGGTCGTTGTGCTTCATGCCCGGACCGAACACGTTAAACGGCCGCACGATCCTGGTCGGAACATTGAACTGCTGGTGATAAATGGTCGAGATAGTCTCGCCGAGGCGTTTTGACTCGTCGTAGCAGGCTCGCGGGCCGACACTGGACACGTAGCCGTGATAAGTTTCCGGAGTGGGCACCGCTTGGGGATCCGGGTCGCCGTAAATCTCGCTCGAGCTGAAGAAAAGGAAACCCTCAAGATCCTTATTCCTCCGCGCAAGCTCAAGCAGGTTCCTGGTGCCTTGTACGGCACTCTCGATCGTTTCCAGCGGGTACTTCATATAGAACACCGGCGACGCGACGCCCGCCGCATGCAGGATGAAGTGCAGGTCCTCGCGTATCGGAAGCGGATATGTGATATCAGCCCATACATCCACGACGTTAGGATCGTGGCGACCGCCCTCATGCAAGGCAAGTTGCTCGCCGGTAATGTAGTTGTCAGCCGAAATCACCTTGCACGGCTTGGCCAGAACTTCCTTGTTCAGGCGGCGGAACACCGCAATGAAGTGTCGGCCGAGGAATCCTGCGCCGCCGGACAAAAGAATGGTCTTGCCCGCAAAACGATGCGAGTCCGCGCCGAGGTTTTTGATGATGTCTTCTACGTCGTCGTTCGGCATCTTGCTGCGCTCAATCCTAGACCAACTCTCGCGGCGGGATGGGCATTAGATAGCGATAATCTCCGGCCGTCTTCCTGCGAATATCCTCGAAATATTCATACGCGAACACGACCAGCAAATCCGGCCGGTGCTCATCGAGGTGAGCTTTGGTCATGATCGGAATATGCGTTCCGGGCGTGAACTTTTCCTGCTTCAACGGGCTGTCATCTACGGTGAATTCAATCAGATCCGGTCCGATCTTTCCATAGTTGCAGATTGTCGATACCCGTGCTGGTGCACCATAGCCTGCGACCTTTTGGCCTGCCTTCTTGCAGCTCAGAAGCAGATCGCGGAGCGCAGCGACCTGTTGTTCGACGTTCTTCCGGAACTCGCCGAGTTTGGCAAGTGTTAGCGTCTGCTGCTCGTCAGCGCGCAGTTTCATGACAGCGTCTGAGGGCTCGGTGCTACTGCCTTTCCGCTGGATCGTGACCTGCAGCGACCCGCCATGCGGCTCGATATGCCCAACATCAACGACAAACATATCGTGCGCCTCGAACAGATGGGTCAACGAAGTCAGCGAATAGTAGAAGATGCGATCGAGATAGAACCTCTCGAATTGAATGTTCTGCAAAATGTTACCGATATACTCGACCTCGATGATGAACCGCCCGTTCTGTGTTAGAAGCGTTTTCACGGACTCAACGAAGGCATGCGGATTTTCCAAGTGGGTAAATACACTGCTTGCCACGACGACGTCCGCCTTACCATACTTCTGAACGATTTCTCTGGCAGACGTATCGTCGAAGAAAGAGCAGATGGTCATTAACCCCTGATCGTTGGCGATTTTAGAAACGTTGATCGACGGCTCGACGCCAATTGCCTTAACACCGAGGGCTTTCAAGGGTCTGAGTAAGATTCCATCGTTTGAACCGATATCCACAACGAAGTCGGCGTTGGCGAGCGTGCTAGCAAGTCTTTCGAAGTGTCGAACAAGACCTGCGTTGACTGAAGACAGATAGTAGTAGTCTTCGAACATCCTCTCACGCGAAACCATCGTGCCGAGCTGGACATTCTTGCAGCGAGTGCAGAACAACACCGCTAGCGGAAAGAACTCCTCGTCGTCAAATTGACTCTTTGTCGGATATTTGTTCGCGAGCGGTTGGAGACCGAGGTCTAGGAACTCGACAGGGAGTCCCTGACCGCACAAACCACACTTCATCGTTCCTGTCCCCTGCGGGTCGCACCAGAGCATGATCCGTTCAAGTGGAATCGGATCATGCTCTAGATTCCTTGCGTTGGTCGCGTTTTCTGCGGCGAACCGCTGCACACTTCGCCGGAAAACGCTCTAGTGATAACGTCCCTTGTATCAACCTCGAGCGGAACTCACAAGACTCGTTATTGCGCCGCGGCGACAGCATTTCGACCTGCCGCAAATGCGGTTCGTCTGTGACACTTACACTACGTCGTGCTCAGCAACCTGCTGGGGGAACCCATATTCCGAGACGCTCTCGACGCGCCGGCCGAAGCGGGCGGCTTCACGCCCTCGAGCGCGTTCTCCGAGTAATTTCGGCTAACGTCGGCTGCTGTATAGTGCGGACGAGGGCAAATCGATCTCCATCAAAAATTCGGTTCCCTGCACAATAAGCTGCCGGGGACGATTCGGATTAGGCACATAACTAGCCGAGCTGCTTACGATGATTACCGTAGCCGCGAAGGGCCCGAGGGGCGCGCGAAGCGTGGTCGAAGGAATCTCTGGTCGCGGAATATGCTCGATCCGTAGTCCTTCTAATCCTTTTTTATTGGCCATCTGGCGACTAAAATGCCAGAATATATACTCCGGATCATCACCGTCTATCATAAGTCCAATTTTGTCGTCTCCGCGCTTATCAATAATATCAAATATTGCCTCATACTGCTGCCGTAGGTATGGTCGAACAACAAACAAGAGCTCCTCTCTCGTCCTCCCCCAAAAGCCCTCTGTAAATCCAGGAATTCCGAGAAATGGCCTGTTGCTATTAAGAAACAACGCCGGCAGCGACCAGACAATCAGGAGCAAACCAATGGAAATCTGCAGCAAGCTTCGAGCTCGAGCACTGAATACAAATGCCGTAAGCGGGGCGCAAAGAACAAACAGGGGAAGCTGCAAGCGCGTAATCCATGGTTGCCAGCGCAATACTATTACGAATATCACCGCGCCAGCCGTGATACACAAAGCATATTTCATTCGCGACGTGGTCGTTCCCCGGAAAAATAGGCTACTAACAACGGCGCATGATGCAATCATCAGGTGAAGCGGGTTTCCGGCTATGCCCTCATCGTTTTGACGGGTCGTTAGCTCGAACTTTTCGCTCGTCCAGGTCAGGTTTGGATCGTTAATATCGAGCCCGAACATTGCCGTGACGAAAACAATCGACTCCGTGAGCCAAGCATTGATGCGCTCGCTGAACGTTGCAAAATTCACAGCGGCGTTACGAACAGCGTTGAGAAAAAATGGCATTACCCCGAACACCGCATTAGTGGTCCCGAAATCAGCGATCGGTCTCCCCAAGTATGTCATGTTCTTCCAGAACCCTGGCAAACTTGGCAAGAACGCCAATAATCCGCAGAAGGCCAGTAAAGCTAACTTGCGACGATCAAACGCCAGGTTTTCCAACAAGAACCAAGCTCCGAGCGGAACTGCGACAACATAGGCGGTACCTTTCGTTGCGCACGCTAAGCCAACCGCCGCAGCCATGAGGGCGGCGTCCGAGTTCAGCTTGGATTCACGCCATACAAGGAACCTCTCGAAGCTGCAGAGAAGAAAAAACGCCACGACCCAGTCGTTTTGAGTGCTTGTGCTCTGCAAGATCCCCATCGGCAGCGTGGCTCCAAAGATTTGAGCGAACGCGGCGGCCGTGCGAGAGGCGCCGAGGCTGATGGCGATCTTGCGTATTGCAAGGATAGATCCTACCGCCGAGAGCCATTGGACGAGATTGTCCAGTCGGTCGCCGCCGCTCAAGATACGAAGCTGCAAAATAAGAATCTCCGCAGCCTCCGGAAGCAGGAGCTGCCGCTCTATGCTGGTCGGGTAAAACATCAAAGACCGATTCTGAATCCAATGCTCAACACGTGCCACATGATACGTCAAAGAGTCCCAAGTATTGGGAGGACAGATCAACGCCGTAACCAATGTTACGGCGCCGATGGCCAACAGGACTGCTGCGGCAGCTCGATCCGGACCTGTCATAGGCTTCAAAACTGTGGTCGCGGAGCGATTACGTATTATGGCGAATAAGACGATCGAAAGTGCAAACAACCAACTCACCAACACTGCAAGAAACGTGATGGCGCCGGCAAGACTTAGAAGCTGCGTTTGGATAACAGCAAAGAGCGACCAGGCGAGACCGCCGACTAATACGCTGCTAATAACACATCCGCTGTGGCGGAATATCCCAAGAATGATTAATATCAACACTAAAATGGGTAGAAGTCCAAGAGCCGACATTATCATGGTTCAAGAAATCCTTGAGAAATTGCTGTTGTCCAGTCATGCTGGCCTACTCCATTTTCACGGTCAACTACAAATACGAGCTGGTCATCACGAGGCGATGTGGATGTGCGCCGTTGGAAACCGACGCTGCCGGGATGCCGGTCATCGCGCTTGCCGTGGTTGCGCTGATGTTCTGCGGACCGCCTCCTGGCGTCGCTCACGTCGCGCCCGTACCGCCGAGAGGGCAAAGTTACCGTCATCCGCGCCGTGTTCGTCGCCGGGTCGGTGATGTTGATTGTGCGAGTGCGGGCGCCATCTAGGATGACGAGATCGAGACGGTTACGAGATGGAGAGGCAGCAACACCGCCCGCCTCAACCCCGAGAAAATCGCTGGGCTGGCAAATGCGCTCGATTGTGAGCCCAAAGAACTGTGGCGCCCGCCTAGCCGGCCGAGCCTGGATGCGATCGTGAAGGACGCCGGCCCCGAGCTGCAATCCACCGACGCCCGATACTGTTCGGCGGCTAGTTGTGGGACGCAGATAGTGGCTTGCGAGCGACTGTCAGAACTGTTCCGTAGTTCCCGGCGTAGGTTCTGCCCTGCTCAGGCTCCGCCATTTGATACCAGTGGATCACTGCGAACTGGCTCTCGATGAGGCGCTGATCAGCCTCCGGGGGCGGGGAAAGATCGGCCACCTCGAATCCGGCCTCCCGCTGGGTGCTCAGGAACCGCTCAATCGCAGAGTCTTGGTGCTTCATCGGATAGTCGAGGCTGTTGATGAAGCGCCCACCGGGCTTGAGCAGGTCAAAGGCATGGCGTGTCACGCCGGTCCAGGCCTCATGGGGAATGTTGTCATAGACAGAGACCGAACACACGAAGTTAAAGTAGTTCATAGGTAAAAGGTTAAGGTCTCGCCCAAGATAGCCCCGGACCAGCCGCGCATTCTTGCACGGCTCGGTAATATTGAACCTGTAATGACGTTCCCATTCTTCGCCTTGTGGGATGTAGGGTTCATTTCCAACGTCGTCTATGCCCCACATCTCGACCTTGTCTTGGAACTTCAACAACAGATCGTTGCAGAACATATGGCCGAACTCCAAGACGCGAACCTCTTCTGAGTTATACTTCAGAATCTCAGACATAACTTCCATATATCCATACTGTTTAAGCGGGGTGATGCTCGGTTGCCGATACTCAGGGAAGTGAGCCATTAAAGCAAACCACTCACTTACTGAAGGAATGACAGTTCTGACCACGCGATCCACCCTCAAAAAGATGATTTAGCCATATGTGTCTAAGATCTCAAGCGAATAATAAAGTACCAAGCGGTCATCGATCCTTCGGAGCCGATCCGCGACGTACTCCCGATGCAGTCCGCGGAGCCGCATGTGTTGCAGACTTACCGCCTGAAGGGCCGGATACCGCATGGGACACATTTTGACCTTCGAGACAGGCTATCCGTCCTTGTTCGAGAATTCTCCCCTTCCCGATAACCGCACTAACGACTCAAACGCGGCAGTGGTTAGGACGGCAACCTTATGGTTGAGCTTAGCGCGGGATTTGATGTCAGTCCTGCGAAGCAAGGTGGCTAGGATGAACCATAAGACCACACTACGCCGTGCGCAGCAACCTGCTGGGGGAACACATGCTCCCGATACGCTCGACGCGGGTACGAAGCCGTGGCTGCAATCCCTCCGGCGCCTTTCCCCGAGTAATTTCGGCTAACGTCGACTGCTGTATAGTGCGGACGAGGGCAAATCGATTTCCATCAAAAATTCGGTTCCCTGCACAATAAGCTGCCGGGGACGATTCGGATTAGGCACATAACTAGCCGAGCTGCTTACGATGATTACCGTAGCCGCGAAGGGCCCGAGGGGCGCGCGAAGCGTGGTCGAAGGAATCTCTGGTCGCGGAATATGCTCGATCCGAAGTTCTTTTAGTCCTTTTTTATTGGAGATTTGGTGACCGAGGTGCCAGAGCATGTACTCCGGATCGTCGCCGTCTATCATAAGCCCAATCTTGTCGTCTCCGCGCCTATCGATAAGATCGAATATCGCCTCATATTGCTGTCGCAGGTATGGTCGACGAGCAAACAAGAGCTCCTCTCTCGTCCTCCCCCAAAAGCTCTCTGTAAATCCAGGAATTCCGACAAATGCCCTGCTGCTATTAAGAAACAACGCCGGCAGCGACCAGACAATCAGGAGCAAACCAATGGAAATCTGCAGCAAGCTTCGAGCTCGAGCACTGAATACAAATGCGGTAAGCGGGGCGCAAAGAACAAACAGCGGTAGCTGCAAACGCGTAATCCACGGCTGCCAGCGCAATATTATTAGGAACATCGCCGCACCAGCGGCCACGCACAAAGCATATCTCACTCGCGACGTGGTCGTTCCCCGGAAAAATAGGCTACTAACAACGGCGCATGATGCAATCATCAGGTGAAGCGGGTTTCCGGCTATATCCTCGTCGTTTTGGCGAGTTGTTAGCTCGAACTTTAAGCCCGCCCAGGTCAGGTTTGGATCGTTAATATCGAGCCCGAACATTGCCGTGACGAAAACAATCGACTCCGTGAGCCAAGCATTGATGCGCTCGCTGAACGTTGCAAAATTCACAGCGGCGTTACGAACAGCGTTGAGGAAAAACGGCATGAGCCCGAACACCGCATTAGTGGTCCCGAAATCAGCGATCGGTCTCCCCAAGTATGTCATGTTCTTCCAGAACCCTGGCAAACTTGGCAAGAACGCCAATAATCCGCAGAAGGCCAGTAAAGCTAACTTGCGACGATCAAACGCCAGGTTTTCCAACAAGAACCAAGCTCCGAGCGGAACTGCGACAACATAGGCGGTACCTTTCGTTGCGCACGCTAAGCCAACCGCCGCAGCCATGAGGGCGGCGTCCGAGTTCAGCTTGGATTCACGCCATACAAGGAACCTCTCGAAGCTGCAGAGAAGAAAAAACGCCACGACCCAGTCGTTTTGAGTGCTTGTGCTCTGCAAGATCCCCATCGGCAGCGTGGCTCCAAAGATTTGAGCGAACGCGGCGGCCGTGCGAGAGGCGCCGAGGCTGATGGCGATCTTGCGTATTGCAAGGATAGATCCTACCGCCGAGAGCCATTGGACGAGATTGTCCAGTCGGTCGCCGCCGCTCAAGATACGAAGCTGCAAAATAAGAATCTCCGCAGCCTCCGGAAGCAGGAGCTGCCGCTCTATGCTGGTCGGGTAAAACATCAAAGACCGATTCTGAAATCCAATGCTCAACACGTGCCACATGATACGTCAAAGAGTCCCAAGTATTGGGAGGACAGATCAACGCCGTAACCAATGTTACGGCGCCGATGGCCAACAGGACTGCTGCGGCAGCTCGATCCGGACCTGTCATAGGCTTCAAAACTGTGGTCGCGGAGCGATTACGTATTATGGCGAATAAGACGATCGAAAGTGCAAACAACCAACTCACCAACACTGCAAGAAACGTGATGGCGCCGGCAAGACTTAGAAGCTGCGTTTGGATAACAGCAAAGAGCGACCAGGCGAGACCGCCGACTAATACGCTGCTAATAACACATCCGCTGTGGCGGAATATCCCAAGAATGATTAATATCAACACTAAAATGGGTAGAAGTCCAAGAGACGACATTATCATGGTTCAAGCAGTCCTTGAGACGTTGGCGTCGTCCAGGCATGCTGGCCAACTCCATTTTCGCGGTCAACTGCAAATATGAGCTGGCCGTCACGAGGCGATATTAGATGCATCTTGACACTTCAGAACAGACGATCCCTCGTCGTTCGACCGAGAAGCCCTCCCTACACTACCGTCGACAGAGGTCGGAGGGGCGGCGGGAAGAAGATCAGAGGCGATTGGCTCAACGCTCCTTCCGGGCAACGAGTATGACGTTCTTCCCGAACAAGGGCCGCACTACCGATTCCAATGCGGCAGTGATTGGGACGACGACCTTGTCGTTGAGCTTAACCAGTCCGGGATCGAATTCAGTCCTGCGAAGCAAGGTGTTAAGGATGAACCACGGGACCACGCCTACGGAATCGAAATATCGGCAAAACTCGACCTTGAACCCGCAGCCTTCGACTTTCGCTCTAAGTTCCGCTCGACTGTAACGCCGGAAATGCCCGTGGAGCAGGTCCAGCTTGCTCATCAATATTTGTAATGCCGGCACAAAAATCAGTAAGTTGCCGCCAGGCTTGAGAATACGGAAAAGCTGCGTGAGAGCATCCTTGTCTTGGTTGATGTGTTCCAGCACATTTACTATCACGACCGTATCGAAGCTGGCATCAGGCGCAGTTCCCGCATGCTCCTCCAGTGAGGCATGGACGATTGTTACTCGGGCATCGTTGCCAAAACGATCATTTAAAGCGCGCACTAGATTCGCGGATGGCTCCACCAAAGTGAGTGACCCTGCAGAGGCGAGGAGCTTAGCCGAGACAGTTCCGGTACCCGCTCCATACTCAATCATCTCACCGCGAACATATCGGGCAAAATAACGAAATATCCAAGCGTAGTAGTTTGGCATGTCCGCCAGTACCTCGAGATCGCGACCCTCATACATGCTCATTGAAGTCCTCAAGTGACATCCGCGGAGACCTAGGTCTCAGGCCTTCCGCTCACGCGATGTCGCGGAGCGCAAACCCCAAGCATTGTCCGCAATCCAAAGGATAAGGCCAGAGAAGGTTAATGAGCCGAACAGCAGGACCTGAACGGCGGTTGCCGACACGACCGCCAAAGACGCGCTAAGGCCTATTGCGGCATATGAAACAATGAAAGCGATCTGGAAAGAGCCGACGTACGCTGGGGCAGAGGGAAGCAATGTGCTCAGTGCCGCAGCTCCGAAGATCAGGCATAGTGCGCTTGCGCTTACGTCGATCGAGAAGCTACGCAGAATACTGTGTATGGCCGCGGCCTCGGCGGCCCAGGCAAGCAGTGTGAGGCCTAAGATCGGAATCGCTGCCCTTTGATAAATAACCGCGAGTGAGCTTGCAAGCTTGGCGAGGTGTACGCGAAACATGGAGCCGGTCGGGCGAAGCCGATATCGGTCCCAAAGGACGATGGCCAAAAACGCAATCGCAGCGATTCCTAAGCCGAGGGTGCCGATGAATGCTACCGTTAGAAGGGTGATTTGACTGCCCACCAAGGGAGTCGATGCAATACCGAACCCCAACAAGCTCACTGCTACAATACCATCAAAAAACCGCTCCACGAGGATCGAGCCGAGCGCTACCGAGCGCGAGATATCGTATTTGCGCCGCAGATATTCGGCTCGGAAGAGTTCGCCAAGTCGAGCGGGCAGTACATTATTGACTGAGTATCCAATCACAAGCGCTTTAGCGACGTCAAAAATTGTGATCAGATTAGGTTGATTCAGTATCAAATACCAACGGATCACACGAATGCCAAGGCCAAACCAGTATATCAGAACGGCAGTGAAGAGGTATGTTGGGTGAGCTCCAAGGACAGCACGCCACGCATCATCAATGTCGATTTGAGCAATGGCAAGCCATGCAAGACCAAATCCGAAGGCCACCCCCCCCAACGCCCTGATCAAAGCTCTCATGAGAACACGAACTTTGCTGTATGATGCTTCGCAACCCGGCCCGTGAGGAATTTGTCGACCCGATGCTGGCCTCTCGCTCCAGGATCTCGTACTCGTTCGATGCATGCGATAGACAAGTCACTAGTCCTCCTGATTTCCCTGAAGCCAGGACAGAGCGATTGGCTACACATCATGAGCCTCGAGTGCCAATTCCAGCGATCTTTCGGGTAGCAGATCGAATCTTCCTCGCCCCGAGGATTACCGGATGGTTCGCAATTCGGTCATAAGCAGCTCTAACGCGGTCCAATTCGTCAAGGTAAGTAGCCCGTTCCGCTTCACCATTTTGGATTACGCGCTTTAATGCGCTAATCTCTTGGCGGCTTTCAGCCAGCCGCATTTCGCTATCCTCTCTATTTTTCGCCAACTTGGCTTGTAGTGCATCGCGCTCGGATAGCTGGGCTTCAGCCGCTTGGAGCCTCGTCTCAAGATCGACGGTCAGACGATTCAGCATTTCGCCATCCTCTTTACTTTTCGCCAGTTGGGCTTCAGCCTCTTGGAGTCGCGTCTCAAGATCGACGGTCAGACGATTCAGCATTTCGCCATCCTCTTTACTTTTCGCCAGCTGGGCTTCAGCCTCTTGGAGCCGCGTCTCAAGATCGGCGGTCAAACGATTCAGCAGATGAACTTCCCTCTGTCGAAGATCCTGGTTTCTCTTAAGCTCGGCCGCCATTTGCTGCAATTCACATTCAGCCGCCTGAGCGCGGGTCTGTGTCTTTGCCAACGCGGTGCTCAGCGAGTGCTGGCGCTTTTGCTCCTCTTCGAGACGCTCCAGAAGTTGGCTGGAAACGAGCCTATTTAGCTCTTCAAAGTAGGAAGCCAGTCGGCCAGATAACGATTCGTCTATCCTTGTGATCAGCCCCTCGCCTCCGACGGCGCCTGAAGCCGCGTGTTTCGTTAAAGCTTGCTCTAGCTCTTCGAGGCGGTCCCCCAACAACTTTTCCAAAGCAGAGCTCCGCGCCGCCGCCTCAGTTGCAAGGTCGTGTCTCAGCTCGTCGAACTGTCCCACAATCCTATCTGATGGGAAGTTCCGCGACGCTAGCTCGCCTTCAAGAATGCGCTTTAGTTCGTCCAACCGCCCCCCCAGACGTTCCGATGCGGTGCTCTGTGTCGCAAAATCATAATTAAAAAGATGCCGCATCTCATCGAACCGGCTCATTAGCTCGGCCGCTGTAACATTCCCTTTTAACTCGAGCGACGCAGACCCCGTTCGCTCGCTTTGAGCGATTGTCCAGTCTTCGGTCGTGGCTTCTCGCAGGCTAGTAACCTTCCTTAAAATACCTGCGGCCTTCCGTTCCCAGGTTAATACACACGTTCCTCTCTTGGCTCCAGTCTCGTGGGCTGATGGTTCCGCTGGAAAAAAGAACTTGACGTTTTTGCGAAATGGCATCAACAGAACCAAGTCAAGCCGACCCCCCGGCCCATAGTCATCGAATCCATAACCCTCGTCTGTAGGGACCTGAAAATCGTCGATCATTACCACACTGCGTGGAAACCTCTCCTGGATAATAGACAGCTCCTCGACGACGGGGACGTGCCCATACCAATGGGCGTCGAGATAAAAGAGCAACCGTGATTCAGGCGAAAAAGTATCCGATAGGCGCGTCAAGAACGAAACTGTGTCAGTAAGCTCCACCTGCACATTTGAAAATTGTGCCAGGTTCGCCTTTGCCTGCAAATAGTAGCGCTCGTTGATCTCACAGGTTAGAACCGGACCAGAATATCTCGAGGCAATTCCGCTTGTTGTTATGCCGCGATATGTGCCGGTTTCGATGATTGCAGCAAACTCGAAAGCCGAGGTGAGTGCTTCGAAAGTGTTAGTCCGGAGACTTTGGCCATTAAACGCGCCGCCCCAACACCTCTGCAGTTCAGCATCAGCTAAGTCAATCTCGACGGCGCAACGTCGCGCTTTGCCCGAAGCTTCCAGCGCTCCCATGCTTTCCAAGCGCAGTGCCAAGCGATCGAATTCGTCAGCGGCATAGCGATTTCTATCCGTTTCGCTCTGCATATGCGTCACGACACCGTATCTCCCATCACAAGCGGCACATAGCCGCCGCCGCAGTTGGATGAATCGTAGCACGTTTCTGATTGACAGGCCACGTGCAATTCTTCAACAATCGAACTCGCTCACGAAGAAGGACCCCGGATGCCGACGGAATGCAACCAAGGTTCGATTCGGGCGTCGAGAAGGTGCGAATATGGTGCGCTTTTTGGTGATAGTACCAGCGCTTAATTGCGCGTCTTCGATAGATCGCTGCCTAGCCGGCCTATTGGCGACGCAGCCAGGAACCTTCGACCTTCACGTTCACGTTCAAGATGGAGGATCCTCCGACGCTACGGTTCAGATAGCCACCGAATGGTGCAACCGTGTCGGATCATCCAAGCTTACAATCCGTCAGGAATCGGATGATGGACTTTACGATGCCATTGCCAAGGCCGCGCGTCTCATTGAGACGGACCAAATTATGACTTGGTTGGGCGCCGACGACGTGCTGATGCCTGGTGCGTTGGCTACGGTGGCCTCTATCTTTGCTCAACAACCTACCGTGCAGTGGCTGACGGGACTTGCACTGGTTGCCAACGAGGCGGGTGAAACCTATACACCTTGGCCACCGCTTCCGTTTGTCCGCCATGAGCTGGCCGCGGGCCATTATGATGGCAGGACCCTTGGATTTATCATGCAGGAAGGCACATTCTGGCGATCTTCTTTGTGGCATGCGGTTGGCGGAGTTGATAAGTGCTTTAAGTATGCGGGCGACTGGGATTTGTGGCGTCGGTTCGCACAGCATACGCCCCTATACGCCGTTACGTTTCCATTGGCGCGTTTCAGCAGACGGAGTGGGCAGCTGTCTGGCGATTTAACCGCTTACTATCGGGAGGTCGACGCGGCCCCGCTTTTACCGCCCGTTTACGATTATCGCTCGCATCAGCTGGTGCGGTGGCCATGGGCCACCGATTGGGAAATTTTGGTCAAGGATCATTTGCCCGCGATCTCCGATAGCCAACAGACAATGAAAGTCGACTAGGGAAGCGAGCTTCGGAGTAAGTACCTTTGCAGTGCCACCTTTATTCCGATCTATGAGTCAAAAAGGAAATGGGTATGAGAATTGCATACTTCGGGCACAGCTATCACGAAAAAACCCGATCTAACAAGTTCCTGACTGACCTGCTGAAACAGCTTGGAACAGTCGATTTCTGGTTCGTCGAGCCGCAAGACGCTGCACGCTCGGAGTGGATTTCGAAATTCAATGAGGAGTCATACGACCTGATAGTGATATATCAGGTGGCGGACCTCATGGAATTTTTGAGTAGCAGGCATCCAAACGTCGTATTTGTTCCGATGTATGATGCGATGCTTGCGTCGTATTCAAGTAACGAGATCGTCTGGAGCCCCACGTTAGACTCGGCCAAAGTGCTCTGCTTCTCGTGGGCTCTGCGGCGAGAGATGATGCGACGGGACATTGTGCACGCGTGTTTTCAGTACTATCCAAATCCGGAAAATTACCGCCAGGTCGATGAATTCGGTCGTTTGCGAGGACTTTTTTGGTACCGGCGCCGCGAGATCAGCCCCGAGACCATTTTCGATCTATGTAGAGGGACGGCATTCGATAAGTTTGTGATCCATTATGGTCCGGACCCTGGACATGAGATTGACGAAAACTGGTCGCCACCCGACAATATTGCCTCTTTGCAACATAGCGCTTGGTCGGAAAGCGGGACCGCATTCTCTGCGGCCTTGCAACAATGCAACATATTTTTTGCGCCAAGACCGGTGGAGGGCATTGGAATGAGCGTATTGGAGGCCATGGCGTCCGGCCTTTGTGTAGTAGCACGCAACAGTCCGGCGATGGATGAGTATATCTCAAATGGGTATAACGGGCTACTTTATGAACGAAATAGGCATGCGCCCCTCGACTTTTCAGCGGCAGCGCAAATCGGGCCTCGGGCCCGTGAAAGCGTAAGGAGGGGCTACGAGCGGTGGTCCACGAGCATCCCGTCGTTGCTTGAATTCTTGATGACGCCCAAGCATCGGTTGGCGTCGAGGCAGTTTTCTTACGGCGTGAGAAATCAATTTGTGCCGTCGCCTGCTAGAGATGCGGTCAAACCCTTGGTGTCGGTAGTTACGGTCTGCCTCAACGCGGCAAGAGAACTTGAGGGCACGATCAAAAGCGTCATCGGTCAACTCGGAATCGAGTTTGAATATGTTGTTCAAGACGGCGGTTCGTCGGACGGAACGATGAATATTATCCGCAAATACGCAGACGTGCTGGCGAGCTGGAGAAGTGAGAAGGACTGCGGGCCGTATGATGCGATGAACGCCGCAGTAGATCGCTGCAGAGGCGAGTGGATAATTTTCATGAATGCTGGCGACTCGTTCGCGACCGATGATGCACTGCTCCGAATGTTCTCTCGTGTTCCCGATGATGCTGATATTGTTTATGGCCATCATCTATATCGCCGTGCCGGTGCGGAAGATTTGCATCGCGCCGCGGACTTTGAAACGACCTGGTTACGGCTTCAAAAAGGAGATCTTTCGTTTGACTGGCTCAAGGGAATTCCAGGGCATCAGGCGACCGCGGCCCGGCGTGATCTTCTTTCTAGACTTCGGTTCGATTTGACGTATCACATAGCGGCGGATCATGAGTTTTATTTTCGCGCCCGCAAGCAAGGAGCGCGTTTTTCTCATTGCGACGAGGTAATAGCGATTTATGCCAGCGGCGGACTTTCCGCTCAGCGTTATGATCAGTGCAGGACGGAGCTGGCGAGGATTGCAAGAACCTATGGCGACGTGAGAGGCGCTGATCAGTTCTACGCCCGGCTGGAGGATGTGACATCCTTGAGCAATGAAGTAGAGCGACTTCGATCAGTAAATTCGAGATTGGGTCAGTCAGGTAGTTTGAAGTCCGATGAGTGGCATGCGAAGGGTGGCGTTTGTGAACCGGAAGGACCCCATCCGGAATTCGGAATATTCGGCAAGATAAATTGGCTTGAGGCGCCTACAGCGGAGATCGTCGTAAATGTGAGCGATGAAGGGTGCCGAAGGATTGTTATTGAATATCAGAATAGTCTGTTCGACGAACAGTTGGTGAGAATCGAAGTGAATGGCGCTGTGGTTGCATCAAGGCAGCTCAAGAGGACGAGAGAATATCAAAGTGGAGTGTTATCATGCATGGCATTTCTCTGGGTCGGAATCAACACGATCGCGCTGCACTTCAGGGAGCATCACAGTTCAGGTGACGACCGCCGGAAGCTGGCATTGATGATGAAAAGCCTCTTGATTATAGACGTGCGCACGGCGAATGCGGAGTGAGCCGCCGGGCCTAAGGCCTGGACATCAGAGTTCCGCGGGATGCCTGCCCTCCAGAGTGTTGGACTTGCGATCTTCAAAGTGATTACTGACTTGGCATTGGTTTTTGTGCAATTGTGAAGGCAGTTGTCCAATGGCCCCAATACTTTCGCTGCGAAGCGGGCGTTTCCATCTGGTATGCGGTCATTACGACCGTCGGATTCTCGATTAGCGTTTTTTGATCGAACGTCGGCATGGCTGGAAGGTCGATCTTCAGGCCCGCGCCGCGCTGGAGATCAACATATAGAGGAAGTCGATCGAGCATCGCTTCGCAGAAGTCATGCGTGCCGATCAAAAACCCGCCGGGCTTTAGCAGGGACGCCGCCCGGCGCACAATCGGCGCCACGGCTTCGAGCGGCATTTCCTCTAAGACGGAGACGGAACATACCACGTCAAAATAACCTTCCGGCAGCGAGTCCGGTGCGCCATCGGAAAGCAAGCCGCGGACGAAACGGCACTGCGGCGGACAACGTTGCGTCATCTGCTCGGCAAATGTGCGCTCCCAGGCGTCGCGATCTTGCGAAAAGTAGTGCAAGGATTGAAAATCATCGACGCCCCACGTCTCTCGATCGGACCCATAACGAACAAATAGAGCGGGATTAAAGCCGTGACCGAATTCGAGAATTCTCCCAGCGCTCGGGCGCGCATCAAGAAAACGAAATACTTCCATGTAGCCATAATCTTTCAGCGAAGTATCGCTTGGGCGTTGAAACTCGGGATAGAGCTTCGTTAGCTCAAACCAGTCATCAACAGAGGGCACGGTGAACATGTAATTACCCTGCGACGGTCGAACTAGTTATGCCTACAGTCGAAGAAGCCAAGCCGTTTCAACTGAATTCCTGAGGTGGAAATGTCGAATGTGCTGCGCGTGAAGATCTGTTGAAAGCGGATAGTGAATTGAAATTTTATGATGGTCAAGCTCATAATCCTCTCAAGGTCAAGCCAATCCCGGCTAGTGTCAGGACCAAGTCTCCCACCCCTTATTTGGGGTGTTCCTTGCCCATCACCGCTTCGGTCGCCTTCTGGTCGCCACGGAGAGCGAAAACGGATGATCGTGAACGACGATATCGGCAATTTGTAGCGGCAATGCACTCGCGCAGAAACGCGCCGTCTTGGAGTATAACCTCGTGCGCGCTGAAGCCGGAAAGATCAACCGGAGCTGTTGCCGCCGTCGGTTCAGCTCCTGGGGTCGTAGCAGGGCATAGCCCGTCGATGCCGACGATCGCGTGGCCGTCGCCAAGCAGGCGTCTTGCAAGATGGAAATCCGATGAAGCCGGCGGTGCCGGTGACGAGGAAGCGCAAGAAGGCCACGCGGACGGTGCCGGCTCTTATTTCAGGTTCCGCCGGTTGCCGCCATGACGCCAATCAGTCAGGTCGTGCAGGTGCTCGATGCCTTCCATGAAGCCGATGCCGTTCGCGGGCGAGCACGACCAAGCCGTCCAATCAGCCACAGGCCCGGTCCGCCGTTGTCGTTCTGCCGCACGATGTCGGCCTTGCCGTCACCGTTGGAAGCTGCTTGGACGTAGAGCGGACTGAGCTTGCGTTGAGTCGACCACTACCGATTTTTGCTCTATGTTGCTGCCCGTTCAGGCTACAACTAGACAGTGCACCATGAGAGTTCCTTTCGACCCCACTGACCTCTTTTGAGAATCGGAATGGTCCTTTTCGCGCCACAGACTTCCGGTAGGAGCGTCCGGATGACCAATCATGCGCTGAGCCGAATTGCGGCAATCTGGGCCTTGTATGTCCTATCGACGGTCGAGTTGCTTTGCGCGGACCACCTTCCGATGCGCCTTGTCGGCACCGTGAGGGGCCCGGCGGGCGGCATCGCCATTTGCCTTGACCGAACCTTAGGCCAGACTTTTTCACTGAGGATCGGAGAGCAGTTTCGAGGGTGGGTGTTGCGCGAGGTCAGAGGTGAGAATGCGATATTCGAGCAGACGGGCTCGTCCGCGCGGGCCGTCGTTACGATTGAATCCTCGGCGACAGGCGTGGCTCTCGTTCCTCCCGTTCTTCCGCAGGTCCCAGCAGCCGCTGCCCCCCAAGCATCTCCTGCGCAGGCTCCGCAAGCGCCATCCGGTGTGCCGAAAGGGAAGTGGGTCGATGGCGACGGACAGATCATCGATCCGCCGAAACGCTGAGGCTGCCTGGTTGGTGGCATCGTCATTTTTGTCGTCACCGGAGCAATTATCGACGACCTGCGCATAGCTTCGCTTTCGGCCTTGCCGAAGTCCGCCAGAGAACGAAAGTGGTCCCGCTTGAATTTGGTCCGGGGCGCCTTGTGCGCTAAACGGAAGACCAACATCTTCGTCCAGGTATTCCCGTGTCCAGCCTCCATCCCATTGACGCCCTCATTGTCCAGGCGCTGAAATCCAATCTCGCCCATGCGCGTCATGTCGAACGGCAGCGCCTTCAAGCACTGGCGATCTACGTCGCGATAGCGCTTGGGCTCGGATACGCTTCGATCTATGCGGTGACACCGGCGGTCCGCATTCTAGCCGCAGAACTCGGGCTTTGCCTGACGCTCGCATTCTGGGGGATGGCGTTCAAACTCAATGCCGCCTTTGTGCGTCACATCGCCTCTGCCGCCCGCTGCTCGGAGTTGCTTGTGATCGACGGGCACCCAGGCGTGCGCGACCTGTTTGACCTGATGGGCTTTCCGCGCCGTGCATCAGCTTCGCGGTTGCGGCAGATCACCGTGCGTTTGATGATTCACCTCATCTATGCGGCGTTCGCCCTCAATTGGCTGTTTCTCCTCGGCTATTCCGTACTCCGGTTGTTCGTTCCAGAGACCGTGCTGTAAAAAAGAAAAGCCTGCAGGACGCTGACGTCCTGCAGGCGGAGCGTGTCGCCGTTCGCCCTGTCGTCGGGCACGGCGGAAGTGTATGCGACGCTTACTTCAGCACGATCGACCCGTTCGGGAAGGTCGCGCCGCCATTGTCGGCAGTTCGGTTGTTCGCGGTAGATAAGATCTGAGCACCCGCGCCGAGATTGAAGCCTGTAGCGTTCCCATAGATGTTGTTGTTCGAGATACTGATTCTTCCGGTCGTGCTGGCCGCGTTGATACCCGTACCGTTGAGCAACACACTTGAGTCGTTCAAGGAAATGTGGCCGTTGCCACCGCTAACGATGAGCGCGCTGGCACTGTTATTTGCGAGCAACGAACGCGTCAGGTGGACGAAGTTGTTGTTGCTGAACGTTTCCACCCCGTTGCTGTTTCCGACGATTGTCACTCGATCGCCGGAAACAGTTACGAAGCCGGCGGTGGCCTGAGTAGTGATGCCTTTGATGTTGTCACCGATCCAGGTGTCGATTAGGTCCACGTGAATTCCAGCCGCCGTGGTGCTATTGACCAAGATTCCGGTCGCCGAGCCGCCGCGGAAGCCGTGAATGACGCATTTGTCGATGTGCACCCTGGCTGCCTGGATGATGTTGACGCCGATCAGGCCGTTGCCGGCGCCTTCGATGTCGAGGCCACGCAGGACCACGACGATGCCGTTGCCGTTGACGTTCACGCCGTTGGTGAGCGATGCCAGGATACCACCCTCGGTGTAGTCGCAGGCGATCGTGAGGTTCTTGCCGATGGTCACGCCGCCGAAGCCGCCGGGATCGAGGCAGTTGATCTCGCCGCTCGCGGCGGTCTTGGAAATCGCGCCGGCGAAGGTCTTGCAGGGCGCCGTGCGGCTGCACGGATTGACGTCGTCGCCGACGCCCGAGACCCACGTCCGGGTCGCCTGCGCGTTGGCCGGGCCGGCATACATGGCAAGAACGATGGCCGATCCAAGTAGCGTACTCCACGCGGAGATTTTTCTCATGGCTGAGCTCCACTCCTGTTTTGAGGACTAGATGGTTGTGGAAATTACCCGCCGACGGGGATGCTTGCGATCGACGCCCAATCGATCCTGCCCCCGGCCCGGGCACACGTAGGTTAGTGGTAGCGAAGGCTGGTTCGGTTCAAACCCAGATCGTCTGGCAGCAAGAAAAAATCCGAGGTTGCGATCACCGTCCACGCCCCGAGGCCTGGACCATGCCCGACGGCGGCTGTCTTGCAGCGACGGCGGCGGTCGCGACCGTGGGGTGTGATCGCTCTGGTTCTTGTCATGATCGCCCTCCCGTTCGAACGCAACTAGCAAACTCTAATCGCGCCGGATATACGAAATACTACCACCCGTTACCATAAGACGAGTCAATTACGCGGAAAATATGACATTCTGTGGCGTTTGTCCAATCGGCTGGCGCCGGTTCGACGCGGCCGTTAACACACACCCTGCGACCGCGCCCTCGCAGGGTCCTCCCCCAGCAGTTGCAATCTTCCGTCTTTAGAGGGGTGAGAGAATCGCGGGATGAATCGATCGACCGGCTGGCGCAATTCCCTAATTCGAAGACCCGGTTGCCACGGCGCCGCCGCCCTGACCCGCGCCGGCGCGTCCCCGGCGGTCGTTCAGCGCTTCGCGACATTGGCGCTGAACCAGGCGAAGGTCTTCTCGAGGCCGTCCTCCAGCGATGTCTTGGGCTTCCACCCCATGCCCAGGAGGCGGCTCGAATCCATCAGCTTGCGCGGCGTACCATCCGGCTTGGACGTGTCGAATCTGAGCCTGCCCTGCAAGCCGACGATCCGGGCAACCGTTTCGGCGAGCTCACGGATGGTCACGTCATGGCCGACCCCGATATTGACGTGCTCCTCATCGGAATAATTCCTGAGCAGGAATACCAGGGCGTCCGCGAGATCGTCGACGTACATGAATTCGCGCCGCGGGCTGCCCGTGCCCCAGACCACGAGTTCGCCGGCATTCACCTGCTTCGCCGCGGCGGCCTTGGCCATCAGGGCCGGAACCACGTGGCTCGACGTGAGGTCGAAATTGTCGCCGGGCCCGTAGAGGTTCGTGGGCATCGCCGAGATGAAATCGCAATCGTATTGGCGGCGGTAGGCGCGACAGAGCATCAGCCCGGCGATCTTTGCGATCGCGTACCATTGATTGGTCGGCTCGAGCGGACCCGACAGCAGCGAATCCTCGCGCATTGGCTGCGGCGCGAGCCGCGGATAGATGCAGGACGAGCCGAGGAACAGCAGTTTTTCAACCTGCGCGCGGCGCGCGGCCTCGACGATATTGGCTTCGATGGCCAGATTGTCATAAAGGAACTCGCCGGGCCGGCTGTCGTTTGCCAAGATCCCGCCGACCGTCGCCGCGGCGACGATCACGCAATCCGGTTTCTCCCGCTCGACCCAGCTCTCGACTTCCCCCTGCCGGCGCAGATCGACGTCCTTGCGGCCGGCAGTCAGGATTTCGCAGTCTTCGCTTGCGAGCCGCCGCACCAGCGCGCTGCCGACCATTCCGCGATGACCGGCGACCCAGACGCGCTTGCCGCTCAGCTCGTATTGCGGGCGATCGGAGGCCGCCATCAGGTGTTCTTCTTTCCGTGCAGCAGCGACAAGTCGCTCTCGACCATTTCTGTGATCAATTGTTCGAATGATACCGTGTGCGACCAACCGAGCTTCGCGCGCGCCTTGGACGGATCGCCGATCAGGAGATCGACTTCGGCCGGACGATAGTAGCGCGGATCGATCTCGACCAGCACGCGCCCGGTCGCGGCATCCTGCCCCATCTCGGTGTCGCCGCTGCCGCGCCACTCGATGCGGCGATTGACGACCGAGAATGCACACTGGATCAGTTCGCGCACCGAATGCATCTCGCCAGTCGCCAGTACGTAGTCGTCCGCCTTGTCCTGCTGCACGATGCGCCACATGCCCTCGACGTAGTCGCGCGCGTGCCCCCAGTCGCGCCGGGCGTCGAGGTTGCCGATATAGAGCTTTTCGTTCGACCCGAGATGGATGGCGGCGGCCGCGCGGGTCACCTTGCGCGTGACGAACGTCTCGCCGCGGATCGGGCTCTCGTGGTTGAACAATATGCCGTTCGAGGCATGCAGCCCGTAGGCCTCGCGGTAGTTGACGGTGATCCAATAGGCATAGAGCTTGGCGACTCCGTAGGGGCTGCGCGGGTAGAACGGCGTCGACTCGCGCTGCGGAACCTCCTGGACCTTGCCGTAAAGCTCCGACGTCGAAGCCTGATAGAAACGCACCGTTTTCTGCAGATTGAGGATGCGGATCGCCTCCAGCATGCGCAGCGTGCCGAGGCCGTCGGCGTTGGCGGTGTATTCGGGCGTCTCGAAGCTCACCTGGACGTGGCTTTGCGCCGCCAGATTGTAGATCTCGGTCGGCTGGGTATCCTGGACCAGGCGCAGGAGGTTGGTGGAATCCGTCATGTCCCCGTAGTGAAGGAAGAAGTTCGTCCCGGGCGTGTGCGGGTCGGTATAGAGGTGGTCGACGCGGCTGGTGTTGAGCGACGATGAACGCCGCTTCACGCCGTGGACGACGTAGCCTTTCGACAACAACAGCTCGGCCAGGTAGGCGCCGTCCTGGCCGGTCACACCCGTGATCAGAGCAACGTTCTTCGCCATCACCGTGTCCAACGCAAGGTGTGAAACCCGCAAATCGACGACGCCGGGGGCGCGCCGCGGGGCCTTCGATGCGCATTGCTTTTACAGATGAAAGGGCAAATTGCAAATTCCGTCTTCCCTTCCGATCGCGCCCGATTCTGCATGACGGCCCGGCCTGTTCAGGTTCCGCTGCCCAGCCGTTCCAGGTGCGCGGAGATCATGTCGTTGAGGATTGCTTCGAACGCCGTCGAGGGCGCCCATCCGAGCTTGTCGCGCGCCTTCGAGGCGTCCGCGACCGTCGGCCCGGTCTCGAGCGGACGCAGGAAGCGCGGATCGGAAACGACGTGCGCGCGCCAATCCGCCCCGACAATTCCATAGGAGACTTCGCACAGCTCGCCGACCGTGCGGAGCACGCCCGTTCCGATGACGAAGTCGTCCGGCGTCGGCAATTGCATCATCTGCCACATCGCCCGCACATAGTCGCCGGCATAACCCCAGTCGCGCGCGGCGCCGAGATTGCCGAGAGCGAGCTTCCCGTCCTTGACGATCGGTTCTCCTTCTTCATTGATCTCCGGTGACGTCGTCAGCTTGAGTTTGGCGCATGCCGCGCCGTAGGTGACCTTTTGCGTGAGATAGCGCATGTCGCGATAGCGGCTTTCATGATTGAACAGGATGCCGCAGGTGATGAAGAGGCCGTAGCTGTCGCGATAGATGCGCGCCATCTGGTGCGCATAGACTTTCGCCGCCGCGTAGGGATTGAGCGGCAGGAGAGGGGTCGACTCGTTCTGCGGCGACTG
The DNA here is from genome assembly GCA_963734185.1 of uncultured Alphaproteobacteria bacterium. Lineage (GTDB taxonomy): Bacteria > Pseudomonadota > Alphaproteobacteria > Rhizobiales > Xanthobacteraceae > PALSA-894. The sequence goes on along the minus strand of CAVTGA010000001.1, from coordinate 2,313,178 downwards.
CAGAACGCTGCCGAACATTTCGGAGGTCGAGGCCTGGTAGATGCGGCAGGATGGCCGCAACCGGCGCACCACCTCGAACAGGCGGTGCGCGCCCAACGCATTCACCTCGCCGGTTTCGACCGCGAGCTTCCATGAGGAAGCGGGACGCGATTGCGCTGCGAGATTGTAGATTTCCCCCGGCTGGTGCGCCTCGATCGCCTTGCTTGCCGCAACGGGGTCTCTGATGTCGCCAAACGCGAATTCCACCCGGCCCTGCAGGCTTTGCATGCGGGGATTGCGCTCGATCGAGGCCCGCCGTCCGAAGCCGATGACGTCATAGCCTTTCTGCAACAGGAGTTCGGTCAGCAGGATGCCGTCCTGCCCGGCAACTCCGAAAATCATCGCGGACTGTTGGGTCATCGGACAATTTGTCCCATCGAAAGTGCGGCCGGGCTCGGCGGCGGCGTCATCGTGTTTGGCGCAATCATCGCGGGGCTGCCAAACGCGCGGCTCCGAGCGCGGGAAAGACGGTGGCCAGCTTGCTGATCTCACCGGCTTCGATCTTCTGCACCATGATGGTCAGTTGGCGCGCATCGGTGGTTCCCGGAAACTCGCGCAATTCGATCGGACGGAAGCAGGGTTGGATGGAGATTTCCAACCCGCCGGCCCGGCCGCCGAGCGGCACGTGGATTTTCGGAAACTCACCGCGTACCAGCCGATACCCTGCCAGCCGCCGTCCCTCGCTGTCCTTGATCACCAGATCGAAGCTCTGCGCCGGCAGCCATTCGGGCACGGTCAATTCCAGGTCGACGAAACGATCGGAGCGTCCCGGTCCATATTGAAACACGACCGACGGGCTGGCCCAGCCATCGCTGTAGATGCCGCGGATGTGCCCCCATTCGAGAATGATCGGAGAGAACGCCGGTGGCGCCAGGCGTCCGAGTCCGATCGTGAACAGCGAATTGAGCGGCAGCCGGCCGCTAAGCCAGCCCACCAGCCCGTTCTTCATCTCAGGCGAAATGCTGCGATTCCAGCGCAGGGCCGCCATCAGCATCTGGGTGGCCAGGTGCCATCCGAACCATTTCGAATGCACGTTCTGATCGACGCGCAATTCGGCGACGTGATGCGCATAGAGATAGAGCCAGCGGTCCGGCACGCGGCCCAGCCGCTGGCGCAGCATGTCGTTGATCTCGCTGCGGACCTCGAGCTTGGCGCGCAGTGTCTTGTTCGCGGTGTACATCCGCGAGCCGGCGAGCCTTTGCTGAACGTAGGCGAACTGCGCGCCGCCGGCCGCGATGCGCAACCAATACTCATAATCCATGCAGTACATGAGACTGGGATCGAGCAGGCCGAACCGGTCGACGACCGAGCGGCGAAAAAACAGCGCGGGCTGGCAAATATAGCAGTTGCGCTGCAGCCACTCGAAATCCCACGGCTCGGTCGGATAAGCATCGAACGGCCGATCGTCCACGTCGATATAGTCCGCCATCCCGTAGACCACGTCGACGTCGGGATGCGCCGCGAAGAAACCCACAACGCGCCGAACGGCGCCCGGATAGTAGACGTCGTCGGAATTCAACCAGCCGATGATCTCGCCGGTGGTGGCCATGATCCCCCGATTGACCGCGTCGGCCTGCCCGTGGTCGGGCTGCGACACCCATCTGATGCGATCCTCGTATCGCTTGAGGACTTCGGACGTGCCGTCCGTGCTGCCGCCGTCGAACACGACGAACTCCAGCGAGGGAAAATCCTGCGACAGGACGCTCTGGATCGTGCGCTCGATGAACTGCGCCTGATTATAGGACGGCGTGACGATGCTGACCTTCATGCCGCATGCGTCCTTGGATACAGCAGCATGGATCCCTTGGCATCGCGGATTTCGATGCGCTGGACGATGACGGTCAGTTCGCGCGCATCTGCGGACTTCGCCAGCTCGCGCAATTCAATCGGCCGGAAGAACGGCTTGATGCACACCTCGCGCGCGCCGGCCGCGCGTCCGATCGGCATCTCGATCGTCGGCGCGTCGCCGGGCTTCAGCCTATGATGGGCGATACGCTCTCCCTCCGCGGTGGCGACCGAAAGCTCATAGTAACGGATCGGCAGCCAGCCGGGAATTTGCAAGTCCATATGCAGCGAGCGCTCGCCCGAGCCGTGCCCGTACTGCACGACGATCGAAGGAGCCGCCCAACCGTCGCCGTGGACACCGTGCAGCTGCTCCTGGCCTGCAGCCATCGACCGGTTGTTCCAGCGCTCGAGCGCGGTGTCGAACAATTGCAGGTATTCGCGTGCCATGCGTCCGCTATCGGCGAAGCTCGCGGCCCGCAGCGAGCCTCTCTCGACCAGAGCGGAGCGGAGCGGTTCGTCGGTGGCGAGCCGATTGATTGCGTTGGCGATATCGGCGGGCGACTCCGGATCGAACAACAGTGCCGCATCTCCCGCGATTTCGCTCAGGCTGGTGGTATTGCTGCACGCGACCGGACATTTGACCGCCATCGCCTCGATCACCGGCATACCGAAGCCTTCATAGAGCGAAGGAAATACGACGCCGCGCGCGCAACGCAGCACAGCGGCGAATTGCATGTCATCGAGAAAGCCGGGAACGACGAAGACCTCCTTGAGTCCGAGCGCATCGGCCGCCTGCGCGACCGCAGCCGAGCGCTCGCCCGGCGCCCCGGTGCAGACGAGCTTGACATCGGTCGGCATTCCCTCGCTTCGTGCGATCGTGAAGGCTTCGAGCAGCGCGGCGTGGTTCTTGTGCGGCCAGAAATTCGCCGGGTAGAGGAGATAGCGGTCGGCGGACAATCCCAAATCGCGCAACGTCCGCGCCGCGCGATCACCGTCGATCTCCACGATGCGGTGCTGCAATCGGATATGCACGGTGAATATCGCGTCCTCGGCGATCGCGCCGGCCTCGATCGCGCTGTTGCGCACGAAGTCGGAGATGGCCGCCATGACGGATCCCGCGCCGTGGCTATGCAGGTTGCGCTCCCGCTTGGCGACCTCCGCGGCATCGAAGAACTGCGGGTAGCGCCGGTGCTGCAGGTCGTACAGGATTGCGACCGTCGGCAGATCGGCCGCAGAAAACTCCATCCCGCCGAACGACTCGGACAATCCGAATGGCGAGAACAGCAATGTCGGCGCAAGTTCGCGCTCGGCCGAAGCGACGGGACCGGTCAGCAGCCTGCGCACGTCGTAACGCATGCGTTGCAGCCATGCGGGCAGCCTGCGCGTCACGGTCGCGCCCTGCTGCATCAGCCACTCGGAGGCGCGCCCGCGCCGATCGTCCCGCGTTCCGAGATCGTTCCACACCAACTTCCGCGTGACGTTGGCGCGCTCGAACTGCGCCAACTCGTCATGCGACGACCGCCGCGTCAACAGGACGAACTGGGTTGCGGGCTTGAGCTCGGGCAGCCGTCGCAGCAGCTCGAGCACCAGGATCTTCGCACCGCCGTTGACGGCGCCCGGAAGCAGAGGCGTCAAGTCGACGACGATGGTCTTGCAATCGTTCATCAAAGGGCTCGTTTATCCGAACCCCGGACTACTTGCAAACGCAGCACGCTTGCACGGCAACCTTGCACGGGTGGGCACGCGCGGAATCATGCCGGTTCCGCTTTGCTATGTGGAACCGCAAGGTTCCGGGCGCGGTCGACGCGCTCGAACTTATCGAAGTGATACGCCAGGGGGCGCAGGTCGTTGCCCATGCCGTGGTGCTTGGGAACAAACGTCTTGGACGCCTTGACCTCGATGAATGACGGCGAGCGGGGGTCCGGCCCTTCATAGTCGAACTCGATCTCGAAATCCCCGAACGCCAGCGACCGGTGCGCGACGAGCGCGCCGTTGCAGGTCACCGCGAGGTTCTGATCCGCGAGTTGCGGAAAAGACGGCACCATGCCTTGCAGGCGGGCGCGTCCGCGGCCTGCAGGAAACATCCATTTGGCTTCTCCGGCGGCCCAGCCGTCGGAATAGAACCCCTGACTCTCGCTCAGCACGCGGCTGATCTTACGATGCGCCGCGCGGCTCAAGGCTTCGCGCCACGAGGCAAACGGCAGATAGCGCGAGAGGATGCGCTGGTAGGTATCGAGGCCGTAGGTCACGTAGCCGGGAGGGTAGCGCATGTGACCGTGCGTTCGCAGCAGGGCGGCGAGCTCGCGGAAACGGCGATGGCCGCCGGAAAACGTCTTGGCGGCCTCGTACTCCCGCAGCGAACCCATGTATTCGGGAATATACGCGATCCAATAGCGCTTCCCGATCCGGATCAGGAAATCCCAATCAAGGCCCCAGTGCAGGGTCTCGTCGAGGAAGCCGACGTCATCGAGAATGTTGCGGCGAAAGTAGGTCGTCTGCTGCAGAATGTAATCCGACAGGTAGACGAGCTTCCACAGGTTGAACGGCTCGGTGGCCGGGAAGCGCGACGTCACGGCGCCGTCATAGTCGATCAGATAGCCCTCGCCGTAGACCGCGCCGAGTGTCGGATCGCGCTCGAAGGCGTTGACTGCGTGAGCGACCGCTCCCGGCAGGATGATGTCGTCGGAATTGAGCCACGACACCACTTCGCCGCGCGCCATGCGGAAGCCCTTGTTGATGGCGTGCGACTGCCCGCGGTCCTTCTCCGATATGAAGGTGAGCCGGCCCGCGTACTCGGCGGCAATCGACGCCGTCTCGTCGGTCGAGCCGCCGTCCATGATGATGTATTCGATGTGCGGGTAGTCCTGCGTCAGCACGCTTTCGATCGTCTGCCGGATGAATTGTCCCTGGTTGAACGAGGGCGTGACGATCGTGACAACGGGGCGCTGCATGGATCTAAAGGTATCGTCGCGTTGATAGGACTTTCAGCCCAGCTCGACGGCGGCTGCCGCGGAGCGCGCGACGGTTCGCTCGGCAACCCGCCGCCCGCCCATATCGGCAATTTGCAGCACGGCCGTCAATCGCGGGAAAACCGGCCCGTGATCGGCAAAACCCGCGTGCCAGCGCTGCGAAAATGCTGTTGAACCCCCGGTAAGGGACCTGTACACAGGGCCGCCGGCAAGGGACCGGCAATCCAGCACGAAAAAACCAGGCGACATGCGAAAACTGCAGGTCAAACTGTTTCAGGACGGCGCCGATCTTGGTGCGATGGTCGAGGCCGCAAAACGCGGCGTGGTGTCTGGCTTCACCACCAACCCGACTCTGATGCGCAAGGCCGGCATCTCCGACTACAAGGCCTTTGCGCAGAAGGTGATCGCCGCGATCCCCGACCTGCCGATCTCGTTCGAGGTCTTTTCCGACGACTTCGAGACCATGGGGCGCGAAGCGCGCGAGATCGCGAGTTGGGGCGGCGACACCTATGTCAAGATTCCGATCACCAACACCAAGGGCGAGTCGGCGGCGCCGCTCATCGCCCAGCTATCCGCCGAGGGATTCTCCCTCAACGTCACCGCCATGCTCACCCTCGATCAGGTCGAGACGGTCGCCGCCGCCGCTCACCCGGACGCCCGCACCATCGTGTCGGTCTTTGCCGGACGCATCGCCGACACCGGCGTCGACCCGATCCCGCTGATGTCGAAGTCCGTCGCCATCCTGAAACGGCTGCCCAAGGCGGAGCTGCTGTGGGCAAGCCCGCGCGAAGTGCTCAACGTGATCCAGGCGGAGGAATGCGGCTGTCACATCATCACGGCAACGCCCGACATCGTCGCCAAGATCGCCCTGTTCGGCAAGGACCTGCGGCAGTACTCGCTCGAAACGGTCAAGATGTTCTACGAAGATGCTCGTGCAGCCGGCTTCAAACTCGTTTGAGCGGGCGAGGACCGGCGGCAGCGAGACGCCGCTCATCTCGGTCGTCGTTCCCGTCTACAAGGAAGAGGCGAACATCGCGCCCTTCCTGGAGCGGACCGTTCCGGCTCTGGCGCGCATCGGGTCCTATGAGATCCTGTTCTGCCTCGATCCTTCGCCCGACCGCACCGAGGCGGTAATCCGCGAGGAGATTGCGCGCGACCCCCGCATCGGCCTGCTGGTGTTCAGCCGTCGCTACGGCCAGCCGGCAGCGACCATGGCTGGCATCCTCAATTGTCGCGGCGAGTGGTGCGCGGTGATCGACGTCGACCTGCAGGATCCGCCCGAGATGATCGAGAACCTGTTCCGCAAGGCGCAGGAGGGATTCGACGTCGTGACCGCGCGCCGCGCCTCGCGCGAAGGAGAGACGCTGGTCAAACGCGTGGTGTCCCGCTTCGGCTACAATCTGATCAATCGGATTGCGGAAGTGCCGATCCCGCGCAATACCGGCGATTTCCGCGTCATGAATCGCCGCGTGATCGAGGAGCTGCGCGGGCTGAGCGAGTCGCATGGGTTCCTGCGCGGCCTGGTCTCGCTGGTCGGCTTCGCGCAGACCGAGGTGCTCTACGAGCGCGACGCGCGCCACGCCGGCGCCGGCAACTACAACCGCTATCTCGGCTCGCTCAAGATCGGGTTCAACGGCATTTTCGGATTTTCCACCGTCCCGCTGAAGATGATGATGTGGACCGGCTTCGCCATCGCGGTCACCAGCGCGCTTGCCATCTTTATCGTAATTGCGATGAAGATCTGGCACGGCGACGACTACCCGATGGGCATCCCCACCATCACCATCCTGGTGCTGTTCATCGGCGGCGTGCAGCTTACCGCGCTCGGCGTTCTCGGCGAATATATCGGGCGCATCTACGAGGAGGTGCGCCGCCGCCCGCTCTACATCGTCGAGCGCGCCGTCAACGCCGCAGTGCGCGATCCGCGCGGGCCGCGCTCGGGAACGGGGAGCGTTCCCCCCGCGGAGCCGGCGGGTCGGCGCGATGCAGTTCAAGCGCGATCGTAGCGGCCGGGCAGGGACCAGCGCCGTGGCAAAATTCTCGCTGACGACTGAAAGCGCGCGTCTCGCGCGCTTCGGGCTTGTCGGCGTGCTCGCGACGCTGGTCTATGCGGCGGCGACATTCGTTGCCGTGGAGTTTTTGCTGCTCGCGGCGGTCAGTGCCTCCATCCTTGGCCAACTGACCTCCACGGCGGTCTCTTATTTCGGCCACCTGTTCTACTCCTTCGGCGTCGAATCCGACCATCGCACCTACCTCTGGCGCTTTCTTGTGGTGGGCGTCGTCACCTTCGCTTTGAACGGCCTCGTGACCCATCTGTTAACCGACGTTCTCGGCATCGATTATCGCGTGTCCATCGTCGTCGTGGCGATCCTGATCCCGCTCACCAACTACGCGTGCAACCGGTATTGGGTCTTCCGGTCGGGAATTCAGGCGCTGGCCGCGGGACCCCCTAATCCCTCGCGCAAGTCCCTCGGCTCATGACCGTGGTCGATCCGTTGCGCTACCGCCGGGCTTTCGTCACCGGAGCTGCCGGGTTCATCGGCTCAAGCCTCGTTGACCGCCTGCTTGCGCTCGGCATGGAGGTCGTCGGCTTCGATAATCTGTCGACTGGCCTCGCCGAGTTCCTCAGCCAGGCGCGCGGCCACAGGGCCTTCACTTTTCACCAAGCCGACCTGCTCGACAACGAGCGTCTCGCCTCTGCGATGGCTGGGTGCGACGTGGTGTTTCATTTCGCTGCGAACGCCGACGTGCGCTTTGGTCTCGAGCATCCGGGCAAGGACCTCAGGCAGAACACCGTTGCGACGTTCAACGTGCTTGAGGCCATGCGCGAAAACGGCGTCCGCGACATTGCGTTCTCCTCGACCGGATCCGTCTATGGCGAGGCCAAGGTTTTTCCGACATCGGAGGATGCGCCGTTCCCGGTGCAGACCTCCCTCTATGGCGCCTCCAAGCTCGCAGGCGAGGGCTTGATCGCCGCGTACTGTGAAGGTTTCGGCTTTCGCTCCTGGATCTTCCGCTTCGTCTCCATACTCGGCGCCCGTTATACCCACGGTCACGTGTTCGATTTCTACCGCATGCTGCGCGCTGATCCGACCAGCCTGCGAATTCTGGGCGACGGCCGGCAGCGCAAATCGTATCTCCATGTGCAGGACTGCATCGAGGCGATTCTGCTGGCTATGGCTGGCGCGCAGGACAAGGTGAACATCTTCAACCTCGGCACCGACGAGCACTGCGAGGTCAACGAGTCGGTCAGACTGATCACCGGTCATCTTGGTCTCGCGCCGAAGCTCTCCTATACCGGCGGAGAGCGTGGCTGGGTCGGCGACAATCCGTTCATCTTTCTCGATACGCGCCGCATTCGTGCGCTCGGATGGCAGCCGCAACTGGGCATCCGCGAAAGCATCATCCGCACACTGACCTGGCTGATGGAGAATCCCTGGGTGATCGAGCGGCGGACCTGAGGCGGCGGAAGCGTTTGACGCGGGTGGAGAGTTCGCCCTATTGACCGCTTCGCTGTCGCCGCGCGCTTCCATGACGGGTGCTATTGTATGAATGATATCAATAGCTTGGTGGGACGCCGCGCGGTCGTGACCGGCGCCAGCCAGGGGCTTGGGCGGGAAATCGCCCGGCAATTTCTTGTCGCCGGGGCCGATGTGGCGCTTTGTGCGCGCACAGCGGGAGATATCGAGGCGGCCGCCGCGGCGTTACGCGCCGAGTTCCCGCGGCGCCGCGTTGTCGCACGTGCTTGCGACGTTGCCGTCGCCAGCGACATCGAACGCTTCTATCGGGTCGTCTTGGATGATTTGGGTGCGATCGATTGCGTGGTCAACAACGCCGGTATCCATGGCCCGATCGGCCCGACCGATGAGACGGAATGGCTTGCCTGGGAGGCCACCATCGCGGTCAATCTGCTCGGGCTCGTGGCCGGCTGCCGCCATGCGGTCAAGCATTTCAGGACGCGACCGCCCTCCGCCCCGCGCGCGAAGATCATTAATCTGTCCGGCGGCGGCGCGACCGCTGCGCAGCCGGGCTTGGCGGCCTACGGCGCCTCGAAGGCCGCCGTCGTGCGCTTCACCGAGACGCTGGCTGATGAGGTTCGCGCGCTCCGCATCGACGTCAATGCCGTCGCGCCCGGCGCCCTGGCGACGCGGCTGATGGACGAGCTGCGCGCCGCGGGGCCCCAGCGCATCGGCGTCGGCTATCATGCGCGCGTCGAGGAGATGCATGCGCAAGGCGGGATGCCGCTGCAACGTGCCGCAGGGCTATGCGTATACTTGGCCTCGTCCGCCTCCGACGGGCTCAGCGGCCGCCTGATCTCCGCCGCCTGGGATCCCTGGCCGTTCTCGCCCGAAATCCTGCGCGAGATCATGGCGGGCGATATTTACACGCTTCGTCGCATCGTACCGCAGGACCGCGGACGGCCATGGGGGAAGACGTGAGGGTCGCGATCATCGGGTGCGGTCTTATTGGCGAAAAGCGTGCCCTCGCAGCGGCGGCGCACGAGATCGTTGCCGTGTGCGATCCCGCATCCGAGCGGCGCGAAAAGCTCGCGCGCCAGACCAACGCGCGCGCTTTCGCGGACTGGCGCGAGGCGCTCGCCATCGCATCCGATGCCGTCATCGTGGCGACCCCGCATGACCGGCTTGCCGCAATCGCGCTGGCCGCGGTCGCGGCCGGCCGTCACGTGCTGATCGAAAAGCCCGCCGGCCGGCGGCCGGATGAGGTGCGCCCGATCGCCGAAGCGGCGCGGCGCGGGCGCGTGGTCGTCAAGGTGGGCTTCAATCATCGCTTCCACCCCGCGATCGCGCGCGCCAAGGCGATGGCGGACGAGGGTGCGATCGGACCGCTGTTGTTCGTGCGCGGCCGCTACGGCCACGGCGGCCGCCCCGGCTACGAGAAGGAATGGCGCTTCGACCGCAACATCTCCGGCGGCGGCGAACTGATCGACCAGGGCTCGCATCTCATCGACCTGTCGCGGTTCTTTCTCGGCGACCTGACGCTCGCCTACGGCGCGGCGCCGAACTACTTCTGGGGCGGCGGCGTCGACGACAATTGCTTCCTGGCGCTCGTGGGCGCCGACGGCCGCATGGCGTGGCTGCATGCGTCGTGGACCGAATGGAAGAACCAGTTCTCGCTGGAGATCATGGGGCGCACCGGCAAATTGACCATCGACGGGCTCGGCGGCAGCTACGGCGTCGAACGGCTCACCCATCATCGCATGCTGCCGGAGATGGGGCCGCCGGAAACGACAAGCTGGGAGTATCCCTTCGCCGACCGCTCGTTTGCGCACGAGTTCGACAACTTCATCGCGGCGATCGAGGGTCGGGCGCCGCCGAACGGCGACCTCGACGATGCGCTCGCCAATCTCGCCATCATCCAGTCCGTCTACGACAGGGCCAAGCCATGATCATCGTCCGCTCGCCGCTCCGCATCACGCTCGGCGGTGGCGGCACCGACGTACCTTCCTACTATCGCGAGCACGAGGGTTTCCTGATCGCCGGCGCCGTCGACAAATACGTATACGTGACCGTGATCAAGCCGTTCACGCCCGGCATCTACTTGAAATATTCGCAGATCGAGCATGTCGCCACGATCGACGAGGTCGACCACCGCATCATCCGCGAGGCGCTCCGGCAGTTCGACCTCGGCGTCCCGCAGATCGAGATCACCACGCTCGCCGACATCCCGGCCGGGACCGGGCTCGGCTCCTCCGGCAGCTTCACCACCGCGCTGCTGCGCGCGTTGCACGCCCATGCCAAGAGCATCGTTCATCCACGCGATCTCGCCGAGCAGGCCTGCCATATCGAGATCGATCTGCTCGGCGAGCCGATCGGCAAGCAGGACCAGTACATCGCGGCGTTCGGCGGGCTCACCTGCTTCACCTTCCACCGCGACGGCACGGTCGAGGCGGCGCCGCTCGCGATCGACGAGGAGGTCCGCCACAATCTCGAGGACAATCTGCTGATGTTCTTCACCGGCTTCTCGCGCTCGGCCTCGCAGATCCTGAAGGACCAGGACACCCGCACCCGGAAGAGCGACAGCGCCATGATCGACAACCTTCATTACGTGAAGGATCTCGGGCTTCGCTCCAAGACGGCGCTCGAGAAGGGCGACCTCATCGGGTTCGGCAAGCTGATGCACGAGCACTGGGAGAACAAGCGCAAGCGTTCCGGCGGCATGTCCAATCCGCAGATCGACGCCTGGTACGGCGCCGCGATGGACAACGGCGCGGTCGGCGGCAAGCTGATCGGCGCCGGCGGCGGCGGGTTCCTGATGTTCTACGCCGAGGAGAAGCAGCGTTTGCGCCACGCCATGCGCGACGCCGGGCTGACCGAGGTGCGCTTCCATTTCGACTTCGAAGGCACCAAGATCACGGCGCAGTGAGGGCGCCCGGCCGCGACGCACGGGAGAAGGAAGGCATGAGTTCGCCCGCGACCGAGGACGCTGACAACCGAGCCGCCGGAGGGCGCAGGGAGCGGTCGGGCGCGCTCGCCAGTCGGCTCGACGCGCACCACGCGGCTCTCGCGATGCTTTTCGTGCTCGAGGCGCTGGTCTTTTATGCGCAACTGGCGAGCCGGATCACGCCGCTCCATCCGCTCTATCACGATCAAGTCGCCTACATGGTCCAAAGCTATCAATTGATAGCCAATTTTCAGGTCCACGGCTGGTCGGCACTGTTCGCACCGATCCTTCATCCCACTTCGGCCACCGGTCTCACGTTCACTGTTCAGGGGGCCTTGTTGGCCTTGCTCGGAGGCCCCAACCGAACGGCGATGCTGAGTCTGAACCTGTTGTATTTCATCGCGCTGCAGCTTGTCCTGTTCGGCACCGTACGGAGGCATCTGCGGAGCGTGGAGTTGGCATGGCTCGCGGTAGGTTTGCTGCTGTCGATCAGTACTCTGTTCAGTTTTGCCGGAAGCCTGACTGACTACCGCATCGATTTCGCGGCGTTCTGCACCTACGGCATCTGGGTATGCTTGATCATCCAATGCGACGGATTCCGCGATCTGGGCGCCAGTCTGATGCTCACCGCAGCCGGAGTCTGGCTCATCTTGCTGCGTTTCATCACGATCGTCTATCTCGGAGGCGTGTTCGGCGGGCTTCTGATTGCCTTGCTCGTCAGCCTGTGGCTGACGGCTTCGCGGCAGGAACGGGACGCCTATGCGCGCAGAGCGCGCAACCTTTTTATTTCCGGGATACTGACCGCAGCATTGGCGTTCCCGGTCCTGTATTCCGTCAGAGGAGCCTTGTACGCGTACTACGGCGTCGGACACTTCTTCGGCGACGAGAAATACATCCGCGCTGCGGAAAACAACATCCACACTTTCTCCGATCACATTGTCTATTATCCGAGCACCATTTGGCACCTGCACCTGGGGCCGTTGGCATTGTGGCTGATTGCCTTGGCGGTCGTGATGTCGCTTGCCGTGGGATTGTTGACCGGGTGGTCAGCGCCGCGTCGATGGCTTGAGGGTGTCCGGCGGCAGTGGTTCGACCTGCTCGCTTGTGCGCTCGCGGTTATTGTGCCGCTTGTCATCCTGACCCTCGATTACTCCAAGTCGCCGGTGGTCGGGGCGATTATGGTCGTGCCGATCCTCATGTTCGTTCTACTGCTATGCGCGCCACTCTGGCGCCACGACAGTGTCGCGGATCGTCAAGCTAATAGCTCATCCGGAAAAAAGCGGTCTGCTGTTGTTGCCAGCGCCGCTTGCGCGATTATTGTCCTTGCCGGCCTTGCCGGATTCTTGAGCAGCAGCGTGAACGAGTCGAATCCCCTTTCGCGCCTGGACCGCGAACGCATCGTGGCGCTCAACGAAGCGGTCGCACGCCAAGCGCTCGAAAACTACATCGGCAGCCCGAAAGTGTCGTTCGATCGCGTCGTCGACTACCTCAACTTAGGGACACTCGAGCTATACGGATACGAGCGCTTCCGCCACTTCATCAATTTCCGTCCCAGCTTCGGACACGGCGAGTACGGCATTTTCCCAACCCCGCGCGACAAAGCATTGGAACTCGTGATGGATAGCGACATCGTCATCCTGACCGACGCGAGCTCCGATCGCACGCATCCATATCCGATCAACACGAAGATCAAAGAGTATTGGAACGAGCTCTGGCGGTGGGCGAACGACAATCTTGTTTTGGTGCTGGTGTCTGAGATCGTGGGAATTCCGCATCACGTCTTTATCAAGCCGGGCGCTACCATCAGCGGCATGTCCGGCGAGTGGATCACCGGCACGGGCCTGACGATCAACGTCGATTCCGATCACCTGCTGCGATTTCCTATTGTGGCCCTGGAAGGGCGAGCCGATGAGCACGACGTCGCCGCCCTGGGCGCAACACCGGACCCGCGTGCGGTCGTCATGGATGGTCCTGAACAGCCTGGCGCGGAGCTGCCGGCGACATTCAAGTTTTCCGGACAAACCTATTCGATCACCATCAACGCGCGCGCCGCAGCAGCCACCAATGGAGGCCGGAAGCGGATAAGGCTGAAGTTTCATCGCAACGTCGTGCAAAGCCGCGGTACGGATACACGCGACCTCGTGCTGCGTGTGCCGTCGACATGGGGCTTGCGACCCAAGCCGCCCAACTAACCAGCGCAAGGCTTGTCGGAGTGATCGAGCATGATCGCCACATTCCTTAACGAGTGGGCATTTGTCATCGGTGTCATCGCTGCCTTTGGGACGTGCGGTCTTGGAATTCTCGCTCCGTTCGCGGGGACTTCTCCTTACTGGTTCTTGGGCGCTCCATTTGCCGGACTGCTTATCGTTCCGTTCGGTGCCAATACGTTCTACTCGCATTTCCTTATTTCATACGGCGCATCGGCCGGCATTTCCGGCGCATGTTGCATTCTGCTGAGCATCGTCAGCTGCTTCTACTATCGTGCGCGCCTCAGTATCTCTGTTTCATCGATGACGCTAGGGGCCCTTGGCGTCATGGTCGGCGTTGTGGTCGTGGCTTCGGTGGCGATATTCGAAGGCGCCACGCTGCACGAGCAAGGGCCGGCACTTCTTGTAGCGTGGGGCACTGACCATTTCGGCTATTCGCATCTCGCCGACTGGCTGAACAACCGGCTGGTGTCGCAACGTCCCCAGTGGCTTCCTACGGCGGAGCGGCCGTATGATAGCTGGCCTGCCATAATGTTTGGAACCGATCCGCGATTTGGCTCCTTCGGACTTGTGGCAATCGTCTCCAGCCTTTATGGCACGTCGGGAATGTTTGCATACGACGTCGCTAGCGCGGTCGCCGTCGCAGCGGCTGTCATTGCGCTTGCGGCTCTGTTCGCGAATTCGACCATTGTTTTCGCACTTGTTGCGATCGGTCTGTTGGTTTCCCACTGGGTCGACTACCTCCACATGGGCTTCCTGGGTAAGGTGCTCGGCTATCCGGCTGCGCTTTTCGTCACTGGCCTGACGCTGAAATCATTGTCGTCGGTCTCGCTTGACCGAGTTATGGCGCTCATGATCTTAGCTTCTGCCACCGCAATTCTGCATAGCGGTCCCACGACTGCCCTGCTGGCAGGCGCAGTTCTGATTCCAGCGCTTGGGATAATGATTCTACTGCGGGATCGATCGCCGATGTACGATGCTATTCTGATGTGCTGCGCGGTGATTCTAATTCCAGTAATCGCAAGTGGAGCACAGGCTAGGCCGACCTACTTCAGTTTTCCCGATTGGTTCTTCGGTTGGCCATATGTGCTCCCTCGTATCGTCGATATTGAGAGCCAGATCGGAGTGCTGAGCGGCCTCGGTTCCACGGCGTTACACGTTGTGTTGTTGATCGCATCTGTTACCTGGGCCGGTCTCCTTGGCCTCGCCGTTCGGCAGCGCAGTCTGTGTGCAATGGGTTTGCTCACGGGGCCGGCTTTGCTGCTCAGTATCCTTTTCGTGCTCAACCTTCCGGCGCACGCCTTTCAGCTGGTCGGCTATTTGTATCCGGCCCTGGTATGCGCCGCGGGCAGCCTCGCTGTCGGCCCGTGGCCGTGGAAGCACGCGACCCTTGCATTGTTGGCGCTTGCCATTGCCGAACGCGGGCCGCGCTTTGTCGGCGCCATGAAAGAATTCGTCGTCAACCCGCCGCAGTCGTATGTTTTTTCCAAGAACGAGTTTGATCGTATGGCGGTCCTTGTCGGCCGCGACGGCGTGGTGGAAGTCGATATTGATGAGCCGCGCAGGGCCATCGCAGTGCTGGTCGAGTTCGGGCGCCGGGAAATCAATGTGCAGTGGACCGGCCGCGCGTGGAAAACGATCCTTGGTTATCGGCCGTGGCCTGCTCCAACCTATCCAGTTCGGGCCGGATTCTTACTTACTCTCCCGGATACAACTCCGCGTGGAGAGGTTCTCCATCAGACGGCGCGCTATAAGCTCGCCCGTGTCAATTGATTTTCAATCGGCACGGTCTAGATGATTGTCCCGGGCCGCTGCGACCCGCTGGGTAAGGCGATGGCGGGAGACGGCAGCCTTCGAGGCGAACTTCGGGTTCCCTCTAGCGGGCTTCCGGTCGAGCCGCGCTCGGATGCTGCTCGCTGCGCTCTATCGCTCCCTTCAAGACGACGATGGATGAGGATCGCCAGATCACCGGCGCGCTCGGGTGCGGTCCAGGATTGGAGTTTACGATAGTGAAGGCAGCAGCCTTGGGGTAGTCGGGTGGCATCCCAGTTGCATGGTTTAGCGCCGCATTAACCCAGCCCCGTTCGGTCCATTGAATTTGCTTCCCCAGTAGCGGCATGAGCATCGCCCGGAACGCATGGCCGGAATGACGGTCCGTTGCATCGATCAGGACCTGTTCCGATCCAACAACGTTGCTCAGTTCGGCGAGCATCGCCGTGGAGAAAATCAACGACGGAGAAGGTCGAAGGACGTAACGCTCAAGCCCAGCGGCGAAGCGCGGTAAGCGCAAGGCGATCACGGCCGCCAGCAGGATGACTAACGCGAGCGTGGCGGGCGCGCGAACGGACGATAACGATCCGCCCGGGATCGATGCGGCTGCCGCGACCACGGTGACCGGATAGAAGAAGCCGATGAGCTGGAACGCGACGGCACGCGCGTCCAGGGAAAAGAGCAAGAACAGAAGGAGCGCCGGCCCGATCAGCAATCCGGCCGCGCGCTCGTTCCTGCGTATGAGCCCAAGCAGGACAAGAGCCAGCCAAGCGGCGAAGCCGGACAGGGTAAGTACCGCAACGCCAAGCTCGGAAAGCCCTGTTGCCGGAAAACCTTGATTGTCCAGATCGAGAATGCGCGGCCAGACGTAGGCCCAGGTCACGCCCCAATCCGGATAGGTTGCATGAAAGAAGCGCGCGAGAGCTCCGCTGGACGCGAGGACGATCAGGCAGAGGACGCCGACCGACAAAGTCTCATCGCGGACCAGCGTGCGGCTCCTCAGGCTTCGGAGCGCAAGCACGCCGGCGCAAACCGTTACGAGTATGAGGAATGTTGCGAACGCGGAGTGAAGCAGGGCGGTGCCGATGCCGACGATCGCAAGCGCATACACGGCGTTCCGTGTCTGCGGCACTGCAAGCACCAAGCCCGCAAGCATCAGCGAAGCCGGATAGTTCAACAGCTTTCCCATGAAGCCCATGCGGCTGTAGTCGAGCCAGGCGGACAGCGTGAGTCCGACCACGATGAAGAGGAGCTCGCGTCGGTTCGACGCAAACGCGCCGCCTACCCCGAGTATGGCGGCTACCCATGCGACGGCGTTGGCCGGATCGACCGCAAACAGGCTGGGGCTGTTGTTGAGCCATCCAACCAGGGCGAGGAAATAGAACGCGCCGGAGCGCGGATCGTCCCGCAATTCCGTGCGCGGCAATTGCTCATAGGATGGGTCCTTGGGCTCGTTCAGAAGGTGGTTCATCCTGTGTGCGCGTATCCAATCCGCCACATCCGCATAGTTCATTGCATCGGTGCCATCGCCGACGAAGATGCTGGGCGAGCCGTTTCTCACCGTCGTGATAGAAATGGTCGCCGTGGCGACGGCGGAGAGCACAAGCAGACACGGCCCCATCACGAGGAGATCGGCAAGGCCGAAGCGGTGCCGAGCCACCACGAGGGTGAGCAGGCCGCACCCCGCCAGTACCGCAAGTGCGGCGCACCAGAACGGAAGGTGCAGAACGCCATAGAGGATCGCAGTGAAGCAGGCGAAAGCTGCGATGCCCGCCAGCGGAGCCGCGAGAATTGCATAACGTCCGGGATGCGCAGCGATCAGGAATCCCCCACTCAGGGCAAGCGCGGCGAGGGAGGCCGCAACGAACATCCAGACGCCAAAGAAACCCATGCGTGTCGCTCCTGACGCGGGTCAGAGCCCGGCGCGCCGTCACGCGGATCTGGCCTCGCGCGCTACTTTTTCGACGCGAGCCCGAGCAGAATCGGGCCGATCCGGGTGACGCGGCGATACTGCTCGACGACCGCGAGCCGCCTCCCTTCGGACTGCTCCAACAGGCCGGCCAGCCGCTGGCTTTCCTGGTATTGCGCGGTGCGTTCCGCGTTGCACTCCTTGAGCCAAGCGGTCAGCTGATGGACCTGCTCGAGCCGGGAGGCGTCGAGCCGGCCGGCGCGATCGTCCGACCCGGTCAGCATGCCGCGCAGGATATGGATCTGCTCGGTCAGCACGTGGATCTGGTCGAGCCGAGCGGCGCGGTCGGCCTCCGACGCCTTGATCATGTCGGTGAGTTCGTGGATTTGCGCCAGATGGGCCGCCTGGTCCTGGTCCGAGTGCTCGACGATCCAGGTCAGCGAGGCGATCTGCTTCTGCTGCTCGACCTGCATGTGGAGTTGATAGTCGTCGAAGACGTTGGGGGGCACGGCAAAGTGCCGTTCGGTGCCCCGCTCTTCCGCGTTCGCGTAGAACTTGTTCAGCCCGTCGAAATAAACGAGCTTGTAGTCCGCGGCGAGCAGGATGTCGTCCCAGTCGGAATTGACCACGTTGGTTTCCCGGTCGACCGCTTCGACCAGCCCGATCGTCGGCCGATGCCGCCGCAGGTCGATGCCGCGCAGTACCTCTTTCTCCCACCCTTCCACGTCGATCTTGAGGATGTTGATGCGGCGCCCGCGCGCATGCTGATCGAGGATCGTGCGATGCGACCGGGGTCGATCCTGCGGGGTCCGACGCGCCCCCATCGGTCGCGAACGACGACCACTCCTTGGTGGAAAATTCATGCAGCACCGCCTCGCCGTCGATCGCGCCCGCCCCGCAATTCAGGTTGATGTCGCGCGGCCGTTCGGACTCGAGCTTCTGGAAAAATTCGAGATGCGGCTCGATATTGATCCCGGTCCAGCCGAGATCGTAGAACCACTTGGTGACGCTGAGGTGGACCGGATCGGCGGCACCGACGTCGACGTAAAAGCCGTCCGTGCGATCGCGGAACACGCGATTCAACATCACGTCTTCGAAATTCTGCGCGTAACTGATCATCGGGCGCGCGACTCTGCAGATCGGTCGAGTGTGGCCGCAATAGGAGTCATGACACGCGCATTTCCGCCCTCGACTCCGGGGGCAATTCCTTAGATCGGATGCAGCCTAGCGCCAGCGCCGTTCGCCGCACAATAGACGCGCCGCGCCGTTGCGCCGGCCTCGCTCGCCACAACTAGGACGGGATGCAAGCCATTATCCAATATCTGGTATATGTCGAAAAATGTCGATGTTGGAGGATATCTCAGTTTGATGTGGAAGCATAAGTTTCGCTCGACAACTCTGTTGATCAGCGTGCGTATGTCCGATCACGGCTCGAAGAATTTGGCTCCTTGATACCCATTTTTTCTGCCTTTTCAGCTATTGCACGGGCGCTTACTGCGCGCTGTACCTGCAGCGCATCGATCGATAGAGCGAGGGTGACCGCGAGGAAGCAGCCCAGGACGATCATCAAGAGCACGCGTACGAGGCTAGCCGATCACGTTGATGCGAAAATCGGGCGGCGAGTAAGGGTGAGACGCTTAGATCAGCATGTTGTTCCAGTTGATCCAGGACACGCGCGGCCGCGCGCACCAGTCGCTGGTCGATAGGTTTTCCGTGTTATAGTGCAGGTCTCAGTCCAATATTTCGCGAGCGTCTGCATGCGACGGTTCAACCCCTTCAGGACGGCGGAGCCCGTGGTCGACGAGGACTGGTATCTGTCCTGCTATCCCGACGTGCGCGCGGCCGTTGCCGAAGGGCGCATCAGTTCTGCGGCGAACCATTATCGCACCCACGGCAAGCGGGAGAGGCGGCTGCCGACGCGCCCCGTGGTCGACGAAGCCTGGTATCTGCTGCGCTATCCCGACGTCGCCCGCCTGATCCGCAGCGGCAGCGTGAAGAGCGCGTACGATCACTTCGTGCAGGCCGGCTATGGCGAAGGCCGCTTGCCGCAGCATCCCGCGGCGACCAAGCGCAGCGTGTGACGCGGGCGAAGGCGCACGAGGCTTCTGGCCGGCGCGACTACGCAATCCCGGCGAGCCGCAGCGCCGCCTCGCGCGCATCATGCACCGCCGGCGTCGGAGCGCGCGTCAGGTCGTCCGCAAAAGCCAGGATGTCCGCCGCAACGTCGCGCCAGCGCGGCGGGTCGTTGCCGCCAAGGCGGCCGCCGAGCGGCAGCGTGCCAACCGCCTCGCCGGCAAGTGCGCCGGCCACCGCCGCGATCAGCGAAGGCGGATCCTCGAACGGAATAATGCGGCTTGTGCCCCGGCAATGACCTGCGATCTCCTCCAGCAGGGGGGAGCGTCGGGCCACCACGTCGATCCCCTGGGCCAAGCCCCTGACCAGAGGAAAGCCGAAGCCCTCGTAGAACGACGGGAAGATCACGAGGCGGGCGCCTGCATAGAGCGCATCGATATCCGCAGCCGTGAGCCGGCCGCTTGCGCAGGCGCGCACGTTTGGCGGCACCGCGCCGTCATAACCGATCACCGCGAATTGTCGGTCCGGGAAAGCGTGTGCCAGCGCCAGCAGCGTGTCGGGCAGGGCTTTGTGGTCGTAGTCATTGCCGACCAGCAGAACGTGCGCGCGCGCTTGGCCACCATCGCGGACCGGATAGTCGCCGCTGTGGCAGCTCAGGTGCGTCACCCGCTGGCGCACATGCGGCGCGACTGGGAAGCGCAGGTTGAAGCGATCGTGGGTGAATTCAGAAATGTGCAGGATGCCGTCGAGATGGGCGGCAGTGAAGCGCCAGGACCGCTCCACCTCGTCGCCGGCGAGATAGACAACGTCCCATGCGATCGTGTCGAGCATCATCACCGCTACAGCGAGCGCGTGGCGATGGAGCTCGGCGATCGCGCCGAGCGACCAGGGCTGCGACGGCCGGATGGCCACGGCATAGCTGCCGACCGCGCGATCGATCACGCGCGCGAACTTGACCCGCTCACGCAGGTCATGGAACGCGACCGCCGTGCTTCCGGCCAGCACGTCGATGCGCCAGTGCGTGTCCAGCTGCGCGATCCCCTCGAGGATGCCGAGGATGCACTCGGTGGTGCCGTTGTGGCGCGCCGGCATGCCGGTGCAGTCGAGCAGCATTCGCGGCTGCTCGGCCGCGACCAGCAGTGTCCGCCCGAGCAGCGCCTCGCGGCGGTGTGCGGCGAGTGCGCCGAACCGCAGGTCGGCTTGCACGATGTCCGGAAACAGCAGCGTCAGCGCCTTGCGCTCGTCGGGCGCGGGAACCGGATAGGCGCCGCCGGCCGGCGCCGGCACTACGGCGGTGTTGACGATGGCCATCCGATAACCGAGCCGCCGTCCCCAGGTCATCAGCAGCCGCAGCGCGCCCGGCATACTGCGCAATCCGGTGGCGCGGGCCGGGAAATTCGCCGCGACCTCACGGCGCACCAGGACGCAAGCGGCCACGACTTCCGGCACAAGCTCGAACGCCGGCAGGTGCGGCAGGATGCGCCGGTCGTAGGCGGGCAACTCCGGCGCGGCCGATGGCAGCGGCAGGATCGCGCCGCCCGGGTCGGCAAACCGCGGGATCGCCCAGCCGATCATCGGATCGGCGTCGAACGTCGCAACCAGTCGGGCGATGGCTTCGGGCGATGGCGCCGTACCGATCAAGACGAGCAGATGCCGGCCTTGCGCGGCGGCCGTCGCGAGCGCCGCGCCAAGCGCCGGCTCGGCATCGCTTGTGCCGGCGGCGTCGAACGTGAGCGGCGCGGCGTCGCCGCGCGCGGTGTGGTCTTGTTGCGGCGGCGCGGCGTGCCGGCATGCACGTGGACCGAGCCGCTGCTCGAGATGCCACAGCCCTAGCGACAGTGGATGGGCCGGGCGGCCCTCGAGGGCGCCGCTGCGCAGGTAATGCGCGAGCGGATTCTGCCCGGCCGCGGCCACGTCCGGATTTTGCCGAAGATAGCGCGCGCCGTCGAACAGCGGGTTGGGTTTGCGCCCCTCCGCCGCGCCACGCAGCAAGTAATGAACCAGCGGGTCTAAGCCCGCGGCGCGGACATCCGGGTTCTGCGCCAGGTACCAACCGGCGCGGAACAAGGGATTCGGATCGCGCACCCCACCCTGGCGCAGATAATCCGCAAGCGGATCGAGGCCTTTCACGTCCGGGTAGCGTTGGCGGTACCAAGTGGCGTCGAACAGGCCCGAGGCGGCGATCAGCCTGGCTCGGTCCCGCTCCGCCAATCTGGCGCGGAACGCCGGCGGCAGGAGCCAGCGGATCGGCGCCAGCAGCCGTTTCATCCTAGCGCGTGCGGCGGATCGATCCATGTCAGCGCGGGCGCGGACGTCCGATGCCGTGATAGGCAAAGCCGTGCCGTTGCATGGCTTCGGTGCGGTATACGTTGCGCAGATCGAGCACGATCGGGCGCGCCATCGTGCGTTTCAGGCGGTCGAGATCGAGCGCGCGGAACTGCTCCCACTCGGTCATGATGACGAGCGCATCGGCGCTCTCGGCACAGCCATACGGATTATCGTAAAAAATCACGTCCTTTAGCATGGTCTTTGCCTGCTCCATGCCGGCGGGATCATGCGCACGGATGCGTGCTCCCTGATGCTGGAGCGTCTCGATGAGGGCGATCGAGGGCGCTTCGCGCATGTCGTCGGTATCGGGCTTGAAGGTGAGACCCAGCACTGCGATGATCTTTCCACGCACTTCGCCTTCAAGCATGTCGACGATGCGTGCCGCCATTAGGGGCGGACGCGTGTCGTTGACGGCGATTGCGGTCTCGACGATGCGCAGCGGTGCGGCGTGATCCTGCGCGGTCTTGATCAAGGCGCGCGCGTCCTTCGGCAGGCACGAGCCGCCGAAGCCCGGGCCCGGGTGCAGGAATTTCGCGCCGATACGGTTGTCCATGCCAATCCCGCGCGCGACATCCTGCACATCCGCACCAACCTTCTCGCACAGATCGGCGATCTCGTTGATGAAGGTGATCTTGATCGCCAGGAAGGCATTGGCGGCATATTTGATCAATTCCGCGGTGCGGCGGCTGGTATGGAGGATCGGCGGCGCATTCAGATAGAGCGGCCGATATACTTCTGCCATCACCTCGCGGGCACGCGTATCCTCAGTGCCGATCACGATACGATCGGGGTGCTTGAAGTCGCGGATCGCCGCGCCTTCACGCAGGAATTCGGGATTCGACACCACCGCGAAGTCGGCATCCGGCCGGGCTTCCCGGATGATGCGCTCGACCTCGTCGCCGGTCCCGACCGGCACGGTCGACTTGGTGACCACCACGGTGAAGCCCGCGAGGTCCGCAGCGATCTCGCGCGCGGCTGCATGCACGTAGCTCACGTCCGCATGGCCGTCGCCGCGGCGCGATGGCGTTCCGACCGCGATGAACACGGCGTCCGCGGTCCCGACCGCGGCGTGGCCGGTAGAGAACCCGAGACGGCCCTCGGCCACGTTCTCGGTCACGAGCTCGCTGAGGCCCGGCTCGTGGATCGGCAAGACGCCGCGGCCCAGCGCGGCGATCTTGTCCGCATCCTTGTCGATGCAGGTGACGGCGTGGCCGAAATCGGCCAGGCACGCCCCGGAGACAAGACCGACATAGCCGGTTCCGATGATAGCCAGACGCATGGTCTCTCCTCTCTCAAGCCCCTGCGGCTGCGCCCGCGAGGACAAGTGCCGGCAGCTTGTCCACCCGCGGCGGGAATGCAAGGTCGTGGTTGCCGCTGCTGCGCGAAAGATTGGGATTGAAGAACGGGTCGTTCTCGATCGCTGTCTCCCAGGCTTCCCGCATCAGGGCCTCGTCTTGCGCGAATTGCAGCGCCCGGACGCTCGAATCGTGCCGGCCGAGCGAGGCGTTCTCGTGGTGGTAGAGCTCGACCGTCGGCGTCCAGATGATCCGCCATCCGGCCGCGCGCATGCGCAGGCAGAGATCGACGTCGTTGAACGCCACCGGAAAGGTCTCCTTGAAGCCCCCGAGCTGATCGAACACCGCACGCCGCACCGCCATGCAGGCCGCCGTCACGCAGCTGAGATCCTGTTCCAGCATGGCGCGGCCGAAATAGCCCGTCGTGCCGCGCGTCACGCGGCTGAACTGGTGACCCGCGACCCCGCCCATCCCGAGGATCACGCCGGCGTGCTGGATGGTGTCGTCGGGATAATACAGCATCGGCCCGACCGCGCCGACGCGTTCGAGCTGCAGCCGCGCCACCAGCTTTTCCAGCCAGGAGCCTTGCGTGATCTCCACGTCGTCGTTGAGGAAGCAGATCACCGGCGCGCGCGATTGCCCGGCCATCCAGTTGTTGACCCAGGAATAGTTGAACGGCCGGTCCTCGTAGGCGAGCACGCGCACGCGCGCGTCGCGCCTGAAGGCATCGAGCAGCGCGGCGCGCTCCGGCAGCGCCAGGTTGGCGGCGCTGACCGCGATCAGGACTTCGAAATCCGGATAGCTGGTGATCTTGAGCAGGCTGTCGAGGCAGGTTCCGATGAGCTGCTCCCTGGCGGTGGTCGGGATGAGGATGCTGACGGAGGGCGGCTGCGCCGGTGGCGAATAGTCGACCTGGTAGTAGTTCTCGCGCGGCAACGCGACCGTGGCGGCGATGCCGCGGCGCGCCAGCGCGTCCTGCAGCGCGCGCGCGCCGGCCTGGCGCGCATAGGGTTTGGTCTCCACGTCGGTCGCGGTCGACCCGGCCCGTGCGCGCCAGTGATAGAGCACGCGCGGGATATGGCGGATGCGCTCGGGCGTGGTCAGCTCGGCGCAGCGCAGCACCAGGTCATGGTCCTGGCTGCCTTCATAGCCGATGCGGAAGCCGCCGGCCCGCATGAGCAGGCGGCGCCGGTAGACGCCGATGTGCGAGAAGAAGTTCTGCGCCAGGATCAGCGCCTCGTTCCAGTCCGGCTTGAAGTAGGCGGCAAAACGCCGCCCGTTCTCGTCGATCTTGTCCTCGTCCGAATAGATCAGGTCGGCATCGGGATGGAGCACGATCTCGCGCGCGACCCAGAACAGCGCATGCTCGGCAAGCTCGTCGTCGTCGTCCATCAGCGCGACGTAGTCGCCGCTCGCAAGCTCGAGCGCCGTGTTCGAGTTGGCCGAGATATGGCCGTTGGTCTCGCGGTAGGCGACGCGGATGCGCGGGTCGTTTTCGGCCTGCGCCTGCAGCAGCCGCCTGACTGCGGGATCGGGCGAGGCGTCGTCGGCAATGCACAGCTCCCAGTTCGGATAGAGCTGCGTCCGCACCGAGCCGATCGCGCGTTCGAGCCAGGTGAGCTCGGTGTTGTAGACCGGCATGACGACAGAGATCAGCGGCCGCGCCGGGAACGCCTCGATCGCGCCGCGGAAGACCTTGCGGTCGTCGTCGCTCAGCGTGTCGTAGTAGGAAACCCAGTCGCGATAGCTGCCCTTGTTGGCCGAGCGCCCCTCGCGCCGTCCGAACCCGACGTAATGCGCCAGTGCATTGGCGCCGCGCGCCGCGACGTCGGGATAGTTCTCCAGGTAGACCCCGGTGCTGAACTGCCGGCTCGGATCGTAGCCCTGGGCCGCGCCGCGCTCCACGTAGTGCCGGATCGGATCGCGGCTCGCCGCCGCATCGGGATATTGGGCGCGGTACCAGGCTTCGTCGAACAGGCCGGATGCGCGGATCACCGCCACGTCCGCCCGCACCTTGGCGGCGCGCGCGCGCGCGGCGCTGATGCGCTCGAACAGCGGAAGGCGTCGCATCGCGGCCTTCATCCGTTGGACGCCTGCGCTCATGGCGGCTGACGCCCGGCCACCAGCGCAGCGAGCGGAAGCTCGACCGCACGCACCGCGCCGATCGTCGGTTCGACGTCGACGCCGGGGATCGGGTCGGCGATGCCGATATGGACGTCGAACGGCCGCCGGGCGAGTGAACGGGCGCCGAAGCAGCCGCCGACCGGCACGGTCAGCGTGGATCGCTCGGCAAGCGCGCCGCCGAAGCTCACGATGAGCTCCTGCGTCGCCGCATCGACGATTTCGAAGCGGGCCCTCGGATTGCGGCCGACGACGTCGAACTGCAGCGCAAACAGGGGCGCCTGCGCGGCGGTCGGCGCCACGCGCAGCGTGACGATGGTTCCGACCGTCTTGCTTTCGAACAAGCCGCCCACAATGCCCGGCGTCACGCGCAGGGCACGGCCGTCGGCAAGACGGATGGCCGCGGGAGTGGTGCCGGAGCGCTCGCGGCTCTGCGCGCCGGTCAGCACCTCGCCGACCGAGCCGTCCTCCAGCTCGGCGAACACGCGCACCCGCGCATCGGTCGCCTCTTCGGCGAGGTCGAGCACGATGCGGAAGCCGGAAAAGGCCAGATGCTCGGCTTTCAGGACCTTCGCGACTGCGGGCCGCGCCAGTCCGGTCGCGCCTTCGGCGATCACGCGGTCGTCGAGCGTCACGTAGAGGCGGCGCCGGCTCAGCTTGCCCTCTGCGAGGCCGGCCCACCCCGACAGGTCGATGCGCCAGCGCCTTGGGACGCGCCGGGCGATGTCCATGTCCGCGGTCCTGAATGCCTCCCTGACGGTGGCGAAGCGCGCGAAGTAAGGATGGTGTCCCCAGCGGCAGCTCTCCGTGAAGTCCTCGGTCGCCTTGCCGTCGAGCGTAGGCAGGCCGAGAGCCTCGTTGCGCGCCAGGATCAGCGATCCGGCGACGACAGCGGTCGGCCGGTAATGGGCGAGCAGGTAGTAGCTCACCAGATAGTGGCGCACGCTATTGTGCACGCCGTCCCACCACGGCAGGCCGAAGTTCAGGCCGTCGAACACGACCAGCTTCGGCCGCGCGGCGGCGAGGTCGCGGATCACGTCGAGCTGCGATCGCTCGCGCACCGCGAGGCTGACGTGGAAGTAGCGCGAGGCCGGCTTCAGTCCGAGATGGAAGTGATACAGCGCCGACGCATTGGTCATATCGAAAACAGTGTCGGTCGCGCCGAGGTGGCGGTCGAAAAAGACGCGAAACTCGTCGATCGCGGCGCTGCTGGGCGCATCGATGGGCATGAAGCCGGTGCGCGGCGCGGGGGCGAACGGGGCTGCGACGACCGTGCGCGGAGGAAGCGTGTTCGCGGCCTGCATCAGCTCCGCGGCGGCGGAACGGGGCAGCGCGGGCGGGAAGGGAAGCACGATGAGGAGAGCGGCAATCCCGGCCATCACCACGCCGCGACAGGGCAGCCACGTGCGCAAGACGCCGAAGGCTGCGGCCAGCACGCTTTCGGCGGTGAGCGCCGCCGCCAGGCTCGCCATGACGAGCAGCGGTGTTGCCAGCGCCACCACCTGGAACAGGTGTCCGTCGGCGCGACCGAGATATTTCGGATAGTAGAGGATGATGTAGATCGCGAGCGCGATCGTGGCGAAATACCAGGGTGGAATTGTTTGGCGGTTGCGCACGAGCGCGAGTGCGCCGAGCAGCACGCCGACGCCGCAGATCAGCGGATAGTTCGCATAGAAGTTCACGTAATCGAAGTGCTGCTTGGGGATGCCGCCGACGTAGCGATGACCGTCCGCGACCGTCATGATGAGATCGATGAACGGAACCAGCGCGTGGTGGAAGGCGAGATAGACGGCGACGACGGTTGTCATGACGATCGTCGCGGCTGCGGTCCGCAGCGTGCGCCGGAACGCGCGCCAAGCGCGCGTGTGCCAAGCCTCGATGCCGTCGCGCAGCGCGATCGTGACCCCGCCGGCCACGCCGAAGAAGGCGAATTCGGGAGCGAGGGCGATCTGGAACGCGGTGACCGCTCCGAACAGGGCGCACCATACCCATGTTCCGTACGCGATCGTGCCGTAGAGCAGGACGAGGCAGAGCGGATAGAGGACCGCGCGCATGTCGGTATAGGGCTGCAGCGCGGCGACCATCAGCGTTCCGACCAGCGCCAGCAGCACGTTGCCGCCGAACGCGAGGCGGAAGAACCAGTAGAACGCGCTCAGATACAGCGGGAACATAAAATCGTGCATCATTTGCCCGGCCCAGCGCGTTTCGCCGCCGAACAGCCATTCGCCGATGCGGGTCTTGAGGCCGTCGAGGAAGATGCCGTGGATGATGAGGAAGTCGCGCCACGGGAACGCGCCTTGCCGCATCAGCGCGGCCGGCACGAGATGCTCGCCCTCGTGATAGAAGTCCGCTCCGCCGTAGCCGACCACGACGCGGAAGTAGATCAGGTACATGAGGGCGACGACCGCCACGCCCTCGTAGAGGCGCAGCCGTGCGGTGCGGCGCGCCTGCGCGTCGCTGCAACGCGCGTGCCAGAACGCGTAGCCGGCA
Source organism: uncultured Alphaproteobacteria bacterium (assembly GCA_963734185.1). Classification (GTDB taxonomy): domain Bacteria; phylum Pseudomonadota; class Alphaproteobacteria; order Rhizobiales; family Xanthobacteraceae; genus PALSA-894. The sequence continues at coordinate 2,285,790 of CAVTGA010000001.1, read as the reverse complement.
GCCAACAACCCGGCCGCGACGGGCAGCACGACGCTGAACCAGGGGGGCATGACGGAATGAGGCATGGCACCGGGCGTCTGCACGCTCGCGAGCAGCAGCGCGCCAACGCCGATCGTGGCGACGGCCACGCTTGCGACGGCAGTGACCGCCTCGGTCACCGCGCCACGCCGATCGCCCGACGACAGCGCCATGACGAGCAAGCCGGCGCCAAGCGCGAGCGCAACGTATGCGAAGCCGAACAGACGGTTTGAAAAGACGAAGATCGCCGCGGCCGTGAGCAGCACGACGGGCAACACGTAGTCGTCGAGCCGCCGCACCAGCGGGCCGTGCGCGGCCTGCGGCGGCCAATCGACGGCGGCCGGCGGCGCCAGCTGATCGAGAAAGCGCCGCAGCAGCAGGAAACCGGCGCCGACCACGGCAAGCAGACCGAAGCTATAGCTATAGTAGAGATAGTGGTATTTATCGATATTGAAGGCGAAGACGGTCGGATATCCCACGATGTCGGTCTGGGTCGCAAGCTCGTCGGGAATGAGCTTGTTCAGGTAATGGGCGGCGACCAGATAGACGGCGCTCAAGATGCCGATCAGGCCGAGATCGAGGGCCAGCCTGCGCGCCGCCGGGTCCGGGCTGGGCGGGATCTCGTCGACCGGCGCGGACAATACGCTGAACATGCGACTTGCTAGTCCACTTGTCCGGGCGGTTCAACGAAGGCGGGCCGCAGCGTGACTCCGGATTGCGGGTCGTCGGCCAGGCGCGCCAGATAGCGCTCGAGGATCGCGTCGGTCGGACCGATCTCGACGATCTCGCCGGCCCCGAGGCATGCCACCTGTTTGCAATAGCGGCGCAGCAGGGCCATGTCGTGCGAGGCGAGCACCAGGATGCTCGCCTGCTCCACCAGCTCGCGCGTGCGCGTGTGCGCCTTGTCTGAGAACTCGGCGTCGCCGACGCCGACGATCTCGTCGAGCAGCACGATGTCGGGCTTGGTCGCGGTCGAGATCGCGAACGCGAGCCGCAGCAGCATGCCGGTCGAATAGGTCCGCACCGGCAGCTCGAGGAACTCGCCGAGCCCGGAGAACTCGGCGATCTCTGGCGTCATGCGCCGGGCGTCGGCGATGGTCATGCCGAGCAGCACGCTGCGCAGCACGATGTTGTCGTAGCCGTTGAGCTCGGGATCGATGCCGAGCGTCACGTCGAGCAGCGAGGACACTTTGCCTTCGATCCGCACCCGTCCGACCGGGGGCTCGTACACGCCCGAGAGCACGCGCAGCAGCGTCGACTTGCCGGCGCCGTTGTGGCCGATGAGGCCGAGGCGGTCGCCCGGGCGCAGGCGCAGATCGATTTTGCGCAGCGCGCGCACCACCAGCCGGTGCTCCGATTCCGATTCCTGGATGCGCCCGCCGACCCGGCTGAGCAGGTCGGAGCGGATCGACCGCCCCTTGGCGGTGTAGATCGGGAATTCGACGCTGACGTCGACGAGGTCGATGGCGGCCATCGGCTTGCCCGCTACAGCCAGTACACGATGCGCTCGCGGAAGCGCGCGAAGAACGGCAGCGCGATCGCGGCGGCAAGGACGGTGATGGCAAGGCATGTCGCGTATTGCTCGAACGTCGGGACGCGGCCGAGCAGGGGGTCGGTGATGATGGTGAGATGCGTGGCGAGCGGATTGAGATCGACCAGCCAGTGATACTGGGCCAGGATCTGGTTCTTCTCCCACATCACCGGGGAGACGAAGAACGCGATCTGCAGCAGGTTGCCGACGATCTGCGGCAAGTCGCGGAAGCGCGTGCAGATCATGGCGAGGAACAGCGCCGCCAGCATGGTGTTGACGGTGACCAGCATGAGCCCGGGGATCGCGAGCAGGGCGGTGGCGCTCGGCGTCTTGCCGAAGATGAGGAACACCACCGGGATCAGGATCAGGTTGTGCACGAAGATCAGCAGGTTGCGCACCAGCAGGCGCATGACGAAGACCGATTTGGCCAGCCGCTCCTGGCGCAGGTAGCTTTCCGAGTGGGCGAACACCGTGCAGCTGTCGTTGAGGATTCCGGTCATGAAGGTCCAGACCACCATGCTGACGGTCAGGAACGGCAGATACTCCGTCATGCTGCGCTGGAACAGCTGGCCGAACACGAAGCCGGCGCCGAGGACGAAAGCGCCCATCGACAGCGTGATCCAGAACTGCCCGACCTTGGAGCGCCGGTAGCGCTGGCGGATGTCGTTGAGGCCGAGCAACCACCACAGCCGCCAATGCGCGAGGCCCTGCACGATATCGCCGAGCGCCCGGTGCCAGCGCTCGCGCGTCTTGCTCAACGAGCGCTGGTCGAACTCGACGACGTGCGCGGTGGTATTGGAGGCGTTCGGCATTTGCGGCCGGGGGTCCTTTTGCGAAACGGCCGCGAACCTATCAGCACGTCTTCGCTTGGGCGAGCGAAAAACCTGCGCCCCGAGCCCCGCAGCGGCGGCGGCGATTTGAGAAAAATTCGTTTTCCGACAATAGGTTAGACCACAATCCCGATGCGCCTGCAGCGCAAACCCGATCATCTTTCGCGGAACGTGCGCGCGAACTGGTCCCGCAGCGGCTTGAGCAGGAACTCGAGCGGCGTGCGGTCCTGGGTCTGGATGAACATCTCGACCGGCATGCCGGGCACGAGCTTGAGGCCCGCGAGCAGGCGCACCTGGTCCTCGGGCAGCGTGGCGCGCACCAGGTAGTAGGCCTGGTTGGTCTGCTGCTCCTTGGTCAGGTCGGCCGCGATCATGATGATCCGGCCGTTGATCTCCGGGGTGGTGCGCTGGTTGCCGGCCATGATGCGCGCCGTCGTCGCCGCGCCGATCGCGATCTGGTCGATGTCCTGCGGCGCGACCTTGGCCTCGACCACGAGGTCGTCGGCGCGCGGGATGATCAGCATGATGGTCTCGCCGTTGGCGATGACGCCGCCGACGGTATGGACCGCAAGCTGGTGCACCACGCCGGTCTGCGGCGCACGGATGTCGATGCGCTTGAGCTGGTCCTCGGCGGTGATCACGCGCTCGCGCAGCTCGGCGATCTTGCCCTGGGTGTCGCGCAGGTCCTTCAGCACCTCGGTGCGGAAATCCTGGTCGAGCTGGAGGATCTGCAGCTCGGTTTCGCTGATCTTGGCGCGCGCGCGCGCCATCTCGGCGACGAACTGCCCGCGCTCGCCTTCGAGTCGCGCCTGGTCGCGCTGCAGCTGGTTGTAGCGCACGATGGTGACGAGGTTCTGCGCATAGAGCTTGGTGACGCCGACCAGCTCCTCGCCGATGAACTTGATCTCGCTCGCCTTGGCGTTCTGCTGCGCGGTGAGGCCGCGGATCTCTTCGTTGCTCTGGGCGATGCGCTCGCGCAGCTGCGACTTCTGCCCCGCGCGCGCGGTACGACGCGACTCGAACAGCTTCTCCTCGCCCGCGGTTGCGGCGGCGACCGTCCTCTCATTCTGCCGGCTGGTCAGCTCCTCGGGAAACGCGAGCTGTTCGGTTCCGTCGCGTTCGGCCAGCAGGCGCGTCTCGCGCGCGAGCGCCTCGTCGAGCTGCGAGCGCACCACGCCGAGCGTTGCCTTCGGCACCGTGTCGTCGAGGCGGATCACGATCTGGCCTTCCTCGACCGCGCTGCCGTCCTTGACGAAGATTTCGCCGACGATGCCGCCGGTCGGGTGCTGCACCTTCTTGACGCTCGACTCGACCACCAGCGTGCCGCTGCCGATCACCGCGCCGGCGAGCTGGCTGGTCGCCGCCCATCCGCCGACGCCGCCGACGAACAGCACGATCAGCGCGAGGCCCAGGAGATTGAGCCTGCGGATGACGCGGCGGGGATCCGGCGCGGTCTTGCTCATCGCTCACCTCCGCCCGAAGCGTCGCCCACGACTTTCAGGTTGCCGACCGCGGGCTGCGGCGGGCGCTGCTGCATCACCTTGCGCATCACGTCGTCGCGCGGCCCGAACGCCTGCTGCGTGCCGTTGGCGAGGAACAGCACCTTGTCGCAGGCCGCCAGCGCCGAGGGGCGGTGCGTGATCAGCACGATGATGCTGCCGCGCGCCTTGAAGCCGAGCACCGCGTTCTGCAGCGCGGCCTCGCCGTCGGCGTCGAGATTGGAATTGGGCTCGTCGAGCACCACCAGGAAGGGGTCGCCGTAGAGCGCGCGCGCCAGCGCGATGCGCTGGCGCTGCCCGGCCGAGAGCACGACCCCGCTGTCGCCGATGCGGGTGTCGTAGCCGGACGGCATGCGCAGGATCATGTCGTGCGCGCCCGCGGCCTGCGCGGCGGCGAGCACCGCCTTGGCGTCCGGCTCGCTTTCCATGCGCGCGATGTTCTCGGCGATCGTGCCGTCGAACAAGTCGACCGCCTGCGACACGTAGCCGATGTAGCGGCCGCGCACTTCGCCATCCCATTGATCGAGCGCCGCACCGTCGAGGCGCACCGTGCCCTTGGCCGGCGGCCAGATGCCGAGCAGCGTGCGCACCAGCGAGGTCTTGCCCGAGCCGCTCGGACCGATCACGCCGAGCGCCTCGCCGGCGCTGAGGCGGAACTGCACGTTCGAGAGGATCAGCGTCTGCGTGCCCGGCGGCGACGACGACGAGCTGGCCGACGTCGAGACTGTCCTTGGGCTTCGGCAGCGAGGTCGCCGCGCGATCCTCGCGCAGCCGCGCCAGGATCTCGGACAGGCGCCGGATGCTGTCGCGCGCGCCGATGAAGCCGCGCCAGTTGGCGATCGCGGTCTCGATCGGCGCGAGCGCGCGCCCCATCATGATCGAGGCCGCGATCATGGCGCCCGCGGTCAGCTCCTGGCGGATGACGAAGTAGGCGCCGAGACCGAGCATGGCGGACTGCAGCAGCAGGCGGAACACCTTGGTGATGCTGCCGTAGGAGGTGGTGATGTCGGTCGAGCGCTCGATCGCCGAGAGATAGCGCTGGTTGACCGCCTCGAAGCGCTTGGCGAGCGTCGCCAACATGCCCATGGCGAGCGCGGTCTCGCTGTTGCGCCGATGGGTCTCGACCGTCGATCATGCGCGTGCCCGCGTCCTGCGCGAGCGAGCGCGCCGGCTCGCGGCTCGAACGCTCGGTGAGGATGGTCATGGCGACCAGCACCAGAGCGCCGGCAAGCGCCAGCACCCCGAGCCAGGGATGGATCAGGAAGCAGAAGAACAGGAACACCGGCATCCACGGCAGGTCGACGATCGCGATCGGGCCGGCGCCGGTGAGGAAGGTGCGGATCTGGTCGAGGTCGCGCAGCGGCTGGTGCGCGTCGCCCGGATTGCGCGCCACGATCGCGAGCCGCATCACCGCGCCGTGCACGGTGGTGCCGAGGCGCTCGTCGAGCACCGCGGCCGAGCGCACCACGATGCGCGAGCGGATCAGGTCGAGGACGCCCTGGAACGCATAGGCGCCGATCAGGAACACGGTGAGCGCGATCAGGGTCGGGATGCTGCGGCTCGCCAGCACGCGGTCGTAGATCTGCAGCATGTAGAGCGGGCCGGCCAGCATCAGCATGTTCACCACGCCGGAGAACAGCGCGATGCTCCAGAACGCGCGCTTGCAGTCGGCAAGCGCCGCCGCAACCGCAGGATGCGTCTGGGGCCGTTGCGTCAGGGCCGGTCGGGACATCGATCCACTCAAAAAATGAGGCCGTGCGGCCCTTCCATATAGCACCCCCCGCGGGCGCTGACAGCGGTCCGTTGAGCGCGCAGTTAACGTTAAAGGCTGCGGGTTGCTGGCACGTCCAGACCCGCCGCCCACGCCGCCCGATGGTTGCAGGCCAAATGCGGCCGATTTCGGCTTTTTGCCGGCTCGGCGAACTACGTAGCCCGGCTTTCGCTCTACGACCCCAGCACCCTTTCCCCTTCGACCGCCGCGACGAACACGTGATAGAGCGTGCTCGCCGGCACGAAGGTCGAGAGCGCCGCGCCGTCGGCGCCGAACTGGTCGATCCAGCCGCCGCGGAACGGGCGGTCGAGATAGCCGCGCATCAGTGCGCCGAGCGCCGCGTGGGCACGTTCCGCGGCGCCGGCTGCGCCGATCTCGGCCTCGGCGATCCAGGCTTTGGCGAGCTCGGCCTGCGGCCAGACCCGGCGCGAGGCGCGCCGCACGAGATGCGCGCGGTCGACCTCGTCGACCAGACCCGCAGAAGTCGCCGCGCGCAGCGCGCCGTCGAGCAGATCGCGTGCGAGCGCGTCCGGCGGTGCGCCGCTCAGGCGCTGGTATTTGCGCAGCAGCCAGGCCCATTCGGCCTGATGGCCGGGCTCGACGCTGTCGCCCTCGATGCCGGGCGCCGGCGCCCAGGCGTCGGTGAAATATTCGCCGAGCGTGCGCGTCGCGGGATCGAGGAACTTCGGCATCAGCGCCACGAGCCGGCCGGCGCGCGCGCGCGCGCCCGGATAGCCGATCGTCTCGTGCAGCGCCAGCATCGCCTCGAGCATGTGCATGTGCGGGTTCTGCCGCCGCGGCCGGCGCGAGGGCACGCCTTCGGCCAGGCTGCCGTCGGGCAGCGTGAGATGCGCGTCAATGAAGGCGAGGGTCTCGTCGATCAGTTCGCGCGCATCTTCGCCGGCATGGGCGAGGTGGGCGAGCGCCAGCAGCACGAAGGCATGGTCGTAGCTGTCGCGCGTCGCATCCGCGATGCGCCCGTCGGCATGCAGGCGATGCGCAAAGCCCGGCCGCCCGTCAGCGCGCGCGTGCCGCACCATGTATTCGCAGGCCGAACGCGCTTGTGCGAGGCCGTCGTGCCAACCGAGCGTCGCCGCGTGCGCATAGACGTAGATCTGCCGCGCCTGCACGAACAGGCGCCGCTCGGCGCCCGCGTCGGGGCTGCCGTCGAGCCGCAGGCGCTCGTGGAACGCGCCGCTCGCCGCGTCGAACCCGGTGCCCGCCCACAGCGGCAGGGCGCGCACCGTCAGCCAATGGCGCAACTCTGCGGCGGCATCTCGTGCCGCGCGCCGCCCCGTCATCCGCCGATCAGGTCGTGCTGCCCGATCACGTTCCAGCTCGGGCCGGGGTTGAAGCCGACGCCGCCATCGGCCACGACGTTGAACCCGTCCATCAGCCAGATGCCGGGCTGCCCGTTGTCGTTCTGCCACAGGATGTCGGACCTGCCGTCGCCGTTGTAGTCGCCGGCGGCCTTGACCTTCCAGCTCGGGCCCGGGTTGAAGCCGCCGACATTGGCGCCGGCGATGCGGTTGAGACCGTCCATGGTCCAGATGCCCGGCGTGCCGTTCTCGTTCTGCCACAGGATGTCGGAGTGGCCGTCGGCGTTGAAGTCGCCGGCGTCGATCACCTTCCAGCTCGGTCCCGGATTGAAGCCGACATTGCCGTCGCCGATGACGTTGAACTCGTCCATCAGCCAGATGCCGGCGGTGCCGTTGTCGTTCTGCCACAGGATGTCGGCATGGCCGTCGGCGTTGAAGTCGCCGGCGGCCTTGACGTGCCAGCTCGGGCCCGGGTTGAAGCCGACATTGGCGCCGGCGATGCGGTTGAGACCGTCCATGGTCCAGATGCCGGCGGTGCCGTTGTCGTTCTGCCACAGGATATCGGCGTGGCCGTCGGCATTGAAGTCGGCGGCGTCGATCACCTTCCAGTTCGAGCCCGGGTTGAAGCCCACGATGCCGTCGCCGATGACGTTGAACCCATCCATCAGCCAGATGCCGGCGCTGCCGTTGTCGTTCTGCCACAGGATGTCGGCATGGCCGTCGGCGTTGAAGTCGCCCGCGGCCTTGACCTTCCACGGCCCGACCTCGCCGGTCTGCAGCGGGATGCCGTTGGGATTGAAGCCGACATTGGCGCCGTCGAGCCGGACCAGGCCGTTCATGGTCCAGATCCCCGGCTGGCCGTTGTCGTTCTGCCACAGGATGTCGCTGAACCCGTCGGCGTTGAAGTCGTGCGTCGGGTTTTCATCCAGATTGATGGTGGTGTGCTGCGGCGCGCTCAGATTGTCGGCGCCGCCGCCGTCATTGAGCACCCATTCGATCGTGCGCGTCGGATTGTTGTTCGCGTTGCTCGGATTGGGACTGGTCGACTCGTAGGTGACGTGCTCGAGCACCTGCTCGTAGTGGGCGAGCGAGTCGACGCCGCTCAGCGTCAAGGTCTCGGTCGCCGCGTCGTAGCCCGCCGTGATCGCGGTGCCGGCGAGCCCGCCCGCGCTCACCGCCAGCACGTCGCCGGCGAAGGCGCCGGCGCTGACGCGCACCGTGGCGGAGGCGAGCGTCGCGCTGTCGATGTCGCTGATCGTCAGCGCTGCATCGATGGTGACCGGAGCGCCGTGAGGCCTGTAGTTCGCGCCGGTCGCCACGTCGGCCAATACCGGCGCGTCGTTGACCGCGGTGATGCTGAGCGTCGTGTTCGGAATGTTGCTCAGGCTGTTGAGCCCCGAGCCGTCGTCCACCTCCCAGGCCAGGGTGCGCGTCGGGTTGGTGCCGAAGTTGGTCGGATTGTCGCTGGTCGAGAAGAAGCTCACCGACCTCAGCACCTGCTGATAGTTCGCGAGCGTGTCGATGCCGCTCAGCGTGAGCGTTTCCGTCGGATCGCTGTAGTTCACGGTAATGGCGGTACCGGCCACGCTCGCCGCCAGCATGTTGCCGGCGCCGGCGAACGAGCCGCCGACGATGCGCACCCGGGCCGTGACCAGGGTGGTGTTGTCGGGATCGCCGACGACGGTGGCCGGAGCCAGCACCGCGGCGGAACCGTTCTCGGTATAGCCGGCATCGGCGGCGACGCCGTTCAGCGTCGGCGCGTCATTGACCGGCGCGACATTGATGGTGGCGCTGTCGCTCGCGCCGAGCGGCCCGCCCGACCCGCCGCTGCCGTTGTCGTTGATCGCCAGCGTGAGCACGGTGCTGGCCGACGGGTTGTCGAGCGGATTGAGATAGCTGACCGTGCTGCCGGCGTCGGTATTGAGCAGCGCGTTGATCTGCGCCAGCGTGCCGGTGATGGTCACCGTCCCGGTGCCGCTGCCGCCGACCGCGGCGCCGCTGCCGCCCGCGGTTACCGTCAGCTGGCCTTCGCCGACCGACAAGGTGGCGGTCTCGACCCCGTTGTTGCCGTCGATGTCGCTGACCGACAGCCCGCTGTTCTTCAGATCGCGGGCAACCTGCTCGGTCGCGTCGTAGCTGGTCGGCGCGATGGTCGCGACCGGCGCGTCGTTGACCGGCGCGACATTGATGGTGGCGCTGTCGCTCGCCGTCAGCGGCCCGCCCGACCCGCCGCTGCCGTTGTCGTTGATCGACAGGGTGAGCAGGGTGCTCGCCGCCGGGTTGTCGAGCTGATTGAAGTAGCTCACCGTGCTGCCGGCGTCGCTATTGAGCAGCGCGTTGATCTGCGCGAGCGTGCCGGTGATGGTCACCGTCGCGGTGCCGCTGCCGCCGACCACGGCGCCGCTGCCGCCCGCCGTCACCGTCAGCTGGCCTTCGCCGACCGACAACGTGGCCGTCTCGACGCCGTTGTTGCCGTCGATGTCGCTGACCGACAGTCCGCTGTTCTTCAGGTTCAGGCTGACCTGTTCGGTGGCGTTGTAACTGATCGGCACGATGCTGGCGGCCGGCGCGTCGTTGACCGGCGCGACATTGATGGTCGCGCTATCGCTCGCGCCGAGCGGCGAGCCGATGCCGCTGTGGCCGTTGTCGTTGATCGCCAGCGTCAGCACGGTGCTGGCGGACGGGTTGTCGAGCGGATCGAAGTAGCTGACCGTGCTGCCGGCGTCGGTATTGAGCAGCGCGTTGATCTGCGCCAGCGTGCCCGTGATCGTGACCGTCGCGGTGCCGCTGCCGCCGACCGCGGCGCCGCTGCCGCCCGCGGTCACCGTCAGCTGGCCTACGCCCACCGACAAGGTGGCGGTCTCGACGCCGTTGTTGCCGTCGATGTCGCTGACCGACAGCCCGTTGTTCTTCAGGTTCAGGCTGACCTGTTCGGTGGCGTTGTAACTTGCCGGCACGATGCTGGCGACCGGCGCGTCATTGACGGCCACCATGTGGACGGTCGCGTGCGCGAGGGGACCATCGCCCTCGCCGTCGCGTGCCATCACGGTGATGTCGCGGTCGGTCAAGTCCGGGTTATCGTTGGAACTGCTGAACCGCACCAGCCCGAGCGCCGCCATGTATTCGGCCTGCGACGCCCCGCCGGTGAGCCGCAGCGTGATGCGCCCCGGCACCGAGGTGTCGAGCGTGCTGCTGATCCCGGCCGGCAGCGCCCCGGCAAGCGACAGGGCGTCGCCGTCCTTGGCGTTGGTCAGCTCCACGGTCAGCACCGTGACGATGGCGCTGTCCGGGTCGGTGATGGTGAGGTCGCTGTCGCCGATCGCCACGGCGCCGTTCTCGGTGAAGGTGGTGGTGAAGCCGGTGCCGGCCGCGCTGCCGTCGAGGTCGACGATCGGCGGCGCGTTGAACGCCATCGTGGTCGTTCCGACATTGCTCATGTTGCTGCCGCCGTTGAGCAGCACCGAAACCGTGGCAGGGAGCGGAATTGGCGACCGCGAGGTCGAGCCCGCCGTCGTTGTTGAGGTCGGCAAGCGCGACCGAGAACGGGCCCGTGCCGGTCGCGAAGTTCAGCGCGGCAGCGAACGTGCCGTTGCCGTTTCCGGTCAGGACCGAAACGTTCGTGGCGGTCGAGTTCGCCACCACGATGTCGTACTTGCCGTCGGCGTTGATGTCGCCGATCGCGACATTGTGCGCGCCGGTGCCGGTCGAGATCGCCGCCAGTCCGGCGAAGCCGCCCGCGCCGTTGCCGAACAACAGCGAGACGTTGCCAGTGGCTTCGTTGGCGGTGACGAGGTCGAGGAAGCCGTCATTGTTGAAGTCCGCGGTCGCGACCGAGCGCGGGTCGGTCCCGGCGCCGGTCGAGAACGTGGTGGCGGCGCCGAACGCGCCGGTGCCGTTGCCGAGCAGGATCGCGACATCGTCGGAGCCTGTGTTGCTCACCGCCAGATCGTCGTTGCCGTCCCGGTTGTAGTCGCCGACCGCGACTGCGGTCGGATTCGTCCCGGCGTTGAAGTTCGTCGCTCCGCCGAAGCCGCCGGCGCCGTTGCCGAGCAGGATCGAGACGTTGCCGCCGCCGTTGTTGGCGACCGCGAGGTCGTCGTTGCCGTCCTCGTTGAAGTCGCCGAACGCCAGCGCGATCGGTCCCGTTCCGGCGCCGAAGATGGTCGGCGCGCCGAAGGTGCCGGGCGTGAGCGCATCGCCGAGCAGCACCGACACTCCGCCGCTGTTCGCGACCACGATGTCGACGGTGTCGTTGCCGTCGAGGTCGCGCAGCGCGACGAACTGCGGGCTGACCCCGGCCGCGAGATTGGTGGCGCGCGCCGAAGTTGCCGCCGCCGGTGCCGAGCAGCACCGAGACCGTGCCGGACAAGTTGGCGGTGACGAGATCGAGCAGGCCGTCGGCGTTGACGTCCGCCGCCGCCACCGATTGCGGCGCAACGCCGCTCCCGTGCACCGTCTGCGCCAGGATCAGCGGGGTTGCCGGCGTGCCGTCGTTCACCTGCCAGGTGATGACGCGGTTGGGATCGCTGTCCCCGTCTTGCGGATCGGCGTTGGTGGAGCGGTACGACACCGCCGCCAGCACCTGTTGGTAGTGCGCCGGCGTGTCATTGCCGGCGAGCACCAGCTGGCCGAGCGAGCTCGATTGGACCGCGATGTTGGTGGTGGTCGCGCCGTCGTCAACCTGGAAGAATCCGCCCGAGGTCGGCAGGTTCACGAACAGCTGGTCGCCCAGATGGAAGTCTTCGATCTTCACCACCGCGTTGACGATGGCATCGGGCGCAAGGCCGCCGGCGAGGTTGCTGTCGACGTCGGAGAGCAGGGTCGCGGCCGAGAGCGTCGTGCCGGGCGAGCCGATGGTGTAGCTCGCTCCAAAAGCGACGTTGAACAGCTGCGGCCGGTCGTTGATCGGCGTGATGTCGACCGTGACGCTGCCGGCGCCGATGCCGGGCGCCGCGCCGGTGCCCTGGCTGCCGGCATTGCCGTCGCTCAGCGTGTAGTTGATCTGGACCGAGAACGGCGGATCTTCGCTGACGTTGCTGTAGATGATCTGCTGCAGCACGCTGTCGACATCCGCGCTGGTCGCATTGGCGTTGAAGGTGATCTGCAGCGTGCCGTCCGCATTGGTGGCGGTGCCGATGAACGTGACGCCGCCGTTGAGCGTGACCTGGCCGCTGGCGAAGTCGAGCGTATTGGTCGAGCCGAACACGTCGTCGGCATTGGGGCCGCCGTTGCGCGCCAGCGTCAGCACCGCGCCGTCGTAGTTGTTGGCCGCATCGAGCTCGACGTCGCTCACCGCGGCGTTGTTGTCGAGCACGGTCGAGACGCCGTTCTCGGTGAAGTTCGGGTTCGGGCCGAGACCGGCGAACACCGGAGCGTCGTTGACCGCGGTCGAGTCGATGTTGACCGTGCCGAGCGCCACATTGCCGCCGCCGCCGGCACCATTGTTGCCGCCGTCGTTGGCCGTGAGCGCCACCGTTGCGACGTTGTCGCCGTTGGCGTTGAGCGCGGTCGTGTACTGGATGTTGCTCGCGGTGTTGAGGAAGGCGTCGATATTTCCCACCGTACCGGTCAGCGTCAGGGTGCCGGTCGTCGAGCCGCCCACCGTTACGCTGCCGCCGCTCGCGGACGTGAACGTGCCGGCCGACGCGGTCAGCGTCAGGGTGATGTCGTCGGGGCCTGAATCGAAGTCGGTCAGCGTGATCGCCGACAGATCGAGATTGCTCGCGACGTCCTCGATCACGGTGCGGTCGGACGGCACGCCGGTAGCCGCCGGGTCGTCGTTGATCGGGGTGATGTTGACCGTGACGCTGCCGGTGCCGATGCCGGGGGCCAGGCCGCTGCCCTGCGGCTGGCCGCCCACGACGCCATTGCCGTCGCTGAAGGTGTAGTTGATCTGGACCGTGAGCGGCGGATCTTCGCTGGTGTTGAAATAGGTGAGCCGTTGCAGGACGCTGTCGACGCGCGCTGCCGTCGCATTGCCGTTGAAGTTGATGAACAAGGTCCCATTGCCCGGGGCCGCGAAGGTGCCCACGGTGTCCCCGGCAAGGATGACGTCGGTGCCGGAGAAAACCAGCCCCCCGGTCCCGCCGAACACGTCGTCGGCATTCGCGCCGCCGTTGCGCGCCAGCGCAAGCTGCGCCCCGTCATAGCTGGCGGCTACGTCGAGCTCGGGGTCGCTCACCGTGGCATTGCTGTCCAGGATCGCCGGCGAGCCGGGGACGTTCTCCGTCATGGTCGGCGTCGGCGTCGAGTCGAGGTCCGCGAAGACCGGCGCGTCGTTCACCGCGGTCGAGTCGATGTTGACCGTGCCGAGCGCCACATTGCCGCCGCCGCCGGCACCATTATTGCCGCCGTCGTTGGCCGTGAGCGCCACCGTTGCGACATTGTCGCCGGCCGCGTTGAGCGCGGTCGTGTACTGGATGTTGCTCGCGGTGTTGAGGAAGGCGTCGATATTCCCCACCGTGCCGGTCAGCGTCAGGATGCCGGTCGTGGAGCCGCCCACCGTCACGCTGCCGCTGCCTGCGGACGTGAACGTGCCGGCCGACGCGGTCAGCGTCAGGGTGATGTCGTCGGGGTCGGAATCGACGTCGGTCAGCGTGATCCCCGACAGATCGAGATCGCTCGCGACGTCCTCGGTCACGGTGCGGTCGGACGGCACGCCGGTCGCCGCCGGGTCGTCGTTGACCGCGGTGGAGTCGATGTTGACCGTGCCCAGCGCGACGTTGCCGCCGCCGCCGGCGCCGTTGTTGCCGCCGTCGTTGGCGGTGAGCGTCAGCGTTGCGATATTGTCGCCGTTGGCATTGAGAACGGTCGTGTACTGGATGTTGCTCGCGGTGTTGAGGAAGGCGTCGATGTTGCCCACCGTGCCGGTCAGCGTCAGGGCGGTTGGGGAGCCGCCCACCGTCACGGTGCCGCTGCCTGCGGACGTCAATGTGCCGGCCGACACGGCCAGCGTCAGGGTGATGTCGTCGGGGTCGGAATCGACGTCGGTCAGCGTGATCGCCGACAGATTGAGATTACTCGCCACGTCCTCGGTCACGGTGACGTCGGTCGGCACGTTGGCCGCCGCCGGGTCGTCGTTGATGGCGTTGACGGTGATGTCGGCGCTGTCGGGATCGGTGGAGAACGCGGTGGTGGTGCCGGCCGGGGTCGGGTCCGCAAGGGTGCCATTCGTGCCGGAGGTCTGATCCCAGGCGCGGAAGGTGATGGCGTTCGCCACCGTGCCGTTGAAATTGAGGTTCGGCTGGAAGTAGAGCCGGGTGTTGGCGTCGGCCGCCAGCAAGCGCGCCGAATCGTCGGTCACGGCCCCCACGGGCAGCCAGTTGCTGCCGCCGTCGGTGGTGTAGAGCCACGCGCCGTTGGCGGTGTTGACGTTGGTCAGCGCGATCCCGGTCACCGGGCTCGCGTCGACGTCGGTCACGTTGTCCAGACCGTCGCCGGCCGGCGGATCGAGGTCGACCAGAGCCGAGATCAGCGTGCCGGAGCCGAGGCCGGGCGCGCCGGCATCCTCGTTGACCGCGCTGAGCACGGGCGTCGCAGCGGGGATGAGGACCGGCGCGTCGTTGACCGCGGTGACCGTGATGTTGGCGGTGTCGAAAGCGGTGGAGAATGCCGTGGTGCCGCCGTTAGGGTCCGCGTCCGCAAGGGTGCCATTCGTGCCGGAGGACCGATCCCAGGCCCGGAAAGTGATGGCGTTCGCCACCACGCCGTTGAAGTTGAGCGTGGTCGGCTGGAAGTAGAGCCGGGTGTTGGCGTCTGCCGCCAGCAGGCGGGCCGAATCGTCGCTCACGGCGCCCACGGCGAGCCAATTGCTGCCGCCGTCGGTGGTGTAGGACCATGTGCCGTTCAGGGTGTCGACCGCGGTGAGCGCGATGCCGGTCAGCGTGGTGCCGTCCGGTTCGGTCACGTTGTCGAGCCCGCCGGCCGGCGGATTGAGATTGACCAGGTCCGAGATCAGCGTGCCGGAGCCGACGCCGGGCGCGCCGGCATCCTCGTTGACCGCATTGAGCACCGGCGTCGCGCCGGCGAGGAGCACCGGCGCGTCGTTCTCCGTCACGATATTGACGACGCTGTCGGCAGCCGCCGAGTCCTGGGTGCCGTCGTTCACCGTCCAGGTGATGATGCGCTGCGCATTGGCGCCGGGCAGGCCGTTGCCGGTCGGGTTGTCGCTGGTCTGGTCGAACTCGACGCTCTGCAGCACCGCCTCGTAGTCTGCCGCAGTGGTCGGCGCGCTGCTCAAGGTCAGGATGCCGGTCATCGGATTGTAGGATCCGGTGATGGGCGAGAGGGCCGGAATCGTGAACAGCAGCTGGTCGCCGGGCAGGAAGTTGGTGATCACCACCGTCGCGCTGGTGATCTCGTCGTCGTCGTCGTTCACGTCCAGCGCCGGCTCGAGCTGGACCGGCGCTCCGGTGGATTCGCTGAACGTGTGGTCCGCGGCGGCCGCCGTCACCGTCGGCGCCGCATTGGCCGCGACGAAGGCAAAACCGAGGTCGAGCGTGAAGTTGGTGTCGTCGTCGGCGTCGCCGTCCACGTCGCCAACCCCGCCGGGGTTGCCGTCCGGCTCGGTGTTGTAGGCGAGCGTGAGCGCGCCGCTGACCACGCCTGCGCCGGCAAAGGACGCGCCATTGTCGTCGTTGTCGATGTTGTCGTCGGGGTCGGGGGCTCCGGTGAGCGAGAAGGCCGGGTCCACGCCGTCATGCAGCGCACCGCCCGGATTGAAGTTCGCAGCGTCGACCTGAACGATGTAGTTGCCGGGCGCGAGCCCGCTGAACACATAGGCGCCGCCGCCTCCGGTCGTGGTGGTCCCCAGCACGGCGTCGCCCGCGTCGAAGCTGCCGGAGCCGTTGGTGTCGGCGCGCAGCGTGAGCGTGACGCCGTCGCGGCCTTCGCCCGCGTCGTAGGTCTGGTTGCCGTTGAGATCGACATAGATGCGGTCGCCGAGGCTCAGGCTGTCGAGTGTGACGATCGACGGGTTGGTGCTGTAGGCGCCGAAAGAGCTCGTGCCCCCGCCCGTGTTGGTCGGATGGCCGATCAGCTCGTTGAAATTGTTGCTCGGCGGGCTGCTCGGCGTGATCGTCGCGGCCCACTGGATGGTGATCTCGTCGTCCGGCGCCAGATTGCCGAGGTTGATGGTCGCGATCTGGAACTCTTCGCTGGTGACGCTGCCGGCGACGGCGCCGTCGGCGTCTCCCGCGCCGGGCAGCCGCCGCTCGCCGGTGACCAGATAGCCGTACATCAGGTCGCTGCGGTCGCCGAGCGAATAGGTATCTTCCAGGCCGAGCTGGTGGCCCATCTCGTGCATGACGGTGGTGAGCAGGTCGACGTGACCGGCGGGCGCGCCGGTCGGGTCGGTCAAGAGCCGCGTCGCGTCCGCCACGTTGCCGAATTCGCTGTCGTCGAGCGGCGTTGCGTCGAGGAACCAGCCGTACCCTGCGCCGTCGCTGTCAAGCTGGACGGCGCCGGGCGCGTACGCGCCGAGATACCAGGCGGGCATGTCGGCGACGCTGAACGTCATGTCGTGCAGCGCCGCGCTCTGCTCGGCGGTGAGGCCGGCCGCTTCCCAGCGTGCGATCGCGGCATCGACGAACCAGTCGAGCTCGGACTGGCTCAGGACGCCGTCGTCGACGATGACCGGATGCGCAGCCGCGGGCGGCGTCGCCGGCGGCGTAACGGGAGGATCGCCCGCGTCGGGCGCGCCGGCATTGTCTTGCGGCGGCGTGCTGTCCGCGGGCGGCGCGGTATCTGCGGGCGGCGTGACGTCGGCCGGTGGCGCAGTGTCGGCGGGCGCAGCCGCCTCGACCCCGCCGCTCGCCGCCAACAGCGCCGGCGCAGCCGGCAGATTGATCGGTCCGGCAATGAGGGAAACGCCGGCATTGGCGCTGGCGCTGCCGGTGTTGTGCGAGGTCAGTTCGGCGGTCGCACTCGCGCTCGCCGGCGCGACGTCCACGAGCTGCAGATTGGTGCTGGCGCTTTCGAACACCTCGATGAAGGTCGGCAGCAGGTCGAACGCGGTGCCGGCCGGAACGGTATTGCCGGTGACCTGGGTCCTGATCGTATAGCCGGCGATGCCCGACACGCTCGTGACCACCGAGATGGCGGGAAGCGGGAAGTCCGATGTTCCGGGATTGAACGGCAAATTGGTGTGGTCGACGTCGTTATTGGTGATGGTGATGTCGGTGGTCCCGGTGCCGTTGCGGCCCTTGATCTCGATGCCGAAGCCGGTCGGCGCCTCGCGGATGACGTTGTCGTCGATCAGGATGCGGCTGGTGCCATTGCCGTTGAACACGGCGCGGATGCCGTCGCCGATCGAGGAGCCCGAGCCGTCGATCGCCGCGTCGCCGATCGTGTTGCCGGTGATGCTGACCTGGAACAGGCCCGAGCTCGGCGTCAGCTGGTTGAGGTTGATGGCGTGGCTGGAGGTGTTCGCGCCGGAGGGGTCGTTGCGCGTGTCGTTGATGATCGTGTTGTCTTTGATCGCGGCGATGACGTTGGCATTGCCGCCGGCCTCGAAGTCCATCCCGATGTTGTTGTTGGCGAAGGTCGAGTTCTGAACGGTGAAGCCCAGGATCGTCGGCGTGCTCCCCGTCGTCTGGCTCGCCAGCATCTGGATGCCGGTGGTCTTGTTGCCGAGGAAGTCGACGTCGTTGATGAGAACGTGGTTGACCGTGGCGCTGCCCTGGACTTCGAATAGCAGGCCGTCATTGCCGAACGCGGCGTCGCTGCTCGACATGCTGCCGCCGGTGATGTCCAGCGCGGTCAGCGTGCCGCTGTCGTTGAAAATCCGGACGTTGTTGTGCGCCGAACTGGTGACGCTGACGTTGGTCCAGGTGTTCGACCCGAGCAGGTTGGTGATGAATATGCCTTCGTCGAGCGCATCGTCGCCGTTGTTGGTGACGTTGACGTTGGTCAGATTGAGGCCGGTCACGGAGGTGCCGAGGACGCCGCTCTCCGTGCCGTTGGTGATGTTCATGCCTGCGAGGTTGACGGCCTTCGTGCTCGTCAACTGGACCTGGTCGACGGTTCTCGCCGTGATCGTTCCGCCGGTGCCGGCGTCGGCGAGCAAGTCGGCGTCGATGCCGTCCGTGCCGGTGACGGTCAGTCCGCCGTTGCCCGCGGCGGTGCCGGTGTTGTTGAGAATGATGCCGGCGTTGGCGCTGGCGCCGCTGGCGTTGATGCTCACGAAGGTCAGGCCTGCGCTGCCGATCGACGTACTGGCGACGTTGAGCGCGGTACCGCCTGCGTTCGTGAGGATCGTATTGTTTGCACCGGTGACGGTGACCGCCGTGGCGCCGCCGGTGGCGGCAAATCCGCTGCCGCTGGTGGTGTCGATATCGAGTCCGCCGCCGCTGAAGTTGATGGTGGTGCCCGCATTGGTGGTCAGCGTCACGCCAGCGCTGGCACCGGTATTGAGCGTCTTGGTCGTGCCGGAGAACTCGATCGTGCCGCCGGTGTTGCCGGTGACGACGATCCCGCCGCCAGCGTCGGCGTTGTCGTTGATGTTGCCCGAGAGCGTGATGTTGCCGGTGCTGTGGTTGGTGATCTCGGCCGAGAGCCCGCTGCCGTTGCCGAGGACGCCGCCGTAGGTGACGACGGTATTGCCGGCGTTGATGTCGATCGCGGCCGCGGTCTGACCGGCGAGCGTGCCGGTGCCCAGCGCAATGCTGCCGCCGGTGACCGTGTCGATGTTGACGCCGCGGGCGCCGCCGCCCGAGTCCGTGGAGGCAAATGCGATGTTGCCGCCGCCCACGATGACGCCGTTGAGGTCGAGCGCCGGGCCCCCCGTCGAATTGATGCTGTTGCCGGAGCCCGCCACCGAGATGGTGCCGCCGCCGGTGGCGGTGAAGCCGGTGCCGGTGGTGGTGTCGATGTCGAGGCCGCCGTTGGTGAAATTGATGATGGCGCCGGTGTTGCTCGTCAGGTCGACCGCCGCATTGGCCCCGGTGCTGATCGTCTTGGTCGTGCCGCCGAACGTGATCGTGCCGCCCGAATTGCTGGTGGCGACGATGCCGAGACCGGTGGTGTTGTTGATCAAGCTCGCGCTGTCGAAATCGATCGAACCGCCGCCCAGACCGGCGATGTTGGCGACGTTGCCGCCGGGATTGGTGATGTCGACGTTGTTGAGATCGATCGTCCCGGTGACGTCGTTACCCGCTACCCCGGACACGTCGCCGTTGACGATGAACGCGTGGTTGGCCGCCCCGGCCGCCGTGTCGATCGCCACGTTGTTGAAGGTGAACGTGCCGGTGGCGTTGTTGGCGGTGTCGCCGAGGATCTCGATGCCCTTGGTGCCGGTCAGGCTCGCGTTGTTGATGGTGACATTGCCGGCGGCGCCGTCGATCAGGATGCCGCTGCCGCTGTCGGTGAGTGCGTTCGCGCCGGCGTTGTTGAACGTGACGCTGCCGCCGGTGGTGTCGGTCACCGAGATCAAGCGTCCGGCAGAGGTATGGGCCATCGTGCCGGAGAACGTGACGGTGGCGTTGCCGCCGCTCACCACGAACCCGGCGCCGGTGGCGCCGGCGAGTGCACCGGTGCCGAGGACCACGGTGCCGGACACGCCGGTCAAGCTGACATTGTTGGTGCCGCCGTCGGAATCGACCGAGACGAAACCGGTGCCGGCCACCGTTCCGGTGGCGAGGTTGAGGGCCCCGCCGGTGGCGTCGAGGGCCACATTGGTGATGGTGGCCGTGCCGAAGTTCGTGCCGGACAGCGCGGTACCGGCCGCGCTGGTGTTGTTGACGTTGAGGCCCGCGACCTCGTTGCCGCTGGCGAGCGTCAGCGTCGTGCCCGCGTTGTTGGTCAGCGTCGAGCGCGTGCCGGTGGCGGCCGCAAGCGTAAAGCCGTTGACGACCAGCGCCGCGTCGGTGCCGATCAGGTGCTGGGTGGCTTCGAGGCCGAACGCGGCGGTGTTGCCGCTGCCCTTCAGGTAGATGTATTGGCCGGCGGCGTCGAGGTCGCCGGCGCCGCCGGCGCCGTTGAGGTTCGCCGCCGTGATGATGTTGAACGGATTATCCGAGGTGCCGTCGCCATTGATCGCGGCGCCGCTGTCGACGTACCACACCATGTTGGTGACGGTGATCGATACCGTGGCGGTGTCGAACAGGTCGTCGGCATTGCCGGCGATGTTGTCGAGGCCCTCGTCGCGCACCGTGTAGGTGAAGGTGTCGGTGCCGGTGAAGCCGGCGTTCGGATTGTAGACGAACGTGCCGGTATTGTTGTCGAAACTCAGCGTGCCGCTGGACGTGAGCGTATGGCTATCGATGGTGAACGAATCGCCACTGGCCAGGTCGAGATTGACGTCGTTGTCGAGCACGCTGCCGGTGACGAAGCGTTCCGGCCCGGGGCCGGCCGAGCCGCCGACGCGCAGTGTCGTGTTGCCGATGGCGGTGTAGCTGTCATTCCCGGCGAGCGGCTGCACGTTGATGTCCGTCACCAACATGCCGGTGACGTTCTCGGCGAAGGTCACGCCGGTGGCGGCGGTGGTCTCGCTGTTGTTGGTGATGACCACCGTGGTGACGATGTTCTCGCCGGGGTCGACCACGCCATCGGTATCGGTGTCGCCGCCCGGCGCGAAGGCGTTGGTCTGGACCGCGGTGAGCGTGTTGGCGTCGAGCTCATTGACGGTGATGGCGACGTGATCGGTGTCGCTCAGCGGGCCGCCCGAGCCGGTATGGCCGAGGTCGTCGGTGATGATGTCGAGCTCGTCGGCGCCGACGTAGTTCAGGTTGCTCTGGTAGGTGAGGCCGTTGGCGGCCCCGAGCGTCGCATTGATCTGCGCCGGCGTGCCGAGCAGCGTCACGGTGCCGGTGGTGTCGCCGGTCACATGCGCGGCATCGACGCCGCCGCCGACGTCGGTGCGCACGTCGAGGATGCCGTTGTCGACGTGCAGCGTGACCTGGATCTGCTGCGGCGCGGCGTCGGGGTCGGCCACCTGGATGCTGGGAAAGGCGGTGGCGGTGTCCTCGTTGAAGACCTGGGCGCCCGGCACCGTGGTGTTGGTCGGGCCGTCGTTGACGGCCGACATGTTGATCGTGACGAAGTTGACGGGGCTCGAGGCGTCGCCGTCGTTGACCACCACGTTGACGGTGCGCTGGTTGAGGTTGGGCGCGTCGCTGGTGTTGTTGTACTGGATGCCCCGCAGGATGGTCTCGTAGGTCGTCTTGCTGGCCGGGCCGGTGATCAACAGCACGCCGGTCGCCGGCACGTAGGGCCCTACCGTCAGCCCGGCACCTGCAGCCGCCGCGGCAGCCGTCCCATTGAGCGAGAGCGATTCGGCGGCGTTGCCGTTGAACCGCGTCGTCAAGGTCGCGGTCAGCGACTCCATGTTGGTGTCGTCGAGGTCGGTGATGGTCCCCGCCGGCGCGATCACCACCGGCGTCTGCTCGGTGAACGAGGCGGTGTTGTCGTCGCCGCCGGTCCCGCCGTTGAGATCCGTCGAAGGCACGTCGTTCACCGCCGTGACGCCGATCGTCACGGTATTGACCGCGCTCAGGTCGGTGCCGTCGTCGACCACCACATCCACGATGCGGTTCACCGTGGTCGGCGTGTCGCTGGTGTTGTTGTACTGGATGCCCCGCAGGATCGACTCATAGATCGCTTTGCTGGCGGAGCCGGTGATCGACAACACGCCGGTCCCCGGTACGTAGGGCACTACCGTCAGCCCGGCACCTGCAGCCGCCGCGCCAGCCGCCCCATTGAGCGACAGCGACTCGGCCGCGCCGTCCGGCCGGTTGGTCAAGGTCGCGGTCAGCGACTCCAGGTCGGTGTCGTCGACGTCCGTGATGGTCGCCACCGGCGCGATCACCACCGGGGTCTGTTCGGTGAACGATGCCGTCGCATCGTCGCCGCCGGTGCCGGTGCCGTTGAGGTCGGTCACCGGCGGATCGTTCGCCGCGGTGACGCTGATGGTCACGTTATTGATCGGGCTCGACGCGTCGCCGTCGTTGACCGCTACGTCGACGTTACGGGCGGTGGTGGTCGGCGTATCGCTGGTGTTGTTGTACTCGATGCCCCGCAGGATCGTCTCGTAGGTCGTCTTGCTGGCCGGGCCGGTGATCGACAACACGCCGGTGCCCGGCACGTAGGGCACCACCGTCAGCCCGGCGCCCGCTGCCGCCGCCGTGGCCGCGGCATTGAGCGATAGCGACTCGGCCGCGCCATCCGGCCGGTTGGTCAAGGTCGCGGTCAGCGACTCCATGTTGGTGTCGTCGGCGTCGGTGATCGTCGCCACCGGCGCGATCAGCACCGGCGTCTGCTCGGTGAAGGAGGCGGTGTTGTCGTCGCCGCCGCCGACGCCGTTGAGGTCGGTGGCCGGCCCGTCATTGAGCGCGGTCAGCACGACGTCGTTGTTGTCGCCGCCGCCGCCCGTGTAGGTGATCGAAAAGGTGTTGCCCGACTGGGTAAAGGTCGCGCCGACATTGGCGAAGGTGCCGGTGACGGCATTGGTACCATTGTTCAGGATGATGGTGAGGGTGTCGCCGGTCGCCCGATGGAAGCCGCCGAGCGGCAGGACCGAGAGGATGCTGCCAGTGAGCGTGACGTCGCCGTTGACGACGACCTGGTCGTAACCGCCTACGCCGGGGCCCCCCGCGCCCTCGATCTCGATCTCGAGCGTCGCGCTGGCCATCAGGTTGAGGGTGCCTTCGGTCAGGACACCGGCGCTGGCGCCGGGCGCCAGCGTGCCGCCCGAATTGACCGTGACCGTGCCGACGGTGCCGGAGCCGCCGAGCGTGCCGGTGCTGTTGACCGTCGTCGCCGAGGTGATCGAGCCGTCGACCTGCAAGGTGCCGGCGTTGATCGTGGTGGCGCCGGCATAGGTGTTGCCGCTGGTGGCGGTCAGGATCGTGGTGCCGGTGCCGTTCTGCTGCAGCGCGCCGGTGCCGGAAATGTCGCCAGCGAAAGTGAAGGTGTTGGAGCGGTTGATCGCCAGGATCGCGTTGTCGACGACGTTGCCGGTGATCGAGCCGGTGGTGCTGCCGTTGCCGAGTTGCAGCGTACCGGCCGAAATGGTCGTGCCGCCCGCATAGGTGTTGGTGCCGGTCAAGGTCGTGGTGCCGGCTCCGGTCTGCTCGAACGAGCCGGTGCCGGAAATATCGCCGGCCACGCTGAAAGCAGTCGCACGGTTGATCCGCAGCACGCCGTCATCGCTGACGTTGCCGACGAGCGAGATGGTGCCGGCGCCGACCACCAAGGTGCCGCTGTCGATGTCGAGCGCGGCGGTGGTGCCGGTGATGGTGGTGGAGCCGGCGCTCGTCAGCGTGGTGGTGCCGCCGGCCGTGCGGATGCCGGTCGCGCCGCTGATCGCCGCCGTGGCATCGATCGTGTTGGTGAGGGCGCTGCCGTTGACACTAACGCCGGTCCCGGTCGCTGCCGCGATCGCACCGTTGACCTCGACCGTGATGACGCCCGCGCCCGCGGCCGCATTGATGCCGACGACGTCCGCCGCGCCGGCGCCCAGCGCATTGATCGTGCTGGCGGAGGTGACCGACACGGTGCCGGTGCCGGCATTGGTCGCGTTGATGCCGAAGCTGCCGGTGCCGCCCACCGTGTCGTCGGTTACGTTGATCGTGTGCGTGCCGCCGGTCGCATTGGTGGTGACGCTGACATCGCCGCTGCCGCCCGCCGCCCGCTGATGCGCGTTGATGCCGGCAACATTGTTGCCCGTGACATTGATCTGAGCGCCGCCGCCGTTGGCCAGGATCGAGATGTCGGTCGTGGTGGTGAGAGCGCTCTCGGTGTAGGCGCCGATGCCCTCGCCGGGCGTGCTCGGCGTGAGATTGCCGACGTTGATGGTGCTGCCGCTGCCCGTCGTGATGCTGATGTTGCCGTCCGATACGCCGAGATCGGACTCGTTGCGCGCAAAGATGCCCGAGTTGTCGACGCCGCCGTTGACGGTGATCGTGCTGTTATCCCCGGTCTGGACCTGAACGGTGGGGAAGCCGGCAGCGCCGGTCGCTCCGCTCGCCGCGTAGATGCCGGAATTGCTTCCCGTGCCGCTGCCAGTCACCGTCACGCTGCTGTTGGTACCGGTGGTGACGCTGGCGTCGCCGCTCAGGCTCTCGGCGAGGATGCCCGATATGCTGTTGCCGGCGGTGTCGGTCGCGCTCACCGTGCTCGAGGTGCCGAGCGTGACGACCGCGTTGCCGCCGCCGCCCGCGGCGGCGTCGCCATAGTTCTTCGCGAAGATGCCGTTGCCGGCATCGACCGTGGGTCCGGGCCCGGTGTAGCCGGCCGTGCCGGTGCCGGTGATGTCGGTCGCCGTCGTCGTGCCGACTTCCACCAGCACATTGCCGGTGCCGCCCGCCGCGAACTGTGTCGCCACGATGCCGACGCCGCCGCTGACGTCGCCGTTCACCGTCGCGCTGACGGTGCCGAGGCCGGCCGCGACATTGTTGAGCGCGAGCCCGGACGCGCCGCCGGTGCCGGTAACGGCGCTGGTCGCGGTCCCGGTATAGGTGACGTCGCCGCCATTGCCAGTGAGCTGCATGGCCGCAAGGCCGGACAGCGTCGAGGTCACCGCACCGCTGTTCGCCATGCTGACGTTGAAGGGCGTCGCCGACTGCTGCAGCAGCTCGAGCCCGGCACCGCTGACGGTGAAGGTCGCACCGACCGTGCCGACGATCGGATTGTCGTTGTCGAATAGCTGGATGCGATCCGTGGAGAGGGGGGCTGCGCCGTTGGTATTCGTGGTGTTGGTGGTCGTGGTGTCGGCATTCGCGGCCACGATACCGGTGGTGGTGACGGTTATTGCCATTGACCTCTCCCGTTATTGCGCCGACCGGACGTCACATGCAGCGACGGCGGTCGCCGGAGCCGAGGCTCCGATAAGCTTGTTGTTGTTGATGGGCTTTGGAAGCTCGTTGGTTGTCGTTGATGGGCTGCGCAAGCGCGTTGGCCGGCGGCCACAGCGGAACGATCGTTCGCGGGGGACGAACACGAACACTGCCGGCCATGAGAACGCAGCCCCCTCCGCTGACGGTAATAAATCCCTGCTCGCAGGTGGCCCCCACCTCCTGCGCGACTCCGCCCCCATCGAGAGTTGGCCAAGGCTAGCCTGCAACTGCCGGGCGGACAAGAAAAAATTAACCTGGAGGTGGTGCGGCCGGCGCCCGTAGGGGTTTGTGCGTAAGGGGGTAGCCCGGCTTGCGCGCAAGCCGGGGGCCGGTCGCGCCGCACGCAAGTCCGGCAAATACATTTGGCCGGCCGCGCCGAGAGATTCCCGGCTTTCGCGAAGGGTGAAAGCCGGGCTACGGCGCTTGCGCGGGATGCCGAATGACGGCAAATGATTCCCGCAATTCACTCGGAGCCCCCATGCCCGCATCCGTCGGCGACCTGACCGCGAGCGACTTCGAGGCGCGCCAGGGCGACGAGTTCCGCCTGCTCACGACGCCCGAGGTTCCGCTCAAGCTCACCGCGGTCCTGCGCAAAGGGGAGGGGCTGCGTGCCGGCGGGGCGTTCTCGCTGCTGTTCGTCGCGCCCAAGGGGCCGTACCTGGCGCAGAACGTCTACCCGCTGAGCCATCCGAGCCTCGGCACGTTCGAGCTGTTCGTGGTGCCGATCGGCCCGCTCGAGGGCGGCAACGGCTACGAGGTGGTGTTCACTTGATCCTGCCGAGTAGCCCGGATTGCGCCCTATCGCGCAATCCGGGATCAAAATCGCCGACCGCTCCCGGCTTTCGCCGAAGAAGCGAAAGCCGGGATACGATTCCCGATTCACTTGTCAAACAGCCAATGGCGATTGGCCCGGTTGGGGGGGCCGGGCGCCCCTTCATCTTTGTCTCGCTCGCCAAAGTGAGGGGAGCGAAGCGCCGGGAAGCGCTGGTGCGGATACGCCGCACCTGGTGGTCCGCCTCGCGGTAGGACCCATCTCCGGAGCGCCGGAGGATGACCGGCCCATGACGCGGGCCGGAGGCGCCTCTCGGCGCTTCGCCGCGGATTTATCGAGCCCGGGTCACGCTTTTCGGAAGGATCGAGTCCTTCATCTGATCAGCCAGCTCCTGGCAGGTGGTCTTAGTGCCCTCTGGTGAAGTTCCCGGGTCGCCCGAGTGCTGGGTCGTGACTCCCGCCCGCAGGGACCGCATCCCGATCCTGCCTTGAAGGCACCCCTAGAAAGCACCCCTCATGGGATCAGGACGGGCATATGATGGTTGATCAAGGTCAAAGATCAACCGGTATTTGTATCAATGCTGAAGACGCGGTTTCTGCCGTCGCGAAAATTGTAGGGGCACGGCGTCCGGCGTTGCTCCGCCCTGCACTCGTTCCGATCATTCCGCCGCTTCGACCGGCCTCGCGCTCTCGTGCGCAACCCGCTTCCATCGTTCCGCATCGGCGTCTGCATCGCGCAACGCCTGCTCGAACGCGGCCTGGCTCTTGTACTGACGACGCCAATGGCCGGTGCGCTGCAGCTCGGACAGATACGCCAAGCGCTTGAGCGCGAGTGCGCGCCACTTGATGACGGTTGCGAACGGAATCCGGATCATGGAATTGCATGGCCCGATCCGCGGACGCTTGGCAATCGCACTTGCCGCTGGAACCTGAATCTTGGTTACCGGCGGTAGGGCGGGCAAAGACGCGACGCGAGATATCCGAGATGGGCGCAAGATGAGCGCGTCGTGCCCGCCTTCGCCCTGCGGGCTTCGGCGGGCCTGCCCGCCGTAGCGAAGCGAAGGCGGGCACGGCGCTTTCTACGTTCGCATCGTGCGGCGTCGTCGGCGCCGCGCCTTTGCCCGCCCTACGATTTCTCCCAGCGCATCAGATCGTAAATCCCTTCTTCGCCGGCCTTGACGAAGCCGAGCCGCGTGTAGAGCCGCAGCGCCGGGTTCATCTTCTCCACGTGGATCGAGAGCGCCTTGCCGGCCACCGCGGCCTCGTCCATCAGGTCGCGCACGATCGCTTCGCCCAAGCCCTCGCCGCGGTGCGCCGGCAACAGCGCGATGTCGACCATGCGGTGCTGGCGCGCCCAGCGCGCCAGGTAGAGCCGGCCGATCGGCTCGTCGCCGCGCAGCACGACCAGCCAGTCGGTGTCGCTGTAGTGCTTCTGGTAATGCGCGTGCTGCGCGCCGAACTGCGTCTGCAGGAACACCGCCTTCTCGAAGTCGTCCCACGGCACGACGCTGAGCTCCTCCAGCCGGGTCGAGGCATAGACCCGCGCCAGGAACGCCATGTCGCCGTCGGTGATCGGACGGAAGGTGAGGCCCGCGGCCGCCGCGCGCGTCCAGCCGAATTGAACACCGCCGTCATGGCCGGACTTGTTCCGGCCATCCACGTCTTTCATCGCGATGGGTCCCAAAAACGTGGATGCCCGGGACAAGCCCGGGCATGACGAACCACGATCAGTGCACGCCTCAGGTGCGCGGCGGGAACACGCCCTGCAAGGCGATGCAGAAATTGAGCGTGAGAAACGGCATCATGTTGTTGTGCGGCAGGCTGCCGCCGGCGATACCGATCGCCTGGAACGCCATCGGCACCAGGGGGGCGCTCGCCGGCGCCAGATACGGCTGCGCGCCGGTCACGCGCGCAAAGGTGTTTGCCTGCGGCGATTGGGCGTCTCCGACCGCCGGCAAGGACATCAAGCCGTGGCTGTGCGAAGGCATCTCCGCTTCGAGCAGCGTCACGAACTGCGACCCGCCGGTTTCGCCGAGGTCGTGCAGCGACAGGCCCGGGCCCTGGCCCGGATGCATCGGCGCGTTGCCCTGCATGTTGGGCAGCGCGAAGGTGCTCTGGCCGTTGCCGCCATAGGTCGTCCCGAGCAGCGAGAACAGCGCGGTGTTCTGCGATATCGGCAGGATCTGCCCGTCGCAGAACGCCCAGCCCGTGGGGGCGAAGTTGAACGCGAAGATGCGGATTTCGGCAACGAAGGGATCGGCCATGATGTCCTCTTAGCTCGGCGGCGGGAAAATGCCGAACAGCGAAATGATGAAGTCGACGCAGAGGTAGGGCTGAAAGTTGGTGTGCGGCTGGCTGCCGCCGACCGGCGAGATCGATTGCGCCGCCATCGCGGTGGTCGGCGGATTGCTCTGATAGAAATCGAAGGTTCCGGCCTGCGCCACGAGGTTCGACCCCGGATTGGCGTCGTTGGCCGGGGAGATCGTACCGATCAGGGCATGGCTGTGGATCGGAATCTGCTGCACCGTCAGCGTGATCTCCTCGGCGCCGCCGGTCTCGGCCAGGATGAAGCCGTTGCCCTGGTGGATCGGGATGCGGCCGCGCAGGTCGGGGAGCGCGAAGGTCGACTGCCCGTCGCCGCCGTAGGTGGTGCCGATCAGGTTGAACAGCGTCTCGTTCTCGGAGATCGGGAGGAGCTGGCCTTCGCAGAACATCCAGCCGGCCGGGGCGAAGTTGCCGCCGAACATGCGGATCTCGCCGACATAGGGTTGAGCCATCGGTGCGCTCCTTCTAGTTCCGCGACGGGAAGATGCCCTGCAAGGCGATGCAGAAGCTCAAGGTCAGGAACGGCTGCATGTTCAGGTGCGCTTGGCTGCCGCCAGTGTTGCCGATCGACGCGGGGTTCATCGCCTGGAGGTTGGCGTCCACATTGTGGTACGGCTGGTTGTTCGATTGCGCCAGAAGGTTGGAGGCGGGGATTGCGACGCCGCCGGTGTTGGACGTGGCCTGAAGCACATGCATATGCGCCGTCATTTCGGACATCGTCAGCGTGTGCGCCTGCTCGCCGCCCTTCTGGCCCAGCGTGAAGCCGGCGCCCATGTGGATCGGCACATTCCCGCGCAGGTCCGGCAGTGCGAAGTTGGTCTGGCCGTTGCCGCCGTACGTGGTGCCGCACAGCGAGAACAGCGCCTGGTTCTGATTGATCGGCAGCAGCTGGCCGTTGCACAGCGCCCAACCCTTGGGCGCGTAGACGAAGGAAAAAATGCGGATTTCCGCAAGGAATGGTTCAGCCATGCGATCCTCCCCGTACAACTATTTCAATACTCAAAGTTCCCGCGATAGTCGAGATGTATTTGTGCCGATGTGGCTTGCCGTGGGTTGCGAACCTTGAGTCAGCTTTTCACAGGTTGTCGGCGGCGCGTAATCCACCGCGACGCATGCGGCGGCGCTTCAGCACGTCTGCGCCGACGCGAGCCGCACGCCCTCGACGATCAGCTTGCGCCACGCGTTGCCGGTGCAGGTGTTGCTGTTGGGGATCCAGCGGCTGCCGCCGAACCAGGGCTGGTTGAGGTTGCTCGAGGTCCAGGCGATGCCGGCGGCCTTGCCGTCGGCCAGGGTCTCGGTGTTGGTGAACCACGGCCGCCGCGCGTCGTTGATGCCGAACGGCACGTCGACGCGTACGCCGATGAAGCTCGCGAGCGGCGCCTCGAGAATGAAGCGCAGGAAATACTCGTCGAGCGGCAGCCGCCAGTTCGGGATCGGCGCGCGCGCGATCGTCCTGGTCCGGTCGATCGGCATCACCGAGCGCCACACCTTGGCGGCGCCGAGCGCGACGCCCTTGGGCTTGAGCCACGGGAACAGGAACAGGTTGCCGGCTTCGAAGGCGCCATACCTGCCGCGCACCGAGGTCATGCTGACCGCGCCGGCGAGGCCGAGATATTCGGAGTTCTGGCGAAACAGCTTGAAGTTGATACGCGAGGCGCAGTCGACCGTGAGCGCGTTCGGCACGAAGGCGGGCAGCGGCCCCGAGATGCAGCCCGTCTGCGCGCTTGCCCGGTGGGGGAAGAGGGCGGTCGCGACGCTGGCAAGCGACGCACCGACGAACTCACGCTTGCTCAATGCACGCATGGCCAACCCCCCGGCGCTCGAAACCTCAGCCGTTGACGTTGCGTTTACCACAAATAACCAAGTCCACCAACAACTTGCCCGCGCGAGAATTTAAGGTTGTGCTATTGGAATACTTTGCAAAATCAAGTCGTTCGCCGACAACCTTGCGTCAGCGGTCAGTAGCCCGGCTTTCGCCCTTCCGCGAAAGCCGGGAACGGCCGTGCCGGCCGTGAGATTGGTCCCGGATTGCGCCTTCGCGCGTGGTGGGGTGGGTAGGCGCGGCTTGAGGCGCAATCCGGGCTACACTCGCGGGCGATGTCGACGTCCACCTACCGTGCCGGTCCCCGCGACCGCCCTCCCGAGCCGCGCGGCGGCCCGGTACTGCGTTTCCTGAAGAAGTCCTACAACGCGCTGGTGCGCGCGAGCCGCTATCCGGCGCTGCTCTACCGCACCTGGCCGCAGCCGCCACGGCGCATCGCATTGCCCGACGCTGCGATCGCGCTCGGGCGCGACCCGGGCGCACCGCAAATCCACGCCGTCGGCCTCGCCGGCTACGACGTGGCGCTGCCGCCCGGCTTCGCGCCCGTGGCTTGGCCGGTCGCGTTCAGCGCGCGGCCGCGGCTGCTGATCGTGCATGCGCATTACCAAGAGGAGGCGCGCGAGATCTTCGCGCGCGCCGCGCAGCGGACCGATCTCGCCGTCGCCGTCACCTCGTCGTCGCTGCCGATCCTGCAGACGGCGTGCCGCATGCTGCCGGCGCACGACCTGTTCTGTCTGCTGGTGCCCAATCGCGGCCGCGACGTGCTGCCGTTCCTGCTCCTGGCGCGTCTGTTGCGGCTCGAGGCCTTCACCCACTTCGTGAAGGTGCACACCAAGCGTTCGCCGCATCTCGCCGGCGGGCGGGAATGGTTCATCGATCACATCGAAAGCCTGCTTGCGCCGGAGGCGCTCGCGGCAATCGGCGCGCTCGATCCGGCGCGGCCGATCCTGCTCGGATCGGAGACGCTGCGCCTCGCCGACTATGAGCGCCGCAACCGCCGCTGGCTCGACGCCCTGATCGGCACGGCGCGCGCGGGCGAGCTGCGTTTCGTTCCCGGCACGATGTTCGCCGGCACGCGCCGCCTGCTCGAGCTCACGAACGAGCGCGACCTGCTGCAGTGGCGCTTCGAGCCCGAGCGCGGCCAGCTCGACGGCTGCCTGCACCACGCGCTCGAGCGCTATTTCGGGTATCTGGCGGTCGCCGCGGGCGGTTACTGCGGGGAGTTGTAGCCCGGCTTTCGCTTCTTCGGCGAAAGCCGGGAGCGGTCATGCCGGCCGTGCAATTTGCCCCGGATTGCGCCGTGCTCGTGGTGAGAGGTACGCGCGTGGCTGGAGGCAATCCGGGCTACGCCCTACGTGCCCCGTCCATACACATCATCCATGCGCACGATGTCGTCCTCGCCGAGGTAGCTGCCGACCTGGACCTCGATCAGCTCGAGCGGGATCTTGCCCGGATTGGCGAGGCGGTGGACGCTGCCGATCGGGATGTAGACCGACTCGTTCTCGTGGATCGTCTTGGTCTCAGCTCCGACCGTCACCCCGGCGGTGCCCTTGACCACGATCCAGTGCTCGGCGCGGTGGAAGTGCTTCTGCAGCGAGAGCGTGGCGCCCGGGCTCACCATGATGCGCTTGACCTGGTAGCGCGTCCCGCGGTCGACGCCCTGGAAGTAGCCCCACGGCCGATAGATGCGGCGGTGCTCGATCGCCTCGCGCCGGTTCTGGCTCTTGAGCGTCTCGACCAGCTCCTTGACCTTCTCGGCCTTGTCGCGCGCGCACACCAGCACCGCGTCGCCGGTCGCGATCACCGCGACGCCGTCGAGCCCGACCAGCGCGGTCAGCACCGTCTCGTCCGACATGACCAGGCAGTTGGCGCTGTCGATGATCGCCGCCGGCCCGTCGACCGCGTTGCCGTGCGCGTCGCGCGCCAGCGCGTCCCACACCGCGCCCCAGGTGCCGACGTCCGACCAGTCGATATCGGCCGGCACCACGGCGGCGAGCGCGGTGCGCTCCATCACGGCGTAGTCGATCGACTTCTTCGGCACGCGCGCGAACGCCTCCGCCGGCAGCCGCAGGAACGAAAGGTCGCGCGTGATGCCGGCGACTGCGCGCTCGACCGCCTCGGCCATGTCCGGCTCGAAGCGGGCGATCTCGGACAGCATCACGTCGGCGCGGAACATGAAGTTGCCGCTGTTCCAGTAGTAGTTCTCGGCGACGTAGCGTGCGGCGGTTTCGGCGTCCGGCTTCTCCACGAACGCCTCGACGCCAAGCGTCGCGCCGCCGTTGAGCTTGTCGCCCGGCTTGATGTAGCCGTAGTTGGTGGCGGGCGCGGTCGGCGCGATGCCGAAGGTCACGATGCGGCCGTCGGCCGCCGCCGCCGCCGCCACGCGACACACTTCGACGAAGGCTTCCGGCTTGCCGACCACGTGGTCGGAGGCGAGCACCAGCAAGGTCGCGTCGGGGCGGCGTTGCGCGGCGAGATGCGCCGCGACCGCCACCGCCGGAGCGGAATCGCGGCGCGAGGGCTCGAGCACGATGTCGGCCTCGATGCCCGATTGGGCCAGCTGCTCGGCCACCACGAAACGGAAATCGGCATTGGTGATGACGATCGGCTTGTCGAACAGCGCCGGATCGCGCACCCGTCCGAGCACCTGGCGGAACGTCGACTCCGGTCCGATCAGCGGGCCGAACTGCTTC
The DNA here is from genome assembly GCA_963734185.1 of uncultured Alphaproteobacteria bacterium. Taxonomy (GTDB): domain Bacteria; phylum Pseudomonadota; class Alphaproteobacteria; order Rhizobiales; family Xanthobacteraceae; genus PALSA-894. The sequence goes on along the minus strand of CAVTGA010000001.1, from coordinate 2,253,380 downwards.
GGCATGCTCTCGCGCGAGACCGGCCACAGCCGCGTCCCGGCGCCGCCGCACATGATCACCGGGATCAGACCGGCCATTCCAAGCTCCCGTTCCTCAAGTGGTTTTTCAACATATTGCGCCGCAGCAGCGATTTCAACTAATACTCCGACGCGGTTGCCCGGGGATCGCATGCGCGTTTTGCACGCCTTCAAGATCTACCGCCCCGACGTGGAGGGCGGCATCCCGGAGGCGATCGGGGCGCTCGCGGCCGGCATGCGGCCGCGCAAGCACAGCCGCATCCTGGTCGCGCGCGTAGGCGTCGGCCGCAAGCAGGTCGTCGACGGCGTGCCGGTGGAGGCGGTCGGCTCGCTCGGGACCCTGTCGTCCGCGCCGCTCGCGCCGTCGTTTCCATTGCGGCTGGCGCGCGCGGGCCGCGCCAGCGACCTGGTCGCGCTGCATCATCCGTTTCCGCTGAACGATCTCGGCGTCCTGGCGTTGCCGGCGCGCGTCGCGTTGGTGATCCATTGGCATGGCGAGATCGTCGGGCGGCGCGCGCTCGGCGCGCTGGTCGCGCCGCTGATCCGCCGCAGCCTCGCCCGCGCGCAGCGCATCGTCGTCTCCGACGCCTCGATCGTCACGCGTTCGCCGTTCCTCGCGCCGCTTGCCGGCAAATGCGCGGTCGTGCCGTTCGGTATCGACACCGCGTATTGGGGCGCGCTCGATGCGGCCGCGCAGCGGCGCGTCGCCGAGTTGCGCCAGCGCTATCCACGACTGGTCGTCTCGACCGGCCGGCTCGTGCCCTACAAGGGCTACGCCGTGCTGGTCGAGGCGCTGCGCCAAGAGGCGCTACGACAAGCCGACGCGACCGCGATCATCGTCGGGGAGGGGCCATTGCGTGCCGACCTGCTGGCGCAGGCGCGCGCCGCCGGCGTCGCCGATCGCCTGATCCTCGCCGGCACGCTCGCGCGCGACGACTTGAAGATTCATCTGCATGCCGCGCGCGCCTTCGTGTTCCCCTCCGACAGCCCGGCCGAGACCTTCGGCATCGCGCAGATCGAGGCCATGGCGGCCGGCCTGCCGGTGGTCAACACCGCGCTGCCGACCGGCGTGCCGCGCGTCGCGCGCGACGGGCTCGAAGGCCTGACCGTGCCGCCGGGCGACGCCGCGGCGCTCGCCGGCGCGGTCGGCAAGCTGCTTGCGAATGACGATCTGGCGCGGCGGCTCGGGGAGGGGGGGCGCGCGCGGGCGCTGGCCGAATACGAGCAGTCGGTGTTCGTGCGCCGGGTCGAGGCGGTCTATGACGAGGCGGTGCGCCTCGCACAGGCGTAGCCCGGATTGCGCTCACGCGCATCGCCGTGTGTTCGCGACACGCCATGGCGCAATCCGGGGCAGGTCTCACGGCCGCTCCCGGCTTTCGCCGAAGAAGCGAAAGCCGGGCTACGCTCCAACCGCGCGGCGCAGCAGCACGGCGGTGCGGCGTGCGGCTTCGTCGGGCGTGAACTGCATCGCCTGCGCGCGGTTGCGCGCCCGCGCCTGCGGGTCGGCATGCGCATTGCCGGCGAGCGCGCGGCGCAACGCGAGGGTCCAGGCATCGACATCCTCGGGCGCGACCTGTTCGCCCTGCGCGCCCACCACTTCGGGCAGCGACGCGACGTTGGAAACGGTGACCGGGCTTCCGGTGGCGAGCGTTTCGGCCGCCGGCATGCCGAAGCCCTCGTAGAGCGAGGACAGGAACAAGCGCCGCGTGCCCGCCATCAGGTCGCGCAGCCGCGGATCGGGCACGAAGCCGAGGAAGCGCAGCGTACCCTCGCGCGTGAGCGCTTCGGCGATGCCGCCGAGCGCGACGTCGCCCCAGCCGCGCGCGCCGGCGACCACCAGCGGCAGGCGGCGCCGTTCGGCCGGCGCGAGGCGGCTGAACGCCGCCATCAGAGTGCGCAGGTTCTTGCGTGGCTCGATGGTCGAAACGGTGAGCGCGTAGCCGCCTGCTTCGAGCCCAAGCCGGCGCAGGCTCGCGCCGAGGTCGGCGGGAGCGCGAAAGAACAGCGGCGCGACCGGCGAGTGGGCGATGCCGATGCGCTCCTTGGGCGTGCCGTAGAGCGCCATGATCTCGTTGCGCGTGAACTCGGACACGGCCTGCACCACCGGCGCGCGCTGCAGGATCGCCGGCAGGCCGGCGAGCCAGCGGACCCGTTCTCCCGGGTGCGTGGCGGGATAGCGCAGATGCGACAGGTCGTGGATCACCGGGATGACCGGCACGCCCGGGTCGGCCGGCGGCCGGTATGCGCAGGCATGAAAGACGTCGATCGGCATCCGGCCGATGCCGGCATGCAGCGCGGCGGCGCGCACGCGCGCGCGCACCGCATGCAGCGAGCCGACCCGGTAGAGCAGCGGCAGCGCCTTCATGCGCAGTCGCGCAAGACGCGACGGCGCGGTCGCGGAGGCATCTTCCGCGGGTTCGGCGGACTCGTCGAGCCGCTTGCCGGCGCGCGCCGCGCGCGCGCGCAGCCAGGCGCGGTCGACCGCGTGCCAGCGCAGATTGTCGAAGCCGACCAGCGCCTCGACCGCGCCCTGCGCCAGCAGCGCGTCGTAGACCAGCAGTGCGTAGTTCGAGACGCCGGTGTAGGGCGGGCGCAGCGGAGCCAGGTCGATGCCGACGCGCATGGTTGCTTGGCCCCTCGCGCGCCGGGAAGCTCGCTTCCCCGGCGCCGCCGCGGACCCTATAGATGCGCCATGTTATCGGGACAAGGCGAGCCGGATATCGAACGCGGGGACCGCTTCTTGCTGCCGGGCTTCCGCGTCGTCGGGATCGCGCGGGAGGCGTTCGAGCAAATCCCCGTGCGCGTCACCCATCCCGACCCGGCCTGGCGGATCACGCTGGCGCCGGAGACCGCCCTGCCGGGCGGCTGGTTCGATCTCGAACTGCGCTTCCCCGCCGCAGGGATCGTCGATGCGGTCGCGCGGCTGTCGTTCGGCGACGGCAGCGAGCTGTGGAGCCGGTTGCCCGCGGTCGAACGCAATCATTTTCGTTTTCATTTCCGCGCCGGCAGTCCCGTGACCGAACTGATGCTGAGCCTCGGCGGCTCCGGCACCCCGTTGCAGCCGCTCTCCTTCACGCTCGTTCGCGCCGGCGCGCCCTCGCGCATCGCGGCGCTCGCGCGCCGCGCCGTGCACGTGCTGCGGCGCGACCGCTCGGCCTTCGTCCGCTCGTTCGCGAGTTTCGTGCTGCGGGCGCGGCAGCCGGGCGCGCTGGTCATCGCGCCGGAATCGGCGGCGCTCGCCGGCGAGGAGCCTTACGACACCTGGATGCGCGTGTTCGACGAGGCGCCGCAACGCGACCGCGCGCGCCACCAGGAGCGGTTGGAAGCGTTGACGCGCCGGCCGCTCATCTCCTGCCTCCTCCCGGCATCCGGCGATCGCGCGGCGCTGGAGCGCGGTTTGTCGGCGCAGATCTATCCGCATTGGGAACTGGTCGCGGCGCCCGCGGCGGCGCGCGGCGACTACGTGATGGCGCTCCCGGCCGGCGCCGCGCTGCCGGCCCATGCGCTGCTCGAATTCGCCATGACGCTCGAGCGGCATCCCGACGCCGAACTGATCTATTGCGACGAGGACCGGATCGATGCGCACGGCCGGCGCCGCGATCCGCGCTTCAAGCCGGCCTGGTCGCCCGATCTGTTCGCGCGCCGCGACGACACCGGCCATCTTGCGCTCATGCGCCGAACGCCCGCTGCCGAACGCTTGCCGCCGCGCTCGATCGTCCACCTCGCGAAGGTCCTGGTTCATCGCTCGGCCGCGACGGACGATGCAGCGCAGGCGCGGCGGCCGCGCTACCAAATCCCGAACCCGGCACCGCTCGTCTCGTTGATCATTCCGACGCGCGATCGCGCCGACCTGCTGCGCGCATGCGTTCAATCGATGCTCGCGCGCACCGCCTATGCGCCGTTCGAGATCCTGATCGTCGACAACGACTCGCAGGAGCAGGCGACACGCCGGCTGTTCGCCGAATGGCGCGCCCATCCCGCCATCCGGATCGTCCCCGCTCCCGGGCCGTTCAACTATTCGGCGCTCAACAACATGGCGGCGCGCCAAGCGCGCGGCTCGATCCTCGCCCTCGTCAACAACGACGTCGAGACCGTCGACGGCGGTTGGCTCGGCGAAATGGCGGCGCTCGCGGCGCGGCCCGAGATCGGCTGCGTCGGCGCCAAGCTGATCTATCCCGACGGGCGCATCCAGCACGCCGGAATCCAGCTCGGCATCGGCGGCGCCGCCGGGCACGGCCACCGTTTCGCGCCGCGCGATGCGCCAGGTTATCTCGGCCGCCTCCGCGGCGTGCAGAACGTCAGCGCGGTGACCGGCGCCTGCCTGGTGGTGCGCAAATCCCTCTTCGAGCAGGTCGGGGGTCTCGACGCGGCGAACTTTCCCGTCGCCTTCAACGACGTCGATTTGTGCCTGAAGGTGCACGACGCCGGATACCTGAATCTCTGGACGCCGTTCGCCGAGCTGATCCACCACGAGCAGGTGAGCCGCGGGCGCGATCTCAACCCCGCGCAGGCCGCGCGCGCGTCGCGCGAATTGCGCGCGTTCCAGCAGCGCTGGGGCGAGCGGCTGTTGCGCGATCCGTACTACTCGCCGAACCTGACGCTCGATGCGGAGGATTTCTCGGTGCGGGTGCGGTGAGCGGTAGCCCGGCTTTCGCTCTTCGCGAAAGCCGGGAGCGAACTTGCCGGCCATGAGATTTGCCCCGGATTGCGCCGTGCGCGTGGTTGGACGCGTAAGCGCGGCATGAGGCGCAATCCGGGCTACAGCCCTACAGCTCGCTCACCGTGGCGCATGAACACGAATGAACGCAGCGGAAGCATTGCAGCGCAATTGTAGGGCGGGCAAAGGCGCAGCGCGAGGTCTCCGTGATCCTGCGCAGAGCGAGCGCGCCGTGCCCGCGTGTCGGGCGGAATGCGGCACATCCCATGGCGGGCACGCCATGCGACGCGCCGCAAGACGCGCGGGCACGGCGCGCCGCCTTGGCGCAAAATCATGCAGACCTCATGACGCGCCTTTGCCCGCCCTACCGTTGACAGGTCATCCCAATTGCGATTGCTATCGCGCCACTTTCACCGCCGGATCCGCCGCAGGCCAGACGCCCGGATGCATGTCGAGAAGCTTTCCATCCCCGACGTCCTGCTGATCACGCCGCGGCGGCACGGCGATCAGCGCGGCTTCTTTTCCGAGACGTTCCGGGCGGACTCGTTCCGCGACCTCGGCATCGACGCGAGCTTCGTGCAGGACAATCATTCCAGCTCGAGCCAGCAGGGCGTGCTGCGCGGACTGCATTTCCAGACGCCCCCGAAGGCGCAGGGCAAGCTGGTGCGCTGCATCCGCGGCTCGATCTTCGACGTGGCGGTGGACATCCGCAAAGGCTCGCCGACCTACGGTTCCCATGTCTGCTCGGTCATTTCCGCGCAGAACTGGATGCAGGTCTGGGTCCCGGTCGGCTTCGCGCACGGGTTCTGCACGCTTGAGCCCGATTGCGAGGTCATCTACAAGGTCACCGATTACTACGCCCCGGAATTGGAAGTGGGGATCGCGTTCGACGATCCCGCGCTCGCGATTCCCTGGCCGGTCCCGGCAGCGCAAGCGATCCTGTCCGAGCGGGACCGCAAGCATAAGGGCTTGTCGGCGGTCGGCGACCATTTCGTCTACCGCTAGAGCATGATCCCGGAAAGCGGGAACCGGTTTTCGGAAAAGATCATGCTCCAATAAGAAGCCGGAGATTTCCCAATGCGCGTGTTGGTGACGGGCGGCGCCGGCTTCATCGGATCGGCCGTATGCCGCCATCTGGTGGGCGAGCGCGGCGTCTCGGTCGTCAACGTCGACAAGCTCACCTATGCGGCCAACCTCGCCTCGGTCGCGCCGGTCGCCGACCATCCGCGCTATGCCTTCGAGCGCGCCGACGTGTGCGAGCGCGACGCGATCGATGGCGTCTTCGCGCGCCATCGGCCCGACGCGGTCATGCATCTGGCCGCCGAGAGCCACGTCGACCGCTCGATTGCCGGCTCGCGCGTGTTCATCGAGACCAACATCATCGGCACCTACACCATGCTCGAGGCGTCGCGCGCGTATCTGGCCGGCAGCGGCGCCGACAAGCGCGACACGTTCCGCTTCCTGCACGTGTCGACCGACGAGGTCTATGGATCGCTCGGAGCCGAGGGCTATTTCACCGAAGCGACGCCCTATGATCCGTCCTCGCCCTACTCGGCGAGCAAAGCGGCCTCCGATCACCTGGCGCTGTCGTGGGGCCGCACCTATGGCCTCCCGGTGATCGTGTCGAACTGCTCGAACAATTACGGGCCGTATCATTTTCCCGAGAAGCTGATCCCGCTCACCATCATCAACGCGCTCGAGGGCAAGCCGATCGGCGTCTATGGCGACGGCTTGAACGTGCGCGACTGGCTCTACGTCGAGGATCACGCGCGCGGCCTGTTCGAGGTGCTGACCAAGGGCCGCTGCGGCGAGAAGTACAACATCGGCGGCGGCAACGACCGCAGCAACATCGACGTGGTGCGCGGCATCTGCGCCATCATGGACCAGCTGAACGCTGCGGGCGGGCCGCACGAGCGCCTGATCGGCTTCGTTCCCGACCGCCCCGGCCACGATCGCCGCTATGCCATCGACGCCAGCAAGACCGAGCAGCTGGGCTGGCGCGCGCAGGAGAGCTTCGAGACCGGCATCGAGAAGACGGTGCGCTGGTATCTGACGCGCCGCGACTGGTGGGAGCCGCTGCGCCGCCGCGTCTATGGCGGCGAGCGCCTCGGCCTGGTCGCCAGCGCGGGTTGACATGCGCCTCGCCGTGATCGGTTCCACCGGACAGGTCGCGCGCTCGCTGCAGGAGCGGGCGGCGACGCGCGACATCGACGTGGTCGCGTTCGGCCGGCCGGGCGCCGATCTTGCCCGCCCCGAGACGATTAAAGCGGCGCTGCAAGGCGCGGCCCCGGACATCGTGGTGAACGCCGCGGGCCACACCGCGGTCGACCAGGCCGAGAGCGAGGAAGCGCTCGCCTTTGCGCTCAATCGCGACGGCGCGCGCGTCATTGCCGGCGCCGCTGCCAGTCTCGGCCTTCCGGTCATCCACCTGTCGACCGATTATGTGTTCGACGGCGAGAAGCAGAGTCCCTATGTGGAGAGCGATCCGGTCGCCCCGCGCACGGTTTACGGGCGCTCGAAGCTCGCGGGAGAGCGCGCGGTGGCGCAGGCCAATCCGCGCCACTTCATCCTGCGCACGTCGTGGGTCTACGCGCCGTTCGGGGTGAATTTCGTGCGCACCATGCTGCGCCTTGCGCGCGCGCGCGACCACGTGCGCGTGGTCGACGACCAGGTCGGCTGCCCGACCTACGCCCCCGACCTCGCCGACGCGCTGCTGACCCTGGTCGCGCGCCTGAATCAAGGAGCGCCCGGCCGCTATCACCTCGCCGGGCCAGAAGCCATGAGCTGGTGCGAGTTCGCCCGCCGCATCTTCGCGGTGTCGAGGGCGCACGGCGGCCCGGCCGTCCCGGTGCATCCGGTCGCGACCGCCGACTATTTGCTGCCGGCGCCGCGTCCGGCGAACTCGCGGCTCGACAGCGGGAAGATAGAGTCGACATTCGGCATCAGGCTACCGGGCGTCGACGACGCCTTGGAACGTTGTATTCCGCGCCTACTGGCAAGCTGACGCACCGGAGAAACGTCGATGAAGGGGATCATTCTCGCGGGCGGCAGCGGCACCCGGCTCTATCCGATGACCCAGGTGATGTCGAAGCAGCTGCTGCCGGTCTACGACAAGCCGATGATCTACTATCCGCTCACCACCCTGATGCTCGCCGGCATCCGCGAGATCCTGCTGATCTCGACCCCGCAGGACCTGCCGCAATTCGCGCGCCTGCTCGGCGACGGCAAGCAGTGGGGCATCGACCTGCACTATGCCTCGCAGCCGCAGCCGGAAGGGTTGGCGCAGGCCTACGTCATCGGCGCCGACTTCGTGCGCGGGCAGTCCTCGGCGCTCATCCTCGGCGACAATATCTATTACGGCCATGGGCTGCCGGAAGCGCTGCGCGCGGCGGCGACGCGGCAGAGCGGCGCCACCGTGTTCGCCTATCACGTCATCGATCCGCACCGTTACGGCGTGGTGGAGTTCGACGGCGACGGCAAGGCGCTCTCGATCGAAGAGAAGCCGACGGCGCCGAAGTCCAACTGGGCGGTGACCGGGCTCTACTTCTACGACCGGCAGGTGGTCGACATCGCGCGCGCCATCAAGCCGTCGGGCCGCGGCGAGCTGGAGATCACCGACGTGAACCGCGCCTATCTGGAGCGCGGCGAACTCAGCGTGCAGCGGCTCGGGCGCGGCTATGCCTGGCTCGATACCGGCACCCCGGACAGCCTGATCGAGGCGGCGGCCTTCGTGCAGGCGCTGGAGCGGCGCCAGGGTTACCGCATCGCCTGCCCGGAGGAGATCGCGTGGGGGCTGGGGCTTATCTCGCGCGACCAGTTCGCCAAGCTCGCCAACGGCTTGGCCAAGAGCAACTACGGCCAGTACCTGCTCGGGCTGCTGTAGGGCGGGCAAAGGGCGCGGCCACCGGCGGCAAGGTGGCATGCCGGCCATGATCCGCACCGTGCCCGCCGCCGTGCCGCATTCGGGGGCCCTCGGCGGGCACGGCTCCACCGTGTTCGGGTCGTATGGTGACGGCTGAGCAGCGCCTTTGTCCGCCCTACGGCTCCTTCGGAATCGGGACACTACCGGCGTTTGACTTGTCTGCGCCAAATGCCGCAAAACCCGCGCGGGTGGCCCCGGGCGAGGCGCAATTCTTCATGCAGGCGCAAGCACGCAACGTGAGCCGGTTTGGCGCCGCGCGGGTCGAGCCGAGCGCGGCGGACCGCGAAGTCGCGATGCTGATCCCGGCCGCGGACGCCGCCGACCCGGAACTGTCGATCGTGGTTCCGGCGCTCAACGAGGAGATCACGATCGCCCCATTCATCGCCTGGTGCCGCGAAGGCATCGCCAGGGCCGGCGTGGCGGCCGAGATCGTGATCGTCGACTCATCCTCCGACCGCACGCCCGAGCTCGCGCTCGCCGCCGGCGCCCGCGTGCTGCGCACGCCCAGGCGCGGCCTCGGGCGCGCCTACATCGATGCGCTCCCGTTCATCCGCGGCCGCTACGTGATCATGGGCGACGCTGACTGCACCTACGACTTCCGCGACCTCAAGCCCTTCGTCGAAAAATTCCGCGCCGGCTGCGAGTTCGTCATGGGCTCGCGCTTTGCCGGCTCGATCGAGGACGGCGCCATGCCGGCGCTGCACCGCTATTTCGGCACGCCGCTCACCACCTTCATCCTCAACCGGATGTACGGGACCGGCTTCACCGACATCCACTGCGGCATGCGCGGCATTACGCGCGACGCGCTCGTGCGCATCGACCTTTCCTCGCAAGGCTGGGAATATGCCTCCGAGATGGTGCTCAAGTCGGTGCATCTGCAGCTCGTGCGCGCCGAGGTGCCGGTCAATTTCCTCAAGGATCCCGAAGGGCGCACCAGCCATCACGTGCGCGCCGGATGGACCTCGCCGTGGAAGGCCGGCTGGAGCAACCTGCAGGCCATGTTCGTGTTCGGCGCCGACTTCTTCCTGATGGTGCCGGGCATCGTGCTCGCGGCCGCGAGCATTCCCGCGATCGTGGCGCTGAGCTTCGGCCCGATGCAGATCGGCTCGTTCAATGCCTCGCTCAACGCCATGCTGTTCGTCATCTTCACCGCGCTCGCCGGCCTGCAGATGTTCCTGATCGGCGTCATCGCCCAGTGCATCTATGACGGCGTCGGCGACAAGCGCCGCCGCTGGCTCGCTTTGTTCGCCTACACGCGAACGACGCTCATCTGCGCCGCGGCCGGCCTGATCGGGCTCGCGCTGACGCTCCCCTTCGTGCGCGCCTTCGTCGCCGCCGGCTATGCCTATTCCGACGCCATGCTGCTGGCCAACCACCGCGCCGTGTTCGGCGTGTTCCTGGGCGTCGCCGGCATCATGGTGTTCGTGTCGATGCTGATCGTGCAGGCGGTCGCGATCTACGTGCCGTTGCCGGCCGGACGGCGCCTATGAGCGTACGCAGCGAGGCATTCGGGCAGGGCTACGCGCCGAGCGCGGTCGATGCCTTCGGCATCTGGCTGTCGAGCCGCCGCATCCACAAGGCGGTCGGCTCGTTCCGCGACATCGCGCTCGCCGACATCGGCTGCGGCTACCAGGCGGCGTTCACGCGTTCGGTGCTGCCGCGCCTCGCGAGCGCGGTCGTGGTCGACGTGGCGCTCGCGCCCGAGCTCATGCGGCTGCCGAAGGTGACCGCGATCGAAGGCCAGCTTCCCGGCGCGCTCGGCGCCATCGCCGATCGCAGCATCGACGCGGTGATCTGCAACAACGTGATCGAGCACCTGTGGCAGCCGGTCGAGACGCTCGCCGCCTGCCGGCGCATGACGCGCGCCGGCGGCGTCGTGTTCGTCAACGTGCCGAACTGGCGCGGCAAATGGTTCCTCGAGTTCTCCGCGTTCCGCCTCGGCCTGAGCCCGGCGGACGAGATGAACGATCACAAGATGTACTATGGGGTGCGCGAGCTGTGGCCGCTCTTGGTGCGCGCCGGCTTCCGCCCGCAACAGATCGCGATCGGCACGCACAAATTCACCCTCAACACCTATGCGGTGTGCCGGGTTTAACTTTCAATGGATGGACCTGATGAGCTTTTCGCAAGCCTATCTGACCGAGACCAAGGACATTCTCTCGCAGCTCGACACGTCCGCGATCGAGGCGGTGGCGAGCGGGCTCGCCGCGATGCGCGCGGGCGGCAGGCTGTTCATCCTCGGCGTCGGCGGCTCGGCCGGGCACGCCAGCCACGCGGTCAACGATTTCCGCAAGATCTGCGGCTTCGAGGCCTACGCGCCGACCGACAACGTGTCGGAACTGACCGCGCGCACCAATGACGAAGGCTGGGACACGACGTTCGAAGCCTGGCTCAAGGGCTCGCGCCTCGCGGGCAACGACGCGCTGCTGATCTTCTCGGTCGGCGGTGGCGACCGCGCCAACAACGTCTCGGTCAACCTGGTGCGCGCGATCGACCTTGCGGTTTCGGTCGGCGCCAAGGTGTTCGGCGTCGTCGGCCGCAACGGCGGCTACACCAAGGAGAAGGCGACCGCCTGCGTGGTGGTGCCACCGCTCGTTGCCGACCGCATCACGCCGCACACCGAAGGCCTCGCCGCCGTGGTCTGGCACCTGCTGGTGAGCCATCCGGCGCTCAAGGTCGCCGCGACCAAATGGGAATCGGTCGCAACGCGATGAGCGAACGCTTCTTCATCGTCGGCGGCGCCGGCTTCGTCGGCAGCCATTTCTGCGATGCGCTGCTGGCGCGTCCCGACACGACGGTGACGGTGTTCGACAATTTCAGCTCCGGGCGCGACTGGCACGTCGCCCATCATGCGGCCGACCAGCGCTTCGCGCTGGTGCGTGGCGACGTGAAGGATCTTTCCGCGCTGACCGCGGCCATGCGCGGCCACGACACCGTGATCCATCTCGCCTCCAACCCCGACATCGCGCGCGCCGCGACCGAGCCCGACATCGATTTCCGCGAAGGCACGGCGCTCACCAACAATGTGGTCGAGGCGATGCGGCTCTCCGCCACGCCGCGCATCCTCTATGCCTCGGGCAGCGGGGTCTATGGCGACACCGGCGAACTGGAAGTGGCCGAAGACCATGCGCCGATGGTGCCGATCTCGACCTATGGGGCGAGCAAGCTCGCCGGCGAGGTGCTGATCTCGTCCTACGCCTACATGTTCGACATGCGCGGGCTTTGCTTCCGCTTCGGCAACGTGGTCGGGGCGCGCCAGACCCACGGTGTCGGCTTCGACTTCGTGCGCCGGCTCTTGGCCGAGCCGACGCGGCTGCGCATCCTCGGCGACGGCAGCCAGAGCAAGTCCTACATTCTCATCGAGGACGTGATCGCCGCCGTGCTGCTGGCGCACCAGCAATGCCGGGAAAACTTCGCGGTGTTCAACGTGGCGACCGGCGACACCATCACGGTGACCGAAATCGCCGATCTCGCCTGCGAGGTGGTCGGACTCGATCCGGCCAAGGTCGAATACGAATACACCGGCGGCCCGCGCGGCTGGAAAGGCGACATTCCGATCGTGCGGCTCGACATCGCCCGCATCAAGGCGCTGGGCTGGGCTGGCGCGCTACCGACGCGCGAAGCGCTGCGCCGGTCGCTGCAGGCGCTGCTCGCGGAGGCGAAGCGTGGGCTCATCTGAGGCGCGCTGGATTGAAGAGTGACAACGCGCGTCTTCAACGAGCTTTAGCGAAATCTGGGAGCGGCCCTACCAGTTTGCGAGAGCTGCGCCCGGATGTCGCTATGCTCATTTGGACCTCAAGCTTGACAAGAATCGGATTGACCTCATATTCGGTTCAAGGGGAATGCTCGATCGGCGCTGGGCCTCGGTCAAAACACCGGGGTCTTTCGATTCCTAAAGACTCTAACTTCCCGGCCCTCGGTGAAATTTTCGTACGACGAGGTCGCCTGGCGCCATGACTCGCCTTCCGATCGGATCAGTTTGATAGATGGCCGAGAGGAGTGATTGCTTGAACAAGGGAAAGCCCTCGCCCGAGCTACGTCGCGCCGTGTTCCTCGATCGCGACGGCGTGCTCAACGACGCGATGGTGCGCGACTGCAAGCCTTATTCGCCGGCCTCGCTCGCCGAAACGCGCATCCTGCCGGGCGTCCCCGAGGCTTGCGCGGCGCTCAGGCGCGCGGGCTTCCTGCTGATCGTCGCGACCAACCAGCCCGATCTTGAGCGCGGCAAGACCAACCGTGAGACGGTCGATGCCATCAACACGCATCTTCAGGCCACGCTCGGCCTCGACGCGGTCATGGTCTGCCCGCACGATGACCCGTCAGCGTGCGATTGCCGCAAGCCGAAGCCCGGCATGCTGCGCGAGGCCGCGACGCGTTTCGGCATCGACCTCGCACGCAGCTGGATGGTCGGGGACCGCTGGCGCGATGTGGAGGCGGGGAGGGCGGCCGGCTGCCGAACGGTCTTCATCGATTGTGGTTACGACGACGAGGCGCGTGAGCACGCGGATGTGGTGGCCATGTCGCTGGCTGAGGCTGTGAAGAACATCTTGTAGGACGCGGCAAAGTTGGCCCCCCGGCCCGGCCGATCGAGGCAAATTTGGGACTGTGGGCGAAAAAATGAATTCTCCGGGCGGCTGTTCGCCGTCCTTCCGCCGCCATTCCGTGATGCCCTGCGGCTTGAGGGCTACCCGTGGTATGCCAGGCGAAGGCCTTGCCAATGCCTACCAAAGCGCATAGATCAGCGACGGAAGCGAGTCGAGCCTGCGAGGCAGGGCAGATTCTTTTATGCTGGCCGCACACCCCAGGATTGTGCTCGACAGGCCATGCCGACGCTGCCACAATGGAACATTGCGGTTACTAAGACGTTACCCGCGCGGGAGGTATCTTAAGTTCCGGCGCGTGAACGATCTCTAAAGGAGCATCGACTAACATGGCTGGAGCCCAAGCCCAACAGCGGCAAACCGAAAGCCGATCTTACGTCTGGGAGGGCGAGAAGGATCGTGCCGTGAGCGACGCTCCGTATCGCAACCTAGATACTTACCGGAAATTTGTCGCGGCTGTGGCAACTTCGACTAAGCAGTTCGGCAGCAAGGTGCTTGTAACTCGTAGCGACGACAATGTCAGTGTCGTTGTCGCGAAGGTCTTTAGCCAGAGCAACAAACGTGTCTGCATTCTCACGCGAGCCCTTAAGCTGCCAGTCTATGGAAGTGACGAAGTTGTCGCTGCGGCTAAGCAATTCCTAACGGACAATCCCGACGCGGAAATTTGTATCTTGTTACAACAAGAGGCGGCAGCAGATCATCCCCTGCTTCGTGCGATGGCCCAGTTCAACGGACGATTTCACATCCAATCTATCCCAGAGGAGCTCCGGGCTAAGTACCAGTACCGCTTCGTCGTCGGCGATGCGAAGCATTACCGGTTTATTGAGCGTTGCGATGCGACGGAAGGCTATGTAAAGTTCGGCGATCCAGAAGGTGGAAAGCGCTTGGAGCAGGCTTTCGATACGATCTGGGATAGGATACAACGCCCGGCTTGAGCGGGCTCGTTAGGAAGTCGGCGCCCTAGGTCGCGTCCGCGCGGTGCCCTTTAGAATGGGTATTCGATGGACGAAATCGGCCTGATTTGTGCTGCTTGCCAGCTAGCATCGGAATCCATTTCCGACAGGAAAGAGATCGCGGTTGAGGGATTGCTGCACCTTGCAACCCTAACTGTCGCTATGCATCTCGGATTTCTTGGCCTCGATCGTGTGCATGGGATGCATTCCGAGGATAGCCTGGACCGTCAGATTGAAGCAGTCCGGCAGTCCTTGCGAGACTTGATACAGCAGCTTGAGGGCGTTCTGACCAAGAATGAATTGGTCAAATTCATGTTTGAATTCGATGGTGTCTATTTCATTTGTTACGTGACCGGCGACAAGGTCTCTCTCGATCCACCGCCGCTCGGGACACGAACGCGACGTTGGTTTGTGCATCGATTGCGCTTCCCTGGACTTCATACCTTCCGTCGCCGACGCGAGATCAAGATAGTTTCCTTCCTGGCGTCCTTTTCGCTCGTTTTTTATTTTCTTTTGACAGCTGCGACGGTCTGGGAATTGCCCTTAGTCACGCATCCTCTCGTGGTTCGTGGTTTCTTCGGATGGTTCTTGATCAGTTTTTTGATCGCCCTGGCAGCGATCATTGGATCCTATCACGCGCGCGGAATCCGTGCGTATTGCGATACGGTTGTCGAAAAGATCAACGAGCGCCTTAACATGGCGTTGAAGGTGGCGCTCAGGGCTGTCGAGCCGCTGGCCGCCGAAGAGCCTGTGGAGAAAAAGCCGGGATCTGAAGCTCCTTCCGACGGGAAGCAGGGATCTGAAGGTGCCTCTGAAAAGAAGGAGGAGCCTGACGAACCGCCTGAAAAGAAATCGTGAGCGTTTGTAAGGGTCAACGAACGCGAATATTCTAGCAGGACCCGCGTGTAGCTCTCATCCCCGCATGACATGCCCCGCGCCGATCAGCACGCTCCAGCGCAATCCGTCGGGCGCGAATTCGAGCGAGACCTTGCCGTCGAGCGTCCCCGCCATGCGTTCGA
The DNA here is from genome assembly GCA_963734185.1 of uncultured Alphaproteobacteria bacterium. Classification (GTDB taxonomy): domain Bacteria; phylum Pseudomonadota; class Alphaproteobacteria; order Rhizobiales; family Xanthobacteraceae; genus PALSA-894. The sequence continues at coordinate 2,238,211 of CAVTGA010000001.1, read as the reverse complement.
GCACGGTGTGACCGAAGCCGCGACGGCCCGGCGCCCTGACCGGCGGGCCGTTCTGCTCCTTCCAGGTCAGCCGGATGTCGCCGTTCTCCGGCTGCCAGTGGATCGTCACCCGGCCGCTCGGCGTGGTGAACGCGCCATACTTGGCCGCGTTGGTGGCGAGTTCGTGCAGCGCCAGCCCGATCATTTGCGTCGCCTGCGGGGAGAGCGTCAGCGCCGGGCCGTCGACGACGAACTTCCTGCTGTCCAACCCGCCGAACGGCGTCATCTGCAGCGCGACCAGGCTCATCAGGTCGGCGCCCTGCCAGTCGGTCGCGAACAAGAGGTCGTGGCAATACGCCAGCGCTGTGATGCACCCCGACAGCCGCTGCTCGAACTGCTCGAAGTCCTCGGTCTGCTTGCCGATCTGGCGCACCATCGCCTGCACCACCGCGAGGATGTTCTTGGTGCGGTGCGACAGCTCGCGCGTGGTGAGCGCGAGGTGCTCCTCGAAGCGCTTGCGCTCGGTGATGTCGATGTCGACGCCGCTGTAGCGCACCGGCGTGCCGTTGGCGTCGCGGAACACGCGTCCGCGCCCGAAGATCCAGCGCACTTCGCCGTCCGGGCGGATGACGCGGTATTCCGCTTCGTACTGGTCGTTGCCGCCCTCGAGCGCGCGCACGAAATTGTTCACCACTTGGTCGCGGTCGTCCGGGTGGCGCAGCGCGCGCAGGCGCTCGATCGGCACCGGCTCATCGGTCGGCTCGAGCCCGACGATGCGGAAGAACTGCGCCGTGGCGCGCACGGTGCGCATCGCCATGTCCATGTCCCACACCCCGATGCCGGCCGAGGCCTCGGCCAAGCTCAGGATCTCCTCGCGCTCGCGCTGCTCGCGCTCCATGCGGTGGCGCGCGCTGATGTCGCGGAAATAGACCGAAAGGCCGCCGGCGCGCGGGAAGATGTTGATCTCGACCGGCGCCCCGACGATCGCCGAGTTGGTCTCGATGCTCACGGCACGGCCGGTCTGCATCGCGCGCAGGTGCGCGGCGTGCGACTCGGTGCCGGTCCACTGCGGAAATACCGCCATGGCGACCTGACCCAGCAGATCGTCGCGCTTGCGGCCCCATAGCCGCTCGGCCATGCGGTTGACGTAGACGAAGCGCCACTGGCGATCGAGCGCGTAGAACGCCTCTCCGATGCTTTCCAGGATCTCGGCCGGGGTGATCCATGCGGGTTCGTCGGCTGCGTCGGGGCGCGCCGTCAGGTCGAGCGGCCGATCGATACGGACCAAGGCGCCTCCGCGGAGGAAACAAGCCAATACTAGGCATGATCCCGAAAAGTGGGAACCGGTTTTCGGACAAGATGCAAGCAATGACCTCCGCGTCCGCCCCGCGGAACAATCCGGCGCAACCGTGCCGGTTCCACGCGGTGCGATACGATTGCTCAGGCGAAAACCGTGACGGCGCCGGGCTGGAACGCGTAAGCTTGGGCGGGGCGGTACCTCTGCGCGCCGCGGTTCCGGCCGCCGATGGGATAGGGGACGATGCGGCGACCGGTCGGCCTTGCGATCCTGGGGCTGGCGATCCTGCTCGCCGGCGCGGCCGCGGCGCGCACGCTTACCATCAACGCCAACACCTCCGATCCGGCGCCGCGCGCCGCCTGGGAAGCGGCGGTCGAGGACTTCCGGCGCGAAAACCCCGAGGTCGAGGTCAAGCTCAACGTCTTCGACCACGAGAGCTACAAGAAGTCGATCCGCAACTGGCTGACCAGCGCCTCGCCCGACGTGGTGTTCTGGTTCGCCGGCAACCGCATGCGCGGTTTCGTCAGCCGCGGCCTGCTGACCGACGTGAGCTCGCTGTTCACCGCGGAGGTCAAGGCGGCGCTGCATCGCTCGGCCGTCGACCTCGTGACGCTGGACGGCAGGCAGTACGGCGTTCCCTACTCCTACTATCAGATCGGCCTGTACTTCCGCCGCGATCTCTTGCAAGCGGCGGGCATCGCACAGGCGCCGCGCGACTGGAACGAGCTCACCGAGGCCTGCCGCAAGCTCAAGAGCGCCGGCATCGATGCCTTCGCGATCGGCTCCAAGGACCTGTGGCCGACCGCGGCCTGGTTCGACTACCTCAACCTGCGCATCAACGGCCATGCGTTCCACATGGAGCTGATGCGCGGCTCGGTCCCCTATACCGACGGCCGCGTGCGCGCGGTGTTCGCGCGCTGGCGGGAACTCGTCGATCTCGGCTGCTTCAGCCGCAACCACGCCTCGGTGAGCTGGCAGGAGAGCCAGGCGCTCATCTACCAGGGCCGCGCCGCCATGATGCTGATCGGAAACTACATCGTACCGAATTTTCCCGCAGACGTGCGCGAGCGCATGGGGTTCGCGCCGTTCCCGGCGATCACGCCGGGCGTCGGGCGCTACGAGGAAGCGCCCATGAACTCGCTGCATATCCCGGCCAACGCCAGGAACAAAGACGACGCGAGGCGCTTTCTCGCCTACGTGTTGCGCGCCGACGTGCAGGAAAGGATCAACCGCGCCCTGCTGCTGCTTCCCGTGAACCTCAAGGCGGCACCCGCCGACGACCGCTTCCTCAAGCAGGGCCTGGCGCTATTGCGCGATGCCGACGCGCTGAGCCAGTTCTTCGACCGCGATACCAGCGAGGACCTTGCCACCATCGCCATGAAAGGGTTCCAGGAATTCGTGACCCACCCGCAGCGTCTCGAACAGGTGCTTGGCACAATCGAGACGGCGCGCAAGCGCATCTACAAGAACTGAAGACGTTCGCAAGGTCGCGATGACGGATGCCATCACGCGCAGGCGGAGTATTTCGGCGTGGTGGTGGCGTCGTCAGCGCGCGCTCACGCCGCTGATCCTGCTCGCGCCCGGCTTCCTCATGTTCGCGCTGTTCGTGCTCTATCCGATCGTCGAGAGCATCCGTCTTGCGTTCTACGAGTGGGACGGGTTCGGCCCCAAGGTCTGGGTCGGTCTTGGCAACTTCGCCGAGCTGTTCGGCGATCCGGTGTTCTACACCGCGCTCGCCAACAACCTCATTTGGCTCGCCGTCTATCTCGGCGCGCCCGTGGTCGGCCTCGCGCTGGCGCTGCTGCTCAGCCAGGAGGTGCGCGGCATCCGGTTCCTCCGCGCGCTGTTCCTGCTGCCGTTCGTGGTCAGCCAGGTGGTGGTCGGGTTGATGTTCGCCTGGTTCCTCAACGCCGATTTCGGCCTGCTGAACCAGTTGCTCGGCCGGTTGGGGTTTTCTGCGCTGGCACCGCTGGACAGCGAACGCTGGGCCATCTTCGCCGTGATCCTGGCCGGGCTGTGGCCGCAGACCGCCTACTGCATGGTGCTCTACCTGACTGGCCTGACCGCGATCCGGCCCGAGCTGATCGATGCCGCGCGCATGGACGGCGCCAAGGGCCTGACCGTGCTATGGCACGTGGTGCTGCCGCAGCTGCGTCCCGTGACTTTCATCGCCGCGATGGTGTGCGTGGTCAGCGCGCTGCGCAGCTTCGACCTGGTCATGATCATCACCGCGGGCGGCCCGTACAACTCGTCCACGGTGCTCGGCTATTACATGTACGAGCAGACCTTCCTGAGTCTGCGTTACGGTTACGGCGCGGCGGTCGCGGCGGTGTTGTTCGCGCTCATGGGCTTGTTCGTCGGGCTGTTCCTGTGGCGGCTGCTGCGCCGCGAGCTGGCCTGATGTTCCCGGCGCCGATCAGCCGCGCCTCGCTCGGCCGCCGCGTTGCGTTCCGCGGCGCGCTGGCGGTGAGCCTGGGCGTCTGGCTGCTGCCGCTCGCCGGCGTCGCGCTCACCTCGCTGCGCGGAATCGAGGACCTCAACCGCGGCAATTTCTGGGGCTGGCCGAGCGAGGTCGCGTTCGCGAACTACGCGGCCGTGTTCGCCGACACGCGCATGGCGCGCTTCATCCTCAACAGCTTCCTCATCACCTTGCCCGCGGTCGCCGGCGCGGTCGCGCTCGCCTGCATGGCGGGCTTTGCGCTCGCCAAGTACCGCTTCCGCGGCAACCTCGCGCTGTTCGTGATCTTCATCGCCGGCAACCTGGTGCCGTTCCAGGTGCTGATGATCCCGGTGCGCAACCTCGCGGTCGACCTGCGCATCTACGACACGCATCTCGCGCTCGTCGCCTTCCACGTCGCGTTCCAGACCGGCTTCTGCACTTTGTTCATGCGCAATTTCATCAAGCAGTTGCCCGACACGCTGCTCGACGCGGCGCGCGCCGAGGGTCTGAGCGAGCTGCAGATCTTCCGGCACATCGTGCTGCCGCTCACGCGCCCGGCGATCGCGGCGATCGCCGCGCTCACCTTCACGTTCGTGTGGAACGATTACTTCTGGTCGCTGGTGCTGGTGCAGTCCGACGACGTGCGCCCGTTGACCGCCGGGCTGCAGTCGCTGCGCGGCATGTGGCTTTCCTCGTGGCACCTGATCTCGGCCGGCTCGATCGTCGCCGCGCTGCCGCCGGTCGCGATCTTCTTCCTGATGCAGCGGCATTTCATCGCCGGGCTGACGGCGGGGGCGGACGGGGAGTGAACGTCGCTACCCGATCACGTGCCAGCTCGAGCCGGGATTGAATCCGACATTGTCGCCGGCAAGCCGCGTCAGCCCGTCCATCAGCCAGATCCCGGCCGTGCCGTCGATGCTCTGCCACAGGATGTCGGAGTTGCCGTCGCTGTTGTAGTCGCCGGCATTGATGACTTTCCACGCCGGCCCCGGATTGAATCCGATGCCGCTGTCGGCGATCAGCGCGAGCCCGTCCATCAGCCAGACGCCGGCCGCGCCATTATCGTTCTGCCACAGGATGTCGGACTTGCCGTCGCCGTTGAAATCGCCCGACGCTCGAACATGCCAGGTCGGCCCCGGATTGAATCCGACGCCGCTGTCCGCGATCCGGCTGAACCCATCCATCAGCCAGATGCCGGCAGCACCGTTGTCGTTCTGCCACAGGATGTCGGCCTTGCCGTCGCCGTTGAAGTCGCCGGAGTCGATCACCTTCCAGGTCGGTCCCGGATTGAAGCCGACGCCGCCGTCGGCGATCCGGTTGAGGCCGTCCATCAGCCAGACGCCGGCGGCGCCATCGGTGTTCTGCCACAGGATGTCGGCCTTGCCGTCGGCGTTGAAATCGCCCGCGGCCTTGACCTGCCAGCTCGGCCCGGGATTGAAGCCCACATTGGCGCCGGCGAGCCGGGTCAGGCCGTCCATCAACCAGATGCCGGGCGTGCCGTCCGCGTTCTGCCACAGGATGTCGGCCTTGCCGTTCCCGTCGAAGTCGCCCGGACCTTTGACCTTCCAGCTCGGTCCCGGATTGAACCCGACATTGGCGCCGGCCAGGCGGGCGAAGCCGTCCATCAGCCAGATGCCGGCGGTACCGTCGTCGTTCTGCCACAAGATGTCGCTCAGCGCGTCGCCGTTCGCGTCGTTCGGCACCGGCTTGAACAGCAGCGATTCTATCGAATGCAAGACATCGGTGCCGTCCGGCCCGGCGACGCGCAGGCCGTCGGTGATCGCGGTGACCGAATAGGCCGCCGGCGCGCCGGAGAACAGCGCGGTGTCGAACCCGGCCCCGCCATAGATCATGTCGTCGCCCGCGCCGCCGCCGATGCGGTCGTCGCCCGCGCCGCCGAAGATCATGTCGTTGCCGGCATTGCCGGCAAGCGTGTCGCCGAGATCAGCCGACGCGACGTTGGGCGTCAGGCGGAACACCTCGCCGTCGATGATGTCGACGACGTAGAGATTGCCGTAGCCGTCCTCGCCGAACGACACCGGCATATCAATCCCACCCGCGTTGGGCGTGATCTGGGCCGTCCGCTCCGTGGCGTCCCATGCCGTGCCGTTGAAGTGCAGCGTGAACACCTTTCCGTTCAGGTCGGCGAAGAAATAGTCGCCGTGCAGTCCTTCGCTGGTGCCGCGATAGACGTACCCGCCGATCACCGAAATGCCGACACTGTGGTCATAGACATGGATCGGCGCGACCGCCGAGCCGCCGGTTGGCGTGCCGGGCGCGAACGGCGCCGGTCCCTCGAACACGTCCCAGCCGTAATTGGCACCCTTCTGCCCGATGTCGATCTCTTCCCAGACGTTCTGTCCGACGTCGCCGATGAACAAGGTGCCCAGCCCGCGGTCGAAGCCGGCGCGGAACGGGTTGCGCAGGCCGAGCGCCCAGATCTCGTCGGCGCCGTTCGTCCCGACGAACGGATTGTCCGCGGGATTGACGTAATTGCGGCTCGGATCGCCCGGGAATGCGTCGCCGTCGACGTCGAGGCGCAGCATCTTGCCGAGCAGGGTCTCGATATTCTGCCCGTTGTTGAACGGGTCGCCGCCGCCGCCGCCATCGCCGAGCGAGGCATAGAGGTACCCGTCGCGCCCGAAGCCGAGCCAGCCGCCCTTGTGGTTGGTCAAGCCGGCGGGCTGGTCGATCGCGATCACCAGCGATGCGCTCGCCGGGTTGGCGACGTTCGGGTTGTCCGAGACCTGATAGCGGCGGATCTCGGTGTCGCCGCTCAGGTTGATCAGGTTGACGTAGAACAGCCCGTTCTGCGCGAAGTCGGGATGGAAGGCGAGGCCGAGCAGGCCGCCTTCGCCGGCCGTATCGAGCTGGCCGGCCAGGTTGAGGAACGGAGTGGCGAGCAGCTGTCCGCTGGCAAGATCGAGGATTTTGATCGCCCCGGTGAGCTCCACGATGAACAGCCGCGAGACGTCGCCCGGTGGACTGCCGGCGAACAGTGGCGCGGCGAGCGTGTTCGCGACCCGCGTCGCGCTGATCGCGCCGACCTGGGACTGCGGGCCGTTCGGATCGAAGCCGTAGATCAGGTCGTCGCCGGCGCTGCCACCAAGGGTGTTGGCACCGTCATTGCCGGCGAGCAGGTTGGCGTCCGCCATCACCGCACCTCCCATAGCGAATCATTTGCGCCACGCTCGGTATCCAAAGCGGTGCAAATGCGGCTCGACTCCGCCGCGTTCCACGGAAAGCCGGATGGTCCGTTCACATTCGCGCGACATGAAGGCGAGCCGCCGCTGCTGCGGCATGCAGATACCAGGCGATTGCTAGCGCCAGGCTCAAAAGGCGCGCGCAATTCGAATCAATGACGAATCTCAGTCGAAACATTCGCCGCGGGGCGGTCCGATCCGAATACCGCAAGCAGGCCGGGCAGCGAGGCGACCGTCAGGGTCGCGCCGTACAGCACCGAGACCCCAAACGCGGCATCGGCCGGGACGCCGAAGGCGCCGAACAGGACCACCATCGTGCCTTCGCGGATGCCCCAACCGCCGAGCGACAGCGGGATGGTGGCAAGCAGCATCGAGCCCAGCGCCACGACCGCGACGTCGATCAGCGGCAACTCGATCCCGATCGATCGCGCCAGGATGGCGGTGCCGATCACCGGAAGCGTCAGCCCGATGGCCGAGTAGGCGATGACCAGGAGGTTGCGCGGCGGCGTGAGCAGCACCTTGGCGAAGGCCTTGGCGAGATCGCCGAGCGCCGCCTGTGCGGACGCGACCATGCGCAGCGGCAGCAGCGGCGCGAACGGCAGCAGCAGCGCGGCCGTGACCGCCGCGAGCACCGCGGCGAGCGCGCCGTACAGCAATGCCTGCGCGGCCGGCTGGCGCGACAGATCGCCCGCCAACGGCAGCAGCGCGGCGAGCATGAGGCAGAGCGCAAGCACGCCGAAGGCGCGATCGACGATGACGCTGTGCGCGGCCGTGCGCAGCGGCGCGCCGAGCCGGTGCGCCTGCCAGCCGCGCCACACGTCGCCGCCGACCGCGGTCGGCAGCACCTGGTTGAAGAAGAATCCGGCGAGCGCGCTGCGCCACAGCAGCCGCGCGGGCAGCGGCGCGCCGAGCGTGCGCAGCACCTCGGCCCAGCGCGGCACGATCAACGCGGTGTTGGCGGCGAACACCACGATGGTCGCCGCGAGCGCGAGGGCGGACGTGGCGCCGAGACGCGCCAGCACCTCCCGGGTGCCGATGTGCCACAGCAGGATCGCGAGCAGCGCGACGGACACCACGACCTTGATCAGCACGATCAGCCATCGCCGGGCCGCTTGCGTCATACGATCCTCTCGGGCAAATCTCCGACGCTCGTTTCTCACACTTTTCGGCGCATATCCATCGGCGCCGCCAATCGCAGTGGCGCACAGGCTCATGCAGTGTCTCATCCTCGCAGGCGGTCTCGGCACCCGCATCCGCGCGATCAGCGCCGACCGTCCGAAGGCGCTGATCCCGATCCACGGCAGGCCGTTCATCCACCACCAGCTCGCATGGCTCGCTTCGCGCGGCATCACGGAAGTTGTCCTATCGATCGGGCATCGCGGCGCCATGATCCGCGAGGCCGTGGGCGAGGGAGCATCATTCGGTCTCGCGGTCGGCTATTCGGATGAAGGCGACGATCTGCGCGGCACCGCCGGCGCGATCCGCTTCGCGCTCGACCAGGACCTGCTCGCCGACGGCTTCTTCGTGCTCTACGGCGACTCCTATCTGCCGATCGAGTATCGGCCGGTGTGGGCGGCCTCGGAGGCCGGTCGCCATCCGACCATGACGGTGCTGAGGAACGAGGGCCGCTGGGATCGCAGCAACGTATTGTTCAAGCACGGCATGGTGGCGCTCTACGACAAGCGCCATCCCGATCCCGCGGCTGCCGGCATCGACTACATCGACTATGGATTGTCGGTCGTGACCGCCGCTTGCATCCGGGCGCACGTGCCGGCCGGCGGCAAGGCCGACCTCGCCGATATCTTCGCGGCCGAGAGCCGCGCCGGCACCTTGCGCGGCTTCGAAGTGTTCGAGCGCTTCTACGAGATCGGCTCGCCGCAGGGCATCGCGGATCTCACCGCCTATCTTGAACGGCAGCAGGCGCGCTGACATAGCGCGAACGGTCATATTGCGAATCTCCCCGCGTTCGGTGCTTGGTAGGACGGTAGGAGCGGGGCGATGGCGGTTTCTCTGGCACTGTGGTGCGTCGCCGTCCTGATCGGCGTTGCGGTTCTCGCCGTTGCCGTCTGCCGCGCGCGGCTGGCCAATGCCGTCGTGTACGGCCTGTGCCTTGCGGCGACCGCGGCGGGTTTCCTGATTGCGCTCGCGCACCTGCTGCGGCCCGACGACCTGCGCGTGATCCTTCCCGTGGGGCTGCCCTGGCTGGGCGCGCATTTCCGCCTCGATGCGCTCTCCGCCTTCTTCCTCGCCGTGGTCAATCTCGGGTCCGCCGCGGCGAGCCTGTTCGCGCTCGGCTACGGTTCCCACGAGCAGGCGCCGCATCGCGTGCTGCCGTTCTATCCCGCGTTCCTCGCCGGCATGAACCTGGTCGTGCTCGCCGACGACGCCTTCACCTTCCTGCTGTCATGGGAGTTCATGTCGCTCACCTCGTGGGCGCTGGTGATGGCGCATCACCGCGAGCGCGACAACGTCCACGCCGGCTACATCTACCTGGTGATGGCAAGCTTCGGGACGCTCGCGCTGCTGCTCGCCTTCGGCCTGCTTGCCGGTCCTGACGGAGGCTTCGCCTTCGACACGATGCGCGCGGGAACGGTATCGCCCGGGCTTGCCGCGCTCGTGCTCGCGCTGGTGCTGATCGGCGCCGGCTCCAAGGCCGGCATCGTGCCGCTGCACGTCTGGCTGCCGCTCGCTCATCCGGCGGCGCCGAGCCACGTCTCCGCGCTGATGAGCGGCGTGATGACCAAGGTCGCGGTCTACGGCTCGATCCGCATCCTGTTCGACCTGGTCGGCGCGCCGGCCTGGTGGTGGGGCATGGCGGTGCTCGTCATCGGCGGCATCACCGCCGTGATGGGCGTGCTCTACGCGCTGATGCAGCACGATCTCAAGCGTCTGCTGGCCTATCACACGGTGGAGAACATCGGCATCATCTACATCGGGCTCGGTCTCGCGCTTGCCTTCAAGGCCAACGGCATGGCGCTGCCGGCGGCGCTTGCCGCGACCGCCGCGCTGTTCCACGTGCTCAATCACATGCTGTTCAAAAGCCTGCTGTTCTTCGGCGCCGGCGCGGTGCTGAGCGCGACCGGCGAGCGCAACATGGAGCACCTCGGCGGCCTCATCCACCGCATGCCCGCGACCGCGTTCCTGTTCCTCACCGGCTGCGTCGCCATCTCGGCGCTGCCGCCGCTCAACGGCTTCGTGTCGGAATGGATGACGTTCCAGGCGATCCTGCAAAGTCCCGAGCTGCCGCAATGGGGACTGAAATTCGCGGTTCCCGCGGTCGGCGCCTTGCTGGCGCTGTCGGCTGCGCTTGCGGCGGCGTGTTTCGTCAAGGCGTTCGGCGTGACGTTCCTCGGGCGTCCGCGCACGCCGGTGGCCGCACAAGCGCGCGAGACCGACCGCTGGTCGCTTGCCGCCATGGCGGTATTCGCCGCGCTCTGTCTGCTCGCCGGCATCCTGCCCGGCTTCGTCATCGATGCGCTTGCGCCCGCCGTCCACGATCTCGCCGGCGCACGGCTGCCGCCGCAGAACTCCATTCCGTGGCTCTCGGTCGTGCCGATCGTCGACAGCCGCAGCTCCTACAACGGCCTGCTCGTCTTCATTTTCGCGCTGCTCAGCGGGACGTTGACCGCCTTCGTCATCCACCGCGTCGCCTCGAACGCCGTGCGCCGCGGCCCGGCCTGGGACTGCGGCTATCCCGACGCCAGCACGGCGACGCAGTACAGCGCGGCGAGCTTCGCCCAGCCGATCCGGCGCGTGTTCGGCACCGCGGTGTTCGCCGTGCGTGAAGAGAGCGACATGCCGCCGCCCGGCGATCCGCGCCCGGCGCGGCTCGTGGTCGACCTGCGCGACCTGGTCTACGACTGGTTCTACGCGCCGGTCGCGCTCGGCGTGACGTTCGCGGCCGAGCGGCTCAACCACCTCCAGTTCCTCACCATCCGCAGCTACCTCAGCCTGGTGTTCGTCGCGCTCGTCTCGCTGCTTGCGGTGATCGCGCTATGGCCATGATGCTCGATCTCGCCGTGCAGGGCGCGCAGATGCTGCTGGTGCTGCTGCTGGCGCCGCTGCTCACCGGGCTCGTGCGCAAAGTGAAGGCGCGCATCTTGAGCCGGCAGGGCCCGCCGCTGCTGCAGCCCTATCGCGATCTTAAGCGCCTGATGCGCAAGGAGGCGGTGCTGGCGCAGAACGCCTCGTGGCTGTTCCGCGCCGTGCCCTACATCGTGTTCGCCGCGACCTGGATCGCGGCCGCGCTGGTCCCGACCTTCGCCACCGGGCTGATGTTCTCCTGGGTCGCCGACCTCATCGCCATCATCGCGTTCCTCGCCAGCGCGCGCTTCTTCCTCGCGCTCGCCGGGCTCGACGTCGGCACCAGCTTCGGCGGCATCGGCTCGAGCCGCGAGGTGATGATCGCCTCGCTCGCCGAGCCGGCCATGCTGATGATCGTGTTCACGCTCGCGCTCGTCGCCGGCTCGACCCAGCTCTCCACGGTCGCCGCCTACATGGCGTCCTCGGCCGTGGGCTTACGCGTCTCGCTCGGTCTCGCGCTGATCGCGCTGATCATGGTGGCGATCGCCGAGAACGCCCGCATCCCGGTCGACAACCCGGCGACGCACCTGGAGCTCACTATGGTGCACGAGGCCATGGTGCTGGAATATTCCGGCCGCCATCTGGCGCTGATCGATCTCGCGGCCGCGCTCAAGCTCCTGCTCTACGTCTCGCTGATCGCCTGCGTGTTCGCGCCCTGGGGCCTTGCCGCCGCGGGCGCCGGGCTTGCCGCCTATGCGGTCGGCCTCGCCGCCTATCTGGTGAAGCTTGCGGTCGGCGGCGTCCTGCTCGCGCTGTTCGAGTGTTCGATCGCCAAGATGCGGGTGTTCCGCGTGCCCGAGTTCCTCGGCGCCGCCCTGATGCTCGGGCTGCTCGCCACGGTCCTGTTGTTCGTGTCGCGGAGCTTTTAGATGCGCGGTCTCGTCTTCGACGTCGCCCATCTGCTCGCCGGCTCGCTGGTGCTGGTGAGCTTCCTGCAGCTCTATCAGGACCGGCTCACCGCGCTCATCAACATGTTCGCGCTGCACGCGCTCATGCTCGCGCTCTCGGTCGCCTGGCAGGCGTTCATCCAGGGCGCGCCGCACCTCTACGTCACCGCGCTGATCGCGCTCGGCTTCAAGGCCATCGTCATCCCGGTCGCGCTCCATCGCATCATCGTGCGCCTGCGCATCCATCGCGAGATCGAGACCGTGGTCGGCGTCGGTGCCACCATGCTGGCCGGCATGGGCCTGGTGGCGCTCTCGATCATGGTGATGCTGCGGGTGACGCCGGAGGCCGACCCGCTCGCGCGCGAGGATTTGGCGTTTGCGCTCGCGGTCGTGCTGCTCGGCCTGCTGCTGATGGTCACGCGCCGCAACGCGGTCAGCCAGGTCATCGGCTTCATGTCGCTCGAGAACGGCCTGGTGCTGGCGGCGACCGGCGCCAAGGGCATGCCGCTCGTGGTCGAGATCAGCGTCGCGTTCTCGATCCTGATCGCCTTCATCGTGATCGGCATCTTCCTGTTCCGCATCCGCGAGCGCTTCGACACGGTCGACGTGGCTGCGCTCGATAGCTTCCGCGGAGAGCGCCGATGAGCGCATGGGGGATCGATGCCGTCGTCCTTGTGCTGGCGATTCCGGCGCTGGCCGCCGCGCTGCTGGTCGCTCTGCCGGGCTATCGGCTCACTGCCGAGATCAACGTCGCCGCCACGTTGCTCACGTTCCTGGCCGCGCTGTCGCTCGTGTTCGGGCGCCCGCCGACCGGCCGTTACTTCCTGGTCGACGACCTCAACAACGTGTTCATCGTGCTCACCACCTTCGTCGGCTTCACCACCAGCGTGTTCTCGGCGAGCTACATCGGCCACGAGCTCGAGACCGGGCGGCTGACGCCGACCTATCTGCGCTTCTATCACGCCATGTACCAGACGCTGATGTTCGCCATGAACCTCGCGCTCACCGCCAACAACATCGGCCTGATGTGGGTCGCGATCGAGCTCGCGACGCTCACCACGGTGCTGATGGTCGGCATCTACCGCACCCACGAGGCGCTCGAAGCGGCGTGGAAGTACTTCATCCTCGGCAGCGTCGGGATCGCGCTCGCGCTGTTCGGCACCATCCTGGTCTACATGGCGGCGCTCCCGGTGATCGGCGAGGGGCTCGAGGCCATGACCTGGACCGTGCTGATCGCGCGCGCTTCCGCCTTCGATCCGGCGCTGCTCAACGTCGCGTTCGTGTTCCTCCTGCTCGGCTACGGCACCAAGGTCGGCCTCGCGCCGCTGCATGCCTGGCTGCCCGACGCGCATGCCGAAGGCCCGACGCCGATCTCGGCGGTGCTCTCAGGCCTGCTGCTCAACGTCGCGCTTTACGCGCTGCTGCGCTTCAAGCTCTTGATGGCGGCCAATCCGGACGCGGTCGCGCCCGGGCCGCTGATGGTGATCCTCGGGCTCACCTCGCTGATCTTCGCCGCCTTCATGCTCTACCGCCGGCGCGACATCAAACGCATGTTCGCCTACTCGTCGATCGAGCACATGGGCATCATCACCTTCGCCTTCGGCATGGGCGGAGCGCTCGCCAATTTCGCCGGCCTGCTGCACATGACCATGCATTCGCTCACCAAGTCGGCGATCTTCTTCGCGGTCGGCCACATCTCGCAGGTGAAGGGAACGCAGCGCATCTCCGACATGGGCGGCCTGACCGAGACCCATCCGGTGCTCGGCTGGGGCCTGGTGCTCGGCGTCGCGGCCATTGCCGGCCTGCCGCCGCTCGGCATCTTCATGAGCGAATTCCTGCTGGTCACCTCGACGTTTGCGCGCGAGCCGCTGCTCGCACTGCTGCTGGTGTTCGGCCTCATCGTCGGTTTCGGCGCGCTCATCCTGCGCCTCAACGCGATCGCGTTCGGCGCGCCGCGCGGGGCGACCGCGCCGGCCAAGGCCTCGTACGCGCCGATGTATGCCCACCTGGCGTTGGTGCTCATGGCTGGCGTCTACCTGCCGCCGCCGCTGGTCGCCTGGTTCCAGAATGTCGCGCGATTGCTCGGATAGGTCATGACCAGCCCGATCGAAACGGTCCCGCAGGCGCGCAAGGTCGAAGCGCATCGGCCCTGGCCGCGCGCGGTCGTGAGCGCGCAGAGCTGGACCGAAATCGCGCGGCTCCTGGCGCAAGGGCGCTGGACCTTGCTCGGCCTGTGGGGCGATGACGGCGCCGTGCACATGGCGCTGATCGACGCCGCCGCCGACGTCGCGGTCGTCACCTGCGAATGCCCGGATGGACGCTTCCCCTCGGTCGGCGCGCTGCATCCGCCGGCGATCCGGCTCGAGCGCGCGATCCGCGATCTCTACGGCTACGAGCCGGTCGGGCTCACCGACACGCGGCCGTGGCTCGACGTCGGGTTCTGGGACCTCTCGCATCCGCTCGGGAGCCGCGGCCAGCGCCGCGCGCCTGCGCCCTATGCGTTCCTGCCGGCCGAGGGCGATCATCTGCACCAGATCCCGGTCGGTCCGGTGCATGCCGGCATCATCGAGCCGGGCCATTTCCGCTTCACCGCCAACGGCGAGACGGTGGTGCGCCTCGAGCAGCGTCTCGGCTATGTGCACAAGGGCATCGAGTCGCTGATGCGCGGCGCGACGCTCGAGCGCGGCGCGCAGCTCGCCGGCCGCACCTCGGGCGACTCGACCGTCGCCTACGCGTTCGCCTTCGCCCGCGCTGTCGAGGCCGCGCTCGGCATCGAGGTGCCGCCGCGTGCCGTGTACCTGCGCGCGCTGATGGCCGAGCTCGAGCGCATCGCCAACCATTTGGGAGACTTTGGCGCAATATGCAACGACGCCTCGTTCATGATCATGCATGCGCAATGCGGCATCCTGCGCGAGCTCACCTTGCGCACCGCGCACGCCTGTTTCGGCCACCGCCTGATGATGGACCGCATCGTGCCCGGCGGCGTCGCCCTCGACCTCCCCGGGGACGGGCCAGTGAAGGTGCGTGGCTTGATCGTCCAGATACTACGGCGCTTGCCCGAGTTGGTCGCGCTCTACGACGACACCGCCTCGCTGCAGGACCGCACCGTGGCAACCGGGATCCTGAGCGCCGAGCTGGCGCGGCAGTTCGGCGCTGGCGGCACGATCGGCCGCGGCTCGGGCCGCAGCTTCGACGCGCGCCGCGCACCCGGCTATCCGCCTTACGACGAGCTCGCCTTCGATGTGCCGGTGCGGCAGGACGGCGACGTCAATGCGCGCGTCTGGGTGCGTATCCGCGAGATCGAGCAGAGTGTCAGGCTGATCGGGCGGATCGTCGACAGGCTGCCGGCCGGGCCGATCAAAGCCGAAATCCCGAGCGGCGGTGCGGGCGAGGGGATCGGCCTGACCGAAGGCTTCCGCGGCGACGTGCTGGTGTGGCTGCGCATCGACGACGCGCGGCTGGAGCGCTGTCACCTGCGCGACCCGTCATGGTTCCAGTGGCCGCTGCTGGAAGCCGCGATCGAAGGCAACATCGTGGCCGACTTCCCGCTGTGCAACAAATCGTTCAACTGCTCCTATTCGGGGCATGACCTGTAAGCATGATCCCGAAAAGTGGGTACCGGTTCTCGGATAAGATCATGCTTCAAGGATTAAGCTCATGCGCAAGCTCGTGCTCAAGAGTCTCATGCAGCGCCCGGTCACCGAGGCCGCTCCGGCGGTCGAAGACGCGGCGCTCGCCGAGGTTGCCGCAAGCCTCGACCGCGCCGCCAGGCGCCGGCTCGGCCGCTCGCTCGCGATCCGCGAGGTCGACGCCGGCTCGTGCAACGGCTGCGAGCTGGAGATCCACGCGCTCAACAACGCGTTCTACGATCTCGAGCGCTTCGGCCTGCGCTTCGTCGCCTCGCCGCGCCACGCCGACGTGCTGATGGTGACCGGACCGGTCACAAAGAACATGCGTGAGGCCTTGGAGCGCACCTACAACGCCACGCCCGGCCCCAAATGGGTCGTGGCGGTCGGCGACTGCGCGTTCGACGGCGGCCTGTTCGCCGAGAGCTATGCGGTGGTCGGCGGCGTGTCGCAGGTGGTGCCGGTCGACCTGCACATTCGCGGCTGCCCGCCCGATCCGGTCGCGCTGCTCAAGGGCTTGCTGGCGCTGATGGAGCCGTAGGGTGGGCAAAAGCGCGAGCACCGCCGGCCGGACAAGGCGCGGAGCTTGCGCGCTTTTGCCCACGCGTGTTGTCGGTTCGCTCCGCGTGGGCACGGCGCGGACGATTTGAGCGGACCATTGCGGGCTGGATGCCGCGCCTTTGCCCACCCTACGGTCTCACGCCGCGTCAGCAAGCACACGCCGCAGCGCCGTCTCGACCGACGCGATGAACACGTAGCAGTGCCAGTCGTCGAGCATCGGATAGCTGTCGCGCTCGTACAGCATGCGCACATGGGCAAGCGCCGCCGCGGCGCCTGCGTGCGTGGTCGGCACCGTCGCAGCGAACGCCGCGGCGGCTTCGTGTTCGGCATCGACCACGAGCATCATCGCGTCGAAGTCTTCAGAGTTTGCCTTGACCTGTGCGTCGTAGGCCGCGTAGGCGCGAGCGTGCGTTTCGATCGCGGCGTGGATCGGATCGGTGGTGCCTGCACCCGATGACCGGCGTGTGATAGAACGAGGCACAGCCTTAGCCATGGCTCACGTCCGTGGCGTGGCTCAGGGTTGGACGGGTGTCACCCGACCAGCTCGCGATATCTGATGCGCGCGGCGACCGGCACTCCCGGCGCGCGCATGGCATCGCGCGACCGGAACTGTAGCCACCGCTTCTCTCACTTTCTGTATCCCAAAAAGTTATGGCGTTGTCAAGAGACAAAAAACCGTTGCGAAAGAAGATGGGACGGCCGGCCACCGGTCACGACCCGCAATTCGCCTTTCGCATTCCATTGGAGACCATCGCGGCAATTGAAGCCTGGGCGGCGCGGCAACCCGACAGGCCCTCGCGCTCGGAGGCGCTGCGGCGGCTGGTGGATATCGGGCTGGGAAAAATGATGAAAAAAGCTCGGAGTCCGTAGGGTGGGCAAAAGCGCCAGCATCGCCGGTCGCACTTGAGGTACAGCACTCGCGCGCTTTTGCCTACGCGTCGTGCGGCTTGCTGCGCGTAGGCACTGCGCCGGTGATGCTGCTCAAGGGACTGCTGGCGCTGATCGAGCCGGAGCGGAAAACAGGCGGATAAGTTCATTTCGCTCGTCCCCGCGAAAGCCGGGACCCGGTTCTGCCGGCACATGTTCCATGGTCCAATGCAATCAGACTGCTGGTCCGGGCGCGACCTGTAGCGCGGCAATGACCAGCCGCGCTGAATGGCGGCGCCGCGCAATCCAAAACCGATGAGCAGACCCAAGAGGACGGCGACCTCGCGGTGCAGGCCGACCGCAGAACCGACGACGAAAGTGGCGGCGCCGGCGAGGGCTGCCGTGACGTATATTTCGCGGCTGAGCACAACCGGGCTTTCCGCTCCGAGGAGATCCCGCAGGATGCCGCCGAAGGTGGCTGTGATCACTCCCATCGCGATTGCGACCGTCGGGCCTGCCCCCATCAACAGTGCCTTCTCAGCTCCGACGACGGCAAAAATACCAAGGCCGAGTGCGTCGAACCAGAGCAGAAGCTTGTAGCGGGACTGCGGGATGTGAGCCGTGAAGAACACAATGCCGGAGACTGCCACGCAGGCGACCAGATAAGCGGGCGCGTTGATCCAGAATACCGGGTTCGCACCGAGCAGAACGTCTCGAAGCGTTCCGCCCCCAATTCCCGTCACCGTTCCCAGCAACACAAATCCGACAATGTCCATTTGCTTTCGCGAGGCCACAAGCGCCCCGGAGATCGCGAATACGATCACTCCGGACCAATCAAGAATCGCGACTGCGGTTTGGAACACCATCACGTCTCGTGAATCTGCGAGCTGACATCCAGCATCCTATCGGAAGATGGCCGAGAAGCAGTCGTGCGTCTTGCTCCGGGTGGGCACGGCGCGGACGATTTGAACGCACCGTTACAAGCCGGATGCCGTGCCTTCCCACCCTACAGTAGACCGCTACTCCGCGGCCTTCGGCAGCGCCGCGTCGGCCTGGTACACGCCGAGCGCCGCGTCGACGCCGGCTCCGGGCTTCGCCTTGAAGCCGCATTGCCTGAGGCTCGCTTCCAGCGCCGCCAGGCAGGTCAGCACGTTCTCCTTGCGCGCCACGTAGCCCATGGTGCCGATGCGCCAGATCCTGCCGCGCAGCGGCCCGAACGACGTGCCGATCTCGATGCCGAAATCGTTGAGCATGTGGGCGCGCACCGGCTCGCCCGCGACGCCTTCGGGGATGAGCACGCCGGTCACGTTCGGCATCTTGTGGCGCAGGTCGCCATAGAGCTTCAGTCCCATCGCGGTCAGGCCGGCGCACAGCGCCGCGCTCACCAGCCGATGGCGCGCGAAGCGCGCTTCCAGTCCTTCGGCCAGCGCGATGCGCGCGCACTCGCGCGCCGCATAGAGCATCGAGGTCGCCTCGGTGTGGTGGTTGAGCCGCGCCTCGCTCCAATAGTCCATCAGCATGGTGAGGTCGAAATAGTTCGACTGGATGATCGGCCCGTCCTCGTCGACCGTGTCGTCGGGACGAATGCCGGCTTCGATGTGCTTGCGCCGCCTGACCACGTCGACGACGCGCTCGTTGAAGGTGATCGGCGCCGAGCCGGGCGGACCGGAGAGGCATTTCTGCAAGCCCGCCGAGACCGCATCGAGCTGCCAGCGGTCGACCGCGACGTCCATGCCGCCGAGCGTGGCGGTCGCGTCGACATAGAGGATCGCGTCGTAGCGGCGGCAGATTTCGCCGATCGCGTCGAGCGGCTGCGCCAAGGTGGTCGAGGTATCGCCATGCACCAGTGCGACCACGCGCGGACGCTCGCGCTGCACCGCGGCTTCGAGTTCGTCCGCCGTGAATACCGTGCCCCAGTCGCGCATCAGCGGCACGACCTCGCCGCGGCAGCGCCGCGCGATCTCGCACAGCAGGTGGCCGAAGCGGCCGAACACCGGGACCAGCACCTTGTCGCCGGGCGCGATCAACGAGACCAGCAAGGCCTCGATGCCCGCGCGCGCGGTGCCGTCGATCAGCAGCGACCAGCGGTTCCGCGTCTGGTAGACGCGCCGGTAGAGCTCCATCACCTCGTTCATGTAGGCGGTGAAGGCCGGATCGAACTGGCCGAGCATCGGCATCGACATCGCGCGCAGCACGCGCGGGTCGCTCGAGACGGGTCCGGGACCCATCAGCAGGCGCGGCGGCGGATCGAGTTCGGGGAATTCCGGCAGCATAGGGCAACTCAACCGACGTGACGCCGGACCGTATATCAGGAATTTCGCAGGTCGCCAGCGATCGCCTATAGTCCGCTCCCCGCCACCGACCGACCAGGACATCCCGATGACCCCACGTCCGCTCCCACCGCGGGACAAACTCACCATCTGCTTTGCCCATGTGGCCTATCGCATGGCCGAGCGTTTCGCCTTGCGCAACACCGGCATCAAGCACTTCCAGGTCAACAACGCGGACGATCTGAACGCACGCATCGGCGAGGCCGACGTGCTGTCGCTGTCGATGCTGTGGGAGAACGACCTGATCGCAAAGGCGCCGCGGCTGGCCTTCATCCAATCGATTGGCGCCGGCACGGACCGCTTCTCCAACGAGATGCTGAAAGCCGCCGGCATCCGCCTCGCCAGCGCCGGCGGCGTCAACGCCAATGCGGTGTCCGAGCACGCCATGGCGCTGATCCTCTCGTTCACGCGTCAGCTCCATCTCTGCCGCGACAACCAGGCCAAGCGCTTCTGGCGCGGCATGATCTCGGACCTCTCCCAGCGCGAGGACGAGCTTGGCGGCAAGACCTTGCTGATCGTCGGGCTCGGGCGCATCGGCAAGCGGCTCGCCGCGCTCGCCAGTGCCTTCGGCATGACGGTGATCGCCACCAAGCGCGATCCGTCCCAGGGCGCGCCCGGCGTGCAGGTCCATGCCCAGGACCGGTTCATCGATTTGGTGCCGCAGGCCGATTTTGTCGCGCTGACGTGTCCGCTCACGCCGCAGACCGAGAACTTGGTGAACGCGCGCGCGCTTGGCGCCATGAAGCCGTCGGCCGTGCTGGTCAACGTCGCGCGCGGGCGCGTGGTCGACGAGCCGGCGCTGATTGCGGCGCTCGAAGCCAAGCGCATCGCCGGCGCCGGGCTCGACTGCACGGTCGATGAGCCGCTGGCGGCGGCGTCGCCGCTGTGGGGCATGGCCAACGTCGTGATCACGCCGCACACGGCGGGTGAGACCCGGTCTTACGAGGACAACGTCATCGACATCCTGCTCGAGAACCTCGACAAGATCTGGCGCGGCGAAACGATCCTGCGCAATCACATCGTTTGACGGAGCGTTTTCCGGCGAAGTGTGCAGCGGTTCGCCGCAGAAAACGCGACCACCAAAGATTGGCCGGTTTACGCAGGCCGGAGGCGAGGTCTAATCTTCGCGGCAATAACCACGGGAGGACGTCATGGCAAGGCTGTCACGTCGTGAGGCATTGCGCGCGGGCGCGACCTTGTCTGTGCTCGGCGCCGTCGGCACACCTGCGGTTCTGCGCGAAGGCTACGCGCAGGGCTTCAACTGGAAGCGCTTCGCCGGCGAGAAGATCGACGTCCTGCTGGTGAAGAACCCGCGCTCCGACCTGATGCAGGCGGGCGAGAAGGAATTCACCGCGCTCACCGGCATCACGGTCTCCTCCGAGCAGATCCCCGAGCAGCAGCAGCGCCAGAAGGCGATGATCGAGTTCACTTCGGGCCGCCCGAGCTTCGACGTCGCGCACCTCTCGATGCACGTGCAGAAGCGCCTCTCGGAGAAAGGCAAGTGGTTGGAAGACCTGCGCCCCTTCATCGCCGACCCAGGCATGACCAATCCCGAGTTCGATTTCGCCGACTTCGGCAAGGCCGGCTTGAATTTCTGCACCGAGGCGAACGGCAAGCAGAACGCGATCCCTACCTTCGTCGACTATTGGATCCTTTATTACAACAAGGAGCTGTTCGAGCAGAAAGGCGTCGCCTATCCCAAATCGATGGACGAGATCTTCACCGCGGCGCAGAAACTGACCGACCCGGGCAAGGGCATCTACGGCTTCGTGTCGCGTGGCCTGAAGAACGCCAACGTGCCGGTGTGGACCAGCTGGCTGTTGGGGCAGGGCGCCGAGACCGTGTCGGCCGATGGCAAGCTGCTGACCGACACCGCCGAGGCGATCTGGGCGGCCGAGCTCTATCGGCGGCTCAACCGCGAAGTGGCGCCGCCCGGCACCGTCGGCTTCAACTGGAACGAATGCCAGACCACGTTCGCGCAAGGGCGCGCCGCGATGTGGCTCGACGGCATCGGCTTTGCGACCCCGCTGGAGGACCCGACCAAGTCGCGCATCGTCGGCAAGATCGGCTACGGCGTGGTGCCGCCCGGGCCGAAGGCGCAGCACTCGGCGATCTTCGGCGACGGGCTCGGCGTCGCGGCGTTCTCGAAGAAGAAGGGCGCCGCCTGGTTCTACATCCAGTTCATCACCAGCAAGGCGAACCAGCTCAAGATCCTGCAGAACGGCGCCGGCTCGCCGGCGCGCAACTCGCCGTTCAAGAATGAAGAGGTGATCCGCCAGTCCCGCTTCGGCAAGCAGTGGTTCGACTGCGTGCTGGAATCCGCGCGCGTCGGCCGCCCCGGCCTGCCGGTGATCATCCCGGTGACCGAGTTTCGCGACGTGTTCGGCGTGGCGCTGACCAACATGATCTCCGGCGCCGATCCGGCGGCCGAGTTGAAAAAGGCCACCGAGGCGTTCAAGCCGGTGCTGGAGAAGTCGGAGCAGGGATGACGAGCGACAGCGCCGTGGCCGAAGTCTGGCGGCGCGCCCCCGACCCTGGCCCTCCCCCGCTTGCGGGCAAGGGAAGCGCGAGGGGCTGACTGCCGCGCCCGCGCCCGCGTACGACTTCTCGCGCAAATACTGGATGTTCGTAGCCCCGGCCGCCGCCGTGATCGCGGCGGTGATCGTGTTCCCTTGGGTGTTCACGGTCTGGATGTCGGCGCACGACTGGAAGGTGACCGGCGACCACGCCTTCGCCGGCTTCGACAATTATCGCAAGCTCGCCACGATCCGCGCTTCCTCGAATCGATCCCGCGCACGCTTCTGGTTCACCGTGCTCGCGGTGGTGATCCCGATCGTGCTCGGCGTGTGGGCCGCGGTCATCGTTCCACCGCCAGTTCCCGTTGCGCGGCGTGCTGCGCACGGTGTTCGTGATGCCGATGATGGCGACGCCGGTCGCCATCGCGCTGGTGTGGACCATGATGTTCCATCCGCAGCTCGGCGTGCTCAACTACCTGCTCTCGCTCGTCGGCGTCGCCCCGTTCTCCTGGGTCTATGATCCCGCGACTGTGATCCCGACGCTGGTGCTGGTCGAGGTGTGGCACTGGACGCCGCTGGTCATGCTGATCGTGCTCGGCGGTTTGGCCGGGTTGCCGACCGACCCGTACGACTCGGCGCTGATCGACGGCGCCACCGACTGGCAGATGTTCCGCTTCATCACCTGGCCGCTGATCCTGCCCTACGTGATGATCGCGGTGGTGATCCGCACCATCGACTCGCTGAAAGTGTTCGACACCATCGCGGTGATCTCGCAGGGCGGGCCCGGCACCGCCTCGGAGACGCTCAACTACTTCCTCTACCTGCAGGCGTTCCAGTTCTACAATCTCGGCTACGCCTCGGCAGTGGTGATCATCTTCTTCGTCATCATCATCGCGCTGTCGCTCTTGCTCCTGTACGTGCGGCAGAAGACCAAGTGGACGGTGTGATGCGCGAACGGACGCAAGGGCCCGTCGTCGCGCGATCGATCGCGCAGCGCATCGGTTTCGTGCTGTCGCTGGTATTCCTCGTCTCGCCCGCGATCCTCGTGTTCCTGTGGATGCTGTCGCTCTCGCTCAAGACCGAAGTCGACAACACCGCGTTTCCGCCGGTGTTCATCCCGAGCCCGCCGACGCTTCGAGAACTACGTCGCGGTGTTCGAGAAGAACAACTTCCTGCTCTACCTCTGGAACTCGATCCTGGTCACCGGCGGCGCCGTGCTGGTCGGCGCTCCTGGTCGGCGTGCCGGCCGGCTACGGCATCGCGCGCTCGAAGGCCGCCAAAGCCGCGATCCTGATCCTGATCGCGCGCATGACGCCGGCGCTGTCGTACCTGATCCCGCTGTTCCTGCTGTTCCAGTTCGTCGGTCTCACCGGCACGCATCACGGCGCTCTTGATCACCCACCTGGTCATCACGGTGCCGATCATCGTGTGGGTGATGATCGGCTATTTCGAGAACATCCCCGTGGAGCTGGAGGACGCCGCCGTGGTCGACGGCGCCACCTCGTGGCAGACATTCCGCCACGTCGCGCTGCCGCTGGCGCGTCCCGGCATCGTGGTCGGCGCGATCCTCGCCTTCATCTTCTCGTGGAACAATTTCATCTTTTCGGTGCGTGCTTGCCGGCAAGAACACCCGCACGCTTCCGTCCGCGGTCTACAACATGCTCACCTTCGAGCAGATCTCCTGGGGCCCGCTCGCCGCAGCGGCGCTTGCTGGTGACCCTGCCGGTGCTCCTCCTCACCGTGGTGGCGCAGCGCGAGATCGTGGCGGGACTGTCGGCGGGCGGGTTGAAGGATTCGTAGAGCGCACTGGCTGCGACTAGGATCGCCCCGCCGCGTGCATCACGGCGCGATACGCGAACACCAGCGCCGGGCCGAGCGTGATGCCGGGACCCACATAGACGCCGCGGAACAGCGAGGCCATGTCGTTGCCGATCGCGTAGAGCCCGCCGATCGGCATGCCGCTCTCGTCGATCACGCGCGCGTCGCCGTCGGTCGCGAGCCCGACGCAAGTGCCCATGGTCGAGGGATAGACCGCGACGGCGAAGAACGGCGGCTCGGCGACCGGCCGCAGACACGGGTTGGGCTTGTTGGCCGGATCGCCGTTGAACTGGTTGTACTCGGTGGCGCCCTTGCCGAAATCCTCGTCGACGCCGGTTGCAGCATAGCGGTTATGGCGTGCGACCGTGGTGGCGAGATTGCCGGCGTCGACGCCGATCTGACTTGCGAGCTCCTGCAGCGTGTCGGCGCGTTTGAGGTAACCGGCACTCATGTACTTCTCGACCTGGCGCTTGCCCGCGCGCGGATGCACCAGGCCGATCCCGTAGTCGCGAATGAAGCCGTGGTCGCAGACGAGCCAGGCGGGAATCGCCGGCACGACCGTGTGGGTGCGCAACATGGCCTCGACGAAGTCGTGGTAGGAGTCGGCCTCGTTGACGAAGCGCCGTCCCTCGGCGTTGACCGCGATCAGTCCGGGCTTGGCGCGGTCGAGCAGGATATGCGGGAAGTTCGTCTCCGTGCCGTCAGGTTCACGCAGCAGCGAGCTCGGGAAGTAGAACGCCGGGCTCGTGTGCTTGGCATCGACTGCGGCGCCGGCTGCGCGCGCCGCCAGGAATCCGTCACCGCTGGCGGCCGCCAACGCGTTCGAATGCGCGATCGGCATGTCCTTCATGTAGTCGCGCAGCAATTCCATGTTCGGCCCGAAGCCGCCGGTCGCCAGCATCACGCCGCGACGCGCCCGAATGGTCTGGCGCGCCGGCCCGATGTCGACCACCGCGCCTTCGACGCGACCGTCGGTCTTCACCAGCTGAACGAGCCGCGCCTCGAACAGGATCGGCACGTTGGCGGCTTTCAGGCTGTAGTAGAGCCGGGCGACCAGCGCATTGCCCATGACCAGGCGCGTGCCGCGTGCAAAGCGCAGGCGGTCGGTCGCATGACGCAGCAGCAGCTTTGCGGCCGCCGTGAGCGATTTGAGCGAGGCGAGCGGCTTGAGCAGGATCGGGATATCGTCTTTGCCGACCATCATGCCGCCGAGCACCATGAACGGCGCGATCGGCGGACGGACGCGCGCGAAGTCTTGGCCCAGCAGCCGGCCGTCGAACGGCAAGGGTGCAAGGGCGCGCCCGGCGAGCGCGCGGCCCGGCTGGTTGGAGTGATAGTCGGGATGGCGCGGCGGCGCGCGGAATTTCACCTCCGAGCGCGCTTCGAGATAGTCGAGCGCCGCAGGTCCCGCCGCGAGGAAGGCTTCGCGCTGCTCGAGCGCCCGCGCCCCGATCTCGGCGTCGAGGAAGCGCCGCGCGTCCTCGACGGAATCGGGTACGCCGTCGCGTACGCTCTGGCTCGATCCCGGAATCCACACCGTGCCGGCCGAGGTCGACGTGGTGCCGCCGACTTGGGTCGTCTTCTCGCACAGCAGCACGTCGAGGCGTTCGAGCGCGCCGACGAGCGCCGCGCTCATGCCGCCCATGCCGGCGCCGAAGATCAGCAGATCGGCTTCGCGATCCCACTTCATGCGGGGTGTGGACCCGCCGCCGGCACGAACTCCGTGGGCAGTTTCCCGGAAGGCGCCGCGTAGGGCGATTTCGCGCGCGGCACATAGTTGCCGCCGCCCTTCGCGCCCACGAGCTTGCCGTCGCGCACCACGAACCTGCCGCGCACCATGGTGGAAACCGGCCAGCCGGTGACTTCGATGCCCTCGTAGGGCGTGTAGTCGGAGCCGTGGTGCAGCAGCTTCTGCGAGATGGTGAGTTTGCGCTCCGGATCCCAGATGGCGATGTCGGCGTCGGCGCCGACCGCGATCGTGCCCTTGTGCGGATAGAGCCCGTAGGTCTTGGCGTGGTTGGTGGCGGTGAAGGCGACGAAATCGTTGAGGCTGATGCGGCCTTTCTTCACGCCTTCGGAGAACAGGATCGGCAGCCGCGTCTCGACTCCGGGAATGCCGTTCGGCACCCAGCGGAAGCTGGTGCGTCCCTTCGGGTTGAGCTTGCCCTGCGGGTCGTCGTAGCGGAACGGGCAGTGGTCGGAAGAGAACAGCGAGAACACGCCCTGCTGCAGCCCGGCCCAGCACGCCTGCTGGCTCGCGTGGTCGCGCGGGGGAGGGGAGCAGACATACCTCGCGCCCTCCATGTTGAGCCCGTCGAGGTCCTTGGCGGTCAGCACCAGGTATTGCGGGCAGGTCTCGCCGTAGATTTTCAATCCCCGCCGTTGCGCGCGAGAAATCTCCTCCATCGCCTCGCCGTTCGACACGTGCACGATCATGATCGGCACGTCGACCAGCTCGGCGAGCGAGATCGCGCGGTGCGTCGCCTCGCGCTCCACGGGAATAGGCCGTGATACCGCGTGGTAATACGGCGCGGTCTTGCCGGCGCGCTCCAGCCGGTCGGTGAGGAAGCGGATCGCGTCGTAGTTCTCGGCGTGCACCATGACCAGCGCGCCGGTCTCGCGCGCGACCGCCATCACGTTGAGCATCTCGAGGTCGGACAGCGCCATGCCCTCGTAGGTCATGAACACCTTGAACGAGGTGTAGCCGTCCTCGACCAGGGCCGGCAGCTCCTGGCCGAGCACGCGGTCGGTCGCGTCCGCGATGATGAGATGGAACGAGACGTCGACGTAGCAGTTGCCGTCGGCTTTGGCGTGATACTGCTTGACCACTTCGCGCAGCAACTCGCCCTTCTGCTGCATGGCGAAGGGCAGCACCATGGTGTTGCCGCCGAACGCGGCCGCGCGCGTGCCGCTCGCGAAATCGTCCGCCATCACGATGCCGGGTCCGGAAGGCTGCGCCAGGTGCACGTGGCTGTCGATGCCGCCGGGCAGCACCAGCTTCCCCGTGGCGTCGACGATCTCGGCCGCGCTGCCGAGGTCCGCCCCCAGCGCCGTAATCTTGCCGCCGCCGATGCCGACGTCGCAGGAGAACGTGTCGCTCGCGGTCGCGACCGTGCCGCCGCGGATGATGGTGTCGAATGCCATGGCCTGACCTCGCGATCGTGGATGGTATCGCACGCCGCCGCAGGCTGGCAAAGTCAAGGTGGGAACGTCAGGCCGGTTGCCAAATGATCATCCGCCCCTACGCCGAGACCGACCAAGCCGCGGTGCGCGCGCTGTTCATTCGCGTCAACCGCGAGCTCGCGCCGGCGCTTCTCAGGGACGCATTCGAGGCCTACATCGAGCGCTCGCTGGCCGAAGAGGTCGACCGCATCGCGGCATACTATGATGCGCGCAACGGCTCGTTCTGGGTCGCCGAGGAGGAGGGCGCAGTCGTCGGCATGGTCGGGCTGGAGCAGGTCGACGCGGCGACGGTCGAGCTCAGGCGCATGTATGTCGATCCCGCCGCGCGCCGCCGTGCGGTCGGCCGCCGCCTGCTGGAGCATGCCGAGGGCGCCGCGCGGGCGGCCGGCTATCGCGCCATGGTGCTCAGCACGTCCGAACTGCAGCAGGCCGCGCTCACGCTCTATCGTAATGCCGGCTATGGCTTCGTGCGCGAGGGCAGCGCCACCGAGCAGTCGAACAAGACCGTCGGCGGCGGGATTCGAAGGTTCTATTTCGAGAAGAACTTGTAGCCCGGATGGAGCGAAGCGTAATCCGGGGCCGGTGTCGCCTCGGGCGAGACCTAGTGTGGCTTTGGTCAGAAGTCCGCATGTCGGACTCGCGGCGAGAATGATGCGGACTTCTGAACCGCCACACTATAGCGTCGTGCTCGACCAACACAGGAGCGCGCCATGACCACCAAGGTCGGCACCTTCACCGACGGTACGTTCGATGTGCAGAATCCGACGCCGGCGCAGCAGGCCGCGATGCTGACGCAGGCGCAGGCGCTCGCCTCATCCGCCTTCAATCTGGTGCTGCTTGCCTCGATGCACGTCCATGACGACGGCTCGCTCTTTTTCAACAACACGCCGATGATCAATTCCAATCCGGCGCAGCCCTCGGGCGAGCTCAGCCCGAACCTGTCGCAATGTCTCGACGCCATCCGTTCCAACGGCGCGACTATCCTCGCGTCGTTCGGGGGCGGCGGCATGATCCGCGGCAATGCGGTCGGCTACTGGGATTTCTCCGCCATCCAGACGCTGATCGGAAAATATCCCGATCCTGCGGCCAATCCGTTCTTCCAGAACCTGGCCTGCATGTTCGCAACCTATCCGCAGATACAGGGCATCGACATCGACCTCGAAACCTACACCGGCTACGACCAGTTCACCGCCACCGTGGTCGCGGTGGTCCGGTGGGTTGTCGCGCAAGGCCGCATCGTCACGCTGTGTCCCTTCGAGGAGCCGGACTTTTGGGTGAACGTGGTGGCGCAGACCACGGGCAACGGCAAGCCGCAGATCGCCTGGGTCAATGTCCAGAACGCCGAGGGCACGCTGTCGCAGTTCGTCGGACCGATGCAGCGGGTCGGCATCGGCGTCGATGCGCTGGTCGGCGGGCTGCAGCTCGGTCCCGACATGGCGCCGGATATCACTCAAACCTTCGGCCAGATTACGCGCAACCATCCTGGTATCGGCGGCGGCTGGCTGTGGAATCTCGAGCAGTACGGGACCGACAACATGGCGAGCTATGCGTCGACGCTCGCGACGGCGCTGGAGGTGAAGAGCTAACTTCCGCGGTAGGTCGCATAGCTCCACGGCATCGCAAGCAGCGGTACGTGGTAGCGCGTAGCCCGGCTTTCGCTCTTGCGAAAGCCGGGAGCGGTCGTAAATCAGCCCCGGATTGCGCCTCGGCGCCGTGGACGCACAGAAATGCGGTTCAGGCGCAATCCGGGCTACAGCCGTCACTCCGACGTGCGTCGCGTCTTTCGCCGCGTCGCGCTCGCGCCGAGCGCCTTCATTCCGGCGTCGATGAAACGGCGCAACGCTTCGGAGCGCGTCGGACGATCGGGCTGGGCCCCGGCCCAGGCGTCGATCGCCACGATCGTATCCACAGGAAGGCGGAAGCCGATATGCGGGTCTTGACCCGTCGCAGGCCGCCCGCGCTTGCGTTTCACGATTTTGCTTGACGCGCGCATATTTTTCGGTCAACGTAAAATCGTCGGACAGGATGAAGGAACACGTCTCCTTCTCTGTTTTCCGACAACGTCCCGTCCTCTGTTTTCCGACAACGTCCCGTCGCGTTCATATCACCCCAACAGCGAGCCGACCACGCGCTTGCAACGCGTGACCGGCTCTAACCCTGAACATGGGGTACCATGTCCAAGGCTGCCCTTTGCTGTACCAAACTCAGCCGCCGCGCGGCAATCGCCGCGTCGCTCGCGAGCGTCGCGGCGCCCGCGGTCCCGGCCGCGCCTGCCGCCGATCCGATGTTCACGCTGATCGAGCAGCATGCCCGCGCCTATGCCGACGTCGTTGCACTGATGGCGGAGCAAGATCGGGCGAACGAAGCACTGCAGCAAGCCGATGCCGCCGCGCGGCCGGCCCTGGAGGCGCTCCTCGACGCGCTCTGCAAGGCCGAGTGGCCGCTCGCCCAGCTTGAGCGCGCCGCGGCGGAGGCCATCGCCGCGACCGTGGCGGCGACGCCCGCTGGCGCTGCGGCCGTGCTGCGCCACGTGCGCGCGATCTTCGAGCGTGACGATTTTCCGCTCTATGAGGACGACGGCTATCGCACGCTGCTGCGCTCGACCGAGCGAGCGCTTGAGATCTGGGCTTCGCGGTGAGCCGCCGTAGCCCGGCTTTCGCTTTTTGGCGAAAGCCGGGAAGGGTCGTCAAATTTGCCCCGGATTGCGCCACAGCGCGCCGTGGGCGTACGAAAACGCAGGTGAGGCGCAATCCGGGCTACGGCCACGATGTGTCAACTCCCGCGGTACGTCGAATAGCTCCACGGCGTCGCGAGCAGCGGCACATGGTAGTGCCCCTCCGGCTCGGCGACGGAGAAGCGGATTGGCACAGTGTCGAGAAAGGCCGGGTCGGCGACCTCGCCCTTCGAGACGCTCAGGTCTTGCCCTCGCTCCTCAGGGCGAGGTCGCTCCGCCTGAGCCGCGAAATACGCGCCGATATGGAAGGTCAGCTCATAGGCGCCGATGCGCAGTGGCGCGCCCGAGATCAGCGGCTGGTCGGTGCGGCCGTCGCTGTTGGTCGTCGTTGTGACAAGGTGGCCCCGTGCGCTCGCGCCGACCTCGTGCAGGTCGACGCGTACGCCCGCGGCCGGCTTGCCGCGCACGGTATCGAGCACGTGGGTCGAGAGCCGCCCTTCGGTCTTCGGCTTTCCGGGACCGTCGACCTTGGCGACGAGGCGCAGCCGCGTGATAAAGCCGATCTCGCTCAGCGCCGCCGCAAGCTCGCTCGCGCTGTCGTTGCCGGCGCGGCGCTCGAACTGGCGCAGGATAGAGTCGCGCGTGTGCCGCCGCACGCAGATGATGAAGGGAAAACCGAACCGCGTGCCGTAGGCGGTATTGAGCCGCCCGAAGCGGTCGAACTCCGCATCGCTCAGCCGGTCGAGGCCGAGACTGCCCTGCTCGGAAACCGAATCGGCGGTCATCGCACCGGCCCGGGCGACCTTGCCGCCGAGCTCCGGATGACCGCGCACGAACGCAAGCTGTTGCTCGCGCGGCGCGGTCCGCACCGCCTGCATCATTGCGTCATGCAGCGCCGCGACGCTCGCGAACGGCCGCGCCGCGTGGGCGCTTTCGGCGACCCAGGGCGCATGCTCGAACACGTCGCCGAGCGCGGCGACGAAAGCGCTCCGGTCGAGCGCATTGAGCTGGTCGAGGGCGAACGTCACGGCAGGATCTTTCACGGCAAAATCTTGGCCTCGCGATAGCGCTCAAGATAGTCGAGGAACATCGCCTCGGTGTCGATCATGTCGGCAAAGCCGGCCAGCCGCAGCTTCGTGGTCGAGGAGATTAGGTCGTAGTCCTGCGACCACTGGAAATCCGCGAACGCCCAGTCGGCGACCTCGTCGAGCCGCGTTTCGGCAAGGCCGTGCCGCCGCACGATGCTTTGCCACACCGCTTCCTTGTCGTTCATCCAGGCCGCCAGCTTGAGCGGCCGCACCATGCCGGGCGCGACGCCGAACTGCGCGGCGATCTTCGGCCACAGCCGTTCCCAGCGGAAGAGGTCGCCGTTGAGCACGTTGTAGGCCTGGTTGGCGCAGGCCGGCGTCGTCGCGATGAAGCGAATCGCGCGGGCGAGCAGGCTCGCGTCGGTGGTCTCGCGCAAGGCGTGAAAAGCGCGCGCCGAGCCGGGAAAATCGAGCGGCACGCCGAGCTCGCGGCAAATCGCCGTGTAGGCGCCGAGCACGGTGACGATGTTGCGCGCGCGCTCGGGCGCGAAATCGCAGATGAAGTTCGGCCGCGACGCCGACCAGGTCCAGCTGCGGCCGCGCTGGCGCGCGGCGAGCAGGTCCTGCTGGTCGTAGTAGAAGTTCGGCGGCATGTGCCGCGCATCGTCCTCGCGCGCCGGCGTCGGGAACGGCCCGAGATGCATGCCGTAATATTTGGTGCCCTGCACCAGGTGCACGTGCTGCAGGCTTGCGACCGGCTCGATCGCGTCGAGCACGTTGCGCAGCATGGCGACGTTCTCATCCACGCTCTCGACGCCGCTCTCGCCGTGCTTGGCGCGCGCCGTGTAGAACACGTGGGTCACGCTGCGCGCATTCAACAGCACGCGGGCGCAGGCCGCGCGGTCGAGCAGATCGACGCTGATGAAGGCGCATCGCTCCCGCGACGCGCGCGGCGTGCGCGCAAGGGCGATCACCGACCACTCCGGATCGGTCAGCAACACCTCGATCAGGCGTTTGGAGGCGGCGCCGCCGGCGCCGGCGACGAGGGCGGTGTTCGACATCGGCGCCAGCTTCCCGCGCGCCTCCGCCGCCGGTCAAGCGCGCATCGCGGTCGCGCGTGCAGCATCGGCGCGCTTGTAACGGCGGCTCGCAGCGCTATGCTTGGGCGTGCGGGGCCACGCCGTCTGTCCTAGTTCCGACATAATCCGTCGCGACGCTGCCGGCGGCATGATCTCGACGCACGCGTTCAGCGCCCGGGATCAAGGTGGCGCTTCAACAATAACAATAACGACATCATCCTCGAGGAGTGCGCCATGCCACGCTTTGCCGCCCGATTTGCGTCATCCACTCGCTTGAGCGCATGCTTGGCGCTCGGCGTGCTCGCCTTGTCGGCAGCGCCGGCGCTGGCCCAGCAACCGCCCACGCAACCGCCCGCCGCGCAACAGCCGCTGCAGCCGGGCGAGGCGTTCGTGACGCGCTTCTCCGGTTCGATTCCGGCTCCGGGCGGGCGCCACCACGTGATCGACGCCAGCGGGACCGTGGGCAGCATCATCGACCTGCGCACGCCCAGCCGGCCGCCGCTCGGCCAGCATTGGATCGACGAGCCGCAGCGCAACCCGGTCACCGCCGCCGAGGTCGGGCAGGTGTTCGGTGTCGCGCTCGATGATGCCTCGCCGCCCAACATCTACCTGACCGCGACCGCGGCGTTCGGCCTGCACACGACCGTCAACGGCCAGTGGATGCCCGGCATGTGGGGCCCGGTCGGTCCCGGCGCCATCTACAAGCTCGACCGCAACGCCGGCTACCGCCCGGTGCCGTTCGCCAATGTGACGCTCAA
This sequence comes from uncultured Alphaproteobacteria bacterium, assembly GCA_963734185.1. Classification (GTDB taxonomy): domain Bacteria; phylum Pseudomonadota; class Alphaproteobacteria; order Rhizobiales; family Xanthobacteraceae; genus PALSA-894. Next base: position 2,205,882 of record CAVTGA010000001.1, on the reverse strand, counting down.
TGGCCGGCCGAATACCGGTCCCGCGCTCGGCAACATCGCGTTCGACCGCTGGAACAAGCAGTTCTTCGTCTCCGATCTCGAAACCGGCATGATCCATCGCATCCGCGCGAGCGACGGCGCCGATCTCGGGGCGTGGGACCACGGCCTGCAGGGCCGGCCCAACTTCCTCGATGTCGAGGCCAAGCAGCCCAAGACCCTGGCCCCGATCGCCTTCAATCCTGCGACGCGCGCGCTGATCATCGAATGCCCGTCGCGCAATTTCGCCGCCTCGCCGGAGTGCTGGAACGTCGCCGAGTCGGGACGCCGCGTGTGGGGCGTCGGCGTGATGCGCAATGCCGCGAGCGGTGAACTGCGGCTCTACTACTCGGTGTGGAGCAGCCCCGGCTTCGGCAGCCCCACCTGGGCGCAACAGCCCGACGACGAGCGACGCAATTCGATCTGGTCGGTGCGGCTTGGGCCCGACGGCAGCTTCGCCGGCGACGTGCGGCGCGAGTTCCTGCTGCCGGATTTCTTCATCAATCAGCAGGACGTGACGCGCGCCGGCTTCAGTCATCCGGTGAGCGACATCTCGTTCCCGACCTGCGCCAACCGCCCGATCATGCTGGTCGCCGAACGCGGCGGCCTGCGCAATCTCGGGCTCGGCGCCGACAACGCCTTCGCCGCCCCGCACGAGTCGCGCGCGCTGCGCTACGAGTTCGACCAGGACGGCGGCTGGCGCCTGATCGGCCGCTACGATGTCGGCTTCTACGACCGCCGGCAGGAAGGCCCGCCCGCCCTGCGCGCCAACTGTTCCGGCGCGATCGCCTTCGGCTACGGCTACAACCCGACCACCAACGCCATCGACCCGGGCCAGCCCGACCAGTTCGTCTGGACCAGCGGCCATGCGCTGTGCTCGCCCGAAGGCCCGTGCAACCTGCCGGGCACCGCCGCGCCGCAGCCCGGTGCGCCGCCGCGTCCGGCACCGCCGCCGGCCGCGGCCCAGCAGGTGCAGCAGGGCCAGTCGCCGCAGCAGGCGCAACAGGCGCAGCTATTTCAGGCCTCCACCCAGCCGCCGGGACCCGGCGAGCCGCAGGGCGACGAGTCCCAGGTACACGGCTTCCAGGGCGTTCCGGAGGCGGCGTTCGACGAGATCGCGCCGCAGGCCGCGTTCGCGCCGCCCGCCGCCGGCACCGAGGCGTATCCGCCGGCCGCGCTCAATCAGGCCTACCTGATCGATGCCGACGTCAACATCGAGCCGAACGGCACGCTCAACGAGGGTGAGCTTACCCGCAACGATGCGAGCCGCGTCGGCGACATCGCGGTCTACGAGATCTGCCCGGCGGCTCCGCTCGGCTTCATGCCGGCGCCGGCGCCGGTGCTGGTGGCCGGCGGCCATCCGCCGCCGATCAGCCATGCCATGTATGCTTCGCACGGGCGGCCGATGAGCCACTTCCGCTTCGGCTCGCATGCGCCGGAGTTCAGCCACAGCCGCTACGGCTCGCACTACCGTTTCTGGAGCCACCACCGCACCGGCTCGCACGAGCAGCGCTGGAGCCACTTCCGGCGCGCCTCGCACGAGCGCCGGCTGAGCCACACGCGTTTCGCCTCGCACGAGCGCGCGCGCAGCCACTATCGCGTGGGCTCGCACAATCCGCGGCTCAGCCACCTGCGCTTCCAGTCGCACAACCCGCGCCTGAGCCACCAGCGCGCCGGGTCGGCGCGGCCGCCGCTCCGCGCAGTCATCGGGCCGGCCATCGCCCACACCCGCGCGATCAGCCGCGGGCCGGGCCACAACCGGGCGATCAGCCGCGCGACCGTGCACAGCAAGGCGGCCTCGACGCCGCGCATCGTGACCAAGAAGCAGGCGACCCCGCGCATCGTGATCAAGAAGCAGGTCACGCCGCGGGTCATCATGAAGAGGCAAGTCACCCCGCGCGTTCAGCAGATCCAGCGGGCGCCGCAGTTCCGCGCTCCGCCGCAAGGTGGCTTCCGCCGCATCCGATGATCGTTGCGGACGGCTACCCGTTGGCGCGGATAGGCCGGTTCGGCCTGTCCGCGGCCGTCGCGCTGATGGTGACGGTTGGCGGCCACGGCGCGCGCGCGCAAAGCGCGGAAAAGCCTCGGCTCTACACCAACGAAGCATTCGTCGAGGATGCGACGCGCGCGCCTTCGCTCGCGCTGAAGGACCCGATGGCGATTTTCGCCTACGTGCTTGGGAACCTGCCGGCGCGCGTCATGGTCTATCCGACCGAGAACTACTATTACTTCCAGTTCGTGCACGACGGCACGCGCTATGCCGGCAACATCCGGCTCGACGCCTCGGACCGCGATGCCGGCAAGCTGCACTTCGCCTATTACGAAGACCTCGCCGAATGGAAGGCGGAGCAGGGGGTGACCCACGTGGTGCTCGACCGCGCGGTCGGCGTGACGGTGGAGAAACTCGAGCCGCTGGTCTATCGCGTCAGCCACGGCGCCACCGCCGTGGTGTTCGCCCTCAACGACCTGTCCAAGGTCGTTCCCCCGGCACAAGCGATCGGCGCCGACGAGACCTTCATCGGGCCGGTGTTCGACGAGTCGGCGGTCCGCTTCTTTCTCGTCTACAACCGCAAGCTCAAGCTGTTCCACTACATCCTCGACGAGACCGTGAAGATCGCCGACAATTTCAATGTCGCGACCGGCTCCGACCGGATCCTGATCGGCAAGCGCACCGGCTTTGCCTTCTACCGCGACCACCGGCTCGACCGGAAAATCCTGATCGGCGTGTTCGAGGGCAATTCGCGCGTCAACAATTACTACGACGGTCCGTTCGACCAGCTCCCGGACAACTTCATCGAAGGCGAGGCGCTGCGCAGCATCATCCTCGAGGTCGAGCCGAGCCTCGCCGGCAAGATCGACCGCTTCGGCGGCTCGCCCGACGGCTCGGACCGTTTCCTGATCTCACCCTATCTGCATTATCGCACCGACGATGATCTGCTCGTGTTCCATCGCTGCGCCGTCAGTAAGCAGGTTCCGGCGGACCGCTACCACGCCTGCTTCGTGATCGAGCCCGACGCCGCGGACGTCGCCGCCAAGCTCGCGCTGCGCAAGAAGCGGGTCGCCAAGGCGAAGCGGCCGCCGGCGAAGGCGCGTACGCCGGCCCGCTGAACCAGCCGTCACGACGACACAATTTCTCACACAATCACAGGTTTTTCAGCGAGAAAGGTGACCCGCTACCACTACCGGCGGTCCTGCCTGACGCGATTTGCCGTCGTCGCGCGGGTCCGAAATGACGCCGGACGTCGCCGCGCGTTCGCTGGCGGGGCCGCGCGTCCGCGCAACCGACAACGACGCGAGGATGTCAAGGTCCGCGAAGCCGCTATTCGGGCGCGCTCCGCGCGGTTACCCATGGTCATTGGCGCGGGAGAAATTTTCCAGCGCAGACAATGGGTTATCTCGCGCCGGCGGATTAACTATCCGGAGATGTTCTTATTTACAGATTGTTAACCACTGGTATTGTGATCGCGACTTTCAACAGGCGGGTAGGTGCGGCCTATGTCCCCTTCGGTGATGTCGCCGGCTTCGTTCGTTTCAGTACCGGTGGAGTCCATGTCCCCTGTGCCCGATGAGGTCCTGAGTGCCATCCGCGCCGCCGCCGGCGCGCTACCTCAAATAGAGCTCGCCTACGAGGCGCCGATCCGCACGCTGTGGATCACGCTCAAGCCCGAACCCAAGCCGGTCTTCACCCTTCCGATCATCGCCAGCGTGCGCAAGGTGCAGCGGGCGGTCATGAAGCTGTGGGGCGAGGGGACGGATTCGCCGATCCTGTTCTTCGCCTATCGCGGCGTCGGGCCGATCTTCTCGCTCGGCGGCGACCTCGACTTCTACCTCGATTGCCTCGCCAGCAACGATCGCGCCGGCCTTGCCGAATACGCGCATCTCGCCGTGGAGGTGATTTCGCTCAACAGCGACGGCCTCAACGGCATGGCGGTCTCGCTCGCCACCATTCACGCCAAGGCGCTCGGCGGCGGCATCGATCCGGCGCGCGCCTGCAACATCATGATCGGCGAGGAGGGCGCGACCTTCAGCTATCCGGAGATCAACTACAACCACTTCCCGATCTCGGCGGTGCCGATCCTGTCGCGCCAGACCGGTCCGATCGAAGCCGAGCGCATCCTGATGTCGGGCGCCGAATACACGGCGGCCGAATTCCTCGCCAAGGGCGCGCTCGACGCCGTCGTGCCCAACGGAACCGGCGAGGACTGGATCCGCAGCTACGCGACCCGCAACCTGCCGACCCATAGCGCCCGCATCGCGCTGTTCGGCGCGTTCAACCGCCGCGCCGGCAACTTGGTCGAGGAACTGGCCGCGGCCGCCGAAACCTGGGTCAACCATATCATGCGGCTGAAGCCGCTGGAGATTTCCAAGCTTCAGCGCATCTCCCATGCGCAGGAGCGGATGCTTTCGCGCTTCGCGCGCCGCGAGCCGATCCGGCTGGCCGAAACCACCGATTGATCCCTGGGGAGCTCGCGCGGCCTGCCCGCCCGGCGTGCGCGCAGGATTTCGCTCGCGCAGAACTGCGTATGCGCTGCGGCTATGGTTTCTTAAGTTCTTACTTATAGGACTGATATTTGGCCGTGCGGAACCGCCGTGCGGCGGACCATGGATTGCCGTATGTCCGGTCCCTCGAGTGCCGCCGCTGTTGCAGCCGCGCCGTCCGAAGGCTTGGCCGCGCGCCTGCGCGCCCGCGTGCGCGGCGACGCGACGCAGGACTTCGCGAGCTATCAGCTTCTCGTCGCCTCGCTGTTCACCTCGCCGACCTCGATCATCGTCTCCAATATCGTCGGCACCCTGGTTCCGTATTTCTGCTGGCGCGTCACCGGCCAGCCGGCATTCCTGTCGTTCACCATCGCGGCCGCGCTTACCATCGCGCTGCGCTTCGTCACCGTGACGCGCTATCGCCGGGCGGATCACTCGGCCGACACCCTGGCCGACGTCAAGCGCTGGGACCGCGAGTATTTCGTCGGCGCCACGCTGTACTCGACCATCCTCGGAATCAACTGCTTCACCGCGCTCGTGTTCACCGAGAGCGTGGCTTCGCACCTGATCACGACGGTTTCGGCGATCGCGTTCTCGTCCGGCTACGTCGCGCGCAACGCCGGCCGCCCGTACTTCGTGCTGCTCCAGCTCATATGCTTCTGCCTGCCGATGGCCGCCGGCCTGTTCTGGTCGGGCGAGCCTTACTATCCGGAATTCGGCGCTTTCATCCTGCTCTACATCGTCACCAACATTTCGATCACGTTCTCGATCAACCGCAACCTCCTGGCGCTGGCCGCCGCCAACAAGACTTCGGAGACGCTGGCCGAGACGTTGCGGCGCAAGAACATGACGCTCGACACCGCATTGAACTCGATGACGCACGGTCTGGCGACGTTCGACGCCGACTTGCGGCTCGAAGTCTACAACCTGAAATTCAGCGAGCTTTACGGCACGGTGCGCGATTCTGCCGTTCCGGGCATGCGTCTGCACGAGGTCGTGGCGCAACTGATCGCGAGCCAGATTCTGGCGCCCGACCCGGCGCGCGATCTCGCCGCGGTCTGCGCGCGCGTGCTGAAGACCAAGCAGCCCGCCACCTTCGAGGTCCTCACCGAGCGGCAGCAGACCTTCGTCATCGCGATCGAGCCGACGCCCGACGGCGGCATCCTGGTGCTGACCGAGGACGCCACCGCCCGCAAGGCGACCGCGGCACAGATCGAGCGCATGGCGCATTACGACGGCCTTACCGGGCTGGCCAACCGCTTCACCTTCAGCGCGGCGCTGGCCGAGGCCTGCGCGCGCCTTCCCGCCATGGGACGGCAGCTCTACGTGCTCTATGTCGACCTCGACAATTTCAAGCACATCAACGACAGCCTCGGCCACGATTCCGGCGATCAGCTGCTGGTCGAGACCGCGCGCCGGCTCGAGTGCATCGTCGAGCGCGACGACCTGGTCGCGCGCTTCGGCGGCGACGAGTTCGTGCTGCTGCATTTCGCGCACGAGGCGCAGTCGGCGGCCGACCAGGGGCGGCGCATCGTCGACGCCATATCGGCTCCGTTCGAGGTCGGCGGCCTGACCATGTACGTCACGACCAGCGTCGGCGTGGCGGTGGCGCCCGAGCACGGCAGCAACCCGGCCGACGTGCTGCGCGCGGCGGATATCGCGCTCTATGCCGCCAAGGCCGCCGGCCGCAACACGGTCGCGCTGTTCAATCCGAAGATGGAGGAGGAGCTCTGCCAGCGGCGCGAGATCGAGAACGACCTGCGCGAGGCCTGTCAGACCGGCGCGCTGTTCCTGCATTACCAGCCGATCGTCGACCTCCCCACGCAGCGGATCGCGACCTGCGAGGCCCTGATGCGCTGGAACCATCCGACCAAGGGCATGATCTCGCCGGCGGTGTTCATCCCGGTCGCCGAGCAGACCGGCTTGATCCTGCAGATGGGCGAGTGGGCGATGCGGCAGGCCTGCATGGAGGCGGTCAACTGGCCCGAAAACGTGTCGGTCGCCGTCAACGTCTCGGCCGTGCAGTTCAAGGACACCAAGCGCCTGATCGAGACCGTCAAGGACGCGTTGCTGATGAGCCGCCTTTCGCCCAACCGGCTCGAGATCGAGGTCACCGAGTCGCTGCTGATCGAGGATCAGAAGGCGACCCTCGACGCCATCCGCGCGCTGCGGCGCATCGGCGTGCGCTTCTCGCTCGACGATTTCGGCATCGGCTATTCCTCGCTCGCCTATCTGGCGCAGTACCCGTTCTCGAAGGTCAAGATCGACCGCACCTTCGCGCGCGACATCACGACCGACGGGCCCTCGCGCTCGATTATCGAGACCGTGTCGCGGCTCGCCCACCGGCTCGGCCTGCGCGTCGTGGTCGAGGGGATCGAGACCGAGGAACAGCGCCGCGAAGTGGAGATCCTCGGCATCGAGCAGGCGCAAGGCTATCTGTTCGGGCGCCCGGAGGCTTCCGAGCGCATCATGCCTCGGCTCACCCGCGCCGCCTAATCTTCCATACCATATTACCGTACGTCGTTTCAGCCGTTTCCGGGACTGCAAGCCGGCCGGAACCGTCCGGCGCGCGGATTTGCTTGCGGATCGAAGGCTTTCCGGGTCAATTAGGGCGTCCGCCGAGGTCTTATGGCCTTGGGTCATCGGCGTCAGTTCCCCGGGGGGCGCTGCGCTGACGTTGGGTTGAGCCCGTAGTATCACGGATCGGCCTCCCGGATTGAACCCAAACGCACCCCGCCGCGACTAATCTCACGAGCCGACCGTCGGCCGCGATGCAGACCACGTCAGACGAAGCCCTGATTGGACGGATCGCAGGCGGCGACAAGCTCGCGATGCAGGTTCTGTTCGCCCGGCATCACGTCCGCGTCTACCGGTTCGTGCTGCGCCTCGTCGGCGACCCGACCCGGGCCGAGGATCTGATCAGTGAGGTTTTTCTCGACGTCTGGCGCCAAGCCGACCGGTTCGAAGCAAGGTCTCAGGTTTCGACATGGTTGCTGGCGATTGCCCGTTACAAGGCGCTCTCGGCGCTGCGGAAACGGCCGGACGAGGAGCTGGATGATGAGGCCGCCGCGGCCATCGAGGATCCGGGAGACGATCCCGAAGCTGCGGTGCAGAAGAAGGATACGAGTGTACTCCTGCGGAAGTGTCTGACCGCGCTTTCGCCGGAACATCGGGAGATCATCGACCTTGTCTACTACCACGAGAAGTCCGTGGAGGAAGTGGCCGAGATCGTGAAGATCCCCGAGAACACCGTGAAAACGCGCATGTTCTATGCGCGCAAGAGACTGGCAGAGCTGCTCAAGGCGGCTGGAGTGGAACGAGGTTGGCCATGACGACGAAAAACCAGTTGACGGAGCGCGAAGAAATCGAGTCGCTGCTTCCGTGGCACGCCGCCGGAACGCTCGGCCGCCGCGACGTCCAGAAGGTCGAGCGTGCGCTCGCCGCCGATCAGGATCTGGCGCGCAATTACGCCGCGGTGCGCGAAGAGCTGGTCGAGACCATCCGCCTGAACGAGACGCTGGGTGCGCCCTCGGCCCGTGCGATGCAGCGCCTGATGGCCGACATCGAGACCGACGCCGCGACCGCGCGCCGCGCGCGTTCCTCCTTCGACCTGAGCGTCTGGCTGGCCGAGAAGCTGTCGACGTTCTCGCCGCGCACGCTGGCCTGGTCGGCCGCCGCCGCCACGCTCGCGATCGTGCTGCAGGCCGGGCTGCTGGCCGGCATCTTCATGAACGAGCGGGTGAACCCGCAGGGCGCGCAGCTTGCCTCGTTCTCGACCGCAGCTCCCAAGGCCGAGGGCACCTATGCGCTGGTCTCGTTCGCCCCGCAGGTGAGCGCCACCGAGATCACCAAGTTCCTGCAGGCGCACAATTTCTCCATGGTCGAGGGACCGCGCGCGGGCGGATTGTACAAGGTCCGCCTGTCGGTAACCGGCCTGCCGAAGGAAGAGCTGTCGCGCATCGTCAAGCGGCTGCAGGACGACACCAGCGTGGTGCGCTTCGTCGCCCCGGTCGACTGAAGCCCGACACGGCTTCCCCGTTTCCACGCCCGCCGATCGCCGCAACGGCCGATCGGCGGGCGTGTCATTTGCGGCAGCCAGGGTCGCCATGGCTGCTGCCCCGATCGCGGCGGCCAAGCCTGCCTTGAAAGTGGTGGCGACGACGCTTCGCCGAACGGTTCCGCTGAACCTGACGGGGCCGTGGCGCGACCAACTATCGAAGGTTCGGTGTCGGCGCGTTGCCCCCATTCCACCTGCGCGTCGATCCGATAAGCCCACCCGGACGGGACCCCGTCCGGGTGGGTCATTTTTGGGCTGGCTTTCTCACCCGTTTTCGTGGAAATCCCTTGCGGCAACCCAGCCCCGGACCAGGGGGAGGGGCGCGTCGATAGGGGTCTTGCGTTGGCGGGTCAGGACATCATCCTCGAGACCGAGGACCTCACCAAGGAATTTGCCGGCTTTGTCGCGGTGAACGGGGTCAACCTGCGCGTTGCGCGCGGCACCATTCACGCCCTCATCGGTCCGAACGGCGCCGGCAAGACCACCTGCTTCAACCTGCTGACCAAGTTCCTCCCACCCACCCGCGGCCGCATCGCCTTCAAGGGGCGCGATATCACCGCGCTGGCGCCGACCGACATCGCGCGGCTCGGGCTGGTGCGCTCGTTCCAGATCTCTGCCGTGTTCCCGCATTTGACCGTGCTGGAGAACGTCCGCATCGCGCTGCAGCGCCGACGCGGCGGCTCGTTCGACTTCTGGCGCTCGAAGGCGGTGCTCGATAGCCTCAACGACCGCGCCATGGCGTTGCTCGCGGACGTGGGCGTGCAGGCCTTCGCCGGCTGGACTGCGGTCGAGCTGCCCTACGGCCGCAAGCGTGCGCTTGAGCTTGCGACCACGATCGCGCTCGATCCGGAGATGCTGCTGCTCGACGAGCCGACCGCCGGCATGGGACACGAGGACATCGACCGGATCACTGCGCTGATAAAGTCGGTCGCCGCCAACCGCACCGTGCTGATGGTGGAGCACAATCTCAGCGTCGTCTCCACGCTGTCGGACCGCATTACCGTGCTCACGCGCGGCCGCGTGCTCGCGGAAGGCGACTACGAGACCGTGTCCAACAATCCGGACGTACGCGAGGCCTATATGGGGGTTGGCCATGCTTGACGCCGCGCGGCCCCTGCTGGCGCTCAACGACCTGCAGGCGTGGTACGGTGAATCCCACATTCTGCACGGCGTGACGTTCGACGTGCGCGCCGGCGAGGTCGTGACCCTGCTCGGTCGCAACGGCGCCGGCAAGACCACCACGCTCAAGTCGGTCATGGGCATCGTCGGCCAGCGCCGCGGCTCGGTGAAATTCGAAGACCGCGAGTTGATCAATCTTTCCTCCGACCAGATCGCGCGGGCGGGCATCGCCTTCTGTCCCGAGGAGCGCGGCATCTTCGCGAGCCTCGACGTGGAGGAGAACCTCTATTTGCCGCCGGAGGTGAAGCCCGGGGGACTCAAGAGCGAGGATGTCTTCGCGCTGTTCCCGAACATCAAGGAACGGTTGCGCAGCCAGGGCACCAAGCTCTCCGGCGGCGAGCAGCAGATGCTGGCGATCGGCCGCATCCTGCGCACCGGCGCGCGCCTGCTGCTGCTCGACGAACCGACCGAAGGCCTGGCGCCGGTCATCATCCAGCAGATCGGGCGCACCATCCGTTCGCTCAAGGAGCAGGCCTTTACCATCCTGCTGGTGGAGCAGAATTTCCATTTCGCCGCGACCGTCGCGGACCGCTATTACGTGATGGAACACGGGCGGATCGTCGACGGCTTCGCCAATTCGGAACTGGACGCCAACCTGGAAAAGCTGCACGACTATCTGGGGGTTTGAAATATGCCGGTTTCCGGCATCGTCGTTACCAAGAAAGAGAAGGAGAGGTGTCAATGAAACGTCTTGCAAGTCTAGCCGCCCTCGCGGCTGCACTGGCCTGCGGCAGCGCGCAGGCGCAACAGATCAACGTCAAGATCGGCGTGATGAGCGACATGTCGAGCCTCTACGCCGACATCGGCGGGCCGGGCTCGACCGCCGCCGCCAAGCTCGCAATCGCCGACTTCACCAAGGACAATCCCAACGTGAAGGTCGAGCTGCTCAGCGCCGACCATCAGAACAAGGCCGACATCGGCTCCGGCGTCGTCAACAAGTGGTACGACACCGAGAACGTCGACCTCGTGATCGATGTGCCGAACTCCGGCGTGGCGCTCGCGGTGAGCCAGATCGCGTCCACCAAGAACAAGGCGTTCATCGTCTCGGGCGCGGCCGCCTCCGACCTCACCGGTCCGAAGTGCAACGCCAATACCATTCATTGGACCTACGACACCTGGATGCTCGCCAACGGCACCGGCAAGGCGCTGGTCAAGACCGGCGGCGACACCTGGTTCTTCCTCACCGCCGACTACGCCTTCGGCCATGCGCTCGAGCGCGACACCGCGGCCGCGGTCGAGGCCAACGGCGGCAAGATCGTCGGCAAGGTGCGCCATCCGCTCAATACCAACGACTTCTCGTCGTTCCTGCTGCAGGCGCAGACCTCGAAAGCCAAGATCATCGGGCTTGCCAACGCCGGCGGCGACACCATCAACTCGATCAAGGCGGGCGCCGAGTTCGGCATCGTCAGGGGCGGGCAGAAGTTCGCCGGCCTGCTGGTGTTTGCGAGCGACGTGAACGCGATGGGCCTTGCCACCGCACAGGGCCTGACCCTGACCGAGACCTGGTACTGGGACATGAACGATGCCAACCGCGCCTGGACCAAGCGCTGGCAGGTCGAGCGGCCGGGCAAGTTCCCGACCATGGTGCAGGCTGGCGTCTATGCCGGCACCCTGCACTATCTCAAGGCGGTCACGGCGCTGAAGAGCGCGAGCGACGGCAAGGCCGTCATCGCCAAGATGAAGGAGCTGCCGACCGACGATCCGCTGTTCGGCAAGGGCACGATCCGCGCCGACGGCCGCAAGGTGCACGACGCCTATCTGCTCGAGGTGAAGAAGCCCGCCGAGTCGAAGTATCCGGGCGACTTCTATCACCTGCGCGCCACGCTTCCCGCGGCCGAAGCCTTCCGCCCGCTGCGCGAAGGCGGCTGCCCGCTGGTCAGCGGGTAACTTCTAATCCCTCCCCGCGAAGCGGGGAGGGTGGACGCCGCGAAGCGGCGGCCGGGTGGGGTTCTGGCAAGCTCGATGGACCCCACCCGTCGCCTCGCTTCGCGAGGCGCCACCCTTCCCCTGCGGGGGAGGGATAAGACTGCACCGCCATGTTCGAGATCTTCGGCATCCCCTCGCAGGCTCTGTTCAGCCAGCTGTTGATCGGGCTGATCAACGGCTCGTTCTACGCGCTGCTCAGCCTCGGGCTTGCCGTCATTTTCGGCATGCTCAACATCATCAACTTCACCCACGGCGCCCAATACATGCTGGGCGCCTTCGCGGCGTATCTGCTGCTGCAGTATGCCGGGCTCGGCTACTGGCCGGCGCTGTTGATCGCCCCGATCCTGGTCGGCATCCTCGGCATGATCATCGAGCGCACGATGCTGCAGTGGCTCTACAAGCTCGATCATCTTTACGGGTTGCTGCTCACCTTCGGCCTTGCGCTCATCATCGAGGGCGTCACGCGCAATTACTACGGCTCGGCGGGCCTGCCCTACCAGATGCCTGACGCGCTGGTCGGCGGCTACGACCTGGGTTTCATGCGCCTGCCGATCTACCGCGCCTGGGTGGTCGTGGCCTCTCTGGCGGTCTGTCTCGGCACCTGGTTCGTGATCGAGCGCACGCGGCTTGGCGCCTATCTGCGCGCCGCGACCGAGAACCCGACCTTGGTGCGCGCCTTCGGCATCAATGTGCCGCGCATGATCACGCTGACCTACGGTTTCGGCGTGGGACTCGCCGCGTTTGCCGGCGTGATGGCGGCGCCGATCTACAACGTCAGCCCGCAGATGGGTTCCTCGCTGATCATCGTGGTGTTCGCCGTGGTGGTGATCGGCGGCATGGGCTCGATCATGGGCGCGATCGTCACCGGCTTCGGCCTCGGCGTGGTCGAGGGTTTGACCAAGGTATTCTTTCCCGAAGCCTCCAACACCGTCATCTTCATCATCATGGCGATCGTGCTCTTGATCCGGCCGGCCGGCCTGTTCGGGCGGAGGGCGTGATGGAGCGCGTCGATCCCATCACCATGCCGGCGGCCAAGGCCGCCAGCCGCAGCGAGGCGATCGCCTTCCTGGGCATGGTGGCGGCGCTCATCGTCGCGCCGCTCTACATCTACCCGATGTTCCTGATGCAGGCGCTGTGCTTTGCGCTGTTCGCCTGCGCGTTCAACCTGCTGATCGGCTACGTCGGGCTGCTTTCGTTTGGTCACGCGCTCTACTTCGGCTGGGCCAGCTATCTGGCGGCGCACTCGGCCAAGGTCTGGGGCTTTCCGCCCGAGCTTGCGATCCTCACCGGCACGCTGACCGCGGCCGGCCTCGGCATCGTGGCGGGCGCGCTCGCGATCCGCCGCCAGGGCATCTATTTCGCCATGATCACGCTCGCGCTGGCGCAGATGATGTTCTTCTTCGCCCTGCAGGCACCTTTCACCGGCGGCGAGGACGGCATCCAGGCGGTGCCGCGCGGGCGGCTGTTCGGCCTGATCGATCTCAACAATCAGACCAACATGTACTTCACCGTGCTGGTCATCTTCCTTGCCGGATTCCTGCTGATCTACCGCATCATCCATTCGCCGTTCGGCGAGGTGCTCAAGGCGATCCGCGAGAACGAGCCGCGCGCGATCTCGCTCGGCTACCGCACCGACCGCTACAAGCTCGTGGCTTTCGTGCTTTCCGCCACGCTCGCCGGCGTCGCGGGATCCACCAAGGCGATCGTGCTGCAGATCGCCTCGCTCACCGACGTGGACTGGCCGATGTCGGGCGAGGTGGTGCTGATGGCGCTGGTCGGCGGGCTCGGCACCGTATTCGGGCCGGTCGCGGGCGCCTTCACCATTATCGCCATGCAGACCTACCTGGCGCAGGTCGGACAATGGGTGACGGTGATCCAAGGCGTGATCTTCGTGGTCTGCGTGCTGTTGTTCAGACGCGGCATCGTGGGCGAGATCGCCCATTACTTCAAAATCAAGCTGTAAAGCTTGGCCTGGCCGGCGGCCGTCACTGTTGCTTTGCGGTGACGCGGCCGGACTTTTGCGCAGCTGTCCACAAGCTCTATCTTGCTTCCCACGAGCCGTCATCGTGAGGATGGCGACTCAGCGGAACCGGGGGGCCTGTGCCGCAGATGTCGGACAATCGTTCCTTCCGTACGTCGCCCGAGACGGTGCGCAAGTGGCATGCGCTCGCCGAGCGCCGCCGCCGGGAGTACGTCGAGCTTTATCGCAGCGGCCGCTGGCGGCGCTACTACAGCGAGGAGCGCTTCCTCGCCCATCTGCGCGAGGTGGTGCAGGGCGTCGAGACCTGGGGCAAGCTCGTGGAGCAGGTCGAACCCAACGAACCCAAGACCGCCGAGCCCAAGCCGAACTGACCGCGCCGTGGCCCGGATGATCGAGTGTTAGGCGAATCCGGGAGGTTCCGGGTCAGGCCGGAGCGGCGCTGGATTTCGCTTCCGCTCGTTCCAGGCTGCAAGCTACGATTGCGTCATGCTGCTGACCCGCCGCCGATTGCTTGCCGCCGCCGCCGCAGTCGCCGCGGCGTCGGCGCTGCCGCGCGCGGTGTTGGCCGAGCCGCTCTGGCCGGGCGCGCCCTACACCAGGGCGGCGCGCGCCGCCGCCCTGCAGCGCGGCCTGACTTTCATCTTTTCGCTTGCCGGCACGCCTAAGAATTTCGCCGAACACGGCGACGACCTGATGTGGTGCTTCGCGACGCTGTCGCTGACCGCGGCCGATCCGGACTTCAAGCGCCGCAGCTGGCGGATGGGGCAGGAGCTGGCGCGGCGGTGGCGGCGGGCAAACCCACGCGTGCCGGCCGATGCGGATGCCGACGTCATCTCCTCGCTCATCTCCGGCAGCTACGGGGCCGAGCTGCTCGGCTTCCCCGACGAGCGCATGAAATCGGCCCTGCAGCGCAAGGCGCCAGCGTTTCCGGCCGCCGACTACCTGCGCTTCGACCCGACCAAGGAGGGGCTGCCGGCCGACGTCCCCGCCATCTGCTCGCGCTGCAACAAGGAGGACAACCGGCGCGGCGCGCTACACTGCGCGCGCTGCCGCAACAAGCTCACCATGCTCGATCCTTATGACATCCTGTGCGACGCCCTGATCACCACCTATACGGGCGAACGCTACGGCGTGCTGCAGGGCGCGCGCTTTTCCGACGTGACGCAGTGGCTGCCGCGCATGCGGCCCTATCGCGGACCGGAGGGCGGCAAGAACGAGAGCTTCATCACCATCGCCTACGCCGTCACCCACATCGTCTACACCTTCAATAGCTACGGCATGTATCGCCTCAAGCCCGAGTGGCTGCCGGAAGAGTACGAGTTCCTGAAAAAGCACTTGCGCCACTTCATCGTCGAAGACGACCCCGAGACGCTCGGCGAGTTCATCGACACGCTGAAGTCGTTCGGCCTGAGCGAGGCCGACCCGCTGATCCAGGACGGCGTCGCCTTCCTGATGAAACGCCAGCATGCCGACGGCAGCTGGGGCGACCCCAAGGATCGCGACGTCTACACCCGCTATCACTCGACCTGGACCGGCATCAACGGCCTGATGGACTATGCCTGGTCCGGCGAGCAGGTGAGCTTCCCGGAAGCGTTGCGCCGCGCGCGCGGCGAGTCCGGGTGATTTGATCAGTTGACCGCCGCAACGCTGCCCTGTGGCATGCCAGCTTGGCCCGGCGCCCCGCCTGTGGTGAAGTGCGCGCCCCGAAGCACGGATTCCCGCTCATGAACTTCGTCAACCCAAATCCCTTCACCACCCGTCCCGAGATCGAAGGCACCTTCGGCGTCGTCACCTCGACCCACTGGCTCGCGACCGCGGTCGGCATGGGCGTGCTGGAGCGCGGCGGCAATGCGTTCGACGCCGCCTGCGCCACGGCGTTCACCTTGCAGGTGGTCGAGCCGCATCTCAACGGCCCGGGCGGGGACGTGCCGGTGATCCTCTACGACGTACGCCGCGGCAAGCCCGAGGTGATCTGCGGGCAGGGGCCGGCGCCGGCCGGCGCCACCATCAAGCATTACCGCGACGAGCTTGGCCTCGATCTGGTGCCCGGCACCGGCCTGCTGCCGGCCTGCATCCCCGGCACCTTCGACACCTGGATGACGCTGCTGCGCGACTACGGCACGATGCGCATCGCCGACGTGCTCTCGCCCGCCATCGGCTACGCCAAGAACGGCTATCCGCTGGTCGAGCGCATCAGCGCGACCATCGACACGGTGAAGGATCAGTTCACCCAACACTGGCCGACCTCGGCGGCCGTCTACCTGCCGGGCGGCACGGTACCGAAGCCGGGCACCCTGTTCACCAACCCGAAGCTGGCCGAGACCTACGAGCGCATCCTGCGCGAGGCGCAGAGCGGCGGCGGCAACCGCGACGCCGAGATCGAACGCGCGCGCAAGACCTGGTCGCAAGGCTTCGTCGCCGAGGCGGTCGACACGTTCTTCCGCGGCAACGAGATCATGGACACCTCGGGCGAGCGCCACCGCGGCGTGCTCACCGGTCAGGACATGGCCAAGTGGCAGGCGACCGTCGAGACCCCGATCCACTACGACTACGGCCGCTACCGTGTGCTCAAGGCCGGACCGTGGACCCAGGAACTCGTGACCCTGCAGATGCTGGCTCTGCTCAAGGGCTTCGATTTCGACAGCCTGAGCCCGGTCGGACCCGACTTCATCCACCTGCAGATCGAGGCGAGCAAGCTCGCCTTCGCCGACCGCGACACGTTCTATGGCGATCCGAAGTTCGTCGACGTGCCGGTCGATGTGCTGTTGTCCGATGCCTACAATGAGAAACGCCGCGAGCTGATCACACAGCGCGCCTCGCTCGAATTGCGGCCCGGCACCATCGAGGGGTTCGGCAAGACCATCACGGTGCGCGTGGCCGACGGCCAGCGCGCCGCCGTCGGCGCCACCGGCGCGGGCGAGCCGACCGTCGGCGCCGTTCCCTGGACCCATGACGAAGAGCATCTACCCGACGTAGTCAACGCCAAGGAGCGCGCGCTCGAGCGCATGGGCGCACGGCGCGGCGACACGGTGCATTTCGACATCGTCGACCGTGACGGCAACATGGTGTCGTCGACCCCGTCCGGCGGCTGGCTGCATTCCTCGCCGGTGATCCCCGAACTCGGCTTCTGCCTCGGCACGCGCGCGCAGATGTTCTGGCTCGAGGAGGGGCATCCGTCCTCGCTTGCACCGGGCAAGCGCCCGCGCTCCACCCTCACGCCCACGATGGCGTTGCGCGACGGCGAGCCGTACCTTGCTTGGGGCTCGCCCGGCGGCGACCAGCAGGACCAGTGGATCACGCAGTTCTTCCTGCGCCACGTGCACGCCAGGATGAACCTGCAGGAGGCGATCGACGCGCCGGCCTGGCATTCCGAGCATTTCCCTTCCTCGTTCTGGCCGCGTACGTCGCGTCCCGGGGCGATGGTGGTCGAGGGCCGGGTACCCAAGGAGACCGTGAAGGAGCTGGAACGCCGCGGCCACAAGGTCGAGGTCGGGCCGGACTGGTCGGAAGGCCGCCTCACCGCGGCTTCGCGCGACGGCAAGCGCCGCAAGGCCGCCGCCAATCCGCGCGGCATGCAGGGCTACGCCGCGGGAAGGTAGGATGCTCGTGTCCAGCACGCGGTGCAGCGCCATCAGCGTGTTTACGCGCGTCTTCGACGCGCTATGGCGGTGCACCGCAGATGCGGGACCGCCTCGAGCGCTCGGGCTGGAAAGGTCCCGGTTCTGCAGCGCAGCACTGCGTGCTGCGCTGCGCCCGGGACACGTTGGATGACAATATGACCTGGTCCCTCATCGCGCACGACAAAGCCACCGGCGCCTTCGGCATAGCGGTCGCGACCAAGAACTTCGCGGTCGGCTGCCGCGTGCCGCACATCGCCGCCGGCATCGGAGCGGTCGCGACCCAGGCGCTGTCCAACCCGTTCTACGGCGTCAACGGGATCAGGCTGTTGCGCGAAGGCGTCTCGGCCGGCGACGTGATCAATGCGCTCGTCGCCGCGGATGCCGGCCGCGACCATCGCCAGGTCCATGTGATGGATGCAACGCGAGCCAGCGCGGCCTTCACCGGGACGGCGTGCATCGACTGGTGCGGCCACACCGCCGGCGACGGCTTCTCGGTTGCCGGCAACATGCTCGCCGGCGCGCGCGTGATCGAGGATACGGCGCGCACTTTCGCGAACTCGGCGCTGCCGTTTCCGCGCCGTCTCATTGCTGCGCTCAAGGCCGGCGAGGCGGCCGGCGGCGACAAGCGCGGCAAGCAGTCGGCCGCGCTGCTCATCTACGGCGAAGAGGCATGGCCCGATCTCGACCTGCGCGTCGACGATCACGCCGACCCGCTCGCCGAGCTTGCGCGCCTGGAACAGGTCAGCCGCGAGCGCTGGGTGCACTTCGCCAAGTTCCTGCCCAACAAGCGCAACCCGGTCGGCATCACCGACCGTGCCGCGCTCGAGGCCGGCATCGCCGCGGCGCTCGCCAAAGCCGAGCAATGACCCCACTGCTGGCGATCGAGAACCTGCGCGTGGTTTTCCATGGTGATCGTGGGCGCCGCACGGTCGCGGTCGATGGCGTCGATCTTTCGGTCGCGCGCGGCTCAACGCTCGGCCTGGTCGGTGAATCCGGATGCGGCAAAAGTGTGACCTCGCTCGCCGTGATGGGTCTGCTGCCGAAACAGAGTGCCGAAGTTTCCGGTGCCGTGACGTTCGACGGCATCGGGCTGCTCGATCTGCCGGATCGCGAATTACGCGACATGCGCGGCGACCGCCTTGCGATGATCTTCCAGGAGCCGATGACGTCGCTCAATCCGAGCTACACCGTTGGCGATCAGATCATCGAGGTTTTGGTGCGCCACCGCGGACTCACCGAGGCGCAGGCGCGCGACAAGGCACTCGCGCTGCTCAGGCGCGCCGGAATTCCCTCGCCGCACGAGCGCATCGACGATTATCCGCACCGCCTCTCCGGCGGCATGCGCCAGCGGGTCATGATCGCGATTGCGCTCGCCTGCGACCCGGAGCTGCTGATCGCCGACGAGCCGACCACGGCGCTCGACGTCACCATCCAGGCGCAGATCTTGGATCTGATGCGAGAACTCAAACGTACCAGCGATGCCGCGATCATTCTGATTACCCATGATCTCGGTGTGGTCGCCGAAGTATGCGACGAGGTCGCGGTGATGTATGCGGGCGAGATTGTCGAACGCGCGCCGGCCGACGCGCTGTTCGAGGCGCCCGAGCATCCCTATACGGTGGGGCTGCTCGCCTCGATCCCACGGCTCGACCGGCGCGCCGAACGGCTTGCCGCGATCGATGGCGTGTTGCCGGACATGACCTCGCCGCCGGTCGGGTGCCGCTTCGCGGATCGCTGCCCGTTCGTGCTGGAAGAATGCCGCGCCGCGCCGCCTCCGATCGTCGATCTCGGCGGCCGCTGGTCACGCTGCCTGCGCGCGCCGCTGGAGAAGCTCGTGCATGATCCCGAAAAGTGGGAACCGGTTTTCGGTCAAGATCATGCACCAACAAAAATCTAATCCCATGACCGCGCTGGTCGAAGCCGAGGGGCTGGTGAAGCATTTCGTCGTGCGCCGCTCCGCGCTCGGCCGTCCCACCGCGACCGTGAAAGCGGTCGATGGCGTCAGCTTCACGGTCGAGGCCGGCAAGACGCTCGCGCTGGTTGGTGAATCCGGCTCGGGAAAATCGACCGTCGGGCGGCTCGTATTGCGCCTGGTCGAGCCGACCGCGGGCAGCATGCGCTTTGCCGGGCAGGACGTGTTTGCGCTCGACGATGCCGCGACGCGTGCGTTTCGCCGCCACGCGCAGCTTGTATTCCAGGACCCGTATGCGTCGCTCAATCCGCGCATGACGGTCGGCGACATCCTGGCCGAGCCGATCGCGCTGCACGATATCGTGCCGCCCGCGCAGCGCCGCGAGCGCGTCGCGCAGGTGCTCGAAATGGTTGGGCTCGAGCCGCGCTTCGCGCCGCGCTATCCGCACGAATTTTCCGGCGGACAGCGCCAGCGCATCGCGGTCGCACGCGCACTCGCGGTCGAACCGCAGTTGATCGTGTGCGACGAGCCGGTCTCGGCGCTCGACGTGTCGATCCGCTCGCAGGTGCTGAACCTGCTGCGCGACCTGCAGCAGCGGCTCGGCCTCGCCTACATCTTCATCTCGCATGATCTCGCCGTGGTGAAGCACATCGCGGATCGCGTCGCCGTCATGTATCTCGGGCGCATCGTCGAGGCTGCGTCGACCGACGAGCTGTTTGCCAACCCGCGCCACCCCTATACCCAGGCGCTTTTGTCCGCGATTCCGATCCCGCGCGCGCGCGCCCGCCGCGACCGAACCATCCTGCCCGGGGACGTGCCGAGCCCGATCAATCCTCCGCCCGGGTGCCATCTGCACCTGCGCTGCCCGCATGCGGTCGAACGCTGCCGGGTCGAGCGCCCGGCGCTGATCGACAGCGGCGGTCATGCCACCGCCTGCCATCGCTGGCCGGAACTTCCCGGTGCGGCCGCCGCGGTTCCGCTCGGGGGGCATTCGGCGACGCTGGAGCGCCTGATCGGGGCGTTTGCCTCTCCGACGGACGTGCGGGACGCGGCCGGTGTTGGTACAGTCGGGCAAGGGCGCGGGGTGGCCGCCCTGCAGAACACCGAGGGGAGATCACCATGAAAGCCAAGCGCCTTGCGGCGGTTGCCGCGCTTTTCGCTCTCGTCAGCGGCTCGGCGGCCGCGCAATCCCATTTGCGGATCGGGCTTGCCGAGGATCCGGACATTCTCGATCCGACACTCGCGCGCACCTATGTGGGGCGCATCGTATTCGCGTCGATTTGCGACAAGCTGTTTGACGTCAACGAAAAGCTCGAAGTCGTGCCGCAGCTGGCGCTGTCGCACGAGACATCGGAGGACGGCAAATCCGTCACCATCAAGCTGCGGCCGGGCGTGAAATTCCACGATGGCGAAGCGTTCGACGCGGAAGCCGCGAAGTTTTCCTTCGAGCGCCACATGAACATGCAGGGTTCGTTCCGCAAGCCTGACCTCGGGCCGGTCGACAAGGTGGAAGTCGTCGATCCGATGACCGTGCGGCTGATCCTCAAGGCGCCGTCGTCGCCGCTGATCGCGCAGCTCACCGATCGCGCCGGCATGATGGTGTCGCCGAAAGCGGCCAAAGACGCCGGCGACAAATTCGGCCTCAAGCCGGTCTGCGCCGGGCCTTACAAGTTCGTCGAGCGCGTGCAGCAGGACCGCATCGTGGTCGAGAAGTTCGCCGATTACTGGAACAAGGGCAACGTCCACATCGACCGCATCACCTATCTGCCGATCGTCGACGCTACGGTGCGGCTCGCCAACCTGAAGTCGGGCGGGCTTGACCTGCTCGAGCGCCTCGCCGCGACCGACATCAAGGACGTAAAGGGGGATTCGAGGCTCAAGCTCAACGCAATCCCGGACCTGAGCTACTGGGGCATCACGATCAACGTCGAGAATGGTGACAAGGCGAAGAACCCGCTGGGGCAAAACGCCAAGGTGCGTCAGGCGCTCGAACTGTCGATCGATCGCGAGGCGATCAATCAGGTCGTGTTCAACGGCGAGTTCGTGCCGGGGAACCAGTGGGTCGGGCCGGACAATTTCTACTACCAGAAGAGCCTGCCGGTGCCCAAGCGCGACGTCGCCAAGGCCAAGGCGCTGATCAAGGAAGCGGGCGTCGCGACGCCGATTGTCATCGACTTCATGGTGCCGCAGGGCGCGGAGAACAAGGCCATCTCGGAGGTCGTACAGGCGATGGCGGCTGAAGCCGGCTTCGACATGAAGATCCGCGTCACCGAATTCGCCACCTCGCTGAAGTCGGCCGAGGCGGGCGACTATCAGGCCTACCTGATCGGCTGGAGCGGCCGCACCGATCCGGACGGCAATCTCTACACGTTCCACGCCTGCAAGGCGCCGAACAATAACGGCAGATATTGCAACCCGGAGGTCGACAAGCTGCTCAACGAGGCGCGCACCTTTTCGGATCCGGCCAAGCGCAAGCCGGTCTACGAGAAGGTCGCCAAGACCCTGCTCGGCGAGGGCCACATCGTCTATCTCTATCATCGCAAGGTGCTGATCGCGCAGACGACGAAGGTGGAAGGGTTCGTGCCGGTCCCCGACGGCCTGGTGCGCGTGGTGGGGCTGAGGTTGAAGTGAGAGTGAAGCTTCATCCCTCCCCCGAAGGGGGAGGGTGGCTTCGCGCGAAGCGCGAAGACGGGTGGGGCGGGGCGTTCACAACCCCACCCCGGCTCGCACTCGCTTCGCTCATGCTCGCCGACCCTCCCCCTTCGGGGGAGGGATAAGAAAGACCCATGCTCACCTTCCTCGCCAAGCGCGTCCTGCAGCTCATCCCGACGCTGTTCTTCGTGTCGGTACTGATCTTCTCGCTGCAGCAACTCCTGCCCGGCGACCCGGCGCTGATCATGGCCGGCGAGGACCGCGATCCGGAAGTGATCGAGCAGATCCGCAAGCAGTACCGGCTCGATCAGCCGATCCCGGTCCAGTACGTGTACTGGCTCAAGGGCGTGCTCACCGGCGATCTCGGCGAGTCGATGCGGATCAAGCAGAAGGTGCTCGATCTGGTCCTGCAGAAGCTCCCGGTCACCATGCAGCTTGCCTCGATGGCGATCGTGATCGCCCTGATGATCGGCATCACGGCGGGCATCGTATCGGCGGTCTACAAAGACACCGCCTTGGACTATGCCGCCAACGTGTTCGCGCTCTGGGGCCTCTCGACGCCGAATTTCTGGCTCGGCATCATGCTGATCTTCCTGTTCTCGGTGCAGCTCGGCTGGCTGCCGCCCTCGGGCTACGTGCCGCTCACCGAGGATTGGCGCCAAAGCCTCGCCACCACCATCATGCCGGCCTTCGTGCTCGGCAACGCGATCGCCGCGGTGTTGATGCGCCATACGCGCAGCGCGATGCTGCAGGCGTTGAACAGCGACTATGTGCGCACCGCCCGCGCCAAGGGCCTGCTCGAGCGCTCCGTCATCCTCAAGCATGCGATGCGCAACGCGCTCACTCCCGTGATCACGCTCGGCGCGCTCGAATTCGGCACGCTCCTCTCCGGCGCGGTATTGACCGAGCAGATCTTCACCATTCCGGGCTTCGGCAAGCTCATCATCGATGCGGTGTTCAACCGTGATTACGCGGTGGTGCAGGGCGTCGTGCTGATCACCGCGACGACCTACATCACGCTCAATCTCATCGCCGACGTGCTCTACGTGCTGGTCAATCCGCGGCTGAGGGCGTGATGGCCGACGTTCCGTACGATAGCGCGCTGATCGCGCTGCGCGCCGACGAGACGGTCGAGAGCCCGATGCGTCGCGCGTTGCGCCGGCTCAAGCGGCGCAAGGGCGCGCTGTTCGGACTCGCGATCATCGGCATTTTCGTCCTGCTCGCCGTGTTCGCGCCGCTGATCACGCCGTTCGATCCGGCGGCGCAGAGCTGGACCTCGGTGCGCAAGGCGCCATCCGCACTGCACTGGTTCGGCACCGACGAAGTAGGGCGCGATGTGCTGACGCGCGTCGTTTTCGGCACGCGCGCGTCGCTGCTCGCCGGCGTGATCTCGGTGACGATCGCGCTTTCGGTCGGCGTGCCGCTCGGCCTGATCTCGGGCTACCTCGGCGGCTGGGTCGACGCGCTCCTCTCGCGCATCACCGACGCGATGCTCGCCGTCCCATTTCTTATCCTGGCGATCGCGCTCGCGGCCTTTCTCGGCCCGAGCCTCGGCAATGCCATGATCGCGATCGGCGTCACCACGACGCCGATCTTCGTGCGCCTGACGCGCGGTCAGGTCATGGCGGTGAAAGTGGAAGACTACGTCGAGGCCGCGCGCGCGATCGGCAATCCGCGCTGGCGTATCGCATTGTTCCACATCCTGCCGAACATCCTGCCCGCGCTGCTGGTGCAGGGAACGCTGTCGATCGCCGCCGCGATCATCGCGGAAGCGGCGCTCTCGTTCCTCGGCCTGGGACAGCAGCCGCCCGCGCCCTCGTGGGGTTCGATGCTCAATTCGGCACAACGCTTCCTCACCAACGCGCCATGGATGGCGGTGTGGCCGGGCCTTGCGATTTTCGTCACAGTGCTTTCATTCAATCTGGTTGGCGACGGCCTGCGCGACGCGCTGGATCCTAAGGAAAGATAGCGTGTCGTCAGAGCCGCGGACCGGTCAGACCTCGCGGTAGTCGCCGGCCTCCACACGTACGAACTGTCCGGTGGCGACGGATTCCGGAGCGAGCACCTCGGGCGCTGCGCCCGGAAGCTTCTTGAACGCCGTTTTCCAATCGATTTCGAAGATCTTTGTGAAGTAGTTGCAGATGCCGGTGTGCTCGAGCCACAGGCCGGCCTCCCGATTCTCAAATACAGCCGCTTTCGACCAGTTCTGCGAACTGATGAGGGCGCCCTTGCCGTCGACGAGCACCATCTTGTTGTGGCAATGCACAAGCCGCGTCGTGTCGACATAGCGGATATTGCGCCCGATCTTCAGACCGTATTCACTTTCGAGAAGCTCGAGGTTTGCTTCTTCCTTTGCGACATCGCTCGCGCTGAAAATCTTGCCGAGAATAATCCGGACATCAAGATCGGACTCGTCCATTGCCTCCTTCATGGCATCGAGCAGGTCCGTGATCTTGTCCTGCTTGCCGCGAATGTACTGCTGCTCGATCAGGATCGACTTCTTGGCGCCGCGTAGGAATGCGGGAACCAGGTCCATGTAGTTGTCCGGGCTCAGCACCGGCTGGATTCTCAGCGGCCTGCTGAGCTTAAAGGTCTTGCTTGCGAACAGTTCCTCCGGGATTTTCTTCGGCGCGGCTTCGACGAAGAACGCCTGCTCGGCGACGGCCGGTTCAAGGACGCTTTCCTGCCCGCTGGCCTCCAGTTCGAGTTTGATGTCGGATTTGAGAACCTTCGAGAAGAATTTGGCGAGCTTGGCGGATTTCACCGCAAGACCGGTGTCGCGGTTGCCTGTGATGAAATTATCGGGATCTCCGCCATCCTCGGTGTTGAGAGGGATGCTGTTGTTGCTG
The DNA here is from genome assembly GCA_963734185.1 of uncultured Alphaproteobacteria bacterium. GTDB lineage: Bacteria > Pseudomonadota > Alphaproteobacteria > Rhizobiales > Xanthobacteraceae > PALSA-894. Next base: position 2,181,212 of record CAVTGA010000001.1, on the reverse strand, counting down.
TAGTTGCCGCTTTGCACCAGCGACCACTCATCGTCGATCACGATGACTTTCTCGTGCGATGAGCGGAAGACCTGAATGTTCTCGCTCGCGCACGACGGCGCCGGAGTTCCTTCCACGCCGAACTCAATGAGTTCGTCGAACATCTTCTCCTCGGCCTTGCCGTCGAGATCCAGCATCAGTTGGACCTTGACGCCGCGCCGCATCGCGGCAAGCAGGAGTTCCTTGATGTGCTGTGCGGTGAAATCGTAAATGCCGATCAGGATTGTTTTTTTTGCGCCGTCGATCAGTCGCTTGGTGACTGCGAAGGTTGAGTCTGGGGACGTATAGGTAATGATCTCGTCGGAGGCCTCGAACTCAGGGACCCTTATTTTCGTGTAGGGCGACAGTGTGCAGTTGCGCGGAGCAAGCTCGGCAGCAGCGCTGACTCCGACTGCGGCTTCCGGACCCTGGACGACATTGCGGACGATGTAGCTCGGCACTTACCCCTCCATCATTCAGGTTGAAATCTCTCGGTGAGTTTCGTGATCACCGGGACTTCGACAGTCTCTTTTCCGGCTTTGACGCTGACCCTGTCGGGGACATCGTGCTTTTCGTTCGGTGCGACATGGGCCACCACCACGAAGCCGGACCCCTTCTTGTCGACGCCGACAGCATGGGCCCCCCCTTTCACCAGCGCGTCGGAATATTTGTTCCGTGCCTTGTTCGCCTGCTCCTCGGTGGCCATGGGCCTGCCCTCATTTTTTCGTGAACTTGAATTTGAGCGCCTTTATTACCGCGCTGATCGGGTTGAAGACACTTCCGCCGGATGCTCCCGCGAAATGAAGTCCGACGATCTTGCCTGACTTCTTGTCGACCACGATGGAACCGGAATCGCCACCGGCAGTGTATCGTTCACACAGGACCTGATCCAGGAATCCCACCTTCCCGACCCCCTTGTATTCCAGAATGAAGCGGAAGTTCACGTCCTGCACGGTCGATTCAGTGTCGCCTGTGGTCCGTCCCCGCTTGCAGACCTTCATGCCCCGCACGGGCTCGATCACGTTCAGGCTCTTCGCTCCGAATATTTGGAAATTAGCGTTTTTAAGCCGTTGCTCGTCGATTTCGGCGAGCGCGGCATCGACATGATTGACGAATTTGTCGCCCACTACGAATTTCTCAAATTCGGAGAGCTTTCCAATCAGATTCTTCGGCAATGTTCCGCCGTCGGCGTCACCGGGAAAAATGATCCTGTCGCCTTTTTTGGCCAGGCCGCTCTTCGCCAGGACGTGGGAATTACTGAGCACGAAATGTTTTTTCCCCTTTGTGACGATTGCGCCAAGGGTGCCCGCCGTAATCTCGAAATGTCCGACACTGAAGCCGCTCTGGAGCGGCGCGTTGCGCTTGTTGACCTGCGGCACAAGCCGTCCGATTTGCTTTACATCGGTGAAGGCCGCGGACCCATCGGGCAACGCCATGACAGGCGGTACCATTTTTCCCGGATCGATCTTGCTCTTCGGCAGCTTCTTCTCGACATAGAAGCACAGCCCCAGTTCACCGACGTCCTGCTTCTCGGTAACCTTTTGGCTGATACCAATCGCGACAATGTTCTTGTCCTCGAAGACCCGCCGGGTCCGCTCGAAGTGATTGGCGCCGGCGACCCCGAGGGACTCGACCGCCGGTTTCGCGTCTTGGGTCATCAGGTCGAGCGCGCGCAAAAGATTTTTTGGTGTTTCCATGTCCGCCCCCTTTGGGTCGACTTGTCGCCCTCAAGCAAGAGCTGTGTGACCATAAGGCGATCAAAGCGAGAGTGCAACTCCAGCGCTATCAAGTCTATGGGGTGGGCCAACGTTCGATCGCTACGGCCCCGTGACATGGATGACGACGTGGCCCGGCCTTGCGATCTTCCTCACCGTGCTTTCGTTCAACCTCCTCGGCGACGGGTTGCGCGATGCGCTCGACCCGTGCGAACGGTGAACTATCGGCGTGGCCGGTCCGCGCGTTCCGCGTGCTCCCAGCGCCAGCGGCGCCCGCGCTCGTCGGCCGTGAGCTTGGCCTTCTGCTCGTCAGTGAGGGACGCGTAGAACGGATCGAACGCGCCGCGCAGCGTCTTCACCGCGTCGAGCAGGGAGGCAAGGCGCTTTTCCATCATCTCGAGCCGGCCGGTCGGCGTGAGCGGGGGCTCGCCGGGACAGGCGGCGACGATCGTTTCCAGCGCCTTGGCCGACGCGGTCTTGAAGTCCTCGAGCTTCTTCGCCTGTTCCTCGGTCAGGGTCCGTTGCGCGGATCGCACAATCCGGCCAGGGCTTCGGCCCGATCGCGCCCGGTCCCATCATCATGCCTTTCGGCATCAGGCGCGCCGCAGGTGAGTCCGCCTGGGGATCGGTCTTTGCGCCCGCCGTGGGGGCGGTGTTAATCTTCGAACTTGCAGGCTGCTGCGCCAGTACGGGCGCGATCGAGAGCAGGCCTGCGAGCGCTGCCGCGCCGCACACGCCGCACCACCGTTTGGTCGGGATCATTGGTGTCCTCCGGATTCATGGGTCGACCCGACCCGTCAACGCTATGGAGGGTTGCGCGTCCGCAACGGAACGATGCGTTTCCCACGCGCCCTTGACGGGGAGGCAACGGCCGGCGAGGAAACGGGCCTGTTTTGCAGGGGAACGCCACATGACCGCCAAAACCGGGCCAACCTCCGAGCGTCCGATCCTCGACTGGCTCGGCGCCCAGCAGGGCGCGATGCTTGGACTGCTGGAAGAGCTGGTGAACATCGACGGCGGCTCTTACGACAAGGCCGGCGTCGATGCGGTCGGCGCGCGCATCCGCAAATTCCTGGAAGAGCAGGGGATCGCCTGCGAGAGCATCGCGAACGAGACCTACGGCGACGCGTTGCGCGCGACCGTCGGCGGGCCCTCGAACAGCGCCATCATGCTGATGGGCCACCGCGACACGGTGTTTCCCAAGGGCGAGCCGAGCCGCCGCCCGTTCCGGATCGAGAACGGGAGGGCCTACGGTCCCGGCGTCGCCGACATGAAGGCCGGCCTGGTGATGAACGCGTTCGTGCTCGCCGCTTTCAACAAGTTCGGCGGCGCGCCGGCGCCGCTGGTCGGGCTGTTCACCTCGGACGAGGAGATCGGCTCGCCGTCGTGCCGTCCGGTCATCGAAGCCGAGGCGCGCCGCGCCCGCGCGGTATTCAACTCCGAGCCCGGCCGGCCGAGCGGGGCGGTGGTCACCGGCCGCAAGGGCGGCGTGTTCATGAAAATGGAAGTGGCCGGCAAGGCCGCCCATTCCGGCGCCAACATCGCCGAAGGCATCAGCGCCATCGAGGAACTGGCGCGCAAGATCGTCGCGCTGCATGCGCTGACCGATTTGACCAAGGGCACCACGGTCAATGTCGGGTTGATCTCCGGCGGGCAGACCGTCAACACGGTCGCGCCCTGGGCGAAATGCGAGATCGATCTGCGCTACGTCACGCCGGCCGACCGCGCCGCCGCGATGGGCAAGATCGAGAGGATCGTCGCGACCAGCCATGTGCCGGGCACATCGGCGAAGCTGGAAATTGCCGGCGAATTCCTGCCGCTGGTCGAGTTGGCCGACGGCAAACGCCTGTTCGATCACTACGTCGCCTGCGGCAACGACCTTGGCATCGAGGTCGCCGGCGAGTTCACCGGCGGCTGCGCGGATTCCGGCTTCACCGCGGGCGTCGGCACGCCGACCATCTGCGCGGTCGGCCCGGTCGGCGGCAAGGCGCACAGCCCGGAGGAATATCTCGTCGTCGACTCGCTCGTCCCGCGCGCGCAGACCCTGGCGCTGGCGGTGGCAAGGCTGACGTGATCTACGCGGCGTCCGCCGGCCGCACGCGCCGGCTGATCTCGGCGCCGCGCGCACGTTCGACCAGCGCAATGTCATGCTGGCTCTGCAGGTCGAGCCAGAACTGCGCGCTGTTGCCGAAATAGCGCCCGAGCCGCACGGCGGTATCGGCCGTGATCGAGCGCCGGCCGTTGAGGATGTCGGTGATGCGCCCCGAGGGCACGCCGAGATCAAGGGCAAGGCGATTGGCGCTCAATGCGCGGGCGGCCAGTTCGCGCTTCAGCAGCCTACCTGGATGTGCGATCGGAGCCATAGTTACCCTCGATGATAGTCGACGATCTCGACGTCGTAGGCGTCGCCTCTGCGAAATTCGAAGCAAATCCGCCAGCGCGCGTTCACGGTCATGGCCCACTGATCTTTCCGGTCTCCCTTGAGCTTGTGAAGCCCAACACTCTTGAGAGGACTCAGCTCCTGCAGTGACTTGGCCACGTTCAGGGCCAGCAACAGATCGACGGCAGCGTCGAAATCGAGCCCGCGAAATTGGTTCGGGCGTTCACCGTCCCAAACCTTACGACTGGCCGCGTTGCGCCACGACCGGATCATGGCAAAAACGTACTACGTGAGCCATCTGGGCGCAAGTGTCACTTGCCTCTCCGACGCGACACCCTATGATCCGCGCTCCCGCGGCATCGCTCTATAGACAAAACTCAAGGACTCCATGAGCGCCCTGTTCTCGCCCATCAAGCTCGCCGACCTCGACCTTGCCAACCGCATCATCGTCTCGCCCATGTGCCAGTACTCGGCCAATGACGGCGTCGCCAACGACTGGCACCTGACCCATCTCGGCATGCTGGCGAATTCCGGCGCCTCGCTCGTCGTGGTCGAGGCGACCGGCGTGGAGCGGAGCGGCCGCATCACCCATGGCTGCACCGGCATCTACTCGGACGCGAGCGAGGACGCGTTCGCGCGCATCCTCGCCCACTGCAAGCGCATCGGCACGGCCAAGTTCGGCATCCAGATCGGCCATGCCGGCCGCAAGGCGTCCTCGCAGCGCCCATGGGAGGGCGGGCTCGGCCTCAAAGCCGGCGACGAACCGTGGGACACGATCGGCCCGTCGGCGATTCCCTTCGGCGCGGCCTGGCCGGCGCCGCGTGCCATGGACGAGGCCGACATGGCGCGGGTGCGCGAGGCGTTCGTGGATGCCGCCAGGCGCGTGCTGCGCATCGGGTTCGACGCGATCGAGCTGCACATGGCGCATGGCTATCTGCTGCACAGCTTCGTCTCGCCGATCTCCAACAAGCGCAACGACGCCTACGGCGGCTCGCTCGAAGGCCGCATGAAGTTTCCGCTCGAAGTGCTGCGCGCGGTGCGAGCGGTCGTGCCGAAAAGCGTGCCGCTCGGCGCACGCATCTCGGGCGACGATTGGATGGAGGGCGGCCTGACCGACGACGACTCGGTGGCCTGGGTGACGGCGATGCAGCAGGCGGGTCTCGATTTCGTCTGCGTCTCCTCCGGCGGCGTCACCGCCGAGACGCGCAATCCGACCTCGCCCGGCTACAACGTGCCGATCGCCGAGAAGATCCGGCGCGAAACCGGCATTGCGACCCGCGCGGTCGGACTGATCGCGACGCCGCAGCAGGCCGAGAGCATCGTGGCCGAAGGCAAGGCCGACCTGATCGCGCTCGCCCGCGCCATGCTGCACAACCCGCATTGGGGCTGGCAGGCGGCGCAGGAGCTTGGTGCCGAGGTGGCGCGCCCGGCGCAGTACCTGCGCGTCGCGCCCAAACTGTGGCCGGGCGCGGGATACAAGCAGTAGCCCGGCTTTCGCACTTCAGCGAAAGCCGGGAGCGGCTGTGGGATTTACCCCGGATTGCGCCATAACGTGCTGTGAATGCATGAATGTTCGCGGGGCGCAATCCGGGCTACCCGCTACGGCTACATCGGTGGTGCGACGCCGCGGCCGACGTTCACGCGCGGGGTCAGCAGGGTGCCGTCCGGCTGCCTGGTCGCGGCCGAGATGAAGATCGGCGCGCCGGCCTTCAGCTCGCTCAGTTCGCCCGGGACGTAGACGACGATCGGGGTGTCCTTCGGCACCACGACCTTCTTCTCGCCGTCCTTGTACTTGAGCGTGAGCACCGAGCCATCGGCCGACGCCGCGGCCTGCTCGACATTGCCGTTGGTCATGGTGCTGGTCGGCTGCAGGTCCCAGCCGCGATGGCCGTCGCCGGTGCCGCGCATGGCCTCGGGAAAAATATGCACCTCGAGCGCCCGCTGGCTGCCGTCGGGCTGCGGCATTCCGGCGACGCCGACGTAGGATCCCTGCTTGATATCGGCGAGCGAGGCTTTGACCAATGCCACCACCATGGGATTGGCGCCGAGCTTGACCTTCATCTCGCTGCCGGCGCGCGTCTTGACCACGTAGATGTCGCCGTCGACGCGCTCGATCGTGCCGCGCACCCGCACGGGCGGTTCCTGCGCATTCGCCGTCGGCGCAGCCGCCGCAGCCAATAAGGCGATTGCGAGAATACCGAAAACGGACCGAGCCATGTCATCCTCCCCTGGCGATTGCTACCGACATTAACACCGCGAAGCCCGACTTATTGTATACTTGCGCCATGGCGGTCACGGAAAATATCGGCGGCGCCGGCACGCACGAGCACGTGATTCATCCGCTCTACGTGCGCATCACCCACTGGATCAACGCGCTCGCCATGCTGGTCATGATCGGCTCGGGCTGGCAAATCTACAACGCTTCCCCATTGTTCCCGTTCACGTTTCCGAGCGGCATCACGCTCGGCGGCTGGCTCGCCGGCGGCCTGCTCTGGCATTTCGCCGCTATGTGGCTGCTGGTCGCCAATGGTCTCGTATACGTGACGCTCGGGCTCGTGACCGGCCGCTTCCGGCGCAAGCTCTTGCCGATCCGGCCGGCCGAAGTCGTACGCGACGTCGGGGCCGCGCTCACCGGGCGGCTGCGCCACGACGATCTTGCCCGCTACAACGCGGTGCAGAAACTGCTCTACTCCGGCATTCTGGTGACCGGCGTGGTCATCGTTGCCTCCGGCCTCGCGCTGTGGAAGCCGGTGCAGCTGCGCGAGCTTGGCGTTCTGTTCGGCGGCTACGAGGGTGCGCGGCTGGTCCACTTCTTCGCCATGGCGGCGATCGTGCTGTTTCTCGTGCTGCATGTCGTCATGGCGTTGCTGGTGCCGAAGTCGCTGCGCGCCATGATCCGAGGCAGGTGAGGAGCATGATCCCGAAAAGTGGTAACCGGTTTTCGGATAAGATCATGCTCAAACAGAGAGAGAACGCGATGCGCCGATCGAACCCGCGCGTCGATGCCGGACTCCTGATCAAGGACGCCGCGAAGCTGTTGCCCGACCCGTCACGCCGGCTGTTCCTGCGCAATGCCGCGAGCCTCGGCGCGCTCGCCCTGCTGACCGGCTGCGACATCGTCGATGGCCCATCGTCCGAGCGGGCGCTACGCGTCGTGTCGCAGTTCAACGACTGGGTCCAGGCACGCCTGTTCAATCCCAACCGCTTGGCCGAGACCTACCCCGAGAGCGCGATCACCCGGCCGTTCCCGTTCAACGCCTACTATCCGGAGATCGAGGCACCCGACGTCGACGAGGACCGCTACAAGCTCGTGGTCGATGGTCTGATCGAGAACAAGCGGCCCTGGACCTTGGATGAACTCCATGCGCTGCCGCAGGAAACGCAGATCACGCGATTGATCTGCGTCGAGGGCTGGAGCGCGATCGGCAAATGGACCGGCGTGCCGCTCAAGGAGTTCCTGCGCCGCATCGGCGCCGACCTGACCGCCAAATATGTGCACTTCGCCTGCGCCGAGGGCTATTCGGTGTCGATCGACATGCCGACCGCCCTGCATGCTCAGACCCAGATGACGTTCAAGTTCAATGATGAGATCCTGCCGGCCAAGTTCGGCTTCCCCATGCGTATCCGGATACCCACCAAGCTCGGGTTCAAGAACCCCAAGCACGTGGTCGGCCTCGCGGTCCTGAACAACTACACCGGCGGCTACTGGGAAGATCGCGGCTACAACTGGTTCAGCGGGCTGTGAGTCGAGGATTCGTAGGGCGGGCAAAGGCGCGGCTCATATCCCGCGATCACGCGCCGAACAGCTTCCGCGCCGTGCCCGCATAGGCGCGTGCCACATCGTCCCATGGCGGGCACGGCGCTTCCCGCAATGGTGCCGTGCTGCGCCGCCCGCGTAGCGCCTTTGCCCGCCCTACCAGTTTACGGCTCCACCATCGCCTTGAGCCGCGCCAACGCGCGCTCCCAATGGTCGGAAACCTGATCGAGGTAGGAACGCACCTCCTTGAGCGGCGCGGGCTTCAGCTCGAAGCGGCTTTCGCGTCCGACGCGCACGCCGTGCACCACGCCGGCACCTTCCAGCACGCGCAGGTGCTTGGTGATCGCCTGCCGGGTCAAGATCGAGCCGTGAGCCAGCGCCGAGATCGATTGCGGGGGGCCGTTCGACAGCTTTGCCACCAGCGACAGCCGCGTCTCGTCGCCCAGCGCCGCGAACACCGCGGCGCGACCCCTCAATGCGGCGCGTTGTCTAGCCCGCGACATGACGCTCGATGTTCTTCATCTGCTCGGCCCAGCCGCCTTCGTTCATGCGGAAGGCCTCGAACCGGCGTTCCCGCGGGATGGCGTCGAAGCCCGACTCCGTGACGGTGAGGACGGTGCCGCCGTCCTTCGGCTCGAGCCGGAACTCGACCAGGGTCGTCGGCTCTTTCGAATAGTCGATCTTGGGATCGACCGCGTAGGGGTGCCAGGTGAACGAGAGCAGTCGTTCGGGCTCGATTCTCTGCACCGTGGCTTCCCACTTCAGGTGCTCGTAGCCCGGATAGGTGATGTGGCCGCGCGACACCTGACCCGGCGCGAACGGGCCGTCGAGCTTCACCCGGAACCATTCGCCGAACTCGCGGTGATCGGTCAGCGCGCGCCACACGCGCGAGACCGGCGCCTTCAGTTCGATGCGCTTCTCGATGCTGTTGCTCATCGTCGCGACCTCTTGCGCAACCTTTTGGTTGCCGATCAATCTAGCCGTGCTTGCGCCAATGCGCAACCATTTTGTTGCTCAAACGCGAAGCGGCGCGCCATGCGGCGCCGCCGCCTTTGACTCCGTGGAACGCTGCCCGCAATATGGTTGCGTCTGCAACATTGGACCCGTTCCAGAGAACATGTGGCCGGCAACGGCCGTAGGGGAGGGCGCTATGGCTCGATTGACCTGTTTCCTGGCCGCCGCCGCGATCGTCGGCGCGCTGACGCCCGCGTCGGCGCAGGAGCCGACCTCGATCCGCATCGGCTGGGCGATCTCGAAGACCGGTCCGTTCGCGGCCGGCGCCAACGTCACCACCCTGCCGAACTATCAGGTCTGGGTGAAGGACGTGAACGACGCCGGCGGCATCATGCTGAAATCGATCGGCAAGAAGCTCAAGGTGGAAGTCGTCGAATACGACGACCGCAGCAACTCCGAGGAGATGATCAAGGCGGTCGAGCGGCTCGCGACCCAGGACAAGGTCGACTTCATCCTGCCGCCGTGGAGCACGGGCCTCAACCTTGCGGCCGCTCCGGTGTTCAACAAATACGGCTATCCGCACCTTGCCGTGACCGCGAACTCCAATCGCGCGCCCGAGATGGTCAAGCGCTGGCCGAACCTGACCTTCTGGCTCGGCTTGCCTTCCGAGTTGGTCGACGGCCTGGTCGAGACCATGACGATGCTGCGCAAGGACGGCAAGATCGGCGACAAGGTCGCGCTCGCCGCGGTCGGCGACCAGTTCGGCATCGAGCAGTCGAGCGCCGCGCGCGACGGTTTGAAGAAGGCCGGCTTCAATCTGGTCTACGACAAGTCCTATCCGTTCGGCACCCAGGACCTGCAGCCGATCGTGAAGGAGGCGCAAGGTGCAAGCCCCGACGCCTTCATCGCGTTCAGCTATCCGCCCGATACGCTGGGCTTGACCGACCAGGCCAGGATCGCCGGCTTCAGTCCGAAGGTGTTCTTCGTCGGCGTCGGCACCGCGTTCCCGATCTTCAAGGGTCGGTTCGGGCCGAACGCCGAAGGCGTGATGGGCATCGGCGGCTCCAACGCCGACCTGCCCGGCATCAAGTGGTACATCCAGCACCACAAGGAGATCATCGGCCGCGAGCCGGACCGCTGGGCCAGCCCGATCACCTACGCCAGCCTGCAGGTGCTGCAGCAGGCAATCGAGCGCGTCGGCAAGATCGACCGCGAGGCCGTGATCAAGGAGATCAACAGCGGCGAGTTCGACACCATCCTCGGGAAAGTGAAGCTGAAGGACAACCTCTACAAGGAGGTCTGGGCGGTCGGGCAGTGGCAGGGCAACGACTTCTACGCCATCGCGCCGATGAAGCAGCAGGGCGCGCGCCCCCCGATCGTGCCCAAACCGGCGTGGCAGTAGGCCGGAGCAGGCCGGCGTTGCAGGAGGCCCCGATATCGCTGCTTTCGAGGCAGGGTAAAGGGACACTAACTTGCGCCATTCACCGTGGCCCGAGGATCGAAAACCTGTCACTGTGTTGCGGAACGCCTCTCGGCGCTATAGATTTAGCGACAAACGATGGCGTTCGACGCTGCCATGGTGGCGTAAGGTGACTTGACGTACAAAGGATTGATCGCATGAGTGAGCACAAGAAAAAATCCTTATCGTCGGAGCCAAACATGAGTCTCAACGAGGCGCTTGCTCGCTTGTTGCAGACTGACCCGAAAGAGATGGCCAATGCCTTCGAACGAACCAAGAAACGGGCAGATGAAGTCAGACGAAGTGCGGACCAGCAATACGAGCGGCTCAAGTCCGCCATCAGCGGACCAAAAAAGCAATTCCGTTTATGACTTCTTGTATCATGACGCGCGGCGCGTTGGGTCGTTTCTCTCACAATTCGTAACTTATGGGGTGCCGCAACAGACGAAAGCGACCGAAGGCGCCGAACAATCGGAAGCAACAAAGACAGTAGCAACAGCAGGGTTAGATGCGCTTACCGTTGCGAAAGCTCAGGCCAGTCTCGACCGCGTAGTTTCGACTAGTCAACGCGCCGGAGCAGAGCACACTTATGATCCTCTCTGGACGAATGCCATAACCCTTCTGAATTATCTTGCCGAGCAGGAGCTTATCCAGCGAGACGTATGGGCTGCGCGAATTTCCCAATTCGTTTTGGCCAAAGGCAGCCTTATCATTCTGGATTTGGCGATGTTGAAGGGTGCTTGGGAGAAGCCGTCCGTAAAGAAGCAGATGATGACGCAAATTCAGCCGCAGAGCGGCCTTAATCGACAGGCTCGAAGACGCGCGGAACGCCATGCGGACCAGTCAATTGCGGGCGTTGATGCCCAATTCTTCGTCGACATGCTGAGCATTCTCCCTCATTCGCTCCAATCGTCAATTATTGGAGAAAATTTCCGTATATGGTGCACCTTGGACGAAGCGTCACTTGTTGGCCTGTCAAGCGACCTCATACTAAAACACGGTTCCTTCGTTCAGGGCGAGTGGAACATTCTAGGGGTACTGGACGCCTTGCCGGACCTCAAACCAGAGTCTGAGGAGGGAAAGCCCGCCGCGGAGAGTATAGAGGAGGTCGTTGCGAATCTCGCTGGATCGCACCTGGGTACACTTGCGGCCAACATGGCGCCAGCAGCCCGGGAGTTAATGGGCCGGCCACGCATCGCATTCGGTGTTACGCCTCTCCTGATTTTCCGCGAGGTGTCGGGCTAGTAGGCGGCTGGCGTGACAGTAGGTCGCGATCGCGGCATTAATGATTAATCCCTGATGCGTCATGCCCGGCCTTGTGCCGGGCATCCACGTCTTGCGATTCTCTTTGCGGCCAAGTCGTGGATGGCCGGGACAAGCCCGGCCATGACGACCGGGATATTGTCACGCGTCATGTCGCTCCTGATCGATATTGCCCTGACCGGCGCCGTGCTCGGCGGCATGTACGCGCTCATCGCCATGGGGCTCACGCTCCAGTATGGCGTTGCGCGCATCATGAACCTGTCGCACGGCGAGGGCATGGTCGCGGCCGCGTTCGGCGCGCACTGGGCGTTCAGCGCGATGGCATTGAGCCCGCTGGTCGGCCTGATTGTCGCACTGCCGCTGGCCTTCGCGGTGAACTGGCTGGTCTACCGGATCGTGCTCATGCCGCTGGTGCGGCGCGCCAAGAACGCCGCCATGCTCGAGGTCGACTCGATCCTGGCGACTTTCGGCCTGCTGTTCGTGCTCCAAGGCGTGATGCTGGTGATCTTCGGCGGGCAGTTCTACAGCTATTCCTACCTGTCGATTCCGGTGCACGTGCTCGGCTCGGCGGTCGCGCTCAATCGCCTGATTGCGCTTGCCTTCGCGCTCGTCATCGGCAGCGCGCTGTATCTGGCGCTCACCCGCACGCGTGCCGGCACCGCGATCCGTGCGGTCGCGGTCGATCCCGTGGCCGCGCAGCTGGTCGCGATCGACGTGCGCGCCGCGTCGGCCTTCGCCTTCGCGCTCGGTGGCGCGCTCGCCGCCGCCGGCGGCGTGCTCGTCTCCATGTTCATGACCTTCACCGCCGCGATGGGCGTGGTGTTCACCATGAAGGCGCTGATCGTGGTGATCATGGGCGGCGTCGGCAACCTCCTGGGCGCGCTGCTCGCCGGACTGATGCTCGGGCTCGCCGAGACCGCGGTCGCACGCCTGGTCGATCCCGGCCTCACCATCGCAGTCACCTATGCGCTGTTCCTGACCGTGCTGCTGTGGCGCCCGACCGGGCTGTTCGGGAGGCCGGCGCGTTGAATGAGCGTATCGGGTTCGTCCTCGGCGTCCTGATCGTCGCGCTCGCCGCCGGCGTGCCGCTCGTCGCCAGCGGTTATCAGCTCGCGCTCGCCATCAGCCTGCTCTACTTCACCGTGCTGGCGACCGCCTGGGCGCTGTTCTCCGGCCCGACCCATTACATCTCGCTCGCGACCGTGGCGTTCTTCGGCATCGGCGCCTACACGGTCGCGGTCCTGGGCGAGGTCATGCCGTGGCCGGCGGTGCTCGCGGCCGCCGCGCTGATCGGCGTTACGGTGGCGCTCGTGGTCGGGCTCTCCACCCTGCGGCTCTCCGGCATCTATTTCGTGATCTTCACCTTCGGTCTCTCCGAGCTGATCCGCCAGCTCGTGACCTGGTACGAGGTCAACATCCATCGCTCGGTCGGGCGCTATATTTTCTTGAGCATCACGCAGGAGCAGATTTACTGGCAGCTGCTCGCGCTGGTCGCGCTCGTGTTCCTCACCGGCTGGCTGGTCGGCCGCTCACGGCTTGGTCTGGCGTTGCGCGTGATCGGTAACGACGAGGTGGTGGCGCGCCATGCCGGGATCGATACGACGCGGGCCAAGCTGGCGATGTTCGCGTTGAGCGCGCTGTTCATGACCGTGACCGGCGCCGTGATGGCGCCGCGCTGGACCTACATCGATCCGGCGATCGCATTCTCGCCCATGCTCTCGTTCGAGGTCGTCATCATGGCGCTGCTCGGTGGCGCCGGTTCGCTGTTCGGCCCACTGCTCGGCGTCGTGCCGCTGGTGCTGCTGTTCGAGGTGCTGACCGCGAACTTCCCCAACCACTTCTCGATCCTGCTCGGCGCCGTGTTCGTGCTGATCGTCTATGCGCTGCCGCGCGGGGTGGTCGGACTGTTCGCCACGGCGCCGCGCGCCGCGCCGGCGCTCCCCGAGGCGCGCCCTGCGGCGTTCGCGGCCGAGGGCGCGCCGCTCGTGGTTGCGAACCTGCGCAAGGCGTTCGGCGGCCTCCTCGCGGTCGATGATCTCAGCTTCGGGGTCGGGCGCGGCGAGATCGTCGGGCTGATCGGCCCGAACGGCTCGGGCAAGACCACGGTGCTCAATCTCATTTCCGGCGCGCTGTCGCCCGATGCCGGCGCGATCCGCCTGCGCGACCGCGACATCGTGGGCTTGGGCGCCTACCGCATCGCCAGGCTTGGCATCGCGCGCACCTTCCAGCTCGTGCGCGTGCTCGAATCGATGACCGTGACCGAGAACGTCATGGTGGGGCTCGCCTTCCGCCGCATGCCCCTGACCGGCGCGGTCGCGATGCAGGCCGCGGCCGGCTTGCTCACGCGCGTCGGCCTGGCCGGCAAGTCCGACCTGCCGGCGACGCAGCTCACCTACATCGACCAGAAACGGCTCGAGCTCGCCCGCGCGCTCGCGCTGCAACCCGACCTGTTGCTGCTCGACGAATGGCTCGCCGGCCTCAACCCGACCGAGCTTGCCGAAGGTATCGCGCTCATCCGCTCGCTGCGCGATTCGGGGATCACCATCATCCTGGTCGAGCACGTCATGGATGCGATCCGCAGCCTGTGCGATCGCTGCATCGTGATGAACGTCGGGGCCAAGATCGCCGAAGGGCCGCCCGCCGACGTACTCGCCGACCGCGAGGTCGTTCGCGCCTATCTCGGAGGCGTCGATGCTTGAGCTGCGCGCACTCTCGGCCCGCTACGGCAAGCACCAGGCGCTCGCAGGCGTCGACCTCGACGTGCGCCGAGGGGAGATCGTGGTCATCCTCGGCGCCAACGGCGCCGGCAAGTCCACTCTCCTCAAGGCGATCGCCGGCCTGGTGCCGCCGCTCGCCGGCGCGCGCATCGCCCTCAACGGCCGCGATCTGCTTGCGCTCCCGCCGCACGCGATCGTCGAAGCCGGCGTCGCGCTCGTCCCCGAGGGCCGCGGCATCTTCCCCGAGCTGACCGTCGCCGAGAACCTCGTGCTCGGCGCCTACGCCACGCGTGCGCGGACCGCCGAAGCCGACAACGCCGCGCGCGTACGCCGCCTGTTCCCGCGCCTCGCCGAACGGCAGGGCCAGATGGTGCGCACGATGAGCGGCGGCGAGCAGCAGATGGTGGCGATCGCGCGCGCGCTGATGTCGGCGCCCGACCTCCTGCTGCTCGACGAACCTTCGCTCGGCCTCTCGCCGCTGTTGTGCGGCGAGCTGTTCGCCGCGCTCGCCCGAGTGCGCGAGACCGGCGTCAGCATCCTGCTGGTGGAGCAGAATGCGCGCCAAGGCTTGCGCATCGCAGACCGCGGCTATCTGATCGAGACCGGCCGCATCGTGGGTGAGGGCGCGGCCGCCGTGCTCAAGGACGACCCGGCGGTGCAGCGCGCCTATCTCGGCGTCGGCGAGGTTCACGCCGCGCCGGGCGACATCGGAGTGGATCGACAGGAGAGCGCCATGAAACACGTCAGCCTGATGATCGGCGACCGCGACGTTTTCGCCGCCGATGGCCGCACCTTCGACCGGATCGATCCGTTCACCGGCAACGTCGCCAGCCGCGCTGCTGCGGCCTCCGTGGCCGATGCGATCGCGGCCGTCGACGCGGCTCAGGCCGCGTTTCCGGTCTGGTCGGCGCTCGGCCCGAGCGAGCGCCGCGCCAAGCTGCTCAAGGCCGCCGACCTGATCGACGCCCGCGCCGCGGAGTTCTCGGCCCTGATGACCGCGGAGTGCGGCGCCATCGGCCCGTGGGGCCACTTCAACGCGCATTTCGCCGCCGGCCTGATGCGTGAAGCCGCGTCGATGACCACGCAGATCGTCGGCGAGGTGATCCCGTCCGACAAGCCGAACAGCTTTGCCATGGCGCTGCGCCAGCCGGTCGGCGTCGTGCTCGGCATGGCGCCGTGGAACGCTCCGGTCATCCTCGGCGTGCGCGCGATCGCCATGCCGCTCGCCTGCGGCAACACCGTCGTGCTCAAGGCTTCCGAGATGTGTCCGGGCACGCACGCGCTGATCGGCACGATCATGCGTGCGGCCGACCTGCCGCCCGGCGTCGTCAACGTCGTGACCCACGCGCCGGCCGACGCGCCCAAGGTGGTGGAGACCCTGATCGCGCACCCGGCGGTGCGGCGCGTGAACTTCACCGGCTCGACCCGGGTCGGACGGATCGTGGCCGAGACGGCGGCGCGCTATTTGAAGCCTGTCCTGCTCGAGCTCGGCGGCAAGGCGCCGATGGTGATCCTCGACGACGCCGACCTCGACGAGGCGGTGAAGGCCGCCGCGTTCGGCTGCTTCGCCAACATGGGACAGATCTGCATGTCGACCGAGCGGCTGATCGTCGACGAGAAGGTCGCCGATGCGTTCGTGGAGAAATTCGCCGCCAAGGCGCGCACGCTGCCGCACGGCGATCCGCGCGGCCACGTCATCCTCGGCTCGCTGGTCACCAAGGAGGCGGCCGAGCGCAACAAGGCATTGCTCGACGACGCGGTGGCGAAGGGCGCAAAGGTCGCGGCCGGCGGCGAATTCAACGGCACGGTGGTGAGCGCGACTGTCGTCGACCGCGTCACGTCGGCGATGCGCATCTACACCGAGGAGTCGTTCGGCCCGGTGAAGCCGGTGATCCGCGTGAAGGACGTCGAGGAAGCGATCCGCGTCGCCAACGACACCGAGTACGGGCTCTCGGCCGCCGTGTTCGGCAAGGACATCGCGCGCGCGCTCGGCGTCGCCAAGCGCATCCAGTCCGGCATCTGCCATATCAACGCGCCGACCGTGCACGACGAAGGCCAGATGCCGTTCGGCGGCACCAAGGCCTCGGGTTACGGCCGCTTCGGCGGCAAGGCGGCGATCGACGAGTTCACCGAGCTGCGCTGGATCACGATCCAGACCGGCCCGCACCCGTATCCGTTCTGACGCAACCAACGCGGCTCGTGCACGCCCCGTCGCTGGCCCGTCGGCTCGATTGAAGTTGCGTCTCCTTCCAAATCCGCATGTCGGCGGCGCTTGCAACGCAGCCATTATGCTGCGGAAGCTGCAAGGGATTTTGGAACTGAACGAACTGAACGCGAGTTGCCAAATGAACCTCAAGCTCGCCGCAAACGACCGCAATGGATCAAGTTCCACATCGCAGCATCCTGGTCGTCGAAGACGATCCCTTGCTGGCGATGGATTTGGAGTGGACGTTGAAGCAGGCTGGTTTCGCGGTCATCGGTCCGGCGATCACCACCACGGAAGCTTTCGATCTGCTGCGTGCCCACTCGCCGGACCTGATCATCCTCGATCTCAATCTCGGCGGTGAGATGGCCTTTCCGGTCGCGGATCATTTGGCCAATACCGGAATTCCCTTCCTGATCCTGAGCGGCCATTCGCGCCGGATGATGCCCGCGCAGCACAGGAATTGGCCCTTTGTGCAAAAACCCTACGTCGCGGCGACCTTGCTGCGCAAGGTTCGCGCTATGCTCAACGCGACCGGCAGTCAGGCGATGCCGGGAGCCGCATAGACCCGCGGGCGGGCATGCTTTTGCTTTACGTATGTTGCGTACGCTACGACGCCGGCCGCGAGCCGCCCTTCTTCTCCGGATCGTGCGTGTGGTGGCTGTCGCGCTCCCCGCCGCCGCCGGACACCGCGCTACGCGTCCGCCGCGGATCGGCGGCCGGCGGCTTCACGATCTTGAGCGGGGCCTTGGCGTTTTCGTGGCTCGCGCCCGGTCCGCCCTGACGGATGCTCGCCGGCGTCTTCTTCGACGTGGACATAGGGTTCCTCAGCGATCCTGTTGGTAACCCTGATGGGTCGTATTCTGCTCGGTGTTGGCCTGCTGGCCCTGCTGGTGCGGGTTGCCCTTACCAACGTGGCCCTGTTTCCGGTCCGATGAGGACTTGGCGTCGCCGGTTCCCTTCGGGCTCTGATTTTGCGGCGGTACGGGCGGGGGTTTGCTCATGACGGGACTCCCGGTTCGGATGAGGCCTATCCTGCTCAACGCGCGTCACGCGACGGGGTTCATTTCGATTGGAACAATGTAGGCTCGCGGGTGCGCCCAGGCGCCGGGACTCAAGGGGAAGGCATGCAAAACCTGATGATCGACGCCGAGCGGCTGTGGGGCGAATTGATGGAGACCGCCGCGATCGGTGGAACGCCCAAGGGCGGCATCTGCCGGCTGACGCTCACCGAGCTCGACCGCCAGGTCCGCGACTGGTTCAAGGCGCGCGCCGAGGCGCTCGGCTGCACCGTCACGGTCGATGACATGGGCGCGATGTTCGCGCGCCGCGTCGGTCAGGCCGAAGTGCCGCCGATCGCGATGGGCAGTCATCTGGATACCCAGCCGACCGGCGGAAAGTTCGACGGCGTCCTCGGCGTGCTCGGCGCGCTCGAGGCGCTGCGCACGCTGGTCCAGGCTGGTTACGAGACCTTCGCGCCGATCGAGGTCGCGAACTGGACCAACGAGGAGGGCTCGCGCTTTGCTCCCGCGATGGTCGCCTCGGGCGTGTTCGCCGGCGCGTTCGAGCGCGATTGGGCCTGGGCGCGCACCGACCGCGCCGGAACGACATTCGGGCAAGCACTCGACGCAATCGGCTATCGCGGCTCGCAGCGTTGCGGCGATCACCCGCTCTCGGCGTTCTTCGAGCTGCATATCGAGCAGGGGCCGATCCTCGAAGCCGAAGGCAAGGAGATCGGCGTGGTCACCGGCGTGCAGGGCATGCGCTGGTTCGAGGTGACGGTCACGGGCCAGGACGCTCATACCGGCGCGACCCCGATGCACCTGCGCAAGAACGCGCTCCTCGGCGCGGCGCGCGTGATCGAGCGCGTCGACAGAATTGCGCACGCGCATGCCAATGCGGTAGGCACCGTCGGGCTCATGGAGGTCGCGCCGAACTCGCGCAACGTCGTGCCGGGCGAGGTGTTCTTCTGCGCCGATCTGCGGCACCCCGAGGCGGACACGCTCGACGCCATCGAGCGCGCGTTTCTCGGTTCGCTCGACGAGATCTGCGCCCCGCTCGGTCTGGCCGTGTCGAGTACGCGGATCTGGGACCAGCCGCCGGTGCGCTTTCACGCCGACTGCGTCGCATCGGTACGGCGCGCTGCGGCGCAAGCGGGGTTTTCGGCGCGCGACATGGTGTCGGGGGCGGGTCACGATGCCGCTTACGTTTCGCGCGTGGCGCCGACTGCGATGATCTTCGTGCCTTGTCGCGGTGGCGTCAGCCACAACGAAGCCGAGTTCACCGCCAAGGAGCAGTGCGCCATGGGAGCGCAGGTACTGCTGCAGGCGGTGCTCGATTACGACCGGCAGCTCGCGGAACATCATGCCGCGGCAGCCAGCCGTCGTTGAACGGCCCCGTTCTCCGCACGGATATTCTTTCCACAAGCGGAAACGAGAAATGGGTTCACTTGATACTGCGGTGCGACAATTGGAATTGACTATGCGGCAACGGATCTCGCAGCGGGTCGATTGCCGCTTAATGTTGGAAAAGCTACATAAACTTTGAGATAGTCTTGTATCGCTGGCGCTGTCCGGTCACATTAGCGAATCGTGATCACTTGCCATCGGAGCGATCATGTCGCGCCCGCTTGCCATCCGCCGCCACAACGAGATCGTCCAGCGGCTGCGTGCCTCCGGCTCCGTCAGCGTGGGCGAGCTTGCCGACCTGTTCGCCGTATCGCACGAGACGATCCGACGCGACCTGAAGCTGCTCGCCGACCAGGGCCACCTTGAAATCGTGCACGGCGGGGCCGCCCGCCGCGGCATGATGGAGCCGACGATCGCCGAGCGCGGCGGCGAGAATGCCGAAGGCAAGAAAGCGATCGCGCGCACGGCCGCCCGCATGGTGCAGGACGGTACTTCGGTGCTGATCGATTCCGGCACCACCACCGCCGCCCTGACCTATGAGCTGGTCGGCCGCCCGGGGCTCACCGTCGTCACCAATTCGCTCAATCATGCCATCGCGCTCACGCGCGTGCCCGGCAACCGCATCGTCATGCTCGGCGGCGAAGTCGACAACAACGATGAGGCGACCTTCGGTATTGGCGCGGCCGCCGGCATCGACTCGATCCGGGTCGATGTTGCCTTCATCGGTACCGGAGGCTTCGCAGAAGACGGGGTCCTGACCGATTACTCGGTGGTCGCCGCCGAGACGCGTGGGCGCATGATCCTCGCCGGCCGGGCGTATCTGCTGGCCGATCAGACCAAGTTTGCCCGTCGCACCCCGTTCCGTGTGCCCAACCTCGACAAGGCCGTCGGCGTCATCGTCGATCGGATGCCGGACCGCGCGCTGGCCGGCGCCTGGTCCTCCCTGGGGCTCGAAATCGTCGTCGCCGATTAGTTATTTTTTTTGTGGAATAATGTGGTTATATGTGTTTATGACAATTCAACCTGCCTGAACGCGTGATGGTTTCCCCGATCCTTCCCGACAGCGCCCGCGTCATCGTCATCGGCGGTGGCGTAATCGGCTGCTCGGTCGCCTACCACTTGGCGAAGCACGGCTGGCGCGACGTCGTGTTGCTGGAGCAGGGAAGGCTCACCTGCGGCACGACCTGGCACGCGGCCGGGCTGGTCGGGCAGTTGCGCGCGCATCAGAACATGACGCGTCTGGTGCAGTACTCCGCCTCGCTCTACCGGCGGCTCGAAGCCGAGACCGGCCAGGCGACCGGATGGAAGCAGTGCGGTTCCGTGCTGGTTGCGCGCACGCCGGAGCGCATGACCTTGCTGCGCCGCATCGCATCCGCCGCAAAAGCGCAGAATGTCGCATGTGCGCTGCTGACGCCGCAGCAGGCGGGCGACAAATACCCGATCATGCGCACCGACGATCTCGTCGGCGCGCTTTGGCTGCCCGACGACGCCAAGGTCAATCCCGCCGACGTGACGCAGGCGCTTGCCAAGGGCGCGCGCATGGGCGGCGCGCGCATCTTCGAGCAGACGCGTGTCACGGCGGTCCATGCGCGCAACGGAATTGCGACCGGCGTCGCCACCACCCGCGGCGACATCAAGGGCGAGATCGTCGTGAACTGCGCGGGCCAATGGGCCAAGCAGGTCGCGCGGATGTGCGGCGTCACCGTGCCGCTGCATTCCGCCGAGCACATGTACGTCGTCACTGGCCGCATCGCGGGCGTGCACCCCGATCTGCCGGTGCTGCGCGATCCGGACGGCTACATCTACGTCAAGGAAGAGGTCGGCGGGCTGCTGGTCGGCGGCTTCGAGCCGATCGCCAAGCCATGGGGCATGGCCGGCATCCCGGAGAATTTCGAGTTCGGCATGCTTCCCGACGACTGGGACCAGTTTCAGGTGCTGATGGAGAACGCGCTCATCCGCCTCCCGGCGCTCGAAAGCGCCGAGATCAAGACCTTCATGAACGGCCCCGAGAGCTTCACGCCCGACAACAACTTCATCATGGGCGAGGCGCCGGAGCTCAAGAATTTCTTCGTCGCCGCCGGCTTCAACTCGATCGGCATCGCGTCGGGCGGCGGGGCGGGGCAGGCGCTGGCCGAATGGATCGTCGAAGGCGAGCCCTCGCTCGACCTGTGGCCGGTCGACATCCGCCGCTTCGCGCGCTTCCACGACGATGATGCGTTCCTCAAAGAGCGCGTGAGCGAGGTGCTCGGCCTGCACTACAAGATGCCGTGGCCGAATCGCGAGCTCACTTCGGCGCGCCCGCAGCGGACTTCGCCGCTCTACGACCGCCTCAAGGGCAAGCACGCGCTGTTCGGCTCCAAGATGGGTTGGGAGCGGCCGAACTTCTTCGCTGCGTCGGCCGAAGACGCGCGGCTCGACTATTCGTTCGACCGGCAGAACTGGTTCGCGCATGCGGCCGCCGAGCACAGGGCGGCACGCGCGAGTGTCGCGGTTTTCGATCTCACCTCGTTCTCGAAATTCCTGCTGCTGGGTTCCGACGCGGAGCGCGTGCTGCAGCGTCTGTGCGCCAACGACATGGCGGTGTCGGCCGGCACGACCGTCTACACCGGCCTGCTCAACGCGCGCGGCACCTACGAGAGCGACCTCACCGTCGCGCGGCTGGCCGCCGACCGGTTTCTCATGATTACCGGCACCGCGCAGACCACGCGCGATGCCGACTGGATTCGCCGCAACATGCCGGCGGGCGTGGAGGCGCAGCTGCGCGACGTCACCGCGGACTACGCCGTGCTCGCCGTGATGGGTCCGCAGGCGCGCGCATTGCTCGCGCGCGTCACCGCCGCTCCGCTCGACAACGAGTCATTTCCGTTCGGCGCGATCCGCGAAATCGCGATCGGCGCAGCCGAAGTGCTCGCATCGCGCCGTACTTATGTGGGCGAGCTCGGCTTCGAGCTCTACGTGCCGACCGGAGCCGCGGCCGAGGTATATGACCGGTTGATGGAGCTCGGCGGCGAGTTCGGCGTGCGCGATGCCGGCTATTACGCGCTGGATTCGCTGCGGCTGGAGAAGGGCTATCGCGCCTGGGGCCGCGAGCTGACGCCCGACTATAATCCCTACGAAGCCGGGCTCGGTTTCGCGGTAAAGCTCGGCAACGGCGAGTTCATCGGCCGCGCAGCTTTGGTGGCTGCGAACGGCAAGCCGCCGGCGCGTCGCCTGCTCTCTTTCGTCAGCCTTGCGTGCGACACGCCGCTCGCCCATGGCGGCGAACTGATCCTGCGCAACGACGAGCCCGTCGGCGAAGTCACCTCGGCGGCTTACGGCCACACGCTCGGGGCGGTCGTCGCGCTCGGCTATGCGGCGACCGGCGGCGCGCGCGTCGACGACGCTTGGCTCGCGGCGCGTTTCGAGCTCGATATCGCCGGCGATCGGGTGCCGGTGCGCGCCAGCCTCAAGGCGCCTTACGATCCGACCGGCGCGCGCTTGAAGGGGTGAATCCGGCCTATCGCATGTGGAAGAAAGTCCCCCTCCCGGCGCGCTGCGCGCGCCGACCTCCCCCACAAGGGGGGAGGTCGGCTGTGGCTCTTTCACAGCAAAATTTCCGCACCGTTGCTCCGCGAAGTTTGTGCCGACAGCGCCGCAGCCTCCCTCCCCCCTTGTGGGGGAGGTGGCCGAGCGAAGCGAGGCCGGAGGGGGTCTTGTTCGGGCGTGAGGGATAATGGACTCGTTCGTCTTCGGTGTCGTTCTGCTCGCCGCGGCCTTCCATGCCTCCTGGAACGCGCTGATCAAGTTCCGGCTCGATCCGTTCCTCGCCATCGTGCTGATCGCGTCAGCGGCCGGGGTCGTTTCGCTGCCGGCGCTGTTGTTTGTGCCGGTCCCGCCGCTCGCGGCCTGGCCGTGGCTGATCATGTCGGTGATTACCCACCTCGGCTATTACATCGGCTTGAGCGGCGCCTATCGCAGCGGCGACATGGGGCAGGTTTATCCGATCGCGCGCGGCACGGCACCGCTGATGACCGCCGCCGGTGGCGCGATCCTGCTGGGCGAGAACTTCAGCCTGCTCGGCTGGGCCGGCATCGTCGCGCTGACCAGCGGGGTCTTCCTGCTGTCGATGCGTGGCGGCGGCGACCTCGCGCATCTCAATCGGCGCGCCGTCGCCTATGCGCTGTTCACCGCGGTGACCATCTGCGCCTACTCGCTGGTCGACGGCATCGGCGCGCGCACCGCCGGCAACGCGCACTCCTATGCGCTTTGGCTGTTCGTGATCGACGGGGCTTTCATCGCTGCGATCGCGGTCATGATGCGCGGGACCGCCGCGATCCCGGCCATGGCGGTCTACTGGAAGAGCGGCCTGATCGGCGGCGTGCTGTCGCTGGTCGCCTACTGGATCGTGATCTGGGCGATGACGGTCGCACCGATCGCCAAAGTGGCCGCGTTGCGCGAGACCAGCGTTCTGTTCGCCGCGGGAATCGCGGTCGTGTTCCTGAAGGAGCCGCTGCGCGCGACGCGTATCGTGGCGGCGCTGATGATCGTCGCCGGCATGGCGCTGATCCGATTGCAGTAGCCTGGCGCAAACAAAACCCCCTCCCGGCGGCCTTTGGCCGCCGACCTCCCCCACAAGGGGGGAGGGGGCTGTGGCTCTTTCACAGCGATATTGCAGCACCGTTTGCTCTGCGAGATTTGCACTACCAGCGCCACAGTCTCCCTCCCCCCTTGTGGGGGAGGTGGCCGAGCGAAGCGAGGCCGGAGGGGGTTCTGCTCGTTTTTCGCGCCGGACCCTACGACGCCACCGTCCTGCCGCTGGGGACGGCTTCGGTCTCGCGCTCGCGCAGCCGGCTGTCACGCAATTCGCCGGCGACCTCGAGGATCGGATAGGCGACCGAGGCGAGGTGCCCGTTGATGCGCTTGAGGTCGCGCATGACGTCGAGATGGATCGCGCTGGTCTCGATCGATTCCGGCCGGCCCTCGCGCAGGCGGCCGAAATGGCTGTCGGCGGCGGCAAGCTCGGCGGTGCGCGTCGTCGCCTTCTCGGCCAAGAGGCGGCGCGCCAGCGCCACGTCGCGCGTCGCGAATACGTTGAAGGCGAGCCGCATGTTGTCCATCACGCGTGCATGGAAGCGGCGGATTTCGTCGAGCCCCTCGGACGAGAAGGTATAACGGTTCTTGATCTTCTTGGTCGCAAGTTCCATCAGGTTCTTGTCGATGATGTCGCCGACATGCTCGAGGTTGGTGGTGAAGGTGATGATCTCGACGTAGCGGCGACTCTCCTCGTCGGTCATCTCGGCCTTGGACACCTTGACCATATAGAGCTTGATCGCCTCGTGCAGATTGTCGACGACGTTGTCGGACTTCTCGACGTCCTTCACCAGCCGCGGGTCGGATTTCTCGAACACGACGAGCGCCTGGCGCAGCATGTCGGCGACGCGGTCGCCCATGTGCAGGGTCTCGCGCATGGCGCAGGCGAGCGCCTCGGACGGCGTGTCGACCACGTTCGGATCGAGGTGCTTGGGCGCGCCCGATTCCGCCGTCTCGGGCTTGTCGGGGAAGATCCGCGTAGTGAGGGTCGCGACCAGCGCGGTGAGGCCGAGGAAGACCGCCGCGACCACGATGTTGTAGGCGGTATGGAAGTTGATGGTGATCCGGCCCGGATCGGCCTCTATGCCTGCGAGCAGCGACGCGATCGGCGCGAGCAGGAACAGCGCCGGCAGGGCGACGGCTGCGCGCATGATCATGTTGCCGAGCGGCACCCGGCGCGCCGATGGCGGCGAGCCGGCCAGGCTGAGGAACGGCGCGATCGCGCCGCCCACATTGGCGCCGAGCACCAGCGCGAGCGCGAGTGGAACGGGAAGCGCCTGCGCCGCGGCCAGCGCCATCACCAGCAGCACGATCGACAGGCTCGAGTGCACCAGCCAGGCGATCGCGGTCGCCACCAGGAACCCGAGCAGCGGCTCGCCGGCGAGCCCGGTCAGCAGCGATCGGAAGGTCGGCGAGTCGCGCAACGGCGCCGCGGCGGCGGTCATGTGGGTCAGCGCCAGCAACATGAATCCCAGACCGAGTGCGATACGGCCGATGCCGCGCGCCTTGTCGGCGTCCGACGACATGAAAACGAGGACGCCGAGCGCGATCAGAACCGTCCATAGCCACTTGATGTTGAACGAGAACACCTGTGCCGCAAGCGCCGAGCCGACGTCGGCGCCGAGCATCACGGCGAGCGCGATCGGCAGCGCGATCAGACCGCGCGCCGCGAACGATGCAAGCAGCAGCGCGGTCGCGGTCGAGCTCTGCAGGATGCCGGTGACGCCGATGCCGGCGAGGAATGCCGTGAAGCGGTTGCGCGACTGGGTCGCCACGATGCGCCGCAGCGCAGTGCCGAACGCGCGCGTCATGCCGGTGCGCACCATGCGCACACCCCACAGCAGCAGCGCGACGCTGCCGAGGAAGGTGACGAACAACTCAGTCCCGGACATTATCGTCGCAAAACTCCTTCTCGCGCCGAATCGTCGGGTGCGCGGCGCATGACAGATTTGCGACAATAGACCGAAATTGTGGATTTGAAAGGGAGTTGGCTTATTTCGTTTCCGCGCGGCTTGGCGCCGCTCTCTCCGTTCCCCTCTCCCGCTTGCGGGAGAGGGTCGCCGCCGAAGGCGGCGGGGAGAGGGGCTGTTATTTCAAATTGCGCGACCCCTCTCCCGGCTCGACGCTACGCGTCTCGCCACCCTCTCCCGCAAGCGGGAGAGGAGAAGACGAGTTCACGCCTCGCGCGTCGCATCACCTCGGTTCTGATTTTGAATCAGGCTCTCGTTCTCGCGGCGCGTTCGTGTCTGAGGTTCGGAAAGGTGCTCAACTGAGAATGAGAACCCGCGGGCCTGATCGCCTCGCGACGATCAGGCGGGAGGATGCTCGTCCTCTCGTAGCCCCCATGGAACGAAGTGGAATGCGGGCGCACAGCGGTTGACCCGGATTGCGCATCGCTTCATCCGGGCCGTGTTTGCTCAAGGCGGTCCAGCGTTCTTGTGAAGCCAGTCGGCCAGACTTTTCATTTCGTGCCAAGGTAACAAGAAGGTCAGCCAGCCAAAGCCCGGATGACGAAGCCGCAAGGTAATTCCGCCCAAGCTTGGATGCATCGGCGGTTCCGTTCGCCACGCAGGGTCTAACACCATCACGTCACGAGTTGGCGCGCCCGACAAGGCTTGCGGCGGCGCAAAGGCAACAGGTTCCTCAAGCCGCGCCCGCGCTTCGCCGAGTTGAGCGATTAACGCGTCAAGGTCGCGTGCGCTAAGGGCGATCCCATTCGCGGGTTGCTTGTTTACGAAGAGGTTCAAAGTCGTCATTTTTCGGTTTGGATCAAAGGTCAGCCGAACCTGATCACTCTCCATCGCCTTTACGATTGCGTCCGGGTCATTCGCGGCAGCGAGATTCAGCGCCGCGCGCGCAGCGAACGGCGTCGTGACATTTAGAACGGAAAACGAGAGTGCGCCGCCGTCGTTGACAACGGCCATACTTGGAACGCCGTCCTTATCGCGCATTATTGTGATGCTTTGAGGTTGCCGAACGGGTGTTTCGCTAAACCAGAGCTCAACCTTTCGCCCAAGTGCAGCGGAAGCTTCTGCGGCAAATCTTGAGGGAGTGCCTTCAAAATTGTGCTCAACGTAGCCAGTAGGCTCCTTCGCGAAAACAGTGCCTCCGGTCCGTTGCAGCCAGTATACTACGACACCGTCGCGATTGCCGAATTCGGTGACCGACAGTCCGAACCCACCTTCTTGGGCCGTGCCGTGCGGCACGGCCGAACCCGGGCCCACCTTTTTCAAGATCGGATCAGAAACCGAGTAACCGTAACCACACAAAAAGGCGCCATCTCTCGTGAGAAAATATCCAGTTGGCCAGCCTCCTACGTCGCGCTGTGATCGCTCGGCGAAGACGCGCAGCAACGAAGTGATAGCCTTATGGAGAGCATCGGGTATTGGTTCGGCCGCACGCGAACCAGCGATGAAGGTTTTGACGGCTTCAGGAGCAGGGTCAATCTCTTCCGCATGGCGTATTCGCTGGAAATGCTCGAAGGCATCGACGGAGCCGATATGAAAGACCGGGAGTTCTTCCGCCGTCCCGCCACTGACGCGGAGCAGACGGCAATTGGTCTCATCAGCGTACGCGTAAGCAAAATCCACACTCGGATAATCGATCTGCGCTTCCGAAAGAAACTGCACACCTTCCGATCCGGCAGGCAAGGCAGCAGCTCCGTGCATAAGACGTGTGCCGTGATGATGATCGCCGGAGAAGCCGATCAATGCATTCCCGTCCGACGATGGCATGATCTTGAGCGCGTATTCGCGTTCTCGCTCGCCGATGCTGCCGCCCGTGATCGCGGAATCTGCGGCCATCCAAACATTCGCGCCGTCGCGTTGGGCAATGAGCAGGGTCATGGGCTGTCATCCTCAACGCATCGTCGCCAGTCCCACCGCCAGCGCGCTTGCCCCTCGTACTCATCCAGATTGATCACGCCTCGATCGTGTCTGCCCCTCGTTCTGCCCCCGCGCCGAACGTCACGGTCGGGACACCGCGGCGCACCTAGCCTTTCTTCGGCGACCAGCCGTAAGCCTTGGCGCAGGCGCCGCCCATCAGCATAGCGCGCTCCGTTTCGCTCAGGCGGTTTGTTTCCAGGAATGGCTTGACGGCCTGCTCGTAGTTCACCACCGCGAACGCGCGGGTCCAATCCGTGCCCCACAGGCAGCGCTCGAAGCCCCAGGCATCGAACACGCGGGCGAGCGGGTCCCAGATGTCCGGGAAGGGATACGGCCGTTGCGACAGCGTGCACGCACCGCTGACCTTGATCACGGCGTTCTTGCGCTTCGCGAGCTCCAGCACTTTGGGAAGATCGGCCCAGGGCTGCGGCGGGGCGGGCGGCGTGCGCGGCTGCATGATGCCCAGATGGTCGATGATGAATCGCGTGTCGGGGTGGCGATCGATCAGCGCCGCGCCGACGTCAAGGTTGCCCCAGCACAGGATGTTGACCGGAAAGTCGTGAGCGACAGCCGCGCGCGCGATCCGGTCGATGCCGGGGTCGTCCGGCGCGCGCTTCGACCCCTCCGGCAACATGATGCGGATGCCGACCGCGCCGGGCGTCTTCTTCCAGTCGGCCACGACATCGCCCACCGCCGGATCGTCCGGGTTGACCGGCTTAACGATGCCGAATTTGCCGGGATGGGCGCGTTGTACCTCGACCGCGTAGCTCGCGTCATACTGGTACATGGAGAATGCAGAGATGAAGATCGCGCCATTGACGCCGACTTTGTCCATCGCCGCCACCATCTCGTCACCCGTGACGTGGTCCGGCCAGTTCGGCACGCTGGCCCAAGGGCGCTTCGGCGTGTTCGCCTCGTAGGCGTGGACCTGGGAATCGATGATCGTCATGGGTGTTCCTCGTTGTCGGGAGAGCAGGTAGCCGCATGAGCCATAAGCGCGTTTACGCGCGTCTTCAACGCGCTATGGCGACATGCGGGCAGCGAAAAGAAAAACCCGGGTATCGCTTCGCTCGCCCGGGCTACACGTTCACTCCATCGTCGCCAGCCGCAGCGCCAGCGCGCACGCCCGCTCGAATTCATCGAGATTGATCCACTCGTCGATCGTATGCGGGTCGTTCTGGCCCGCGCCGAAGGTCACCGTCGGGATGCCGTGACGCACCATCCAGTTCGCGTCGAGCCCGCCGTTCGCTGTCTTGATGTTCGGCATGCCGCCGCCCGCCGCGATCGCCGCCGCGGCGCGCCGCACCACCGGCAAGCCCTCCTTCATGCGGAACGGGTGATAGTCGGTGCGTACCTTGAACTTGATCCGCCCGGTCTTGCCTGCGCTGTTCTTCACCTTCTTTGCCGCTTTCTCAAACGCGGCCTTGTAGGCGGCGGTGATCTGCTTGAAGAACACCGCATCGTGGCTGCGGCTTTCGCCGCGCACGTGCACGTAGTCGGTGACGACATTGGTGGCGTCGCCGGCCGGCCGGCCTTCGCCGCCGGTCACGGGCCCGACATTGCTGGTGCCCTGCTTCTTTCCCTTCACCACCTTGCCGAACCAGCCGCCGGCTTTCAGGTCAGCGAGCGCGAGGGCGAGGATCATCGTCGCGCTGATGCCGCGCTCCGGGGCGACGCCGGCATGCGAGGCGCGGCCGAAGATCTCCACCTCCCAGCGGTCGGCGCCGACCGCGCCAACCACGACATTCGCGGCGGAGCCGCCGTCATAGTTGAACGCCATCTTCGGATGACCGAGCATGGTCTTATTTACATGCCGCGCGCCCCACAGCCCGCTCTCCTCGCGTACGCAGAACAAGAGCGTGAGCGGCGGATGGTCGAGCTTGTGTTTCGCGAGCTCGGCCGCGAGCGTGACGAGGACGCCGCAGCCGGTGCGGTTGTCGCCGCCGAGCGCGGTCTTCGCGCTGTTGACGATTCTGCGCCCCGCCGGCTTCGGCTTCGCGCCGGCGCAGAGCGGCACCGTGTCCATGTGGGTCATGAACATGATGCGGGGCTGGTTGTGCAGCTTGCCGCGGCCGGGCAGGTCGACGATCAGGTTGCCGGTCTCGGTCGGCAGCGGGATGCGCGTGTTGGCATCATCGAGCCGGATGGCGCTGGCCGGCACACCGGCCTCTTGCAGCATCGCAGCGATCTCGCGCCCGACCGCCGCCTCGCGGCCGGTGACGCCCTCGGTCGCGAGCAGGCGCATCAGGCGGTCGGTGGCGGCGTGGATGTCGACGGACATGGGAGGGATTCCTTCAATGGTCTCGTCCGCTTGGGGGCATCCTTCGAGACGCCCGTCTTCGCTACGCTTCGACGGGCTCCTCAGGATGAGGTCGGAGTTTGTCTACGGCCCTCATCCTGAGGGCGTCCCATAGCGCGTCGAAGACGCGCGTAAACGCGCTTTTGGGACGCGTCTCGAAGGATGGCCGCAAACACAAGCCGCCGCAAACTCAAAACGTCTTCGCGCCGTTGACGGTGAGCAGCACGCCGTAGAGTGACGAGGTCGCGCAGATGTAGAGAGTGTTGCGCTTCGGTCCACCGAACACCACGTTGGCGCAGATCTCCGGGATCAGTACTTTGCCGATCAGCATGCCGTCCGGAGCAAGGCAATGCACGCCGTCGTCGGTCGCGGCCCACAGCCGCCCGGCATCGTCGAAGCGCATGCCGTCGAACCGCCCGGCGGTGCATTCGGCGAACACGCGGCCGTTGGCAAGCGTGCCGTTGTCGCGCACGTCGAACACGCGGATATGGTTGGGCGCGCCGGGCGAGCGGCCGCCGGCGGAGTTGACGATATAGAGCTGCTTTTCGTCGAGCGAGAACGCGATGCCGTTCGGCCGCTCGAAGTCGTCGACCACCATGGTGATGGAGCCGCCGTCGACGCGATAGACGCCGTTCTTCGGCTGTTCCTGCGGCGACTTATGGCCCTCGTAATCAGAGAGAATCCCGTAGGGCGGGTCGGTAAACCAGATCGAGCCGTCGGATTTCACCACCACGTCGTTCGGGCTGCTCAAGCGGTTGGCCTCGAATCTGTCGGCAATGACCTCGATGCGACCGTCATGCTCGGTGCGCGAGACGCGCCGCCCGCCATGCTCGCAGGTGACGAGCCGGCCCTGCCGGTCGACCGTATTGCCGTTGGTATAGCCGCAGGGGTGACGCAGCACGCTCGTTGCGCCGCTCACTTCGTCGTATTTCATCAGGCGGTCGTTCGGGATGTCTGAGAACACGACCGTGCGCGAGAGCGGGAGGTAGGCCGCGCCCTCGGTCCAGCGCCCGCCGCCCCACAGCCGCTCGACCTTCGCCGTGCGGTTGAAGCAGGCACGGAAACGCGGATCGAGCACCTCGTAGTCGGCGGCCATCTGCAAACTCCGGAGAGAGGAGACCAATGAAAGAGTACTATATCGCGGCGCGAAGGCTGTCTCAGCGACGCCACGCCGCTTGCAGTGCATACAGAATTCCAAACAGGCTGGCGGCGAGAAGGAACCAAGTCGTGTCGCCGATCAAGCGGAGAACGGTGGGAGAGATTGAACATCCAATGAATAAGAGTACAGAGCTGGAAAAAGTCACTGCGTCGAACACAAGCGCCGGGATTTCAAAACGCTTCCGTCCCTTTGCGAGCATGCTCGCAAGGTTGACCACGACGTACAGGATTATCAGAAGAGATGCCCAGAGATAGAACTCTGTCTCACTTCTCGGCAGGTTGATGTGAGTACCAGGCAACAGCCCCCCCCAATGCTGCACCAACTACTGCAACGAGCAACTGAGCGGCGGGGCCAAACGGCAACTGGACCAAGCCGGCGCACGCGCCGGCAAAAAAGAGCGCCGCAACCGCGAAGCCTGCCGTGCCCTTGAGCAGGGTCATAAAAGGAACTGCAAGAGCCGGGTCGCCGATTCTCATGGTGGTGCCTTCCCGAGTGGCTGCCATGTGCGGCTCCCAAAGTTAACGAACGTGGTTAACGCCCGGTTTCCAGATACGCATTATGCACCGATTTCCGGGGCTGCATTAACCATAAATTAACCATTCCGGATGCCGCGCTCAAGAATGGATCAGGTCGCCTAAGCGCGTGCAGTCACGGCCGTTAGGTATCATATTACCGGAGATGATGCTCACCTAAGGGCCTTCCAGGTCGCTTAAGCAACACGGCGTTGCCGCCCGCGAAGCGCTCGGCAATGTCGATGAAGGTACGCACCAGCGCAAGCCGCCTGCGTTCCTCCAGGCACACCACGTATTCGCCGACGCCGAGGTCCACATCGGCGACGTCGACCGCGCGAAAGCGCGCGTCGTTGCCGAACTCGCTCTCGAACACGACGCCGGCGCCGAAGCCGGCCGCCACCGCCTCGCGCACCGCCTCGCGTGTCTGCACCTCGATCAGGGTTCCCGGCTTGACGGCAGCCTCGGCGAGCCGAGTCTCGAATACTTCGCGCGTGATCGAGCCGCGCTCGCGCACCACGAGGTCGCAGCCGGCGATCTCGCCGAGCCGGATGCACCGTTGCTTGGCCCAGGGATGAGTGCGTTGCACGAACAGCACCAGGCGGTCCTCACGCAGCTTCATGCTGAAGAGCCGCGGGTCGGACGTCATCTTGGCCATCACGGCGACGTCGGCGCCGTGCTCATAGAGTTGGTCGAGCACGGCGGCGGAATTGTCGATCCGGAGCGCGAAGGTGAGGCCGGCGTGGTGGCGTTTGAGCTCGGCCAGGATCGGCATGACGTGGTAGGCGCTGTCGGCGCTGACCCGCAGATGGCCGCGCGTGAGCGCGCGCGAGCCGGCGAGCAGAGCCTGGGCCTCGTCCTCGGCGGCGAACAGGCGCGCCGTGATCGCCTGCAGCGACTGCCCGACCGGAGTCAGCTGCACGCCGCGGCCCCTGCGCGCGAACAGGCCGACGCCGTAGCTCGCCTCCAGCGCCTTGACCTGGGCGGAGAGGGTCGGCTGGCTCGCGCCGCCGCTGCGGGCGGCGAGCGAGAAGCTTCCGGCCCGGGCGACGACATGGAAAGCGCGCAGCTGCGCCAAATTCATATAGATGTTATCTATAGTTCTTATCCAAACTCCATATTAGATCAATAGGGGCGAATTGGCTAGGATGCGTGCATCAATCGGCAAGCACGAAGGTCCCACGATGTCCCGAGCCGTCTCCGAAACCGGTGATCCGCTGCTGCTCACGCCCGGCCCGCTCACAACCGGCAGGCGTGTCAAAGAGGTGATGGTCCACGATTGGGGCTCGCGCGACGCGACGTTCCTCAAGATCAACGCCGAGGTGCTGGCGCGCCTGCCCGAAATCGTCAACGGCTGCGACGACTACGTCACCGTGCCGATGCAGGGCTCCGGCACCTTCGCGGTCGAGGCCATGCTGACGACCTTCGTGCCGAAGGCGGGCCGGGTGCTGCTCTTGATCAATGGCGCCTACGGCCAGCGCGCCAGGAAGATCTGCGATATCGCCGGCCGCGCCGTCGTGGTGCATGAGACGCCGGAGGATACTCCGCCCGATCTCGCCGCGGTCGAGGACATCCTCAAGCGCGACCTCGCGATCACCCACCTGTTTGCAGTGCATTGCGAGACCACATCCGGCGTGCTCAATCCGGTCGCCGAGCTCGGCGCGCTCGCGGCGCGCTACGCCAAGAGCTTCCTCCTCGACGCCATGAGCGCGTTCGGCGCGATCCCGCTCGATGCCCGCGCCGTCAAGGTCGACGCGGTCGCGGCCTCCTCCAACAAGTGCATCGAGGGGGTGCCGGGCCTCGGCTTCGTGATCTGCCGGCGCGAGGCGCTCAGTCCCACCAAGGGCAACGCCACCACGCTGGTGCTCGACCTGCACGACCAGTGGCAGAACTTCGAAAAGACCGGGCAATACCGCTTCACGCCGCCGATCCACGTGATCGTGTCGTTCCACCAGGCGCTGACCGAGTTCTTCGCCGAAGGCGGCGTCGCCGGCCGCGGCCGGCGTTACGCCGAGAACTGCCGTGTTCTCATCGACGGCATGCGCGCGCTCGGCTTCACGCCGCTGTTGCCGGCGCAGCTGCAGGCGCCGATCATCGTCACGTTCCGCATGCCGACGGACGAAAGCTTCGTGTTCCAGGCCTTCTACGACAAGCTGAAGGAACGCGGTTACGTCATCTATCCAGGCAAGCTCACCGTCGCCGACAGCTTCCGCATCGGCTGTATCGGGCGTCTCTATCCCGACGACATGCGCGGCGCGCTTTCCGCCATCCGCGACATTCTCGCTGAGATGGGGGTAAAATCGCTGCAAGCGGCAGCCTAAAAGGCACCCCGATGAACATCCAGCGCACGCCGAACGTCACCGTCAACGGCCGCAGCTACCGCATGCCTGCCGTCCCGACCGTGGTGGTGTGCATCGACGGCTCGGAGCCGGGCTACATCGAGCGTGCGATCGAGGCGGGGCTCGCGCCGAACTTTGCGCGGCTGATGCAAGAGGGCGCGAACCTCACCGCGCTCTCGGCCATGCCGAGCTTCACCAACCCGAACAACATCTCGATCATCACCGGCCGCCCGCCGGCCGTGCACGGCATCGCCGGCAATTACTTCTATGATCCGGCTTCCGGCACGGAAGTCATGATGAACGACGCCAAGTTCATGCGCGCGCCGACCATCATGCAGGCGTTCCACGACGCCGGCGCCAAGGTCGCGGTGGTCACCGCCAAGGACAAGCTGCGCACTTTGCTCGGCAACGGGCTCGACATGGCGAGCGGACGGGCGATCGCGTTCTCCTCCGAGAAGGCCGACAAGGCTACGGTGCAGGAGCACGGCATCGGCGACGTGCTCGGGCGAGTCGGCATGAAGCTGCCCGATGTCTACTCGGCCGATCTCTCCGAGTTCGTTTTTGCCGCCGGCGTCTCGATCCTCGGCCGCGAGCGCCCGGACCTGATGTACCTCTCGACCACCGACTACGTGCAGCACAAGGCCGCGCCCGGCGCGGAGATGGCGAATTCGTTCTACGCCATGATGGACCGCTACGTCGGCGCGCTCGATGCCGCCGGCTGCGTGCTGGTGCTCACCGCCGACCACGGCATGAACGACAAACACCTCGCCGACGGCGAGCCGGACGTGATCTTCCTGCAGAGCCTGCTCGACGAATGGCTCGGGGCGGGGAAGGCGCGCGTCATCCTGCCGATCACCGACCCCTATGTGGTGCATCACGGCGCGCTCGGCTCGTTCGCCACGGTCTATTTGCCGGCGGATACGGACATTGAAACGATGCGCGCGCGCCTCGGCGCGGTCGAGGGCATCGAGGTCGCGCTGAGCCGCGACGAAGCCTGCAAGCGGTTCGAACTGCCGGGAGACCGCATCGGCGACATCGTCGCGGTCTCGACCATCCACAAGGTGCTCGGCACCAGCCGCGAGCGCCATGATCTCTCCGGGCTGACCGAGCCGCTGCGCTCGCACGGCGGCCTGACCGAGCAGAGCGTGCCGATGATCGCCAACCGCAAGGTGACGCTGCCCGAGGGCCGGCGCCTGCGCAATTTCGACGTGTTCGACGTGGCGCTGAACCTCGTCCATTGAGGAACTTCGATGAACATCCAGACCAAGCCGGTCGCCGCGATCCGCCACGAGGCGATGCGCATCGCCGGCAAACGCGTCGAAACCGACGAGCGCATCGAGGTGCGTAATCCCTACACCGGCGCGGTGGTCGGCACCGTGCCGGCGGGGCGCCCGCAGCACGTGCGCGAGGCCTTCGCCAAGGCGGCCGCCTACAAGCCCAAGCTCACCCGCTACGAGCGCCAGCAGATCCTGCTGCGCACCGCCGACCTGTTGGCAAGCCGCAAGGAGGAGTTCGCCCGCATCATCACGGCAGAGTCCGGCCTGTGCTGGAAGGATTCGCTCTACGAGGCGGGACGCGCCTACGACGTCTATTCGTTCGCCGGGCAGCTCACCATCAAGGACGACGGTGAGACCTATGCGTGCGACATCTCTCCGCAGGGCAAGGCGCGCAAGATCTTCACCACGCGCTATCCGCTGCGCGGCGTGATCTCGGCGATCACCCCGTTCAACCACCCGCTCAACATGGTGTCGCACAAGCTCGCGCCGGCGATCGCCACCAACAACCGCGTGGTGCTCAAACCCACCGAGCTGACGCCGCTGACCGCGCTGGCGCTCGCCGACGTGCTGTATGAGGCCGGCCTCCCGCCGGAGATGCTCTCGGTCGTCACCGGAAACCCCTCGACCATGGGCGACGCCATGATCACGGATCCGGACTGCGACCTGATCACGTTCACCGGCTCGGTGCGGGTCGGCAAGCACATCGCGGCGACCGCCGGCTACAAGCGCATCGTGCTCGAGCTCGGCGGCAACGACCCGCTCATCGTCATGGAGGACGCCGACCTCGACAAGGCGGCGGAGCTTGCGGTCGCCGGCGCGACCAAGAACTCCGGCCAGCGCTGCACGGCGGTGAAGCGCATCCTAGTGGTGCAGAGCATCGCCGACGAATTCTCCAAGCTGGTGCTGGCCAAGGCGAGGAAGCTGAAGGCCGGCGACCCGATGGATCCTGCAACCGACGTCGGCACTGTGATCCACGAAGGCGCCGCAAAACTGTTCGAGCGCCGCGTGCTTGATGCCGTCGACAAAGGCGCCAAACTCTTGCATGGCAACGACCGGCAGGGCGCGCTCTATCCGCCGACCGTCGTCGACCACGTGCCGCATGACTGCGAATTGGTGCACGAGGAGACGTTCGGACCGGTGATCCCGGTCATCCGTTGCCCGGACGATATCTCTCAAGTGATCCGCATCTCGAATTCGACCGCCTACGGGCTCTCCTCCGGCGTCTGCACCAACCGGCTCGACTACATCACGCGCTTCGTCAACGAGCTCGAAGTCGGCACCGTCAACGTGTGGGAAGTCCCCGGCTACCGCATCGAGATGTCGCCATTCGGCGGCATCAAGGATTCCGGCCTTGGCTACAAGGAGGGCGTGGTCGAAGCGATGAAGAGCTTCACCAATGTGAAGACCTATTCGCTGCCGTGGCCGGCGTAGCACTGGGCGCCTTCGCGGAACTCGACACGGCATTTCACCCTTGGCAGCATGGATGCATGCCTGTCGCTTCTCCCATCACGATTCATAACGAGCAGGTCAAGCTGTTCGCGGCCTCGCTTGAGCGCGTTGGAACATCCGCGCTGACCGTCGGCGTTTTCGTACCGATCGCGGCAGCTTTCTTCAGGATCGAGGGCTTCAACCGCGAGCCGCTACCGCTTATGATCGGCGTGGTGTGTTGGTCGCTGCTCGCCGCAATCCTATATATATAGAGTCTCAGCGCAAGCTTCGGAACCTGGCGCAATGATGACGCCGCTCGAATGGTTCGCATTCGTCATTCTGCCTGCGACGCTCGCGGTCGCTGCGCTCATGGCGTCACGTCTGTTCGACCGTCTGCACCCTGTGCCGGCCGAGCCAGAGGCTGAATTTGCTTCAGCCGTTCCAGAAATGGTCCTTACGTATCCCGCTGGAATATCCAAGGAAATCAGAGCCGCTTACGAGGGCGCCGCTCGAGTTATGGCAGCTAGATCCGGAGCAACCGTCTATATGGTGGAGCAATCACCAAAACCGTCTGAAGGAAATGAGCGCATCGCCCCTGATGATGAACCCGAGCGCCCCGTCCTGACGGTTCGCCCGCGTTAATGCGCGGCCGGACACATCGGTGGGACCTCTTTCGCTTTCAAATCAGGGTGAGGGCTTCGCGTTCTGAAGAGTTGGCAAAAGGTGATTTTGTGTGACATATTGAGGTAGCCGGATTCGCGAGTGCCCGATGGCAGGATCGTCTCCCGACCTCAGCTATGACCGTGACCAGATCGCG
Organism: uncultured Alphaproteobacteria bacterium; assembly: GCA_963734185.1. Taxonomy (GTDB): domain Bacteria; phylum Pseudomonadota; class Alphaproteobacteria; order Rhizobiales; family Xanthobacteraceae; genus PALSA-894. Next base: position 2,144,057 of record CAVTGA010000001.1, on the reverse strand, counting down.
GCGCTCTGTGCCGCCTATCGGCACGGCGGGCCGCTGGCCCGCCCGTTCTACACCGCGCCCGACGTGTTCAACGCCGACCTCGACCGCATCTGGCACCGCCACTGGCTCTATGCCGGGCATGCCTGCGCGATCCCGAATCCGGGGGACTGGGTCACCTGGACCATCGGCAACGACTCGCTCATCTGCGTCCGCGGCAAGGGTGGCGAAGTCCGCGCCTTCCACAACGTCTGCCGCCACCGCGGCGCGCGTGTGTGCCGCGCCGAGGAAGGCCATGGGCGGGCCTTCGTGTGTCCGTATCACGCCTGGACCTATGATCTCGACGGCAGTCTCAAGACCGCGACCGAGCGCGAGTTCGGCGTGCCGCGCGTACAGCTTGGCTTGCACCCGGTGCCGCTCAAGAATGTTGCCGGGCTGCTGTTCGTCGCGCTGGGCGACGATCCGGTCGGTTTCGGTGAGGCCGCGGCCGAGATCGGCGCCAAGATGGCGCACCAGGGTCTCGAGGACGCGAAGCTCGCCAAGCGCGTGCGCTACACCGTCAAGGCCAACTGGAAGCTCGTGTTCGAGAACAACCGCGAGTGTTACCATTGCAACACGGCGCATCCCGAATACGTGCAGGGCACCTACGATGCGATGCGGCTGCATCCGGAAAACCTCCCCGCGGTCGAGCAGGCGGAGGCGGCCGCGAATGGGCGCTTCGCCCGCATGGGGCTCGGCGAGGCCACCGCGTCCTCCGACATGACCGGCGCCTATTGGCGCGCCGCGCGCACCCCGCTGATGCCGGGCTGGCAGACCCAGAGCCTCGACGGCTCCCCGGTCGCGCCGCTGATGGGCACGTTCCGGGCGCGCAACGAATGGAGCCGCGGGACCTTGCGCACCACCGTGTTCCCGAACTTCTGGCAGCACGCGAGCGACGACCATGCGGTCGCGACGCGCCTGACGCCGGTCGACGCCACCACCACGCAGGTCGATGTGTCCTGGGTCGTGCACAAGGACGCGGTCGAGGGCCGTGACTACGACCTCGCCACGCTGATGCCGTTCTGGCAGCGCACCTCGGAGCAGGACTGGGACATCTGCGAGGCCAACCAGGCCGGCATTCTGTCGCCGCGCTACCAGCCCGGGCCTTACTCCAAGCTGCGCGAGATCAACGTTCAGCATTTCATCGACTGGTATCTCGGCGCGCTCGGCGGGCCGCGCGCCCGCTTGAAGTCGGTTGGAGCCAACGCGTGAAGCTCCCCGCTGCGGCGCGCATCGTCATCATCGGCGGCGGCGCCATCGGCTGCTCGATCGCCTATCACTTGGCCAAGCGCGGCGAGCGCGACGTCCTTGTGTTGGAGAAGAAGGCCCTGACCGCCGGCAGCACCTGGCATGCCGCCGGCCTGCTCGGGCAGATGCGCTCCAAGGTCAATCTCACGCGGCTGATGCAGTACAGCGCCAAGCTGTGCGCCACGATCGGCGACGAGGTCGACCAGGACGTGGGCTGGCGCAACGTCGGCAGCCTGCGGCTAGCCAGCAGCGACGCGCGCTGGGAGGAATTGAAGCGCGCCGCGACCGCGGCCAGGAGCTACGGCTTCGACCTGGAGCTGATCGGCCCGAACGAGATCAAGCAGCGCTTCCCGTTGGTCGATCTCAAAGACGTGCGCGGCGCGACCTGGATCGCCTCCGACGGCTACGTCGATCCCTATTCGCTCACCATGGCGTACGCCAAAGGCGCGCGCGCCGGCGGCGTGAAGATCGTGGAAGGCGCGACGGTCACGGGTTTCACCATCACGCACGGCCGCATCACCCACGTGAAGACCGACCTTGGCGACGTCGCCTGCGAGATCGCCGTCAATGCCGCCGGCCTGTGGGCACGCCATGTCGGCGAGATGGCGGGCCTGGAGCTGCCGGTCACCGTGCTCGAGCATCAGTATCTGGTGACCGAGAAATCGCCGCTGATCCCGGACCGGCTGCCGACGCTGCGCGATCCGGACAAGAACTTCTATTTGAAATCCGAGCCGGGCGCGCTCGCGGTCGGCGGCTGGGAGGCCAACACCGTCGCGGTCTACGGTCTTGGCAAGCTGCCGCTGACCTTCGGGCAGGAACTGTTCGCCGAGAACCTCGACCGTCTCGCGCTCATCGGCGAGCCCGCGGCCGAGCGTATCCCGGTGCTCAACGAAGTCGGCATCCGCACCGTGATCAACGGCCCGATCCCGGTCTCCGCCGACGGCGAGCCGGTGATGGGGATCGCGGAGGGCATCGACAACTTCTTCATCGCCGCCGGCTTCACCGCCGGCATCGCGGCGTCGGGGGGCGCCGGCCTCGCCATGGCGAACTGGATCGCGGCCGGCGATCCCGGCATGGACCTGTGGCCGTTCGACCTGCGCCGTTTCGGCAGGCTGCACGGCGGGCTTGCCTATTTGCGCGACGCCGCGATCGAAAGCTATGCGCGCTACTACGTCATCGCCTGGCCCGAGGAGGAGCGCGTCGCCTGCCGGCCGCTGCGCCGTTCGCCGCTGCACGCGATCCTTGCCAGCAACGGCGCCGTGCACGGACAGAAGTTCGGCTTCGAGCGGCCGAATTACTTCGTGACCAACGGCGGCGCGCGGCCTTCGATCGAGACCTTCGAGCGTTCGGCGCTTGCGTCGGTCGTCGGGCGTGAGCACAAGGCGATCCGCGAGAACGTCGCGCTCATCGACATGTCGTCGTTCTCGAAGTTCGAGCTCTCCGGCCCGGGCGCGTTGCGCTTCCTGCAGTGGCTTGCCGCCGGCAACCTCGACCGGGCTAAGGGCGCCGTGGTCTACACCCAGCTCCTAAACGCCAAGGGCGGCATCGAGGCCGACCTCACCATCATGCGCCCGGCCGAGGGCGTGTTCTACGTCGTGACCGGCTCGGGCTTCGGTGTGCGCGACGGTCGCTGGATTCGCTCGCACATGCCGCGCGACGGCTCGGTCACGTTCAAGGACGTGAGCAGCGCCTATGGGGTGATCAATCTGTGCGGCCCGCGGGCGCGCGACGTGCTCGCGAAGGTCACCGACGAGGACGTTTCCAATGCCGCGTTCCCCTACATGGCCTGCCGCTGGCTGCGCGTTGGCTACGCGCCGATGATGGCGGCGCGCGTCACCTATGTGGGCGAGCTCGGCTGGGAGCTGCATGTGCCGGCCGAGTTCATGGCCTATGCGTACGAGACGTTGCGCGCGGCAGGCGGCGAGCTTGGCATCGCCGATGCCGGCTACAAGGCGATCAACAGCCTGCGCATGGAGAAGCGCTACCTCTACTGGAGCGCCGACATCACGCCAGAGGACACCCCGCTCGAGGCCGGGCTCGGCTTTGCGGTGTCGCTGAACAAGGGCGATTTCCTTGGCCGCGACGCGCTGCTGGCGCAGAAGGAGGCCGGCTTGAAGCGCCGCCTGGAGTGCTTCGCGCTCGAAACCCCGCTCTCGGTCTATGGCGGCGAGGCCATGATCGCCAACGGCCAGGTGATCGGCATGACCACGAGTGGCGATTTCGGCCATTCGACCGGCCGTTCGCTCGTGCTCGGCTACGTGCCGGCCGAGTATTCGGGGCAAAACAGCCTGGAAATCGAGGCGTTTGGCCGCCGCAGCCTTGCCGTCCGGCTGGAGCGCTGCGCCTACGATCCGGGCAACGAGCGGGTGCGCGCATGACCGTTCGGCGTCAAACTAGCGCAAGCCCGAGAAAACTGGGTAAGGTGAGGCCCGCATTCATGCAGGCGTCATCGGCTGCAAGCATCTGTTTCGCTTTCGAGGGGAAGGAGTCCAAACCATGATCAAACGTCGTTTCGCCCTGCTGGGCGCGGCCGCTCTCGCCGCGATCCTGGCCGTTGCGCCGGCATCGGCCCAGCGCACCAAGCTCACCCTGTACACGGCGCTCGAGAACGACCAGCTCGGTGTGTTCAAGCAGGCGATCGAGGGGGCGGTGCCGGAAGTCGATGTCGTGTGGGTGCGGGACTCCACCGGCGTCATCACGGCGCGTTTCCTGGCCGAAAAGGACAATCCGCGCGCCGATATGGTGTTCGGCCTTGCGGTCACCAGCCTGATCCTGTTCGAGAAACAGGGCCTCCTGGAGACCTATGAGCCGAAGGGCGCAGACAAGCTCCGACCCCAGTTCCGCGACGCGGTTGCGCCCTACACCTGGACCGGCATGGACGCGTTCGTGTCAGTCGTGTGCTTCAACACGGCCGAAGCCGCCAAGGGCAACGTCAAGGCACCGACATCGTGGAAGGACCTGACCGGCCCTGAGTACAGGGGCAAGATCGTCATGCCGCATCCGGCGTCGTCCGGCACCGGCTATCTCGCGGTCGCGGCCTGGCTGCAAATCATGGGCGAAGCCGAGGGCTGGAAGTTCATGGACGGCCTGCACGAGAATATCGGGGTCTATACCCATTCCGGCTCGGCGCCATGCGTACAGGCGGCCAAAGGCGAGCGGATGGTCGGCATCGGCTTCGACATGCGCGGCGCGCGCGAGAAGTCGCAAGGCGCGCCGATCGATCTCATCCTTCCGAAGGAAGGCGCCGGCTGGGACATGGAGGCGACCAGCATCGTCAAGGGCACGAAAAACCTTGCGATCGCCAGGAAGATTGCCGACTGGGGCGCGAGCAAGCAGGCGAGCGAGCTCTACTCGAAATACTACGCGCTCGTCGCCGACCCGACGGTGAAGAATCTTCCCGCCAACTATCCGGCGACCACCGAGCAGGCCATGGTCAAGAACGACTTCGCCTGGATGGCGGAGAACCGCGAGCGCATCCTCGCCGAGTGGTCGAAGCGCTACGAGTCCAAGGCAGCGCCGAAGAACTGATCGGTCTCTCGCTCCCCCGCTCGCGCGCGGGGGGCGGGGAGGGGGGTACGGATGGCCGGTCCAATCATGTCAAAGGGCAACGGCGCGTCGGCAGGCGCGCCGTTCCTGCGCATTCGCAACCTGCATAAGCGTTTCGGCGCCTTCACGGCATTGAAGGACATCGAACTCGACGTGATGCAGGGCGAGTTCGTCTGCTTCCTCGGACCGTCCGGCTGCGGCAAGACCACGCTGCTGCGCGCCATCGCCGGGCTCGATCCGCAGGACGAGGGCATGATCGAGATCGGCGGTCGCGACGTGTCGCGGCTGCCGCCGGCGGCGCGCGACTTCGGCATCGTGTTCCAGTCCTACGCGCTGTTCCCGAACCTTACTGTCGCTTCCAACGTCGGCTACGGTCTGGTCAACCGCAGGGCCGCGCGCGCCGCGATCGAGGCGCGCGTTGCCGAGCTGCTCGCGCTCGTCGGCTTGAGTGACCAGGGCAAAAAATATCCGGTGCAGCTTTCCGGCGGCCAGCAGCAGCGCGTCGCGCTCGCTCGCGCTCTCGCGACCTCGCCCGGCCTGCTGCTGCTCGACGAGCCGCTCTCCGCGCTCGACGCGCGCGTGCGCCTCAGGCTGCGCGACGAGATCAAGATGCTGCAGCGGCGGCTCGGCGTCACCACCATTATGGTGACGCATGACCAGGAAGAGGCGCTGGCCATGGCCGACCGCATCGTGGTGATGAACCAGGGCGTGATCGAACAGGTCGGCACGCCCGAGGAGATCTACCGCCGGCCGGCAACCGCGTTCGTCGCCGATTTCGTCGGCACCATGACGTTCCTCGATGCCGAGGTGGCAGGCCCCACGGCCCTGCGCGTCGGATCGATCGAGCTTGCCTGTCCGGACGCCGGCCGCTTTGCCGACGGCGCGGCGGTGCGCATCGGGCTGCGCCCTGAGGAGATCCGCGTGCGCAACATCGACGGCGCGACGCCGAACCAGATCGTGACCCGCATCGCCACGCTCGAATTCCTCGGCTCGTTCTGCCGCGCCCAGCTCAAGCCCGATGCGGCCCCGCACGTCGCCCTGCTCGCCGACTTCTCCGCCAACCTGATGCGCGATCTCAGCGTCGCCGAAGGCCAGCCGCTCACCGTCGCGCTGCCCCCGGAATCGCTGCGCGTGTTCGCCAAGGGGTAGGGCGTGAGCGTCGCCACCGCCGCTGCCGCGCCCGCGGGCGAGCGCATCTCGCGCGACGAATGGGTGATCTGCGCCGGCGTCCTCCTGCTGGTCGCCTGCCTGGTGCTGATCATCGCGCTGCCGCTGTGGGCGCTGTTGTCCAAGAGCTTCCAGAACGCCAACGGCGAGTTCATCGGGCTAGCCAACTACATCCGCTATTTCTCGACGCCCACGCTGTTCGGCTCGATCTTCAACAGCATCGGGGTCGCCGTGGTGACCACGGTCCTCGTGATCCCGCTCGCCTTCGGCTACGCCTATGCGCTCACCCGCAGTCGCATGCCGTTCAAGGGGCTGTTCTACGCCGCGGCGCTGTTGCCGCTGTTCGCGCCCTCGCTGCTCTCGGCGATCTCGCTCATCTACCTGTTCGGCAACCAGGGCCTGCTCAAGGGCCTCATGTTCGGCGGCTCGATCTACGGCGCCAACGGCATCATCGTGGCGCAAGTGTTCTACTGCTTCCCGCACGCGCTGATCATCGCAGTCACCGCGCTCGCGCTCGCCGACGCGCGCCTCTACGAGGTGGCCGATGCGCTCGGCACCAAGAAGTCGCGCATCTTCCGCACCGTGACCCTGCCGGGCGCCAAGTTCGGCCTGATCAACGCCGCCTTCGTGGTGTTCACGCTCGTGGTCACCGACTTCGGCATCGCCAAGGTGATCGGCGGGCAGTTCAACGTGCTCGCGACCGACGCCTACAAGCAAGTGGTCGGGCAGCAGAACTTCGAGATGGGGGCGGTGGTCGGCATGGTGCTGCTGGTGCCGGCGGTGCTCGCCTTCGTCATCGACCGCGCGGTGCAGCGCCGCCAGGTGGCGCTGTTGTCGGCACGCGCGGTGCCGCTCGAACCCAAGCACAACCGCGCGCGCGATCTCGCGCTGCTCGCCTACTGCCTGTTTATCGCCGCGATCCTCGTGATCGTACTCGGCACCGCGATCTGGGCGTCGTTCATCACCTACTGGCCCTATAACCTGACGCCGACCTTGAAGAACTATGATTTCGGCAACTTCGATCCCGGCGGCTGGGATCCGTATTTCAACTCCGTGCTGATGGCCGCCGCCGCCGCCATCGTCGGCACCGCGGTGGTGTTCACCGGCGCCTATCTGGTGGAGAAGACCAAGGCCTTCCCGGGGGGGCGCATGCTCGCGCACCTGCTCGCCATGCTGCCGATGGCGGTGCCCGGGCTCGTGCTCGGCCTCGGCTACGTGTTCTTCGTCAATGCCAAGTGGAACCCGCTCGGCTTCCTCTACGGCACGCTCGCCGTGCTGGTGATCAACTCGATCGCGCACTTCTACACGGTCGCGCATATCACCGCATTGACCGCGCTCAAGCAGATCGACCCGGAATTCGAGTCGGTCTCGGCCTCGCTCAAGGTTCCGGTGTGGCGCACGTTCGGCCGCGTGACCGTGCCGATCTGCATGCCGGCGATCATCGACATCGCGGTCTATATGTTCGTCAACGCGCTGACCACGGTCTCGGCGGTGATCTTCCTCTACGGCCCGTCGAGCAAGCTCGCCGCGATCGCCATCGTGCACATGGACGAGATGGGCGCCTCGGCCGCCGCCGCCGGCATGGCGACCATGATCGTGTTCACCGCGCTTGCCGCCAAGCTGCTGCACATCTTGCTCGACCGCGTGCTGCTCAGCCGCCTGCAGGCGTGGCGCAAGCGGTGAGCGTGCCGATGCGCGCGCCCGGCCCCGCCGAATCCGAAAGCGACACCAACCTGTCGCCGCAGCGGCGCGCCTGGGCGGCGCGTGCGCTTGATCCCGCCACGCGCGCGCTACTGGCGCAGGACGAGCGATACTTCCTGCGCCAGTCGGTCTCGACGCCGTGTCTCAACGCCATCGCCAAGGCCGAAGGCATTTGGATCGAAGATACCGCCGGCCGCCGCTACATGGATTTCCACGGCAACAACGTGCACCACATCGGATACGGGCATCCGCGCCTCAAGCGGGCGATAGCCGAACAGATGGACGCGCTTCCTTTTGCGCCGCGTCGTTACGCCTGTGCGCCGGCTGTGATGCTGGCCGAGAAGCTCGCAGCGGTCGCGCCGGGCAACCTCTCGAAAGTCCTGTTCACCACCGGCGGCTCCGACGCGATCGAGGTCGCGATCAAGCTCGCCCGCACCGCGACCGGCCGCTACAAGACCCTGTCATTCTGGGACGCCTTCCACGGCGCCGGTTTCGGCGCCGCCGCGGTCGGCGGCGAGGCGCTGTTCCGTTCCGGGCCGGTCGGGCCGCTGATGCCGGGCGCCGAGCATGTGGCGCCCTATGCGTCCTATCGCTGCCCCTATGGCGCGGCGACGATCGAGGCGAGCGGCGAGGCCTGCGCCCGCATGATCGACTATGTGCTGGAGAAGGAGGGCGACATCGCCGCCTTCATTGCCGAGCCGATGCGCGCGGTGCCGCACATCCCGCCGCCCGGCTTCTGGCGCAGGGTGCGCGAGTCCTGCGACCGCCACGGCACGTTGCTGATCTTCGACGAGATCCCGACCGGCCTGGGCAAGACCGGGAGGATGTTCGCCTCGCAGCACGATGGCGTGGTTCCCGACATCCTGGTGCTCGGCAAGGCGCTCGGCGGCGGCATCCTGCCGATCGCCGCCGTGATCGCGGATCCCAAGCTCGACGTCGGCGCCGACTACGCGTTCGGGCACTATACGCACGAGAAGAACCCGGTGACGGCGCGGGCGGCGCTCACGACGATCGAGATCATCGAGGACGAGGGACTGGCCGAGAATGCCGCCAAGGTCGGCGCCTTCGCGCTCGCGCGCCTTCACGAGATGCAGGCGCGCCACGCGCTGATCGGCGACGTGCGCGGATGCGGCTTCCTCATCGGCATCGAGCTGGTGCAGGACCGCGCGACCCGCGCGCCGGCCAAGGACGCGGCCGAAGCCGTGATGTACGCCGCGCTCGACCGCGGCCTGTCGTTCAAGACCACCTTCGGCAACACGCTGACCTTGACGCCGCCGCTCACCGTGACGGAAAGCCAGATGGCGCAGGCGCTCGACATCGTCGACGAGGCGATCGGCGCGACGGGATGATCGGCGACTATGCGCCGGATGCGGTGAGCGTGTTCATGGAAAAGCGCATTTGTGCATGAAACGAAACGAGGAATTCGTCATGGCCGGGCTTGTCCCGGCCATCCACGTCTTTAACTTCGTCTCGAGGCAAGCAAGACGTGGATGCCCGGCACAAGGCCGGGCATGACGTTGGGGGAGACCATGCCAGGCAATCTCAGCTTCGACGACCTGAAGAAAGCCGTGAAGGCCGGCACCATCGATACCGTCGTGGTGGCCATGGTCGACATGCAGGGCCGCCTCGTCGGCAAGCGCTTCCAGGCCTCCTACTTCGTCGGCGGCGCGCATGAGGAGACGCACGCCTGCAACTACCTACTCGCCGATGACATCGATATGGAGCCGGTGCCCGGCTATGCGGCGGCGAGCTGGGAGCAGGGCTACGGCGATTTCGTGCTCAAGCCCGACCTCTCGACCTTGCGCCGCATCCCCTGGCTCGACGGCACCGCGCTCGCGCTCGCCGATGTGCTCGACCACCATCACCACGAGCTGTCGCACTCGCCGCGCGCGATGCTCAAGGCCCAGGTCGCCCGTCTCGCCAAGCAGAAGATGCGCGCCTACCTCGCCTCCGAGCTCGAGTTCTACCTGTTCGACGAGAGCTACGCCGACGCGGCGCGCAAGCGCTTCGCGGATCTCAAGACCGCGGGCGCGTACATCCAGGACTACCACATCCTGCAGACCACCAAGGAGGAAGGCTTCATGCGCGCCGTGCGCCTGGGGCTGGAAGGCGCCGGCATCCCGGTCGAGAACTCCAAGGGCGAATGGGGGCCGGGGCAGGAGGAGATCAATGTCCGCTACGCCGACGCGCTGGAGATGGCCGACCGCCACGTGATCCTGAAGAACGGCATCAAGGAGATGGCCTACGCGCAGGGCAAAGCCGTCACTTTCATGTCGAAGTGGCGCTACGATTACGCCGGCTCGTCCTCGCACATCCACGCCTCGCTGTGGGATGCGCGCGGAAGGAATTCGCTGTTCTTCGACGCCAAGGGCGAACACGGCATGTCGCCACTGATGCGCAGCTTCGTCGCCGGCCAGCTCAAATACGCGCGCGAGCTCACCTGGTTTCTGGCGCCCTACATCAACTCCTACAAGCGCTTCCAGGTCGGCACCTTCGCACCCACCAAGGCGGTGTGGAGCCGCGACAACCGCACCGCCGGCTTCCGCCTGTGCGGCGAGGGCACCAAGGCGATCCGCATCGAGTGCCGCATCGGCGGTGCCGACCTCAACCCCTACCTCGCCTTTGCGGCGCTGATCGCCGCCGGCCTTGCCGGCGTCGCGGAGAAGCTCGCGCTCGAAGCCCCGTTCTCGGGAGACGCCTACTACGGGAAAAAGTTGCCCGAGGTGCCGAAGACGTTACGCGAGGCGACCGAGTGCCTGAACGGTTCCGCGATGCTGCGCGCCGCGTTCGGCGATGGCGTGATCGACCATTACGTCCACACCGCCAAGTGGGAGCAGTTCGAGTGCGACCGCCGCATCACCGACTGGGAGCTGACGCGTGGATTCGAGAGATATTGATCTTTCTCACCTCAGGGAGGGCTATCGCATATGGCGCCGCTTCTAGTTTGCCGCACTGAAAGCGCCACAGCCACCTCCCCCCTTGTGGGGGAGGTGGCGAGCGAAGCGAGCCGGAGGGGGACCATCCGCAGGCACAAAGATCGTCTGGAGTAGAATGAAAGAAAAACCCCCTCCCGCCCCGCCTTCGCTAACGCTCCGGCGGGTCGACCTCCCCCACAAGGGGGGAGGGGGCTGTGGCGCTTTCGGCGTTTCGTACCGCCGAGCGAGAGCATCTGCGTCAACAGCGGTATTGTCCTAATCTGACGGAGCATCGTCCACTCGGCTCACGCCATCAAAAGCGTGTAACTCAAACAGAAGTAGCCCGCCGGCTTCTACCCTCACTGCTCGGATTGAAGCTTTCAGGACCAAATTAGAATACTACCTATCCCGAAGCGGTAGCCCACCCCCGAGGGAGGGCGAAGGAGAACGGCATTTCATGCCGGACATCGTCTGCGTCTCCCCGATTGACGGCCGCGAAGTGGTGCGCCGCGCGGTATCGTCCGCAAGCGAGATCGAAATCCGCCGTCACCGCGGCGCGCGCCGCGCAGGCCGAGTGGAGGCATGTGTTCGTCGCGGCGCGCGGAAAGATCCTCTCGAAAGCCGTCGACGCCATGCTGGCAATGCGCGCCGAGATCGCGCCTGAGCTGAGCCGCCAGATGGGTCGGCCGGTGCGCTACGCCGGCAACGAGCTCAACGGCTTCGAGGAACGCGCGCGCTACATGATCGCGCTCGCCGAGAGCGCGCTCGGTCCCGTGGTCCCGGAAGCGAAATCGGGCTTCAAGCGTTACGTCGCGCGCGAGCCGGTCGGCGTCGTGCTCACGGTCGCGCCGTGGAACTATCCCTACCTTACGGCGGTCAACTCGGTCGTGCCGGCGTTGATGGCCGGGAATGCCGTGATCCTCAAGCACGCCGCGCAGACGCTCCTCGTCGGCGACCGCTTCCAGGCCGCAATGGACCGTGCCGGATTGCCCAATGGCCTGTTCCGCACGCTCACGCTCTCGCACGACGACACCGTCCGTCTCATCGGTTCCGGCGCGATCGACCAGGTCTGTTTCACCGGTTCGGTCAATGCCGGCAAGGCCATCGAGCAGGCCGCGGCCGGCACCTTCGCCGGCGTCGGCCTGGAGCTCGGCGGCAAGGACCCGGCGTACGTGCGGCCCGACGCCGACTTGAAGCACGCGGTCGAGAACATCGTCGACGGCGTTTATTTCAATTCCGGCCAATGTTGTTGCGGCATCGAGCGCGTCTACGTGCATGCCGACGTGTACGACCGCTTCGTCGATGGCTTCGTCGACCTGACCAGACAATACGTGCTTGACGATCCGCTCCACGAGAAGACGACACTCGGCCCGATGGCGCAGGCGCGCCTTGCCGCGACCGTGCGCGATCACATCGGCGAGGCGCTGCACAACGGCGCCCGCGCCCTGATCGACACGAAATCCTTCGCCAGGGATGCGCCCGGCTCGACCTACGTGGCGCCGCAGGTGCTGCTCGACGTCGACCACGGCATGAAGGTGATGATGGAGGAGACCTTCGGGCCGGTCGCCGGCCTCATGAAGGTCAAGGACGACGCCGAGGCGATCCGCTTGATGAACGACAGCCCTTACGGCCTCACGGCTTCGATTTGGACCCAGGACATGGACGCGGCCGAGCGTCTCGGCGCGCAGATCGAGACCGGCACCGTCTACATGAACCGCTGCGACTATCTCGATCCCGGCCTGGCCTGGACCGGGGTGAAGGACACCGGCCGCGGCGCCACGCTCTCGCGCGTCGGCTACGAGACCTTGACGCGGCCGAAGAGCTATCACTTGAGGGCGTAGCCCGCATGGAGCGAAGCGGAATGCGGGACAACCTCGCGTGAAGCACCACTGTTCCCGGATTTCGCTTCGCTCCATCCGGGCTACAGAAGGAAATGTAGATGCAGCTGCGCGGCAACTGGAATTACCCGACGACGGTGCGCTTCGGCGCCGGGCGCATCGCCGAATTGCCCGAGGCGGTGCGTGCGGCGGGCATGCAGCGTCCGTTGTTCGTCACCGACCCGACGGTTGCCAAGATGGCGATGACCCTCAAGGCGATGGAATCGCTCAACGCAGCGGGAACCCCTGCCAGGCTGTTCGCCGACGTGCAGCCGAATCCGGTCGACGCCAACCTGCAAGCCGGCATCGCCGCGTTCAAGGCGGGCAGCCATGACGGCGTGGTCGCGTTCGGCGGCGGCTCGGCGCTCGATGCCGGCAAGCTGATCGCCTTGATGCACGGGCAGACGCGCCCGGTTTGGGATTTCGAGGACGTGGGTGACTGGTGGACGCGCGCGGACGCAAGTGCGATCGCGCCCGTGGTCGCGGTGCCGACCACCGCCGGCACCGGCTCCGAGGTCGGCCGCGCCGCCGTGGTCACCAACGAGGCGACGCATACCAAGAAGATCATCTTTCATCCCGGCATGCTGCCGAAGCAGACGATCTGCGATCCCGAATTGACCGTCGGCATGCCGCCGATCATCACCGCCGGTACCGGCATGGACGCGTTCTCGCACGCGCTCGAAGCCCTGTGCGTGCCGTCCTATCACGCGCTCGCCGACGGCATCGCGGCCGAGGGGGTGCGGCTGGTGAAGGAAAATCTCGTCACGGCTTACAAGGACGGCACCAACATCGAGGCGCGCGCCCACATGATGGCGGCGGCCGCGGCCGGCGCGACCGCGTTCCAGAAGGGCCTCGGCGGCATCCACGCGCTCTCGCATCCGGTGGGCTCGCTCTACAACACCCATCACGGGCTCACCAACGCGGTGTTCGCCCCCTATGTGCTGGTGTTCAACCGCAAGGCCATCGAGGACAAGATCAAGCGGCTCGCCGCCTATATCGGTTTGCGGCCGAGCTTCCGCGCCTTCCTCGATTTCGTGCTCGAGCTGCGCGAGGCGTGCGGCATTCCGCATACGCTGCAAGGCCTGAAGGTCGGCGACGACCGGGTCGACACCATCGTCAAGATGGCGCCCGAGGATCCGACCGCGGGCGGCAATCCGGTGAAGCTCGACCGCCGCGCCGCGCGCACCATCTTCATGCGCGCGCTGGAGGGACGGGTGTAGTTACCGATACCCGTATCGCCTTGCCAATTCCGCCGGGTCCGTCCCAAGAAAGTAGGCAAGCCGCAGCCGCCACATCAGCATGACGGTGCGTATCACGCCGTTCTTCTCCCAGCGGCGGCCCGAGGTGGCGACACGCGCGCGCAGATTGAGCGGCTGCGACACGCGTTTGAGGCGCTTGGAGAGCGCGAGATCTTCCATCAGCGCGATCTCGGGGAAACCACCCACGGCAGTGAAGATTTCGCGCCTGACGAACAGCGCCTGATCGCCGGTGGCGATCCCGGATAGGCGCGAGCGCATGTTCATGAAAGCTGCGATGACGGGCAGCAGAAAATGAGCACCCTCGATCGCCACGTCGAAGCGTCCCCAGGCGCGGCCCGACGTGCGTAGTCCATCATATACCAACCGATCGGCATCGAGCGGCAACCGCGTGTCGGCGTGCAGAAACATAAGCACGTCGCCGCGCGCGGCCGCGGCGCCGGCGTTCATCTGCGCGGCGCGCCCGCGCGGCGCGGCGATCACGCGGTCCGCGAGCGGGCGCGCGATCTCGATCGTGGCATCGCTGCTGCCGCCGTCGACCACGATCACCTCGGCGCCACGCGCGCGCAACGGGGCGAGGGCGGTGAGGGCTTCGGTGATGCCGGGGGCTTCGTCGAGGACGGGAATGATGATGGAGAGTTGAGTCACACGGGTGGTCTGTTCCCCTCCCCCTTGTGGGGAGGGGTTAGGGGTGGGGGTCCCGCGAGTGGCGCAATCAGTGCCCCAAACAACTACCCCCCTCCCTAGCCCTCCCCCACAAGGGGGGAGGGAACACACCCAGCTCGCGGAGAGATTCACTCCGCCGCTTCCTTCAGCGCGCCGCCGCAGCTCGAGCCCTGGCCGGCAGTGCAGCCGAAGCAGTGGCCGGCGACGCGGATCGGGCTGCCGCCGAGGTCGGCATCGAGCAGCTGCGAAAGATGCACGCGCTCGGCGCCGCGCCATGCGGTCGGCAGATCGAGCATCTGGTTGAAGTCGCAGTCGTAGACGTAGCCGCGATAGTCGACCGAGAGGAGGCTGCGGCACATCACGCCGTCGAGGTTGGCGTCAAGGTGCGCGGCCTGCAGCTTCGCGAGATAGCGGTCGAACTGCCCCTGCGACAGCAGGATCGCGCCGAAGCGCTGGATCGGCATGTTGGCGAGCGTGTAGAGATTGTTGAACACGATGCCGAAACGGTCTCCCAGCTCGCGCTTGTAGTCGGCTTCGAGTGCGGCCTGCGGCGGCGGCAGCGCGGGCCCGAGCGGATTGTAGACCAGGTTCAGCAGCAAGCCGGTCTCCTCGCGCCCGTAGCCGACCGCGTTGAGCTTGCGCAATCCGCGGATCGAGCCCTCATACACGCCCTTGCCGCGCTGTTGGTCGACGTTGTCTTGCAGATAGCACGGCATCGAGGCCACGACCTCGACCTGATTGGCGGCGAGGAAGTTGGCCAGGTCTTCCTGGCCCGGCTGCTCCAGGATGGTGAGATTGCAGCGGTCGATGACGTGCACGCCCATGTCGCGCGCGGCGCTTACCAGGCGGCGGAAATGCGCGTTCAGTTCCGGCGCGCCGCCGGTGATGTCGAGTGTCGCAACGCGCTGCCGCTCGAGATATGCGAGCACGACGTCGGCGGTCGCGCCGTCCATCTCCTCGGTGCGGCCAGGTCCTGCGTTGACGTGGCAATGCACGCAGGACTGGTTGCAGCGGTAGCCGACATTGACCTGCAGCGTCTTGAGGCTCCCGCGCGCGATCGGCGGGAAGGCGATCCGGTCGAGCAATGGCCAAGTATCGCGCATGTCGGGAGCCTATACCGAATTGCAAATGCCAAGCTGGCACAGGCAGGCCTCGACGTCACATGACGCCCGGTCGCGCCGAGACACTTCCGCGTGAAGCTGGAGCATGATCCCGAAAAGTGGGAGCCGGTTTCCCGCCTGCGCGAAGCCTTGGCACCGCCTGATCTCGTGGACGAATGCTACGGCGGGCGTAGGCAGGTCGGAAAAAGATCATGCTCAAACAAGAAACTACCGCGTAGTCCCGGCCGTCGCGGTCGCGCCGTCGAACCCGATGCGCCCGAATCCCGGCAGCTTGAGCGCCGGGTGGCGCAGATCGAGACCGGCGACGAGGCTGAGGAAATTGAATTCGACCCCTTCGACCCAGCCGAGCTTGAGCCCGAGCACGCCCCACAGATTGGCCTCGACGCCGGTGCGGCTGTCGGTGAGCCCAAGGAAGAATCCGTCGCGGAAATCCTTGCCGATCGCGTTCGGCAGCATCGTGACGCCGAGCTCGGGCACCGCGCGCAGCAGGGTCGCGATGAAGGAGTTGCTGTTCGGTCCTGGCCACACGCGGTAGTCGCCGTATTTGGCGTAAGGGTAGGCCCTGACCGCGGCCTCGATCTTCGGGATCGCGGCGCTCGCCGCTTCGCCGTGGATGTCGGCGACGACGCGTGGGCGCTCGCCGAACCAACGTCCGTCCGGTGCCCAGCCGTTGGTGCGCACCGGGTTGCCCCAGCCGACCACGTCGTAGCGGGTCCAGCGCGCCGCGTCGGCCGGCTTGACGACGATCCAGGTATGTACGCCGAAGGCGCCCTTCCAGCGGCCGGCGTGGCCGGCCATCACCAGCACGCGTGCCTCGCGGTCGGCTGCGGGCGATGGCAGCAGGCCGGCGCTCGACCAATCGGCGCTCGCCCACGAGGCGGCGCGCTCTTCGGCCGAGTAGAACGCCGCGTGCACGGCGAGCGGCGCGATGAATAACAACAGGACGACCAGGAGGATCGGGCGCAGGCGCATGGCGAATTCAAGTATAAACGGTTTCCGACTGAACTGTGGCAAGAGGGCGCGACATTACCAATGCGTAATCCGATCCTGGTCGAGGTGGTGCGCGGCGCGCTGGTGGAAAGCCGGCACGGCGGCGCGCTCGCCGTGGTCGATGCCGACGGCGCGACCATGCTGGCGCTCGGCGACGTGGCCACCCCGGTCTATCCGCGCTCGGCGGTCAAACCGCTGCAGGCGCTCCCGCTGGTCGAGAGCGGAGCGGCCGATCGTTACGGCTTCGGCCACAAGGAATTGGCACTCGCCTGCGCGTCCCATGGCGGCGAGGCGGCGCACGCGGCGCTTGCCGCCGCCATGCTGGCGCGCGCCGGGCTCGATGCCGGCGCGCTCGAATGCGGCGCGCATTGGCCTTCGCATGAACCTGCAAGCCATGCGCTGGCGCGTGCCGGCGAGAAACCGTCCGCGCTGCACAACAATTGCTCCGGGAAGCATGCCGGCTTTCTTTGCACCGCCTGCGCCGCGGGCCTCGACCACCGCGGCTACGTGGCAGCGGGGCACGTGGTGCAACGCGAGGTCAAGGCTGCGCTCGAAAGCCTGACCGGGGTAGGGCTGTCGGAGGATGCCTGTGGCATCGACGGCTGCGCCATCCCGACCTTTGCGGTGCCGCTCCACCGTTTGGCCCATGCGTTCGCGCGCTTCGCCACCGGGCGCGGCCTCGACCTCGCACGCGCCGGCGCCGCGGCGCGGATCCGCGCGGCGTGCGCGGCGGAGCCCTACTACGTCGCGGGAACGGGCCGCTTCTGCACCGCCATCATGCGGCACTTCCGCGAGCGCGTGCTGGTCAAGACCGGCGCCGAAGGCGTGTATTGCGGCGCGCTGCCCGAGCAGGGCCTCGGCATCGCCATCAAGTGCGACGACGGCGCGCGGCGCGCCGCCGAGGTCGTCATGGCGGCGCTGATCGCGCGTTTCCTGCCGCTCGATGATGATGAGCGCGTCATGCTCGGCCATTACGTGCGGCCGGCGCTGCACAACTGGAACCTCACGCCGGTCGGAATGCTGCGGCCGGCGGGAGAGCTTGAGTCGTAGGGTGGGCAAAGCGTTGTAGGGTGGGCAAAGGCGCGAAGCGGAGTCATCTGAATTGACACGAGCGTTGTGCGCCTTTGCCCACGCGGTTCGTTGTCGGACCATCCGCGTGGGCACGGCGCGGAAGCAGGTGCGTCAACCTCGAGAGCGTGGCCGCGCCTTTGCCCAGTGCGCCCCGTAGGCGCGTGTAGCCAGTGGAGGAAGATTCCACCTCGATAGTAGCCGGTTTGATCGAGTAGCTGACAGGCAGCTTGCTAAGGAGCGGGCTGGAGCCCTGTGACGAAGTCCGCCTTGGGCGGGCGAGCAAGCCAGCGGGCCGTAACGCGAGTGAAGTCCGAGCAGGCCTCGAAAGTAGCGATGCGGATGCCGACCCGACTGGGTAACGGGGAAGGCAGCACCGAGCGGGGAAGGAAACCGAGCACATGCACCCGTTTGGATCCGCCGGGGTAGGGGACACAGCACGCTGGCAAGGCGACACGCGTAAACGGGGGAGGTCCGAGCGTGCGGGAAGTAGCGACCCGAACGCCACATCAGGTGGCGGCACGCCGGGCGTCGGACAGGCCCGTAAGACCGTTGAAGCCGGGTAATGCCGGCGGAGGGAAGGGGCCTGACTTCCGGCACGCTTTGGAGGAAGGCGAGGATACAGGGTGATTGGTGATGAGCCTGGAAACACCTGAACGTATCAGGAGCCTTCAGAAGAAGAAGCTCTGTTGTAAGGCGAAGTCCGAACGTCGCAAGGTCCCTTCGCACGGGACCACACGGTTCTCTCGAAAAACCGTGTTCGCTGAGCTGGCTGCCAACCGCACGCCAGCAAGCGTTCGCGACACCCGACGTGGGCCTTGCGATGAAGCCGGTCGGAGAGCCGGATGCGGGAAATCCGCACGTCCGGTTCGATGAGCGGGGAGTGGAAACGGAGCGATGGCCTCAGTGCCCCAAGCAACCGCGCCACTCCTCGACTTTACCCCTACGACTTTGCTTCGCTTTGCGCTTTTGCCCACCCTACGGCCACTCGGCCTTGTGCGTCCCGAGCGGCACCGACGGCCGTGTCCAGCGCGGCGGGGTCTCGCTCATCTGCGCGCTGTGGCGCACCGCCGACAGGCGGCCAAAGCCCGAGTTGCTTTCCTCCAGCAGGTCGCGTACGTCGTCGCGCGTCGGGTCGGGCGCCGCCAGTCCGTCGATGCGTCCGAGCGAGCGCAGCCAGCGGCCGGTCTGCGCCAGCGAGAGCCGCACGTACCAGCTGCCGCCGCTCCCGGCCTGGCGCTTGAGCGCGGTCATGGTCGCGAATGCCATCAGGAAACCGGTGGCGTGGTCGAGGATCTGGCCCGGCAGCGGACGCGGTTTGTCGCTGCCGGCGGCTTCGCCTTCGGCGGCGTTGAAGCCGCTTGCGGTCTGCATCAGCGAATCGAAGCCGCGCCGGTTGGCCCATGGACCCTCGTGGCCATAGGCCGAGAGCGACACAGTGACGATGCCGGGGCTGACCTTGGCCACCTCCTCGGGGCCGAAGCCGAGCGCCTGCAGGCCGCCCGGACGGTAGCCCTGCACGAACACGTGCGCTTGGCGCAGCAGGCGCTTGAGCGTCTCGCGCCCGGCGGCATCGCGCAGGTCGATCCGGGTCGATAGCTTGCCGCGCCCGTTGTCGATCACCAGGAGCTCGATCGCGGGCAGATGCGGCGCGGTCACCAGCAGCACGTCGGCGCCGTGCGCCGCGAGCGTGCGCCCGCACACGGGTCCGGCGATGATGCGGGTCAGGTCGAGCACGCGCACGCCGGACAATGGCCGCTCGGGCGCTGGCAGGGGCCGCGGCCGCGCGTCGCCGACCCAGTCGATCGACATCAGCGGCATGCGCGCAAGCGCGGCGCCCTGCGGATGCGCGTCCCACTCGGCGAAGGTGCGCATGGCGGTGACCACGAGGCCGGCCTCGGCCGCGGCGGTTTCGAACGCCTCGGCGTTCCATCGTTGCAGCGCGGCCTTCACGGCGGCGCGCTCGTGGTCGCAATGCAGCAGGCGCAGCACGCCGTCGCGGTGATGCGCGAAATTGGTGTGCAGCCGTACCCAGCGCCCATCGCCGCAGCGGTAGGTGCCGGCGATCTTGTCCCACGGGTCCGGCATCGGGGCGCCGTCGACCTGCAAATAGCGTTCGCTGCGGCACTCGATCCCCGCGGCGCGCATGTCGACGCTGATCCGTTGGCGCCGTCCGGTGCGCTGCTGCCACAATTCGCCGGCCGCCAGCGCCGCCGCCGCAATGCTCGCCTGCGCGGCGGTGCCGACCGCAAACGAGGAGGGCAGCGCCGGCTCGGCACCGGTCAGCGTCACATGGCCGAGTGCTTCGTCGGCCTGGCTGGCGTTGCGCCACAGCGCGGCGAGCGCGTCCTTCGCATCGATGGGAGTGGGCATGGCTCAGTACGACAGCATTGATGACCTTTTCGCAATTCCGTTTTGACAGGGTTGGCGCTCCATGTCACCGTCGATGCGTTGGGAACAGAAACGTCCGTCATGCCGTTCATCGGCGGCAACGAGAAGCACGCACCAGCTCAATAAGAAAATTAAGTGCCGCCCGTGATGCCGGCTTGCAGAATGTGGAACGCGAACAACGCGATCCGCGGACGCTGCAATTCGACGGCCATCAGGGAGCACTGCACATGCACCGTTTGCTGAAGCTGGGAGTCCTCGGCTTATCCGCCGCCTTGACCCTCGCCGTCACACCGAACGACGCCAACGCACAGGAACGCGTGCGTTGGAAGATGCAGAGCGCGTTCGGCAGCGCGCTGCCGCATCTCGGCGCTTCCGGGGTGCGCTTCTCCAAGGACATCGAGCGCCTGTCGGGCGGCCGATTCGAAGTGAAGTTCTTCGAACCGGGCGCGCTGATTCCGCCGCTCGAGTGCTTCGACGCGGTCTCCAAGGGTTCGATCGAGTCCTGCTGGACCACGCCCGGCTATCACACCGGCAAGTATCCGGCGCTCGCCTTCTTCACCACCGTGCCGTTCGGCCCGGGCTTCGGTGAATTCCTGGCGTGGAAGTGGTTCGGCGGCGGCAACAAGCTGCGCGACGAAATCTACGCCAAGCACGACCTGATCGCGGTCGACTGCTTCTGCATCGGTCCGGAAACTTCGGGCTGGTTCCGCAAGGAGATCAAGTCGGTCGACGAGCTCAAGGGCCTCAAGATGCGTTTCTTCGGGCTCGGTGCCCAGGTGATGCAGAAGCTCGGCGTCTCGACCCAGTTGCTGGCGGCGGCCGACATCTACCAGGCGCTCGAGCGCGGCGTCATCGACGCCACCGAGTTCTCGATGCCCAAGATGGACATGAACCTCGGCTTCCACCAGATCGCCAAGTTCAACTACTTCCCGGGCTGGCATCAGCTGGTTTCATGCAGCGAGCTCCTGATGAACAAGAAGGCCTATGACGCGCTGCCGGATAACTACAAGGCGATGATCGAGATGGCGTCGAAGGCCCAGGTGGCCTACACCTACGCCGAGACCGAGGCGCAGCAGTTCGACGTGATGGCCGAGATGCGCGACAAGCACAAAGTGCAGATCAAGCGCTGGGACGACAAGACGCTCGCCGCTTTCGAGAAGGCCTGGCTCGAGGTTCTCACCGAGGAATTGGCCAAGGACCCGATCTTCAAGAAGGTCGCCGACCACTACCTCGACTTCCGCAAGAAGTACGCCATCTGGGGCGACGCGCAGGTGGTGAAGCCGACCTACGCCGGCAACTGAAACTGCGGCGCAGCCCGCGGGCTGCGCCGGTCTCCCGAACGGCGAGGTACTCCGCAGCAACGCAAGCGACTACGCCCCGCTGCCCGCCTTGGCGCGCGCAGCGGGGCGCTCGGTTTGCGTCGCTGCGGTCTGGAAGGCGAACGTAAATGGACGCACTACTCAGGCTCGCGGAAATCCTGCGCCGGCTGCTCGAGCGGATCGCGCTCGTCTCCGGCTGGCTCATGGTGATCATGGCGTGCGTGACCACGTTCGACGTGATCGCGCGCAAGATCGGCGTGCAGCTTCCCTACACCAAGCTGCAGGAGCTGGAGTGGCATTTCCATGCCGCGCTCTTCTCGCTCTGGATGGGCTACTGCTACACCATCAACGCGCATCCGCGGGTCGACTCCTTCACCGAGCGGTTGACCTACCGCGGCCGCGCCTGGGTCGAGCTCGTCGGCTGCATCGTGCTGGCGCTGCCCTATGTTGCGCTGGTTGCCTATTACAGCGTCGATTTTGTGGAGCGGTCCTACTTGGTGAGCGAGCAGTCCGACTCGACCGTCGGGCTCACCCACCGCTGGATCATCAAGGGCATCTACGCCGCCGGCCTCTGGTTGGTCGTGCTCGGCATCCTCAGCGTGCTGCTGCGCGTGATCGTCTTCCTGTTCGGCAACAAGCCGGCTGAGGAAGTCGACCTGCGGATCGGCCACGTCGTCAGCGACGTCTAGGGGGAATTGATGCTGCTTGATTGGCTGGCCGACAACCTCTCCCTGATCATGTTCGGGTCGATGTTCATTTTCATCTTCCTGGGCTACCCGGTGGCGTTCATCATGGGCGGCCTCGCCCTGATCTTTGCAGTCATCGGCTCGTATCTCGGCGTGTTCCGGCTGATCGGCCTGTCCGACATCGTCCTGCGCATGTGGGCCGGTGTCGCCGCCGACCCGGTGTTGGCCTCGATTCCGATGTTCATCTTCATGGGCGCGATCCTGGAGCGATCCGGCTCGGCCAAGGCGATGTTGAGCGCGACCGAGGTGCTGCTCAAATGGTGCCCCGGCGCGCTCGCGGTCGCGGTCATGGTGATGGGCACGATCCTCGCCGCGCCGATCGGCGTGGTCGGCGCGGCCGTGATCACGCTGTCGGTGATCGCATTGCCGCAGATGCTGCAAGCGGGCTACGACAAGCGGCTCGCCATCGGCACCATCGCCTCGGCCGGTACGCTCGGCATCCTCATTCCGCCCGCCATCATGCTGGTGGTGATGGCGGAGATGCTTGCGACCTCGGCCGGGAACTTGTTCCTCGCCGCCGTCATGCCAGGCTTTCTGCTCTCCGGCCTCTACCTCGTGTACATCATCGCCGTTGCGATCTTCAAACCCGGCGCGGCTCCGAAGCTGCCGCCCGACTATGGACCGCAAACGCGCGGCGAATTCTGGATGGCGCTGTGGCGCGGCCTGTTCCCGATGACGGCTCTGCTGGTCGTCGTGCTCGGATCGATCTTTGCCGGCTGGGCGACGCCGACCGAGAGCGGCGCGGTCGGCGTCGTCGGCTCGATGTTCATCGCCGCGCTGAACAACCGTCTGACCATCAAGATGCTGAGCGAGTTGATCTTCGACTCCTGCCGCGCCAACGGACTGGTGTTCATGATCTTCCTCGGCGCGACCGGCTTCTCCTACGTGTTCCGCGTGCTCGGCGGCGACGACGTGATGATCTCGACGCTCGCCTATTTTGGCATCGAAACCAAATGGCAGATGCTCACCTTCATCATGGTGCTGATCTTCCTGCTCGGCTTCCCGTTCGAGTGGATCGAGATCTGCCTGATCGTGCTGCCGGTGTTCGGGCCGATCCTGCTCAAGTACGACTTCTCCGATCACATCGGCAACAACGGCGCGCTGATGACCTGGTTCGCGACGCTGGTCGCGGTCAACCTGCAGACCGCGTTCATGACGCCGCCGTTCGGCGCGACCTTGTTCTACATGAAGGGCACGGCGCCGCCGGGCGTGACCATGAGCGACGTGTTCAAGGCGATGTATCCCTTCGTCGCCCTGCAGGTGGTCGGGCTGCTGCTGTGCATCTACTTCCCGAGCATCAGCCTGTGGCTGCCGCGGTTGGCCGGATTCCTGGAGTAGGGGTGGGCAAAGGCGCACACTGCGCGTGCCGACCCGGTCGATCCGTCAGGCGCCCTTGCCCCACCCTACGATCTCAGCGGCGCGCCGCCGCCCCCGACCGGACGCTTGAGGCACGCCACATGGTGGCCCGGCGCGACTTCCAGCAGCGGCGGGTCGATCACCTTGCACTCGTCCGTCGCATAGGGGCAGCGCGTATGGAAGTGGCAGCCGCTCGGCGGGTGCATCGGGCTCGGCACGTCACCCTGCAGGATCGTCCGCTTCGCCTTGCGCCGCGCCGGGTCCGGCGCCGGCGCGGCTGCAAGCAGCGCCTCGGTATATGGATGCAGCGGGCTCGAGAATAGCGTGCGCTTGTCGGCCAGTTCGACGATGCGGCCGAGATACATGACCGCGATGCGGTGGCTGACATGGCGCACCACCGCAAGGTCGTGGCTGACGAACAGATAGGCGAGCTTGAATTCCTCCTGCAGGTCCATCATCAAGTTCAGCACCTGGGCGCGCACCGAGACATCGAGCGCCGACACCGGCTCGTCGGCGACGATCACGTCGGGATTGACCGCCAGCGCCTTGGCGATGCCGAGCCGCTGGCGCTGTCCGCCCGAGAACTCGTGGGCATAACGGCTCATCGCCTCGGGGCGCAGGCCGACGCGGGCGAACAGCTGCGCCACGCGCTCATCCTTGTCGCGCCCGGTCGCGATGCCGAAGTTCTCCAGCGGCTCGCCGACCATCGTGCCGGCGGTGAGGCGCGGGTTGAGCGACGAATACGGGTCCTGGAACACGATCTGGACGTGACGCCGGTGCCGCCACATGGCGGCGGGCGCAAGGTCGGTCACGTCCGCGCCGCCGAGCATGATGCGGCCCGACGTCGGCTCGATCAGCTTGAGCACCATCCGGCTCACCGTGGTCTTGCCGCAACCCGATTCGCCGACCAGCCCGAGGGTCTCACCGCGCGCAATCGCGAAGCTGACGCCGTCCACCGCCTTCACGCTGCCTCTGCGCCATTGCAGCAGGCCGCCGTAGACCGGGAAATGCTTGGTGAGATCCTGCACTTCCAGGCTTGCGGGCACGCTCATGCGGCCGCTCCGACGCGGTGCGCCTCCCAGCACGCGACCTGATGCCCGGTGCCGAACGGCGTCAGCGCCGGCGGTGTCGTGCGGCAGCGTCCGGTCGCGAAGTCGCAGCGCGGAGCGAACGCACAGCCGATGATCGGTTGGTTCAACGCCGGCACGATGCCGGGGATCTCGGCAAGGCGCGCTCGGACGGGCTCCGCCGCGGCGCCGGGCAACGCGCGCTGCAGCCCGCGCGAATAGGGATGCAGAGGGCGCCCGAACAGCTCCGTGACGCTCGCTTCCTCGGCGACGCGGCCGGCATACATCACGATGGCACGCTCGCAGGTCTCGGCGATGACCCCGAGGTCATGGGTGATCATGATGATCGCGGTGCCAAGCTTGTCCTTCAGCTCCAGCATCAGGTCGAGGATCTGCGCCTGGATCGTCACGTCGAGCGCGGTGGTCGGCTCGTCGGCGATCAGGACCTGCGGATCGCAGGCGAGCGCGATCGCGATCATGACCCGCTGGCGCATGCCGCCCGAGAGCTGGTGCGGATACTGGTCGAGGCAGCGCCGCGCGTCGCCGATGCGCACCAGGTCGAGCATCTCATGCGCCCGGTCGCGGGCGGCGTGCCAGGACAATCCCAAATGCCGGACCACGCTCTCGGCGATCTGCGTGCCCACGTTGAGCACCGGATTGAGGCTGGTCATCGGCTCCTGGAAGATCATCGCGATCTTGTGGCCGCGCAAGCTCCGCATCTCCGGTTCGGACAGTGTCGTGAGTTCGCGCCCCGCGAAGCGGATCGAGCCGGCGACGATGCGGCCGGTCTCGGGCGCGATCAGCCGCAGGATCGAGAGCGCGGTCACCGACTTGCCGCATCCCGACTCGCCGACGATGCCCAGGGTCTCGCCCGGCTCGAGCGCGAACGAAACGCCGTCGACCGCACGCACGATGCCGTCGGCGGTGAAGAAGTGGGTGCTGAGCGCGCGGACTTCGAGCAGGCTCACATGCGCCTCGCCAATCGCGGATCGAGGCGGTCGCGCAGGCCGTCGCCGAGCATGTTGACGGCGAGCACCGTCGCGGCGAGGAACGCGCCCGGGATCAGGATGCTCCACGGCGCGATCTGGAAGAACGTGCGCCCTTGCGCGATGATGTTGCCCCAGCTCGGGATTTCCGGCGGCACCCCGGCGCCGAGGAACGACAGGCCGGCCTCGATCAGCATCGCCGAGGCGCAAACGTAGGTCGCCTGCACGATCAGCGGCGCCAGTGTGTTGGGCAGGATATGGCGGGTGAGCAGCCGCGCGTTGCGCGTCCCGCCCGCGATCGCGCTCTCCACATAGGGCTGCGCGCGGATCGACAGCACGACCGAGCGGACCACCCGCACGATGCGCGGCACCTCCGGGATCACGATCGCGGCAATCACGATGCCGAGGCCCGGCCGCGTCAGCGTGATCAGCGCGATGGCGAGCAGGATGGTCGGGATCGCCATGATGCCGTCCATCACGCGCATGATGATGCCGTCGAGGCGCCTGAAATAGCCGCACAAGAGCCCGATGCCGAGACCGATCAGGCTTGCCAGCGCGGCGACGCAGAGCCCGACGATGAGCGAGACGCGCGCCCCATGGATGGTGCGCGTGAAGACGTCGCGGCCGAACTGGTCGGTCCCGAACCAGAACCGCTCCGACGGCGGGCGCAGGCGGTTGATCGGCGCTTGCCGGAACGGATCTGCGGTGAGCCACGGGCCTGCGATCGCCAGCGCGACCAGGACGCCCAACAGCACCGCGCCGACGAAGATCGTCGGGTTGCGACGGATCGCGCGCGCCGTCCTTGCCAACGGCGAAGCGGCGGTGCGCGTTTCGGCGGTTACGGACAGCGTCACGGGCTCAATACCGGATGCGTGGATCGAGGAACACGTAAGAGATGTCGATCAGCAGGTTCACCAGCACCTTGACCGCCGCGAACACGATGATCAGCCCTTGCACGATCGGATAGTCGCGTTTCAACACCGCGTCGACGGTGAGCCGGCCGAGGCCCGGAATGTTGAACACGGTCTCGGTGATGACGACCCCGGAGATCAACAGCGCGATGCCGATGCCGATCACGGTGACGATCGGCACCGAGGCGTTCTTCAGCGCGTGCAGCAGCAGCACGCGCTCGGTGGCCAGGCCCTTGGAGGTCGCGGTGCGGATGTAGTCCTGCGCCAGCACCTCGAGCATCGAGGCGCGCGTGATGCGCGCGATCAGCGCCATGTAGGTGATGCCGAGCGCCACCGACGGCAGGATCAGGCTTTCGGCCCAGGGCCAGAGGCCCTCGCGGATCGGCACGTAGCCCTGCACCGGGAGCCAGCCGAGCTTGACCGCGAACACGTAGATCAGCACGTAGCCGACCAGGAACACCGGCATCGCGAAGCCGAGCACCGAGAACGACATCACCACGCGGTCGACCAGGTGGCGCGCCTTCCAGGCGGCGAGCACGCCGAGCGGGATCGCGAGCCCGACCGCGACCGCCAAGGTCGCGAGCATCAGCGACAAAGTCGGTTCGATCCGCTGCGCGATCAGCCGGCTGACCGGCAGGTTGGAGAAGATCGACGTGCCGAAATCGCCTTGCAGCATCCCGCCGATCCATACCACGAACTGCTGCAGGATCGGCTGGTCGAGGCCGAGCTTGCTGCGCACCGCGGCGATCTGCGCAGCGGTCGCGTCCTCGCCCGCGATGATCGCCGCAGGGTCGCCGGGCGCGAGGCGCAGCAGGAAGAATACGAAGATCGCCACCACCGCCATCACGGGAAGAGTGGCGAGCAGCCGGCGCAGGATGTAGGCGGTCACTTGATCCGGGCCTCCTGTGGCAATCTGGGCTGCACGGTAGGTCGTTGGGATTTGTCGTGAAAGCGCCACAGCCTCCCTCCCCCCTTGTGGGTAGGGCTATCGCATATGACGCCGTTGCTTTGGTTGTCGCGCCGAAAGCGCCACAGCACCTCCCCCCTTGTGGGGGAGGTCGACCGCCGGAGCCCGCAGGGCGACGGCGGGCGGGAGGGGGTCCGCTTTTCTTTGTCTGAGAAGGTTTTTCGTGCTTGTTGCGAGTCCCCCTCCGGCCTCGCTTCGCGAGGCCACCTCCCCCACAAGGGGGGAGGTACTGTGGCGCTTTCAGTGCCTATTTCGTCACAGACACGGCGCTGCGCGTCATATGCGATAGCCCTACCCTTGTGGGGGAGGTGGCCGAGCGAAGCGAGGCCGGAGGGGGTCTTCATTCCAGGAAACTGAGCTTGCGTCGTTTCTCGATCGCTTCTGCGATCACCTGCTGACAACCCTCGCCATTGCGCAGCACGTCGTTGTTCCAGAAGCGCAATACCTCGAACCCCTGCGAGGAGAGCCAGCTTGTTCGCTTGCGATCAATTGCTTCGCCTTGGAGCATGTTGTGCTGTCCGCCGTCGACCTCGATCACGAGGCGACCGCTCAACCAGACGAAATCCACGATGAAGGGACCGACGGGTGCCTGTCTGCGGAACGGGATTCCGTCATCACGAAAAGGTCGGAGCAGGCGCCACATTTTGCGTTCGGCGTCGGTCTGGCCGCGGCGCAGACGTTTCGCGGTGACGCGCGTGCGTTCATCGATGCTGCTGTGAGGCAAGGCTCCCTCCGCCTTTGTGCTCTTGGCGAGTCCCCCTCCGGCCTCGCTTCGCTCGGCCACCTCCCCCACAAGGGGGGAGGGAGGCTGTGGCGCTTTCAGTGCAAATTTCGCCGAGCAAACGGTGCGGCAATTGGTGCCGTGAAAGAGCCACAGCTTACCTCCCCCCTTGTGGGGGAGGTCGGCGCGCGTCGCGCGCCGGGAGGGGGACTTGCCCGCCGCACGGCACTACTTCTTCGTGATGTTCCAGAGCACCACCAGGCCGGTGTTGGGCACGATTCCCTCCAGGCGGTCGGCGCGATAGGCGTAAGGCGAATCCCACTGCCCGAACGGGACATAGACCACCTGCTCGATGGCGCGCGCCTGCAGGTCGCGCGCGATCTGCTTCTTCTCGGCCTCGGTCTGCGCGAACGCGTAGGCGTTGCGTAGCTCCTCGATCTTGGCGTCGCACGGCCAGCCGAACAGGCCCTTGTCGCAGGCGGCGCCGATCCAGGTGTGCAGCACCGGGTTGCTGGCGCCGACGGTGCCCATGGTGGTGACGAAGATGTTCCAGCCGCCCTGTGCCGGCGGCTCCTTCTTGGCGCGGCGCGACACCACCGAGCCCCAGTCCATCGACTGGACGTCGAGGTTGAGCCCGGCCTCGCGCATCGCCTGGATCAGCACCTGGGTCGCCGGCGTGATGGTGTTGTGGTCGGTCGCCGCCAGGATGGTGATCGGCTCGCCGTTGTAGCCTGCCTCCTTCATCAGCTGCAGCGCCTTCTTCGGGTTGAACTCCTTCAGCGGCGCATTGCCGGCGTCGCTCGCGAGCGGCGTGCCGCAGGTGATCATGCCGTGGCAGACCTTGTAGTAGGCCGGATTGCCGATGAGCGCGCGCAGGAAGTCCTCCTGGTTGATCAGGTGGTACATCGCCTGCCGCGCCTTCACGTTGTTGAACGGCGGATGCAGGTGATTGAGCCGCACGAACCCGGCATTGGTGCCGAACTCGCCGGTCTTCATCAGCTTGACGCCGCGCGCCTTCTCCAGGATCGGCACGAAGTCGATGTTCGGGTTTTCCCAGAAATCGATCTCGCCGTTGATCAGCGCCGACATGGCGGTCTGCGGGTCTGAGATCCAGATCAGTTCGATGCGATCGACGCCGGCGAATTTCGAGCCGGCGAAGAACGAGGCGCGCTCGTTGCCTGGGCGCGGCACGTAATCGGCATTCTTCAGGTAGACCGTCTTGCTGCCCGGCACCCATTCGTCCTTGGCGAACTTGAAAGGTCCCGAGCCGATCGCCTCCTTGATCTGCTGCTGCGGATCGGTCAGCGCATCCTTCTCGCGCATGATCGCGGCGACCGAGGTGCCGCTTTTCCCCAGGGATTCGAGCACCATGCCGTAAGGCTTGTTCAGCACCATGCGGAAGGTCTTGTCGTCGACCGCTTCCTGCCGGTCGACGAAGGAGAACAGCCGCTGGCCGACATTGTCGCGCGCCGACCAGCGCTTGAGCGAGGCGATCACGTCCTTGGTGGTGACCGGCGACCCGTCGTGGAATTTCAAGCCGTCGCGCAAGGTGAAAGTATAGGTGAGCTTGTCCGCGCTGACCTCGTACTTGCCGACCATCTGCGGCTGCGGATTGAGCTTGTCGTCGTTGCCGAACAGGGTGTCGTAGACCAGCATGCCGTGGATGCCGGCGATGGTCTGCGTGGTCCAGAACGGGTCGAGGGTACGGACGTCGGCATGCAGGACGGCGCGCAGCACCTTCTGCTGGGCCTGGACGGCCGTGCTTGTCACCGGTGCCGCTGCCAGCGCGAGCGCCAGTCCGAGTCCGGCCCGCAACCACGAAGTCCGCATCCGCGTGCTCATCGATAGCCTCCCGCAACAAGGTTCCGTTCACGAACGCCTGAGTATGCAAGGACGCCCGCAGGCGTACAATACGCGGGCATCCGGTCAACAACAGCAGGAGGAAACGATGGCTCGCGTTCAGCTCCACCGCTTCGTCGATCTGGCCAAGCCGAAGGGAACGCCGCCCGCCGGCGTCGACCGCCGCGGCTTCCTCGCGGCCGCGGCCGCGCTCGCCGCCACCACCGCGATGGCGCCCGACGCGTTCGCGCGCAATTTTGGCTCGGGCGCCGACCCGGTGCGCTATCCCGATCCCGACATCGTCGTGATCGACAAGCGCTTCAAATACAAGCTCGGCAACACGCCGATCCAGCGCCTGCATACCGGTACCTTGTGGGCCGAAGGCCCGGCCTGGAGCGCGGTCGGCCGCTACCTGTTGTGGAGCGACATCCCGAACGACGAGAACCTGCGCTACCTCGAGGAGGACAACCACGTCGCGCGCCGCTTCCGCTATCCGGCCGGCAACTCCAACGGCAACACCTTCGATTACCAGGGCCGCCAGATCGCCTGCCAGCATGGCACCCGCAAGGTCGTGCGCTACGAGCACAACGGCAAGGTGACGGTGCTCGCGGACAAGTTCCAGGGCCAGGAGTTCAACGCGCCGAACGACGCGGTGGTGCATCCGAACGACGGCTCGATCTGGTTCACCGATCCGGGCTACGGCTCGCTGATGGAGTACGAAGGCAACCGTCTGCCGCAGAGCGCCGCGACCCCGCGGCCGCTGATGAAGGAGGCGGTCTACCGCATCGACGGCCAGTCCGGCGCCATCACCAAGGTCGCCGACGAGCCGTTCAAGCCCAACGGCCTCTGCTTCAGCCACGATTACCGCAAGCTCTACGTCGCCGACACCGGCGTGTCGCATTATCCGGAGGCGAAGAGCCAGATCTGGGTCTACGACGTCGACGGCGCGACCTTGAAGAACCCGAAGACCTTCGTGAACATGGAGTGGAACGGCAAGACCGGCTTCTCCGACGGCATCCGCGCGGACGAGGACGGCAATATCTGGTCGAGCGCGGGCTGGGTCGGCGACGGCTATGACGGCGTGCACGTGTTCGCGCCCGACGGCACGCGCATCGGCCAGATCCGGCTGCCCGAGATCTGCTCCAACGTCTGCTTCGGCGGCACCAAGCGCAACCGGTTGTTCATGACCGCGAGCCAGTCGCTCTACGCCGTGTATGTGGAGACGCGCGGCGCGCATATCACGTGAGGTTATCCCTCCGCCAAAGGGGGAGGGCTATCGCATATGACACGCAGCGCCGTGTCTGTGACGAAATAGACACTGAAAGCGCCACAGTACCTCCCCCCTTGTGGGGGAGGTGGCCTCGCGAAGCGAGGCCGGAGGGGGACTCGCCACAAGCACGAAAAATCTTCTCAGACAAAGAAAAGCGGACCCCCTCCCGCCCGCCGTCGCCCTGCGGGCTCCGGCGGTCGACCTCCCCCACAAGGGGGGAGGTGCTGTGGCGCTTTCGGCGCGACAACCAAAGCAGCGGCGTCATATGCGATAGCCCTGCCCCTTCGGGGGAGGGATTCGGAGAGGCCGCGCCGCCTCGCTGCGCTTTGCCCGCCCTAAGCTGGAAAAATCACTCCGGTTTCGCTACATTTAGATCATGCGCCGTGACGATTTGATCGCCAGATTGAAGCGAACCGAACCCACCTTGCGATCCTGCGGGGTGGCGGCGCTGTACCTGTTCGGCTCGCATGCGCGCGATGAAGCGGGTACCGATTCCGACGTTGATGTTTTTGTCGATCCGGCGCCCGACGCGGCGTTTGGTCTGGTGCCGTATGTTGACGCCTATCAGGCGATCCGGAAGGCAGTCGGGGAGGGCGTCGACGTCGGCTATTCGACGCGTGACGGGCTCTCGCCTTATGTCCGCACCAATGTCGAGTGCGAAGCCATCCGGGTCTTTTGATGGCGGCGAGCAAGAACCCGCAACTCCGACTCCTTCACATTCGCGATGAAATCGACGGCATGGCGGCGACCCTGCAAGGTCTCGATCATGCCGCGTACCGCGAAAGTTACGTGCTGCGGCGTGCGGTCGAGCGCGCATTGCCGATCATCTCGGAAGCCGCGCGTGCGTTGCATGAGTGAGGTGCAGGGATTGCAAGAGGGGCGCAGGTTTGGCGCGTCGAGCGCCGCGCCCGCCTTGCGCTCGCGATCGCGCACCGGCAAAGCGGGCGGTCGTATTCTTCACTCTTGTCAGCGGCCTCCATCGCAGAACACAATTGCCGTCAGCAAATGGGCGGGGGCCGATGCCGGGGATTTCCATCCATGTGGTCGACGTCTCGCGCGGCGTCGTGGCCGGCGGCATGCGCGTCGAGCTGTTCGCGGTCTCGGGCGGCTCCGACCGGCTGATCGCCGCGGGCGACCTCTCGCCGACCGGCGTGCTGGCGGATCCTGCGCTCAATCAGAAATTCGCGCCGGGCTTCTATGAGGCGCGTTTTCATGTCGCCGCCTACTACCGCGGCGCCATCGGCGCGCCGCCCGCGCTGCCGTTCCTCGACGTCGTCTCCTATCGCTTCGGCCTGGCCGATCCGGAGGCGCACTATCACCTGCCGATGAAATGTACGCCGTGGGGATATTCGTGTTTCAGGGGCGGGGCGTAAGGCCGTCGCCTTGCATGCTTCTTGCACAGAAAACCCGGGATGACCCGTTCAAAGGAGGCACCATGAAAACCAGGCTTCTCGCCGCGTGCGCCATGCTGGCGTTCGCGGCAATGTTCGCCGCCGCCCCGGCGCTGGCGCAGGACTACCCGAGCAAGCCGGTGCGCATCGTGGTGACGTTTCCGCCCGGCGGCTCGAGCGACGTCACCGCGCGCGCGCTCTCGGTCCCGCTGCAGAAGAATCTTGGACAACCGGTCGTGGTCGACAACAAGCCCGGCGCCGGCGGCACCATCGCGGCAGCTGAGATCTTCCGTGCTGCGCCCGACGGCTACAACCTGCTGATGTCGAACACGACGCCGATCTCGCTCGCGCCGTTCATGCTCGATCCGCAACCCTACGACTCGGTCAATGGCTTCACCCACGTCAGCCTGGTCGCCACCGTTCCCGACGTGGTGATGGCGCACCCGTCCGTCCCGGTGAAGAACCTGGAAGAGCTGGTCGCCTGGATCAGGGCGCAGAACAAGAAGATCTTCTACGGCTCGGGCGGCATCGGCTCGATCGGCCACATCCTCGGCGAGACGTTCAAGAAGCAGCACAATCTCAACATCGAGCACGTCGGCTACCGCGGCAGCGCGCCGATGATCACCGACCTGATCGCCGGCCGCATGAGCTTCTCGTTCGACACGCTGCCGCAGCTCAAGGGACCATGACCATCCGCAATCCGCGCGACTTCGCCGCCGGCGCTGTCTACCTGGCGCTTGGCGTTGCGGCGATCTGGATCGGGCGGAACTACCAGTTCGGCACCAGCGAGCGGATGGGGCCAGGATTCTTCCCGACCGTGCTCGGTTCGGTCCTCGCGCTGTTCGGTCTCGTCTCGATCGGCCGCTCAGTTCATCCGCCCGGGTGAACCGATCGCGCCGTTCGCGTGGCGGCCGCTGCTCCTGGTGCTCGGCGCGACCGTGCTGTTCGGCTTGCTGCTGCCGCGCGCCGGCGTGCTCGTCGCGCTCCCGGCCCTGATCGTGGTCGGCGCGCTGGCGAGCCGCAACACGCGGCTCGATGTCGCGTCGGTCGCCGCCCTGGTCGGCCTGGTCGCGCTCTGCGTCGTCGTGTTCGTCAAAGGGCTCGGCGTGCCGATGCCGTTGCTCGGCACGTGGTTGGGTGGCTGATCATGGACGTGCTGGCCAACCTTGCGCTCGGCTTCCAGACGGCGCTGAGCCTGTCGAACCTGCTCTATTGCCTGATCGGCGTGTTCCTCGGTACGGCGGTCGGTGTGCTGCCCGGCATCGGCCCGATCGCCACCATCGCGATGCTGCTGCCGATCACGTTCGGCCTGCCGCCGGTTTCGGCGCTGATCATGCTGTCGGGCATCTACTACGGCGCCCAGTACGGCGGCTCGACCACCGCGATCCTGATCAACCTGCCCGGCGAATCCGCTTCGGTGGTGACCGCGCTCGACGGCTACCGCATGGCGCGCCAGGGCAAGGCCGGCCTCGCGCTCGCGACCGCGGCGATCGGCTCGTTCATCGCCGGGACGGTCGCGACCCTGCTGGTCGCTCTTTTTGCGCCGCCCTTGGCGGAAGTGGCGCTGCGGTTCGGGCCGGCCGAGTACTTCTCGCTCAT
The DNA here is from genome assembly GCA_963734185.1 of uncultured Alphaproteobacteria bacterium. GTDB lineage: Bacteria > Pseudomonadota > Alphaproteobacteria > Rhizobiales > Xanthobacteraceae > PALSA-894. The sequence goes on along the minus strand of CAVTGA010000001.1, from coordinate 2,109,924 downwards.
GGTGCTCGGGCTGGTCGCCTCGATCGTGCTCGCGAGCGGCTCGCTGCTGCATGCGCTCGCCGTGGTGGTGGTCGGCCTGGTGCTCGGGCTGGTCGGCACCGACGTCAATTCCGGCGTCGCGCGCTACAGCTTCGGCTGGCCCCAGCTCGCCGACGGCATCGGCTTCGTGGTCATCGCCATGGGCATGTTCGGGCTCGCCGAGATCGTCGCCAACCTCGAGCACGAGGCGACGCGCTCCGCCATGGTCACGCGCGTGCACGGCCTGCTGCCGTCGCGCGCGGACTGGGGCAAGATCATCGGTCCGATCTGGCGCGGCACCGCGCTCGGCTCGGCGCTCGGCATCCTGCCCGGCGGCGGGGCGATCCTGGCGTCCTTCGCCTCCTATTCGCTCGAGAAGAAGCTCTCGAAAACGCCCGAGCAATTCGGGCAGGGCGCGATCGAAGGCGTGGCAGGCCCTGAATCCGCCAACAATGCCGGCGCGCAGACCTCGTTCATCCCGATGCTGACTTTGGGCATTCCGGCCAACCCGGTGATGGCGCTGATGATCGGCGCCCTGATGATCCAGGGCATCCAGCCCGGCCCGACCATCATCACCGAACAGGCCGCGTTGTTCTGGGGCGTGGTGGTGTCGATGTGGGTCGGCAACGTGTTCCTGCTGATCCTCCACCTGCCGCTGATCGGCCTGTGGGTGCGCATGATCACCGTGCCGTACCACCTGCTCTATCCGGCCATCATGGTGTTCTGCGCCATCGGCGTGTTCTCGATCGGCAACACCACGCTCGACGTCTACCTGATGGCGCTGTTCGGCCTTACCGGCTACGTGTTCCACAAGCTCGGCTGCGAGCCGACGCCGCTGCTGCTCGGCTTCATTCTCGGGCCGCCGATGGAGGAGAATTTGCGCCGCGCCATGGTGCTGTCGGAGGGGCGCCCCGACGTGCTGCTGCGCGAGCCGCTGAGCGCGTTGCTGCTGCTGCTGTCGTTGCTGCTGCTGCTGTCGGTGCTGCTTCCCGCGATCCGCAGGAAGCGCGACCAACGTTATCCGAGGGCTGACCAGCGCTATCGCACCCGGTTCCCGCTGATCGCGAGCTGCGCGTAGCGCGCCGCATCCTTGGCGAGATCGCCAATCGGCTTCTTCAGATCCATGCCGACAATCGCGCCGCGCTGCGCGCCGGCGATCAGGTTGTCGGCGATGATGGCGCTGCCGGCGCCGGGCGTGACCGAAACCGCGATGCCGACGCCGGCCTGGCGCACCACGTTGCCGGTGACGGTACAGTCGCGCAGGTACTGGCCCCAGCCGACCATGATGCCGGCGACCGGCGCGTGCTCGACCACGTTGCCGGTCACCGCCGTGTCGGCTTCGACCGCGATGCCGATGCCGTTGCCGTCGTTCGGATCGGTGCCGGGTGGGCGCCGGGTGACGAGGTTGCGAATGATATTGCCGTGCACCACCGCGAGGCGGCCGCCCTCCTTGAAGTTGGTGACCGCGATGCCGATTGCCGCGCCGTCCACGGTGTTGCCGGCGATAATGGCTCCCTCGAAGCCGAACTCGGCATAGAGCGCGACCTCGCCGAGGCCGACGCAGCTGTTGGCGGCGATCTGCAGGTTGGAGGCGGCATTGCCGCGCACCGCGGAGAACGCCGCGTTGCGGATGCGATTTCCCCGCACGATCACGTTGGCGGCGCGGAATACGTTGATCGCGTTGCCGTTCTGCCCCGATCCGCCGGCTCGTGCCCCAATGTCCTCGATGCGGTTGTCGGCAATGAGCGTGCCGTCGTCGCCGGCTTCCGCGCGCCATACGAGAATGCCGTTGTTGGCGGCGGCGCGGATGGTGTTGCGGACAAGTGTGAGGCCCTGCGCGTCGATCGAGAAGATCGCGGCGGCTGCGGCGTTGGTCACCGTGGTGCCGGCGACCTCGCCCTCGATCCCTTCGAGCACGATACCGTTGCGCCCCGAATTCACCACCTCGCAGTCCACGATGCGCACGTTGCGCCCGCGCGCCAGCTCGATCAGCCCGCGATGCTCGGTCAGCGCCTTGTAGCCGCCGTCGAGCACGAGGCCGGAGAGGGAGACGTGGTCGGCCCCGCGGCTCATGAGGATCGCGACCGCGTCGGCCGAGGCCAGCCGCGTCGCGCCGGGCACGCCGATCAGCCGCGCGCCGCTCGGCAGGGTAAGGGTCTTGACCCGGTAGACGCCGGGCGAGAGCACCAGCGGCAGCCGCGCGCCGGCGGCGCGGTCGATCGCGCGCTGCAGCACCTCGGTCTGGTCGTCCGGGCTGCCGGTGCGCACGCCGAGATGCACCGCATCAACCCCAAGCCCGGAGATCGGTACGGTGCCGACCGGTGCTGCGAACGCGGGGGCTGCGGTGACGGCGCCGGTGGCGCCGGTCGCGGTAATCAGAGTACGGCGGTCGATGGCCATGGGTCGATCCCGATTGTGGAAATCCGGATCGAACGGCTTCAAGAGCCGCGCCAGCGCGGATGTGCCGCGCTGGGACAGCGCGGTTAGGCTTAACGCCGCCGCGCGGCGACCAGAGCGCGCAGGATCGCCTCGCCGCCGCGCAGGAGATCGGCCGCCGTGAGTCGCGATCGCCGTAGCGCCGGGACGTGCACGAACTGGACCAGCGTCCCGTCCCGGGACAGTTCGAGCGCGCGCCAGTAACCGTAGTTGCACAGGTAGCGCCCGGCATCGCGCGACAGTACGGTCGGCACGCGCGCCGCGCGTGCCGCCGCGACCAGGCGGTGATGCGGTGCGCGCCCCTCACGCGCGCCTTCGCCCTTGGCGATCCGGCGCTCGGCCGGCCGGTCGCCGTCGACGTCGGCGAACAGCACCGAGCGCACGTTGCGCGCTTGGCGTTCGATGCGCAGGTGCGGCGTGCGCGTCGCGACGCCGAACATCAGCACGATGTCGGGGCGATGCTGCTTGAGCAGCTGCGGCAGCTCGCGGTCGACCGCCGTGTAGCTGGTTGCGAACACATGCGCGGCGCGCGTGATGTCGGCGAACGCAGGCCGCCGCGCCTGTGCCAGCGCGCGGGCGAGCGGGCCGCTCGGGTTGGACGCCGCACCGTGGAACGGCCCGAACCCGGTGATGAGGATTTTCATATCCCGAGCACCGCCGCGATCTCGTCGACCGCAAGCGTGGGCGAGAGCTTGCCCGTAGCGACGCTCGCTTCGAGCGCCGGCAACCGCGCTTTCAGCTTGGGGTCGGTCACGAGCCGCAGATGGAAGCGGTCTTCCAGCATGGCCCACATCCAGCGCACCTGCTGGGCGCGCCGGCGTTCGGCCAACTCGCCCGCGGCGGTCAGTCGTTCGCGATGCAACAGCACCTGCGTCCACAATTCGGCGACGCCGGCGCCGGTCAGCCCCGAATAGGTCACGACCGGCGGCGCCCAGTTCGGCGAGCGCGGCGTGAGGATGTGCAGCGCGGCGCGGTATTCGGCCGCGGCGGCGGTCGCGCGCTTGACGTTGTCGCCGTCGGCCTTGTTGACCGCGATCATGTCGGCGAGCTCGATCACGCCCTTCTTCAGGCCCTGCAACTCGTCGCCGGCACCGGGCAACATCAGCGCGAGGAAGAAATCGGTCATGTCGGCGACGGTCGTCTCGGACTGGCCGATGCCCACGGTCTCGACCAGCACCACGTCGAAGCCCGCGGCCTCGCAGATCAGCATGCTCTCACGCGTCTTGGCCGCGACGCCGCCGAGCGTGCCGGCCGACGGCGAGGGGCGGATGAACGCGTTGGCGTCGGCGGCGAGCCGCGCCATACGCGTCTTGTCGCCGAGGATCGAGCCGCCGGTGCGCGTCGAGGACGGATCGACCGCCAGCACCGCGATCTTGTGGCCCTTGCCGGTGAGGTAGCTGCCGAGCGCGTCGATGGTGGTCGACTTGCCGACCCCGGGCGAGCCGGTGATGCCGAGCCGTACCGCCTTGCCGGTCTGCGGCAACAGCTCCTGTACCAGGGCGTGCGCCGCCTTCTGGTGATCGGCGCGCTTGCTCTCGATCAAGGTGATGGCGCGGGCCAGCACCGCGCGCTCGCCGCCGCGCAGGCGGCGCGCCAGGGTCGCGATGTCGGGGACAATGGGGGAGGACATCGGCGTGCTTGTAGCCCGGATTGAGCATCAGCGAAATCCGGGACGTCGCGCATCGCGTGCGCTACGGTCGGGCTGGTGAGGAGGGAGACGCGCATGCAGATCACGGATGTCCGCGCACATCACATCCGCATTCCCTACGATGCGGGGCCGGCGAGCTTCCGGCAGGGCGCCGCGGCGATTGCGGCGCTCGAGATCGTGCTGGTCGAGATTTCCACCGACGTAGACCTGACCGGCTGGGGCGACGCGTTCTCCTATGTCTGCCCGCGCTCGACCGCGACCGCCGTCGCGGAGATGGTCGCGCCGCAGGCGCGCGGCCTCGAAGCGCCGGACGCCGCCGGTATCCCAGCCTTCATGGAGCGCATCCAGCGCAACCTGCATCTGTTCGGCCGCTACGGCATCACCATGTTCGCGATCTCCGCGCTCGACATCGCCTTGTGGGATCTCGCCGCACGGGCGGAAGGGTTGCCGCTGCATCGCCTGCTCGGCGTCGCACAGCGGACGCGTATTCCGGCCTATGCGAGCCTGCTGCGCATCGGGGACGAGAAGCTGGTCGCGCAGGAATGCGAAAGCGCGCTGCGCCGCGGCTTCCCGGCGATCAAGCTGCACGAGACCACGGTCGCGCCGGTGCTGGCGGCGCGTGCCGCCATCGGCGCCGGCGTGCCGCTCATGGTCGACCTGAACTGCCCGATGGATGGCGCCGCCGCGATTCGCTTCGCGCACGCGTGCCGCGCGGCCGCGCCGTTGTTCCTGGAGGAGCCGGTCTGGCCGCCGGAAGACTTCGCGACTTTGGCGCAAGTGCGCCGCGGGGGCGGGCTCGACGTCGCGGCCGGCGAGAATGCCTGCACGGTGCATCAATTCCGCCAGATGATGGCCGCCGACGCCGTCAGCTATGCCCAGCCCTCGGTGACCAAGGTCGGCGGGATCACCGAATACCTGAAGGTGGCGGCGCTCGCCGACGAGATGGGTGTGAAGCTCATGCCGCACTCGCCCTATTTCGGGCCCGGCCTGCTGGCGACGTTGCAGCTCCTGGCGCTGCGCGACGACCGTTACGTGGAATTCTTCTACATGAACCGCGCCGCATGCCTGTGGGGCGGTCGCGTCGATGCCGACGGCAACGGCACCGTAGCGGTGCCCGACGGGCCGGGCCTGGGCTACGAGCCGGACCGGGAGGTCATGGAGCAATACCGCGTGGCGTGACGGGTACGTTAAAACGTAGCACTCGCGCGGCAGACGCCGGTCTCGGGCAGGACCAAGCGGACGTCCGCGGTGACGCCCTGGCGGCAGTTCTCGGTGAGATAGCCGAGCACTGCGTTCATGACGTCGAAGCGCGCGGCCTAGATCATCGACCGGCCGGCGCGGCGAACCGTGACCAGATCGGCATTGGCGCAGGCGATCGAAATGGAACGTCGGGTGTTGGGTGCCACCCCGAGTTCGGTCGCGACTTGACCGGCCGAGCGCCGTCCGCGCCGGCGCGCACCAGCAGGCGGCACACGTCGAGGCGGTTCTCCTGCGCGAGCGCGGCCAGCGCCGCGACAGCTTGTGTTTTTCCATATTTCGACGAATATGGAATTATCACCCCGCCTGCCAACAATCATTTCAATGGAAGCTGAAATGTTCTGCGGAGACGAAATCCTCGCGCTGCCGGCCGCGAGGGCGCGATGACCTCGTTGCACGGACGTGCCCTCGTCGCCGCGATGTGCGTCGGACAGGTCGGCAACCTGCTGCCGCACGTGGTCGTGCCGGCCATCATGGCGCAGCATCTCATGCCGCTATGGGGCTTGAGCGCGGCGCAAGCCGGCCTGATGGCGAGCGCCTATGCGTTCGGCTACATGCTTGCGGTGCCGATGCTGACCGCGCTGACCGACCGGACCGACGCGCGCGGCATCCTGCTCGCCGGGTCGGCGCTGAGCGGATTGGCCACGGCGGCAGTCGGGTTGTTCGCCGACGGATTGGCGTCTGCCATCCTGCTGTGGGGCCTCGCCGGCATCGGCTTCGGCGGCGCCTACATGCCCGGCCTCAAGGCGCTCACCGACCGGCTGCCGGCCGGCGACGCTTCGCGCAGCGTGACGCTCTATACCTCGAGCTTCTCGATCGGCGTCGGTCTGTCGTTCCTCGTCTCCCAGCTGGTCGCGGACCGCTTCGGCTGGCGCGCGGCGTTTTACGTCACGGCCTTCGGTCCGCTGCTGATGATCTCCGCGTGCCTGCTGCTCGCGCCGTTTCGGCCGCAGCGCTCGCCGGGCCATCCGCTCGACTTCCGCCCGGTGCTGCGCAACCGCACCGCGCTCGGCTATGTCCTCGGCTACGGCGCGCACTGTTTCGAGCTCTACGGCCTGCGCACCTGGCTGGTGACGTTCTGGACCTTCGTGGCCGCGCGCGACCCCGAAGGCGCGCCGCTCGGCCCGATCGCCGTGAGCGTGATCGTGACCGTCCTGTCGCTTCCGGCCAGCATCCTCGGCAACGAGGCCGCGCTGCGCTTCGGCCGGCATCGCGCCATTACCGCGGTGATGATCGTCTCGGCCGCCGTGGCTATCGCCATCGGCCTCGGCGCGACGCTATCGCCATGGATCGTGCTGCTGCTGGTCCTGGTTTACGGCGTCACCGTGCCGGCCGACTCCGGCGCCCTGACGGCGGGCATGAGCGCAAGCGCGGCCCCGCTGCAACGCGGCGCCACGATGGCCCTGCATTCGACCGTCGGCTTCGCGCTGTCCGCGCTCGGCGCCTGGAGCATGGGTGTCGCGCTCGATGCGGCGGGCGGTCCGGCGAGCGCTTCGGGCTGGTTCGCCGCCTTCGCGGTTCTTGCCGCGGGTGTGCTGCTCGGGCCGCTGGCGTTGGGGTGGTCGCGCGGCGGCTCGCTGGCGCGGGGAAAACCCGCATAACATCACCATGGGGCTTCGAAGCGCCGCGTCTAAAGCGCGTTCGTGCGCGTCTTCGATGCGCTATGCGCGATGTTCCTCGCCATCAAGCGCGCTCTGCTACTTCGGCTTTGCTGCGCCGGAGCCGTCGGCGTCTTTTGCTTTCCTTTCGGCCGCCTCTGCGAGCGCGGTCCAGGTGGCAGCCATGTCGTGCAGCGACGCGCGATGCTCCGGCATCGATCGGGCCAGATTCATGCAATCCGCGGCGTACTGCCGATAGGTTTGGGGATCCTGCATCGTGGAACAAAAACGCCGAGCCAAGCAGGCAGGTTCCCTGCGCCGATCGGAACCGCCGGGGCGCGGACGCGTTAACATACTCACCGTTCGCAGGCAGGCCTCGGCATGGCGAGCGCAGTCGAACAATACAAGGAATTCGCGGCCGAATGCCTGCGTCTCGCGCAGCAAGCCACCGACGCCGCGCACAAGGCGCGGCTGCTCGAGATGGCCGAGGCCTGGCAGCGCCTCGCCGACCAGGCGGCCAAGCGCGAACAGCAATGACTCGCCGTGCGCGCCGCCCCGTTCATGGCCGCTTCGGCAGCAGGTCCGCGATCTTGTCGGTGAACCTCTCGAACGCATGCGCCCAGTTGCGCTTCTCGTGCAGGCCCGCGAAGTGCAAGCCGAGCAATGTCTTGCCATCCGTCAGATCGATCACGCCGGAGCCCGAATTGCCGCCGAGCGTGCTCGCGTCATGCGTCATGATCCAGCCGCGCGGGTCCTTGCCCGCTCCGGCAGCCCCGGGGTCGTCCATGATCTCGCCCGGCGCCAGGCGCTTGAAGGCCTTCACGCCGCTGAAGATCTTGCTGAACAGGTCGGGCGTGGTGGACTGGTCGTTGCCCGGATAGCCGACCAGGTAGATGCCGCGGCCGGCGGCCGCGAGCGCGCCTCGGGTCACCGGGTCGTCGCCGCGCGCGACCGGCAACGGCGCAGGAAACTTCTGGCCTGCGACCGGCGACAGCTCCAGCACCGCCATGTCGAGGCCGTCGAAATTCAGCCCGAATTCGTCTTTGAATTCCGCGGCGCCCCGGTCGCCGACGCGGACCACGCGCTTGATCGGGAAGCGCCGGTCGGTGCGCGCCGGGCCGACCTCGCGGGCGAAGTCGACGAACACCCCCGGCCGCAACGCTCCGGACGAGGTCACGATCACGTCGTGGACGTGGCGGTTGGTCATCACGATGCCGTCGGCAATGGCGAAGCATGTGCCCTGGTAGCGCAGCGGCGGCGCATTCGGGTCGTCGACCCGGCCGACCGACCTGCACACCGTGCGCACGGCGCTTTCCAGGCCGGACAGCACCGTGCCGTAGCGCCCGATCGAGGGCTGCAGCACGTCGACGAAATCGTCCTCGACGAACAGGACCGGGCGCGAGCCGTCGGTCTTCACCACGGCCTCGAGGCCGCTGACCATGCGCCCGGTGAGCTGGGCCTGCTCGCCTTGGTCGAACAGCACCCGCAAGCCGTCGTCCGCTTCGCTGGTCAGCATATTGACCGCTTCCTGATCGATCGCGACGCCGGTCTTGCGGACCGTGTATTCGATCTCGCGCTGCAGCCGTTCGATCAGGTCGGCGCGCGCCGGCACGACCGCCATCGACTCCAGGCCGCCGCCTGCGTCCTCGGCCGCCCTCCTGGCAGCTCCACCCTTGCGGATCAGGGATAGGTAGTGCGCCGCTGCTGTCATGACCGGTCCTCCTCGCGATGCCGAGCATGGCAATTCAAACAAAGATTGTGCGAAGCGTCAAAGCCGGCGCAACGCCGTGGAAATCCCGGCCGCCGGCGTCGTCTACGAATGCCCGCCCAGAACCTCGGCGGCGGCGCGGTGCGCCTCGTTGGCGGCGGGGATGCCGCAGTACAGCGCGACCAGCAGCAGGATCTCCTGGATCTCCGCGGCGCTGCAGCCGTTGGTGAGCGCGCCCTGCAGGTGCACGCGCAACTCGTTGCCGTGTCCCGCCGCCGCCATCATCGCCACCATGGCGAGCGACTTCGTCTTCAGCGGCAGGGCAGAGCGCTGCCACACGTCGCCATAGGCATAGGCGTTGATGATGTGCTGCAGCGGCGCGCCGAATTCGCCGAACGCATTCATGCGCTTCTTCACCGCGCCGTGCCCGAACATCTCGCTGCGCAGCTTCAGTCCACGGTCGTGCAGCTCCTGGGTGTCCATCTGTCCCTCTCTTCGGCGCGTGAGCGCCGTGCCCGCGTGGCGATGGGGGCACGCCAGGCGCGCCGAAGATGCGCGTCAACGCGCTGATGGCTTTGCCCGCCCCACAGGCTGCATCTTGCACGGCATGCGTTGCCGGTGACAGTCTCGCCAGTATGATCAACGCCGCCGTCATCGGTCTCGGGCGCTGGGGCAGGGGCATCGTCGAGGCCGCGGCCAAGGGCAGCCGCCTGCGTGTCGTGCGCGGGGTGTCGAAGGAGCCGGAGCTCGCGCGCGCGCTCGCCGCGGCGCACGGCTTCGAACTGTCCACCGAATTCGCCGACGCGCTCGCCGATCCGCGCGTCGACGCGGTGCTGCTGGCGACGCCGCATTCGCTGCACGTCGATCAGATCGTCGCGGTCGCGGCGGCGGGCAAGCCGGTGTGGTGCGAGAAGCCGCTCGCGCTGACGCTTCGCGAGGCCGAGCGGGCGGTCGCCGCCTGCCGGGAAGCCGGCGTGCCGTTCGCGCTCGGCAACAACAAGCGCTGCTTCGCCTCGATGCTCGAATTGAAGCGCGTCGTCGCCGCCGGCGCGCTCGGCGACGTGCTGCACGTCGAGGGCCATTTCTGCAACGAGCACTCGACCCGCGTCGCGGGCGGCTGGCGCGACGACCCGCGCGAGTCGCCGGGCGGCGGCCTGACCGGCGCCGGGCTGCACCTGATCGACGCGCTGGTGCATCTGGCCGGCCCGATCGCTCAAGTCGACGCAAGACTGTTCGCTGCCAAGCCGCCGCCCGATCCGCGCGATGCCGCCGCCGTGCTGGTCGAGTTCGCGAGCGGCGCCACCGGCCTGATCGCGACCGTACGCGCCGCGCCGATGTACTGGCGCGTGCACGTGTTCGGCACCCGCGGCTGGGCCGAGGCGCGCGACGAGACCACGCTGACCGTCGCACCGCTGGGCGCGACGCCGCAGGCGCGGGTGCTGCCGCAAGTCGACTCGCTCGAGCTTCTGCTCGGCGCGTTCGCCGACACGATCGAGACGGGGGAACCGTTCCCGGTGACGCGCGACGAGATGCTCGATGTGGTGGCGGCGTTCGAAGCTGCGGTCGCGTCGATCGGCGCAGGGGCACCGGTCGCGGTGAAGCATCTGCGCCACATGCGGTAGCCCTCCCCCGAAAGGGGTTGGCTCCGAGTGAGCGCCGCGAGGAACTGCAGCGGGGTGGCGCAGATTCAACCGCGCGGAATTTCCCCGCTCGGCGTGAGCTGATCGACCGCGTCCGGCAAATCGCGGCTCAGGCCGGAGAGGAGATCGATATCGGACACGCCGGCCTGCTCGGCGAGCGAACTGACCGTTTCGGGACCGAGCGCCTCCTGCAGCTGGTGCGGTGAAATGGCGCGGTTCGGGCCGGTTCCGATCCACGAATTGGCGAGGTCGCCATAGCCGTTGCGCTGGAAGCGGCCGAGCAGGTCGTTGAGGCCGCTGCCGAGCAATCCCCCGGCCGCGCCGCCGGCGAGCAATCCGCCCAGGTTGCCCCTGAGCAAATCGCCCAGGCCGCCGCCGGTCGCGGGCGGCTGCGTGGTGCGCGGGTCGCGCGGATCGTGACCCGGTGCAGCGCCGGGCGTAGCGGGCGCGGTGCCGAACATGTCGGCCAAGCGGCCCTTTCCCTGATAGGTGCGGTAGGCGAGGACGCCAAGGAGCAAAGCCGTGAGTGGAGACAGCGCCATCGTTTCCTCCTCTGGCGACCGGGCGATAGGTGCTGACTGCGAACGCCAACGATGGCGGAATGTTCCGCAAGGACGGCCCGGCCGTTCCACGCGCCGCCAGTTCTGAAATAGGGAAAAGAAAGTCCCCCTCCCGGCGCGATGCGCGCCCCCACAAGGGGGAGGTGCTGTGGCGCTTGCGGAGTTATTTTTCGGAGTCATCGTTCGGAGAGCGTTTTTCCGACGCAAGCCCGCCCTCATGCTGCAGCACGTCTGCGTTGTCCGCCATGCAATTGACAGGCGCAACCTCGCAATGGAGACTGGCTTCGGGGAATGTGACGGGCACGGGCACCCGGTCGTTGACGCGGAGCGACGAGGAGGCGTTCGATGCTCGACCCAAAGCATGACGCGTCGTGGATCGAAACTCATCGCCAGTCATTCTCGGTCAGCTACGATTATCCGGTCTATTTCACGCGCGATCTGTTCGATCCGGCCAATCCCTGCCTTGAACGCGCGTTGGCGGCGGTCGAACCGCAAAAACGTCACCGCTTTGCAATCTTTGTCGACGAGGGTGTGACGCTTGCGGCGCCGAGTTTGCTGGCGCGCATCACGCGCCATGCCGCCGCTCACGCCTCCGCCATGACGATCGCCGGCGACATCGTCGTGGTTCCGGGCGGTGAAGCCGTCAAGAACCAGCACGACTGCGTCGAACACATGTTGAAGGAGCTGTCCTCGCGCCAGATCGATCGGCAATCGTTCGCCATTGCCCTCGGAGGCGGCGCCGTGCTCGACGCGGTGGGCTTCGCGGCGGCGATCTTCCATCGCGGCGTGCGCCACATCCGATGTCCGACCACGGTGCTCGCCCAGGACGATTCGGGCGTCGGCGTGAAGAACGCCATCAATGCGTTCGGGTTCAAGAATCTGCTCGGCACCTTCGCGCCGCCGTACGCGGTGATCAATGATTCCGCGTTCCTCGACATCCTTCCCGAGCGCGAAAAACGCGGCGGCATGGCCGAAGCCGTAAAGGTCGCGCTGATCCGCGATGCCGATTTCTTCGACTGGCTGGAGTGCGAAGCCGACGCGCTGGCGCGCTTCGAGCCGAACGCCCTCGACACGCTGGTGCGGCGGTGCGCCAAGCTGCACATGCACCAGATCGCGCATGGCGGCGATCCGTTCGAGACCGGCTCGGCGCGCCCGCTCGACTACGGCCATTGGTCGGCGCACAAGCTCGAAGGCCTCACCCGCCACGTGTTGCGCCACGGCGAGGCCGTGGCGATCGGGATCGCGCTCGACGCCCGCTACTCGGTGCTCGCGGGTCTGTTGCCGGAAGGGGAGGAGGTTCGCGTTCTCCGGCTGCTCGCGCGACTCGGATTCACGCTCTGGGACGACGTGCTGGACCTGCGCGACGGACACGGCCAGCGCCGCGTCATCGGGGGTCTCGCCGACTTTCAGGAGCATCTCGGCGGCGAACTGACCGTCACGCTGCTTGAAGGCGTCGGGCGCGGCATCGAGGTCCATGTCATGGATCATGCGCTGATCGAGCAATCCATCCGGTGGCTCAAGACCCAGGCGAAGCGGCTTGCAGCGGGGGAGCATGCGGCTCAATCATCTTCCCGGTGACGTCCATCTCACCTATTGCACCAATATTCATGCCGGCGAGAGTTGGGACGAGGTGCGCGACAGCCTCGATGCCCACCTGCCCCCCATCAAGGCCCAAGTCTCGCCAGATGCGCCGCTCGGGCTTGGCCTGCGCCTCTCCGCCATTGCGGCACACGCACTGAGCGCGCCCGCCGCGTTCGATGAGTTGCATACGCTCCTGTCGCGGCACGGCTTCTATGTCTTCACCATCAACGCCTTTCCCTATGGCCCGTTTCACGGGACGCGGGTCAAGGAGGATGTCTACCAGCCGGACTGGCTGACGCACGAACGGCTGACCTACACCGACCGGAGCGCCGAAATCCTCGCCGCGCTGCTGCCTGACGGCATGATCGGTTCGGTATCGACCGTGCCGGGCACCTTCAAGGCGGTTGCGGCGAAGCGGCCGGATGCGGCGCGCGCCATGGCGGACATGATGGCGCGACACGCCGCCACGCTGGTGCAGCTGCAGCGGCGGACCGGCCGCGAGATCGTGCTGGCGCTCGAGCCGGAGCCTTGCTGCTTTCTCGAAACGGTCGAAGAGACGCTCGCATTCTTCGGCCGCCATCTGCACACCGATGCGAGTGCCGCGATCGTCGCGCAGGCGGCCGGGCTTTCGCTGGCCGAGGCGCGCGCGGCGCTGCGGCGCCACATCGGCCTCTGCTACGACATTTGCCACGGCGCGGTGGAGTTCGAAGACCCGGCCGACGCCTTCGCGCGGCTTTCCGCGGCCGGCATCCGCATCGCCAAGCTGCAGTTGAGTTCGGCGCTGCGCATTCCGGCGGTCGGCGCCGGCACGGAGCAAGCGCTGACGGCATTCGACGACGGCGTCTACCTGCACCAGGTGGTCGAGCGGCGCAACGGCGCGATCACGCGCCACGTCGATCTCGCGCCGGCTTTCGCGGCGCTGCACGCGGGAACTGCCGGCGGCGAATGGCGCGTGCATTGCCACGTGCCGGTGTTCCTGGAAGTCGCCGGAGAATTCCACTCGACGCAGCCGACGCTGAAGGCCGCGCTCGCCTGCGCGAAGGCGGGCTTCGTCGCGCCGCATCTCGAAGTCGAGACCTACACCTGGGACGTCCTGCCGCCGCAGCTGCGGCAGGAGCGTCGCGCCGACGCCATCGCGCGCGAAATGCGCTGGGTGCTCGGGCAGCTACGCTGATGGCGGTCGCCTCGCATCGGACGGTCTCGCCGAAGACCTTGCTGCGGCTCGGCCGGGTGTCGAACCTGCCCACGGTGTGGACCAACGTGCTGGCCGCCACCGTGCTCGCGGGCGGCGCGTGGCAGAGCGCCCGCACCGGCCTCGTGCTGCTCTCCATGTCGCTGTTCTATCTCGGCGGCATGTATCTCAACGACTACTTCGACCGCGGGATCGACGCGCGCGAACGTCCCGACCGCCCGATCCCCGCGGGCGACATTTCCGCCAGCGCGGTGGCCGCGGCCGGCTGCGCAATGCTGTGCGCCGGGATCGTGCTGCTCGCCGCGACCGGCGTTGCGGCGGCCGCGACCGGGCTGGTCCTGGCGGGGCTGATCGTCGCGTATGATCTTTTCCACAAGGGCATCAGCATCAGTCCCGTCACGATGGGGCTGTGCCGCGCCTTGGTCTATTTCGGCGCCGCGGCCGCCGCGTCGGGCGGCCTCTCCTGGCCGGTCGGGCTGGCGGGATGTGCCCTTACCGCCTACGTTGCCGGACTGACCTACGCGGCGCGGCAGGAGAGCCTGGACCGCATCGGCAATCTCTGGCCTCTCGTGTTGTTGTGCACTCCGATGGTTCTCGCGCTGCCCGCGCTCCGATATGGCGCGGCGGCGATCGTCATCTATCTCGCGCTCATCGGATGGACCGCCTACGCAGTCTATCTGCTGGCGCGACGGCCGGTGACCGGCGCCGTTCCCCGCGCCGTCGCAGCGTTGATCGCCGGCATATCGCTGGTGGACGCCGCATTCCTGGCCGGTGCCGGCGCGATCATGCCGGCATCCGTCGCGGTCGCCGGCTTCGCCGCGACCATGCTGCTGCAAAGGCACATTGCGGGAACTTGAGCGCTCTGTCCTGTCAGGGCCAGAATTCGTCGCTCAAGACATAGGCGACGAGTGCGATCACCTGCTCGGGCGTATAGAGCTCCTTCCAGGCCGGCATGTCCTTGAAGCCGTTGTGGATGCGATCCCAGACGAAATCCGGCTTGTAGCGGTGCGGCTGCAGCTTCGGCGCCTTGCCGGGATAGGCCTTGGAGCCGTGGCAGTGTTGGCAATTCTCTTTCCACAGCGCGATGCCGTCGGCGATCAATTTGGGATCCTTGAGCACCGTGGCCGGCAGCGGCGGCGGAGGGTCGCGCGGGTCGGCCGATGCGGGCGCGGCCGATGCCGGCGCGGCCGATTGTGCCGCGGCCGGCACCGCAGCCGTCATGGCGGCCACGGCCAGACCGAATACGACGAGCGCGGCCCGCAGGTTCATTTCTCCACCTTCATCCGGAGGCGTGCGGCCGCGCAGCGGTCGAGCCTCGAAGAATGTTCCCGCTTCCGCGCCCTGGATCATCCTTCAACGCCGTCACTTCGCTCCGGCATCTCGGGATGACAGTCATCGCATAACGCCACTCGCGGTGGAGAGGTTGCATGCGGAAACCTGAACCGGCCGGAACCCCGGCCGGTTCACACGTGGTGACTGGAGCGTTCTCGAGCATGATCCGTTCCAATGGAATCGGATCATGCTCTAGATTCCTTGCGTGGTCGCGTTTTCTGCGGCGAACCGCTGCACACTTCGCCGGAAAACGCTCTAGTTCGCCGGAACGATCCGGTAGATCTTGTCATGACCGCCGACCGGGCCGGTCGAGATGCTGGTGAGCGCGTAGACCTCGCCGCGCTCATCCTGGGCGAAAGCCAGCATGTAGGGCAGCGGCTTCATGCCCTCGACCTGCGCCACCTCCAAGGTCCACTTGCCGTCCGCGCCCTTGGTCCCGAAGAAGAGCTGGCCGTCCATCTCGCCAAACGACTTCGACCAGTCGCCGAAGATGTACTTGCCTTGCCAGGCCTGATGCGCGCCGCGGTAGACATAGCCGCCGGTCACCGAGATCCCCAGGCAGCCTTGCGGCTGCGCGGTGCAGTTCTTGTAGACCATGATCGGTTCGGTGAGCCCGGTCTTGTCGCAGCTCGCCGGATGCACCTTCGGATTCACGTAGTCGAAGCACTTGTCGCCTTCCATCTTGCGCCAACCGTAGTTTCCGCCCTTGGTGATGATATCCACCTCCTCGAACGAGTCCTGCTGGACGTCGGCGCAATAGAGTTCCCGCGTGCCGCCCATGTCGAACGAGCAGCGCCACGGGTTGCGCAGGCCATAGGCCCAGATCAGCGGCTCGGCGTCGTTGCGGTTGAGGAAGGGATTGTCGGCCGGGATCAGGTCGTCCCGGTCGACGTCGAGACGCAGGATCTTGCCGTGCTTCGACGTCATGTCCTGGCCGTTGCCGATGGTGACGTTGTGGCCGATGCCCCAGTCGTTGGCGTAGCCGCCGTCGCCGGTCGACAGGTAGAGCTTGCCGTCCGGCCCGAACTCGATCCAGTGGCCGTTGTGGTTGAACTGCGGCCAGTCGATCTGGGAGATGATCTTCTCGCTGTTGGCATTGGCCCTATTGGGGCTGTCCTTCGACACGGTCATCTCGGAGACGGTGTTGGTGTGCGCCCACCACAGCTTCCGGTCCAGCGGCGCGTCGCCGCGCAGCGGCGCCGAGTAGGCGATGTAGAACTTTCCGTTGGTCCGGTAGTTCGGATGGAACGCGATGCCGAGCAGGCCCTGCTCCTCGAAGAACGGCTCGAGGTGGACGAGCTTCGATTGGATGTTCAGGAACGGTTCCGGCAGGAGGCGTCCGCGCGCGTCGATGATGCGCACCAGACCGTGTTGCTCGATCACGGCCTTGCGGCCGCTGCCGTCGGGTATCGAGACCATCGCCAGCGGATGGGTCAAACCGCCGGCGACTTCCTCCAGCTTGATCTTCAATTGAGCATTCGCCGGAACGCTGAGCGGCAGCGTCACGGCGGCAACGGCAGCAAGAGCGGTAAGGACGAAACGCATCTCATTCCTCCCGTTTTTCAGCTTGAAATGGGCTCTGACGAACCTCCGAGGGATTATCGATCAGGCCCAACTTGATACCGCCGCGGGAAATCGGTGTCCAGGCGGTGTTCGGTTGCGTCCGCTCCGGGAGTATACATGGCCATGTCGCCAGGTTATGGCTGATAGAGTTGATTTGCGTGGCTCGTTGTCGTTCGATCGGGGCTTGCAGCCAATGGTATCTGGATCGGCGCTCAAACCGGGCTGCGGTCCCGCGCCATCCCACGATGCCACGACCAGCTTTGCGTGCCTCTCGGTCCTGCACGCGCGCGAACGCCCCCAGCGTCAGCCGTAGCGATTGCGCGTCGGCGATAAGATTGCAGGTGCGAAGGTTGTGGGTGTTCGGCGCCGCTTGCAATCCGGTGCGCAAGTGAGCCAGTATCGTAACAACCTGTGATAGCCAGCGCCATTCTCGGGACAAGTCGGGGGAAACCATGCAAGCCAAGTCGCAGCTCTCCCGCCGGGCCGTGTTGTCCGGCTCTGCCGCCAGTGTGGTCCTGCCTTTCCTGCCGCGGCGCGCCCGCGCCCAGTCGGCGCCGGCCGTATCGGAAGCTGCCTGGCGCGAGCTGGGCAACAACATCACGGGCGGCGTGCTGCGGCCGAACGATCCGCGTTTCGTCAGGCTCACCCAGCCGGAGAACCTGCGCTACTACAATCCGCCGCCCCAGCCGGGGGCTGGGCGGGTGGACCCCGACGCGCCGCTCGGCGTGGTGCGGCCGCATACGCGCGAGGAAGTCCGCTACGCCATCCAGTGGTCGCGCGCCAACAATCTGCCGATGGTGCCGCGCTCGGGCGGGCACAGCTACGCGGGCTGCAGCACCGTCCGCGGCCTGGTCATCAATTCGACCGCGATGCAACGGGTCAAAGTCGAAGACAGCCTGATCGTGGCCGACGGCGGCGCGCTGTTCGGACACATGCTCGAAGCGCTGCGCGGGGCCGGCCGTCACACCATCACCCATGGCCGCTGCGCCGGCGTCGGGCTCAGCGCCTATCTGATGGGAGGGGGCTTGGCTCTGGACAGTGTCCATGTCGGCATGGGTTGCGACCGGGTGGCGAAAGTCGAGATGGTCCTTGCGGACGGGCAGATCGTCCAAGCGTCGAAGGACGAACACCCGGATCTGTTGTGGGCGGCGCGCGGCGGCGGCGGCGGCAATTTCGGCTTCGTGACAAAATGGTGGTTGAACCCCTTACCCGTCGACAAGGTGACGGCATTCAGCGGGAGCTGGCGGTTGAGCGGCAATGCGCATGCCGTGTTCCGCACCCTGTTGCGCGCGCTCGACGCGGCGCCGGACACGATGGGTTCCCAATTGACCCTGGCGACCACGGCCGGGACGATCAAAAGCCCGTGGCGCTACCAGATCGGTCTCTCCGTTGAGTTCCATGGCCCGAAGGCGGACTTCGATTCGATCCTCGGGCCCGCGCTCGCCGCCGCCGACCGGGCCGAAGAGAGGGACTGCTGGTTCAAGAATTGTTCGTCGAAGGACCTGCAGGAGCTTCCCTATTGGGATGCGCAGGAATTCTTCGAGATCATCGGCACGCCGAACCGCTACCAGGAGACCTCGGCGTTTGCCCGCGAGATCTCCGATGACTTCATCGGCGCGATCTTCGGCGTCTGGCCGAGCTGGCCCGGCACCGTGTTGGCGGCGCGGCTGTCGGCCTATCGGCTGGGCGGCAAGGCCAGTGCGGTTCCGCCCGACGCCACCGCCTACGCGCATCGTTCGGCCAAATGGCTCGTTAGCACCGACATCGATTGGAGCGGCGCGGAAAGCCCGCAGGTGTTGGACGATAATCTGAAATGGCAGCGCGACGTGCAGAACCACTTCAGCACCATGCTGGGCAATCAGGGCAGTTACTACAACTTTCCCGACCCGGGGCTGGAGCATCCGGCCCAGGCCTATTGGGGCAGCAATTTGCCGCGCCTGATGCAGATCAAGCGTCGTTACGATCCGCAGCGCGTGTTCAATCCGCCGCGCAACCAGGGAATTCCCGCTTAGAGCCAGGCGCGCACGAGCGCTGTTGACCGAGCACGCTCGAGACATTGGAATGAGCCCCGAACGGCTTGCCGCTGCGCGCGCCGGGTCCCGCTTTGCGCGGAACAGCGGCTCGCTTCGCGGGGCGCACATCACTTTGCAGAGCATTTGGGCATGCTGACGGTTCACCATCTCGGGAAATCGCAGTCGGAGCGGATCGTCTGGCTGTGCGAAGAACTCGCGATCCCCTATGAGCTGAAGCGCTACGAGCGCGCGCCCTTGCTCGCTCCCGCGGACTACAAGGCGCTGCACCCGATTGGGACTGCACCGGTCATCACCGACGGCGACCTGGTGCTGGCCGAGTCCGGCGCCATCGTGCAGTACATCGTCTCGAAGCATGGCGGCGGCCGCCTCGCTTTGACCGTCGGCCATCCGGACTTCGCTCACTTTCTCTACTGGTTTCATTTCGCCAACGGCACGCTGCAGGCGGCCATGGGGCGCTGCATGATACTGGCCCGGCTGAAGCCGGCAGATGACAATCCGGTCCTCGTTGCGGCGCGGGAGCGTCTCGACCGGGCGTTCGATGTCGTCGAGGCGCGGACGCGAGACGCCGAATACTTCGCGGGCGACGAGTTCACCTCGGCGGACATCATGATGGGGTTCTCGCTGACGACGATGCGGTACTTCCTGCCCTATGATCTGGCGCGCCTGCCTAATCTCCGAAAGTACCTGGGATGCATCGGCGCGCGGCCTGCGTATCAGCGAGCAATGGCGAAGGGGGACCCGGGGATGACGCTGCTGCTGGACTAGCAACGTAGCTGGGATCACTATTCTCAAACGACGAAGATCCGACAGAAACAGGCGCGAAAGTGGTGAATGGTCGCACTTGGCAGATCCGAGGCTGTCGTCTTTTTTGCATGGGTGCCGCCGGTGCGCGAGGTCGCTATCCTCGGCGGATTGTTGAGCGACGCGGAGCGCGAGAGATCGAGGCAGTTTGCATTTGAGAAAGATGCCAGCTTGTTCATCACGGCGCACGCCCTGCTGCGCTATGCTCTATGGCATGCGACTGCCGTTGCGGCCTGGCAGTTCAGCGTGAGTCCGTTCGGTAAACCGGAACTCAGCCCTCCGTTCGGCAGTCCTCGACTTCGAATTCAATCTTTCTCACAGCAACGCTCTTGCGGCGTGCGCAATCTGCTATGGCTACGACATCGGGGTCGATGTCGAAGCGGTCGACGAGGGTTTCGAGTACGATGAAGTCGCCGCGCATGTTTTCACGGCGCACGAGCGCGCGCAGCTTGCGTCATCTTCGGCCACCTCTCGGTCGACGGCATTCCTGCGTATGTGGACGTTCAAGGAAGCTCTCATGAAGGCCAGCGGGTACGGGTTTTCCCTTCCCCAAGACAGTTTCGAGATCAGCCTGGAGCCGCTTGGCCTTTCCAGCCGTTCGGATCCGTCGATGACGTTCGACCAATGGCATGTCGAACAACGCAGGTTGACCGAGCGCCATTGGGCCTGCGTTGCCATCCGCCGCCCCTCCGGCACCGCGTTCTCGGTCAAATGGCATTCGGTCGAGGCGGCGGAGATCATCCGCACGCTTGATGAGAAGGGCTGATAAAGCGCAGATCCGCCGCCCTTGACGACGCGCGACCGTGCTCTTGAAGCCGGGCGGCGCAATTTCGACATATGTCTCGGTAGACCTGGAGCGGGATGATTTCTCTTCGAATCATCATCCGCTCCAGGTCGAGAGTCCCCTCAAGGCGGTGACATGACATGAGAACGGCAATTCTTGCGACGGTCGCGCTGTGCGGCGCTGTGCTTCCCTGGGCGACCGCCTCGGCACAAATCGAAACGCCAATCTTCACGGACCAGATCCGCGGCATCCTTGTGCAGCCACAGGAGCCCAGGCACCGACCCATCCATGAAGCGCTGCAGGAGCGCGATGTTCTCGGACTGGTGCGTTCGATCCTGAGCCCGCTCCGGCTGCCGCGCCAGCTCGCGATCGAAGTCAAGGGATGCGACGGCAATGTCGACACCCACTATGGAGACGGCGTCGTAACGCTCTGCTACGAATACATCGAGCTGCTCCAAGCGCACTCGCCCAAGGTCGGCACGCCCGGCGGCGTAGCGCGCAACGACGCGCTCTTTGCAGCAATCATCGACACGCTGTTGCATGAAGCCGGGCATGGGGTTTTCGATCTTCTTGAAACCCCTGTTCTTGGGCGTGAGGAAGACGCAGCGGACTTTTTCTCCGCCTACATCATGCTGCAGTTGCCGCCCGAGCACGCGTTGCGTCTATTCGAAGGTGTCGCCTTCATGTTTGCCAGTGAAGCACGAGCCGCCCTGCAGAAGCCGTTCGGCATCAACGCCTACGCGGGTGAGCACGGCCTGGCCCCGCAACGCTACTACAACTTCGTATGCATGGCTTACGGTTCAGCCCCGACGGTCTTCACCCAGGCAGCCATCGACGGCGGCCTGCCGCTCAGGCGCCACGACGGCTGCATCGAGGAATTTGCGCTGCTCAAGCGTGCGTTCGACAAGCTGATCGGCCCGCATATCGATGGCGCCATGCTCGAGAAGACGCGCGCCGAAATTCGCTTCGGCTGGCGTCCACTCCTCGCCTCCGCCGATGGACTAGATGCGAACCCCCTCGGCGACTGGATGATGCGGTCAGGAGCGGACGACAGCCAGACGCGCCCTGGGCGCCATTGACGCCGAACGCCCGGTCCCGCGAGTTGGTAACCATTCTTGGTTGCCTGAGTGCGCCGATACCGCCTCCACGGGCCTCGCCGCGGTTCCGCACTGAACAACTGTTTAGATTAATCTGAATGCCTGTTAAGCTATTGAGTTATAACATCTATTTCCCTTCTTGCTATTGCATCGTGCGGTGTCGCGCTCTACGACTCTCCTGGTCTGGGGGAAACGAGCAGCGATGAAAAAATCCGGCATTCTCGATCTCGCCCGCCGCTCCACGGGTGAGACGGTCAGGCAACTGCGCCCGCAGGTGCAGTCGCTTCCCGCAAACGACGCAGCCACGGCCCGCCATCGGTTCGGCCCGCCGCAAATTGTCGTGCGCGAGCATGCGAACAACGCTGTCCGGTGGAAGGTTGGCGAAAAACTCGACAGCCTCATCGAAGAGGCCTGCATTCGTTTCGCCGACCACGACGCCGTCATCACCGGCGAGGCTACGCTCAGCTACCGCGACCTGAACCGCCGTGCCAACCAGACGGCGCGCCACCTGCTCGAGCGTGGCGTTCGCTCCGGCGACCGCGTCGGCCTGATCTTCGACAAGTCGTTCGAGACATATATCGCCATGCTGGCGGTATTGAAGGTCAACGCCGCCTACGTACCGCTGGACGCTGCATTTCCGGTCGAGCGCATCAATTTCATCGTCCGTGATGCCGAGATCTCCGCCATCGTCACGATGTCGAGCTTCGCGGAGCATCTGTCCGCGCTTTCCGTCAGGAAGATCTTTCTCGACATCGACAGGCGTGCGATCGACGCGCAGCCCGCCGACCCGCTGACCGAAGCCGCAGCGCCGATCGAGCCGCTCGCCTACATCATCTATACCTCCGGCACGACCGGCAATCCGAAGGGTGTCGGCATCGGGCACGCCAGCATCTGCAATTTCGTGCGCGTTGCTGCGGAGCTTTACGGCTACCAGGCGGGGGACCGCGTCTATCAAGGCATGACGATCGCCTTCGATTTCTCGATCGAGGAGATTTGGGTGCCCATGCTTGCGGGCGCGGCGCTCGTGCCGGCGAAGCCCGGCACGACGATGCTCGGCGAGGAGCTCGGCGAGTTTCTGCATGAGTGCCGCGTCACCGTCATGGCCTGCTGCCCGACGCTGCTTGCGACCATCGAGCAGGACCTGCCGGAGTTGCGCCTGGTGCTGGTCGGCGGCGAAGCCTGCCCGCAGAACCTTGTGAAGCGCTGGTACCGTCCCGGCCGCCGCATCCTCAATTCTTATGGACCGACCGAGGCCACCGTCACCGCGACGCTCACGGAGCTGAGGCCGGACAAGCCGGTCACCATCGGGATTCCGCTCTCGACCTATTCGATCGTCATCCTCGACCCGCACGAGGACAAGACCGTGGCGCCAGGCGAGCTTGGCGAGATCGGCATCGCCGGGGTCGGCCTCGCGCTCGGCTACATGAACCGCGACGAACTCACGATGAAGAAGTTCATTCGTGATTTCCTCAATATCCAGAACAACCCCTCGGGCCGCATCTATCGCACCGGCGATCTCGGCCGCATCGACGAGAACGGCGAGATCGACTATCGCGGCCGGATCGACACGCAGGTGAAGATCCGCGGCTACCGCATCGAGCTGAACGAGATCGAAGCGGTGCTGCTCGACCTGCCTCAGGTCGCGCAGGCTGCCGTCACCACATTCGAGCCGGAGGAGGGCGTCCTCGAAATCGTCGCCTACTACGCGCTGAAGCAGGACGCCGCTTTGCCGCGCAACGAGGTCTCCCAGGCGTTGCGCGCGAAGCTGCCCGCCTGCATGGTGCCGGCGTTTCTGGAGCAGCTCGAACTCGATCCCGATGACGCTCTCCAACAAGGCGGACCTCAAGAGTTTGCCGAAGCCGCAGCTGCAGCGCTTCTCGGCGGCCGCGACCGAATACGTGCCGCCGAAGACCGGGAACGAGCGCATTATCCATGCGGCGATCGCCGATGTGATGCGTCTCGAGCGCATCTCGACGGAGCATCACTTCTTCGACGAGCTCGGTGCGAACTCGCTCATCATGGCGCGCGTCTGCGCCGCGATCCGCAAGAATTCCGGTCTCGCGAACGTCTCGATGCGCGACATCTACATGAACCCCACGATCGCCAGGCTCGCGCATCACCTGGATCAGTCGGGGCAAGACCCGGTCGCGCCGCAGCACGAGCCGTTCCACGTGCCCTCGAAGCCGGCGTACTGGACCTGCGGCGCCCTGCAGGCAGCGTTCTACGCGGCCTATGCGCTGTTCGTCCTGTGGATTCTCGACAGCGGGTATCGCTGGGCGGTCGCCGCGACGGGCGCGCTGGAGACCTTCGTGCGCGGCGTAGCTCTGGCGGCCGGTGCGCTCGTCGTGCTCACGGCGATCTCGATCGCGATCAAGTGGCTGCTGATCGGCCGCTTCAAGGCGCAGCCGATCCCGATCTGGAGCCTCGGCTATTTCCGCTTCTGGGTCGTGAAGACCTTGATCCGCACGTCGCCCGCCGCGATGTTCATCGGCACGCCGGTCTATAACGCCTACCTGCGCCTGTTGGGCGCGAAGATCGGCCGCAACGTGACGATCGCGTCGCGCAATCCGCCGGTCTGCGCCGACATGATCGCGATCGGCGACAACACGATCCTGCGCAAGGACTCGATCGTGCTCGGCTACCGGGCGCAGTCGAACTTCATCCACATCGGTCCGGTCGAGATCGGCAGCAACGCCTTCGTGGGCGAAGCGAGCGTGATCGATATCGACACCGTGATGGGCGACAACACCCAGCTCGGCCATGCCTCGTCACTGCAGAGCGGGCAGCGCGTTGCGGACGGCAAGCGCTACCACGGCTCGCCCGGCGTCGAGACGACCTCGGACTATTGCCCGATCGAGAGCCGCAAGGTCAGCAAGCTGCGCAGCGGCCTCTTCGTGGCCGTCGAACTGGGCCTGCCGCTCCTCATCGCCGGCGCGCTGCCGCTCGTCGCCTCCCGTCTGTGGGACGAGTACGAAGGCGCCGCCGCGTCGAGCTTCAGCTTCGGGACTGCCGCGCTGCCGCTGCTCGGCGCCTCCGCGGCGCTGTTCTTCGGCTCGCTCCTGCTTGGCCTTGCGTCGGTCTACGCGATCCCGCGCCTGTGCATGATGTTCCTCAAGGAGGGCGTCACCTATCCGACGTTCGGCCCCCACTATCTCCTGCAGACGATCATCCAGCGCGTCAGCAACTCGCAGTTCCTTTGCGTGCTGTTCGGCGACAGCTCATTCATCACGACCTATATGCGCTACGTCGGCTGGAACCTGAACACGGTCCACCAGACGGGCTCGAACATGGGGACCAACCAGCGCCACGATAACCCGTTCCTGTGCACCATCGGCTCCGGGACGATGGTTTCCGACGGCCTGTCGATGATCAATGTCGAGATGTCGGCGACCTCGTTCCGATTGGCGGAGTCGAAGATCGGCGACAACAACTATCTCGGCAATGACATCCACTATCCGCCGAACGGCAAGACTGGCGCGAATGTCCTGCTCGGCACCAAGACCATGATCCCGGTGGATGGGCCGGTGCGCGAGAATGTCGGCCTGCTCGGGTCTCCGCCCTTCGAAATCCCCCGCATGGTCGATCGCGACCGCGACATGAATGCGTCGATCGACGAAACGATGCGCCGCGCGCGTCTGCACCAGAAGAACGGCTACAATGCCGTTACCGCAAGCCTCTTCCTGCTGTGCCGCTGGATGGCTTTCTTCGCCACGCTCGTGCTCTGGACCGCGGCGTTTGCGGCCTACGATCGGTTCGGTCTGCTCGCGCTGCTCCTCGGGCTCGCTGCCGGCACGGGCGCGTATCTGGCGTTCTTCGTCACCCTCGAGCGCGCAAGCCTGAGCTTTAAGCGGCTCGAGCCGAAGCTTGCTTCGATTTATGACCCGTACTTCTGGTTCCACGAGCGGCACTGGAAGCTCTCGGACTCCCCGATCACCTCCTTGTTCGCCGGCACGCCGTTCCGCAACATCATGATGCGCGCCATGGGCATGAAGGTCGGCAAGATGGTGTTCGACTGCAGCCAGTCGATCACGGAGCGCACGCTGACCGAGGTCGGCGACTACGCGAACCTGAACGAAGGCTCGGTGCTGCAGGCGCACTCGCTGGAAGAGGGCGTGTTCAAGTCGGACTACATCCGTATCGGCAGCGGCTGCTCGATCGGTCCGGGCGCGTTCGTCCACTATGGCGTGTGCGTGGGCGACCACGTCGTGCTCGATGCCGACGCCTTCCTGATGAAGGGCGAAGTGCTTGCCCCGCACACCGGCTGGCGCGGGAATCCGGCCAAGATGACCCGCAGATATTCGGCGGCGGCGACGGACGCGGCGGGTGCCCGTCCGCCCGTGGACGATGCGTTCCGCATCGCGGCCGAGTAGGATCGGCCCCGCGCGGTCGGCTTTCCGAGGCTTGCGGTGAGCGGGGATGTCGAGCTCAAGGACGTGACGGCGAAGAACTGGCGTGCCATCGCCCGTCTCGAACTTGCACGCGATCAGAAAGATCTGGTCGCGGACAACCTCCATTCGATCGCCGAATCGAAGTTCGATCCGGATGCGCGTCCTCGCGCGATCTATGCCGGCGGCGAGCCGGTCGGCTTCCTGATGTACGATGCCTCGGACGACGAGGCGCTGATCTATCGTTTCATGATCGATCGCCGCCATCAGGGCAAGGGCTACGGCCGTGCCGCGCTTGTCCTGGCAATCGACGAAATCAGGGCGATGCCAAAGGTGCGTAAGGTCTCGATCAGTTACATGCCGGACAACAACGCCGCAAAGGCGTTCTATGCGAGCCTTGGCTTCATCGAAGTCGGCGTGGACGAGGACGACGAGATGATTGCCGAATTCGCTTTGTAGGGTGAGGCGCAACGACGATCGCTTCGGCTCTCGCACGAACGTCGCGCGCCTTTGCCCAGTGCGCCCCGTAGGCGCGTGTAGCCAGTGGAGGAAGGTTCCACCTCGATAGTACGGCGGGCACGCCATAGCGCGGCGAAGACGCGCGTCAACGCGCCCGCCCTACGGTGCCTTCTTCACCGCCGCACCATGAGCACCACCCCAATCGCGATGCCCGATGCGACCGTGTACATCATGAAGGAGTGGAGCTAGCCGATCATCGCCGGCTGCCGTGCGATCTTGTTCGCCACCTTGGTCAGTCCCGGCACGGTGTCGAAGATCCAGCCGCCCGCCCCGCCCGACATCGCCTGCGCGTGATGGTAGGGCTTGAACATCTCGGTCATGCAGCTGTAGTTGGCGCCGCACGCGGCCACGATCTTCACCCGTTGCAGCGGAAGTTCCTCGAGCATGCGGCGCTGCAGTGCGGCTTTTGCACGCCCGGGGTGCTGGTCGCCGCCAAGGCCCTGCTCGAACGCAACCCCGACCCGACCGAAACCGAGACGCGCTACTGGTGGCTGGAAACCTCTGCCGCTGCACCGGCTACGACAAGATCGTCCGCGCCGTTCTCAACGCTGCCGCCGAGATGCGGGGGCGTAAGTTCGCGAGCGATACGTCGGCGCTAGGGCATTTTCCATTAGCAATGAATCCATCGTTCGTCATGCCCGGCCTTGTGCCGGGCATCCACGTCTTGCTTCGCTCGCACCAAAGACGTGGATGGCCGGGACAAGCCCGGCCATGACGGTGGATTGGATTGACGCATTCCAAGTGGAAAAGGCTCTAGCGTGAGTGATGAGGGGAATCGCACAAGCGGCCAGCGCAAAGCCGCCGTTCATGCCTATGAAGGCGCCTACGGGCGGCTGTCTGGCGCCGCTATCGACCACTCGGCGATCACAAAGGACGAGAGAGGTACGCCGGTTTCCAATGCACTCTCAATCCAAATCCTCTGAGTGTCCCCAAGTCGGTCGCGCCCACGCCGCTTGGATTCAATGAACAGAACACTTTCGTTCCGAGCCGCGATGATATCCCAACAGCCGCCACCTCGCCCCGCAGTGCGTCTTTCAACCTGACCAAATATTGCATGTGCGGCCGATGGCAGTTCGACAGTCACCTTTACGTCTCGCCAGAAAGCACGGCCTCCCCAATTCTTCACCCAAGCGCCCGTCCAGCCGGCGCGCTCAAGAAGGCGAAGCACGATGAACTCAGCCCAGATGGGTTGACCGTCGAATTCGAGGACAGGTTTGTTTGGGACAGAACGAAATGAGTCAGGTACTTGGCCGGTCCATAAGCGTTCCTGACGGAGCATCGTCAGGATCTCGACAGTCTGCTTCGAGCGGGGCAATACTACGTGCGCTCCAGGAAGCTTCCTCGCCTGAAGTATCTTCGCAACATTCTCAGCTCCGCCAGATCCAATCATCCGCCTTAGGCCAACGTCGGCGATTCGGGAGACTCGAGATGAACAAAATCTACTACCTGCTCTTCAGCGAGAAGCCCCGGTAACCGGCTGAAGCGACGTCGTCACAGATCTTGCGGTATCTGTCCAGCCCGGCGACATACGGCATGAAAACGCGCGGCTTGCCCGCTATGTTTGCGCCATTGTACCAGGAATTGGCCTGCGGATAGAGCGTAGCGTCGGCAACCTTGTTGACGTGCGCGACCCAGCTGTTCTCTGCGTTCTCGTCGGCTTCGATATGTCTGACCTTCCTGTCCCTCAGATGCTGCAGGCAATCGGCGATCCAGTCGACATGCTGCTCGATGGACGCAATCATGTTGGACTTCACCGACGGGCTGCCCGGCCCCGTGATGATGAAAAGGTTCGGAAAACCAGCCGTCATCAATCCGAGATACGTGCGAGGACCGTGAGCCCATTTTTCATCCAGGCGCGGACCGCCCTCGATAGAAATATCGATGTTGAGGAGCGCTCCGGTGATGGCGTCGAAGCCGGTCGCGAAAACGATGTCGTCCAGTTCAAACTCGCGTGTCCGGGTCCGCAGACCTGACGGTGTGATCTCGGCGATCGGGTCCGATCTTGCGTCGACGAGGGTCACGTTCTCGCGGTTGAACGTCTCGAAGTACCTATCGTCCAGGCAAAGCCTCTTTGTTCCGATCGGATGATCCTTGGGCAACAGCAGCTCTGCAACCTTCGGATCGCGCACAATACTGCGGATCTTGCTGCGAACGAATTCCGCTGCGGTCTCGTTCGAATCCCGGTTCACCAGCAGATCATTATAGGCGTAGAGGAAGCTGATATTGCCTCCGGTGGCCCATTTCTCTTCGTACACGCGCTCGCGCTCTTCCGGCGCGTCTTCAAGGGCGGATCTCGTAGGGGGCGGGTGCCCGGCGATTCCGAATGGCGTGCGCTTGGCTTCTTCGCGCCAATAGCGGTACTTCTCCTTGTGGCCGCGATCCACCTCGGGCGTTATCGGGCGGTTCACGGCCGGCACGCTGAAATTCGCCGTCCGCTGAAATACGACCAGTCGCCTGGCTTGCTCGGCGATGATCGGGATCATTTGAATCCCCGATGAACCGGTGCCGATCACGCCGACCCGCCGGCCCGAGAAATCGACGCCTTGTTGCGGCCAGAGTCCGCTGTGGTACCAGTTGCCCTCGAAGCTCTCCAATCCCGGAAAGCGCGGCACCCGGGGCAGCGAGAGGTTGCCCGTCGCCATGATGCAGAACGGCGCTTGGAAGCCCCCACCGCCGGCGGTCATCACCGTCCAACGATCCGTTGCCCGGTCGAAAGCAGCGGACACGACACGGGCTTGCGTAAGGATGAACCGTCTCAGATCCAGCCGATCGGCAACATGATTGATGTATCGCAGAATGTCGGGCTGAGCGGCAAAGCGGTCCGGCCAGACCCATTCCTGCTGCAACTCGTCTGAAAACGAGTACGAATACTCCAGGCTTTCGACGTCACAGCGCGCACCGGGATAGCGGTTCCAGAACCAGGTCCCGCCGATGTCCGCGCCGGCTTCAAGAATCTGCGCTCGCAGCCCCATCGTTCGCAGACGGTAAAGGGCATACAGGCCGGCGAATCCGGCTCCGACGACGATAGCATCCAGTTCGCGGGTCTCACCGCCCGTCTTCCGTCCAGACATGATGTTTCCCACTGACGCGCTGGGGCGTCGATCTCCTACCAAAGGCGAGAGTTACTCGCCAGTGCTGATCAAGAGCGAATGAGTATGCAATATTCGCATGGGATGTCCCGGTCCCGAACTCGCCCGGAGTGATGCATGAGCCCGCCGGTCGTGCCGGTCGCTTCCGAACGCTTTGCGCGCCACGCGCTCGAGGCGCGCTTTACGGACTTGAGTGCGGACGCGATCGATCAAGCCAAGACCTTCATTCTCGACACGATCGGCGTCGGCATCGCGGGCTCGTCCGCCGCCGGCGCGGATGAGCTTGGCCGGGTGAGCGCCGGCTGGGGCGGCGGTGCGGATTGCACCGTGTGGGGCCGGCGCCAGCGCGTGCCGGCCCCGACTGCGGCCTTCCTCAACGGCTTTCAGGCGCACTGCCAGGAATATGACTGCCTGCACGAGAGGGCCGTGCTGCACTCGATGGCGACCTTGCTGCCCGCGGCGCTCGCCTATGCGGAACGCGCGGGCGGCATTTCGGGCCGCGAACTGATTGTCGCGGTCGCGGTCGGCGTCGATGTTGCGGCAAGCCTCGGCGTTGCGGCGCGCGAGGGTCTGAAGTTCTTCCGCCCGGCGACCTCGGGCGGGTTCGGCGCGACGGCTGCGATCGGGCGGCTCGCCGGCTTCGATCGCGACACGCTCTGCAACGCGTTCGGCATTCAATACGGTCAGACCAGCGGCACGATGCAGCCGCATGTCGAGGGCAGCATCGTCCTGCCGATGCAGATCGGCTTCAATGGACGCGCCGCACTGCATTCCTGCGACATCGCCGCGACCGGGCTGCCCGGCCCGCGCGACGTGTTCGAGGGCCGGTTCGGTTACCTGCGGCTGTTCGAAGGCGCGTGGGACCTCGCGGCGGCGTGGGACCGCCTCGGCAAGACCTGGCGCGTCAGCGAGCTCAGCCACAAGCCCTATCCGGCGGGCCGCGCATCGCATGGCGGCATCGAAGGCATCATGACGCTGCGCGGACAACGGCCGTTCGCGGCGGGCGAGGTCGTTTCCGTTAATGTCATCGGTCCGCCGCTGATCAAGCGCCTGTGCGGGCGCCCCGATATCGCCGCACCGAACGCGAACTACGCGCGGCTGTGCATGTCGTTCATCGCTGCCAAGGTGCTGCTGCACGGCAAACTCGATCTTGCGCATTTCCGCGCTGCGGAGCTGACCGAGCCGGCGACGCATGAGCTCGCCCAACGCATCACGATGGAATCCGACGGCAATCCGGATCCGAACGCCCTCGCGCCGCAGGAGGTCGTCGTCGAACTGAAGGACGGCACGGTGCTGCGCTGGCGCTGCGAGAC
The DNA here is from genome assembly GCA_963734185.1 of uncultured Alphaproteobacteria bacterium. Taxonomy (GTDB): domain Bacteria; phylum Pseudomonadota; class Alphaproteobacteria; order Rhizobiales; family Xanthobacteraceae; genus PALSA-894. The sequence continues at coordinate 2,079,370 of CAVTGA010000001.1, read as the reverse complement.
CATGCTGGCGAGCCCGGCGCGCCGCCTCACCCGCGAGCAGCACATCGCAAAATTCCGCGGCTGCCTCGATTTCGCAAAGGAGACGCTTGCCCCTGACGCGGGCGACACGCTGATCGGTCTCGTCGACCGGCTCGAACAGCTCACCGACGTGCGTGAATTGATGCAACCGCTGAATTGACATTAACGCGTCAAGTCCGTAGGGCGGGCAAAGGCGCGGTACGCGCCGTGCCCGCGTGATGATGCCGGCTGCGACAAAGACGCGGGCCCGCCATAGCGCGTCGAAGACGCGCGTCAACGCGCTTATGGCTTTGCCCGCCCTACAACACCTTCCTCCGCCGCACCATCAGCACCAGCGCGATCGCGATGCCCGACGCGACCGTGTACATCATGAAGGCGTTGAGATAGCCGAGCATCGCCGACTGGCGCGCGATCTCGTTCGCGACCTTGGCCAGCCCCGGCACGGTGTCGAAGGTCCAGCCCCCGGTGACGTTCGGCATCGCCAGCGCGGAATGATAGGGCGTGATCATCTCGGTCATGCGGCTGTAGTTGGCGCCGGTGGTGCGCACGATCTCGGCGATCGACAGGGAAATAAAGAAGCTCGATCCGATGTTGCGCAGCAGGTGGAATACGGAGGAGGCTTCGGCGCGGTTCTTGGGATCGAGCGTGTCGAACGCCACCATGGTCATCGGCACCCACACCGCGCCGACCGCGAAGCCTTGCAGCGCGCTGTTGAGCACCAGGATCTGCATGGTGACGTTGAGGTCGAACGTCATCATCCACAGGCCGGCCAGCACCTGCAGGCCGAAGCCGAAGCTCATGCTGATGCGCGGGTCGAGCCGGCTCATGAAGCCCGCGCTCATGAACCCGATGGTCATGCCGATGCCGCGGCAGCCGATCACCTGGCCGACCAGCGCGTCGGAGAAGCCGACGTGCTGCTGCAGGAGCGGCGGCAACAGCACCATCGGGGTGAAGTTGAGCATGCCGTAGATGGTGACCAATACCAGCCCGATGGCGTAGTTGCGGTCGGTCAGCAGCTTCAGGTTCAGGAACGGCGCCTGCGTGGTCAGGCTGTGCACCAGGAAGACGTAGAACGCCAGGGCCGCGACCAGGCACTCGATTACGATCTCGGTCGAGGCGAACCAGTCGAGCCGCACGCCGCGCGCGAACACCAGCTGCAGCGCGGCGAGCGTGACGCTGAGCGCGAGGAAGCCGGTCCAGTCGAAGCGGATCCTGGAGAACCGCGTGTCGCGCGGCAGGGTGAGCTGCATGCCGATCACCGAAAGGCAGCCGACCGGCACCAGCATGTAGAACGCCCAGCGCCAGCTGTAGGCCTCGGCCAGGTAACCGCCGAGCACCGGGCCGACCACCGGCGCGACCGCGACCGCCATGCCGAAGATCGACAGCACCATGGTGTGCTGGCGGCGCGGGAAAGTGTCGAGCAGGATCGACTGCGACAAGGGCACGATCGGCGCGCCGGCGCCGCCCTGGATGATGCGCCACAGCACCAGGGTCTCGAGCGATTGCGCCGTCCCGCACAGCAAGGTCGCGAGCGTGAACCACCCGACCGACCACACCATCACCCGCTTGGTGCCGAAGCGCGCCACCAGCCAGCCGGTCATCGGCGTCACCACGGCGGTCGCCAGGATGTTGAAGGTCATGGTCCAGGCGATCTCGTCCTGCGTCGCCGACATCGCGCCCTGCATCTGCGGCAGGATGGTGGAGGTGGTGAGGATGGCGGTGCCGTAGAGCGAGGAGCCGAGCACCACGGTCGCGAGCGTGAGATAGCGCTGCGCCGCGCCGCGGTCGGGCGCGGCGCTGCCGGCCGGGAGGGTTTCGGAGCCTGCCGTCATGTTGGGAACGATGGTGTCCTGTGCGAAAGTAACCTAGCTTACTATCTCGCCGGGCGCTATACTGCACCTCGTGCCGAATACGGATGACTTCATCGGCGTCGTGATCTCCGACGTGGCGCGCCTGTTGCGCACCGCGTTCGACCGCCGCGTGCGCGCGCTCGGCCTTACCCGCGCCCAGTGGCTGGTGCTCACCCGCGTGCACCGCCGCCCCGGCGCCTCGCAGTCCGAGCTTGCCGATATGATGGAGGTGGAGAAGGCGAGCGCCGGCCGCATGTTCGACCGGCTCGAGGCCAAGGGCTGGGTCAAGCGCCGCGCGCTCGACGGCGACCGCCGCGTCAAACGCGTCTACCTCACGCCCGAAGCCGAGCGGGTGCACAAGCGCATGTGGCGGGTGGCCGAGGCGACCGTCGGCGACGCGCTCGCCGATCTCTCCGCGCAGGAGAGCGCGCAGCTGATGAACCTGCTGAAGCGGGTCAAGGGCACGCTCGCGGCGCTCGACGGCGCAACGCGCAACGGCGCCAACGGGGCCGCGCGCGTCGTGCCGCGCGCGGCGCCGCGCGTGAACGGGAGCCTCGCGCCATGACCGGATGGCGCAGGGCGCTGGCCTTGATCGGCGTGCCGGCGCTGGTGCTCGCCGGCGCGCTCATGTTCTGGCTGCAGGGCGGGCGCTACGCCACCACCGAGAACGCATTCGTCAAGGCCGACATCGCCCAGATCGCGAGCGAAGTGCCGGGCCGCATCGTCGAGGTGCGGGTGCGCGACCACGCCGCGGTCGCGGCCGGCGACGTGCTGGTGCGGCTCGATCCCGAGCCGTACCGGCTCGCGCTCGCCAAGGCGGCGGCCGAGGTCGACGCCGCGCGCGCCGCGGTCGAGGCCCTCAAGGCGCAGTTGCGCGAGACCCGCGCCGAGGCCAAGGAGACCGAGAACCGCGTGACCTATCTCGAGATGCAGACCAAGCGCCAGCGCGAGCTCTCCGGACGCGGCGTGAGCGCAGCGGCGCGCGTCGAGCAGGCCGACAGCGACGAGCAGCAGGCGCGCGACCGCCTCGCCATGCTGCAGCAGCGCATCGCGCGCGTGGAAGCCGCGCTCGGCGGAGACCCGGATCAGCCGACCGATCGCTATGCCGCGGTGCGCGAGAAGCAGGCGTTGCGCGACCGCGCCGCGCTCGATCTCAGCCATACCGAGATCACGGCGCCGCGCGCCGGCATCGTGGTCAACTTCAAACTCGCAGCTCGGCGAGCAGGTGAAGGCGCAGACGCCCCTGTTCGCGCACGTCGCCGACCGCCGCCCCTGGCTCGAGGCCAACTTCAAGGAGACCGATCTCACCTACGTGAGCGTCGGGCAGAAGGCCACGGTGGTGCTCGACATGTATCCCGATCTCACCTGGGAGGCCGAAGTCGAGAGCATCTCGCCGGCGACCGGCGCGGAGTTCGCGATCCTTCCGCCGCAGAACGCGAGCGGCAACTGGGTCAAGGTGGTGCAGCGCGTGCCGGTGCGGCTGCGGCTGACCGAGCGCATGGGCGAGCCGCCGCTGCGCGCCGGCATGACCGCCTATGTGAGCATCGACACGCGGCGCACGCGCAGTCTCTCCAACATCTTCGGCAGCGGGCCCGCGGTCGCGGCGAAGCCGTGATCACTGCTGCGCGATGCCCGCGGCCTCGCGCACCTTGCTCCAGCGCGCAAGCTCGTCGGCCATGAACTTGCCGAAGGCGTCCGGCGTCGAGCCCTGCACGATCACGCCCGCCTTGATCAGCTTCTCGCGCACCGCCGGCTCCTGAAACGAGTCGTTGAGCGCCTTGTTGAGCCTGGCGACGACGTCCGCCGGAATGCCGCGCGGGGCGAATACGCCGTACCAGGTGGTGACGTTGTAGCCGGGAAGCACGCCGAACTCGACCGCGGGCGGAACGTCCGGAACCATCGGAAAGCGTTCCGCGCCGGTGACCGCGAGCGCCTTGAGCTGTCCGGACTGCACCTGCCCGAGCACCGCCAGCACCGTGTCGAACAGCACGTCGACCTGTTTGCCCAGCACGGCCGTGATCGCTTCCGGCGAGGTGCGGAACGGTACGTGCAGCAGCTCCAGCCCGGCGGTCTGCCGGAACAGCTCGGCCGACATGTGCTGCGTCGCGCCGAAGCCGGGGCTCGCGACCGAGACCTTGCCCGGGTTGGCCTTGGCATACGCGACCAGCTCCTTCGCGTTGCTCGCCGGAAAGTCCGGACGCGTCACGATGATGAGGCTGGCGGTGCCGACCATCGAGATCGGCTCGAACGCGGTCGCGGTGTCGTAGCGCAGCGACTTGTTCATCACGGCGGCAATGATCTGCCCGGCCGTCATGATGCCGAGCGTGTAGCCATCCTTCTCGGCGCGCGCGACCAGTTCGTTGCCGATCGTTCCCGCGGCACCCGGCTTGTTTTCGATGATCACCGGCTGGCCGAGTTTCTCCGCCATCGACTGGCCGAGGATGCGGCCGACGATGTCGGCGCCGCCGCCCGGGCCGAACGAGACGATGATGCGGATCGGCTTTTGCGGCCAGTCCTGTGCGGCGGCGGGCACGGCAAAGGCGAGCGCGAGGGCCGCAAGCGCGGTCAATGTCGACTTGATCATGGCGTTGCCTCCCGTGCGCGCCAGCGCCGTTTCAGCCATACGAACAGCGGCCAGGCGAACGCCGCGATGGTCATGGTGGCGAGCACCGCCGATACCGGGCGCTCGAAAAACGGCAGGATCGAGCCGTCGGACTTGATCAGCGAAGTGACGAAGGCCTGCTCCACCATCGCGCCCATCACGATGCCGAGCACCATGCCGGCGACCGGATAGCCGTTCGCCTCCATCACATAGCCGAGCACGCCGAACGCCATCACGGTCACCACCGCGAACAGGTTGTTGCCGGTGGCGAACGAGCCGACCGCGCAGCACAGGATGATCATCGGCATCACGGCGGAGCGCGGCGCGCGCAGCACGTAGCTCGCCAGGCGGATCATCACGATGCCGAGCGGGATCATGATGATGTTTGCGATGATGAACATGATGTAGATCGCGTACATGCTCGACGCTTTTTCGGTGAACAGCGTCGGCCCGGGATTGAGTCCCTTCATGTAGAGCACGCCGATGGCGATCGCCGTGATGGTGTCGCCGGGAATGCCGAACAGCAGCGAGGGCACCCAGCCGCTGGCGAGGCTCGCATTGTTGCTGGCGCCGGCCTCGACCAGGCCCTCGACGTGGCCGGTGCCGAATTTCTCGGGTTCCTTGGAGAAGCGCTTCGACATGGCGTAGGAGATCCACGCCGCCATGTCGGCGCCGGCGCCCGGCAGCACCCCGATGATGATGCCGACGATGTTCCCGCGCGTCATCTGCCAATGGTACTTCTTGGTCAGCCCCCACTGGCCGGCGAGGATGCTGCCGAACCGGCGCTTGGGCAGCGGCGGCGGGTCCGGGGTGAGCATCGCGCGCATCACCTCGGACACCGCGAACACCCCGACCAGCGCAGGGATCGCCTCGATGCCGCCGAGCAAATCCATAGAACCGAACGTGAAGCGCGGCACCCCGCCCGGGTTCTCGATGCCGATGCAGGCGATGAGCAGGCCGAGCAGCATGGCGGCGATCGCCTTGACGGGCGAAGAACGCGCAACAAGCGTGGCGCACATCAGGCCGAGGAAGGCGAGCCAGAAGTACTCGAACGTGGAGAACGACAGCGCCATCTCGGCGAGCGGCGGGGCGAGCACGATCAGCGAGATCGTTCCGGCGATGCCGCCGATGGCCGAGAACCACACGCCGGCGCCGAGCGCGAGCTCGGCCTCGCCCTTGCGCGTCATGGCGTAGGCTTCGTCGGTGTAGGCGGCGGACGCCGGCGTGCCCGGGATGCGCAACAGCGCGCCCGGAATGTCGCCGGAGAAGATCGCCATCGCGGAGGCCGCCACGATGGTGGCGATCGCGGCGAGCGGCGAGAGATAGAACGTGAACGGCACCAGCAGCGCGGTCGCCATCGTGGCGGAAAGCCCGGGCAGCGAGCCGACCACCAGCCCGTAGATCGAGGCCAGCAGCAGCGCGAGCATCACGTCGGGCGCGGCGACGAGACGAAAGCCTTCGATGATCTCGGACATGCTCGCCTACCACGGCATCCGCAGCAGCCCGTCGGGCAGGGCGACGCGCAACAGCTTGAAGAACACCAGATGGACGCCGACCGGTGCGACGAGCGCGAGCGGGATCGCGAGCCGCAACCGCGCGCCGAGGGTGAGCGCAAGCACCAGCACCATGATCGCCGCGGTCGGCACGAAGCCGAGCCGTTCCGAGGCGAACACGTAGAACAGCAGCAGCGCGGGCGGAATCAACACGCGCAAGTTCCACCAGACCGGGCGCGTCGCGGCCGCCGCGTCATGATCCGAGTGCGCGGCGAGGTCGGCCTCGGCCTCGTCCTCGAAGGTGTGCCCGATGCGCAGCGCGATCATCAGGCCGCAGAGCACCAGTCCGACGCCGATCACGATCGGGAACACGTTCGGTCCGACCTGCTGCCCCGGCACCGGCGGCAGCCGCGAGCCGCCATAGGCGGCGAGCGCGCCGAGACCGACGAGGAACGCCCCGGTGATGCGGTCGGAGAGACGCATGGAGGGAATTATCCGGAGGGCTCTCTCGATTGTCACCCTCCCCTGAAAGGGGAGGGTCGGATCGCCGCAGGCGATCCGGGGAGGGGTCACTGCTAATCGATCCCCACCCGCCGCGCTTCGCGCGTCGACCTCCCCCTTTCAGGGGGAGGTAGCGCGTTGCCCGATCACGCCTTCGCCAGCCCGGCGGCCTTCATCGCCTTGCCCATCTGCTCGTTGCCGTTGTCCATGAACGAGGCGAAACGCGCCGCGTCGCCCCACACCACGCCGAAGCCGCGGTTGGCCATGAACTCCTGGTACTCCTTGGAGTCGTACACCTTCTTGAGCGCCGCGGTGAGCTTGGCGGCGACGTCGGCCGGCAGGCCCTTTGGCCCGGCGATGCCGCGCCAGGCGCCGGTCGAGTAGTCGATGCCCATCGCTTCTTTCAAGGTCGGCACGTTGGGGAAGGCGGAGTTGCGCGCCGGCGCCATCACGGCGAGCGAGCGCGCCTTGCCGGCCTCGATGATGGCGCGCGCTTCCGGCACCGAGCAGGTGCACAGATCGAGGCCGCCGGCGGCGAGGTCCTGCATCGCGGGCGCGGCGCCGTTCGAGGGCACCCAGGCGACGTGGTTGGCGGCAAGGCCCATGGCTTGCAGCCAGCCGACCAGCGCGAGGTGCCAGATGCCGCCCTGGCCGGTGCCCGAGGCTTTCAGCTTGCCGGCGGGCGAGGCCTTGATGGCGTCGGCGAGCTCCTTCACGGTCTTGTACGGCGCGGCCGCATTGACCTGGATGCCGGGCGGGTCCTCGTTCAGCAACGCGAGCGGCGTGTAGCTCGTCGGCTTGAGCTCGGTCAGCCCCTGCCAGTGCATCATGCTGATCTCGACCGTGAGCATGCCGATGGTGTAGCCGTCCGGCTGCGCGGTCGCGATCGCCGAATGCCCGACCACGCCCGAGCCGCCGGTGCGGTTGACCACGTTGAACGGCTGGCCGAGGTCCTTCTCCAGCAGCGCCGCGACGATGCGCGCGGTCGCGTCGGTGCCGCCGCCGGCGCCCCACGGCACCACCACGGTGACCGGGCGCGACGGATAGGCCTGCGCGAAGGCGGGCTTGGCAAGTGCGATACCGCTCGCTGCCGCGGCGGCGGAGGCCGCGAACGCGCGGCGGGTGAGTTTGGTCATGGGTCATGTCTCCTGGGGCGCGGCCGATTGGGCCTTGGTGTTGTTGATGGGCCCTAACATGCTACGGGCAGGGGGAGGGGGGCAAGGGTGGGGGGAATGTGGCGTAGTAGCGTAGCCTGGATGAGCGAAGCGATATCCGGGAAGGGGAGGCGCAACCCGTACAATCGGCCCCGGTTCACGCTGATGCGGCTAGAAGGTCAGGCCGCTTCCAGCCGCGCCATCTCGGTCTCGAAATCGAAGCGCAGCCGCGCGCCTTCCTCGTCAGGAAGGCAGCCGGTCATCTGCGGGAAGATGGTGCGGTACAGCGACGCGCGGCTTTCATCCCACGGCATCGATTCCGCGGCGCGCATTTCGGCGAGAATCTTGTGGAGTTCGGTGCGGACCTCGTCCGGGTCGGGATAATAGGTCGGCGTCTCGAAATCCGCGTCGGACGGGTCCGGCTGGTTGCGGGCAAAGAGATCTCCTTGGCGGGGAGGGGACATGAGATCATCTTTTCTCCGCCTTCATGGCCTCCACGATCTTCATCGTCTCGACACTCACACGGGTGACCCGCTTTAGGAGGTCGATCACCTTCTCCTTGTGGTCCGCGAAGCGATAGGTGTTGAACTTCTCGCGGATGGTTGGGTCCTTCGGCGTCTTCTCCTTGTACTGATCTAGAATCCATTCCAGTGCCGAGCGGTTGCCGAGCCGATAGCCCCATGCCTCGGGTGGCACGCCGGTCAACTGGGTCTCACTGTCGAGTTGGATGTTGCCGGCCTCTTTATAGGCCCGCAGCATTGCCTTGGGCGCGAGCCCGGCCTTGCGCGACTTCTGGTCAGGCGCCTCGATGCACTTGAGCCCCCATGGCTCGACTGTCTCATAACCGATGTGCAGCGCGATCAGCTTTTCGCCCCACCCGGCCCATTTCCAGAAGTTGGCATAGAACGGAATACGCGGGAATTCGCGTTTGAGGTTCAACGCGTATTTCTCACGATAGATTGGATCGTGTAGGACGCCGTAGACGTAGTGGAAGATTGCCTCTTTGTCGATTGGCCGCCTAAGCCCCTTGCCTGCTTCGTAGCGGGCACGAAACTGATCAACTGACCAATTGGTAATATTATCTTGCCGCTTACCCTCGACGTCATAACGCCAACGCGGCAGCGACTGGGTGCCCCCATTTCCCATTTTCAATAGACAGTAATCAAACTGTTGGTTCACTGCCAGCACAGCCAAGGGGTTGGAGGAGTCCACGCACAAAAATGCGATTGTTGGATTTGGCTCGCCCAAGAACATATGGCCAAGTTGATACTGCATCTCATTGAGATGTTTATCGAAATAGAGGTTCGCTTTGACGAAAGGTCGATACGCCGCTTGTATGATATGCGCGCGATCAAATTTGTACTCGACGCCACGTTGAAGATCATTTTTCACCGCCCGCGTCCACTTGATCGAGGCATCAAGATCTTCAATGCGCTTTTCCCGCCCTCTCATGGCAGACCACTTTTTCATGTCTGCGTTGTAAGCTCCGATTAGAGCGGCAATCTTTCTCTCAAGTGATTTCTTATCAAAATCATAGACCCAGCTATCTCGCGCGGTGACAACCCCCAGCGAAAAGAGGCGAAAAATAGCCCTTTGCTGAGAATCTCTCTTACTCGACTTCGTCTTCTTGTCTGCAGAAGCAATAAGCGTTTCGAAATCATTGTCTGTAAGGTTAACCCAGTCGTTTCGAGCACTTGGCCTGAGTTCACCGAATGCGATGCTGTCGAGCTTTTCTGTATCGAGCAGCGCCAGTTTCTCTTCAGCTGTCTCCAATTGTGGGCGGCGTGCGTAGTAAATGCGGCAGCCTTTGGCCGTCGCACGCTTCACCATGAAACTAATGGCCACGCCAGTCTGAATACCGAACACATTGTGCTTGGTGCCTGAAAGGCGCGAATCGGCCCGAACATCGCCGCCAAGATCAACGACATAGATGTCGTTGAATTCGTCAGCCACCATCTCGCGGAAGCCATCAAAGGTACGGCTTTCCACGAAGCTACGGTTAGTGACAAATGCGACGATTCCATTGTCCTCTACACGATCGGTCGCCCAGCGAAAAAATCGCGCGTACATGTCATAGAGCTTGGTTTTCTGCGCCGTAGAGGCCTCTATGTAAGTCGCCTTAATGCGTCGATCGATCTCGGGATACTCGCGGTTCTTGTTGTTTTCGTTCTCGTTGAGTTGGTTGGCGTTGTAGGGCGGATTGCCGATGACGACGCTGATCCTCTTCTTGTTCTGGCGCTTGATGCGAGCGACGTTCTCATCGCTTACCCCGCCGAACAGGTCGCCCACGTGCTGACCTTTCTGTGTCTTAAGCGCCGCTGTGTTGTCGAGTGTGTCGACGAAGCACAGGTTCGGATACTCCTCAAATCCATTGATCGCCGCATATGTCGCCTCGATGTTCAGATTGGCGACGTAATAGGGCAGGATCGCCACTTCGTTGGCGTGCAATTCCTCCAGATACTTGTAGCGCAGCTTCGCCGGCTGGCCACGAAAGTGCTCGATCAGTTCGACGATGAACGTACCAGTGCCGGCGGCTGGATCGAGTATTTCAACATTCTTGTCTATGAGCTGCTTGCCGAAGTGCTTCTGGCATAGCCAATCGGCACTTTCGATCATGAAGCGAACGATCTCATTCGGTGTGTAGACGACGCCGAGGCGGTCGGCAGCCTTTTTGTTGTAGACCTTGTAGAAGTTCTCGTAGATGGCCTTGAGGAAGTTCTGCTTCTCGTGATGGCTCGTAACGAGCGCGGCCGCGCTCCGGATTGCGGAATAATAGGGCCGCAAGCCCGCCAGCGTGTCATGCTTCACCTTGCCGGTGAAGAACGTATTCTCCAGTGCATAGAGTTCCCTTGCGACGTTGTTCTGGCGATGGAAGTCGGCGTTGTCGAACACCTGTGAGAAGATTTCCTCCGTCAGGATGTGCTGGATCAGCATTTCACGCACATCAGCAGCGGTAACGTTCGGATTGATCGTGTCCTGTGCGTGCTTGAGGAATCTGATCGCAGCTTTATGGAATTTTGGGTTGTCCTTCTCGGCCGCATCGATCATGTCGCGGAGTGCCGAAAGCACCGCCGGCATGTCGGTCTTGAACTGATCGACCGCCTTGCGGAAATCCGCGATCTCTGGGCGCTCATAGTCAAAGAACAGGTCCAGCAGCTTGCGCAGTTGCGCCGGATCATCGATCCCGCAGCGCATGACAGGCTGCCTGTTCTGGATCAGAACCGCTTCCTGCGAATCTTCGAAAATGATATTGTCCTGCGGATAACCCTTGCGGAATTTTTTCTCGATCTCGTCGTCTAGATCGTCTTCCTCATCCTTGGCTTCCCAATAGCCGAGCGGCACGCGCAGGGAATAGAGGAGGGCGCCATCCGGATAGACGCGGGTCTTTTGCAGCGTCTGGTACTCGTACTGCGGGATGAATATGAGATCGCGCGACCTGCCCCAGTCCTTGAGCAAAGTTTTGAATGCCTCGCTGACGACTCCTTCGCGCGACGTACCAGAGACGCGGCGGAGCGTCTGCAGTTCGTTGAGATAGTGCTGAATCAGGAGTTGGCTCATGGGTAAGCCAGACACTGCATGCGGCTATCCGACGGAGCAAGGGCGCGAGCGGGTATTTGGAGCGTGAGTTATTTCCATTGACGGGCGGGGCCAACTCATGAGATCGTTCTTGTTATGTTCTAGCCCACGAGGACAACAATGGCAACCAATCCGCCCAAGGGCGACGACCACCGACGGGGAATGGTCCGCGATCGATCGCAGACCTTCAACCCCAAGACAGAGCAATGGGTCAAACGCGACGCAAACTCCGGACGTTTCCTCGACGTGAAGCAGGACGGCGAGAAGTTCAAGGGTGTGCGGCGCGATCATCCGGGTCGTGGCAATCGCTAACTCCGTGACTTGCTGCCCCGCCGCTTCAATCGCACCCCAGGCGCGTCGCCGTTGGTGAACTCGACCCCGGCCGCTTCGAGCGTGGCCTTCAGCTTCTCCAGCACCTCGTCGGAGACGTTCGCGCCGCCTGTCTCGACGCGCTGGACCGTCGGGAGGGAGTAGCCGGCCTTCTCGCCGAGCTTCGAGCGCGACCAGTCGAGCAGGGCGCGCGCCGCGCGAAACTGCGCTTGCGTGATCGACTTTGCGTCTTGACTCATTTTCACTCATACGTTATGAGTTAAAATAACTCATCGGCTTCGCTTGGAGCCTTGCAGTGCCGAACCCTCCCGTGTCGGCAAAGGACATCCCCTTGCCCGCGCTGTCCCGCCGCGGCCTCATCGCCGGCGCGGCGAGCCTCGCGCTCGGCCCGGCCGCCGCGTCAGCGCCGGCCGCGCCACCGACTCAAAGCTCCGACGCGGAGCTTACGGCGCTTGGCGCTCGGTTTGAACAGGCGGTCGCCCTCCAGGCGGCGGCATGGCAGCGGCTGCAGGAGTGCGAGGAGCGCTATCTGAACGACGGCCCCACGCCGCCGCCGGCGCTCACCAGCGCCGGGCCGCTCGGCAATCTCCTTGATCGCGACGATTCATGGTGGAACGCGTGCGAGCTGCGCTGGCTGCTGCGCGGCGACCGCCGCCGCTTCGTCCAGCGCGAGGGCCACGCCCTGCTCAAGGTCGCGCTCGCCTACGCGGCGCGCGACCGGCGCTTCCAGCGCAAGGTCGGGTTGCCCGCCGCGAACGCCGCGCACCGTGCCTCGAGCGCGGCGCTGGACGATCTGAGCCGCGCGATCCTCGCCGCGCCGGCGCATTCCGCCGTGGGGCTCGCCGTCAAGGCGCAGGCGGTCAAGGCCTGGGGCAAGCCGGAATGGTGGAGCGCTGAGGAGTTCTCACGCCGACGCCTATGAGCGACTGGCGGCGCAAGTGCTTGATGCGATGATCGCGACGGGAGCGTGATCATTCTTCCCGAGTGGCAGGCCCATCGCAGGTCCTCAAGGCGGCGCCGCGAGTTCCCTCGCCCCGCGCAGCGGGGAGAGGGTGCCGAGGTCCGCAGGACCGAGGCGGGAGAGGGGTGCGCGGTTTGAGAATCCCTCTCCCGGCTCGCCGCTTCGCGGCTCGCCACCCTCTCCCGCTCGCGCGGGAGAGGGGAAGGCGCGCGGCAGTATTGGCGCAATATGCGATAGCGGGGAAGGATGAGCGCGCGTCACCTCATGGCGCCTACGCCGCCACGACGCTGATGCGTGCGGCGCTGCGCGAGCGCGGCTTGCGGCGGATCACGATGTCGACGTCCCGATCGAGCGCAGTCAGGAACGTCATCAGTCGTTCGACCGAGAATCCGTCGAGCTGGTAATTGGCAAGCGCGGAGACTTTCGGCTGCGACACGCCGAGCCGGCGCGCGGCCGGCGACTGCGTCAGTCGCTGCTCCGCAATCGTTGCGTTGATAGCGTGGGCAAGACGAAGCTTGGTCTGCCGCTCATCGGCGTCGGAATAGCCGAGGTCGGCGAAGACATTGGTGCTGCCGCGCGTAATCCGGTCCTGCGCTCTAGCCTTCCTTGCCATAACAAGCCTCGTAATCCTGTTGAGCCGCTTTGAGCCGACGAGCAATCAGTGCGATGTCGATACGCGCGGTTTTGGCCCCTTTCGGCGACTTCTTCTGAAATGCATGCAGAACATAGACCGCCTCCTGGAAGCGAACCGTGTACACGGCGCGAAACGTATCCCCGGCGAAGCCCTCGACCACTTCAAACACTCCAGGACCCTGACCTCTCCACGGCTTCGCCTTCGGATGCTTGCCGCCGAACTGTGCCACGCCCAGCGCGTTGCCGATCTCATCCTTGACCCGAGCCGGAAAGGCGAGCAGGTCGCGCTTGGAGGAGCCGACCCAGTTGAGCGGCTTCTCGTCCTTTGCCAGCGACCGCGCCATCGCATATCCTACTTTTAGGATAAATGCCAGCCTCCATCCGGCCATATTCTAATGCGCGGGCCCTAGACATCTGCGGCGCAAACGCGCCATTGACATACGGCAAAGCAAGGATATGCGATATTCAAAACGCTGCGGACGGCGGCGAACAGACCGGAGACCGACGATGAAAATCAAGGTCATGGTGCATGAAGCCGAGGAGGGTGGCTTCTGGGCCGAAGTCCCTGCCATTCCGGGCTGCGTCAGCCAAGGCGAGACGATGGACGAACTCCTTAAGAACCTGAACGAAGCCATTGAAGGCTGTCTGTCCGTCGATGTCGCTGAGCCCAAGCCAGGCGGCAAGGAGCGCATCCTGGAAATCGCCGTATGAGAGTGGTGCTGGCTCGAGCGGCGCGAATGCACGAATCCACCAAGCCGGGACGCGATTCCAGTCCCCAGGGCAAAAATCAGCGTTCTCAATAGCTTGACAGCGTTAACTCTTGCTTAATTTCAGTTAACGCAGCGTGAATTCCCCCTCGCGCTCCGCCCCAAATCAGCTATCATCCGCCCGGGTGGAAGGGTGCGGGAGAGGTTCGCATGCGTAAAGCGCTCGCGACGACCACTTGTATTGCGTCCATATTCGCCTCCGTCTTTGCGCTGACCCCGGCCCAAGCCGCCGACCTCGTCTGGGAGGTCGAGAGCCCGTTCCGCTTCTTCAAGAAGACCTCCGCCTTCGCCATGCACGAGAAGGCGTTCAACGCCGCGCGCGGCAAGGCCGATACGCTGCCGGCCAACATCGTGTGGCGCACCGAGCGCGCGCTCAACGATCCCGACTGCGCCGACAAGGCGAGCCCGACCACCTGCGCCAACACCAAACGCGCCAATTACGAGCGCTCGCGCCTCGGCTGGGCCGCGACCACGCTCGACTCCGTGTGCTACGAGCGCAAGGGCCGCCCGTTCCGCTATTCGGTCACCTGCGAGCGCCAGTATTCCTGGGGCAGCGCGAAGGAAGACTACGTGCTGCCCGAGGCGCACACGGTCGCGATCAAGCTTGCGCCCGAGCGCCTCGCCGAAGTGCCGGGCGGCGAGTGCGCCTGGAGCTGGGCGCCGCGCGCCGGCGGCGGCAAGGCCGAGTCGAAAAAGCAGGCATGCAAGGATACGCTCACCATCCGCCGCGTGCCCTATTCGCCCGATACGAAGGTGTCCGGCGTGAGCGTGAAGGTCGTGCTGCCCGGCGGGCGCGAACTGGCCGAGACCGTGGTGGTGGAAGACGTGCTGGTGGTCGCCATGGGCGACAGTTTCATGTCGGGCGAGAGCAATCCGGACCGGCCGGTGGTGTTCTCCGCGACGCGCCAGATGACCTACGACCCGGCCAACCTCAATACGCGCGAGGACGTCGCCACGCGCAAGGTGCCGCAGCCGAACTATGGTCTCGCCTCGATCGGTATCGATCCCAAGACCTTGCCGCGGCGCCGGCTCGCCGACGAGGAGCAGGGGCTGATCTTCCGCCCGATGTCGCGCGAGTTCCAGACCGCGTTCGACCAGCGCGGCGCGCAATGGCTCTCGGCCGACTGCCACCGTTCGCAATACGGCTATCCGTTCCGCGTCGGCATCCAGATGGCGCTGGAGAACCGCCACCGCGCCGTGACCTTGATCAGCGTCGCCTGCTCCGGAGCGGACGTGACCTCCCTGTTCGGCGAACATGACGCGCGCGAGCGCACCGGCGAACCCGGCGGCGCCAAGGTGCCGCCGCAACTCGACCAGCTCGCCGATCTGCTCTGCCGCGGCGGCGCGCAAGGGCGCACGCAGGGCGCCAGCTACACGCTTCCCGCCTACAAGCACGGCTCGACCGCCATCTCGATGCAGAGCGTGTCGAAGCGCTGGTGCCCGCCGACGGCGCGCAAGCGCGCGATCGACCTGGTGCTGCTCTCGATCGGCGGCAACGACGTCGGTTTCGCCGGCCTGGTGATGTACGCCACCACCGAAAGCGCGCGCGATCTCGCGCCGATCGCGAGCCTGATCGGCAGCGAGATCCGCTTCGGCCCCGACGTGGCGCGCACCTATCTCGGCGTGCTCGACAAGCGCATCAAGGCGGTGCGCGACGCGCTGGTCGAAGGTTTCGGCGTCGAGCCGTCGCGCGTGCTGCAGAACGCCTACGAGCCGATCCACTTCGACGAGACCGGCCAGTATTGCGGGACGATGCCGACCCTCGGCATGGACGTGCACCCCTCGTTCAAGGTCAACCGCGACCGCCTGCGCGAGTCCTCGGACGTGGCGCGCGAGCTGCAGGCGCGGCTCGAGTGCATGGCGAACGCCAAGGGCCGCAACTGCCCGGCCGGCCTTGCCACCGGCGCCGGCACCGGCTTCCGCTTCATCACCGAGCACGTCGCCGACTTCGCCAGGCGCGGCATCTGCGCGCGCGATCCGCGCCGCGCGCTCGCCGACCAGGTGAGCATGACGATGCCGCGCCGCGCGCCCGGCTCGGAGGTGTTCGAGCCCTATTCGCCGGCGGCGGCGCTGCCCTACGGCGCGCGCTGGCGGCTGATCCACAATCCGAACGACGCTTTCCTCACCGCCAATACCCACCGCGAGGGGATCTCGCCGTTCGACATCCTGCAGCCGGCCTATGCGGCGCTCTATTCGGGCGCATTCCACCCGACCGCGGAAGGCCACGCCGTCGTCGCCGACCACGTGATGCGCCACGTGCGCAGCCTCGTCGACAAGAAGCCCGACAAGAAGCCGGCCGTGATCGAAGGGCGGCTGCAGTAGCCCGGCTTGAGCGCGCAGCGAAAGCTGGGAACGGTGGTGCTGCGCTGCTGGACCGTCCCCGGATTTCGCGGACGCTCAATCCGGGCTACGACTCCTTCACCATCCGCCGCGCGGGCGGATCATCGCGTGCTCGGTCAGCTTGTAGCCGCTCGGCGCACGTTCGTAGAGCCTTGCCAGGCCTTGGACTACGGTTAGGCGATATCGTCCAGGCGTAGCCCTACTCCGCCGCTTCTTTTCCGTGCCCCAAGCGCCGGTTGAGCGTGTTGAGCAGCGCCTCCGCGGCTTCGGCGATCACGGTGCCGGGCGGGAAGATCGCCTCGGCCCCGGCCGCTTTCAGCGCCGCGTAATCCTGCTGCGGCACCACGCCGCCGACCACGATCATGATGTCGTCACGCCCTTGGCGCGCGAGCTCGGCTCTTAGTTCGGGAACCAGCGTCAGGTGCCCGGCGGCAAGCGAGGAGACGCCGAGGATGTGCACGTCGTTCTCCACCGCCTGCCGCGCCGCCTCGGCCGGGGTCGCGAACAAGGGGCCGATGTCGACGTCGAAACCGAGATCGGCGAAAGCCGATGCGATCACCTTCTGCCCGCGGTCGTGGCCGTCCTGCCCGATCTTGGCCACCAGGATGCGCGGCCGGCGCCCTTCGTCCTGCTCGAACGCGGCGGCGAGCTTCTGCACCCGGCTGACGGCTTCGGACATGGTGCCGACCTCCCGCTTGTAGACGCCCGAGATCGCCCGGATCTCCGCGCGGTGGCGCCCGAACACCTTTTCCAGCGCCGATGAAATCTCCCCGACCGTCGCCTTGACGCGCGCCGCATCGACGGCGAGCGCCAGCAGGTTGCCGTTGCCGCGATCGGCGGCGCGCGTCAGCGCGCCAAGCGCGTCTTCGACCGCCTGCGGATCGCGCTCTGCCTTCAGGCGCTTGAGCTTATCGAGCTGCAGCGCGCGCACCGCCGAATTGTCCACCTTGAGGATCTCGATCGGCGTCTCGCTCTCGGGCCGGTACTTGTTGACGCCGATGACCGACTGCACGCCGGCATCGATGCGCGCCTGCGCCTTGGCGGCGGCCTCCTCGATGCGCAGCTTGGGGATGCCGGCCTCGATCGCCTTGGCCATGCCGCCAAGCTCTTCCACTTCTTGGATGTGGCCCCACGCGGACTTGGCGAGCTCGTAGGTCAGGCGTTCGACGTAGAACGAGCCGCCCCAGGGATCGACCATGCGGGTGGTGCCGGACTCCTGCTGCAGGAACAGTTGCGTGTTGCGCGCGATCCGCGCCGAGAAGTCGGTCGGCAGCGCGAGCGCCTCGTCGAGCGCGTTGGTGTGCAGCGACTGGGTGTGGCCTTGCGTCGCCGCCATGGCCTCGACCGCCGTGCGCACGACGTTGTTGAACACGTCCTGCGCGGCCAGCGACCAGCCCGAGGTCTGGCAGTGGGTGCGCAGCGAGAGCGAGCGTGCATCCTTCGGATCGAACGGCTTCATCAGCTTCGCCCACAGCAGGCGCGCGGCGCGCATCTTGGCGACTTCCATGAAGAAGTTCATGCCGATCGCCCAGAAGAAGGAGAGGCGCGGGGCGAAGCGGTCGATGTCGAGGCCGGCCTTGACGCCGGCGCGCACGTATTCGACGCCGTCGGCAAGCGTATAGGCGAGCTCCAGGTCCGCGGTCGCGCCCGCTTCCTGCATGTGGTAGCCGGAGATCGAGATCGAATTGAACTTCGGCATGTTGGCCGAGGTGTAGGCGAAGATGTCGGAGATGATCCGCATCGACGGCGTGGGCGGGTAGATGTAGGTGTTGCGCACCATGAACTCTTTGAGGATGTCGTTCTGGATCGTGCCGGCGAGCTTTGCCGGCGGCACGCCCTGCTCCTCCGCCGCCACGATATAGAGCGCCAGCACCGGCAGCACCGCGCCGTTCATGGTCATCGAGACCGTCATCTGGTCGAGCGGGATGCCGGAGAACAGCGTGCGCATGTCGTAGATCGAGTTCGATCGCGACGCCGGCCATGCCGACGTCGCCGGCGACGCGCGGGTGATCGCTGTCATAGCCGCGGTGGGTGGCGAGATCGAACGCGACCGAGAGGCCCTTCTGCCCGCCGGCGAGGTTGCGGCGGTAGAAGGCGTTACTGTCCTCCGCGGTGGAGAAGCCGGCATATTGGCGCACGGTCCACGGCTGCGTGGCGTACATGGTCGGATAGGGGCCGCGCAGATAGGGTGGCAAGCCCGGATAGGTGTCGAGGAAGTCGAGGCCCTTCACGTCGTCAGGGCCGTAAAGCGGCTTGACCGGGATGCCTTCAGGCGTGAGCCAGGGCGGCACCTGGCCTGCCGCAGCCGCCGACGGCGCCGATGTAAGATCGACTTTGCCGAAGTCCGGAATACGACTCATGCCGCTTTGCCTTTTCGTTGCGCGAGGCGACGCTGGATTTCGTCGTTATCAAGTCGCGTGCAATATATCATGCGCGCCCTGCAGCGTCGCCAGCACGTCACAGCCGACGTAAACGAACTCCTGCACGCCAGCCGATTTCAGCGCGCCTTCCAATTCGCCCGGCCGGCCTGCCAGATAGATATGCTGCGCGCCCGCCGCCGCCAACGCCCGCGCGGCATCCGCCGCCGCCGCGGCATAGACCTTATCGGACGAACACAGGCAGACAAGTTTCGCCCTCGAGGCCTGGAACGCCGCGACCATTGCGTCACGGCTGGCAAAGCCGTCGTTGGTCACGGCCTCGATGCCGCCGGCTGCGAAGCAGTTCTTGGCAAACAGCGCTCGTGTGGTGAAATCGGCCGGCGTTCCGAGGTTGGCCAGGAACACCTTGGGCCGCGACCCGGTCGCCGCAAGCATTCGGTCGGAAGCATCGCGCAAGGCCTCGAACGGTTCGGCGAGGCGGATCGGCGAAAGAGCGGCCGGCTCGGTGGCCTCCCTCTCCCCGCTTGCGGGGAGAGGGTCGGGGTGAGGGGGGCTTTCCGCAGGTCGCGCTCGTGGAGAGTCCCCCTCGCCCGCCACGCCTTCGCCCTGCGGGCTACGGCGGGCGACCTCTCCCCGCAAGCGGGGAGAGGTTGGGGTCGGAGCAAGAACACTGGCCGGAGCCTCATCGAGGTTGGGAAACTCGCTCGTACCGGTCAGCGCATCCCTGCGCCGCGCGATCGCTTTCTCGCGCTCGGCGCGCACGGTGGCGACCTTCTGCTGGATCAATCCGGCTTCGAGCGCGGCCGCCGCGCCGCCGGCCTGCTCGATCTCCTGGAACAGCGCCCAGGCTGCGCCGCAGAGTTGATCGGTCAGATCCTCGATCCCGCCCGATCCGGCGGCCGGATCGGCGACCTTGGCGAGGTTCGACTCCTCGAGAAGAATGAGCTGGGTGTTGCGCGCCATGCGCCGCGCGAAGCGGTCGGGCAGCCCGAGCGCGGCGGTGAACGGCAGCACGGTGACGCTATCTGCGCCGCCGAGTCCGGCCGCGAACACCGCCATGGTGGCGCGCAGCAGGTTCACGTGCGGATCGCGCCGCGTCATCATGCGCCAGGCCGTTTCGGCCGAGAGGAATGCCGGCTCCGGCGCGAGCCCGCAGGCTTGTTCGACGCGCGCCCACAATTTGCGCAGCGCGCGGAATTTCGCGATGGTCAGGAACTGGTCGGCGTCGGCGGCGAGACGGAAGAAGAGGAGGCGCCGCGCCGCATCGAGCGCGACGCCGCTCGCTTCGAGCGCGCGCAGATAGGCAAGCGCGACCGCGAGCACGAAGCCGAGCTCCTGCGCCTCGGAGCCGCCGGCGGCGTGCACGACGCGCCCGTCGGCTGAGGCGAACGGCCCGCGCAATCCTTGCGTGGCAAGGTCGCACACCAGCCGCGCGAAGATCGGCGCGATGGCGGCCCACGGCATCATGCTGCGGCCGGCAGTCGCGACGGCGCCGAGCGGATCGAATCCGGCGCGCAGCGTGACCGCGGACGGCGCAATCCCGCGCCGCTGCGCCAGCGCCGCGATGCGCAGCGGCGCATCCTTGGTTTGCGAGCTGATGTCGCATTCGATCGCAATGGCGTCGAGATAGACGCCGTCAAGCGCGCGCGCGATCGCCTCCTCCGCCGCGTCGAGCCCGAAGCCGTAGTCGCCGAGCGCGCCCTTGAATACCAGCGCAAGCCCGGCCGCGCCGTTGGCGAGATCGTGCAGCGCCTCGGCATTGGCGGCGTTCGCGTCGGGCAGTTCGATGCGCTGCAGCACTTGCCACGCGCCGGTGCGCGCGCTCACCGGTCGCGCGCCGGCGGCGCGCTCGTAGAGTGGCAGGATCGTGAGTCCGTCATAGCTCCGCCCAAGCAGTTTCTGGTCGAACGGCGCGCCCTTGAGCACGCCGTCGACCAGCTTGCGCCACGCCTCCTGCGTGGCGGCAGGGAATTCGGCGGCGAGGGCGAGGTCTTCGGCGGGCGTATCGCTCATGCGGAGGAAAATGCCACGGCGCGGAGCTCCGGCCTATCGATCTTTATGCCGGCCGGCGCGGCAATCGCTCGATGCCGGTCTGGTCGAGCGTCGCAAGCGCATCCTTGATGCGCCGGCCGGCAACGGCCCGGTTGGGCAGGATCTCGGCGATCGGCACCAGCACGAAGGCGCGCTCGAACATGCGCGGATGCGGCAATGTGAGGCCCGGCTCATCGAGCACCACGTCGTCATAACTGATGACGTCGATGTCGATGGTGCGCGGTCCCCAGCGCCGCTCGACGCTGCGGTCGCGCCCAAGCCGCGCCTCGACCGCATGCCCGCGATCGAGCAGCTCGCGCGGGCTCAGCGCGGTCGACACCGCGATGCAGCGATTGATGAACGGCGGCTGATCGGGGTCCCCCCAGGGGGGTGTGCGATAGTCGGACGAGCCGGCCGTGAGCTTCACGTCATCGCCGTCGCACAGCAGCGCGACCGCCCGCTCGATGGTCGCGCGCGCATCGCCGACGTTGCTGCCGAATGCGACGATCGCGTCACCCATCGCGGCCGCGCTCTATCGTCACGCCGACGTGGTCGAAGGTCGCGACCAGCGGCGCATGCGGCTTGCGCACCGTCACGCGTACGCGTGCGACCTTCGGGAACGCGGCCAGCAGGGCGTCGGCGACCTTGCCGGCCGCGGCTTCCACCAGGCGGTAACGGCGCGCCGCGAAGGCATGGTTCGCGGCGGCCACGATGTCGTCGTAGGACGCCGTGTCGGCGATCCTGTCCGACCGCGCCGCGGGCTTGAGATCGAGCTCGAGCGCAAGGTCGAGAATGAAATTCTGGCCGATGCGCATCTCCTCGTCGCTCACGCCATGATGGGCGTGGATCACGAGGCCGTTGACGAACACCGTATCGTTCATCGCGCGCTCCGGATCGCCCGTGCGACGCGCAGCGCCTGCACGGTCTCGGCCACATCGTGCAGGCGGAGAATCGCCGCACCGGCATCGGCCGCGAGCAGGTTGGCGGCGATCGATCCGCCGAGCCGCCGCTCGGGCGTGGAGGGGTCGATCGCGCCGATGAAGCGCTTGCGCGACAGCCCGATCAGCAGCGGCAGGCCGAATGTCGTTAACGCGCCGAGCCTTGCAATGACCGCGATGCTCTGCTCAGGCGTCTTGCCGAACCCGATGCCGGGGTCGAGCACGATCCGGTTGCGCGCGATGCCGGCCTTTGCCGCGATGGCGAGCGAGCGCTCGAAAAATGCCTGCACATCCGGGATGATGTCGATCGCCGGATCGACGGCGTCGCGATTGTGCATCACGATCACCGCCACCCCATGCCCGGCGACCACGTGCGCCATGTCGGGATCGCGCTGCAGCCCCCACACGTCGTTGACGATCGAGGCTCCGGCTGCGAGGGCCTTTTCCGCCACCGCGGCCTTCATGGTGTCGATCGAGACCGGCACGCCAAGCCCGGCGACCGCGGGCAGCACTGGCATAATGCGTGCCAGCTCGTCTTCGGCCGACACCGGCTGCATGCCGACATAAGGCCTGGTCGACTCCCCCCCGACGTCCAGGATGTCGGCGCCTTCGGCCACCATCCGGCGTGCATGCGCGATCGCGTTGGCGGGGTCGAAGAAAGCGCCGCCCTCCGAGAAGGAGTCGGGCGTGACGTTGAGGATGCCCATCACGACGGTCCGGCCGGCCGCCAACAGGGCGTCCAGCGCCTGCGGCGCCGTCGCAACGCGCGTGGGTTGACGGACGGTGAGGCTCATGGCGCCGCTTTGCGGCGCGCGCAGCCCCAAGTCAAGCGTTCCGGGTGGAACTAATAGGTGATCTTCGGCGGCAGGCGCTTGGCGTGCTCGATCCAGCGCGCGATGCGCTGCTCCTTCGGCAGCAGGCCGACCAGTTTGCGCTTGCGGTTGGCCTCGGCCATGGCCTCGGCGAGCTTTCCGACATTGCGGTACTTGAGTTCGCGCACGGTATCGACCCCGGCCGCCCGCAACAGCTCCGCGTAGGGCTCGCGCACGCCCTTGATGCGCATGCGGTCGGCGAGATTGGCCCAGCGCAGGACGGTCTGCTCGTCGACGTCGAGCGATTTGGCCAGAGTCTTGCGGTCCTTGGCGGTCTTTGCCGCCTCCAGCAGCTTCGCCGTGGTGCGGATTCCGAGTTTTTTCAGCCGGGCAGCCATCGCCGGGCCGATGCCCTCGATGTCCGCAATCGAATAAGACACGGCGCCCGCCTCCTCAAATCCATGTCATCGGGACCGACGCATCGGTGACGGCCGCCGGCCCGACTATTCCGTTCAATGTCCTTTAGACGAACCGGACGCCTGGACTCGCCGCCGGACGGCGGCGCGGCATGCAAGCTGGTCCATGATCCCCCACATCCTGCACTGGCGGCAGGTTCGTCGCATCTTGAACGCTCTCACTCCTTCTTACAAGCACGGCGCACGGCGAGCGTCGAGATGTCGGCGGCGACGATCATGATTCCGTCACCGTGCGTGTCCAGGAGGACACAGCAAAATGCCGACGGTGGAAACTCGCGGTGCAGCGCACTATAACGAATGCGCGCGGCGGCAACCGTCGTACAGGGGAGCGATGCGATGGCGGACCTCGAGCAGGATGGAAAGATCTTCGTCGGCAAGAGCGGCAAGCCGGAATATCTCACCCTGAAACTGGCGAACCGCCACGGCCTCGTGACCGGCGCGACCGGCACGGGCAAGACCGTGACCTTGCAGGTGCTGGCGGAAGGCTTCTCGCGCGCCGGCGTCCCGGTGTTCGCCGCCGACATCAAGGGCGACCTGTCGGGCATCGCGGCCGTGGGCGAGGCCAGGGAAGCCTTGGTCGAGCGCGCCAAAGGCATGGGATTGGCGTACCAGCCTGACGAGTTTCCCGTCGTATTCTGGGATTTGTTCGGCGAGCAGGGCCATCCGATCCGCGCAACCGCCTTGGAAATGGGGCCGCTGCTGCTCTCGCGGCTGTTGGACCTCAATGACGTGCAGGAAGGCGTGCTCAACATCGCGTTCCGTGTCGCCGACGAGCAAACGCTGCCGCTGGTCGACCTGAAGGACCTCCGCGCCATGCTCGGCTTCATTGCCGAGCATGCGGCGGAGCTGACCACGCAATACGGCAACGTGTCGAAACAGACCATCGGCACCATCCAGCGCCAACTCCTGGTACTGGAGAACCAGGGCGGCACCGGCTTCTTCGGCGAGCCGGCGCTCGCGCTCAAGGACTTCATGCGCACCGACCGCGACGGCCGCGGCGTCGTCAACATCCTGGCGGCCGACAAGCTGATGGAGAACCCGCGGCTCTATGCCACTTTCCTGCTGTGGCTGCTGTCGGAGCTGTTCGAGGAGCTGCCCGAAGTGGGCGATCCGGACCAGCCCAAACTGGTGTTCTTCTTCGACGAGGCGCATCTGCTGTTCAACGACGCGCCCAAGGCGCTGCTCGAGAAGATCGAGCAGGTGGTGCGGCTGATCCGCTCCAAGGGCGTCGGCGTCTATCTGGTCACGCAGAACCCGCTCGACGTGCCGGACAAGGTGTTGGCGCAGCTCGGCAACCGGGTGCAGCACGCGTTGCGCGCCTTCACCCCGCGCGACCAGAAGGCGGTGAGGGCCGCGGCCGAGACCTTCCGCGCCAACCCCAAGCTCAAGACCGCGACCGTGATCAGCGAGCTCGGCAAGGGCGAGGCATTGGTCTCGTTCCTGGAGGGCAACGGCACGCCCTCGATGGTGGAGCGCTGCATGGTGCGTCCGCCGTCCGCGCGCATCGGTCCGGTGACGGCGGACGAGCGCAAGGCGGTCAATGGCCGAAGCCCGCTTAAGGGCAAGTACGAGCAGGCCATCGATGCGGAGTCCGCCTACGAGATGCTGAAGAAGCGCACCGAGGCGAGTGCCGCGCCGGCGCAGCCGGGAGCGCCGGGATCTGAAGGTGCGACCGAGGGCGGGCTGCTCGGCAGCCTCGGCGGCATGATCGGCTCGATCTTCGGCACCAGCCGCCCGCGCGGCACGCGCCTCTCCACCGGACAGGTCGTCGCGCGCGAGGTCACCCGTTCGGTCACCAACCGCGTCGTTGGCAAGATCGCCGCCGACATCGGCAAGTCGCTCGGCGGCACCATGGGCTCCTCGGTCGGCCGCGCCATCGTGCGCGGCACGCTCGGAGGCATCATGCGGCGCTGAAGGCGCATGATCCCGAAAAGTTGACAGACTTTTCGGACAGGATCATGCGCAAGCGTAAACGAGAGACCTGATCACGGAGTATTTTGATGACGTCGCCTTCTGCTGCGCTGCCGCAAGTCCTCGACCGCATCGACGCCGAGCTCGACAACAGCCTGCAACGGCTGTTCGCGCTGTTGCGCATCAAGTCGATCTCGACCGACAGTGCCTACAAGAACGACTGTCGCGCCGCCGCCGAGCACCTGGCGCGCGATCTCACCAGTGTCGGCTTCGAGACCGAGGTGCGGGCCACGCCCGGACATCCGGTGGTGGTGGCCAAAGGCGGAGCAAGCGGCGCCAACGGCAGCGCCCCGAAGGTGCTGTTCTACGGCCATTACGACGTGCAGCCGGTTGATCCGCTCGATCTGTGGCAAAGCCCGCCGTTCGAGCCGCGCATCGCGACCTTGCCCGACGGCCGCAAGGTGATCGCGGCGCGCGGCGCCTGCGACGACAAAGGCCAGGTGATGACCTTCGTCGAAGCGTGCCGCGCCTGGCGCGCGGTCACCGGCAAGCTGCCGCTCGACATCGTGATGATGATCGAGGGCGAGGAGGAGTGCGGCTCCAACAACCTGTTCCCGTTCGTCAAGCAGCACGCCGCGGAATTCCGCCGCGACCTCGCGCTCGTCTGCGACACCGGCATGTGGGACCAGCGCACCCCGCTGGTGACGACCTCGCTGCGCGGGCTGCTGTACGAGGAGATCCGCGTCACCTGCGCCGACCGCGACCTGCATTCGGGCCTGTTCGGCGGCGCAGCGGCGAACCCGATCCGCGTGCTTTCCCGCATCCTCGCCGCCCTGCACGACGCGCAGGGGCGCGTGACGGTGCCGGGCTTCTACGACGGCGTGAAGGACCTGCCCGCCGACATCAAGGCCGAGCTCAAGGCTCTCAACCTGACGGCGGAGGATTTCCTCGGTCAGGTCGGCCTGAAGATTCCCGCCGGCGAGAAGGACCGCACCTTGATCGAGCAGATCTCGACCCGTCCGACCTGCGATGCCAACGGCATCATCGGCGGTTACACCGGCGAGGGCGCCAAGACCGTCATCCCCGCCATGGCGTCGGCCAAGGTGTCGTTCCGGCTCGTCGGCGAGCAGGATCCGCTCAAGATCCGCGAGGCTTTCCGCGCCTTCGTGCGCGAACGCGTGCCGGCGGACTGCTCGGTCGAGTTCGCGAACTTCGCCTGCAGCCCGGCGCTCCAGCTTCCGTTCGACCTGCCGGCGCTCACCAAGGCGCGCGCGGCGCTCGGCGCCGAATGGGGCAAGACCGCGGTCACGGTCGGCTCCGGCGGCTCGATCCCGATCGTCGGCGACTTCAAGAAGGTGCTCGGCATGGACGCGCTGCTGGTCGGCTTCGGCCTCGACGACGACCGCGTGCATTCGCCGAACGAGAAGTACGACCTCACCTCGTTCCACAAGGGCGCGCGCAGCTGGGCGCGCATCATGGCGGAGCTGGCGGGGTAGGGCGGGCAAAGGCGCGACACGCCGCGCGTCGGAATTTGCGCGAATGCAGCGCGCCGTGCCCGCCATGGATGGCGCCGCTTTCGCAGACGCGCGGGCACGGCGCGCCTTCGCTCCGCTCCGGCGCGGCCTTTGCCCGCCCTACGATTCCAGCAGCGCCGCGAGATCGCGCACCACCTTCTCCGGCGCGAACGCGGCGTATTCGTCCGGCGCTCCGATGCGGTTGACCCACACGCAGCGGAATCCGAACGCCGCCGCCCCCATCACGTCCCAGCGGTTGGACGAGACGAAGGTGACCTCGCCCGGCGCGACCTGAAAGTGCTGAGTGACGAGCGCGTAGACCTCGCCCCGCGGCTTGTACATCCTGACCGCGTCGACCGAGAGCACGGCGTCGAGATCGCCGCCGATGCCGGCATTGCCGACCGCAGCGGCGAGCATGCGCGGGGAGCCGTTGGAGAGGATCGCGCTGCGGTGGCCTTGGCGCTTGAGCGCGGCCAGTGCCGTGCGTGCGTCGGGGAACGCATCGAGCGTCATGTAGGTCTCGAGCAGCGCGGAGCGCAGGCCCTTGTCGACCGCGGGCACGCGCGCGAACGCGTAGTCGAGCGCGCGCTCGGTCAGGGTCCAGAAATCCTCGTAAGCCCCCGCGAGCGTCAGGGTCCAGGTGTATTCGAGCTGCTTTCCGCGCCAGATGTCGGAGAAGCGGTCGGCCTCGGGCCCGGCCGCGGTGGCATGACGCCGAAGCGCCGCGTGCACGTCGAACAGCGTGCCGTAGGCGTCGAAGATGAAAACCGGCATGTCAATCCAACTGCTCGATCCCCAACGCGCGGATCAGCTGCGCCGCTTCCGCCGACGTCTCCGCCATGACGCGCCCCATCTCCTCCGGGCTCGACGCCGTCGCGATGACGCCGGTCTTCTCCAAGGTCGCCTTGAAGTCGCTCGCGCCGACTGCGGCGACGATCGCCTGGTTGAGCCTGGCGATCACCGGCTTCGGCACGCCCGCATGCGCGCACACGCCCCACCAGCCGTAGTTGACGATCGGCGTTCCCTGTTCTTTGAGCGTCGGAACGTCGGGCGCGATCGCGAGCCGCTCGGGCGAGGTCATGCCGAGGATCTTCACCTTCTTCTCCGCATGCAGCGGCATGGTGACGAACAGCGGCCCAACCATGAAGTCGAGCCGGCCGGCGACGATCTCCTGCAGCGCCGGGCCGGTGCCGCGGAACGTGACGCCGGTCATCTTGATGCCGGCAACTTGTTCAAACTGTCGTGCCAGCAGCTCGGTGACCGAACCGGCGCCGACGCGGCCGTAGTTGAGTTGGCCGGGCTTCCCCTTGGCGTAGGCGATGAATTCGGGGAGCGTATTGGCGGGGAGCGCAGCTGGCACCGTGAAGGCGTAATAGGCCTTCTGGATCAGCGACACCGGCGCGATGTCGTCGAGCTTGTAGGCGACCTTCTTGTACAAGAGCGGATTGATGGCATCGATGTAGGAGCAGAGCAGCAGCGTGTGGCCGTCGGGCGGCTGCGCAAGCATGTCGGCGAGCGCGATCATGCCGGCGGCGCCGGTCTTGTTCTCGACCACCACGGTCTGGCCGAGCGCGACGCGCAGCTTCTCGGCGATCAGTCGCGCCGGTATGTCGCTCGGGCCACCGGCCGGGAAGCCGACCACGATGCGGATGGTGCGGCTGGGGAAGTCCTGGGCCGCGGCCATACTGCCGAGCGCGGCAATGATGAGCGCGGACAACGCGAGCGTGCGAGCCACTGTTGTCTCCGATGTGACCGTAGCCCGGATTGAGCGGAGCGAAATCCGGGGAGGTTTCTCCACCTGGCAGGAATCCCAGCTTTCGCTCCGCTCAAGCCGGGCTACACTCCTTTGCCATGACTCCCATCGAACTCAAAGCCTCTCTCACGCGCGGCATGCTGTGCTTTCCGCTTACCGACTTCGATGCGGACGACGCGTTCGATCCAAAGGCATGCGCGCAGCGGCTCGAATGGCTGACCGGCTACGGCACCGCGGCGCTGTTCATGGCGGGCGGGGCAGGGGAGTTCTTCTCGCTCACCACGGACGAGTTCGCCGCCGTGATCCGCACCGCGGTCGCGACCTGCGGCACGCGCACGCCGGTGATCGCGGCGTCCGGCTACGGCACGCGCATGGCAATCGCTTACGCGCAGGAGTCCGAACGGCTCGGCGCCGACGGCTTGCTGCTGATGCCGCCTTATCTCGCCGAAGGCTCGCAGGAGGGCCTGCGCGCGCACGTGACCGCCGTGTGCCGGGCAACGCGTCTCGGCGTCATCGTCTACAACCGCGCCAACTGCCGGCTCGCCGTGCCGACGCTCGAACGCATCACCGCCGACTGCCCCAACCTGATCGGCTTCAAGGACGGTGTCGGCGACACCGAACAGCTGATGGCGGTCATCAACCGGCTCGGCGACCGCCTCATCTGCATCAACGGCATGCCGACCGCGGAAACCTATGCCAAGGCCTATCGCGCCATGGGCATGGGCGCCTACTCGTCGGCGGTGTTCAACTTCATCCCGCGTACCGCGTTCGAATTCCTGCGCGCGCTCCATGCCGACGACCACGCCGCGCTCGACGCGCTGATGCAGCGCTTCTTCTTGCCGTACATCCGCATCCGCGCGCGCCAGCCCGGCTATGCGGTGAGCATCGTCAAGGCCGGCGCGGCGATCGTCGGCCGCAGCGCCGGCAGGGTACGACCGCCGCTGTCCGAGCTGACCGACGACGAGCGGCGCGAGCTGGCCGGCCTGATCGAGGCGCTTGGGTCCCAGGATTGATCATCACGGCGTCCGCCCGCCATCAGCGAATTTCATTCCTCGCGGGCTGGGCGAAGCGCCGCGAACCGCCTAAAAGTGTGGCCAACAGCTCACGTTTCGGGAGGACGCGATGGCGGCCGCCAACGGCTGGTCCAGAACCTGGACCTTCTATGAAGGCGATTGGCACGAAGGCAACGTGCCGATCATGGGCCCGCGCACCCACGCCGCCTGGCTCGGCTCGTCGGTGTTCGACGGCGCGCGCGCCTTCGAGGGCGTAACGCCCGATCTCGAGGCGCATTGCGCGCGCGTCAACGACTCCGCGGTCAAGATGTTCCTGAAGCCCATGGTGCCGACGGGACAGTGGATCGACCTGACCCAGGATGGCCTGAAGCGCTTCGAGCGCGACGCCGCGCTCTACATCCGCCCGATGTACTGGGCCGAGCACGAGGGCCCGTTCGCGGTGCCGCCGGACCCGGAATCGACGCGCTGGTGCCTGTGCCTGTACGAGGCGCCGATGCCGGTGCCGACCGGCATCTCGGTGACCTTGTCGCCGTTCCGCCGTCCGACGCTCGAATGCATGCCGGTCGACACCAAGGCCGGCTGCCTCTATCCCAACAATGCGCGCGCGCTGTTCGAGGCGAAATCGCGCGGCTTCGACAACTGCATCGTGCTCGACATGCTCGGCAACGTCGCCGAGCTCGGCACCGCCAACGTGTTCTATGCCAAGGACGGCGTGGTCTACACGCCGGCCGCCAACGGCACGTTCCTCAACGGCGTCACGCGCCAGCGCGTGATCGCCCTGATGCGCGCCGCCGGCGTGACCGTGGTCGAGGGCACGTTGCAGTACCGGGACTTCGAGAGCGCCGACGAGATCTTCTCGTCCGGCAACTACATCAAGGTGATGCCGATCATCCGCATCGGCGATCGCTCGCTGCAGCCGGGGCCGTTCTATCGCCAGGCGCGCGAGCTTTATTGGGCGTTCGCGCACGACCGCGCATGATCCCGAAAAGTTGACAGACTTTTCGGACAAGATCATGCGCAAACGCAAAGACGCACGCAACGCATCCCAAGAGTAACGTCATGACCCTCGACGTGCGGGCGTGCTCAACGCAGGACGAGATGTGCGCGGCGTTCGCGCCGATCTGGCACTATTTCGGACGGCCGCCGCCGAACGCGGACGCGCTCAAGCATTTCGTGCGCGTGCTCGAGCCGCAACGCACGCACGCCGCCTATGACGGCGCCAGGGTGATCGGGGGCGCGGCGGCATTCGCGTTCGATTTCACGGTGCCGGGCGGGCAAGTGCCGGCCGCCGGCGTCACGGTGATCGGCGTGCTGCCGACCGACCGGCGCCGCGGCGCATTGCGCGCCATGATGCGCGCGCAGCTCGATGCCTGTCGCGCGCGCGGCGAGCCGCTCGCGGTGCTGTGGGCCTCGGACGACCGCATCTACCGGCAGTTCGGCTACGGGCTTGGCTCGCTCGCCGCCGAGATCGACTTGCCGCGCGAGCACACGGCGCCCTACGCGGACGTCGCGGCGTCGGGCGAGGCGCGCATCGTGCCGCTTGACGAGGCCGAGCCACTGGTCGCCCCGGTCCATGACCAAGTCGCGCGCGTCACGCCGGGCATGTTCGCGCGCAGCCCGGCGTGGTGGCAGTCGCGCACCCTGGTCGATCAACCCTGGCAGCGGGGCAGCGGCGGCGACCTGCAATGCGTGAGCATCAGCCTCGAGCGGCGGCCCGCGGCCTATGCGTTCTATCGGCTCAACTTCGCCCTCGAGCGCGGCGCGCCGACCGGCTGGGTCCACGTCGTGGAGGCGATGGGCGCAACGCCCCAGGCGACCCACGAGATTTGGCGCTACTTGCTCGACCTCGAATGGACGGCGCGGGTGCGCGCGTTCTTCCTTCCGGTGGACCATCCGCTGCTGCTGTCGGTGGCCGAGCCGCGCCGGCTGCGCTTCAATCTGCGCGACGGCCTGTGGGTGCGGCTCGTGGACGTCGGCGCCGCGCTGTCGCGTCGCGACTACGCGGCGGATGGGGAGATCGTCGTCGACGTGACCGACCCATTCTGCCCGTGGAACACCGGCCGCTGGCGCATCGCCGGCGGCGCCGCGGCGCGCACCGCGCAGGCGGCGGACCTGCGCTGCGACGTGAGCGCGCTCGGCTGCGTCTACCTCGGCGGCTTCACCTGGAAGCAGCTGGCCGGCTCGCTGCGCGTCGAACAATTGCGCGACGGCGCCGTCGCGCGCGCCGACGCGATGTTCGCCACGCGCGGCGCGCCCTGGTGCCCGGAGATATTTTGAGCGGGTAGCCTGTAGCCCGGATTGCGCGCAACGCAATCCGGGACCGGTCTCCCCGGCTTTCGTTTCGCGAAAGCCGGGCTACGTTCGCAGAGAACTACACCCCCGCCTTGCCGAACATCTCGTCGACGTAGTCCCAGTTGACCAGGTGGTCGACGAAGGCCTTGAGATAGTCGGGCCGGCGGTTGCGATAATCGATGTAGTAGGAGTGCTCCCACACGTCGCAGCCGAGGATGGGCTTGGCCCCTTGCACCAGCGGGCTTTCGCCGTTGGCGGTCTTCATCACGACGATCTTGCCGTCCTTGACCGCGAGCCAGCACCAGCCCGAGCCGAACTGGGTGACGCCGGCCTGTACGAAATCCTCCTTCATCTTGGCGACCGAGCCGAGGTCGGCGACGATCTTCTTCTCCAGGGCGCCCGGGATCTTGTCGCCGCCGCCGCCCGGCTTCATCCATTTCCAGAAATGGATATGGTTGTAGTGCTGGCCGGCATTATTGAACACGGCCGGATTCTTGCCGTGGGAGCCTTTGACGATCTCCTCCAGCGGCTTGCCTTCCCACTCGGTGCCCTTGAGGGCGTTGTTGCCGTTGTTGACATAGGCGAGGTGGTGCTTGTCGTGATGGAATTCGAGCGTCTCTTTCGACATGTGCGGCACGAGCGCGTCGTGCGGATAGGGAAGATCGGGCAGGGTGAAGGACATCGGGGTAACTCCTCGAACGGCGTGATCTTTTCAAAAGCGAGCAGGCGACGGCTTCCTCGAGCCACCGCCTCCTAGATAGGCCGAGCTTGGCTCCCGGGCAACGGTGCAACCGGATTGCGCCGCGGGCGTTGTCATCAACGTGGCTTGCGCGTGGACCGCCTTTCCGCGAAAACTTACCCTTGTATGCGTCCGTCCGGGGGGCCGGAATGCCTGTGATCCTTCTGCTGCTTGGCCTCGTCATCGCCGTCGTCGGCGCGGCGATGATCGCCTATGGCGTCCCGATCAACGAGTTCTCGTTCGGCAACACGCTGATCGTGGCCGGCACGGTCGCGCTCGTCGGCGGGCTGATCCTGATCGGCGTCGCCTCGGCGGCGCGCCAGTTGCGCCGCATCGCCGACAATCTGGACATGCAGCCGATGTCGTGGTCGCTCGACGCGCCGACGGCGCGGCGGACCGCGAGCGTGGCGCCGCCCTTGGTCAAGCCGGAGCCGGCCGCGAAGGAGCCGGCCGCGAAGGAGCCGGCCGCGAAGGAGACGGCTGCGAAGGAGGCAGCGGAGGTCCGGCCGCAGGAGCGCGTCGTCCCGCCTCAAGAGCGCGTCGTCCCGCCGTCCGTTGCCGAACCGGCGCCCGACCAGCCGGCGGCCGCGGATCAGCCGGCGGAACTGGAGCCGACGGCGCCGCCGCGCGGCCTGTTCCGGCGCTGGTTCGGCCGCGGTGCCGACGCCCCGGCGCCAAGCGCTGCCGCGCCCGAACCTCCCGCCGCCGCGGCCGCCGCCACGGCGCCGGCCGAGCCGCGCGTCGACCTCGCTGCGCTGGCGCAGCTGCCGGAGTCCGAACCGGCACCGCGCATGCCGCCGGCCGCGGCCCGTCCCGCATCCGTCGAGCCCAAGCTCGAACGCCCTCGCCCGGCGCGCCCGGCCGGTGAGGCGGTGAAGCCCGCGCCGCCGCCGCGCAGCGCGACTCCCGGCGCGACCGTGTTCAAGTCCGGCGTGATCGACGGCATGGCCTACACGCTCTACACCGACGGCTCGATCGAAGCCGAGCTGGCGCAGGGCCGCGTGCGTTTCGCGACCGTAGAAGAGCTGCAGAACCACCTGTTGCGCGGAAAGGGCCAGTAGGGTGGGCAAAGGCGCGAGCACCGTCGGGTTGGACTAAGGACTCGAAGCTCGCGCGCTTTTGCCCACGCGTCATGCGGCTTGCTCCGCGTGGGCACGGCGCGAACGATTTGAGCGCAACAGTGGGGGCCGGATGCCGCGCCTTTGCCCGCCCTACTCGGCGGCGGCGACCGAGATCGCGAACGCATAGCCGAGCGCGACCTCCTTCAGCCGGTCGAAGCGTCCCGCCGCGCCGGCGTGGCCGGCTTCCATGTTGGTGCGGAACGCGATCGGGCGGCTCCCGGTGTTCAGGCTGCGCAGGCGCGCGACCCACTTCGCCGGCTCCCAATAGGTCACGCGCGGATCGCTCAGCCCGGCGAGCACGAGCATGGCCGGATAGGCCTGCGCCGTGACGTTCTCGTAAGGCGAGTAGCTCAGGATCGTGCGGAACGCCTGCGCGTCGGCGATCGGATTGCCCCATTCCTGCCATTCCGGCGGCGTCAGCGGCAGGGTCGGATCGAGCATCGTGTTGAGCACGTCGACGAACGGCACCTCGGCGAGGATGGCGCCGAACAGGTCGGGCCGCAGGTTCGCGACCGCGCCCATCAGCATGCCGCCGGCCGAGCCGCCCTGAGCCACGATCCTGTCCGGCGCCGCCCAGCCTTCGGCGCGCAGGTATTCGGCGCAAGCGATGAAGTCGGCGAATGTGTTCGGCTTCTTGGCGAGCTTGCCCTCGCGATACCAGCGCCAGCCCTTCTCGGTGCCACCGCGCACGTGGGCGATCGCGAAGACGAAGCCGCGGTCGACGAGCGAGAGGCGGTTGGTGTTGAACGCCGCCGGCATCGACAGCCCGTAGGCGCCGTAGCCGTAGAGCAGGCAGGGCGCGCTGCCGTCCGGCTCATATCCGCGGCGGTGCACGATCGAGATCGGAATGCTCTCGCCGTCCGCGGCGCGCGCGTGCAGGCGCCGCGTCACGTAAGCCGCGGGGTCGTGCCCGCTCGGAACCTCCTGCCGCTTGCGCAACGTGCGGGCCTGGGACTTGAGGTCATAATCCCACGTCTGCGCCGGGGTGGTCATCGACGAATAGTTGAAGCGCAGCAGGTCGGTCGCGAATTCGTAGCCGCCGTCGACGCCGAGCGCGTAGGCCTCCTCGGGGAACGCGATGACATGCTCGCGCGCGGAACTCAGTTCGCGCACGACGATGCGCGGCAGGCCGTCTTCGCGCTCGAGCCGCACCAGCCAGTCCTGCAGCAGCGTGAGCGCGAGCACATAGACGCCGGGACGATGCGGGACGAGGTCGCGCCAGCTGGCCGGGTCGGTGCGCCCCAGCGGCGTCGTGACGATCTTGAAATCCTCGGCGCCTGCGGCGTTGGTGCGCATCACCAGCGTCGGCTCGCCGCCGAGTGCGGGGTGATGCTCGACGTCGTACTGCACCGAGGGCGTGCGCGGCGCGACCAGGACCGGGACGGCGTCGGACCCGGCGAGATCGATGAGCCAGGATTCCGAGGTCTCGTGATCGTAGATCTCGATCGCGGCAAAGCGGCGCGACTGCAGCGCGCTCACCGAGACGAAGAACGCGCCGTCGTCCTCCTGATAGACCAGCACGTCCTGCTCGGCCGGCGTGCCGAGACGGTGACGGTAGACGCGCGAGGGCCGATGGTTGGCATCGAGCCGCGTGTAGTAGAACGCCGCCGCATCCGCGGTCCACACCGCGGTGCCCGACGCGTCCGGCACCAAGTCGGGGAGATCGACGCCGCTCGCGAGATCGCGCACCCGCACGGTATAGAACTCCGAGCCGGTCTCGTCGCACGACCACGCCAGCAGGCGGTGATCGGGCGAATGCTGCCAGCCGCCGAGCTGGAAGAACGGCTTGCCGGCCGCCAGGGCGTCGCCGTCGAGCAGCACCGCTTCGGGCCCGCCGGCACGCGGCTGACGACACACCACCGGATGCTGGCCGCCTTCGCGGTAGCGCACGGAATAGGCGTGCGCTCCGTCCGGCGCCGGAACCGAGGAGTCGTCCTCCTTGATGCGCCCCTTCATCTCGGCGAACAGCCTCAACTGCAGCGGCTCGGTGTCGCGCAGCACCAGCGCCGCATAGTCGTTCTCGGACTGCAGATAGGCGCGGATGGCGGGATCGAGCGCGGCCGGATCGCGCATCACCTCCTGCCAGTTCTCGGCCTTGAGCCAGGCGTGGTCGTCGACCAGGGTGACGCCATGCCGGGTCGAGCGGACGGGCCGCCTGGCGGCGCGCGGCTCGGTCGGCAAGGTGCGCTGGAGCATCAAGGTCACACCGGGTTGGTTTGCGGCGCGGCGGGCGACGGCCGCGCGCGAACGAGAGACGCATTGGTTGTGGGCATCGTCGTACAACCCTCTGAAGATGTCGGCGCGGCGGGTTGGGCAGGCCGCCTTGAAGTAGACGCCGGCGCTGCCGCAGGCAAGTCATCCGTGGTCAACGTCAAGTGATGCGGCTTCGATCGAGCAGCGACGCCGGCCCGCCCGGCATGGCGGACGCAAGTGCGGCGAAATCCTTGCGCCGACCTTCACCTGACTTTGCCTACACTCGGCGCGGCGGCAAATGCCGCAAGCCGCTGCTGTGTGAACCAGGACTTCATCGATCGGTTCTATATTGTTGTTGAACAGTTCGACAGGCAATACTATATATCCATGTAATTCGGTGTTCTCGATTCGTAATGGAAGTCGAACCTCGACGGCATCCGAGTTGATTGCGAGTATTCTGCCGAGCTCGCATCGGTTGCCTTGCGTCTCTTCTCAATCCGTCATCGACGGGGAATCAGCGTCTCATGGCCGATAGAGCGAACGGGAATTACATCGAACTGACCGCCGGCATCGTATCGGCCTATGTCAGCAACAATCCGGTGGCGGCGAACGATATTGCCGGCCTGATCAACCAGGTGCATGCCGCCTTGCTGCGCGTCTCGAGCGGGCAGAGCGATGCGCAGCCGGAGCCGCTCAAGCCCGCGGTCTCGGTCAAGAAGTCGATCACGCCCGACCACATCGTGTGCCTCGAGGACGGCAAGAAGTTCAAGTCGCTCAAGCGCCATCTGCGCACCCAATACAACCTCACGCCCGAGCAATATCGCGACAAGTGGGGCCTGCCGCCCGACTATCCGATGGTGGCGCCGAACTACGCCGCCGCCCGCTCTCAGCTCGCCAAGCAGATGGGCCTCGGGCAGCAGCGCCGCCGGCGGCGCTGATCGCTCGACGCTCTGCCGCGGACGCGGACGCGGACGCGGACGCTGGCGCGGTGGCGGGATAGAGCCTCTTCCACTTGGTATGCACCAATTCCATCCTCCGTCATGGCCGGGCTTGTCCCGGCCATCCACGTCTTTGGTTGCAGCAAGCAAGACGTGGATGCCCGGCACAAGGCCGGGCATGACATGCTCAAACAACAAGCAAGCTCAGGCCGCCGTCGCCAATGCGGCGCGCGCATCCGACCGGATGCGCTCGACCATGGAGCGGAAGCCGTTCGATCGCTGCGGCGTCAGATGCTCGCGCAGCCCCAGCCGCTCGAATAGCGCGATGGCGTCGGTGCCAAGGATTTCGCGCGCGCGTTTGCCGGAGTAGAGCGTAAACAGGATGGCGATGAGCCCGCGTACGATGTGGGCGTCGCTGTCGCCGACGAAGCTGAGCGACGGGCCGTCCGCCCCGTCCGGCCGCACGCGGGTCGCCATCCAGACCTGGCTCGCGCAGCCCTGCACCTTGTTGGTCTCGGTGCGCAGCGCCTCGGGCAGGGGCTCGAGCGTGCGCCCGAGCTCGATCACATAACGATAGCGGTCGTCCCACTCGTCGAGGACGGCGAAATTCTCGATGATCTCGTTGATCGTCATGGGGCTCGGGATCGTTGGATCCCGAT
Source organism: uncultured Alphaproteobacteria bacterium (assembly GCA_963734185.1). Lineage (GTDB taxonomy): Bacteria > Pseudomonadota > Alphaproteobacteria > Rhizobiales > Xanthobacteraceae > PALSA-894. Next base: position 2,042,377 of record CAVTGA010000001.1, on the reverse strand, counting down.
GCATATAGGCGTGCGGGCGCGCCGCGTACAGTCCGTCGCATGCCCGATCAAGGCGGCGGCCGACCGGCGCGTCCTGCGAACTACAGCGGATTCTTCGCGGCTTGGCGTTGCGGCTGCGGGCCGCGCCAAGCCGGCGTCGCGTCGGCGGGAGTGAGCGTGTGCTGCGAGGGATCGGCCGCAGCCTTGCGCGCTTCGACCGACGCGTCGGGCGCGAGCTTCTCGCTCAGGAACTCATACAGCCATTTGGCGCTTGCCTGCGCCTTGTGCCCGAACTGGGTCAGCGCCTGCGCGCCGACGGTGCACGCCTCGGGCTGGCGGGCGCAGAATTGACCCATGTCCGAGACCGCGGCCGAGGCCGCCGTGATTGCCTGCGTCGTGCCGATCTTGTCGGCGGCCTGCTTCTCGGAAGCAGGCGTCGGCAGCAGGATGACGACGATGCTCAGCCAGAATGCCGCGCGCAACAGAAACATGACGGCCTTGCCCCGTATCTTGGCGGGCGGTTGTTTCACCGCGTTCGAGGCTAAGCTAGCAGGAGGCATTGAAGGTGAGGTTCGCCGGATCGGGCCGAATTGAGTCGTTTTCGCCGCAAATTTTCGACGCCTTTTGCTAAAATTCGAATGATCGACAAAGCTAACGAATTCTCTCCGATTTTCTTCGCTTGCCCCGCCGCGCACACGGCGGCCGCGGCGCAAATACGCGTCAGGCCGGGCGATTTGCGGTGTTCACGCGCCTGGTCGGGGAAATATCCATTGCTCACGCGGCAACCGACGATTCACCATTCGCGAGGAAAGGGGCCGCGTGGGTGCGGCATCGCGCCTTGGACGGGTGGGGCGGGTATCTCCTCGGCGCGTCCTTAGCGTTCATTTAAGCGACCTCTGCGACGATCAGGCAAAGAGGGAGCGCGTCTGTCGAGTGCGGGTGCGCAAAGTCCAAGTGAACCTGCACCAAGTGAACCTGCAAGTGAACCTGATCGCGCCCATTCGCGCCTACATCGAATCGTTGGTGCACCCTTCGGTCCGGCCGGACGCGCTGGCGGCGGCACGCCATCGCGCGTTCATTGCGCCGAGATTGATCGGCGGCCTCATGGTGCTGACGGTTCTGCCGGTGCACCTTGCGATCCGCGGCGCGCCCGGCGTGCTGGAGATCCTCATCTACGCCTGGCTCGTGGCGCCGCTGCTGATCGCCTGCTACCTCTCGCGCACCGGCCGCTACGAGCAGGCCCACATCATGTCGTCGTGTGCGCTCGTCGGGCTGATCACGGCGATCGCTGCGGCGACCGGCGGCATCACCTCGTTCGCGGCCGTGTGGCTCGTCGTCGTGCCGCTCGAAGCCGCCTTGTCGGCTTCGCGCCGCGCGGTCATGGCGGCCGCCGTTGTCGCGCTCGTCGCCGCCGGCCTGCTTTGCGTGCTCGGGCCCGTGGCGGCGGCTCAACCGACGCCCGCCACGTTGACGGCGCTCGGCATCCTGTCGGCGGCGCTCTATGCCAGCGGGCTTGCGCTCGGGGGTGCCGCGCTCGCGCGCACCAATACGCGCCTGCGCGGCATCGAGGAAGACCGCTATCGGCTGCTCGCGCGCAACATGACCGACGTCATCACCCGGCACGGCCGCAACGGCGTGGTGCGTTTCGCCTCGCCCGCGGCCGAGTTGGTGTTCGGCGTATCGCCGCGCAAGCTGCTCGGACACGGGCTGTTCGATCGCGTCCACGTCGCGGACCGCCCCGCTTACCTGACCGCGCTCGCCGGCGCTGCCGCGCACGGCGAGGGTTCGGTCGAATTCCGCATCCAGCGCGAAAGCGCCGACGCGGCCCCGCGCTTCATCTGGGTCGAAATGCGCTGCCGCCCGCTCGATCAGGCGGCCGGCGAGGCGGCCGATGCGCGCGAGGTCGTCGCGGTGATCCGCGACGTGAGCGAGCGCAAGGCCCAGGCGCAAGCGGTCGAGAACGCGCGCACCGAGGCGGAACGCGCGAATTCGGCCAAGAGCCGGTTCCTGGCGACCATGAGCCATGAGCTGCGCACGCCGCTCAACGCCATCATCGGCTTCTCCGAGATGCTCGCCAACGAGCAGACGCTGCTGCTCGACGCCGCGCGCCGGCGCGACTACGCCACGCTGATCGGGGAATCCGGTCATCACCTGCTGTCGGTGGTCAACGGCATTCTCGACATGTCGCGCATCGAGACCGGCAACTTCACGATCACGCCCGAGCCGTTCGCGCCTGCGCCGGTCGTGGTCGGCTGCTGCGACATGATCGCGCTCAAGGCGCGCGAGGCCGGCGTCGACCTGGTGCACCGGATCGCCGCCGACCTGCCGGAGATCGTGGCCGACAAGCGCGCCGTGAAGCAGATCCTCATCAACCTGTTGTCGAACGCGATCAAGTTCACCGACCGCGGCGGCCGGGTGGAAGTCGCCGCGGCGGCCGAAGGCTCGGCGCTCGTGCTCGCGGTCGAGGATACCGGCGTCGGTATCGGCGAGTCCGATCTGGCGCATGTCGGCGACCCGTTCTTCCAGGCGCGCGGCGCCTACAACCGGCCGCACGACGGCACCGGTCTCGGCCTCTCGATCGTCAAGGGGCTGATCGCGCTGCATGGCGGCGCCCTCGACATCAAGAGCAATGTCGGCTGCGGCACGCGCGTCACGGTGCGGCTGCCGCTCGACTGCGAGCAGGCGCGCAGGAGCCAACGGACCGCCGTGATCGAACGCTTGCCGCCGGCGGCGGACATTCCGGACATCAGGATGAAGAAACGTGCGTAACTCCACTCACTCGATCGACAGCGCAGAATTCGGTCCCGCCGCCGCGGCGCGCGCGCTGGCGGCGCGCGCGCTCGGCAATCCGCGCGATGCCGTCGCCATCCTGGTCGCCTTGGCGGCGGCCGGCGCGATCCTGGTGAACGCGCTGCAGCTGCAGCCCGGCCCGCACCCGGCGCCGATGTTCGCCGTCAAGCGGCCGATCGCCGAGCCGGCGGCGCCGGCAAGCCCGCTGCCGCGTCCGCGGCCGGCGGAAGCGATGCCGGCCAGGTCTGAGCTCACCAAGAACGAGCCGGCGGCGCGGCCGCGCGCAGAGATCATCGCCGATATCCAGCGCGAGCTCACCCGGCGCAGTCTCTATGACGGTCCAGTCGATGGTGTCATCGGACCGAAGACCGACTCGGCGATCCGCGATTTCGAGGCGAGCGCCGCGCTCAAACCCACCGGCGAAGCGAGCGAGGAGGTGCTGCGCCTGTTGCGCGCGCCGGCCAAGTCGGTGCCGCTGCCGCAGGCTCGGCCGCGCAGCGACGCCATCGCCGAGCTGATTGCGCCCTCGCAACGCGTGCTCGCCGTGCAGCGCGCGCTCGGCGATTTCGGCTACGGCCCGCTCAAGGCCACCGGGACCTACGGCCCCGAGACCGTCGCGGCGATCGAGAAATTCGAGCGCGAGCGCAAGCTGCCGGTCAGCGGGCAGATCACGCTGCGGCTGATGCGCGAGCTGGCCGCGCTCACCGGAAGGCCGCTGGAGTAGGGAACGATCGCATCCATGAAACGCGCGGGCACGGCGCGCCGCCGCGGCACGGACCGCGACATCGGAGTCTCGCGCCTTTGCCCGCCCCGCCCTACGAAACTGCGCGCGAGAGGGAAGAGACAAGCCCGGCCATGACGCGTTAGAGATGACGCATGCGCCTCAAGACCGGCATCTGGGTCGCCGCCTATCTGCGCCGCGTCCAGGTGGAGGGCGCGAGCGCGGTGCTGCGCCGGCGCGGTGCCGAGGAGGCGGGCGCCGTCTTCATCAAGATCGACCGTCTCGACGGCACGGCCGATCTTTACGGCCCGGCGCCGCAGTCCGCCTTCGACGAGGCGCGTCCGGCCGAGCGCGCGTTCAGCCCCAGCCTGAAGGCGTTGCCGGCGCCGGCCGCCGACGTGGAGGCGTATCTGGCGCGCCAAGTGCGCTACGATCCCGATCTGTGGATCGTCGAGGTCGAGGACCGCGCCGCCCGGCACTTCCTCGATCACGTCGTGCGCTGACGCTCGCCGACACCTGGCAGGCCTTGCGGACGGGGCTGCGGCGCCGCGGCCGGGCGCAACCCGGTTCCGCGCCGGCCGCGCACCGCCTCGTCGTCGAAGTGCACCGCCTGATGGCGGCGTGGGCGCGATGCCGACTGCCGCCGCAGGCTCGCGACCACGTGCAGCGCGGCATTCGACGTCAGCTTCTCGTAATAGCCGACCAGATCGAATACGCGCTGCACCGACTGTCCGATAGCCGGATTGAGGAACAACAGGATGCGCAGCAGCGTCTCGGAGGGCACCTCGAGCGCCCGCGCGGCAACCAGCACCGCGTCGCCCTGCGCATCGTCCACGATGCGGCGCGCCTGATGGTGCGATATCTCGAGCGCCAGCGCCAGGATGTCGGCGAACGCCGCGCCGTTGCGTTCGAGCGCGGCGGTCTCGAGCCGGCCTACCAGGTCGCCGCGCTGGCCGACGGGAAGTCCGAGCGGCTCGGCGGCGACATCGAGATCGGCGAGCAGCGCGCGGCGGGCTTTCGAATCGGCGGCGAAGAAGCGGCTGGCGAGATCCACCTCGGCCGGCGTTTGCGCGAATGGCTCGTCCGCGCTTGTCGATTGCGGCGTCGACGGCGCGGCGTCGGCGGGCGGTTCGCCCGCCTGAGCTTCGGGGGTCTGCTCGCCGCGCAACGCGATGACCGCGGCGACTTCGATCGTGTCCTGCGCGAGGCGCCGCACGACCGCCGCCGGCGCGGCCGGGTAGCGCGCCAGCTTGGCGGCGACCGTCATGCGTGTGCGCACGTCGACCGCGTCGAGCAGCCGCAAGGTCAGCTCGGTATAGTGGCGCTCCTCCTCCGGCGTGTGCGCGGCCTTCTGCACATAGAGATCGGTCACCACGCGCACGAGGGTCGGGCGCGTGTCGATGTCGCGCCGCGCGAGGCTGTCGAGCCCCTCCAGCTTGGGAAAGATCGATGTCACCTGAAGAGTTCCCCGCGCGCGGCCTCATGCGAAGTCGCGTGGATCACCCTACGGGTGTCGCGTTAGCGGAGCGTTAACCTTGTCGGGTCCTAATTTGCCCAAGAACGGAAGACTAGCTGAAGACCGGCGGAAGACTGCCGCAGCCTGCGGCGGAGGGGCATGATGGGCACGGTGATCACTTTTCCCGCGCAGCGCAGCCACACGCGCGCCAGCGGATATCCCGACGAGCACGCCGAGGCCGGCAACGTCGTCATCCTTCCGGTGATCCGGATCGAGCGCCATGACGGCGATTCCGACGGCCGCGAGCCGGGCTCGAGCGGCACCGGGCGGGGACGCCGCAAGCGGTCGTGACGATCTTGATCGCGTGAGGAGTGCATGCACGCCTGCGCGAATTCCCGACTGCTCCTGCTCACGGCAGCGCTCGCATTCCTGCCGCCGGCCCATGCCGGCGACTTCGGCCGGCCGCGTCCCTCGGTGCTCGAAGGCCTGCTGCCGCCGCAGCTCTGGCGCGGACCGGTCACCGGCTACTCGACCTACCCGTTCACCGACCTGGAGCAGGAGCTGCGCGATCGCGCCTATGCGCTGATCCGTCCGAACGAACCGCGCGGAAAGTGGGATCTCGTCACGCTCGAATTCCGCAACGCCGCGACGCTCCCGCCGAGCGCGACCGCGTTCGACGTCACCGCCTACGGCCGCATGCTGCTGTGGACACCCGGGCGCTCCGAGGCGTCGCGCTACCATCGTTTCAGCGACGACGCGAACAGCGACGCGCAGCTGGCCGGCCCGTTCGTCGCCGCGGCGTGCCGCGTCGCCGATATGGATTTCAAGCGCGCGCGCAGTCTGCCGCACGTCGGCGCGGCGGCGCCGGAGGAGATCGAGAACGCGCTCGGCCGTAGCGCTGAGAACCGCATGATCACCGCCTGGGTGCGCCGCGCGCTGTTCGACCGGCTCGCCTCCTATCGCTATGCGCTGGAGCGGCTGGTCATCGCCGTGCCTTCGCCGCTCGCGGTCGAGGCCGAGCGCACCCTGGTGCGCTTCGCCAGGCATGTCGAGGATGTCGACCCGGCGCTGGCGCGTTGCGCGGCAGGGACGGAGGTCGTGACGAAGTAGCGTAGGGCGGGCAAAGGCGCGACAAGAGATAGTCGCGATTTTCGCCGAGCGAGCGCGCCGTGCCCGCCTTCGCTGCGCTACGGCGGGGCAAGCCCGCGCCGAAGCCCGCAGGGCGTAGGCGGGCACGGCACGCGGCATTCGCGCAGGTTCCAACGCGCGGCGTGTCGCGCCTTTGCCCGCCCTACGATGCGAGGAGAGATCACGTCTGCCGGCATTGCGCCGCTGCGAGCGCGCGGCGCGCCATCGGCATCAGGCCGGGCTCGGGGCCGAGCGCGCGCAGCACGATCAGGCCGGTCGCGGTCGGCGATTCCACGATCAGACGGTCGGCGGCGGTCACTTCCTCGTCTCCCGGAAGCTCGGCACGCTGCTCCGCCGTCATCAGGTCGAGCTCGATGATACGCCGCCCGGCGGCGCGATCGTTGATGGCGTAATAGGCGACCCCGTTGCGGGTGTAGAACGAGACCGACGTATAGGCCTGGGTGACCGGGACGCTGAGCTTGAGCGGGCCGTTGCCGAGATCGTAGCGGCACACGGCGGTGGCGAAGGCCGGATCCATGAACGGGATCGCGGCATCCTCGGGCGTCGGCGCGGCGAGCGCGACCACGCGGTTGACCGGCGCGCTCGGGGCAAGCCGGGTATAGGCGTCCTGCGTGGCGGTGCGCGGCAGCAGCAGGATCGTCGCGAGGTGGACGATGCCGCCGAGCAGCAGGCCTCCGAGCAGCCATAGTGCCCAGCGGATCATGGGCAGGCCTTTTCGACGATTGTCGGCATGGGTGCGTCCCTGGCGGTGCGCGTCGCGACGCCGACCGGCGTGTCGTAGAGCCGCAGCACCAGCACGTAGCGGTCGATCCCGCCGGTCGGCAGCCAGTTGCCGGGGCGCGCGCGCGGCGCCAGCACGATCTCGAAGCTGCCGTCGGCGCGGCGCGTGATCTCCTGGCTGGTGTAGCCGAAGCGCTCCGCCGGGTTCGGCACCAGCCGCCCGTCGAGATCGTAAAGCGCGATGGTCCAGAAGCGCGCGGCCGGCGTGACGCCGCTGACGGTCGCGACGCAGCGCCCGTCGAGCGCCCGGCCGGCGTCGTCGGTCGCCGCATAGAACGCGACGCCGTCGCCCGAGCCGATCGGCAATTCGCCGGTGCGCGCGATACCGGCGCGTGCGTAAGGGTCGATCTCGGCCGTGCCGGTCTTGGGCCACGCCGTCCAGGCGCCGATCGTCACCGCGCCGAAGGCGGTGCCGCGCGTCAGCGCCATCCAGGTGGCGCCGAGGCCGATCACGATGGCGACCGCGAAGGCGAACAATGATCCGAGCAGCAGGCGCATCGATCGCGTTTTCTGGTTCTAATGAATCTAGCGACCGTCATGCCCGGACTTGTTCCGGGCATCCACGTCTTTTTCTCAGCAAGCAAGACGTGGATGGCCGGGACAAGCCCGGCCATGACGGTGAGTAGGACAATTCCGCACTAATTTCCGCGCACGGCCGGCAACGGCGGCTCCGCGGCGGATGCGACTGCGGGCCGTGTCGTCTCCACGCGCGTCGCGGGCGTGAGCGCGCGGCTGGCATCGTCCATCAGGCGTTCCACGCGCACCAGGATCTCGGCGCCGCGCTTGGTCAGCATCGTCGGGCGCACCGCCGCGGCATCGCTCGGGCCGGTCGTCGCGACCGCGGGCGCTGCCGGCGTCGGCCCGGGCGCGACGCCGGGAATGTTCTTCAGCTCGATACCCTGGTGCGCGTAGGCCATGATCTGGCGCCACGTCATCGCGGGGAGCGAGCCGCCGGTCATGCGGTTGGTCGGGCTGTAGTCGTCGTTGCCGAACCAGACGCCGGCGACGTAGTTGCCGGTGTAGCCGACGAACCAGGCGTCGCGGTAGCCGTTGGTGGTGCCGGTCTTGCCCGCCGCCTTGACGCCGTCGAGGATCGCGCGCTTACCCGTGCCCTCCTCCACGACCTTGTTCATGATCACGTTCATGTCGATCGCGACCTGCGGGCGCAGCACCTGCTCCGGCGGCTTGCCGTCGCGGTCGAAGCGCCACACCAGGTCGCCGGCGCCGCTGCGCACTTCGAGGATGGCGTGCGGCGTGACCGCGCGGCCGAGATTGGGGAAGGTCGCATAGCCGGCGGTGTGATCGAGCACGGTGACTTCCGCGGCGCCGATCGGCAGCGAGGAAGAGTCGGTGAGCGGCGCGCGCAGTCCCATCTTCTGCGCCGTCTGGATGATCTTGGCGCGCCCGACTTTCGGGTTGCCGTCGCCGAGCGCGACCGAGAGGCGCACGGGGATGGTGTTGATCGAGCGCACCAGCGCCTGCGTGATGGTGACCGAGCCGGAGAAGGAGTGCGAATAGTTCGACGGGCACCAGTTGCCGAGGCAGATCGGCGCGTCGACCACGATCGAGGTCGGCTTGAAGCCGTTCGACAGCGCGACCGCGTAGACGTAGGGCTTGAACGAGGAGCCGGGCTGGCGCAACGCGTCGGTCGCGCGGTTGAACTGGCTCTGCCCGTAGTCGCGCCCGCCGACCAGCGCGCGCACCGCCCCGTCGAGGTCCATCACCACGGCCGCGGCCTGGCGCGCCTTGTAGTCGTTGCCGTACTGGCGGATCACGGCTTCGACCGCGTTCTCGGATTCGCGCTGCAGGTTGACGTCGAGCCCGGTGCGCACCACGAACACGCGCTCGTGCACGCTCTTGGGCAGCGCGGCGACCAGCTTCTTCATCTCGTCGAAGGCGAAGTCGAGGTAGTAGTTGGGCGCGCGCTCGTCGCGCCGATCCATGGCGGTGGCCGGATTGCGCCGCGCGCCGAATACCTGGCCTTCGGTCATCATGCCGGCCTCGACCAGGTTGTCGAGCACCACGTTGGCGCGCGAGCGCGCCGCCGGCAGGTTGACGTGCGGGGCAAAGCGCGTCGGCGCCTTGAACAGGCCGGCGAGCATGGCGGCTTCCGACAGGCTCACGTCGCGCGCCGACTTGCCGAAGTAGTACTGCGCGGCCGCGTCCACGCCGAACGCGCCGCCGCCCATATAGGCGCGGTCGAGATAGAGCTTGAGGATCTGGTTCTTGGTCAGCCGCGTCTCGAGCCAGACCGCGAGGAACGCCTCCTTCACCTTGCGCTCGATGGTGCGCTCGTTGTTGAGGAACAGGTTCTTGGCGAGCTGCTGGGTGATCGAGGAGCCGCCCTGCACCACGCCGCCGGCGCGCGCGTTGGCGCTCAGCGCGCGCACCAGGCCGGAAGGGTCGATGCCGACGTGCTCGTAGAAGCGGCGGTCTTCGGTCGCCAGCACCGCCTTGATCAGGTGGTCGGGATAGTCCTCGAGCGGGATCGCGTCGTTGTGCTTGATGCCGCGCGAGCCGACCTCGTTGCCGAAACGGTCGAGGAAGGTGACGGCGAGCTCCGACTTCTTCAGCCAGTCCTCGTCCGAGGTCTCGCGAAACGCCGGAATGGCTAGCGCGAGCGCGAGCAACAGCCCGCCGGTCAGCATCGTGGCGCCTTCGGATACCGGCTCGACCAGTACCCAGCGGCGCCAGCCGCCGACGTGGAAGCGGTCCATGAAGGCGGAGAAGCGCTCGTAATACTCGCGCAGCCAGCGCGCCGACAGGAACACGGTCGAATCCAGGCGTGAATCGAAGTCGAGGAAGAAGCGGCGAAGCTTCGGCTTCCAGCGTTGGTCGAACAGGTCGCGCACGCGGCTAAATCTCCGGCCCGCCTTAAGGATTTGCGGGCGCAAGGACATTCGCGCGGCGGCGCCCCCCGACCTCCGCCACATGACTATCCGTTCACTTTATGTAGCCGGTTCGGGGGGCGGCGCCAATGGGAGAAACGCGACAGGGTGAAGGGGAGGGGGCTGACGCCAGCCGGCCGGTTCGCACCGTCGCGGGCCAGCATCGGACCACGGCGCGGCTCGACGGCGTGCGCACCGCAATAGCGTGATTGCGATCCCTCGATGCCACGTTGCTGGCAGGCGCGAACTTCACGGTGCGCGACAGCTTTGCGGACAGCGGCGAGATGCGCGTGCTCACCATGAACGGCGTAGATGCAGGACGGCTTCCGCGCCATCCGTGCCCGGGAGGGGAACAATCTCCGGTTTTATACAATTGACACGCGCATAATTCGATTATTATTCTGAAGTAATTTTTCCGGGTACCGGTGCCCGTTGCCTGCAGGGTGGGGAGCTAGTAATGGCGACGCGATATTCTTTATTTCGGTCAAGGCGCGGGGATGATGATGACTCGACCGACGAACAAACTCCGGATTTCCTGATCTGGGACCAGGCTGACGTGGGCTGGCAAGGGCCCGCCGGAACGCCGTCGCTCTCCGCCAATTCGCCCCTGTCCGCATACCAGTCGCTCATTTCGCCGGACACTGCCCGCTACACATTCGACGAACGGGTGCAAACGGTCGGCGGGGCGCAGAAAGATTTCGATGCGCACGAGTCCGCAGCGGCAAACACGAAGGATGGCGCCGCAGCTTCGGTAGGGCGGTTGTTGAACAGTACTCCGCCCGATGACGTCGGCGTCCAAGTGATCGAGTCGTCGAGCCTGATCCGACTCACCAATATGCGCGCCGATCCGCGCTTTGCCGGCGTGGACGGCAGCGGCTACAGCGTCGTCATCATCGACACCGGCGCTGACCTGGATCACGCGGCTTTCGGTCCCGACGCCAACGGCAACGGAGTAGCCGACCGCATCGTCTTCCAATTCGACTTTTCCGGCGCCAACGACGGCAACGCCAACGACACCAAGGGCCATGGCACGCACGTGGCCGGTACCATCGGGTCGCAGAACCCGGCCTATGTCGGCATAGCGCCGGGCGCCAATTTGATCATCCTCAAGGTCTTTCCCGACAACGTCGACGGCGCGTCCAGCGTCGACATCGAGGAGGCCGCGCGGTGGGTCGTCAACAACGCTGCGGCCTACAACATCGTCTCCGTCAATCTTTCGCTTGGCGGCGGTAACTTCAACTCGGCACAGACCACCTACCTGCACGACGAGTTCCAAAGCTGGGTCAATCTCGGAATTGCTCCGGTTGTGGCGACAGGGAACAGTTTCTTTTCGCTCGGCTCTGCGCCGGGCGTGGGCCAGCCCGCGGCCGATTCGCTGGCCTGGGGCGTCGGCGCCGTCTACGACGCGAACATCGGTTCAGTTTCCTTTCAATCGGGCGCCATGGACTTTACCACCGCGCCCGATCGCATCACGTCGTTCACGCAACGCACCACGGTACCGGGCCTGCTCGACATCTTCGCGCCAGGCGGCGCGATCACCAACGCCTATCTCGGCAACTCGAGCAATACGCTGTTCGGCACCAGCATGGCCGCGCCGCACATCGCCGGCATCGTGGCGCTGGCGCAGGAATACGCGGTGCAGCTCTCCGGCAGCCGCCTCCCGGTCAACACCCTATTGAGCCTGATGCGGTCGTCGGCCGTCACTGTCGTCGATGGCGACGACGAGAACGACAACGTGACCAACACCGGCGGCAGCTATCCGCGCGTCGACGTGTTCGCGCTGATGGAAGCGATCCTCAACAACTTGGGCCCCGTCAATCCCGGCTCAGTTTCGATCTCCGATGTTTCGATCACCGAGGGCGACAGCGGCACGCAGGTGGCGAATTTCACTGTCACGCGCTCCGGCGGCACAGCGGCTTTCAATGTCAACTTTGCGACCGCAAACGGCAGCGCCACGGCCGGCAGCGATTATGTCGCAACCTCGGGCACGCTGTCGTTCGGCAACGGGGTGAACACGCGCACCATCTCGGTCACCATCAACGGCGATACCGCATTCGAGCCCAACGAGACGTTCTCCGTCAATCTCTCGGGCGCCACTAACGGAGCCACCATCACCGACAATTCGGCCGTCGGCACCATCGTCAACAACGACCCCGGGCCGGTTGCCGGCTCGGTGTCGATTGCCGATGTCAACATCTCGGAAGGCGATGGCGGCACCAAGGTCGCGACCTTCACGGCGACGCGCACCGGTGGTACCGCGGCCTTCGGCGTCGACTTCGCCACGGCCAACGGGACTGCCGCATCCGGCACCGACTATGTCGCCACCTCGGGCACGCTCTCGTTCGGGAGCGGCGTCAACACGCAGACGATCGCGGTGACCATCAATGGCGATACCGTGTTCGAGCCCGACGAGACGTTCTTCGTCAATCTGTCGGGCGCTACCAACGGCGCCGCCATCGCCGACAACCAATCCGTCGGGACCATCGTCAATGATGATGCGGCCCCGCCGACGGACGACTATGCGGACAGTTTCACCGATGCGACCGCGCCGTTCGGGTCGATCGCCGTCGGGGGTCTCGCCACCGGCAACCTTGAGGCATTGGCGGATCGCGACTGGTTCCGCGTCTCGCTGACGGCCGGTGCCACCGTCATGATCGACCTGGAAGGGGCCCCAACGAGCAGCGGAACGTTGATCGACCCCTATGTCCGTCTTTACAACGGCGCCGGCCAGTTCATCACGGACAATGACGATGACGGCGAGGGGTACAATTCTCGCCTGATCTTTACGGCGACCTCGTCCGGCTTCCACTATGTCGCGGCCGGAGCATTTGCCGACGGCTACTCAGGCACCTATTCGGTGCGCCTAACGTCCGTGTCGAGCGACGACTTCGCGGACAGTCTGACGGATGCCACCGCCCCGATCGGGGTTGCGAGCGTCGGCGGCACCAGGACCGGCAACCTCGAGGACGCCGGCGACCGCGACTGGTTCCGCATCACGTTGAACGCGGGGATGACCTTCACGATCAATCTCGAGGGTGTGGATTCGAGCGCCGGAACGCTGAGCGATCCCTATCTCCGCCTGTATGACGGGGCGGGCTCCTTGCTCACCGAGGACGATGACACCGGATCCGGGCTTAACTCACGACTGAGTTTTTCGCCGACCACCTCGGGAACCTTCTACCTGGCTGCCGGCGCATTCGGTGACGCCTCCGCGGGCACCTATGCGTTGAGCGTAACAGCCGCGCTGACCGACGATTTCGCCGACAGCTTCACCGATACGGCGTCGCCGTTCGGCTTGGTCAGCGTCGGCGCTACCAGGAGCGGCGATCTCGAGTTGGTCGGCGACCGCGACTGGATCAGCGTCGTCCTGCGCGGCGGTATCCGCTACACGATCGACCTCGAGGGTAGCGGTTCGGCCGCCGGATCGCTGAGCGACCCCTATCTGCGCCTCTACAACGGCGCCGGCGCATTACTCGCCGAGGACGACGACAGCGGGACCGGTTTCGACTCGCGACTGACCTTTACGCCTGCGTCGCCCGGTACCTATTACCTCGCCGCCGCCGCATTCTCCGACACGAATACCGGGACCTACCGCGTTCGCGTCAGCGGCCCGCTCGACAATGACACCCGCGATGGCGTCGCAACCGGCGACTTCAACGCCGACGGCAGGACCGACCTGCTGCTGCGCAACGACAACGGCCGTGTCAACGTCTGGACCATGGACGGCGACCGGATCGTGGCGGATTCGTTCGTCGACGCCACTCCGCTGAATTGGCATATCGTGACCACCGCCGATTTCAACGGCGATCGCAAGAGCGACGTATTGCTGCGCAACGACAACGGCCGGACCAACGTCTGGACCATGGATGGCGGCCGCATCGCCGCGGATTCCTTCGTCGACGCCACCCCGCTGAATTGGCATATCATCGGCACCGGCGATTTCAACGGCGACGCCAAGGCCGACGTGCTGCTGCGCAACGACAACGGCCGCACCAATGTCTGGACCATGGACGGCGGCCGCGTCGCGGCGGATTTGTTCGTCGACGCCACCCCGCTGAATTGGCACATCGTCGACACGGCCGATTTCAACGGCGACGGCAAGAGCGACGTGCTGCTGCGCAACGACAACGGCCGCACGAACGTCTGGACCATGGACGGCGGCCGCGTCGCGGCGGATTCGTTCGTCGACGCCACCCCGCTGAATTGGCACATCGTCGACACGGCCGATTTCAACGGCGACGGCAAGGCCGACGTGCTGCTGCGCAACGACAGCGGGCGCACCAACGTCTGGACCATGGACGGCGGCCGCGTCGCGGCGGATTCATTCGTCGACGCTACCCCGCTGAATTGGCACATCCTCGGCACCGGCGATTTCAATGGCGACGGCAAGGCCGACGTGCTGCTGCGCAACGATGACGGCCGCACCAACATCTGGATCATGGACGGCGGCCGCATCGCCGCGGATTTGTTTGTCGATGCCACCCCGCTGTCCCGCCACATCCTCGCCATCGAGGACTTCAACGCCGACGGCAAGAGTGACGTGCTGCTGCGCAATGACAACGGACATACCCACATCTGGACCATGGACGGCGGCCGCATCGTCGTCGATTCGTTCGTCGATGCCACTCCGCTGACCTGGCACCTGGCCGAGCACCGCTTCGATCTGGTGTGAGGGTCGGCCGCGCCTGTGCGGCTCTGCCGAGTTGGACGGCCACCCCATCAATCCACATTCACGACGCGCGTGCCGGCGCGTTCGCGCGGACCGGCGCCGGCGCGCGCTGGAACGCGGCTTCGATCGGATTTAGGCTGTAGACTGATGCCGGCTACCAGCGCCTTGAGCGCGCCTGCGCCGACCCGGCTTGCGCAACTTTGAATTGGCACTCATTACGGCTACAAGGAGAACGTGACGGAATCCCGCCGCTGCCCGCGACTGATGCCGCCGCCCGAAAGGCAACAGGTGAAGCAATGCCCCGTTCGCAGCCGCCGATGGATACCCGGGTGCGCAAGCGATCGGTCGTGATCGGCGGACACAAGACGAGCGTCAGCCTCGAGGAGGCATTCTGGTCCGCGATCCGCGAAATCACCATCGAGCGCGGCATGTCGATGAGCGCGATGATCGAGCAGATCGACAGCGCGAAGCAGCAGAGCAACCTGTCCTCCGCGATCCGACTGTTCGTGCTCGAGTACTACCGCGCGCGTGCCCCGGCGGAGCGCGACGACGACGCACACTGAGACGCGGCGGTCGCGCGCCTTGCGCCGTCAATAGGCGCCCCAGTAGGCGGGCGGGCGAACCGGGATCTCCGCCGTGCGATCGCCCCAGTCGAACGCCGCATGATCGGAGGAGGCGGCGGCGATTTCCGCATCGCTCAGGTCGACCACATAGGCCGAGATCGAGGGATCGTAGGATAGCCGCGACCACTCCACCGGAGCATACTTCTCGCCCAGACCAAGCAGGCCGCCGAAGCTCAACACCGCATAGGCCACGTCGCCGCTGCGCTTGTCGATCATCACGCGCTTGATGGTTCCGATCCTTTCCCCGTCGGGCCGGCAAACCGGGGTGCCTTCGACGCGGTCGCTGGAGACGAGAGCATGGGCCTGCGCGGCCGTGGGCTGATGCGGTTGCATGGAAAACCTCCGCGAGCTTTGCGCGCCGCTCACGCCCGTGCGCGCGATGGCGCCAGCCTTGAAACGCGCGCGGAACCGGCGCGGTTCCACGCGCCGGGAAGGCGCGCTTTCAGCGGAAAAACGCCAACCAGACCACCACCATGGCGGCGACCGCGAGCGCGGTGCCGATGGTGAGCACGTAGCGCACATTGTGGCCGGTGACGCCCTGGCGGGCCTGATTGGTGGTCTTGACCACCGTCCGCTGATCGCCGGGTTCGCTGCCAGACGCCTGCATGAGGGTTTCCACAGATGTTGGCGCCTTCCCCCGACCGGATCATGACGCGACCCGGCCGGGGCAGGCGGCGGTGGGGGACGGGGGAAGGTCGCCGCCCGGTCAAACAACGCCCGAGCGCAGGGGGTGTTCCGCGCGCCGGTTCCACCCGGCTCACCGCTTGGCGCGCGCGCCCTTCGGCCATTTCAGCGGCCACGACACGATGTGGTCCTCGAGCGCCGCGTCGCCGACCGCGTCCTCGCTCGCAGCGACGCGTCCGCGCACCGAGATACCGGCAGCGTGCACCGTGCCCGCATCGCCCGACACCAGCGGATGCCACCAGGCGAGGTCCTTGCCTTCGCCGACCAGGCGGTAGGCGCAGGTCGGCGGCAGCCAGTTGAGCGTCGGGACGTTGCGCGCGGTCAGGCGCACGCAGTCGTGCACCTTGGCGCTGCGGTTCTGATAGTCGCGGCAGCGGCAGGCTTCCCCGTCGAGCAGCGTACAGCCGACGTCGGTGAAGTAGATGCGGCCGCTGTCCTCCTCCTCGAGCTTGACCAGGCAGCAGCGCCCGCAGCCGTCGCACAGGCTTTCCCACTCGCGCGCCGTCATTTGCGCCAGGGTCTTGGTCTTCCAGAACGGTTCCATCGCACGGCTCCAGCCCCCCGTGTAGCGCGCCCGGCGCGGCGACGCGAGAGCCATGGAACCGCAACGGCCGCACCACGTTATTGCGGCGCGTCGTTTCCTTTGAGGAGGTTCACATGACTGCCGGCAGAGGTTTGCTGCTGTGGCTGCTGGGCATTCCGCTGCCCATCATCATTCTCCTGGCGTTGTTCTGGCGATAGAGCATGATCCCGAAAACTGGGAACATGCTCGAACGATAGCGAAGCTTCGCCGTTTCCGCTCCCGTCCCTGCGGCGACGCTTCCCAGAGCCCCGGGCCAAGCCCGGGGCTCTTCACATCCGGGGCTTTGCGCCCACCTGTCGGAAATCGCCTACCAGCTGTCCGACGTGGCCCTGAAGGGTCCGAAGCTTGGGCTGGGGGCATAGCTCAGCGGGCCTGGCGACGGGCCGCCTGCGACCTCGGAGTTCGAGCGCCGCGGCTTGCGCTTTGCGCTCTGCTTGCCAGCTGTGACGAATGCGCAGGCGGGCGTTTCGTTCCCGGCTCATGCCAACGGCCCCGGGGGCGCGCGCCCCGAGGCCGCCGGCATCAACGCGAAGCTATTCAGTAGTCGGTCTTCTTCTTGATCACGGTCTTGTTCGCTCCATTCCTGACCACGACCTTGGTGCGGGTCGCGCCGTAATGACGCGAGTGGCGCCAGCCGCGATGCAGCCCGCTGTCGTGGCGTACGATCACGCGCTTGCGCGTCACGTCGCCGTGACGCACCACGACCTTCTTGCGCGTCACGTCGCCGTGGCGGCGGATCACCACCTTCTTGCGCACGCCCTGATCGCCGGCTTTCACCTTCACCTTGACGTCGGCCTGCGCCAATTGCATCGGCGCCGCTGCGGAACTTTGCGCGTAAGCCGGCGCGGCGAGCGCGAGCGACGCGGCAACGGCCGCGAGAGCAAGCTTGTTCATTCAAAACCTCCTTCGGGGTTCCCTGCAAAGACGAGCGGACATCCGCTCCTCTCGACCGCGCTAACGCGCGAGGCTCCGCGGCGTTCCTCGAAAACTCGTCTAACCTGTTGGTTTTGCTAATTAATATTCGTTCAGTTTGGTGAACTTATGTTCAACGAGGAACTGCGTTTCGCGCGCTTCACGCGCGCGTGCGCTCACATCGAGGCGATCAGGTTAAGTTCCCGGAACGACAGCGGCGACGCGGCATTGATCTCCGACGCGCCGATGCGTCATTCAACCAGTCGTTCAACCAGTCGTTCAAAAAATGGAGGCAAGAACAATGAAACGCGCACTCATCGCCGGCGTCGCAGCCCTCGGGCTGCTCGCGACCCAGGCCGTCGCACAAACGGTCGTGATCGCGCCGGAACAGCGCACCAAAATCAAGGAATACGTGGTGCAGCAGAAGGTGAAGCCGGTGCGGATCCAGGAGCGGGTCGCGGTCGGCGCAACGCTTCCGGCCGAGGTCGAGCTGCATGCGGTTCCCTCCGACTGGGGTCCGACGTTCAGCCGCTATCGCTACGTCTACGCGGATGACGACGTCGTGCTGGTCGATCCGTCGAGCCGCAAGGTGATCCAGATCATCGAGTAGCTGCGAACCGCGGCAAGACAGAACCGCGGAACACACGAGAGCCCCGGGCCGCGGTCCGGGGCTCTCTTATTGTCGTGCACGCCGCGTAGAGCCCTTCACACCAGATGGGCCCTTAGGAAATCTTCGCAGCTTCGATCGATATCCATCAAGTTCTTGAGTTGCCGCACTTTGCTGGCATCGTCGAGGCGCATGCGGGTCTTCAATGCAGGATTAAAACGAAAATAGTTATTGCCGAGCAGAAACGCCGCCTGGGAATGAACGAGCTCGGATTGGCTTGCCAGAGCGATCTCGGGAAAGTTGCGGGCCCATTTAGCAAGACCCGCGTTCGCGACATCCTCGGCGTCGAAAGGTAGCGACGCCTGTTCTCCGGTACCAACAGACAGCAATACGATACTGTTGAAATTTTTGGGCGGGCTGGTGCCGCGAAGACTTTTTCTTTCGAACTGCAATGCATCGACGAATGCCACAATAGCTGGATTGTTGCAGCACACGCCGCCGTCAATCATCCACTCGCTGTGCGCAATGGACTGGGCTTCAAAGAAGATTGGCGCCGCCGAAGCGCCGAGCGCAATGTCGGCCAATCGCTCGGATAGGTGAGCAGCATTGCGAGCGAGGTAATCGCTTTTGTATAATCGCGGGTTTCCGGTTGTCAGCGCAACCCCGGTGACACAGACGTCGCTGACAAGATGATCACGCTGGAGGGTCTTATCGCCGAAAAAAGCATCAAGTTGCTGTCTCAACACATCGCCGCGGTATCGCGGCCGGAACAACCATGCAGGCCACGATCGACGCTGGGACCGGTCAAAAACCTTGGGGATGAGATTCTCATAGAGGCTCCAGATTTCTCGGGCTGAAATTCCGGCGGCAAGACCGAGCGCAATAATGCCGCCCGTTGAAGTCCCGCAGATCAGGTCAAATCTGCGTCCTAATGGCAGCGCCTGTTTGGTCGCACCGTCGAGATACTGCTCGACCCGCGCCAGGAATCCGGCCGCGAGATAGCCGCGAGCGCCTCCACCGTCGAGCGAGAGGACCCTGAACCTACCGCCGTTACTGGAAGGGGCTGCTTCGCTCATGATTTACTTTCCTGGCAAGGCGCCACGCAGCAAGTCTGGGCAACGCAGCGCTGCAAGCGCCGATCAGCGGGTCCCAAGACACCGCCATCGAGGGTGGCCTGACCACCGGATTCCAGATGGACGCGGCAGACCGCTGGTCAGTCAAGATCGACCAATCCCTGGTTGCGTCTAGGATCGCTCATGATATTCTAACATACACCAGTAAAGGGCGCTTTCTCGTGCCTTGTTGTGCCGTTCCGGGGTATTGGCGATGGGAAGCGCATGGGTAGTTAGTGCTAGCGGAGTGAATTTTTCAAATGTGCTTTATGACACGCAGGATCTTTCAACGATTCGAGGATCCAGCTTGGCGTTTCTTGAGCTGCGCAGCGCCGTGGTAGCCGGCCTGGAGCAGGCCGGCGTCGGAAATGTCAGTGAGATTTTTACCGGTGCATCGACCTGCGCATTCATGTTCGAGGCAAATGACGACATGGCGGCCGAACAGGTTGCCGAGGAAGTAAGAGCGCGCTTGCGGACCGCTCCCAATCCAGGTGATCCGCCCTTGTCTTGTCTGTCGTTTGTGGTTGACGTTGCAAAAGGCGATGCCGGGAAAGCGCTTGACATTGCCACGGCGAGGAATCGAACACGGCAGTTCCGCGAATTCACCGTTGATCTGCCGGATCCCGACAAGCCATCGGTCAGTCCTGACTTTTTCGATCGCACCCGGGCTGCCACAGGTACGGTCCGCGTGCCGAAAGGCAAGATACATCTGCTCAACGACAACGAAGCGAGCGGCGAAGTCGCGGACGAGGTCCCGGTCTCGGACAGCGTAAGGTTGCGACGCGCGTATGGGCGCCGAATGCGCCAGCGCTTCTACGCAGAGCGTGGTTGCCCCGAAGCCAAAGGCCTCGCATTTGCCGATTCTCTCGGGGACATGGTGGCCGATCCACCAACAGGAATTCCGCTATCCCTCGGCTCCAAGATCGCTTTGGTCTATGTCGACGGGAATCGTTTCGGAAGTATCCGGCGGCAAATGCGAGCACAGGATTTTGCCCGGGATCTTGAGGCAAAGCATAGACAGTTGCTCCGCGCCATCATCACTTGGTTCAGCGGGGCGGCAGATCGCAACGATGACCGCCTCGTCGTCGAAGATGACAGAGGCAGGTCGGGATTACGGTTCGAGACCCTGTTGTGGGGCGGCGACGAGCTTATGCTTGCAATGCCGTCGTGGTTGCTGTTCAGCTTTCTCGAGGGGTTCTTTGAGTCGACGGCGAACTGGAAAATAGGCGCGCATCGCCTCACCCACGCGCTGGGCGTTGCCGTATGCCACCACAAGACGCCGGTGCGCCAAGCTCAAGCGATTGCCCGAGACCTCGCCCAGACGGTGAAGGATGCGACGGCGCCTGATGAACCCGCCGCCAATGGCGTTGCCTTCGAAATCTTTGAAAGCCTGGCCCCTCCCGACGATTCCCTGAGGGATGCCCGGAGCCGCCTCTTCGGGCTGGGCGATGATGCGGGTACCTCTGATCAGCTGGCGCGCCATTTGGTGCTTCCCGGCGATGACTTCCAGACCGTGTTGGCGCGAATGCGAGGCATCAAGGATACGGACGGCCTTCCGCGTTCGCAGATCTATTCCGCGCTGCGGACCATCCGCGCTCAGGGTCGCGGGTTCCTCGACCACGAAGCTTCCAAGCTCGCAGCAGATCATGTTCGCGAGTACCTGAGGCGCGTGCGCGATGAGGCCGACCGCGCGCTTCAGGGGTTGAGACTTCCAGCATTCGGACCTACGGCGCGCTCCTTTGCGGTCGAACTCGTCCTGATGGCCACATTGTGGGACTACGTCGATCCATTCGAGCAGCCCCTGGCGCCATTCGCATTCCCGGGAGGTGCGCGTGAGCCGCCGCGTAACCTTTGACGTGACCGTCACGGTCAAGAGCCCGTTTCTTTTTCGCGCCCTTCACGGCGCTCTTCTCGGCGTCGATGCTGCGCAGTTGCGCGACGAAACCGGAGCGCCAATCATTCCGGCGGACCAATTTCGTGGGCTATTGCGTGAAGCAATCACTGATCTGGCCGAAGCGACCGGGCAGGGTATCGCGTCGAGCTCCATGATCGATCGTCTCTTCGGAACAGAGTCCCGCGCAATGCAGGAAACCGGCGAACACGACCGGCCGGAGCGAGCAGCGTTGGTATTCTCGGATCTGCGGGCAGCAAATACGCACGGTGCGTCAGACGAGAACGGTGGGACGTTGCGGAAGGCCGGCGAGTTGACCCGGATCGAGATCGACGAGCAGACCGGCGCCGCGAAAGTCGGCCATGTTTTCGTGACCGAGCTAGTTGCCCCAATGGGCGCAAGCGTTCCATTCGCCGGAAAGATCGTCGCGTTTCTCGACGATGACGAGGTCGAGCCCGTCACCGATGCGTTGGCCAAGGCGCTGAGGCTTATTGCATCGATCGGCGCATTCAAGAGCGTGGGCTTTGGAGAAGTTGTGCCAGACCAGACCTCAATCCGCAGCACGTCGGCAACCTCGTTAGGCCTTCGCCGGAAGGAACGCGGCGAGGATGAGCGATTGGACTATCGCATCACGTTCGACCGTCCATTTCTCGTCGATGCGCGGCGTGTCGCGAACAATGCCTTCTCGGGCGCAACCACGATACCGGGTGCGGTGTTCAAGGGTGCGCTTGCCCGTCGACTGGAGCTTGCCGGGGAGAACCCGGAAAAAGGACGATTTGCCGAAGCGCTGGCCGCACTCGTTGTTTCCCATGCCTTTCCGGAAGCCCCTAACGGCCAGATATCAGGATTGCCGCTGCCCTTGAGCATGGTCGGCGCGCGGGTCGGGAATGCCATCAAGCTTGGTGACGCGCTCGAAACCCCGCGTGGCAAGGGAGTGATGATCGATGGTGAACCCGCAGTATTTGCCGCCAATTGGAAGCGTGGCGCAGCGCCGGACTGGTTCGCCGCGGCGCGCGAAGCAATCGGTCACGCTCCCTACCTGGAGCCCGCGAAACTAGCCCGGACGCACACCGCCATCGCCGACACCGGAACGGCCTTCGATCAGAAGCTGTTCACCACGGTGGCGCGCTCGAAATCGCGCGCAAGCGGATCCGACCAGACTGAGAAGTTGGCGGGTTGCAATCGATGTCGGCAACGTCGAAGATTCTGAGGCACGCGCCACGCTGATCGCGCTGTTTGAAGCGGGGCTCGACGCGATCGGAAAAACCGGTGCGTCGATCGCAGTTGATCGCGTTGAGGGCGTCCGGATACCCAAGGCAATCCCAATCCACGGCTCCAAGGATCGATTCGCGCTCGTGCTACGCACTGCGGGGATCCTGACCGACGCCTCGCCGGGGACCTCTGCGGAAGACGCCTATTCGGCCTATTGGAAGTCTGTGCTTCCCCAAGCCGTGCTGGTGGATTTCTTCGCGGCACAACGGCTTGCCGGCGGCTATCAGTCGGTGCGCCGTCGAGCCTATGGCCGTGACACCTATCGGCCATTTGTCCTGACGGAACCCGGGTCGGTGTTCCTGCTCCAGGGCCCGATCGCCGGCACGCTGGACAACTTCATCCGCTTCGGTCTGCCTGTCCCGCTACTCGGCGGCAGATCGGTAAGTTGGAGGACTTGTCCATTCGTTCCGGGGAATGGTTTCGGTGCAATCGACGTCGAATACCTGTCAGGCCCGGAGACCGGCAATCTGCGCACTACGGTGTCTCATGAATAGGCTTCGGTTCGACATAACAGCCGTCATCGAGACACTTAGCCCTTTACATGTCGGTACGGGCGCTTTCCGAGCGGTCGATAGCGTGACCGGAAAAGAAGGCTCCAACGAGGCGCCGGCGGTTGCGGCCATTGTGCGCGATCACCTGGAACGGCCGTACCTGCCGGGATCGACCATCAAGGGAATGCTGCGTCGGATTGGCGAGCGTGTACTCAGCTCCGGCGAAGTTGATGGGTTGTTCGGCAGCATCAAGGACGCCGAGGGTGATGGCAGAATGGGTGCCGTTCTGGTCCGTGGTGCGACGCTCGAAAAGCCTGGGGATGCCTCCGCCATGCCGTATTCACGACAATCCACGACCGCTGTCGCAGAGGGTGGACTCGGACC
This sequence comes from uncultured Alphaproteobacteria bacterium, assembly GCA_963734185.1. Lineage (GTDB taxonomy): Bacteria > Pseudomonadota > Alphaproteobacteria > Rhizobiales > Xanthobacteraceae > PALSA-894. The sequence goes on along the minus strand of CAVTGA010000001.1, from coordinate 2,019,386 downwards.
CGGGGTGTTTGTTGCGGCACGTACAAGGATTGACCGTGACTGCGGGACGGCGCGCGACAACATGCTTTTTTTTGAGGAGATGGTTGCCCCGGGAAGCCAGTTTCGGTTGTCCCTCTTGCTCGACTTGAGACGAGTGGCGAACGAGCAGGATTTGGCGACGCGGGGCAGGGCCAATCTGGCTGCGCTTCTCAATGTGCTGGCGCCCGTCGCCGGCGCCGACGGCGTAGCCATTGGTAGCGGCCAAGCCGATGGTTCGGGGCGGGTTCGTCTTCAGAGAGATACGTTCAAGGTTTCTCCATTGTCGCTGGGGCCGAAGGGGGATTTTGAACCTGCCAACGGATTTGACATCAGCCTCGAACAGGTGGCCGAGCCTGCTCTCGAAGCGGCACGGACATGGACCTTGCGCCTGGCGTGTCCGGGGCCATTCCTTGTGGTCGACTCGTCGCATCGACCGAATCGTGAAACCAGTGACCCGCAGGTCGTGGCTCAGCTTGCGCGCGATCGCCTCCCGCTGCTGCTCGGATCGAGTCTGTCGGGCGCTCTGCGCTCAAGAGCGGCGTGGCTGGCGGCTCGTCACGCCTTGCGGCGAGGAGATATCGTCGATGCCGTCGATCGGCCGGACAAGCTTGTGCACTCGGTCGACGACATCGCCGACCTTACGAGCGTCGAACGACTATTTGGCGTCACCGGTTTTCGCGCTCTCTTGGAGATCCGCAATCTCAAGATCGTCGAAGCTGAGCCGTTCGATATCACGTCCGTAAAGCTCGACCGCTTTTCTGGGGCGCCGATCGAGAATGCTCTGTTCACCACCCGGGCATTCATCGGGACGACAATGGAGGTGACCGTGGCGATCTTCGGCCGTCCCGGCCGGCAAATCGACAAGCAAGACCTGTCCCTCGCTTCCGAACTCCTCGAGGACATTCAGGGAAACGGCATCACGCTCGGCCATGGCGAGAACAAGGGCTTCGGCTGGTTTCAGGCGGTGGAGGCTAACTGATGTCATCCGACCCGGTATATCGCGACGCCGTCGCGTGGCTGGCGGCTCAATTCGCACGCGATGGCGTCAAGACGTTGAACCTGTCGATGCGCAAGGAGTGCCGCCAGTTACTATGGGACAGGTTCGAGGAGATCGAGGACGAGCATGTGGATGCGGCCATCGATGAAGCGCTAGCTCGGGCCAGGGAACCGGTCCGTTCGCCTCCACCCGATAGGGTTGCGGCCGGTCACAATCGCAGGCGTCCGCGGCCGCCCCTTGGCGCCAATGATGAGCAGTTGTCGGCACCCTACCGGTTCGTCGTGCTCAACGAGACGGTTGTGGGGCCGCAGCCCGAAACGCGGGATGGCTCCAGGATGAAGCCGATTCCCGGCGGCTTCTGCGGCCATATCGAGGTCGAATGGGCTGCAGAAACCCCGCTTCTTGTCGGAGCCGAGATGGGCACGGGCGATGATGCCTATGCCGGCCCGATGCGGCTCGGCGCAAGCGGTCCGTATATTTTGCCGGGCACGACCCTGCGCGGCATGGTGCGTGCGGCAGCAGAAATCGTGGCCCACGGCCGTCTATCTCAGGTCAATCGGCATCACCGTTACGGTTTGCGTGACTTCGAGCATCCGGCCTACCGGGAAACTGACAAACAGGAGAATCGTCTCGACTGGTCCCAGGTCGGTTCCGGTTGGCTCGCGCGTCAGCCGATGACTCCTGACGAGCGGCGTTCGTCGCCCAATGGGAGCGACTACGTGCTGACTCCATGCGACAAGCGGCTGATCTTCATTTGGCAAATGCCGGGCGCACCGGCGTTGACCGATCTGCGCAGGAGCGGCGAGCACCAGGTCGACTGGCTGAAGAAGTCGCTTGCCGACAAGCTCGAAGCGACCGGCTATTCTGCAGAAAAGAAACGGCGACAGGTCATCTACGACTTCACAAAAGCCTTTGGCTTCGTCGATGATCCAAGTCAAGAGCATCACGTGAAATCGGACAAGAGTGGAACCCTGAGGGCAACGCTGGTCTTCTCCGGCAGGAGCCCCACCATGGACGGCTTGTCGGCTCAAGCGGTGCTTGATCAGCGAGCCGAGCACAAAGCAGGCAACTTCAAGAAACGCGAATGCGTCTTTGTCGACCGGCCGGGCGCGCCGAAGATACGCCTGACCGATCAGCAATTCCGGCAATTCGAGCTGGTGCATTGCAAGCCGTCGAAGAACAAGCCCGAACCGGACGGATCCTATGCCGTCTTGAAACCCACGCTCGACTCCGGCCGCCGTATTCCGGTGTTCTATACCGGAGACCCGCACGGCAGCGACTTCAACATGGGCCTGACCCGGCTGTTCAAGATTGGGCACCGCTATACCGTGGAAGACGTATTGAACCGAAGCGCTGCGCACAGAATCGGCGCGAGGTTCGCTCCGGACTTCGTCGAGACCCTGTTCGGCTACGTCTATGAGCCGGACGAAGTCGCACAGAAGCCGGATACGAGCGTCGATCCCGGATCCGTGTCACGCAAGGGACGCGTGTCTTTCGGCTTCGCTCGTCTCGATCCCACGACACCCGCCGTCGAGACGGCCCTGGTGCGGCCGGTCATGATGGGTCCGCGCGCGTCATATGCTCCGTTCTATCTGCGTGGTCGGCACAAGGACTGGTCGGCGGACGACGCCCGCCTTGCCGGCCGGAAGCGATACTTTCCCCGATTCCCGCGCCCGGTTGCAACGGACGCGAGAACTGATGTTCAACAGGCCATCCTTGATCAACTGGGAGAGCTGCAGGGAAATCAGAACGAAAAAACGCGAAGTGCTATGAAGCTGTTGGCGAGCCAGGATTCGCGGGAGCTCGTGTTCAAGGGCGAAATACGCTTGCACAATGTCACGGCGGCGGAGCTTGGTGCGCTTCTATGGGTGCTCACCCATGGCGGCGACCGACACAAGCCGTTTCGCCATATGATCGGTCGGGCCAAGACGGTAGGAGCCGGGCAAGTCCGCACGCGCGCTCTGAGGCTGCGACTCGTCGGCAACGATGGCGTTGCGGACGGTATTCTCAACCAGGACCTGGAGGAATGGGAGAAGCTCGTTGAGGGAAACGATTTGGAGACGGGCTGGCTTCGCGAAGGCCACAGCATGGCGCCGTTCCTGCGCGCCTTCGAAGCCTGCATGCGCGCATCCGTCTCGAAGTGGCCGGACGTTCAGCCGGTCCGGGAGTGGCTTGCGGTCTGCGATCCGGCTCAGGGTCGAAAGATCGCATTGGAGGGCCGGGCGAACTATCGGCCGCTCAAAGAGTTTGCCGCCTTGCGCAAAGCGACGAAACTCGCAACCAATCTCGCGGATAACGATGCGGCCGAAGTCCGCAAGAAGGGCTTGGACCGCTACCTGACCACGCCGGAGCTGCCGTCCCAGGCGCTGTCCTGTCCCTATCGAACCAAGAGCTAGAACATGATCGCGAAAAGCGGAAACCGGTTTTCGGAAAAGATCATGCTCCGATAATACGGCGAGGGGCCGCGCCGCAGGAGCGGACGAAAAAAAGCGGGCGCCATCCAAGCCGGATGGCGCCCGTGGTCATGATGACAGTTCCGTAGGGTGGACAAAAGGCGCGACACGCAACGCTTGGACGGTACGCCGAGCTTCATGCGCCGTTGCCCACGCGTCTCCTGCTTCGGCATCCGCGTGGGCGCGGCGCGACGCTTTCAAGGCAATGCCGTTAGACCATGCGCCGCGACAGCACATCGCGCTGGGCGGACCCGTCTCAATCGCATCCGAGGCGGAGGCGGAGGTGAACGACGATCTACAACGACGGCAAGGGCTGACGCGTCTCAATCCGCGTCCGACGCGGAGGCGAACTCAAGACTCCCGGCGGTTGCGGGCCTCTCATCATCTCAATCCGCGTCCGAGCCGGAGGCGGAGGCGAACCGCTGGTTCCAACGGCCGCGTGATGCATACGTCTCAATCCGCGTCTGAGGCGGAGGTGATGCCTCACGCACCCGCAACGGCCACCTCGCGTGGTGGACGTCTCAATCCGCGTCCGCGGCGGAGTTGATCCGAACGTGCGTGGATGCAAATCCGCATGCACACATGGAAGTCGCGATCCGCGTCCGAGCAGTTCCGTAGGGTGGGCAAAAGGCGCGACACGCCGCCCTTTCGCTGTACGCCGAGCTTTCATGCGCCGTTGCCCACGCGTCTCCTGCTTCGGGATCCGCGTGGGCACGGCGCGACGCATTCCAAGGCGTTGCCGTTAGACCGAGCGCCGCGCCTTTGCCCAGTGCGCCCCGTAGGCGCGTGTAGCCAGTGGAGGAAGATTCCACCTCGATAGTAGCCGGTTTGATCGAGTAGCTGACAGGCAGCTTGCTAAGGAGCGGGCTGGAGCCCTGTGACGAAGTCCGCCTTGGGCGGGCGAGCAAGCCAGCGGGCCGTAACGCGAGTGAAGTCCGAGCAGGCCTCGAAAGTAGCGATGCGGATGCCGACCCGACTGGGTAACGGGGAAGGCAGCACCGAGCGGGGAAGGAAACCGAGCACATGCACCCGTTTGGATCCGCCGGGGTAGGGGACACAGCACGCTGGCAAGGCGACACGCGTAAACGGGGGAGGTCCGAGCGTGCGGGAAGTAGCGACCCGAACGCCACATCAGGTGGCGGCACGCCGGGCGTCGGACAGGCCCGTAAGACCGTTGAAGCCGGGTAATGCCGGCGGAGGGAAGGGGCCTGACTTCCGGCACGCTTTGGAGGAAGGCGAGGATACAGGGTGATTGGTGATGAGCCTGGAAACACCTGAACGTATCAGGAGCCTTCAGAAGAAGCTCTGTTGTAAGGCGAAGTCCGAACGTCGCAAGGTCCCTTCGCACGGGACCACACGGTTCTCTCGAAAAACCGTGTTCGCTGAGCTGGCTGCCAACCGCACGCCAGCAAGCGTTCGCGACACCCGACGTGGGCCTTGCGATGAAGCCGGTCGGAGAGCCGGATGCGGGAAATCCGCACGTCCGGTTCGATGAGCGGGGAGAGGAAACGGAGCGATGGCCTCAGTGCCCCAAGCAACCGCGCCTCTCCTCGACTCTACCCCTACAGAGCCGCCCGCGGCAGAGGCGGAGGCGAACGTGCAGATCATCACCGCCATTGCCATTACGTGTCTCAATCCGCGTCCGAGGCGGAGGCGGTGCCGAACTCGACTTCATCCCGGTCAAGAATCCGACGGCGTATCAATCCGCGTCCGAAGCGGAGGCGGTGCCGAACGGCCGCCATGGTCGCCCGCACCTCCGAGAAAGTCTCAATCCGCGTCCGAGACGGAGGCAGAGGCAACTCAGCGTATGTGCCAATGGCTGGTCGGCAGGTCTCAATACGCGTCCGAGGCGGCGGCGGAGGCGAACGGTCGAACTCACCATCCGCATCGTGTCTCAATCCGCGTTCGAAGCGGAGGCGGAGGCGAACGCGAAGCACGCAATATCAATTCCGGCAGCTTCGTCTCAATCCGCGTCCGAGGCGGAAGCAGCGCTGAACCTCGCCGAGCGGCTCGAAACCGCTATCGAGGAGTCTCAATCCGCGTCCGAGGCGGAAGCAGCGCTGAACGGACGACGCGGTCTACGCGCGCGATGTGCGCAAGGTCTCAATCCGCGTCCGAGGCGGAAGCAGCGCTGAATGAGTTCCGACCCCTTGTCGAGCGTCCATCGAGGTCTCAATCCGCGTCCGAGGCGGAAGCAGCGCTGAATCCATATGACTTCGGGCACGTATATTCCGTTCGTCTCAATCCGCGTCCGAGGCGGAAGCAGCGCTGAATCCTCGCCGCTTCGGTCGTCGCCGCTTCGGCGCGTCTCAATCCGCGTCCGAGGCGGAAGCAGCGCTGAATCGGAACTCGCACGGCAGGAACGGGGTGGCCAGGTCTCAATCCGCGTCCGAGGCGGAAGCAGCGCTGAATGTCTTGGTTAATCGGACACTTCGTTGCGGGTGTCTCAATCCGCGTCCGAGGCGGAAGCAGCGCTGAATTCCGCGCTCGCGCAGCCGGTTACCGTCGTTGTCTCAATCCGCGTCCGAGGCGGAAGCAGCGCTGAACTGCTCATCCCCGTGGTGATGATTGGCCTAGGTCTCAATCCGCGTCCGAGGCGGAAGCAGCGCTGAACCCGACCCCGTCGAGGATCCGGCGATGTCTCAATCCGCGTCCGAGGCGGAAGCAGCGCTGAACCTCATGAGGAAGTACCCCGCGATTCACCTCGTCTCAATCCGCGTCCGAGGCGGAGGCGGTGCCGAACAACCTCTACGAGGCCTGGATGGGCAAGAAAGTCTCAATCCGCGTCCGAGGCGGAGGCGGTGCCGAACGGGAGGTCTGGACGGGCGACTACGACGAATCGTCTCAATCCGCGTCCGAGGCGGAGGCGGTGCCGAACAAGTCCCTCGGCTCGAGTCTCATCCAGTCAGGTCTCAATCCGCGTCCGAGGCGGAGGCGGTGCTGAACCCTGGGAAGAGACCAACGACTACGAGAGCCTGTCTCAATCCGCGTCCGAGGCGGAGACGGTGCTGAACCTGGGTCCTGCTCATCCCGTACCTTGGTCTGTCTCAATCCGCGTCCGAGGCGGAAGCAGCACTGAACATCCTCCCTTACTGTGCGGTGACCAGCGACCGTCTCAATCCGCGTCCGAGGCGGAAGCAGCGCTGAACCATCTCCATCTTCACGCGCATGCTTACTCCGGTCTCAATCCGCGTCCGAGGCGGAGACGGCACTGAACTCATCGTGACCATGCCGATCCGTCATCCACGTTTCAATCCGCATCCGAGGCGCAGGCGGTGCCCGTAGCCCGCATGAGCGGAGCGAGATGCGGGACGGTTTTGCCGAGTTGCGTCACGCCCCCGGGTTTCGCTGCGCTCACCCCGGGCTATGAAGGGCCGAGGCGGAGGCGGTGCCGAACGGGTCATCATCGTCGACATCCTGCGGGTCTTGTCTCAATCCGCGTCCGAGGCGGAGGCGGTGCCGAACTGGTTGCGCCGTACATGGACGCGGTCACTTCGTCTCAATCCGCGTCCGAGGCGGTGCCGAACATCATCATCGATGCGCTCGTTGCGGCGGGGATGTCTCAATCCGCGTCCGGGGGCGGAGGCTGTGCTGAACGCTTCGTCTACTCCATCCTTGCGTTTTGGGCTGGCGCCCTTCGTCTCAATCCGCGTCCGAGGCGGAGGCGGTGCTGAACGAATCTCAACCTGGTCGGTGAGAGTGCAGCAAGGTCTCAATCCGCGTCCGAGGCGGAGGCGGTGCTGAACCTGGTGCGGCGCACCGTCACCGCGGAGCGCTTGTCTCAATCCGCGTCCGAGGCGGAGGCGAACCGTCGAGGAGTTCAAGGACAAGGACGAGTACGTCTCAATCCGCGTCCGCGGCGGAGGCGGTGCCGAACGGCCGCAAGCCAACACCTCTTCCCAGGAAGTGTCTCAATCCGCGTCCGAGGCGGAAGCAGCGCTGAACCGTCATCTGTAGCATATCCCGAATCTGCCCGGGTCTCAATCCGCGTCCGAGGCGGAGGCAGTTGCCGAACCAGTTCGCAGTAACGATCCAGACGAGCATCGAGTTTCAATCCGCGTCCGAGGCGGTGCCGAAACGCCAGAACGGCGGGTGACGCCGGAGGAGAGTCTCAATCCGCGTCCGAGGCAAAAGCAGCGCTGAACCCGTTCCCGGCATGCAGCCGTGGGACGACATGTCTCAATCCGCGTCCGTGGCGGAAACAGCGCTGAACTCACTCTGCCCGGCGGTTACGGCTCCCTCGACGTCTCAATCCGCGTCCGTGGCGGAAGCAGCGCTGAACGTCAGCTTCGGGCCCAATTCGGAAGAGTTCGGTCTCAATCCGCGTCCAAGGCGGAAGGAGGGCTGAACCGTCGTCGACCTTCGTCAGGGCCTCAAGACGGTCTCAATCCGCGTCAGAGGCGGAAGCGGCGCTGAACGGCAAAGCGCAAATGGGGCGTCAAGGGAAAAGGTCTCAATCCGCGTCCGAGGCGGAAGCGGCGCTGAACGTGGGGCTCGGTGTTCCATGACTACACGATCGTCTCAATCCGCGTCCGAGGCGGAAGCGGCGCTGAACTCCACGTACAGTCCAGGCGCTTCTGGACCTGGTCTCAATCCGCGTCCGAGGCGGAAGCAGCGCTGAACGCCCATGCAGGTGACGGTACCGTTGCCTGGCGGGTCTCAATCCGCGTCCGAGGCGGAAGCAGCGCTGAACGCCCATGCAGGTGACGGTACCGTTGCCTGGCGGGTCTCAATCCGCGTCCGAGGCAGAAGCAGCGCTGAACGGCCGTGTGCACGAACCCGCGCGGAATGCTCGCAGGGTCTCAATCCGCGTCCGAGGCGGAAGCAGCGCTGAACCGAGGACGACGCTCACTCGGCCGCTCACCATCGTCTCAATCCGCGTCCGAGGCGGAAGCAGCGCTGAACGCCCATGCAGGTGACGGTACCGTTGCCTGGCGGGTCTCAATCCGCGTCCGAGGCAGAAGCAGCGCTGAACGGCCGTGTGCACGAACCCGCGCGGAATGCTCGCAGGGTCTCAATCCGCGTCCGAGGCGGAAGCAGCGCTGAACCGAGGACGACGCTCACTCGGCCGCTCACCATCGTCTCAATCCGCGTCCGAGGCGGAAGCAGCACTGAACAGTCAACACTAACCTCCCGCACGGATTCCACGTCTCAATCCGCGTCCGAGGCGGAAGCAGCGCTGAACCGCCAAGGAGCACCGCGGATGGGCCGTCGGCGTCTCAATCCGCGTCCGAGGCGGAAGCAGCGCTGAACAGCTGCAGGGCGAACGTGAACACGACCTATGTCTCAATCCGCGTCCGAGGCGGAAGCAGCGCTGAACTTGATCGTCGGCCTTCGCAAGGCCCTTCGCCCGTCTCAATCCGCGTCCGAGGCGGAAGCAGCGCTGAACCATCGTCGACCTCAACAAGGCCCTCCCGCAGGTCTCAATCCGCGTCCGAGGCGGAAGCAGCGCTGAACAAGGAGATGAAGTTGCAGACGCGCCTCGGCGTCTCAATCCGCGTCCGAGGCGGAAGCAGCGCTGAACCGTCGCAATCCTGTCCGCACTGCTGAACTTCGTCTCAATCCGCGTCCGAGGCGGAAGCAGCGCTGAACCCGGAACTCCGCCGTCTCACTTCATCGTCAGAAGTCTTAATCCGCGTCCCAGGCGGAAGCAGCGCTGAACTTCCCGTGGCACGAGGATGTCCTCATGAGAAGTCTCAATCCGCGTCCGAGGCGGAAGCAGCGCTGAATCGGAACTCGCACGGCAGGAACGGGGTGGCCAGGTCTCAATCCGCGTCCGAGGCGGAAGCAGCGCTGAATGTCTTGGTTAATCGGACACTTCGTTGCGGGTGTCTCAATCCGCGTCCGAGGCGGAAGCAGCGCTGAACTGCTCATCCCCGTGGTGATGATTGGCCTAGGTCTCAATCCGCGTCCGAGGCGGAAGCAGCGCTGAACCCGACCCCGTCGAGGATCCGGCGATGTCTCAATCCGCGTCCGAGGCGGAAGCAGCGCTGAACCTCATGAGGAAGTACCCCGCGATTCACCTCGTCTCAATCCGCGTCCGAGGCGGAGGCGGTGCCGAACAACCTCTACGAGGCCTGGATGGGCAAGAAAGTCTCAATCCGCGTCCGAGGCGGAGGCGGTGCCGAACGGGAGGTCTGGACGGGCGACTACGACGAATCGTCTCAATCCGCGTCCGAGGCGGAGGCGGTGCCGAACAAGTCCCTCGGCTCGAGTTCTCATCCAGTCAGGTCTCAATCCGCGTCCGGGGGCGGAGGCTGTGCTGAACGCTTCGTCTACTCCATCCTTGCGTTTTGGGCTGGCGCCCTTCGTCTCAATCCGCGTCCGAGGCGGAGGCGGTGCTGAACCTGGTGCGGCGCACCGTCACCGCGGAGCGCTTGTCTCAATCCGTGTCCGAGGCGGAGGCGAACCGTCGAGGAGTTCAAGGACAAGGACGAGTACGTCTCAATCCGCGTCCGCGGCGGAGGCGGTGCCGAACGGCCGCAAGCCAACACCTCTTCCCAGGAAGTGTCTCAATCCGCGTCCGAGGCGGAGGCGGTGCCGAACTGAACCGCCGCGCCTTCCTCTCTCTTGCTGGTCTCAATCCGCGTCCGCGGCGGAGGTGACGCCGAACGGAGCGTCTTGCGGCGAGGAGGTACGACGCGTCTCAATCCGCGTCCGCGGCGGAGATGGTGCCGAACCGGCATTCACCGCTCACACTGATTCGCTGGCGTCTCAATCCGCGTCCGAGGCGGAGGCGGTGCCGAAAACTGCAAGGCGCCGGCGATGCTGATGCAGGGTCTCAATCCGCGTCCGTGGCGGAGGCGGTGTCGAACCTCTACCAAGTCGTCCTCGCAAAGGCGTCGAGTCTCAATCCGCGTCCGTGGCGGAGGTGGCGCCGAACGACGCAGTCGAGGTCATCACGGTCCCTGCTGGGTCTCAATCCTCGTCCGCGGCGGAGGTGACGCCGAATGTGCTCGTCACCCGGTCACCGCTCGAGAGGTCTCAATCCGCGTCCGAGGCGGTGCCGAACATCGGCATGCCAGTCTTCGGTTTCTACAGCGAGTCTCAATCCGCGTCCAAGGCGGAGGCAGTGCCGAACACTACGTCGACTTCGGCCGGTACAACGGTCCGTCTCAATCCGCGTCCGAGGCGGAGGCGGTGCCGAACTGAACGCTATCATTCGCCGCGGTGGCGAACTGTCTCAATCCGCGTCCGAGGCGGCGGCGATGCCGAACGTTGCCTCGGTGGTGGACATGCGTGGAAGTAAGTCTCAATCCGCGTCGAGGCGGAGACGGTGCCGAATGCATCGAGCACATCGGTCCGAGGACCGTGAAGGTCTCAATCCGCGTCCGAGGCGGAGGCGGTGCCGAACCCTGCCCGCTGAACGACACCAACTGTCAGAAGTCTCAATCCGCGTCTGAAGCGGAGACGGTGCCGAGCGTTCTACTGCCGTGGCCAATCGCCTGCTTGGTCTCAATCCGCGTCCGAGGCGGAGACGTTGCCGAACCTCGATCAGCGCGTTCCACCGCTCCGACGAGTCTCAATCCGCGTCCGAGGCGGAGACGGCGCCGAACGCGCCGGGCACTCCGAGTCGCACAGCGGTTTGTCTCAATCCGCGTCCGAGGCGGTGCCGAACTCGCGGACAAGTACTACACCGACGAAGCCGGTCCCAATCCGCGTCCGAGGGGAGGCGGTGCCGAACTCGCATCAACGGGCATGCCGAGATCCGCGGGTCTCAATCCGCGTCCGAGGCGGAGGCGGTGCCGAACCGCGCTCGAAACGGACGGCGCGACATTCCACGTCTCAATCCGCGTCCGAGGCGGAGGTGATGCCGAACCAACCCGGTTAGCGCGTCGAGGTGTCGGATGGTCTCAATCCGCGTCCGAAGCGGAGGTGATACCGAACTTCGTATTCGAGCGCATGCGCAAACTGCTGCGGTCTCAATCCGCGTCCGCAGCGGAGGTGATGCCGAACGCACTGCGTGACGGACGATTACAGCCTCGAGTCTCAATCCGCGTCCGAGGCGGAGGTGATGCCGAGCTACATCGGACTGCCGGTGCTCCAGCAGGAGTTCCGTCTCAATCCGCGTCCGAGGCAGAGGTGATGCCGAGCGGCTGGTTGCAAGCCGCCATCTTCAAGGCGATGTCGTCCAATGCCGAGCGAAGGGGCGGTGTCGTTTTCCTACTCGATCGGCAGTCTCAATCCGCGTCGGAGGCGGAGGTGATGCCGAGCGTGGTGGAAATGCTGCCCGACCTGCCGATCGTCTCAATCCGCGTCCGAGGCGAGGTGATGCGAGCATGGAGACGCGCCTTGCGCCGTCCTCGGTCCGTCTCAATCCGCGTCCGAGGCGGAGACGGTGCCGAACAAGCTGCCATCGACAAGGGGTTCGCCGACGCTGTCTCAATCCGAAGCGGAGCTGGTGTCGAACACGAGGTTCACGAGATCGCCTCCATCATTCACGTCTCAATCCGCGTCAGAAGCGGAGGCGGTGCCGAACAAGAAGGTTTCCTGGATCCAGAGCAAGATGCGTCTCAATCCGCGTCCGAGGCGGAGGCGGTGCCGAACCCAGGCGTATGGCTTGACCATCCCGGTCGACGTCTCAATCCGTCCGAGGCGGAGGCGGCGCCGAGCGATCAAGATCGTCGACCAGCTGCTGCGTACCGTCTCAATCCGCGTCCGCGGCGGAGGCGGTGCCGAACCCTGCTGGCGGTGTTCTGCTTCGTCGCGGCGTCTCAATCCGCGTCCGAGGCGGAGACGGTGCCGAACGAACGCCCGCCCCATGCATCCCGATTGGGTGTCTCAATCCGCGTCCGAAGCGGAGGGCGGTGCCGAACGTTTCGAAGCCCGTTTGGAGGCGGTGCCGAATCCGGACGGAGTCCCGAAGAACGTCGTCTGCAGGTCTCAATCCGCGTCCGAGGCGGAGGCGGTGCTGAACCCACGCTGGACCTCACGTACCTGCCGAGCATGTCTCAATCCGCGTCCGAGGCGGAGGCGGTGCCGAACGTCATGATCGGAACTGCTGTCCCGCGCGCGAGTCTCAATCCGCATCCGAGGCGGAGGCGGTGCTGAACGCGGTCAAGCAAGACGGTGCGTCATGGGAGAAGTCTCAATCCGCGTCCGAGGCGGAGGCGGTGCCGAACGCCGGTCTGGCCGCTGCCGTGCGGAGCCCCAGGTCTCAATCCGCGTCCGAGGCGGAGGCGGTGCCGAACTGGCACGACCCCGACGACGGGTCTCACGCCGGTCTCAATCCGCGTCCGAGGCGGAGGCGGTGCCGAACTCGGGGAACAACGGAATCCAGGACGGCATCGTCTCAATCCGCGTCCGAGGCGGAGGCGGTGCCGAACTGCGCATGGCGACCGACGGCAGCGGCGTATGGTCTCAATCCGCGTCCGAGGCGGAGGCGGTGCCGAACGGGAGGTCTGGACGGGCGACTACGACGAATCGTCTCAATCCGCGTCCGAGGCGGAGGCGGTGCCGAACAAGTCCCTCGGCTCGAGTCTCATCCAGTCAGGTCTCAATCCGCGTCCGAGGCGGAGGCGGTGCCGAACCGGCGCAGGCATCCGCCCGCCAACTCTACCAGAAAGTCTCAATCCGCGTCCGAGGCGGAGGCGGTGCCGAACGGTCTCTACGGCAGCCTGATCTCACGCGCGCGTCTCAATCCGCGTCCGAGGCGGAGGCGGTGCCGAACTGCCGAAGCTGCTATCGATGCGGCTAAGAAAGTCTCAATCCGCGTCCGAGGCGGAGGCGGTGCCGAACTGTTCGGGTTCCTGCAAACTTCCGGCGCAAGTCTCAATCCGCGTCCGAGGCGGAGGCGGTGCCGAACACGACGCGCGAACCGATGGCGGTGAGCACGTGTCTCAATCCGCGTCCGAGGCGGAGGCGGTGCCGAACCTACCCCCCAGCAGGGGGCTGGGCAACCTGGTGAATCCGACGCCGATTCCAAGCGCCGGGGCTTGGTTTGCTTCCCAACCAAGAACAGGCCAAATTCGAAGCTCATTGACTTGTAATTTATCGATCAAATACAGTGATTTAATTGATTTTCCAAGCACCAGTTCAAAATTCGAGGGCGAAATGGCGTCCGATCGTTCCTCGCACGGGCCCCGGGCCTCGCTTCTCGACGATTCCGTCCTGTTTCGCGCCGCGACCGAAATCGACGCGTTGATGGCCGCCTGGTCGCGGGTGCTGGCCAATGGCGGGGCTGCGGGCGGCGACAACGTGACCCTGACCCGGTTCCTCGCCGACGCGCACGCACGCGTGACGCGGCTCTCGCACGCGCTGCGCACGGGAACCTATGTGCCGGGCCCGCTGCGCCGGGTCGACATCCCGAAGAAGAGCGGAGGCAAGCGTCCGCTCGCGATCCCCTGCGTGATCGACCGGGTGGCGCAGACCGCCGTGGCGCAGGCGCTCGCGCCCCATCTCGACCGCGAGTTCGAGGAGGCAAGCTACGGCTACCGGCTCGGGCGCGGCGTCGCCGACGCCGTGCGCCGCGTCGCGGAGCTGCGCGCCAAGGGGCACGTGTTCGTGGTCGATGCCGACATCAAGAACTATTTCGAGAGCGTACCGCATGAGAAGCTGCTCGAACGGCTGGGCCAGTCGATGAGCGACGGCCCGCTGACACGGCTCGTTTCGCTGTGGCTCGAGCACGCCGCGCCGGGTGGGCGCGGGCTGGCGCAGGGCTCGCCGCTCTCGCCGCTGCTGGCCAACCTCTATCTCGACCGGCTCGACGAAAGCTTCGCCCGCCGCGGCGCGCACATCGTGCGCTTCGCCGACGATTTCGTGATCCTGACCGAAAGCCGGCACGGCGCCGACGGCGCGCTCGCACGCGCCGAGACGCTGCTCGGCGAGCACGGACTTGCGCTCAACCGGGAGAAAACAAGGGTCACCTCGTTCGACCAGGGCTTCCGGTTCCTCGGGCACCTGTTCGTGCGTTCCATGGTGATGGCGGCCGAGGCCGACGATGAAATCTCCGAGGTCGAACGGGCGATGCGGGCGGTGGCGCAAGCCGATACACGCGCGGAAAGCGAGAGCGCCCAGGAGACGGCGGAGATCGATCACAAGCGGCGCTCGGGCTATGATCCGGGGCAGCGCGTGCTTCACGTCGTTTCGGCCGACCGGCGGCTCACATTGCGCAACCAGGCGTTCGCGGTGGAGGTGGGGTCGAACCGGCCGGGCGAAACGCCGATTTGGCGCGAGATCCTCGCGATACCGCACGCCGACGTCGACCGCATCGAACTCGGCCCCCACGCCGAGGTGGAGCCCGAGGCGCTGCGTCACGCGATCGCGACCGACACGATGATCGCCTTCGTCACCGGTCACGGCGAGACCAACGGCTGGCTCGCGCCGGCGCTCGCGCCGCGCGCGGCGCGCCAGCTGATGCAGGCCCGCCACGTCGCGGACCAGGCGCTGCGGCTCGCGCTGGCGCGGGCCTATGTCGAGGGGCGCGTGCGCAACCAGCGCGCTCTGCTGCGCCGACTCAATCGCGAACGGCAGGACGCGATGATCCTTCGCGCCCTGACCGATCTCAACGGGGTGATCCGCCGTATCCCGCACGTCGACAGCCTGGCCGCGTTGCTGGGCCATGAGGGACAGGCGACCGCCCTGTACTGGCCCGCGCTCGGACGCACGCTGCAGCACGGCTTCCAGCTCAAGACGCGCGAACGGGAAGAGGTACGCGACCCGGTCAATATCCTGCTCAACATCACGGCGTCGTTGCTGGCGCGCGACGTCGGCGTGGCGGTCGCCCGCGCGGCGTTGCATCCGGGCTTCGGCTGCCTGCACGCCACCGAGGACTATCGCGACTCCGCGGTGCTCGACCTGATGGAGGAGTTCCGCGCGCCACTGGCCGAGAGCGTGGTGGTGCAGGCGATCAACAGCCGCGCGGTGGGCCATGACGCGTTCGAGCCGCGTCCCGACGGCGGCGTGCGCCTGAAGAGCGGCGCGTACGGCGCGATGGTGCGGGTCTACGAGCGCGCGGTCGCGCGCGAGGTGGCGAGCCGGCGCGACGGACGGCGGCGCAGCTGGCGCGGCATCATGCTCGATCAGGCGCTCGCGCTCGCCGCCCACGTGGAAGGGCGCGGCCGCTATGCGCCCTACGTGATCGACTATTGAGGGTCGCCCATGGCCGACCGGCCGATGTTGATGATCTTCGCCTACGATGTGGTGCGCGACCGGGTGCGCGGACGCGTCGCCGCGCTCCTGGAGGATCATGCCGTTCGCGTGCAGGACAGCGTGTTCGAGGCGCGGCTGACGCGCGCCGCGGCGGCGCGGCTGTTCGGCAAGGCCAAGCGGCTGATCGAGGACGGCGACTCGCTGCGCATGTATGCGGTGACCGCGGCGGGCCTGGAACGCAGCCAGGTGCACGGCGGCGCCCCGCTGCCGGAGGACGGAGATTTCTGGATCGTCTGATGCCATGATCGGCATGGATGTGGAGCAGCGTTCCATGGCCCACCTTCGCGTACGGCAAGCCGCCGCGCAGTCCCGCGCGGAGCCCTCCGAGTTGGCGCGGCGCTTGCTAGCGCCGGCGCAAACGGTCGCGCTCGATGAGATCGCCGGCCATTGGCTCGCCGCCAGCGTGGAAGCGACCGTGCCGGGCCACGGCGCGCTCGCCGACGATCTCGTGGTGATGAACCGCATCCGCGGCGCGCTCGGCCGCCTGCTGATGTCAGGGGCCTCGGATCAGGCCATCGCCGGCGAGCCCTGCCCGTGGTCGCCGCCCTGCGCGCTCGACGTGCTGTTCCGCGAGCAGGCGCGGCTCGGCAAGCACGGCATCCCCAAGCCCTGGGTGCTCGCGCTTGACCGCCATGGTTTCGACCTGGTCGTGCGCGTCACGCTGTTCGGCATCGCGATCGAATGGGCCGCTGTGGTCGCGCATGCGCTCGCGAGCGCGCTGCGTCACCATATCGACTGGAAGGAACGCGCGCCGATGCTGTTCCTGCCGAAAACGGAGGTCGGACGGGTTGCGATCAAGCAAGTGGATCACATCCTCGTTCCGCGCGTACGCGCGTCGACCGTGCTCGAGTTCATCACGCCGATGGACAGCGCCGGCGACGACCCGCTCGACCGGCCCGCAACAGTCATCGGCCGCCTCGCCCGCCATGTCGACCTGCTCGCGCGCTGGATGGATCTCGAAATCGACGCCGACTGGCGCGCCCTGTCGCAGCTGTGGAGCGACCTTGACTACGACACGGCAGGCCTTGCGCGGCGGGGGCCGCTCGACCGCAAGAGTGGACGCGAAAAGCGTGAATTCACGATTCCGCTGGTGCATGGCTCACTCGGCATGGCCGGCGATTTGGCGCCGATCTGGCCGATCCTCGCGCTCGGCCAGATCTGCCATGTCGGGCGCAAGGCGACCGCCGGGTTCGGGCGCTACCGGCTGACGTGAACGTGGCCGGCGACTGGGCTGCGGCTCACCCCTGGCGGCTTGGTTCATGCCTTGGCAGCTCGCGCGCCTGCTGCGCGCCGCGGCTTGCGCCGTGCTTGCCTGTCCTCTGACGGCGGCGGGGGCGCGCGCCAAGTCCTGGATTTGGCTTGATTCGGACGCTTTCGCGGCCACAATAGGCGGAGGCGCAGTTCATCATTCGGGGGAACGCCGTTGAGCTATCTATCAAAGAAGTTCGACGAAGACGTCTTCATCAGCTATGCCCACAACGATGATGACGCCTACGCCCAGGAGCAACGCGGCTGGGTTACTCAGCTGCACCAGGATCTGCAGCAGCGGGTACGCAATTATCTCGGCGCGGATGCCCAATTCTGGCGCGACTGCGAGGTCCGCAACAACGACGACTTCACGATCAAGATCCTGAAGCGGTTATCACGGACGGCAATCTTCCTCTCCGTGCTGAGCCCGAGCTTTATCAAGCGCGTATGGTGCCGGCGCGAACTCGACACGTTTGCCGAACACGCCGGCAACAGCGGCGGCGTTCTGGTGGCGGAAGAAAAGTCGCGCATCTTCAAGGTGGAGAAAATGCCGGTCGAGCGCGACCAGCTTCCCGCCCCGATGCAGGCAACAAAGACCTACAAGTTCTACTCACCCAATCCCACTCAACCGGAACGCGTCCATGAGCTGCGCCCATTCCTTGGCGGTGAGTATTCGCGCCGCTATTTCGAGGAGATGGACGAGCTGGCCAAGGATATCGCGACGTTGCTCAGTCACATGGCGCTCGCTCCGGGCGATGGCGACACACTCCCCAAGCACGCGGTCTATCTCGCCGAAACCACCTCCGATCTTGAGGACAAGCTCGCCGATCTCCGGCGCGACCTCGGGGATCGTGGATATCTCGTCCTGCCGGCCGCGGATCTCCCATATCGCACCAACGCCTATGTGGAAAAGGTGCGCGAGCTTCTGCAGCAGTCGATGTTGTCCATCCATCTGGTTGGCCCGACTTATGGCGTCGTGCCGGAAGGGGAAACCAGGTCGAGCACCTGGCTGCAGCACGATCTGGCGCTGCAGCGCGGCGCCGCCGACGGCAACTTCATACGTTTCATCTGGATGCCGGGAGACGTCGCATCGAACGATGAGCGCCAGCAGCAGTTCCTTGCCTACCTGCGCGAAGATGCGGGAGTGCAGAACGGCGCCGATCTGCTGAACGGGAAGCTCGAGGATCTCAAGACCGTCGTTCACGAAAAGCTTGCCGAGCTGCGCAAGCAAGCGACACCCGCGTCGAGCCCGTCACCCGCCGGGAGCACAGGAACGGGACACGGCGGCGTGCCCAATTCGCCCCATGATGCGCTTTGCGTGTATGTGATTTGCGCACGCGCCGATCGGAAGTCACCGTCGCTTATCGCGCTGCGAAAATATCTGATCTCGCAAGGCCTGGAGCCGATTCTTCCGGCGGAGAGCGAAGACGAGGGCAAGGCGCTGCGGATGCATATCGAGAATCTCGAGCTCTGCGACGCCTGCCTGATCTACTACGGCACTGGCTCGGCCGAATGGTTCGACGCCAAGCTGAGCGACTTGCGCAAGTTCCTTCGTGCGCGCGCGCGGCCGGTTGTCGCCAAGGCGATCTACATCGGGCCGGAAACCAATGACGACAAAGCTGAGGTGGCGACGCTGGAGGCTGTGGTCCTGGGCGATGGTTCGGCATTCGCCCCGGCGGCGCTCGAGCCGATGATACAGAAGCTTCGCGCGGCCGGATCCGCATGATGCCGGACGAACCTCTTATTCATCCTTTTCCCGGACTGCGCCATTTTGAAAGCTCCGAAGACCACCTTTTCTTCGGACGCGAAGGCCACAGCGAAGAGATCCTGCGCCGACTGCGGCAGCAACGCCTCGTCGTGGTCGTCGGCGCATCCGGCAGCGGCAAATCCTCGCTTGTCCGCGCCGGCCTGCTGCCCTACGTCCACGGTGGCTTTCTTGCCAGTGAAGGCTCGCACTGGCGCGTGGCGATCTTTCGACCGGGCAACAATCCGATCGGCAATCTGGCGGCCGCGCTCAACCATGTCGCGGTACTTGGCAGTTCCGCTGAGCAGCCCGACGAGGCGGCCAGGAGCGCCGTATTGCTTGAAGTCTCGCTGCGCCGAAGCGGTCTCGGCCTGACCGAAACGATCCGGCTTGCGCGTCGTCCTGCACACGAGCAGTTTCTGATCATCGTCGACCAATTCGAGGAATTGTTCCGGTTTGCCAATTCCACCGACAGGCCGAGCCAGGAGGAAGATGCGGCGGCGTTCATAAAGCTTTTGCTCGAGGCCTACCAACAGAGCGAGCTGCCCATCTACATCGTTCTCACGATGCGTTCCGACTTCATCGGGGACTGTGCGCGCTATCGCGATCTGCCCGAGGCGGTCGCGAGCGGCCTTTATCTCATTCCGCGCATGACCAGGGAGCAGCGCCGCTCCGCCATCACCAAGCCGGTGCGCGTCGGGGGCGGCACGATCGCGCCGCGCCTGGTCAATCGGCTGCTCAACGATGTCGGTGAGGACCCGGATCAACTTCCAATCATGCAGCACGCTTTGATGCGCGTCTGGGATCACTGGCACCAGCATCATCCCGATCGCGTCATCGACCTCGATGATTATCTCGCGCCGGAGATCGGCGGCATGGCGGAAGCGCTGTCACGCCATGCCGACGAAGCCTTCGACACGCTTCCGAGCGACCACCATCGCGCGGTTGCAAAACGGGTCTTCCAGGCATTGACGGACAAAGGCTCCGATAACCGCGAGGCGCGCAGGCCGACGACGGTCGAGGCACTCACGCGGATTGCGGGTGTGCCGATGGCCGATGTCATCCTTGTGCTCGACGCGTTTCGCGCGCCGGGACGCTCGTTCCTGATGCCGCCTGCGAACCTGGGGCTCGCGCCGACCGACATTATCGATATCTCGCATGAGAGCCTGATCCGGGGCTGGCGGCGGCTGCGCGCATGGGTCGACGAAGAGGCGGAGTCCGCGAAGGTCTATCGGCGGCTTGCCGATACCGCGGCGCGACACGCGCAGGGGACAGCCGGCTTGTGGCACGACCCCGACCTGGAGCACGCGCTCGCCTGGAAAGACAAAGAGAATCCGAACGCCGCCTGGGCAGCGCGCTACGACCCCGGATACGACACTGCGATGGCGTTCCTGGAGCAGAGCCGGGTTGCGCGCGAGGCGGAGCGTGAGGCGGAAGAGCGGCAGAGGACGCAGCAGCTGCGTCGCGCACGCCGGCTGATCTACGCCACCTCGACGGCTTTGATGATCTTCGCGGTCGTTGGCGGTTACGCCTGGTATCAACGGGGCGTAGCCGAGCAAGCCGCCGGCGTTGCGCGCGCGAAAGAGGCCGAAGCCAAGCTGGCGGCGGAAGACCAGCGCCGTGAGGTCCTCCGTTCGCGCCAGGAAACGCTGTCAAAGAATGAAGCCATCGGCAACCTCGCCAATATTATTATCGGCAGCTCGTCGCCGCTGCTCGCACGGGCCGCGCGCGTGGATGCCTACCACGCGCAGAGCGAGCAGGGCGATCACCGTGGTGCGCTGCACTTTATCGAGGAAGCCGCGGCTGATTTTACCGACAACCTCGGAATTCTATTCTCGCGCGGGTACGTCAACATCATAACCGTCAATCCGGATGCTGCGATCAAGGACTTCGAGAGATTCCTGGAATCCGTTCCGAGTACCGGTGCCAACCTCAATCTCAGCCTGGCCAGGGCCATGAAGCGTGATTACGCCGGCGCACTGACGGCGGTGCAGGATTCGATCAAGCTGCACGCACCGTTTCCAAACCCGGTATCGGATACCGAAGTTTCTCCCGACATTCAGGCTGCGACCGGGCGTACCGTCATCTACGCGGACAGTGCTGCTTTTCTGGTCGCGCTGTACTACCAGGTAGCCCTATTGCATGCGTTTGCCGGAGGTGAAGAGTTCTTCAAAGCGCTCGATGCGGCAGATCAACAGGCCCATGTCGGCGGCACCGGGAGCGAACCTCACCTGCTTGCCCTGGAGTGGGCCTGGCTGCAGCTGCGCGGCCAGGACAATGTCAGCGCCGACGAGCTCAAAGATTACGGCATATTGGCCGTGACCGGCGCATTGTGGGAACGCGTGGCGGCAGGCAACGCTCGCTATTTCTCCTGGGCCGGCGAGTACTACAGGCGTTTTCAATCGTCCTATGAACGACGACCGGAGTCGCGATATGCGGCATTCGCCGCCTGGGCCGCCGAACGCCTCAACAGCAAGCAGATCCGCGAAGCCGTGGCGCAGCCGCTGCCGACGCCAAGCGCCGCGGAGCTGCAACTGGAAGGCAGGGCGCTCGAAAGCAAATCCGAGACGCCCATGGCGAATGCGGATGCGCACCAGAAGTACACGGCCGCGATCGAACTGCTTGAAGCGGATCTGCGTCAACAAGCGTCGGCGCGAAAGCGTGACCTCCTGATCAATGTACTGCTGCGTCGAGGCAATCTGCGCAAGCGAGTGCAAGAATTGAAAGGCGCGCGCGAAGACGCGCAGCGGGTGATCGCGCTCCAACCGCGTGTCCCGGGCGCATATATCCTGCTCGCCGAGCTTGCTTCCGAACCGGCGACCAAACGCGGCTTCTATGAAAAAGCCCTGCAGGTCTCTCCTTCGGCCACGCAGGCGATGGCTCCTTTGGCCAATCTGGTGGAGGCCGATGACCCTAAGCTGGCACTTGAACTGCGCCTGCGCAGGTCGCGAATCATAACCTGGGACGACTGGCATAACTACGAGCGAATTGCCCGCCTGCAACTTCGTCTTGGACAGCCGCGAGAAGCGATGGAGACGTTGAGAATCGTCCTTGCGGCAACGCCACAACAGGAGCAGCTCTATCTCCTGCGGCGGGACATTGACCGCGCCTTGGGTCGGAGCGAAGCGGCTGCGGACTTGCATCTCGCTGCCGGCTACCGCGCGGCGGCAGAGGCTCACGCACGCATGCAGAGCGATAGCAAGGCGGTGCTCAACTACATGCGGGCACTGCAGGTTGCGGCCGGCGCATCGCCCGGCCCGGACGCGGGGTTTGAGGTCGAGGCGGCAGTACGGGGACTAAGCGAGTTTCTGCTGACCCGGCATTCGATTTCCCATGTCCAGACCTTTTGGACCGGGATCGCGTCCGCCGCCTTCGTAACGACCTACCAGGATCGCGCCCGGGAGGAGGTCGAGCGCTTGTCACGCAGATGAAAGCCCGCAGCGCCCCGGCCAGAGGTCAACAGGTCAATCCTTTGCACCGTAGCGCGCCTCGATGCGTTCAGCCTCGCTCTCCTGGTTGTCCTTTCGCAACACCGCGGCGAGCTCCCTCGCCGTACGGCGGCTGTCGTTGGCTTGAGGTCCGTGCTGGCCCGCGAAGATATCAAGCGCCTTGCGATAGGCTTCCTGCGACTCCCGATACCGGTTCTCATAGGAATAGACGCGAGCCAGTTCCAGATAGCCGGAACCCGTGAAGCTGTGTGCCGGCCAATGTTGATCCATCAAGCGGGTCAACCCCAGGAGCATCTCTTTGGAGCGCTGGAAGTCGGCTGCGGCTTCGCTCGTCTTCTTCGCTTCGAGCGAGGCCTGTGCCCGCCAGGAATAGGCCCGTGCCAGCAGGAATCTGAGGAAATAGGGGTCTTCAAAGGTCTTGGTCCCGAACGTTGATATGGTCCGGCCTGCAGCGAGGGAAAACTGGCTGCTGACGCTGAGCCGGTGATCCCGTTCTTCCAATTCCTTCCAGATTTTTTCGGCCGCTTCGTACTTTTCGATCATCTCCGGCAGCTTGCCCTGTTGTTGAAACACGGCCGCCTGGCTCACCATTGTTGCCGCGAGCGCCATACCGGTTTCGACCAGGAGCCTGCTCTGGATCGCCCATCTCAAAAGCATGGCGCGCTCCGATACCGCGAGATTCCTCATCCGCTTGCCTTGATCCTGCTCGGCGCGGAAACGATCGTAATACTTGATGGCCAGCTTCTCGAAGCTTCGGGCGACCGGAAGCAAGGCCGGATCGAAAGTCGAAACATCAAGCCGCGGAACGGTCACGGCACGTGCCTTCTCGGACTGATCCATCTCGACGTAGATCATCTGGAGGACCAAGCGCGTCAGATTTGGACGCACCTGCTTTTCATCGACCTGCAGAGCGACTTCGAGGGCCGCCTTCGCCAAGGCCTCCGCGGTCGGCAAATCATCGGCCATCTGCGCTTCGATCGCTGCGTCCAGCAATGTCTGCCAGGGGTGGCCCTGCGCAAGCGCGGGCACGGCGGAGATCGAGACCGCCAACCAAAGGCAAGATCGCGCGAAGACTTCTCTCATGACGCCCCGGCTGCGGCCTAATTATCGTGGCAGCAGGGCCGGCGCGCAAGTCGACAGCTAGCGTGTCGACAGCCGCCTGACCACGTCGATACCGCGACGAACGCAGAGAGCCCCGGGCCGCGGTCCGGGGCTTTCTTTATTTCCAGCGCTGTGCGCAGCCTCAGTTATCGCGCTGCACTCCGCCCTCGACCGCGCCGAGCGCGCCGGCCAGCCCGCCGGCGAGCAGCGCCGCCGCCATCCACAATGCGAGCTTCGCGGCGGCCTTGCGCGCTTCGTCCGCCGCGATCTTGGCCTGGGTGATCACCGTGTTGACGCGCTGCTCGGCTTCGGCCTGCGGCATCCCGGTGCGCGCCGCGACCAGCTGGGCCATCCGCGTGCGATCCGCCGGCGTGAGGTCGCTGGTCAGGCCGCGCGTCAGGATGCGCCCGGCTTCGGCATTCACGGCCTGCGCCGCCGCGGGATCGCCGGCCGCCGGCCGGTCGCTGCGGAACAGCATGTCGACGTAGTAGCTGGTGCGGTCGGGCGTCAGCCCGGGTTGGCCGCCGCGCCTCCGGTGATCGAGGTCACGACCGCGCCGGCGGCGCCGGCCAGCACCGAGGCGGTGAGGAGGGTGCCGAACGCCCAGGCGAGCAGGCCATGGGCGGTGTCGCGGAAGTACACCTCGTCGGTGCGCGCCCCCACCCACTTGGTGCGCAGCCGCGCCGCCAGATAGCCGCCGAGCGCGGATGCCATCAGCACTTCCGAACGCAGATCACGAGTTCACAGTTCAGGAAGTCGTAGGGTCCTCCAGGGAGTCTCAGCACAAGCGTTTACATCAAGTCACGTTAGCCAAAATGCTGTCGATGCTTGCTGACGTGGGACTAGTCTACAAAAACCCGCACGGGAAATACTCGTTGGCGGTCCCGCTGCTTGGACAATTCATCATCGAGCGAGCTCTTATTGAGGGCAACCTAACGAGGCGGCCAACTAGGGCGTGTTGGCGGCCTTCAACGGGAGTTGAAAGCCGTGCCGCTCTGCCCGTTCTCTGGCGAGCTTGCGGTACGCAACGGCCTGCTTAAGGAGGGATGCTTTCAATGGCGGATGATCCGCCTCCCCCGCCGCCATCCGCTCGAACTGGAGCGCGTGCTCCAAGTATTCCGCGACCATCTTCACGGGGGCAGCCTACCTGTGCTTCACGACTTCGATCAGGGAGTGATCACACGCCGGGCATTCGGACGTGCGCCTGTCGTGGCCGGGAGCGTCCGGCTCGATCCGAGCCAACATCGGTGGCGTGCCGCACGTGGGGCATGGCGGGCGGGGGATGGTATCGAAATGGGGTGTCGTTTCCTGAAAGGATGACATGGCTCGGCTACCTTGCCTCTCAGGCGGGAGCCCGACCGGTCTCTCAGCCATCGGCGCCTGGCGCAGGGCCGCTGCCGATGATGGGAAATGCTACGCCCCAGGCGTTCCGAGAGTCTGGTCAAAAGAGCACACCTTGCTAATTGGGGAAGGTGGTGGTGATGATGTGGTCCGCCCGAAGTCTAAGCGCTACCAATAGGAGGTTCGTTTGGTTCCGCAGGCCAATCGACCTGCATGATTGCGCGTGCGCGTCAGGCTTTCCGCCCCGTGTCTTTGCCGATCGGACCCTTGCGTTCGCGCTGCAAACCTTCCGGTAGATCGCGCTGATCGCGTGGATCGTCCTGAAGATCACCTTGCCTCTTGTCGCGGTCGCGCAAACCGTCGCCGCCAGATTTCGGATCGGGACTCACGCGCGCTTCTCGCGTCGTACGCCCTTGAACTTCTTATCGGTCTTCTTCACATCCATGAACTGTCCGCTCGCGCTGCTGCGCTTGGTCCAGCGCGCCTTGCCCTGCATCTTGGTCTTCAGCTGCGAGCGCTTGCGCACCGCGCCTTTGCGTGCGCTGTCTCCTATTGGCTTATTCACTGCCATGACGGTGTCTCCGGACTGAATAGCGTTTGAACGGTCGCGAGTTCCAAAAGTTCCGTGACCAAGTCTGCCGACCCCCTGTTAGGTGATCCAGCGCTTCGAGGAGTGGCTCAGGACGCGCCGGGCGCCGCAGGACGAGCCCGCTCCGCGGAGTAAGTTTCCCAGGCCGCAGCGATGGTTCGTTTGCTCGTTCTGTTTTGAACAGGTCATGCACGCCGAACCCCGCCAATAACACCGACATCAGCCGCAACGATCTGCGCTGGACACAGTTGTCCCTCAGAGGTTGGAGACCGTCGCGCTCCCGCTTTGGAACCCTGGGAGCGCAGCCACCATGCCTTCAATCGTCGGCCGCAAGATGCGGCCTCCTGTCAGGTCGAACGGCTACCCGCGGGAATGGGAACGCCGCGACGTCCTTCCTGACGGAACTCGCATACTGGTGCGTCCGCTCAAGCCCGCGGACGCCGCTCTCTATCCGGCGTTCGCCGATGATGTGACCTTGAACGACTCCCGCTTGCGCTTCTTCGCCCCGGTCAACCAGCTGAGCGCAAGGCGCATCGCCGAATTGACGCAGCTCGACTACGCGCGCGCCATGGCCTTCATCGCCATCGAGGAAGCAACCGGCGAAATGCTCGGGGTGGTGCGTCTGCACCGCGACGAAAAAGGGGGCGGCGACTACGCCGTGATCGTGCGCTCGCATCTCAAAGGCAATGGGCTGGGTTGGCTCTTGATGCAGCGCATGATCGAATACGCCAGGGCCGCAGCGTTGACGCAGGTGCAGGGCCATGTACTGGCCGAGAACACCACGATGCTGCGGATGTGCGAGCAGCTCGGGTTCCGCATCGCCGACGATCCCGCCGAAAACGGGGTAAAGGTGGTCACGCTGCGGCTCGATCAGCCGCAAGCGGTGCCAGCTTGAGCCTTGCGCCGCGCCGATTAGCTGCTCGTACTGAAGCTGTACGCTGCAACGTCGATCCAGTCGCAACGATCGGGGAGAGTGTCATGGGCTTCGGTAGAGGCGCACTGCTTTGGCTGCTGGGCATCCCACTGCCTATATCATCCCGCTGGCCCGTTCTGGCGCTGAGGCCCTATTTCGCCAGCAGTCGCCGCATGGTCGCCGCGTTCCGCGGCGCATGCGCTTCATAGTCGTTGTTGAAGTAAATCCACGCCCTCTTTGCACCGCTGCTCTTGATTCTATCAGCCCATTTCGACAGCTCATCTTTGGAGTAATTATGCCGATACCAGCGCTCAGGTCCGTGCAGCCGCAAGTAAACGTCGTTGGCAGTCCGGACAAGTTCGTCCGGAAGCCGCGGCCCGCTGCAGGAGCAGAAGATAATGCCAGCCTGGCGAAACGCCGCGTACACCGTCTCGTTCCACCAGCTGGTGTGACGGAACTCAACGACGTTGCGCCGTGCTGGATCGAGTTGGCTGAGAATCGCGCTCAACCGTGCCTTCGTATAGCGATGACTCGGTGGAAGCTGGAAGAGAAAGCACCCCATTCGGTCGCCCAGGATATCGGCGATCATGCCAAAATCCATTACGAGGGTTTTTGTACCCCTGAACCTCTTGATGTGGGTGATGAGTTCGCAGACTTTGACGGTGTAAACGAAGTTTCGCTTGCCCGGCTGGCGCCGCCAGGCTTTCACGTTTGCCACGGTCGGCCACGAATAAAAGGACGCATTGATTTCAACGGTATCGAGGCGCTTGGCGTAGTGATGAAACCATTCGCCAGTCGGCAAGTCCTCGGGATAAAATAGTCCCCGCCATTTCCAGTAAAACCAACCGGAACAGCCTACATAGGCGGATGCCGTCAAGTCCCCGTCTGCCCGCTGATCCTGCGATTGGGACGGCAGTTGGAGCCGCGCGGCGTGCATCTTGGCGGCACGGCCGACATTGTCCTTCCGCTGCTTTTCCCGGCGGAGACGACGTCGTTCACGGCGCTCCTCTGGCGTGAACTCCTTCTTTGTTTTTTCTTGTGCGCGGGGCATGATTGTCACGCTAAAGCATGATCCCGAAAAGTGGGCACCGGTTTTCGGAAAAGATCATGCTCCACCAAAGACGTAGAGCGGGATGACGATTCGAAGAAAAGTCATGGCGCTCTGCCCCAACGAACGAAACACGGCGGCCCCTGGGAAAATGCGACCTGACAGGCCGCAGAGCGTTAAGCCCGGGTGACGACCATCGTTCCGTTACCGCTAGGATTCCGCCTGCGTGGTATCGCACCGGAGGTGCGCGATTGCCGCGTGCAAGCACTGCCGCCAGAACGAGGATTCGGCGGCAAGCCGTTATGGATGTCGGTTGCCGCGATCGCAGCGTGCCCAAAAGCCACGCTCAGTTGATGCAGATCTGTCACGACATCGCCTGCTGCGTAGAGGGCTTCAACTGTCGTCCGCTGATGGTCATCAACGATGAGATTACCATTCTCGGAACATGAGGCTCCGAGGGCTTGGGCAAGGTCGGAACCAACCGTGCATCCAAGCGCCGGATAGAGAGCGTCGACTTCCTGCGTTTCGCCGTTTTCCGTCACGATGGCGACAGTTCTTTCGGTCGCACGTTTGATCTGCTTCGGGCTGGTCAAGATTTTTACATTCTTTTCATCGAGCTTCCGTCGCGCTTTCGCGTCTGAGATCGTTTCATCAGTTAGAAAGAGGAAAACTTTTTCGGTGTAGGTGCGCAGGAAAAGCGCCTTCTTGCCGCCCGCCTCGATATCGCCCAGCACGCCCACCCGCTGATCGATAATTTCGTAGCCATCGCAGATAGGGCAGAAACGTATGACCTCGGAGGCGCAGTTTTTCGGTTCGCCTTCTATGTCAGGACAATGATCCACCAATCCCGTTGCCAACAAGACAAACCGTGCCTCGACATCTTCGCCGGAGCAGGATGCAACGAAGGTTCCGCCTTCTCGGCGCAGCGATGTAACGCGACCGCTCGTCAACTGGGCATCGTATTCCTGCGCCTGCGCTCTCAAGCGGCGCAGCAGCTCCAGCCCGCCGATTCCGAAGAAGCCCGGATAATTGTGGCTTTCAGGAATCTTGGCTGCCCGGCTTTCGCCGGCATCGATCACGCGAACGGTTCTGAGGTACCGGCCGAGGTAAATCGCCGCAAGCAGCCCTGCCGGTCCGCCGCCAATGACGAGGCAATCTAACATGTCGAATGCAAGCCCAAATCCAAGCCCAAATCGAAGCCCATGAGTGGGTACAGGTCGGGAACCGGACACCCTTCTCAGAAGTGCCGATCAAAACCTTAACGACTGACATGGTTGTTCGGCCTCGTTTTTGTGAGTTTGACCGTCACGGAGAGTCAAAAATTTCCTCGCGCCGTTTTTGTCGGGCGCGAACAGGAACGAATGGCTGAACCGGCCGTTGTCCCGCAGTGCAACATCCCTCGGGAACCGGGCGGTCGTGCACCGACCCGAGGCATCCCCGTGCATTTTCCTTTAACGAGATCCGGCGCCTCGTCCGGTTTGGCAGGCAGGGCTCTTCCGATTGCGGCCGGTGTTGTCGCGGCCGCCGTCGTTTCCGTCCTTCTGAACCGGTGGCTTGCACAAAGAGCTGAGCGCCGTAACCCGCCTCTCGGGCGATTCATTACTGTCGACGGTGTTCGCCTCCACTACGTCGAGCGGGGGACCGGAACTCCCCTGGTCCTGCTGCATGGCAACGGAAGCATGATCGAGGATTTTCAGTCCAGCGGCTTGCTTGATCTGGCGGCCAAGAACTACCGGGTGATCGCGTTTGACCGGCCCGGATTTGGTCACAGCGACCGGCCCCGCCGCACAATCTGGACACCACAAGCGCAGGCCGACCTCATTGCCGCCGCACTAAGGGAAATCGGCGTGCCACGCGCGATCGTTCTCGGACATTCTTGGGGAACGTTGGTGGCTCTCGCTATCGCCGTGAAATATCCGCAAGCGGTTCAGGCCCTGGTTCTGGCTTCCGGCTACTACTATCCGAACGCTCGAGCCGACGTGGTGATCCTATCGCCGCCGGCGCTACCACTGATCGGCGACCTTTTGAGCCACACCATATCTCCTCTCCTGAGCAGGCTGATGTGGCCGCTGCTTCTCCGCAAGATTTTTGGTCCGAGCCCGGTGCCGGAGAAATTCAAAACCTTTCCGAAAGAGATGGCGGTGCGACCGTCTCAGATCCGAGCGAGTGCTGCTGAATCGGCTCTCATGATTCCGGCTGCGCACACGCTTCAGAATCAGTACCGGTTGCTGCAGATGCCGGTGGCGATCGTTGCAGGGGCGGAAGATCGGCTGATCGAAAGCGAGCAATCTGCCCATCTGCATCGTGATATTGCGCACAGCACGCTGCGATGCGTTGCCGACACCGGACACATGGTGCATCAGACCGGGACCGTGGAAGTCATGAGCGCGATCGACACGGTGGCGGCTCAAAACAGAAAGCCCGTGGTGGTGAAGAGCGCGGCCTAGTTTGTAAGTGCTACCGACTGCGCCTTTTTGTTTCCGGGTGTCCGCTCCACTTTCTGGACCTTCAAGGAGCGCGGTGGACTGGGCTTCAGCAGATCATTCTCGGGGCTATGCGGATCCAGCCAAGCCGCCCATGCGCTGCGATCGAGTACCACGACCTGTCGATTGTGAATGGGCGCAACATCAGGTCCAGGTTCGCATGTCAGCATCGTGAAGGCAGAAGCCGCCCCGTCGACCGGGCGCCAGAGGCCGGCGATACAGAACCAATCCTCATCGGTCTTGGTGAAGCGCCACTTGTCCTTGGGTGAGCGCTTCCCGGTAAATTCATAGAAGTGTGATACGGGCACCAGGCAACGTCCGCGCTGAAAGCGGCGATTCTCCGACCGCATATTGATGACCGGTGGGCCCTTCGGCCGACCAGGCGGGAACCCCCAGCGCAATTGAATGAGTTCGGCACCGCCTTCTTTCGCGCGAATAATGGGAGCGACGTCTGTCGGCCAGATGTCATCCCGCGGCTCCAGGTTCGGGGGCCCGCCAACCGTAAACAAGGGGATTTTCAGATGGCTGAAGGCTTCCAGATATGCGCTGTACGGAACGCGATTCCCATAATCGTTGCACATCAAAGCACTCGATCAGGCACTACACGCGTACAAAAGGACGAGTGACAGCAGGACGGAGATCAGAATCGACCCTGTCAGACCAAGGCCGTTTGAGAAGAAGAGGAACATGCCTGGCAACGTGTCTTGCCAGGGTGCGGTTCCGTTCATCCATCACGCAAATTCCGGAACGTGACGGAGTAGCGGAGCGCCTGCACGGCTGGAATGCTGTGCTCCCAGTCAGTCCGGGACGAACCGTCGAGCAGGTAGGCAGACCTTGCCTCGACCGTGAGCGAATTTCGTTCCCATTTCTTGCCGGCCTGCTTGCGAAATCGGAAGGTGCAGGCCGACAGCAACGAAATTCCGACCACCTGCCCGAATACGGATCGGTCTTTGTGCCAGCCGATCGCGGCGCCGGGCGGATACTGGGTCAACAGTACCTGCTGGAGGCGCGATGCATCCATGTTGGCAAATCGAGCCGCTGTCTCCCGGACCGACAGCAAGAAGTCAGGTACATCTTCCGTCTTCTGCAGGCCGCCGCCGTTGAAGTCGTAACGCCAGCCGAAAGAAGCGATGAGGCGCTTGCCAATGAAACCTTGGAACTCGAACGGCTTGAAGTGCAGCTTTTCCATCGCGTGAAGAAGCCGCCGCTCTTCGACATCGCCGATGAGGTCGGGCTGATAGCGGAAACCCGGTGGAAGGCTGGAGGCGCTTCCAAACAGATCAGAACTAGTCTGGGGCACGTTTCGTTCGCCGGAGTGGACTGCTCATTGCTCTACCCCCGACGCTGTGCCCGCGTGCGGTCGGCGATCCTCACCTAGGTCGCTGGCCGCTTTAGTCAAGTCGGCTGACTTAATTTTCCAGGTTCGCGAAACCTCTAATCTGCGAACGGGTTGTCCCGCGATTCCAACGTCGTCTGCGCTTACAACAATGCGGTGCCATGCCTCCCCAACAGTCAGAACATCTTCGCGCGCGTGTTTGGGCCCTCTTAGGGACCATCGTAGCCTTCACCTTCATTGTGGGCGTCATTACATACCATCCACTCAGGCCATTTGCGCGTGTACTTGCCGACGGAACCTACCGCGTCGCGCAACTCCTGAAATAGCTGTCGGCATGTAATTTAGGGCATTGTTTCGCACATGCACACCGCATCCGATACCATCGAGCGCCTGCGTGCCGACATCGACTCCGGGCGCACGCGCGATAAGGTCCGCGCGTCTGATCCCGCCGCTGTTCCGCTGGGGGCCGACGAGGAAGCCGCGGGAACGCCGATCAGCAGCGCAGCGGTCGCGCTTGCCCGGCAACATGAGGTCGACGGTCCTGCAAAAACCAATGAGGATGGAGGAGTCCTGCTTTACGCCGGTCTGCTTGGGGGCATTACCATTGCGTTAGTCTCGGCTGCTGTCGTGCTCATTCCGTGACGCAAGGGCACATGCACCCGCCCCACGGTGCGCCTTCGGTTCCGCAACCTGCGCCGGGGAGCCCCCGCAATGCGAGCAAGCAATGACTTCAAACCGTGACGCCGGCACGCAGCGGCTCGGGAACCGTATCGCTCTCTTCGGCACTTCGCGCGGCCTCGACGATCTTGTCGACCGTCGCGCGCAGTGACGATTGCATGAAATCGATGTTCGCTTCCTTTGCAGGCTCTTCGAAGCGGTCGTTGTCTCCGAAGAGCGCAACAATAATCAGGACGTCCGGAGCGCGTCGCCGCAAGCGCCGGATGGCGTAGCGGATTTGGGCAGACGTGGCCGATTGGACGTAACAGAGGCAGATAAGCTCGACGTCCTGTGTCTCCCAGCTGAACATTTTGGACATTGACAGCGCGCCGGCTTCCACCACGCGGGCCCCGATGCCCTCCCGTTCAACGAGTTGAGCAAGCGCCATCGCCGCGGCTTCGTCGAGCAGCCCGAGACCGGGAATGCACAAGACCGGTTTCCCGGTCCGCCAGCGTTCGGGCAGGGCTGTTGCCAGTTCCGGCGTCTCCGCCTCGCTGAGTTTTTGCAGGGGTGTTGGCTCTTCCAAGTCGCCGGTCGGCGGCTTTTCGGACGGAGCCTCGTCCTGGTGAGCGCTGAGGTCGTCGACGATCTCGGCGGCGGCGTCGCGGATTCGCTGCATGCGCTCTTCGTCAAGCAATCCACGCTCCGCATCCGCCTGCGCCAGTTTCAATCCTTCGAGCAGGATTTCGTCATAATACGCGGCGAGCGGCTTTTCCTTCAGGAACGCCTGCGCCTGTTCAGCGGCTTCGACCGGGTCGCGCGCCAGCATACGCTGATAAACCAACTCGGGCGGCGTCAGCGGCGGCCGGTCGCTGAACATCACTTCGAGAAACTTGAACCGGTCGACATGCCGGCCGAGGACGACGAGACACAGCGTGAGAGGGGTTGCGAGGATCAGACCGATCGGCCCCCACAACCAGGTCCAGAAGGTCGCGGATGCGATGACCGCGACCGGGGAAAGACCTGAGCTCTTTCCAGCTGCAATCGGTTCGATCACATGCCCGACAAGCGGTTCGACGATCACGAAAAGCGCCAGCGTCATGAGCACCATCGACCAGCCGGGACCGACCGCCGCGGCCAGGGCAAGCGGGAATATCGCGGCGATGACCGCGCCCACGTATGGGACGAAACGCAGGATCATCGCGAGCATGCCCCACAACGGCGCGCTCGGAACGCCGATGAGCCAGAGGCCGGCCCCGATCACGAGGCCGAAGCCCGCATTGAGAGCAAGCTGCATGAGAAAGAGGCGGCTCAGCCGCTGGCCGGCATCATCCAGCGCGGCGGTCGTGCGCTGCAGGT
This sequence comes from uncultured Alphaproteobacteria bacterium, assembly GCA_963734185.1. GTDB lineage: Bacteria > Pseudomonadota > Alphaproteobacteria > Rhizobiales > Xanthobacteraceae > PALSA-894. The sequence continues at coordinate 1,986,500 of CAVTGA010000001.1, read as the reverse complement.
CGTGCGCGCCGGCAAGGCGGACCAGTCGGTTTCTCAAGTCCTGCCGCTGCATGAGAATGAAAAAGACGAAAAGGATGACGATCCCGGCCGTCGTCAACGGATGAAGCAGAGGCGTGATAAGCGCTACAAGCGTCCGCAAGGCACCCGGATCAGGCTGCCTGACTTCGACCGGTATCGGTTTTGCCGCAGGCGTGCCCGGCTTGAGCGAGCCGGACGGCGGCCGAGCATTGGGCTGGTCGATTTCCTTGCCCAGGTCCTGCAAGACTTCGGACGCGCGGTCGAGCGTTGCGGTCGCGCCGGCAGCGCCGCGCAAGCTCTGAATCTTTTCCCGCAGCGTCGACTGATAGGCCGGCAGCTCGCCGGCCAGCTGATTGACCTGCCCGACCATCAGCGCGCCAAAACTCAAGATCGCCGCGAAAGCGACAACCACGACAAATGTCACGGCGATGATACGAGGAACATACCACCCCTGAAGAAAGCGCACCGGCGGCGCCAGGACGAAGCTGAGCAAGAGCGCAAGCGTGATCGGAACCAGCACCTCGCGGCCGAAATAGAGCGCGGTGACTGCGACCACGGCGATCACGGCCGTCGTCACCGCCGAGCCGGAAACAAAACGAGCCGAAGGCGGAAATTTGTCCGTGACCAAGGGAGACATGGTGCCTGAGACGCTCCAGAAAACCCGCGGCGCAGGCGGGTCGGGATCCATGGCCGCCAAGCGCATTCTTCAGTCCGCCGATGGCGTCCTGAATTTGCCGGCGACGTTGTAACGGGCGACGGCTCCCTGAGTTCCTCTATCTGCATGTTAGGGGTGCGTTCAGGGTCGGGTGCCGCGACGACGCTACGCCGCGACCTTGGGATTTCACCGCCGCCGATAGCGGCGGATCGTTACCCGATGGAGCGCCGAGCAGGTGCGCAGGGCGCTCGCAAGATGATCCCCGCGCTTTCGAAGCGGCAGGAATTGGCTTCGACGATACGTGACGCGAAGCTCACCGGCCGCGCGCTAACTGGCCGGGCCCGCCTTGCTTGCGGATCACCGCGAAGGCATCCTCGCCGACTTCACCGTCTGCGACGAGAGCGCGATCGCGGAACTCCATAGCGTCTATGGCGCTGTTCAAAGACGAACACCATGCGGCGCGCAGAGCGAGTTACCGCCAACAGATTGAAATTCTGCGCGGGCGCCGAGAAGGCATCGGAACATAAGCGCGCCTGACCTGTTGCCCTCGGGTTATTTAGCGAGAGAGGGCATCATGTATCATCACGTCAAGACGCTCATGTACACGGTCCGCGTCGATGAGCCGGATCCCCGCTTCGGGAACATGCTGCTCGAGCAATTCGGCGGAGCCAACGGTGAACTCGCAGCCGCCATGCAGTATTCGATCCAGGGCCTGAATTGCGAGGATCCCGAGCGCAAGGACCTCCTGATGGACATCGGCACGGAAGAGCTGAGCCATCTCGAGATCGTCGGAACGTTGGCGCGCATGCACCTCAAGCCGATGAAATTCGTGCGCGAGGCGGCGGAGGCCGACCCGCTGATCGCCATTGCCGGCGGCGGCGGCGTCAACCTGTTCAACTCGATGGGCAATGCCTGGACCGCGGATTACCTCAAGGTCACCGGGGAACTGGACGTGGACCTGCGCAGCAACATCGCTGCCGAGGCCCGCGCCAAGATCGTCTATGAGCGCCTGATAAACTTCTGCCGCGACGCCGGAACCAAGGACGCGCTCCAGTTCCTCATGACGCGCGAGATCACGCACATGAGAGCGTTCGCCGCCGCGCTGGAAAGCATGCACAAGCCGCCGTTCACCATTGGCAAGATCGCTCCCACGCCCGGATTGGTCGATCAGTTCTTCAACGACTCGACCGGACGCGGCGATCACGGCGAGATCGATGCGCGCGGACCGTGGAACGAAGGCGAGCCGTGGGTGTACGTCGAGGCCCCGGCGTTCCAGGACATCAAGGCCAACCTGCCCGACGGGCCGCCCATTCACGCCGAAAGCTCGGACGCGCTGGATCCCGAGCCGATCCAGGAGCTGCTGACCGACCAGCTTCGCGACCTCCTCCATGCCGAGAAGCAGCTGGTCAAGGCGCTGCCGAAAATGGCCAAGGCGGCGCGCTCGGCGCAGTTGCAGCGCTTGTTCGAAACCCACCTCGAAGAGACCGAAGCCCAGGTCGAGCGCCTCAACGAATGCCTGGATCTGCTGGGCGCTTCCGCCCGCGCCAAACCCTGCAAAGGCATGATGGGAATCGTCGAGGAAGGCCAAGAGGTGATGGACGAAGCCAAGAAGAAGGAAGATGCCCCCGCGGACCTCGCGCTGATCGGCGCGGCGCAGCGGGTCGAGCATTACGAAATCGCGGGGTACACCACGGCGCGCAACCTGGCGCAACAACTCCACCAAACCGCCATCGCCCAGCTGCTCACCAAGTCTCTGGCCGAAGAAGAAAACGCCAACCAGCTGCTCAATCAGGTCGCGCAGCCATTGATGTCTGTGGCGAAAATGCCGGCCAGCGTTGAGTAGTTCGCGGTCGGCTTGCGCCAACGCAGAGAGCCCCGGACCGCGGTCCGGGGCTCTCTTATTTCCAGCGCTGTGCGCAGCCTCAGTTATCGCGCTGCACTCCGCCCTCGACCGCGCCGAGCGCGCCGGCCAGCCCGCCCGCGAGCAGCGCCGCCGCCATCCACAATGCGAGCTTCGCGGCGGCCTTGCGCGCTTCGTCGGCCGCGATCTTGGCCTGGGTGATCACCGTGTTGACGCGCTGCTCGGCTTCGGCCTGCGGCATCCCGGTGCGCGCCGCGACCAGCTGGGCCATCCGCGTGCGGTCCGCCGGCGTGAGGTCGCTGGTCAGGCCGCGCGTCAGGATGCGCCCGGCTTCGGCATTCACGGCCTGCGCCGCGGCGGGATCGCCTTCGCGCGGACGATCGGTGCGGAACAGCATGTCGACGTAGTAGCCGGTGCGGTCGGGCGCCAGCCCGGGGTTTGCGGCCGCGCCGCCGGTGATCGAGGTCACGACCGCGCCGGCGGCGCCGGCCAGCACCGAGGCGGTGAGGAGGGTGCCGAACGCCCAGGCGAGCAGGCCATGGGCGGTGTCGCGGAAGTACACCTCGTCGGTGTGGACGCCGACCCATTTGGTGCGCAGCCGCGCCGCCAGATAGCCGCCGAGGGCGGACGCCATCACCGCCATCAGGACGAGCGCGATGCCGCCGCCGACGTGCAGCGTGGTGGTCGATGCTCCCGCGCCCGACCACGGGCTGACGAGAACGAGCCCGAGCCCGGCGACGAGCTGGACCAGGAACAGGCTGAAAGCGGCAGCCGCCACGCCGCCCGCCGCGATCGCACCCCAGGAAACTCCGGATGCGTTCGATTCTTCCGGTACGACGACCGCTTCGGTCGCGAGGACGGTCATTGGAAAGCCTCCATTTGGTAAGTGCCTTGGTATCGCCAAGTCGGCCCAACAATCCAAATTTTGCCAACTTGGTTCCATGGCGACGGGGCAGCCGCGGGATAAATCGCCGTGCGCTGCCCGCGCGGCTGGTCGGATACGCGGCCTTCTGAGGGAACCCGGTGATCGACCTGCCGTTAGAGTCGCACCGACACCAAGGAGGCTGCGATGGGTCTGTTTTTCAAGGACATCAAATCGATGGACGATCTGTTCCTGCACGGGCTGCAGGACCTCTATTACGCGGAAAACCAGATCCTGAAGACGCTGCCCAAGCTGATCGACAAGGCGACCGACGCGGCGCTGAAGCAGGGACTGCAGGCCCACCTCGGCGAGACCAAAGGCCAGGTGAAGCGCCTCGAGCAGGTGTTCGAGATGCTCGATGAACGGCCCAAGGGCGATAAATGCCCGGCCATCGACGGCATCCTCAAGGAGGGCGACGACACGATCGGCGAGATCGAAGGGGACGACCTCATCAACGTGGCGATGATCGCGGGCGCGCAGGCGGTCGAGCACTACGAGATCACGCGCTATGGGGCGTTGATCGCGTGGGCGGGCGAGCTCGGCAAGACCAGTTGCATCCCGCTGCTGAAGAAGAGCCTCGGCGAGGAGAAGGCGGCGGACGCGAAGCTGAGCGCGATCGCCGAGCGCCGGGTCAATCCCAAGCCTGCGAGCCACGCGCGCCGCCCTCCCGCCAAGACTCAGTCCAAGACTCGATCCAAGCCGCGACGCAAAGGCGGCGCCGCCAAGAGCGCCGCGGCGAAGCCGGCGCGCCAGCGCGCTTGAGGCGCAGCCGGCGGCCGCGCATGAGCGATCGTCTCGAAACCTTGCGTCTCGAAACCTTGGCGCAGCGGCTGCTGGAGCTCGCCGAGCGCACTGGGCTGACCATCGTCACGGCGGAGTCGTGCACCGCCGGGTTGCTGTGCCAGGTTCTGTCCGATGCGCCCGGCGCGGCGGAGCGCTTCCACGGCGGGTTCGTCACCTACACCAAGGAGCACAAGACCAACGCGCTCGGCGTCTCGCCGCAGCTCCTGCATGACAAGGGCGCCGTCTGCGTCGAGGTGGCGCGCGCCATGGCGGAAGGCGCGCTGCTCCATTCCACCGCCGGCATCAGCGCCGCCATCACCGGCGTCGCCGGGCCGGAGCCCGACGACGACGGCAATCCGGTCGGCCGCGTCTGCATCGCGGTCGCGCGGCGCGGGTCCGCGACCCAAGACTTCGCGACCCAAGACTTCGAACGGAACTACGGCGCGATCGAGCGCGACGACATCCGCCGCCGCGCCGTCGCCGACGCGCTGAGCGCGCTGATCGACGCGGCCGCCGCGCGGCCCGCGGCGGCGTGATGGCGCCGTAGGGTGGGCAAAGGCGCAGGACGGATAGGTGAGAGTCGGCACGAATCTCGCGCGCCGTGCCCACGCGTTTAAATCCGTCCGCGTGGGCACGGCGCGGACGCCGTTCGACGCGTCACCATGACATCGAGGCGCCTTTGTACGACTGCGTCAGAAAATTGTGGAGCGGCCGTAGGGCGGGAAGGCGCATCGCGCCGACCTTAGTCCGCTGAGCAAAGACGGGAATGCGCCGTGCCCGCGGCATCTGGTGCCCGCGGGAGAGACGGCGGGCACGCCATAGCGCGTCGAAGACGCGCGTCAACGCGCTTATGGCTTTGCCCGCCCTACGATCCGCTCGCGGATTTGCAGAGGAGTTTAGTTTTCTGACGCAGCCGAGTTTGCCCACCCTACGCAACTGCAACTTCCCGCCACCGCCGCGCGTTGAGCAGGGACCAAGGCAAGCCAAGGAGGCTGTCATGTCCGACCAAGACCGCCGGCCGGAGGCAAACCGGATCCGCGCCGAAGACCGCGACCCGGGCTGGGCGATCCCGTTGGCGGTCGGCGGCGTCATGCTGCTGATCGGCGCGGTGGTCCTCTTCAATTACGGCGGCAGCCCGACCCTGACCGCCGTCAACACGACGCACAACACGACGCATATGCAACAGACGGCGCCGCCGACTTCACCGCCCGTACAAAGGCAGTAAGCGCGCATCGTCTCTTCTGTTACCCTCCCCCTTGTGGGGTAGGGCTATCGCATATGACGCTGAACAAGCCGCGCGTCCCCTCTCCCCGAAGGGGAGAGGGTGCCGAGGACCGTAAGGTCCGAGGCGGGAGAGGGACTTGAGGCTGGCGCAAATCACAGCATTGCGTAGCGACATCAATGCTGCGGCGGCGTGACGGGCGAAGCCCCTCTCCCGGCTCGCTTTCGCTCGCCACCCTCTCCCCTTCGGGGAGAGGGGAACGCGCGGCGCATTCGGTGCCATATGCGATAGCCCTGCCTTGTGGGGGAGGTCGACCGCCGGAGCCCGCAAGGCGACGGCGGGCGGGAGGGGGTCTCTGCTTTTCTTTGGCTGAGAAGGTTTTTTTCGTGCTTGCGGCGAGTCCCCCTCCGGCCTCGCTGCGCTCGGCCACCTCCCCCACCATCAGGGCGTTCACGCCCGTCTTCGACGGGCTATGGGGGGAGGTGCTGTGGCGCTTTCAGTGCCTATCCCCATCACAGACGCGGCATATGCCTAGTTGCCGAGCGCCTCGTTGAGCCGGTGCGCGCCGCACTCTATCCGGGCGGTGCCAGCCGGCGTGCGAAGAACGCCAGAATCTCGTCGCGTGCCGCGATCGTCGGCTGACCAGCCTGGTCGATCAGGTGCTGCGTCACCACACTGTGCGGATAAGGCACGTAGCGTGCGAAGAACGGCGCGACGTCGGTATTCGCTGCGCTGTCGGGCAGCGTCCGGGCCACGAAGCGGTCGCCGAGCGCCGCCTGATAGGCGGCAAATCGCTCCGCCCGGCAAATCCTGTCGCCCGCGAAGCGATAGGCGAGGACGCTCAGGTCCTCGCGCTCGAGCCGGTCGCGCACGGCCTTGATCTCTTCCGGCGCGATCTCGAGACCCGCCGGCTGCTTCAGCGGCAACGAAGGCTGTGCGAGCACCGGCGCCAGCATCGCCGGCTCCAGCATCATGGTAAGCGCGAAATTTCCCGTGAAGCACATGCCGATGGCCCCGACGCCGCGCCCGCCGCATTGCGCGTGTGCCCGGCGCGCGAGCGCGCGGAGCCATTGCGTCACCGGGCTCGAGGCGTTGCCGGCCAGCGCGCGGAATTCGGCGCTTACGCACGCGCGTTGGAACACGGCAGTGCCCTCCGCGGCGGTCGCGACGGCGCCGTCGCGGCCGAACAGCGAGGGCATGTAGACCGTGAAGCCGGCAGCGCGGACCCAGCGGGCAAAGCGCGCAACCTGCGGGCTGATGCCCGGCATCTCGGCCATCACGATGACGGCCGGCCCCGAACCTGCGACATGGACCGCCTTCGCAGCGCCATCGAGCGTGATCTCGCGGCGCGCGAAATCCTCCAGCGGGTCGTCCTCGTGGATGCTGCGGTCGCCCATTGATGCCGCCCCTTATGTTTAAGTCCATAATCCGGACTCGGCTTTATCAGGCTAGGTCCAGTTTTGCAACTCAGATAGAATGCCGCGATGACCGACCCACCGCTGATTCGCCGCTCGCCCGTCGCGCTGCGCGATTGCAACCTGGCGCGAAGTTTCGAGCTGATCGGCGACCGCTGGACCCTGCTGATCCTGCGTTCGGCGCTCTACGGCGTGCGGCGCTTCGACGATTTTCACGCCGACCTCGACGTACCGCGCAGCGTGCTGAGCAACCGGCTCGCCGCCTTGGTCGAGAGCGGCATCCTGGAGCGGCGGGAGTACCGCGAGCAGGGCCGGCGCGCGCGCGTCGAATATCCGCTCACCAGAATGGGGCGCACGCTCGGCCTGCCCTTTTTCGCCATGACCCAATGGGGTGACCGGTGGCTCGGCGCAAGGCCATCGCCGTTCACGCTGCGCTCCAAGGCATCGGGACAAAAGTTGTCCGCCGCCCTGGTCGACGAGGGCGGCAAGCCGGTGCCGGCGTCCGATATCGAGGGGGTGATCGACCCTGCCTATGCGAAGCCGGGCCGGAAGCGCAGGAAGTGAAACGCGCCGCCCGTGCAACGCGTACGGTTGGATCAATCGCCTACCACAACCAGTCAATGATTTCGTTCGCCGTGCACACACCAATGCCGACTGCGCCCCCCAGCGCCCCGCCGACAACCATGCCGGTGGTTGCCCCGGCGATACCGCCGGGTACCCCGCCGCCGCCGACAGCGCCGGCTATCCCGCCGGCGACGCCGCCGACGCCGGCGCCAGCCCCGGTGGTATCGGACACGCAACCGGTCCAGACGCTGAAACTCATCGGCGTCGCCCCTGGCGGTACCTTCCCTTGTGTCGGTGGAGCAAGCGTGCCGAAATCGGGCTTGTTCTTCAACTTGATCGCCAACAGCACCCGCCCCAGCTCGCGCAAGCGCTCGTCCTTGAACGGCTCTTTCGAGGTGCCTCGTTCGCTCTGTTGGTACAGATTACCGGCGCGGGCGACCACGTCGACCGGTTTGGAACCGTTGATGGCGAGAGCGAGCGGCATCGCGTCGTCGGCTGCCCGGGCCTTTGCGGCTCTCGGCTTCCAGCTGGCGCGGACCGTCAGATCGGCCGACGGCACGATGAATTCCAGATACCGCTCGGCTCTGCGCGGGTTGACCTTTCCGGCCACCACCCGAAGTTCGTCCCCATCGGCGGAAATGATCGATCCGGTCACGCTGACCGTCCTCGAGAGTGCTCCGCTGGTCGCAGCCATCGTTCTCTCCGCCCGCTAGAATTGCAAACGAGTAGCGTATGCCCGGCTGGTCTTTGACATCAAGGTGCCAGGCGCACTTTGGCACAGCCTTTCGCTTGCCGGGAGTGTTGCGAGCTTCCGCTTAGCCTTACTCGCCTACGTTGCTAGAGCGGCTCGCGGTCGCGGGCGGCACCCGGGTTTTCCACCCTCAGTGAGGGTCGGTGCGAATTCGCGTGTCGGGTTGTCGCGGTCGTGTGGCTTGATGTGAGCTGATGTTGGCGTGCCGATGTTTCTCGGTTCCAACTCAGCCTGCCTTAACCAGGCACCCGGGAACCTGGACGCGGAAAAAATCCGTTAAAGGTCGAAGCATTATACGTACATCTCCGGAGCCGCGAAACGGAGATTACCAAGTCGTGTCGAGCGAGTTCATCGAACGGAGCGGCGTCGACCTGCGCATGGGTGGCCGTTACAGCCTGGCGAGCCGGCGCGACGCGCTCGGAAACCGGCGCGAGTTCGCTTGCCGGACCACGCGCGTCTCGCCGTTCCAGATGATCATCGATGCACCCGTGCTCGGGCCGACCGGCGAGCGCGTCGTCTCGTATTTCGACGAGTTCGGCAAGCTCGACGGTTGGATCTCCGACGTGGTGGCGGGCGGCTTCCTGATCGAGCTCGCGGTGACCAAGGAGCGGCGCGAGAAGCTCGCCGGCACGCTCATCTGGCTGGAGAAGAAGCAGAAGGACGCCGCGCTGCTCGACGCGCGGGCGCAGAAGCGCATCATCCCGGCCAACCCGCACTCGACGCTGATCTTCGCCGACGGCAGCACGCTCGGCTGCTTCGTGATCGACATGTCGCCCTCGGGCGCCGCGGTCTCGGCCGACATCGAGCCCGAGATCGGCACGCCGCTCGCGGTCGGGCGCAGCGTCGGGCGCGTGGTGCGGCGCTTCGCCGAAGGCTTCGCGGTCAGGTTCATGCAGACGCAGGACCGGGAGTTGCTGGAGCGCATGGTGATCCGCACCTAGGGCGCGCTGGATAGGATGGGCAAACCCTCCACCGTCATGCCCGGCCTTGTGCCGGGCATCCACGTCTTTCTTCTTCGCGGGATGAAAGCAAGACGTGGATGGCCGGGACAAGCCCGGCCATGACGGGATGACGGTTTTGCGTCTTCCGCTCGCGCCCGCATTTCATGATGCCCGCGCGATCAGCGCTCAGTTTCTCGCGGCAGTGGTTTTGGCGATCGCCTGCGCCAGATGAGCGTCGCGGTCGTAGATATCCTTGTAGTACCGCACCTTGCCGTCGGAGTCAGGCCACGCGGTGAAGTAAGCCAGATAGACCGGAATGTCGCCCGCTACCCGCTCGGTTCGTGTCTCCCCGGCTGCGATTTTTCTTTCGACGTCTGCGACATGCGTGCCGAGGAGGGCCGCCGCCATCTCGTTCGGACGCTCCAGCCGCACGCAGCCGTGACTCAACGCGCGCTGCTCGCGTGCGAACAGGTGTCTCTGGTTCGTGTCGTGCATGTAGATGGCGTGCTTGTTGGGAAAATCGATCTTGAGCCGTCCGAGTGCGTTGCCACGGCCCGGCGGCTGGCGCACGTCGATACTGATCTGCTGGGACGCCACGGCCGCCCAGTCCACGGCGATCGAGGCGACCTCGCGGCCGCGGCTGTTGCTTACCTCGTATCCGAGGCGGTCCAGATAAGCAGGGTCGCGCCAGAGCTTCGGCAGCATCTCATTGATGAGGATCGACCGCGGCACGTTCCAGTATGGATTGTAGGTGACTTCCTTGATGCGATCGATGAAGAAATACGTCTGAGCGTTGCGCTTGCCGACGATGGCGCGCATCGTCAGCGGCGCTGCCGTGCCGTTGAAATAGCTGACTTCGAATGCGGGCTGGTTCAGAAACACGTAGCGGGTGCCGAGCTGGCGCGGGAGCCAGCGCAACTGCTCCAGCGCGAGACGCAGTTTCGCAGCCTTGCCTTGCGGGTCCTCGCCGCGTTGCCGGGCAAGCTCCGCCACAAGCGCGCGGAACTGCAGATTGTCGGGGTTGCGGCTCTCCAGATAAGCCGCGATATCGGTCGACTGCGCGATCCTGCCGAGCGCATCGACGAGATCGACCGTCTTGCGCGGGAGATCGTGATAGCCGGAGAGGCGGTTCGGATCGACCCGTCCGCGCGTCGCGTCGAGCACATAGGTCAGGACTTTCGCCGAAAGCGCGAGCTCGAAGCGTAGCAGGGCAGCCGACCTTTCGCCGGCATCCGCGATCTGCACGTCCGGCGGCGTGACACGATAGTCTGCGGGATCGAGACCGACCGCGTCGCTCGCAGCCAGACTGGCGATGGCCGCATGCGCCTTGGCGTTGATGCTGCCCTGATCGAGCCAGATGTACTGCGGGTGCTGGGAGTAGTGGCGCGCGATCGCTTCGCCCACCTGCGGCAGCACACGCAGCGAAATTGCCGGCGCGGCGGCGCAGGCTTCCACGAAAGCAGCAGCAGGCGAAGCACCCGGGGCCGGCGCTGCCGTCGCTACCACAGTCGCTGCGCCTTCCTGCCGACTCGTGTCTACCGAGACGTCCGCACTTGCCGCCACCTTGAGTTCGCACACTGCGTCGAGCGGGACGTTCGCCAGTCTGTCAGGCACATAGGCGAAAAAATCCGGATTGCTGACCCGGACCGTAGGCATGCTCCCCCGATGGGGCCGGGGATTGCCGTACCGCAGCGACGGCTCGGTAGGCGCGCGAGACGCATCGGGCCGCTCTTGCCTGCCGAACCACCCCTGCTGCTCGGGGAAAGCCCCATCTCGCCGCCCGGACCGGTCCAAAGACGCTTCGCGCGGCTGCTGCCGCTGCCATTCGTTCTGCGAAAATTCACGCGCGCTCTCAGCCCCCGCATGCCCCCCTGCGCTCAACAGGCATGCACCGGAGACGGCCAACCGCATGAGCGTCCTCAAATCGATAATGTTTCAGCGCCGGGATTCGATTGGCCGCGTTGCCGAACGAAACCGAGCGTTTTTCGCGCGAGGCAAAGGCGCCGGACGATGAGCTGCCAATCTTCTATCTAGTTGAAGTTCGGTGCCGTGAAAGAATGCGCTCAAGCGACCCGTCCTAACATAGGTTAGGGCCGGTTCCGCCGCGTCTGGCTAGTTTTGCGGTGGTGGGGGAGACGCGCGCCGCAGGACACGGCGCCTGTCCGCGCGGAGCGGGAACCGTGCCAATATCAGCTGACGCGCCTGGCGGCTCTGACGTGCTGGCGGCGGAGTTGCGCCACCGGATCACCAACAGCTTCCAGCTCATCAACAGCCTGATTGCCGTCCGTCTCAAGGGCCTGGAGGACGGCGCCGCGCGGCGGCATCTCACCTGGCTTGCGGACGCGGTCATGGTGCTGGGCTTGCTGCAGCAGCATTTGATCACGTCGCACGCCTCGACCTTCGCCGATTGGTTGAAGGAAGCGGTGACCTTCTGGGACCGCATGGGGGGCAACCTCGGCATCACGGTCACGATCGATGCGGATGGCGCGATCGCCGTGCCGCAGGCGAGCGCGGTCACGCTGGCCATCGTCACGCACGAACTGATCACGAATTGCGTCACGCATGCCTTTCCCGACGGACGCGGGCGCATAACCGTGTGCCTCCAGGCAGGCTCCGATGGCGAGGCGGCTCTTGTTGTGAGCGACGATGGCTGCGGCTTGGCGCAGCCGGCGGCTGCGGCAGAGCCGTCCGGGCGGGGCGCTTCGATCGGCCTTGGTCTCGTACGGCAACTCGCCGAGCGGCTCGGCGGGGGGTTCGTGATCGGCCCCAATCACCCATCGGGCACTTCGGCACGCGTGACCTTTCGGCTGTAAGATTTTAAGAGCACGATCCATGGCCCGCTGTCGTTTCCGGTGCGCCCTGCCTTAAGGTCGGAAGTCGGCAGTCATTCGGGATTCAAGCAGGCCTCCATGGCGAACCCGCTGGTTTTGAAACTCGAACACGGCGCCGTGCTCACCGATGAGGACCGCGCGCGCCTGGAAGCGGCCACCGCTCAGCGGCGGGAAATCGGCGCGCGCACGGACATTATCCGCGAGGAGGAGGATCCGGCGTGGGTCAATGTGGTGCTGGAGGGATACGCCTGCCGCTACAAGATGCTACCGAGCGGCAAGCGCTCGATCGTGGCCTATTTTCTGCCGGGCGATTTCTGTGACCTTCATGTTGCCATCCTGGGAGAGATGGATCACTCGATCGCAAGCCTGACGCCGTGCACCATCGTGCAAATCCCGCCCGAGACGATCGAGGAACTCACCACCCGGCATCCCCGCATTGCGCGCGCCATGTGGTGGGCGACCCTGGTGGATGAAAGCATCTTGCGCGAGTGGCTCGCGAGCACGGGCCATCGCCCGGCCGACAAACAGCTGGCCCATTTGTTCTGCGAGCTGCGCGTGCGGCTGAACACCGTGGGCCGGGCCAACGGCAACAGCTTTCAGCTGTTCGTCACCCAGGACGAGCTCGGCGACACCCTCGGTATTACCCCGGTCCACGTCAACCGCGTCCTCCAGCAACTGCGCGAAGCAGGTTTGATCGAACTGCATGGCAGATTGCTGACCATCCCGGACGTGCCGCGACTGGAACAGTATGCCGAGTTCAAACCGAACTACCTGCATCTCAAGGAACCAAAGAACCCGGGCCAACGTTCGACACTTATCTAACTCGAACCCTGCGCGGAACCGGGCTTCGATTCTCTCCGGGCTGGGTATGAGAAGGCGGGCCGGAGGCTGCGATGCCTCGCTACTATTTCGACATCGACGACGGCAAGAATTTTACCCGCGACGAAGCCGGGCACGAATTTCCAACCCCCAAGGCGATGCGCGACGCCGCCGTCGGTGTGCTTCCCAACATTGCGCGCAATGAAATGCCGACCGGCGATCGGTGCGTATTCTCCGTCAAGGTGCGCGACGGAGACAGCCGCTATCTTCTGTCGGCCTCTCTCTCGCTGGTGGTAGAGTGGCTTGACGAGGCGCCAACGCCGCGATGAAGCGCGGGATCCCGGGAGTTATCGCGGATCCTTGCAACGGCGTTCCATGTTCCCGGCGGAACGTCTTTTCCCCTGAATGACTTTTCCCATGGGGCCAATGGCCCGGCCCAGGGCCCGGGTGAGTCATGCGTGAGGAAGACCGCTACCGCACTCAGGCCGCGTACTGCCGCGAGCAGGCGACAATCACGACCGGCGCTCAGGCCGCCCAATGGCTCAGGATCGCCGCCGAATATGACAAGCTGTTGCAAGCCGTCGTCGCCGCCAAGCCCGATGAATGAAAAGCAGACCGTACCGATTCAGATCGGATCGTCGGGCCGCCCTGGGACCTGCAGGGCCTTCAGCACGTTGTCGCGCAGGCGCTCCGGGTCGCGTTCGCCCGTCTCGGCCGCGGCGATCACCCCGCGCGCGACAGCCTGGATGAACGGATCATCGCCGCGGACAATCAGGCCGAGCGTCTGACAGGCGCCCTCGAGCGCGAGCGCCATCACGCGGATGTCTTCGGGCGTGAACCCGCGATCCGCAAATAGACGACGGAGCGGCAAGACCCGTTCCCCCAGCGTGCGAATTGAAACATAAGGCGCTGCCGCCGAAAAGGCAGGCGCAATGTTGGTACGGATTCGGACAATGCCGGCGGCGAGCCATCTTCAATGCCGTGCGCCACCGGGGGAGGGCGGGAGAGGGGGCGCGCTCGCCACCCTTCCCCCGCTGCGCGGCCCCCACAAGGGGCAGGGCTATCGCATATGACGCGCACGCCGTGTGTGTGACGAAATAGGCATTGAAAGCGCCACAGCCTCCCTCCCCCCTTGTGGGGGAGGTGGCCTCGCGAAGCGAGGCCGGAGGGGGACTCGCCACAAGCACGAAAAACTTTGTCAGACAAAGAAAAGCAGACCCCCTCCCGCCCGCCGTCGCCCTGCGGGCTCCGGCGGTCGACCTCCCCCACAAGGGGGGAGGTGCTGTGGCGCTTTCGGCGCGACAGCCAAGCAACGGCGTCATACGCGATAGCCCTGCCACAAGGAGGGAGGTGCTGTGGCTCTTTTTGGCGCGACAAAACAAGCACCGCGCCATATGCGATCGCGCTGCGCTGCGCGGGAGAAGGGAAACCGAGCGGCACTTGCAAGCCAGATGCGATACCTGTTCGTTCGCGCGTCTGTTCCAACCGTGCGGTTCGTGCCATCCCTGATGACGGATGAACAAATGCGGTTGAAGCAGCGGCGCGGCCTGGCGAGAGCGTTTTTCCATCCAGGCGTTTCCCACGGGACGGACCGATGAGCGATTTCTTGTCGACGGAACTGTTGCTTTTCGTCGCACTGGGATTCTTCGCGCAACTCGTCGACGGCGCGCTCGGCATGGCGTACGGGCTGATCGCGACGACGGTGTTGCTGTCGATCGGCTTGCCGCCGGCCATGACCAGCGCGAGTGTCCATGCCGCCGAAGTGGTAACGACGGGGCTCGCCGGCGGCTCGCATGTCTGGCACAAGAATGTCGACTGGCAGCTTTTCAAGCGGCTTGCCCCCGCAGGCGTGGTCGGCGGCGTCGTCGGGGCCTACGTCCTGATCGGGCTGCCCGAGACCGCGGTCAAGATCTTCATCACCCTTTACCTGCTCGCCATGACGGTCCTGATCCTGCTCCGCATCCGCGGCGGCAAGGCGCAAGAAGGCAGCAAGTCGCAACGCGAGCGCAAGTTGCCGGCGATACCGGTCGGCGCGGCCGGCGGCTTCTTCGATGCCGTCGGCGGCGGCGGCTGGGGACCGATCGTGACGTCGACATTGCTGGCGCGCGGCGACCATCCGCGGACGGCGATCGGGTCGGCGAGCCTGGCGGAGTTCTTTCTCACTGTTGCGATATCGGTCACCTTCATTCTGGCGCTCAATGTCACCGAGTATTGGCGCGTGATCGTCGGGCTGATCGTCGGCGGCGCCATCGCGGCCCCGTTTGCCGGACTGCTGAGCAAGGTGCTCAGGCCGCGCA
Organism: uncultured Alphaproteobacteria bacterium; assembly: GCA_963734185.1. Taxonomy (GTDB): domain Bacteria; phylum Pseudomonadota; class Alphaproteobacteria; order Rhizobiales; family Xanthobacteraceae; genus PALSA-894. The sequence goes on along the minus strand of CAVTGA010000001.1, from coordinate 1,971,421 downwards.
CGCTGATGATCATGGTCGCAATCGTGATCGGCATCCTGTGCGCCTACAATCTCGTTCGCATCGCAATGTCGCTGTTGGGTGAGCGGAGCTAGGTAGACGGAGCCGCAGCTTCCCCTCTCCCGCTTGCGGGAGAGGGTGCCCGACCCCGGACTTGATCCGGGGGAGGGCGGGAGAGGGGCTCGTGCCCGTGATTAGCACTGCGCCATAGTCGTGGCGCCAAGGGTCACGATGGCATCCGCGCGGGCGGGCGGCAATCGTGGCCGGCAGCGATCAGTCCGGACAGTACTGTGTGACCTTCATTTTTTTCGACCAGGCCGGTTTGGCGGCGGCGCCGGGCGCGGTGAGCACCGCCTCGATAACGAAGTCGATGCAGCCGACGAAGTCCTGGTCCGGCGCGAGAGTCGCCGTCCACGGCGCGCCGCCGTTCACTTTCCCGGTGAGGCGCTCGGACTTTCTCGGCACCGCCTTGGCACCCATCGTTGGCGGCATCACGAGGCCACATCGTCGATGGCTTCCAGCTCGACGTTGAGACATTCGCCCAGACGGCAACGATGGCCCTCGCCGGCCGCCAGCAGCGCCGCGGCCTCTTGCTTGGTTTCGGCCTCCACGCACCACTCTTCCAGGCGCGTGACCGCCATGGTGGCGTGAAACGTTTTGATGCGTGTTTTTGCCTTGCCGGCCATACGAGCCTCGAGGGGATCAGCTGACGCGTTCGGAACAAAGCAACAACACGGAACGTCAAGCTAACGATCACGTTGAGTCCAGGTTCCGTTCAATATGGAGTGCATCTCGTGGCCCCGCGGGCGTACTGGAAAGGCTACCTCAAGCTATCGCTGGTCTCCTGTCCGATCGCGCTGTTTCCGGCGACCTCGGAGCGCGAAAAAATCCGTTTCCACCAGATCAACAGCGCGACCGGCCATCGCATCCGCTACCAGAAGGTCGACGCCGAGACCGGCGACGAGGTCGGCAAGGACCAGATCGTCAAGGGCTACGAGGTCGACAAGGGTTCTTACGTCACCATCGACGCCGAGGAATTGGAGGCGGTGGCGATCGAGAGCGCGCGGACGATCGACATTACGGAGTTCGTGCCGAAAGACGAAATCGACGAGCTGTATCTCGCGGACCCGTACTACATCGTGCCCGACGGCGAGGTGGGCGAGGATGCCTTTGCGGTGATCCGCGAGGCGATCCGCAAGCAGGGCATGGTCGCGCTCGGCAGCGTGGTGTTCACCTCGCGCGAGCACATGATCGCGCTCGAAGCGCGCGAGAAAGGGATGCTCGGCATGACCCTGCGCTATCCCTATGAGGTCCGCGATTCCGCCGAATACTTCGACGACATCCGCGACGTGAAGATCACCAGGGATATGCTCGAACTCGCGCAGCACATCGTCGAGAGCAAGACCGCTTCGTTCGACCCCGCGAAATTCGCGGACCGCTACGAAGAGGCGCTCAAGGATTTGTTGAAGCGCAAGCAGGCGGGCCGTCCGATCAAGGCGGTCAAGCACGCGGCGCCGAGCAATGTGGTCAACCTGATGGATGCGCTCCGGCGCAGCATCAGCGCGGAGAAGTCGCCTGGGCGCGCAGGCGCGGGACGCGCAGCCGCGCAAAGCCGTCGCGCAGCTTCGAAACGGTCCGCTGCGCGCGTGCGGCGTGCGGGCTAAGGAGCACCCATGACAGACGCGCCTGTCCCGCCGGTCGCGTTTGTCTCACGGCGAACCGCTGCACACTTCGCCGCAAAACGCTCTTGAGGAACTTTCGCAACCCGCCGCCGTTTGGAACGCACGATTGAAGCCCGGAGAACCGCTATGGCCGTCAACAAGCCGACCGGCGACAGCGCGCGCAAAGGCGCGGTGCGTAAGCGCTCGCAGCTCAAGACCAAGATGCAAGGCAAGGCGCGCTGGACCAAGCGCAGCCGCGAGAGCGGCCAGTTCATGGACGTGAAGCAGACGGAGAAGAAGTTCAAGGGCGTGCGCCGCGAGCGCGCGACCTGATCATCCGGGCATGAACGCCCGCACCGAACTTCTAAAATCGGCGCAACTTTCTTTCTTCGATTGCGTTCACACGAACAGGCAAAGATAAGGAAACAACCATGACCAATGACGACTTCAACCGCCCGCTCGGCCGCGACGTGGAACCGATGACCCCGCCCGACGATGGCATGTCCTGGGCCGTGCCCGCAGTGGTGCTCGCCATCGTGCTGATCGTCGGTGCGCTGTTCTACGCCAACTCCAGCGGCGGCGATCGCACGGCAGCGCTGAACGATAGGACATCGTCGGCCCCCGCGCCGTCACCGTCGCCTCCGGCTCCGACGCGATGAAGAAACGAGGTGGCGTGAGCTGAGCGCCACCATCGGCGCGCCCGGACCCGCCGCGCCTGATCAAGTGGGCAAAGGCGCGCGGCGAAACGTTGATGATTGACACGAATCTCGCGCGCCTTTGCCCACGCGTCTTCGCGTTCGACCAGCTCCCCCGCAGCAAAGCACGCCCGCGTCGGCGGCGATAGGAGCTGACGCGAGACGCAATCAACGTTACCGATACTTGATGACTTCGCTCACCGAGTGTCCGCAATCCGGACATTCGCCATGCCGACCGACGCCTGCCAGTTCTTCTACAACTGCGGCGGCTGCGGTGCTCGATTGAAGCCCAAGGTGGGCGACTGTTGCGTGTTCTGTTCCTACGGCTCGGTTCCGTGTCCGCCGATCCAAAATGAAATTAATCGGGCAGCACCTGGATGCTGATCTGGTCGAAGCGGGTCACGCTGTCGGCCTTGGTCCACAGCGCGACCCTGCCGGCCTGCGCGAACGTCTTGTCGGTAACGGTGTAGAGCGGCTTGCCGTCGAACGTGACGGTGAACTTGTCGCCCTCCGCCTTGAGCGCGAGCGTGTGCCACACGTTGGCGGCGACCTTCAGGTTGGCGGTCTGCAGCTGGGTGCGGCGCCCCTTGAGCACGTGATAGAAGCGCACATTGTCTTCCAGCGCATTGGCGCGCACCACGTAGTAGTTGTCGGCGTCGGCCAGCCGCACCGCGATCCCGCCCGCCTGATCGACCCGCCCGGAAAGCGGCTTGAAGCGAATCGAGACTTCGACGTTTTGCGCCGCGACCGGCTGATAGATCGCCAGCGGAAAGCGGTAGTCGGTGCGCTCCGTGCTCGATTGCTCGATGGCGCGTCCAGAGCCGCCGCTTGGATCATTGACGACGACCCATTGGCCGGGGCCGCCCTGGCCGGTGCGTGCGAATTCAAAGTCGGCGGGCGCAGCGCCGACCGTCATCTTGTCGAGCGGAATCATGATGGGACCTGTTTGTGCGAGCGCCGCCGTTCCGGCGCAGGCGAGCGTGCACGCGGCGAGAGCGGCCATGATGAGTGGGATGAATGGGGCTGATCGGTCGGTTCCGTCCATGCGCAATCTCCTCGACGCGGTCGAGTGTTGCGCAGAGCTTGGACGGTGATGCGTCTGACGGGGAGCCTGCGTGTCCCCGAAGAACATCGACTTTACGCGCACCACCGGCAGGCGGCAATCCGCGGTCACCCTTTGTTGATCGCGCGGCATGCCCGCGGAACCGATCAATGTCCGGGCGGATCGCCTCGACGCCCGCCTTCGCAAGATCGCGCCGGCTATTTCCTCACCACCACGATCAGCGGCTTGTCCTTGGCGGCGCGGCTGTGGATCACGACCGCTCGTGCGCTTGCGCCGGTACTTTCGTTGCGCGCGAGATGAACCAGCTCGGCCTCGATGATTCCGGCTTCGCCCGCTTTGATGAGCGTCGTGCCGCGCCCCTCTATTTCCACCGTGAGAGCCCCCTCGACGACATGGAGCAGCTCCTGAGCGCCGGGATGCACGTGCCAGGGAGCCGCGCTGCCTGGTCCGAATTCGGCAACGCTGACCACGGTCTCCTGCACCACGTGGCCTTGGCCTTCCAGGTCTTTGCGCAGGATTTGGCTCAGTTTCGGCCCTGCCTGTGCCAGTGCAAGCTGCAACGTGGCCGGCAGGGCGGCTACGAGCCCGGACAGACGGAGGAATTCGCGGCGGATGATCTTCATGATCCCCCTCCCGTGAACGGGTTGGCGGATTTTCGATCACACGACTTGCTGCGTGCTTGACGCGACATGGGTAACCCCGCGCCGGGCGGAAAATTCCCTGTTGATCGTCTAGGCTCCCGCGAGTTCCAAAACTCCGCCGTGCGCGGGCGAGAGCACGTAAAGGCGATCCGGCACGACCAGGGCCGTCGTCCCGGCTCCTGCCGCCGTCGCAATCTTCGTGACCGTGTTCGCGCGCGGATCAACGGTCTGGACGAGTCCGGGTTTTCCGATCGCGACGTGCACGTGGCCGCTCGACGGATTGTAGAACGTCGCGTCCGGGCCGCCGTCGAGCGGCCACTGGCGCACGGCCGTTCCGGTTTGCGCGTCGACTTCGACCAGGGCTCCATCATCGCAGGCGACATAGAGGAGATTGGCGTCATGATTGATGTCCATCCCATGCGCGCCGCGCGACGGAAGCGGCCACTGTTGCACGTCGCCGAGATCCGGCAGGCGCGCCACGAGCACCATCGAGGGATCGCGAACCGCCAGGAACACGCACGCGTCGTCGGCACCGACGACGCACCATCGCGGCCGCCCGGGAAGCTCGAGCGTCCACTGCCGGCTGCTCGCGAGCTCGAAGGCTTGAAGCTCGGGTGCGTGGTCGGTGTCGCCGATGCAGGCCGCAATCGCGAGCTTGGCCGAGGCCGTGATGGCGACGCCGTTCGGCCGCGGCGCGGTCGAGAACACGGATCGCGTTTCCAGGGTCGCGGCATCGAGCCATGCCATGCCGGCCGCTCCGCGATTCGTGACCAGGACCTGGCCGTCGTGCGCCACGACTCCGGCGGCTTCGGGAAACCCCTGCAGCGTGGCGAGGTGCCGGCTGGCATCATGGTCGATGACCTCGACGGTGCCCCGCGCCGTATGCGCGATGAACACACGCCGGGTCTTCGCATCGAATGCGCCGTGATCGAAGTCGCTGTTGCGGCCGCCCGGTATCGCGATGGTGCCTCTGACGCTCAGCGCCATGTCGTTGTCTCCGAATCTAGTTCACGAACGCGCCATGGGGTTTGCCGCGCCGGACCATCTCGCGGCAGTAGGCGTAAAGCGCGTCGTAGACGATCCACTCGGCCGCATTGAGTTCGTGATCGTCCTTGAATCCGAGATGCCGGAAACCTTCGGCGATGGCTTCGAGGCCGGCGCCTTCGGCCTGATGGTACAGCGTGTTGTCGGTGTCGGCTCCGTTGACGATCCTGCCGAGCAGCATCAGCGCCGGATCGCGGTCGAGCTGGTACTTCTTCACGATCGCCTCGAACGAGCATTCCTTGCCGTGATGGCCGAGCTCGACGTTCTTCACGTCGTAGGGGATGGCGTCGAGGCGCTTGGCCTCGTCCATCATCTTGTCGGCGGGCGCGAAGATGAACTCGGCGTCCTTATCGACGAACTTCTTGATCAACCACGGGCAGGCGACCCGATCCACTTTCACTTTCTCTCGCGTGATCCATTTCATGACGCTTCTCCCTTGCTGGAACCCGATCCTTGCCGGCGTCACACCAGGTTGAGCTTGCTTCCGGCGTTTTGCGCCTTGGCGATTTCGTAAGCGCACGCCGCAGCGGCCACGTCCTGCAGGCCGACGCCCGAGCCGTCGAACAAAGTGATCTCTTGCGCTGCGGTCCGCCCCGGCTTGCGTGCGGCGACGAGCTCGCCAAGCTCCGCATGCACATCGCCAACCTGCATTGCGCCCGCGCGCAGCGCGTGATGCAGGTCGCCCATATGGCTGCACTGTTCGGTCAGATCGGTGACCACGCGCGCCTTTGCCATCAGCGCAGGTTCGATCTCGTTCTTCTCCGGATTATCCGCCCCGATGGCGGCGATGAAGGTGCCGGCGCGCACGTCGGCCGGACCGAGGAACGGCGTCCGTGCGGACGTGCAGGTGACGACCACGTCGCTTGCACGCGCCGCGGATTTCGGCTGCACCGGCACATCGACATCGAGACCTTCGCCGGCAATCTCGGATGCGAAGCTCGCAGCCGCGGCCGCGTCCTTGTCGTGGAGAAATACCCGCCGGATATCGAGTTGATGCCGTAGCGCGGCAAGCTGAATCCGCGCTTGCGTGCCGCAGCCGAAGATCATCGCCACCTGCGACTCCGGCCGCGCCAGGTAGCGCGCCGCGACCGCGGTCGCCGCCCCCGTGCGCTTGACGGTGATCTCGATCGAATCGAGCAGCGCGACCGGCGAGCCGGTCGCGGTTTCGAACAGCAGGATCGCGCCCTGGATGGTCGGCAGGCCGTGCGTCGCCCGGTTGTCGGGAAAGTTGCCGTTGACCTTGATCGCCGTGTAGCCGGGACCGATCGGAAGGCTGCCGGCCTTGACGTGAAAGCCGCCGCCCGCGGCCGGAATGTGCATCGGCGGCGGCGATACCGACCGGCCTTGCGCGTGCAGCCGGAACGCGTCGGCGACGGCATCCACGTAGGCGCCGAACGGCATCAATGCCGCCAGATCCTGCTTCGACAATACGATGAGCGAAGGAGGGAGCTTCACGTCCATGCGCAATCACCTCGACGAGCGAGCGTTGCGCAGAGCTTGGACGGAACACCGCCTGACGGGAGCCTGCGTATTCCCGACACCCAAACTATGCCGGCCGCACCCGTCGCGCAAGCCTCACCGTCGCCAGTAGCCCGGGTTGAGCATAGCGAAACCCGGGGCGATCTTGAGCGGGCGGTAACAATTTCCCCGGCTTTCGTTCCACTCAAGCCGGGCTACGGCTTTTCTGAAGTTCATGAGAATTTCTCGCGCCTGCCCGAGAAACGATGCGTTGCGGATAACGGCGAACCGGCACATATCGCTGTCAGCTTCGCCAATACGAAGCGCAATCGGGCATTGACGCAGCCGCCCGGTTTCAAAAAAGACGCTCCGTCCAAGCGCTGCTCCAGTCCTCGCGCGTGAAATGCGTGAGACAGGGGGCGCTTATGAGCGACACCACCATTTCCTTGGCGCCGCACGCCGCGCCGCCCAAGCCGGCAATCGCACCGCGGACGCGGGCTCTGCTCGAAGCGCCGATCGCTTCGACCCTGCTGCGTCTGGCCGCTCCCAACGTTGTCGTGAACGTCATTCTCATCGCCGTCACGGCCACGGTCGACGCCTACTTCATCGGGCGATTGGGGCCCAATGCATTGGCCGGAATCGCTCTCGTGTTTCCCTTCATCATGCTCATGCAGCAGATGGCGAACTCGAGCATGGGAGGAGCGATTGCTTCCGCGATCGCGCGCGCCATCGGTGCAGGTCGCCACGCGGACGCCTCCGCGCTCGTCATTCACGGGTTGGTCGTTGCGACCGCGATGGCGGCGATCTTCACCTCGCTTCTCCTGATCGGCGGACCCGCGATCTATGGGCTGATCGGCGGCTCCGGCGAGATTCTTAGCGCCGCCCTCGAATACTCGAACGCGCTGTTCGCGGGCGCCATCGCGTATTGGGTGCTCAGCACCTTGACCAGCGTCGTGCGCGGCGCCGGCCACGCCGCCATTCTGGCGATCGTCTACATCGCGGCCGAAGCGCTGCACATCGTGCTGGTGCCGCTGCTGATGTTCGGGATGGGGCCGCTTCCAGCTCTCGGGATCACGGGTGCCGGCATTGCAACCGTCGCATCATTCGCGGCGTCGAGCGCAGTGCTCGCCTGGTACGTCGTGTCCGGCCGGAGCGCGATCAGGATGTCGTTGCGCGATGTCCGACTGACTCGCCGTCTGTTCGTGGACATTCTGCGTGTCGGCGCGCCGATGTCGTTGCAGCCGATCCTCAACAACCTTGCGCTCGCCGTGCTCACCGGGTTCGTCGGCGCATTGGGAGTCGCGCAACTCGCCGCGTTCGGCATCGCGGCGCGCCTCGAGTATCTTCTCTACCCGTTGGCCTTTGGGCTCGGCGCAGGTGTGCTCGCGCTCGTGGGCACGAATCTCGGCGCCGGCCGCGCCGAGAGAGCGGTCCGGGCGGCATGGATCGCAGCCGGACTTGCGGCCGTCATCACCGGATGCATCGGTCTGTTCGGCCTAAGCGCTCCAACCACTTGGGCAGCCTTGTTCACCGACAGCGCCGAACTTCGCACGCTCGCGGCCGAGTATCTCGTGATTATCGGCCTGACTTATCCGTGTCTCGGCGCCGGCCTGACGCTGGCCTCGGCATTTCAAGCGGCCGGGCGGCCTTCCTGGCCGCTGCTCGCGGTTACCAGCCGCGTGATCGCCGTCACGTTGATCGGCTGGTTCATGGTCCAGGCCGGCGCCGGTCTTTCCGGGATCGCGCTCGCGGCAGCAATGGGCCTGGCCGTCTACGGTGCCGTGCTCGTCGCCGCATTCCGCGCCGGCCGATGGCGCTCTCCTGCACCGGCCGCTGAGGCGAAGAGCGGCTGACAGTAGCCCGGGTTGAGCATGGCGAAACCCGGGGCGATCTTGAGCGGGCGGTAACAATTTCCCCGGCTTTCGTTCCACTCAAGCCGGGCTACGGCTTTGCTGAAGTTCATGAGAATTTCTCGCGCCTGCCCGAGAAGTCTAGGGCAAGAGCGTCGGTGCGAGCGCCTTGAGGCGGCGCGTATCGTCGGCGGCTTCGGCCAGCAGCCAGTCGCGAAAGGTCGTGATCTTCGGCAGCGTCGCCGTCGCCTTGGGGCAAAGGATCCAATAAGCCTTGGAAAGCCGCAGCGCCTCGGCAAACGGCCTGACCAGGCGGCGGTTGAGCAAGTCCCAGGCGGCGAGCGAGGTACGCGCGAGCGCGATGCCCTGACCGTCCACGGCCGCGTCGATCACCATGCTGGCGCGGTTCATCACCGGGCCGCGCGAGACCTCGGGGCCGGTGACGCCGGCGGCATCGAGCCACTTCGCCCAATCCTGCCGGCCGTCCAGATGCAGCAGAGGAAAGTTCAGGACGTCGGTCGGCTTGCGCAGGCGTTTGCGGCCGGACAGGAGCTTGGGACTGCATACCGGGAAAAGCTGCTCGCTGCAGAGCCGCGTGACCGCAAGCCCGGGCCAATTGCCGTCGCCATGCCGGACCGCGAGGTCGACGTCCTCGCGCGCAAAATCGACGTGGTGCAGCGTCGCGGACACGCGCAGATCGATCTCGGGGTGGGCCTCGGAAAAGTGACCCAGCCGGTGCACCAGCCATTTGGCGGCAAAGTCGGGCGAGGTGCTCACCGTCAGGGCGCCGCCCGCCTGCCGCTGCAACAGCCGTTCGGTGCCCGAGGCGATGCGGTCGAAGGCGTCGCGCACGACCTCCAGATAGGCGCGTCCCGCTTCGGTGATGACGAGGCGTTGCCGTTCGCGCTGGAACAGCCGGATAGCGAGCTCGGCCTCGAGCGCCTTGACCTGATGGCTCACGGCGCCCTGCGTGACGCACAGCTCGTCGGCCGCCTTGGTGAAGCTCTCATGGCGCGCGGAGGCCTCGAAGGCCTTCAGCGCGTTCAACGAAGGCAGGCGGCGCGGCATGGCCCATTAGACTTCATGAGGAAAATTAGGGCAAGCGCCTACTTGAATTTGACCTTCACCGTGTCGGCGTTGCCGCACGTCCTGCACTCGTAGGTGCGCCGATCGTAGTCCGGCTCAGCCGTCGGCTCGATCCGCGCAAGCCGCGTCGACGATCCGCACAGCGAGCACGCCGGCGGGGCAGGTGGGATGTTTTGCGAGGTGAACGGCTCAGTGACCATGGCTGGCTCCTTGCGATGTCTCGCACGATCCCAAGGCGACCGGCACAGCGTGCCGGAATAGGTACTTATATCGGGCATGAAATGTTATAGTATCACGCCTCCAGGTGCGGAATGACGGATTGCGCATGATGCAGCGGCAAGCGGCCAGAACAAGTGTTGTCCCCGACAGGCCTGGTGTGCGTGGCGATGCTGGGGATCTGGCACGCGTTGTCGTCCACCCGGTGACAGCCAATGGCGGGAACGCGGGCGATGATACCGGCCTTGGCAACGTCGTCCCATTCGTCGTTGCGCCGGAGAACGGCGATGGGACGTGGTCCGCACCGGAGATCAAGCTCGACGCTCCCGCGCACGCGCCACCATGCACGCGACGTTGGTCGCGCGCCCAAATCATTGTTCTCGTTGCAATGTCGCTTCTTGGCCACGCGGCAATCCTGTTTGCGCTCACGCGCGCGCCGGTGCCGATCGCCAGCGTCGGAGAACATGTCATTTCGATCGAGATCGTGGTAGGCGCGGATGCTCCCGCGGGCCTTGCGGTGCGGCCGAGCGAAGCCGAGCCCGAGATCAAGACCACTGAGGCGAAGGAGCCGGAACGCGTGCCTGACAATGCGACACGCGAGGAGGTCGCGCGCGAAGCACTCGCGCTCGAGAAGCCCGAGACGTCGGTCGCTGAACCGATCGCCCAGGCGCGAACCGAAACCATCGAACCGGAGCCCGTTGCTCCGCCGCGCAAGGAAGAGCCCGTCGAGACAATGCGCGACGAGCCGAAGCCCGAGCGCAAATCCGCGCCGCAGGTTGAGGCCACGCCGAGCCGCGTAGCGTCGGCGCTTGCATCCAACAACATCGGGCTCGGCCGCTCGGCGAACGATCCCAACTATCTCGGCCGTATCGTCGCGCATCTGGCGCGCCACAAGCGCTTTCCCGCGGAAGCCCGCAGCCGGCGCGAGCAGGGCCGTGCGCTGGTCAGCTTCGGCCTGGACGACGGCGGCCGGGTGAGTTGGGTCAAGCTGGTAACGGGTACCGGCTTTGCGGCGCTCGATCGCGAGGCCGAGGCGATGGTCCACCGCGCCTCGCCATTCCCACCGCCGCCTGGCGGCCAAGCCACGAGCTATACGGCCCCAGTGAGCTTTACCCTCAAGTGACGTCGGTGATCGTGGATCGCTGCCAATCCTCTTGACGTGGCTGGGCGCCTTGCTAATGTTATAATATAACATTTCGTAGGGGCGTGTGTGGTGGGACAGGTATCCGCTCGAATTGGCCGCGCCCTTGTGGGTGGGCCGTCGGCTCTCATTGTGCTGATCGCCATCCAGGGAGAGGCAAACGCCCAGACCGTGCTGCCCGAGATCGTCGTCACCGCACCGAGCCCGATCGTGCGGCGGGCACCGGCTGCGCCGGCCGCACCAACGACACCGGCCGCGCCGGTGGCTCCCGGTCCGGTTGCGCCGGCCGAGCCCGTGCTGCAGGGAACGCTTCCGATCGTCACCGACCAGTTCGCGACGGTGACTGTCGTTCCGCGCGACGAGATCGTGCGCACACCCGGCACGACGCTTGGCGAAGTGCTGTTTGCCAAACCCGGCATCACGTCATCGACCTTCGCGCCCGGCGCCAACCGGCCGGTGATCCGCGGGCTCGACAACTATCGGGTCCGCATCCAGGAGAACGGGCTCGCTACCAACGACGTTTCGGACTTCGCTGAGGATCACGGAGTGCCGATCGATCCGCTCGCCGCGCAACGCATTGAGGTGATTCGCGGACCGGCGACCTTGCGCTGGGGCTCGCAGGCGATCGGCGGTGTCGTCAATGTCGAGAACAACCGCATTCCGACCGTTATCCCGGAGCGCGGCTTCAATGCCGAGGTCAAGGGCGCTGCCACCACCGTCGACAGCGGGCTTGAGGGCGGAATCCTTCTCGACGTCGGCAAGGGCAACTTCGCTTTCCATGCGGACGCCTTCGGCCGCCGCGCCAGCGACTACCGCATCCCGGGCTATCCCTATCTGTTTCCGCCCGACCCGGCGCCCGCGGTGAACGGCCCTCAGCCGAACTCCGCGCAACGCTCCAGCGGTTATGCGTTCGGCGGCTCGTATATTTTCGATGACGGCTTCATTGGCCTCGCGGTCTCTCAATTCAACAGCCTCTATCGCATCCCCGGCATCGAGGCGACGGAGACCAACACGCGCATCGACCTGAGGCAAACCAAGGTCACCAGCAAGGGCGAATACCGGCCGCCATCCTCCGTCGTCGAGGCGATCCGCTTCTGGCTCGGCGTCACCGATTACAAGCATGACGAACTGGCGAATGAAGGCGGCTTCGACGGCGTGCAGCAGACCTTCACCAACAAGGCCCACGAAAGCCGCGTCGAGGTCCAGCTTGCGCCGTTCGATCTGCGCTTTGCGGCGCTCACGACCGCGCTCGGCATGCAGACCTCGCGCCAAGATCTCGCAGCGCCCGGCCGCGGCGGCGGCCTGTTCGATCCGAACCGGACGACCGCCCTCGCGGGCTTCATGTTCAACGAGGTGAAGTTCACCGACACGCTGCGAATGCAAGTCGCCGGCCGGCTCGAGGAGGTGCGCGCGAAGGGCATGTCGCCCGATTTCCCGAGCGACCTAGTCCCGACCGGTGATGACCTCGTCAGCATCGAGCGCGATCGCAGGTTCCTGGCGAAGAGCGGCGCGATCGGCTTCCTGAAGGACTTGCCCTTCGGCCTCGTCGCCAGCGTCACGGCGCAGTACGTGGAACGCAGCCCGCGCGCCCCGGAGCTGTTCTCGCGCGGCGTCCACGAGGCGACCGGCACGTTCGACATCGGCAATCCCGATCTCAAGATCGAGGCTGCATCGAGCATCGAAGTCGGCTTGCGGCGCGCCAAGGGGCCGCTGCGCTTCGAGGCGACCGCCTACTACACCAAGTATCAAGGCTTCATCTTCCGCCGGCTGACCGGCGTGCGCTGTGGCGAAGACTTCGCATCCTGCGGCGTCGAGGACGAGCTCAATCAGGCGGTCTACTCGCAGCGCGATGCGATCTTCCGCGGCGGCGAATTCCAGGCGCAGCTCGACCTGGCTCCGCTGTGGGGCGGGATGTTCGGGGTCGATACGCAGTACGACATCGTGCGTGCGACCTTCACCGACGGCACGAACGTACCGCGCATTCCCCCGCAGCGGCTCGGCGGCGGTGTGTACTGGCGCGATGGCCGCTGGTTCGCGCGCGTCGGCCTGTTGCACGCATTCGCGCAGAATAACTTTTCCGAGAACGAGACGCCGACCGACGGCTACAATCTGCTCAAGGCCGAGGTCAGCTACACGAAAAAACTCAAGCCCGTCGACTTCGGCCCGCGCGAAGTCACGGTCGGCGTCGTCGGCAACAATCTGCTGAACGAGGACGTTCGCAACTCGGTCTCGTTCAAGAAGGACGAGGTGCTGCTCCCCGGTGTCAATGTGAAGGTGTTCGCCAATCTGAGGTTCTAAATCGGCTCGCCAGCGCGGTCCGAGCGAAACGTCGGTGCCCTCCAAGTCATTGACGGGCAGAAAGCTGATTGCCTTATTTTGTCAAGCGTCGTAGCGAGCGCGCGGTGCAGTCATCAAGCTGCCGCGTTCCTGCTCGGTTGGATCAGCGCCGATAGCGCAACGCGTCGACGAGCAGCGCAAAGGCCGGGGTGGGTTGCCGGCGGCTCGGGTAGTAAAGGTGATATCCTCAGAAAGGCGGGCACCAATCCTCCAGCACGCGGATGAGCGTGGCGTCCCTCAGGTACGGCTGCACGTGGGTTCGAGAACAAATGAAGGCATCGGCGAAGGCGTGATCACGACATGTACAAAGGTGTCTTACCCCCGGCCTGCCTGGCATTGTCGTTGTGCCTGGCGGGTTCCGTTGCGGCGGCCGACGAGGGTGAGAATGCCGCAAGCAAGAGCAGCATATCTGTCAGCGCGACAGATACACGACGCGGAAACACCGACGCGCACCTGACCCCCGAGCACCGCATCCGGGATATCCTGAACCACCCGGCCTTCGCAGGGTTTGGCCGCCGGCTATTGCCTTGGGACGGGCGCGACTATGACGACGACATGCGGCTGAGCAATATCGGCTCGCTGTTGCCGTACCACAGTCACGTGGCTCCCGACGTCGTGGTGCGTGCGCTCAATCGCATGATCGATGATGCGAGCCGTGGCCAGCCGGTGTTCTACGAGTTCTACACGCGAGCCCAGAAACAGGATCAGCCGGCAAGAGAGCACACCGGCTTGTTCTTCTTCCGTGGGAAACCCGGCGCGCCCTTTGCCGTGATCGCGCCGGGGGGAGGGTTTGCCTATGTCGGATCGGTCCACGAAGGCTTTCCTTACGCCGCGGCGATCAGCGACCAGGGATACAATGCGTTCGTCCTGAAATACCGGGCGGGACATGGCGGCGGGGTTGCCACCCAGGACATGGCTGCGGCCATCTCCTACATCATCCGTAACGCCAAAGCGCTTGGCGTGAGCGCCGACAACTATTCCGTATGGGGCAGCTCGGCCGGTGCCAGGATGGCGGCGGCGATCGGTTCGCACGGGGTCGCAAGGTTTGGCGGCGACCAGGTTGCCAAGCCGTCAGCCGTCGTGACGGCCTACACGGCACACGCCGATACTTCGTCCGAGGAGCCTGCCACGTTCGTCGTGGTCGGCGAGCACGATGGGATCGCTCCTCCCTCCGCGATGGAACGGCGGATCGCGGCCCTGCGCCAAGCCGGCGCCGAAGTCGAGTACCACAAATACGCCAATCTTGGTCATGGCTTCGGGCCCGGCACCGGTACCAGTGCCGACGGATGGATCGCCGCCGCCATCCGGTTTTGGGCAAGGTTCATGCGAGCAGGAAATCACCCATGAAATGGGGGCCGCGGGCCGAAAAGAAATCTGCCGGCGTGATGCCGGTTTCGCTCAGGGCTTATTGCGCATCGTCCGGTTTGGGCCTCGGTTGCGGCTGCTGTTGCTGTTGCATGGCCCGCTGCGGCTCGGCGCGCGGAGCAATCATGGCTCGCGACAGCGTGTCGTATTCGGCAGCGAGCCTCAGCCATTGCTCGGCCTGAGTCCCAACGGTGATTTTCGCTTGCGCGCGGCAGTAGGCAGCCTGATCCCGGTAGCGATCTTGGTCACGCATTTTTTGCCAGCGCTGTTGCAGTCGCCCCGCTGCTCGATACCCACAAAAATTCACTGCGGGAAGCTGTCAAGCTGTTCCTTCAATGGAACTAGGAGCGTTTTCCGGCGAAGTGTGCAGCGGTTCGCCGCAGAAAACGCGACCAACGCAAGGAATCTAGAGCATGATCCCGAAAAAGTGGGCACCGGTTTTCGGAAAAGATCATGCTCAAACAAAAAGCTAGAGCGGGATGACGATTCGAAGAAAAGTCATCATGCTCCGGGAGCGAGCCCCGGCGCGGTTTCGAAGCGCCGGGGCCCCAGCGGCCTCGGTCTCCCGGGTGAATCAGGATCAACCAGCAAACCGCCGCGTGATAAACGACGGTTGCGGCATTTGGTCACCGGCCTCGGGCAAAAATTTTGCGCCGGACCGACGACAGGCCAGCCTGTACGCAGGCTCAGGTCGGCGGCGAGCGGCGGTATTGGCGTTTGGTTGTAGTGCCGTATTTGCGGGCGGCGATATTCGGCCTCCGGCACGCCGTAGCAAATCACGCCTCCGGCCAGGGCAGCAGCACGATCTTGCCGCCGACGCCGCCGGAATCGATACGGGTGTTGACCTCGCGCGCGGCCGCGAGCGGGAGACGGTCGATCACGACGGGATGAATGGCGCGTTGGCGCAGCAAGTCGAACAGGATGGCCATGTCGGCCTTGAAATCCTCCGGGTGCGCCGTTCTGCGTGTGGTGATGTTGTAGAACACGGCGTGACGCGCGCAGCCAGATTCGTTGACGCTGTGGCTTGCCGGCAATAGCCGGGCCTTGCCGCTGGTGATACGGTCGGCAGGGACGCGGAAAAGGGGAGGCGCGCATGCACAAGCTTGCGGTCGCGGTTGCCACCACGATGTTTGCCGCGCCGGTGCTTGCCGCCGATCTTCGCGTGCCAGTCAAGGCGCCGATGACGTACGCGCCGGCGCCGTTCAGCTGGAGCGGCTGCTACATCGGGGTGCAGGGCGGCGGCGCTTGGGGTCGCAGCCGGCACATCAATCGAACCGCAGGCGTGAACTTCAACATCACCGACAGCTACGACGTCGACGGCTTTCTCGTCGGTCCGACGGTGGGTTGTAATTTCCAGACCGGCGGCTTCGTCTTCGGCGTCGAAGGCGATTGGTCCTGGAGCTCGAAAGAGGGAGGCGCCTTCGGCAACCTCCCGTTCTCTACGACCGTTTTCAACGAAACGCGGGAGCATTGGCTGGCAACGTTTCGCGGCCGCCTCGGCTTCACATGGGACCGCGTGATGATCTACGCCACCGGAGGTGGCGCATTCGCCGACATCGAGGCGCGGGCGACCCCGGCACCTGCGAGCGGAATTGCGGCGATCTCGGAAAGCAGAACCCGGTTCGGCTGGACCGTCGGCGCGGGCCTCGAATGGGCGTTCAGCCCGAACTGGTCCATCAAGGGCGAGTACCTGTTCGTCGATTTCAAGAACGTGGGTTATTTCGATCCGCCGCCGGCCGGCTTCAACAACCGCGCCGGCGGGGTGCCGCTGCATAACCACATCGTGCGCGTCGGCATCAACTACCGCTTCGACTGGGGCGGGCCGGTGGTCGCAAGCTACTGAGTGCTGTCGCCGGCCCCTTGCGCGCGGCTGAAGCCAGCTTGTAGGGTGGGCAAAGGCCATAGCCGATGCTCGCATCTGCATCGTAGTCGGCAAGCGCCTGGTCGAATTGCCCGAGCTTCAAATGGACCAATCCGCGATAGGCGAAGATTTGCGGAATCTTCGGGCTCAGGCTGCCGGCCTTGTTGCAGTCGTCAAGCGCCTCCTGCAATTGCTTGCCGACGACGGCGCGCGACCAGCAGCGTTGACCCCAAAGCCGTGATTGGCTGGCGTCCAGTTCAATTCCCGTCGTGTAGTCCGCAACGGCTCGCTCGTGCTCACCCTTGTGCTTGTAGGTGAAGCCGCGGTTATAAAAAGCGTCGGCGTCCTTGGGGGCGAGCCGGATTGCTTCGGAGTGATCGGCAAGCGCGCGATCGAGTTCGCCGCGGCGGGCGTACGCATTGCCGCGATGCATGAAACCGGCGGCGTAAGTCGGATCGGTTCGGATCGCCTGGTCATGATCCGCGAAGGCTTTCTCGTACTCGCCGACCCGCTCTCGCTGATTGCCGCGATTGCTGTAGATGAGTGCCAGATTGCGCCGGTCATAGCGACCCGAGTTGACGGCACGCGTGCAAGCCTCGATTGCGCTGCTGCCGGATCCTCTTACGCACGCCTCGCCGTCGTCGGCCGCTGCAGCGCTGATGCAGCCAATGGCGGCAATGCCGATCAATGCGCCGCAACTCCAATTTCGCATGTCCGCTCCGATCCGCATGAGAACTCCGTTGCCTGATCGGGACTGTGTTGCCCGGACGCGCGAACTATGTACAGGATCGGGCTACATAACATGCGACACCTGCCACGGTACCGGCGAAGTGAGATCGACTCCTTAGATACCGGCGGTCAAAATGTTTTCTTGGCTAAGCGACCACCGGAATTACCAGCAGGGCAAGCGTTGGACCTAAGGAAGTCGAGAATGGCACGGTCAAAGAGTTTCAAACAGCTGGTGCAACATCATGTTGCGACCGATCCGGCCTTCGCCGACGCGCTCCTGCGTGAGGGCATCGAAACGATGCTCGGCGGCGATGTGGAGCCCGGCAAGACGATCCTGCGCGACACCATCAAGTGAAATCGTAGGGTGGGCAAAGGCGCGGCTGAGGTCTTCAGGTCGAGACGCTGAACTACATCCGCGCCGTGCCCACGCGGACGGCCGGACAACGAATGCGTGGGCAAAGGCGCGCACGAGTTGTGCAAACTCGAGCGATCTGTCGTGCGCCTTTGCCCACCCTACGGCTGTTGGGGTTGTCGAGTGAAATCGTAGGGTGGGCAAAGGCGCGGCCGAGGTCTTCAGGTCGAGACGCTGAACTACATCCGCGCCGTGCCCACGCGGACGGCCGGACAACAAATGCGTGGGCAAAGGCGCGCACGAGTTGTGCAAACTCGAGCGATCTGTCGTGCGCCTTTGCCCACCCTACGGCTGTTGGGGTTGTCGAGTGAAATCGTAGGGTGGGCAAAGGCGCGGCCGACGTCTTCAGGTCGAGACGCTGAACTACATCCGCGCCGTGCCCACGCGGACGGCCGGACAACAAATGCGTGGGCAAAGGCGCGCACGAGTTGTGCAAACTCGAGCGATCGAGGGCCTTGGCGGCCTTGAGATTGAACACCAAGTTTGTCTGTTGCTGGCTTTAGCCCCGTTGCGGTTATCTGGGAAATATCGACGGAGGTTGATCATGCAGGACAGGGGAAAGCGCGCCTCGATCGCCGAGCTTCGGGCTTCGGTTGAGCCAGCTCTCGCCTTGCTGGCCGGTATGCAGCTTGGTGTGTTCACGGTGCTCGGGGAGAGGGATCTCTCGGCGGAACAGGTTGCAGCGCAGATCGGCTGTGACGCCAGGCGGCTGTCGAGGCTGCTCTATGCGCTGGCCCATGTCGGTCTACTGGAGGTGACGGGCGGACGCTTTCGCAACGGGATCGAGGCGGCCGAGGTGTTGGTGGCCGGGAAGCCAGGCTTTATTGGTGGCGCGCATGAGTTGATAGCCAAGGTCTGGACCGCCAATCTAAACACCGCAGAGTCGATCCGGACCGGCAGACCGATTGCGGAGCACGATTTTTCGACGGCGCGTCCGGAGGAGACGGCGGCCTTGCTACGCGGGCCGGGCGGAGTTGCCTTCGGGCGGACGCTTGCCGGGATGCTCGATTTGTCGCGCGCCGAGTCCGTGATCGACATCGGCGGCGGTGCGGGGATGGTGCTGGCGGGGCTGCGGGAGCGCTGGCCTCATTTCAAGGCGACCCTGCTGGAACTGCCCGAGGTGATCGTCCATGCCGGCCTAATCCTTGCTGAGCACCGGGCGGGCGAGGTAGCGCTCGAGACGGGCGATATCTTACGGGGACCGGCCCGGCACAAGCATGACGTCGCGATACTGCGCGCGGTGATACAGGTGCTGTCGCCAGCGGACGCGGAATTGGCGATCCGTCATACGGCGCAAAGCCTGCGCCCGGGGGGAGAGGCGATCATCGGAGGCTGGGGCATTCTCGATGACGACAGACTCGGACCCCCCAATGGGGTATTCGTGAATCTCACCTTCCTTAACTTATATCGCGATGGTGAAGCCTATACCGAGTCGCAGTACCGCGGCTGGATGAAGGTGGCCGGATTCATCGGGGTCGAACGCAGCAGCATGCCCGACGGGACCGGGATATTTCGAGGCCGTATTGCGGTCTGACTGTCCCGAAAGCAGATATCGGCAGGTGGCACTGCGATGTCCGCCCTGGGTCATTCGCGACTGGGGCGAGACCGGCAGTAGCTCCCGCCATGTCGGCTATGCTCCCGAAAGCGGAAGTGAAATCAGGATATTGGCATCTGCCACGATGGGCCGTTGTGGGTTGATGGCGTCGCCCGGCGCGCGCGCGCGCCTCGGCCGCGCCGGCCGCATTATTGCGGTTTTTAATCAAATCATGGCCATCATGAAAAAATATTTTGTCTCCTTTATAGGAATACCACCGAAATATAGGCGATCCATCCTACACTAATGACGGGCATAGCAGGGGAGGTCAATTTGAAGCTGAGAGACCAATCTTCTACCGCCAGTCGTACCACTTTGCCGCCATCCGCGGTCGCGCTGCTGCGCGGTCTGGTCAAACACGGGCCCGCCGTTGCGCCGCATGGCGCGCCGACCGGTCGGCAGGCCTCCGCAGCCGACGCGGCGCTGCTCGTGGCGGCGGATCTGGCGCAGCGTAGCCCGGCCGGTCTCAAGGTCACCGCCGCCGGGCAGGCGTTCCTGCGCCGCCGCGACTCGGGCGGGGAGGTCGACGCGTTTCGCGCGCAGCATCTCAGCCTGGCGCGGCAGGCGTTCGCCGCTCTGGCCAGCCCGGTCACGGCGATCGTCGACGAGGCGGAAAGCCCGCTGGTGTGGCTCGC
This sequence comes from uncultured Alphaproteobacteria bacterium, assembly GCA_963734185.1. GTDB lineage: Bacteria > Pseudomonadota > Alphaproteobacteria > Rhizobiales > Xanthobacteraceae > PALSA-894. The sequence goes on along the minus strand of CAVTGA010000001.1, from coordinate 1,951,636 downwards.
GGGGCGCAAGACGCGCGACGGGCAGCCGCTGATCGAGCCGGCGCAGCTCCTCGCCGGCGAGCGGTTGCGCAAGGATTTCACCGTTGCGCAGCTCGCGCCGCGCCTGACGGTGACCCTCGACGTGATCGTCACGCACGAGGGCCGCGGTCCCGGCGAGATGAACTTGTCCGACACGGTGGTCGCGGCGCGCCTGCGCGTCCGCGCGGCGCTCGATGCGGTGGGGCCGGAGTTCGCCGGACTCATGCTCGACGTCTGCTGCTTCCTCAAGCGGCTCGAAGACGTCGAGTTCGAGCGCGGCTGGCCGCGGCGCACGAGCAGGATCGTGCTGCAGCTCGGCCTTAACCGGCTGGCGCGGCACTACGGTCTGGCAGGCGAAGCGCGCGGTCGCGCGCGCGGGACCCTGCGCGCCTGGCGCGCCGAAGAAGCCGGCGGGGCCGACATCGAGGGGTGATCCTGGTGGTGCCGGTTCACGCCGGAGGCGCGATATGGAAAGGGCGCGAAGTAGTCGAGTGATGTAGCCTGCATGGAGCCCTCGGGCCCGCGCCTTTGGCGCGCCGAAGGATCAACTCCAATGCACGTCGACAACATGTCGGCCAACGAGTCGAACCCGCTGCAGGCGCCACACGGCCAGACCCGGCTGGATCGGCGGATGGAAGCCCTTCTTGGGGACAGCCTGCCGCAGCACTTCGGGTCCGGTTGGTGGTCCGGTGTGTTCGCAGTGCTCCTCGGCCTGGGAAGTTTTCTGGCGGTGCTGGTGTTCCGCTATCCGCACTGGCTGACCGCCTCGGAGACGGCGCCGCGCTACCCCATCGAGACCATGCGCGCGATCCTGGCGCTGGCCATCGTCGCAAGTTTTCTGCTTTCGGCCCTCAATATCCTGCTGCGGCCTTCCAAGCGGCTCGGGCTGACCGGCCTCTTCTTCTGTATGGCGGCGCTCCTTGCCGGCGGAAGCAGCGTCGAAGTCGGCAGCGGCACGGCGGCGTTCCGGGTCGGGCTCGACTGGTTCATCCTGAACGTCGTACTGCTCGCCGTCGTTTTCATCCCCCTGGAGCGCCTGTTTCCGCTGAATGCGGAGCAGGGCACTTTTCGTCCGGGTTGGACCACTGACGGAATCTACTTCCTGATCAGCCACGTCGCGGTGGAACTGCTGACGTTCTTCACCCTGCTGCCGGCGACGCTCGTCGCGCGCGCCTTCCACGCCGAGACCTCCGGGCTCGATCCGTCGGTTCTGCCGCTGGCGCTCGAAGTCCTCGCCGTCATGCTCGTCGCCGACCTCACGCAATACGCGGTGCACCGCACCTTCCACAGTGTCGGCTGGCTCTGGCCGTTCCACGCCATTCACCACTCCTCGCGCACCCTCGATTGGCTGGCCGGTTCGCGGCTGCATCTGGTCGACATCATCGTGACGCGGGCGCTGATCCTGGTGCCGCTGTTCGCGCTCGGCTTTTCGCAGCTGGCGCTCTACATTTGGCTGGTCATCGTCGCCGTGCAGGCCACGCTCAATCACGTCAACATCCGGTTCGACGTGCCGATCTTGAACCAACTCGTCGTCCTGCCGCGTTTTCATCATTGGCACCATGCGATGAAGCCGGTGGACAAGAACTTCGCCGTACACTTCCCTTGGATCGATCGGCTGTTCGGCACCTATCACATGCCCAAAGGGGAGTGGCCGCCGGAAACCGGCATCGCGAACGACCGTGTCCCGGCCGAGTTCTCGCGACAGTTGATCTGGCCGTTTCGACGCCGCTACCACTGACCGGACCGGTCCATCGATTGACGCAAAGCGCGTTTCGCGCGGGCTGTCGGGATGGTATGTCCACCACCGGACTCGATCGGACCGCTCTTCGATGACTGACGCAGCCTTCCATGGTGTTTTCCCATATCTCGTCTCGCCGGTGAGCCTTTCGGGCGAGATCATGGGCGATGTTCTCGAACGTCTCTGCAACGATCTCATCGCTGCCGGGGTGCATGGTTTGACCCCGCTTGGATCGACCGGCGAATTCGACCGCTGTCGCCGCGGCGATTGGGATGCCGCCATGGATCTGCAACGGCGGCTGTGGCGCATCAACCAGGTCTTCGCGAAGTACAATCTCGCCGCATGTATCAAGGGCGGGCTGGAGTTGCAGGGCTATGCCGTCGGTGCGCCGCTCGCGCCGCAGCCGCCGTTGTCCCCCGAAGGAATCGGCGAGGTTCGCCTCGCCTTGTCGGCATTGTGTGCACTTTAGAGCATGATCCCGAAAAGTGTGTAGCGGTTTTCGGAAAAGATCATGCTCCACGAATAACTTAGAGCGCGATGACGATTCGAAGAAAAGTCATCGTGCTCTAGCGTGCGCAGTCGGGTGGTCATCCTGCACCCGCGCGTTATGATCTGGACCATGAGGCACGCGAGTGTCCGATCCTGGGAGGGGCCCGATGAAGATCCTGAAAACCGGACTGCTGTTGGCCACGCTGCTCGCAGGAAGCGCCTATGCAAATGAGAATGTCATGAAAGAACTGGTGCCTACCGGCAAGCTGCGCGTCGGACTGGTGTTTGCGCCCACGGCGGGCGCTTTCTTCGTCATCAAGGAGTCCGACGGCAAGCCGCGCGGCGTCACCGCCGATCTCGCCGACGCGCTCGGCCGGAAGCTAAAAGTACCGGTGGAGTACGTCCTGTTCCCAAATTCGGGGCTCGCGACCGACGCAACGGAGTCCGGCGCGGTGGATGTTTCGTTCATGCCGGTCGACGATGAGCGCAAGAACCGCGTCGCGTTTGGGCCCGCATATGTTCAGGGTGAGAGCACCTACATGGTGACGGCTGCGACGGGGGCGAAGACCGTCGAGGACGTGGACAAGCCGGGCATGCGGGTGATCGGCATCGCCAACACCACTACAATTCGCGCAGCGGGCCGCACCCTGAAGAACACGACAATCACGCCGGTGACATCGGTCAGTGACGCGGTGGCGGCGATGCGCGACGGCAAGGCGGATGCCTTTGCCCTTTCGCGCGACACCCTGCCGACTTATGTGAAGCAGGTGCCGGGGTCGCACATGGTCGACGGCGCATTCCAGACGATCAGCGTTGCCATCGCGGTCGCGAAGGGAAAGCCAGCCGCACTCGCCGCCGTTACCGAGTACCTGACGGAGGCGAAGAAGTCCGGCCTCGTGCGCCGCGTGTTCGACCAGCACGGCCTTAAGGACAGCCCGGTCGCGCCGCTGACGCAATGATGCGTGGCCCGAGCACCGGAGCTTGCGGCGGTCCCGCACCCGCGGAGCGGCGCTATGCGCTGCCCAAACTCGCGCTCGCGCGGCCAATGTCGCAGATGGGTCAGGAGCGGTCCAAAGCGTCTGCTCGCATTTGAGTCCGCTTCGACCCGCTAAGCAGACATTGCGCGTCTGAGTTCGCAGGTCAGCTTCGGGCCAAGAACGGACTCATGCGGCGCAGCAGACAGGAAATCTATTCAATCACCTCGTCGGCGCGCAGCCAACAATGCCCGCCCAGCCTGGCTGGGCGGGATCGTCTGAACCTGGAAACACGGGATGCTTCAGCCGCGCTTAGCGGCCGCGACGTAGCCGGCGGTGACCTCGTCTTTGTGGGCGGCGAAGGCTGCCAGGACTTCGGCCTTCTCGCGTTTTGGAACCTTGACGAAGTCCAGGGTCCGTCCGAGTTCTGCTGCGACCTCATCGAATTCTGCCGGGGAAATCCGGAGATCCCGATGGGCCTCCTCAAGGCCGAGTGGCTTCGTGCCGGGCTTGGTGGCCGTGAACTGCAAGGGCCCGCCCGAAACGTTGCAGACCCACAGCGTCCGCATGAACTTGAGACCGGGCAGCCTTCCCAGATTCTTGGTGTGCCATTCCTGCAGCTGCGGGTTCTTGGATGTCTGGCCGACGATGGGGTTCTTCACGACGGCGTCGATATTGGCATTGGAGCGCCTTGCGGACCCAAGTCGAACGCCTCTCCAGGTCCGCAAGCAGACGTTCGTCTTTGGGTTCAAATCCGGCCCATCAGAAGCAGTACGACGAGGATGATGACGACGATACCGATGACGCCGATGCCGCCGTGACCGTAGCCGTAGCCGTAGCCGCCGAAGCGGCCACTGAAGCCGCCAAGCAAGAAGATCACCAGGATGATGATGAGTATGAGTCCGACCGACATGATCTTGCCTCCAGCTGTGGCGGCTATTTCCCTCTGAGCGTGTCCTTGAGGCCGCCGATGGCGTTCTGAACCTTGCCTTCGATCTTGTCGGCCTTGCCCTCCGACTCCAGCTTGGCGTCGCCGACGGCCTTGCCGGCCATCTCCTTGACTGCGCCTTTGATTTCCTTCGCCGATCCGGCGATCCGGTCCTTGTCCATGGCCTCTTCCTCCAAAGCGAACAGCCCTCCCCGAACGGGCGAGGTGTGCTATGATGTCGTTCACCCCGCCCGTTGGTGCTAAAGCAGAAGATGCTCACTAGCAGGCTACCGACCGGCGATCTGTGCAAAATTGCTTACGGCGCAATTTCAGCTTTGCTATTAGAAGGCTCGCGCTTCAGCGACTCGCGGGACAGAGGTGGTGTCATGGCAGCCAAACGCCGACCCTCTTTCGATTCGAAGTCTTTTCTCGCCAAAGTCGGCGAGGGCCGGACTCTTGGTACGTACCGTAAGGGCCAAATCGTCTTTTCGCAGGGAGACCCTGCGGATGAGGTCTTCTACATCCAGAAAGGCAAGGTGAAGGTCACCGTCATTTCGGAGCAAGGCAAGGAAGCCGTCGTCGCAATCCTCGAAGCCGGATGAATTCTTCGGTGAAGGATGTCTTGCCGGGCAGGCACAGCGCATATCGACGGCCGCGGCCATGACGGAATCCGTCATCGTGCGACTGGAAAAAGCGGCCATTGTCCGCGTGATCCATCAGCAACCGGCATTCTCCGAGATGTTCATTGCCCATCTTCTGGGGCGAACCATCCGCGTCGAAGCCGACCTCGTCGATCAGCTGTTCAATTCGAGCGAGAAACGTCTTGCCCGGCTGCTCCTGCTGCTGGCGAACTTCGGCAAGGAAGGAAAACCGGAGCCGATCATCGCGAAAATCAGCCAGGAAACGCTTGCGGAGATGATCGGAACGACGCGATCGCGCGTGAGCTTCTTCATGAACAAATTTCGAAAACTGGGCTTCATTCGACTACAACGGCGGCATCGAAGTCCACAGCTCATTGTTGAATGCCGTCCTGCACGACCAGCCGCAAATCAAGACTTGAACTCTGGTCAATGGCTCCCTCCCGGGTCGATTTTGCCGTCGAAAATTTCCGGATTGGGCGGACCTTCGACGTGCAAGATGCCGATCAGGCCCCGCTCGGCGCGCGAGAGGGCGTGATCGACCAGGATGTAGTTGCCGGGCACATCGAGCTTGAAATCCGTGATGACGGCACCGCCGGCCGGAACAGTGACGGTCTGAACACCCCGCAAGGGCTCGCTCAGGACGCCGCCCAGATTGTAGACGCGGTCAAAAATCTCGCCGATGACGTGGAACGACGAGGTGAAGTTCGGGCCACCGACGCCGAAGAAGATGCGGACGGTTTCGCCGACTTTGGCCTCCAGCGGATGCAATTTTGACAGTGCTCCGACCGAGCCGTTGAAGACGAAATACTCCGGCCGCTCGTTCAACAATTTCTCGACGCTGAATTCCTGGCTGCCGCGGTGACCGAACGGCGCGTCGGTGTAGATCTCGCCTTGCATGACGTAGAACTCGCGATCGACCGGTGGCAGCCCGCCTTCGGGCTCGACCAGAATGAGTCCGTACATGCCGTTGGCAATGTGATGGGCCACCATCGGCGTCGCGCAATGGTAGACGTAGAGCCCCGGAATCAGTGCTTTGAACTTGAACGTTTTCTCCCCACCGGGATCGACCTGTGTGGCGGCGGCTCCACCTCCGGGCCCGGTGGCGGCGTGGAAGTCGACCGAGTGAATCATCGTGCTATCGGCGGAATTCTTGACGCGCACGTCCACGGTGTCGCCGACGCGAACGCGCAGCATCGGGCCGGGAACGCGACCGTTGAACGTCCAGTAGCCGAACGTGGTCCCTTCCGCGAGCCGGCCTTCGAGCTCTACCGCATTGAGATCGACTCGCACCGTCTGCGGCGGGCGATTGCCGACCGGCGCCGGAACGTCGCTCGCGTTCCGAGAGATATCGGCTTCTACCAATACCTGAGCGGGCGGCCGCGGCGTGACGATGAATTGCCCGCGCATCCCCGCCAGCTCGTGACCGGGAACGCTGCAAAGATAGTTGAAATCCCCGGCGCGCGTAGCACGGAATGCGATTGTCGTGCTTGCGCCGCGGCCAAAGATGCGCGGCGATTTCGCATCATGATCGGGAAATACGATGTCGTGTTCGGCCCCTTCGCCGTTGATCAGGATGATCTGCACCGTCTGTCCCTCGGCAGCCGAGAGAACCGGGTTGATTTGTCCGTCGATGGTGCCGCCGACCCCTAGATACACCATCCGGCCCTCGGCGATGCCCGAACGCAGCGTGTAGCGGGCATCGGGCATATAGCCGACCGCGCGCTGTTCCGCCGGAGCTGATGGTTGAGCCGGAGCCGCGGGAGGCGGCGCGCGCTGCGCGACGGCCGGCGCGCCCGCCGGAGAACTGCCCGCGACCAGATAGGCGATCACGTCCTTGCGCTCGTTTGCGGTCTTCAATCCCGGGAACGGCATCTTGTTCTGCGGTATCAATTTTTGCGGATCGAGCAGATAGGCGTCGAGTGTGGCGGCATCCCAGACGACATTGGCGGCCTTCAGCGCGGCCGAATAGTTGTAGTTGGGTACTTCACCGGATTTCTTGCCGACGATGCCGGCGAGACTCGGGCCGAGCGTGTTCTTGCCCGGCTCGAGCGAATGGCAGGCCAGGCATTTTCTGTAGACCTGCCGGCCTGCTGCCGCATCACCATCGACGGACGTTCCCGCGGCCGTCGGCGTCGAGGGTGCCTGGGCAACGCTCGGCGCCGGCGCGGCGGGCGCCGCAACTACGGCGTGGTTGTGGGCCGAGGTGGCCGCCGGTCGCGCGGGCGAGGATGGTCCGGCAGTTGCCGGTGATGCCATCGGTCCGGACGGCGCCGCAGCAGCCACAGGAGCTGGCGAGCGCACCGCCTCGGCGGGCCGGGCATCCGGGCTCTGCGCGGAAGTCGGTGCCGCCGATCCTGCGGGCGTTGACGAAAACGAGGCCACGTACAAACCGGCAGGAAGGACGCAAGCCGCGATTGCTACGATGTACCATTCCCGGAATCTGGCAAGGATCGCTGCGCGCATTGCACGGCCCCATTTGCGCTCAATTCGCCGGCGAACAAACCTTGGCTGCCGCAATGACGCGCCGGCGTCTGCTGGACTTGAGAGTCGGGCGAACCCACGGGGGGCGCCCTGCATGATCGAGGCTAGGCTCTTGCCCAAGGAGGAGTCTGTATCGAATTGACCAGTAATTTCCGTCGCGTGGGCTTGATCGACGGCAACGGCATCGAGCGCCGCAGTTCAATGTTGAACGCTGTTCTGCACGGCCAGCCGCGGTTCAGGACCTGTTTCTCTCATTCTTGGGCATTGGCCCAAGCTTGTGGCAACCAAGTTGGCAGCCCCCGGCAGCATATCGCTGGTTGTGAGCAATTCTGCACAGTCTTCGCCCTCGCATGGGCGTAGCGTCGAGGAATCGCTCCAAGCACGGAAACATGGGGAGCGTTCATGCAACCGCCCGGCTTCAGGGAACAGTTCACTGCCATCTCGGATGCCTTGGCATTCGCTCAAGGCATTGTCGACACGGTGCGCGAGCCGGTTCTTGTTCTGGACAAAGAGCTGCGCGTAATCGCCGCGAACCGCTCCTTCTATTCGGTATTCAAGGTTACCCCCGAGCAAACCCAGGGTAGACTTTTGTACACGTTGGGCGACGGCCAATGGGACATTCCAAAGCTCCGGGCGCTTCTGGAAAAAATCCTGCCCGAGAAGGGCGTGATGGAGGGCTATGAGGTCGAGCATGACTTCCCCGGCCTCGGACACCGCACGATGTGCCTGAACGCGCGACAGGTGTTCTACGAGGGAGGCGCACAGACGACCATTCTGCTGGGCATGGAGGATGTCACCGAGCGACGCGTGTTGGAGCGCGAAAAGGACGAATTGTTGCACCAGAAGGACGTGCTATTTGAGGAGCTTCAGCATCGCATTGCCAACAGCCTGCAGATCATCGCAAGCATTATCTTGCTGAAGGCGCGGGCGGTGCAGTCGGAAGAGACCCGTGCTCATCTGCAAGACACGCACAAGCGGGTCATGTCGATTGCCGCCGTGCAAAGACATCTTCATGCGTCGGGGCCCGTCGGGACGATCGAAACAGCCCCCTATCTCTCCGGCTTATGCGAGGCCCTTGCGACGTCGATGATCGGCGACAACCGGCCGATCTCACTGAAAGTTTCTGGCGAAGGAGGCCGCGCCACGTCCCGTCAGGCCGAGAGCCTGGGCTTGATCGTGACCGAACTCGTCATGAATGCTCTCAAGCATGCGTTCCCGGACGATAGGGTCAAGGGTGAAATCACCGTCGCGTATGATACAGCCGGGACAGACTGGAAGCTGTCGGTCTCGGACAACGGGGTTGGCAAGCCGGACGGCGTCTTCGCGCAAGAAAAATCCGGGCTCGGCACGGGCATCATCAAGGCCCTCGCGCAACAGCTTGATGCCAAGGTTGTAACTTTGGCCGGCCCAAACGGAACGACCGTGTCGGTAACTCACGCAACTTTCTCGACGAAGGAAGCTCAAGCCGCGTGACTAGAGCACGATGACTTTTCTTCGAATCGTCATCGCGCTCTAAGTTATTCGTGGAGCATGATCTTTTCCGAAAACCGCTGCACACTTTTCGGGATCATGCTCTAGCTGTGTGGCCTGTGAATCAAAAAAAGAGCCATCCAGCTGCCTGCCTACCGCATCACGCGAGCGGTGACATCTACTTCGGGGCCCGCCGCTTCCGCTTCTGCGTCGAGCCAATCTCGGTCATTTCCCACGACTGACTGATTCGCAATAAAATCCATCGCCTGCCATCTTGGGATTTTTCAGGGTTGAAGGAAGGAAGCGCTATGGCAACGCAGGTTTCATCGGCATCGCACGCCGCTCGCGCTCATGAGCCCGTGCGCAGGAGCCATGCGAGACCCCAGAGGAACTGGCACACCACGGATCTCGAATCGCGCACCTTCGGCGGCAAGCTCGCCGATGCGGTCGCGGAGGGCATGGGAAGCTGGACCTTCATCATCATACAGACCGCGTTCGTGATCGTCTGGATGGGCCTCAACGTCATTGCTTATCTTCAGCATTGGGATCCCTACCCGTTCATCTTGCTCAACCTGGTTTTCTCGACTCAGGCGGCATATGCGGCACCAATCATAATGCAAAGCCAGAACCGCTCTGCTGCGCGAGATCGAGAACAGGCGCGGCACGACTACGAGACCAACCTTGCAGCCAAAGAGGAAATCGAACAGTTGATCGAGCGTCTCTACGTGATCGAGCAACAAAAAATCGATCGGATCATGAAGCACCTCGGCCTGCCTTGCGAGGATGCAAAGGCTCCCGTGCGAGCTACGCAGGCAACGTAGCGTCGCCTGCGCGGCGACGCACACGTCGCTGTCGGCGCTGATCTCGCGCGGCCCAGACAAGACTACTGATGTCCGCTGTGGGTCAGAAGCCGACATGGCGTCGGGTGAGGATGTTGTCCGCTTGACCTCCGAAAGCGGACATCAACGCGTTGCGCGCGCAGGTCCGCTTCGGGCCAATAGCGGCCGTGCGTTCCCGAAGCGTGATCCGAGCGTCACCGGGGCACCCACCAGAGGACGACCAGCGCGCCAATCGCAATCATTGCCAGCACAGCATTGGCGATGACCAGCGCCGCCCGCGGCATGACTTTTACCGAGGGTGTAGGCGGAGGGGGACCGGGATGAAAATGCCGCCACACCCCTGCGCCGAAGCAGAACAGACTGAAGAAAATCAGCAGCGTCCCGTTGGCAAGCACCAGCCAGTCCGGCACGTCCTTGAGCGCCCGCGCTCCAATACCACCGGCGAGCGCCAGCAGCCCGGTACGCACCCACGCGGCATAGGTGCGTTCCGACGCAAGGATGTTGCGGTCGGCAGCGAGAACGGTGGTGCGGTCGGCGCTATCCTCGATCCGCGTCGAGGAGTGCTTCAAGTCGCGCGCGGTCTCGGCGACCTTGCGGCTCTGTTGCTCGACCGACTTCGCGGTTTGCTCGACGGCAGCTTCGGCGGCCTTCGGAGAAGTGGGGCTGGCCATGCGTGGATAACGCGCGAGACTGCGCTTGGTTCGGCGGAGGCTGCCGGGCGCAGCCGATGTCCGCTTCGGGTCATGAGCGGACATAGCGTCGCGTTCGTGCGACGTCCGCTCGACCTCACAAAGCAGACATCATCGGGCAGCACCGCCGGGTCGGCTTTGGGCCATGAGCAGACGTCAAGTCACGCCTCGCGTTGGATCATCGGTTGCCGGGTCCCATACATCAGCGTGCGCCACAGCCACTCGATTGGACCGTACCGGTACCGTCGCAGCCACCAAGTGCTGAAGGCGACTTGCGCCACGTACATGGCAACGCCGATGGCGAATGCCGTGGATACGCTGAGCCAGCCGAAGAGGCCGAGCCCGTAGCCATAGAAAATCCACCCCAGAATGAGGGATTGAGCGATGTAATTCGTGAAGGCCATGCGGCCCACCGGCGCAGCCCATGCCAGCATCTTTTGACCGGCTGGAAGGCTCACACAGCCGATGACAGTTGCAGCATAGCCCAAGGCCAGCATGACGCCGCCGAGCCGCTCTAATGTATCGTGCGCGCGCCCGAGTGACGGCCACCCGAACATAGCCCCTCCCTGCGCCGCGACGGTTAGTCCGACGCCGACAATTAATCCGGCCGTTGCGAGTGTGAACAGAAGTCGTCTGTGGTGCGAAGGGCGAAGGAAAATCCCAACGCGCCAAGCGAGAGCGCCAAGCAGAAAAAGCGCAACGGTGCGAGGAAAAATCAAGGCGTGCAGAGGGAAGATGAACGGTATTTCTTGAATTCGAAATGCAAGCACATCCCAGATACCGCCTGCTCCATACGCCTGTATGGCTTCCGCAATATGAGCGCGAATCCAAGCATTGGACGGAAAGTGCACTACTGGCGGCAGTAGCGGCATTGTCAGATAAAGCGCCAGCGCGGCCGTAGCGGCGACGAGGACCAGCCACCGCGGAGCGAACAGAAATGGTAGGACAAGGAGCCCCGCGAGAGCGTATTCGACGAGGATATCTCCATTCCAAATCAGCAACAGGTGTGCAGCGCCGATCGCTAAGAGCACGGTCAACCGCCGCACCAGCAAGGCAAGACGGCGGGGGTTCTTGCTCAGCCTGTCGAACTGAATGGCGAGGCCGATGCCGAAGAGCAAAGAAAAAAGCGCCAACGCCTTCAACCCAAATGCAGCCGCCAGAAAGTGCTTCAGCGCCCGGTCGATGGCGGCTTCTGTGCCGGTGGTTGGAAGAAACTGCTCGAAGATCGAAACACGAAACTCGAACACGATGTTAATCGTTAGGACGCCGAACAGCGCCAATCCGCGAAGGACATCAATGCCATCGATCCGCTTGGACGGGGCGACGGGGTCCGAGCATGGGGCGATAAGGCTGCCATCGGCACGGTGGCCAGTGTTCGCCGAAACCATCGCATATTGCCCGTTAGTGACCGGCGAGCCGCGCCAACGTTGGCTGCCCGCCATCCATTGAGAAACGACGCTGTGGTTTACGTCAAATGCGACCGCCATCCGCGGGCCAAAAGCAGACTCGGGGATTTCCTGATCACGAAAAAGGCGCCGCGACGCCCGGCGAAAACCGCATGGCTGCCCCGGTTCCCACGCTTGGCTGCAGCTCTAAGGGACGATGTCCGCTCTGGGTCAGAAGCCGACTAATGCTCATCGCGGACGGAGAGTCCGCTTCTCGCCGCCAAGCCGACATTGCGCGTCTGAGTTCGCAGGTCAGCTTCGGGCCAAATGCGGACTCTGATACCGATCATTTTCGCCCTCGATAACGGAGCGCATCGACGACGAGCGCGAAGGCGGGCGAAGGCTGGCGGCGGCTCGGATAGTACAGGTGATAGCCTGGACGAATTGGACACCAATCGGCGAGAACGCGGACGAGCTGGCCCTGTCGGATATCGGCTGCCACCAGGTCTTCGGGAAGGTGCGCGAGGCCAAGGCCTTCCAACGCGCCGTTCCGGATCAGAGTCACGGCGTTGAACGCCAGCCGCCCCTGGACACGGACTTTCAGTTCTCGGCCGCCTTTCCTGAATTCCCAGATGTAGAAGCCGCCGGAAGTGGGCAGTCGCAGATTAATGCAAGCATGGTTCGGAAAAGATCATGCTCCACCAACAACCTAGAGCGGGATGACGATTCGAAGAAAAGTCATCACGCTCTAGGGGTCGGCTTGTTCCTCCTGCATGCTATATGCTGGGATTGTCGCGCGGCTTGATCCTGGAAGCGACGCATGAACAATCCGCTCTCCCGCCTTGCCACACGCATCGCTTATGGCGCCAGCCAGCTGCCACGCATCGCTTGGTATGTCGGGCACAGCCTCGCCCTACGCCGGCTGTCGGAGGAGGCGCGGCGACGGGATGGTAAGAAAGCGCGGCCACGCGCCCATACCAATGCGCCCGTGCCGGACCGCGGACGCCTCTACGCGGATATGGCCGTCCTTCTCCAGCAGGACCTCGCCAATATCGAGGCCGGCCTTTATCCGCTTCCCGCCGATCATGATGGATCGCTGTTGACCCTGCTTGATCGCTCGCGCCTTTTTTTCAAGGATCTCCCCGAGATCCATCGGCGCCGCGAGAACAGCGCGCACAACGAAGTCCTGAGCGAGGGGACGCGCGGGAAGCGCCCGCGCTACTATCTGCAGAACTTCCATTTCCAGTCGGGCGGCTGGATGACGGACGATTCGGCGAGGCGATATGACACGCAGGTCGAGGTGCTCTTCAACGGGACAGCCAACGCCACCCGCCGGCAGGCCTTGCCGCAACTCCATGAAGTTTTTGCCGGACGTGATCAGCGCAAGTTGAGACTGCTCGACATCGGCTGCGGGACCGGGCGCTTTCTCGATTTTGTCAAACAGGCTTGGCCGCGGCTTCCGGCCCTCGGGCTCGATATGTCTGAGCCGTATATCAAACACGCGAAGCGTCACCTGAAACGCTGGTCGCGGCTAAACCTCGCTGTCGGAAATGCGGAGTCGCTGCCCGTGCCCGATGAAAGCCAGGACGCGGTAACAAATCCAAGGTGATGGTATTCGACAAGAAGAACGACCATTCCATTGCGCTGTCGTGGCCCCAGAAACGGACCGCGCGCCGCGTCGCGTCGTAGCTACGGCTGCTGTTCGGAAATCCTAGAGCATGATCCCGAAAAGTGGGTACCGGTTTTCGGAAAAGATCATGCTCCACCAAAGACCTAGAGCGGGATGATGATTCGAAGAAAAATCATCCTGCTCTAGGGCCATGTACGCACGCTCAAAAGAAACTCGTATAGTTGAAGACGTAGATAAACCCGGCGAACAGCGCGAGCATCACGCCGAGAACGGCGTGCAGCCCGTACGGCCCGACCAGCGCGTTGACTACACTTGCTTGCGACATGAATCGTTTTCCCCGAAACGAATGCGCCACACCGGTTCAATGAAACCGGCGTGGCTCGGTTACGTCGTGAGTTACTTCAGGTTGCTGAGCATCTCGGCGCATGCGCGCGCCACGGCGGAGTTGGCGCCGTCATTGCCTGGCAGGGTCGCCCAGCCGCCCTTCTCGATGAACGAGCCTTGCTGATACGAGCTGATTTTCTTCAACTCGACCATGTTCGCCGCTGCCCCAGTGCTGTGCTGGAACTTGTCGACGCAAATCGGCGAGAGCGCCGTCACGACGGCCGTGCTGGTGCCTCGCTGCACCATCTCTTTTGCGGTGCCACCGGTGACCCAGCCGCCCCAGTAAAAGCCGATGACCAATGTTGCGACCGCGCCGGCGGCCGCGCCCTGGAGCAGACGCGTGAGCGAATCGCCCCGGAGAATTGCTGGCATTTCCATAGTATGTCCTTTCGCCCGACGTGTTTCGGAGCGAGTGCAACGGATGCCCGAATGGGCTCCGGTCGATGCCGTCGAGTTGGATTGAAGGGCCGGCCGCTTTGCGCTGGCGTTTCGGTCAAGCGTACCATGCGCTCATTGGGTCAGGTACCGAATTAATATGGGGTCGCAATGGCGCAGCGCAAGGCGCCGATATGGCGGGCATTTTCGCAGTCTTGAAACGTCCGCTAGAGCGTGATGACTTTTCTTCGAATCGTCATCCCGCTCTAGGTTGTTGGTGGAGCATGATCTTTTCCGAAAACCGCTGCACACTTTTCGGGATCATGCTCTAAGGGCCATAGCCGCATGCGCCGCGCCGAGATCGGCCACCACCACCATATCGCCGGGGCGTACCTGCTCCGCTACGCGCAGGAGGCGGCATGGCGCGAGGATACCCGCCGCATGTCGAATGGCGAACAGGTCAACCGCCTCGCCGGGCTGGCGATGAGGCGGAGCTTCCGCCTGCTCGCGAAGCTGATGTAGCATTTTACCCGCAAGACCGAGTCCCGCCTGCTGTGGTGCACGTTGACTATGCTTGGGGTGACCGTCGTGCCGTTTGTTCTATTGCTCCCCGGTTTACGTTTTGAACAGTCGACAATGGCGTTCATGCTTGTCGCTGCAATCGTTGCCACTACCGTCTGCTACTGGATTTCAAATTACATTCAACCAACCTACAGGCCATTTTTCCCCTCCGATCCGCTTGGCGGTCAGCACCTTCCACAACAGTTCGGGCGTGGCGAAGCTGATGTGGTGACAAAAGGGACTGTAGTAGAGGAAGGCAATTACAAAGGGCGCAAATGGCGTCGGCATGGCGACGGTGTTGTAGAAGGAGAGCTTTTGAACGGAAGCTTCAGGAAGTTCGCGAGCGTTGACGATTTCGCAAGATATATCGGCTGACGCAAGAGTTGTCGGCGGCGCTTCGCCGCAGGATTGTACTTGTTAGCTTCTGGCCGCCGCCTAGAGCATGATCCCGAAAAGTGGGTACCGGTTTTCGGAAAAGATCATGCTCCACCAAAGACCTAGAGCGGGATGATGATTCGAAGAAAAATCATCCTGCTCTAGGCAGCCACCGTCGCCGGGAACGTGGTGTGAGCGATCGACACGGTGGTGCCTGCGGAGCCGGTCAAGGTTTCCACCTGGGCATCGAGTTGAGTTGAAAGCGCCTTGATGATGCCGGTGCCTAATCCGGATTTTTCGTGAGCCAAGACTCCGTCCGACTTGCCAACCCCATTGTCGGAGATCGAAAGTTTCCAGTTCAACCCCGTCCTGTCGTAGGTGACGACGATCTGACCCTTCACCTTATCATCAGGGAATGCATGCTTGAGTGCATTCATGACGACTTCGGTTACGATCAAGCCGAGACTTTCCGCATCACGGGACGAAGCGCTGCCCACTTCACCAATCACTTTCAGGAGGATGGGACGGGTGTCGCCAATCATGGAGGTCGCGAGGCTCTCGCACAGCTTTGTGAGGTAAGGCGCGATCTCTACCGACCCGGTCGCTCCGGACGCATGGAGTTGTTTCTGCACGGCAGCAACCGAGAGCACGCGCTTGTGCGCGTCCTGCAGGTGAAATCGCGTTTCTTCGGACTTCACCACCCGCGCCTTCATCATCAGTATGCTGGCGATGATCTGCAGGCTGTTGGACACGCGATGCTGTAGTTCCTCGAACAGCACGTCCTTGTCGTGCAACAATTCGTCCTTTTCGCGCTCCAGGATGCGCTGGACCGTGACGTCCTCGATACCGAGCAGAATCGCGATGTTGGCGCCGCCCTCGTAAAAGACCTGACGAGCGTTCAACCGCATGGTGCGATGTCCGAGGCCCGGGAATTCGTGCTCGACCTCATAACCTTCCATCACACCCTTCTCGGGGATGATCTTCTCCAGCAGCACGCGAAGCTTCGGAATGTCCCATTGGCCATCGCCCAACGCGTAAAGCAGCCGGCCCTGGGTGTCGTTCGGCCCGACCTTGAACGCGGAATAAAACGAACGGCTGGCTGCGATCACGCGAAGCTCATTGTCCAGCACCAGGACTGGCTCGCGGACGGTGTCCACAATGCCTTGAGCGAGCGCCCACGCGTCTGCGATGGCGGTAAATTGTTCTCTGAAACCTGTCGGCTCCACGCAGCCTCCTCAAGGAGTATCCATGCGCCAAAACGACTCCGGCTGGTTGCCGGCGTCCCCGGGAGCATGGGTCAGGAGAGCAATGAAGGCTACGCCTATGTTGCGTGAATGTCTGTATAAAACGACCAAAGAGGCCCCGCGTGCTGTTTTGCGCCAACGGGCCGGATATGCCTTTGGAACAATCGTGATACCTGCTAGTTGGGTTGGGTGGTTCCTTCACCCGCCCAAGCCCTCATACTCATTGTCGATGATGACGTGCTGGAACGCATGGGGGCGTGTTTTATGTTTTCGGATGCTGGCTACCAGGTGCTCGAAGCCGGAAGTGCCGACGTGGCGCTGCGTTTCTTCGAGACGAACGCGGACATCAGGCTGCTATTCACCGATGTCAGCATGCCCGGCGCCACAGATGGGGCGGACTTGGCCCGTCAAGTCGCCGAGCGATGGCCGTTGGTCGGTATCCTTATGACTTCGGGCCGGCCCTTTCCCGACCACCTTCCTTCTGGGGTGCGCTTTCATGCCAAGCCCTACGAGCCCATCGACGTGCTTCGGGACGCAAGGGAAATGGCTGTTCCGCTACAGTAACCATTTACTAGCCTAGCGCGAAACTCCGTCTCGGTCACGCGCAGCTGACCCGCGGTTTCCTTGCTTGGCTTTCAAGTGCCGGAGGGCACCGAAAATTACTGATCCGCATGCTTCGCCGTGAACCTGTCCGAAGCAATGAAAATGGCTGCCATGGTTAGCAGCGGGTCAACGCGTTCCCGCGAATGCCGCCTGATTGCGCGCGCCAGGTTTTTTCCGCGCCGGCCTTGGTCGCGCGGTCCCGCGCCGCCGGGTTGGCGCTAACGCGTTGAATCGCAAGGACCAAATACTTAGCAGCGCAGCCCTGCGTTGATCCGTCTCCGACGCCGGAATCCTTGTGAAAACCGCGACATTTGGTTGTAAATTTACGGAAAATAGTCCTTGACAGGGTGACCCTCGTTCGGTATAAAAGGCGCAGTCTCGAAAACTGACTCTTGAACGCGCTGCCCCGACCGGGCGGCGTGTTTCATTTTGCGGCCCCGCCGTACCGCTGGCTCGCATCGCGGGGTTGGGATAGCGCCGCGAACTCCGTCTCTTACCCTCCCCCTTGTGGGGAGGGTCGACGCACTTCGAACGAAAGTGAGAAGTGCGGCGGGGTGGGGGTCGGTGTTTAACGCGCGGCGCGGTCCGCGATTCCTCGTAACCACCCCCACCCCCAACCCCTCCCCACAAGGGGGAGGGGAGCGCACCGCCCGTGGAACCCCCCCATGCCCGACCTGACCCGCACCTTCATCGAGCGCGGCGACCTCGCGCATCTGGCGCTGTTCCTGTGGGCGGCCTCGGCGAGCGCGCTGGCGTGGTTCGCGCTGCGCGAGCTGATGCTCGCGGTGCGCCGTTTCGACGATTTCGTGCGCGAGCTCGCGCGCTTCAACCAACGCCAGGGAGGCCGCTGATGGACAGCCTGCACCACGTCATCCGCGCGATGCGCGGCGAGACCAGGCCGCGCACCGACCATCTCGCGGTGTTTCGCGAATTCCTCGCCCATCTCGACCGCGTGGCCGCGAATGCGGCGAAGGAAGCCGCGAAGCGCAAGCGCGTCGTCAAGGAAACGAAGCCGAACGGCAAGCAGCCGTAGGGCGGGCAAAGGCGCGACGCGCCGCGCTTCCATCTTTGCGCCGATCCGGCGCGCCGTGCCCGCGATTGTCGCGTGATGAAACGCCCACGGCGGGCACGGCGCGCTCGCTTTTGAGCCAACACGCAGACCTCGGATCGCGCCTTTGCCCGCCCTACGATGTTCCGCCAAACGCGCCGCTCGCGCGAAGGATCCCCCATGCTCGCTCCTCCGCAAACCGTGGACGTGCTGCGTCCGCGCCATCGCATCGACGCCGACGGCACGGTCGAAGGCTACGCCAGCCTGTTCGGCACCATCGATTCCGCGCGCGACATGATCATGCCGGGTGCGTTTACGCGCACGCTTCTGCAGCGCGGCCTGCGCCGCATCCCGATGCTGTTCCAGCACGATCCTTCCGAGCCGATCGGCATCTGGGACGAGCTCGTCGAGGACTTCCGCGGCCTGCGCGCGCGCGGGCGGCTGATCCCCGACGTGCAGCGCGCGCGCGAGGTGCTCTCCCTGATCCGCGCCGGCGCGCTCGACGGGCTCTCGATCGGCTTCCGCACCACGCGCGCGCGGGTCGATCCGGTGACGCGCGTGCGCAAGCTCTCCGACGTCGAGCTGTGGGAGATCTCGATCGTGACCTTTCCGCTGCTCGCCGGCGCGCGGGTGCGGGCGGTGCATCCCTCCCCGCGAAGCGGGGAGCCCGCGAGCGCCGTAGGGCGGGCAAAGGCGCGACGCGAGATAGTCGTATTGGCACAAAACAAGCGCGCCGTGCCCGCCATGGGCGTGGGTGAGGCGGCGGGCACGGCGCGCTAGCCCTGCGCGGTAACGCAGATCGTGGTGCCGCGCCTTTGCCCGCCCTACGACGCTTTCTGACGCTCATCCGGGCTCGTATGGGGTCTTGGTTGTCAAGAGGCGAGATTGATCAGGGCATGTTTCTAGCCTGTCGTTGACTTCGAGCGCGCAGCGCTCGTGGTTGTTCCTTCGTCCCGACGGTTGGCCCCGCTGCGCCGGCTGCAGCCGCGGTCAAGGCTGGCCGCAGGCCACCGCCGGAGGCGGCGCGAAGCGGCCTTGACGGCGGCGAGGCCGGCGCAATGCTCGTGGTCGGGGACGTATTGGCGCGCGATGAGCAGCATGACGTGAGAACCTGGACTGGGCCGTGAGGCTGTATGCGGCAAAGACCGCATCAACTCGTATCCGGTCGGACGCGATGATCCGTACCCTGATCTTTCATTCATCGGTGAAGGGAAGGCCCAGAAGAGACGGGACCCATCTACGAGAACGGAATCCGAAGACCCAAGCCCGGGTTCGGTCACGCGTCTGTCCTGGGTCACGTCGGCGGTCATTGGCGCGCCGGCGTTCTTGTTAGAGGCTCGGGCGCATCACGGCGCCGGTCGGGATCAGGCCGGTTTCCAGATAGCGCCAGAGCGCCACCATCAGCTTGCGCGCCAGCGCCACGATCGCGATCTTGCGGATGCGCCCCTTGGCGTCGCCGACCCGCGTGCGGAACCAGTGGCTCAGCGCGCTGTCCGGCTGATGCTTCACCCACAGCCAGGCGAGCTCGAGCGCGGCCTTTCGGGCGCGATGGTTGCCGGCCTTGCTGATGCCCTGCTGGCGCCTGCTGCTACCGCTGTTGTAGGGCGTGTCGGTCAAGCCAAAGCAGCTGCCGACCTGGCGTCGGTTCTTGAAGTCACGATAGAACGCCTCGTTGACGAGAGGCTGGGCGATGACAGCTCCGATGCCCCTGAGTTGAGCGAGCTGAACCACCTTCTCCTCCGTTGAGCCTTTTGCCGGTGCGCGATGCGCAGCGAGATTTTGTGCCTCCAGCGCCTTGATCTGCTTGTGCACAAGGATCAGCCGCTCATGCTCGCGGCGCACCTCGTCTTTCAAATGGGGTGACAGAGGGCGCCCGTCGCCGCTGCGGACCTGGTCGAGACCTCCCAGGAAGCCCGGCTTCAACGGCGTCGCATCGCGGATCCCTTGACCGTGCAGCAACCCCTTGATCCGGTTGGTGTGAGCCGTGCGCTCCGTGAGCAGCCGCTCGCGCTCGCGCGTGCGCCGCTTGCGATCCTCATCCTCGGGCGTGGGAACCCGAACCATGCTGCAGACCCGCGGCTCGCCGCGCAAGTAGGCCAGGAAAGTCCGCATCAGCTGCGCCAAATCGATCCGGTCGGTCTTGGCCCGCCGCGCCCGGCGGCTCACCTCGATGCTCGACGCGTCGACCTCGTAATTGGTCACGCCGTTCTGGCTCAGCCAGCGATGCAGCCAGTGACCATCAAGCCCCGCCTCATAGCAGGACAGAATACGCGCCGGCTTACCCAACTCCTCCGCCTTCGCGCGTGCCCGCGCCAGAACTCCTGACAGCGCCTTCACGTCGCCGCCTTCGATCTGGTAACGGCTCTCCTTCGCGGCCCCGGGCTGTAGCACCCCAAGAAGCCACTTCGATTTGCTCAGTTCGAAAACAACGTGGACCGTGGCATACTCAATGCCGGCAGGTGCGTCAGGGCGATCGGTTTTCATCGTTGGTCCTCAGGTGGGTTGGTGGTTGCAATCTCAACCTACCTCCTGACCACCTGCTGCCCCATAGGATCTACAGGCGCCTCGCCGCGCCCACGCGAGGCACCGGCGGCGCGCTTCGCATTTGAGGAGAGTCTGACATGCCATACCCAAAGCACGAATATTCGCCTGCGGAAGCCGCGGACATCCGCCACCGCGTCGAACACACCAATGAATCGATTCAGTCGATTGCGGATCGCTGCGGCGTGAACCGGTCGACGCTCTACCGCCACATCCGCGAGCAGGGCTTGACGCGCCAGAGGCGACGAAAACGCGAGGTCCCGGTGGACGATTTGCTGGAAAGCCTTGAAGAGGAGTTGCGCGCCGTGGCGGCCGACAAGGTCGCGGAGCAGCGGCCCGCGCCGCAAGCCGCGCCTGCCGCCGCCGGCGCGGCGGCAAAGCCGTCGCGAGCGGAACGGATGGAACGGCTGCTCGATGAGCATCTTTCCAGCGTCGAGGAGATGCGGCTGCGGGAAACCCCGCGCTCCGTCACCGCCGCGGAGCGCACGACGCGCATGCTCGAACGCATGACCGAAGCGCTGTTCAAGGTGCGCCGGTTGCGCGCCTCCGAGCCGGCTCCCAAAGCTCCGGAGGATTATGATGATTGGCCTGTCGACATCGACGCTTTCCGTAACGAGCTTGCGCGACGCATTGAAGTTTTTGTCAGAAGCGAAACGGGTGCGGCCGTATCTGAGCAGGAACCTGAAAGCGGCACTGCGCCTGAAGCATGACTTCGCGATCTTCGCCCACGCCCACCAGCGTCCCGCCGAGAAGGGCAACGACGGTCCGTGGACCACGTGGCTGATCCTCGGCGGGCGCGGCGCCGGCAAGACGCGCGCGGGAGCCGAGTGGGTGCGGGCGATGGTCCACGGCACGCCGCCTTACGCCGACCGTCCGCATCGCGCGATCGCGCTGGTGGGCGAGACCGAGCTTGCGGCGCGCGCCGTGATGGTCGAGGGATCGTCCGGCCTGCTGCAGACCGCGCCGCGCTCGGAACGCCCGCTCTGGATCGCCTCGCGCCGCCGCCTCGAATGGCCGAACGGCGCGATCGGCGAGGTGTTCTCGGCCGAAGATCCCGACGCCTTGCGCGGCCCGCAGTTCGACGCCGCGTGGTGCGACGAGATCGCCAAGTGGCGCTATGCGGACCAGGCCTTCGACATGCTGCAGTTCGGGCTGCGCCTGGGCGCGCTTCCGCGCCAGCTCGTCACCACGACGCCGCGCCCGATTCCGCTGCTCCGCCGCATTATCGCCGATCCACGCACGCGTCTCACGCGCGCGCCGACCAGCGCGAACAAGGATCATCTCGCGCCGGCGTTCCTCGACACCGTGGTGGGGCGCTACGCCGGCACCCGGCTCGGCCGCCAGGAGCTCGACGGCGAGCTGATCGAGGACCGGCCCGACGCGCTGTGGTCGCGCGCGATGATCGAAGCTTGCCGCGTGGGGGAGGCGCCGCCGCTGAACCGGATCGTGGTCGCGCTCGACCCGCCTGGATCGTCGCGCCCGGAAGCAGATGCTTGCGGCATCGTCGCGGCGGGCCGCGCCGAGAACGGTTGGTTCTACGTCCTGGAAGACGCCACGGTCGCCGGGCTCTCTCCCTCCGGCTGGGCCAACAAGGCGATCGGCCTCTATCAGCGGCTGCGCGCGGATACGATCGTCGCCGAGGTGAACAAGGGCGGCAACCTGGTGCGCGAGATCCTGCGCGGGACCGATCCGACGGTGCCGGTGAAAGAGGTGCACGCGACGCGCGGCAAGTACCTGCGCGCCGAGCCGGTCGCCGCGCTTTACGAGCGCGGCTGCGCCAAGCATGTCGGCTGCTTCCCGTCGCTCGAAGACGAGATGTGCGATTTCGGCCCGGAAGGGCTGTCGTCGGGGCGCTCGCCCGACCGGCTCGATGCGCTGGTGTGGGCGCTGACCGCGCTGATGGGTGACGGCGGGCGTGGAGACGGGCCGCGCATCACATTTTTCTAAAGGAGACCCCATGCTCCAGGCCCTGAAGAATCTGCTGCGCGCGCCCGAAGCCAAAGCCTCGCGCACCGCGCGTCTGATCGCGTTCGAGAGCGGCGGGCGCGCGCGCTGGACCCCGCGCGACTATGCCAGCCTCGCGCGCGCGGGCTACATGGGCAACGCGATCGTGCATCGCGCCGTGAAGCTGATCGCCGAGAACGTCGGCGCCTGCGTGTTCCTCGCCTATGAGGGCGAAACCGAGCGCGACGCGCACCCGCTGCTCGACCTGCTGCAGCGGCCGAACCCACGCCAGGACGGGCCGACGTTCCTCGAGACCGTCGCCGCGCATCTGCTGCTCGCCGGCAACGCCTATGTGGAAGCGGTCGCGCTCGAAGGGCGCGTGCGCGAGCTTTACGCGCTGCGACCCGACCGCATCAGGCTGGTGCCCGGCGCCGACGGCTGGCCCGAGCGTTACGACTACACGGTCGGCGGGCGCACCGTCACCTTCATGCAGGACGGGACGCCGCCGCCGATCCTGCATCTCGCCGCGTTCCATCCGCTCGACGACCATTACGGGCTCTCCAGCCTGGAAGCCGCTGCCACTGCGGTCGACCTGCATAATGCCGCGGCACGCTGGAACAAGGCGCTGCTCGACAATGCGGCGCGGCCTTCCGGCGCGATGGTCTACGCGGGCAAAGAAGGCGGAACGCTCTCGCAGGCGCAGTACGAGCGCCTCGAGCAACAACTCGAAGCGAAATTTCAGGGCTCCGCCAATGCCGGACGCCCGATGCTGCTCGAAGGCGGGCTCGACTGGAAGCCGATGTCGCTCAGCCCCAAGGACATGGACTTCCTCGAGGCCAAACACGCCGCTGCGCGCGAGATCGCGCTCGCCTTCGGCGTGCCGCCGATGCTGCTCGGCATCCCGGGCGACAACACCTACGCCAATTACCAGGAGGCGAACCGCGTGCTGTTCCGCGGCTGCGTGCTGCCGCTTGCTAATCGTATCGGTGCCGCGCTGGCAAGCTGGCTCGCGCCCGAGCTGCGCCTCGCGGTGGACACCGACCGGATCGAGGCGCTCTCCGCCGACCGCGCCGCGCTGTGGGCGCGCGTCACCGCCGCGCCGTTCCTCAGCGTGAACGAGAAGCGCGCCATGGTCGGATTTGCCCCGATCGAGGGCGGGGAGGGGCTCTAGCCGCACGCGTCCCCTCTCCCCGAAGGGGAGAGGGTGCCGAACGAGCGTCAGCGAGTGAGGCGGGAGAGGGGCTGCGATGCCGGGAAGCCCCTCTCCCGGCTCGCGCTTTCGCGCTCGCCACCCTCTCCCCTTCGGGGAGAGGGGAAGACCGCCCGAACCCATCCCCGATGCGACGCGCACGGCGCCTCGCATGCGGGATGCGTTCGTCCAACCAGAGGAGAAGCGAATGGACATCGACACGCACGAAACCGATACGCGCGACTTGGAGACCAAGGCCGGGCTGCCGTCCGAGGCGGCGGTGACCCACGACGAGATGCTGCGGACGTTCGAGGCCTACAAGGCCGAGAACGAGGCGCGCCTGGCCGCATGGCGCGGCGACGACGCCGTGCGCGAGGAGAAGATGGCGCGCCTCGACGCCTCGATCGAGCGCCACCAGCGCGCGCTCGACGAGATCCAGGTCCGCCAGGCGCGTCCCGCGCTCGGCCGCGAGGCCGGCGACGGCTCGGCGGACGTGCGCGAGCACAAAGCCGCGTTCGACGCCTATGTGCGGCGCGGCGAGAGCGCGAACCTGCGCGCGCTCGAGCTGAAAGCGCTCTCGGCCGGCTCCAACCCGGACGGCGGCTTCCTGGTGCCGCCCGAGCTCGAACGCGAAATCGGCCGCCGGCTCGGCAACATCTCGCCGATCCGCCGCCTCGCCGCGGTGCGCGAGATCTCCGGCAACGTGTACAAGAAACCGTTCATGACCGCCGGCGCCGCCGCGGGCTGGGTCGGCGAGACCGATGCGCGGCCGCAGACCGCAACGCCGACGCTCGCCGAATTGAGCTTCCCGGCGATGGAGCTCTATGCCAACCCGGGCGCGACCGCGACCCTGCTCGAGGACGCGGCGGTCGACATCGACGCCTGGGTCGCCGGCGAGGTCGAAAGCACGTTCGCCGAACAGGAAGGCACCGCGTTCGTCAGCGGCGACGGCGTCAACCGGCCGAAGGGCTTCCTCGCCTATCCCACCGTGGCCAACGGCTCGTGGAGCCACGGCAACATCGGCTACGTGGCGAGCGGCGCGGCCGGCGCGTTCCCGGCGTCCAACCCGTCCGACGTGCTGATCGACCTGATCTACGCGCTGCGTCCGGGCTACCGGCAGAACGCGACCTTCGTGATGAACCGCAAGACCCAGAGCGTGGTGCGCAAGTTCAAGGACTCGACCGGCAACTACCTGTGGCAGCCGCCCGCGACCGCGGACGGCCGCGCCAGCCTGATGGGCTTCCCGGTGGCCGACACCGAGGACATGCCGGACGTGGCCGCGAACGCGCTCGCGCTCGCGTTCGGCGACTTCCGCCGCGGCTACCTGGTGGTCGACCGCAAAGGCGTGAGCGTGACGCGCGATCCCTACACCAACAAGCCCTACGTGATGTTCTACACCGTCAAGCGCGTCGGCGGCGGGGTGCAGGACTACGACGCGATCAAGCTGATGAAGTTCGCGGCGTCGTAAATCCGTAGGGTGGGCAACGGCGCACGACGAATTGCCGGATCTGCACCGGCGGCGCGCGCCGTTGCCCACGCGTTTGATTGTCGGTTCGTCCGCGTGGGCACGGCGCGCGCGCTTTGCGCCGATCGCGTCGACGTCGCGTCGCGCCTTTGCCCACCCTACAAAGCTACGCCGCACACTCGAAACGATGAGCGGGTTTTGACAGCTTGGGCCGCCCGGGTGCCCGGTCAACGCTCGCCACCAGGCTG
The DNA here is from genome assembly GCA_963734185.1 of uncultured Alphaproteobacteria bacterium. Classification (GTDB taxonomy): domain Bacteria; phylum Pseudomonadota; class Alphaproteobacteria; order Rhizobiales; family Xanthobacteraceae; genus PALSA-894. The sequence goes on along the minus strand of CAVTGA010000001.1, from coordinate 1,926,377 downwards.
CGCATTTCCTTCAGCCGCCCGCAATTCGGGCAGCTGAAGTAATGACCGATTTCGCCTTCGCCGAGCAGCAGCGAGTTATACCAACTCATTTCAACCGAGCAGTTAGGGCACGTGGGCGGCTCGAGCTGCTCTACCGACGCCCTCAAGCGATCGACCATCGGCGACCCAGGTTACCGCGCCGCCCAGCGGTGGCGCTTGCCCTTGGCGACGCGCTTGAGCTTGCGTGGGCTCACCGTCGCCTCGACCGGCGTGGCGTTCGGCGCGGTGAACGCGGTGGTGTTGACCCCACTCACCGAGGCGTAGTGCGTGAGGTAGCCGCAGGCGCGGTTGCCGACGATGTTGGAGGCGCGGTCGACGATGCCGACCAGCACGTAGCGCTTGCCGTCGAAGCGCGCGACCGGCCCGCCCGAATCGCCCATGCAGGCGCTGGCCGCGATCGGCCCGCGCCGTCCCGGATCGACCAGCGAAGCGGCGCTGTAGGTGTTGTCGGCGACCAGGCGCGCCTCGCGCAGGCCGGCCGAGCGCGGCCGCGCCATCTCGTCATTGGTGCCGTAGCCGGCGATGGTGTAGCTGCCGTTCGAGGGCGTGTCCGAGCCGGTCGCCATCGGGATGAAGCCCGCGGGCAGGGGGCTCGCCAAGGTCAGCCGCGAGGCGCCGCCGGCGGAATCCCGGCCGCTGACCGCGATGCGCTTGCCGGCCGCGACGACGAAGTAGGGGCCGTGGCCGCCGTCGACGCAGTGATTGGCGGTCAGCACTTCCTGCCGCCCGATCACGGTCGCGGTGCATAACAGGTTGTGGCCGATCAGCTTGACCACGTGGCGGCTGATCGCGCCGGCCGAGCGCCCCTTGATCACCGCCTCCGCGTCGCCGGTGACGAACAGAATGCCGATCACGGCTGCGGTGCAGCGCAGGACGTACGACATGGCTTTCCCCTCATGCTCGACGCAAAACGTCGACCCGCCGGTATCACGACACGGGAAAAAGGCCGATGCAAGGAATTTCCCATCCGCAATAGTGCGGACGTCACGGTTCCACCGGGCTGCCGAGCCTGCGCGCGGTGGCGACGATCCAGCCGCGGTAGAGCGAAAGCGGCGTCACCCCGGTCAGTCCGCCGCAGCCGGCGCTATTGCCGGGCCCGGTCGACCAGCTCACCACCCCGATCACGGCGCCATCGCGCAACACCGGCGCGCCGGAATCCCCGGTGCAGGCGCCGAGCCCGGCGCGATCACCCCCGGTGGCGGGATCGACCAGGCGGATCTGCAGGTTGCCGGGGCGGCCGGTCGCGACCAGGGTCGCGGCGCGCGCCGTGCCGCCGGAGCGGCCGTCGCCGCGGATCGCCACGCCGTAGCCGACCACCGTGAACGCATCGCCCGGCTTGACGCTGGGTGCGCCGGGCGCGAGGCGCGCGGGGGCAAGACCGAACGGTTCCTTGAGCTTGAGCAGCGCCACGTCGGCGGTGACGCGGTGCGCCGTGAAGTTCCCCAAGTTGAACTGGGGATGACGTTCCACCTGCGCGACGTCGCGCAGGCTTGGGCGCCGGTTGGCGTCGAATTCGACCAGTCTGTACTCGGCGCCGGGCAGGACGCAGTGGGCCGCGGTGAGGATGAGGTCGCGCGCCAGCGCAACGCCGGTGCAGGAATTGCCGCGCGAGCCGACGATCAGCACGGCGGAGCGGCCGAGTTCGCCGGCCGGTTGCGCCCCGCCGACCATCGCGCCGGCCGGGCCGGGCGCGAGCACACTAATAATGAGTGCGGCGAGGCGAGCGCGCATGCGGGGGCATGAGCCTGCCCCGAGCCGCGCTGTCAACTGAACTGAAGACCCCCTCCCTAACCCTCCCCCACAAGGGGGGAGGGGACCCACCGAGTTTCGGGAAAGAACACGCCGAACTCACCAGGTCGCGCTGACAGCGCCACAGCCCACCTCCCCCCTTGTGGGGGAGGTCGGCGCGCGTAGCGCGCCGGGAGGGGGACTCGCCACAAGCTGGAAGTCATCAGCATGCCCTCCATCCTCCTCTCCGGCCCGGCGCTCGAGCCGGTCGCGCTCGCCGCGGCGAAGAACTTCCTGCGCGTCGAGCATGCCGCCGACGACGACCTGATCGCCCTGCTGATCGTGGGCGCGCGCGCCCACGTCGAGACGCAGACGCGGCGCGCGCTGATCACGCAGAGCTGGCGGCTCGTGCGCGACCGCTGGCCGGCCAGCCGGCTCGCCGTGCTGCCGGTGCCGCTGCAGGCGCTCACCGCGGCGCGCGTCTACCGCGCCGACGGCAGCGCGCAGGCGATCGACCTTGCGGCGTTCACGCTCGACACGGCGTCGGCGCCGGCGCAGCTTGCATTCGCAGGCCTGCCGGCGCCGGAACGAAGCGTCGGCGGCATCGAGCTCGACATCGTGGCCGGCTACGGCGATGCGCCGGAGGATGTGCCCGAGCCGCTGCGCCAGGCGATCCGGCTGCTCACCGCGCACTGGTACGAGAACCGCGGCGTGGTCGCGCTCGGCCACGAGGTCGCCGTGCTGCCGGCGAGCGCGTCGGCGCTGATCGCGCCCTACCGGGTGCTTTCGCTATGACGGCGGCAGGCGAGTTGAACCGCCGCCTGACGCTGCAGGCGCCGGTCGAGACGCCGGACGGCGCCGGCGGCGTGACGCGCAGTTACCAGGACATCGCCACGGTGTGGGCCAAGCTCGCGCCGAGCGCGGCGCGCGGCGACGTGCTGGCGGCCGCGAGCGGCGCCACGATCACGCATCGCATCGTGATGCGCCTGCGCTCCGACGTGACGACGCGCCATCGCCTCGTCGCGGGCACGCGATTGCTGCGCATCGTCACCGTGCATGAAGACGCCACGGGCCGCTTCCTCGTGATCCAGGCCGAAGAGCGTTCCTGACCTTTCCGCGCAAATTTCTTCCGGAGAAACCCCATGCCCACCGCCGCCGCGGCGCTGCGCGCCGCGATCCATGACGCCTTGGTGAACGACGGCGCGCTCGCCGCGCTGCTCGGCGGACCGAAAGTGTACGACGAGCCGCCCGCGGGCGCCGCGTTGCCGTATGTGACCTTGGGCGAAGCGCGCATCGCGGATTTCTCGACCGGCTCGGAGCGCGGCGAAGAGCATCGCCTCACCTTGCACGCCTGGTCGCGCCAGGGCGGCCACCGCGAGGCGCACATGATCGCCGGCGCGCTGTTGCAGGCGCTCGACGACGCGCCGCTCGAGCCCGCCGGGCACCATCTGGTCAACCTGCGCTTTGCCGTCGCCGACATCCGCCGCGAGGCCGACGGGCGCACCTACCACGCGCTGGTGCGCTTCCGCGCCGTGACCGAACCGGCTTGAAAAGGAGACTGCGATGACCGCTCAGAAGGGCAAGGACCTGCTGATCAAGATCGCCGACGGCGCGAGCTTCGTCACCGTCGCGGGCTTGCGCGCGCGCCGCCTCGCGTTCAACGCCGAGAGCGTCGACATCACCCACGCCGAGTTGGCCGGGCGCTGGCGCGAACTGCTCGACGGCGCCGGCATCAAGCGCGCCGCGGTCGCCGGGCGCGGCCTGTTCAAGGACGGCGCCTCCGACGCGCTGATGCGCGCGGCGTTCTTCGACGGCGCGGTGAAGAGCTTCCAGATCGTGATCCCCGACTTCGGCACGGTCGCGGGCGCGTTCCAGATCGTCGCCCTCGAATTCGCCGGCGAGCACGACGGCGAGGTGACCTACGAGCTGGCGCTGGAGTTCGCGGGCGAGCTGACGTTTGCGGCGGCGTGAGGAGAACCCCCATGGCCAACCTGCATCGCGGCGAGATCGACGCCGAGATCGGCGGCGCGCGCCGCCGCCTCGTGCTCACGCTCGGCGCGCTCGCCGAGCTCGAGGCCGCGTTCGGCGCCGCCGATCTGGTGGCGCTGGCCGAGCGCTTCGGCGCCGGACGCCTGAGCGCGCGCGACCTGACCCGCATCATCGCGGCCGGACTGCGCGGCGCCGGCGAGACGGTGAGCGACGAGGAAGTCGCGCGCATGGCGGTCGCCGGCGGCGCCGCCGGCTACGTGCGCATCGCGGCGGCGCTGATCGCCGCGACGTTCGGCGCCGAGGAACCGCCCGGCCCTTTCGGCCTGGCGTGAAGCGCGCAGCGTTTCCCTGGGCGCGCGCGATCGGTTTCGGGCTCGGGGTGCTGCGGCTCGCGCCCGAGGCGTTCTGGGCCATGACGCCGCGCGAATTGGGTTACGCGATCGACGCGGTGCTCGGACCGCGCGACGCGGCGCTCGAGCGCGCGGGATTTGCAGCACTGATGGCGCGATTTCCGGATGCGTAGCCCGGATGGAGCGCAGCGAAATCCGGGGTAGGTCTCGCCGCGCGGCACGATTCCCGCATTCCGCTTCGCTCCATGCGGGCTACAGGTTCGGAGCCTCTCCATGGCCGACGAAGACGACTTCGATCCCTCCGGCGCAGGCGGCAGCCTCGCCAGCGCCATGGACGGCGTGAAGGGGCGCACGCGCGACCTCACCTTCAACGCCAACGCGTTCGCGCGCGCCATGACCGGCGCCTTCGCGCGCGGCGCCGCCGGCGCCAAGCGCTTCGACGATGTGCTCAAGTCGCTGGCGCTGCGCCTCTCCACCATGGCGCTGCAGACGGCGTTCAAGCCGCTGACCGGCGCGCTCGGCGGCAACCTCGACAAGCTGTTCGGCGAGGCGGGCGGCGGCTTCGGCGGCGGCGAAGCGCTGACCAAGGCGCTGAGCGGCGCAGAACCGTTCGCGGCCGGCGGCGTGATCGCGACGCCGTCGTTCTTCGCGCTGCCCGCGCGCCGGCTCGGGCTTGCCGGCGAGGCCGGCCCCGAGGCGATCCTGCCGCTCGCGCGCGGCCCCGACGGCAGGCTCGGCGTCGCGGCCGCGGGCGGCGCGGGGGGAAACGTGACGGTGCACATCCATACGCCGGACGCCGAAAGCTTCCGCCGCTCCGAGAGCTATCTCACCGGCCTGATGGCGCGCGCGGTCGCGCGCGGACAGCGCGGGATGTAAGTCCGTAGGGCGGGCAAAGGCGCGACACGAGGTCGTCGCGATTTTTCACAGAACGCGCGCGCCGTGCCCGCGTCTGCGAACGCGGCGCGACTTATGGCGGGCACGGCGCGCTGCATTTGCGCAGATTCCCGGGGCGGCGTGTCGCGCCTTTGCCCGCCCTACAAGGTTCGGCGATGCCGGAGAAACCCCATGTCCTTCCACGAAGTCCTGTTTCCGCTCGACATCGCGCTCAAGAGCGCGGGCGGGCCGGAGCGGCGCACCGAGATCGTCGTGCTCGGATCCGGACGCGAAGAACGCAACGCGCGCTGGGCGCATTCGCGCCGGCGCTACGACGCCGGCTACGGCGTCAAGACGCTCGACGCGCTCGCCGCGGTGGTGGCGTTCTTCGAGGAGCGGCGCGGGCGCCTGCACGGCTTCCGCTGGCGCGACCGGCTCGATCATTCCTCGGCCGCGCCCGGCGCGGCGGTGACGCCGCTCGACCAGGCGATCGGCGCCGGCGACGGTGCCGCGATGACGTTCCAGCTCACCAAGACCTACGGCGCGGTGCACGCGCCCTATCAGCGCGCGATCGTCAAGCCGGTCGCGGGCGTGCGCGTCGCCGTCGCCGGCGTGGAACAGGGCGAGGGCACCGCCTTCGCCTGCGATGTGAGCACCGGCATCGTCACGTTCCTGCCCGGCCACGTGCCGCCGGCCGGCGCCGCGATCCGCGCCGGCTACCTGTTCGACGTGCCGGTGCGCTTCGACACCGACTATCTCGAAGTCGACCTCGCGGCCTTTGCCGCGGGCGCGATCCCGAGCATTCCGCTGGTGGAGATCCGGATCTAGCCATGCGCGCCATCCCAGCCGCCCTGCAAACCAAGCTCTCCTCCGGCGTGACCACCTTGTGCCGCTGCTGGGTCGTCACGCGCCGCGACGGCGGGGTGCTCGGCTTCACCGATCACGACGCCGACATCGTGCTCGGCGGCGTGATCTGCCGCGCCGCCACCGGGCTGACCGCCTCGGAAGCGACCGCGCGGCTCGGCCTGCAGGTCGACGGGACTGAGATCGCCGGCGCGCTCGCCGACGACTCGCTCGCCGAAGCCGACTTGGCGGCCGGGCGCTACGACGCGGCGGCGGTCGAGGTCCATCTGGTCGACTGGAGCGAGCCGGCGCTCACCGTGCTCCTCGCCAAGGGCGTGCTCGGCGAGGTCGCGCGGGCAGGCGCCGCTTTCTCCGCCGAGCTGCGCTCGCTCACCCATCGGCTCAACGAGGAGAGCGGGCGGCTCTACACCGCGACCTGCGCGGCCGATCTCGGCGATGCGCGCTGCACCGTGGATCTGGCCGATCCGGCGTTGCGCGGCAGCGGTGCGGTCGCGGCGCTCGCCGCCACGTCGCTGCTCCGCGCCAACGGACTCGATGCATTCGCCGACGGGTGGTTCACCGCGGGCAAGCTCACGTTCACCAGCGGCGCCAACGCCGGCCTTGCGGTGGAAGTGAAGAGTCATCGCGTCGGCCTCGACGGCGTGCTGATCGAGCTGTGGCAGGCGTTTGCCGAGCCGATCGCGCCGGGCGATGCGTTCACCGTCACCGCCGGCTGCGACAAGCGCTTCGCCACCTGCCGCGATCGCTTCGTCAACCACGTCAACTTCCGCGGCTTCCCGGCGATCCCGGGCAACGATTTCGTCATCAGCTATCCGGTGCCGGGGCAGGGGTGATCGCCATGCCGCTTCGCTCCGCCATCATCGCCGAGGCGCGTGCCTGGATCGGCACGCCGTATCGCCACCAGGCTTCGCTCAAGGGCGCGGGCTGCGACTGCCTCGGCCTCATCCGCGGCGTGTGGCGCGCGCTCCATGGCGCCGAACCCGAGCGCGTGCCGCCGTATTCGGCCGACTGGGCCGAAGCAACCGGTGAGGAGTCGCTCGCGCGCGCGGCGGCGCGCCATCTCAACCGGCTCGACGACCCGCGCGCGTTCGCGCCGGGCGACGTGCTGCTGTTCCGCTGGCGCGCCGGCTTTCCCGCCAAGCATGCGGCGATCGTCACCGCGGCCGACTTGATGGTGCACGCGCACGACGGCGCCGCGGTCGCGGAAGTTTCGATCGCGCCGTGGTGGCGGCGGCGCTTGGCCTATGCGTTCGCGTTTCCGGATGTGACGAACTGAACGTGCCGCGCGTTCCCCTCTCCCCGAAGGGGAGAGGGTGCCGAGCCAGAAGCGCGTTTACGCGCGTCTTCGACGCGCTATGGCGAGGCGGGAGAGGGACTTCTTTGAGGCAAGCCCCTCTCCCGCAAGCGGGAGAGGGGACGCGCGGCGCCAGCTGCGTGCAAATCGTCAGGATCACCCATGCTCGCTCAACAACTCGCGCCGCCGCGCACAACGATCGACGTCGACGGCGCGGTCGAAGGCTACGCCAGCGTGTTCGGCGTGGTCGATCCCGCGCGCGACATGATGCTGCCGGGCGCGTTCGCGCGCACGCTCCGCAGTGCGCGCCGCATTCCGATGCTGTTCAGCCGCGCGTGCCGGCCGGCAATCCCGATGGCGGACAATGGACAAGCGGAAGTGGGGCCAGTTTGCGCCGCTCGCCGCAAGGTACAAAGCCGCGCGATCACGTCGTTCTCGCTCAAGGGGATTTCGGCATTCTGATCGCCGAGATTCCTGTGGCGGGAGGGCGGCGATGCGTCTACAGATTCGCCGCTTTCAGCGTCGTTGTCCCGGGTCCGATGAATTTCAATTGCGGAGCGACCGCGCATTGGACCGCGGTCAGCCATGGCCGGCTGCTGAACGACAACAGGCCGAGGTAGACGCCATGACCGACTCCAACATGCTGCCGGTCAATTTCACCATTTCCCCGGCTGCGAAGAACGCGATTGCGCTGATCACGCGCGACCATGACGCACTTTTTCCTCATGACCCAGCCGCTTTACCCTCGATAGGTTGGGGCAGCTACTACGCCAACGACGACACCAAGCTGTTCGAGAACGTCGTGCTTTCCTTCTACCGACAGTCACAGCGTGCCGAGATCGCGCATGGAATACAAAAGGCCTCCGAGCTCGAGCTGATATTCTTCATCACCGAAGAGCACCACCCGAAGTTCGCCGGCAAGGTTCTCGATCATACGACCGAGGGCGGCTTCTTCCTCAGGAATCCTTGAGGGAGCATAGTGAGCGGACCATCAATGAGGATTCGAAGAGATAGCGAGACATCTCATGAGCGTCCCAAGAGACATCCATCAACTGTTCACGCTGTTCTATCCCGGCAGCCGCGACGAATTTCCCACGCGCGAGGCATGGATCGCGCATGTTGTCGATTCGTTCAACGCGGAGCGGAAGGAGGGCATCGGAAAATACTTGGACGAACTGTTGAGCGGCCGATATTCCGACGATGAGATCGCGCAGATATGGCGCAGCGTGTCGCCGAGCTACGACTTCAGCACGGGCGGCCATCGGTTCTTCCTGACAGAAATTCGGCATGCTCTCTGAGGGCGTAGCCCGGATTGAGCGTCAGCGAAATCCGGGACCGGTCATGCCGGCTGCGAGACTTATCCCGGGTTTCGCTTCCGCCTTCGCTGAAGCTACGGCGGACAAGTCACTCAACCCGGGCTACGGCAACTGAAAGACATCACCCCATGGCCTCCCTCCTTCTCTCCGTCGCGGGCGCGGCGGCCGGCGGCGCCGTGTTCGGCCCGGTCGGCGCGATCGCGGGTCGCCTCGCCGGCGCGATCGCCGGCAGCGTCATCGACCGCGCGCTCATCGGCGGCTCAGAGCGCGCGGTCGAAGGCCCGCGCCTCGCCGACCTCGACGTCATGGCCTCGACCGAGGGCGCGCCGATCCCGCGCATTTACGGCCGCGCGCGCCTTGCCGGCCAGGTGATCTGGGCGACCGCGCTGGAAGAAGTCGTCAGCAAGCGCAGCGAAAACGAAGGCGGCAAGGGCGGCGGCGGCACCACCACCACGACGACCACCTACAGCTACTTCGCCAACCTCGCGGTCGGCCTGTGCGAAGGCCGCATCGGCGCGGTCAAGCGCATCTGGGCCGACGGCAAGCCGCTCGACCTCACCAACGTCACGGTGCGCATCTATCCGGGCAGCGAGACGCAAACTCCCGATCCGCTGATCGTCGCGCGCGACGGCGCGTCGCCGGCTTATCGCGGGCTCGCCTACATCGTGTTCGAGCGCCTGCCGCTGGAGAATTTCGGCAACCGCATCCCGCAGCTCTCGTTCGAGCTGGTGCGCCCGATCGGCAAGCTCGAAAGCATGGTGCGCGCCGTCACGTTGATCCCGGGCACGACCGAGTTCGGCTACGAGCCCGCGCCCGTGGTGCGCCTGCTCGCGCCCGGCCAGTCGGATCTGGAGAACCGCCACGTCGGCTATGCGGCGTCCGACGTCGAGGCCGCGCTCGACGAGCTGCAGGCGCTCTGTCCGCGGCTCGAACGGGTCGCGCTCGTGGTGGCCTGGTTCGGCAACGACCTGCGCGCCGGCCAATGCACGCTGCAGCCGCGCGTGGATTCCGCCATCAAGCAGACCCACCCGCCGTCCTGGCAAGTCGCCGGCCTCGACCGCGGCAGCGCCCCGGTGATCTCGCTGGTCGCCGGCCGTCCCGCGTACGGCGGCACGCCGTCGGACCAAAGCGTCGTGCACCTGATCGGCGAGCTGAAGGCGCGCGGGTGCAAGATCACGCTCTATCCGTTCGTGATGATGGACGTGCCCGCCGGCAACGGCCTCACCGATCCGTGGAGCGGCGCCGCCGACCAGCCGCCGTATCCGTGGCGCGGGCGCATCACCTGCGATCCGGCGCCGGGCCGTCCCGGCTCGCCCGACGGCACCGCCGCGGCCGCGGCGCAGATCGACGCGTTCTTCGGCATCGATCTTCCCGACGCCTGGGACTATCGCCGCATGGTGCTGCATTACGCGGCGCTGGCCGCCGGCGCCGGCGGGGTCGACGCGTTCCTGATCGGCTCGGAGCTGCGCGGCCTGACGCGCGTGCGCTCCGCCAGCGGCGTCTATCCGGCGGTCGGCCATCTGGTCGCGCTCGCAGCAGACGTGAGGACGATCCTCGGCGCCGACACGCTTGTGACTTATGGCGCCGACTGGACCGAGTATGGCGCGCACGTGGTCGACGCCGGGGCGAGCGAAGTGCGCTTCCCGCTCGACCCGTTGTGGGCCTCTGGCGCGATCGACGCGGTCGGCATCGACTATTACGCGCCGCTCGCGGACTGGCGCGACGGCGCCGACCATCTCGACCGCGCGCTGGCGAAATCGATCTATCAGACCGGATATCTCGCCGCCAACCTGCGCGCCGGCGACGCCTATGACTGGTTCTATGCGAACGACGCCGACCGCGCCGCGCAGGCGCGCACGCCGATCACCGACGGGCTGGGCAAGCCGTGGGTGTTCCGCGTCAAGGATTTGTGGAGCTGGTGGGCCAATGCGCACCACGAGCGCGTCGGCGGCGCCGAGATCGCCGCGACCGCGTGGGCGCCGCAGGGCAAGCCGATCTGGCTGACCGAGGTCGGCTGCGGCGCGGTCGACAAGGGCGCCAACCAGCCGAGCGTGTTCGTCGATCCGAAGTCGGTCGAGTCGGGGTTGCCGTATTTCTCCAACGGCCGGCGCGACGACCGGATGCAGCGCCGCTTCCTCGAGGCGGTGCTGGCGGCGTTCGATCCGCAGTTCGGCGCCAGCGCGTCGATGAACCCGGTGTCGGCGGTTTACGGCGGCCGCATGATCTTGCCCTCGGCCATTCATCTGTGGACCTGGGACGCGCGCCCCTATCCGCTGTTCCCGGCCGCCACCGAAGTATGGAGCGACGGTCCCAACTGGGAGACCGGCCATTGGCTCACCGGCCGGCTCGGCTCGGCGCCGCTCGATGCGCTGATCGCCGCGATCCTGGCCGACGCCGGCATCGCGGATTGCGACTCGAGCGCGCTCGGCGGCGGGCCCGACGGTTACGTCATCGACCGGCCGATGTCGCCGCGCGCGGCGATCGAGCCGCTCGCGCTTAGCTATGCGTTCGACGCGGCGGAGGAGGGCGGCGTGTTGCGGTTCCGGCCGCGCGGGGCGGAGCCGGTCGCCGAGCTCGGCGAGGACGACCTGGTGCTGCCGCCCGCGGGCGCGCCGCTGCGCCTCACCCGCGCGCAGGAGACCGAGCTGCCGCGCGAGGTCTCGCTCGGCTTCACCGACGCCGAGTTCGACTATCGCCGCTCGGCCGTGACCTCGCGCCGCCTGGTCGGAGGCGCGGCGCGCGCCGCGCACGCCGACCTCAGCGTGGTCACCAATGACGCCGAGGCGACGCGGCGCGCCGAGATCTGGCTGCAGGACCTGTGGGCCGGGCGCGAGAGCGCCGAGTTCGCGCTGCCGCCGAGCCGGCTTGCGCTCACACCCGGCGACGTGGTCGGCCTCACCGCCGGCGGGCGCCGGCGGCTCGTCGAGTTGCGCGAGACCGTCGACGCCGAGAGCCGCCGCGTCAAGGCGCGCTCGATCGACCCGCAAGTGTTCGATCTGGCCCTGATCGCGCCGCGCCGCCCGGCGCCGCGCCTGCCGCCGCCGCTCGGGCCGGTGCATGCGCTCGTGCTCGATCTGCCGGCGCTCGGTTCCGAACAACCGGCGATCCTGACGCGCATCGCGGTGTTCGCCGACCCGTGGCCCGGGCCGGTCGCGATCTGGCGCTCGGCCGACGGCGCGAGCTTTTCACGCGCAGCGCTCGCGCTCGCGCCGGCGATCGTGGGCACGACGCTCGATCCGTTGCCGCGCGGCCCGCTCGGGCGCTTCGACCGCCGCAACCAGGTGCGCGTGGAACTGCTCGGCGGCGTGCTCGCCGCAGTGTCCGACATGGACCTGCTCGGCGGCGCCAATGCCGCCGCGCTGCGGCGCCCCGACGGCGCCTGGGAAGTGCTGCAGTTCGCCGCGGCCGAGCTTGTGGCCACGCGCACCTACCGTCTCTCGCGCCTGCTGCGCGGCCAAGCCGGCAGCGAATGGGCGATGGGCGACCCCGCTGCCCGCGGGCGCGCCGTTCGTGCTGCTCGACCAGCACGTGGCGGCGATCGCGCGCGGCCTCGACGCGCTCGAGCGACCGATGCGGTTGCGCATCGTCGCCGCCGAGCGCAATCACGGCGATGCCGCCGCGGTCGCGCTCGACGTGACCCCGCAGGCGACCGCGCTGCGTCCGCTGGCTCCGGTGCATTTGCGCGCGCGGCGCTCGGGCGCCGGCGTGACCTTCGCGTGGATGCGCCGCGCGCGGCGCGACGGCGACGGCTGGGCCGTCGAAGTTCCGCTTGGCGAGGAGCGCGAGGCCTACGCGATCGACATGCTCGCCGGCACCACGGTAAAGCGCACGCTGACGCGCCGTTACGCCGTCGGTGCTTTATGCGGCGGCCGACGAGATCGCCGATTTCGGCGCCGCGCAGGCGACGCTCGCCGTCGCCGTGCATCAGCTCTCCGCGACCGTCGGCCGCGGATTTCCGGCGCACGCCACGCTCGACGCGATGTGAAAACGTAGGGCGGGCAAAGGCGCTGCACCGTCGGTGCAGGACGACGCGAACGTGGAAGCGCCGTGCCCGCCGTGGGACGACGTGGCGCGTCTGCACGCGGGCACGGCGCGGATTGCGGTCGGAGTGTCACTTTTCGCGCGATGGCCGCGCCTTTGCCCGCCCTACGCATGCGAGATCGCCCATGACCTGGATCGACGACGCGCGCCTCGCCGCGCGGCTCGACGCCTTGCGCGTCGACAACATGCGCCTGCGCGCGATGGTCTCCCACCTGCGCAGCGGTTACGCGCTGCGCCGCATGGCTGCGCAGCACAAGTCGCAAGTCCTGCGCGTGTTGTCCGAGCGCGCGCTCGCGCGCTTCGACCTTGCCTATGCGCGCTTCTTCGGCGAGGAGAAGGCCGGGTTCGATCCCGGCCAGCCGCGCGTGCCGGCCGGCAATCCAGACGGCGGGCAGTGGACCGGCGTCGGAGGTCAGGGCGCTCGACAGGTCCGGCTTGCCGGCGAATGGCCGAGCAACGAACCGCCGGAAATTCCCAAGGAGCGGCCGCGGACCGCGCAGGAGCGCAACAGGATCGTCAAGGATGTTGTTCGGCGGCTCGGCAAGGGGGCCGCCGTTTTCGGCGCGATCGTTGCGGCCGCGCACTGGCTCAACGAGTATCGCGCCGAGATCGTCGCCTATCGCGATCCGCCCAAGAGCCTCGACGAGTTACGCGAAAGCGCCGCGACGCCCAGGGCAGGCTATGATAGGCACCACATCGTGGAGCAGACGCCTGCGGCGCAAGACGGCTACCCGCGTCACATGATCGACGCGCCGGAGAACCTCGTGCGCATTCCGCGCCTGAAGCATCGCGAGATCAACGGGTGGTATCAGACTAAGAGCAAAGATTTCGGTGGCATGTCCCCGCGTGATTACCTGCGCGGCAAGACCTGGGCGGAGCGCACGAAGATCGGCATTGATGCGCTCATCGACCACGGAGTTCTCAAGCCATGAAACCGATCAAGCCTGATCAAATGACGGTGGATCAATTGGTCGAACGCTTCATTAAGCTTGCCCTTGAGCAGGATGATGCGCTGCTCGGCGATGACATCGCGAAGGTCAATCACTTGTTCGACCAATTGGAGATAATAGAAGCCGAGCTGAAGAGACGTCCCGGCGATCAAAGGCGAGCATTGCTTCGCCTTTACGATCATTCCAATCCGCAAGTTCGCGTCAAGGCCATCAAGGCAACACTGGCGGTTACACCGAAGATGGCACGGGACGCGTTGCAAATGCTCGCGAGCTCGGGCGAGTATCCGCAGGCTGGTGAGGCCGGCATGTCGATCCGGGCACTCGATCGCGGCATTTACAAGCCAGTATAACCATGAAGCGGGTCAATTTGGAGTCCATGACCCTGGAGCAATTGATCTCACGCTTTGTCGAGATTGGTTTGGCTCAAGATGAAGCAATTCTCGATGATGACAATGAGGCCTTCAATCGCCTATTCGACTACAAGAAAGCCGTGGAAAGGGAATTGAAGGTGCGAAGTGGAGACCAAAGACGTGCATTGATTCCACTCCATCAGCATTCAAATGTTCAGGTTCGCTTGAATGCGGCAAAGGCCACGTTGGCCGTCGCTCCACAAGCCGCTCGAAACGCGCTGGAATCAATTTCGCGATTGCGCCATCTTCCACAGGCGGGCGATGCCGGAATGTCGCTCGACAATCTCGACCGGGGCATCTTCAAGCCGACCTGACGCCCGAGGCTGCCCGGAAAGCGCTGCAAGTCACGCCCGACGCGATGTGAAATCGTAGGGCGGGCAAAGGCGCTGCTCCAGCCGTGCAACGAACGCGAGACGCGGTAACGCCGTGCCCGCCGTCGTGCAGGCCCGGCCCACGCGGGCTCGGCGCGGATTGCGGTCGGAGTGTCACTTTTCGCGCGATGGCCGCGCCTTTGCCCGCCCTACGCATGCGAGATCGCCCATGACCTGGATCGACGACGCGCGCCTCGCCGCGCGGCTCGACGCCTTGCGCGTCGACAACATGCGCCTGCGCGCGATGGTCTCCCACCTGCGCAGCGGTTACGCGCTGCGCCGCATGGCTGCGCAGCACAAGTCGCAAGTCCTGCGCGTGTTGTCCGAGCGCGCGCTCGCGCGCTTCGACCTTGCCTATGCGCGCTTCTTCGGCGAGGAGAAGGCCGGGTTCGATCCCGGCCAGCCGCGCGTGCCGGCGGGCAATCCGAACGGTGGGCAGTGGACAAGTGGAGGAGGCTCGGCGACGCGACTTGAGCAAGCGCTGACGACAGCTTCCGACCAGCCCCCTCGGAGCGACTTGCGGCAACTGCAGGAGATTGCCAACGACCCAGCTATCCGGGCGAGAATCGATGAAGCTTGGAATGCATCAAATCCGACCGGCACGGCTCGGGAGCACGGCTTTTGGGTTTCCCGCAATGAGGCAACCGGAGCGTTATTCACTCGCCCGTTCTCCAGCCCTGGTTCTCGAGCAAGTATTGTCCCAGGTCCTGCACCTAACGATGCCGTTGCTTTCTTCCACACACATCCAAATCGACCGGAAACCGGCTTCAGGTCGGGCCCGAGTGTCGGGGATCAAAGTTTCGCCGCAGGCGTCGGCTTACCTGGGCTGATTTAATCGCACGACGGGATGTACTATTTTGGCCCGACCCTGCGGAGACGAGGCTCGCGCTAAAACCGGTGTCAGAGAGGCCGGCTTGGGCAAACTTGCCCTGGCGATGGCGACCTTCTGTACGATCCAGACGATGGCGGATCAAACCATGTCACAGACCAATTGCGATATGTTGAAGACGGCTCAAGCATACATTGCAAGGCAATACCCCTTCTTCGACGCGGCCGGGTTGAAGCCGCTCATCTCAGAGCAAGGGAACTTGTGGCGGCTGACCTACGAGTTGCCACGCGGGACGCTTGGTGGCGTTCCGATCGTCACGATCGACAAGCGTACCTGTCTCGTCGTCCACGCTGAGCATACTCAATAGCATGGCGTAGCGCGCAGCCGGGCGCCGCCCATCAGCTCTCCGCGACCGTCGGCCGCGGATTTCCGGCGCACGCCACGCTCAGTGTCTCGATTCTGTAGGGTGGGCAAAGGCGCGGCATACGGATCGCAATGGTTGCGCTCGAACTGTTCGCGCCGTGCCCACGCGGACGGCTCGAACGCGTGGGCAAAAGCGCGCGAGCTCTGCGCCTCATGTCTGACCGGCGATGCTCGCGCTTTTGCCCACCCTACGCCGTCCGCAAAATCCATTTTCCACACGCGCAACCTACATCGTGAGCAGCCATGACCGAGACCGCCAACCTCGCGCTGCCGGAGATCGCCGCCGCGCAGGCGCAAAAGCACGTCACCCACAACGAGGCGCTGCGCGCACTCGATGCGTTGGTGCAGCTCGCCGTGCTCGATCGCACCCATGCGGCGCCGCCCGGTTCGCCGGCCGAAGGCGCGCGCTGGATCGTTGCGGCGAGCCCGAGCGGCGCGTTTGCCGGTCACGCCGGCCATGTCGCCGCCTGGCAGGACGGCGGCTGGGAGTTCTACGTCCCGCGCGCCGGCTGGTTCGCCTATGTCGTCGCCGAAGGCGCGCTTATTGCCTGGAACGGCAGCGCCTGGGTCGACGCGCTTGCGCTGCTCACGAGCCTGCAAAACATCGCGCTGCTCGGCGTCGGCACCACCGCGGACGCGACCAACCCGTTCAGCGCCAAGCTCAACAACGCGCTGTGGATCGCCAAGACCGTGACCGAGGGCGGCGACGGCCATCTGCGCTACAAGATGAGCAAGGAGAGCGCGGCCAAGACGCTTTCGCTCTTGCTGCAGACCAACTTCTCCGGCCGCGCCGAGATCGGGCTCACCGGCGACGACGACCTGCATCTGAAGGTTTCGGCCGACGGCGCGTCCTGGCTCGATGCCTTGATCATCGACCGGTCGACCGCCAGGCTCACGCTCGCGCAAGGCTTCGCCGACCCGGCGGCGACGCGCGCGCAAATCGCGGCCGCGCCGCTCGATGCGCTCGCCTGCAACGGCATGCAGGTGAACGGCGGCATGGATGTGAGCCAGGAGAACGGCACGTCAACCGTGGCCATCCCGAGCGGAGCCCAGGCGATCTACACCGTGGATCAGTTTGTGATCGTGAAGACCGGAACCTCGGTGCTCGGCGCGCTGCAAGTTTCGAGCGGTATTTCCGGCATCCTGAAAGCGCTGCGCATCACCGTGACGACGGCGCAGGCTTCCATCGGAAGCGACATCGTGCAGATCAGACATCCGATCGAGGGGTATCGCTTCGCTCGTGCCGGTTGGGGCGCGGCAGCTGCGCAGGACGTGAGCATTGCCTTCTGGATCAAAGCTCCCGTGGCCGGGGCGTACCGCGTCGCTCTCTACAACAGTGCGTTTACGGCTTCGGCGGCCGCCGACGTCACAGTCAATGCGGCGAACACCTGGGAACTCAAGACAGTGAAGCTCGCCGGGGTCACCACGGGCACGTGGCTGACGACCAACGGTGTCGGGGCGTGGCTCATTATCAGCATCGCGTTTTCCGCTGGCCCCAACGCCGTCGGCAACACCAGCTACGTGACCGAGATCACGGGCGTGGTGGCGGTCCCCGGCGTCGACCTGACTGCACCCGATCAGACGATTCTCGCCGCTCGCCTGCCGCTGCTGATGCGGCCCTTCGATGTGGAGCTAGGGCTGTGCCGCCGGTACTTCCAGAAGTCCTACAACTACGCCGTTGCGCCGGGCGCAAACGTTGGACTCGGCAACAACGCCATTATTGGGACGGACGCGACCGACTCCGCGTCGGCAGGTTGGTTCCCGTGCCTGGCCTTTGTTCCGCCGATGCGGGCGGCTCCATCCATGACGTTTTACGACTCGGCGGGCACGGCGGGAAAGGCCTCCTACTTCAATGGGTCTTCGTGGGTCAACAATGGTACGGCGCGCAATCCGGTCGTCGGGGAGAACCAGTTCTCGGTCGTGCTGACGCAGAACGACAGCACCGCCAACGCGCTCTATGCCTGCGACTACAAAGCGGACGCGAGGTTCTAACCGTCCTGACTGCTTGCGCAGCACGATCACGTCGACGTAACCGCGCGTCACCTTGCCCACGATGGTGAAGAAGCGGCCCCAATGCCGCTCGATGTAGTCGGCGCTGTGATAGGTCGCCTGATAGAACCCGGGGAAGAACTGCTGGGTCCAGGCGTCGTGCTCGAACACGATGCCTTCGCGCCGCACGCGCTGCAGCAGGGCGGCCGGCCGGCTCGCGAGATCGTGCTCGGAACGCACGCTCAACAGCGCGACGCCGTCATCCTTCAGCACGCGGTGCAGCTCCGCGAGCCAGGCATCCTGGTATTGCTCGTCGAGATGGGTGAACACCGAGATGGCGTAGATCGCGTCGAACGCCGCGTCGTCGTAGCGCAACGGCGGCAGCGGCTCGTTGTGGTCGGCGGCCACGGGGAGATGCCGCCGCGTCCATTCGACCGCCTCGCGGTCGACGTCGGTACCGTGCAACACCGGCCGTGGCTGGTGTCGTGCCCACCAGTGCAGGGTGCGGCCGGGCCCGCATCCGAAATCGAGGATCCGGCTGCCGGCGCCGACCGCCTTCCGCGCCAGGGCGAGGCCGTCGAGGATGGTCTGGTAATTCTCACGCCCGATCGCAAGGAACGACTGCAGGTCGGCCGCCCCGTGTACCCGTAGCCGCATCTCCGGCGGCGGCGCGGCATCGATGCTCCACGCGCGCATCACCTGCGGATCGAGGCGCGCCTGCTCGCGCAGCGAACGGCGCAGCACGAAGCGGCGATAGTGCTCCTGGAGGAAGCTTGCCGCGGGTTTGGGAAGCCGTCCCGCGACGGCGCGCGCCCATCCGATCAGCGGTTGGGGAACGAAACTCATTGCGCGGGTTTGCGCCAGACGGCAACCGACTGTCCGAGCGCCGGCGCCTCGGCCGCGGTCAGCATTCGCTCCACCCTCAGCCCCAGCTTCTGGGCGAACGTCGCCATGATGCCGGCGGTCAGGAAGGCATTCGCGGGCCATGGCTGCTGCAGCCGGATGTTCTCGACCGTCGATGCGAAGATCGGCCAATGCACCGGATCGTCGAGATCGAGGAACGTCGCGACGACCGTGCCTCCCGGCTTCAGCACGCGCTCGACCTCCTGGAGATAGATGAAGGCCTCCGGCGCGTGCAGGTGGGTGAGCACCGAAAACAGGGTCACGAAATCCGTCGACGCGTCCGGGGCGGGGATCGCAAGCCCGTTGACGACATCGAACTCGAAATCGGGGCGTGCCACCCCGCGCGCATGGCGGACGAATTCCGGCACCACGTCGGTTCCGAGGTAGCGCAGCCCGGGAATGGAGGATAGCGCGGCCGCGAGCCGCCCGCTGCCGCAGCCGACATCGATGACCCGGTGCGTCGGTTGCAGCCCATGACGCAACAGCAGGTCCGCTTGCGCCTGCCCGATCGCCTCGAAGCGACCGCCGACGCCCAATTCCATCGCTGCCGCGGCGCCGTTTGCCAGCACGAGGTCGGCGACCATCTTGCGATAGTCGCGCACGAAATGTGGCGCGCCGCTCGGCGTCGCGAGCCAGCTCGCGGCGGCGCGCAGGCTCGGCAACCAATCCCGGGGAGATGCAAGGCGCGCTCCGATCGTGACCAGGGCGGATCGCGCCGTGCGCGCAAGTTGAAGCATCGCGGGACCGTAAAAGGCCCGCCGGCCGGACGCAAGCACCGGGCGCTCACGCCCGCAATCACCAAGGACCGCCTTCGGGCGGTCTTTGCTTTTCCGCAAACCCGAACCAGGAGGCATTTCATGGTTGCGTCTACGTACGACGCGGCGCTCGAGCGCCTGCTCGCCCACGAAGGCGGCTACGTCAATCACCCGAGCGATCCCGGCGGCCCGACCAATTTCGGCATCACGCTCGCCGACTATCGCCGCTACGTGAAGCCGGGCGCGAGCGCCGCCGACGTCAAGGCGATGCAGCTCGCCGAAGCCAAGGCGGTCTATCGCGCCAAATACTGGGGCGCGATGCGCTGCGACCAGCTGTCGGCCGGCGTCGACTATTGCGTGTTCGATTACTGCGTGAACTCCGGCACCGGGCGTGTGCCGAAGGTGCTGCAGCGCCTCAGCGCAATGCCGGTCACCGGCAGGGTCGACGACGCGCTGGTGCGCGCCGTCAACGCGCGCGATGCGGCGACGATGGTCGCTGCGATCTGCGACGAGCGCATGCGCTTCCTCGCAGGCCTCAAGACCTGGCCGACGTTCGGCAAGGGCTGGACGCGCCGCGTGCGCGAGGTGCGGGCGGCCGCCTTGGCATTGGCGCAGCAGCCTAAATCGCCGGCACTCCTCGCGCCCGGACCGAAGCCGGCCGCCGCGCCGGGAAAGGGCGAGGTCCCGGTCAACAAGACCGCGCAGAACGGCAGTGCCGGCGGTGCCGCGGCGAGCGGCGGCGCAGTTGCCCAGCAATCGGCCGAAGCCGGCGCCGATCCTGCGACCATCGTCGCCATCCTGGTCGTCACCGCGCTGCTTGCCTTCGGTGCGTGGGCGTTTTGGCGCTGGCGGCAGAAACGCCGGCAGGAGGCGGAGACGCCGGGAACGGCGGTCGTGCCGACGAAAGGAGCGTGAGATGGATTTTCCCTTCACCACCGACGGCTGCTCGGGCCGCGTCTGGCTCACCCTCACCGGCCGCGAGGGGCCGTGGCGCGGCTGCTGCGTCGAGCACGACAAGACCTATTGGCAGGGAGGCTCGCGCGCCGCGCGCGCCAGGGCCGACATCGAACTGATGGCCTGCGTGGCGCGCAACGGCCATCCCGTCATCGCCTTTGCGATGTGGGCCGCCGTGCGTGTCGGCGGCCATCCGTTGTGGCCGTTGCCCTGGCGCTGGGGCTACGGCTGGAAATATCCGCGCCGCTATCGCGATCAATAGGAGGCGAACATGGATTGGAAGGACATCGGCGGACTGGTCGCGCCTTTTGCGCCCACCATCGGCAAGGTCATCGGCGGGCTGATCCCGCTTCCCGGCGCTTCGCTCGGCGGCGAGCTCCTGGGCGGGATGATCGCCCGGCAGTTCGGCGTCGAGCCGACGCCGGATGCGGTGAACCATGCGATCCGGAACGCGCCGTCCGAGGTGGTCGCCGAGAAGCTGGCCGCGGCCGAAGCCGAGGCGCAGGCGAAATGGCCGGCGCTGGCCGAGATCGCCAAGGCCGAAGCAGCGGACCGTACCGCGCAGGCGCTCGCGATCAACGAAACGATCCGCGCCGAGGTCGCGGCCGGCGTGTCGTGGTGGCACTGGCGCCACCTCATGGGCTACGCGACCTTGCTCTGGGCGGTCGCCGTGCTGCCGCCGTTCGCGCTCGCGATGTGGAAGGCCGACGTCGCGGCGCTGACCGCGATCACCACCGCGCTCACCTCGGCGATCCCGTTCTTCGCGATCCTTGCCGGATTCAACGGCTACATCGCGCAGGATTCGACCCGGCTGAAGGCGACCGCCATCACCGGCGAGCACGCGCCCTCGGTCGCCGCCACGGTCGACAAGGTGGTGAAGGCGGTGAAGCGCAGGTAGCGCCGCCGTAGCCCGGGTTGAGCGGAGCGAAACCCGGGAGCTTCTCTTGCGGCAGCGGCGGCCCCGCCTTTCGCTTCGCTCAAGCCGGGCTACGCCGCTATGACCCTCTCCCGCTCACGCGGGAGAGGGGAGCCTTCCGCGGAGCGAGCAACGAAAGGCCTCATCCATGACCCTGATCGATCAGCCGCGCCGCGATGCCGAGATCGCGGCGCTCGCGGGGCAGCATGAGCTCCTGCGCGCCATGGTCTTTGCCTACAAGCTCTACGACCGTCTGCGGCGCGACGCCATAGGGCTGAAGTCGGAGCGCCTGCGCCGCGACGCCGACAGCGCGCTTGCGTATTTCGATCACTGCTATGCGCGCTTCTGGGTCGAGTCGAAGGCCGGCTTCAATCCCGACCAGCCGCGCGTGCCGGCGGGGAACCCGGATGGCGGGCAGTGGATCGGAATAGGAGGTCAAGACGCGACGCGCGTGCGCCTTGCGCAAACGGACCGCCTGGCAGGTTATCCTGTTGATCTGCGGGACGAGGAAGCGCGCGGTGGCCATACGATTGAAAAGCACGTAAGCAAGTCTCCAGAGGCGCTTGTTGCGCAAGTTCGCACCGCGTTTCTGCAAGACGAGCGAGCTTTCGATTCTCGAGCCGGGTCTTTCTCTTCATTGGAAGCGGCGACCAAGCTGGTGAACTCGACGCTGTCTCAAAATCGAGCTATCGTCGATCTGGTGGCCAGTGGCTTGCGTCCGCGTGAAGTCGTAATTTCGAGGTTCGGCTCGGTCACCGGCTTTGAAGCTGTCATGCCGACCGCCCGCTCGCAGCCGTTTTTCCGGGAGACGTACGGCGTCGGCGCGGTGATTGTTCACGATCGATCTTCTCCGCGCGGCTATAGAGTTCACACTGCATTTCCAACCAATCGGTGATGCCATGACGAACCGGTTCGTGATTACCTGCTATCTGGGTTGGTGCGGCGCTGAAGCAAGTTTCAAGTTCAACAGCAAGGAAAGCTACGAAGCGGCCAGGACCTTCCTGGATGGAATCGCGCTGGGTCATTTGACCGGCGAACGACTGCCGTCTGGCTATTCCGCTACGATGGACGATTACTACGTCCTCGAAGCTCGGGACCGCGAGGCGTTTCAGAACTTCATGGCGCGCTCGTCGGCGTGAATCGGGCATACTCTGCGCGACCACATCGCGGAGCCCTCCATGCACGTGGCCGAGGCCGTCGCCAGCCGCTATTCCTGCCGCGCCTTCCTGCCTACGCCGGTCGCGCTCGCGACCGTGCGACATCCTCGAACGCGCGGCGCGCGCGCCGTCCGGCGGCAACGTGCAGCCCTGGCATGTGCACGTGCTCGCCGGCGAACCGCTCGCGGCGCTCAAGCGCGGAATCGCGGCGCGGCCGGACGAGCTGCCGTTCGGCGAGGGCGCCGACGGGCGTCTTGGATTGATTGGGCCGCGCATCATGCGGTCCCCCGCGTCCGTCTCGAAAATCAGCGCCGACGACGCCGAGAAAATCTTGCAGTGCCAGCCAAGGTAAGCAAGGTCCTGGTTACGGCTGCGCCATGCCGCTATCTTCGCAAATGGCCCCTCAGGGCATCGCCGCCCACGGAACGAAAAGCGAGCACGGGAGCCATTGTGACACGCGACCGCAAGGATGGTTGCTGCGCTGGAGCGTTTTCCGGCGAAGTGTGCAGCGGTTCGCCGCAGAAAACGCGACCACGTAAGGAATCTGGAGCATGATCCGATTCCATTGGAACGGATCATGCTGCAGCTCGCCTGAAAAGCTGCGGCGACATCGGATGGAGGCGGATCATGAGCGGCGCCAAAGTTGGGCGTGTGCTGTTCGGTTACTTGGCGGCATGCCTCACGGTCGCTGTGGGGATGTGGGCACTGCCAGTCCTGGCAGGGATCGCTTCCGTCTTGGTCAGTGGCCCGCCCTACGCAGACTACTCGCACGGGACGACCGTCGTCATCTTCCTGATCTATGCGTTGATCACCACGGTTAGCACCGTTTTGCTCACAGCCGTGCCGTCGCTGATTCTGATAATTATTGCCGAGCGGCTTAAGTTTCGCGCGTGGTGGGGCCATGCGATCGGTGCCGCCTTTATTGGCATCCTGGCTTATGGCCTCGTTCCCTGGGCCCTGCCGTGGACCGGCGGCGCGCCGCTGGAAGCCCATGCCGCCGCAGGATTCGCGGTGCTCGGCGCAGTCGCCGGGCTCGTCTACTGGTTCATTGCGGTTCGCGGTCGCGACCGTCACGCGCCATTGACCGCCAGCGGCGCTTTGGGTCTCCAAGCCCACGCTCAGGGGCGTCGGCGAACGGAGTGAGCGGGTGCCACTCGATTTGCGCGCGCGTCAGGTTACTGGCAGAAATATCTGTTGAAGCCTGCGCGTTTGCACCCGGGACCGGGAGTTTCCTGAAAACGCCCCGATTGGCATCCGGCGCGGCCGCAGTAGACCGTGGACGTTTTCGTATTTTTCTCCGGCACCGCAGCCCCCTCCTTCGGCGCCTTCCTGCGCGGCTGCGGATCGTCACTCGTTTTCGCCGCGGTCCTGGATCGGGCTTTCACTCTTTCGCACGTACCATGCCGGTTCAGCTCGTAGCCTGACCGGCATACGATTGCGACACACTGGTTACCCTCGGCTTGCGTGCCACGACCGCATATCAGCGGACAGACTCGACCGGTCTTGTCGCGCACAGCATCAAGCGTCTCGGCGTTTGCTGCCGCCGCGTCGAAACGCGTGCGGGCGTGCTGGTTGTAGAGCTCCATCGCCTTGCGCGACCGGCTGGTCCACTGGCCTTCGATCAAGCCGCTGAGGCAACCCACGCGCTGCAATTCGACATGCAAGAGCGTGACGATATCGCCTTCGCGCATCGGCGAAGGCTTCTGTGGTTCGGCGACGGGCGGCACCGCCGCAAGCGCCACGGCGGGTGCGGCCGCGACGATTGGCGCAGGGGCGTTTGCTGGAGCGGAGTCGGCGGTCGGCGGCATCGCGCGCTGGCCCGGCGGTGGCGGTGTCACGGAATTCCCCGCAAGGGCTTCTCGCTTCGCCGGCTGCGGCTCGGCCGCGACGGCTGGCTTCGGCGCGTTGCGCCGCGCGTCGAACGAGAAATCCTCGAGCAGCGTTGACGACAGCCATGGAAGCTGGCGCGCGCCGGACACGCGCCCGACGCTGATGCGCGTGCGGGATAGCGCTTCTTCGGCGCCGATGCCGGGCGTCCGGATTTCTCTCAACAGCTCGCCGACGAACAGCCCGTTCTCCGCGTCCATCTCGTGAATGAGTTGGTTGGGTCCCGCCGAATACAGGACGAGCGACCCATCGGGCGCCACGATCGGCGCGAGCCCCGCCGACACAGCACGGAACCGGCGCTCGAAGCTGTTACGGCGCGAGGCGTCGAGGATGACGATTTTCGGGCCAGCGCCCTTGTCGGTCATCTCGGTCAGCACCGACTCGACATTGATACCGTCGCGCTGGACATCTGCCTCGGACCAGATCTGGGCGTCGACCGGCATGAGGTAACTCTGCCGGTTCGACTGCACCCCGAAGCCGGAGAAGAAGAACAACGCGGTCGATCCGGGTTTGATCTTCGCCTTGAAGGCGTCGAGCGCACGGCGCACGGCGTTTTTCGACAGGTTCTCCTCGATCACCACGTCAAACCCGTTGCGCCGCATCTCCTCCGCGAAGGCGCGCGCATCGCGTACCGACTGCGTGAGTGCGCGCTCTTCGTCCTGATAGGCGGCATTGCCGATAACGAGCGCAACGCGTTTCTGCGCCTGCGCCGGCACGCCGGCCAGAGCGATGAAGGTCACGATCAGCGCCGCCCGGAATCCCGATGGCCGAAACCTGGTCCGGATGGAGCGGCGGCGATGCATGACAGAGCTCGGTCCGGCAATGAGTTGGGTGCGCCAGAATAGGGCAAATCAGGATGGTTGCAACGGAAAACCGGACGCTATCGTGGGTAGGGGCTGTCCGCGTCTGGCCCCAAGCGGACATTTTGACCTGAAGTCGATCGATGTCTGCTTCGCGGGTCGCAGTGGACTCAAATGCGAGCAGACGCTCTGGTCTGCTTTTGACCCAAACCGGTCATCCAGCGAATTGCTCATTCGATCGCCTCGTCGGCGAGCGCGAGCACCTATCCGGAATTTTGAGTCCGAGCGTTTTGGTGGTCTTGAGATTTCGCACGAACTCGAACTTGGTCGGCTGTTCGACGGGTAGATCAGCCGGATCAGCGGAAGTGAGCAATTTTGCTCAGACTCCCGGACGGACATTGGCGCTTACTGATCTGACGATGCGCTGCTCATAAGATGGCGAGGGTCGAGGGGCGGCATCGTTTGGCCTAAGCCGGCCGCCAGAGGGCGCCACGGCGAGCGCCAGCATCTGACGGCTGGGTGCGAATGACGGAAGTATGAGCATGGCGCCCGCCGTTGCGGCTCTGACAGCCCGTCTTTTCGATGCCTCTCGGGCGACCCGCGGCCAGGTGGCGCGTGTCGCGGTGCTCGTTCTGCTGCATCTTGCGGCCCTGGCGATCCTGATCGGCACGGAGGCGCGCCCCGTGCCGCAGCTCGCGTTCCTGCTCTCCTGGGGCTTTTACAATTTCTGTTGGATCGTGCTGCTGCGCCGCCCGGCGGTGGCCGCGGCTCTTTCGCTCGCCTTGCTCGTCCTGCTGATCCTGCTGTCGCAGTTCAAGCACGAAGTGCTGCTGATGACGGTCAACTTCGTCGACCTCATGGTGATCGACGCGGACACCTTTTTGTTCCTGATAAAGATTTTTCCCAATCTCGATGCCAAGGCCGCTGTCGCGGCCGCGCTCGTGCTCCTTGCACTCGTCTTGATCTGGCGCTTCGACCCGTTCCGGGTGCGCCGGCAGGTTGCCCTGCTCGGTGCGGCCTCGTGCTTGGCGGGCCTCGTCGGGTTGGCGCTCGCGGTCCCGAGCGACCCTTGGGAGGAGTTTTACGCCGAGAACTACTTCTCCAAGTACATGCGCTCGGGTGTCATGGCAATCAGCGATCTCATTACGCGGGGCGTGCTGGAATCCGATGCGACGGTTGCCGGCCGGCTTGCAGCCGCCGCCGACATGCCGTGCACGGTCAGCAAGCCGCCGCACATCATCATGGTGTTCGACGAGTTCGAGCTTCGACATCCGGGCGATCCCGGAGGTCAAGGTTCCCGCCGATTATGGCGCGCACTTCAAGTCGAGCGACGGCAAGCAGCGTTCGCTGATCGTGGAGGGCGCGGGGGGCCCGAGCTGGTTCACCGAATACAATGTGCTCACGGGGCTGTCTGCGCGCTCCTACGGACGCTTTGCCGATTTCGTGACGCGCATCGCGGCGGGACGAGTGGAGCGCGGCCTGCCACATACGCTGGGAAAGTGCGGCTATAAGACCTTCACGCTCTATCCGATGTACGGCTCGTTTATGAGCGCAAGAAACTTCCAAATGACGGCCGGCATCCAGAACTTCCTCGATTCCGCAACGCTCGGCTCACGCTTCCTCGATCCCGACGCGTTTTATTTCAACGCGGCGGCGGACACGCTCGCGAAGCAGCGCGGCAAGGACCCGCTGTTCCTGCTTGTCTACACGGCGCAGAACCATTTCCCCTGGAGTTTCCGGTTCCGGCCGGACCTCGCGCCCGAATGGCGCGATCTCGGCAACCGCCCCGACGTCGATGAGTATCTGCGGCGCCAGCACCTGAGCGCGGTGGACTATCAGGCCTTTGTGGCGCGGCTCACCCGCGACTTCCCCGATAAGTCCTTCCTGATCGTGCGCTTTGGCGACCACCAGCCCTATTTCGCGCGCAACCTGCTCGACCCGGGGCAGGACGACTCCATGCTCGCGCGCCGAGTCGCCCTCGCCGATCCGCGCTTCCTCACAACTTACTACGCCATCGATACGATAAATTTCACGCCGCGCGATGTCTCCTCCGCCGTGAATGGGCTCGATGCGCCCTATCTGCCGCTGATCGTGCTAGAGGCGGCAGGCGTGCCGCTCGATCCTTCCTTCGCTGAGCAGAAGAAGATCCTGCAGCGATGCCGGGGACTGTTCTTCCGCTGCAACGGCGGCGCCGAGGCACGGCGCTTCAATCGGCTGCTGATCGACGCTGGGCTAATCAAGGGGCTGTAGGGGGCACGTCTTTAGCAATCTGCTACGCCCCTGCTCATCGATGCGCATAGAACTCGGCCGGCGTCATCACCATCTGCACCGCGCCCTGCTTCTCCCAGGTCTCGCGCACGTCGGCCGGTTGATCACCTTGTTGATCTCGGCGTTGAGCTTGTCGACGATCGCCTTCGGCGAGCCGGCAGGCGCCATGACGCCGAGCCAGATGGTGGCCTCGTAGCCGGGCACTCCGGCCTCCGCGACCGTCGGCACGTCGGGCATGAGCGCGGAGCGCTTGGTGCCGGTCGCGGCGAGCGCATATAGCGTGCAGCCGACGGGCCAGCACTCAGGCGGCCTCGTCCGCACGGCTCTCGACGATCCGCTGTAGAGGCCGCCGATCCGAGAGCCCCGGCGCCACCGCTGGGGCTTCTTTATGTAAGAAGGGCTCAGCCGACCCGTCACCGCAGCGACCGCCGACCCGCTAAGGTGTGCGGCGCTGCGGCAAGCGGACACGCTGCGGCAAGCGGACTGTCCCTTCTTGGAGCGATGCTGTAAAATGGCGTGCGTTCTTCGAATGAACCCCCGCGAAGGGGAGGGCCTGCTATGAAACGCAAAGCAAAGCACCCGTTCGATCCCAAAGTGTTTCTCTCGAAAGTGAACAGGGGGCGTGCCATTTCCGAATATCGGAAGGATCAAATTGTCTACACGCAGGGCGAACCCGCGGATTCTGTTTTCTACATTCAGAGCGGCAAGGTCAAGAAGACCGTCGTCTCCGAGCAGGGGAAGGAAGCCGTGGTCGCACTTCTGGGAACCGGCGATTTCCTTGGGGAAGGGTGCTTGAGCGGACAGCCGCTGCGTCTGGCAACAGTCTCCGCCATGACGGAATGCGTGATCGTGCAAATAGCGAAGGCAGACATCACCCGCGTGATCCACGAAGAGCCAGCGTTTGCCGAGTTATTCATCGCGCACCTCTTGGCTCGAAACCTTCGCATAGAAGAGGATCTGGTTGATCAATTGTTCAATTCGAGCGAGAAACGGCTGGCACGAATCCTTCTGCTTCTGGCGAATTTTGGCAAGGAAGGTCGGCCGGAGCCAATCATAGCGAAAATCAGCCAAGAGACACTGGCGGAGATGATCGGCACGACGCGATCTCGCGTGAGTTTTTTCATGAACAAATTTAGGCAATTGGGTCTTATTGATTACAACGGCCGAATTGAAGTGCACACTTCCCTGTTGAACGTGGTTCTCCACGAACAACCGCAGATTAGAACTTAGCTGCGAGATGTAACCAACATGGAAGGTCACCATTAAAGTGGAAGCGCACTTGCCCAGCTTAGATCAGTTGCGCATGAACGCTGCCGAGTGCATTCGACTGGCAGAGGAAGCTCGCACTTCGGCGCATAAGTCGCTTTTCATCGAAATGGCCGAAAGGTGGCTCACACTCGCCGAGCGCGCTCAAAAGACGCAAGATAGATAGCTCAAATCAGTTCGGCGACGCTAGCGAAGACGGGCGGCTGCTTCCGCAACCATGAGCTCACGCTTGGCACAGCGCTCGCGAGCAGCCTCGCGCAATGCAGCGGTGATCTCGGGCGGTGAAGTCATCGGCGTTCCGCCAGCGAATGGTGGCGCAGGATCGTATTCGATTTGCAACTGTATCTTACGTGCAGTTTCCTCGCCGGCGATGTCAGCGACGACGCGCAGTGCCATATCGATGCCTGAGGTGACGCCGCCAGAGGTGTAGAACTTGCCGTCGATCGTCATGCGCTCGTCTGAAGGAATGACGTCAAATTTCGCGAGAAGCGCACGTGAAAGCCAATGGCCGCCGGCAGAGCGCCCCTTAAGTATGCCCGACGCCGCGAGCAACAGCGATCCCGTGCAGATGCCGAAGACAAGTTTCGCTTGCTCGGCCTCGCGCCGTGTGTAGGCGACCCAATCGGCGTCGAGCATTGCACGATCGATGCCGCTGCCACCTGGCACGACGAGGAGGTCTGAGGGCAAGGCAGACTCGCGCGTTTTGGTTGGCAAAATGCTCAAACCACGCTCGGTGCGCACGGGTTCGGGCGAGGCGGCCACGAGATCAATCTTCCAACCTGGCACCCGTGCCATCACTTCGAAGGGACCAGTCGCGTCGAGTTGGACCATGTCGGGGACCAGGACGATGTTAACCTGCATGGCGGCTCTCCGATCGTGACCTTGACGCCTCCGTTGGTCCCCATGCTAGAAGCTTGGGGGGATGGCAGCCATGTCAAAGATCGAGCGAAAACTGCCAACTCGCCAAGCCGTTATTTTTGTCTATGACGGCGTGCAAATTCTGGATGTTGCCGGCACAGCCCAAGCGTTGACCACGGCCAACGAGGAGGGCGCGGTACCGCAATACGACTTGCGTCTCAGCGCGCTTACGGCGGGACTCGTGACGACCGCATCTGGTTTCGCGATAATGGCGGGGTCCGTGCCACGTTCGGGAATCATCGATACTGTTTTCATTCCGGGCGGGCCTGGCGTTCATCGCCTTCGGCTGAGTACGGATGCAATCTCAACGCTCCAGCGCTTGTGTCGGCGAGCTCACCGCGTCTGCGCGATCTGCACCGGCGCATTCATGCTGGCCGAGACAGGCATGCTGGATAACAGGACTGCTGTTACGCACTGGCGATCCTGTGCTCGCTTCGCCCGGGAATTCCCCAAGATCGTTGTCGATCCTGAACCGCTCTTCGTCCGCGATGGACATATCTGGACGACCGCTGGCGTGACGGCCGGTATCGACCTCACGCTTTCGCTGATCGAAGACGATCACGGTGCGGCGCTCGCATCTCGCGTGGCGCGCCGTCTGGTGGTTTACATGAAGCGGCCGGGTGGACAGCGCCAGTACAGTGAGCCGATGGCCCTGCAACAAGCTATGGCCGAGCCTTACAAGACGCTCGTGCAAAGCATAGCCAGTCGCCCGAGCGCCTCATGGACAGTCGATGACATGGCGCTAGCCGCTGGTCAGACGAATCGCAGCTTCCACAGAAAGTTCGTCGCCGCATCTGGCACGACGCCCGCTGAGGCAGTCGAAAAGATCCGCTGTGAGTTAGTGCGGTCTCTCCTTCAGACGACACCGCTGAAGCTCGCTCAGATCGCCGGCAGGACGGGTTTTGGGTCAGAAAGCGCTCTGCGGCGGGCTCTTCAACGGCAGTATGGCGTGACGGCGCGCGATCTGCGGGAACGGTTTTAGCGACGAGACTCACGATTATATGGGCACAACGACTGGTGCGCGAAAACGACTCGATGTCGGCTTTTGGCCCGAAGCGGACCCGGCAGCGCTGCCCGATGATGTCTGCTTTGTGAGATCGAGTGGACGTCGCACGAACGCGGCGCTTTGTCCGCTAGTGACCCTTTCCGGACAGGCGGTTTTTCGGGGCCTACGTCCGTTTTCGGCGCATTAACAGAAGCCCTCTGAGGGGAAGCGCTGACTATGGGTCGGTAAGACAAACCGAACCAACAGCAACATCCTGGGCACAGGCCGAGGTTCTGTATGTTGTTACGAGCGCCAGATGGCGCGCTCAGCGGCGTGAATCAGGCATACTCCGCGCGACCTCTCATCGCGGAGCCCTCCATGCACGTGGCCGAGGCCGTCGCCAGCCGCTATTCCTGCCGCGCCTTCCTGTCCACGCCGGTCGCGCTCGCGACCGTGCGCGACATCCTCGAACGCGCGGCGCGCGCGCCGTCCGGCGGCAACGTGCAGCCGTGGCACGTCCACGTGCTCGCCGGCGAACCGCTCGCGGCGCTCAAGCGCGGCATCGCGGCGCGCCCGGACGAATTGCCCTTCGGCGAGGGCGCCGAGTACGACATCTATCCGCGCCCGCTCAAGGAGCCCTACGAGAGCCGCCGCCGTCTGGTCGGCGAGCTGCTCTATCGCGCGATCAAGATCGAGCGCGCCGACCGGCCCGGCCGCATCCGCCAATACGCGCGCAACTACCTGTTCTTCGACGCGCCGGTCGGGATGTTCTTCTCGCTCGACCGCACCATGGGCCCGCCGCAGTGGTCCGATTTCGGCATGTACCTCCAGACTGTTTCGCTGCTCGCGCGCGGGCACGGCCTGCATACCTGCGCGCAGGAGGCCTGGACCTTCTGGCACAAGACCGTGGGCGCGCTCATCGAGCTGCCGGACGAGCGCATGCTGTTCTGCGGCATGGGGCTCGGTTACGCCGACGCGGCGGCGCCGATCAACCATTGGCGTAGCCCGCGCGAGCCGGTCGACGCGTTCGCGACGTTTGAGGGGTTTTAGGCCCCACTGTTGACACCATCGCGCCTTAGGCGCTGGAGCGGGCGCGAGGACGATTTACGAGGGGCAGGATGTTGGCCCGCCGACTTGGACCTTGCTTTGGGCTCCTCCTGGGGCTGTTGGCGGCTGCGATGCAGTTCTTTCCCGCCTCCGCCGCCGAGCGGCGCGCCTGCCTGACCGTAGAGCAGCGCCGCGCCGCGATCGCGGCCCGCAAGGCAGTGCCGCTCTCGCGCGTGATGCGCAGCGTCAAGGCGCGCACCGGCGGCGAGGTGCTCAACGTCCGGCTCTGCCCGCGCGACAAGGGCCTCGTCTACGTGCTGACAGTCCTGTCCAGGGATGGCAAAGTGACGGTCGCGACCGTCAGCGCCGCCGACGGCCAGTGGCTCGAGGGCAGTTAGCGCATGATCCCGAAAAGTGGGCACCGGTTTTCGGATAAGATCATGCGCCAAGAAGGATAACCCGTGCGCCTGCTCGTCATCGAGGACGATCCCGATCTCAACCGCCAGCTCGCGACCGCGCTGACCGACGCCGGCTACGTGGTCGACCGCGCCTTCGACGGCGAGGAGGGGCACTACCTGGGCGAGACCGAGCCCTACGACGCCATCATCCTCGACATCGGCCTGCCCAAGATGGACGGCATCTCGGTGCTGGAATCCTGGCGCCGGGCGGGGCGCGCCATGCCGGTGCTGATGCTCACCGCGCGCGACCGCTGGAGCGACAAGGTGCAGGGCTTCGACGCCGGCGCCGACGACTATGTGGCCAAGCCGTTCCACCTCGAGGAGGTGCTGGCGCGTGTGCGCGCGCTGCTGCGCCGCTCGGTCGGCCACGCCAAGAGCGAATTCACCTGCGGGCCGGTGCGGCTTGATTCGCGCACCGGGCGTGTCAGCGTGGACGGCAATCCGGTAAAGCTCACCAGCCACGAATACCGGCTCCTCTCCTACCTGATGCATCACACCGGTCGCGTGGTCTCGCGCACCGAATTGGTCGAACACCTCTACGACCAGGACTTCGACCGCGACTCCAACACCATCGAGGTGTTCGTCGGCCGCATCCGCAAGAAGCTCGGCGTCGACGTGATCCAGACCGTGCGCGGCCTCGGCTACCTGCTCACGCCGCCAAACGCATGATCCCGAAAAGTGGATACCGGTTTTCGGACCAGATCATGCGTCAGCGAGACCGCATGATCCCGAAAAGTGGATACCGGTTTTCGGACCAGATCATGCGGCAGCAAGAATCCATGATCCCGAAAAGTGGATACCGGTTTTCGGACCAGATCATGCGGCAGCGAGACCGCATGATCCCGATCATGCGCAAGGACCATGCGCGCTAACTCGCTCGCCCTGCGGCTGTTCCTGAGCGCGACCGGCTGGACCGTCGCGATCCTGGTGATCACCGGCATCGTGCTCTCCTCGCTCTACCGCCAGGCGGTGGAGCGTTCGTTCGACCGGCGGCTGGCGGTCTATCTGCGCACGCTCGTCTCCGACCTCTCGGCGCCGGAGGACAACATCGAGAAGTTCCCGCAGACGCTGGGCGAGCCGCTGTTCGAGCTGCCGCTGTCGGGCTGGTACTGGCAGGTGACGCGGCTCAACGTGCCCAAAGCGGACCAGCGCGCGTCGCGCTCGCTGTGGGACGGCGGACTGCCGCATCTGGAAGACCTGAAAATTCCGGCGAGCCCGGACGGCACGCGGCGCTCCTACGTGCAGGGGCCGGAGGAGCAGCGCCTGCGCCTGCTCGAACGCACCGCCGACCTCGGCGAGGAGGGCCGCTATCTGGTCGCGGTCGCGGGCGATGCCGCCGAGATCGATGACGAGATCCGTGCCTTCGACGGGGTGCTGCTGATCACGCTCGGCGCGCTCGCGGTCGTGCTGCTGCTCACCACCATGTTCCAGGTGCGGTTCGGCCTGGCGCCGCTCAAGCGCATCTCGGAGAGCCTTGCCGCCATCCGCTCGGGCAAGGCGGAGCGGCTGCAGGGGCGTTTTCCCGACGAGATCGCGCCGCTCGCGCGCGAGACCAACGCGCTGATCGAGGCCAATCGCGAGATCGTCGAGCGCGCGCGCACCCACGTCGGCAACCTCGCCCATGCGCTCAAGACGCCCTTGTCGGTGATGGTCAACGAGGCGGCGGCTCATGGCGAGAATCCGTTCGCCGCCAAGGTGCGCGAGCAGGCCGCCGTGATGCGCGACCAGGTCGCGCGGCATCTCGAACGCGCCCGGCTTGCCGCGCGCGCGACCGTGGTCGGCAGCGTGACCGAGGTGGTGCCGGTGGTGACCGCGCTCGCGCGCACCATGGAGAAGATCCACCACGACCGCGCGATCGCGATCGACATCGAGGCGCCGCAGGATGCGCGCTTCCGCGGCGAGCGCGGCGACCTCGAGGAGATGATCGGCAACCTGGTCGACAATGCCTGCAAGTGGGCGCAGTCGCGCGTCGCGGTCGAGGTGGTGCCGGTCGGGGCGCAGGCCGAGCCGCCGACCCTGCGCATCATCGTCGACGACGACGGCCCCGGCCTGACGCCGGCCGAGCGCGAGCAGGTGGTGGGCAAGCGCGGCCAGCGGCTCGACGAAACCAAGCCGGGTTCCGGTCTCGGCCTCTCGATCGTGGTCGAGCTTGCCGCGCTCTACGGCGGCGCGCTCACCCTCGGCAACGCGCCGATCGGCGGCCTGCGCAGCGAGCTGACCTTGCCGGCGGCATGAAGAATTGTTGTCGGTCAACGAGTTAGTCTGAAGTTATACGCAAACCGCGGATTGCGTATAACGCCGCAAGCGCCGGGCTATCGCATGTGGCGCTGGGGGTGCCACGCGTTCCCCTCGCCCCGCGAAGCGGGGAGAGGGTGCCGAGGACGCAGGTCCGAGGCGGGAGAGGGGCGCGTTTCACGCAAGGTCCACGCCCGGCTCAGGCCCGGTCTGAATCTTGCCCCGGCGTGCGCGCGTGCGTGTCCCAAATGTATTTTGGGGACCCATCCGTTCGGATAACTGTTTTGACTTAAGGCATTATTGCGTACTGACATTGTCAACAAATATCTCTTGATTTTTTCTGACAATGTCAATATCTCTTGGCTCGACTTATCCAACGTTGTTGGAGACGAGCAATGCGCGATGGAATCCCCAAGACCATACCAGTCCCAAGAAAATGGCAGCGAGTTGTAGAGTGCGCAGATCGATCGGCGGATCGAGGCACCAATAAAGTCGTTGAGCAGCTCCTGGAAGCGATCAGGGAAACGACCTCGAAGCAGTTTCCTTCCGATGATCGCAAGATTTTGGTCCGAGCCTACGATGATACTCAACCTTCCCTGCCGGGCATCGGTTTGCCACATCTCTTGGATTTGAAAGAGGGCCGTCACAAGCGCAGCCTCGAAGCAGTTCTTCTAAATGCCGACAAGGCGGTGAAGACCGGCGACAAGACGTCGGAAGCAATTTGCGCAGCCTTGGCCGCAAAAATACAATCTGACGCAGCCGCGCACCTGCGCCAGATTCGCGAGGACCTCGCCGGTAAGTGCAAACCTAATGAGCTGCAGACGGTATGTGCTGAATTGAATTGTGCAGCCGGACTGGTGGATTGGCGGGACGAAGCCTCTCGCATGTTGAAAGGAAGTTCTGACCAAGGTGTGCTTCCAAAGCCGAAGCTCGATCCAGATGAGGATCTGCGATGATCCAGCTCCTCACGAACACTCGGCCAAGCGCTAAAATTCTGGTTGCTGAAAGACAGAGTAGGGCTTCTCGGGGACTAATCTGCCGGGACGACGTTGATGTCCAGTACCGACCGGAGATTCTGACCGCTTTCTTTTTTAAGAAGCCGACCAACAGGATACTGGATTTATTGCGCGTACTGGCCGCGGTCGCGCACGCGGATCGCCGCATCGTGAGGCGTCATTCCGTCTGCTGGGGCCGTGACATTGAGTTGAGCATTCCCGTCTCAGAACCCGATCTTTGGTCAAGAGCTGAACCAAAGCTGTCCGCGCTTCTAAATCTTCTCAGTGGAGATAATTGGTCGTTTTCGTTTCGACGCTCGAAGTACGAATATCCGGTGCCTGACGGTGAGTACTTGGCATTTCCGCCAAATGGAGAACTTGCCACCGCTTATAGCAATGGTCTTGATTCGTTTGGCATTGCGAGATTGGTGGCATCCGGAGAAGTCAAACTTTCGGACGGTGTAGGCGGCAAGAAGAACTTGACGTTAGTAACGACCGGTCAAAAGCTTCATATGAGCGATACCTACGTTCAATTTGGGTATCGGGTAAGACAAGTATCGGTACCGTTTGCGGTTTCGATGTTTGGCAAAGGCTTTCAGCTCCGAGAAAGCTCCTATCGGACCCGGGCTTTCGTTTTTCAAACCTTGGCTGCACTGGCTGCAGTGCAGTCTGAGAGCAATATCGTAATCATTGGTGAGGCGGGACAAGGCTCATTGGGACCTTGGCTTACTGTTACTGGCAATGAAGTAGCTGATCTACGGACGCATCCCTTTTTCACAAATGCCTTAAGTGAATTCCTAAAGACCATTCTGCAAATCAAGGTTCGATTTGAGCATCCACTCTTATGGAAGACCAAAGGCGAAGTATTGAGTGCGCTCGTCAGGGCAAATTTACATGATGGTTGGGACGATACGCACTCTTGTGCGGTCCAAGTAAGACACCAGCAAACGAACGGTCGTCGTTTACACTGTGGACTTTGCCCTAATTGTCTTCTTAGGCGGCAGTCGTTGATGGCGGCGCGTCTTCAAGACTTGGATTCCAACTACGACTACAGCTGCTTTGTCGAAGAAGGCAGCTCTGTAGGGTCAGTCCAGAGGCGAGCAGCGCAAGGACTGATGCCATTAGTTGAATTCGCATGCGTAAGGCGAGACGCCGTGGGAGCACACGTGATCGGTCGCGAGGTAAGAGGTCTAGCTGAGCATCTGCATATGAGTTTGGCGGATGCTAACCAGCGCCTTGACAATCTCATCACTCTCCATCGAACGGAACTGCAAAGCTTTCTTCGCGCGCGACCGGCGCGCTCAATTCTTCGGCAGTTAGGCGAGGTATTCCTGTGACTGACATTCTCGACCGTATGGATGCTGCTGTGCTTGGTGAACGGCTGCGAGTAGCGAGGAGCCGCGCCGGGCTCACTCAGGATGATGCGGCGAGGGCAATAGGTGTTTCGCGGACGACCATGATCGCAATCGAGAAAGGTGATCGGCGTCTGCGAAGCAAAGAATTTGTTGCCTTAGTTGGTCTATACGGCACGAGCGCAAATCAACTGCTCAGGGAGAGTGTCGTAAATGTCGATCTCATCCCGCGGTTTCGCGCGCTTCCTGAAACCCAAAGCTCCAAAGCGGAAGATGCTGCAAGGCTCCTGAACGACCTTGCGGCAGCTGAAGTGGAGCTGGAGAGATTACTCGGCCGGCAGTCTATTCGGAGCTATCCGCCGGAACGCCCCATTGGGCCAGGTGACATTGATCAGCAGGCAGAAGAAGCGGCCCTGGAGTTTAGGCATAGGCTTGGTAGGGGGCTTTCCCCGCTGAAGGACCTGATTCCTTTGTTGGAGTCCGAGATGGGGATTCGAGTTTTCATTCGGCGGATTGAGGAACGGAATATTTCAGGGATGTTCATTTTTGAAGAGACGATCGGAGCGTGCGTTCTGCTTAATGCGAATCATAACGAGATCAGGCGTCGTCAGTCCGCTGCACATGAATGCGGTCACTTTGTTGCTACCCGAAACCGCCCAGACATTGATAGCTCAGCTATAGATACCAATTCCAGAGAAGAGCGGTTCGCGAAACGATTCGGCTTTGCACTTTTAATGCCGGCAGCTGCAGTCAGAACCGCCTTTCAGGACTTCGTCCGTGAGCATAGCAGGTTCTCGCCGCGACATTTGGTAATGCTTGCGGCGAGATTTGGAGTTGCTAATGAAGCATTCTGTAGACGTTTGGAAGATTTGTCGCTGTTAAAGAAAGGCACTTGGGAAAGCATTAAGGCAAGGGGCTTCTCCGGCGACTTCGCCAGAATTCTTTTGAACAACGCGGAGGTAGATCGAAACGATTTTGCAGAAGTTACGCCACGGCTCTGGTTGTTGGCCGCTGAAGCTTACGAACGAGGTCTGGTTAGTGAAGGTCAACTGTCTCAGATGCTACGGCTGTCTCGTCTGGAGGCCCGTGCAATTCTGGACAGCCTGGATGGTGAAAGCATAGACACGCTGAGTGACGTCACGGTTGAGAATTAGCATCGATGCTGGTTCTGGACACCAGCGTCATACTGAATCTGCTCGGCAGTGGCCGCGCGAAGCTTGTGCTGGAAAACATGGGCAATCAGGTATTTGCTCCTTTGGCAGTCTTGAATGAGGTTCAGCGCGAGCCGGAACTTCCTGCGACCAAGGACGCATCGTTGGCGGGGCTGCTTAGCCTGGGTTTGATCACAGCGGTTGAGTGCACCGAGGAAGAAATTAAGCTTGCATTGGAGCTGGCCGGGGCAAGCGCGCCGGATGATTTTGGTGATGGAGAGGCCTACGCAATTGCTTGCGCGGCTAAGCGCAATGCAGTGATAGGTATCGACGACAATAAGGCTCGCCGTGTCTTATCAGGCCGCTGGCCAGCGATAGCCAAGCAATTCACGATCGAACTCCTCGAACTCGCCTGTTCTCGGGCAAAGCTCGACGCACACGAGCATGCCGAAATAGTCTATTCGGCACTTCGAAATGCGCGAATGCGGGTGCCAAAAGAGTATCGAAGGCAAATTATCGATTTGATCGGGCTGAAGCGCGCTCGCGAATGTCCATCGCTCGGAATCATCTTGTAGCCTTCAAGACGTCATTGTTCCAGAACCGCAACACCTGGAAGCCTTGCGCACGCAACCACGTATCGCGTTTCTGATCCCCCAGATTCTCGGCATGCTGCCCGCCATCAAGTTCGACGATCAGTCTTCGGTTCAAGCAGGCAAAGTCGACGATGTAAGGCCCAATCGACACCTGACGTTTGATGCCCCAGGAAACGGTGCGCGCGGACCCGGTACCACAGGCGGCGCTCGGCATCGGTCATCCTGCTGCGCAGCTTCTTTGCCTGTTCAAGGCCCATGCCCCTCTCCCGGCTCGGCCTTCGGCCGAGCCACCCTCTCCC
This sequence comes from uncultured Alphaproteobacteria bacterium, assembly GCA_963734185.1. GTDB lineage: Bacteria > Pseudomonadota > Alphaproteobacteria > Rhizobiales > Xanthobacteraceae > PALSA-894. The sequence continues at coordinate 1,887,972 of CAVTGA010000001.1, read as the reverse complement.
CGCTTCGCGCAGGGCTGTCCGGGGAAACTTCTCGTGCAACGCAGACGAGTCCTGTCGGGCGGCGATGCAATCCACGATGTGCCCAATCCACGTCTTTGGAGTCCCCAGCTCTCGCCGATGCCCACCTGATGAGAGCGGTTGGAGCCCTGGGCGAAGGAAAATGCAATCGGCGCGAGTCCTTCGACATCGCTTTTGCAACCAAGAAACTTTCCCCGGACAGCCCTGCGCTTCGCGGGGCGAGGGGAAAAAGCCGAGCCTGCGGATGGAGCACACCATTGCCAAGTCTGCTTTCGCGCCGCGGCGTTTGATGCGTCCGTTTCGTCGCGAATCCCGACCGCGCCGGAGTTTTGCGCCAACCCTCACGACAGGCTAGAACGTTGCCCGCCAAGCCCGGCTGCCGCCGGTTCCAAGGATCAGGGGCCTCCATGTCCGTACTGAAGTTCGTCGCGGTTGCCGCCGCCTGTGCCACGCTTGCGGCCTGCGCCAGCAGCGATCCGAGCGTCGGCCCGCGGCAGGAGAGCGGCACCGTTCTCGGCGCCGTGACCGGCGGATTGCTCGGCGCTTCGCTCGGCACCAACACCGGCAGCCGCGTTGCCGGTGCGGTGATCGGGGCCGCAGCTGGTGGAATCCTGGGCGGCGCCATCGGCGCTTCGCTCGACGAGCAGGAGCGCCAGCGCGCCTATGCGGCCGAGATGCAGGCGCTCGAATATGGCGAGCCGGGCGCCCCGGTCGGCTGGCGCAGCGACCGCCGCGCCGCGCAATACTACGGAACCGTGGTGCCGGGTCCCTATTACGACACCGGCGGCCGGCGCTGCCGCGAGTACTCCCATACCGTCTACGTCAACGGCCGTCCGCAGACCGCGCGCGGCACCGCCTGCCGTAATCCCGATGGGACCTGGACCCCGGTCGCCTGATGCAACCCACGCAACATCACAAGACATTTTGAGTCACGCCGCCCCCTTTTTGGGCATGACGCCCAAGAGCAACTGTTACGCCATCGCCGCCTTGAACGATCGCCGCGCCACCATCGCCGGCGAGATCGAGCAGTTCAAGGAAGCCATCCGCTACCGTAAGGAGCAGCTCGCGCACTTCGGCCCTGCGCCGAGTTCGATCCCGACTGCAGGGCCGACACGATCCGTCCGACTGCGCCGCGTCAAGCTATTCGGAAGGCGGGAACCGGCTGATTCTGGACGCTCTGCGCGAGGCTGGGCGCTCCTCAGACCAACATGGAGGTTGCCAGGCCCATCGTGTGGGCGAACCTCTCCTACCTGCGCCGGCACGAACGGGTGACCAAGACGGGCAACCGGCTGACGGCTCGATGGGCCGTTTCTAGGGTAGCGCGGTCTCAATCCACCCCGAAAGCATTGATTTCTATAAGCATTTCTGTGTCAAATTAATCACTTACGAATAATTCATTGGTTCCATCGAGGGCCGTAGGCTACGGAACGGATTGAACGCGACCCGGTTCTATGTACACTAACAGGTGTATCTAGCCATTCGGGGTGGGGGCGGCCCGTCAACGAGCCGACCGAAGGCAGAGGTTCCGATGAATCAAACTCTTTACTGCGTTGTTCGCGGTCGCGGCAGCGAGTGGGAGGGATTTTGCTTGGACTTCGATCTTGCGGTTCAAGGGCGCTCTCTTGTTGAGGTTATGGGCCTGCTAAAGACGGCTATCCTTGAGTACATCGATGCCGCCGAACAGGAGCCCGAGGATATCAAGAAGGCCCTGCTTGCGCGGCGCGCGCCGCTCAAGACCCTTCTTCTGTGGAAGTGGCGGGTCGCTAAGTGGAATCTTTTCGGCAAGAAGACAGCTGAGGACTCAACCTTTGGCTTTCCCATCCCTTGCCGCGCCTAAAATGCACGTTCAGAGAATTTCTCGCAGTTATTGAGGCGCACGAATTCGCACTCCATCGGCACGATGGCGGAAGTCACCGGCAATATCGTGGCATTGTGAATGGGCAGGTGCGGTATGTCACCGTGGCCTATCATTACATCAACGATGAAATTCTGCCTGATACGCTCGCGTCCATGATCCGTCAAAGCGGGCTGCCGAAGAAGCTATTTCGAAGATAATTACCCACCTCAGCAGCAATGTGCCGCGGCCGGTGAGGGCAACCGACTTGCCTCGCCCCAGCGCCAGCTGCGCTACGGCGCTCACCTGATCGCCATTCGCGATGCGGCGGCGATCATGGGGGCGTTTATGTTCTATAAACTGCCCCAAGATCGGAGCGTGGTGGCGTTTGCGCCATAATACCACACTCAAACCCTCAACCCGTTCTTAAGACCCGGCCGCCTATCATTACCCTTGGGTAAGCATGTCTGGGTGGGTGGGGCATGACCGGCGACGGGCAGCCCATGGAGCGTTTGCGCGTTTTTCTCCGGGGATTGCCGCCCGGCGCGCGGGCTATGCTGGTGGCCGAGCTCGAGCGCGCGCTGCTGCGCGGCGATGACATGCCGGCGGCCGAGTTCATCCTCGACGAGCTGCGCCGCGACGCGCGCCAGTCCGGCCACAAGCTGCCGCGTCCCGGCAACGCGTCCCGGCTGTTCTTCGCGCCGCTCGAACCGTTCCTGGTCGACGACGCGCCTGAGCGCAAGCACCGCGGCCGCATCTCGCGCGGCAGCCTTGGCCTGATCTGGCAATGGATCAGCCGCGACCTGATGCCGGTCGAGGCCAAGGCCTATTCCGACCAGGTCAACTTCCTGCTCGGCGCCAAGGAGCAGAACGGGGCCGAGCAGGTCGCCCGCGCGTTCCAGGACCGCGCGCTGCAGCGCCTGCAGGATACGCTCGCCGCGACGCTAAGCGACGACAAGGCGCGCCGCCGCCTGACCGCGCAGATCGCCGTGCCGCAGGCGCTCGAGACCGTGCGCGACCTCCATGCGATCCTCAAGGTGCGCGACGCGCTCGCCGTCGTCGGCTCGCGCCTGCCCGCGACCATCACCAATCTCGCCGACGATCAGCTCGACAACGTCAAGGCGCTGCTCGATTCACCGCTCGCCCGCCACCGCGACATCTTCCTCTACGCCCTGCTGGTGATCCTGAGCCGGCTTGCCGTACCCTGGCAGCTCATCCGCCTCGCCATCAGGGCGGCCGAGAGCGACATCGCGGCGCGCGTCGCCGAGACGCCGTTCGCGGTCGCGGTCGATATCGTGCTGACCGACATCGAGCGGCTGGTCGAGGATCTCGCCGCGGCGTTCAAGCGCGGCAACAGCGAGGGCGTCGCCGCCGGGCTGAAGGACATTCACGACGCGGCGCGTGCGCTGCGCACCGAAATGGACCTGGGCGGCGAATCGCCCTGGGCGCGCCAGCTCGCCGCCATCCGCGCCGAAGTCTCGGACCTGCTCACGAGCGAGATCGAGGGCGCGCCCGGCCGGGTGCGCCGGCTGTTGCGTCAGCGCAAGGCGAGCGAGATCGCGCCCGACTCCACGCTCGATCCGATCGACGTCGCCGAGGCGGAAAACGCCGTCGGCCTGGTGGGCACCTGCCGCAACTACGCGAGCGAGCTGGCGCTGAGCGAGGTGACCTTGCGCGCGCACTCGGAGCTGCAGAACTTCCTCGACAACGGCACCTCGATCCTGCTCGACACGCTGCGGGCCGCAAGCCCGCGCGAGCGCAAATTCCGCCAGAGCCAGGTCGACGCGGCGGTGCTCTTCTGCGCGCGGCATTTCGGCGCCGAGTATGCCGCGCTGCTCGCCAAGGCCGCCGAGGTCGCCGTCAAGGAAGAGCCGAAAGCGGCGACGGCGTGATCACGCCGCGCGGGGCCGGGTGAGGGGATCAACGCGGCAGCGCGCCGCGATGGTCTTGTCGTGGAAGATAGGAAGCCATCGCCCCTTAAGGGCGCAGGCGCTCGAACACGGCAGCGTAATGATAGGGCGGAATCTCGACCAGCTCGGCAAGTTTCAGGCCGCTTGACTCGATCGAATCAATACTCTCTTCCGGTGACATTCTCAGCTCGGTCTTCGGTCCGCGTGGCTCGCCCAAGACGGTCGTCGCCTCGCGCGGACGCTGGTGCCAATTGACGACGGCAAAGCGGCCTGCGGGCTTCAGGACCTTGCGTACGGCTTGCACCAGTCGGAGTTGGTCTGGAACGCCATGGAAGGCATTCGCCAAGAACACGAAGTCAACTAGTTGCGGCACGAGGCTGGCGAGATCGTATGCATCGCTTTCGACAAATTCGCAGTTCATCGCCCCTGCTTCCGTCAGACGGTGCCGCGCCACCTCCAGCAGATTGCGGTCGATGTCGATCGCAAAGACATGGCATGCGATCCTTGCGATTTGAAGCGTGAACCAGCCGTCGCCTGAACAAAGATCGACCACGTCCATGCCCGGCCTGATCCCAACCCTCGCCAGCACTTCGGCGGGGTCCGGCCACAGTGCCTCCCACCATCCGGCGGGCGGCATCTCGGTGCCTTCGAAGAATCCCGGCGGATGGTCGGTCATTGTTCGACCGGCTCAATTCGCGGCCACGTGCGTTGCGGGTTTGATGTTCTGATTCAGGCGAAAGAGGTTGTTCGGATCATACTTGGTCTTTAGTTCCACAAGGCGCTCCATGTTCGCCCGGTAGGAGGACCGCAGCCGCTCTTCGCCCTCCTCGCCGAGGAAATTCAGATAGGCGCCGATACTGGAATGCGGCTCAAGCTCAGTTGCAAATTCTCGCGCCCAACCCATGTGGCGATCATTTTCCGCAGGCTCGGTCCAGGTCGCAGCAGCATTCACGCAAAATGCTGCGTTCTCTAGTTTAGCCGCGCCTCCCAACTGATAGATTGCAAGGACAGAGAAGGGTGATGTCATTCGGCGGGCGCCGTCTGCGATCACGCCTATGGCCGCGTCGGTAAGTTCAGCCAGATACGCCGTCTTCCAATAGTTGGAGCGACCGGCAGGTTGCGCGGCGTCAAACATGGTCTGGTGAGTCACGTAGGGCTTGAGAGTGATGCCATCGACGAGCGGCGGTCCGAACGCACGTAACGGCTGCATCGCACGTTCGCCGGCTTCGATGACTCCGCAATAACATACGGCGATCCCGATCACTGGCAATCCGCGCAAGAACGGCGGCAAGCTCGGCAGCTGCGGCAGCCGACGCAGAATGATGATCACGGTTAGTTCGTCCGGGAGGGTGGCGCTGTAATCGCGATAAAAGCGGAGGACCTCGGCGGCCCTTTCCTGCGGATGAAGAACCCATCCGGCAAGCACGATCGGCCCAACGGGATGCAGGCGAAACCGCAATTCGGTCGCGATGCCGAAATTTCCGCCGCCGCGTTGCAGCCCCCAGAACAGCTCCGTATTTTCCTCGGTGTTCGCGCGCACGCGTTCTCCATCGGCGGTCACGAGGTCAACACTCAACAGATTGTCCGCGCTGAGGCCGTGCTTTCGCATCAGCCAGCCAATGCCGCCGCCCAATGTCAGACCGGCAACGCCGGTCTCGGACATGATTCCGCCCGTCACGGCCAGCCCGTGCGCCTGCGCGGCGCGATCAAAGTCGCCCCACTTGATTCCGCCTTGAACCGTCGCAAGCCCCTTGTCCGGATCGACGTGGACCGCTGACATGGACGAAAGGTCAATCACCAGTCCGCCATCGCAGGTGCCGTGACCCGCCACGCTGTGGCCGCCGCCACGAACCGCGACCAGGAGTCCATTCGTGCGTGCAAATCCCACTGACGCGATAACATCATCGACGGTTGCGCAGCGCGCGATCAGCGCGGGCGTCTTGTCGATCATGCCGTTCCAGACCCGGCGCGCCTGATCGAAGCCGCCATCGCCGGGCTCAATCACGGCGCCCGCAATGCGCTGTCGGAACATCGCGAGCGCGCTATCGGTGAAACGATTCTCAAGCATGATCAGAAGGAGCAGTTCGGCGCCGCCATCCCGAATTTTGCCTCAACCCGCCCCTTGTCCTCATCACTTTCGATACGACGGCCTGAAGCTACTTCTTCCGAGGGTCGTCAGCCGGAACCACGTATTTCACGTCCCACGGCCCGACGCCGTGCAACTGAACGATCGTTTCTTCCGTCGTCCAGGCGAAGTGGTTGGTACCGATCTGCATGATGGCGACGCTCCCGGGCGATAGCGCCTTCGTCTTGGTGTTGTCGAACTTGTCACCGGTTCCCATGTTGAACATGCCCGAAATGACCGTCACGTGCTCGATCGCAGGATGCGAGTGGGCCGGTATCCGATAGTTTGCCGGGAGTTTCAGGCGCACCGTGAAGGGCTTCGCTTCATTCATCGGCCCTTCGATGATTGCGATCTGCGCACCCGCCGGCAGCGACGGAACCGGCCCCCACTTAAGGTCGGATGGCGTGACCATCGAGTGGTCGCCGGCGTGCTGGCCGAGAGCCACGGGTGCACCGGCTGCCCAAATCCCGAGTGCAAGAGCGACGAATGTGATCTTCTTCATGGTGCGGCCTCTTTGCTGGACGGAAGCGTGGTGTAGCTTGCGACGTTTTAGGCGGCGCCGGCATGGTGCCGGAATTCCAAGAGAACGCCTGAGCGGCGAATGATAGCTGCTGTCTGGATTCCTTTGTAAGCCAAGATGCATCACGTCGTGCCGCGACCCGCCTTTGACCTGAGCGGAAATCGGCGGCTGTTGCTACAGCACGCGGAAGATCTGCCAGTGCGAAGAACCCGAGACGACGTGCGGTTCCAGTTCCTGTCCCCACTTCTCGTGGGCAGCAAGCTTGCCCAGCTGCTCGAACATTTGCTCGAGTTCGGCGAGCGTCTCGACCGTGTGGTCGATCTCGACCGTCGCCTCGCGGGCCCCGATCGAGCCAGTCAGGAGTTGTATCTTCATCTTTCCGATGCCGGCCTGCGAACCGATATCGCGCTCCCAGGCGCGTACGAGTTCGACCACCTTCTGTTTGTGCCCGAACCGGGCATCGATCTGCCATCGCGCGACGAACATGCTTCCCTCCCTGTTTTGACAAAGGGTTACGAGGCTGGGTCGTTACGGCTTCACGGCAAGCAACGAAACGCTCTTCACGCCATATTTCTTCGCGGCACCTTGAGCGTTGTCGGAGATGAAGCGGTATTGTGGATTGTCATGGATCGTCACCAACCGCAGGCCGGCGCGCTCGACCGCCGCGGTGTAGTCCTCGGCCTGCATCGCGCCGCCGATGCACGCCGCCCAGAGCGTGGCGTTGCAGGTGATGCCGTCGGGAAGCTGAACTTCGGTGACGATGTCCGATAGCGCGAGCCGACCGCCGGGTCGCAGCAAACGCGCCACCTCGCTGAACACTTGGCCCTTGTCGGGAGCGAGATTGACCACGCCGTTGCTGATGACCGCATCGAAGCTGTCGCTGTCACACGGCACGTTCTCGATGTAGCCCTTCACGTAGGACACATTGTCGAAGCCGCCTTCGGCGCGCAGGCGCTCGGCCTTCTCGCGTTGCGGGTCGGTCATGTCGACGCCGACGACGCGGCCGGTCTTGCCGACGTGCAAGGCGGCGACGAAGGTATCCATGCCCGAACCGCTGCCGAGGTCGATGACGCGCTCGCCTTGCTTCAGCTTGGCAAGATCGAAGTAGAAGCCGACGCCCGCGAAGGAGTTGATGGACGCGGCCGGAATGCGGTCGAGATCGGCGGGTGAATAGCCGAGACGTTCGGCCATCGTGCGGCCCATCTCGAAATGGAATTCGCCGTGCGGGTTCTCGGCGACATCCCGGTACATCGTCTTGACCTTCTGCTCCAAGGCGCCGGTATCGAGTTCCAGCTTGGCGGCTGTTGCGGTGCTCATGACCCTCTCCCTTCGATGATCGCCGAACGCGATCTTCAGCGTCGCAAGCAGCCTAAGGACCGGCTCTTCCGGTGATCTTCCGAAAATCTTCCATTAGGGAGGTGCGGCCGGAGACTGCCGCCAGAAAGCACGTTAAGAGTTTGAATTAATTGAGAAGTTACGCGAAACCAGTCAGTGAACGGCGGCCATGCGATCGAACAGATAGGTCATGGGGGAATTGGAGCCGCTCAGGACGGACCCCTGCATCAAATCAAGCGCCCGTTGCCGGGCTGCGTGAAACCGAGCCGTGTCGTCTTGCGACTGCTCCGCGCCGCAGCGAACGATGGCCGCGAATGCTTCTCCGACCGGATTGCCGGTCTTGCCGGCAAGTTGCTCAAGGCGCTCGGCGCAATGAGCAACGCGTTCGTCTCTATGCCCTTCGAGATAATGAAGCGCCAGCCAGGGATACAGGTCGAGGCTGCAGGCGGTACACGGGCCGCTCGCTTCCAGCAGCGCCTCGCTGCGCGCGACCAGTTCCGAAACCTCCTGCGTATCTCCCGCCTGCATCCGATTCCAGATACCGACGCCGTACAGGCGCTGAAGACAGTGATCGCGGATCGAAGCCCGCTCGGCCTGCTCGATGCCTTTCTGCACCGATTGCCATCCCAAATCGAAAGCGTTTTTCAACGTATGCAGGACTGCGCGGCGTGCGAGCGCATACGCCATGCCCGCGGGCGAGCCGACCTTGTCGTGCAAGCTGAGACTTTCATCCAGCTCAGCGAGCGCGGCACCGGTATCGCCTTTCCACAAATGGATGGTTCCGAGCGCGTACTGGCAGATGGCAACGCACCGCATGTCTCCAAGGCGTGCTGCCTCGGCGGAAACCTCCCGCATGAACGCCGTTGCGCGATCCAGCATGTGGTCGTCATGCACGTGATATTCCCACAGGCACAGATGCGCGTCGGTCGCCACGACAAGATCGGGCGACCAACGGCCATGCTGCAAGCGTTGTTTCTCGTAGTGAAGTCCCTCCTGCCATCGGCCTAGCGGCAGGTAAGCCATCGCAAGGATTTCACAGGCATGCGCTGCCTCCAGCGGCGCATTTACCGATTGCGCGAGGTCGAGCGCGCGAAGCGCATACTGGGCCGCGTCCTCGAGACGATTGAAGTGCCACAGGTAGAGCGCGCGCAGGATATGTAACCGCGCATGCACGCGAGGTTCGTCGCCCACGTGACGCCAAGCCTCGGCGAGGTGCTGCCCGGCCTTTTGCATGTCGGTTGTGAAAATGGCGACGAGGCCGGTTTTCCAATGCAGCTCGGTGAGTTCGTTCGCACTGACGGGCAGGCCTGCAATCAACTCTATTGCACGCGCATATGCCCTCAGGCTGTCGTCGAGGTATCCCGCCGCGCGGCTCGTGTCGCCGACCAAGGTGTAAAGGTTTCCGCAAATCCGTTTGACGACCGAGTCCTTGGCCGGCTCAAGCAAGTCTATCGCGTCGCGGTATCGTTCCAGCGCATCGTCGTGGGCATACATCGAAGCCGCGCGTTGGCCGGCGAGCGTCAGAAAATGAGCAGCCTGTCTTGCGTCACCTGCGTTCTTGTAGTGCGCGGCGATTTTCTCGACCGGCAACTCGTCATCCTTTTGGCTCAATCGGATCAGTGCACGTGCGACTTGTGCATGAAGCGCGCGGCGGCGCGCTTCCGTTGCCAGATCATAGACGCAGCGGCGGTATAGCTCGTGACCAAAGTGGTAGTGAATGCCACGCTCGGACAGCCAACGTGCCTCGATCAACTCATCAAGCAAATCGAGCAGCGGCTTTTCGTCCGTCTCGCCTTCTTTGCGGCTCGACCACAGCGCCTCCAGCAGCGGATAGGCGAAACCCTCACCCAAAGCGGCAGCGACAGTCAGTAGCTGGCGCGCAGACGGCGACAGCTTTCTCAGTCGTTCGGTCACATTGCTTCGCAGCGACGGAGGAATGGTTTCGGTAGGCTGTGATGCGTTTGTCCCGGCCGGTGCGGTCTGAGCCTGAAACTCGTGCAGTTCCAAGGCAAACATCGGATTGCCTTCCGAAAGCCGAAAGACCTCATCACTGCGGTTACGAGATAGCCGCGGTTGGTTGCTGTGTTGCCGGAGCAATTCATGATGATCAGCAGCGCTCAATGGACCGAGCGATAGCGTCTTTACCTCGGCTGTGTCGCCGGCTGCACGGACAAGCTTGCTCAGCGGATCGTCGCCTGTTTCTTCGTCGCGACGCGTGGCTACGAGCAACAGCGGCACATCTTGCAGGCGTCGGCCGAGAAAGTGGATCAGTTCAAGCGTACCGCGGTCGGCTGCGTGGCAGTTTTCCAGCACCACAACGAGCGGATTGGCAAGCGCGCGGCACCGCAAGAATTCCATGATGCTTGCAAACAAATAGGTCTGGGCGGCCCGCGGATCGGAGTTGCGAACTGGCTGGGCTCCTTGCGGCCGACCCGAAATCACCGAAGCGATCTCTACCGGGATCATGTCTCCGCCCGATGGATCATCGCGCAAAGCGGCTTGGAGGATCTCGATGAATGGGCCGTAGGCGATCGTCTGTTCCGCGTCATATGCGGAGCCGACGAGCGCATCAAAACCACGCCGTTGCGCTCGGGCGACCAGTTCTCCGACAAGCCGGGACTTGCCGATGCCGGCAGGCCCCTCGACAATGACGACCCCGCCACGTGTGGCGGACAACTGATCCAAGCATGCATCGATGACTTGGCATTCCGGCTTGCGGCTTACCAGCGGCGGAAGCCGAATCGGCGTGTGCAACGGCGCTCGATCGATTGCTAAGTCCGCTGCTTCCTTTTGCTGCTCAATACGGTCATGTAGCGCCCGCGTCTGCTGTGACGGCGTCACGCCTAATTCGTTGGTGAGGGCTGCGACGCAAAGGCTGTACTGCTTGAGCGCACGAGCACGCTGCCCTTGTTGTGCAAAAATGGTCATGAGGCCGCGATGGGCAGCTTCCAGGGTAGCGTCCTTGCCGAGTGCCGTGCGATAGGTTTCGGCGGCGCCCGCCAGATTGCCGCGCTTGTGATAGGTCTCGGCAAGCGCCAGCAGGACATCGCTGTAGAGCTGACGGAAACGATCGCGTGGCTCCTCGGTCCACGGTTCATACAAATCCATCGCCAGCAGATCGCCAGTGTACAGTACCGCTGCCCGTTCGAGCGCGTTGACCTGCTTGGACGTCAACGCCTCACGCGCCGCTTGCTCGAAGCCACTTATGTCTGTTGTTACGCCATCGGGTGGGGAGAGCGATACGAGATTTTTGTCGGTTACGATCCACTCGCCTGATTTCGATGCGCGCTGGCGCCCGAAGGCTTTCCGTAATTGATGAAGCGCTTTGTAAAGCTGCGCCGCGGCGGACTCGCTATCGAGGTCCGGCCATAGCAGGTCCATCGCCTGGTCGCGCACGAGTTGGTGGTTGCGATCCAGTGCCAGCAGCTTCAGCAGCGCCGGTGCTTTGCGGCCTTCGATGTCATCGCTTCCGAGCAACGTCTCGCCGACGCGGACCTGGAAACGACCGAGAAGGGAGATTTCGACGGATTGCTTGCTCATCAGTTCAGCCCAAGATGCCGCTTGCAGCCTGATAGAACTGCCCACCGAGGCGAGACCCACATTATACGATTGTTGTCAGTTTATCGAACCGCCAAGATCGCCATCTTCGAGCACGCCAAGCCACGCCGTTGGAGCATGCGCTAAGATCCCCGTGCACTCGCCGAGCCAAGCACGCCAGCGCGTAGGACGGATCAGGCCTCAAGCGCGGTTACGCGCTGAATCAGAAACGCAATCACGGCTCCGACCGCGCCTGCGAACGCAATGCTCATGACGCTTCCCAAGGCGACAGGGCTATCGCATGGGGCGCTGAACGTGCCGCGCGTCCCCTCTCCCGCTTGCGGGAGAGGGTGCCGAGGACCGCAGGTCCGAGGCGGGAGAGGGGCTTGTGGTTCAGAAAGCCCCTCTCCCGGCTCGTGCTACGCGCTCGCCACCCTCTCCCGCAAGCGGGAGAGGGGAAGCTGCGGCGCACTCGTAATGCCACATGCGATAGCCCTCCAGGCGGGGGCGAGCACGCGTTCACTTCTCCTGGCCCTCGATCCACGCATCGATGCGCTCGCGCAGCATGCTCATCGGCAAATGGCCTTCCTCGAGCACCGCGTCGTGGAAGCCGCGCAAGTCGAAGCGCGCGCCCAGGCGCTTCTCGGCCTTGGCGCGCAATTCGAGGATCGTCAGCTCGCCGATCTTGTAGGCGAGCGCCTGGGCGGGCCAGGCCATGTAGCGCAGCACCTCGTTGGTTGCCCATGCTTCGGTCACGCCGCATTCCTCGACGAGAAAACGGATCGCCCGTTCGCGCGTCCAGCCCTTGGCGTGGAGGCCGGTGTCGGCCACCAGGCGGCCGGCGCGCAAGAGCTCGTAGGTATAGCGCCCGACGAGTTCGAGCGGCTGCTCGTACAGGCCGAGGTCATGGCCGAGCGATTCGGCGTACAGCGCCCAGCCCTCGCCGAAGACATTCATCCACATGAAGCGGCGGAACGCCGGCACCTTGTTCTCCAGCTTGATGCCGGTCTCGAGATGGTGTCCGGGCATGCCCTCGTGCGCGAGCAGCGCGGCGAGCCCGGCGCTTGGGACCCGCCGCGGGTCGGGAACCGGCATCGCGAAGATGCCGGGGCGTCCGCCCTCGGTCGGCGCGTAGTACTGCGCCGGCGCCGACGCCGCGATCGTCGGATCGGTTAGGCGGATCTCGAAGCGCGCCTTGGGCAGGCGGCCGAACAGCTGCGGCAGCTGCGGCACGATGCGCGCGTGGATCTGGTTGAGATGCTCGATCACCTGCTCGGCGGACGTGAACGGGTAGTTTTCCGGCTTGCTGTTGATCCAGGCGTTCGCCTCGCTGAACTTGCCGCTGAAGCCCGCCCGCTGCGCCGCGGCGAGATAGAGCGCCTGGATGCGCTTGACCTCGCTCACGCCGAGGTCGTGGATCTCGTCGGGGGTGCGCTCCGTGGTGGTCTCCCAGCGCACGAACAGCCGGTACATCGTGTCGCCGCCGGGCAGCGCGCCGAACCCGTCCGTGGTGCGCGCCTGCGGCAGGTAATCGTCGCGCACGAAGCGCGCCAGGCGGCGCAGCGCCGGAAACATCTCTTCCGCCAGCACCTGTCGGTAGTCGGCCTCGAGGCGCGTGCGCGTATCGGCGTCAATTGCAGCCGGGAACTGCGCGATCGGCTGCCATAACGCGCTCTTCGTCATGTCTTGCGGCGTCAGCTCGTCGAGCTGGGTGAGCGCGCGCTCGACCAGCACGCGCGGCGTCGTGACGCCTGCGGCTGCGCCGGCGCGCATCACTTCCTCGACGTTCGCCAGGAAGGCCGGATAACGCTGCACGCGCCGGAACCAGGCCCGATAGTCGGCCTCGTTGCGGAACGGTTGCGTGCCGACCACCCGCACCAGGCCGAAGGCGACGCCCGGGTTGAGATGGACGAAGGCGGCGTGCTGATGAAACGGATGGGCGAGCCACTCCAGCGCATCGCGCGCACGGCTCGCCAGCAGCGCGTGGGTGAGCTTCTCGGACGGCGTGAGCTCGCCGGCCGGGATGCCCGTGAGCTCGCCGAGGATCCAGCGATGATGCACACGCTGGCGCTCGCGGTGCTCGTCGCTCAGCGTGAGCTCCAGCCGGTCCTGCCGCGGCCCGGGTCCGCGGCCGAAAATCTCCGAGACCGGAAAGAGGTCGAGCACGCGTTGCAGCGACTGCGCGGCGAGCTGCTCGAGCCGCTGGGATGGCGTCTGCGCCTGCGACGCGCCGGGCGCAAGGGTGAGAGCCGCGGCGAGAGTGCAGACGATTGCCCTGCGCACTTTTGACCTCCCCCACGGCGTTCGGCAGGCGCCTCGCGCGCGACGCCGCTGACGAGATTAGGCCAAGCCGTAATCCGCCGAAAGGCGGTGCCATATGCCATAGCGTCGAAGACGCGCGTAAACGCGCCGTTGGCGACGCGTGAGGAGCATCGCGCTATGGCGCCCCTCGGGATGAGGGCGGAGTGTGCGGCGCGCACGCTAGTCGGGTTTACCCGGCTTGCGCATCCAAAGTGCCGATCTCGGGTAAACCCGGGATCGGGTGTCCGCCGGTCAGAACGGAAGCAGCCTGCCGCCGCGAACCGGTGCGGTGCGGTCGCTGGTGTTGGACTTGCTGCTCTTGACCGTGGTGGTGCGGTCGCTGCTGTTGGATTTGGAGCTCTTGACCGTGGTGGCACGGGCGCGGTCGCTGGAGTTCGACTTGGAGCTCTTCACCGTCGTCGCCCGGTCGCTACTGTTGGATTTCGAGCTCTTCACCGTCGTGGCGCGGCGATTCTTGGTCCGATAGATGTTCGAGCGGCTGGTGTTGAGATTCTTCGCCGCCTGCGCGGAGGCGGCAAGGCCTACCAGTGCGGCGGGCGCGAAGGCGGGCGCGGCGAGAAACGCGATTGCGAGCAACGGGATCAAAAAAGCTTTGCGGGACATGGCTGTCCTCCTACGGGGGCGCCGGTCGCGACCTGGACCGGCGTCCCACCGTATCAGTTAGTGTGCCGCGCGGCCTCACCCGTTCGGATGACCGTGAAAAGAAAGATCGGCGGGCCTGTTAAACTCTCGCCGCTTGCGGGGGAGCGGCGGGCGTTGCGGAAACAGCCCGGGTCGGCCGGCGGCATTGCGGCGCCGCAATCATCGTGATGTATAGCCGTCATGACGCTCGCTTTCCTGTTCGCGCTGATGACCGCGGCCGCGGTGTTCGCCGTGCTGTGGCCGCTCGGCCGCGCGCGGCAGCGGCGTGCGGGCAGCGACGTCGCGGTCTACCGCGACCAGCTCGAGGAGATCGCGCGCGATCGTGCCGCCGGCCTGATCGGCGAAGCCGAGGCGGAGGCGGCGCGCGTAGAGGTATCGCGCCGCTTGCTCGCGGCCGACGCGGCCGTTGCGGCGGTGCCGGCCACGGGCGCAACGGTGCGCCGGCGCTCCGTCGCCGTTGCGGCGCTCATCGGGCTGCCGGCGCTCGCCGCGGCGCTCTATCTGATGTTCGGCTCGCCGCAATTGCCCGGCCAACCGCTGGCGGAGCGCACCAACGTGCCGATCGAGAACCGCCCGGTCGATACCCTGGTGGCGCAGGTCGAGGCGCACCTGGAAAAGACCCCCGAGGACGGCCGCGGCTGGGAGGTGCTCGCGCCGGTCTATCTGCGCGTCGGTCGCTTCGAGGACGCCGTCAAGGCGCGGCGCAATGCCCTGCGCCTGCTCGGCGCGACCGCGGACCGCGAGGCCGATGTCGGCGAGGCGCTGACCGCAAGTGCCAACGGCGTCGTCACGGCGGAGGCCAAGGGCGCGTTCGAGCGCGCGCTGGCGCGCGACGCCAAGAACGTCAAGGCGCGCTTCTTCTTCGGGCTCGCCGCCGAGCAGGACGGCGACCGCGCGGCGGCGGCGCAGGTTTGGCGCGACATCATCAAGGATGCGCCGCCGGGTGCGCCTTGGATCGGCGTGGTGCGCGAGGCGCTGGGGCGCGTCGACACGGTTGCAACGTCCGGCCCGAGCCGTGAGGATATGCAGGCTGCCGAGCGCATGGCGCCGGAGGATCGCCAGGCCATGGTCCGTGGCATGGTCGAGCGGCTGGCCGAGCGGCTCAAGCGCGATGGCGGCAGTGTCGAGGATTGGCTGCGGCTGGTGCGCGCCTATGCGGTGCTCGGCGATCGCGACAAGGCGCGCGCCGCAGCCGCCGACGGGCGCCGCGCGCTCGGCAGCGATGCCGATAACCTCAAGCGGCTGGACGAACTGGTCAAGGGGTTGGGACTCGAAGGCTGATGCCCAAAGGCTTGAGCGCATGACCCGCAAGCAGCGACGCCTCGTTCTCATCGGCACCGGCCTGAGCGTGCTCGGCGTCGCCGCCGCGCTCGTGCTGTTCGCGCTGCGCGACTCGATCGTATTCTTCAATTCGCCGACCGACGTCGTCGAGAAGCGCATCGCCGCCGGCACGCGCATCCGGCTCGGCGGCCTGGTCAAGCAAGGGTCGCTGGTGCGCGGCGACAATCTCTCCGTGCGTTTCGAGGTGACCGACGGCAACCAATCGATCCCCGTCGCCTACACCGGCATCCTGCCCGACCTGTTCCGCGAGAACCAGGGCGTGGTCACCGAAGGCGTGATCGAGACGACCGGCGTGTTCAGGGCCGATAGCGTGCTCGCCAAGCACGACGAGACCTACATGCCGCGCGAGGTCGCCGACGCGCTCAAGAAGCAGGGGCATTGGAAGAGCGATGCGCCGCCGGGGAAAGTGAAATGATCGCCGAGCTCGGTCACTACGCGCTCGTCCTCGCGCTCGCGCTCGCCCTGGTGCAGGCGGTGGTGCCGCTGTGGGGGGCGCGCCGCAACGACGCGACCTTGATGGCGGTGGCGGGGCCGACCGCGCTTGCGCAATTCGTTTTCGTCGCGGCATCGTTCGCGGCGCTCACCTGGTGCTACGTCACGTCGGACTTTTCCGTGTTCAACGTGTTCCAGAATTCGCATTCGGCCATGCCGCTGGTCTACAAATGGACCAGCGTGTGGGGCAACCACGAAGGCTCGATGCTGCTGTGGGTGCTGATCCTCAGCCTGTTCGGCGCGCTGGTCGCGCTGTTCGGCGCCAACCTGCCGGCGACGCTCAAAGCCAACGTGCTCGCCGTGCAGTCGTGGATCGCGGCGGCGTTCTATCTGTTCATCCTGGCCAGCTCCAACCCGTTCCTGCGCCTGCCCGACGCGCCGCTCGAAGGGCGCGACCTCAACCCGATCCTGCAGGACATCGGGCTCGCCGTGCATCCGCCGCTGCTCTACCTCGGCTATGTCGGGTTCTCGATCTCGTTCTCGTTCGCGGTCGCCGCGCTGCTCGACGGCCGCATCGACGCCGCCTGGGCCCGCTGGGTGCGCCCCTGGACGCTCGCCGCCTGGATGTTCCTCACCCTCGGCATCGCCATGGGCTCGTACTGGGCCTACTACGAGCTCGGCTGGGGCGGCTGGTGGTTCTGGGACCCGGTCGAGAACGCATCTTTCATGCCGTGGCTCGCCGGCACCGCGCTGTTGCATTCGGCGGTGGTGATGGAGAAGCGCAACGCGCTGAAAGTCTGGACCGTCCTGCTCGCGATCCTGACCTTCTCGCTCTCGCTGCTCGGCACCTTCCTGGTGCGCTCCGGCGTGCTCACCTCGGTGCACACCTTCGCCAGCGACCCCACGCGCGGGGTGTTCATCCTGGCGATCCTCGTGCTGTTCATCGGCGGCAGCCTCGCGCTCTACGCGTGGCGCGCGCCGACGCTCAAGCAAGGCGGGCTGTTCGCGCCGATCTCGCGCGAGGGCGCGCTCGTCTACAACAACCTGTTCCTCACCACCGCCTGCGCCACCGTGTTCGTCGGCACGCTCTATCCGCTCGCGCTCGAGGCGCTCACCGGTGAAAAGATCTCGGTCGGCGCGCCGTTCTTCAATCTCACCTTCGGACCGCTGATCGTGCCGCTGCTGGTGGCGGTCCCGTTCGGGCCGTTGCTCGCCTGGAAGCGCGGCGACCTGCTTGGCGTCGCCCAGCGCCTGCTGTGGGCCCTTGCGCTTGGCATCGTTGCTGTTGCGGCGACCTTCGCGCTGGTGCGCGGCGGACCGGTGCTTGCGCCGTTCGGCGTCGGGCTCGCGGTGTTCGTCATGGCCGGCGCCGTCACCGATCTGATCGAGCGCACGGGCCTGTTTCGCTCGCCTGCCGCGACCTCCTGGGCGCGGGCGCGCGGACTGCCGCGCTCGGCGTGGGGCACGGCGACCGCGCATTTCGGCGCCGGGCTGGTGCTGCTCGGCGTCATCGCCGAGTCGCAATGGAACGAGGAACGCATCGTCTCGCTCAAGCCCGGCGCTACTCTTTCGCTGCGCGGCTACGATTTTTCCTTTGAAGGCATGGCTTCGCGCCAGGGCCCGAACTACCGCGAGCTGACCGCGAAGTTCACGGTCGGCCGGGGCGGCGAAGCGATCGGCGTCATGGAACCGTCCAAGCGCACCTTCGCGTCGCGTCAGATGTCGACCACCGAGGCGGCCCTGCTCACGCGCGGGGTGTCGCAGCTCTACCTCTCGCTCGGCGATCCGGCGCCCGACGGCGCGATCGCGGTGCGCCTCTATCACAAGCCGCTGGTGCTGCTGATCTGGCTCGGCGCGGTGGTCGTGGTTTTGGGCGGTGCGCTGTCGCTCACCGATCGCCGCCTGCGCGTCGGTGCGCCGAAGCCGGCCAGGAAACCCGCCGAGACGGCGCTGGCGGCTGCGGAGTAGGGAGCTCGTCATGCCCGGCCTTGTGCCGGGCATCCACGTCTTTTGTGCTGTGACGACAAATGAAGACGTGGATGGCCGGGACAAGCCCGGCCATGACGGAGGATGGATTCGTCGCTACGAAAATGCCTGGCGCTGGCGTAGTAGTTAACAAATGCTGCGCCCAATGGGGACAGTCGTTGTCGGCGTGGCATGCCGGTCTTAACGCAAGATGGGAGGCGTTGTTGACGACGGCCCGGACGTCAAACAAGCAGGTTGCATCCAACCGCGCAATGCGTTGCCGCGGACAAATGGCTGCCTGGCGATGGATATCCCGCCTCCTTCTTGTGGTGTTTTTTGCGGCCTGCTGCGCGTCCGCCGCGTTCGCCGTGCTGCCCGACGAGGTGCTGAAGGATCCGGCTCTCGAAGCGCGCGCGCGCGCGCTGTCGCAGGAGCTGCGCTGCATGGTGTGCCAGAACCAGTCGATCGACGATTTCGACGCGCCGCTCGCGCGCGACCTGCGCGTGCTGGTGCGCGAGCGTATCGCGGCCGGCGACAGCAACGACCAGGTGCGCGACTTTCTCGTCGCGCGCTACGGCGAGTTCGTGCTGCTCAAGCCGCGCGTCTCCTGGCGCAACGCGGCGCTATGGGCGGCGCCGTTCGCCATCCTGCTCGCGGGCGGCATCGCGCTGATCGTGATCTCGCGCCGCCGGTATGCGCCGGCGGCCATGCCCGACAAGTTGACTGCCGATGAGCAACGCCGACTCGACGACATCGCCCGACGCTGATTCCGCTCCGCCCGAAGCCGATCTTTTCGTCTGGGTGCGGCGGCAATGGAACGACGACAAGATCGGCAAGGTCCGCTTGCGCGACTTGAGCCGCTTTCACTGGTCGCAATACGGCGCCGGATACCGCTGGCGCTTCGGCGGCATCGCGCCGCAGCCGTTCCTGCACGCCTTCATGCTGTGCAACAGGATCGTTGAAGGCAGCGTTGGCCACACCTGCCAACACGGGCCGCCGCCGCACAAGATCCAGGTCTGCATCACGCGCAAGGACAATCGCGGGTCTTTCCAACTCCTCGAATCCCTGGCCGACCCCAAGCGTTCGCTTAAAAAGGTGCGGCGCAAGCACAGGAAGAAGCTGCGCCGGCGTCTGAATATCCAGGAAATTCCAACACTTTCAAAGGCTTAATGACCAGCCTGCGACCTTACCAAAGTTTAATCCGCCCGCAAGGATGGCGTAAGCCGGGCGTCCCCATCTTCTCCACCAAGAACGGTGCCACCCGGCACGTCCAAAGTTCACGGTGGAGATATCATGATCCCGAGCGGTTCCGCTCCCCAGCGCACGGTTCTTTCGGCGCGCCGTATTGTTCTCCTCGCTTCCGTCGCCGTCCTCGGCGCGGGCGTGGTCATCGGTTCCAATTTTGCGCCCACGAACACGAACCTGCCGGCGATCGGCAGCGCGATCGCGCAGACTTAAAATGTGCAGCGGCCGGTCGGTTTCGCCGACATCGTCGAGAAGGTGAAGCCCTCGGTGATCTCGGTCCGCGTCAAGGTCGAAAGCCCGCGCACCAGCCTGAACGGCGACGACCTGCCGTTCCCGCCCGGCTCGCCGATGGAACGCTTCTTCCGCCAGTTCCGCGACCAGATGCCCGATAGCCCGCGCGCCCCGCGCGGCCGGCAGTTCAGTCAGGGCCAGGGCTCCGGCTTCTTCATCTCCGCCGACGGATTTGCGGTGACCAACAACCACGTGGTCGACAAGGCCGAACTCGGTGGAGATCACCACCGACGACGGCAAGACCTACACCGCCAAGGTCATCGGCACCGATTCCAAGACCGACATCGCGCTGATCAAGGTCGACGGCCGCACCGACTTTCCGTTCGTGCGGCTTTCCGACAAGACGCCGCGCATCGGCGATTGGGTGCTCGCGGTCGGCAACCCGTTCGGCCTCGGCGGCACGGTCACGGCCGGCATCGTCTCGGCGCGCGGCCGCGACATCGGCGCCGGCCCCTACGACGACTTCATCCAGATCGACGCGCCGGTGAACAAGGGCAATTCCGGCGGACCTACGTTTGATGTCGACGGCAACGTCATCGGCGTCAACACCGCGATCTTCTCGCCCTCGGGCGGCTCGGTCGGCATCGCCTTCGCGATCCCCGCCGATACGGTGAAGTCCGTGGTCGCGCAGTTGCAGGAAAAGGGTTCGGTCACGCGCGGATGGATCGGCGTGCAGATCCAGCCGGTGACCGCCGACATCGCCGACAGCATCGGGCTGAAGAAGGCCGAAGGTGCGCTGGTCGCCGAGCCGCAGGCCGACAGCCCCGCCGCCAAGGCCGGCATCCAGTCGGGCGACGTCATCGTCTCGCTCAATGGAGCGCCGGTGAAGGACGCGCGCGATCTTGCCAGGAAGATCGGCGCCATGGCGCCGAACGCCAACGTCAAGCTCGGCATCTTCCGCAAGGGCGCCGAGACTACCGTCACGCTCAATCTCGGCGAATTGCCGCGCGAGCAGCGCCAGGCGCGTACCAATGCAAAGGAGCAGGCGACGCCCGGCACGGAAATTCCGCGCCTCGGCCTCTCGCTCGCGCCCGCCAGCAAGACCGCCGGCGCCGGCAATGACGGCGTGGTGGTGACCGAGGTCGCCCCCGACGGGCCCGCCGCCGGGCAAGGCTTCCGCACCGGCGACCTGATCCTCGACGTGGGCGGCAAGACCGTTTCGACCCCCGCCGACGTGCGCAAGGCGTTCGCCGATGCGCAGGCCGACGGGAAACGCACCGTACTGCTGCGCGTCAAGTCGGGTGAGGCGACGCGGTTCGTCGCCGTGCCGGTCGGACGCGGCTAAGGGCGGCATGCGCGATGCAGGGTTCGCATCGCGCCGACCGCAAGTTTTTGTGAGGCTTGGAATGAACCCGGCCCGCCGAGGTGTTCGTATCTCAGGCGAGGTCGTCAAGAGATCGGGGCGTCCTGCCGGCAACCGTCGCCCCCGCCGGTAGAGCGAACCCGGGGGATGGGTCGCAAGACCCATCCCCATTTCTCCGCAACCCGGTCCCGCGTCCCCGTGCCCCCCAAGCGGATCGGGTCGGACAAGGGGGCGGCGGATCCACCTCCGCCGCCCCCGGCTTTTTTCGGGGAGTAACCGGCGCATGGACCGGCAGAGTTGGCTAGACTCCCGCGCGATCGGCCCGGTTCCCAGTTCCATGCGCCTGCTCATCATCGAAGACGACCGCGACGCCGCGGACTATCTGGTCAAGGCCTTCCGCGAGGTCGGCCATGTCGCCGATCTCGCGACCGACGGCGAGGACGGTCTCGCGCACGCGCTCGACGGCGCCTACGACGTGCTGATCGTCGATCGCATGCTGCCGAAGCTCGACGGCCTGTCGGTGATCGGCGCGTTGCGCGCCAAGGAGATCGACACGCCGGTGCTCATCCTATCCGCGCTCGGGCAGGTCGACGACCGCGTCAAGGGCCTGCGCGCGGGCGGCGACGACTATCTGCCCAAGCCCTATTCGTTCACCGAGCTGCTCGCCCGCGTCGAGGTGCTGTCGCGCCGGCGCGGCGGGCGCGGCGAGGAGACCGTCTATCGCGTCGGCGATCTCGAGCTCGACCGGCTGTCCCACAGCGTGACGCGCGGGAGCGAGGAGATCGTGCTGCAGCCGCGCGAGTTCCGCCTGCTCGAATACCTGATGAAGCACGCGGGCCAGGTGGTGACACGCACCATGCTGCTGGAGAACGTGTGGGACTACCACTTCGATCCGCAGACCAACGTCATCGACGTGCACATCTCGCGGCTGCGCTCCAAGATCGACAAGGGCTTCGCGCAGCCGCTGCTGCATACCGTACGCGGCGCCGGATACATGATCCGTGACGGTCGGTGAGGGCTTCATGCCCCGTGACGGGGCTTCGGATAGAGTCCTCGCTCGTCGATCGGGCGAGGGCGCGGTGCAGACCAATTCGGCCAGTCCTGCGGAAGGCGCCGGCGCGCGGCGCATGACGGCGCTCGGCAAGCTGGTGCGCTCCACGGCGTTCCGCTTGACGCTGGTCTATCTCGCCGTGTTCGCGATCTTTGCCGCCTCGCTGCTGGTCTATTTCGCGCTCAGCACCGGACGTCTCATCACCGGGCAGATCACCGAAACCGTGGGCGCCGAGATCAGGGGGCTGACCGACCAATACAACACCCTGGGCCTGCGCCGCCTCGTCTTCATCGTCGAGAACCGATCGCGCCGTCCCGGCTCCTTCCTCTATCTCGTCACCACGCGGACCGGGGAAGGACTCGCCGGCAACGTCGGCTCGCTCGCGCCCGGCGTGCTCGACAAGCCGGGCTGGAGCGAGACCGTCTACCGCCGCGCGGAAGATCCCGAAGGCGCCGAGCATCAGGCCTTGGTCCAGGTGGTGCAGCTGCCCGGCGGATTCCGCATGCTGGTCGGCCGCGATCTCGAGGAACGTGACCGCATGCGCGAGATCGTGGTCGCGGCCGGGCGCTGGTCGGTCGCGCTCGTCGTGGTGCTGGGCTTGGCCGGCGGCTTCTTCGTCGCGCGCCGCGTGCTCAGGCGCTTCGATGCCGTGACGGCGACGACCCAGACCATCATGGCCGGCGATCTTTCGCGCCGCCTGCCGGTCACCGGCATCGGCGACGAGCTCGATCGCCTCGCCGGCAGCCTCAACGCCATGCTCGAGCGCATCGAAGCGCTCATGCGCGGCCTCAAGGAGGTCTCCGACAACATCGCGCATGACCTGAAGACCCCGCTGACGCGCCTGCGCAACCGCAGCGAGGCGGCGCTGCGCACCGCCAAGAGCGAGAGCGAGTACCGCGCCGCGCTGGAGGCGACCATCGAGGAGTCCGACGGGCTGATCCGCACCTTCAACGCGTTGTTGATGATCGCGCAGGCGGAGTTGGGCCAGGCGCGCGACAACATGCACGAGCTCGACGCCGCCGGCATCGCGCAAGGCGTCGTCGAGCTGTACGAGCCGGTCGCCGAGGAGAAGCGACTGGCGCTGATCGTCGATGCGCCCGCAGCGGCCGCGGTCAAGGGAAATCGCGAACTGCTGAGCCAGGCGCTCGCCAACCTGGTCGACAATGCCATCAAATATGCCCGGCCGCAGTCCGATCAGCCGGCGGAGATCCGTGTCGAGGTGAAACGCGAGGGGGATCGCGTGCTCGTGACCGTCGCCGATCGCGGGCCCGGGATCGCCGCGGCCGATCGCGAGCGCGTGATCGAGCGCTTCGTGCGCCTCGAGCAGAGCCGCTCGGAGCCCGGTTCAGGCTTGGGGCTGAGCCTTGCCTCCGCGGTCGCGCGCCTGCACGGCGGCGAACTGCGGCTTACGGACAATGCGCCGGGCCTGCGCGTGACGCTCGCGCTGCCGGCGCACAAGGCGGGTTGACTGCGTGTCTAAAGCGCTTTCCGGTGGCGGCCACGAGTTCGTTGTTTCCCCTGCCATTTGTGAGCAGGCTATCGCATGTGCGCCTGTTGCTTGTTTGTCGCGCTGAAAGGGCCACAGCACCTCCCCCCTTGTGGGGGAGGTCGGCGCGCAAAGCGCGCCGGGAGGGGGTTTTTCCTTATTCCAGAAAACTCAATTTGCGCCGCTTCTCGATCGCCTCCGCGATGAGGAGTTGGCAGCCCTCGCCGTTGCGTAGCACATCATTATTCCAGAAGCGCAATACTTCGAAGCCTTGCGCCGCGAGCCATGTCGTTCGCCGCCGATCATCGGCTTCGCCGCGCTCCAAATTATGCTGACCGCCATCGACCTCGATGACGATGCGTCCGCTGAGCCAAGCAAAGTCGACAACGAAGATGCCGATCGGCGCTTGGCGACAGAATGGTATCCCGTCATCGCGGAACGGACGCAGCAATCTCCACATCCGGCGCTCGGCGTCGGTCTGACTACGGCGCAGCCGCTTTGCCGTGACGCGTGTCGGCGGCTCGATGTTGGTGTGGGCACAAATGCCTCCGACCTCGCTGCGCTCGTCCGTCTCTCAACGACGGGGTGGTGAGCTGTGGTGCCGTCGGGCCAATGTCGTCGGCATTGTGGTCGAGCTTGGCGTGTTGCGGCTATGGCGCTTTCGCGCCGCGGGTCTCCCTTGAGCGTACGGCGAGTCCCCCTCCCGCCCGCCGTTACCCTGCGGGCTCCGGCGGCATAGCCGATGCTTCGCATCGGCGTACTTAGCGCTAAGGACGGCCGCCGAAGGCGGCCTATGCTCCCCCACAAGGGGGGAGGTGCTGTGGCGCTTTCGGCGCCACGAACCAGCACGACGTCCATGCGATAGGCCTGGCGGAACATTCATGCGCGAAAGCAAGGTTCGCTAGTTCGCCCCGACCCCGGCGTCGCGCAGGATCTTGCCGTAGCGCTCGGTGTCGCTGCGGATGATCGTATCGAACTGCTCCGGCGTGTTCGGCGCGGGGATCGACCCCTGCACCTGCAGCTTGTGCACCACGTCCGGCATCGCCAGCGCCTTGGCGATGTCCTGGCTCACCTTGTTGAGGATCGTGCGCGGCGTGGCGGCGGGCGCCAGCACGCCGAACCAGCTATCATAGCGATAGTCCGGCAGGCCGGCCTCCGCGACCGTCGGCGTGTCGGGAAGCTGGGGCACGCGCTTGGCGGAGTTGATCGCGACGACGCGGACCTTGCCGGTCGCGCCGAGCTCCTGCGCCGCCGGGATCGGCGCGAAATACATCTGCGCGTCGCCGCGTATGACCGCCGTGACGGCTTCGGGCGCGCCCTTGTAGGGCACGTGCACCATGTTGATCTTGGCGTTCTGGCGCAGGATCTCGGCGGAGAGGAACGAGGTGCTGGCAACGCCGGCCGAGGAGAAATTGAGCTGTCCCGGTTTCTCGTTTGCCAGCGCGATGAACTCCTTCAAGGTCTTGGCCGGGAAATCCGTCGGAACGATCATCGCCATCGGCACCGCGGCGACCTGGCTCACGCCGGCAAAATCCTTTACCGGATCGTATTGCAGGCTCTTGTTGATGACGCCGGCGATGGTGTGGCCGTTGGAGGTGAGCATCAGCGTATAGCCGTCGGGCGCGGCCTTGGCGACGCTCGTGGTGCCCGGCAGGCCGGGACGGTTCTCGACGATCACCTGCTGTTTCCAGATCTCGCCGAGCTTGTCGGCCAGGATGCGCGCAAGCCCGTCGGTGATGCTGCCGGCGGAGAACGGCACGACGATGCGTACCGTCTGGTTGGGATAGGACGCATCGCCTTGCGCCGCCGCCGGTGCCGCGGCGAGCAGCGCGGCGAAGCCGAGCACGAGAGCGCGGAACTGTCTCATTTCTGTCCTCCCTCTTGTGGTCCTAACGTCCGCCGAGCGCAACGCCAAGGTCAAGGCCCCAATTCCCGCATCTGCCGTACTTGCGGCAAATCATGCTAATCGAGGACGCCGCGTCCGCACGAGACGACATGGCGCCACAATCGCGGCCCAAAGGACCGCGCGCTCACTCGAAACGGATTTGCATGCGCACCGATCAGGCCCGCCCCGTCCGCCTTGAGGACTATCGCCCGCCGGACTGGCTGGTCGATACCGTCGCGCTCGACGTCGTGCTGCATCCGACCGCCACAAGGGTGCGCGCCACCCTCGCACTGCGGCCCGCTCCGGCTGCAGCGCCTGGCCCGGTCGTGCTCGACGGCGACGGATTGACGCTGGTCGGGCTGAAGCTGGACGGCAGCGTGCTAGCCGCCGAGCGCTATGCCGCGACGCCCGACCGCCTGACGATCGCGCAGCCTCCGCCCGGGCCGTTCCGGCTTGAGATCGAGACCGTCCTCGACCCTTCCGCCAATACCCAGCTCATGGGGCTGTATCGCTCGAGCGGCACCTACTGCACGCAATGCGAGGCGGAGGGGTTTCGCCGCATCACCTATTTCCCCGATCGCCCCGACGTGATGGCGGTCTATACCACGCGCATCGAAGCCGAGCGCGGCCAGGCCGGCGTGCTGCTCGCCAACGGCAATCTCGTCGAGGCCGGCGACATCCCCGGCACGTCGCGCCATTTCGCGCTGTGGCATGATCCGTTCCCCAAACCGTCCTATCTGTTCGCGCTCGTCGGCGGCAATCTCGCCTGCGTCGAAGACAAGTTCGAAACCATGTCGGGACGCACGATCGGCCTCGGCATCTATGTCGAGCCGGGCAACGAAAGCCGCTGCGGCTTCGCCATGGATTCGCTCAAACGCGCGATGCGCTGGGATGAGCAGGTTTTCGGGCGCGAATACGACCTCGACATCTTCATGATCGTCGCGGTGTCCGACTTCAACATGGGCGCGATGGAGAACAAGGGCCTCAATATCTTCAACGACAAATTCGTGCTGGCAAGCGCCGAGACCGCGACCGACGCCGATTTCGCCAGCATCGAAGCCATCATCGCGCACGAATACTTCCACAACTGGACCGGCAACCGCATCACCTGCCGCGACTGGTTCCAGCTCTGCCTGAAGGAAGGGCTGACCGTCTTCCGCGACCAGGAGTTCTCGGCCGACCAGCGCTCGCGCGCGGTCGAACGCATTGCCGACGTGCGCACCCTGCGCGCGCACCAGTTCGTCGAAGACGCAGGCCCGCTCGCGCACCCGGTGCGGCCGTCGCTCTATCACGAGATCAACAACTTCTACACGACGACGGTGTACGAGAAGGGCGCGGAAGTCGTGCGCATGCTGAAAATCCTGCTCGGGCCGGGCGGTTTTCGCAACGGCATGGACCGCTACTTCGAGCGCCATGACGGCGAGGCTGCGACCGTCGAGCAGTTCGTTCAGTGCTTCGCCGACGCGACCGGGGCCGATCTTGCGCAGTTCATGCGCTGGTATTCGCAAGCCGGGACGCCCGAAGTGGCGGTCACCGGCCGCTACGATGCGCGCGCGCAGACCTACCGGCTCGAAGTCGCACAGGCCGTGCCGCCGACTCCCGGGCAGCCGGCCAAGGAGCCGATGGTCATTCCGCTCGCCCTCGGGCTGGTCGGCCCGCACGGCCGCGACTTGGCGCTCGTGCGCGATGGACTGCCGCTCGAACGCGGCGTGCTCACGCTGACCAAGCCGGCCGAAGTCTTCACCTTCACCGGCCTCGCCGAGCGGCCGGTACCTTCGCTCAATCGCGGCTTCTCGGCCCCGATCAAACTCACCGCGAACCTGGCGGTCGAGGACTTGACGTTCCTGGCCGCGCACGATTGCGATCCGTTCAACCGCTGGCAGGCGATCCAGACGCTGAGCACCGCGCTGCTCGTCGACAACGTCGCGGCGTTGCGCGCAGGCAGCGCGCCGCGGCGGGATGAAGGCCTGATGACGGCGCTGACGGCGATCCTTGCCGATCCGGCGCTGGAGCCGGCATTCGTCGCGCTCGTCCTCAACGTTCCGAGCGAAGCCGATATCGCGCGCGACATCGGGCGCGATATCGACCCGGACGCGATCTTCACGGCGCGCGCGCGGCTGCGCGGCGAGATCGGCGTGCGCCTCGGGCCGGCGTTGCGCGAGGCCTACCGGCGCCTGGCGCAAGACCGGCCCTATAGTCCGGACCCGATGAGCGTGGGCCGTCGCGCGCTGCGCAACATCTGCCTCGACCTGCTCGCTGCCGGCGGCGCTTCGGCGATCGCGCTCGCTGCCCGGCAATACGAGCAGGCCGGCAACATGACCGACCGCATGGCGGCGCTGTCGACGCTGTCGTTCTATGCCGTGCCGGAGCGGCAAGCCGCGCTCGACAGCTTCTACCGGCGCTACCAGGCCGAGCCGTTGGTGATCGACAAGTGGTTCTCGCTGCAGGCGATGATCCCGGAGAGCGCGACGCTCGCCCGCGTGCGCGCGTTGAGCGAGCACTCCGCGTTCTCGTCCGCCAATCCCAACCGCGTGCGCGCTCTGATCGGCGCCTTCGCGCTGGCGAACCAGAAGGAATTCAACCGGACCGACGGGGCCGGCTATGATTTCGTCGCCGAGCGCGTGCTCGCCCTCGACGCGAAGAACCCGCAGGTCGCCGCCCGCCTGATGACCGCGTTCCGCAGCTGGCGCGCGCTCGAGAGCGGACGCCGGGCGCGCGCCGAGAGCGCGCTGCGGCGCGTCGCGGCGCATGCGAGCCTGTCGGTTGATCTGAAGGACATCGTCACGCGTTGCCTCGCCGAGGGCTAGAGCATGATCGCACAGGGTTGAATCGCGCGGTCCGCGTCCCCTCTCCCCGAAGGGGAGAGGGTGCCGAGGACCTTAAGGTCCGAGGCGGGAGAGGGACTTGAGGCTGGCGCAAACCAACGCATTGCGCACGACATAACCGAGGCAGCGGCGTAACGGAGAAGCCCCTCTCCCGGCTCGCAGCTACGCTGCATAGCCCGGCACTCTGTGCCGGGCGTCCTTGACGCTAAGAACGCGAAGGCTTCGCCTTCGCTATGACCCTCTCCCCTTCGGGGAGAGGGGATTCGCGGCTCGTCCGGTGCGATGACTCATGCGCCGCGGGGCGCTGTCGGCCGTCGATAATTTATTTGCAATTCTCGATTCCCCGACTCTCGACAAATCGCGTTTTATCGATTCGAATGAAAGTGATTCGGAAGAGATGCGGCACATCCTTTCCGAAGGGTGACGGGGACATTCCGAGCGGAGGCTGTGATGGCGCGCGCCGAAAGTGCGAGCGCGGCTGCACGTTCCGATTCCATTCGAGGACTGGCGCAATCGGTCGCCAAGCCGGCCTACCGCCGCCTGCTGACCGCCGAACCGCTGCTGCGGCGCGCCGTCCCGGTCCTCATCGTGGCCTTCCTGGTGACGGTCGGCATCGGCGCCATCATCCAGGTGCGCGATCGCCATCGCCAGGCGATCCAGGACGCGATGGACGACATCGAGACCATCACGCTGTCGGTCAATGACCGGGTCGAGCGGGCGATCGCGGAAGGGAGCGCCGACACGCTCATCCGCGCCCAGCGCGCGTTCGAGCGCATGGGCCAGCCGCATTGGACGGCGCGCGGGCGCCGGCTGCTGCTCACCGACGCCATGGGCAGCGTCGTCGCTTCGCTGCCGGCGGCGAGCCCACAGATCGGAAAGCGCATGGTCGAGGTGCTCGGCCGCGAGGAGCGCGAGCGTCTGCGTCGCGGGTCGACCGACGTCTACGAGATGAATCTGCCCGATCAAGGACCCGGCCTGGTGGCCGTGCACCGGCTCGAGGCGCCGCTCGGCCATCTCATCGTGACCCAGCCGCGCAACGCCGCGCTTGCCGACTGGCGCTCCGACACCGCGCTCACCGCCACCTTGTTCATGACCACCGGCTGCGTGCTGCTGATCCTCGGATTCGCGTTTCACTGGCAGTCGACGCGCGCGCGCGAGGCCGACCTGATCTACGACACGGTGCGCAGCCGCATCGATACCGCGCTCGGCAGCGGCCGCTGCGGCCTGTGGGACTGGGACCTCGCGCGCGGCCGCATCTTCTGGTCGGGTTCGATGTTCGACATCCTCGGGCTGCCGGCGCGCGACGAGCTGCTCACGTTCGGCGACGTCAGCGCGCTGGTGCATCCCGACGACGTGCAGCTCTATCAGCTCGCGGCCCAGATCGCCGACGCCAAGACGCTCTCGATCGATCGTGCCTTCCGCATGCGCCATGCGCGCGGTGATTGGGTCTGGCTGCGCACGCGCTGCGAGCTGGTGCGCCAGGCCGGAGAGCCGAGCCCGCATCTCATCGGGATCGCCGTCGACATCACCGAGCAGAAGCGGCTCGCCGAGCGCAGCGCGACCGCGGATATGCGCGTGCGCGACGCGATCGAAGCGATATCCGAGGCGTTCGTGGTGTGGGACGCGGAGAACCGCCTGGTCCTGTGCAATTCCAAGTTCCAGAGCCTGCACAATCTGCCTGAAGAAACGGTGACGGCCGGCACGCCGTACGAACAGATCGTCACCTCCTCGAGCAAGCCGATCGTGCGCACGCAGCTTTCGAGCGAAGGCCGCGCCATCCCGGGGGCGCGCACCTTCGAGGCGCAGATCGAGGACGGGCGTTGGCTGCAGATCAACGAGCGGCGCACCAAGGACGGCGGCTTCGTCTCGGTCGGCACCGATATCACCGAGCTCAAGCGCCACGAGGAGCGGCTGATCGACAGCGAGCGGCGGCTGAAGGCGACCGTCGTCGACCTGCGCACTTCGCAGCAAACGCTCGAGCGCCAAACCCAGCAGCTCGCGTATCTGGCCGAGCGCTACGCCGAGCAGAAGACGCGCGCCGAGGAGGCAAACCAGGCGAAGTCCGCCTTCCTCGCCAACATGAGCCACGAGCTGCGCACCCCGCTCAACGCCATCATCGGCTTCTCCGAGATGATGGAATCGGGAATGTTCGGGCCGCTCGGCGACGCCAAGTACCTGGAATACTGCCACGATATCGGCGAAAGCGGGCGCTATCTGCTCGACGTCATCAACGACATCCTCGACATGTCGAAGATCGAGGCCGGCCGCATGCGGCTGCAGCCGGAAGAGATCGAGCTGGCGAGCTTCCTTGCCGAAGTCCTGCGCCTGATCGAGGCCAAGGCGCACGAGAAGTCGATCACGCTTGCTTCCGAGATCGAGCCGACCATCCGCCTCACCGCCGACCGGCGCGCGATCCGTCAGATTCTCATCAATCTGTTGTCGAATGCCGTGAAGTTCACGCCCGAAGGCGGCCGCATCGCGGTGCACGGCCGCCTCTATGCCGGCTGCGTGACGGTCGCGATCGAGGACTCCGGCATCGGCATCGCCAAGGAGGCGCTCGCCAAGCTCGGCAAGCCGTTCGAGCAGGTCGAAAGCCAGCTTACCAAGACGCACCAGGGCTCGGGGCTGGGATTGGCCATCGCCAGGTCGCTGGTCGAGCTGCACCAGGGCGCGATGCGCATCCGCTCAACCCCGGGGGTCGGAACCATCGTGCTCGTGCGCCTGCCGCTCGACGGCGGGCAGGGCGAGATCGAGCAAGCGGATCGGTCCGAGATCCTCCATTAAGGGACGATGTCGGAAAGCAGGTCGGCGCCCGTTCTCGGACGCGGGCGCCGATCATCCTTCTGTAGGGCGGGCAAACGCGCGGCCCCGATCGCGCGACCGCGCGACAGCTATGAGCCGCGCCGTGCCCGCCATGGGCCATGCCGTATGCCGCGGCCCAATGCGGGCACGGCGCCTTCGCAATTTTGCGTTCGTTGCGGCGGATGAGCCGGCGCCTTTGCCCGCCCTACGGCTTGCCGACGATCCGCGTGAAGCATTCGCGCACTTCCGCCTGCGTCTCGGCGAGATGCGCTTCGAGCATCGAAAAATCCGGCAGGTCGGCGGCGCGCGCGAGCAGGCTCAACAGAGCCGGCCCCGCCGCCTTGGAATCGAACGGGCCATTGAGGCAGAGCCGCAGGATCTGCGTCAGATCATGATAGAGCAGAGCGGCCGGGCGCAGGATTTCCGCCTCCGCGACCGGAAGGAGACCGAGGCGGAACGCCTTGTCGAGCACGCGCGCGGTCGAGGTATCGAGGATCTCGGGATGTTTGGCGGCGTGGACGAGCTGCAGGTATTGCGCGATGAACTCGACGTCGATCAGCCCGCCGGCGGCGTATTTCAGGCTCCAGCGTTCCTGGTCGCCTTTCTCGGCCGCGATCGCGCCGCGCATCTCGGCGACGTCGCCTGCGATCGTCCCAGGCTCGCGCGGCCGGCACAGCACCTCGCGGATGACGTGCTCCACCCGGCGCGCGAACGGCGCCGGGCCGGAGACGACGCGGGCGCGCGTCAAGGCCATATGCTCCCAGGTCCAGGCTTCCTTGTCCTGGTAGCTTGCGAACGACTCGAGCGTGACGGCGACCGGCCCGGAGCGGCCCGACGGGCGCAGCCGCATGTCGACGGCATAGAGCGAGCCGAGATTGGTCTGCGCCGACAGCGCGCTGACCAGCCGCTGCGTGACGCGCGCAAAATACTGGCTGCCGTAGAGCGGTCGCGCCCCGTCGGATCGGTGCTCGCCGTCGAAGCCGTAGACGATGATGAGATCGAGGTCGGAGCCCGCGGTCATCTCGCGCCCGCCGAGCTTGCCGAGCGCCAGCACGGCACTCTGCTGCTTCCTGAGCCGGCCGTGGCTCTTGGCGAAATTGTCCTCGACCGCGCGATGCAGCGCGCGCACGATGACGTCGGCAAGCGTCGCGAAAGCCTCGCCCGCCTGCTCGGCCGAGACCGTCCCCGAGATGATGCGGGCGCCGATCAGGAACATGTGCTCCTGGCCGAATTGCCGTGCGCGGTCGAGGAAGTCCTCGTCGGAGCGCGCTTCGCTCAGCGCGGCCGCGAGTCCGGCCGAGAGTTTTTCGCCATTGGGCAGCGCGCCGAAGAACGAGGGTTCGATCAGCGCGTCCATCACCTGCGGATACAGTGCGAGGATGTCGGCGAGGCGCGGCGCGGTGCCGAGGATGCGGGCGAACAGCGCCACCATGTCGGGATTGCGCAACAGCAGGGACAACAGCCGTGCGCCGCCGTGCAGCTCGGCGAGGAAGCGATCGAGCGCGACGAGCGCACTGTCCGGATTCTCGGCGCGCGCCAGGTGATCGACCAGGGTCGGCGCCAGCTCGGCAAGATGGGTGCGCACGAATTCGCCTTTGAGCGAGCGCAGACGGCCCGACAGCCAGCCGCGCACCGTGTGCGAGGCTTCGAGCGGTTTGCGGAAGCCCATGGCGGCGAGTTTCTCGAGCGTCGCGCCGTCATCCGCCGCGGCCGGAAAGGCCAGCGCGCGACGGGAAGCGTCGGCCGTCGGCGCATCCTCGAACAGCCGCGCGTAGTAGTGCTGCACCTTGCGCAGGTGATCGACGAACACTGCGGCGAAAGCGTCGCGCCCCGCCAACCCAAGAAAGCGCGCGAACCGCTCGAGCTTTTCCGGTTCGGCCGGCAGGGTATGGGTCTGCTCGTCGGCCGTCATCTGCAGCCGATGCTCGACCGTGCGCAGGAAGCGATAGGCATCGGCCAGATCGCGCGCCGCGTCCTGCCCGATCCAGCCGCCGGCCGCGAGCGCCTCGAGCATCGCGAGCGTCTGGCGCCCGCGCAGCTCGCCGTGGCGGCCGCCGGCGATGAGCTGCTGGGTCTGCACGAAGAACTCGATCTCGCGGATGCCGCCGCGACCGAGCTTGACGTTATGGCCTTCGATCGCGATCTCGTCATGGCCCCTGTAGGCATGGATCTGCCGTTTCATGGCGTGCACGTCGGCGACCGCCGCATAGTCGAGATACTTGCGCCAGATGAACGGTGAGATGTCCTTGAGGAAGGCTTCGCCGACGGCAAGATCGCCGGCGCAGGGGCGCGCCTTGATCAATGCGGCGCGCTCCCAGTTCTGCCCGCTGCTCTCGTAATAGGTGAGGGCGGAGCTGATCGAGATGGCGATCGCGGTCGAGGCCGGGTCGGGACGCAGGCGCAAATCGACGCGGGCGACGTAGCCGTCCGCGGTGCGCTCCTGCAGCAGCTTCACCAGGCCGCGCGTGAGACGGACGTAGAGCGTGCCGGGCTCGGCGCCGTCGGGCAATGCCGGCGCGTCGGGGTCGTACAGCACGATGACGTCGATGTCGCTCGAATAGTTGAGCTCGAACGCGCCCATCTTGCCCATCGCGAGCACGACGTAGCCGCAGCCGGATTCGGCGCGATCGGCTTGCGCGGGCTTGAGCTTGCCCTGCTTGACAAGGCCGCGCAGGAGGAAGCGCACGGCGGCATCGACCGCGGCGTCGGCGAATGCGGTGAGCGCCCGGGTGACCTCACCGACCGGCCAGACGCCGCCGATGTCGGCGAGCGCGATCAGGAGCGCGCTCTCGGCCTTGGCGAGCCGCAGCCGGCGCATCGCGTCGGCCTCGCTCCTGGCCGCCGGAACCGCGCGCGCGAGATCGGCGATCAACGCTTCCAGCCGCTCTGCCGGATCGGCGCCGAGCAGCGCCAGCAGGCGCGCCGGATCCGCCTGCACGAGGTCGCGCAGGAACGGCGAGGCTTCGGCTATTCCTTCCAGCACGACGCGCGCGTGGGGGTGTCGCTCGAACAGCGCTGCGAATTCGTTGGCGAGCTTTTTGCCGCCGCCGGCGAGCGCGTCGTCAAGCTTTGCCGCGGCTGCCTTCCGCGCGAGCAGGCGCGGAGAGTCGACCAGGCGGGCGGCGAGGGATGGCGGACGTTCGGATTTCGCTTTGCGCACGGCCATCCGCAACCCATAGAGCGTTTTCCGCCGAAGTGTGAAGCGGTTCGCCGTGAGACAAACGCGACCAAAGATGAATCTAGCGCAGGATGATTTTTCTTCAACTCAGCAGCGGACTGGAATATCCGGCCACCAGCTTGACCAGATCGGCCTGACGCCCGGTTCCGGTCTTGTCGAAGACGCGCCGCAGATGGGTCTTCACGGTCGCTTCCGAAATGCCGAGCAGGGGGGCCACTTCCGGCACGCCGCCGACTTCCACGATCGATCCGAGCACCCGCAGCTCGGCGGGTGTGAGGTGGAAGTGTTTCGCCAAGGTTTCGAACGGTTGCGCGGAATCGAGCGCCGACTTGCGGATGAACACGGCCGCGACCGCCGCATAGGAAAACCCCGCATGCCGGCGCGCGCCCGAGGTCAGCGGCAGCACGTGCATGACGTAGGTGTTGCCGTCTCGGCCGGTCAACGGCACGGCGATGCCTTTGACGCCGAGCGCGATGTCTCCCCCTTGCGCCGCGGCGAACGCATCGTGCAACGCAGCTTGCGCTTCCGGGTCCGTGGCGACGAGCTTGGCTCCCGCGCGCAACGCATCGCCTTCGGTCAGCATGACGCGTCCGCTCGCGTTGCTGTGGACGATCTGCCCGGCGACATCGACCAGGAAGATCGCCGTGCTCAGGCCGTCGAGCGTATCGGCAAGCGCTGCGGCCTCGATCTTGCTCAGATCGATGACCTTGCCGATCATGAGCGCGCGGCGAACATGCGGTACGAGCACTTGCATGCGCTGGCGGCGCTCATCGTCCGCGGGTCCGTCCGCCGCGCGGACCGGAACCGTCAGTACCGCGCGGCCGGTCGCCGACTTCTCCAGGTTGGCCGAGAGCAGGTCGCCCCAGCCCTGCGGCTGGACCCATTCGGCGAAGAATTGCGTCCGCCCGTACTGTTCGTACGGCATCATGTCGATGGTGCTGTAGACCTCGTCGATGGGGAACAGGACTGATTCGGTCGAGAACGGGTTCAGCCGGACATATTTGTCCCAGTAGAGCTGCGCGAACTCCGGCCGACCGCCCCAACAGAAGTACGCATTGCCCTTTTTCGTCAGCGAGTCTTCGCAGAACAGGCTCGCCGACGGGCCGCCCACGAACGCGCTGACCTGCTTGAGCACTTTACGCCAGCCGCTCGGGTCCAGCGCCGCATCGTAGATGCCGCCGATCAAGGCCGCGACTTGTTCAGTTTCCGGCAACACGGGGAGCCCCGAACGCTGCGACGGTGAGCGCGATTTTCTAAACAGAGGTCGAAGGTTGACGCAATGCAATAATCATCAGGTACGTAGATTGCCCACCCGCTCGCGGACAAGTTGCGTTAGTGCCCCGAACCCGAAGTTCGCACACAATGCGCGGCAAGGGCGGATTCGAACTTCGGGTTCAAAAGGGGCACTAGAATCATGAAGTTGCTAGTGTCCCTTTGATTCCGAAGTTCGCTCCCGAGTTTGCCGCAAGTGCTGGCGAACTTCGGAATCGGGACACTAGCGCCGCGGCTCGGCGTGTCCGATCACCCGCTTGATGCTCGGCCAGCGTCGGCGCAGGCCGCGTTCGACCTCGTTGACCTTCTCGTGCGCCTCGTGGACGGTCAAGGCGGGGGTCCGCCACGGCGGGGCCTTCTTTGCTTGGGTATGGCCACCATCCCCCCGGTCCTGCACTATCCGCGAATGCTCGCGGTGGCTCTAGTCCGGTACCGCAATGCGTCGACCACCAGAGCAAATGCCGCCGAGGACTGGCGGCGGCTCGGAAAGAAGAGATGGTATCCCGAGTAAGGGAGGCACCACTCTTCGAGCACACGGATGAGGCGACCCTTGGCGAGAGAAGGCTGCACCATGCTTTCCGGCGCATACGCCAGGCCCGATCCGGCGAGTGCCGCATTCAGCATCTGACTCGTGGCATTGAAGGTGAACTGGCCCTCGATGCGCACCCTCAACTCGCGACCACCTTTCTCGAACTCCCAGGCGTACACGCCCCCATGCGAAGGCAAGCGCAAGTTGATGCAGTTGTGCCCGACGAGGTCCTGCGGCGACTTCGGCGCTGGGTTGTTCTTGAAATATGCGGGCGCACCGACCACCGCCATGCGCATGTCCGGCCCGATCCGCACCGCGATCATGTCCTTGGCCACCTGCTCGCCACTGCGTACGCCTGCGTCGTACTGCCGGGCCACGATGTCGGTAAGGCCATAGTCGACAACAATCTCGACTTTGATATCCGGGTACTCTCGCAATAGCGGTGCAAGCTTTGGGACGAGGATTGTCTCTGTCGCATTTTCGGTGGCTGTGAGCCGAATGGTGCCAGCGGGCTTTTCCCGAAGCTCACTTACGGCAGCGACCGCCGCCTCGATCTCGTCGAAGCGTGCTCCGATGTTGTGGAGCAACCGTTCTCCCGCTTCGGTTGGAGAGACACTGCGCGTCGTGCGACTTAGGAGCCGAACCCCAAGCCGCTCTTCGAGCTCTCGGATCGTATGGCTGAGCGCGGATTGCGAGACGGCCAGCTTAGCGGCAGCTTTGGTGAAACTGCGCTCGCGCGCGACGGCGACAAAGGCCTGAAGGTCGTCCAGACGACTGCGATGCATTTATGGGCTCCGCTCATAAGTCCATGCGGATTTTAGCGGGTAGTCGGCGAGCATGCGCGCTCTTAAATCGGACGGCATGCCTTAGCCCTACTCACGAAGGGAGAGCCGCACATGGAAGCGCCTCCAGGCTCAGAAAACTTGAGGATCACCGGCTCGGATATGACCCGCCGAGAGCTTATGGAGGCGGCCGTGGTCACCGGTGGCGCCTTGGCGGGAGGACAGCTGATGCCTGTGATTTCATCCGCGGCGGCGCAAGGCGCTGGAGCCGCTCCCGCGCCGCTCGATGTGGCACTGCGCGTCAACGGAACCGAGCATCGGCTGGCGCTGGATCCGCGCACAACGCTGCTCGATGCTCTTCGCGAGCATCTGCATTTGACGGGCTCGAAAAAAGGCTGCGGCCTCGGTCAATGCGGCGCCTGCACGGTGCTGATCGACGGCAAGCGCGTCAAATCGTGCTTGTCCTTGGCCGCTCTCGTCGAGGGGCGCGAGATCGCGACAATCGAAGGCTTGGCAAAAGGCGATCAACTTCATCCATTGCAGACCGCCTTCATCGAGCGTGACGCCTTCCAGTGCGGCTATTGCACGTCGGGACAGATTATGGCCGGCGTCGCCTGCATCAACGAGGGTCACGCCGGCTCGGCGCAGGAGATCCGCGAGTGGATGAGCGGCAATTTGTGCCGCTGCGGAGCCTATGACCACATCGTGGCGGCGATCGAGGACGCTGCCCGCGCCATAGGCGCGGTGCGAGGAGGTTGAGCCATGCAGCCCTTCACCCTCGAACGCCCGCGCGACCTCGCCGCCGCGCTGGCCTTTGGCGCCCAGGCGGGCCGCACCGACGCCCCGGCCGAATATATCGCCGGCGGCACCGACATGGTGCAGCTCCTTCAGGAAGACGTGCGCCGGCCCGAGCGGCTGGTCAGCCTCGCGGGCGTTCTGGACAGCCGCATCGAGGCCGGGCCGCAGGGGCTCCGGCTGGGCGCCGCAGCCACGATGGCCGACGTGGCGGCGCACCCCGCCGTGATCGAGCAGTTTCCCGTGATCTCCGAAGCGCTCCTGAACTCGGCGAGTCCCCAGGTGCGCAACCAGGCGACCATGGGCGGCAACCTTCTGCAGCGCACGCGTTGCCCGTTTTTCCGCGACGTCGGCTATGCCGCCTGCAACAAACGCATGCCAGGCTCCGGCTGCTCCGCCATCGGCGGCGAGAACCGCTGGCATGCCGTGCTCGGCACAAGCGATCACTGTATCGCGGCCCATGCGTCCGACCTTGCGGTCGCGCTGGTTGCACTCGATGCGGCGGTCGAGGTGCGCGGCCCCGATGGCCAGCGCACGATTCCGCTGGCCGATTTTCATCGGCTGCCTGGCGAGACGCCACACATCGAGACCGTGCTCGAGGCCGGTGAGGTGGTCACGGCCATTACGGTGCCGGCGAGCCTGGCCACTCGGCGCTCGCATTATCTCAAGGTGCGCGATCGCGCTTCGTTTGAGTTCGCCGTCGTCTCTGCGGCAGTGGCGCTCGACCTCATCGGCGGCCGCATCCGGCAAGCCCGCGTCGCGCTCGGCGGCGTGGGAACCAAGCCGTGGCGCGTGCCGCGCGTCGAAAGCGCACTCGCCGGTGCAAGCCTCGATCGCTCGGTAATCCGCACCGCCGCAGCGCTCGCCGCGGAAGGAGCCCGCGGGCGCGGCCACAACGACTTCAAGATCGAGCTCATGCAGCGCGCCATCGTGCGCGCCGTCGAAACCGCGGGAGCCCGCGCATGACCCCTGCATTCATCGGACAACCCGTGAGCCGGGTCGACGGCCGCCAGAAAGTCACGGGCCGCGCCACCTACGCCGCGGAATTCGACCAGCCGAACCAGGCGCACGGCGTCATCGTGCGCAGCACGGTCGCCAACGGTCGCATCGCCCGGATCGACAGCGCGGGGGCGGAACGCGCGCCCGGAGTGATCGCGGTGCTGACCCACCGCAATGCACCGAGCCTTGCTTATCGCGCGCACAAGGGCCCTCCGGACCCCGCGGTCGGTGAGCGCCTGCACGTGCTCCAGGACGACCGGGTGAACCATCAAGGCCAACCCATCGCTCTCGTGATTGCCGAAACTCTCGACCAGGCGACCCATGCGGCAACGCTGGTGGACGTCACTTATGCGCCCGAGGCCGCGGCGACCGACATAGGCCGCGTCGAGCCGATAGATCCCACCCATGAGAAGACCGATCAAGGCGACGTCAAACCAAACGAGACGCGGCGAGGCGATCCCGACGGTGCCCTCGCGGCCGCTGCTGTCAGAATCGAACAGACCTATGTGATTCCGCGCGAGAACCACAATCCGATCGAGATGCACGCCACCATCGCCGCCTGGGACGGCGACCGCCTCACCCTTTGGGAC
Source organism: uncultured Alphaproteobacteria bacterium (assembly GCA_963734185.1). Classification (GTDB taxonomy): domain Bacteria; phylum Pseudomonadota; class Alphaproteobacteria; order Rhizobiales; family Xanthobacteraceae; genus PALSA-894. The sequence continues at coordinate 1,848,958 of CAVTGA010000001.1, read as the reverse complement.
AAGACCCAGTGGGTGCACAACACGGCCGACGAGATCGCCGCCGTGTTTGGGATTCCGGCCCAGAACATCCGCGTGATCTCGCCGTTTGTCGGTGGGGCGTTCGGCTCGGGCCTGCGCACTTGGCCGCATGTCACGCTCGCAGCACTCGCTGCGCGAGTGGTTCGGCGGCCGGTCAAAGTGATGCTGTCGCGTCGCGAGATGTACTATGCCGTTGGGTACCGTCCGCACACCGTCCAGCGTGTCGCCCTCGGCGCATCGCGCGACGGCCGCCTTGGCGCCATTGTGCATGAAGGCAACCAGGAGACTTCCAGCTACGAGGAGTTTTCCGAGGCGCTGCTCAACGCAAGCCGGTTCCTGCATTCGTGTCCGAACGTGTACACGCGTCATCGCATCGCGCGGCTGAACGTGCACACGCCGACCTACATGCGCGCCCCTGGCGAGGCGAGCGGCATCTTCGCGCTCGAATCCGCCATGGACGAGCTCGCCGTGGCGCTGAACATCGATCCCGTCGAGCTGCGCCTGCTTAACGAACCGGAGATCGACGAATTCAAGAAGCTGCCGTTCTCCAGCCGCTCGACGCGAGCCTGTTATCGCGCCGCCGCCGAGCGCTTCGGCTGGAGCCGGCGGCAGCCCGAGCCGCGCTCGATGCGCGATGGCCGCTGGCTGATCGGCTGGGGCATGGCGAGCGCCACGTATCCGGTGAACTACGCGCCGGCGTCGGCGATGGCCCGGCTCCTGCCGGACGGCACCGCCGAAGTGACGAGCGCTTCGAGCGACATGGGGCCGGGCACCTGGACCTCCATGACTCAGGTTGCGGCCGAGACCCTCGGTCTGCCCATCGAGCGGGTGAAGTTCACGCTCGGCGACACGCTGCTGCCGCGGGCACCGATCCACGGCGGCTCGATGACAATGGCGAGTGTCGGCAGTGCCGTGCAGGCGGCCTGCCGCAAGGCGCGCGAGGATGCGCTGGCCCGCGGCGGCGCCAATGACCTCGCCGAGGCCATGCGCCGCATCGGAAGGCCCGTGGAGGCCCTCGCGGACGTGAAGCCGGGTGACGCCGGCCAGCGCTTTTCTATGCATGCCTTTGGCGCTGTATTCGTGGAGGTCGCCGTGGACCCGGATCTCGCGGAAACCCGCGTGCGCCGCATCGTAGGCGCTTACGGGGCCGGTCGCATCGTCAATCCCAAGACCACCCGCAGCCAATGCATCGGCGGCATGATCGGCGGAATTGGCATGGCGCTCATGGAGCATGCCGTGGTCGATGCCCGCAACGGGCGCATTGCGAACGCCAACTTCGCCGAATACGCGGTGCCGGTCCATGCCGACGCGCCGCCGGTCATGGACGTGATCTTCGTCGAGGAGCACGACCCGCACGTGAACCCACTCCGCGTGAAAGGCGTCGGCGAGATCGCCATGGTGGGCATAGCGCCGGCCATCGCCAACGCGATCTTTCACGCGACCGGAAAACGCATCCGCGAACTGCCGATCACGCCCGATAAGCTGCTGTGAATGATGGATGCTTGTGGGACCGCGCCGCCATGGAACCAGCGCGATGCCGGCGACCGGTTGGACTCGGGGCAGAGCAGTCGAACTCTCCGGCTGATCTCAAAAAGAGAGAGCCCAAGCAGGAGAATAACGAATGCTGAACCCACTCTTGAGAGCTTTAGTCATCACACTCGGATTGATCGGACCTGCAATGGCACAAGACCGCATTCTGATTTCCTCTGACTGGGGAAAGGTCACCGCCGAGCTGGTCGACAACAACGCGACCCGATCGCTGGTCCAGATGCTGCCGCTCACGATCGAAATGCGCGACCACCTGCGCCAGGAAAAAACCGGTAATCTGCCTGCGCCTTTGCCCGCCCTTGAGCGGCAGCTCGATTTCTCGATCGGTACGCTGGGGCTCTGGAGCTCCAATCACTTCGTCATTTACTACCGCGACGGCCGCGTCCCTCAGCCGGGGATTATCTTACTCGGTCGAGTGATCGATGACGTCTCCATTTTCGATCGGCCCGGTTCGGTCACCGTCCGTGTTGAACGCATTAAATGAGGTTTCCCGCTCGGCGAACCCGGCAGGAGCTTCGGCATCGAAGAAACCGTTGACGTGTTGCGCTGTCTCGGCATGCTCGGGTCAACCTTCGCAAGCGATCACGCCCTAGCGCCGCGGCTCGGCGTGTCCGATCACCCGCTTGATGCTCGGCCAACGCCGGCGCAGGCCGCGTTCGACCTCGTCGACCTTCTCGTGCGCCTCGTGAACGGTCAGCGAGGGGTCGACGCGGCAATGGAAATTGACGATCTCGCCGTCGACCGTCTCGCGCACCCGCACGTCGTGGACATCGCGCACCAGGCCGAGCCCGGCGGCGAGCTCGTTGAGCGCGGCGCGCACGGCGGTGCTTCGCTCGGCCGGCGCGTCGCGGCCGCTCTGCCGGTCGATCTGCAGCGGTTCGATGTGGGTCTCGACCTCGACCTCGGGCCCGAGTTCCTCGCCCACTGCGGCTTCCAGGCCGTCGGCGATCTCGTGCGCCACGCCGAGCGGCAGGTCGCCCGCCACCTCGAGATCGAGCGACACCGACAGCCGCTCGCCGATCGCGTGCACGGTCACGTGATGCACGGCGAGCGCGCGGTTGCGCGCGATCACCATGACGCGCTCGAGCACGGTCTCGTCGCTGAGCGCGCGCGGCTCGACCGTGACAACCACTTCCGCCTGCGGCATCTCGGCGCGCACGGCGGCGTCAATCTCGGTTTTGAGCGCGGCGACGCGGTCGAGCGGCAGGGTCCGGCTCACCGCCACGGTGAGGTCGACGAACAGCACGGCGCCGACCGGGCGCACCCGCACGCGTTCGACCGCTACGACACCGCGCACATGTTGCACGATCGCGCTGACGCGCTCCGAGGCGCCCTGCGGCGCGGCATCGGTCAGCGTATCGACGGTGCGCTTGCCGAGGCGCCAGCCGGCGACGCAGATCAGGCCGGCGACCGCGAGGGCAGCAACCGAGTCCGCCCAGGGGAACCCGAGCGCCACGCCGCCGAGGCCGATCAGCACCGCGAGCGAAGACCACAGGTCTGAATCGAAATGCAGCGCGTCGGCTTCCAGCGCCTGGCTGGCGCTCGCTTGCGCCACGCGATAGAGCGCCCGCGCGCGGAAGAAGTCGACGACGATCGATACCAGGATGACGGCGAACGCCAGGATTGTCGCTTCGGCCGCGTGGCCCTGCCCGGTGGCGAGCCGCTGCGCCGCCTCCCAGATCACGACGCCCGAAAGCAGGAACAGGAGCGCGGTCGTCACCAGCGCCGTGACGCTTTCGACCTTGCCGTGGCCGTAATGGTGCTCGGCGTCGGCCGGCTTGCCCGAGATGCGCACCGCGAAATAGGTCATCACGGTCGCGACGAAATCGAGCGCCGAATGGGCGGCTTCGGATAACAGCGCGAGCGAGCCCGACATGACGCCGACCACGGCCTTGGCGAGCGCAAGCCCGCCCGAGGCCGCGATCGAGGTCAGCGCGATCCGCTCCTTGATCTCCTGCATGTGCGTCTCGCCGCATGATCCCGAAAAGTCGACGGATTTTTCGGACCAGATCATGCGCAATGCAAAATATGGCCTAAGCCGCGAGGTCGTCGGTCGCCTCGCGCAGCGCCTCACGATATTCGCGAACCAATCGGGCGCACAAATCGGCCGTGGTCGGCAGGTCGTCGATGCTCCCGACGCCCTGGCCCGCCGACCATACGTTCTTCCAGGCGCGCGTCTCGTGGTCGAGGTTGAGCTGCTTGGTCGAGGCCGACAGGTCGATCGGAACGCCGGTCGCGTCGATGCTGGGCCGCAGGAAGTTGCCGTGCACGCCGCTGATCGCCGCGGTGTAGACGATGTCTTCCGCGCGCGTCGAGACGATCATGTCCTTGAAGCCCTGCGGCGCCATGCTTTCGCGTGTCGCGATGAAGCGCGTGCCGAGGTAGGCGAGGTCGGCCCCGAGCATGCGTGCGGCGGCGACATGGCGGCCGGTCGACAGTACGCCCGAGAGCAGGACGGTGCCGGCGAAGAATGCGCGGATCTCCGGAATGAGCGCGAACGGGCTGAGCAGCCCGGCATGCCCGCCGGCGCCCGCGCACACCGCGATCAGCCCGTCGACGCCGGCTTCGGCTGCCTTGCGCGCGTGGCGCATGTTGATCACGTCGTGGAACACGAGTCCGCCGTAGCCGTGGACCGCGCCGACCAGTTCCTTGACCGCGCCGAGCGAGGTGATGATCAGCGGCACCTTGTGCTTGATCGAGAGCGCGAGGTCGGCCTGCAGGCGCGGATTGCTCTTGTGCACGATCAGGTTGACGCCGAACGGCGCGCACGGGCGGCCCGTGTCGCGCTCGACATGGTCGAGGCGTGCCTTGATCTCGGTGAGCCAGGCCTCGTAGCCCTCGCTCGAGCGCTGGTTGAGCGCCGGGAAGGTGCCGACGATGCCCGCGCGACAAGCCTCGACCACGACGTCGGGGTTGGACACCAGGAACATGGGGGCGGCGACCGCCGGAATGGCGAGCCGGCCGTGGAAGGAGGCGGGAAGGGGCAATGGAGACTCCTCGTCAATGCGGGCGCCCGCGACATGGTCCGGCGGGTGGGGTTTCGTCAAGTCGCCAGGGGATGTCACATCGGCGACAACACCACCGCCTCGAACAGCCACCCGACCCAGATCGCCGGCGCGAGGAACGCCCCGAACGGCAGGCGGTCGGTGAGCCGGCCCGGTCGCCCGGCGAAGTGCCGCACCAGAAAGAAGGCGAGCGCCGCGAGGGCGGCGATCTCGACCGCGATCGGGATCGCGAACCAGTCGAGCCAGACGCCGGCGACGCCGGCGAGCTTGACGTCGCCGAGACCGAGACCGTGACGGCCGCGCCAATACGCATAGGTCGCACGCAACGCCAGGAACAGGAGCCCGAGCGCGCCGCCGCGCAGGAGGGCGAGCGCGAGCGCGGTCACGATCGCATCCGGCGCAAGCCACGCCGCATGGACGAGGCCGAGCGCGAGCCCGGCCAGGTTCAGCTCATTCGGGATGATGAAACGGCGCGCATCGATCACCGCGATGGCTATCGCCACCAGCGCCAGCGCCGCCCCGAGCCAGCCGCGCACCCCGGGCGCCGCCGCGATGCTGGCCGCCGCCGCGCCGAGCGCGAGCAGGATTGCGATCGCATATGCGCCGGTCCGTCGGGTCACGATTTCGTATTGGTGGTTGGCGCTTGCGCGCTTGCACGCAGAAGCAAGTCGAACGGCTGGCTGCGCTCCCTGGCGAGGTTGAGGAGACGGGCCCGGACCGAGGCGCCAAGGTTGCGCGGCTCCTTAGGCATTCGTTGTCATCGCTTCCAGATAGGGTTGAATGATTTTCCAGACACCTGCCTCGTCGGCATGCTTGGCGATGTCCGACGGCGTTGCCTTGCGCGTGCGGAGGGCCTCGCGCAGACCCTCGATGGCAAGGTTGAGGCCGGGACTATGGCGGTAGCGCACTCCCGCCCGCCGGCGATAGCGGAATAGGTCAACGACGGTCTTGGCCGGACTATAGATGGTGACTGATACGCCTTCGATGAAGTGAGTTTCGGTGCCCGCGCGAAGCAGTTCCGGTTTGAAGCGAACAAATTGGAGCGGAGGGTAGGCGATGCGGGGATGGCGATCCTTGGGACCGATCGCCATCCAGACCCGCGCCGGGATGGTATCGGTCAGTCCGTGAAAGGCCAATGCAGAGACAAGGGAAACGACACCCTTCGGGACGCGTTTGGCCGCTTCCGCCAGCGAATGATTGGCATCGAGCGCCACGCCGGGCAGTTGATAAAGGCCCCGACCGAGCCGGGTAATCAGGCCCTTTGCCGCCATGCGCGAAATCGTTGCGGCAGTTACCCCGACTTCGTTGAATTCAGAGAGCCGGACCATCCCTTGCTGCTTGAGGACGGAAAGTGCGCGGTCCGCTTGTGACGGCTTCGGGGGCATGGCGGCATATGATATAAAAGGTCGGATATGTCAAGTCTATATCCTACGTTTTGTATCATCATGCCGCCAGCGATTTAAAGCCAGCGGACGTCACGCTCTGACGCCTCTGGCAACGGGTTCGGCTACTGCGGAACCTGGACCGGCCTGCGTTGCGGGAACAAGTCCGGCACCGTGGGCTGGATCTTGCCGCTCAGCTTTGCGCGCAGCTCTTCGGCGATGCGCGTCGCGTCGACGCTGTCGCGGATGATCTGCGGGCGGATGAAGATGATCAGCTCGGTGCGCGTGTTGGCGCGCGTGTTGCTGCCGAACATCTTGCCGAGCTCGCCGAGCTGGTCGATCAGCGGCAGCCCGCTGCGCGATTTCTCCTGGCGGTCGCTGATCAGGCCGGCGAGCAGCACGGTCTGTCCGTTCGCCACCGCGATCGAGCTCTTCACCTTGCGCTGTGAGACCGTCGGGGTGAGCGTCTGCGCATTGGCGTTGTTGGAGACGTTGCTGATCTCCTGCTCGATGTCGAGCAGCACGTTGCCGTTGACGTTGATGCGCGGCACCACGCGCAGGATGATGCCGGTGTTGCGGTAGTCGATGGTGTTGACGATCGGGTTGTTGGAGCTTGCCAGGACCGTGGCGGTCGCGGTCGCGATCGGCACCTGGTCGCCGACCTGCAAGGTCGCGGTCTGGTTGTCGAGCACCACGAGCGCCGGATTGGACAGGATCTTCACGTCGGTGACGCCGCGCAGCGCGTCGATGATCAGACGCGGCTCGAGCTCGGGCCCGAGCAGCAGGTTGAAGCCGGGCAGCGCGCGCGCCAGCACCGAGCTCGCCGTCGCGCTCACCACGGCCGAGCCGTAGTCGGGGCGAAGCCCGATGTCGCTGCTCTTGATGAAGGCCTGCACGCCGTAGCTCAGGCTGTCGTTGAGCGTGATCTCGGCGATGGTCGCGTCGATCGCGACCTGGAGCTGCGGCCGGTCGAGCTGGCGCAGGGTCTGCTCGATCAGGCGGTAGTGTTCCTGGCTGGCGTAGATCAGCAGCGTGTTGTTTGCGGTGTCGGCGGTGATGCGCACGTTGGGCAGGATGGCCGGTCCGCCCGGCCCCGGTCCGCCCACGGCGCTGGTGCTGGTGCGCCCGAACAGCGAACCGCGCGAGGGATCGCCGAAGCGGTCGCCGAACGTGGTGGTGCCGGGCGCTCCCGGCGCTCCCGGCGTCTCGGTGCCGGTCGCCGCGGTCGCCGGACCGCCGGGCGCGCGCAACGAGGGGCCGCCTGTGAGCGACGGCGTGCGGCTACCGGTCATGCGGTCGCGGTCGCTGGTGACCGTGGTCAGGCCGGCGCCCGGTGCGATCTGGTTGGTCGCGGCATCGAGCCCGCTGGCGGCGGCGCGGCCGGTGAAGATCTCGTTCAGCAGCCCGGAGAGCTGCTTGGCGTCGCCGTAGCGCACCCGGTAGACCTTCACGCCGATGCTCGCGGTGTCGGACTTGTCGAGCCGCGAAATCCACGTCGCGGTCGTGCGCAGCATGCCCGGCTTGCTGGTCACCACCATGATGGCGTTGAGACGCGCGATCGGCTGCAGCTTGACGAAGTTCTGGCTCAGGCCGCCTTCGCCGGCGTCGATAATGCGTTCGAGCTCGCCGATGATCGCCTCCGGCGCGCTGTTGCGCAGCGGATAGATGCCGACCGATTGCCCGCGCATCCAGTCGGCGTCGAAGCTCATCACCGTCTCGATGGCGGCGCGGCGCTCGTTGCTCGAGCCCTGGATGATCAGCATGTTGCGCGCCGGATCGGCACGCACGGTCCCGGGCTTCACGGCGAACGAGTCGAGCAGCTTGAGGACGGTCGGGGCCGAGACGTGCTGCAGCGGGACGACGGTGATGCCGTATCCCGGTTCGAGCCGGCCGGTCGCCCGGTCGACCGCGCCGGTCCCGATCGCGTCGGTGCCGGGAATGATGCGGTACATCCGGCCTTCCCGCACGAGCGCGACGTTGCTCATGCGCAGCGCGCTTTCCAGCACGTACAGGAGATCGCCCTTGGGAACCGGCCGTCCGGAGGCCAGGCTCACGGTTCCCTGCACGCGCGGATCGATCGAGTAGCCAAGCCCGAGGATGTCGCCGAGGATCACTTTCGCGACCGTCGTGACCGGCGTGTTCTCGAAGTTCAATTCGAAGCCGTCGCCGCCCTGCGTCTGCTGCGCCCCGATCACGGCGGGCGTCGCGGTTCCGTAGTACGACTCCGAACGGATAGGCGCGCCGCTGCGCACATCGGCGGGACCGGTTTGCTGCGGAAAGCGCGGCTGCAGGTCGATGGCGCGCACCTTGTCGAACACGTCGTTCGAGCGCGCGCGTTCGCGTTCGTCGCTGGTCAGCATGTTGCAGGCGGCGGCAACAAGCGCGATACCGCCAAGCGCGGCTATCGCCAGGCTTGCGCGCGGAAGCCTCTCCCCAAGGACGCCGTACCAGCGCCTACCCATGCTACCAACTGCCTCGCCCGACGCGACTATTCGCAACTGCAGCGATCGACGAAAGCGACCTAACAAATTGACATCGCTCAGTATTTTATTGTAGAAAAGGCCTACCCTGTCAAGCAGGAGTTTCCCTTACCCACACGTCGACTGGGATTCTCTCGATCAAGTAGGCGTAACTATGTCGGCTAATATTATCGAAGAATTTGCAAGATACTTGGCACGGAAGAATTCTATTGCCGGAGAATTGGCCTCGCGGCTTAATCATCTGGATGGCCGCAACGGCGAGAAGACGTTGCGCGATCTATGGGAATTGACCGATCTGTCGGCCAATGACTTCGCCGACGAGGCCGCCCGCTTCTATGGACTGCGCCGGCTGAGCCTGCCGCAACTCTTCGCCGCTACACCGCTAGTTGCGCGGTTTTCGCAACGCTTCCTGCGCGAGACCTCCGTGTTTCCCTATCAGGTGGCCGGCGGCGGCTTCCGTCTTGCGCTCGCCGATCCGACCGACGCCGCCGCGGTCCGCGCCGCCGAGATCGTGCTTGGCGCGCCCGTCGAGGTCGAGGTCGCGTCCTATGAGGACATCGCGACCGTGCTGACCGAGCGCCTCGGCGAAAACGAGGCGCCCGTCGCCGAGATCAGCGAGGCGCCGAGCGCGCAGCGCGAGGACGATATCGAACTCGCTGCGCGATCTGGCGAGCGGCGCGCCGGTGGTGCGTGCCGTCAACGACCTGTTGGAGAAGGCGGTCGAGCTGCGCGCGACCGACATCCACATCGAGCCGTTCCGCTCCGGGCTGATTGTGCGCATGCGCGTCGACGGCTTGCTGCGCGCGGTGCCGACGCCGGCCGGCGCGCTGCCGCAGGCGATCATCTCGCGCATCAAGATCCTGGCCGGCCTCAACATCGCCGAGCGCCGCCTGCCGCAGGACGGCGCCGCGCGCCTGCGCTTCGCACGCGCCGAGCTCGACGTGCGCGTCGCCACCATGCCGACGCAGCACGGCGAGACCGCGGTGATCCGCCTGCTGCCGAAGGACCGCGGCCTGCTCGACATCGCCAAGCTCGGTTTCAATAGCGTGCACGAGGCGATTGGTGCGCCGGCTGCTGGCGCTGCCGCACGGCATGATCGTGGTCACCGGCCCGACCGGCAGCGGCAAGACCACGACGCTCGCCACCATGCTGTCGATCCTCAACGAATCGACGCGCAAGATCCTGACGATCGAGGACCCGGTCGAATACGAGATCCACGGCATCAACCAGTCGCAGGTGAAGCCGGGGATCGGGCTGACCTTTGCGCGCGCGCTGCGCGCCTTCGTGCGCCAGGATCCCGACGTGATCATGGTCGGCGAGGTGCGCGACACCGAGACCGCCGACATCTCGATCCATGCGGCGCTGACCGGCCACCTCGTGCTGACCACGCTGCATACCGAGACCGCGGCCGCCGCGATGCCGCGCCTGCTCGATCTCGGAGTCGAGGGCTTCCTGCTGCAAGTCGACGCTTGCGCGGCGTGCATCGCGCAACGCCTGGTGCGGCATGCTGTGCGACCGCTGCAAGCGCGAGCATCGGCTCGGCGCCGGCGATCTTGCCGCCGATCCGCGCTACGGCGTGCTCGGTTTCGGCGCCGGCGACACCGTGTACGAGCCGGTCGGCTGCGAGCGCTGCGGCGGCACCGGCTATCGCGGCCGCGTCGGCGTGTTCGAGATCATCGAGATGATCGAGCGAGGTGCGCAAGCTGATCGGCGCGCAGACCGATTCCGGCACGATCGAGCACGCCGCGACCGAGGCCGGCATGACCACGATGATCGACGACGCCATCGCCAAGTGCCGCGCCGGCATCACGTCGGCGGCCGAAGTCCTGCGCGTCACCACCGTGCGGTGAGCCCCGTGCCGAATTTCCGCTATCGGGCGCTGACCCAGGGCGGCGAGATGGTGAGCGGGTCGATCTCGGCCCCGACCGCCGCGGAGGTCGCGCGCCGCATCGAGTATCTCGGCCTCGTGCCGATCGACACCGTCGCCGACGAGCGGTCGGCCGGTCCGCGCTTCAGCTTCTCGCTCGGGCAGCCGAAAGCCGAGGACGTGACGGTCTTCACGCTCGACCTGGCGCTGCTGCTGAAGGCGGGCGCCCGCATCGACGACGGCCTCGATCTGTTGTCGACCGACATCGACATCGGCCGGCTGCGGTCGACCGTCGGCAAGATCCGCGCCAGCGTGCTGTGCGGGCGAGAGCTTCGGCGACGCGATCGCGCACCATCCTTCGCTGTTCCCGCCGATGTATGTGGCGCTGGTGCGCGTGGGCGAAGCCTCCGGAACGCTCGACCAGATCCTCGAAGTGCTCGCCGGCGAGCGTGCGCGCGCCGAGGCGCTGCGCCGCAAGCTCGGCGACGCGCTGCGCTATCCCGCCTTCGTGCTGTTCGCCGCCGGCTGCGTGCTGGTGTTCTTCCTGCTGTTCGTGCTGCCGCAATTCGCCGCGGTGCTGCGCGACTTCGGCGCCAAGCTCGATCCGATGGTCGTGGTGTTCCTGAGCCTTTCGGACTTCCTGCGCAATTACGGCACGGCGCTCGCCATCGCGGTGGTGGCGCTGCTGCTTGCCGGCTGGACCATGCTGAAGCGCCCGGCCACGCGCTCCGCCTTGTTCTCGGCGCTCTCGGTGCTGCCGCTGATCCGCTCGGTGCTGACCTTCCACCGCACGGCGCTGTTCTGCCGCAATCTCGGCGTACTGCTCGGAAGCTCGGTGCCGCTGACGACGACCTTGCGCATCCTGGTCGACATGATGGCGACCACGAGCGACCCGGCGATCTGGATCAAGGCGATGGAACGCGTACGGCACGGCGGCAAGCTCTCCGAGGCGCTCACCGAGAGCGCCGCGCTTCCGCCCATGGCGGTGCGCATGTTACGGTTGGGCGAGGAAACGGGACAGCTGCCGATGCTGGCCGGACGCGTTGCCGAGTTCTACGAGGCCAAGCTCCAGCGCAGCCTCGATCGGGTGGTCGGCATCGCCGGACCGGTGGCGATCATCGCGATCAGCATCGTGGTCGGCGGTCTGATCGTCTCGGTCATGACCTCGCTGCTTTCAGTGACCCAGATCGTCGGGTGAGGGGACATGGCTTTGGTTGCGAACCGTTTTGCTGCGCGCCTGATCGACCGGCGGCGTCTGCTGTTCGGGCGCGGGCGCGCCGGCGAACGCGGCTTCACGCTGGTCGAGATCCTCGTGGTGATCACCATCATCGCGCTGATCATGGGGCTCGTCGGTCCGCGCGTGCTCAACTATCTGACCGAATCGAAGGCCAAGGCCGCCAAGATCCAGATCGAAAGCTTCGGCAGCGCGCTCGACCTGTTCTTCCTCGATACCGGGCGCTACCCGAGCAACTCCGAGGGGCTGACCGCGCTGGTGCAGCGGCCGGGCGGCATCGCGGCCTGGAACGGCCCGTATCTCAAGGGCGGCGTGGTTCCGCAGGATCCGTGGGGCAATCCATACGTCTACCGCGCCCCCGGGCAGCGCGCGCCCTACGACCTCGTCTCATATGGAGCGGATGGGCGGGAAGGTGGCACAGGACCGGCGGCCGACATCGCGAGCTATGAGCGCTGACGAGCGCGAAGGCGGCTTCACGCTGATCGAGGTCGTCTGCGTCGTCGCGCTTATTGCACTGCTCGCCGCCATTGTCGTGCCGAGCCTGCCGCGCGGAACGTCGCGCGCGCGGCTGGAATCCTATGCGGTCGAGACCGCGGCGCTGCTCAAGGCCGATCGCAATGCCGCCATCCGCCGCCGCGCCCGCGTCGTGGCCGAGATCGACGCGCCTTCGCGCGTGATCCGCTCGGGCTCGAGCGGGCGCGTCGTGCGCGTGCCCGCGGACGTCGCCTTCGACGCGGTTCTCGCGGCCCGCTGCAACCAGCGCGCGGCCGGTTCGACCATCCAGTTCTTCGCCTCGGGCATGTCGTGCGGCGGCGTCATCGCGTTGACGCGGCTCGGCGTCGGCTACGAGGTCCGCGTCAACTGGCTCACCGGAGGGGTCGAGATTGTCCCGCTCAACCTGCTCTAAGGTTTCTCAGCGCTTGCGCCTGATGTCCGAAAAATCCGTCGATTTTTCGCGATCATGCACCGCGGGCTTCGCGCTGATCGAGGTGCTGGTCGCGCTCGTGATCGTCTCGGTCTCGCTCGCCGCCATCGGCTCGCTGATCGCGACCACGGTGCGCGGGGTGCGCGCGGTCGACCGACATCTCGTCCTGGTCGAGACCGCCCGCACCATCGTGACCGGGCTTCCCGACCGCAACCAGATCTCGATCGGCAGCCTCAACGGCGAGTTCGGCGGTCACCGCTGGCGCGTCGACGTGCTGCCGTTCATCGCCAGCAATGTCGGCCTGCAGGAGCAGTCGATCTGGCTGCCGCAGGCCGTCGTGGTGCGCGTGCAGTCGCCGGGAGGCGCGATCCTCCAGGTCAACACGGTGCGCTTAAGGCGGAGGACCGAATGAGGCGCCGCCTGCGCGCCCGCATTGCGGGCTTCACGCTGATCGAGATGCTGATGGTCTCGGCGCTGATGGGCGCGATCCTCGCCGCGCTCGCGACCGTCACGGCGCAGTGGCTGCCCAACTGGAACCGCGGCATCGTCGGCGTGCAGCGCAACGAGATGCTCGGCGTCGGTTTGGAGCGCCTCGTCGCCGATCTCAGCGCGGCCGAATACATCCCGGTCGGCCGTGGCATCGTGCAGCCGTTGTTCGAAGGCGATCAGCTCGCCGTCACCTTCGTGCGCTCGAACCTCGGCCCGAACGCGCGGCCCGGCCTCGAGATCGTGCGCATCGCCGAGATCGGCACCGAGCGCGGGCCGGCGCTGGTGCGCATGCGCGCGCCGTACCTGCCCATCAGCATCGACGAGATCGCGGGCTACCGGCCCAACTTTGCCGATCCGGTGGTCCTCATCCGCATGCCCTACCGGGTGTCGTTCTCCTACGCCGGTGAGGATCGGGTCTGGCACGATCGCTGGCCCCTCTCGATCCAGCTGCCGAAGGCGATCCGCGTGCGCCTGCGCGATGCCGGGACGGACCGCACGCTCACCGTTTCCACCGCCACCGTGGTGCACGCCGACATGCCGCCCGAATGCATCATGGCCGAGGTGATCGAGGATTGCTTCCGGCGCGAACGGACGCAAGGCGTCAACATAGGCACGCGATGAGCGCAGACTCTGACGGCCTTGCGCGAGGCGCGCGTAGCGAGGGCTTCGTCGTGGTCGCCGTGCTGTGGATCCTTGCCGCGCTCGCGACGCTGGCCACGATCTATTCAGTCTACGTCATCAACACCGCGATCGCGCTCACCGTGCACGACGAGCGGCTGCAGGCGGAAGGTCTGGTGACCGCCGGCATCGAGCTGACCGCCTACCAGATCAGCGCCAACCGCGAGTCCTGGCCGGCGCGCGGGAAATTCGCGTTCCGCATGGGAGACGCCGCGGTGACGGTCGAGTTCTTCACCGAATCCGGGCGCATCGACGTCAACGTCGCCAACAAGGATCTGCTCGCGGGCCTGTTCACCGGGCTCGGCGCGCCGCGCGGCGCCGCCGAGGGATACGCCGAGCGCATCATCGCCTGGCGCACCCCGCCGAGCGCCGCCAACGCGGACGAAGCCTCGAACTATCGGGCGGCCGGGTTGCGTTACGTCCCGCGCGGCGGACCGTTCCCGCACGTGAACGAGCTCTATCTGGTGCGCGGGGTGCCGCAGGCCCTGCTCGAGCGCGCCTTGCCGTTCCTCACCGTCTATAGCGGCCAGCCGACGGTGAACATCTTCGCCGCCGCGCCGGAAGTGCTGGCCGCGCTGCCCGGCATGTCGCCGGAGATGCTGTTCCAGGTTCTTGCCCAGCGCGAGCGGGCGCCGCAGAATGCCGCCGGCATGGCCGCGCTGATCGGTCCGGCCCAGCCCCTGATCTCGACCCAGGCGACCAAGGCGACGCGCGTGGACGTCCGCATCGAGCTTGCCAACGGCCGGCAGATGCGGTCCGAGGTCGTCATTTTTCTGCTCGACAGCGGGGTTACGCCCTATCGCGTGCTGTCGTGGCGCGACGATGTCGAGGAAACGCCGGCGGAACGGATAAGGACGCGATGAGCAGGCTGCGGCAGATCGGCGAGGGGATTTCGCACTGGATCGACTCCGTTGCGGCGACGCTCGTCACATGGATCGGGCGTTTGATGTCGCCGCGGACGGTGCGTTTCGTCGAGCAGGACGACGGCGCGTTTGCGGTCAGCGCCGAGGGACGCGCAGCGCCCGACACGCCGCACAGCGTACGCATCGTGGACGGACGCCTCTCCGAGTCGATACCGGACAGTTTTGCCGCGATGATGCGCGGCAGCCGGGCCGAGTTCGTGCTCAATCCCGGACGCTTCCTGTTCCGTGCGCTCGAGCTGCCGCGCCAGGCCGCGGAATTCCTCGACGGCGTGGTGCGCGCCCAGATCGACCGCCTGACCCCGTGGAGCGCCAAGGACGCCGCCTTCGGCTGGAGCGCGCCGGCCGAGGCCGATGCCGACCGCATCATGGTCACGGTCGCGGCGACCGCGCGCGCGCTGGTCGCGCCCTTGGCGCAGGCGATGTCGGCGCTGGGCGTACAATCGATCGGCGCTTTCACCCAATCCGAGGCGACCGGTCCCACGCCGATCAAGGTGTTCGAGGAGCGCGCGCACGGCGCGCTCGACGTCAACCGCGTGCGGCGTGCGTTGCTCGCCGTCCTGGTCCTGGCCACCGCGGCGGCTGCAGGCTCGGTCGGCGCCTCGGTCGTTGCCGGGATCAATCTCGGGGCGCAGCAGGAGGAGTTGGCGCGCCGCATCGCCGAGCGCCGCAATGCGTTGCGCGCGGGGCGCGAGGCCGACACGCCGACCCCGCTGCGCCAGCTCGAGCGGCGCAAGCACGAGACGGCCTCGAGCGTGCTGGTGCTCGAAGTGCTGTCGCAGATCCTGCCCGATCATACCTATGTGACCGAGTTGCGCATCGAGGGCGACAAGCTGCGCGTGATCGGGCTGACGCGCGATGCGCCCTCCCTGATCCGGCTGATGGAGCAGTCGCCGCAGTTCACCCGTGCAACGTTCTTCGCGCCCACGACGCGTTCTCCCTCCGATCCCGGCGAACGCTTCCACATCGAGGCGCGGATCGAACCCGTGTTCGGACCGCGCTCATGAGCGCGACGCACACCATCGACCGGTATCTCGCACGCTTTCCCTCGATGGCCGCGCTCGGCTACTTGGCGCTGGTCGGTGTGCTGCTCACGGTGGTTTGGCTCGCCGTGTCGGATATCTCCGAGCGCTATCAGGCGGTCGATGCCGCGGCCGACGTGCTCGCCCAGCTCGAAGGACGCCGCGTCGCGCGGCCGGGCGAGGTGACGGCGCAGGGCACGGCCCCGGTCGGCTCGCCGTTCCTCGAGGGGCAGACCGTGACGGTTGCCGGCGCGGCATTGCTGCAACGCGTCGCCGATGCGATCACCCGCAGCGGCGGCAACGTGCTGTCCTCGCAGGTCGAGCTCGACGGCACCCAGTCCAAGAACGGCTTCGTCAGCCTGATCGCGAGCTGCGAGCTCGAGCAGTCGAACCTGCAGCAGCTGCTCTACGATCTCGAGGCCGGCATGCCGTTCCTGTTCGTCGACCAACTGGTGGTGCAGGCGCCGGCGGCGGTTGCCGAAACCGGGCGCATGCGCGTATTGCTGGCGGTATCGGGCCAATGGCAGGGTCGCAAATGACGCTCGGGCGTACACTGGTCTTGCTTCTCCTTGGCGCCGGCCTGGCGCATGCCGCCAACGCGCCGGGCGCGCTCGATCTGCCGCCGACCGGCGTCACGCCGCCGGTGATCGACATGCTTCCGACCGGCCCGGCGCCGCAAGCGCCGGCGCGGCCCGAACGCGAGCGCACCGGCAACCCGCTGTGGGCGATTCCCCTGTCGGCGCTGACCGCAACGCGCGAGCGCCCGATCTTCCTGCCATCGCGCCGCGCCCCGGCGCCGGCCGTAGCCGGACCGCCGCCCGTGGTGCCCACGCCGATCGTAGCACCGCCGGCCGCGCCCGATCGTCCCTCGCTCACTCTGGTCGGCGCGGTGATCGGCAGCAACGAGGGGATTGCGATCTTCCTCGACACCGCGACCAACAACGTCATCCGCCTGCGCACCGGCGAAGGCCACAACGGCTGGATCCTGCAGTCGATCAAGGGGCGTGAGGCGACGTTCCAGCGCAATCGCGAGACCGCCACATTCGCATTGCCGCCGCCGGGACAATTGCCCGGCATGCCGGTCGGTCCGCCCGATGCGCAGATGCCTGCCAACCAGGTGCCGGGCATGCCGCCGGGGCCGGGGCAGAGGAAAGAGCCGGAGCTGTAGGCGTGAAATCGCGCTGCCTGCGTCAGAAGATGAGCTGCGGCAGCACCAGCACGAGCGACGGGAAGTAGATCAGGATTGCAACGAGCACGAGCACCGCCGCGATCAGCGGGATCGCCTCGCGCGTATATTCGTCCATCGAGCAGTTGAGCATCCCGCACACCGTGTACATGGCGACCCCGACTGGCGGCGTCATGCCGCCGAGCGTCACCGTGGTCATCATCACCAGTCCGAAGTGCACCGGGTCGATGCCGAGCTTGGTGATGATCGGCACCAGGATCGGCGTCAGCAGCAGCACGATGACGGTGCTCTCCAGGAACATGCCGAGCACGGTGATGAAGGCGACCAGCAGCAGCATCAGCACGTTGGGGTCGGTCGTGATCGAGACGAGGAAATTGGTCGCCGCCTGCGGCACGCCTTCGAGCGTGATCATGTAGCCGATCATCGCCGAGAACATGATGATCAGCATGATCATGCCGGTGTCGACCACGCTCTGGCGCAGCAACTCCAGCAGCTTCTGCACGGTCAGCTCGCGATAGACCGCAAAGCCGATGAAGATCGCGTAGGAGACCGCGAACGCGCCGGCTTCCGACGGCGTGAAGATGCCGTAGCGGATGCCGAGGATGAGGAACACCGGGAACAGCAGCGCCCATTTGCATTCGTTGATGTTGGTGAGCACTTCCCACACGGTCGGCAGGCGGTCGACCTCGGGCTTGTAGCCGCGCTTGCGCGCGATCAGCCAGGCGGTGAACATCAGGAACACGGTCATCATCAGGCCGGGGATGATGCCGCCGACGAACAGTTGCCCGATCGAGACGTTGCCCATGAATCCGTAGAGGATCAGGCCGATGCTCGGCGGGATGGTCGCGGTGATCAGCGCGCCGACCGCGATGGTGGCGCAGGCGTAGCCGCGGGTGTAGCCGCGCGCGATCATGGCGGGCCCGAGGATGCGCGCCTCCATGGCGGCCTCGGCGACCGCGGAGCCCGAAACGCCACCCATCAGCGCGCTCAGCACGATCGCGACTTGCGCGAGCCCGCCGCTGATCCAGCCGGTCAGCACGGTGGAGAGGCGGATCAGCCGCGACGTGATCCCGGCCTCGTTCATCAGGTGGCCGGCGAACACGAACAGCGGCACGGCGAGCAGGGGGAAGGACTGCGTGACGGAGGCGATCTTCTGCACCGCGATCGAGGCCGGCACCGGCCCGAACACGTAGAACAGGAACGCCGAGCAGCCGATCGCGAACGCGACCGGCATGCCGAGGAACATCAGCGCGAGGAACAGCAGCGTGAGGATGCCGCTCATAGCACCGTCCCGTCGCGCCCTTCGAGCGACAGCGTCTCGCGACCGGTGAGGCCGCGCCACAGCCGGCGCAGCGCGGTCGCCAGCATCAGCAGCGCGCCGGCGGGGATCGCCGAAGTGACCACGCCGTAGCTGATGCCGACGTCGCCGAGCGGGCGTTCGAGATTGAGCAAGGTCAGATTGACGCCGAGATAGACCAGCGTGGCGAGGAACACCGAAATCATCACCAGGAACACGATGGCCAGCATGCGCCGGGCTTCGCGCGAGAACATCCGCACCAGGATGTCGATCTCGATATGGGCGTTGCGCCTGAGCGCAATGTCGGCGCCGAGCACGCAGGCCCAGACGAACGAGGCCTGCGCGATGTCGATCGCCCAGATCAGCGGATAGCCGAACGTGCGCGTCAGGGCGCCGACGAAGACCAGGATCGCGGTCGTGGCGAAGAAGGCCATGGCGAGGCCTTCTTCGAGTCTGGTGAAGCGCTCGTACATGGCGGGCGGGAGAGGGGTCGGCCCGCTCTCCTACTTCGCGAGCACCGCCTCCACCTGCTTGCGCAACTCGCCGTAGCCGAGCTTGTCGTACACCGCCTTGGTCGACTCGCGGAACGGCGTCACGTCGATCTCGGCGATGGTGACGCCTTTCTCGCGGAACTGCTGCTCGTACCTGGTCAGCGAGTCGATCGTGCCCTTGGAGGCGATGTCGCCGGCCTTCAAGGCCTCTTCGCGCAACACCTTCTGCAGGTCGGCGGGGAGCTTGTCGAACCACATGCGCGAGGTGACGACTCCGGTGATCAGGTTGATGTGGCCGGTCTTGGTGATGAACTTGACCTGCTCGTAGAGCTTGGCGCCGAACGAGGCCGGGTGCTGCGCCTCGACCGCGTCGATCGCCTTGAGCTGCAGCGCCGAATAGACCTCGGCCCACGGCATCGGGGTCGGAGTCGCGCCGAGCGCGCGCACGGTCTCGAGCCACACCGGCGCGCCGGGGGTGCGCATGCGCACGCCGGCAAGGTCGCCGGGCCTGGCCACCGCCTTGTTGGTCAAGAGGTGGCGCTGGCCCTGGAACCAGTTGAACGACAGGATCTGGTGGCCGGACGCGGTGCGCAGCTTGGCGACCCATTCCTCGAACAGCGGCGAAGTCACGAGCTTGCGCAGCTCATCGAAGTCCTTGGCGACGTAAGGCGCGCCGAGGATGCCGAGCTCCTTGACATAGGCGCCGAGCCGTCCGCCGTCGACTACCACGGCGACGCCGGCGCCGGCGCGCGCCTGCTCGAGCACGTCCTCGTCCGGGCCGAGCTGCGAGCCCGGAAACAGCTTGATCTCGACCTTGCCCTGCGTGCGGTTCTTGACGTTGTCGCGGAAGGCTTCGAGCCCCTTGAACAGCGGATCATCGACGGTGAGCGCGGTGTTGACGTTGAGGGT
This sequence comes from uncultured Alphaproteobacteria bacterium, assembly GCA_963734185.1. Lineage (GTDB taxonomy): Bacteria > Pseudomonadota > Alphaproteobacteria > Rhizobiales > Xanthobacteraceae > PALSA-894. The sequence continues at coordinate 1,829,507 of CAVTGA010000001.1, read as the reverse complement.
GAAGTCGGCGGCGAGGGCGGGCGCGCTGAGCGTCGCGAGCGCAGCGATCGTCGCGGCAATGCGGATCGTCCACATCATGGCGTTCCTCCCGAAGACTCGAGCCGGTGTGCGGCCAAGTCGCTGTTGCTTTGGCAGGCTTGTTGGGCTGAAATGGTAGTATGGAAGTCCGACCCGCGCAACAACGCTTGCTAGCTTTCCCCGGCGGAATCGATCTGCGCCCGGTGCAACCGCGTCAGCCGCATTCGATCGCCGAGCAGGTGTTCCGCACCCTGCGCGGCTCGATCGTGACCATGCGGCTCACCCCCGGCACCGCGCTCTCCGAACAGGAGATCGCCGGCCGCCTCGCGGTCAGCCGCCAGCCGGTACGCGAAGCCTTCATCAAGCTGAGCGAGATCGGCCTGGTGCGGGTGCTGCCGCAGCGCGGCACTTATGTGGTCAAGATTTCGGCCCAGGCCGTGACCGACGCGCGCTTCGTGCGCGAGGCGGTCGAGTGCGCGATTGCGCGCCGCGCCGCGGAAGGCATCGAGAAACGTGCGCTCGGGCAGTTGCGTGCAATTGTTGCCGACCAGCGCACGGCGGCGAAGGCGGCCGACGCGGGAGAATTCTTCGTGGCTGACGAGGCCTTCCACCGCAGCCTCGCGACTGCCGCCGGCTGCGCCTACGCCTGGAAGGTGATCGAGGAGGCCAAGGCGCAGATGGATCGCGTACGTTATCTCAGCTTGCCCGACGCGACCCCGATGGATCATCTGATCCGCCAGCACGAGGCGGTGCTCGACGCGGTCGCGGCCGGGCGCGGAGCAGTCGCCGAGCGGGCCATGCGCGCCCATTTGCGTGAGATCCTGAAATCGCTGCCGCGGCTGGCGCGCGCGTTTCCCGACATGTTCGAGCCCGGCGCCGAAGGTGATGGCGCGTCCGCCGCAACCGCGCCCAAACGCAAGAGGGCGGCCCGATGAAGATCACCGCGGCAAAGGTCATCGTGACCTGCCCGGGCCGCAATTTCGTCACCTTGAAGATCCTCACCGACGCGGGCGTTCAGGGTCTCGGCGACGCGACCCTGAACGGCCGCGAGCAGGCGGTGGTCGCCTATCTGCGGGATCACGTCATCCCCTGCCTGATCGGACGCGATCCCCACCAAATCGAGGACATTTGGCAATATCTCTACAAGGGCGCCTATTGGCGGCGCGGTCCCGTCACCATGAGTGCGATCGCGGCGGTCGACGTCGCGCTGTGGGACATCAAGGCCAAGGTCGCGGGGTTGCCGCTGTATCAATTGCTCGGCGGCAAGTCCCGCGAGGCCGTCATGGTCTATTGCCATGCCAACGGCCGCGACATCGCGGAGACGGTCGACTTGGTCGCCGCCCATATGGCGCAAGGCTATAAGGCGATCCGCGCCCAATCCGGCGTTCCCGGGCTCGACCAGGTCTACGGCATCGCCAAGGGCGAAAAGCCCTACGAGCCGGCCGCCAAGGGGCTGCCGCAGGAGACGGTCTGGTCGACCGAGAAATACCTCGACCACGTCCCGAAGCTGTTCGAGGCGCTGCGCGCCAAGTTCGGCTTCGAACCGCACCTGCTGCACGACGTGCATCATCGCCTCACGCCGATCGAGGCCGCACGCCTCGGCAAGGCGCTCGATTCCTATCGGTTGTTCTGGATCGAGGACCCGACGCCGGCCGAGGACCAGGAGGCGTTCCGGCTGATCCGCCAGCACACGGTGACGCCGATCGCCGTCGGCGAAGTCTTCAACAGCATCTGGGACTGCCAGCACCTGATCGAGCACCGGCTGATCGACTACATCCGCGCGACCGTCACCCATGCCGGCGGTCTTTCGCATCTACGCAAGATCGCGAGTTTGGCTGAGCTCTATCAGGTCCGCACCGGCTGCCATGGCGCGACCGACCTGTCGCCGGTGTGCATGGGCGCGGCACTGCACTTCGGCCTCGCGGTCGCGAACTTCGGCATCCAGGAGCACATGCCGCATTCGGCCGAAACCGACGCGGTGTTCCCGCATGCCTACGCGTACAAGGACGGCTTCATGCATCCGGGCGAGGTGCCGGGCCACGGCGTCGAGATCGACGAGACGCTGGCGGCGAAATATCCCTACGAGCCGGCCTACCTGCCGGTCGCGCGGCTCGAAGACGGGACATTGTGGAATTGGTGAGCGGACTACGCTCGCTCACTCGGCGGCGACGCGTGCAGTGCGGCCGGGCGGCCGGATCAGCGCCTCGGCCGGAATGCCCCACTTCCGGTGCAGCGCCCAAACCATCCGAATCGTAAGGCGACGCTTGCGTTTGAGGATGTCGGAGGCGCGCTGGCGCGAGCCGATCAGGCGGCCGAGATCGGCCTGCGTGAAGTTGCCGGTCTCCATGCGGTAACGGATGGCGTCGACCGGATCGGGTACCTCGATTGGCCAACGTTGTCGCTCATAATCCTCGATTACAAGCGCAAGCAGGTCGAAACGGTCGGCCGCGGCCGTTCCGGGCTTGGGCTCATGATCGAAATATTGCTCGATCGCGTCCAGAGCTGCTTCGTAGTCGGCCTCGCTGCGCAGCGGACGGATCGGTTTCATCTTCGCCATCGGACGGTCTCCGGATCGATGCGGTCGTATTGTGCGTGCGTGCCTACGAATTTCACCAACACGCGGCCGAAGGCATAAGAGATGAGCCGTAGCCCGGATTGAGCGCAAGCGAAATCCGGGTTCAAGCCGTCTGGCGCGACCGCCCCGCATTTCGCTACGCTCAATGCGGGCTACAAGAGAGGCGGTCCGTGCAACCAACCTACGAAACCCTCGCGCTCGAGCAGCCGGCCGAGCACCTGCTGGTCGTGCGCATCAACCGGCCCGAGGTGCGCAACGCCATCTCGACGCAGGTCGGCCGCGACATGCTCGACGTGTTCTCGCGCCTGATCGCCGATCCGGCTCCCTACCGCTGCGTGATCCTCACCGGCACCGGCGACAAGGCGTTCTGTGCCGGCGGCGACCTGAAGGAACGCCACGGCATGACCGACGAGCAGTGGCTCACGCAACATGCGATCTTCGAACGCATGACGCTGGCTCTGCTCGATTGTCCGATCCCCGTGATCGCGGCCGTGAACGGCGCGGCAGTCGGCGGCGGATTCGAGCTCGCGCTCACCTGCGATTTCGCCTATGCGAGCACCACGGCGCGCTTCGCGCTGACCGAGATCACGCTCGGCATCATGCCCGGCGCCGGCGGCACGCAGTTCCTGCCGCGCGCGGCGGGTTCGGCTCGCGCCAAGGAGATCATCTGGACCGGCAAGCCGTTCAGCGCGGAGCAGGCGCTGGAGTGGGGCGTCGTGAACAGGCTCTGTGCGCCCGAGAAGCTGATGCAAGAGACGCTCGCAACCGCGCAGACCATCTGCGGCAACGCGCCGATCTCGGTGAAGCAGTCGAAGCGCGCCATGCATTTCGGCATGCAGATGGATGTGCGCTCCGCGCTGTTCCTCGAGATCGATGCCTATAACCGGATGGTCCCGACCGAGGACCGCCACGAAGGCGTGCGCGCCTTCAACGAGAAGCGCAAACCGAACTTCAAGGGTCGCTAGGGAGCCAAGAATGGTCGAGCGCATCGAGATCAGGGAAGTCGGCCTGCGCGACGGGCTGCAGAACATCAAGACCGTCGTGCCGACCGCAACCAAGCTCGCGTGGTGTCGCGCCGAGGCCGCGGCCGGGGTGGCCGAAATCGAGGTGTGCTCCTACGTGCCGCCGAAGCTCTTGCCGCAGTTCGCCGACGCCGAGGACGTCACGCGTAGCGCGCTCGCGATCCCCGGCCTCACGGTCTCGGCGCTGATTCCCAACCTGAAGGGCGCGGAGCGCGGCGTCGCGCTCGGGGCGCACAAGCTCAACTTCGTGGTCTCGGTGAGCGAGAGTCACAATCTCTCCAACGTGCGGCGGCCGACCGCGGAATCGATCGCCGACCTGGGGCGCATCGCCGAGTTCCTGCACGGCATCGAACCCGCCCGTCGCCCGAGGCTATGCGGTGGGCTTGCGACCTCGTTCGGCTGCACCATCGAGGGGCGCGTGCCGCCCGACCGCGTCGTGATGCTGGCCGAGCAGATCGCGGCCCTCGGCGTCGACGAGCTCTCGCTCGCCGACACGGTCGGCTACGCCAACCCGCACGAGGTGCGTGCGTTGTTCGAACGCGTCCGCCGCGCCGTCGCGCCGCTTCCCGTGGCGGCGCATTTCCACGACACCCGCGGGCTCGGGCTCGCCAACGTGGCGGCGGCGATCGAGGCCGGCGTGCGCGCCTTCGATGCTTCGCTCTGCGGCCTCGGCGGCTGCCCTTATGCGCCCGGCGCGACCGGCAACGTGGTGACCGAGGACGTGGTGTTCTTGAGCGAGTCGCTCGGCTTTGACACCGCGATCGACCTCGACGCGCTGATCGCGGTGCGCGCGATCGTCGCCGCGGGATTGCCGGGCGAGACCTTGCTCGGGCAGGTGGCCAAGGCCGGCGTGCCCAAGGGCTTTGCCTACGCGGCGCGCCGCGCCGCGTGAACTTGTCCGCATCATGCGCTAGGCTGGACCCGAAGGCTCCACCAGTGAGGGGATATCCATGAAAGCTTGGCTGCCAGTCGTGGCCGCAGCGGCGGCGCTCACGTCGTCAAGCGCGCTTGCGCAGGAGACGATCCGCGTCGGCTGGACCATCCCGGCCGAAGAGGCGAAGTACTGGGTCATGCGCCGGCCGCAGGAATTCCCGAACCTGGGCAAGACCTACAAGATCGAGTTCGTGCAGTTCCAGGGCACCGCGCCGATGGTGCAGGCCATGGTCGCGGGCGCGCTCGACTGCTCCACCCAGGCTCCGCTCTCGCTCGCCAACGGCACGATCGCCGGCGGCCTGCAGGCCTACATCATCGCCCAGCACGTGGGCGAGCGGCCCGGCAGCTTCTCGGTCTACTGGGCGGTGAAGGACGACAGCCCGATCAAGACCATCGCCGACATGAAGGGCAAGAGCGTCGGCACCAACGTGTTCGGCTCGGGCATCCTCGGCCCCATGTTCCTGCTGTTGAAGAAGAACGGCATCGATCCCGAGAAGGACATCAAGCTGGTCGAGACCGGCTTTCCCGGCTCCGAGGACGCCATCCGTACCGGGCGCGTCGACGTCGGTGTGCTCAACCAGCCGTTCGCGGCGCGGTCGGAAGCGAGAGGAGGTCTGCGCAAGCTGTTCGCGCTCTCCGACCAGCAGCAGAACATCGTCCATATCCTGGAAGTCTGCCGCAAGGAGTTCGTCGACAAGAACCCGGACCTGGTGCGCAACTACGTGCGCGACCTCACCGCCGGCATGAAGAAGGCGGTTGCCAATCGCGCCGAGACGCTCAAGGTGGTCAACGAGGTGATCAAGGCGCCGGTCGAGGTGCTCGACACGTTCCTGCTCAAGCCGAACGATTTCGCGCGCGAGCCGGGCGCGGCGCCGAACTTCGCCGGCATCCAGGCCATGCTCGACATCTATACCGAGACCGGGATGATCAAGCAGAAGCTCGACGTATCGCAGTTCCGCCACCCGAGCATCGTCGCGCCGCTCGAGTGATGCGAGGAGTTGGCGCGTGACATGATCTCCATCGAGCGGTTGACGAAATCGTTCGAGACGCGCGCCACCAGCCACCTCGCCCTCGCCGAAATGACGTTGAGCGTGGCCGAGGGCGAGTTCGTCTCGATCCTTGGCCCCTCCGGCTGCGGCAAGTCGACCTTGCTCTACATCGTCGGCGGCTTCATCGCGCCGACGACCGGCGCGGTGCGGGTGAACGGCGCGCCGGTCACCGGCCCCGGTCCCGACCGCGGGCCGGTGTTCCAGGAATTCGCGCTGTTCCCGTGGAAGACCGTGCTCGGCAACGTGATGTACGGGCTCATCGAGCAGGGCGTCGGCCGCGCGCAAGCCGAAGCGCGGGCGCGCGCGCTGATCGAACTCGTTCATCTCAAGGGATACGAAGGCTTCTATCCCAAGCAGCTCTCGGGCGGCATGAAACAGCGCGTCGCGATCGCGCGTACGCTTGCCTACGGCCCGCGCATCCTGCTGATGGACGAGCCGTTCGGTTCGCTCGACGCGCACACCCGCACCGGCATGCAGCGCGAGCTGTTGGACATCTGGGAGCGCGACCGCAAGACCGTGCTGTTCGTCACCCACAGTGTGGAGGAGGCGGTATTCCTGTCCGACCGCATCGTCGTGCTGACACGCTCGCCCGGACGCATCAAGGCGACGATCGACGTCGGCTTGCCGCGCCCGCGCCGGCGCGCCGAGCTGCTGGTCGACCGCCGCTATCAGGGGCTCGTGGTCGACATCGAGCGCCTGATGGACGATCCGGCCGAGGCGCCCCCACCCCAACCCTCCCCCGCAAGCGGGGGAGGGAGTCCACCGAGCCTGCGGCAATGAAATCCCGCCTCACCGCCATTCCCGGCCTGCCGCCGCTGATTGCCTGCGTGGCGCTGCTCGCCGCATGGGAGCTTGCCGCGCGCGTCTTCGGCATCGGCGGGTTGCCGCCGGCACGTGATGCATTGCGCGAATTGCCGTCGATCCTCACCGACCGCGAAGCGCTGATCAACATCCTTGCCTCGATGCGGCGCATGGTGATCGGCTTCGCGCTCGCGCTCGCCTTCGCGATTCCGGTCGGCCTCATGATGGGGCGCAGCCGGTTGGTCGCGGCGTTCTTCAATCCGTTGCTGATGGTGATCTATCCGGTGCCGAAGGCCGCGCTGATGCCGATCATCATGCTGTGGCTCGGCATCGGCGATGCGTCCAAGACCCTGGTGATCTTCCTCGGCGTCAGCCTCCCGGTGATCTATCACAGCTATCAGGGCGCCCGCGCGGTCGAGGAGAAGATGCTGTGGTCGGCTGCAGCGATGGGCATGGGCGCGCGGGCGCGGCTGTTGCGCGTCGTCCTCCCCGCTGCGCTGCCCGAGATCTTCGTTGGCATCCGCACCGGGCTCGTGCTCGCGCTCATCACCATGGTGACGAGCGAGATGATCGCGCGCCAGGCCGGCGTCGGCAACATCCTGTTCAATTCGCTCGACATGGCGCTCTACGACACCGTCTACGCCATGATCGTCATCATCGCGGCGCTTGGCTTCGTGCTCGACGCGCTGTTCGAGCGGTTGCGCGCGTCGGTGGTGGCGTGGGCGGAGCCGACCCACGAGATCGCGGTGGGATCGACATGACGCGGCAACGCGCCGCCGAGCTCGCCGTCGGCCTCACGCCGATCGCGCTCGTCCTTGCGCTGTGGCACGGCCTTGCCGCCTCCGGCGTCGCGCCGCCGTCGCTGTTGCCGGCGCCGGCCGCGGTTTTTGCGCGTCTGATCCAGCAATTCGGCAATCCGCTGTTCCTCGATCATGCCGCCACCACCTTGTTGCGGCTGTTCGCGGGGTTCTCCCTCGCGGTCGCGATCGGCGTCGTGCTCGGGGTCGCGGCGACGGGAAGCCGCGCCGTCGAGGCGCTGGTCAAGCCGGTGGTGCGCGTGCTCGCCCCGGTGCCGAAGATCGCGCTCTATCCGGCGCTGGTGCTGATCCTCGGCTTCGAGCACGCCTCGAAGATCGCGCTGGTCGCGGCCGACGCGGTGTTCCCGATCCTGCTCGCGACCTATCAGGGCACCGCGGCGGTCGAGCCCAAGCTCGTCTGGTCGGCGCGCGCGGCCGGCGCCTCGCGCCGCCGCGCCCTGTTCAGCGTGGTGCTGATGGCGGCGCTACCCTCGGTGCTGACCGGCTGCCGCATCGGCCTGGTCATCTCCTGCATCGTGGTGTTCCTGGCCGAGATGATCACGTCGACCGACGGCCTCGGCCATCTGCTGGTGCGCGCGGCACGCAACTTCCAGACCGTCGACATGTTCGTGCCGCTGATCACGATCTCGCTCCTGGGGCTGACGCTCAACGCGGCGTTCAATAGGCTGCGGGCCTGGCTGCTGCAGGGGTTTCCGGAGGAAGGCTGATGCTCGCCGATCGCATCGAGGGAAAATGGATCGACGCCTTCTGCGAGGTGATCGAGCGCTGCGCGGTCAAGCGCGGCGACACCGCCGCGATCCTGTCGGAGACGCAGTCACGGCAGCTCAACGTGCAGCTGGCCGAATTGGCATTGCTTCGGCTTGGCGCGCGGCCGTTCCATATCGTCGTCCCGACGCCGCGCAACCGCCATCCGGTGCCGGTGCGCTCGACCGGCGCGAGCGAAGCGATCGGGAACCTTGCGCCGGTGGTCGGCGCGCTCGGGAGCGCCGGCTTCGTGGTCGACTGCACCATCGAGGGCCTGATGCATGCGCCCGAGACGCCGGCGATCCTCAAGGCCGGCGCGCGCATCCTGGTGATCTCCAACGAACATCCGGAGGCGTTGGAGCGGATGGCGCCGGACACGGCACTGCAGACGCGCGTGCGCGCGGCGGCCAAGCTGCTGCGCGGCGCCAAACGAATGACCGTCACGTCCGCAGCGGGCACGGACCTCAACGTCGACCTCGCCGGCGCGCCGACCGTCGGCGTCTGGGGCTGGACCGAGAAGCCCGGCACGCTGGCGCACTGGCCGGGCGGCCTGGTGGTGAGCTTCCCCAGGAGCGGCGGTGTCGACGGCACGCTGGTGCTCGACCGCGGCGACGTCAACCTCACGTTCAAGCGCTATCTCGAGGCGCCGGTGCGGCTCACGCTTGAAGCCGACTACGTGACAAAGATCGAAGGCGAGGGCGCCGACGCCGAGCTGTTCCGCAGCTATCTCGCCGCCTGGGACGACCGCAACGCCTACGCGGTTTCCCATGTCGGCTTTGGGCTCAATCCCAGGGCACGCTACGAAGCGCTCGCGATGTACGACCGGCGCGACACCAACGGCACGGAGATCCGCGCGGTCGCCGGCAACTTCCTGTTCTCGACCGGCGCCAACGAGTTCGCCGGGCGCTACACCGCCGGCCATTTCGACCTGCCGGTGATGCGCACGACCATCACGGTCGACGGCACCGTGGTGGTGCGCGACGGCGCGGTGCAGGACGTCTTCGGTTAGAGAGGACGCGCAGACGCGTAGCCCGGATGAAGCGAAAGCGAAATCCGGGAACAGTGGCGCCGCCGGAGAGACGGGTCCCGCATTCCGCTTTCGCTCCATGCGGGCTACAGCACCGGCGGCCGGGTCAGCCCGAAATGGCCGAGCAGGTCGACGAACGCCTTCAGCCGCTCGCGCCGATACGCCTCCAGGTCGAGGCCGTCATAATCGAGGAAGCCGGCGCCGGCTCTCAGGCCGGTACGGCCTTCCGCCATGTTGCGCGCGACGATCTCGGGTGCGGCGTAGCGCGCACTGCCGAGCGCATCGGTGAGGTAGCGGCTGGCGTAATGCAGGATGTCGCCGCCGCCCCAGTCGATGAATTCGAGCATGCCGAGCACGGCGAAGCGGATGCCGAAGCCGTACTTGATCGCCTTGTCGATCTCTTCCGCGCTGGCGACGCCTTCCTCCACCATGCGCGCCGCCTCGTTCATGGCGAGCGCCTGGATGCGCGGCACGATGTAGCCCGGCCGCGCCGCGCACACCACCGGCACCTTGCCGACGCTTTCCAGCAGCGCCGTCACGCGCGCCGTCACGGCGGGATCGGTGCGCGCGCCGGGCGCGACTTCTACCAAGGGCACCAGGAACGCCGGGTTGAGCCAGTGCGCGTTGAGGAAGCGTTCCGGCCGCGCGACGGCGCTTGCGAGATCGTCGACCAGGATCGTGGACGTGGTCGAAGCGATGATCGGTGTGGGCCCGGCAAGTGCCGAGGCGCGCGCGAGCGCCTCGCGTTTGAGGTCGAGCACCTCGGGCACGCCTTCGAACACGACGCCGGCAGAGGACAGCGCCGCTTGCGCCTGCGCCTCCGCTACGACGGAGATCCTGGCGGCAATGCCCTCGGCGGCTGATTCCGGAAATAATCCGAACTGGGCGAGCAGACGCAAGGTCGTGCGCACTTCGCCGAGCGCTTGCTCGGATAACGTTTCGAACGCCGCCGCATCGCGTTCCTTGAAATCGATCAGCGAAACCCGGTGACCAGCGTAAGCGAACACCACGGCGATGCCGCGGCCCATGCGGCCGGCTCCAAGGCAGGCGATCGGTTCGCGTCCGTTCATCGAAACCCTTCCGCCAGGAGCCGCTGCAGCCCGGCGCGGTCGAGATGGCCGAGGCCAAGACTCGCGAGCGTCCTTCCGGTGGCCATGAAGTCCTCGCCGCAGATCGCACCGCCGATCGCGAGGAACGCGCGCGCCAGCGGCGTCGCGACGCCGGCCAATTCGCCGACCGAGATCAGGAACGACAGGCCGATGCGGATATCCTCCAGCATGTAGCGATGCTGCGTCAGCACGATGCGCTCGCGCCAGTCGCCCGAATCCGTGAGCTTGTCGTGCGAGCCGCGGCCGTACATCCACTCCTCGCCCTCGCGCGCGTAGTGGTTTGCCAACGGGAAATGCGGCGCGCCATAGCCGAGCGCTTCGCGCAGCGCGATCCGCTCGGCATCGAGCGCATCGGTGACGCGGCGCACGGCGCTTTGCGTGCCTTCGTTGTGGATGTCCCAGCGCTCGAAATGCTCCAGCGGCGCCGCGTTCATGGTGATCAGCGGCGGGTGGATGATCGGCCCGGCGTTCATCAGCGCGCCCGACAGCGCATCGCCGCAAGCCTCGATCGCGCCGGGAAACGCGCGCCCGACGGCGTCCAACGCGTGCTCCTTCATGCGCAGCGGAAACACCCCGGTCGGCAGGCGCTTGGCGCGCACCGTGATGGCGACCTCGAATGAGCCATGCTTGCGCGTGAGCCAAGGCAAGGTGCCGGTCTCGGCGCAGGCGACATTGCACTTGCCGGCCTCTTGCGCCGCTTTGGCGAAAAGGTACGAGCCGAACGTGCCGGGCGGCAGGAACACGACCTGGCCGTCGGCCAGATGGGAGCCAAGCGCCCGCGCGATGTCATGCTGCGCGGTTGCCGGTGCCGGGCAGACGATCAGTTCAACATCGCGCACCGCTTGGGCGATATCGCTCGTGATCAGTGATGGCTTGGCTTCGTGCCGACCGCGGAAATCCTTCACCGCGACGGTTCCGCCCGCGGCGTTGTGCGCCTCGACGGCAGCGCGGTCGCGCCGCCATAACCGCACGTCGTGCCCGCCGAGCGCGAGATCGCCCGCCGCCGCGAACGAGCCGTTGCCGCCGCCAAGGACCGCGATGCGCATCAGGCCTGCTCCGCCGCGGCCAATCGCTCCTTGAGCAGGAAGTGCTGCACCTTGCCCATGGCGTTGCGCGGCAGGGAGTCGACGAAGATGTAGTCGCGCGGCACCTTGAAACGGGCAAGCTGCGTCGACAGGTGGCGTTCAAGAGCGGGGCCGTCGATCGCCGAGCCGGCGCGCCGCACCACGCAGGCGAGCGGCACCTGCTGCCATCGGGGATCGGGCCGCCCGATCACCGCTGCTTCGGCGACCTCGGGATGCGCGAGCAGCACGCGCTCGATCTCGGCCGGATAGATGTTCTCTCCGCCCGAGATGATCAGGTTGTTCTTGCGCTCGTGGATGAAGAAGTGCCCGTCGGCGTCGCGCATGCCGACGTCGCCGGAGTGATACCAGCCAGCGCGCAAGATCTCGCGCGTCGCCGCAGCGTTGCCCCAGTACTCGAAAAATACGTTCGGCCCGCGTACGACGACTTCGCCGGGTATGCCGTGCGCGGCTTCGTTGCCCGAGTCGTCGACCACGCGCGCTTCGCACACAAGGCCGGGCAGGCCGGTCGACCCCGCGCGCTGATCGCCGCCGAACCGCGTATAGACCGCGATCGGGCAGGTCTCGGTCGAGCCGTAGACCTGCAGCACCGGAACGCCGCGCGCCGTGAAGGCATCGACCAAGCCCTGCGGCACCTGCGTCGAGCCGGTGGTGAGCGCGCGCAGGCTGGTGAGATCGGCCGCGTCCCAGCGCGCATGCTCGATCACCGCCTGCATGGTCGCCGGCACCAGCACCGTCAAGGTCGGCCGCTCATCGGCAATCGTCGCCAGCGTCGTCTCGGGCGCAAAGCGCGGATGCAAGGTCACGGTCGCGCCGAGCTGCAGCGCCGGCGTCGTCTGGATGTTGAGCCCGCCCACATGGAACAACGGCAGCACGGTAAGCACGTGGTCATCCGCCGCCATGGCGTGCATGTGCTGGCTCATCACGGCGTTCCACAGCAGCGCTTCCTGGCGCAGCACGGCACCCTTCGGCCGGCCGGTGGTGCCCGAGGTGTAGACGATCAGCAGCGGCGTCGAGAGGTCGACATGCGGATTTCGACCCTCACCGCTGCCCGCGGCGAGCAAGGCGTCGAGCGCCGATCCGCCCTCCGGTGTAAAATCGAGCCCGATGGTTCGCGCTTCAGGCAGCGCGTCGGCGAACGGTGCGACGACCGCATCGAAGGCCCTTTCGACGACCAGTGCCTTGGCCGAGGAATCGCGCAGCATGAACATCAGCTCCGGCACGGCCAAACGCCAGTTGAGCGGCACCAGCAGGGCGCCGAGCCGCGCGCAGGCATAAAGCAGCACCAGATAGTCGGGCCGGTTGAGGCTGAGGATCGCGACACGGTCGCCCCGGCCGACGCTCAGCGATTGCAGCGCGCGCGCCGCCGCCATGATGCGTCGAGCCAGCGCAGCGTAGGTCAGCGTCGTGCCGGCGAACCGGATCGCCGGCTTATCCGGCGCAAATGCGGCGTTGCGCTCGATCAGGTCGGAGAGGTTCATTGCGCCGACCTATCCGCGAGTTACCTCCCCCTGAAAGGGGGAGGTCGACATGCGAAGCATGTCGGGTGGGGGTCTGTCGCACGAACGGCGGTCGAGCTTTGACCCCCACCCCAACCCTCCCCCTTTCAGGGGGAGGGAGCGCACCGAGCGTGCGGCGCACTCACTCATCCGTCTCCCCCGGCTCGTACAGCGTCTCCCGCCCCAGCCGGTCGAGACAGATCTCGGCGGTCCACGGCAGCATCAGCGAGCCGCAGCGGCTGTCGCGGTAGATGCGCTCGAGCGGCAGGTTTTTCAGCATCGCCTGCCCGCCGCAGGTGCGGATCGCCTTGGCGGCAAGTGCGTTGGCGTTCTCCATCACGGTGAACTGTGCCGCGTAGGCGCGCAGCACTTGGCTCTTGGTCGGGTTGGCGCGCGCCTCGCTCACCGCCTGGAACCACAGCGCCTTGGTCTGCTCCAGCATGACGTGCATTTCGGCGACCGCGATCTGCTTGGTCGCGAACATGCGGCGCTTGACCGGCGGCGTGCCGGGCGCTTCGCCGCGCAGATACGCGACCGTGAAATCGTAAGCCGCCTGCGCCAGCCCCATATAGGTCGGCGACAAAGTGAGGAACATGTGCGGCCATGAGGTCGCGGCGCGGTGATAGACGCCGTGCGGCATCAGCATCTCGCTCTCGGCGACGAACACGTCCTTGAACAAGAGCGTGCGTGAGACGGTGGCGCGCATGCCAAGCGGGTCCCAATCGCCGACCACGCTGACGCCGGGGGCGCCGGCGGGGATGGCGAGATAGAGCGTGTTGCGGCGGCTCGCGTCCTCGCCCGCGGCGCGCTCGGTGCAGAGGACGCCGTAATAGTCGGCCGAGCCCGAGAGCGAGGCGAAGATCTTCTTGCCGGTCACCCGGAAGCCGCCCTCGACCGGTTTTGCCTCGGTGCCGAACGCGACCGTCCCCGCCGCCGCGGCGCCGCCTTCCGAGAACGGTTGCGAATAAATCGCGCCGTCGTCGAGGATGCGCCGGTAGTGCTTGCGCCGGCGCGTCATGTGCTCCGCGCGCTGCTCCCTCGTCATGTCGAGGTCGTCGGCGAGCGCGCCGGTCCACAGGGTCGAACAGACATGCATGTTCCAGGACAGCGCGGTGGCGCCGCAATAGCGGCCGAGCTCGGCGGCAGCCAGGCAGTAGGTGCGGAAGCTCGCGCCGAGCCCGCCGTCGGCCTTGGGCACGCAGATACCGAGCAGGCCCTCGGGGTGCATGTCGCGGAAGTTCTCGATCGGGAAGGTGGCGTCGCGGTCGTGCTGCGCGGCGCGCGGCGCCAGCACGCGCGCGCCGAAGCGCCGCGCCCTGGCGATCAATTCGGCTTCGTCGGCGCCAAGACCGAAGGCGTCGGGTGCGAAGATGGGCGCGTCACGGTCGTGGCTGTCGGTGACTGAATGATTCATGTCGCAAGCGCGGAATCGAGGAACTGCAGGACGGCGGCATCGAACAGGCGCGGCGCTTCGAGATTGGGCATGTGGCCGAGGCCTCCCAGGCAGACGTAGCGCGCGCCCGGGATCTTTGCCGCCATGCGCTCCAGCACCGGCGGCGGCGCGTTGCGGTCGTGCTCGGCGGCGAGGCAAAGCACGGGACACTTGATGGCGGGCAGATTGGCGCGCTCGTCAAACGTGACCAGGCACTGCACCGCCGCCCGATAGGTCGCCGGAGGGACGGCGGCGTATTGCTGGATATAGAGCGCGCGTCCGGCCGGATCGGGATTGGGGCCCATGATGTCGTCGGCCGCTTCGGGCGCGATCTGCGCCATGGTGCGGCCGGCATCGAGGGGGCTAAGCCGCTCGGCGACGAATTTCTTCTGGAAATCGCCGGCCGGATTGCCGAACGCCGGCGAGGTGCAGGACAGTATCGCCGCGCGATAGCCGCCCGGATGGCGCCGCAGCATGGTCTGCACGATCATGCCGCCCATCGAATGGCCGACCAGCACCGGGCGGTCGAAGCCGTGCTGCGTGATGGCAAATTCGACGTCCTCGGCCAGCGCCTCGAAGCTCATCGCCTCCACGGGAGGGCTTGCCCCGTAACCGGGCAGATCGTGTGCGAACGGTGCGTAGCCGGCGGCAGCGAAACTCGCGACCTGCGGCGTCCAGCTTGCGCCGGCGCCGCCGATGCCGTGCAGGAACACGATCGGCTTCGGGCTTGCGTTCACGACGGAAGCCTATTCGGTCTTGATCTTGGCGTCGCGGATGATCGCGCCGTACTTCACCATCTCGTCGTCGATGTATTTCGCAAACTCGGCCGCCGTCGACCCGATCGGTTCGAAGCCGAGCACGGCGAGCCGCTGCTTCACCTCCGGGCTGTTTGCGATCCTCACGATCTCCGCCTGCAGCTTGGCGACGATGTCGGCCGGCATGCCCTTCGGGCCCCACACGCCGTACCAGGACTCGAAGTCGAAGCCCTTCATGCCGGACTCCTCGACGGTCGGGATGCTGGGCGCGGCCGCGACGCGCTTGAGGCTGGTCACCGCGAGCGCCTTGATCTTGCCGGCTGTCGCGAGCGGGAGCGAGGAGGCCATCGGATCGGCGATCAGGTGGATCTGTCCGCTCATGATGTCGGTCAGCATCGGCCCGGCGCCCTTGTAGGGGATCACCAGAGTGTCGAGACCGGCGTCGCGTTTGAGGATCTCAATGGCTAGATGCCCGGCGGAGCCGAAGCTCGAGGTCGCGAAGGTGTACTTGTTCGGCTCCTTGCGCACGAGCTCGAACAATTCCTTCAGCGTGTTCGCGGGCATGCCCGGCGTGGTCGAGACGATCAGCGGGCCCGACGCGATCAGCGTCACCGGCGTGAAGTCCCTCACCACGTCATAGGGGATGTTCTTGTTGAGGAACGGCGTGATGACGTGGATCGAGGCGGTGAGCAGCAGCGTGTAGCCGTCGGGTGCGGCCTTGGCCACCGTGTTGGCGCCGACCGCCCCGCCGGCGCCCCCGGCGCGATTCTCCACGATGAAGTATTGGCCGAGGCTCTCGTTGAGCTTCTGCACGATCAGCCGCGCCACCACGTCGACCGAGCCGCCCGGCGGATAGGGCACGATCACGCTCACCGTGCGGCTCGGATAGGGCTGCGCCATGGCGGGCGCGGCGAGGGCGAGCAGGGCAAGTACGAGAGCCAGCACTTTCAGTCGCATGGCCAGTTCCTTTTGACATAGCGCATGAGCCGAAAGAGACAAGAACGCTGGAAGCAGGTACTGTCAATATTTCTGCCGCCCTGTATCGACCGACCAAGCCATGTCGCGAGCAAGGACTACAACGCGCGTCGCCAGGCTTGCGATCCTTCTTGTCGCGCTGGCGTTGGCTGCACCGTCGGTGGCGGCACAAGCGCTGTTGGACGCCCCGGCCGGGCCGCGTTTTCGCGCCGACGGGCCGGAGGCCGATGCTTACGGGCGAGCGGAAGATTACCCGACCTGTACGCGGTTCGCCTATATCGACGACCTGCGCTGCCGGGTCGGCGCCTTCAGCCATTTCGATACGCTATTTCCGGCGCACACCATCGCGGCATCCAAGTCGCCGGCTCCGTTGAGCCGGTCCGCGCGCGAGCCGGATATTCGCTACAGCTACGCCGGTGAAAGCCGGACGCTCGACCGGTACCTCGATGCCAACCACGTGACCGGGCTCCTCATCGCCAAGGGCAATTCCATCCTGGTCGAGCGCTATCAATACGGCCGCACCGACAAGCACCGGCTCACCTCGTTTTCGATGGCCAAGACCATCATCGCGCTGCTGATCGGCATTGCGGTGCAGGAAGGCGTCATCCGCTCGATCGACGATCCGGCGGAGACCTATGTGTCCGGCTTGAAGGGTGCCGAATACGGGCGCACGCCGATCAGGGCGCTGCTGCAGATGGCATCCGGCGTGGCGTTTCGCGAGGTCTATACCGACGTCAACAGCGACATCTCCACGCTGGCGCGCCTTGTGTTCGCACCGGATTCCAGCGGCAGCCTGACCGCGGTGACGTACTTCAATAACCGCACCGCGCCGCCGGGGGCGAAGTTCTCCTACTCCTCGGCCGAGTCGCTCGTGCTCGGGCTCGTGCTCGCCGGCGCCGCGCGGCGCACCGTCGCGGACTATGCGAGCGAGAAGCTGTGGGGCCCGATCGGAGCGGAAGCGGATGCGAGCTGGATCGTCGACGCGACCGGCCAAGAGATCACGTTCGCCTATTTCAATGCCGTGCTGCGCGACTGGGCGCGGCTCGGACTCATGCTCGCCCACGACGGCGCATGGCAGGGAAAGCAGATCATCGCGCGCGAGTGGCTGCTCGCCGCGACCTCGATCGGACGGGATTCGCCGTTCTGGTCGTCCGCGCTCGCGCCCGGCGCGCATGCGCCGGGCTATGGCTACCATGTCTGGCTGCACATGGCGCCGCGCCGGACGTTCTCGCTGCGCGGCCTGCGCGGGCAGTTCGTGATCGTCGATCCGGCAAAGAAGCTGGTGCTGGTGCAGACCGCGCTGCGCGATGGCGACAATCAGGAGCTCTATGCGCTGTGGAAGGCGCTGGCTGAGCAGCTTCCATAGACTTGAGCTAGCTTCGTAGCCCGCATGGAGCGCAGCGGAATGCGGACTGGCTTTTGTCGCTTTGCCGGACCCCGGATTTCGCTTCGAGGTTGGGCAAGAATAACGTTTACGCGGCCAATCGGTAGTGGAGCCGCATAGGCATAGATTTTTCGCCGATCGCCTCGATATTGCGTTCCAGGAGGGTTTTGACGCGACCCCAGGCGGCTGCGGCAAGGCAAAGGAACAAAAACAGCCGTTCGGCGACGCGCGCAAGATAGGCGGTGAAGGCTTCAAGGCCGATGATGTTGAGCACCCGCGTGAAGTTGTAGCACAGCGCCATCAGGCTCCACTCACCGCGTACCTTATTGAAGCCGCGCACCAGGAAGTGAAGATAGCCGGCACGGCATTTGAGTGTGCCGAAGGGATGCTCGGCCAAGGCGGCACGGCGGCGCATCAGCGCCCCGGCGTCCTTCATCCGCTCGCGATGGCGCTCGATGACGGCTTCATGCACCCAGCGATGGATGGTGCGGGTAGGCTCCTTGGCGGTGACGCAGCGCTTGCGCAACGCGCAGCCGTCACAGACGGCCTTCCGGCTCACATAGCGCCGCTCCAGTCTGCCCCCGGTGTTGTGCTTCAGGCTCGGCGTCGGCATCAGCAACTCACCGGCCGGACAGCGATAGGCGTCCGCCTCGGCGTCGTAGCTGAAGTTCTCGTGGCTGAAACGGCCCTGCGCCTCAAGACGCCCGCTGCGTTGGGGCTGCGGAACATAGGCGATGATGCCGTTCTCCTCACAATCCTTCAGAGCGGTACTGTTGTAATAGCCGGTGTCGGCAACCGCCTGCAGTGTCTCGGCTCCAAGTGCCTCCTTCGCCGCTTGCCCCATCTCATAAAGCTGGCCCGTATCGTTGCCGTCATTCACGACCTCGCTCGCAGCTATGAGCTTGTGCTTGGCGTCAACGGCGATCTGCACGTTGTAGCCTGCAACCCTCTGCCCATTCTTGGTCAAAAGCCGCGCGTCGGCGTCCGTCCGCGACAACTGCGTATCTCCGCTCGCTTCCAACCGATCAAGCTCGCCCTGCGCCTGCGCGCGACGCGCCACCAGCGCCGCCATCTTCTCCCCAATATCGCCGCCATCCCCATCACCACGATCATCGCCCGAATGCTCCTCCGCGGCATCGTTCGCTTCCAGCGCCCGCCCATAGGCCTCAATGTCGCGATCAAGGGCAGCAAGCTGTTCGCCAAGCCGCTTGCGCGTCACAATGCTCCCCTTGCTCGCATTGCCATGGAAAAACGCCCCGTCAATCGCAACCAGATCCCCGCCCAATAGATCAAGCTCGCGCATCAGAAGCACAAAGTTCCGGTTCGCCGCCTTCAGCGCCGACCAGTTCTCACTGCGAAAGGAACCAATCGTGCGGTAGCTCGGCCTAAGCCCCTTGAGCAGCCAGATCAGTTCCAGATTGCGCCCCACCTCGCGCGCCAGCCGACGCGAGGAACGAACCCCGTTAATATAGCCGTAAAGGTAAAGCTTCAGCAGATCAGCCGGGGCGTAAGGCGGCTGCCCAACCCCTTCCCCACGCTCCGCATGGCGGAACCCAAGTCTCGCTAGATCAAGAGCCCCAACATAGCTCTCAATCGCTCGAACAGGATTGTCCGCCGCCACGTAATCCTCCACCCGCGGCGGAAGAAGGCTTCCTTGCTCCCGGCTTACCCCGGTCTTGAATGTGCGATTCGGCATAAAAAGAATCGTACATCGACCCAGGCCAAAAAGCCGATATTCTTGCCCAGCCTCTTCGCTCCATCCGGGCTACGCATATGCGGCACGGCCGCTCATTTGCAGGCCGTGAACGCGATGGTAGGCGAACCGCTGCTCGGGAACTTGCCGTCCTTGACCAGCACCGTACCGTCGGCGCGCGTCGAGTTCCAGCTGCGGAATTTGTTGCCTTCCTTGGCGATGACGATGACCAGCTCGGACTGCCGCCCGGTCTCGTCGTATTGGAGCCGATCAGGCGCGATGATGCGCACGTTGCGGATCGGCAGGACGGCGTCGAGCTCGGGGTCGGCCATCTTCAAGGTGCGCGTCGCCTTGCCGTCGCGCGATACCGCGAAGAACAGGTGCGGGTTGCTGCTGCTCGCCGGCTTGGCGCAGTCGACGGCGAGCTTGCCGTAGATACCGAACCGCCGCATCTCGTCGCGGTCGGAGGCGTCGGCGGGCGCGCTGCCGAACAGCGCCACGAACGCAAGCAAAGCAACGCCAAGTGAACGCATGTCATATCCCGCGTTACGCCCGATAACGCGGGAAGTATCAGTCAGCCATTCCGCGTGGCAAGACCCTTCATGTTAGTACGTCCCCGGATAGCTCCCGCCGTCGATCAGCAGGTTCTGTCCGGTCACGAAGCCGGCCTGGGTCGAGCACAGGAATGCGCAATAGGCGCCGAGTTCCGCCGGCTGGCCGTATCGTTTGGCCGGATTGGCGGCGGCGCGCTCGCGCCACAGTTGATCGAAGCTCTTGCCGCTCGCGCCGACCATGCCCTCGACATGCGCGCGTTGGGCGTCGCTGTCGAAGATGCCGGGCAAGAGGTTGTTGATGGTCACGTTGCGCGCAATCGTCTGCCGCGCAAGGCCGGCGACGAAGCCCACCAACCCGGAGCGCGCGCCGTTGGAGAGGCCGAGCTCGAGCTGCGGGATCTTCACGCTGCGCGACACGATGTTGACGATGCGGCCGAAGCCGCGCGCCATCATGCCGTCGACGGTCAGACGCATCATCTCGATGTGGCTCAGCATCATGGTGTCGAGCGCCGCGATCCAGTCGTCGCGGGTCCAGGTGCGGAAGTCACCGGGCAGGCGGCCTTCGGCGTTGTTGACCAGGATGTCCGGTTCAGGACAGGCCGCAAGCGCAGCCGTGCGGCCGGCCTCGGTCGTGATGTCACCCGTGACCGGCGTAACCTTGACGCCGGTCACGCGGATTTCATCTGCCGTGCGTTCGAGCACGTCACGCGTGCGCGCGACGATCGTCAGGTCGACCCCTTCGTGGGCGAGCGCCCGCGCGCAAGCCTTGCCAAGCCCGCGGCTCGCGCCGGTCAGCAGCGCCTTGCGGCCGCGGATGCCGAGATCCATTCAGGCCGCAACCGCCGAAAGCGCCTTGATCTTGTAGCCGTAGGTCTTGTCGAGGCCGAGTTCCTGCACGATGCGGATGCCCTTGGCGAGCGCCTCGCCTTCGAGGTTGGTGAGCGGCTTGCGCAGATCGCCGGCGGGCAGCCCGAGCGCCTTCATCAGCGATTTCACCGCGACCGGATTGATCGCCGAGTAGGTGTAGTGCAGCAGCGGAAGGAGGTTGAGATAGGCTTCCTTGAAGCCTTCGGCCTCGCGGTAACTCGTCCAGGGCGTGGAGATCAGCGCCATCTCGGCGGGCGCGAGGTTGCCGGTCATGTTGGCGGTGCCGTGGCCGCCGAGACTCATGGTCGGCACCACGAGGCCGAGGTTGGGGCTGTCGCAGCACATCACCGACACGTTCGGCCTGGCGGCGAGCACCTGCGCCACCTGCCCGACGCGGGCGGTCGATTCCTTGTGCACCACGTAGTTCGGGTGCTTGAAGATGCGCAACAGGTGGTCCCAGTGCAGGTCCGACTTCACCCGCGGCGGATTGTTGTAGATGCCGAGCGGCAGGTCGGTCGCATCGGCGACGTCGAGGAAGAAGCCCTCGATGTCGGCCTCCGGGGCGCAGATATAGGCCGGGGCCGCAAGGATCGCGCCGTCCGCGCCGTTGTCCTTGGCGAACCTGACGTTCGCAATGGTCGCCGCAGTATTGTTACCGGTACAACCGTAGAAGATCGGCAGCGAGCCGTGTTTCATCTTGGCGGTTTCGACGATGATCGCCTTCTTCTCCTCGGGCGACAGCATCGAAGTCTCGCCGGTCGACCCCATGATCAGGACAGCCGACGTGCCATGCTTTTCGTGAAAAGAGAGCAGGGCGCGAAATGCCGCGAAATCGACGGAGCCGTCCTGGTTGAACGGCGTGATCAGGGCAACGAACGAGCCGGTCAGGCGCTTGGTCATAGGAGACTCCGTTTCTTTCCTCATATTATCATGGGCTGCCGCACTCGCCAGACGCCGTCTGCCAGCGTGGGGTCCAGTCGTTGCGCCTGACTATCGTCAATCCCAACACCACCGCGTCGATGACCCGCACCATCGCGGCCGCCGCCGCACGCGTCGCCCGCCCCGGCACGGAGATCCGCGCGATCGAACCGGACGTCGGCCCGGCCTCGATCGAGGGGCCTTATGACGGCGCGCTCGCGGTGCCCGGCTTGCTCAAGTGCATTGCGCAAGACATGGCCCAGAACCCGGGCGCCGACGCCTTCATCATCGCTTGCTTCGACGATACCGGGCTCGACGCCGCTCGCGCGCTCAGCCTGGCGCCGGTCGTCGGCATCGGCGAAGCCGCCTATCACATGGCAAGCCTGATCGCCGGGCGCTTCACCGTGGTGACTACGCTGGCACGCGCGATCCCGACCATGGAGGACAATCTCGAGCGTTACGGGCTGCGCCGCCGCTGCGCCCGCGTGCGCGCCTGCGAGGTTCCGGTGCTGGAACTGGAGAACCCCGGCGGCCGCGCCAAGGTCGCCGCCGAGATCGAGCGCGCGCTGGCCGAAGACGGCGCCGACGCCATCGTGCTCGGCTGCGCCGGCATGGCGGATTTCGCCGCCGAGCTGTCGGCGCAGTTCGGTATTCCCGTCATCGACGGGGTGGCGGCCGCCGTCGCGCTCGCCGAAGCGCTTGCGACACTCGGTCTCAGGACGTCCAAGCGCGGCGCCTACGCACCCCCGCGGCCCAAGCCTTATGCCGGCATTTTCGCCGATTTTGCGCCCAAGGGTTGATGCTTTGGCGTTTGGCCGCTGTCGCACGCCCGCGCCGCCCAATTGCTGAGCAAATTTTGTACAGAGCCTGGTCGGATTAGCCTCCCACGCCGCGTTCTGCCGCTATAATCCCTTCTTAGGGATGGCACGCTCCTTGATACAGGTCGTGGAAGAGGGTCGTGTCCGATCAGGGAGGTGACGATGACAAGCTCGATGTTCTTGCGTGTGGCCGGAGTGCTGACCGTCGCGTGGCTAGCGCTTCCGTCCGCGGCCGCGGCCGAGACGGTGGTGCGCATCGGCATGACCGCCGCCGACATCCCGCGCACGCTCGGCCAGCCCGACCAGGGCTTCGAAGGCAACCGCTTCACCGGCAACACCATGTACGAGGGGCTCACCACGTGGGACCTCTCCTCGGCCGACAAGGCGAGCGTGGTGATCCCGGGCGTTGCGACCGAGTGGGCGGCCGATGCCAACGACAAGACCAAGTGGATCTTCAAGCTGCGGCCGGGCGTGAAATTTCATGACGGTTCCAACTTCAACGCCGACGCGGTGGTGTGGAACGTCGAGAAGGTGCTCAAGCAGGACGCGGTGCACTACGACCCGAGCCAGGTCGGCGTCACCGCTACGCGCATGCCGGCGCTGCGCAGCGCGCGCAAGATCGACGACATGACGGTCGAGCTGACGACCGCGATCCCCGACGCGCTGCTGCCGATCAACCTCACCAACCTGTACATGGCGAGCCCGGCGCAGTGGACGAAATTCTTCAATGCGGTGCCGGCGAGCGTCACCGATCCCAAGGAGCGGGCCAAGCAGGCCTGGGACGCGTTCTCGCGCGATGCCTCCGGCACGGGTCCGTGGAAGATGGCGCGTTTCGTTCCGCGTGAGCGGCTCGAACTGGTCAAGAACGCGGCCTATTGGGATCCCAAGCGCATCCCGAAGGTCGACAAGCTCGTGCTGCTGCCGATGCCGGAAGCCAACGCCCGCACCGCCGCGCTCCTCTCCGGTCAGGTCGACTGGATCGAGAACCCGGCGCCCGACGCGCTGCCGCAGGTGAAGCAGCGCGGTTTCGTCGTCTACGCCAACGAGCAGCCGCACGTGTGGCCGTGGCAGTTCAGCCGCGTCGAGGGCTCGCCGTGGAACGACATCCGCGTGCGCAAGGCGGCGAACCTGTGCATCGACCGCAACGCCATGAAGGACGGCCTGCTCGGCGGCCTGATGGTGCCGGCGACCGGCACCTTCGAACCAGGTCACCCTTGGCGCGGCAATCCAA
Source organism: uncultured Alphaproteobacteria bacterium (assembly GCA_963734185.1). Taxonomy (GTDB): domain Bacteria; phylum Pseudomonadota; class Alphaproteobacteria; order Rhizobiales; family Xanthobacteraceae; genus PALSA-894. The sequence goes on along the minus strand of CAVTGA010000001.1, from coordinate 1,806,203 downwards.
AATTCCAGATCAAGTTCGATCCGAACGAGGCGCGCAAGCTGATGAGCGAAGCCGGCTTCTCGGCGACCAAGAAGCTGAAGGTCAAGACGCAGACCTCGGCCTCCGGTTCGGGGCAGATGCTGCCGATCCCGATGAACGAATTCGTGCAGCAGAGCCTCGCCGAGTGCTTCTTCGAAGTCGAACTCGACGTGATCGAGTGGAACACGTTGTTCACCAACTGGCGCAAGGGCGCCAAGGACGAGGCGGCGCGCGGGTCGCATGCGACCAACGTGACCTACGCGGCCATGGACCCGTTCTTCGCCATGGTGCGCTTCCTCGACTCCAAGATGGCGCCTCCGACCTCGAACAACTGGGGCTTCATCAACGAGCCCGAGTATGACCGGCTGGTCGCGGCGGCGCGCACCGCGTTCGATCCGGCCGAGCGCGACAAGGCGCTGGCCGCGCTGCACGAGCGCTCCGTCGACGAGGCGGCGTTCCTGTGGGTCGCCCACGACGTCGGCCCGCGGGCGATGACGCCGAAGATCAAGAACTTCGTGCAGCCCAAGAGCTGGTTCGTCGACTTCTCGACCATGACGATGAACTGAGCCCGTGTCCCGGGCGCAGCGCAACGTGAAACGGTGCGCTGCAGACCCGGGACCGTTTCGAGACTCTGGCGGTCCCGGGTCTGCAGCGCACTACTCCGTATTGCGCTGCGCCCGGGACACGAGAGTGATATAACTGAATGCTCGCCTACATCGCCAAGCGTCTCGTGCTGGTCGTGCCGGTCGTGTTCGCCGTGGCGCTGGTGTGCTTCCTGCTCGTCCATATCGCGCCGGGCGATCCGTTGATCTCGGTGCTGCCGCCCGACGCTTCCGTCACGCTCGCCGAAGAGATCAAGAAGGCCTACGGCTTCGACCGTCCGCTGCCGGTGCAGTTCGGCATCTGGCTGTGGAAAGCCGTCAACGGCAACCTCGGCACCTCGATTGCGACCGGACGGCCGGTGATCGAAGAGGTCGGCCGCGCGGTCGGCAATACCTTGATGCTGGCGGCGGTCGCCTCCGTCCTCGGTTTCGTGTTCGGGCTGCTGTTCGGCTTCCTCGCCGGCTATTTCCGCGACACCTGGGTCGACCGCGCCGTCACCACGATCGCCATCACCGGCGTGTCGATGCCGCATTACTGGCTCGGCATGGTGCTGGTCATCATCTTCTCGGTGCAGCTCGGCTGGCTGCCTGCGGTCGGCGCGGCCCCTGGCGGCTCGGTCGGCTGGAAGTGGGACTGGGCGCACATGCAGCACCTGGTGCTCCCGGCCGTGACCATGTCGGTCATCCCGCTCGGCATCATCACGCGTACCGTGCGCGCGCTGGTCGGCGACCTGCTCAGCCACGAGTTCGTCATCGCGCTGCGTGCCAAGGGCCTCACCCGGCTGCGCGTGTTCCTGCATGTGGCCAAGAACGCCGCGCCGACCGCGATCGCCGTGCTCGGCCTCCAGCTCGGCTACCTGCTCGGCGGCTCGATCCTGATCGAGACGGTCTTCACCTGGCCCGGCACCGGCCTGTTGCTCAATTCGGCGATCTTCCAGCGCGATCTTCCGCTGCTGCAGGGCACCATCCTGGTGCTTGCGCTGTTCTTCGTGTTCCTCAATCTGATCGTCGACGTGCTACAGGCGGCGATCGACCCGCGCATCAAGCGGACCTGACACATGAGCGAAGCGGACCTGAGCCAATGAGCGCAGTCGCCGACGAACTCGTCCGCATCGCCGTCGCCGACAAGGCGCGCGGCTATTGGGCCACTGTCGGACGGCGGCTGATGCGCGACCCGGTCAACCTCGCCTGCGCGCTCGTGATCCTCCTGATCGTGCTCGCCGCGATCTTTGCGCCCTATCTCGGCCTCGCCGATCCTTACCAGGGCAGCATGATCCGCCGCCTGCGCTGGATCGGCACGCCCGGCTATCCGCTCGGCACCGACGAACTCGGCCGCGACATGGTCTCGCGCCTGATCTATGGCGGGCGGCTGTCGCTGTTCCTCGGCCTCATGCCGGTCGTGTGCGCCTTCGTCATCGGCACGACGCTCGGCGTCATCGCCGGCTATGTCGGCGGACTGGTGAACCAGGCGATCATGCGCACCGTCGACGTGTTCTATGCGTTCCCCTCGGTGCTGCTCGCGATCGCGATCTCGGGCGCGCTCGGCGCCGGCATCGTCAACTCGATCCTCTCCCTCACCATCGTGTTCATCCCGCCGATCGTGCGCGTGGCGGAGAGCGTGACCACGGGCGTGCGCTCGCTCGATTTCGTCGACGCGGCGCGCGCTTCGGGCGCCAATCCGTTCACCATCATGCGGGTGCACGTGCTCGGCAACGTACTCGGTCCGATCTTCGTCTACGCCACCAGCCTGATCAGCGTATGCATGATCCTGGCCGCGGGACTGTCGTTCCTCGGCCTCGGCACCAAGCCGCCGCAGCCCGAATGGGGCCTGATGCTCAACACGCTGCGTACCGCGATCTACGTCAACCCCTGGGTGGCGGCGCTGCCCGGCGCCATGATCTTCATGGTGTCGATCTGCTTCAACCTGCTGAGCGACGGCTTGCGGAGCGCGATGGATGTCCGTGCCTGATCTTCTCGCCACGCCGGTCGACGTCGGCGGCCCGCTGCAGCCGATGTTGGAGGCGCGCGGGTTGACCAAGCATTTCAACGTCGGCGGCAGCTTGCTCACGCGCGGCCGTCAGGTCGTGCGCGCGGTCGACGATGTGAGCCTGTCGGTCGACAAGGGCGAAGTGCTCGGCATCGTCGGCGAATCCGGCTGCGGCAAGTCGACCACGGCGCGCCTCATCATCGGCCTGATCGAGCCGGACGCGGGCGAGGTCGTCGTCGACGGCGAGCGCGTCGGATCCGAGCTTTCGCTGCGTGAACTACGCCGTCACGTTCAGATGGTGTTCCAGGACAGCTACGCCTCGCTCAACCCGCGCCTGACGGTCGAGGATACGATCGCGTTCGGACCGAAGGTCCATGGGCTGGCGGCTGACGCGGCGCGGATGCGCGCGCGCGACCTCTTGAGCAAGGTCGGGCTCGACCCTTCGCTGTTCGCGCCCCGCTATCCGCACGAGCTCTCGGGCGGGCAGCGCCAACGCGTCAACATCGCCCGCGCGCTCGCGCTCGCGCCACGGCTGGTCATCCTCGACGAGGCGGTGTCCGCGCTCGACAAGTCGATCGAGGCGCAGGTGCTCAACCTGCTGATCGATCTCAAGCAGGAGTTCGGCTTGACCTACGTGTTCATCTCGCACGACCTCAACGTGGTGCGCTTCATCAGCGACCGCGTCGTGGTGATGTATCTCGGCGAGGTGGTGGAAAGTGGCCCGGTCGAGGCCCTGTGGGCGAACCCGCGGCATCCCTATACGCGCGCATTGCTTGCCGCGATGCCCTCGCTCGATCCCGACCGCCGCACCAAGGAACCGCCGATCGCCGGTGATCCGCCGAACCCGATCGACCCGCCCTCCGGCTGCCGCTTCCACACGAGATGTCCGTTCGCGGAAGGCGTCTGCAGCGCCAGCGCACCGAAGCTTTTCCCCACCGGGTGCGCGCGCCACACGGCGGCCTGTCATATGGTCGACTTGCACTCCGGGCACAGCCGTGCCGGCATGCCGATGCAATAGGAGATGAACATGGCCGAAGTGACGCCCGAACGGGTGAAGACGATAGCGGCGGCGGCGGGCGTCGATCTTGCGGATGATGGACCCGCGCGCATCGCGCGCGCCGTCGGCCCGGCGGTCACGCGCTATGCCGCCGAGAGCATCGCGATCGCGCTGGAAACAGAACCGGCGAGCTTCATTGTCGTGCAATGCAAGGATGCCGCCCGGTGACCGATCCGACGGAAATGAACCTGAAGGATCTCAGCGCTGCGATCAGGCGGCGCAAGGTCTCCTCGCTCGAAGTCACCAAGGCGCTGTTCGCGCGCATCGAGAAGTGGCAGCCCACCCTCAATGCGTTCGCCCGCACCGAGGCCGAAGATGCGCTGAAGGCCGCGAAAGCCGCGGACCGCGCGCTCGCCGCCGGCAAGGCCAAAGGCCCGCTGCACGGCGTGCCGGTCGCCCACAAGGACATGTACTACTCCAAGGGCAAGCTCGCCGAATGCGGCTCGAAGATCCGCAGAGGATGGATCGCGCCCGCGACGGCGACGGCGGTGGAGCGGCTCGAGGCCGCGGGCTCGTTCCGCCTCGGCGCGCTCAACATGGTCGAGTTCGCCTACGGTCCCACCGGCCACAATGTCCACACCGGCAACGTATGCAATCCATGGGATCCCGCGTGCATCACCGGCGGCTCGTCGTCGGGCTCCGGCTCGGCGGTCGGCGCGCGGCTCGTGCCGGCCGCGCTCGGTTCCGACACCGGCGGCTCGATCCGCTTGCCGGCGCATTTCTGCGGCGTCACCGGCTTCAAGCCGTCGAACAACCGCGTCAGCCGTGCCAATGCGATGCCGCTCTCGTTCACGCTCGACACGGTCGGCCCGCTGGCGCAGACCGCTGAGGACTGCGCCATCATCCTCAGCGTGATCGCCGGTCCCGATCCGCTCGATCCGACCACCGACCGCGCGCCGAAGTGGGACGCACGCGCTGCGAAGCGGCCGGCAAAGGGCCTGACGATCGGCATTCCCAAGAGCTTCTACGTCGACGATCTCGAGGCCGACGTGGCCAAGGCGCTCGACGACACGATCGCGACCTTCAAGGCGCTCGGCGTCAAGGTCGTGCAGGTCGATCTTCCCGATCAGGTCCTGGTCTCGGCCGCGGCGATGATCGTGCTCGCCGTGGAGGCCGCGACCTATCATGCGCCCTGGCTGCGGTCGCGCCCGGACGACTACGGCGCGCAGGTGCGCAACCGGCTGCAGAACGGCCTGGCCTACAGCGCGGTGGAGTATCTCGAAGCGCTGCGCTGGCGCGGTCCCGCGCTCGCGACGCACCTTGCGGCGATCGGCAAGTGCGACGCGCTTCTGGCGCCGGTGTCGCGCGCCGTGGCGCCGACCATCGCCGAAACCGACATCGGCGGCGCCGGCAACGCCGAGGCGATCATCCAGGCCGTCACCCGCTTCATGCGGCCGATCAACTATCTCGGTCTTCCGGCGCTCGTCGTTCCCGCGGGCCAGGGGCAGCGCGGCCTGCCGATCGGCCTGCAGCTCATCGGCCGTCCGTTCAATGACGAGACGGTCGCCGCGCTCGGCATCGCATTCCAGTCCGCGACCGATCATCATCGCCGCGTTCCAAAGCAGCCATGACTCCGATCGTCGAGGTCCGCGACCTGCACGTGCGCTTCACCGGCGAGCGCACCGTGCATGCCGTCAACGGCGTCGACATCTCGCTCCGGCCCGGCGAGGTGCTCGGACTGCTCGGCGAGTCCGGCTCGGGCAAGAGCGTCACGTTGCGATCCTTGCTGCGCATGCTGCCCCCGCGCCGCACCGAGATCGCCGGCTCCATTCGCATCGGCGGGCAGGACGTGTTCGCGCTCGACGAGGACGCGCTCGAGCAGCTGCGCGGCGGCGTCGTGTCCATGATCTTCCAGGAACCGATGCTGGCGCTCGACCCGGTCTTCACCATCGGCGACCAGATCGCCGAGACGGTTGTGCGCCATGAAGGCGCAAGCTGGGCCGCGGGGCGCAAGCGCGCGCTCGACATGCTCGAGGTCGTGCGCATTCCTTCGCCGCGCCGCCGCCTCGACGCCTATCCGCACGAGATGTCGGGGGGCATGCGCCAGCGTGCGATGATTGCGCTCGCGCTGTCGTGCCGGCCGAAGGTGCTGCTGGCGGACGAACCGACCACCGCGCTCGATGCCACCGTGCAGATCCAGATTCTCCTGTTGCTGCGGGAACTTCAGCGCGAATTCGGCATGGCGGTCATCTTCGTCACCCACGACATCGGCGTCGCAGTCGAGATCTGCGACCGCATGGCGGTGATGTATGCCGGCCGCATCGTCGAGACCGGGATGCTGCGCGATGTGGTCAAGGCGCCGGCGCACCCCTACACGCGCGGGTTGCTCGCGTCCACCATTCATGGGGCAAGCCGCGGCACGCGCCTCGAAGCCATTCCGGGCGCGCCGCCGCGGCTCGACCGCCTGGCCGCCGGTTGCGCCTTTGCGCCGCGCTGCCGGCTGGTCGAGCCGGTCTGCACCACCGGCGACATCCCGGCGGTTTCGATCGGCCCCGGCCGTAGCGCGCGCTGCGTCAAATTGGCGGCCGTGGACGCCGCGTGATAGCTTAGCCGTCATCGGAGAACTAGTGTGGCGGTTCAGAAGTCCGCAACATGCTCGCGGCGAGTCCGGACTGCGGACTTCTGAACCTAAGCCACACTAGAACCAATAAGTTGCTAGTGTCCTTCGATTCCGAAGTTCGTACGCGAGGATGCTGCACGATGAGACGAACTTCGGAATCGGGACACTAGCGATGGCGGAACGCTCGTTCAGGAACGAAGTCCAGAAGCTCAAGCTCGGCGCCGGTGAGGAGTTCCACGGCGAGGGCATCCTTGCCATCACCAAGGCGCTGCTGCAGGCGGGCGTGTCCTACGTCGCCGGCTATCAGGGCGCCCCGATCTCGCACCTGATGGACGTGCTGTCGGATGCCAACGACATCCTGCAGGAGCTCGGCGTTCACTTCGAATCGAGCGCCAACGAGGCGACCGCGGCCGCGACGCTGGCAGCCTCCGTCAACTATCCCTTGCGCGGCGCCGTCACATTCAAGTCGACGGTCGGCACCAACGTCGCCTCCGACGCGCTCGCCAATCTGGCGTCCGGCGGAGTGACCGGCGGCGCGCTCGTGATCGTCGGCGAGGACTATGGTGAAGGCTCCTCCATCATGCAGGAGCGCAGTCATGCCTTTGCGATGAAATCGCAGATCTGGCTCCTCGATCCGCGGCCCAACCTGCCGTCGATCGTCAAGGCGGTGGAGAAGGGGTTCGAACTCTCCGAAGCCTCCCACACGCCGGTGATGCTGGAGGTGCGCATCCGCGCCTGTCACGTACACGGCCGCTTCGCCGCCAAGGACAACGTGCGGCCTTCCTTCACCCTGAAGGACGCGATGGAGCGTCCACGCCGCGACGTCAACCGCATCGCACTGCCGCCGGCGACCTACCTGCACGAGAAGGAAAAGATCGAGCAACGCTGGCCCGCGGCGGTGAAGTTCATCGCCGAGGAGAAACTCAACGAGTTCTTCGCCGGCGACCTGACCGACATCGGCATCGTCATGCAGGGCGGTTTGTACAACACCGTCCTGCGCGGGCTGGAGCTGATCGGACTTGCCGACACGTTCGGGCGCTCGCGCGTCCCGCTCTATGTGCTCAACGTGACCTACCCGCTGGTGGACCGGGAAATCGTCACGTTCGCCCAGGGCAAGCGCGCCATCCTGGTCGTCGAGGAGGGCCAGCCCGACTTCATCGAGCAGGCGATCAACACCATCCTGCGCCGCGCCGACGTGCAGACCCGCATCGAGGGCAAGGGCATGCTGCCGATGGCGGGCGAATACACCGGCGGCGTGGTGCGCGACGGGCTGAGAGCGTTCGTGCGCACCTACCGCGCCGACGTGTTGCCCGATCTGCCGCATCCTTCGCCATCGAACGAGGCGACGGTGCGCGTTGCCGCGGCCCTCAAGGCAACGGAAGGCCACGTACATCCGCGCCCGCCCTCGTTCTGCACCGGTTGCCCGGAGCGGCCGATCTTCACGGCATTGAAGCTGGTGGAGCGCGAGCTCGGCACCCATCACGTCAGTTGCGACATCGGCTGCCACCTGTTCTCGATCCTGCCGCCGTTCAACATCGGCGCCACCACCATGGGTTACGGCCTCGGCGGCGCCGGCGCCGCGGCCTTCAACGCCAAGGCCGACAAGCGCGCGATCGCCTTCCTGGGAGACGGCGGCTTCTGGCACAACGGGCTGACCTCGTCGATCGGCAACGCGGTATTCAACAAGTCCGACAACGTCCACGTCATCGTCGACAACGGTTATTCGGCCGCGACCGGCGGACAGGACCTGCTGTCGTCCGCCGCCGACAACGCGATCCGGGCGACGAAGAATCCGATCGAGAAGGCGGTGCGCGGCGTCGGCGTCGACTGGGTCAGGACCATCACGCGCACCTACGACCTGGCGGCGATGCGCGACACCCTGCGCGAAGCGCTGACCACCCCGCAGAAGGGCCCGAAGGTCATCATCGCCCAGTCCGAGTGCATGTTGAACCGGCAGCGCCGCGAGCGGCCGCTGGCCGCGCAGGCGGTCGAGCAGGGCAAGCGCGTCGTGCGCGATCGCTTCGGCGTCGATGCCGACACCTGCACCGGCGACCATTCCTGCATCCGTCTCTCCGGATGCCCGTCGTTGACGGTCGCGCCCAATCCCGATCCGCTGCGCAGCGAGCCGATCGCCAAGGTGATCGACACCTGCGTCGGCTGCGGTCTGTGCGGCGAGGTGGCGCATGCGGCGGTGTTGTGCCCGTCGTTCTACTGCGCCTCGATCATCAGCAATCCGGGCCGCCTGGACCGCCTCAAGGCGCGCCTGCGCGGGGCGGTCATCGGCTTCCTGCAGAAGCGGATCGCGCGGCGCCTTGTCGTCGCGGCCTGACGCGGGGCCTCATGAACGCGCCCGTTGCGGTGAAAGTCAGGCCGATCTCGATCGCGATCCTGGCCATGGGCGGCGAGGGCGGCGGCGTGCTCGCCGATTGGATCGTCGACCTCGCCGAGCGCAACGGCCATCTGGCGCAGCTCACGTCGGTGCCCGGCGTCGCGCAGCGGACCGGAGCGACGATTTACTATCTCGAGATTTTTCCCCAGTCCGCCGCCGAGGGGCGTGCGCCGGTCCTGGCGCTCATGCCGACGCCGGGCGACGTCGACGTCGTGATCGCCTCCGAGCTGATGGAAGCCGGACGCGCGATCCAGCGCGGCCTGGTCACCCCCGACCGCACCACGTTCATCGTCTCGACCAATCGCGTTTTCGCCATGAGCGAGAAGATCGCGCTTGCCGACGGCCGGGTGAGCGAGGGAGCGCTGATCGAGGCCTGCCGCGCCGCCGCCCGAAGCCTGCATGCCTTCGACATGGCGGCCCTCGCCACGGCGACGGGCAGCGTCATCAGCGCCGTACTGCTGGGGGCGCTGGCCGGCGCAAGGGTGTTGCCGTTCGAGCGGGCAGCGTTCGAGGCCGCGATCCGCCGCGGCGGAAAAGGCGTTGCGGGGAGCCTGGCCGGCTTTGCCGCCGGTTTCGAGGCGGCGTCGGCCGGTCCGGTCGTTGCGCCCGCCAGCACGACGCAATCGCAAACGCCGCGTATCAATCCGGCGCTTGCCGCGCTTCTCGCGCAGGCCGAGCGCGACTTTCCTGACGAGGCGCGCGCCATGATCCGCTCCGGGGTCGAGCGCACCGCAGATTATCAGGACCTTGCCTATGCCCGCCGCTATCTCGATCGCCTTGGGCCGATCGCCAAGGCCGATCGCGTCGGCCGCCTCACTGCCGAGACCGCCCGCCAGCTCGCGCTCGGCATGGCCTACGAGGACACGATCCGCGTCGCCGAATTGAAGATCAGGCCGGCGCGCTTCGCGCGCGTGCGCGCGGAAGTGAAGATCGCGGACGATCAGGTCCTCGAGATCGCCGAGTTCATGCATCCGCGCGTGCAGGAGATCGCCGACACCCTGCCGGCGCCGCTCGGGCGCTGGCTGCTGCGCAGCCGCGCGGCGCGTCGCTTCGTGGAGCGCTTCACCAGGCGCGGCCGGCGCGTGAAGACCAGCTCGATCGGCGGCTTTCTAATGCTCTATGCGGTCGCCGCGATGAAGCCGCTGCGGCCGCGTTCGCTGCGGTTCGGTGTCGAACAGCAGGCGCTTGATCGCTGGCTCGCCGCCGTCGCGATGACCGCCGCGGCGAACTACGATCTCGCCGTCGAAGTCGCGGCCTGCCGCAACCTGGTCAAGGGCTACGGCGATACGCACGAGCGCGGGCGCGCGCGGTTCGAGACGCTGATGAACGTTCTCCCCGATCTTTCGCGCCGATCCGACGGCGCGGCGCAGCTCGCCGCGCTGCGCAAGGCCGCGAATGCCGATGAGACCGGCACGGCGCTGGCGGATGCGGTCGCGGCGTTGAGGGCGGCGTAGGGTGGGCAAAGGCGCGGCCCCGATTCTGCCGTGACGCGTTGAACATCGTCCGCGCCGTGCCCACGCGGACGTTCGGATCAAGAAACGCGTGGGCAAAGGCGCGCGGCAGCTGGGCGCAATTCCGGTCGGGTGACTTGCGCCTTTGCCCACCCTACGGTCCGCCTAATGAAAATCGCGGCTCTTGACGAGGACTTCGTCGGTCCGCGCAGTCGGAGCGATGGGCTCGTCGCTCTCGCCGTCGCGCAAGGTCCGCAACTCCGCGCTGAGATCGATGAAGCTTTCGGCCACGACGTGGACCACGAGGCCCGCGCGCTGCAGGCGCCCGCGCACGGCGAGGAAGCGCGACGTCATCACCGTGCGGCGGTTTTTTGCGAACACCTTCGGCCAGACGATGATGTTGGCGATGTCGGTCTCGTCCTCCAGCGTCACGAACACGACGCCCTTGGCCGTTCCGGGCTCTGCCGCATCAGCACCAGGCCGGCGACGGTGACGCTACGGTTCGTGCGGCAGGCTTCGCTGCGGTGCTCCGCGTTGCGCATGCGCCGAGCTGCGTGAGGCGCTCGCGGAAGAAGCTCACCGGGTGCTCCTTCAGCGACAGGCCGGTCGCCACGTAGTCCTCCACCACATGCTCGGAGAGCGGCATCGCCGGCAGCGCGATCTCGGGCTCGGGGAAAAGCTCGTCGCTCATGTGCGGCGCGAGCAGCGGCAGCGAGGCGTCCTTGTCGGAATCCGGGCGCTCGAATCGGCTGCCCTGGCGCATCCCGATCGTGTCGAGCCGCCGCGCGGCCCATAGCGCGGCGCGCCGGTCGAGCCCGAGCGAGCGGAAGGCGTCGGCCTCGGCGAGGCGCTCGATGGTGAAGCGCGAGACGCCGGCGACCGCCGCGAGCCGCTCGATGCTGGCATAGCCGTTGCCGCGCGCCGCGATGAGCCTTTTCAACTCCTCCTCGTTCAGGCCCTGAACCTGCCGGAAGCCGAGACGCACGGCGAACAGCGCGTCTCATCCGTCGAGCGTTCCAGCGTGCAGTCCCATTCGCTGAAATTGACGTCGACCTCCCGCACCTCGACGCCGTGCTGGCGCGCGTCGCGCACGAGCTGGGCCGGCTGATAGAAGCCCATCGGCTGGCTGTTGAGGATGGCGGCGCAGAACACCTCGGGGTAATGGCATTTGATCCAGGAGGAGACGTAGACCAGCAGCGCAAAGCTCGCCGCGTGGCTCTCGGGAAAGCCGTATTCGCCGAAACCTTCGATCTGCTTGAAGCAGCGCTCCGCGAAGTCTTGCGTCATAGCCGCGACGCGTCATGCCTGTGATGAATTTGTCGCGGAACAGATGGACGTTGCCGTTGTGGCGGAACGTCGCCATGGCGCGGCGCAGGCCGTCGGCCTCGTCGGGCGTGAATTCGGCGGCCGTGATGGCGATCTGCATCGCCTGTTCCTGGAACAGCGGCACGCCCAGCGTCCTCTTGAGAACACTCTTCCAGCTCGTTCGGCTGGCCATGCGGCGGATCGAGGGGAGGGATAATCGGGCTTCTCGATCCCGTCGCGCCGGCGCAGATAGGGATGCACCATGTCGCCCTGGATCGGCCCGGGCCGCACGATCGCAACTTCGATGACGAGGTCGTAGAATCTCTCCGGCTTCAGCCGCGGCAGCATCGACATCTGCGCGCGGCTTTCGACCTGGAACACGCCGATCGGAGTCGGCGCGCTGACAGCATGTCGTAGACCTGCCGGGTCTCGTCCTTCTTGCTGTCGTCCGCTTCGTCCAGCAGGATCGACGCGAGCGAGTGATCCACCCTGTAATGCGTCTTGCAAAAGATCGAGCCCGCGCCGCAGGCAGCTCAGCATGCCGAGCGCAAGCACGTCGACCTTCATCAGCCCGAGCGTGTCGATGTCGTCCTTGTCCCATTCGATGAAGGTGCGCTCGTCCATGGCGGCATTGCCGATCGGCACGGTCTCGTCGAGCCGGCCGCGCGTGAGCACGAAGCCGCCGACGTGCTGGGAGAGGTGGCGCGGAAAGCCGAGCAGCTCGCGTGCGAGCGTCGACGGCCTGCAGGATCGCCGGATTGGCCGGGTCGAGCCCGGCCTCGCGGATGTGCCTGTCCGGCAGGCCGTCATCGTGGCTGCCCCACACCGTCTTGGCGAGCGCGGCGGTGACGTCGTCCGTGAGTCCCAAGGCCTTGCCGACCTCGCGGATCGCTCGGCGCGAACGATAATGGATGACGGTCGCGCAGATGGCGGCGCGATGGCGTCCGTAGCGCTTGTAGATGTATTGGATGACCTCCTCGCGCCGCTCGTGCTCGAAATCGACGTCGATGTCCGGCGGCTCGCTTGCGATTCTCCGAAATGAAGCGGGCGAACAGCAGCTTGCTTTTGCTCGGATCGACCTCGGTGATGCCGAGGCAATAGCAAACGGCGCTGTTCGCCGCCGAGCCGCGGCCTTGGCAGAGAATGCTGCCTTTCTCTTTTCCTTCGGGATTGCGCGCGAATGCGACGACATCGTGCACGGTCAGGAAGTAACGCGCGTAATCGAGGTGCCTGATCACATCCAACTCGGCGGCGATTCGCTCGGCGACCTGCGCCGGGATTCCCTCCGGATGTGCTTGGAATAGCGTCTTCGAGCGCCCTCCGATGTCAGATCTTCGAGATGCTGCTGCGCCGTCTTGCCCGGAGGCACGGGTTCGTCGGGATATTCGTATTTGAGCTGACCAAGGGAGAAATTGCAGGCTTTGGCGATCCGCACCGTGTCGGCGATCGCATCGGGAAAATCTTCGAACAGCCGCATCATTTCCCCGGGCGTCTTGAGATGCCGTTCCGCATTGGCGGCGAGACGAAAGCCTGCTTCCTGAATCGTGCACTTTCTCGCGGATGCAGGTGACCACGTCGGCGAGCGCGCGGCGCTCGGGAGCGTGGTAATGCACGTCGTTGATGGCGACGAGCGGCGCGCCGGCGCGCCCACCCAGATCGTGCAAGAGCCCGAGCCGGCGCGGCTCGTCGCCACGATAGCGATGCACGCCGGCCAGGAAAGTCGCGCCCGGACGCTGCACGAGCGAACGTGGACAGCCGGCTGCTGAAGTCGGAGTTCGGTTGATCCGGCGGCAATGCGATGAATATCTGCCCTTCGCTTGCAGCGACGATCTCTTCGACGGTGAGGCGGCACTCGTCTTTCTTGACGCCCTCCTTGAGCTTGCATGCCGTCAGCAACCGGGAGAGCCTTCCGTAGGCGATGCGGTCGGTCGGGTAGGCAATAACCTCGAAACCATCGATCGTGACGAGGCGGACGCCGACGAGTAGCTTGATGGTCCTCCTTCTTGCTTCCTTGATTCCGGAGCGCCTTCGCTTCTTGAAGGTCTGCCACTCGAACTCTGTTCTTTCCTTCCATTCGCCATAAGCGCGCACGACGCCGGCAAAGCTGTTGCGGTCGGCAATGCCGATGGCACTGAGGCCGAGATCGTCGGCGGTTTCCACCATCTCCTTTGGATGCGAGGCCCCGCGCAGGAAGGAGAAATTGGTGGTGACGGCAAGTTCGGCGTAGGCGGGCATGGCGTCCTCACGCGAACAGGCCGTGCAGGAACCAGCGCGGCGCGCTCGTCTCGCGCGCGTAAAGCCCTTCGCGGTAGAGCCAGAAGCGGTGGCCCGCCGCGTCCTCCACCAGATAGTAGTCGCGCGTCGGCGGCTGCGAGCGATAGCGCCACCACTCGCCGGCGATGCGTTCCGGTCCTTGCGCGCGGGCGACGTCGTGCGTCGCGCCACGCCAGCGGAAGCGCCGTGGCGGACCTTCGGGGACGAGCGCCGTGACCTTTATTTCCTCCGCCTGGGGCAGCAGGAGAAGAGGCCGCGGCCGCGCCTCATCCGGCGCCGGCCAGACGGGAGGCTCGATGGCGGCGCATGCCGCTTCGGCGCGTTCAGGAACATGGCTCGCCACCGACGCGAGCCGTCGCACGTTGCACGGCCCAAGCCGCTGGCTGAGCCGATCGATCAGCGCCGCACAGCGTTGCGCGCTCGCCTCATCGGCGATCGACGCCAGCTCCGCCTGTCCCGGCTCCATGCGTTCGGCGACCGTGACGGCAAGATCGACCGCCTCGAAACCGAAGCCGGCATCGACCGTTCGCGATGCGTTCGAGCCTGAGTTCGATGAGGCGCGCCACATGGGCGGCGCTGCGCGTCGGCATGGCGAGCGCCGACGGAAAGGGTCGCCACCTCGCCGTCGACGCGATAGAGCGCAAGCCGCAACGCGCGCGCGCCGACTCCGTCGCGGTCGAGCGCATGTACGAGGTCCCGCATCAGGCGGCGGGCGACCGCGACGATCGCCTCCTGCGTGGCGATCGGTTCGAGCAGATAGCGCAGGCTGTGATAGACCGGCGGCGGGACGATGAAGCTCAGCGGCTCGGCGGCGCGGCCGAGCGCCTGGTCGATGCGCGTGAGCAATTCGCGCTCGAAGCGGGCGGCGAACGGCGCGCGCGGCTTGCCCCGAGCAGCGCGCCGACGCGCTTGAAGCCGAGCCGGCGCAGCGTTGCGCATGTTTCGCGTGCAAGCCGCAAAGCTTCGATCGGCAGCGGCGCGAGCGCTTGGGTTTCCTCGCCCGAAGGGCAGCGCGATGATGTCGAGGCGATGGTGGTGCGAGAGCGCCCAGGCCGTGCCGGCGGTCGCGGCGACCGCGAGCCGTGCCGTCAATCCGAAAAGCGTAAGTCGATGCTTGAGGTCGGCGAGCAGCCTCTCTTCGCCGCCGAACAGATGGGCGGCGCCGGTCACGTCGAGGAAGAAGCCGTCCGCGCCGTTCTCGGTCCACGGCGAGACCGCGGGCGTATAGCGGGTCGCCCAAAGGGCAAGACGCCGCAGCGCCGCGTCGTTGGCGGCGGGATCGTCGGGCTGCGTCCTGCAGAACCCCGACCTTGGCGCGCGCATCCGCCAGCACGTCGCCGCACATGACGCCGAGTGCCGCGGCCGCTTCATTGACTTCCACGATGCGCGGTCCGCCGGCGGCATCGACCGAAAGGACGAAGGGCTGTTCAGGATCGACGGATGTGCGCCCGCGGCGCGCCTGCGCGGCGAGAAAGCGCCGGATCGGCCAGCGCGGCAGCCAGACTGAAACGATACGCGGCATGATCGAACTCCATCAGCCATTCGCCCAATCGTCCGTTGCGGCAGCGCTCCAGCCTCACGCGCCAGCGCGAGCGCGCCATGAGGCCGAAGCGGTCGCGCGCGGCCTCGGCCGTGCCGATGCGCCAGCGCGTCACCGCCGCGCTCGTCTCGATCGCCGACCGCAACAGCAGCAGCGGGATGCTCGAATCCCTGGCGGCCAGCTGCAGCCGTTGACTGGTCTTGAAATCGAGCCCCGGGATCACGCCGGCGACGGCGGCCGGCACGCCGGAACGCAGGGTCTCTTGCAGGGTCCACAGCAGTTCCCGGTCATCTTTCGTCTCGACCAGGAGCAAGTGGGCCGGATCGAGGCCGAAGGCACGAAGCCCATGACCGTGCGGGGAACCGTGATCGGCGAAGCGGCGCGAGGTGACGAGCAGGATCGGCTTGCCCGTCACGCGGCCGAGCAGGGCGGTGATGAAGCCGAAGGCGGCGGGCAGGTCGCTATCGGTCGCGGGCACGATCTCGTGCAGCGCCCCGCGCGCAAGCCCGCCGTGCGGCAGATGCGCATCGAGCGCCGGCAAGCCGAAGGGGAGAGCGCGCGCAACGCGTCCCTCCAGCCGCGGCAGCAGGCGGCGCAAATCCTCCATGACCTCGGCGCGGCTGCACAGGCCGAGGGGGGCAGCAGGTTGCATGGCGAAACACGGGTCGTTATCGGATGCCCAATGTTAGAACAAATAAGGAACATTGCAAGAGCTTCTGTATGGTTCGCGGTTCAGCTAGGTTGCTCTCCGCAGCCTAGCTGTGGCTCTCGGATACGATGGTAAGTACTTGAAACATCAAGCACATCGCTTCTGCGTCGCACCCATGATGGAGTGGACCGACCGGCACTGCCGGTTGCTCCATCGCCTGCTCACGCGCCGGGCGCTGCTCTATACCGAGATGATCACCACCGGCGCCGTGCTGCATGGCGATCGTGATCGCCTGCTCGGCTTCGACCCCGCAGAGCATCCGCTTGGCGTGCAGCTCGGCGGCTCCGATCCGAATGCGCTTGCGCAAGCCGCGCGCATCTGCGCCGATCGCGGCTACGACGAGATCAACCTCAATGTCGGCTGCCCGTCCGACCGCGTGCAGGAAGGGCGCTTCGGCGCCTGCCTGATGGCCGAGCCGCAACTCGTCGGCGATTGCGTCGCGGCGATGAAGGCGGCGGTGCGGATACCGGTCACGGTCAAGTGCCGCATCGGCATCGACGACCAGGACCCGGAAGCATCGCTCGATGCCCTGACCGGTGCGGTGACGGCGGCAGGTGCCGATGCGCTCATCGTGCACGCGCGCAAGGCCTGGCTCGACGGACTGTCGCCGAAAGAGAACCGCGAGATCCCGCCGCTCGACTACGACCGCGTCTATCGCCTCAAGCGCGCCAACCCGAATCTGCCGGTCATCCTCAACGGGGGCATCGCCGGCGTCGAGGACGCTGCGGCGCATCTTGTCCATGTCGATGGCGTGATGATGGGCCGCGCCGCCTATCGCGAGCCGTGGCGGTTGCTTGCCGTCGATCCCCTGATCTACGGCGAGCCGGCGCCGTTCGCCTCGGTGAAGGCGGCGGTCGAGGCGCTCACCCCTTATGTCGAGCGCGAGCTTGCACGCGGCACGCGGCTGCATGCGATCACCCGTCATCTCATGGGCTTGTTCCAGGCCGTGCCCGGCGCGCGCGCCTTCCGCCGCCACCTTTCCACCGCAGGCGTCAAGCCGGGCGCCGGCATCGCGGTGCTGCGCGAAGCGCTCGGCCTCGTGCCCGATACCGACCCGATCCACCTCGCGGCGTAGAGCATGATCCCGAAAAGTGGAAGCCGGTTTTCGGAAAAAGATCATGCTCAAACAAGAAGCTTGACCGTGATCCGATTCAATTGAATCGGATCACGGTCCAAGCCCGGAGCTCGCCATGATCTCAGGCGTCCCGCTCGGCGAGCTCGCCTGGCTCGCGGCGCTGATCATCGCCGGAGGCGTGGTCGCGGGCTTCCTCGCCGGCCTGTTCGGCATCGGCGGCGGCGCGATCATCGTTCCGGTGCTCTACGAGGTGTTCCGCATCCTCGGCGTGCCGGACGAGATCCGCTTCCAGCTCTGCGTCGGCACTTCGCTCGCCATCATCCTGCCGACCACGGTGCGCTCCTATTTCGCGCATCGCGCCAAGGGGGCCGTGCTCGCCGACGTGCTGCGCGCCTGGAGTTTTCCCGCGGTGATCGGTGTCGTGGTCGGCTCGGGCGCGGCGGCGTTCGCGCCGGGCACCGTGTTCAAGCTTGCCTTCATCCTGATCGCCGCGGTGATCGCGAGCAAACTCCTGTTCGCGCGCGAGCATTGGCGGCTCGGCGCGGACCTGCCGGGGCGCGCCGCGACCACCGGCTACGGCTTCCTCGTGGGCCTCGCCTCCGCGCTCATGGGCGTGAGCGGCGGCTCGATCGCCACCATGGTGTTGACCCTCTACGGCAAGCCGATCCACAACGCGGTCGCGACCTCGGCCGGCCTCGGCGTGCCGATCACCATCGTCGGGACAATCGGGTACATGCTGGCGGGCCTCCAGTATCAGGCGCTGACCCCGCCGCTCTCGATCGGCTTCGTGTCGCTGATCGGCGTCGCGCTGATGGCGCCGGTGTCGAGCTTCGTCGCGGCCTACGGCGCGCGGCTCGCCCACGCGCTGCCGCGCCGCCAATTGGAGATCGCGTTCGGGCTGTTCCTGCTCGCGGTGGCGCTGCGGTTTCTGGTGAGCGTCGTCGGCTAAGGCCCGCGCATCACCAGCTTCTCGCCGCGCACTTCCCAGCTGGAGAGCCGCGTCAAAAAGCTCATGCCGAGCAGGCTGGTGCGTAGCTGTCCGGGCTGGGCAATCAGCGCCGGCACCGCGCGCTCGACGATCGAGCCGACCGCCACGCGGTCGAGCATCACCGCGGCCGCGCGCGTGCGGCCGTTGGCGGTGTCGACATTGACGTTGTAGGCGAGGAACTCGAGCGGCAGGCCGGCGGCTTTGGCGGCTTCCTGGGTCAACACCACGGCGCTGGCGCCGGTATCGAGCACCATGGCGATGCGCGCGCCGTTGACCTGGGTCGCCACCTGGAATTCGCCGCCGCGGCGCGCGATCTCGACCGTGCTGCCGCGGGTCGCCGCCCGTCCCGGCATCAGCTCGGAGAGCATCCGGTCGCCGATGTCGCGCAGGTCGTGCCGGTAGGTGTAGCCGACCGCAAGCATGAGCGCGACCACGACCCAGAACAGCGCGGCCTGGAACGCCTCCGCGATCCGGTTGCGGAACAGCGCCAGCACCGCGCCGCCGATAAAGATCAGCAGCGCGATCTTGTAGGCGAGCGAGGCGAAATCGCCGGTCTCGAAGCCCGCGATGGTGCCAGCATCGTGCCGCAGCACCAGGAGCAGCAGTGCGCCGCCGAGCAGGACGAGCAGAAACCAGAGGGGAAGGCTGCGCACGAGCGTTCTCTTCAGGCGCGTTGAGTTTTAGGCCATGAAAGGGCGGCAAGCCGGTCGGGCAACTCCGCCATGATGCGCAAGCGTTCGTCCTCGGACAGCGACATCCATCGCCCTATTTCATCGAGACTGCGGCCGCAACCGATGCATAAGCCCGCATCCGGATCGACGCTACAGACCTTGGTGCACGGTGAGCTGATCGACATCGGCTTGGCTGCGATTCGCCGTGAAGATAGGGGCGGGAAGCGGGAACGCAATCGCAAACTTGGACCGCGGCAACGTTGCTCAGGACGGATTGCGCAGTCTCACGCGGACGCTAGTGTCCCGATTCCGAAGTTCGCATGATCATGCGGCACATTCGATTGCGAACTTCGGAATCGAAAGGACACTAGCAACCTATTGTTCTAGTGTGGCTTTGGCTCAGAAGTCCGCATGTCGGACTCGCTGCGAAAATGATGCGGACTTCTGAGCCGCCACAATAGTGCGGCTGACCGGCGCGTCGTCGTGGGGCTGAATCGAGGGTCCCGGCTCCTGCAGCGGCCCGAGTGCCGACATCACCCGTTCGGGCGGGAACGTGACGATCACCTCGGTGCCCTCGCGCAGCTTGGACTTGAGCGTGAAGGTGCCGCCGTGCAGGTCGATCAGGTTCTTGGCGATCGGCAGGCCGAGGCCGGTGCCCTGCTCGGCCGACTTGATCGCGTTGGTGCCCTGTCCGAACGAGGCGAGCACGATCGGAATCTCCTCTTCGGGGATGCCGGGTCCGTTGTCCTTCACCGTCATGTATTGTCCGCCCGACGCGGTCCAGCCGACCTTGAGCCAGATCTCGCCGCCCTGCGGGGTGAACTTGATGGCGTTGGACAGGAGGTTGAGGCAGATCTGGCGGATCGCCCGCTCGTCGCCCCACAGCCGCGGCAGCTCCGGCTCGTAGGCCTCGTGGATGGTCAGGCCGCGGTTCTTGGCGCGCAGCTGCAACAGATGGCGGCAATCCTCGACGATCTGGACCAGCGTGACGGCTTCCTCGTTGAGCTCGTAGCGCCCGGCCTCGATGCGCGAGAGATCGAGGATCTCGTTGATCAGGTTGAGCAGATGGACGCCGGAATTGTGGATGTCGGCGGCATATTCCTTGTAGGTCGGCACGGTATGCGGGCCGAACACCTCGCTCTTCATCACCTCGGAGAAGCCGAGGATCGCATTCAAGGGCGTGCGCAACTCGTGGCTCATCTGCGCGAGGAAGCGCGACTTGGCGATGTTGGCGGTCTCGGCCCGGCGCCGCGCCTCGTCGGAGATGGCCTTGGCCTGCTCGAGCTCGCCGATCAGCGCGTCCTTCTCGGCGCGCGCCTCCAGCGTTGCAAGCGTGGTCGAGTACAGCCGGTGCGCCAGCATGGTGAAATAGGCCTGCGCGGTGAGCGCCATGGCGGCGAGGATGTAGCTCTGCATCTCGCCCTTGAGGACGAAATTGAGCGCGACCGCGACCGTCACCGGGATCGTCGCCGCGAACATGGCGAGCGGGATGCTCGAGGCGAGCATGCTCGACACCGCGACCACCAGCAGCATGACGAACAGCATGAACGTGCCCGCGCCCTCATCGGCGCGCACGATGTTCACGACGTTGAGCATCCAGGCGACGCCGAAGACGAGATCGAGCAGGACGAAACGCACGCGCCAGCGCGTGATGTTCACCGCGCCCGGCGCTTCGGCGAGGAATTTGCGGCACGACGTGATGATGACGGTGTGGATCCCGAGCACGGCGAGCGTCCACGCGCCCGACATCATCGCCCCGGCCCACAGCCCGGACAGGAAGCCGATGGTCGCGACCAGGAGCAGGATGGCAAGCGACGCCGACAGCCGGTTCTGCGCGAACTGGCGCAGCAGCTCGTAGTCGAAGGCAGGGCGGGTGCCGGTGGTCGAGGTGAGGCGATCGCGCGCGTCGCGCACGCGCTTGGTCGCGTCACGCCGCCGGTTCGCTGCCGCTTTCTCAGCCGGCTTGGTAATGCCGAGCTCTTCGCTCGTCATCGCAGTCATGAACAGAGGCCCGATAGTTCAATGAATACCGGACGTTTGTGGCTTATAAACCTTAAGGGCGGCCTGAGGGACTTGGTTAACGGATCGTTGTGGCCCTGCTGGGCATCGCGTGCACGCTCACGCCGGAAACTGCGCGCTCGGCGTCGAGCGCGAGATGGCGAGCTCGTCCGCGGTCATGTCGGCCGGCACCTCGGCAAACAATGGCGTGCTCAGGTAGCGCTCGCCGGTATCCGGCAGCATGCAGAGGATGTTGGCATTTTTCGGCGCCTCGGCGCACACCCGTAACGCCCCGGCAAACGTCGCGCCGGCCGTGATCCCGACGAAGATGCCTTCCTTGCGGGCGAGCTCGGCGGCGCAGCGTATCGCCTCGGAACCTGGGATCGGGATGATGCGGTCGATGACCTTCATGGCGACCGCATCCGCGGTCAGCTTGGGGATGAAATCCGGCGTCCAGCCCTGCATCGGGTGCGGCTTGAAGGCCGGGTGGGGTGCGGCGGCGGATCCGTCGGGGTTGCGCGCCTGCTCCAGGTCACTGGCGAGCAGCTGCGCATCTTCCGGCTCGCACACGATGATTTTCGTCTCCGGCATCTCCTTGGCGAGCACGCGCGAAACGCCCTTCAGCGTTCCGCCGGTGCCGTATCCGGTCACCCAGTAGTCGAGCTTCTCGCCCTTGAAGTCCGCGATGATCTCGCGCGCGGTGGTGCGGGAGTGGATGTCGGCATTGGCCTCGTTCTCGAATTGGCGGGTGAGGAACCAGCCGTGCACGTTGGCGAGCTCGACCGCCTTCACCACCATGCCGACCGCGCGCCCCGCGGCCGGCGTCAGCACCACCTTGGCGCCGAGGAAGCGCATGAGCTTGCGCCGCTCGACGCTGAACTGCTCCGCCATCGTCACCACGAGCGGATAGCCTTTTTGCGCGCACACCATGGCGAGCCCGATGCCGGTATTGCCGCTGGTCGCCTCGATGACGGTCTGGCCCGGCTTGAGCTCGCCCGAACGCTCGGCCGCCTCGATCACGCCGAGCGCCAGGCGATCCTTGACCGAGCCCAGCGGGTTGAAGGCCTCGATCTTGACGAAGAGGTTGACGCCCGCAGGCGTCAGGTTGTTGATGCGCACGACCGGCGTATTGCCGATCGTTCCCAGAATGCTCTGGAACTTACTCATCCGCGCCTCTCTATCGTGGGGGAGCGTCGTCGGTCAGCGTTTCCATGAATGCGACGAGGTCTTGGCGTTCCTGATCGGTCAGCTCGATCGGCATCATCAGCGGAGAGCGGCTTGCGCGGGCGATGCCCCCAGGCTCGTAGTGTTTCACGGTATCGAGCAAGGTCGCCTGCGAAGCGTTGTGCATATAGGGCGGACGCAACGCGACCGAGCGCAACGTCGGGGTCTTGAAGGCAAATTGCATCAATTCGTCGTCCTTTACCACCCGGCCGCGCCCCCGATCGGTGGTCGTTGTCCCGATGTCGTGGAATTTGTCGTCGGTGAATCGCCACCCGCTGTGGCATGCGAAACAAACCGCCTTGCCATTGAAGAGGGCGAAGCCGCGTTTGGCGGAATCAGAAATGGCGCGCTCGTCGCCTTCGACCCAGCGATCGAAGGGGGCCACCCCTGGCTCCAGCGTGCGCTCAAACGCGGCGATCGCCGTCGCGATCGAGTCGATGTTGATCGGCGTTCCGGGAAGCGCCGCGTTGAACTTTGCGACATAGCCGGCGTTCGACCGGATCCGCTCTTCGATGGCTTCCACCTTGACCGGCGTTGCCGTCTCGCGCATCGACATGGAGCCGGTGGCGATCGACGACTTGACCTGATCTTCCAATGTCGGGCTGCGACCGTCCCAGCCGACCGGCGCGTCGCCGGCATGCCCGATGCCGATCAGCGGCTGCGACTTGCGCGAGGTGAGCTTGCCGGAGTCGTTGCGGCTGCGCGCGTCCGTCACGCCCCAGCCGAGCTCGGGATAGTGGCATGCGGCGCACGCGGTCTTTCCCGAGGCGGACAGCTCCGGCGCGAAGAAGAGGGCGCGCCCGAGCTCCACCAGCGTCTTGTTTTGCACCGGCAGAGAGCTTGGACGCCGATACTCCTTCTTCATCGCCGCGAGTTGCTGCGGCGATGCATCCTGCGCCTGCGCGGTCGCCAATCCGGCGGTCGCAAGCAGGCAAATCATTGCCACTGGCGCACGGCCGAGGCATGGCCTTGTGGTTTTCATGGGAACGCCTCCGTTTCCCCGCCACGAAAGGCGGCGCGGGATTGAAGCGGTCCCGGCGCCACCTTCCGACCACCTTGGTCTCTGCCGAATGTTACTGCGTCTTCTTGCGCGGATCATCCTTGGGATCGACGTAGATCACGTCGAACGGGCCGGTGCCGTTGATCTGCACCACGGACTCCACTTCGGCGAAGGCGTAGTGTGGCATTCCGGCAGGAAGATGGACAAAGCTTCCCGGCGGCAGCAGCTTGAGCGATGCGCGATCCACCTTCTCGCCGTGCGTGGCGACGAATTTGCCCGAAATGACAGTCACGAACTCGTCCTTCGAATGACGATGCGGCGGAACGATGTAGCCGGCCGGAAACTTGAGGCGGAGCACGAACGGCCCCTCCTTGGCCGGGCTGCCGAGCAGGACCGCGGCCTGCGCGCCGGGCGGCAGCGACGGCGGAGCCGGGCCCCATTGGATGGCATCGCCCGACACGGTCGTGTGGTGGCCCTCGGCCGCGTACGCCTGCGGAGCAGCGATGAAGACGACGCCGAGCGCGAGGGCAACGGCGATTGCTTGGGTCGCGTGTTTCATGGTTCGGTCCTTTGCTGTTGCATCAAGTCGGGGGTACGAGCGAGTCAGCCCTTCGCCTTCTCGATCATGTGATTGATGACTTTGCTGTGCTCGTGCTGCGGGCTGAACATGACGATCTCCGCGTCGGCGTCGACCTTCACGTTGTGCCCGGGAGGCCAGTAGAACAGGTCGTTGGCGTTGACCGTCTCGCGCGCCCCGTTGCGATCCGTCGTCGTGAGCTGGCCGCGCAGGACGAATCCCCAGTGCGGACACTGGCAGAGGTTGCCTTCCAATCCCTGGAACAGCGGCGTGGTATCGACGCCGGCCGAGAGCGTGAAATACTCGGCGCTGATCTTCCCATGTCCGTTCATGTCGCCGAAGTCCATTTGCTGACGGATCACCGCAGCACCTGGAAGCTCCATCTTGACGTTCACCTTCTCCTTCTGGATTCGCATCTTGCTTCTCCTCTTGTTGGCGGTTGGATACTCCACTCGCTCGCTTCAGAGCCGGGTGATGACGATCTCGAGGTACTCGCTCGGTACGACCATCGACTCGCTGCCGGAGCGGTTGAACTGACCGATCAGCGCCTGGAGGTCGCGTTCGAGCGCCGGCTGCGCCGCGGGTTGGAGCGCGGCGAATGCCTTCAGCAGCGGCCCGTAATACGTCTTGAAGATCTCGATCCAGTGCTCCGCCGAACGGTAGCGGAACACGAAATTGCGCTGCGCCGACTTGATCGAGGATGCGTGCGGCTCGAACAGCTCGTTGAGCCGCGTCCGGGTGCCCCACAGCGCCGGCGACTTCGCGCCCGCGGGCGGCGGCACGTGCTTGCCGATCGTCTTGAACAGCTGGCCGATGAAACCTTCCGGCGTCCAGTTGGCGAGCCCGATCTTGCCGCCGCGCCGGCACACCCGGATCAGCTCGGCGGCGGCGCGCTCCTGGTCGGCCGTGAACATCACCCCGAAGGTCGACACCACCACATCGAAGCTCGCATCGGGAAACGGCAGCGCCTCCGCGTCGGCCTCGCGCAACGTGATGTCGAGCCGTTCGGCGCGGCTGCGTTCGCGCGCGCGCTCGAGCAGCGCAGGGACGTAGTCGGTGGCGGTGACGTCGCACCAGCGCCGCGCGGCGGCAAGCGAGACGTTGCCGTTGCCGGCCGCGACATCGAGCACGCTCTGCCCCGCGCGGAGGTCGAGCGCCTCGCACAGTTCCTCGCCCACGATCTGCAGCGTCGTGCCGACCACGGCATAGTCGCCCGACGACCAGGCTCCCCGCTGGCGCACCTTGATCGCCTTCAAATCGATCGGTGCAGGTGGACTGTCTTGGCTTGTTGCGGCGGCTATCGCCATGATCGCTTCTCCATGCGGGCGGTTGATCCTGCTATGCTGCGAGCTTTAACGGCCTCGCGTGGAGGCGAGCGTGGGAACCGGCGTGGAAATGCCCGTGGAATCGGATCGGATCGGAACTCCCGGCGCCCCAGTCCTGGCACTGCGCCTGCTCGGGCCGCTGACGATCAGCCGCGAGGGCGTTGCGCTGACGCTGCCGGCTTCGCGCAAGGTGCGCGCGCTGATCGCCTATCTGTCGCTCGCCCCCCACGCGGTTGCGCGCAGCCAGCTGTGCGAGCTGTTGTGGGACGTCCCGAACGATCCGCGCGGCGAGCTGCGCTGGTGCCTGAGCAAGGTCAGGAGCATCGTCGACGAGCCTCACCGCAAGCGGGTCGGCACCGAGGGCGACGCCGTCAGGCTCGAGCTGACGGATTGCTTTGTCGATGCGGCCGAGATCGCGCACGCGGCGAAGCAGGGCATCGAGAGGCTCCCGCAAGATCGGTTGCGAACGTTGGTCGCCATGTTCGACGGAGATTTTCTCGAAGGTTTGGAGATCGACCGCAACGCGGCGTTCAACAACTGGCTGACCGCGCAGCGGCGCCGCTTCCGCGCCTGCCACGCGGCTCTGCTGGAGCACCTTGCCAACAGCGTCGGCGACGACGAAGCGCTCGGCTACCTGGAAAAATGGCTCGAGCTTGCGCCGTTCGATCGGCGCGTCCATGAGATCCTGCTCAACGCGCTCGCGCGGCGCGGCCGCATTCGCGAAGGCGAGGAGCATCTGGCCGCGACCGAGCGCCTGTTCGGAACCGAGGGGCTCGACTACGCGCCCATTCGCGAGGCTTGGCGCGCGGCGCGCATGCGGGCCGACGCTTCGCCCCACGTGCCGGAGGCGGTGACGGCCGCGGCGGCGGCGCGTCCTGCCGGCGACGACACCGTGATCGCAACCGCGCGCCGAGCCTCGATCGCGGTGATGCCGTTCGTCGACCGTTCGAATGAACCGGGAGGACGCGGCGGATCGGCCGACGCGCTCGCCCACGATGTGATCACGCGGCTCGCCAAGCTGCGCGCGCTGTTCGTCATTGCGCAGGGCACCGTGTTCGCCCTGCACGAGCGCCACATCGGTCCGGAGGCGGCCGGGCGGATGCTGAACGTCGACTACGTCGTCGGCGGGTCGCTGCAGCGCCACGACAATCGGCTCACCGTAACGGTGGAACTCGCCGAGACGCGTACCGCGCGCATCGTGTGGGCCGAGGTGTTCAATCAGAAGCTCGACGATGCGTTCCTGGTGCTGGACGAGATCGGCAACCGCATCGTCGCCTCGATCGCGAGCGAAATCGAGACCATCGAGCGCAACCGCGCGATCCTCAGGCCGCCGAACTCGCTCGATGCGTGGGAAGCGCATCACCGCGGTCTGTGGCACATGTACCGCTTCAACCGCCCCGACAACGAACGGGCGCAGCATTTCTTCACCACCGCGGTACGCCTCGACCCGACCTTCGCGCGCGCCTATGCGGGCCTCTCCTTCACGCACTGGCAGAACGCGTTCCAGGGCTGGGCCAGGCGCGAGGCGGAAATCGAGCGCGCCTACGAGGCCGCCGGACAGAGCCTGATGGTCGACGACCGCGATCCGGCCGCGCATTGGGCCATGGGTCGCGCGTTGTGGCTGCGCGGGTTGCAGGACCAGTCCGTGGTCGAACTGCAGCAGGCAGTGGAGTTGAGCCCGAACTTTGCGCTCGGTCATTACACGCTTGCCTTCGTGCATTCGCAGGGCGGCGACGCGCAAGCTGCCATCGCCGCGTCCGATTATTCGCGCCAGCTCAGCCCGTTCGATCCGCTGCTGTTCGGCATGCTCGGGGCGCGCGCCATGGCGCTCGATTCGCCTCGGGCGGTTCGACGAGGCCGCCGACTGGGCGGTCAAGGCCGCCGCGCGTCCGAACGCGCACGCGCACATCCTGGCGATTGCCGCCTACGCCGCGGCGCTGGCGGGTCGGCAGGACGACGCGCAGGCCTACTTTTCCTCCGTTCGCAAGACGCTTCCGCGCTACCGCGTCAAGGATTTCCTCACTGCGATGCAGTTCGCGCCGGAGGATGCGGCGCTGTTCCGCCGTGGCGCGAAACAGATCGGGGAATGAGGCGCAGCTCTCTCCGCTTACCTCTCCCCGCAGGCGGGGAGAGGTGGTACCGAGTATGTGGCGCAGACAGCTGGCCCGAGGAGCATTCCATGTTTCGCACGACATGTTTCGTCTCCGCGGTAGGCGCCGCCCTGCTGTCGCTCGCTGTCCCGGCCGCCGCGCAAACAGACTTTCCCAACCGGCGTATCCACATGGTGCTGCCTTATCCGGCCGGCGGGATCGTCGACATCGTCACGCGCATCGTTACCGACCGGCTGTCGGAGATCTGGCGCCAGCCGATCGTGATCGAAGCCAAGCCGACCGCTGGCGGCAACGTCGCCTGGGATCAGGTCGCGCGCGCCGAACCCGACGGCTATACCTGGACCTTCATCGGCCCGGCGATCATGGCCAACCCGCGCATGTACGCGAACCTGCGCTGGAGCGAGAAAAGCTTCGTGCCGGTCGGCGCCGCCGTGTGGGCGCCATCGGTGCTCGTAGTTCATCCGAGCGTTCCGGCCAACACGCTGGCCGAGTTCATCGACTATGTGCGGAAGCATCCCGGCACGCTCAACTGGGCCAATCCCGGCATCGGCACCAGCCAACATCTCAACAGCGCGATCTTCCTCAACGCGACCAAGCTCGACATGGTGGCGGTGCCTTACGCCGGCCAACCACCGGCTCTGCTCGATCTCGTGGCCAACCGGGTGCAGTTCAAGGTCGCGTCGATCGGCCTTGTTGCGCAACATATCGGCCGGGGCGCGCTGAAACCCTTGGCCGTGCTCGGCACCGTGCGCTCGCCGCTGCTGCCGGACGTGCCGACGGTGAGCGAGGCCGGCTATCCGGAGATCAATGTCGTCGCCTGGTACGGCTACGCGGTCCCGCGCGGCACGCCGCAGCCGGTCGTCGACAAGATCGTCGCCGGTTTCAACGAAGCGCTCAAGGCGCCGAAAGTCCGTGAGTTGCTGGAGAAGCAGGCGCTCCAGCCGATCGATCCGATGAACGCCGGGGAGCTCGCCGAGCTCTATGCGGCTGACACGGAGAAATACGCCAAGGTCATCCGCGAGGCGGGGATCAGGCGTTCGGAGTGACGCCGCAACCCATCTGTCCAATCATGCTTTGACGCCCTAGTCTGTGCGTCCTGTGTCAGTGTCGCAGCGAATGAAGACGAGGGGGACTTGATGAAGCTCTTGGACGGCGGACGGGCGCCGAATCCGCGCCGCGTGCGCATCTTCCTCGCCGAAAAGGGCATCTCGGTGCCGATCGAGAAGATCGACCTCGGCGCCTTGGAGCACAGGTCGCCCGAGTTCACCGCGCTCAATCCGATGCAGCGGGTGCCGGTGCTGGTCCTCGACGACGACAGCGTGATCACCGAGTCGATGGCGATCTGCCGCTATTTCGAAGGCCTGAGGCCGGAGCCGCCGCTGTTCGGGCGTGGCGCCAAGGAGGAAGCGCTGGTCGAAATGTGGAATCGGCGCGTTGAGCTCAACCTCTATGGCGCCGTCTCGGCGGTGTTCCGGCATCTGCACCCGTCGATGAAAGACCTGGAAGAACAGGTGCCGGAATGGGGCGAGGCCAACAAGCCGCGCGCGCTCGAGTTCCTCGGCTTCCTCGACACGCAACTGCGCGACCGCCTATTCATCGCCGGCGATCACTATACGGTTGCTGACATCACCGGGCTCGTCGCGGTCGACTTCATGCGGCCGGCCAAGCTGATGATTCCTGAGGAGTTGACCAGCCTGCAACGCTGGCACGCCCAGGTCTCCGCGCGCCCGAGCGCAACGGCCTAAGGACGCCGACCATGCGGCTCACGATCGTCGGCTCCGGCGATGCGTTCGGCTCGGGAGGACGGTTCAATACCTGCTTCCAGGTCGAAAGCGGGACGAGCCGGGTTCTGCTCGACTGCGGCGCTTCGTCCATGGTGGCGTTGCGCGCGCGCAGCATCGAGCCGAACGCGATCGACGGGATCGTATTGAGCCATCTGCATGGCGACCACTTCGGCGGGTTGCCGTTCTTCTTTCTCGATGCGCAGTTCCTCAGCCGACGCGAACGTCTTCTCACCATTGCCGGTCCGTCCGGCACGCGTGAGCGCGTCCCGGCGGCGCTCGAGGTTTTCTTCGCGGGCTCGAGCGCGACCAACTGGCGCTTCCCGGTCGAGATCGTCGAGATCGCGGTCGGAGTGCCGACGCGCCTGCTCGGTTTTGATATCGTCACGGCCGAGGTGGTGCATGCCTCGGGCGCGCCGTCGACCGCGGTCCGGCTTGGCGCCGAGGGCAGGACGCTCGCCTATTCGGGCGACACGGAATGGACCGAAGCCTTGCTGCCGGTCGCGGACGGCGCCGACCTGTTCGTCGTTGAATGCTATGAATACGCGCGCGAGCTGCCCGGCCATCTGAACTGGATGACGCTGTCGCGGCGGCTACCCGACCTGCGCGCCAAGCGCATCATGCTCACCCACATGAATCCGAGCATGCTGGCCAGGCTCGAGGAAGCGCGCGCGCGCGGTCTCATGATCGCGGAGGACGGACTGGTGGTCGAAATCTGAATGACGGGTGAACGTTGAGCGCGCCTTGCGTTAGCGAATTGCCCTGAATCGGCTACAGTTTGCGGCTATTTCTTCAATTCAACATCCACCTGAGGTCGCCCATGTTGCGCTGGTTCCTGTCCGCCTTCGCCGCCGCCGCGATCGGCCTGCTGTCGCAGCCGGCCTTGGGCCAGCAGCCGGCGAGCCGTATCGCGCTCGTCATCGGCAATGCCGCCTATGCCAAGGGCCCGCTGCGCAACACGCTTGCCGACGGCGGCCTCGTCGCCGAGGCGCTGGGAAGCATCGGCTTCGAGATCGTCGAGGGCGCCGACGTCAACCAGACCGACATACGCCGGCTGTTCCGCGAATTTCTCGCCAAGGTCGATGCGGCCGGGCCCAATGCGGTGGCGTTCGTCTATTTCGCGGGCTATGGCCTTGAATTCGAAGGCGAGAACTACCTCGTTCCGGGCGACGCAAGGATCGATCGCGACAGTGATATCCCGATCGACGCGTTGCGTCTCTCCGATCTGCTGCGTCCGCTCGCCGGCAGTCTGGCCATCGCCAAGGTCGTGGTGATCGACGCTTCGCGCCCGTTGCCGTTCGTGATTCAGGGCGCGCGGCTCGCGCGCGGGCTCGCCGCGATCGAAGCGCCGCCCGGGATGCTGGTCGGCTTCGCCGCCGCGCCCGGCACGGTGGCCGAGGATGGGCCGGGGCCCTACGGCGCCTATGCCACCGCGATTGCCGAGATGCTGCGCCTGCCGGGCGCCGAGCTCGACGAGATGTTCACGCGCATCCGCGTGCGCACCCATCAGGCAACGCAAGGCCGGCAGACGCCGTGGCACGTCGCGGCATTGACTGCGCCGGTGGTGCTTGTCCCGGCCGGCACGCCCACCGAGGTCGCTGCACCCGCTCCGCCGCGGGTCAAGCGCCCGCCACGCCCGATGCGCGAACTGCCCCCGGAGGAAGCCTACGCATACGCGATCGAGCAGGACTCGCTGCCCGGCTACGCCGCCTTCGTCGAAGCCTATCCGCAGAGTCCCTATTCGGCGCGCGTGTGGGCGATGATCCGGGAGCGCCGCGAGGCGCTGGCATGGCGCCGCGCCGTGCAGATCAATACGCCGGAAGCCTACTGGACCTATCTGCGGCGCTATCCGGACGGCATGTATGCGTTCGCGGCCGAGCGCCGGTTGCGCCGGCTCTCGGCCATGCTGGCGCCGCCGCAAGGTTTCGCGCCGATCGAATTTGCCGACGTGCCGCCGCCGATGCGCGGCGAGCCGGCGCGGCTCTATGACGTCCATCCGGCGGCGCCGCCGCCGCCGCGGACGCTGATCGAGCCGCCGCCGGCCTTCATTGTCGGCCTGCCGCCGCCGCCGCCGCGCGACCGGCCGGGCCTGTGGCACGGCCCTCGGCCGTTCCAGGTCATCGTCCCGGGACCGAAGGGCCCGCCCGGACCCCCGGGCCCGGTGGGACCTCCCGGGGCCAAATTGGCGCCGCCGCAGGGAGTCATTACACCGCAGCCGGGACCGCAGCCATTCCCCGGCAAGAAAGGTCCCAACGTCGTCGTTCAGCCGCCGTCGGGCACGCCTCCCGGCCCGCCACAGCAAGGTTTGCCCAAGGGGATGCAGAAGAAGGGGCCCGGGGTGGTGGTCACTCCACCGCCGGGAGCGCCACCCGCGCCGCCGCCTGGAATGGCACCGGGGCAGAAGAAGATCGTCGCGCCGCCGCCGGCCGGTTCTCCGCCCGGCCCGCCGCCGCAGGGCGTGCAGAAGAAGGTGATCGTCACCCCGCCGCGTGGTGCGCCGCCACCAGGACCACCGAAGCCGTCACAGCAACAGCTTCAGAAGGCGCCGCCGGTCACGCCGCCGCCCGCCAAGCAGCTCAACGTGCCGCCACCGCAGGCACCAAAGCCGCCCGTGGTGCCACCGCCGGCGGCCGCGAAGCCGCCTCCGCCCCCACCTCCGGCCGCTGCGCGGCCGCCTGCGCCGCCGCCGCCTCCACCCGCTGTGCGAGCGGCTCCGCCTCCACCTCCGCCGCCGCCCGCCGCTCGAGCGGCGCCGCCGCCACCGCCGCCACCCCCGGCCGCGAAAGCGCCGCCGCCGAAGGGACCGCAGCAGGGGAAGAAGTGCGAAGTGATCGGCGGCCAGCAGGTCTGCAAGTAAGCTTGATCGCAACCTTGATCGCGCGCGCTAGTGCCCCGAACCCGAAGTTCGCACATATCGTGCTGCAAGGTCGGTTGCGAACTTCGGGTTCAAAGGGGCACTAGAATCATAGAGTTGCTAGTGTCCTTCGATTCCGAAGTTCGCTTCCGAGTGTACCGCAAGCGCGGGCGAACTTCGGAATCAGGACACTAGCGCCGGCAATGGTGCCGAGAGATGAAGGAGTGCGCATGACCACGATCCGCAACGCGACGCACGACGGCGTCGCCACCATCACGCTGGCGCGGCCCGAGCGGCTCAATGCGTTCACCTCAGTCATGCACGCGGAGCTGCGTGCGGCGCTGGACGCGGCGGAGCGCAACGACGCGGTGCGCTGCGTGGTGCTCACCGGCGAAGGACGCGCGTTCTCGGCCGGCCAGGACCTGACCGAGGAACGCACGCTCGGGGCCGACGGCCAGGCCGACTTCGGCCTGCGGCTCGAGCGCGATTACAATCCGCTGGTCGAGCGTATCTACAATTTTCCCAAAGTGACGATCGCGGCGCTCAACGGCGCAGCGGTCGGGGCCGCCGCCAACATCGCGCTCGCCTGCGACATCGTGGTGGCGGCACGTTCGGCCTACCTGCAGGAGGCGTTCGCGCGCATCGCGCTCGTGCCCGACGCCGGCGGCACCTGGTTCCTGCCGCGCATCCTCGGTCCGAAGCTCGCGCTCGCGCTGATGCTCACCGCCGACAACATCTCGGCCGACGATTTGCTGCGCCTGGGGCTGGCCTACAAGGTTTATGACGACGCCGCGTTCGCCGGCGAGGTCGCGGCGCTGGCCAAGCGCTTCGCCGCCGGCCCGGCGATGGCCTACCGGCTGATGAAGGAAGCGGCGCGCGTCAGCGAGCGCAACGATCTGAAGACCCAGCTCGCGCTCGAGCGCGCCATGCAGGCCAAGGCCGGTGCGAGCGAGGACGCGACCGAAGGCGTGACCGCGTTCCGCGAGAAGCGCGCGGCGCAGTTCAAGGGGCGGTGAGGAACCTCACCGCTCCAGCCGCGCCAGCAGGCTCGACGTATCCCAGCGCCCGCCGCCCATCTTCTGCACTTCGGAATAGAACTGGTCGACCAGCGCCGCGACCGGCAGATGCGCGCCCGAGCGGCGTGCTTCGCCAAGGCAGATCGACAGATCCTTGCGCATCCAGTTCACCGCGAAACCGAAGTCGTATTTGCCGGCGCTCATGGTCTTGTAGCGGTTCTCCATCTGCCACGACTGCGCCGCGCCCTTGGAGATGGTCTCGATCACCGCCTCGACGTCGAGGCCGGCCTTCTTGGCGAAGTGGATGCCTTCGGCCAACCCCTGCACCAGTCCGGCGATGCAGATCTGGTTGACCATCTTGGTGAGTTGCCCTGAGCCCGCGGGCCCGAGCAGCTTGCACATGCGCGCGTAAGATCCGATCACCTTCTCGACGCGGCCGTAGGGTTCGCTCTCGCCGCCGCACATCACCGTGAGCACGCCGTTCTGCGCGCCGGCCTGCCCGCCCGATACCGGCGCGTCGACGAAGTGGAAGCCGCTTTTCTTCGCCGCGTCATAGAGCTCGCGCGCCACCTCGGCCGAGGCGGTGGTGTGGTCGACGAACACGGCGTCCTTGGCTACCGCCGGGAACGCGGCCTGCGCCACCGCGCGCACGTCGTTGTCGTTGCCGACGCACATCATGACGAAGTCCTGTCCCGCGGCCGCCTCGTCGGGAGTCTTGGCGACCTTGCCGCCGCCGTGCTCCTTGACCCACTGCTCGGCCTTGGCGGTGGTCCGGTTGTAGACGGTGATCTCGTGACCGCCCTTGTTCTTCAAGTGTCCGGCCATCGGATAGCCCATCACGCCCAGGCCCAGAAACGCCACCTTCGCCATTTTGATCCTCCATACCCGGGGCCGTGCGTCGCCCGCTCGCAACAGGTCATTGCGACGAGGAGGGGGCCAGCGTCAACCGCTCCTTCGAGCAGCGTGCCCTACGCGCCCATGTGACCCCACAGGCGCGTCAATCCCTGCAGGCTGCCGTTGAACTTGTCGCGGTCGCAGGTGCCGGGACCGCCGATGCCGGGGACCGAATGCGGCCCGTCCCCGTGCGTACCATCGGTGTATTGCCACATGGTCCAGGTCGGCCAGGTCGGCGGCACGATCGGGCTGGCGCCGTACTCGGCGCGCCAGAACCAGCATTGCCGCAGCGTCGTGTTGACGCCGCTGCCGAGCAGGCTGCCGATCAGCGAATCCGAATAGAAGCCGGGGTAACGGCCGGTCTGGTCATAAACCGTGGTGACGAACTGCTCGGCCTGCGCGACCGTCATCTGGTCGCTGCCGTTCTCTTCGAAATCGAGCGCAATCAGATCGGTGGGTCCGGGATTGACCACCGAAAGGAAATGCTGCGCCTGCGCGGCGCCGTCGGCGTTCGTCCCGAAATGATAGGCGCCCCACCACAGGCCCGCAGCGAGCGCCTGCGGACGGCGCGACGCGTAGGTCGGATCGGTGCTGTTTGTGCCTTGCGTCGCCTTGTGGACCACGCCGAGGATGCCGCCCGACTTGACTTGGGCGAAGCTCGTCACCTCATTGTAGTGCGACAGGTCGATGACCACATTCAGAGGGTCGGCCATGCAGCTGGGTCCGGCGTGGTTGCGGGTAGCTAAACTATAAGAATATCTCGGCTTGAGAACAATCTAAGACAGAGTTGGAACCACGCCATGGTGTCGAAGGAAGATGTGCTCGCCAGCCTCGCGCAGGTGAAAAGCCCGAGCGGCGCACCGCTTGCCGGCAGCGGCAACCTGTCCGACGTGGTGGTGAGCGACGGCAAGGTGTTCTTCTCGATCACCGTCGATGCCGCTGCGGTGCAGGCCTGGGAGCCGGTGCGCAAGGCCGCGGAGGCCGCAGTGCGCGCCACGCCGGGCGTGACGTCGGCAATGGTCGCCCTCACCGGCGAGCGTGCCGGCGGAGCGCCGGGCGCGCGGCCGGCGCCTGCCGGTCACGCCGGTCACGCTCACGGGCCGGCTGCGGGCGCGCCCGGCGGCGGGCGTCAGGTCCAAGGCCCGCCCGGTGTTGCCGCCATCATCGCGGTCGCCTCCGGCAAGGGCGGCGTGGGCAAGTCGACCACGGCCGTGAACCTGGCGCTCGGTCTGCGCGATCTCGGACTGAAGGTCGGCGTGCTCGATGCCGACATCTACGGGCCCTCGGTGCCGAAGCTGCTCGCGATCCGCGGCAAGCCGCAGACCATCGGCGGCAACCGCCTCAAGCCGATGGACGGCTACGGCCTGAAGGTCATGTCGATCGGCTTCCTGATCGAGGAAGAGACGCCGATGATCTGGCGTGGCCCGATGGTGATGTCGGCCTTGACGCAGATGCTGCGCGAAGTGGAGTGGGGCACGCTCGACGTCATGGTGGTCGACATGCCGCCCGGCACCGGCGATGCGCAACTCACCATGGCGCAGCAGGTGCCGCTGCGCGGCGCCGTCATCGTGTCGACGCCGCAGGACCTGGCCTTGATCGATGCCCGTCGCGGCATCGCCATGTTCAAGCGCGTCGACGTGCCGGTGCTCGGCATCGTGGAGAACATGAGCTACTTCCTCTGCCCGCAGTGCGGAGGGCGCTCGGACATCTTCGGACACGGCGGCGCGCGCCGCGAGGCCGAACGGCTCGCCGTGCCGTTCCTCGGCGAGGTGCCGCTCGACATGGCGATCCGCGAGACTTCCGACGCCGGCCGGCCGGTGGTCGCGACCGCTCCCGACGGGCCGCATGCCAAGATTTATCGCGAGATCGCGGGACGCGTGCGCGACCAGCTCGGCGGCGCGACGACGCGCGCGGCGCCGAAGATCGTGATCGAGGCTTAGCCGGCTCAATCCCAGGAACGATTGTACGTGGCGCTGACCGCGCCGCGCGTTCCCCTCGCCCCGCGAAGCGGGGAGAGGGTGCCGAGGACCGCAGGTCCGAGGCGGGAGAGGGGCGTGTTTCAAGCCAGGCTTGCCTATCGTATCGAACACTGCGGGCTATGGTACACGGAGCATCCGAGAGTCCTCGCCTCACGATAGGCGTACAAACACGGCAAACGAGAGCCGCCTGTATGACCCGGGCACAGAAGGTTTGGGGCCTCCATACACGCTGCGTCAAAGCCAACGATGGTTTGCTCTTTCACGCCCACGGCAGGGTCTTGAAGCGCGTCCTCCGCCGCCCCGGCGAGGTGCAGGGAATTGCCGTATCGACGAAGCTAATGTTTGCCGATGTCCTCAAGACCTGGGAGTGGGTGTATCAAAAGACGGCGGACAGGCGCGCGGACGACCAGGACGCGGCCGCGGTCTACAAGGAAATTGCCCAGCAGATCGAAGCGCCGTGGGACAGGGGCTCCGATGATCTGTTACAGCAGAGCGACAAGGTCAACCTTTTGGCCGAGCAGCTGCTGGTCGACATCCCGCGTGCTAAATCAAAGGGCCGATAGCCGCTAGCGTCAGCGTTTTTGGGCCCATGCCCGTCTCCCGGCTCGGCCTTCGGCCGAGCCACCCTCTCCCCGCTTCGCGGGGCGAGGGGAAGAACCGAGCCTGCGAACCGAGCACATCATTGCGAAGTGCGCTTTCGCGCCGCCGGGTGTGGCGCTGAAAGCGTTCCGTGAAGTCCGCAAGCGAGCGGGCGGCGGCGAACAAAATATCGACGGCGCGCTGAGCTAGCGCCGCATCGTGTGATTCAAGAAATTGCCTGAGCCGGACCAGATCGGCTTGGGCACGTTTCAGGAAGACGACTTGCACGGCTCAGGGGGCGGCAACTCGTTCTTGGTGCCCCAACTCCTGACCCAGGCTTCGACCGCCGCCAAGGGAAGGGCCTCGCCGGTACGCTCGTATTCCGCGTAGGCGGCTTCGTCTTCTGCCCACGTCTCGACATCGGCGACGGCCCGGGCGACGGCATCGGCCGCGAAAGCCTCCGCGGTCGTTTGCTCTTTCGCGGCAACGGCCTCGAGACGGGCGGCGAGCCCCTCATCAAGCTCGATCGCGACACGATGCGGTGACATGAGAAGCATCATACAACAGATTGCTGCACAAGGCACTGTCTTCGCTTGGTTCTTCGCGTTGCCGCTGACCGACCCCGCTTGGATCGCACCTTCGACTTTCGTCGCATGCGGCGCGCGCGGGCTTCGGCCCTGCGCGAATGCCGGAGGCTCGCCGCTTGCGGGTTTCTTTTCGTTCCGGCCGCCGCTATTGTCGCCCCGATTTCACCATCGGTCGGCGTCGGCATGGGTGCCGGTCAGACGCCGGGGGCGACTCCTCCTGCGCGACGCGATCGAACCAAACTCGAAGAGGATTCGCTTATGAAACGCCGTGAATTCCTGAAGTCGGCCGGTGTCGGCCTTGCCGCGTCCGCCGTCGCCGCGCCGGCCATCGCCCAATCGAGCCCGGAGATCAAATGGCGGCTGACCTCGAGCTTCCCGAAGTCGCTCGACACGCTGTGGGGCTCCTCCGACGTCTTCGCCCGCTACGTCGCCGAGGCGACCGACAACAAGTTCCAGGTCCAGCCCTTCGCCGCCGGCGAGATCGTGCCGGCGCTGCAGGCGCTCGACGCGGTGCAGAACGGCACCGTCGAGATGTGCCACACGGCGGCCTACTACTACGTCGGCAAGGACCCGACGTTTCCGCTGTTCTGCGCCGTTCCCTTCGGCCTCAACACGCGCCAGCAGAACGCCTGGTTCTACGACGGCGGCGCGCAGAAGCTGATGGACGAGTTCACCAAGAAGTTCAACGTCCTCAGTCTGCTCGGCGGCAATACCGGCGCGCAGATGGGCGGCTGGTTCCGCAAGGAGGTGCGCGAGGTCGCCGACCTCAACGGCGTCAAGATGCGCATCGCCGGCCTTGCCGGCCAGGTGATGGCCAAGCTCGGCGTGGTGCCGCAGCAGATCGCCGGCGGCGACATCTATCCGGCGCTCGAGAAGGGCACGGTCGATGCCGCCGAATGGGTCGGTCCCTACGACGACGAGAAGCTCGGTTTCCACAAGGTCGCGCCGTTCTATTATTATCCCGGCTGGTGGGAGGGCGGCACCACGCAGCACTTCATGTTCAACACCGCGAAGTGGGACGAGCTGCCGAAGAACTACAAGGCGATCGTGACCGCGGCCGCCGCCGCCGCCAACATCGAGGAGACCGCCAGGTACGACGCGCGCAATCCGGCCGCCATCAAGCGCCTGGTCGGAGCGGGCGCGCAGTTGCGGCCGTTCAGCCAAGCGATCATGGAGGCCTGCCTCAAGGCTTCGAACGAGATCTACGCCGACATCTCGTCCAAGAACGCGGACTTCAAGAAGGTCTACGACAACATGGTCGCGTTCCGTAACGACGAGTACCTTTGGTGGCAGGTGGCCGAGTACACCTACGACACCTTCATGATCCGGACGCGGCCGCGCGCCTGATCCCGCCTGAATTAAGCAAGACGCAAACCCCGGAGCCCCCTCCGGGGTTTGCTCTTTTCAGGGGTGGGCCAGTTCCCTATGATCGCCCCGTCGGTCGTCGTCGGCCCGCGCATCCGCGCCAAAAGCAAGAACAATCCTCCTGACCTCGGCGCATCGACGTTAACAAGGGAAAACGCCAAATGAAACGTCGTGAATTCCTGAAGACCGCCGGGGTCGGGCTCGCCGCCTCGGCCGTCGCCGCGCCCGCGATCGCCCAGTCGATGCCGGAGGTCAAATGGCGGCTTGCCGCGAGCTGGCCGAAGTCGCTCGACACCCTGTGGGGCGGTTGCGAATACTTCGGCAAGCGCATCGCCGAGATCACCGACAACAAGTTCCAGATTCAGCCCTTCGCGGCGGGCGAGATCGTGCCCGGCCTGCAGGTGCTTGACGCGGTGCAGAACGGCACCGTCGAGATGGGCAATACCGCAATGTACTACTACTGGGGCAAGGACCCCGCGATGACGTTCGGCACCGCCCTGCCGTTCGGCCTGAACAGCCGCCAGATGAACGGCTGGCTGCGCTTCGCCGGCGGTCACGAACTGCTCAACGAGCTGCTCAAGACCTACAACTGCTTCGGCGTCGCGGCCGGCAACACCGGCGCGCAGATGGGCGGCTGGTTCCGCAAGGAGATCAAGTCGCTCGACGACCTCAAGGGTCTCAAGATGCGCATCGGCGGCTTCGCCGGAACGATCGTCTCGAAGGTCGGCGTGGTGCCGCAGCAGCTTGCCGGCGGCGACATCTATCCGGCGCTGGAAAAGGGCACGCTCGATGCTTGCGAATGGGTCGGCCCCTATGACGACGAGAAGCTCGGGTTCCAGAAGGTCGCGAAGTACTACTATTACCCCGGCTGGTGGGAAGGCTGCGGCCAGGGCCACAACCTCGTCAATCTGCAGAAGTGGAACGAGCTGCCGAAGGTCTATCAGGATGCGATCGTGGTCGCGTCCGGCAACTCGTGGAACTGGGTGCTCGGCAAGTACGACGCCGGCAACCCGGCCGCGCTCAAGCGCCTGATCGCTGGCGGCGCGCTGTTGCGCGCCTTCCCGCAGGACGTCATGGAAGCCTGCTACAAGGCCGCCAACGACATCTACGCGGACCTGTCGAAGACCAATCCGATGTTCAAGAAGCTCTACGACAGCGTCGTGGCGTTCCGCGGCGATTCCTACGCCTGGATGCAGGTCGCCGAGCTCGGCTTCGACTCGTTCATGATGCGCATGCGCACGCGCAGCTGACCATCGCGAGCTGCAATGAAACAGCAAGCCCGGAGCGCCGCTCCGGGCTTGCTGCGTTTATGCGGGCGCGACGGTTGCTACTGGATCTTGGGCGGCTCGTTGAAGTCGAGCGGCGGCGGCAGCTCCGGCGGCGCGATCTCGATATTGACCTTGGAGGGGTCGATCTGCGGACCCGTCCCCTTGTAGTGCATCACCATTGCGGGAAAGGCGATGACGAGCCCGACCATGATGCATTGGATCACCACGAACGGGACCGCCCCCCAGTAGATTTGTCCGGTCGTCACCGGCTCGGTGCGCTTGCCCGAGATACGATCGATGTACGGTTCGCGCGGCGCGACCGAGCGCAGGTAGAACAGCGCAAAGCCGAACGGCGGGTGCATGAACGAGGTCTGCATGTTCACCCCGAGCATCACGCCGAACCAGATGAGATCGATGTTGAGGCGTTCCGCCGCCGGTCCGAGCAGCGGGATCACGATGAACGCGATCTCGAAGAAGTCGAGGAAGAACGCGAGCAGGAAGATGAACACGTTGACGAAGACGAGGAAGCCGACCTGCCCGCCGGGCAGCGAGACCAGCATCTCTTCGACCCATCGGTGGCCGTCGACTCCGTAGAAGGTGAGCGAGAACACGCGCGCGCCGACCAGGATGAACACCACGAAGGCCGAGAGCTTGGCGGTCGATTCAGCGGCCTGACGCGTCAAGTCCCAACTGAGCCGGCGTTTGAGCATGGCGAGGACGAGTGCGCCCGCCGCCCCCATTGCACCGCCTTCGGTCGGGGTCGCGACGCCGATGAAGATGGTGCCGAGCACGAGGAAGATGAGCGCGAGCGGCGGCACCATCACGAATGTGACCTGCTCCGCCATGGCCGATACGATGCGGAAGCCGGTCGAGCGTTCGATCAGGCCGGCGACGAACGCGTACAGCGCGCCCGCCGCGACCGCCTCGACCAGCAAGGTCCAGTTCGGGTGGTTCGTCTGCCGCAACATGTACCAACCGGTGACGAGCGCCAGCAGCACGCAGCCGGTGACGACCACCCAGCGCGCGCCGAACAGGCGGTTGAACACGGCGCACAGGAACGCCACCAGCACGCCGATCGACATGGTCAGCACCACGAAGTCGGCGCCGGCCCTGACGTCGGTTTGCTTCATCGCGTAGTAGCCGACCACGCCGGAAAACAGCACCATGACGCCGAGCTGCCACACGCCGCGTGCCCCGTCCGGCTCGCGGTAGCCGATCGCTTCGACCGGCAGGCCCGGGGCGGCTTTGGGAAAGAACATCGTGACCAGGAAAACGTAGCTGGCATAGAGCAGGGACAGCACCAGGCCCGGGACGAACGCGCCTTCGTACATGTCGCCGACCGAGCGGCCGAGCTGGTCGGCCATCACGATAAGCACGAGCGAGGGTGGGATGATCTGTGCGAGCGTGCCGGAGGCGGCGATGACGCCTGACGCGACGCGCCGGTCGTACCCGTAACGCAGCATGATCGGCAGCGAGATCAGCCCCATCGAGATCACCGATGCGGCGACCACGCCGGTGGTGGCGGCCAGCAGCGCGCCGACGAACACCACCGCATAGGCGAGCCCGCCGCGGACCGTTCCGAACAGCTGCCCGATCGTGTCGAGCAGATCTTCGGCCATGCCCGATCTTTCCAGGATCAGTCCCATGAAGGTGAAGAACGGGATCGCGAGCAGCACGTCATTGTTCATGATGCCGTAGATGCGCTCGGGCAGCGCCTGCAGGAAATCCGGCCGGAACAGCCCGAGCCCGATGCCGAGCAAGGCGAACATCAGCCCCACGGCCGAGAGCGAAAAGGCTACCGGATAGCCGAGCAGCAGGAACACGACCAGCGCCATGAACATGATCGGCGCCATATAGTGAATGAGAAACGCCGCCATATCGGCACTCCGGAGCGGTTCGCGGTTCAGCGTTGTTCGATTTTGGCTTCGGCCAGCAGCCGTTGGACCTCGGCCTCGGCTGCCGCCTGCAGACCGCCGCTGGTGTGGTAGGGATCGGGAATGATCCCCCGCATTACCGCGATACGCTTGATCAGCTCGGATATGCCCTGGAAGAACAGCAGCACGAATCCGATCAACACGAGCGCCTTGGCAGGCCATACCGGCAGGCCGCCGGCATTCGCCGATTGCTCATTGAGCAGCAGCGACTTCATGAAGAACGGATACGACGTAATGATCATGACGATCGTCAGCGGCAGAAGGAACAAGGCGTGGCCGACGACATCGATGATGTTGCGCGCCCGCTGCGAGAACATGTTGTTGACGATGTCGATGCGGATATGTTCGTTGGCCAGCAGCGTCCATGACGCCACACACAGGAACACGGCGCCGAAGAGGACCCACTGCAGCTCGAGCCACGCATTCGACGACTGGTCGAACAGCTTGCGGATGATGGCGTTGACGGCGGAAACGACGACGGCCGCCAGGATCAGCCAGCTCAGCCACTTCCCGACGCGGAAATTGACCGCGTCGATCGCGCGGCTCAGCTTCAGGAGCGCACTCACGTTTCTCAACCCCTCCGCAGGCCGTTCGGACCCTCGATCCGATGCGCCGCCCCATTTTGCGCGATCACCGGTCTTGTCGCCGGTTTGTCAACCTTTGCCCGAACCCCGCGTGCGGCGTCAATCGAAACTTCGTCCGTCCATCAGTCTTCCGGCGTCATCGGCGCCGTGATGGTGCGCCGGCGCACGCGTTCGCGGTGCAGGGCATAGAGCCCGCTGCCGCAGATCAAGGCCGCGCCGATCAGGGCGAAGCGGTCGGGAACCTCGCCGAATCCCACGTAGCCTCCGATCCCGGCCCATAACAGGAACGTGTAGCGGAACGGCGCGACCGCCGAGAGGTCGACGCCGCGGAACGCCATGGCGATGAGGAAATTGCCGAGCCCGAGGCCGGCGCCGGCCAGCGCGCACAGGGCGACGGCGCCGGGCGCCATCGGTGACCAATTCTCCCAAATGCCGAGCATCAGCCCGACGCAGGTCGCCGCAATCGCGGCCATGAATGAAATCAGGATGGTCGGAATGTCGGCGCGCACGTGCCGCGTGATGAGATCGCGCGACGCCGACACGAAGGCCGAGGCGAGCGCAACCAGCGCCCACACGTCGAACGACGCGGGGGTCGGCTTCACCACGAACAACGTGCCGGCAAAGCCGACCGCGATCGCGGTCCAGCGCCGCCAGCCGACCGGCTCGTTGTAGATCACGACGGCGAGCGCCGTGATGATCAGCGGCACGGTGAGATTGATCGCCGACAAATTGGCCAGCGGCATGTGCACCAGCGCCGCTGTGAAGCACAACACCGCGACGGCATCGAGCAGGGTGCGGCCGATGAGGGGAGGGTGGGCGATGTTGCGCAGCGTGCCGGCGTGGCCGAGACCAAGCAGTACCGTGCCGACCAGCGCAATGGTGAATAGCCCGCGCACCACGATGACCTCGCCGAGCGGATGGCTTTGCGCGGCGAGCTTGACCAGGACGTCGTTGACGGCGAACGCCGCCATGCCGGCGGCAAGGGCGAGCATGCCGCGGCTGTTGGCGCGCGAGGAGGACAACGAGGGAGCTCCGAGCGTGGACTCGAGGCGATCAGCCCCCCGTCACGCTCATGTGGCGCGCGAGCGCCGGGCGGCGGTGGCGGCGGTCGATGACGAAGTCGTGCCCCTTCGGCTTGCGCGCGATCGCTTCGTCGATCGCGGCGTTGACGAGGTCGTTGGCTTCGGAGGCGCGCAGCGGGCTGCGCAGGTCGGCAGCGTCGGCCTGGCCGAGGCACATGTAGAGCGTGCCGGTGCAGGTGAGCCGCACGCGGTTGCAGGATTCGCAGAAATTGTGCGTAAGCGGCGTGATGAAGCCGAGCCGCCCGCCGGTCTCCATGACGCGCACGTAGCGCGCCGGTCCGCCGGTGCGGTAGTCGATGTCGTCGAGCGTGTAACGCTCGGCGAGCCGCGCGCGCACCATGGAGAGCGGCAGATACTGATCGAGCCGCTCTTCGCCGATGTCGCCGAGCGGCATCACCTCGATGATCGTCAAGTCCATGCCGCGGCCATGCGCCCAGGCGAGCAGGTCGGCCAGCTCGTCCTCGTTCACGCCCTTGAGCGCGACCGCGTTGATCTTGACCGCAAGGCCTGCGGCCTGCGCCGCGTCGATGCCGGCAAGCACCTTGTCGAGCTCACCCCAGCGCGTGATGGCGCGGAACTTGTCGGCATCGAGCGTGTCGAGCGAGACGTTGATGCGCTTGATGCCGCGGTCGGCGAGCTCGGCGGCATATTTCGGCAGCTGCGAGCCGTTGGTGGTCAAGGTCAGCTCGTCGAGCCCCTCGCCGAGGTGGCGCGACAGCGCACGGACCAGCGTCATGATCCCGCGCCGCACCAACGGTTCCCCGCCGGTGAGGCGCAGCTTGCGCACGCCGCGCGCGACGAACACGCCGCACAGCCGGTCGATCTCTTCGAGCGTCAGCAGGTCGGCCTTGGGCAGGAACGCCATGTTCTCGGCCATGCAATAGACGCAGCGGAAATCGCAGCGGTCGGTCACCGAGACGCGCAGGTATGTGATCGCCCGCGCGAACGGGTCGATCAGCGGGGCAGGGCGTACGGTCGCGGCGCGTTCGAAGTCCATCGGGTTCCCGGCGACGGTTTTGCAGGCTATTCAATATGATATAGGGCGCCTTGGAAAGGAATGAAAGTCGTGACCGTTCCTTCGTCCGCCCGGCCTTGGTGGCCCGATTCGCGCCCGTGCAGAGCCCCGGCGTTGTGCGTATTTTGCTTGTTGCCCGTGCTGGATGCGATTCAGAATGGCATGGTCGGACTTTGGCGACCCTTGCTTCGCAAGCCTGAGAGATCGACCAGGATGATGATCGTCCAATCCTTCACTGCCGACTTGATACAATGGTTCTTCACGCTTGACCGACCCTTTGTCTTCCTGCTCGCCTTGCCGTTCGTTGTCGGCTTCGCCGGGCTGCTTGCGGAATATCTGAGGCGCCGTTCCACGGTTCGGGACTTGGAGTAGCGTCGAGCCAGCGTCAATCTGCCTGCTCAATCCAGCTGCTTGTGCAGCCCGCGTCTCGTCCGTCGCACGAGGAACGGCCCGGCTGTGACACCGAGCAACAGCATCGCTACGACAAAATTGACGATCCCAACCGCGATGCGATCCACCAGACCCAAATTGACCGCGCTGTAGCGGGTCAAAACGACCACAAGGGCGAGCGCGGCGAGCACGCCCACCCATTCGATGGGGTCGAGCGGCGTCTTGGCGGC
This sequence comes from uncultured Alphaproteobacteria bacterium, assembly GCA_963734185.1. GTDB lineage: Bacteria > Pseudomonadota > Alphaproteobacteria > Rhizobiales > Xanthobacteraceae > PALSA-894. The sequence goes on along the minus strand of CAVTGA010000001.1, from coordinate 1,761,784 downwards.
TTCCCGTAACAGACGGTCGCGATCCCCGCGTCCATACGAGCGCAACTCCGGATAAAGGAGGTTCTCAATCCTTTCCCTGGCCTGCTCGATCATCGGCATGCGGTCACCGGTATGACAGAAGCAGATAGGCGGCGAGCATTAGCGTGGTCCAGAACGCCATGCTGCCGGTCGGCCAAGTGCGGGCGAGGATGCCGTCGGGTCCATGGTGACGCCGGACCCCTCCGACGATGCCCCGCGCGCTGCTCGCTGCCGCGGCGACGATACCGCCCCACGCACGTTCTGCTGGCGGTTCCAAGCTCAGGCCTACCGCAGATCCAAATTTCCGATAGAGCCAGTCGACATCGAGCGTGATGGTCAATGTGCGTGCCAGCCAGCCGAGCATCAGGAAGAAGGCGAGGCCCGAGAACAGCAAGAGCTGGAGCTGAAAAACGACGTGGCTGGCTGTGTAGGGCGCAAAGTCGACCGGGAACGGTAGCATCGCGTAAAGCGGCCCCGGCGCGACGCCGAAGGCGATGCAGAGCGCCGCGAAGAAGACCATCGCGGCTCGCATGTTCCAGGGCGGGTCGTCCGGCCGCAGCCCCGAATCCTTCTGGAAGAAGACAAACCATGGAAACTTGATGCCGGCATGAAGGAAGACGCCGGCTGATGCCGCGGCGAGCAAATACCAAACGGCCGCCAAGTGTTGCATCCCGGCAGCTTGGGAGATCATGGATTTTGACACGAAGCCCGATGTGAGCGGAAACGATGAGATCGAGAGCGCGCCGATGATGCCGCAGATCGCGGTCAGCGGCATGGTGCGGAACAGCCCGCCGAGATCGGTGCATTTGCGCTTGCCGGTCATGTAGAGAACCGAACCCGCCGACATCAGCAGCAGCGCCTTGTAGATGATGTGGGTGAAGGCATGGGCGGCGGCGCCGTTGAGCGCCATCTCGGTGCCGATGCCGACCCCGATCACCATGAAGCCGACCTGATTGACGATGCTGTAGGCGAGGATGCGGCGCATGTCGTTCTCCAGGATCGCGTAGATGATCCCGTAGAACACCATGAACAGACCGATGTAGATCAGCAGCTCCGTACCGGGAAAGCCACGCAGCAGGACATAGACCGCAGTCTTCGTGGTGAAGGCCGACAGGAACACCATGCCGCTCCACGAGCTTTCGGGGTAGGCGTCCGGCAACCAAGCCGACAGCGGCGGCGCCCCGGCGTTAAGGAGGAAGCCCGCAAGGATCAGCGCGCGGGGAAGCGTGTCGAGCGCCATCTTGTCGAAGGAAAGCGATCCGGTCGCCGCGGTCTCGCCGGCAATCCCCGCCATCAGCAGGACGCCGCCCAAGAGATGGATCGCGGCATAGCGGAGCCCCGCGCCGCGCGCAGACGAGCCGCCGCTCCACACGACCAGCGTGGAGGCGATCGCCATCAGCTCCCAGAAAATAAAGACGGTGAGAAGGTCGCCGGCAAAGACAACGCCGATGGCACTGCCCGCATAACAGAAGGCAGCAGCAAGCTCGACCACGCGGCTCTGGTTGAGCGCGAACAGACCGCCGGCGAACGCCATGATGGCGAACACCATTGCAAACAGACGGGAAAGCGCATCGCCCTTCACGAGCGCAAGTTCGTAACCAAGGAACGAGGCCCGCAGCGCCACCCCGTCGGGTACGTGCCAAACCAGCCAGAGCGCGAGCAGCGGCAGCACGACCACGACGGGCGCCCGCAACTTCACAGGAAGAAGCGGCAGGATCAGACCGCCGAAAATCAGCAGCGCGGCGGGCGGGATGATGATGCTAGCGGTCATAGTAGGTATCCGGCCGCTTCAGGACGCTACCAAGGACCTTGGCGAAGGCGATCAAGGCGACGCAGCTCACAAATCCAAACCAGGCGCCAAAGCCGGATGTGCCGTCGAGCCCGAAATGCGGATGGTGTTCGATCACGAGGTCGATCAAAACGGTCACCGCGAGCACAACAGCGAAAACGATCCAGAGGCCCTTGATTGTGCTTTCACGCGTTAGCCAGTGATCGTCCATGGGGTCACTTTCCGATTGTCAGTCGCGCAAGCGCATACGGAATGTCCGACAGGAAAAACATGAGCACGGTGCCAAGGGCGGTGGCGGTGAGCGCCGCCACGATCGGCCAGGGTGCTTCACCGGCCGAATGCTCCTGCCCCGTGTTCGCGGGCTCGTGGAAGAACGCGCGGAACACGATCGGCAGGAAATAGGCTGCGTTGAGCAAGGTGCTGACGGCAATGACGGCGACCGCCAGCCAGTTGGCCGCCTGCATCGCCCCGGTGAGAATCAACCACTTTCCGAGAAAGCCAGCGGTCGGTGGTACGCCGATCATACCGAGTGCGCCGATGGCGAAGGCGCCCATGGTCCACGGCATGCGCCGGCCGATGCCATCGAGTTGGCTTACTTCGGTCAGATGCGCGGCGGTATGGATGGCGCCCGCCGCAAAGAACAAGGTGATCTTGCCGAAGGCATGCGCGGCCAGATGCATCGCGGCGCCGACCACCGAGATCGGCGTCAGGATGGCGACGCCGAGAACGACATAGGACAGCTGCGAGACGGTCGAATAGGCGAGCCGCCGTTTGAGATTGTCCTGCCGGAGGGCCACGATTGATGCCGCCACGATCGTCGTGCCTGCGACGACCGTCAGCCACGCCGATTGCCCCAATGCGCTGAGGGTTTCGACGCCGAAGATCAGGACAGCAACCTTCAGGATGGTGAAGACGCCCGCCTTCACCACCGCGACCGCATGCAGCAACGCGCTGACCGGTGTCGGCGCGACCATTGCGGCCGGCAGCCAGAAATGCAGCGGCATCACCGCGGCCTTGCCGATGCCGAAGACGTAAAGCGCGAGCAGGACGCCGATGACAGGTGCGCCGGCCTTGCCGGCGAGGATGCCGCCCGGCGTGAAGTCGAGCGTGCCGGCGAGCGCCCAGGTCGCGACGATGGCCGGCAGGAAAAGGATGAGGGACGTACCCAGCAAGAGCAGCAGATAGAGGCGCCCGGCGCGAATCGCCTCCTGTTCGGCCTTGTGGGTCACGAGCGGATAGGTCGAGATCGTCAGGGCTTCGTAGAACAGGAACAGCGTGAAGAGGTTCTTGGCGAACGCCAGCCCAATCGTGCTGCCGAGCGCGACCGCGAAGCAGACATAGAAGATTGTCTGGCGCGGCTCGTTGTTGGCGCGCATGTAGCCGATCGAATAGACCGAGTTGACGATCCACAGCGAAGAGGCGACGAGCGCGAACAGCATGCCGAGCGGCTCGACCTTGAAGGCAAGCACAAGGCCAGGCGCAACCTCGATAATCTGCGCTTCCGGCCGGGCGCCATCGAGTACCGGCCCGAGCAGGCGGAGTACGGCAAGGCAGAGCGCCGCTGCAGTGGCGAGCGTCACCGTTTCGCGCAGGTTCGGCAGCTTGCGAAAGAACGGAATGACCAGCGCGCCGAGGAACGGCGCGAGCACGGCCAAAAGCACAAGCCTTTCGGGCGAAAATGCCGCCATCATTGCAGCCCCCCGAGCAGGGCTTTTGCGGCGGTGCCGGCGACGCCAGCGGTCCACTCGGTATCGAGGCCGAAATAGATCGTAGCCGCGGCCAGGACGACAAGCGGCGCCAGCATGGACAGCGGCGGGTCGCTCGCCTCTGCAAGTTGCGGCGAAGGCTCGCGCAGCCACGCGACTTCGAGGATGCGCCCGACATAGACAAGCGCAATCAGCGAGCTTCCCACAATCAGGAAGACCACCGTCCACCAGCCTTTGTCGAACGCACCGAGCGCCAAGTACCATTTGGAAATGAAGCCGGCGGTACCCGGCGTTCCGACGAGGCCGAACCCGGCAATGGTAAACGCCACCATGGTGAGCGGCATTCTGCGGCCGATGCCGGCGAGTTCCTGGAGCCTCAGGGTGCCGGCGCGATAGAAGATCGCACCGGCCGCAAGAAACAGCGCCGCCTTCATCAGCGCGTGATTGACGAGGTGGACGAGGCCGCCGGTCAGACCTGCCTGATTGGCAAGCCCGATGCCGAGCGTGATGTAGCCAATCTGCGCGACCGAGGAATAGGCCAGCATGCGCTTCAAATCGGTCTCAAAGATTGCGATGAGTGAAGCGACGAACATCGCCATAATCGAAAGGGCGATGATGACCTCGGTGAGTGGCAGGGTGCGGACATCGATCGCCACCCCGAAGATCGAGAAATAGAAGCGGATCAGCAGATAGATCGCGACCTTGGTGGCAGTGGCTGAAAGGAAGGCGGTCGCCCATGACGGCGCGTAGGCATAGGCGTTCGGCAGCCAGACATGGAGGGGAAACAGCGCGAGCTTCAGGCTGACGCCCACGGTCACGAAGGCCAGTGCGGCAATGACGACGCGCGAATGGTCGGCCCAGACCGGTCCCAGACGGGCGGCGATGTCGACCATATTGAGGCTGCCGGTCACGAGATAGAGCAGACCGATGCCGATGACATAGAAGGTCGCCCCGATCGTCCCCATGATCAGGTATTGGAACGCCGCCAGCAGCGCGCGCCGGTCGCGTCCGAGCGCGATCAACACGTAGGTCGATAGCGACGAGATTTCGAGAAAGACGAAGGCATTGAAGGCATCGCCGGTCACCGTAATACCCAGCAGGCCGGTGAGACACAGCAGGTACATGCAGTAGAACCATGCCTGCCGCCCCTCATCGACCTCGAACGCAATCGACCGGCGCGCGAACGGCATGATCACGGCGCCGACGACCGATACTAGGACGAGCACGAAGCCGTTCAGAGTATCGACCCGGTATTCGATGCCCCATGGCGGCGGCCATCCGCCCATGTGGTACGAGATCGGTCCCGTCGCCTGTACCTGCCAGAGCATCGCCACGGCGATGAATGGCATGATCCAGCTCACCGCCAGCGCGAGCGCGAAGGCCGTTCCGCCGCGGCGCAACAGACCTGCGAGCAAGGCCCCAAGAAGCGGAATGACGACTTGCAGCGCGGGCAGATGCGGCCAGACCGCATTCATATCTCGCCGTCCTTTGCGAAGATTTCGTCCTCCTCGATGGTGCCGTAGGCCTCGTTGATGCGGACGACCAACGCAAGGCCGAGCGCGAGCGTGGCGACGCCGACGACGATGGCGGTCAGAATGAGCACGTGCGGCAGGGGATTGGAGTAGACGGTGAACGCCGGATCGATGATCGGAGCGGTGCCGCCGAGGATCTTTCCGGGCTCGATATAGAGGAGATAGACCGAGGTCTGGAAAATCGACAGCCCGACGAGCTTCTTCACCATGTTGCCACGCGCGACGACGATGTAGAGGCCGGCCATCATCAGGAAGATGGTGATGACGTAGTTGTAGTGATCCGCCAGGCCTGTCGAGCGTCGCCATCAGCGGCCTCGCTCGACGAAGGCGTAGAACACGGCGGTCATGGTGCCCGCGACGGTAACCAGCACGCCCGCTTCGACCAGGAAGATGCCAAGCTCGCGTCCATGGGCGGCGTCATGGGCCAGGACGGAATAGTCGAGATAGTTCTTCCCCATGATCAGCCCGACGACGCCGGTGCCGGCATAGATCAGCACGCCAAGCGGGACCATGCGCTCGACCAACGTCTGCGGCGCGATGCGCTGCGCCGCCTCAAGGCCAAAAGTGATCGCGAGCAGGATCACCATGCCGGCCATGATGACGCCCGCCTGAAACCCGCCGCCCGGACCGAAGTCGCCATGGAATTGAACGTAGAGGGCGAACAGGAGGATGAAGGGCAGGATGAGCTTGGTGCCGACGCGAAGGATGAGGTCGAGGCTCATGGCGCGGCCTTCCCGCCGGAGCGGCCTCGCCGGCGCGCGCCGCGCAAGAGCAGCATCACCCCGATGCCGGCGGTGAAGATTACCGTCGTCTCGCCGAGCGTGTCGTAACCGCGGTAGTCGGCCAGCACCGAAGTGACCACGTTCGGAACATTGGTTTCCTTGAGCGTATCGGCGAGGTAGCGCGGCACGACGTGCTTGTGAATGACCGCATCGGCTGTGCCGAACGGCGGCAGTACGAGCGTGCCCCAGACCAGAACGGCGCCGGTGCCGAGCGCGACGAAAAGCGGCAGGAGGTGAGCGCCGAACCGAACGCATCTCGGTCGTTCTTGACCAAATGCAGCGTGGCGAGCAGGATCACCGTCGACACGCCCGCGCCGACCGACGCCTCGGTCATCGCCACATCCACCGCGTCGAGCACGATCAGCACGCTGGCCATCAGGAAGCTGTAGATGCTGGCAAGAATGACCACGCCGAACAGGCTGCGCTGGTAGACGATCGCTATCGTCACCACGGCCAGCAGCGTCAGGAGTGCGGCGTTGATGAGAGATATCATGGGGACCTCCCGTCGTCGCGAGCCGGCGCGCGCGCGGCGGCTTCGCGACGATCTTCCGCCAAGAGCGGCCTGATTCCTTCATGCAGGCAAGCCTGTGCCAGGGCGTGGGTCACGACGGGGCCGGTGAAGAAGAACAGCGCCAACAGGAATGCGAGCTTCAGCGTCACCAAGCCGAGCCCCGCCTGCAACCCCATGCCGAGAATCAGAAAACCGACGCCAAGCGTGTCCGTGACGCTCGCTGCATGCATGCGGGTGAAGACGTCCGGCATGCGCACAAGTCCGAACGCACCCACGACCGTGAAAAATGACCCGAGAAGCATCAGCACCCAGCTCGCAATCTCGACCGCCAGCGTCATGATCGCGGCTCCACTTCAGCGTCATAGGCGAGATCGCCGTGCCGAAAAAACTTCAGCACCGCGAGGGTGCCGATGAGATTGAGCAGGCCGTAGGTCAGGCCGATGTCCAGGAACTCGGGACGCCCGGTCAGAAAGCCCATTACCGCGAGCAGCATGATCGCCAGCGTGCCGACCGAGTTGCCTGCGAGCACGCGGTCGAACACGGTCGGCCCCTTGATGGCGCGCGCGATGGCAAGGGCCAGTGCGACGAGAATGGCGACAGCCGCAACGGCGAACATCAGGCCGTGCCCTCGAACTGGCTGACGCGCTGGTCCATCCCGCCGCCTTCAAGATCGAGCGCACCGTCCCGCACCAGGGCGTGGACGGTGAGATCGTTTCCCGTCACGCCGACGGTGATCGTTCCGGGCGTCAGCGTGATCGAGTTCGCATAGGTTACGACACCGACCGTGGTCTTTTGGCTCGCCTGCACGACGGTCATAGTGGGCGAAATCGGAAGGCTCGGATGCAGGATGACTTTCGTCACCCCCCAGGCCGATTTGGCGATTTCGCGGATCAGCCAGGGAAAGTAGGTGACGGCGCCCCGGAACACCTCGACCGGATGCCCTTCGGCATCGGCGGCACGCATGCGGATTGCGGCAAGGACGCACAGGACCGCGCTAGCGGCGCCGGCTGTCACCAAGCATCGGCGTGTAATGCCCGGACAGGGCGAGCCAGAATGCGAACAGAAAGCCCGCCAGACTGACGTAGCGCATCCCTCTCCATCCCTGCCTGCGACTGCGACGACAGACGGTGCCTTTGGAAACCTCCCAAGGCAAGAGCCATGCGGTAAGACATCAGGGGACTCCTTTGAGGGTGCGACCGACTCGCTCTTCCGTGCCCCAGCCCCGCGTGGCGTGGCGGCATGGCCGCGGCGGTGTGAGCAATGGTAGAGTTCGTGGCTTCCGCGCGAAATTCCAGCGGGCCTGGAAAGGAATGAAAGTCGTGACCGACCGCCCGACTGAGCGCCCGTCCGACCGTCCTTGGCCGACCGAGCTGCGCCTGGCCAAGGACCGCAAGGCGCTGTCGATCGCGTTCGACAACGGCGAGAGCTTCACGCTCGCGGCCGAATATCTGCGGGTGAAGAGTCCGAGCGCCGAGGTGCAGGGGCACGCTCCGGAAGAGCGCAAGACCGTGCCGGGCAAGAAGAACGTGATGATCCTGGAAGTGCAGCCGGTCGGCAACTACGCCGTGCGGCTGGTGTTCGACGACCTGCATTCGACCGGCATCTACAGCTGGAAATACCTTGCCGAGCTCGCGCGCGACCATGCCGCCAACTGGCAGGCCTATCTCGACGAGCTCGCCGCCAAGAACCTGTCGCGCGAGCCGGCGGGGCGATAGGGGGAGTTGCCCTCGCTTTCGCGGCGGGCCTATGATCGGCGCGCCATGACCGCTCTGCCGACGCGCACATCGGTTGACGAGTACCTCGCCTGGGCGGCGGCGCATCTGGGCGTTACGAACTGTATGACGGGCGGGTCTATGCCATGTCGCCGAAGGCGCCGGGCACATATTGACGGCATCTCTATCCTCATTTCTGTTTCGCGCTCCGAACTTTCGCAGTCTTCATTCCGAGATCGAGCAGGCGGCGCACTGCCTCCGAGCGGGAGGGTTTGTCGGGTTGCTCCGCCGCCCAGGCCTCAACAGCCACAATCGTCTCTACCGGGATTCTGAACCCAAACAGGGGGTCATGTCCCGTTGCCGGGCGCCCAGGTTTCCTTCTCGGGGCTGACTTGTCTCTTGACATGGGCGTTAGTTAATGTTCAACATAAACATTGAGCGAGCCGATCACGTGCGTGAACACGTGACCGGCTCTAACCCGAGCCAAAGGAGGACCCAATGGCCCAGGCTGAGCATCCTATTATCACACGCCGATCCCTCGTTGCAGCGACCGCCGCGTCGGCGGCCGTGCCGCTTGCGGCGCGAGCATTTACAGCCGCTTCCGAGCCGGTCTTGGCGCTCATTGTCGCCCATGAGGCGGCTTGCCTGCGACATGAGCAGGTGTGCCATCTCCTCTCTGATCTGGAAGGAGAAATTCCGGAAGAGAAACGCAAGGAATGGTTTCGCGGGGATCGAGCCAAAGGCCTCGGCGCGAATGATGACCCGCGCTGGAAGGCGGGGAATGATGCCTATTGGGCCGCGTCCGACGCCGACGATGAGGCGGCCTGGGCGCTCGCGCACGCGCGACCGGCGACGCTTGCGGGTGCCGTCGCGCTATTGCGCTACGCCCACGACTACGAGGCGCACCGCCGTGAGTGGCCCAATGACCCGGAGGATACGAGCGGAAAGATTTGGCACGCGACGTTTCACGCGAGCCTTGCGGCAGCGCTGGAGGGGATGAGCGGATAGCGAGTAGCCGGCTGATGTTACCGCGCCGCTCGATCGCTCCCGGGTTTCGCTCCCCGCTCAACCCGGGCTACCTCTACCGCTTCTTCCTCGGCCTTGCCCCCGGACGCCCCGCGACCCTGCACAGGCAGCGTTCGGCATTGCCGAGCACGACGGCGGGCTTGCGCGTGCCGGGTTCGACGATGCCGGTCACGCTGTAGGAGCCGTCGCCATTGTCGCGCACCGCGCCCTCGAGCGTGACACCGGCCGCGCCGGTCACCGTGAAGCCATCGGGACGGCCCGGACCGACATGGTTGCCGAAAGAGTCGCGCGGGGTGATGACGAAGACCGCGGTCTTCTTCCGGTCCGGGCGCGTCGGCCCGGGCGTGACATTCACGTCCGACTTGCCCTGATCGATGTTCAGCTCGACCTCGACCGACCACTGTAGCTCGCGCGAGCTGACGCAGCCCTTGGCCTTGGCGTAGGTCGCGACCGCGTGGAACGTGTAGGTGCCCTCGACGTTGAGAAAGTCCTTCAGCACCGCGCCGTGCAGTCCGGTGCTGCGCACGTTCATGACGCCCTGCACGGCGTTGGGCGTGAGCTCGAAGCGATGCTCCGAATAGTCGACGATCGGCTTGCGTGACGATTTCTCCAGCGCCAGCATCGTGGTGTAGCGCGCCGGGATCGTATCGCCGCTTTGCGCCGCGGGTCGCTGCGGTTTTTTCGCCTTGGTCAGGATGGTGCCGGCGCTCGCGTTCGGCCGCATCACCGTCAGGCGCACCTTGGCGTCCTTGGGAAAACCGTCGCCGCCGGCGAGCCGCACGGTCGGATTGATCAGGTCGCCGGTGTGGTAGAGATCGCGCCCCGGCCAGCGGGTCAGCCTTGCACCGCCGCCGGCAACGACGTTGACGAAATAGTTCAGGACGCGCGCCCCGCCGGACTCTTCGCGACTCAGCACGACCGTCCACATTCCGTTGCGCTCGCCGCCGTGCGGCAACCTGATGCGCAGGAACGCCCAGGTGCGCCCGGTCGCATCCTCGATGCCGGGTGTCGTTGCGGTGATGGTCGCGCCGCCGGGCGTCTTGACGTTGATGGCGAGCTTGGCGCCGTCCCGGTCCCAGCCGGCCACGATGGTAATGACTTTCTCGCCGCAAACACTGAAGCGGATCGGCTTGCTCTCCTTGTCGCCGGCCCTGAGGCGGCCCTGCGGATCGAGCAGGGTGCCGGAGGCGAAGATGTTGCCGAAGGCGAGCGCGAAGTACTTCTTCAGGTCGAGGCCGTCGCCGGCGCGCATGTAGAGCCCGTTGTGGGTCTCGGAAAGTTCCGTCAGCAGCGCCCCGTTGAGGCTCGAGGCCTCGCCGAAGCCGATGGCGTTGATGCTGATGCCGTCGAGCCCGGTGACCTCCTGGATGAAGGGCGGCCTGTTCTGCAACCCGTCGGTGAGGAGCAGGATCGAGCGCAGGGTGAACGGGTCCGGCATCTGATCGCGTGCCGCCTCCAGCCCGTCTCCGATCGAGGTCGCGCCGTTGGCGTTCAGCCCGCCGAGGATTCCGCCGGTGAATGGCGTGGGCCCGATCAGCGTCGCCTTGTTGACGGTATTGACCGGCTGCAACGCGAAATCGACCGGATCGCTCGCCACCGTACTGAACGACACCAGCCCGATCTGGTTGGCGCCGTCGCTCTGCACCAGTTGGACGAACAGCGAGGCGGCGTCCTGCGCCTCGGCGATCTTGGGCCGTCCGGTACCGGCATCGGCCACCATGCTGCCGGAGCGGTCGAACACGATCATCACGTCGCGCGCGAGCGGGTCTTCGACCGGATTGCCGACGTCGGCGAGCACGCCGGCGGTCGGGAAGAACACGATATTGCAGGGGAAACCCGCGTGCATCACGCCGACGATACGGCCGGCGGCGTCGAACAAGCCGGCGCCGGTCGAGCCGCTCGCGACGTCGAGGTCGGCGACGACCGCGTTGATGTCGCTGTCGATCACGGTCTTGAACGACCCATGCGTGGCCGAGAGCCGCTTCACCGCGCCTTCGGGGTGGTGGATGCAGAAGACGTCCTCGCCGATCGCGGGAAGGTCCGGGCGCATCACGATCGGGGTGATGCCGAGGCCGGCCGGCGGAACGCTGATTTGGAACAGGGCGTAATCGACCGCGCTGAAGAAGCCGAGCTTCACCACCCGCTTCACCTTGTGGAAGCGACCGACATAGCCGGCCGGCCGCGCGCCCGCGCACGTGGTCTGGTAGTTGAAGATGATCGAGCTCGACTGGATCTGCGCCGATGACAGCAGCAGGAACTGCGCGCAGGTGAGCACCAGGTCGGCTCCGACCAGCGTGCCGGTGAAGCTCGACAGGATCTCGGTGACGCCGTCGGCGGCGAGATCGACGTGTACGATCATGCCGGCCGCGGGCGCGACGGTCTTGCGCACGTCGCCCGCCGCGGTCACGCATTCGACGTTCTCGAAGTCGGGCGGCGTCGCGCAGAAAAACGCGGGGCCGAACGGCGGCTCGACATAGTTGGCGTCGAGCAGGAACGGATCGCAGTTCGAATTGGCGCCCGGATCGTTGTCGCTCGGATGACGCTCGCCGCGGCCGAAGCGATCGAGCGTGACGCTTCCGCTGGCAGAACCGTTGGTGATGTAGCGGAGCGGAATCTTGCCGGAGGGAAAGGCGGAAAGATTGACCGGCCGCGACCAGAAATCGAGATCGGTCGTCGCGGTGAGCACGTCGGTGTCGTAGCCGAGGTCGATTTCAACCCGGTTGTTGGCCGGAAGGTTCAGGCCCTGCAGATGCACGATGATGAACTTGATGCCGCCGGCGGGCGGCGGGCCGGGATCGAGGTCGAACGCCCAGGTGTTGGGCGAGGTCGGCGGCAATCCGGAATCGGGGCCGATGACCACTGGCTGCGCGACAGGCTGGACGGTTCCGACGACGTGGGCCATGGCGCTCTCCCCTGATGACAGCGAGTGTCCTGGCCAATCCAAGCGGTTTGCCGGTCCAGTTGCAAACGAAAGGGGCCGGCGCGATGCCGGCCCCTGCGGTGAATGCAACTTCTCCGTTCAGCGCAGCACGATCACCTTGGCGCCGACGCGCACGCGGTTGTAGAGGTCGATCACGTCCTCGTTGGTCAGCCGGAAGCAGCCCGACGACACCGCCTGCCCGATGGTCTCGGGCTCGTTCGAGCCGTGGATACGGTAGAGCGAGGAACCGAGGTACATGGCGCGCGCGCCGAGCGGATTGTTCGGCCCGCCCGGCATATAACGGGGCAGATCGGGCCGGCGCTTGAGCATCTGCGACGGCGGCGTCCAGGCCGGCCACTCGCGCTTTTGCGAGACCGCCGTGGTGCCGGCCCAGGTGAAGCCGATGCGTCCGACGCCGATGCCGTAGCGCAGCGCCTGCCCGTCGCCGAGCACGTAGTAGAGCCGCCGCTCCGCGGTGTTGATGATGATGGTGCCGGGCGCGTGGTTGCCGGCGAAACTGACGGTGGTGCGCGGGACCGGAGAGGCGCCGCCGAATAGGCCGTACAGGCTGCCGTGCGGACGGCCGCCGGTATAGCGGCCCTCCGGGTCGATCATCACGGCGGGCGGCGTGGCTGGTGCGGTGGGCGCGGCTGCAGGCGGCGCGGCGGGCCTTGCCGGCCGTGTCGGGGCTGCGGTGGCCGTCGCAGCAGCAAGCGTGAAAGCCGTGACCGCAAGCCCGACCAGGAAGCGCGACGGCATCGCAAAGCCCCGTTTGTTCGAATTACGTCAATAGGTTGGACCACATGCGATTCGAGCGACCGCGAATTCAGCAGGGCCATAATTCGTGCGTCCCGGCAACCCAAATTCGCCGCCGCCGTGCACGGCCATCGCCGGCTTTTTGCCGAGTGTTGCCCTAAGACCACGCGAGTTCCGCGCGGGGATAGACTTTGCGCCTAGGCGCACGCCTCTCAACGAACATCGTGGCGGGCATCACGAGGCCTGATGGCGCGGGCGGGAGCCCACGGCCACCCGCTGCGGATGGTTTCACGGTGCAATCACGATGCGAGTGCATGATGGGAGGAGAGCCAAAGTCGAGCTCACAGGGGGAAATTTGATCATGACCGCACGCAAACCAAAGAAGACGATCGATTCACCGGCGCAACCGCATGAGTGCGCCGAATACATCGCGACCCTCATGCGCGAGCTTGAGCGCATGGCGTCCCGCGGTGGACTGAAGGATCTGGCCTATCTGCTCGCCGTGGCGCGCCATGAAGCGCAGGCCCGCACCGGACGACCCGGAAGGTTGCACTAGCCGTCGAATCCGCCGCTCGCCTCCCGCGGCGAAGACTTGGCCTTGCTTGTCCGGACTTCGGTCTGGCCGGCAAGGCCTTTTTTGGTGGGCGCTGTAGGGATTGAACCTACGACCTCTCGCGTGTGAAGCGAACGCTCTCCCGCTGAGCTAAGCGCCCTTTGGGCGACGGTTTAAGGCAAGTCGCGGCAGTGTCAACCGCGCTACTGCTTCGGCGTCTTGGCCTTGGGCGTGCGCGGCGCGCGCCGCTTCTTCGGCGGCGCCGGCGGCGGGGCCGGCTCCATCTGCACCAGGATCGGGTTCGGCACCAGGTCGGCGGTCGCGATCACGCCGCCCTCCGGCTCCGGGCGTACGTTGTCGGGCGCGCGCGGGCGCACCGGCACGATCTGCGGCAGGTAGCCGTTGAGAGTCAGGCTGACGGTGAACTCGCGGTCGGCCGGCACCGCCACCGTGCAGGGCGTGCGGCAGCCCGGGCCGACCGAGGTGCTGGCGTCCGCGCCGGGCGGATCGGTCTCGATCCCGAGCGTGACGGAGGGGCCGCTCGACGAGAGGCTCGGCAGGCTCGGCAGGAAGTCGAGGCTCGGCGTCCACGATGCGCAGCCGGCAGTCAGCAGCGCGCCCGCAACGGCGCATACGCGTACGATCGCAATCATGGCACTCGGCTGGTCCCGTCCCCCGGGCCGACCATAAGCGCGCAGAGCCGCAGGCGCAACCGCGCGGCCCCGTCACGGCCGCGGCGGAACAAGCTCGAAAACGGCGGCGCGCAGTTCCTCGAAGCGCGCGATCAGCCGGTCGGCGCCGAGCTCGGCTGCAGGCGTTTCGGTGTAGCCGAACTCGACCACAATGACCGGGATGCCGGCGGCTCGCGCGGTCGCAACGTCGGTCATCGAATCCCCGACCAGGACGGCGTGCGAGCGGTCGCCGCCGGCGCGCGCGATCGTCTCGAGCAGGATCCTCGGGTCGGGCTTCTGCACGCCGAAGGTATCCTGCCCGCATATCGCCGCGAAGCGCCCGGTCAACCCAAGCTGATCGAGCAGGCGCACCGACAGCCATTCGAGCTTGTTGGTGCACACCGCGAACCGATGGCTGCCGCCGAGTTCATCGAGCGCGCGCGCGAGGCCGGGGAAGGGGCGCGAGAGTTCGGCGATGCGCCCGGCGTAGAGCGGCAGGTATTCCCGGTAGAGCCGATCGATCTCTTCGGGCGGCAGATCCCGGCCGTTTGCGGCAAGCGCGCGCTGCAACAGCCGCTTGACGCCCGCGCCGATCATCGCGCGTGCGGCATCGTAGGCCATTGGCGGAAAATCGTGGCGCGCAAGAATCACGTTCAGCGTGTCGATGAGGTCGGGCGCGGTATCGACGAGGGTGCCGTCGAGATCGAAGACGACGATCGGCTGGATCATGGCGCAAGCGCTAGCGCGCGCAGGTGCGCAACGCAAGTTTCGCGGCACCAGTGCCCCGAACCCGAAGTTCGCATCCGACCGTGCCGCACGTGCTGGCGAACTTCGGAATCGGGACACCAGTGCCTCGAACCCGAAGTTCGCACCCAACGCGCGGCAAGGATGGTTGCGAACTTCGGGTTCAAAGAGGCACTGGAATCATAAAGTTTGCTGGTGTCCCCTTGATTCCGAAGTTCGCATCCGACCGTGCCGCACGTGTTGGCGAACTTCGGAATCGGGACACCAGTGCCTCGAACCCGAAGTTCGCACCCAACGCGCGGCAAGGATGGTTGCGAACTTCGGGTTCAAAGAGGCACTGGAATCATAAAGTTTGCTGGTGTCCCCTTGATTCCGAAGTTCGCATCCGACCGTGCCGCACGTGCTGGCGAACTTCGGAATCGGGACACCAGCGCGCTTTTTCGGCTTTCTTGACCGGGCGAAGAACGCTAGATAGGCCGGCTGTCGCTCCAAGGTCGATGCCGGGATCATGAATGCCGAAGCCTACAAGCGCGAAGCCTCCGTCGGCGCGCTCGAATTCGTCCGGCCGGGAATGCGGCTCGGGCTCGGCAGCGGCTCGACTGCGCGTCATCTCGTCGATCTGCTCGGCGAGCGCGTGCGCGCGGGCCTCGATGTGATCGCCGTACCGACCTCGGAGGCGACCCGCGCGCAGGCAGAAAGCGTCGGCATTCCGTTGACCACGCTGGACGAGACGCCCGAACTCGACCTGACGATCGATGGCGCCGACGAGATCGCCCCCGATCTCATGTTGATCAAAGGCGGCGGCGGCGCGCTGCTGCGCGAGAAGATCGTGGCCGCAGCCTCCGCCCGCATGGTGGTCATCGCGGACGACAGCAAATGGGTCGCGCTGCTCGGTGCGTTCCCGTTGCCGATCGAAGTGGTGCCGTTCGGGCTTGCCGCGACCCGGCGCGCGGTCGAGACCGCGGTCGTCGCCGCGGGCAGCCCCGGCCCGATCGGCCTGCGCCGCGACAAGGATGGCCGTACTTTCGTCACCGATGGCGGCCACTTCATCCTCGATGCGGCGCTTCAGCGCATCGCCGATCCGCGCGCGCTGAGCCGTCGTCTTGCCGGCATTCCCGGCGTCGTCGAGCACGGATTGTTCATCGATCTGGCCCACGTCGCCGTCATCGCGGGGCCTGAGGGCCGACGCATCGTCGAGAAATCCTGAGGATCAAAAGGAGCAGTCGATGTTCACAAGGGCGAATTTCATGATCGCGTGCGCAACGACGCTCGCGTTGGTGTTGTGCGCATCCACTTGGCCGGTCCGCGCCCAGACGCCTTCGGCTGCCGCCTTGGCGGCGGCCAAGGAACTTGTCGAGATCAAGGGCGGCGCCGGCATGTTCGATCCGGTCATCTCCGGGATCGTCGATCAGACCCGGGCGATGCTGCTGCAGACCAGTCCGCAGCTGTCCAAGGATCTCGCCGACGTGGCGGCCCAGCTGCGCACCGAATTCGGATCGCGCCGCGCCGAGCTCATCAACGAAGCCTCGCGACAGTACGCCCAGCAGTTCACCGAGCAGGAGCTCAAGGACGCGGTTGTGTTCTTCAAGACGCCGCTTGGCCGGAAGATCGTGGCGCAGGAGCCGGGCATCCTCGACCGCACCTTCAACTTCATCCAGCAATGGGCGCCGAAGACGGCCGAGGAAATCCTGATGCGCTTCCGTGCCGAGATGAAGAAGAAGGGTCATGACCTGTGATGCGGCTGCGCGCATGAAACGAAGTCGCAGGCATGCCTGACAGGACCGTCGATCTCTTCGTCATCGGGGCGGGCTCGGGCGGCGTTCGCGCTGCGCGCGTTGCGGCCGGCCACGGCGCGCGCGTGACGATCGCCGAGGAATACCGGATCGGCGGCACCTGCGTCATCCGCGGCTGCGTGCCGAAGAAGCTGCTAGTCTATGCGGCGCGCTTCGGCCACGATTTCGAGGATGCCGCCGCCTATGGCTGGACCACGCAGCCGGCGTTCGACTGGCCGACCTTGATCGCCAACAAGGACAAGGAGATCGCCCGGCTCGAAACGGTCTATACCGCCAACCTCGACAAGGCCGGCGTCAACATCGTCAGGGGCCGCGCCGTGCTGGAGGATGACCATACGGTGCGCCTTGCGGGCGGCGAGCGCGTCCGCGCCAAGCACATCCTGATCGCGACCGGCGGGCATCCGAACCACGGCCGGCCGATCCCCGGCATCAAGCACGTGATCTCGTCGAACGAGGCGTTCCATCTCAAGGAGCTGCCGCGGCGCATCGTGATCCAGGGCGGCGGCTACGTGGCCGTGGAGTTCGCCGGGATTTTCGCCGGCCTCGGGTCGCAGGTGACCATCGTCTATCGCGGCGACAACATCCTGCGCGGCTTCGACGACGACGTGCGCGCGCACCTGTGCTGCGAGATGGAAATGCGCGGGATTTCCGTCGTGCGCGCCTGCACGATCGCCGAAGTGGCCAAGACCGCGGTCGGCTACACGGCGCGCCTCTCCGACGGGCGCGCCTTCGAAGCCGACCAGGTGATGTTCGCGATCGGGCGCCATCCGAACGCGGCGCATCTCGGTCTCGAGGAGGCCGGCGTCAAGCTCGCGGCCGACAACGCGGTCGTGGTCGACGCGTTCTCGCAGACCTCGGTCAAGCACATCTATGCGATCGGCGACGTGACCAACCGCCTGAACCTGACGCCCGTGGCGATCCGCGAGGGTCATGCGTTCGCCGACACGGTGTTCGGCGGCAAGCCGACGCCGGTCAACCATGCCGATGTCCCGACCGCGGTCTACTCCGAGCCCGAGGTCGGCACCGTCGGGCTGACCGAGGCCGAGGCGCGTGCGCAGCTCGTCCTCGTCGACGTCTACAAGGCGACGTTCCGGCCGCTGAAAGCGACGTTGTCCGGCCGCGACACCCGCGTGCTGATGAAGCTGATCGTCGACGGCGTGACCGACCGCGTGGTCGGCTGCCACATCGTCGGTCCCGATGCCGGAGAGATGATCCAGCTTGTCGGCATCGCCGTGAAGATGAAGGCGACCAAGGCCGACTTCGACGCGACCGTCGCGGTGCATCCGACCGCGGCCGAGGAGCTCGTCACCATGCGCACGCCGGCCGCGCGCCACCGGCGCGAAGCGGCGGAGTAGGCGCGCCACCTAGTGTCCCGATTCCGAAGTTCGTCAGCACTTGCGGCGCGCTCGGAGGCGAACTTCGGAATCAAAGGGACGCTAGCAACTCTATGATTCTAGTGCTCCTTTTGAACCCGAAGTTCGCAACCGCCCTTGCCGCACACTATCTGCGAACTTCGGCTTCGGGGCACTAGCCATGCTCGTCGGCGTCCTTGCGGGACTTCTGGCCGGCGCGTTCTGGGGGCTCAGTTTCATCGCCCCGCTCGCGGTCGCCCCGTTCACCGGATTCGACCTCACCGTGGTGCGTTACGCGGTTTACGCCCTCGCGGCGCTTGCCGTGCTTGCGCGCCGCGGCTTTGCGGCACTGCGCGGCCTTGACCGGCGCACGGCCGGCGAAATCGTCGTGCTCGGATTCACCGGCTACACCGGCTACTATCTGGCGGTCGCCCTCGCGGTGCCGCTCGCCGGCGCATCGCCGACCGTCCTCATCATCGGCGCGCTGCCGATCGTCCTCGCGCTTGCCGGATACCGCCGCGACGACGCCGTCACCCTGCGCAGCCTTGCCCTGCCGCTCGGGCTCATCCTGGTTGGGCTGGTCATGGTCAACGGCGACGCGCTGCTGCGCTCGGCGCTGCCGACCGAACGCGCCGGCGTCGCCCTCGGTATCGTGCTGGCGCTCGCCGGCCTCGTGCTGTGGACGGTCTACGGTCTGCGCAACGCGCGCGCGCTCGCGACGCGCCCCGCCATGAGCGACGCCGACTGGGCGGCGCTCACCGGGCTCGGGGCGTTTGTTTCCGCGTTGCCGCTGATCCCGATCGCCATGGCGTTCGGCCTGTCCGGACTTCCCGAAGCCGCGCGCGCCCCGGGCGCGCTCGGCCGCCTGCTGCTCTGGGGCGCGATCACCGGCGTGCTGTCGTCACTGGTCGCGACCTGGCTCTGGGCCGTGGCGAGCCGCCGCCTGCCGCTGTCACTCGCCGGCCAGCTCATCGTGTCGGAGACCATCTTCGGCGTCGTGTTCGGGCTCGCCTGGGACGGACGCGGCCCGACCGTCGCGGAAGCGGTCGGCGGCGCTCTCTTGGTCGCAGGTGTCGTCGTCGCGGTCAGGACGTTCGAGCGCCGGCCGCGGCGCGACCCCAACCTTGCCTGATGTCTTTCGTATGGTTGACTAGCCGGCGCCTACAACGAAAGATAGAGACGTCCCGCCGGCTCGGCCCGCGCGGGGCGTTGGGAGATTCTCATGACCGTGCGCAATCTTGTCGTTGGCGCGCTGAGCGTGGCTGTGTGTCTGACCGTGTTCGCGGCCAGCGACCAGGCGTCGGCGGCGCGTAAGGCCAAGCGGCCGGCCGGCCCCTGTGTCATCGTCAAGCCGCCGGTGTGCAACCTGTTCCTGCACCCGGTCTGCATCCGCAAGACCGGCTGCGGTGGCTGCCTGAAGTGGGCGTGCCGGCCTTACTAGCGTCCTGGGATGCCGCGATAGTCGTAGCTCAGCGCCGCGAAACCTTGTTCGGCCAGATAAGTGGCGAAGGCGCGATAGATCTTGCGCGGCACCGCAGTCGCCGAATTGATCAGCACGGTTCCGCGCGGGGCCGCTTGCGGCGCAAACACGGTACAGGCCAGCGCATAGCCGTCACGCGCGGGAAAGGTGGTATCCTGGACCAGGACCTCGCTCACGCCTCGCTCTCCCGCCGCGGCGGGCGCTGCCACAGCCGCCACACGATCACGATCACGAACGCGACGTGGATGATCCCGTTGTGGAGGAACAGTGCCTCCGGTCCGATCCGGCCCATCATCAAGGCCGCGGTGGTCGGGCCGACGATCGCCCCGATGGTGTAGGCGAGCAGGAGCCCGGTCGAGACTTCGACCGCGTTTTCGCGCCCGCACAGGTCCTGGGCGTGGCTGGAGGCCAGCGGATAGAGCAGCAGCGCGGAGGCGCCGACCGCGGCGGCAAGCGCGATCAGCACGTTGGGGTGGCTCTTGGCCATGAGCACGAGCGCGCCCTGCGCCAGCACCGCGATCGCGATCGCCACCAGCATGATGTGGCGGCGGTCGCGGCGGTCGGCGAGCCGGCCGACCGGCCACTGCACCAGGGCTGCGCCGATGATCGCGGCGGTCATGAAGCTTGCGATTCCGCCGGGTCCGAGCCCGCTCTGCTCGGCGAACACCGGAGCGAGCGACCAGAACGTGCCGTTGGCGGCGCCCGAGACCAGCGCGCCGATCACGCCGACCGGCGAGATGCGATAAAGCCAGACCAACCGCAGGCGCGGTACCGGCGGCGGATTGGGCGGGTCGGTGCGGGTGTAGGCGAGGGGGAGCACCGAGAGCGCGAGCGCGGCGGCGATGATCGAGAACGGTACGTAGGAGGATGGCGTGATCAGCCGGATCGCCTGCTGCCCGGTGGCGCTGCCGACATAGTGCACGATCTGATAGAGCGCGAGCACGCGCCCGCGGACGTCGTTCTCGGCCTTGTCGTGCATCCAGCTCTCGATCGTGGCGTAGAGGCCGGCGAAGCAGAAGCCGGTGATCGCGCGGATCACCGCCCAGGCGGTGGGCTCGACGATCAGCGGGTGGGCGAGCGCGGTCACGGTCGCGACCGCTACGAAAGCGGCGAACGCGCGGATGTGGCCCGACCGCGCCACGATGTGCGGCGCGGCGAGGCACCCGAGCAGCATGCCGCCGAAATAGGCCGAGCCGATGAAGCCGATGGTGAGCGGCGCAAAGCCCGCCGCCGTCGCGCTCAACGGCACGAGCGTCGTGAACAGGCCGTTGCCGGCGATCAGGATGAAGACCGACGCGAGCAGCGCCGAGACTTGGGCATAGGCGGGATGGAGGGGCATGGCAGGCGGTGCTTCCCGCAAGGGGAACCCCTCGCGTTTTCATTTGATTCCCTGCTCGTGTATAACCCCGCCGCGCGGCGGGGAAGGCCCGCGCACCATAAGCGCGTTTACGCGCGTCTTTGACGTGCCAGGAGTATGCGTCATGCCCGAGCGTTGGACGCCAGAAAGCTGGCGCGCAAAGCCGATCGCCCAGCTTCCGCATTATCCGGATGCGGCGAAGCTTGCCCAAACCGAAGCGCGGCTTGCGACGTTTCCGCCGCTCGTGTTCGCCGGCGAGGCGCGCAACCTGAAGAAATCGCTCGCGCGCGTCGCGGCCGGCGATGCTTTCCTGCTGCAGGGCGGCGACTGCGCCGAGAGCTTCGAGGACCACAGCGCCAACTCGATCCGCGATTTCTTCCGCGTGTTCCTGCAGATGGCGGTGGTGCTCACCTTTGCGGCGGCCTCGCCGGTGGTCAAGGTCGGTCGGCTCGCCGGCCAA
Organism: uncultured Alphaproteobacteria bacterium; assembly: GCA_963734185.1. Classification (GTDB taxonomy): domain Bacteria; phylum Pseudomonadota; class Alphaproteobacteria; order Rhizobiales; family Xanthobacteraceae; genus PALSA-894. The sequence goes on along the minus strand of CAVTGA010000001.1, from coordinate 1,740,622 downwards.
TTCGCCAAGCCGCGCTCCTCGGGGGTCGAGAAGCGCGACGGGATGGAGCTGCCAAGCTACCGCGGCGATATCGTCAACGGCGCGGAGTTCACCGAGCAAGCGCGCACGCCCGATCCGCGCCGGCTGATCGAGGCCTATCACCAGTCGGCCGCGACCTTGAACCTGCTGCGTGCCTTCGCGCACGGCGGCTATGCGAGTCTCGGCCGCGTGCATCAGTGGATGCTCGGTTTTGTCAAAGACCCGCGGCAGCTCGACCGCTACCGGCTGGTGGCCGACCGCATCTCCGAGACGCTCGCCTTCATGCAGGCCTGTGGGCTCGATCTGGAAAGCCATCCGGAGTTGCGCGGCACCGACGTCTACACCAGCCACGAGGCGCTGCTGCTCGGCTACGAGCAGGCGATGACGCGGCAGGATTCCACCACCGGCGACTGGTACTGCACCTCCGGCCACATGGTGTGGATCGGCGACCGCACGCGCCAGCCGGACCACGCGCATGTGGAATATGCCCGCGGCATCAAGAACCCGGTCGGCCTGAAGTGCGGCCCCTCGCTCAAGCCGGATGAATTGCTGCGCCTGGTCGGCATCCTCAACCCGGACAACGAGGCGGGCCGCCTGACGCTGATCTGCCGCTTCGGCGCCGACAAGGTCGGCGATTTCCTGCCGGCGCTGGTGCGCGCGGTCGCCCGCGAGGGGCGCGCGGTGGTGTGGTCATGCGACCCGATGCACGGCAACACCATCACGGCGGAGAGCGGCTACAAGACGCGGCCGTTCGACCGCATCCTGCAGGAGGTGAAGACCTTCTTCTCCGTGCACGCGGCCGAAGGCACCCATGCGGGCGGAGTGCATCTGGAGATGACCGGCAAGGACGTGACCGAATGCACCGGCGGCGCGCGCGCGATCTCGGACGAGGACCTGAACGACCGCTATCACACCTTGTGTGATCCGCGGCTCAATGCCGAACAGGCGATCGAGCTGGCATTCCTCGCCGCCGAACTGCTCAAGGCCGAGCGCGCCAACAAGGCCAAGCCGCTGCCGGCGGCGGCCGGGCTGTAGCCGTCGGGGACGCTATCGCCTCTCCCGGTGTTCCATTAGCATGGACGGGCGAACGCGATCTCAGCGCTCGTTCATGCCCTGAACGAAACCGAACTGGGGAGGAGTTTCCATGATCCGCCATGTGAGCGGCGCGGTGCTCGCGCTTGCCCTGTCGCTTTCCGCTGCGAGTGCGCAGATCGCGGTCTCGGCCAATGACAACAAGGCCGTGCTGGTCGACGGCGTCAACACCGTGCCGGCGAACCCTGCGGCCGACACCGTCACCATCATCGACATCGGCGCGACTCCGCCCAAGGTCATCGCCGAGATCAAGGCCCCGGCCAGCGTGGTCGGCCCGCCCTCCAGCGTCGCGGTGACGCGCGACGAGAGCCTTGCCATCGTCACCGCCGCCACCAAGGTCGATCCGGCCGATCCGAAGAAGACCGCTCCCGACAACAAGGTGAGCCTGATCGACCTCAAGGCCAATCCGCCCGCGGTCGTCGCGACCGTGGAGGCGGGCGCGGGCGCGGCCGGCGTCGCCATCAGCCCCGCCGGTAATCTCGTGCTCGTTGCCAACCGCTCGGAAGGGACCGTGTCGGTGTTTGCGCTTTCCGGCAAGACGCTGACGCACACGGGCAAGGTTCAACTCGGCGCGGCGACCTCGGGGCCGAGCGGCATCGCGTTCACGCCCGACGGCAAGAGCGCGCTCGTGACCCGCGACGGCGACAACCGGATCTCGGTCCTCACCGTCGATGGCAACAAGGTGGAGCACAGCAAGCGCGACATGTACGCGGGCCTGCGCCCCTATCCGATCGACATCACGGCGAACGGGCGCTTCGCGATGGTCGGCAACATCGGCATCGGACAGGGCGATCTGGATACGGCGAGCCTGATTGATCTCACCGTCAATCCGCCGCACGTCATCGACACCATCACGGTCGGGCAGACGCCCGAGGGCCTGAAAATCTCGCCCGACGGCCGCCATGCCGCCGTGGTGCTGCAGCACGGCACCAACAAGCCGAAGTCTTCGCCATTCTATAATGCCAAGGGGCTGGTGATTGTGCTCGCGATCGACGGCAAGAAGCTCACGAAAGTAACTGAAGCGCCGATCGGTGCCTGGTGCCAAGGTGCTGCGTGGAGCAGAGACGGAAGGAAGCTGCTCGTGCAATGCATGGTCGAGAACGAGGTGATGGCTTTCAATTTCGACGGCGCGAAGCTCACGCCCGCGGGCGGAGTCAAGGTCGGCGGCGGCCCGGCCGGCATCGGCACCGCGCAGTAACGCTTGCGCTTAGGCGCAGCGGGTCCGATAGGTACGGGCGCGGCGCTGCCGCGCCCGTTTCGTCGAGGGGACGCTTTCTTGCAACGCATGTGGCGCGCCACCGTCAACAGCTGGCACGGCATCGTCGCGGCGGCGCGGTCGGAGGCTGCCTTCCGCGAGGAATTGATCGGGCTTGCGCTTGCGGTGCCGATGGCGTTCGTCGTGGCAAGCGAGGCCTGGAAGCGGCTCCTCCTGATCGCAGTGGTGTTGCTGCTGCTCGTGGTCGAATTGCTCAATACCGCGATCGAGAAGCTCGCCGACGAGGTCAACCGCGCGCATCATCCGCAAATCGGGATGGTCAAGGATATGGGTTCGGCCGCGGTCGGTGTCGCGCTCGCGATCGCGGGCTTTACTTGGCTGTTGGCGATCGGCGAATGGCTGCTTACATGATTATGAGGGGCTAGTGTCCCGATTGCGGCCGCCCGACTGCCCGCGTAAACCCTCGCCATGAGCCCGCGCCCCGCCGACCATCTCGCGATCACCATCGCTCAGCTCAACCCGACCGTCGGCGACGTTGCCGGCAATGCCGACAAGGCGCGCGCGGCGCGCCAGACCGCGGCCGCGCACGGTGCCGACCTCATCATCTTTTCCGAGCTGTTCATCTCCGGCTATCCGCCCGAGGATCTCGTGCTCAAGCCGGCGTTCCAGGCCGCCTGCCGCGCGGCCGTCGAGGCGCTGGCGCGCGAGACCGCCGAAGGACCGGCGATGCTCATCGGCACGCCCTGGGTCGACGGCGGCAAGCTCTACAACGCCCACCTGATGCTCGAGGGCGGGCGCATCGCGGCGACGCGCTACAAGGTCGATTTGCCGAACTATGGCGTGTTCGACGAGAAGCGCGTGTTCGCGGCCGGCCCGATGCCGGGTCCGGTCGTGCTACGCGGCGTGCGCATCGGCGTTCCGGTGTGCGAGGACATCTGGGGTCCGGACATCGTCGAATGCCTGAGCGAGACCGGCGGCGAGATCCTGCTGGTGCCGAACGCCTCGCCCTACTGGCGCGACAAGACGCAGCAGCGATTCAACATTGCGGTGGCGCGCGTGGTCGAAAGCGGCCTGCCGCTCGTCTACCTCAACCAGGTCGGCGGCCAGGACGAGCTCGTGTTCGACGGCTCTTCGTTCGGCATCAATGCCGACCGTTCGCTCGCGTTCCAGCTTCCGGCCTTCAAGGAAGCCGTGATCACGACCCGATGGGTGCGCGAGACCGGCACGTGGCGCTGCCTCAAGACCGAGGACGCCATGATCGAGGAAGGCGACCGCGGCGACTATGCGGCCTGCGTGCTCGGCTTGCGCGACTATGTCGACAAGAACGGCTTCACAGGCGTGGTGTTCGGCCTTTCCGGCGGCATCGATTCGGCGCTCTGCGCCGCGATGGCGGTCGATGCGCTCGGTGCGGAGCGGGTGCGCGCCGTGATGATGCCGTACAAGTACACCTCGCAGGACTCGCTCGACGATGCCGCGCAAATCGCCAAGGCGCTCGGCATCGCCTACGACACCGTGCCGATCGCCGCGCCGGTCGAGGGCTTCGAGGCGGCGCTCAAGCCGTTGTTTGCCGGCACCAACCGCGACATCACCGAAGAGAACCTGCAGGCGCGGGCGCGTGGCACCCTGCTGATGGCGATCTCCAACAAGTTCGGCCTGATGGTGGTGACGACCGGCAACAAGTCGGAGATGTCGGTGGGCTACGCCACGCTCTACGGCGACATGAACGGCGGCTTCAACCCGATCAAGGACATCTACAAGAGCGAGGTGTTCCGCCTCGCGCGCCTGCGCAATGCCTGGCGGCCGGAAGGGGCGCGCGGCCCGGACGGCGTGGTGATCCCGGAGCGGGTGATCACCAAGCCGCCGACCGCCGAGTTGCGCGAGAACCAGAAGGACCAGGACTCGCTGCCGCCCTACGAGGTGCTCGACGCGATCCTGACGCGCCTGGTCGAGAACGAGGAGGCGATCGCCACGATCGTCGCGGCCGGCTTCGACCGCGAAACAGTCATGCGGGTCGAGCGCATGCTCAACTTGGCCGAATACAAGCGTCGCCAGGCGGCGCCCGGCGTCAAGGTGACGTTGAAGAATTTCGGTCGCGACCGCCGCTATCCGATCGTCAACCGCTTCCGCGATCCCGGCACGCCGCTGCCCGAGCCGGACCTTTCGCTTGCGCCGGCTGTGGCCAAGAGTGAAGCGTTCGATTTTTGATGGTTCGAGACGCGCAGCCGGAAGCGCGTTCACGCGCGTCTTCGACGCGCAGCCGAAAGCGCGTTCACGCGCGTCTTCGACGCGCTATGGGCTGCGCTCCTCACCATGAAGGCCCTCATCCTGAGGAGCCCGCCGAAGGCGGGCATCTCGAAGGATCACCGCGCCGGGATGAAGGTCGGGCCGACCGAGCGGATGGTGCGCTTGCCCGGCTCGGTCGTTTCGGCCGCTGCGGGCGGTGCTGGTGGCGGCGCCGCAGGTTCGGGCTGGGCTGCCTTCTGACGCGCGTCCTTCGCCGGCGTCTTGGTCTGCGGGGCCTTCGGCTGCGAGAGCTGCTTGGCGCGGTCCTCGGTCACCACGATATCGCCCTGCTCGACGCTCTCGTCGCGCCCGAGCGCGTCGGCCCAGGACTGCCCCGGCTGCTTGCAGGTGCAGGCGGCATTGAACTCCGTCCGGTAGCGGAACGCGTTCGGCAGCTGCGAATAGGGCATGCCGTTGATCGAGGTCGCCTGCGCCACCTCCTCGCCGGGATTGCGGTGCGAGAACAGCACCACCTCGGAGGCCGGGCACATGCGCTGGCAGATGCGCTCGTCGTCGCGGAAGCGCGCCGGCGTCGTCGAGTACGAAATCGGGAAGAAGAATCCGTCGCAGGTGCGCACGCACAGGGTTCGATAATTGCCCGACACCGCGTCCGGGCTGCCGGGATTGTCGATCGTTCCCGACGGCGCGCCGAACAGCTGCTCGAAGAATCCGCGCGGGCGCGACGCGCTGCGGTACTGAGGCCCGCAATTGTTCTCCGCAAGCGCGACCAGGATCGAGCGGCGCTGCTCGCCGCGGTCGATGTTGCCGCCCTGCAGGCGCTGCAGGTCGGTCATCACGCGGTCGAGGTTGATCCGCATGCGCTGGATCTGTCCGTCGAGCTCGCCGCACTGCTGCGGCTGGCCGCCGAACAGGAAGAAGCCGCGCCCCTCGCAGCCCATGCGCCGCGCCTGGGCGACCGTGCGGTCGAGTTCGGCCTGCTGACGGCTTGCCGCCTCCTCGTAGCGTCTGATCTGCTCGGCACGGCCGGGATCGGCCGGCCCGCGATCGACGGCGGCGAGCTGGGCTTCGAGCCGGGTGCAGACCTGGCTCTGGTAGGGCTGGTTTGCCGGCGCGCCGGGACCCGGCGGCCAAGTCTGGGCCAATGTCTGGGCCAATGTCTGGGCCTGCGCCTGCACGGCCAGGGTCGCCGCCGCGAGCACGATGGCGGCAGCAATGTCTCGAACGCGCAACGTCATTCGGTTATCCGGAGGCTTCGAAGCATGCATCGGATCAAGCGCCGCAAAGGTGTCGAAAGTTTGGATCGGCACGCGGTATTCGCCGTCTACGCTTGCTACCCGCGAATGTAGCGGCCGCGCCTGAGTCTGGCCATCCTTTTCATCGTCCGGCCTCGGCGCGCAGATTCCATAACACGCCGGCCGCGATGATGGCGGCGCCGAGGAACACGAAGGCGTCGAGCGGCTCGGCATAGAGCGCGGCGCCGACGAACGCGATCAGCGGGATGCGCAGGAAGTCGAGCGGCACCACCACGCTCGCGTCGCCGTGGCGCAGCGCATTGGTGAAGCAGAAGTGGGCCGACAGGCCGGTGATGCCGATGGCGATCACGGCCGGCGCATGCGTCCATTCGACCCGCGCGAGGAACAGCGGATCGCTGCCGATGAGGCCCATCGGCAACTGCATGACGTTCATCCAGAACAGGATGGCGAAGGTGCTGGCGAAGCCCGTGAGCTTCTTGGTCGTGATGAACGTGATGGCGAAGCCGACCGCGGCCGCCAGGACCAGCAGCGCCGCTGGCTGGAACGTCTCGCTGCCCGGGCGCATGATGATGAGCACTCCGACGAAGCCGAGCACGATCGAGCCGGCGCGCCCGACTGTCATGCGCTCGCCGAGCAGGGGGATCGCGAGCACCGCGACCCAGGCCGGGCTGGTGAATTCGAGCGCGAACACGGTCGCGAGCGGCAGCAGCGTAAGGCTGAGCGCCCAGCCGTATTGGCTGGCGAAATGCACCGAGTTGCGTAACCCGTGCAGCCACAGGCCGCGCGCCGTGACGGTCGCCCGCAGATCGGCCCGCAGCGCCGCAATCGCCAGAATGGCGGCAAGCCCGCTGCCGCTGCGGATGGTCAGGATCTCGAACACGTTGAGGCGGTCCGCGACGACGCGGATCGCGACCGCCATGGTGCAGAACGAAAGCAGCGATCCGGTCATCCACAGGACGACGCGGATGATGTTGCTGGCGGTCAAGCGTTTCGCCTTCGATCTCGAGATCCGACCTATTCGGCGTCGGCCTGGTTCTCCGGACGCGCCTTGTCGAAGGCGGGAAGCTTGAGGCAGGCGGCATCCGCTGCGGCGATCTTGGGGAAGCGCTCCATTACGACCTTGAAGCGGCGCGCGTTGAACACCTGCGGCACCAGGCAGAGGTCGGCGAGCGTGACCTGCGATCCGAACGCGTAGGGGCCGGGCCGGATCAGCGCTTCGATCGCCTCGAACCCCTGCACCACCCAGTTCCGGTACCAGTCGTCGACCGCGGCCTGATCGTGGCCCAAGGATTTGAGCGTATTGAGCACGACCAGGTTGTTGAGCGGATGGATGTCGCAGGCAACGATCTGCGCGATCGCGCGCACCCGCGCGCGGGCAAGGGCGTCGGCCGGCAATAGCGGTGGCTCGGGATACACCTCGTCGAGATATTCGATGATGGCAAGCGACTGGATCAGTGCGTCGCCGCTCGACAGCACCAGGGTCGGCACCCGCATCTGCGGATTGATCGCCCGATACGCCTCCTGCCGGTGGCGGCCGCCGTCCTTGACCAGGTGCACCGCCGCCATCTCGTGCGCAACGTTCTTGAAGTTGAGCGCGATGCGCACCCGATAGGCCGCGGACGAGCGGAAGTAGGTATAGAGCTTCACGGAGATTTCCCTCGTTGTTGTTCAAGCCTTCGCGGCACCTGCGTCACGCGTCATCGCTGCTTGCGGTTGCGTTGGCGAGCATCTCGGCGCGCTCGGTCAGCTGCCGCAGCGCGCGGTCGAACGCCGCGCGGTCGGCCGGATCGACCACCTCCATGAGGTGGCGCGCGAACGCCAGCGCGATCGGCACCAGATCGTCATAGACCTCCCGTCCCGCGGGCGTGAGCGAGAGGAAGGACTCGCGCATGTCGGCGCGGTTGATGCGCCGTCCGATCAGCTTGCGTCCCTCCAGATGCGCGACCGCGCGCGAAACCTTGGTCTTGTGCATATGGCTGTGGGCGCCGATCGCCTTGCCGGTCATCGCGCCGTGCTGGCCGAGCGTGGCGATGATACGCCACTCCGGCACGCCGATGCCGTGGCGCTTGGAATAGATGCGCGACATTGCTCGCGAGACGAGGCTCGCCACCACGTTGACCCGATAGGGCAGGAATTCCTCGAGCCGGAGCAGGACGTCCGCCGCCATGCCTCGCTGTTCCGCCGCGCCGGGCTCGACCGCGCCGTCGTCCATGGCCGACCAGACTCCCCTTGGCTGCGCCAACCACGCGCGTGCGACCATGGCCGATAAGGTGGCCGCAAGCAACGCCCCAGCGCTTGCTTGACACGGCGCGGTTCCTGGCCTTGCGTTGCGCCGGAGCGAAAGACGGAAAACTACGTAGTGCCGACCAACACCATGCCGGCGAGTGAGCGCTTCTCCGGCGAGCAGGCGAGGGCGGCCGCCCTTGCCTTTGATCTCAAGCGGTTGCCGCCCGACTTCATCGACGATCCTTATCCCTACTACCACGCGCTGCGCACGCACGCGCCGGTGCACCGCATGCCGGACGGCGCCTATCTGCTCACGCGCTGGCGCGACTGCGACGCGGTCTACCGCGACGCGCGCTTCTCCTCCGACAAGAAGGTCGAGTTCGCCCCGAAGTTCGGTGACACGCCGTTGTACCAGCATCACACCACCAGCCTGGTGTTCAACGATCCCCCGCTGCACACCCATGTGCGCCGCGCCATCCAGGGCGCGCTGTCGGCGCGCGCGATCGCCGGGATGGAAGCCGGGCTGGTCGAGTTGGTCGATCGCCTGATCGCCCGCATGGCGGAGCAGGGCCGCGCCGACCTGATCGAGGATTTCGCCGCCGCGATTCCGGTCGAGATCATCGGCAACCTGCTCGGCGTGCCGCGCGAGGATCGCGGACCGCTGCGCGGCTGGTCGCTCGCCATTTTGGGAGCGCTCGAGCCCGTGCTCACGGACGAGCAGATGGCGCGCGGCAACGACGCCGTGCGCGCCTTCGTCGCCTACCTGGGAGGGCTGGTGGCCGATCGCCGCAACAAGCCCGGCGACCCCGACAAGGACGTGCTGACGCGCCTGATCGCCGGCGAGCACGAGGGGCGGCGGCTCACCAAGACCGAATTGCTGCAGAACTGTATTTTCATCCTCAACGCCGGTCATGAGACCACGACCAACCTGATCGGCAACGCGCTCTACACGCTCGCCCAATGGCCGGGCGAGCGGCGGCGGCTGATCGAGCATCCCGAGCTCGCCAGGAGCGCGGTCGAGGAGGTGCTGCGTTTCGAGAGTTCCAACCAGCTCGGCAATCGCGCCGTGGTGGAGGATGCCGAGATCGGCGGCATCGAGATGCCGACGGGAACGCTGGTGACGCTTTGCATCGGCGCGGCCAACCGCGACGGCGAGCCGTTCCCCGATCCCGACCGCTTCGACGTCGCGCGCAACCCGACGCGCCATCTCGCCTTCGGCTCGGGCATCCACATGTGCGCGGGATTGAGTCTCGCCCGGCTCGAAGGCCGCGTCGCGCTCCAGCGCTTCTTGAGCAAATTTCCCGATTACGCGCTTGATGGCGCGCCGCAGCGCAGCCGCCGCGCGCGCTTCCGCGGCTTCGTCACGTTACCGGTCAGGCTTTGAATCTCCCTCCCTCATAAAGGGGGAGGGTCGGGGAGAGGTCTACCGCCTGCGGAAATTCTGCTGCCGCCGGGTCGGGGGTGAGCCGATCATCGGACGGTCACCCTTGTGCCGGAAGCTGATGCGCCCGCGCGAGAGGTCGTAAGGCGACATCTCCACGATCACGCGGTCGCCGACGCCGGTGCGGATGCGGAACTTGCGCATCTTGCCTGCCGTATAGGCGAGCACCTGGTGTTCGTTGTCGAGCGTGACGCGGAAATTGCCGTCCGGCAGGACCTCCGTCACCACGCCGTCGAATTCGAGCAGTTCTTCTTTGGCCATAGGTGTCCTCTGCCCGGGAGATTACTCAGCGCCGCGAGTCTTGGCCACCGTTTCTTGCGCCCGCGCACTGGTGTCCCGATTCCGAAGTTCGCCAGCGCTTGCGGCACACTCGGAGGCGAACTTCGGAATCAAAGGGACACCAGCAACTCCATGATTCTAGTGCCCCTTTTGAACCCGAAGTTCGCAACCGCCCTTGCTGCACACTGCGCGCGAACTTCGGGTTGGGGGCACTAGCTGCGGGGCTGGAGAAAGGCGACCGAGGCGATGTGCCCGTGATGCGGCGCCTGCTGCCGGGACGCTTGCGGCCGGGGCGCGTGCGGATGTCCCTGGCGCGGGTTCCCGCGCCGACGCTTGCCTTGTCCCGGACGCCCGTGCGGACGGGCTTCGGCGTTCGGGGCGGCATGGTGGGCCGGATGCGGCGGCGCTTGATGCGGCAGCGCTTGGCGGTTGGTCCGCCGGTCGATCGCGGGAATCGCGAGGCGGATCAGTTTTTCGATGTCGCGCAGGAAGGCGCGCTCCTCGGCATCGCAGAACGAGATCGCGACCCCGGCCGCGCCCGCGCGCGCCGTGCGGCCGATGCGGTGCACGTAGCTTTCCGGGATGTTCGGCAGGTCGTAGTTGAACACGTGGCTGATGCCCTCGACGTCGATGCCGCGCGCCGCGATGTCGGTCGCGATCAGCGTGCGCACCTTGCCGGCACGGAACGCCGCCAGCGTGCGCTCGCGGTTGTTCTGCGACTTGTTGCCGTGGATCGCCTCCGCGGTCAGTCCCGACTTGACCAGGTGGCGCACCACCTTGTCGGCGCCGTGCTTGGTGCGGGTGAACACCAGTGCCCGCTCGATCGGCTCGCTCCGCAGCAGTTCGGTGAGCAGCGCCGGCTTGGCCGCGCGATCGACGTGCACGATACGCTGATCGACGCTCTCGACCGTGGTGGCGGCGGGCGTCACGGCGACCCGCGCCGGGTCGCGCAGCATCTCCCCGGCGAGCTTGGCGATCTCGGCCGGCATGGTGGCGGAGAAGAACAGGGTCTGCCGTTTGTGCGGCAGCTTGGCGACGATGGAGCGGATGTCGTGGATGAAGCCCATGTCGAGCATGCGGTCGGCCTCGTCGAGCACGAAGATCTCGACGCCGTTCAGCCGCAGTGCGTTCTGCCGCACCAGGTCGATCAAGCGACCCGGCGTCGCCACCAGCACGTCGACGCCGTTCATCAGCTCGCGCACCTGGCGGCCCATCGGAACGCCGCCGATCACGAGCGCGACGCTCGGGCGCACGTGGCGGCCGTAGGTCTTGAAGCTGTCGACGATCTGGCCGGAAAGCTCGCGCGTCGGGCTCAGCACCAGCACGCGGCAGGTCTTGCGCTCGGGCCGCTGCCGATGCGCGCCCAGATGGTTGAGGATCGGCAGCGCGAAGGCGGCGGTCTTGCCGGTTCCGGTCTGCGCGATGCCGACGAGGTCGCGGCCGGCGAGGATGGGCGGAACGGCTTGTGCCTGGATCGGCGTCGGTTCGGTGTAGCGTTCTTCGATGAGAGCGCGGACGAGGGGCTCGGCCAGGCCGAGGTCGTTGAAGGAGGTCAAAACAGTATCTTTCCAGTATGGCGAAACGTCGCTTGCGCCATCTCAATGGACGCAAAGCCGCATCGCGGGGTTTAGGACATCCCGCGTGGTCTGGGCTGTCGAGGATCTTGGGATAAGGGATTGGACAGGCCGAAAACCAGTTTCGTGGATTTCGTTCACGCGGCCCGCGGGCGGCCCAAAGGTGGGGCCGACAATCCGATGTGCAGGCATATGGCGCAGATCCGTGTCGTTTTCAAGGCAAATATTCATATGACGACCGTGCCGATCTTCACCGCTTGTTAAGGAAGTGCGCCAACATGCGCCGCGGTTCGTCGCCCTGATAACACGCGCGGAAGCTGCCGATGCCGGCCTGGATCGCGGCCTCGAGCGGAAGCTGCTCCCATTGGCGCATCAACGCCTTCTGCGCCCGCACGGCTTGTGGGCCTGCCGCCAGGATGGCCGCCAGCCACGCGTCGACCGCCGAATCGAATTCTGCCGCCGGCGTCACCTTTTCGATCAGGCCGATGCGCAGCGCCTCGGCCGCGTCGATGTTTTCGCCCAGCAGCACCAGTTCGGCGGTCTTGCCCCATCCGATCAGGCGCGGCAACAGCGCCGCCTCGATCACCGAGGGCATGCCGACCTTCACTTCGGGCATGCCGAATTGGGCACGCTCGGTCGCGACGCGCAGATCGCAGGCGATTGCGATCTCCAGTCCGGCACCGAGGCAATAGCCGTTGATGCGCGCGATCACCGGCACGGGAATCGCGCGGATCGCCGCGATGGCTTGGTGCAGGGCGGTGATGAAGGCTTCCGCGCCGGCGGCATCCAGGCCGGCCAGCGTGTTGACGTCGGCGCCGCCGATGAACGAACGCTCGCCCGCCCCGGTGAGCACCACCGCGCGCAGCGCGTCATCCTGCTGCAGCGCAGCCGCGGCTTCGGTCAGGCGCGCGATGGTCGGCGGATCGAGCGCATTGAGCTTGGCCGGCCGCTCGATGGTGAGCCGCGCGACGCGGCCGCCGCGATCGAGGCTTGTCGATACCAGGCGAGAAGCAGACATTGGGGCTCACGTTGACGTTGGTTGCAGATGTAACTAAACCTCGTCGAAGGCCAAAGACGTGCCGGGAGAAACATCATGAGCACGCGTGATCTGCTCGCGAAAGGCCAAACGGCCGAAAGTCGATCCGGCGCTGCGCGCAAGTCCGTGACGCAAGCCCCATACATGTCCGGTTTCGGCAACACCTTCGAGACCGAAGCCTTGCCGGGCGCGCTGCCGGTCGGCCGCAATTCGCCGCAGAAGGTCAATTACGGGCTTTATGCCGAGCAGCTTTCGGGCTCCCCGTTCACTGCGCCGCAGGCGACCAACGAGCGCTCGTGGCTCTACCGCATCCGCCCGAGCGTGCGGCATACCGGCCGTTTCGAGAAGCTCGACAAAGGTTTGCTGCGTACCGCGCCGGAGCGCGACGGCGATCTGGCGCTCGGGCAACTGCGCTGGGGGCCGACGCCGATCCCGAAGACGAAGCTCACCTTCGTCACCGGCCTGCACACGATGACGACCGCGGGTGACGCCGAGACCATGGCCGGCATGGCGGCGCACGTCCTGCTGGTGACGGCCTCGATGGAGCGCGAGCACTTCTTCAACGCCGACGGCGAACTGCTGATCGTCGCGCAGGAGCGCTCTCTGCGCTTCCGCACCGAGTTCGGCGTGATCGAAATCGAGCCGGGCGAGATCTGCATCATCCCGCGCGGCGTGATCTTCCGCGTCGAGCTGATCGACGGTCCGGCGCGGGCCTATGTGTGCGAGAACTACGGCGGCGGCTTCACCTTGCCGGACCGCGGCCCGATCGGGGCCAATTGCCTGGCCAATGCGCGCGACTTTCTCGCCCCCGTCGCGGCCTACGAGGACGTGGAAGGCCCGCACACGCTTACCGTGAAATGGGGCGGTGAGCTGTTCCGCACCCAGACTAACTACTCGCCGCTCGATGTCGCGGCCTGGCACGGCAACTACTATCCTTACAAATACGACCTGCGCCGCTTCTCGCCGGTCGGCGCCATCCTGTTCGACCACCCCGACCCGTCGATCTTCACCGTGATGACTTCGCCGTCGGAGACGCCCGGAACCGCCAATGTCGACTTCGTCATCTTCCCCGAGCGCTGGGGCGTGGCCGAGAACACGTTCCGCCCGCCCTGGTATCACCGCAACATCATGTCGGAGTTCATGGGCCTGATCTACGGCATCTACGACGCCAAGCCGGAGGGTTTCGTGCCGGGCGGCATGAGCCTGCACAACCAGATGCTGCCGCACGGGCCCGACGGGCAGGCGTTCGAGCACGCCAGCAACGTCGAGCTCAAGCCGGTGAAGCTTTCCAACACGCTCGCCTTCATGTTCGAGACCCGCTTCCGCCAGCGCGTCACCAAGTACGCGGCCGGTCTCGATACCTTGCAGGACGACTACATCGACTGCTGGAGCGGCTTGAAGAAGCACTTCGATCCGAACCGGCGCGAGCCCAAATAATGAAGCTCGCCTCGCGCAAACACGGCCGCGACGGGCGCCTGGTCGTGGTCTCGCGCGATCTTGCGCGTTGCGTCGACGCCGCAGCGGTGGCGCCGACCCTGCAGGCCGCGCTCGACGACTGGAAGGCCGCCGTGCCGCGCCTGACCGAGATCGCCGCCGCGCTCGAAGCCGGGCGCGGGCCGCATCTGCCGTTCGACCCGCACGAGTGCGCGGCACCCTTGCCGCGCGCGTATCAGTGGGCGGACGGCTCGGCCTACGTCAATCACGTCGAGCTGGTGCGCAAGGCGCGCGGCGCCGAGCTGCCGGCCTCGTTCTGGACCGACCCGCTGATGTATCAGGGCGGCTCGGACTCGTTCATCGGATCGACCGCCCCGATCGCGCTCGCCGACGAGGCCTGGGGCATCGATTTCGAGGCCGAGGTCGCGGTGATCCTGTCCGATGTGCCCATGGGCGCCGACAAGGCGGCGGCTGCAAAGCACATTCAACTCATGATGCTGGTCAACGACGTCAGCCTGCGCAACCTGATCCCGGGCGAGCTCGCCAAGGGCTTCGGCTTCTTCCACGGCAAGCCCTCGACCGCGTTTGCGCCCGTGGCGGTGACGCCAGACGAGCTCGGCCACGCCTGGGACGGCGCCAAGGTGAACTTGCCCGTGCTGAGCCACCTCAACGGCGAACTGTTCGGCAAGCCCAATGCCGGCGCCGACATGACGTTCGACTTTCCGACGCTCATCGCGCATGCCGCAAGAACCAGGCCGCTGTGCGCCGGATCGATCGTCGGCTCCGGCACCGTCTCCAACAAGGATGCCGATGGCCCGGGCCGACCGATCGCCGAGGGCGGGGTCGGTTATTCCTGCATCGCCGAGATCCGTTGCGTCGAAACCATCCGCTCCGGCAAGCCGGTGACACCGTTCCTGAAATTCGGCGACCGCGTGCGCATCGAGATGATGGACGCGGAGGGCCGCTCGATCTTCGGCGCGATCGACCAGGAGGTGGTACGGTATGCGCCGCCGTCGTAGCCCGGCTTTCGCCCTTCAGCGAAAGCCGGGACCGGCCGCGAAATCGACCCCGGATTGCGCCATAGCGCGCCGCGAAGACCTGAACCTTCGCGCGGCGCAATCCGGGCTACGAGAGGACTCATGACCGCCCGCCTTCTCATCCCCCCGCTCGGCAAGCTCTACGACCGGCTGGCGCCCATCAGCGAGCCGCTCATCCGCTTCATCGCCGGGGCCTCGCTCGCCGCGCACGGCTATCCGAAGCTGTTCGTCAATCCGGCTGCGACCGCGGCGTGGTTCGAGGAGATCGGATTCGAGCCCGGCATGATGTGGAATATCGTCGTCGGCCTGACCGAGTTCGTCGGCGGCGTGTGCCTCGCCATCGGCCTGCTCACCCGTCTCGTCGCCGTGCCGATCCTGATTTTCCTTCTCACCGCCATCACGTATCACTGGCAGTTCGGCTTCTACTGGAACATCCAGGGCTGGGAATACCCGCTGTTCTGGGCCATCGTGGTATTCCATTTTCTGGTGCGCGGCGGCGGGCCGTGGTCGCTCGATGCCTGGATCGGGCGGGAAGTTTGATGCGGTTCGGCGCGCCCGAGCCATCTGCGCCCCTGATGGAGTAGCGGCGATGTCCGACTGCCTGCACTGCGACATCAACGAGCTTGTGCAGAAGCACATTGAGAGCAGCGCGACCGTGGACCTGCCCAAGATTGCGGCCATGATCGTCGAGAGCCTCGCGGATTTCATCCTCTCGGCTCCTGAGGAAGACCAGGCAAGCATGATGGCGGATGCCCTGGCCCAATTCGGGGCGGTGTATCTCGAGAAGCGAGAGGGCTCGCTCGACGATCACTCGAAACATTAGAGCGGGTAGGGTGGGCAAAGGCGCGGCCCGTATCTCACGGTCACGGGCAAAAGATGTCCGCGCCGTGCCCACGTGGACGCAGGGAATGCGAACCGCGCGGGCAAGGGCGCTCAACTTTCGTGCCGATCCAATCGGCCGCCCTCGTGCCCTTGCCTACCCTGCATCGGTTGACTAGATTTCACGCGGGGGCAGCAGGCTCCCCATCAGACGCCCGCCGTCCAAGATCTGCGCAATGCTCGCTTCGCGAGGGAGTTGCGCATGGATGATGCACTCTTGCGGCAACGTTCCGATCTTCTTCTCCTCTACGCGGCGCGGGCGGCGCGGGCGTTCGGCGATGGCTTTGCGATCATCATTCTGCCCGCCTATCTGACCGCGATCGGCTTCACACCGGCCCAGGTGGGATTGATCGCGACCGCAGCGCTGCTGGGATCGGCGCTCATGACCTTGACCGTGGGGGTCATCGCCGCGCGCCATCCGTTGCGCAAGCTGCTGATCGCCGGCGCATCCTTGATGGTGCTGACCGGACTCGCCATTCCCAATCTCGAGTTGGTGGCGATGGTCGGTCTTGTCGCGTTCATCGGCACCTTGAACCCCTCGTCCAGCGACGTCGGCATGCTGGTGCCGCTCGAGCATGCCGCCATCGCGCGCAGCGCCACGGACCAGGAGCGCACGCGCGCCTTCTCGCACTACAGCCTGATCGGAGCGCTGGCGATGGCGGCGGGCGCGCTCGCCGCGGCCATTCCCGAGTTGCTGGTCGCGCTGGGAATGGATGCGGCGGCGAGCCTGCGGGCCATGTTCTACGGTTATGCGGCGCTCGGCCTCGTCAGCGCGGCGCTGTACCGCTGCCTGCCGCCCACGCAACCGCAGGAGGTCGTTGCCGATGCCAAGCCGCTCGGTCCCTCGCGCGGCATCGTCACCAAGCTTGCCGCGCTGTTCAGCCTCGACGCCTTCGCCGGCGGCCTGGTCGTGCAGTCGCTGCTGGCGCTGTGGCTGTTCGAGCGCTTCGACCTCTCGCTCACTGCCGCGAGCCTGTTCTTTTTCTGGTCGAATATCCTGACGGCCTTTTCGTATCCGATCGCGGTTCGGCTCGCCAAGCGTTTCGGCCTCGTCAACACGATGGTGTTCACCCATATCCCGTCGAGTATTTTCCTCATCATCGCGGCCTTCGTGCCGAATCTGATTGTGGTGCTCGCGTTGCTCCTGCTCCGTTCGGCGCTGTCGCAGATGGACGTGCCGACACGGACCTCCTACGTCATGGCGGTCGTGACCCCGGCGGAGCGCACGGCCGCCGCGAGCTTTACCGCCGTGCCGCGCAGCCTCGCATCCTCCTTGAGTCCGGCGCTTGCCGGCGCGCTGCTCGGCACGTCGCTTTCGGCGCTTCCTTTCGTTCTCTGCGGTGGGCTCAAGATCGTCTACGACCTGGCGCTGTTATGGTCGTTCCGCCACATCAAGCCGCCCGAGGAACGTGGCGGTTGACGCGGCGCCGCCGAACGGCGTAGCCCCGATGGGCGCGGGCGCATCGCAGCCGAGGAGACCATGGCCAACTTCGCTTCCACTGCCGACACCGCCGAGAAGAAGGTTTCCTTCGACGAGATCGGCCACGGCCTGTTCGCCTACACGGCCGAGGGCGATCCGAACTCCGGCATCATCGTCGGCGACGACGGCGTGATGGTGATCGACGCGCAGGCGACGCCGGTGATGGCGCAGGACGTGATCGCGCGCGTGCGGGCGATCACCGACAAGTCGATCAAATACGTACTGCTCACCCACTATCACGCCGTGCGCGTGCTCGGCGCCTCTGCCTACCAGGGCGCCGAGATCATCGCCTCGGAAGTCGCGCGCAAGATGATCGTCGAGCGCGGCAAGCAGGATATGGAGTCGGAGATCGGCCGCTTCCCGCGCCTGTTCCGCGCGGTCGAGACGATCCCGGGCCTGACCTGGCCGACGATCACGTTCCCGCTCGAGCTTTCGGTGTGGCTCGGCCGGCGCGAGGTGTGCATCCGCCACATCGGCCGCGGCCATACCGCCGGCGACGTCATCGCCTGGGTGCCGGACGCCGACGTGGTGTTCTCCGGCGACTTGGTCGAATACCACTCGGCCTGCTACTGCGGCGATGCGCACTTCACCGACTGGCCGGGCACGCTCGACCGGCTCGCCGAGTTCAAGGCCAAGGCGCTGGTGCCGGGCCGCGGCGCCGCGCTCGCGTCTCCCGGCAAGGTCGCCGACGGCATCGCCATGACACGCGATTTCCTCGGTACGCTGTACGGCTCGGTGCGTGACAGCGTGGCCAAGGGCGCGTCGCTGAAGCAGGCCTATGACGCGGCGCGCGCCGCCATGGACCCGAAATTCTCCTCCTTCGCGATCTACCAGCACTGCATGCCGTTCAACGTCGCGCGCGCCTATGACGAGGCCAAGGGCCTCGACTGGCCGGCGATCTGGACCGCCGAGCGCGATCGCGAGATGTGGGTGGCGCTGCAGGGGTAGGGCGGGGAAAGGGTGGGCAAAGGCGCGGCCACGCCGTCGCTATCGATGCGCCGACACATATCCGCGCCGTGCCCACGCGGACGGTCGAAACCGGAAACGCGTGGGCAAAGGCGCGCAGGGCTCCGTGCAAACTCTATCGTGCTTCGTCTTGCGCCTTTGCCCATCCTACTCCCTATGGCACACTTCGGCCGCCACGAACCGGGGAGGGGAACCATGGCAACCGCATTCGACAAGCAGCTGTCCGGCTACAACGACATCGCGCTCCTGGTCGGGCGCATCCTCTTGGGCGCGCTGATGCTGATCGCCGCTTACGGCAAGGCCCGCGGCTATGCCGGCACCACCGCCTATTTCGGCCGGCTCGGCCTTCCGGCGCCGGCCGTGATGGCCGCTCTCGTCGCCGTGTTCGAAGCCGTTGCCGGCGTGCTGTTGATCGTCGGCTGGCAGACGCGGCTGGCGGCGCTCGCCGTTGCGGCGTTCTGCATCGTCGCCGCGCTGATCGCACACACCAATTTCGCCGACATGAACCAGTTCAACCATTTCCTCAAGAACTTCGCGGTCGCCGGCGGTGCGCTCGCGCTGTTCGTCGCGGGTCCCGGCGCCTACTCGCTCGACGCGCGCAAGTAGCGGGGGGCACGGGCGGCTGTCGCCATGCGCAAGCTTCTGATCGTCATTGCGGTTTTCTCCGTTGCGGTTGTCGCCGCCGCGGCCTTCGTCTTGCTCATGTCGCCCTCGACGCCGGATCGGCGGCCGGCACTGGTCCAAGTGCCGCCCTTGCCGCCGGTGACGCGCACATCGGTCGTCGTCACGCCGGTTGCGGTCGCGCTTCCCGCGATCCGCGACGCCATGGAGGCGGCCGCCCCGCGCAACCTCGCGGGAAAGCGTGACAACCCGCTGACCGGCCTCTTGTCCAATGCCGACATCGGCTGGACCGTCGCGCGCGGGCCGCTCGCGCTCGCCGGCCGTCCCGAGGGTCTCACCCTCACCACGACGGTCACCGGCGCGCTGCGCGTCACCGGGCAGATCGCGGCCGCCGCCGGCAACGTCACCGGCGCGCTCGGCGGCATCCTCTCGGGCGCGCTCGGCAAGGAGATGCAGAACCTCACCGGCCGCGTCATCGACCAGCGCGCCGACGTGCGCGGTGACGTGCGCCTGACCTCGCGCCCGACGCTCTTGCCCGAGTGGCGGCTGGAGCCCGGTCTCGCCGCGCAGGTGACCATCGCCGACGGCGCGCTCACCATCGCGGGCCTGCGGCTCAATGTCGCCAACGAGGTCAAGCCGTTGCTCGACCGCCAGGTCAACGAGCAGACCGCGGTGCTGCAGGGGCGCATCCGCAACGATCCGTTCATCGAGCAGGCGGCGCGGCGCGAGTGGGCCAAGATGTGCCGCTCGATCTCGCTTGCGGCCGGCCCCGGCGCGCCCGGCCTGTGGCTCGAGCTCCGTCCCACGCGCGCCTTCGCGGCGCAGCCGCGCATCGACGCCAACGCCGTGACCCTGACGGTCGGCGTGCAGGCCGAAACCCGCATCGCGCCCTCCGAGACCAAGCCCGACTGTCCGTTCCCGGCGCGCCTCGACATCGTGCCGCAGACCGAGCAGGGCAAGGTCGCGATCGGCGTGCCGATCGACGTGCCGTTCACCGAGATCAACAAGCTGCTCGAAGCCCAGCTCAAGGGACGCACCTTTCCGGAGGACGGATCCGGCGCGGTCGATGTGACGGTCGAGCGCGCGAGCGTCGCGGCCTCGGGCGACCGCCTGCTGATCTCGCTGCGCATCAAGGCGCGCGAGAAGAAGAGCTTCTTCTCGTTCGGCGCCGAGGCGACCGTGCACGTCTGGGGCCGTCCGGCGCTCGACCGCGAGCGGCAGATCCTGCGCCTCACCGACATCGTGCTCGATGTCGAATCCGACGCCGCCCTCGGCCTGCTCGGCGCGGCCGCGCGCGCCGCCGTGCCCTACCTGCAGGCGGCGCTCGCCGAGCGTGCGGTGATCGACCTGAAGCCGTTCGCGGCGAGCGCGCAGAAGAGCATCGCGGCGGCGATCGCCGAGTTCCGCAGCCGAGAGGGCGGCGTGCGCGTCGACGCCGCGGTGACGGCGATGCGCCTCGTCGGCATCGAATTCGATGCGAAGACCTTGCGCGTCGTGGCCGAGGCCGACGGCACCGTGGCGGTCGCCGTGAACGCGTTGCCGGCGCTATGACCGTGAGCGTCGATCGCCTTGCGCCGCCGACGCGGCGCGATTTCCTCTCCATCGCCACCGCCACCTTTGCCGCCGTGGGCGCGGCAATCGCCACGTGGCCGTTCATCGACCAGATGAACCCGAACCCGGCGACGCCGCCGGGATCGGTCCTGGTCGATCTGGCGCCGATACGACCCGGGCAGGAGATCACCATGCTGTGGCGCGGCCAGCCGGTCTTCGTCCGGCACCGCACGCGCGACGAGATCGCGCGCACCGGCGGCCCGGTCGACGGCCTGATCGATCCTTATGCGCGCAATGCGATGCTTTCGACCAATGCCGCCGCCAGCGATGCCAACCGCACACTGGCGCACCATCCCGAATGGCTGGTCGTGGTCGGGGTGTGCACGCACCTCGGCTGCAAGCTCATCACCGGCGACCCGGCCGCGCCCGACGGGCGCGGCGAAGGCTGGTTCTGCCCGTGCCACGCGGCGCGCTTCGATACCTCGGGCCGCGTGCGCAGCGGGCCCGCGCGCACCAACCTCGCCGTGCCGCCCTACCGGTTCGTCGGGGCGAGCACGCTCGAGATCGGGCGAAAGGCGTAGGAGCCGTAGGGCGGGCAAAGCGAAGCCTCGCGCAGCGGGGCGAAGCGTGCCCGCGTGGGAAGACGCGGGCACGGCGCTTCCGCGTCTCGTATCTGTTGCAACAGCCGAGCAGCGCCTTTGCCCGCCCTACGGCTCCGGGCTACAAAAGCGCCATGGCCGGCCGCAAAGTCCTCTACCATTTCGACTACGCGCGTTCACCCGACCAGGACGCGCGCGCCGTTCCGCGTCATCCGGTGATCGTGGTCGGCGCCGGCCCCGTGGGACTGACGGCGGCGATCGACCTCGCGCTGCGCGGCGTGCCGAGCGTCATCCTCGACGATGCCGACCGCATCGGCGAAGGCTCGCGCGGCATCTGCTACGCCAAGCGCACGCTCGAGATCTTCGACCGCCTCGGCGTCGGTGAGGAACTGGTCGCGCGCGGCGTCACCTGGAAGCTCGGCAAGGTCTTCCTCGGCGACGATCTCGTGTTCGCCTTCGACCTGCTGCCGGAGGACGGGCACAAGATGCCGGCCTTCATCAATCTGCAGCAGTACCACCTGGAGAAGACCCTGGTGGATCGCGCCCGCGCGCTTGGGCTCGACCTGCGCTGGAACAACCAGGTGGTCGGGATCGAGCCGCTCAACGACGGCGCGCGCCTCGACGTTAAGACGCCGGACGGACCCTATCGGCTCGAGGCCGACTGGGTGATCGCCGCCGACGGCGCGCGCTCCGCGCTGCGCGATCTGCTCGGCCTGCAATTCAAGGGCCAAACTTTCGAGGAGAAATTCCTCATCGCCGACGTGCGCATGCCGGCCGACGACCTGCCGACCGAGCGGCGCTTCTGGTTCGATCCGCCGTTCCACGACGGGCAGTCGGCGCTGATGCACCGCCAGCCGGAGGAGAGCTGGCGCATCGATCTGCAGCTCGGCCCCGACGCGGACGTCGAGCAGGAGCTCGACCCCGCGCGCTATCTGCCGCGCATCGCCAAGATGGTCGGGCGCGCATTCGACGCCGAATGGGTGTCGATCTATCGTTTCAACTGCCGGCGCATCGACCGCTTCGTGCATGGCCGCGTCGTGTTCGTCGGCGACGCCGCGCACCAGGTCTCGCCGTTCGGCGCGCGCGGCGGCAATTCCGGCGTGCAGGACGCCGAGAACCTGGCCTGGAAGCTCGCCGCGGTCCTGGCCGGCACGGCGGACGAGGCGTTGATCGAAAGCTACCACCTTGAACGCGCGCAGGCGGCCGACGAGAACATCGGCCATTCGACGCGCTCGACCGATTTCATCGCGCCGCGCTCGCAGGCCGAGCGGCGCTTGCGCAACGCCGTGCTGGCGCTGGCGCCCAAGGTCGAGTTCGCGCGCCGCATGGTCAACTCGGGACGCCTCTCGACCGCGAGCGTGTACACGACGCCGCTGTCGACGCCCGACCAGGAGCCGTTCGGCGGCAGCGCGCGCCTCGGCGCGCCGGCGCCCGATGCGCCGGTGCTGGACGGCAAGGGCGCTTCGGGCTTTCTGCTCGAACATCTCCGCGGCGAATTCGAAGTGTTGTACGTGAAAGAGGGTGCGCGGCCGCAGCTGCCGCCGGACGTCAAGCTCAGCATCATCGGCGAAGACTTGCACGACGCGGCCGGCCTGTTCGCGCAGCGCTACGATGCCACGCCCGGCGCCACCTACGTGCTGCGTCCGGACCAGCACCTATGCGCGCGCATGCGCCGCTTCGATCCCGCCAAGGTGCGGCGCGCGGTCGAGCGCGCGCTGGGGAGGGTGTGATGGTTAGCGTACGAACGCGCCGCACGCTCGACCTCTCCCCGCTTGCGGGGAGAGGTCGCGAGCGTAGCGAGCGGGTGAGGGGGACTCTCGATACGCACAGCTCCTGGAAACTCCCCCTCACCCGGCTGCCTTCACTTCGCAATGCTTCGCTCGGCAGCCGACCTCTCCCCGCAAGCGGCTATCGCATTCACACATCTTGCCCTGGGAGGAGAAGGCTGATTCCGTAGGTCAGTGACTGATTTGCGGGAGGGCCCGATGTCTGGGATTGCGTATAGGCTGGGGCGGTTTGGCGACCGCCGCCTGGAAAAAGGGGGGCCAAGTTGCACCGCGCGCTGGTTCGCAGACCTGGGTCGTGCATCCGGCGGCTCGGGGGCAACCGCGCTCGGGAGATGCAGTTCAGACGCTGGCTGCACAACCCATCGGTGAACGTGGCCGAGATGGCGCTTGTTGCAGCCGAGAAGACTGCGGCACGTGTAGCCGGTCGTGACGTGGTGGCCATCCAGGATACGAGCGAACTGATATTCGGCGGTCGCAAGGCGCGCGCCAACGGATTTGGTCCGGTGGGCAAGGGCGGCAATCTGGGCGGTCTCTTGCTCCATGCGGTACTGGCGGTGGACGCTGCGGCCGGCGAACTGATCGGCCCAGTGGATCTGAAGATCTGGAACCGGGCTGGCGCGGAGGCGGCGCCGCGGCGTGGACGTGCGCGAGCCGAGAAGGAATCGCAGCGCTGGATCGATGCGACCGTGCGCGCGAGGAAAGTGCTCGCGTCGGCAGCGCAGATCACCGTGATCTCGGACCGGGAAGGTGACATCTACGAGCAGTTCGCCGCTCGACCTGACAACGTGCATCTGATCGTGCGCGCCTGTCAGAACCGGTGCATTGAGCCGCAGGCGGAAGAAGCGAACCGCACCCTCCTGTTCCCGTTCGTGGACAGCCAAGCCGAAAAAGGGCGACTGACGGTGACCATCCCCGCCGCGCCCGGACGCAAGGCACGCACGGCAGAACTGGCCGTGCGGTTCACGCCGGTGGCGGTGCGCAAGCCCATGCATGGAGGCTCCTCGAACCTGCCGAGCACGATCGAGCTGACACTGGTCGACGTGTGCGAGGTGGGTGCTGCGGAGGAGGTCGAGCCGGTTCATTGGCGGCTGCTGACCACCCATGAGATCGCGACCTTGGGCGACGCGCGCCGTATCATCGATCTCTATCGCATGCGGTGGATCATCGAAGAGTACTTCCGCACACTCAAGACCGCCGGCTTCAACATCGAGGACGCCGATATCAGTGATCCCGGCGCCATGACCAACTTCGCGGCTGCGATCGCCATCGCAGCCGTAACGGTCATGCAGCTCGTACGCGCCCGCGATGGGACCACAAAACAGAAGCTGACCGACGCCTTCGATCCAATGGACCGACCAATCCTGGAGGCGGTCTGCCGCGAACTCGAAGGAAAGACCGCTCGGCAGAAGAACCCGCATTCCCATGGATCGCTTGCCTATGCCGCTTGGGTCATTGCCCGGCTCGGCGGCTGGACCGGCTACTATGGCAAACCGGGCCCGCAGGTGATGCGCAGAGGTCTCGAGGACTTCCAGCGCATCAAATATGGCACCTCCTTGGAGCTTCACGATGTGTGAATCCGATAGCCGCAAGCGGGGAGAGGTAAGGGGACCGCGCTTGGGGGAGAGACTTCGATGGCCAAGCTCTTGACCGCCTCGCGCTTCGCCAATCCCGACGCCGCCTACGTGGCGTTGGTCGAAGCGCGCCGCGGCTTGTCGGAAGCGGGCGCCGCCGGCCTCGATGCGCGCCTCGTGCTGATCCTCGCCAACCACATCGGCGACATGGACGTGCTCGAAGAGGCGATCGCGCTGGCGAAGCAATCGTAGGGTGGGCAAAGGCGCGGCCTCGATCGCAAGATCATGCACCGAAATGCATCCGCGCCGTGCCCACGCGGAAAGGCTCAAACGCGTGGGCAAAGGCGCGGCGGAGATCGTGCGGTTTCCAATTGCAGCGCATCGCGCCTTTGCCCACCCTACAATTCTCGGCGTCCTGGAACTGCTTTCCCCGCGCCGCATTGTATCGGGGCAGGCAAAGAAGGCTCACGCACCTTGACCGATCCCGAGGCGAAACAGGATCTCGATCAGGCGTTCGCGGCCCTCGACCGGCAGGTCCCCGAGTGGTTGGCCCGTCTTATCCGATGGGTGCGCGATCCGAACCAGCGCCGCATCCGGCTTGCGATCGGTACGCTCTGCATCATCTTGAGTTTCTTCTTTTGGCTTCCGGTCATCGGCATCGAGCTGCTGCCGATCGGACTGCTGCTGATCGCGATCGATGTGCCGTTCCTGCGCAAGCCGATGGCATTGTCCCTGCTATGGATGCTGCGGAAATGGGTCGCGCTGCGGACCTGGCTGCAGGCCCTGATGCAGCGCGGCGCCGCAGGTCCGAATTGAAGCGGTTCTATCGCGGTCGCAGCGACAGGCTGATGCGGGTCACGACGTCGTCCCATGACCGCTTCTCGCCGCGCGGGTATTGCAGTTCGATGCAGTGGATGCGGCCGGTGTCGGGAAAATTGCAGCGGCGGTAGAGGATGCGTCCCTCGTGCGCAACAGAGACTGCAAAGAAGTTGTGCGCGACCCGATCGTAGGTGAGCCGCTCTCGATTCCGGGTGAAGACGCGTTTGAGATAGCGTGCGGGACTTTCGTTGCGCTCGTTGCGCAGCGCCTGGATGTGCAGTCGTGCGCGGCCGTCGACCGTCGTGAACACCCGTCCGGCGGAATCATCCCGGCTTTCGACGGCGAAAATGCCGCGCGGGTATTGGACGACCGTGCCGCGATCATCCCGCAACGTGGTCCAGGTGGGATCGGTCTGCGCGACGGCATGCGGCGGCGGTGAGAGCACACCAAGCCCCAGCCCGCCCGTGACCGCTACCACCAAGGACCGTAATCGCCGTTGCAGCATGCGGGTCAACGCGAAGGCCGCAATCAGGTTCCGCAGCTACGCCCGTATCGTATGCGATGCATTGCTCCCGCCGCGAGACTCATCCGCGCCGCGCCGCCTTGATTGCGGCGACGTCGATCTTCCTCATGGTCATCATCGCATCGAACGCGCGCTTTGCTTCATCGCCGCCCGCCGCCATCGCTTCGGTCAGCACACGCGGCGTGATTTGCCACGACACGCCCCACTTGTCCTTGCACCAGCCGCACGCGCTCTCCTGGCCGCCATTGCCGACGATGGCGTTCCAATAGCGGTCGGTCTCGGCTTGATCGTCCGTGGCGATCACGAACGAGAAGGCTTCGTTGTGCTTGAACTGGGGACCGCCGTTGAGGCCGATGCAAGAGACGCCGGCAACCTTGAATTCGACGACCAGCACATCGCCCTTTTTGCCGGAAGGGTAGTCGCCGGGCGCACGCCAGATGGCGCCCACCGCGCTGTCGGGAAAGGTCTCGGCATAAAAGCGGGCCGCGGCCTCGGCATCGTTATCGTACCAGACGCAAATCGTGTTCTTTGCCATTGCATGTCCTTTCGCTTTCACGGTGGCCCGAGCTCGGGCTATGCCGCCTTCGTGAAATCACCGATCTGCGCATCGAACGCGCGCTTGAAGGCAGGCCGCGCGGTGCAGCGTTCGACATAGGCGGCGAGGCGCTTCTCGCTTGTGACGATGTCGGTGTGCTTCAGGATTCGCAGCACGGTCGTCATCATCAGATCACCCGCAGTGAAGCGGTCGCCGTCAAGGTAGGGTTTGTCGCCAAGCGACTTGGAGAGCGCGGACAGGCGCTTCTGCACGAATTCCACCGCTCCCGGGCGGCGCAGCTTCGCCCATTCCTCATTCTTGTAGAACAGATCGATCAGCGCGACGTTCATGACGAATGGCTCGATGGAATTCAGCGCCGCGACCAGCCATTGCACGGCGCGCGCGCGGGCGCCAGCGTCCTTGGGCAGCAGCGCCTCGCTCCGTTCGCCGACGTGCAGCACGATGGCCCCGGATTCGAAAAGCACAAGGCCGTTCTCCTCGAGGATCGGCACCTGACCGAAAGGCTGAAGCGCGCGATAGTCCGGCTTGTCCTGATCCCCTTGTTCGAGAAGGCGCGTCTTGTAAGTCAGACCGGCTTCCTCCAGCGCCCAGCGTGCGCGCAGATCACGGACCTGGCCCTGCGCAAACTCTGGAACCCATTTGAATGCGGAGATCGTGATCATGCGATACCCTCCTTTGCGGTTTTTCGCGGCGTGAATCTCAAGCCGGTCGATGGCTCAATTCAGGCCGCAGTGACGACTGAGGTTACGTTTGGCCGGCAGCTTGGTTCGCTTGCAGGCAATGGCGTTCCAGCTTGTCGAGCGCTCCGTTCCAGCCTTGCTCGTGGCTGCGACGAGTCTCCTCGTCGCGCAGGCGCGAATGTTTGAATATGAGTTCGGTCCCCTCGGCAATCGCACGCAGCGTGATTTCGACCAGCGACTCGCCGGGATCTTCGACGCCGCCCGTCCAGCGCCAGCTCATGCTCAGCCGCTCGGGTTTCACCACTTCGAGATATTCGCCGCTGCTCTCATGCTCGCTTCCATCGAGCATGCAGAAGCGCACCCGGAAGCGGCCACCAACCCGGGGGTCGGTCTCCGCCGCAAGCACGGGGCCGCCGTCGGGGCCCCACCAGCGGGCGATTCCCTCGGGTGTGGTGAGCGCATCGAAGACGATCGATGGCCGCGCCTTGATCCGGCGCACGAGCGTCAGACTGGCCATCGTCTGTTCTTCCTCGCTTCGGCTTCCTTGCTTTCGGCATAGGCCGCGAGCCGATCGAGGCTGTTCGACCAGAAGCGTTCGTAACGGCGCAGCCAATCCATGGCTTCCCTCATGGGCTGGGGCCGCAGCCGCACCGTCACGGTGCGCCCGACTTTCGACCGAGTGATGAGGCCGGCATCGTCAAGCACATCGAGATGCTTCATCACGGCCGGCAGCTTGATCACGAAGGGCTGCGCCAGCGCGCTGATGGATGCGCCGTCTTCGCGCTCGAGCCGGGCGAGAATCGCCCGCCGAGTCGGGTCGACGAGCGCCGCAAATGTCCGGTCGAGCCGTTCATGATAGTTCACCATATGGGAAAGTATTGGTCGGAAAAGGGCTGGCTGTCAACCCCGGCACCTTGACCGCGGTAGAGCATGGAAGGTGACAGTCATTGTCTGCTCGGTTGGGTTGGCGCGCTCGTGGCCGTAGCAGCCGCCCGAGCAATAGCCGGTATCGACCCTTTACACCCCACCGCGCTTGCGCGCGCTCGCCATCTTTTCCTCGATCTTGCTCTCGTCGAGCAGGTCGGCGACCCGTACGCCGAGCGCCCGGGCAATGCGCTGGATGATGTCCACGCCGGTACTGAGCAGCGCGCGCTCGACCTTGCTGATGTCGGGTTGCTCCATGCGCGCGGCGCTGGCGAGGTCTTCTTGCGACCATTTGCGTCGTTTGCGCAGGCGGCGGACATTCGCGCCCAACAGGCGCCGGGTCGCATGAATCTTGAGTTCCGCCATCCACCTGGATGGACCATCAAAATCTGCGACATTCCATAGAAAATACACTCGAAAAAATGATCTGACATAGATCGTAATTTGTGTTTTTCAATCAGTACGTTGACACAAGCATATCCATAATTTATAGAATATCCCATAAAATTGACGAGCCGCAAAGAACCCGGCCAAATTAACAGCATGAAGCAAAATACGAATCGTCCCCGCCGCGCCGGCCCCGAGGACATCGCGTTCGGCCAGAAAATCCGCGCGCTGCGGCTGGAGCGCGGGCTGACGCAGGAGGAATTGGGCCGTGCGGTCGGCGTCACGTTCCAGCAGGTGCAGAAGTACGAGCGCGGCGCCAACCGCGTCTCGGCGGCGCGGCTGCAGAAGCTCGCCGATGCGTTCGAAGTGCCGGTCACGTTCTTCTATCGCGACGATGACTCCGGCAAGGCGCACCAGGAGACCGGGTTCGGTTACCTCAGATCCAAGAAGTCGCTGCGGCTCGCGCGCGCCTTCGTCGCCATCCCCGAGGGGGCGGCGCGCAATGCGGTGGTGGTACTGGTGGAGCGTCTGGAGAATCTGGAGCGCAGGCTGCGCGCGCGGTAGGAGGCGGGGGAATGCCAGCCCACGACCTCGGCCGCGTGTTCGATTTCCGCCGCTGGCCGCCGGACCACCTCGACCGGCTCGTGCTGCGGTTGACGTTCAAGCAGCCGGCGAACGATGACGAGCCGGTTGATCACGCGGAGGCGGTCGCTGAAAGCGCTACAGCTCGCCTCGCCCCTTGTGGGGCAGGGCTATCGCAGATGCGCTGAATGCGCGGCACGTTCCCCTCTCCCGCGAAGCGGGAGAGGGTGCCGAACGAGCGTCAGCGAGTGAGGCGGGAGAGGGGCTGCGCGCCGCCGAGACGTCCCTCTCCCGGCTCGCGCTTTTGCGCTCGCCACCCTCTCCCGCTTCGCGGGAGAGGGGAAGCCAAGCAGCACTCGCGAGCCATATGCCCGATCCCGAGCGGCCGGCGGCTATTGGGACCGCGTGCGCGCGAAGATCAGCGAGCAGGATCGAGACGGTGTCCGGCGCCGGCGGCCTAAGGTCGGTTGACGGTTCCCCGCCAGGCCGCTTTGCTCGATCTGCTGCTGATTCGCGTTGTGTGATGCGGCGAACGGCAGCTCCTGTTCACGCAAAAGCACTCTCACCATGGCGGCCCGTCTTTCGTGACCGAACTTGGTTTGATGACGCTTGCTCGTCGTCTTTGGCGTGCCATACGCGCTGCCCGGGAAACGATCTCGCAACGCCAAGCCCATGCCTTGGCAACATTTGGCGGGGCGCTCATCGTCGCCATAACGGTGCTCTATTTCATTCAACTGAACACGCGTATTGATGCGGCCATTCACGCCGCCAAGCAATCCGCCCAGAACCTTGCCGAAGTCCTCGCGGAACACACCGCGCGCACGTTCGAAGCGCTCGAACGCGTGTTGCATCAAGGCGAAGCGATACGCCGCGACGAGGAAACCGGCCGTTATGCCACGGCCGGCGCGGCCCGCGCCGCACTGCGTCACCTGGAAAAAAGCTCGCCGGCGATCATCGCGCTCGGCTGGACCGACGCCGACGGCAACCTCAAAGTTCACACCTACGAACGCGATCCGCCGCGCCCGAGCATTGCCGACTTGCCGCATTTCACGGAGCAACGACACGCCAAAGGCGGAAATTTCTTCGTCTCCCCGCCCCTTCGGTCGGCGGCGACCGGGCGTTGGATCAGCGCGGTCTCGCGCCGCGTCAACAACGACGATGGCAGCTTTGCCGGTGTCATCACCGCGCCACTCGATCAGGACTATTTCAACGGCATCTACCGGCTGCTCCAGCTCGGCCGGAACGGCTCCGTCGTATTGGTGCATGCCGGCGGCATGGTCCTGACGCGCGTTCCTTTCGCCGCCAACGCCGTAGGCCGGTCCTTCAGCGACAGCCCGCTGTTCACGCAACGAATTCCGCAATCGCCGTCCGGCGCCTACGAATCGGCAAGCCCGGTCGACGGCACGCACCGCGTGTTCGGTTACAAAGTCGTCTCAGGTTTGCCTCTCGTGGTGATCGTGACGTTCGATCGCAGCGAGGTGCTTCAACCTCTGTTTCGGCAGGTCCGCACCTTCGGGCCCATCGTCGCGCTGCTTGTCTTATCGATTCTCGTAGGCAACATTTTCCTGATCAGGCAGGCGCGCGAGATAGCGGCAAAGACATCGATGATCGAGACAACTCTCGACAATATCGATGAAGGCCTCATCATGGTGGACGCAAGAGGCACGCTGCCGATAGCCAACCGGCGCGCGCGCGAATTGCTCGGCCTGCCGGACGAGCTCATGGCTTCGCGACCGACGGCCGAGCAGGTCGCCGCGTTCCAAGCGCAGCAAGGGGAGTTCGACGATACCCCGGCGGATGTGCGCCAGCGGCTGCTGCCGCGGATACACGGCGAATCTCCAGGCATTTACGAACGGCAGCGTCCCAACGGCGCGATACTCCAAATCCGCACCGCGCCGCTGCCGGGCGGCGGCGTCGTGCGCACCTACACGGACGTGACTCCTCAACGCGTCGCGGAGAAGGCGTTCCGAATGGAAAAGGAGCGCGCCGAGGCGGCGGCGCGCGCCAAGACCGAATTTCTGGAAAACATGAGTCACGAGCTGCGCACGCCGCTGACGACCATCATCGGGGTATCCGACCTGCTCCTGGCCGGCTCCCAGACCGCCGAGGATCGGCGCCGCTTTCTCAGTATCCAGCTCCTGGCCGGACAAGGGCTGCTCGCCCTCATCAACGATGTCCTCGATATCTCCAAGATCGAGGCAGGCCAGCTGACCATCGAAACAGTGCCCATTCCGGTTCGGGACAAGGTGAGGAATTGCCTCACACTGGTCGCGGAGCAGGCAAGAGCGAAAAAACTCGAGTTGATCGCGTCGGTCGCCGCCGACGTCCCTGAACGCGTCATGGCCGATCCCATTCGGTTGCGCCAGGTGCTTCTCAACCTGCTTTCCAACGCCGTCAAATTCACCGCGAGCGGGTCGATCACCTTGAGCGTGGAGGCAATGACAGGCTCGCGGAACGTTCTTCGGTTCGCCGTGACGGATACCGGCATCGGAATCGCGCCGGAGAAACTGCCGTTGCTGTTCGAGCGGTTCACCCAGGCCGACAGCTCGACGACACGTCAATACGGCGGATCGGGCTTGGGACTGGCGATTTCCAAACGGCTGGTCGAGCTTATGGGTGGGGTCTTGAAGGTGCAGAGCACACCGGAGCGGGGATCGACCTTCTCGTTCGCGCTCAATCTGGAACGATTGCCTGAAACCAACGTCCAGGCGGCATCCCAAACGCATACGCTTGACGACCGGGCCTACCGGATTCTCTTGGCTGAAGACAATGACTTGAATCGGCAACTCATTGCCGCCGTATTGCGCCAGGCCGGCCATCAGGTCGTAACGGCCGCCAACGGGGTTCAGGCGATCGATGCCGCGATGGAAACGTCGTTCGACGTGATCCTGATGGATATGCAGATGCCGGAAATGGACGGATATATGACTGCCCGCGCGATCAGAGCGGCGGCGCACGAGGGTGGAACGCGCGTTCCGATCATCGCGCTGACTGCGAACGTCCTGGTCGACGAAGCTGAACGCTGCCGCAACGCCGGCATGGATTTTTATGCGCCGAAGCCGGTCGACTGGCCGCGGCTGTTTGCAGCGATCGACCGCCTCGTCGCACGCACCGCGCGCGTGGCGGCGCAGCCGTTGCGCGCCGCGGCTGCCCTCGATGGCAACGCGCCCGTGCTCGAGGCAGCCAAGCTCGCCGAGTTGCGGCGCCTGATCGGCGAGGCGAATGCCGCGCAACTCGTGCGCATGTTCGAGATCGATGCGCGCCAGCGTTTCGTCATCGCTCCGGAGTTTCCGGATGCGCTCCGGGCCGTTGCCGAGGAGGCCCACAGCTTCGGCGGGACGGCCGCAATGTTGGGCTTTGCGGAATTGGCGCAGGCTTGCCAGGCGCTCTCGGCGTCGGCCGGCCGCGGCGAGCCGTTGACCGCGCTGCTTGCGCGTTGCCGCGCGGCGCGCGATCGCGCCGTGACGCAAGCCGAAAATCTCCGTGAACTATCGGCTGCGGGTGTTCCGGAGGCTCGCGCCTAGGGCGCTTTCCATTAACCTAGAGCGAGATAGCTTCGCATTGAAGCGCGCCACGAGCTCGGTGCCCGACCTCTCCCCGCTTGCGGGGAGAGGTCGATCCGCCGTAGCCCGCAGGGCGAAGGCGTGATCGGGTGAGGGGGAATTTCCAAGAATTCGGTCTGTGGAGAATCCCCCTCACCCGGATTCCTTCGCTCCGCTGCGCTTCGCTCGGAATCCGACCTCTCCCCGCAAGCGGGGAGAGGTAAGCGCGCGGCGCCAGTTGCGATTCTGCCAGAGACTATCTCGCTCTAGCATGAGAGCGGATCAGGTCGAGGCACTCCGCCAAGCGTCATGCGCCGGCGAACCACCCTTGCGCGGCGGCGTAGCGCACGATCTCGGATCGCGTCTTCACCCCGACCTTGGCGGCGCCGCGAGCCTTGTAGGTTTCGACCGACTTGGCGCTCAAATCGAGGCGGGTGGCAATTTCCCTGGTGGTGAGGCCGGCGGCCACAAGCCGCAGCACCTCGGCTTCCCGCTCGGTCAACTCACCACTTCCAGCCGGCCGGCTGTGCTTTCGGCCGGCGGCAGGGAGCACGTGACTGGCCATGGCCGGGTCGACATACAGGCCGCCGACCAGAACGCCGCGGATCGCATGGATGAGGCACTCCGCCGTCGATTTCTTCAGCACATAGCCGCGCGCGCCCGCGGCAAGCGCCTGCGCGAGATAGCTTCGGTCTTCATGGAGCGTGAGCACGATGACGGCGACGCTCGGATGGGTCTCCCCGATTTGCCGCGCCAGCGCGATGCCGTTCATTTGCGGCAGCGCGATATCAATGATGGCGATATCGGGTCTTGTTGCAGCGATCAGATCAAGGGCCTGGGGCCCGGACATCGCTTGTCCGACCAGTTCCAGATCGTCGGCCTGCCCAATCAGCATGCGGATGCCGGCAAGCAGGATCGGATGGTCGTCGGCGAGTACGATGCGCGTCTTGGCCATGGAGCCCCCCGCCCAGAACAACCATGGGCACGAATCAAGGTATCAGGGTATTGCATAACGTTAGGTGAATCAGCGTGCGTTATCGGAGGTTGCGGAGAACTACGTACCGCACCGCCGCCGAACGGCACGCAGACGCCGATGCCCCGGCTCTGCGGCGAACCGGGGCATCGACAGCCTTGCGCGGTTGCGACGATGTCAGGAAATTCCCGACAAGATCAGCGGAACAGCCGCAGGACGCCTTGATCCGACTGCGCGGCGAACGAGAGCGCCGTGGCTGCCAGTTGCTGGCGGGTCTGCAATGCCAGCAGGTTGGCGCCTTCCTCGTTCGCATCCGCCATGGTGAGGCTGTCGGACGCCGACTTCAGCGTGCTGATCAGGCTCTTGGTGAAGTCCTGCCGCGTCTGCATCACGTCGACGTTCGAGGCGAACACCGCCGATTGCGCGCGCAGCGTGGCGAGCGCCACCGTCAAGTTGTTGAGCGTGTCGTTGATGTCCTTGTCGGTCTGGAACGTGTTGGCCGACGCCGCGATGCCGAGGCCGGCCGCGGTGTCGGTGACGCCGGCGATGGTGAGCGAGGAAGTCGATTGCTCGTTGAGCGTCACCTTGAGGCTGCCGCCGTTGAGCAGGTTGACGCCGTTGAAGTTGGCGTCCTTGGCGAGCTGATCGATCTGCGTGCGCATGGCGTCGAACTGCGTCGCCAGCGCCGAGCGCGAAGCATTGAGCGTCCCGGCCGCGGTCGTTCCCGCCGCCAGCCCATACTGCGTGAGCTCCGCCGCCGAGGCGGTGCCGCCGACCACGATCGTGTTGGTCTGCGTCGTCTCGAGCTGGAGTTTGCCGTCCGCGGTCAGCGACGCTTTGACCTTGAGGCCGGCGGTGTTGTTCACGCCGTCCATGATCTGCTGCACGGTCACCGCGCCGGCCGAGGTGACGGTCGCGGTGAGCGTTCCGTCGGAGACGGTGATCGTCTTCGTGGCGGCCACCGTAAACGAGCTCGTGCCGCTGAGGCCAGCCACGCTGCCGGTGGTGCGCGCCGTCGTGCCGGCGCTGGCCAGCGCGGATCGCGCGGTCGACTGGGCGCTGGTCACCAGGTTAGTGAGCGAGGTGAGGCTGCTGTTGGCGCTTTCCAACGTCTTGTAGGCGCCGGTGATGCCGTCCAGCACGCTGGAGAGGTCGCCGGCGCGGTTGCCGAGCGCCGAGGCGGCAAAGAACACCGTCGGATTGTCGAACGCGGTATTGACGCGCCTGCCGGTGGCAAGACGCTTCTGCGCGGCGGCGATCAGGCCGTCCGTGCCTTGCAGCGCCATGAGACTGGCGCGCACTGTACTGGCGAGCATGATGTCAGGCATAGTATCCACCCCTGTTGTCGTAGAATTCCCCGTGTGCTCCCGTCGAGCGAGCGGACAATTGCTTCAATTTCGGAATCGAGTACGAACAAACGTCGTTAATTCGACTGACGGCAGTCGGGTTGAGCTTCGAATTCGCAGTAACCAATAATGCGTCGTCGCCCCGTCGGGAAAATTCCCTACGTCACCGCCCCCATTTCCTGACGCCGCGCGCCAAGATCACCGTCGTCCCGATCGGCGCCTGAAGGCGTTGGGGCGAAGCGCGGCCCGGGATCCGGTCGCGCTCTTGCGCGCGTTGCGCGCCGCCGCGAGGGGAGAACAAGCAAGGCCGGCTGGCCTCACGCAGCTTCCATCGCGGGACGACGCGCGCGCCACTCTCAAGCTGCTCATAGCGGCCGGTCGGGTTCGAGCAGCGCGGGACTTTTGCCGTCACGGCGTCTCGGGTCCCGGCGTGAGCGGCGCAGCGCGCGTCTGCTCGCGCCAGAAGATGTAGAGCCCGGCCGCGACGATGATGGTGGCGCCGACCATCGTGTAGGCGTCCGGCAACTCACCGAACAGCGACCAGCCGAACAGCACCGACCAGAGGATCAGCGTGTACTGATAGGGCACCACCACGCTCGCGGACGCGAATTTGAGCGAACGCACGACGCAGAACAGCGACAGCATCGAGGAGACGCCGAGACCGGCCATCAGCAGAAGGTCGTATCCGCCCGGCGCAACCCAGCCGAACGGCGCGGTCGCCAATCCAAACGCGAGCACGCCGAGGAACTGCGTTGTTATCAGCACCGTGTAGTCGGTCTCGCGCAACGTGCGGGTCACGATCATCAGGAGGGCATAGAACATGCTGCCGGCGAGCGCGATCAGGGCCGGCAGCGTGAAGCTCGCCGCCGAGGGCCGCAGCGCGATCACGACGCCGCAAAAGCCGATCAGCACCGCGATCCAGCGGCGCCAGCCGACGCGCTCGCCAAGCAGCAGCACCGACAGCGCGGTGACGAAGATCGGGCCCGCGAGATAGAAGGTGGTCGTATCGGCGAGCGGCATGTAGATGACCGCCCAGAAGAACATCGCGATTTCGGCCGTCGACAGGACCACGCGCGCGAGCTGCAGGCCGGGCCGCGGCGCGTTCATGAACGCGGCCTTTCCGGCGCGCCAGATGAAAGGGCTGAGCAGCAGCAGCGTCGTCGCGCTGCGGATCAGCAGGAATTCGCCGACCGGATAGGTTGCGACCAGCCATTTGCCGACGGCGCTGCTCAGCGCGAACAGGAACACCGCCGCCAGCATGTATCCGATGCCGGCGAGCGCGGCGGCGCGGCCGGTCGCGGCGGCCGAAGCAGTCGATGGAAGGGCGGTCATGGCGGTCCCGGCGGGGACGCGCAAGCTAGAATCAGGAGCCATGCGCCGCAACCCGGCCGATTGCCGCGCGGGCGCATGGGACTCAGTAAGCGTAGCCCGGCTTCGCCGTGGCGAAGCCGGGACCTTCGTTCCGCGGGCGAGACCGCCCCCGGCTTTCGCCAAGCGGCGCAAGCCGGGCTACGCGGCTACCCCGCCGCCCTTGCCCCCGCCGCCGCGCCGTCGAGCACCTGGCGCACCTTGCGCCCGAGCTGCTCGAAACTGTACGGCTTCATCAGCACCTCGACGCCGGGGTCGAGCCGGCCGTGGTGCACGATGGCGTTGCGCGTATAGCCGGTGGTGTAGAGCACGCGCAACGCCGGGCGCAGGCGGCGCGCTTCCTCGGCCAGTTTCCGCCCGTTGATGCCGCCGGGCAGCACCACGTCGGTGAACAGGAGCGCGATCTCGGCGTGGCGCTCGATCAGGGCGAGCGCTTGGGTGCCGTCGCGCGCGGTGAGCACGTCGTAGCCGAGCTCGGACAGGATCTCGGCGCCGAACTGGTTCACCTTCTCGTCGTCCTCGACCAGCAGGATGGTCTCTTCATTGTCGCTCGCAAGCGCGGCCTGGCGATCGGGCAGCGCAATCGGCGCCGGCTGCGCGAGCTCAAGCTCGCTCGCGCGCGGAAAATACAGCTTCAGCGTCGTGCCTTCGCCGACCTCGCTGTAGATCTTGATGTGTCCGGCCGATTGCTTGACGAAGCCGTACACCATGCTGAGCCCCAAGCCGGTGCCGACCCCCTGCGGCTTGGTGGTGAAGAACGGATCGAACGCGTGCTGGATCACCTCCTTGGTCATGCCGGTGCCGCTGTCGGAGATCGCGAGCAGCACGTACTGCCCCGGCTTGAGCTTCTCGCCCTGGCCGGCGAGGTAGTCCTCGTCGAGATACGCGTTCGCCGACTCGATCGTGAGCCGCCCGCCCTCCGGCATCGCGTCGCGCGCATTGACCGCGAGGTTGAGGATCGCGTTCTCGAGCTGGTTCTGGTCGAGCGAGGTCTTCCACAGGCCGGCGGCGAGCACGGCTTCGACCGCGACGGTCTCACCCAGCGTGCGCTGCAGCAGGTCCGACATGTCGCGCACCAGCCGATTGATGTCGACGGTGCGCACCTCCTGCGGATGCTGGCGCGAGAAGCTCAGCAGCCGCTGCACCAATGCGGCCGCGCGTTTCGCCGCCTCGCTCACGCTGGTGAGCGAGCGCCGCACCCGCGCTTCGTCGCTGCCGAGGCGGCGCGCCGCCAGGTCGGCGTTGCCCATGATCGCGGTCAGCAGGTTGTTGAAGTCGTGCGCGATGCCGCCGGTCAGGCGGCCGACCGCCTCCATCTTCTGCGCCTGGCGCAAGGTCTGCTCGGTGCTTTCGCGCCGCGCCACCTCCTGCTGCAGCCGGGCGTGGGCGAGCGACTCGCGCCGCGCGCGGCGCAATGCCGTCCACGACAGCAGCACCAGCGCGATCGTCGCCGGCAGGCCGAACAGCAGATGCTCGGTCATGGCGAGCATCCATTCGCGCACGATGGTCGGCGTTTCCCGGCCCGCGATGATGTAGACCGGGTGGCGCGGCAGTTTGCGGTAGGCGATGATGCGCTCGGCGCCGTCGAGCGGCGACACCGACTCGTAGCCTCCCGCGTCGGGCGACGCTGCGACGGCGGCGAGGAACGACGCTCCGGCCGGGAGCCGCTCGGTGCGCTGCGCGTCTTGCGGCGGATGGCGCGCGAGCAGCACGCCGTCCTCGCGCACCAGCGCGACCGTGCTGCCCGGCTCGGCCGGGAGCCGCGCATAGTAGTCGGTGAAGTAGTCCGGTGCGATCGCGGTCGTCGCCACGCCGCCGAAATCGCTCGAGCCCGGCAGGTTGCGGCGCCGGCTGATGACGATGACGCGGCGGTCGGCGGCGCGCGATTGCAGCACCGGGCTGATGTAGGTCGTGATCTCCTTGGCGTTCTTCTGGAACACGAACCAGTCGCGGTCGGACAAGTCGATCGCGCGCGGCATCGGATAGATCGTGCCCGACACGACCGGATGGCCGTCGCGGCCGATCAGCCAGATGTCGCGCAGCTGCGGCAGGGTGTCGGTGAGCACGCGCAGGCGCTGGTGATAGCCCGCCTCGGACGCGGCGATCGCGTTGTCCGGCACGTCGGCGAACAATTCGTCGGTGTATTTGGCCGCGAGCTCGAGGGTCTCGAACACCTTCAGGGCGTGCTCGTAGACGTGGCCGAGCTTGCCCTGGAGCTCCCTGCGCGCCTCGGCAAAATGCTGGTGATAGGAGAGCCACGCCGCCAGCGCGAAGAGCGCGAGCGGCAGCACGATCGAAGCGCCGAGCAGCAGGCGCAGCGGCCGCTCGGCGTCCCGGACATGGGCCGCCATCGCGGCCCTGGCCGGGCGCGTCTTCGAACGGTCACGGATGCCGAATGGCCATCGCATGAGGACGCCGTATCGGAGCGCGAGTCATGATTCACTAGTGTGGCGGTTCAGAAGTCCGCAACATCCTCGCGGCGAGTCCGGATTGCGGACTTCTGAACCTAAGCCACACTAGCATCAATAGGTTGCTAGTGTCCTTCGATTCCGAAGTTCGTACACGAGGGTGCTGCACGATGAGGCGAACTTCGGAATCGGGACACTAGCCTCCATCAGGAACCCGACGGTAGCGGGGCCGCGCGGCAATTGATATCACGGTGCGGTTCCATGGGGCCGGAGATGTCCGACTATCGCCTTCCGGGATGGCTGGTCGTCGCCACGCTGCTGATCAGCATCGCGCTGTGGGCGTTCATGCTGTTCGGCAGCTTGGCGCGCCTCTCCGAGCTGGCCGAGGGCGCGGAGCCGTTCGACCTGCGCCCGTTCGGCTACGGCGTGGGCGATGCGCGCGCGCTGCTGACGCTGCTCGGGGAGGAGGGGCGCGCCTACTACGCCCAGGTGCAGCTCGCGCTCGACAGCGTGTATCCGGCGACCTACGCGCTTTCGCGCGCGCTTGCGGTGTGGTGGTTGACCACGCCGTTCCGGCTCGGCCGCCGGAGCCCGACCCAGCCCTGGCGCATCGTCATGGTGTGCCTGCCGATCCTCGCCGCCGGCGTCGACACCTACGAGAACGCGCGCATCGCCGCCATGCTGGTGCGCGGGACCGGGGTGGATGCGGAGCTTGTTGCCTCGGCGTCGCGCGCGACGCAGCTCAAGTCGATCACCGGTCTCATCAGCGAGGCGATGGTGATCGCGCTTGGGCTCGCCGTTTTCGTACGCTGGCGCCGGCGTCGCGGCTAGCACTTGCCCTCTCCCCGAAGGGAAGAGGGCAAGGAAGGAAGGCGCGTCACCCCGCGCGCCTGCGCCAACGTACGAAAACGGCGAGCCCAAGCGCGATCACCATCGCCTCGCTGATGAGGCCGGTGATCGATTTGACCTGCGTAAGGCTAGCGCATTTTGGCCGACGGACGGGGCATCCCCTGCGACAGACACGCGTTGAACGCGATCTGTTGGCGCTCGCTCGTGCGCCACTTGCCGGTTGCCGGATCGCAATATCCGCCAGCCTGCACAGCGCAACGCCGCTGCAGCGTTTCGTTACACTTGTTCGCTACGGCCCGTTCGATGGTGCCGAGCGTGGACGTTTTCGTATTTTTCTCCGGCACCGCAGCCCCCTCCTTCGGCGCCTTCCTGCGCGGCTGCGGATCGTCACTCGTTTTCGCCGCGGTCCTGGATCGGGCTTTCACTCTTTCGCACGTACCATGCCGGTTCAGCTCGTAGCCTGACCGGCATTCGATTGCGACACACTGGTTACCCTCGGCTTGCGTGCCACGACCGCATATGAGCGGACAGACTCGACCGGTCTTGTCGCGCACAGCATCAAGCGTCTCGGCGTTTGCTGCCGCCGCGTCGAAACGCGTGCGGGCGTGCTGGTTGTAGAGCTCCATCGCCTTGCGCGACCGGCTGGTCCACTGGCCTTCGATCAAGCCGCTGAGGCAACCCACGCGCTGCAATTCGACATGCAAGAGCTTGACGATATCGCCTTCGCGCATCGGCGAAGGCTTCTGTGGTTCGGCGACGGACGGCACCGCCGCAAGCGCCACGGCGGGTGCGGCCGCGACGATTGGCGCAGGCGCAGGAGTTGGAATGTCAGCCGGAGCGTTTGCCGGA
This sequence comes from uncultured Alphaproteobacteria bacterium, assembly GCA_963734185.1. Classification (GTDB taxonomy): domain Bacteria; phylum Pseudomonadota; class Alphaproteobacteria; order Rhizobiales; family Xanthobacteraceae; genus PALSA-894. The sequence continues at coordinate 1,700,512 of CAVTGA010000001.1, read as the reverse complement.
GCGGGGTCCGCGGTCGGCAGCATCGCACGCTGGCCCGGCGGTGGCGGTGTCATGGAATTCCCCGCAACGACTTCTCGCTTCGCCGGCTGCGGCTCGGCCGCGACGGCTGGCTTCGGCGCGTTGCGCCGCGCGTCGAACGAGAAATCCTCGAGCAGCGTTGACGACAGCCATGGAAGCTGGCGCGCGCCGGACACGCGCCCGACGCTGATGCGCGTGCGGGATAGCGCTTCTTCGGCGCCGATGCCGGGCGTCCGGATTTCTCTCAGCAGCTCGCCGACGAACAGCCCGTTCTCGGCGTCCATCTCGTGAGTGAGTTGGTTGGGTCCCGCCGAATACAGGACGAGCGACCCATCGGGCGCCACGATCGGCGCGAGCCCCGCCGACACAGCACGGAACCGGCGCTCGAAGCTGTTACGGCGCGAGGCGTCGAGGATGACGATTTTCGGGCCAGCGCCCTTGTCGGTCATCTCGGTCAGCACCGACTCGACATTGATACCGTCGCGCTGGACATCTGCCTCGGACCAGATCTGGGCATCGACCGGCATGAGGTAACTCTGCCGGTTCGACTGCACCCCGAAGCCCGAGAAGAAGAACAACGCGGTCGATCCGGGTTTGATCTTCGCCTTGAAAGCGTCGAGCGCACGGCGCACGGCGTTTTTCGACAGGTTCTCCTCGATCACCACGTCAAACCCGTTGCGCCGCATCTCCTCCGCGAAGGCGCGCGCATCGCGTACCGACTGCGTCAGCGTGCGCTCCTCGTCCTGATAGGCAGCATTGCCGATAACGAGCGCAACGCGTTTCTGCGCCTGCGCCGGCGCGGCGGCCAGAGCGATGAAGGTCACGATCAGCGCCACCCCGAATCCCGATAGGCGAAACCTGGTCCGGATGGAGCAGCGGTGATGCATGATAGAGGTTGGGTCCGGCAATGAGCTGGGTGCTCCAGAATAGGGCAAATCAGGATGGTTGCAACTGAAAGCCGGGCGATATCATAGCCGGGTATGGGCAATCTCGGTTGCCGCTTTCACGCATCCATCGAGGACCCAGCACGCTCAGCCCACTCCGACCTTATCCTGAGAGTTCTGACTTAAAACTTTTTCGGCCAGCCTGTTGAGGAATACCGACGGCGTCCTGGAAATGATATCGGCTGCGCTCGAGGAAAGTCCCTCTCCCGGCTCGCGCGCAGCCAAGTTTACGCTGGCTGCGTACACCTGCCAGCGCCGCGCTCGCCACCCTCTCCCCTTCGGGGAGAGGGGACAGGGCGTCACCGGGACTCGTAGCCAGCTTCGGCGATGCCTATATCCCAAGCAGGTCAGAGGAATTTTACCATGGATCGTGCTCCGCTCAGCATCGCGCCGCGCGCCGTGAAGCTCGCGTTGGCGGCGCTCGCGCTCTCGTTCGCGCTCGCCGTGGCGATGGCCGCCGTGCTGGTCGGCTCCGCGCATGCGGCCGACGAGCCCGATCTCATCTTCCGCAAGTCGACCGTGTTCCACTGGGTCTCGCCCAACGACAAGCTCGCGACTTATGCGATCGACGATCCGGTCGTGAACGGCGTCGCCTGTCATTTCACGGTGCCGGAGAAGGGCGGATTCAAGGGTTGGATCGGGGTGGCGGAGGAGGTCTCCGACATCTCGCTTGCCTGCCGCCAGGTCGGGCCGATCCGCTTCACCGCCAAGTTCGAGCAGGGCGACGACGTGTTCCGCCTCCGCCGCTCGCTGCTGTTCAAGAAGATGCAGATCGTGCGCGGCTGCGACGTCAAGCGCAACGTGCTGGTCTACATGGTCTATTCCGACCGCCTGATCGAGGGTTCGCCGAAGAACTCGACCTCGACCGTGCCCATCATGCCGTGGGGCACCGACGCGGTGCAGAAATGCGCCGACTGGGTGGAGAAGTAGGGTGGGCAAAGGCGCGGCCCTGATCTTGAGGTGACGCGCCGCACAGCATCCGCGCCGTGCCCACGCGGATGGTCGATGAATGAAACGCGTGGGCAAAGGCGCGCGACGTCGGTGCCGATCCCGCTTTGCTCGCGGCGCGCCTTTGCCCAGTGCGCCCCGTAGGCGCGTGTAGCCAGTGGAGGAAGATTCCACCTCGATAGTAGCCGGTTTGATCGAGTAGCTGACAGGCAGCTTGCTAAGGAGCGGGCTGGAGCCCTGTGACGAAGTCCGCCTTGGGCGGGCGAGCAAGCCAGCGGGCCGTAACGCGAGTGAAGTCCGAGCAGGCCTCGAAAGTAGCGATGCGGATGCCGACCCGACTGGGTAACGGGGAAGGCAGCACCGAGCGGGGAAGGAAACCGAGCACATGCACCCGCCTGGATCCGCCGGGGTAGGGGACACAGCACGCTGGCAAGGCGACACGCGTAAACGGGGGAGGTCCGAGCGTGCGGGAAGTAGCGACCCGAACGCCACATCAGGTGGCGGCACGCCGGGCGTCGGACAGGCCCGTAAGACCGTTGAAGCCGGGTAATGCCGGCGGAGGGAAGGGGCCTGACTTCCGGCACGCTTTGGAGGAAGGCGAGGATACAGGGTGATTGGTGATGAGCCTGGAAACACCTGAACGTATCAGGAGCCTTCAGAAGAAGCTCTGTTGTAAGGCGAAGTCCGAACGTCGCAAGGTCCCTTCGCACGGGACCACACGGTTCTCTCGAAAAACCGTGTTCGCTGAGCTGGCTGCCAACCGCACGCCAGCAAGCGTTCGCGACACCCGACGTGGGCCTTGCGATGAAGCCGGTCGGAGAGCCGGATGCGGGAAATCCGCACGTCCGGTTCGATGAGCGGGGAGAGGAAACGGAGCGATGGCCTCAGTGCCCCAAGCAACCGCGCCACTCCTCGACTCTACCCCTACGAAGGAATCAGCGCATGCACTCAATGGCTACGAACGCGTCGCAGGCGCCGCGGCACGCCGGCTGGTTCGGGACCGCGCCGGTGATCTCGTCGCGCGCGACCTTGCGGAACGATTTCACCTCGGCGAAGGACTGCGACTGGCAATAGGCATTGGCCACCAGCTTGCCGCAGCGCTCGCCGGTGGCGAGGCAGCGGTCGACGCCGTAGCCGTCGGCGTTGTTGGCGATGATGAAGATGCGCGTCTCGGCCAGCGCCGAGCCGGCGAGGATGCTGGCCGCAAACGCGACCGTCGCAACATAGCGCATGCCCGTCCCCCGCTGGTGGCAGCGGGCACACTAGGACGGAGAGATTGACGAGCTGTTAACCCTGACGCACCGCCCGGCGCGCGGGACTAATGCAGCACCGGTTTGCGCCAGGCCGAAAACATCGCGCGCAGGTCGAACGGGCGCTGCGTGCCCGGCAGGCAGATCGGGTCGGCTAGGCCGAACCCGGGGACGCCCAGAAGTTCGTCCAAGTCCGGCAGCAGCGCGTAGGCGCGCATGCCTTCCCGGCCGTCCGGCGCTTCGACGGGCCGCAATTCCACCGCGCCGAACAAGGTGCGCAGGATCGGGTTGGTCATGACGCCTCGGCGTTTTGTTGTTGTCTCAACGGTATAAGGTAGGCCCTGTCATTAGTCGCTTAACGCGGCACACGGTTTATTGGTTGCGCATTTCCTTGGTTAAGCGGGCCGAAATTCGGTTCGATTCGAGGCGATTCCGGACCATGTCGCGGCAAGATCGTGGCGATTTTTCCCTCTCCCGGCTGGGCGCGGCGACGGGAAAGTCGCGCTAAGCGCTTGACGAAAGGCCCGATCCGGCCGCATAAGCCAAGCCCATGAACGGCCTTCGCATCTGCGGCATCTGCCGGGAGATCATTCGCTAGCGCAAACGCTGGCTGCGGCCGTCTTTTCTCAACCGAGACCAAGGGACGCCCGGCCAGCGAGCCGAGGAACGTCCGATGGACTTGAAGCTCTATGACACGCTGACGCGCGAGAAGCGGAGGTTCGTCCCGCTCGATGCCGGGCGCGTGCGCATGTACGTGTGCGGGCCGACGGTCTACGACTTCGCCCACATCGGCAATGCGCGCCCGGAGATCGTGTTCGACGTGCTGTTCCGCCTGCTGCGCCACCTCTATGGGGCCGAGCACGTCACCTATGTGCGCAACATCACCGACGTCGACGACAAGATCAATGCGCGCGCCGCCGAGCGCGGCATTGCGATCCGCCAACTGACCGAGGAGACTTACGGCAATTTCAGGCGGGACATCGGCGCGCTCGGCTGCCTGCCCCCGACGGTCGAGCCGCGCGCGACCGAGCACATCGACGAGATGAAGCTGCTGATCGAGCGCCTCATCCATTCGGGCAACGCCTACGTGGCCGAGGAGCACGTGCTGTTCTCGGTGCCCTCGATGTCCGACTACGGGCGGCTGTCGAAGCGCCCGCTCGAGGAGATGATCGCGGGCGCGCGCATCGACGTCGCGCCCTACAAGCGCAACCCGATGGACTTCGTGCTGTGGAAGCCCTCCAAGCCGGGAGAGCCGGCATGGCCGTCGCCGGGCGGCATCGCGGCGCCGGGCCGGCCCGGCTGGCATATCGAATGCTCGGCCATGGCCTGGAAGCATCTCGGCGAGACCTTCGACATCCACGGCGGCGGCATCGATCTGGTGTTTCCCCATCATGAGAACGAAATTGCGCAGTCGCGCTGCGCATTTGGTTCGTCCGTGATGGCGAATTATTGGATGCATAACGGCTTCCTGCAGGTCGAAGGCGACAAGATGGCCAAGTCAACAGGGAATTTCGTGACCATCCGCGAGATTCTTGACGATTGGCCCGGCGACGTCGCGCGCCTGGCGATGCTGTCGGCGCATTATCGCCAGCCGATCAATTGGACGCTGAAGGCGCTGGAAGAGGCCGAGAAGGCGCTGGCAAGCTTCTTCGATGCCGCTTCGGCGGAAGCCGAACCGCGCCCCGCGACCGGCGTGCTGGAAGCATTGGCCGACGATCTGAATACGCCGCAGGCGATCGCCGAGATGCACGGCCTGAAGAACGCGGCCGGGCGCAAGGCGCTCGCCGGCACGCTCGCGTTCTTCGGCTTCCGCGCCGGGGAGCTTGCAGCCTGGCGCGCCAAGCACGCGCCCGCGCCCCCGATTGCGGTCGCCGAGATCGAGCACCGTATCGCCGCCCGTACCGCCGCACGCAAGGAAAGAAACTTCGCCGAGTTGGACCGCATCCGCGACGAGCTCGCCGCCTTGGGGATCGTGCTCAAGGACTCCAAGGACGGCACCACCTGGGAGGTGGCGCGATGAAGGAACGCCTCTATCTGTTCGACACCACCCTGCGCGACGGCGCGCAGACCAACGGCGTCGACTTCACGCTCGATGACAAGATCAGGATCGCGCACATGCTCGACGAGCTCGGCATCGACTATGTCGAGGGCGGCTACCCGGGCGCCAATCCGATCGACACCGAGCTGTTCGCGCAAGACCGCAAGCTCGGCGCCATCTTCACCGCCTTCGGCATGACGCGCCGGCCGGGCCGCTCCACCGCGAACGACCCCGGGCTTGCGGCGCTGCTCGCGGCGCGCGCGCGTGCGATCTGCTTCGTCGCGAAATCGTGGGACTACCACGTGCGCGTCGCGCTCGAGACCAGCGAGGAGGAGAACCTCGCTTCGATCCGCGACAGCGCGCGCGCCGCGAAGAAGAAGGGCCGCGAGGTGCTGCTCGACTGCGAGCATTTCTTCGACGGCTACAAGGCCAACCCCGACTATGCGCTGGCCTGCGCGATAGCGGCCTACGAGGCCGGCGCGCGCTGGGTGGTGCTGTGCGACACCAACGGCGGCACCCTGCCGCACGAGATCGAGGCGATCGTGACCGCGGTCGTGAAAGTCATCCCCGGCGACCACGTCGGCATCCACGCGCATAACGACACCGAGCAGGCGGTGGCGAACTCGCTCACCGCCGTGCGCGCCGGCGCGCGGCAGATCCAGGGCGCGCTCAACGGACTGGGAGAGCGCTGCGGCAATGCCAACCTCACCTCGATCATCCCGACCCTGAAGCTCAAGGCCGAATTCGCCGACCGCTTCGAGATCGCCGTCTCGGACGAGAAGCTCAAGACCCTTCCCCATGTCTCGCGCACGCTTGACGACATGCTCAACCGCGCGCCCGACCGGCATGCGCCTTATGTGGGCGAGAGCGCGTTCGCCACCAAGGCCGGCATCCATGCCTCCGCGATCCTGAAGGAGCCCGCAACCTACGAGCACGTGATGCCCGCGGCGGTCGGCAACGCGCGCAAGCTGCTGGTCTCCGACCAGGGCGGCCGCTCCAACCTGCTCGCCGAGCTCGAACGCATCGGCATCAAGGTCGACCGCGACGACGCGCGCGTCGCGCGCCTGCTCGACGAGGTCAAGCAGCGCGAAGCCAAGGGACTGTCGTATGAGAATGCGCAAACCTCGTTTGAGGTGCTCGCGCGTCGCTTGTTGAGCATCGTCCCGAATTATTTTGACATCGTGCAATTCGATGTCACGGTCGAGCAGCGTTACAACGCGATCGGCCAGAAAGTGACGGTCGCTTTGGCGGTCGTCAAAGTGAAGATCGGCGAGGAAACCTACATATCGGCAGCCGAGGGCAACGGACCGGTCAATGCGCTCGATATGGCGTTGCGCAAGGACATCGCGAAGTTCGCACCGTACATTGAGCATCTCAAACTTACCGATTATCGCGTCAGAATCTTGAACACCGGAACCGAGGCGGTCACCCGTGTGCTGGTCGAATGGCAGGATGAAACCGGCGAGCGGTTGAGCACGATCGGCGTCTCGGAGAATATCATCGACGCTTCGGTGCAAGCGATGACCGATGCGATCGTCTACAAGCTGGTCAAGGCCGGCGCGCCGGCGTGAGGAACGTTTCGATGTGCGCGTGCACGCGCAGGGCGGTGCTGGTAGGCGCGGCATTCGCCTGCCTTGCGCCACGCGTCGTGGCCAGCGAGCACGCCGAGTTCATCGCGGCGGCATTCAAGATGAAGGACGAGGCGGTCCGCTCCGGCGACCAGGCCTACGGCGCCGTGGTGGTCAAGGACGGCCGCATCGTCGGCCACGGGCCGAGCCGGGTCGTGGTGAAGCGCGACTGGACCGCGCATGCCGAACGCGAGGCGATGCGCGACGCGCAGGCGCGCCTCGGCACCAACGATCTTGCTGGCTGCGTGCTCTATTCGACCTCGCGCCCGTGCGCGAGCTGCGAGGGCGTCGCCGCGGCCGCGAACATCGCGCGCATGATCCATGGCGCGCAAGCGGCCGATGCCGGCCGGCCGCGCCAGAGCTTCGGGCCGACGCGATGATCGACCACGTCTCCATCGGTGTGCGCGACCTCGATGCGGCGACGCGCTTCTACGACGGCGTGCTCGGTGCCATCGGGCTCGCCAAGCTGGTGGTACGGCCGGCGACCGTCGGCTTCGGCAAGCGCTATCCCGAGTTCTGGCTCAACCTGCGTCCGGCGCTGGTCCCGGCGGACACCGGCACTCACGTCTGCCTGCGCGCAGCGTCGAGAGAGCATGTCGACGCCTTCCATGCGGCGGCGCTTCGCGCCGGCGCCAGCTCGGACGGCGCGCCCGGCCTGCGTCCGCACGAGCGGCTCTCCGGCTATTACGCCGCCTTCATCCGCGACACCGACGGCAACCGCATCGAGGCGGTGACGTTCCTCGCGGGATGAGCCGCGTCACATCCGCTCGACCGTCTCGGCGCTTTCCTGCGCCTTCACGCTCTCCGGCCGCGGCGGCGCGGCGGCCAAGGTCGGCAGCACGTCCTCGACCGTCGTCGTCACCAGCACGTCGACGGTGAAGTCCGCGCGGATGAACGCGAGCCGCTCCATGTGATCGAGCAGGGCGAGGAGGGGGTCCCAGAAGCCCTTGATGTTGACGACCAGCACCGGCTTGCGATGGCGGCCGAGCTGCGCCCAGGTCATCTGCTCGACCAGTTCCTCCAAGGTGCCGATGCCGCCGGGCAGGGCGACGAACGCGTCGGCGCGCTCGAACATGATCCGTTTGCGCTCGTGCATGTCGTGCGTGACGACAAGCTCCTGCGCATGGGAGAGCGCCATCTCGCGGTCGTGCAGGAATTGCGGGATGACGCCCGTCACATGCCCGCCTTGAGCGAGCACCGAGGTCGCGACCGCGCCCATGAGGCCGGTGGAACCGCCGCCATAGACGAGGCCGACGTTCTCGCGCGCCAGGATGGCGCCGAACCGGTGGGCCGCGGCGACGAAGTCCGGATCGGTGCCGGTTCCGGAACCGCAATAGACGCAGATGGTGCGAATCGTGTCCTTCACGGGGCGGTTTTCCGAGGCCATGCGGGCATGTGGCATCGCGCCTCTTCGAGCGTCAAGGCGCCGAACCGGCGCCGATCCGTGACAATACCGATCCGGTGCGCAACGATCCTCGCAATGCCACGATCGCTGCTAGAATAAGAACGGGGGTTATCGGGAGTGCGGATGACGCGCAGGGCCACGGCCTATGTCGCAATGTTCGCGGCTGGCCTGTCGGCCGGCGCGCTCGGCCTTGCCGTGATCTGGGCGTTCAAAGGCCCCTTGGATCCTCTGCCCGAGGAGCGGGCGATGCTGGCGCAGCCGATCTCGGGCGCGCCTTTGCCGGCGGCAAATCCAGCGGCGGTCGATTCGGTTCCGATCGTCGGCGCGGCGCCGGTTGCGGTACCGGCGGCTCGGAACTCGCCTCCCGCGCAGGCGGAAGCGACGCGACCGCCGTCCGTGCCGGATCGGCCGACCATGTCCGAGGAGCGGGCCAGTTCAGTCCCGCCTTCGCCGGCCTCGCCTCCGCGGGAAGAGCGACGCGTGCCGATATCGACAACAGCGTCGCCGACGCCATCGACCACGGCCATTCCAATCCCGAACAGCGCACGCCCGGTGGCGGAAGCGCGACCTGGATCGATCCCGCCGGGTCCCGTCGCCGGCCTGCCGAGCGTGTCGGCACCCGACGCGCTCGCAACGCCGGGCGCCGCCGCGCGACCCGTTGCGCCATCGCAAACCGCGCCGGCCGTCGCCAACGGACCGAGCGCGCCGTCCGTCAGACCTTCCACGGTGCAATTGCCGGCAGCGCCCGGCGCGGCAGCGGATGAAACGTCTGCCGTCCTGCCGACGGCGCCCGCGGCGCCGCAACCGGCCGAAACGACCGCGGCTGCGCCGCTACTGCATCCGCCGCCGGCCGCATCCGCACCGGTTTCCGCCTCCGCCCCGGTCGTGTCCGCGCCTGCGGTTCGGCCGGAGGCGCCCGTGATGCCGCAGCAGGCGAGCGAACCGCCGCGCGCGCAACCCTCGACCAAGACACCGGCGCCGGGCACAACGGGCACAACGGGCTCGACGGTACCGCCGCAGACGGGACCAGCCACAGCCGCCGCGGAGGCGTTGCGGGCGCCGGCCGCCGCGTCGGTCGCACCATCCGCCGATACATCGCCGCCCGTCGCGGCCAGCGGACCGGAGACCGTGGCGACGGCGCCGCCGCTACCGCGCCTCGTCTTGCGCAGTGCTCCGCGGCCGGTCGCGTTGACCCCCGGCAACGGCCGTCGCTCGGTCGTGCGCGTGCTGCCACGCCCAAGCCTGTTCCGGCCCGAGTTCCGGCCCAACTTCCGGCCCACGCCACAACGTGCAACCCCGCACGCGCTGCCGCATTTCATGGCGCAAAGCCATCGCCAAAACGGGGTGACGGTCACCTACGGGCTGCCGCTGTCACCGCACCAGGGCCCCGGCGCCATCGATTCCGGCCCGCTGATCATCCGCATCCCGCCGCCGCCGCGCTCGCGCTGAGTCGCGATGCAGGGGAGGTGCCAGCGCCCGGCGAAGCGCCTATATGAGAAATCGTTCCAAAGGCCGTTCCCCACGGCCTGTCCGCCGGGCCCGTGATGGACGCTGCAACTCCGCCAAGTGCCGTTGAGAAGCCGCGTGTGTCCGCCGACCGCGGCGCGCTGCTGCAGACGCTGGTCAACCTGTGGCCTTACATCTGGCCGTCCGATCGCCGCGACCTGAAGCTGCGCGTGCTGGCCGCGATGGTGCTGTTGTTCCTGGCCAAGCTCGCCACCATGGCGGTGCCGTTCACCTTCAAGTGGGCGGTCGACGCGCTCGCCGATCCGGCAGCCGTCCCGACCACGACCTGGATCGCCTGGGCCTTCGCAGCGCCGGTGCTGCTCACCATTGTCTACGGCGCCGCGCGCGTCGTGATGGCGCTCTTGACGCAGGTGCGTGACGGGCTGTTCGCCAAGGTCGCGATGCACGCGGTGCGCAGGCTGGCGTTCCGCACCTTCGAGCACATGCACCAGCTCTCGCTGCGCTTCCACCTCGAGCGCAAGACCGGCGGCCTGACGCGCGTGCTCGAGCGCGGCCGCAACGGCATCGAGACCATCGTGCGCATGGTCATCCTGCAGCTTGCGCCGACCATCGTCGAGCTCGCGCTGATCGTCGCCGTGCTGCTGTGGATGTTCGACTGGCGCTACGTCGCCGTGATCGTGATCACCGTCGCGCTCTACATGGCGTTCACCTATTACGCGACCGAGTGGCGCATCGGCATCCGCCGCAAGATGAACGACAGCGACACCGAGGCCAACACCAAGGCGATCGACTCGCTGCTCAACTACGAGACGGTGAAATACTTCGTCGCCGAGGAGCGCGAGGCCAAGCGCTACGATCACACCATGGCGCGCTACGAGGACGCGAGCGTCAAGGCCTATACGTCGCTCGCGGTGCTCAATGCCGGGCAGGCGGCGATCTTCACCTTGGGCCTCACCGCCACGATGGCGCTGTGCGTGCTCGGCATCCGCGCCGGCAAGAATACCGTCGGCGACTTCGTCATGATCAACGCGATGATGATCCAGCTCTATCAGCCGCTGAATTTCATGGGCATGGTCTATCGCGAGATCAAGCAGGCGGTGACCGACATCGAGATCATGTTCGCGATCCTGGCGCGCGAACCCGAGATCGAGGACGCGCCCGGTGCCAAGCCGCTCGCCGTGAGCTCGGGCGCGATCCGTTTCGAGGACGTGCGCTTCGCCTATGAGGCGGCGCGCCCGATCCTGAAGGGTCTGAGCTTCGAGGTGCCGGCCGGCCGCACCGTCGCCATCGTCGGCCCCTCGGGTGCCGGCAAGTCGACCATCTCGCGGCTGCTGTTCCGCTTCTACGATCTGACCGGCGGGCGCATCCTGATCGACGGGCAGGACATCCGCGACGTGACGCAGACATCGCTGCGCAAGGCCATCGGCATGGTGCCGCAGGACACCGTGCTGTTCAACGACACGATCCGCTACAACATCCGCTACGGCCGCTGGGACGCAAGCGATGCGGAGGTCGAGGAGGCGGCGCGCCTCGCCCAGATCGACGGCTTCATCCGCCTGTCGCCCAGGGGCTACGAAACGGAAGTCGGCGAACGCGGGCTGAAACTCTCGGGCGGCGAGAAGCAGCGCGTCGCGATCGCCCGCACCGTCCTGAAAGGCCCGCCGATCCTGCTGCTCGACGAGGCGACCTCGGCGCTCGACAGCCACACCGAGAAGGAGATCCAGGACGCGCTCGAGCGCGTGTCGCGCGGGCGCACCACCTTGGTGATCGCGCACCGGCTGTCCACCATCGTCGGCGCCGACGAGATCATCGTGCTCGACCAGGGCGTGATCGCCGAACGCGGCACGCACCACCAGCTCCTCATCAAGAACGGGCTCTATGCCGGCATGTGGAACCGGCAGCGCGAGGCCGAGGAAGCACGCGAGAAGCTCGCCCGCGCCGAGGAGGACAAGGCCGCGCCCAACCGCAACCCGCCGCCGGTCGAGGATGCGCTCGCGGCCGCCGCGGTGGCCGTGGCGCCGACCGTCGCCGCGGACGCGGTGGAGTAGCGAGTGCCCTGAACGATGTCCATCCTCGCCTCGATACGCTCCCAACTCGTCCCGATCCATCGCGAGGGCTATCCGTTCATCGGCGGTTTCGCGCTCGCGAGCCTGATCCTGTTCGTGCTGTGGCCGCCGCTCGGCTGGCTCGGCGTGGTGGCGACGGTTTGGTGCACGTACTTCTTCCGTGACCCGGAGCGCACCACGCCGCTCGCGGACGGCCTCGTGGTCGCACCGGCCGACGGTCGCGTCAGTCTCGTCGCCGCAGCGGTCCCGCCCGCCGCGCTTGGGCTTGGCGACAAGGCACTGCCGCGCGTCTCCATCTTCATGAGCGTGTTCGATTGCCACGTGAACCGCGCGCCGGTCTCGGGATCCGTCGAGCGCATCGTCTACACCGCCGGCAAGTTCCTCAACGCCGACCTCGACAAGGCGAGCGAGGACAACGAGCGCAACGCGCTGGTCATTGCGACGCCCGCGGGGCGCATCGGTGTGGTGCAGATCGCCGGACTGGTCGCGCGCCGGATCCTGTGCTGGGTCAAGCAGGGCGACGCGATCGGCGCCGGCGAGCGCTTCGGCATGATCCGCTTCGGCTCGCGCCTCGACGTCTATCTGCCTGACGGTACCGCGCCGCTGGTCGCCGTCGGCCAAACCTCCATCGCCGGCGAGACCGTGATCGCCGACCTGCGCGGCGCTGAGCGGAACCGCAGCTTCCGCCGCGGCTGAGGCTGCGTCACCAGGGTGCGCAACGGGCATGGCAAGTCGTTGAGCAAATTGCTATATTGCCGACATGGACACGCTCGATCCCGACCGCCGCCAGCGCAAGCTGCAGCGCTTTCGCCAGATTCCGGTACGCCGGCTGGTGCCCAACGTCATCACCCTGCTCGCGCTGTGCGCCGGTCTGACCGCGATCCGGCTTGCGGTCGAGGGCAGGCTCGATCTGGCGCTTTATGCGATCGTGTTCGCCGCGATGCTCGATGCGGTGGACGGGCGCGTTGCCCGCATGATCAAGGGCACCTCGCGCTTCGGCGCGGAGCTCGACAGCCTCGCCGACTTCGTCAATTTCGGCGTCGTACCCGGCCTGATCCTCTATTTCTGGGGCCTTCACGCCTGGGGCAACATGGGCTGGATCGCCGCCATGGTGTTCGCGATCTGCGCCGGCTTGCGGCTCGCGCGCTTCAACGTGCAGATCGAGGATCCCAAGCGGCCGGCCTGGGCCGGCAATTTCTTCACCGGCATCCCGGCGCCGGCCGGCGCCATCACGGTGCTGCTGCCGATCTACCTGCATTTCCTCAAGCTGCCGATCCCGACCGCGATCGTCCTCATCTACACGCTCGCGATCGCCGCGCTGATGGTGTCGCGCCTGCCGGTGCTGTCCGGCAAGCAGCTCGGCACCCGCGTGCCGCCCGAAATGGTGCTGCCGGTCATCATCGTGGCGGTGCTGTTCATCGCCCTGCTCATCAGCTATCCGTGGGAAGTGCTCACTGTGGGCACGATCGTCTATCTGTTCTGCCTGCCACTTGGTTTCCTCTCCTACCGCAACTACGAGCGTACGGCAGCAGGCGCGAGGGCAGCTGATCCGGAAGGCGCGGCCGCCGCGACTGAGCTTCCGCCTCCGGCACAGCAGGACGATCGCGACGAACGTCCAGCGCGGCTCAACTGAGCGATGGAATTCCAGCTCTCATGCCGCGCGTGATCCGTGTCGTCGCAGCGGGCGCGCGCGACAATCGTTTCGTCGACAGCGTGCTGCTCGGCGCGGATGCGCGACGCGTGCAGTGCGGCGAGCTCGTCGGCGCCAACGGCGCGCGCTACGTGCTTGAGCTCGCAACGCCGGTGCGGCTGCGCATGGGCGACGCGCTGGAGCTCGAGGACGGTTCCCTGGTCGAGGTCGTAGCCGAAGCCGAGCCGCTGATCGAGGTGCGCGGCGCCGATCTCGTCCATCTGGCGAAGCTCGCCTGGCATCTCGGCGACCGCCACGTTGCGGTGCAGGTGCTGGGCAACCGGCTGCGGCTGCGGCGCGATCCGGCGATCGAAACCCTGTTGCAAGGGCTCGGAGCGCGGGTCGCCGCGATCGAAGCTCCGTTCGATCCCGAAGGCGGCGCCTACGCGGCCGACGATGGCGACCACAGCCACGATCATCATCGTCATCATGACGGCTGCCATCATCACGCGCACGAGTTCGCGTTGACCCTGGTTTCACGCGCAACTAGATTGCCTGACGCCAAACGCCCGGAGGAAACATCATGACGCTTGCCCGCCGCCACATGCTCAAGCTCGCCGGTGCCGCGGTCGCAGCGCCCGCCGTGTCCCGTGTCGCGTGGGGTCAGGCGCAGGTCACGCTCAAGCTGCATCACTTCCTGCCGCCGGTCTCCAACGGGCATAGCAAGCTGCTGGCGCCGTGGGCGCGCAAGGTCGAGGCCGACTCCGGCAACCGCATCAAGATCGATATCTTTCCCTCGATGCAGCTCGGCGGCACCCAGCCGCAGCTCTACGACCAGGCGCGCGACGGCGTGGTCGATTTGATCTGGACCGTGCTCGGCAGCACGCCGGGGCGTTTCCCGCGCACGGAAGTGTTCGAGCTCCCGTTCGTCGCCGCCAAGAAGGGCGTGCCGAACGCCAAGGCGGTGCAGGAGTTCTACGAGACCGCGGCGCGCGACGAGTTCAAGGACGTGCAGCCGATCTGCGTGTGGGCGCACGACCACGGCCTGGTGCACACCCACCGCCAGATCAAGACCATGGAGGACCTCAAAGGCCTGAAGCTGCGCTCGCCGACCCGGCTCGCCGGCGAGGCGCTCAAGGCGCTCGGCGCCAACGGCATCCCGCTGCCGATCCCGCAGCTCCCGGAGTCGCTGGCGCAGAAGGTGCTCGACGGCTGCGTCATCCCGTGGGAGGTGGTGCCGGCCGTGAAGGTGCACGAGCTGCTGAAATTCCACTGCGAGATTCCGGGCTCGCCGACGCTCTACACCACCACGTTCATCCTCGCGATGAATAAGCCGAAATACGAGTCGCTGCCGGCCGACCTGAAGAAGGTGATCGACGACAATTCCGGCCAGTTCGCCGCCACCATGGCTGGCAAGATGTGGGACGATCAGGCGATCGTGGTCGAGGATATGGTGCGCAAGCGCGGCAATACGGTGAGCGCGATCACGACGGACGAAGCCGCGCGCTGGCGCAAGGCGACCGAGCCGGTGATCGAGGCTTGGATCAGGCAGGTCAAGGACCGCAACATCGACGGCGCCAAGCTGTTGGAGCAGGCGCGCGCGCTGGTCGCCAAGTACGAGAAAGCCTGATCCTTTTCGATGGCCGAGACCGGGGAGGGGGGCCGCGCGGCCGTCAGGGATGACGCGCTCACCGCTTGGACGCGGCCGCTCGCGATCGCCGGGGGCCTGCTCATCCTCACCGCCGGCTCCATGGTGGTGGTCAGCGTCCTGATGCGCTGGCTGTTCTCCGACTCGATCCAAGGTGACATCGAGCTGGTGCAGATTGCGACCGCGCTTGCGGTGTTTGCCTTCCTGCCGCTGTGCCAGGCCCATCGCGGCAACATCGTCGTCGACAGCTTCACCAATCGCCTGCCGGCAAGCGTGCGCAATGCGCTCGATGCGCTGTGGGACGTGGTCTATGCGGTGATCATGGCGGTCATCGCCTGGCGGCTTGTGCTCGGTGCCCTCGACACCATCAACAGCCACACGGTGTCGATGATGCTCGCCCTGCCGATCGGCTGGGCGATCGCGGCCTGCGCCGCGATGGCGGCATTCCTGGCCGTCGTCGCGCTATTGACCGCGCTGCGGTTGCTGCGAGCCTCGCGATGAGCGGCGCTGCGCTGGCTGCTGCCGGATTTGGCGCGATGCTGGTGCTCATCGCGTTACGTATGCCGGTCGGCCTTGCGATGCTCGTGGTCGGCAGCGCCGGCTACGCGCATCTTGCCGGCCTGCCGGCCTTCCTCAACTACATGAAGTCGACGCCCTATTACCTGTTCGCCAATTACACGCTGTCGGTCATCCCGCTGTTCATCCTGATGGGCGCGTTCGCCGAGCGTTCCGGGCTTGCGCGTGACATGTTCTACGCCGCGCGCGCGGTCGTCGGGCACATGCGTGGCGGCCTCGCCTATTCGGTCATCGGCGCCTGCACGGTGTTTCGGCGCGATCTGCGGCTCCTCGGTCGCCACTACGGCGACGTTCGGCCGCGCGGCGCTGCCCGAGCTTAGGCGCTACGGCTACGAGCCCGGCTTTGCCACCGGCACGATCGCGATCGGCGGAGTGGTGGATCTGATGATCCCGCCCTCCATCATCCTGGTGGTGTATGCGATCGTGACCGAGCAGAACATCGCCAAGCTGTTCCAGGCGGCACTGATCCCCGGCCTGATCGCGGTCGCGTTCTACTGCGCCGTCATCGCGCTCGTGGTGCGGCGCAAGCCGGAGCTGGCGCCGATCCTGCCCAAGATGCCGCGCGGCGAGCGCGTGCGCGCGCTCATCGGGGTGTGGCCGGCGGTCGTGGTGATCCTCCTGGTCATCGGCGGCATCTATGCCGGCGTCTTCACGCCGACGGAGGCGGCCGCCGTCGGCACCGTCGCCATGCTGCTGGTCGGCGTGTTGCAGGGCTCGATGGGTTGGACCGACTTCAGGCAGAGCCTGGTGCAGACCGCCGAGACCTCGGCGATGATCTTCGCCATCCTGCTCGGCGCCGAGGTGTTCGACGCTTTCCTCGGCCTGTCGCAGATGCCGGAGAAGGCCGCCGAGTTCGTCGCCGGGTTCGGCCTGCCGCCGTTCGGCGTGGTGCTCCTGCTGATGGCGTTCTACATCCTGCTCGGCGCCGTGATGGACGAGCTGGCGATGATCCTCCTCACCTTGCCGGTATTCTTCCCGATCGTCGCCAAGCTCGATCTCGGGCTGCAGGGCGACGAGGCCGGTATCTATTTCGGGATTCTAGTCTTGACGGTGGTCGGCATCGGGCTGACCGCGCCGCCGATCGGGCTCAACGTGTTCGTCGTCTCGGCGATCGCTCGCGACGTGCCGATCGCCGCGACTTATCGCGGCGTGCTGCCGTTCGTCTGTGCCGATGTCGTTCGCCTGGCGATCCTCGCCATGTTCCCGTGGCTGTCGCTGGTGCTGGTACGCTTGCTCAACTGAGGTACACCGGCCCAAAAAAGTTTCGCCGGAATGTCGGTCGCGCCGGTGCTCATTCGTCGTATGAGCAAGGGGCACCCCCGGGTCAGAGGAGATTGGACATGCGCGTGATGGTTCTGGTGAAGGCGACGAAGGACAGCGAAGCGGGCATCATGCCCTCGACCGAACTGCTCGAGGCCATGGGCAAGTTCAACGAGGAGCTGGCCAACGCCGGCATCATGCAGGCCGGCGAGGGTCTGAAGCCGTCGTCGCAGGGCAAACGTGTCGCCTTCGACGGGGCGAACCGCACCGTCATCGACGGTCCCTTCGCCGCGACCGGCGAGCTGGTCGCGGGTTTCTGGCTCTGGGAAGTCAAGGACATCGCCGAGGCGGTCGCGTGGGTGAAGCGCTGCCCCAATCCGATGCCGGGCCCGAGCGAGATCGAGATTCGCCCGCTCTACGAGATGGCCGACTTCGGCGCAGCCGTGACGCCGGACGTCGCCGAGCTGCACGGCCGGGTCCGCGACAAGACGGCGGGGCGCTGACAACTGTCAATGCACAACGCTTCATGAGCACCGATCCGCAGGCCGAGCAGCGCGTCCGCGCAAGCTTCGCGCGCCAGCAGGCGATGACCGAAATCGGCGCATCGGTCGCGGCGGTGCGCGCGGGCGAGGTCGAGCTGGTCATGCCGTTCGCCGAGCGGTTCACCCAGCAGCACGGCTTCATCCACGCCGGCATCATCACCATGCTGGGCGACACCGCCTGCGGTTTTGCCGCGCTGTCGCTGATGCCGGCGGACGCTGCGGTGCTCACCACCGAGTTCAAGGTCAACCTGCTCTCGCCTGCCAAGGGCGAGCGGTTCGTCGCGCTCGGCCGCGTGGTGCGGCCCGGCAAGAAACTGATGGTCTGCCTCGGCGAGGTGTTCGCGGAAGGTGCTGGCAAGCGCAAGCAGGTCGCGCTCATGACCGCGTCGATGATGGTGATGGACACCAGCAGCGGCCTGCGTGACTGATGGTCCGATTTCGTTCCAGCCAGGGAGGTCTCGATGACCCTCAGCATCGAGCGCGACGGACCGATCACGACCATCATCCGCAACCGCAGCGAAGCGCGTAACGCCATGGACCCGGCCGGCGCAGCAGCGCTGACCGACGCGTTGCTTGCCTTCGACCGCGACGGCGAACAGTCGGTGGCGGTGCTGTGGGGCGCGGGCGGCGCGTTCTGCGCCGGCTTCGATCTCAAGCACGCGGCTTCCCACGTCGGCCAAGAGCGTCCGATGGCGCAACTCGACATCCCGCCGCACGACGGCGCGTGGCCGCGCGGGCCGATGGGACCGACGCGGCTGCAGCTGGGCAAGCCGGTCATCGCCGCGGTGGCCGGGCCGGCGGTCGCCGGCGGCATGGAGCTCGCGCTGTGGTGCGACCTGCGCGTGATGGAGGAGAGCGCCTACATGGGCGTCTACTGCCGGCGCTGGGGCGTGCCGCTGATCGACGGCGGCACCGTGCGCCTGCCGCGCATGGTCGGGCGCGGTCGCGCGCTCGACATCATCCTGACCGGCCGCAAGGTGCCGGCCGAGGAATGCTTCCGCATCGGGCTTGCCGAGCGCATCGTGCCGCACGGCCGGAGCCGTGCGGCCGCGGAGGAGCTGGCGCGCGAGATCGCGCGCTTCCCGCAAGGCTGCATGCGCGCCGACCGCCGCTCGGTGTTCCTGCAGGAGGGTCTGTCGGAACGCGACGGCCTGCGCGCCGAATGGACGTGCTCGGCGCCGCTGGTCGAGCTCGAGGGCGCGGCCGGCGCGGCGCGCTTTACCGCCGGCAAAGGCCGGCACGGCGACTTTGCGGATATTTGAGCGCCCGTAGCCCGGCTTTCGCTGCTGGCGAAAGCCGGGATCTTCGTTGCGCAGGCAAGTCCCGGGTTTGCGCTGCGTGCAAACCCGGGCTACCCCGGCATCGGATGCCCCGGCATCAGATCGTAGGGATGCGCCCAGCCGGGCAGCGCCTGCATGCGTTCGCGCCATGCGGCGATCGCCGGATGGTCCTTGCCGAGGTCGAAGCCGAATTCCTCGACCGGGTAGTAGAGGTAGCCGGCAAGCGAGACGTCCGCGATGGTCGGCTTGTCGCCGAGCATGAAGGCGCGCCCGGCGAGCCGCTTATTGACGATCGCAAGATTGCCGTCGATGCGGCCCTTGAAGAACGCGAGCACGGCCGGGTCGGGCGCGGGCTTGGCCCAGTTCCTCAAGAAGCGGAACGGTCCGAGGAAACCGTTGACCTTCTGATTGTCGAAGATGATCCAGCGCAGCGCTTCGAGCTCATCGTCCTTGCCTTGCGGGCGGTATTGGCCGGTCTTGTCGGCGAGGTAGGTGAGGATCACGCCGGACTGCGAGAACTTCTTGCCGCCGTCCACCAGCACCGGCGCCTCGCCCATCTCGTTGACGTCGGTGCGGTACTCCGGCGTGCGTGTCGCGCCTTTGAAGAAGTCGACATAGACCGGCTCCCATTTGGCGCCGATCAGGTTGAGCATCAGCGCGACGCGGTAGCAGTTGCCGGACTGGGCGAAGCAGTAGAGCTGGTAGTCGGACATCTGCGTTCCTTTCACGAAGCAAGCGCGCGGCGCACGGCGGCCGGCTCGCGATCAATCACCTGCAGGAGGGTCTGCATCGCTGCATCCGGTCGGCGGCGGCCTTGCTCGTAGGCTTCCATGGTGCGTGCGGAAATGCGGAACATTCGCTGGAAGTCTCTAGTCGACCGCGCCACTTTGCGGCGGATCGCCTTGATACGCTGAGGCGTGAACGCGCTGTCCGCAACCTCATAGCTCTCCAATTCGATTTCACCCCGCATATACGCAGCAAGTTGCTCGAATGCTTCCACAAGATCGTCGCCGACGCGCGATCCCTTGCGTTTTGACTTTTTGACTGCTGCTTTCATCGACTTCTACCTTTGATGCTTTCGAGTGCCCTCAAGATGGCCCGGCGCTGGTCCGGAGAGAGGTCGTCCCGCTCGGATTTCGGGTATGCCGTCATCATGAATAAGCGATCCTGCGACAACGCGATGTAGTAGATTGTTCGTCCGCCTCCACTCTTGCCTGTCCCCGGTCGCGCAAATCGGGCTTTCCGACACCCCTTGAGCCCCTTGATCATGGGATGGGCGTTGGGCGCAGCCTGGATCGAGGCTTCGATCTCTTGCATGTCGGCTTCGTCGAAGCCCATCGCCAACATGGCGCGGACGTACGGCGACAGCCGGAAAACCTGCATGACCTTTACTACTACAAAAATCGACTACGACAATGCAGTATTATTAGCCTATTCAAGACCGCTACCTGGTCAGCGACACCGCCGGCCCCGCCGCGGCCTTGCCTTCGAACCGGCTCGGCGCCGCGAGCGCGAGTTGGCCGAGCGACTCGCCATTGTGGTCGCGGATGACGAGCGAGCCGTTCTCGAACGTCCACTTGCGGCTGGTGAAGAAATTGCCGGGGCAGCCGCCTTCGGGCGCGATGGTGCCCTCGGCCGCGCCGGGCGCGGCGCCGAAGTTCATGCCGCAGCTGCTGCTGCCGGGTTGGGCCAGCATCCAGCGGCCGGCAAGGCTCTCGGGCGGGGCCGAGCGCGTCGGCGCGGCGCGCGGCTGCTCGGGGGTCGCGGTCGAGGCCAGGCGGTCGCTTGCACAGCCGGCAAGCGACGCGGCGAGGATCCAGCCCGCCGCCGCTCGCATGCCGATGTGCGCGCAGCCCGGCATCACTTCATCGTCGGGATGACGAACTCGGCGCCTTCCTTGGTGCCGGACGGCCAGCGCGCCGTCACGGTCTTGGTCTTGGTGTAGAAGCGCACCGCGTCCGGCCCGTGCTGGTTCAGGTCGCCGAAGCCGGAGCGCTTCCAGCCGCCGAACGTATGGTAGGCGAGCGGCACCGGAATGGCGAAGTTCACGCCGACCATTCCGACCTCGACCCGGCTGGTGAAGTCGCGCGCCGTGTCGCCGTCGCGCGTGAAGATCGACACGCCGTTGCCGTACTCGTGCTCGGACGGCAGCCGCACCGCCTCCTCGTAGTCCTTGGCGCGCACCACCGAGAGCACCGGTCCGAAGATCTCTTCCTTGTAGATGCGCATGTTGGGCGTGACCTCGTCGAACAGGCAGCCGCCCATGAAGTTGCCGTTCTCATAGCCCTGCAGCTTGAAGCCGCGGCCGTCGACCTTGAGCTTGGCGCCTTCCCTGATGCCGAGATCGACGTAGGACTTCACCTTCTCCATGTGGGCGCGCGTGACCATCGGCCCATAGTCGGCCTGCGGGTCGGTCGAGGGCCCGACCTTGAGGCTCTCGACGCGCGGGATCAGCTTCTCGACCAGGATGTCGGCGGTCTTCTGGCCGACCGGCACCGCGACCGAGATCGCCATGCAGCGCTCGCCGGCCGAGCCGTAGCCGGCGCCGACCAGCGCGTCGACCGCCTGGTCGATATCGGCGTCCGGCATCACGATCATGTGGTTCTTGGCGCCGCCGAAGCACTGCACGCGTTTCCCGTTGGCGCAGCCGGTGGTGTAGATGTACTCGGCGATCGCGGTCGAGCCGACGAAGCCGATCGCGCGCATGCGCGGGTCGGTGAGCAGCGTATCGACCGCCTCCTTGTCGCCGTTGACCACGTTGAGCACGCCGGCCGGCAGGCCCGCCTCCATCAACAGTTCGGCCAGCCGCATCGGCACCGAAGGATCGCGCTCCGAGGGTTTCAGGATGAACGCGTTGCCGCAGGCCAGCGCGGGCGCGAACTTCCACATCGGGATCATCGCAGGAAAGTTGAACGGCGTGATACCGGCGACGACGCCGAGCGGCTGGCGCATGGAGAACAGGTCGATGCCGGGCCCGGCACCCTCGGTGAACTCGCCCTTGAGCAAATGCGGGATGCCGCAGGCGAACTCGACCACTTCGAGCCCGCGCTGGATGTCGCCCTTGGAGTCGGCAAACGTCTTGCCGTGCTCGGAGGAGAGCAACTTGGCAAGCTCGTCGAACTCCTTTTGCACCAGCTCGAGGAACTTGAACAACACGCGTGCGCGGCGCTGCGGATTGGTGGCGGCCCAGGCCGGCTGCGCGGCTTCTGCGACCGCGATGGCGTGCTCGACCTCGGAATGTTTGGCGAGCGCGACCTTGGCCTGGACCTCGCCCGTGTTCGGATTGAACACGTCGCCGAAACGCCCCGAGGCGCCCGCGACCGCCTTGCCGCCGACGAAATGGCCGATCTCGCGCATGTGCTTGTCTCCCGGCAGGGGGGCAGCCCTGAAATCCCTGTTGTCCCCGTGTGATAGCGCAGCTTGGGGCGGCGAGGGAAGCGCCTGTCCTATGCTTTACGCCCCCTTAACGCCCCCACGCTAGGGTCGGTTCGGGCGCGCCTCGGTTCGGCGCGCGCGTCCGTTTGGGGTCGTTCATGGATATCGCAACCGGCATCGGCCTGCTCGCCGGGGCAATCGTCGTCATCACGCTCATCTTCATGGGTGGCGACCTGCGGATGTTCTACGACATCCACGCCATCATCATCATCTTCGGCGGCTCGATCGCCGCGACCCTGATCCGCTTCCCGTTCGCGGCGATCATCCACGGCCTGCCGCTCGGCGCCAAGTTCGCCTTCACGATGCGCAGCATCGGCCAGCGCGAGCTGGTCGACGAGATCGCGGGCCTCGCCGAGATCGCGCGCAAGTCCGGCCCGGTCGGACTGGAAAAGGTCGAGGTCGCAGACCCGTTCCTCGCCAAGGGCGTGCGCTTCGTCGCCGACGGCTACGATACCGACTTCATCCGCGACAACCTCGAGCGCGACCGCGACAACTTCCTCACCCATCTGGACGAGGGGCAGAAGATCTACCGCGCCATCGGCGACTGCTCGCCGGCCTTCGGCATGATCGGCACGCTCATCGGCATGGTGCAGATGTTCGCCAACATGACCGACCCTTCCAAGCTCGGCCCGTTCATGGCGGTCGCGCTGCTCGCCACGCTCTACGGCGCCCTCGTCGCCAACCTGGTCTGCCTGCCGATCGCCGACAAGCTGCATGGCCGGCTGGTCGACGAGGAGATCAACCGGACCTTGATCATCGACGGCATCCTGATGATCCGCGAATCCAAGAGCCCGACGCTCGTGCGCGAGATGCTGCTCGCCTATCTGCCCGAGAAGCATCGCCACGACGAGGCCGAGACGGTTCCGGCCTGACAGCGCATGATCCCGAAAAGTTGACAGACTTTTCGGACAAGATCATGCGCAACCGCAAGGAAAGCCACCATCCATGGCCAAGAAGCGGGCGCAAGGACACGGCGGTCACGGCTGGTTCGTGACGTTCGCGGACCTCATGGGACTGCTCATGAGCTTCTTCGTCATGCTGGTCGCCTTCTCCAACCAGGACCAGGCCAAGATGCAGGTCGTGGCGGGCTCGATGCGCGATGCGTTCGGCGTGCAGACCCAGCGCTTCTCCGGCATCATCGAGGTCGACGGCGTGCCGAACCGGCCGAAGCTCAAGAACGCCGAGCACGTACCGCCGGAGGAGGCCTCCAATACGCCGACGCCGGACCAGCACGATCGCCGCCGCGAGATGGGCGCGCGGTTGAAGGACGACCGGAGCTTTGCGCTCGCCGCCGCATCCTTGCGCCAGGCCCTGCAGGCCATGCCCGAGATCGCCGAACTGTCCAAGCACGTCATGATCGAGGAGACCAAGGCCGGCCTCAACATCGAGATCGTCGATCAGGACGGCCGCTCGATGTTCCCCGAGGGCGCCAAGGAGCCCTATCGAGCGCACCCGCCGCCTGATCCAGAAGCTTGCCGTCCCGCTCAAAGCGATGCCGAACCGGCTTTCCATCACCGGCCATACCGCCGCGAGCCGCCAGCCGCCGCGTCTCGGCTATGGGCCATGGGAACTCTCCGCCGACCGCGCCAACGCGGTGCGCCAGATCCTCGAGGACGAGGGCGTCAAGACCGCACAGATGTTCATGGTCGCGGGCCGCGCCGACACCCAGCCGCTGTTCCCCGACGATCCGTTTATCGCCGCCAATCGGCGGGTAACCATCACGCTGATGCGCGAGGAGCCGCCGTTGCCGATCGGATTCAAGCCCTAGATGTTCAGTCCCGCAGCGAACACCTGGCGTCGGCGTGGAACTTTGCCGGGGTGGGGCGTATTCCCAGGCCAGCCAGGGGTGATATAACGGCGCCCCTTTTGCAGTGCGGCATATTCACGCCCGGGCCCCATGACCAAGGCTGCCGATACCGCCCTGCCGGACGGCGCGACGCCGAACGGCAGCGCCTCCGCGCACGGCGATGCCCGGTTCTGGGGGCTCGCGCTCGGCAGCATCGGCGTCGTGTTCGGCGATATCGGAACCAGCCCGCTCTACGCCTTCCGCGAAGCGGCGGTGGCGGCGAGCGAGTCCGGCCCGATCACGCGCGACATCGTCCTCGGCGTCCTGTCGATGATCCTGTGGGCGCTGATCATCGTCGTCACCATCAAGTACGTCCTGATCCTGTTGCGCGCCGACAACAACGGCGAGGGCGGCACGCTGTCGCTGATGGCGCTCGCCTCGCGCGCGCTAGGCTCGCGCCCGATCGTCGTGTTCATGCTCGGTATCGTCGGGGCCGCCATGTTCCTCGGCGACGCCATCATCACGCCGGCGATCTCGGTGCTGTCCGCGGTCGAAGGCTTGAAGCTGGCGGCGCCGGCGCTTGCCGACTACGTGGTTCCGCTCGCGGTCGTGGTCCTGGTGCTGCTGTTCGTGGTGCAACGGCGCGGCACCGCGAAGGTCGCGGCGTTCTTCGGCCCGGTCATGGTGGTGTGGTTTTTCGCCATCGCGGCGTCCGGCCTGCTGCACATCAGCGACGACTGGCACGTGCTCGCCGCGATCAACCCGCTCTACGCCATCAGCTTCGTCTCCGGGCACGGGATCATCGGGCTGGTCACTCTCGGCGCCGTATTCCTCGCGGTCACCGGCGGTGAAGCGCTCTACGCCGATCTCGGCCATTTCGGCCGCCGCCCGATCCGGTTCGGCTGGTTCGGACTGGTGCTGCCGGCGCTGCTGCTCAACTACTTCGGCCAGGGTGCGCTGCTGCTGCGCGATCCGAGCGCGATCGCCAACCCGTTCTACAAGCTGGTTCCCGAAGCGCTGCTGCTGCCCATGGTCGTGCTCGCCACCCTGGCAACGGTGATCGCCAGCCAGGCGGTCATCACGGGCGCGTTCTCCATCACGCGCCAGGCGATCCAGCTCGGCCTCTTTCCGCGGCTCGCGATCCTTCACACTTCGGACATGCAGTTCGGCCAGATCTACATTCCGCGCGTCAACTGGGCGCTGCTGGTCGGCGTGATGCTGCTGGTCGGCGTGTTCCGTACCTCGAGCGCGCTGGCGGCCGCTTACGGCATCGCGGTCTCGACCACCATGGTGGTCGACGGCATCCTCGGCTTCATCGTGATCTGGCGGCTGTGGAAGTGGCAATGGTGGTCGGCGGCGCTGCTGGTCATTCCGCTGGTCGTCATCGATGCTACGTTCCTCGCCGCCAACCTGCTCAAGCTGCATGACGGCGGCTGGATGCCGCTCCTGTTCGGCGCCGCCATGGTGGTGATGATCCTCACCTGGCGCCGTGGCAGCCGCATCCTCGCCGACAAGACGCGCAAGATCGAGGTGCCGTTTGCCGCGCTGATCAAGAGCATCGAGAAGAAGCCGCCGCACGTCGTCCCCGGCACCGCGATCTTCCTCACCAGCGACCCGGAATTCACGCCCACGGCGCTGATGCACAACCTCAAGCACAACAAGGTGCTGCACGAGCACAACATGGTGCTTACCATCGTCACCGCCGACACCCCGCGGGTGCGCGACGAGGAGCGCGTGACGATCAATCCGGTGAGCAACCGCTTCACCATGATCGCAATGCGCTTCGGCTACATGGAGTCGCCCAACGTCCCGAAGGCGCTCGCCCTCGCGCGCAAGCAGGGCCTGCACTTCGACATCATGTCGACCTCGTTCTTCCTGTCGCGCCGATCGCTCAAGGCGTCCGCGAACTCCGGCATGCCGGTCTGGCAGGACAAGCTGTTCATCGCGCTCGCCCGCTCGGCCAACGACGCCACCGACTTCTTCCAGATTCCGACCGGCCGCGTGGTCGAGGTCGGCACCCAGGTCACGGTGTGAACGATGACATACGACGCGCAGGGAGTGCTCGCGATCTGGAACGACGTCGAGGAAGGCCGCGAGTCCGAATTCGAGTCCTGGTACAAGAACGAACACCTCCCGGAGCGCCTGGCGGTTCCCGGCTTCAGGCTCGGCCGGCGCTTTGAGGCGCTCACCGGCGCGCCGCGCTATTTCTGCTACTATCTCACCGACAGCCCCGACGTGCTGACCTCCGCTGCGTACCTCGAGCGGCTGAACCATCCGACGAGCTGGACGCGCTCGATCATGTCGCGCGGCTTCATCAACATGAACCGCACGGTCTGCCGGCGCGCGCAGCGCCATGGCGCGCTGTTCGGCTCGATCGCCGTCACCGTCCGCCTGAGCGAGCCGAACGGCCGGATACCGGCTCTCGACCGCCTTGCCGCCGTCGACGGCGTCGCGCGCTGCGAGCTGTGGACGGCGGTCGATACCGGGAAGGGTATTGCAGCCGAAGAGGCGTTGCGCGGCCGCGACGCCAGGATCGCGGCCTGTGCGCTGGTGGAAGTGCTGCGCTTGTCCGACGCCGAGCGCCTGCATGGTCAGCTCGCGCGAGAACTCGAAGGTGTTGCCGAGATCGGCACCTATCGCCTGCTGTGCGAGCTTGAATGTTCCGGTTAAACTCATGACCGATATCGTCGAGGAGTACCTCACATGGCCAGGCAGCTCGGACGCGAGGACGTGACCGACCTCTATCCCGAGGACGTGGCGCGCGGGATCACCGAGGGCAAGATCCTGCTGATCGACGTGCGCGAGCCGAACGAGACCGACGTGGAGCGCTATCCGGACGTCGCCGTCTACATGCCGATGTCGGAGTTCGATCCTTCGGCCCTGCCAGAGCCGCAAGGCAAGCAGGTGGTCTTCGCCTGCCGCTCCGGCAACCGCTCGGTGACCGCCTCGCTGATCGCGCAATCGGCCGGGTTGCCCTACAACGCGCATCTCGCCGGCGGCATCAAGGGCTGGAAGGAAGCGGGCCTTCCGACCGAGACATGAATCCCGTCTTCGCCAATCTTCCCGTTTCCGTGTTCGAAGTGATGTCGCGCCTGGCGCGCGAGCACGAGGCGGTCAATCTCGGGCAGGGATTCCCGGACGATCCCGGGCCTGAGGATGTGCGCCGGCAAGCGGCCGACGCGGTCGTCGGCGGCTGGAACCAGTACCCGCCCATGCTCGGCCTGCCTGAGCTGCGCCGCGCCGTGTCGGCCCACTACAAGCACTGGCAGGACCTCGATCTCGACCCTGATAGCGAGATCATGATCACCTCGGGCGCGACCGAGGCGATCGCCGGCGCGCTGTTCGCGCTGATCGAGCCGGGCGACGAGGTCGTGCTGTTCCAGCCGCTCTACGACGCCTACCTGCCGCTGGTGCAGCGCGCCGGCGGCGTGCCGCGTTTCGTGCGGCTCGAGCCGCCGCACTGGCGCTTCGACGAGGACATGCTCGCGCGCGCCTTCACGCCGAAAACCAAGGTGGTGCTGTTCAACAACCCGCTCAATCCTTCGGCGACCGTATTCCCGCGCGAGGACCTCGAGCTGCTGGCGCGCTTCTGCGCGAAATCCGGCGCCGTCGCGGTGTGCGACGAGGTGTGGGAGCACGTGATCTTCGACGGCCGCCGCCACGTGCCGCTGATCGCGCTGCCGGGCATGCGCGAGCGCTGCGTGAAGATCGGTTCGGCCGGCAAGATCTTCTCGCTCACCGGCTGGAAGGTCGGCTTCGTCTGCGCCGCCCCGGCCTTGCTGCGCGTGCTCGCCAAGGCGCACCAGTACATCACCTTCACGACGCCGCCGAACCTGCAGGCCGCGGTCGCCTATGGGCTCGCCAAGACCGACGACTACTTCGAGGGCATGCGCGCCGACCTGCAGCGCAGCCGCGACTATTTCACCCGCGGCCTGCGCTCGCTCGGCTTTCCGGTGATCGACGCCGAGGGGACCTACTTCGTCAACGTCGATCTTGCTTCCCTCGGCCTCAACGAGGACGACGAGACGTTCTGCAAGCGACTGGTGGTCGAGCACAAGGTCGCGGCGATCCCGGTCTCGGCGTTCTATGCGACCGACCCGATCCGCTCGGTGGTGCGTTTCTGCTTCGCCAAGCGCGAGCAAACCCTCGACGCCGCGCTCGACCGTCTCGCCGGCGCGCTCAAGCGCGCGGCCTGACGCCGGGATCAGTCCGCGAAGGCGACCGGGTTGAGCGGTTTACGGTTCACCGTCAACGAAAAGATGTCGGGTCGTGCATAGTGACCGCAGACGTCGAGCGATCGGCGTGCGCGCCGCGCGGCCTCGGCGTCGATGTCAGCATACAGGATGCTCTTCTCGCGCTTGAGCGGGCCGGCGGCGATCGCCCCGCTCGGTGCGATCACGACGGCATCGCCGTCGTTGATCCATTCCTCCGGGTCGAACAGACGTTCGCGTTCGGGAAACGTGTCCGGAACATCGCCGCCTTGCAGCGCCGTGGCCGTCGCGATCACCCATGATCCGGCTTCCCTGGCGATGTGTCGCAACGTGGCGAGGCAGGTTTCTCCATGGTCCCAGGTGGGATTGACGAAGATCTCGATGCCCTGGGCATAGAGCGCGTAACGCGCAAGCGGCATGTAGCTCTCCCAGCAGATGAGGCAGCCGAGCCGTCCGGCGGGCGTGTCGACGACCCTGAGTCCGGTCGCATCGCCCATGCCCCAGACCATGCGCTCCGGATTGGTCGGCATCAGCTTGCGATGGCGGTTGAGCAGCTTGCCGTCCGGCCCGATCACGACAACCGTGTTGAACAGTGTCGTTCCGGAAAAGCGGCGATCGATCTCGTGCAGCCCCATCACGATCGTCACGCCGTGCTTGGCGGCGGCTTCCTCGATCGGCGCGAGATCGTCGCCGCCGAGATCGACGGCATTCCGGCGCAGCCTGGCGTGCAGCTCGTTGGACAACGCCATGTCGCCGCCCGGCTTGAGGCGCCAGATCCATGTCGGGTAACCTGGGATATAGGCCTCGGGAAACACCAGCAACGCCGCGCCCGCATGCACCGCTGCGTCGATCGATTCGAGCGCGCGTTCAATGGTCTTGGCGCGGTCGAGCAGCACCGGAGGAACTTGGATCACGGCGACTTTGGTGGACATCGCGCTTCTCCTCTCGCGTTTCGTCATCGCCACGCCGGCAGCAGGAAGCCGCCGTGTCGACGTTTCACTTCGTGCCGACCGCAACCACGAGCTCGCATGGCCCTTCGAACCCCGCGGGTCCTTCGAAGGCGCGCAACTCGCGCTCGATCTCGGCCCAAGCCGCATCTTGCTCCGCTGCGTCGAGCACGGAAAGCATCTGGTGCAAGGCGCCGAACGAATTCCTTCTCGAAGCGGACGCATTCCTGCGCCGCGCCGAGCCTGAGCGGCGCCCGGACGAGACGGCTTTGCACGTCGCGCAGTCCCGCCGCGCGGAAAGCGCTCTCCGAAGCCAAATTCGACCGTGTCTGGCAGGCTGATGTGCTCGGGGAACAGGCCTGATCGCAGGCGACACGTGTCGTGAAGGCACGGCGCCGAGGCGCGGGACGCTCGAGCGTACGGCCCGAGCATGACCTTTTCTAAACCCGGTTTCCACTTTTCACGATCATGCTCTAACGGCTCGCGGCCCACACCAGCAGCGCAACGGCGGCCGCGCCCAGGACGACGGCGA
Source organism: uncultured Alphaproteobacteria bacterium (assembly GCA_963734185.1). Lineage (GTDB taxonomy): Bacteria > Pseudomonadota > Alphaproteobacteria > Rhizobiales > Xanthobacteraceae > PALSA-894. The sequence goes on along the minus strand of CAVTGA010000001.1, from coordinate 1,670,901 downwards.
TCCAGTACAGCCAGCGCATGGTCGAGCTGAGGTCCTTGGTGCGCTCCTCCTCCGACTTGTGGCTGACCACGAAGGTCTTGTTCGCAGAACCCTTGGCCGGCTTGCCGATCGTGACTCCGGGCCGGACTTCGCCCAGGACGTAGACCGGAATGTCGACGGCCAGGATGCTCTCCTTGCGGCGGTAGCGCTCGTTGCCGCCGGCGATCGCCGCGATGATGGCCGTCGCCGCGCCGCCGGGAGCGGCCGTGTATTCGTCGACCACCTGGACGGCTTCGACGGATGCGCCATCGAGGTCGAGTGTCACGGCACCGGATTCGTCCTGGACCTGGCAGGGCACGTGCTTGACGTTGGAGTGGACCGTCGTGGTGCGGGTCTTGCGTTCGTCGCGGCCTTGCGAGTCGCGCTCGTAGTAGGTCTCCTCGCGCTCGATCTCGGCCTTGAAGTAGACGCGCGGTCGCTGCGAGAACTCGGCCGTGGCGGGCTTGGCGCAACGCAAGGTCCCCATCACCTCGACGAGCGCGCCGGCTGCGAGCTTGCCGACATTGCCCGCCTTGCTGGTGGCGGTTGCCGCCATCAGCGCAATCTCCTTACCGATCGACCGGCGATACCACAGCAGGCCCGCCGCGACCGCGGCCGCGATGCCGGCCAGAATCGTAAGTACGGTGTTCACGCTGTCCTCTTGCCAGAGCGTGCCCCGAGCTTAACAAGATTCCGCGCGCGACCGTGACGCATCACAGGTTGCCGGTGGAATGGAACGCGCCCCGAAAACGCAAAACCCCGGAGCATCGCTCCGGGGTTTTGGCAGGTCGCGGCTGATCGCGGCTCAGTATCTCGCGGTGATCGGGGCGGTCGGGCCGAATTTGTAGTTGACGCCGAACTTCACGGCGTGGACCTGCTGGTCGATGTCGGTTGCAAAGCCGGGCGCGAACGACACCCGCTCGTTGCCGAAGTCCATGTAATTGTACTCGAGCTTCGCCGACCAGTTCGGCGCGAAGGCGTACTCGACGCCGCCGCCCACGGTCCAGCCGGTACGGGTCGCAGCCACTTCCGCCGCGGGGATGGTGTAGAAGTTCGTGCTGTAGCGGTCGCGCGCCCAGGCGGCGCCGCCCTTGGCGTAGACCAGCCAGCGGTCGAACGCGTAGCCGACGCGGCCGGTCGCGGTCGCGGTCCAGTCTACGTTGGTGTTGAAGGTGGAGCCGAATGCGGTCGTGCCGCCTTTCAGGTTGGCCCAGGAGAAGTCGCCTTCGAGCCCGAGCACCCACTGGCCGATCTGGTAATTGAAGCCGACCTGACCGCCGCCGAGGAAGCCGTCGGAGTTGTGCGAGATTCCGAACAGGCCGAACCCGTCGCGCCAGTTCTTCTCGGCCCAGCCGTAGCCGACGTGACCGCCGATATAGAAGCCGGTCCAGTCGTAGGCGACGGGCAGCACGCCTGCGGGCGGCGCCTTGTACACCGGCCGATCGCGCAGGTCCGCCGCCGATGCAGCGCTCACGCCCGCGCAGACCGCGGCAGCCGAAAGCGTAGTGAGCAGGAAATGACGCATGGTGTTCTCCCCATTACAACGGTGCGTCCGGGTAGCCGCCGAAACGGCTGCGAATATGGCGAGAACGCGCCGACAATAGGAATGTTCCGGCAGCAAGATGAGGCGCGAGTTCCCGAGCGGGAACGCAGGCCTTGGCATCAAGCCGCGGTATCACCTCGGCAGCTCAGTCAACAGGCGGTAAAGCAGTTCGGTAAACGCTTGGTAAATGGAACCAGTACCCCCAAACCCGAAGCTCGCACGCAGCGCGCGGCATGGACGGTTGCGAACTTCGGGTTCAAAAGGGGCGCTCGAATCATAGAGTTGAGGAGCCCGCAATGCACCGCCTCAAGGCCGCAGCCCTTGCCTGCATGGCGCTCGCTATTTTCGCGCTGCCCCCATCGGCGCTGGCGCAGCCGGCCAATCGTGTCGTCAACTTCTACAATTGGTCGGACTACATCGATCCGACGGTCCTCGCGCAGTTCACCAGGGAGACCGGCATAGCGGTGAAATACGACACCTTCGATTCGAACGAGATCCTGGAGACCAAGCTGCTCACCGGCCGCACCGGGTACGACCTCGTCGTGCCGACGGCGTATTTTCTCGCGCGCCAGATCAAGGCCGGCGTGTTCCAGAAGCTGGACAAGTCGAAACTGCCGAACCTGGCGAACGCCTGGGATGAGATCGCGCGCCGGCTTGCGGTTTACGATCCGGGCAATCAATACGCCGTCAATTACATGTGGGGCACCACCGGCATCGGCTACAACGTCAGGAAGGCGCGCGAGCTTCTGGGTGCGGACGCGAAGATCGAAAGCTGGGACGTCGTGTTCAAGCCGGAGCTGGTCGCGAAATTCAAGGACTGCGGCGTCCACCTGCTCGATTCCGCCGACGACGTCCTGTCGGCGGCGCTGAACCATCTCGGCCTCGATCCCAACACCAAGCAGCCGTCCGAGCTCGAGAAGGCTGCGGACATGGTGATGAGGATCCGCCCGTTCGTGCGCAAATTCCATTCCTCGGAATATCTCAACGCGCTCGCCTCGGGCGAAATCTGCCTCGTGCTCGGATACTCCGGCGATATCAAGCAGGCGCAGAAGCGCGCGGCCGAGGCGCGCAACGGCGTCGACATCGCCTATGCGATCCCGAAGGAGGGGGCGCAGCTCTGGTTCGACAATCTCGCCATCCCGAAGGATGCCAGGAATGCGGCGGAGGCCCACGCACTGATCGATTTCCTGATGCGGCCCGACATGGCGGCGAGGAATTCAAGCTTCATCACCTACGCCAACGGCAACGCGGCGAGCCGCGGCCTGATCGACAAGGCGGTGGTCGAGGACAAGACGATCTATCCCGACGATGCGACGATGCGACGCCTCTACACCATCACCGCTCCCGATCAGAAGACGCAGCGGCTGATGAACCGGCTATGGACCCGGATCAAGACCGGAAAGTGAGTGTCCCGGGTTCGGGGCACTGGCTTTGCGACCCTCTAGTGCCCCGAACCCGACGTTCGCACACCACTCGCGGCAAGGACGGATGCGAACGTCGGGTTCAAAAGGGGCACTAGAATCATAGAGTTGCTAGTGTCCCTTTGATTCCGAAGTTCGCCTCCGAGTGTGCCGCAAGCGCTGGCGAACTTCGGAATCGGGACACTAGCCGGCTCTGTACGGAACCGTGCGTCACGATGTGCGGAGCGGCCAAGGGGGCGATTGACAGGCCGCCCGCCAACGAAGAAATATTGGTGGAATCGGGCACCGGTTGCTGCGGGAGGACGATTGATGAAGACGCTGCCATGGCTCTATGCGGTCGTATGCGCCGCTGTTCTGCTTGCCGGGGCCAAGCCCGCCGTGGCGGGCCCCTACGGCGCGCTGGCGACCAGCCCCGACGCGGATTTCGGCTACTCCTACAATTACGACTACGCCGAAGAGGCGCGGCGCCGCGCCCTGAGCGAGTGCGCCAAGCATTCGAGCTCATGTCAGGTCAAGGGTACTTTCCAGAACACCTGCGTGAGCGTCGCCAAGGCGAGCAACGGCGCCATGGGCTGGGCCTGGGGCCATGGCCGGCGCGAGGACGATCGCATGGCGATGGACGAGTGCCGCAAGAACCGTGGCCGCAATTGCGAGCTGTCCACGCGCTTCTGCACCGGTACGCCCTGACGTCGGCAACACGGTTGTCCCGGACGACTAGTGCCCCGAACCCGAAGTTCGCACACATCGTGCTGCAAGGGCGGTTGCGAACTTCGGGTTCAAAGGGGCACTAGAATCATGGAGTTGCTAGTGTCCTTCGATTCCGAAGTTCGCTTCCGAGTGTGCCGCGAATGCGTGCGAACTTCGGAATCGGGACACTAGTCCGGGTTCCGCGGATGGCGGCTGCGATGAAGACGACGCCGGTATTTGCCCTTGCGCTGCTGGTCGGGGCCGCTGCCCCCGCCGCCGCGCAGGGCATCTACGGCGCGCTTGCCACCAGCCCGGACGCCGATTTCGGCTATTCCTACAATTACGGCTCGCAGGAAGAGGCGCGCCGCCGCGCCATGACCGAATGCTCGAAGCATTCCAGTTCGTGTGCGATCAAAGGAAGCTTCTCCAACACCTGCGTCAGCGTGGCGCGCTCCGGCAACGGCGCGATGGGCTGGGCCTGGGGACATGGCCGGCGCGAGGATGACCGCCTCGCCATGGACGAGTGCCGCACCAATCGCGGCACCGATTGCGTGCTGCAGGCGCGCTTCTGCACCGGCAATCCGTAACATGTAGGGTGGGCAAAGGCGCGGCGCACCGACCGTAGTCCGCGGAGCAAAGGCGGGAACGCGTCGTGCCCGCCATCGAACGCGTCGCGCGGCCCAGGCGGGCACGGCGCCTCCGCGTTTAACGCTTGTTGCACCGATCGAGCTGCGCCTTTGCCCGCCCTACGGTCCGCGCGCTCAGGCTGTGAGCGCCACAGCCGGCTGCGCTGCCTGCGGCGGGATGACTGCCTCCTCCGCATCGAGATCCGCGATCCTCTCGTCGATGCGATCCATGACGTGGCGAGAGAACGGACCCAGGTGGGTGTAGAACGCCAGCATCAGGACGATGTGGCGCACCGATTTGGGGTTGGTCTTCACGCACTGGGTGAAGACGTCCCACAACAACCGCTTCGGCTCCGGCAACCGCGCGACCAGCCGTTGCACGAGCTGCATGTTGCCGGCATTCTTGCGGTGCAGGGATACGGAGCCTGCCATCATCTGCGGCGTGCGGCTGGAGTTGTCGAGCAGCTCGACAAGGCGGCTCAATCGTGCGGCATAGGCCACCGGGTCGAATACCTTTGCGAGCACGTTGCGATAGTCGAGGAGAATTTCACGCCGCGGGCGCAAGGTGTCGAAGTTGAGACCGTTGGCGCATTGGTCCTCGTTGGGCACATCCTCGGGTGCCGGCAGGGGGTGCAGCCGACCCTCCTTGATCAGGCGGCTTGTCAGCTGCGTATTCGGGAGCGCGTAGAGCAGACCCACCATGGCAACCGGGATGGCGCAATCCTCGACCAGTGTAGCCATGGCGTCGGCGATGGAGGCTTTCTCGTTGTCGAAGCCGACGATAAAACCTGCGGTCACGAACATGCCGGCGGCATAGATCTTGTGGATGCTCGCCGGGATGCTGCGGCGGGTGTTCTGCTTTTTCTTGGTTTGCCTCAGCGTTTCCGGATCTGGGCTTTCGATCCCGATGAAGACGCCGACGAAGTTCGCCTCGTTCATCATCCGTAGCAGCTCGGAATCGTCGGCGAGGTTGATCGAGGCTTCGGTGGTGAACTCGAACGGGTAGTCGTGCGCCTCGAGCCACGCCTTCAACGCGGGCAGGAACGCCTTCACCGCCTTCTTGTTGCCGATGAGATTGTCGTCCACGAAGTCGACATGGCCGCGGTATCCGAGCTCGTACAGCCGGTCGAGCTCCGCCAGCATCTGCGCATTGGTCTTGGCGCGCGGCACGCGGCCGTAAAGCTCGATGATGTCGCAGAACTCGCAGGTGAACGGACAGCCGCGCGAGAATTGCACGCCGACGTAGAGGTAGTCTTCGAACTTCAGCAGATCGAAACGCGGGATCGGCGTCTTGGTCACGTCGATGGTGAATTTGGGCGCCTCGAATACGCCTTGGCGCACGCCGGCGTCCCAGGCGGCCACGAACTGGTCGATGACCGCCTCGGCCTCGCCTAAAATCTGGAAATCGGCCCGGGTGTATCCGAAAGGTACCGAGGTGACGCCCGGCCCGCCGATCGCAACCGGCTTGCCGCGCGCGCGGCACAGCTCGATGATCTCGGCTGCATCGACACGCTGTGGAATCATCCCGCCCATCATCACCAGGTCGGCCCAGTCGAGATCGCTGTCCTTGAGCTCGCCGGTATTGCGGTCGATCAGACGTACCGTCCAGGTCGCCGGCAGCATCGCGGCAACCGTGATCAAGCCGAGCGGAGCTGTTGTATAGCGCGCGCCGAACAATTCGCAGGCGGTTTCGAAATTCCAGAAGGCGCCCGTGCCGAAGCGCGGGTAGACCATCAGGACGTTACAGGGCTTTACGGACGCCATATGCGAGTCCACACCTGATTTCGAGGGATTACCCGGTTGACCCTAGATGGAACACATGCGGATGTCCACGTCGGCGCCGCTAGCGCCAGCGCCGGTGCAACCAGAGCCACTGCTCCGGGTGCTCGCGCACCCAGCCCTCGATCACCGAGGTCACGGCCTGCATCGTGCCCTGCACGTCGATGCGGCCCTTGGCGTCGCGCGGCAGCGCGAGCGCGTCGGTGAACTCGATCCAGAAGGTGTTGCCGTCGCCCTGCCGCACCATGCGTACGCCGCGCACTTCGCACTCGAAGTGGCGCGCAAGCCGCGCCAGCATCGGATTGACCTTGCAGGCACGCCCGAAGAACGTCACCTCGGGGCCGCGCTCGTAGTGCTGGTCGACCAGGATCGCCACGTGCCCGCCGCGCTCGAGCGCGTTGGCGAGCTTGATCGGCGCGTCGGGGCCGCCCGGCACCAGCGTGCCCATGCACCCGGCGCGCATGTCGACGATCGCCTTGTTCACGGCGTCGAGGTTCGGCGGCCGGTAGAGCACCGAGGCGTCGAACTTGAAATGCGCGGCCATCAGGGCCGGCAGTTCCCAATTGGCGAGATGGGCGGCGAAGATCAGGGTTGGCTTGCCGGCGTTTCGCACCGCCATGAAGCGGTCGTAGATGAACTTGTCATAGACGATGTCGGCCGGACTGGGACGCTCGTGATCGAACACGGTCATGCGATCCAGGTGAGGAAACTCGGCCGTCACGCGTCCGACGTTTTCCCACACACCGGCGAGGATCGTTTCGATCTCCTGCGGCGATTTCTCCGGGAAGGCTGCGGCGAGATTGGCGCGCCCGACCTTGTGCTCGGGGATCCAAGGCCCGATCCGGCGCATTACCCGGCCGACGAAATTCGACATGATCCGGCGCTTGGGCAGCCGCAGCAGCTTCAGTATTCCGACTGCCACGGCGCCGACGATCCAGTCGAACGCCGGCTTGATCCGCCGCCGGACGGCCAAGACCCTGCGATTTGGGATGCCTTTCATCGCGCGGCGGCCGCGAGGCCTAGAACGTCACGATGATCTTGCCGAACACCTGCCGGCTTTCCAGCCGGGCAAGGCCGCGCTCGACCTCGGCGAGCGGCACTTCGGTATCGATGACCGGCAGCATGCCGGCCGCCATCTTGTCGAGGCTCTCGCGCACATTGCGCATCGAGGCGCCGAACGAGCCGATGATGCGGTACTGCTGCTGGAACAGCTGCATCAGGTTGAAATTGACCGACGGGCCGGAGGTCGCCCCGCAGGTGACAAGCCGCCCGCCGCGCTTGAGCACGAGCAGCGAGTCGTTGAACGTCTCGGCGCCGACGTGCTCGAACACGACGTCGACGCCCTTCTTGGCGGTGAGCTTGCGCACCGCGGTGGCGAACCGGTCGGTGCGGTAGTTGATGACGTGATCGGCGCCGAGCGCCTTGGCTTTCTCCGCCTTGGCGTCGTCGCCGACGGTGGCGAACACCGTGCAGCCGATCGCCTTCGCCATCTTGATCGCGATAGTGCCGATGCCGGAGCCGCCGGCCTGCACCAGGATCGTCTCGCCTGCTTCGAGCTTGGCGTTGTCGAACAACATATGCTGCACGGTCGAGAAGGCGATCGGCGCGCAGGCGGCGTCGCGATAGGAGACACGCGCCGGCACCGGAATGACCAGGCGTGCCGGCATGTTGAGAAGTTCGCGCGCAAACCCGTCGATGTGGAAGCCCATGATGCCGCCGACGTTCTCGCACAAGTTTTCGCGCCCCGCACGGCACGCCTTGCAGGTCCCGCAGACCATTCCTCCGTACATCACGACGCCGTCGCCGACCTTGAATTCGCGCACGTCGGGACCGATCGCCGCGACCTCGCCCGACGCTTCGGCCCCGATCACGAGCGGCATCTTGCGCTTGGCGAACGCCATGCCGCGCCAGCCCCACACGTCGATATGATTGAGGCCGACGGCCTTGACGCGGATCTGCACGTCGCCGGCGGCGGGCGGCGGCGGAGCGGGCTCGTCGACGAGTTCGAGCTTGCGGTCGGCGACGAGAGTGAGCGCGCGCATGAGGACGATGTTTCCGAAACTGAGAGGATCAGCGATGGATGCCTATCGCCGCGGAAAGCCCGCCGTCAACCGGCAGCATCGCGCCGGTGATGTAGGTTGCGGCGGACGAGAGCAGGAAGGTGACGAGACCCGCGATCTCCTCGGATGATGCGAAGCGGCCGGCCGGAATCTGCTTCTCGATGGTCTCGCGGTAGGCCGCGTAGGGCGCTAGCATCTCGGTGTCGATGAATCCGGGCGCCACATAGTTGACGGTGACGCCGCGCCGCGCGGTCTCGACCGCCAAGGTGCGGACATAGCCGAGCAGCGCCGCCTTGCTGGCCGCGTAGGCCGCGTTGCCTTGGCTGCCGCGCTCGGCCGTCACCGATCCGATCACCACGATGCGTCCGTCGCGCGCCCGGGTCATCGGCCGCACCAGCGTACCCACAAGCCGGGTGAACGACCAGAAATTCACCTGCATGGCGGCTTCCGCCTTGGCTTGGTCGATCATGGCGGCGAGCGTGTCGTAGGACTGGCCGGCATTGTGGATGAATGCCGAGTAGGGCGGCGTGTCGGCTTCGAGCGCGGCGGCGAGCGCATCGACTGCGGCCTTGTCGGCAAGGTCGACTTGGTGGCTGCCGAAGGCCTGCTGCGGACAACCGGAGGACAGTTCCTTCACCAGTGCGTTCGCCTCCGCGCCCGCCGAGCGATACGTAAAGGTGACGTCATGGCCGGCCGCCGCCAGGGCGCGCACGATCGCGGCGCCGAGCCCGCGCCCACCGCCGGTGACGAGGACACGCCGGCGCGTAACCGCCATCAGCGCGGCTCCCGGCTCATGACCAGCGAGACGTTCTGGCCGCCGAAGCCGAAGGAATTGGACAGCACGTGCGTCACGCGCCCGTCACGCGCGACGTTCGGCACCACGTCGAGCGGAAGCGCCGGGTCGGGAACGTTGTAGTTGATCGTCGGCGGCATGCGCTGATGCTCCAGCGTCAGCAGCGAGAACACCGCCTCGACCGCGCCGGCCGCCGACAGCGTGTGCCCGATCATCGATTTGTTCGACGAGATCGGGATGGTCTTGGCGCGCTCGCCGAACACGGTCGAAACGCCGAGATATTCCATCTTGTCGTTCTCCGGTGTGCCGGTGCCGTGCGGATTGATGTAGTCGATGTCTTCCGGCGTCAGGCCCGCATCCGCGATGGCGTTGCGGATGCAGCCGACGATCGGCTTGCCGTCCGGGCTGGAGCGCGTGCGGTGGAAGGAGTCCGCCATCTCGCCGCAGCCTTCGAGCACGCCGAGGACCTTCGCCCCGCGTGCGCTCGCCGCTTCGAGGCTTTCGAGCACCAGCGCGCCGGCGCCCTCGGCCATCACGAAACCGTCGCGGTTCTTGGAGAACGGCTTGGCCGCGCCCTGCGGCGGGTCGTTCCACATCGACAGCGCCGAGAGCAGCGAGAAACGGATGATCGACTCGGTGTTCACCGAGCCGTCCGTCCCGATGCACAGCGCCGCATCGGCCTCGCCGCGACGGATCGCCTCGATGCCGAGTTGGATCGACGAGGCGCCCGACGCGCACGCGGTCGACAGCGAGATCGGCGAGCCCTTGGTGCCGAACTTGTCGGCGAGCCGGTCGGCCACCGAGCCGAACAGGAAGCGCTCGTAGTAATGGGTAAAGCGTCCGGTCTCGCCCGCACGCAGCAGATCCTGGTAACCGACCGTGTCGTTCGCGCCCGAAGCCGCCGCCATCTCCTGGCGTTGCAGCCATTCGATCTCGATCGGCGCCACGGCGACGAACAGCGGGCCGGGAAAATCACCGCGCGTGCCAATGCCGGACTGCTCGACCGCTTCCTCGGCCGCCATCTCGGCGAAGCGCTGGGCGAGGTCGGGCGCGCAGATCGGATCGATCTTGACGAAGTCGACCGTGCCGGCGATGCGCGTCTTCAGCCCGTCGGTCGGGAAGCGCGTGATCGCGCGGATGCCGGACTTGCCCGCCGTGAGCTTGGTCCAGTTGTCGTCCTTGCCGGCGCCGAGCGAGGTCACGACTCCGATGCCGGTCACGACGACGACAGGACGCCCAGCCTGATCCCGGAATGCACCCATGACGTTCTCCCTCAGCGCACCGCCTCGACCAGCGCCAGTCCCTCGCCACGCCAGTGTCCGACGCTGGTCACGACGGCCTGATCAAGCGTAATCCCCGTCGCACGCTCCATGCCCGACTGATCGGCGGGCGGGAACAGCTTGCCGTGGCCGAGCGCGATCGCGGCGATCGCGACGTTGGCAGGAAACTGCGGTTCCAGCCCATGCCCGAGATGGGTTCCGGTTGCGCGAACGGCAAGGTCCGAATGGGATTTGAGGAATTCCCGCTCTTCGCCGGTGGCGGGCTCAAGCCCGCTTGCGCCCGAGATGAAGGCGGCCCGTTTCCCGTCGACCTGGGTCGCGATCTTCGCCCAAAGGCCTTCCAGCGTGGTCTTGATCGCGCCCGGTGCGCGGCGCGCCCGGTCCGAGACGACGGCGGAAAGTCGTGCGAACGGCTTCGCGCCGCGCGCCAACGCATGGTCCTTGTTCTCCAGAACAAGGAATGCGCCGATGGTCCCGAGCTGAAGGCCCCCGGCCTCGCGTTCCCAGATTCCCTCGCGCCCGCCGTGAGTAAGCGTGCGCCCGAGCGAAAAGTGGATGAAGACCTCGATCCGCTCGGCGTTGTAGGCCCCGCCGACGAGCGCGATGTCGCTTTGTCCGGCCTCGATGCGTGACATCGCGATGCGGATGGCGTCGACGCCCGCCGTCTCCTCGCCCATGAAGGTACGCGAAGAACCGGTGACGCCGTGCACGATGGAAATGTTTCCGGCCAGCAGATTCGATAGCTGCGCCAGGAACAGGGTCGGCCTGAGGTCGTTCATCAGCCGCTCGTTCAGGAACGCGTACGGCTTCTCCGCCTTGATGAAGCCGCTGAGGATGCTGATGTCGACCGCGGCATCGCGCTCGCCGCCCCCCGCGGCAACGATCATGTCCATGCGCGATAAGAGATCGGGGTTGCCTTTGGCGCCGGCGCTGTCGAGGGCAAGTCCGGCCGCGTAGCAGCCGATGCGCTGCCAGTCCTCCATCTGGCGCTGGTCGCCCTTCTTGGGGATCTGCTGGTCGAGATCGAGCGCAACCAGAGGATGCACGGTATAGGGCGCGAACGTCTCACTGTCCGCATTGGGGCGCGCTTGCATCAGCCGCTGCCAATGCGCTTCCGGTCCTTCACCGAGGCAGGAGATGATACCGATGCCGGTGATCCAGGTCTCGCGGCGCGCATCAGCCATCGGCGAGCGCCTCGTAGGGGAACGCGATCTGGCGCGCGAGCTGCTCCATGCTGCCGCGCGTCTCGGGGGTCGGGAATTCGACCAGCCGCAGCGTCAGATCGGCGTTGCAGATCAGCTTGTCGTCGCGCCGGATTTCCGCGCGGGTCATCGCGAAGCCCGAGCCGTCATGCACCAGCTTCGCGCTGACCGAGAGGACCTGGCCGGGGGTCACGAACGAGCGCAGCTTGGCTTCCTTCACGGCGGCGAAGAACGGCATGCGGGTGAACTTGGTGTGCGCGATGAGCAGCCAGCCCGACGTCTGCGCCATCGCCTCGATCAGCAGCACCCCCGGCATCAGCGGATGGCCGGGAAAGTGCCCCTCGAAGATGGTGGACGTGGTCGGGACCGTCGCCTCGGTGCGGATCGTTTGCTTGTCGAGATCGAGGTCGACAATCCGGTCGATCAGCAGGAAATACTCGAGACGCATGCCACCCCGGCCCTCAGGCGCCGGCGGGCTTGGCGGCAATCAAACCGTCGATGCGTTCGCATAGGTTCTTGAGCACGAAATACTGCTCCGTCGTCGCCTTGCCGTCGTTGACCTCCTGCGTCCACTGCTCGAGCGGAAGCTTGATCCCGAACGCTTTGTCGATCGCGAACGCGATGTCGAGGAAGTCCAGGCTGTCGATTCCGAGATCGTCGATGGCGTGGCTTTCCGGCTTGATGTTCTCGCGCGGGATGTCGCAAGTCTCGGCAATGATGCCGGCCACGGTGTCGAACGTCGAAGACATCGGCAACCCTCTGGAATTTTTCAGCTTTTCGGCAGCCGCGCGGGATCGCGCGATGCCCCCGCCGGGCTGTCGGCCGCCGGCGATCCCCTCATATCGTGCGCGGCCCGTATAGCCAAGACGTGGGGGGAGTTCAATGCCGGGGCCGGCGCCTCGATTTCGGCAGCCGACCCCGGGCTCGCCGCTTCGTGCACTGCAATTCGATGAAACCGGCAGGTTCCGGCATTGGAACAATTTCCATTGTCGAATGACGTCAGGGCAACAATATTGCCCCATAATGGCCCCATCACCGCCAGGAAATGAACCATTTCGACAAGCATTCGGTCGCCCCTTCGCTGTATTTTGCAGCGCAACAAAAGGGGTCATCATGATCAAGCATGGGATCGGATACTTGGCGATTGGCTCGCTATTGCTTCTTTCGTCCGCTGAAATTGTGCACGCACGGGGGTTATCTTCAACTCAATCCGGAATTGCTTCGATGTATAGCCACGCCGGTCGCAGGACCGCGAGCGGGGAAGTTGCCCGACCCGGCGGCATGACCGCCGCTCACCGCTCGTTGCCGTTCGGCACCATGGTGCGGGTGACCAACCGTCGGAGCGGCAAGTCCGTCGTCGTGCGCATCAACGACCGCGGACCGTTCGTGCGCGGGCGGATCATCGATCTCACGCCCGCGGCCGCACGGGCGATCGGCTTCTCCGGGCTGGCGCCCGTGGCGGTGGCGGTGCTCGGCCGCAACGGCTGACAATCTCTTTGATCACTTCAATCTCATCGATCACTTCGGGCCGCCCGGCTGCGCGCTGACCGGCGTGCAGTCGCGGCGGCCCATCAGCACGCAGTCCTGATTCTTGCGCATCTCGGCTATGGAGTTGGCGAGCCATACGCCCACGATGACCAGGAAGATGCAGGCGGCGAGCGCAAGGCCGTTGTTGATCATGCGATGGCGATAGTCGTCGTCGCCTTCCGTCGGCGCATACTTTCCCAGGCCTTCCACCGGCGGCGTCCCGCGCCCCTTCTCGCGCCGCACGAACGGCACGACACGCCCCTTTTCGCCATCGCTATCGGGTTCATTGGCCATCAGTTCATTCTATCACCCTCATGCCCCGAACCTGAAGTTCGCCTCCGAGTGTGTCGCAAGTGCTGGCGAACTTCGGAACCGGGACACCAGGTCGCTGGCGATCACGCAATCATTCGGCGCGCGCATGGGCGAGCTTGCCGGCCACATAGGTCGCCCGCACGGCGCGGTCATCGCCCAGCGTCATGAGCGTGAACAGCGTCTCCTCGAGCGACCGAGCGCGCGCATTGCGCAGCCGCAGCAGCGGCGTTGCATTGGGGTCCAGCACCACGAGATCGGCCTCCTTCCCCGGTGCGATCTCACCGATGCAGTCGAGGCCGAGGGCGCGGGCGCCGCCCAAGGTCGCCAGATAGAACGCTTCGATCGCGCTCAGGGGCCGCGAATCGAGCTGCGCTACGTGGTAGGCGGCACCCATCGTGGCCAGCAGCGAAAAGCTGGTTCCCCCGCCGACGTCGCTGCCGAGCCCGACATGGATCGGTCGCCGCGGATCCTTCGCCACGGCGATGCGGAACAGGCCGGAGCCAAGGAACAGGTTCGATGTCGGGCAGTGGGCCAGCGCGGTTCCCGTCTCGTGGCAGCGGCACAATTCGTCCTCGCCGAGATGGATGCCATGCGCCAGCACGGCGCGCCGCCCGATCAGTCCGTAGTGGTCATACACGTCCAGATAGCTCGACCGGTCCGGGAACAGTTCGGCGATCCAGGCGACCTCGGCGCGGTTCTCCGCGATATGCGTCTGCACCAACGCGTCCGGATGCTCCCGCCACAGGGCGCCGGCGGCTGCGAGCTGCGCCGGGCTGCTGGTGACGGCAAAGCGCGGCGTGATCGCATAGAGGCAGCGCGCCCGCCCGTGCCAGCGTCCGATCAGCGTCTTGGATTGGTCGTAGCCGCTCTGCGCCGTGTCCTGCAGTTCTGCTGGCGCGTTGCGGTCCATCAGCACCTTGCCCGCGATCAGGCGCATGTTGCGCCGTTCGGCTTCCTCGAACAGCGCGTCGACTGATTGGGGAAAGACCGCGCAGAAGACGAGTGCGGTCGTGGTGCCGTTGCGTACGAGCTCGTCGCAGAACACCGCCGCCATGTGGCGGGCGTGCGCCGCATCGGCGAATTCGAGCTCCGCCGGATAGGCGTAGCGCTCGAGCCACTCGAGCAACTGCCGTCCATAGGCTGCGATGATGCCGGTCTGAACATAATGCACGTGCGTATCGATGAAGCCGGGCGCGATCAGGCAGCCGGGATAGGAAGCGACCTCGGTGCCGGCGGGCAGCGCAGCGCCGAGCGCCGACGCCGGACCCGCGGCTTCGATGACGCCGTCGCGGCAGATCACGATGCCGTCGGCTTCGGTGGCGAAAGCGCGGGCGGGGTCCGCCGTGAACGGATCGTCGCGGCAGGTGACGAGCGTGCCGCGGATGGCCGTGACGACGTCCGGGCTGCCCGCTCCCATGTTCCGCCTTGCATCAGGAAATTCGGCGCGCACGCCGCGCCGTCAGCCGCGGCGATTATGGCCGAGGAACGGGCTAGTGTCCCGATTCCGAAGTTCGCATGAGTGTGCGGCACCCTCGTGTGCGAACTTCGGTGACGTTCTTTTATCGCGCCGACAACTCCGGCACGGCGCTCCGGGAGACCAGGTTCGGTTACCTCAACACGTTTCGACCGGCCGCGGGCCGGGAGGGGGTGGTTCGGCAGGGCGGTAGCGCCTGCTTACCAGGTGAACTAGGCGACGAGCTCCCACTGGGTGACCGTGCCGCCGGCGAACTGGAACAGCTCCACGCCGGTGACGCTGTCGCTGCCGTCGGGCGCGCCGGCGCGGCGGTCCGCCACGGTGTAGGTTTGCGTCGCCGCGTCGAACGTGACCGCATAGTCGAGGCGCGCGCCGGAGAATACCGCGGTGTCGGTGCCGTCGCCGCCCGCGAGCCAGTCGTTGCCCGCCCCACCCACCATGGTGTCGGCGCCGGCCCCGCCCTCCAGCCCGTCGGCGCCGCCGCCGCCGTAGAGGGTGTTGGCGCTCTCGTTGCCGCCGATCCAGTTGTCGAGCGCGTTGCCGGCGCCGTTGATCGCCCCGGCGCCGGCGGCGAGCGCCAGGTACTCGATGTCGGCGCCGAGCGTGAAGTTCGCCCAGGTGTGCACCAGGTCGCGGCCCTCGCCCGGCCGCTCGATCACCCAATCGGCCGAGTTCTCCACGTTGTAGTAGTCGTCGCCGGCGCCGCCGACCATGGTGTCGGCGCCGCCCTCGCCGTAGAGGTTGTTCGCGCTTTCGTTCCCCTCGATCCAGTTGTCCAACGCGTTGCCCCAGCCGTTGATGGCGCCGGCACCGGCGCCGAGCGCCAGCACCTCGATCTCCGCGCCGAGCGTGAAGCTCACCCAGGCATGCACCATGTCGCGGCCTTCGCCCGGCCGCTCGAACACCCAATCCCCGGAATTCTCGACGTGGTAATAGTCGTCGCCGGCCCCGCCCTCCATCCCGTCGGCGCCGCCGCCGCCGTAGATGTAGTTGGCGCTCTCGTTGCCGCCGATCCAGTTGTCGAGCGCGTTGCCGGCGCCGTTGATCGCCCCGGCGCCGGCGGCGAGCGCCAGGTACTCGATGTCGGCGCCGAGCGTGAAGTTCGCCCAGGTGTGCACCAGGTCACGGCCTTCGCCCGGCCGCTCGATCACCCAATCGGCCGAGTTCTCCACGTTGTAGTAGTCGTCGCCGGCGCCGCCGACCATGGTGTCGGCGCCGCCCTCGCCGTAGAGGTTGTTCGCGCTTTCGTTCCCCTCGATCCAGTTGTCCAACGCGTTGCCCCAGCCGTTGATGGCGCCGGCACCGGCGCCGAGCGCCAGCACCTCGATCTCCGCGCCGAGCGTGAAGCTCACCCAGGCATGCACCATGTCGCGGCCTTCGCCCGGCCGCTCGAACACCCAATCCCCGGAATTCTCGACGTGGTAATAGTCGTCGCCGGCCCCGCCCTCCATCCCGTCGGCGCCGCCGCCGCCGTAGATGTAGTTGGCGCTCTCGTTGCCGCCGATCCAGTTGTCGAGCGCGTTGCCGGCACCGTTGATCGCCCCGGCGCCGGCGGCGAGCGCCAGGTACTCGATGTCGGCGCCGAGCGTGAAGTTCGCCCAGGTGTGCACCAGGTCGCGGCCCTCGCCCGGCCGCTCGATCACCCAATCGGCCGAGTTCTCCACGTTGTAGTAGTCGTCGCCGGCGCCGCCGACCATGGTGTCGGCGCCGCCCTCGCCGTAGAGGTTGTTCGCGCTTTCGTTCCCCTCGATCCAGTTGTCCAACGCGTTGCCCCAGCCGTTGATGGCGCCGGCACCGGCGCCGAGCGCCAGCACCTCGATCTCCGCGCCGAGCGTGAAGCTCACCCAGGCATGCACCATGTCGCGGCCTTCGCCCGGCCGCTCGAACACCCAATCCCCGGAATTCTCGACGTGGTAATAGTCGTCGCCGGCCCCGCCCTCCATCCCGTCGGCGCCGCCGCCGCCGTAGATGTAGTTGGCGCTCTCGTTGCCCTCGATCCAGTTGTCCAACGCGTTGCCCCAGCCGCTGATCGCGCCGGCGCCGGGGCCGAGCGCCAGGACCTCGATCTCCGCGCCGAGCCTGAAGCTCGCCCAGGCGTGCACCGTGTCGCGGCCTTCGCCCGGCCGCTCGATCACCCGGTCGGCCGAATTCTCGATCAGGTAGTAGTCGTCGCCGGCGCCGCCCTCCATCGTGTCGCCGCCGCCGCCGCCATAGAGGTTGTTGGCGCTCTCGTTGCCGCCGATCCAGTTGTCGAGCGCGTTGCCGATGCCGTTGATGGCCCCGGCGCCGGCGCCGAGCGCCAGGTTCTCGATGTTGTCGCCGAGCGTGAAGCTCACCCAGGCATGCACCAGGTCGCGGCCTTCGCCCGGCCGCTCGATCACCCAATCTCCAGAATTCTCGACGTGGTAATAGTCGTCGCCGGCCCCGCCCTCCATCGTGTCGCCGCCGCCGCCACCGTGGATGTTGTTGGCGCTCTCGTTGCCGCCGATCCAGTTGTCGAGCGCGTTGCCGCTGCCGTTGATCGCGCCGGCGCCCGTCACCAGCACCAGGTTCTCGATATCGACCTCGGCGAGCCGATAGCTGACCGAGACGCGCGCGGTGTCGTTGCCGTGGTGGGCGTGCTCGATGATCGAGTCGCCGGGATTGTCGATATGGTAGGTGTCGTCGCCGGCCCCGCCCTCCATGCCGTCGGCGCCGGCGGCGCCGTCGATGGAGTTGGCCGCCGCGTTGCCGACGATGGTGTTGTTCAGGGCATTGCCGGTGCCGACGGTCGCGCCGGCGAGCAGCAACAGGTTCTCCACATTGGTGCCGAGCCTGAAACTCGCGGTCGACCGCACCGAGTCGATGCCCTCGTCCGGCTGCTCCACCACCTGATCGTCGCCACGGTCGACGTAATAGGTGTCGTCGCCCGCCCCGCCGATCATCACGTCGGCCCCGCCGAGCCCGTCGATGCCGTTGGTGCCGGCGTTCCCGGTGATGGCGTTGGCGAGGCCGTTGCCGACCCCGTCCACCGCGCCGCCCAGCAGCACCAGATTCTCGACGTCGTTGCCAAGAGAATAGGAGAGCCACGAGCGCACCGTGTCGTTGCCCCCGCCCGCCTCGTTGACCACGTCGCCCGGGTTGTCGACCACGTAGCTGTCGTCGCCCGAGGCTCCGCTCATGATGTCGGCGCCGGGCCCGCCGTCGAGCAGGTCGTTGCCGGGCCCGGCGTCGAAGCGGTCGGTGCCGGCGCCGCCGAAGAACGTGTCGTGGCCGTCGTCGCCGAAGAACCAATCCTCGCCGTCTGAACCGAGGAACTGATCGTGGCCGGCATGGCCGTGGAAGAACGTCAGGCTGCCGTCGCCGCGGATGACGTTGTCGGCATCGCCGTAGCCGATGTCGACCGTGCCGTTGTCGTAATACCAGGTGGTCGCGACGGTCTGGCCCCACACGTTGGTGTCGGTGACCACCGAGTACCACGGCTGGCTTTCATTGCCGTCGAGCCAGAAGTGGCGCACCCCGCCGTCCTCGCGCGCGGCATATTCCTCGACCACGCTGGTGACCCCGGCCAGCGTCCAGATCTCCGCGCCGGTCTTCCAGGTGCCGCCGGCAAACTGGAACCAGTCGATGCTGCCCTTGGACAGGAAGAAGTCCTTCACCGTCGCGATCACGGGTCCGCCCTGGGCCCCCGCCATCTCCAGGTCGGTGCCGACGCGCCTGAACTGCACCAGGTGGAACGGGTGCGTGAAGATCCAGACGAAGTCGAGCTGCTGCGACTGGCCGTTGGTCGGCGCCAGGATGGTGGCGCGCGCGCCCGGCACGGCGACGTCGACCACCACGGTGTCGTTGCCCTCGCCGCCGGCGAGCGTATCGAAGCCGCCGCCGGCGTAGATCATGTCGTCGCCGCGCCCGCCCATCACCACGTCGTCGCCGGTGCTGCCGTAGAGCATATCGTTGCCCTCGCCGCCGAACAGCCAGTCGTGGCCGGAACCGCCGTCGATCACGTCATTGCCCGCGCCGCCGTCGATCAGGTCGGTGCCGTTCGAGCCGATCAGCCAGTCCTGGCCCGCGCCGCCGCCCGCATGCACGATGCTGTGCACGGCCAGGCCGCTGAGGTGGATCTGGTTGTCGTCGGCGGTGCCGGCGAACTCGGCGGCCGCGCCGGGGCCGAACGCGTTGTCGCGCCGCCACTCGGCGCCGCTGGCGTGGCGCAGCACCAGCGTGTCGGGCGCGCCCGGATCGAAGCTGGGCGCGAAGTCGAGCCGCGCCATCAGGCCGGGATCGCCGAGCTGCGCCGCGATGCCGTGCTGGAAGTCCTTGGCCGAGGGCGCGTCGAGGTTCAATTCGCGCGCCTTCAGCAGCGTGAGCACCCAGCCGGCGGTGAACGAGCTCTCCGGCTGCGCCGCCATCAGCGCGTTGATCACCGCGGCGTTGTCCAGGTAGATGCGATAGTCCTTCGCCACCATCAGCTCGGCCGCGAGCGCCGAGGCGTTGGCGGCGTGCGAGTTCTCGAACGCGCGCCGGGTCAGCACGTCGCCGCCGACGAGGTCGATCTTGGAGACGAGCTCCATCACGCCGGGGTCGACCAGCGGCGCGAGATCGTCGGGCGAGTCGGCGTTGCTCACCCCCGCGACCGCGGTGTTCTCGGGGCGCGTGAGCCAGAAGCTGCGGTCGTCCTGGTTCAGCCGCAGCCCGGCGCTCGAATAGCCGGCATCGATGCGCCCGCCGGTCAGGTTGACCAGGTTGTAGGTGGTGATGATCTGGTAATGGGCGATGGTGTCGATCCACTGGTAGCTGCCGCCGTGGTCCTCCCACTTCTCGATGATGTCGAGCTGCCCGTCCGCCCGCAGCACGATGCGCCCGCCCGATTCCGGATCGTTGCCGAACAGCGCGCCGAGCGCGCCGCCGGCGATGCCGCCGGCGAACGAGCCGACGAACGAGCCGAGCGGCCCGAACACCGAGCCGAGCAGACCCCCGATCGAGGAGCCGATCTGCTGCCCGATCGCGCCTTCCGGCGAGGTCGGCATCGCCACCACGCCGGCGAGATAGCTGCCCAGATAGCCGCCGACCGCGCCCGCCATGTTGGTGAAGAACCCGGTCGAGGAGAAACCGTTGAACAGCGTCTCCACCGCCGCGCCGTTGACCGCGATGTCGAAGGCATTGGCGGCGAGCCGTTGCGTGATGGTGGTCCCCACCGTCGACACCAGCCCGGTGGTGAAGCCGTCGAGGTGCAGCGCCTCGCCGAGCTCGGCGATCAGCAGCGAGGTCAGGCTGCCGACCGCGCCGCTGGCGAGCCCGGCGCCGAAGGTCGGCAGCACCTGGGTGAAGCCGCCATTGACCGCGGCTTCGAGCGAGACGCTGTGGCCGAACTGCACCAGCTGCCCGACCTCGCGCCCGATCGCGCCGAGCACGGTGCCGGCCGCGATCTTGGTGAAGGTGTTGTGGCCGAGCATGTTGCCGAGGCGCGAACCGAGCGCGCCGCCGATCGCGCCGAGGTCGATCGGGACGCCGTTGACCTGCGCGGCGCTCACCGAGCCGTTGTCGGCGATCTCGACGCTGAAGCCCGGCTGACCTCCGGAGCCGGCATCGTAGCCGGTGATGCGGCTCGCCCAGGCATGCTGGTTGGACGCGTCGAAGTCGCGGCTGACTGAGCCGCCGCCGTTTGATTCGTACTCTACGATCCGCGTGACACGGTCGTTCGCCACTGTCGCGGCGCTATAACCGAGGACATCCGCCGAGAGGACGATCTTGTCGTGGATGGCGTCATAGAACGTGCCGGCATAGCGGTCGTCGCTCAACGCGCCGACGTAGTTGCCATAGGCGATGATCTCACCGTCGACGATCGCCCCCATCATCAGGCCGACGTCGTGCTCCGATCCGTCGAACGGGCGGCCGAAGATGTCCGCGAAATCATCGGCCGCAGCGGCCAAGGTTGCGACGCTATCATTATGCACACGCACGCCACCAGCGACGTACGTGTGCAAATCCTCGACCTCGAAGTTGTAGGTTTTCCAGCCGTTCCCAACCTGCGGCTTGAGTGCCACGCCGCCGACCGAAGTATACTCGACGACTTTCGCTTGCTCATAGAGATGCGCGGTGTCAACCGAATAAACTACGATCTCGGCCGATATCGAAATGACACGGCCATCGGCAAGCACGATAAGGCTATCGTCATTAAGGATATCGTCGATGCGGCGGAAGCTGCCATCGACAGCGAGGAAACGGTGACTAGGTGTAACCGTAAGCAAGCTCAGACCAACGGCCCGGGCTTCCCGCTCATAGCCCGGGGATGGATACAGCTTGAGCCACCGGTCCGTAATGTTTTCAAACGTACGCAACACTCGACGTGGACGGAGTGCAACATCTTGGTTATCAAAGGCCAATACAACGTCACCGTCTCGAATCCGCTCAATCGGCTTAAGTGTTCCATCGGCAAGCAAGATCGGCGTACCTTGCGCGAAACACCGCGGTAGCTCGACAGACGGTACCTGCGGCAGTTGATTATGAAAATCAGAGCTCTCAAAAATTCTTTGGTACACCTCACGCGGAAAGCGAGCGTCTGGATCGGTAAAACCTTCTCTCAATAGATAGTAAAACCTGACAACTTCTGCCCTTTGCTCAAGATTAAGACTGTCATACGTCATATCAGTGAGGACAGGGGGAAGTTGGTATACATTTCTCCCCAGGAGTGCGGCAGCGGCGTGCAGCGGCAGCCCCTCCAATACGACATTCGTCCCGTGCTGAACTTCCCAAACGTGGGTAAGTTCATGAACAAACCATCCCTTCAGAAAAGGTGATGCTGTTGAATAGTCCGCACTATACAGATTGTTCTGCGCACCAGAGCTTGTTGGGGCATAATAAATATTGCCATCTGGGGCCATTACTGCGCCGTCTTTCTGCGCGGGAATCCATTTTTGATCATAGATACGTATAGCGTCAAGATTAATGCGTGACCCAAACACACTTGCGGCTATATTACGCTCGCCGGACGTTAGTGCTCTTTCGCCCATAACTGGCGCTCCCCTCTAGGCATGATCCCGAAAAGTGTGCAGCGGTTTTCGGAAAAGATCATGCTCCACGAATAACTCAGAGCGCGATGACGATTCGAAGAAAAGTCACCGTGCTCTAAGCAAAGCTGCAGTAGGTTCTGAAAGTTTTCCGTCCTTCATAGCTTCTTGCCTTGCGCCGCAGCCCTGGCCTCCGCCGCTTGGATCACTAATGAGGGTATGAGCAATAGGCGCCTCTTGCAGTATCACGAGCCATGGTATCAATCTCTTTGGAATAATCTTCGAATGCTGGGACGACCCCCAGAGAGACGGCGAGATGTAGGCAATCCCGAAAGGAAGTAGCTGATTGGTAGCATTGGGCCACCTGCTTTCCCTTCGAGCCAAACCCAAGTTCATCAATAAGTCGCGGGATTTCCTTCCGAACCCATCTGTGATCTGGATCACCATTAAGGGGATTTGGGCCACGACGTGCCAACGCCGCGTACGCAGCCAAAGTAAGTTCGTGGCGGGCTCTTGATGATCTGGGAAGGCCGGAATGATGTCCAGGCGGCATCATCTTGCCGATCAATGATGCCCATAGAAAGTATTGCGCTTCGTGATTTCCTGCTTTGGCGAGCGGCCAAATTATTTCCCACGCGCGCTGACAATCTCCTCGCTGGTACGCATCTGTTGCATGCTTGAGTTCTGGAAAATCCCAAGTCGATTGGGCCAGAGCATAAGTCGGCACACTCACCAGGATGCCAACAGCGCCAAGGGCTATGATTGTTGTTTTGAACCGCAGGAGCAGAAGGGCCAGCACGACTATTATTCGCATTGTGGCGAACCGAACCGCCGAGCGATTAACCGCGTGGGTGTTACATGAAGGAGCGCAACGCCCATCGTGCCCCAGGCGAAAAGGGTCCGACATCGTTGCCGGCAGCCCCCAGCGTTTGCGCGTCTCTAACGCCCAACCAGATCGAATTGAAATGCCGTGTGCAGCCACACAGGAGCGTTGGGCCTCAGTTGTTCCTGGTCGAGACGAGGCATAGTTGGCGGCAGAACGCATGAGTAGTAATCCCCCGCTTTTCGTCCCATCGCACGCGGCGATGGAGTTTTCAACCCTTATGCGTATTAGGTTTGAGGGTTTCCGCAGCGTCAGCCTGTGGACAACTTTGGTTCCCAAATGGGAACGCGAATGACATTACGAGTTGCACCATCTCGTTCGGCCCCGCGATTGTTCTAGCGTGAATCCAATTGAACGCGGCTATCGACCCCGCACGATTTAACCTTGCGCCTTCTTGAAGCTCAATAAAAGACCGTGCCTGTTATAAAAACTGGCGCATTTAGTCGCAGAAGGTTGTCAAGAGCAGATGTGCCAACCCTTCCTAACTTGGCCAAAGTGTCTGTATCAGCGAATATACCTCTGTCTGCCATAAGCGTTCCCCAATCACGAGACACAGAGCAGCCGGCTCCTACTTCTTGAAGACCAAGCTAGCGAACCGCACGCCAGCTTCGGCACGATCGTTGTTGGATATCTCAGATTCGATGTTCCTTATGGCCTCGTCTATTTCTCGAAGAACCGCGTAGGCATCTCTGACGGACTTGTCCTCCGGATCGAGCTCAAATAGCTCCTTGTCGGGCGGCAATTGATCGATTGCTGCCCGGTACCGGGTGACAAGATCAATATCCTCCATAAGCTTCCGCGCGATCATGTCGTAATACGCGACATCGCGAGGTGCCTGCGGAAAGATCTTTTTCGGATCCATCAATGCCCTACACCTTAGAGACGTCATTTCCGGTCCGCATTCGAGACCAAGCTGTGCGAGCCGGCGTCGTGGCGTGAAATGCCTGCGTGCTCGTCGCCCCGACACGTCTCCGACGCCGAGTGACGCCTGACCTCGAAAGACCTGTGCGACAGTTGTCCTCGCGCGTCGCGCATCGCGTCGCTTGTCCCCGTTTGCATTTGCCGACGTTGTGATACGCACCGGCAATTGCAGTGGCAGTCCGCTCCCTCATGCCACGATTCCACAGAACCACAACGCATGCAACTCCTAAAGTTATTCTCTTCACACTCGACTTGTGATAGATAAGCTGCTGTACCTGGACACCGCCCTGCGCCCGTTTGGCAGGCGCGTCGATCCACTGGTAGCTGCCGCCGTGGTCCTCCCACTTCTCGATGATGTCGAGCTGCCCGTCCGCCCGCAGCACGATGCGCCCGCCCGACTCCGGATCGTTGCCGAACAGCGCGCCGAGCTGGCCGCCGGCGATGCCGCCGGCGAACGAGCCGACGAACGAGCCGAGCGGCCCGAACACCGAACCGAGCAGGCCCCCGATCGAGGAGCCGATCTGCTGCCCGATGGCGCCTTCCGGCGAGGTCGGCATCGCCACCACGCCGGCGAGCACGCCGCCGAGATAGCCGCCGACCGCGCCCGCCATGTTGGTGAAGAACCCGGTCGAGGAGAAACCGTTGAACAGCGTCTCCACCGCCGCGCCGTTGACCGCGATGTCGAAGGCATTGGCGGCGAGCCGTTGCGTGATGGTGGTCCCCACCGTCGACACCAGGCCGGTGGTGAAGCCGTCGAGGTGCAGCGCCTCGCCGAGCTCGGCGATCAACAGCGAGGTCAGGCTGCCGACCGCGCCGCTGGCGAGCCCGGCGCCGAAGGTCGGCAGCACCTGGGCGAAGCCGCCGTTGACCACGGCTTCGAGCGAGACGCTGTGGCCGAACTGCACCAGCTGCCCGACCTCGCGCCCGATCGCGCCGAGCACGGTGCCGGCCGCGATCTTGGTGAAGGTGTTGTGGCCGAGCATGTTGCCGAGGCGCGAACCGAGCGCGCCGCCGATCGCGCCGAGGTCGATCGGGACGCCGTTGACCTGCGCGGCGCTCACCGAGCCGTTGTCGGCGATCTCGACGCTGAAGCCGACTTGGCCATCGGCCCCGTAGGAGGTGACCCGGCTGTCCCAAGCGAACTGGTCTTGGAGGTCCCAGGTCCTGACGGCACGCGACAGGTCCGCGCTCACCTCAGTAATCGACTTGATCTCGTTGTTCCAGAATTCCGTCACGACGATTGAGCGATCCGCATTGACCGAGATATCGCTTCCCGGGATGGCTTCGATCGTGTGGTTTCCGGCGACGATCGTGACGTCGCCGCTGGTTTGATCCAGATTGACGGTCTGCGGACCTACGCCATTCGCGCCAGGAATCACGATGATCGGTGAGCCGTCGGCAGCGCGGCTGAACTGAACGCCGGCAATTGCGAACTCGATCGCTGTGCCCGCCGAGTGATTGACGGTGACGGTTTGATCGGAGTGCGGCGCGATGGTGGAAATGCTGATCGCCTCGCCCGCGCCACTTACCTTCAGCCATGTATCGATGGCCGGGTTTCCATTCGGCATGTTGAGCGAAAAGCGGATTTCCGCGCTGCCGTCGGCGTTGAGGCTAAACCTGTCAGGCACCGCTCCTGCAGGCAAATCGGACCGCAGGTCCGAGGTAAGCGCGAGAATATTGAGTTCGTTGGCATTAAGGGGCTCAATATTCAAGAAAAAGTCGATCAGCACGCCGCCTGAGACGCTGCCGAGGAACCTCAAGGCGCCATGTCCGGCAATCACGAACAGATTGCGCACTATGCTGGGCGAGTGCGAAACGACCTCAAGTCCCGCAGCAGCCAGTTGAGCGGCGTCCGGCGCCGCTTCGATCACGTATCCCAATTTGGAATAGACTTGCTTCGAGACGACTGCGGCCGCCTCGTCAGCATGGTTGACGGCAAATAGCGCTCCCGACACTACGGCGCTCTTGAACTGACTGGACACAAGCACTGCCGCATCTTCCAGGAACATGCCGCTCAGCGTTCCCACCGCTTTTCCGCCGACGGTGTTCACGTTGGGATTCAGCCGAAGCTCCGCCAATTCGATTTGAGTAAAAAACCTGAAAGGGTTGGCCTCCGCAGCAATGACCAGGATGTCGCCGCTCAGCGAGCGCGCAAAGTCGCGCGAGGCGCTGCCCCACAAAGAGCTCTCCAATGTATTCAGAGCCCGACCCCCGAAGAAGAATTCCGAGACTTTCGCTTCAATTTGTGTCTCGGCGACTCCGGACCAGCGGAGGATTGCTTCCGCTGCCTCCGCTACCGCAGGATGTCTCAGGAACTCAGCGCGTGGTGTTTTGTCAATAATATTGAGATTAAGCGTTTCAGCGATCGTCGCCGCAATCTGGCTTGAAGAAAGTTTGCCGACCGTTCCGCTGTATAGTACCCCTCCAGGTCCGGTGGCGCTTGCCGACAGTGTGGTCGCCAGCTCACGAATGCCATCCAGCGTGGTCTTTTGGGACAGTAAGTCCAACGCAACTTGGACCTCCGGACGAATGGACATAGACGACCCCCGCTTCCCCTAGATCCCGTTGCCTTTGTTTTACCGGCTGTTATCGTTTATCCAGCCGCTCTCGTACTTGACTCCTAGAAAGGTCGCTCTGCTCGAGCCAAATGGACCGAATCTCTTCTCCTCCGGGCCATTGAAGTATTCTTCAAGCCGTTCCCTTGCTGATTCTGCCTCAGTATCATTGAACTTTCTTTGCACAATACCGGGTCCACTTCCCGCTGCGGAGACGCTCGGAATTCCAAAATTCGAGATCACGACCCAAAAGTCATTGCCATTCTCCGCAAATTCGAACTTGACCTCGAAAAAGGTTATGCCTTTGCTCCCCTCAATCGAGAAAACCCGCACTCCAGACTCGTTGGGGCCGGGCACGTATGAATCGAATCTAATTGATGCATTCTTGAAGTCTTGCTCTGCTTTACCCATAGGATTAGCCCCTAGCTACAGCATGGTCGCCCCGATGTCGTTATTTTCGGTACGCAATGTATACGTCGGCGGCTGATCGCATGAGTAATAATCCCCCTCTTTTCGTCCCATGGCACGCGGCGATGGAGTTTTCAACCCTTATGCGTATAAGGTTTGAAGTTTCCGCAACGGCATCCTGTGGACAATCTATGGTTCCCGAGTGGGAACACGAATGACATTGTCTGCTCGGTTTCGTTTAGCGGTGCGACTGGTGCGTTTTTACATCCACTTTTCGCCGAGCTTCGCATTTTCTTCGCTTGCAATCCCGGCGAAAGCGAGTCGCGACGTCAAGCCGGGGCGTGTCGCCGGGGTGGCATCATTTTCGCATCACCCCGCTTCGTTTTTGATGTCACCCCCCGCTGATCAGGCTGGCGAATCCGCCTTCGCCCTGCGGGCTTCCGCCTTCGCTCTTTGCGCTTCGGCGCACAAGTCGGCGGGCAAGTCCGCCGCCGTGCGGCGCGCGAATTCTCGAACGCGCGGCGCAGCACGACGTCGCCGCCGACCAGGTCGATCTTCGAGATCAGCTCCATCGCGCCGGGATCGACCAGGGGTGCGAGGTCGTCGGGCGAGTCCACATTGGCCACATGGGTGACCGAGGTGTTGTCGGTGCGCGTGAGCCAGAACGTGCGGTCGTCCTGGTTGAGCCGCAGCGCGGGGTTGGAGTGATTGACGTCGATCCGCCCGCCGGTCAGGTTGATCAGCCGGTAGGCCGTGTCGATCTGGTGGTGGGCTATGAGGTCGAGCCACTGGAAGTTCCCGCCGTGGTCCTCCCAGCGCTCGATCAGGTCGAACTGCCCGGCCGCATTGACCACGATGCGCCCGCCCGACTGCGGATCGTTGCCCGCCAGCTCGCCGAGCGCGGTGCCGACCAGGCCGCCGACGAACGAGCCCACGAAGCTGCCGATCCCGGGCATGATCCAGGTGCCGACCAGGCCGCCGATCGAGGAGCCGATCTGCTGCCCGATCGCGGCCTCTTGCGAGGGCGGCATCATCACCTGCGCGGCGAGGAAGCTGCCGAGGTAGGCGCCGACCGCGCCGGACATGTTGGTGAAGATCTGACCCGACGCGAAGCCGTCGAACATCGTGTAGGCCACGCCGTTGACCGGGTTGGTGCCGATCACCGCCACGTTGAAGGCGTTGGTGGCGAGCTGGCTGGTGATCGTGGTGCCGACCGTCGACACCAGCCCGGTGGTGAAGCCGTTAAGGCCGAGCTCGTCGCCCAGCTCGGCGATCAGCAGCGAGGTCAGGCTGCCGACCGCCGAGCCGGCGAGCTGGCCGCCGAAGCTCGGCAGCACCTGGGTGATGCCGCCGTTCACCACAGCGTCGAGGTTGGCGCTGTGGCCGAACTGCACGATGCTGCCAACCTCGCGGCCGATTGCGCCGAGCAGCGTCCCGGCCGCGATCTTGGTGAAGGCGTTGCCGCCGAGCTTGTTGCCGAGCTGCGAGCCGAGTATGCCGCCGATCGCGCCGAGGTCGACGCCGACGCCGTTGACCTGCGCCGCGCTGATCGTGCCGTTGTCGGCGATCTCGACGCTGAAGCCGACCGCGCCGGCGGAGCCGTAGGAGGTGAGATGGCTGTCCCAAGCGAACTGGTCTTCGACGTCCCAGGTCCTCACCGCCCGCGACAGGTCCGCGCTCACCTCAGTGATCGACTTGACCTCGTTGTTCCAGAATTCCGTGATGGCTATGGTATTATCCGCGTTGATCGAGATATCGCTTCCCGCCGCGGCTTCGATCGTGTGGGTTTCGTTGCCGATCGTGACGACGCCGGTCGCCGACGCGAGCGTCAGGGTCCGCGTCATGTCGCCGGGAAGGTCGACGACGATGTTGCCGGCCTCGAGGCTTACGCCGCCGTTGACGAACCGAAATTGAAACTCCGTTCCCGACACATGGGTTAGTAGGCCGTTCTGATTGGAATCGCGGAAAGTCGCCGTATCGTTCGCGACGTTTGCCACGCCGCTGACGCTGACGACTGTCGAATCCGACACTCAGGCAATTCCGCGCAGCGGCGCGGCGCTTTCGGCCGGCATGGTGGCGGGAACCGCGAGCGCGAGACGCACCATGCGCGCAAGGTCGGCCTTGCGGTACGGCTTGGTCAGCAGCAGCACGCCGGCATCGAGCCGGCCATGATGCACGATGGCGTTCTCGGTATAGCCCGAGGTGTACAGCACCTTCACGTCAGGCCGCAACGCGCGCACTTCGTCGGCAAGCTGCCGGCCGTTCATCGAGCCCGGCAGGATCACGTCGGTGAACAGCAGATCGAACGCCAGCTTCTGGCGCACATGCGACAATGCTTCCGCGGCGTTCGCGGTCGTGACCGTCCGGTAACCGAGGCTTTCGAGCTGGGTCACGACGTAGTGGCGGACCAGCTCTTCGTCCTCGACGACCAGGATCGTCTCGTTGCCGCCCTCCAGCGCGACCAGCGGCATCGCTTCGCGCAGCCAATCGGATTTCTCGTCGGCGCGCGGCAGATAGAGCTTGATCGTGGTTCCGTGGCCTTGCTCGCTGTAGATCTTGATATGCCCGCCCGATTGCTTGACCAGGCCGTACACCATGCTCAAGCCCAGTCCGGTGCCTTTGCCGACGTCCTTGGTGGTGAAGAAAGGCTCGAACACCTTGTCGCGGATCGCCGCCGGGATGCCCGCGCCGGTGTCGCTGACTGCGATCATGACGTAGGGGCCCGGGGTCGCGTCGCTGTTGGCTTTCGCGTAGGCCTCGTCGAGGATGACATTGGCGGTTTCGAGCGTGAGCTTGCCGCCGTCGGGCATCGCGTCGCGCGCATTGACGGCGAGGTTGAGGATCGCGTTGGCAAGCTGGCCCGGGTCGACCAGCGCCGGCCATGCGTCGTTCTCGAGCATCGATTCGATCTCGATCTGCTCGCCGAGCGCCGGACGCAACAGCCGCGCCGTATCGACGATCAGCGCATTGAGGTCGGTCTCGCGCGGCTGCAGCGGCTGCTTGCGGGCGAACGCCAACAGATGCTGGGTCAGCTCGGCGCCGCGCGACGCCGCCGCGTCGATCATGCGCGCGATGGCCGCGAGCTTGGGATCGTGCGCGACCGCGCCGGCCAGGATGTCGATCGTGCCGGTGATGACGGTGAGCATGTTGTTGAAGTCGTGGGCGACGCCGCCGGTGAGCTGGCCGATGGCGTCCATCTTCTGCGATTGGCGCAACTGCCCCTCCAGCCGGATGCGCTCGGTCATGTCGCGGCCGATGAAGTAATGCCGCTGCTCGGGCTCCGACCAGACCCCGGTCCAAGCCAGCGGCACGATGCGGCCGTCCTTGTGCACGTAGCGGCAGTCGAAATTGCGCGTATCGCGGCCCTTCCGCGCGGCGCGCATCTCCTCGCGCGTGCTGTCGAGGTCGTCGGGATAGAGGAATAGGGCGGCGCTGCCGCCGATCATCTCTTCCGGCCAATAGCCGAGAATGGCCGTGCAGCTCGGGCTGACCTGCAGCAGCTTCCCCTTCCGGTCCACGATCAGGATCAGATCCAGCGTGGTCTCGAACAGGCGGCGGCGCTCGTTGGTCTCGCGCAGCAGCGCCCGGTTCTTGTCCTGCACGTCGGCCGCCATGCGCTCGAACGCCCGCGCCAGCAGGCCGATCTCGCCGCTTGCCCCGATCGGGGCGTCGGCCCGATCGCCGCGCGAGAAGGCTTCGACCGCGCCGGTCATTTGCACCAGCGGCTGCGTCAGCGAGCGCGCGAGCACGATCGCGAGCGCAAGGGCGGCCAACACGGCGATGAGCCCGACCAGCAGCGTGAAGTCGCGCACCGCAATGGCCGGCGCGATCAGCAGCGGATAGGGCACGGTCTCGATCACTGCGATGCTGCGCCCCTCCAACAGCCGTACCGGGGCCATCGCGGCGCCCAGGCGGCTTCCGGCTGCGTCGTCGATCAGGCGGACGCCGCCTTCGCCCGCGCGCACCGCCTTGGCGAGGTCCGGGAATTCGTCCTGCCAGCGGAACGGCGCGCCGAACTCGAAGGCGAACTCGCGCCGCGGATCGGGATGCACCAGATAGTCGCCGCGGCCGTTGACGATGTAGATTTGGCGTCCCGGCCCGGCCGCGGAGCGGATGCGACTGAACGCGGGCCGCAGGTCGACATTGATGACGACGACGCCAAATGGGCGTCCGTCCGGGCCATGCACCGCGGTCGCGACGCGTATCACCGGAGCATGCGGGACCTGGATCGCGCCGTGTTGACGATTGAGCTCGATCGGCGCCACGTACACCTCGCCGGGACCGAGCTTGATCGCTTCCTGGACGTAGTTTGCCTCGCCCCGCTGCTGCAGCTCGGGCGCGGGCACGATGCGCACCGCATTGTCGGTGAGCGAGCGCTCGACGCGCACCAGCTCCCGCCCGTTGTCGGCGACGCCGATCACGCGGAACTGCAGGTAGTCGGGCTTGGCTGCCAGCTCGGCCACAAAACGGGAGGCGAAGCGTTCGCGCCATTGCGCCTCCGTCGTGCCGTCGATGGGATCGACGCCGCCGGCAAGGTTGGCGCGGATGATGCCCGCCAAGGCGACGGCCGAGCGGAACGCGACCGCATCGGCGCGCGCGTTGCGCACGCGCGTCTCCAGTTCGGCGGCGAGCAGACGGACGTGCTGCCCGACGCGATCGGATTCAGCGGCCAGGATCGTCGTTTCGACGTTGCGATAGGTCACCACGCCGACCGTCGCCACGCTGACCAGCACCAGCGCTACGGTCGCGATCGTCAGGCGCGTCGACAGCCTCATGGCTCAGGTCCCGTGCGGATCGCCCCTCGAATCATGCCCCGTGCGGCATTATCGCGGCAACCGGCCGCGATGGCCGCGGGTGGCATGATCAGGCGCGGTTGCGGTGGCGTCATGACGTGGACGCGCTTATTTTGCATCGGTGGAAACCGCCGTCGATGGTATCCGGTTCCCGACCATGCCACCGCGAAAAAACGCCGAAAATTCGATGGAGCCCTGGATGAAAGCCTTGCCGGTATCCGCGATCCTGCTCGCTGTGCTCACGCCCGGCGCGCCGGCGCACGATTTCAGGGTCGGATCGATCGAAATCGCGCATCCGTGGTCGCGCGCCACCCCGAAAGGGGCGACGGTCGCGGGCGGTTACCTGAAGATCACCAACACGGGCACCGTTCCCGATCGCCTCACCGGCGGCTCGGCCGAGGTCGCCAAGCGCTTCGAATTGCACGAAATGCGCATGAACGACGGCGTGATGACGATGCGTGAGCTCAAAGGCGGGGTCGATATCCCGCCCGGCGCGACCGTCGAGTTCAGACCTGGCTCCTATCACGTGATGCTCACGGGTCTCGCGCGGCCTTTGGCCAAGGGCGAGAAGCTCAAGGGTACGCTGACCTTCGAGAAGGCCGGCAAAGTGGATGTCGAATTCACGGTCGAAGACATCGGCGCCAATCCGCACCGCCATTGACGCCGCGGCCGACGATCAGGTGCTCCACACGGTTCGGCTCTGCTCGCGCATGAATTGGGTGAGGTAGTACGGCCCGAGCCCGCCCTTGGACGTGACGCCCGAGCCTTTCCAGCCGCAGAAGCTCTGCACGCCCGGCCAGGCGCCCGTTGTGGCGCCGCTGGCGCGGTTGGCATAGAGCACCCCGGCCTCGGCCCGCTCGAGAAACAGGTCGAGCTCTGCCGGATCGTTGGCGTAGCACCCCGCGGTCAGACCATAGGTGACGTCGTTGCCGTCGGCGATCGCCGCGGCGAGATCGGTGAAGCCGAGCACCGACAGCAACGGCAGGAACAATTCGTCCTTGTTGATGCCATGCGCGGCCGGCAGGCTATCCACGATGGTCGGCGCCACATAGGCGCCGTAATCGTAGGGCTCGCCGCTCAACACCATGCCGCCGGACAACACCTTGCCGTCCTGCTCCGCGGCCGCCGTTGCCGCGCGGAAGCGCGCCAGCGCGCGCTCGTCGATCAGCGGGCCCATGAATACGTCGCGTTCGCCCGGGTCGCCGACCTTGATCTGCGTCGTACGCGCGAGGACCTTGGCGAGGAACGCGTCCTTTACCGCCGCATCGACATAGACTTTCGATCCGGCCGAGCATTTCTGCCCTTGCAGGCCGAAGGCCGAGCGCATGACGCCTTCCGCGGCGACGTCCAGGTCGGCCGACCGGGTCACGTAGGTCGGGTTCTTCCCGCCCATCTCCACGATGACGGGCCGGTTGTAGCGCCCGGCGGCGACCGTGCGCAGCAGACCCATGCCGACCGCGTGCGAGCCGGTGAAGGCATATCCGTCGACGCCGGCATGCTGCATCAGCGCCGCGCCGGTCTCGGCGCCGCCGCAGACGAGATTGACGCTGCCGCGCGGAAAGCCGGCCGCTTCCATCGCCTCGACCAGCAGCGCCCCGGTCAGTCCCGCGAACGGGCTCGGCTTGTAGACCACCGTGTTGCCGGCGATCAGCGCCGCACTCATCATGTTGACCGAGAGCGCGAGCGGAAAATTGAACGGCGCGATCACCGCGAAGGCGCCGACCGGGCGCAGATGGTCCGCGGTCGTTTCCTGGGCGAAGGCGCGCCTGAGCGGCCGCACGAAACCGCCGTGCGCCTCCATCTCGTCGGCATAGTAGCGCGCGAGGTCGATCGCCTCCTCGGCCTCGCCCATCGCCTCCATGCGCGACTTGCCGACCTCGATCAGGCAGGCGACGGCGAGGTCGTACTTGCGCCGTTCGAGCTCGTCGGCGAGGCGGCGCGCGAAGGCGACGCGCTCGGCCCACGGCCGCCCACTCCAGTCCGGGAAGGCGCGGCGCGCCGCCAGCACGGCGCGCTCGACCGCGCCGGCGTCTGCCGCATGGAAACGCCCGAGCACGATACGGCGGTCGATCGGGCAGGGCGCCTCGTAGGCGCTCCCGCCATCGTCGTCGCGCCCATCGATGCGGTTCGGCCACGCCTTGCCGAGCACGGCCTGGTGCACGGCCGGGATGCACGAGTCGAGCAGATCGTGCACGCCGGAGAAATCCGCGTGCACGTTGGAATAGGTGACGCGGGGGAGTGCGGCGCTCACTGGGCCGCCTCACCAGCCGATCGTCTTCGGCAGCCAGAGCGCCAGCTGCGGGAACTGAAATACCAGGACCAGCGCGACTAGCTGCATCGCGACGAACGGAATGATGCCGCGATAGATGTCGCCGGTCGTGATCTGGGGCGGCGCGACGCCGCGCAGGAAGAACAACGCCCAACCGAACGGCGGGGTGAGGAACGAGGTCTGCAGGTTGACGCAGATCAGGGTCGCGAGCCAGACCATGTCGACATTGGCGGCGATGAAGATCGGCAAGAACAGCGGCACCGCGATGTAGGAGATCTCGATCCACTCGATGAAGAAGCCGAGGATGAAGATGATGAACATCAGGAACCAGATGGCGCCCATGGTGCCGCCCGGCACGTAGGCGAAGAAATCCTGCACCAGCCGTTCGCCTTCGAGTCCGCGGAACGCGAGCGAGAACGCCTGCGCGCAGATCAGGATGAACATCATCATCGCGGTGATGCGCGTGGTCGTGTAGGTCGTGTCGCGCAACACCGCCCACGACATGCGCCGACCGATGGCGGTGACGACGATCGCGCCGAGCGCGCCCATGGAGGCGGCCTCGGTCGGGGCCGCGATTCCGCCGATGATCGAACCGAGCACGGCGGCGACCAGCGCGATCGGCGGCAGCACCACGCGCAGCAGCTTGCCCATGAGCTCCGAGCGCGACAGGAGATCACGCTCCTGTTGCGGTACGGCGGGCACCATCTGCGGCCGCACGATGCCGAGGATGAGGATGTAAACGATGTAGATGCCGGCCAGCATCAGGCCGGGGATCATGGCCGCGGCAAACAGCGTGCCGACCGACTCGTTCATGATATCGGCGAGCAGGATCAGGATCAGGCTTGGTGGGATGATCTGCCCGAGCGTGCCCGAGGCGCAGATGATTCCGCAGGCGAGGCCTTTGTCGTAGCCGTACTTCAGGAGAGTCGGCAGCGTCAGCAGGCCGAGCGTCACCACGGTCGCGCCGACGATTCCCGTGGTCGCGCCCATCAGCACGCCGACCACGATGATGCCGATGCCCAGGCCGCCACGCAGGTTGCCGGAAGCGTGGCCGATGACCTCCATCAGGTCTTCGGCCAGCCGCGATTTCTCCAGCATCACCCCCATGAACACGAATAGCGGCATGGCGATCAGCGTATAGTTGGTCACTACGCCGAAGATGCGGTTGGGCAGGAGGTTGAACAGCAGCGGCCCGAAGCCGATGTAGCCGAACACCAGGCCGGCGGTCGCGAGCGTCAGCGCGACCGGGATGCCGGCCATCAGCAGCACGAAGAACGCCACCAGCATCAGCAGCGCGAGCAGCTCGTTGAATGGCATCAGGCGTGACTCCGCCAAGCGCGATAACCACGAATTCCTTGCGCCAGCGATTGCAGGAAGAACAGCGCGAAGCCGACCGGGATCATGGCCTTGATGACGTAGCGGGCCGGAATGCCGCCGGGATTGGCGGAGCCTTCGCCAATGCTCCAGGACTGGTTGACGTAGTTGATCGAGAGATAGATTACGATCACCGACAGCGCCATCGCGAGCAATGCCGTGATCACCTCGACAAGATCTTTGTTCTTCTGCGAGAACGAGGCGTAGAGCACGTCGACCCGGACATGCTCGCCGTGCCGTAGCGCGTACGACATGCCGAACAGGCAGATCGGCGCCATCAGGTGCCATTCAAGCTCTTGCGACCACACCGTTCCGGTGTTGAAGACGTAGCGCAAGAGCACGTTGCCGCCCATGACGAGGGCAAGCGCAAATGAGGACCATGCAGTGACGCGGCCGACGGTGTCGATGAATGTGTCGATCCCGTCGGCCAATCTATCGGGTGCGGTCACGTCAGCCTTTGAGAATTTTGGCGTGGTAGACCTGTTCGCTGTAGCCCGACCACTGCTTGAACTTGGCGATGATAGGCCATGTAGGAGTCGTGCACCTTCTTGGTCACCGGATCGCGCGCCACCGCCTCTTCGAGGATTTTCGTGTTGGCGGCGCGCAACGCCTCGACCACCGCATCGGGCAGCGGTGCCGCGATGACGCTCTGGTTCTTGATCAGGTCTTCCATCGCCTCGGCATTGTTCTTCTGGCACCACGCCTCGCTGATGACGTTACAGGCGGCACACGCGTTTTCGATGATCGCCTTGAGGTCTGCCGGCAGCGAGTTCCATTTGGCCTTGTTGACGATCAGCTCGCTCGATGTCGCGGTCTCGTGCCAGCCGGTGGTGTAGTAGTACTTGGCGGCGCGATGCAGTCCGAGCTGGCGGTCGAGGAACGGCCCGACGAATTCGGCCGCGTCGATCACGCCGCGCTCGAGCGCCGGGAAGATCTCACCGGCCGGCAACAGCCGTACGTCGACGCCGAGCGACTGGTAGACCCGCCCCGCGAGGCCCGGGATGCGCATCTTGAGGCCCTTGAAGTCGTCGACCTTCTCGATCGGCTTCTTGAACCAGCCGGTCATCTGCACGCCGGTGTTGCCGCACAGCAGCGGCACCAGATTGAAGCGGTCATACACCTCGCGCCACAGCGCGAGCCCGCCGCCGTCGTACATCCAGCCGTTCAGCCCTTGAAAATTGAGCCCGAACGGCACCGCGGTGAAGTACTGGCCGGCGAAGACCTTGCCGGTCCAGAAATAGGCGTTGGCGTAGTTCATCTCGACCGTTCCGGCCGACACCGCATCGAAGCCCTCCGCCGCCGGAATCAGTTCCCCCGCTCCATAGAACTGGATCTTGATCCGACCGTTCGACATCGCCTCGATGCGACTGATGAGATCCTTGGCGCTGCCGGGCCCGGTCGAATAGAAGGCGGCGTTCGGCCCGTAGAAGCTCGTCATTTTCCAGTTGAACGTCGTCTGCGCCTGCACGACTGCGGGCGCCGCGACGGTCGCGGTTCCGGCCAAGGCCAGCTTGGTGAAGTCTCGACGGCGCATGGTGCTCCCCCGCCTGTGGTGGTCGATCCGACTGCCCAAGCAAGCGACATGCCACGACCAAGTGCAAGTGAATTTACGCGGTTCGTGACAGGGAGGGGCCGCTCGCGCGCCCGTGGACCCTGCGCTTGACTTTGGCGATGATGCCGCCCCTAAACGGCTGAAGTCGGCCGGCTGTCCGGCGGCGATGCGTGATCGGCCATCAAGAACAAAAGACAGGCAACGTTGGAATGATGCCGTTCACGACCAGTCCGGGGCTGCTGCTGCGCGTCTATGGCGCGGCCATATTCCTCAGCGCCGCACTGCTGTTCGCGGTGCAGCCCATGTTCACCAAGATGGTGCTGCCGCAGCTCGGCGGCACGCCAGCGGTGTGGTCGGTCGCCATGGTGTTCTTCCAGGCGACGTTGCTCGCCGGCTACGCCTACGCGCATCTGCTCACGCGGTTTCTGCCCGGTCGTCGCTCCCTCATCGTCCATGTCGCCGTGCTGCTGGTCGCGACTTTGACCCTCCCGCTCTCGATCGCGAGCGGATGGGGCAAGCCGCCGGTCGAAGGCGCCGCGCTCTGGCTGCTCGGGCTGTTCGCGGTCTCGATCGGGCTGCCGTTCTTCGCGCTTTCGGCCAACGGGCCGCTGCTGCAGGCCTGGTTCGCGCGCACCGATCATCCGGCGGCGGCGAATCCCTACTTCCTCTATGCCGCCAGCAACGTCGGCAGCTTCCTTGCGCTCGTGTCCTACCCGTTCGCGATCGAACCGCTGACGCGGCTCGGGCATCAGACGCGCGGCTGGACGCTCCTGTATTTCGTGCTGATCGCGCTGGTGGCGGCCTGCGGCGTTCTCATGCTGCGCTCGCCACGGTCGACGCAAGCGGGAGAGGCGGACGCGGCAGCCGCAGCCCCGCCGGCCTGGAGCGACGCGGCCGTCTGGGTGGTGCTCGCGGCCGTGCCGTCGGCGCTGCTGATTTCGGTCACCGTGCACATCTCGACCGACATCGCCGCGGCACCTTTCATGTGGGTGATTCCGCTCGCGCTCTATCTGGTCACCTTCGTCATCGTGTTCCAGACGCGGCCTATTCTGCCGCACAAATGGGTGGTCGCGGCGGCGCCGTTCTTCATCGTCGCGCTGGTCGGCGTGATGGTGTTCGAGGTCACGCAGTACGCCCTCGCGTTGCTCGCGCTCAACGTCGTGACCTTCTTCGTCATCGCTCTGGTGTGCCACGGCGAATTGAGCCGCCGCCGTCCGCCGGCGCAGCATCTCACGGCCTTCTACATGTGGATGTCGGCGGGCGGGGTGATCGGCGGCATCTTTTCCGGCCTGGTCGCGCCCAACGTTTTCTCCTGGGTGCTGGAGTATCCGGCCCTGATCGTGCTTGCGATCCTGTGCCTGCCCGGCCTCGTGCTGCCGAAGGATACCCCCTCGCGCCTGCTGTGGCTCGGCGCCATCGCGGTGGTGGCGGTCGCGGCATTTCCCGGTGTCACGGAGAAATACGTCACCGACGAGAAGACGTTCCAGTGGACCATCGGCGCCATGCTCGTGGTGGCGGGGCTGGTGTCGCGCGAGCCGCTGCCGTTCGCGGCGGTGATCGCGGTCGTCTTCATCGTCTCCAACCTATACCAGCGCGAAGATTCGACGCGCCAAACCGTGCGCAGCTTCTTCGGCGTGCACAAGATCACCGAGACGTCCGACGGGCAGTACCGCGTGCTCCTCGACGGCACCACCATCCATGGCGCCGAGCGCATCCGCGACACCGAGGGCAATGCGCTCGTCGACCCGCCGCAGCCGATCACCTATTATCACCGCAACTCTCCGATGGCGGTCGCCATCAAGGCGGTTCGTGCGCGCGTTGCGGGGCCGATCAGCGTCGCCGTTGTGGGTCTCGGGACCGGAACCCTGGCCTGTTACGCAGAACCTGGCGATGCCTGGCGCTACTTCGAGATCGATTTCACCATGGTCGACATCGCGAAGGATCCGAAGCGGTTCAATTACCTCAGCCGCTGCGCGCCGGACATGCCGATCACCATGGGCGATGCCCGCATATCGCTGGCCGAGACCTCCGAACGCTACGACCTCATCATCGTCGATGCGTTCTCCTCCGACGCGATCCCGATCCACCTGGTGACGCGCGAGGCCATGGCGACCTACAAGGAGCGGCTGACCGAGCACGGCATCGTTCTGATGCACGTGTCCAATCGCCATCTGGAGCTCGCAACCGTCGTCGCCGGCATCGCAGACGCCAACGGGCTGGTGACGCGAGTGAACAACCGCGCGGCCCGCGGCGACGAAGAGGATGGGCGCTACATCTTCACCTCGACGGTTGCAGTCAGCGCGCGTGCGGAAACCGATTTCGGCATCCTGCTGGAGGACCAGGATTGGACCGCGCTCGAGCCGGACCCGAAGCAGTGGGTATGGACCGACGACTACTCCAATGTCATCGGTTCGATCATCCGGCAGCTGCGGCGCTAGCCGATGAGCGGGTCGGGCGCCTCGTCGGGACCCGTGCGCGGCGGCGCCGCGCTGGCGCTAAGTCCAACGGTGCTCCTCGGCCTGTACGCGGCGACCATCCTGCTCAGCGCCGCGCTGCTGTTCGCCGTGCAGCCGATGTTCGCCAAGATGGTGTTGCCGAAGCTCGGCGGCGCGCCCTCGGTGTGGTCGGTGGCCATGGTGTTCTTCCAGGCCGCGCTGCTGGCCGGCTACGCCTATGCCCACCTGTTGACGCGCTACCTTCCCGGCCGGCTGTCCGTGATCGTGCATGTCGCGATCATGCTGGCGGCGACCGTGTCGCTGCCGCCGGCCATCGCCGCAGGTTGGGGAAGGCCCCCGGCCGAGGCTGAGGCGTTCTGGCTGCTCGGTCTGTTCGCGGTGTCGATCGGACTGCCGTTCTTCGCGCTCTCGGCCAATGGTCCATTGCTCCAGGCCTGGTTTGCGCGCACCGATCATCCGGCCGCCGCGAATCCCTATTTCCTCTACGCGGCCAGCAATGTCGGCAGTTTCCTCGCGCTCGTCTCCTACCCGTTCGTGATCGAGCCGTTCACGCGGCTCGGCGACCAGACGCGCGGTTGGTCGGCGCTGTTCGGTGTGCTGATCGTGCTCATCGCCGCCTGCGGCTGGCTGATGCTGAAAAGCCATCGGCCAATCGCAACGTCTGAAGCCGATTCCTCGCCGCGGCCCGGCTGGCGTGATGCCGTCGTCTGGGCGGCGCTCGCTGCCGTGCCGTCGGGTCTGCTGGTCGCCGTCACCGCGCACATCTCGACCGACATCGCGGCCGTACCGTTGCTCTGGGTCGTACCGCTCGCGCTCTACCTCCTGACCTTCGTGATCGTGTTTCAGACCAAGCCGATCCTGCCGCATTGGCTCATCGTCCGCATCCAGCCGCTCGCGATCGTCGCGCTCGCCGTCGTCCTCGTCTTCGATACGACCGACTACATGATCAGCCTCGTCGGGCTACACCTTGCCGCGTTCTTCGTGATCGCGATGGGGTGCCATGGCGAGATTGCGCGGCGGCGGCCGCACCCTGAGCATCTCACCGCCTTCTACATGTGGATGTCGGCGGGCGGCGTGATCGGCGGCATTTTCTGCGGCCTGGTCGCGCCGCACACGTTCTCGACCGTGGCCGAATATCCGTTGCTGCTCGTCGCCGCCATCCTGTGCCTGCCAGGTTTGGCGCTGCCTCGTGACAGACGCTCGATCCTCATTGCCGGCGGCGTTGCGGCACTGGCGATCACCGTGCTGGTGCCCAAGCTTGTGTTCGACTACGAGCTGGCGGAAACGAGGTTCCAAATCGTCCTCGCCGTTCTGTTGAACTCTTGGCTTGGTACTATCGTTCCTGCGCAACCCGCTCTACTTCGCGGGCATCGCGGCAGCCGCATTCCTGGTCTACCAGATCTATGAACCCGAGGGGGTCGCGCGTGACTCGGTGCGCAGTTTCTTCGGCGTGCACAAGATCAGCGAGACGGCGGACGGCGCATACCGCATCTTGATGCATGGAACGACGATCCATGGCGCCGAGCGCATCGTCGCCGACGCCGACGACAACAGCGATGACGAAGATTCCGCAGACAAACCTGAACACAAGCCGGCGCCGCTGACTTACTACCACGATAAGTCAGCGCTCACGCAGGTGATCAGGGCGGTGCGCGAACGCAAGGGCGGGCCGATCTCGCTCGGTGTGGTCGGGCTCGGGACCGGAAGCCTTGCCTGCCAGGTCAACGATGACGACGCGATCACGTTCTACGAGATCGACGCCGCCGTCGTGCG
The DNA here is from genome assembly GCA_963734185.1 of uncultured Alphaproteobacteria bacterium. GTDB lineage: Bacteria > Pseudomonadota > Alphaproteobacteria > Rhizobiales > Xanthobacteraceae > PALSA-894. The sequence goes on along the minus strand of CAVTGA010000001.1, from coordinate 1,630,209 downwards.
CATCGCGCAGGACGAGGATCGCTTCACGTTCCTGTCGCAATGCCGCGCGCAGGCGCCGATCGTGTTGGGCGACGCGCGGCTGACGCTCGGCGATGCCGCCGACTCCGCCTATGACGTCATCATCGTGGACGCGTTCTCCTCGGATATGATCCCGGTGCATCTGCTGACGCGCGAAGCGATGGCGCTGTTCGCCGCAAAGCTCGCGCCCGACGGCGTCATCGCCATGCACGTGTCGAACCGCCATATGGAGCTCGCCTCGGTGGTCGCCGGAATCGCGCACGCCAACGGTCTCGTGGCGCGCCTCAATCCCGACAACGAGGAGGCCGATGACGCCGCTTACAGGTTCTCCTCGACCGTCGTGGCGGTCGCCCGTTCCGATGCCGGATTTGTCGGGCTTGGCACCCTCGCGCCGGCGGACGGCTGGCAGCCCCTGACCCCGGATCCGACCCAATGGGTGTGGACCGACGACTACTCGAATATCATCGGCGCCATCATCCGGCAGCCGTGGCAGTAGCCGCGACTGCTGCGCCTGCGCCGCTCGACAAGGAGATACCGATGCCGGCCGATCGCGTCGACTTCGAAAACTCAGCCGGCGAGCGCCTTGCTGCGTTGCTCGATCGCCCGCCGGCGGAGCCGGTCGCGTTTGCGCTGTTCGCGCATTGCTTCACTTGCGGCAAGGACACGCATGCGGCCAAGCGCATCGCCGAGGGCCTGACCGCGCGCAACATCGCGGTGCTGCGCTTCGACTTCACCGGGCTCGGCGCCAGCGACGGCGAGTTCGCCAACACGACGTTCTCCTCCAACGTCGCCGACCTGGTGGCGGCGGCCGACCACCTGCGCCGCGTCGATCGCGCGCCGGCGATCCTGATCGGCCACAGCCTCGGCGGCGCCGCCGTGCTCGCAGCGGCGGCGCATATCCCCGAGGCGCGCGCCGTCGTGACCATCGCGGCGCCGGTCGACCCGAGCCACGTCACCGGCCTGTTCAAGGGCCGCGTTGCGGAAATCCGCGAGAAAGGCGAGGTCGATGTCGCGCTTGCCGGCCGTGCGTTTCGCATCCGCCGCGAGTTCCTCGACGACGTCGCCGAGCATCGGCTCACCGACTGCCTCGGCAAGCTGCGCAAGGCACTGCTGGTGTGCCATTCGCCGACCGACCAGCTCGTCGGCATCGAAAATGCGAGCGCGATCTTCACCGCCGCCAAGCATCCGAAGAGTTTCCTCTCGCTCGACGACGCCGATCATTTGCTCAGCCGGAAACGCGACGCCGCCTACGTCGCCGACGTGATCGCCGCCTGGGCTGAGCGCTATCTCGACATGATCCCCGACGACGACGCAGCCAAGCCCGCCGACGTCGTCGTGCGCGAGACGCGCAACGGGCGTTTTCAGCAGGCGATCACGATCGGCTCGCACCGGCTGCTGGCCGACGAGCCGCGTTCGGTCGGCGGCCTCGACAGCGGGCCCAACCCTTACGACCTGGTGCTCGCGGGCCTGGGCGCCTGCACGGCGATGACGGTGCGGCTCTACGCCGAAAGGAAGCAGCTCCCGCTCGATCGCGTCACGGTTCGGCTCACCCACGCGAGAATTCATGCGGCGGATTGCGAAGCCTGCGAGACCAAGGAAGGCATGGTTGATCGAATCGAGCGCGAAGTCGTGTTGGAAGGAAATCTTGACGCCGTGCAACGCACGAAGCTCGCTGAGATCGCCGACAAGTGTCCGGTGCATCGCACGTTGACATCCGAGATCGATATCCGCACCACCGAGCGGTCGCCCTGAAACGGCGGCGATATCGCGGGACCAGGGATGAATCGCATCGTCATTATCGGCGCCGGCCAGGCGGCCGCGCAGCTCGCCGCCAGCCTGCGCCAGGGCGGGCATGGCGGCGGCATCCGCCTCATCGGCGACGAGCCTTATGCGCCGTATCAACGCCCGCCGCTGTCCAAGAAATTCCTGATCGACCGGCCGGCGCCCGCCAGCCTCTATTTCCGCGCCGATGCGTTCTGGCGCGAGCAAAACGTGACGCTCGATCTCGGTGTGCCGGTTACGGCGATCGACCCGGCGAGCCGGCAGGTGAGGCTTGCCGACGGACGCGCCGAGTCCTTCGAGGTGCTCGTGCTCGCGACCGGCACGCGCGCCCGTGCCCTGTCCGTTGCGGGCGCGGACCAGCCGGGCGTGTTCACGCTGCGCCGGATCGACGACGTGCTGGCGCTGCGCCCGGCGCTCGATCAAGCCCGTCGCGTGGTCATCGCCGGCGGCGGCTACATCGGCCTCGAAGTGGCCGCCGGCGCGCGCTCCGAGGGGCGCGATGTGATGGTGCTGGAAGCCGAGGACCGCGTGCTCAAGCGCGTGACCTCACCGGTCATCTCCGAATTCTTCGATTCCCTGCACCGCAGCCGCGGCGTCGACATCCGGCTCGGCGCGCGACTTGCCGCGATCGAAGGCGAAGGGCGCGTACGCCAAGTGCGCCTTGCCGACGGCGCAACGCTGCCGGCCGATGTCGTGCTGCTGGCGGTCGGCGCGCGCGCCAACGACGATCTGGCGGTCCAGGCGGGCCTTGCCTGCCAGGACGGCGTCGTCGTCGATGAATTCGGCCGAACGTCCGATCCTGCGGTCTATGCCGCTGGCGACTGCACGCGCTTCCCGAGCGCGCGCTACGGCCGCGCGATCCAACTCGAATGCGTGCAGAACGCGATCGACCAGGCCAAGGCGGTCGCGGCCGCGATCCTCGGCAAGCCCCAGGCCTACGATCCGGTGCCGTGGTTCTGGTCGGACCAGTACGAGATCAAGCTGCAGATGGCGGGTTTGAGCGATGGCTACGACAGCGCGACCACCGTCGGCGATCGCGCGCAGGCGCATTTCTCGGTCGAATACCACCGCGCCGGCCGTCTCATCGCGGTCGACGCCGTCAACGATGCGCGCGCCTACATGGGCGGCCGCCGGCGCATTGCGCAAGAGACCGCTTGAGCCGAGAATAGGACGTCCTTCATCGGGAGGCCCCATGACGATCATGTATCACGACGGCAACCGCCGCCTGCACGACGAATTCGACAGCAGGCGCATCGCGGACCGCCTCGAAGAGAAGAACACCCGTAGCGCCTTTACGGCCGACGACAAGGCCTTCATCGAAGGATCGTTCTATTTTTTCCTTGCGACCGCCGATGCCGAAGGGCGGCCGGATTGTCATTTCAAGGGGGGGCCGCCGGGTTTCGTGCGCGTGACCGGCGATTCGGAACTCGCGTTCCCCGACTACGACGGCAACGGAATGTTCAAGGGTCTGGGCAACGTCCTCGTCAATCCCAACGTCGGCTTGTTGTTCATCGATCTGCACGAGCGGCCGCGCCGGCTGCGTGTAAGCGGCTCCGCGAAATCGTCGCGCACGGATCCACTGCTGCCCGAAACCGTCGGTGCGCAGATGATCGTGCGCGTCACCGCGCGCGCGATCTATCCGTTATGTCCGCGCTATATTCCGAAGATGCAGCTGGTCGAGCCGTCGATTTACATCCCGAAGCCCGGCTGCGATCCGGTCGAGCCGGCCTGGAAAAGCTTCGACGCCTTCAAGGATTTCATACACCCGCGCCAGCCGACCGCGAGAGGCGAACCCCCGAGCGAGACGTAACTTGCGCGCATGCTGCGCGACACTCGCCCGGATGCCTGTTAGGTTCGCGTCCGGCACGGGGAAGGGGCCTTGTCGACCATCACGATTCCGCTTTGGCTGGCCGTCCTGGTCGGAGCGTTCGCGCTTCTGGCGGTGCTCGATCGCCTGCTGGTGCCGGGCGTGCAGTGGTTTCTGCGCCGCCGTTTCAACCGCGCGGTCGAGAAGCTCAATACGCGGCTGCGGCTGCGCATCCAGCCGATCAAGCTCGCCAAGCGCCAGGCGCTGATCGATCAGCTCATCTTCGATCCCGAGGTGCTCAAGGCGATGGAAGACCATGCCGCCGCCAATGCCATGCCGCGCGAGGTCGCGCAGAAGCAGGCGCGCGTCTACGCCGAGGAGATCGTGCCGTCGTTCTCGGCCTATGCGTATTTCGGCATCGGCACGCGGCTTGCGCGCCTGGCCAGCACGTTCCTGTACCGCGTGCGTCTCGGCTACATGGACGAGGCGGCGATGCAGTCGGTCGATCCGGACGCCGCCGTGGTGTTCGTCATCAACCACCGCTCCAACATGGACTACGTGCTGGTCACCTACATGGCGGCGTCGAGCTCGGCGTTGAGCTACGCGGTGGGCGAGTGGGCGCGGGTGTGGCTGCTGCAGAGCATCATCCGCTCCATGGGCGCCTATTTCGTGCGCCGCGACTCCGGCGAGCCGCTCTATCGCAAGGTGCTGGCGCGCTACATCCACATGGCGGTGGCGGGCGGACTGACCCAGGCCATGTTTCCGGAAGGCGGGCTGACGCGCGACGGGCTTCTCAGGCCGCCCAAGCTAGGGCTGCTCGCCTACATGGTGTCGAGCTTCGATCCCAAGGGCGCGCGCGACGCCGTGTTCGTGCCGGTCGGCATCAACTACGACCGCGTGATCGAGGACCGCGTGCAGATTGCCGCGCACGCGACCCCGGCGGGCGAGAAGCCGCGCTTCCAGTTCAACCCGGCCATGCTCGCGGGTTACCTGTGGAATAACCTGCTGCTGCGCCTGCGCGGCAAGCTCTACCGCTACGGCTATGCGTGCGTCAGCTTCGGCAAGCCGCTGTCGCTGCGCGCCTACCTCGCCGAACGCGCGATCGATTTCCGCATGCTTGATCCCGAGCGTCGCTTCCAGGAGATCGAGCGGCTCGGCCAAACGCTGATGCACAAGGTCGGCGAGGTCGTGCCGGTGCTTCCGGTGTCGCTGGTTGCGACCGTGGTGCTTGGCGCCGATGCGCCGCTCTCGGCGCTCGAACTCAAAGGGCGGGTGGCGGAGCTGGTGCGCGCGCTCGCCGCCAAGGGGGCGCACGTGCACATCCCGCGCACCGACCAGGACTATGCGGTGGAGGTGGGGTTGCGCATGTTGCTGCTGCGCCATCTGGTCGAGGAGCAGGTGGGACTCTACCGCGCCAATCCGGCCGAGGAGGCGTTGCTGCGCTACTATGCCAACTCGATCGCGCATTTGATCCCGTAGCCCGGATGGAGCGCAGCGAAATCCGGGATTCCCGCATTTCGCTTCGCTCCATGCGGGCTACGATACCGGAGAGCCACCCATGCCCGCCGACAAGACCGAGATTCTGCTCGCCGGACTGAGCTTCCCGGAGGCGCCGCGCTGGCGCGACGGTTCCTTGTGGTTCTCGGACTTCTACACCCACCGCGTCATTCGGCTCGGGCTCGATGGAAAATCCGAGACGGTGGTCGAGGTGCCGCAGCGCCCCTCCGGCCTCGGCTGGACGCGCGAGGGCGACCTGCTCGTGGTCTCGATGCTCGACCGCCGCGTGCTGCGCCGGCGCGGCGGCGTGCTCGAGCTCTATGCCGATCTCACGGCATTCTCCGGCGGTCTCTGCAACGACATGGTGGTGGACGCGGCCGGCCGCGCCTATGTGGGCAACTTCGGCTACGACCGCCACGCGGGGGAGGCGGCGCGGACGACGTGCCTAGCGCGGATCGACCCCGACGGATCGGTCGTGCGCGCGGCCGAAGACCTGATGTTCCCGAACGGCGCCGTCATCACCCCGGACGGGCGGACTCTCATTGTCGCGGAGACCTTCGCGCATCGGCTCACCGCCTTCGACGTTGCGCCCGACGGCACACTGTCGAACCGCCGCCTCTTCGCCGCCCTCGACGGTTGCTTTCCCGACGGCATCTGCCTCGACGCCGAAGGCGCGATCTGGGTCACCGACGCGCGCGGCTGCCGCGTGCTGCGCGTGTTCGACGGCGGGCACATCGCGCAAACCATTTCGACCGGCGCGCAGGGCACCTTCGCCTGCATGCTCGGCGGGAGCGACCGTCGCACCTTGTTCATCTGCACCAGCTCCGGCTCCGGCCCGCTGATGGCCGAGAAGCGCGACGGGCGCATCGAGTGCATCACGGTCGACGTGCCGGGTGCGGGAATGCCGTGAGGACTTCAAGATGACCGACAGACCCGAAGACGATGCCGGGCTCGCCGGCAAGGTGGCGATCGTCACCGGCGCGGGCGCGGCGGGCGAGGGCATCGGCAACGGCCGTGCCGCCGCGATCCTGCTCGCGCGCGCCGGCACGAGAGTGCTCGCGGTCGATCGCGAGCTTGCGCTGGCCGAACGCACCGTCGCCATGATCGCGGCCGAGGGCGGCAACGCGGTCGCGCTCGCCCTCGACGTGACCGACGACGAGCAGTGCCGCGCCATGGTGAAGACTGCGCTCGACCGCTTCGGGCAGCTCGATTTCCTCGACAACAACGTGGGCATCGGCGGACGCGGCAGCGTCACCGATACCGATCCGGCGCTGTGGCGGCGGATCATGCAGGTCAACGTCGACACGATGTTTCTTTGCTCGCGCCACGCCATTCCCGCCATGATCGCGAGCGGCGGCGGTGCGATCGTCAACGTGTCGTCGATCTCGGCGCTGCGCCCGCAGGGGCTTACCGCCTACACCACCTCGAAGGGCGCGATCATCGCACTCACGCGCGCCATGGCGGTCGATCACGGGCGCCAAGGCATCCGCGTCAACTGCGTGGTGCCCGGCCCGGTCTATACCCCGATGGTGTACGGCCCCGGCATGACCGATGCGGCGCGCGAACGCCGGCGGGAAGCCTCCGTGCTCGGCATCGAGGGCAGCGGCTGGGACGTCGGCCATGCGGTGCGGTTTCTCTTGTCCGCCCACGCCCGCTACATCACCGGCCATTCCCTGGTGGTAGACGGCGGCGTCACCTTGATGGCGCGCGAGCGCGGGGCTGACAAATATTAGAGTTGGTTCGTTCTGCGGAGGCAGGGACGGTTGCAGGCGAGGTCGATAACAACTAGCGTATCGGTGCAGACACACAGGAACGCAATCGCGGTCAGCGGATCAACGGATACTCGAGGCAGCCGGCGTGAGTGACGTTTTTCCATCGGGCAGCGGAATCGCGCCCCCGCCTGCCGGAGGCGGTATGATCGGCGCCAATATCCTCAAGAAGCGCTCCGCACGCGCGATCGACAGCGTGTGCCGGGTAGAAATCGCAGGCAACCCCAAAGGCACCGGCTTTCTGGTCGGACCCGATATGGTTCTGACCAACTATCACGTTGTCGAGAAAGCCCTGAACGGCAAGGATCTTGTCGTCCCGGTCGGATGCCGCTTCGATTTTGCCGAGCATGAATTGGGCGGAGTCGAGCCCGGATTCGTCGTTGCAGTGAAGTCTCCGGTCCTCGATTTCAGCCGCTATGGCAAGGCCGAGAGCACGGCGGATCCTTTCAATCCGCTGCCGGAGATGGACGAGCTCGATTACGCCCTGCTGCAGCTGGCGGACGCCGTCGGCAACAAGCCGGCGCCGGGTGCGTACAGCAAGCGCGGCTGGATCACGCTGCGATCGGCCGTTCAGAATGTCGTCAAAGACGCGCCGCTGTTCATCGTTCAGCATCCCCTGACGGCTCCGAAGATCGTTGCCAACAACATCAAGAGCATCATTTCGCTCAATGTCCCCAAGAACCGGCTGCTATACCTGACGGAGGCGCACCCAGGTTCGTCCGGCTCTCCCTGCCTGACGGCGGAGTGGGAAATCATCGCCTTGCATCATTACGGCGATCCTGCCTGGGTGTTGACCGGGAAGCGGCAGGGGATACCGATCTGGCTGATCCATGATCGCATCGTCAAAGGCGGCTTGGAGAGCAGCGTCCCGGCCTATCGCGACGATGTGAACTTGGTCAACGGCTTCCTGCAAGCGCTGGGGGGAGCGCCGCGAGACGGCGAGATCGACGCGAAGATCGCGAAGTGGCGCGACGCCATCATCAAGGCCCGGGACGGAGTGACGCGGCTGAAGGCATTCAAGGGCCTGCATGATTTCCTGCATCAATGCCAGAAGCTGCTGCCGCTGATGATGCTGGCGATCCGCAGCACCGACAAAGCCACGGCGGGGGCTAGCCTGGTCCAATACCGCCGCATTCTGACGCGCGACCTGGCCAAGTCGCGCGCCCACGCCGCAAAGCTGCAACCGGAGGGCCGCGGTGAACGCGATGACCAGCTGGCCTGGATCGCCAGGCTGGAGCGAGCGGCCAGGGCCCTGGGAGCCGTCGGGATGAACACCGCGAGCGCACTTGGTCCGTTTGTACACATAAGAGACGAAATCCGTCTCCAGCTGCCGGATATCAACCGCCAACTCGTATCCGAGGCGGCTGACCTGCCGCTCGACGATGTGATCGCGGCGTTCCACGACTTTGCGACATCCAAGGCTGTGGCGGGCGAAGGACCGTCGGCCGAAGGCCCGTCGGCGCTCGAACGGCTGCGTGACGGCTTGCGCGGCCGCGTCCACGAGCACGACCGGTGGCAGAAGGTGGAGAGCCGTCTGTGGTACCTCGATGACGCGATTACGCTGGACGTCGGGCTGAGCCGTCAGATCGCCGTGGCGACCTGGGACCCGACCTGGGAAGCAATCGAGGCGCTGTGCGCACAGGACTGGCAGTCGGATTGGGCACGCACCATGATCGCGAGCGGCACCGCGTTTGCCCGCATCCTGGCAACCGAGGACTTGTCGACGGTGACCACGCTGTTCGGCGAGTTTCGGGAACAGACCATCGACAGGTTTTCCGACGTCGACACCGGCTTGCTGGAGCAATGCGATGAGATCGTCAAGATCGGCGATCCGCTCGCCGCGCTGGTGGGAGCCCCGCAATGAATGTCCAGGACGAGACCCAGCCGGTCTCCGAGCAGCGCTTCGACAACATTGTCGTGCTCCAGCGCGCGCATCTGGCGCGCCTGGGCGCCTGGTCGCAGGCGCGAGAGTCCAAGCCGTCGCCCGACGACCAGCGCTCCGTCCACGAACTCATGGCGCAGGTGCAGCGGACCGGCGAGGTCCTCGACCGCGAAGCGGATCGCCGCGCCGCGCAGGCCGTGCTCGACTACTGGGCGACCGAGCTGGTGCTGGCCGGAGACGAAACGGCGGCGCAGCTGGGGCTCAAAAAGCTTGCGCCGTTCAACACCGCGGCGTTTCCCAGCCTCGAGGGCAAGCCCTCGCCGTTCATGGGCTTGGCGGCGTTCGGCGAACACGAGGCCGCTTTCTTCTTCGGACGCGAAAACGCGAAGCTGGAATTGGCCGCAAAGGTGGAGAGCGAGCCGCTCGTCATCGTCTACGGTCCTTCGGGCAGCGGCAAGTCTTCGCTGATCGCGGCCGGGCTGATTCCGCGCCTGCGCGAGACGATCGCGAGCCCGAACGGCAAGTACGAGCTGCTGGACATCGTGACGCCGGGGAGCAGGCCGCTCGCCGCCCTCGTGAAAAGCGTGGTTGCGTCGGCCGCCGACCTTGCAGCCGTGAGAATGAGGATCGCCGAGAAACCGGCAGACATCACCGCCGTCGTTGCAGAACATCACGCCAAGCCGGTGATCCTCATTGTCGATCAGTTCGAGGAAATCTTCACGCTGCAGCTGTCCGACCGCCGCAACGAGACGCTGGCGATGTCGCAGGCGCTGGCGGGGTTGGCGGCCAAGCAACATCGCGTCGTGATCAGCATCCGCGAAGACCATCTCGAGCAGCTCCGTCAGCTGGCGCCGCTGTCCGATTGGACGGCGACAGGGCGAGTCTACTACGCACCTCCACCACTCGGACCGCGCGACATCAAGAATGCCATCGAGCGTCCGGCGGAGGCCGTCGGCCTGCGGTTCGAGGATGGAGTGGTGGAAGAGTTGGTGAGGGACGTCGCAGGCGAACCGGCCGCGCTGCCGCTGCTCCAGTTCACGCTGACGCAATTGTGGGCGAAGAAAGAACGCAACCGCGTGACGCGCGAGGTCTATCGCGACGTCGGACGTCCGCGCGAGGCGCTGAAACGGGCCGCCGACAAGGTTCTCGAGGGTCTCAAGCTGCTGCAGAATGAGGAGATCGCACGCCGCCTGTTCCTCAAGCTGGTCACGCCGGCGGCAGAAAACGAGTTCCTGCGCCAGCCGCGCGCGCGGGAGGTCCTGTGGACGGGCGAAAGCGACACTGCCGCCGTCGACCGGGTGCTCGAGCGTTTCGTCGATGCCGGTTTGTTGCGCAAGCAGCCGTCCGGGGACGACGACAAGGACGACCGGTTCGACGTGGCGCATGAAGCCCTGATCCGCAACTGGCCGTGGCTGGTCGAACTGTTGAGGAAGGAATGGCGGGACAACGAAAAATTCTGGCGGCTGCAGTCGAGGGCGAAGCTTTGGAGCGATGCGGGTCACCGCCCGGACGACTTGCTGTCCGGGCCGGCGCTCGACGAGGCGCGGCTGTTTCTCAAGCGCTCGGCGGAACTCGATGCGCTTATCAGGGCGAGCGAGCAAGCGGAGGAGAAGAGAGAGGAGGACGATCGCCTGCGCGAATTGGCGGACATGAAAAGAAAATGGATCAGCCGCGTCGTCGCCGCCGGCGCTGTGCTCCTGATCGGCACGGTCGTCACGGTGAACTTCATTCAGCGGAGCCACTTGACGGAAAAGGACGCGCTCTTGAGGGAAAAGGACGGGCTCTTGAAGGAAAAGGACGCGCTGACTGCAGAGCTTTCGTCTGTTGCATTGATCAACCAGACGCTCGAGGTCCAAATCAAGGACGCCAGCGACCGCCTCGATAAGAGTAATTCGGAAAAGTCAGGCATTGCCACGTCCGTCAGCAGCTTGGACCTGCGACAGTTGAGGGAGTTTCTTGTCAACATCGGTGTTCCGGCGCAGACCGTAGGACGCTTGACTCTGAGCGAGAAAACCGTGGTCGCAAGCGACAATACTTTGATAACGCGCGACGAAGAACGCCAGAAATTAAGCGAGACCGTATTCGAGCCGGGGCGGAGCGCCCCCCAAGCCAGCGGCCTGACCTGCCCGCCCGGCTACATATGGATCGGAGGTAAGGATAGTCGTGTGATTGACGACTTGCCACGCAATACAAACGAACTGAAGGGACGCACCTTCGCGGTCAACTATGACATCCGCCTCCGCAAGGAACCGCCGAGCGCGGCCTACGTCATGGCTGAGTTGATCGGCGTTGTTCCGATCGGAACCCGGCTTGTCGCGGAAGAATACCCGGTCGGATATCCGCGCCCTTCCGGCGTGCAGTTCTGGGTCGAAGTCAAGGCACCGATCGAAGTATGCACCAGGATCTTCATTCAGTACGTCGGGGAGGCGGCGCGGGCCAGGCGGCTCGCGGATGCGCTCAAGGGCCTCGGTTATCAGGTGCAGCCAACGCAGGAGATTGTCACGGCCAAGGGAAAGGCCGAAATCCGCTATTTCCATAAGGAGGACGAACCGGTCGCAAGCAAGCTCGCGTCGCAGGTCTCGGACCAGTTGCGCGGAACGGCCGTCAAACCCGTTTCTCTCATCGATTGGCAGTTCACGAAGCCGCCGCCAGGGACAGTGGAGGTGTGGCTCGACTTTTCGGGATCGTAGTCGCCCGCGACTTGCGGTGTCGCCTGAGGGAGGCTGAGATGGACGAGGAGTATGTCGTGCTACGATTCGAGGGCCTTGTGCCGCGGATCGCCGGCGGCCTGCAGAGCATGGACGGGCAGGCGGCGACGGCCGAGGCCGCCGCCGGGCGGAACGTCAGTGTTTTCGCCGCGACTCTGAGCGAAGAACAGAGGCAAAAGGAAGCGGAGGATCCAAAGCAGCTTGTCAGCTTGACGATGCCGACTGCGCTGGTGGCGCCGCTCGACGCTGCGGATGCCGGTGTCACCGAGCAGGGCGATCCCGTGGAGGAGGCCCGCACGAACAAACGCGCCTGGGGAATCGAAGCAGTCGGCCTCCCTGCCGCGGACTATCCCTACACAGGACGCGGCGTTGTCGTCGCCGTGCTCGACACCGGCATCGACACTTCTCATGCCGCCTTCCAGGGCATCACGTTCGATGCGGCAAACGTCAAGAACTTCTCGACGTCAGGTGACGGCGACAAGAACGGCCACGGAACACACTGCGCGAGCACGATCTTTGGCCAGGACGTGGACGGAGTCCGGATCGGAATTGCCCCGAATGTCACCAAGGTATTGATCGGAAAGGTTCTCAACGATGCCGGTCGCGGATCGACACTTTCGGTCATCGAAGCGCTGAAATGGGCTCACAGCCAAGGCGCCAATGTCATCTCCATGTCGCTCGGCTTCGATTTTCCGGCCCTGCAGGAGCGCTTGGAAAACTCCGGATTGGAAAAGAAACTTGCCACCTCGCGTGCTCTGCGGGCCTATCGCGAGAACTTGCGGGCGTTCGACGCACTGGTCGCTTTCCTCAGGCAGGACAGCATGGAGCGTCCCGGCGCCGTCCTGGTGGCTGCGTCCGGCAATGAAAGCCGCCGGTGGCAGGGGCCCCGGCATGTGATCGACGTCGCGATGCCGGCGGCGACCGACCAGGTGGTGTCGGTTGGCGCGCTCATGCGCAAGGACGGCAAGCTCGCTGTCGCACCCTTTTCCAACATCAATCCGATCGTGTCGGCGCCGGGCTATGGCGTTGTCGGCGCCAAGAGCGGCGGCGGATTGGCCGCGCTCAACGGGACCAGCATGGCGTGCCCGCATGTGGCCGGGCTGGCGGCTCTGTGGTGGGAGCGGGAGGTCCGTGAAACCGGCTTTGCGGCGGCAGCGACGACGCGCGCCAGCCTGATTGCGATGGCCTCCCGGGTGCCCGGCATAGATCGTGTCGATCAGGGGATCGGCATGGCAAGAGCGCCGGCCGCGCCGTCCTGAGTGCTCCGGTCCCTGCTTCAATTCTTGGATACCTTTCATCGTCGGGTGGAAAACAACTGGGGCCCCTTGATTCGGCGCCCTGCAGGACGTTCGATTGAATCTTCCACGATTCCCCGAAAAATCCGACAACTGGACAGTCTCGATGGAGGGGCGCATGGCGCGGCTGGCTTATCTCGACAAGGACGATGTCGCCGCCGAGCACCACGACCTGTTCTTCCGCAACTTCAATCTCTATCGCGGCCTGATGCACAGCCCGCAGGCGTTACGCGCGTTCCGCACGCTCGGGCGCTTCATCCGCGAGGGCAGCACGCTCGACGGCCGCCTGCGCGAGCTGGCGATCCTGCAGGTCGGCTATCTGGCGCGCGCGCCTTACGAGTGGGCGCACCATGTCGAGATCGGGCGGCGCTTCGGCGTCAGCGACGATGATATCCGCGCCGTTGGGGAGGAGACCGCCGGCCGTCCGACCGCGCTCGATCCGCTGGCCAGGGCGGTGCTGCGCGCGGCGCGCGAGATGACGCGCGACCTCGGCGCGTCGAATGCGACCTTCGCGGAGTTGCGCCAGGGCTTGAGCAACGAGCACGTGACCGATCTTGTCATCGCGATCGCGTTCTACAACGCGGTGGTGCGCGTGCTTCACACCATGCAGATCGACGTCGAGGACGAGTACCGCAAATATCTCGATGAGTTTCCGCTGCCGACGACGTGACTACTGGTACCGCCGCCCGCGCTCCAGGTAGGCCGGCGTATCGACGATCGTCTCACGCTCGCTGAAGGACGCGAGCTCCGTCCCCATGGCGGCCGAGCTGCCGTCGCGCGCGATTGCTGCGAGCGTGCGCTGCATAGCCGCAATGGCGGCGCCGCCGCTCGCATAGACCGCCGCAAACCCCGCCTGTGCGACCAGGCGGGCGGAGAGGCCGTCGAATGCGCCGGGTGCGACCACCGTCCGTCCGGTGGTCAGTAGGCTTCTCAATTTCGTGGTTGCGCGCATGGCGGACCTTTCAAGGCAGCGTGCATGGACTTGCCGCGGTCGCAATTCTAGCGTGAAATTCGTCGCTCCTGACACGGCGCTTGCGGCGTCGTGCGACTCTACGATCACCAGGATCAGCCAGAGGAGGCGAAGCATGCAGCCAGCAGCCGGCGCGACCCCGTCAGCGCGCAATCCCGGACTGGAGGCGCTGCTGCGCTATCCGCTCCTGCAGGCGATGAACGAGCGGCGCACCCGCCGTGTCGCCCAAGGGGTCTCGGTCCTGGCCGGGCCGCTCTCGCATGAGAGCAAGAATGCGCCGCATCCGCTCTCGCCGCTCGAAGAGGCGATCCTGATCTGTTCCACCGGCCTTACTGGCGTCGCGATGCATGACGGACCGCTGAAGAAGCCCTCGGGCGCGCCCGAGGATCTGGGCTCCATGTTCTGGAACATCCTGGCCCGCTCCGGACCGAGTCCCGACAACTGCCAGGCGACGTCGATGTTCATGATCAACGACGAGGGCATCTGGCTGATCAAGCGGCTGCGCGGCACTGAGGCCGCCCAACTGGTCGACGCGCTGCCGCGCTCCTGGGCCGATTGGCGCGAGGAGGACTGGCTGCGCGCGGCTGCGGCGGTGAAGGTGAAGATCCAGGACAAGCGGCTCGAGTTCCCGCGCGAGTTTCCCTATTACATCGGCTGGAACAAGCAGATGTCCAACATGCCCGGCACGACGATGTTCCTGCCGGTGCTCGACACCACCCGCCAATACATCAACGTCATGCTCATCCTCTTGTCCGAGCCGGACGGGCAGCGGCCGCTCATGGTCGACGACTGGCAGCGTTTCCGCCCGCGCAGCTGGAGCGACTGGAAGGCTTGGATCGGCCAGTATCTCGGGCTGGGGCCGAAGATCCCCTATCAGCCGATCGGCGGCACCGACCGCGCCCTCGGCGGCTTCGTCAACAAGGACATCGCGGCGACGCTCGGCGCCGGCTATGCGCTGCGCACCGACTACGAGATCTACTTCCTGTTGCAGAATCTGATGCTGCTCGGCCAGGCCATGGGCATCGGCGTGTGGGGGCACGGCTCGATCTGGCCCGCCTACGTGCTGCGCCATGAGCCGGAAAAGGGCTGGTACGGCGTCGGCTTTCGCTACACGGAACCCAAGGCCGGCGCGCCCTGGGCGCCGGTGCCGGCCTCGCAGCCGAATCCGGTCGGCATCGACGGCGTGCTCGAGGGCTTGTGCCCGCCCTACATCGCCTCGATGGGCGAGGCCGTGGACCGGGTGATCGAGGAGAAATACGGGCCGCACGGCATCTTCACCGATCCGACCTTGATCTCGCGCGCCTATAAGAACGCCGCCGACGCCGAGACCTACCTCAAGCTCGAACAGCGGCATTCGCCGGAAGCAATCCGTTACGCCAAGGACATCTGCAACTACATCTACGAGACCTATGGCCGCTTCCCAGCGCACATCGATGCGTTCTACTCGCCGGGCTTCTGGCTGCAGTTCCACCACCTCGAAATGGAGTACTACGAGCGCTTCTTCGATCCGTTCCTGTGGCGCAATCAGGCCGCGCACGCCGGCCACTGGCATCCGCCCGGCTGAGGGCGGCGCGCCGGCGTCGCGGCACGCGCGCGAGTCACGGGCTGAGCGATTTGGCGATGTCGGGCCAGATCGCTTCCGGCGCACCGGCCCCGAAGTAGCAGTCGAGGTGGCCGAAGCCCTCGTACACGGTGCGCTGGTAATAGGACTCCCCATTGGCTTCGCGCACGAACTGGTAGCTCGCCTCGGTGCTCTCGGGCACGAACATGCGGTTCTCGCTGCCGGAAATGAAGTGGATCGGCAGCTTCAGGCGGTCGAGATGCTGCTTGTCCTCGTCGGTCAGGATGCTGTCGGCGCGGCCCCAGACCGCGACATCTTTCAGGAACGCAGTGAGGCATTCCGGCACCAGGTCGCCCATCATGGCGTGGGTGGTGTCGTCGATACGCGAATGCAGGATGAGTTCGCCGAAGGTCGCGACATGGCGGTAACAGGAATCGTTGTCGCAGGAAAACGTCGTCGGCAGCACCTTGGCCAGGAATGAGGCCGAGATGTCGCCGACCTGCAGGGTCACATCCTCAGGTCGCTGGTGGATCATGTCGCCTGCGGGGAGGAGCTTGTCGAGGTGCAGCTTGACCTTGGTGGTGCCGATGGGCGTAAAGCGCAGGTGCAGCGCGACCTGGCTTGCCACGAAGGAACTGATGCTGTCGCGCGGAACGTAGCCGCGCACCAGCGACAGCGCGAATGTCGGTGACGACAAGCAATGTGCGAGCACCGATACCTGTTTCCTTCCCGTGCGGCTTTGCACCTGCTCGATCGCCGCGGGCCAGTCGTAGCGCGCAACGTCGTCGAACGTGTACGGGTGCTTGTGGGCTTCGAGCAGCGGGCTGGTGCGCCAATCGAACAGCCAGACGTCGAAGCCTTGGGCCACCAGGAACTCGACGATGTTCTGCGGCACCGAGTCGACACAATAGGTCAGCGCCGTCATGGCGGTGCCCGGCGTCAGCACGACCGGTCCCCGCGTCCCACCCGAGGTGTGATGCAGGCACAGCATGCTGCCGTCGAGGGCGGGGAAATCGATGCGCTGCAGCGGCGGGCAGGCAAGCGCCCGCCGCTCTCCGAAAAGTGGTGGAAGCGATGTGAGTGTAGTCTCGGTGTTGGTCATGGCGATCCTCGGGACTTGCCACCTTCTAGACACTGGCGGCGATAACTGCTCTTCTCGGTAGCATCATTTTTCGCCGACCGCTGAGTCAACAGTCATGACAGGTCGACGAGCTGCAGCCGCAGCCCCCGGGGAGGCAATCCACATGAACGATCAGACCGTCGGCCTCAGTTTCCGCGAGACCATGGCGGGCGGTTTCGCCCTCGGACAGACCGATCCTGCAGCCGGCCGGGTCGCGGGCGAGCGCGCCGGCACCGAGCTCGCGATGCACGCAAACGTCGCAATCCGCGACCTCGACCGCTTCCTGGCCGAACCGCAGCATGCCGGCGAGCTTGGCGGCACGATCGATTTCACGCCGTTCGGCAGCGGAATTCCGGCGAGCGCGGGCGTCTTCAACCTGCTCAGCCCGGGCGAGCAACAGCCGCTCAAGCTGATGGTCTACGAGCTCGCCTTCACGCATGACGGCAAGCCCTACTACATGGCCGGGCGCAAGGAGGTCCGCAACGATCCGGGCTTCGATCTGTGGTCCGATACGACCACCCTGTATACGCGGCTTCATTCCGGGTCCGACAAGAACGGGCCGGTGGTCGGCGCCGGCACGCTGACGCTTGGTGTCGCGGCCTTCGTCCGCGCGCTCGGCACGGTGCAGATTCTCAACGCGCCGACGCTCGCCGCCAAGGCCGATGCGCTTGCCCGTTTCGGCCGGTTCTTCCTCGGCGAACTATGGGACAGCTACGGCGTGCATCTCAGGCGTAACAGCTGACGGGGACGGCCCATGGACTGCGATAGCATCGTCATCGGCAGCGGGTTCGGCGGTGCGGTCACGGCGTGCCGGTTGGCCGAGGCCGGCGACCGCGTCATCGTGCTGGAGCGGGGCCGGCGTTGGAACCGCCACAATTATCCGCGCAAACCCACCGACGCCTGGTGGTGGGACCAGGACGATCCGGCGCGCTGGAACGGCTGGCTCGACCTGCGGCTGTTTCCCAACATGGCTGTGGCGCAGGGCGCGGCGGTCGGCGGCGGTTCGTTCATCTACGCCAATATCTCGGCGATCCCGCGTGAAGACATCTTCAACCTGGGCTGGCCGGAGCAGATCCGTTGGCAGGACTTGAAACCGCACTACCAGACCGTCGGCGAAGTCATGGACGTGCAGGAGGTCCCCGACGGTCAATGGCCGCGCCGCATGCAGCTGATGAAGGAGGGTGCCGAGAAGGTCGGCGCGGGCGACCGGTTCCGCAAGCTCAAGCTTGCCGTCTCGTTCGACCCGAGCTTCAACCCGGAAACGCCCGGTGCGATCACTCCCGAAGACCGCCAGCGCAAGCCTAACAAGCACGGCGTCGAACAGGGTCGCTGCGTTCATCTCGGCAATTGCGACATCGGCTGCGACGTCGACGCCAAGAACACGCTCGATCGCAACTACCTCGCGCTGGCCGAGAAGAAAGGCGCCGACGTGCGGCCGCTCCACCTCGTGACCGGGATCGAGCCGATCGATGGCGGATACCGCGTTCGCTACGATGTGCTCGACAATGGCGAGCGGCGGCCCGGCAGCGCGACGGCCAAGCGTGTCGTCGTCTCGGCCGGATCGCTGAACTCGACCGAATTGCTGCTGCGCTGCCGCGACGTGCTCAAGACGCTGCCCAAGCTCAGCGGCTTTCTCGGCCACAACTGGAGCAGCAACGGCGACTTTCTCACGCCGGCGATCTATCGCGACCGCACGCTCATCCCGTGGCAGGGGCCGACGATCACCAGCGCCATCGACTTCCTCGACGGCAGCCAGGACAAGCAGTCGTTCTGGATCCAGGACGGCGGGTTTCCCAACCTCGTCGTCAATTGGATTCGTACGGCCGAGGGCGCGCACCCGATGGTCAAGCGCTTCCTTCAATCCATCCGGAAAGAGCTCGAGCAGCACGGACCGCTCGACAATATCATGCCGTGGTTCGCGCAAGGGATTGACGCGGCGGACGGTCGCTTGCGTCTGCGCCGGCGCTGGTGGCTGTTCGGGCCGTGGAAGCTCACGCTCGACTGGGACATCGAGCAGTCTCGCGCCGTCATCGAAGCGATCATCGCCATGCACAAGCGCCTCTCGGCGGCGACCGGCGGCCACCCCGTCGTGCCGCCGACCTGGACGCTGTTCAGCAACCTCATCACGCCCCACCCGCTCGGCGGCTGCAACATGGGGCGCAATGCGGAGAACGGCGTCGTCGATCACAAGGGCGAGGTGTTCGGCTATCCCAATCTGTTCGTGCTCGACGGCGCGATCGTGCCGGAGGCGGTCGGCGTCAATCCCTCGCGCACGATCGCGGCGCTCGCCGAACGGGCGGTGGTGGAGATCAGGAAGGCGGCGTGAGCGTTCGTTCTTCGCAGCTCACATGAGCGGTATTTCGGCGGTCGACAAGTGGCGCGCATGGTTTTCGGCCCGCCAGCGCCGCAGCCGCTCGGTCACGATGTTCGCCGTGTAAGGTTGCAGATCCGCGCAAACCGCTCGCACGACCGGAACGTCGATGTCCGGGCGGGTCAGGTCGAGGAGCAATAGTCGAACTCCGCGTCGGTTGAGCGCGATCGCGAAATCGCGCAGGCGATGACGTGCGATCGAGGCAGGCGGCGCGGCTGCGGATGGAGCGCCGGGCCGCAGAACCCCGCATTCCGCTGCCGCGAAAGCTGCGCGCTGCAGGTGGCGCCGGTCGATGTCGTTGAGCGCGGCGTCCCCTTGCTCGGCACGCTTGGCCGCGGCGAGGGGAGCAGCCAATTCCATCTGGCACATCTCGAGTATCGCGGCGCACGCGGCTTCCTGCCAGTCGAGCCGCGCTGCCAGGCCGCAGGCAAGGCCGCGACCGTCCTGGTTGAGCGATACCGCGGCGATCGCCGGAACGCCGAGATCCGTCGTGATGTCGAGGAGAGTCGTCGGGCGGTCCGTGCGACCCTGGCGCAAGGCTGCGATCAGCGTCGCGCCGGCGGCGTTGGCGCTGTGCTCCGCGGGCAATGCTTGAGGCCGTCGGCCGCCGAGCCACCATGCCGCAGCCGCGTCGCGTTCGCACAGTTCGAGGCCGGCCCGAACGGCCGCCCACTCGAAGTCCGGCCCTGCGGCGACGCCCGCAGAGAGAGCGACCACAGGTTCAATGGCGCGCCGATGCGCCGGCCGACGCAAGCACAAGTCCGCCGGCAACGCGGCAGCGCAGTCGGTGACGGCGTCACGGGCCTCGACCCAGTCGAGGCCGCCTAGCGCGCGTTCGGTCGCCTGCGCGATCCAGCCGGCGGCATTCGGAACGACCGAGGATTCGATCTTTCCGATGTCCCCGGGCCGTTCGGCTTGTGAAAGCCGGTCTGCCGCTTCGCCCAGGCAGGAGGTCAGTGCTCGCTCCAAGGTATCGCCGTTTCCGGTCACGCTCAGACTGGGCGCGCCGTAGGCCTCTTGCGCCGCCGGATCGAGGGCAAGCGCGCCGCCGACGCAGCAGAAACCCGGCGCCCAGGGCGAGCTGACGATGAAGATGCGGACGAATCGGCTTGCGAGGGCGGCAAGCTGCGGCGATGCCGCATTGGCGACTTTGGCCAGGAGCTCCGCGCCGGCTCCGCTCGATAGATCAATGGGCAGGAGATGCGGCATCGTGTCCGTGCGCCTGCGCTCTCCCGCGAAGCTCTAAAGCATGATCCCGAAAAGTGGGCACCGGTTTTCGGAAAAGGCCATGCTTCAACAACAAACTTAGAGCGGGATGACGGTTCGAAGGTAAAGTCATCCCGCTCTAATGTCGATTGACGGCGGCTTCGGGGAGAGTGCCCGCGATCCAGCGGTGCACCGCGTCGGGCACCGTTCGTCCGGCCGCATGGCGTTCCGATATGAAGTCGCGCAGCATGTGCAGCAGATTGTCGTTGCGCCGCTGGTCGAGCCCGACGATCGTTGCGATCGGCGCTCCGGAAAACACGCATTTGACGACCATCTGATTGTACGCCGCCTCGTCGAAGTGGTCGGATGGATATGGATTCTCGCATGCGATCGCCTCGAACACCGGCTGGACCGACGAGCGAACCGCTTCGCGGGCACGGCCAAGGAGGCGTCCGGGCGCGGGAAACACGGCGAATCCTTTCAGGCAGGCGACATGCTCGGTCAACTCGCCGGTGATGCACAGCCGGTCGACCCGGGCCGCGAACGACTCTTCGTCGCCCCGCCACGTTGCCAGCATGAGCGCCACGCGCGCTGCCTCATCGGTACGCCAGCCTTGCGGCCGCCAGCGGTCGCGGAGCGCCTGCGCTGCCGCGAGGTCCGCGGCCGACAGCGACAGATCGGCTCGCCCGACGCGGCGGCCGACGAGACCGAGCGCGATGCCGAGCCGCCGCTCATCCACGGAATGACTCTGGTGATCGATCTCGGTGTCGAACCAGCGCGCCGCCTCAGCAGACATTTTGCGCGCCAGCCATTGCCGCAGCAGGCTGATTGCTGCCGCTGAATCATCGATGGTGCCAGGCGGTGCGGCTGACGGCATGCGGCCTCACGTTCCGGGACATGCGCCCTTGACTAGGGGAGCAGGCTCCGACCGGCCAACGGGTCATCGCGCGGCCGGTCAAAAGTTCTATTCTCGATACTCGATTTGTGATTGCTGGATGTCAATCGCATGGACTTGAAGGAAACCGCTGAGCCCCATGCATCCGACGCTCGGATCCTTGTGGTCGCTCTGTCGCCC
The DNA here is from genome assembly GCA_963734185.1 of uncultured Alphaproteobacteria bacterium. Classification (GTDB taxonomy): domain Bacteria; phylum Pseudomonadota; class Alphaproteobacteria; order Rhizobiales; family Xanthobacteraceae; genus PALSA-894. Next base: position 1,609,148 of record CAVTGA010000001.1, on the reverse strand, counting down.
CGTCACATCCGGCGAAAGTTCAGTCCGCCCTTGGGCGTTTTTTCTTGGTACGGATCTTGGCTTTCCGCCTCGATCCGACTTTGCTTCGCGCCCGGCGCGGCAGATCGTCCCTCTGCGCCGCCAGCGCCGTCGTCGGCCTGGAGGCCTTGCCCTCGCTCGTTGCCTTGGTCGGCCGAGAAGACTTTGGAGCAATGGGAGCGGCAGCGCCGGAATTGATGGTTTCAGCCATCTCCAGCCCGAACAAGGCCGCCACATCATTGTCATCAAGGACACTTGCCGAGATAGGCGTGGATTTCGTAATCGCCAAATCTTGCCCGGCACCGGCGAACATTTCGTTTTCATCGACGCCGCGGAGGACGAAGAGCAATCGCGGCTTTTCATCGAGGCGCGCGCCGATACCGTAGAGCACCGCTGCAACGTGCTTACACATGTCGGCCCAGTCCGGGCAGCTGCATGAGAGCTTGATTTCGTGCGGCGCCGGAAACAGGCCGTCGCCTTCCCGGCAAACCCGATCCATCACGCCCTTGGCCAAGCGGCCTTGCAGGAGTTCCACCAATGAATCGATCGATCCGGCGCAATCCCGGCAGATCGCTCGCCAGCGCGTTGCCGCAACCGGCGCAATCGTGATCCTGATCCGGTAGAGTTCGGAACCACTGACCAATGCCGTGACCTCGCCTTTGGCGATTTGCAAATCGACGACAAATCCGTTGCGGACATAGGATCGGCCGCGCGGAAGGCGGCTCTCATAGTCGCTATATCGCTCCAAGTTGGTGCACCACGATCCGCCCCAGAAGCTCTTGGCGATCGTGCGTCCCTCGATGTTCACGGGGGCAACGGACTGTCCCTGTTTCCTGAGCTGGGCGATCTTCCTCTCGGCGGTCCGACGTTTCTCGGCGACCGAGACGTAATCTCCCCATCCGAAGTCGCGCATCCGGTCAGCTTTCCTTCATCGCCGCGGCGAGATCTAGCGCCACGAGCTTCAGCAACTCGTCATCCTTCAACTCGGTGAGGACCGTGTCCGCGCCGCCTTCGAGAAAATCACCCGCGAGTTGACGCTTCGCTTCGATCATGCGGTCTATCTTTTCCTCGACGGTGCCGCGGCAGACAAATGTGTGCACCAGCACATTCTTGGTCTGCCCGATGCGGAATGCGCGGTCGGTAGCCTGGTTTTCAACAGCCGGGTTCCACCATCGATCGAAGTGGATGACATGTGACGCCGCCGTCAAGTTGAGCCCGGCGCCGCCGGCTTTGAGCGATAGTACGAAGAACGGCACGTCGTCGTCCTCCTGGAATTGGCGCACCAGTTCGTTGCGTTTCCCGACCTGTGTTTCGCCATGCAGGACGAGGCCGGCCCGGCCGAAGACGGAGCCCAGGAACTTCGCCAGCGGCCCCGTCATCTCCCTGAACTGGGTGAAGATCAGCGCCTTCCCTTGCCGCGCCGCAATCTCCTCGGCAATATCGCGCAGACGCGCGAGCTTGCCGCTATCCTCTTCCGTCCATGAATTGTCTCCGAGCCACTGCGATGGGTGATTGCAAATCTGCTTCAGTCGCATCAGGAACGCCAGGACCATGCCCTTGCGTTGGATGCCCTCGGCGTCTTCGAGCGCATCGGACAAATCATCGACCGCCTGCTGGTAGAGCCCGGCCTGCTTTTGACTCAGGAGGCAGAACGCTTTGACCTCGGTCTTGTCAGGCAAGTCAGCGATGATGCTCTTGTCGGTCTTCATTCGCCGCAGGACGTACGGACGCGCCAGCTCCCGCAATGGGCCGTAGGGGTTCTGCGGCCGTTCGGCGAGTCGCTTGACGAAAGTGGAGAATTGCTTGGCGGAGCCCAGCAGTCCGGGATTGATGAAATCGAAGATCGACCAGAGATCGCCGAGGCGGTTTTCGATCGGCGTGCCGGTCAGCGCAATACGCGCATCGGCTTTGAGCCGCTTGACCGTCTTGGTCTGCTTGGCGCCCGGATTCTTGATGGCTTGCGCCTCGTCGATCACGACCAGGTTCCATGGCATATCTTGCAGCCATTGCGCGCGGGTCAAGAAGCCATAGCTCGTGATCGCGAGATCGAAGCCCGCAAGGTCGGCGGCGGCGATCATCCTCAGCTTGTCCGCCGGCAGCGCCGACGGATGGACCACCAGTGCTTTCAGGCTGGGCGCGAACCGGGAAATCTCCATCGTCCAATTGCCGAGCAACGACGCCGGGGCCACCAGAAGCGACGGGTTACGTTTGCCGGCTGCCTGCTCTTTGAGCACCAGAAGCAGCGACAGGACCTGGATGGTCTTGCCGAGGCCCATGTCGTCGGCAAGACATGCGCCAAGTCCGAGCCGAGCGAGCAGATGAAGCCATTGCACGCCCGCGTGCTGATAGGCCCGCAAAGTCCCGTGCAGCAATCGTCCAGGATCCGCACGCGCGAGACCTTCCGGCCTGCGCAACTCGGCCAGCGTCTGCGCGAGCCAAGGTCCGGCGACGGTCTGGCTCCAGTCGGTATCGCCGTCGACGGCGCCCGCATCCTCGGAAATTCCGGCGCCTGCGAGCAGGCGCATCGCTTCACCGAACGAAAGCCCGTCGGCCGCAGCCCGGCGCTCGATCGCCTCAAACTGATCGAGCGTCCGGGCCAGTCGATCGCGATCGATTTCGACCCACTTGCCGCGGATGAGGACCAGCCCGTCGGACTGAGCCAGCAGGCGCTTGACCTCCGCCGCCGATAGCGGCTCGCCATCGACCGTCACTTCCATGCGGAAGTCGAGCAGCGCATCCAACCCGAGTTGCGCCGGCGCGCCGCCGCCGACCGTCGCCTTCACCTGCGGGCGCGCGGGGCGGTTCATTCGCCAGCTTGCCGGCATGCGCACGACAACGCCGGCGCTTTCGAGGGAGGGCGCGTCCCGGAGGAACTGCAACGCTTGTCGCGGGCTCCAGCGCAGCGGGTGAAAGATATCGCCGGCATCGACCATCGTCTTCAGCCAGCCGCATTGCTCGGCCGCGCGCTGGACCGGCATCAGCAGGGACAGCAGGCGCTCGCGATTCCTCGCGCCGGAATATTCCTGCAAGGCCCTGCCGAGCGGCACATGCTGCGCCTTGGCCACAGCCGAGAGCTTGGTCGTATATGTCGCCAAAAAGGCGAACGGGGCTTCCTCGTCCTTTCTGTTTTCGGCGAGATTGAAATGCACGCGCCCGACCAGATTCCAAGCCGGATGACGGGCCTTGAGGAATTCTTGAATGGGCACTTTGGCTTCGGCCAATTCGGTATCGAACGCCGAGTCGATTTCCCGCCAGAGCTTGGCGAGGACGGAAGCCGATAGGTATTCCGCGCCGATCATGGGCGGACCAGCAGCGGCTATCCGGTTCAGTTCTTCTTCCGCAGGAACAGGGACATCAGGCTTTGCCCGCCCCTCATCGACGCCAGGAAGAGTGCACAGCGCGGTGACATAGCGCGATCCCAACTCGCGCCAATACGACAGCACCGGCGGCAAGGTCGTGCCAACCTCGTCCGCGCCCAGAGACAGGAGTCCATGACCGGCACCCCTGCCAAACGACGTCTCGATCCGCGCGCTGTGCGCCGGGTCCAACACCGCTGCCTCCGGCGATGGCTTGAGGCTCAGCGCTCCATGCGGGCTGAGCACGGGCGCCAGCGCGGTCATCATGGATGTGGGAGCGGCAGACACGCTTTCCGTCATCCGATCGCGAAAATCAAAACAGAATCAATGCCGGTTCAGGCACCACCACGACATTCGCACGATGCGATTGTCCATGCGGCGCTTCGATGCGCCACGCCAATTTTTTGATCTGGCTGGGGAACCAGGATTCGAACCTGGATTAACGGAGTCAGAGTCCGCTGTTCTACCGTTGAACTATTCCCCACCGGAAATATCACGGCGTGCTGGATTTCCCCCGCACGTGCAGGAGCAGCCGCAGCGGCCGGCAACGCCGATTAGCGCAAGCACGCTAACGGCGCAACTCGCGAAATGGACGACGGGGCAGTCCATGCCAAAACGGCTCGCAGCGGCCCGCAATCCTGCGGCCTGCCGCGTTGGATAGCAAAAGACAAATCGGGTCGCGACGCGGCGGTTGCCGGCCGCCGACGTCACCGGTCGGCGAACTCTTCGGCGAGTTCGACCAGCAGCTGGCGCGCCTTGCGACTCTTGATCTTATGCAGCGCCTTGACGACTCGGACCGCACCGGAGGTTTGCAGGAACCCGAACACGCTCTCGGCATCGGCCGAGGTATCGCGCGTGGCCACTCCCGTGCCACCGAAGAAAAACGTGATCGGCACCTCAAGCGCTTCGGAAATCCGCTGCAATCGCCCGGCTCCGATGCGGTTGACGCCTTTCTCGTATTTCTGCACCTGCTGAAAGGTGACGCCAATCCTGCCCGCGAGCTCGGTCTGCGAGATATCGCATTCCAGGCGCCGCGCACGAACACGACGCCCAACTTCCGCGTCGCGGCCATCGGCTCGCCTTGCTCGCACGTGCTTCTCGCTCATCCCGTTTCGTTTCATCGCTTTTGACTATATGTGGTTGCGGTGGGTTTCATGTGGTGAACGCGACGGAAGGCAGCCTTTTTCTCCGACTTGTCCGAACTCATATCCGGCGCACTGGAATAAGTAGGGAGATTCCAGCGGTTGAGCAATCATTTTGTCCTGCTCTCCTGTGATTAATGGTTAAGAGCTTGTGGTTGTAGGGAAATTACGTGCGTTTGTTTGATTGTTCCGGCGCCATTGCCGCTGCGTCACCTCGGTCAGGTCCCGTGTTGCGTCGAATCACCACGCTGTTAAACTCGATCCGATTACGGAACAGAACATGGCCGCGGCCGTCGAGCCTCAAGGAGGCTTCGGCGCGGCGGGACGGTATTGGGATGGACGACGAGGCCCGGGCCGGCTCCGGCCTCGGCCCCACGCAACGGCGCGAGCCGCGTCGGCGGGCTCCGTGGGGCCGACGATGGCCTTCTCGTCATGACCGCCACGACGGCGGCACGGCTCAACACGCCCATGCATGGACGGCCTATGCCGCCCTCGATCTCGGCACCAACAACTGCCGCCTGCTGGTCGCGCGCCCGGCGCGTGACGGCTTTCGCGTGATCGATGCGTTCTCGCGCATCATTCGCCTCGGCGAGGGTGTGGCGGCGTCCGGCCGCCTCGGCGAGGCGGCGATCTCGCGCGCGCTCGAAGCGCTCGCCGTATGCCGCGACAAGATGCGAAACCGCAGCGTCAGCCGCGCCCGGTTGATCGCCACCGAGGCCTGTCGCGCCGCGCACAACGGCCGCGATTTTCTCGAACGCGTGCGCGCGGAAGTGGGAATCGCCCTGGAGATCGTCGATCGCGAGACCGAAGCCGAGCTCGCCGCCATCGGATGCACGCCGCTGATGGACCCGGACGCAAGCGGGGTCATCCTGTTCGATATCGGCGGCGGCTCTTCCGAGCTCGTACGTCTCGACCGCAGCCGCCCGGCCGATGGCGGTCCGCCGCGGCCGGAAATCCGCGCCTGGGCTTCGCTGCCGCTCGGCGTCGTGTCGCTCGCCGAACGCTACGGCGGCGTGACCGTCGACCGCGCCTTGTTCGAAGCGATGATTGCCGAGGTTGAAAGCCAGGTACGCCGCTTTGCCGCCGAGCATGGCGGCGGCATCGAGCTTGATTCCACGCACCTGCTCGGCACCTCCGGCACGGTGACGACGGTCGCGGGCGTTCATCTCCGGCTCAAGCGCTACGACCGGCGCCAAGTCGACGGTTGCTGGATGACCGACCGGCAGGTCTCGGTCATCGTCGAGGAGCTGCTCGCCATGAGCTATGCGGATCGCGTGGCGAGCCCGTGCATCGGCGCCGAGCGTGCCGATCTGGTGCTCGCTGGTTGCGCCATTCTCGAGGCGATCCGTCGGGTGTTTCCCTGCACGCGCCTGCGGGTCGCCGACCGCGGTCTGCGCGAGGGCATGCTGGTCAAGCTCATGCGCGAAGACGGCGTGTGGGCGCATCAGCATGGCGGCGCCTCGTGAACACGGGACGCGGCGGCGGGCACAAGGTGCGGCTGAAGAGCGCGAAAAGCCGCTCGGCGTCTTCACGACGCTGGCTTGAGCGTCAGCTCAACGACCCTTATGTGGCGCGCGCACAGCGCGAAGGCTTGCGTTCGCGCGCGGCCTATAAACTGGTCGAGATCGACGACAAGCATCGTTTCCTCAGGCGCGGTGCTGCCGTGGTCGATCTCGGCGCCGCACCGGGCGGCTGGAGCGAGATTGCGGCGCGACGCGTCGGCATCAGCGAGGGGAAGGGCAGGGTCGTGGCGATCGACGTTCTCGAAATGGCGCCGATTCCGGGCGTCGATTTCTTGCGAACCGATTTTCTCGAGCGCGAAGCGCCTGCGCGTCTGCAGGCGATGCTTGGCGGCGGTGCCGATGTGGTCATGTCGGATATGGCGGCGAACGCGAGCGGCCACAGGCGCACCGACCATCTGAAGATCATGGCGTTGGCCGAGGCGGCGGCCGAGTTCGCCCGCGACGTGCTGCGGCCCGGCGGAACGTTTCTCGCCAAGGTACTGCAGGGCGGAACCGAAGGGGCACTGCTTGCCGCGCTGAAGCGCGACTTCGCCAGCGTGAAGCACGTCAAGCCGGTGGCAAGCCGCGCGGATTCGGCCGAGCTGTATCTGCTGGCGACCGGATTTCGCGCCGCGTGCGATCCGAGCGGTCGGAGAACCTGAGCGGTGGAACTTACGATTCTCATGCCCTGCCTGAATGAGGCGGAAACGCTTGCGTCTTGCATCCGCAAGAGCCTGCGGTTTCTGTCGACGTCCGGCGTCATGGGCGAGGTTCTGATCGCCGATAACGGCTCGACCGACGGCTCGCAGCAGATCGCCGCCCAGGAGGGCGCGCGCGTCGTCGCCGTGGCGCAAAAGGGCTATGGCGCGGCGCTGCTCGGCGGGATCGAAGCGGCGCGCGGGACGTACATCATCATGGGAGATGCCGACGACTCCTATGATTTCGCAGCGCTCATGCCCTTCGTGGAGCGGCTGCGTGGCGGAGCGGACCTGGTCATGGGCAACCGCTTCCAGGGAGGCATCGAACCGGGGGCGATGCCGCCGCTGCACAGGTATCTTGGAAATCCTGTCCTGACCGGGATTGGCCGCCTGTTCTTCCGCGTTCCGATCGGCGACTTTCATTGCGGGCTGCGCGGGTTCAATTGCCAACGCATCCGTGCGCTGAAGCTGCGCACCACGGGAATGGAATTCGCCAGCGAGATGGTGGTGCGTGCCGCGCTTGCGGACTATCGGCTCGACGAAGTTCCGACCGCGCTGAAGAAGGACGGCCGCTCGCGCCGTCCGCACCTGCGCACTTGGCGCGACGGGTGGCGCCACTTGAGCTTCCTCCTGATGTACAGTCCGAAATGGCTGTTCCTCTATCCCGGCCTGATCCTGCTCGCCCTCGGCTTGATCGGGGCGTTCGCGCTCTTGCCGGGCATCGTCAGGATCGGCGACGTCAATTTCGATATTCACACCTTCACGGTCGCCTGCGTTGCGGTCCTGATCGGCGTCCAGGCCATCAGCTTCGGGGTCATCGCCCGAAAGTTCGCGACCGCGCACGGCCTTATCCCGCCGTCGCGCCGGTTTTCCGGCCTACTCGACGCGCTGACGCTGGAGCGGATGCTGGTCGGCGGCACGATCATCGGCATCCTGGGGATCGCAGGGCTGCTGTTCTGTACCTTGCGATGGGCCGCGACCGGCTTCGGCGGACTCGAATACTCCGCCTTGTTGCGCGTGCTGGTCATGTCCCTCACGGCGATCGCGATCGGAATCCAGCTTGCGTTGACCGGCTTCCTGTCGACCATCATCGAAATCCCGAAACAATGATTTTCGGCGACGTGAAGCGGAGCTGATCTATTGAGTCTCGAGAAAAAGGCTCTCAACGCTTTGCACGACCGGGCGGTGTTCAGGCGCCGCGTGCGCCGGCTCTCTGAGCTTGTGGCGGCGCAGCTGCAGGGCGGCAGCACGGTTCTCGATCTCGGCTGCGGCGACGGCTCCGTGGCGCGAGCCATCATGGAAGCGCGGCCGCAGTACGACATTCGTGGGATCGACATTCACCCCCGCCCGCACACCTGGATCCCGGTCGATCTCTTCGACGGGCGGACAATCCCTTTCCCCGACAAGTCGTTCGACTGGGTGACCATCGTCGACGTGTTGCACCATACCGATGATGCGCGGGTGCTCCTTGCCGAAGCGGCACGGGTCGCCGGTTTCGGCATCGTCGTCAAGGATCATGTGTGCCAGGGATTTGCCGCTTATCCGACGCTCAGACTTATGGATTGGGTCGGCAACAAGGGGCATGATGTCCGGCTTCCGTATAAGTACCTCTCCAGGCTCGAGTGGACACAGGCTCTCGCCGCAATCGGGCTGACGGCGAGGACCTGGAATGAAACGCTCAACCTCTATCCATTTCCTTTCAACCTGCTGTTCGACCGGCATCTGCATTTCGTCGCGGCGCTTGTCCCGGATCGACGGGACGGGTAATCGACGCCCGATGCGGCAGGGGAAACGCAACATATTGTGGTTCGCGCTCTACGCGCTGATCGCGGTCGCGAGCCTGTGGTTGCGCGGCGTCGCGCCGGTCATGGCGATCGCAAACGCTACGCACGACGATTTCCTGTTCGTGCGGCTCGCCTATTTCCTCGGCGCCGGTCAGTGGCTCGGTCCGTATGACAATCTCACCCTTGCCAAGGGCATGGCCTATCCGGCCTTCATTCTGGCCGCCTTCCTTGCCGGTCTTCCGCTCAAGATCGCCGAGCAGCTCGTGTATCTCGCGGTGGCAGGGCTTGCCGCGGCTCTGGTAACGCGCATGGCGGGCCGGTGTCTGATCGGCCTGATCCTGTTTGCGGTATTGGCCTTCAACCCCTCGCTCTGGCACCCCGAGTTGGCGCGCGTTATCCGCGAGGGCTTGTATGGCAGCTTGAGTCCGGCGTTGATTTTGCTCGCGGTCGGCGCGCTGCTCGGACATCGCTGGGGCTGGCGCCTCTTCCCGCACCGGCTGGCCCTGTTCGTCGCCGCGGGACTGGTTGCCGGCGTCTATTGGCTGACGCGCGAAGAAGGCGTGTGGCTGGCGCCTCCGCTCGGCATCCTGGTCCTCGCCGTCTTGCTCGACGCCGCCGCAAGCTGGCGTCGCGGAGAGCGGCGCAGCGCCGGGCGGCTGCTGGCGGGCACAATCGCCGGCGGCGCCGCGGCCGCGCTCGTGGCTGCGGCCATCGTTGGTGCCGTGGCGCTCGCCAACCAGCGATCCTACAGCCTGCTCGTGACCAACGAATACCACAGCTCCGGGTTTCCCGCCGCTTATGGGGCGCTCTCGCGCGTCCGTCACGATGCGTGGCGCCGCTACGTGGTCTTCCCCAAGGACGCGCGCGAAAAGGCCTATGCGGTGAGCGCGGCGGCGCGCGAGCTGAAAGCCTCGCTCGACGGAGAGCAAGGCGAAGCCTGGCGCAGGGTGGGGTGCTTCGCCAGGCCCATCGATCCTTGCACGGAAATCCAGGCGGGATGGCTCATGTGGGCGGTGCGCGACGCAGCCGCCGCGGCGGGTCATTACACGTCTGCGCGCGAGGCGGACGCGTTCTATCGGCGCCTCGCCGGCGAAATCAATGCCGCCTGCGAGGACGGCCGGCTGTCATGCCTGTCTGCCCCCCCCAGCGTTGCTCCGCTGTTCCGATGGCACTATCTCGGCGACGCGCTCGGCGTCGTTCCGGCGCTCGGTCGCATTCTTTTGCGTGTCGGCAATGGCGAAGTCGGCGCGCACCCGAGCACGGGTCTGGAAGCCGGGATCGAAATCATGGCCGATCTCGTGGGTCCGATTTCCCGGCCCCTCGCACCGAGCGCCATTGTCGTCGGCACGATCGAAACGAAAGGCGCTGTGCCGGAACTATTGGTCCGCAATCGAGGCTTCGAGGCCATCCGTTTCGAAGTCGTCGTCAAGCCGAGCGGCGCGACCCGTGCGGTCGGGGATCACAAGACTTTCGAGTTCGAGCTCACGACCGACTGCCGGCGGCCGGCCTGCGATTTCGTAGCGCGTTCCGGATCGACGGAAATCGCGCATCCTCTCACCGTCCTGTCCTACGGCAATACCTGGCAAGTCGCGGACGCGAAGCTATGGATCGGCGCCGTGCTCGAACGCGGCGACGGAACTTCCCGACCGATCGCCAGCCAGAAGCTTCAGCGGATGAAGCTCGCCGTCGCCGGCGTGATCGCACGGGCCTATGTGGCTGCGATGCCGGCCCTGGCGCTCCTGGCCGGGCTCGGATTTGTCGTCGCGCTGTGGCGCCGGCACGCTCTGCCTGCCGGCATCCTCGCCCTGAGTCTTGCCTGCGCCGCCGCCGTCGCGGCGCGCATGGCGTTGCTCGCCTATATGGAGGTGACGTTGATCCCCGCGATCAATCACCTCTATCTGTCGCCCGCGACGCCGTTCTTTCTTACCTTCGTGGTGCTTGGAATTTATTGCGGCGTCGCGGCGCTGCGCGACCTGGCGCGATCGAAGCGTTTGGTGCAGCAACCTCATCCGACGCGCTGATCCGACGCATCGGGCGCGGCGGTCGGTTCGCGGTTGGCAAGCTCGGCGCCGGCATCTTCGGGCAGCGCGAGGAACACCAACGCCGAGGACGCGGCGATCACGCCGACGAGCACGAAGGCGGGGCGGAAATCGGCAGCCGCGATCACCGGTACGGCTTTCAGGCGTACCGAAAGCTCGACCGCCGCCGCGCCGACCGCGACACCGGCCGAAATCGCGAGTTGCTGCGCGACGCTGACCAGCGAGGTCGCCCGGCTCACCTTGCGCGGCTCGATCTCCGCATAGGCGATGGTGTTGGTGGCGGTGAACTGCAGCGAGCGGAAGAATCCGCCGATCAGCAGCACCGCGACCATCACGGCGTAGGGCGTCTCGGACGTGAACGCGGCGCACGTCCCGGTGAAGGCGGCGCTGATGAGGGCATTGACAACGAGCACGCGGCGAAAGCCGAACCGCCGGATGATCCGGCCCGCTACCGCCTTCATGGTGAAAGCGCCGGCCGCCGCCGTGAACGTGATCAGGCCGGACTGGAACGGGCTCAGATTGAATCCGATCTGCAGCAGGAGCGGCAGCAGGAACGCGAGCGCGCCGATCGCGAGGCGGAACAGCGAGCCGCCGACGATGTGTGCGCGGAACGTGGCCAAGCGCATCAACGAGAAGTCGAGCGCCGGCGCCGCAGTGCGGCGCGCGTGCAGGGCATAGGCCACCAGGGAAAGCGCACCGCCCGCGATCATGGCTGCAACGGCGCCCCATGGCAGGATGTCGAGCCCGGCGACCGACAATCCGAACGCCAGGCCGCCGAAACCGAGCCCGGCCAGCACCACGCCGATTAGGTCGAACCGCTCCAGCTCTTCCGCCCTGACGTCCTCGATGTAGCGCGTGGCGAGCACGATGCCGAGGAGTCCGATCGGCACGTTGATGAGAAAGATCCAGTGCCAGCTTGCATAGGTGGTGATGAAGCCGCCGACCGGCGGGCCGATGATCGGGCCGACCAGCGCCGGCATCGTGACCCAGGCCATGGCGTCGACCAGATTGCGCTTGTCAATGGTGCGCACCAGCACCAGCCGGCCGACCGGCGTCATCATGGCGCCGCCCATGCCCTGCAGGATGCGCGCGGCGACGAAGGCTTCGAGCGAAGCAGCGGTGGCGCAGGCGATCGAGCCGACGACGAACACCGCGATGGCCGCGCGGAACACCGTGCGGGCGCCAAAGCGGTCGGCGGTCCAGCCGCTCGCCGGGATGAACACGGCGAGCGAGAGCAGGTAGGAGGTCACCGCGAGCTTGAGCGCGAGCGGGCTCGCCCCGATATCGGCCGCGATCGCCGGCAGCGACGTGGCGATGATCGTCGCGTCCATGTTCTCCATGAACAGGGCGACGGCCACGATGAGCGGCACCAGACGATCATGCGGCATTGGGAAGGGCAGACGGCTTGGACTCGAGCAGAGGTTCTTAGCAGGTCAGGCCGGCACGAGACCATTGCGCCGGGCGCAAGGGTACCTACATCTTGCGCGGACCTTTGGCCGTCACGCGGAGCTTGGCCACGATGATCTACATTCTCGCCGCCCTGCTGCCTCCCATCGGACTGCTGCTCAACGGGCAGCCGTTCTCGGCAATCCTCAACATCGTGATCATCATTCCCTGCGTGATCTTCGGCTTCCTGTTCCCGGTGCTGTGGCTCGTGCCCTCGATCCACGGCGTGCTCGCCGTGCACATGAAGCGCGAGGAGCGCAAGCATCGCGAAGTCGTCGATGCGATCGAGCGGCACGGGCCCCCGCCGGGTTATCGGCCTTAACTGCGCGCAACGCGCAACTCAAGCCCTCATGGTGAGGAGCCATGCGAAGCATGGCGTCTCGGACCATGGCCACAAGCGCGGAGCCTGTGGCCATCCTTCGAGACGCCCGCCTTCGGCGGGCCCTCAGGATGAGGACGGAGTGTGAGGGCGCGCTCCCTTCTTGACCTCTCCCAGCTTGCGGGGAGAGGTAGCGCCCGCGCGGTACTACCTTGTCACACCCAACTTGTTCAGCGCTTCCCGCGTCGTCTTGAGATTGGGATTGAGCTCGAGCGCCTTGCGGAAGTCCTCGGCCGCCTTGTCGCGCAATCCGAGCTTGACGTAGATGTTGCCGCGCGTGTCGTAGGCGTCGGCATTGCGCGGATCGATCTCGATCGCCTTGTTGGCGTCGGCGAGCCCCTCGCCGTCGCGGCCGGCGAGCTGATAGGTCCAGGCGCGGCTGTTGAACGTTGCGGCGTCGGTCGGGTCGAGCCGGATCGCCTGGTCGAGATCGGCCAGCGCGCGGGTGAGCTCGCCCTTGGCGCGCCACACGCGGCCACGGTTGCCGTAGGCGTTGGCAAAGTCCGGCTTGAGCGCGATCGCGCGGTTGTAGTCGGCGAGCGCCCCGTCATAGTCGGCTTTGGCGAGGAGCACGTTGCCGCGACCGCCGTAAGCGACCGCCGAGGAGGGAAACAGCCTGATGGCTGCGTCGAAGTCGGCGCGCGCGCCATCAAGGTCGCCTTTGATCTGCAGTGCGGCGCCGCGTTGGACGTGGGCGTCAACGGCGTTCGGATTGTGATGCACCGCCTGGTCGAAATCCAGAATGGCGCGGTCAAGGTCGTTACGGGCAAGGTGCGTCACGCCGCGATTGACGTGGACGCTCGCCAGGCGCGGATCGAGGCGGATCGCTTCGCCATAATCCGTAAGCGCGCGGTCGAACTGGCCGAGCGCGTGCCGCGCGACGCCGCGCTCATTGCGCGCGCGCGCATCGCTGGGATCGGCCGCGATTGCGCGGTCGAAGTCCTGGACTGCCAGATCGAGGTCGCCCATGGCGCGCCAGGCAATGCCGCGCGCCGTCAAGGCGCGTACATTGCGCGGATCGAGCCTGATCGCCTGATCGAGATCGACGATAGCGCGATTGATGTTGCCGCGGCCGTACCATGCGAGCGCACGCGCGCCGTAGGCGGCCGCATGATTGGGATCGAGCCGGATCGCCTCGCCGAAATCGGCAAGCGCGCGTTCGACGTCGCCGAGCGCCGAGCGGACATTGCCGCGGTTGTAGTAGGCGCTCGCATTCTGTGGATCGAGACTGATGGCGCCCGACAGATCGATCGCCGCAAGATCGAGTTCGCGCTTGGCGAGCCAGCCGTTGCTGCGGTTGAAGTGCGCGATCGCCAGATTCTTGCCGCGCTCGCGGCCGGATTCGATGATGGCGGTGCAGGCCGCGATGCCGTCATCCGGCGCAGTGTCGCTCTTCGCGCATTGCTGCCACTCGCGCGTCAGCGGCTGGCCGGCGGCCGGCGCCATGACGCCGAGCAAAAGCATCGCCGTCCCGCAGATGCGGGCGTATGCACGGCTCGACCTGCCGCAAGCATCACGGCCAAGGATGGCCATCGGCGCGGCTCCGCGTACTGGGCGTCCGACGATGCGCTACCCATAACGGCGCGCCTCGCCGTGAGCAATGCCGGGCAACGGTCGGTCAACGCACCACGCGGAACGAGGCGAGAAACGCCTCGACCGCGGGTTCGACCTCCGAGCCGGACGGTCCCACGTAGATGTTCTGGTAGAAGCGGTCGCCGATCAGGAACAGGCGCTGGCGCAGCATATTGCCGCTCGGCATGCGCGCGAAGAATTCGCGTCCCCGCAATCCTTCGAGCGCGACCGGCTGCTGACGCACCAGACTGCCGTTGGTCGCCGCGAGCGCGCCTTCGAGGCCGCTGTCGTAGAGCGCCTCGGCTTCGCTCGCCCGCGCATAGTCGTTGTAGGTGACGATGAAAGCCCGGTGACCCTGGTCGAGCAGCCATTGATAGCGCACGTGCGCGCCGGCGGCGCTTTGTTCGTCGATCGCCTGGAACGACGGCTCGGCCGGCAATTCGATGCTGAAGCGGCCCTCGTCGCTCTTGAGCACATAGGCGGCCGCCATGCCGACCTCGGCGGCGAGCAGCACGAGTGCGGCAAGCAGCGTGAACCAACGCGACGCCAATGAACGCACGTACGAAACTCTCCCCCGTCAGGTATCGGTAGTCTCTGCGCCGAATTGGCGCGAGATTGAGGAGCAAACTTGGCCGGAAATGGACAGGGTCAGCGCGCAACTCCGAGGCGCCGGAGCGCATCGCGCGCGGTCTCCAGATCGGGACGCAATTCGAGCGCCTTCTTGAAGTCCGCAATGGCGCCGGCCCGATCGCCGTTGCGCATCCTGGCCTGCCCGCGGTTGTTCCAGGAGAACACGTCGGTCGGATCGAAGCGCAACGCTTGGGTATAGTCGACGATGCCGCGCGCGTAATCCTCCTTGAACAGGTAAATCAGGCCGCGGTTGCGCCAACCGCGCGCATCCTCGGGCGCAAGGCGAATGACCTCGCGATAGTCGGCAAGCGCGCGATCGAGCTCGCGCTGCTCGGTCAGGCCGTGGCCGCGATTGCAATAGGTGACGGCAAGCTCGTGCCCCTGCACGGCCTTGGCATCGATCAGGCCGGAACAGGCCGCAACCCTTGGCCCCGGTGCGGCATCTTTCGACCAGCAGACTTGTCGGTCGTTGTCGGGGTCGGCTGCCGCCGGATGGCACAGGGTCAGAAACGCCGGAAATGCGATGGTCGCGATGCGCGCTAATGCGGGTCCGTTCATGGCAGGTCCTCGCGTAAGGCCGTCCGCCCCACGGCCTTCTTCGGTTGGTCGCATGAACGGGCATTCAGGTTCGACGATGGGTTCGTTGCGTTGGTCGCGTTTGTCTCACGGCGAACCGCTGCACACTTCGCCGGAAAACGCTCCAGAACCGTCTTACAATTGACGCTTGAGCGTGCTAACGCCCCTTGCCAACTCCGCAGGTCCTTCGAGTCGATGCCCTGGCCTTGGGCCGGGCAGGCGGCTCATATCCGGATCGCGCAGTCGAGGAGAGTTGGCCAATGCCCGCACAGCCGAACGGCGGCCTGACCGAAGCGCTGACCTTCGACGACGTTCTGCTCAAACCCGGCCTGTCCGAAGTGATGCCGGCCGACGTCGACATCAAAAGCCGTATCACGCGCGAGATCCCGCTCAATATCCCGATCGTCGCCTCCGCCATGGACACGGTGACCGAGGCCAAGATGGCGATCGCCATGGCGCAGGCGGGCGGCATCGGCGTGATTCATCGCAATCTCGATCCCGAAGTGCAGGCCGAGCAGGTGCGTCGGGTGAAGAAGTTCGAGTCCGGCATGGTGGTCAATCCGGTCACCATCCATCCCGGCGCGACGCTGGCGGAGGCGCTCGAGCTGATGGCAGGGCACGGCATCTCCGGAATTCCCGTGGTGGAAGGCGGCAGCAACGGCAAGGCCGGCAAGCTCGTCGGCATCCTCACCAACCGCGATGTGCGTTTCGCCGACGACCCGCGCCAGCAGATCGCCGAGCTGATGACCAAGGATCGCCTGATCACCGTGCGCGAGGGCGTCGGCCAGGACGAGGCCAAGAAGCTGCTGCACCAGCACCGCATCGAGAAGCTGCTCGTCGTCGACGAAGCCTATCGCTGCGTCGGCCTGATAACCGTGAAGGACATCGAGAAGGCGGTCGCCAATCCGAACGCCTGCAAGGACGAGCAGGGCCGCCTGCGGGTGGCGGCGGCGACCACCGTCGGCGAGGCCGGCTTCGCGCGCACCGAGCGACTGATCGCGGCCGGCGTCGACCTCGTCGTCGTCGATACCGCGCACGGCCATTCGCGGCGCGTGCTCGAAGCGGTCAACCGCATCAAGCGGCTGTCCAACAAGGTGCAGCTGGTGGCCGGCAATATCGCCACCAGCGAAGGCGCCAAGGCGCTGATCGATTCCGGCGCCGATGCCATCAAGGTCGGCATCGGGCCCGGCTCGATCTGCACCACGCGCATCATCGCCGGCGTCGGCGTGCCGCAGATGACCGCCATCATGGATGCGGTCGAGGAGGCGAAGAAGACCGGTACGCCGGTGATCGCCGACGGCGGCATCAAGTATTCGGGCGATCTCGCCAAGGCGATCGCGGCGGGCGCCGACTGTGCCATGGTGGGCTCGTTGCTCGCCGGCACCGACGAGACGCCGGGCGAGGTGTTCCTGTATCAGGGCCGCTCGTACAAGAGCTATCGCGGGATGGGATCGGTCGGCGCCATGGCGCGCGGCTCCGCCGACCGCTACTTCCAGCAGGACATCAAGGACACCCTGAAGCTCGTGCCGGAAGGCATCGAGGGACAGGTGCCCTACAAGGGTGCGGTCGCCACCGTGGTGCATCAGCTTTCCGGCGGCCTGCGCGCCGCCATGGGCTATGTCGGCGCCGCGACGCTCGCCGAGTTTCATGAGAAGGCGCAATTCGTGCGCATCTCGTCCGCCGGCCTGCGCGAGAGCCACGTGCACGACGTGACCATCACGCGCGAGAGCCCGAACTATCCGAGCCGGGTGTAGAGCATGATCCCGAAAAGTGGAAACCGGTTTTCGGAAAAGATCATGCTCAAGCAAGGAAGCTGGACCATGATCCGCTTCAATTGAACGGATCATGGTCCAGTCGCCGCCATGACTTCGCTGCTCTGGCCGATGCTGGCGCACATCGGCTGGGTCTTTCTGCTCTATGTCTGGCTCACGGTCGCGCGGGTGCAGGCGGTAAAGCGCGGCGAGGTCGAGTACGGCTCGTTCGCGCGCGGCGAGGAGCCGCATCATGTCGCGCGCATCACCCGCAACCTCGCCAATCAATTCGAGCTGCCGCTGATCTTCTATGCGCTCGTGGCGCTGCTGATCGCGCTGGGGCGGGTCACGACGCTCGACGTCGTCGCCGCATGGGTGTTCGTCGCCGGACGCGTGATCCACACGCTGGTGCAGACCTTGACCGACAACGTGCCGCTGCGCGGGCAGGTGTTCCTGATCAACTTCGCCGGCGTCGTCGTGCTGGTGGGCCACGTCGTCGTGCTGGCATTCGAGGGGTTGGGGCGCTAGACCGGAGCCCCCGATCCCGTTGCAGGAGCCTGCCATGCCCGATACCGCGCGCCGCATCGTGCTCGCCTCCCGTCCGGTGGGCGAGCCGAAGCCCTCCGATTTCCGCCTGGAGGAGCACCCCGTCGTGGAGCCCGGGCCGGGACAGGTTCTGCTGCGCACCAAGTGGCTCTCGCTCGATCCCTACATGCGCGGCCGCATGAGCGATGCGCCATCCTATGCCAAGCCGGTCGAGATCGGCGGGGTGCTCGAAGCCGGCACGGTGAGCGAGGTCGTTGCCTCCAACAACGAGCGTTTCAAGCCCGGCGACATCGTGTTGTCGCGCTCGGGCTGGCAGACCCACGAGGTCAGCGAAGGCAAAGGCCTGCGCAAGCTCGATCCCAAGCTCGCGCCGGTCTCGACCGCGGTCGGCGTGCTCGGCATGCCGGGAATGACGGCCTATACGGGCCTGCTGGAGATCGGCAAGCCGCAGCCGGGCGAGACGGTCGTCGTGTCGGCGGCGTCCGGCGCGGTCGGCTCGGTCGTCGGGCAGATCGCGAAGATCAAGGGCGCGCGCGCCGTCGGTATCGCCGGCGGACCGGACAAGTGCAAGTACGTCAAGGAAGCGCTCGGGTTCGACGACTGCGTCGATCACCGCGCGCCCGATCTTTCCGAACGGCTCAAGGCCGCCTGTCCGAACGGCATCGACGTCTATTTCGAGAATGTCGGCTCGCCGGTGTTCGACGCGATATTTCCGCTGCTCAACACATTCGCGCGCATTCCGGTATGCGGGCTGATCGCGCA
Organism: uncultured Alphaproteobacteria bacterium; assembly: GCA_963734185.1. GTDB lineage: Bacteria > Pseudomonadota > Alphaproteobacteria > Rhizobiales > Xanthobacteraceae > PALSA-894. The sequence continues at coordinate 1,590,947 of CAVTGA010000001.1, read as the reverse complement.
ATACAACATGACCGATCTGCCGCCCGGACCCAACCGCGTGCCGCAGCTGTTCCGTGCGATCCTGACCAAGCGCCTGACCATCCGCGGCTTCATCGTCACCGACTTCGCCGCGCGCCACGAGGATTTCCTGCGCGACGTATCGACCTGGATCAAGGGAGGCCGCATCAAGTACCGCGAGGACGTGGTCGAAGGCATCGAGAAGGCGCCCGAAGCCTTCATGGGGCTGCTCAAGGGCAAGAATTTCGGCAAGCTGCTGGTTAAGGTCGCCGGCTGAGGCAGGCGGAAACCGAGGGGGAGTCCGATGTCGATGGAAGCCATTCTGGCGCCTGTGTTCGTGCAGGCCCTGCTCACTTTCGCACTGATGTTCTGGATGGGTTACCTGCGCAACATGGCCATCATGCGCGGCGAATCAACCATCCGCGAAACCGCGCTGGGCGAGCAGAACTGGCCGAAGCATGCGATTCAGGTCGCCAACTGTTTCAACAACCAGTTCCAGATCCCGATGCTGTTCTTCGCGCTGGTGCCGCTCGCGATCATCACCCGCAAGTCCGATCTGCTATTCGTCGTCATGTCCTGGCTGTTCGTGCTGTCGCGGCTGGTGCATGCCTACATCCACACCACGTCCAACCGCGTGCCGCGCCGCTTCTTCGCATACCTGTTCGGCACGGTGATCCTGCTGCTGATGTGGATCATCTTCGCCGTGCGCATCCTGTTCGGTCTCGGATGACGCCGTCGGCGCGCCTGTCCGCCGCCATCGAGGTGCTCGCCGACGTCAACGCGCGGCGCCGGCCCGCCGCCGATGCGCTGAAGGATTGGGGCCTGTCGCATCGCTTTGCCGGCTCAGGCGATCGCGCGGCGATCGCCGGCCTCACCTACGACACGCTGCGGCGCAAGGCGTCGTCCGCCTGGATCATGGGCGCGGACTCGCCGCGTGCCATCCTCCTCGGCATGCTCCGGCACGAGCGCGGATTGTCGGGGGAGGCGATCGCCGCGCTGTGCGACGGCGCGCGTTTTGCGCCCAAGCCGTTGGACGACGCGGAATTGGCGCGGCTGCGTGCCGCGGTCATCGGCGACGCGCCGCCGCATGTGCGCGGCGACTATCCGGAGTGGCTCGATCCGCATCTCGCCCGCGTGTTCGGAGAGGAGCGCGCGGAGGAGGGTGCAGCGCTCGCCCAGCGCGCGCCGCTCGACCTGCGCGTCAATACCTTGAAGGCGGATCGGGATACGGCGGCGGAAGCAACCGGAGATCTTGGGCCGGAGCCGACGCGCTGGTCGCCCTGGGGGCTTCGCCTGGTTCTGCCGGCGGAGGCCAAGAGTCCCGCCGTGCACGCCGAACCTGCCTTCCTCAAAGGACTGATCGAAATCCAGGACGAAGGCTCGCAGCTTGCGGCCTTGTTGACCGGAGCCAAGCCCGGCGAGCAGGTGGTCGATCTGTGCGCCGGCGGCGGCGGCAAGACCTTGGCGCTCGCCGCCATGATGGAGAACCACGGCCAGATCTACGCGACCGATACCGACAAGCGCCGGCTGGCGCCGATCCATGCGCGGCTCGAGCGCGCCGGTGCGCGCAATGTGCAGGTGCGTACGCCGCGTGGCGGAAGCGACAATCTGGCCGATCTGCAGGGCAGGGCCGATCTGGTGCTGATCGATGCGCCGTGCACCGGCAGCGGCGCCTGGCGCCGCAATCCGGACGCCAAGTGGCGCGTGCGGCCGGGCGCGCTCGCAGAACGGATCAAGGAGCAGGCAATCGTGCTCGACCGCGCGGTGGCGTTGGTCAAGCCTGGCGGGCGCATTGCCTACGTCACCTGTTCGCTGCTCGACGAAGAGAATGGCGCGCAGGTGCGCGCGTTCGTCGAGCGCCATCCGGCGTTCGCGATCGTGCCGCCGAGGGACCTCGCGAATGGGCTTGGGGAGCGGGCGTTCCTGTTCCGCCGTGCCGCGTTGCTGGCGGACGAGGGATTGCTGATGACCCCGCGGCGGACCGCGACCGACGGGTTCTTTGTCGCGCTGATGTCGCGCCGCGCGTGACGCTGCGCTCAGAGCACCGCGGTCAGCATATGGCCGAGCGCGAACGAGCCGTCGAGCGCATCGAACGCAGGGACGAGCGCGGCGGACGCCGGGTTCATGGCGCGGCTGCCCGACGCCGCGGATGCGGCATCCTCAAACGAGCGAGCCTCGGCGCACGGACGCGGTTGCCAGGCCGCGACGGTTGCGGCTTCGGCTTCGGCTTCCCAGCGGCCGGTCTTGTCGGGCAGCAGCTGCGCGCGCGCATTGCGGGCGAGAAATGCCGCGCGCGGGATGACGCGGAAGCCCATCTCGAGACAGTTCTTGGTCGGGCCCTTGTTGTCGTTGAGCACAAAACCCCAGTGCGCCAAGTGCCAGTTGAGCACGGCGAAGCCGATCTTCGAGGTGTGGGAATCGCGCGTGAACTGCGACTCGATGGTGAAAGTCCCGCCGACCGCGACGCCGTAGCCGCCGCCAACCAGGTCGCCGTCGCCGTTCCAGACTTCGAACGAATGCGCGTAGCCGGCATCATGCAGCTCCGCATAGGCGCGCATGATGCGCGGCGTGATCCAGGTGAGGGGCCACTTGCCGTCGCGCGGCGCGGCGCACGCGGCGACGACCCGCTCGAAAGCGCGGTCGAAGGTGACACGATAGCGCGCCTGGCGCAGACGGCTGCGCAGGCGGCGCGGCATGTGGAAGTCGCTGAAGGCCAGGACGCAACGGTTGCGCGGCGACCACCATTTCAACGGCCCGACATGGGCGAATGGATAGAGCCCGCGGCGATGCGCCTCGATCAGGGTCGGCGCATCGAAGTCGTGTACGATGCCGCATAGGCCGTCGGGCCGGTCGAGCGCGTGGTTTGGGTGCGGCAAGGAGCGCTCGCGCGCCGCGAGGTCGGCGAACCACATGCGGCCGAGCGCCGGCAGGCCGGCGATACGCGAGGGTTTCAGGGCCCAGGCCGTGCCGAGCATCCAGCGTTCGAGCGTCTGGAACGGTGTCTCGCGGAACAGCGCGGCGCGCCGCGCGGCCCGCGCCTCGTTTCCGAGGCCGGCCAGGTATTTCGGATGGCCGTTCATGCCGCGCCTTGCACGGCCTTGGTTTGGTTTTTCTCAGATGCGCCTTTCGACTGCCATGCGGCCACCGTCTTCAGGTCGGCCTCCACCTGCCAGCGGCCGGGTTTTCCTCCGGTCTGCCCGTTGGCCGCAAGATGTGTGAGGAATTCGGCCCGCGGAATGACGCGGAAGTTCATGCTGCGGATGGTCGGCGTTTCCCACTTGCCGTCGTTCAGCACGTAACCCCACTGCGCCAGGTGCCAGTTGAGCATCGTGAACCCGATCTTCGAAGTGTCGGACTCTGTGCGAGAACTGCGACTCGGTGAAGAAGATGCGGCCGAGCGAGACGCCATAGCCGCCGCCGACCAGCGCGCCTGCCTCGTTCCAGACCTCGAAGGAATGGACATGGCCGGCATCGAACAGGTCGGCATAGGCGCGCATGATGCGCGGCGTGATCCAGGTGACGTGCCACTTGCCGTCGCGCCGCCCGGCGCAGGCCTTGATGACGCTCTCGAAGTCGCGGTCGAACGTGACGCGATAACGTCCCTGCCGAAGCACCTTGCGGATGGTCTTGCCGACATGCAGTTCGTCGAAGAACAGCACGCAACGCTCCGGCAGGGAGAACCATTTGAGCGGGCCGAAATGCGCAAAGGTGAACAGACCGTGGCGGTACGCCTCGGTCAGCGTCGGTACCGAGAGGTCATGCACCATGCCGCAGAGGCCACGCGGCTGCTCCAATGTGCGCTCCGGATCGGGTAATCCGCGGCGTGGCGCGACCAGGTCGGTGAGCCAGACCCGGGTGAGGCCGGGCAGGCCGCCGATGCGGCTCGGCTTCAAGGCCCAGGCCGTGCCGAGCGCCCAGCGCTCGAGCGTCTCCAGCGGGGTCTCGCGGAACAGGTCCGCGCGCCGCATGGCATGGTCGTCGCTTGCGACGACGTCGGTCATGTGACGCGGGTGAATGCTCATCTCGCTCATTCGCTTGTCTGCCTTAACACCGATCGGCTTGCTGACCGGACCGCGCCCGAGAGTGCCGGCCGCGGGTAGACGAATCCTTTACTCCGACCGCGGCGGTTCGCCGCGGCGTTGCGCATTCTATTGCACAGGGGCGAACACGCCGGCGCGTCCCAACGGCTCCTTTTTCTCATAGCACCGGTAACAGGGAGTTACGATCTGGGCGGATCGCCGCAATTGAAATATTTTGATTAAAATCAATATGTTATGTGAAACTCTACGAAAGTCAGCACCGGCTCGTGTGGAGTTTTCCCAGGCCTCCGGTTGCGGCCGACGGGTCGATCCGCTAACTGCTCGCCATGACAGACCACGATAAGATTCTGATCGTCGATTTCGGCTCGCAGGTCACCCAGCTCATCGCCCGGCGCATCCGCGAAGAGGGGGTTTATTCGGAGATCGTCCCGTTCCAGAAGGCCGAAGGTGCCTTCCAGGCGATGCAGCCGAAAGGCATCATCCTGTCCGGCGGCCCGGCCTCGGTACTCGACAAGGACGCGCCTCTGGCACCTCCCTCACTCTACCAGGCCGGCGTTCCGATCCTCGGCATCTGCTACGGCGAGCAGGCCATGGCGCACCAACTCGGCGGCACGGTGGAGGGCGGCCATCACCGCGAGTTCGGCCGCGCCGAGGTGGAGATCACCGAGGAGACGCCGCTGACCGACGGCGTGTGGCGGCGTGGCGAAAAATACCCCGTGTGGATGAGTCACGGCGACCGCGTCACCAAGCTGCCGACCGGCTTCGAGATCGTGGCGACCTCGGCCAACGCGCCGATCGCCATGATCGCCGACGAGCAGCGCCGGTTCTATGCCACTCAGTTCCACCTCGAAGTGGTGCACACCCCGCACGGCGCGGCGATCCTGCGCAATTTCGTGCGCAGGATCGTCGGCGCCAAGGGCGACTGGACCATGCGCGCCTTCAAGGACGAGGCGATCGAGAAGATCCGAGCGCAGGTCGGCAAGGGGCGGGTGATCTGCGGGCTCTCCGGCGGCGTCGACTCGGCGGTCGCCGCGGTGCTGATCCACGAGGCGATCGGCGACCAGCTCACCTGCGTGTTCGTCGACCACGGGCTGCTGCGCCTGGCCGAGGCGAGCAAGGTCGTGACCCTGTTTCGCGACAGCTACAACATCCCGCTGGTGCACGTCGAAGCCGAGAAGCTGTTCCTCGACGCGCTCGCCGGCGCGACCGATCCGGAGGTCAAGCGCAAGACCATCGGCAAGCTGTTCATCGACGTGTTCGAGGCCGAGGCCAAGAAGCTGGGCGGCGCCGAGTTTTTGGCGCAAGGCACGCTCTACCCGGACGTGATCGAGAGCGTGTCGTTCACCGGCGGCCCGTCGGTGACGATCAAGTCGCACCACAATGTCGGCGGCCTGCCCGAGCGCATGAACATGAAGCTGGTCGAGCCGTTGCGCGAATTGTTCAAGGACGAGGTGCGCGTGCTCGGCCGCGAACTCGGCCTGCCCGAGGCGTTCGTCGGCCGCCACCCGTTCCCCGGGCCTGGCCTGGCGATCCGCTGCCCGGGCGAGATCACCAAGGACAAGCTCGATATCCTGCGGCTTGCCGATGAGATCTATATCGAAGAGATCCGCCGCGCCGGCTTGTACGACGACATCTGGCAGGCGTTCGCGGTGATCCTTCCCGTCAAGACCGTCGGCGTCATGGGCGACGGGCGCACCTATGATTTCGTCGTCGGCCTGCGCGCCGTCACCTCGACCGACGGCATGACGGCGGACTTCTATCCCTTCGACATGAAGTTCTTAGGCGCCGTCGCGACCCGCATCATCAACGAGGTGAAGGGCGTCAACCGCGTGGTGTATGACGTGACCTCAAAACCGCCGGGGACGATCGAGTGGGAGTAGTCAACGGCGGCTTCGGTTGGTTTTCTCAGTGGGCGCGGCCAGATTTGGCCGTCTCTGAGGCGAGCGGCGAGGAGCGCAACCAAGCCTTCGTATGTTGCGGTTGCATATCTCGGACGCGGCGCCGATCGTTTGTTACCGCTCCGGTATGGAAGCTATCTGGTCGTCGATGCAAGCGACGTGGCTGTGAAATCAGGACAAACATGTCCTTGGAGCCTTGCCAAACTGGCACGTCGGGGGGTTCGTTTGCATTCACGCGAGGGCCTTCATGCAAAAGTGTTTGTGTTCGGCAATACGGCCTACATTGGATCGACGAATGTATCAGACCGATCCGCTAGGTATTTGGTGGAAGCAGTCGCGGTTACGAAAGAGCGCAAGCTGGTCGCCGAAGTGCGTGAATTTGTTCGAGTCAATTGTCGCCGTACGATTGGTCCGAAGGAAATAGCACGACTGAAGAAAATCTATCGCAAGCCCATTTTCGAGGTCAGGGCGACCGAGCCGTCGGTAGGCGAGGCAGAAGGTCTCCGAATTGTAAGGCTCCAGGACTTTGTCCCACCACCAGAAATGGAAGCCGCTTATGAACGAGGCGCGCGCGCGGCTCGTAAGAAGATCAAGGATAGTAAGACTCACGGGCCATATGAGATACCCTTCTCGTGGACGAGATCTACGGTGTATTTCGGCCACCTAGGGTTCGGCCTCGGTGAAGACCGTCGGCATAAAGGGACGTTTCAAGAGCGATCGAGAAAGCTTATCCGGGCGCTTTGAGAGCGCCTAACTAGCCTCAAGACTTGCGCTTCGGCCTCCGAACAGCCCGGACCTTTCCGCTGCTTCCGCCTCCGCAGAAGAACCGGTCCCCGCCGTCAAACTCGAGCCCGGACACGCCCACTCCGGGCGGCATCTCGAGCGTCTCCAAGGCCTCCCCCGTTCGAGGATCGATGCGCCGCAATGAGCTCTCGTCACCTTCCCAGGTGCCGTGCCAGAGCTCTCCATCGACCCACGTGACGCCGGTGACGAAGCGCTTGGACTCGATGCTGCGAAGAATCGCGCCCGTCTCTGGATCGATCTGATGGATCTTCCGCGCGCGATATTCGCCGACCCAGAGCGACCCTTCGGCCCACGCGAGTCCTCGAGTCGCCGCCGTTACCCGGCGCCGGGATGGTGCCGAGCACGCGGCCGGTCTTCGGATCGATCTTCTGGATGCGGCTCTCGGCGATCTGGAACAGGTGCTCGCCGTCGAAGGCCGTTCCGGCATGCGCCGGGACATCGATCGTGCGCACCGTCATCCCGCTCGCGGGATCGAGCGCGTTCAGTCTGTCGCCGGAGGCGAACCAGACGTGTTGCCCGTCGAACGTCAGGCCATGCACGTTATCGACACCCGGAAAGGGTCCATATTCGCGGAGGATTTCGGCTGCTGACGCTTTCATGGCTCAAACTCTTTCTTTTGCGCATGTCCGTTTTGACATGCTGCTACTTAGCCACTGGGCAGCGGAGCGGGGAGTAACAAGGTAGTCGCGAATCCCGGCACTGGCGGGGTCATCCAGCGGCGTGCGCGTCCGCGCCCGAACGACTGCACCTTGCCGGCGGCCGCCAGCTGATCGAGCGCGCGCTGCACGGTGCGCTGGCTGGCGCCGAGCGCCAGCGCCAGCGCCGAGCTCGACCACGACTCGCCGTCGGTAAGGAAGGCGAGCACTGAGGCATGCTGCTCCTCCACCGGACGCGCCAGCACGACGACCTTGCGGGCGTGGCGCGGGACAAGCGCAAACCCCTGCTTCGTTGCGCTCACGCCGGCCAGACTCCGTATCATTCTCCGAAGCCGCCCCATCTCGACCCGCAACCGCGCCCGGTGCGATTCATCGGCTTCCTTCGCGCGGAAGGCGCGCGCGACCAGCACGTCCCGCGAGACATCGTCGGGCCACGCCTCGCCCAGCGCGCGTGCGAGTGCGAATAACACCGGACGGCTTGCGAGTGAGATGATGGTGCGGGCGTCGCGCACCACATGCCGGCATGCGTCCACGATCAGCGCGCCCGACGGCAGCAACGCTTCGATCTCATCGAGCAGAAGCGGGCGCTCATGGCCATTCGAGATCAGGCGCGCCGCGGGCGTTTTCAGCACGAGGATTGCGCTTTCGATCTCTGCCGTCAGCGCCGGGATGCCGGCTTGGTGCGCGGCGTGCTCTGCCCGTACGAGCGCAGCGCGCGCCGGCTTCGTTCGCAGGTGCCGCATCGCGATCCCCGCGACGACCAGCTCGTGAGCGGCTCTCGACGCGGCTGGGAAGGGTGTGGGGTCGAGTTCGGCGAGCTTGCGCTCGGCCTCGTCGAGGCGGCCGATCAGAAGCAGACGCCGGACCTCAAGATACCGCGCATGCGCGGCGTTCGCCTGGTCGCCATGCTGTTCGAGCGTCGCCCGCGCCGCGTCGAGCGCCTTCGCAGGCCAGGTGAGGTCGCGCGAGACGAACGCGATCTCGGCCTCGGCGACGACGCATCGCGCCCGGGCTACGGCCTCTTTCGGACCGAAGGCGCGCGCCGCACGACGCACGAGAGCCCGCGCCCGATCGAGATCGCCGAGCTGAGCCATCGCGATGCCGCGCAGCGCGAGCGCAGGCGCGTCGTCGCGCAAGGCGACGCGGTTCAATGCGCCGAGGGGATCACCCGCCGCGAGTGCGCGCGCCGCGGCTGTGATCAGCGAGTCCATCGGAATCCCGCCACACTTGTCACTCCCACCGCTCGATGCCCCGTACCTATTCTATCTCACGACCACCGAACAGTAATTCGCATCGAGATCGGAACCACGACAAAGGTCGCCCGACGAAGGAGTGAAGGCAATGACGAAACACCTGATTGGAGCGCGTAGCGAGTGGCTTGCCGCCAGGCTCGCGCTGCTCGCGGAGGAGAAGGAACTGACGCGGCGCAGCGACGAACTCGCGCGGCAACGGCAGGAGCTGCCGTGGGTGCGGGTCGACAAGGCGTATCGATTTGACACCGAAGAAGGCAGCGCCTCCCTGGCAGATCTCTTCCGCGGGCGCTCGCAGCTCCTGGTCTATCACTTCATGTTCGGGCCCGACTACAAGGCTGGGTGTCCGTCCTGCTCGGCTATTGCGGACGGGTTCGGCGGCGTCGCCGTCCACCTGGAGAACCACGACGTCGCGTTTTGGACGGTGTCGCGGGCCGCGTTCGCGAAGCTGCAGACGTACAAGCGGCGTATGGGATGGACGTTTCCTTGGGCATCCTCGTTCGGCAGCGACTTCAACTCCGATTTCAACATCGCGTTCACCGAGGAGCAGCAGCGCGAGGGAGGCATCGAATACAACTATCGGCGCGAGGAGCCCGCACGCGAGCCGCTCGCAGGGAACACCGTTCAAGAGTAGAAGTCGCGCGGCAGCGAGGGGCCCGTCGCCGAGATCGCGGCCATGACCGGAACCGACGTCGCCACCTATACGCGCGACAGGCCGGGCCTGAGCGCGTTCGCGCTCGAGGACGGTGTCGTCTATCACACCTACTCGGCCTATTCACGCGGACTGGACGGTCTCTGGGGCATGTACCAGTGGCTCGACCGCGCGCCCAAGGGGCGTAACGAAGCGGGCGTCTGGTGGCGCCGCCATGACGAGTACGGCAAGCGCTGAGTGAAGCCGTGGCGATCCCTCGTCAAAGCGGTGACGCGGCCGCCCTTGGCGCAGCCGACTGGCTATGCCTCGCGGCCGCGCCGACCTTTGCAATCATGGCGCTGGTTACGGGTGTTGGTGGCGGCGCGCCGGAGATGCTCTGCTCTGCCGCGCAAGATGTGTTACCGCTGAGCGGAATGGCCCCGATGTACTTGCTGATGAGCGCCTTCCACTCGGCGCCCTGGCTGAAGCTGCTCTCCAGCCGACAAAGCGGCGCACGCCGGTCCTGATCCGGCATTCGCTGGATCGAGGTGTCGAACCTTAGCCCGACCCACCTCGACGGTTGATCATCGCACCCTCCATCAGTACAGGACGCGCATGTCCATCACGATCTACGGCATCAAGAACTGCGACACCATGAAGAAGGCGCGCGCCTGGCTGGAGGGGCGCGGCGTGGACTACGCCTTTCACGACTACAAGACCGCCGGCATCGAGCGCGAGCGCCTCGAGCGCTGGGCCAAGAAGGTCGGTTGGGAGACGCTGCTCAATCGCGCCGGCACGACCTTCCGCAAGCTGCCCGACAAGGACAAGGAAGGTCTGAGCGAAGCCAAGGCCATCAAGCTGATGCTGGCACAGCCTTCGGTCATCAAACGTCCGGTGCTCGATCTCGGCGGCGGCCAGCTGTTGGTCGGCTTCAAGCCCGACATCTACGCGGAAGCTCTGGCTGGACGATAGCCTGCTACCGTGTCGCGGCCGCGTGCTCTACGATCCGCATATCCCACCCGGTCAAACGAGCAAATCAATGGAAATCTCCCTCAAAGGCCGCTCCGCCATCATCACCGGCGGCAGCAAGGGCATCGGACTTGCCATCGCCACGCGCTTTGCCGCGTCCGGCGCCGATGTGGCGGTCGTGGCGCGCGGGCGCGAAGCGCTCGACGCGGCGGTGAAATCGATCTCCGCGACCACGAACGGCCGCGTGATCGGCGCGCAGGGCGATGTCGGTCGCGCCGACGACGTGCAGCGCGCCTACGACGAGGCGATGAATGCGCTCGGTCGCATCGACATCGTGGTCAACAATGCCGGAACCTCGCGCGCCGGCCCGTTCGACGCCATGAGCGATGAGGTGCTGCAGACCGATCTCGATCTCAAACTGTTCGCTGCCGTGCGGCTGATTCGCCTTGCCTTGCCGCAGATGAAAGAGCGCAAGTGGGGCCGCATCATCAACGTGCTCAACATCGGCGCCAAGGCGCCGCGCGCCGCGAGCGGGCCGACCTCGATCTCGCGCGCGGCCGGGATGGCGTTGACGAAGGCCCTCGCGGGTGAGCTGGCGCCGCACAACATCCTCGTGAACGGGTTGCTGGTCGGGCTGATCGAGGCCGACCAGCATGTTCAGAAGGCCAGGAAGACCGGCGTTTCGATCGAGCAGTATCAGGCCGGACTTGCCAAGGACATTCCGCTCGGCCGCTTCGGCCGCGCCGAGGAATTCGCCAATCTCGCCTGCTTCCTCGTGTCCGACGCCGGCTCCTACGTGACCGGCACGGCGATTAACGTCGACGGCGGCCGCTCGCCGGTCGTTTAGTTGACCTTGACGTTCGCCGCCCGGACCACCGGCGTCCAGCGCGCGAGCTCGCTGTCGATGAAGGCGCGGAACTCGGCCGGCGAATTGCCGACCGGCTCCATGAATTGCGCCGCGAACTTGGCTTTGAGCTCGGGCGACTGGATCGCCTCGACCACCTCGCGATGGATTTTCGCCAACACGGCCGGCGGTGTCCCGGCCGGTGCGATCATGCCGTTCCAGGCGTCGGCCTCGACGTCGATGCCCGACTCTTTCAAGGTCGGCACGTCGGGCAGGAACGGCGAGCGCTTGGCCGTGGTGACGGCGAGGATCTTCACCGCGCCCGAGGCGACATGCGGCGTCACCGAGATCGCCGGCATCACGGCCATCTGCACGTCGCCGCGCATCACCGCCGTCATCGCCTGCGGCGAGGAGCCGTAGGGAATGTGCACGAGCTGCGTGCCGCTTTTCTGCGCGATCGCCTCCATGGCGAGATGCGACAGTGACCCGTTGCCGATCGAGCCGAAATTGTACTTGCCGGGATTCTTCTTCAGGAGGTCGACCAGCTCGGCGACGGTCTTCACCTCGAGGTTCGCCGGCACGGTCAGCGCGCTCGGCTGCGTAGTGAGCACGGTGACGAGCGCGATCTCCTTGCGCGGGTCGTAAGGCATCTTGGAGAACAGCAGCGTGTTGATCGCGAGCGGCCCGCCGATGCTCAATCCGATGGTGTAGCCGTCGGGCTCCGCCTTGGCCACCGCGTCGGTGCCGGTCATGCCGCTCGCACCCGGCTTGTTCTCGACCACGAACGGCTGGCCGAGCTTCTGGTGCAGCCGGTCGGCGATCAGGCGGGCGATCGTGTCCGGGGTGGCGCCGGCGCCGAACGGCACGACGACGCGCACGGTCCTGGTCGGCCAGTCCTGGGCCGCGCCGGGCTGGGCGGCCAGCGCGAGGGCCATGAGCGCCAGGGCGAAGGTCTTCTTCATGGGGTCCTCCGGGGTCGAGCCGACGGGCCGGCGCGGCGCCCCCCATCACGCACGACTGCTACAGCGGTCCCGTTCCGGTTTGCAAGTACGGCCGGAAACGCGCAAAAGGGCCAGCCGGCGGGAAATCAAATTGCCGCACGGCGTTGCGTCGACCTTTGCCATGTGGGCGCCACATCGCTATTTTACCTGCCCGCTGTCGGGCCTTCGCCCACACCGCCTATGACGGGCTGGAGAGCGTCCCAAGTGTCCGATATCTTTAACGAAGTTGACGAGGAAGTCCGTCGCGAGAAGATCAAGCAGCTGTGGGACCGTTACAGCGCTTTGATCATCGGCGTCGCGCTCGTCATCATCCTCGGCGTCGCCGGCTGGCGCGGCTACGACTGGTGGGAAACCCGCCAGGCGGCCGAGTGGGGCGCCTCGTTCGAGGCCGCCGCGGCGCTCGCCGAAGCCGGCAAGCATGCCGAGGCGGCGGCGGCGTTCCAGAAGATCGCCGCCGAGGGAACTTCCGGCTATCGCTTGTTGGCGCGCTTCCGCGCAGCAGCCGAGCTGGCCACAACCGACCCTGCCGCCGCGGTCAAGACCTATGACGGGCTTGCCGCCGATTCCTCGATTGGCCGCTCGATGCAGGATCTCGCCGCCGTACGTGCCGGTTTCCTGCTGCTCGATACCGTGACGCTTGCCGAGCTCACCACCCGGCTCGAGGCGCTGACCACCGGCGACCGGGCGTTCCGCCATACGGCGCGCGAACTGCTGGCGTGGGCCGCCTGGCGCGCCGACGACAAGGCCGCGATCAAGCGCTGGATCGATCTGATCGGCGGCGATATCGAGACCCCGAAGGACATGCGCCAGCGCATGGAAGCGCTGATGATGGTGTCGCCCGGAGCCAAGGGATGACCACCATGCGCCCGGACCGGAGAATTCTCGCTGCGGGCGTGCTCACGCTCAGCCTTGCGCTTGCCGGCTGCGAAAGCTCGACTCTGCTCGACAAGCTGACCGATCTCGACATCCTGTCCACGCCCAAGCGGCCGTTGCCGGGCGAGCGCCGTGCGGTGTTTCCCGAGGGCGTGCCGGGGGTCCCTCAGGGCGTGCCGCCCGAACTGGTCAAGGGCTATCAGGCGGCCCCGGAGCCCGAACCGGTGAAGCAGGCCGAACCCGAGAAGCCCAAACCGAAGAAAAAGGTCGTGGTTGCGCCGAAGAAGCAGCCGCCACCGCAGAAGCAGCAGCAACAGCCGCCGGCGCAGGCGGCCGACCCCGTCAATGCACCGTGGCCGGCCCCGCCGCCGCAACAGCGAACCGGCCCGAATGCGCCATGGCCTGCTCCTCAACAGCAGCCGCAGGTCGCCTGGCCCGATCCGCCTCCGCCGCGCCGCTGACGGCACCGCTTGTCGCTGTACCGGTCAACAGTCGGCTACAATCGCGGCATGACCTTCACCGTCGCCATCGTGGGCCGGCCCAATGTCGGCAAATCGACGCTGTTCAACCGGCTGGTCGGCAAGCGTCTCGCGCTGGTCGACGACCTGCCCGGCGTCACGCGCGACCGGCGCGAAGGCCGCGGGCGTCTCGGTGATGTGGAATTCACCGCGATCGACACTGCCGGCCTGGAGCAGGCACCCTCCGCCAGCCTCTCGGGCCGCATGGTGGCGCAGACCGACGTGGCGATTGCCGGCGCGCATGCGGTGTTGTTCCTGATCGATGCGCGCGCCGGCGTGCTGCCCGCCGACAAGGCGTTCGCCGATGTGGTGCGCCGTTCGGGCAAGCCGATCATTCTCATCGCCAACAAGAGCGAGGGCTCGGCCGGCGAGGTCGGCGCGCGCGAAGCCTATGCGCTCGGTCTCGGCGAGCCGGTCGCGATCTCGGCCGAGCACAACGAAGGCATGGCCGATCTCTATGACGCCTTGCGCGTGGCATTGCCGCACGAGACCCGGCGTCGCGAACAGGAAGCGGCGGACGACGATGCGCAAACCCGTCCGATCCGCGTCGCCGTGGTCGGCCGGCCCAATTCCGGCAAGTCGACCCTGATCAACCGGCTGCTCGGGCAGGAGCGCCTGCTCACCGGCCCGGAGGCCGGCATCACCCGCGACTCCATCTCGGTCGAACTCGATTGGAGCGGGCGGGCATTCCGCCTGTTCGACACTGCCGGCCTGCGGCGCAAGTCGCGCATCGAGGAAAAGCTCGAGAAGCTTTCGGTCGCCGACGCCCTCAACGCCATCCGCTTCGCCGAGGTCGTCATCGTGCTGATGGATGCCGAGCGTCCGTTCGAGGAGCAGGACCTGCGCATCGCCGACCTGATCGAGCGTGAAGGCCGCGCGCTCGTCATCGGCATGAACAAGTGGGACCTCGCCGAAGGCCGTCAGGCCGGCAAGCTGCGCGCCGAGGTCGATCACTGGCTGCCGCAAGTCAAGGGCGTGCCCATCGTGGCGATGTCGGGCTTGACCGGTGCGGGGCTCGACCGGTTGATGCAGGCCGTCGTCGACGTCCACGCGCTGTGGAACCGGCGCATTGCGACCAACGCGCTCAACCGCTGGCTCGGCGACACGCTCGCCGCGCATCCGCCGCCGGCGGTTTCCGGCCGCCGCCTCAAGCTCAACTACATGACGCAGGTGAAGACGCGGCCACCGAGCTTCGTGCTGTTCTGCACCCGCGCCGATGCCGTGCCTGAGACTTACGTGCGCTATCTGGTCAACGGCCTGCGCGAGGCGTTCGAGCTGCCCGGCGTGCCCGTGCGCCTGACCCTGCGCGAGAAGAAGAACCCGTACGCGCCACGCAAGCGCTGACGCAGGAGCGACCCAGTGCCAGCACCGCGCCGCGCGGCCTTTGCGTTCATTTTCGTCACCATCCTGCTCGACATGCTGGCGCTCGGCATCATCATTCCGGTGCTGCCGCGCCTCGTCGTCGACTTCATGGGCGGCGACACGCCGCGCGCCGCCGAGATCTACGGCCTGTTCGGCACCGCCTGGGCGCTGATGCAGTTCTTGTTCTCTCCGCTGCTCGGCGCGCTGTCGGACCGGTTCGGCCGCCGGCCGGTGATCCTCATCTCCAATGTCGGGCTCTGCCTCGACTATGTCCTGATGGCGCTCGCGCCCTCGCTCGCATGGCTGTTCGTCGGCCGCGTCATTTCCGGCATCACGGCGGCGAGCATCTCGACCGGCTATGCCTACGTCGCCGACGTCACGCCGCAGGATCAGCGTGCCGCGCGCTTCGGCATGCTCGGCGTCGCGTTCGGCGCCGGCTTCGTGCTCGGGCCTGCGCTCGGCGGCATCGCCGGCAGCGTCGATGCGCGCCTGCCGTTCTGGATCGCCGCCGGCTTGAGCCTCGCCAACACGCTCTACGGGCTGCTGGTGCTGCCGGAGTCGCTTGAGCCGAACAACCGCGCCGCATTCTCGTGGCGGCGTGCCAATCCGGTCGGCGCACTGGTGCTGCTGCGCCGCCATCGCGAGCTCACCGGGCTTGCGAGCGTGAACTTCCTCGACGCCCTCGCGCACGCGGTGCTGCCGAGCATGGGCGTGCTCTATATGATGTACCGCTACGGCTGGGGCGAAAGCGCCGTCGGCTTCGTGATGGCGGGCATCGGCGTCTGCTCGATGGTGGTGCAGGGCGCCCTGATCGGTCCCGTGGTCAAGCGCTTCGGCGAGCGCAACGCACTGATCGCGGGGCTGGTGTTCGGCGTCGCGGGGTTTTTCCTCTATGGCGTCGCCGGAGCGGGATGGCTGTTTCTCGCCGGCATCCCGCTGATGGCGCTATGGGGCTTCGCCAACGCGGCATCGCTCGGCCTGATGAGCCGCCGCGTCGGCTCCGACGAGCAAGGCCAGCTCCAGGGCGCGAACCAAAGCCTGCAGGGCATCGCCAACATGATCGGCCCCGGCCTGTTCACCACCGCGTTCTCGCTCGCGATCCGGCCCGAGTTGGGCGTGCATCTGCCGGGCACGCCGTTCGTGCTCGCCGCGTTGCTGGTTCTGCTGGCGCTGGCGGTCGGCTGGTCTGTGACGCGGGCGACCCGTAGCCCGGATGAGCATCAGCGAAACCCGAGCCAGTAAAGCCCGCCGTATCACGCAAGATTCATGGCATGTCACCTGTGCTTGGCGAAAATCTCTTCGATGATCTTCTTTGCGACTGGCTTCTGCGAAGCGAAAAACAGAAAGTAGACGACGGCATTGTTGCTGTTCCTCATCGGCAGCGGTTGCGGCACAAATTCGAAGCCAGCAATGGTTCTTAGCCGTTCGCGAAACGCCGCGACGATAGCGTCATTCGGTTGCTTGACCAGATCGCGGCCGCGGAACAAATTGCCCTGCGGGTGCTCGGCATAGGCTGCGGCTTTCCAGGATTCATCTCCCCAAAAACGCGTCATCCGTTCGAGGCCCTCGGCGGGCACGTTGCCAGGGTTACGCCAGATTGCGTTGCGATTCATGTCCATGACAGGAAAGTTTAGAAACATGTCGATCGCGCGAGATTGTCCCGCCATCAGTACCGCTTGCCATTCAAGATGAAGCCCGTAGGGATCGAGCAGACACAGCGCGCGATTGAAATTCTCATAGCGAATATTGGGCAGAAGGCTCTGCGTGAGGTATGATGATGCGTCGCCAGTGTGAATGCTCACGTTCGTTCGCTCAGCGCACAACGCTTCCAGATGCCGGGTCTTATCGGCGTCCATGTCGATAAAGTGAAAATGATCGAAGGGCGGGGTGATCCTCAGCGCTCGCACCGGACTGCCGTCGACAATTGCGCCCGTTGCTTTCGAGATGTGAACTCCGGCCCCGCTGAACGAGTCAATGTAGAATTTCTTCAGCCGGGTATTGGCAAAAGCTCGCGTATAAGCGGAGCCGTATTTCTCGACAATCTCAAGCTTCAGCTCCGACCAGCCGCCGATCTCGTCAAACTTGAAGGGCGCTATCACGCACCAGCCTGGTTTTCGAGTGAACTATACCGGTGGGGAAATTGATTCCACTCCTTGCCCTCGAGCACGCGGCCACCGGCCTTGGGCGATCGGCCGCCCCATTGCTTGAAGAAAAACGGCACACGCGCCTTGATGCATTGATTGCGAATGTCGACCACCCAAGCGTGTTCCATAGGACGCGCGCGGGGCCCGCTTTCCCCACCGACGATAACCCAATGGATATCAGCCAGACGAAGATTGCCGACAGGAGCAACTAGGGGCTCGATTGATAGGAAGCGAACGCTGGCTCGGGCTTTCTGCAGATGGACAATGCGGGAAGTCGCTTGTGCGTTCTCAACCGAGACGCCGAACCAAATGTGTTGGGGTGCAATGCGATCTTTGTAGCGATCGTTCATGAATTTTTGCAGCAACGAACTGCGCTTCGTAAGCACTTGGTAGGTGTGCCAGTCGGCGCGCTCCATAGTATCAAATACGGCCACAATGTAGCTGCGCGGAATCCGCTTGTGAAAAAGATCACTCATCGAATTCACGAAGATCATGCGCGGCCGCTTCCAACCGAACGGCTGTTGCAGTCGTTCCGGCCTGAGCGTCAGGTCGAAGCCCGTTTCGAATGGATGGCCCGGCACGCCGCGAAAGCGCTCGGAAAAGCGCTCTGCATAGCAGTTATCGCAGCCAACACTGATCTTCGTGCAGCCCGTGACCGGGTTCCACGTGGCGTCAGTCCATTCGATCGCGCTGTTTTCAGACATGGCCGTGAGACGCATTTTGAGTGGTGTCGCCGCCGACTCGTTCGCGAACGAAGTCGCGACGCGTTCACCGTGGCACTTCTGCGCTTGCCTTCTAACGTGGTCACGGTGCTGCTGCCAATAGCGTTAGTGCGCGGCGAAAGGCCCGAAGACCTCGCGGATAACGATGTGTGGTTGACCATTGCTGGTAGGTCGCCCTACCAGTGCGGTGTCTGAGATTCGTCTCGGCGAGGTTTCAATCGACATTCGGGCCTGATCCGCCGCTCGCCAGCGGCGATCGCATCCGCACGCTGATCAATTTCATGCAGCAGAATCTACGCGCCATGCGGCGCGGACGACGCTGTTCCGCCCTACGACGGCGAGTGAAACTCGAGGAACTTCTTGCTGCGGTAATCATACCGCGTGCCGGTCTGGGTAAAGCTCGGCAGGCACAGCTCGACGATCTTGGCAGCGACGTTGTCCGGCGTGTCGAGCGTCATCGGGTCCTCGCCCGGCATCGCCTGCGCGCGCATGCGGGTGCGGATCGGCCCGGGGTTGAACACGTTGACGCGCAGCGGGGTGGTCGCGGTTTCGGCCGCATAGATCCGCGCGGTCAATTCGACCGCCGCCTTGGACACCGAATAGGGACCCCAATAGGCAATGGCGCGCCAGGCCGCGCCGGAGGTGAGGAACACCGCGCGGCCGGCGTCCGACAGCTTCAACAGTGGGTCCATGGCGCGGATCAGCCGCCAGTTGGCGGTGACGTTGACCGCCATGACTTCGTCCCACGCCTTCGGCTCGACGTGGCCGAGCGGCGACAGCGGTCCGAGCATGCCGGCGTTCGCCACCAGCACGTCGAGCCGGCCGTAGCGCTCATGCAGCGAAGCGCCGAGCCGGTCGAGGCCGTCGAAGTCCTGCAGGTCGAGCGGCACCAGGGTGGTGGAGCCGCCGGCGGCGCGGATCGCATCGTCGAGTTCTTCGAGCCCGCCGACCGTACGGGCGACCGCGACCACGTGCGCCCCGGCGGCGGCGAGCGCAAGCGCGGTCGCCTGCCCGATGCCGCGCGAGGCGCCGGTGACGAGGGCGATGCGGTTGGAGAGGGCGCCGGTCATCGATCTCTCCATTCGTCATGCGCGGGCTTGGCCCGCGCATCCACGTCTTTCTTGTGACTCTGTTCCAAAGACGTGGATGGCCGGGACAAGCCCGGCCATGACGGAGACGTGAGGCTTTGCGTCAACTCGCCTCGGCGAGCAGCGACAATTGCCGCGGCGCGTGATCCTGGGCGGTGCGGTCGGTGAGCGGCGTCGGGTAGTCGCCGGTGAAGCAGTGATCGGTGAACTGCGGCCGCGCGGAATCGCGTTGCGCGAAGCCCATCGAGCGGTAGATGCCCTCGACCGAGAGGAAGGCGAGCGTGTCGGCGCCGATCACGCGCCGCATGCCTTCGACGTCGTGGGTCGCGGCCAGGAGCTTGTCCTGCTCGGGCGTGTCGATGCCGTAGAAGTCGGGATGCGTGATCGGCGGCGAGGCGATGCGGAAGTGCACTTCGCGCGCGCCGGCGTCGCGCATCATCTGCACGATCTTGGTCGAGGTCGTGCCGCGCACGATCGAATCGTCGATCAGCACGATGCGCTTGCCATTCACCACCGCGCGGTTGGCGCTGTGCTTCAGGCGCACGCCGAGCTGGCGGATCTGCTGCGTCGGCTCGATAAAGGTGCGTCCGACATAGTGGTTGCGGATGATGCCGAGCTCGTAGGGGATGCCCGCCTCCTGCGCGTAGCCGATCGCGGCCGGCACGCCGGAGTCGGGCACCGGCACCACCACGTCGGCCGCGACGCCCGCCTCGCGCGCCAGCTCGGCGCCCATGGTCTTGCGCACGTCGTAGACCGGGCGGCCGCCGACGATCGAGTCGGGGCGCGAGAAATAGATGTATTCGAAGATGCACGGCCGCGCCGGCATCGGCGGGAACGGCATGATGCTCTCGACGCGGCCGGCGCCCTTCTCGGTGATGACCACCACCTCGCCGTTCTTCACGTCGCGCACGTGGCGCGCGCCGATGATGTCGAGCGCGCAGGTCTCCGAGGCGAGGATCGGGCAGCCGTCGAGCTCGCCGAGCACCAACGGACGGATGCCGAGCGGATCGCGCGCGCCGATCAGCTTCTTGTTGGTCAGCGCCACGAACGAATAGGCGCCCTCGAGCTGGCGCAGGCCGTCGATGAAGCGGTCGATGAAGCGGTTGCGCTGCGAGCGCGCGACCAGGTGCAGGATCACTTCGCTGTCGCTGGTCGACTGCATGATCGCGCCGTCGCGCACCAGCTGCTTGCGCAGCGTCAGCCCGTTGGTCAGGTTGCCGTTATGGCCGACCGCGAAGCCGCCGCCGTCGAGCTCGCAGAACAGCGGCTGCACGTTGCGCAGGATCGTCTCGCCGGTGGTCGAATAGCGATTGTGGCCGATCGCCGCCTGCCCGGGCAGCCGCTGGATCACCTCGCGGCGCGAGAAGGTGTCGCCGACCAGGCCCATGCGGCGCTCGGAATGGAAGCGCGCACCGTCATAGGTGACGATGCCGGCCGCTTCCTGGCCGCGGTGCTGCAACGCATGCAGGCCGAGCGCCGTGATGGCGGCGGCGTCGGGATGCCCGAAGATGCCGAACACGCCGCATTCCTCGCGCAGCCGGTCGCCGTCAAGGTCGAGGTCCGGGAGGCTGGTATCGTGCGGTTGACCCATTCGTCAGCCTCCTGATCCGCGCCGTTCAGCGCGGTCTAGCGTGATTGGCCGCCAAACGCTCGCCGAATTCGAGATTAGAGCGGCCCGGCGGCGCGTCCTGCGGTTCCGCCTCGATGCCCCGCTGCCGCTTGTATTTGGCCCACAGCGCTTCGAGGTCGGGCGACATCGAGACCAGCCATTCTCCGGTTCCCTGCAGCACGTATCGCGACTTGGCGTCCGTAGCCCATTTAGGCTGAGACTTCGCGGGTACAAGCCAGTCCAGAAACATGAATGCGACGACGACGATGATCAGCCCGCGCCCGAGCCCGAACAGGAAGCCGAGGGTGCGGTCGAGCGCGCCGACCCGGCTGTCGAGCACCGTGTCGGAGATCTTGATGGTGACGATCGACACCACCAGCAAGGTTCCCAGGAACGCCACCCCGATGGTCGCCGCGGAGGCGACGATGTCGTTGGTGAGATACTGCTGAATGACCGGCTTCAACCGCGGATAGGCGTAGATCGTCACGATCGCCGCCGCCGCCCAGGAGGCGATCGACAGGATCTCGCGCATGAACCCACGCACCATTGCGAGCAGGGCCGAAACCAGCATCACGGCCAGCAGGATCATGTCGAGAAGGGTAATCGGCATCTGTCTCGGTTCCGCCCGCCGGTCCTCCGACGTGCCGGAATCGGGCACCTGAAGCCGAAGGCGCCCCGTGTATAGCGGCCAGCTTTGCCGTCGTCACCCGTCTTGTCGCGCAAGCCGCGCAGCCGGGCGCGCGCGTGATCCGCTTGCCGCAACAGCAGCAACGAGGTCCGCGAGCGTCCCGATCGTCTCGAGCGAAATGCCGGATTCGGCTGCGCTTTCCGTCCGCGCCGCCTCGGGTACGAAGGCGCGCGTGAAGCCGAGCTTGGCCGCCTCCTTGAGCCGGGCGGGAACCTGCGCGACCGGACGGACCGCGCCGGAGAGCGATACCTCGCCGCAATAGACCGCCTCGGCGGAGAGCGGCGCACCGCTCAGCGAGGAGACGAGGGCGGCAACGGCCGCGAGGTCGGCCGCCGGTTCCTGGATGCGCAGGCCGCCGGCCACGTTGAGATAGACGTCATGGCCGCCGAGCCTGATCCCGCAATGGGCTTCGAGCACGGCCAGCACCATCGCGAGCCGGTTGTGATCCCACCCGACGACCGCGCGCCGCGGCGTGCCGAGCGAGGTCGGCGCCACCAGCGCCTGGATCTCGACCAGCAACGGCCGCGTGCCTTCCATGCCGGCGAACACGGCGGTGCCGGGACTGCCGAGATCGCGTTCGGAGAGGAATATCTCCGACGGGTTCGACACCTGCTGCAGGCCGCCTCCGGTCATCTCGAACACGCCGATCTCGTCGGTCGGGCCGAAGCGATTCTTGAGCGCGCGCAGGATGCGGAACTGGTGGGCGCCGTCGCCCTCGAACGACAGCACCGCGTCGACCATGTGTTCGACCACGCGCGGCCCCGCGATCTGGCCGTCCTTGGTGACATGGCCGACCAGGATCACGATCGCGCCGCTGCGTTTGGCGAATCGGATCAGCGCCTGCGCCGAGCCGCGCACCTGCGTGACCGTGCCGGGGGCCGATTCGACCGCTTCGGTCCACATGGTCTGGATCGAATCGATGACCACGAGCCGCGGCGTCTTGTCTTGGCTGAGCGTCGCGATGATGTCCTCGATCGAGGTCTCGGCTGCGAGTTCCACCGCCGCTTCGCCAAGCCCGAGGCGCTCGGCGCGCAGGCGCACCTGGGCGACCGCCTCCTCGCCCGAGATGTAGACCGCGCGGTGACCGGAAAGCGCGAGCGCGGCCGCCGCCTGGATCAGCAGGGTTGACTTGCCGATGCCGGGATCGCCGCCGACCAGCAGCACCGAGCCGCGCACGAAGCCGCCGCCGGTGACGCGGTCGAGCTCGGCAAGGCCCGACGGCAGGCGCGGGGCCTCGTGCGCCGCGCCGGCAAGCGGCTCGAGTGCGAACACGCGGCCCTTGCGCAGGGAGCGGCCCGGCATGGCGCGCTCGGTCGCCGTGTTCTCTTCCGCGATCGTGTTCCACTCGCCGCAGGAGTCGCACTTGCCCTGCCAGCGGCCATACACGGCGCCGCAGTTCTGGCAGATGAAGGCAAGGGTGCTCTTGGCCATGGCGGTTACGGCGCTTGGTGCTGAGGCGTTGCCAGGAACTCGGTGCGCCCCCTCCCCCCTTGTGGGGGAGCATAGGCCGCCTTCGGCGGCCGTTCTTACATGCTAAGCACGCCGATGCGAAGCATCGGCTATGCCGCCGGAGCGTTAGCGAAGGCGGGGCGGGAGGGGGTCTTTCTTGTCTTTCTACGCCAGAAGCCCTTGTCGCGGCGGCAAGTCCCCCTCCGGCTCGCTTCGCTCGCCACCTCCCCCACAAGGGGGGAGGGGGCTGTGGCGCTTTCAGTGCAGCAAGCAAGCATCGACGCCATATGCGATAGCCCTGCTCCACAAGGGGGAGGTGGAGCGTGCGGCGCGTTCAGCGTCGTCCAAAAGATTCCAACCTCAGCCATCATACTCTAGAGATCGACGATGCGAACCGGAGTTTCGTCTCGCTCGGCGTCGAACGAGCAAGGAATTGCCATGACCAAAGCTGCAAAAGATGGCGGCGGCGCTGCCGCGGCGCTATTGCATGCTTCGCAAATGAACTGCCAGTGCGTGCTGACGGCGCCGCAGCGTTGGCAGGCATGGACGGCTTGTTTGGTCACGATGCTATCGAAGCCAAGTGAAGCGGCAAGTCAACCGCGATAGACGCGCCGGTAGCGCTGTCCGAGGCTGGTCAGCACCTCGTAGCCGATGGTGCCGGCACGCGCGGCGAGATCGTCGACGCCGATCTCGTCGCCGAGCAAGGTCGCAAAGTCCCCGCGCTGCGGCTCGTGCTCGCCGAGATCGGTCAGGTCGACGGCCAGCAGATCCATCGAAACGCGCCCGGCGAGCGGACAGCGTCGGCCGGCGATGATCGCGTCCGCGCCGACGCGCAGGTTGGACGACCCGGCCGCACGCATGAATCCGTCGGCGTAACCGATCGAGACGACCGCGACGCGGCTATCGCGCCGGGCGGTCCAGGTCGCGCCGTATCCGACCGTCTCGCCTTCGGCGATATCGCGCACCTGCACGATACGGCCTTGCAGCCGAACAACCGCGCGCATGGGATTGACATGCTCGGGCGTCGGGTTGGCGCCATAAAGCGCGACGCCGGGCCGCACCATGTCGTGATGCGCATCGGGTCCAAGGAAAATCCCCGACGAGTTGGCAAGCGAGCCGGGAATGCCGGGAAAGAGCGCGCGCACGTCGCGAAACAGTCCCATCTGCTTGGCGTTGAGCGGATGCTCGGTCTCCTCCGCGACGGCGAAATGACTCATTACGTGCGCGATGCCGTGGTTGCTTGGCAGGCGTTGCGCGAGCGCGGCCGCCTCTTCGATACCGAAGCCGAGCCGGTTCATGCCGGTGTCGACGTGGACGGCGGCGCCGCCGAGCCACGCGGTCGCGGCGCGGAACGCAGTCCATTCCTCGAATTCCGCCGCGCTGCCCAACACCGGCCGCAAGTCGGACGCCGCATAGGCTGCGGCGGTCCCGGGCAACAGCCCGTTGAGTACGTAGATCGCGGCGCCGGCCGCGACCTGGCGCGCCGCGCGCGCCTCCGCCAGATGCGCCACGAAGAACGTTTCGCAACCGGCCTTGGCGAGCGCGTCGGCGACGGGCGCGATGCCGCAGCCGTAGGCGTCGGCCTTGATGACGGCGGCGCATTCGGCCGGCTGCGCGCGTTCGCCGAGCGCGCGCCAGTTGGCGACGATCGCGCCGATGTCGATCGTGAGAACGCCGCCGGCTTCGGGCTCGGGAAGATCAGTCGAATGCGTCATCCGACCATTGTGCAAGGAATCTCGCCCGAATGCATTCGGCGTTATCCCGCAATTGTGAACCGCATTGACATGCGTCACCGTAAACGGCGAACGCCCGCTCCTGAGAGCGGGCGTCCTAGAAACCCCAGGCGCCCGCCTTTCGGCTGCCGGCGGCCCCGGGGCTCATGTCCGTAATCTAGGCCAGCCGGGGTCGATTTTCAATGAATTTGACCGAGTTGGAACATCAACTTCTCCTCTTGGCCTTCTCCGACGAAAGAATGGCAAGATATTTGGGTCTGACGGAAGGCGATCTTAGCTCCGCTATCCAACTGCATCATCTTGACGCGTTATTGGCGGCCGAGTTGACAGTACCCTTGAAGGTGACCGAGCTCACTTTGCGCAATGCTATTCATGCCGCCTTAAGTAGAGCTAGAGGTTCGACGTCCTGGTTCCGCGATCCGGCGTTCAAGTGGCGCGAGCGCGAATTGAAGAAATTGAAACAGGCGCAAAAGCGAGCAGGCCGTTATTCGGGATCTGTCGTAAGCGCGGGAAAAGTCGTCGCAGAGCTAACGCTCGGATTCTGGATTGGTTGTTTTGCGCGCGCGTATGAGCACGAGCTGTGGCATCCACATCTCAAGCGATTGTTTCCCGACCACCGCATCAAGCGTCGTCACGTGTTTGACCGGCTGGCCTTGTTGCTTCTCATTCGTAACCGCGTTGCTCACCACGAGGCAATTCTTCCGCGGCGTGCGGAAGATGCGGTCGCGGCTACGCGCTTTGTCTTGTCAAATTTGCGCCCGTGGGAAATGCCGCCTCGCGAAACTCCGCCGACGCTTAAAATGCTGGACCGATCGTTCGCCGCCATCGCGGGTCATCTCGACGCGATGCAAGTTCTTATCAAAACGAACCGATAGAGAGCGCTTGGAATCAAATCGGCGTCGGCAGCCGCGCGGCGTCGGCCAGGTCGGAGAAGCGCGTCACGTCGGCCTTGAACTGCAGCGACACGGTGCCGGTCGGGCCGTGGCGTTGCTTGCCGATGATGACCTCGGCCTTGCCGTGCACTTCGTCCATGTCGGCGATCCATTTGAAGTGCTCGTCCGAGCCGGGACGCGGCTCGCGGTTCTTCAGGTAGTACTCCTCGCGGAAGACGAACATCACCACGTCGGCGTCCTGCTCGATCGAGCCGGATTCGCGCAGATCGGAGAGCTGCGGCCGCTTGTCGTCGCGGTTCTCGACCTGGCGCGACAGCTGCGACAGCGCCAGGATCGGAAGATTGAGCTCTTTGGCCAGCGCCTTGAGCCCGGTGGTGATCTCGGTGACCTCCTGCACGCGGCCTTCCTGCGCGCGCCGGCTCGAGCCCTGCAGCAGCTGGATGTAGTCGACCACGATGAGATCGAGTCCGCGCTGGCGCTTGAGCCGGCGCGCGCGGGCGGCGAGCTGGGCGATGGAAAGGCCGCCGGTCTCGTCGATGTAGAGCGGGATCGTCTCCATCTCGCGCGCGATCTGCGCGATACGGTCGAAGTCGAGCGGATCGATCTCGCCGCGGCGGATGCGGGAGGAGGGGACGTCGGACTGCTCGGAGATGATGCGGGTGGCGAGCTGTTCGGCCGACATTTCGAGCGAGAAGAACCCGACGATGCCGCCGTTGACGGTCTCGGTGCGGCCGTCGACGCGCACCTCGCCGCGCCAGCCGCGCGCGATGTTGTAGGCGATATTGGTGCCGAGCGAGGTCTTGCCCATGCCGGGGCGCCCCGCGAGGATGACAAGGTCGGACGGCTGCAGGCCGCCCATCATCCGGTCGAGGTCGTGCAGGCCGGTCGCCAGCCCTGAGAGCTTGCCGTCGCGCTGGTAGGCGCGCGCCGCCATGTCGACCGCGGTGGTGAGCGCCTGCGCGAAGCGCTGGAAGCCGCCGTCATAGCGGCCGGTCTCGGCCAGCTCGTAGAGCCGCCGTTCCGCGTCCTCGATCTGGTCGCGCGGGCCAAGGTCAACCGGCGCATCGTAGGCGACGTTGACCATGTCCTCGCCGATGATGATGAGCGAGCGGCGGATGGCGAGGTCGTAGATGGTGCGCCCGTAGTCTTCGGCATTGATGACGGTGGTGGCCTCGGCGGCAAGGCGCGCGAGATACTGGCTGACCGTCAGTCCGGCGATGTCGAGATCGGGCGGCAGGAAGGTCTTGAGCGTGACCGGGCTTGCGACCTTGCCGGCGCGGATCAGGCTGCCGGCGAGCTCGAAGATCTTGTGGTGGATCGGCTCGAAGAAGTGCTGCGGCTCGAGAAAATCCGAGACCCGATAGAACGCCTCGTTGTTGACCAGGATGGCGCCGAGCAGCGCCTGTTCGGCCTCCACGTTGTGTGGTGCGGCGCGGAACAGCGAAGCGTTGTCGGGCGCGGACCTGCGCGCGGTCGAATCAAATTGTGCCATGACCCGGAAGCTAACGTGAGATCGTGGGCATAGCACGGCGTGCGTGGAGTCACTGCAGGGCCGCGCGCGTTCGCACGTAATTCACACGCCCGTCGTGACAGTGAACAGCAAGCCGATTTTCGTTGACGAACTACTCGCCTGCGAGTCTGAGCGGCGGGCGGCTGACGCCTTCGAGCGCGCGCAGGTGCGCTTCCTCGTGCGCGATGTAGTCGCGCGTGATGGGAACCACGTCCTGCCGCTTGGTCAGCTGGAGCTGGAACACCATCATGCTCTGCTCGCGGAAGGTCATCTCGGACGAAGCGAGATAGAACTCCCACATGCGCAGGAAGCGCGCGTCGTAGAGCTTTTCGACGTCCTCGCGGTGGGCGAGGAAGCGCTCGCGCCAGCTCTTCAGCGTGTCGGCATAGTGCAGCCGAAGAATTTCGATGTCGGTGACCAGGAGGCCCGCGCGTTCGACTGCGGGCAGCACTTCCGACAGCGCCGGAATGTATCCGCCGGGGAAGATATACTTGGCGATCCACGGGTTGGTGATGCCGGGTCCCTCAGAGCGGCCGATCGAATGCAACAGGATGACGCCGTCGTCGGCCAGCATCCGGGCGCATCTGGCGAAGTACCGGTCGTAGAAGCCGACGCCGACATGCTCGAACATGCCGACCGAGACGATGCGGTCGAACTTCTCGGTGATGTCGCGGTAGTCCTGCAGGCGGAACTCCACCTGGCCGCCAAGTCCCTTCTCCTCGGCGCGAGCTTGCGACAGCGCGAGCTGCTCCTCCGACAGGGTGATGCCGGTCACCTGCGCGCCGCACATCTCGGCCAGATAGAGGCCGAGGCCGCCCCAGCCCGAGCCGATGTCGAGCACGCGTTGTCCGTGCCGGACCAGCAATTTGGCGGCGAGATGGCGCTTCTTGGCGAGCTGCGCATCGTCGAGCGACTGCTCGCCGTGCTCGAAATAGGCGCAGCTGTATTGCCGGTCGGCATCGAGGAACAACGAGTAGAGGCGCGCGTCGAGATCGTAGTGGTGAGCCACGTTGCGCCGTGCCCGCCGGCGCGGATTGTATTGGCGCAGCCGGCGCTGCACGTAACGAACGAACCACTGCAGGCGCGCCCAATAGGGCGGCTTGCCGGAACGGTCCTGCGACAGCAGCAGCTCAAGCACCTCGGCGAGGCTGCCGTCCTCGATCACGAAGCTGCCGTTCATGTAGCACTCGCCGAACCCGAGCTCGGGGTCGAGCAGGATCGCGAGTTCGGCGGCACGCGTCGTGATCCGCACGGCCAAGGGTTTGCCGGTTCCGTCGCCGAAGACGAAACTGGCCCCTCGGGCCGTCGTGAGCCGGAAGGTTCCGTGGCGGATATACGCGCCCAATATACTGCGCAACAACCAGTCCATCGCCCGCCTCCACCCAACACGCCATTGGCTCGCGGGCCCGGGCGGTGAGGATGCTCAAACCGCAGGACCTACGAGCGGACGGCAACGCCAGCATTCCGCGGGCCGCCGGGTTCGGACATCACCATTAGAACAAATTCATGCTTTAGTCGCAATGCGGTACGCGGTATCACCGGGCGCCCGGCGCGCCATAGCGGCGCATGTCCGGTCCAGAATGTGCCATACGCGGCGGTGCGGGGCGGCGACCGCTCGCGGCGGGTGCAAGAGGAGGCTCAAGGGTGTCGGGGATCGCTCGGGTCCTGTTGATTGGCGCGGTCGTTGGCGGCGGATTCTGGCCCGCGGCGGCGGTCGCGCAGGCCGTGGTCGGCGATCCGACCAATCCCGCCAAGACCTTCGCGTCGAATTGTTCGGCCTGCCACAAGAGCCCGCAAGGCTTGGCCAAGAGCGGCAACGTCGCCGGCTTCCTGCGCCAGCATTATACTACCGGCGCGGCCATGAGCTCGGCCATGGCTTCCTATCTCACCTCGGTCGGCAATGCTCCGCCGGCAAGGCAGGCTTCTCCCGCCGACGCGCGCAGGCGCAAGGACGCGCCGGCACGCACCGAGGCCGCGGAGCGCGGCGAAGCCGGCGACCGGCAGACCGAACGCATTGCGGATCCCCACCGCACCGCCGCCAAGCAGAAGAACTCCGAACGAGGCACGCACGTCGACCCGATCGCGGGCGACCGCGGCACGGCCGGCCGAGCCGGCGCCGGATGCTCCGAGCGAAGCCACGTCCGAGGCGCCGCCGGCCGCCACCGCCGCGCTGGGCCGGCCCGATCCCGCGTCCGCCGCGCCGGCGCCGGCGCCGGCGCCGGACGCCGCCGCCGAGGCGTCGGCTTTCCCGCCGCCGCCGGCCTATCCGCCGCCGCCGGCAATCCTGTTGCCGGAGCCCGATCAGCCGGCCTTTTCGTCCGCGCCGCTGCCCTGATCGGCGGTTGCCTCGCCTTCGGGACTCTCGAAGAAGTTCTCGGCCGCCGCCGCCGCGGCGGCTGCGGCCGCTTCGGGCTGCTCGCGCAACTGCGTGACATCCTCGCCGCGCGCCTGGCGCCCGGCCTCGTCGGCCGTGCGCGCGACATTGATGGTGATCGAGACTTCGACTTCCGGATGCAGGGTGACGGGCACCTTGTGCATCCCGATCGTCTTGATCGGGGCATTGAGCGGGAGCTGGTTGCGGCTGACCGTGAACCCGCCGGTCGCGAGGATGACGGCGATATCGCGCGACGACACCGAGCCGTAGAGCTGACCGCCCTCGGAGGCCTGCCGCAGCACGATGAAGCTCTGTCCGTCCAGCTTGGACGAGACTTTCTCCGCATCGCCGCGCAGTTCGAGATTGCGCGTTTCGAGCTGCACCTTCATGCCCTCGAAACGCGTCTTGTTCTCCTTGGTGGCGCGCAACGCCTTGCCTTTGGGCAGCAGAAAGTTGCGCGCGAATCCGTCCTTGACGCGCACGACGTCGCCCATCTGGCCCAACTTGGCAACGCGTTCGAGCAGGATCACTTCCATCGGGTCTTCTCCATTGTTGATCGGCTTGGAACAGTCGGGTGCATCAGGTCGGCGCCGTCGGTGGGCCGCGCTTGTGCGCGAAGCGCGCGCGCAGGGTGAAAGCCGTGTCGGCAAGACCGAGCAGGCTCAGCGCCAGGATCGGCCAGCCGAGCAGCGCGATCGCCAGATAAACGCCGGTCAGCATCGCGGCGCGGCCGCCGACGCCGACCGTGACGAAGTGCAGCACGGCGAGGCCGAGCAATGCGTAGGCGAGCAGCAGGCTCGCCGCGAGGATGCCGGCGGCGACACCGATGAGATCGGGAAGAAATGTGCCGGCGACCGCGAGTCCCAACACCACCGGAGCAAACGGCGGAAACGTCATGGCCGGCAGATCCGGCCACGGACGCTTGAGCCGGCCGGAAACCTTCACGATGCGTGCGGCAAGCCAGAGATTGACCAGGCTGGTCAAGGTCGAGAGCACCGCGGCGGTGGGCGGGATCACCGCTGCCAGCACATCGAGCAGCCGGTTCGGATCGGATATGCCCGGCAGGCGCAACGGCGTGCCGGCGGCGGTGCCGGTCTGCGCGCGCAGCATGCGCTCGAAGGCGCGGCGCAGGCCGGCCCGGAAGCTCTCCGCGTCGAGTCCGATATTGGGAATTGCGGCCAACACGACGAGGGCGCCGAGGATCGCGGCCCATACCACGATCCGGCCGGGCGGATACCATTCGAGATCGCCGGGCACGTCCGCGGCGCTCGGTCGCGCAAGCAGCGCGAGGTAGCCGAGCCACCACGCCGGCAGTCCGATTCCGATCAGGAAAGCGATGAAGAAGAAGCCGCCGAGCGCGGCTGCGAGTCCGCCTGCCGCCACCAGCGCGGCGATCAGGCCGGCGAGTTGGCTCCAGCCGATCGCCGCGATCATGATCGGCAGCGGCGCGAGATAGAACAACAGGATGGCGAACGGCGAGCCGGACGCCACCGAGGCGAACAGGAGCGCCGTCGCGATACCGGCCGCAATGCCGATGACGATCTGCATCATCCTCAGCTGTCCCGCTGCTTGAGCGGTTAGAGCCGGAGAGCCCGGCCCAACCAGGTGGCGAATGGCGAATAGTGAGCAGCGAATAGTAAGCAGTGAGCGGAGTGTCTTGCTGCTATTCGCTATTCGCCACCCGCCATTCCCTTCTAGCGAATGACGTAGGGCAACAGCCCGAGATACCGCGCGCGCTTGATCGCCTGCGACAGTTCGCGCTGCTTCTTGGCCGATACCGCGGTGATGCGGCTCGGGACGATCTTGCCGCGCTCGGACACATAGCGCTGCAGCAGCCGCACGTCCTTGTAGTCGATCTTCGGCGCGTTGGCGCCGGAGAACGGGCAGGTCTTGCGGCGGCGGAAGAACGGTCGGCGGCTCTGGCCTTGCGAGAAGCTCATGGCGCTCACTCCTCCGTCGCGACGATTTCTTCGGCGCCCTCGCGCGGACCACGACGCTCGTCGCGGTCACGCCGGCGATCGCCGCGATCCCCGCGGTCGAAGCGGTCGCCGCGGTCGAAGCGGCCGCCGCCGCGATCGTCGCGTTCGCGGTCCCGGTCGACCTTGCGCATCATGGCCGAGGGGCCTTCCTCGTGCGTCTCGACCCGCACGGTGAGGTAGCGCAGCACGTCTTCGCTCAGGCGCTCCTGCCGCTCGACCTCGGTGAGCGCGGCCGGCGGGGCGTCGAGCCGGAACAGCGTGAAATGCGCCTTGCGGTTCTTGCGGATGCGGAAATTCAGCGATTTGACGCCCCAGTATTCGGGCGCGCCGACGACCTTGCCGCCGGTCTGCTCGATGATCCCTTTGTACTGGTTGGTCAGCTCTTCGACCTGCTGGGCGCTCAGATCCTGGCGCGCCAGATAGACATGTTCGTACAGCGGCATGCTTTGCAGCCTTTCCTCAAGCGTCGTGCTCGTCCGGCGCCAAGCCCCTCGTGCCCTTCAGGAAAGGCTCGAAAGCTCATGAAGGCGGGAACACGGGACGTCGGGCCGACTGGCCCTGCCGGCCTCTTTGCGAGGCACGGCCGTCCGTTCAGCTCCCGGCCGGGATCGAGCGGAGGCGGGGTTATACGCGCTCCGAGCCAAAAGACAAGGCGAGGAAGCTGCAAAAAACCGGAACCGCCAAGGCCGCGGGCACTCAACTTGACAGCCGGGGACAGCGCGGTGTCTTAACCGTTTGTCGGAGTGGGGAAATGCCGATCGCCTTCGTATTTCCGGGTCAGGGCAGCCAAGCCGTCGGCATGGGCAAGGCGCTCGCCGATGCATTCGCGCCCGCACGCGAGGTGTTCGCGCAGGTCGATGAGGCGCTCGGCGAGAAGCTCAGCACGGTGATGTGGGAGGGGCCGGCGGATCGCCTGACCTTGACCGAGAACGCGCAGCCGGCGCTGATGGCGGTATCGCTCGCAGGCATGCGGGTGCTCGAGGCCGAGGCCGGCGTCGACCTCAAGCGCGACGCGGCGTTCGTCGCCGGTCATTCGCTCGGCGAGTATTCCGCACTGGCCGCCGCGGGCGCGCTCGGCCTTGCCGATACCGCACGACTGCTGCGCATCCGCGGACGCGCCATGCAGGCCGCCGTTCCGGTCGGGGCCGGCGCGATGGCGGCCCTGCTCGGGCTTGAATTCCCGCAGGCCGTGGCGGTCGCGGCCGAGGCCGCGCAAGGACAGGTCTGCGCAGCGGCCAACGACAATGGCGGCGGCCAGGTCGTGGTTTCCGGCGACAAGGCCGCGGTCGAACGCGCCGTCGAGATCGCCAAGACCAAGGGCGCCAAGCGCGCCATGCTGTTGCCGGTGTCCGCGCCGTTCCACTGCGCGCTGATGCAGCCTGCCGCCGAAGCGATGGCACAAGCCTTGGCGGCGGTGCAGGTCAAGCCTCCGGCCGTGCCGGTCGTCGCCAATGTCGTGGCGCGGCCGGTCACCGATCCGGCCGAAATCATCGAGCGCCTCGTCGCGCAGGTGACCGGCACCGTGCGCTGGCGCGAATCGGTCGCGTTCATGGCCGGGCAGGGCGTGACGACGTTCTACGAAGTCGGGGCCGGCAAAGTGTTGTCGGGTCTGGTCAAGCGCATCGCGGACGGGACGGCGGGCGTCGCGGTCGGCACCCCGGATGATGTCGCCGGCTTCAGGGCCGCGCGCGGCGCGCGGTAATATCGTGGAGCATCGATGTTCGACCTGACCGGCAAGACCGCGCTCGTGACCGGCGCCAGCGGCGGCATCGGCAACGCCATCGCCCATGCGCTGCACGCCCAGGGCGCGACCGTTGCAATATCCGGGACGCGGCGCGAGGCGCTCGATGCGCTGGCCGCGGAACTGGCTGCCCGCGTGCACGTGCTGCCGTGCAATCTCGCCGACAAGGACGACGTCGAGACGCTGGTTCCGCGCTGCGACACGGCGATGGGGCAACTCGACATCCTGGTCAACAATGCCGGCATCACGCGCGACAATATCTTCGTGCGCATGAAGGACGAGGAGTGGGACCAGGTGATCGCCGTCGACCTCACCGCCGGCTTCCGCCTGACGCGCGCCGCGGTGCGCGGCATGATGCGTCGGCGCTACGGCCGTATCATCAGCATCACGTCGGTGGTCGGCCTGATCGGCAATCCAGGGCAGGGCAACTACGCGGCCGCCAAGGCCGCCATGACCGGCATGACCAAGTCGCTGGCCCACGAAGTCGCCTCGCGCAACGTCACCGTCAACTGCGTCGCCCCGGGCATCATCGAGACCGTCATGACCGGCTCGCTCAACGACAAGCAGCGCGAATCGATCCTCGTCAAAGTACCCGCCGGCCGTCTCGGCCGCGCGCCGGAAGTGGCTGCGGCCGTAGCCTTTCTGGCATCCGAGGCGGCCTCCTACGTCACCGGCCACACGCTCCACGTCAACGGCGGCATGGCCATGATCTAGAGCGTTTTCCGGCGGAGTGGACACCGGTTCGCCGCAGAAAACGCGACCACGTAAGATTCTAGAGCATGATCCCGAAAAGTGGAGACCGGTTTTCGCAATGGATCATGCTCCAGCTAAAGGCGCTCGGCGCGCCGGCCGGGCGCGCTGGCCAAGGGTTTGGAAGTATGGTAACCGAACCTCATCTTGGCTGGGGCGACCGGACGGGTCTTCGATCAGACTTTCGCTCCGGCATGGTCGGGTTCCAACGCCGCCATCCATCTTCGACAAGGCCGTGCCGGCATAAGTCGCGCGGTCGACGATAGTGCAAATCACGAGGTTGAGCGATGAGCGAGAACATTGCCGAGCGGGTCAAGAAGATCGTCGTGGAGCACCTCGGCGTCGAGGCCGACAAGGTCACCGAAACCGCCAGTTTCATCGACGACCTCGGCGCCGACAGTCTCGATACGGTCGAGCTCGTGATGGCCTTCGAGGAGGAGTTCGGTTGCGAGATTCCCGACGACGCCGCCGAGACCATCCTGACCGTCGGCGATGCCGTGAAGTTCCTCGAAAAGAACGCCAAGAATTGAACTCACGCCTCGGCAGCTGCGCGACGCAGGCGCAGGTCTTTCATTAGAGCGTTTTCCGGCGAAGTGTGCAGCGGTTCGCCGTGAGACAAACGCGACCAACGCAAGGAATCCAGAGCATGATCCGATTCCACTTGAACGGATCATGCTCCAGTCGTCATCGGAGCCTGCAGTGCCGGATTTGAGGCGCGTCGTCGTCACCGGTCTCGGCATGGTCACGCCGCTCGGCTGCGGCGTGGAGCCGACCTGGCGGCGCATCCTGGCCGGCGAGAGCGGCGCGAGCGCGATCGAGCGCTTCGAGGTGTCCGATCTTCCGGCGCGCATCGCCTGCCAAATTCCGCGCGGCGACGGCGCCAACGGCACCTACAATCCCGATCACTGGATGGAGCCGAAGGAGCAGCGCAAGGTCGATGAGTTCATCGTCTACGGCATGTGCGCGGCGCGCCAGGCGCTCGACGATGCCGGCTGGAAGCCGCAAACGCGCGAACAGCAGATCGCGACCGGCGTGATGATCGGATCCGGCATCGGCGGCGTCGAAGGCATCGCCGAAAATGCCATCATCCTGAAGGAGCGCGGGCCGCGCCGCATTTCCCCGTTCTTCATTCCCGGCCGCCTGATCAATCTTGTCTCCGGCTACGTCTCGATCGAGTTCGGACTCAAGGGGCCGAACCACGCGGTCGTCACCGCCTGCTCGACCGGTTCGCACGCGATCGGCGATGCGAGCCGCCTGATCGCGCTCGGCGATGCCGACGTGATGGTCGCCGGCGGAGCGGAATCGCCGATCAACCGGCTTTCCATGGCGGGCTTCGCCGCCTGCCGCGCGCTGTCCACCGGCTTCAACGACGCGCCGACCAGGGCCTCGCGCCCCTATGACCGCGATCGCGACGGCTTCGTGATGGGAGAGGGGGCCGGCGTGGTCGTGCTTGAAGACTACGAGCATGCCAAGCGCCGCGGCGCCAGGATCTACGCCGAGGTCATCGGCTACGGCATGTCCGGCGACGCGCACCACATCACCGCGCCGGCCGCCGACGGCGACGGCGCGTTCCGCTGTATGACCGCCGCCATCCGCCGCGCCGGCATCACGCCGGGCGAGATCGACTATATCAATGCGCACGGCACCTCGACGCCGCTCGGCGACGAGATCGAGCTCGGCGCCGTGCAGCGCATCGTCGGCAATGCGGCCGGGCGCATCTCCATGTCCTCGACCAAGTCGTCGATCGGCCACCTGCTCGGCGCCGCCGGCGCGGTCGAGGCGATCTTTTCTGTGCTTGCGATCCGCGACGGGGTTGCGCCGCCGACCATCAATCTGGACAATCCTTCGGTCGAGACGCCGATCGATCTCGTGCCGCACAAGTCGCGCAAGCGCGACGTCGACGTGGTGCTCTCGAACTCGTTCGGATTCGGCGGTACCAATGCCTCGCTCGTCTTCCGCGGCGTCGCCGAATAGCGCGATCTCGCGGCGCGGCTTCACCCTTTCGCCATATTTCGACTTAACCTGCGTTTGAGGCCGACCAGGAACGGATAGGACGGTGGACCCAGGCTCTTCCAACCGTGGCACGGCCGGCGGGGCAACGCCGAGCGACAATGCCCCCGCGCAACGTCTCGCGCCGAAGAGCCCGCGCGCCGCGCTGCAGCCCGAGAACGTGCCTCAGCCGAGGCGGCCTTCGCGCCACGCCCGCCATCCGCTCGTCATCATCGGAAATGCCGTCTTCACCATCCTCCTGGTGGTCGGCATCGCCGGCGGGCTCGCCTATTCGTTCGGCAAGCATCGGTTCGAATCCCAGGGCCCGCTCGAGCGCGACAAGGTCGTGAACATCCCGCGCGGTCTCGGCGTGCGCGAGATCGCCGACCTGCTGCAGCGCGAGGGCGTCATCGAGCAGAGCTGGGTGTTCATCGGCGGCGTGTTGATGCTCAAGGCGCGCGACGACCTGAAGTCGGGCGAGTATCGCTTCGCCAAGCAGGCGAGTCTGCGCGAAGTCCTCGACACCATCGTCGACGGCAAGGTCGTCGAGCACGCGCTCACCATCCCCGAAGGCCTCACCTCCGAGCAGATCATCACGCGCCTGGTGGAGGTCGACTTCCTCGCCGGGAATATCAAGGAGATTCCCAAGGAAGGCACGCTCCTGCCCGAGACCTATCGATTTCCCCGCGGCACGCCGCGCGAGCAGGTCCTGGCGCGGATGAGTCAGGCGCAGAAGCGCTTCGTCCAGGAGATCTGGGAACGGCGCAGCGCCGACGTGCCGGTCAAGTCGGTGGAGCAGCTGGTGACGCTCGCCTCGATCATCGAGAAGGAGACCGGCAAGCCGGACGAGCGCTCGCGCGTGGCCGCGGTGTTCGTCAACCGGCTGCGCCAGCGCATGCGGCTGCAGTCCGATCCGACCATCATCTACGGGCTGGTCGGCGGCAAAGGCACGCTCGGGCGCCCGATCATGCGCTCCGAGATCGAGCAATCGACGCCCTACAATACCTATGTGATCGAGGGTCTGCCGCCGGGGCCGATCGCCAATCCGGGGCGCGCCTCGCTCGAGGCCGCCGCCAATCCGGCGCGCACCAAGGAGCTGTTCTTCGTCGCCGACGGCAGCGGCGGCCATGCGTTCGCCGAGAACCTGCAGCAGCACCAGCAGAACGTCGCCCGCCTGCGTCAGTTCGAGCAGCAGGCGCGCGAGCCGCAGCCGTCCGAGACGACTCCGCTGCGCACGCAGTCGGCGCCGGTGAACGCGCCCGCCTTCGCGCCGGCGCCGGCCTCGCCGGCAACCAAGTCCGCTCCCAAGCGTGCGGCCCCGGCGCGCTAGAGCACGATGACTTTTCTTCGAATCGTCATCGCGCTCTAAGTTATTCGTGGAGCATGATCTTTTCCGAAAACCGCTGCACACT
Source organism: uncultured Alphaproteobacteria bacterium (assembly GCA_963734185.1). GTDB lineage: Bacteria > Pseudomonadota > Alphaproteobacteria > Rhizobiales > Xanthobacteraceae > PALSA-894. The sequence goes on along the minus strand of CAVTGA010000001.1, from coordinate 1,554,023 downwards.
TTTCGGGATCATGCTTTAGCGCATGTTCCGGCGAAGTGGATACCGGTTCGCCGACAAAGAACATGCGCAAACGCAAGAATCTACAGCCATTTCCGACTCCGTCGGAGCGGCAGGCGATTCAATCTGAGCGGAAATGGCTGTAGCAGTAGCCCCGCTGCATTCGGAAATGTCTGTCACTCTTTCCGGCCCATGCGCTATGGTTCGCGCGCTTTTTCTCGGTTGATTCCGCACGGGACCGTCGATGGCGCTGTCGAGCATGACCGGCTTTGCGCGCGCAAGCGGCGTCAGCGGCGCCTATGCGTGGGCCTGGGAAGTCAAGTCGGTCAACGCCAAGGGCCTCGAGCTGCGGCTGCGCCTGCCGCCCGGCTGGGACGCGGTTGAAGCGCCGGTGCGCGCGCTTGCCGCCGAGGCGCTGATGCGCGGCACGGTCTACGGCAACCTGACGGCCGCGCGCACCGGCGTCGCGCCGGTCGTGCGCGTCAACGAGCCGGTGCTCGCCGCCGTGCTCGCCACGATGCGTGACGTCGCCCGGCGCATTGATGCCGCGCCGCCCAGCGTCGACGGCATCCTGTCGCTCAAGGGCGTGATCGAGGTGATCGACGAGGATGAGCGCGAGGAGGAACGCCGCGCCGCCGAAGCGGCGGTGATCGGCGGCTTCGCGGCGGCGCTCGCCAGCCTCGCCGAGATGCGCCGGCACGAAGGCGCGGTCCTGCGCGACATCCTTTCCGGCCGGCTTGACGAGATCGCCGCCCTCACGGCGCGCGCGGAAGCTTCACCCGGGCGGCGCACCGAAGCCGTCAGGGCGCGGCTCGCCGAGCAGGTCGCGCTGCTGCTCGGCGCCTCCGATCGCTTCGACGCCGACCGCCTGCATCAGGAGGCGATCCTGATCGCCGCCAAGGCGGACGTGCGCGAGGAGCTCGACCGTCTCGCCGCCCACGTGGCGCAGGCGCGCCGCCTCGTCGCCGACGGCAAGGCGGTCGGCCGCCGCCTCGACTTCCTCGCCCAGGAGCTCAACCGCGAAGCCAACACGCTGTGCTCGAAGTCGAACGACGTCGCGTTGACCACCATCGGGCTCGAACTGAAGACGGTGGTCGAGCAGTTCCGCGAGCAGGTGCAGAACCTGGAATGAGCGCGGACACCGCCCGGCGCGGCATCATGCTGGTGGTCTCCTCGCCCTCGGGGGCGGGCAAGACCACGCTGACGCGCAACCTGCTGGCGCAGGAGAGAAACATCGACCTCTCGGTCTCGGTGACGACGCGCGCGCGGCGCACCAGCGAGATCGACGGCGTGCATTACCGCTTCATTCCGATGCGCGAATTCACGCGGCTGCGCGATGCCGGCGACCTGCTCGAATGGGCCGAGGTGCACGGCAACTGCTACGGCACGCCGCGCGCTGCGGTGGAGGCCGCGCTCGCGGCCGGACGCGACATGCTGTTCGACATCGACTGGCAGGGCACGCGGCAGCTTTACCGCACCATGCGGCCCGACATCGTCAGCGTGTTCGTGCTGCCGCCCTCGGCCGCCGAGCTCAAGGCGCGCCTCGAGCGGCGCGCCGAGGACAGCGCCGACGTGATCGCACGCCGCCTGCGCAACGCGGCGGAGGAGATCCCGCATTGGAACGAGTACGACCACGTGCTGGTCAATGGCGATCTCGACCGGAGCTTTGCCGAATTGCGCGCGATTCTCGCCGCCGGACGCGCCAGGAGCGCGCGGCGCGCCGACATGGCGGCGTTCGTCGCCCACCTGCTGGCGGAGCTGCGGCAGATCATCGGATGAGGCGACGAGCCTCTCGGTCGTAGCGCAATCTCATATGCCGCGGACGCCTTCGCATGAAGGATTTGCGCTGAAAGCGCCACAGCCTTCCTCCCCCCTTGTGGGGGAGGTGGCGAGCGAAGCGAGCCGGAGGGGGACTCGCCACAGATGCAACGACGCTGATGACGTCAAGAAACGAAGACCCCCTCCCGCCCCGCCTTCGCTAACGCTTCGGCGGATCGACCTCCCTCACAAGGGGGGAGGAAGGCTGTGGCGCTTTCAGTGCAGCAAGCAACCATAGGCGTCACATGTGACATTTCCTGCACAGGGGATAGGAGCGCGGTACCGTCAGCACTGTCGACAGCAGGCCGCTTTTCAGTCAAATTCCCAGCGCACAACCGAATCGAAAGGGTTGCATGCCCTTTGAGGCACGTTATCCTCTGTCCGCGGCCACTCGCCACGCCACGGCAGACGGTGTTTCCCGCAAAGCGGACCCGGGAACTGGAGGCGAGCAGAGAAAATGACTGGGCGCGTCTACGCGTCAATCGATCCAAGCCTGCCGGTTACGGCAGTGGCTCGCGTTCTAGCATTGGAGCTGTGCCCTATCTGGTCGCCAGAGCCACTGGCTAGAGATCAGTTTGTTAGATCAGCAAGCTCGCCAATTGCATGCAAACTACTTCTGCCGCCACCAGTCCCAGAACACCTGCAATACGCGATCGGTGAGACCTTCCAGACGCTCCGCTTTCCGTTGTGCCGCATCCTGCCAGCGAGTGATTATTTCGCACATACTGTGAGCCATACGCTCGATGCGACGCCGCGAGGCTGCCAACGTTTCGGCGAGTCCTTCGAACACTATGTGCAGGTCGTGACAGAACTCGTAGGTCAAGACCAAGAGACTGAGCAGAAGCACCGCGATGCCGAGCGCGCCCAGAACGACACTCTTGGTCGCGATCAGCGCTACGCCAGCGGCGAAATGCAAGAGACAGATCGCAGCCTTGAAGATCTTGATCCCACCGGCGGCTCGGGGCTTATGGCCGCGAGGGGATTTACGAAGTCGGCCGCTTGCGCGGCTGGCAGGGGATGACTTCCGCATGTTGTTCCTCCAGCAGGGGATCAATGTCGGTGGGTCTTCCTTGAATGCCGAGGGGCGCCGCCTGCAGCGGCGTCCCTCGGTCTTTTTTAGGGCGGGCCACGTGCCCATGGCGCAACATCGCGCATGACACCGAAAACGACAGCGCCCGCCTTGGAGAGCCTCTCCAAGCGGGCGCAGTGATAGTCGCGGCGCGACGGACGCAGCGAAAAGCGTATGGTGCGGTTAGGAGCCATGGCGGAATTGATCTCCCGGCGGCCCTTCGCGGCCATGCCTGCTTCGACGAAAGCGGATGACGGCGATGACGACGAGGTTCTTTTTCATTGATTAGGCCCCATGAAAGCGTCTGCAAACAAGAAAGCCGCCCGCCGGGTAATCCGACAGCAGCGGCTGCGTGTTTCGCGTTTGGGCGATTGAGGGTCTAGTTTCCGCAGGAAACGGAAACCTGTCTCGGGCATCAACTCGTTTCCGAACATAATGCCTTGCCCCCGATGGCCAGGCATACGAAATCTGATTCGCGAAACGGGTTCAAGCCGTCGCGACTAGCAGTACGAGTAATTTTTTGTACGCCGCATCTACACAAGATGTTGTAGCGAATCAGTACAGAAAACCGACACCGGCAAAAACCACAAAACAGTTATGCCTGCAAGTCAGTGTCGAACGGCAAGATACGGCAAGGTACTCTCATTCCGCTTCCTTGCTTTGTGGTTCATAGACTGCCTTTTCGCGATGCATTGATCCAATCCGGTCTCAATATGTTGATGGTGCGGAGGTACGGGCGCTGACACGGATCAAGCCTGAATCGCAGCACCGACACCGCAGCCAGCTTCACTGCAGCCTAGCTTGTACCCCGTCTGTCTGATCGTGAAGCACCAGGGGCGCTTGATCGAGTTGGCACTTACGAAACAATCACATCGCCAACACGGCCCGGCCGACCACACGGCCGGCGCGCAGATCGTCGAGCGCAGACTGCGCGGCATTGAGCGGGCGCTCGTGGATCGGCACCGGCGGCACCTTGCCGGCGCGCGCCAACGCCATCATCTCGTGCGCTTCCGCGAGCGTACCGGTCATGGTGCCTTCCACCGTGAACACCCGCAGCGGAAACATCGCAATCGGCGTCGTATAGGTGCCGCCCAGAAGCCCGGTGACGACGACCTTGCCGCCCTTGGCAAGCGCCCCGGCCGCGAACGCCAGCGAGCCATCCGAGCCGACGAAATCGACGGCGCCGTACACGCCGCCCCCGCTCGCCTTGAACAGCGCCTTGCGCGCCGTCGGATCGGCCGGATCGTAGGCGGCCGCGGCGCCCGCCTTCAGCGCGGCCTCGCGCTTGGCTGCATCGATGTCGGCGACGATCGGCTTGTGCGGGAACAGCGCGAGCGCGAACGAAAGCCCCATCATGCCGACCCCGCCGAGCCCAACCAGCAGCGCGGGCCCGCGTTTGGCATGGTCGGCGATCCGCTTCAGCGCGGAAAACGCAGTCAGGCCGGAGCACATGTAGGCACCGGCGAGCGCGGCCGGCAGCCCGGTGTGATCGATCAGGTAGCGCGGGTGCGGCACCAGCACGTGCGTGGCAAAGCCGCCATCCACCTGGATGCCGAGGTGGCGCGGCGCCGCGCAGAGATTTTCCTCTCCTGCCTTGCAGGCTGCGCATTGGCGGCAGCCGATCCAGGGAAACACGGCGGCCGCCGTGCCGATTTTCACGTTCGCCGCGGGGCCGGCCTGCTCCACCGTGCCCGCGATCTCGTGTCCGAGCGTGAAGGGAAGTGTGCGGCCCGCCGTCACGTCGAGCTTCTTGTCGCCGCCAAGGCTGAAGTAGCCGTCATGCAGATGGAGATCCGAATGACACACACCGCAGCGGTTGATTCGCACCAATACTTCGCTGCCCTGCGGCTCGGGCGCTTCCACCACCGTCTCGCACAGCGGCGTTGCGTAGGCGGTGAGCGACTGGCGGATCATGCGGGCCATGGGGCATCCTTCGCGGGGCGTTTTGACTTCTCTGGCGCATGATCTTATCCGAAAAGGCTGTCAACTTTTCGGGATCATGCGCTAGAGCACGATGACTTTTCTTCGAATCGTCATCGCGCTCTAAGTTATTCGTGGAGCATGATCTTTTCCGAAAACCGCTGCACACTTTTCGGGATCATGCGCTATGGCGCGGCCATCTCGTGATGCGTAAGCGCCCGTGCGAGCGCCACGAAACCATCCACCGCTATCTGTTCGGCGCGCGCGGTCGGTTCGATGCCGGCGGCGGCGAGCAGAGCCTGCGTGTCGCCGCCGAGCGATCGCAGGCTCTGGCGCAGCATCTTGCGGCGCTGGCCGAAGGCGGCCTGGGTGACGCGCTCGAGCGCGCGCCGATCGCACGGGAGCAGGCTTGCGCGCGGCACCAGCTCGACCAGTGACGAGGTCACCTGGGGCGGCGGCACGAAGGCCGACGGCGCGATATCGAACAGGATCTTCGCCCGCGTGCGCCAGCCGGCCAGCACCGACAGCCGGCCATAGGTTTTGGAACCCGGCGCGGCGACGATGCGCTCGGCCACTTCGCGCTGGAACATCAGCACCAGCCGGTCGTACCAGGGCGGCCATTCGACGGTGAGCCATGACACCAGCAGCGCGGTCGCGATGTTATAGGGCAGGTTGGCGACCACGCGCGTCGGAGCGTCGAGAAAAGCGGTGACATCGAACGCGAGTGCATCGCCCGGCACGACCACGAGTCGCCCGGGGTAGCGCTCGGCGACCTCGGCCAGCGCCGCCAGCGCGCGCTCGTCGCGTTCGACCGCGACCACGCGGCGCGCGCCGTGCGCCAGCAGTGCGCGCGTCAAGCCGCCCGGGCCCGGTCCGATCTCGACCACCGTGACGCCTTCGAGCGGCCCGGCGGCGCGCGCGATGCGGCCGGTGAGATTGAGGTCGAACAGGAAGTTCTGGCCGAGGGATTTGCGCGCGGTCAGGCCGTGCCGGCGGATGACGTCGCGCAGCGGCGGCAGCTCGTCGGTCACGGCGCGGTTGCCGGCGCCGCTGCCGCTTGCCGCGCCGCCAGCCGCAGCGCCGCGACCAGGCTGGTCGGGCTGGCGCGCCCGGTTCCGGCAATGTCGAATGCGGTGCCGTGGTCCGGCGAAGTGCGCACGAACGGCAGCCCGAGCGTCACGTTGACCGCATGGTCGAAGGCGAGCGTCTTGATCGGGATCAGCGCCTGATCGTGATACATGGCGAGCGCGACGTCGTAGGAGCGCCGCGCCGCGGCATGGAACATCGTGTCGGCCGGCAACGGCCCGCGCGCATCGATGCCCTCGGCGCGCAGGCGTTGCACCGCGGGCGCGACGACGGCGAGATCCTCATCCCCGAGTGCGCCGTCTTCGCCGGCATGCGGGTTGAGGCCGGCGATCGCCAGGCGCGGCCGCGCCAGATCGAAGCGGGCCGCAAGGTCGCGCGCGACGATGCGCGCGGTCTCGACGATGAGGTCGGCGGTCAACCGCGCCGGCACGTCGCGCACGGCGAGGTGGATGGTCACCGGCACCACGGCGAGCTCCGGCGACCACAGCATCATCACCGGGTGCGCGGAGCGCCCGGTATGCTCTTGCGCCAGCTTGGCAAGGAACTCGGTATGGCCGGGCTCGGCGAAGCCGTCGCGATAGAGCACCGCCTTGGCGACCGGATTGGTGACGATCGCCCCGGCCCGACGCTGCAGCACGTCGGCCACGGCGCGGCGGATCGATGCGAGCGCGGCCGCGGCGCTGGTCTCGTCGGGAACGCCCGGTTCCGCGGTCGCCGGCACGCCCAGCTGCACCACCGGCAGGGCGGCGGCAAACGCGGCCGCGGCCGTCTCCGGCTCGACCAGGCGCAGCGGGACCGTCAATCCGAGGCGGCGCGCGCGGCGCGCGAGCAGGTCCGGATCGCCGATGCAGTAGAACGGCGCGAGCGCGAATTCGGCGCGCCGCTGCCACACCGCGAGCGTCAGATCGGGTCCGATCCCGGCCGGCTCGCCGAGCGTCAGCGCGAGCGGTCGCGTCATCTGGAAGCTATTTGACCTCGATCATGGCGCCGCGGCGGAGTTCCTTGAGATAGCGCTTGGACGTCGCCTCGAAACGCTCGCGGTACATCTCGTCGCGCACCTCGCGCTTGGCCGGCGTTTCGCCGGTGGCCTGTTCCTTGCCGCATACCGCGAACATTTCGATCCCCTGCAGCGTCACTTCCGGAGGCGTCAGCCGGCCGACCTGCGTGACGTTGAGCACGTCGCGCTGCTGTGCGCCGAGATCGGACGACACGCGCGAGATGGACTCCCTGATCGCGACGTCCGGCAACGCGGTCGCCAGGCGCAGGCCTTCCTCGCAGTTCTGGAACCGCGTGCGCAGGCCCTCGGCCTCGCGCTTGCGCGCCTCGAAGGCGCTCGCCGCGGCGCCGCGCGGCACGATGAACAGGATCGGTCGCAGGCGATATTCGAACGCGGCCGCGTCCTCCTTCTTGTTCTTGGCCTGGAACGCCAGCGCCACGTCCTTCTCGCCGATCTGCAGGCTCGACTGGAACTTGCCGCGGATGATCTGCTGCCACACGAAGTCGGCGTGGATGCGCGCGCGCATCGATTTCGACCGTGAGGCCGGATTGGTTCAGCATCTGGGTGAACTGCTGCGGAGTGAGGCCGGCGCGGCGCGCGATGCCGCTGTAGGCCTGGTCGATCTCGCGTTTGGGCACCTCCGCGATGTAGCGCTTCGAGACCTGGACCTTGAGCTTGTCGTCGATCAGTTCGTCCAGCGCTTCCTGCTTGGAGACCGTCTTGCGCGCCGAGAGCTGGATCAGCCGGACGCGCTGATTGACGTCGTGCTGCGTGATCGGCTCGCCGTTGACCAGGGCCGCGACCTGGGCTTCGGCGCGCGGCTGCGCGATCAGGAGTATCGCGACGGCAAGCGCCGCCGCGCCGGACAGGCGGCGCAGCCGGGCCGGTCGATTCCGCTCTGGGCTGGGAGGGTGTCGCGTCATGGCTCCTCGCGCGCGTCGATCGTTAAGGGCCGCCCCCCGTCCGATCACAATCCCAAGGTCGATCCGAGGCTCTGTGCGTTGGCGCCCTGCGAGCTCAGGCTCTGCGAGAAGCTCGTGCCGCCGAGCGTGCGCAGGTTGATCTGCAGCATGACCTTGGTGTCCTTGGTGATGCTGCTCGAGTAAGTATAGTCGGTGATGTAGTTGATGGATATCGCGAAGCAATCGTCGATGTAGCCGAGCCCGATGCGGTATTGGTCGATGTTCTTGGTCTCCAGGTTGAAGCGCGCGGCACCGAGCACGCTCCAGTTCTGCGTGAACTTGACGGTGCCGGAGGCGAGGATGCCCTGGCGCCGCGCCAGGAAGCCGATCTCGGGCTGCGCGTCGTAATTGCCGTAGAGCACGGCGAGGTTCCATCGATTGAAGTTGGCGCGCGCCTCGACCTCGAACCGGCGCACATCCATGCTCTGCTCGTCGAGCCGGAAACGGGTGATGAAGGCGTAGATGCTGTCCGGATGGTAGGCGACGCGGCCGACATAGTCCGAGCGCGCCGTTTCCAGGCCGCTGTTGATGCCGGTGTTGACGGCGTCGCGAAGCGCGAACGAGTTCTGTCCGAACAGCTGGTAGGACTGGCCGAACAGCACGTTGACGAAGCCGCCGCGATTGAATTGGGCGGTGTACTGCACGGCGGCATTGAGCCGCGAGCCGCCTTCGAGGCGGTCCCAGCCGGAGAACTTGTTGACCGCGAGCAGGTTCACGTCGTCGAAGATCATGCTCTGGGCGTCTTCGTTCGGCAGCCGGCCGACGGCGGATTCGTTCGGGCGGATCACCAGCTGGGCGATCGGCTCGATGATCTGGGTGCCCCAGCTCTGCGCGCTGATGAAGGGATAGCGGTATTCGAGCCCGACCGCCGGCATCACCCGGCCGACGGTGCTGTCGCCGGTGGGCATGAAGTTGGCGACCCCGGTCTCCATGCTGGTCGACAGCGCAGCGACGTCGGCGCGCAGCGACGCGAACGGCGTGAACATCTGCCCGTACGGATCGATCAGCGTGCGCCGCCACGTGGTCTCGGCGGAGAGGCGCGAATAGCTCCCCGGCATGCCGCGCAGGATGCAGTCCGCGCGCGTCTTGATCGCCGGATCGGCGGTGAGTACGTCGCACTGCGCGCTCGTGATCGCCTTTTGCGTGATCGGATCGAAGTCGGCGAGGTCGCGCGACAGGCTGGTCAGGTTGACCCGGTAGCTGAGTTCGCCGCCGAGCACCGGCGTGCCCAGGGTTCTGCGGTAGTCGATCAGCGGATGGATGATCGGGAGCTGGCTCTGCACGTCGACCGGGGAGAGGCCGAAATAGTGCACCACGCGGGCGTCGAAAAAGCTGCGGTCGCCGCGGCCGGTCAGATAGAGCTGCGAGACCGTCTCGAGGCCGCCGGTCTTGAACGGATCGACCAGCATGTAATAGCTGCGCAGCCCGTAGTCCTGCAGGAAGGTCTTGTCGGTGAGCAGCGTGCCGTCGAAGCCCCACACCCAGTTGTTGTTCAGGCTGAACTGGCCGGTGGTGTCGAGCGAGCCGCGGAAGTCGCGGTAGCCGGGGGAGTTCGGCCCGCCGTTCTTGAGGAAGTAGTCCTTGTCGGCCTGGTAGATGCCGGCGGCGCGGATCGAGTAGGCGCCGTTGATCAGGCGCTGGCGCCATTCGGCGTCGATGAGCAGGCCTTGCCGGGTCATGACGCGCGGCGCGACCGTGACGTCGTAGTCGGGCGCCAGCGCCCAGAAATACGGCACCTCGACGCCGAACCCCTGGATGCTGCTGAACATGAAGCGCGGCATCAGCACGCCGGTCTTGCGCTTGACCGTCGGATCGGGCGCCGACAGGTAGGGGAAATAGAACACCGGAACGCCGAGGAATTCGAGCTGCCCCTGCTCGAAATAGATCATCTTCTCGGCTTCGTCGTGGATGATGCGCGTCGATTTCACCTGCCACAGCGGCGGGCGGCGCGGGTCCTCCTTGCACGGCAGGCAGGCGGTATAGACGCCGCTCTGGAACGTCGTGAAGGTACCGCTCGAACGCTCCGCGCGCGGGGCCGCGAAGCGCGTCTGGTCGGCGCCCTCGAGCCGGAACGAGTCGACGAAGCCGTCGCGGAAGTCCTCGTTGAGATCGAGGATCTGCGCGGTGATGATCTTGCCGTCCGGCTCGATCAGGCGCACGTTGCCTTCGGCATTGAGCCGCTTGGTGCGCTGATTGTAGATGACCCGGTTGGCTTGAAGCGAAGAGCCCTTGTAATAGATCTGCACGTCGCCGACCGCGATCACGCGGTTGTTGGCGTTGTCGTATTGCAGCTCGTCGGCACGCAGCAGCATCTGCGCGTTGGGATCGCGTGAGCCGGCCAGATCGGCCGAAGCGCCGGGCCTCGAGGGTCCCGCCGGACGCACTCCGACCCATTGCGGGTTGTTGTCGAATTGCGCGGCGGCGGGCCGCACGGCAAAGCCGGCGCCGCCCGCAACGAGCGCCGCGAGGATGAGGCCCGAAACGCGAAAGCGACCGCGTCGACGCGGCCGCGCGAGGCGAGTGGCGGTCGAACCGGCCATCACCCGTCCTCCTGGTACAGCAGCACTAGGAACCCCGTCAGTCCCCCAAACAGCACCGGCAGCCAGGCGGCCGCCATCGGATGCATCAGCTCGGCCTTGCTCAGATCTTCGGTGACCTTCTGCATCACATAAAGCAGAAAGCCCGCCGCAATGCCACTCAAAACCATTTGCGGAACGCCGCCAAAGCGAAAAAACCGTAAACTTACCGATGCCGCAAGTAGAACCATGCCGGCGAGCAAGAATGGACGGGCAATCAGGATGTGATACTGCAATTTATATCCTGCCGCGATCAGCCCGGAACGCTCGGCGATCTCGATGAATAGCGGGAGTTGCCAGAACGGGACCGTCTCGGGGGTGGAAAAGCTTTCCCGCACCTGCGGCGCGGTCAGATTGGTCTTGAGCCGATAAGCGGCGAATTCCTGCATCTTGGCGCCGCTCGCGAACACCCGCGCCTGATCGAGCCGCCAATGGCCGGGCTCCAGGATCGCATGCTTGGCTTCGATGCGCTCCTGGGTCCGCCCGTTCGGGTCGAACGTGAAGACGCTCACCCCGTCGAGGCGCACGCCCTGTTCCTGGCTCGAGGCCGCGTAGATGATCGACTGCCCGTCGTCGCTGCGCTGGCGCACCCAGAAGCCGATCGGGCTGCGCTGCTGCAGGCCGGATTCCTGCTGCTGGAAGATGTCCGCCTCGAGCCGCTTGGACCACTCCCGCATCATCGCCGACAGCGGGTTGTAGATGGTCGTCGCCGCGATCCCGAGCAGGAAGGCGACGATCACGGCCGGGGCCACGAATTGCCACGCCGACATGCCGGCCGCGCGCGCCACCACCAGCTCGAGCCGGCGCGACAGGTTGAGGTAGCACGCCATGGTGCCGACCAGCACCGCGAACGGCAGCATGCGCTCGGTCAGCTGCGGCACGCGGAAGAACGAGGCCTTGGCCACCGTCAACGCCGACAGATTGGGAACGTCCGAGGTGCGGCGCATCATCTCGATGTAGTCGATCAGCACGATCAGCACGAAGATGCCGCAGAACACGGCGGCGACCGCGCTGAGGAAGCGCATCCCGAAATAGCGCAGCAAGGTACGCGACACCATGCGCTCACCCCGGCTGCAGCCGCCGCGCCAGCCGCTCGAACAGCGACGACCACGGCTGGACGATGAAACTCGGCAGCTCGACGACGCTGCCGCGCGCGATCGCGGTCAGGCCGAAGCCGAACGCGAGGGCGAGCGAGGCATAGAGCACGATGATGGCGGCAAAGGTCTGCGTGGCGATCACGTTGCAGGCAAAGCCGATCAGGCGCAGGGCGCCGATGGCCACGATGGTGAGCGCGATCGATTCCGCTCGGCTCTGCCGGCTGGTGCGCGGCGCGCCGAGAATGGCGAAGGCGATGACCGTGAACGCGATCGGATAGACCGGCGCCACCAGGCGGTCGTGCATCTCCGAGCTGAAATGCGTCGGCAATTGCTTGAGCACCGGATCGTTGGGGTCGGGGAACATCAGGTCGATGAGGTTGCGCTCGCGCACCCCGAAGGTGATGTTCGGCGGCCCGCCGCTGAATTTCGACAGGTCGAAGCCGTAGCGGTCGAAATTCACGATGGTCGGGTCGCCGCGCCCGGGCTCGAATTTCTGCACGTTGCCATTGACCAGCACCAGCATGTTGCCGCGCGCCGCCTCGACGATCTCGCCGTACTCGGCGAGCGACGTCATGCGCTCCTTGGGGTCGCGGCGGTCGTCGATGAAGATGCCGACGAGCTGGCCGTCGGGCCGCCGCTCGCGGATGTGGATGGTGAGGCCGCGCTCGATGGTGGTGAAGCGGCCCGGCACGATGATGTTGCTGACCAGGTCGGTGCGCACCTTGAGCGCCCAGTGGCGCAGTTCGCGCAGGCCGGTCGGCGCCAGATAGGCGGAGATGAATCCGACCAGCAGCGAGACGATGAGCGTCGCGCCGATGAAGGGACGGAACGCCCGCCACGGCGACATGCCGGAGGCGCTCATCACCACGATTTCCGAATCGGTGTTGAGGCGGTTGAGCGTGTGGCTGACCGCGAGCACCAGCGCGATCGGCGCGATCACCAGCACCAGCAGCGGGATGAGCAGGCCGGTGATGCCGATGAACACCAGGATCGTCTGCCCCTGATTGGTCATCAGGTCGATTTCGCGCAATGCGTGCGTGAGCCAGATGACCGCGGTCAGGCTGACCAGGACGAGCAGGAACGCCCCCAGCACGTCGCGCAGGATGTAGCGGTCGAAGGCTGACATGACCGTTTGCGGCGCCCCCCAGCACTGTCCCCACGGCACCGGCGCCTCGAGCCCCCGGCGCAGCCGATGGCGACCACTAACCCCCAGAAATGGCAGGACTTCGGCAACGATCTCGCCAGTCGTGATTCGATAGGATATTGCTCGCAGCGTGACCCGCCTGCAACACTCGTGCTCCGGGGGCGGTTTCCAGCCTGAAAGGACCTTTTTCCATGGCCGAGGCCGTCAAACTCGGATTCAGCCCGTTCGCGGCCCCCGGCAGGGGTATTCTGGTGGTGTTCGCGGGGGAGGGGATGAAGCTCGGCGCGCGCACGCGGGCGCTGCTGGGGCCGGCCGCCGAGATGCTGAGCCGCGTAGCCAAGGCCGAACATTTCACCGCCAAGGCCGGGTCCGCCCTGGAAATCGTCGCGCCGGCGGGTCTCAGCGCCTCCCGGCTGGTGGTGATCGGCGCCGGCAAGGACGAGCGCAAGCCGCAGGACCTGGTCAAGCTCGGCGGGACCGCCATGGGGCGCATCCCGGCCAGGGCGAAAGAGGCCGCGATCGTGCTCGACCTTTCCGATGGACCGTTGCGCGCCGAGGCCGCCGCCGAGGTCGCGCTGGGGTTGCGGCTGCGGGCCTACGGCTTCGACCGCTACAAGACCAAGCGCAAGGACGACGACGAGGCCGTCGCCAACACCAGGATCGCGCTTCAGGTCGCCGACGTGAAGGCGGCGCGGCGCGCCTGGGGTGCGCGCGAAGCGCTCGCCGAAGGCGTCGTCCTGGCCCGCGACCTGGTCAACGAGCCGCCCAACGTCCTGTTCCCGGAGGAATTCGCCCGCCGCGCGACCGCGTTGCGCAAGCTCCGCGTTGCGGTCGAGATCCTCGACGCGCGGGCGATGAAGCGGCTCGGCATGGGCGCGCTGCTCGGCGTCGGGCAGGGCTCGCGGCGCGAGAGCCGCCTCGCGATCATGCGCTGGAACGGCGGCAAGCGCGGCGCCGCGCCGCTCGCCTTCATCGGCAAGGGCGTGTGCTTCGATACCGGCGGCATCTCGATCAAGCCGGCCGCCGGCATGGAGGACATGAAGGGCGACATGGCGGGCGCGGCCTGCGTCGTCGGGCTGATGCACGCGCTTGCGCGCCGCGAGGCCCAGGTGAATGTCGTAGGCGCCATCGGCCTGGTCGAGAACATGCCGGACGGCAACGCGCAGCGCCCGGGCGACATCGTCACCTCGATGTCCGGGCAGACCATCGAGATCATCAACACCGACGCCGAAGGCCGCCTCGTGCTCGCCGACGTGGTGCATTACGTCAACACCCGCTTCAAGCCGAAATTCATGGTCGATCTTGCGACCTTGACCGGCGCGATCCTGATCGCGCTCGGGCAGGAGCATGCCGGACTGTTTTCCAATGACGATACGCTGGCCGAGCGCCTCGCCGCGGCCGGCCTCGACACCGGCGAGAAGGTGTGGCGCCTGCCGCTCGGGCCGGAATACGACAAGCTGATCGATTTCGAAGTTCGCCGACATGAAGAACACCGGCGGGCGCAGCGGCGGCTCGATCACGGCGGCGCAGTTCATCGGGCGCTTCGTCGGCAAGACGCCGTGGGCGCACCTCGACATCGCCGGCACCGGCTTTGCCTCGCCGGCTTCCGACATCAACAAGAGCTGGGGCTCGGGCTGGGGCGTGCGCCTGCTCGACCGCCTGGTGGCGGAATATTACGAGAAGTGAGGCGCGGCGCCGGCCGCGACGCGCATGCCCCCGTGCTCGGTCCCGCGGGCTGGGTGAGCCGGTGCGATCGGTGTAGCCCGCATGGAGCGCAGCGGAATGCGGGAACGCCTCTCGCCCAGGGCATGAACCCCGGATTACGCTGAAGCTCCATCCGGGCTCGTATGGGGTCTTGGTTGTCAAGAGGCGAGATTGATCAGGGCATGTTTCTAGCCTGTCGTTGACTTCGAGCGCGCAGCGCTCGTGGTTGTTCCTTCGTCCCGACGGTTGGCCCCGCTGCGCCGGCTGCAGCCGCGGTCAAGGCTGGCCGCAGGCCACCGCCGGAGGCGGCGCGAAGCGGCCTTGACGGCGGCGAGGCCGGCGCAATGCTCGTGGTCGGGGACGTATTGGCGCGCGATGAGCAGCATGACGTGAGAACCTGGACTGGGCCGTGAGGCTGTATGCGGCAAAGACCGCATCAACTCGTATCCGGTCGGACGCGATGATCCGTACCCTGATCTTTCATTCATCGGTGAAGGGAAGGCCCAGAAGAGACGGGACCCATCTACGAGAACGGAATCCGAAGACCCAAGCCCGGGTTCGGTCACGCGTCTGTCCTGGGTCACGTCGGCGGTCATTGGCGCGCCGGCGTTCTTGTTAGAGGCTCGGGCGCATCACGGCGCCGGTCGGGATCAGGCCGGTTTCCAGATAGCGCCAGAGCGCCACCATCAGCTTGCGCGCCAGCGCCACGATCGCGATCTTGCGGATGCGCCCCTTGGCGTCGCCGACCCGCGTGCGGAACCAGTGGCTCAGCGCGCTGTCCGGCTGATGCTTCACCCACAGCCAGGCGAGCTCGAGCGCGGCCTTTCGGGCGCGATGGTTGCCGGCCTTGCTGATGCCCTGCTGGCGCCTGCTGCTACCGCTGTTGTAGGGCGTGTCGGTCAAGCCAAAGCAGCTGCCGACCTGGCGTCGGTTCTTGAAGTCACGATAGAACGCCTCGTTGACGAGAGGCTGGGCGATGACAGCTCCGATGCCCCTGAGTTGAGCGAGCTGAACCACCTTCTCCTCCGTTGAGCCTTTTGCCGGTGCGCGATGCGCAGCGAGATTTTGTGCCTCCAGCGCCTTGATCTGCTTGTGCACAAGGATCAGCCGCTCATGCTCGCGGCGCACCTCGTCTTTCAAATGGGGTGACAGAGGGCGCCCGTCGCCGCTGCGGACCTGGTCGAGACCTCCCAGGAAGCCCGGCTTCAACGGCGTCGCATCGCGGATCCCTTGACCGTGCAGCAACCCCTTGATCCGGTTGGTGTGAGCCGTGCGCTCCGTGAGCAGCCGCTCGCGCTCGCGCGTGCGCCGCTTGCGATCCTCATCCTCGGGCGTGGGAACCCGAACCATGCTGCAGACCCGCGGCTCGCCGCGCAAGTAGGCCAGGAAAGTCCGCATCAGCTGCGCCAAATCGATCCGGTCGGTCTTGGCCCGCCGCGCCCGGCGGCTCACCTCGATGCTCGACGCGTCGACCTCGTAATTGGTCACGCCGTTCTGGCTCAGCCAGCGATGCAGCCAGTGACCATCAAGCCCCGCCTCATAGCAGGACAGAATACGCGCCGGCTTACCCAACTCCTCCGCCTTCGCGCGTGCCCGCGCCAGAACTCCTGACAGCGCCTTCACGTCGCCGCCTTCGATCTGGTAACGGCTCTCCTTCGCGGCCCCGGGCTGTAGCACCCCAAGAAGCCACTTCGATTTGCTCAGTTCGAAAACAACGTGGACCGTGGCATACTCAATGCCGGCAGGTGCGTCAGGGCGATCGGTTTTCATCGTTGGTCCTCAGGTGGGTTGGTGGTTGCAATCTCAACCTACCTCCTGACCACCTGCTGCCCCATAGGATCTACATGCAAAGCAGATGACCGAACTTCTCTTCTATCACTTGCATCGCCAGCCGATCGAGCGCGTGCTCCCTTCGCTGATCGAGAAATCGCTCGAACGCGGCTGGCGCGTGATCGTGCAGTCGGGCAGCGAGGAACGCATCGAGGCGCTCGACGCGCACTTGTGGACCTATCGCGACGACAGCTTCCTGGCGCACGGCACCTGGCGCGAATCCGAGGCCGCGGCGCAGCCGGTGCTGCTCACCGTCAACGACGACAATCCGAACGGCGCGAGCGTGCGCTTCCTGATCGACGGCGCGCCGGTGCCGGCGGATGCCGCAGCCTATCAGCGCATCGTGCTGCTGTTCGACGGCGAGGACGACGAGGCGGTCGCCGCCGCGCGCGCACACTGGAGCGACGCGGCGGCGAAGGGTTTCGACGTGACGTACTGGCAGCCGGACGAGCAGGGCCGCTGGCAGAAGAAGGGGTAGCTGATCCCTCCCCCAAAGGGGCCCCCTTCGATGGAGGGATCAAGGAGAGACCGCATCCCGCTCCGTTACGCCGCCACTTCTGCGACGAACCGGTCGACCGAGCTTTGCAGCTTGCGCGCCGCTTCGGCGAGCTCGCCGCTCGCGGTCTGCACGTCCTTGGCCGAGCGGCTGGCTTCGCCGATCGCCATGGTCACGGTCGCGACGTTGTCGGCGACCGCCGTGGTGCCGTCCGACGCCAGCGTCACGTTGCGCGAGATCTCGCGCGTCGCCGCGGTCTGCTCTTCCACCGTCGCGGCGATCACCGAGGTGAAGCGGTTGATCTCGCCCATGGTGGCGGCGATCTTGCCGATCGCCTCGACCGCGTCCTTGGTCGACGACTGGATGCCGGCGACCTGGCCGCCGATCTCCTCGGTCGCCTTGGCGGTCTGGTTGGCGAGGCTTTTGACTTCCGATGCCACGACCGCGAAGCCCTTGCCGGCTTCGCCGGCGCGCGCGGCCTCGATGGTGGCGTTGAGCGCGAGCAGGTTGGTCTGCTCCGCGATCGCCTTGATCAGGTCGACCACGTCGCCGATCTTCTGCGCCGCGGCGGCGAGCGCCGCGACCTGTTCGTTGCTGCGGTTCGCCATCGCGGTGGCGTCGGTCACGACCGTGTTGGCCTGGGTGACCTGGCGGCCGATCTCGGCGACCGAGCTGCCGAGCTCTTCGGTGGCCGAAGCGACGCTCTGTACGTTGGCGGCGGCCTGCTCCGAGGCGTTGGTCGCGGCCGCGGCCTGGTTGGAGGCTTCGCCCGCGACGTTGGTGAGCGAGGAGGCGGTGCTGTTGAGCTTGCGCATGCTGGTGTCGACGGCCGTCAGCACGGTGCCGACCGAGGAGCGGAATTCCGCGATCATCTTGTCCGCGCGGGTCTGCTTCTCGGACCGCTGTGTTGCTTCCGCGCGGGTCTTGTCCTCGAACGCGGCGCGCGCGACGGCGTTCTCGCGCAGCACGTCGAATGCGCGCGCCATCGCGCCGATCTCGTCGTCGCGGGCGAGATCAAGCGTCCCGGAGAACTCGCCGCGCTCGGCGAGATCGCGCAATGCGCGGTGCAGCGCGGCGAGCGGCTGCACGACGCGGTGCGCCATCCAGAAGGAAAGAGCGGCGCCGATCACCACGACCGCCGCGGTCGCGGCCGCGATCGGCGCCGGGTCGACTGCCTGACCGCGCCGTGCCTGCAACCAAATGAGGAGGCCGCCAAGCGCAATATTGCCAAGCGCGAACAGGAGCCCGAAGGCGTAGAGGCGGCCGCGGATGCCGAGGCGCGCCGAGGTCGAAGGGGAGCTCATGGAACGGGGCCCACAGAAATGAATGCGTGTATGTCGTAGAGGATTAACGTTAACGGTTCGTTAGAAAGCCCCCAAGAAGAACGCCCCCAAGAACGCCTCATGCTCGCCATCGACGACCTCTCCCTGCGCATCGCCGGCCGGCTGCTGATCGACGGCGCCAGCGCGCACATCCCGGCCGGCGCGCGCGTCGGGTTGGTCGGCCGCAACGGCGCCGGCAAGACCACGCTGTTCCGCGCGCTCGCGGGCGAGCTTATCCCCGAGCACGGGACGATTTCGCTGCCCCTGCGCGCGCGCGTCGGGCGCCTCGCCCAGGAGGCTCCGGACGGGCCAGAGCGCTTGATCGACGTCGTGCTCAATGCCGATCTCGAGCGCACGCGGTTGCTGGCCGAAGCCGAAGCGGCACGCGAGCCGCATCGCATCGCCGAGATCCAGACGCGGCTCGCCGACATCGGCGCGCACGCGGCGCCCGCGCGCGCGGCTGCGATCCTCGCCGGCCTCGGCTTCGACGCGGCGGCGCAGGCGAAGCCTTGCGCGGAGTTCTCCGGCGGCTGGCGCATGCGCGTCGCGCTCGCCGCGGTGTTGTTCGCCGAGCCCGATCTGCTGCTGCTCGACGAACCGACCAACTATCTCGACCTCGAGGGCACGCTGTGGCTGACCGACCACCTCGCGCATTATCCGCGCACCGTGATGGTGATCAGCCACGACCGCGACCTGCTCGACGCCGCGGTCGACTGGATCCTGCATCTCGACGGCGGCAAGCTCGCGCTCTACCGCGGCGGCTATTCGTCGTTCGCGCGCCAGCGCGCCGAGCGCCAGGCGCTCGACCTGAAGCTCGCCCGGCAGCAGGAGCTGGAACGCAAGCACCTGCAGGCCTTCGTCGACCGCTTCCGCGCCAAGGCCAGCAAGGCGCGCCAGGCGCAATCGCGGCTCAAGCGGCTGGCCAAGCTGGAGCCGATCGCCGCGATGGTCGACGGCGCGGTGCGCCGCTTCGATTTTCCGCCGCCCGCCAAGGCCTTGTCGCCGCCGATCGTCGCGCTCGACAAGGTCGCGGTCGGCTATGCGCCCGGCGCCCCCGTGCTGCGCCGCCTCTCGTTGCGGCTCGATGCCGACGACCGCATCGCGCTGATCGGGCAGAACGGCAACGGCAAGTCGACCTTGGTCAAGCTCATCGCCGGGCGCCTTGCGCCAGCGGGCGGCACGCTGACCCGCGCCGAGCGCATGCAAGTCGCCTATTTCGCGCAGCATCAGCTCGACGAGCTGGCGCCTACGGACACGCCCTACCAGCACGTGCGCCGCCTCATGTCCGACGCGGGCGAAGCCAAGGTGCGCGCGCGCGCCGGCGCGATCGGCTTTCCCGGCGAGACCGCCGACACGCCGGTCGCGAGCCTGTCGGGCGGCGAGAAGGCGCGCCTGTTGCTCGGGCTCGCGACCTTCGCCGGGCCGCATCTGATCATTCTCGACGAGCCGACCAATCACCTCGACATCGACAGCCGCGCGGCGCTGATCGAGGCGATCAACGACTATCCCGGCGCCGTGATGCTGGTGTCGCACGACCGCCATCTGATCGAGGCTTGCGCCGAGCGGCTGTGGCTGGTCGCCGGCGGCACGGTCACGCCCTATGACGGCGATCTCGACGACTACCGGCGCCTGGTCCTCGACAAGGGCGACGGCGCGGCGCGCAAGCGCCCCGACGATCGCGCTTCGCGCGCCGAGGCGCGCCGCGCGGCGGCCGAGAAGCGCAGTGAGCTCGCGCCGCTGCGGAAACAGATCGCGGCAGCCGAGGCCGACATGACGCGGCTGACGCAGGAGATCGCGGCGCTCGACCGGTCGCTCGCCGATCCTGCGCTCTATGCGCGCGATCTGGCGCGCGCCGCGCTGCTCGCCAAGCAGCGCGCCGACGCGACCGCCGCGCTTGCCGCCGCCGAGGAGCGCTGGCTCGGGCTCAGCGGCGAATACGAGCGCGCGTCAATGTAGGTAGGCAAAGGCGCGCGACGCCGGTGCGAATTTTCGCGCGATCCGCCTTGCGCCTTTGCCCACCCTACGCTCAATCCTTCGCCAGCACGGCGCGATAGAGCCGCTCGGCGTCGGCGCGGAAGGCCGCGCGCGAGGCGTCGCGGCTGTAGAACATGTGGCCGCCGCCATAGACCGACAACGTCAGGCGGTCGCGGTCGCCGTAATCCGGCAGCTGCTCGATGATCAGCTGCGCCTCGAAATAGGGCGTGACCAGGTCGCTGGCGCCGTGCGTGACCAGCACGCGCAACCGCGCGTCGCCGGCGAGCGCGTTGCGCAGGGCATCGACCGCTTCGGGCGGCGTGCGGCCGCGGCCCCAGTCCCAACGCCCACTGATCTCGCGGTTGAGCAGGTGGAACGTCCCCTCGGCGGGCCACTGCAGCACGCGCTGGGTGAGATCGATCATGCCGTTGGTCAGCGGCGCGGCGACCGCGCTCATGAATGGATCGGCGAAGTGCGAGCTTCCCGACGTCGGATAGGGATCGAGCCCGGTGAAGGTCGCGTCGTAGATGCTGCCGACGCGGCCGCGCTGGCGGCTCAGCTCGCGCTGGAACGTCGTGGTATCGACACGCCCGGCCAGGCGGCGCACCAGCTCCGGATCGAGGCCGGTGAAGGCGGCGACGCGCCCGCTGATGCGCTCGACCGCCGCGGTGTCGCGCTCGCCGCGCAAGAGATCGACCACGTACTCGCCGGCCGCGTAGCGTTCGACCTCACGCAGCGCTTCGCGGTCGAACGGGCGCTTGAGTTCGAGCGCGGTCGCCGCCATCGAGGGCAGGCGCGCGACGTGCGCGAGCGGCGCATGGCGGCCCTGGCCGCGCCAGCCGAAATCGAGCACCGGAGAGACCAGCACGAGCGCGCTGACACCGATGCTGTGGTCGCTCTGCAGCGCGCGGGCGATCTTGGGCGCGCGGAAACCGCCGTAGCTCTCGCCCACGATGAACTTGGGCGAAACCTGGCGGGCGTTTTTCTCGATCCACTTGCGCATGAACAGCGCGAGCGCCTCGACGTCGCCGCCGACCGACCAGAGATGCTTGCGCACCGCGTCGGTGGTCGCCACCAGCCGGCTGTAGCCGGAGCCGACCGGATCGATGAACACCAGGTCGGTAAAGTCGAGCCAGGTCTCGGCGTTCGGCAGCAAAGTCGGCGGCGTCGACGGGCTCGCGTGGTCGAGCGGCAGACGCCACGGGCCCATGGCGCCGAGATTGAGGTAGGCCGACGACGCGCCCGGACCGCCGTTGATCACGAACGTCACCGGACGTTCACCCTGCGCGTCGCTGCGCACGAAAGCGATGTAGGCGATCTCCGCCTGCAGCGCGCCCTCGCCGTCGTTGATCGGCAGCGCGCCGGCGGTCGCCTTGAAGCGCAAGGTCCGCTGCGGCAGCGCGAGGGTATGGTCGGTGACCGAGTCGGCGGGAAGCCGCTTGACGTCGGGTTGTTCGCGGCGCGCCCGTGCTTGCTCCGCGCTTTCGGCCGCGGGGGCGGCGGCGGGAGTTGATGGTGCCGGGGCTTGTGCCAGCGCGGACGCGAGGCTCGCCGCAACGGCTAGCGCTGCAAGGACGGCGGCAGTCGAACGGAACATGGATGTGAACCTCACGCGGGTCGGCGAAACACCGCGCGCCAGTGCGGCATGCCGTCGTTCGGATCGAGCGTATCTTCGATCGTGGCAGCCTCAAGACCGTGGTGCACGAAACCCATGACGTCTTCGTGTGCAAGCGGCCAGGGCGGGCCTTGCGGCGCACCACCACTCGGACGCGCCCGCGCGATCAGCACCAGGCGCCCGCGCCGCGCGACGAAGCGCGCGATCGCCTCCATGGCTTCGCCCTGCGCGGCCGGCGCAAGCGCCTGGAGCGTGTAGCACTCATGCACCAGATCGAAGGCGCCGGCCCAGTCCGGCGGGGTTGCGAACAGGTCGGCGACGCGGAAATCGATGCGCGCGCCGAAGCGCTCGTCGAAGCGTTTCTTGGCCCAGCCGATCGCGATCGGCGAGAGATCGAATGCGGTGACGCGCCAGCCCCTCGCCGCGATGGCGTGAGCGTTGTCGCCGAGGCCGCATCCGATATCGAGCGCGCGCGCTCCTGCTTCGCGCGGCCGGGCAGCGGCGAGCCATTCGGCGAGCAACGGGTGGGGCGCGAGATCGGCCCACGGGATCTGCGCCGGATCGTCGCCTGCGGTCTCGTACACGGCCGCGAAGAAGCCGCGACGGTAGGGGTCGCTCGCGCCTCTGTCGTCGATCGCGGCGAGCCGCGCCCGCGCCGCCGCGCGCCGGGCGGCGAAGGCAGGATCGGTGGGATCGCTCATGCGCCGGATTTTTTCGCGGTCATTTCCTGACGGTCATTTCCTGACGGTCTTGGCCGGGCGTGCGGGCTTCTTCGGCGCCGGCGGCTCGGCGACGCGCTCCATCGCGCTCAGTCTGCCGCCGACGAAGCGATAGATGCCCGGCCGCTCGCCGCCCGGATAGGTGAGCACGACGCTGCGCTGGCCGCGCTCGTTGGCGCCGATCTCGACGCGGTCGGTGGTGCCCGCGATCCGCACCACTTCGCATTCGGTCATGCCGAGGCCGACGCCGCTCGGGCCCATGCGCACCGCCGGCGGCGCGGACGCGGTGGTGGTGCGGCCCGCCTGCGGGCCGGCGGTGAAATAGAGCGCGCGGTTGCTCGCCGACGGCAGCGGATCCGGATCGGCCGGGGCCGGCGCGGACAGCAGCGGCCCCGGCGCTGCCGGCACGTTCTCGAAGGCACAGCGGCCGTCGGGCCCGACCAGATCCTCAGGCCGCACCATGCGTACGACGCCGCCGTCGCGCTTGGTGAAATAGTCATTGTCGGTCGTGGCGAACGGGTTGGAGTAGGGCCGGCTCAGCGGGTTGAGATCGCCCAGCGTCGGCACGCCCGAGCAGCCGGCGAGCACGGCGCACAGGGCTACGAATGTCGCCGCGCCTCGCACGCGACACGTTGAAACGGCTTCCGGCACGACCGCACTCCGATACGCTCATCGATTACGATCGGATTCTGCTCGATCGGCGCGGCGGTTTCAACCCGACAACGGTCATGCATGGTGGTTGCCGCGCACGCGGCGCGCGACTTCTCGACGCAAGTGAACGACCTCGCCTTGCGGTCGCCGGCGAAACGAGATCGAATGGCTGCAAGGCGGCAACAGCGTTCAAAACCAAGGAGAATCCGGATGCTACGCAAGATCTTTGCGATCGGAGTTGCCGCGGGAGTCGCCATGCTGATCGCCGGCGCGGCGCACGCGGACAGCAGCGAGTTCTCGTCGCAGGGCTGGCAAAAGAAGCAGGGCGTGCCGCAAGGCGTCCGGCGCGGCCCGGGCGGCCCGGGTCCGGGCGTCAATCCTGCGTTCCGCCGCGGTCCCGGCGGGCCGGGGGTCAATCCGGCGTTCCGCCGCGGCCCAGGCGGCCCGGGGGTCAATCCCGCGTTTCGCGCCGGTCCTGGATTCCGCGGTCCGGTGGTCGCGCCGCAGGGCATCGTGCGCGCCGGTCCCCCGGGCTTCCGCCGGCCGATCGGCGTCGTGCCGTTCCGCGGCATGCGCGCGAACTTCATCCGCGGCCCGCATCGCGTATTCCGCGGCGGCCGCTATCTCCCGCTGGTCGGGCTTGCCGCGCTCGGCGGCATCTACGTCGCCGGCCGCTATTACGCGCCGCATGCTTATGTCGAAGGCATCGCCGGACCGACCTGCTCCGGCCCGACCGAAGACGGCATGTGCGAGCTGCGCCTGATGGAGGTGCCGCTCGAGACCGGCGGCGCCGAACTGCAGTGCGTCGCGTTCTGCCCGCAATAACGGTCGTTGGAAATCGCCGATCGGATCGGCGCCGGCCCGCGAGAGCCGGCGGTTCTGCTCACGGTCTTGGTGCATTTCGCGTCAGGCCGCTACGCAAGCCGGCGGCGTTGTTGCTAGGGTAGAGCAACCGCCGACTCGGGGGTGGCCGGGCGCGCGGGCTGGGGAGGGGTGACATGAGCGACAGCATGAGGAAATATCTCGCCGAGTTCATCGGCACCGCGGCGCTGGTTCTGGTCGGCTGCGGCGCCATCGCCATCGGCGGCTTCGGGTCCGCGTTTCCGGTCGGCATCCTGCCGGTCGCGCTGGCCTTCGGCCTGACCGTGACGGCGATGGCCTACGGCATCGGGCACATTTCCGGCGCGCATCTCAATCCCGCGGTGACGGTCGCCCTGTTCGTGGCCGGCCGCGTCAAGAAAGAGGATGTCATCGGCTACATCGTCGCCCAGTGCGTCGGCGCGCTGGTCGGCATCGGAATCCTGGTGGTGATCCTGAAGGGCAAGCTCGCGGGCTACGACATCGCGGCGAGCGGGCTCGGCCAGAACGGCTGGGGGCAGGGCTATCTCGGTGGCTACGGCCTCGCCGCGGCGATCATCACCGAGTTCGTCGCGACGCTGCTGTTCGCGATCGTCATTCTCGGTTCGACCAGCGGCAAGGGCGCGACGCCGTTTCCCGGACTTGTGATCGGTCTCACATTGGTCGTGCTGCACTTCCCGTTCATCATGGTGACGGGCCTCTCGGTCAATCCGGCGCGCAGCCTCGGGCCGGCCGTGTTTGTCGGCGGCAATGCGCTGGCGCAGGTATGGATGTTCCTGGTCGTGCCGACAATCGCCGGCGCGGTCGCCGGCTGGCTGTACAAGTCGAACACGCTCGATTGACGCTGCGCACGAATGCGAACCCCGGCCTCGACGAGGCCGGGGTTACCCGTGAAGGCGCTCGATCAGTAGGAGCAGACCTTCACCAGCTTGACAGTGCCGAAGCGGGTCAGGCGCTTCATCCAGTAGCAGTCCGGGCCGACGTCGATGTAGCGCACGCCCCAGTGGCGATGGCCGTGGAAGTGGTGGCCATGGAAGCTCTTGAAGCCCCAGGGCTTGGCCGACGCTTCGGTCGAGGTGGCGAGCGCGCCGAGGCCGAGCGCAGCGACAGCGGCGAGGGCGAGGATGGACTTGCGGATCATGGCGGTGTTCCTTCTCTCTGGATCTTGTTCGGATACGACATCCACCATTTAAGTCGGGCCGGGCGGCCCAAAGGTTCACGCGCCAAGTCCTTGATATGACGCCATGAACGGCCGTTCAGGTTGGAGCGTTTTCCGGCGAAGTGTGCAGCGGTTCGCCGCAGAAAACGCGACCAAGTAAGGAATCTAGAGCATGATCCGATTCCATTTGAACGGATCATGCTCTAGCTGCTCTGACGCCAAGGAAAGCACGCGGATGCCTCGCCTTGCCGCTTGTGGAGCGCGCCGCTATAAGCCGCCGCGATCATTCTCATGACAACGAGGACAAGCGATGGCGGTCGAGCGTACGTTTTCGATCATCAAGCCCGACGCGACCGAGCGCAACTTGACCGGCGCCATCAACGCCATCATCGAGCAGGCCGGCCTGCGCATCGTGGCGCAGAAGCGCGTGCGTATCACTCAGCGGCAGGCCGAGACGTTCTACGCCGTGCATCGCGAACGTCCGTTCTTCGGCGAGCTGGTCGAATTCATGACCTCGGGTCCGGTGGTGGTGCAGGTGCTCGAGGGCGAGAACGCGATCCTGAAGTATCGCGACGTCATGGGCGCGACCGATCCGGCCAAGGCCGCGGCCGGCACGATCCGCAAACTCCACGCGCGTTCGATTGGCGAGAACTCGGTGCACGGTTCCGACGCCGCCGACACGGCCGCGAAGGAGATCGCGCAGTTCTTCGCCGGCAACGAGATCGTTGGTTAAAGCATGATCCCGAAAAGTAGGAACCGGTTTTCGGAAAAACTTCAAAAAGAAGCTCGGGGCGCGACCGACCGTCGCGGGTTCCCCAGGTCGCATTATGCTTGTCGCCTCCGCCCCTGAACTGGCAAGGCTCATGGCAGGCTTGTAGAGTGTGAAGACGTTGCCCGCGCGTTCACGCGGGCCGCAGCGAATTGAGGGCAGCGACGTGAGTTATCTCTGGGCCGACCTGATGACGCCCGCGTTCTGGATCGCGGTCGGTCAGATCATCTGGATCAACATCCTGCTTTCCGGCGACAACGCCGTGGTGATCGCGCTGGCCTGCCGCTCGCTGCCGCCGCGGCAGAGGTTCTGGGGCATCCTGCTCGGCGCCGGCGCGGCCGTGGTGCTGCGCATCCTGTTCACCGTCATCATCGCCCAGATCATGACCGTGCCGTTCCTCAAGCTGGTCGGCGGGCTGCTGCTGCTCTGGATCGCCGTGAAACTGATCGTGCCGAGCGACGAGCACGGCGAAGACAGCGTCAAGGCCGGCGACACGCTGTTGCGCGCGGTCTGGCTGGTGACCGTCGCCGACATCGTGATGAGCCTCGACAACGTCATCGCCATCGCGGCGGCGGCCGAGACGGCAGCGGCGCGCGTCGATCTCACGCACGCGCTGACCATCAAGACCATCCTCATCGTCTTCGGCCTTGCCACCAGCGTGCCGCTGATCATCGCCGGGAGCGCCCTGCTGATGGCGCTGCTCAACCGCTATCCGATCCTGGTATGGGCCGGCGCCGGCCTGCTCGGCTGGGTCGCCGGCGAGATCATGATCAAGGATGAGGTCATGATCCGTTGGCTCGGCGCCGAGGTGGTCGAGCGCTGGCACCTGTGGGCGGCGGCGCTCGGCGCGGTGGTCGTGATCGCCGTCGGCTATGCGATCCGGCGCGTGCACCATAAGCGCGCGCTGGAGCATCCGCTGATCGTCGATCCGCCCGGGCCGGAGGAGTTTCCGCAGAAGCAGGCGTGAGCTTCAAGGCGGCAGACCGCGGCGGCCAAAACTGCTAGATTCGTTGCATGAACCAGCAGCTTCGCAGCGTCACCCGCTCTTCGACCTGCCCGCACGACTGTCCCTCGACCTGCGCGCTCGAGGTCGAGGTGATCGATGGGCGCACCATCGGCCGCGTCTGGGGCGCCGAGGACAACGCCTACACGGCGGGCGTGATCTGCGCCAAGGTCGCGCGCTATGCCGAGCGCATCCACCATCCCGACCGCCTGACCAAGCCGCTGCGCCGCGTGGGCGCCAAGGGCTCCGGGCGCTTCGAGCCGATCGCCTGGGACGACGCGCTCGACCTGATCGCCGAAAATCTGCTCAAGGCCGAGCAGCGCCACGGGCCCGAGACGGTGTGGCCGTACTACTACGCCGGCACCATGGGCCTGATCATGCGCGACGGCATCAACCGCCTGCGCCACGTCAAGAAATATTCCGGCTTCCACTCCACCATCTGCGTCAACCCGGCCTGGACCGGCTTCATCGCCGGCACCGGCAAGCTCGCCGGGCCCGACCCGCGCGAGATGGCGAAGTCTGATCTGGTGGTGATCTGGGGCACCAATCCGGTCAATACCCAGGTCAACGTGATGACCCACGCGGTGCGCGCGCGCAAGGAGCGTGGGGCCAAGATCGTCGCCGTCGACGTCTATCAGAACGGCACCATGCAGCAGGCCGACTTGGCCGTGCTGGTGCGGCCCGGCACCGACGGCGCGCTCGCCTGCGCGGTGATGCATTGCCTGTTCCGCGACGGCTTTGCCGACCGCGAGTTCCTCGAACGCCACACCGACGCGCCGGCGGAGCTCGAGGCGCACCTGCGCACGCGCGGTCCGGATTGGGCGTCGAAGATCACCGGCTGTCCGGTCGAGACCATCGAAGAGTTCGCCCGCCTGGTGGCCGAACGCAAGCGCGCCTACTTCCGCCTCGGCTACGGCTTCGGGCGTTCTCGTAACGGAACGACGAATATGCACGCGGCAAGCTGCATCGCCGCGGTGCGCGGCTCGTGGACGCTGGAGGGCGGCGGCGCGTTCCACAACAACGGCGCGATCTATCACTGGAACAAGACCATCACCGAGGCGCTCGACCGCGTCGACCCGAGTGTGCGCACGCTCGACCAGTCGCGCATCGGTCCGATCCTCGAAGGCGACCGCGACGCGCTGATCGGCGGGCCGCCGATCACGGCGCTGTTCATCCAGAACACCAATCCGATGTCGGTCGCGCCCGAGCAGGAGCGCGTCAAGCGCGGCTTCGCGCGCGAGGACCTGTTCGCCGCCGTGCACGAGCAGTTCATGACCGAGACGGCCGCGGTCGCCGACGTGGTGCTGCCCGCGACCATGTTCATGGAGCACGACGACATCTACCAGGGCGGCGGGCACCAATACATCCAGCTCGGCCTCAAGCTGATCGATCCGCCCGGCGAGTGCCGCAGCAATCACGACGTGCTGTGCGGTTTGGCCAAGCGCGTCGGCGCGCAGCATCCGGGCTTCGAGATGACGCCGCGCCAATTGATCGACCGGCTCTTGGGCGATTCCGGCTGGGGCACGCTGAAGGATTTGGAAGAGAACCGTTGGATCGACGCGCAGCCCGACTTCGACACCGCGCACTACACCAAGGGCTTCGCCTGGCCGGACGGCAAATTCCGCTTCAAGCCGGACTGGAAGACCGTGCCGTTCCGCTCGCCCTGGCTCGCCGGCCCGGTGGACACCATGCCGACGCTGCCCGACCACTGGGAGGTGATCGAGGAGGCGACGGAAGAGCATCCGTTCCGGCTGGCGACCTCGCCGGCGCGCTCGTTCCTCAACTCGACCTTCAACGAGACGCCCACGTCATTGGCGCGCGAGAAACGCCCGACCGTGATGATCCATCCCGACGACGCCAAGGCGCACGGCATCGCCGATGGCGACAAGGTGGTGCTCGGCAACGTGCGCGGCGAGGTGCGGCTGCACGCGCGCGTATTCGAGGGCGTGCGTCGCGGCGTGCTGATCGCGGAATCGATCTGGCCCAACAAGGCCTACGAGGACGGTCGCGGGATCAATACGCTCACCGGCGCGGATGCGATCGCCCCGTACGGAGGGGCGGCGTTCCATGACAACCGGGTGGGGGTGAGGAAAGCGTCGTAGCCTGGATTGCGCGCAGCGCAATCCGGGATGCTCTCACCGCGGCACAGCCGGTCCCGGCTTTCGCGAGCGAAAGCCGGGCTACTTCCTCCCATACACCTCCCGATAAACCCCGCTCTCGATCTCCTGCATCAATCCCGGCCCCTGCGGCGCCCAGCCGAGCAGCGCGCGCGATTTCACGCCGCGGATGCGGCTGTTCGAGCCGAAGGTCAGGTGCGCGCCGGGGCCGAGGCCTTCGACCGCGGCGCCGAGCGGCCAGTCTTCGGTGTCCTCGCCCAAGCCCAGCATGCGGCCGATCGCCTGCGCCACCGACTTCATCGAGGCCTCGGAACTCTCGCAATAGAACAGCGAGCCGCGCGGCGCGTCTTTGAGCGCGCGCAGGAACAGGTCGACCACGTCCGTGATGTGCACATGCGACCACACGTTCAGGCCACGCCCGACGTGGCGCGGCACACCGGCCTTGCGCGCCGCATCGATCAGCTTCGGCACCTGCACGCTGACCGCATCGACGCCGATGCCGCGCCCGTAGATCAGGCCGGGCCGGATCACCACGCCGCAAATGTCCCTTGCGCCGAGGATTGACTGGTCGATCGCGACGCGCGTCGCCTTCTCCGGTTGCGGCGTGAACGGTGCGTCCTCGTCGAATACGGCCTCGCGCGGCTCGCCACTGTCGTAGCTCGAGACCACGCTCGAGCCGCTGGTCTGGATCAAGACCTTGCCGCTGCCGGCAAGGCCGCGGAGCAGGGCGAGCACGACGAACGGATTGTCGGAGTTGGCGGCATTGATCACCGCGTCGACGCGTTTGGCCGCCTCGAACACCGGCGTGTAGCTGATGAGGTCGCCGGCGAGCGGCTCGATGCCACGCTTCTTCAGAGCCGCGGCTGCGGCGTCGGAGCGCGCAAGCCCGATCACCGCGTGGCCGGCTTCGAGCAGTTTGGTCGCCACCGATCCGCCGATATAGCCGGTCGCGCCGGTCACGAAGACTTTCATGATCTCGATCCTTCCTTCATACCCGCCGTCCCAACAGGACAATGGCCACGAGCGGAACCACGAGTCCGAGCACCGTCGCAATGATCAGCAATATGCCGAGCTCGCCATATTCGCCGCGCCCGACCACGAACACCTGGTTGAGATACTTGGTCTGCAGCGCGCCCGCGACCAGCGCCAGATTCATCAGCGAGGCCATCAGCGCGAACCAGGTCGCGCGCCGCGCCGGCGGCGCGTAATAGGCGATCAGGGTCAGCAGCGGGATCATGCTGAGCTGCGCGAACGGCGATGCGGCCGCCGCATCGATCACCGCGATGGCGCGCGCGCCGAAGCCGAAATTCGCTTCGGTCCAGTGATGCAGGCCGTAGAACAGGCCGATGTTGGGCAGCGAGAGGATCGCGCCGAGGATCGTCAGCCACAGGAGCGTGCGCGCGACCGCATATTCGGTGAGCTGGCGCGCGAGCAGCCACATGGCGGCGATGGAGAGGAATGCCGCGGTCTGGCGCAGATGGCCGTAGAACGCCTCGTCGAACTTGAGCACGTCGAGCGTCCACCAGAAATAGCCGTCGCCGACGCCCGGCGTCGCGCGGAAAGCGAAGATGATGATGGTGGCGAA
This sequence comes from uncultured Alphaproteobacteria bacterium, assembly GCA_963734185.1. Taxonomy (GTDB): domain Bacteria; phylum Pseudomonadota; class Alphaproteobacteria; order Rhizobiales; family Xanthobacteraceae; genus PALSA-894. The sequence goes on along the minus strand of CAVTGA010000001.1, from coordinate 1,523,555 downwards.
CAGGATCGCGCGCTTGGTGGCGGCATCGAGGTCGCGCGTGACCAGCACCAGCATGGCGCACACCACCGCCATCGACACCGCGAAGATCAGTTCCTGCGCATACGGCACCCCGCCGAGCGCGAGCGCGATCACGGCGGCGCCGAATGCGAGGCCGCCGCCGAGGATGCGCCAGTCGAGCGGCTGGCGTTCGCTCGCTTCCGCCTTGATCAGCGTGACGCCGAGCACCGAGATCGCCGGCACGGCTAATCCAAGGAGGAATACCGTTTCCCGCGCGAACATGCCGGCGAGCCAGCCGGCCGCACCCGCGACCGAAAGGATGCCGAGCGAGAGCGCAAGCCGGCCCAGCACCTGCACCATGCCGAGCTCGGCGCGGATCTCGTCCTCGGGCCGCGGATTGCCGGCGGGATCGACGCGCGCCACCACCTCGGTCGACATCGCGTCCGCGACCACGTCCTGGATCACGGTGCCGAGGACGATCAGCAGCGCGCCGAGCACATAGAGCTGATCGGCGCGCATGAACGCGAGCCAGCCGCCGGCCGCGCCGGCGAGCATGAGCAGCCCGCTCGCCGTGAACGCCGCGCCGATCAGGATGTAGGCGCGCCGGCGCGAGCCGAGGATCGGCACGCTGTCGACCAGCTGGCCGAACACCATCTTCACGGTCCACGGCAGGGTCAGCCACACGCCGATGCCGGCAAGCTCGGCGGGCGTGAGCGCGAGCGCCTCCTTGATCCAGATGTCGCGCGCGACGTCGACGATGCCGAGTGCGCCGTAGGCGAAGTAGATCAGCAGCAGCGGCAGATAGGCGAGCCGCAACGCCTTGATGGGCCGCGTCAGGGTATCGAGCCATTCTATGCTTTTGCGGCCGGTCAATCGAGGATCCTCACCTGATCCGGCGCGAGCCGCGGCGACCCTTGCCCCGCGCGCTCCGCATCCTTCACCAGCGCCGCAATGCGTTGCGTCAGCGGCGCCGCCACGCCGCGGCGTGCGGCGAGGTCAAGGATTGCGCCCTGCAGGTAATCGACCTCGGTCGCGCGGCGGCGCTCGAGATCCTCCCACATCGACGAGCGCGCCGCGGGGTCGATCGCCAGCATGCGCCCGGCCACGAGCCAGAACACCGGGTCGGGCAGGCGCAGGATCATGGGCACCATGCGCGGATGCACGCCTTCGATGCGCGCCAGGCCGACATTCGCGGCCTTGATCACGCGCAACGCCTCCGCAACCTGCGCGGCCAGGAGTGCGCGCCAGCGACGGTCGGCCAGTTGCGCGGCAAGCGGCAGGCCCGAGAGCGCATTGAGCGCGTTGTTGAGGTTGAGCACGAGCTTGCCCCACAGCACGCCGGTCATGTCGCGATGCTCGGCGACGGCTGAGCCGGCGACATCGAGCGCCGCGCGCACGTCCGGCGCAGGCGCGATACGGATGACGCCGCTGGTGGCGCGGTGGAAGCGCGGAGCTTGTCCTTGCACGGAAGTCTGCACGACGTTGAACGGCACCATGGCCGGAATAACGCGCGCCGCGCCGAGTCGCGCGCGAAGCGTATCGGCATTGCCGATGCCGTTCTGCAGGCTGACCACGGTCGCCTGCGGCGCGTGGAGCGCGATCGTCCCGGCCATCGCGGCGGTCGCGCCGCTCTTGACGGTGACGAGCACGATGTCGGCCCCGGCCAGTGCCGCGGCATCGGTCGCGACCGTGATCGCGTCCGGCGCAAGCGTGCGGTCCGCGCCGTCGAGGTCGCTGATGCGCAAGCCATGGCGCGTGATCGCTTGGGCGAGCGCCGGACGCGCCAGCAGCGTCACGTGGCGCCCCGCCGCGGCGAGACAGCCGCCGACGTAGCAGCCGATGCTGCCCGCACCGGCGATCGCGATGCGGTCGGCATGCATCGGATGGCTCCCAACGCGACGATAGTACGCCGCACGGTTCCGTCAACGACAGGTCGATGGGCGTTAAGCCTCGAGGGCCAATCACAATCTCCGCTCGGTCGCGCCGAGCGCGTGGAGAGTTGTGTCAATTTGTCGAAAAACGCGGCGCGTCGTGCGCCATCGCGCATGCGCAAGAGCCTTGCAATGGCCGCATTTTTCGTATTTTGTGCGCGCGCAATCGGATTTTGGGGCCACTCCGCCGCTGCGCGTTGTCCAAAGACGCAATCGCTCTCGGAACCTTGCCAAAACCCGGCTTGTGGCGCGGTGTGCAGCGAATGTTTTCCGCGTCGACTTCGACTTAAACTTGCTAGGAGACCGACCGTGCAAAAAGGCACCGTCAAATGGTTCAACCCGACCAAGGGTTACGGGTTCATCAGGCCGTCGACCGGAGAAAAGGACGTGTTCGTTCATATCTCGGCCGTCGAGCGCGCTGGCCTCAGCACGCTCAACGAAGGTCAAGTCGTCGAGTACGAGCTCGTGTCCAACCGCGGAAAGACATCCGCGGAGAATCTGAAGGTCGCGTAAAGCGGTCTGGGAGCCGGGCTCACGTCCGGCTCGCGGGATCAACCCGTAGCCCCCGGTTCCGACCGGGGGTTTCTTTTTGTCCGGTCACGCCGCGCCGTGCTCGATCGGCACGAAGGCTGTTCCAGTTCAGGAACCACGAGCGTATGCGACGACGCGCCCGCGCCGTCGATCACGCAACGTCCGTCGACGATCCGCACGCGCCCTTCGGCCACGAGCCGCAGCGCCAGCGGATAGATGCGATGCTCGACTTGCAGCACGCGCGCGGCCAGCGTCTCGGCGGTGTCGTCGTCGCGCACCGGCACCGCGGCCTGCGCCACGATCGGGCCTTCATCCATCGCGGGCGTGACCAAGTGCACGGTCGCGCCGGCGATGCGCACGCCGGCGGCGAGCGCCTGGGCATGCGGATCGAGACCCTTGAACGCGGGCAGCAGCGAGGGATGGATGTTCAGCATGCGGCCCTGCCAGGCCAGCACGAAGTCCGCCGTGAACAGGCGCATGAATTCGCCGAGACACACGAGCTCGATACGATGTCGGTCGAGGATCGCCTGCAGCGCGTGCTCGAAGCCGGCGCGATCCTTGCCGAACGGTCGATGGTCGAGGACGACCGTCGCGACGCCGTGATGCTGGGCAAGCGCAAGCCCGGCCGCGTCGGGGCGATTGGAGACGACCAGCGCGACCTGCGCCGGATAGTCGGCGCGCGCGGCCTCGATCAGCGCCGCCATGTTGGAGCCGCGGCCCGAGATCAGGACGGCGACGCGCTTCCTCATGCGAGCTGGCCGTCATAGACGACGCGCGTACTGCCCGCGGGGGTGAGTTCGCCGAGCCGCACCACGCTCTCGCCCTCGCGCGTCAGTACGGCGGCGACCGCGTCGGCCTGATCGGGCGCGGTCACGACGATCATGCCGATGCCGCAGTTGAAGGTGCGCAGCATCTCGGGCTCGGCGATGCCGCCGGCGCCGGCAAGCCATTTGAACACCGGCAACACGGGAACGCGCGCAAGATCGATGCGGGCGCTCAACTGGTGCGGCAGCACGCGCGGGATATTGTCGGGAAACCCGCCGCCGGTGATGTGGGCGAGCGCTTTCACCCCACCGGTTTCGCGGATCGCAGCAAGACACGAGCGCACATAGATGCGCGTCGGCGTCAGCAGCGCTTCGCCCAAGGTCGCGCCGGGCGCGAACGGCGCGGGCGCGTCCCAGCCGAGCCCGGAGCCCTGCACGACTTTTCTCACCAGCGAGAAGCCGTTCGCGTGCACGCCCGACGACGCGAGCCCGAGCACCATGTCGCCGGCCGCGATGTCGGCTCGCGGCAACAGCGCGTCGCGTTCGGCAGCGCCGACCGCAAAGCCGGCGAGGTCATAGTCCTCGCCCGTGTACATGCCCGGCATCTCGGCGGTTTCGCCGCCGATCAGGGCGCAGCGCGCCTGCCGGCAGCCCTCGGCGATGCCCTGGACGACCGCCGCGCCAAGCGCCGGGTCGAGCTTGCCGCAGGCGAAATAATCGAGGAAGAACAGCGGCTCGGCACCCTGCACCACGAGGTCGTTGACCGACATGGCGACGAGGTCGATGCCGATGGTGTCGTGCCGGCCGCTTTCGACCGCGATCTTGACCTTGGTGCCGACGCCGTCGGTGCCGGCGACCAGCACCGGATCGCGGAAGCCGGCGCGCTTCAGGTCGAACAGGCCGCCGAAGCCGCCGATCTCCGCGTCGGCGCCCGGCCGCGCGGTCGCGCGCACCAGCGGCTTGATCAGCTCGACCATGCGGTTGCCGGCGTCGATGTCGACGCCCGCGTGGGCGTAGGTGAGGCCGTTGCGCTTGTCGTGCATCGGGACCCTGGCTACGTCGGAAATGCCGGCCATGCAATGGCGCCCGGTCCGCTTTCCCCGCTTGGCAACGGCCGCGCCGCGGTCTATCTGCGAAGATCAAGGGACCGCCGGGGCGCCACGTTTGAGTATTCCGAACCTCATCACGCTTGCGCGGATTCTGCTCGTGCCCGTCGTCGTCTGGGCGATCGCGTCCGGGCAGATGCTGTTCGCGTTCATCTTGTTCCTCGCCGCCGGGATCAGCGACGCGGTCGACGGCTTCCTGGCCAAGCGCTTCGGCATGACCAGCGAGCTCGGCGCCTATCTCGATCCGCTCGCCGACAAGGTGCTGATCGTCTCGATCTACGTGTCGCTCGCCTTTGCCGGGGCGATCCCGCGCTGGCTCGTCATCCTCGTGGTCTCGCGCGACCTGATGATCGTCGGCGCCGTGCTGCTGTCCTGGCTGGTGGGCAAGCCGGTCGAGGCCAAGCCGCATCCGATCTCCAAGCTCAACACCGCGGCGCAGATCCTGTTCGCCGGCGTATTGCTGGCGGCGCTCGGCATCGGCTTCAGCGCCGAGCCATGGCTCACGATCCTCATGGCGCTGGTGGCGGTTTTGACGCTACTGTCGGTCGGCGTCTATGTCGGGCAGTGGGTGCGCCACATGGGCTCGCCTGATATTCGGCGCTGACGGCGCAGGTCCGAACCATGAGCCTCACCCGGCAGATGGCGTTCTGGGTGCTGACCTTCGTCGTCGCGGTCGCGGCGCTATGGGTGCTGCGCGGCATCCTGCTGCCGTTCGTCGCCGGCATGGCGCTCGCCTATTTCCTCAATCCGCTCGCCAACCGTCTGGAGCGCGCCGGCATCAACCGCCTTGCGGCGACCCTCGTCATCGTCGCCCTGTTCATCCTTGCCTTCGTGCTGCTCATCCTGATGTTCGTGCCGATCCTGAGCGCGCAGCTCGTCGCCTTCTTCGAGAACCTGCCGCGCTATGTGCAGCGCATCCAGGCCCTGATGATGGATCCGAACCGGACTTGGCTGCGCCAGGTCATCGGCGAGGGCGTGTCCGACGTGCAAATCTCCGACCTGGTGAAGCAGGGCGCGGGCTGGATCACGGCCTTCCTGGCTTCGCTGTGGTCGGGCGGACAGGCGCTGCTGTCGATCTTCTCGCTCGTGGTGGTCACGCCGGTCGTCGCGATCTACCTGCTGTACGATTGGAACCGCATGATCGCGACCGTCGACGGCTGGGTGCCGCTGCGGCAGCGCGAAACCGTGCGCGCGCTCGCGCGCCAGATCGACGAGGCGATCGCCGGCTTCGTGCGCGGGCAGACCGCGGTCTGCCTCATCCTCGGCTCGTTCTACGCCGTCGGATTGACCCTGGTCGGGCTCAATTTCGGCCTGTTGATCGGGCTCGCCTCAGGCCTGCTCACCTTCATTCCCTATGTCGTGTCGCTCACCGGGCTGGTGCTGGCCGGGGGCGTTGCCATCGCCCAGTTCTGGCCGGAATACGCCACCATCCTCATCGTGCTGGCGGTGTTCTTCGCCGGGCAGTTCCTCGAAGGCTACGTACTCGCGCCGAAGCTCGTGGGCGAGAGCATCGGGCTGCATCCGGTCTGGCTCATGTTCGCACTGTTCGCGTTCGGCTATCTGTTCGGCTTCGTCGGCCTGCTGATCGCAGTGCCGCTCGCCGCCGCCATCGGCGTGCTCGCCCGCTTCGCGCTGCGGCAATATCTCGCCAGCCCGTTCCATACCGGCGAGCCGGCCGCAGGGCCGGTCGGATTCCTGCCGCGGGCCGCGCCGCGCGACCCGGAGTGAGCATGCTCGCACCGCCGCGCCAGCTCGCGCTCGCGCTTGGCCATGCCGAGCGGCTGACGCGCGAGGATTTTCTCGTCGGCGCCGCGAATGGCGTGGCGCTCGCGCTGATCGAGCGCTGGCCCGACTGGCCCGACCGGACGGTGGCGCTGGTCGGGCCGGAAGGCGCCGGCAAGAGCCACCTCGCGGCGATCTGGGCGGAGCTTGCCGGCGCCCGGCTGATTTCTGCGCGCTCCCTCGGCGCGGCCGACTTGCTCGCGGAGCTGGCGACCGGTGCGTTGGTGGTCGAGGACCTGGCCGAGGGCCGCTGCGACGAGCGGGCGCTGTTCCACCTGCTCAACCTCGTGCGCGAAGAGGACGGTTTCCTCCTGCTGACCGCGCGTTCGGCGCCGGCCGGGTGGCGCTTCGGCTTGCCCGATCTGGCTTCGCGGTCGCGCGCCGTTCCGGTGGTCAAGGTCGAAACCCCCGACGACGCGCTGCTGCGCGCCGTCCTGGTCAAGCTGTTCGCCGACCGCCAGCTCAAGGTGGATGAAGGCCTGGTCGGCTATCTGACGAGCCGTATGGAGCGCTCGATTCCCGCGGCGCGCGCGATCGTGGCGCGGCTCGATGGCGAGGCGCTACGGCGCAAGCGGCCGGTCACGCGCGCGCTCGCGGCGGAACTGATGCAGATGGGTTAGATTTACGCTCAGCCGGAGGCCGGATTGGCCAATACACTTTCTTGTCGCTCATCCCGATCTTGCGAACGCGTTCAAGCCAGCCGAGCACCTTTTTCCTGTCCTCGCCCCGATCGCAGGCCGCCTTGAGCAATAACGCATACTCATTTTCGATGCACGTGGTGAAGACGCTTGGGTTGTCGGTATTCATGCAGGCTCGAAGGCCTTGGGCCACCATCTTGAGCAACTCGACGGTCGGCACGTCTCGGATGGCTTGCACGCCGGTTATACGAAAGTTCGACGACGGGTTCAATTCGATCACGATGCCTTTGCGCTTGATCTCGTTCAGAAGCATGGTCTGCACCGACGGCAGAAGCGCTTTTACCTCGCTTACGATGCCCTGAGGCTGCACCCGCTCGCGCGCCTTCAGAACGCCCCGATCCCATCGACGACGAAGAAGGCGTCGACGCACGCCCGACTCGCCTTGCGGATTTGCCCAGGGCAGGACCGATTGGCGCCAAACCCAGACGTGATCCATGGTGCTGGCCGCAGCGGCTTCGGGAAAAACGCCACCATAAACCCATTTCGCGGCCTCCCTCACCAGTTGTTGCAAGCGCTCGTTGGAGCAGGCTGGCTCATCGTCGCCGAAGCGCGGATCGACGGTATCGAGCAACCAGCAAAGGCTGTCGAGAATCTCGCCAACCGGCATGATCGAAAATCTCTCGTCATTGACCCAAGGCGCGTCGATGTTGGTGGCCAAGGCCAGACCATGTCCGATGCCGTCGCCTGGTCCGAGACCGAACGAATTCACCGCGACGCCGATCTGGTAGAGGCCTTCAAGCAGATTGTCGAAATCCTCGCCGGCATGGATCGTCATTCCGAGCCTGCCGTGCTTCCCGAGCCTGCCGTGCTTCGGACGGTGTTCGCCTCGATCCTTGAGCCGCAGCCAGCGCTCCAGCCAGGGTCGACGCGGATCCTCCGGCTGGATATCGTCCAGGTAGTCCAGCGCTTCGGTGTCGCCGCGGAGCAGCCGCAGATGCAGGGCGAACAACGATGTTGCCGCGTCCCGTTCCTGTCCGGCAACGTCGATCCGGGCGAGCGCGCTCATCCAGCGCTTGTGGTCCTCGTTCTGCCCATTGAGTGCGAGGCGCAGCGCTGCCGTGGCACGATCGAGCGCGCGCAATTTCAACAAAGTATCCGGGTCCTCCGCCGCGTCCTCGAGCGCCTTTCGTTTGCGCGCGAGCGAACGGCGAAAATGAACGGTGAACCGGATGTCGGAATGGCGCACCTGATTCCTGTCGATCTGCCGCTTCAGTTCCTCCCACAACTTAAAGAAGCGCAGGTAATCGGCGGCCCTTTCGAGCGGAGAAATACGCAGTTCGATGCGCTCAAGCGTCTCACTTTCCAGCAGGTACTGACAGGCATCGCCGTATGGGTTCATTGCAAGTCGCGGGCTGACGCTGTACGCTGGACCCGGCCTGCGCCAATTGTCCTTGGGGCGGGCTCGCTTCAATGCCGAGAAATAGTGCAGTTCGAAGTGTCGCAATCCTGGTTCGGTCGGAAAGGCCGCCTGTCGCACAAGGCGATAGAAGCGATGCTTGTGTAAAAGATAGAGATCGAGATGATGCGTGGTCTCGTCGTCGGTCTGCTCGAGCAGCGCCGACCACGCGGTCGCGAGTGTCTGCCGTTCGCTCGTCAGCACGCTGGAAGACCATCGCCACCATTCCTTCGAGGATGGCCGCAGAGGCAATCGTTCCGCGAATTGAATTGGAGGCGTCATTTGCTCCAATCGACGCGATATCCGCTGATCGAGGTAGCGACGCGAGTTTGCGGCCTCTTCAATGTCATCGTCGAATTTCCGCGCATGCTCTCCGTAGATCCTCTTGAGTTGACCGAAGACCTTCAACGGAGCTTCGTCGAACAGAATCTCCTGCCACGCGGCCTGCGGCAAACGCACGCCGCTGACGTGGATGTGCAGATCCGATAGACCTTGCTCGCCGAGCGATTGCAAATCACTGTCCTCGGCGCGCGCGACTGTCTTCCACCTGCTGAAATTTCGTTGCTCCAGATACGATCGATGTTTCTGTTTCCTATTGAGGAAAGCCCACTCGTACGCGAGCAGTGCATCGGGATCGAAGTGGCTGCACAGCTGTTCCCATGTGTCGACCAACTCGGGCGCGATCACAGGCAAGCGGGTCTTCGGCCAGCGGATCAGCACTCCTGGATTGCCAATCACGACGCGATACCAGTCGATCAGCGTCTTGTGTCGCGTGAGCAACGAGGCGAATCCGAGATCGATATTGGTTTGCGACAGCCTGCCAGCCTCGCGGGCGAAATCGCGGTAGACGTGGGCGGCGAATTGCGCCCGCAACTCGACGATGTCCGACCCGCGGAGCTCCCGGCGAACTCGCTCGTCCCACAGAATCAAGGCCTTGGCGATGAGCCCCGGCAGCGCAGAGGTGGCGCGTGGTTCATTGCGGGTTTGCAGTGGCACTTTGCAACTCGGTCTTGAATGCTTCGGTGATTTCATTCCTGAGCTTGCTCAAGCCGCGATTGGTCGCCCATAGCCACTGTTCGGTCTCACTCAGCATGCCTCTGACCTCCAGGGGGTTATCTTCGGATCTCCGGACTCTCTCCTCCAAGGGCCTGATGTCAGATTTTCCGGCTTTAAGCGTCTCGTGCGATATAACGATCCGCTTCATGCGTTCCCGGTCAACATGTTTCTCGATATGGTCCTTGATCCTGTTTCTTACACCTTCGGTGTTTATCAGATCCGTCAACCACTTCTCGCCGAACAAGGTCGACGGCGATACGTCGGGCATGAGCGCGAGATCGGTCGATGTCTTCTCTCCGAACACGTCGGTATGGAGGAATTTGATGACGGCCTTGGCGCCTTCAGGCGTCGTTTCGAAGCCGCATCTGGACAACAGGACTCTTCTCGCGTCCTCCAAAGTTTCGGGGCCTTGGGGATACTCGGCGCCCCTCATTTGCTCCAGAGCGATCTTGGTGTAGAGGTGCAAGCACTTTACTTTTACATAACGGACAATAAGGCTGAACACCCCGATCAAACGCGCCCAATCGTCGAGCGAACGGAGAGCATTGTCGATCGACTCCCTGTCGGGTGTCAGTCTCGCGCCAGCTGGCTCGGGTTCCCCGGCTTGAACCTTGAGTGAAATGCCATGGTAAATCTCGGCCATCACCTCCGAATGGATGATCGCCGACAGGCTCGGAGCGAGGCCGTACAGCAGCCAAATCAGGTTGCGCGCCTCGCGGCCATTCCGCAGTTGCTGCTCGCGCGCTTTTTTCTCTTCTTTCTCCTGCTCCTCGCTTTTCTTGGACGAACCATCGGTCTCTATCAGGGAAAATGAGATGTCCAGACGCAACGATTCCGGTACGACATGACGCTCAAGTGATTTCTCGGCGGCGTTCAGATAATCGTAATTCGTCTTGTCGTGGACCGGCCAGCCCTCGCAAACACATCGTCCAAACCCGCGCAGCACTTTGGTCCACCGGCCGTAGTCTTCCTTTTCTCCACCAACTAGCTGGAAAACATAAAAATTACGAATGGTCGTCAAGTTGACCTCATGATTGTCCTCTTGCGCGCTTCGGAAATCGATGTCGTTCAGTTTTGTTTCAATGTTTTTCAATTTGAAGGCTTCCAGGATTCCTCTTATCCACGGAGTTCGATTCAGGAGCTTCAGAATCTCATCTCGCGTATAAAGCGGCATTCGGCCCTGATTGGCGATCATCGCAAGTGACGTCCGTTCGGTTTCTTGCGACGCGCCGGCCGTATCGCCGCTCTCCATCCACCTCGGTGCTGTCGCGTGAATCCGGATCGCATGCCAGGCCCGCCGCAGATCGGTGATCAAGGCTACATAGCGCGCGATCATTTGTTGTGCGTACCTCAGGTTTTCCCTCTTCTTTTGGGTCTCGCCGGGAGCCGCTTCCTTTAGATATTTTTCAAGCTCGCTGATCGGCTTCTTCAAAAAGGCTTTCGCATCCTCCCAGATGGCGGGGGAGAATTCGTCGGCAGCCGCCGGCGTAAACGAAGTCATTTCCTTCCGAACGAACTCGTGATACTCGCTGCGAAGCGGATGCAAATCCGACATCAGTCGCGTCGACAAAACACCCTGCGTTCCGTTGAGCCTGTCGCAGACTACTTCGGTAAGGTACCTGACCAGCTTTTCGTCCTGTTCCTCTTCGAGCAGCTCGACCCAGTGACCGGCGAGGTTTCCCTCCCAGGCGCCTCGGTTCAGTTCGTCGTCGAGAGCCTTGCTGGCTCTGACGGCGTCGGCGGCCCTCGATTCTCCCGCAGGCCCGCGAATGAAGCTCATGTCGGGCAACGCCGCGAGGTCGCAGAAATAGGCGCAGTTGCCCGGTACGGCGGCATGATCGATCCAGCGTGCGATACCGATGCGACGCTGCTGGCGCTGCATCTGCTGCGGCTGGAAGAACCGGCGCATATAGCGTCGACCGCGCACCTGTGGCAGTAGCCCAGGCGGCACGGCCTCGTCGGCGTTCGTGCGCAACGGCGTTGCGACGTTGACGTCTAGCCGGTAGCGAATGTAGTCGTACGTGTAGGTTCCCTGGTACACGGCCCGCCCGTTGATGCGGATGTTCCGCTGACCCGCCCAAACCGATTTCAGCTCCTGTTGCCACAGCCAGCCGACGACGTTGACGTCCTCGTCGCTCAGCCGTTGGATCAGCGTGTAGTTTTCCGGAATATCGTGCAGCATGACCGGAAGGCGCTTGCCTAGCGCCTTTTTTCCTTGTGCCTTTTTCTCTTGAGGTGTGCCGGCGTCGTTGGCGGGTTTGTGTTTGTCGGGTTCCGGAAGGGCGCCATAGTAGCGATAGAACGTCTTGATCTGTCGGGCCGAGCGTGGAGCGAGTGGCCCGGCGTAGCGGTTCGCGAAGAACCACCAGGCAAGATAGTCCTCGATCCTGCGCCGCTGGCGCATCGTTGGCGCGTCTGAGCGGTCGAGCTCGTATTCGATCGCGAGCGTGAACTTTGCTTCGAGAAACCCGCCACGCGCGCCGTTCTGACGTTTTGTCAGGATTTCCCGTAAACCGGCGCGGGCTATCTTGGCAAAATCGCTCGACGTGTCGTCGTTCCTGTCGGAGGGGAGATCATCCCCTGCGTGCGCGCCTTGGGCTTTCTCGGTGAGTTCCGGTGGTCCGATGAAGCATCGGCGCTCCTGCGGAAGGACCTTTTCAAGATAGTACTCCGCGTCCTTGCGCACCATCCGGCGCCAATCCTGCGCCGTGCGCGCGTTGCTCTGGCCCAGCGCGGCCATCGAAGGGCCGATATGGCGCATTCCAAGATGGATCAGGCTGTCTCGCATCGATCGGGTGTTCCCGGCCAGGATCGTGATGATCTGCGGATGGCACAGGAACATTCGGATCGAATGCAGGATGTCGCGGGTCAGGTCCACCTCGACGTCCGAGTCGTCGAGAAATATGACCAGCACTGGAATGCCGCGGACCTCCAGGTAATCGTCGATGAAATCCCGCCATGCGGTAATGCGTTGCAGCGCGGTGCGCGAATGCTTTTCGAAGGCGTCCACCAAATCCCGGTAATCGACGCTATCACGGACGATGGCATCGACGCCGAACCGCTTGGCAAAATAAAACCCCTCGGCGACCTCTTTTAGTCTTTTCCTCAATCGCTCTGCGTGATCATGGTCCAACCTGCAAGCCTTTGGCAGCGATTTGTCGGACAGTTTGTCCAACCTGTCCATCAGTGCGGCGAAAATGGCCTCCATAACGGACTCGCCACCTTCCATGTCTCCTGGAAAGATGATGCGAAGAGATTCGGAAAGCGGCGCGGGCCTCGATTTCTTGTCCCGCAACTCCTGCGCCTTCTCGGACAGTTTGTCATAACTGGACTCGCCGATTGCTTCTCTAAGAAAACCTTCCCATTGCCTGAAGGCAGGAGACGGTTCGCGAAATCCGTTCGACAGGACGCCCAGCGCGTTCTGCAACGATACCAAAGTGAATGTCTTGCCCGAGCCGCGTCCTCCATCAATGCAGAAAACCTCGTGTGGGGTCGCAAGCGGCAATAGCTCGTTGGGATCATTCGTCCGCTTCGCCTGCCGCAGCCGTTTCTCGGCACGCAGAATGATCTTGGCGCACCATCCCAGGATGATCCGGAGGGCTGCTTTCTGCGTCTCTAAAAGATGATCTACTTGCTCCGCCCTAAAACGAGATTCGGAATCGTACTCGCTCGTCTCAGTCACCGTTTGCCCCTCCGGATCGTTTCAACCCCCGCGAGAGTGGCAGGAAGCGGCGGCCGCTGACAAGACGCAATTCCAACTTGCGCGGTCAGGGTCGAGGCGGATGATCGGAGCCGATGTCCCGCGACGCATCCTCTCATCGAGCCGCAACCGATCCCGGTGCCCCTTCCTCAATTGCCGGGCATTTGCTTTCATTGATCAGCGGGGGGACACAACGGCGGTCCTCCGGTGATTCCTCAACGGCAACGCCATCGTTGCCGCCGCACGGTCGCGTATGGACAGGCTCGCATCGTATCTCCGCAATGAGCTTCCGGCCGGACAGCAGGAGTTGGCCGATCTAGACAACCTTATCCGCGAGGCGAGCGGTACCCTGGTACGTACGTTCAGGCCGGAACTGGCCTGGCCGCACCGAGTCGGTAATGAGGGCGCCACCGAGAATAGCCGCAAGCGGCTGTCGCACTTTGCGACGGTCCTGACGAGCGTAACGTTATGGAAACTGCTGGGGCTCTGGGATCGACCCCCGTGGCGGGGAAAGGTTCCCGAGTTTCCGCCGCTAGCGCTGGAAGACGACGAGGTCGATCGTGTAAAGGCCATAGCCGAACAGGCAACCAATCTTCTCATCGCGGAGATTGCCGGCGGAGATGCCGCCGAGACCCACTCGGAGACTTACGGGCGTGACGATCCCTTCACCTTGTCCTATCTCGCGGAGCTGATGCGCGTCCGGAGTCTCTCCATAAGCGCGCAGCACAAGGAGAAACTGGGGGCTTTTCTCCAGGCACGCGCTGACGAGCTGAGCGGCAGAGTGCGGGGCGGAGCCTTATGGGATCAGGCGGGCCTTTACGGGAATCCGAAGCCGACCTCGCGCATCATTTCCAATGCCATGATTGCATTGCGCGTTGCCCAAACTCTTCGCACTCAGATCAGCGGCTTCGAGCCAAGTGCGGATTTTCGCGATTATTTCGAAACCACCGTCCATCAACAGCTCTCATTCTTTTCCATTCCCGATAGCCGCTTCGACCCGGCCGAGCTCGCATTTTCGCTCGAGGGGCTGCTGGTCTCGCAGGAGCGGCACGCGGTCGACCGCACGCTTCTGGAGCGCGGAATTGGGGTCTTGCGCGACGCTCAGGTGCAAAGTGCGTTCTGGCGCCCGGTTAAGCCGTTTCTTGCGACCGATAAAGGGATGTCGCTGTTTCCGGTGAGCGTCGAGGTGGCAAATTCCTTGATCCGTTGTTGCGAGATGTTCGACGGCACTAATCTGCGCAATACGCTCGACTCCGAGGTGGTTCCGCTGCTTCGGCGCTATTTCAGGTGGACGCAGGCCCGTACGGTTCGATTTCAAACTGATCAAGGCGGGATCGTCGGGTGGCATTCCGAGCACGTCAATGACCTCGGTGCGATCCATATTTGGGAAACCAGCCTGGTGCTCGAATTCCTGCTGACCTTGCGCCGCTCGCTTCAGGCGCATATCGCGCGTCAAATGCTGATCGCGTCGGGGCTCGCGACCCGGGATCCGAAGCCGGTGATTGAGCGGAAGGATCAAAAGCCCGATACGACCGAGGGGACGCCGCGGCAAGACCTCTCCGCGAAAGAAAGTGTGCCCGCAGGACGGGACCAACCGTGGCCGGAGATCGTCAATGAACCGGTCCGAGCGCTCGGCACCCACTATGAAATCTTCCGACGCGTCGACACGGATTTCATCCGCGGTTGGAAGCGAGGAGCGCCCGAGCAATACTCGATGTTGCTTTACGGACCGCCGGGAACGGGAAAGACCACGATTGCGAGCAAGATCGCTGACACCCTGGGGTATCGGCTCATTACCATCACGGTCGGAGATTTCCTGGCCGCCGGCAACGCCCAGCTCGAGGCGCGGGCGAAGGCGATCTTTGAGGTCCTGGCGATGCAGCCGCACGGCGTCGTGCTGTTCGATGAAATCGACAGCTTCCTGCTTCATCGAGGCTCAAGGCGATATAGCAAGCAGGACACCGTGTTCCAGTTCATGACGCCGGGAATGCTGACGAAACTCGCCGATCTCAGGGCCGCGAAGCGGGTCATCTTCATCATCGCGACCAACTATGAAAACCGTATCGATCCCGCCATCAAGCGACCTGGGCGCGTCGATCAGCGCTATCTCGTCCTTCCTCCCGACGCGGCGGCGCGTTCGAAGATCATCATCGATACCGTGAAGAAACGCGCCGCCGAGAAGCTTTCGGAAGTCGATGAAAGCGATCGAATCTCCGCTTTGAAGACGGCTTCCTTGTTCATGGGATACGGCAGCATCGCCGAGGCGGTCCTGGATGCGTCGAACCGAAGAGACGAGTCCGCTGCAAGCGGCGCATTTTACCAAGCCCTGCTCACGTCGCTCGAGCAGCGTCGGGCCGCGACCTATCTTGGGAGCTACGTTTTGTCTCCGAAGGACAAGATGGACGCGATGTTCCCGCACGAGGAATTGGCGTGCCTGCTCGGTCTCGCAACCGAGCAGGGTGGGACGATTTTCGATCATATCGAAAAGGCTGAGCTCGATGCGATCGTCGCCAGGCTGGCGCCCGGCGCGGAATTGAAGGATTGGCTGCATGCCTGCGTCCCGCGGATGCCCGACGCAGTCGTCGAGAAAATCGTGTCCGCGTATGCTGGTCGCCGCGCCGCGACCGGCAGATCGCGCGGCTCTGCCACGCGATCGCGGCGACCGGCGTCGCGAGGTCGAGCGAAGCAGCGGCCATGATGGTGAAGCGGTAGCCCGTTGTCTCGACCGGATGCGCCATGGGGGAGCTTTGACGACGCCCCGATGGGCGCCGCTCTTGGGCGGAAACCATAGCGCGCGTTGGCTCGTTGGGAGGGTGCACAGCCCCTTGACGCCGCCCGGGGCTAGGCGATCATGTCAAACGACCGTCATACATGGCGGCTAACATCGCTCTCTCCGACAGTTCAACCGTATCATGGCCGATCGCGCCGAAGCTATTGTTCTTCCTCTGGAATCTGTTCCGGAGAATCTCGGCCGCGCGGATTCGGCAGAACGGCCTGCGGTCGCGCTGGTGCATGACCTGGCGGCCGCCCCGGAGCGCTTTATCAATCGCGAGCTGTCCTGGCTGCACTTCAATCGGCGCGTGCTGGAGGAGGCCGGCAATCCCGGCCACCCGCTGCTCGAGAAGCTGCGGTTCCTCTCGATTTCCGCCAACAACCTCGATGAGTTCTTCATGGTCCGGGTGGCGGGGCTCAAGGACCAGGTGCGCGAAGGCATCGTCGCCAAGAGTCCGGACGGACTGAGCGCGTCGGAACAGCTCGTGCGCATCGGCGAGGCGGTCGCGGGCCTTGCCAGCGACCAGCAGGCGCGCTGGCTCGAGCTGTGCAGGGACATGCACGAGAACGGCATCGTGCTCGTCGACGGGAAGGACGTCACCAAAGCCGAGAAGACCTGGCTCGAGGACCATTTCCTCCATCACATCTTCCCGGTCGTGACCCCGCTCGCCATCGATCCGGCGCACCCGTTTCCCTTCATCCCCAATCTCGGTTTCACCATCGCGCTGCAGCTTGCGCGCGCCAACGACGGCCGCGGCATGAATGCGCTGATCCGGGTGCCCGGATCGATCGAGCGCTTCATCCGCCTGCCCGACCCGGATGGCGGCGGTGCACGCCTGATCACGCTCGAGCAGTTGATCGGCCTGTTCATCGCGCGCCTGTTCCCCGGCTACGCGGTCAAAGGGCAGGGCGGATTCCGCGTCATCCGCGATTCCGACGTGGAAGTCGAGGAAGAGGCCGAGGATCTGGTGCGGCTGTTCGAGTCGGCGCTCAAGCGCCGGCGACGCGGTTCGGTGATCCGGCTCGAGGTCGAGGCCGCGATGCCGGCCGAGTTGCGCCAGTTCGTTCAGCGCGCGCTCGCGGTCGCCGACGACGAGGTGTTCCTGGTGGACGGCATGCTGGCGCTCAACGAGCTGTCCCAGCTCGTCGCCATCGAGCGCTCGGATCTCAAGTTCAAGACCTACGTGCCGCGCTTTCCCGAGCGCATCCGCGACCAGGGCGGCGACTGCTTCGCGGCGATCCGGCAGAAGGACCTCATCGTCCACCACCCTTACGAATCCTTCGACGTGGTGGTGCAGTTCCTGCAGCAGGCGGCGCGCGATCCCAACGTCGTCGCCATCAAACAGACGCTCTACCGCACTTCGTCCGATAGCCCGATCGTCAAGACGCTGGCCGAAGCCGCGGAGGCCGGCAAGTCCGTCACCGCACTGGTCGAATTGAAGGCGCGCTTCGACGAAGAGGCCAATATCCGTTGGGCGCGCGATCTCGAGCGCGCCGGCGCTCAGG
This sequence comes from uncultured Alphaproteobacteria bacterium, assembly GCA_963734185.1. Lineage (GTDB taxonomy): Bacteria > Pseudomonadota > Alphaproteobacteria > Rhizobiales > Xanthobacteraceae > PALSA-894. The sequence continues at coordinate 1,506,316 of CAVTGA010000001.1, read as the reverse complement.
TCATCTACGGCTTCATCGAGCTGAAGACTCACGCCAAGCTTTCGCTGGTCGCGCGCCGCGAGGGCCGCGCGCTCAAGTCGTATGTGCATGTCGGGACCGGCAACTATCACCCGGTGACGGCGCGGAGCTACACCGACCTGTCGTTCTTCAGCGCCGATCCGGTGATCGCGCGCGACGTCGCGCGCGTCTTCAACTTCATCACCGGGTATGCCGAGCCGGCCGAGATCGAGAAGCTGGCGGTCTCGCCGGTCAACCTGAAGAAACGCATCCTCGATCACATCGCCGAGGAGATCGCCCACGCCAAGGCCGGCCGCCCCGCGGCGATCTGGATGAAGATGAATGCGCTGGTCGATCCGACCGTGATCGACGCGCTCTACGAGGCTTCGCAGGCTGGCGTCGAGATCGACCTCGTGGTGCGCGGCATCTGCTGCCTGCGGCCGGGCGTGGCCGGGCTGTCGGAGCGCATCCGCGTCAAGTCGATCGTCGGCCGTTTCCTCGAGCACAGCCGGATCTACTGCTTCGGCGCCGGTTACGGGCTGCCGCATCGCAAGGCGCCGGTCTACATCTCCTCCGCCGACCTGATGCCGCGCAATCTCGACCGCCGTGTCGAAGTGTTGTGCCCGATCCTCAATGCCACGGTGCACGAGCAGGTGCTCGATCAGATCATGGTCGCCAACTTCAAGGACAACGAGCAGAGCTGGAACCTGTTGCCCGATGGGACATCGAATCGCGTAAAAGCCGCAGCGGGCGATGAACCGTTCAACGCCCACAAATACTTCATGACCAATCCGAGTCTGTCGGGCCGTGGCAAATCGCTCAAAGAGTCGTCGCCCCGCAGCCTCACGCGCAAGCGCGAGCGCAACTAGGCGGAGCGCCGGCGGCGGCGCGCAAGGGCGGCTCGACCGCGGGCCGCCGATCGCCGTCATCGACATCGGCTCGAACTCGGTGCGCATCGTCATCTACGAGGGCCTGACCCGCAGCCCGACTCCGATCTTCAACGAAAAAGTGCTGGCGGGGCTCGGCCGCGAGGTGCAGTCGACCGGCCTGCTCGCGGCCGATGCGGTCGACAAGGCGCTGGCGGCGCTAATGCGGTTCCGCGCCCTGTGCGACACCGTCGGCGTGCGGCGGCTGTGGGTGGTGGCGACGGCGGCCTGCCGCGACGCCGACAACGGCGCTGAGTTCATCACGCGCGCCGAGCGCACCTGCCGCTGCCGCATCCGCGTCCTGTCGGGACGGGAGGAAGCGCGCCTCTCGGCGCTCGGCGTCGTCTCCGGCATCTATCGGCCCGACGGCATCGTCGGCGACCTCGGCGGCGGCTCGCTCGAACTGATCGACGTGCACGGCCAGCGGCTGCGCCACCCGCTGTCGCTCTCGCTCGGCAGCCTCGCGCTGCAGGACCTGGCGGCGAAATCGGTGAAGAAGGCCGACAAGATCGTGCGCAAGGCGCTCGCCCGCGTTCCCGCGCTCGACGCCGGCGCCGGCCGCACGCTTTATGCGGTCGGCGGAACCTGGCGCGCGCTCGCGCGCCTGCACATGTGGCAGACCGGCTATCCGTTGCACGTGATGCACAACTACGTCATCCCGGCGAGGGAAGCGCTCGAGTTCTCCCGCCTGGTACGCCGGGTCAACCCCGAGATGCTGTCGCGTATCGAGATGGTCAACGAGGCGCGGCGTCCGCTGCTCGCCTATGCGGCGCTCGTGCTCGAGCATCTGGTGCGCATCGCGCGGCCGAGGGAGGTCGTGATCTCCGCGCTCGGCGTGCGCGAGGGCCTGCTCTTCTCGCTGCTGCCCGCGCGCGAGCGCGCCCGCGACGGGCTGATCGCGGCCGCGCAAGACCTCAACCTGCTGCGCTCGCGCTCGCCCGCGCACGGCCAGGAATTGATCGCCTGGACCGATCGCTTCATGGCCTCGTCCGGCATCGACGAGAGCGCGGAAGAGAAGCGCTTGCGCCATGCCGCCTGCCTGCTCGCCGACATCGGCTGGCGCGCGCATCCGGATTACCGCGGCGAGCAGTCGATGAACATCATCGCCAATGCGGCCTTCGTCGCCGTGGACCATCCCGGCCGCACCTTCCTCGCACTCGCGGTGTTCTTCCGCCATGTCGGCCTGGTCGACGACGAATTGTCGCCGCATGTGCGCGAACTTGCCTCCGCGCGCATGCTCGACCGCGCGCGCGTGCTCGGCGCCGCGCTGCGCGTCGCCTATCTGGTGACGGCCGGCATGCCCGGCGTCCTGCCGGCAACGCCGATGGTGGTCGAGCGCGGCAAGCTCAGGCTCGTGCTCGAGGGCAAATTCGCGCAGCTCGCGGGCGAGCGCTTGTTCAATCGGCTCGAGCAGCTGGCGCGCCTGGTCGGCCGCGAGCCGGTGATGGCGGCTGATTGAGGATCACTCGCGCTCCACCGCGACGACGCGGTGTTTCTCGATCGCGAGCGCGAGACGCCCGTGCTTGAGCGCGATCGCCTTCTCGCCGAACATCTCGCGCCGCCAGCCTTTCAGCGCCGGCACGTCGGCTTGGTCGTCGGTGGCGATCTGCTCGATCTCGTCGATGGTCGCGATCACCTTGGCGGCGACCCCGTGGCGCTCGGCGGTCATGCGCAGCAGCACCTTCAGGAGCTCGACGGTCGCCGCGCCGTTGGTGCCCTGCTTGCCGCGGTCGAGCCGCGGCAGCGACTTGGGATCGCGTGCCAGCCCGCGCTTGACCGCTTCGAGGATGTCGTGGCCCCATTTCGAGCGCTCGAACCCCTTGGGTAAGGAACGCAGCGTCGCGAGCTTCTCGGCCGTGGTCGGAGCCTGCACGGCGATGTCGCCGATGGCGTCGTCCTTGAGCACGCGCCCGCGCGGCACGTCGCGCGCCTGCGCCTCGCGTTCGCGCCAGGCCGCAACCTCCATCAGCACGGCGAGTTCCTTGGGCTTGCGCACACGGGTCTTGAGCCGCAGCCAGGCGGCTTCCGGGTCCATGCGATAGGTGTCGGGCGAGGTGAGGACGGACATCTCGTCCTCCACCCAGTCGGCGCGCCTGCGCTTCTCGAGGTCGGCGGAGAGCGCAAGATAAACGTCGCGCAGGTGGGTCACGTCGGAAACCGCGTATTTGAGCTGCGCCGCCGTCAGCGGCCGGCGCGCCCAGTCGGTGAAGCGATGCGACTTGTCGAGCGCATCGCCGGTGATGCGCTGCACCAGCTGGTCGTAGGAGATCGAGTCGCCGTAGCCGAGCACCATGGCGGCCACTTGAGTATCGAAGATCGGATGCGGGATCATCTTGGCGCGGTGCCACACGATCTCGATGTCCTGGCGCGCCGCGTGGAAGACCTTGAGCACTTTCTCGTTTGCCATCAGTTTGAACAGCGGGGCAAGGTCGATGTCCTCGGCCAGCGCATCGACGACGACGGCCTCGTCGGCGCTCGCCATCTGCACCACGCACAGGATCGGGAAATAGGTGGTCTCGCGCAGGAATTCGGTGTCGACCGTGACGAACGGATGCTTGGCGAGCCGCGTGCAGACGGCGCTCAGTTCCTTGGTCGTCGTAATCGGCTCCATGGCCGGTTATTAGCGGAGTCGCGGGGCGCTGTCGCGCGCCGATAACGCAGGCTCAAGCTGCGGGCTAGCGGCTGGTGAAAGGGATAATTCGTGGTGTGATGAAGATGATACAACTAGTTGTTATATCTATATTTATCTAGGTTCCGCGCACCTTCGGCAGGAAGATGAACTCCCACGGGCTCGGCATCGCGGGAACCGGCATCTCGATCAGGGTCGGCCCGTCGCGCCGCTTGAAGCTGCGCCGCAGCGCCTTGCGCAGGCTTCCCGGCGTCCGCACGCGCTCGGCCGCCGCCCCGAAGGCTTCGGCGAACTTGACGAAGTCGGGATTGGCGAGATCGTTGGCGATCTGCCGGTTGCCATATTGATCCTGCTGGATGCGCTTGACGTTGCCGAAGGCGCCGTCGGCGAACACGACGCTGGTGAGCGGGATGCGGTGGCGCACCGCGGTCGCGAGCTCGTTGGCCGTGTACATGAAGCCGCCGTCGCCGTTGATCGAGAGGACCGGCACGTCGCGCCGCGCGTCCTGGGCGCCGAGCGCCGTGGCAAAGCCCCAACCAAGGTTGTCCTGATAGCCGGGCGACAGAAACGTACGCGGCTTGTAGACCGGCAGGGCGAGCCGGGCGGCGAAGCCGACCTGGGTGACCTCGTCGACGAAGATGCCGTCCTCCGGCAGTTCGGCGCGGATCGCCTCCAGGATATCCATCTGCGGCGCGAGCTTGGCCAGGCGCCTGCGAACTTTGGCGTGGCGCTCCCGCATCTCGGCGCTACGCGAGCTACGCTTGCGATTGTGCGCCGGCAGGGCATCGGTCAGCCGCCGCAGGATCGGCGCGGCATCGCCGGTCAGCGCCACCGCCGGCGGCCGCGAGCGCGCGTGCTCCTCCGGGTCGGCATTGACGCTGATCACGGCGAGGTCGTCGTCGAAGCCCCATTGCTTGTGCTGGAAGAACAGCCGCGTGCCGACCGCCAGCACCACGTCGGCCTCGCGCCACAGCTCATGGCCGAGCGGCAAGGTCACGCTGAGCGGATTGCGGCTATCGAGCACGCCCTGGCCGCGGCGGAAGCCCGAGAGCACCGGCGCCTGCAGCATGCCGGCAAGCAGCGCCACCTCGGCCGAGGCATCCTGCGCGCCGCCGCCGACCACGAGCAGCGGATTCTTGGCGGCGCCGAGCCGCTTGGCGGCATCACGCACGGCGTCTTCATCGATCGCGGTCTCGGTGAGCGGAAGCGTCGCGACCGGTCCGACCTCGCCGGTCTTGCCCCAGACGTCGATCGCGCATTCCAGCGCCGCGGGTCCGCGCCGGCCGCTCGCCATCGCCTGCATCGCCGCGGCGACGAGGCCGGGCGCTGCGGCGGCATGGCGGATGCGCGCGGAGTAATCGACCAGCCGCGCGATGATGCCGGCCTGGTCGCGGATCTCGTGCAGGTGGCCGATGCCGCGGCCGATCTCGGCGTCCGGGATCTGGCCGATCAATGCGAGCACCGGCGCATTCATCGAATAGGCGGTGAGCAGCGCCGCGCCGGTATTGAGCAGACCCGGGCCCGGCACCACGCTGTATACCTGCGGTTTGCCGGTGGCGAGCGCGGCGCCGAGCGCCATGTAGGCGGCACCCTGCTCATGGCGCGAATGCACCGTGCGCAGCCGGTTTCCCGCCTTGAACATGGCGTCGAACAGGTGGTCGTTATGCACCCCGGGCAGCGCGTACACGGTGTCGAGCCCATGCGCGATGAGCGCGGCGACGGTCGCCTCGGCGGTGGTCATCGTCGGCATGGATGAACCTCAGATGAGGCGGTGATTGCAGATCAATGGGCGGCTGTCGAGGCGATTTCCATTGGCGGCCCATCCTTGACAAGCCGCACCCCCCATGCGCTTGTCCGGCCCGAATTTTCCACGCTGAATCAGCAACAGATCGATCATGCACCGCTACCGCTCCCATACCTGCGGCGCGCTCCGCGCCAGCGACATCGGCGTGAGTGTCCGCCTGTCGGGCTGGGTGCATCGCGTGCGCGATCACGGCGGCGTGTTGTTCATCGACCTGCGCGACCATTACGGCATCACCCAGGTGGTGGCCGATCCGGATTCGCCGGCGTTCAAAGCCGCGGAGACGCTGCGTTCCGAATGGGTGGTGCGCATCGACGGCAAGGTGCGCGCCCGGCCCGCCGGCACCGAGAACCCGGAGCTGCCGACCGGCGCCATCGAAGTGTTCATCACCGAGATCGAGGTGCTGGGCCCGGCGGGCGAGCTGCCGCTCCCGGTATTCGGCGACCAGGAATATCCGGAAGAGATCCGGCTCAAGTATCGCTTCCTCGACCTGCGCCGCGAGCGGCTGCACCGCAACGTCATCAAACGCGGCCAAATCATTGACTCGATTCGCCGCCGCATGCGCGAGGGCGGCTTCTTCGAGTTCCAGACGCCGATCCTGACCGCGTCGTCGCCCGAGGGCGCGCGCGACTTCCTCGTGCCCTCGCGCCTGCACCCGGGCAAGTTCTACGCGCTGCCGCAGGCGCCGCAGCAATTCAAGCAGCTCACCATGATCTCGGGCTTCGATCGCTATTTCCAGATCGCGCCCTGCTTCCGCGACGAGGACGCACGCGCCGACCGCTCGCCGGGCGAGTTCTATCAGCTCGACGTCGAGATGAGCTTCGTGACGCAGGAGGATGTTTTCTCGGCCGTCGAGCCGGTGCTGCGCGGCGTGTTCGAGGAGTTCGCCGACGGCAAGCCGGTGACGCCGCAGTTCCCGCTCATCCCTTATGCGACGGCGCTGCGCGAATACGGCACCGACAAGCCGGACCTGCGCAATCCGATCAAGATGCAGGACGTCTCGCAGATCTTCCGCGGCTCCGGCTTCAAGGTGTTCGCGCGCATTCTGGAGACGAACGCGAAGGCCGCCGTGTGGGCGATCCCTGCGCCGGGCGGCGGCTCGCGTGCATTCTGCGACCGCATGAATACCTGGGCGCAGGGTGAGGGCCAGCCGGGGCTCGGCTACATCTTTTTCGTCGACGAAGGGGGCGTAATCGGCCGCGGCCCGGTCGCCAACAATGTCGGCCCGGAGCGCACCGAACAGTTGCGCCAGCAACTCGGCCTCAAAGCCGGTGACGCCGTGTTCTTTGTCGCCGGCGATCCGGCGGTGTTCGTCAAATTCGCCGGGCCGGCACGCACCAGGATCGGCACCGAACTGAACCTCGTCGCCAAGGATCGCTTCGAGTTCTGCTGGATCGTCGATTTTCCCATGTACGAATGGAACGAGACGGAGAAGAAGATCGACTTCTCCCACAACCCGTTCTCGATGCCCAACCTGGAGCCGGACAAGTTCCTCGCGCTCGATCCCAATGACCGCGACACGATCCTGAATCTCAAGGCGATCCAATACGATATCGTCTGCAACGGAATCGAATTGTCATCCGGCGCGATCCGCAATCATCGCCCCGACGTGATGCAGAAGGCGTTCGCCATCGCCGGCTACGGCGCGGACGTGTTGGAGAGCAAGTTCGGCGGCATGCTGCGTGCGTTGTCGCTCGGGGCGCCGCCGCACGGCGGCATCGCGCCCGGCATCGACCGCATCGTCATGCTGTTGTGCGGGGAAGAGAACCTGCGCGAGGTGGTGCTGTTCCCGATGAACCAGCGCGCCGAGGACCTGATGATGGGCGCGCCCTCGGAGGTTTCGCCCAAGCAGCTGCGCGAGCTGCATATCCGGCTGGATTTGCCGGACAAGTAAACTACCGGATGCGTACCCGAGGTCGGGTGAGATCGGCCGTCCCAGATACTGACGTTTCTGCTTGGTTAGGGTCTGTCGAATCGACCGGCTGAGCTACGCCCTGCGTAGTCTGACGATCGTATGCTACTAACTCTCGCGTCAGCATTTTCATTGTCTCATCGCTAAGCCAGTAGATGTCCGAACTGCTTGGATCCGGACGGGCCAAGCCTACGCTGACAAGGCCGCCCAGAATCCCTTGGATCGTGACGCGTCGCTGCGGCGAAAGTTCGCTCAGGTTGACGAACGCTACACCCGCGTCCGCGGGTGCAGACCGAGAAAGCAGAAGGAGCGTCTTCAGAATTTGGATATGAGTTGGGTCGCCTTCGCTAGCAATTACATCAACGGCGTGCGCGATAGCCAAATGATCCAGGCCAGATTTTGACCCACCATGACCAAGAAATCGTTGCAAAGACCACAGTCCGCCGATGGATAGGACTCCAAAGGCGAGAATTGTCACGGACATGACAATTGTCCGTTCCACGATTGCAGTCGGATCAGCAATTACGTCCACAGAGTCACTCTCTTGCAGCCATGGCAGTTACCCACGACAATGTAAGCAGAACGAGGGAAATAATGAAGGCGCCGAAGAAGCCGTAGTACGAGAACTCGCCTTCGATGAAGCTCAGCGCGCAGCCGACCGTGAATACTCCATAGCTCGATCCGACAAAGAATTGGCGAAGGATCTCGAATGCTTCTCGCATGAGAGTCGGCTGCCGTTGCGACAGTTACAGTATCGGCCACTTTCTGCATTGGCAACGCGCGCTTTTCCGCCACCTTCGCATTCGCCGGTGCAATACCTACCGCCCCACCGTCGCATCGATCCTGAATCGCGCCAGCGCGCCGAACGGATCCTGCTGCAGCCGGGCGACCAGCGGCATCAGCAGCACGCGCTCGCGCGGGGTGAGGCGGATCGTGAGCGTGCCGCCCGGGGTCTCCACGAAACGCGCGACGGCGCCCGCGGTCGCGATCGCATCGGGATGCAGGGCGGCCATCGGTTGCGCCGCCTGCCGTACATTGTCCACCAACACCCGTCGCGCGGCGTCCTGGGACAGCCCCTGCGTCCTGGCAAGCTGCGCGGTCGCGAGGTCGAGGCCGCCGGTGTCGCGCAAGGTCAGCTCGACCGGTCCGGCCTCGACGATGGCGCCGGCGGTCATCAGTTTCAACGGATCGACCGAGAAGGCGTCACGCGCCACGTTGCCAATCGAGAGCTGCATGGTCGCGGCGAACACGTTGCCGAGTTCCAGGGTGGCCGGGGTCAAGGCCATGGTCCGCGCCGCCTCGTTCCAGGCCGCGCCGAGGTCGAGGCTGATGGTTGCCGCCGTGTGGCCCGCGGCGGCGAGCATCCTGAACAGCGGGTCGTCGCTCATGTCGACCGGGCCGGAGAGTTTGGCCGTGACCCGCGCCCGGGTCGGGATCGGACCGACGAACTGACCCCACGAGAGGTCCACGCCTTCGACGTTCACGGTCTTGCCCGTGCCTTGATAGGGCGTGACCAGCCCCTTCAGTTCGGCACCTTCGAGCAACAGCAGCAATGCCGCCATCTGCTCCGGGGTTGGTTGCTGGCCGGATGCGAACTCCGCAGCCGTGCGCATGAGCTGGGCGACATCGAGCCTCCTGAGCGCAAAGCGATCGACCTTGAGCGCGTCCTTCGGCCCCTTCACGTCGAGGCCTTGCAGCGCAAATTCGCCGAGCTTGCCGTTTTCCAAGGTCCCCAGGCGGACGGTGGCGAGCTTGATGGTGCCTTCCTGCCCCATCTCGAGCGAAAGCCCGCGTATTTCGGCGCCGCCGACGCGCATGCCTTCGTAGATGCCGGCGACCTTCTCGAACATGCGCCGCATCTGGATCGGCGAGGGCTGGACGCCGGGCGGCGGCGCCAGCTCGATGATGGCCATGATGTCGGCGGCTTGCACGCGCGACGGCCGTATTCCGAGCTCGTCGAGCGTCACGCCGCTGATCTGCATCCGCATGCCCTTGTCGAGCGTCGCCGTGTAACGGCCGGACGTGATCTGCCGATAGGCGCGGTAATAGGTGTCGTCCTTGGCCTTGGCCGGATCGAGGATGGCGAGCATGGCGCCGGCGTCGAAGTCGCTGGCGGTGAAGTCGACGATCTCGCCGGTGAAGCTTTCGCGCTTGCCGAGATTGTTGATGGCTGCGCTGAAGGTGAGCTTGTCGACCGTCGTGCTGGCGATGCGGCCGTCGCCGATGCCTCGCATCAGCAGGTTGGAGTAGCTGTATTCGCCCGGCCCGACGCTTTGCGGCGCGCCCACCGTCGCGACCGGGGTGATCGAAGCGGTGATCGCCGGGATCGTGATGGATGTTGCGCGCACGGCCGCGAAATGCTCGAGCGCGAAGCGCCACAGGTCGATCGGGGATGCCGTGTCGAGGACGCGCAGCGCGCCGGCCGGGCCCGCATAGTCGGCGATTTCGATGCGCGGCGCTTTGTAGGCGAGGCGGACGCCGCCCTGCATCGTCAGCGTGCCGCTGGCGTCCATGTCTGCGATATCGAGGCGCGCGGCGGACATGCGGCCCGCGACCGGCAGGCCGACGCCGATCGCGTCGATGCGGCCGATCTTGACCGTCGTCGTCGGCTGCGCCAGGGATTGCACCGCAATATCGCCGATGGTGAGCGTGCGGCCGATGAGATCGAAGCTGACCTTGCCGTAGCTGGCGGTGTTGCCGGCCGCCCTGATGGTCGCGAACGCTTCCTCCACCTCGCGTTCGGCGCGCGCTTGGGCGTAGAGCTGGAGCCCGAAAAAGCCGGCAGCGGCGATGACGGCGAGAACGACGACAGCGACCAGGATCTTCCGCATGGCGTTTCCCCCCGCAGCTTCGGGCGACGGCATTGTCGTCGCGCGCGGCCGATTGTCCAAGCCGGCAAATCGCCTATCCTGCACCGCCCGTGGACGGAGTTAAGGCAATGCCGGCAAATATCTCGGACGACCTGCGTACCGGTGCTTTGCTCTACCACCGCTCACCGCGGCCGGGAAAATTGGAAATCCAACCGACCAAGCCGCTCGGTAATCAGCGTGACCTCGCGCTCGCCTATTCGCCCGGCGTGGCGGCCGTCTGCGAGGCGATCGCCGCCGATCCCGCGCAAGCCGCCGAGCTCACCTCCCGCGCCAATCTCGTCGCGGTGGTCTCCAACGGCACCGCCGTGCTCGGCCTTGGCAATATCGGGCCGCTCGCCGGCAAGCCGGTGATGGAGGGCAAGGCGGTACTGTTCAAGAAATTCGCCGGCATCGACGTGTTCGACATCGAGATCGACGCCCATGAGGTCGACGCCGTCGTCACGGTCGTCGCCGCCCTCGAGCCGACCTTCGGCGGCATCAATCTGGAGGATATCAAGGCGCCGGAATGTTTCGAGATCGAGGACCGGCTGCGCCGGCGCATGAAAATCCCGGTGTTCCACGACGACCAGCACGGCACCGCCATCATCGTCGCCGCCGCCGTGCTCAATGCGCTCGCCGTGGCCGGCAAGCAGATCGGCGCGGTCAAGATCGTCGCTTCCGGCGCCGGTGCCGCCGCGCTCGCCTGCCTCAACCAGCTCGTTTCGCTCGGCGCGAACCGCGAAAACATCTGGGTGTGCGACATCGAGGGCGTGGTGTACGAGGGCCGGCCCCAACTCATGGACCGCTGGAAGGCGGTCTACGCGCAGAAGACCGACAAGCGCCGGCTCGGCGAGGTGATCGACGGCGCCGACATCTTCCTCGGTCTCTCGGCCGCCGGCGTGCTCACGGCCGACCTGGTCAAGCGGATGGGCAAGCAGCCGCTGATCATGGCGCTCGCCAACCCGACGCCGGAGATCATGCCGGAGGAGGCGCTCGCGGCGCGCCCCGACGCCATGATCTGCACCGGCCGCTCGGACTATCCGAACCAGGTCAACAACGTGCTGTGCTTTCCATACATCTTCCGCGGCGCGCTCGATGTCGGCGCGACGACGATCAACGAGGAGATGAAGCGCGCGGCCGTGGAGGCGATCGCCGCACTCGCGCGCGAGGCGCCCTCGGACGTCGCCGCCCGCGCCTATGGCGGGGAGGCGCCCACCTTCGGGGCCGGCTCGCTGATCCCCAATCCGTTCGACCCGCGCCTGATCCTGCGCATCGCGCCGGCGGTCGCCAAGGCCGCCATGGCCTCGGGCGTTGCGGCGCGCCCGATCGGCGACTTCGCCCAGTACCGGGAGCGGCTTGACCGGTTCGTGTTCCGCTCGGGCTTCATCATGAAACCGCTGTTCGAGCAGGCCAAGACCCAGCGAAAGCGCGTCGTCTACGCCGAAGGCGAGGACGAACGCATCCTGCGCGCCACCCAGGTGGTGGTGGAGGAGGAGCTCGCCACGCCGATCCTGGTCGGCCGCCCGTCGGTCGTGGAGACGCGGCTCGCGCGCTTCGGGCTGTCGATCCGCCCGGGGCGCGATTTCGAGCTGATCAATCCGGACGACGACCCGCGCTACCGCGCCTATGTGCACAGTTACGTGGAGGCGGCCGGCCGCCGTGGCGTCACGCCCGACGCCGCGCGCACCATCGTGCGCACCAACGCGACCGTCATTGCCGCGCTTGCGGTGCAGCGCGGCGAGGCCGACGCCCTGATCTGCGGGGTCGAAGGCCGCTACATGGGACACCTGTTTCATGTGCGCGAGATCATCGGGCTGGCGCCCGGCGTGACCAATTTCGCCGCCCTTTCGCTCGTCATCACGGCCAAGGGCGCCTGTTTCCTCGCCGACACCCATGTCAGCCCGGAACCGAGCGGCGAGGAGATCGCCGAGATGGCGTTGCTCGCCGCCGAACACGTCCGCCGCTTCGGCATCGTCCCCAAGATCGCGTTGCTCTCGCGCTCGGATTTCGGCAGCTACGACATGGACTCCGCGCGCCGGATGCGCCGCGCGCTCGCCATCGTGCGCGCCAAGGTGCCGGCGCTCGAGATCGACGGCGAGATGAACGGCGAATTCGGCGTTGAGTCCCGCGTTCCGCCGCCGCGTGTTCCCGCATTCCCGGCTCGAGGGCGAGGCGAACGTGCTGATCATGCCCAATCTCGATGCCGCCAACATCGCCTATCAGATGATCAAGGTGCTGGCCGACGCGCTTCCGGTCGGACCGATTCTCATCGGCGCCGCGCGGCCGGCGCACATCCTCACGCCTTCGGTGACGGCGCGCGGGGTGGTGAACATGACGGCGGTCGCCGTGGTGGAGGCTCAGGCCTGCACGGAAACCCAACTGCCGCTTGGGTTTTCGAGCGACGTGGTTCGCTCGTCTTAAGTCGAACGCGAGAGCTGAGGACGTTCGAAGAATTTGCTCGAACCCCGGGAATGTTGTGCTTATCTGAACTCGCCGCTGTCGATCTGTCCGCGTGCGGACTTGGATCGGGCGGCATTCGCTTTCCGAGACTCCGGCTTGCCGGCACTCGGAGTTCTTGCAACCTGGTTGGGGAGGACGGCATGCGCCAGAACGCCCTCTTGCGATCGGGGAAGGGCTTGGGAACTCCAGGTACCGCCCGAAAGAAGCAGTTGCCACTTGCTGTAGCCGCACCCGTCACGGAAGAGCGCAGCGATCATTTCGTGGTCCGCAATGGCGTGCGCTGCGCCGGCGTGCACCTGATCGTCGATCTGTACGAGGCCAAAGGCCTCGACGACATCGACTTGATCGAGGCGACCCTGCGCCGTTGCGTTGCCGCGGCGAATGCGACGCTGCTGCACATCCATCTGCATCACTTCGAGCCGAACGGCGGCGTGTCGGGCGTGGCGGTGCTGGCCGAAAGCCACATCTCCATCCACTCCTGGCCCGAGGCCAACTACGCCGCGCTCGACGTGTTCATGTGCGGCAAGGCCAACCCGGATGCTTGCATTCCGGTGCTGCGCGAGGCGTTCAAGCCGGCGCGCATCGGGGTGAGCGAAATCCTGCGCGGGCAGGGCGCCTGACGGCGAGTTGTCAACAAGACCCTCTCCGCGTCATCGCCCGCGAAGGCGGGCGATCCAGTAAACACGAGGCCTCGGATCAGACCGCCGCGCTTTCGGGCTGCGGCGGCTACTGGATGCTCCGCTTTCGCGGGGCATGACAGCGGAGAGCAACGCCATGGCCGATAAGCGCTGGATCCCCGAAACGCTGTTCGACGAGCTCGGCTTCCGCATGAGCTACGGCGTCGAGCGCGTGCTCTACGAGATGCAGACCGAGCATCAGCATCTGGTCCTGTTCGAGCACAGGCACTTCGGCAAGATGCTGATGCTCGACGGCGCCACCCAGGTCACCACGCGCGACGAGTTCATCTATCACGAGATGATGACGCACGTGCCGATCTTCGCCCACGGCAGCGCGAAGCAGGTGCTGATCATCGGCGGCGGCGACTGCGGCATCGCCGAGGAAGTCTTGAAGCACAAGTCGGTCCGCCGCTTGGTCCAGGTCGAGATCGACGAGTCGGTGATCGAATTCTCCAAGGAGCATTTCCCCGAGTTCACCACGCCGGTGTTCCGCGACAAGCGCTTCGAGAGCGTGATCGCCGACGGCATGAAATACGTCGCCGAGACCGAGGCGCGCTTCGACGTCATCATCGTCGACTCGACCGATCCGCAGGGACCCGGCGCGGTTCTGTTCACCCGGGAATTCTATGCCGCGTGCAAACGCTGCATGGCGGCGGGCGGCGTCATGGTCACGCAGAACGGCGTGCCGTTCTTGCAGCCGGACGAGCTGATTTCCTCGGTCGGCATGTTCAAGTCGCTGTTCGCCGACGGCGCCTGCTACGTGGCCGCGATCCCGACCTATGTGGGCGGCCATATGGCGATGGGCTGGGCGGCCAAGGAGCGCAAGCTGCGCCAGCATCCCGTGCGTACGATCGCGGCGCGCTACAGACGAGCCGGCAGCTTCAGGACCAAGTACTGGACCCCGGAGGTGCATGTCGCCGCTTTCGCGCTGCCGCGTTTCATCGCCGAACATGTGAAGGGTGCGAAGCGGCGCTGAGCTTGCATTTCCGTCTGCTTCGGAATCCGCCCGCTGGGGCACGCATGAGTTGCAAGCGCGATCGCGCCAACATGCTATCTCAGATAGCGATTTGACTACTAAACGTATAAAAGTCGCTTTGCGCATTCACCCGGGGAGGCTGATCGTGTTCTTCGATTGGTTCGATCCCAAGCCGGTCGACCGGCCGACCCTGGTGATCGGCCTGCCGACGCCGGACTTCGCCAAGCGCTGATCCCTCGCTGCCTCACCCTGAGGAGCGGCCGAAAGGCCGCGGCTCGAAGGGCGAGGCGGCCTGCCTTTGCGGCCATCCTTCGAGACGCCGACCACACAAGTTGGCTGTAGCCGACTTGTGCATCGATAGTGCCGATCTCGGGTAAACCCGAGATCGGTGGTCGGCTCCTTAGGATGAGGAGCGCAGCTATTCCCCGACCTTGCCGCCGAACAGGCGCTCGGCGTTGCCGTGGGCGATGCGCCGCGCCTGCGCGTCGGGAAGCTGTACGAGCCACTCGCGGTAAGTCTTGATGATGCCGTCGTAGGAGAACCAGCGCTCGTTGATCCAGGTGTCGGAGCCGATGAGGAAGCGATCCGAATAGCGCGCGAACAGTTCGCGCCACTCCGTCGACAGCTTGCCGCCGCCCTCGGTGATGCCGCCGCGATAGGAGAGCTCGCCCATCAGTCCCGGATGCTTGTCGAGCAGCTCGCGTACTCGCGCGGGCGCGACCGAGAAGCCGGTGTGGGCCCAGATGATCCGCGCTTTCGGATTGTGACCGAACAGCAGCAGCAGCGCTTCCTCGTCGCAATGCGCGTGCAGCCACAGATCGCGTTCGACCGCGAAGTCGACGATCTTCTTCACCAACGCACCGGCCGCCGACTTGCCGTAGATGTGGAACTCGCCGATGCCGCGGTAGTAGCCGCGCTTGAACTCCGAGACGATCAGTTCGTAGATCGCCGGGTCGTCGAACCAGGTCTGGATATCGCTGCGCGTGCGGTACGGCCGGATGAACGGCACGACCCACAGGCCGGGCGCCTTCGCGTCCATCAGCTGATGGGTGCCCTTGTTCGGGCGGCTGGTGGCGAGAATGCCGGTGACGCCGTTGCGGCGGAAGACCTCCAGCACCTGGTCGAGGTCGTAGTACGGGTTCGGTTCCTGATTGTAGTGCAAATGGGCGTCGAACAGCTTCAACGGCTGTTGGGCGAGCGCCGGTACCGCCGCGAACGCGAGAACCGCAAATGCAGCCGCGACGCGAGCGATCTTCAGCAGAGCCATGGATGTCCCCCCGGGCCGGCGCGTACGTCGGCGCTTTGAATGGCGGCAGCCTAGCAGACTTCTTGCGGCCCGCCTGCGGCGCTCCATGCGCAACCAAAGGAAAGCTTAACCGGGCATTAACCAGACGCGCTGGCGCGATCGCGTATTTCCCGCCGGTCCCGTAATCGGTCGTTAAGGCCGCGGCGCGATTTATCACGCTAACCCAGCGTCCCGATTGCGAAGTTCGCATGCGTTTGCGGCGTACTCGAAGCGAACTTCGGAATCAAACGGACACTGGCAACTCTATGATTCCAGTGCCCCTTTGAACCCGAAGTTCGCAACCGCCCTTGCCGCACGATGCGTGCGAACTTCGGGTTCGGGGCACTGGTGAGAAACCGCCGTGATCCCGTCGGGCCTGCGAAAACTTGTCGCGGTATTGGCCGGAGTGCTGCTCGCCGGCATCCCGGTCGTGGCGATCAATCACGGCCTGTCCGCCTACATTGCCCGCAAGGCCGACGAGGAGGTGCGGCTCGCCGCGCAACGCGCGGTCGCGCGCGCCGATTGGCGCATCGGGCAGGTGATCGCCGCGCTCGAGACCGTCGCCACGGCCGAGCTTGCCTCCTGCGCCGAGGCCGAGCTCGACGCCCTGCGGCGGGCCGTGATGACGACGACGCCGATCAAGGAACTGTCCGTCGTCAACGCCGACGGGACGGTGCGCTGCCAGCATCTCGGGCTCGCCACGCAGTCGTGGCCGCTGTCGCGCGAGTTGAGCACCGCCGACGCCGGGGTATTCATCGCCGTGGTACGGCCGCTCGACCTGCGCGGACGCGCGTTGCGCGTAACCTGGCGACGGCCGGGCGAAACGCTTGCACTGGTCGCATTCGTGCCGTCCGACATGTTCCTGCCCGACGCCAGCGCAAGCCCGGCCGCGAGCGAGCCGGAGGTGCGCCTGACGCTCAATGAAGGATCCCTGATCGCGGCGCCCGCCAACGCGCAGGACCCGGTAGCGCGGAGCGACGTTGCGTTCGCGCAACGCCAGTCGACGCGTTTTCCGCTCATGGCGACCGCCTCGGTCGCGCGTTCGGCCATCGTTGCTGAGCACGGCGACCTGATCACCGTCGGCGCGCTCGGCAGCGGCATCCTCGCGCTGATGATCCTGGCGCTCGCGATCCTTGCGCCGTGGCGCGCGCGCGGCGACCCCGTGGCCGAGATGGAACGCGCGATCGCGGCCGGCGAGTTCGTGCCCTACTACCAGCCCATCATGGATATCCGCAGCGGCCGCATGGTGGGGGCGGAGGTGCTGATCCGCTGGCGCAAAGCCGATGGCATCCAGTCGCCGGCGACGTTCATTCCGCTGGCCGAGTCGAGTGGACTGATCGTCGCCATGACGCGCATGTTGATGGCGGCGGCGCGCGACGAGACCGCGGCGGCGCTGGCGCTGCGGCCGCGCTTCAAGCTCGGCTTCAATTTGACCGCCCGGCATTTCGGCGACGAGGTCATTGTCGACGACGTGCGGCGCATTTTCGCTGATTCTCCGATCCGGCTCTCGCAGATCGTGCTCGAAGTGACCGAGCGCCAGCCGCTCGAAGACCTGATCGCGGCGCGCCGGGTGATCGCCTCGCTGCAGGGGCTGGGCTGCCGGATCGCGATCGACGATGTCGGCACCGGCCATGGCGGGCTTTCCTACATGCTCAAGCTGGGTGTCGACTTCATCAAGGTCGACAAGATGTTCGTCGACGCGATCGGGACCGAGCGCTATTCGACCACGATCATCGAGACGCTGGTGGCGCTCGCCAAGACCATGCGCATGGGCATCATGGCCGAGGGCGTGGAGACGTTCGAACAGGTCACTTATTTGCGCAATCATGGCATCCACGTGGCGCAAGGATATGCGTTCGCCCCGCCGCTGCCGGGCGCGTCGTTCCTGCAGCTCCTCGACGCGGCCGACCCGACGGCCGCCGCCAAGTCCGCGGGCGCGATCCAAGAGCTTGCGCCGCGCCGGCGCATGGCCGCCGCTTGAGCGGCCATTAACCGCGCGTTAACCCCTGCGGCGCGCAAGCCGGCGGCACAGCGCGCCGCGCACGGTTCAGCAGACCTTAATACCACTCGGCCAAGCTGCGCGGACGGAGAGGGGCCTTGCTTCCGTCCCGGCGCAGAAATCTGGCGGCCATCGCGGTTGGCGTCGCGCTTGCGGGCGTGCCGGCCGCGGCCGTGCATGCGTGGCTCAACGACTACGTCGAGCGCCAGGCTCACTACGAAGCGCAGAGCTCGGCACGCCGCGCCATCGCTCTTGCGGAGAAACGCATCGGCGGGGTGATTGCCGGGCTCAAAGACCTCGCCGGGCGCGGCGTCGCATCGTGCGGTCGCGCCGACGTCGAGGCCATGCACGCGATGTCCTTTGCGGTGCTGCCGGTCAAGGAAGTGTCGGTCGTCGATGCCGACGGCACGACGCTCTGCACCAACCTGGGTCTCCCGCCCGGCCTCCGGCACGTGATCTCTTCGCATGCCATCGATCCGCACCCCGGCCTCGTGCTGGAAGTGCTCAGTCTTGGCCCTCGTGGCGAACCCGTGGTGCGGATTCGGCGCGTGGCAGAAGGCGAAGTCGGTTTAGGCGTGCTCGTTCCCGCCGATCTC
Organism: uncultured Alphaproteobacteria bacterium; assembly: GCA_963734185.1. Classification (GTDB taxonomy): domain Bacteria; phylum Pseudomonadota; class Alphaproteobacteria; order Rhizobiales; family Xanthobacteraceae; genus PALSA-894. The sequence continues at coordinate 1,488,209 of CAVTGA010000001.1, read as the reverse complement.
TTCGTTCCCACGGTCTCTTCCAGCGGCGGGCCGTTCAGTGCCAGCGCCCGCGTCACGACCGCGGACGGCACCCTCATCGCCGAACGCAGTCCCGGCCGCGACACGGAGGTGGACCTGATCGTCGCGCAGCAGCATTCCCCCTCGCTCGGTCTCGTCGCCATGGTGGCGACGTCGCGCGCGAGCTTCGTCGCCGCGCATGCCGACCTGATCGGCATCGGCACGGTCGGCACCGCCTCGTTCTCGGTGCTGATGCTGGTGCTGGCGGCGATCGGGCTGTCGCGCCCGCGCGTCGACCTGCACGCCGACATGGAGCGTGCGCTCAGGCGCGGAGAGTTCGTGCCCTACTATCAGCCGATCGTCGACTTGACGACCGCGCGCGTCGTCGGCGCCGAGGTGCTGGCACGCTGGCGCAAGAGCGACGGGACCCTGGTCTCGCCCGCGCATTTCATCCCGACCGCCGAGTCGAGCGGTCTGATCATCGAGATCACGCGCGCGCTGATGCGGCGCGTGCGCGACGAGGCCGGCGCCGCGCTCGCCTGCCGGCCGCGCGTGACGGTCAGCTTCAACCTCTCCGCCCGGCACTTCGCCGACGAAGCGATCGTGCAGGACATCCGGGCGATCTTCGGGGCTTCGCCGCTCACCCCGAAGCAGATCATGCTCGAGGTGACCGAGCGCGAGCCGCTCGACAACCTGACCGTCGCCCGCCGGGTGATCGCCGCGCTGCAGGGTCTCGGCGTGCATGTCGGCATCGACGACGTCGGCACCGGCCACAGCGGCCTGTCCTACGTGCTCAAGCTCGGCGTCGACTTCATGAAGGTCGACAAGGTTTTCATCGACGCCATCGGCAACGAGCGCTACTCGACCACGATCATCGAGACCCTGGTCAACCTTGCGCGCGACATGCGCATGGACGTCATCGCCGAGGGCGTCGAGACCCTCGAGCAGGTCGAGCAGCTGCGCGCCCGCGGCATCCGCAAGGCTCAAGGATTCGCCTTCGCGCCGCCGTTGCCGGGCTCCTCGTTCCTGCAGTTGCTCGAGGCGATCGAGTCGGCGACGCCGGCATCGGTCGGTGCCGCCGACGAGCCCGCCGTCCGCCTGCGGTTCGCCGCCCCGGCCTGACCCGCCCCTCACGCGAGCTTGCCGCGGTGCTATCATCGCTTGCGGAGAGAATCAGGGGGGCGACGCGATGTGGGATCTTTCGTTCGCGCTGGCGCGCGTCATGGTGTCGGTCTTGTTCATCGTGGCCGGGATCAACAAGTTCATGAGCGTCACGGGGGTCGCCAACACGCTCGGGACCAAGGGGTTCCCGCAGCCGACGGCGTTCGGCTATGCGGTGGCGGCGATCGAGCTGGTCGGCGGCGTGCTGGTGCTGGTCGGATGGAAGACGCGCTTCGCCGCCTTGGCGTTGTTGGTCTTCACGCTCGGCACGATCTTCATTTCGCACAATTTCTGGGACATGCAGGGGCAGGCACGCGCCATGAACCAGTCCCAGGCGCTCAAGAACCTGGCCATCATGGGCGGCCTCTTGATGATCGCCGCGGTCGGTCCGGGACGGTTCTCGCTCGACGGGCGTGGCCGCGCGTGAACGCTAGAGCATGATCCATTCAAATAGAATCGGATCATGCTCTAGCCGGAACGAGGCGGTTGCGCCGGCGTTCTCCGTCAAAGGGAATCGACGATGCTTCGACTGTTGATCGCCGCCGCTGCCGTGTTCGCCATCGACGGCCTGGTATGGGCGCAAGGCGCAAGCCCGCCGAGCGAGGCGCGCATCGTGATGGAGAACGACCGCATCCGCATTCTCGAGATCACCTTGAAGCCGCGTTCCAAGGTCAACGTCGAGACGCCGGCGAGCCGCGAGCGCTTCCTTTACATGCTGAGCGACGGCGCGCTCGTGCTCTCGCCGCCCGGTCGCAAGCCCTACGAGTTTGCGCTGCAGTCGGGCGAGGCGGTGTTGTTCCCGGCGGTCTCGCCGACGGTCGAGAACGACACCGACGGGACCGTCCGCGCGCTGCTGGTCGAGTTGAAGCAGCAGCAGCGCAGCGCCGCGCCGGTGAGGTCGGCCAAGGGCAAGCGCCTCGCCAAGGGCAAGAAAGCACGCGCGCCGGGCAAGAGCGCCAAGAAGCCGGCCAAGAGCACGGCCAAGAAGGCGAAAAGGAGATAGCCCGATCCGGCCGCCATCACGTGCCGGCGGCCGCGCCGGCCATCAGCGGGCTGGCGGGCGCCCGGCGGCGCGCGTCATAGAACTGGATGATGCTGCGCGCGGTCGTCGGCTTGAGCCGCGAGAAGCCGGCGAGCGCGCGGTCGAGATCCTGCACCGACATGGCGCGGTCGCTCGCGCGCACCAGGATGCTCTGCGCGGTGCCCCAGGACAGGCCGGCGACCTTGGCCAGGATCACGATCAGGTCGGGATTGTCGTCGAGCAGGGCGCGTTCGACCAGGTCGATCGGCACCTTGGCGAGCAGCGACAGCGCGACCGCGGTCTCCTCGAACTTGCGCGCATCGGCGAAGCCCAGCACCTGCTGTTCGCCGAGCTCGCCGGCGCCGTGCAGCGCCTTCACCTGGGCCGTGGCGGCGGCATAATCCGGCGAGCTGTTGCGGAACGCGGCGCGCATGTTGCCGCCGATCTCGTCGACCACCTCGCGCACCGCAGCGGCCAGGCGCGGATCGGCGGCGGCGAGCTTGTGGCGGACCGTGGCCGAGGCGCGCTCGATCAGTTTCAGGAAATGGTGCCGCGGCAGGTCGCCGCGCGTGCCGACATGGACGGCGAGCACGTCGTCATTGTTCGAGCGGTCGACCAGGGTGCGGAAGGCGGCGTTGGAGAAGCGCGCGCCGTTGTTGCGCGCGACCGAGCGCACGACTTCGCGATCGCCGCGCTCGACCAGCACCTCGGTGACGGCTTCGCTCAAGGCGCGCCGTTCGGCGATCGCCAGGAGGTGCGGTTGGCCCTTGGCGCTCGCGGTGGCGACCAGATGCGCGTCGTCGAGCCGCTCGGACTCACGCAGCACCGGCCGCGCGACCGCGATGTCGTCGTCGACGCTGAGCATGCGGATGACGTTGACCGGCGCGCGGCTGACCCGGGCGAGACGATTGGCGAGCTTCGCGCGTGCGTTCGATTCGATCGTCGTCACCAGGCGGCCGATCACATCGTCGAACAGCGTGATCTGATCTTCGGCGTAGACTTCGACGCCGGAGATGAACAGGTCGGTGATGCGCCACAGCGCGTTCGAACGCTTCTCGGGCGTCGCCTGCTCGAGCGCGTCCTCGAGCTCATCGATCAGGGACTGCGGGGTCATGGCGGCCTTTTTCGCGCGCTCGCGAAGCGTCGAGGCAGCCTAGGCGCGAGGTGTGAATATTCGCTTGCGGGCGCGCACGGGGCGTCCGCTAAAATGCCCATGAATTTTGAAAGTATGTGGAATTACAGATGTTTGCGGCGGCAGGCGTCAACGCCGCGCAAACCGGTCATTTGCGCTTCGACTTCCATGCTGCAAAGGCCTGCCGACTTGCCTCGTCGGGCGGATAGAGCCCGAAGATCGAGGCGCCGGCGCGCACCTGCTCGGTGACGAAGGTCTCGAACAGATCCTGCTCGGCGGCGTCGTGGGCGACCTCCTCGGCGATGCCCGCCGGGATCACCACCACGCCCTCGCCGTCGCCCACCAGGATGTCGCCCGGGAACACCGGCACCCCGCCGCACCCGATCGGCACATTGAGATCGACCGCGTGATGCTTGATCAGGTTGGTCGGCGCCGACGGCGCGCGGCAATAGCTCGGAAACGGCAGCTTCGCGATCTCGGGCGAGTCGCGCAGGCCCCCGTCGCTGACCACGCCGGCGGCGCCGCGCACCATCATGCGCGTCACCAGAATGCTGCCGGCCGAGGCGACGCTCGCGTCGCCGCGGCAATCCATCACCAGGACGTGGCCCGCGGGGATATCCTCGACCGCCTTGCGCTGCGGATGCGAGCGGTCGTTGAACACGTCGAGCGTGTCGAGGTCCTCGCGCGCGGGGATATAGCGCAGCGTGTAGGCCTCGCCCACCATCGGCGGCGCGTCCGGGTTGAGCGGCCGCACGTCCTGGATGAAGGTGTTGCGCAAGCCGCGCTTGAACAGCTGCGTGGTGAGCGTCGCGGTGCTGACCCCGCGCAGCGCCGCGCGCGCCGCGTCGCTCAATGGTCTCGTCATCCGTATTCCCCCGTACGGCTGACATTTCAGCCGGCGCTCTGATAGAACGCCGGTCGACAGGGCGCAAGCCGCGCCAAGAACTCAAGGAGATGATGATGCGTTCAACGATGCGGGCGATGGTGGGCGTGGCGCTGCTGGCGGCGACGGTGCCGGCAAGCGCGCAGAACTGGCCCGTGAAGCAAGTCAACTTCATCGTGCCGTTCTCGGCCGGCGGCACCACCGACCTGTTCGGGCGCCTGCTCGCCCAGCATATGCAGAAGAATCTCGGCCAGCCCTTCATCGTGGAGAACCGCGCCGGCGCGGGCGGCAATCTCGGCGCGGCCGCGGTCGCCAAGGCCGCGCCCGACGGCTATACGTTCCTGGTCGGCACGGTATCGACCCATGCCATCAACCCGTTCCTCTATTCCAAGCTGCCCTACGACACGGTGAAGGATTTCCAGCCGGTCAGTCTCATTGCACGTTTGCCGAACATCCTGGTCGTGCATCCAAGCTTGCCGGTGAACAACGTCGCGGAACTGATCGCGCATCTGAAAGCCAATCCGGACAAGCTGTCCTACGGCTCCTCGGGTGCCGGCACCTCGATCCATCTCGCCGCCGAACTGTTCAAGATCCGCACCGGCACCACCATGACGCACGTGCCGTTCCGCTCCTCCGGCGACATCATGAACAACCTGACCGGCGGGCATATCAATCTCGCCTTCGACAACATCACTCTGGCCTGGCCGCAGGTGAAGGCCGGGCGCCTGCGCGCGCTCGCGGTCTCCTCGACCGAGCGCAGCGCGATCGCGCCCGACGTGCCGACGGTCGCCGAGACCCTGCCCGGGTTCGATGCCACCTCGTGGCACGGCGTATTCGCGCCGGCCGGCACCCCGCGTCCGATCGTGGAGAAGATGGCGGCCGAGATGAAGCGTATCCTCGAGCTGCCCGAGACCAGGGAGAAGCTCGCCGAGCTCGGCGCGGTCGCTTCGCCGATGGCGCCGGACGATTTCGTTGCCTTCATCGAGCGCGAGCGCACCAAGTGGCAGGAGGTGGTGAAGGCCTCCGGCGCCAAGGTGGATTGAGCTCTAGCGGCAACAACCATCATATTCCTGGGGAGGATTCATGCGCCGCAGTCTCATGACACTGCTCGTGGCCGCCGTCGGCTGCGCGCTGCCGGCCGCCGCGAATGCTCAGCAATTCCCGATTGCCGGCAAGCCGATCCGCATCATCGTGCCGTTTGCCGCCGGCGGGCAGACCGACATCCAGGCGCGCGCGATCGCGCAGCGCATGGCCGAGACGCTGAGCGTCCCGATCATCGTGGAGAACAAGCCGGGCGCGTCCACCTTGATCGGCGCGCGCGAAGTGCAGAGGGCAGCGCCGGACGGCCACACGCTGCTCTACACCATCGCGACGCACGTGCAGATGCCGCATTTGTACAAGACGCCGCCATGGGACGTGTTCGCGGACTTCACGCCGGTCACGACCGGTGCGCGCTCGATGACGGTCCTCACCGCGCATGTTTCCGCACCGTTCAACACGGTTGCGGAGCTCGTGGCTTACGCCAAAGCCAACCCGGGAAAGCTCAACTACGCCTCGTTCGGCGCCGGCTCGAGCTCGCATCTCAACGGCGAGATGCTGCGCATGATGGCCGAGATCGACTTGGTGCACGTGCCCTACAAGGGCAGCGGCGACGCCATGAAGGATCATCTCTCCGGCGTGGTGCAGCTGTTCTTCGACGGGCCGACCACCGCGATCGCCAACGCGCAGACCGGTCGCGTGAAGCTGATCGCGATCGCGGCCGAGACGCGCACCGCCGCACTGCCGCAGGTGCCGACCCTGCGCGAACAGGGTTACGACATAGGCATGTGGGGCTATCTGTGGTTCTGGGGTCCGCCCGGTATGCCGGCCGCGACCGTGGACGCCGTCTACGCGCATCTCGTTAAGGCGATCCTGCATCCCGACGTGAAGGAGCTGTTCGCCAAAGGCGGCGCCGAAGCCTCCGGCCTGCCGCCGGCCGAGATGGCGCGCGAGGTCAAGCGTCTGCACGAGCGCTGGGGCGCGGTGATCCGCGAAGTCGGGGTGAAGCTGGATTAGCGCTTGGCCGGCGGCACGCCCATCTGCACCTGGACCTCGGGCGGCACGCGATAGTCGCGCATTACCTGGCGGTTGTCGCGCAAGCCGCACGCTTCGCGCTGCACGATGAAGTGCCACAGCGCGTCGCCGGCTTCGAACACGAGCGTGCGGCGCAGCGCTCGTTCCGCCGGCGAAGCCACGCGCACGGCCGCGTCGAACTCGCGCAGCGCCGCGAGCGCCTGCTCCAGCGCGCGGCCGAGCCGGCCGAGCGCGGCGGCCTTCTCCTGCGCGATCTCGTAGTCGAGCAGGTTGGCGGGCGTCTCGAAGCCGGTGCGCGCGGACGGCGGGCGGGGAGGGCGTAGCGTCATGGGCGCATATTACCGCTCAGGACGTAGGGCGGGCAAAGCCATCAGCGCGTTGACGCGCGTCTTCGACGCGCTATGACATGGCGTGCCCGCCATCGGACGTGCCGCAGGCAACGCCCACGCGGGCACGGCGCTTTCCCTGGTTCGAGCTGGTTGGGCCGTACGAGCCTGCGCCTTTGCCCGCCCTACAAATCGAAATACGACTGCAGCGTCCCGCGTCGCCTGACGTCGAGGGTGGCGCAGTGGAACGAGCCGCCGAACGGCGCGTAGTGCAAGAGATCGCACGGGATCGGCTCGAAGCCCCAGCGTTCGAGCGCACGCAGCATGCCGGTGTGATGGCGCTCGGCGATGACGCGCTTCGCGTCGATCATCAGCACGTTCATGTTGAGCCATTTGCCGCACATCGAGGTAAGGGAGAGCAGCCGCTCGTCGATCGGATCGGGCTCCGGCGCGACCAGGATGTCCCAGGATTTCACCATGTCGGGCAGGCGGTCGACGTCGATGTATTCGGGGTTGACCAGGAGCTTGCCGGGCGCGAGCAGGATGAAGGTCGTGTCGATGTGCATCGGCGTGCGGCAGCGGCTCTCGATCTCGTGGATGCGGTAGGGCGGCCCTAGATGACGGCGCAGCCATTCGATGCCCATCGCGTTGGTGACGTTGCTGCGGGTCACGAACAGGTCGCGCCCGGCGCGCACGAAATCGGCGGCGTCGAACACCGGCTCGAACTCGGTGAGGATGGTGCGCATCGGCTCGCCCGCGGATGGCGCCGTGAAGCCTTCCTCGAACAGTTCGCCGGTGAGCTGCGGCTTCGGCGCCGCGCTCCAGCGCGCGCCGCGGCGGAAGTAATCCTTGAGCAGAGTGCGGTAGGAGTGGGTCTCGAAATAGCGGCACGGCCAGGCCATCGGCGTCTCGATGATCTCGTCGCCGATCACCAGCATGCTGTCGCGCGGACAGGTGTTGCAGAAGCCGCGCGAGGACCAGTCGGGCGTCGCGAATTTCCTCTGGTGGTCGACCGCCTCGGGCCGCGTCACCGTGATGCCGAGCGATTGCAGCAGCTTGACGAAACCGGCGAGTTCCTGTTGCGCCGGCTCGATCAGCGCGCGCGGATACTTGAAGCCGGCGGCCAGCCCCTGCAGCCGCGCGGCCCAGGGCGGGATGTTGCAGGTGACGACCGGATGGGCGGAAGGAATGGTCGCGCCGTCGAGCCGCCCGACGATGATCTCCTCCAGCGGATCCCACTCGTTGTGCGAATTGACCGGGGAAACCGAAAGCTCCGCGGCATCCTCGGCGATTGCCGACGACGCCGGCACGACGCGCTGCAGCATTCCCGGGGACTCCCTATGACCGGCTTGACGGGCCGATTCTGTTGAACGAGCAGTATGATGGATCGCCTGGCCTTGATCCGACAATACGCGTGTGACCGCGTGCCGCGGTCGCACGCGCCGATCGTCAATCTAAGCGATCCTGCCGTTATTTGGTTCCGGCGAGCCGCTTGCGCGTCATTGCGGCAGGGCTGATCCCGGACTTCGCAGCGCTCAGCCCGGGCTACAATCCGGGAATCAGCCACCCAGCTCCTTCTCGATCGCATTGACGACGCGCGCGCTGGTCGGCTCGACCGAGGTCGCGAACACCGCCGCGATATGGCCGTCGCGCCCGATCAGGTACTTGTGGAAATTCCAGCGCGGCATCTCGAGCGGGCGCTCGGCGGCGGCCCATTTGTAGAACGGGTGCGGGTTGGCGCCGCGCACCGCCGCCTTGGCGGCGAGCGGGAAGCTGACGCCGTAGTTGCCGTGCGCCGTGTGGTCGATCTCGCTGACGCCGCCCGGCTCCTGTGCGCCGAAGTCGTTCGAGGGCACGCCGACGATCATCAGCCCGCGCTCGCGATAGCGCGTCCACAAGTCCTGCAGCCCGGCATATTGCGGGGTGTAGCCGCACTGCGACGCGGTGTTGACGACGAGGATCGGCTTGCCGGCGAAGTCGCCGAGCTTGATGTCGCCGCCCTTGAGGCCGGCAAAGGAGAACGCATAGGCGGTCATGCGGGTCATCCCGGCGCTTTGCGCGTAAGCCGGCGTTGCCAGGCTTGCGGCGAGCAGAGCGAGAACCTGTCTGCGATCGGCGTTCATGGTTCACCTCCGCGGGCTCAAGTCTAGCAGGTGCGCGCGGCAGATACGACAGGCGCGTACGACAGGCGCGCCGCGGCGGTTTCGCGCCAGTTGTCTTATTCGCGCTGCTCGCCGTAGAAAGTGTCGTCCCATCCCGCCTGGAGGCCTGCCCATGAAACTCCGCGGCTCCTTCGCGCCAGCCGTTGCGGCGCTACTCGCATCGTTGACGATCGACGCGGCAACCGCCGCGACCGCCACCGTCTGTACGCTCGACAAGTTCTGCTATTGCGTCAACACCGACCTCAACGCGACGATCGACAAGAACGTCGCGCTGATCCGCAGCCGCATCCGTGAGCAGCGCGAGCAGGGCAAGGCCATCGGCTACATGAGCATCCCGCTCTCGAGCCTCGAGGGCAGCTATTTCGCCGTCAACGCCAAGATCGCCGAGGAAAACAAGGCGCGCATCGAGCGGCGCTTCGGCCCGCGCTTCGCGTGGATCCTCAATCCGGGCACCCAGGAGTTTTCATTGCCGCGCGCGGCGACCGGCGCCGACTACATGTTGATGTGGACCAAGGTGCTGCAGGGCGACGATGGCCTCGGCGGCGACTTCGACTTCGTCTACTTCTCCGGACCGGAGGACTTCGCGCGCCATTTCGCGTTGCGCGGCAACGGCGACATGGCGAAGCTCGATGCCTATTACGACAGACTGGCCAAGACCGACCCCGGCATCACGAAGATCGACAAGGCGCAGTTCCGCAAATACTACGCGCTGCGCGCCTCGGTCTCATTCTCGTATGGCTCGCACGACGAATGGAACATCATCCGTTCCATCAACGACCGGCGCCGCGCCTCGGATCCCAAGCTCGGCTTCGCGCGTCAGCTCGGCGTGATGTTCGACGGCCGCGCCATCGCGCCCGGGCTGTTCGACGCGCCGACCGCGCCCGGGACGGTCGGGGATTGCAAGTAGAAATGAGTGGTAGGGTGGGCAAAGGCGCGGGTACCGTCTCGCGGTCATCACGCAGACATTGACCCGCGCCGTGCCCACGCGGGTGCGAACAACAAGACGCGTGGGCAAAGGCGCGCGACGCCGGAGAAAATTCCAACCGTCGTTTCTTGCGCCTTTGCCCACCCTACAGTTACTGCGCCCGCGTCCAGTTCTGCCCGCCGCAGAACATCATCAGGCAGCCCTCGACCCGCAGCGTGTTCGGATTGCGCATCGCCATGTGCGATGTGTAGGTGCTGCCGTCGCGGCTGTTGTAGATCTTGCCGTCCCAGCGGTTGGCCTTGCTCGGCTTCATGTTGATCAGGATCGGCAGGCCGAGCATCGGCCGGCTGCGCAGCGCCGGGTTCGGGTTCTTGCTGTCGGTCTCGTTCGGCTTGGCGGTCGCGACGTAGCCGCACAGGTTCGGTCCGCACTCTTCGATGCGGATGCGGCCTTCGCCCTTCTCGGTGATCCACTCGCCGATCGGGCTGTTCGGGTCCACGACCTGCGCCGGCGCGGGGTTCGGCTCGGCGGCGGGCGGCACGGCCGCAACCACCGGCCGCGCGGGCTCCACCGACCTGGGTTCGACTGACTTTGGCTCGGCCGACTTTGGTTCGGCTGACTTGGGCTCCACCGGCATCGGCTCGGCCACGGCGGGCTGCGGCGCGCGGTAGGGCGACGTATAGGGCTGCGCCGGGATGGCCGCTTGCGGCGCCGGCGCGGCCACGGCCGGCTGTTGCGGAGCGGGCAGGGTGGCGCTCGGCGGGCTGTTCGGCGGCGCAGGTTCGTCGTCGCTCTTCGCCTTCGGCATCAGCCGCTCGATGGTCGACTTGTCGATCGTGAACTGGTGGTTCCCCAGCCGCACCGCGCCGTTCGAGATCGACACGTTGGCGCAGATCTTCCCGTCGCGGCATTCGCGCGCGTCGATGCGCAGCGTGCCGCCGCCTACGGGGATGTTGATGACTTCAGCGCTGGCCGCGCTGCTCATGAGGGCGGCGATCGCGACGACACCGAGCTTGTTCATGGGAAGCCTCCATCCGGGTCCGTTCGACCCTTCTGGCGCGCACCATGGCGGCGGTTCGCTCGGCCGTAAGTGACTTGGATCACACTTTGGTCCCGGGTTGCGGTCGACGTCATGAACCCGCCAGTGCTTGTCCGCGGTAGCGCCGGAACACCGGCGCCCCGGGCGCGTTCTGCCTGCAGTCCCGCCGCGTTCGACCCCTCTGTGCAAGTGGAATGCGCCATGCGCGACCTCCAGCCCCTGCTGCGTATCGCCGTGCCAAGCCTGGCCGCCGCCCTGGCCGGAATGGGTGTCCTGATCGTGCTGCTGGACCACCCGGCGAGCTCGGCCAGCCGGATGACGGAACCCGTGGAGCCGGTTAGCGCCGTGCGGCCGTGCGAGCAGCAGACTTGGCCGCACATCGACCGGCGTTGCCTCTCGGCCACTACCGCGCAGGCATCGCGCAAGGTCCGCCTGATCACGACCGACCGCCTGGAGACGCCGCCGGCGGTGGAGCCGGTCGCGGCTGCGGAACCGGAGCCGGCCCCCGCGGCGGACGTCGTTGCGACGGCTCCGCCCGCACCGCAACCGAGCGTCGTCCGCCCTGCGGCGCAGATCCCGGTCATGGCCATGACCGAGGTCCAGGCGCGCAAGCCGGCCCGGCGCACCGCCAAGCGCGAGCGGCGGCGGGCGACCGCGACGGCACAGCGCAGTTACGAGGTCCCGGCCTACGACAACACGCACGGAACGCGCCGGGTGACCGTCACGACGCAAAGCCGCTACGAGGAGTTGTTCGCGCCTCCGCGCTTCTGACGGCGTGCCTTTCACGAGGGCGTGAATTCGGGAAACTCGAAGCTCCCCGGTGCAGTACCTTGGGCACGAGCGGGACGAGCATGGCCCGCGGGGAGATTGGTGATGGGCGATACGCGACTTCTTCTGGCTTGCGCCGCCGCGCTCGTATTGGGGCTGGCCGCGCCAGGCACGCGCGCGCAAGAGAACTACGAGAGCTGGGAGCCGCTGCAAAGCACGTTCGAGAGCACCGGCGGCGGCGGCATCATCATCAAGGGCTACGATCCGGTCATCGTCGGCGACAAGTGCGTCACCGATTTCACCGCCACGGACCCGGCCGGGAAGGTCTACTACAACACCGTCGAGTTCGAGATCGTGCAGGTGCAGGGCGGTACGCTGTGCACCAACGGAAAGTGGCGCGCCGTCGACGGCAGCATGTCGGGCACGACACCGTTCCGCGTGTTCTTCAAGGATGGCATCCGCCGCCGCTCGCCTTGACGCGCCCGGGCGCGTCGCGACTCTCGTTCAGCTTGCGTCCGGCAGGAAACTTCGCCGATCCGGCGAAGGCGTTGCCATGCCGCAACAAGCAACAACGAATTTTCACCCATCGCACATGCGGCGGCGGTGTTTCGCCGAATGAATTCAGCGGCCGATAACCAACCGCGCAACGATCCCGGTTCATATCAAACCTTGGCCATGTGCATCGCGTTCCTGCGCGGCTACTCAAGCTCGCGCCCGGGGTCGCCATGCCGGTTGTCGAACGCATCCTGTTTGTCGTGACCGGCGTCGCATTGCTGGCCGGTGCGGCTGCGCTGTTCAACTACGAGCGCACGTTGATCGCGCGTACGCGCGCGCCGGTGTTCGAATTGTCCGCGGCGCACTCCATCCCGGTGAGCCTCGCGGAGGCGGAACGTTGCGCCGGCAAGGCGCTGGCGAATCTGTTGTCTCCACTGCCGGCGGCACAATGGCGCGAGGAGCGATGCCGCTGAGCTTTCGCCGGACAAGTTCCGCGCTCCGGCCGCACCACGGCCGCATTTATGCCGCCCGCGCATGCTGCTTGGGCGCGGGTGCGGGGCGCAACGGAGAAGCGGAATGCCGAGCGGTTTTCTGCGCAACGGCGCGATCGTCATCGCCGCGACCGTGGCCGGCGTGGCGACGCTGACCGCGTTTCTGCAACAGCCCGCGTCGATGGCCGATTCGATCGTGGCCGCGCGTCCGACGCAGCCGGCAGCGCGGGTCGCGCCAGCGCTAGCGCCAGCCCCGGCGCCGGCGCCGCCCGCGGCCGCGGTGTCTGACCCTGCGCCGGCTGCCGCACGGCCTGCTTCCGTGACGGAGCCGAAGATCGCGGTGAGGCGCGACGCGCCGCCGGTCGAGCCGCCCGCAGCCGCGAGCGAGCCGCCGAAAACTGCCGCCGCGCCGCAACACGTCGAGAAGCCGGTCAACGCGATCGTGGATGTGCCGCCGGCGCAATCGCTCGAACTGTCGGAGCCGAAACGCGCAGAGCCGCCCGCGGCGACCGCCGCGAGCGAACCGGCGGCCGAAAAACCCGCGTCCGCACCGCGCGCCAAGAAGACTGCCGAGAGCCGCAAGAAGGCGCGCCCCGCGCGGCAATGGCGCGAGGACAGCTACGATGTCCCGGCGCTCGGCTACGATTCGACCGGGCGCCCGCGCCCCATGCGGACCCGGCCGGCGCCGTTCCCGATCGGGGAGCTGTTTTCGCGCCAGTGGTAATGAGTTTCCGCGGGGGCGGCGAAAGATTGTAAAATCACGCGTATGGCAGGTGCCGGCTTCACCTTGTCAGCGGTCGGCCACGCGGGTCTGCTCGCGGGGGTACTGCTGCTGTTGAGCCCGCAGCCGTTCGAGACGGTGCCGAGCGAGACGATCGCGGTCGATCTCGTGCCCGAAACCGAACTGGCCGCCGCGAAGGCAGAGCCGCCGCCCGAGCCTGAAAAGGCCAAATTCGGTCTCGACACGGCGCCAGCCCGGCAACCGGCTGCAACGCAGCCGCCCCCGGCCCAGCACCCCGTTGCAACGCCGCCGGCGCAGCAGCAGGCCGCGCTGCGGCCGCAGCCGGTTCCGCCGGTGCCGCAGCCGCCGGCCCAAAGCCCACCGCCGGAGCCGACCAAGCCTGCCTCGGTGTTCGATCCGCTAGCATTCCGGCGCTCCTCAACCTTGCGGCGCCGGGGGGCGCCGCGCCCGTCATCGGCTTCGACGCTGCCGCCGACACCAAGGCGAACTTGACGCGCGAAGAGATCGCCGCATTGCGCACGCATTTGCGCAAATGCTGGAAATTGCCGAGCGGCATCGACGCGAATCTCGGCCGCCGGGTGGTGCTGCGCGTGTTCCTGCGCGCAAACGGCACGCTCGCTTCCGAGCCGATGCTGATCGAGGCGAGCGCCGCGAGCGAGGGTCCCGCCGTGGTGCAGGCCGCGACGCGCGCCTTGCAGCAATGCCAGCCCTATGCGCTGCCGGCGGACCGCTATGACGAGTGGAAAGTGCTCGACCTCAGCTTCTCGCCGCGCGAGATGGCCGGCGGCTGAATTCCCTCCCTTGACAACACAGAGTGCATTGCACAAATATATTGTTGCAACGCAATATAAGATGCTGCCGGACGAAGGGCAGAAGGATGCGCGAGATCTGGCACACCAAATACGGTCCCCGCCGCGTGCGGCATGACCCGCCGACCTTGACCGAGGCGATCGATGCGGCGAGCGGCCTGAGCGACGACCCGCTGGAGCAGGTCGAGATCGCCGCCGCGCTGATGCAGGTGCCGCCGGAGCAGGTCCGCGCCGAGATGGCCAGGTCGCGCCAGCTCGGAACGGTTTCCGTCGCGGGCCGCAGCGGCCTGCGGCGCGCCGTCGTGGTCGAGCGCAAGACCCCGCGCCGCGCGGGGATGCGGCGCGACGTCGTGTAGAGCATGATCCCGAAAAGTGGCCACCGGTTTTCGGCCAAGATCATGCTCAGCAAGAATCTGCCTCTGACGCGGCCATTTGCCGCCGCGCCCCCCGCGACATCGCCGCTTGCCTGCGGTATCGTTCGCCCGAAGGCAATCAGCGGGGGCGCTGTCATGCCGATCACTGAACAGACCGCGCAACGGCTGGTGCTCAAGTCGGGCTCCACCACGCTGACGCTCGACAAGGATACGGGCAAGGCCACGCTGCAGCGCAAGCTCTTGTTCTTCGCGCTCAAGCCGCTCGAGCAGCCGCTCGCCGACATTACCGACGTGACGCTCGATGCCGCGATCGACCGTGCGTCCAGCGTCGAGATCTGCCACACCATGCTGGTCAACCGCGCCGGCTCGGGCTGGGCGCTCGCGGCCGACGACAAGAACGACGCGATCGCCACGATCGCGGCGGTGCGCGCGTTTCTCGGGCTCCCGGCACAAGCCTGATGAAGATCGACGGCGGTTGCCACTGCGGCGCGGTCCGCTACGAGGCCGAGATCGAGCCCGAGCACGTCGTGCTCTGCCACTGCACCGATTGCCAGGCCCTGTCCGGCTCCGCGTTCCGCGTGGTGGCGCGCACGCGCGAGGACACGTTCCGCCTCACCGCGGGCGACGTGAAGATCTATGTGAAGACCGGCGAGAGCGGCACCCAGCGCCAACAGAGCTTCTGCGCCGATTGCGGCAGCCCGATCTATTCGACCGGAGTCGGCGCGGGCCAGCAGCGGGTGCATTCGATCCGCGTCGGCACCATCCGCCAGCGCGCCGAACTGATCCCGAAGGCGCAGGTCTGGCACCGCTCGTCGCAGCATTGGGTCGACGCGATCGCGGCGCTTCCGGCGCGAGAAAAATCGTAGAAAAATCGTAGGGCGGGCAAAGGCGCGTAGCGCCGTGCCCGCGAATGTAGGACGATGGCGGACACGCCATAGCGCGTCGAAGACGCGCGTCAACGCGCTTATGGCCTTGCCCGTTTTACGATTGCCGGACTCTCGATATGGAAAAGCGCCAGCTCGACATCCGCCCGATCGCCGGTGCGCTCGGCGCCGAAATCCACGGCGTGGACCTCAGGCACGATCTCGAGCCGGAGACCGTGGCGGCGATCCGTGCCGCGTGGCTCGAGCACCTCGTCATCTTCTTCCGCGCTCAGGAGCTTTCTCCCGCGCAGCTGCTCGCGGTGACGCGACGGTTCGGCGAGCCGATCGAATATCCGTTCGTCAAGGGCCTCGAGGGCTTTCCGCACATCACGCCGGTGATCAAGCTCGAGCACGAGAAGATCAATTTCGGCGGACTGTGGCACTCCGACACGGCCTATCTGGAGCGCCCGCCGATGGCCACCATGCTGATCGCGCGCGAGACCCCGCCGCGCGGCGGCGACACGCTGTTCGCCAACATGTACCTCGCCTACGCGACCTTGTCGGACGGCCTCAGGCGCGTGCTCGACGGGCTCACCGCGGTGAATTCCTCGGCCAAGGCCGACGTCACCAAGACGCGCGAGGACCGCGTGCGCGACAATGCCAGGACCGACGCGAGACAGGAATATTCGGCCGAGCATCCGGTCGTGCGCACCCATCCCGAGACCGGGCGCAAGGCGCTCTACGTCAACGGCGGCCACACGGTCCGCTTCAAGGACATGAGCGTGGAGGAGAGTGCGCCGCTGTTGAATTACCTGTTCCAGCACATGGTGCGCCCGGAGTTTACCTGCCGCTTCCGCTGGGAGGTCGGCTCGATCGCGCTGTGGGACAATCGCTGCACCCAGCACAATCCGGTCAACGACTATCACGGCCACCGCCGCGTCATGCACCGCGTGACCTTGGCCGGCGACGTGCCGCGCTGACGAGGGCAGACGCGCCATGAGCCAGCAAACCACGCCGCGCACCAAGGCCAGGCCCAAGACCGAGCCCAAGACCGAGCGCCCGAAGCTGTGGAAGGTGATCCTGCTCAACGACGACTACACGCCGCGCGAATTCGTCGTCATGGTGCTCAAGGCGGTGTTCCGCATGAACGAGGACGCGGCCTACAACGTGATGATGACGGCGCACCGGCGCGGCGCCTGCGTGATCGCGGTGTTCACCAAGGATGTCGCCGACACCAAGGCCAAGGAGGCGACCGAGCTGGGCAAGAGCAAGGGCTATCCGCTCTACTTCACGACTGAGCCGGAGGAGTGAACACGGCCGATCAATCGGCCCCCGATGGACCTCTCTCGCCCCCTCCGGTTCATGCGGCGGGCCGAGCGCGCCGGCGACGGTTGAGGCGCAACGAGCGACCGCGCCGGCGCTGGACCGCTTCGCCATGGACAAGCGAGCGAGCGAGAAACCGCGGGGGTTGGCTCAGGCGCCCGGGCAGCGGCGCCGGATCGGCTTCGATTTTTCGACCGCGATGGTGCCTTTGATGATGAGCCGGGTCGGGCAGGTCATGCTGCTGGTCTCGCCGCTGAGGCGGCCGCGCACGCGCGCCGCGGTGCCCGGCGCGGGCAGGTTCGCCCCGGTCAACAGATAGCCGCCGCTGCCGCTGAAAAGCAGCACGCACGATGAGAGCATGCGCACGCAGCCGCTCGCGGACTTTTTCTTCTCGGCCGCGAGCGCCTCGCCGGAGACAAGCAGCGCGCAGGCCAGCAGTGCGATCTTCTTCATGGCGTCCTTCCTTTCGTTTCCGGCCCGAGGCCGCCGTCGAGCCTACAATGCCGCGACGCATCGCCACAATCGGATCATCCTGGTTCGTCGCGCCGGACGGCTCACGCCGTCCTGCGCCAGCCGTGCGGACGCAGCACGAACCGGTACCGGTCCTTGATCTGCGCGTTGAAGAATTCGCCGTGCGACGAGGCCTTGACGAAACCGTCGTACACCGGCTGCGGCACGGCGAAATACGTGTAGGTCTTGCCGCTGGTGAAGGTGACGTCGAGCTCGCGCAGCGACGCCTCGTAGTGCATGCGGAACATCGCCGATGAGTCGACGCGGGGCATGCGGACAGCCGATGGAGAAAAGATGCGCCTTGTAGCCTCGTAGCCCGGATGGAGCGCCAGCGAAATCCGGGGCAGGTCTCTGTACGGCCAGGGTGCCCGCCTACAGCGCCGTCCACCACGTCCAGGCGAGCTTGCCGGCCGCGAACGCGACCACGCAGCCGACCAGCCCAAGGAAGATCCAGATGGCGAAATCGACCTGCTTCTTGAACTCTCCCATGGCGGCGCCGAAGCGGGTCGGACGGCGCAACAACATCGCGCGCACGAACAGGATCAGCGGGATCGCGGCCGCGGCGAGGGCGATGAGCTTGAGCAGCATGATGGACCCGTCGTTGCGGGCTTACGATAGGCGCGGCGGCGCAAAGAAGCGAGCGATGTTGCGCCCGTAGCCTGGATTGAGCCTCAAGCGCGTTTACGCGCGTCTTCGACGCGCTATGGCGAAATCCGGGTAGGTCTTTTCCTGGAGGACGTCTGCTCCCGGATATCGCTCTATCCGGGCTACGCTGCTACCGCCGCAGCGACAGCGCCATTCCGCTCAGGTCGAGGTTGACCATCAGCCCGGTCTGGGTGCCGCTCAATTCCAGGACCGCGCCTTTCTGGTTGGTCAGGATGATCGCCTGCGGTCCGCGGATGACGGTCGCGCCTGCGCCGGCGGCGCCATAGACGCCTTCGATGTCGGACGGACGAAAGATGTTGCTGACGCGCCCGCGTAGGATGGTCTGCGACCCGCCGAAGGTGAAGCCGTAGCTCAAGCCGCCGACGGTGAGCGGATAGGTGCGCCCGTGGAAGGTGAGGGTGCCGCTGCCGACCGAGCCGCCGATGACCCAGCCGGCCTTGATGAAGTTGATGCGCACGGTGCCGCTGTCGGCGCGGGCCGGGGACAAGCCTGCCGCGAGCAGCGCGGCGAGGGTGACGATGAAGAAGCAAAGGCGCGACATTTGCGGGCTCCCGGTCATGCAATCCGCTCCGCCTGCTTCGTCATGTCGCCGCGCCCGGCGAGCAGGCCTGTGATCGAGATATCCTCGTCGATTTCTTCCCAGTGCAAACCGACGCGACTCAGCTCAACCTTTTCGCGCTGTGCGGACGTCGCGTTGAGCAGGCGCGGAAACCACGCCAACGGCACGCCGATCGTGCGGCCGTCGGTCAGATCGACCCACATCGTGTGCTCGTCAAAGCGGACGGTGGTCGGCGAAATGGTCATCCCAGGCTCGCAGCAAGCGTTGGCGGTTTTCCACGACAATGCGTAGGATAGTCAAAAGCTCGCTCGAATTGAAGCCATAGCTCCTGGAGCGCATCGCCGATGCACTCGGCGCGCGGTTCGCCGATCTGTTGGAGGAGAGGAGGGGGTGTCCCCTCAATCGTCATGGCCGGGCTTGTTGTCCCGGCCATCCACGTCTTGCTTGTGTGATGCCAAAGAAAGTGGATGCCGGCACAAGGCCGGGCATGACGGAGGCCTTCCTGCGCGGCGCGCAAGGCACGTACTGCATCCCTTGCCACTGGACTGTAACACGATTGTTGACACAAGTAACTCAGACGATTACACTATCGCATGATCCGGAGCATTCGCCACAAAGGCTTGCAACGGTTCTGGACCCGCGGCGACACCTCCAGCCTGCGGCCCGATTGGGTTTCCAAACTCGGGCGTCTCATGGACGCATTGGATTTGGCGCGCAAGCCGCAGGAGCTGGCCATGACCGGCACCGGCTTTCATGCGTTGCGCGGCGATCTGAAAGGCCGCTATGCCATGACCGTGTCGCGCAATTGGCGCCTGACGTTCGGTTGGGACGGTGAGGACGCCGTCGACGTCGATCTGGAGGACTATCATGGCTGAGAAGGCGCTACGCCGCGATCCGAACCGGCAGCCGACGCATCCCGGCGCGATCCTGCGCGAGGACGTGCTGCCCGCGCTCGACGCGCCGGTGATGCTGGTGGCAAAGCAGCTCGGCGTCACGCGCCAACACCTGCACCGCATCCTGGCCGAGAAGGCGCCGGTGACGCCCGGCATGGCGCTACGTCTTGGCAAATTCTGCGGCAACGGCCCTGGTCTCTGGCTGCGCATGCAGCAGGCCTACGATCTCTGGCATGCGGAGCGCGCATTGCGGAAAGTGGTCGCGAAGATACCGGCCGCAAAGGCGCGGGCGGCATGATGAAATGGAGCAGCTGTCGGCGGCACGTCCAAGCCCGGAGCATGCCGAGGGTGGGCTGAGCGCAGCGAAGCCCACGACTTTGACGCCGCAAATCGATTATGCCGCGTGGGTACGGCGCGTTCCCGCCTTTGCTGCGCTGTGGCGGGCAAGCCGAGCCCTGGCCCACCCTACGAATGCTGCACCCTTTGCGCGTCCGGGGCGCGCCATGATAACCTTCCCTCATGACCAAATTGCTTGAACAGGCTCTGCGCCAAGTCGAGCAGCTTCCGGCTAACGAGCAGGACGCGGCCGCGGCTGCGCTGATGGACTATCTCAAGCACCGGAATGATCTGCAGCTCACCGACGCGCAGCTCGCCGAAGTGCGGCGCCGCCGCGCCGACCCAAACCGCAAGCTCGTCTCCCACGCCGAGGCGCGCGCGCGGCTCGGCCGGCTCGGGGGATGAGGCTTATCTTCGACGATCGGGCGTTGGCCGATCTCGAGGAAATCTACAATTGGATCGCGCAAGACAATCGCCAGTCAGCCAAAGCGGTCGTTGAGCGGGTATATGCAAGCATCGAGCTTCTGGCGTCATTTCCCTACATGGGCCGGCTCGGGCGCGACGAAAGCACGCGCGAATGGGTCGTCCCGCGCCTGCCGTACATTGTCGTCTATGAAGTGCATGAACAGCGCGACGAGGTGATCATTGCCGCGGTGTTTCACGGTGCCCAGGATTGGGAGGAGCGGCTGAAGGAGCGGCGGTGAGCGCGTGTAGGGTGGGCTGAGCGTAGCGAAGCCCACGGCTTGAAGCCGCAAAGCAATTGTCCCGCGTGGGCACGGCGCTCCGCGCCTTTGCCCAGTGCGCCCCGTAGGCGCGTGTAGCCAGTGGAGGAAGGTTCCACCTCGATAGTAGCCGGTTTGATCGAGTAGCTGACAGGCAGCTTGCTAAGGAGCGGGCTGGAGCCCTGTGACGAAGTCCGCCTTGGGCGGGCGAGCAAGCCAGCGGGCCGTAACGTGAGTGAAGTCCGAGCAGGCCTCGAAAGTAGCGATGCGGATGCCGACCCGACTGGGTAACGGGGAAGGCAGCACCGAGCGGGGAAGGAAACCGGAGACTGGCACCCGCCTGGATCCGCCGGGGTAGGGGACACAGCACGTTGGCAAGGCGACACGCGTAAACGGGGGAGGTCCGAGCGTGTGGGATGTAGCGACCCGAACGCCACATCAGGTGGCGGCACGCCGGACGTCGGACAGGCCCGTAAGACCGTTGAAGCCGGGTAATGCCGGCGGAGGGAAGGGGCCTGACTTCCGGCACGCTTTGGAGGAAGGCGAGGATAGAGGGTGATTGGTGATGAGCCTGGAAACACCTGAACGCATCAGGAGCCTTCAGAAGAAGCTGTATTGCAAGGCGAAGTCGGAACCGGACTTCCGCTTCTATCTGCTCTACGACAAGGTCTATCGCGAAGACATTCTGGAGCATGCCTACGAGGTGGCACGGGCCAATGCCGGTGCGCCGGGCGTGGACGGAGTGAGCTTTGCGCAGATCGAGGCGGCGGGGTTGAAGGAGTGGCTGGCCGGGATTGGGGAGCAGCTGCGTGAGAGGACGTACCGGCCCGATCCAGTGCGGCGCGTGATGATCCCCAAGCCTAACGGCGGCGAGCGACCGCTCGGCATCCCGACGATACGGGACCGGGTGGTGCAGACGGCTGTGAAGCTGGTGATCGAGCCGATCTTCGAGGCCGATCTGGAGCCGAATGCCTACGGCTATCGACCGGGGCGCAGCGCGGGCGACGCCGTCAAGGCGGTGCTTGGTCTGCTCCGACACGGTTATACGGACGTCGTGGATGCCGATCTGACCAAGTACTTCGACACCATCCCGCACGATCAACTGATGCGGTCGGTGGCGCGCCGGATCGTCGACAGGAACATCCTGAGACTGATCAAGATGTGGCTGAAGGCGCCGGTCGAGGAAACCGACAAAGATGGAAGGAGGCGCTTGATGGGAGGCAAGCGGCACAAGCGAGGTACGCCGCAAGGCGGCGTGATCTCACCGCTGCTGGCCAACCTGTACATGAACCGCTTCTTGAAGCACTGGCGGCTGACCGAGCAGGGGCGCAAGCTCAAGGCGCACGTGATCGCCTATGCGGACGACTTCGTCATCCTGAGCCGCGGATATGCGCAGGAAGCGAGGGCGTGGGCGTGGACGCGGGAGATCATAGCCCGCCTGGGATTGAGCCTGAATGAGACGAAGACTTCCGTGCGCGATGCGCACAAGGAGCGCTTCGACTTCCTCGGCTACAGCTTCGGACCCCACGACCGGCCGAAGGATGGCCGACGCTATCACGGCGCCAGCCCGTCGAAGAAAAGTGTGGCCCGCCTCAAGCCGCGGATCAGCGCGATCCTGCACCGGGGCAATAAAGACCCCTGGGAACAGGTTTGCGCCAAGCTGAACCGGCTGCTGAAAGGCTGGGCTGGCTACTTCGGCTACGGCACTCTCACGCCGGCATACCGCGCCATCGACAACCATGTCATGACGCGCGTGCAGCGCTTCCTGGTCCAGCGTCGCAAGGTCCCCTCGCGCGGGACCATGCGGTTCTCCCGAGACACCGTATTCGGCGAGCTCGGCGTGCTCAGCTTGCGCGCCAAGCAGGCCGTGCGACCTCCGACGTAGGCCCTGCGATGAAGCCGGTCGGAGAGCCGGATGCGGGAAATCCGCACGTCCGGTTCGATGAGCGGGGAGAGGAAACGGAGCGATGGCCTCAGTGCCCCAAGCAACCGCGCCTCTCCTCGACTCTACCCCTACAAGATCGTGTCAGCGCGACGTCAGGAACACCCACCCGACCGACACCGCGAGCATCAACGCGACCCCGCCGAGCGTGTACGGGTCGCGCCATAGCGGCCCGTCCCGCATCGGCGGCAGGGGCCTCCTGCACCATTCCTCGTATTCGGCGCGGAGCCGGTCAGCGACCCGCTTGCGCTCGAACCGGTCCCACACCGCATGGCGGTTGGCGTGAATGCGACGCAGGGGACGGCGCGCGCCCATATCAGGCCCGGCGGCGCGAGCGCGCCCCGCTCGGCGTGCCGAGCTTGACCCATGCCGTCGACAGCCGCGCCACTTTCCCGGCGCCGCTGAGCGCGATCACGAAGTCCGCGGCCGGCGCGCCGTCGATCAACCCGCTGAGCAGGTAGGGCCGCCCCGGATGGTCGACCAGGCGCCATTGCTCGATCACCGGCAGCTCGTCGGGCGGGCGGGTCGCCCAAGTCGCGTGGCGCAGGATGGTGATGATTCGGGGCGGAGCGGTCGGAAGACATAATATCATAATAATATGATGTTTTTCGAAATCAAGCCGCAGAAGGCCATAAAAATGGCACTAATCGCGAAGTTGCGAAGCAGATAAATTATCTTATAAATATTATAGAAGAGTGTGGCATTTGATGCTCCATCCTTGTGGATGGCGGCACGCAAGAAGGGCAGAGCGCGCACGGGCCTCTATGCGCGACGCGTCCTGGCGCGAAATGTGGAGCGCCTGCGTGACGCGCGCGGCATGAGTCAGGAAGAACTCGCCGGCGCCGCACATATGTACCAGTCCCAAATCAGCGAAATCGAAAGCTCAAAGAGGAATGTCCGGCTCGACGTCGTGCAATCGCTTGCATCAGGACTGACCGCCCGCTTGGCCGAGCTGTTCGAAGAGGAGCGGTAGCGCCGTAGCTCGGATTGAGCGTGAGCGAAATCCGGGAAGGACCATGTTTGCGGCACTTTCACCCCGGATATCGCTTCGCTCTATCCGGGCTACGCTTGCTGGCTACGAACGGGGCTGCGAAGAGTTACCGCTTCCTATCCTTGGGTGGATTAGGATCGCCACCGTAACTGTCGCTATCCTGAATGCGTCCGTCTCGGCCATGCTCGACGAGCTCCGTCTTACGATCTCGGGCCAATTCGCGCCCGCGTTCCATGGCGTCCGACTTGCGTTCGAAATGATCACTGAAACTCTCTTATTCCCGCGAGCAGCGCACAATCTCGATATTTTCGATCGATCTTCGTCCGAGGCAGCGTCGCGGTTGAGGTCTTTTTCCGGCGGAATGGAAGCCGCGTTCGGGAGAAACAAGCAGTGCGCAGGGCGGTCGCTACCCGGGCGTCAACTTAAACCTATTCGCCAAACCGAACGCTGTGGCCGAGGTGGTACGATTGCTGTCGACATCAGCCACGTAGACGTCTCGCTCCAAGGGCAACGTCTTGAACGTGTTGGGCTAGGCGTTGAGCAGTTTGGTTCGAAGCTTCATTTGCTTGGCGCACATGCGCGGCAAGGTCGGCGATTTGACCTTCGAGTTGCTTCACGCGCTGCTCAAGGTGGTCAACACGGCGGTCGACAACGGCACTTTCTTGCTCTGCGACTCTTTCATTCTCGTTCATGTTCTTACTCCGACATCCACGATCCTCACGAACACCCCGTCGTGCTCCCGCACGTATCGCACTTCATGCAGGTGCCGTTCCGCACCAAGGTGAAGTTCCCGCACTCGCCGCACGCTTCGCCGTCGTAGCCCTTGGCGCGCGCCTCGGCGCGCTTCTCGGCCGCCGCGGCCTTGGCGTGGGCGCGCGCGTCGGTCCAGGCCAGGTGGTCGAGCGCGGGCGTGAGCGAGAGCTGGACTTCGGACTCGGCCTTCAGAGCGGCGGCCTGAGCGCGCGCGCCGCCGGTCGCAAGCGCGGTGACGTTGGTCGCCCCACCCCGGCCGGGCTCACTTGAACCCCCTCCCTGTCCCTCCCCCAGCGAAAGGGCGTTCACGCCCGTCTGCGACGGGCTATGGGGGGAGGGGACGCCAGAGGCGCCACCGCGCGCCTGCGCGCCACCGGTGTTCGGCATCACCGTGAGCCGGTCGGTGCGCGAGCGCGTCAGTCCCTTGGAGACGTAGCGCGAGCCGGGCTCCGGCTTGCCTTCCTCGATGCCGCGGCCGAGCGCGTCGAAGCCGCCCTCGGTCGGGTCGACGTGGGCGAGATCGAAGCGCGACTGGTAGGACACCGCGAGCTCGCGGAACACGTAGTCGAGGATCGAGGTCGCGTATTTGATCGAGTCGTTGCCCTGCACCGGACCGGCCGGCTCGAAGCGCGTGAAGGTGAAGGCGTCGACATACTCCTCCAGCGGCACGCCGTACTGCAGGCCGAGCGACACCGCGATGGCGAAGTTGTTGAGCAGCGAGCGCAGCGCCGCGCCCTCCTTGTGCATGTCGATGAAGATCTCGCCCAGCCGCCCGTCGTCGTATTCGCCGGTGCGCAGATACACCTTATGCCCGCCGACCACGGCCTTCTGGGTGTAGCCCTTGCGCCGCTCGGGCAACCGCTCGCGCTCGCGGATCACCGTGATGCGCTCGACCACCTTCTCCACGATGCGCTCGGATAGCGCCGCGGCGCGCGCGATCGCCGGCTTCTCGATGAAAGCCTCGACCGCGTCGTCCTCGTCCTCCTCGTCGGCGATCAGCTGCGACTGCAGCGGCTGCGACAGCTTCGAACCGTCGCGGTAGAGCGCGTTCGCCTTGATGCCGAGCTTCCACGACAACAGGTAGGCCGCCTTGCAGTCCTCGATGCCGGCCTCGTTCGGCATGTTGATGGTCTTGGAGATCGCGCCGGAAATGAACGGCTGCGCCGCCGCCATCATGCGGATGTGGCTCTCGACCGAGAGATAGCGTTTTCCCGTGCGCCCGCACGGGTTGGCGCAGTCGAACACCGCGTAGTGCTCGGCTTTGAGGTGCGGCGCGCCTTCGACCGTCATGGCGCCGCACACGTGCACGTTGGCGGCCTCGATCTCGCGCTTGGTGAAGCCGAGATGCGCCAGCAGGTCGAACGTCGGCGCGACGAGGTCTTCGGCGTCGACGCCGAGTTCGGTGCGCAGGAACTCCTCGCCCAGGGTCCATTTGTTGAACGCGAACTTGATGTCGAACGCGGTCGGCAGCGCCTTCTCGACCCTGGCGAGCGCCTCGTCGTCGAAGCCTTTGGCACGCAAGGTCGAATGGTTGATGCCCGGGGCCTGGGCCAGGTTGCCGTGGCCGACCGCATAGGCCTCGATCTCGGCGATCTCGCTTTCCGAATAGCCGAGCACGCGCAGCGCTTCCGGCACCGCGCGGTTGATGATCTTGAAATAGCCGCCGCCGGCGAGCTTCTTGAACTTGACCAGCGCGAAGTCCGGCTCGATGCCGGTGGTGTCGCAGTCCATCACCAGGCCGATGGTGCCGGTCGGCGCAATGACAGTGGCTTGCGCGTTGCGGTAGCCGTGCTGCTCGCCGAGGCTCAGCGCCTTGTCCCACGCCGCCTTGGCGTGAGCCGACAATGCCGCATAGCCGTGCCCGCCGTCGCCGATGGTGGCGTGGTCGAGCCGCACCGGCGGCTGCGCCACCTTCTCGTAGCCGGTCTTCTCGCCGTAGGCAGCGCGGCGGTGATTGCGGATCACGCGCAGCATGTGCTCGCGGTTCTTCTTGTAGCCCGGGAACGTGCCGAGTTTTTGCGCCATCTCGGCGGACGTGGCGTAAGAGATGCCGGTCATGATCGCGGTCAGCGCGCCGCAGATCGCGCGACCTTGCGTGGAATCGTAAGGGATGCCCGACGACATCAACAGGCCGCCGATGTTGGCGTAGCCCAAGCCGAGCGTGCGGTACTCGTAGGACAATTCCGCGATCGCCTTGGACGGGAACTGCGCCATCAGCACCGAGATCTCGAGCACCACGGTCCATAGCCGGATGGTGTGCTCGTAGCCTTCGATGTCGAACGCGCGCGTCGCCGCATCCCTGTAAGGGAGCAGATTGATCGAGGCGAGATTGCACGCCGTGTCGTCGAGGAACATGTATTCCGAGCACGGGTTCGAGGCGCGGATCGGCCCCGAGGCGGCGCAGGTGTGCCAGTCGTTCACGGTCGTATGGAATTGCAGGCCGGGATCGGCCGAGGCCCAGGCGGCGTGGCCGATCTTCTCCCACAGGTCGCGCGCCTTCACGGTCTTGGCCACCTTCCCGGGCTTGGTGCGCCAGGTCAGGTCCCAGTCGCCGTTCGCTTCCACGGCTTTGAGGAACTCGTCGGTGACGCGCACCGAGTTGTTCGAGTTCTGCCCCGAGACCGTGAGATAGGCGTCCGAATCCCAGTCGGTGTCGTAGATCGGGAACGAGATGTCGGTCGCGCCCTGCTTGGCGAACTGGATCACGCGCTTGATGTAGGCGTCCGGCACGAACGCCCGGCGTGCCGCCTTGATCTCGCGCTTGAGCGCGGGGTTCTTGTCCGGAGTGAAGCAGTCGTCGCCCGAGCCCTCGCAGTTGACGCAAGACTTCAGGATCGCGCGCAGGTGCCGCTGGTTGATCTTGGAGCCGGTGACCAGGCTCGCGACCTTCTGCTCCTCGGTAACCTTCCAGTCGATGTACTGCTCGATATCGGGATGGTCGACGTCGACCACCACCATCTTGGCGGCGCGCCGCGTGGTGCCGCCCGACTTGATCGCGCCCGCCGCGCGGTCGCCGATCTTGAGGAAGCTCATCAGGCCGGACGACTTGCCGCCGCCGGAGAGCTTCTCGCCTTCGCCGCGCAGCTTGGAGAAGTTGGAGCCGGTGCCGGAGCCGTACTTGAACAGGCGCGCCTCGCGCACCCACAGGTCCATGATCCCGCCCTCGTTGACGAGATCGTCGCTGATGCCCTGGATGAAGCAGGCGTGCGGCTGCGGATGCTCGTAGGCCGACTTCGATTTCGTCAATTTGCCGGTGGCGAAGTCGACGTAGAAATGCCCCTGGCTCGGCCCGTCGATGCCGTAGGCCCAGTGCAGGCCGGTGTTGAACCACTGCGGCGAGTTGGGCGCGACCATCTGCATCGCGAGCATGAAGCGCAATTCGTCGAAGAAGGCTTGCGCGTCGCTCTCGGAATCGAAATAGCCGCCCTTCCAGCCCCAGTAGGTCCAGGTGCCGGCAAGACGATCGAACACTTGGCGTGCCGAATGCTCGCCGACAAAGCGCGCCTTGTCGTCGAGCTCCTTCAGCGCTTCGTCGTCGGCCTTCGAGCGCCACAGGAAGGACGGGACCGTCTCTTCTTCCAAGCGCCTGAGCCGCGCCGGCACCCCGGCCTTGCGGAAATACTTCTGCGCCAGCACGTCGGAGGCGACCTGGCTCCAGAACGCCGGCACCTCGACGTTCTCGCACCTGAACACCACGGACCCGTCCGGATTGCGGATCTCGCTCGTGGTCAAGCGGAACGCGATTGTCGCGTAGGGTGATTGGCCGTCCGTGGTGTAGCGCCGCTCGATCCGCATTCTTTTTGCCCCTTTGGCCGGCTCCTTTTTGCGGGGCTCGCCCCTCGCAAATATAAGGCGCCGACGCGTTTTCTGCGACGCAGGACCGTCCCGTCCCCGCGTCCTGCTCACCGGTTCTGGCCCGGTCTCTGTCTTCAGCGTCCCTGGCACTGCCCGGGGTTTAAAAAAATCCCGGGTCGGCTTGCGGCGTGGCGCCCTCGAGCGAGGGTAACGAAGCCCTTCCACCTGTGCCTCGCGGCACCGGCTTGCAGCGGTGTTCGGACCTGTCGGGAGCGTCCGGCGAGGACTTCGATACACCGCCCGCCGCACGATCAGAGGCTAAGACAACTCCGTCGCGCGCGTCAAGCTCTAGCGTGCGAATCTGAATCAAACGCTAAATGTGGTGGGAGCGGTGTTAATTTCGGGGAAGAATCAGGTGCAGCGCGGCAAGTATCGGATATGCCGTGCGGATTCGGAAGCCCGTGGTGTCACAATTGGGTCGTCGGCCTGTCGGCGGGCTGTCATCGAACGAAAAAAGGTATCCTGAAACCGCTCGTTTGCCCTCTCGCGAATCGCGGTCCGGCGCATGTCAAGAGCGAAAATCGCCGCTCGAAAGTCGGCCGCCGTCCGGTCATGAAGAGGTATTCAAATACAGCAGCGGCGCGAAACCCCGCATGAATGCTGCAACGAGCCCTGGTCCCAGATTTTGCGCGCGTGATTCTCGAATTGCTCGACGTGCAGTCCAGCAGCGGTCCTGGACAGGCCGCGGGCGAACTGGCAAGAACGCTCGCCCGCGGCCGGAGCCATGACGTGAAGACTTTCATCGTGCGCTTCTTCACCTGGTGGAACGGCCAGACCTTCGGCACGCAGCTGTGGACGTGGCGCTACGGCGAAGCGGTCGGCGCGGACGAATACGGCAACCGCTACTACCGCACCAAGGGCGGCAGGATCGATCCGAGCCTCGGCTTCGAGCGGCGCTGGGTGATCTACAACGGCTATGCCGAGGCTTCGACCATTCCGCCCGCCTGGCACGGCTGGATGCATCACACCGTCGACGTGCCGCCGACGCAAGAAACGGCCCAAGAGAAGGTGGTGGCACGGCCGTGGTGGAAGCCGCACCGTCCCAACATGACCGGCACGCCGGGCGCGCACCGCCCGACCGGCTCGACCCTGGCGCACGGGCGCCGCCCCAAGGCGACCGGCGACTACAAAGCCTGGACGCCGCGCTAACGCATGATCCCGAAAAGTGGGTACCGGTTTTCGGAAAAGATCATGCGCAAACAAGAAAATAAAGCTTCCGGCTGAATTATCGGTCGGATCGCTCCCCGCCCTCTGCCCGCCGTATTCGCCGTGTTAACCAGCCGCTGCTCGATCTCGGCGTAGATTACCGCAGATCGAATCGCCGGGCGCCCCTGATGGCACGACGCATCCTCGCGGTCCTCGCTACCGTGGCATTCGCAACGCCCGCGCTGGCCCAGTTCGGCACCATCTTCGGCGAGCCGCCGCCGCGTCCGCCGGCGAACATTCCCGGCGACGACCGCTTTCCGCAACGGCCGATCCCGCAACCGCAGGAACCCCCGCCGCAGGCGTTTCCGCAACAGCCGTTGCCGCCGCCCGGATTCCCGCAAGCCGGCCGCCCCGGCCTGCCGCCGCCGCCCGGCAGCCTGCAGACCCAACCATTGCCGCCGCCGCCCGGCGTCGCGCAGCCGCCGGCGGCCCCGCCGGGCGCGCCTCCCGCCGCCGCTTTGCCCGGCCTGCCGCCGGGGCAGCGTCAGCCGCGCGGGACCCCGCAACCGGCGTCGACCGCGCCGCAGCCCGGCGACGAGATGGTGACCGAGTTGCCGGCGCAGAAGATCATCAACAACACCGCGGTGTTCGCCGGCCTCGACAAGATCACCGGGCGCATCACCGCGTTCGACGTGGCGCTCAACGAGACGGTGCAGTTCGGCGCGCTCCAGGTCACCCCGCGCGTCTGCTACACGCGCCCGCCGACCGAGACGCCGAACACCGATAGTTTCCTCGAGGTCGACGAGATCACCCTGCAGGGCGAGATCAAGCGCATCTTCACCGGCTGGATGTTCGCTTCCAGCCCCGGGCTGCACGCGATCGAGCACCCGATCTACGACGTGTGGCTGACCGACTGCAAAGCCCCGACCGGGCCCGCGGTCGCCGCCGCCGAGGCGCCGGCCGCGCCGCCGCCGCGTCCGGCGCAGCAGAAGCAGCAGCGGCCGCGCCAGACCCTGCCGCCGCCTCCGCCGCTGCCGCCGGGACCTTTCATCCGCTGATCAGGTGAGCGCAACGCGCAGCGCCTCGGCGCCGCCAAGCGCGCGGTGAGGCGCGAGCGCGGCGAAATCCGCCTTGGCCGCTACCGCCGCTTCCAGCAGCTTCTGATATTGCCGCCGCGGCAGCTCGACCGCGTTGAAGGTGCGCAGATGGTCGGTGACGAACTGCGTGTCGAGCAAGCGGTAGCCGCCGGCCTTCAGCCGCGCGACCAGATGCACGAGCGCGATCTTGGAGGCATCGCGCGTACGGTGGAACATGCTCTCGCCGAAGAACGCCGCGCCGAGCGAGACCCCATAGAGGCCACCGACCAGTTCGGCGCCGTCATAGACCTCGACCGTGTGACAATGGCCGCGCGTGTGCAGCCCGCGGTAGAGCAGGCGGATGCGCGCGTTGATCCAGGTGCGCGCACGCCCCACGCGCGGCTCGGCGCAACCGGCGATCACGGCGTCGAAATCGCGGTCGCATAGCACGCTCAATGCGGTCGTGCGTACGGTGCGGGCCAGGCGTTTCGGCACGTGAAAACCCGCGAGCGGGATGACGCCGCGCATCTCCGGCTCGATCCAGTAGAGCGTCGGATCCTCGGCGCTCTCGGCCATGGGGAAGATGCCGCAGGCATAGGCCTTGAGCAGCACCTCCGGGGTGATCTCGACGTGGGCTGATTCGCGGCTCGCCATCATGGTTCCCCGACGGAACTTAACCAGTTGATAGCCAAGATCCCTTCAAATTTTCGCAAGATTGCGAACATTCGGCGCCTGCAAAGAATTATTCCCGCAGACTTGAGACCGCGCGACCGAACGTAACCTGATGCCGTCGCGACAGAGTGTGTGATGGAACCCGAGGTCAAACACGAGGTCGAACCCGAGGTCGAACACTTGGCGCCCGATCAGGCACCCTCCATCGTGGTGGTGGAGGACGAGGCGCTGATCTGCGACCTGGTATCGGATTACCTGACGGAACAGGGGTTTGAGGTCCATTCCTTCGGCGACGCCGAAGCCGCGCTGCGATGGCTCCGCTCGGGAAGCCGGGTCGACGCCCTGTTCACCGACATCAACCTGCCCGGAATGGACGGCGCTGAGCTGGCCAGGGCCGCGCGCAAGGAGCGCCCGGCGCTGCCGGTGCTCTATGCATCGGCGCGCTGGAACCCGATGCAGCAGTTCGATGCGGTTCCACAGTCCGTGTTCCTGGCCAAGCCCTATCGGCCGGACCACATGGTGCGGACCTTGCGCAGCCTTGTCGGCGTCGGCAGCGCCGTTGCCGCAGGCGCCTGACTTTTCACGCCATCCCGCCGCGCGCGAGGAACTGCTCCAGCCAGTGGATGTGGTAGTTGCCGTCGATGATGTCCTCGTCGCGCACCAGCGCGCGGAACAGCGGCAGCGTGGTCTCCACCCCGTCGACCACGTACTCGTCGAGTGCGCGGCGCAGCCGCATCAGGCATTCCTGGCGCGTCTTGCCGTGCACGATCAGCTTGCCGAGCAGCGAGTCGTAATAGGGCGGGATCGAGAAGCCCTGGTAGACGGCTGAATCGACGCGCACGCCCAAGCCCCCCGGCGGGTGGTAGTGCACGAGCTTGCCGGGGGAGGGGCGGAACGACACCGGGTTCTCGGCATTGATGCGGCACTCGATCGCGTGGCCGTGGAACTTCACGTCATCCTGCGTGAGCCCGAGTTCGCCCCCGGCCGCGACGCGGATCTGTTCCAGCACCAGGTCGATATCGGTGATCATCTCGGTGACCGGATGCTCGACCTGGATTTGGGTGTTCATCTCGATGAAGTAGAAGCGGTCGTTCTGGTACAGGAACTCGACCGTGCCGACGCCGAGATACTGCAGCTCGCGCATGGCTTTGGCCGCGATCTCGCCGATCGCGTCGCGCGCGCCCGCGTTGAGCGCGGGCGAGGGGCCTTCTTCCCAGACCTTCTGGTGGCGGCGCTGCAGCGAGCAGTCGCGCTCGCCGAGATGGATGGCGTCGCCCTTGCCGTCGCCGAGCACCTGGATCTCGATATGGCGCGGCGTCTCGAGGTATTTCTCGAGATAGACCGCGTCGTCGCCGAACGCGGCCTTGGCCTCGGCCCGCGCCGTGGCCAGTGCATTGGGCAACTCGGCGGCCGAGCGCGCGACCTTCATGCCGCGCCCGCCGCCGCCGGCCGCCGCTTTCACCAGCACCGGAAAGCCGATCTCGTGCGCGACCTGCGCGGCCTCCGCGTCGGACGCGACACCGCCCTCGGATCCCGGAACGACCGGGATGCCGAGACGCTGCGCGCTGCGCTTGGCCTCGATCTTGTCGCCCATCAGGCGGATGTGCTCCGGCCGCGGCCCGATGAAATGGATGTTGTGCTGCTCGAGGATCTCGGCGAAGCGCGCGTTCTCCGAGAGGAACCCGTAGCCCGGATGCACCGCGTCGGCGCCGGTGATCTCGCAGGCCGACATCAGCGCCGGGACGTTGAGATAAGAGTCGCGCGCCGGCGGCGGCCCGATGCACACGCTCTCGTCGGCGAGCCGCACATGCATCGCGTCGGTGTCCGCGGTGGAGTGCACGGCGACCGTGGCAATGCCGAGCTCCTTGCACGCGCGCAACACGCGCAGCGCGATCTCGCCGCGGTTGGCGATCAGGATCTTGTCGAACATCGTTACTCGACGATCATCAGCGGCTCGCCATATTCGACCGGCTGGCCGTCCTCGAACAGGACTTGCACGACCGTGCCGGAGCGCGGCGCCGGGATCTGGTTCATCGTCTTCATCGCTTCGATGATGAGCAGGGTATCGCCGGCACTGACGCGCGAGCCGACATCGACGAACGGCTTGGCGCCCGGCTCGGGAGAACGGTAGGCGGTGCCGACCATCGGCGAGGTGATGGCGCCGGGATGCTTGGCCGGGTCGAGCAGGCCGGCCGGGACGATGGCCGCCGGGGCCGGCGCGACCGCCGGCAGCGGCGGAACGCCGCCGCCGACCGTGTGGGAGAACGCCATCTGGCGCGCGACGCGTACCCGCGTCCCGTCGCGCTCGACCTCGATCTCGCTCAAAGACAAATCATCGAGCAGCTTGGCGAGCTCGCGGATCAGCGCCTCGTTCGCGTCGGCCACCGGCTTCAGCCCTTGCCCTTGACGCCGAGCACCGCCGCAAGCCCGGTGATGGCGAGCGCATAGCCCTCGACGCCGAAGCCGCAGATCACGGCCTTGGCGCCCTTCGAGATGTAGGAGTGGTGGCGATATTCCTCGCGCTGGTGGATGTTGGTGATGTGCACCTCGACGGTCGGGAGCCGGACCGCGAAAATGGCATCGAGGATCGCGACCGAGGTCGTGGTGTAGCCGGCCGGGTTGATGACGATCCCGGCGGCGCCCTTCTGCTTGGCCTCATGGATCCAGTCGACCAGCACGCCTTCGTGGTTGGACTGGCGGAAGTCGACCTTGAGCCCATGGCGCCTGGCGGTCGCGGCGCACAGTTTTTCCACGTCCGCGAGGGTCGAGCTGCCGTACTTCTCCGGCTCGCGCGTGCCGAGCGAGTTCAGGTTCGGGCCGTTGAGGACGTAGAGCGTCTGGGGCATGTCGGTCCACACCGATAGAAACACGCTGCGCAGCGGCGCGGAGCACGGCGCGGGTGATGGCGCCGGCCCGTTCCGGTTCCCTTATAGGTGGGCTCACCCCCGGGCGGAAGCCTTGCCGGCGATTCCGTAATCGTCGAAATTCCAACCGGATCGGCGGCAATTAACTCAACTCACTTCCTTGCCGCCGCGATCTGCTTGGCCAGCGCCTCCAGCCCGACCGCGCCGATGACGATGTTGTCGCCGATCACGTAGCTCGGCGTGCCGTTCAAGCCCAGCGCCTCGGCGAGCTTCATGCTTTCCTCGAGCGTGAGGCGCACTTCCTCGCTCTTGAGGTCGCGCTCGATGCGCGCCACGTCGAGGCCGATCTCCTTGGCCACCGCGAGCGCGCGCGCCTTGTCGACCTGGCCGCGGCCGGTCAGCAGCCTCTGGTGGAATTCGAGATACTTCTTGCCGGTCTTGTCCTGCATGCGCACCGCGACGGCGACCTGCGCGGCGTCGACCGAGGCCGGCCCGAGCACCGGGAACTCCTTGAGCACCACTTTCAGCTTGGGATCCTTCATCAGCTCCATCATGTCGGCGAGCGCGCGCTTGCAGTAGCCGCAGTTGTAGTCGAAGAACTCCACGAACGTGACGTCGCCCTGCGGATTGCCAAGGGTGACCTGGTGCGAGGAATTGAACAGCGCCTCCGAGTGGTTCTTCACCGCGGAGCGCGCCTTTTCGGCATCGGCGGTCGCCTGCCGCTTCTCCAGTTCGGCGATCGCCTCCTGCAGCACTTCCGGGTGCCTGATCAGATAGTCCTTGATGATCTTCTCGATCTCGCCGCGCTGAGCGTCCGAGAAGCCTTGCGCCTGCAGCGGCGCGGCGCCCAAGAGAGCGCCCGACAGCATGAGGGCGAAGGTCGCGGCGGCGAGGGTAATCCTGGTCATCGAAGCGGTCCTTTTCGCAGTTTCAGTTGCGGCGTGCACTCGCCGGCGGCTTGAAGGAATAGATGTCGTCGGCCTTGACCCAGCCGGGCGAGCCGGTGGGAAAGCGGATTTTCGCGCGTCCGGCAAGCTCGCGCGCGGTCTTGACGTCGCCGCGCGCCAGCGCCGCCTGCGCCGAGGCGAGGTCGGCTTCGGCATACTCGCCCTTGCGGCCGTGCGCCATGGCGAGCTG
The DNA here is from genome assembly GCA_963734185.1 of uncultured Alphaproteobacteria bacterium. Classification (GTDB taxonomy): domain Bacteria; phylum Pseudomonadota; class Alphaproteobacteria; order Rhizobiales; family Xanthobacteraceae; genus PALSA-894. The sequence continues at coordinate 1,453,503 of CAVTGA010000001.1, read as the reverse complement.
GACGTAGACTTCGGGCATGTCGGGCTCGCGCGGCATCGCGGCGCGCAGCAGGGCCAGTGCCTCGTCGGACACCTTGGCCTCGCCGGTCGCGATCAGCGCCTGCGCGAGCATGACGCGGATCAGGGTCGCGTTCGGCGCCAGCGCGGCGGCGCGGCGCAGCGACGCGATCGCCTCGGCCGGCCTGCCGCCTTCGAGCAGCGCCTGGCCTTTGAGCTCGTGGAAGTAGGGATTGTTCGGCTGCGCCTGGATCAGCGCCTCGATCTGCGGGCCCGCGCTCTGCAAGCCGGCGAAGCGGTAGGCCGAGATCGCCCGTGCGTAACGTGCAGCCAGGCCGGTGTCGCTCGCCGGATAGCGCCGCGCGACCGTGTCCGGCCGTTCGGTGAATCCGGCGAGCTTGGCGCGCATCAGGTCATGGCGCAGCTGCAGCTCGGGCGGATCCTTCTTGTCCCAGTACGGGCTGGTCTTGATCAGCGATTCCAGGTTGGCGACGCGGTCGCGCGGCATCGGATGCGATTGCAGGTAGGGGTCGACGCGCGAGGAGACGATCAGGATGTCGTCGGCGAAGCGGCGGAACGTCTCGTACATGCCTTTGGACGACTGGCCGGTGTCGTTGAGGAACTTCACCGCGGCGCGGTCGGCCGATTCCTCCTGCGCGCGCTGGTAGGAGAGCAGCGAGCGCTTGATCATCTCCTGCGGCGCGGTCAGCATCGCTCCGCCGATGGCACCGGCGTTGTTGGCGTTGGTCTTGGAACCGGCCACGATCGCGCCGACGCCGAGCAGTATGGCGATGATCGAGGCGGTCTGCGCGTTCTTGAGCTCCTCGCGCATGCGCGACAGGTGGCCGCCGGCGATGTGCCCGGCCTCGTGCGCGAACACCCCGATGATCTCGTTCGGGGTCTTGCTGTCGAACAAGGCGCCGATGTTGACGAAGATGCGCCTGCCGTCCATCACGAAGGCGTTGAAGCTGCCGTCGTTGATGATGACGATCTGCACGTTCTGCTTGGCCAATCCCGCGGCGCGCAGGATCGGCGCGGTGTAATCGCGCAGCAGCTGCTCGATCTCGGCGTCGCGGATGATCGGCAGGCTCGGCGCGGGCTTCTGCTGTGCGCCGGCCGGGCCGGCAAGGACGAGCGCCGCACAGGCCGCGAGCATGGTCGCGCGCGCCGAAATCCGCCGCCGCAAGGGATTCTGCTCGATCATCCAGGCCCGCTGCTCCGCCCCGGCCGGACCCTAGGCACGCCGCCTACCCGGGTCAACGCGCGCGCGATCACGTCCTTGAAAACGCGGCCGTCGCGCCTAAAGCCAAGCGAAGCCTTGCGAATACGGCGGCAGCGAGGCGCGGAACCTGCGCGTTGGCGCGCTCGGGCCGCCCGCTTGTTCTAGGCCGACGGCTTCGTCGGTTCGGGGATCTTGAGGCCGAGATAGGTTCCGGCGCTCAGGCCCAGCAGCCCCATCAAGGTCGTGTCGAATGTCGGCATCGCCAGATTGACGTAGACGTCCTTGATGAAGATGACGCTCAACACCAGCGTCCAGGCCGCGAGCTGGAAGCGGTGGAAGTTGATGCCGTTTCCGTCGCTCAGGATGTCCTTGAGGAAACCCTGCGACTCGCCGCGCAGCGCCTTGATCTCTTCTTGCTTCGCCGTCTGCGCGGTCGCCTCGGCGGCGGGCCGGGCTTTGGCGGCGGCGAGCGCCTGCTTGCGCTCGTTGACCTTGGAGGCGTCGATCGCCGCCGATCCGAGCACGGTGCCGGCGCCGATCCCCAACAGGATGAGCGCCGTGCTGTTGATCGAGCCGGTGAAATCGCCGGTGACGATCCCGATCAGCAGGTAGCAGGCGAGGATGACGAAGAACCACCATGCCCCTTGCGTCTTCGACAGGCTGAACGCGCCCTCGCTGCCGGGGGGCGCCTCGGTGTCGAGCAGGGGGTCGCGCAGCAGGTTGGAGTTCTTGGCGCTCTTGAAGAACAGGACCACCAGCACGACGAAGATCACGAGCCAGAAGGCGAGCCACAGGACCGGCAACACCTCCAACCGCAGCGTCTTGTCTCCGGGCAGCGGCGGCTGCTCCTCGATTCCGATTCCGACGCGCACCGGACGCGGCTCGAAACCCGGCCGGCCCAACAGGGCGGTCCAGAAATCGCGCAACCCCCCTGCCGGGCGCATGAAGAAGATGAGACCGGCATCCGGACCCGCCGGAACCGCGAGCTTGTTGCCGGTGGCCTGACCGTCGATGACCAGGGCGATGGCTTTGTTGCGGCAGGTCGCCTCGGCGAAGAACGCGGTCGGGTTGTCGAGCGCGATCGCGATCTTGTCGCCGAGGCGCACCAAGGTTTCGCTCTTGCTCGCATCGCCGACCCGGTAGACCTCGGTGATCTTGGCGTTGCTCGGCTGGCAGGTGGCCGCGCCCGCCTGCGCCAAGGCGGGGCGCGCGGGGAGCGCGGCAGCGCCGATCGTCACAAGCATGAAAGCAATGCCGAGCCTGATCGGCCGCCGCCACCCAGAGTCCATGATCATGATGCCCCGCCCCCGCTGAACATATTCAGATTGCGCCAACAAGGAATGTGTCGCAAGGGTCGACCGAGTCGTGATCCTTTTCCTCCTGGTGCGCGCTTCCCATGCCCTCCCGTCGCAGCAACGTTCCGCCCTTCATCGTCATGGACGTGATGGCGGCCGCCGCCCGCATCGAGGCGCGCGGCGGGCGCGTCGTGCACATGGAGGTCGGCCAGCCGGCGGCGCCCGCGCCGGCAACCGCGATCGCGGCGGCGCGCGCCGCGCTCGACAAAGGCGACATCGGCTATACCGAAGCGCTCGGCATTCCGGCGTTGCGCGCGCGCATCGCGCGCCATTACGCCGACACGCATGGCACCGGGGTCGATCCCGGCCGCATCGTCGTCACCACCGGCTCCTCGGGCGGCTTCATCCTCGCGTTCCTGGCGCTGTTCGAGCCGGGCGACCGCGTCGCCGTCGCCTCGCCCGGCTATCCGCCCTACCGGCACATCCTCACCGCGCTGGGCTGCGAGCCGGTGATGATCGAGATCTCGGCCGCGACCGGCTGGAACCTCACGGTCGATGCGCTGCTCGCGGCGAATCGCGCAACGCCGCTCAAGGGCGTGCTGGTGGCAAGCCCGGCCAATCCGACCGGCACGATGCTGCGGCCGGAAACCCTGCGCTCGCTGATCGAGGCGGCCCAAGACGCCGGCATCGCCTTCATCTCGGACGAGATCTATCACGGCCTCGATTATGCGTTTGCGGCCGAGACCGCCGCACGCATTTCGCCGGATGCCGTGATCATCAACTCGTTCTCGAAATACTTCTGCATGACCGGCTGGCGCATCGGCTGGATGGTGGCGCCGGACGCTTTGGTGCGTCCGATCGAGCGGCTGCAGCAGAACCTCGCCATCTCGGTGCCGACGCTCTCGCAGCTCGCCGCGACCGCCGCGTTCGAAGGGCGCGACGAGATGGAGGCGGTCAAGCACGGCTACCAGGAGAACCGCCGCATCCTGGTGCAAGGATTGCCGCAGGCCGGAATCGAGAAGTTCCTTCCCGTCGACGGCGCCTTCTATCTCTATGCCGACGTCTCGCGCTTCACCGACGACAGTCTCGACTTCGCCAAGCGCATGCTGGAGGAAGCGGGCGTCGCCGCCACGCCCGGCATCGATTTCGACCCGCGCGACGGCAAGCACTATGTGCGCTTCAGCTACGCGCGCTCGGCCGCCGACATGCGCGAGGCGGTGCAGCGGATCGGGGCGTGGCTGCGGTGATCGGCGGCCGGTGAGCGCGATCTAGTTCTCCATCAGGTACACCTGCCGCACCACGACCTTCGACGCCTTGGCCGGGTCGCCGCCCTGGCGGACCAGGGTCACCGACGGAGTCGCCGTCAGCTGCGCGCTCGCCTGCAGCGCCTTCACGGTCTCGGTGACGTTGAACACCGTCTTGTGGCCGCTCGGTCCGTGGTCCTCATGTCCGGCAGTACCGAAGAAGTGCAGCGTGCCGACATAGTTGCGATCGCTCGGCGTTGCCGCCGTCGAGTTTTCGGGCAGGTCGAAGAAGACGTTGTAGGTCGCGTCCGCGTCGTCGGGCGCCGAGACACCGCCGAGAACGAGGTAGACCCGGCGTGTCGGCGTCGACGGTGCGGCCAAGGCCTTGGGTGGCGCGCCGCTCTCCAGCGCGGTCGGTGGCGGAGCAAGCGCCACGCGCACGCGGTCGGCGGCGAGCGTGACCGGCTCGCCGGCGCTGAGCTTCGTGACCTTGGCGACAGGTCCGGCCGCAAGCAGCTCCGGTCCAGGCGCCGGCGCGACTTTCTTCGGCACATAGTAGTTGTCGTATTGGTATTTGAGCTGTGCGACGCGGCTCGCGCCCTTGGGCAATGCGGTCACCGCCTTGCCTTGTCCGTTGGCGAACGGAAAGGGCCGGTCCGGCCAGCTCGGATTGGTTCGCCCGGGGAGACGGTTCCAGCTTTCCCACAGGCGATCGATGTTGCAGTGGTGCATCCAGAAGATCGGGTCGCGTGCCGCATAGGGGACACGCCCCATGTTCATGAGTCCGCCCACGAAGGAGTGGACGAGGCCGTGCGGATTGCCGTCGAGGATCGGGCAGAAGCCCGTCTCGCCGTTGGGTGAATCGATGTAGCGCGGCTCGTTGAACGCGTCGAGGTTGAGCGCGCCCGGATTCTGCTTGTCGATGCGCTCGCCATTGTTGACCCACGGGTTGCGATTGTCGCGATAGAGCGAGCTCGTGGTCTTGAGAAACTCCGGCGGAAGCGAGAGGTCGGCGACCGTCCCGCCGAGATAGTTCCAGTAGGGCAGGGTAAAGGACTGATCCTGCAGCACCCCGCGGACGATCTCCTCGAAGTAGTAGACGTACCAGCGATGCCAGACGCAGAAATACGTTTCCTGGAAGAAGTTCGGATCGTTCGGGTTCAAGCCGTGTGCCTGGCAGTTGTCCCACATCGCCTCGGCCAGCAAGCGGTTCGGGTCGTTCGGCGGCTTGCCGGCGAAGACTTGGTTGAGCATGTTCTGCTTGGCGGCGACGACCGGCGGCCACGGGCCGAAGCCCCCCGGGCCGGGAATCCAGTGGCTGTACCATTGGAAATCCCAACTGCGCGGGTCGGAGCGTGGATATTTGGAATTATCCATCATCTGTGCGACCGCGCGCTCGTATTTGACGAGCATCTGCTTGCCCTGCTGGCTGGTGGCGTTGTAGCGCGTGCGCACTGGTTGAGCCGTGGCGACGGTGGTCCACGGCATGGTCGACAGTGCGATGCCTGCGGTGGCGCTCGCGGTCAGGACTTTGCGGCGGGTGATCGTCATGAGGGCCTGCTCCCGTTCCGGCCGCTGGCGCGACCGTCCGGACCAATGCTATCACAGCGAGCAGTTCTTGCGCAGCATCTTTTGGTAGACAGGCGGGCGGGCGGACCCAACCGACTCCGGTCCCGCTACTGCGTGGTGATGACGACGCGTCCGATCCGCGGCGCCGCGCGCGCGACGAACTCGCCGGCCGGGACGAGAGTAAGCGTCGCATCCGGTCCGAGCTTGCCCTGCGCAGCGAGCCGCTTGAGCTGCGCGGTGATGTTGATGGCGCGGCTGCGCTCGCCGCCTTCGGCGTCGAAGAAGCTGAAGGTACCGAGGTAGTGCGGATCGCTGGCGCCTTGCGGCGCCCGGTTGGGCGGCAAGTTGAGATAGACGTTGTAGCTGACGCCCGGATCTCCCTCGGCCGCGAGGCCCTGCAGGCGCAGATAGACCCGGTTGTCCGGCGCAAGCGACTTGACGCGGGCCGCAAGCGGAGCGGCGTCGCGCGCTGGGCCGTTGCCCTCGGCCGCTACCAGCGGGATGTCGGTGCGCTCCGCACCGAGCTTGATCGCGTCGGAGGTCTTGGCGAAAGCAAGCGGCATCGGGCCCTGCGCCGGGGCAGACGCAACCATCGCCGCGAGCATCACGGCGACGGCCGCAGCCAGGAAACGATCTCGTTCACGCACCACCGGGTCCTCGCACGACGCGTCGGCCCCTTCGCACCAGATAGGGACAAAAGTGGCGAAGCAACGGCTGAGGGCGTTTGCGGCGGACACATTTTCTTGAGCGCCCTTCCGGGCCAGGGGGCGCACCGGCCCGATCGGCGCTAGCCGTCCACCAGCCCCCGGACGGCCGGCTTCGACCACGAAGGACTTGCGCGTGACGGCCGGAAGCGAGCCATGACGAGACCGTGCCGGGAGGTCATGAATACGCAAAATCACGCACTTGGAACAAGCCATACCACAAGCAGCGATTGCGGATGTGCGGCGCGCCCGCCGGGAATAGATCGATTCACTTTGAATTAAACTTGACGAAAAATAATAGGAGCTTCGCCCGGAGTTCTGAACGCGGGCGAAAGCGAACTCCCCTAACGGTAGAGCGGCGGGCCCATTTCGGGCGCGCGAGCCTTTGCTCTCGGATCATACAGCGATGATGCTCCGCGGTATCCGCGCCCGCCTGTTGGGACTGATCCTGGCCACCGTGGTTCCGTTCACGGGGCTGATCGCCGTCGGACTGTGGACCCAGTGGCGCGGCGACCAGGCGGCGGCGACCCAGCGTGCGATCATCGAGGCACGCCTGCTCGCCGCCCAGGTCGACGATCACATGGGCAACCTGGAATCCCTGCTCGCGGGTCTGAGCAAGGCGGTCTCGACCAATCCCGCCGACCGACAGGCGAACGATGCGCTGCTGAAGCAGCTCAAGAAGGAACTGCCCAAGTACATCAGCAACGTGTTCCTGTTCGCTGTCGACGGCACCAACGTCGGGATTGCGGAGGGCGCCCACTTCTACGGCGGCGACCGCTCGTACTTCCGCAAGGTGCTGGCCGGAGAACGCGTCGCGGTCGGCGAAGTGCTGCGCGGCCGCGCGATCGGCCATTGGGTCATCACCGTGGCGCGCCGGATCGAGGACAATCAGGGCCGGCTCACCGGCGTGCTCGCCGCCGGCACCTTGCTCGAGCACTTCCAGGACGCGCTGCGGGTTCGCGATCTGCCTCCCGGCAGCGTCATCCGCATCGTCAACGAGAAAGGCATCGTCATTGCGCAGAGCGACAACCCGAACCTGATCGGGCGCGATCTCAGCGCCGTGGGCGACGTCGCGCGCCACATCGCCGGCCGCGAGGGCAACGAGATCACGGTCTGGCAGGACGGTGTCGAGCGCATCACCGGCTCGTCGACCGCGCATCTGGTTCCCTGGCTGATTTCGGTCGGGTTGCCCAAGGACATCGCGTTCGCCTCGGTCTCCGCGCGCCTGTGGTGGAGCGCGGCGTTCAGCGCGATCACGCTCGTGGTCGGCTTCGTCATCGCCTGGATGCTGGCCGGGCGCATCGTCCGTCCGCTGCGCGAACTGGGGAAGGATGCCTCGGTGCTGGCGGCCGGCGAACTGAGCCACCGCACCGTCATTCGCGCGCGCGACGAAGTGGGTCTGCTCGGCGCTACCTTCAACAAGATGGCAAGCTCGCTCGAGCGCCGTCACGAGGAGGCCGAGCGCGCCGCCGTCGAGGTGCGCCAAGCCAAGGACACGCTAGCCGCCGTCATCGACGCTTCCCCGGTCGCGATCATCTGCTCCGACCTCAACCGGCGCATTGTGCTGTGGAATCGGGCGGCCGAGCAGATCTTCGGCTATGCGGCCGAAGAGGTCGTCGGGGAGCCGACCAAGCTCTTGCCCCCGAGCGGGGCCGCGCAGTCCCAGGCCCTGTTCCAGCGCGCTCTGGCCGGCGAGACGGTGCGCGACGTGCAGGTCCAGCGCCGCCGCAAGGACGGCTCACTGGTCGACGTCAGGATCGCCGCCGCCCCGATGTACGATCCGGACGGTACCGCGCGCGGCGTCGCCTGGGCCTACGAAGACATCACCGACCGCAAGCAGGCCGAGGAGCAGCTGCAGCACCTTGCCCACTATGATCCGCTGACCGGGCTGCCCAACCGCGTCACCTTGCAGCGCCAGCTCGCAAACCTGCTCAATGCGGGCGGCCGCGAAGGGTTGTCGGTCGCGCTGTTCGATCTCGACGGCTTCAAGGACGTGAACGACACGCTCGGTCACTCGACCGGAGACCTGTTGCTGATCCAGGTCGGGCAGCGCCTGAGCGAGGTGGCCGGCGGCCGCGGCCAGGTATGCCGGCTCGGCGGCGACGAGTTCGTGGTGATCGTTCCGGATTGCGGAGATCCGCGCGCCATCGGCGAAATCGTCGACGCGATGCTGGAGCGCCTGGCCGAGCCGTTCCAGATCAACGACCACATCCTGCATATCGGCGGCAGTGCGGGCATCGCGATCGCGCCCAATGACGGCAGCAACGGCGATGAGCTGATCGCGAATGCCGACCTTGCGCTGTACCGCGCCAAGTCGGACGGCGGCCGCGTCCATCGCTTTTTTCTTCCCGTGCTGCGCGCGCAGGCGCAGGCGCGGCGCAGCCTCGATCTCGAGCTGCGGCGCGCCTTCGCCGAGAACGAATTCGAGCTGTTCTACCAGCCGCAGGTCCGCCTCAAGGACGACATGATGGTCGGCGCCGAGGCGCTGCTGCGCTGGCGCCACCCGGTGCGCGGCGTGCTGCTGCCGGGAGCGTTCATCGACACGCTGAGCGAGAGCTCGATCGCGCTCGATGTCGGCCGCTGGATCCTGCGCAGCGCATGCGAGCAGACCGCCGCCTGGCGGGCGCAGGGGCTTCCGCTCGCCCGCATTGCGGTCAATCTGTTCCCGGTGCAGCTGCACGACAAGTCGCTGCTCGGCGACATCGAAAGCGTGCTGCAGACCAACGGCCTGCCGGCGGAAGCGCTCGAGCTCGAAATCACCGAGAACGTGGCGCTCAACAACGAGGACGCGACCGTGCCGCTGCAGGAGCTGCACGAGAAGGGCGTGAAGATCGCCTTCGACGATTTCGGCACCGGTTATGCGTCGCTCAGCTACCTGACCCGCTTCCCGCTGTCACGCATCAAGATCGACCGCAGCTTCGTGGCCATGATCACCACGGATGCCGAGGACGCGGCGATCGTGCGTTCGCTGATCGCGATGGCGCACAATCTCGGCCTCGGCGTCATCGCGGAAGGCGTCGAGACGGAGACGCAGGCCGCCTTCCTCATCGCCGAGCAGTGCGAGGAGGCGCAAGGCTTCCTCTATTCCAAGCCGCTGTCCGTGCCGGATTTCGCGGCCTATCTGGGAGAAAAGCGCCTGCTGGCCGCGGCGGTCGATCCGGAGACGCCGCCCTATCGGCCCGGCAACGTGCGGCGGCTCAAGGCGCGCCCGGCGGGGCGGCGGCGCGGGCGTGGGGCGTGAGCGCTCGAACGGGTTCGGCTCATCCCTTCGCCCCTAAACGCGTAACCTTTGTTGTCGGATCGGCAGACGCCGCGGATTGACGGGCGTCTCGATCTTTTGTATTTACAAAGTTGTGAATACTGCGAGGCGCGCTGGCCGTGCCGTTTGTTTGGGACGAGTCCAAAAATCGCTCCAACAAATCGAAGCACGGCGTGAGCTTCGAGCTGGCGAAGATGGTTTTTGATGATCCTCTTCATCTCAGCGTCCCCGACAGTCACATGGATGGAGAGGAACGATGGCGAACGATCGGGCTGGTCGGCCCGGCGGTGGTCTTGCTGGTGGTCCATACCTATGTCGAGCAGAACGATGAAGAGCTCGTCCGTATCATCTCGGCGCGCAAGGCGACGAAGCGCGAACGCGAACGATATGAAGGCGGCTCCTGAGGTCAGACGGCAACTCGGGGCACTCGCGCGGGCCGACGAGGCCGAGGTCGATACGGCGGACATCCCCGAAGTGCTCGATTGGTCGTTGGCCGAGCGCGGCCGCTTCTACCGACCAGTGAAGCAGATCGTGACCATCAGGCTTGATACCGACATCATTGCTTGGTTCCGGGCGCGGGATCGCAAGTATCAGACTGCGGTCAATCGCGCGCTACGCGAATACATGATGACCCGATCGGCGGAGCAAGCAGAGACCGGGCGGTCGACGCCGCGCGCAGCACGGCGCAAGCGGGCGGGGCGGCAGAAGGGGTAGCGCCGCTCATCCTTTCCCCTTCAACGCCTGGTACATCTCGAACGCCTCTTTCGGGTTGGTGTTCTGGTGCACCACCGCCGCCACGGCGGCGATCATCGCCTTGGGCGCGTCGGACTGGAAGATGTTGCGTCCCATGTCGACGCCCGCGGCGCCCTGCTGCACGGCGTTGTAGGCCATGGTGAGCGCGTCGAGCTCGGGCAGCTTCTTGCCGCCGGCCATTACGATCGGCACCGGGCAGGAGGCGGTGATGGTCTCGAAGCCGTCTTCGACATAGTAGGTCTTGACGTATTGCGCGCCGAGCTCGGCGATGATGCGGCAGGCGAGGCGGAAATACTTCGCGTCGCGCACCATGTCCTTGCCGACCGCGGTGACGCCCATCACCGGCATGCCGCAGCGCAAGCCGGCATCGACCAGCTTCGTCATGTTGTGGATCGAGCGCGTCTCGTGCTGGCCGCCGATGAACACCTGGATGCCGACGCCGGCGGCGTTGAGCCGCACCGCGTCGTCCATGTCCATGGCGATCTCCTCGTCGGAGAGTTCCTTGAGGATGCTCGGGCCCCCGCTCGCGCGCAGGACCATCGGCTTCTGCGAGTCAGCCGGGATGACCGAGCGCAGGATTCCGCGGGTGCAGAACAGCGCGTCGCAGGACGGCAGCAGCGGCACGATCGAGAGGTCGATGCGCTCGAGCCCGGTGGTCGGGCCCTGGAAGTAGCCGTGGTCGATGGCGAGCATCACGGTGCGGCCGCTCGCCGGGTCGAAGGTGCGCGCGAGGCGGTTCTTCATCCCCCAGTCGAGCTGGTGCGCGCCCTTTAGGAAGAATCCCGGCGCGGCCTGCGGCGTCGTGGCGGCGTAGCGTTCACCTTCCTGGTCGGCTTCGGGCATCGATTTCCTCGCGATTGGATCGTGGGCGAGCAAGGCGTGTACTGAGCGTTGTGATAAAGCACAAATTCTCCACGTCCTGCGACCCTACAGGCGCAAGCGTTTACGCAGCAATCCGGGCTGGTCGCCCGTCGGAGGCGTCATAGCGGACTTCCAAGCCCAACCCATTGGGACTACTCTACATCGCGCGCTGGATTTGCATTTGGAGAAATTCGCGGGCTCACTGGAACGGGTCATGGGAAATGTCCTGCAGGAAACCACCGAGGCTGAATTAACGCCGGCCCATATCGAACGCAGAGTCGATGACTGGGCGAAGCGTGTTGATTCGCTTTATTCGGAGATCGGCTCCTGGTTGCCAGCCGGATGGAGTGTCGACCGGCGGCGAACCGTTCAGATGCATGAACCATTGATGCAGCAGTTCGGCATCCCGGCTCGCGATCTTCCGGTCCTTGATCTGATCCGAAATGGTCGACAGGTGGCGAGCATTGAGCCGCGCGGGCTTTGGATCATCGGCGCAAACGGCCGGGTCGATTTCACACACAATGGCGAGCGCTATATCATCACCGACGGGTCCGATAATTTCGGAGAGCCATCGTGGCGGATTTCCCTGTTCTCCAATCGCCGGCAAACAGAACCTTTCGACCGTAGTAAGTTGTTGTCTCTCCTATAGCCGTGCAAGATCTCGCAGCCATTGAAGCCGTGTACAAGGAAATCGACGGCAAATTCGAGCGCGAGCGTGAGGATGCTCGTGGTCGCGGGGACTCAGCGACAGTTGACAGAATTGAACTGAAGCAACGGGTCAACGACCAGGCCTATTTCATTCTGTGCTGGGGTCAGCTTGAGACCGCCATTAACGAGAAGTGTCGACAGGCAATTCGCCTAGGGCAACAGAATTCCAATTGGACGATCAGACGGGCCTGGGATCTTTACAACCCCGACGATAGGAGGTTGTCGGGGCTCAGCTTTGAGGACCGCGCCCGCCTGGTTCTTGATCGCGTTGACAACGCGTGGACCACCGCTATCCGACATTACAATCTGCGCAATCAGATCGCCATGGACAGTTGAAAGCAAGCCGTATCGACGTGCCCACTGTCGTTGCTGACTTCTATGTGATTCAAGGTTCGTTGCGCGCGTGACCTGCGCCAATCCATTCACCGCAGCGCGGCCGCGATGTTGCCGCCGTCCACCGTCGTTACGTCGGCCGTCGTTTTCAGTGCAAGCGCCTGGGCCAGGAACGCCTGCGCTACGTCGTCGGCGGTGACCTCGCGCGCCAGCAGGTTGTCGGTCATGTAGCGCTGTTCCGAGACGTTGCGCGCCCTGGCGCGCTCCTTGATGAAATCCTCGGTCATGATGCCGGAGCGGATGCGGTCGGCATTGACGGCGTTGGCGCGGATGCCGTCACGGCCATGGTCGAGCGCATACTGGCGCACCAGGAACAAGGTCGCGGCCTTGGGCAATCCATAGGGGCCGAAGTTCGGCCCCGGGTTCACCGCCTGCTTCGACACGTTGAACAACAGGCAGCCGCCGGTCCCCTGCGCCAGCATGATCTTCACCGCCGCCTGGGCCGCGCGCTGATGGCCGTAGAAGTTCAATTCGAAACTCGCCCGCAAAGCCTCTTCGTCGACTTCGCCGATGCGCCCCTGCCAGGGCGCGCCGGCGTTCGACACCAGGATGTCGAGCCCGCCGAAGGTCTCCACCACCTTGGCGAAAGCGGCGCGCACCGAGGCGGCATCGGTCACGTCGCAATGCACCGCCAGCGCGGTGCCGCCGATCGCCTTGGCGCGCTCCGTGGCGGCGCCAAGCTCGACGTCGAGCAGCGCGACCTCCGCGCCCGCGGCGGCGAAAGTCCGCGCCGTCGCCGCGCCGATGGCGCCGGCCGCGCCGGTGATCGCGGCGATCTGGCCGGCGAGCGGTTTGGCGACCGGCGGGCCGAGCTTCATCCGCTCCAACGGCCAATACTCCATGTCGAACATGTCGGCCTCCGCGATCGACTCGAACCGCCCGATCGCCTCGGCGCCGGTGATGGTGTCGATCGCGGCTTCGGCGATGTCGGCAGCGATGTGCGCATCGCTTGCGCTGTGGCCGAAGCCGAACAGACCGAGGCCCGGCACCAGCACCACGCGCGGCAGCGGATCGAGCATGGTCTTGCCGCCGGTTCGCGCATTGTTGGTCGCGAAGTACGTGCGGTATTGTCCGGCGAAATTTTCCACCGCCGCCGCCGCCGCCTGCCTGAAATCGTCGAGCTTGCCGTCCTCGGGCGGCGGCACGATCAGCGGCCAGTTCTTGGTGCGGATGGCGTGGTCGGGCGTCGCCACGCCGGCCGTCCCGTAGCGCGCAAGCTCGGCGCCGTTGACGAAGTCGAGCACCGCCGGCGTTGCGCGGAACTCCAGGATGAAGCGTGTCCAGGCGCCTTCGAACTCGCCCTTCAGGGAGCAGGCTCCGCGCACGATCGGCGCAACCTCGGCGAGCGCCGCGATCCGCGGCAAGGGCGCGGCGAGGAACGCCTTGCGGCCGCGCTGCAGCCGTTCCTCGGCGCGCGTCACCATCTCGATCATGCGCTCATAGGCTTCGCGCGCTTGCGCGCCGAAGGTGAAGATGCCGTGTTTTTCCAGGATCAAACCTTCCACATCGGGATCGGCCTCGAACACATCCGCCGCAAGCTTTGCCAGTCCAAAGCCCGGCATGCGGTAGGGCACGAAGCCGAGGCGAGCGCCGTAGACCTCGCGGATCAGCTCGGCACCGTTCGGCTGGTTGGTGAGGCTGAGCACCGCGGTTGCGTGCGTGTGGTCGACGAACTGTGCCGGCATGAAGGCGTGCAGGAACACTTCCAATGACGGGTTCGGCGCCGTCGGGTCGATCAGATTGGCACGCAGCACGCGCAGCATCTCTTCGTCGGAGAGCGACGCGCGGGTGCGCAACTTGCGCAACGGCTCGAGCCGCAGCGCCGGCATGCCGGCGGGCTCGATCCAACCCATGTCGGAGCCCGAGCCTTTCACGCACAGCACGTCGACCTCGTCGCCGTTGAGGTCGGTTGCCCGCGTCTTGAGCGAGGTATTGCCGCCGCCGTGCAGCACGAGCGCGGACTCGCGGCCGAGCAGCCGCGTGGTGTAGAGGCGCAGCGCCAGGTCGCGCGCCACGCCGCTTTCGGCGTAGCGATCGATAAGCGCCTGCGCCTCGCGATCGACAAAGGCGCTCTGCATGCCGCCCTCCGCGGAGACTAGCCGCGACGGCTCCACCAGCCACGGCGACGCGGCGCGGCAGCGTCGGTTGCCTCCTGCGTTTCTTGCGTCATGGGCGGTGCCTCGGGCACGGGCAGGGCGGGGGGCGCCGGCTCGGACGGCGCGCTCGGCGCGTCGAAGCCGAGTATCGGCACGGCCTCGCGCACGGTCGAGCGCCGGCGCGGCGGCTCCGGTTGCACTTCGATCGGCGCCGGCTCCGGCGCGTGCGGCGGTTCCATCATGGGCTCCGCGCGCGCAGGCTGCGCGAGGGTCGGCTCGTGCATCACCGGCCCGTCGAGATCCGCCGCCGCGCTGGCGAGCTCGGGCTCGACCGACGCGGCTGCGACCGGATGGGCGGGTGCATCTTCGGGTGCCGGATAGCCGTTGCCTTCGCGGAAGCCTTCGTCGCGGCCGCGTCGGTTGCGCCGTCCGCCGCGCCGGCCGCGCCGGCGCCTGCGGCCATCACCGCGCTCGCCATCGCCGCGTTGCTCGCCGCCATCGCCGCGCTGCTCGCCGCCATCGCCGCGCGGTTCGCCGACCTGCGTCTCGCCGTCACCGTCGTCCGCGCCGACTGCCGGCTGTCCGGGCTGGGTTTCGTGGATGAATTCGTCCTCGCGCGCCTCGCCCCGTCGGCCGCGCCGCCGGCGGCGGCGGCGGTGTCCGTCTCCGTTTTCAGCCGCCACAGGCTGCGGCGCTTCCTCGGCGACCTCGGGCTCCTCGTCGTATTCCGCCTCGATCGCATCGTCGACTTCCTCCTCCTCGGCCGCCGGCGCGATGGCTGGCGCCTGCGCGACCAGCGCCTTGGCCGCCTCGAGCGAGTGGACCTGCTCGCCTTTCTCGATCGCGAATGGCTGCGCGGCGCCCACGCTGTCGTCCGCGTTGACGGTGATGGCGATGCGGAAGCGCTCCTCGAGCGTGCGCAGGTGCGCGCGCTTGTGGTTGAGCACGTAGAGCGCGACTTCCGGCCGGGTGCGGATCAGGAGATTGTGGGTCGCGCCCTTGAGCAGCATTTCCTCTAGCATGCGCAGGAGGTGCAGCGCGACCGAGGACACCGAGCGCACATGCCCGGTGCCGCCGCAATGCGGGCACTTGTCGGTCGAGCTTTCCAGCACGCTCGAGCGGATGCGCTGGCGCGACATCTCCAACAAACCGAAATGCGAAATGCGCCCGACCTGGATGCGGGCGCGATCGTGCTTGAGGCTCTCCTTCAGCCGCCGCTCGACCGTGCGGTTGTTGCGCTTCTCGTCCATGTCGATGAAGTCGATGACGATCAGGCCGGCGAGGTCGCGCAGGCGCAACTGGCGCGCGATCTCCTCGGACGCCTCCATGTTGGTCTTGAGCGCGGTGTCCTCGATGTGGTGCTCGCGCGTCGCGCGGCCGGAGTTCACGTCGATCGAGACCAGCGCCTCGGTCTGGTTGAGCACAATGTAGCCGCCCGAGCGCAGCTGCATCACCGGCGTGAACATGGCGTCGAGCTGGCTCTCGATGCCGAAGCGCGAGAACACCGGCTGCGTGTCCTTGTAGGGCTTCACGTTCTTGGCATGGCTCGGCATGAGCATGCGCATGAAGTCCTTGGCCTCCTTGTGGCCCTCGTCGCCGGCCACCAGGACCTCGTCGATGTCCTTGTTGTAGAGGTCGCGGATCGAGCGCTTGATCAGCGAGCCCTCCTCGTAGACCAGCATCGGCGCGGTCGATTTCAGCGTGAGGTCGCGCACCGTCTCCCACATGCGCAGCAGGTACTCGAAGTCGCGCTTGACCTCGGTCTTGGTGCGGTTGGCGCCGGCGGTGCGCAGGATCACGCCCATGCCTTCGGGCACCTCCAGATCCTGCGCCATCTCCTTGAGCCGCTTGCGGTCCTGCGAGTTGGTGATCTTGCGGCTGATCCCGCCGCCGCGCGCCGTGTTGGGCATCAGCACCGAATAGCGGCCGGCCAGCGACAGGTAGCTGGTGAGCGCGGCACCTTTGGTGCCGCGCTCTTCCTTCACCACCTGCACCAGCATGATCTGCCGGCGCTTGATCACCTCTTGGATCTTGTACTGGCGGCGGAAGCGCGGCATGCGCTCCTGCACCTCCTCGAGCGCGTCGGCGCCGCCGACCGATTCCACCATCTCTTCTTCGGCCACATCCTCGACCTGCGTGCCGCTCTCGCTCACCACGGTCGCGCCGTTGTCTCCGTTGGAAGCGGGGAGGGCGTCTGCCGCTTCCGCAGCAACGGTGCCAGGAGCTTCGCCGTACGCCGGCTCGTCCGCGTGCGGGGTATCCGCGGAGGACTCCGCCGAAACAGCCTGGATCGGCGCATCGGCCGGCGGCACCGGATCGGCGTCTATGGGCGCCGCGGATGATTCGGCGCCGGCCTCGGCGGATGACGCCTCGTCGTGCCGTGCGCTATCGGCCTCGGCCGCTTGATCGTTGTGGGCCGGAAGATCGCCGTTGTCGACCTGGTCTTCGTCGACTGCCTCGCTCTTCACCACGTGGCTTGCCGCCGCCGCCGGCGGGCGGCGGTCGCGATGGCGGCTGGCGCGCCGGTCGATCTCGGCCTCGGCTTCGCGGTGTGCGCGCTCCTCATCGGCGATGAGCGCCTGCCGGTCGGCGACCGGAATCTGATAGTAGTCGGGATGGATTTCCGAGAAGGCGAGGAAGCCATGCCGGTTGCCGCCGTAGTCGACGAAGGCGGCCTGTAGCGAGGGTTCGACCCGCGTTACCTTGGCGAGATAGATATTGCCGCGCAGTTGGCGGCGGTTGGCGGACTCGAAATCGAATTCCTCGACCCGGTTGCCGCGCACCACGACCACCCGGGTTTCCTCCGGATGGGTGGCATCGATGAGCATCTTGTTGGCCATTGAATGGTCTCTTCCGGGCGGCCGCGCCCTGCCGCATGAACGGCAGCGGACAGCGCAGGCGGCGCGCCGATGTGGGGTTGGGGATGGCCGAAAGTGACGCGCGCGTCGACGACAGCCGGTCCGGCCTCGCCGCTTGCGCTGTGCTCGCTGAGGCGACGCGGTTTCCCCGCGTCTTGTGCCCTGAGCATGAACCCTCGACCTGAACGGAACGGCCAAGCTTGCGCGCGGCCGCGGTTTCTTAAAATCGCTGTTGGTTCCCCGCGCGGGCGCACCCGCACGATTTCCGGATTTCCTTCAAAAGGGCGTCGGCCTTGGCCCGCTTGGGCGCCGTGGCGCCGGCGGAAAAGGCCCCGAGGCTGCCCGCAACCATCCCACTCCAAAGGGTATGGCTTCCTCGCGGGCGCGCCGGATGCCCGAACGCGGCAAATCCGGATACGCAACCATCAGCGAGTCCTACATACGGCCACGGGCAACCGATGGCAAGGGAACCGTTGCGGCGGCCTGGCCCATTGAGGTCCCGGTAGCGTCACTTTTGGCTGCTTAAAGCGCGATTAACCATGCCGGCCCTAGGCTAGAAGCGCAGCAAAGGGCGAGGGGAAGTCGGTGGCGGCGCGGGTGGCGTGCTATGTGCTCGTGAGTGTGTGGCTCGGCGGCCTTGGCCCGGCCGGGGCGCAGGAGCATGCCAACGTCGCCCGGGTCGGCACGCCGAGCACCACGACGTTCCCGGTCGCAAGCGACGCCCGGCTTGGCGGGGACGCCGCCCGCACCCGGCTGGTCGTCGATCTCAGCCGCACCATCGAGATCGCTGCCTTCACGCTTGCCGATCCGTATCGCATCATCGTCGACCTGCCGCAGGTGACGTTCCAGTTCCCGCCGCGCACCGGCGAGCAGGGACGCGGCCTGATCAAGGCGTTCCGCTACGGCCTGATCATGCAGGGCGGCTCCCGCATCGTGATCGATGCGGCCGGGCCGGTGCGCATCGACAAGGCATTCGTCCTCGACGCCATCGAGGATCAGCCGGCCCGGCTGGTGGTCGACCTGGTCAAGACCGACGCGGACAGCTTCATGCGCAACCTGGCGCTGGAGAAGGCCCCGCGCCGCGCCCCGGAGCCGAGGAAGAACGACGTTGCGAAACGGCCGGGCGACACGCGTCCGGTGGTGGTCATCGACCCGGGTCACGGCGGACCGGATACCGGCACGATTGCGGCGAGCGGCGAGAACGAGAAGGCGATCGTGCTCGAATTCTCGCTCGCGCTGCGCGACAAGCTGGAAAAGTCCGGCAAGTACCGCGTGACGATGACGCGCAGCGACGACACGTTCATCGGGCTCGTCGAGCGGGTGCGGCTCGCGCGCGCGCAAAGCGCGTCGCTGTTCATCTCGATCCATGCCGATGCGCTGCGCCGCGGCGACGACGAGGTTCGCGGCGCGACCGTCTATACGCTGTCCGACGATGCCTCCGACGCCGAGGCTGCCAAGCTCGCCGAAGCCGAGAACCGGGCGGACGCCATTGCCGGCGTCGATCTCTCGGCCGAGCCCGGCGAGGTCGCCGACATCCTGATCGACCTGACCCAGCGCGAGACGCGCAACTTCTCGTCCCACTTCGCCCGCACGGTGGTGTCTGAACTCAGGACCGCCGCGCGGCTGCACAAGCAGCCGCTCAAGTCGGCCGGCTTCCGCGTGCTGCGGGCGCCCGACGTGCCCTCGGTACTCATCGAACTCGGCTACGTCTCGAACAAGCAGGACCTGAAACTGTTGATGTCGGAGGCATGGCGCGGCCGGGCGACCGACGCCATCACCCAGGCGGTCCACGGCTTCTTCGCCACCCGCTTTGCCGGCCATGGGCCAGTCGCACCGAACGCGCGGGAACCGTGATGGAGAAGCCTCAGTTTGACCATAAAACCGGGCAACTTAGCCTGAAGGGAGTTGCGCGGTGACGGTTTGCGCGCCTATGTCGGGACGGCTTGGCGTATCATCGCTTCGAATTGCGCGCGCCGCGCGGCCTGCAAGGCGCGCGGCGGGAAGGCGGCCATGAGGCTTTTGCTGCGCTTTCTGGGCTGGATATTCGCGGCGGGGACGGTGGTCTTCCTTGTCGGCGTGGCCGCGGCCGCCGGGCTGTTCTGGCATTTCTCCAAGGACTTGCCCGACTATTCTCAGCTCCAGGATTACGAGCCGCCGGTCATGACCCGGGTGCACGCCTCCGACGGCGCGCTGATGGCCGAATATGCCCGCGAGCGGCGGCTCTATCTGCCGATCCAGGCGGTCCCGAGGCTGGTGGTGAACGCCTTCATCGCCGCCGAGGACAAGAACTTCTATGAGCACGGCGGGCTCGACTTCACCGGCATCGCCCGCGCCGGCATGATCTACATCCAGAACTTCGGCTCGAGCCGCCGGCCGCAGGGCGCCTCCACCATCACCCAACAGGTCGCCAAGAACTTCCTGCTCACCAACGAGCTGTCCTTCGATCGCAAGATCAAGGAAGCGCTCCTCGCCATGCGCATCGAGCGCACCTATTCGAAGGAGAAGATCCTCGAGCTTTACTTGAACGAGATCTATCTCGGGCTTGGCGCCTACGGGGTGGCGGCAGCCTCGCTGCTCTATTTCGACAAGTCGGTGCACGAGCTGACGATTGCCGAAGCCGCCTATCTGGCGGCGCTGCCCAAGGCGCCCAACAATTACCACCCGTTCCGCCAGCGCGAGCGCGCGGTCGAGCGGCGCAATTACGTGATCGACCGCATGGTGGAGGACAAGTTCCTCACCGTGGCTGACGCCGAGAAGGCCAAGAAAGACCCGCTGGCCGTGACCCCGCGGCCGACCGGGGCGCACATCTTCGCCGCCGAGTATTTCGCTGAGGAGGTGCGGCGCGACCTCAACGACCGCTTCGGCGAGAAGAAGCTGTACGAAGGCGGGCTGTCGGTGCGCACCACGCTCGATCCCAAGCTGCAGGTGATGGCGCGCACCGCGCTCGTCCATGGCCTGGTGCGCTTCGACGAGACCCAAGGCTATCGCGGCGCCGTCACCAAGCTCGATATGACCGGCGACTGGGGCACCAAGCTGATCGAGGTCAAGGCGCTCAACGATGTCGGCGCGTGGCGGCTCGCGGTCGTGCTCGAGACCGGCGACCAGTCGGCGCGTATCGGCCTGCAGCCGGCGCGCGAGCCGGGCGGCGCGGTGTCGAAGGAACGCCAGGTCGGCATCGTGCCGCTCGAAGGCGTCAAGTGGGCCAAGCCTGCGAGCGGCCCGGAGCGCTTCAAGGCCGTCGCGCGCGTCAATCAGGTGCTGCAGCCGGGCGACGTCATCTACGTCGAGCCCGCCAACAAGGATGCCAACACCTACCGGCTGCGCCAGGTGCCGGAGATCTCCGGCGCGATCGTCGTGATGGACCCGTGGACCGGGCGCGTGCTGGCGCTGGTCGGCGGCTTCTCCTACGACCAGAGCCAGTTCAATCGCGCCACCCAGGCGCTGCGCCAGCCCGGCTCCGCGTTCAAGCCGTTCGTCTACGCCGCCGCCCTCGACAACGGCTACACGCCCTCGACCGTGGTGATGGACGCTCCGATCGAGATCGACCAGGGCCCGGGCGCCGGCGTGTGGCGGCCGGAGAACTATTCGCACAAGTTCTACGGGCCGCAGACCTTGCGCTTCGGCATCGAGCATTCGCGCAACGTGATGACGGTGCGCTTGGCGCAGGACGTCGGCATGCCGCTGGTTGCCGAATACGCCAAGCGTTTCGGCGTCTATGACGACCTGCCGCCCTACCTTTCCTTCGCGCTCGGCGCCGGCGAGACCACGGTGTTGCGCATGGTCGCGGCCTACTCGATGTTCGCCAACGGCGGCAAGCGCATCAAGCCGACCCTGATCGACCGCATCCAGGACCGCTACGGCCACACCGTCTTCCGCCACGACCAGCGCGAATGCCGCGGCTGCTCGGCGCAGAAATGGACGAACCAGAACGAACCGAGCATGGTCGATCGGCGCGAGCAGGTGCTCGACCCGATGACCGCCTACCAGATCACCTCCATGATGGAAGGCGTGGTCCAGCGCGGCACCGCCACCACGGTGCGCGAGGTCGGCAAGCCGGTAGCCGGCAAGACCGGCACCACCAACGACGAGAAAGACGTGTGGTTCATCGGCTTCTCGCCCGATCTCGCGGTCGGCGTCTATCTCGGCTACGACAAGCCGCGCCAGATCGCCCGCGGCGCCACCGGCGGCGGGTTCGCGGCCCCGATCGTGCGCGATTTCCTGAAAGTTGCGCTCGCCGACAAGCCGGCAGTGCCGTTCCGCGTGCCGCCCGGTCTGAAGCTCATCCGCATCGACGCCAAGAGCGGCATGCGGGTCGCGGCCGGCAGCACCGGCGGCACGCTGCTCGAAGCCTTCAAGCCCGGCACGGCGCCGCCCGATAGCTACAACATCATCGGCTCGCCCGATAGCGATGGCCGTCCGCTCGGCGTCTCGCCCGAGGCCGACCGCGCCGTGATGCGTCCGTCGGGGCTGTATTAGAAGCAAGCCGCAGCAGCGTGTGCCATCGCATGTTCCGGCGAAGTGGGCACCGGTTCGCCGACAAAGAACATGCGCAACGCAAGGAATTTACAGCCATTTCGCGTTCGGCTCCTGCGGAACGCGATTTAATCTGAGCGGAAATGGCTGTAGTCACCCGCGTGACCTTCGATCATCTTCTCTTCCTCGTCATGTCCCTGATCTGGGGGATGACCTGGATCGCCGCCAAGGCGGCAATCGCCGCCGTGCCGCCGATCTTCTTCGGCGCCGCACGCTACGTGCTGGTGAGCGCGGTGCTGCTTGCCGCGATGCGCGGCTTGCGCGTCGTGTTCGCCGGCGGGCGCGCCGCGCGCGTGCTCGTCAGCGGGTTGTTCATCAACGTCGGAACCTACGCGTTCCTGTTCTGGGGCATGCAGTTCGTCGCCTCCGGCGTTGCCGGCGTCATCAACATGTCGATGATGCCGGTCGGCCTGTTCGGCTTTGCCATCCTGCTGGGCCAGGAGAAGCCGACCTGGCGCCATGCCGTCGCGCTCGCGCTCGGGATCGCCGGGCTCCTGACGCTGTTCTCCAGCAAGGCCTCGTTCACCGGCGATGACATGGAGTTGTGGGGCGTCGCCGCGATCCTGGCCTCGACTCTCTCCTATTGCGTCGGCTCGGTGCTGTCGCGCCCGCTGCTCGATGCGGTGAGCCCGCTGCAGCTCACCGCCGCGCACGCGTTCATCGGCGCCGCCGGGCTCATCGCGCTGTCGCTTGCGCTCGAGCCGCTCTCGGGCGCGACGTTCGTGGCGTTGATGCGGCCGGTGCCGCTCGCCGGCCTCCTGTTCATGGTGATCGCCGGCACCTTCGTCGCTTATGCCATCTATCTGCGCCTGGTACGCGATTGGGGCGCGCCGCGCGCCGGGCTCTATGCCTTCGTGTCGCCGGTGGTCGCGCTCGTCCTCGGCGCGCTGGTATTCGCCGAGCCGCTCACCTGGCGCGAGGCGACGGGCGCGGGCGTCATGTTGCTTGCCGCAGCGCTGGCCATGCGGCCGCGTGCGCCGCCGCCATGAATTGACGGGAGCAGGCGTTGTGATGATCGATACACCTCGCACACGCCTGCGCTGTTGGCGGGAAGCCGACCGGGAGGCATTCCCGGCGATGAATGCCGATCCCGAGGTGATGCGTGACCTCGGAGGGCCGATCGGCCGGGCGATGAGCGACGCCAAGCTCGACCGTTATGCGGCGGCGTTCAGTCGATACGGTTTCTGCCGCTGGGCGATCGAGCGCCGGGAGGGCGGCTTTCTGGGCTATGCGGGCGTCATGCCCGCGCCCGAGGGGCATCCGCTCGGCCGCCACTTCGAAATCGGCTGGCGGCTCGTGCGCAACGCCTGGGGCCATGGTTACGCGACGGAAGCGGCCAGGGCGGCACTGCACGACGTCTTTACGCGCGTCGGGTTGAGCGAGGTCATTGCCTACACCGCTCCGGACAACGTCAGATCGCAGGGTGTGATGGGTCGACTGCCCTTGCAGCGCGACCCGTCACGCGACTTCACCGCGGACTACGACCGCGTCGAGGCCTGGCATGGGCTGGTCTGGGTCGCCCGGTCGGGAGCGGTTTTTAACTGAAATGTTCGCCGAACCCGGGCGGTCGGGGAAGCTGCCGCACCTTGCCGTGAGCGCAGGCGGTGACTAGGTTCCGGCCTCGTGAATTGGGACATGCCGGGATGCGCGCGGAAACCAAAGCGGTCGTCGATGAGATCAAGCAGTCGGTCGGGCTGCTGAGGAGGCATCTTTGACGTCGACAAGGCGCGCAAGCGCCTCGCCGAGCTGAACAAGCAGGCCGAGGACCCCAACCTCTGGAGCGACCAGCAGCGCGCGCAGCGCGTGATGCAGGAGCGCACCGCGCTCGAGGACCAGCTCAATTCGCTCGGCCGCATCGAGCAGGAGCTCGACGACCAGCTCACCATGATCGAGCTCGGCGAAGCCGAGAAGGACCTGAAGACCGTCGCCGACGCCGAAGCGGCGCTGAAGAAGCTGAAAGTCGAGGTTGCGCGCCGCGAGTTGGAAGCGCTGCTCTCGGGCGAGGCCGACTCCAACGACAGCTATCTGGAAGTCCATGCTGGCGCTGGCGGCACCGAGAGTCAGGACTGGGCCAACATGCTGCTGCGCATGTACACGCGCTGGGCCGAGAAGCACGGCCTCAAGGTCGAGTTCATGGAGGAAACCGAGGGCGAAGAGGCCGGCATCAAGTCGGCGACGATCCAGGTCAAGGGCCGCAACGCCTATGGCTGGCTCAAGACCGAAATGGGGGTGCACCGGCTGGTGCGCATCTCGCCTTACGACTCCAATGCGCGCCGACATACCTCGTTCGCGAGCGTCGACGTCTATCCGGTGATCGATGACAGCATCAAAATCGAAATCCCGGAATCCGACGTCCGCGTCGATCGTATGCGCGCGAGCGGGGCGGGCGGGCAGCACGTCAACAAGACCGAGTTGGCGATCCGGCTCACCCACATCCCGACCAACATCTTCGTATTTTGCCAGAACGACCGCTCGCAGCACCGCAATCTCGCGCAGGCCTGGCAGATGCTGCGCGCGCGCCTCTACGACATCGAGCTGAAGAAGCGCGAGGCGCAGGCGCTCGTCGACAATGCCGCCAAGACCGACATCGGCTGGGGTCACCAGATCCGCTCCTATGTGCTGCAGCCCTACCAGATGGTGAAGGACCTGCGCACCGGCACGCACACCTCCAACACCGGCGCCGTGCTCGACGGCGACCTCGACCAGTTCATGGAGGCCGAGCTCGCGCGCCGCGCATTCGGCCGGCCGCCGGAGCAGGTCGAGGATGTGGAGTAGGCGTCGTAGCCCGCATGGAGCCTTAAGCGCGTTTACGCGCGTCTTCGACGCGCTATGGCGCAATGCGGGGTGATGCGTGGCGAGATCCGAACCCGGATTTCGCTGCGCTCCATCCGGGCTACATCGCTACATTGCCGCCGGCAGCGCCGGCCCCGGCCATGCCACGCGATCCTGCGCGATCTCGTTGGAGAACCAGTCGTGGAAGCCGCGTGCGAGCATCCATTCGATGCGGTCGCCGCGCCAGAAGATGCGCCGCCGCTCGAAATCGCGCTCCTGCAGATTGACGACGAAATCGCGCGCACGCCGCAGGTCGGCCATGCAGATCGGCAGCGCGCGCATGCGCTTGAGCCAGCGCGCCAGATTGGGATGCGCCTCGGCGGAAAACTCCAGCCCCATCGCTTTTGCGCTCGCCAGGTGCGGGAACAGCGCGAGGTCGGCGATCGACAGGGGGCCGCTCACGAAGTCGCGTCCGGTCAGGTCGCGTTCGAGCGCGTCGTAGACGAGGCCGAGATCGGCGCGCGCCGCATCGAGCAGGCCGTCCGGCATGGGGTCCGGACGCTCGGCCCACTTCCAATAGGACACGTTGATCAGGATCGCGTCGATGAAGGTGTCGGCCGCGCGCTCCCAGGCGCGGGCGTGAACGCGCGCAGCCGGCTCCGCCGGGTAGACCGGGTTGGCCGGATAGCGGAATTCCAGGTAGCTCACGATGTCGGATGAGTTCACCACCACGAGGTCGCCGTCGACCAGGGCCGGCACCTCGATGCGACCGTTGACCGCCTTGAGCGCGTCGTGGTTCGACTTGGCGAGCCCGTCGACGGCTTCGAACGGCAGGCTCTTGTGTTCGAGTACCAGGCGCACCTTGCGCGCGAACGGGCTGAACGCGCTGTCGTAGAGCTTGATCATGCTATGCATCCATTGAAGGGACGAAGGCGATGAACGTTGTGGACGATCTCAAGGCCAAGATCAAAGTCTGCATGTTCGACCAGTACGGCACGATCGTCGACATGCAGGCCGGCCTCGCCGAAATCGCCGCGCCGTTCCTCGAGCGCAAAGGCTGGAGCGGCGATCCGAATTCGTTCGTGACCTGGTGGCGGCGCACCCACTTCGAGAATTCGATGATCGACGCGCTGCTGCATCGCGAGCACACGGCCTATCGCGAGATCGGACACCGCTCGGTCGCGTTCGTGATGCAGCGCGCCGGCATTGCCTACACGAGCGACGAGGTGCGCGATCTGGTCGCGGAGATCGAGAAGCTCAGATGCTTCCCCGAAGTGCCGGACGCGCTCGCACGGCTGCATGCGCGCTACCGGCTGGTCGTGCTGTCGAACGGCGATCCCGACATGCTGGAGACCGCGAAGGCGTATCACGGCATTGCGTTCGACCGGGTGATTTCGGTCGCGGCGGCGAATTCGTTCAAGCCGCATGCGGCGACCTACACCAAGGCGGCCGAGATCGAAGGCGTGCGCCTGGACGAGGTGCTGTTCGTCGCCAATCACGCGTTCGACTGCATCGGCGCGAAATCGGCCGGCATGCGCACGGCCTTCATCGACCGCCGCAAGCGGCCGTTCGGCACGACGCCGCACCAGCCCGACGTGATCGTGGCGTCGATGACGGAGCTTGCGGATCTGCTGGTGTGACGGGCAGCGCTTCGGCGCGTAGATCCGGCGAGCCTGGCATGCGCCGTCGTGAGGTGGGGCGGCACTCGCCGTGTGCCGGGGACGCGTGTCCGTTAGATCGCGAGCAAAAAACTTTTGGTTGTATTAGAATACTCTGCCGTTAAGATGAGGCGACACCCAGCGGCACAAGTCGGTCGGCATTCCGACGGCCGCCAATCGTGTCGCGTCCAACCGCGCCTGCCGACGGTCGAGCCCATGGCGGAAATCGAAGCCCAACCCGGGGACAAGCCTGACCTCGCGAGAACCAAGTACCTCGTGTTCGAGGGGGGCGGAGGCAAGGGTGCCGCCTATCTTGGGGCGATCATCGCGCTGGAAGAGCTGAAATTGCTGCCGATCAAACGCGGCGCTCAGGCGGCGCACAAGCCCGGCCAACCGGGACCGATCATCGGCATCAGCGGAGGTTCGGTCGGCTCCATCACCGCGTTTCTGCTGGCACTCGGATACGATAGCGGGACCTTGTGGAAGTCGATCACGGACCAGGAATTCAAGGCATTTCTCGACGGTCCCGATTTGTGCGAGGCGCGCGCAGCCGGATTTATGGATGACAACGTTCCCGCGTCGGGACGCAAGACCCGCGCGGTGCCGCCCGGCCTGGAGAAGGAATTGGCCGATCGAAACTATCCTCTCAAGAAGATGTTGCCGGGCCTGCTCCGGGGAATTGTCGCCCTCCGCCTTCTCCTGTTCAAAGACAAGCACCAAACCTTGGCAGATCATCTGGCGGAGATCGTCGCGCCCAAGCTCTTGAGGATTGCCGAGCGACGGGCGGGGCGTTCGAAAAGTAGGAGCGACGACCATATCGTCGCCGCGATCAAGAGGGACGCGCCCGGTTACCTGCAGAATTTGCTCTACGATCCGGGGCTTTTTCCGGCCTTCGAGGTGCGCGAATTCCTGCGCCGCAAGCTGGAAGCCAAAATGGCCGTCTGGAAGGAAGAGCTCGAGAAGAAAGTGCAATCGAACAGCGGCTCCGACGCCACGGTGCTTCTCAAGCTATTGGCGGAGATCAAGGCCGAAACAATGACCTTCGTGCAATTCCGGTTGTTTTCCGAGATCGATCTCATCGTCGCGGGAACCAATTTGTCCACGTCCCGACCCGCCTACTTTTCCAGCGACACGACCCCGTATTTCCCGGTGATCGAAGCGGTTGGCCTCTCGATGAGCATCCCGTTCTTTTTCAAATCCGTCTATATCGACGTCCAAAAGGCGGAATACGCACCGTTCAAGGGCTGGTGGGCCGACGGCGGGGTGATCAACAATCTTCCGCTGCATGCGTTCAATACCAATGCCAAGGGCGAGCGGCCGTATCATCCGCACGAACGCCTGGCGTGCACGTTCAACGAAGCAACGGTCGGCTTCGTGCTTGACGAGCCGGATCTGAGCGAGTTCGGCATAGCGCTGGATGATCCGCCGGAGTTTCCCAGCGCTCTGGAGCTCTTGACGCCGCTGCAGGATGCCTTGCTGTTTTCTTCCTCGGAGGGGCAAATGCGCACGTCGATCGAGCGCGCGCATGTGATCCGCGTCAAGGCCTACTTCCTGGGGACTTACGACTTGGTGCCGGACAAGCTTCTCGTCGCCGCCACCGTCCCGGAAGCAAGAAACAAGGTCCATCGCACGTTCGGCGGACAGCCGCCGACCATCGGCTCCCCAACCTACCGAACGATCGTTGCGACCCTCAAAGGAAACGTCGAGGAGCTGCAACTGATGACCGGCGACAAATACGTTCTCAAGGTGATCGAGGACGTGCTCGACTGACGATTGAACGGAAAAGCCGCAGCATCGCCGCCGCCTGTTCAAAGGATGTTGCCGTCACAGATCTCCCGGCACGTTGTCTTGGACGAACACCAGCGGCGTCGGAACGAGCGTCGTCCAGGGATCGCCGACCGGCTCCCCGTCGGCCATGTTTTCCGAATCCCTGATCGCAATGGCGATCTCCTGGAACATCGGGTTGCCGAATACCGGCATGTCCCCGCCTTTCCAGATCTGCTGCGTCTCGTGAAAATGCAGGAAAGCCTCGGTCATCTGCGGAGCGACCGGGATGTCGACCACCACGTAGCCCGCGGTGATGGCATTCTCGAAGAACTGGTCCACGTCCTCCAGCTGGCGCAGCATGTACCAGTCGCGCCGGTGGCCGAAGTGATAGGGCAGGAACTTGTAGGTCATGTTCTTCCACTCGAACATCTGCAAAAAGAACGTGACCCAAGGCGATTCCTCGTTGGCGTCCTTGAAGTCTGGCTCCGGGACGGGCAGCGCGCCGCCGACCGGGTTGCCTTTATCATCGCACTTGTAGCCGAATTTCATCGAGTCGAAGCCGCGGTAGTAGAACGGCGGATAGACCGCGCCGAGCACGAATTTCTGCAGCTCCTGCTCGACCAGCATTTTGTTCTTGAGCGGATTGCGCCCCTGAATCGTGATGCCGGCAACGTTCACTTGGTTGTCGTATTCGGATTTCCTCCTGTTGTATGCGTCCATGATCGCGCTGAAGGCGTCGATGCGCCATTGATCGATTGTCTCCGGCGCCGGGCTGCAGGTGACGACATAGTTGATCGAGAACTCCGGCACATGGCCCCAATAGGTCACTGCAAGCTTGCCTTGCTCTCCGTCGAGGGGGAATGCGGAATAGTTGGGGCCGTATTGGATGAAGAAGCCGGAACCGACGACTCCGAGCAGCGCACGCGTCCACCCTTCGGACACCCCTCCGGGATACAAGCAGCGTACCACCACGGCGGCCGCCTTATATCCCGCGGGAATCTCTATTTCGCTTTTCCCGGCCATCCACGTCTTCATTCCGGGTGTGTAATCTACGGCGACACCATGCGAGACGACAATGTCGGACGGTGGCGGCTTGATGCCTTGCGCCTCGTAGAGGCTGGCCCATGCGGCATAGTTGCCGGCATTGATGTCCTGGAACGACTTCAAGCTGCCGAGCATCGGATCGCCCAATTGGCCCGGAGGGATCGGCTTCGCCAAGGTGACCGCTTCGGACCGGATCGTGCTCATGCAATGGATGAGGAACGCCATCGGCTGCTGGATCGCGACCCGGATCATCAGCCGTTCACCGACAAAGACCAGTTGATTTTTGTATTCCTTGTTGACCGCGTAGTAGAACCCGGTGAAGCTGGGCTTGGCCTTGTTGTCGAGCTCGAACCCGTTCTTGCGTTCCGTCTCGGTGATGCGCGTGATCGAGCGGCGCTCCTCGACCTTTTCCTGTATCCGCTTGATCGCCCGATCGATGACTTCCTGGGCGTTACTTCTGGCCGTGTGCTCCGCTTGGCTCGAAGCTGTGGCGCTGGAACCGCTATAGGTAGCGGACGCCGAGGCCGACATCGAGGTCGTCCCATAGCTTCCGCTCACGCTGCCGCTCACGGAGACACCATATTGCTCCGCTTGCTGCTGTTGGGCCTGCTTCGCCACCTCGGTGGCGAACGCGAACTGGTCGTGGGTCGTCGCCTCCTTTTCCTCGAAGGTTTCGCGGGCCGTGATGGTGTCCTGGACCTCCTCCACGCGATTGAGCTGCCGGAAGGACATGCTTCGGGTGGTTCCGCCCAGCACCGGTTCGGTATGCACCAGTTCGCCCCGTACATAGCGGTTCAACTCTTGGCTCACGCGGTAGGCGCGACCGGTGCCGAGAACGTGCACCTGCGGCTTTTCGCCGTGTTTCCTCGCGAGTTGCTTCAGCAGATCGCAGTGACACTGCTTCTTCGGCACACCGCAGATCTCGGCGAGAACCGAGGGATGGGCTTCGACCAGGAAGCCGCCGAATTGGACCACCGGCACCCACGCCTGGGTCGCGTCACGAGCCCAACTGGAGTAGAGCGTGGCGATTCGATTGTCGATCGCGTCGTAAGCACCAGCGACGACGAGATTCTTGTCGCTATGACCGAGCGCTGCGAGCATCGCCCGGGTTGGAGCGGAGAGCCGATCGTAGGAACCCTTGGACAAGAAGTTGGAGTCTATCGCGTTTGTGTATCTTGCAAATTCGGCCGCCAAGTCGATGGACTTCGGCCGGGCATGGCTCGCGCCCGGTTTCTGCGTGGGCCTGTCCGTCGTCGGGACTTGCTCGACCGACTCCGTTTGCGGCTGGGCGACACGG
The DNA here is from genome assembly GCA_963734185.1 of uncultured Alphaproteobacteria bacterium. Taxonomy (GTDB): domain Bacteria; phylum Pseudomonadota; class Alphaproteobacteria; order Rhizobiales; family Xanthobacteraceae; genus PALSA-894. Next base: position 1,423,474 of record CAVTGA010000001.1, on the reverse strand, counting down.
GCACCGACGGCCGGCGCGGAGGCGGCGGCTGTCCGGGGCGCTACCTGCTGCTGGCTCACGAAGTCCGCTAGCGACGGCTTTGCGTATTTCTGCGCGGTCAGCTGCTCTTGATGCTGCCGCTTCAACTCTGTCTTTGCCGTCTGCAGCACCGCGATCTCGGCCGACAACGCTTGGGCTGTCGGCCGGTCCGATGGCGCGGACGTTTCGAACTCCTGTTCGAGATACCCCTTCGTCGGCCAGACCCCTTGCTGCGGTGGCGGAAGCTCGAGCGGGACCGACACCGCCCCGGTGGCCCAGAATCGCTTGATGAAATCGGTTTGCGTGCCCGCTCCATCCTCCGCGCGCGGTTCCGACAGTACTTGATCCGATGATGGTCCCGGATGGAGCGATGTGTTCGTGCGACGCGCCGTATCTTCGCCCAGCACCTTGAGGAGCCAGAAGATCTTCAAGAAACGGTGCGCCGTCTCGATCAGCAGATGATTTTCATTCAAGACAAGACTGGCGAGCATCGCATCGTGGAGTTGGACCGCCTTGCCCTGCAGATCGCGCCAATTGGCGAAGACGGTCCGCAGCGCGCTCGCGGCTTCATCGAGCTTATGCGCATCCAGAAGAGCGGCGATCCGGTCGATTTCCGGGAAGGAGGCAGCCAATTGCCCGGCCTCGGTAGCGAGCGCGCGGCTTGCGATCGCGGGACGTGCGGCGTTGCGAAGGCCTTCCAGCGACGCCCCGTTCGCGCGCAGCGTCTGCAGATCATTGAGCAGCGGGCTGGTGGGCGGGGGACTTGCGGGCGGGGTACTCAGCGGGACTGCGAGGGCCGGTGCCGGGGACACGATATCCGCGAGCGTCGGGTAGTGCTGGGCCCGGGTCGCGTTGGGAATGGTCTGAACGCCGCCGATGACGAGTTGAGGATAGACGTCGACCATTGCGGCCCCCCGGGTGCATTGCTACAACCAGAGCGATAACACGGTAGCGTCTAACTAACAATGGTAAAATTTCGGGCGCCGAGCAACTGCCGATCGCGCGTCGGCTGGCGCGGTGACGGCCATGACCTTGGGACGGTTGCCTGCCTACAGCGCCCCGCCGAGCCGCACCCCGGCGCGGAGGAATTTCTGCGGGTCGACCGGATCGCCCTCAATGCGTGTCTCGTAATGCAGGTGCGGTCCGGTGGAACGCCCGGTGGAGCCGACCTTGCCGACGATCTGTCCGCTGCGCACCGTCTGGCCGACGTCGACGTCGATCGCGGAGAGATGCGCGTAGCGCGTGGCGAAGCCGTTGCCGTGGTCGAGTTCGACCATCTTGCCGTAGCCGCCGTTCCAGCCCGCATGCGTCACGGTGCCGGCTGCGGTCGCGCGTGCGGGGGCGCCCGGATCGGCGCGGAAGTCGAGCCCGGTGTGCATCGCCGGCGCGCGCAGGAACGGGTCGGTGCGCACGCCGAAGCCGGAGGTGGTCTCCATCTCGCCGGTCAGCGGCTTGCGGATCGGCACCGCGCCGAGGGTGCGGCTGAGGCGCTCGACATGGCCGCGCACGAGCTTGATGCGGTAGAGCTGGCGGTCGAACGAGTTGGCCTGGGCGCTCGCTGCGATGAAGGGACCGCCGGTCGCGCGCGCCTGCGGCGGCGCGACCTTGGAAAGGTCGAGGCCGAGATCGGCGAGGATGCCGCGCATCTTGCGCGCCTTGGCGTCGAAGCCTTCCTCCAACGCGTTGAGGGTTGCGGCCTGGCTCGCCTCGAAACGGTCGAGCGAAACCTGCAGGCGGCTGAGCGCGCCCTCGATGCCGACGCCGGATACGGCGGCAAGACGCGCGCCGGTCACCGGAAGCGCGCGCGACTCCAGGCGCGCTTCGCGCTCCGGTGGAGGCACGATGATGATCGTATCGTTGATCGGCGAAGGCTTGGGCGCGGCCTGAGGCACCGAGGCGGGGGCGCGCAACGTCGGCCGGATCGTGCCGGTCGGAGCCGGATCGGGAAGCGTCGCGAGCGCACTCGCGCGCGTTTCCAGGGTCTGCTGGCGGCGCACCAGGTGATCGATCTTCTGCTCGACCTGCTCCTGGTCGATGAGCTGGCGGCTGGCGAGCCGGTCGACCTGGGAGCGCAGCTCCGCGATGCGGTCCTCATAGGCGTATTGCATCTGCGCCTGGCGGGCGAGGAGCCGGGTCAGCACGTCGTCGCGGAAGGCGAAATAGGTGGCGGTGACGACCGACCAGCCGGCCATGATCACCAGCGTGCCGACGATGGTCCAGAATGCGACCGGCCCGACGCGCACCTGGCGCTTGCCATGGCCGAGCGTCCAGTCGCGCTGCGGCCGGTGCTGCGCGTGCGCCCGGCCGTGACCGGCATGTTCGTGACGGGGATGGGATCGCATCGACACTCCCGCGCGGTCCGGAACGGCCGACGCATACGGTGCCGATTTGAGCGCGGCATGGTTAATTTTCTGCCAAAGGAACTCCGCGGCGGGCCGTCGTTAACCGGATGGCAACCATGTTCGCCCGCCACTAGGCCGGGGAGCACCCATGCCGCAGACCTCACAGCGCCTTGGCCGCCGCCAACACCTCTTCGGCATGGCCATCGACCGTGACCTTGGGCCAGACGCGCGCGATCCGTCCGTCCCGGTCGATGAGGAAAGTCGTGCGCACGATCCCCATGAAGCGGCGGCCATACATCGACTTCTCGGTCCAGACTCCATAGGCCGCCAGCATCCTCTTGCCTTCGTCGGAGGCGAGCGCGACGGTCAGCGCATGCTTGTCGCGGAAACTGTCCTGGCGGGCGACCGGGTCGGCCGACACCCCGACGACCTCGGTGCCGGCCTGGGCGAATGCATGCACGAGTCCGCTGAATGCGATGGCTTCGCGGGTGCGCCTTGCCGTATCGGCCTTCGGATAGAAGAACAGCACCAGCTTGCGGCCGGCAAAACCGGCCAGCGAGATGCTGCCGCCGCCGTCGCGGGGCAGGGAAAAGTCCGGGGCCTTGTCCCCGGGGGCGGGTTGAGCCGGCATATGCCTTCCTTTCGACGCTTTCGCGAGGTCAATGGGGAGGTGCATGATACGACGCTAAGGCGCTGGCCGGTCGAGGGAGATCGGTTCCGGGGCTGCGGGGACGCTGGGGATTTGATGGCGCTTTGACGGCGAGGGGGCCGGGGATCGCCCGGCGGTGCATGGCGAATTCGGTGATCAGTTCGGGCGTGGCGGCACTGCGCGAGGCTTGGGCGGCCCTGCACCTGCAGGCGCGCGCGCTTGGCATTCGGGCCGGCGCGCCCGCGCATCACGAGTCCTTCCGTCATCTGCTCGCCCCCCGTTCGCCCCTTGCCCGGCGCCTGACCATCGCCGCCGCCGCGGTTGCGGTTGCGACCGGCGCGAGCTTCGGCTTCCTATGGTGGCAGCTCTCCTACGGCTCGATCCCCTTCGACCTGGTGACGCCCTGGCTCACCTCGGCGATCGAGCAGCGCTTCGGCGGACGCCACCGCATCGAAGTCGGCGGCACGGTCATCGAGCGCGACGAGACCGGTCGCACGGCGCTGCGGCTGCGCGATATCGTGGTGCGCGCGACCGACGGGACCGTGGTGGCGAGCGCGCCGAAGGCGGAAGTCGGCATCGCGGGCTACAGCCTGCTGACCGGTCAGGTCCAGGCGCAGCGGCTCAGCCTGATCGGCGCCGAGATGGCGGTGCGCATCGAGCCGGACGGGCAGATCACCGTCTATGCCGGCGGCGAGCGGCGCCAAGCCAAGGCTCCGGCACGGCCGGCCGTGGCGGTCGCGGTCGGCGCGCCGGTCGCCGCACAGGCCGTGGCGGACGCGCCGGGTGCACTTTCGGCATTCCTCGCCTGGATCGATCGGCTCGACTCGCTCGGGCTCGACGGCGGCAGTCTCGCCGAAGTGGGCCTGAAGGACGGCAGCCTGGTCGTCGACGACCGCCGCAACGGCAAGCAGCTCACCTTCGAGCACATCAACCTCAGCCTCACCCGTCCGTTGGAGGGTGGCGTCGCCTTCGCCGTCAACTCGACCGGCGCCGACGGGCCGTGGTCGCTGATCGCGACCGTCACCCCCAAGCCGGACGGCCGGCGCACCATCGAGGCGGTGGTGCGCGACGTCTCGCCCAAGGACGTGATGCTGGCATTGCGCATCGGGGACGGCAAGTTCGCCGCCGACGTTCCGCTCTCTGCGGTGCTGCGCGCCGAGATCGAGCGCGACGGCACGCCGCAGATGATGGAAGGTCGTATCGTCGCCGGCAAAGGCTACATCGGCGCGATCGAGGATCGCGACAATCGCATCGTCATAGACGAGGCGCAGCTCAATCTGCGTTGGAACGCCGCGACCCGCCAATTGCTGCTGCCGCTCGAGGTCGCGTCCGGTGCAAGCCGGGTCTCGCTGTTCGGCGAGCTCACCGTGCCTGCGGAGCTTGGCACTCCCTGGGGCTTCTCGATCGTGCGCGGCGGGATCGCGCTGGCGCCGGGTGCGCGCGAGGCGCCGCTGATCATCGATCGCGTGACCATGCGCGCGCGCATCGATACCGACAAACGCCTGATCGAAATCCAACAGGGCGAGTTCGCCGGCATGGCCGCGAGCGCAGCCTTCTCGGGTGTGATCGACTGCTCGACCGCGGACCCTCAGGTGGATTTCGGCTTGGTCGGAACGCGCATGTCGGTGTCCTCGTTCAAGCGACTATGGCCGGTGTTCGTCGTGCCTGCGGTGCGCTCATGGGTCATGGAGCGAATGCATGGCGGCACGGTCGAGAGCGCCGTGATCGCGACCAAATCGCCGGTGTCGACCTGGAAGACCGGTGGGCCGCCGCTGCCCGACGACGGCCTGTCGATCGAAATCGTCGCGAGCGGCACGAGCGTGCGGCCGATCGACCATTTGCCGGTGCTCAAGGACGCCGACGTGAAAGCCAGCGTGATCGGCCGCACCGCGACGGTGCGCATCGGCAAGGCGGTCGCCGACCTGCCGTCCGGACGCCGGCTGACCATGTCGAACGCGCTGTTCGACGTTCCCGACACTCATCCGAAGCCCTCGCCCGCGCGCACGTTCTTCCGCGTCGAGGGCGCGGCCGACGCGGCCGCGGAACTGCTGGCGATGGATCGCCTGCGTGACTCCTCGGCATTGACGCTCGACCCGGCGACCACCAAGGGAACCTTCGTCGCCCAGGTCGGCATGGCCTATGCGCTGACCGGCGAATTCACCAGGGACGGTGTCAATTACGCGATCGAGGCCGACCTCGCCAATTTCTCTGCCGAGAAGCTTGCGCGTGGACAGAAGGTCGAGGCCAGTACGCTCAAGCTCTCCGCCAACAGCCAGGGCTATCAGACCCGCGGCGATATCCGCCTCAACGGCTTGCCGGTGAGCGTCGACTACCGCAAGCCGGCCGGCAACGCCGATGCCGAGGTGCGGCTGGCGATGACGCTCGACGATGCCGCGCGCTCAAGGCTCGGCTTCGATCTCGGCAGCACGATGACCGGTTCGGTCCCGCTCAAGATGCACGGCCGCATCGGCGCCAACGACCGCGACAGCCGCTTCCAGGTCGAAGCGGACCTCAAGGACGCCAAGATCGCCGAACTGCTGCCGGGCTGGTGGAAAACCGCCGGCCGGCCGGCGCGCGCGACCTTCACGCTGATCGACAAGTCGCAGTCGATGCGGTTCGAGGACCTCGTGATCGAAGGGTCCGGCACGCTGGTGAAAGGTCTGGTCGAGCTCGACGGCAACGGCGACATCGCGCTCGCAAGCTTCCCGAGCTTCGCGCTCTCGGACGGCGACAAGGCGACTTTGCGCGCCGACCGCGCGGTGGACGGGACGCTGAAAGTGACGATGCGCGGCGAACTGTTCGACGGCCGCGGTATCCTCAAATCGGCGTTCGGCACGCCTACGGTGGAGAAGAACAAGAGCGCGACGACACGCGGCGACTTCGATCTCGACGTCAAGCTCGGCACGGTCGCCGGCTACAACGGCGAGACGCTGCGCGCGGTCGAGGTGCGCATGTCGCGCCGCGCCGGCCACATCCGCAGCTTCCTGCTCAACGGCAAGATCGGCCCGAACGGCCAACTGATCGGCGACATGCGCGCCTATGGCGGCCGCCAGGTGGTGTTCATCGAGGCCAACGACGCCGGCGCCATGTTCCGCTTCAACGACACCTATCCGCGCATGGCCGGCGGGCACATGTGGGTGACGATCGATCCGCCGACCGTCGACCACGCGCCGCAGGAGGGGCGCGTGCACGTGAAGGACTTCACCGTGCGCGGCGAGCCCGTGCTCGAGCGCGTCGCCGCCGGCGGCATCCAGAACAACGACCCGAACGTGCGCACCATGCCGCAGCCGATCGCCGGCGGCGTGCAGTTCTCGCGCATGCAGGTCGATTTCACCAAGTCGCCGGGCCGGCTGATATTGCGCGAAGGCGTGGTATGGGGACCGGCGGTCGGCGCGACCATCGAGGGCACGCTTGATTACGGCCGCGACGACGTGCGCATGCGCGGCACCTTCGTGCCGGCCTATGCGCTCAACAACTTCATCGCGCGGCTGCCGCTCGTCGGCCTGTTCATGGGCGGGCAGAACGAGGGCTTGTTCGGCATCACCTACGAGGTGGTCGGGCAGCCGAGCGCGCCGATCCTGCGCGTCAACCCGGTCTCGGCCATCCTGCCCGGCGTGTTCCGCAAGATCTTCGAATTCCGCGGCGTCGACGAGCGCATCAATACCGGCTCGTCGGCCTACGCGCCGACGCGCAGCTTCGGCGACCGCTGAGCGACGTCACGACTTGCACTCGCGCTCCTCGCGGAAGGCCTGACGCACCGCGCCGCCGATGATGTGCGGCAGGTTCTCAATGAGACCATCGAGCTTTGCACCAAGGCCGCCGATCTTCTGATGCAAACCGCCGATCTTGGCGGCCAAGCCGTCGATCTTCCCCTCGACACCGTGTAGCTGAACTTTCATTGCGGCCAAATGGTCGCCGTTGTGGCACACTTGCTCGAGGATTTGGCGCTTCATCATCCTCTTGTCTTGGACCTCGTGCTCCAGGACATCGATACGCGTGGCGAGCCGTCGAAACTCGTCTCGGGTCACGTTGGACGGCATCAGCGCTTTCGATCCCGTTCGCTGTTCACCTCCTGCACGACATCGCCGACGATGCGGGGCAGATTCTCGATCAAACCATCGACCTTGCGTTCGACACGATCGAGCCGAGTCTCGACCTTGCTGGAGAAATCTCTAAGTTCGCCGCGCATCGCCTTCATCTCACCGCGCATCGTCGCCAGATCATCGCCGTTGCGCCGCGTCTGCTCGAGGATGTGGCGCGTCACCAGCTTCTCGCCTTCGACTTCTTGCTCAAGAGCTCGAAACTCGTCCCGGGTCACATCGGGCGGCATCAGCGCTTCCGATCCCGCTCGCTGTTCACCTCGCGCATCACATCGCCGACGACACGGGGTAGGTTTTCGATGAGGCCATCGACCTTGCGATCCAAACCATCGACCTTGCGTTCGACACGATCGAGCCTTGTCTTGACCTCCGCCAGATCGTCGCCGTTGCGCCGCGTCTGTTCGAGAATGTAACGCGTCACCAGCTTCTCGCCTTCGACCTCGCGCTCCAGGATGTCGGTGCGCGTCGCAAGCTGCTGGAATTCGTCGCGGGTCACGTCGCCAGCCATTGATGAGCCCTCTCAAGGCAGGACTCAGGATATCATCCCTTTCATGTCTGTCCAGGTGCGCTGTTCCACTAAGGCATTGATTATTCTGAACAATCCTGACTGACTTGCTGCAAATCAGTCATCTTGAGCGTGCGCGGAGCGGGCGATGCGCACCCGAACCCGTCGGCGCTACGCCGTCATTGCTGCCAGCGCAGCCGCAAGACTGCGGTGAAGTGCACCGTGCCAACCGACATCGTCGTCTTCATGATCTGCTCCGTCCGGCCATTCGCATCGCTGCGCTTCGTGCTCGTAGGCATAGCGCAAAGGCTGCGGCGCCCGCGACGCTCGCCGGCCGCGCACGCGCGAGCGCCCAGGCCGCGGCCTCTTCGGCGTCGAACGCCGCCCGGTACGCCGCGTTTGCCGCCGTCCAGCGCGGGTCGTCGTTGCGGCCGATGCCCTTGGCCCGGTCCCCGGCGTACCATTCCTGGCGTTTCTCTTGCGGGATTTGTCCTTCCAGGTCGGACATGTTCCGGCAGACCCGCTCGTGCTCGGCGTTCGCCGCCTTGTGGGCGGCGATCAGGGCAAAGGCCGGGTCGGGGGCGCCGAGGGCAGGGAGCGCGCCGGCCGGCGTGGCGGCGCTGGCGAGGGTTGCGGCGATTGCCGCGCGGCGCGTCAGTTTGCTAGACGGGCAGCCAGCCTTGGACATGGGTCACTCCATGTGCGGGGTTAGAGCCGGTCACGTGTTCGCGCACGTGGTCGGCTCGCTGCGACATGATATGAAAGCGCAGGCGCGATCAGGAACTAAACACACAGGCCGGACCGCCAGAATATAGGTAACACCCTTTCGGTCGTCATGTCAAGCGAAAAGGTAATACCCAGAAAGCGCGGCCGCCCTGCCACCGGCAAGGACCCCATAAGAACATTCCGCTTGTCCGACGAGAAAGTCGCCGAGGTCGACGCCTGGGCCGCGCGGCAGCCCGACAAGCCCACACGGTCCGAGGCGCTGCGCCGGCTGATCGATCTCGGGATGAGGGCGACTGGGCGCGGGGCGGGGCGGGGACGCCATTGAGCGCAAGAGCAATGGTGAAAGTTAGGCCGGCCGGATCAACACATGCTTCTTGCGCCCGAGCGAGAGCTTGATCGCTCCCTCCGGCGTCAGGTCGGCGAGTGTCAGCAGCATCTTCTCGTCGGTCACGGTCGCGTCGTTGATCTTGAGCCCGCCGCCCTTGATCTGACGCCGCGCTTCGCCGTTCGATGTCACCAGCCCGGCCTTCTCGGCGAACGCTTTGAGCACGCTCAGACCCTGCTCGAGCTCCGCGCGGGATACGTCGACGGACGGCAACGTCGTCGCCAGCGTGCCTTCCTCGAAGGTGCGCCGCGCGGTCTCGGCGGCTTCTTCCGCTGCGGCGCGGCCGTGCAGCATCGCGGTCGCCTCGGTCGCGAGCACCTTCTTGGCCTCGTTGATCTCCTGGTTGCGTAGTGCGCCGAGCCGCGCGATCTCGTCGAGCGGCAAGGTCGTGAACAATTTGAGGAAGCGCACGACGTCGCCGTCCTCGGTATTGCGCCAGTACTGCCAGTAGTCGTAGGCGCCGACCATGTCGGCGTTGAGCCACACCGCGCCGGCGGCGGTCTTGCCCATCTTGGCGCCCGATGAAGTCGCGATCAGCGGCGACGTGAGCGCGAACAGCTGCGCGCCAAGCATGCGCCGGCCGAGATCGATGCCGTTGACGATGTTGCCCCACTGGTCCGAGCCGCCCATCTGCAGCACGCAGCCATGACGCGTGTAGAGCTCGACGAAATCGTAGGCCTGCAGGATCATGTAGTTGAATTCGAGGAACGACATCTCCTGCTGGCGCTCGAGCCGCAGCTTCACCGAGTCGAAGGCGAGCATGCGGTTGATCGAGAAATGCCTGCCCACGTCGCGCAGGAACTCGACGTAGTTGAGGGTCGCGAGCCACTCGGCATTGTCCGGCATGATGGCGTCGGACTTGCCCTCGCCGAACTTGAGGAGTTTGGCGAACACACCTTTCAGCGACTGCTTGTTCGCTTCGATCTGCTCGTAGGTCAGGATGCGCCGCGTCTCGTCGCGCCCGGAAGGGTCGCCGACGCGCGTCGTGCCGCCGCCCATCAGCGCGATCGGCTTGTGGCCGGTCTGCTGCAGCCAATAGAGCAGCATGATCTGCACCAGCGAGCCGACATGCAGCGAGGGCGCGGTGCAGTCGAATCCGATATAGGCGGTGACCATCTTCTGCCGCGCAAGCGCGTCCAGCGCCTCGGGCTCCGAGACCTGATGGATGAAGCCCCGGCTCGACAGCTGGTGCAGGAAATCGGACTTGTAGGTGCTCATGATAAGTCGGTTCTTAGTGATCGGGGCCGGCGGTGGTGTAACAGGTCCAGGCTTGGGATTCAAAGAATTGGGATTTAAAGAGTAGGGACATGCGCGCGGTCGGCCTGATGAGCGGCACTTCGATGGACGGCATCGATGTTGCAATGATCGACACCGACGGCGAACGCGTGACCGGCTTCGGGCCGAGCGCGACCTATCCCTACCGCGGCGAGGAGGCGGTGCTGCGCCGCGCCGCCGAGGCCGCGCAAGGCGTGCGCGACCGCGCCGAACGGCCGGGCGTGCTGGCCGCGGCCGAGACGCTCGTAACGGCGCTGCACGCGGCCGCGGTCGAGGCGTTCATCGCGGCCAACGCCATCGATCGCAGCGCGATCGACGTGGTCGGCTTCCACGGCCAGACCGTGCTGCATCGGCCGGAACGGCGTCTCACCGTGCAGCTCGGCGACGGCGTAGCGCTTGCGGGCAAGATCGGCCTGCCGGTCGCCTACGATTTCCGCGCCGCCGACGTGGCGGCGGGCGGGCAGGGCGCGCCGCTTGTGCCGGTGTTCCATCGCGCCTTGGCGCGCTCGCTCGATTCCCCGCATCCGATCGCGGTGCTCAACCTCGGCGGGGTCGCCAATGTGACCTTTATCGACGGAGAGAGGGACCCGATCGCTTGCGATACCGGCCCGGCGAACGCGCTGATCGACGATTTCCTGCGCCAGCGTACCGGCGCTCCGCGCGATCAGGACGGGCGCATGGCCGCGGCCGGCCGCGTCGACGCGAGTGCCGTCGCGCGGGTACTGGCGCATCCGTTCTTCGATCGAAGGCCGCCGAAGTCGCTCGATCGCAATGACTTTCGCGATTGGGTCGCGACGCACGCCGGTCTTGCGCATATGACCACCGAAGATGGCGCCGCCACCTTGACGGCGCTCACTGCCGCGAGCGTTGCGCGCGTCGTTGCGAACCTGCCGCGCGCGCCCGCAACCTGGATCGTGGCCGGCGGAGGGGCGCACAACCCGACCCTGCTGCGCATGCTCGCCGAACGCCTCGCGCCGGCGCGCGTCGCAGCCGCAACGGACGTCCGCTGGTCGATCGATGCGCTCGAAGCGCAGGCCTTCGCGTTCCTGGCCGTGCGCACACTGCAGGCGTTGCCGATCACGTTCCCGACCACGACCGGTGCGCCGCAGCCGATCGCCGGCGGCGTCGTGGTGCGGCCGTAGGTGGTGGTTAGGCTGCCGTGGTCTTCGGCTCGGGCTTCAGGCGCTTGTCGAGGTAGGTGGTCACCGACTGCATCAGCGGCTCGATCTTGCCGTCGAAGAAATGGTTGGCGCCGACGATCACCTTTTGGTCGATGATGATGCCCTTCTGCGTCTTGAGCTTCTCGACCAGGCCGGTCACGTCCTTGGCCGGCACGACCGCGTCCTTGTCGCCGTGCACGATCAGCCCCGAGGACGGGCAGGGGGCGAGGAAGGAGAAGTCGTAAAGGTTTGCCGGCGGCGCGACCGAGATGAAGCCTTCGATTTCGGGCCGGCGCATCAGCAGCTGCATGCCGATCCAGGCGCCGAACGAGAAGCCGGCGATCCAGCATGAGCGCGCCTCCGGGTTGATCGACTGCGACCAGTCAAGAGCGGAGGCGGCATCGGAAAGCTCACCGGTGCCGTGATCGAACGAGCCCTGGCTGCGGCCGACACCGCGGAAATTGAAGCGCACCACGGAGAAGCTGCGGTGCGCGAACGCGTAGTAAAGCTGGTACACGATCTGATGGTTCATCGTGCCGCCGAACTGTGGGTGCGGATGCAGGATGATGGCGATCGGTGCGTTCTTCTGACGGGCCGGATGGTAGCGGCCCTCGATCCGTCCGGCCGGACCCGTAAAGATCACTTCAGGCATTCAGGAACCCTCGATTCAGCCCATTATCGGCCGGAACCAGCCACAGGTCGGCCATGACGCGCTTGACGGGAGCAGCAGTCGCGCGTAACAATTTAGAACCGTTCTAAATTCTGGGACGGCCCCCGCTGCCGGAAACCGCGTCAGGTGCGGGCCGGTCGGGCGGCTAAGCTTTCCTTGCACGATATCGGGGGCTAAAAGCAAGTCCTTCGAACAAAGTAGACTCAATGGTTCCAGAATATGGCTGAGCGAGTGTACCTGGATTGGAACGCGACCGCGCCGCTACGGCCGCAGGCGCGCGCCGCCATGCTCGCCGCGCTTGAGGGCGCGGGGAACCCATCCTCGGTCCATGGTGAAGGGCGTGCCGCGCGCCGGTTGGTCGAGGAAGCCCGCGCGCAGGTCGCCGCCCTGGTCGGCGCGAGGCCCGCTCATGTCGTCTTCACGTCGGGCGGTTCCGAGGCCAACGTCACGGCGATCACACCCGCGCTCGCGGCCGATGCCGACCCGGCGCCGCGCGACCGGCTGCTGATGTCCGCGGTCGAGCATCCTTCAGTGCTGGCGGGCGGGCGGTTCGCCTCCGACGCGGTCGAGCGCATTCCGGTCGATGGCGAGGGCGTCGTCGATTTGGCTTGGTTGGAACATCGGCTCAGGGAGCTTGCGGTTGTGGGCGTGCGCCCACTCGTGTCGCTGATGGCCGCCAACAACGAAAGCGGCGTGCTGCAGCCGGTCGCGGCGGCGGCAGAGATCGTTCATCGTGCCGGCGGACTGCTGCACGTTGACGCCGTGCAGGTCGCCGGCCGTCTCCCATGCGACGTGGCTGCTTTGGGCGCCGACCTCCTGACCTTGAGTGCGCACAAGCTGGGCGGTCCCAAGGGTATCGGCGCGCTGGTCATCCGCGACGAGACGATCCGGATCACGCCCCTCGTCACCGGCGGCGGTCAGGAGCGCGGCAACCGTGCGGGAACCGAGAACGTCCCCGGCATCGCGGGTTTTGGCGCCGCTGCGGCAGCCGCTCGCGCGTCGCTCGCGCCGGAGCAGGGGCATACCTCGGCGCTGCGCGACCGGCTGGAAGATGGAATCCGGGCCGCCACCCCGGGGGCGGTCATTTTTGGTTCCAAGGCCGAACGGCTGCCCAATACCACCCTGGTGGCTATGCCGGGCATCAAGGCGGAAACCCTGGTGATCGCCTTCGATCTCGACGGCATCGCGGTGTCGTCGGGTGCCGCCTGTTCCTCGGGCAAGGTCGCACCCTCGCATGTGCTCGCCGCCATGGGGGTCGCGCCCGCGCTCGCCCGCGCCGCGATCCGCGTCAGCCTCGGGCCGACGACCGCGGAAAACGACATCGAACGGTTCCTGAATGTTTGGAAGAAGCTCGTGCAATCCCTATCTAAGGACCAGCGCGGCCTCGCCGCATGACCCCCGGACAAGGTGATCCAAAAGTCCGAAAACGGACACCATAACCGACATCTGAACCCGCGGTCCTTGAAACCGCAGTGGAGAGTGAAATGCCGGCCGTGCAAGAGACCGTCGATCAGGTCCGCCGCATCGACGTCGACCAGTACAAATACGGGTTCGAGACCAACATCGAATCCGACAAGGCGCCCAAGGGCCTCAACCAGGACACCGTCCGCTTCATCTCGGCCAAGAAGAGCGAGCCGCAGTGGATGCTCGACTGGCGGCTCGAAGCTTTTCGCCGCTGGCTCACCATGCAGGAGCCGACCTGGGCGCGCGTCGACTATCCCAAGATCGATTTCCAGGACTACTACTATTACGCCGCACCGAAGCGGAACGCGCTCGCTTCGCTCGACGAGGTCGACCCGGAAATCCTCAAGACCTACGAGAAGCTCGGCATTCCGTTGCGCGAGCAGGAGATGCTCGCCGGCGTCGTGCGCGAGGACGGTTCCACCTCGCGCGTCGCGGTCGACGCGGTGTTCGATTCGGTCTCGGTCGCCACCACCTTCAAGGAGGAGCTGAAGAAGGTCGGCGTCATCTTCATGCCGATCTCGGAAGCGGTGCGCGAGCATCCCGAGCTGGTGCGCAAATATCTCGGCTCGGTCGTGCCGATCACCGACAATTTCTACGCCACCCTCAATTCGGCGGTGTTCTCCGACGGCTCGTTCGTCTACGTGCCGCCGGGCGTGCGCTGCCCGATGGAGCTTTCGACCTACTTCCGCATCAATGAGAAGAACACCGGGCAGTTCGAGCGCACGCTCATCATCGCCGACAAGGGTTCGTACGTCAGCTACCTCGAAGGCTGCACCGCGCCGATGCGCGACGAGAACCAGCTCCACGCCGCCGTGGTCGAGCTGGTCGCGCTCGAGGGCGCCGAGATCAAGTACTCGACGGTGCAGAACTGGTATCCGGGCGACGCGGAGGGCCGCGGCGGCATCTACAACTTCGTCACCAAGCGCGGCGACTGCCGCGGAGCGAACTCGAAGATCTCCTGGACCCAGGTCGAGACCGGCTCGGCCATCACCTGGAAATATCCGAGCTGCATCCTGCGCGGCGACAATTCGCGCGGTGAATTCTATTCGATCGCTATCTCCAACGGCCGCCAGCAGGTCGATTCCGGCACCAAGATGCTGCATCTCGGCAAGAACACCACGAGCCGCATCATCTCCAAGGGCATCGCCGCCGGGCGCTCGCAGAACACCTACCGCGGCCTGGTCTCGGCCCACCGCAAAGCGACCGGCGCGCGCAACTTCACCAACTGCGATTCGCTGCTGATCGGCCACCACTGCGGCGCCCACACCGTGCCCTACATCGAGGCGAAGAATTCCTCCGCCGTGTTCGAGCACGAGGCGACCACCTCGAAGATTTCCGAAGACATGCTGTTCTACTGCCGCCAGCGCGGCCTCACGGCCGAGGAGGCGACCGCGCTCGTGGTCAACGGCTTCGTCAAGGACGTGCTGCAGCAGCTGCCCATGGAATTCGCCGTCGAGGCGCAGAAGCTGATCTCCGTCAGCCTGGAAGGAAGCGTCGGGTAATGGCGGAGAAGAAGATCAAGCCGGTATTGAACGTCGCCGACGTGCCTTTGCGCGACGGGGGAAACGGCAAGGCGTTCAAGGCCAAGGTCGGCTCCTTCGGCAAGCAGATCGGCTCGAAGGGCATCGGCGTCATGCTGCATGTGCTCGAGCCGGGCGAGAAGGCCTTTCCTTTCCATGTTCATCATCAGATCCACGAGCTCTTCGTGGTCCTTGAGGGCGAGGGGACGTATCGCTTCGGTGACAAGCGATTCCCGATCAAGGCGGGAGACGTTTGCGCCGCGCCGACCGGCGGCCCGGAAAATGCGCATCAGATCCTGAATACCGGCAGGGCGACGCTGAAATATCTTGGCATGTCGACCATGACGGATACCGAGGTGATCGAATATCCCGACTCGCGGAAATTCGCGGTGGCGAGCCGCTTCGATTGGTCGAACCCCAAGGCCGGCGGAATCCGCTATGTCGGCCGCGCCGAAAACAGCCTGAACTACTTCGATGGTGAGGAATAATCGTTGTGACCGCACTGCTTGAAATCAAGAACCTCCATGTCACGGTCGACGGCCGGGCGATCCTCAACGGGCTCGATCTGGTCGTGAACAAGGGCGAAGTACACGCCATCATGGGCCCGAACGGCTCGGGCAAGTCGACGCTCGCCCACGTGCTCGCCGGCAAGGCCGACTACGAGGTTACCGAAGGCGAAGTCCTGTTCGACGGCGGGAACCTCCTCGACATGGCGCCGGACCAGCGCGCCGCCAAGGGCCTGTTCCTCGCGTTCCAGTATCCAATCGAGATTCCCGGCGTCGCCACCATGACGTTCCTGCGCACCGCGCTCAACGCGCAGCGCAAGGCCCGCGGCGAGGCCGAGCTGACCACGCCCGACTTCATGCGCAAGGTGCGCGAGGCGGCGGG
Source organism: uncultured Alphaproteobacteria bacterium (assembly GCA_963734185.1). Lineage (GTDB taxonomy): Bacteria > Pseudomonadota > Alphaproteobacteria > Rhizobiales > Xanthobacteraceae > PALSA-894. Next base: position 1,407,772 of record CAVTGA010000001.1, on the reverse strand, counting down.
TAAGCTCTCGATCGATCAGGACATGCTGCGCCGCGCCGTCAATGTCGGGTTTTCGGGCGGCGAGAAGAAACGCAACGAGATCCTGCAGATGGCGCTGCTCGAACCGCGTCTCTGCGTGCTCGACGAGACCGACTCCGGCCTCGACATCGACGCCTTGAAGGTCGTGTCCGACGGCGTCAACCAGCTGCGCTCTCCCGAGCGCGCTTTCATCGTGATCACCCACTATCAGCGTCTGCTCAACCACATCGTGCCCGACGTGGTGCACGTGCTCTCCAAAGGCCGCATCGCCAAGACCGGCGGCAAGGAGCTTGCACACGAACTCGAGGCCAAGGGCTATGCGGCCTACCAGGACGAGGCGGCGTAAGCGATGAGCGCCGAGGTTCGCCAGACCAAGACCGCGGCCGAAAGCGCGCTGGCCGAAGCCTTCGCGCACGCCAAGGCGCGGCTGCCGGGCGGCAAGGCCGTGGCCGAGCAGCGCGAGGCGGCGTTCCGCCGCTTCGAGAAGCTCGGCCTGCCGCACCGCCGGGTCGAGGAATGGAAGTACACCGATCTGCGCACGCTGATGCGCGATGCCAAGCCCCTCGCGCCGTCGCCGGATGCGGCCGCCGCGACGCGGGCGCAACAGACCGGGCAGTTGGTCGACGAGATCGGCGCGCTGCGCATCGTCGTTGCCGACGGCCACGTGCTGCCCGACTGGGCCGATCACGGGCCGCACGACCCGGGCATCACCATCCTGAGCCTCGCGGAATGGCTGGCGGACGAAAAGATCTTCCGCCTCGATCGCTTCAATCAGGCGGCCGATGCCGTGATGGCGCTCAATACCGCGTTCATGAGCGACGGCGTGGTGATCCGCGTCAAGGAGAACGCAGCAATCGAACGGCCGATCCACATCGCGCACGTGTTCACCGGCACTGCTCCCGCCGCGGTGTTCCCGCGCTCGATCGTCGTGGTCGAGCCCGGCGCGCGGCTGATGCTGATCGAGACCCACGAGGGACCGGCGGGCGTCGACTACCAGGTCAATTCGGCGCTCGAACTGACCGTCGGCGATCGCGCCCATGTCGACCGCGTCAAGATCGGACTCGAAGGCGCGAACGCGCTGCACGTTTCGAGCCTGATGGCCTCGATCGGGTCGCAGGCGCGCTTCAGCGATTTTGCCTTCACTACCGGCAGCGCGCTGACGCGCAACCAGTTGTCCGTGCGTTGCGCAGGCGAGGGGTCGATCCTGCATCTCAGCGGCGCAAGCCTGCTCAACGGCCGCCAGCATGTCGACACCACACTGGTGGTCGATCACGCGCAGGGCGGCTGCACCAGCCGCGAGGTGTTCAAGACGGTACTCGACGGCGAGAGCCGCGGCGTGTTCCAGGGCAAGATCATCGTGCGCCCGGGCGCGCAGAAGACCGACGGCAAGATGGTCTCGAACGCGCTGCTGCTGTCGGAGACGTGCGAAGCCGACAACAAGCCGGAGCTGGAGATCTTCGCCGACGACGTGCAGTGCGGGCACGGCGCGACCACCGGCGCGCTCGATGAGGATCTCAAGTTCTATCTCATGGCGCGCGGCATTCCGGAGAAGCAGGCCGAGACTTTGCTGATCCAGGCCTTCGTGGGCGGCGCGGTCGAGACCATCGAGCATGCCGGATTGCGCGAAATCCTGATGGAGGCCGCCGGGCGCTGGCTCGCGGCACGGGAGTGACCATGCATCCCGCCGTCGTCAACGGCAGTTACGACGTCGCCCGCATCCGCGCGGATTTTCCGATCCTCGCCATGCAGGTCTACGGCAAGCCGCTGGTCTATCTCGACAACGCCGCTTCGGCGCAGAAGCCGCAGGCCGTGCTCGACCGGCTGAACACGGCCTACACGTCGGAATATGCCAACGTGCACCGCGGCTTGCATTACCTCGCCAATGCGGCGACCGAGGGCTACGAGGGCGCACGCGAAAAAGTGCGCGCATTCCTCAACGCGGCGCGCCCCGAGGAGATCATCTTCACCCGCAACGCCACCGAGGCGATCAACCTCGTCGCATACACGTTCGCACGCGAGCGCATCGAGGCCGGCGACGAGATCGTGCTCTCGATCATGGAGCATCATTCCAACATCGTGCCGTGGCACTTCCTGCGCGAGCGCCAGGGCGCGGTGATCAAGTGGGCACCGGTCGACGACGAGGGAAATTTCCTGCTCGACGAATTCGAGAAGCTGCTCGGGGAGCGCACCAAGCTCGTCGCGATCACGCACATGTCGAACGCGCTCGGCACTATCGTGCCGATCAAGGAGGTGGTGCGGCTCGCCCACGCGCGCGGCATTCCGGTGCTGGTCGACGGCAGCCAGGCGGCGGTCCATCTCGACATCGACGTGCGCGACATCGACTGCGACTTCTATGCCTTCACCGGGCACAAGCTCTACGGGCCGACCGGCATCGGCGTGCTCTACGGCAAGCACGAGCGTCTCACCGCCATGCCGCCGTTCAACGGCGGCGGCGAGATGATCCGCGAGGTGTTCCAGGACCGCATCACCTATGGCGAGCCGCCGCACAAGTTCGAGGCCGGTACGCCGCCGATCGTGCAGGCGATCGGGCTCGGTGCCGCGATCGACTACGTGCAATCGATCGGCAAGGCGCGTATCCGCGCCCACGAGGACGAGGTGGTGAAATACGCCCATGCCCGGCTCGGCGAGATCAACTCGCTGCGCATCATCGGTACCGCCAGGGAAAAGGGCGCGATCGTCTCGTTCGAATTGAAGGGCGCCCATCCGCATGACGTCGCGACCATCATCGACCGTGCCGGGGTCGCGGTGCGCGCCGGCACGCACTGCGTGATGCCGCTATTGGCGCGCTTCGGCGTCCCGGCCACCTGCCGGGCCTCGTTTGCCCTCTATAACACCAAGGCCGAAGTCGACAGCCTTGCGCAAGCCTTGATCAAGGCGCAGGATTTCTTTACATGAACGATACACCGACTGTGACCCAACCCAATCCCGTGACCGGCGGCGCCGCGCTGCCGGCCGAGGAAGTCGCGCGCATGACCGACGACATCGTCAATGCGCTCAAGACCGTGTACGACCCGGAAATCCCGGCCGACATCTACGAGCTTGGCCTGATCTACAGGGTCGACATCGCCGACGACCGCGCCGTCACCGTGGACATGACGCTGACCACGCCGAACTGCCCCTCGGCCCAGGAACTCCCCATCATGGTCGAGAACGCGGTCGCGAGCGTCGCCGGCACCGGGCCGGTGACCGTCAACGTCGTGTGGGATCCGCCCTGGGATCAGAGCCGCATGAGCGACGAGGCGCGCGCTGCCTTGAACATGTGGTGAGGCTTGCGCCGGCGGCCGCGCGGCCCCAAATAGACAAGCAGGCGGGTTCTGTTATCCTGGATTCGCCAGAGATTTTAGCGGTTTGAAAGAGCAGATATGGCCACCATGCGGCCCCGACCCCAGGTGATGCGGCTGACCGAAGCTGCCGCCGCGCGCATCAAGGACTTGACCGCGCGCGCCGAAAGCCCGATCGCCGGCGTGCGCGTCGGGGTCAAGAACGGCGGCTGCGCCGGCATGTCCTACACCATGGAATACGCCACGGCGGCGACGCCGCTCGACGAGGTGATCGAGGACAAGGGCGTGCGCCTGCTGATCGATCCCAAGGCGGTGCTGTTCCTGCTCGGCACCGAGATGGATTTCAAGGTCGACAAGCTATCGTCCGGCTTCGTGTTCAACAACCCGAACCAGACCTCAGCCTGCGGCTGCGGCGAGTCGGTCTCGATCACGCCGGCAACCGATGCGGCCACTGCCCCGACGCAGTAAGCCGGCCCCGCCGGAAGGCTGGGCGGAATACGAGAAAAGTTAAAAGTTGAAGGCTCATAGCCGAAGCGAAAAGCCAAGAGGAAGCCCTCCGCATAGGCTTCGGGATATGGCTGACTTCTTTGTGCATTGGAACGTGATCGTCAGGCGCGTCCGTATTCATCGGAGCGAATGCGGAGCGTGCAACAACGGGTTGGGGATGCACCAAGGAAAGATTGCAGCCGGGCGTGGCGAAACTTACGATTGGGAAGCCGCCAACACGTACAAGGATGCGCAAGCGAAGGCTAAGGTGTCACCGGCCGCCCGGCGGGGCGGAAGGTAAAGGACTGCGGTTTGTGCCACCCTGGCCGATCACACTAGATTTGGCGTGTTCTTTGCTAAGTGCATAGTCGCGTTTCCGAAAACCGGTTTCCACTTTTCGGGATCATGCTCTGTGGACTCAGACGACATCCGCGATCTGTTTGCGGGTTTCGGGCCCGTCGCGGTGCGCCGCATGTTCGGCGGCGCCGGGGTCTTCGCCGACGGGATGATGATCGCGCTCATTTCCGACGGCGTCATCCACCTCAAGGCCGACGCGCAGACTATTCCCGCGTTCGAGCGCGAAGGGCAGGGGCCATTCACCTACGCGACCAAGAACGGGACGCGCAGCCTGACCTCCTATTGGCGCATGCCGGACCGGCTCTACGATGAGCCCGAGGAGCTTGCTCGCTGGGCGCATGACGCCTTCGGTGTCGCCCGGCGCGCGGCCACGCGCTCGCGGCCAGGCGCGAAAGCGCGACCCAAACGGAAACGGAAGTAGTCAGGCGGTCACGCCACCTGCGGAGCGGCCGGCATGACTTCGGGATCGGTCTCGCAGATCACGCGGTTGCGGCCGGCGTGCTTGGCGGCATAGAGGCAGGCGTCGGCGCGTTCGATGAACAGCTGCGCGGTCTCTCCGGCATGGTAGGTCGCGACCCCGATCGAGACCGTGACGCGGCCGAGATGCTCGCCGGTCGAGCGCTTCATCAGCTCCTTGGTCATGACGGCGCGGCGGATATGGTCGGCAACCGTGATGGCCTGCCGCAGCGCGGTGGCGGGAAGGATGACCGCAAACTCCTCGCCGCCGTAGCGCGCCGAAACGTCCTGGCCTTTGACGTTCTGCTTCACCGACAGCGCGACCAGGCGCAGCACCTGATCGCCGGTGAGATGCCCGAACGTGTCGTTGAACTTTTTGAAATGGTCGATGTCGGTGAGCATCAGCGAGAGCGGCTCGCCCGATTCCTTGGCTTCGGCGATGGCGTGCTCGATCGCCTGATCGAAATACTTGCGGTTGGCGAGCGACGTCAGCGGGTCGGTGAGGCTTTCGTTGCGCACCGCTTCGAGGTTCTCCTGCAGCTGGTTGATTTCCTGCTTGGAGGCCTTCAGGCGCGCCTCGAGCGAGTAGTTGGTGTGCTCCATTTCCTTGGTGGCGTGCACCAGGCTTTCCACGATGATGCGCAAGCCTTCGCGGTCGCGCGCATTGCTCAGCGTGCGCGTCACGTTGGCGAGGCTTTCGGTGTAGTTCTCGGCCGAGCCGACGGCGACGTCGATCATCGACATCACCTGCTCGATCTCGTCGACCACCTGCGATCCGACCGTGTCGATGCGCTCGGTGAGGCGGACCGGCGAGAGAAAGCCCTCGTAGATCTGATCGAGATCGGTCGCGCTCAAGGTGCCCTTGCGCGCGAGCGTCTCGTTGATCGACTGGTTGAGCGCCGGATTGTAGCCGGTCGCGTAGGTGTACCAGACCTCGTAGTTGCGCGGATAGGCGGGCTGCCGCAACGCCTTGATCTGCCCGAGTGCGATCTCGGCGAACGCCATCGTGCGATCGTGATCGTCGCTGCGCGCCGACATGGCCCAATCACTGCGGGTCTTCCGACCCGCGCCCTTCAGCCCTGAAACCGATGGTCGAAGGTATGGGAGAGGGATAAACGGGCGGTAAACGTCGCTTCAAGCGACGCGCGTTGTCACGCCGATGGAGGTCGGATTTTTCAGCACGATCAAGGATTTTGGTCGATGGTAAATCGCTGCACGCAAGGTTCCACAGGCCGGGCGGACGGCCGCTCGCCGCGCATGAAGCGAGCGGGCGGATCAGGCCTTGGCGCGGACCGGTCGCAGCAGGAAGGCCGGCAGGTGGAAATCCGCTTCTTCCTGGCGCTCCGGGCGCGGCAGCTCCGTGCGATGCCGCTCCGGCTGCGGACGCCGCGGACGGACATCGTCGAGCCGCGCGACCGGCGCCGGCACCGGTGCCGGCTCACGGCGCGGGGGTCTCGCGTGCCGCCGTTCGCCCTTGCGGGCAGGCCTGCGCTCCTCGGAACGCTCTTCGGAAGCTGCGGGCGGCGGTTCGCCGGCCCAGGCGATCGATCTGGCCGATCAGCTTCTCGATCGCGCCGACCGACTTGGTGTCCGATCGGCGCCACGATGGTGATGGCGGTGCCGCTCTTGCCGGCGCGGCCGGTGCGTCCGATGCGGTGGACGTAATCGTCGGCATGGTGCGGGACGTCGAAATTGAAAACGTGGCTGACGTCGGGAATATCCAGGCCGCGGGCCGCGACGTCGGAGGCGATCAGCAAGGTCACGTCGCCCTTGCGGAACGAGTCGAGTGCGGCCGTGCGCGCCGCCTGGTCCAGGTCGCCGTGCAGGGCTGCGGCGTTGAAGCCGTGACGCACCAGCGAGCGGTGCAGCTGGGCGACCTCGCGCTTGCGGTTGCAGAAGATGATCGCGTTCTTGAAGTTCTCGGCGTTGCGGATCAGGCGGCGCAGCGTGTCGCGCTTGTCGTGCGGCTCGCGCCCGGTCTTGACCAGCAATTGCGTGGTGGTGGCGACCGTGGTGGCGGGCCGGGACACTTCGACCCGCACCGGATTGTGCAGGAACTGCTCGGTGATGCGCCGGATCTCCGGCGGCATGGTGGCGGTGAAGAACAGCGTCTGGCGGGTGAACGGCACGAGCTTGCAGATGCGCTCGATGTCGGGGATGAAGCCCATGTCGAGCATGCGGTCGGCTTCGTCGATGACCAGCAGTTCGACGCCGGTGAGCAGCAGCCGGCCGCGCTCGATATGATCGAGCAGGCGGCCGGGCGTTGCGATCAGCACGTCGACGCCGCGCGTGAGCTTCGAGTCCTGGTCGTCGAACGAGACGCCGCCGATGATGAGCGCGACATTGAGCTTCTGCTTGGCGCCGTACTTGTTGAAGCTTTCCTCGACCTGCGCGGCGAGCTCGCGCGTCGGCTCGAGGATCAGGGTGCGCGGCATGCGCGCGCGGGCGCGGCCTTTTTCCAGCATGGTGAGCATCGGCAGCACGAAGGCCGCGGTCTTGCCGGTGCCGGTCTGCGCGATGCCGAGCACGTCGCGCCGCGCGAGCACGTGCGGGATCGCCTGGTCCTGGATCGGTGTGGGGGTGGTGTAGCCGGCCGCCTTGACGGCGGAGAGAACCTTTTCGGACAAGCCGAGATGTGAAAAGGGCATAAAACCTCGGAGTCGGCGACCGCGGAAGCCGTACGCCGCGCCGGTTACGGGATGACGACTGATTGTGCGCGGGAGGGCGGTCGAATTTTGCAATCGGACCGGTCGCTGGCGAACATAGTGGTTCACGGCTCAAAGTCAATAGCTGCGCTGCAACAAGTGGCATAATGCCTAATATTTTCGTGAAATCCTCTGGCCGCTGGTCGTGCACCGCGCGCGCGGCGGCGACACCGCGCTCAAGCGCGAGTTCCTGGCGATGGCCGACGACGTCGGCCCGGATGCGTTCGTGCGCCAGCAGACCGCCATCATGGGACGGCCGGATTCGCGGCCGATGCTCGCGTCGATCCGCTGCCCGACGCTCGTGCTGGTCGGCGATGCGGACGAACTCACGCCCCCTGATCGTTCCGAGGAGATGGCCGCCGCCATCCCCGGCGCACGGTTGGTCACCGTGCCGGATTGCGGCCACCTTTCGACGCTCGAACGCCCGGATATCGTGACTGCGGCGCTCATTGCGTGGATGGAAAGCTGACGCCGACGTGACCGGCAATTCCGCGCCGGTTTCCCATATAGTGCCCGCATGTCAGTCCTCGACCTCATCGGCGAGACGCCGCTTGGTGGAGGTGACGCGGCTCGACGCCGGCCCGTGCCGGCTGTTCCTCAAGCTCGAAAGCGCAAACCCCTCCGGCTCGATCAAGGACCGCCCGGCGCGCGCCATGATCGAGGCCGCGGAGCCGATGGCCGGCTCAAGCCCGGCGGCACCATCGTCGAGGCGACCGCGGGCAATACCGGCCTGGGGCTCGCGCTGGTCGGCGGGCGCAAGGGCTATCGCACCGTCCTCGTGGTTCCCGACAAGATGGCGCGCGAGAAGATGCTGCACGCCAAGGCGATGGGCGCCGAAGTCGTCAGCACGCGCTCGGACGTCGGCAAGGGCCATCCGGACTACTACCAGGACCTGGCCGAGGCCATCACGCAGAAGCACGGCGGGCGCGATCTACATCAACCAGTTCGAAAATCCGGCCAATCCGCTCGCGCACGAGACAGACGACCGGGCCGGAGATCCTGCGGCAGATGGACGGCGACGTCGACGCGGTCGTGGTCGGCGTCGGCTCCGGCGGCACGCTGACCGGCATCGGACGGTTCATGCAGCGCGCGTCGCCGAAGACCGCGATGATCCTCGCCGATCCGGAAGGCTCGATCCTCGCGCCTTATGTCAAGACCGGACAGATGATCGACGGCGGGAAGCTGGGCGGTCGAAGGCATCGGCGAGGATTTCATCCCGCCGAATGCCGACCTTTCGCTCGTGCGTGAGAGCCTATTCGATTTCCGACCCGGAGAGTTTCGCGGCGGCGCGCGAATCTTCTGCGCAAGGAGGGCATCCTCGCCGGCTCCTCGTCCGGCACGCTGCTCGCGGCGGCGCTGCGCTACTGCCGCGAGCAGAGCGCGCCGAAGCGCGTGGTCAGTCTGGTTTGCGATTCCGGCGCGAAATATCTCTCCAAGGTGTTCAACGACGCTTTCCTGGCGCAGGAAGGCTGGATCGGCGGCGCTCACCACGGCACCGTGCGCGATGTCGTCATCAACCGCTATCGGCGAAGGCGCGGCCGTCGACGGTCGGCCCGCAGGACACGCTGCGCACCGTGTTCTCGCGCATGCGCGCCGCCGACGTCTCGCAGCTTCCGGTGGTCGAAGACGACCGCATCGTCGGCCTGGTCGACGAAAGCGACCTGCTGGCCGCGCTGCTCACGGACGAAGGACGCCGCGCGGTGTTCGAGCAGCCGGTGAAGGACGTCATGGTGACGCGGCTCGACACCATCTCGGCCGACGCGCCGATCCCCGATCTGGTGCCGCTGTTCCGCAAGGACCATGTCGCGATCGTGATGGACGGCGAGCGCTTCCTCGGCCTTGCGACGCGCCTCGACCTCATCAACTACTTCCGGATCACACGCTGATGACCACGTCCGAACAAGCTCGATTTCGCCACCCGCTGCGTGCACGCCGGGCAGGCGCCCGATCCGACCACCGGCGCCGTGATGATGCCGATCTACGCGACCTCGACCTATGTCGCAGCAGAGTCCCGGGCGTGCACAAGGGCTACGACTATGCGCGCACCCAGAATCCGACCCGCATGGCGTTCGAGCGCTGCATCGCCGATCTCGAAGGCGGCAGCGCGGGCTTTGCCTTCGCCTCGGGCCTTGCCGCGATCGCGACCGTGCTCGAATGCCTCGACCACGGCGCGCATGTGATCGCGGTCGACGATCTCTACGGCGGCACGCGCCGGCTGTTCGAGCGCGTGCGCAAGCGCTCGGCCGGGATCGACACGACCTATGTCGATCTGACCGATGCCGGCGCGCTCGAAGCGGCGATCCGGCCGGACACGCAGCTCATCTGGATCGAGACGCCGACCAATCCGCTGCTCAAGCTGGTCGACCTCGAACGCGTCGCGGCAATCGCGCGCAAGCATGGCATTCTCGCCGCCGCCGACAACACTTTCGCCAGCCCCTACGTGCAGCGGCCGCTCGAATTCGGCTTCGACCTCGTCGTGCATTCGACCACGAAATATCTCAACGGCCATTCCGACATGGTCGGCGGCGTGGCGGTGGTGGGACCGAACAAGGAGCTGCGCGAGCGGCTGACGTTCCTGCAGAACGCGGTCGGCGCGATCCAGGGACCGTTCGATTCCTTCCTGGCGCTGCGCGGCTTGAAGACGCTGGCGCTGCGCATGGAGCGGCATTGCGCCTCGGCGCTGACGATCGCGCAGTGGCTGGAGACGCACCCGAAGGTGCGGCGCGTGTTCTATCCGGGACTGCCGAGCCATCCGCAGCACGCCATCGCGAACAAGCAGATGCGCGCGTTCGGCGGCATGATCTCGCTCGATCTCGCCGGCACGCTCGACGACGCGCGGCGCTTCCTCGAGCGCTGCCGAGCTGTTCGCCCTCGCCGAGAGCCTCGGCGGGGTCGAGAGCCTGATCGAGCATCCGGCGCATCATGACCCACGGCTCGGTGCCGGAAGAGGTGCGCGCGGCGCTCGGCATCGGCGACACGCTGGTCCGGCTTTCGGTCGGCATCGAGGACGCCGACGACCTGATCGCGGAGCTCGACGGCGCGCTGGCGGTGGTCGGGCGCTAAGTGGTCGCAGTGATTTCCGTGAAGCTCCTGTTAGGCTAGGATAACGGCGTCATTCGGGAGGATTGTTCATGACGATGATCGATCGACGTCGCCTGCTTGCGGGCGCTGCCAGTCTTCCCGCCATGGCAAGCCTGTCGGCGCACGCACAAGACTATCCCACCCGCACCATCCGCATCGTGGTCGGCTTTGCGGCCGGCGGCGGCAACGACATCTTCGCGCGCCTCGTCGGGCAGAAGCTGCAGGAGCTGATCGGCCAGACCGTGATCATCGAGAACAAGCCGGGCGCCGGCGCGCGCATCGCCAACGAATACGCCGCGAACCAGCCGCCCGATGGTTATTCGCTGCTGGTCGCCGCGAGCGGCGGCATGTCGATCGCCTCCGCCATCTATCCGAAGCTCGCCTATCACCCGACGCGCAGTTTCGTGCCGCTGACCATGATCGCGAATTTCCCGCTGATCCTCGCTATTCCGGCGAGCCATCCGGCCAAGACCGTGGCGGAGCTGGTGGCATGGATGAAGGCCAATCCGGACAAGTCGAACTACGCGACGTCGTCGCCGGCCTTCACCATCACCACCGAGCTGTTCAAGCTCAAGACCGGCGCGCCGGGCCAGCCGATCCCCTACAAGAGCAGCGGCGAGTCGCTGGTCAGCGTGGTCGGCGGGCAGACCCTGCTCACCATCGCCGACGGGCCGCCGACCGTTCCGCTGGTCAAGGGCGGTCAGGTGCGCGCGCTCGCCGTGACCGGAGCCGTACGCTCGGCCGAGCTTCCCGACGTGCCGAGCATGGCCGAGGCCGGCCTGCCCGAGGTCGATACGCGCCTGTGGAGCGGACTCTTTGCGCCGGCGGGCACGCCTGCGGCCATCACCAAGAGGCTCGAGGACACCTTGCGGCGCGCCATCGCCGACCCGGCGGTGAACGGCAAGCTCAAAGGCATGGCGGTCGATCCCGGCGGCGGCCCGTCTGACGAGTTCCGCAAGATGATCGACGCCGACATCACTTCGGTCGCCGCCGTGGTCAAAGCCGCGAACCTGACGTTTGCGGAGTAGCGCCCAACAACGCCTCCGCATCGTCGTTAACGATTCGTTACCGCGCGGCCGCTAGCTTGCGGGCGATGACGCCCTCCGAGATTTCGCCCGCGCAGGCCGCTGAGCTCGCGCGCATCGACACCATGGTCGTGCCCGGCCGTGCGTGTGGGTCTTGCTCGATGTGCTGCAAGGTCGTGAGCATCGCCGAACTCGCCAAGCCCGCCGGCCAATGGTGCGGACATTGCAGGCCCGGCCGCGGCTGCGGCATCCATGCGAGCCGGCCGGTGGTCTGCCGCTCGTTCTACTGCGAGTGGATCGTGGCGCGCGGCCTCGGTCCCGAATGGAAGCCCGACAAGGCCAAGTTCCTGCTGTTCAAGACCAACCAGGGCCGCCGGCTGACCGCCCATGTCGACCCCGGCCAGGCCAATGCGTGGCGGCGTTCGCCCTATTACGAGAACCTGAAAGCGTGGGCGTGCGAAGCAGCCGAGCAATCGCCGATGCATCTGATCGACGTGATGATCGGCGAGCACGCGATCGTCATCCTGCCCGACCGCGAGGTCGAGGTCGGCATTGTGCCGGCCGATGAGCTCGTCACGCTCGAGCGCATGCCGCACGGCCGCATCGAGGTGCGCAAGGTCAAGCGCGAGCCGGTAGCGGCGTAGGGCGGGCAAAGGCGCCGGCACAACGGGCGCAACAAGCACGAAACAGGGAAGCGCCGTGCCCGCCGCGGAACGTACCGCTTCTCCGAGATCCACGCGGGCACGGCGCTTCCGCGTTCTAGCACTGTTGCGGTAGCTGAGCAGCGCCTTTGCCCGCCCTACATGGTCACGGCGGCCGCGGCGCGCCGAGGGTGCCGGCCTTGCTCCACGTGACGGCGTCCTCGAGCCGGTCGTCGCCCCAGAACAATTCGCCGTTCACCGCGAAGGTCGGCGCGCCGAAGATGCCCAAGGCGCGCGCCTCGTCGGTCGCCGCCTGATAGGCGCGCTCGATCTCGGATGACTGCGCCAGCGTGAGCACGCGCTGCGGGTCCTGACCCGCTTCGCGCAGGCTTTCGGAGAGGTTGGGCTCGGCGCCCGCTTCCTGCTTGTCGACGAACCAGCGCCGGTAGGTCGCGCGCACATAATCGGCGCACCAGCCGCCCTGCGCGCCGACGATGGCGACGCGGTTGGCGAGGTCGAACTCCTTGAGCGGATAGGGGGCGCGGCCTTCGAACGCGAAGCCGTACAGCGCGGCGCGCCGGTGCAGATCGCGCCACATGTAGTCGAGCTTCAGCGGCTTCGACGCCGGCCGATTGTCCATCTCGATCATGATCGCGCGCACCGAGAACGGGCGCCAGCGGAACACGACCTCGCCCTCGTCCTCGATGCGGTCGAGGCGCAACGCGCTCAGGAAGGTGTACAGGCTGCCGATGGAGAACCAGAAATCGATGGGTGCAGGGTGCGACATGGCCGGAACTCTATCAAGCCGGTACCGGCCGCGGCCATCCCTGCTGCGATGCGGCGATGGGGACCGCTCCTGTGTTTAACGGTGACAGGAGCGGCGACCACTGGATCGTAGCCGCTCTTACGTGCATGATGGCATTGCTCGGGTGAGTACGCGGGCAAAGAGTTGGGTCGAGAGTGCAATCCCGGCCGCGCTGCCCCATGATGCGCCTCTCACTGGTACCACCCGAGCACCTATCCTTGATCTATTCTCAATCTTTCCCGCGATCTTTGGTCGCAGCGGCACGCGCTCGTCGGCACCGCTTGTAGAATGACGGTGGACGTATCTCGTCAATTTTGCTAGACGAACTTTCTGATGATCCTGAGCTACAAGGACAAGCGAACGCTGGCGTTCGCGGATGGCCGCTTCGTTCGCGAGTTTCAGGGCTTTTCGCGGCAGGCCTATCGCCGGTTGGAAATCCTCGACGCGGCATCAAATCTCGACGAGCTGAGAGCACTCAGAAGCAACAGGATTGAAGCCTTGAAGGGAGATCGCGCTGGTCAGTTCAGCATCCGCATCAACGACCAATGGCGGATTTGCTTTGAATGGGAGCGTCATGCCGCGGGTCCGTCGAATGTTGAAATCGTTGACTACCATTGAGAGGTAAGATCATGGCTCGACCTGCGATCCATCCCGGAGAAGTCTTGGCCGAGGAGCTGGAAGAGCTGTCGGTCACGCCGACCGAGCTTGCCCGCCAACTCAAGGTGCCGGCAAACCGGATGAGTCAGATCATTCAGGGCAAGCGCTCGATCACCGGCGACACTGCGCTACGGCTTGCGCACTGGTTCGGCACCAGCGCCCAGTTCTGGCTCAACCTGCAGAGTGCCTACGACATTCGCGTGGCGGTGCAACGGGTCGGGGCGGAGATCAAACGGTTGCCGGTGCGGCAAGTTCAGGTCGAAAGGAACGGCAGGCGCTCGGTCGGGCGCTGAATCCCAATTCCCACGCTCACACGTCGAGCAATTCCTCGCCCGCGAACTCCGCGCACCCCTGGATGAATTCGAAGCGCGCCTCAGCGCGCCTGACGGAAGATAGTCCTGAGATTGTTGCGCGCAAAATTATGGCGGCGGGACTGACCCGCCGCCTCGTTCAATGAGGATTTGGAAAGCCGAAAGATTTCGCGCTCCGTTCTACAGGGTCATGAGCCACGCTTCCGGATCGCGTCGATTTCCGCCAAGAACTGCTTTCTTGCCGTCTTGTCCCTGATTCCCTTTGCGTTCTCTTTGATCGTGCTGAACACCCGATCCCCAAAAATCTTCCGGAGCGCTAAAGCCGTAACAATGTATCGAGACTTCGGATCGGTGTCATCGGCGTCCTCAATGTTGGCAAATACATCGTAGTAGTGGAGTCGGGCGCATTCATCCGCGATGACTTCGGTTGTAAACTTTACGGGAATGACGGTGTGTGCAAACGCATTCCTAATGCGGCGGATGCGGTCGAGATCGTCGCGTTCGGCGCGTTGAATCGACCCAAGTCCATAGGCTATCGCAATGCGAGCCGCGAACTCGGACAAGGGAGCTTTTCGGCCGAAGAACAGCGCCTCTTTCTCGTCGGCCGACAGCCGCCTGAATTTGAGCATAAGCAGGTAGACCAGATAGCTTTCCACTTCCGCAGCAGCCACCAGCGCTGCGGCGCGGTCGCTTTCGCCGCCTAGCTCTTTCAAGTATTCCCCGTGGTGTTCTGGCTTTACATATTCTCTAGAAAGCTCATAGAGCGATGCCTTCCTCCGCCCTCGCGACTCGCCCCGTTTCGGCATCAGATAATTCCTACAGCGAACAGGAGACACAGACGCGCATATTGGTCGCCTTGCGCGGCGCGCGGATCGCTGGCCAAGCCCGCTCGAAAACATGACTCGGAAGCGGACCGGGAAGCATCGGAAGCGCCCAAAGAAAGCCTAGCCGTGCGTTGCGAGCCTCATCTCCACACTACGTGCTAAGACAGACCGATACATTCTACTCAAAACCACCCCAGTGCGCGTCCTGCCAGAACTCCAAGAAATGCTACGATAAACACAAGCCCAATGACCGCCAACGGTCCTTCGGCCGTTCCTTCGAACCAGCGCGGCACACGGAGGGTCAATCGATTTCGGCGCATGGGCATATAGTTCCCGCCCGATCATGGGTCGCCGATATCGCATTATCTCGAAGTATTCTATTTGTGCAAATTTGTGCATTAAAGAGACGAATATTGATTTCTCGGGGATTTCCTCATAAAAATATTGTACAGACTTCCGAGAAATTTGTACACTCACAAGCTGGTGGCAGCCGGGGTTACAGGAAAGTGCGCAGACAGCTGCATAGAGGGTTGTCTTTGACAGACGAGGAAGTTCATGCCCTCCGGCAGATAACTGGATACATTCGTGCTCGGCTCTCTCGCGCGGCTATTGCTGACGGCGCGGACGTGCAGCCGGTTGATCTAGATAATTTTGTCAGCGTTCGAACAAGTGAGGCGGGCGCTGACCATGCCGTGCGGTTCAAGTCTCAGCGGCCGTCGCAAGTTTTCCAACTGAGAATGTTGAAGTATATTGCCAAGAATGTAGAAATCAGGCGAGACTTATCCATTAGCGACAGCCTTGTTCATGTATATTACAAAACCTTGCTTAAAAGAATAGATAGCGCATTACTAATGCCAGATCATGATTTAATGTATGAAAGCTTGGCTGAAGTAGGGCTGTCCGATGAAAGTGGTTGCAAAGGAATATGTGCTGAGCTAGCCGGCAATTACTTCTTATACCAACTTCCAAATCAAGAGAATTCGAGCAGAAGCAAGATCAGTACAAGTTTTATAAGAGTTGGTAAATTTAATAGGTATAAAAAGATGCCGGCTTTTGAAAAATTCGATAAGGTCGAAAGCGACAATGTTTCATTTTGTTGCGGCACAATTTTTCAGCTGCAAGGCCATTGTTTATTTGTCGGCTTTCGAACCAATAAAACCGAGTGGGTCGGCGCTGACTTCATAGCTATTGAGCGAGGATACCTCTCGAAAAGAAACAGTTTCGATGGTATAATCTCGTCATTTAACCCACTTAAAGGGTATGAATTTGGAAGGTGTAGGTTTGTCCGAACAAATAGCGCATTTAATCCCAAGATGATTGGCCATTTCGCGGAACACAGCATGGCGAATTTAGCAGAGTTGGGCCTAGCAATTCCCGTTGATGAGAAGAGTGCGGTAAAGCTAATTCAATCAGTATTTTGTCCGCGGGGAACGGGCCCAAAAAAAGGTGACCGCTAGGTCAAACGTCGAGCAACTCTTCTCCCGCGAACTCCGCGCGCTCCTGGATGAATTCGAAGCGCGCCTCGGCCTTGGTGCCCATCAGGCGCTCGACCGAGGAGTTGGTGTCCTCGCGGTCCTCCGGCAACAGCATGACCTTCAGGAGCGTGCGCTTGCTCCGGTCCATGGTGGTTTCCTTCAATTGCGCCGCCATCATCTCGCCCAGGCCCTTGAAGCGGCCGATCTCGACCTTGGCGTTGGCGTGAAACTCCTTCTTCAAGAGCTCGTCGCGGTGCGCCTCGTCGCGCGCATACACGGTCTTGCCGCCGTGGGTGAGCCGATAGAGCGGCGGCACCGCGAGATAGAGATGGCCGTGGTCGATGAGCTGCGGCATCTGGCGGTAGAAGAACGTGATCAGCAGCGAGGCGATGTGGGCGCCGTCGACGTCGGCGTCGGTCATCACGATCACCTTGCCGTAGCGCAGGTCCTCGTCGCGATAGTGCACGCCGGTGCCGCAGCCGAGCGCCTGCACCAGATCGGCGAGCTGCGTGTTCGCCGCCAGCTTGTCCTTGCCGGCGCTCGCGACGTTGAGGATCTTGCCGCGCAGCGGCAGCACCGCCTGGGTGGTGCGGTCGCGCGCCTGCTTGGCCGAGCCGCCGGCGGAATCGCCTTCGACGATGAAAATCTCCGAGCCTTCCGCCGCCGAACTGGTGCAGTCGGCGAGCTTGCCGGGCAGGCGCAGCTTGCGCACCGCGCTCTTGCGTTGCGTCTCCTTCTCCTGCCGGCGGCGGATGCGCTCGTCGGCACGTTCGATCACCCAGTCGAGCAGCTTGTTGGCCTGCGCCGGATTGCCGGCGAGCCAATGATCCACATTGTCCTTGATCGCCTGCTCGACGATGCGCTGCGCCTCCGCGGTCGCCAGCCGGTCCTTGGTCTGACCCTGGAATTCCGGCTCGCGGATGAACACCGAGAGCATGCACCCCGCCCCGATCATCACGTCGTCCTGCGCGACCGACGCGGCGCGCTTGCCCTGGCCCGCGCGCTCGGCGTGGTCCTTCAGGCCGCGGGTGAGCGCCGCGCGCAGGCCGGCCTCGTGCGTGCCGCCGTCCGCGGTCGGGATGGTGTTGCAGTAGGACGAGATGAATCCGTCGGCGTCGGCGACGAAGCCGACCGCCCATTCGACCGATCCGTGCGCGCCGGTCTTGCCGCTCTTTCCGGCGAACAGGTCCGGATGCACCAGCGTCGTGCCGGTCAGCGCGGCGGAGAGATACTCGGTCAGCCCGCCGGGAAAATGGAAGGTCTCCTCCTCCGGCACCCCGTCGACGCCGGCGAGCAGCGCCTTGGCGCATTTCCAATGGATCTTGACCCCGCCGAACAGGTAGGCCTTGGACCGCGCCATCTTGAAGATGCGCGCCGGCTTGAACGAAGCCGACTTGGCGCCGAAGATCTGCGCGTCCGGCCTGAAGCGGACTTTCGTGCCGCGCTTGTTCGGCACGCGGCCGAGCTTCTCAAGCTTGCCCTTCGGAATGCCGCGCTCGAAAACCTGGCGGAAATGCTCCTGGCCGCGCCACACCTCGACCTCGAGGCGTTCGGAGAGCGCGTTCGTGACCGACACACCGACGCCGTGCAGGCCGCCGGACGTCTCGTAGACCCTGGAGTCGAATTTCCCGCCCGCATGCAGGGTGGTCATGATGACCTCGAGCGCGGACTTCCTGGGGAATTTCGGGTGCGGATCGACCGGGATGCCGCGTCCGTTGTCGGTCACGCTGAGAAAGCCGTCGGCCTCCATCTCGACGTCGATGAAGGTCGCGTGGCCGGCGAGCGCCTCGTCCATCGCGTTGTCGATGACCTCGGCGAACAGGTGATGCAGCGCCTTCTCGTCGGTGCCGCCGATATACATGCCGGGCCGCCGGCGGACCGGCTCCAGGCCCTCCAGCACCTCGATGTCGCGCGCCGTATAACCGCCGTCGCCGCCGCTCGGCGGCCGATTGGCACGCGTCGCCTTGCCGGCGATGCGGCGTGCCGCCGCGCCCGGCAAGTCGGTGAACAGATCGGGCGTGGACGCAGGCTTGGTGTTCTTGGCGGACTTGGCCATGGGCTTTGCGAGGATTGCGGGAACGAATCAGTGGCCGTCCGACTATGCCATGGCCGTGGCCGGATCGTGACCGGCATCGCTGGCGCCCCGGCGTCCGGCACGCTAAACCGAAGTCCCCGCAACGGAATAATCGCAAATGTTCGAAGAATACGTGCAGCCGGTCATCGATTTCGTGCGCAACCATCAGGCCTGGGCTGCGCCGATCGTATTTGCGCTTGCCTTCGCGGAATCGCTCGCCTTCGTGTCGCTGCTCGTGCCCGCCTGGGGCATCCTGGTCGGGATCGGCGCGCTGCTGGTGTCGAGCGGGATCAGCTTCTGGCCGATCCTGATCGCGGCGGCGGTCGGCGCGGCCATGGGCGACTGGCTATCCTATTGGATCGGCCAGAAGGTCGGCCCGGCGGTCGCGCACATGTGGCCGCTGTCGAAGCATCCCGAGATGCTGCCGCGCGGCGAGGAATTCATCAAGAAATGGGGCGCGCTCGGCATTTTCATCGGGCGCTTCTTCGGACCGTTGCGCGCCGCCGTGCCGCTCGTCGCCGGCATCTTCCATATGCCGTACTGGCGCTTTCAATTCGCCAATTTCACCTCGGCGTTCGTATGGGCCTGGGTGCTGCTGACCCTCGGCGACATCGGCGCGAAGGGCCTGCAATGGATGTGGGGCAGGATGTAGGTGCGTCTCGGCTTGAAAAAGACCGGAACCCTGAGCGCTTTCAACGTCCCTGCTGCTTGCGGATGACCGAACCGACGATGTTGGAATAGTCGTCGGTCCACACCCATTGGCGCGCATCCGGCTTCATCACGCGCCAGAACGGCGACCACACCAGGGCGCCGAAATCCTCGTCGCGCCGCGCCGCGACGGCGACCGTGCCGACGAACTTGTACTCGGCGTCGTCGCCCGCTATGTCGCCGCCCTCGTTGAGCCGCATCACCAGGCCGCTGGCGTCGGCGATGCCGGCGACCACGGAGGCGAGCTCGAGATGACGGTTGGAGACGTGCAGCAGCACCATGCCTTGCGGGCTCAGTTTCTTCAGATAGATCGCCATCGCCTCGCGCGTCAGCAGATGAATCGGAATTGCGTCCGACGAGAACGCGTCGACCATGATCAGATCGTAGGCGCCGTCCGGTTCATGGGCCAACGTCAGCCGGGCGTCGCCGAGCACGATCGGCGTCGTCGGCCGGCAGGCCGACAGGTAGGTGAACAGCCGCGAGTCGCTGGCGATGTCGACGACGGCGGGATCGATCTCGTAATAGGTCACCGTGTCCTCGGGCTCGGCGCGGCAGGCGAGGCTGCCGGCGCCAAGTCCGATCACCGCGAAGCGGATCGGAGCACCTTTGCGCTCGCGCACGGCATTGATCGCCTGCGCCATCGCGGAGCCGTCGTAGTAATACATGATCAGGTCGGGCCGCACGCCGGCGCGCCGGTTGTCAGTGTCGCGCTTGCGCTCCGCGCCGTGGATCGTCGTGCCGTGCAGCAGCACGCGAAAGCGGCCATCATCGGATTCGGCGATCTTGTGCACGCCGAAGAAGCTGCGGATCGAGATCGTGCCCGAGTCCTCGGTGTAGACGCGGTCGGCGCTGAACACGAAAGCGACGACCGCCGCCATGGCGAGCGGATTGCGCCAGAAGATCAGCGTCGCCGCCAGGATGACGCCGAGCGCGATCTTGTAGCCGCCGTCGCTGAGCAGGTTCTCGAACGGCCCGCTTGAGATCAGGACAACGCTTGCCGCGGTGAGCGCGACGATCCAAAGGAGCCACGCGTTACGCGTTCGGGGCAGCGCAAGTCCCGGCCGGCACAGCACCGCGAGCACGATCAGGATCGGATATTCCAGCACGGAGGAGAAGACGTACGGCGCAATAAGCCCGGCGGAGAGCCCGCCGATCATGCCGCCGAACGACATCCACATGTAGAACGCGGTGAGGTACTGCGGGGCCGGTCGGCTCTTCGCCAGTTCGCCATGGCACATCAGAGCCAGGACGAAGAATGCGACCGTGTGCACCGCGACCATGCCGACGATCGAAGCGACGTACTCGAACACGAACAAGGCGACGAGCCCGACGATAAAGACCGGCTGCAGCTTGACCACGAGCTGGTGCGGGATCGCCGGTCGCGTCTGGAACACGATGACGAACGTGAGCAGATAGAGCGCCAGCGGCAAGACCCACAACAGCGGCACCGCCGCCACGTCGGTCGACAGGTGCGCGGTGACGGCGACCATGAGGCCGGACGGCACGGCGGCGAGCATGACCCATTGCGCCGCCTGGCGGACGGAGGGAGATGCGGACGCCGCGGCGCCGATACGGGCAGGCGCCGATACGCCCGGCAAACGCCAGAGCAGCAGGCCGCATCCGGCGATCAGCGCGATGAGCAGGAGAAATCCGGCCGACCACAGCCGGCTCTGGTCGCCGAGGCGGATCAGCGGCTCGACCGCGATCGGATAGGACACGAGCGCAAGAAAGCTGCCGACGTTGCTCGCGGCGTAGAGGAAATAGGGATCGGCCGCCGCCGGGTGGCCGCTACGCGCGAACCAAGCCTGCAGCAGCGGGCCGTTGGCCGAGAGCGCGAAGAACGGCAGGCCGATCGAGGCCGCGAACAACCCGATGAGCCAGAACGCTTCGCCGACCGCCGGCGGGCGGGTCCAGCCGGCCGCGATCGAGAGCGGCAGCGCGAGCGCCGCCAACATCATCACCGCCACATGGATGATGATGGCGGTTCGCCCCTGGACGTAGCGCGTGAGCAGGTGGGCATAGATGTAGCCGGCGAGCAGCAACGCCTGGAAGAACACCATGGCCACCGACCACACCGACGGCGCGCCGCCGAACCGCGGCAGCACCATCTTGGTGAACATCGGCTGGACGGCGAACAGGAGCGCGGCGCTGAGGAAGATCGCGGCGATGTAGAGCCGCAGCAGCAGGGCAGGGCGATCGGTCGCAATCGCGGACGTCCCCTGTTTATCGGCGGTCATCGACGGTCCTTCGCGCTGCGCGGCTATCCCCGGCCACCCGTCGATATCATTGCCGGCGGGAATAGGCACGATGCCCGGGGTGTTGATTGCAGCATCGAAGTGTCGCGCCGGACCCCATTCTGCCGGTCCGGAAAGCGCGCTAGCATGGCGGCATGGCCTCGCCGTCGGACCTTGAGGCCCGGGAGTTCAAAGGGAGGACTTTTATGCTCGAGCTCAATCGACGCTTGGTACTGACCGGCGCCGTGGCGGCCAGCGCCGCGACCGCACTGCCGATCACTCTGCAGGCTGCCGCTCCACCGGCCGGCAAGCAGGCGCCCGGCGTCTACCGCTACAAGGTCGGGAGCATCGAGGTGACCGCCGTGACCGACGGCGCGCGCGACGCGCCCCTCGGCACGCTGGTGAAGAACGCGCCCGCCGAGCAGGTCAACGCCGCGCTCCAGGCAGCCTACCTGCCGAAGGACAAGTTCCCGTTCATCTTCACGCCGATCGTGGTCAACACCGGCGCGAAGCTGGTGATGATCGACACCGGTCTCGGCCCTGCGACCTTCGCGCAGAGCAAGGGTACGGCGGGACAGGCGCATTCCAATCTTGAGGCCGCCGGCATCGACCGCAAGGCGATCGACATGGTGATCATTTCTCACTTCCACGGCGACCACATCAACGGCCTGCTCAATGCCGACAACACGCCGGCCTTCCCAAATGCGGAAATCACGGTGCCCGAGCCGGAGTGGGCGTTCTGGATGGACGACGCCAAGATGAATGCTGCGCCCGAAGGGCTCAAGGGCAACTTCGCCAATGTGCGGCGCGTGTTCGGGCCGCTCAGCGCGAAGATCACGAAGTACGGCGACAAGAAAGAGCTGGTGCCGGGCGTCACTTCGATGTTCACCCACGGCCACACGCCGGGTCATTCGTCGCACGTCATTTCGTCGGGGTCCGACAGCGTGCTGGTGCAGGCCGATGTGAGCAATCACCCGGCGCTGTTCGTGCGCAATCCGGGCTGGCACGCGGTGTTCGACATGGATGCCGCCATGGCCGAAGCGGGACGCCGCAAGCTCTACGACCAACTTGCCGCCGATAAGATGCGCATGCAGGGCTTCCACTTTCCGTTCCCGGCGGTCGGCTATATCGAGAAGGACGGCAACGGTTACCGCTACACGCCGGCGCCGTGGAATCCGGTGGTGTAAAGCTGCATATCGCGAAAGATGGGGCCGCCTTCGGGCGGCCCTTTTGTCGCGCGCCCCGCTTTGCCATTTCACTGCGGACCGTCCTGCGATAGCATCGCCACACTTGAGCCAGAGGCCGCATGGCCCGCTCGACGATTTGGGAGGACACCATGACGAACCTGACGCGCCGCCACTTGTTTGCGACCGCCGCCGGCCTCGGCGCCGCCGCGGCTCTCGGTCCGCTCGGCACCGCGAACGCCGCAGCGCCGGTGGCCGGCAAGCAGGCGCCCGGCTACTACCGCTACAAGGTCGGAGAATTCGAGGTGAGCGTGGTCACCGACGGCGTCAACCGCCTCAAGCTGCCGGATACCTTCGTGACCAACGTGAAGGTCGACGAGGTGAAGAACGCGCTCGCCGCCGCGCACATGGACCGGGAAATCTTCAACAACACCTATACACCGATCGTCGTGAACACCGGCTCCAAGCTTGTGCTGATCGACACCGGCATGGGCGAGGCGGGCTTCGTGCAGAGCAAGGGCGCGGTCGGGCAGTTTCTGAGCAATCTGCAGGCCGCCGGGCTCAGCGCCGACGCGATCGATACCGTCATCATCTCGCACTACCACGGCGACCACGTGAACGGCTTGGTCAAGGCCGACAACTCGCCGGCGTTTCCCAAGGCCGAAATCCTCGTGCCGGCGGTCGAACACAAGTTCTGGATGGACGACGGCGAGATGAGCCGCGCCGCGCCCGGCCGCATGGAAGGCCTGTTCAAGAACAATCGCCGCGTCTTCAATGCCGAGGTGCTCAAGCGTGTGCGCACCTATGAATGGGGCAAGGAAGTGGTGCCGGGCATCACGGCGGTCGACACGTCAGGACATTCGCCGGGCCACACCTCGCTGGTGGTGCAGTCGGGATCGTCGAAGGTATTCGTGCAAGGCGACGTCACGCACGTGCCGTATCTCTTCGCGCGCAATCCGGGCTGGCATCTCATGTTCGACCAGGACGCCACCAAGGCCGAGGCGACACGCCGCAAGACCTACGACATGCTGGCGGCGGAGAAGATGATGGTGCAGGGCTTCCATTATCCGTTCCCGGCGCACGCCTATATCGAGAAGACCGCAACCGGCTACCGTGAGACCATGGTGCCGTGGAACGCGGCGATGTGATCGTCATCGCAATGTCACGAAAAAGGCCGCCTTCGGGCGGCCTTTTGCTTGTGTGCCGAGCATGAACGACAGCTTGGAGGTGGAAGTCCTCTATCCAGCCTGATGGCGGTGAAGGATTAGCGAAGCGCAAGGGCGTCGTCGCGAGGCGAGGTCTGAAAGAAGCGTGGAGCAAAGCCGCGGCCCGATGGACAAGAACCGGATAACGAGGCCTACCCGGCCGGACGAGCGAGCAAGTGATCGCGAAGTCCAGAGCCATCAAAGGCCGGGGTGGTAAATCCGGCGGGTGCGCGGTGAAGGCGGTCGGTCTTACCTCGGGAGGTCTGCGCTGCGTCTCGGTGACGAGACTGAGGTCGCCGCAAGGCGACCTGATCGGAGCGCAGAAGTCAGCAGAGGGCATAGTAGGCGGGAGCGTCCGCCGAAGGCCCGAACGGTGGAAGTGGCCAGTAGAGCGGCGATCTCGCGCGAGCCATGCGGCAGAAGAACCAGGTCGAGCTGAACTTGGGCATCGGAGCAAAGGGTGAAGCCCCGAGCGCCGCCGCTCAAGAGACCGAAGCGCGCGCGGCGGGAGCCTGTCTCGAACGCCCGGCGGTCGCGGGACCGTCAATGGAAGCAGTAGTCGAGCGTGAGAATCTGAAGAAGGCGTTGGCGCAAGTGAAGCGCAACAAGGGTGCGGCTGGCATCGACGGCATGAGCGTCGATGATCTGCCGACCTACCTGACGGAGCACTGGCCCACGATCCGGGCCCAGCTGCTTGAAGGTACTTACAAACCGCAGCCGGTGCGGCGGGTGGAGATACCGAAGGCATCGGGCGGCATGAGGCCGCTCGGCATCCCGACGGTGCTCGACCGCTTCATCCAGCAAGCGGTGATGCAGGTGCTGCAGGCGGACTGGGACGGAACGTTCTCCGAGGCAAGCTTCGGCTTCCGGCCGGGGCGCTCGGCGCATCAGGCGGTGGAACGGGCGCAAACGTACATCGCGTCTGCACACACCGTCGTCGTGGACATCGACCTGGAGAAGTTCTTCGACCGGGTCAACCACGACATCCTGATGGGGCTTGTTGCCAAGCGGGTTGCCGACAAGCGCATCCTGAAGCTCGTCCGCGCATTCCTGAATGCGGGCGTACTGGAAGGCGGCCTTGTCAGCCCGACGAAGGAGGGCACGCCGCAGGGCGGGCCGCTCTCGCCGCTGTTGTCGAACCTGATGCTGGATGTGCTGGACAAGGAGCTGGAGAAGCGCGGCCATTGCTTCGTGCGCTACGCCGACGACTGCAACATCTATATGCGCAGTCAGCGTGCGGGCGAACGGGTGCTGGCCGGCATCGAGAAGTTCCTGGCCAAGCGCCTCAAGCTCAAGATCAACAAAGCCAAGAGTGCGGTCGCCAAACCAAGTGTCCGCAAGTTCTTGGGCTTCAGCTTCACAGGCGAGCCGCAGCCGCGACGGCGCATCGCGCCGCAGGCAATAGCCCGCTTCAAAGCCAAGGTCCGGGAGCTGACGCGGCGCACGCGCGGGGCGAGCCTGTCGCAGATCGTCAAGGAGCTGTCCGTCTACCTCATCGGTTGGCGCGGCTACTTCGGCTTCTGCCAAACTCCGTCGGTGCTGCGCACACTTGACGAGTGGACCAGGCGGCGGCTGCGCGCCATCGCCTGGAAGCAATGGAAGCGCGGACGCACCCGTTATGCCGAACTGCGACGCCGCGGCGTCGGCCGGGATCTGGCGGCCCAAACCGCCGGGAGCCCACATGGCCCATGGCGGCTCAGCAACAGCCCCGCGCTCGCCATTGCCCTGCCAACCCGCTTCTTGCGTTCACTCGGCTTGGCTTCCGTTGCGACCCCGCAGTTCGCATAATCCACCGAACCGCCGGATACGGACCCGTATGTCCGGTGGTGTGGGAGGGGCGGCGTCGCGAGACGCCCCCCTATCCCGATGTTGGTGCGCCCGGCATGGGCATCGACTTGGAGGTGGAAGTCCTCTCGTGAGCTGGTCACAGCGAGCGAAGCGAACCGCAGAGCGTCGGACCGCGAGGACGGGCGTGAAGGAAGCGGGGAGCGAAGCTGCGGGCCGACGAACAGAAACCGGATACGAGGCGGTGCCGAGCAGGGCGAGCGGGCAAATGACCGCGAAGCTCTCGTGACCAAGGCGAGGCGACGTAGATCCGGCGGTCGTGCAGCGAAGGCCGATGTTCTTACCCGGGGAGATCTCGCCTTGCGCCTGAAAGGGCGACGCTGCCGCAAGGGCGGCGGAGCGAGAAGTCAGCAGAGGCCGTAGTAGCGGCGGCGAGCCGCGAAGGGCCGAACGATGGGAAGAGCGAAACGCCCGTGAGCCTCGAAGAAGTTATGCCACAGAAGTCCGGCAAGCCCCGAGCGCACGAACGGCTGGCGCGGTGAAGCCGCAAGGGCCGCGCTTGCGTGTGGAAGCGTCGACGGCTGGCAGTGGGGACGAGCGCTCGGGAACGAGCGACCTGATGGAGACGGGTGTGCGAACGCCAGAACCTTCGGGCCGCGTTGAAGCGTGTGAGACAGAACAAGGGCAGTCCCGGCATCGACGGGATGACGGTGGAGGAGCTGCCCGATCACCTGCGCGTGCACTGGCTGCGGCTCCGCGAGGAACTCCTCGCGGGCACGCTACCAGCCGCAGCCGGTGAGGCGGGCGGCGATCCCGAAGAGCGGCGGGGGCGAGCGCGAGCTCGGCATCCCGACGGTGCTCGACCGGTTCATCCAGCAGGCCCTGCTGCAGGTCCTGCAGCCGCTGTTCGACCCGACCTTCTCGGATGCACAGCTACGGCTTCCGGCCCGGACGGAGTGCGCACGACGCGGTGCTTCGCGGCGCAAGCGCTACGTGCAGGAAGGCCGCGGCTTTGTGGTGGACGTCGACCTGGAGAAGTTCTTCGACCGGGTCAACCACGACGTGCTGATGGGAAGGCTGGCGAAGCGGATCGCGGACCGTCGCGTGCTGAGGCTGATCCGCCGCTACCTCGAAGCGGGCGTGCTCGCGCACGGGGTGGTGATGGAGCGGCACGAGGGGACGCCGCAAGGCGGCCCACTCTCGCCGCTGCTGGCCAACGTGCTGCTGGACGAAGTGGACAAGGAGCTGGAGCGGCGCGGACACGCCTTCGTGCGCTACGCCGACGACTGCAACGTCTACGTTCGCACGCAGCGAGCGGGCGAGCGGGTGATGGCGCTCGCTGCGCAGGCTGTTCGCGAAGCTCCGAAGCTCCGCGTCAACGAAGCCAAGAGCGCGGTGACGCGCGCCACCAAGGCGCAAGTTCCTCGGCTACTCGTTCTGGGTCGGCCAAGGGACGGGTCGATCCGGCGGCGTGTGGCACCACAGGCCATCGCGCGCATGAAGGAGCGCGTGCGCGAGCTGACCCGGCGCAGTGCCGGACGCAGCCTCGCGCAGATGTGCAAACCGCTCGGCGTGTACCTGACGGGCTGGAAGGACTACTTCCGGCTCGCCGAGACACCCAGGCGCGTTCGCCGACCTCGACGGATGGGTCCGCCACCGCCTGCGGGCGGTGCAGCTCAAGCACTGGAAGCGGGGACGGGTCATCTACCGCGAGCTGATCGCTCGCGGGATGCCCGCCGACGCGGCCAGACGGGTCGCCGCCAACGGCCGGCGCTGGTGGCACAACTCGGCGATGGCGCTCAACATGGCGCTGCCCAACACTGCTCTTCGAACAGGCTGGGAGTCCCCAGAGCTTGCCAGCGTAACCTCAACCCATCGAACCGCCCGGTGCGGACCCGCATGCCGGGTGGTGTGGCAGGGGACGCGGAGGCCTAACCTCCGCGCCCCTATGCCGATCAATCAAGCGAACGTGATCGCGCTGCCAAGCCGCCGCAGCCCGATTTCCACCCCGATCGCATACCATTCGCGCCGACGGCCCGGAGCGGCCGTGGCAATCAAATCGCATTCAATCACGGGAGGAATTCATGACGGTGCTCACACGCCGCGGCATGCTGGGCGGCGCTGCGGCCATCACTGCAGCCGCTGCGGGCCTGAGCGATATTCCGGCGCGCGCGGCCGCGCCGATGGTCGGCAAGCAGGGGCCGAGCTTCTATCGCTACAAGGTCGGCGACTTCGAGGTGACGGCGCTAAACGAAGGCGTGGTGCGCAACGCCACTCCCGCAAACATGGCGGTCAACAAGACGCTTCCCGACGTGCAGAAGGCGCTCGGCGATGCGTTCCTGCCGACCGACCACGTCATCAACCAGTTCAACGTCGTGGTGGTAAACACCGGCCGCAATCTCGTTCTGCTGGACAGCGGCTTCGGCGACAACGGCGCGCCGACTGTCGGCAATCTCTTGAACAACATGAATGCCGCCGGCATCGATCCGAAGAACATCGATACGATTCTGGTCAGCCATTTCCATGGTGACCACATCTCCGGCCTCCGCGCCAAAGCCGGCGCCGCGAACTTCCCCAATGCCGAGATCATGGTGCCGAGCGGCGAGTGGAAACACTGGACCGACGCGGGCGAAGAGTCGAAAGCGCCGCAGGTCTGGAAGGGCGGCTTCGCCAACGTCAAGCGCGTGTTCGATCCGATCGCCAAGGATCTCAAGCAATACGAACACGGCAGGGAACTGGTACCCGGAATCACCGCGGTCGATGCGCGCGGCCACAGCCCCGGCCACACCGCGTTCCTCGTCTCATCGGGCAACGGCAAGCTGCTGGTGACGTCCGATACCGTCAACCACCAGGTCCTGATCCGCAATCCCGACTGGGCCTTGTGGGCGGACATGGATCCGGCGGGCGCGGCCGCCTCGCGCAAGCGGCTGCTCGACATGGCGGCAGCCGACAAGATCCAAATCGCCGCCTATCACCTGCCGTTCCCGTCGACCGGCTTCATCTCGAAGCAGGGCAGCGGCTACGAATTCCATCCCGCCTACTGGCAGCCGGTGCTGTAGCCGCAACCGGAGCGCAATGAGCGAAAGGCCGCCCCGGCGGCCTTTCTTTTTCCGCGTGAAGCTCTTGCAGGCGGGAGGGGAAGCGGCTCAACTGGCCGCCAAGAGCCGTTTCAAGGTTCGCAATGCCTTTCGCGAGGACATCATGCAATTCGGTTTGGCCGCGCTCGTGCGCGGAACTCTTGCAGCAGGACTGATGATGACCGCAACGGCCGTGAACGCCGCGACCTACATGTATGTCGGCAGCGCCGCGACCAACGAGATCATCGTGCTCGCGCTCGATCCGCAGAACGGCGATCTGACCGAGATCGAGAAGATCGTCGTGCCGGGCATCACCAAGGCCGGCGGATCGATGCCCATGGCGCTGAGCCCGGGCAAGAAGATCCTCTATGCCGACTTCCGCGGCGAGCCGCAGGCGGTGGCCGCGTTCGAGATCCAGGCCGGCGGCAAGCTCAAGCATCTCGGCAATGGTCCGCTCGCGGACTCGATGCCCTATATCGTTACCGACCGCACCGGCCGGTTCCTGCTCAGCGCGTCCTACCCCGGCCATAAGGTCACCGTGAACACGATCGGGCCGGACGGCGTCGTGGGGCCGGTCAAGCAGGTGCTGTCGACCCCGCCGAACGCGCACGCGATCATTCCCGACGCATCGAACCGGCATGTGCTGGTCCCGAGCCTGGGCAGCGACACGCTGCTGCAGTTCAAATTCGATCCCAACACCGGGACGCTCAGCGCCAACGAGCCCGCGGGCGCGAAGGTGAAGGAGAAGGCCGGACCGCGCCACTTCCGCTTCACCAAGGACGAGAAATTCGTCTATTTGCTCAATGAGTTGGACGCGACGGTTTACGTCTTTCCATATGACGGGAAGACGGGGCTCGTCGGCAAGGAGCTGCAGGTCGTCAGCACGCTGCCGGCCGGCTACCAGGGCAAGATCTGGGCTGCCGACATCCAGCTCACGCCGGACGGCAAGTACCTCTATACCTCGGAGCGCACCACCAGCACGCTTGCCGCCTTCAAGGTCGATTCGACAACCGCGATGCTCACCGCGGTCGGCAACTATCCGACGGAGACGCAGCCGCGCGCCTTTGCGATCGATCCGTCGGGCAGATACCTCTACGTGGTTGGCGAGAAATCCGACTCCATGACCGGCTACGCCATCGATCCGGCGACCGGCGCGCTTGCCAAGCTCAAGCAGTATCCGATGGGGAAAAACCCGAACTGGATCGAAATCGTCCAGCAGCCGTGAACCCGCGGCGTTCGCGCTACGACCAACGGCATGCCCGCTCGCGGCGACGTGAGCGGGCGCTTGCTTGACCGTCTGTCGTTCTGAAGCTATATGGCCGCCACCATGATGATCGCCGTGAGCAGAGCTTCCGACCGTCGCCGCCGCCTTCCACAGGCGGTATCGGCGCTCGATCCCATGTGATCGTCACCCGAGCCGCCGGAGCAGGCTCCGCGGCGCATCTTGCAAAATCTCCCGCGACATGCCTCTCCGGTGGTTCCACCGACCGGAGACCGCCATGTACGTCCATCCCGCCTTCAAAGTTCATCCTGCCGTCAGCCTCGCCTTCGCGGCGGCGCGCGGCTTCGGTCTGGTCGTCGCCGTCGACGGCGGGCGGCCGGTGGCCTCGCCATTGCCGTTCCGCCTGATCGAGGCCGACGGCAAGCCGCCCAAGCTCGAGTTCCATGTCGCGCGCGCCAATCCGCTAGGGGCAATTGCCGAGAAGGGTGGCTTCTGGCTCGTCGCCGTTCAGGGTCACGACGCCTACGTGTCGCCCGACTGGTACGCGAGCGCCGAGCAGGTCCCGACCTGGCTGTACGAGAGCGTGCATCTTTCCGGCCCGGTCCGGGTCACCCCTGCCGACCATACGGCAGGCCATACCGAGCGCTTGAGTGCCCAGTTCGAGAAATGGCTCGCGCCGAAGCCCGAGTGGATGCCCGCCAAGGTCGCCGACAAGCGGCGCGAGATGCTGCTCAAAGCGATCGTCGCCGTGGAAATGACGATCGAGAGCATCGAGGGAAACTTCAAGCTCAACCAGCACAAGTCCGATGCCGATCACGTTGCGGTCGCGAATGCGCTGGCGCGACAAGCCGAATCGTCGTCTCAGGCGATCGCCAAGCGCATGATCGCGCTCAGGCCGCAGTTCGCCTATGACAGCCCCTCCGAGCAACCGTCCGCTATCCCGCCCATCGCTGCCGCGGCGGCCGAACTCGTGAGCATATGACATGGCGACCAAAGCGAAGATCGGCGTGCTTGGTGCTTCCGGCTACACCGGCGCCGATGCCGTGCGGCTTGCCGCCCGGCATCCGAATGTCGAGATCGCCGCGCTTACCGCCAACACCTACGCCGGCAAGGCCATGAACGAAGTGTTCCCGCACTTCTTCATGCTCGACCTGCCGCGGCTCACCGAATGGGAGAAGGTCGACTGGCGTACGCTCGATGCGGTCTATTGCGGGCTGCCGCACGGCACCACGCAGGAGATCATCGCGGCCGTGCTCGCCGCCAATCCCGCGATCAAGATCCTCGATATGTCGGCTGATTTCCGCCTGCGCGACATGGGCACCTACGCGCAATGGTACGGCCATGAGCATCGCGCACCGCAGCTTCAAGGCGAGGCGGTGTATGGGCTGACCGAGTTCTATCGCGATCGGATCCGTTCCGCGCGGCTCGTCGCCTGTCCGGGCTGCTACCCGACCGCCGTGCTCCTTTCGCTCGTGCCGATCGTCAAGGCCGGCCTGATCGATGCCGATGACATCATCGTCGACGCCAAGTCGGGCGTAACCGGTTCGGGCCGTGGCCTCAAGCTCAACACGCTGTTCTCCGAAGCCGGCGAGGGACTGTCGCCCTATTCGATCGCCAAGCACCGCCACGCGCCGGAGATCGAGCAGGAGATCGGCGTGGCGGCCGGCGTGCCGGTGACGGTCAATTTCACGCCGCATCTGATCCCGATGAGCCGGGGCGAGCTGTGCACGTCGTATGTGCGGTTGAAGGGCGCCACGGCGGACGACCTGCGCGCCGCGCTCGCCGCCGCCTATCACGACGAGCCGTTCGTGCACGTGACGCCGAAGGGCGTCGTGCCGCAGACGCAGAACGTGCGCGGCTCCAATTACGTACAGGTCGGCGTGTTCGCCGACCGCATCAAGGGACGCGCGATCGTGATCTCGGCACTCGACAACCTGGTGAAGGGGTCGGCCGGCCAAGCGATGCAGAACATGAACCTGATGCTCGGCTATCCCGAGGCCACGGGCCTTGAGCAGATCGCGCTGTTCCCCTGATTGCTCAGATCAGCCTGAAGACCCTGAGCACCAGCACCATCAGTGCCAGCCACGCCACGGTGAAGGCGAGCGTGCGCGCCACCGCGATGCCGGCCGAATAGACGATGAAGTGTGCAAGCCGCGCCCAGAAATAGACCGCGCAGGCGAGCGCAGTCGTGCTGTTGTTCAGCTTGAGCATTTCTACGATCAGCACGAGCGGCGCAAAAAGGACGAGGTTCTCCACCGCATTGGTGTGCGCGTTCATCATCCGCTGCGCCCAGGCCGATTGCGGCTTGTCGGCCGGACTCGGATTGGCCATCGCACCGGTAAGCCCGCGCACATTGGCTCGGTCGAGGATGTAGGGCACCCAGAACAACAGGGTCATCGCGACTGTCAGCGCCAGCCAGAATAGCTCCTTGGACATGTGTTGCCTCCCCCAGCAATTGATGCCTCGATCATCAGGGAAAAGGCGCGGGGTCGCCATGCGCAACGGCCCCGGCACACAGGTTTTTGATCGCGAGAAATGCCGGCCTAGCTGGCGGCGTCCTGTCTCCGCAACCCGTGGCGCCAGCCGAGCAACGCGTCGTCGGCGGTCACGAGCGTCGCATCGTGGCTATCGCGGTTGCAACGATGAAGCGATCGGAAGGGTCGCCGTGAAGGCCGTCAAGACCGACGGCCAGGATCGCGATGTCGCCGGTCACGGGAATTTCACGAATACCTGTCGGGAGAATCTTTGCGCGCTGCGCCGCGATCTTTGAAAGCAACCGCGTGCTAATCCCGCATCTGCACGTACGACCCCGGCGCGTCCTCGATCGACAGGCCGCCGCCCGGTTCGCGCGCGCGCACTTCCGTAGCATCCTGTTCCTTGATCCAGGCGAGCCAGTCCGGCCACCACGAGCCCGGATGCTCGACCGCGCCCTCGAGCCACGTCTCGTACTCGCCCTCCGGCTTGGCGCCGGTCCAATGCTGGTACTTCACCTTGCCCGGCGGATTGACCACGCCGGCGATGTGTCCGGACCCGGCGAGCACGAACTTCACCGAGCCACCGAAGAAGCGCGAGCCGATGAAGGCCGACTTCGCCGGCGCGATGTGGTCCTCGCGCGTCGCCAGATTGTAGATCGGGATGGTGACCTTGCTCAGATCGATCGGCTGGCCCGCGATCGTCACCTTGCCCTGGGACAGGTTGTTCTCGAGGTAGCAGTTGCGCAGGTAAAACGCGTGGTTGGCCGCCGGCATGCGCGTCGAGTTGGAGTTCCAGTACAAGAGGTCGAACGGGAACGGCGCCCTGCCCTTGAGGTAGTTGTTGATGACGTAGGGCCACACCAGGTCGTTCGAGCGCAGCATGTTGAAGGCGGTCGCCATCTTCCTGCCTTCGAGATAACCGCGCTCCGACATCTTGCGCTCGATCGTCTTGAGCTGCTCCTCGTCGACGAACACCTTGAGGTCGCCCGCATGGGTGAAATCGACCTGCGTGGTGAGCAAGGTGGCCGAGCGTACGCGCGTGTCTCCGAGCGAGGCCATGTAGGCGAGCGTGATCGAAAGCAGCGTGCCGCCGACGCAGTAGCCGATGGCGTTGACCTCGTCCTCGCCGGTCATCGCCTTGATCATGTCGAGCGCTTCGAGCGGGCCCTCCGACATGTAGTCCTCGAAGCTCTTGCGCGCGAGGCGCGCGTCAGGATTGACCCAGGAGATCACGAATACGGTGAGCCCGTTGTCCACGCACCATTTGACGAATGACTTCTCCGGCGTGAGATCGAGGATGTAGTACTTATTGATCCACGGCGGGACGATCAGCAGCGGCCGCTTGAGCACGTTCGGCGTCGTCGGCGTGTACTGGATCAATTGCATCAGGTCGTTCTGATGGATCACCTTGCCGGGCGTGAGCGCGAGGTTGCGGCCGACCGCGAACATCGAGGAATCCGACTGCCGGATCTTGAGGTCGCCGCCGCCGGCCTTGATGTCCTCGGCCAGCATCTTCATGCCGCGCACCAGATTCTCGGCGTTCGACGACAGGGTTTCGCGCAGCAATTCCGGATTGGTCAGCACGAAATTCGACGGCGAGACCGCGTTGCTGATCTGCCGCACGTAGAATTCCGCCTTGTGCCGCGTATGCGGATCGAGCCCGTGCGCCTCCTTGACCAGTTCGTCGGCCCAGCGGCTCGTGAGCAGATAGGCCTGTTTCAGGAAATCGAAGAACTGGTTCGACGACCAGTCGGGATCTGCGAAGCGGCGGTCCTTGGCGTCCGGCGTGACTACGGGCTCGGCGGCCTCGCCGGCCATGCGCCGCACGCCCGCCGCCCACAGGTCGAGATAGGCCTTGCCGAGCTTGGCCTGCACTTCGACCGCGCGCTGAGGGTCCGACATCCAGTACTCGGCGACCTGCCCGAGCGTCTTGACCACGTCGGCGACCTCGTCGGCCGCCTCCGCCTTGATCGTGCCTTCCTCGCGCGGCTTGAGATAGGCGGCGAGCGCCTTGCCGCCTTCTTCCATGAGGCGCGCAATGTTCTTGGCGAGTTCTTCGCTGTTGCCCGCCATCATCGGGGCCGGATCACTGCGCGGCGTGTCGTCCATGGTGGCTTCTCGAATCCTGCGCGCGCAAGGATTATGATCCTTGGTTTCGACATAATAGCGGCATAGACCGGGGTGGGGCTATCCCAAGCCAAAGCCATTATTAACGCCTGTCGGACCAATTGGATCACCTTGGCGGCCGATGATGTCGAACACGCGATGGTATTGCTTGAAGTACGGCACGGCCGCTGCATTGGCCATGCTCGCCGGTTGCACCTCCGCGATCGACATGATTCCGACCCGGGCCGGCGGCCTGCCACAGAACGTGCCCGACCGCCCGCCAGTCCAGCCGCCTTATCCCGCGATCAACGACACGCAGTTCCAGCGCGAAGACACGCCATTGACGGCGGCCGAGCAGAAAAAGCTCGAATCCGATTTGGCCGGGCTGCGCCAGATCCAGGCCGACCGCGCCAATCCGCCACCGCCGCCACCGCCCCCAGCGGCGAAGGCCGAGCAACCGGCCAAGCAACCAGCCAAACAACCAGCCAAGCAACCGGCCAAGCAACCTCGGAAAGAAGCCCCTCCCGTCGCCCGAAACCCGTGATAAAAGGCCGCGCCCCGTGCGCCGGGCAAGGACCCGCCGGCAGCCCAAGGACGAGACCGATGGAAGAATTCCACCGCATTCGCCGACTGCCCCCTTACGTGTTCGAGCAGGTCAACCGCGCGAAGGCGGCGGCGCGCAATGCGGGCGCCGACATCATCGACCTCGGCATGGGCAATCCCGATCTGCCGGCGCCGGCGCATGTGATCGAGAAGCTCAAGGAGGTCGTGGGTAAGCCGCGTACCGACCGCTATTCGTCCTCGCGCGGTATTCCGGGACTGCGCAAGGCGCAGGCGTCCTACTACGGGCGGCGCTTCGGCGTGAAGCTCAATCCCGATACGCAGGTCGTCGCCACCCTCGGCTCCAAGGAAGGCTTCGCCAATGTGGCGCAGGCGATCTCGGCGCCGGGCGACATCGTGCTGTGCCCCAACCCGAGCTACCCGATCCATGCCTTCGGGTTTCTGATGGCGGGCGGCGTGATCCGCTCGGTGCCGGCGGAGGCGACGGCCGATTATTTCGTGGCGCTGGAGCGCGCGGTGATTCATTCGATCCCGCGGCCGCTCGCGGTCGTGGTCTGCTATCCGTCCAATCCGACCGCGCATGTCGCGACGCTCGATTTCTACCGGGACCTGGTCGCCTTCGCCAAGAAGCACGGTTTGTTCATTCTCTCGGACCTCGCCTATGCGGAGGTGTATTTCGATCACAAGAACCCGCCGCCATCGGTCCTCGAAGTGAATGGCGCGGTGGATGTGACGGTCGAGTTCACCTCGATGTCGAAGACCTATTCGATGCCGGGCTGGCGCATGGGCTTCGCGGTCGGCAACGAGCGCATCGTTGCGGCGCTCGCGCGCGTGAAGTCGTACCTCGACTACGGTGCGTTCACGCCGATCCAGGCCGCGGCGACGGCCGCGCTCAACGGCCCGGATGACTGCATCAGCGAAATGCGCTCCACCTACAAGAAGCGCCGCGACGCGCTGGTCGACAGTTTCGGCCGCGCCGGATGGATGATCCCGCCGCCGGCCGCCTCGATGTTCGCCTGGGCGCCGCTGCCGGGGCCGTTCCGCGAACTCGGCAGCCTGGAATTCTCCAAGCTGCTGGTGGAGAAGGCCGAGATCGCGGTTTCGCCCGGCGTCGCCTTTGGCGAGCACGGCGAGGGTTACGTGCGCATCGCGCTGGTGGAGAACGAGCAGCGCATCCGCCAAGCCGCCCGCAACCTCCGGCGTTTCCTTGAATCCGGAGTGGAAAAATTGCACAACGTCGTCCCTCTTGCCACGCGGCGCTGATCTCAGGCCATGCAAGCTTGGTGTGGCGGTTCAGAAGTCCGCAACGTACTCGCGGCGAGTCGGGATTTGCGCACTTCTGAACCGAAGCCACACTGGTAATGGATTGCTAGTGTCCTTTCGATTCCGAAGTTCGTACACGAGGGTGCTGCACGATGAGACGAACTTCGGAATTGGGACACTAGCGGGATAATTCATGGTGACGCCGCTCCGAGTGGGTGTTGCCGGCCTCGGCACCGTCGGCGCCGCCGTCGTGCGCACCATCCAGCGTCAACACGCGGCGCTGAGCGGCCGCGGCGGCCGGCCGATCGAGGTCGTCGCAGTGTGCGCGCGCGCGCGCGAAAGAGAGCGCGGCATCGACGCCCGGCGCCTGCGCTGGTTCGACGATCCGCTCGCGCTCGCGGGCGATTCCGGGATCGATGTCTTCGTCGAGCTGATCGGCGGCGAAGGCGACCCGGCCCGGCGTGCGGTCGAGGTTGCGCTCGGCTCCGGCAAATCGGTGGTGACCGCCAACAAGGCGCTGCTTGCCCGTCACGGCGTCGCGCTCGCGGAGCTCGCCGAGCAGCACGGCGTCGCGCTGAATTTCGAAGCCGCCGTCGGCGGCGCGATTCCGATCGTCAAGACGTTGCGCGAGGGCCTCGCCGGCAATGCGCTCAAGCGCATCTACGGCATCCTCAACGGCACCTGCAATTACATTCTCACGCGCATGGAGGAGGAGAAGCTCGCCTTTGCCGACTGCCTGGCCGATGCCCAGCGCCTCGGCTACGCCGAGGCCGATCCCACCTTCGACATCGAAGGCCATGACACCGCGCAGAAGCTCGGCATTCTGGCGAGCCTGGCATTCGGCACCAAGGTCGATCCTGAGGCGATCTACGTCGAGGGCATCGCCTCGATCACGCCGGCCGATCTCGTGGCCGCCGACGAGCTCGGCTATCGCATCAAGCTGCTCGGCGTCGCGGTCGCGACCGGGCAAGGCATCGAGCAGCGCGTGCATCCGACCATGGTTCCCAAGGGCTCGGCCATCGCGCAGGTCATGGGCGTCACCAACGCGGTCACCATCGACCCGGACGGCATCAACGAGATCACGCTGGTCGGGCCCGGAGCCGGCGGCGATGCGACCGCATCGGCTGTGGTCTCCGACATCGGCGACATCGCGCGCGGCGTGCGCACGCCGCCGTTCGGGCGTCCTTCGGGCGCGCTCGTGGCGAGCGAGAAGGCGCCGATGCAGCGCCACGAGGGCGGCTACTACATCCGCATGCTGGCGGTGGACAAACCGGGCACCGCGGCGCGCATCGCGACCCGGCTCGCCGAGCAGCAGATATCGATCGAATCGATCGTGCAGCGCCACAGCGGGCGCCCGCATGGCGGCGACGACCCGGCGAGCGCCGCGGTGCCGGTGCCGGTGATCCTGATCACCTATGCCACCACCGAGGATGCGGTGCGCACGGCGCTCGACCTGGTCGAGCAGGACGGGGTGATCGCCGGCAAACCGCAATTGATCCGCATCGAAAAGACGTGACAATAACCTTGTACCGGCGGAAG
Organism: uncultured Alphaproteobacteria bacterium; assembly: GCA_963734185.1. GTDB lineage: Bacteria > Pseudomonadota > Alphaproteobacteria > Rhizobiales > Xanthobacteraceae > PALSA-894. Next base: position 1,370,197 of record CAVTGA010000001.1, on the reverse strand, counting down.
ACGACGGGGGGCCGTCCATGACATCGATCACCATCCAGCCGCATCTGATGATCGAGCGCATCCTGTCGCTCGAGATCGTCCGCGTGACCGAGCGCGCCGCCGTCTCGGCCGCCCGCCTGCGCGGACGCGGCAACGAGAAGGCCGCCGATCAGGCCGCGGTCGATGCCATGCGGCGCGAGCTCAATAAGCTGCCGATCCACGGCACTGTGGTGATCGGCGAGGGCGAGCGCGACGAGGCCCCGATGCTGTTCATCGGCGAGGAGGTCGGCCGCAAGACCGGGCCGAAGGTCGACATTGCGGTCGACCCGCTCGAAGGCACCACCTTGTGCGCCAAGAACATGCCCGGCGCGATCGCCACCATGGCGATGGCGGAGGGTGGAACGCTGCTCAACGCGCCGGACGTCTACATGGAGAAGATCGCGATCGGGCCCGGCTATTCGCGCGGCGTGGTCGATCTCGATGCGCCGACCGAGGAGAACATCCGCAATCTGGCCAAGGCCAAGGGCGTCGCGCCCGCCGAGATCACCGCGCTCGTGCTCGAGCGCCCGCGCCATGCCGACATCATCGCCGCGGTGCGCAAGACCGGCGCCGCGGTGCGGCTGATCACCGACGGCGACGTCGCCGGCGTCATCCATACCGCCGATCCGGACAACACCGGCATCGACATCTATATGGGCGTCGGCGGCGCGCCCGAGGGCGTGCTGGCGTCCGCCGCGCTGCGCTGCATCGGCGGGCAGATGCAAGGCCGGCTCGTGCTCGACACCGAAGAAAAACGCGCACGCGCCGCCAAGATGGGCATCAAGGACCCGAAGAAGAAATACGAGATGGAGGACATGGTGCGCGGCGACTGCCTGTTCGCGGCCACCGGAGTAACCGACGGCTCGATGCTGCGCGGCGTGAAATTCCGCAAGGAGGTGATCGAGACCGAGACCGTGGTGATGCGCTCGGCCACCGGCACGGTGCGCTGGATCCGCGCCGAGCACCGCCAGCTCGAGAAATTCCACCTGGATTGAGACGTCATGCGAGCGCCCGCGCGCCTTGCGGTCATCGCGCTCGCTCTCGGCTGGTGCGAGGCGCAGGCCGCATCCTGCCGCAACTACGGCGCCGAGGCGCGCGCCGCGATCAAAGGCCATGTCGAGACACTGCGCAATCTGGAACGCGAAGCCATGGACCGCCTGGCCGGCCTCGACAGCCGGCCGTTCGACTTTCTGCTCGGCGAGGCGCGCCGTGCCAGCGCGTTGATCAACGACCCCGCGGCGCTCGCGTTGGAACAGGATCTCGAGCGTTGCCGCAACTGGGTGCCGCGGATCCGCGGCCAATGCGGCGGCACCGCGCAGGTGCTGGTCGATATCCTCGCCGATATTGCCGCGCGCAACGCCGCGAGCCTGCCGTGACCGGACTACGCGGCGGCCATGGCGCATTGCGAGCGCGCCATGGGTCTGGTTCCGCTCAAGACGCGCCTGCGCGAGTAATCCTCGACGCGGCGCATACGCTGCGGTCTTATCGCTTCTCATGAATCGGGTCTTCCTCGGCGTCGAGAAGTCGGTCTGCGGCCGCGCCTGGCACGACCGCCTCGACGAGCGCGGCAACGCGCGCGCGCTCGCGATCGTCCAGCGTCACGGCACGCCGGAGCTGCTCGCCCGCATCGTGGCCGGCCGCGGCGTCGAGCCGGACGAGACCGAAGCCTTTCTCGATCCCACGGTCAGGCGCCTGCTGCCCGATCCGGACGTGCTGACCGGCATGCCGGCGGCCGCAGCACGGCTGGCCGACGCGGTCGAGCGCGGCGAAAAGGTCGCGATCTTCGGCGACTATGACGTCGACGGCGCGACCGCGGCCGCGACGCTCGCCCGCTTCCTGCGCCACGCCGGCACGGACGCGCTGATCCATATCCCCGACCGCATCTTCGAGGGCTACGGTCCGAACATCGAGGCGATCCGCGCGCTCGCCGAGCGCGGCGCGCGGCTGCTCGTCACCGTCGACTGCGGCACCACCAGCCACGATGCGCTGACCGCGGCCCAGGCGCTCGGCCTCGACGTCGTGGTCATCGATCATCACCAAGCCGACGAAGTGCTGCCGCCGGCGCTTGCGCTGGTCAATCCGAACCGGCTCGACGACCTGTCCGGCCTCGGCCATCTCGCCGCCTGCGGGCTGACCTTCGTCACCGTGGTCGCGGTCAATCGCGAGCTGCGCCGGCGCGGCTTCTGGAACGATGTCCGGCGCGAGCCCGACCTGCTCGACCTGCTCGATCTCGTGGCGCTCGGCACGGTCGCCGACGTGGTGCCGCTCAAGGGCCTCAATCGCGCCTTCGTGGCCAAGGGCCTCCTCGCCATGCGGCGGCGCGAGAGCGTCGGACTGACCGCGCTGATGGATGCAGCGCGGCTGAGCGGTCCGCCCGAGCCGTGGCACCTCGGTTTCCTGCTCGGGCCGCGCATCAATGCCGGCGGACGCATCGGCCGTGCCGATCTCGGCGTGCGGCTGTTGCTGGAGCGTGACCCCGCCGAAGCTGCCGCGCTCGCCGCCGAGCTCGACCGGCTCAATCGCGAACGGCAGGTGATCGAACAGGCGACGCTGGCCGAAGCGGAGGCCGAGGCGATGGCGGCGCTCGGTATCGAGGAGAAGGGCGCCGTCGTGGTCACCGCCGGTCAGGGCTGGCATCCGGGCGTGGTCGGGCTGGTGGCGGCGCGGCTCAAGGAACGCTTCAACCGGCCAGCCTTCGCCATCGCGCTGGAGCCGGGCGGCAGCGCCACCGGGTCGGGCCGCTCGATTGCCGGCGCCGACCTCGGCGCGGCCGTGCGCCATGCGGTGGCGACCGGCCTGCTGATCAAGGGCGGCGGCCACGCCATGGCGGCGGGTATCACGCTTGCACCCGATGGGCTCGCGGCGTTTCGCGCCTATCTGGAGGAGACGCTCGGCGCAGCGGTCGAGGCGGCGCGGCGCGACGACGCGTTGCGGATCGACGGCGCGCTCTCGGCGGGCGCCGCGAGCGTCGCGCTGCATGCCGAGATCGCGCGTGCCGGTCCGTTCGGCGCCGGCAATCCGGAGCCGGTGTTCGCGTTTCCTGCGCACATGATCGCCTATGCGGAGGAGGTCGGTCAGGTGCACGTGCGCGCGCGGCTGCGCTCCGGGGACGGGTCCATGCTGGCGGCGATCGCGTTCCGCGCCGCCGGCAAGCCGCTCGGCAACGCGCTGATCGCCAACCGCGGGCGCAGCATGCACGTGGCCGGCTGCCTCAGCCTCGACCGCTGGCAAGGCGAGGAGCGCGTGCAGCTTCGCCTCATCGACGCGGCGACCACCGATCCGGTGGCGCGGACTTAGCGCCCCGCAAGGCAACTCCTAGAGATCCTCCGGCTTGAGGCCCGTTTGCTTCGCAATTCGCGCCGGCATTCGCGGGCCGATTTCATCCGCGTCATGAAATGCAAATACGTAGTCGGCTGATCCGGTGCATTGCAGGATTCGGTGCGAACCGGTCTGACGCTTAATGCGAGCGCTGAAAGGACGCGCTGAGCCTTCGTCGCAGGCCAGTGCCTCATGCAGTTACGAACACGCCAGCGATTTCACTTGGCAGCGGTTCGCCGTGGTCGAGCCGGTCGGCGATCACACGCAGTGCTAAGGGTCGTTTGAAGGAGTTGGCGTGACGCCGACCGGCGGGCTGCTCGCCGCGGCAGGAGGCGCCTCCGGCTTGTCGAGCCGTTCGATCAGGCCGGCGAGCAGGCCGAAGAAGAACGTGTCGCCGGGATAGCCGCGGATGCGGCCGATCTCGCGTTTGTCCTCGATCAGCACGAACACCGGCGTGAAGCGTTCGCGCCGGATGAAGGCGAGTTCTTCCGGAACGGCGCGCGCGATGTCGACGCGGCGCAACGGCGCGCGCCGGCCTTCCTCCGTATTCGGATATCCGGGCGCGATCTCGCGGTCGAATTTCACGCACCACACGCAGCCCTTCTGCTCGAACATGACGAGCTCGGCGGCGCAGGCGCTGCCGCCGAGCGCAACAGCGATGAGGAGGGCGATCAATCGTTTCATGCCGCTTTCAGGTTCCTTGCGTAGAAGCTTGCGGCGCGCCCGGCGCCGCCGCTTCGCCCGCTTCCGTCATTGCGAGCCACTCGGTCAATGCGGCGTTGGCGCCGATCGCCTCAAGGTGTTCGAACGCCTGTTCGAACGGGACTTTGACACACTGCGCCGCGAGAAGCTCCTCGAACCAGATGCGTACGCCTTCGGGTAGCCGCGGGAATTTGGCTTTTATGCAGGGGCGAGCGACCCCGCGGCAGGTGCAGGCGCGTTGGCATGCGGCATCATCGCACAACCGCCAGACCTGGAGAAAGTCACACCAGCCGCGCATCGCTCTCTCGTGTGCGGCGTCGAACTGCGCGTTGCAGACCTTCGGTTCTGTTGCGTGGAGAGTGCGAGTTGCCATGGGGTTTTCTTTCGTGAGTTTGTTTGAGCAGCAATAGCCGACGCTCAACTGCCGGCGGCTTGGGGAGGCGACCGGGACCCTTGTCGCCTCATGAAGCGCCCTTTGGGGGTGCTGGCCGAAGGCCAGCACCCCCTTTGGGATAAGAAACGAAACATGAACATGTGGCGGGATTATTGTCAATGTCTGTGGAAAAGTTCTTAGAAAACGCGCTACCGCCGTGCCAAACCCGGTTGACTTGCGTTCCCTATTTGTTCTCAATAGCGACCGGTGTCAAGGACGAAAAATTTACAGCCGGAGGTCGAGCTCATGTGCGGAACCGTCAGCCAGAAAAGCGGCCCTTTGGCGTTCACCACCGTCGACCGGATCGAGACGCTGGAGCAACTCTATCGTCGGAGCCGGCGGAAGCGTAGCTCGGACGCAGAACCGGCGCAGGACCTGCGCGTCATCCGCCGCCATCCGGTGGGCGGCGAGCCGACCGAGAGCGTCATGCGCTGGGGCCTGATCCCGCATACGATGCGTGAGCCGCCCGACATCCGGCCGATCAATGCGCGCGCCGAGACCATCGGCGAGAAGCGCATGTTCGCCGATGCCTATCGCCGGCGACGCTGCCTGGTTCCGATGGACGCGTTCTACGAGTGGAAGCGCGCCGGCGGCAGACGGACTGCCTATGCGTTCGCCATGAAGGACGGCGCGCCGTTCGCCGTCGCCGGCATCTGGGAGAACTGGCTCAATCCGGCGACCGGCGAATGGCAGCGTACCTTCGCGATCGTCACCGTACCGGCGAACGCCTTGGTCGCGACGATCCACGACCGCATGCCGGCGATACTCGCGGGCGACCACCACGTCCGCTGGCTCGGCCCCGAGCCGGATCCGCGCGACCTGCTGGCGCCGTTCCCGGCGGACGAAATGACGATGTGGCCGGTATAGCGCCACATCCTATCTGTTTGGTTGTACAACCAAACATTGAATTATTTTGAAAGTTGTACAATTTAATCTTGCGTTTTGTTACAATATGCTTACTGTGGTGGCTTATCGGCCGCCCAGGGCGAAGCTGGAATTTCACGGGGGATCATCACGTCCATGCGAACCACGAGAGTTGCCGCCCGCGCCGCGCTCGGCGCGCTGCCTTTGCTCATGACGTCCGCGGCGTTCAACGAGGGACGTACGCAGCAGCCTCCGCAGCCCACGACGCTGGTCGTCGCCGCCTGCGGCACCCAGCCGATCGTCGGCGTCGGCGCCACGACCTGCCGCCGACCACCGGGCGAAAAGGGCAGGAGTACGATATGGATGGTGCGCAAGCCGAACGGCGGGATCGAAGAGCCGAACTGCAGGCAGCGCATCGGACAGATCGATCTCTCGGAGGGCGACGGCGAATGGATTGCCCCGGTGCTGCTGGGTTGGCGCGACATCGGCGAGTATGTCTTTTCCGTGCGCTTCGACTTGCCGGCGGAGCCCTCGTCCTACGACGGAATCGCGTTGGGAGGCGTCTTTTCGGCCAAGGATTCTGGGGCGGTCAAACTCAACGGCCACCAGCTGGCGTCCTGTGCGAGCGGCACGGGCGCCGCTGACTGTGCCAACCGTCGCGTCTCTTACGGCACGAACGACCGCAGCTTCCTGACACGCGGGCTCAATACCCTCGAATTCACGGTGATGAACGAGAACCCGGCAACGCCCCACGGCCTTTTTGCGAGCTTCTTCATCTCGGCGGTCTGCCACGTCGAGAACGATCCCAAGAAAGACCCCAAACCGAAGTAGCGCGGAAGAAGTCGCAGCGCTGTAGAGCGGGGCAAAGCGCAGCATGCCCGCCTACGCCCTGTGGGCTACGGCGGGCACGGCGCGATGGGTCTGCGAGAAATCGCGACGATCTCGCGCCGTGCCCTTTGCCCGCCCTGCACTTGCTGCGACAAATCACCCAAACCTGAAGGCCAGCAGATTGTCGAACGCACGCAGCTCGATGAGCAGGCGGTGCAACAGGTCAGCATCGTGCGTCACGGTGGCCTGCGGCATCTGCGCGAGGCTCGCGCGCGCGCCGTCGATCAGGCGGCGGAATTCCGGATCGGCCTTGACCGGCGGCGGCGCCATGGCGTCGCAGCGTGCGAGCGCGTCGGCATAGGCCGCGCTCTTGACCAGGACGCGCCGGCGTACGGCCGCCGCATCCGCGTCTGAGCCGTCGGACGCCGCGAGCAGTTCCGCAAATGCGATGTTGGCGGCGAGCACTCCGTCGGCCAGCACCTCAACGCCGCTTGCGCGCCGCATGGCGCTCAGCACATGGCGGATGTCGGTGAGCGCTACGCGCGCCGCGTCGAGCCGGCCTATGTCGATGACGATGCGGACCGTGACGACGCGGGTCGCGACGTCGGTCAAAACCGTGCCGTAGCGCGCATTGTCGCGCAACGCCGCGGGCCGGTTGCTGCCGAAGCGGCCGATCACCCGGTCCCACGCCGCGCCCATGGCCTCCATCTCGCGCACGGCGAAGTCGGCATTGCCGGTGCGCAGATAGCCGAGCGCCACCCGATGATGGCGCATGGCGGCCTCGACCGCGGCATTGAAATCGGCCAGGTCGTCGGCTTGCGCTGCGGTCGTAACGCACAGCGCCAGGATGATGAGCAGGCGGGAAATCGCGGTCATGCAAGCCCTGAAACGTGCGAACACACGCTTGTGAGCAGCTTACCGCATGCAAGGCGGATGCGGCGACGGTCGATCGGGGCTAAGAGACTTCGCGATTGGCAGGCGATGAAGATGAATCGACGGCAAGTGCTTGCGGGAATAGGGGCGGCAGCCCTGCTGCCGGCGCGCCCGCGCGCGCAAGCCGTGCTCACCGACGACGGGCTCTACCGTCAGCCTTGGTTCCTGGAGAGCTTCCTCGAGCTTGGCGACGACCTCGACGCCGCCGCGACGGCGGGAAAGCGCTTCGCCGTGATATGGGAATTGCGCGGCTGCCCCTATTGCCGCGAGATGCACCTCGTCAACTTCGCGCGGCCGGATATTGCCGGCTATGTGCGCAATAATTTCGAGCTGCTGCAGCTCAACATCGTCGGCGCGCGCAAGGTGAAGGATTTCGACGGCACCGAGATCGGCGAGAAGGCGCTCGCGGCGAAATACGGCGTGCGCTTCACGCCGACCGTTCAATTCTTTCCCGATGTGTCCGCCGGCCTCGGCGTCAAGCCGCCGGAGAAACGCGAGGTCGCGCGCGCGCCGGGATATCTCAGGCCGGACGATTTCCTCGCGCTGTTCCGCTTCGTGCGCGAGAAAGCGTACGAGACGAAGAGTTTCCGGGAGTATTTGAGGGGATCGTAGGGCGGGCAAAGCGAGAGCCTCGCGTCAGCGAGGCCATGAGCGCGTTGACGCGCGTCTTCGACGCGCTATGGCGTGCCCGCGCGGGAAGAAGACGCGGGCACGGCGCTTCCAGCATTCGCGTTTGCGGTACCGGTGGAGCGGCGCCTTTGCCCGCCCTGCGACTACCCCACCTTCAGATACGCAAATCCCTTGCCTTGCAGCTCCGCGACCGTCGCGACGCCCGACGGCACGAATTTGAGGAACGCGTCATTGCGCGTCTTGGCGAAGTCGATCTTCAGCCGCTGATAGGTGATCTGGCAGAGATAGGCCTCGACGCCGTATTTGGTTAGCCCGACGAAACGCTGGTAGAGCTCGGGATTGATCGTCTCTTTCTCCCACGGCGTGCCGGACAGGTCCTCGAGGAAGAATTTCAGTCCGGCCGCGTGTGCCACCAACACGAGCTTCAGCCGGAACGCGTCGAACTCGTAGGCCGAGTAGTGGTTGAGCATGTTCTGCAGCATCTGCGAGAAGCGCTGCGGGTCGCCGAAGTCGCAATGATAGACGCAGGCGACGTCGGTCTCCTTCTTGACGGCGGCAAGGTCGAGCGTGCCCGGACTGGCGAGCGCCGCGCCCGCGAGCGTCGCGCTGGAAGCCGCCAGCGCTCCGATCATTCCGCGCCGCGTGGTGGACATGGCTTGGCTCCTTCGAACTGCCGTCACTGCCCCGTGTTGACCGGGCTCTCCGGGCTCATCAGCAGGGCGACCGCGTCGGAGATCTGCTCGACGGTCAGGATCTTGTTGGCGCCGAACCGCGGCATGGTCGAGCACGCGAACGCGGCGTGCGAGTTGTAGATCTTCTCATAGGTCGCCTTGATATCGGCCGCCTTGTAGTCGCGCAGCTTGCCGTACTCGCTGAGCGAAGGTCCGAGCGTGCCGTAGCTCACCTCCTTCTTGGTGAGCTGGTGGCAGGCGTAGCAGTTGCCGCCGTTCGCGGTGCGCGGCGGATAGTCGGTGAAGCGCAGCCCATAGCCCGATTGCGCCAGCGCTTCGCCCTTTTTCCAGTCGCCCATCAGCTTGCCGTCGCCGGGATAGACGATGGTTGCGCGCTCGCGCTCTTCGATTGCGGTGGCGATCGGTTTCGGCGGGCTGTTGCGGAAGATCGAGCACTCCGCCATGGTCGGATCGGACGCGAGGCGCGGCTGCCAGTCGGCCGGCGCGGTCGGGAACGCGGCTTTCACCGTCGCGTCGGTGCGCGCCGGGTCGGGCCTTTGCTGAGCGGTGGCGAGGGTCGCGCCGACCACAAGGGCGAGAAGGGCGATGGGCGTGCGCATGTTCGTGCCTCAGCGCTTGAGACCGGGCGCGGCGATCTCGCCGCCGTGCGCTTTCGCGGTGAGGTAGGCGACCAACGCCACGCTCACGTCGGAGCCGAGCTCGAGCTCGGGCATGCGCATCTGCCAATAGCAATCGTAGAGCCGGTGCTGCATCGTCATCACGTGGGTGGTTGATACCCGGTACGCGGGCCACTCGCCGATCACCTGCTGCGCTTCCTTGGCGTCGGCGAGGAACGGCAACCCCTGCAGCCTGATGCGCAGTCCCGACGTGGCGTGGCAGGTCGCGCACGCGAAATCGAACGGGCCCGAGCGGCGGTGGAACAGCATGTCGCCGAGCCGCACCGTCTCCTGCTCCTTGGGATGGTCGAGCCTGGCGGCGAACTTCATCCCCGCGGATTTACTTGCGACGTAAGTGGCGATCGCGCCGAGCTCCTTGACCGGCTGCCCGCCGCCGGGATGCGGCCGGCGGATCAACTCGGCGCGGTCGAAGCCCTGCAGCTCGACCATGCACCAGAGGATGCGCGTCTCCACGTCCATGACACGGTCGGCGTCGGCGAAATAGCGCGGCAGTCCGGCGAACGCGCCCTCGACCAAGCCCGGCCCCATGCCGAGGTCGCAACGCTCGAGCGAGACGTTTTTGGGGCCGCGCGGCGTTTTCCACAGCGCCTCGCCGCGGTCGGCGTCGAGGAAGCCCGGGTTGCTCCACGGGTCGTCCTTGAGCATGCGGCGGTATTTTTCGATCGCCCGCTCGGTCTCGGCGTCCTGCGCGAGCGCGAGCGGCGCGAAGACGATCGCGGCGAGCGCCGCCACGGCCACTAGCTTCACGCGGCTCTCCTTCGTCGCCCGCTTGATGCGGTCACTGTTCCGCCCGGAGTTTGTTGCATTGCCAAGCCCTAACGTCTACAAAAATGGGACATCGTGACTATGTCCTGATCGGACGATCCTCGCAGGCGAAGATCGTCCCTTGGATCGCCCGCCGCCGCCGAATCATGCTGCGTGCGCGGGCTCAAGGAGAATGAATCCATGATTGGTTTCGATCGCCGGCAGGCCTTGGCGCTGGGCGCAGGCGCGGCCGTGGCAGCCGGAATGGGCATCGCCCCGGCGCAGGCCGCCAACGATGCCCAGGACCTGATCAACAAGTTCACCGGCGGCAAGCAGCCGGCCGAAGGGAAGGTGAAGTTCGACCTTCCGGAGATCGCCGAGAACGGCAACACCGTGCCGATGACGGTGACGGTCGACAGCCCGATGACCGAAGCCTCGCACGTCACCGACGTGCTGGTGGTGGCCGACGGCAACCCGCGCGGCGGCATCGCGACGTTCCACTTCTCGCCGCTGAGTGGCGCCGCCGAGGCCAACACGCGCATCCGCCTTGCCACGACGCAGAATCTCACGGCGGTCGCCAAGATGAACGACGGTTCGTTCTTCATGGCGAGCAAGCAGGTGAAAGTCACGATCGGCGGCTGCGGCGGCTGAGGAGGAACGCATCATGTCGACCGTCAAGCCGCGCATAAAGCTCGACCGCAAGGAAGCGAAGGTTGGCGAACTCGTCGAGGTCAAGGCGCTCGTCGCTCACATCATGGAGACCGGCCAGCGCAAGGACGCGCAAGGCAGCACCATTCCGCGCAAGATCATCAAGCGGTTCGCCTGTTCGGTCGCCGGCAAGGAAGTGTTCGCCGCCGACTTCGAGCCGGCGATCTCGGCCAACCCCTATATCCAGTTCCGCTTCAAGGCGACCGAATCCGGCCCGGTCGTGCTCACCTGGACCGACGACGACGGCACCAAGATCGTCGGTGAAGAGAAGATCACGGTCGTCTGATCCGCGCGGCGGACGCCTTGCCGAGCATCGCGGAGAAAGGCGGTCGGAGGCTGACCGTCCGCCAGCAATATTCCGCATTGCGGTAATCTCTTGGGATGTTGTTTCTTGAATTGCTTGCTTGATAGAATATTCCTCGCGCGCCGTGCTATGAAGCCCCATGGGCGACCGTGAAACGCCGAACCGGACGCGCCGCCAACTGCTGACCGCCGCCGCCGCTGCTGGCGCCGGCGCGGCTTGGGCCAGCCGTCCCGCGCTCGCCGCCAACCCGAAGAATCTGCCGCCCAATGTGCCGGAATGGACGCGCACGCTCGGCGACGGCGTGGCGGTGCGTGCCTATGGCAAGCCCTCGAAGCACGAGGCGCATGTCATTCGCCGCGACGTGCAATGGCTGACCGCAAGCCGCGAGTCCTCGGTCAGCTTCACGCCGCTGCACGCGCTCGAAGGCATCATCACGCCGAACGGCCTGTGCTTCGAGCGCCACCATTCCGGCATCGCCGAGATCGCGCCCGAAGACTACCGGCTGATCCTGCACGGCCTGGTCGACAAGCCGCTGATGCTGACGCTCGCCGATCTCAGGCGCTTCCCGCGCGTCAACCGCATCTACTTCCTTGAATGCGCCGCCAACTCCGGCATGGAGTGGCGCGGTGCGCAGCTCAATGGCTGCCAGTACACCCACGGTATGGTGCATTGCGTCGAGTACACCGGCGTGCCGCTGCACCTGGTGCTGGAAGAAGCCGGGCTCAAGGCCAACGCCCAATGGATCTTGGCCGAGGGCGCCGACTCGGCCGCCATGACGCGCTCGATCCCGCTCGCCAAGGCGCTCGACGACTGCCTGGTCGCGACACACATGAACGGCGAGATGCTGCGCCCCGAGCAGGGCTATCCGGCGCGCCTCGTGGTGCCGGGATGGGAGGGCAACGTCTGGGTCAAATGGCTGCGGCGGCTCAAGGTCGGCGACCAGCCGTGGTATGCGCGCGAGGAGACGGCGAAGTACACCGACCTCATGGAGCACGGCAGGGCGCGCAAGTTCACCTTCGTGATGGACGCCAAGTCGGTCATCACCTCGCCCTCGCCGCAGGCGCCGCTGCGCGCCAGAGGCTTCACCGTCATTTCCGGATTGGCCTGGTCGGGGCGCGGAAAGATCGCTCGCGTCGATGTCTCGCTCGACGGCGGGCGCAACTGGCGCACAGCGAAGATCGACGGCCTCAAGCTCGACAAGGCCTGCGCGCGCTTCTACGCCGAGATCGAGTGGAACGGTGAAGACCTGCTGCTGCAGTCGCGCGCGATCGACGTGACCGGGTACGTGCAGCCCTCCAAGGCCGAGTTGCGCAAGATCCGCGGCGTCAACTCGATCTACCACAACAACGGCATCCAGACCTGGCACGTGAAGGCGGATGGGGAGGTCGAGAATGTCGAGGTGTCGTAGCCTCGCCCTCGCCGCAGCGTTGATAGCGGGCGCCAGCATGGCCGTCGCGAACGAGCCGAAGCGCAAATACGACCTCGGTCGCGTGGCGAGCCCGCAGGAGATCGCCGGCTGGGACATCGACGTGCGCCCGGACGGGCAAGGCCTGCCGCCCGGCAAAGGCTCGGTGAAGCAGGGCGAAGAGGTCTATATGACCAAATGCGCCGCCTGCCACGGCGAGTTCGGCGAAGGCGCCGGGCGCTGGCCGGCGGTCGCGGGCGGACACAAGACGCTGTCGTCCGATGACCCCAACAAGACCGTCGGCTCCTACTTCCCCTACCTCTCGACCGTGTTCGACTACATCCGCCACGCCATGCCGTTCGGCGATTCGCAGTCGTTGACCAACGACGAGCTCTACGCGGTCACCGCCTATGTGCTCAATCTCAACGACATCGTCGACGACGCTTTCGTGCTGTCGAAGCAGACCTGGGGCAGCGTCAAGATGCCGAACGCGGGTGGTTTCTTCGACGACGACCGCGAAACGGCAGAGCGCGCGTTCTGGAATCCGAGCCCGTGCATGCGCGACTGCAAGCCGGCAGCGAAGGTCACCGGCCGCGCCCGCGTCATCGACGTGACGCCGGACGAACGCAAGCCGCGGCGCGGCGTCGAGTAGCACGAAGGCTCTACTTCTTCGGCGACTCGCGTCGAAATTCGCCTGTTGCTTGTTGCGGATGCCGGCACGATTTCAACCTTGTCTTGAGCGAAGAAAAACCGCAATCTTACGTCCAGTTTCCGCTTGCAATGTCGGATCGAAGGAGAGGGCGACATGAGCAATTTCCGCACCCGGATTTTCACCAGCTTGGCGGTCCTGGCAGGATCGTGCGCGACGGCGTTCGCCGCGTCGCTGTCGATCGTCACCGTCGGCGCGCCGGCCATCAACTGCGTGTTCGAGACCGACTGCACCATACCGGTCACCGATTCGGTCGGCAACATCCCGATGCCGACCATCACCGGCACGGCACGGCTGCAGTCGCGCACGTTCACCGGCATGGCGGGGGCGCCGGGCGGCGGGCAAGACCGGTTACGAGTATCGTCTGGACCTGACGCAGGCGATGCCGATCGCCGAATACGCCTGCGTCACCGATCTCGAGATCGACTTCGGGCCGGTGGCGAAGCTCAACTATGACAAGGATCGCCCGCTCGAACACGTGTTCGTCGTGACCAAGGGCGGCCTCGGCAAGGTCGGCCTCCTGTCGGCCGAACAGACCGGCGACTCGATCCTGTTCACGTTCAGCCAGCCGGTGTGCGCGGGCGAAAGCGCCAACAGCACGTTCTTCTTCGGCCTTGCGTCGAACAATGCGCCGGTGCGAACCATCGCCAAGGTCGGGGTGCCGGGACTTCTGCCGGTCGACGTGCCGGCACGCGCCCCGAAGAACTGAGGCGTCGCGCGTCGCCTCGCTGCGGCATGCTGCTGGGACGTTCCGCCGCAGCGGAATGCCCGTTCTCCGCGCGGCGAAATCGCGATACGGATTTCACCGCAGCGCCGGCACAAACAGAAGCCGGCAGTGGTGCCGATCCGGTATCCTCGAGGCATGACGCGAGGGCGGAAACGCGGACACGGCTTGTCGGCATGCGGCGGAAGCCTTCTGATGGCGATGTCACTGGCCGCGGCGCGTGCCGCGCCCGACATCGAGTTCGGCCGCTACCTTGCGTCCGAATGCCTGACCTGCCACCGCAGCGCGACCGCGACCAGCACGATCCCGAACATCTTCGGCATGAACGCGACGACTTTTGCCGAGGTGGTCAAGGCTTATCGCGCCAAGCGCCTGCCCAACCAGGTGATGCAGACCATCGCGGAGCGCCTCAAGGACGACGAGATCGAAGCGCTCGCGGCCTATTTCGCCAAAACCAAACGACCATGAGCAAACGACCACAGGGGGTGCACCGATGACACTGACACGCCGCCATTTCACGGCTCTCGCCGGCGCTTCGCTCGGCACGTTGAGCGTCCCGCTGTTCGCGCCGAGCGTGCTCGGTCAGGGCAAGCCGAAGCTGGTCGTAATCGGCGGCGGCCCCGGCGGCGGCACGGTCGCGCGCTATGTGCAGAAGGACGGCGCCGGCGCGATCGAGGTCACCCTGATCGAGCCGCAGATGAACTTCACCACCTGCTTCTTCTCCAACATCTATGTCGGCGGCTACCGCACTTTCCGCTCGATCACCCACACCTACGACAAGGTGCGGAAAGAGGGCGTCAAGGTCGTGCACGAGACGGCCGCCTCGATCGACCGCGACAAGAAGCAGGTCGTCCTCGCCGGCGGCCGGCGCGTGCCTTACGACCGGCTCGTGGTCGCGCCCGGGATCGACATCAAGTTCGATAGCGTGCCGGGTTATTCGGAAGCCGCCGCCCAGACGATGCCGCACGCCTGGAAGCCCGGCGCGCAGACCGCGCTGCTGGTGAAGAAGCTCGATTCGCTGAAGGACGGCGATCTCGTCGTCATGATCGCGCCGCCCAACCCGTATCGCTGCCCGCCCGGCCCCTACGAGCGCGTCTCGATGTTTGCGCACGTGCTCAAGAAGAAGGGCTTCAAGAAATCCAAGATCATCGTGCTCGATCCCAAGCCCAACTTCTCCAAGCAGGCGCTGTTCATGGAAGGCTGGGAGAAGCACTACCCCGGCATGATCGAATGGCAGGACCCGAAGGTGCACGGCGGCATCAACGGCGTCGATGCGCGCACCGGCGAGGTCAAGACCGACCTGTCGAGCTACAAGGCGGTGCTTGCGAACGTGATCCCGGCGCAGATGGCGGGCAAGATCGCGCGCGACGCCAGCCTCGCGGACGGCACCGGCTTCTGCCCGATCGACCCGGAGAACATGAAATCGAAGATGGACGGCAACATCTTCGTGGTCGGCGACGCCTGCATCCCGGGCGACATGCCGAAGTCGGCGTTCTCGGCCAACAGCCAGGCCAAGGTCGCCGCCAACGCGGTCCGCGCCGACCTCACCAGCGCGCGCGCGTTCCCGGCGCGCTATTCCAACACCTGCTGGAGCCTGATCGAGACCGACGACGACGTGAAGGTCGGCGGCACCTACGAGCCGGGCGACGGCAAGATCAAGGCGGTCACGACGTTCGTGAGCCAGAAGGGCGAGCCGGCGGAGCTGCGCAAGCAGAACTACAAGGAGTCGGTCGACTGGTACAACGGCATCGTGGCGGATGTGTTTGGGAGAGCGTAGCCCGGATTGCGCAGCAATCCGGGGATCATTCCATGGGCGCGGTCGGCCCCGGATTGCGAAGCGCAATCCGGGCTACGGCGCTACCCCATCACCCCCGACGCACGCAGCTCGGCTAGATTCTCCTTGAGGAACTCGTTGAGCAGCATCTGCTGCAAGCGCTGCACCGCGGGGTTGGCGCAGAACTTCAGGTAGCCGGGCAGGGCCTGTCCGCCGACCTTGACGTCGCCCGCCATGAACACGTCCTCGGCGCGCGGCGAGGTCGGGTGCAGGAGCAACGGCTTCTCGTTGCCGATGAACAGCGTCGGCCGCACGGACGGATCGCTCATGACGGTCGCGGCATTGAGGTTGCGGCCGTGCAAATTCCATTCGCGCGCCGAGAGCAGGACCGGCGCGCCGCGCTTCTGCACCAGCAGATTGAAGATGTTCTGGTCGAAGATCGCGTGCATGGCGACGTTGCTGCCGCGCTCCCACCACGCCTGCATGAACGCAGGCGAGCGGCACACGAACAGTCCCGTATTGTAATAAGGCGCGGAAAAATCGGTGCCTTCCGCCCGCATCGCATCGGCGAACGGCTGAAAATGCATGCCGGTCGCGAGCAGCGTTGCGACGGTTCCGGAATCATCGAGACACGCCGCGATCTCGACGTTGTCCTTCTCCATCTGGTCGACCAGCGCATTGATCCGCTCGCCCACCGGACCGAGCGCAACCATGTCGCAGTCGAGCCAGGCCATCGCTGACCAGTCGACGCCGCTGAGGTAATTTCCGATCGCGGTCTTGTAGAACAGCGAATGCTCGCCCGCCGGGACTTCCGCGGGGCGGGTCAGAACCGTCGCGCGCTTGCCGAGGAACGCCTTCTGCGGCTCGGTCATGCCGAAATCCAGCACATAGACCGGAAACGCCGGCGCCCAGCGCTTCAGCGTGTGCAGCAGAATCAACGTCATCAAGAAGTAGTTCTTCTCGCACCCTGTCACCAAGACACGCGCGGCCATCGTTGCGACCTCAATCCGTGACCGCAGCGCGCACGCCCGGCTCGGCCAGCAGGCGCTCGAAATAGCCGATGGTGCGGGCAAGCCCGTCCTTGAGCGGCGTCGACGGCGCCCAGCCGAGCGCCTCGCGGGCGCGCGCGATGTCCGGCTGGCGCTGGCGCGGGTCGTTCTCGGGCAGCGGCCGATGCTCGATGCGCGAGCGCGAGCCGGTCAGCTCGATCGTCAGCTTGGCCAGCTCGAGGATGGAGAACTCCTCCGGGTTGCCGATGTTCACCGGGCCGGTGACGGCCTCGGGCGTCGCCATCAGCCGCACCAGCGCGTCGACCATGTCGTCGACGTAGCAGAACGCGCGCGTCTGCGCGCCGTCGCCGTAGATGGTCAGGGTCTTTCCCAACAGCGACTGGACGATGAAGTTGGACACCACGCGGCCGTCGTTCGGATGCATGCGCGGGCCGTAGGTGTTGAAGATGCGCGCCACCTTGATCGGCAGCCGGTGTTGGCGCCAATAATCGAAGAACAACGTCTCGGCACAGCGCTTGCCCTCGTCGTAGCAGGAACGCGGCCCGATCGGATTGACGTTGCCCCAGTAACCTTCGGATTGCGGATGGACGCCGGGGTCACCGTAGACCTCGGAGGTCGAGGCCTGCAGGATCTTGACCTTCAGCCGCTTGGCGAGGCCGAGCATGTTGATGGCGCCGTTGACGCTGGTTTTGGTGGTCTGCACCGGGTCATGCTGATAATGGATCGGCGAGGCGGGACAGGCGAGATTGTAGATCTGGTCGACCTCGACATAGAGCGGGAAGGTGATGTCGTGGCGCAGCAGCTCGAAGCGCGGGTTGCCCAGCAGGTGCTCGATGCTATGGCGCGCGCCGGTGAAGAAGTTGTCGGCGCAGATCACCTCCTTGCCGTCGGCGAGCAGCCGGTCGCACAGATGCGAGCCGAGAAATCCGGCGCCTCCGGTCACCAGCACGCGGTCGGCGAAGTGCTGTCGCATCCTATTCCTCGAAATGCCGGGCGGCAGCCGCGCGTTACTGGATAAAATCGTCAACGCGGGCTAGGTTGGATCAAGGCCCGGAAAAAGAACACGCTTCATGGCGAAACTCAACCTCTCCGTCGCGGTGCGCGACTACGACCGCACGCGGCCCCTGACCGACGGCACGGTGCAGATCGACGGCGTCGATCCGGTGTTCATGGCGCTCGATCCGGAAGAAATTTTCTTCCGCGCGTTCCGCCATGCCGAGTTCGACATCTGCGAATTGTCGTTGTCGAGCTCCACGGTGAGGACCGTGCAGGGCGAATTCGCCTATGTGGGCGTGCCGGCCTTCGTGTCGCGCGCGTTCCGCCACACCTCGATCTATGTGCGCACCGACCGCGTGCGCGCACCCGCCGACCTGAAAGGCCGCAAGGTCGGCATCGCCGAATATCAGCTCACCGCCAACGTCTGGGCGCGCGCGCTGCTCGAGGACCAATACGGCGTGAGGCCCTCCGATATCCACTGGATCAGAGGCGGGCTCGAGCAGGCCGGGCGCGTGGAGAAGATCGCGATTAAACTGCCGCCCGACGTGAAGCTCGATCCGGCGCCGGAGGGGGCAACGCTCAACGCCATGCTGGAGGCGGGCGAGATCGACGCGTTCATAGGGCCGCGCACGCCCTCCTGCTTCGAGCAGGGCAAGCCGAACATCGGGTGGCTATGGCCCGATCCGATGGCGGCCGCGAAGGACTATTTCAAGGAGACAGGATTCTTCCCGATCATGCACATGATCGGCGTTCGCCGCACGCTGGTCGAAGCGCATCCGTGGCTTCCGGCCGCCGTGTTGAAGGCCTTCACGCAGGCGAAGACCATTTGCCTGGCACGCCTTGAGGAGACATCAGCCAGCAAGGTGACGCTGCCGTTCATGGAAGAGCAGGTGAAGGCCGCGCGCGATCTGATGGGAAAGGATTACTGGTCCTACGGCATTCCGGCCAATCGCAAGACGCTCGACTATTTCCTGGCGCAACATCACAAGCAGGGGCTTTCGGCACGGCTCGTGTCGGTCGAGGAACTGTTCCACCCGACGACGTTCGAGGCGTACAAGGTGTGAGCTGTAGGGTGGGCAAAGGCGCGAGACAGGTCTAACGGAATATGCGCGAACGTTGTGCGCCTTTGCCCACGCGTTTCAGTTTTCGACGGCCCACGTGGGCACGGCGCGGACGCAATTCAGCGCATCACATGCCAGCCGGTGGCCGCGCCTTTGCCCACCCTACGACCTCAACCTCACGTGAATATTCTTTTCCTGCGTGAAGGCGAGCATCTCCTCGAAGCATTCCTCGCGCCCGATGCCGGACTGCTTCACGCCGCCGAACGGGCTCCCTAGGAAGTGCTTGCCGACCTCGTTGATCCACACGAAGCCGGCCTCGACCGCCATCGCGGTGCGGTGCGCGGTCGAGATGTCGTTGGTCCAGATCGAGGCGGTGAGCCCGTATTCGACCGCGTTCACCTCGGCGAGCATTTTTACCTCGTCCGACCATTTGAACATGCCGAGCACGGGGCCGAAGATCTCCTCGCGCGCGATGCGCATCTCGGGCGTCACGTCGGCAAACACGGTCGGCTCGATGTAGAAGCCGTTGGCAAGCTTGGGATCGGCCGGCGGGCCGCCGCCGCACACCAGACGGGCGCCTTCCTGTTTGGCCGAGGCGATGTAGTCCGTCACGCGCTCGTGCTGCACTTTGGAGATGATCGCCCCCATGGTGGTCGCCATCTCGGTCGGGATGCCGGGTTTGAACGCCTTGATGCGTTCGGCCACGCGCGCCAGCACCGCGTCATGGATCTTCTCGTGGATGAAGGCGCGGCTGGTCGAGCCGCAGGATTGCCCGCACCAGGTGAAGTTCATGCCGGCGATCACGCCGCCCGCCACCTCGTCCGGGTCGGCGTCCGCATAGGCGATGAGCGCGTTCTTGCCGCCGAGTTCGAGCATCACCGGCTTCACGGTGTCGGCCGCCGCGCGCATCACGGCGCGGCCGGTCGGGACGCTGCCGATCAGTGCCACCATGGCGACGTCGCGATGGCCCGCGAGCGCGGCACCCACCTCCTTGCCCCCGGGCACGACGTTGAACACGCCGGGCGGCAAGATGCCGTCGATCAGCTCGGCCAGGCGCAGCGAGGACAGCGGAGCTTGCTCCGGCGGCTTGACCACGACGGTGTTGCCGGCCGCGAGCGGAGCTGCGGATTTCCCCGCACAGAACATGAACGGGTGATTGAACGGGATGATGCGGCCGATCACGCCGCGCGGCTCGCGCACCGAGAAGTTGACCACGTTCGGTCCCATCGGGATCGAGGCGCCTTTCATCTCGGTAACGAGCCCGGCGAAGAATTCGGTCTGCGCCGCCGCGACCATGGCGTCGCTCACCATCTCGCGCACCGGGTTGCCGCAGTCGGCGGCGTCGATCATCGCCAGTTCCTGCGCGTGGCCGCGCAACACCTCGGCGATGCGCCGGAGCATTTTCGCCCGCTCGAGCGGTAGCACGTTGCGCCATTCCTTGAACGCGGCCTTGGCGGCCGCGACCGCCGCGTCTACGTCGGCCGCGCCGGCGTCTGCGACAGCGCCAAGCGCCTCGCCCGTTCCAGGATTGATGCTGTCGGCGTTGCGTCCCGACTTCGGCGCATGCCAGGCGCCGCCGTAGTAGCAGCCGCGCCGTTCAGGCAGCTTCAGCGGTACCGGCGGTTTCACGGACTCGTTCATCGGCTTGCTTCTTCCGCGGCTAAGTCACTCACGCGCGCTTGATCGGATCGACGCCGCCGAGCTTGCCCACCAGCGTGTTGACGCCGATCGAGAGCACGAACAAGACGATGAGCAGAGCATACATGCGCGGCATGTTGAAAGTGGAGTAGGCATTGATGATGAGGAAGCCGATGCCGCGGTTGGACAGCTTGGTCTCGGCCAGCAAGGTGCCGATGATCGCGACGCCGAGGCCGAGGCGCACGCCGTTGACCACCGGCAGGCGCATTGCCGGCAGGTAGATCTTGGTGACCATCTGCCAGGTCGAGGCGCGGAAGCTGCGCCCGACCTTGATCAGCACCTGGTCGATCCCCCGCATGCCGGCGGCGGCGCTGAGCGCCACGGGGAAGAAGCACGAGATCGTGCCCATCGCGACCTTGGAGGGCGGGCCGACCCCGAACCACATGATCATCACGGGAAAGAAGATGATCTTCGGCGTCGGGCCGAGATAATAGAGATAGGGTTCGAACGCGCGCGCGAGCGTGCGGTTGGCGCCGAGCGCGATGCCGACCGCGAGGCCCGACAGGCCGCCGATGACCAGCGCGGTACCGATCTCGCCCGCCGTGACGCCGAGATGCCAGTAGTAGCTCTGGTCGGCCAAGAGCTCGACCAGCGCGCGCCCGATGACGAGGAGCGAGGGCACCACATCGCGGAACAGGAGGCCGGACGCCGCAGTCGCTTCCCAGGCGAGCAGGATCGTCGCCACGATGGTGATGCGCACCAGCGTGATCGGGTTGAACGCCGGCGCCGCGGGCGCGATCAGTCGACCGGTCTCAGCCATCGCTCGATCCGATCGGTGAGGGCGAAGAAGCAGACACTGACGAGAATCACGAAACAGATCGCCGCATAGGTGCCGGGCAGGTCGTAGCGCTCGGCGAGGTCGTTGATGAGCTGGCCGAGCCCGCCGAAATTGATCAGGAACTCCACGCCCACGATATTGATGAGCGCGAAGATCATGCCGAGCCTTAAGCCCACGAAGATCGTCGGCAGCGCCGCGGGGAAAAAGATCTTCCAGAACAACTGGGTCTCGCTGAGCTTGAAGCTGCGCCCGACGTCGATCAGTACGCGTCGCGTGCCGGCCAGCCCCTCGATGGTCTTGAGGATCACGGCGGGCAGGCCGGCGACGAATCCCATCATGATGATGGTCCGCTCGCTGCGCCCGAAGATGACCAGGAACAAGGGATACATCAGCACGGTCGGCGCCGACGCCATGGCGGCGATCCAGGTCTCGGTCGCCATGCGCAACAGGCGAACCCGGTGCAGCAGCACGCCGAGGCCGACGCCGAACACGATAAGCAGGACGGTCGCCCAGAGCCCTTCGCGCGCCGTGACGATGAAGCGGTGCGGGATCTCTTCCTCGACGATCACACGCCAGAACGCGCCCGCGATCTGCGAGGGCATCGGCACGATGAAGCGGTTGACCACGCCGATGCGGATCAGGACTTCGGCCAGCACGATGAGCGCGACGAGCGTGCCGAGGCCCAGCGCAAGCGGCAACGTGCGTCGCGCCGCCGTCATGGCTTGCGCTCCGCAAGATGCTTCTCGTCGTCGCGCATGCCGCGGCTCGCTTCCTCGCGCAGGTCGCCCCAGATCTGCGCCACGTAATGGCCGAACGCGTCGCTCGACACGATCTCGGAGGAGCGCGGGCGCGGCAGGTCGATCGCGACCATGCGCTTGAGTCGCCCGGGTCGATAGGTCATCACCAGGACGCGGTCGGCAAGCTGCACTGCTTCGGTGATGTTGTGGGTGATGAGCAGGCAGGTCTGTTTCAGCTCGTGCTGGATCTGCAGCACCTTGTCGCCCAGCAGCAGCCGCGTCTGCTCGTCGAGCGCGCCGAACGGCTCGTCCATCAGCAGGATCTTCGGTTCCGAAGCAAGCGTGCGCGCGATCGTGACGCGCTGGCGCATGCCGCCGGAAAGCTCGGCCGGATAGCGCCGTTCGAAGCCGTCGAGGCCGACCAGCGAGATGAAATGGCGTGCGCGCTCGACGCGCTGCGCCTTGGGCATACCGGCGATCTCGAGCGGAAACGCGACGTTGTCGGTGACGGTGCGCCAGGGAAAGGTCGACTCCTCCTGGAATACCATGCCGATCGCCGCGTGCGGACCGGTGACCGTCTCGCCCGCGACCGTGACGCTCCCCTGGTAGCCGTCGAGCAGGCCGCCGATGATGTTGAACAGGGTCGACTTGCCGCACCCGGACGGCCCGATCACCGCGAGGAACTCGCCCGGCGCCACGTCGAACGACATGTGGTCGACCGCGGTGACCACGCCGTCGGGGGTCTCGAAGTGCTTGACGATGTCGTCGACGACCAGCAGCGGCTTCACGCTTTCCGCTCCGCATTCGACACGGCGCTCGTCATCGCCGGCGTATAGCCCGGCGCGACGACCACGTCGACGACCGCGACCTCGCCGCGCTCGACCGCGGCGATCGCTTCGGCGAACACGCCGGCGAGCTCTTCGATCTTCTCGACCGGGCCGAAGCCGGCCGCGCCTTGCGCGCGCGCGAGCGCGGCGAGATCGATGTCGGGATCGCTGATGCGCTGCCCGATCCACTTGTTCTCGACCGGCCGCCCGCGCATGCGCGCCACCCGCTCCTGATGCACTTCGTCGTTGAAGAACGAGCGATTGTTGGCGACCACGATCATGAGCGGGATGCGGTAATGCGCCGCGGTCCACAGCGCGGTCACGCCCATGAGGAAATCGCCGTCGCCGCAGATGCCGATTGCAAGCCGGCCGGAACCCGAGTTCGTGTCTTTGAGCGCGAGCGCGGCCCCGACCGTGATGCCGGGGCCGGCGCCGAGCCCGCCGCCGCCGTCCGAGCCGAGGAAATCGAGCGGATGGCGGAACGGCCACCATCCGCCGTTCCAGGAGAGCGGCAGATGGGTGAGCGTGACCGAACGCTCGGCCGTCGCGGCCATGAGCGCGCGCGCCAAGTGTTCGACCGTGAGCGCACCGTCGGCGAGCGTGGGTACGGCAGGCGGCTGTGCGGCGAGACGCGGTTTCGCACCGCCGCCGATTGCCGCGACCAGCGCGGGCACGGCCGCATCCGGATCGGCGGCAAGGAACAGGTCGACCGGCGGCAAGCCCTGGTGGTCCATGCTCCAGCCGTTGTGCACGTGATGATCGATCGAGACCTGGGCAATCTTCGGCGCCGGCGCCTGGCCGAACACCGATCCGAGCGTGCCGCCGAGATCGATCCAGTCGAGGCTGAGGATCGCGTCCGCTGCCTTGATCGCTGCTGCCGCATCGCCGACCGGAGCGATCACCGAGGGCGGTCCGGCATGGAGCGGGTGGTCGGTCGGGAAGCCGGCCGCGGTCTTGAGGCAAGTCGCCACACGAGCACCGAGCGCTTCGGCAAGCGCGACGCGCGCGTTCCAGGCCTCGAGGCTGCGCGAGACCCGGCCGACCAGAATGACCGGGCGTCTTGCGCTCTTGAGCATGGCCGCCGCCTGGGCCACGAGCTCGGCCGGCGCGGCCGACGTCACCGGCGGCGTGAAGCGCGCAACGTCGAGCGGCGCCAGCGGCTCGGCGAGCTTCATCTCCTGCATCTCGGCGTCGAGATTGACGTAGACCGGCCCCATGGGGGCGATGTGCGCGAGAAAGGACGCGCGCAGCAGCGCCTCGCGCGCCGCAGCGGGCGAGGCAGGCTGGTCGTCCCATTTGGTGTAATGGCGGATGAGCGCGCCCTGGTCGCGCGCGGTGTGGATCCAGTCGATCCACGGCCGCCGCTTCACGGCGTCGACCGGGCCGGTCGCGCCGAGCACGATCACGGGCAGCCGGTCGCACCAGGCGTTGAAGATCGCCATGGTGGCGTGCATCAGCCCGACGTTGGAATGCACCGCGGCGGCCATCGCGCGGCCGGTCACCTTGGCGTAGCCGTGTGCGATCGCGACCGCGCTCTCCTCGTGCAGGCAGAGCAGCATCTGCGGCCGCGTATTGCCGAGATAGTTGACCAGGCTGTCGTGCAGCCCGCGGTAGCTCGCGCCGGGATTGAGCGCGATGTAGCGTATGTCGAGCGCGCGCAACGTGTCGGCCACGACGTCGCTGCCGAACGCGGGCGCGTTCGCGCCCGAGGGCAGGGGACGTTCGATCCGGTCGGCCGGCATGGGGCGGGACTATGCAGGAAACCGTAGGGCGGGCAAAGGCGGTGCGCCGGCGGCGCCAAAAAACGCGAACGTGGAAACGCCGTGCCCGCCATCAGGCGCACCGCATTCCGCGACGCGGGCACGGCGCGGACGGCAATTCGTGCGTCACCGTCGGATCTTGGCCGCGCCTTTGCCCGCCCTACAGAATTGGCATTGCGGTCCACGCTCCGTTCCGGCACTCGAAATGCAGCGGCACCGCATTGCGGCGATGGTCGCGAACCACGGTCGCGCGGGTGAGCGCGCAGGCGACCAGCAGGATGCCGCCATGTGCCACGATAACGGTCTCGCCGTCCGGCGCATCGTCGCCGAGGATTCGCATCAGGCTGTACGCGGCGCGGTGCACGAAGGTCGCGAGCGGCTCGCAACCGTCCGGATCGAGCGCCCAATCGAAACGCTCGCCGGTCGGGGTGTCCCACAGGCTGACGTAAAAACGCTCGCTCAGCGCGCCGTCGACTTCCGGGTGGATGCCGTGCTCGGCGGCGACCAGGCTCGCCGTGCGCCAGGCGCGCGCCATCGGGCTTGCCACCAGCTTGCCGATGCGCGTCGTGGCCAAGCGCTTGGCGGCCAGTGCGGCTTGGCCCTCGCCGGTCTCGTTCAGCGGCGTATGTGGGAATTGGTAGGTGCGCGTGCGGTTGCCCTCGGTCTCGCCGTGGCGCACGAAAATGAAGCGCTCGCGCGCCGGTTGGAATGGCAACGCGGCGGCAAGCTCAGCGATGCGCTCATAGCCGAGAAGGTCGATGACTTGGGTCATGTCGCGTGTCCCGGACGCGGTGCAGCGCGCAGCGCTTGCGGAGCGGTGCACCGCTGATCCGGGACCGTCCAGAAAACGATGTGCGTAAAGGTCCCGGGTCTGCGGCGCATCATTGCATGCTGCGCCGCGCCCGGGACACGAGGGGAGAAAATCACGCCTGCGCGATGAACTTCTTGTTCATGTAGACCTCGAGGCCTTCGATGCCGCCCTCGTGGCCGTATCCGCTATCCTTGACCCCGCCGAACGGCGTCTCCGGCGTCGAGATCGCCACGCTGTTGACGCCGACCATGCCGGATTGCAGCGCGTCGCCGATCGCGGTCGCGGTCTTCGGCGAGGAGGTGAACGTGTAGGCGGCAAGGCCGAATTCGAGCGAGTTCGCGCGCGCCACCACCTCGTCGAAGGTCTTGAACGTGACGATCGGCGCGACCGGGCCGAACGGCTCCTCGGTCATGATCTTGGAATCGTCCGGGACATCGGTGATCACGGTCGGCTCGAAGAAATAGCCCTGGTTGCCGGAGCGGTTGCCGCCCGCGACCACCTTGCCGCCGCGGTTCTTGGCATCGGTGACGAAGCTGTCCATGGCGTCGAGCCGGCGTGGATTGGCGAGCGGCCCCATGGTGGTGTCCTTCTCCAGCCCGTCGCCGAGCTTGATCGCCTTGGCGTTGTCGGTGAAGCGTTTGAGGAAGCGGTTGTAGATGTCCTCCTGCACGTAGAAGCGCGTCGGCGAGATGCAGACCTGGCCGGCGTTGCGGTACTTGAACGCAGAGATCGTGTCGGCGGTCTTCTCCGGGTCGGCGTCGCCGAACACCACAACCGGCGAGTGGCCGCCGAGCTCCATGGTGGCGCGTTTCATCCCCTTGGCGGCGAGGCCGGCGAGCAGCTTGCCGACCGGCACCGAACCGGTGAAAGAGATCTTGCGCACGATCGGCGACGCGATCAGGTGTTCGGAGACTTTCGCCGGCACGCCGAACACGAGATTGATGACGCCCGGCGGAACGCCGGCGTCCTCGAAGCATTTCACCAGCTCGACGCAGCCACCCGGGGTCTCTTCCGACGCCTTGATGATGATCGAGCAGCCGGCGGCGAGCGAGGCCGCGACCTTGCGGGCGGGGGTGAGGACCGGGAAGTTCCACGGCGTGAATGCCGCCACCACGCCGACCGGCTCGGTGACGACCATCTGGCGTACCGTCGGGTTGCGGCTCGGAATGATCCGCCCATAGGCGCGGCGGCCCTCCTCGGCGAACCACTCGATGATGTCGGCGGTAGTGACCGCCTCGCCCTTGGCCTCGGCGAAGGTCTTGCCCTGCTCCTGAGTCATCACGCGCGCGACATGATCGGCGCGCTCGCGCAACAGGTCGGCCGCCTTCTTGATGATGCGGCCGCGGTCATAGGCCGACTTCGCCTTCCACACCTTGAAGCCGGCTTCCGCGGCGGCAAGCGCCGCGTCGAGGTCTTTCGGCGTAGCATGGGGCAGGTGCGCCAGCGGCTTCTGCGTCGCGGGATTGAGCACGTCCTCGCCGCCGCCGCCGTTGCCGTGATTCCACTTGCCGTCGATATAGAGCCCGAGCTGTGTGTACATGGGGTCCTCTTCTGCGTTTCCGATTGAATGGGGGCGCCGGGGCGGGCATTCGCCCTAACGAATAGGGGAAAATGCGGCCGGAAGGAAGATTTCGGACTGCATGACCAGCAGTTGGTCCGGGCCGCCCGGCGGCGGCCACACCCCGGTCTCGATCGCTTTGGCGCGGATGCGCGCGCGCTCGTCGAGGCTCGGATAGGGCCAGATATGGACGAAGCGCAAGGTCGGGCCGCCGATCGCGTAGAGTGCGGCGATCATCGGCGATAGCTTGATGCGCTCGGGAAGCTTCGCCTCCCAGGCCTTGAGCGTGAAGGAAAGACCGCTCGGCTTGATCAGGTAGTCGCGCACTTCGAAGATCGGGCCATATTGGCCGCCCTTGAGCGGCGGCAGAAATGGGAACAGCACGAACGTGTTCATCGCCAGCACGGTGATGAATTCGCCGGCGCCGTAGGGGTTCTCGCTCTCCACGATGCGCCGGCGGTCGGCGTTCAAATCGCCGTCGGTGTCATAACGGTGAATGAGCAGAATTCGATTGAGCGCTCCGAGCTCGCAATAGAGGCATCCGAGGAATTCGCCCTTGGCGGAAAAACTCTTCAGGAACTCCTCGATGCGCGGCAGCGCCTTGCCGTGAGTGGCGGGCCGCACCGTAATGGTGGTCAAGTCGTAGGGCATGGAAGCGCGTCCTCCTGTGCTGTTCTCTCTTGTGTGCTGTTTCTCTTGGGGCCAGCGCCGCACTCTATCGCGATGCGTGGATGCTGTGGCGATCGCGGACGCACGACGTTGACTCGCTCGCGCTTCACTTTCTACAGTGGTCAGACATCTGACCAAACGTCAATGGTGGTCGGAAACAAGGGGAGGATAGGGATGAGGTTCACAGCGCGGATCGCCGCAGCCGCATTGCTGCTCGCCGGCGCCGGCACGGCGCTCGCGGCCGACAAGGTGGTGCGGGTCTGGCACACCGAGACCGAGCCGCAGACCATCAAGGCGTTCAACGACATCGCGCGCCGCTTCGAGGCCAAGAACCCGGGCATCAAGATCGAGGCCGAAGGTCTCGCCTGGACCGACCTCGAGGGCAAGATCATGGCGGCGCTCGCCGCCGGCAGCCCGCCCGAGCTTTCCCACGGCCAGCCGATCACCTGCACGGCACTGCAGTCGAAGGGACTGCTGCTGCCGCTCGACGAAGTGGTGAAGGCGATCGGCGAGGCCAACATCTGGGAGCAGGTCAAGCGCGTCTGCAATGTCGGCGGCAAGCAGTTCGGCCTGGTCCATGCGGCCGGCACGTCGCTGCTGATCTATCGCAAGGACATGGCCGACAAGGCCGGCCTCAAGCCGCCCACGACCTGGGCCGATCTGCTCGCCAATGCCAAGGCACTGACGCAATCGACCAAGGGCGACGGCAGGATCGACATCTACGGGATCACCATTCCGGGCGACAACCTGTTCATCAACATCATCCTCGGCGAGCTGATCAAGGCCAACGGCGGCGTGTTGTTCGACAAGGCCAACAAGCCGATGGTCACCGACCGCAAGATGATCGAAGTGCTTGAGTTCTGGCGCGAGCTTGCCAAGTACGCGCCGCCCGGCTGGGAGGGCCACGGCTACCTGCAGACGTTCCAGAATCTGTACGGGCAGAAGGCCGCCATGATGTTCGCCGGCTACGGCCGCGGCGCTGGCATGATCGAGCGCTTCGCGCCCAAGGAGATGGCGAACGACAAGACCTTCGACGTGTGGGTCAAGCCGCGTGGGCCGAGCGGTTCCGCGCCCGCCGTGCAGGTCGACGAAGAGCCCTGGATGCTGTTCAAGGATGCAAGGAACACCAAGGAGGCGGTCGAGTTCCTGAAGTTCTTCTATCAGGACGACAACTATCTCGAATACGTGGCGACCGTGCCGATCCACCTGTTCCCGATCACCAAATCGCTGCGCACCTCGGCCAAGTACCAGAACCTGGAGATGATCCAGCGCTGGAAGGGCTGGATCGACGTGCAGCAGTCCTATCTCGACAAGGACCAGGGCAAGCCCACACTGGTGGTCGACTGGGACGACATGACCGGCAAGCCCTACCTCATGGAAGTGCTCGGCTCCGGCATCCTGCGCGACATGGTGATGGACGTCGTGCTGGAGAAGATGGACCCGGC
The DNA here is from genome assembly GCA_963734185.1 of uncultured Alphaproteobacteria bacterium. Lineage (GTDB taxonomy): Bacteria > Pseudomonadota > Alphaproteobacteria > Rhizobiales > Xanthobacteraceae > PALSA-894. The sequence continues at coordinate 1,341,384 of CAVTGA010000001.1, read as the reverse complement.
AAAGGCGGCCGAGAAGGCGCAGAAGCGGCTCGAGGAGCTGATGCGCAGCAAGGGGTATTGGAAGGGGTAGGGCCTCGGGGCGTCCGCCCTATGGCCAGCATCGCCGGCGAAGCCCCGGCCGCGGCTCCGCGCTTGCGTCTCTCTGAAGCCGCGACCGGCTGGCTCATGCTGCTGCCGGCCGTGCTGCTCCTGCTCGCGCTCACGCTCTATCCGGTGCTTTACGGCGTATGGCTCGGCTTCTTCGCCAAGCACTCGTTCTTTCCCGAGCAGAACTGGGTCGGGCTCGGGAATTACCTCTACATCCTTCAGGACCCTGAGTTCTGGGCGAGCGCGCGGCGCGGCTGCGTCTACGCGCTCGTCACCATCGCGCTGCAGATCGTGCTCGGGGTGGGCGCCGCGCTGGTGCTCAACGAGATGTTCCCCGGGCGCAACGTACTGCGCGCGATCGTCATCTTCCCCTACGTGGTGCCGACCGTCATCGCCGTGATCCTGTGGAAGTGGCTGCTCAACAGCCAGTTCGGCCTGATCAACTATCTGCTCGAAGAGGCCGGCCTGGTCGAGGCGCCGATCAGCTGGATGGGGCGCGACTGGATCATGGTCTCGCTCATCATCGTCAGCGTGTGGCAGTTCTTCCCGTTCGTGGTGATCGGCGTGCTGGCGCGGCTACAGACCATTCCGAACGAGCTCTACGAGGCCGCGACCGTCGACGGCGCCAACGCGGTGCAGCGTTTCTTCCACGTCACCTTGCCGCAGCTCAAAGGCATCCTGTTCGTGATCGTGCTGCTGCGCTCGATCTGGATGTTCACCAAGTTCGACACCCCGTGGCTGATGATCCAGGGCGGCGGCGCCGAGACCTACATCCGCACGCTGCCGGTCTACACCTACATGCGCACCTTCGCCTATTACGAGGCCGGCAAGGGCGCCGCCATGGCGGTGCTGATGTTCCTGATGCTTGCCGCCGCGACCGCGCTCTACTTCCGGCTCTGGCGGCGGGAGGAGAACCTGTGAACCGCACGATGATCACTCCGCGCGGTCCGCTCCTGCTGCTGGCCGCGCTCGCGCTCCTGGTGTTCGCGGCGTTCCCGTTCGTGTGGATGGCCTCGACCGCGTTCAAGGTCTCGCACGAGATCTTCGTCACGCCGCCGACCCTGTGGCCGCGCACCTTCACGCTCGCGAATCTCGAGCGGTTGTTCGCCGAGACGCGCTTCGTCGCCTATTTCTTCAACAGCCTGAAGGTTTCGCTCGCGACGATGGCGCTGACATTGCTGGTCTCGGTTCCGGCCGCCTACGCCCTCACGCGCTACCGCTTTGCCGGACGCGAGCCGATCGCCGGCATGATCCTGTTCACCTACATGTTCGCGCCGATCATGATCATCGTGCCGTTCTACGTCATGGTGCGCTGGCTCGGCCTCAACAACACCCATCTCGGGCTGATCCTGGCCTACACCGCGTTCTGCCTGCCTTTCACGCTGTGGCTGCTGCGCAGCTTCTTCCAGAGCATCCCGGTCGACATCGAGGAGGCGGCCGTCGTCGACGGCGCCAGCCGCTTCGAGGTCATCCTCCACGTCGTGTTGCCGCTCGCGCTGCCGGGCGTGGTGGCGACCGGCATCCTCACCTTCATCCTGGCCTGGAACGACTACATCTTCGCCCGCGTGCTGATCAGCGCCGACGAGCTCAAGACGCTGCCCGTCGGGATCGCCGACCTCTACAACGCCTCGGTGGTCGACTGGGGCATGATCATGGCGGCCGGGCTCCTGGTGATCGCGCCGGTGCTCGGCGTGTTCGTGTTCGTGCAGAAGTACATGGTCGCCGGTTGGGGCGCCGGCGGCGTGAAGGGATAGCGTGATGCGCACGCAAGCCGCCAAGACCTTCTCGCCGCTCAAGAGTGGACGCAAGTCGGACGAGGTGTTCGCGCAGATCGCCGCGTTCATTCGCGACGGACGTTTTGCACCCGGCGCGAAACTGCCGGCCGAGCGTGAACTGGCCGCGACCTTCAACACCAGCCGGCAGACCATCCGCGAGGCGCTCTACCGCGCCGAGCTCACCGGGCTGATCGAGGTGCGCCACGGCGCCGGCTCGTTCGTCACGGCGCCGAAGCCGGACGCGCTCGAGGAACCCCTCATCGCATTGATCAGGAAGGAGGCGCACCGCATCGCCGAATTCTTCGAGATCAGGCGCGCGCTCGAAGGCTGGTGCGCGGCGCAGGCCGCCAAGGTCGCGCCCGAGACCGCGCTCGCGGAGATGAAAGCGCGGCTCGACGCCATGCGGCATCTTGCCGTCAACGACGACGACTGGGAAAGGAACGATATCGCGTTCCACGCGGCGCTCGCCGGCGCGACCGGAAACCCGATCGCGGTGCGCATCATGGCGATCCTGCGCGAAGGGTTCTCGGCGTTCTACCGCTTCAAGCGCTTCATCCCCAGCCGCGAGGAGCAGGAGCTGATCTGGCAGCACCACGCCGACATCTACGAGGCGGTGCGCCGGCGCGACTCCGAGGCGGCGCGTGCCGCCATCATCGGGCACATGGATTTCATCGAGCAGAAGCTCGCCGAAGGGATGAGCGGGATGGAGCGGTGATTCACGCGCCTTGGCGCAGCCGCGCCAGCAGCTTCAGGCCGGTGTAGCCGTCGGCCGGCTCCAGCCCGACCTTGCGCTGGAAGTTCTGCACCGCCTGCATGGTCATGTTGCCGACGCGGCCGTCGGTGCCGCCGGTGTCGAAGCCGAGCGCGGTGAGACGGCGCTGCACCTCCTGCACCTCGGCAAGCGTCAAGGCACGCTCGCTGCCGGGAAATTTCTGCACGAACGGTTCGCCGCCCACCACGCGGTCGCCGAGATGTACGATTGCGAGCGTATAGTTCATCGACGGATTGTAAGTGCGCACCGCATAGAAGTTCGGCCCGAGCAGGAAGGACGGGCCGCCCAGCGCCGGCACCCACAGCTTCGCGCTCAGGTTCGCCTGCGGGAACGCTTCCCCGTCGGCACGCGCGACACCCAGCTTCCGCCACGCCTCGAAGGTGCGGCTGGTCTCGCCCGCGGTCACGCTCGCCGGCACGCGCACCTCGTAGCCCCAGTGCTCGCCGCGCCGGTACTTACCACGCTGCACCAGGTAACGCGCGCTGCTCCCAAGCGCGTCGTCGGGCCGGCCGAACGGGTTGACCTTGCCGTCGCCGTCATAATCCATCCCGATGTTGAGCCACACTTCGGGCATCCACTGGGTGTGCCCCATGGCGCCGGCCCAGGAGCCGACCATCTCGGTTGGCGTTGCCCAGCGGCGCTCGACGACCACGAGCGCGTTGATCAGTTCTTGCTCCCAATAGGTGCGCCGCCGCGGCTCGCCCCAGGCCAGCGCGGCAAGGGCGGGGAGCACCGGCCGTGAATGATTCTTCTGCACCAGCGGGTCGCCGAAGGTCGACTCGATGCCCCACAGGCCGAGCATGATCGAGCGCTGGACGCCGAAATCCTTCTCGATGCGCGCGAACAGCGGCGCAAACTCCTGGGCGCGCTCGCGGCCGGTCATCACGCGCCAGTCCGAGACGCGGCGGTTGAGGTACTGCCAGAGCTGCTGGTTGAATTCCGGCTGGTTGCGGTAGAGCGCAAACACGCTCAGATCAGGCTTGAGCGCGCTCGTCACGCGCGTGAAGGTCGCATCGGATATGCCGCGCTTGAGCGCGCGCGGGCGCAAGGTCTCGATCCATTGCGCAAACGGCACGCTGGATTGCGCCGCGGCCTCCTGACCGAGCGCAAGTGACGCCGCCGCGCCGAGCGCGGTCGTCAGGATCGTGCGGCGTGCAATCGGCATGCGGGAGGTCAATCGGCTCGAATCATGACGCGGCCATGGCGAAGATAGCAGGTCGGAACCGCCTGCCGCCCGATCCTGCAATCTGCTAGAATCGTCTCAAACACTGCGGAGGAACGTCATGGCCGATATCGAGCATCCGATCGCGCGTCGCAGCGTAATCGCGGGGGCGGGAGCAGGGCTTGTCGCCAGCCTTGCCGGAACCGAGACGCAGGCGCAAACAGCCGCAAAGCGTGAGATCGTCGCCAGCGAATATTCGGCCAAGAAGGGCGACGTGCCGCTTTATCTCTACCGCAAGCGCGCCGCATCGAAGCCGGGCGAGACGCAGCCGGTGCTGTTCCTGGTGCACGGCTCATCGAACTCCGCGCGCTCGAGCTACGACCTCGCCGTGCCCGGCAAAGGCGAATACTCGTTCATGAACACGTTCGCCGGATACGGCTTCGACGTCTGGACCATGGACCATGACGGCTATGGCCGCTCGGGCTCATCGGGCAACAACTCCGACATTGCGAGCGGCGTCGAAGACCTGAAGGCCGCGCTTCCCGTGGTGCTGCGTGAGACCGGGCAGCAAAAGGTGCACATGTACGGCACCTCGTCGGGCGCGATCCGCGCCGGCGCCTATGCGCAGGCCGAGCCGCAGCGCGTCGACCGGCTCGTTCTCGCTGCCTTCACCTACAAGGGCACCGGTTCGCCCGAGATCGCGCGCCGCGCCGCGGTGGCGGAGCGCTACCGCAACAATCCGCGCCGCCTGCGCGACGCCGCCATGATCCGCTCGATCTTCACCCGCGACGGCCATGCCTCGGCCTACGACCCGGCGATGGCGGAAGCGATCGCGGCCGAGGAATTGAAATTCGGCAATCAGGTGCCGACCGGCACCTATCTCGACATGGCGGTCAACCTGCCGCTGGTCGATCCCAAGAAGGTGCTCTCCCCGGTGCTGATGGTGCGCGGCGCGCACGACGGCAACTCGACCAACGAGGACCTGCTCGATTTCTACACGCAGCTCCCGAACGGCGACCGTCAGTTCGTGATCCTGCCGCACACCGCGCACAGCCTCGGCTACAGCAACAACCGCCATTTGCTGTGGTACGCGGTGAAGAACTTCTTGCAGGCGCCGCCGGCGATTCCGGCGGCGTGAGCAGGGTTCGGGCTAAACGCTAGACTGCTTGCACGACAACGGACATGCCGCCCGCCCTGCGACGCGGGGCAGGCTTGAGCGTGACCTCCACGTCCTGGCCGAGCACATTGAGAAATTCCATCAGCCGACCAACCGATACCGAGACGGGCTTGCAGCGCATCAGCGCCGAGACTTGCGCTTGGGTCGTGCCGAGCAGCTTTGCGGCTTCGCTCTGTGTTACGCCGCGCCGCTTGAGCAGTTTGTAGATTTCGACGGTGAGCTTCGCCTTCAGCAACTCCTGCTTGGAGTTCCTGAAACCGAGGTCGGCAAACACGTTGCCGCTGCTCTCCTCATAGTCGCGTTTGCGCTTCATTGCCGACTTTCCTTCACCTTCATCGCATGGATTTCACTGGCGCGCTTCAACCGTTCCTTGACCAGTTCGATGTCGCGCTGCGGGGTCTCCCTACCGCGCTTCGATTTCTTCTGAAACACGTGCAGCACATAGACCGCAGTCGTAAAGCGCACCGTATAGACCGCCCGATAGGTGCCGGCGGCATCGTCCTCGATCAATTCAAGTACGCCGGCGCTGCCGAAGCCCTTGAGCACCTTGGCGATCGGCGGTGTCGTGCCGGTCTGAGCCGCATACAAGGCTACGCCGAAGCTGCGCCGGACCTCTCTTGGCATTGCGCGCATGTCACCGCGGCTGGACGCGATCCATAACCAGCGCCTTCGGCTCGGTCTCGGTCACGATCTAATTATATATATTTTTAGATAGAAAATCAATCCCTGTCATAGTGCGCGGAGCCGTAGGCGGGCAAAGGCGCGGTACGCGCCGTGCCCGCGTCTCACAGCGCGGGGAAGAAGCGGCGGGCACGCCATAGCGCGTCGAAGACGCGCGTCAAAGCGCTTATGGCTTTGCCCGCCCTACATACTTACGGCACGCTCACCGGCCCGCTGGTGGTGACGCGCAGCTTCCAGTCGGCCGCCTGCGAGCCGGTGAGGCTGAGCTTGCCGGCGAGGTAGTAGAGCCGCTTGGTGTCGGGGCCGTTCGAGGTGCAGAAGCGGTCCTGCAGGAAGAACGGCGGCGTCGCCTGATAGTAGAGCGTCGCCTGCACGGCGGCGGGTTTGCCGGTCATCTCCGAGGTTGACACGCGGTAGACGAGCGAATCGCTGCCGCCCATGCGGTCGCTGCCGCGCGCGTTATAGTCCGGATCGTCGCCGACGCCTTTGGGCCCTGCTTCCTCCGCCATGTCGGGACCGGCCCCAAGCTTCAGGGAGATCGCCACCCGATCTTCCAGCTTGAGGAAGCCGTGCGGCAGGATGCGGTTGTCCTTCACCTTGGCGCAGATCGACAGGAAGCTGGTGGTGAGCTTGCCTTGCGGCTCGGCGTGCGGCCCGCACGTCGGTGTCGCCACGTCGGGCGGGCCCGACACCAGCTCCTGGTAGATCTGCGCCTGGTTTTGCGCGCGGATCACCTGATAGTGCGGCTGATGGATGCGCACGGTCGGATCGATGCGCGCCGTGCAATCCGGCGTCCACCATATCTCGCCGGCGATCGGTTCGCCTTTCTCGTCGATCAGCACGCCCATGCTGTTGGTCCGCCCCGACGACCACACCACCTTGTTGTTGATGTCGAGCACGCTGAATTCGATGAAGGCGCGGCGGAAACCGACGCCGGAGGGGAACTTGTGCCCGACCCGGCTCACCACGGTCACCCGGGCGCGCAGTTCGCCGCCTTCGTTGCGCACGTCGGTGACGTTGACCGCGGCGGTGCGGTTGACCGCCTGATCGAGCATGGCGTTTTCGGCCGTCGGGATCGAGTCGATGCCCATGTCGGAGAGCATCGGGTCGGTCTTGCGGATGCCCAGGATGTCGGGGAACTGCCACGCCATCTTCAACAGATAGACGTTGAGCCCGACCAGCGTGTGCTTGCCGAACCCGGAGCGCTCCGGAAGGTCGATGTGCTTTGGAGCCAGCGTGTGTTCGGCCTGCGGAAAGTTGGTGTATTCCTGGATCGCCGCGATCTTGCTGCGGTACGGATTGCCGTAGGCATCCTTGTTCGGCATGTGGCAGCCCTGGCACGACTGCGCCTGCGGGCCGCCGCCGAGCGGCAGCGAGCCGTCCGGCGTGTCGCCGGTGCGGTAGTCGCTGAACGCCCATTCCGGATAGGTGGTCTGCTCGTAGACGTGTCCGATCGTCTCCCCGCGATGCAGGACCGGCAGATGCACGGTATGGCAGGTGCCGCACAGCTCGGAGCTCATGATGTTCTGGTTGTGCACGGGATCGATGCCGATCGCGTTCTTCATCGGCTTCTGCTTCGGCTCCGGGAACGGTCCGTACAGCTCTTCCGGCGGGCCGACGAAGAAGTTGCCGGTGAACGTCGCCGCGAATCCGGTCAGGCCCGGATTGATCTTCTTCTGCCGCTCGTCGATGCAGGCGTTCTGCGGCTCGTTCTTGTACCTGTCGCTGTCCTTGTTGCCGAGCACCATGTGATGGCACGACGTGCAGGAAATGCCGTCGCGCGCGAGCGCGCCGTAATGGGCGACCGCGGCCCCCGGATTTTCGGGCGGGTAGGGTATCGCATTCACGGTCGCGCGCTCGAACGGCTTGCACGTGCCGGTCTTGGCGCGGGTGTCGATCGCGTGCTGACGCTCGCCGATGATGCCGTGGCACCCGAGACAGGTATCCTGGATCATGGCCGACGTTTTCTTTTCCTTGTCCGGATCTTTGTCCTTGTGAAACGTGTCGATCTCGCTCGCGAGCTGCGCGAAGAAGATCGGATCGCGGCCGGCGAGCCCCATCGGCGAGCCGCGCCAGGTTCCATAGGGCGAGATGTTGATGAGCTTGCCGTCCGGGCCGGGCTGCGTCATGTCGAATTGCAGGCCGGTGCCGCCCGCGCTGTGACAGCCGAGGCATTGATCCGAGGTGACGAACTGGCTCGCCGCCGTCGGCTCGCCCGGCTTGACCCAGACGTTGTCATAGGTCTCGGACGGCATCTTGATGATCTGATCGCGCGGCGGCGGGCCGCCGAGCGACCAGTAGAGCTTCTGGAAGGCGGGGTCGTAGTCGGGATCGTTGTCGGCGGCCGCGGCATCCTTGGCGCCGGCCTGCTTGATGCGCTCTTGCAGGCTCTGCCACGCGGGATCGAGGAAGAAGTTCTGGCTGAGAAACACCAAGGGCTCGTGCATTTCACCCCTGATGTTCTTGAGCGATGCGAAAGTCTGGTTGTCCTTGGCCGAGGCGTGGCAATTGGTGCAGTACTGGCCGAACCCCATATACGGATACCGACTGCCGGGCGGGGCCGGCCAGTCCGGGTCGGGGGCTCCCCACCCGTACCCGCTCCAGAACCAGCCGTCATGCGCGCCCTTGCTGTCGCGCACCATGATGGCGGCCCCCTTCGATGTCGCCTTCAGATTTAGCGGGTCGACGGCGGCGCAGGCGGCGCCCGGCGCGGTGTACATCTCCTTGACGATGATGGCGCCGTCCGGCACCGGCGGCACGGGCGGCGCCGTCACCGGCGCGATCCCCGGCGGCGGCGGCGAAGCGGGACGATTTTCGGGACGGTTCGCCTTCAGCCACGCATACATGTCCGGCGAGTACCACACCAGCACCGGCATATGAGTGCCGTGGTATTTCCCGGTCCATTTGCCGTTCCGGTAGGTGCCGATCCACGGGCCGGTATCGCGCACGCGCGTGTCGACCTTCCAGCCGCCGTCGAGGTCGCGGTGGCACATGGCCTCGAGATACTGGCCGAGCACGGCCTCGTACTCGTTGAGCGGCAGCTGGGAGGGATTTTGCACGGCCGGCAACAGCGCCTTGCACAGGCCCGGATCGTTCGGCAGCTGCGGGGTCGATTGCTCCTCGGGGCAGGTCGCCGAGGCGAGGGCGGCGGCGCATGACAGTAGCACGGCGGTGGACGCAATGACGCTGACACGGCGCATGATCGACCCCCGCTGATCCCTTCGGCGGGTACGAGGATAGGGGCGGGGTTCGCGCGCCGTCAATTCAAGGTGGAGCCGCGGCGATGATTGAGCCGCGCGTTTCAGCTTTGGTCGGTCAACCGCAGGTCGATGAGCCGCCTGATATCGTCGAGCAACAGCTCGGGCGCGCGCGCCGCGATCCCGGGCTGTTGCGGCTTGCGCTCGCCCGCGCAGCAATGCTCGATGATCTCGGCCAGCCGGCGGATCAATTCGCGCGCTTCCTTGCATTCGGCCGGGCCCGGCCCGCCCGGCTGACCGCCGGGCCCGTCTCCTCCGGGGCGGTGCACGAAGATCAGGCCGGTCATCTGGCGGAAGCGCGTGACCGGATGGCCGGCCGGCGTCTTGGCGGTGACTTCGGTGGAGAACTGATATGGCCCGACCAGGGGCGTGTCGGTGTACACGCCGCGGTACGCGCCGTCCGCGTCGAGCGCGAGCGTCATGCTGCGCGTGGCGTTGTCGGGGCGCACCACGTGGACGTGCGGCAGCGCGCTGAGCTTGACCGGCAGGCCGTAGAGGTTCGGCTCCAGGATGACCGTCATCGGCGAGCCGGGCGCATAGCTCGGCTGGATCAGGTGTCCGCCGAGCCGCAGGTCGCTGCGCGCCTTGCACATCACCGAGTAATAGAACGGCTCGCTCGCTCCCACGGACGAAGCGGTCCACTGATGCGGGACGAGGATGTTTTCCACCCAGACCCGCCACCGCCCGACATGCGCCTTCGGGCGAGCCGGGAAGGCCGGGAAGACCCAGCGGAAGAAGGCATGCGCCGGGCCGACGATGTAGTCGACATTGGGCAGCGGGCCAGCATCGCTCGGCCTGACGATCGTGCCGTCCGGCGCCTCCAGCCAGATGTTGATGTACTTCGGATAGGCGAAAGTCGGGCGGAACGCGACGATGAAGTCCGCCGTCACATCGACCTCGCCGATATCGATCGGCGTCGAGCGCTTCTGACCCGGCAGCACGATTCCGAGCGGGTCCTTGACGAAGGCCTCGTCGCTCACGTCGGACAGGATCTGCACATAGAGCTTGTGCAGCAGGAATTCCTTGTAGCCGACGAGGTCGCCGGTGATCTGCGCGACGCCATTGGTCACGCTGGCGATCTGGACCAGCTTGTCTTCGAGCTGGTTCAGCCCGAGGCCGATCGCGAACACGCGCTGGCGCGGCATCTTGCCCGCGACCGTGGCGGTCGCCGTCGGAATCTCCGGCGGCGTATTCTGGATTCCGTCGGTCAGCACGATGAGCGCGCGGCTGTTGGCGGCCGCTGCTTCCAGCACCTTGCTGCCGAGGATGATGCCGCCGCCGATCGAGGTGTTGCCGCTGGGATTGAGGTTCGCCGCCGTCAGCTTGGCGAGCGCGTCGGCGCGGCCGCTGCCGGGCGGTCCGGCGACCGTCATGTCCAGCAGGATGTCGCCCGGATCCTTGGCCTCATGGTTGAAGCGGCTGAGTCCGATCCGGTCGTTGTTCTTGATCAGCGAGATGTAGAGCTGGGCGGCTTCGATCGCGAGGTCGACCTTGCGCTTGCCCGGCACCCCGGTCGGCTCGCTCATGCTGCCGGAGCGGTCGAACACCAGGACCGAGTCGACCGGCGGCGGCGGCACCGCCTTCGCGGTCAGGTCGACCGCCACGTCGGGATTCATCGGATCGTCCGGCGTGGTCACGTGCAGGCTGCCGTTGAAGGTCGGGCCGCCTATGTTGGTCGACGTGAATGCGACGAACACGGTGCGCGACGAGTAGGGCTCGACCACCGGGGCCGGCAGCATGAAGCTCGTCACCGTGCCGGGCGCATAGCTGAAGCTTCCGGTCGGCGGGCCGAGCGTGACGTGCAGCGCTCCGGGGAACCCCACGCGCACGTTGCGCACCTCGAACGAGCGGTACATGGTGAGGCCGTAGGCGATGTCGCCGAAATCGAGCAGCAGCGAGCCGTTGCCGGTGACGACCTCCAGGTGCGGCTCCGGCGTGATGAACGTGCCGAGCTTCTCGGCGATGGCCTGGGTGCAGACCTCGCAGAACGGTTCGCTCGCCTTGCGCATGCGGCAGGTGTAGGCGGGACGGTACAGCCCGCAGTGAAAATAGCCCGCGCCCTCGAACAGGCCGATCTTGCGGGCGCTGTCCAGCACGTTGGGGCTCTTGTCGCACTTGGTGCAGTCCGAATTCTCCATCGTCGGAACCGGCACCTCGGGCGTGACGAAGTCCTTCCACTTCAGCGTCGCCAGCGTCTTGGCCGCGGTGATGTTCGGCTCCGGAGGCTCCGTTCCGACGAAGCTGTCATGGTCGGTTTCGCCGCTGTCGCAGCCCTTGCGATACTCGTACTCGTCGGCGAGATCGAAGGCGGCGTGGCCGAACTCGTGCAGCGCGATGTCGATCCAGGTCTCGTCCGGATGGGCGCCGAGCCCGGTCGCGAACAGCGGCCAAAACGGATCCGCGCATCCGCCGCGCTTTGGCGTGTTCACGATCAGCGCGCCAGCCTTCCACAGGGGCACGTTGGCGTTGAGCGCGTTCCTGACCGGAGTCCAGCTCGCCGGCGCGAGGCAACGATGCACGCCGGAGACACAGAAGGTGGCGTCGAAGAAGGTCGCCGCCACGGTTCCGTCGCCCGGATCGACCGGGCAGTCGTCCGGATCGTCGGCGCCGGAGTCGGTCGAGGTGACGTTGAGCCGATGCACGTTGATGGCGGCGCCGAATGCCGGATAGCCCGGTTCCGCCTGCAGCCCATCGACGAAGTCCTGGCACAGGTTGTTGAAGGCGTCCTGCTCGGTGTCCTTGAAGCCTTCGGCGATCAGCACGATGTTGAGTTGGCTGTCGTCCGGGCCGTTGTCGAGGATCTTAGTCGCGCCAAGGATCGTGCCGTCACCGATACCCACGGTCGCTCCTCCCCTTTGGACGCACGTCGATCTCGGTGATGCGGCGGGCCGGCCCTTCCGGCCGCGACATCAGCTTGTGGGGAGCCGGCACCGCATCCGAATAGAAATGAAGCTCGGCGACCTGTGGCAGGTCGGGAAAGAGAACGTCGAACAAGGCGTCCTCGCCCGATCCGCCGGTGTGCACCAGCACTCCCTCGCGGCTCACCAGTTCCTTGCCGGCCGTGAACGGATTCTTGCCGATGCGGCGATAGATGACGCCGCCCTTTTCATCGACCACCTCCCACCAGAAGCCGCCGATCCCGCGCGGGCCAGGGCGAGGCAATTCCGCAGAGCGCGGAAGGGTCATGCGCTCGATGCGCGTTTCGTGCTCGATGCTCCACTGGCCCTCGCGCCACGCGACGGTGAGACGGCGCACCGGTCCGGGCGACTTGATTGCGGCGTCGGCCATGATGCCCTCCCCAGGCAACATCGTAAGACGGGCGCCAATTCTACGCGGAACAATGGCCGCCGCGGGCTCGGAGTGCGCCGTCATCGGGACGGCGGGAGCAAATGGCAATGAGAGAGACAGCAAAACGGTGACAACAACCTTTGGCGATATTAAGGCGCGTCCCGTCGTCCCGGTGGTAACCGGAGAGGGCGCGCGTTCGCGCCGCCGCGCGCGATACCCGCCGGGTCTTCCGGTTTCGCGCTACTCCACCGTCACGCCGCTCGCCTTGATCGGCGCCGCCCATTTCTCGATCTCGGCCTTGAGGAACGTGCCGAGATATGCCGGCGTCATGCGGTCGTCGGACACGATCTGCGCGCCGAGACCGGAGAGCCGCTCGCGCACCGCGGGCGACTTCATCGCCTCGACCGCGGCGGCGTTGAGCTTCTTCACGATCGCCTCGGGCGTGCCTTTGGGCAGGAACAGCGCGTTCCAGGTATAGGCTTCGAGGTTCTGCGTGCCTTGTTCGGCGGCGGTCGGCAGGTTCGGCAATGCCGGCGAGCGCGTCTTGTCGAAGATCGCGAGCGCCTTCACGGTGCCGCCGTCGACCTGCGGCTTGGCGGTGGTGATGATCTCGCACAGGAAATCGATGCGCCCGGCATGGAGATCCTGCATCGCCGGACCGGTGCCGCGATAGGGCACATGGGTGATGTTGGTGCCGAGAATGTAATTCAGCAGCACGCAGCCGAGATGCGTAGCCGAGCCTGCGCCGGCCGAGCCGAACTGCATCTTGCCCTGGTTGGCCTTGGCGTAGGCGACGAATTCCTTGAAATCGTTCGACCGGCAAGTCTTTGCGCACCGTCAGGATGATCGGGACCTCGGCCAGCAATGCGACCGGGGTGAACTCGCGTCATCGAATTGTACAGCGGGCGCTTGTACAGGGTCTGTCCTTGCGCATGGGTGCCGACGGTGCCGAGCACCACCTGGTAGCCGTCAGGCGCAGCGGTCGCCACGCGCTTGGAGCCGGTCATGCCGCCGGCGCCGCCGACGTTCTCGACCACCACCTGCTGGCCGAGAATCTCGCCCATGCGCGCCGCGACCACGCGGCCGAGCACGTCGGTCGGGCCGCCGGCCGCGAACGGGATCACCATGGTTATCGGCCGCGTCGGATAGTCCTGCGCGGCCGCGCTGCCGGCGAACGCCAGTATCGCCGTCAAGGCCGCAATCGCCATTCTCATGGTCATCTCCTCCAATTCCCCCGCGCATGTGCCAATTGCTTTAGCGCCGCGGTTGCCTCGGTCAAGCCTTGTTGCGGGGTTGCCGGCCCCGGCGTATGACCCGCATGAGCTCCTGCGGAGCATTTCGCATGACACGCGTCGCCATCGCCGGCCTGGGAGCCATCGGCCGCACCTCGCGCGCCGACTCGCCGACGGCCTGCCCGGGACTCACGCTCGCCTGCGTCGCCGCGCGCGATCAGGAGAAGGCGCGCGGTTGGCTCGACGAGGAGGGGATCGAGTGCCCCCTGGTCGGCTTTGAAGACTTCCCGACGTATGCCGACATTGCGGTCGAATGCGCGCCGGCCGCCGTTCTCGAAGCGATCTGCCGCCCGATGCTGCAGGCCGGCAAGCAGGTCATGGTGCTGAGCTGCGGCGCGCTGCTGCCGCGCGCCGACCTGATCGAGCTCGCCAAGGCGCATGGCGGGCGCATCATCGTCCCGACCGGCGGCCTGCTCGGCCTCGATGCGGTGGCGGCTGCGGCCGAAGGCACCATCCATTCGGTGCGCATGACCACGCGCAAGCCGCCGAACGGGCTCGCCGGCGCGCCGCATCTCCTCGCCAACAACATCTCGCTCGATGGCCTCAACGACCGCCAAGCTGGTGTTCTCAGGCACCGCGCGTGATGCTGCGGCCGGCTTTCCCGCCAACGTGAATGTGGTCGCGGCGCTGGCGCTGGCCGGCATCGGCCCCGACCGCACCATGATCGACATCTGGGCCGATCCGGCGGTGACGCGCAATTGTCACGTCATCGAAGTCGACGCCGACTGCGCGCGCTTCACGCTCGTCGATCGAGAATGTGCCGTCGGACAATCCCAAGACCGGCCGCATCGTCGCGCCGTCGGTGATCGCGACCCTGCGCAAGCTCGACGCGCCGCTGCGCGTGGGGACGTGAGTTAGCTGGCTTCCGCCGCGACCGTGTGGCGCAACACGCCGATCCCGGAAATCTCCACCTCGATGGTATCGCCGGGCACCATCCACAGCGGCGGCTTGCGCGCGTGGCCGACGCCGGGCGGCGTCCCGGTCACCAGCACGTCGCCCGGTTCGAGCGGCGTGAACGCCGACACATAGGCGACCACCGCGGGCACATCGAAGATCATGTCGTCGGTGCGCCCGCGCTGGACCTCGACGCCGTTGAGCCGCGTCGTCAAGGTGAGTCGCGCCGGGTCGCCGATCTCGTCTGCCGTCGTGAGCCACGGCCCGAACCCGCCGGTGGCGTGGAAGTTTTTCCCCACCGCGAGCGAATGGTCGTACTGATAGTCGCGCAGCGATCCGTCGTTGAAGCAGGAATAGCCGGCCACATGGGCGAGCGCGTCGGCGCGCGCGACATGGCGGCCGCGCTTGCCGATGATGACGGCAAGCTCGCCCTCGAAGTCGAAATGCTCCGACAAGGCCGGGCGGATGAGCTTGCCCTCGTGCGGGACAAGCGTATTGGTCAGCCGCAGGAACAGGCTGGGGTGCTTCGGCAGCGCGCGTCCGACCTCCTCGGCATGGGCTTTGTAGTTGAGCCCGATGCAGACGATCTTGTCCGGCGCCGGGATCGGCGGCTCGAGCTTGACCTCGGCGAGCGCGTAGTCCGGCTTGGTTTGATTGGCGGCGGCCGCGATCGCGCCGAGGAGGTCGGCGGCGAGCGCCGCGCGCAGGGTCGGGTAGGGGGCACCGAGCCTGCGCCCTATGTCGATGATGCCGTCATCGGTGACCACGCCGTAGGACGGCGTGCCCGCGGCGATGAAGCTTGCCAGTTTCATGGCGCCTTCATACGCGCGGACGCGCGGGCTTCCAAGGCCGCGCTTGCGCCTGACCGCCGCGCTTGCCGGCTAACCGCCGAGGCGCGAGCGGCCGCGCCGCTCCACCACCACCGCCTTCGGCTCTTCGGGTGCCGGCGCGGCGTCGCCCTCTTCGCGCAGATCCACCGCATGTGCCGGCAGCGTCGTCGCGATCGCGTGCTTGTAGACGACCTGCTGCGCTCCGTCGCGTTCGATCAGCACGCAGTAAGCATCGAACGCCGCGATCACGCCCTGCAGCTTGACGCCGCTCTGCAGGAACAGCGTGACCGGGGTCTTGCGGCGCTGCAGGTGCGCCAGGAAGGTATCTTGCAGGCGGTGGATGTTGTTGGAGGAGGGCACGTGGTTCGCCGTTCTTGGTTCTTGGTTGGGCGACACAACCGGAACTGTGTCAGCCGGTTTACGCCGCCTGAGAACAGCGCGGGATGTTGCGCAATGATTGCGCGCCGGCAACCCGCGATTTGCGCATACACGGCATGCCGCGCGGCAAATTGCTGCGGGCTGGCGCGCCCTACGGGACTCGAACCCGTGTTACCGCCGTGAAAGGGCGGTGTCCTGGACCGCTAGACGAAGGGCGCTTGAAGCGCGGCGAGATATAAAGAGCCGCGGCCGGGCAGGCAAGCCGGCTACCAATGCCCGGTGTTCTTCATCGAGGCCCACGGTTCCTGCGGCGGCTTGGGCGCGCCTTTCTGCAGCAGTTCGATGGAATGCTGGTCGGGCGAGCGCACGAACGCCATGTTGCCGTCGCGCGGGGGCCGGTTGATGGTGACGCCGCCCTTCATCAGTCTGTCGCAGGTGGCGTAGATGTCCTCGACCTCGTAGGCAAGGTGGCCGAAATAGCGCGCCTCGCCATAGTCCTCGGTGTCCCAGTTGTAGGTGAGCTCCACCAGCGGCTGGTCGCGCCCGCTCTTCTTGCTTTCCTCGACCAGGGGCAGGTCGTCCGGGGCGGCCAGGAACACCAGCGTGTATTTGTTCTTCTCATCGACGCGGCGGCGCACCTCCTTCAGGCCGAGCAATTCGCAGTAGAAATGCATGGCCGCGTCGAGATCGCGCACGCGCAGCATGGTGTGCAGATATTTCATGGGCTACCTTCCTGTTGGTCGTCGTTCCGGGTCTTGTGGGATTCTACATGATCGCGCCCGATGTGAAGACCGCCATCGCTCGCCTGACCGATCTGGTCGAGGCCGCGAAGACAATCGTGCCGTTCACCGGCGCCGGCATCTCGACCGAATGCGGCATTCCCGACTTCCGCTCGCCCGGCGGCATCTGGACCAAGATGCGGCCGATCGACTTTTCCGATTTCGTCGCCAGCCAGGAGGCGCGCGACGAATCCTGGCGCCGGCGCTTCGCCATGGAGGCGGAATTCGGCAAGGCGGTGCCCGGCCGCGGCCATCGCGCGCTCGCGAGCTTCTACAAGGCCGGCAAGTCGCCCGGCGTGGTGACTCAAAATATCGACAACCTGCACCAAGCCTCTGGGATTGCGCCGGAACACGTCGTCGAACTACACGGCAATACCACCTACGCCACCTGCCTCGACTGCGCCGCACGTTACGAGCTGCCTGACGTCAGGCAGCGCTTCGAGGCCGCGGGCGGGCGCGCGCCGGACTGTTCTTGCGGCGGTCCGATCAAGACCGCCACGGTCTCGTTCGGCCAATCCATGCCCGAAGCCGCCATGCGCGCGGCCGAGGAACTGACCCTTGCCAGCGATCTGTTCCTCGCCATCGGATCCTCGCTGGTGGTGTGGCCGGCGGCAGGCTTTCCGTTGATGGCCAAGCGCAACGGCGCGCGCCTCGTCATCGTCAACCGCGATCCGACCGACTTCGATGACGCCGCCGATCTCGTGGTGCGTCACGACATCGGCGCGGTCCTGGAACCGTTTATCGTCCATTGAGTTGGCGAACGTGCTGCGCGGCCCCGTGCGCGGAGCTGTGCACAGTAAACCACAGGCCTCTGCAAATCGTGCATTTTGCTCTTTTTTGCTTGGCCTCCGATGTTATCTTCGAGTGTCTGTGATTCGTTGAAGCGCCCCTGAAGAGGCGCCTTAGAAAGCGGCGGCGTACGGCGTCATGGCGTCGGACGGAATGGGGCCAAAGAATCCGGGGGCAGGCCTTGGCGCCGTGCCTGAGTTCGTCGGCGATTTGACCGACGATACCGCCGTGAGCGTGATCGAGCTCACCGGCGCGATCAAATGGTTCGACGTTTCAAAGGGCTACGGCTTCATCGTGCCGGACAATGGCTTGCCCGACGTGCTGTTGCATGTCACCTGCCTGCGGCGCGACGGCTATCAGACCGCCTATGAGGGCGCGCGCGTCGTCGCCGAGGTGCTGCAGCGCCCGAAGGGGCTGCAG
The DNA here is from genome assembly GCA_963734185.1 of uncultured Alphaproteobacteria bacterium. GTDB lineage: Bacteria > Pseudomonadota > Alphaproteobacteria > Rhizobiales > Xanthobacteraceae > PALSA-894. The sequence continues at coordinate 1,323,803 of CAVTGA010000001.1, read as the reverse complement.
GCGTTCCGCATCCTCTCGATGGACGAGTCGACCGCGATCCAACCGGCGCAGATGGCGCCGCCGCGCACGCACGTCACGATCACGGCGACGAGCGGCCTCGAGCGCGCGCAGGTCAAGTGGTTCAACCGTTTGCGTGGCTTCGGCTTCCTCTCGCGCGGGGAGGGTACCCCCGACATTTTCGTCCACATGGAAACGCTGCGCCGCTACGGCATCACCGAGCTGCGGCCGGGCCAGATCGTGCTGGTGCGCTACGGGCCGGGGCCCAAGGGCCTGATGGCGGCGGAGGTTCGGCCCGAGGGGCCGCTCGGGCACTGATCCGCCGCTCCCACGCGGATTTTCCAGTATTCAACCCGGGGCTGCGAGGCGCGACCGCGCCGCCGTTTTCGCTGCCGTGCCGGCGCCTTGCTGGCCAACCACCAAACGTGTATCGACGGGCCGACCGCCCGGCGTGAGGTACGGGGCGTAGCGCAGCCCGGTAGCGCATCTGCTTTGGGAGCAGAGGGTCGCAGGTTCGAATCCTGCCGCCCCGACCATTCGCCTTCGCCAAGGCTTCGGCGTAACAAGCCCGCCGTCAGGCGGGCCGCCGAAGCTTGGCGAAGGCGAATGTCACGCCGGAGCCTTGGCGGAGGCGGACTAGAGGAAACGAGCCATGACGGCACGCATCTACCGGCCGGCGAAGACGGCGATGCAGTCCGGCACCGCCAAGACCAAGGAGTGGGTGCTCGACTACGAGCCGGAGCAGCCGCAGGTGGTCGAACCGCTGATGGGCTGGACGTCTTCGGGCGACATGCGCCAGCAGCTCAGATTGCGCTTCGACACGCGGGAAGAAGCGATCGCCTATTGCGAGCGCCACGGCATTCCCTTTGAGGTTGCCGATGCCAAGGCGCCGGCGCGCCGCACCATGGCCTACGCCGACAACTTCGCCTTCAACCGGCGTGGGGCGTGGACGCATTAGCGTCCTGGCCACATTTGTTGATGTAAGATGATCCGGTCACGACCCCGTAGCTCAGTTGGATAGAGCAACAGCCTTCTAAGCTGTGGGTCGCTGGTTCGAATCCAGCCGGGGTCGCCATCAGCCGTACGGTGGGCAAAGGCGCGAAACGATCAAAGCAGAATTGGCACGATCGTCGTGCGCCTTTGCCCACACGTCTTGCTTTCTCCGCGTGGGCACGGCGCGGATGGAGTTCGGCGTGCCACGTTGAGACCCGTGGCCGCGCCTTTGCCCAGTGCGCCCCGTAGGCGCGTGTAGCCAGTGGAGGAAGATTCCACCTCGATAGTAGCCGGTTTGATCGAGTAGCTGACAGGCAGCTTGCTAAGGAGCGGGCTGGAGCCCTGTGACGAAGTCCGCCTTGGGCGGGCGAGCAAGCCAGCGGGCCGTAACGCGAGTGAAGTCCGAGCAGGCCTCGAAAGTAGCGATGCGGATGCCGACCCGATGGGTAACGGGGAAGGCAGCACCGAGCGGGGAAGGAAACCGAGCACATGCACCCGTTTGGATCCGCCGGGGTAGGGGACACAGCACGCTGGCAAGGCGACACGCGTAAACGGGGGAGGTCCGAGCGTGCGGGAAGTAGCGACCCGAACGCCACATCAGGTGGCGGCACGCCGGGCGTCGGACAGGCCCGTAAGACCGTTGAAGCCGGGTAATGCCGGCGGAGGGAAGGGGCCTGACTTCCGGCACGCTTTGGAGGAAGGCGAGGATACAGGGTGATTGGTGATGAGCCTGGAAACACCTGAACGTATCAGGAGCCTTCAGAAGAAGCTCTGTTGTAAGGCGAAGTCCGAACGTCGCAAGGTCCCTTCGCACGGGACCACACGGTTCTCTCGAAAAAAAAACCGTGTTCGCTGAGCTGGCTGCCAACCGCACGCCAGCAAGCGTTCGCGACACCCGACGTGGGCCTTGCGATGAAGCCGGTCGGAGAGCCGGATGCGGGAAATCCGCACGTCCGGTTCGATGAGCGGGGAGAGGAAACGGAGCGATGGCCTCAGTGCCCCAAGCAACCGCGCCTCTCCTCGACTCTACCCCTACGATTTCAAAATAATCGGCTCCGGCGCCGCGCGGCCGCGGATCAGGTCGGAGGCCTTGTCGGCGATCATCATGGTGGCGGCGTTGATGTTGGCCGACAGCATGGTCGGCATGACCGAAGCATCGACCACGCGCAAGGCTTCGAGCCCGTGCACGCGCAGCTGATCGTCGACCACGGCGCCGCGGTCCACGGTCGGTCCCATGTGGCAGGTCCCCGCCAGATGGAACGTGCTGGTGCCGCGCTGGCGCGCGGCCTCCATCAGCTCGTCGTCGCTTTGCACCTGCGGGCCCGGAAAGTCCTCGCGCTCGTAGTAGGGCGCGAGCGGCTCGGTCGCGAGCAGCCTGCGCGCGAGCTTCATGCCGGCGAGCAGCACACGCCGGTCGGTCTCCGTGGCCAAGTAGTTCGGCTGGATCTCCGGCTGCGCGAATGGATCGGAGGATTTCACGCGTACATGTCCGCGGCTCTCCGGCCGCTGCTGCCAGGACGCGACCGTCATGCCGGGCTCGGTCTCGAGCTCGCCCTGCACGCCTTCCTTGTAGCTCGCCGGCGTGAAGGTGAGCTGCAGGTCCGAGGTCTCCATGGCCGGATCGGAACGCCAGAAGCAGTAGATCACGGTCGGGCTCTGCGCCAGGATGCCGTCGCCGGTGAAGAGCCATTTGAGGATTTCGGCCCCGAGCTTCCAGCCCCGCGCGCGTTCATTGATGGTCTCGGCGTTCTTCACCCGCGCGACGAAGCGCGGCGCGTAGTGATCGCTCAGGTTCTCGCCGACGCCGGGCAGGGCGTGGCGCACCGCAATGCCGAGCGACTGCAGCAGCGCGGGCGCGCCGACGCCGCAGAGCTGCAACAGCTGCGGCGAGTTGACGGCGCCGCCGGCGAGGATCACCTCGCGCCGCGCGCGCACTTCGTTCGGCGCCCCGCCGCGTCCGCCCTTGCGATACTGCACGCCGACTGCGCGCGCGCCCTCGAACACGATCCCCGTCGCATGCGCGCGCGTGCGCACGGCGAGGTTGCCCCGCCGCATCGCCGGATGCAGGAATGCGCCCGCCGCGCTCACCCGATAGCCGCGATGGATGGCGCGCTGGGTGTAGCTCACCCCGAGCTGGCTTGCGCCGTTGTAGTCCGGGTTGCGCGGGATGCCGAGGCTCTGCGCGCCGGCGATGAAGGCCTCGCACAGCGGGTGGCGCCACTGCGGATCGGTGACGATCAGGTTGCCCTCGCGCCCGCGGAACGTATCGTCGCCGTCGCCGATGCGCCGTTCGAGGCGCTTGAAGTAGGGCAGCACGTCGGCATAGCCCCAGCCGCGGTTGCCGCGTTGCGCCCAGCCGTCGTAGTCGGAACGCTGGCCGCGATTGTAGACGTGCCCATTGATGGAACTGGAGCCGCCGAGCGTCTTGCCGCGCGGCGCGAGGATGCGCCGCCCGCCGGTCCAGGCGCTCGGCTCCATGGAGTAGAGCCAATTCACGCTCGCCTGGTGGAACGTCTTGATGAAGCCGCCGGGGATGTGGATGTAGGGGTGCCAATCGCGCGGACCCGCCTCCAGCACGCACACGGTGGCGTCCTCGCTCAGGCGGTTCGCCAGCACGCAGCCGGCGGTTCCCGCACCGACGATGACGTAGTCGAACGTGTCCATCCTGTTTCTCGGGTTGTTCGTTCGCAAAAAGGTCGCGATTGTCCTGCACACGGCCGGGGTCGGGAAGGGGCCGTTAACGCCTTATTGGCGAAATTCGATTGTCTTGAGAAGGGCCCGATCGGGCGGAGTGGGGAATCGCGGCGTGGCACGGGTTGTGGCCTTCATTCTGGCGTTGCTTGTCGCCTGGCCGGCGGCGGCCGACGTGCGCATCACGCGCGACTTCGGCGGCGACCTGGAGCAGTACAAGGCGAAGTACGCGCGCCTGCGCGACAAGGGCGAGCGCATCGTCATCGACGGCATCTGCAACTCCGCCTGCACCACCGTGCTCGGCATCGTGCCGCTCAACCGCATCTGCGCGACGCCGCGGGCGAAGCTCGGCTTCCACCAGGCCTATTACGACAAGCGCTGGACCGCCGGCATCCGCGTCACCAGCGTGGCGGGGACCGCCGAGCTGATGGCGATCTACCCGCAGCCGGTCAAGGACTGGATCAAGCGCAAGGGCGGGCTCACCGCGCAGATGAAGCATGTGCTCAACGGCACCGAGCTGTGGGCGATCGTCGATCCCTGCCCGGACGAGTTCTAGTTTCGCTGTTGTGCATGCGCCGCGCGCATGGTCCGCATGCCGCGCCGCCCCGGGGGTGCGCGGCCGGCAGGCCTCCCCTATAAGGGCCGGACGCCTTTTCCGAACCACGCCGATCTGCCGGGCATGACGCAAATCACCGAAACCTCGAGCGGCGCGGCGCGCGCGAACGACGCGCGCATCATTACGCTGGTTTGCGCCGCGCATTTCGTCAGCCATTTCTACATCCTGGTGCTGCCGCCGCTGTTCCCGTTCGTGCGCGACCATTACGGCGTGAGCTACACCGTGCTCGGCCTTGCGCTCACCGTGTTCAACGTGACCACGGCGCTGTGCCAGACGCCGGCCGGCTTTCTCGTGGACCGGGTCGGCGCGCGCTCGGTCCTGGTCTCCGGCCTGGTGATCGGGGCGCTGTCGCTCGCCGTGGTCGGATTGGTTCCCTCGTTCTGGCTGCTGGTCGCGATGTTCGCGGTGCTCGGCGTCGCCAACGGCGTGTATCACCCGGCCGATTACGCGATCCTGTCGCAGCTGGTGTCGCACGAGCGCGCCGGCCAGGCGTTCTCGGTGCACATCTTCGCCGGCTTCCTCGGCACCGCGGTGACGCCGGCGGCGATGCTGCTGCTGCAGCAGGCGCTCGGCTGGCAGGGCGCCTTCCTGGCGGCCTCGGTGCTGGCGCTGGTGGTGGCGATTGCGTTCCTGATGCAGCCCGCCGTGCTGTTCGAGCCTCCCGCCAAGCCGGTGCGACCGCCGAGCGAAGGACCGAAAGACGACAAGGCAGGCTGGTCGCTGCTGATGTCGCCGCCGATCCTGCTCAACCTGCTGTTCTTCGTGATGATCACCTTCACCACCACCGGCGTGCAGAACTACTCGGTGGTCGCGCTGGTCGAGGGCTACGGCACGCCGCTGACGATCGCCAATACCGCGCTGACCGTGAACTTGATGCTGAGCGCATTCGGCGTGCTCCTGGGTGGAGTGCTTGCGGCGCGCACCAACCGCCACGAATGGATCGCGGCCGGCTCGTTCGTCGGCATGGGCCTGACCGCCGTCGCGATCGGCCTCAGCGATCTCGGCATCGCGTTCCTGTTCGCGATGATGTCGCTCAACGGCCTGATCAATGGATTGATGCAGCCCTCGCGCGACATGATCGTGCGCGCGGTGACGCCGGACGGACAGTTCGGCAAGGTGTTCGGCTTCGTCACCACCGGCTTCAACATCGGCGGCATCGTGTCGCCGCTGATGTTCGGCTGGGTGATGGATGCCGGCCATCCGCGCGGCGTGTTCTTCCTGGTCGGCGCGCTCAGCCTGCTCGCCATCCTGACCATCGTTCCGAGCTTCCTGCGCCGGCGCCGCACCTGACGCACGCTGCGCTTGCGTCTCGACACAGTTTGGAATAGTCCCAAACTGGAAGCATGATCCCGAAAAGTGGGTACCGGTTTTCGGAAAAGATCATGCTCAAACGAAAAGCCGGCCCATGCGCCTGACCGAGCAAAGCCGTTACGCGTTGCGCGTGCTCGCCCATTGCGCCGAGCGCCGGCCGGCGCTGGCCAAGGTGGCCGACATCGCGCGCGCGACCGGCATCACCGAGCAGAACATCTTCAAGCTCATCAAGGCGTTGACCAAGGCCGGTTTCGTCGAAACGATCCGCGGGCCGCGCGGCGGCGTAAGGCTCGCCGTGGCGCCGGGCGCGATCCGCGTCGGGCAGGTGATCCGCACCATGGAGCCGCGCTTCAAGGTATGCGGCCCCTCCGACCTGATCGCCTCGCGCAAGCCGGTATCGCTGGTCGAGCGCGAGCTCGACCGCACCATCGGGCGCGGCATCGCGGCGTTCATGCAGGCGCTCGACCAGACCACGATCGCTGCCCTGGTGCGGCGGCCGCCGTCAGCGGACGCTGCCTAACGCGACTGCCTGCTTGGCGCCCTGTTCCATGATCGCGGCGAGCGCGCCGGTGACGGCGGCCGCGAAGCGCGGATCGGCCGACAGATCGCCGAACACCTCGCGCACCGCGAGCAGGGCCGGGGCGAGGCGTTCGGCCGACAGCCCCGCAGCGTCGGCAAGCGCCTTGAGCCGGCCGCTCAGCGGATCGCGCACGTCGATCGGCTTGCCCGCTTCGTCGATGCCGGTCACGTAGCGCATCCAGCCCGCGACACCCAGCGCGAGATTGTCGATCGTCCGGCCCGCCGCGAGCCGCTCGCGGATCGTGCCGAGCAGGCGCTGCGGCAGCTTCTGCGAGCCGTCCATGCAGATCTGCCAGGTGCGGTGGCGCAACGCCGGGTTTTCGAATCGCTCGAGCAGTGCGCGCTTGTACGCCGCGACGTCGGCCCCGGGCGGCATCTGCAGCGTGGCCGCGGCATCGTCCATGACGCCTTCGGCCAGCCTGCGGTAGCTCGCATCCTTGATGGCGTCGGCCACGGTTTCGTAGCCGGCCAGATAGCCGAGATAGGCGAGCGTCGAGTGCGCGCCGTTGAGGATGCGCAGCTTCATGTTCTCGTAGGGCGCGACGTCGGCGACGAACTCGGCGCCGGCAAGCGCCCAATCGGGGCGTCCGAGCGGGAAGCGGTCCTCGATCACCCATTGGGTGAACGGCTCGGTGACGACCGCAGCCGCGTCCATAAGCCCGAGACGCTGCGCAATCGCGCTGCGGTCGGCCTCGGTCGTCGCCGGCGTGATGCGGTCGACCATGGTCGAGGGGAACGCGACTTCGCCGGCGACGAAGCGCCCCAATGCGGGATCGCGCAGCGCCGCGAACTCAGCCACGATGCGCGCGACCGTCGCCCCGTTGTGCGGGAGGTTGTCGCAGCACAGCACCGTGAACGGGGCGAGGCCGGCTGCGCGCCGGCGGCGCAGCGCTTGCGTCAGCACGCCCGGCACCGAGCGCGGCAGCGCGGGTGCTGCGAGATCGTGCACGATGTCGGGATGTGCGGCGTTGAGCGCGCCGGTCGCCGGGTCGTGGCAATAGCCCTTCTCGGTGACGGTCAGGGTGACGATCGCGACCGCCGGATCGGCCATCGCTGCGACCAGCGCGGCCGGGTCTTCGGGCGCGACGAGCACGCGCTTGAGCGCGCCGATCACCTGCAGCGCTTCGCCCTGCGCCCCGCGCACCGCGAGCGTACAGAGGCCGTCCTGCGGCTCGAGCGCATCGCGCACCGCGGGCGAGCGCAGGCTCGCCCCGACGATGCCCCAGCGCCGATCGCCCGCCGCGAGCGCGGCCTCCGTGTACATCGCCTGATGCGCGCGGTGGAACGCGCCGACGCCGAGATGCACGATGCCGGGCGCGAGGGCTGTGCGGTCGTAGCGCGGGCGTGCGACGTCGGCCGGAAGCTGGTCAAGGGCGGCGTTGCGCAGGCGTTGCATCAGTTGCCGAGCAGCACGCGCGGCAGCCACAGCGACAGCTCGGGGATGTAGGTGACGAGCAGCAGCACGATCAGCATCGGGATGTAGAAGATCATGATGCTCTTCGACACCGCTTCCATCGTCACCTTGCCGATGGCGCAGCCGACCACCAGCGTCGGCCCGACCGGCGGCGTGAGCAGCCCGATGCCGAGGTTGAGGATCATGATCATGCCGAAGTGCACCGGATCGATGCCGAACATCTTGACCACCGGCAGGAAGATCGGCGTGCAGATCAGCAGCATCGGCGCGAGATCCATGAAGGTTCCAAGCACCAGCAGCAGGATATTGATCAGCAGCAGGAAGGTGTACTTGTCGTTCGAGATCGATACGAAGAACGCCGTCACCTTCGCGGGGATCTGCATGATCGCCATCATGTAGCCGAACGCGATCGAGAACCCGATCATGATCATGACCATGCCGACCGTGCGCACCACGCGCCCGACCAGCAGCGGCAGCTCGCTCCATTTGTAGTCGCGATAGATGAACATCGTGACCAGGAACGAGTAGATGCAGGCGACCGCCGCGGATTCGGTCGGCGTGAACACGCCGGAGAGAATCCCGCCGATGATGATGAAGACCGTGACCAGTCCCCAGAATGCTTCGCCGGCGATCGTGATCGCCTGACGCAGCGGGATCACCTCGCCCTTGGGGAAATTGTCGCGCCGCGCGATGTAGAAGCACAGGATCATCAGCGACAGCCCGAGCAGCAGGCCCGGGATGATGCCGGCGATGAACAGATGCGCGACCGAGATCGTGCCGCCGGCGGCGAGCGAATAGATCACGGCGTTGTGCGAGGGCGGAATCAGCAACGGCTGCAGCGAGCCCGCGATGGTGACGTTGACGGCGAACAGCCGCGGGTAGCCGGCCTTGATCATCTGCGGGATCATCACCGAGCCGATCGCCGCGGTATCGGCGACCGACGAGCCGGAGATGCAGCCGAACATGGTCGAGGCGAGGATGTTGACCAGCGCCAGCCCGCCGCGGATGAAGCCGACGAACACCTTGGCGAGGTTGACCAGGCGCGTCGCCATGCCGCCCTCGGCCATGATGCCGCCGGCCAGGATGAAGAACGGGATCGCGAGCAGCGCGAAGTCGTCCATGCCGTCGGACGTCTTCAGCATCACGGCTTCGAGCGGAAGATCGACCCACAGCGCCGCGAAGATCGCCGCAAGGCCGAGCGCATAGGCGACCGGCATGCCGAGCAGGCACAGCACGCAGAAGCCGCCGATCAGGATGATCATGTCCATGACGGCCTACTCGGTGCTGATATGCGAGATGGCGTCGTCGTCGGGCTGCTCGAACAGGTTCGACGCCCACAGGCGCTCGATGACGAACAGCGCCGTGATCAGCCCGCCGATCGGGACGGGCAGGTAGGACGCGCCGACCGAATACCACGGAAAGTCCGAGATCGACTGGTACCAGGTCGTGTTGACCAGCTTGATGCCCCACCAGAACATGAACAGGTTGGTGCCCATCATGCACAGCTCGATGAGCCAGCCGACCGCGGTCTTCGCCTTGCCATCCAGCATCATCGGGATGACGGCGACGCCGATGTGCAGGTTTTCGCGGTAGCAGATGCAGGCCGAGAGAAACGAGAACCAGATCATCAGCAGCACGGCCATGGGTTCCGGCCACGACGACGCGCTGTTGAGCACGTAGCGCGTGAACACGCCCCACGGGATGATGAGGGTAATGATGACGAGGCAGCAGCCGGCGATCACCATGCACAGGCGATGCAGCACGTTCATCGCCTGAACGTAACGTTCCTTCATTGCGCTCCCCCGTCGCCCAAGAAAGAGGCCGGCAGCGCGTGCCGGCCCCTCGCTTCCACTTCCGTCTTGGCTACTTTACGTCCTGGATGCGCTGGATCAGCGCCGAGTGCTGGGCGCCGTACTTGTCCCACACCGGCTTCACCGCCGCCTGGAACGGCTTGCGGTCCGAGACGTCGTTGATCTGCGCGCCGGCCGCCTTCATCTTCTGCATCGACTCGTCCTCGCGCGCGTACCAGAGCTTGCGCTGCTCCTGCTGCGCCTCCTTGGCGAGCTTCATGATCAGGTCGCGGTCGTCCTTCGACAGGGTTTCCCACGAGCGCTTCGAGTACACCAGGATCTCCGGGATCATCAGGTGCCCGGTCTTGGAGTAGAACTTGGCGTAGCGGTAGTGCTGGCCGCTTTCGTAGCTCGGCTCGTTGTTCTCCGCGCCGTCGACCACGCCGGTCTGCATCGCGTTGATGAGCTGGTCGAAGCCCATGGCGACGCCGTTGCCGCCGAGCGAGTTCATGGTGTCGACGAACACCGGGTTGCCCATCATGCGGATCTTCAGGCCTTTCAGGTCCTCGACCTTCGTGATCGGGTGCTTGCTGTTGTAGACGTTGCGCGTGCCGGCGTTCATCCAGCACAAGCCGATCAGGCCGGCGGTCGGGTGATCGCTCAGCTTCTTGAGCATCTCCTCGCCGATCGGGCCGTCGACCACCTTCTCCATGTGCGCATTGTCGCGGAACATGAACGGCAGGTTGAACACGTTGAGCTCCGGCACGATCGGGCCCATCGGGCCGACGCTGATGCGCGCGATCTGCAGCGCGCCGACCTGCGCCTGCTCGATCATCTCCTTCTCGCCGCCGAGCTGCATCGCCGGATACATCTGGATGCTGATGCGCCCGTTGGTGGCCGCCTCGAGCTTCTTGCCCATGCGCACGACCGCTTCCACCGTCGGATAGCCGAGCGGGTGGACGTCGGTCGCCTTGAGGACGAGCTTGGCTTGGGCGAGGGCGGTGGCGCCGAGGCCGGTCAGTCCAAGTGCAGTGACGGCGCTGGTGCCGAGGAATTCGCGTCTGTTCATGTCATTCTCCCTGGTTTGCTTTGCATCGCCGTCCGTCGGTCGTCCGGATCCTTGTTGTCATCGGCGAGTATTTTCCTTCACAGTTTGTAGGCGCGCTTGGCGAGCCCGTAGGCGAGATCGCGCGCGACCTCGCGCGCTTCGTCCTCGTCGAGCAGGTGTTGCACCACCAGCTCGGCGAGATAGCCGCAATCGATGCGCCGCGCCACGTCGTGGCGCGCCGGGATCGACGGAAAAGCGCGGGTGTCGTCGTTGAATCCGACCGTGTTGTAGAAGCCGACGGTCTCGGTGGTCAGTTCGCGGAAGCGCCGCATGCCCGCGGGCGAGTCGTAGAACCACCACGCCGGCCCGAGCCGCAGCACGGGATAGTGCCCGGCGAGCGGGGCAAGCTCGCGCGAATAGGCGCTTTCATCGAGCGTGAACAGGATCAAGGTGAAGTCGCGCTCGTTGCCGAAGCGGTCGAGCAACGGCTTGAGCGCGTGCACGTAGTCGGTGCGGGTCGGGATGTCGGCGCCCATGTCGCGGCCGAAGCGCGCAGTGACCGTCGGGTTGTGGTTGCGGAACGAGCCGGGGTGGATCTGCATCACCAGCCCGTCGTCGAGGCTCATGCGCGCCATCTCGGTGAGCATCTGCGCGCGGAACAGCTCGGCGTCGCCGGCGGTGAAGTCGCCGCCGATCACCTTGGCGAACAGGCGCTCGGCGTCGGCCTGCGGCAGGTCCATGGTCTGCGCCGACAGATGCCCGTGATCGGTCGAGGTCGCGCCGTAGCGCTTGAAGAAATCGCGCCGCTGGCGATGCGCCTCGAGATAACCATGCCAGCTGAACGTGTCGCACCGCGTGATGTCGCCGAACTTCTCGACGTTGTCGCGGAAGCCGTTGAACTCCGGGTCGATCACCGGATCCGGTCGGTAGGCGGTGACCACGCGTCCGGCCCAGCCCGACTTGCGCAGCGTTTCGTGCGCCTTGAGCTCGTCGAGCGGGCTTTCGGTGGTCGCGATCACCTCGATCTTGAACTGCTCGAACAGCGCGCGCGGCAGGAATTCCGGCTTGGCCAGGCACTCGGAGATGCGGTCGAAATAGTGATCCGCTGTGCCGGCGGTGAGCCTGAACTCCAACCCGAACAGGGTCGAGAAGGCGTGATCGAGCCACAGCCGCGTCGGCGTGCCGCGGAACAGGTGATAGTGCTGGGCGAAGCGCCGCCAGATCGTGCGCGCGTCGGTCTCGATCCTACCGCCGTCCTTGCGCGCGATGCCGAGGTCTTCGAGCGGCACGCCCTGGCTGTAGAGCATGCGGAAAATGTAATGGTCGGGCGTGACGAACAGGCGCGCCGGATCGGGGAACGGCGCGTTGTCGGCATACCAGCGCGGGTCGGTGTGGCCGTGCGGCGAAACGATCGGCAGGTTCTCGACTTCCGCATAGAGCCGCCGCGCCAGCGTGCGCGAGGCGATGTCGGTCGGGAACAGCCGGTCGGCATGAAGCAGGGGCGAGGTGAGGCGCGGCGCGCGGGCGGGCTTCATCGCATCCCCCCGGCGTGCACGCGCAAGGGCACCGTGTCGGGCACCTCACCCTCGTGCAGGATACGTTCCACGCCGGCGAGATGGCGGTCCATCGCCGCGCGCGCGCCGACCGCATCGCGCGCCGCAATCGCCCGATAGATCTCGCCGTGCTCGGCGTTGGTCTTGTCGCGTTGCTGCGGGCTGCAGCGCGTCGCGATCAGGCCGGTGATCGCGCCCATGCGCTCGAACATCGGCGAGTACATGTCGGCCCAGCATTCGTCGACGATCGCGGTCAGCACCGCGTTGTGGCTCGCCATCCCGATGCGCACGTGAAACAGGTGATCCGCGGCGCGATGCGCGGCCGTATCCTCCGCGGCGCCGATCATCGCGATGGTCTCGGCGATGGCGGCGATCTCGCCGGGGGTGGCGACCTGCGCGGCGAGGGCTGCGACTTCCGGCTCGATGGTGCGCCGCGCCGCGATCAGCTCGAGCGGCGAAGAGCCGGCGCCTTCGAACAGCCGGCCATTCACCGCGCCGTTTGCCTTGGCCTTGTCGGTGACGAACGTGCCGGCGCCGACGCGCACTTCCACCAGCCCGGCGATCTCGAGCGCGATCATGGCCTCGCGCACGGTCGGGCGGCTGACGCCGAGCAGTTTTGCCAGGTCGCGCTCGGGCGGCAGCCGGTCGCCCGGCTTGAACTCGCCGCGCCCGACCAGGCCGGTGACCTGCTCGGCCACCTGCTCATAGAGCCGCTGCGTCGCGACCGTCTGGAACGGCATCGATCCTCCCGCGCGCGCGGCCTTTTTCAGTGGAGCATGATCTTTTCCGAAAACCGCTGCACACTTTTCGGGATCATGCTCTAGCGGAGCATGATCTTTCCCGAAAACCGCTACACACTTTTCGGGATCATGCTCTGAAGCCGTCTTTTATTTTCGGCGCGACCCTACGGGTTGAGGGCCTTCCGTTCAAGCGATAAGGTGGCCTGACCAATCGAAAATCCCCAAGAAAATCAGGGGTGGAACGTCCCGTGCGGCAGGCCTGGCGGTGGTTCGGCCCGGATGATCCGGTCGCGCTCGACGCGGTGCGCCAGGCCGGTGCGAGCGATATCGTCAATGCGCTGCACGAGGTTGCGCCGGGGCAAGCGTGGCCGCGCCAGGCGGTCGCGGCGCGCAAGGCGCTGATCGAAACGGCGCCGGCCGGGCGCGCGCCGCTCGCCTGGACGGTGGTGGAAAGCATCCCGGTCGCCGACGCGATCAAGCGCGAAGGCGCCGGCGCGCGCAACGCCATCGAGGCGTGGATCGCGAGTCTTGAGGCGGTCGCGGCCGAGGGCATTGGCACCGTCTGCTACAACTTCATGCCCGTGGTCGACTGGACTCGCACCGATCTCGACTTTGCGCTGCCGAGCGGGGCGACCGCGCTGCGCTTCGACGCCGACCGCTTCGCGGCTTTCGACATTCACGTGCTAGCGCGGCCCGGAGCCGTCGCCGATTACGACGAGGCAGCGCGGGCGCGGGCGCGCCGCGTATTCGAGGCGATGAGCGAGTCCGACGTCGCGGTATTGACCCGTACCGTCGCCGCCGGCCTGCCCGGCGCCACCACCGACGCGCTCGATCCGGCGGCGTTCCGCGAGCGGCTCGCCCGATATGCCGGCATCGACGCCGACAAGCTGCGCACCCATCTGGTCGCATTCCTGGAACAGGTCGTGCCGGTCGCCGATGCGCTCGGCGTGAAGCTTACGCTGCATCCCGACGATCCGCCGCGCCCGCTGTTCGGCCTGCCGCGCATCGCGTCGACGGCCGCCGACTACCAGGCGATCTTCGCTGCCGTGCCGTCGCCCGCCAACGGCATGTGCTACTGCAGCGGCAGCCTCGGCGTGCGCGCCGACAACGATCTGCCCGCCATGGCCGCGCAGTTCGGACCGCGCATCCACTTTGCTCATCTGCGCTCGACCCGGCGCGAAGGCGACGGCAGCTTCGTCGAAGCCGATCATCTCGACGGCGATTTCGACATGATCGCGGTGCTGCGTGCGCTGCTCGCCGAAGATCGCAAGCGACCCGCCGCTGCGCAAATTCCTTTCCGTCCCGACCACGGCCACCGCATGCTCGACGATCTCGGCAAGACGGTGAATCCCGGCTATTCGGCCATCGGCCGGCTCAAGGGTCTCGCCGAACTGCGCGGCGCCATCCGCGCATTGCAGTAGGGTGGGCAAAGGCGCGGCCTCGATCTCGCGGCAATTCACTGAAAGGGGTCCGCGCCGTGCCCACGCGGATGTCGAACAACGGGACGCGTGGGCAAAGGCGCACGGCGCCGGCGTGCACTCACAGTGCTGGCTATGCGCCTTTGCCCACCCTACGGAAGGAGCGTTGGATGCCCAGACACAAGCTCGCCATCGTCGGCCTCGGCATGGCGGTCACGCCGCACGCCAAGAGCCTCGTCGACCTGCAGGACCGCGTCGAAGTCGCGGCGGCGTTCGCCCCGAGCGAAGCGCGGCGCACGGCGTTCGGCGCGCGTTTCGCTTTTCCGCTCGGCGACAGTCTCGACGCCATCCTGGCGGACAATAGCATCGACGCGGTCATGATCCTGACGCCGCCCAACACCCACCTCGACCTGGTGCGCCGCTGCGCCGCCGCCGGCAAGCACGTGCTGTTGGAGAAGCCGCTCGAGATCTCGACCGCGCGCGCCGAAGAATTGGTCGCCGCCTGCCGCAAGGCCGGCAGGGCGCTCGGCGTCGTGCTGCAGCACCGCTTCCGCCCCGCCGCGCTGAAGTTGCGCGACATGCTGAAAGCCGGAGAGCTTGGCCGCATCGTTGGGTGCTCCACGGTGATCCGGCTGTGGCGGCCGCAGAGCTACTACGACGTGGAGGGCAGGGGGACGCGCGCGCGGGACGGCGGCGGCGTGCTGCTGACGCAAGGCATCCATACCCTCGACCTGATGCTGAGCCTTGCCGGGCCGGTCGCCGAGGTCGCCTGCTACGCGCAGACCTCCTCGGTGCACCGCATGGAGACCGAGGACATGGCGGCCGCCGCGGTGAAGTTCGCCAGCGGCGCGCTCGGCACCATCGACGCCACCACCGCCGCCTATCCGGGCTTTCCCGAACGCATCGAGATCATCGGCGAGAGCGCCACCGCCGCGCTGGCCGGCACGACGCTCAGAGTCGTCCATCACGATGGCCGCGTCACCGCGGTCGAGTCCGAAGCCGGCGGCGGCGGCACTGGCGCCGACCCGATGGCGTTTCCCAACGACTGGCATCGCGGCGTGCTCGCCGACTTCCTCGACGCGCTCGACCAGAAACGCGAGCCGGCGATCAACGGCGAGGAAGCCCTGAAGGTGCATCGGCTGATCGATGCGCTGCTGGCGAGCAGTTTGACCGGCGCGCGGGTGCGGATACCATTGTCGGCCGGCGCATGATCCCGAAAAGTGGAAACCGGTTTTCGGAAAAGATCATGCGCAAAGTAAAAGTTAGACCATGGCCCGAACGGATCATGGTTCAAGGGGGATGGATGACCGACGTTGCGGCGCTGAGCGCCACCGAGCTGCTGCCGCTCTATCGCCGCAAGGACATCTCGCCGCTCGAGGTCACGCGCGTCGCGTTGGACCGCATTTCGCGCGTCAATCCGGTCATCAATGCCTTCAACGTCATCGACACCGAGGGCGCGCTTGCCGCTGCCGGCGCCTCCGAGGCGCGCTGGATGAAGGGCGCGCCGCAGGGCCTGCTCGACGGCGTGCCGGTCACCGTAAAGGACAACGTCGCGGTCAAAGGCTTCCCGGCGCGCAAGGGCTCGGCCACGTCCGATCCTGCGCCGATGAGCTACGACGCGCCGGCGCCGGCGCGCCTGCGCGAGCAGGGCGCGGTGATCCTGGGCAAGACCACGCTCCCCGAGTTTGGCTGGATCGGCGTCTGCCATTCGCCGCTCACCGGCACCACGCGCAACCCGTGGAAGCTCAGCCGCACGCCCGGCGGTTCGTCCGGCGGCGCAGCCGCCGCGGCGCTGCTCAATCTCGGCGCCCTGCATATCGGCACCGACGGCGCCGGATCGATCCGCATTCCGGCCGCGTTCACCGGCGTGTTCGGCATCAAGCCGAGCTTCGGCCGGGTGCCGGTCTATCCGGCGTCGCCGTTCAACGTGCTCGCCCATCACGGGCCGCTGACCCGCACCGTGACCGACGCGGCGCTGATGCTTACCGTGATCGGCGCGCCGGACGAGCGCGACATGGCGGCGTGGAATACGCCCGCGCCGGATTTCCGCGTCGGCCTCGACGACGGCTTGCGCGGCTTGCGCGTCGCCTGGAGCCCGCGGCTCGGCTACGTCAAGCAACTCGATCTCGAGGTGGAGCAGGCGACCGCCGCGGCCGCGCAAGTCTTCGCCGACCTGGGCGCGACCGTGGAAGAAGCCGATCCCGGCTTCGCCGAGCCCTACGATCAGATCATGACCATCTGGGGTGCGGTCTCAGCGACCATCGTCGACGCGGTGCCCGAGCCGGACCGGGCCAAGATGGATCCGGGCCTCCTCGAGGTGGCCGCGGAGGGCAGGCGCTATTCGCTCGCCGACTATCTTGCCGCCTACGCGGCGCGCGCCGAGCTCGCCATCACGATGGCGCGCTTCCACGAACGTTACGATCTCCTGCTCACGCCGCAGATGCCGATCCCGGCATTTGAAGTGGACCGCGTGACACCGGCGGACGGTTCCTACGGCGAGCGCTGGATCGCGTGGTCGCCCTACACCTATCCGTTCAATCTCACCCAGCAGCCCGCCGCCTCGGTGCCGTGCGGCTTCTCGCGCGACGGCCTGCCGATCGGCCTGCAGATCGTGGGTCCGCTGCGCAACGACGCGCTCGTGCTGCGCGCCGCGCGCGCGTTCGAGAGCGCGCGGCCGTTCAAAGTATTGGATGCGCCGAAATCGTAGGGTGGGCGCCGCACGCTCCGTTCACCCTCCCCTGGAGGGGGAGGGTCGACGTGAACGCAGTGAGCGTCGGGGTGGGGTGAAGTTTTTTCGAACAGTCACCCCACCCCGGCTCGCATTCGCTTCGCTCACACTCGCCGACCCTCCCCCTCCAGGGGAGGGTGTTCGAGTTTGCGGCACCGCCACCCCAACTCTCCTTCGCACCACCATTTTCCCGATCATGAACATTCAGTCATCAATCGGACATGATTGCTGGACAAGTCTCGAAACTGGTGGAAGTGAAGTACGGCCCCGCTAATGGGGTTTGAGGGAGGTCCTTCGATGCTCGCGTCCGTCCGCGCCGGCTTTGCCGCCGCGCTCGTCGCTCTTCTTGCTCTCACCGCTTTTCCCGCCGCCGCCGCCGACAAGGCCTTCCAACGATCCGATCTCGCCGATAGCGCGATCAAGCTCGAAGCCCAGATCAAGACCGAGGCCGGCCAAGTCGCAAAGCCGCTCGCGACCTTGCGGCGCGAGGCCGACGCCGCCTTCGAGAAGCGCGATTTCCGCGCCGGCATGCAGATCCTGGCGCAGATCGTCTCGGTCGCGCCGAGCGAAGCCGCCAACTGGCTGCGGCTGTCGCGCACCATCCTGCAGATCATGCCGAGCGACGACCGCGAGCGCTTCGCCTTCCTCGATCGCGCGTCGACCGCCGCCTACATCGCCTACCAGCGCGCCGGCAATCGGAACGAAGAGGCCGACGCCCTCACCACGCTCGGCCGCATCTACACCGACCGCAAGATCTGGCGCCCCGCGCTCGACACGCTGCGCCTCGCCCTCGACCTGCGCGAGGTCGCCGACACGCGCCAGCTCTACGAGCAGCTGCGCGAGCAGCACGGCTTCCGCATCCTCGACTATTCGGTGGACGCGGATGCAGCGTCCCCCCGCGCCTGCTTCCAGTTCTCCGAGAGCCTGCCGGGCAAGCGCGCCGACTTCTCGCCGTTCGTCGCGGTCGCCGGCCAGGACAAGCCCGCCATCACGGTCGAGGAGCAGCAGCTCTGCGTCGAGGGTCTCAAGCACGGCGACCGCTATTCCATCACGGTGCGCGCCGGCCTGCCGTCGACCGTACGCGAGACGCTGCAGAAGTCGGTCGACTACAACATCTATGTGCGCGACCGCAGCCCGTTCGTGCGCTTCACCAGCCGCGCCTATGTGCTGCCGCGCACCGGCCAGCGCGGCATCCCGGTGGTCTCGGTCAATACGCGCGCGGTCGACATCAAGATCTTCCGCGTCGGCGACCGCAACCTGATCGAGACCGTGCTCGGCAACGACTTCCAGCGCAACATCGACCGCTCCGACATGGAGAAGCTCGCGAGCGAGCGCGGCATCGAAGTCTGGAAAGGCCAGCTGAACACCGAGTCGGTGCTCAATGCCGACGTCACCACGGCCTTCCCGATCGGGGAAGCGGTCGGCGATCTGAAACCCGGCGTCTACGTGATGACCGCTGCGCCTCCCGGCCCGGCGGCGGAAGACTACAGCCCGCTCGCGACCCAATGGTTCATCGTGTCCGATCTCGGCCTTGCCGCGTTCTCCGGCACCGACGGCGTCGGCGTGTTCGTGCATTCGCTCGCGACCACCGAGGCCAGGGCGAACGTCGAAGTGCGCCTGATCGCGCGCAACAACGAAGTCCTCGCCACCCGCACGACCGACGCCGCCGGCTTCGTAAGGTTCGAGGCCGGGCTCGCGCGCGGGGAGGGCGGGCTTTCGCCCGCCATGCTGGTGGCCGACGCGCGCGGCGATTACGCGTTCCTCAGCCTGAAGGCGCCCGCGTTCGATCTCTCCGACCGCGGCGTGATCGGACGCCAGGTACAGGGCGGGCTCGATGCGTTCGTCTATACCGAGCGCGGCGTCTACCGCACCGGCGAGACCGTTCACATCACCACGCTGCTGCGCGATCCGCAGAGCGTCGCCGTGACCACCGTGCCGATGACCTTGGTGGTCGAGCGCCCCGACGGCGTCGAGTACCGGCGCACCGTCGTGCCGGACATGGGGATCGGCGCGCGCTCCTTGAGCGTGCCGATCGTGCAGACCGCCTCGACCGGCACCTGGCGCGTGCGCGCCTACACCGATCCGAAAGGGCCGGCGATCGGCTCGACCACCTTCCTGGTCGAAGACTACATCCCGGACCGCCTGGAGTTCGAACTCGCTTCGCCGACCGGCCGCATCTCGCCGACGCAGCCGGCCGAGCTGAAGGTCGACGGCCGCTTCCTCTATGGCGCGCCGGCCTCGAACCTCGATCTCGAAGCCGAGATGGTGATCAAGCCGACCGCGTCGCGGCCGGGCCTTGCCGGCTACCAGTTCGGCACGGCGGAAGAAGAAGAGGCGACGCGCGAACGCACGACGCTCGCGGACATCCCCGCGACCGACGACCAGGGCAAGGCGACCTTCCCAGTCGCGCTCGAGAAGGTGCCGACCTCGTCGCGGCCGCTCGAAGCCACCATCACGGTGCGCATGGCCGAGACCGGCGGGCGCGCGGTCGAGCGCAACATCACGCTGCCGATCGTGCCGAATTCGACCATGATCGGCGTCAAGCCGAACTTTCAAGGCCGCTCGCTCGGCGAAGGCGAAACCGCGAGCTTCGATGTCGTGGTGGTGACGCCCGACGGGCGCATGCTGACCCATGGCGGCCTGCGCTACGAGCTGCTCAAGCTCGAGCGGCGCTATCAGTGGTACCGCCGCGACAGCCGCTGGGACTACGAGCCGGTCAAGACCACGCGGCGCATGGCCGACGGCCACCTCGACGTCACGGCCGACAAGCCCGGCCGCATCGCGCTTCCCGTGCAGCTCGGCCGCTATCGGCTCGACATCGCGAGCGACGACCCGAGCGTGCCGCCGACCTCGATCACGTTCGACGCCGGCTGGTACGCCGACGCCTCCGCCGACACCCCCGACCTGCTGGAAATCGCGCTCGACAAGCCGGAGTACAAGGCGGGCGAGACCATATCGGTGGCCGTCACCGCCCGCACGCCTGGGAAAGTGACCCTCACCGTGGTCGGCGAGCGGCTCTATTCGAGCACGACCGCCGACGTGCAGCCCGGCACCGTGCGCATTCCGCTCACCGTCGGACGCGACTGGGGCACCGGCGCCTATGTGGTGGCGACCCTGCGCCGTCCGCTCGACGAGCAGGCGAGCCGCATGCCCGGCCGCGCCATCGGCCTGCAATGGTTCGCGGTCGACCGCCAAGCGCGCACCATCGCGCTCGACATGCGGCTGCCCGACTTGATGCGCCCGAACGGCACCTTGCGCGTACCGCTCAAGCTGAACGGGCTTAGCCCCGGCGACGAGGCGCGCGTGGTGGTTGCCGCGGTCGACGTCGGCATTCTCAATCTCACCAACTACAAGCCGCCGGCGCCCGACGAGCATTATCTCGGCCAGCGCCGGCTCGCGGCCGAAGTCCGCGATCTTTACGGCCAGCTCATCGACGGCATGCAGGGCAATCGCGGCGCCATCCGCACCGGCGGCGACGCGCCGCCGGCCCAACTCGGCGGCTCGCCGCCGACGCAAGCCCCGCTCGCGCTCTATTCCGGCATCGTGCAGGTGCGCCCCGACGGTACCGCGGAAGTCCTGTTCGACATTCCCGCGTTCGCCGGTTCGGTGCGCGTGATGGCGGTCGCCTGGTCGAAGGACAAGGTCGGCAAGGCCGCGGGCGACGTGATCGTGCGCGATCCCGTGGTGCTTACCGCGACCCTGCCGCGCTTCCTGCTCACCGGCGACCGCGGCACCGTGCGGCTCGACCTCGACAACGTCGAGGGCGCGACCGGCGACTACAGCATCACGGTGCAGACCCAAGGCCCGCTCAGCGTCGCGCAAGGCACGCCGCCGAGCATCCGCCTCAACGCCAAGCAGCGCGCCGGCGTGAGCCTGCCGCTCAACGCCTCGGGCGTCGGCACCGGCTCGGTCGCGATCCGCATCTCGGGGCCGGGCGGCTTCAATCTGCAGCGCACTTACGCGCTCGCCGTGAAGCCGGCGACGCAGATCCTCACGCGCCGCACGGTGCGCGCGGTCGCGCGCAACGAGAGCTTCACGCTGTCGAGCGACCTGTTCGCCGATCTGGTGCCGGGCACCGGCGGGGTCCAGCTCTCGGTCGGGCCGTCGACCGCGCTCGACGTCGGCGCCCTGCTCAAGGCGCTCGACCGCTATCCGTTCGGTTGTTCCGAGCAGATCACCAGCCGCGCGCTGCCGCTGCTCTACGTCAACGAGCTGGCGAGCGAGTCGCAGCTCGCGCTCGATGCCGGCATCGACCAGCGCATCCGCGACGCCATCGAGCGGCTGCTTGCCCGTCAAGGGTCGAACGGCTCGTTCGGCCTGTGGTCGTCGGGCGGCGACGATGCCTGGCTCGACGCCTACGTCACCGACTTCCTCACCCGGGCGCGCGAGCGCAACTTCGTGGTGCCCGATACCGCCTTCCGCCTCGCGCTCGACCGTCTGCGCAACACCGTAGCCGGCGCCGACCCGAGCAAGGAGGGTGGGCGGAATCTGGCCTACGCCTACTACGTGCTCGCGCGCAACGGCGCGGCGCCGCTCGGCGACCTGCGCTACATCGCCGACACCAAGTTGGCCGACCTGCCGACGCCGATCGCCAAGGCGCAGATCGCCGCGGCGCTCGGCCTGCTCGGCGACCGCGTGCGCGCCGAGCGCGTCTATGCCGTCGCGCTCGACGAGATCTCGCCGCAGCCCAAGCTCGAATACGGCCGCGTCGACTACGGCTCGATCCTGCGCGATGCGGCCGCCTTCGTGACGCTCGCCTCGGAAGGCAACGCGCCGCGCCCGGCCGTGCTGCGCGCGGTCGAGCGCATCGAGACGGCGCGCGCGCTCACCCCCTACACGTCGACGCAGGAGAACGCCTGGATGGTGCTTGCCGCGCGCTCGCTCGCGCGCGACGTCGCCGGCATGGCGCTCGAGGTCGCGGGCGAGACGCGGCGCGGGCCGCTCTACCGCAACTTCCGCGCCGGCGACCTGACGTCGGCGCTGCGCGTCGCCAACAACGGCGACAGCACCGTGCAGGCCGTGGTCTCGGTCACCGGCGCACCGATCGTGCCGGAGCCCGCGACCGACAAGGGCTTCAAGATCGAGCGGCTGTACTACACGCTCGATGGCGAGGCCGCCGATCCGGCCAAGGCCAAGCAGAACGACCGCTTCGCCGTGGTGCTCAAGGTCACCGAAGGCCAGCCGCAGTTCGGCCGCGTCATCGTCGCCGACTACCTGCCGGCGGGCTTCGAGATCGACAATCCGCGGCTGGTCTCGTCCGGTGAGACCGGCACGCTGTCGTGGATCGAGGACGCCAAGGAGCCGGTGCACTCCGAGTTCCGCGACGACCGCTTCACCGCGGCCTTCGACCGCGGCAGCCGCGACAAGTCGGTGTTCACGGTGGCCTACATCGTGCGCGCCGTTTCGCCCGGGCGCTACGTGCTGCCGCAAGCGTACGTCGAGGACATGTATCGCCCCGACCGCTTCGGCCGCACCGGCACCGGCGTGATCGAGGTGCAGGCGGTGAGATGAGCAGGGATCAAGCTGCCCCAAGCTCGGTGTGTTCCCTCCCCCCTTGTGGGGGAGGGCTAGGGAGGGGGGTGGCGCGATCGGGACCAGCGTTGCCAAACTCTGGACCCCCACCCCTAACCCCTCCCCACAAGGGGGAGGGGAACAGACCGCCCGTATGGAAAAGATTGCGTGTCACATTGGCTGTGGCTGCAACACTATTCGTCCTCGCCGCCGCCACCCTCTCCGCCTGGATCGTCTCGCTCGGGCCGGTGCCGCTCGGCGAGGGGCTGGAATTCTCGACCCAGGTGCTCGACCGCGACGGCCGGCTGCTGCGTCCCTATGCGACCAGCGAGGGCCGCTGGCGCCTGCCGCTCAAGGTCGAGAACGTGGATCCGCGCTTCGTCGACCTGCTGATCGCCTACGAGGACAAGCGTTTCCGCACTCACTTCGGCGCCGACCCGCTGGCCCTGGCGCGCGGGTTCTACCAGCTGGTCAGCAACGGCCGCATCGTGTCCGGCGGGTCCACCCTGACCATGCAGGTCGCGCGCCTGCTCGAACCCCGGACCGAAAGAACCTTCGGCGCAAAACTCAAGCAGATCGTGCGCGCGATCCAACTCGAACGCGTGCTCACCAAGGACGAGATCCTCTCGCTCTATCTCAACCTCGCGCCCTATGGCGGCAACCTCGAAGGCACGCGCGCCGCAACGCTCGCCTATTTCGGCAAGGAGCCGCGCCGCCTGACCCTCGGCGAGGCGGCGCTGCTGGTCGCCATTCCGCAATCACCCGAGACGCGCCGGCCCGACCGCGCTTATGAAGTGACTTGCCGTGCCCGCGCGCGCGTGCTCGACCGTATCGCCGCGAACCCGCGCTGGCCGGCGGACGAGATCGCGCTCGCCAAGGCCGAAGCGGTGCCCGCGATCCGCGCGGCCATGCCGGTGCTTGCCCCGCACGCCGCCGAGCAGGCGGTCGCCGCCGCGCCCGAGCGCAAGCTGCATCGCCTCACCATCGACGCGAGCATGCAGAAGAGCCTCGAGGAGCTGGCGCGCGAGCGCGCCCGCGCGCTCGGCCCCGATGTCTCGGTCGCGATCGTCGTGGTCGATAACGCGACCGGCGAGGTACTCGCCCGCGTCGCCTCGCCGGACTATTTCGACGAGCGGCGCGCCGGCCAGGTCGACATGACTCAAGCGCTGCGCTCGCCCGGTTCCACGCTCAAGCCGTTCATCTACGGGCTCGGCTTCGAGGACGGGCTGATCCACCCCGAGACCCTGGTCGACGACCGCCCGGTGCGTTTCGGCTCCTATGCGCCGGAGAACTTCGATCTGAGCTTCCAGGGAACCGTCACGGTGCGGCGCGCGCTGCAGCTCTCCTTGAATGTGCCGGCGGTGGTGACGCTCGAAGCGGTGCGCGCGAGCAGGCTCACCGCGCGGCTCTCCGACGCCGGCTTCCGCCTGGTGCTGCCGAAGGGCGAGGTGCCCGGGCTGGCCATGGGGCTCGGGGGCGTCGGCGTCACGCTCACCGATCTCACGATGCTCTATGCCGGGCTTGCGCGCGGCGGCAACACGATCGCGCTCACCGAGCGCTACGATGACCTGAACACCGATACGGCGCCGCGCCGGCTGCTCGATCCGGTCGCGGCCTGGTACGTCGGCAACGTCCTCCTCGGCACGCCGCCGCCGGAGAACGCGGTCGGCGGCCGCATCGCGTTCAAGACCGGTACCAGCTACGGCTACCGCGACGCCTGGTCGATCGGTTTCGACGGCAGGCGCACGATCGGGGTCTGGGTCGGGCGGCCCGACGGCGCGCCGATCCCCGGGCTGGTCGGCCGCGGCGCGGCGGCGCCGATCCTGTTCGATGCGTACGCGCGCGTCGGCCTGATCGCGGCGCTGCCCAAGGCGCCCAAGGGCGTCATCGTCGCGATGACGCAGCGCCTGCCGCCGCCGCTGCAGCGCTTCCGCCCCGGCGCGCTGGCAGGCGAGAGCGATACGCCGCTGCGCATCCTGTTCCCGCTCAACGGCTCGCGCCTCGAACGCGCGGTTGCGGAGCGTGATCTGCCGCTGAAAGTGTCAGGCGGCGTGCAGCCGCTGACCGTGCTGGTCAACGGCGTTCCGGCGCCGCGCCAGACCGGACGCACGATATTCTTTGCGCCAGACGGACCGGGCTTCGTGCGGCTCACCGTCATGGATGCGCGCGGGACCGCCGACAGTGTCGTGGTGCGGGTGGATTAAGCTGACTGCGCTCCGCTTAATGGATTTTCGACGCCAAAGGCGATATGTTCATACCGAGGAGATGACATGGCTGAGCGTCGTTCAAGCGCCACTGCCGCCGTCATTCGCCGGATGGCGGAGCAGCACAATGTGGCCTATGTCCGCACGCAAGGCGACCTGCTTGCCCAAGATTTCGCACGTCTAGCAGACAGCGATGTCGAATTGGACGAAGTGGAGCAGATGTTGATCGCGCTGCAACGCGCGGGCCACCTCGATCGCGCGGAGCTGGTACGCCTCCAGGCCAGCTATCTGCGCGAAATCAAGCCGTGACCTTCGACCCGTTTGGCGATTTCGAGGCACGCGGCTATCTGCGCAATTTCGCCAACGAGAAAGACCACGACATCGTACGGCGGCTCGAGCATTCCTCCTTCGTCACAGGGCTTGGTAAAGCATTTCAGCAATTGAGCAAGACGAGGAAGCTTTCCTACGACGACGTGCTTTCAACTCATAAGGTGCTTTTCGAGGCGGTCTATCCATGGGCAGGCGAAGATCGGATGACCACCCTGCCGGATTTTGCCGTCGTCAGAGGCGAGGTCCAATTTGCTCACCCGAGGGACATTCGCACCGCCGTCGACTACGCGCTATGCAACGGACAGGCTGAGGCATTCATGTCGGCCAAGCCCGGCGAGATCATGGGCTACCTCGCGTATGGGCATCCTTTTCTCGATGGAAACGGCCGCACGATCATGGTCATTCATTCCATTCTCGCGCAACGCGCCGGTTTCAACATCGATTGGGCAGCGACACGCAAATCCGATTATCTGATGACACTGGCAAAGGAGATCGATGAGCCCGGCAGAGGTCACCTCGACGCGTACTTGGCGCCGTTCAGGGGCAAGCCAGTCGGCTACGATCAGCTTGCTGATCAGATAGTGCGCACGCCCGGCCTGGATGGAGCTTCCGATCCGCAAGCCGACAAGGTACTTGGCAAGACAAGCGAACCTGCGGTGAAAGCCCGTTACGAGAAACTCCAGGTACGACGGAATCGAATGTGATCATTCAGTCAGTCTTCCCACAGAAATGGCGAGACATTTGAAACGCTTACCCACGCTTCCGGATTCAATTTCTTTTCTCTATTGTCCGCGCGCATTCACGAGGGAGCGGGCATGGCGGTCGCGGCGCGCTTGAGCGCGATCCCAAGAGACTTGAACGGGTTGCTCGCGTTCGCGACCGCCTCGCATCTTCGCGCGTGTGCGTTCCTGGTGTTCGTCTGCCTCGTTTCATTCCTGCCCGGCTTCTTCAACACGCCGCCGGTCGACCGCGACGAGGCGCGCTTCGCCCAGGCGACCAAGCAGATGCTCGAAAGCGGCGACTACATCGACATCCGCTTCCAGGACGAGCTGCGTTACAAGAAGCCGGTCGGCATCTACTGGCTGCAGGCCGCCGTGGTGCGCGTCGCCGAGGCGCTCGGCGTGCCCGAGGCGCGCGCCACCATCTGGCTCTATCGGCTGCCTTCGCTTGCCGGCGCCGTCGGCGCGGTGCTGCTGACCTATTGGACCGCGCTCGCGTTTGTATCGCGACGACACGCATACCTTGCCGGCCTTATGCTGGCGACCTCGATCCTGCTCAATGTCGAAGCGCGCCTCGCCAAGACCGACGCCATGCTCTTGTTCACCATTGTCGCGGCCATGGGCGTGATGGCGCGCAGCTATCTGGCGGCGCACAGGGAGGAAGAGGAGAGGGGCTGGACCTACCCCGTGATCTTCTGGACCGCGCTTGCCGCCGGCATTCTGATCAAAGGGCCGCTGATCCTGATGGTGGTGGGCTTGGCCCTCGTGACGCTCGCGTTCTTCGACCGCTCGCTGCGCTGGTTCCTCGCGCTCAGGCCCGCTGTCGGAATCTTATGGATGCTGGCGCTGGTGCTGCCCTGGTTCCTCGCCATCACCGGGCGCGCCGGCGATAGCTTCTTCGTCGAGTTGGTCGGCCAGGACCTGTTCAGCAAGGTCATCAGCGCGCAGGAGACCCACGGGGCACCGCCGGGCTATTACCTGCTGCTGTTCTGGCTCACCTTCTGGCCGGGCGCGCCGATGGCCGCGGTTGCCGCGCCCTCGGTCTGGCGCCAACGTGGCGACATCGAAGTGCGTTTCCTGCTCGCCTGGGCGGTGCCGAGCTGGATCGTGCTCGAGCTCGTCATCACCAAGCTGCCGCACTACGTGCTGCCGCTCTATCCGGCGATCGCCATCCTGATCGCGCGCGCGATCGAGCGGCGCGAGCTCTCCGTCAATCCGCATCTCACGCGCACCACGCTGATGTGGCCGGTCTTCGCCGTGCTGATCCCGGTCGCGGCGATCGTCGCGCTGGTGGCGCTGCGCGGACAGCTCGGGCTGCTGGCCTGGCCGTTCGCGGCCGCAGGCATGATCTTCGGCTTCCTCGCATGGCGCCTGTACGCGCCGGACGGGCCCCCGCTCTCGGTCGTGCGCGCGACCACCGCCGCCTATCTCATGCTGATCGCGGTGCTCGGCGTCGTGGTGCCCTTGCTGCGTCCGCTGTTCCCGAGCCCGACGCTTGCCAGCGTCACCAGGGATCCCGAATGCCCGTCGCCGGTGGTGGCGGCCGCGGGTTTCCACGAACCGAGTTTGGTGTTCCTGGTCGGCACGCAGATCCGCCTGGTCGACGGCGTCAATGCCGCCGAAATCCTGCGCCAGGGCCTGCGGCAAGGACGCTGCGGCTTTGCGCTCGTCGAGTCCCGGCATGAGCGCGCCTTTGCCCAGCGTGCCGAACTGATCGGGCTGCGCTATACGCTGCGCTGGCGCGAAAATGCCTTCAACACCAACGGCGGCCGCGCGATTTCGATCGCGGTGTTCCGCTCGGAGCCGCAGCTATGACGGCCCGGACCGGCGCCACATCGGCCGCGCCCAACGGGCTGGTGCGACGCACGCTTGCCAATCTGTCGGCCTGGGCGGGCGCGCTGGTGCAGCCGCCGCGCCACGCGCCGGCGCGGCTTTTGCCCGCCACGGGCCGGCTGTTGCTCGGGATCGTGATCGCAGGTGCCGCCGTCGCCGCGGTCATGGCATTGCTCGATGCCGGCGCGATCGGCAGCGTCAAGCGCTTTCCGCCCTGGCTCATCGACACGTTCAACGAGATCACCGATCTCGGCCGTTCCGGCTGGTTCCTGTTCCCGGCCGCGGTCTTGATCCTTGCCGTGGCCGCGATAGCAACCCCGGCGCTCGGCCGCATGACCCATCTGGTGCTGGCAAGCCTCGTCGTTCGGGCGGGTTTCGTCTTTCTCGCCATCGGCGTGCCCGGGCTGTTCGTCACCATCGTCAAGCGGCTGATCGGACGCGTGCGTCCGTCCGAGCTTGGGCCGTTCGCGTATTTCCCCTGGTCGTGGCGGCCGGACTATGCCGGCCTGCCGTCGGGCCATGCCACGACCGCGTTTGCGGCGGCGATCGCGATCGGGGCACTCTGGCCGCGGGCGCGCTTGGCCGTGTGGATCTATGCCGGCGTGATCGCGCTGAGCCGTGTCGTCGTCGAAGCGCACTATCCGAGCGACGTGATCGCCGGCGCGGTGGTCGGCGCGTTTGGCGCCGTCGTGGTGCGCAACTGGTTCGCAGCGCGCCGGCGCGGCTTCGTCGCGTGTCCCGACGGGTCCGTGCGCGCCTTGCCGGGGCCATCGCTGCGCCGCATCAAAATGGTTGCCCGCCGGCTGTTCGCCAAATAGACCTGATCCGATCCATTCGGATCGGATCAGGTCTAGCTTCTTGATTGAGCATGATCTTTTTCCGAAAACCGGTTTCCACTTTTCGGGATCATGCTCTAAGAAGCGCGCCGAACCACACGCGGACGATCCATGACCGACGCGCCCTCGAACGCGACAAGCCCGGCCGTTTCGGTCGTGGTTCCGGTGCGCAACGAGGCCGACAATGTCGGCCCGTTGACCGAGGAGATCGCGGCGGTGCTCAAGGACCGCCGCGCGTTCGAGCTCATCTATGTCAACGACGGATCGACCGACGCCACGGATGAGAAGCTTGCCGCGCTGAAGGCTGAGCGCCCCTGGCTGCGCCAGATCCGGCACGCCGCATCGTGCGGGCAGTCCGCCGCCGTGCGCAGCGGCGTCGCGGCGGCGCGCGCCCCGGTCATCGTCACGCTCGATGGCGACGGGCAGAACGATCCCTCGTTCATCCCGGCGCTCATGCGCGCGTTCGAGGAGGGCGGGGCGCGGATCGGCCTCATTGCCGGGCAGCGCGTCGGCCGCCGCTCCGGCGCGTTCAAGCAGTTCCAATCGCGCATCGCCAATGGCGTGCGCGCCGCGGTCCTGCGCGACGGCACGCGCGATACCGGCTGCGGGCTCAAATGCTTCCGGCGCGACGCCTTCCTCGCCTTGCCTTATTTCGACGGGCTGCACCGCTTCCTGCCCGCGCTGTTCGCCCGCGACGGCTACACCATCGGCTATGTCGACGTGATCGACCGGCCGCGCCGCCACGGCGTCTCGAACTACGGGCTATGGGACCGGCTGTGGGTCGGCATCCTCGACCTCGCCGGCGTGTGGTGGCTGATCCGCCGCCGCAAGCGCGTGCCGCAAATCTCGGAGAGTTGAGCCATGCTGGTTGACCTGCAGCGCGCCGTCGGCGCCTACCTCCACGACGTGTTCATCGCGCAGCTCGACTGGTGGGTCCTGCTCGGCTTCGCCGCGCAGGCGCTGTTCACCATGCGCTTCGCGGTGCAGTGGATCGCCTCCGAGCGTGCCGGGCGCAGCGTGATCCCGCTGGCGTTCTGGCTGTTCTCGATCGGCGGCGGCGTCCTGCTGTTCGGCTACGCGCTCTATCGCCGCGACCCGGTGTTCATCCTCGGCCAAGGGTTCGGGGTGTTCGTCTATCTGCGCAATCTCTACTTCGTGCTGCGCGAACGGCGCGAGGCGACGCCGGCGTAGGGCAGGCAAAGACGCGACACGCCGCGCATTGGAATCCGCGCGAATGCAGCGCGTCGTGCCCGCGTGACGATAGCAGCGGCGCTGGTCGCGCGTTATAGGACGGCGGGCACGCTGCGCTTTGCCCGCCCTACAGAAACTACGCGCTTGCGCGCAGCGCCGCGAAGCCGCGCTCGAGATCGGCGATGAGATCGCCGACGTCCTCCAGCCCGATGTGGAAGCGGATGGTCGGGCCTTCGGCCTTCCAGGGCGAGGCCGTGCGCGACGGCGCGCAGTCGAACGGAATGGCGAGGCTCTCGTAGCCGCCCCATGACGCGCCCATGCCGAACAGCGTGAGCGTATCGAGCATGGCATGCGCGGCATCTTCCTTGACCGGCTTGAGCACGATGCTGAACAGCCCCGACGCGCCGGTGAAATCGCGTTTCCAGATCGCATGGCCGGGATGGTCTTCGAGACCCGGATGCAGCACGCGCGACACTTCCGGCCGTGCGGCGAGCCAGCGCGCAACCGCGAGGCCGGATTCGAGATGGCGTGCGAGCCGGATAGCTAACGTGCGCAAGCCGCGCTGCGCCAGGTACATGTCGTCGGGGCCGACGCACAGCCCGTTGATGAACACGGTCTCGGCAAGCTTCGGCCACGTCGCCGCGGTGGCCGACACCGCCCCGAGCATCACGTCGGAATGGCCGGTGATGTATTTGGTGCCGGCTTGGATCGACAGGTCGACGCCTTTTTCCAAGGCCGGGAAATAAAGCGGGCTGGCCCAGGTATTGTCCATCAACACGAGCGCGCCTTTGGCGTGGGCGGCGGCGGCGATCGCCGGCACGTCCTGCATTTCGAACGAGAGCGAGCCGGGCACCTCGGTATAGACGAGGCGGGTGTTGGGGCGGATCAGCTCGGCGATGGCGGGCCCGATCGCGGGATCGTAATAGGTGGTCTCGACGCCGAAGCGGGCGAGGAAGCTGTCGCAGAAGGTGCGCGTCGGCCGATAGGCGTTGTCGGTGACCAGCACGTGGTCGCCGGCACGCACGACCGAGAGGAATGCTGTGGATATGGCGGCAAGCCCGGAGGGCAGCAGGGCAACGCCGGCGCACAGCGGCCCTTCGATCGCGCGCAGCGCCGTCTCCAGCGCCTCCGAGGTCGGCGTTCCGCGCCTGCCGTAACGGTAGCGGCCGTTGTGGGCGAGGAAATCCTTGGCGGTGCGCGAAAGCACCGTCGATGCGTGGAAAACCGGCGGATTGACGAAGCCGTGATACGCGAACGGATCGCGGCCGCCGGTCACGAGCCGGGTTTCCGGCTTGAGCGGTCCCAGATCCTCGTGGCTCGCGCCCGGCCTATTCGTGGTATCGTTCATCGCAAAGGTCCTTGCCCCGGCCGGCCATTTACTGCGGCAACCGGTACGAGCGTCAACCCCTTGACCTAGCTGGGCGATCGTTCTCAGATGCGGAAATTCGGGGGATCCGTGGGAGTACGACGCCCGGTCATGTCCACGCGTAGCACAGATGCGCGCGCCAAGCGCGATCGGCATCCAACTGGTTCGGCCCCCTTAATGGCTGCCCCACCGTCGACCAACCTCTAGCTCGGAGACATTCCCGTCATGAAACGCGTACTGACCACGCTCACCCTTGCGGCGGCATTCGGCCTCGCCGCCTCGGCGGCTTTCGCCCAGACCAGCACGCTCAACACCATCAAGACCCGCGGCATACTGAATTGCGGCGCAAATGGAACGCTCGGCGGCTTCGGCCTGCCCGACGCGCAAGGCAACTGGACCGGCCTCGACGTCGATTTCTGCCGCGCGCTCGCGGCCGCGATCTTCAACGATCCGAACAAGGTCAAGTTCGTGGCGCTGACCGCCAAGGACCGCTTCACCGCGCTGCAGTCGGGCGACGTCGACGTGCTCGCGCGCAACACCACCTGGACCTCTTCGCGCGACACCTCGCTCGGGCTGAACTTCTCGGTGGTCAACTATTACGACGGCCAGGGCTTCCTGGTGCGCAAGTCGCTCAAGGTCAACTCGGCGCTCGAGCTCAACGACGCCGCCGTCTGCGTGCAGCAGGGCACCACCACCGAGCTCAACCTCGCCGACTACTTCCGCGCCAACAAGATGAAGCTCAAGACCGTGACGTTCGCGAGCGCGGACGAGTTGATCAAGGCCTACGACTCGGGCCGCTGCGATGCGTTCACCACCGACGCCTCGGGCCTCTATGCCGAGCGCCTGCGTCTCGCCAAGTCCGACGATCACATCGTGCTGCCCGAGATCATCTCCAAGGAGCCGCTCGGCCCGTCGGTGCGTCACGGCGACGACCAGTGGCAGGACATCGTCAAGTGGACCCACTTCGCCATGGTCACGGCCGAGGAGCTCGGCATCACCAAGGCGTCGGTCGACGAGGCGATGAAGTCGAACAACCCGGACATCCGCCGGCTGCTCGGCGCCGAAGGCAATTACGGCGAGCAGCTCGGCCTGACCAAGGACTGGGGCTATCGCATCATCAAGCACATCGGCAACTACGGCGAGTTGTTCGAGAAGAACGTCGGCCAGGGCTCGCCGCTCAAGATCGCGCGCGGCATCAACGCGCTGTGGACCAAGGGCGGCCTGCAATACGCCCCGCCGATCCGCTAGCGCCGCGCTCGTCGGCCGGGCGGCGCACCGCCCGGCCGTGTCGCGGCGATGACGCTTGCATTGTGAGGACTACGCGATTTGAATAGGGGAGCGACCACCTTCCGGTGGACGCGCCATGGGGCGTCATGACCATCGCGCACGACAGCGGCCCGCCCAAGGTTTCGGTCCTCTACGACCCGAAAATCCGCAGCATCGGCTACCAGATCATCCTCTGCGGCATCATCGTCTTCCTGGTCTATGCCGCGATCAAGAATGCCGCCGACAACCTCGCCCGCGCCAAGATCGCATCCGGCTTCGGCTTCTGGAACCAGACCGCCGGCTTCGACATCAGCCAGACGCTGATCTCCTATTCGGCGCAGGCCTCGAGCTACGGCCGCGCGTTCTGGGTCGGCCTGCTCAATACCTTGCTGGTCGCCGCCATCGGCATCGTGCTCGCCACCATCCTCGGGTTTTTCGTCGGCATCGCGCGGCTGTCGAAGAACTGGCTCCTGGCGCGGCTCGCGGGCGGCTATGTCGAGCTGATCCGCAATCTGCCGCTGCTGCTGCAGCTGCTGTTCTGGTACAACGCCGTGCTCAAGGCGCTGCCCGACCTGCGTGACAGCTACGTGGTCGGCGGCAGCGTCTTCCTCAACAACCGCGGCTTCTTCGCGCCCGCGCCGCTCTGGAAGGGCGGCATCGAGTTTGTCGTCGGCGCGCTGGTCATCGGCCTCGTCGGCGCCATCGCGTTCCGCGGCTGGGCGCGCAAGCGCCAGGAGCGCACCGGGCAACAGGCCCCGGTGGCGCTGGTCACGCTCGGCCTGATCATCGGGCTGCCGCTGATCGTGTTCTTCCTCGTCGGCATGCCGGTCGAGTTCGAGTATCCCGAGAAGGGCCGCTTCAACATCCGCGGCGGCATCGAGATCGTGCCGGAGTTCGTGGCGCTGCTGTTCGGGTTGGTCATCTATACTGCGGCGTTCATCGCCGAGGTGGTGCGCGCCGGCATCCTCGCGGTCTCCCGCGGGCAGACCGAGGCGGCGGGCGCGCTCGGTCTGCGCGCCAGCCCGATCCTCAACCTGGTGGTCATCCCGCAGGCCATGCGCGTGATCATCCCGCCGCTGACCAGCCAGTACCTCAATCTGACCAAGAACTCGACGCTCGCGGTCGCGGTCGGCTACCCCGATCTGGTGCAGATCTTCACCGGCACGGTGCTCAACCAGACCGGCCAGGCGGTCGAGGTCGTGGCCATCACCATGGCGGTCTATCTGACCATCAGCCTGGTCACCTCGATGGTGATGAACTGGTACAACGCGCGCATTGCGCTGGTCGAGCGCTAGGGGCAGGCCCATGGCGATCGCAACCCAGGACAGCCGCGTCGAGCCCCGCGCCGCCTACGTGCGGGCCAACCCGGTCGATCCGATGCCGCCGCCGCCGGCGACCACCGGCCTCATCGGATGGATGCGGGCGAACCTGTTCTCCAGCCCGTCCAATATCGCGCTCACCGTCGTGAGCACGTTGCTGCTGTTCTGGCTGATCCCGCCGGTGATCCAGTTCATGTTCGTCGATGCGGTGTGGGTCGGAGCCGACCGCGAGGCCTGCCTGCCGACCGAGCGGAATCCCG
Organism: uncultured Alphaproteobacteria bacterium; assembly: GCA_963734185.1. Classification (GTDB taxonomy): domain Bacteria; phylum Pseudomonadota; class Alphaproteobacteria; order Rhizobiales; family Xanthobacteraceae; genus PALSA-894. The sequence goes on along the minus strand of CAVTGA010000001.1, from coordinate 1,290,090 downwards.
AGGTCGGCGCCTGCTGGGCGTTCGTGCGCGACCGTTTCGCCTACTTCATCTACGGCTCCTATCCGATCCCGGAGCGCTGGCGCGTCGACCTGTTCTTCGCGCTGCTCGCGGTCGGGGTCGTGTGGCTGTTGTGGCTGGAGGCGCCGCGCCGCGACCTCGGCTCGATCTATTTCTTCGTTGTCGTCCCGATCGTGTCCTACGTGCTGCTGACCGGCTGGCCGCTCATCGGCCTGCGCAACGTCGACACCGCGCTGTGGGGCGGCATGCTGGTCACCATCGTGGTGGCCTGGGTCGGCATCGTGTGCTCGCTGCCGATCGGCATCCTGCTCGCGCTCGGCCGGCGCTCGCGCATGCCGGCGGTGAAGCTGTTCTCGGTGATCTTCATCGAGTTTGTGCGCGGCGTGCCGCTGGTCACGGTGCTGTTCATGGCGAGCGTGATGCTGCCGCTGTTCGTGCCCGACGCGTATTCGCCGGACAAGCTTCTGCGCGCGCTCGTCGGCATCGCCATGTTCGCCTCCGCCTACATGGCCGAGGTGGTGCGCGCCGGCCTGCAGGCGATCCCCAAGGGCCAGTACGAAGGCGCCATGGCGGTCGGCCTCGGCTACTGGCAGATGATGCGCCTGATCATCCTGCCGCAGGCGCTGAAAGTGACCATCCCCAATATCGTCAACACCTATATCGGGCTGTTCAAGGACACGACCTTGGTGTTCATCGTCGGCATCTTCGATTTCCTCAAGGCCATCGAGGTGTCGCGCATCGACCCGAAATGGGCCGCCCCGACCACCAGCGCGACCGGCTACGTGTTCGCCGCGGTGGTCTACTTCTTCTTCTGCTACGCGATGTCGCGCTACGCCAAGGGCGTCGAGGCGCGGCTCGCCAAGGCCGAAAAACGCTAGGGATCGAGGAGCCGTCATGAATCAGGCTGCCACCGCCGCCACCAAGCCTACCGGTGCAGGCAATCGCGCCGTCGAGATCACCGGCATGCACAAGTGGTACGGCGAATTCCACGTGCTGCGCGACATCAACCTCGCGGTCGACCGCGGCGAGCGCATCGTGATCTGCGGCCCCTCGGGATCGGGCAAGTCGACCATGATCCGCTGCATCAACCGGCTCGAGGAGCATCAGCAGGGCACCATCGTGGTCGACGGCATCGAGCTGACCAACGACCTGAAGAAGATCGACGAGATCCGCCGCGAGGTCGGCATGGTGTTCCAGCACTTCAACCTGTTCCCGCACCTCACCATCCTGGAGAACTGCACCTTGGCGCCGATCTGGGTGCGCAAGATGCCGAAGAAGGAGGCCGAGGAGGTCGCCATGCACTTCCTCACCAAGGTGAAGATCCCCGAGCAGGCGCACAAGTATCCGGGCCAGCTCTCCGGCGGCCAGCAGCAGCGCGTCGCGATCGCGCGCGCTCTGTGCATGAAGCCGAAGATCATGCTGTTCGACGAGCCGACCTCGGCGCTCGACCCGGAAATGGTCAAGGAAGTGCTCGACACCATGGTCCAACTCGCCCAGGAGGGCATGACCATGATGGTGGTCTCGCACGAGATGGGCTTCGCCCGGCAGGTGGCGAACCGCGTCATGTTCATGGACGCAGGCCAGATCATCGAGGTGAACGAGCCGCACGCGTTCTTCTCGAACCCGCAGCACGAGCGCACCAAGCTGTTCCTGAGCCAGATCCTGCACTGAAATCGACCCGGCCGACCGCGCAGGACTGACGGCTGAAACCTTTCTGCCGGCGGCACGTAGGTGTGTCACCGGCCAAGGGAGGGACCGCCATGTCCGCAACCACGCAGCTCAGCAGCCGTTTTTTCGACGAAGTGTGCAACAAGCGTCAGCTCGGTGTCGCCGATGAGCTGTTTGCCGCCGACCACGTCTATCACGACCCGGCGAGCCCCTGGGTCGGCAAGGGACCGGCCGGCATGAAGGACCTGATCGGGGTCTATCACCGCGCAGTCGGCGACGCCCGTTGGGACATTCAGGCGGTCGTGAACGGCGGCGACACCGTCGTGACCCGCTGGACCGGGCGCGGCACACATACCGGCGATCTCATGGGGATCGCTCCGACCGGCAAGAAGGTCAGCGTCGACGGCATCTGGATGCATCGCGTGGCCGGCGGCAAGATCATCGAGAGCTGGAACTGCTGGGATATGCTCGGCATGCTGCAGCAGCTCGGCGTGGTGCCGAAGCTCGGGCAATAGTCCCTATTCGACGTAGATCATCTTGCGCGTCATGCCGCCGTCGATGACGAACTCGGCGCCGGTGACGAAACCCGCACGCTCGCCGTCGAGCAGGTAGGCGACGATCTCGGCGATGTCGGCGGGCTTCCCGACGCGCCCCGCCGGATGCTGGCGGTGGTCCTTGCGGCGCAAGGCACCGTAATCGGAGGTCCTGATCCAGCCCGGGCTCACGCAGTTCACGCGCACGTCGGGCGCAAGACTGATCGCGAGCGCGTGGGTCAGCGCGACGAGGCCGCCCTTCGAGGCCGAATAGGATTCCGTGTTCGGCTCCGACATATGCGCGCGAGTCGACGCGATCGTGACGATCGCGCCGTTGCTTCGCCGTAGGGCGCGTTCGGCCGCCTTGGCGAACAGGAAGGTTGCGGTCAGGTTGGTGTCGATGACGAGGCGCCAATCGGAAAGGGTCAGCCTGCGGAGCGGAAGGCGGCGCATGATGCCGGCGTTGCAGACGAGGCCGTCGAGGCGGCCGAAGCGCGCGAGCACGGCGGCGACTGCACGCGCGGCAGTCGCGGCCTCGCTGACGTCGCCGAGGATGGCCTCGATGCGCCGCTCGCGGCCGAACACGCGCGCCAGATCCGCGCGCCGCACGTCAACCGCTCCGACCGACCAGCCGCGCTCGACAAGCGCCCGCGTGATCGCCCGGCCGATGCCATTGGCGGCTCCGGTGACGATTGCCACTTGCTTCACAGGTGCGGCCATCGCGGCTACAGCGCTCCGATCGGGATTCTCAAGTAAACCCGGCCGTTATCGTCCGGTTCCGGCAGCCGCCCGCCGCGCATGTTCACCTGCAGCGCGTGCAGGATGAGGTTCGGCATCGGCAATGTCATGTCGCGCTCGTTGCGCGCGCGCACGAACGCCGCGCATGACGGCTGATCCTTGAGGTGCACGTTCTCCCGCTTCTGCTCGGCGACGGTCGATTCCCACGCGGCCGGACGGCCGTTCGGCCGGTAGTCGTGACCCGTGAACAGACGCGTCTCGTCCGGCAATGCCAGGATCGCCATGATGGAACGGTAGAGGTCGGTCGCGCTGCCGCCGGGAAAATCCGCCCGTGCGGTGCCGTAGTCCGGTTGGAACAGCGTATCGTGGACGAAGGCGGCATCGCCGAACACGTAGGTGATCGATGCCAGCGTGTGGCCGGGCGAGAACATCACGCGGCCTACCATGTTCCCGACTCTCACCGTGTCACCCTCGACGAACAGCCGGTCCCACTGCGACCCGTCGGCGGGAAAATCGGAAAGATTGTAGATCGACGCCCACAGCTTCTGCACGTCGACGATCCTGGCCCCGATCGCTATCGGCGCGCCGAGCTTCTCCTTGAGGTACGCGGCGGCAGAGAAGTGGTCGGCATGCGGGTGGGTGTCGAGAATCCAGTCGACGGTCAGCCCACGGTCGCGCACCGCGTCGAGCATCGCATCGGCGGATTTGGCCGAGACGCGCCCGGCCTTCTCGTCGTAGTCGAGCACCGGATCGATAATGGCTGCGTGCCGCGTCGCATCCTCGACCAGATAGGCCACGCTCGAGGTCGGCTCGTGATAGAAACCGGTCACGCTCGGCCGCGCGGGCATGGAAGCTCCCAGAATCCGTAGCCTTGCGGCGCCTAGGGCGCCTGCACCCAGAACCGATACATGGCGCGGAATGTATCCGGATTCGCCGTCTCGAAGCGATGCCACGACGCGAGGTCGGTCATGGCCGGGTCGCTCGGGAACGCCCGGCGATAATCGCCAAGCGTCCGCGCGTCGAGCTCGAAGCCGAGCAATGCAAGGCCATGTTGCGCCAGGAATGCGCCGATCCGCGGAAGCGTCAGGCGGTGCTCCTGGACGTGAAACAGGAGGTCGCGGCAGGCGCTGGTGCTGCAGAATTCGGGCGAATGCAGGATCGCGGCGAAGCGCGGGTCTTGTCCTGAGATCAGGTCCTGGCGGCAGCGCCGGATGTCGTCGCCGCCCGCCGCCGCGTAGCCGCGCTCGGCGATGAGCCGCTGCAGCGCCACGATGTTCGCGCGCCCGAGCTCGCTATAGAGCCCGAGGCGCATGACGCCTCCGGACTTCAAGAGCCGCAAGAGCGTCGACCAGCCGCGCTCCGGCTCGGCGAGGTGATGCAGCACGCCGCTCGCCTCGATCATGTCGAAACGGCGCTCAAGGCTGAGCGCGAGAATGTCGGCTTGACGGTAGTCGATACCGAGTCCCGCGGCATCGGACTTGCGCTTCGCATAGGCGAGGCTCGCCAAGCTGAGGTCGACCGCGAGCACGCGCGCCGTCGGGAAACGCTGGGCGGTGCCGATCGACTGCTGCCCGGTGCCGCAGCCCGCGACCAGGATGTCGGGTGCGTCCGGTTCGGCGACGGCACGCAGCGGCGCCTGCGGAAACAAGCCGCGCAGATGCGCCAGGATGCCGTCCACCGGCGGCGTCGGTGCGACGGCGACCCAGCGCGGGTAGGGGTTGTCCTCGTATTGCAGGCGCACCTTTTGAGAGACCGGATCGGCGATCTCGGTCAGGCGCGGGATGCTCGCGCGCAACGCGGCCTCGATCTCAGGCTCGCGCACTTGCTCCGTAATGAGAGCTTCCAGGGGCTTCAGCCAGCTCCGGCTGGTGAGCTCGCGGTCGCGTTCGAGCGTGTGCAGCGGCGCATAAGCCGCAAGCGCAATGAGTTGGGACGCAGGCACGGTCGCGCGCTCGGCCAATGCCGTGCGCACCAAGGCGCGCAGCCAAGCCACCATCTGGCGTTCCGCGTCGGAGACGTCGAATACATATTCGTTGTTGAAGCATTGGCGCGCGAGCGAGGCCGCAAGGCCGAGCATCTCGCGCGCGGCCTTGCCTTTCGCGTGAACCGCGATATCGAACAGAACGGCGCGCACGCTGGTGAGCAGGCGTTCCAAGCCTCCGTCATTGACCAGGGCCGTATCCAGGACAGCACGAAGCAATTCGTCCGCCGCAAGTACATCGATCGCGGCGCCGCATTCGCGCGCGGAAAGCCGGCGTGGCCAAGCCCCCATGGCAGCTCGGATGCCGGCCGCGACCGCGGGTTCGTTCGTGATCAACGCGATGGCCGGCCCCGTGAGCGCGACCGGGCGATCCCAGGCCTCGCGCAGCGCGCGGACCATCAGTCGGCGGAATCCCGGCACGGCGGGGAGTCGGTCCGCGGCCCGAACGCATGCGACGAACAGTGCGCGTGCGTCCGCGTTATCGCGTTCGCCAAGCGCATGCGCTGCGGCCTCCAACGCGTCATTGGGACGGCCGCGGGCGAGCTGCGATGCCGCAAGATCGAGCAAGTTGGCAGGAAGCTCGCCTGCGGCGCTCGGCTCCGCCATCACGGGCTCTTGACGACCGGTGTGTCGGTGCGCGTGCCCCATTCGGACCACGAGCCGTCATAGAGCGCGCCCGGTTTCTTGCCGAGCGCATCGAGGGCGAAGGTCAGGATCGCGGCGGTGACGCCCGACCCGCAGCTCGTGACCAGCGGCCGGTCGACGTCGACGCCCGCGCTCTTGAACGCGGCCGCTATCTTGTCGGGGGAGGCGAGGCGGCCGTCCTGCAGCACCTGGCCGAAGGGGACGTTGAACGAGCCCGGCATATGGCCACCGCGCAGGCCTGCGCGCGGCTCCGGCGCCTCGCCGCGGAAGCGGTCGGCGGCGCGCGCGTCGACCACCTGCGCGGTCTTGTCGAGCAGGACCTTCTGCACGTCGTCGATCGAGGCGACCATGGCGCGGTCGAACTTCGGCGTGAAGGTCTGCGCTGCGCGCGACTTGGCCGGCCCGGTTTCGAGCGGGCGGCCTTCGGCCTTCCATTTCGGCAAGCCGCCGTCGAGGACACGCACCTTGTCGCTGCCGAACACGCGGAACGTCCACCACACGCGCGCCGCGCCATAGAGCCCGAGGCCGTCGTAGAGCACGATCGTCATGCCGTCTCCGACGCCGAGCGCACCCACCTGGGCGGCAAACTGCTCGGCCGCGGGCAGCATGTGCGGCAGAGGATTGGATTTGTCCGAGATCGCGTCGATGTCGAAGCGTTGCGCGCCCGGAATATGCCCAGCGAGGAATTCGGCCTCGGCGTCACGCTTGGCGTTTGCGAGATAATACGAGCTGTCGAGCACGCCCACGCTCGGCTCGTCGAGATGCGATGCCAACCAATCGGTCGATACGAGCCAGCGGCTCGCGAGTTTCTCGTCAGGCATGGGCGACTCCGGCAAACAGGTGTCAGGCGAACGAAATCCGCACGCGGCGGTTCTGCTTGCCCTTCTTCTCGATCTGGGTGACGCGCACCGCGCCGATCTCGGAGGTGCGACGCACATGCGTGCCGCCGCACGGCTGCAGGTCGAGACCGACGATCTCGATCAGGCGCACGCGTCCGGTTCCCATCGGCGGCTTGACCGACATGGTCTTGACCAGCCCGGGATTGGCGGCGAGTTCCTCGTCGCTGATCCAGCGGTGGCGCACCTCGGCGTCGCTCGCGATCATCTCATTGAGCTTTGCGGTGATGGCGTCCTTGTCGAGCCCGGCCTCGGGGATGTCGAAATCGAGCCGGCTGTCATCCTCGTTCACCGCACCTCCGGTGACCGGATAAGGCAGTACCGCGGAAAGCAGATGCAACGCCGTGTGCATGCGCATGCGGCGATAGCGCAGATCCCAGGCGAGCCGAATGGTGACCGGGTCTCCGACCGTCGGGCGCACGGCGATATCCTGCGCCGGCACATGGGCGATCTCGGTCTTCAACGCATCGGTATAGACCGCGGTCGCGAGCGGGATTTCCTCGCCCGATGCCGCAACGAGCGCGCCCGCGTCGCCGGGTTGGCCGCCCGAGGTGGCATAGAAGCAAGTCCGGTCGAGCACGACACCGCCTCGGTCGGTCAGCCCAACCACGGTGGCGGTGCAGTCCTTCAGGTATGCGTCTTCGCGGAACAGGCAGTCGGTCGGCATTCGAAACCTTTCAAATCACACATACGGCACCGTGACCTTGGTGCGCCGCTCCAGCCACTCCGGCACCGGCAGGCCCTTCTCGCGCAGGAACGCCGGATTGAACAGCTTCGACTGATAGCGCGTGCCATAATCGGCGAGCACCGTGACGATGGTGTGGCCGGGGCCGAGATCCTTGGCGAGACGGATCGCGCCCGCCACGTTGATTCCGGACGAGCCGCCGAGGCACAGGCCTTCGTGCAGCAGCAGGTCGAAGATGACCGGCACCGCCTCCTCGTCGGGAATGAGATAGGGCTTGTCGACCTTCAATCCCTCGATGATCGGCGTGACGCGGCCGAGCCCGATGCCTTCGGTGATGGACCCGCCGGCCGAGGCCTTGACTTCGCCATGAGCGAACCAGTCGTACATCGCCGCGCCGTGCGGATCGGCGACGCCGATCACGACGTCTTTTCTCTGCTCGCGCAGATAGGCGGCCACGCCCGCGAGGGTGCCGCCGGTGCCGATCGCGCAGATGAAGCCGTCGACCTTGCCGCCGGTTTGCGCCCAGATCTCCGGGCCGGTCGAGGCGTAGTGAGCCTTGCGGTTGTCGAGGTTGTTCCATTGGTCGGCGAACAGAACGCCGTTCGGTTCGTTCTTGCGCAGCTCGTCGGCGAGGCGCCGGCCGACATGCTGATAATTGTTCGGATTGCTGTAGGGCACCGCCGGCACCTCGACCAGTTCGGCGCCACACAGCCGCAGCATGTCTTTCTTTTCCTGGCTCTGCGTTTCCGGGATCACGATCAAGGTGCGGTAGCCGCGCGCATTGGCGACCACCGCGATGCCGATACCGGTGTTGCCGGCGGTCGCCTCCACCACCAGCCCGCCCGGCTTGATGTCGCCGCGTTCCTCTGACCCGATGATCATGTACTTGCCGGCGCGGTCCTTGACCGACTGCCCCGGGTTCATGAACTCGGCCTTGCCCAGGATGGTGCAGCCGGTCTCAAGCGACGCGCGCTCGAGTTTGATGAGCGGCGTGTTGCCGATGGCCTCGACGGTGCCTTCGCGAATCTGCATCGTGGGAAAGTCCGGACGTTTGAAGGAGCTGCGAACCTAGATGACAGGTCCCGCCATGCCAAGGGTGGCGGCCATTCGCTCACGTCGCGTGCCCCTCACGTTGGAATGACGCGTGCGGATGATTTCATTCGACACAGGGGCGCATCGTGGAACGGAAACGGCGCGCATGGTCACTGCAACGGTCGATTTTTCCTTTGCGGTCAGGGACGCATGTGTGTCGCGACCGGTCCTGTTTCCCGTAACTTCGCTGCCAGGTTGGCGAATTCGCACAGCAGCGGGCGCGTGTCGCGCGGATCGATGATCTCCTCGACCAGGAATGCTTCCGCGGTACGGAACGGCGAACGATACCGGTTGAGCCGTTCCTCGATCTCGCCGCGCAGCTTCACCGGGTCCGCGGAAGCCTCGAGCTCGGCCCGGTAGGCCGCCTCAATGCCGCCTTCGACCGGTAGCGAGCCCCAGTCGCCCGACGGCCAGGCATAGCGGTAGTGCAGCCGCGTGTGGTGCGCGTGGCCGGCGCCGGCGACCCCGAACACCTTGCGCACGATCACCGAGCACCACGGCACGCGCGCCTGATAGATCGCGGCGAGCGCGCGGGCGCCGTGGCGGATGGTGCCGGCCTTCTCGGCCTCCGGTCCGATGACGAAGCCGGGAACGTCGACCAGGTGCACGACCGGCAGGTGAAACGTGTTGGCGAGGTCGACGAATTTCGCAGCCTTCTGCGAAGCGTCCGCGGTCCAGCCGCCGCCGTAGAAATAAGGGTCGCTTGCCAGCACCGCGACCGGCCAGCCGTCGAGCCGCGCCAATGCGGTAATGCACGAGCCGCCGAATTTTCGGCCGATCTCGAACATCGAAGCCTTGTCCACTACGGCTTGCACAATTCTGCGCATGTCGTAGACCTTGCGCCGGTCGCGCGGCACCGCCTCGATCAGCCACGGCTCGCGCCGGTTCGCGTCGTCTGCGGCTTCGCCGCGGGCGGAAAGCTCGTGCACCGAGGAGGGCAGATAGGAAAGGAAGCGTCGCGCCCGCGCGAACGCTTCCGCTTCGCTCGCCACCACGTCGTCGATCGCGCCGGCACGCGCATGGATCTCGCTCGCTCCAAGTTCGTCCTTGGTGATCGCCTTGCCGGCGCGCGCCACCACCGGCGGACCCGCGATGAACATGTGCGAGATGCCCTCGACCATCAGCGCATAATGACTGCTGGCAAGCCGCGCCGCGCCGAGGCCGGCGACCGAGCCCAAGCCCAGCGCCACCACCGGCACCTGGCCCATATTGGCGACCACCCAGTCCCAGCCCGGATTGGCCGGCACATAGGTGAGGCCGCGCGTCTCGATGGTCTTGACCGAGCCGCCGCCGCCGGTGCCGTCGACCAGGCGGATGATCGGCAGGCGCAATTCGTGCGCCATCTGCTCGGCCATCACCTGCTTCTGCCAGATCGCCGCATCGGCCGCCCCGCCGCGCACGGTGAAATCGTCGCCGCCGACCACCACCGGCCGGCCGTCGACGCGGCCGCGCCCGAACACGAAATTGGCCGGTTGCAGCGTGGTGAGTTCGCCGTCGGCGTCGTACTGCGCCTTACCAGCGACCGCGCCGATTTCATGAAATGAGGCGGGATCGAGCAATGCCGCGATGCGCTCGCGCACGGTCAGCCGCCCGGCATCGTGGTGGCGCTTGACCTTATCGGGCCCACCCATTTGCCGGGCCAGCGCCTCGCGCCGGCGCAGCTCTTCGATTTCCGCTTCCCAACTCATCCTTGCCTCGACAATGCCAAGACTATTAATTCGAACCATAGCATGGGGACGGGAAGGCGGGCGGGGATGGCCGAGTTGAAAGTTGCCTCGGAGATCAATGGCATGGTGTGGAGAATCGAGGTCGCGCCCGGCAGCGCCGTGGAAGCCGGCGATACGCTGATCATCCTGGAATCCATGAAGATGGAAATCCCGGTCGCGGCGCCGCGCGCCGGCAGGGTCAAGTCCATCCTGGTCGCCGAGAAGGACGAGATCGGCGAAGGGCAGGTGCTGGTCGTGCTCGAGGTATAGCAACCAGCGTCCGCCGCAATCTACCTGACCCAGCGTCACGAGAACGCCAGAAATCCGCCGCGCCGGTTCCGCAACGGCGCCGCAGAGCGAGAGGAACCTTCCGCCACCTCGATTTGAGGATTGCGGAGGGATCACCCCATGCATCGACGTTTGCTCTTGAGCCTTGGCGCATCGGCCTTGGCTCTGATGACCCTTGGCACGATGACTCTTGGCACCGGCGCTGACGCAGCCGACGCCTATCGCCTCTCGGGCCCGTTCGTTCACGACAACCTCGCGATCTATCTGGTGCACGGCAAGTCGGCTCCCGGCGCGGTGCCGCTCACCCTCGAGGAGGCGATGACGCGGAAGCTGGTGCGCGTGTACGAGACCGGCACCGTCAGCCAGCTCGAGATCGAGAACCTGGGCGACCAGGAAGTGTTCGTGCAGTCCGGCGACATCGTGAAGGGCGGCAAACAGGATCGGGCGCTGATCGTGAGCCTGATGCTGCCGCCGCAGTCCGGCCGCATCTCGATCGCCTCGTTCTGCGTTGAGCAGGGCCGCTGGTCGGCGCGCGGGCGCGAGGACGTCAAGACCTTCGCAACCGCATCGACGGCGGTCCCTTCGCGCGAGGCCAAGATCGCCATGAAGGCGCCGCAGCCGGCCGCCACGCCGACCGCCACCGGCGGCATTGCCGAAGACCGGCCGGGCACCGCGCGTATTCGCCCGGCCTATCCTACGACGGCGGCGGCCGCCGACCGCCAGACCGAGGTCTGGCGCAAAGTGCGCAAGATCCAGGACAGCCTGTCCGCCAATGTCGGCACCACGGTGAATGCCGCTCAGTCGCAGAGCAGTCTGCAGCTTGCGCTGGAGAACGAGAAGCTGCGGGACGCGCAGGCGGCCTACGAGAAGGCATTGCGGGCGGCCGGCGAAAACAGCGCCGACGTCATCGGCTACGTCTTCGCCATCAACGGCAAGCTCAACAGCGCCGACATCTATCCCTCGAACGCGCTGTTCAAGAAGATGTGGCCGAAACTGTTGAAGGCGAGCGTCACCGAGGCGATCGGCGACCGCAGCGCCGGCGCCGAACCGCTGCCCGCGAGCGAGGCGGTCCTGGCGTTCCTCGAAGAGGCCAAGCGCGGCACCGCGGCGGAGAAGCCGCTGACCGCGAGCCTCAAGCTCGAGACGCGCGACGGCGACAAGGCGTTCTACTTCGAGACCCGGCGCGCGAGCGGCGAGTGGGTGCATCGCAATTACCTCGCGAAGTAACCCTGTCTTCGCGTCGTCGATCTGATATCGCATACTCCCGCCGTCGCCCGACGGCGGGAGTTTTCGCGAATGGACCAGATGACCGGTGTTGCCGAGAGCCGTCTGAAGCAGGCGTTGCGCGCCGGGCGGTTCGTGCTGACGGCGGAGGTGACGCCGCCGGTGTCGTGTCGCCGCGACGATCTGATCGCCAGGGCACTGCCGTTGCGCGGGCTGGCCGACGCCGTCAACGTCACCGACGGCGCCGGCGCGCGCGCCCACATGGATGCGCTCGCCGCCGCCGCCATCCTGGCCGATAACGGCATCGAGCCGATCCTGCAGCTCGCTTGCCGCGACCGCAATCGCATCGCGCTGCAGGGTATGCTGATGGGCGCGGCCGCGCTCGGGGTGAGCAACCTGCTGCTGCTGCGCGGCGACGACCCGAGCGCCGGCGACCAGCCCGACGCGAAGCCGGTGTTCGACCTCGACTCGGTCACGCTGCTGCAGACTGCGGTCAACCTGCGCGACCGCGGCGAGCTGCCGTCCGGCCGCAAGGTCGCAGGCACCGCGCGCTTCTTCCCCGGCGTCGCCGACCTGCCGATCGATCCGCCGCCCGACTGGGTGCCGGCCGGGCTGAAGGCCAAGGCGGCGGCCGGGGCGGAGTTCGCGCAGACCCAGTTCTGCATGGACGTCGGGATCGTGCGGCGCTACGCGGCGCGTCTTGCCGAACATGGCCTGTTGGAGCGGCTGTCCCTGCTGATCGGCGTCGTTCCGCTGCGCTCGGCCCGCTCGGCCCGCTGGATCAAGAACCACCTGTTCGGCGCGATCATCCCGGATGCGTTCATCGCACGCCTGGAGCACGCTGCCGACCCGGCCGCGGAAGGGCGCCGCATCTGCCTCGAAGTCATTCAGGCGCTCGCCGATATTCCAGGCATTGCCGGCGCGCATATCATGGCGCCGGGCAACGATGCGGCGATCCCGCCGGTCATCGCCGCCGTCCGTACGGCGGCGTAGGGCGGACAAAGCCATAAGCGCGTGCCCGCCTGCACATGCTCTACGATCGCGCGCGGTACGCGCCGTGCCCACGCGGCCTCGAAAGGCGATCGGCGAAGCTGAATGATGGGCTCGCTTCGCACCCTACGTCCCCAAAAACGCCAACGACCACGAACGAGAAGGTGCGCGTACATCCGGCGTCACCCGCTCAAATCGTGGTCGTATCAACGACGGAGCCCGCAGAGGGGGAGGGGGACCACAGGCTCAACGTCGTAGAGCGTTATATGGGGTGCCTTTTTGGTTCCGCAAGGGCGGCGCCGGCGGCGGTACCTACAACCCCGCGAACCAATTGTAGCCGTAGCGCTCCCAGTAGCCGCCCGGATACGCGTTGGTCACCCGAATGGCGGTGACGAATTTCGGCTGCTTGAAGCCGAGCTTCACCGGGATCTTGACCCGCATCGGCGCACCGAATTTCGGCTCGATCGGCTTGTCCAGATAGGTCAGGCACAGGATGGTCTGCGCGTGCAGGGCGGAAGCCATGTCGATTGAGGTCGAATAGCTGATCGGGTCGTCGCAGTGGAAGTCGACGTATTTGGCGCTCATGTCGGCGCCGACTTTTTCGAGGAACGTGCGCAGCGGGACGCCGCCCCATTTGCCGATCATGGCCCAGCCTTCGACGCAACAGTGCCGCGTCACGTCGGCACGTTGCGGCAGCGACTTGAGGCGATCGAGCGTCCACGGGTTCTTGTCGGCGACCAAGCCGGAGACCTCGAGCCGCCATGTGTTCGGATTGATCAGCGGAACGCGGTCGACGCCATACTGCGCGTTGAAGCGAAATTCGCGCGCCGCCATGTGTTCGGGGTAGGTCGGGGCGAGCTTGTTGGAGTTGAACAGCAAGCCCTGCACGCCGTCATTGAAGCTCGAGATCATGCGCAGCAAGCCGTCGACCGGCGCAGTGTTGGTGACCACGTCGCAGCCGGTAAGCATCGTCAGCGCGCCAAGGCTCAAGCCGCGCTTGAGGAACAGGCGCCGCTCCAGGTTCGCAAGGTCGGATCGGCTCAGGCCGCCGGCGCGCAGGCGGCGCTCGAGCTGATACGCGCGCGTTTTCATGGCACGTCTCCTTCCGCGACGGCCGCGCGCGGCGCCCGGCCGGTGATCATCGGCGGCAGCACCTTCGGTACCAGCAAGGTGAGCAGCAGGTGCACGATGATGAAGCCGACGATCCCCACCATGCCGAAGAAGTGCACGTAGCGCGCGCCCTCGTACTCGCCCATCAACAGGCTAAGCTCGTGGAACTGTACCGGTTTCCACAGCACCAGGCCCGACAGGATCATCACGATCAGATCGAGGATCGCGAAAGCGTAGAGCAGCTTCTGCACCGCGTTGCGCGTGCCGATATCATGGGCGAGCTTTCCGCGCAGGAATTCGCCGACGTTCTGCCAGATCTCGCGCGGCCTGATCGGCCAATATTTGCGCCGAAAATGGCCGGAGACCACGCCGTAGGCGATGAATACGATCAAGCTCGCGAACAGCAGCCACATCGCCGCGAAGTGCAGCAGCAGGGCGGCGGCCAGCCCGAAGTCGTTATGCAGCGCATTGGTGACCTCGTCGCTGCCGCCGAGCGTCATCCAGGTCGGAAAGTAGAAATCGAACACCGGTTCGCTGTTGTAGATGCGCAAGCCCGACCCGATCAGGATCAGCACGCCGACAGCCCAGGTCCAATGGGTGATGCGCACGAGCCGCGTATGCAGGATGACGGTATCTTCTGACGGTCGCATGGCGCGGTCTCCCTTGCGTCGGAGCAGCGGCAGCATAGCGGGCATTTGCGGCTTGCAAAACAAAAGCCCGTTAGTGCGCGTGATAATCGGTCCCGTCAAACTCTGCGCAGCGTGAAGGCGAGCCGCACGAACGTCGCCGTGATCTTCCAGGCCGCGCTCGCGCCGGCGACGACGTTGCCCGACACTTTGGACACCCCGCCGCGCCGACAGCGGTGATCGACGGCGATCTCGCGGATGCGCAAGCCCGCCGCGGCGGCGCGCATCTGCATTTCCAGGTTCCAGCCGTAGGTGGTCTCGCTCATGCCTAGTCCACGCAACGTCGTGGCGCGCAGCGCACGGAACGGTGACATATCCGTGAAGCGTACCCCGTAGACCAGGCGCATGAGAACGCCGGCGAGCCGGCCGGCGACGAGCTGCTGCGGCGTCATGCTGCCGGGCTCCCGATTCCCGCGCAGGCGCGAGCCCATGACGAAATCCGCCTCGTTGCGCGCGACCGGCGCGACCACGTCGACCAGAAAAGCCGCAACGTCGCTGCCGTCACCGTCGAGGAAGCACACGATTCCCGCGTCGGCGCGCACCGCCGCGACGCCGGCCGCGCAGGCGCGCCCATACCCGCGGCGCGGCTCACGGACGACTTTGGCGCCGGCTTCGGCGGCGCGCGCCGCGGTCGCGTCGGTCGAGCCGTTGTCGACCACGAGGACCTCGTCGACCCCTTGTGCGATCACTTCGTGGACGACGCCGGCGATCGGAGCTTCCTCGTTGAGGCAGGGGATGACGACGGAAACGATCGCCTCGGCCGCTCCGAAGCGCATCTACGAGCCCCCGCGCAGGCTGCGGGCGCGCATCGCGCTGAGGGCGAGGATGGCCAAGAACGGGACGAACACCGCGCTCTTCCAGGCGAGTTCGTTGAGCGGCAGCGTGACCGGCCGGTAAAGCAGGGGCGCGAGGATGGTCAGGGTCCAGGCCGCGGATCCGGCGCCGAAACTGAGGAACGGTACGAGCGCGAGGAAGTACCAGGCATAGTTCGGTGAGAGGAAGAACAGCCCGGCGATCATCAGCACGGTGATGCCGGCGATCGTCTCCTGCGCCGTGCGGTCGTTGCGCGCGATGAGGCGGAGCGCGAGCCAACCGAGGATGCCGGCGGCAATCACCACATAGGCAAGCGTGAGCCCGGGAAGGGGACCGGTCAGGAACCTGATCGCCAAGGTGAGCCAAAATCCTGCGCCGTCGGCCAGGCCTTCCTCGGACAGGTAGCCGGGCAACCAGCCGAGCACGCCGCGGCCGGCGCCAAGATAGGGCAGGTAGCAGAGGATGATCGTGGCGATCGCCGCAAGCGGCACACGCCAATCCCATGGCCGCCAGAACGCCGGCGACACGATCAGGGCATAGGGTTTCACCAGCGCGGCGAGCGCAACGGCGACGATGCCGGCCGCCGGCCGCGCGCGCACGAGCAGCCAGACGCCGAGTATCATGAATGCGAGCATCAGGGCGTCGACGTGCCCGTTATTGGCAACCTCCCATACGGCGAGCGGATGCCATGCATAGGCGACGACCGCGGTGACCGGCAGATCGAGGCGCCGCAGCAGGTCGACGATGAGCGCGACGATGACGATCTCGCAGCCGACAAGCGCAATCCGCATGACGCCGAGCGTTTCGGCGATGCGCGTCACTGTAAGGAAGAACGCCTGGGCGACCGGTGGATAGATCGTGACCGCGTAGTCGGCGCGGTTGATGCGCGGGAAGATTGCGCCGTCGCGCAGCGCGGCGAGCGCCGGATCCGCCGGCACATGGAGGTAAGGGTTGAAGCCGGCCGCCTGCACGCGCCCGTCCCAGACGTAGCGATAGATATCGGTCGAGAGCAGCGGCTCTTCGAACACGAGCGCGAGCCGCATGAGCAGGCCGAGGCCGATGATCGCGATGAGGCCGCATCGCGCCGGCACGGCGGGCGCGAGCATTGCGGCGGCAAGCGCGAGCAGGCCGGAGGCCGCGAGCAGCGGGATGAAGACACCGTAGCCGTAGCTCCTGATGATCCACGGGCCGGCAGCGGTGAAACACAGCAACGCGACACCGACGGCGAAGAACGCAACCACGGTTGAATCGCGGCCGGATGCGCGGACGCGTCCGAGGGTCACCGCGACGATCCCGCGCGCCGCGGCGCCGTGCGCCGCGTCAGGAATGCGCGGGTCGCCGGCGCCTCGGCGCCCGCGAGGTCGGGGGCGAATGGAAGAGCTCCGCCGGCGAACTCGGATTCGAGCAAGCCGAGCGAGGCCGCATCGTCGACGTCGTACCAGGCCGGCACGTCGACCACCGCAAGGCCGGTCTCCCCGGCGCGTTCGCGCGTCAGGCGATAGACCTCGGGCGTGCTCCAGGGGATGTCGGCGAACAGGCGCCGGTGCGGCCGGGTGAGCCCGATCAGCGTATAGCCGCCGTCGAGCGCGGGGCTCAGGACCACGGCGTCGTCGCGCAGCGCTTGCACCGCCGCGGCCAGGATCGCGGCCGGCAAGGTCGGACTGTCGGAGTTCACCAGGATGGCGCCGCCATGCCCGGCGGCAATGAGGTCGACGGTCGCCTGTTCCAGGCGCGCGCCGAGATCGCCGTCGCATTGCGGCAAGAGCCGGAAGCCGGGCGGCAGCAGCGCCCGCAATGCCGCTTCGCTGCCGCGCGGCGTATAGACCGCATAGCCGGTGACGCGATCCGGCATCAGCGCCGCAATCGTCGTGCCAATGTCGCGAATGAAGCAGGCCGACAGCGCCGCGCAGTCCTCGGGCCGCAACGGCGGCGACAGCCGGGTCTTGGACAGGCCCGCGGTCGGCGTCTTGCACACGATCCCTATGGCGACGGTTTTCACCCGCGCTGCCTCGTTGTCCCGCCTGACGCGGCCCTCCCACGTCAACGTGGATAGTGCCCCGAACCCGAAGTTCGCACATCATGTGCGGCGAGCGTGGATGCGAACTTCGGGTTCAAAGGGGCACTAGAATCATAGTGTCCCTTTGATTCCGAAGTTTGCTTCCGAGTGTGCCGCAGGTGCTGGCGAACTTCGGAATCGGGACACTGGTCCGAACATGCCGTCGGCCGCGGCTCGTGGTCACTACACATTCGGCCCAGCGATTGTCACAGCACGCACACGAATTCGTGTGACGCAGACCAAGTCGACGAGGGCGGGCTTTGTTCCCCGGGCGCGGAACGGGGCGTGGCGGGCGGGGCCCGCTGGTGTATCCTGCAGCCCGACCGAAGAACCGCTCCAGGGGAGTCCCCGCGATGCTCGACACGACCAAGCAGATCGCGCCGTTCGATACCGCGCGTTTCGACCGGCTGCTGGACGAGGCCGGCATAGACCTCGTGCTGGCGACCTCGAAGCACAATGTGCAGTACCTGCTCGGCGGCCATCGCGCCCTGTTCTTCGACTACATGGACGCCATGGGCCTCTCGCGCTATCTGCCGGTGCTGGTCTATCCCAAGGGCGCGTCCGACAAGGCCGGCTACTTCGGCCACCGGCTCGAGGGCTTCCAGCGCGAGGTCAAGCCCTTCTGGGTCGGCGAGGCGCAGACCAACTCGTCCGGCTCGGTCGACGCGATGAAGAAGGCGATCGACTACGTGCGCCGCGCGGGACTAAGGCCGCGCCGTATCGGCGTCGAGCTCGGCTTCCTGCCGATGGATGCCGGCGCGGCGCTGCGCAGCGCCTTCCCCGAGGCCGAGATCGTCGATGCGCTCTATCCGCTCGAGCGCCTGCGGCTGCGCAAGACGCCGGCTGAACTGGCTTTGTTGAAGGAGGCGTCCGAGCGCGTGATCGATTCCATGCTCGCCGTGATGGCGCTGCCGCCCGGCAAGAGCAAGCAGCAACTGGTCGACGCGCTGCGCCGCGAGGAGGCCAATCGCGGGCTCACCTTCGAGTATTGCCTGATCACCGCCGGCACCAGTCTCAACCGGGCGCCCTCGGACGTACGCTGGGGAGCCGGCGATATCCTCTCGCTCGACTCCGGAGGCAACTACCACGGCTATATCGGTGACCTTTGCCGCATGGCGATTCAGGGTGAGCCCGATGTCGAGCTCGAAGACCTGCTGGCCGAGATCGAGAGCATCCAGCGCGCCGCGTTCAAGCCGATCCGCGCCGGCGCCATGGGCGGCGAGATCTACGCGGCGGCGAATGCGCTGGTGCACAAGTCGAAACACCACAATCACACGGAGTTCCTGGCGCACGGCATGGGGCTGGTGAGCCACGAGGCGCCGCACCTGACCAACAGCGGCCCAGTGCCTTATACGGACGAGGACGCCCACCGCCCGCTCGAAGCCGGCATGGTCGTCTCGGTCGAGACCACGCTGAAGCATCCCAAGCGCGGCTTCATCAAGCTCGAGGACACGATCGCCGTCACCGACACCGGCTTCGAAGTCTACGGCGACCGCGCGCGGGGGTGGAATCGCGGCGGGGCGCCGGCATAAGCGCGATCGCGCGAAGCGACGCTAGTCTGGTGGCTCGCGCCGTGCTTGTCGACCCGCGCGACGATTGGCGACAAGGCCGCTCCCGGTATCGCTCCTAAATTGCAGTTGCGCCCCTTATGGTTGCAACACGTCGACTGTATGATACTACCATCGATGCGCAAGGAAATCATGTCTATAGCGGAGGTATTGATCTGCTTTGGAACGCACTTTAATGCTGCTTTATGGGGCAACGCCAAAGCGTGGCAATGCAAGGGGATTGGGCGGTTCGGGGTGGGCGACGTGAAACAGCCGCATCGCGTGGCCGGCTATCTGTTTCCCTTTTTGGTTTCTTTTCGCTCGCGCGCGCCGGACATTCCATCCCGATCAAGAACAAGAAAGCGCAGGCCGTCCTGGGTTATCTGCTGTTGACGCCCTCGCAGCACGAATCGCGCGAGCGGCTCAGCGGCCTGCTCTGGAGCGAGTCCTCGGAGGAAAAGGCGCGCGGCTCGCTGCGGCAGACGCTGCACCAACTGCGCGAGACATTCGACGAGATCGGATTTGCCGGCCTCACGCTCGGTCGCGACGACATCAGCGTCGACAAGACCATGTTCGATGTCGACGCATGGTCGGTCATCGAAGACGCGACCAACCGCCGCGTGCATCCATTGCTGCTCGATCGCAAGCGCTTGTCCGAAAGCCTGATGCTCGGCCTGGAGGACGCGGATCCTTCGTTTCGCAGCTGGCTGCTGGTGCAACGGCAAGCGATCCATGAAAGGCTCGAGCGGCACCTCGAGCTTGCTCTCGCCGCTTCCAACAAGGCGCTGGGGTCGGTCAAGCCGGTCGCCTCCGCGCTGTTGAATCTCGATCCGACCCACGAGGAGGCCTGCCGCCGGCTGATGCATGCCTACGACGCCGCCGGCGACGTCGCCGGCGCCCTGCGCGTCTACAAGAACCTGTGGGATCTGCTCGACGCCGAGTATGAGGTCGAGCCGTCGCCTGAAACCCAGGCGTTGATCGTGGAGATCAAGACGAAGCCCGCGCCCGAGGGCGGGCGGCAATCGCCGGCGGTCCTGGAACGATCGTCCGACATCAGCCCAGAGGACAAGGTCCAGCCGGGACCGGGCTTGCAGCAGAACGGCGTACCGGTGCGCAAGTTCATCATGTCGATCAACGCATTCGACTGCTCCGGCGTCGGATCCAACCGGGAGCACATCGTCACCGGCTTTCGCCGCGAGCTGATCGCCTGCCTCATCCGCTTCCGCGAATGGTATGTCCGCGACAACGCCAGGAATTCGGGAGCCGTCACCGATCACGGCTATGCGGCGGAATACTGCATTGAGGCGAGCGCCCTGCAGGTCGGGCTGGCGATGCGGCTGATCCTGACGCTGCGCGAGGCCGGCAGCGAGTTCTACATCTGGAGCGACCGCTACCAGATCACGCTCGCCAACTGGTTCGAGGCGCAACAGGCGATCGTCCGCAGGATCGCCATGGCGCTCAACGTGCACCTCTCGACCGAGCGGCTGGCCCGTGCCGCGCGCGAACAGGGCGGCGCGCCGCCCATCTATGACCGCTGGCTGCGCGGCCAGGCGCTGATCCAGAACTACAACCAGGTCGACTGGCGCCGCGCCGCCGATATCTTCCGCGAGATCATCCAGGAGGCGCCGGACTTCGCGCCCGCCTACAGCAGCCTGGTGCAATTGAACAACTCGGTGCATCTGGTGCATGCCGGCGTGCACCGCAACGCGGGGCGAGAAGCGGAGACGCTCGATCTCGCGCGGACAGCGGTCCGCCTCGATCCGGTCGATTCACGCGCGCACCTGTGCCTGGGTTGGGCGAATCTGATGGCGAAACAATACGCGCCGGCCGAGATCAACCTCGCGCTCGCCTACGACCTCAATGAAAACGATCCGTGGACCCTGATTTCGGCGGCGCTCGGATACGCGTTCTGCGGCTCCTTCGAGCCGGCGAAGGCGCTCGCGACCGAGGCGCTGAAGTTGTCGGTCGCGCCGAACCGCGCGCACTGGGGTTATCAGGCCAGCATCCGATTTCTCTGCGGCGATTATCACGGCTGCGTCGAGGCCGCCGAGCGGGCCGAAGACGTCCTCTTGAACCTGCCCGCTTGGAAGGCGGCGGCGCTGTTTCATCTCGGCGACCGCGCGGCGGCCGCGGCCGAAGCCCGCCGCTTCATCGCGCTCATGCAGGCGAAATGGCACGGCACGGAGCCCGCCGGCGAAGAGGCCGTCGCGCGCTGGTTCCTGCACCTGTTTCCGATCAAGCAAAGCAAGGACTGGGAACGCCTGCGCGACGGGCTCGCCGGCGCAGGCGTCAAGGTCGGAGCGATCCAGCATCACGACTGGTAACGGTCATATCTGGAGAACTAGCCGCACTGGGCGATGGTATAGTCGCCGATGCGGCAGGCGTGGAAGACCATGCAATTGTCGACATTGATCTTCAGACCTTCGGAATAGAACGGCTCGCCGTTGGTTCCGGCCATGAAGGTCGGTCCGTAGAAGGTCGGGATGGGATAGCTGTTTGGATCGGCTTTGATCGCATCCTCGGAGTCGCGCACCATCTCGGCGTCAGGCAGGCGCACCAGCAGCGTCTCCTGGTTGGCCTGGATGAACTGGACGCCCTTGACCCGCTCGGGGATGTGGATGCCCACGCCGAACTTCCTGCACTGCTGGTCGAGTTCCGAGAGGTTCTGCGGGCGCGCCGGAACCGGCTCCTGCTCGTGCGGCGTGCCCTCGAAGCAGTTCTTGCCCGTGGCCCAGGTCTTGATCAGCCTTCCCCACAGCTCCCAATTGGTGATGGTCACGCGCTCGATTCTCATGGGTCTTCTCCTCTGGGTGATCGCACTTGTTGTCTCCGCCGTCAGATGAATGACGGCGCCTCGCTTCCAACCTTGAGCTCATCCACCATGAAGGCGATGAGCTCCGGCATTGAACTGATCTCGGGCACGAAAGCGAACGCGTCGGGCCGCTTGAGGACCGACTGGGCGAGGCCGCGCAGAGCGTCCTTGAGCGTCGCGTTGTCGCGTTCGAGTGACAGCTTGTCGGCTTCGAGCGCGCCGAAGAACACCTCGGCGACGATGATCGATCCGAGCGTCCCAAGGTGTGCGCCGTTCGCCTCGCGCGCCGCCTCGAACAGCACGAAGAACAGGAGCGGCGGATCGCTCGACAGGGTTTCGATGTCGCCGTCGGTCAATTCGCCCCGGTAGCGCGGATCCGCGAGCCAGGCCGTCAGCTCGGGCTTCCAGAAATTGGCGAAGCCGCGTGCGAGCAGCGACCCGTACGCGGGACTGCCGCCGATCTTCTCCATCAATTTGGGCACCGACCACAGGCCGGCATGGGCATTGCTCAACAGATCGAGATAGGCGAGCCCCGCGGTCTTCCCGATCTCGTCGATCGGGCCGAAGATGCTCTGCTCGACGAGGGGGGGACCGTAGTGCGGCGCGATCCTCCGGCTGTAATTGCGCTCGTGTCCTCCGACGAGGAAGAAGCGCGACCACTGAACCACCCATTGCTCGTTGAGCGGCATCACGGCCGGGAAGCGCGACGAGCTCAGCTGCATGTTCACGACGGTGTCGCGCGGCACCGCGCTGTTGGTCATGTAGCTCGGCCGGATCATCGCGTGCCCGAAGCGGAAGGCCGCATGGGAGAATTCCAGCGGAATGCGACCGTCCCAGCGCTCGAGCTGCGGGCGGTCGGGTTGCCGGTAGAGGTCGTAGACCTCCTTGCGCAGGATCTTCTGCAGCACGTCCGCGCGCAGGATCGAGCGGTAGATAAGCGTGACCGCGGTGCGGACCGCGAAGAAGTGGTCGTAGGCCGCCTCGACCGGCGAGTGGGCATGGCCGGCGATCGGGACGTCTGGAGGCGCGATCCGCGCCAGCAGCTTGTTGTGCAGCTGATGGAACAGGGCCGTGAGTTGCGATAGGATCGCATGGGTGTCGTTACGTGGATCGGCGATCAGCGGATCGGTCAGCGGTACGCGCGCCGCGGCGGCGCTGCCGCTGTTGCCGACCGCGGCGCGGGCGATGTCGCGCAGCGGACAGTCGCCTTGGACCTTGCCGTCCTTGTTCTTGATGCGGCCGAGCCGCAACCGGGTGCGCGGACCGCGCGCGGTGCTGTCGGCGCCCTCGGGGTGCTGGGTATAGGCGAACGGACAGATGTCCGGTCCGTCGCCGTAGATCGTGTCGAGCCGCAATCCCGACCGCCGGCTGTTCGCGACGCCGTTCGCGCCGTTCCCGACCACCGCAAGGGAGGCCATGCTGTGGACGAGGTCGTGTCCGGCGAGCTGCAGCAGATAGGTATAGCCGGAGGGAACCAGCGGGTTGTCGAGGACGCTCGCGCCGTTCCCGTTCGGCAGCACGGCGGGAAACTGGAACGGGGACTGCATTCGCAGCGCGAGCTTGCGCATCAGCTCGCGCATCGCGTTGTTGGCTTGCGGCGATTCATCGACCGGCCGGCCATGGACCTTGAACGGGATCAGTTCGCCGTTTTCCAGGAGATGGCGGAAGCCGGGAAACGAAGGGCCGGAGGGCGCCTGCTGCTCGTTCGGATGGGCGATCGCGTCGAGGACGATATTGCTCGGCGGCAGCGTATAGACGGTGGTTGGCGCCTTCACCGCGAAAGACTCGGCGGCGAAACTGCCTTCGGCGGCGGAAGAAGGCGTCCGGCTGGCCCTGCGCGCGAGCGAATACCCCTGTCCGTGACCGCTCATGGTCAGTCCCCCATAATCCCCATTCCAGTACCGCGGAGGGAGCATGCGGGCGGCGGCGTGATCCGATCGTGATTCGGGGGGGTGGGGGGGCGCAGGTGCGGGCCGAAGCCGAGACGCTGGGCAACGAGGTCTCGCACCTGCGCGAGGTTCTGTCCGAGCGGCAGTCGCGCCGCGACGCCGATCAGCGGTCGGTCTCCCGGCTCCATCAGTGGCTCGATCGGGTGCCCGCTGGCGTCACCTTCGAAATGGTCGCACCTCCCGCCGGCGAGCGCGGGGATGGCGGCCCGCGTGCCGCCGTCGAACGCTGCCGCCGCGAGATCGCCGACTTGCGCGCCGAATTGGACGCTGTAGCGCGGGCTCCGCTTCCGGTCGCGGAGTTGAAGGCGCGGGCGCGAGTCTGGGTCGATGAACGCGCTGCACGTGGGCGTCCCGCGCTCGCGGTCGACCACGGAAAGCTGGCGATCAGCTTTCGACGAACTCGACGCGCTGGTGCGCGGTGACGCGCTCGGCTCCGCCATGACGGCCGACGCGCTCGCCTGGCTGCACCGTGACGCGCTGATCGCCGCGCTCGACCGCGAGATTGACGCGCTCGGCGTGGTGGGCGGGCTGACCGATGCGAAGCGGGCGTCGCGCACGGCGGAGCTACGCGCTGCGATCCTCGACATCGAGCGCGTGGAGGAAGGCGTGATCGAGGCGGCGTTGAGCGAAGGGACGGTGATCGCGCGCCGTCCGGACGCGTCGCCGCTTGCGATCCTGGGAATTCGCTTTGTCGGCGCGGCTGCGCAGGCGGCTTGACCTAGCTCTCAGCCCGTCAGCGCGAGCGCCGACACTCTCCCCGGTCTTGGTCTCCTATTGGGCCGGGGGCGGCACCACTCGGCAGGTGTGCTGTGATGGAAATAACAGCCGAGAGCCCGCAGCCGGTGTCACCGATACCCGGCGTGGCGGGCACTTCATCCGCGTGTTGTTCTACATCTGTCCAAATAGACCGTGGGGTACTTTGAAAACCGCAGTGGCCCGTTTTGATTTGAGGTCAAAACCCGAGTTCTGCTAGCCCAGCGGCGATAATGCGCACTTTTTCTGAATCGGGGAGATGACGTTTACTGGGATGACATACGTGCACGGCGTTGGTCACCCCATGCCGCTGGCACGCGAGAAAAGCCTTGTCGCCTAATGCCAGCACCCTCCGGCCGGCGACCTCATGGCGGGTGACGAGATCAAACGATTGGTCAATTGCTGGCATGGGTATTTTCTCTGACCTCGACCTCGGCACCAGATGGAACGTCTGCGTCATGTAAATGTCTTCGCGACGGAGTTCTCGCTCTTTAAGAGCTCGCGACAGAACCATGTTAAATCGAGAGCAAGGCCAGTATCCTAAGCGCTCCAAAATCTCTCGATGCTTGTTGATGTGCTCTTCGTTCGCCCAATGGTACGCCACTAGAACAGGTCCGTCTGTTGATTTCGACGTAATCTGGTAAGGGGTCACATAATTGCCGTCGAAACGTACTTCCGCGAGGGTTTTGTAGCCCTCGATCCTAAGAGCGCGCCGGTGAGCGATGGCAACATTCATTTCAGGCTCCGCAACAAGGCCCATTCTAGTTGGCGGCCTCGTCATTGTCTAGCTTCGCTCCGCCCGAAGAAAGGTGCCGCGCCGAAGGGAGCACGAGGCTTTTGACGCCGCGATCTCAGCGGTGATTCGCATCCTCGTCACGCGCTCGGAAATCAACTGATCTCTTCAAGTAGTCGCCAAGCTCGAAGGTGACGCACACTCAAAACACCTTGCCGCAATTCAATGAACCGTTTGCGCGCAGCTTCCTTGTGGCGTTGGGCCAACGGTTGCAGCAGCGCCGCGTCGCGTAAGCCAATCTCTCCTGTCTCTTCGAACAATTCAGTATTCAGTTTCTCCAAGTCGTCCAGTGGAGGCTCCAGAATGTATTCGAGAACACCGATCAGTTGCGCCGTCCGGTAGATGCTTGTTGGGGCAGGCACATCCAATAATTCGCGCAATGCTTTAATCGTCTCGATCTCATCTTGCAGCACCATGAGGTCAACGATGTCCATCCCGAACGCGCACTGATAGAGCACGCTGCTTCGGATCGTGTCCGGTAGCCCGCCGATAAACAACATCACCGCGTCTCGTGGGAATTCAAATTCACGCATCTCAGGGCAAATCGAGTGGTGAGTGTTTCCCGCGCTCTGCCTTGTCTTTTAACGCGACCACCATCTCCTTCGTATTCTCGTCATTCATCTGATGAATGAGCACGCAGAACATATCCTCGATGCCATGCATGATGCCGACCTCGGCCTCAATTGGAAGGTTGTGTTGGTTGGCGTAGGTGTGGCCGCCGAGGGAATACGAGCCATTCCGTCTCACGAAGATGGTCACGACCTCTTTGGTCTGCGGATGAATGCCGTAGCAGACTTGGACAGGTTCGTCCGGCCTGGGTCGGGCGCGTCGTGCCATTGTCACGATCCCCTCCGTGTTAACTCTTCAAATCTTCCGAACGTAGTGGAGGGCCGGCAGCCCGGACACCTCATCCGTTATGGCAACCGGAGTTGCGGATATCGTCGCCTCCGCCAAGCGCTTAGATGGCTCGTTGTGAATGCCGACAATTGCCTCGATATAAAAAGAAGAGACGTTATTTCGCGAAAGCCCATGCTTCAACTCGGCTATCGCGGCTGCAAGAACGCTCTTGGCGTATCCCTTGCCGCGGTACGCTTCAGGGACTGCGACACCCGCCTGAAAGCATGGAAGGCCGTGCATGGGCTCGACCGGAATCATGAGTGCCAAAGCCGTTACCGATTGACGATCAAGCCGCACATAAGTGAGCCGTGAAACACCGGGTGCTGGGTGATCGATGTGGAGAAAAAGATCAGGATCAACTTCCCCAGCTTGCAGGCTAATCTCGCCGTCGATTAGCGCCTGTTGAAATGACGTCAGAGCGTCGAAAGGATCAGTCATTCTCGTCAAGGCTTCTCTCCTCGGGGCTTTCTATTCACGATTTGTTCTCACATTCAGGCGCATGAGTCCAGATCAGAATGAGCGCCCGTGGCACTGGCCTAATCTGAATTTCGCACCACATTCGGAGGTGCAGCAAGAAAGGAGGTCCCTCATGACCAAACTTTTGACTGCGCCGGAAACAGGCCCTTTGCAGAGGGGATAACCACAGCCTCACGGCTCCCGAGGAGGAGGGAGAGGCGTTTATGATGTGGGAACATAACAAAGCTGGGCTGCAACCCGGAGCCGATACGGCGAGGTTGCAATGGCAACCGTTGTACGGCAGTTGCGCATAGAAAACGTTCTGCCGAGGGCTGATGACTCACTCCAGATCACGGCCAAGGTAACGACAAGCGCGACGGAGAGCCTCGGATCAAAAATCCGAGGCCTTCTCTTGTGTGCCGAGCATGAACGACAGCTTGGAGGTGGAAGTCCTCTATCCAGCCTGATGGCGGTGAAGGATTAGCGAAGCGCAAGGGCGTCGTCGCGAGGCGAGGTCTGAAAGAAGCGTGGAGCAAAGCCGCGGCCCGATGGACAAGAACCGGATAACGAGGCCTACCCGGCCGGACGAGCGAGCAAGTGATCGCGAAGTCCAGAGCCATCAAAGGCCGGGGTGGTAAATCCGGCGGGTGCGCGGTGAAGGCGGTCGGTCTTACCTCGGGAGGTCTGCGCTGCGTCTCGGTGACGAGACTGAGGTCGCCGCAAGGCGACCTGATCGGAGCGCAGAAGTCAGCAGAGGGCATAGTAGGCGGGAGCGTCCGCCGAAGGCCCGAACGGTGGAAGTGGCCAGTAGAGCGGCGATCTCGCGCGAGCCATGCGGCAGAAGAACCAGGTCGAGCTGAACTTGGGCATCGGAGCAAAGGGTGAAGCCCCGAGCGCCGCCGCTCAAGAGACCGAAGCGCGCGCGGCGGGAGCCTGTCTCGAACGCCCGGCGGTCGCGGGACCGTCAATGGAAGCAGTAGTCGAGCGTGAGAATCTGAAGAAGGCGTTGGCGCAAGTGAAGCGCAACAAGGGTGCGGCTGGCATCGACGGCATGAGCGTCGATGATCTGCCGACCTACCTGACGGAGCACTGGCCCACGATCCGGGCCCAGCTGCTTGAAGGTACTTACAAACCGCAGCCGGTGCGGCGGGTGGAGATACCGAAGGCATCGGGCGGCATGAGGCCGCTCGGCATCCCGACGGTGCTCGACCGCTTCATCCAGCAAGCGGTGATGCAGGTGCTGCAGGCGGACTGGGACGGAACGTTCTCCGAGGCAAGCTTCGGCTTCCGGCCGGGGCGCTCGGCGCATCAGGCGGTGGAACGGGCGCAAACGTACATCGCGTCTGCACACACCGTCGTCGTGGACATCGACCTGGAGAAGTTCTTCGACCGGGTCAACCACGACATCCTGATGGGGCTTGTTGCCAAGCGGGTTGCCGACAAGCGCATCCTGAAGCTCGTCCGCGCATTCCTGAATGCGGGCGTACTGGAAGGCGGCCTTGTCAGCCCGACGAAGGAGGGCACGCCGCAGGGCGGGCCGCTCTCGCCGCTGTTGTCGAACCTGATGCTGGATGTGCTGGACAAGGAGCTGGAGAAGCGCGGCCATTGCTTCGTGCGCTACGCCGACGACTGCAACATCTATATGCGCAGTCAGCGTGCGGGCGAACGGGTGCTGGCCGGCATCGAGAAGTTCCTGGCCAAGCGCCTCAAGCTCAAGATCAACAAAGCCAAGAGTGCGGTCGCCAAACCAAGTGTCCGCAAGTTCTTGGGCTTCAGCTTCACAGGCGAGCCGCAGCCGCGACGGCGCATCGCGCCGCAGGCAATAGCCCGCTTCAAAGCCAAGGTCCGGGAGCTGACGCGGCGCACGCGCGGGGCGAGCCTGTCGCAGATCGTCAAGGAGCTGTCCGTCTACCTCATCGGTTGGCGCGGCTACTTCGGCTTCTGCCAAACTCCGTCGGTGCTGCGCACACTTGACGAGTGGACCAGGCGGCGGCTGCGCGCCATCGCCTGGAAGCAATGGAAGCGCGGACGCACCCGTTATGCCGAACTGCGACGCCGCGGCGTCGGCCGGGATCTGGCGGCCCAAACCGCCGGGAGCCCACATGGCCCATGGCGGCTCAGCAACAGCCCCGCGCTCGCCATTGCCCTGCCAACCCGCTTCTTGCGTTCACTCGGCTTGGCTTCCGTTGCGACCCCGCAGTTCGCATAATCCACCGAACCGCCGGATACGGACCCGTATGTCCGGTGGTGTGGGAGGGGCGGCGTCGCGAGACGCCCCCCTATCCCGATTCGAGTTGTCAGGAAGAACTGATGGGAGATCGCCGACCAACCCGAGGCCTGAACCCTCGCGTCCGTGAAGCGGTCGGTGCGCGGCGCAGTCCGCCGCAATGGTACAATAGTGAACTGATCCGGCTTACGGAGAGCGGCGACCTCAGCCCAGAGACGACAGAGCGGATCGAGGAATTGCTAGGACAGCACGGGCCGAAGTGGCCGCCTATGCCCTGAACTTGGAGGCCAGCATGCGTTTATTAGCCGTTGTCGCCAGCAGTTAGTCCCGCTGATGCAAGATCGCCCCTACGCCAAGGAATTCTTCCAGCATCCCGACGAGGGTGCGTGCCCGGTCTGTAACCTGACGTATGTCGAAGACTATCCGCCCGATCAACTCACCCATCAGCATTGTCATCGGACTGTTCTCAACACGTTTGAGCCTCGGCCGAACGCCCGCATGGCGAAGCTCCATATAGAGCATGGCGACTTCATCTCTGTTTTCGTGATCTCGCCTCTCTTCCTCCGCCGGCGGTTGTTCCGTGTTTCGCGTGCTTTCGTGCGTGAGTTCGGCGCAAGCGCGCAATATGACGAAAGCGGCGACCTTGCCCACGGCTTCCTTGTCGTCGATGTAGAAGGTCGGACTATCGGTGGTTTCGCAATTCGTTGGCGTGAATACAGCGACGCTCCGCCAGGTTGGGGGCTGGCCTTTATCTGGATCGCGCCGGATCATCGTCGCAAAGGCTATCTGCGCCGCGCGTGGGAGTTCGCGCGTTCGAACTTCGACGGCATCGAGCCTGAACCTCCATACTCCCGCGCGTCGGCCGCCTTCTTCAAAGACCGCGACGACGTTCGCCCCGAGGTCCGCGATTATGCCCGCCGCTTCTTGGAACAAGCGCCGCGCCGCTCGTGACCTTCCTCTCTGCCGCGCCCATGTAGCGGAGCCCTCCGAACACGCTTCCGCGCCCGGCCGCTCCCGGAGACTGCGGAACGGAAAGGGCGCTCTACGGCCGCGAGAACGTGGGAGGCGTGTTGATCGAAAATCGCGCCGCGCGGCCCCGAACGCGGCCCCGACACAAAATCGAGGCCAAATCGCCTCGGTCAAATCTCATCTAAGTGTTTGATTTAATTTGGCTCCCCGGGCCGGATTCGAACCAGCGACCAACCGGTTAACAGCCGGTTGCTCTACCGCTGAGCTACCGGGGAACGTGGCAACGGCGCGCGCCGCAGGCCACTGCCAGCCGCGCGTATAACAAAGCTGCCGGCGGTTTGCAAAACGGATCGGTCGGCAAGTAGGTCGGCCCGGCGCCGGGCCGGACCGAACACCGGTCGGAGCGCGCGCTATGCGGCGTGCGGAAATCGCGTGCGGTAAGGCGGTTACAGACCCGCGATGCCGTTCACCGCGGCGCGCGGGATGTCCGCCCGGGTCAGCCCCAGGCGGGCAAGGTCGTGATCCGACAGGCGGCGCAGCCTCTCGTAGCGGGTTGCCATTTCGCGGCCTTCGCGGACGCCGTCGATGAACGTGGCGATGAGATTGAAGATGCGCTCCGCGCCGATGCGGGCGGGAGCGAGCCGATTGAGGGTGAGGGTCGACATTGGGTGCCCCTTTCGTGCTGTCGCAGGGCAGTAGATAATGCTGGTATACCAATTCAATTACAGTGCTCTACCGCATAGCAGCATATGGAACTTTGCATGGCGAAGGCGTAACGCGAGCGCAGGGCGCCAAGCGCGGACAAAGGGATGCTCTGGAAAGTTGGAGGCCACGGCCGGAATTGAACCGGCGTACACGGTTTTGCAGACCGTTGCGTAACCACTCCGCCACGTGGCCGAAAGCAGCCTTGCCATCTCAGGGAAGGCGCGGGGGTCACGCTATATAGGAGGGCCCCGGGAGCGGCAACTGCGGTCCGGCTTCTTGGCTGAGCAGTGGCTTGCGTTTGTTCCCCTGGTGCCGCAAAACGACGAGCGCATCGAGGCCGCGCGCCACGCAGGATTCGGCAATGATCGATTACGCCTTGGCGCGCCGCATGATGGTCGACGGCCAGGTCCGTACCAACGACGTGACCGATCTGCGCCTGCTCGGCGCCATGCAAGACGTCGCGCGCGAGATCTTCGTTCCTCCGCTGCGCCGCTCCATGGCCTATCTCGATGTCGATATGCCGCTCGACGGCACGGCGCCCCCGCGCGCGCTGCTCAAGCCGATGCTGTTCGCCAAGCTCGCGCACGCGGCCGAGATCGCGCAGACCGACAAGGTGCTCGACGTCGGCTGCGCCACCGGCTATGGCGCGGCCGTGCTCGCGCGTCTCGCCGAGCGCGTGGTCGCGCTGGAACAGGACGCGGGTCTCGGCACGCTGGCGCGACGTGCGCTCGCCGACTGCGGTGTCGACAACGCCATCGTGGAAACGGCCGAACTCACCGCCGGCTGGCCGGCCGAGGCGCCCTACGACGTGATTCTCATCGAGGGCGCCGTCGAGGTCGCGCCTGTGGCGCTGCTGCGCCAGCTGGGCGACGGCGGCCGCCTGATCGCGGTCGTCGGGAGCCGCCCCTTGGGCAAGGCCACACGCTACCGTTCGGACGCCGGCCACATCACGATCCAGCCCCTTTTCGATGCTGCGGCGCCGCTGCTGCCGGGATTTGCCAAGGCGGCCGAGTTCGTCTTCTAGAAGCAACTTGATCCGACGCTGCGGTCGGCCGCAGGAAACGCCCTTGGCCGCTAAGTCGTTTGGGCGGCACGCGATCTTTCGACTGTGGCGCCGATGCGCCAGCCGCCGGCAATTTTCGGCATGCGGCACCGGCAGGGGTTTCAAGGCCGCAGCCGTGCCCCTATGGTGAGTTGCTGATCGTCGTGTGGCGTGCGGTCGCCCGGCGTCGTCGGCACATGGGTCCGCGGGCGGCGGAGTGGGCGGAAATGGCGGGTCCCGGCGGGGGAACGGTTCGCGTCGCTGTGGTCGCAGCCGTGCTGCTCGCGCCCGTGTCCGCGCCGGCTGAGACGCTGGAATTGGCCCTTGCGCTCGCCTATCGCAACAACCCGACCATCAATGCCCAGCGCGCGGCGTTGCGGGTGACCGACGAGAGCGTTCCGCAAGCGCTTGCGGGCTATCGCCCGCGCGTCAACGCGACGCTCGACTCCGGCTACCAGCATTTCGAGTTCGAACACGCTGAGCGCCACCACCGGCATCGTGAACACCAATACCAACCTCAGCCCGCGCGGCGGCAATATCGGCATCGTGCAGACGCTCTACAACGGCTTCCGCACCGGCAACCAGACGCGTCAAGCCGAGGCCACGGTGCTCGCCGGCCGCGAGACCTTGCGCAACACCGAGCAGACGGTGCTGCTCGACGGCGCCACCGCCTACATGAACGTCCTGCGCGACGGCGCCATTCTCGATCTGCAGCGCCGCAACGTTCAGGTGCTTCAGGAGCAGCTCAAGCAGACCCAGGACCGCTTCAGCGTCGGCGAAGTGACCAAGACCGACGTGGCCCAAGCCGAGTCGCGTCTCGCCGCGGCGCAATCCCAGGTGTTCTCCGCGGAAGCCAATCTGCGGACCTCGCAGGCGACCTTTCGCCGCGTGATCGGCGTCGAGCCCATGGCCTTGCGCGCGGGCATGCCGGTCGACCGCCTTTCGCCGCGCACGCTCGACGCCGCTGTCGGCCGCGGCCGTAACGAGCATCCGCAGGTGACGTCGGCGCAGTTCACCGTCGACGCGGCGCAGAACGCCGTCAAGGTCGCCGAGGGCGCCCTCTATCCGACCGTCACGCTCGAGGGCAACGTGCAGAAGCGCTGGGACACCGCGCCGGGTCAGTTCGATCAGCTCACCGGGACGGTGCTCGGACGCGTCGCCGTGCCGCTCTATCAGGGCGGCTCGGAATATTCGGTCATCCGCCAGGCCAAGGAGACGCTCGGCCAGCGCCGCATCGAGCTCGACGTCGCGCGCGACCAAGTGCGCGCGCTGGTGGTGCAGGCATGGGGTCAGCTCGAGGCGACCAAGGCGCAGATCACCGCCGCGCAGGCCCAGGTCGCGGCGGCGGAGATCGCGCTCAACGGCGTGCGCGAGGAGGCTCGCGTCGGCCAGCGCACCACCCTCGACGTGCTCAACGCGCAGCAGGAACTGGTGAACGCGCGCGTCGCGCTGGTGACCGCGCAACGCGATCGCGTGGTCGCCTCGTTCACGCTGCTCTCGGCGGTCGGCGGACTGTCGCCGCAGGTGCTCGGCCTTGGCGTAGAGCACTATGATCCGCGCGTGCACTATCATCAGGTGCGCGACAGCTGGATCGGCGTGCGCACGCCGTCCGGACGCTAATACCGCAATCTGTTGTGGGTCTCGGCCAAGGTTCTACATGACCTTGCTTGCACCCAATCCCTCTCGTGCCATACTCGCGTGATTCTTGGGGGACGGCGTTCTCGCGGGCTGATTCGCCTTGCGGCGCCGTCCTGAAGGGGCACTCGGCAAGAGATGCGGCCAAGGGAGCGGCAATGAGTCAGGCGGCGAAGGCGCAAGAGCCGTCGATGGAGGAGATTCTCGCCTCCATCCGACGGATCATCGCCGACGACGACGGGGCCAAACCAGCGCCCAAGATCGCTGACAAGATCGCTGAAAAGATACCGGAAAAACCGCCCGAGCCGCCGCCCGCCAGGGCCGCTGCACCGCCCGCGCCCAAGCCTGTGCCCAAGGAACCGGCACCGAAAGCGCCCGAGCCGCCGGCCGCTGCCGTGAAGCAGGACGACATCGACGCGATGCTCGCCGGCCTTGACGACAAGCCGGACGAGCCGGCCGAAGTGCTCGAATTGACCGAAGCCATGGAGGCGCAGCCGGCCAAGTTCCGCACCATCGACGGCGTCCAGGACGTGGTCTTCGACGACAGCGCGCCGGAACCCGTGAAGGCGGCCGAGCCGTCGCGGCGGCCGGCGCCATCAACGCCCGCTCTCGCGGAGGCGCCGATCATCTCCCAGGCGACGGCGGCCGCGGTCGACAGTGCGTTCAACACGCTCGCCCACACGGTGCTGGTGCAGAACGCCAAGACGCTCGAGGATCTGGTCAAGGAGATGCTGCGCCCGATGCTGCAGCACTGGCTCGACAATAACCTGCCGACCCTGGTGGAGCGCCTGGTGCGCCAGGAGATCGAGCGCGTCGCGCGCGGGCGCTAGGTCGCGGGCTTCCGCCGCAGGCGGTGCGCGAACCACAATCCGAGCATCGGCAGCATCAGCGCCGAGACCACGAACACCGGCGGCGCGCCGGCGGCGTCGATCGCCAATGCGGCGCACGCCACCCCCAAGGTCTGCCCGAGATAGAGCGCGGAGGCGAACACCGAGACCGCGGTGCCGCGCGCCTGCGGCGCCATCTGCGTGGCATTGGTCTGCAGCGTATTGTGCAGCATGTAGAAGCCGAGCCCGATCGCCACCACGGTCGCCGGCGCGATCCACCATGCCGGCGCGAACGCGAGCGCCAGATAGGCGACGCCGAGCACGAGGCCGCCGAGGGTCGCAAGCCCGGTCTGACCGAAACGCCTGACCAGGCGCGGCACCGCGGCCGCATAGATCAACCCGCCGATGCCGAAGCTGCCGACGATCAGCCCCACCAGCGTGAACGACAATCCGAAACGCAGGTGCAGGTCGGCGCCCACGTAGGCGAACGCGCCCCACATGAAGGCCGCCTCCCACACCGCCGCGAACAGCACCAGGCGCGCCCAACGGTCCGCGAACAGCACGCGATAATCGACAACGAAGCCGCGCGAGCGCGCATGACTTTGGTGCGCCGGGCGCGTCGCCGGATCGGCCGCCAACTCGCGCAACAGCGCCAGCGCGGCGAACGCAAGGAAGGCGGCGAGCACGAAGAACATCGTGCGCCAGCCGAGCAGGTCGCCGATGATGCCGCCGGCCGCCTGACCGAACAGTTGTCCGGTGATCTGCCCGGTGAGGTAGCGTCCGAGCACCTGCTGGCGCTGCTCGTAGGGCACGACGTCGCCGACATAAGCCATGCCGAGCGGAATGATCCAGGCCGCGGTCGCGGCGGACGCGACGCGCGCGAGTGCGAGGCTTTCGAGCGATTGCGCGAAGCCGCACAGCGCGACCATGACCGCGCAGGCGGCGCAGGCGAGCGCGACGCTCGGAAACTTGCCGAAGCGGTCGCCGATCGGACCGATGATCAGTTGCACCGTGCCGTGGGTGACGGCATAGGCCGAGACGATGATGGAGGCCGCGCCGATCGAGACGCCGATGTCGCCGGCGATCTGCGGCAAAAGCGTGTCGGCGGCGCGCACCATGGCTTGGCTCGCGAAGCCCGCAAGCGCGAGCAGCGCGATCGCGCGGGTGGGGATGCGGGCAGGGTGGTCGATCATGGGTATCAACGTAGCCTGGATGGAGCGAAGCGAAATCCGGGATTTGTTCATGCGGTCACGGGGCCTCGATACTTCGGTGCGCACCGAAGGATCTAGACGTGACCCACACCCGCGATCCCATTAGATTTCGCCCATGCCCGCCACTGCCTCAGCCCTCACGGTCGCCGAAATCGCCGCGCTCGTCGGCGATCCGGCGCGCGCCAACATGCTGCAAGCCTTGATGTCGGGCCGTGCGCTCACGGCCAGCGAGCTTGCGTTCCACGCGAGCATTACGGCGCAGACCGCGAGCGGCCACCTCGGCAAGCTGACCGCGAGCGGGCTGTTGGGGATGACCAAACAGGGTCGCCATCGCTACTACCGGCTTGCCTCGCCTCTGGTCGGGCGCATGCTTGAAAGCATCGGGGCGGTCGCGGCGGTGCAGGGCGCGCCGCGCCATCGGCCGCCGTCGCGCCTCGACGATGCGTTGCGCAACGCGCGCACTTGCTACGACCATTTGGCCGGCCGTCTCGGTGTCGCGCTGGCGGATTCGCTGCAGCGCGCCGGCCACGTCACCCTGAGCGAGGACGGCGGCGTCGTCACACGGCGCGGCGAGAAATTCCTCGCCGAGTTCGGGATCGATCTTGCCGGCGCGGCGAGCGGCCGGCGCTGCTTCTGCCGGCCCTGCCTCGACTGGAGCGAGCGGCGCACGCATCTTGCCGGCGCGCTCGGCGCCAAGCTTGCCGAGCGTTGCTTTGATCTCGGTTGGATCGAGCGTGTGAAGCACAGCCGCGCCGTCGCGATCCCGCGCAAGGGCGAGGCGGGCTTCCGCAAGCTGTTCGCGATCGATCTTGCGTGGCCGTAGCCTAGGCGGAGCAACTTGCCACCGGGCGGCGCAGTCCGTATTCAGCGCACATGATCGAAAAGACCTACCAACCCGCCGCGGTCGAAGGCCGCATCTACGAGACCTGGGAGGCGGCGCAGGCGTTCCGCTGCGGCCGCCCGGAGCGGCGCGACGCCAAGCCCTACACGATCGTCATCCCGCCGCCCAACGTCACCGGCTCATTGCACATGGGCCACGCGCTCAACAATACGCTGCAGGACATCCTCTGCCGCTTCGAGCGCATGCGCGGGCGCGACGTGCTGTGGCAGCCCGGGACCGACCACGCCGGCATCGCCACCCAGATGGTGGTCGAGCGGCAGATGATGGAGCGCCAGGAGCCGCACCGGCGCGCCATCGGGCGCGAGAAGTTTCTGGAGAAGGTGTGGGCCTGGAAGGCGGAATCCGGCGGAACCATCACCAAGCAGCTCAAGCGGCTCGGCGCTAGTTGCGACTGGTCGCGCGAGCGCTTCACGATGGACGAGGGACTCTCCAAGGCGGTCTTGAAAGTCTTCGTCGAGCTCTACCGCCAGGACCTGATCTACAAGGACAAGCGTCTCGTTAACTGGGACCCCAAGCTACTCACCGCCATATCGGACCTGGAAGTGCAACAGGTCGAGGTGAAGGGGCATCTATGGTACATCAAGTATCCGATCGAAGGCTCTGACAACGAACACATAATCGTTGCGACGACGCGGCCCGAAACGATGCTGGGCGACACTGCCGTCGCGGTGCATCCCGAGGACGAGCGTTACCGCCATCTTGTCGGCAGACATGCGATCCTGCCGCTGGTGGGGCGCAGAATCCCGATCGTCGGCGACGAGATTTCCGACCCGGCGAAGGGCTCGGGTGCGGTGAAGATCACACCGGCGCATGACTTCGTTGATTTCGACGTCGGCCGGCGCCACCACCTGCCGCTGGTCAACGTGCTCGATGCCGAGGGCGCGCTCAACCTGCAGGACAACGCCGAGTTCCGCGAGCACGTGCCGGCCTCGACCGACCTCGACGAAACGCTCGCGCTGCACGGTGTCGATCGCTTCGCCGCGCGCAAAGCGACCGTGGCGCGGCTCGAAGCCAAAGGCCTGATCGACAAGATCGAACCGCACACGCACATGGTCCCGCACGGCGACCGCGGCGCCGTCCCGATCGAGCCGTTCCTTACCGACCAGTGGTACGTCAACGCCAAGGAACTGGCCGTCATGGCGATCGCGGCCGTGCAGGCGGGCCAGACCGTGTTCGTGCCGAAGAATTGGGAGAAGACCTATTTCGACTGGATGGAGAACATCCAGCCGTGGTGCATCTCGCGCCAGCTCTGGTGGGGCCACCAGATCCCGGCCTGGTATGGGCCCGACGACAAAGTGTTCGTGGCCGAGACCGAGGACGAGGCGCTGGCCGAGGCACTCGCCTATTATGTCGTCAACGACGTGCTGACCCAGGAGGAGGCGGACAAGATCGCCGAAACCGAGCGCCGCGCGAGCTTCCTCAAGCGTGACGAGGACGTGCTCGACACCTGGTTCTCCTCCGCGCTGTGGCCGTTCTCCACGCTCGGCTGGCCCGAGGAGACGCCGGAGCTCAAGCGCTACTACCCGACCAACACGCTGGTCACCGGCTTCGATATCATCTTCTTCTGGGTCGCGCGCATGATGATGATGGGCCTGCATTTCAGGAAACAGGTGCCGTTCGACACCGTCTACATCCACGCGCTGGTGCGCGACGAGCGCGGCGCCAAGATGTCGAAGTCGAAGGGCAACATCATCGATCCGCTGCACCTGATCGACGATTACGGCGCCGATGCGCTGCGTTTCACGCTCGCCGCGATGGCGGCGCAGGGGCGCGACATCAAGCTGTCCGCGCAGCGCGTGGAAGGCTACCGCAACTTCGCGACCAAGCTGTGGAACGCCGCGCGTTTTGCCGAGATGAACGGCGCTACGGTGACGACCGGCTTCGATCCGCGGCTGGCGACCGAGACGCTCAACAAGTGGATCGCGCACGAGCTCGCCAAGGCAGGCGCCGAGATCACCGCGGCGATCGAGGCCTACAAGTTCAACGAAGCGGCCGGCGCGGCCTACCGCTTCGTCTGGAACGTCTACTGCGACTGGTACCTCGAGCTGGTGAAGCCGGTGCTCGCCGGACCCGACGGGGCGGCCAAGACCGAGACGCGCGGCATGGTAGCCTGGGTGCGCGACGAGATACTCAAGCTGCTGCACCCGTTCATGCCGTTCATCACCGAGGAGCTGTGGCGCGTGACCGCCGAGGGCGGGCCCGCGCGGCCCACGTTGCTCGCGCTCGCCGCATGGCCCGCGCATGACGGGTTGGACGACCCGGGCGCCGAAGCCGAGATCGGCTGGGTCGTCGATCTCGTCACCGCGGTCCGCTCGGTGCGCTCGGAGATGAATATCGCGCCCGCAACCCTCATCCCGCTCGTGCTCGCCGGCGCCTCGAATGAGACCAAGGCGCGCGCCGAGCGCTGGGCCGATTTCGTCAAGCGCCTCGCGCGGCTCTCCGACATCTCATTCGCCGATGAGGCGCCGCAGGGCGCCGTGCAGCTCCTCGTGCGCGGCGAGGCCGCGGCGCTCCCGCTCAAGGGCGTGATCGACCTCGCCGCCGAGAAGACGCGGCTCGAAAAGGAGATCGCCAAGGTCGATGCCGACATCAAGCGCGTCGACGCCAAGCTCGGCAATGCCGACTTCCTGGCGCGCGCTCCGGAAGACGTCGTCGACGGCGAGCGCGAGAAGCGCGAGGAGGCGGAGGGGCGCCGCGCCAAGATCGTGGAGGCGCTGGAACGGCTGAAGGGTGCAGCGTGACTTTGACACGCGGCTGGGTCCGGCGCTGGGCGCGACGCGTCACGCTTGGCCTGCTTGTCGCGCTTGGTCTGTTCGCTGTAGGCGCAGTCGTGACGGCGCGTTTGGGCGACGCGGCGCTCTGGCCGCCGCGAGCGGGAGCCGAGACCATCGAGATCTTCGTGGTCAACCACGGCTATCACGCCGGCGTCGCGCTGCCGCGATCCGCGCTTGCCGAGCTCGCGCGACGCAACGGCCATGGCGCATTGATCGCGCTTGCCGAGCGGTTCGGCGCCTATGCGTGGCTGGAAATCGGCTGGGGCGACGAGGGCTTCTATCGCCTGGCGCCCACGCTCTCCGCGGTGACTTTGCCGCTCGCAGCGCGCGCCTTGTTCCGGCCGGGAAATCCTTCCGTGTTGCATGTGGTCGGGCTCGAGCGCAGCCCGAAGCGCGCCTTTTCGTATTCCGACGTGGTCACCGTTCCGATCTCGGCAGCGGGCTTCGAACGTCTCGTCGCGCGGGTCGAAGCAACCTTCATGAAAGGCGAGGGCGGTTTGCCGTCGGACCTCGGCGCCGGCCTCTACGGCCCGAGCCTGTTCTACCCGGCGGTCGGCACCTTCAGCCTCCTGCGCGTCTGCAATCACTGGATCGCCGACCTGCTTGACGCGGCCGGGCTGCCGACCACGCCGATGCTGGCAACGCTGCCGCGCGGCCTGATGCTTGACCTCGCCTGGCGCGCCGGACTGCATCCGGAGCAAAGGGGCGCGACATAAAGCGGCGGTTAAATTGCCGTTGTGCTATCTTCGCGCGAACTGGGAGGAACAAGATGGGCAATGAGACGAAGAACGTGGAGGTTCTCAAGGACGCCTATGCGCGCTGGCACGCCAGCAAGGGCGGCAGTGTCGATCATTGGATGACCATTGTAGCTGAAAATGTCCGCTTCGGTTCGCTTGCCCAGGGCGCCCCGCAGGTTCCTTTCACGCGCACCCATACGAACCGGGAGGCTTTGCGCGAGTACTTCGGCGGCTTGTTGGGTGACTGGGAGATGATCCATTACACGGTCGACGAATATATCGCGCAAGATGATGCCGTGTTCGCGCGCGGCTCAACCGCATGGCGAAACAAGAAAACCGGCAAAGTCGTCGACACGCCGAAGGCGGATTTCTGGCGCTTCCGCGACGGCGAGGTGGTGGAGTTCTACGAATATT
The DNA here is from genome assembly GCA_963734185.1 of uncultured Alphaproteobacteria bacterium. Classification (GTDB taxonomy): domain Bacteria; phylum Pseudomonadota; class Alphaproteobacteria; order Rhizobiales; family Xanthobacteraceae; genus PALSA-894. The sequence continues at coordinate 1,250,312 of CAVTGA010000001.1, read as the reverse complement.
ACGACACCGCCGGCATCATCGCCGCGGCGACATGAATTCGCCGGCCGGTGCCGGGCTGGTCGATGCGTGACATCAACAACCGCCCCGGCGGGCCGAACCTGATCGTCACCGCCAAGACCGCGCACAAGGTGCACTTCCTCGACGCGGCGACGCTGACGATTTCGGCGACCATCGACATGCCGGGCTCGACCCACGAGCTGGCGCTTTCGCCCGACGGCCGCACCGCCTATGGCTCGGTTTATGGCGACGGCGTGTTCGCCAAGCGCGTCAACCCGGACCGCCGCATCGCGGTCATCGACCTGCCTCGAAGTCGTTGACGCGCGTGATCGACCTCGGCGCGGTCTATGCGCCGCACGGCGTGATGATCGATGCCGACGGCATGCTGTGGTGTTCGGGCGAACTCGGCAACGCGGTGCTGGCGATCGATCCGGCAAGCGACGCGGTGCAGGCGATCGACGTCGGCGCCACCGCCCACTGGGTCGCGATCAGCCACGCCACGGGCAAGGTGTTCGCCTCGGTCAAGCAGGACCACGTCGTGGTCATCGACACGGCGCGGCGCATGGTGATCGATCGCATCGCGCTGCCGCACACGGTCGAGGGCCTGGCCGTGACGCCCGACGGCGCGAGCCTCTACGTCTGCGCGCAGGACGCCGCCGAGTTCTACGCCATCGATGCGCGCGCCCATGAGGTCAAACGGACGATCGTGATCGATGGAGCCGACGGCGCGAAAAAGCAGATGCGACGCGTGCGCGTGTCGCCTGACGGAGCCTATGTCGTGGTGTCGTCCAACCAGGACCATCATGCGGCGATCTACGCGGGCGACAGCCTAATGCAGATCGCCGCGTTCCCGACCGGAAGGTCGCCCATGGGCTTCGGCTTCGCGCCCGGCGGCACGCATGGCTACGTCTGCTGCCACGACGACGCGATGGTGTGCGAGTTCGCGCTGGCGAGCGGGCAGGTGGCGCGCAAATTCGCGACCGCGTCCGGCTGCGAGTTCATCGTCGCCTATGGTTGACGGAACGGCTTGCTCAGGAACCGCGACCCGGCAAGCCCGTAACGCCACGGCTGCTCCACCGCCTTGGTGATCCCGATGCGCGGGCCGACGCGGATGTCCACCGCCACGCCGGTCGGGCGCGCCCGCAGGGCGAATGGCGCGCGGTCGAGGGCAAGGCCGTTATGGGCGCGCGTGATGCCGAGCGCCTGCGTAAGCCGGCCCGGGCCCGAACACAGCAGCCGCTCGTCCGTGAGGCCGCGGCGACGCCGCATCGCAGCAAGGCCTTCCGTCGGCGCGAGCGCGCGGATCAGCACCGCACTGGCCGAGCCTTCCTCCTCGCACACGAAATTGACGCACCAGTGGATGCCGTAGGAGCGATAGACGTAGGCGACGCCCGGTGGGCCGAACATCACGGCATTGCGCTCGGTGCACCCGCCGAAGCTGTGCGCCGCCGGGTCGGTGTGGTGATAGGCCTCGACCTCGACGATGAGCCCGCCCACGCCCTTGAACAGCAAGGTCGCGCCGATCAGGTCGGGCGCCACGGCGTGCACGCTGCGGGCAAAGAAGGCGCGGCGGAGGAAGGGAGGTTGCGCGGTCACGAAAGCCGTCAATCGGGGGCGCTGTGGCGCCGGTGAAGCCTAACGGACTGTGCTTTACTGTGGGACTCTGTTGCTACCCCGCAACACACAGACAACATTTCGGTGACTCCACCCCGCGGGCACGCAGGCGCCGCGATTTAGCCATACAACTCCACGAGATCGAACAAGACACCAAGCAGCGCCGGTGCACGGTGGCTTAACCAAGTGTTGCGTCGGTGCATCAGGTTGGCGGCCAGGGCACGGCTGCTGAGCCTGAGCAGGACGGCCTCCGTGAAGTACGTGTGAAAAGTTGGGCCGGGGCGATTTAAGTCGATGGACGCGAAGACGAACCTCAAGGCGCGGCTGCCGAGCCGCTACGTGACCGAAGGCCCCGAAAGGGCGCCGCATCGGTCCTACTACTATGCCATGGGGCTCACGACGGAGCAGATCCATCAGCCCTTCGTCGGCGTCGCCACCTGCTGGAACGAGGCCGCGCCCTGCAACATCGCGCTGATGCGGCAGGCCCAGGCGGTCAAGAAGGGGGTCGCCGCCGCCAACGGCACTGCGCGCGAATTCTGCACCATCACGGTCACCGACGGCATCGCCATGGGCCATGCCGGCATGCGCGCTTCGCTGCCTTCGCGCGAGGTAATCGCGGATTCGGTCGAATTGACCATGCGCGGCCACGGCTACGACGCCCTGGTCGGGCTGGCCGGCTGCGATAAGTCGCTGCCCGGCATGATGATGGTGATGTGCCGCCTCAACGTGCCGGCGATCTTCATCTACGGCGGCTCGATCCTGCCCGGTACCTACCGCGGCAAGCCGGTTACCGTGCAGGACGTGTTCGAGGCGGTCGGGAAGCATTCGGTCGGGACCATGTCGGACGCCGACCTCGACGAGCTGGAGCAGGTCGCCTGTCCGTCGGCCGGCGCCTGCGGCGCGCAGTTCACCGCCAACACCATGGCGACCGTGTCCGAAGCGATCGGCCTGGCGCTGCCGTACTCGGCCGGCGCGCCCGCTCCTTACGAGATCCGCGACCGCTTTTGCATGATCGCCGGCGAGCAGATCATGGATCTGATCCGCGCCGGGATCCGGCCGCGCGACATCGTCACCCGCAAGGCGCTCGAGAACGCCGCCGCGACGGTTGCGGCCTCCGGCGGCTCGACCAATGCGGCGCTGCACCTGCCGGCGATCGCGCACGAGTGCGGCATTGAATTCACGCTGTTCGACGTCGCCGAGGTCTTCAAAAGAACACCTTACGTCGCGGATTTGAAACCGGGCGGCCGTTATGTCGCCAAAGACATGTTTGAAGCTGGCGGTATTCCGCTGCTGATGAGGACGCTGCTCGACCACGGCTACCTGCACGGCGAGTGCATGACCGTGACCGGCCGCACCATTGCGGAGAACCTCAAGGCGGTGAAGTGGAACCCGGACCAGGACGTGGTCCGGCCGGCCGACAAGCCGATCACGGCGACCGGCGGCGTCGTGGGATTGAAGGGCAACCTCGCCCCCGACGGCGCGATCGTGAAGGTCGCCGGCTTGGCCAACCTGAAGTTCTCCGGGCCGGCGCGCTGTTTCGACGGCGAAGAGGCGTGTTTCGAGGCGGTGAAGACCAGGAACTACAAGGAAGGCGACGTGTTCGTCATCCGCTACGAAGGTCCCAAGGGTGGCCCCGGCATGCGCGAGATGCTGTCGACCACGGCCGCGCTTTCGGGGCAGGGGACCAGCGGCAAGATCGCGCTCATCACCGACGGGCGCTTCTCCGGCGCGACGCGCGGCTTCTGCATCGGCCATGTCGGGCCCGAGGCGGCGGTCGGCGGCCCGATCGCGCTCCTGCGCGACGGCGACATCATCGAGATCGACGCGGTCACCGGTACGCTCGACGTCAGGCTTTCTGCGGAAGAATTGGCCAAGCGCAAGCGCGACTGGAAGCCGCGCGAAACCGAATACACCTCCGGATACATCTGGAAATACGCCCAGCAGGTCGGTCCCGCCGTCAACGGCGCGGTGACCCATCCGGGCGCAGCCGCCGAGAAGCAGAGCTATGCGGACATTTGACCATGTCGTCCGCTTGGACTTGATTTTCTTGGGCGTGATCGGCCTCGCGCTCGGTGTCGCGCCGGCTGCGGCTTTCGATCCGCCACGCCCGGTCGGGCGCGCCTGGGTGGAAGATATCCCGCGGCCCCCGGCGCCGGTGCCGTTCGTGCGCACCCCGGCTCCGCCGCCGGTACCGGCCACGCGGCCAGCCCCGCCTGCGCTCGCTCCGGCCGCCACCCCTGTCCTGGTCGCACCTGCCGCGCCGGCCTATGCGCCGACAAATACGCCCTCATTGACGACACCCACCAGCGCGCCCGCGTTTGCGCCAAGCGCGCCGTCGCTGACGCCGAACCCGCGGCAGACCCCGTTCGAGGCGTTCCGCGCCGGCACCCGGCAGCTCAAGGCCGGCAAGGCCAATGAGGCGGTCTCCTCGCTCGAATACGCCGCTGCCGAGGGCGTCACCGCGGCACGCTGGAAGCTCGGCCGCATGTATGCCGAAGGCGATGGCGTCCCGCAGTCCGACCTGCGCGCCTTCGAGTATTTCAGCAGCATCGCCAACGCGCGTCCCGACGAGATACCCGGCACGCCGCAGGCGCGTTTCGTCGCCAGTGCATTCGTGGCGCTCGGACACTACTATCGCGAAGGCATCCCGGACTCGGCAGTGAAGGCCGATATCGCGCGCGCGCGCCAGATGTATGCCTATGCGGCGTCGTATTTCGGCGATCCCGACGCGCAGTATCATCTCGGACGGCTGTATCTCGACGGCATCGGAGTGCCGAAGGACCCGCGTCACGCCGCGCTCTGGTTCAACGCCGCGGCCAAGAAGGGGCAGTACCATGCCCAGGCGGTGCTCGGGCGCATGCTGTTCACGGGCGAGGATGTTCCGCGCCAGGCGGCGCGCGGCCTGATGCTGCTGACCCTGGCGCGCGATGCCGGCGGCCGCGACGAGGCCTGGATCAGCGAGCTCTACGAGGCGGCTTTCAAGCAGGCGATCGACGACGAACGCGCCTTCGCCCTGGTCCTGCTGGAGCGTTGGCTGCGCGGCCGCCGCGATTGACGGCCTCCCTGCTATTTCTCGATCGCCAGCTCGATCCAGACCGGAACGTGGTCCGAGGGCTTCTCCCAGCCGCGCACGTGCTTGTCGATGCCGGCCGCGACCAAGCGGTCGGCGGCCTGCGGCGACAGCAACAGATGGTCGATGCGGATGCCGTTGTTCTTCTGCCAGGCCCCGGCCTGATAGTCCCAGAAGCTGTACAGGCCGCCCTCGTCGCTGACCGCGCGAATGGCATCGGTCAGACCCAGGTTCTTGAGCGCATGGAATTTGGCGCGGGTCTGCGGCAGGAACAGCGCGTCGCCGCGCCACGCCTCCGGAAAGCGGGCATCGATGGGGTCGGGAATAGCGTTGTAATCGCCTGCCAGCACGAGCGGCTCTTCCAGCTCCAGGCGCTCTTGTGAATACTCAATAAGCCTTTTCATCCAATTGAGTTTGTAGGGATATTTGTCGGTATCCGGCGGATTTCCGTTGGGCAAATAGATCGACGCGACACGGACCACGCCGTCCTTGGTCGAGACCACCGCCTCGAGAAAGCGTGCATGATCGTCACCCTCGTCGCCCGGGAGCCGCGCTGTCACGTCGTCGAGCGGCAGGCGCGACAGGATCGCCACGCCATTGAAGGCCTTTTGACCGTGCACCGCGATGTTGTAGCCGAGCGCCTCGATCGGCTCGCGCGGAAAGGCCTCGTCGAGGCATTTGGTTTCCTGCAGGCAGACCACGTCCGGCGCACGCTCGGCGAGCCAGGCGGTCAGCGGCTCCAGCCGTTGCCTGATCGAATTGACGTTCCAGGTCGCGATGCGCATGGGCGATGTCGGGGAAACTACGGAGTCGGACCATGCCGAATTATGCGCCCAAGGGAAAGCCGATCGGCGTTCCGCGTTAAGCAAATCCTGTCGACTGTGGCAGGAGTTACCAATATGTTAGGAATACCGTACGGGGACATGGTGTATCCTGCCCGAATGGCGGGCTTTGCCGCGGGGAACGATTCGCGAGAAGGAGATGCGGGCGCCGCCTGACGCCCGCGCCAGTCGGTCGTGAGCAACAGACGCACAGTGATCCTCGGCGCCATGGTGGTGATCGTCATCGCCGCTGCCGCGTATTCGACCCGCCACCTGTGGAGCCCCGAGGGCGCGGTCGCGCAGGCGCCGCAGCGTCCGGCCGCCCGGGTCGTGCCGGTCGAGGTGGTCAAGGCGGTGAAGAAGCAGGTGCCGGTGCGCGTCGACGCGCTCGGCGCCGTGACGCCGATTTCCAGCGTCGCCATCAAGTCGCGGCTCGAGACCATGATCGTCGACGTGCATTTCGCGGACGGCGCGCGCGTCAAGGAAGGCGAGCCGCTGTTCACGCTCGACAGCCGCGCGCTCGAGGCGCAGATCCGCCAGGCCGAGGGCGTAATTGCCCGCGACAAGGCACAGCTCGACGGCGCCGAGCGCGACGTGCGCCGCTACAGCGAGCTGGTCGCCAAGAACGCGACGCCGGTCACCAATCTCGACAACGCCAAGACCCAGGCCGACAGCTATCGCGCCAGCATCAAGACCAACGAAGCGGCGCTCGAGAATCTCAAGGTGCAGCTGAGCTACACCCGCATCGCGGCGCCGATCGGCGGCCGTGTCGGCGCCGCGACGGTGCGCATCGGCAATTTCGTGCGTCCGGCCGATCTCGTCCCCCTGGTGACCATCAACCAGATGGCGCCGATCTATGTCGCCTTCGCGGTGCCGCAGCGCTTCCTCAACGAGGTGCGCGACTCGGTGGTCGAGGGGACCACCAAGGTCGAAGCCTTCGTGCCGGGAACCGACAAGGTCGCGACCGGCCGCGTGACCATGTTCGACAATACGGTCGACGCCACCACCGGCATGGTGACGGTGCGCGCCACCATGGAGAACGCCGACGAGGCGCTGTGGCCGGGGGCGCTGGTCAACGCGCGGCTGACGTTGCGCATCGAGGACGCGGTCGTCGTCCCGACCCCGGCCATCCAGGTGGGCCAATCCGGCTCATTCGTGTTCGTGGTGAAGGACGGCGCGGCCGCGGTGCGGCCGGTCACGGTCGCCCGCACGGCGGACGGACAGGCCGTGATCGCCAAGGGCCTGACCGAAGGCGAAACCGTCGTCACCGACGGACAGCTGCTGCTCGCCAACGGCACCAAGGTTGCACCGCGCGAGATGAAAGCGGGAACATGAGCCTGTCGGAAGCGTGCATCCGGCGGCCGGTGATGACGACGCTCATCACCGCCGCCATCATCGTATTTGGCGCGTTCGCGTACCGCCTGCTGCCGGTCTCGGCGCTGCCGCGCGTCGATTTTCCGACCCTGCAGATCACCGCCACGCTGCCGGGTGCGAGTCCCGAGACCATGGCGGCTTCGGTCGCTTCGCCGATCGAGCGGCAACTCTCCACAATCGCCGGCATTTCGTCGATGACGTCGTCGTCGTCGCTCGGCACGACCCAGATCGTGATCCAGTTCGACCTCAACCGCGACATCGACGCCGCCGCGCTCGACGTGCAGACCGCGTTGACCATTGCGCAACGCCGGCTGCCGCCGGAGATGACGACGCCGCCGAGCTTCCGCAAGGTGAATCCGTCGGAATTCCCGGTCCTGTTCATCGCCAATATTTCCTCGACGCAGCCGCTCTCGACCGTGCACGAATACGCCGACACCGTGCTGGCGCAGCAGATCTCGCAGCTTCCCGGCGTCGCGCAGGTGCTGGTCTATGGGGCGCAGAAGTTCGCCGTGCGCGTCCAGGTCGACCCGGAGGCCGCCGCGCTGCGCGGGGTTTCGTTCGAGGACGTGCGCACCGCCGTGGCGCGCGCCAATTCCAGCGTGCCGGTCGGAACGCTGACCGGGCCGCGCCAGAACGTGGTGCTGCAGTCGTCCGCGCAGCTCGACAAGGCCGCCGACTATCACAGCGTCGTGGTGGCATGGCGCAACGGCGCGCCGGTCAAGCTCACCGAGATCGCGCGCGTCGTCGACAGCGTCGAGAACGACAAGGTCGCGAGCTGGTTCAACGGCGAGCGCTCGATCGTGCTCGGCATCCAGCGCCAGCCCGATGCCAACACGGTCGCGGTGGTCGACGCGATCAAGGCCAAAATGCCATCGTTCCGCGCCCAGGTTCCCGCCTCGATCGACCTGCAGTTCCTGATGGATCGGTCCAAGGGCATCCGCGAGTCGGTCCATGACGTGCAGGAGACCCTGATCATCGCGGTCGCGCTGGTGATCATGGTGATCTTCCTGTTCCTGCGCTCGGCGTCCGCGACGCTCATTCCGGCGCTCGCGGTTCCGATCTCGCTCGTCGGCACCTGCGGGGCGATGTGGGCGCTCGACTATTCCATCAACAACATGACGCTGCTGGCGCTCACCCTCTCGGTCGGGTTCGTGGTCGACGACGCCATCGTGATGCTCGAGAACATCGTGCGTCACATCGAGGGTGGAATGCGCCCGTTCGAGGCGGCGCTCAAGGGCGCGCGCGAGATCGGCTTCACCATCATCTCGATCACGTTCTCGCTCATCGCGGTGTTCATTCCGGTGCTGCTGATGGGCGGCATCGTCGGACGCGTGTTCCGCGAATTCGCCGTCACCATCTCGATCGCGATCGTGGTCTCGGGATTCGTCTCGCTCACCTTGACGCCGATGCTGTGCGCGCGCGTGCTGCGCGGCCATCATGCCGGCGAGAAGAAGAAGCAGAATGTCGTGCTGCGCGCTTTCGAGGCCGGCTTCGACGGCATGTTGCGCGCCTACGAGTGGACGCTCGACCGGGTGCTGCGGTTCCGCGCCGTCATGCTGCTGGTCACGTTCGGCACGATCGCGGCGACCATCTGGCTCTACGTGATCGTCCCCAAGGGGTTCTTCCCGCTCGAAGACACCGGCTTCATGTCCGCCTTCACCGAAGGCGCGACCGACATCTCGTTCGACGCGATGTCCGAGCGGCAGGCCCGGCTCGCCGCGATCATCCGGCAGGACAAGGCGGTGGAGTACGTCAACTCGACGGTCGGAGCGGGCGGCCCGAACGCGACCACCAATTACGGCCGCATGTTCGTCGTGCTCAAGCCCAGGGGCGAGCGCGAGCCGGCGTCGGTCGTGGTGCCGCGCCTGCGCCGCGCGACCGCGGGCGTCACCGGGATCAGGCTTGCCGGCATCCAGGCGATCCAGAACATCAATATCGGCGGGCGCATCTCCAAGGCCATGTACCAGTACACGCTGCAGAGCAGCGATACCGAAGCGCTCTATCGCATCGCGCCCGAATTGCGCGAAAAGATCGCGCAACTGCCGGGCCTGATCGACGTCGAGACCGACCTCTACATCAAGAACCCGCAGATCATGGTGGACGTCGACCGCGAGAAGGCGGCGATCTACGGCATCACGGTCGACCAGGTGCGCAACCTGCTGTTCAACGCGTTCGGCTCGCGCCAGATCGCGACCATCTACACGCCGTCCAACGACTACCAGGTCATCCTCGAGGTGCTGCCGCAGTTCCAGGCCGAGACCGCGAACCTGTCGCGGCTTTATCTGAAATCGGCGACCGGCCAGACCGTTCCGCTCGACGCGGTGGCGACGCTCGCTCCTACCGTCGGGCCGCTGCAGGTCAACCACCAGGGCCAGCAGCCCTCGGTCACGATCTCGTTCAACCTCCTGCCCAACCACTCGCTCGGCTACGCGGTCGAATCGATCCAGAAGATCGAACGCGAGTCGCGCCTGCCCGCGACCGTAGTGACCGGATTCGCCGGCACCGCGCAGGTGTTCCAGGAATCGCTCAAGGGGCAGGGGATCCTGATCCTCGCCGCGGTGTTCGCCGCCTACGTCATCCTCGGCATCCTCTACGAGAGCTTCATCCACCCGATCACGATCATTTCCGGCCTGCCGTCGGCCGGCATCGGGGCGATCCTCACGCTGATCGCCTTCAATATGGAGCTCTCGGTAATCGCCATGATCGGCATCGTGATGCTGGTCGGCATCGTGAAGAAGAACGCCATCATGATGGTCGACTTCGCGATCGAGCGCCGCCGTATCGGCATCGGCGCGGAGGCGGCGATCCGCGAAGCCTGCCTGCTGCGTTTCCGCCCGATCATGATGACGACGTTCGCGGCGATCTTCGGCGCGCTGCCGATCGCGCTCGGCGCCGGCGCCGGCGCCGAGCTGCGCCAGCCGCTTGGCATTGCGGTGGTGGGCGGGCTGTGCCTGTCGCAGCTCCTCACCCTCTACATCACGCCGGTGGTCTATCTTTATCTCGACCGCGTCGACCGGATGCTCAAGCGCCGGCTCGAGCCGCAACTCGAAGAGGTGCCCGAGCATGGGCGCCCGACCGCGGTCGCGGCGGAGTAGGAACGGCGCCGTCACGCAGCGGCCGCGTCGCGCGCCGCTACAGCCAGACTGTCTTGCTTTGCGTAGTGCGGGCAAAGGCGCGACACGCCGTCGTATCGACACAACGCAGGTGGAAGAGCGCCGTGCCCGCGTGAGCGCATGCCGCATACGAGAGACGGCGGGGACGCCATAGCGCGTCGAAGACGCGCGTCAACGCGCTTATGGCTTTGCCCGCCCTACGGCTCCGTCGCTAGACCGAAAAACTGGTCCCGCAGCCGCACGACGCCGTCGCCTGCGGATTGTTGATCCTGAACGATTGCCCGATCAGGTCGTCGACGAAGTCGATCTCGGCGTCGGCCATGAACTGCTGCGAGACCGGATCGATCAGCACCACGGCGCCGTCGCGCGCGAGCACGAGGTCGTCCTCGGCGCGCGCGCGCTCGATGTCGAACTTGTACTGGAACCCGGAGCAGCCGCCGCCTTCCACGCTGACGCGCAACATGGCGCCTTCCGGCTCGCGCTGGAGGATCGCGCCGATCCGGCGTGCCGCTCGTTCCGATAGGGTCACGCTCATGGGTATTGGTCCGTTGCCAGCCTTGGCGGGCACACGCTAAGTAGTCCTGAAGACTTAAGATCAAATCGGCGGCAATACAATGGCGGTTGCAGCGGGCCGCGGGCTTGGCGCCTATGCGGCGGACCCGGAGTCGAGCCGCGGGCGATTGCATGGCGAACCGCCGAGCCGCGCCCGTAACGCTTTCCGCCGCGATTGCGACCGCATCATCCACTCCACGGCGTTCCGCCGCCTGCAATACAAGACCCAGGTGTTCGTCTTCCACGAAGGCGACCACTATCGCACCCGCCTGACCCACACGCTCGAGGTGGCCCAGATCGCCCGTGCGCTGGCGCGCGCGCTTGCCCTCCACGAGGATCTCGCCGAGGCGCTCGCGCTCGCCCATGACCTCGGTCATCCGCCGTTCGGCCATGCCGGCGAGCGCGCGCTCGATGCCTGCCTGCAGGGGTTCGGCGGATTCGACCACAATGCTCAGACCTTGCGCATCGTCACCGCGATCGAGCGCCGCTATCCCGGCTTCGACGGGCTCAATCTCACCTGGGAGACGCTCGAAGGCATCGTCAAGCACAACGGTCCGCTCACTGCTCTCGACGGCGAGCCGACCGAGCGCTATCGCGAGCGCGGCGTGCCGTTTGCGATCCGCGACTACACTGCGACCCACGATCTCGCGTTGTGGAGCCACGCGAGCGCCGAGGCGCAGGTCGCGGCCATCGCCGACGACATCGCCTACGACGCCCATGACCTCGACGACGGCTTGCGCGCCGACCTGTTCGCGCTCGACGACCTTGGCGACCTGCCCGTGATCGGCGGCCTGATCCGCGACGTCCGGCAAGAGTACCCCGGCATCGATCCCGCGCGTCTGACCCAGGAGCTGGTGCGCCGCCTGATCGGGACGCTGATCGAGGACGTGGTCGCGGAAAGCGAGCGCCGCATCGCGGCGGCGGCGCCCGCCGCTTGCGACGAGGTGCGTGCCGCCGGCAGCGCGCTGGTCGACTTCTCCGCCCCGATGGCGCAGGCGGATCGCGCCGTGAAGGCGTTCCTGTGGACCAACATGTACCGCCATCCACGCGTGATCGAGGTCATGACCGCGGCAGAGCGGGTGGTGCAGGACCTGTTCGGCCGCTTTCTGGCGATCCCCGCCGACATGCCGCCCGAATGGGCGCTTGGGCTCGACGGCGCCGATGCGTCCGCCCGCGCGCGGCGCATCGCGGATTTCATCGCCGGCATGACCGACCGCTTCGCGCTCAACGAGCACGCCCGGCTCTTTGACTCGAAAGGCGAATTGCGTTAGGCGGCGCGGCCTTCCGCAACGGGCGAAGAAACATAAATGGCGGCGGACTTCTCCAACATCTTTGCGACCGTGCTCGGCCGCGTGCGTGCCGCCAACGACACGCTGATCGCGGCAGGCAGCCTGCCCGCCGGCCTCGATCAGTCGCGCGTCCTGGTCGAACCGCCGCGCGATCCGGCGCACGGCGACATGGCGACCAACGCCGCCATGGTGCTCGCCAGGGATGCCGGGAAGAAGCCGCGTGATCTCGCCGAACTGATCGCCGAGCGGCTGCGCGCCGACGATCTCGTCGCCAAGGTCGACGTGGCGGGACCTGGATTCATCAATTTGACGCTGAAGCCCGCGGTGTGGGCGCAGGCGCTGCGCACCGCCATCCGCGCCGGCGCGGACTATGGACGCGGCGCGACGACGGGAGTTCCGGTCAACGTCGAATACGTCTCCGCCAACCCGACCGGGCCGATGCATGTCGGCCACGGCCGCGGCGCGGTATTCGGCGATGCGCTTGCCAACCTGCTGGTGTTCGCAGGACGTGAGGTCACGCGCGAGTACTACGTCAACGACGCCGGCGCGCAGGTCGACGCGCTCGCGCGCTCGGCATTCCTGCGCTACCGCGAGGCGCTCGGCGAGGCCATCACGATTCCGGAAGGTCTCTACCCCGGCGACTACCTCAAGCCGGTCGGCGCGGCACTTGCGGCCGAGCATGGCCGCGCGCTCAACCAGATGCCCGAGGAGCGCCGGCTCCCGGTCGTGCGCGCCAAGGCAGTCGACATGATGATGGCGATGATCCGCGAGGACCTCGCCGCGCTCAATGTCACCCAGGACGTATTCTTCTCCGAACGCTCGCTGATCGAGGATTCGGACCAGGTCGCGGCCACGATCGCAAAACTGCGTGCCGCCGGCCATGTGTTCGAAGGCCGCCTCGATCCCCCGAAGGGGGCGCCGGTCGAGGATTGGGAGGACCGCGAGCAGACCTTGTTCCGCGCCACCGCCTTCGGCGACGATGTCGACCGGCCGCTGAAGAAATCCGACGGCACCTACACCTATTTCGCCTCCGACATCGCCTACCACCGGTCTAAGTTCAACCGTGGCTTCGCCGAGATGATCGACGTATGGGGCGCGGACCATGGTGGCTACATCAAGCGCATGCAGGCGGCGGTGAAGGCGGTGGCCGGCGGCGCCGCCGAGCTTGACGTGAAGATCGTCCAGCTCGTCCGGCTGCTGCGCGCTGGCGAGCTGGTGCGGATGTCGAAGCGGTCAGGGGACTTCGTGACGTTGCGCGAGGTGGTCGACGAGGTCGGCCGCGACGCCGTGCGGTTCATGATGCTCTACCGCAAGAACGACGCGGTGCTTGATTTCGATCTCGCCAAGGTGATCGAGCAGTCGCGCGACAATCCGGTGTTCTACGTCCAATACGGCCATGCGCGCGGCCACTCGGTGTTCCGCAATGCCCGCGAGGTGGTCCCCGAGCTTCCTGTGGATAGCGTGGCGCGTGCCCGCACCCTGGCGCAGGCGCCGCTCGAGCGCCTCGACGATGCGGCCGAGCTCGCCCTGATGAAGCGGATCGCGCTCTACCCGCGACTCATCGAGGCCGCGGCGGCCGCCCATGAGCCGCACCGTATCGCCTTCTATCTCTATGAGTTGGCGAGCGAATTTCACGCCCAATGGACGCGCGGCAAAGACTCGCCACATTTACGGTTCATTATCCAAAGTGATCCACAACTGACCTTGGCTCGCCTTGCACTGGTTCAGGGCGTTGTCACAGTCCTGGCCTCCGGGCTCGCCGTGCTCGGTGTTGGGGCGCCTGACGAGATGCGCTAGTCTCGCGTGGTAGCTGTCGGGCGCTTGGCGCCCAAACGAGGCTCACCGGGGACCGCGCCAGAATCGGTGGCAGTATGAGTATGGCCGACGACACCCGATCCCGTGCCGACGAGCACAATGAACGTCCCCGCCATGAGGCCGGTGGGCGCGATGCCGATCCGCTCGCGGAACTGGCCCGTCTCATCGGTCAGAGCGATCCGTTCGCCGAATTGAAGCGCAAGCCGACGGAGCGCCAGGCCGGGTCCGACGATGCGCCGCCGGGTTGGCTCGCGCGCGCGCCGGCATCCGCCTACGACGCCTACCAGGCGGTCGAACCGGCGTTTGACGCACGGCGCCCGGCCGACACGAGTGAATATCCCGCCGCCGACCGCACTGGCCAGCCGCCTGATGCCGCGGACGTCCGCTACGAGCCCTCCGACTATGATGAGCGCTACCGCGTCGCCATGCCGAGCGCTGAGGGCCATTCCGATTACTATGGCGACGAAATGCCGGATGACGGCGCCGTCCCGCCGCCGCGGCGCCCTGGGTGGCTGATTCCCGTGGTTGCGGTGCTGGGGCTTGCCGTCGTCGGCACGGCGGGCGCCTTCGGCTATCGCGCATTGACCGGACCTTCGACGCCTGCAGCCGCTCCGCCGGTCATCAAAGCCGACACCACGCCGGCCAAGGTCGCGCCTGCAGTGCAGCCGGGCGAAGCGCAGCCGAAGATCTTTGACCGGGTGGGGGAGACCCCGGCAAGCGAGCGTGTGGTTTCGCGCGAAGAGCAGCCGGTCGACGTGACGCGTCCGCGCCTCGTGCCGCCGCCTCCGACCATGGGGGCGCCGCCCACCGTGCCGAGCCCGAATACCGCGCCGGCCGCATCGGTCCCGCCCGCCAACGCGAACGAACCGAAGCGCGTCAGGACCACCGTGATCCGTCCGGTCCCGGCGGATCCGGCCCAGCCCAATGCCGGGCTCGGCGCGCCCACCGCGCCCACCGCGCGCACTCCGCTGGCCAATCCGCCGGCGCGCACGGCTCCGACCAAGTCGGGCCCGCTCGCGCTCAATCCGCAATCGGCCGAAGCGCCGGCGCAGCCGGTGCGCACGGTTCGCGCCGCACCCGCCGACGGCACCTACGTGGTGCAGGTCTCGGCGCAGAAGACCGAGAGCGACGCGCAGTCCTCATATCGCGCCCTGCAGGCCAAGTACCCGAATGTGCTCGGCGGCCGCGAAGCCTCGATCCGGCGCGCCGATCTCGGCGACAAGGGCGTCTACTACCGCGCCCAGGTCGGGCCCTTCGCCACCGCCAATCAGGCCACTACGTTCTGCGACAATCTTAAGGCCGCCGGCGGGCAGTGCATCGTCCAGAGAAACTAGCTTCTTCCAAAGCGTGACGCAGCCCGCCGCTCGCACGAGCGGCGGGCTGTTCGCGTTTCCGGACGAGGTCCGCGTTACTTCGCCTCTTTCTTCATAGCCTTTTTGGCGGCTTTCTTCTTCGTCACCTTTTTCTTGTCCCCCGATACCGGCGGCGTGGTCTCGGGAGCGGTGCCGGTTTCCTTGCCCTGCTTGGCAGGCGGCGTCTGTGCGCCGGCACTCTCCAGCGGGACGGCAATGGCCATGGCGAGAATGGCAGCGAGCAGCATGCGCGTCGCGACTTTCAGCATTTCGGATCTCCAACAAAGGCCGCGTGAGGTCGCGCGGCGGCGCAAACCAACGCTGGGACCGGCGATTGGGTTCCATCGGCCACAATCGTGACTTCTTTGCCTTGCGCTTGCCGCTCGCTTGACCCCCGGGCGCGGCGCAAGCTAAGCCGCGTCGATGGTCAGCGCCTTCATCACCGGGGTCGCCGGGCTCTCGCTCACCGCGCAGGAGCGCGCGTTCCTGCGCGATGCCGACCCGTGGGGCCTGATCCTGTTCGGCCGGCAGGGCAATGACGAGCGCAACATCGGTACGCCGGATCAGGTCCGCGCGCTGGTCCATGATTTCCGTTCCGCCGTCGGCCGCAGCGATGCCCCGGTCCTGATCGACCAGGAGGGCGGGCGGGTGCAGCGGCTTCGACCCCCGCATTGGCCGAGCTATCCTCCTGGTGCGGCCTATGGGCGGCTCTACGATCGCGACCGCGCTGCCGGCCTCGAGGCGGCGCGGCTCGGCGCGCGGTTGATCGCGGCGGATCTCGCCGCGCTCGGCATCACGGTCGACTGCCTGCCGCTCGGCGATTTGCCCGTTCCCGGCGCTCATCCCATCATCGGCGATCGCGCCTATGGCACCACGTCGGACAAGGTCGCCGCCATTGCGGCCGAGGTCGCCGCCGGGCTGATGGACGGCGGCGTCCTGCCGGTGCTGAAACACCTGCCCGGCCACGGCCGCCCGACCGTCGACAGCCACGCCGGCTTGCCGGCAGTGGCGACCGACCGGGCAACCCTGGAGGCGACCGACTTCGCCGCGTTTCGCCCGCTCAACGGCTTGCCGCTCGGCATGACCGCGCATGTTGTGTTTTCCGCGATCGACCCGGTCGCGCCGGCCACCACTTCGGTCACAATGGTGCGCGAAGTGATTCGCGGAACGATCGGGTTCGACGGGCTGCTGATGAGCGACGACATCTCGATGCAGGCCTTGAGCGGCACGCTCGCGGCGCGCAGCCGTGCCGCGCTCGCGGCCGGCTGCGATATCATCCTGCATTGCAATGGTGTGCTGGCCGAGATGGAAGAGGTCGCCGGCGCCGTGCCGGCGCTTTCAGGCGAAGCCGCACGCCGGGCCGCCGCCGCGCTGAGCGCTCGCCGTCCACCGGCGCCGCTCGACCCTGCCGCACGCGCGCGGCTCGATGCCCTGATGGCGGAGCACGTCGCATGAGCGACGATCTGCCGTTCGAAGCGACCTTGACGCCGGAGCTTGCCTCGGATGAGCAGGCGCTGATCGTCGACGTGGAAGGTTTCGAAGGTCCGCTCGATCTCCTGCTCGTGCTTGCGCGCCAGCAGAAGGTCGACCTCGCGCGCATCTCGATCAGCGCGCTCGCCGACCAGTACCTCACCTTCATCGAGGCGGCGCGCAAGCTGCGCATCGAGCTTGCCGCCGACTACCTGGTGATGGCGGCGTGGCTCGCGTTCCTCAAATCGCGCCTGCTCTTGCCCGACACGAGCGGCGAGCTTGGGCCGAGCGCCGAGGACATGGCGACCGCGCTTGCGCTGCGCCTGCGGCGCCTCGAAGCGATCCGCACCGCGGCCGAGCGGCTGGTGGCGCGTCCGCAGCTCAACCGCGACGTCTTCGGCCGCGGCGCGCCCGAGCCGATCGCCGACATCAAGCGGCCGGAATGGACCGCGACACTCTACGACCTGTTGTCGGCCTATGCGGCGCAGCGCCAGAAGCAGGCGCTCGCCCGCGTGCGCGTTGCGCCGCGAACCGTGTGGTCGCTTGCCGACGCGCGCGCGGCGCTGGAGCGCCTCGTCGGTTTTGCGCAGGACTGGAGCCGGCTCGACGCTTATCTGATCCTCTACGCGATCGATCCGGCGCAACGCACCACCGCGATGGCCTCGAGCTTCGCCGCGGTGCTCGAGATGGTGCGCGAAGGCGAGCTCGAGATGCACCAGGACGCGGCCTTTGCGCCGCTCTATCTGCGCAAGCGCGCCGACTACGCCGGGCCGACGCCCGCGACGCCGACGCCGCAACAGTGAAGGGGAGGGAGGCCGCATGCGTTTGGCCAAGCCGCTCGAGCTCGTGACCGACGAGGGGCCTGAGAATGCAACCGACGCGCGGCCCGAGGAACTGCGCCTGATCGAGGCGATCCTGTTCGCCGCCGGCGAGCCGCTCGACGAGAAGACGCTGCGCGCGCGCCTGCCCGAGGGCGTCGATCTCGCCGCTGCGATGCGCCGCCTGCAGGCCGAGTACGCGCCGCGCGGCGTCAATTTGGTGCGCGTCGCGGGCAAGTGGACGTTTCGCACCGCCAACGATCTTGCCTGGCTGCTGGCGCGCGACGTGGTCGAGCCGCGCAAGCTCTCGCGTGCGGCGATCGAGACGCTCGCCATCATCGCCTATCATCAGCCGGTCACGCGTGCCGAGATCGAGGATATCCGTGGAGTGACGACCTCGAAGGGCACCATCGACGTTCTGCTCGAGACCGGCTGGATCAGGCCGCGCGGCCGCCGCAAGGCCCCGGGACGTCCGATCACCTTCGGCACCACCGAGGCATTCCTGTCGCATTTCGGCCTGGAATCGGTCGGCGACCTGCCGGGCCTCGATGAGTTGAAGGGAACCGGGCTGCTCGATGGCCGTCTGCCGACCGGCTTCGGCGTGCCGGCGCCTTCCGACGATGCGGCGTTGCGCGAGGACGAGGATCCGCTCGAGCCCGGCGACCTGGATCTCGGCCTCGGCCCGACCCGCGCGCGGACGGACGAGTGACGGCGGAGCGCGAAGGGGAGGGCGCCGGTTGGTTCCGGCGGGGAAGCCCGCGCGTCCGCACGCCGGCGACGATCGCGGCGCGGCTCACCTACGAGCGTGTGACGCACCGTTACGACGCGACCGTGGCGGTTGCGGATTTCAGCCTCGACGTCGCGCCGGGCGAGATCGTTTGTCTGCTCGGCGAGTCCGGCTGCGGCAAGACCACGTTGCTGCGGCTTGCCGCGGGCGTCGAGGTTCCCAGCGCCGGCCGCATCCTCATCAACGGCCAGGAGGTTTCCGGGGAGCAGCGCTTCCTGGAGCCGGAGCGGCGCGGAATCGGCCTGATGTTCCAGGACTACGCGCTGTTCCCGCATCTGACCAACCTCGCCAACGTCATGTTCGGGCTGAAAGCATTGCCGCGCGCCGAGGCCGCGCGCGAAGCGCGCCGCGCGCTCGAACGGGTCGGGCTCGGACCTTATGCGGATGTCTATCCGCACATGCTCTCCGGCGGCGAGCAGCAGCGCGTCGCGCTCGCACGCGCGGTCGCGCCGCGTCCGAGCGTGCTGTTGATGGACGAGCCGTTCTCCGGCCTCGACCGCCGCCGCCGCGACGAGGTGCGCGAGGAGACCCTCACCGTGCTGCGCGAAGCCCGCGTCACCTGCGTGATCGTCACGCACGATCCCGAGGAGGCGTTGCGCATGGGCGATCGCATCGCGCTGATGCGGGCAGGGAAACTGGTGCAGGTCGACACGCCGGAAGGCATCTATCGCCGGCCGCTCGACCTGCGCGTGGCGCGCTTCTTCTGCGAACTGAACGAGGTCTCCGCCAAGGTCGTGGCCGGCACGGCCGCGACGGCGGTTGGGCGCTTTGCCGCACCCGGGCTGCCGGACGGCGCGGCGATCGTCGGCATCCGCCCGCAGGCGCTGCGCATCCGCCCTGCGGGAACCGGCGTCCCCGGACGCATCCAACATCGCCAATTTCTCGGCCATGTCGACCTCTTGGAGGTCGCCGTCGAGGGGCTGGAGCGGCCGCTCAAGGGCCGCATCCTGCGCGACGCCATTCCCAGCGTTAACCCTGAAATCGGCGTCGAATTTGATCCGTCCGAAGTCCTTGTTTTTGCCGCCTCCGAAGCCTAGGTTCTGCCCAAATAACGCGGGCGGACGGCTCGTGGTGGAGGGTTCCTATGGGTTCGATGAGCATCTGGCACTGGATCGTGGTCATCGCTGTGGTGCTGTTGCTGTTCGGGCGCGGCAAGATTTCCGAGCTGATGGGCGACGTGGCGCAGGGCATCAAGTCGTTCAAGAAGGGCATGGCCGAGGATGAGGCCAAGGTCGAGCCGCCGCCGGCCGAACCGGTCAAGACCATCGACCATCAGGCCGCGACGCCGGTCACCCCGCAGACCGAGACCCGCAAGGCGAGCTGACGGCGCACGCGATCCGTTACGGGTTGCATCGCGAAACCTTGAGAGGGGCGCCGGCCGGGCAGGTCTGCGCCCCTTGGAGTTAAAGGGCCATGTTCGACATCTCCTGGGGCAAGCTCGTCATCATCGGCGTGGTGGCGTTGCTCGTGATCGGGCCGAAGGAGCTGCCGGCCGTGCTGCGCATGGTCGGGCAGTGGATGGGCAAGATGCGGCGCATGGCGGCCGAGTTCCAAGGCCAGTTCCAGGAGGCGATGCGCGAAGCCGAGATGGCCGACCTGAAGAAGTCGTTCGACGAGACCACGTCGAGCCTGCAGTCGACCTTCGACACCGGCGCCATCAAGTCTGAGATCGACAAGATGATCGAGGATCCGCTCGCGGCCGCCCAGGCGCCCGCGAACGTCGCGACCTCCGACCCGTCCGCGACGCCGGCAACGCCGGCCGATCCGGTCGCGCTCGGCACCGCTCCGGCGGCGCCGGCAACGCCGTCTGCCGAGGTTTCGGTTGCGCTGCCTGACCTGCCGCCGCCCGTCACCGAGCAGAGCTTTGCCGAAGCAGCGCCCACGCCCGCGCCTGCGCCGTCACCCGAACCGGCTGCGCCGGGCATTGCGGAGGCCGCTCCCGCCGAGGGGGGCAAGGCCGCATGAGAAGCGAAGAGGAAGAAAAGGAGATCGAGTCGACCAAGGCTCCGCTGATGGAGCACTTGATCGAGTTGCGCTCGCGGCTGATCAAGGCGCTGGTGGCGTTCTTCCTCACCTTCATCGTCTGCTTCGCCTTCGCGTCGACCATCTTCAACGTGCTGATCTGGCCGTTCGAATGGGTTGCCGGCACCGGAAGCAAGGGCTTCATCTATACCGCGCTGCTCGAGTATTTCTGGACCCAGCTCAAGCTCGCCATGTTCGGCGCGGCGTTCCTGTCGTTTCCGGTGATCGCGACGCAGATCTACATGTTCGTGGCGCCCGGCCTCTATCGCAACGAGCGGCGCGCATTCGCGCCCTATCTGGTGGCGACGCCGTTCTTCTTCGCGCTCGGCGGCGCGGTCGTGTTCTTCCTGGTGATGCCGCTGATCGTGCGGTTCTCGCTCGGCATGGAGCAGCTCGGCGGGCCGGGGCAGGCCAAGATCGAGCTGTTGCCCAAGGTCGGCGAGTACCTCGACCTGATGATCTGGCTGGTGCTCGCCTTCGGCGTCGCGTTCCAGCTTCCGGTGATCCTGACCTTGCTCGGCCGCGTCGGCATCCTCACCTCGCAAACGCTGCGCGCGAAGCGGCGCTATTTCATCGTCGGCGCCTTCGTCATCGCCGCCGTGCTCACCCCGCCCGACGTGATCAGCCAGCTCTCGCTCGCGCTGCCGCTGATGATCCTATACGAGGGCTCGATCTGGTCGGTGCGCCTGGTCGAGAAGAAGGCCGCGGCCGAGGCTGCCGCCAAGGCGGCGGGCGCGACGCCTGAGGCTAAGCCGGCGGAGTAGGGATGGCGTATTGTGTTTTGAGGTCGGTTATTTAATTCGTCATGGCCGGGCTTGTCCCGGCCATCCACGTCTTGCTTATTGTACCGCCCGAGAGAAAAGACGTGGATGCCCGGCCCAAGGCCGGGCATGACGGGAAAGACTTCGCTATGCATGACATCCGCGCCATTCGCGACGACCCCGCCGCCTTCGACCGCGCGCTCGGGCGCCGCGGGCTGGCGGCGCAGTCCGCGGAATTGCTCGCGATCGACGAGAGGCGCCGCGCGATCATTCACAAGCTCGAGTTGGCGCAGGCGCGGCGCAATGCGGCCTCCAAGGAGATCGGCGCGGCGAAGAAGAGCAAGGACGAAGTCGGCGGCGCAACAGCTGATGGCCGAGGTCGGAGATTTGAAGACGGCGATCCCGGCGATGGAGGCGGAAGAAAAGAAGGCTTCCGAGGACTTGCGCGTCGCGCTCGCCGGAATTCCCAACCTCCCGGCCGACGACGTGCCGGACGGCGCGGATTCCGACGCCAATGTCCAGCGTCACCACTTCGGCGCCAAGCGCAATTATTCGTTCCAGCCCAAACAGCATTTCGATCTCGGCGAAGCGCTCGGGCAGATGGATTTCGAGCTGGCAGCCAAGCTTTCGGGCGCGCGCTTCGTCGTGCTCAAGAGCGGGCTTGCCCGCATGGAACGCGCGATCGGCCAGTACATGGTCGACCTGCACGCGAGCGAGCATGGCTACACGGAAGTCTCACCGCCGCTGCTGGTCAAGGATGCAATAATGTTTGGAACAGGCCAATTGCCCAAATTCAGAGACGACCAATTCATATCGGCACAAATGGGATGGCGTAAGAAACGACTCGACGAGATTCTGGAACCACTGGATCAAAAGATTGCAAACTATCGCGGCGGTCCTAAGGCGCTCGTGGACGAACTGATCGAAGAAGCTGACACCGTTGAAGAGTTTTGGCTCATCCCCACCGCCGAAGTGCCGCTGACCAATTTCGTGCGCGAGCAGATCGTCGAAGAAGACACGCTGCCGCTACGGCTGACCGCGCACACGCCGTGCTTCCGCGCCGAAGCCGGCGCCGCCGGCAAGGATACGCGCGGCATGATCCGCCAGCATCAGTTCTCGAAAGTGGAGCTGGTCTCGATCACCACGCCGGAGCAGTCGAAGGACGAGCACGAGCGCATGCTCTCCTGCGCCGAGGAAGTCTTGCGCCGGCTCGGCCTGCACTACCGCGTGGTCACGCTGTGCACCGGCGACATGGGCTTCGCCTCGCAAAAGACCTACGACATCGAGGTCTGGCTGCCCGGGCAGGGGGCCTATCGCGAGATCTCCTCGTGCTCGAACTGCGGCGACTTCCAGGCGCGCCGCATGGACGCGCGCTACCGCACCAAGGATCGTGCCGTGCGCCACGTGCACACGCTCAACGGTTCCGGCGTCGCGGTCGGCCGCGCGCTGATCGCTGTCATGGAGACCTACCAGGATGAAGGTGGAAAGATCGCCGTGCCGGACGTGCTGCAGCCGTATATGGGTGGAATGAAGGTGATTGAGAAAGCCGCATGAGCGCCGGGCGAGCCACAAACACCCCGTCATGGCCGGACTTGTTCCGGCCATCCGCGTCCTGCTTACTGCACTGTTGGCAAGAAAGACGTGGATGCCCGGCACAAGGCCGGGCATGACGAGCATGCGCATCCTCATCACCAACGACGACGGCATCCACGCGCCCGGCCTCGACGTGTGCGAGCGGATCGCGCGCGAACTGTCGGACGACGTGTGGATCGTCGCGCCCGAGACCGATCAGTCGGGCGTCTCGCACTCGCTCTCGCTCAACGATCCGCTGCGGTTGCGCGAAGTCGGAGACCGTCACTACGCCGTCAAGGGCACGCCGACCGACTGCGTGATCATGGGCGTGCGCCACATCATGGCGGACGCGCCGCCCGACCTGTTGCTCTCCGGCGTCAACCGCGGGCAGAACGTCGCCGAGGACGTGACCTATTCGGGCACCATCGCCGGCGCCATGGAAGGCACGACGCTCGGCGTGCCCTCGTTCGCGCTGTCGCAGGCCTACGGCCTGGAGACGCGCGACAACCCGCATTGGGAAACCGCGATCCGCCACGGCCCGGAAGTGATCCGCAAGGTTCTGACCGACGGCATTCCCGAGGGCGTATTGGTCAACGTGAATTTCCCGGACTGCCTGCCCGACGCCGTGCAGGGCATCGCCGTCACCATGCAGGGCAAGCGCGACCAGGATTTGTTGCGCATCGATGCGCGCCATGACGGCCGCGGCAATCCGTATTACTGGCTCGCCTTCGCCCGCAAGGCGCGCCCGACGCCGCGCGACGGCACCGATCTGTCCGCGGTCGCTAACCGCCGCATCTCGGTGACGGCGCTCAGGCTCGATCTCACCGACGAACCGTTCATGACCCGTCTGGGCGAGCTGTTCGCATGACGCTCAAGCGCCTGCGCAACCTGCTGGGAGGCGGCAAGCCGCCGGACGATCCGCCACGGCGCGAGCCCGTCATCGTTGAACCGGGCGTCGCCCGCATGGAATTCCTGCTCAGCCTGCGCCGGCGCGGCGTCGTCGACCAGGCGGTGCTGCGCGCCATGGACGAAGTGCCGCGCAACAGCTTCGTCATGGAAACATACCGGGACGATGCCTACGGCGATCACGCGCTGCCGATCGCCTGCGGGCAGACCATCAGCCAGCCCTACGTGGTCGCCTATATGACCGAGCTGCTCGACGTGCGTCCCGAGCATCGGGTGCTCGAGATCGGCACCGGATCGGGCTACCAGGCCGCGATCCTGTCGCGGCTCGCGCGCGAGGTGATCAGCGTCGAGCGCTACAAGACGCTGGCCGAAAGCGCGGCGAAGCGTCTCGACAAGCTCGGTTATCGTAACGTCAAGGTCGTCAGCGGCGATGGGCTTTCGGGGGTCCCGGCGCACGCTCCCTACGACCGCATCATGGTCACGGCCGCGGCTGAAAGCATCCCCGACGCGCTGGTCGGGCAATTGGCCGACGACGGGGTGATGATCCTTCCCCTCGGGCCCCATGAAGCGGCGCAGCAGATCGTCAAATTGACCAAGCAGGACAATGGATTGAAGCGCGAGGAGCTGATCTGGGTCCGCTTCGTCCCGCTGTTGCCGGGCAAAGCGCGCGAGCTGTGAAATCCCATTAGGGTTGAGCCGAGGTTACCGGCTTAAAGCAATCTTTACCCGGCGGATGCATTACTGACGGCTCCGTTGCGTCCGAGTGAGTTCGTACCCATGCGTAACCTAGTCGAGCCTTCGCGCTCGCGCGCCCTCGCGCGCGTCGCCATCCTGGCCCTGATCGCCGCCGGGGCTGCAGGCTGCAGCAGCGACGTCAGCCGTTTCAACGAAAGCCCGTTCGCCTTGCGCAAGGCGCCACCGCAGAGCGAGCTGACCGGCTCGGTCCAGCCGGCAGCCGCGCCGATCGGTCGCGTCGAGGCGCAGCCGCTGCCGGCTCCGGGCGCGCCGCGCACGATCAGTGCCGGCTCCCCGGGCATGGGTTCCTATCCGCCGCCCGAGGTCACCGGCTCGGTGCAGCGCCCGACCGTCATCAGCCCGCCGCCGGCGCCGCGCAGCGCGAGCCCCGCGCCGCCGGTAAGCGCAACCCAAGGCGTGCATGTGATCGCGCCGGGCGAGACCATCTACTCGGTCGCGCGCCGCTATAAGAAGTCGCCGGGGGAGATCGCCAGGGCCAACAAGCTCGACCTCGCTCACAAGGTGCGGATCGGCGACCGGCTGGTGATCCCGGGCGTCAGCGTGGCCCAGCGCAGCGCCGCTCCGGCGCAGCCGCAGGCGCCCAAGCAGATGGCCGCCAAGCCGGATGCGCCGGCGGTGAAGCAAAGCCCGACGATCGTGACCCCGCGCGTGACCGCACCGCCGAAGGTCGCCGCCAACGACGCGCCGCCGACCGCGCGCGTGATCACGCCGGCGGCCGATCCAGTCGAGCCGGCGCAGGTTGCCGAGACCACCGGCGCGACCCCGAGCTTCCGCTGGCCGGTGCGCGGCCGCATCATCAGCCTGCCGCACGGGCAGCAGAACGACGGCATCAACCTTGCGGTGCCGGAAGGAACCCAGATCAAGGCGGCCGAAAGCGGCACCGTCGCCTATGCGGGCAACGAGCTGAAAGGCTACGGCAACCTGATCCTGCTGCGTCACGCCAATGGTTTCGTCACCGCCTATGCGCACGCGAGCGAACTGGCGGTGAAGAAAGGCGAGATCGTCAAGCGCGGACAGGTCATCGCCAAGGCCGGCGCCACCGGAAGCGTGACCTCGCCGCAGCTTCATTTCGAGATCCGCAAGGGCGCGACGCCGGTCGATCCGATCAAGTATCTCGCCGACTAGCTAGCGCATGATCCCGAAAAGTTGACAGATTTTTCGGACAGAGATCATGCGCAGACGCAAGGACTTTTCCATCAGCGCCCGCGATCGACCTCCAAGGCTCTGATCAGCGCGGGGTGGCCGGCTCCTCCAGCGGGACGCCGAGCCGCCCCGCGAGGTCTTGGACGTACTGCCATGCGACGCGGCCCGAACGCGAGCCACGGGTCGTGGCCCATTCCAGCGCCGCTTTTTCCAGCATCTCGCGCTCGGCGGGGATGCGGTAATGGCGGCAATAGGCCTCGACCATGGCGAGGAACTCGTCCTGGCTGCAGCGGTGGAAGCCGAGCCAGAGGCCGAAGCGGTCCGACAGCGAGACCTTTTCCTCTACCGCCTCGCCCGGATTGATCGCGGTCGAGCGCTCGTTCTCCATCATCTCGCGCGGCATCAAGTGGCGCCGGTTGGAGGTGGCATAGAAGATCACGTTGTCGGGCCGGCCTTCGATGCCGCCTTCGAGCACGGCCTTGAGCGACTTGTAGGAGGTGT
Source organism: uncultured Alphaproteobacteria bacterium (assembly GCA_963734185.1). GTDB lineage: Bacteria > Pseudomonadota > Alphaproteobacteria > Rhizobiales > Xanthobacteraceae > PALSA-894. Next base: position 1,224,579 of record CAVTGA010000001.1, on the reverse strand, counting down.
CGTCGGCGTCGAACGACAGGTCGTCGCAGAACACGATGCAGCGCAAGGCGACGCCGCGCAGCACCACCATAAGGTCGGGCAGGCTCTCGATCTCCTCGCGATGGATCTCTACCAGCTTCAAGGGCTTGGCGTCCGCCTTGCGCGGCTGCGCGGCGTTGACCGCCGCATGCGCGGCCTTGACCAGCGACGACTTGCCCATGCCGCGTGCGCCCCATAGCAGCGCATTGTTGGCGGGCAGCCCGCGCGCGAAACGCTCGGTGTTCTCGATCAGCAGATCGCGCACCCGGTCGATGCCCTTGAGCAGCGACATGTCGACGCGGTTGACGCGCGCCACGGGCGCGAGGCGTCGTCCGTCCGGATGCCAGACGAAAGCGTCCGCCGCATCGAGATCGGGCGCGGCGGGCGCGCGCGGGCTGAGGCGGTCGAGCGCGTCGGCAATGCGCCGCAGGGTGGCGGCATCATCGGCGGAGTCGGATGGGGTACGCGGCATTCCTCTGCGTTCCTCGATTGGCCGCGCGACCCTTAGCGGGCCGCTCCGCGCCCCGCAAGGCAGGCCGTTCCCAAGCCGCTCCCAAGCCGCGCGGACTTGCCGCCGCCGGCGTTGCAATTGGGGCTCGCCCCGCTATAGTCCGCGCGGTTTTCGGCGCCGCAGGCCTTGCGATTCAGCGGATTAGGGCACTATTCGGCCGGGCGCAGACAAAGCGTATCCAAGAGGACCCCCAAGAGGACCTAAGAGGATCATTGATGCTGATTTCGCCGGCCTATGCCCAATCCGTCCCCGCCGGGGGCAGCGACATGCTGATGTCGTTGCTGCCGTTCATCCTCATTTTCGTCATCATGTACTTCCTCATCCTGCGGCCGCAGCAGAAGCGGGTGAAGCAGCACCAGGAGATGGTGAAGAACGTCCGCAAGGGCGACACCGTGGTGACCTCCGGCGGCCTGGTCGGCCGCATCACCAAGGTCATCGATGACGACCAGATCGAGGTCGAAATCGCCGACGGCGTACGGGTACGGCAGATGCGACAGATGGTGTCCGACGTGCGCGCCAAGGGCGAGCCGGTCAAGGATGAGGACAGCGACTAGTGTGGCGGTTCAGAAGTCCGCAACATACTCGCGGCGAGTCCGGATGCGGACTTCTGACCCTAAGCCATACTAGAATCAATAAGTTGCTAGTGTCCTTCGATTCCGAAGTTCGTACGCGAGGGTGCTGCAGGATGAGACGAACTTCGGAATCGGGACACTAGCTGAGCGCATGCTCGGCCTCGCAAGGCGGTCTCATGCTCTACTTTTCACGCTGGAAGGCGGCGGCGACTTTGCTCACGGCGCTCGTGGTGTGCCTGCTTGCCGTGCCCAATTTCTTTTCGCAGGCAACGCTGCGCAGCCTGCCGCCCTGGGCGCAGCGTCACATCGTGCTCGGCCTCGATCTGCAGGGCGGCTCGCACATCCTGCTCGAGGTCGACGCCAACGCGGTGCGCAAGGAGAAGGCGGAGCAGCTGCGCGACGAGGTGCGCAATACGCTGCGCACGGCGCGCATCGGCTATGAAGGTCTCGTGGTCCGCGGCCTCACCGTCGAGGTGCGCATCCGCGACGAGGCGAATTTCCAGCAGGGGCTGACCAAGCTGCGCGAGCTGTCGCAGCCGCTCGGCGGCATCCTCAGCGCCACCGGCCAGCGCTCGCTCGAGGTCGTCGATGCCGGCGGCGGACGCATCCAGCTCACCATCACCCAGCCGGCGATCACCGAGCGCATCCGCCAGTCGGTCGAGCAGTCGATCCAGATCGTCGAGCGCCGCGTCAACGAACTGGGCACGGTCGAGCCGCTGATCCAGCGCCAAGGCATCGATCGCATCCTGTTGCAGGTGCCGGGATTGGACAATCCGCAGCGGCTCATCGATCTCCTGGGAAAGACCGCGAAGCTCACCTTCCGCCTGGTGGACTCATCGGTCAGTCCCGACCAGGCGCTGACCCGCCCGCCGCCGGACTCCGACATCCTGAAGGGACCGGCCAAGGAAGGCTCGCCCTCCTACGTGATCGAGAAACGCGTGCTGGTGTCGGGCGAGGATTTGACCGACGCGCAGCCGGGTTTCGACCAGCGCACCAGCGAACCGATCGTCAGCTTCAAGTTCAACACCAGCGGGGCCCGCCGCTTCGCCACGGTGACGCAGGAGAACGTCGGCCGGCCGTTCGCCATCGTGCTCGACAACGAGGTGATCTCCGCTCCGGTGATCCGCGAGCCGATCCTCGGCGGCTCCGGGCAGATCTCGGGTGGATTCACGGTCCAGCAGGCGAACGACCTCGCGATCCTGCTGCGCGCCGGCGCGCTGCCGGCCCCGCTCACCGTCATCGAACAGCGCATCGTCGGCGCCGGCCTCGGGCAGGATTCGATCGAAAAGGGCAAGCTCGCCTCCTACTTCGGCGCGACGCTGGTCGTGATCTTCATGCTGGTGACCTACGGCAAGTTCGGCCTGATCGCGAACGTGGCCGTCGCCATCAACGTCGCGATGATCTTCGGCGTGCTCTCGCTGCTCAACGCGACGCTGACCTTGCCCGGTATCATCGGCATCGTGCTGACGATCGGGATCGCGGTCGATTCCAACGTGCTGATCTACGAGCGCATCCGCGAAGAGGTGCGCGGCGGACGCACCGCCATCATGGCGATCGATGCCGGCTTTTCCCGCGCGCTCGCCACCATCCTGGACTCCAACATCACCACCTTCATCGCGGCCGCGGTGCTGTTCTTCATCGGAACCGGCGCGGTGCGCGGCTTTGCCGTCACGCTCGGCATCGGCATCATCACGACCGTGTTCACCGCCTTCACGCTGACGCGCCTGATCGTCTCATGGTGGGTCCGCTGGGCTCGCCCGCAACGTCTTGTGATTTCCTGACAGGCCCGCCCGTGCGCTTTGTTCATTCCCTGCCGCTGCTTCGGATCGTCCCGGACGATACCAAGTTCGATTTCATGCGCTTCCGGCGCATCAGCTTCCCGATCTCCGCGCTGCTGTCGATCGTCGCGATCCTGCTCTACTTTCATCCCGGGCTGAATTTCGGCATCGACTTCAAGGGCGGCACGCTGATCGAGATCCAGAACAAGTCCGGCCCGGCGGATCTCGCGAAGATGCGCGAGACGCTCGGCGCGCTCAATCTCGGCGACGTGCAGCTGCAGCAGTTCGGCGGCGCGGACCAGGTCTTGATCCGCGTCGCGCAGCAGCCGGGTGGGGAGGCGGCGCAGCAGGCCGCGGTGCAGAAGATCCGCGGCGTGCTCGGCGACAACGTCGAGTACCGCCGCATCGAGGTGGTCGGCCCGCGCGTGTCGGGCGAGCTCCTGTCCTACGGCATGCTCGGCATCATCCTCGCGATCGGCGCGATCCTGATCTATCTCTGGTTCCGCTTCGAATGGCAGTTCGCGCTCGGCGCCATGATCGCAAACGTCCACGACCTCGTGCTGACCATCGGCTTCATGTCGCTGATGCAGGTCGATTTCGATCTCGCCAGCATCGCCGCCCTGCTCACCATCCTCGGTTATTCGCTCAACGATACGGTGGTGATCTACGATCGTATCCGCGAGATGCTGCGGCGCTACAAGCGCCTGCCCATGCCCGACTTGTTGAACATCTCGATCAATTCTACGCTGTCGCGCTCGATCATCACGCACGCCACGGTGACGCTCGCTTTGCTCGCGCTGTTCTTCTTCGGCGGGCACGCGATCCACTCGTTCGTCACCACCATGATCTTCGGCGTGGTGCTGGTCGGCACCTACACCTCGGTGTTCATCGCGGCGCCGATCCTGATCTATCTCGGCGTCGGCACCGGACGCGTCGAGTCCGACGAGCGCGTCGAGACCGTGAAGGGCGGCGCGATGCGGTTCTAGTGTGGCGGTCCAGAAGTCCTGTCCTTCGATTCCGAAGGACGCAAACGAGAGCGCCGCGCATTCATGCGAACCTCGGAATCGGGACACTAGGCTTGCGCCATGGGGCCGGACGACCCGCACCTTCCGACGCCGGCGCCGATCGAGGCCTACGGCAAGGGCGGCTTCCGTTTTGCCGGCATGTCGCATCGCGGCTCGCTGTTGTGCCTGCCGAGCGGCGTGCGTGCCTGGGACGTTCGTACGCCGGCCGACCTCTCGCAGGCGGCGTTCGCGCTCGTTTTCGCGGAGGCCGGCGATATCGCGCTATTCCTGCTCGGGAGCGGGCAGGCGGCGTGGGCCATGCCCGAGGCGTTGCGCTGGCGCTTCCGGGATGCCCGCATCGGGGTGGAAGTGACCACCACCGGCGCGGCGGTACGCACCTACAATATACTGCTCGGCGAGGGACGCCGCGTCGGCGCCGGCCTGATCGCGGTGGACTAGATCAGGCGCTGCGCTACCCTGGAGCATGATCCCGAAACGTGGGAACCGGTTTTCGGGAAAGATCATGCCCAAGCAAAGCTAGATGCAGGACGCCTATCGCCATTGCGAGGAGTTGACGCGCGCCTTCGACAAGGACCGTTTCCTTGCCAACCTGTTCGCACCCGCCGAGCGCCGCGGCGGCCTGCATGCCTTGCATGCCTTCAACATCGAGATCGCGCGCGTGCGCGAGCTCGCGCGCGCGCCGATGCCGGGCGAACTGCGCCTGCAGTGGTGGCGCGACGCCATTGCCGGCATCGGTCTGGGCGCCGTCGGCGCCAATCCGGTTGCGGCAGCCTTGCTCGATACGATGGCGCGTTGGCGCCTGCCCAAGGAGCCGCTGCTCGATCTGATCGATGCCCGCGGTTTCGACCTCTATGACGATCCGATGGCGACGGTCGCCGATTTGGAGACCTATGCGCGCCGCACCGGCCTGATCGGGCTTGGCGCGCGCCTTCTCGCCGACAGCGATATCGCCGCCGAATCGGCCGATATCGCCTATGCGATTACCGGCCTCGTGCGCGCGTTCGCGCAGCACGCTGCCCGCCGCCAGCTCTATTTGCCGGTCGAGTTGCTGGAACGGCACGGGGTCGAGATCGAAGACGTGTTCGCCGGCCGGACCACCGACGCGTTGCGCGCCGCGCTTGCCGATCTGCGCGCGCTGGCGCGCCGCCAACTCGAGGCCTTTGAGGCTGCGCTGCCCACGCTGCCGGCCGCCGCAACACCCGCCTTGCTGCCGGCGACGCTTGCGCGCGTCTATCTCGATTCGATGGAGCGCGGCTACGACCCGTTCAGGACGGTGGTGGAGGTTCCCCAGTGGCGGCGCCAGTGGGTCCTGTGGCGGGCTTCTCGGCGGCGGGGCCAGGGTCCGAAAACATAGCCGGTGCGCCGCCCAGGTCGGCGAGCATCGCCTTGGCGATCTCGTGCTCGCCCATGACCACCACGCTCGCGCCATGGCGCATGAGGTGATTGGTTTCCTCCTCGGAATGCGAGCGCGCGAGGATGCGCAGATGCGGATTGATCGCGCGCGCCTGCTCGACCACCTGTCCGCCTTCGAATCCGTCCGGTATCGCGACCATCAGGCAGCGTGCGGCGCCGAGATTGGCGGCGTTCACGACTTCCGGGTCGGCGGCATTGCCGTCGATGGTCTCGATTCCTTTCGCCCGCAGGCCGGCGATGAAATCGCGCTCGCTTTCGATCACCAGGAACGGGGTCTTCGCCTCCAGCAACGCGCTCCCGATGAAGCCGCCGACGCGGCCGTAGCCGACCAGGACGACGTGGCCGGTGAGCGTGCTGCGTGGGATCGGCTCGCGTGCCGGCGTCGCGCTCGTGGGTTCCGGGGCCGCGGAGGCCGCATCGGTCTCCTCGCGCTTCTGCGCGAAACGGTCGACCAGCGCGAACGCCAGCGGATTGACCAGGATCGACAGGATCGCGCCGGCGAGGATGAGGTCGCGCCCTTCGGCGGGCAGCACCGCCAGGCTGACGCCGAGGCCGGCCAGGATGAAGGAGAATTCGCCGATCTGGGCGCGGGTGGCGGCGATCATCTGCGCCGCCGGCTGCGGATAGCCGAACAGGCGCACGACGCCGTATCCGATCGCAGCCTTGACCACCGTGATGATGACAAGCGTCGCGAGCAGCGGCAGCGGGTGGCGCGCCACGATGGTCGGATCGAACAGCATGCCCACCGAGACGAAAAACAGCACCGCGAAGGCATCGCGCAACGGCAGCGACTCGTTGGCCGCACGCTGAGAAAGCTGCGACTCGCTCAACATCATGCCGGCGAGGAACGCACCGAGCGCGAACGAGACGCCGAACAGCGCCGAGGCGGCATAGGCGAAGCCGAGCGCGATCGCCAGCACCGAGAGGCGGAACAGTTCGCGCGAGCCGGTGTGGGCGACGTAGTGCAGGATCCACGGAATGATGCGCTTGCCGACCAGCAGCATGATGGCGACGAAGCCGAGCACCTTGGCGAGGGTGAGGGCGACCGGGACAGCGATCGCCGACAGGCTGATCCCTGCGTTGCCGTTCATTGCCAGCGCGGGTATCAACACCAGCGCGAACACCACCACAAGGTCCTCGATGATGAGCCAGCCGACCGCGATGCGGCCGCGCTCGGTGTCGACCAGCCGGCGCTCCTGCAGGGCGCGCAGCACCACCACGGTGCTGGCGACCGAGAGCGCCAGCCCGAACACCAGGCCTGCGCCCATCGACCAGCCCATGAGCCAGGCGAGCCCCATGCCGAGCACGGTCGCGACCGCGATCTGCACCATGACGCCCGGCACGATGATGGCCCTGACCGAAAGCAGTTCATCGAGCGAGAAGTGCAGTCCGACGCCGAACATCAGCAGGATGATGCCGATGTCGGCGAGATCCTGCGCCAGCGCCTGGTCGGCGACGAACCCCGGCGTGAACGGTCCCAGCACCACGCCGGCCAGCAGGTAGCCGACCAGCGGCGAGACGCGAATGCGATGCGCCAGCGCGCCGAGCGCAAACGCCAGCACGATGGCCAGCACGATGGTCGAGATCAGCGGCGAGTGCACGGGCATCGCACGTCACTCGGCCGCTGCCGCGACGATGTCGCCGCTGATCCAGCGATCGAGGTCGCCGAGCGCGCGCGCGCTGAGCGCGCGTTTGCGTGCCAGTATCTTGGCCGTGCCGCGCAGGCGCCGTCCGTCCGGGCCTTTGCCAAGCGCGCGCGCGAGCGGCGGAAACAGTCCGAAGTTCACGTTCATCGGCTGGAACGAGCTGCGACCCGCATCGATGGTCTCGACGTGGCCGCCGGTGATGTGGCCGAGCAGCGCGCCATGCGCGGTAGTCGCGGGCGGCGGCACGACCGCTTCGCCGCGGCGCTCGGCGGCCGCGAAGCGCCCGGCCAGCAGGCCGATCGCGGCCGACTCCACATAGCCCTCGCAGCCGGTGATCTGGCCGGCGAAACGCAGCCGCGGCCGCACATTGAGCCGCAGGGTCGGATCGAGCAGGCTCGGCGAATTGAGAAAGGTATTGCGATGGACACCGCCGAGCCGGGCGAACTCGGCTTGCGCCAGCCCCGGGATCGAGCGGAAGATGCGCGCCTGCTCGCCGTGCTTCAGCTTGGTCTGGAAGCCGACCATGTTGAACAGGCTGCCGAGGCGGTTGTCCTGGCGCAGCTGGACGACTGCATAGGGTTTCTCCTGCGGCTGGTGCGGATTGGTCAGCCCGAACGGCTTGAGCGGGCCGTGGCGCAAGGTCTCGGGCCCGCGCTCGGCCATGACCTCGACCGGCAGGCAGCCATCGAAGTAGGGCGCTGCCTCCCAGTCGTGGAACGCGACCTTGTCGCCTGCGAGCAGCGCCGCGACGAAGGCCGTATACTCGGCGCGCGTCAGCGGACAATTGATGTAATCGGCGCCGGAGCCGGCGGGACCCGGCTTGTCGTAGCGCGACTGGAACCAGGCGATCGACATGTCGATCGATTCGGCGTGCACGATCGGCGCGATGGCGTCGAAGAACGCGAGCGCCGCTTGCCCGGTGAGGCCGCGGATGGCCTCGGCCAGCGCAGGCGAGGTGAGGGGCCCGGTTGCCACGATGCAGTCCCAGTCGTCCGGCGGCAGGCCGCATTCCTCGCGCCGGATATCGATCAGCGGGTGGGCCTGCAGCGCCGCCGTGACCGCACCGGCAAAGCCGTCGCGATCGACCGCGAGCGCGCCGCCCGCGGGCACCTGATTGGCGTCGCCCGCGCGCATGATCAGCGAGCCGAGCCGGCGCATTTCCTCGTGCAGCAGGCCGACCGCGTTGGTGTCGCGGTTATCGGAGCGGAACGAATTCGAGCAGACGAGCTCGGCCAGGCTTTGCGTCTTGTGCGCCGCGGTCATGCGCAGCGGGCGCATCTCGTGCATGATCACGGGAACGCCAAGCTGCGCGATCTGCCAGGCCGCCTCGCTTCCGGCAAGGCCACCGCCGATGACATGGACCGGTTGCATAAGGCATGGTGGTCATTGAAAAATGCAGCCAAGTCAACCGGGCGGGGGACCAGCGCATGCGCAGATCGATGTTCGTCGGGGTGCTGCTGCTGGCGGCGTCCGCCGGTCCCGGCGCCGCGCGGCTCGATCCCGCCGTCGTCAGCATGCTCGAATACCTGTCACTGCCGGTGCCGAACCCGCCGAACGTGGTCATTTGCCACGGCTTCACCTGCAACTACCGCACCGAAGTCGGGTTCGGTCCGGCCGACCGCAAGGAACTCGAGCGGCTCATGACGCGTGGCAAGGAATTGGCCGTTGCCGAGCGGGATGGGATCGGTGCAGCCTATGCGTGGTTCGAGCGCCGCATCGCACCCCAGGCCGGAACCGCGACCGCCAAGGCGCGCACCACGCCGAAGTACATGCGCGATCGTTCGCAGTTCGATTGTTTCGACAAGACCAGCAACGCGACCGGTTTCCTCGCGCTGCTCGACCATTTCGGCCTGCTGCGTCATCACGTCGTCGACGTGCCAGTGTCACGCGGCCTGCTCATCGACCTGCGTCAGCACCATACGACGGCGGTGATCCGCGAGCGGGCGAGCGGCAAGAAATGGTCGGTCGACGGTTGGACCCATGCCAACGGCGAGAAGCCGGACATCATGCCGATGGAAATCTGGGTTACTCAGGACTGAGCGCTCTTCGCCCAGTGTTTCATGCCGCGCCGCAGCCATGCGACCACGCATGGTTCGGTGCCCCCGTCTTGGAGCGGCAGGTCACGGACGTGCGCCGTTCCAGGCCGCGCTTTGGATCTGCGTCCGGTTAAGGCCGATGTCGTGCAGCATGCGGTCATCGAGCTGGGAAAGCTCTCGTACGCCGGCACGATAGCGCCGCCACGTCGCGGCAAGTCGGAAAAGATTGGCAATCCACATGACACCGGAGTCCTTTTGCTTGGCGGTTCCTTCGTATCCATTGGTGCGAAGGACAGCGCGGATGGTTCAATAAATCCGATGAAAAATCGCTAAAGATCAACAAAAGTCATAAAAGGAATGCGCTGCTTGCATAGGTAGACGGCAAATGCCGCTCCGTCGCACAGCCCCAGTTCGTAAGCCTTGCGGATGCCATCCGCGTCGGCCGACCGTGAGCGCGGGCTTGAGTTCGATGCGCTGCGTCAGCGCTTCGAAGAATCCGCCCTGCCAGTAGCAGCGGTTGCCGCCGCCGGGAAAGGAGATGGCGTCGAACATGGTCGGAGCCGAGTAGCGTCCCGCATTGCTTCGAAGGCTGGCTTGCCAACCGTAGCTGCGGAAAGTAGCCCAGCCTTCGCCCTTCGGGCTACGGCGGGCAACCTCGCGCTGCTTCGCAGCGCAGGTTGGTGGGCGGTGACGGACTCGAACCGCCGACCCTCTCGGTGTAAACGAGATGCTCTACCAGCTGAGCTAACCGCCCGGCCCGCACTCCATATCGCCGCTGCAGGCAACGACGCAAGGCGGCCGCGGTGCATTGCCGCCGCGGCGTCGCCGCCTGCTTAAGCGTTCTCCTCCCAGATCATCGCCAGGTGCACGAGCGTCTGCACGGCCTTTTCCATGTCCTGCACGCTGACCCATTCGAGCCGGGAATGGACCGCATGCTCGCCGGCGAAGATGTTCGGGCAGGGCAGCCCCATGAACGAGAGCCGTGAACCGTCGGTACCGCCGCGGATGCTGGTGCGCCTGGGCGCGAGCCCGGCGCGGCGAATGGCCTCGAGCGCATGTTCCGTCACCTGCGGATGCCGATCCAGCACGGCTTTCATGTTGCGGTACTGCTGCTTGACGTTCCATGCGTAGGACGAGCGCGGAAATTCCGTCATGACGTCGTCGACGATCGACCGCAGCAAGGCTTCCTTCTCCGCCAAGCCCGCCGCGGTAAAATCGCGCACGATGAGCTCGATCGTGGCGTCGTCGAGCCTGCCGTTCACGCGCGTCGGGTGCAGGAATCCTTGCTTGTCCTCGGTCGTCTCGGGCGAACAGGCGTCCCTGGGCAGGCGCTCCACGATCCGCGCGGCGATCTTGATGGCGTGCTCCATCTTGCCTTTGGCGTAGCCCGGATGGGCGCTCGCGCCGCGGATGGTGATGGTCGCCGCGTCGGCCGAAAACGTCTCGTCGTCGAGCTGTCCGGCGCTCCCGCCGTCGACCGTGTAACCGAACGCGGCGCCGAGCTTGTCCAGATCCACCTTGTCGGCGCCGCGGCCGATCTCCTCGTCCGGCGTGAACAGGATCCTGATCGTGCCGTGCCTGATCTGCGGGTTGTCGAGCAGGAATTGCGCCGCATCCATGATCTCCGCGATGCCGGCCTTGTTGTCGGCTCCGAGCAGCGTCGTGCCGTCGGTCGTGACGATGTCGTTGCCGATCTGGTGCGCGAGCGCGGGATGTTCGTCGAAGCGGATGACCTGCACCGGATCGGCCGGCAGCACGATGTCGCCGCCGCGATAGTTTTGCACGATCTGCGGCTTGACGTCCGTGCCGGTGCAGTCGGGCGAGGTATCCATGTGGGCGCAGAAGCAGATGACCGGGACACGCTTGTCGGTATTGGCCGGCAATGTCGCATAGACGTAGCCGAGTTCGTCGACATGCGCGTCGCCGATGCCCATCTCGCGCAGCTCCTGCGCCAGCAGGCGGCCGAGGACCTTCTGCTTCCCGGTGGACGGACAGGTCGCGGAGGCCGGGTCCGATTGCGTGTCGATGACGACGTAGCGCAGAAAGCGCTCGGCAACCGTATGGGTGAATTTGATCGCGGACATCGGATGTCGCGGTGAGATTGCGCGCAGGGCGGTTGGTCCGACTTGACGGATGTCTCGTGTACACCGGCCGGCGCGGCGGTTCGAGTCGTGCGGGGCGAAGCCGGCAATGCCGCTCGCAAAAAAGCGCAGCCCGGCTCGTCGCCGAGCCGGGCCGCCGCTCGCCCCCGCTGTCGCGGTGGCGCGCTTAGACTGCTTCCTTGAGTTCCTTGGTCGCGCGGAACGCGACCTTCTTGCTCGCCTTGATCTTGATCGGCTCGCCGGTCGCCGGATTGCGGCCCATGCGGGCGGCGCGCTTGCGCACCTGCAGAATGCCGAGGCCGCCGATGCGGATGCGGTCGCCCTTCTTCAGGTGCTTGACGATGTTTTCCACGAGGCTGCCGAGAATGGCTTCGGCCTGCTTCTTGGAGAGTTCATGGGTTTCAGCGCAAGTCGCCGAAAGATGCTTCAGGGTCACAGTGGGAGCAGATGTCTTGGCCGCCATGGGTCGTCATCTCCTTTTGCCGACAGGGTGAAACGCAAGTTATGCCCGTCCCATAAGCGATTCTCGCATGCGTGGCCATGCGGAAATGCGCTTGGCGCCCAGCGCAACACTTGAAAAACGTCGAATTTGTGGGCTGATTCGACGAGTTCTTGACTTGAGTCCCGGCGGGTCGTATCTCACCGCTACCCGTCAAGAAGCCTGAAAAATCGAGGCTTTTCCGGGGGCGTAGCTCAGTTGGTTAGAGCGCCGGCCTGTCACGCCGGAGGCCGCGGGTTCGAGTCCCGTCGCTCCCGCCAGCCTTCGCTGCAAAGCAGCGCAAGGTTGCCCGCCGTAGTCCGAAGGGCGAAGGCCGGGTCTGTTTCCGCAGCTTCGTCTGGCAAGCCGCTTCGCGGCCGCCTCGCTACGACGTCTTCGGCTGTTCCGGCTGGTAGCGTTCGCTGATCTTTACCGCCAGCACCCAGCCGACCCACAACGCCAGCATGAACACGGCGACGACCACGATTGAGCCGGTGCCGGGATAGTATTGCTCGACGAAGCCGCCGACGATCCAACCGAGCACCGAGAAGATGGCGAGAAACAAGAGATAGAGCCCGAGCAGCAGCATCGCGTTCCCCTGGTCGGCCGCACGGAAGGCGCGGCCGCTAATGAAGCTATCAGGAGAGACGCAAGCCGACAAGATGTCGCAGGGCGATTGGTCGCAGAATCATAAGGGTGGCGGTTATCCGCGATACAGCGGCTCCGGCTGCGCAAAGAAGCCCAGGAGGATGTGGTAGACCAGCGCGTAATTCTTCTGCTGGAAGCTCGCGTGCGAGATGCCGGGCATGACGGCGAAGTGCTTGTCCGGGTTGGGCAGCCGCTTGAAGAACTCGAGCAGGTCGTCGAGTCCGGCGATGCCGTCCCATTGGCCGCGCATGAGGATGGTGGCGGCCTTGATCTTTTCGGGATCGCACACCGGCAGCTTGGAGCACATGTCCACATAGGTGCCGGTCGGCACCGAGTCGTCGAGTTTCAGGATTTCGTCGGCGAACGCCTCGATCACCTTGTCCTCGGCCGTGCCGGGGTGATCGCGATTGAAGATCGAATAGACGAACGGCTTGTCGATCGGCCGGCGGTTCTTGGCCTGGAATTCGGGCAGCTTCTTGCGGCGCTCGGCGAGGGTGGGCGAGCCTTCGCCGGTCCACACCATGGCATCGAGCGCAAGCCGCGACACCATCTCCGGATGGCGCTCGGCGAATAGCGCGGCGCGCAAGGCGCCGGATGAGATGCCGTGCACCAACAACGGACGTTCGCCGCGCAGCTTGCGGATATAGGTCGCGGCCGCGAAGCAGTCGTCGGCGCCCTGCGCGATGTCGGCATTGTTGTCGCGGTCCTTGGTCGAGCGGCCGTAACCCTCCATGTCGACGCACCAGGTGTCGTAGCCGCGCTTGGCGAACCACTCCATCACCGAGGAATCCGGCCGGCCCGGCACGTGCAGGTCGAAGGTCGGCTGCGCGGCCATGGACGAGCCGTGCACGAACAGGATCGTTCCCACGGCCTTGGCCGGGTCGCCCATGCACTTGTTCCACAGGAACAGCCGTACGCCGCCGTCCTTGCTGGTCCAATGCTCGGCGCCGGTGATGCGCACTTGCTCGTTCATGCCGGGATGCCCTTTTTCATGTGCGCATGATCTGGTCCGAAAACCGGTTGCCACTTTTCGGGATCATGCGCTTTCATTTGCGCATGATCTGGTCCGAAAACCGGTGGCCACTTTTCGGGATCATGCGCTGTCAATTGACCACGTGGATGCCGTTCGCCTTGATGAGCTTGGCCCAGCGATCGATCTCGGACTGCATGAAAGCGCCGAACTGCTCCGGTGTCGTCGCCATCGTGTTCGCGCCCTGCCGGCGCCAGGAATCCTGGATTTCGGGCCTCGAGAGGATCTTGTTGATCTCGCGGTTGAGCAATTCGACGATCGGCCGCGGCGTGCCGGCTGGCGCCACGACGCCGATCCAGATGGTGGCGTCGTAGCCGGGAATGCCGGCCTCGGCGATGGTCGGCACATCGGGAAGCGCCGCCGATCGCGTACGGCCCGAGGTGCCGAGCGCCTTGACGCGGCCGTCGGCGATGGTTGCGGCCATGGTCGGCACGCTGTCGAACATCATCTCGATCTGGCCCGAGAGGATGTCGGCGCGCGCGCCGGTCGAGCCCTTGTAGGGGACGTGCTGGATGTCGATGCCGGCGAGATTCTTCACCAGCTCCGCGGCCATGTGATAGTTCGAGCCGAGACCGGAGGAGGCGTAGTTGAGCTTGCCGGGCCTGGCTTTGGCCAGCGCGATGAACTCCTGCAGGGTGTTCACGGGGACCGAGGGGTGCACCACCAGCACCAGCTCGGAGTTCATCACCGACGCGACCGGCACGAAGTCGCGCATCAGCCGGTAGGGCTTGTTGGGGTTGAGCGTCTCGACCGTGGTCTGCGTCGCCGATACCATCAGCAGGGTGTAGCCGTCGGGCGCGGACTTCGCCGCCTCGGTGGTGCCGATGATGGTGCCGGCGCCGGGGCGGTTTTCCATCACGAACGACTGGCCGAGCGATTTGCGCAGCTCCTCGGCCAGCGCGCGGGTGAACACGTCGGTCGGACCGCCGGCGCCGAACGGCACGATCATGCGGATGGTGCGGTTGGGATAATCCTGCGCCGTAGCCGGCGCGGCGAACGGAAGCGCTGCGAGCACCAACGCCATGAGCACGGCACGGATGGTCATCGGATCGTCCCGGAGGGGCGGCGTGGCCGCGTGACTAGTGTCCCGATTCCGAAGTTCGCCAGCGTTTGCGCCGCACTCGGAAGCGAACTTCGGAATCAAAGGGACACTAGCAACTCTATGATTCTAGTGCCCCCTTCTGAACCCGAAGTTCGCAACCGTCCTTGCCGCGAACTGTGTGCGAACTTCGGGTCCGGGGCACTAGTCTAGGCGAAGCCGCCCGGGGTCGGGAAGGGCGTCAGGCGCGCTCGCGCAGCACTTCGAGCCAGCGCTCCAGGCGCGCGCGGTTGACGCCGAAATCCCGCCGACCGAGGACGCTGCGCGAATAGAGCGCGAGGGTCGAGCGGCCGGGACCGCGGTCGATGACCCGTACGTCGATGATGTCGGGAAAGCGGAACACCGCCGAGCGCTGCTCGAACCGCGCCGCCAGCGGGTCATCGGAGGAGAGCCGGGTGACGCGCGGCTCGGCGAGTGCAACGGCGGCGATGCGGCGCAACAACTCCGCCGGCTCGAGCGCGAAATCGCCCGGCTCGGCGTCGATGCGTACGTCCGGGCACACATCGGGCGGGGCGATCAGCGCATCGTTCCCGCTGCGCCGACGCCTGATCCTGGCAAGGTCGACGGGGCCAAGATTGTGCCCTTGGCCGAGCGCCTGCGCGATGGTCGTCCAGATGCTAGGCATACGGCAACCTCAGATTTATGATCGGAGCCTAACCCGAAATGAGCGCCGCACCGAGGTCAGCCATGTTGTCGCGCACAGCCTGCACCGCAATCGTCTTGTCCTGTCTCGGCATCCAAGCCGCCGACGCGGTGCCGAGGCAGATCATCATCCTGCGCCACGGCGAGAAGGCCAACGCGACGGCGCTGTGCAGCGTCGGCATCCAGCGTTCCCAGGCGCTGGCCGCGCAGTATCTCGGCAAGGGCGCCGCCAACTCGCTGTTCAGCGGGTCGGACACGCCGGCCGCGTTCGTCGCCATCACCTTGCACACGCTCGAGCTGATCTCGCCTGCGGCGGCCACCTGGGGCCTGCCGGTCATCACCTGGTCGGTGGTGCCACTGCCTGGCGCCGACGAGGCAAAGCAGCTCGACGCGCAGACGCGCGCGGCCGCGAACGACGTGCTGACCAACCCGGCCTATGACGGCAAGATCGTGGTGATGACTTGGGAGCACAAGCACATCGCCAACAAGAAGCTGCAGGAGAAGCACCCGACCCACGGCGTGACGTTGCGCCAATTGCTCAATCTCGACGCGTTGACCGGCACGAACCATGTGCACGAGACCTGGCAGGGTTCCAACTACGATTATTTCTGGATCGTCGACTACGGCAACGCCGGGTCGACGACGCCGACCGCCTTCAAGCACGTGCGGCAGGAGTTCACCGGCGCGTTCAAGAGCGTGCCGTCCAACCACTGGGGCAAGCCCGAGAAGCTGCCGCCGAACAGTGGGTGCAAGTCCTGAGCGCGAAGGCCAGCGGCCTTTCCGGTGGGCGGCGAGCGGCTCGGCTTGCCACCCCTTGTGCGCTGCGCTAAGCCTCAGGCCCTCCGCCCTTTTGGACCGAATCTGAACTGCGGTTCGGGCCGAAAAGACGAGGATTTGCGGTGCCTTAGCCGGCCGTCCGCAGATCCTGCAGGCGGGGTCCTGGGGCGCTTGAAAGAGGGTCGCCGATGAGCGCGCTGCTGCAGGCCTATTTGCCGCTGGTCGTGTTCATCGGCGTCGCGACGGCGATCGGGCTTGTGCTCCTGGTCGTGCCGTTCGCGATCGCCTACAAGAACCCCGACCCGGAGAAGCTCTCGGCCTACGAGTGCGGCTTCAACGCCTTCGACGATGCGCGCATGAAGTTCGACGTGCGCTTCTATCTCGTCGCCATCCTGTTCATCATCTTCGATCTCGAGGTCTCGTTCCTGTTCCCGTGGGCGGTCGCCTTCGGCAAGCTCGGCGCGTTCGGCTTCTGGTCGATGATGATCTTCCTTGGCGTGCTGACCGTCGGCTTCATATATGAGTGGAAGAAGGGGGCGCTCGAATGGGATTGAGCGCATGAGCCTGGTCGCACCCGCCTCAACCGGGATCATCGATCCGAACACCGGCAGGCCGGTCGGCGCGGACGATTCCTTCTACCTCGGCCTCAACAACGAGCTCGCCGACAAGGGCTTCCTGGTCACCGCGACCGATGAGTTGATCACCTGGGCGCGCACCGGTTCGCTGATGTGGATGACGTTCGGGCTCGCCTGCTGCGCGGTCGAGATGATGCAGATGTCGATGCCGCGCTACGACGCCGAGCGGTTCGGCTTCGCGCCGCGCGCGTCCCCGCGCCAATCCGACGTGATGATCGTCGCCGGCACGCTCACCAACAAAATGGCGCCGGCGCTGCGCAAGGTCTACGACCAGATGCCCGAGCCGCGCTACGTCATCTCGATGGGCTCCTGCGCCAACGGCGGCGGCTACTATCACTATTCCTACTCGGTGGTGCGCGGCTGCGACCGCATCGTGCCGGTCGACATCTACGTGCCGGGCTGTCCGCCCTCGGCCGAGGCGCTGCTCTACGGCGTGCTGCTGCTGCAGAAGAAGATCCGCCGCACCGGCACGATCGAGCGCTGACATGGACGAAGCGCTCAACGAACTCGGAGCCACGATCGCGGCGGCGCTCCCCGACGCGATCACCGGGCACAACGTCGCCTATGGCGAACTGACCGTCACGGCCAATGCCGCCGACATCGTGCAGGTCATGGCGTTCCTGCGCGAGGATGTCCGCTGTCAGTTCTGGAATTTCGTCGATGTGACCGCAGTCGACTGGCCGGCGCGCGAGCGCCGCTTCGACGTGGTCTATCACCTGCTATCGCCGAAGCAGAACCGCCGCATCCGCATCAAGATCGAGACCGACGAGGCGACGGCCGTCCCCTCGATCATCTCGATTTTTCCTGGCGCCGATTGGTTCGAGCGCGAGACCTGGGACCTCTACGGCGTGATGTTCTCCGGCCACCCCGACATGCGGCGCCTGCTGACCGACTACGGATTCGAAGGCCATCCGTTGCGCAAGGATTTTCCGCTCACCGGCTTCGTCGAGGTGCGCTACGACGACGAGTTGAAGCGGGTGGTCTACGACCCGGTGCACCTGGCGCAGGAGTTCCGCAATTTCGATTTCCTCTCGCCCTGGGAAGGCACCGACTACGTGCTACCGGGCGACGAGAAGGCCAAGGGAAGAAGCGAATAGCGAATGGCGAGTGGCGAATAGGTTAATGGCAGAAGCGGCGCTACGAAACTTCACGATCAACTTCGGGCCTCAGCACCCCGCGGCCCACGGCGTGCTGCGCCTCGTGCTGGAACTCGATGGCGAGGTGGTCGAGCGTGTCGACCCGCACATCGGACTGCTCCACCGCGGCACCGAGAAGCTGATCGAGGCCAAGACCTATCTGCAGGCGATCCCGTATTTCGACCGGCTCGACTACGTCGCGCCGATGAACCAGGAGCACGCGTTTTGCCTCGCCGCCGAGAAGCTGCTCGGGCTTGAGGTGCCGCGGCGCGCGCAATTGATCCGCGTGCTTTATTGCGAGATCGGCCGGCTGCTCTCGCACCTGCTCAATGTGACGACCCAGGCGATGGACGTCGGCGCACTCACCCCGCCGCTGTGGGGTTTCGAGGAGCGCGAAAAGCTCATGGTGTTTTACGAGCGCGCCTCGGGCAGCCGCATGCACGCGGCCTATTTCCGCGTCGGCGGCGTGCACCAGGACCTGCCCGAGAAGCTGGTCGACGACATCGACGCGTTCTGCGCGCCGTTCCTGAAAGTTTGCGACGATCTGGAGGAACTGCTCACCGACAATCGCATCTTCAAGCAGCGCAACGTCGACATCGGCGTCGTTACGCTCGACGACGCCTGGAAGTGGGGCTTTTCCGGCGTGATGGTGCGCGGCTCCGGCGCGGCTTGGGATCTGCGCAAGAGCCAACCCTACGAATGCTACGCCGAGATGGATTTCGAAATTCCGATCGGCAAGAACGGCGACTGCTACGACCGCTACTGCATCCGCATGGAGGAGATGCGCCAGTCCATCCGCATCATGCAGCAATGTCTCGCCAAGCTGCGCGAGCCCGAGGGCAGGGGGCCGGTGTCGGTGGTCGATAACAAGATCGTGCCGCCCAAGCGCGCCGAGATGAAGCGCTCGATGGAGGCGCTGATCCATCACTTCAAGCTCTATACCGAGGGCTTCCACGTGCCGGCCGGCGAGGTTTATGCCGCGGTCGAGGCGCCCAAGGGCGAGTTCGGCGTCTATCTGGTCGCCGATGGCACCAACAAGCCATACAAGTGCAAGATCCGCGCGCCCGGCTTCGCCCACCTGCAGGCCATGGACACCATCTGCCGCGGCCACATGCTGGCCGACGTGTCGGCGATCCTGGGTTCACTCGACATCGTATTCGGGGAGGTCGACCGATGACCGAGCCTGAAGTGAAGTATCCCGGGGTTTTCATCGAGGAAACGCACACCACCGTGAAGGTCATTCCCGGCGTGTCAACGTCGACCCGCGGGATCGTCTCGACAAAGATGACGCCGAAGAAGCTGCTCGCCGCCGGTTACAAGATCATCGACACGAGCATCCAGTCCGGCGGTCTGGCCCTGCTTCTTGGCAAGGGCGCCGATCTCGTGCTGGTTCGCATGACGGAGTATCGCGACGGAAGCAGCGTCGAGGGTCAGCTGGTCGTGACGTTTGCCGCCAAGGTTCCCTAAAGCGCAGCGAAAGAGCTGCCCGCTCAACATGGTGTTTGGAGAGATCGACCGATGAAAATCGCAAAAGTTACCGCGGCGGCACTCGCACTCTTGGGCGCGACCGCGGCCTTGGCGCAAACGCCGGCGCCGGCGGCGGCCGACAAGCCGGCGGTCGGAAAATATCTCGCCGACGGCTACACCGTGCTGCGCGCCGACATCGGCAATCCGTTCCTGCAATTCATCCTGCAAAAGTCGACCGCCTCGGGCCAGGCCCTGGTCTGGTGCTCGGTGCAGGTGCAGACCGGCGAAACCTCGAGCTGCCGCACCATCAAGTAACGAGTCTCTCCACAGATGTCCGTCCGCCGCCTCGCCGATGCTCATCTTCAGCCGAAGGAGTTCTCCTTCACGGCGGAGAACCGCGCTTGGGCGGATAGGCAGCTCGCCAAGTATCCGGAAGGGCGTCAGCAGTCGGCCGTGATCCCGCTGCTCTGGCGCGCGCAGGAGCAGGCCGGCGGCTGGCTGCCGAAGAAAGCGATCGAGCACGTCGCCGGGTTCCTCGGCATGGCCAACATCCGCGTGCTCGAGGTCGCGACGTTCTACACCATGTTCCAGCTCTCGCCGGTCGGGCGCAAGGCGCATGTGCAGGTGTGTGGCACGACGCCGTGCATGCTGCGCGGCGCGGACGACCTGTTCAAGGTGTGCCGGCGGCGCATCCATGAGGAGCCGTTCCGCATCTCGGTCGACGGCGATTTCTCCTGGGAGGAGGTCGAATGCCTCGGCGCCTGCGTCAACGCGCCGATGGTGCTGATCTGGAACGACACCTACGAGGACCTGACCGCGGAGACCTTCGAGAAGGTGCTCGACGGCTTCGCGCACGGAAAACCGGTCAAGCCCGGCCCGCAGATCGATCGGCATCTCTCCGCGCCGGTCGGCGGGGCGACCACGCTGACCGATCCCTCGCTCTATGCCCGCGCCAACGGCGGCGACAACGAGGGCCCGGCCTTGACCGACAGCAATGCCAAGAAGCCGGGTGCGGCCGCTAACGTCACCGACGTGCCGATCCCGAAACCGCCGATCGCTGATTCATCCGATCCGAGGCATTGATGCTCGCAGACAAGGACCGCGTCTTCCTCAACCTCTACGGCCTGCACGATTGGGGGCTCAAGGGCGCGCGTGCGCGCGGCGCCTGGGACGGTACCAAGGCGGTCCTTGAGAAGGGCCGCGACGCGATCATCGAGCAGGTCAAGGCCTCGGGCCAGCGCGGGCGTGGCGGCGCCGGCTTCCCGACCGGGTTGAAGTGGTCGTTCATGCCCAAACAGAACGACGGGCGGCCGCACTACCTCGTCATCAACGCCGACGAGTCCGAGCCCGGCACCTGCAAGGACCGCGAGATCATGCGGCACGATCCGCATCTGCTGGTCGAGGGCTGCCTGATCGCCGGCTTCGCCATGGGGGCGCATGCCGGCTACATCTATGTGCGCGGCGAGTTCATCCGCGAGCGCGAACGTCTGCAGGCCGCGATCGAGGAAGCCTACGAGGCCGGCCTGATCGGCAAGGACGCGTGCGGCTCGGGCTTTGCCTTCGACCTTTACGTTCACCACGGCGCCGGCGCCTACATCTGCGGCGAGGAGACCGCGCTGCTCGAAAGCCTCGAAGGCAAGAAGGGCCAGCCGCGCCTGAAGCCGCCGTTCCCTGCCAATGTCGGGCTCTACGGCTGCCCCACCACGGTCAACAACGTCGAGACCATCGCGCAGGTGCCCGACATCATGCGCCGCGGCGCGGCCTGGTTCTCCTCGATCGGCCGCGCCAACAACACCGGCACCAAGCTCTATTGCATCTCCGGCCATGTCGAGAAGCCGTGCAACGTCGAGGAGGAGATGGGCATCCCGTTGCGCGAGCTGCTGGAGCGGCATGCCGGCGGCGTGCGCGGCGGCTGGAACAACCTGCTCGCCGTCATCCCGGGCGGCTCGTCGATGCCGCTGGTGCCGGCCGGCCCCGACCAGGCCGACACGCTGCTGATGGATTTCGACGGCTGCCGCGACAAGAAGTCGGCGCTCGGCACCGCGGCCGTGATCGTGATGGACAAGTCGACCGACATCGTGCGCGCCATGGCGCGCATCTCCTACTTCTACAAGCACGAGAGCTGCGGCCAGTGCACGCCCTGCCGCGAGGGCATGGGCTGGATGTGGCGCGTGCTGATGCGCATGGCCGAGGGGCGCGCGCACAAGCGCGAGATCGACATGCTGATGGACGTGACGCGGCAGATCGAGGGCCACACCATCTGCGCGTTCGGCGACGGCGCGGCCTGGCCGGTGCAGGGACTGCTGCGTCACTTCCGACCAGAGATCGAGCGGCGCATCGACGAATACACGCGCAACGCCGACGCGCATGGGGTGCGCGATCCCGTCCCGGTCGCAGCGGAATAATGGATGGCATGGCGCTGACATGACCAAGCTCCTCATCGATGGTCGCGAGATCGACGTTCCGCCCGAGTACACGCTGCTGCAGGCGTGCGAGGCCGCGGGCGCCGAGATTCCGCGCTTCTGCTTCCATGAGCGGCTCTCGATCGCCGGCAATTGCCGCATGTGTCTGGTCGAGCTCTCCGGCTCGCCCAAGCCGGTCGCGTCCTGCGCTTGGGGCGTGCGCGACTGCCGTCCCGGACCGAAGGGCGAGCCGCCCGAGATCAAGACGCGCTCGCCCATGGTGAAGAAGGCGCGCGAAGGCGTAATGGAATTCCTGCTGGTCAACCACCCGCTCGACTGCCCGATCTGCGACCAGGGCGGCGAGTGCGACCTGCAGGACCAGGCCATGGCCTACGGGGTCGACGCCAGCCGCTACGCCGAGAACAAGCGCGCAGTCGAGGACAAGTATATCGGCGTGCTGGTCAAGACCATCATGAACCGCTGCATCCACTGCACCCGCTGCGTGCGCTTCGCTACCGAAGTCGCGGGCGTGCCGGAGCTCGGCGCCATAGGCCGCGGCGAGGACATGGAGATCACCACGTATCTGGAAAGCGCCATGACCTCGGAGCTGCAGGGCAACGTGGTCGACCTCTGCCCGGTCGGCGCGCTCACCTCGCGGCCCTACGCGTTCGCGGCGCGGCCATGGGAACTGAACAAGACCGAGTCGATCGACGTGATGGACGCACTCGGCTCGGCGATCCGCGTCGACACGCGCGGACGCGAAGTGATGCGGGTGCTGCCGCGCGTCAACGAGGATGTGAACGAGGAGTGGATCTCCGACAAGACGCGCCACGCGGTCGACGGCCTGCGCGTGCAACGGCTCGACCAGCCTTACATCCGCGAAGGCGGACGCCTGGCACCCGCCACCTGGGCGCAAGCGTTCGCCGCAATCGCCGCCAAGGTCAATGCGACGCGCCCGCAGCGCATCGGCGCCATCGCCGGCGATCTCGCGGCGGTCGAGGAGATGTTCGCGCTGAAGCAGCTGCTGGCGCGTCTCGGCTCGGCCAATGTCGACTGCCGCCAGGACGGTTCCGCGCTCGATCCGGCCTACGGGCGCGCTTCCTACATCTTCAATCCCACCATCGCCGGCATCGAGGAAGCCGACGGGCTGATGCTGATCGGCGCCAATCCGCGCAAGGAAGCGCCGGTGCTCAATGCGCGCATCCGCAAGCGCTGGCGCACCGGCAACCTGAAGATCGGCGTGATCGGCGAGAAGGCCGACCTCACCTACGACTATGCCTACCTGGGCGCCGGCCCGGAGACGCTCGCGATCTTTGCCGAGCATGCGGGCGCCAAGCTGCAGCGCCAGATCTGGCTGATCGGGCAGGGCGCGCTGGCGCGGTCCGACGGACCGGCGATTCTGTCGATAGCGGCCAAGGCCGCCTTGTCGGTCGGCGCAATCAAGGACGACTGGAATGGCTTCGGCGTTCTGCACACGGCGGCCGCGCGTGTCGGCGGGCTCGACATCGGCTTCGTGCCGGGACGTGACGGGCGCAGCGCCGCGGAGATGACCCATGCGGGCGTGCTCGAGCTCGCCTTCCTGCTCGGCGCCGACGAGGTCGACATCGCGCCCGGCGCGTTCGTGGTCTATATCGGCACCCACGGCGACCGCGGCGCGCACCGCGCCGACGTGATCCTGCCCGGCGCCGCCTACACCGAGAAGTCCGGCCTCTATGTCAATACCGAAGGCCGCGTGCAGATGGCAGCGCGCGCGGCGTTCCCGCCCGGCGACGCGCGCGAGGACTGGGCGATCCTGCGCGCGCTGTCCGACGTGCTCGGTCACCGGCTGCCCTACGACTCGCTTTCCGCGTTGCGTGCCGCGCTGTTCGCCGCGCATCCGCATCTCGCGCGCATCGATCGGATCGAGCGCGGCAAGGCGGCCGACATCGAGCGGCTCGCAAGCTTGGGCGGCGCGCGCGACCAGGCGCCGTTCGTCTCGCCGGTGACAGACTTCTACCTGACCAATCCGATCGCGCGCGCCTCCGCGGTGATGGCCGAGTGCTCGGCGCTGGCCAAGGCGGCGCCGTTGCTGGCGGCGGAGTGACCCATGGCCGAGCTCTGGACCGGAACGCTCTGGCCTCTGATCGTGATGGTGGCGCAGTCCGTGCTGCTGCTCACCATCCTGTTGATCGTGATCGCCTATGTGCTGCTTGCCGACCGCAAGATCTGGGCCGCGGTGCAGATCCGCCGCGGCCCCAACGTGGTCGGCCCGTGGGGTCTGCTGCAGTCTTTCGCCGATCTTTTGAAATTCGTGGTCAAGGAGCCGACCATCCCGGCCGGCGCCAACAAGGGCGTGTTCCTGCTGGCGCCGCTGGTCACGTGTGTGCTGGCGCTCGCCGCCTGGGCCGCCATTCCGGTCGATCTCGGCTGGGTGATCGCCGACATCAATGTCGGCATCCTCTACATCTTCGCGATCTCCTCGCTCGGCGTGTACGGCATCATCATGGCCGGCTGGGCTTCGAACTCGAAGTATCCGTTCCTCTCCGCGCTACGCTCGGCCGCGCAGATGGTCTCCTATGAGGTCTCGATCGGCTTTGTCATCATCACGGTGCTGCTGTGCGTCGGCTCGCTCAACCTGACGCAGATCGTCGAGGCGCAGAATTCGAAGTGGGGCCTGCTCGGCTGGTTCTGGCTGCCGCTGTTCCCGATGTTCGTGATCTTCTTCATCTCGGCGCTGGCCGAAACCAACCGCCCGCCGTTCGACCTGGTCGAGGCCGAATCCGAACTCGTCGCCGGCTTCATGGTGGAGTACGGCTCCACGCCCTACATGATGTTCATGCTCGGCGAGTACGTGGCGATCGCGACCATGTGCGCCATGTGCGTGATATTGTTCATGGGCGGCTGGCTGCCGCCGGTGCCGTATCCGCCGTTCACCTGGGTGCCGGGCGTGGTGTGGTTCACGCTCAAATGCTTCGCCGTGTTCTTCATGTTCGCCATGGTGAAGGCGTTCGTGCCGCGCTATCGTTACGACCAGCTGATGCGGCTCGGCTGGAAGGTGTTCTTGCCGGCCTCGCTGGCGATGGTGGCGATCGTCGCCGCCGTGCTGCAGGTCACCGGGCTCGCGCCGAAATGAGGCTGCGCGATGGAGTTCACCTATGCGGGTCTCATCGGCGCAGTGGTCGGGACGGCGATCGGCGCCGCCAATTACGTGATGCTGGTGCCATACGTGGAAAAGCGGCTGCGCGCGATCGACCGGTCGCAAAGCGCGGAGGAACGCGCGGACTTCGAGAACAAGCTCGGCATCTTCCGGCGCCTGGTGCTCACGTTCGACCTGGTCGGCTTCGGCATCATCGGCTACTGGCTCGGCAGGCTCGCGGGGAGCTACGCGTGACGGCACAAGGATAAGGTCCATGCGGCTCGACCAGGCGGCGCGCTCGGTGTTCCTGAAGGAGTTCGTGCAGGCGTTCGTCCTGTCGATGCGCTATTTCTTCAAACCCAAGCCGACGCTCAACTATCCGTTCGAGAAGGGCCCGATCAGCCCGCGCTTCCGCGGCGAGCACGCGTTGCGCCGCTATCCCAACGGCGAGGAGCGCTGCATCGCCTGCAAGCTGTGCGAGGCGATCTGCCCGGCGCAGGCGATCACCATCGAGGCCGGCCCGCGCCGCAACGACGGCACGCGGCGCACCACGCGCTATGACATCGACATGGTGAAGTGCATCTATTGCGGCCTGTGCCAGGAGGCCTGTCCGGTCGACGCCATCGTCGAGGGGCCGAACTTCGAGTTCGCGACCGAGACGCGCGAGGAGCTTTACTACGACAAGGAGCGCCTGCTTGCGAACGGCGACCGCTGGGAACGCGAGATCGCCAAGAACATGGAGCTCGACGCGCCGTATCGGTAGCCTTGCCGTAGGGTGGGCAAAGGCCGCGCCGGAGCGCAGCGGAGGCGGGCCGTGCCCACGCGGACGGGTCAAAACGCGTGGGCAACGGCAAGCGGCCGTTGCCCACCTACGATGCCATCCGCTCCAGCGCTGCCGCGAGACTGCGGTGGAATGCGCCGTGCCAACCAACGTCCGCATCCTCATTGTCCGGTCCGTCCGGCCACTCGCATCGCTCCGCCTCGTGCTCATGGGCATGACGCAATAGTGCCGCAGCGGCGGCCAGCGTTGCCGGACGTGCATGCGCCAGCGCCCAGGCCGCCTTCTCTTCGGCGTCGAACGTCGCCCAATATGCGGTGGCTGCCGCCGTCCAGCGCGGGTCATCGTCCGCGCCGACACCCTTGGCCCGATCGGCGCGAAACCACTCTTTGCGCTTCTCTTTTGGAATCTGTCCTTCCAGCTCCGACATAAGCGAGCAGGCCTCCTCGTGCTCGGCTGCCGCCGCTTTGTGCGCGGCGACCAGCGCGAAGGCCGGGTCGGAGGCGGCGAAGGCGGGAAGAGCGGCCGCCGGCGCAGCCGCACCGGCGATGGTTGCGGCGATTGCCGCGCGGCGGGTGAGTTTGCTAGACGGGCAGGCAGCCTTGGACATGGCTCAACTCCATGTGCGGGGTCAGAGCCGGTCACGCGTTGGCGCGCGTGGTCGGCTCGCTGTTCGAGTGATATGAACGCGACCGGATGTCGGCACGAAAGACCATAGGTCCGCGGCCGTTTATTTTAGGTACACCAAAAACGTGGCCGAGTCAAGCAAACCTGTCTTGCCGAGAAAACGCGGGCGGCCGGCAACCGGACGCGACCCTCTGGTTACGTTTCGCCTTCCTGCGGAAGACATTGCCGCCATCGAGGCATGGTCGCGGCAGCTTTCCGACAAACCCACTCGCTCAGAAGCGCTCCGCCGCCTCATCAATCTCGGGATGAAAGCGGCAAACGCTCGTGGCGCGGCACGGAAGCGCGGTTGAAAGACGGCTACGGCAATGCCGGCATCAAGAGAAAGCGTCCCACAAAAGAAGCGTGGCCGTCCGGCTACGGGACAAGACCCTCATGTCTCCTTACGCCTTCCCGTGGAGACGATCGCTGCGGCAGAAGCATGGGCGGAGCAGCAGCCAGACAAGCCCACGCGCTCAGAGGCGCTCCGGCGGCTCATCGACCTCGGAATGAAGGCAAAGCCGACGCGGTGGGTTGGAAAGAGGCGGTAGGGCGGACGCGGGTCTCGTCCTTGTTATCGGGTTTCGACCAAGCCATACTCTCCAAGATTGCAGCACGCCGGAGTGCCAACAGGTGGATTGCAATTGATGTTCAGCGCGGAGTGGCTCCTGTGGCACATGGTGGTTGGTCTGGCGGCCGGCTACGGCGCGCGAATGTTTGAGCACGCGATCTGGGCCGGTGGGCGAACAGACCAGAACACCCGAATGGTTCTTCGGTTTGCGATCGGACAGATCCCGCAGGCGTTCGTCATAGGCGGGGCGTTAGGCCTCGTATCCTTTCTTACGTTCGCGTATTTTTTCAAGAACGACGTGGCGCTGGATCTTGCCGGATATGCGCTGCCTGCGGCAGGTGCCTTCCTTGCGGGCGATCTTCGGAACTTGCTGAATCGTCTTTTTGTCCGACCGCCTTCATAGTGCAGCCTCGCGAGCGCGACCTTGGCGGTGTTCAGCGAGCGCTTCCTCGGCGAGGCGGTCGAGCCTGCCGCCTGCGGCATCGCGTTCGATCTTGCGGTCGAACCGCTCGGCCTCGAACTGCTCGAACCAGGCGCGGACCCTCGCCAGCTCGTCGGGCGCAAGCTTGGCGACAGCCTTTTCGAGGTCCTCGACGGTCATGAAGGCAGGATAGTGCAGAATCCGTAGGGTCGGCAAAGGCCGCGCCGGAGCGTAGCGGAGCGGGCCTGACCACGCGGGACGGTGCAAGACGCGTGGGCAAGGCGCGCACGGCTCCTGCCGTTTCCCGACTTGTCGTCGGGCGCCTTGCCCACCCTACGATTTCACGTCACCGCGATCGGGCAGCCGTTCGAGCCGGTCGCGCCTTTGATCGGCGACGGCGTGAAGATGTAGACGAACTGGTATTTGCGGTCGGCGATCAGCTCGTCGAACACCAGGTTCTCGTGGTTGAGGATGCCGTGCTTGGTCTGCAGCTCGGCATGCACGATGAAGGCGAGGCTCTTGTCCGGATTGGGCACCACCTCGACCGCCCAGGTATCGGCCGCGGTCAGGCACAGGTCTTTCTCCACCACCCAGCGCGCGACTTCTAGCCCGATGCCCGGCTCGCCGGCGTTGTAGCGGTCGTTGTTTTTCATCCACAGCGAGCCCCAACCGGTATTGAAGAAGATCGCGTCGCCCGGCTTAATGTCGGATTCCTGCATGTTCTGCCGCTGTAGTGCTGCGCGCACGTCGGCGACCATGATCTCCTCGCCGGCGTCGAGCATGCGGCCCTTCACCGCCTGGATGTCGACCAGATGGCCGCGCGTGAACAGCGGTTTCAGCTTCTCGGTGCCGAGCTTCTTCAGCCCGTAGGCGTCGGCGATCTCGGCTTCGGTGAAGCCGTTGTAGTAGTGCATCTTGGTCTTGTCGCCGTCGGCGCCGAGCTGGATGCCGATATGGCCGAGTCCGTCGAACTGCGTGCCGACCTGGCCGATCTCGGTGGCGAGAAACTCGTCGTGATAGACCAGCTTGTTGGCGCCGAACGGACCGCCGGTCGGGCTGCCGGGAATGCGCAAGGAGAACGCGCGCGCGCCGAACAGCGGCATGCCCTGCTCGTAGGTGCGGCCGATCTTGTAGACCTTGCCGTCACGGATCAACTTGACCGCATCGAGCACCTTGGCGGGCGTGATGTGGTTCGAGGCGCCGGCCTCGTCGGCCGCGCCCCATTTCGACGGCCACCACGGCCGCGTCGGACTTGCCGCCGGCTGCGCCTGCGCCGGCGTGACCGGCGCCAAGCCGAATTTTCCGTGCGCGGCGCCGGCCACGCCGGCCGCGCCGAGGAAGCTTGCGGTCTTCAAGAATTGCCGACGATCCTCGGACGTCGCCGCGTCGCCCGGCGCATCTGTGTTCTTCGTCATGGCGTTTCCTCCACCGTCCGATCGCTGACGGCTTCCCGCCCTTACAGCCGGACGCGGCTAGGGTTGCGTATGTTAGGTTTGTGGTCCAGAGGGCTCACGCAAGCGTGACGGAGGGCGCATGAGCCTGTTCGATAAGGACAAATCGGCGGAGCGCCTGCCGGTCTCGCTCATCACCGGCTTCCTCGGCAGTGGCAAGACCACCTTGCTCAACGCCCTGCTGCGCCATCCCGGCATGGCGAACTCGGCCGTCATCATCAACGAGTTCGGCGAGGTAGGCCTCGACCATCTCTTGGTGGAGTCGGTCGAGGGCGAGGTCGCGGTGTTGGCGAGCGGGTGCGTGTGCTGCACCATGCGCAGCGACCTGGAGGAAACCTTGCGCGGCCTGCTGGCGCGGCGTGACCGCGGCGAGGTGCCGCCGTTCGCCCGCGTCCTGGTCGAGACCACCGGCCTCGCCGATCCGGCGCCGATCGTGCAGCTCCTGCTCAACAACCCGCTGCTCAGCCATTTCGTCCGGCTCGATGCCGTGGTGACCACCGTCGATGCGGTGCACGGCGACATGCAGCTCGACGCCCAGGCCGAGGCGGTGAAGCAGGTTGCGTTGGCGGACCGCCTGCTGCTGACCAAGACCGACCTTGCCGACCAAGGCGCGATCGAGCGGTTGCGCGCGCGCCTCGCCCGGTTCAATCCCGGCGCGGCCGCCTACGTCGTACTGAATGGCAGCATCGAGCCGGACCGGTTGTTCGGCGCCGCGCTGTTCGACCCGGAGCGCGAGAGCGCGGATGTGCGCCGCTGGCTCAACCAGGCGGCCTACGACGCGCACCACGAACAAGATCACGGCGCGCACGATCACGCGCATGCGTTGTCACCGCATGATCAGGCCATTGCCGCGTTCTGCGTGACCTTCGAACGCCCGCTCGACTGGATGACGGTGTCGGCCTGGCTCGCCGCGCTGCGCCGCGAGCGTGGCGAGGCCCTGCTGCGCGTGAAGGGCATCCTCGATCTCGCCGGCGAAAGTGCGCCGGTCGCGATCCACGGCGTGCATCACGTGTTCCACCCGCCGGTGCAACTCGCCGCCTGGGGCGACGACGACCGCCGCTCGCGCATCGTGTTCATCACGCGCGGCTTGACGCGGGAGGAGGTGGGGGAGAGCTGGCGGGTCTATGCCGCCGCGCCGGAGGTTGTTTGACCTTCCTGCCGGGTAGGAAGATGCGCGTCCGCGGGCAACGCTACTTGCGCCACCAGTCCTTGTCATATCCGCGCAGGCGGTCCTCGCCGTCGCCGTAGACCACGGATTCGACGTCGCGCGGATTGATGCCGAGATCTTTCAGGGTCGCGCCGTCGAGCCTGTTGAGGATGCGCACCGTCTGCCGTTGCGCCAAGCGCGAGCGAAAGCCAACCCAGAGCTGCGAAAGCAAGCCGCTGCGGCGGCGCGTCTCCGGCCAGCCGGCCAGCGGGGCGAGGGCGAACCATTGGTCGCTCGAAACGTCGGTCATCGCCATGGTCTTTTCTCCTGCAAATACATGAGCTATGCTCACGATGGAATCCCCTTCGGTATGGAGATTTGCCCTGTTCAAAGGCGATTACAAACGATATTCTCTCGCCTTATACATGAGGAAATATAATCTATGTCGGCCCCGCTGCCACCCCTCAATGCGCTTCGGGCGTTCGAGGCGATCGCCCGCCATTTGAGCTTCGCCAAGGCCGCCGACGAGCTGCATGTGACGCCGGCCGCGCTCAGCCATCAGATCAAGGGCCTGGAGGAGAACCTCGGCCTCGCTCTGTTCCATCGCAAGACGCGGGCGATCGAGCTGACCGACGCCGGCCGCACGCTCTATCCCGGCCTGCATGCCGGCTTTGCCAGCGTGCGCAACGCGGTCGGCCAACTCGACGGCGGGCGGGCGGAGCGCATCCTGGTGATCAGCGCCACGCCCGGGCTGACGGCCAAATGGCTGATGCCGCGCCTGTGGCGCTTCCTGCAGGCCCATCCCGAGATCGACGCCCGCGTCGCGGCCAGCATGAATCTGGCCGATTTTGCCGCCGACGGCGTCGACGTCGCGATCCGGCTGGCCAAGAGCGATTTCGCCGATGATCTGCACGCCGAGAGGCTGTTCGACGACTCGGTGCTTCCGGTGTGCAGTCCGCGCCTGGTCGAAGCCGGGCTCAAGCGCGCCGCGGACCTCGCGCGCTTCACCCTGATCCACTACGACATCCCGCTCACCCATCGCGCACCGCCGCTGTGGGCGGACTGGCTTGCGATCGCCGGCGTGCACGACGTCGACCCGGCGCGAGGCCTACGCGTCAACGTCGCCGATCACGCGCTCGACGCGGCGGTCTCAGGCGCAGGCGTTTCGCTCTCGTTCAAGCTGATCGCGTCGGACGACGTCCATTCGGGCCGCCTGGTAATCCCGTTCGGGCCCGAACTACCGCTCGCGTTCGGCTATCACTTCGTCTGCCCGAAAGACGCCGCGGCGCGGCCCAAGGTGCGCGCGTTCCGCGACTGGCTGTTCGCCGAGATGGAGGAGACCAAGGAGAAGTGGCGGGCGGTGGAAAGCGCTAGAGTTTGATTCATTGGGATTGAATCAATTTGAGATTCCCAAATCGCTTGGGTTCTGATTTAAGATGCCACGCAGGATATGCTTCCATCTAAACGGATCAGGCTCTAGCGGCTCCGATCTGTTTTGAGCGCACCCGCGGCACGGTCCGGCTACGTACACAAGAGCAGCCGTGGAATCTTGCGCTTGTCGGCTGCGTCGCTACTCGCAAACACAACGAAGCTGCCGAAATCGTGCGCCGGGCGGATTTGCACGCCATTGTTCTCGGTTTTCTGATCCAACCACTCGTGCACAAGGTCCGTGATTTCGACGAGATACCACTGTTCCCGGCGCGGAGCCGGAAGCGGGTCGGTTGTGATCGCGCGATGTCCGGGTCTGTCCTTCCACCACAGCGTTCCGCCCTTGGGAAAATCCCAGCGATGGATGATGCGGTCGATCGCAAGTGGAACGCTGGCGCCTTCGTTATCCTTTGAGAATAGCGCAATAGCGGCGAAGGCCGGCCGGCGTTGCTGCGCAGGAAGGGTGAACTTGATCAATGTAAAGTACCAATCTCCCCACCCGCCGACCTTGAGCACGTCGTCGTCCAGGCCGCCCCCTGGGCCCCCGCCACTCGGTTGGAAGGAGAAGACGCTGGTTGTCCAGATATCCTTCCATGACAGCGAAGCGTCATCAGACAAGAACAGCCGGTGGTCCTTACAGCTCCTGACCCTGGCCAGCGTGTCGCTGGCGCCAAAGGCGCCACCCTCCTGGGCGCATCGCAGGGCAAAGGCGACGTTGCAGGCCTGAATGGCGGCCTGCGATTTGTCCGCGGACCCGGCGAAATTATCGAGGTGGAGGGCTACATATGTCACCCCGATCAGCAGGATCGCCAATAGCGCCGCCACCGTCCGTCGCTGCCGTTTAAGGGCGGCTTTCCATCCGATGTAATGCATGATGGTGTTGGTGAGACGGCGCGCGTCGATTTTGAAATTGAGGCCGGTATCGACGTCCGCCGCTTCGATGGCGGCAAAAGGGCGCAGGCTGATGGGCAAATCTTCGGCCTTCGGCATCGGCGCCCGGTCGATGCGAACCGGAATAATGGGAATTCTTCGCGCAAGCGCGGTTTCGATTTCGGTTCGTATCCAGTCCTCGTCATCAAAGATTCTTGGCTTCGCGTTGGCGCGTGCGCCCAGCCAATCGGGACCGACGATAGCTACAAGGACTTCGCACTCGTTCAACGCGGATTTGATGCGTTCGGGAAATTCCGATCCCGGCGGGGTGGCTTCAATGTCCATGAAGACCCAGGGCCTGCCGAAGCTCCAGGTCAGGTGATCGAAGATGCGTCCCGTAGTTCCTCGCGTATCATGACGATAGGCAATGAAAATCAGAGGCATAGGTGTGGGCCGTTCGCAGGCGGGGCGGCAGCCTATCACAAAACAACCAGCGGCAGAATTCCGCGCCGTCAGCAGCACGTTGCGCCGGCTTGAATTGCAACAACGGCAGTGCGCAGCCTTGCCCAGAAACCATTGGACCCACTTGGAAAGCGCCGGATCACATCCGCACCATTCCGATGCCGCCGCCGGTTGCCCCCCAACCCCCGCCGCGCTAGGAACGGCCCGCCGCTCCCCTGAGTCTGCGCTGCGCCCGATCGGCCTGCGCGGCAGGAACCTCTTGATGATTCTCGCCGCCCTGTTCTTCTACCTGTTCGCCGGGATGTGCGTGGCGTCCGCCGTGATGGTGATCGCCGCGAAAAACCCTGTGCATTCCGTGCTCTATCTCATCCTCGCGTTCGTCAACGCGTCCGGCCTGTTCGTCATGCTCGGGGCCGAGTTCCTCGCCATGATCCTGGTCGTGGTCTATGTCGGCGCGGTCGCGGTCTTGTTCCTGTTCGTAGTGATGATGCTCGACGTCGATTTTGCCGAGCTGCGCCAGGGATTCCTGAGCTACCTGCCGGTCGGCGCGCTGGTCGGCGTGGTGGTGCTGGTCGAGCTTTTGCTCGTGGTCGGCGCCTGGGCGATCGGACCCGGCGTGCCCAAGGCGATCACGGCGCCGATCCCGCCGCTCGACGTTGCGTCCAACACCGCGGCGTTGGGTCAGGTGATCTACACCCGCTACGTCTACTTCTTCCAGGCCGCCGGCCTCATCCTGCTGGTCGCCATGATCGGCGCGATCGTGCTGACGTTGCGGCACAAGCCCGGCGTCAAGCGCCAGGACATCTCGGTGCAGGTCGCGCGCACCAAGGCGAGTGCGATCGAGATCGTGAAGGTCCGGCCCGGGCAGGGGCTGTCATGACCATCACGCTCGGCCACTACCTCGCAGTCGCGGCAATCCTGTTCACGATCGGGGTGCTCGGCATCTTCGTCAACCGCAAGAACGTCATCATCATCCTGATGTCGATCGAACTGATCCTGCTCGCCGTCAACATCAACCTGGTGGCGTTCTCCACCCATCTCGGCGACCTCGTGGGGCAGGTGTTCGCGCTGCTGGTGCTCACCGTCGCGGCGGCCGAGGCCTCGATCGGGCTCGCCATCCTGGTGGTCTACTTCCGCAACCGCGGCTCGATCGCCGTCGAAGACGTCAATCTGATGAAGGGCTGATCCTTTTGTACCAGACCATCGTCTTCTTGCCCCTGCTCGGCTGTCTGATCGCCGGCCTGTTCGGCCGCGTCATCGGGCCGCGCCCGTCCGAGCTGATCACCACGCTGTTCCTGTTCGTCTCCATGGTGCTGTCGTGGATCGCGTTCGCCGACGTCGGCTTCGCGCACCACGACGCGCGCGTTGCGCTCGCGACCTTCATGAACTCCGGCGAGCTCAAGGTCGACTGGGCACTGCGCATCGACACGCTCACGGCGGTGATGCTCGTGGTCGTGACCACCGTGTCGGCCTTCGTCCACCTCTACTCGATCGGCTACATGGAGGAAGACCCGCACCGCCCGCGCTTCTTTGCGTATTTGTCGCTGTTCACCTTCGCCATGCTGATGCTGGTGACCGCCGACAACCTGGTGCAGCTGTTCTTCGGCTGGGAGGGTGTCGGGCTCGCGAGCTACCTGCTGATCGGGTTCTGGTACCACAAGCCGGAGGCGAACGCGGCCGCCATCAAGGCCTTCATCGTCAACCGCATCGGCGACTTCGGCTTTGCGCTCGGCATCTTCGCCGTGTTCATGATGGTCGGCGCGGTCGACCTCGACACCGTGTTCGCGCAGGCGCCGGCGCTCGCCGGCAAGACCATCGATTTCTTCGGCTGGAAGGCCGACGCGCTGACCTTGATCTGCCTGCTCTTGTTCATGGGCGCCATGGGCAAGTCGGCCCAGTTCCTGCTGCACACCTGGCTGCCCGACGCCATGGAAGGCCCGACCCCGGTCTCGGCGCTGATCCACGCCGCCACCATGGTCACCGCCGGCGTGTTCATGGTCGCGCGCCTCTCGCCGCTGTTCGAGCTCGCCCCGACCGCGCAGGCGACGGTCACCTTCTTCGGCGCCACCACGGCGTTCTTCGCCGCGACCGTCGGCCTGGTGCAGAACGACATCAAGCGCATCGTCGCCTACTCGACCTGCTCGCAGCTCGGCTACATGTTCGTCGCCATGGGGGTCGGGGCCTATTCGGTCGGCATGTTCCACCTCTTCACCCACGCTTTCTTCAAGGCGCTGCTTTTCCTCGGCTCCGGCGCGGTCATCCATGCGATGCATCACGAGCAGGACATCCGCCACATGGGCGGCCTGCGCGACAAGCTGCCGGTGACCTACGTCACCATGCTGATCGGCACGCTCGCGCTTACCGGCTTCCCGCTCACCGCCGGCTATTTCTCCAAGGACGCCATCATCGAGGCCGCCTATGTCGGCAAGAACCCGTTTGCCGTCTACGGTTTCGTCATGACCGTGGTCGCCGCCGGGCTGACCGCGTTCTATTCCTGGCGCCTCGTGTTCAAGACCTTCCATGGGCTCCCGCACGACAAGGAGCATCACCACCACGCGCATGAGGCGCCGTGGGTGATGCTGATCCCGCTGATCTTCCTCGCCGCCGGCTCGATCCTCTCGGGCTTCCCGTTCAAGGAGCTGTTCGCCGGCCATCACGTGGCCGAGTTCTTCCGCGGATCGCTCGCCTTCGCGCCGGGCAACACGGTGCTCGACGACATGCACCACGTGCCGCTCGCGGTCGCGCTCGCGCCGACCGTGGCGATGGTGATCGGACTGGCGATCTCGTGGCAATTCTACATCCGCCGGCCGGAGATGCCGGTCGCGCTCGCCGAGCAGCACGACGTGCTCTACCGCTTCCTGCTCAACAAGTGGTACTTCGACGAGATCTACGACTTTCTCTTTACGCGCCCGACCCTGTGGCTCGGCCGCGTGTTGTGGCGGTTCGGCGACGGCTGGCTGATCGACGGTTTCGGGCCCGACGGCGTGTCGGCACGCGTGCTCGACGTGACGCGCAACGTCGTGCGCCTGCAGACCGGCTACCTTTATCACTACGCCTTCGCCATGCTGATCGGGGTCGCGGCCTTCATCACCTGGTTCATGTTCGCAGGAACCCGTTGATGAGCTGGCCGATCCTCTCCGTCACCACCTTCCTGCCGCTGCTCGGCGCGCTGTTCATCCTCGCGCTGCGCGGCGAAGGCGAGGACATGAAACGCAATGCGCGCTGGGTCGCGCTCTGGACCACGCTCATCACCTTCGTCATCTCGCTCATCCTGGTGTGGCGCTTCGATCCGACCAGTCCCGAATTCCAGTTCGTCGAGAAACGGCCGTGGCTTGGCGGCGCCACCGCCTACCACATGGGCGTCGACGGCATCTCGCTGCCGTTCGTGATCCTCACCACCGGGCTGATGCCGCTCTGCATCATCGCGAGCTGGGGAACGATCGAAACCCGGGTCAAGGAGTACATGGTCGCGTTCCTGGTGCTCGAGACCCTGATGGTCGGCACCTTCTCGGCACTCGACCTCGTGCTGTTCTACCTGTTCTTCGAGGGCGGGCTGATCCCGATGTTCCTCATCATCGGGATATGGGGCGGTCCGCGCCGCGTCTACGCGAGCTTCAAGTTCTTCCTCTACACGCTGCTCGGCTCGGTGCTGATGCTGCTCGCCATCATGGCGATGTACTGGGCCGCCAAGACGACCGACATTCCGACCCTGATGAAGTTTCCATTCGCGCGCTCGCTGCAAACCTGGGCCTGGCTTGCCTTCTTCGCCTCGTTCGCGGTCAAAATGCCGATGTGGCCGGTGCACACTTGGTTGCCCGACGCGCACGTCGAGGCACCGACCGCCGGCTCCGTGATCCTTGCCGCGATCCTGCTGAAGATGGGCGGCTACGGTTTCCTGCGCTTCTCGCTGCCGATGTTCCCGCATGCCTCGGCCGACTTCGCACCGCTGGTGTTCGCGCTCTCCGTCGTCGCCATCGTCTACACCTCGCTGGTGGCGCTGGTGCAGGAGGACATGAAGAAGCTGATCGCCTATTCGTCGGTGGCGCACATGGGATTCGTCACCATGGGCATTTTCGCCGCGACCACGCAGGGGGTGGCGGGCGGCATCTTCCAGATGTTCTCGCACGGGATCGTGTCGGGCGCGTTGTTCCTGTGCGTCGGCGTGGTCTACGACCGCATGCACACGCGCGAGATTTCCGCCTATGGCGGCTTGGTCAACCGCATGCCGCTCTATGCGGTCGCCTTCATGGTGTTCACGCTCGCCAATGTCGGGCTGCCCGGCACTTCCGGCTTCGTCGGCGAGTTCCTCGCGCTGATCGGCACCTTCAAGGCCAACGTGCCGGTGGCGGCGCTCGCTACTCTCGGCGTGATCCTGTCGGCCGCTTATGCGCTTTGGCTCTACCGCAAGGTGATCTTCGGCGTGATCGAGAAGCCCTCCCTCGCGACAATCGCCGATCTCGACCGGCGCGAGATCCTGGTGCTGGCGCCGCTGGTCATCCTGACTATCCTGTTCGGGGTCTATCCCAAGCCCATCCTCGACATGTCGGCGGCGTCCGTGGCGCTGCTGCTGGAGAATTACCAGCAGGCGATCGGCGTCACCAAGGCCGCGGTGTTGACGAGATGAGCATGACCCCCGCGGCGCTCATCCTGCCGCTCCTCCCGGAGCTCCTGCTCGCGCTCGGCGCCATGGCGCTGCTCATGCTCGGCGCGTTCCGCGGCGAGGACTCCTATTCGACGGTCAATCGGATCTCGATCGCGTTGCTGGTGCTGGCTGTCCTGATCGTGCTTGCGATGCCCGGCGGCAATCACGTCTTGTTCGGCGGCAGCTTCGTGGTCGACGGCTTCGCCCGCATGCTTAAGGTCCTGGTGCTGATCGGCTCGGCCGGCGCACTGGTGCTATCGCTCGACTATCTCGCGGCCGAGAAGCAGCAGAAGTTCGAGTTCCCGATCCTGATCCTGATGTCGACCGTCGGCATGCTGATGCTGATCTCGGCCGCCGACCTGATCGCGCTCTATCTCGGGCTCGAGCTGATGAGCCTTGCGCTCTACGTGGTGGCGGCGAGCGACCGCGACAGCGTGCGCTCGACCGAGGCCGGCTTGAAGTATTTCGTGCTCGGCGCGCTCTCCTCCGGCATGCTGCTCTACGGCGCCTCGCTGATCTATGGCTTCACCGGCACGGTGAGCTTCGCCGGCATCGCGCAGGCCGCCCAGCAGGGCGGGCTCGGTCTCACCTTCGGGCTCGTGTTCCTGTTCGCCGGCTTCTGCTTCAAGGTTTCGGCGGTACCGTTCCACATGTGGACGCCCGACGTGTACGAGGGCGCGCCGACGCCGGTCACGGCATTCTTCGCCGCCGCTCCGAAGGTCGCGGCCATCGCCATGTTCGTGCGCGCGAGCGTGGTTGCGTTCCCCGCCATCACCGCGCAATGGCAGCAGATCGTCGTATTCGTGGCGATCGCCTCGATGGCGCTCGGCTCGTTCGCCGCCATCGGGCAGGCCAACATCAAGCGGCTGATGGCCTATTCCTCGATCGGCCACATGGGCTTTGCGCTGGTCGGCCTCGCCGCCGGCACGCCCGAGGGCGTACAGGGCGTCCTCGTCTATATGGCGATCTATCTCGCCATGACGCTCGGCGCGTTCGCCTGTATTCTGGCGATGCGGCGCTCGGGCGGGATGGTCGAGGAGATCGCGGACCTCTCAGGGCTTGCGCGCACGCAGCCGACGATGGCGTTCTTCCTCGCCGTGCTGTTGTTCTCGCTCGCCGGGATTCCCCCGCTCGCCGGCTTCTTCGCTAAATTTTACGTCTTCCTCGCCGCCATCAATGCCGGGCTCTACGCGCTCGCCGTCATCGGCGTGCTGGCCAGCGTGGTCGGCGCCTATTACTATCTCGCTATCGTCAAGGTGATGTACTTCGACGAGCCGGCGGAAGGGTTCCTGGCCATGCCGGTCGCCTTGCGCGCGGTCCTGTGGGTCAGCGGGCTGTTCGTGATCCTGTTCTGCGTCTATCCCTCAGCCCTGGTCGCGGCGGCAGAGGCCGCAGCAAAGTCGTTGTTCTAGATGCACCTTGCCCCCGAACTGCAAGCCGCCGGCGTGCGGCTCATGAGCTACCACGTGCTTGGCTCGACCAACGCCGAGGGGCTCACGCGCGCGCGGGCTGGCGAGGTTGGGCCGCTGTGGATCACGGCGACGCGGCAGACCGCGGGTCGCGGCCGGCGCGCCCGGCCTTGGGCTTCGGAACCGGGCAATCTGTACGCCAGCCTGCTGCTCACCGACGTGGCCGCGCAGCACGCCCCGCAGCTTTGCTTCGTGGCCGCGCTCGCGGTGCACGATGCGCTCGGCGCGGTCGCGCCGCGACTGCGAGCCCGCTTGAAACTCAAATGGCCGAACGACGTGCTGGTCGACGGCTTGAAGGTGTGCGGCATCCTCATCGAA
Source organism: uncultured Alphaproteobacteria bacterium (assembly GCA_963734185.1). Taxonomy (GTDB): domain Bacteria; phylum Pseudomonadota; class Alphaproteobacteria; order Rhizobiales; family Xanthobacteraceae; genus PALSA-894. The sequence goes on along the minus strand of CAVTGA010000001.1, from coordinate 1,185,829 downwards.
GCGGAAAGCGGGCAGGGTTTCGCGCTCGTCATCGGCATCGGCGTCAACTGCGCGAGCCACCCCACCGCGACGGCTTTTCCCGCCAGCAACCTTGCCGGCGCCGGCGCCCGCGTTCCCCCTGAGGACCTGTTCGAGGCGATCGCCCGCGCGATGCAGGCGCGTATCGCGCAATGGTGTTGCGGCGCGGGCTTTGCCGGTATCCGCGCCGGATGGCTCGAGCGCGCCGCCGGCATTGGGGAAATGATCCGCGTGCGCCTGCCGGAGCGCGAGCTCGCCGGACGGTTCGAGACGCTCGATGAGACCGGACGGCTGATGCTGCGGCTCCCCGGGGGCGGTCGCGAAGCGATCACGGCGGGTGAAGTTTTCGCTCTTCCGGCCCTCGCAGAGGCCGCGCCCTGATGGCGAGCGGCGCCGACGAGCTCGTATTCGTACCGCTCGGCGGCGTCGGCGAGATCGGCATGAATCTCGCGCTTTATGGGCTCGGCGAGGAGCGCCGGCGCAGCTGGATCGCGGTCGACGTCGGCGTGGCGTTTGCCGGCGACGATCTGCCCGGCGTCGATCTGATCATGCCGGACGTCCGCTTCCTGGTGGAGGAGCGCCGCAACCTCGCCGGCATCGTGCTCACCCACGGCCACGAGGACCACATCGGCGCGCTCATCGACCTGTGGCCGCGCCTGCGGGTGCCGGTCTATGCCACGCCGTTCACCGCCGCGCTGTTGACCGCCAAGCGCCTCGGCGAGCCGGGCGCGCCCGAGATCCCGATCAACGTCATGCCGCTCGGCGCGCGCTTCACGCTCGGGCAGTTCGACATCGAGTTCGTCTCGGTCGCCCATTCGATCCCGGAGTCGAACGCGCTCATCATCCGCACCCGGCTCGGCAACGTGCTGCATACCGGCGACTGGAAGCTCGACCTCACGCCCGTGGTCGGCCAGGCGACCGACGCGGGCAAGCTCAAGGCGCTCGGCGTTGAAGGTTGCCTCGCGCTGGTCGGGGATTCCACCAACGCGATCCGCGACGGCCGCTCGCCCTCGGAGGCCGACGTCGCGCGTACGCTCGCCGAACTGATCGGCAACGCGCGCAGCCGCGTCGCCGTCACCACCTTCGCCTCCAACGTCGCGCGCATCCGCGCGGTCGCCGAGGCCGCGCGTGCGGCCGGGCGCGAGGTGGTGGTGGTCGGCCGCGCCATGGATCGCGTGGTGCAGGTCGCGCGCGAGACCGGCTATCTCGAGGGCATCCAGGAGTTCCGCGGCGCCGACGCCTACAGTCATCTGCCCGGCGACAAGGTGGTGGCGCTGTGCACCGGCAGCCAGGGCGAGCCGCGCGCGGCGCTCGCCCGCATCGCCGAGGACGAGCATCCGGACGTGAGCCTCGCCAAGGGCGACCGCGTGATCTTCTCCTCGCGCACCATTCCCGGCAACGAGAAGGCGGTCGGGCGCGTGGTCAACGGCCTGGTGCGCCAGGGCATCGAAGTGATCACCGATCGCACCCACCTGGTCCACGTCTCCGGCCATCCGCGCCGCGCCGAGATGGAGGACCTCTATTCATGGGTGAAGCCGCGCATCGCCATTCCGGTGCACGGCGAGGCCCTGCATCTTGCCGAACATGCCGCGCTCGCCCGCCATGCGGGCGTGGACCAGGTGGTGCTGTGCGGCGACGGCGACGTGGTGCGGCTTGCCCCCGGCACGCCCGGCGTCGTGGACGAAGTGCCGGCGGCGCGCCTCTACAAGGACGGCGCGCTGCTGGTGGAAGCCGAGGCCAAGACCCTGCCCGAGCGCCGCCGGCTCTCGTTTGCCGGCATCGTCACGGTCGCGCTCGCGATCAGCGACAAGGGCGTGCTGCTCGCCGATCCGGAAGTCGAGCTGATGGGCATCCCGGACACCAATGCCGAGAAGGAGTCCATGGCCGAGATCGCCTACGATGCGGTGATCGAGACCTTCGAGTTGCTGCCGCGCGCGCGTCGGCGCGACGCCGACGCGGTCGAGGAGGCGGTCAGGCGCGGCGTGCGTGCGGCGATCGCGGCGGACTGGCAGAAGAAGCCGATCTGTCATGTGCTGGTGGTGACGGTGTAGTCGCCTCACCCTGAGGAGCGCGCGTAGCGCGCGTCTCGAAGGGGCGAGGCGACGGGTGGCCATCCTTCGAGACGCGGCCTTCGGCCGCTCCTCAGAGGCTGTGAATCTTTGTTCCACGATTTCCGTTGAGTTTCCATGGGGAGAGTGATTCCGTCGTCGGAGCGATTGCGAGGTGCAGCGATGTCCGGCGACGAACTTTTCCCCGATCTTGCGCGCCAGACGAAGGCTCAGCCGTTTGACACGGGCAAGCCGCGGCTGCGCGAGCCGGTGCGCGATCAGATTGAGCTGCGGGCCGTGGACCTGGAGCGCTTGTTGGCGTTCGACCATCGTGCCCGGGTGATCTGGGACTACGTGCAGAGGCTCGATCTGCGGGCGCTGGAAGAGGCGGTTCAGGCGCGCGAGCACACGTCGGGGCAAGCGCCTGCGAGCCCGCGACTTTTGCTGGCGTTGTGGCTTTTTGCGACGAGTGAAGGGGTCGGGAGCGCCCGCGCTTTGGCGCGGCTGTGCGAGAGCCACGACGCCTATCGCTGGCTGTGTGGCGGGGTAAGCGTGAACTATCATGGGCTTGCCGACTTCCGCACCGCGCATCCGGACCTGCTCGATCAACTGTTGACCGAGAACGTCGCGAGCCTGGCGGTGGCCGGTGTGATCGATCTCGATGAAGTGGCACAGGACGGGGTGCGGGTGCGTGCCTCGGCGGGTACTGGCTCGTTCCGGCGCAGGAAGAAGCTGCACAAGGAGCTCAAAAAGGCGCAACGGCTGCTGCAGCGGCTGAAGCAAGAGGCAGACGACGATCCGCAGGCCAGCAGCCGCCGGATCAAGGCGGCACAGGAGCGTGCCGCCCTCGAGCGCGAGGCCCGCGTTGCAGCGGCGCTCGACAAGCTCGCCGAGATCGAGGCGCAGCGCGCACGGCGAGGTCGCGCCAACAAGAAGAAGGACATCAAGCCGCAGGAACCTCGCGCCTCCACCACCGATCCTGATGCACGCGTCATGAAGATGGCCGACGGCGGCTTCCGGCCCGCTTACAATTGCCAGATCGCCAGCGCCGCCGGCGGTCAGATCGTCATCGCCGTGGACGCAAAAACCACAGGCTCCGACCGCGGCTTGATGCGCCCGATGCTCAACGCGGTAAAGCAGCGCTACCACCGATGGCCCAAGCGCCATCTGGTCGACGGCGGCTTCAACAAGAATGAGGACACCGAATGGGCGGCCGGCAATGGCGTCAAAGTGTATGGTCCGCCCAGCCGCAGCAAGCATAAGCGCGATCCCTATGGGGCGCGCCCCGATGACGGTCCAGGCGTGGACGCCTGGCGGGCGCGCATGAACAGTCCGCACGGCAAGGGCGTCTACAAGCGGCGCGCACGCGCCGAATGCATCAATGCCCGCTTCCGCAATTGGGGCCTCTATCGGTTCACCGTGCGCGGGATCGAGAAAGTTGCCACTGTGTTGCAATGGTTCGCGCTCGCCAACAACATCCTGGCCGGACATCGCCTCATCCGCGCAGCGGCCTAACGCCATCCGTCCACTATCCGGCCACGGCCTCTCGGCCGCCTGCCCTTCCGCTGCTTCCGCAGCCGCGCAGCACCGCATAGGCTCACAAGCTCTCAGGATGAGGGAGAGAACATGATCGGTCGGCTCAACCACGTCGCCATCGCGGTCGGCGATATCGCCAAGGCCGCAGCGCTCTACCGCGATACGCTCGGCGCCGAGGTGTCGGCCGCGGTGCCGCAGCCCGACCATGGCGTCACCACCGTGTTCATCGCCCTGCCCAACACCAAGATCGAATTGCTCGAGCCGCTCGGGGAGGGCTCGCCGATCGCGAAATTCCTCGAGCGCAATCCGGACGGCGGCATCCACCATATCTGCTACGAGGTCGACGACATCCTGGCGGCCCGCGACAGGCTCAAGGCCCAGGGCGCGCGCGTACTCGGCGACGGCAACCCGAAGATCGGCGCGCACGGCAAGCCGGTGCTGTTCCTGCATCCGAAGGATTTCTGCGGCACCCTGGTCGAGATCGAGCAGGCCTAGATGGCCGGCTGGCGATGCTTGAGGAGCAGTGCGTGCCATGTTCATTCATCATTATCGAACGCGATTGTTCAGTCGCCGCCGCTAGCTCATAAGTTGATGACATACAAAGCCTATGTTACGGTTATACTCCCGGGGTTTTCTTGCGGGGTGGGGGATGCCGATAGTGCGAAGGATCTGGGCTCTTTTGCCGGTCGCTGCCCTTCTTGTTTTGATCATCGCGCCTGGTCAAGCCAATCCTATTATCATTGAGCTCATGAAGGGCGTGATCTACGGCGTTGGAGCCGGTGCCGGTAAGGAGCTTTATGATACGCTCCGAAATCGCCCTTCAACTGACGTTACTGTCTCTCGGCCGCAGGCAGCGCCACAAAATTCACCCCGCTCAAGCGGCCCTCAAGCTTTAACACCGAGAAATCACTCCGGCTCGTTCTCGATGCGAATGTCGAACCAAAGCGGAATGGATGTTTCCATACAGTTCTATTCGCTCGCACGCAAAGAGCATGAATGGCCCGCCGATGGTCGTGCATACCTGCTGGCAAGCGGTCGCGAAACCGAGATCCATCTCAAGTGCGCGTTGGGTGAGATGATATGTTATGGCGCATGGTCGGAGCGAAAGGTTTGGGGAGTGGGTCACAAGTTCAGGCAGACGTGCGAGCGTTGTTGTCAGTTTTGTGGGTCGACCGCGGCCGGCGTAAGTCTTTGGTAGCGGTAAGATGCTACTTTGAATCTCCGGTTTTCCGGGTTTTGCGGCATACCCGGGACGGGATGGTTTGCTCGAGCCGAGCCATTGCATCGCTCGGCGCTGCCGGTAGACGTTGGTTGATTATCTCTATTTTGGATTGCGGACGCGCCGAAAATCGGCTATGCACGCGCATAAATTGCACCGGGGGCGGTGCCGAGGCCCGAACGGTCGCAGGGGAGGGGCGTTTGCGTCGCGTATCGCAATCATTGTGCCTTTTGACGATGTTCTCCGCTTGGCAGACCAGGTCTTCGTGCTGTCTTGCGCTTCTGGCTGCCATTGCAGGCATGACTCCTGTCGCTCCCGCCACGGCGCAGGTGGCGAGTCCTGTCTTCAGCTGCTCCTGCACCAAGGACGCCAGCGGCCCGTTTTGCGCCTCATGCAAGGCGGCGCGACGCGACGACTGTGTTTGCAACGCCAACGTCCAACCTCTTCAAGACGGCGAAGTGACAAAGGCCGCCGACCCCCCTCCCTCGCGAGTTCAATGCGCGGCGCGTGCGCGGCTCGCAGACGCGACAAAGGCCGGCGAAGCGCTCGATGCGGTCAAGGCCGACGTCAAAAAGATCCAACAGGCGCATGCCGGGTACGAAGCCAGGATGAAAAAGGCCCGCTCCGCCATTCGCGATTTCGAAGAGAACAACAAGAGGGACTGCAAGGCAACGTTGGCCGAATTGATGAGCGAAGCCGAGATAGATCAGGCCAAGCAGAACCACGACAAATTACAGGAGATGTCGGCCTGTACGCTCTCGAGCCTGCGCAGCGATATCGAGGTGCTTAAGCGCACCAATATCACGTCATCGCGGGTAGCGAAGCAATTGACCGACGTCAATGGGCTGATCAAGGACATCGAGCCTTTGAGGTTCGCGATGATCGACGAACAGACACGCAGCGCGAATATGAAAGATGACGTCAGATCGATCACTAGTCAGTGCAAGTAAGCAGCTATAGGCCCCTGAGGGAGCTCGCAAATGATATCGCAAGAAATTCAACACCTGTCCCGGAGCAGTCGCAGCTCCGTCCGGATCGCGGGGCGCAAGATCGTCGGCCTGACCGTAGGCATTGTCGTGTCGGCCGCCCTGGCAACGTCCGTCGCCTTCGCGCAGCAGGCACCGCAAGTCCCGCAGCAGCGCGCGCTCAAGGACATGTCTCTGAAAGAGGCCTGTCCGGAAGTGCCGCGGGAGGCCGGGCCGTCCGGCACCGCCATGGAGCCTGCGCAGCGCGCTGTCACGCAGATGCAGAAATGCATCGAGCGGCTCATGATCGCACTCAACGACAAAACGGACAAGGAAGCCTTCGATAACGACCTGAGGACGGTGATCGACGCCGCGCAGGCCAGCGTCAATCTTCTCAAAGGCCAGGGCGGGCTGATGGAGACCGCATCGATCTATCTCAATCGCCTCAAGACCCAGCGCGATGAAGTGCCGCGCAGGTTCACGAAAGACAAGCAGGAAGAGCGCCTTCGGGAGCTCGGCGGATTGATCAAGCAGGCCGAGGATGCGCTGGCCAAGCTCGACAAGGCAGCGAAGGACTTCAACGAGACGATCATCTATCTGAACTCGCAGCGCCCGGAGATCGCTTACAATCTTTCAGTAGACGACGCTCGGGAAAAGGTCGGCGCGTTGAATCGGGCGGTCGACATCATCAACAACGCCTCGAAAATGCTGAACAGTATCGGGAACACTCTTTCCGTTCAGAAGCCGGGCTTCTGACGTCGCGCCGGCGGCGTGCAACGGCGCAAGCCGTCGAGGCGACCACGTAACAGCTCATGGGAGGAACACGATGAGTAGAGCCAGAACCGGCCTGATCGCGTTGTCGCTGCTTGCGGCAATTGCGGCGGATAGTGCTGCGGCACAGCAGCCCAAACAGCAGCCGAAACAGCCGCAGCCGGCACCGCAGCAGGTCATCGACGTTGGCCAGGACGCCTACAAACAGAACATACAGAAGCTGATGGAGGCAACTCGTCAGCAGGCAAAGGTCCTGACGGACCGGCACGCTGCGATCGGCGCCGCCATCGACCAGATCCTCAAGGACAAGAACGCCGCCGAGATTTCGCGAACTATCGATGAGACATACACGCTGGCCGCGGCCGCGCTGGCGCTTTACGCGCCGGATAATCCGATATGGGGACAGCACGCCGAAGTGTTGAAGGTGGTCGAAGGGCACATCAAGGAAGTACAGGAGCTGCTGAAGAACGACATCCGCTACGCCCAACTGGCGCGCGAGTACGAACGTCGCCGCGATGACCTCAACGCCGTTCGCAGAGATCTGCTGGCGCAACGCGAGACCGCCGCCGCGAAGCTGGAAAAGGTCAAGGGAGATCGCGATCTCATCAAGCACATGCTGCGGCTGGCACAGATCGACAACGCCATTGCCGAGCTGCAAGGCGCGGCGAAAGACATGAAGGGCCTGGTTGATGCGCTCGATCCGATCCTGAAGAAGCTCGACGGGTTGAATGTTGGGTCGTAACCGGCGGTGAGAGCAATGCGGCCACCGGGGCGCTTGCAGTGTGGCGCCGAATGCGTCTGATGTCGGCAGCGGCGGTTGCGGCTTGCTTGACCGCGGCCACATGTGCTTGGGCGCACGATCCGGTTGGCCGGCTGGCGCAGTCCGCCCCGGCCCCGAGCCTGGAAACCTCGCTCGAAGAGTTGTGCAAGTTGCGCGCAACCCTGACCGCCTTTCACGCCACGATCGAGACGACCCGGCAACAGATCGTCACGCAACGCGATGACGCCGCAGCCCGCTACACCGAGGCGGACACGGCGGCCAAGACCTGCCTGGAGCGCCCGAAATGCAAGAACAGCGAGGGCGATCGCCTGGTGATGCGCGTCGAAGCGTTGTTCGAGCAGCGCTACGCCTACGATCGCATGCTGACCACGCTCGATGCGCGGCTGAAGGAGCAGGCCGAGACGGCCAAGCGGTTCGACTCGGTCATTCAGGGCCGATGTTCATGAGAATTGTTGGCCGCGTCCGGACCGCGGCCAGATCTCGGCGCAGGTGACGCCGTACATGGTTCAGGAGGTTGCTGTGGTCGCTCGAAACATTGCTGCATATACGCGGTGCTACGCTCGCGCCCGGATGATCGGCGCCGCTGTCCTGTGCACCATGCTGCTGTCGCATCCGGTGGCAAGCCAGCAGCCTCAGCCGCCTGCCAAGGCGGCCGCGCCGGCTCAGCAGGAGATGGTCACAGTCACGATGCCGCGACACGAGCTGGATCGGTTGGCGGGTGTCGATGCCGAGCTTATCAAGTTGCGCGAGCGCTACGAGGAACTGCAGCGTAAGCCGCCTCCCGCGCTGGTGGGCCTCGGCATGAACGCGAATTTGGCTGCGCTCAAAGGCGTGCTGCAGCAGCAGGCGGAGCGGTTCAGTCAAGCGATCACCAATACGATCTTCTGTAGCAGCGTGAAGGGTGCCGTCGACGACGATTTCGCCATTCAGATCATCGGCACGGTCCGCGACGCGAAGGACGCGGAGAAAGCCAGGGCGCTGCTGGAAGCCGAAAGCTTTCACGCGCTGCTGAAAGGGACGCGCCTCGTCAACGTCCGGATTCAGCCCGACGGCGGCCAGAGCGGCGGCTGCGTGATCGAAATCACGCCCGGCCTCAGCGTGACCAAACAATCGCCTGACGACTTCGCGACGCCGATGCATACCGAGCTGGCCGGTCTCGGCAGCCTCGGCGCGTCGGTCCCGGACAAGAGTGCGTGCAGCCGGATCGGTCAGTTGATGATCCAGTTCCGCGCCGATGCGAGCCGCGTGCCGGTGCGCAAGCGGCAGAACTTCACCGCCTTCTGGGTGCGCGATGGCGACGATTTCACCCTGTGCCGTGAAGACGGCAGCGATTGGCGCGTTGCATCGAAGCTGCTCGTGAAGCCGTCGTGGGAGGGCATCCTGGTGCTCGGCAAGGAATCGAGCAAGTAAGCCACGCCGGACAAGGAATGCGGGGGAGGCGTTTGTGAAACTTGGATCGTTGCGGGCAGGCGGGACAGCGGCGCGCTGCGGAAAATGCTCGTGGGTCGGGCGTGGCCTCGCCCTCGCCCTGGTGGGCATCCTGATGCCGTCCGTGTCGAAGGCGGCAGCCAATCAATTTCGGCTTGACGGCTGGGCCAACGCGCAGGCTTTGCTGTTGGCGCCCGAAACGAGGCCGAACTGGACCGTCGACCATCCCGCCGACGTGAGCGGGTTCAGCGTTTCCATCGAGAAAGACGAGCCGGAAAGAGCCCGCATCAGGATCAGGATCCAGGCGTCACCCAATAGTCAGGATCTGCTGGTCGGCAGGGGAGACCACTACGTTTTCGCGCCGCCCGGAGCGGCGACGGTTCTGCAGTTTCCGGTATACATCCTTGCACCGGCCGGGGCGCAGCAGAATTGCGCGTTGAGGATTTCGGGACCGCCGCAGCAGCGGGCTTGGCGCTTTGCCGACAAGGTCGGCTTCAGCCTGCAATGCGACGAGAAAAATCTTGCCAAGTACAACCCCGAGGCGACCGGCGCGGGCCTGGCACCGCTTGCGAAACGGCTGACAAGCAGGTGGATTCTCGACCCCGACGGCTCGAACGGCTACGCGCTTTTGTTGGTCCAGGACACCGTCAAGGCAGCGTTGCAGGATGATCTGAGAGCGGACAGGAACCCGCAACGCAAGCCGAATGAGATCATGGTTTGCGCGCACCAGGACGTGTTGGACAATGCTACTCAAGCATTGTGCGACCCCTTGCTCCTGGCGGCGCTGCTTGGTCAGCCGCATGTCACGGCCAAGCATCTTGCGCCCAGGATCAGCAAGCGCCTCGAGAGAAGCGTGTTCGAAGATTTTGCGTTGCCCTTCGTCGAGAGAGGCAGGGGTGTACGCCTCATTGCGGTCACGCGGCGCAACCCCAACCGCGAAATCCCGGTTGCGATCGCGCTTCATCCGTCGATCGACGCCGTCGTGTCGAATGTCGCCGAAGCGCCAAGCCCGGCTGCGCGACAGCAGACACCCCCATCCGATCCACCGCCGCCACCGACACGACATGAGCTGAGAATCTATATCACGAACGCTAGGGATGTGTGCCCGCAGGGTCGCTGTCCGATCAAGGTCGCTGGAAAACCTCTCGCGGTAAGCAATCTCGAACAGATCATCGAAGTGGCCAAAACCGTCGATATTCAGTTCGTGGATGATTGGACCGCCACGAAGGCCATTCTCTTTCCGGCGGGTAAGAACAAGGCAAACGACGTAGACATCACAAAGTTTGTCGACAAAGGCGGGCTTAAGCTGTCATCGCATACGGCACCCTATGGGGAGCCTGGAACATATGAACTCTCTCTGACGTTGGAGAAGCGCGAGAAGACGATTAGATGGTCGGTTGATTACGATCCACCCCCTCAACGCTTTGCATCGCTCCCGCCGCCCGCCACCAGCAGAGAGATAACGAGTGTACGGCGGGATATCCCAGTGCTTGTCAAAGACATCCCCTCATCGCAGTACTATGCCCACTACCGGCTGGCCGGCATCCCTGGGCCGAGTCCCTCGTTGCTGCTTTCTAAAGAAGGGCAAATCACTCTGCCATATCCGCCGATCGGCAAAGATATGGCAGAGTATAAGATCGTGCTGAGCTCATCGACGATTCCTGACGCCCGGCTGCAGGCGTTGCGTCTTCAGTTCTCGCTCAGTTTCGGCCGCCACAGGTACGCGCTGACGTCAGGATGTCAAGCAGAGATTTTTCTGCCGCGCGATCCGAGTGTTCGCTTCAAGTTGAAAGCGGCGGCGAACGACAGATTCAGTCTCACGTCCGCCGCTGCGAACGTGAAGCCCATCGTCTATTTGCCTGATCATTTCACCCTCGAACTAAAGGATGCGTCCTGCGACGGATTCCCCGGCGGTGCGAGGTTTGAGATCGGTCGACCGTTCGATCAAGACCCGTTGGCGCCCGTGGAGATCCCACTCTCGATCGAATCGCAAGCCTATGTGGCGTACGTTGCAGGGATCGAGGGTAACGACAGCCGCTACCTTTACCGCCTGGCGACTTACCTTGCCTTCGTGGACGACATTTACAGGACTGGTTACTCGCGGGACGGCAGATCGACGAACGCCTGGATCTATGGCACGATCTTCGGCCAATCCACGCGCGAGAATTTCATCCCACTCCAGCAGCCGCGATTTCCGACCGGGCCTTTGCTGATTAATCCCAACGATCTCGAAAAGCTGGCTCAACAAGCCTATCAAGCTCGTCAGGCCCCTGAACCGTTCGACGGTATTGCCGAAAAACTACTCGATCTGATGACGCCGGACCGCAACCCTGGGGTAACCGCATGGACGTTGGTTTATGTCGATGAGAGCTTTTCCTTTTCGCGAAGATGCGAGGCCTATAACACGCCAATCGAAAAGCTTAAATCCAGAGGCTTGAAACGTGCGCTAATTGTCGCAGTGGCCGATCTTGATGGTGGAGATCCATTGCGTTCAGAGGTCGACATACGCCGCTGCAATCTCGATCCGAGTGGCCAATTCCGCGTCTACTCTCTTTCGAGAAACAAGGTTGCGGACATGAGCAAATATCCGGTGCTCGACCGAATTAAGGAAAACATAAGAGACTGGTTACCGAAGAAGCCGGGGGATTGAACGGTCCGCTTTCGGCAGCCGTAGGGGAGGAAGGGATGCGTCCTAAGTTCGAATGGCTCGCCGCGCAGCGCCGAGGAGCCGTGGGTTTCGTGAATACGCTTTATGGTGCTTTGAGCTGCGGTGCGCTGGCGCTATGCCTTGCACTAGCTCCGGTGGATGCACGAGCACAGGATAATACCGTCGTGTCGCGCCGCGGTGACTGCCCGGAACGCATCGTCAAGGACCTGCGCAAGCCAATACTCTCGCTGGTGCCTGAACTCCAGTTCTACCGCCAGGAAACCGGCGATGAGCTGACGACGGTATCCGCGAAATTGCGCGAGGTTCTGGTCGGACCGTACAACGTGCGACCAGACGATCCCCCGTCGGCCTCGATCAAGCGCTACCTGGTTCGCGTGAACCGTGGCGGGCAACTCTTCTGTGGGTGGGTCGACTCGGCCTCCGTACTGATTGGCGCGGACCCGATCCGGGCGTCCGAGATAGACCCGACGGATCAGGTGGAAACGCGTCGCGGACACTTCATCAAGAATCCGCTACACCTAAAGGTATTGCTGCGCAGCAATCCCGAAGTCATGCCACGCAACGTGACCAATTGGGATCCGCGCAGCGTTCCACTGTTCGATGCCCCGAACGACCTAGCGCCTTACAAGACGATCAACATATTCGCGGTCTTTCGTGCCTATAAGGTTCGCAAGGACCCAAAGACGGAGAAGCCTCTTTGGTATTATATCGCGGGTCACGATGCATACAGCATTGATCATACGGCAGGCTGGGTGAAGCGTGAGAGCGTATTTGAGTGGACAAACCGCGTCGCCTTGTATTTCTCACCGGATCGGTCGGCTGCCGATGGTGTGATCTACGGTACGCACTCTGCCGCTGCAGACAGAAGTCAATCCGTCGCTCTGGCGCGCCGGAGCACCACGGCGGTTGAGCCGCGCGAGCGGAATATCGCGCGTTTTCCAATCCTCGATCGCCGGAGCTCCGCAGGGAATCCAACCATTTACGAAATCGCTATGTTCGGCGATGCGACGATCGGGGACGCCCCCACCCCTTCAGCACCTTGTCGCCCAGGCGACGCGAGCTGCGTCAGTTCCACCCAGATGGTCGAGGCAATCGGAAAAGCTGCCGAGCTGGTGAAGAAATCAGCCAATATGGACATCCTGTTCGTGGTGGATAACACCAAGAGCATGCGCAATTATGTCAAGGACACTATTACCGGCGTGAAGAACGCCGCGGATCGCATTCGCGCTGAGCAAAAGGGCCAGGTGCGCTTCGCTGGTGCGCTGTATGGCGACTACAAATCGCCACAGGATCTGTCTCCGAAAAACATGCAGTTCAAGCTCAACAACTTTCGCCTCGACCGGGAGCTTACGAGCATTGAGGCGATGATGCGCGAGCCAGAATATACCGAGGATGGAGTTGGCGATCTGCCCGAAGCGGGGCTCGCCGCGCTGGTCAGAGCAGTCAAAGAGGCAAACTGGTCACGCGATGCGGGTGTCAAGATGGTCGTTTGGATCGGCGACCACGGCAGCCGGGAGATCGGGGATCGCGAGACCGTCGGCGTCGAACATGTGATTGCGGCATTGAAAAATGCGGGGATCACCTTCTTCGTGCCCATCAACGTGTACGGCGACTACAGCTCGATACATAACAAGCGCTTTATCGAGCAGGCGGAGGCCATCTCGAATTTCGCACGCGCCGAGGGCGGCGGAAAATTCAAAGTAATGACCACCTACGACAATGCCAGCAAGTCCGACACAGTCAAGCGTGTCGGAGATTCGATTTATCTCGGCTACGCGGCGGCGCTTGGTGTGGGCACCGAATTGCGCGATCTTGGCATCGGAGACGCCGGAGGGGCGCCTCTATCAAAGCCGGCGCCCGGCGCGCCCACCCCCCGCCGGCTGGAGACGAACCTTCCCGTCGCCGAGATGGCGGAGGGAAATCTGGTCGAACGGATCTTGCGCATGCACGGACTCTCGCTGGACGCGATCAATCGCTACCGGCGAGCCCGCCAGCTCATGACATACGGCTATGTGAATGTCGCCCCTGACTCTGCGCGAGTTCAACTACTGGGTCACGCTCGAGAAGAAGGACATGCAGCAGCTCCAGACATTCACCGACAATCTATGCAAGCTACTCGACAACCAGGATGTGGCGAGGTCTTTCAGGGGGCTGCTACTGGAGCTCACCCGAGTCTTCGGCGGAGACGACTACGATGCGAATGAGTTGGTGGCCGACTTCCTCACCCGCCAATTATTCATCCCGAAGGAGCATTTCTCGACTGTCTTAAGCAAGACAGCGAACGAAATGTCGGATTGGTGGCGCAGTCACACCAATGGCACCGATAGGGAGCGGGCTGCGGCCTATGAGTTTCGCCGTGTGATCTGTCGCAGTGCCTACCTGTTCAATAACGTCATGGGCGGCAGGAGGATCGAGCCTGAAGAGGTCGAGGCGGCTGACGAGTTCGGAAAGAACTGGCGCCCACGCACCGGTCAGGCCATCCGCGAATACAATTGGATGTACCAGATGCTGAACAATAACGAGTATTTCTACGTTCCTGCGTCCTATTTCCCGCGTGATCCCGACACGCAGGACGCGCGCCAGCCCGCCAGACCGCAGCCGGGCCTGCCGCTGCCGAAGCGGACGCAGCCGCCCTTGCCGCTGCCGGACAATCGGTCAGGCTGAGATCGGTCGCGCTCGTGGACTGCGGGAACCTAGCCAGGGTCCGGTGCGACGTGATGCGCAGGTGCTTTGACGTCGGCGACCTGCGCAAGTCGGTCGTCACCGAAGCCGGCATCAACAAGCAGATTCTCTCGATCGACCGGCTCCAGGTTCCCGCGGGGTGCTTGGTCGCGGTGCTCGGCCGGTCCGGCGCCGGCAAGACCACGCTGTTCAACCTGCTGGGTGGTCTCGACACGCCGGACGCCGGATCGACACTCAAGATCCGCATCCCCGGGCTCGCCGACGAAATCGATTTTTCCAGCAAGCTCGCGACGTATCCGCGATCGGCCGTCAGCTACGTCTTTCAGGCCGGCTATCTCCTGCCCAAGGCCAGCGTCAGATTGAACGTCGCGCTGTCGCGGCTCGCCGCGGGTCTGCCCTGCAGGCACGCCGACCTTGCCCACTATGTCGGCCGTATCCAGCTGCGCGACGATCCCGCGAGGGGACTCGCGATGGGGACGCGCGCCTATCATCTCTCGGGCGGCGAGCAGCAGCGCGTCGGTATTGCGCGCGCGCTCGCGCGTGAGCCCTCGATCATCTTCGCCGACGAGCCGACCAGCAGCCTCGATCCGGTTCTCGGCGATCAGATGATCGACTGGCTCAAGGAATGGATCGCCACCGCTCCGGCCGACCGCCCGCGGACCGCGCTGTGGGTGACGCACAACTATCAGCAGGCTGCCGCGAAGGCCGACTGCTATTTCATCCTGCGCAAGGACCCGGGAGCGGAGGGCGGGGTGTTGCACCCGTCGCACGCAGACGGCCGGCCGGTTGCCTTTCGCGACAAACGCGACCCGAACGTGCTCCGGGAGCTGGTTTCCGGGGCTGCCGATACTGCGGCCTGGGAAATGGTCGTTACGGTCCGGCCGGCCGCGGACGCCGCATCCGCCCGGGATGATGGCAGCGCGACGCGGACGGCGGAGGTGCCGCGGCGCAGAAAATTCTCTGCAACCGTGCTGGCAAGCGTCCGCTGGGCGTTGCTGGAGCTGTTCGAGAAACGCAGCACCTGGCCCGCGCCGTTCAACCTGATGGGAGGCTATCGAAAGTGGCTCTCGACCTTCATCTACGCCACGATGCTGGTGTCGCTGTTCTCGGGATTTGTGGTCCAGACGCTGCTGAACGAGTACTTCGTCAAGGAACTGAATTCACCCCAGCTGCGCCACGTCGTAGTCTCCGATAACATCTATCGCAGGGACACGCAGCTCGACGAAACGAATCTGTCGAATTGGAACGTGCAACGGCCATGGACGGCCTCGTGCCCGACCTCGCCCGCATCGCGTGGCGCGGCGGGCGTTGCCTATGACACGCCTGCGTTCGGGCGGCTGACCGTCAGCGCTCAGTTGACACCGGATGCCGAAAAGACGCGCAACCGCGAGTACCCCGTGTCGATCCTGGTTGCCGCCCCCACGGAACCGTTGCTGCGTGACATCCCCGTCTACGATCTTGCCGGCCGCCCGACCGGCCGCTCGCCGATCGATCTTTTTGAAACGGCCGACGAGCCGGGCATCATCGTCGACCGAGCCTATCTGACGACGCTGCGCAAGGAATTCGGGCTCGATCCCGCCGCCACCGGGGAGGTCGAGATCTGGCTCTCGCGAGGCTACGACAAGGTTCGCCTGCTCGGGCTGGTGGATCGCATTCCCTACGATCGTGCGCACACGCACAACGCAATGATGAGTTAAACGAAACTATGCGCTGTGGCTCTCGCAGTCCGATCCCGACAAGCTGGTGAACGGAACGCAGCTGGCGCAGGGTTTCGAGCGGGTCGTATTCTATTTTTCCCCGGGCGATTTCGACTGCATCTTCCGATTTCTCCTGGCGAAGGACTTCGACTTCAATCGGGACAATTTCGAAAAATTCGGTGACCTCGTGCGGCTCGCCGAGAGGTTCCGCACGCTGGTCGATCTGATCGTCTATTTCAGCTTTGCGGTGATCGGCTTCGTCGTCGGCCTGACGACAGGGAGGATCATCACCGAGAACCAGGCGGGCCTTGCCGTGCTTACGGCTCATGGTGCCGGGCTGTCGACCCTGCTGCCCTTCGTCGGCACCTTGATTGCCATCCAGTGGGTGATTGCCGTGATTGTTTTCTACGGTTTGCTGGTGGCGATATTCGGGATCGGCGGCTCGACTTTCGCGCTGTTTGGCCTCGATCTGCGTTCGATGCTGCTCGACGCTTCGGTTCTGTGGCTGATCGGTATTGCTATCGGAATAAGCCTGCTGCTGGGACTGAGTATCGTTGCCGCCTGGGCTTCCGCCAACTGGAACATGGCCCGCAAGTTGCGAGAGGGGTAGTGCCGGGCGCTCGCGAAGGCTCGCTTCCTGCACCCGAAGGATTTCTGCGGCACCCTGGTCGAGATCGAGCAGGCGTGATCTGTTGATGTGCTTCGCCTCAGCCCGTCATGGCCGGCATAGACGTCCGAAGGACGGCGTCGCTTCGCTCGCCTATGTCCCGGCCATCCACGTCTTTCTTGTCGTTACTAAACAAGACGTGGATGCCCGCAACAAGTGCGGGCATGACGAAGATGGATGATTACCCGTCATGTCCTGGACCACCGGCCTCGCCATCTACTTCGTGATCTGGTGGGTGGTGTTGTTCACCGTGCTTCCGTTCGGCGTGCGCACGCAGGAAGCGAGCGAGCTGGTGCCCGGCAGCGATCCGGGCGCGCCGGCCGTGCCGAGCATGCTCAAGAAGCTCATCTGGACCACCATCGTGTCAGGGATCGTGTTCGCGCTGTGCTGGGTGGTCTACGTCTACCGGCTGGTGAACCTCGACGATCTCGCCACGCTGTGGGGGGTGTTGCGGTAGTGTCGTAGCCCGGATGGAGCGCAGCGCAATCCGGGGCCGCTCCCGCATTCCGCCATAGCGCGTCGAAGACGCGCGTAAACGCGCTTATGGCTCCATGCGGGCTACTTCCTTGCCGCCAGCACCATCTGCGTCTGCGTCACGATCGCGGCGAGCTTGCCGTCGCCGCGCGTGATCCTGGTCTGCCACACCATGGTGGTGCGGCCGCGATGCAGCGGCGTGGTCTCGCCGCGCGCGGTGTCGCCGAGCGGGATCGCGGCGAAGAAATTGGTCTTGCTCTCGATCGTGGTGGTGCTCTCGCCCTCCTTGAGGTTGGCGACGGTCGCGACCGCGCCGAGCGTGTCGGCGAAGGCCATAGTGGCGCCGCCGTGCAGCACCGCGGGTCGCGTGCACAGCTCCTCGCGCACCTTCAGTTCGCCGATCACCTGGTCGGGCGCGACGCTGATCACGGTGAGCCCCATCAGGTTTGCGAACGGCAGGTTGTCCAGGTTCATCGGTCTCTCCGACTTGCTGCCGATCATCGGCCCCCCCATGATAGGCGATCAATGACCCGGCAGGTAATGGCGCAAGGCTTCGGCGCGCGGCTCAAATGGTGGCGCGAGCACCGCGGCTTGTCGCAACTCGACCTTGCGGGCGCGGCCGACAGCTCGCAGCGCCATATCAGCTTCCTCGAGACCGGGCGCGCGGCGCCGAGCCGCGACATGGTGCTGCAGGTCGCGGCCGCCCTCGACCTGCCGCTGCGCCAGCAGAACGCGCTCATGCTCGCGGCGGGCTTCGCGCCGGTCTGGCGCGAGAGCGATCTCGCCGCGCCCGCGCTGGCGCAGGTGAACGGCGCCCTCGACCACATGCTTGCCCAGCAGGAGCCTTATCCGGCCTTCGTGGTCGACCGCCGCTGGAACCTGCTGCGCGCCAATGCCGGGGCAGGACGGTTCGTCATCTTCCTGCTCGGCGCCGTGCCGGAAGGCCCGGTGAACCTCGCCGATGCGCTGGTTGCGCCCGACGTGCTGCGCCCGCTCATCGTCAACTGGACCGAGGTCGCGCTGCATTTCCTGCGCAGCGTGCAGGCGGACGCGGTCGCCGACGGTACGGCCGAGACGGCGGACTTGCTCAAACGCCTCATGGGCTATCCCGGCGTGCCCCCACTCTCGCAAGTGCTGCCGCTGGAAGCGCACGGGCCGGTTCTGACCATCCACTTCCGCAGGGACGCGACCTCGCTGCGGCTGTTCACCACCATCGCCACCCTCGGCACGGCGCACGACGTCACCGTGCAGGAAATCCGCATCGAGTGCTTCTTTCCGGCCGACGAGCCGAGCGCGGCGCTGTTTCGCGCATGGGCCGCCCGCGAACCGAATTGATCGGCCTATTATCCGTCACGTAATTGTTTTCTTAGCTGCGTCCGAGAAATCTGCCGGCCTTGTGCTTCGACACGGTCGGCATCCATGAGCGAACGAATCGGCGAACGGGCCGGAATCCTGGCCGCAGTCGTGTCGTCCGCAATCGGCGGGACGGCGGCGGCGATGACGCGCTTCGGGATCGCGGACATCGATCCGCTGGCGCTGGGAGCGCTCCGCTTCGGCGGCGCCTTCCTGGTGCTGCTGCCGATCGTGCTCGTCTTGCGCCAACCCTGGCCGCGCGGGCGCGACTGGTTCGCCGTGGCGCTGTTCGGGCTGTTGTACTTCAGCGTGTACCAGGTGCTGTACAACGTCGCGTTCCTCTACACGACCGCGGCGCACGGCTCGATCGTCGGCGCGACCTTGGCATTCATGACCATGATTGTTGCCGCGCTGTTCGGCGTGGAGCGATTGAGCGGGCGCAAGATCGTCGGGGTGTCGGTCGCCACCGGCGGCGTCGCGGTGGCGCTGGCGAGCGGTCTGGCGGGCGCGCCGCAAGGGTCGTGGCGTGGCGACCTCATCATGCTCGCCGGCATCTTCTGCTGGGCCTGCTACAATGTGTGGTCCAGGCCCTTCATCATGCGTTCCTCGCCCCTGACGTTCGCCGCCGCCGGAATGGGGTTCGGCGCTGCGTCCCTGGTTGCGATTACGCTCGCGCGCGGCGGCTTCGACGCCGTCGCCGCGTTCGGCCCCAAGCAATGGATTGCCGTCGCCTGTCTCGCGACCTTCGGCAGCGTGGTCTCGCTCTACCTCTGGGTCTTCGCCTTGCAGCATGCGAGCCCTACCCGCGTCGCCAGCACCATGGCGGTGCATCCGATCGGCGCCTCGATCCTGGCGGCGATCATCATCGGCGAGCCGGTCGGGGTGAACCTGGTGCTTGGCGTGATCGCGGTCCTCGGCGGCATCTGGATCGCCGCCGGCAGGCCGACGCAGGAGCCAAGGGCGTGATGGGCGAGGGGATCGGCGTTCTCGCGGCCGTGCTGTCGAGCGCCTTCGGCGGCACCGCGGCCGCGGTGACCCGCTTCGTCATCGGTGCGGTCGATCCCGTGACGATCGCAGCCTTTCGCTTCGGCGTCGGCTTCGTCCTGCTGCTGCCTTTGGCCTTGGTCTGGCGCGCCAAATGGCCGCAAGGCAGGGACTGGGTCGGCACGGCGCTGTTGGGGCTGATGTTCTTCGCCGGCTTCTTCATCGTCTACAATATTGCGCTTGCCTACACGACCACGGCGCGCGGGACGCTGGCGCTCTCCACCTTGCCGCTGTGGACCATGCTGGCGGCGGCTTTGCTCGGAGCCGAGCCCCTGACCGCGCGCAAGACGCTCGGCGTCCTGATCGCGATCGGCGGCGTCGCGGTCGCGCTCATCACCGGGCTCGGCACCGCTCCCGCCGGCGCCTGGCGCGGCGACCTGATCATGATCGGCGGCACGCTCTGCATGGCGTTCTACAGCGTGTGGTCGCGGCCGTTCATGGCGCGTTCGTCGGCGCTTGGATTCGTCACCGCCGCAATGGGCTTCGGCGCGGCGTTCCTTGTGGCGACGGCGACGCTGACCGGCGGCTTCGCGGTCACCCGCACCTTCGACCTGGGTCAATGGATCGCCGTTCTCTACCTCGGCGCTTTCGGCGGTGCCGCCGCTTTCTTCCTCTGGAACTTCGCGCTCGAGCGCACGACGCCGACGCGCGTGACCAATACCATGACCATCAACCCGCTCGCCGCCGCGCTGCTGGCGACGGTCATCCTGGACGAGCCGATCGGGCTCAATCTCATCGTCGGGATGGTCGCGGTCTTTGCCGGCATTCTGATCGCGTCGCGGGCCGCGCCGAGCCGATCGCGGCAAGGCACTCGCGGCGCAGGTGGAGCGGAAAAAAAATGAGCAGGGCCAAGGCCCTGCTCGCATGACTTGATGTTGTTTTGAGCCCTCGGCCCCGCTTTTGTTGTTGCCTCGACGGCTTGCAGGGGACCCGCGGGCTCTTCCTCCCAAGACTTGGACAGCGACTTGGACCGCGGCGGGCGAGCACTGATCCTCTCGCCCTACGCGGCGCGCAACCTAATGCAACCCGGTTGCCTTGTCACCACGACGCGAACGGGGACGCGACGCTGCGCAACGCATCTTGCTGCAACGCGGAAAGCAACGCTTACGCACGGGGCGGCACGAGGGCGGGGTACGTTAAGCAATCTCCGACGGCGGCCACCCTGGCGCAACTCGGCGACGTGCGTGTGACGGCGCCGGGCCAAGCCGGAAATCCTTGACGCCTCTTGTGTTTTTCCTGCCGATCCGGTTTCACTCAGGCGGCGCCGAACGCGTGCGCTGCCTTTTTGAGTCGAGCCCCGATGCGCCTCTCCCGCTATTTCCTTCCCATCCTGCGCGAGACCCCCAAGGAAGCCGAGATCGTTTCGCACCGCCTCATGCTGCGTGCCGGCATGATGCGACAGGAGGCCGCGGGCATCTACGCATTCCTGCCGCTCGGCCTGCGCGTGCTCGACAAGATCTGCCGCATCGTGCGCGAGGAGCAGAACCGCTCGGGCGCGATCGAGCTCTTGATGCCGACCATCCAGTCGGCCGACCTGTGGCGCGAGAGCGGACGCTACGAGGACTACGGCAAGGAGATGCTGCGCATCAAGGACCGCCACGAGCGCGACGTGCTGTACGGCCCGACCAACGAGGAGATGATCACCGGGATCTTCCGCGCCTATGTGCGCTCCTATAAGGACCTGCCGCTCAACCTCTATCATATCCAGTGGAAGTTCCGCGACGAGGTGCGCCCGCGTTTCGGGCTGATGCGCGGACGCGAGTTCCTGATGAAGGACGCCTATTCGTTCGACGTCGACGAGACCGCCGCACGGCACTCCTACAACAAGATGTTCGTCGCCTACCTGCGCACCTTCGCCCGGCTGGGCTTGAAGTCGATCCCGATGCGCGCGGAGTCCGGACCGATCGGCGGCGACATGAGCCACGAGTTCATCATCCTGGCCGATACCGGCGAGAGCGAGGTGTTCTGCCATCGCGACTATCTCGACTTCGAGGTGCCGGATGCGGGAGTTGATTTCGACGATGTCGCCGGCCTGCAGGCGATCGTAGACAAGTGGACTTCGCTCTACGCCGCGACCTCCGAGAAGCACGAGCCCGCCGTGTACGGCGCGCTGCCGCGCGACAAACAGGTCTCGGCGCGCGGTATCGAGGTCGGTCATATCTTCTATTTCGGCACCAAGTACTCTGCGCCGATGCAGGCCGTGGTGGCGGGTCCCAACGGGGCCGAACGGCCGGTGCACATGGGCTCCTACGGCATCGGGCCGAGCCGGCTGGTCGCGGCCATTATCGAGGCCTCCCACGACGAGGCCGGCATCAAATGGCCCGACGCGGTCGCGCCGTTCACGGTCGCGATCCTCAACCTCAAGCAGGGCGATGGTGCAACCGACGCGGCGAGCGAGCAACTTTACAAAGCGCTCGCCACCACGGGCGTCGACGTGCTCTACGATGATCGCGATGAACGGCCGGGCTCGAAGTTCGCGACCGCCGACCTGATCGGCATCCCGTGGCAGATCGTGGTCGGCCCCAAGGGGCTCGCCGAAGGCAAGGTCGAGCTCAAGCGCCGCGCCGACGGCAGTCGCGAACTCATGACACCGGACGACGCTGTGGTGAAGCTCTCGAATGTCCCGGCCGACGATATGAGGGCGCTGTTGGACGCTCTACGTGCATCAACCGCTCCAATCTAGCGGACGTGACTGAACCGCGTGATCCTTTGCGTGAATCTCGCAACCCCGAGCCAGCCATAATTCTCTGAACAGTCGTATATTGGCGTGGCGGGAGAGGTGCGGAATCGGGTGAAATGCCGCAACTGGACGGAGATTGATGAGCGACCCCACCGGGACCCGGATTTTCGCGCCGTTCGAATGGATGCTCTCGCTGCGCTATCTGCGTGCGCGGCGCAAGGAAGGATTCATCTCGGTCATCGCCGGATTCTCCTTCCTCGGCATCATGCTCGGGGTCGCGACCCTGATCATCGTCATGGCGGTGATGAACGGTTTCCGCAAGGAACTGCTCGACAAAATCCTCGGCCTCAACGGGCACCTGCTGGTGCAGCCGCTCGAGACCCCGCTCAACGACTGGGACAAGGTCGCCGAGCGCATCTCCGGGGTCCCCGGCATCCGGCTCGCCGCTCCGATCGTGGAAGGCCAGGCGCTCGCCGCCTCGCCGACCCACGCCTCCGGCGTCCTGGTCCGCGGCATCCGCGTGGCCGATCTTTCCAAGCTCTCCTCGATCGCCAACAACCTGCGCCAGGGCACGCTCGAGGGCTTCGACGAGGGGCAGGGGCTCGCCATCGGCCGCCGCCTCGCCGACCAGCTGGCGCTGCGTTCCGGCGACCGCATCACGCTGTTCGCGCCGCGCGGCGCCAGCACCCCGATGGGCACCATGCCGCGCACCAAGACCTACACGGTCGCCGCCGTGTTCGAGATCGGCATGTCGGAATACGACGCCGGCATCGTGTTCATGCCGCTTGCGGAAGCGCAGGCCTATTTCAACCGCAGCGCCGACGTGAGCGCGATCGAGGTCTACACCAGCGATCCCGACCGCATCGACCGCTACCGCAGGCTGGTGGCGGAAGCCGCCGAGCGGCCGATCTTCATGGTCGACTGGCGCCAGCGCAACGCGACCTTCTTCAACGCGCTGCAGGTCGAGCGCAACGTGATGTTCCTGATCCTGACCCTGATTGTGCTGGTCGCCGCCCTCAACATCGTGTCGGGCCTGATCATGCTGGTGAAGGACAAGGGCCCGGACATCGCCATCCTGCGCACCATGGGGGCGACGCGCGGCGCGGTGATGCGTATCTTCATCATCACCGGCGCGGCCATCGGGGTGGTCGGGACGATCACCGGGTTCGGGCTCGGCACGCTGGTGTGCCTCAACATCGAATCGATCCGGCAATTCCTCTCCTGGCTCACCAATACCGAGCTGTTCTCGCCCGAGCTCTACTTCCTGTCGCGCCTGCCGGCCGAAATGGACGCGCGCGAGACCGGGGCGGTGGTGGTGATGGCGCTCACCCTGTCGCTGGCGGCGACGATCTATCCGTCGTGGCGGGCGGCGCGCCTCGATCCGGTCGAAGCGCTGCGCTACGAATAGCCGCGATGAACGACAAGGAGCCCGCGATCTTCCTGCACGCCATCGAGCGGCGTTATCACCAGGGCGTCGCCACGCTCGATATCCTCACCGGGGCGGAGCTCGCCGTATGGCCCGGGCAGTCGGTGGCGTTGATCGCCCCCTCGGGCGCCGGCAAGTCGACCCTGCTGCATATCGCCGGCCTGCTCGAGCAACCGGACGGCGGCGAAGTCTATGTCGACGGCACGCCCACCTCGCAGCTCTCCGACGATGCGCGTACGCGCATCCGCCGCACCGACATCGGCTTCGTCTACCAAGCCCACCACCTGCTGCCCGAGTTCTCGGCGATCGAGAACGTCATGCTGCCGCAAATGGTGCGCGGCCTGGGGCGCCGCGAGGCACGCAACCGCGCCAACGAGCTGCTCGGCTATCTCGGCCTGAAGGACCGCGTCGAGCACCGGCCGGCGCAGCTTTCCGGCGGGGAGCAGCAGCGCGTCGCGATCGCGCGCGCGGTCGCCAACGCCCCGCGCATCCTGCTCGCCGACGAGCCGACCGGCAATCTCGACCCGCGCACCGCCGGCCACGTGTTCCAGGCCCTGACGCAGCTCGTGCGCGCTTCCGGCTTCGCCGCGCTGGTCGCGACCCACAACATGGAGCTGGCCGGCCGCATGGATCGCCGCGTGACGCTCAAGGACGGACACGTGGTGGAACTGCAGTAGCGCATGATCCAAGAAAGCCTGTCCCGGACTTGATCCGGGATGGGAACCGGTCTTTCGGAAAAGATCATGCGCAAACGAGAAACCGGAGCCTGCCGATGGCGAAAGCGACCAAGCGCCCAACGGTGCGACGCACCGCACGCCGGCCGCTGAAGCGGCCCGCCGCAAGACCGCGGCCCAAAGCGCCTTCAGGCAGCGCCCCTTATCTCGGGCAGATCGAAATCTTCGCGTTTCATTTCGCGCCGGCCGGCTGGACGCAGTGCCAGGGACAGTTGCTGCCGATCGCGCAGAACATGGCCTTGTTCAGCCTGATCGGCACCGCCTACGGCGGAAACGGGGTGAACGACTTTGCGCTGCCGGACCTCAAGCCGCTCGGGCCCGCGGGGCCGGGCTATTTCATCTACATCAGCCCGACGGCGACGTTTCCGCCGCGGTGATTTGAGCGGGATCCGTGCCGTTTGAACCGCAGCATCTGCCGGCGTATCAGCATCGCATGAGCGCTCCTACCGACGCGCCGGCTGGTCCGAGATCGGAGGTCAGGACCACGGGAAGATCATCGTCCAGCAGGCGCTCTGATCGTCCTTGCGGGCGGTGACCGCGCTATTAAGGCTTCCGCGCCGGGATGCAGAGCATGGAGAACGCGGCGCCGCCGCCGCTGTTATGCACGTTCTTTTGGGCCTTAACCGCCCCTTCGCAGTCGTCCATAGAACCGTAAGGACCTATCGAGGTCGCCGAACCGCTGGTAATGATCACCAACCATACCACTAGCGCTGTCATGATGTTCTCCCGCTCAAGTTGTGTCAGTATCGCAGCTTCGCTGGCGGCAGGCCAGCGCCGCGAAGAGGGGGCAAGGATTCATCGGCCTCCCGGTTTGTCGCGCAGATCAAACCGACCCACTACCCTTGACATCAGAACAAAAATAGAACATTGTTCTGCTTCCGTTCTGTGGAGGAAGTCATGGTCCGTGCTGTTGCCGAGGAAGCCGCCACACTGACGTCGCTCGCCCTGTTCATCGGAATGATCGCGATCTGGGCGCAGGTGATTGCCGCGCTGTGAGGATTGCCGTTTCGGGCGGCCGCTAGTGCCCCGAACCCGAAGTTCGTACCCAATGTGCGGCAGGGCGCCCGCGAAGCTGTGCGCCGTTGCGCCTGAGTCACCCCTCGCCGGTGGACTCTTCGGCGAGCGATCCGCACCATCCTTCGCGACCTAGAATCGCGAGGGCTGACCGTTGAATCCCGGCTTCGTGCACCTGCATGTCCACTCGTCCTATTCGCTGCTCGAGGGCGCGCTCACAGTGAGCCGGCTTGCCGAGCTCGCCAAGGCCGACCACCAGCCGGCGCTGGCGCTCACCGACACCGACAACATGTTCGCGGCGCTCGAGTTCTCCGAGAAGCTGAGCGCATCCGGCATCCAGCCGATCGTCGGCTGCGCGCTGGCCGTCGACTTCGGCGATCTCAGCGGCTCGCGCGCGCCCGGTCAGGCCAGGCTGCCGCGGCTCGTGCTGCTCGCAGTGCGCGAAGCGGGCTATCGCAACCTGATGCGGCTCACCTCGGCCGCCTTCCTGGAGGCGCCGGCCGACGCGCAGCCGCACGTCGCGCTCACGGCGCTCGCGGGCGCGACCGATGGACTGATCGCGCTCACCGGCGGTCCCGGCGGTCCGCTCGATCTGGCCGTCGCCGGCGGGCAGGCGGAACTTGCCGGCCTGCGCTGCGCGCGGCTGCAGGAATTGTTCGGCGACCGGCTCTATGTCGAATTGCAGCGCCACGGCATGCCGGAGCAGAAGCTCGCCGAGCCGGTGCTGATCGATCTCGCCTATGGCCCCGGCATCCCGCTTGTCGCCACCAACGAGCCCTTGTTCGCGACGCGCGAGGATTACGAGGCCCACGACGCGCTCATTTGCATCGCGGAAGGCCGCCTCGTCGCCGAGACCGACCGCCGCCAGCTGACCCCAGAGCATTACTTCAAGAGCCGCGCCGAGATGGCGGCGCTGTTCTCCGACCTGCCCGAGGCGCTTGCCGCGAGCGTGGAGATCGCGCAGCGCTGCGCCTATCGCCCGAAGACCATCAAGCCGATCCTGCCGCGCTTCACGCTGCCCGGCGGCAAGGCGGTCGACGAAGCCGCGCAACTGCGGCGCGAGGCGCAGCAAGGGCTCGAGCGCCGCATCACGGCCCATGGCCTCGCCTCCGGCCGCACCGGCGACGATTACGCCGAGCGGCTCGCCTTCGAACTCGGGGTCATCGAGGGCATGGCCTATTCCGGCTACTTCCTGATCGTCGCCGACTTCATCCAGTGGGCCAAGGCGCAGGGCATTCCGGTCGGGCCGGGGCGCGGCTCGGGCGCGGGCTCGCTCGTCGCCTATGCGCTTACCATCACCGACCTTGATCCGATCCGCTTCGGTCTCCTGTTCGAGCGCTTCCTCAACCCCGAACGGGTGTCGATGCCGGACTTCGACATCGATTTCTGCCAGGACCGGCGCGACGAAGTGATCCGCTACGTGCAGGAACGCTACGGCCGCAGCGAGGTCGCGCAGATCATCACCTTCGGTACCCTGCAGGCGCGCGGCGTGCTGCGCGACGTCGGGCGCGTGCTGCAGATGCCGTACGGCCAGGTCGACAAGCTGACCAAGCTCGTGCCGATCAATCCGCTCAATCCGGTGAGCTTGTCGCGCGCCATCGCCGACGAGCCACGGTTGCAGGCCGCGCGCGACGCCGAGCCGCTCGTCCGGCGCGCCTTCGACATTGCGCAGAAGCTCGAAGGCTTGCACCGTCACGCCTCGACCCATGCCGCTGGCATCGTGATCGCGGATCGCCCGCTCGCCGAGTTGGTCCCGCTCTACCGCGATCCGAAATCCGACCTGCCGGTGACCCAGTTCAACATGAAATGGGTCGAGCAGGCCGGGCTGGTGAAATTCGACTTCCTCGGCCTCAAGACGCTGACCGTGCTCGACCTGGCGGTGAAGCTGCTCAAGCGCCGCGGCGTCGGCGTCGACCTGCTCGGCCTGCCGCTCGACGACGCCAAATCCTACGCGATGCTGGCGCGCGGCGAGACGGTCGGCATCTTCCAGGTCGAAGGGCAGGGCATGCGCCGCGCCCTCATCGACATGCGGCCGGACCGTTTCGAGGACATCATCGCGCTCGTCGCGCTGTACCGGCCGGGCCCGATGGCCAACATCCCGACCTACTGCGCGCGCAAGCACGGCACCGAGCAGCCCGACTACATCCATCCCAAGCTCGAGCCGGTGTTGCGCGAGACCTTCGGGGTCATCGTCTACCAGGAGCAGGTGATGGAGATCGCGCGCCTGCTCGCGGGCTTCTCCCTCGGCGAGGCCGACCTGTTGCGCCGCGCCATGGGCAAGAAGATCCGCTCCGAGATGGCGGCGCAGCGCCAGCGTTTCGTGACCGGCGCGGTCGAGCGCGGGATCGACAACGGCCAGGCGGAAGCGATCTTCGAGCTGCTCGCGCGCTTCGCCGATTACGGCTTCAACAAGAGCCACGCGGCAGCCTACGCGCTCGTCGCCTATCAGACCGCCTACATGAAGGCGAACCATCCGGTCGAGTTCCTCGCCGCCTCGATGACGCTCGACATGGGCAATACCGACAAGCTCGCCGAATTCCGCGCCGAGGCGCAGCGCCTCGGCGTCAAGGTCGAGCCGCCCTCGGTCAATCGCTCCGGGGTGAGCTTCGAGGTCGAGGCCGGCATGATCCACTATGCGCTGGCCGCGCTCAAAGGCGTCGGACCGCAGGCGGTCGAGGCGATCGTGGTCGCGCGGGACAACCGGCCATTTCGCGACCTCGCCGACTTCGCCGGCCGCATCAACCCGCGCGCGGTCAACAAGCGCGTGCTCGAAAGCCTCGGCGCGGCCGGCGCGTTCGACGAGCTGGAGCGCAATCGCGCGCGCGTGCATGCCGGCGCCGAACTGATCCTGTCGGCCGCGCAGCGGCGCCACGATGCCGCCGCCGTCGGGCAGAGCGAGCTGTTCGGGGGAGCTGCGACGCCCGAGGCGCTGCCGCTGCCTGCGGTCGAGCCGTGGTTGCCGTCCGAGCGCCTGCAGAAGGAGTACGAGGCGGCCGGCTTCTTCATTTCCGGTCATCCGCTCGACGACTATGCGGCGGCGTTGCAGCGCCTGCGCGTGCAGTCCTGGGCCGAATTCGCCCGTGCCGTGAAGGCGGGCGCGACCGCCGGACGCGTCGCCGGCACCGTGGTGTCGCGCCAGGAGCGCCGCACCAAGACCGGCAACAAGATGGGTATCCTGGAATTCTCCGATCCGTCCGGCCACTACGAGGCGGTCGTGTTCGCCGAAGGGCTGCAGCAGTATCGCGACATGCTGGAGCCGGGCGCGGCGGTGCTGCTGTTCCTGAGCGCGGAGGCGCAAGGGGACGACGTGCGCGCGCGCATCCAGTCGGTCGAGCCGCTCGACCGCGCGGCCGAGAAGATGCAGACGGCGTTGCGCGTGTTCGTGCGCTCGGAGGCGCCGGTCGAAGGCGTGGCGCGCCGGCTCGACAAGGGCGATGCCGAGGTGAGCGTGGTGCTGATGCTCGACAAGGATACCGAGGTCGAGGTGAAGCTTCCCGGCCGCTACAAGATCTCTCCGCAGATCGCCGGCGCCATCAAGGCGGTGCCGGGCGTGGTGCAGGTCGAGGCGGTTTGAAGCGCAAGAACGGGCTTCTCGCCGCGAAATGCCACATCGGCCTAGTGTCCGATTCCGAAGTTCGCCAGCACTTGCGGCCCACTCGGAGGCGAACTTCGGGTTAGGGGTACTAGCCGGGCGGCCGACCTTGTGGCGCTGCGGACGCTCGGGCATGGTGGCATTCGGAAAAAGCATTCGCTCGGGGAACTTGAACGACGCGCATGGACAACCGGCCGCACATCATTGTCGTCGAAGACGAGGGGGCGCAGCGTCAGTTGCTGCTCGACTATCTCGGCAAGCAGAATTTCCGCGTCAGCGGCGCCGACGGCGGGACCGCGCTGCGCAAGCTGCTGGAACGCGAGTTGCCGGCGCTCGTGCTGCTCGACGTCGGCCTGCCCGGCGAGGACGGGTTCGCGCTGGCGCGCTGGCTGCGCGAAAAGAGCGGGCGCATCGGGATCATCATGGTGACGGCGGCTTCCGACACGGTCGATCGCATCGTCGGGCTCGAGACCGGAGCCGACGACTATATCGCCAAACCGTTCGAGCCGCGTGAGCTCCTGGCGCGCGTCAAGAGCGTGCTGCGGCGCGTCGCCGGCGTCGCGTCGAGCACGGGCCCGCGCGTGCGCATGGGGCGCCGCGTGCTCGACCTGGAGAAGCGCGTGCTGGTCGATCTCGGCGACGGCAGCGAGGAGACCCTGGCGGCAAGCGAGTTCGACCTGCTCAAGGTGTTCGCCGAGAATCCGAACCGGCCGCTCAACCGTGACTGGCTGCTGGAGGTGACGGCGCACCGCGAGATGGAGGCCTTCGACCGCGCCATCGACCTGCGCATCACCCGGCTGCGGCGCAAGATCGAGGTCGATCCCTCGCATCCCGACACCATCCGCACCGTGCGCGGCGTCGGCTACATGTTCGTCCCGCCGAAGGATTAGCGTAGGGTGGACAAAGGCGCACGGCGGATCGTTCGGATCTTGCGTGAATCTCGCGCGCCTTTGCCCACCGCCTACGCCCTTCGGGCTTCGGCGTGGGCTTGCCGCGCCCATAGCGCGTCGAAGACGCGCGTTAACGCGCTTAAGGCGCAGCGAAGGCGGGCACGGCGCGGATGATGTTCGGCGCGTTACCCGAAGACCGTGGCCGCGCCTTTGCCCACTACTTCCCGTTCGGTCCCGGCCCGCCGATTTCCGCATAGGCGCGCCTGAGCTCGGTCGCAAGCCGGCCGAGCCCGTCGCGACAGCGCGCGCGGTCGCCGGCCTTGCCGGCCTCCTCGAGCGCGGCAGCGGCGCTCCCGACCGCGGCCGCGCCCACCGCCTGGGCGGCCCCCTTGAGCTTGTGGGCGGCCGCCGCGAGGGTCGCCAGATTGCCGGCGCGCGACGCGGTATTGATCTCGCGTTCGGTCTCGACCGCGGTGTCGCGGAACCGTCCGAGCAGCGAGTTGATCGCCGCCGGGTCGTCGCCGAGCCAGGCCGAGAGCGTGCCGCGGTCGATTGCGGCCTTGGCTTCAGCCCTGCGCACGGCGGCGCCGGCGTGACCGTCGCCCTGGATCGCCAGCCAGCGCTCCAAGGTCGCGCGCAGCCGGTCGACGCTCACGGGCTTGGCCAAATAGGCGTCCATGCCGGCCGAGAGGCAGCGTTCCTCCTCGCCTTTCATCGCGTTGGCGGTCACGGCGACGATCGGCGTGCGCATTTCGCCGCGCTCGGCCTCGACCGCGCGGATGCGCTTGGTCAATTCGTGGCCGTCCATGCGCGGCATGTGGATGTCGGCAAGCACCGCGTCGTAGCGTCCCGCCGCCCAGGTGGCGAGCGCCTCGACGCCATCGTCGACCGTGTCGGCCGCTATGCCGAGCAGATCGAGCTGGCGCACCAGCACCTCGCGATTGACCGGATGGTCGTCGACCACCAGCACGCACGGCCGCCCGGCAGGCGAGATCGGCCCGATCGAGCGCGAAAGATCGCTCGGGCGCAGCAGCGCCTTGAGCGGCGAATTCGGCGGGCGCGGCACGCATGATCAGCGTGACCGTGAAAGTGGAGCCGGAACCGGGCGTGCTCTCCACCCGCACGTCGCCGCCGAGCAGCTGGGCGAGCCGGCGCACGATCGACAGGCCGAGGCCGGTGCCGCCGAACCGGCGCGTGGTCGAGGAATCGGCCTGCGCGAACGGCTGGAACAGGCGCGCGCGCTGCTCGGCGTCGAGTCCGATGCCGGTATCGCTCACGGAGAGCGTCACGCGCGTATTGCCCTTGCCGATCGGCTCGGTGCCGACATGCACCTTGACGCCGCCACGCTCGGTGAACTTGAGCGCGTTGCTCACCAGGTTGAACAGGATCTGACGCAGCCGCGTCGGGTCGCCGACCAGGGCGTCGTCCGATCCGGCGTCGATCTCGGCTTCAAGCGTCAGACCCTTGTTGTGCGCCTGCGGGTGGAACGTCGAGACCGAGGAATCGATCAGACCGGAGAGCGAGAACGTGGTTTCCTCCAGCTCCAGCCGTCCGGCCTCGATCTTGGAGAAGTCGAGCACGTCGTCGATGATGCGCAGCAGCGACTGCGCGGAGTTGCGGATGGTGTCGACCGTGCGGCGCTGCGTGCTGTCCAGCCCCTGGCGCTCGAGTACGTCGATCATGCCGAGCACGCCGTTCATCGGCGTGCGGATCTCGTGGCTCATGGTGGCGAGGAAGGTGGACTTGGCCTGGTTGGCGGCCTCCGCCTCGGCGCGATCCTTCTCGGCTTCGTCGCGTGCCGCCTCGGCGCTTTCCTTGGCGGCGGCGAGCGCCTGCTCGCGATCCTTCAGTTCGGTGATGTCGCGATAGATCCCGAGGATGCTGCCGTCGTCGAGCGGCTTGATGCTGATTTCCCGATGCCGGCCATCGGGCGAGCTGCGCTCGTAGCGATTGCCGCCCGGCTTGAGGATGCCGGCGACGACCTCCTCGACCTTCTGCTCAATATCCTCGTAGGGACCGAACGCGCCGCGCTCGGTCTGGTGGCGCACCAGGTCGTAGCCGGAGACGCCCGGGTAGGCGATGTCGGGGGTCAGGCCCCTGGCCTGGATGTCCGGCTTGTTGCTGAACTGCCAGCGGAAATCCCTGTCCCACAATGCGACGCCGTCGTTCATGTTGTCGAGCACGGTCTGCATCAGGTTGCGCGTGCGCTCGACGTCGGCGCGCGCAGCCGCGACCTCCGCATGCGCCCGCTCTGCTGCGTCGCGCGCCGCCTCGGCCGCCTCCTCGCGCTCCTTGATCTCGGTGATGTCGCGGTAGACTTCGAGCAGGCCGCCGTCCTCGAGCGGCTTGAAGTTGAACTCGATGTAGCGTCCGTTCGCCGTGCGGCGCGCATAGCGGATGCCGCCCGGCGTGCGCATTGTGGCGGCGCGTTCCTGCACCACGCGCTCGATGTCGTCGACCGGACCGAAGTCGCCGCGCTGCGCCTGCATGCGCAGGATGTCGTAGCCCGAGACGCCCGGATAGGCGATGTCGGGCGTGAAGCGCTGGAAGTCCATCAGCTGCCGGTTGACGAATTGCCAGCGGAAGTCCTTGTCGAACAGCATGACGCCGTCGTTCATGTTGTCGAGCACGATCTGCATCACCTGGCGGGTGCGCTCCACGTCGTCGCGTGCGGCCTCGGCCGCTTCCTTGGCGGCGGCAAGCGCCTCTTCGCGCTCCTTCAGCTCGGTGATGTCGCGGTTGACGATGAGCACGCCGCCGTCGTCGAGCCGCTTGATGCTGAATTCGAGATACCGGCCGCTGGCGGCACGCCGTTCGTAGCGGTTGCCGCCCGGGCTGGCGACGATTGCCAGTCGTTCCTCGACGATCGCTTCGGGATCGCGGCCGGGACCGAAGTCGCCGCGCTCGGCCTGATGCCGCATGATCTCGCGGATGGTCGTGCCGGGCTTGAGCAATTCGGGCGGGTACTGCTGGAATTCGGCCAGCCGCCGGTTGACGAAGCGCAGCCGCCCCCCCTCGCCAAGCAGCATGACGCCGTCGCTCATGTTGTCGAGCACGGTCTGCAGCGCCTCGCGGGTGCGCTCCACGTCGGCGCGGGCGGCGGCGGCTTCGTCGCGCGCGGCGATCGCGGCGTCCTTGGCGGCCGCGAGCGCTTCCTCGCGTTCCTTCAGGTCGGTGATGTCGCGATAGACCCCGAGCACGCTGCCGTCGTCGAGCGGCTTGAAGTTGAACTCGATGTAGCGCCCGTTGCGCATGCGGCGCTCGTAGCGTCCGCCGCCGGGCGTGAGCACCCGCGCGGCGATCTCCTCGAGGCGCGCTTCCACGTCCTCGCTCGCGACCGGGCCGTACTCGCCGCGCATGATATGCAGCCGCAACAGGTCGTAGCCCGACATGCCGGGACGCGCCACGTCGGGCGTGTACTGCATCGCCTCGATGTGGTGACGGTTGCTGAACTGCCAGCGGAAGTCCTTGTCGAACAGCGAGACGCCGTCGGTCATGTTGTCGATGATCGTCTGC
Organism: uncultured Alphaproteobacteria bacterium; assembly: GCA_963734185.1. GTDB lineage: Bacteria > Pseudomonadota > Alphaproteobacteria > Rhizobiales > Xanthobacteraceae > PALSA-894. The sequence goes on along the minus strand of CAVTGA010000001.1, from coordinate 1,152,626 downwards.
AGCATCTCGCGCGTGCTTTCCACGTCGCGGTGGGCGGCGGCGGCTTCGGCCTTGGCGGATTGCAGCTCGCGCTGACCTTGCTTGAGCTCGGTGATGTCGCCCATCGCGCCGACGATGCGGCACACGCGCCCGTTCTCGTCGCGAATCCCGATCCCGTGCTGGCGCGCCCAGCGCCAATTGCCGTCGCGCGTGCGGAAGCGGAATTCGCACACGATGCGAGGGGTTTCGCCCCTGTAGTGGGCCATGACCGTGCGCCGGTGCATCTCCCGATCGTCGGGGTGGATTTGCGCCACCCACCGTTCGACCGTGGAGAGATGTTCGGAGGTGCCGAGCAGCATGCGCAACTGCGGTGAGAAGTAGACGGTGTCCTTCTCCAGGTCGACGTCGTAGAGGCCTTCGTTGATCGATTCCAGCGCGAGCGCGTAGCGCTCTTCGCGCTGCGAGGCGGTTCCGTCGATCGGAAGCCCGCGCCGGTGGGCCGCGGCGATTTCGGCGCGCGCCGTGTGCAGCTCGCGTTCGCGCTGCTTGACCTCGGTGACGTCGCCGGTCGCCCCGATCAGCCGGCGCGCGCGCCCGTCGGGACCGCGCAACGCGATGCCGTGCTGGCGCACCCAGCGCCACGAGCCGTCAACCGCCCGGTAGCGGTACTCGCACTCCAAGCGTGGCGTTTCGCCCTTGAAATGGTCGACCAGCGCGCGCTGGTAGATGGGCAGGTCGTTCGGATGGATGCGCGGCGTCCATTCGTCTCTCTTCACCTGATCGTCGCTCGACGGCCCGAGCCCGAGCATGATTCGCAGCGCCGGCGCGTAGTAGATGGTGTCGCTTTCGATGTCCCAGTCGTAGACGCCGAAATTGATCGACGCCATGGCGAGCTCGTAGCGCTCCTCGATCGGCGCCGCCGTCGCGTCAGCGGCATCGCTTTGCCGGCGCGTCGTCAGCGCCGCGGTGCGCGCGGTGTCCAGCTCGCGGTCGCGCTGCTCTGGATTCGGTGACGTCGGTCATCGCCCCGACGATGCGGTAGGCGCGCCCGTCGGGGTGCCTGACCGCTACGCCGTGCTGGCGCGCCCAGCGCCAGCTTTCGTCCGTCGCGATATAGCGGAAATCGCAGACGAACTGCGGCGTTTCCTGTTTCAGATGCCGGACGATCGCCTCGCGGTAGACCGGCTGATCCGCAGGGTGGATCTTCTCGATGATGTTGCCGGTGGTCAGCGCCGGATCGTCCGGTTTCATGCCGAGCATGGCGCGTAGCGAGGTGGAGAAGTACACCTCGCCGCCTTCGAGATCGGCGTCATACACGCCGTAATTGATGGACTGCATCGCGAGCGCATAGCGCTCCTCGTTCCGCATCCGCGCATCGCGCGGCGCGGCCCGGGATGCGGGTGCCGAAACCTTGGAAACAGGCGAGGGCAATCGCTTACGCGCCATCAGGACGGGCTCCACCTTTGTCATGTTCGCCACCGCGTGTATCGTCGATGTGTCGCGGCGGCCGCGTTTTGTATCGTCTGTATCGTTTGGCGCGATCACGCCTCCTAATACGTATCCATACTTAATAGGGCGCGGCCTCGGCGGCCGCCTCGCGGCGATACACTTGATACGAAATCCTTCAAGCATCGACATTTCGACGATACGTAAGGCGAGTAGGTTGCCGCCATCAGAAGAAGGCGGGACCTGCCATGACCAACAAGACCGCGATCTACGGGCTGCAGGCGATGGTGGGCTTGGTTGCGCTCGCGGCCGGAACAGCCAAGCTCTCCGGCGCCGACTTCATGGTCCAGCCGTTCGAGATGATCGGCCTTGGCTCGACATTCCGCCTCGTCGCCGGCTCGGCCGAGATCCTCGGTGGGCTGTGCCTGCTGCTTCCGCGCGGCGGCCTGATCGGCGCCTTCCTGATGGCCTGCGTCATGGTCGGCGTCATGGGCGCGACCATCGGGCACCTCGCGACCCACGGCGGCTCGATGCAGCCCGCGACGCAGCAGGTTTCAATCAAGACCTTCAAGGCCGTGACCGGCAAGACCGAGCAGGCCACCGTGACCTTCGGTCGGCATCAGGGCTGGGATATCTGAAAACAATAGCGAAAGTGATCCGGCGGGCGCCCGGGACCAGTCCAGGGCACCCAACCGGCCGATCGGCCGGACAGGGAATGGGCCGGTCGACGCGGCGGGCGTCAAGCGCTCGCGGCGTTCGCTTGCGTCCCCCCAAGCCCCTCGTTATATAGCCCGCCATCCCTCACGCGGACTCTCGGCCCTTGGATCCCCTTGGGCCATCCGGTGGTGACGGTCGATATCGGCCGGAACTCACAGGTCCGCGGCGGCTCAACCGGAGAACAGATATGGCGCTACCCGACTACTCCATGCGCCAGCTCTTGGAAGCTGGCGTGCATTTCGGCCATCAGTCCCACCGCTGGAACCCGAAGATGGGCGAGTACATCTTCGGCACCCGCAACAACATCCATATCCTCGACCTGGCGCAGACCGTGCCGATGATGCACCGCGCGCTGCAGGCGGTCAGCGATACGGTCGCCAAGGGCGGCCGCATCCTGTTCGTCGGCACCAAGCGGCAGGCCCAGGACGCCATCGCCGATGCCGCGAAGCGCTCGGCCCAGTATTACGTCAACTCGCGCTGGCTCGGCGGCACGCTGACCAACTGGAAGACGATCTCGGCCTCGATCAAGCGCCTGCGCCAGCTCGACGAGATGCTCGCCTCCGGGGAGGCCGGCGGCTACACCAAGAAGGAGCGCCTCACGCTCACGCGCGAGAAGGAGAAGCTCGACCGCGCGCTCGGCGGCATCAAGGACATGGGTGGTCTGCCCGACCTCATGTTCGTCATCGACACCAACAAGGAAGACATCGCGATCAAGGAGGCCAAGCGCCTCAACATCCCGGTCGCGGCCATTGTCGATACCAACTGCGATCCCGACGGCATCACCTATGTGGTCCCGGGCAACGACGATGCCGGCCGCGCCATCACGCTCTACTGCGACCTCGTCGCCAAGGCGGCGATCGACGGCATCTCGCGCGGTCAGGGCGACATGGGGGTCGATCTCGGCGCGGCCGAGGCTCCGGTGATGGAAACCTTGCCGGAGGCGCCGGCGACCGGATTCCAGCCGCTGTCGGGCCCGCGCGGGGTTGCCGACGACCTCAAGAAGCTCCCCGGCGTGTCGGGTGCCATCGAAAAGCAGCTCAACGATCTCGGCGTCTTCCACTACTGGCAGCTCGCCGAGCTGGGCGAGACCGATGCCCACCGGATCGGCGAGGAGGTGGGGCTGCCCGGACGCGTCGAAGGCTGGATCGCCAAGGCGAAGCAGTTCGTCGCCGAGTGATGTAAACGGCGGGCAGCCCGACCGGTCGGCGCGCCGATGGCCGCCGCCCCCTCCGATGCCTGTGCAAGACCGACCAAGGGATTTCGAACCATGAACATCACCGCATCGATGGTGAAGGAGCTCCGCGACAAGACCGGCGCGGGGATGATGGACTGCAAGGCCGCGCTCGGCGAGACCAGCGGCGACCTGGAGGCGGCCGTCGACTGGCTGCGCAAGAAGGGCCTGTCCAAGGCGGCCAAGAAGGCCGATCGGCTGGCGGCCGAGGGCCTGATCGGGGTCGCGCTCGATCACGCCAAGGGGGTGGTCGTCGAGGTCAATTCGGAGACCGACTTCGTCGCCCGCAACGATCAGTTCCAGGGACTGGTCAAGATGATCGCGCAGGTCGCGCTCGGCGTCGGGGCCGATCTCGATGCGATCAAGGCCGCCAAGGTCGGCTCGATGACCATTGCCGACGCGATCGCGTCGACCATTGCGACGATCGGCGAGAACATGAGCCTGCGCCGCGCCGCCCTGCTGTCGGTCGGCAAGGGCGTGGTCGCGAGCTACGTGCACAACCAGGTCTCCGAGGGTCTCGGCAAGATCGGCGTGCTGGTCGCGCTCGAATCGGCGGGCAAGACCGCGGAGCTCGCCACGTTCGGGCGCATGGTGGCGATGCACGTCGCCGCCTCCAGCCCGCTCGCGGTGGACGCGGCCGGCCTCGATCCGTCGGTGATCCGGCGCGAGAAGGACATCCTGGCCGACAAGTTCCGCGCCCAGGGCAAGCCGGAGAACGTGATCGAGAAGATCGTCGAGTCGGGCCTCAAGACCTTCTACAAGGAGGTCTGCCTGCTCGACCAACCGTTCATCCACGAGCCGGACAAGTCGGTGGCGCAGGCGCTCAAGGAGATCGAAGCCAAGGTCGGCGCATCGATCAAGATCACCGGTTACGTGCGTTATGAGCTCGGCGAAGGCATCGAGCGCGGCGGCAATGATTTCGCTGCCGAGGTCGCAGCCGCGGCCGGTCAGCGCTGATTGGCGCGGCGAGCGCGCCGCGGTCTCCGACGGAGCAAATCCGATGCCTGCCTATCGTCGCGTCATCGTCAAGGTGTCGGGCGAGTTCCTGGCCGGCCCGGATGAGTTCGGCATCCATCAACCCAACATCGACCTCATCGCCAAGGACCTGATCGCGGCGCGCGCGCTCGGCGTCACGCTCGGCGTCGTGGTCGGCGGCGGCAACATCCTGCGCGGCGTCGAGGTCTCGGCGCACGGGGTCTCGCGCGCGACCGGCGATGCCATGGGCATGCTCGCCACCGTCATGAACGCGCTCGTGCTCGAAGCGGCGATCGAGCGCGCCGGCGTGCCGGCGCGCACCATGTCGGCCCTTAACATGCCGCAGGTGTGCGAGACCTACGAGCGCCAGCGGGCGCTGCGCCATCTCGAGGACAACCGCGTGGTCGTGTTCGCCGGCGGCACCGGCAATCCGTTCTTCACCACCGACACGACCGTGGTGCTGCGGGGAGTGGAGATGGGCTGCGATGCCGTGCTCAAGGCCACCAATGTGGACGGTGTCTACAGCGCCGACCCGAAGCAGGATCCCAAGGCCGAGCGGTTCGACCGCCTCACCCACCAGGAGGCGATCGATCGCGACTTGAAGGTGATGGACGCCACCGCCTTCGCGCTTGCCCGGGAAAATCGTATGCCTATCATCGTGTTCTCGATCCGCGAGCCGGGCGCGATCGCGGCCGTGCTCGGCGGCAGAGGGCGCGCGACCTATGTCGGATAGCCGGGCCGCGCTTGGCCGGTCGAAGCGGAAGACGCCGTCCCGGCTAAGCTCGAGCCGCCTCTCGGGGGGAATCCATGGCAGCGGCAACGCATAATCTCGATGAACTCAAGCGGCGCATGCAGGGCGCTTTGCAGGCGCTCAAGCACGAGCTGGGAGGCCTGCGCACCGGCCGTGCCTCGGCGAGCCTGGTCGATCACGTGCAGGTCGAGGCCTACGGCAGCCACATGCCGTTGAACCAGGTTGCCAGCATCAGCGTTCCGGAACCGCGGCTCATCAGCATCCAGGTATGGGATCGCTCGCAGGTCCACGCGGTCGAGAAGGCGATCGCCGCTTCGAGCCTTGGTCTCACCCCCTCGACCGAAGGGCAGGTCATCCGGCTGCGGATCCCGGAACTCAACCAGGAACGGCGCAAGGAACTGGCGAAGGTCGCGCACAAGTATGCCGAAGCGGCGCGCGTGGCCGTGCGCCACGTCCGGCGTGACGGGCTCGACGTCCTCAAAAAGCTGGAAAAAGATCACCAGATCAGCGAGGACGATCACAAGCACCAGGCCGATTTGGTCCAGAAGGCGACCGACCAGGCTATCGCCGACGTCGACCATGCGCTGGCGGCCAAAGAAAAAGAGATCATGACGGTCTGATCGAGACCGATCGTGCAGTGGGCGGGAAGGAGCCCGCGACCATGTCCGAGGCCGAGGTGCAGGCAAGCAGGGACGCCGGTCCCGACGTGCCGCGGCATGTTGCCATCATCATGGATGGCAACGGCCGCTGGGCGGCGGCGCGCGGACTGCCGCGCGTCGAAGGCCACCGCCGCGGCGTCGAGGCGTTGCGCAAGACCGTGCGGGCGGCCGGCGAGATGGGGATCGGCTTCCTCACCATTTTCTCGTTCAGCTCGGAGAACTGGCAGCGGCCGGCGGCCGAGGTCAGCGATCTGATGGGGCTGCTGCGCCGCTTCATCCGCAACGACCTCGCCGAGCTGCACGGCAACAATGTGCGCGTGCGCGTTATCGGCGAGCGCGACGATCTCGAGCCCGATATTCTCAATCTGTTCGAGGAAGCCGAGCAGCTTACCCGCCACAACGACGGCCTCGTTCTGGTCGTGGCCTTCAACTACGGCGCCCGCCAGGAGATCGCGCGCGCGGCGCGCCGCATCGCCGCGGAGGTCGCGGCCGGCCGCCTGCCACCGGCGGCCGTGACCGAAGCGCTGATCGGACGCCACCTCGATGCGCCCGAGGTCCGCGACCCCGACCTGATCATCCGTACCAGCGGCGAGCAGCGCCTCTCCAATTTCCTGCTCTGGCAGGCGGCCTATTCGGAGCTCGTGTTCCTGCCGATCTATTGGCCCGACTTCGATCGTGCCGCGCTCGAGCAGGCGATCGACGAGTACCGCCGGCGCGAGCGGCGCTTCGGCGGCCTCGTCGCCAAAACCGCCTCGTGAAAGATCCCACCGTGACGCCAAGCCCGCCGGGCGGGCCGGCACCGCCGCAGGCCTCGGGCAGCAATCTCGCGCAGCGTGTCGTCTCCTCGCTCGTGCTGGCGCCGTTGGCGATTGCGGTTGCCTGGTTCGGAGGGCCGCTCTTCGTCGCCTTCTGGGCGATCGCTGCGCTTGTCGTGTTGTGGGAATGGATTTCAATGGTCGGGAAGGCGGCTGCCGCGCGCTGGATCTGGCTTGCAGCCGGCGTCCTCTACGCGGGCGCTCTGTTGGCGGCGCCGCTCGTGCTGCGCGCCGACCCGACGCTCGGATTCTGGGCCATCATCTTTCTGTTCGCCATCGTCTGGGCGAGCGACATCGGGGCCTATTTCGCCGGTCGTGCGCTCGGCGGGCCGAAGCTCTGGCCGGCGGTCAGCCCGAAAAAGACTTGGTCCGGCGCCGTCGGTGGCACGGTCACGGCGATCCTCGCCGGCCTTGCGGTCGCTAGCCTCGTCGGCCTTCCGCTCGCCGGCGTGGCGGTGGTCGCGCTCGTCTTGTCGATCGTGTCGCAATTGGGCGATCTGCTCGAATCCGCGGTGAAACGACGATTCGGCGCCAAGGACGCGAGCGCGCTCATTCCCGGCCATGGCGGGCTGATGGACCGCCTCGACGGGTTTTTGACAGCCGCGCTCGCGGCGGCCATGGTGGGTCTTATCCGCGGCGGGTTCAGCGCCCCGGCGCAGGGACTGCTGGTCTGGTGACCTGAATGATGCCGCACGCCGCCCCAGTTCGAGCCAACCTCAAATCCGACGCGCATGCGGCGCGGCGCACCGTCACGATCCTCGGTGCGACCGGATCAATCGGAGCGAGCACCGTCGACCTGCTGAAGCGCCAAGGCGACCGGTTTGCGGTCGAAGCGGTGACGGCGAACGGGAACGCCGCTGCGCTGGCCAAGCTGGCGCGCGAATTCAGGGCAAATTTCGCGGCGGTCGCGGATCCGAAGGCCTATGGGGAGCTCAAGTCCGCGCTCGCGGGCAGCGGCGTCGAGGCGGCGGCCGGGCCGCAGGCGGTCGCCGAAGCCGCGCGCCGTCCGGCCGAGTGGGTGATCGGGGCGATTACCGGGGCGGCGGGGCTCGAGCCGGCGCTGGCGGCCATCGAGCGCGGCGCGACGCTCGCGCTCGCCAACAAGGAGTGCCTGGTTTGCGCCGGCGCGCTGTTCATGCGCCGGGCGCAGGCGACCGGCGCAAGGGTGCTGCCGGTCGATTCCGAGCACAACGCGCTGTTCCAGGTGCTGACGGCTGGCCGGCGCGAGGATGTCCTCAAGGTCATCATCACCGCCTCGGGCGGACCTTTCCGCACCTGGTCGCGTGAGCAAATCCGCACCGCGACGCTGCAGGCGGCCCTGAAACACCCCAACTGGTCGATGGGGCCGAAGGTCACGATCGACTCCGCGACCTTGATGAACAAAGGCTTGGAAGTCATTGAAGCGCATCACTTGTTCGGCCTTGTTCCGGACGAGATCGAGGTCCTGGTGCATCCCCAGTCGATCGTCCATGGCATGGTCGAGTTCCGCGACGGGTCGGTGATCGCCCATCTCGGCGCTCACGACATGCGCATCCCGATCGCGCACTGCCTGGCCTGGCCGGAGCGGATCGACGGCCCGGCAAAGCGGCTCGATTTGGCCGAGATCGGCAGCCTGACCTTTGAGAAACCCGACTTGGAACGTTTCCCGGCGCTCGGCCTCGCCTGGCAGGCGCTGCGTGCCGGTTCGGGCGCCACCACCGTGCTGAACGCCGCCAACGAGATCGCGGTGGACGCGTTCGCCACCGGACGGATCGCCTTCGTCGGTATTCCGGCACTGGTCGAGGCGACGCTCGGGGCGGCCGCCCGCCGCGGCGTCATGCGCGAGCCCGCCTCCATCGCGGACGCGCTTGCCGTTGACCATGATTCAAGATCGCTCGCCCGCGACCTCTTGCCTGAAATCGCCGCAAAGGCATCTTAGGGCGTTTGTCCGGGGACGGGGCAACGGCGGGGACAAAAACGCAGATGGAACTCTTTGGCAGTTTGGGCACGTGGGCCGGAAACCTGTTCGGCTACGTCATTCCGTTCCTGTTCGTTCTCACGATCGTCGTATTCTTCCATGAACTCGGGCATTTCCTCGTGGCGCGCTGGTGCGGCGTGCGCGTGCTCGTATTCTCCGTCGGATTCGGACCCGAGTTGTTCGGCTTCAATGATCGCCACGGCACGCGCTGGAAAGTGTCCGCCGTTCCGCTCGGCGGCTATGTGAAGTTCTTCGGCGACGAAAACGCTGCAAGCGTGCCCGACACGGAGACGCTCGCGCATATGAACGAGGCCGAGCGGCGCGAGAGCTTCTTCCACAAGTCGGTCGGAGCGCGCGCCGCGATCGTCGCCGCGGGCCCGATTGCGAATTTTCTGCTCGCCATCGTCATCTTCGCCGGCGTTTTCATGCTCTACGGCAAACAGGCATCGCCCGCGCGCGTCGATACGGTGCAGCCGGGAAGTGCGGCTGCCGCGGCCGGTTTCCAGCCCGGCGACCTCGTCGTCAGCATCGATGGCCGCAAGATGGAGACCTTCACCGACATGCAGCGCTACGTCAGCGCGCGTGCGGGCGAGAAACTCGAGGTGGTCATCGAGCGCGGCGGCGTGCTCGCGACCCTGCAGGCGGCGCCGGCGCTGACCGAGATCAAGGACAATTTCGGCAATGTGCACCGCGTCGGCGTGCTCGGCATTACCGGTGCCCGCGAGCCGCCGAAGCCGGTCGATCCGATCACCGCAGTCAAGCTCGGCGCCGAGGAGACCTGGTTCGTCGTCGAGCGCACCATGTCCTACCTCAAGAATGTGATCGTCGGCCGTGAATCCGCCGATCAGCTTGGCGGTCCGCTCCGTATCGCGCAGATCTCGGGACAGGTCGCGACCGCCGGCATGGTCGCTCTCATCCACCTTGCCGCAGTTTTGTCGGTTTCGATCGGTCTGTTGAACCTGTTTCCGATTCCGCTGCTCGATGGGGGTCACCTTTTGTTCTATTTGATCGAGGCCGTCCGCGGCCGGCCGCTCTCGGACCGGGCCCAGGAAGTGGGATTCCGCATCGGGCTGGCGCTGGTGCTGATGCTGATGATCTTCGCGACTTACAACGACATCAATCATCTGTGGCCGTGGTCACGCTCGTGAGCGAACGTGGCCATCGGGCAACGCCTTGACGACAAAAGGCGATCCGGCGGAATCGAAGGTTTGCAGGGGAACCGAAACGCGGTACAAAGCACCCCTGGGGTGGGCATAAATTCCGCCCAATTCGTTGTTAAGGAGGGGCTGCTAGCAAAGGGACAGGGGGCTGTCCTACGGATGACCGAGCAATAAGAACAGGGCGCGTAGCGCATGAGACTGTGGGTACGGGTGTTGCGAGGGCTGGCCTTCGGCATTGTCCTCGGCGGGGTAGGTGTCGGTTCATTCGTTGCGTCTCTTGCGACGGCCGATCATGCGTGGGCGCAGCGCGGGGCGCCATCGCAGATCGTCGTCGAGGGAAACCGCCGTGTCGAGGCCGATACGATCCGCTCGTATTTCCGCCTGGCTCCGGGCGAGCGGCTTGACGCGGTCAAGATCGACGAGGGCCTCAAAGCCCTCTACGCCACCGGCTTGTTCCAGGACGTCCGCATCAGCCAGCCGGGCGGCCGGCTGGTCGTGACCGTGGTCGAGAATCCGGTCATCAACCGCGTCCAGTTCGAGGGCAACCGGCGCGTCAAGGACGAGCAGCTCAACGCCGAGATCCAATCCAAGCCGCGCGGCACCTTCTCGCGCACGACGGTGCAGGCTGACGTCTCGCGCATCGTGGAGATTTACCGGCGTAGCGGCCGCTACGACGTGCGCGTCGCGCCGAAGGTCATCGAGCGCCCGAACAACCGCGTCGATCTGGTCTTCGAGGTCACCGAGGGCGGCAAGACGACGGTGCGCAGCATCAACTTCGTCGGCAACCGCGCCTATTCCGACTGGCGACTGAAGGACGTCATCAAGACCACCCAGACGAACTTCCTGAGCTTCCTGAAGAACACCGACCTCTACGATCCGGATCGGCTCGAGGCCGACCGCGAATTGTTGCGGCGCTTCTATCTCAAGAACGGCTACGCCGACGTCCGGATCGTGGCGGCGGTCGGTGAGTTCGACCCATCGCGCAACGGCTTCATCGTCACCTTCACCATCGAGGAAGGCGACCTCTATCGTTTCGGCGCGATCGACGTGCAGTCGGGCGTGCGCGACGTGCCCTCCGGCGCGCTGCGCGGTAAGCTCCTGACCTCGCCCGGCAGCATCTACAACGCCGAGGCCGTCGAGAAGACGGTCGAGGAAATGACCATCGAGATGTCGAAGCGCGGCTACGCCTTCGCGCAGGTGCGCCCGCGCGGCGACCGCAACTTCGAGACGCGCGTCATCTCCATCGTGTATGTCGCCGAGGAGGGGGCGCGCGCCTACATCGAGCGCATCAATATCCGCGGCAACACGCGCACGCGCGACTACGTCATCCGCCGCGAGTTCGATATCGCCGAAGGCGACGCCTACAACCGCGTGCTGGTCGACCGTGCCGAACGGCGGCTGAAGAACCTCAACTATTTCAAGGTCGTCAAGATCACCAACGAGCCCGGCTCGGCGCCCGATCGCATCGTGCTCAACGTCGAGGTCGAGGAGCAGTCGACCGGCGAGTTCGCGATCTCCGGCGGCTATTCGACGGCGGACGGCATCGTCGGCGAAATCTCGATCGGCGAACGCAACCTGCTCGGGCGCGGCCAGATGGCGCGCGCCGCCGTCACCCTCGGTCAGCGCACGCGCGGCTTCGAGTTGTCGTTCATCGAGCCGTATTTCCTCGACTATCGGCTGGCCTGGGGCCTCGACCTCTATGCCAAGGAGGTCGAATTCCTCGCAGTACTATACCTACAAGACGACCGTGATCGGCGGCGGCACGCGCTTGGGCTTCGCGTTGCGCGAAGACGTCGGCATGCAACTGCGCTACTCGATCTACCGCCAGGAGCTGACCCTCGACGGCGTGCTCCAGGACTGCACGCCTGCGACCATTCCGGCCGTACTGCCGGTGCCGCCGAACCTCTCCAACTGCTACACCAACGGCGAAGCCTCGCTTGCGGTGCGCCAGCAGGCGGCGGCGGGGCCGGCGCTCACTTCGCTGGTCGGCTACAGCATCACCTACAACACGCTCGACAACAACCGGAACCCGACCAAGGGATTTTCGATCGAGGTCAGGCAGGACTTCGCCGGCATCGGCGGCGACGTCAACTTCGTCCGCACGTCTGGCGATGCCCGGTTCTACTACGAGATCATGTCCGACCTCGTGGGCGTGCTGCATCTGCAGGGCGGGCACGTCACGGGATGGGGCAGCAAAGAATTCCGCATGCTCGACCACTTCTTCATGGGGCCGAACCTGGTGCGCGGCTTCGCGCCGGCCGGCATCGGACCGCGCGACCTCACCATCGGCACGACCCAGGATGGCCTCGGCGGCTCCATGTTCTGGGGCGCCTCGGTCGAGGTGCAGATCCCGATCATCCCGCTGCCCAAGGATTTCGGCATAAAGCTCGCGCTGTTCGCGGATGCCGGATCGCTGTGGGGGTACAAAGGGCCGATGGTGTTCCCGGCCACGGGCGAGACGCTCACGCTCGCCAACTCGTCGTCGATCCGCTCCTCGGTCGGCGTCGGCCTCGTCTGGGAGTCGCCGTTCGGACCGATCCGCATCGACTACGCCTGGGCACTGACCAAGGAAGGCTACGACCGGGTCCAGGAGCTGCGCTTCAGCGGCGGCACCAAGTTCTAGCCCGTTGCAGCGCCGTTCCGGCGAGGGGGCATGACCGAGCCGCTTTTCTTCGCGCGCCCGAAAGGGTTGACCGCAGCCGAGATCGTGGCCTTGACCGGCGCCGTGGCGCCGCCCGGCGCGCCGCTCGAGCGCCGCATCCGCGGGATTGCACCACTCGAGCACGCGGGACCGAGCGATCTTTCGTTCCTCGATAAGAGAAAATTTCTCGACCGGTTCGCGGCGACCCACGCCGGCATTTGTCTCACCACCGAGCGTTTCGCCGCGCAGGCGCCTGCGCGCGTCACGGTCTTGGTCACGCGCCAGCCCTATCGCGCGTTCGTTGCCGCCACGCAGGCGCTCTATCCCGATGTCCAGCGCCCGTCGTCGCTGTTCGAAGCAAGGGGGATAGCCGCAAGTGCGCTGGTGCATCCTTCGGCGCGCCTTGAGCCCGGCGCCACGATCGACCCGGGCGCGGTTGTCGGCCCGCGCGCCGAGATCGGCGCCGGCAGCGTGATCGCGGCCACTGCGGTAATCGGACCGGACGTGCGCGTCGGGCGCGGCTGCATGATCGGCGCCGGGGCGACGATCACGCACGCGCTGGTCGGCGACCGTGTGATCGTCCACGCCGGCTGCCGCATCGGGCAGGACGGCTTCGGCTTCCTGCCGGGACTTGGCGGCCACGGCAAGGTGCCGCAGGTCGGTCGCGTCATCATCCAGGACGATGTCGAGATCGGCGCCAACACGACGATCGACCGCGGTGCCGCGCGCGACACGATCATCGGCGAGGGGACCAAGATCGACAATCTCTGCCAGATCGCCCACAACGTGACGATCGGCCGGAACTGTCTGATCGCGGCGCAGACCGGCATTTCCGGTAGCGTGGTGGTCGAGGACTACGTCATGATGGGCGGCAAGGTAGGGATAACCGATCATCTGACGATCGGTGCCGGCGCCATGATCGCGGCCGGGAGCGGGCTCATGTCGGACGTGCCCCCCGGAGCCAAATGGGGCGGCGCGCCCGCCGGCCCGGCACGCGAATGGCTCAAGGGTGTGGCGGCGTTGCGGCGCTTGGCGCGCAGGAGCGGCGAGCCGGACGCAGCAGGGGGCGAGCCATGAACGGTGCAGTCATCGAGACGGCCGGAGTCAAGGAAATCCTCGAATTGCTGCCGCATCGCTATCCGTTCCTGATGATCGACCGCGTCATCGCGATGAACGGCGATGAAAGCGCGATCGGCATCAAGAATGTCACCTTCAACGAGCCGCAGTTCCAGGGTCACTTCCCGGAGCAGCCGGTGTTTCCCGGCGTGCTGATGATCGAGGGAATGGCGCAGACCGCAGGCGTGTTGTGCGTTGCCTCCGGGCTCGTCGGCAAGGCGAAGAGCGTCTATTTTCTCACCATCGACAAGGCCAAGTTCCGCAAGCCGGTCGGGCCTGGTGACGTGATCGAGTATCACATGACCAAGAAAGCCCGGCGCAAGAACATGTGGTGGTTCCGCGGCGAAGCCAAGGTCGCGGGCCAGATCGTCGCCGAGGCCGAAGTCGGCGCGATGCTCGTCGAGCAATGAGGCCGGGCGTGCTTGCGATCGACCCTTCCGCCAAAGTCGCGCCGGGCGCCGTAATCGGCGCCGACGTCGAGATCGGCCCCTACTGCGTGATCGGAGAGAACGTCACGATCGGTGACGGCTGCAGGCTGGTCGCGCAGGTTTATCTTGCCGGGCACACCAGCATCGGGCCCGGGACGACGATCTACCCCTTCGCTTCGCTCGGCACGCCGCCGCAATCGACCCACTATCGCGGCGGTCCGACCCGGCTCGTGGTCGGCGCACGCTGCCAGATCCGCGAGAACGTCACCGTCAATATCGGCACCGAAAATGGCGGCGGCCTGACCACGGTCGGCGACGATTGTTTCCTGATGGCCGGCGCGCATGTCGGTCATGATTGCCGCGTCGGTAACAGCGTCACCTTGGCCAACGGGACGATGCTGGGCGGGCATTGCGAGCTCGGCGACTTCGTTTTCATCGGCGGCAGTTGCGCGGTGCACCAACACGTACGCCTAGGCGAAAGCGTCATGGTCGGCGGCAACACGGCGATCCGCGAGGACGCGATCCCGTTCGGGTTCGTATTCCACTACGTCGGCTATCTGATCGGACTCAATATCGTCGGGATGCGGCGGCGCGGAATAAAGCGCGAGTCCATCAATCTGGTTCGTAGGGCCTACCAGGCTCTGTTCGAGAGTGAGGGAGACGATCCGTTCGCCAAGCGGGTCGAGCGAGTCGCGGAGGAGCTTGGCGCCGATCCTGAAGTCGCGAAGATCATCGCGTTCCTGCGCTCGGCCAAGCGCTCGGTCATGACCACCAGAATGCGCGGTTCGCACGTCGAGCAATCCGGGTAGACGACGATGAGCGTGCGCGCCGTGGACCCCTCGTTGCCGCTGGCGGCCGATCCAAGCGTTGAGACGGAAAGCCCCCTTGCGATCGTCTGCGGCGGCGGCGCGATCGTGCCGGCCGTCGCCGAAGCGGCGCTGCGGAGCGGCCGCCGGATTGTCCTTTTTCCTCTGCGCGGCTGGGCCGACCCGGCGGCGGTCGGGCGTTATCCGCATCATTGGATCGCGCTCGCGCAGGTGGGCGATCTGGTCAGCAAGGCGCGGCGCGAGGGATGCCGTGACCTCGTATTCATCGGCACTGCGGTGCGGCCGCCGATCCGGTCGCTGCGCATCGACTGGACGACCATCAAGTTGCTGCCGCAGATCGTCCGGATGTATCGCGGTGGCGACGACCACCTGCTGAGCGGCATCGCCAGGGCGTTCGAGAACCTTGGTTTCCGCGTCCGCGGCGCCCATGAGATCGCGCCGGAGATCTTGATGCCGGAGGGATCGATCGGAAAACAGCGCCCGTCGCAACGCGACCTTGCCGACGTCGATCGGGCGCTCGGGCTATTGCGCGCGACTGGGGGGTTCGACGTCGGGCAGGCGGCGGTCGTCGCCGACAACCATGTGCTGGCAATCGAAGCGGCGGAAGGTACCGATGGCCTGCTTGAACGTGTGCGCGATCTGCGCGCCAAGGGCCGCGTCCACACGCCGTCGGGCGTCGGCGTCCTGGTCAAGGCGCCGAAGGCGGGTCAGGACACCCGGTTCGATCTGCCGGCGCTCGGGCCGAAAACGGTTGCCGGTGCCGTCGCGGCCGGGCTTGCCGGGATCGCGGTCGTAGCCGAACGTACGATCATTGCGGAGCCGGCCGCCGTTGCCGCGGCGGCCGACGAAGCAAGGCTGTTCGTGGTCGGCATCCGCGACGATCCTCCGGGCCAATGACCGATACCGAGCCGCGCCGCCTCACGCTCGATCTGGTCGCCGGCGAGGAATCCGGCGATGCGCTCGGCGGCGCGTTGATGCGGGCGCTCAAGCAGCTTCATCCCCGCGGCATCGACTTTGCCGGCGTCGGTGGCCGCGCGATGGCGGAGCAGGGGATCAAGAGCCTGTTTTCGATCGATGAATTGGCCATCATCGGTGTCGGCGGAATCCTGCGACAGTTGCCGCGCCTGGTGCGCAACATCCGCAACGCCGCCGACGCGATCGTCGCACGCCGCCCCGACGCGCTGATCATCATCGACAGCCCGGAGTTCACGCACCGCGTCGCGCGCCGCGTGCGCAAGGCGGCGCCGGCGATCCCGATCATCGACTACGTCTCGCCCACCGTGTGGGCCTGGCGCCCGTGGCGCGCACGAGCCATGCGCGCCTACATCGACCAGGTCCTTGCCATCCTGCCGTTCGAGCCGGCGGCGCATGCGCGGCTTGGCGGACCGCCGTGCACCTTCGTCGGCCATCCGCTCGCCGAGCGCATCGGCGTGCTGCGGCCGAACCCTGAGGAGGCGCGCCGGCGTCTTGCCGACCCGCCGGTGATCCTGGCGCTGCCCGGCAGCCGGCGGAGTGAAATCCGCCGCTTGGCCGCACCGTTCGGCGCCACCATCGGACTCGTTGCCGAACAGGTGGGTCGACTTCGACCTGGTGCTGCCGACCTTGCCGCATCTCGCCGCCGAGATTGTCGAAGCAACGGCCGCCTGGCCGGTCAGGCCGCGCGTCGTGATCGATCCCGCGGACAAGGAGGCCGCGTTCCGGACCGCGCGGGCGGCCTTGGCGGCCTCAGGAACAGTGACGCTGGAACTGGCGTTCGCCGGCGTGCCGACGGTTGCGGCCTACCGCGTCCCGGCCTGGGAGGGTGCCGTGTTCCGTCTCTTGGCCCGCCGATATATCGACACGGTCATTCTCGCCAATCTGGTGCTCGGCGAGAATGCGATGTCGCAGCTCCTGCAGAGCGATTGCACGCCGGACCGTCTCGCCGCCGGTCTCGTTCCGCTCATCGCCGACACGCCCGCCCGACGGCGTCAAACGGAGGCCTTTGCGCGGATCGACGCGGTCATGCAGGTCGATTCCGGGGCGCCGAGCCTGCGCGCCGCCGCGGCGATCCTGGAGATCGCTGCCAAAGGCCGCGCATACCCATGACGTCATGGCGCCCCCATGACCAACGCCCTACCATGTGCGCCTCGACCATGCTAACCGCATGGTTCATTTGAGAGTTCCGGCTCGTATGAGCAAGCAAGTCAAATCGAAGCGGCCAGCGCCCATCCGCGCCTCCATCACCGGTGTTCAGGGTTACCTGCCGGACGATGTCCTGAGCAACGCTGAACTGGCGGAAATGGTCGATACTTCGGACGCGTGGATCACCGAGCGGACCGGCATCAAGGAACGCCGTATTCTCAAGGGCAAGGGGCTCGGAACCTCGCACATGGCGGCCGAGGCGGTGCGCGGACTGCTCGCCAAGACCGAAACCGGCATCAAAGAGGTTGATCTTCTGATCTGCGCCACGACCACGCCCGATCTGGTATTTCCCTCGACCGCCAACCTGATTTGCGACATGGTCGGCATCCGCAACGTCGGCTCGTTCGACGTGCAGGCGGCCTGCTCCGGCTTCCTCTACGCGCTTTCGATCGCAACCCAGTTCATCGAGAACGGCAACGCGCGAAAAGTGGTGGTGGTCGGCGCCGACAAGATGTCGGCGATCATCGACTACACCGACCGCGCGACCTGCGTGCTGTTCGGCGACGGGGCCGGCGCGGTGCTCGTCGAGCCGTCGAACAACGGCCATGGCATCCGCGACACGCTGATCCGCTCGGACGGGGCCGGCATGCCGCATCTGCATCAGAAGGCGGGCGGCAGCCGCCTGCCGCCGACCGCCGAGACCATCGCCAAGCGGCTGCATTACGTCCACCAGGAAGGCGCCGCGGTCTACAAGTTCGCGGTCGCCCGCATGGCCGAGATCGCGACCGAACTGATGCTGCGCAACAAGCTCACCCCCGCCAAGGTCGACTGGCTGGTGCCGCACCAGGCCAACAAGCGCATCATCGAGGCGACCGCCGAGCGCATGGGCGTGCCGATGGAGCGCGTGATGGTGACGATCCAGAAATTCGGCAACACCACCGCTGCCACGATCCCGCTCTGCCTGTGGGACTACGAGCAGAGGCTGAAAGAGGGTGACCGCCTGGTGTTGGCCGCCTTCGGCGGCGGCTTCACCTGGGCGGGCGCGTATCTGACGTGGGGCTACAACGGGCACGCGAAATAAGTCTGCCTGCGGCCTGAATGCCACAGCCGCGTCGTGAAATCGCCGCGTGCGCGGACGCGGCTTGCCGGGAAAGCTGATTCTCATCAAGATTTGCGCTGCGGTTACGCTCGGGGGCTCGGGCGAATGCGATCAGATGTTTCATTGCGTGCGGTGCTCACCGCCTCGCTCCTGTGTGCGGCGATCGCAACGCTGCCCGCGCGCGCCGAGAGCGCTGGCCCCGCCGGCATGCCGGGTGCGGCATTTGCGGCCGAGCTGACCGAGTTCGAAAGCACCCTGAACCCCTCGGCCTCGCCGGTCCTCGCCGCGAGCGAGCTGACCGAAATCGAAGGCACGCTCCATGCGCCGGCATCGGCGCTTGTCGCTCCGGGCGCCGTCACCCTGTTGGTCGCCGTCCATCGCACCGCCGCTGAACGCTTCAGCGACACCACCACGCGCACGGGCAAGAAACGAAAGCGGTCTCTCGCCTCGCTGATCCGCGCCCGCGTTGCGGACGACTCCAATTTCCGCAACCGCACCCGCTTCCTGGCGCGGCGTTTTGCCGAGGCGACGAAGACGTCGGCCGAGCTTCGCGTCGCGACCACCGGCGAGGAGTTTCTCGCCGCGCTCGTCGAGGCATCGCGCCGGGGGCCGATCGCGAACCTCGTGGTCTACGGGCATGCGGCCCCCACGGCGCTGTTCATGCGCGAGGATATCGGCTTCTACGCCTCGGTGCGCGACGTCGCGCGCGAGTCGCAGATCGCCTACGGCAGCGAGGAGGAGAAAGAAGACCAGCTTCGCCTCTCGGGTGCGCGCGACATGGATGATCTCGAGCGCCTGGTCGCGCGCCGCGAGATCCGCTTCGCCGCGAGCGTCGCCATCGTGTTCGCGGGCTGCGGCGTCGCCGGCAAGCGCGCAGTCGAGCCCGCCAGCATCGCGGCACGCATGGCCGAGCTCACCGGCGCCAAGGTCCTCGCCTCGGTCGACGTCACCGACCAATCGATGGCGCGCGGGCGCGACTTCCGCAATCACGAATACTCGCGCCGCACCTGGGTGCGCTTCATGGGCCGCGAGACGCCCGAGCGGCTCAACACCAAGGTGATCGATGCGCTGAAGCAGCTGAACCTAGGCGGCGAGTTCGTGGCGGCGGGGCCGGTGGCGGCAAGTCCACTATCGGACAAGTCCAACTAGGGCCGGCCGATACCTTAAGCTCTCGTTCGTCTCTTCGCTGCCAAGGCGGTGGTTTGATTGGTCAACGGCTTTGCGACCTCACGAACGCACTCGATGAAGAGATGCACTACCGGACTGAGCGTGCGCTTTCTCAAAGTAACGATCGCGACGGGCCAGGGTTGAGTAGGGAAGTCGATGGGCAAGACTTTGACACCTAAGCGCTTGCCGCTGAACCGCAGCATCGAACCCGGGAGAATTGCGAGATAGCGTCCTGTTGCCAGCAAGGCAAAGTAGAGCTGAAAGGAGAAGGTAGTCACCTCGGTCCGGGGAAAGCCCAGTCCTTGTGCCTGGAATGCGTCAGCGAAAAGCGATCCAACGAGGGTGTCGCGCGGGGGAATGGCCCAAGGCTCGTTCATCAGCTCAGCCAGCTCGATCTTGCGGCGGCGGGTCCAGGGGCAATTCGCTCCCGCCACCACGAACACGCGCTCGTCGAACAACTCTTCAGCGTCCATATCCTGGTCCAATGGTCTCACCAATCGTCCGATAGTGAGATCCACATTGCGCTCGCGCAGCTCGCGAACCTGCGCCAGGATCGCAGGAATTTGCGTCACGTGAAAAGTGATGCGTGGATATTGATGTTGGACACGATCGAGAACGGCGGGAAGTAGACCCGCGATCATGGGCTCGGTCGCTCCGATCCTTACTTCGCCCGCGTTCGAGTCGCCCAAGAATTCGATTTCGTTGATGCCCTGTTGTACGTCATCGAACACTGCGGCCGCCCATTTGAGCAGCGCGCGGCCGTAGCGCGTGGGCTCGATGCCCTGCGCAAGGCGGTCGAGCAGGCGCACTCCGAGCGTATGCTCCATGTCGGCAATCGCCTTGGATATGGCTGGCTGGGAGACCCGAAGATGGGTCGCTGCCTTCGCCATGCTGCCCCATTGCGCCACCGCCATGAGGGTGTCGAGGTCACGCAGCTTGAGCCGGCGCCTGATGCGGGGATCCCATGGCATGGGCATCTTTTTCCAATAACAAACGGTTATAGGCACATGCGAATTTCGAGCTTCTCTTTATAGCCACCGGAGCTATCCTTTCAAGCGTCACCCGGGTGCGTGAACTGCTGAAAATTGTCCCCATATCGGGAGAGCACAATGAAAACGCACTTGCCACGGCTCAAAGCCGTCGTGCTGTCGCTTGCCGCAGCGATTGCCGCATCACCTGCCACTGCTGAGAGTTATCCGACGCGACCAGTCATGCTCCTGACGCCGATCGCAGCAGGTTCCGGGCCGGATGTCATCGTACGGATCGTCGCGGAGCGACTTACCCAGGCCTGGGGACAACAGGTGCTGGTCGTTAATCGGCCTGGTGCCGGTGGCATCGTCGCCGCTCAGGCCGCTGCTGTGGCGCCATCGGACGGACATACGCTCTATATGCCACTCGCATCGACCTTCGTGGTGCTGCCGGAGACGCAGGCCAAAATGCCGCTCGATCTCGCACGCGACCTCGTCCCGATCGGGATGCTCGGCGAGCAGCCGATGGCGATTGCGGTGAATCCGGCGCTCGGCATCAACACGCTGGCGGAACTGATTGCCCGGGCCAAAAGTCGCCCAGGAGACATACTGTTCGGAGCCGGCCGCGGGACACTGCCGCATCTGACTGGCGAGATGCTGCGCAGGCGCGCCGGCATCGACCTCACCTACATTCCGTACCCAGTCAACACGAGGGCGCTGCAGGACGCCATCGGCGGAACGATTCATGTGTTTATCGAGAGCATGGCTGCCCTGTCGGGGCCGATCCAGGGTGGCTCCCTCAAGGCGCTCGCGGTTGCTTCATCGAGCCGGCTGCCGGATTTCCCGGACCTGCCGACTGTCGAGGAAGCAACTCCAGGTATCGGTGCTTTCGAAGCGCGAGGCTGGTTTGCCTTGATGGCGACCGCCCGAACGCCGGATGCCATCGTGCAAAAAGTCAATCG
This sequence comes from uncultured Alphaproteobacteria bacterium, assembly GCA_963734185.1. GTDB lineage: Bacteria > Pseudomonadota > Alphaproteobacteria > Rhizobiales > Xanthobacteraceae > PALSA-894. The sequence goes on along the minus strand of CAVTGA010000001.1, from coordinate 1,131,607 downwards.
CGACCTGCGCATTGTCCTCGGCGAGCCAGAAGTCAAGCGAAAGCTCGCTGTGCTCGGCACCTATCCTCGACCGATGTCGCCCGCGGAAACCGCTGCGTTCATCCGCAGCGAGCAGGAGTTGTGGCGTCCGGTGGTGAGGCAACTCGACCTCGCCTCGCAGTGAAGGCGCAGAGAACTTTCAGCCAAGGAGTACGCGCCATGATGTCCGGACAGCCAAGCCGTACATTGCTCGGCGTCGCGATCAGACGGGCCGAACATCAGTTCCTCGACACGCCGCTGATCTTCGAGGATCCGATCATCCTCGGTCTGGTGCCCGAACTTGCCGATCCCGCGGCGGTCGCCGAGTTGCGAAGCCTTGGCGAGCCGGTTCTGGTGTTGTTGCGTTCATTGTTCGCGATGCGCAGCCGTTTTGCCGAGGATCGACTGGCGGAAGCGACAAGGCGGGGAATCGGTCAATACGTGATGGTGGGCGCGGGTCTTGATACATTCCCCTGGCGTCAGCCCGCGTCTAACCGGGGCATGGCGATTTACGCCGCCGATCATCCGGCGAGCCTCATCTGGACCCATCGACGGTTGCGCGCTTGCGGGCTCGAAAGGCCGCCGAACCTGACCCACGTGCCCCTCGACCTGGAAGATTGTCGTATCGGCGATTCGCTGGCGGCCTGTGGTTTCGACCACGAGACACCGAGCTTCTGCTCAGTGCTTGGTGTCACGCAATACCTGAGCGATGACGCCATCGACGCGCTGTTGTCTTTCGTCGCCTCGTTGAAGTCCGGAAGCGAGATTGTGTTCTCCTTCGTCATTCCGGACGAGCATCTGGACGGCGATGACTTGGACGTCGCCGTTCGTTCGGTGGCGCGCACCGCGACGTTGGGCGAGCCATGGAAATCCCGGCTGCAACCGCATGTGCTCCTGCGCCGCCTGAACGATCTCGGGTTCACCGCAATCTTTCATCTGACGCCCGAGCTTGCCCAGCAGCGCTACTTCGCAGGACGCAAGGATGGGCTCCGTGCACCCCGGTGGGAGCAGCTCATTGCCGCGGTCGTGTGAAGCAATTGTCCGCCTGGCGGCGACCGAACTCGAACGCCGGAGCGTTCGGGTCGCCGAATCCCAGTCCTGCGACGCGAAGGCTCGCTATTTCCGCCTTGAAATCGGCACGTATTCGCGCCTTGTTGCGCCGGTGTAGAGCTGGCGCGGCCGGCCGATCTTCTGGCTCGGGTCCTCGATCATCTCTTTCCACTGCGCGATCCAGCCGACCGTGCGCGCGAGCGCGAACAGCACGGTGAACATCGTGGTCGGGAAGCCCATCGCCTTGAGCGTGATGCCGGAATAGAAGTCGACGTTGGGATAAAGCTTCTTCTCGATGAAATACTCGTCCGAGAGCGCGATGCGCTCGAGCTCCATCGCGACCTCGAGCAAAGGATCGTCCTTGTGGCCGAGCTCGTTCAGGACCTCGTGGCAGGTCTTCTGCATGATCTTGGCGCGCGGATCGTAGTGCTTGTAGACGCGGTGGCCGAAGCCCATCAGGCGGAAGCTGTCGTTCTTGTCCTTCGAGCGCTTGATGTATTCGCCGATGCGGTCGACCGAGCCGATCTCGGCCAGCATCTTGAGCGCCGCCTCGTTGGCGCCGCCATGCGCCGGGCCCCACAGGCAGGCGATGCCGGCCGCGATGCAGGCGAACGGGTTGGCGCCCGAGGAGCCCGCGAGCCGGACCGTCGAGGTCGAGGCGTTCTGCTCGTGGTCCGCGTGCAGGATGAAGATGCGGTCCATGGCGCGCGCCAGCACCTGGTTCGGCTTGAAGTCCTCGCACGGCACCGCGAAACACATGCGCAGGAAATTGGTGGCGAAGTCGAGGCCGTTCTGCGGATACATGAACGGCTGGCCGATCGAATACTTGTAGGCCATGGCGGCGAGCGTCGGCATCTTCGCGATCATGCGGATCGACGCGACCATGCGCTGGTGCGGGTCGGAGATGTCGGTCGAGTCGTGATAGAACGCCGAGAGCGCGCCGACGCAGCCGACCATCACGGCCATCGGGTGGGCGTCGCGCCGGAAACCCTGGAAGAACCGCATCATCTGTTCGTGGACCATCGTGTGACGGGTCACCCGATAGTCGAAATCGGCCTTCTGCGCCTTGGTCGGCAGTTCACCGTAGAGCAGCAGGTAACAGGTCTCCAGGAAATCGCCGTGCTCGGCGAGCTGCTCGATCGGGAAGCCGCGATAGAGCAGGATGCCCTCGTCGCCGTCGATGTAGGTGATCTTGGACTCGCAACTCGCGGTCGAGGTGAAGCCGGGATCGTAGGTGAACATGCCCGAGGCGCCGTAGAGCTTGGCGATGTCGACGACGGCCGGACCGATCGTACCCTCGTGGATCGGGAACGTGTGGGTCGTGTCCCCGATGCTGAGCTGGGCACTCTGGGTGTTGGCGCCGGTCTTCGCGTCCATGGTCGAACCCTCATGTGTCCGGACCACGCAAACCCTTAAGGGGCATGAAGGCGGGAGCCCGGCGAGCGGCGCGTCGGGTCCGGTGCGAGTGGGGTATCGCATTCAAGAGTGCACTGCAAGATGGACCGCTCCGGGCCCGACAAGGTGGATCGGAGCCCCCGGGGCCGCGGGAATCAACGCATGCCGCCGCGCTTTCCCTCCGCCGGCTCCACCACCTGATCGGCCAGCCGCGCCAAGCTCTCCGCCTTGCCGAGCACGGCGAGCACTTCGAAGATGCCGGGGGAGGTGGTGCGTCCGGTGAGGGCGACGCGCAAAGGCTGCGCCACTGCGCCGAGCTTGACGCCGGTGCGCTCCGCGAACACCCGTACCGTCGCCTCGGTCGCCTCCGCGGTCCACGGATCGAGCCGCGCCAGGTCGCGCGACAGGCCGCCGATCAGCGCACGCGCTTCCGCGGTGAGCAAGGCGGCGGCCTTGGCGTCGACCGGGAGCGGACGGTCGGCGTAGAGATAACGCGCGCTATCGACCAGCTCGACCAGGGTCTTGGCGCGCTCCTTCAGTCCCGGCATGGCGGCGAGCAGCTTGGCGCGCAGCGCCGGCGTGAGCTTGGCGGCAAGTTCGGCGCCATTGGCGAGGTGCGGCAGCGCGCGTTCCAGGTCCGCCAACAGCTCCTCGTCCGCGCATTGGCGCATGTAGTGACCGTTGATGCTCTCGAGCTTGGCGAAGTCGAAGCGTGCGGGCGAGCGGCCGATGGCGGACAAGTCGAACGCCGCGACCATCTCGTCGGTAGAGAAGATCTCCTGGTCGCCGTGCGCCCAGCCGAGGCGGACCAGATAGTTGCGCAGCGCAACCGGCAGGTAGCCCATGGCGCGGTAGGCCTCGACGCCGAGCGCGCCGTGCCGCTTGGACAGCTTGGCGCCGTCCGGGCCATGAATCAGCGGGATATGCGCCATGATCGGCGCCGGCCAGCCGAGCGCCTGATAGATCTGCGTTTGGCGCGCGCCGTTGGTCAGGTGGTCGTCGCCGCGGATGACGTGCGTGACCCCCATGTCGTGGTCGTCGACCACCACGGCGAGCATGTAGGTCGGCGTGCCGTCCGAGCGCAGCAGCACGAGATCGTCGAGATTCTCGTTCTGCCAGACGACGCGGCCTTGCACCTGGTCCTCGATCGCAGTCTCGCCGGTGAGCGGCGCCTTGAGGCGGATGACCGGCGCGACGCCGGGCGGCGCCTCGGAAGGATCGCGGTCGCGCCAGCGCCCGTCATAGAGCTTCGAGCGCCCCTCGCGGCGCGCCTGCTCGCGCATCTCTTTCAGCTCATCCGGGCTCGCATAGCAGCGATAGGCGCGCCCGGCCGCGAGCAGCTCTTCGACCACCGCGCGGTGGCGCGCGGAGCGCGCGAATTGATAGACCGGCTCGCCGTCCCATGCGATGCCGAGCCAGGAGAGCCCGTCGAGGATGGCGCCGATCGCTTCCTCGGTCGAGCGCTCGCGATCGGTATCCTCGATGCGCAGCAGCATCTTTCCGCCGCGCCCGCGCGCGTAAAGCCAGTTGAACAGCGCGGTGCGCCCGCCGCCGATATGCAGGAAACCGGTGGGCGAGGGCGCAAAGCGGGTGACGATGTCGGACATAAGGGGCCCCTGTACCACAGCCGCGAGCAATGCAACACGTTGTGCAGTAGATACCAATGCGCATATATCCCGCCCGTTGCGGGCTGCGGCCAGAAAACAGGATTCGTAATGTCGGTTGCCGAACAAGCCGAACCGGAAACTGGACGCGACTTCATCCGCGACATCGTCGCGGACGATCTCGCATCGGGACGCCACAAATCAGTCGTCACGCGCTTTCCGCCTGAGCCGAACGGCTATCTGCATATCGGCCATGCCAAGTCGATCTGCCTCAATTTCGGGGTGGCGGACGAGTTCGGCGGGCGCTGCCACCTGCGCTTCGACGATACCAACCCGACCAAGGAGGAGCAGGAATACATCGACGCGATCGAGCACGACGTGCGCTGGCTCGGCTTCGACTGGGGGGCGCATCTCTATCACGCCTCGGACTATTTCGAGCGGCTGTACCAGTGGGCCGAACACCTGGTCGGCGCCGGCAAGGCCTATGTCGACGATCAGTCGCAGGAGGAGATGCGCCTCAGTCGCGGCACTCTGACGGAGCCCGGGCGCAATAGTCCGTTCCGTGAGCGGAACGTGGATGAGAACCTCGATCTGTTCCGCCGCATGCGCGCCGGCGAATTTCCCAACGGCGCGCGCGTGCTGCGCGCCAAGATCGACATGGCCTCGGGCAACATCAACCTGCGCGATCCCGTGCTCTACCGCATCCTGCATGCGAACCACCCGCGCACCGGAACGGCCTGGACGATCTATCCGAGCTACGACTACGCGCACGGCCAGTCCGACGCGATCGAGGGCATCACCCACTCGCTCTGCACGCTCGAGTTCGAGGATCACCGGCCGCTCTACGACTGGTTCATCGAGAACCTGCCCGTGCCGTCGCGCCCGCGGCAGTACGAGTTCGCGCGCCTCAACCTCACCTACACGGTGCTGTCCAAGCGCGTGCTGACCGAGCTGGTGCGCGGCGGACATGTGAGCGGCTGGGACGATCCGCGCATGCCGACGCTCGCGGGCCTGCGCCGGCGCGGCGTGCCGCCGGAAGCGATCCGCGACTTCGTCAAGCGCATCGGGGTCGCCAAGGCCAACAGCGTGGTCGACGTCGCCATGCTGGAGTTCTCGATCCGCGAGCACCTCAACAAGGCCGCGCGGCGACGCATGGCGGTGCTGCGTCCGCTCAAGGTCGTGATCGAGAACTATCAAGGCGAGGGCGAGGAGCTCGACGCGGTCAATCATCCCGACGATCCGTCCGCCGGGACGCGCCGCATCCGCTTTTCCCGCGAGCTCTATATCGAGCAAGACGACTTCATGGAGTATCCGCCGAAGAAGTTCTTTCGCCTGTCGTCCGGCACGGAGGTGCGGCTGCGCTACGCCTATTTCATCACCTGCCGCGAGGTCGTGAAGAACGCGGCCGGCGAGGTGGTGGAGCTGCGCTGCAGCTACGATCCGGCAACACGCGGCGGCAACGCGCCGGACGGTCGCAAGGTCAAGGCGACGATCCATTGGGTCTCGGCCGCCCACGCGATGCCGGCGCAGGTGCGGCTCTACAATCCGTTGTTCGCCAGCCCGGCGCCGAACGCCGCCGACTTCGCGGCCGATCTCAATCCCAATTCACTGGAAGTATTGGAGAACGCTCGCGTCGAACCGGCCCTGGCAGGCGCCAATACGGCCGAGCCGGTACAGTTCGAACGGCTCGGCTATTTCACCCCCGACCGAGACTCAGCACCGGGAAAGCCGGTATTCAACCGCACGGTCGGCCTGCGCGACACCTGGGCCAAGGTGTCGGCCTCGGGCTGAATGTTGCGTCGAGGTCGCCCTGCGCTGCGGCCCTACCCGGCGATACAAATTCCCTGAGGGTTCTCGATCCGTGCCCGCAGCGCCGCGACCATAACTCCTGGTAGTATCGCCCGGTCGGAGTTGTATCCGGGCGGGCGTGATGGCGCAGGGAGGCAGCGGAGCGGGGCGTTCACGCACGTGGGATGTCGCGCGCCCCCGCGGCATCGCATGGCCGTCGGGCTTGCCCGACGTGTTGCCGGGTGCGCGCGACACCCTCCGGCGCTGGTTCTTGACCGACGTCGCAGCCGGCCGCCTGCTGCCCTGGCTGCCGATCGCGTTCGGGTTCGGCATCGTCATTTACTTTACCGCCGAGCGCGAGCCCTCGCTCGTTGCAGCGCTCGCACTGGCGGCAGGCACCGCCGGCGCAACGTTCCTGGCGCGGTCGCGCCCGGTCGCTTTCCCGGCGTTGCTGGCCATCGCCACGGTCGCGGCTGGCTTTGCCGCCGTCACGCTCAAGAGCGCGCGCATTGCTCATCCGATCCTGCGCCATCCGGCCTGGAACGTCGCTATCGCCGGCTACGTGGAAGCGCGCGAGGAACGCGAGCGCACCGATCGCATTGTGGTCCGAGTTCATAAGATGGAAGGCAGGCGTCTCGATGAGGCGCCCGATCGCGTGCGTCTCTCGGTGCGCAAGGGCACGGCCCCTCCGGTCGGCGCGTTTGTCGAATTGAAGGCGCGCCTCAATCCCCCGCTGCGGCCGCTTCGACCTGGCGGGTACGATTTCTCCCGCGATCTCTACTTTCAGCGCATCGGCGCGACCGGCTTCGCCACCGGCGCGATCAAGACGACCGAGCCGGCCGAACCGCCGGGCCTGTGGCTACGCTATGCGACATTCGTCGCCGGCGTGCGCGACGCGATCGACGCGCGCATTCGTGCCGCGGTTGCGGGCGATGCCGGCGCCATCGCCTCGGCGCTGATCACCGGCAAGCGCGACGCCATCTCCAGCGCCGTCAACGACGCCATGTACATCTCGAGCCTCGCGCACGTGCTGTCGATCTCGGGCTACCACATGGCGGTCGTCGCCGGCGTCGTGTTCTTCGTCGTGCGTGCCGTGCTGGCGCTCATTCCGGCGCTCGCGCTGCGCTATGCGATCAAGAAATGGGCGGCGTTGGCCGCCCTTGCCGCCGCGGCGTTCTACCTTTTGCTTTCCGGCGCCGAGGTCGCGACCCAACGCGCCTTCATCATGACGGCGATCGTGCTCCTCGCGGTGATGGTCGACCGCTTCGCACTGACTTTGCGCAATCTCGCGCTCGCCGCCCTCGGCGTGATGCTGGTTGTGCCGGAGGCAGTCGTGCATCCGAGCTTCCAGATGTCGTTTGCCGCGACGCTGGCCCTGGTCGCCGCCTATGAGCGCGGCCTGCCGTGGGCGACCGCCGACGCCGATACCTCACTCGGCGCACGCGTCGCGCTGTGGGGCGGCCGCGAGGTCGCCGCGCTGCTGCTGGCATCGCTGGTAGCCGGCCTGGCAACGATGCCGTACGCCGCCTATCACTTTCATCGCCTCGCACCCTACGGCGTGCTCGCCAACCTGCTCGCCATGCCGATCGTCTCGGTCTGGGTGATGCCGGCGGGACTGCTGGCGCTCCTCGCGCTGCCGTTCGGCTTCGACGCGCCGCTGTGGCGGCTGATGGGCGGCGGCATCGCCTGGATGATCGAGGTCGCGCTGTTCGTGGCCAACCTGCCGGGTGCGGTCGGACGCATGGCGGCGTTCGGCGCCGGACCGCTATTGCTCTGCACGGCGGGACTGGTTGTTCTCGGCCTGTTGCGTTCACCCTTGCGCTGGAGCGGGGCGGCGCTCGTCGCGACCTCGGCGCTATGGGCCATGCGTGCGCCGCTGCCGGATGTGCTGATCGCAGACCGCGGCGATGTGGTGGCGGTGCGCAACGCGCAAGGGAAGCTTGCGGTGATGCGTGCGGGCGGTGGCGATGCCTTCGCGGTGCGCGAGTGGCTGGCGGCGGATGCGGACGCGCGCACGCCGAAAGACGAAAGCCTGCGCCATGGCGTGACATGCGACGAGGTCGGGTGCGTCGCGCGGCTTCCCGACGGACGCATCGTCGCGCTGGCGCTTCATGCCGAAGCGTTCGAGGAGGACTGCCGCCGCGCTGCCTTGGTCGTCAGCCAACGGACCGCTCCGCCCGGCTGCCGCGCCACGGCGATCGACCGCACGCTATGGCCGCAGAGCGGCGCCCTCGCGATCTACGCGAAGGGCAGGGAATTCGAGATCGTTGCGGCGAACCCGCAGGGCTACGACCGCCGATGGGCACGCGCCGCGCCTGCTGCCGCACAGGCGGCTCCCTTGGCCGCGCCGTCACACCCGTCGTCGCGCGATGCGACTCCGTCTGGGGCCGACCTGGCGCCAGACGACTAATAGCGCCGGAACAGTCCCACCAGCTTGCCCTGAATACGCACACGGTTGGGCGGCAGGATGCGCACCTCGTGCGCGCTGTTGGCGGGCTCGAGCGCGATCGAAGCGCCGCGCCGGCGGAAGCGTTTGAGCGTGGCTTCCTCGTCATCGATCAGCGCGACCACGATGTCGCCGGTCTCGGCGCCATCGGTCTTGCGGATCAGCACCGTGTCGCCTTCGAGGATTCCAGCGTCGATCATGGAGTCGCCACGCACCTCGAGCGCGTAATGCTCGCCTGTGCTCAACAGCTCGGGCGGGACCTGGATCGTGTGGCTGCGGGTCTGGATTGCCTCGATCGGGGTGCCGGCGGCAATGCGGCCCATGACCGGCACGATCACCGGACGGCCGCCTTCGTCGTCGGCGCCGGCCCGCACCCGCCCGAGGTCGCCTTCGATCACCGAAGGCGTGAATCCGCGGCGGCCGACACCCTGTCCGACCGGCTCAGGCAGTTTGATCACCTCGATCGCGCGCGCCCGGTTCGGCAGGCGCCGGATGAAGCCGCGCTCTTCCAGCGCCGTGATCAACCGGTGGATGCCCGATTTCGAACGCAGGTCGAGCGCGTCCTTCATCTCGTCGAAGGAAGGCGGAACTCCGGCCTCCTTGAGCCGCTCATGGATGAAGCGCAACAGCTCGAATTGTTTCCGCGTCAGCATCGGCGGTCCCTCTTGGCTTGCGTGACGACACGTCAGGCTATTCGAACGCGTCCGAAACAAATCATGAACGGACACTATATGTTCGGTATGTGTTCCGCAACCATTTAATTTGCGGTGAAGAAATCGAGGGATCGGGAAAGCCGCGCTTAACGCTCCAGCTTAACGATCGTGCACGGCTCGCCGGCCTTGGCAGCCGGCGCATAGGGCGCGCGAACCAGCAAACAATCGGCATTTGTGAGAGGCGTGAGCATGGAACTGTCCTGGATCGGAAACGCCGTCGCGACCGCCCGGCCCCGGTCGTCGAGCTTTAGGCGCGCGCGCAAATAATCCGCACGTCCGTCATTGGCGGGCAGGTCGTGGCCGAGCACCGCCGATTCGGTCGCCGGCATCAGGTCGGACCTGCCGGTCAGTCGTCGAATCAGCGGAACCAGGAACAGGACGGCGCAGACATAGGCCGAGACCGGGTTGCCGGGGAGGCCGAGCACATGGGTCGTGCCCAGGCGGCCATGCATCAACGGCCGTCCCGGGCGCAGCGCCACCTTCCAGAACGACAAGCTCATGCCCTCCGCCGCGAAGGCCTGCTGGACCAAATCGTGGTCACCGACCGATGCCCCGCCGGTCGTCACTAGGATATCGGCGGCAAGCGCGTGGGCTCGGCGCACCGCCGCGACGGTGTCCTCGAGCCGATCGGGCACGATGCCGAGATCGACGACCTCGGCGCCTTCCGCGCGGGCGAGCCCCATCAGGGCGAACCCGTTCGAATAGACGATCTGCCCTGGACCGGGCGCGGTCCCGGGTGAAACGAGCTCGTCGCCGGTCGCAAACAACGCGACCTTCGGCCGGCGGTGTACCGGCGCGCTCGGATGGTTCATCGCCGCGACGAGCGCGAGGTCGCGCGCCGTGAGCGGCCGACCCCTGGCGAGGAGGACGTCGCCGGCCTTGAAGTCGAGGCCTTTGATGCGGACGTTCTTGCCGGCGGGCGCCGCCTTGCCGACCGTCACGCGCGCGCCGTCGCGCGTCGTGTGTTCCTGGATGACGACCGTGTCGGCGCCTTCCGGAACCACCCCGCCGGTGAAGATGCGCGCGGCCTCGCCCGACTGGATGGACCGTTCGAACGGCCGACCGGCTGCGACTTCGCCGACGACGCGCAAGCTCACCGGCGCTTGCGCCACGTCGGCGCCGCGCACCGCATAGCCGTCCATGGCCGAGACATCGGCCGGCGGCTGGGTGCGCAGCGCGGCGAGGTCGCCGGCAAGGACGCGCCCGGCGGCGTCGGCGACCGCAACCATTTCCGCAGCAAGCGGCTGCGCCTCGGCAAGCACGCGCGCAAGGGCATCGGCGACCGAGAGCACGCGTCAGTTCCTCGCGCGATAAGTGCCGGACTTGCCGCCGCGCTTCTCGATCAACCGGACACCCTCGATGCGCATGCCGCGTTCGACGGCCTTCACCATGTCATAGATGGTGAGGCAGGCAACCGACACGGCGGTCAGCGCTTCCATCTCGACGCCGGTCTTGCCGGCGACCTTGACGGTCGCGCGCACGATCAGGCCGGGCAGCTTGGCGTCCGGCGCGATAGCGACCTCGACCTTGGCGAGGGGCAGGGGATGGCACAGAGGGATCAGCTCGGACGTGCGCTTGGCCGCCATGATGCCGGCAATGCGCGCGGTGCCGAGCACGTCGCCCTTCTTGGTGTCGCCCCGGAGCACGAGGTCGAGCGTTTTAGTCGTCATCACGACGCGACCTTCTGCGACCGCGACACGCTCGGTCGCGGCCTTTGCCGACACGTCGACCATGCGGGCTTCGCCGCGTTGTCCCAGATGGGTGAGTTTCGCCATCCCGTTACCCGGCGGCCGACATCCTTGCGGAATTGCGCGCCAGCAGCGCTCTGGTCGCGGCGGCAACATCTTGCTGCCGCATCAGGCTTTCGCCGATCAGAAAGGTCGAGACGCCGACTTTTTCCAACCGCGCAAGATCGGCGGGCGTAAACAGCCCGCTCTCGCCGACGACCACGCGGTCGCGTGGAACCAGCGGCGCGAGGCGCTCGCTGGTTGCAAGGGTGGTCTTGAAGGTCTTGAGATCGCGGTTGTTGATGCCGATCAGGCGCGATTGGAGGCGTAACGCGCGGTCAAGCTCGCGCTCCTCGTGCACTTCGACGAGCACGTCCATGCCGAGCGCGAACGCCGTGCCCTCGAGCGCCTGCGCAGTCGCATCGTCGACCGCCGCCATGATGATCAGGATGCAGTCCGCGCCGAGCGCGCGCGCCTCGACCACCTGGTAGGGTTCGTAGAGGAAATCCTTGCGCAGCACCGGCAGCGCGGTTGCGTCGCGCGCCACGCCGAGATGCGCCGGGCTGCCCTGGAACCAGCGCGCGTCGGTGAGCACCGAGAGGCAGGTTGCGCCGCCCGCCGCGTAGGCGCGCGCGAGCGCCGGCGGGTCGAAATCGGCGCGGATCAATCCCTTCGACGGGCTCGCCATCTTGATCTCGGCGATCAGCGCGTAGTCGCCGCGCGCCGCCGCGGCCTCGAGCGCGCGCAGGAAACCGCGCGGCGCGGAGGCCGCCTTGGCGCTCGCTTCCAGCGCTGCGAGCGGCACTGCGCGTTTGGCGGCGGCGATCTCCTCGCGCTTGTGGCTTTCGATCTGGGCGAGGATGTCCATCGGCGTCACGCGTTCGAGACCGCGATCAGGCGGTCGAGGCGGCCCTCGGCTTCGCCGGAATCGATCGATTTCGCCGCCAGTGCCACGCCCTCCTTCAAGTCCTGGGCTTTGTCCGCGACCACGAGCGCGGCGGCGGCGTTGAGGATTGCGATGTCGCGGAACGGCCCCTTCTTGCCCTTGAGCACGTCCATCAGGGCGCTCGCATTGGCCTCGGCGTCGCCGCCGCGCAAATCCTCCGGCCTGGCCTTGGCCAAGCCGACATCGTCCGGCGTGATTTCGAACGTGGTCACTTTGCCGTCGGTGAGCGCCGCCACGCTGGTCGGCCCGGAGGTCGTGATCTCGTCGAGGCCGTCGGAACCGTGCACCACATAGGCGCGCTCGGAGCCGAGGTTCTTGAGCACCTGCGCGAGCGGCTCGACCCACTGGCGCGAGAACACGCCGACCATCTGCCGCTTGACGCTTGCCGGGTTCGAGAGCGGCCCGAGCAGATTGAAAATGGTGCGCGTGCCGAGCTCGACCCGCGTCGGGCCGACGTTCTTCATCGCCGGATGATGCGCGGGCGCGAACATGAAGCCGACGCCGGCCTCGTAGATGCAGCGCGTGATTTCGGAAGGGCTCAAATCGATCTTCACGCCGAGCGCGCCGAGCACGTCGGCGGCACCGGAGCGCGAGGAGAGGGCGCGATTGCCGTGCTTGGCGATCGGCACGCCTGCGCCGGCCACCACGAAGGCCGCGCAGGTCGAGATGTTGTAGGAGCCCGACGCATCGCCCCCGGTGCCGACCACGTCGATGGCGTCCGGCGGGGCCGCGACCTTCAGCATCTTGGCGCGCATGGTGGTGACGGCGCCGGTGATCTCCTCGACAGTTTCCCCGCGCAGGCGCAGCGCCATGAGCAGGGCGCCCATCTGCGAGGGTGTCGCCTCGCCCGACATCATGCGGTCGAACGCATTCGCCGCTTCCTCGCGGCTGAGCGTTTCGCCGGTTGCGACCTTGCCGATGAGCGCCTTTAGCGCGTCCATGACGACCCTCTAGACCATGATCCGATTCAAGTGAATCGGATCATGGTCTACCTTCTTGTTCGAGCATGCTCTGGTTCCGAAAACCGGTGTCCACTTTTCGGGATCATGCTCTAGTGTGCGCGTGCCGCGCCAAGCGCGCCGCGCCGGCCGGCCGCCGCATTCCAGGCCGCGGCGATGTCGAGGAAGTTCTGCAGGATACGATGCCCGTGCTCCGACGCGATGCTCTCGGGGTGGAACTGTACGCCGTGCACCGGCAGCTTGGAATGCGCGAGACCCATGACCAGCGCGTCGTCGGTCTCGGCGGTGACATTCAGTTCGTCCGGCAGCGAGGCGCGTCCGACCACCAGCGAGTGGTAGCGTGTCGCCTTGAACGGCCCGTTGATGCCGCGGAACACGCCTTGGCCTTCATGCCGAACGTCGGAGAGCTTGCCGTGCACGGGGATCGGCGCGCGCACGATTTCGCCGCCAAAGGCCTGGCCGATCGCCTGATGTCCGAGGCACACGCCGAGGATCGGGATCGTGGGCGAGGCTCTGGCGATGAGATCGAGGCAGATGCCGGCCTCGTTCGGCGTGCAGGGCCCGGGCGAGAGCACGATCGCATCCGGATCGGCGTCGATCACGGCGGCGACCGCGATCTTGTCGTTACGATGCACGTGGACCGCAGCCCCAAGCTCGCCGAGGTAATGGACGAGGTTGAAGGTGAAGCTGTCGTAGTTGTCGATCAGCACGATCATGGCGTTTTGGCTGCCCGCCCAGGGTCTTAGACGCGGGTTTGGGAGGGGTCAAGCGAGCCTACTGCCCGCGCTTGGCCGCGCTCGCGAAACGGCGCGCCTCCTCGGCAGCGCGGAACAGTGCCTTGGCCTTGGCGACGCATTCGTTCTGCTCGAAATCGGGATCGCTGTCGGCGACGATGCCGGCGCCAGCCTGGACGTACATCACGCCCTCCTTCAGCAGCGCGGTGCGCAGGACGATGCAGGTGTCCATCTCGCCGGCGGCGGAGAAATAGCCGACCGAGCCGGCATAAAGCCCGCGTTTCTCCTTCTCCAACTCGTCGATGATCTGCATGGCGCGCACCTTGGGCGCACCCGACACGGTCCCGGCCGGATAGCCCGCGCTGAGCGCATCGAGCGCGTCATAGCGGGCATCGAGCTTGCCTTCGACGTTCGACACGATGTGCATCACCTGGCTGTAACGCTCGATGAAGAATTGGTCGGTTACCGTCACCGAGCCGATGGCCGCGACGCGGCCGACGTCATTGCGTCCCAGATCGAGCAGCATGAGATGCTCGGCACGTTCCTTGGGATCGGCGAGCAGCTCGTCCTCCAGCGCCTTGTCCTCATGCGGCGTCGCGCCGCGCGGGCGGGTGCCGGCGATCGGGCGCACCGTGACGGTGCCGTCGCGCAGGCGCACCAGGATCTCGGGGCTTGAACCCGCGACCGCGAAGCCGCCGTAGTCGAGATAGAACAGGAACGGCGCCGGATTGACGCGTCGCAGCGCGCGGTAGAGCGAGAACGGCGGCAGTGTGAAGGGCGCCTCGAAACGTTGCGCGAGCACGACCTGGAAGATGTCGCCGGCGGCGATGTACTCCTTGGCGCGCAGCACCATGGCGGCGAATTCGTCGCGGGTGGTGTTGGAGTTCGGCGCGACCGCGAGCGGGCCGGCGATGCCGTTGGCGGCCTCCTTGTCGAGCGGCCGGTCGAGCGCGTCGACGATTGCCGACAGGCGCTCTGCGGCGCGCGCGAACGCGGTCTTTGCCGTCACGCCGGGCTCCGGGCGCACCGGCGTCACCACCGTGATCGCGTCCTTGACCGCGTCGAACACGATCACGAGTGTCGGGCGGATCAGGATGGCGTCGGGAATGCCGATCGGGTCCGGATTAGGCTCGGGCAGCTCTTCCATCAGGCGGACCATGTCATAGCCGAGATAGCCGAAGATGCCGGCCGCAGGCGGCGGCAGCGTGTCGGGCAGGGCGATGCGGCTCTCGGCAATGAGGTTGCGCAGCGCGGCAAGCGGGGGTTCCGGGCAGGGGATAAACGCCTCGACCTTGGTGCGGGCGCTGCGATTGATCTCGGCGCGCGTCCCGTGGGTACGCCACACCACGTCCGGATCGAGGCCGATGACGGAATAGCGCCCGCGCACCGCGCCGCCTTCGACCGACTCGAGCAGGAAGCTCATCGCCCGTCCGCCGGCGACCTTCAGATAGGTCGAAACCGGCGTCTCGAGGTCGGCGACCAGCGTGGTCCAGACAACTTGCGGCTCGCCCTGCGCGTATCGTGCAGCGAAGGCCTCGGCCACGGGCTCGACGTGCACGGCTCAGTTCTGCTCGGTGCCGCCGATGGCCCGTCGCATCGCATCGGTGTTGAGCGTAGCGCCGACGTCCGTCTGCAGCCGCTGGATATATTGGGCGGCCAATTCGTCGGTCATCTCGCGGCGCAGTTTGTCCTCGATGCGCTTGGTCTCGGCCTCATCGGCGGCAAGCACGCCGATGTCGGTCACCCGGAATACCGTCCATTCGGTCGCGTTGGCGCCTTCCGCCATGCCGGGCTGGCCCAGGGGGGTACGGAAGATGGCAAACAGCGCCCGCGCCGAAAGCGCGCCGACCGGCTTTCCACGCCGAAGGCCGAATGTGCTCTCGACTTTCAGGCCGTCCTCGCCAACCAGGTCGGCGAGCGGTGCGCCGGCCTTGGCCTTCTCGAACAGCGCAGTCGCCTTGGCCTTGACGCGCCGGGCGATCTCTTCGTCGCGCATGCGTTGCTCGACCTGCGCACGCACCTCCTCGAGCGGGCGTTCGCGCGCCGGCTTGATCGCGGTCACTTCGTACCAGACATGGCCGCCGCCGGGCACCTGCACCGGATCGTTCTCGACGTTGACTTGCGACTTGAAGGCATTGCCCACCACGTCGACGCTGCTCGGCAGGTCGGCGACCGGCTTGCCCTCGGGATCGCGCCCGGCGCCGTCGATCGCCTCGATGGTGCGGGCGGTCAAGTTGAATTTTTCTGCGATCTCGGTCAGCCGCTGACCGGCGGCGCGCTCGTCCTCGATCTTGTCGTGGCGCGAGCCGAGCTCGACCTTGGCGCGATCGAGCGCCAGTGCCTGCTTGATGTCGGCTGCGACATCTTCGAACTTGCGGCTTTGATCCGGTTCGATCTTGACAACGCGGACGATGGTGGTGCCGAACTGGCCCTGCACCGGAGCGCTGACCGCGCCTTCGACAAGCGCGAAGGCGGCGTCGGCGACCGCGCGATCGATCAACGCGGCCTTGGTCACGAGCCCGAGGTCCATGTCCTTCTCGGAAAGACCGCGTTCGGCCGCCAGCGCCGCAAAATCGAGCCCGCCATTGAGCCGCTCGATGGCCGCCTGCGCGTCCGCTTCGGAAGGGAACACGATCTGCTGGACCTGGCGGCGCTCCGGAGTGCCGAAGCGGGCGCGGTTGTCCTCGTAGTAGCGCTGCGCGTCGGCATCCGACACCTCGCCCGGCCGCGCCAGTTCGGCGGGAGTGAGGCGCAGCAGCACCAGTGTGCGATATTCCGGCGCTTGGAATATTCCCTTGCGCCCCTCGAAATACTTCGCGACCTCGTCGGGCGAGGCCGCTGCGATATCGCCCGCTTGGTTGCGATCGACGACGACATAGTCGACCGCGCGCTGCTCGTTATCAAAACGATGGAGCGCTTCTGCCGCGGTCTTGGGGATGACCATGTCGCCGCTGACCAACTCGGCGATCTCGCGCCGCAGCGTGAGGCGGCGTTGCTCCGAGGTATAGCGCGCCTCGGTATAGCCCGCCGACCGGATGATCTGATCGAAACGCGCGCGATCGAAGCGGCCGGAGATGTTGCGGAAGTTCGGATCCTCCATGATCTGGCGGGCAATCTCCGCGTCGCTGAGATTGAGCCGCAGCTGGCGCGCCCGCTGGTCGAGGGCGGCCTCCATCATGAGCTGGGCGGCGATCTGCTCATCGAGCTTGAGCGCGCGCGCCTGATCCGGGGGAATCGGGCGGCCGATCTGGCGGCTGAACTGCTGCACCCGTTCATTGTAGATGTTGCGGAACTGCTCGGTCGTGATCTCGGTCGAGCCGATCTTGGCGACGGTCGATCGCCCGAATCCGCGGAAAATGTCGCCGATGCCCCAGACGGCGAAGCTGATGGCGATCAGGCCGAGCACGACCGCCATCACGGCTCTCCCGAGCCAATTGGCGGAGGCTTGGCGTATACCTCGAAGCATGGTCACTCGATGTCTGGATTTGCGCGTCCGATCAATCCGGATCGCAGGAGCTGCATCATAAGGACGCGGCGCCCGCACCGCAACATGACGAGTTGCCGCCCTGGTGTCCTGATTCCGAAGTTCGCAAGACCATGCGGCACGCTCTGATGCGAACTTCGGAATCAAAGGACACCAGCAACTCCATGATTCCAGTGCCCCTTTTGAACCCGAAGTTCGCAACCGAATGTGCGGCGACCGGTGTGCGAACTTCGGGTTCGGGGCACTGGCGCGTCCCTTGCTTGTTTGCTAACGGCTCCGGGGGTTCAAGCCGCAGGATCACTCATGACGTCATGGGCGCGCCGCCCGCTGCTGGGCGGCAATTGGAAAATGCACGGGTTGGGGCGCTCCATTGCCGAGCTCGAGCAGGTCATCGCGCATGCCGGCCGCGTCACCCAAGCCGATCTGATGGTCTGCCCGCCCGCAACGCTGATCGCCGCTTTCGCCGCACGGGCTGCGGGTTCTCGGGTCGCGATCGGCGCGCAGGATTGCCATGCGGAACCCATGGGCGCCTATACGGGCGACATCTCAGCCGAGATGGTCAAGGACGCCGGCGCCAGCATGGTCATCGTCGGACACTCGGAACGGCGCATCTACCACAAGGAGACCGATGCCGAGGTGCAGGGCAAAGCCCGCGCGGCGCGGCGGGCCGGGCTTGTGGCGATCATTTGCGTCGGCGAGACCGAAGCCATCAGGGTCGCCGGGCGCACGCTCGATGTCGTCGGCCAGCAGCTCGCGGGGTCCGTGCCCGACGGCGCGACGGCGGACAATACGACGGTGGCCTACGAACCGGTCTGGGCGATCGGCACCGGGCTGACCCCGACTTTGGCTGACGTCGCCGAAGTCCACGGCTTCATCCGCGCGCAGCTCGTTTCCCGGTTCGGAGCCGAGGGCGAGGCAATCCGGATTCTGTACGGCGGCTCGGTCAAGCCCTCGAACGCCAAGGAACTCTTGACCGTGGCCGAGGTCGATGGGGCGCTGGTCGGCGGCGCGAGCCTGAAAGCGCAGGATTTTCTGGGGATTGCGGCGGTCTATGAATGAGCTAAGGGCCGCCCAGTGTCCCGATTCCGAAGTTCGCCAACGCTTGCGGCACACTCGGAGGCGAACTTCGGAATTAAAGGGACACTGGCAACTCTATGATTCTAGTGCTCCTTTGAACCCGAAGTTCGCAACCGCCCTTGCCACACTTTGTGTGCGAACTTCGGGTTCGGGGCACTAGTGGAAATGCCGCTGGGGATCGTGTAGAGACCGCCGCGGCTTCCTATATGGGCTTGCGAGGCGCCGCGCACGCTGCCCCTGATGGATCCGGGACCGATGCAGACTGTCATCATCGTCATTCATCTCATGGTGGTCAGCGCCATGATCGGTGTCGTGCTGCTGCAGAAGTCCGAAGGCGGCGGGCTTGGCATCGGCGGTGGCGGCGGTTTTCTCACCAGTCGCGGAACCTCGAATGTGCTCACCCGGACCACGGCGATCCTGGCCGGGACGTTTTTCGTGACCAGCCTGGTGCTTTCGATCCTGGCCGGCTGGGAGCGCAAGCCGACATCGGTCCTGAACACCGGGGCGCCTGCCACGCAGCCGGGAGCGCCCACCGCGCCAGCCGCGCCCGGAGGGCTGCTCGACCGGCTGCGGGCGACCGAGCCGGCGGCCCCGGCCGCGCCGAGCGGGCCGCAGGTTCCACAGTCGAAGTAAGGGCAAGGGCCGGGCGACCGGCCCTTTCAGGTTTTTGCACCGAGGCCGGCAGGGGTCTCGTCGAATCGATTTGGGCGGACTAAAGGTTGGGTCCCATGGCGCGGTATATCTTCATCACCGGCGGCGTGGTCTCCTCCCTTGGCAAGGGTCTCGCATCCGCAGCGCTCGGCGCGCTGCTGCAGGCGCGCGGCTACAAGGTGCGCCTGCGCAAGCTCGACCCCTACCTCAACGTCGATCCGGGCACCATGTCGCCCTACCAGCACGGCGAGGTGTTCGTCACCGACGACGGCGCGGAGACCGATCTCGACCTTGGCCATTACGAGCGCTTCACCGGCCGGCCCGCCTCGCGCCAGGACAACATCACCACCGGGCGCATCTACCAGGAGATCTTGGCCAAGGAACGCCGCGGCGACTATCTCGGCGCGACCATCCAGGTCATCCCGCACGTCACCAACGCGATCAAGGATTTCATCCGCGCGGGCGCGGAGGACTTCGACTTCGTGCTATGCGAGATCGGCGGCACGGTCGGCGACATCGAAGGCCTGCCGTTCTTCGAGGCGATCCGCCAATTCGGCAACGAGTTGCCGCGCCGTCACGCGGTCTACATTCATCTGACCCTGCTGCCGTTCATCCCCTCGGCCGGCGAGCTCAAGACCAAGCCGACGCAGCACTCGGTCAAGGAGCTGCGCTCGATCGGCATCCAGCCCGACATCCTGCTGTGCCGCACCGACCGCCCGATCCCGCGCGAGGAGCGGCGCAAGCTCGGGCTATTCTGCAATGTGCGCGAAAGCGCCGTCATCGAAGCGCGTGACGTCGACAACATCTATGCCGTCCCCGAAGCTTATCATGCCGAGGGGCTCGACACCGAGGTGCTCGCCGCTTTCGGCATCGAGCCGGGTCCGGCGCCGGATCTCGCCACCTGGCGGCTGATCAACGAGCGGGTACGCAACCCGGAAGGCGACGTCACCATCGCCATCGTCGGCAAGTACACCGGCCTGAAGGACGCCTACAAATCGCTGATCGAGGCTTTGTCCCACGGCGGCATCGCCAACAAGGTCAAGGTCAATCTCGACTGGATCGAGTCGGAGGTGTTCGAGAACGAGGATCCGGCGCCGTTCCTCGAACACGTCGACGGCATCCTCGTTCCCGGCGGCTTCGGCCAGCGTGGCGCCGAGGGCAAGATCAGGGCCGCGCAATTCGCGCGCGAGCGCCGTGTGCCGTATTTCGGCATCTGCTTCGGCATGCAGATGGCGGTGATCGAAGCGGCACGCAATCTCGCCGGCATCGAGGACGCCAATTCGACCGAGTTCGGGCCGACCGCGGAGCCCGCGGTCGGCCTGATGACCGAGTGGCTCAAGGGCAATGCCCTGGAGAAGCGGCAGGCCAACGGCGACCTCGGCGGCACCATGCGGCTCGGCGCCTATCCGGCGCGCCTGGCGCCCGGCAGCCGTGTCGCCGAGATCTACGGCGCGAGCGAGATTTCCGAGCGCCACCGCCATCGCTACGAGGTCAATACCGCCTACAAGGGAATGCTCGAGCAGCGCGGCATGCGATTCTGCGGCATGTCGCCGGACGGCGTGCTGCCCGAGATCATCGAATACGCCGACCATCCCTGGTTCATCGGCGTGCAATTCCATCCCGAGCTCAAGTCGCGGCCGTTCGAGCCGCACCCGCTGTTCGCCTCCTTCGTCGAGGCCGCGGTCGAGCAGTCGAGGCTGGTGTAACGGTCCTGTCCGGTGCGCCATCGCGCTTTGCGAGGCCTATGGATCGCCGCGCCCGGCCCGGCTATGAGGTTCCCCTCCGAACATCCGAGGAAACCCATGATCTACGAAATGCGCATCTACCGTTGCGTGCCGATGCGGCTGCCGGCGCTGCTCAAGCGGTTCGAGACCATTACGCTCAAGCTGTGGGAGAAGCACGGCATCCGCCAGGCCGGGTTCTGGACCACGGCAATCGGCGAGTCGAACCACGACCTCACCTACATGCTGGCCTGGGAGTTGCTGGCCGAACGCGAGAAGAAATGGACCGCGTTCATGAACGATCCCGAATGGGTCGCCAAGCGCGCCGAGACCGAAAAGGACGGCCCGATCGTGCAGACGCTGTCCAGCCAGATCCTGCAGCCGACCGCGTTCTCCTCGGTGAAGTGAGCAATGCCGCGCGGGATCGATCACATCGTTCATACGGTGCGCGATCTCGACGCGGCGGCCGAGCTCTATCGCGCGCTCGGCTTCACGGTCGGGGCGCGCAACCGCCACCCTTGGGGCACGCACAACGCGATCGTGCAGTTTCCCGGCGTGTTCATCGAGCTGCTCACCGTGGCCGAGCCGGGCAACATCGCGCCGGCCGGCCCGCGCGGGTTCTCGTTCGGTGCGTTCAACGCCGAGTTCCTGGCGCGCGGGCAGGGGCTTTCCATGCTCGTGCTGGAATCGAAGGGTGCGCGCGCCGATGCCGCCGATTTCAAGTCGGCCGGCATCGGCGTCTTCGACGTCTTCGACTTCGAGCGCGAGGGCATGTGGCCGGATGGATCGAGCGTGAAGGTGGCGTTCTCGCTCGCCTTCGCAGCCGATCCGAAGGCCGATGCCGGCTTCTTCGCCTGCCAGCAGCACTATCCGGAAAATTTCTGGAATCCGGCCTTTCAGACCCACGCCAACACGATCACCGATGTCGCCGGCGTCGTGTTCGTCGCCGACAACCCCACCGACCATCACATCTTCCTCTCCGCTTTCACCGGCGTGCGCGACATCCAGGCAACCTCGTCCGGGATCGCGATCACGACGCCGCGCGGCGAAGTCCAGGTCATGGACCCGGCGGCATTCCGCTTGCACTACGCGGCTGAGCCGCCGGATATTTCGCGCGGCATGCGCTTTGCTGCGATCCGGTTCAAGCTGCGCGATCCCGTAGTGCTGCGCTCCGCATTCGCGCGCGCCGGTGTCACGGCGTCCGAGCGCATGGGCCGCATCGTCGCAACGCTGCTCGGCGCGACGCTGGTGTTCGAGGCGGCCTGATGGGAGTCCCATGTCCGGCGAATTAGCCCCTCATCCGGTCGTCGCGGTCGGCCAAGCGCTCGGTCAAGTGCGCTTCGGCAATGCCTTGCCGCTGACGCTGATCGCGGGTCCGTGCGCGCTCGAGAGCCGCGCGCACGCGCTGGAAATGGCAACGGCGTTGAAGGAGATCGCCGGCCGCGTCGGCATCGGCCTCGTCTACAAGACCTCGTTCGACAAGGCCAACCGCACCAGCGCTCAAAGCGGCCGCGGGATCGGGCTCGATGCGGCGCTGCCGATCTTCGCGGAGATCCGCCAGAAGACCGGATTGCCGGTGCTGACCGACGTCCACGCGGTCGAACAGTGCGCGCGCGTCGCCGAGGTGGTCGACGTGCTGCAGATCCCGGCCTTCCTGTGCCGTCAGACCGACCTGCTGGTCGCGGCGGCGCAGACCGGGCGCGCCGTCAACGTCAAGAAGGGCCAGTTCCTCGCGCCCTGGGACATGGCGAACGTGGTCGCCAAGCTGACCGGCGCCGGCAACCGCGACGTGCTGGTGACCGAGCGCGGCGCCTCGTTCGGCTACAACACGCTCGTCTCCGACATGCGCGCGCTGCCGATCCTCGCGCGCACCGGCGCGCCGGTGGTCTTCGACGCCACCCACTCGGTGCAGCAGCCGGGCGGGCAGGGGGCGACCTCGGGCGGCGAGCGCGCGTTCGTGCCGGTGCTGGCGCGCGCCGCCGTGGCGGTCGGCGTGGCCGGCGTGTTCATCGAGACGCATCAGGACCCGGACAAGGCGCCGTCCGACGGGGCCAACATGCTGCCGCTCAAAGAGCTGGAGCCGTTGCTGGTGTCACTGCGCGAGTTCGACCGTCTGGCGAAGGCGAAGTAAGACCCGCCGCCCCAAACCTGCCAGCGAATCTGCCAGAATGGTCCGCGCCGGCCGCGGCCGCCGCGGTCACTCGGGGGAGACGGACATGGCCTTGCAGTCGCTCAGCGGTTTGCCTGCGTTCCTGATCTATTTCTGCCTCGCCGCCGTGCTGATCGTGGCCTACGTCTACATCTACACCTGGCTCACCCAGCACGACGAATTCGAGTTGATCCGCAACAACGTGCCGGGCGCCGCGATCGCGTTGGGCTTGAGCGTGATCGGCTTCGCGCTGCCGCTGACCAGCGCCATCAGCCATGCCAACGATGCGGTCGATTGCACCATCTGGGGCATCATCGCGCTCATCGTTCAGATCGGCGCGTTCTATGCCGCCCGCATCCCGATACCCGATCTCTCGCAGCGCATCGCGAACGGCGAGATCGCGCCCGCGATCTGGCTGGGCTTGGCCTCGATCATCGCCGGACTGATCAACGCCGCCTCGATGGCGACGTGAGGCGGCGATGAAGCGATCGAGCCAAGTCGCGCTGGTGGTGATGGGCGTCGCGGCGACGACCGCGGCCGGCGCCTACCTGCTGCCCTCGCGCGCCGAGTGCCGCCCGCAGGCGGCACCGCAACAGGCGGCGCCGCCGCGGCTTGGGATCGGCGATGCCCCGGCCGCGCCGGCAGCGAGCCCTGCGCCCGCGCAGGCGGACCAGAATTGCCGCCGGCGGTCGCGGGGCTGGTCCTGGTACTCGGGCTCGCGCAACCGCGACTGGACCTCGACCCGACGCACGACCTCGCCTTCGACCGCGTTCACCCCCACCACGACCAGCTCGCCGACGACGGCCACGCGGCCCTCGACCTCCCCCTCGACGACGCCGCGCAGCGGCTTCGGCACCACCTCGCGCTCGATCTCGCGCTCGCCGAGCAGCTGATGCAGCGTATCGCGGTCGAGGAACGCGCCGATTGGCGCGACAAGGCGGCCGAGACCGGCTTCACCTTCCACACCATCGAGGGCCAACTTTATTGGGACGAGCGCGCCTATTACGGATTTACGCTCAAGGAGATCGAGCAGGATCTTGAAGCGCCGACGGCCGCGCTCGAAGGCATGTGCCGCGAACTGGTCGCCAAAGCGGTCGACGACGAGCGTATCCTCAGGCTGCTGCGCATCCCGCAGCGGTTCTGGACCTACATCGCGGCGAGCTGGAAACGCGGTGACCCGAGCCTCTATGGCCGCTTCGACTTCTCGTATGACGGACGCGGCCCGGCCAGGCTGCTCGAGTACAACGCCGACACGCCGACGTCGGTGTTCGAGACCGCCGTATTCCAGTGGATGTGGCTGGAAGACGCCATCGCGCGCCGGATCGTTCCCAAGGACGCCGACCAGTACAATTCGCTGCACGAGCGCCTGATCGGGGGCTGGAAGACGATTGGGCAGGGGGCCCACCTGCATCTGGCCGGCATCACCGACGATCCCGAAGACGGCGGCACCATCGCCTACCTCGAGGACACCGCGCGCCAAGCCGGGCTGACCACCACGGTACTGCCGATGGAGGCGATCGGCCGCGCGCCGAACGGCGCCTTCGTCGACCTCGACAACAAGCCGATCGGCCTCTGCTTCAAGCTCTATCCGTGGGAGTGGATGTTCCGCGAGCAGTTCGGCGCCTTCCTGGCCGGCTCGGCCACCCGCTTCCTCGAGCCGCCCTGGAAGGCGATCCTCTCCAACAAAGGCATCCTGCCGCTGCTGTGGGCGATGTTCCCGCGCCACCCGAACCTGCTGCCGGCCTATTTCGACGATGACCCCAGGGCAGCGGAACTGGGCAACTCGTTCGTGCGCAAGCCGCTCTATTCGCGCGAGGGCGCCAATGTGGAGATCGTGGTCGGCGGCGCGACCGTCGACTCCGATCCCGGCCCCTATGGCGGGGAGGGCGCGATCCGCCAAGCGATGGCGACCCTGCCGCAGTTCGCGGGCAATTACGCCGTGCTCGGCTCTTGGTTCGCGGCCGGAGTTCCCTGCGGCCTGTCGGTGCGCGAAGACGTCAGCCCGATCACCAAGAACACCTCGCGCTTCCTGCCCCACGCCATCATCGGGTGAGGCATTCCCGCACTGCACAACTAAGCGGGTAGGAAATCGGGTATGGGTCTCGCCAACCCAAGAACTCCTGCGAAATGAACTTTCAGCCCAAATTCGAGCCCGGCGCGCCGCTTGCCGACATGAACCCGCAGGATGACGACCGCCGCAACCGGCGCATCCTGCTGCGCCTGAGCCTGGTCGGTTTCGTGACCGCGCTGGTCGCGCGCGCCGTCGATCCGATCGTGCCGCCGATCGCCCGGGAGCTGGCGGTCGACCCCAACTCGGTCGCGCTGCTTTCGACCGCGTTTGCGCTGCCGTTTGCGCTGGTGCAGCCGGTGCTCGGCCCGGTCGCCGACATGGTCGGCAAAATCCGCGTCATGCTGGTCTGTCTGGCGGTGCTGCTCGGCGCGACGCTCGCCTGCGCGTTCGCCGCCGACTACTCGGTGCTGCTGATCGCCCGCATCGTCGCCGGCATGGCGAGCGGCGGCATCTTCCCGGTCGGCATGGCGGTCATCGGCGATCTGGTCCCGATGAAGGAGCGCCAAGTGGCGATCGGGCGCTGGCTGATCGCGGTCATCAGCGGCAACCTCATCGGCGCGGCATTGGCTGGCGTGATCGGCGACCTCGCCGGCTGGCGCGCCGTGTTCCTGGTGTTCGCGGCCGGCGGCGCATTCGCGCTGATCACCGCCGTGGTCACGTTGCGCGAGGCGGCGCGCGCGGCGCCGACGCATTTCGACATCGCCGGCATCCCCGGACGCTATCGCAGCGTGCTGGCCAACCCGCGCGCCAAGGTGTGCTTCGGCGCCGTGTTCGCCGAGGGCATTCTCATCTTCGGCCTGTTTCCGTTCGTCGCGCTGCTGCTGCTGGCGAGCGGCGAGGCACGCGCCTCGATCGCCGGCATCGTGCTCGCCGGTTTCTCGATCGGCGGCGTCGCCTACGCGCTCGCCGTGCCGGTTCTGGTGCGCCGCTGGCGCGGCGACCAGTTGATGATCGGCGGCGGCGTGATCGCGGCGCTTGCGCTCGCGTTGGCCGCCTTCGAGCCGGTCTGGCCGCTGCAGCTTTTCGCCTTCACCCTGCTCGGGTTCGGCTTCTACACCTTGCACGCCTCGATCCAGGTGCAGACGACGGAGCTGTCGGTGCAGGCGCGCGGGGCGGCGGTCTCACTGCATTCGTTCTGCTTCTTCGTCGGACACGCCAGCGGGCCGGTGGTCTATGGGCTCGGCTTCAGCCATGTCGGCGCGCCGGCGACGATCGCGATCAGCGCGGTGCTGGTGTTGGCGATCGGGCTCGTCTGCGCGCGCTTCCTGCGCGAGCGGGCGGCACCGGGTTAGCCGCGCGCCCGGTAGGGCGGCACGCCCTGGTCCGGCAGCCACACGCCCTTGGGCAGCCGGCCCGCCTGCCAGAACACGTCGATCGGCATGCCGCCGCGCGGGTACCAGTAGCCGCCGATGCGCAGGAAGCGCGGCTTGAGCAGGGCCGCGAGGTCCTGGCCGATGCGCACCGTGCAGGCTTCGTGGAATTCGCCGGTGTTGCGGAAGCTCGCGAAGTAGAGCTTCAGCGATTTCGACTCCACCAACCAGCGGTTCGGCACATAGTCGATCACCATGAGCGCGAAGTCGGGCTGGCCGGTGACCGGGCAGATGCAGGTGAATTCCGGACAGGTGAAGCGGGCAACGTAGTTCGTACCCGGATGCGGGTTCGGCACGCGGTCGAGCGTTGCCTCATCGGGCGTCGCGGGCCAGCGGGTCGGCTTACCGAGGTGCAGGGTTTTCGGCGGCATCTACGTCAGACTGCGGTGATGTGATTGCGCAGTTCCAGCGGAGCCGCAATCTGGGGCAGCGGCTCGAACTCCACGCCCGTGCTGTGCACGAGGACGTCGCCGTAGTCCAAGATCCGGCCGAGAATACTCTGGTCCACGTCGACGCTGGCGACTTTGTCCATGTGAACCTCGATCGTGCGCCGTCGGATGAATCCTTCCTTGTAGATGACGCGCCGGTCCGTGACCGCAATTTCCGTGGTCCATTGTTCGAACCACGCCTGCGCCAGATAGAAAACTCCGGCCGCCAGGCACAGCAGCGCGGCGACGTCGGCGGCGAAGCGGAATCCCGGCCAGTCGCGGAACACCAGATACACGATCAACGCGACGCCACAGAGCCAGATGCCGCGCCAGTAAACGATCCAATGGAGCTGGGCGCGGTGGCGTACGACCTCGCCGGGCTGCAGCACCTTATCGACGTAGCTCATGACGACCTCTCCGCCCACAACGTTAGCCGATCCGGCCGATGCCGGCCATGGCTTGGCCTCAGCACCGCCGTTCGCTACAAGCAGCGCCCTAACCGGGACAAGCCTATGACCGCCATCGTCGACATCAACGGCCGCGAAATCCTCGACAGCCGCGGCAATCCGACCGTGGAGGTCGACGTGGTGCTCGAAGACGGCAGCATGGGCCGCGCGGCCGTGCCGTCTGGCGCCTCGACCGGGGCGCACGAGGCGGTCGAATTGCGCGACGGCGACAAGCGCCGCTATTTCGGCAAGGGGGTCACCAAGGCGGTGGATGCCGTCAACGGCGAGATCTTCGACGCGGTCGGCGGCATGGATGCCGAAGCCCAGGTCAAGATCGACGAGGCCTTGATCGCGCTCGACGGCACGCCCAACAAGGGCCGGCTCGGCGCCAACGCCATCCTCGGCGTCTCGCTCGCGGTCGCCAAGGCGGCGGCCGCCGCCAACGGGTTGCCGCTCTACCGTTACGTCGGCGGCACCTCGGCGCGCCTGTTGCCGGTGCCGATGATGAACATCATCAACGGCGGCGCGCACGCCGACAACCCGATCGATTTCCAGGAATTCATGATCATGCCGGTCGGCGCGCCTACGTTTGCCGAAGGCCTGCGCATGGGCGTGGAGGTATTCCAGACGCTCAAGCGGGCGCTGCATGACGCCGGCCACAACACCAATGTGGGCGATGAGGGCGGCTTTGCCCCCAACCTGAAGTCGGCCGAGGAGGCGCTCGGCTTCGTCATGAAGGCGATCGAGGCAGCCGGCTTCAAGCCCGGCGAGGAAGTCGCCCTGGCGCTCGATCCGGCCTCGACCGAATTCTTCAAGAATGGCAAGTATGTCTATGAGGGGGAAGGGAAAACCCGCTCAATTGAGCAGCAGGCCAAGTATCTTGCCGAGTTGGTCGCGCGCTACCCGATCGTGTCGATCGAGGACGGTATGGCGGAGGACGATTTCGCCGGCTGGAAGCAGGTCACCGACCTGATCGGCGCGAAATGCCAGCTCGTCGGCGACGACCTGTTCGTCACCAACGTCGAGCGCCTGAGCGAAGGCATCAAGCGCGGCCTGGGCAACTCGATCCTGGTCAAGGTCAACCAGATCGGCTCGCTCACCGAGGCGCTCGCCGCGGTCGAGATGGCGCACAAGGCGGCCTACACCGCGGTGATGTCGCACCGCTCCGGCGAGACCGAGGACGCCACCATCGCCGATCTCGCGGTCGCCACCAATTGCGGGCAGATCAAGACCGGCTCGCTCGCGCGCTCCGACCGAACCGCCAAGTACAACCAGCTGCTGCGCATCGAGCAGGAGCTGGGCGCGCAGGCGAAATATGCCGGCAGGGCGGCGCTCCGGGCGGGGCGTTGACGACACTCTTCGTCGGTTGTGCTAGATTAGGGCACATGACAAAAGCCGAGATCGACGAAGTTCTTGATCGCGTACGCACCTGGCCCCCCGAACGGCAGGGGGATGCGGTGCGCGTTCTTCTCGAGATGGAAGCACAGGAGACCGGTGTCTATCAGCTCTCGGCCGAAGAGCTTGCCGATATCGAAGAGGGCTTGAAAGAAATCGAACGCGGTGAAGTGGCCACCGACGAAGAGGTCGCTGCGCTGTTTGCGCGCCATGCGTCGGAAGGATGCGGCGGACATCCGAGGCCTGTAGGAAGCCGCGACCCTGCTGCATTAACGCCTCGTTTACGTTGAGCGGCCATCCTCGCCCGCCATGGTCACCCGCGTCCGCCTGCGCGCCGTGCTGACGGCGATCGGCCTCTATACGATGGCCGCGCTGATCATCGGCTATTTCGGCGTCAACGCGTATACCGGCGCGCACGGCCTCAAGGCCAAGCACGACCTCGCCCAGCAACAGGCCGAGCTGACGCGCGAGGTCGCGCGGCTCAAGGCCGAGCGCATCGCGTGGGAGCATCGTGTCGCACTGCTGCGCGCCGATAGCCTCGATCCCGACATGCTCGACGAGCGTGCCCGCGCCAAGCTCGACTACATTCACCCGCGCGATGTGACCTGGATCATCCGCGCGCGCTGAGCTGGCGCGCAGCGGTCGCCCGGTCGCCGGCCAAGCCCGAAAATCCGTTTTCGCCCAAGATGTTGTGCGCGCGCTCGCGGCGCGTCCCGGAAGCTTTCGCCGCCGCTGGATTTCCGCTATTGGGGGTAGGCGCGTGCCGATACGTTGTGTGAAGGAGAGCCTATGGCCGTCGCCAATAAAGCGTCTGCAACCAAGGCCCCTGCGACCAAGGCCGGCGCGTCCGAAAGCCCGGAGGCTGCGCGCGTCCCCGAGTTCACCAAGGAGCAGGAGCTCTTCGCCTACCGCGAGATGCTGCTGATCCGCCGCTTCGAGGAGAAGGCCGGCCAGATGTACGGCATGGGCCTGATCGGCGGCTTCTGCCATCTTTACATCGGGCAGGAAGCCGTGGTGGTGGGCATGCAGATGACCCTGAAGGAGGGCGATCAGGTCATCACCGGCTATCGCGATCATGGCCACATGCTTGCCTGCAACATGGATCCCAAGGGGGTGATGGCCGAGCTGACCGGCCGCCGCGGCGGCTACTCCCGCGGCAAGGGCGGCTCGATGCACATGTTCTCGCGCGAGAAGAACTTCTACGGCGGGCACGGCATCGTCGGCGCGCAGGTCTCGCTCGGCACCGGCCTTGCTTTCGTCGACCGCTATCGCAAGACCGACAATGTCAGCCTCACCTATTTCGGCGACGGCGCCGCCAACCAGGGACAGGTGTACGAGAGCTTCAACATGGCCGAGCTGTGGAAGCTCCCCGTGGTCTACGTCATCGAGAACAACCGCTACGCCATGGGCACCTCGGTGACGCGCTCCTCGGCGCAGACCGATTTCTCCAAGCGCGGCGTCTCGTTCAACATCCCGGGCGACCAGATCGACGGCATGGACGTGCGCGCCGTCAAGGCCGCCGGCGAGAAGGCGGTGGCGTGGTGCCGCGCCGGCAAGGGGCCCTACATCCTGGAGATGATGACCTACCGCTACCGCGGCCATTCGATGTCGGACCCGGCCAAGTACCGCACCAAGGAGGAAGTGCAGAAGATGCGCACCGAGCACGATCCGATCGAGCAGGTGCGCACGCGGCTGCTGGTGAAGAAGCTCGCGACCGAGGACGAACTGAAGAAGCTCGACGGTGCTGTGCGCGACATCGTCAACGAGGCCGCCGAGTTCGCCACCAACGATCCCGAGCCGGATCCGGCCGAGCTCTGGACCGACGTGTACCGGTAGGAGCAACGATGGCGTTCGCGACCGTGCTGGCCTATCTCGCGCTCATCGGCGCGCTCGCAAGCTGGATTGCGGGCGCCTGGTTCTATCTGCGCACGCTGCGCTCGATTCCGGCGGATGACGGCCGGCTGAAATGGCTGGCGATCGTGGTCTGGCCGTTTGCGGTCAAACGGCTCGAGGGCGCCGCGGCCGAGCATGCGGCGCGAGTCAACAAGGCGCTCGTCGCCTTCATGGCCTGCATCCTCGTGGGCGTCGCCGCGTTCTCGGTCTCCACCAACCTCCACCGCTTCGCGAAGTAGGTCTGCCGATGCCGGTTCAAGTGTTGATGCCCGCGCTCTCTCCCACCATGGAGAAGGGCAACCTCGCCAAGTGGCTCAAGGCGGAGGGCGACAAGGTGAAGGCCGGCGACGTCATCGCCGAGATCGAGACCGACAAGGCCACCATGGAGGTCGAGGCGGTCGACGAGGGCACGCTCGGCAAGATCCTGGTGCCGGAAGGCACCGCGGACGTCGCGGTCAACACACCGATCGCGGTGATCCTGGGCGACGGCGAGGACGCCTCGGCTGTGTCCGCCATGCCGGCGGCGAAGTCTGCCGCTGCGCCACCCGCCGCGCCCGCTCCATCCTTCGAGACGCCGGCTGCGCCGGCTCCTCAGGATGAGGCTTCGCGAGACAGCGGCCCTCATCCTGAGGAGGGCGCGTCAGCGCCCGTCTCGAAGGACGAGGACGCGACGCCGGTCGGCGACCTGCCGGCGCCGTGGCCGTTCCCTTGGTCCGGCGGTGGAGCGCAGAAGGAAAAGCTCGCCGATCCGGTGCTCCCCGAGGGCACCGAGATGGTGACCATGACCATGCGCGAGGCGCTGCGCGACGCCATGGCCGAAGAGATGCGGCGCGATCCGGCCGTGTTCGTGATGGGCGAGGAAGTGGCCGAGTACCAGGGCGCCTACAAGGTCACCCAAGGACTGCTGCAGGAGTTCGGCGCCGACCGCGTGATCGACACGCCGATCACCGAGCACGGTTTCGCCGGCCTCGGCACCGGGGCGGCGCTGGCCGGCTTGAAGCCGATCGTCGAGTTCATGACCTTCAACTTCGCCATGCAGGCGATCGACCAGATCATCAACTCGGCGGCCAAGACCTTGTACATGTCGGGCGGCCAGATGGGCTGCTCCATCGTCTTCCGCGGACCGAATGGAGCGGCCGCGCGCGTCGCTGCGCAGCACAGCCAGGACTATGCGGCGTGGTACTCACACGTGCCGGGGCTGAAGGTGGTGACGCCGTCGAACGCCGCCGACGCCAAGGGCCTGCTCAAGGCCGCGATCCGCGATCCCAACCCGGTGATCTTCCTCGAAAACGAGATCCTCTACGGCCAGTCCGGCCCGGTCCCGAAGCTCGACGACTACCTGGTGCCGATCGGCAAGGCCAAGGTGGTACGGCCGGGCAATCACGTCACCATCGTGGCCTGGTCGATCGGCATGACCTATGCGCTCAAGGCCGCCGATGAGCTCGCCAAGAAGCACATCCAGGCCGAGATCATCGACCTGCGTACCATCCGCCCGATGGACACCGACACGGTGATCGCCTCGGTGATGAAGACCGGCCGCTGCGTGGTGGTCGAGGAGGGCTGGCCGCAGTCCGGCGTCGGCGCGGAAGTCTCCGCGCGCATCATGGAACGCGCCTTCGACTACCTCGACGCCCCGGTCGCGCGCGTTACCGGCAAGGACGTGCCGATGCCCTATGCGGCCAACTTGGAAAAGCTCGCGCTGCCCTCGGTCGCCGAAGTGATCGAAGCGGCCCGCGCCGTCGCCTACCGATAAGGAGCACCATGGCCTACAACGCCCTGCAAATCCCGCCGAGCGGCCTCGAGAAAGGCGGCGAAGAAGTCCTGCGCGCCGCGATCGTCGAAGGCGAACTGCTGATGTCGCTGCGCCGCGGGTTCGACGATCCCGAAGCCTGGGGCGCGCTGCTCGCCGACGTGGTCAAGCACGTCGCACAAGTCTACGCGACCGAGACCAAGCTCACCAAGGAGGACGCCGCCAAGCGCATCCTCGAGGCCTTCGCCAAGGAAGTGGGATCCTCGGATACGCAAGGTGTGCTGGCGACGCGCAACTGACGAGAGCGTTTTCCGGCGAAGTGTGCAGCGGTTCGCCGCAGAAAACGCGACCACGTAAGGATCCTAGCGGGAGCGGACGCGCACCATGCCGATCAATATCCTGATGCCCGCGCTCTCTCCCACCATGGAGAAGGGCAACCTCGCCAAGTGGCTCAAGAAGGAAGGCGAGGCGGTCAAGCCCGGCGACGTGATCGCCGAGATCGAGACCGACAAGGCCACCATGGAAGTCGAGGCGGTCGACGAAGGCGTGCTGGCGAAGATCGTCGTGCCCGAAGGCACCGCCGACGTGCCGGTCAATCAGCTGATCGCGGTGCTGGCGGGCGAGGGCGAGGATGCCAAGGCGGCGGCCGCGTCCGCCGGCAGTGCGGCACCGGCCGTGAAGGCGCCGGAGCAGCCGAAGCCGGCGCCTGCTCCAGCGGCAGCGCCGCAAAAGGGCGAGACCAAGCCGGGCCCGGCACCAACCCCCGCAGCTCCGGCCGCGGCGGCGCCAGCCGCAGCGCCCGCCACCAACGGCGCCGGCCGCGTCTTTGCCTCACCGCTTGCGCGCCGGCTGGCCAAGTCGGCCGGCATCGATATCGGCCGTATCGCCGGCACCGGTCCGCGCGGACGCGTGATCGCGCGCGACGTGGAGGCGACGAAATCCGGCACGGCGCCGCTGAAGACGCCAGGCGCCGCACCCGCCGTCGGCGTGCCGCTGGCGATTCAGGCGCCCTCGGACGACAAGATCCGCGCGCTGTTCGAGCCTGGCTCCTACGAGGTCGTGCCGCACGACAATATGCGCAAGATCATCGCGCGCCGCCTGACCGAGGCGAAGCTGACGATCCCGCATTTCTATCTCACGGTCGATTGCGACATCGGCAAGCTCCTGGCCGCGCGCGAGGAGATCAATGCGTCGGCGCCCAAGAACAAGGAGGGCAAGCCTGCCTACAAGCTCTCGGTCAACGACTTCGTCATCAAGGCGCTGGCGCTTGCGCTGCAGAAGGTGCCCGAGGCGAATGTCACCTGGACCGAAGGCGGCATGCTCAAGCACAAGACCTCCGATGTTGGCGTTGCGGTTGCGATCCCGGGCGGGCTGATCACGCCGGTGGTGCGCGCGGCGCACGCCAAATCGCTCTCGGTCATCTCCAACGAGATGAAGGACCTCGCAGCGCGCGCGCGGGCACGCAAGCTCAAGCCGGAGGAATATCAGGGCGGCTCGACCGCGATCTCCAACCTCGGCATGTTCGGGATCAAGGAATTCTACGCCGTGATCAATCCGCCGCACGCCACGATCCTGGCGGTCGGCACCGGCGAGGAGCGCCCCGTCGTGCGCGGCGGCAGAATCGAGGCGGCGCAGGTGATGACCTGCGGGCTGTCGACCGACCACCGCGCGGTCGACGGCGCGCTCGCCGCCGAGCTGTTCGGCGCGTTCCGGGCGCTGATCGAGAACCCGGTGATGATGGTGGTGTAGCGCTTGCCTTCGGACTGGATTGGCGGAGCGCCGTTTATTTGCATTGCGCATGATCTTGTCCGAAAAGTCCGTCAACTTTTCGGGATCATGCGCTATGGACGACCTCATTTCCGGCTACCGCCGCTTCCGATCCGGGATCTGGGACCGCGAGCGCAGGCGCTTCGACGAGCTGAGCCAGAGCGGGCAGCAGCCCCGTACCATGCTGGTCGCCTGTTCGGACAGCCGTGCCGACCCGCAGATGATCTTCGACGCGGCGCCGGGCGAGCTGTTCATCGTACGCAACGTCGCGAACCTGATCCCGCCCTACGGTCCGGACAGCAAGTATCACGGCAGCAGCGCCGCGCTCGAATTCGCCGTGCGGGTGCTGAAAGTGCAAAGCATCGTCGTCATGGGACACGCCATGTGCGGCGGCATCCATGCGCTGCTGCACGGCGCGCCGGCGGAAGCGTCGGATTTCGTCGGGCAGTGGGTCAACATGGCGGAACGCGCGAAGCTGCGCGCGCTGCATCTCGCGCCGGAGAAGCGGCAGGACTATTGCGAGCGGGAATCCGTGCGGCTTTCGCTGGAAAACCTCATGACGTTCCCCTGGGTGCGCGAGCCGGCGGCGGCCGGCAAGCTCGCGCTGCACGGCTGCTTCTTCGACATCCGCTCCGGCATCCTGGAGCGGCTCGGCGACGACGGGTCGTTCTACCCGGTCGATGAGGGCGGCGGGTAGTCTAGCCTTCGGCGGCGCGGTGGCCGGACTTCACGACCCCTTCGCCGCAGGGCCGGGAGGCTCCATGCCTTTTGCCTTGATGGTTGCGGCCGCTTCGGGCGTCAGCAGGAATTTGAGGAATGCCACTGCGGCGTCCGGCTGCTTCGCGCCGCTTACCACTCCGCCGGCAAATACGGTGATGTTCTGCAGATCGCCCGGCAATGGTCCGACGAGGTCGGTCCCCTTGACCTCCAGCAACTCCGGTACCTGCGCGATCGCCAGATCGGCCGTGCCGTCGAGCAACAGCTTGCCCGGAAGGCCTGCGGTTTCCGGGTGCTTCGCCTTCGCTTTGACTGCTTCACCGATGCCCAACCGGTCGATCACCCTGGCGAAGTGAACCCCGCTCGCCCCGCCCTTGGCCGGATCGCTGTAGGCGATTGCCTTCGCGGCAAGCAGTGCTTCCTTCAGCTTTTCGGGCGTGGAGATGTCAGGCTTCGGCGCTCCACTGCGTATGGATACTCCGACGCCGGAGAGTGCAAGGGTCACGGCCGAAGGCTCCGCGATCCTGCCGTTCTTGACCAGACCGTCGACGCCGCCCCGGATGGCGACGAGAGCGTCCGGGCTCTCTCCGTCCGCCACCCGCTTGGTGAGGCCTGCTGCAAGCCCCCACGTGATTTCGAGCTTGTGACCGCTCGCTTGTTCGAATTTCGGCTGCAGTTCCTCCAGCACCGACCGCATCCCGATCGTGGCGTAGACCTTGATCTCCGCCGCATGCGAAGTCGCGCTTGCAAGCAGCAAACCCAGGAATGCCCCGGCGATCGAATGGCGAGCGTGTGTCATTGCATCCTCCCCGCGTCGTGTTGCCGCAAAGTAGATTCCTAAATCGCGCTCCGGAATCCTGGAGCGTCTCGGCGACGATGGCGCGTTTCACGCCGTCGCGCTCGATTGATCACGTTCCCCGCGCCGGCGCCTTCGGCGGCACCGGGTCGAGTCCGTGCTTCTTGATCACGGCGGCCGACTCCGGGGTCTGCAGGAAGCGGATCAGCGCCCGCGCCGTGTCGGCATGCGGCGACGCGATCGGGATGCCGGCCGCGAACGTCGTGACGTTCTGCAGATCGCCCGGCAGAGGGCCGACGAACTCGGCGCCTTCGACATGCAGCAGTTCCGGGATCTGCTGGATCGCGATGTCGGCTTCGCCCTTGACGACGAAGGTCGCGACCGGGATGCCGCGGCCGAGCTTGGCCTTGGCGTTGATCTCGCTCGCGATGCCGAGACGCTCCAGCACCTTGGCCATGTGCGCGCCGCTCGCCCCGCCGCTCGCCGGATCGGTGTAGGCGACCGCGCGCGCCGCAAGCAGCGCGCGCTTGAACGCTTCCGGCGTGGAGATGTCGGGCTTGGGCGCGCCCTTGAGCACCGCGACGCCCATGCCGGAGCTTGCGAGCGCGGTGTTGGTCCCCTCGATCACCTTGAAGCCCTTGATCAGGCTGTCGATGCCGGCCGGCGTGCTGACCAGGAGATCGGCGCTTTCGCCGTCGGTGATGCGCTTGGCGATCGCGCCCGAAGGCGCAAACACGATGGTGAGCTTGTGCCCGGTCGCCTCGAACTTCGGGGCGAGGTCGTGCCAGACCTCGCGCAGCGCCGGCGTGGTGAGGATTTTCAGTTCGGCCGCGTTCGTCGCCTGCGTGACCATCAACAGCCCGATCGCGAGGGCGCCGATCATTCGATGCGACATAGTGGACCTCCGTGCGTTGCGCGGATTACACGCTCAAACTGCGACATGTTCAACCGGGTCGCGTCGCCGATGCGCACCATGTGAGAAGCTCGCTATAGTAGGCCACGCGGCCGATCTTGAAGGGGAGGACACCATGAAGAAAGCAGCAATGCCGTGGACGCGGCGACGCGTGCTGGCCGGCGTCGCGGCGGGTGCGACCGCATTGGTGCCGCGCTCGGTGCGCGCGCAGGA
The DNA here is from genome assembly GCA_963734185.1 of uncultured Alphaproteobacteria bacterium. Taxonomy (GTDB): domain Bacteria; phylum Pseudomonadota; class Alphaproteobacteria; order Rhizobiales; family Xanthobacteraceae; genus PALSA-894. Next base: position 1,095,386 of record CAVTGA010000001.1, on the reverse strand, counting down.
CAAATTTCCCTCGCGCACCATCACCTTCGTGGTGCCGTTCCCGGCCGGCGGCACCACCGATCTGCTCGCGCGCGTGTTCGCGCAGAAGCTCGGCGAAAACTTCGGCCAGTCCGTCGTGGTCGAGAACGTCAGCGGCGGCGGCGGCTCGATCGGCGCCGACAAGGTGGCCAAGGCCGCGCCCGACGGCTACACGCTGCTGCTGCACAACGTCACCTTCTCGACCACCACCTCGTCGCTGCAGGTCACCGGCCGCGCCCGCCATACGTTCGAGGATTTCGCGCCGGTGTCGCTTGCCGCCAACGTGCCGCTGGTCGTGATGTCGCACCCGTCCGTGCCGGCGCGCGATCTCAAAGCCTTCGTCGCCTTCGCCAAGGAGACCGACAAGCCGCTGTTCTACGGCACCACCGGGCCCGGCAGCGTCATCCATCTCGCCGCCGAAGTGCTCAAGCGCGACGCCGGCATCAAGATGGACCACGTGCCGTTCCGCGGCGCCGCGCCGCTGGTGCAGGAGCTCCTGTCTGGCCGCATCCAGTTCGGCGGCGATCAGCTTTCGACCTCGCTGCAGCATATGCGCTCCGGTGCGCTCACCGGCCTCGCGACGCTGTCGCCGCGGCGCACGGTGCCGCTGCCCGAGCTGCCGACCGTGCGCGAGCAGGGCTATCCCAACATGGAGCTGTTCGGCTGGAACGGCTTCTTCGCGCCGGCCAGGACGCCGTCCGCCGTGATCGCGACCATCCAGCAGGAGATGGCCAAGGCCGCGCGCGATGCGGATGTGCGCCGCCGCCTGGCGGAAGTCGGCGCGGAAGTGATGGGATCAACGCAGGAGGAGCTCGCCGCCGTGTTGCGCGAACAGGTTGCGCGCGTGCGGCCGCTGGTGGAAGAACTGAAGCTGGTGGTGCAATAGCGCGATCGCGCACTTTCGGGACAGGACGGGTCGTTGCAGGATATGCTAAGCTCAAGATGCATCACCGGAGCAGGCCATGCCGGAACCGACCGACGTCATCATGCCGATCCTGCAGCGCATCCAGGCGGACGTCGCCGGCGTGAAAAAGGACATCGCTGATGTGAAAGGCGATGTGCAGCGCGTCGATGGAAAGGTGGACGGGGTTTCCAGCCAAGTGGCAGCACTGTCCAGCCGCATGGATACGTTCGAGACTTACTTCACCTATACCCTGGGCCTCACCCAGCGGCACGCGATCGACATCAAGCAAATACGATCCGAGATCGCGGCGATCAATTCCCGCCTTCCGGAGAATCCGCGCTAGCCCTGCCGCTTCGAGGATGGTGTAGGATCGGTGCGGCGCTCGTTCGGGCGCATAACCGGGCGGCTGCGCCAGCATGAGTACGTCCACCAACCGCTCCACTCTGGTTGCGCTGTTCTCCGTCCTGCTCGCGATCATCTCGGTCTGCGCCGCGGTCTATCAGAACTACATCCAGACCAGATACGTCGCAGCGGTCCAGCGCAACGTCACGCGCAACGAATACATCCGTGCCTGCCGCGACGTCATCGAGACCTATTTCCAGGTCAAGCTCAAGGTCGGCCTGATCACGGCGGCCGCGGCGCGCGGCGAGATGGCGGGCGCGACCGGCAGCATGTTCGAGATCGAGGCGGTCAATGCGGTCGCGCGCTTCGGCGGCATCGGAACCTACCTGGCCAACTTCCAGGACGAGGACATCCGCGTCCGCTACACCCAATTGACGCGCGAGCTGACCCGGATCGTCACCACCGCGCGCTCCGCGCCGGCCGGGAACGCCGACGCACTGTTCGCCGAGGCCGACAGACTGTTCGCGCAGATGAACGAGGATTGCGTGAAGACCGCCAGGGCGGCGCCGCTCTAGTGTGGCGATTCAGAAGTCCGCATCAATCTCGCCGCGAGTCCGACATGCGGACTTCTGAACCAAAGCCACACTAGATGCAATAAGTTGCTAGTGTCCTTCGATTCCGAAGTTCGCGAACGAGGGTGCCGCACAATCATGCGAACTTCGGAATCGGGACACTAGCATGCGTACGCTCGGCACTCTGCTGCTGGCCTTCTTGCTATCCGGAATCGTTGCCGGCAGCGTCCAGATTCAGCTCGGCATCGCGCTCAAGGCCGACCTGGAACTCGTCCTGCTCATGCTTCTGCTCATGCTGATGACGCTGGTCACGACGGTCGCGCTCGGCATCGCGCTTGTCGTGGCGGCGGCGATCGTGACCATCGACCGTGTCGCGGCGGTTCTGCTCGGCTTCACGCTGCTGGCCGTGTTCGCGCTCATGGTGTTTGAATTCATAGAGACGCGTTCGATCGCTATCAGCCGCGCCAGCCTCGCAATCCTGATAGAAATCGCGATCCCGACCATCATCATGATCACGATCCAGTGGTGGTTGGTGCGGCGGCGCTGGCGCAAAACTCACGGCGGCGCCGAAACGGTGTAAGCTCCCCGGTTCAACGCGGACCCAGGCAATGCCCGACACTTCCTTCGACATCATCATCATCGGCTCCGGCCCCGGCGGCTACGTCACCGCCATCCGCGCCGCGCAGCTCGGCTTCAAGGTCGCGGTGGTCGAGCGCGACTTCATCGGCGGCATCTGCACCAACTGGGGCTGCATCCCGACCAAGGCGCTGCTGCGCTCGGCCGACGTGTTCCACCTGATGACGCACGCCAAGGAGTTCGGGCTCTCGGCCGAGAAGGTCGCCTACGATCCCGCCGCCGTGGTCAAACGCTCGCGCGGCGTCGCCAAGCGGCTGTCCGAGGGCGTCACCTTCCTGTTCCGGAAGAACAAGATCACGGTGATCTGGGGCGAGGCCGCGCTCGAGGCGGCCGGCAGGATCGCCGTGAATCCCTCCAAGACCGAGGCGCCGAAAGGGGCGCTCGGGCCCGGCTCGTATCAGGCCAAGCACATCATCCTCGCGACCGGCGCGCGGCCGCGCGTGCTCCCCGGCATCGAGCCGGACAAGAAGCTGGTCTGGACCTATTTCGAGGCCATGGCGCCGGACCGGATGCCGAAGTCGCTGCTGGTGATCGGCTCCGGTGCCATCGGGATCGAGTTCGCGTCGTTCTACCGCACCATGGGCGCGGAGGTGACGGTGGTCGAACTGCTGCCGCAGATCCTGCCCGTCGAGGACGCCGAGATCGCGGCGTTCGCCCGCAAGGCGTTCGAGAAGCAGGGCATCAAGATCCTGACCGGCGCCAAGGTGACCAGAACTCGACAGACAAGGCGACAGCGTCACCGCGACCATCGAGGACGGCAAGGGCGGGACGCAGTCGCCTACCGCCGATCGCGTCATCTCGGCCGTCGGCGTCGTCGGCAACATCGAGAATCTGGGCCTGGAGAAGCTCGGCGTGAAGACCGACCGCGGCACCGTCGTGATCGACGGCTATTGCCGCACCAACGTGCCCGGCATCTACGCGATCGGCGACGTGGCCGGCCCGCCGATGCTCGCGCACAAGGCCGAGCACGAGGGCGTCATCTGCGTCGAGTGGATCAAGGGGCTCAAACCCCATCCGATGGACAAGAACCTCATTCCGGGCTGCACCTATTGCGCCCCGCAGATCGCCTCGGTCGGGTTGACCGAAGCCAAGGCCAAGGAGCTGAAGCGCGAGCTGCGTATCGGCAAATTCCCGTTCCTCGGCAACGGCAAGGCGATCGCACTCGGCGAGGATCAGGGGCTGGTCAAGGTGATCTTCGACAAGGCGAGCGGCGCGCTCATCGGCGCGCACATGGTCGGCACCGAGGTCACCGAGCTTATCCAGGGCTACGTGGTGGCGATGAATCTCGAGACCACCGAAGAGGAGCTGATGCACACCATCTTCCCGCACCCGACTCTGTCGGAGATGATGAAGGAGGCGGTGCTCGACGCCTACGGGCGGGTGCTCAATATCTGAGCAGCGCGGCGCAAACTTTCCTGCGCCAGACATAAACGGCGCATAAACGCGCGCGCCGCATGGGTGGCCTTCGCCGTACGCACGGCGCTTGGCGCATCGCACGGAAATGCGATGGATTGCGTATTTCCGCCGGCATCATCGCCCGACCGCGCGCCGGCCTCACATTGTGTTGAGTCGCGCGTGATGGCGCACGCCGCAATTCGCGGAAGCACTCGCGCTATGACGCGGCCGAGGGGCGCACAGCAAGAAGGCTCCGAGCATGACCGACACCAACCCGTTCAAAGGCGTCATCACCCTGACGCTCGCCGCGATCATCATTGCCGCGGCGGCTACGCCGTCATCCGCCGCGACGCGCGCCAAGCGCACGGCCGCCCCGGTGGCGCAAGCCGAACCGTACACCGATCCGGCGCTTCCTGCCGCGCGCACGTTGCGCGATCGTGCGCCGAGCTGGCAGCCGAACGCGTGCTGGAGCGACGAGGGCTACGGCCGCTACGAGCCGTGCGACGCTCCCGGCATGTGACACGCGTCCTGCAGCGGCGAGGCGAAAGGAGGGCGGGTCCTGGACCCGCCCTTTGCATGGCGGCCATCGGCGGCCGATACTCGATGTGAAGTTGAAGGGGGATGCCGCATGCCGAATCCGCGCTGGACGCTGCGCCCGAAGGGCTCGACCTGGGGCGATTTCGGCCCCGACGACCAGCTCGGCCGGCTCAACCTGGTGACGCCCGACAAGGTGAAGCAGGGCATCGCCGAGGTGCGCGAAGGGCGCACCTTCTGCCTCAGCCTGCCGCTCGACTATCCGGGCGGCAACGTGCTCAACCCGCGGCGCCATCCACCCAAGCTGATGCCGACCAAGCGCGGCGACCATCCCAACATGGCCTATCCGCTGTCGCGCGACGATCCGCGCCATGTCGACGTCGTGTGCGACGACATGGTGCTGATGACCCTGCAATACTCCACCCAATGGGACAGCCTCGCCCATGTCGGGCAACAGTTCGACGTCGACGGCGACGGCCGCCCCGAAATGGTGTTCTACAATGGCTTCCGCGCCGGCGAGGACATCGTCGGCCCGGTCGACTATCGCGGCGGCAAGGAAACCGCCACCGGCGGCCATCTTGGCGCGCAAAAACTCGGCATCGAGAACATGGCGGCGGCATGCGTGCAGGGCCGTGCCGTGATGGTCGACCTGCACGCGCATTATGGTCGTGCGCGCAAGATCGTCGGCTACGACGATCTCAAAGCCGCGCTCGATCGCGACAAGGTCGTGGTCGAGCCGGGCGACTTCGTCTGCCTGCGCACCGGTTTCGACCAGCTGCTGCTCGAGCTGAAAGGCGCGCCGGACGAGTCGATCCACCACGCCTGCGCGGCGCTCGACGGGCGTGACGAGCGCCTGCAGCAATGGGTGAGCGCGAGCGGGCTGGTCGCGCTCATCTGCGACAACTACGCCGTGGAGGCGTTGCCGGCGAGCCCCTGCGTCGGCGACAGCTGCGCGGCGCTGCCGCTGCACGCGCACTGCCTGTTCCGCCTCGGCGTCTATCTCGGCGAGCTGTGGCATTTGAGCCCGCTGGCCGACTGGCTGCGCGCCCACGCGCGCTCGCGCTTCCTGTTGACCGCGCCGCCGCTGCGCCTGCCCGGCGCGGTCGGCTCGCCGGCGACGCCGGTCGCGACGGTTTGAACCCGGGCACTACCTCGGGCGACTACTGCCCGAGTGGTTATCCGATGAAACGAATCGACCGACCCATGCGACGCGCGCCGGTGCCAAGCGAACCGGATGCGCGGCCCATGATGTCGCGCTGGACGCTGGCCACGCTGATCGTCGGCTTTCTGGCCGTGATCGCGCTTGCCGTCGTGGCGCTGGTGCTCGGCCAGGAGGCCGTGATCGCGATCGCAACCGTGCTCGTCATCGGCGTGCTCGTCGTCGCATGGTTCCTCAACGGTTGATCGCCCTTGCGACGCGCAGGCCCGGTGCGTAAGTAGGAAGCGCAACCGAGGCTCCCATGGCCGTCGTCGTCGATACCCTGAACGGCCCCGCCGCCCGCCCGCGGCATCCCGAGAAGGCGCACCGGCCCGACAGCGCGATCCTGCGCAAGCCGGACTGGATTCGCGTCAAGGCGCCGGGATCGCCCGGCTTTGCGGCGACCCAACGCATCGTGCGCGAGAACGGTCTGCACACCGTGTGCGAGGAAGCAGGCTGCCCCAACATCGGTGAATGCTGGGAGAAGAAGCACGCGACCTTCATGATCATGGGCGACACGTGCACGCGCGCCTGTGCGTTCTGCAACGTGAAGACCGGCCTGCCGGGCGCGCTCGACCCGCATGAGCCCGCGCGCGTCGCCGCGGCGACCGCCAAGCTCGGCCTCAATCACATCGTGATCACCTCGGTCGACCGCGACGACCTTGCCGACGGCGGCGCCGAGCACTTTGCGCGGACGATCCGCGCGATCCGCGCCCACACGCCGGCGACCACGATCGAGGTGCTCACCCCCGATTTCCTGCGCAAGGACGGCGCGGCCGAGACCGTGGTCGCGGCGCGTCCGGACGTGTTCAACCACAACCTCGAGACGGTGCCGTCGAAGTATCTCACGGTCCGGCCCGGCGCACGCTACTTCGCCTCGATCCGGCTGCTGCAGCAGGTCAAGGAACTCGATCCCGCAATGTTCACCAAGTCCGGCATCATGGTCGGCTTGGGCGAGGAGCGCAACGAGGTGCTGCAGGTGATGGACGACCTGCGCAGCGCCGGAGTCGATTTCCTCACCGTCGGCCAGTATCTGCAGCCGACGCGCAAGCATCACCCGGTGATGCGCTTCGTCACGCCTGACGAGTTCAAAGCCTACGAAACGGTCGCCTACGCCAAGGGCTTCCTCATGGTCTCGGCCTCGCCGCTGACGCGCTCCTCGCACCACGCGGGCGACGACTTTGCGCGGCTCAAGGCCGCGCGCGCGGCCGCCGTTTGAGCGGGCCCCTTCCATGCAACGCGTGCTGGTCATCGGCTGCGGCGGAGCCGGTAAGTCCACCGTGGCGCGCCGGCTGTCGCTTGCAACCGGCCTGCCGCTGGTCGGGCTGGATCGCGCGTATTGGAAGCCGGGCTGGGTCGAGCCTTCGACGAACGAGTGGCATGAGACCGTGGCGAAGCTGGCCGCCGAGCCGGCCTGGGTGATGGACGGAAACTACAGCGGGACGTTCGATCTGCGCATGCCGCGCGCCGATACGCTGGTGTGGCTCGATTTTCCGCGTGCAATCTGCCTGCGCCGCGTGCTGCTGCGCTCGCTCAAGGGCCACGGGCGGACACGGGCCGACTTGCCGGACGGTTGCCCCGAACAGTTCGACATGAAATTCTATCGTTTCGTCTGGAATTTTCCGGCCAAGAGCCGCCCGCGCATCCTGGAGGCGCTTGGGCGCTTCGGCGGCCACCTGCACGTCACGCGCCTGACCGACGACCGCGGCGTGGCGGCGTTCCTGCGCGCGCATGGAGCGGCGTGATGCCGCAGTTCCGCAATGTCCGGCGCGTGCGCCATTCCGCTGCCGACATGTTCGACCTCGTCGCCGATGTCGAGCGCTATCCGGAGTTCGTGCCGCTGTGCGAACGGCTCGTGGTGCGCCGGCGCGCGCAGAGCGGGGAGGGGGTCGAGACCATCGTCGCCGGCATGACGGTCGCCTACAAGCTGATCCGCGAGGACTTCACCAGCCGCGTCACCCTGGACCGGCCGCATCTGCAGATCCTGGTCGAATATCTCGACGGGCCGTTCAGTCACCTCGACAACCGCTGGAGCTTCGGCCCGGTCGCCGAGCGCGTCTGCGAGGTCGACTTCTTCATCGCCTACGAGTTCAAGAATCGCATGCTTGGGCTGCTCATGGGCGCCATGTTCGAGACCGCGTTCCGCCGCTTCGCCGAGGCGTTCGAGCGGCGCGCCGATCAGGTCTATGGGGTCGTTGGTGTTTGAACATCTTCCCCGTAGAATCGGCCGAAACCGGCGGCGGATATGATTCCGGATATGGCTGTGAAACCGGCAGGCACGGCGCCGCTGCGCGGCACGCCGGTGTTGTTCGCCGCGACCTTGTTTGCCTCCGCGCTGCTCCTCTTCGCCGTCCAGCCGATGTTCACCAAGATGATCCTGCCGCGGCTTGGCGGCTCGCCGTCGGTCTGGTCGGTCGCCATGGTGTTCTTTCAGGCAGCGCTGCTTCTCGGCTATGTGTACGCGCACCTGATTGCGACGCGGCTGACGATCGCGCAGGGAGCGCTCGTCCATCTCGCCATGCTCGCCGCCGCGGCCGCCACGCTGCCGATCGGCATCGCGAGCAGCTTCGGCGATCCGCCGCAGAGCGGCGTCGCGTTCTGGCTGGTCGGGTTGTTTGCCGCCTCGATCGGCTTGCCCTTCGCTGCACTCTCGGCCAGCGCGCCGCTGCTGCAAAGCTGGTTTGCGCGCAGCGGCCACCCCCAGGCCGCCAATCCCTACGTGCTCTACGCGGCCTCCAACCTCGGCTCGTTTGCGGCCCTCATCGCCTACCCATTCGCCATCGAGCCGTTCCTGCCGCTGCGTACGCAAACCGCCTGGTGGTCGCTCGGCTTCGTCGCGCTTTCGGTCCTGGTCTTGCTCTGCGGCGCCGTCGTGGCGCGAGCGGCATTGCTCGCTCCGGCGCAAGGCTCGGAGACGGAAACGTCGGTATCCACACGCGACCGCCTGATCTGGATCGCGCTCGCCGCCATTCCCTCCGGCCTCGTTATTGCGGTTACCTCCTACATCGCCACCGACGTTGCGTCCGCGCCGTTACTGTGGGTTATCCCGCTCGCGCTCTATCTCCTCACCTTCGTCGCGGTGTTCCGCGACCGGCCGTGGGTGAGGCATGAGATCGCGGTGAGGCTCGCGCCCTTCGTGCTCGCGCCGCTCGCGATCGGCGTGCTCGGCGGCCACAAAGTGTACTGGGCGGCCACCATGGCGCTCAATCTCGTGGGTTTCCTGGTGCTTGCGCTCGTCTGCCACGGCGAGCTTTATCGGCGCCGGCCGGCGCCGCAACATCTCACTGAATTCTACCTCTGGGTCTCGCTCGGCGGCGTTGTCGGCGGCGTATTCTCCGGGCTGTTCGCGCCCAACGTGTTCAACAACGTCTACGAATACCCGATCCTGATCGCGGCAGCCGCGCTTGTGCTGCCCGGCACATTTGCCGGCGGGGTCGGGGCATTCGCGCGCCGCAGCGCGCCGTTGATCCTGATCGCCGCGATCCTGGCCGCTCTGCCTCTGGCCTTCGGCCTCACCCTGCCGGGCGAGATGCAGACCGCCGCGCAGGTTGTCCTCGTCGCGATCGCTGCCTTGATGCTGTTCCTGCGCCACCGACCTGCCTTGTTCTTCGGCCTCGTCGTCATCGCACTCGTGGCTTCGGAATTTTGGCAGCCGGGCGTCAAGCGCGTGCTGACGGCGCGCAGCTTCTTCGGCGTGCACCAGGTGATCGAGTCGCTCGATGGCCGGTACCGCCTGCTGTTGCACGGCACCACCGTTCACGGCGTCGCGCGCGTGCGCGAGGCGGACGGGACGCCGGTGGCGGGCCCACCGGATCCGCTTTCATACTATTACTACGGCGGACCGATCCACGAAGCGATCACGACTCAGCGCTTGTTGCGCGGCAGGCTCGGTCGCGTCGCCGTCGTCGGGCTCGGCACCGGCACCCTCGCTTGCCACAAACGCGGCCGCGAGGCCTGGACTTTCTTCGAGATCGACCCGGAGGTCGTGCGCATCGCGAGCAATCCGAACCTGTTCGGCTTCCTGTCGATGTGCGGACGTGATGCGCGGATCACGCTCGGGGACGCGCGCCTGACCCTTGCGGCTTCGCCCGAACGCTACGACCTCATCATGCTCGACGCATTCTCGTCCGACGCGATCCCGGCGCACCTGCTCACCCGCGAAGCCTTTGCCGGCTACGTGTCGCGCCTGTCCGAGCGCGCCGTCATCGTCGCACACATCTCGAATCGCCACATGGAATTGACGCAACTGGTTGCGGCCGTCGGCAAGGCGGAAGGGCTTGTGACCTACGTCAAGCGGGACACGGCGGCCGACCGCTTTATGGCGGATCTCAAGGCGAACGCCATCCTCGCGGTCGTCGCGCGCAACGTCGCCGATCTCGGAGACCTTCCGAATCGGCCGGGATGGAAGCGCATCGATCCCGACCCTTCCGTCCATGCGTGGACCGACGATTACTCCGATCTCTTGAGCGCGATCCTGCGCAAGAAGCGCGAGTGACCGGGATTAGCTCCAGCGTGGAGGCGTCAATCCGAAACCAGGATTCATCCGGTCACCGACAGTGCGGATCCAAGCGCCGCCACCAACGCCGCGACATCCCTTGCGTCCTGCGCGACGCCGTAGACGTAGAAATCCGGCCGCAGCAGAACGGCGGTCGCGCCATGCGCCGCCAGCCAGGCGGCGATGTCGCCGTCCGCATCTGCGAACCCGTCACCGATCACGAACTATTCGTCCTCCGACGCGTTCGAACCAGGCTCGTTGCGCGTCGGTGAGGCCCGCGGTCACGGCGGCTGACGACGCCAGCAGGACCAAGCCTCCGCCGGTCGCATCGTCCAGCAGCATGCGCCGGCCGCAAAAATCGACAAACGGCTGGATGAAGCGCGCGCCAGTACCCGGCCGCGCCTCGCCGTTCTCGGTCGACGATGACCGGCACGGATCGGCGGAATCAGGTCGCTCGCGCTCGCGGGCGCGGGTTTGCCCATCGCGGCGCGCAAGGTCTCGTCGCGCTTGCGCGCGGCGGCAGGGTCGCGTTCGCAGATATAGCGGCCGGCCGCGATCGCGGCCGCGATCACGGCACGCACATGCGGCTCGCGTTCGGCTTGATAGGTCTCGAGCAATGCGGAGTGCGCCGTGCCGCGCAGCACCGCCGCAAATTTCCAGGCGAGGTTCGCGACGTCGCGCATCCCGTGGCACATGCCCTGCCCGAAGAACGGCGGCGTCTGGTGCGCGGCATCGCCCGCAAGAAAGATGCGGCCGTGCTGCCATCGCTCCGCGACCAGGCCATGAAAGCGATACGTCGCGGCGCGAATGATCCGGTGCGGCACGCCGCTTCACATAGGGCGCGACCAGGGCCTTCACGCGCTCCGGCTGCATCATCGTCGTCATCGTCGCTCACCCGGCAGCAGCATGAACTCCCAGCGGCGATGGTTGCCGCGTCCGGGGACGAGCGTCGCCGGCCGGCCTGGATCGCACAGCATCACCGACAGGTGCTGCAGGTCGGCGCCCGGCCGGAACGCCGGCGAAATCTCGGAAACGAGATCGGGCCATCGACCTCGGCGTCGACCACCAGCCACGGCTCATGAAATTGCAGGTCGTCGAGCGGGATGCCGAGCGCCTTGCGCACGAAGCTGTTCGCGCCGTCGCAGGCGACGACATAGCGCGCGGTCACGCGTTGCGCGCCGTTCGCGCCTTGCGTTGTCAGCGTGACACGATGCTGATCCTGCTCGCAGGGCCGTCAGCGCCACGCCGCGTTGCAGCGCCACCATGAGGAAAACGTGACGTCCCCGCCTGCAGCGCGCGTTCGAGTTCGGGCTGGAAGAAGAAGTAATCGTTCGCCCATCCGAACCGCCTGTGCAGACCGGCGGAGCCGAGATAGCGGATCACGCCGCCGTCGGCGCCGATGTGGATGTGCCCTTGGGCTTCGCGCATCAGCGGCAACACCGCATCGGCAAGGCCGGCCGACTGGAACAGGCGCATCATCTCGTGGTCGATATGCACCGCGCGCGGCAACGGATAGGGCGCAGCCTCGCGCTCGATCACGAGCGTGCGCAAGCCCGCTTGGCCGAAGAGATTGGCCGCGACCGCGCCGACCGGGCCGCATCCGACGATCGCGACCTCGTAGTCCGTCTCGGCGCCGCTCATGTGCGAAAGCCGTCGTCGCTGAAGCGGAACAGCTGCTGGATGCGCGCGAGACGCGCGGTCTGCGGATTGGTCACGCCCCACTGATCGCTGCGCCCGGGCGGAAATTTCCAGTAGTCCGGCCCGCGCGGGACGTAGCTGTCGTCGATCTGCAGCACCTCGCTGGTGTATTCGAGCGGGATTTCCTCCGGGCCGGCGAAGTAGGCGAACACGTTGTTGCCCGGGCCGTGCCGCCCCACGCCCCATTCGATCGGATAGCCGGCATCGCGCATGCGCCCGGCTCCGCGCATCACCGAGTCGAGATCGATGCATGATCGAATGCGATGTGGTTGAGCGTCGCGTTGCTGTGTCTTCACCAGCGCCAGCGAGAAATGGTCCGGGCATGCGGCATGCAGGAAGCGCGCGCGCATGGTCTCGTCGATCAGACGAAAGCCCAGGCACCTCGGTCATGAAGCGCGTGGTCGCCGTCGTAGTCGCCGGCGTTGAGATTGACATGGGTGATCTTGTGCGGCCGGTCCGCGGCCGGCTGCCGCCGCATGCTGTGCGCCGTCGCACGCGACCGCGAGATTGCGTCCTTCCGGGTCCTTGAAGCCGAAGCCATAGCCGCCGCCGGGCACGGTCCATTCGCGCGGCGCCTCGGTCACGACGCCGCTCGCCTTTACCCTTGCATGGAGCGCCGCGACCGCGTCGCGGTCTGCCGCCGCAAACACCAGACGTCGGATCGCCGGGCATGTCGGCGCGATGCAGGCTCAGGATATGGTGGTAGGCCGCGGTGCCGCGAAAATAGCGCGCCGCCGCGTCGGGCGTGCCGACCGGCGAGAGCTTCCATACCGCGTCATAGAACGCCGCGGCCTCGTCGAGCGCACAGACATCGATCGCGATGCTGCGGATTCCGGTCACGCAAACCGTCATGACGCGAACCTATTGCGGCTCGATGCCGAGTTCCTGGGTCGTCTTCGGCCCAGAGCGCAAGCTGGCCTTTGAGGAATTCCGCCGCGGCTTCCGGCGTGCCCGCGCCGTTCGGATCGAGTTCGAAGCCGAGCTTGGGCGCAAGCTCGCGCACCTGCGCGTCGCGCGTCGCATCATCGATCGCGCCGTTGAGCTTCTTGACGATGTTGGCGGGCGTGCCGGTCGGCGCCATCACCATGAACCAGCCGGAAAAATCGAAGCCCGGCAGCGTCTCGGCTGCGGCCGGGACCTCGGGCGCCGCGACGAGCCGGCGCGTCGAGGCGGTGGCCAGCGCCCGCAACGCGCCGCTTTTCACGTGCGCCTCCACGATCGAGGCCGAGAATATGCCGGCCTGCGGTACGCCCGGTGATCGTGTCCTGCAGGCCGTTGTTGATGTTGACCGAAGGGATGAGCACGAATTGCGTGCCGGCGCGCTTGTTGAGCGCCTGCGCGGTGACGCCCGCGAGATTGCGCGCGCCGTCGACCGACATCGAGATCTTGCCGGGCACGGCCTTGTCGAGCGCGATCAGCTCCGCCAGCGTTTTCGCGGCCACGTCGGGATGCACGACGATCACCTGATGGCTGCGCGTCACCAGCGCGACCGGCGTGAAATCCTTGATCGGGTCATAGCTCAGGTTCTTCACCATGTAGGGATTGGTGACCAGCGCGGCGGAGGTCGCGAAGAAGAACGTGTAGCCGTCCGGGGCCGCACGCGCGGCCGCCTGCGCGCCGATGACGTTGCCGGCACCCGGCTTGTTTTCGACGATCACGCTTTGGCCGAGCGTGGCCGAGAGCTTGGTCGCGATCATGCGCGCCATGACGTCCGGGCTCGCGCCGGCCGATTGCGAGACGATGAACGTGACCGGCCGCTGCGGCCAAGTCTGTGCCGAAGTCTGTGCCGAAGTCTGTGCGCAAGCCGGCTGCACGAGAAAAGCTGTGACAAGCAATGACGCGAGATACCGCATGCGGCGTCCTCCGGGCTTCTGCTCTGTGCGCTCTTTACAGGAAATACCGTGGCCGCGCCCTCGTTGGCGACAGAATATCGCCGTTGCCGCGCCGGATGAACCGGCAAATCTGCGATGCCGTATCGTGCTTGACCGCTAGCTGTCAGGGCTCCATTCATGCGAGGCCCGGCGGAGGAGATCGAGGATGTTCGAGAACAAGACCAAGCTGAAGCTGCAGAACAACGAGCTCGCGCTCGGCTTCGGCGTGCATCATTTGCGCACCAGCGCGACCGGCATGATCGCGGCGGCCGCCGATCACGACTGGCTCTTCATCGACATGGAGCATGGGGCGATCTCGCCGCACGAGGCGACGCAGATCTGCATCGCGGCGCTGCCGACCGGCGTGACGCCGATCGTGCGCATTTGCGCGGGTTCGCTCGACGAGGGCACGCGCGCGCTCGACAATGGCGCGCTGGGCGTGGTCGTGCCGCACGTCGATACGGCGGAGCGCGCGAAAGAGATCGCGCAAGCGTTCCGCTATCCACCGATCGGGCACCGGAGTTGGGGCGGCCCTCCGGCCGTGTTCGGCTTCAAGCCGCCCGGTCACGCGGAAGCGCAGGCCGCGCTCAACCAGCAGGTGCTCGTGGTGGCGATGATCGAGAGCCCGCAAGCCGTGAACAACGCCGCCGCGATCGCCGCCGTCGCGGGGATCGACGCGCTGTTGATCGGCACGTCGGACCTCACCGCCGAGATGGGCATCTCGGGGCAGATCGATCATCCGCGCGTCGCCGAGGCCTACCAGAAAGTCGGCGCCGCCTGCCGCGCGAACAACAAGGCGCTCGGCATGGGCGGCGTCTACGACAAGGAGACGGCGACCAGATACATCAAGGGCGGCGCACGCCTGATCCTCTCGGGCGCGGACCACGTCTATCTGATGGCCGGCGCCAAGGGGCGCGCGGAGCTGCTGCGGGCAGCGGTGTGAGCGTGGCCAACTCGGGCATGGGGCTGGACGGGCTCGCGAAACGGATGAATTTGAAATCCAGTGGCGACCGGCGCTATTCCACCTTGATGCCCGCGAACTTGATCACCTTCGCCCACTTTTCGGTGGCCTCCGAGATGAGCGTCCCGAATGCCGCGGCCGAGCCCCCAAGCACGGTGCCGCCCAGCTCGACGATACGTGCCTTGATCTTGGCATCGGCGAGGCCGGCATTGAGCTCCCGGTTCAGCAGATCGATGATTTCGGCCGGGGTGTTCCTGGGCGCGCCGATGCCGGCAAAACCGCTGGCCTCATAACCGGGCACGAAGTCCCCCACCGTTGGAACGTCCGGGAACACGTCCAATCGGGCCGCGGTCGTCACCGCCAGCGCTCGCAGCTTGCCGGCCTTGATGTGCTCGATCGCTTCCGACACCGGACAGAAAATCACCTGCAAGTGGCCGCCGATCAGATCGGTGGTCGCAGGCGCGCCGCCCCGATACGGGACGTGGACCAGATTCACCCCGGTCATCATCTTGAAGAGCTCGCAGGTAATGTTTTGCGGCGTGCCGGGGCCGGCCGACCCGTAGTTGATCTTGCCCGGGTTCGCCTTGGCATAAGCGATGAACTCGGGGATCGTTGTCGCCGGAACCGACGGATGCACCACGACCACGTAGGCCAGCCGCGCGACGGGGATGACCGGCGCGATGTCCCGGATGAAGTCGAAACTGAGATTGGTGTAGAGCGCGGCATTGATCGCATGCGGGGTCACGATTTGCAGCAGCGTATAGCCATCCGCGGGCGCCTTGGCGACCGCCTCGGTGCCGATGTTGCCGCTGGCGCCGGCGCGGTTCTCGATGATGAATTGCTGGCCGAGGCGCTCCGACAGCCATTGACCCATCAGGCGCGCCTGGATGTCGGTCGCCCCGCCGGCGGGAAAGCCGACGACGATGCGCACCGGCCGTGACGGATAGGCTTGCGCCTGCGCCATGCGGGACACGGCCGGCAACGCAGCAGCACCCGCGGCCAGTGCCAAGAATGTGCGACGGGGAAATTTCATGATGCTCCCTCCACGGTCTGCGGCTCATGGCGCGGATGTGCCATCCGCAGGGCGCGCAGTGGGAACAGACTATGCCGGTCTTATAGGGAGGTGGAAGTGGCCAATGGCGCCTCCTAGACCGCAGTGGGGCGCTTTCATTGAGCGCGACCCGAAGGGCCATCAGGCCAACATGGCGGACCTTATGCGCTGGACCGCCGAGTTTGGCATAGAACGAGAATGTCGGCCGTGTCCGGCGCTCCGGCGATTTTTGTCGAGGCTGGACCGTATTACGGCCAACCTCGTTCCACGCCTGCTGCCTTAAGCAATTCCCCCAGAGTCTTTCGCGCGTAGAACATGCGCGTCTTCACGGTGTTCTCTGGCGTGCCGGTTATCTTCCCTACTTCCTCTACGGACTTCTCCTGGTAGTAGACGGTGCAGGGTAACGGCGCTGGTCGCAGACCGGCCTGCGCAGAGGGCGACGAATTATTCAGGCGGACAAGAACGCTTCCCAGGTCCAGGAGTTGAAATGATTGGCCTTGTGCCGCTTTTAGAACATCAGAAGCCAATTCGGAACGATCCCGCCGATGCCCAATCATCGAGAATACGTCCTTGAGACGCAGCGCGGCTGGACCGCGCAACTCACTCATGATCGCCGCATCTGCTATGAGCCGACTGAACGCGGTGCCGTCATGCGGCACCGCGTTGCACTGCTGGTCATCGTCGCCGACGCGGACGCGAGCCGGCGGGAGTCATATTTAGTGCGGAAGCCCGGCGCATATGGCCAAGCCGACGCTAATCCCTGCCAACAACAGCGCGGCCGTCAGAGGATCGAGGCCAAATGCTGCTGCGAGAGTCACCGCAGCCGCACTGACGTTCAAAATCTGCTCTAGCTTCATCTTCATATCTTGGGTCCTGGGGTTGGACCCGGCCGGGGTAGTTGTGTTTTGTTGTGCACTCCCTAAATCTGCCCTTCCCCGGACCGCCGCGCGTTCCCGAACCGTTGCGGAAGGTTATCGAAAGTTACGGAAATGGACCCCTTCGGCGTGCAATTCGGAAGGCTCGTCCGCGAAAAGCGAGGCATAGAGGAGCTATCGCAGGACGATCTCGCCGAAAAGTCCGGCCTCACCAAGGCACGCATCTCAGAGCTCGAGACGAGCAAGATCAAAAACCCGCAGGTAAAGACCGTCGACGCGCTGTGCGTAGCGCTCAACATTTCGCGGGAAGAGCGCGCGGCCTGCCATGTGACCCCGGCGTCGAATCTTCCCCCGCCTGCTGGAGAAACTCGCGCATCACTTCGGACGCGACATGCCGGATGCGACGGAGGAGGAACTCGAAGCCTTTCTGATGGCGAAAGCCGAGGAATTCCGAGAGATGCGGGAGCGGCTGACAAAGTTGGCGGAGACAGAAGGCCGAATATCCGAACTCGTCAACGCAGCCAATGACGCTCTCGGACAGGGAGAGTTCGGAGCGGCTGACGACCTTCTGAGGGAGGCCGAGGCGGTTCAACTTCAGTCGGGCACGATCGTGGCCCTAAAAAAGCAAGCGCAGTTGCGCATCGAACGGGGCAACGCCGCGCTCGTGAGCGGCGACGTGGCGGCGGCGGCGTGTCATTTCGAATCGTCGTCTCGCTATTTCTCGGGCGTCGACGCCGCGTTAGAGGCGGACAATCGACATAACTGCGCCACGCTGCTCCGCTACTACGGCTACCGATACAAGAGTCACGAAGCCCTCTACACGGCCCGAAACGCTCTGCAGCGGAACCTCGATACCTGGCAAAAGGATATCAATCCAGAGAAGTGGTGTCAGACGAAGAACGCCCTGGGCGGCGTCAGCTGGCGATTGTCCCATTTTGATGTTCCAGAGAAAGCGATGTCGCACTTGGCTGACGCAAAGAGACAATACGAGGAGGTACGGGCGCGATGTTCAGAAGAATTCCTCCCAAGGATTTTCGCATCCGCCAGCTTGGATTTGGCAAATGTATACTCCGCCCGCCGTCTTGCGGAATCAGCTGATGATTACGAAAAAAATCTTCAATTTGGTCTGACCCTGCAGCTGTCCGCATTGCGTTTCATTTCGAAATCTAACGACCCGAGGGGCTGGGGCATCGTGCAACATAATCTGGGTTGCTCCTACATCCATCTCTCGAACGCGCGGAACGACGAGGCCAAATCCGCAGCCGATATCGAACACGCTATCCGTCACCTCGAGCTTTCGTTCGAGGTAAGGAATCCGGAAGACAGCCTTCAATATTGGATCGCGTCCTGCCGGTCGTTAGGAGAAGCGCTTTTGAATATGTCGGAGTACTCAATCACGAAGGACGCCGCCAAGTACTGTAGCCGAGCGTCGGAGATTCTACAGAGGGCCGCCGCAAGAATATCTGCGAGCGAACATCCGCATCAGTGGGCCGAGATTCAAGAGCAGCTGGCGAGATTAGGCCGCTAACACGAGAAAATCCTCGACCGCCGCGCGGGAAACGTGCACGCCGGCCGCGCAGAGTTCGACAATCGGGCGCATCGGCTCGCCCCAGATGAGGGCCACCGTCCGGCGCGGCGTACGGCGCATCGCGGCAGGCTTCGCCGTCTTCAGGAGCTCCAGCGCCTGCCCAAGCTTGTCGAGATCTACGGTGGGCGTTTCTTCCAGTTCGCGGACACGGCGATCGGCGAGCGGTAAGAGGCACCGCCAGCGTGCGGGTGCTTGAGGTTCGGCCGCCGACTTTTCCTGAATCAACCTTCCACCAGCTCCAGCAGCATCGCCAGCGCTTCGATCACCGACACGCGGCGCACTTCGCTGCGCCCGATATCGCCGAAG
The DNA here is from genome assembly GCA_963734185.1 of uncultured Alphaproteobacteria bacterium. GTDB lineage: Bacteria > Pseudomonadota > Alphaproteobacteria > Rhizobiales > Xanthobacteraceae > PALSA-894. The sequence goes on along the minus strand of CAVTGA010000001.1, from coordinate 1,076,942 downwards.
CGCTGCTCGCGCTGGAGGAACCGCCCGTCGCGCGCGCCGGCGGCGAAATGAACCAGGCCGACCGGCTTCTCGACCGAGCCGCCGCCGGGTCCCGCGACGCCGGTGATGGCGACGGTGAGGTCGACGCCGGATTTGGCCAAGGCGCCGCGCGCCATCGCCTCGGCGGTCTCGCGGCTGACCGCGCCATGGGCGCGCAGCGTCTCGGTCGGCACGCCGAGCATGCGGTGCTTGGCGACGTTCGAATAGGTGATGAAGCCGCGGTCGACCACGTCGGACGAGCCGGCGATCTCGGTCAGCGCCGCCGCAACCAGACCGCCGGTGCAGGATTCGGCCGTCGCGATCTTAAAACCTCGCGCGCGCGCAGCGTCGAGCACGCGGCTTGCGAGCGTGCGCAGGTCGTCGTCGATCACGGTGCGCCCATCATGACGTGCTCCAGGGCAGACGAACGGTAGCGGTCGCCATCGCCACCATGCCTTCGCCGCGACCGGTGAAGCCGAGCCTCTCGCTGGTGGTCGCCTTGATGGCGACGCGCTCGAGCGCCACGTCGGCGATTTGCGCGATGCGCGCGCGAATCGCCTCGCGGTGCGGGCCGATGCGCGGGGTTTCACACACGATCGTCAGATCGAGGTGAGCGATCGACCCGCCCCGCGCGCGCACGCGCTCGACCGCGAAAGCGAGGAAGCGGTCCGAGGACGCGCCGCGCCATTGCGGATCGCTCGGTGGAAAATGCACGCCGATGTCGCCGTCGGCCAGCGCGCCGAGGATCGCGTCGGTCAGCGCGTGCAGGCCGACGTCGGCGTCGGAATGGCCGATCAGCCCGCGCTCGTGCGGGATGCGCACGCCGCCGAGCCAGACGTGATTGCCCGCGCCCATGGCGTGGACGTCGAAACCCGAGCCGACGCGCACGTCGCCGAGCGCCGCATGGCGCTCGCGCTCGATGCGGGCGAAATCCTCAGGCGTGGTGATCTTCACATTGGCGGCCTCGCCGTCGAACACGCTCACCGTCAGGCCGGCCCATTCGGCGAGCGCGGCGTCGTCGGTGAAGTCGTCGCGTCCGGCTGCCGCGGCACGGCGATGCGCATTCATGAGCGCGCCGAATGCGAAGGCCTGCGGCGTTTGCACCGTGCGCAGGAGCGTGCGGTCGAGCGTGCCGGCGATGCGGCCGCCGGCGTCGATCTGCTTGACCGTGTCGGTGACCGCCAGGGCGGGGACGGCCGCGCCGCTCCGGCGTGCCGCCGCGATGGCGCGCGCGATCAGTGCGCCCGACACGAACGGGCGTGCGGCGTCGTGGATCAGCACGATAGCCGGTTCGCGCGGCGCCAGCGCCTCGAGCCCGGCCCGGACCGAGGCCTGCCGGGTTGCGCCGCCGAATGCCGGCGCCGCCAGGCTCAGCCCTGCGGCGGCCGTCGCGAATTGGGCCGCGTGATCGGGATGGATCACGGGCTGGACGATCTCCACGGCCGGATGGCCGATCAGCGCCTGCAAGCTCTGGCGGACCATCGGGCCGTCGCCCAGGTGCCGGTATTGCTTGGGATTATCCGCTCCGGCGCGCACCCCGCGTCCGGCTGCGACCACGACCGCTGCAACGCCGATGGCCATCTATCCCCCTGTGTCGCTACGGCTTTAGCGTCTCTCGTGATGCTGGCAATGGTTTTCTGCGGAATGGTGCAGCGCAGCACTTGCGTACCCGTCGGAAATGGCTAAACTCTAAGCAAATGCTTCGCCGCCTAAATTCTGTGCAAACACCGCTGATGATCGGGCCGGTGCCGGTAGCCAACCGCGTCGTCCTGGCGCCGATGTCGGGCGTGACCGACGCGCCCTTCCGCCGCCTCGTGGCCGAGTTTGGCGCCGGGCTGGTCATTTCGGAAATGATCGCCAGCGAGGCGCTGGCCGAAGGCAAGCCCGACGCCCGGCTGCGTGCCGAGGGGGAGGGGGTCGGCGTGCACGTGGTGCAGCTTGCCGGCTGCGAGGCGCGCTGGATGGCGGAAGGTGCGCGCATCGCCGAAGCCGTCGGCGCGGCGATCATCGACATCAACATGGGTTGTCCGGCCAAGCGCGTCACCAACGGCGAGGCGGGCTCGGCGCTGATGCGCAACCTCGACCACGCGCTCGCGCTGATCGAAGCAACCGTCGCTGCGGTGCGCGTTCCGGTCACGCTCAAGATGCGGCTCGGCTGGGACGGCGCGACGCGCAATGCGCCGGAGCTTGCGCGCCGCGCCGAGAATGCCGGAATCCGCCTGGTCACCGTGCATGGCCGCACCCGCTGCCAGTTCTACCAGGGGCGGGCCGACTGGGCCGCGGTGCGCGCGGTCAAGCAGGCGGTCTCGATCCCGGTGGTGGTCAACGGCGACGTCACCAGCCTCGATGCTGCTGCGGCTGCGGTTGCCGCTTCTGCTGCCGATGCCGTCATGATCGGCCGCGGCGCCCAGGGCCGGCCATGGTTTCCCGGGCAGGTCGCGCAGTACCTGACGACCGGCAGGTGCGTCCCGCAGCCCGCGCTTGCCGAGCAACTCGATATCGTCGTCGCGCTCTATGACGCGATGCTGGCGCATCATGGAACCCATGTCGGCGTGCGCCACGCGCGCAAGCATCTTGGGTGGGCGCTCGATGCGGCGGCCGCGAGTGCCGGCGCGACGGCATCGCTCAAGGACGCGCGCCGGGCGGTGCTGACGAGCGATGACCCCAAAGAGGTGAAGCGCCGGCTCGGCGATGCTTATGCGACTTTCGGCCGGAAGGCGGCCGCATGAACCGTGCCGAACCGATCCCGTTCGACGCCGAGCCCGCCGATACGGTGCTCAACGCATTGCCGCACCCGATCCTGATGGTCGCGCCCGACGGCAAGATCGCCGAGGCCAATGTGGCGGCCGAGGCGTTCTTCGAGGTGTCGATGCCGCTGCTGCGCCGCCACGTACTGCGCGATCTCGTGCCGTTCGGCAGCCCGCTGCTTGCGCTGGTCGAGCAGGTGCGCATGCGCGGGGCGGCCGTCAACGAATACCGTGTGGATTTGTCCACCCCGCGCAATCCGGGCGATCGCCTCGTCGACCTCAACGTCGCGCCGGTTCCGGAACGGTCCGGCCATGTCGTCGTGATGCTGCAGGAACGCACCATCGCCGACAAGATGGACCGGCAGCTGACCCATCGCGGCGCCGCGCGCTCGGTGATCGCGCTGGCCGCCATGCTGGCGCACGAGATCAAGAACCCGTTGTCGGGCATTCGCGGCGCGGCGCAGTTGCTCGAGCAGTCGGCGACCGACGACGATCGCACGCTCACGCGACTGATCTGCGAGGAAGCGGACCGGATCGTGAAGCTCGTCGATCGCATGGAGGTGTTCGCCGACGAGCGCCCGGTCGAGCGCGAGCCGGTCAATATCCACGTGGTGCTCGATCGCGTGAAGAAGATCGCGCATTCGGGATTTGCCCGCCACGTCAGGTTTTCCGAGGAATACGACCCCTCGCTGCCGCCGGTGTTCGCCAACCGCGACCAGTTGATCCAGGTATTCCTGAATCTGGTCAAGAACGCCGCCGAGGCGATCGGCGAGGGCACCGACGGCGAAATCCACCTCACCACCGCGTTCCGCCCGGGCGTGCGCCTGGCGATGCCCGGAAGCAAGGCGCGCGTTTCGCTGCCGCTCGAGTTCTGCATCAAAGACAATGGGCCGGGCGTGCCGTCCGATCTCATAGCGCACCTGTTCGATCCGTTCGTGACGACGAAACCGACCGGAAGCGGCTTGGGGCTTGCCCTCGTCGCCAAGATCGTCGGCGATCACGGCGGCATCATCGAGTGCGAGTCGCAACCACGACACACGATCTTTCGCGTGTTGATGCCCATGTTCACGGGTGACGGCGCCGGCCGGGCGGCGGAACCTGAAGAGGGAATTCATGCCCGCCGGTAGCATACTGGTCGCCGACGACGACTCTGCGATAAGAACGGTGCTCAACCAGGCGCTCTCGCGCGCCGGCTACGAGGTCCGTTCGACCGGCAATGCCGCGACGTTGTGGCGCTGGGTCGCCCAAGGCGACGGCGATCTGGTCATCAGCGACGTCGTGATGCCGGACGAGAACGCTTTCGAGCTGTTGCCGCGCATCAAGAAGCTCCGGCCGGAGCTTCCCGTCATCATCATGAGCGCGCAGAACACGTTCATGACCGCGATCCGCGCCTCGGAGCGCGGCGCCTACGAATACTTGCCGAAGCCGTTCGATCTCAAGGAACTGATCGCGATCGTCGGTCGCGCGCTCGCCGAGCCGAAGGAGCGCCCGCGCGACGTCGGCAAGAGCGAAGATCTGGAAGGCATCCCGCTGATCGGCCGCTCGCCGGCGATGCAGGAAATCTACCGGGTGGTCGCGCGCCTGATGCAGACCGATCTGACCGTGATGATCGCCGGCGAGTCCGGCACCGGCAAGGAGCTGGTTGCCCGCGCGCTGCATGACTACGGCAAGCGACGGTCCGGGCAGTTCGTCGCCGTCAACATGGCGGCGATCCCGCGCGACCTCGTCGAATCCGAACTGTTCGGCCACGAGAAGGGGGCCTTCACCGGCGCCAATTCACGCAACCCCGGCCGTTTCGAGCAGGCCGAGGGCGGCACTTTGTTCCTCGACGAGATCGGGGACATGCCGATGGAAGCGCAGACGCGGCTGCTGCGCGTGCTGCAGCAAGGCGAATACACCACCGTCGGCGGGCGCACGCCGATCAAGGCCGACGTGCGCATCATCGCTGCCAGCAACAAGGACCTGCGCGTGCTGATCCAGCAGGGCTTGTTCCGCGAGGACCTGTACTTCCGCCTCAACGTCGTGCCGCTGCGCCTGCCGCCGTTGCGCGAGCGCGTCGAGGATGTGCCGGACCTGATCCGCCACTTCTTCGGCCAGGCCGAACGCGAGGGCCTGGCGCCGAAACAGATCGACCAAGCGGCCCTCGACCGTCTCAAACGTTACCGCTGGCCGGGCAATGTGCGGGAACTGGAAAACCTCGCGCGCAGGCTCGCCGCGCTCTATCCGCAGGAAACCATCACGGCCGCCGTCATCGACGCCGAATTGACCCATCCGGCCATCGCCGCGGCCGAGGATGAGCCGCGCTCCGAAGACGATCTCGGCGCCGCCGTCGAGCGTCATCTGAATCGCTATTTCGCGAACTTCGGCAACGACCTCCCTCCGCCCGGGCTCTATCACCGCATCCTGCGCGAGATCGAATACCCGCTGCTGTCCGCCGCGCTCGCCGCGACGCGCGGCAATCAGATCCGCGCCGCCGACCTGCTCGGCGTCAACCGCAATACCCTGCGCAAGAAGATCCGCGACCTCGACGTCCAGGTGATCCGGACGAGCGGGTCGTAGCGTTGCCGGTGCTGGCTTGGAGAAGGCAGCGGGCGCCTCGGATTTGTCACATTCCGGCAACATTGTTGTAGAAATGCATCATTGCGGTCCTTAGGATTGAGCTCCGGGGGATCGTCATCGGCGGACCCTCCGCCTCCCATCCGCGCAGGTATCGAAGTCTCAATGACCGTCGCCGACGAAGTCGCGATCGCGGACCCGACCGCCGGTGCAACGGCACCGAAGCTCGCCACCATCCTCGGCCCGGCGGCGGTCTTGCTGGCCCTGCTGTCGGCCGCCGTCACGTTCCTGGTGCTGACCGGATTGACGCCGGTCGTGCCGACCCATGAGGTCGTGGTCACCGTCCTGCTGGTCAACGCGGCCGCGGCGTTGATCCTGCTGGCGGTGATCGGGCGCGAGGTCTGGCAGATCGTGCAGGCGCGGCGGCGCGGGCGGGCGGGGGCGCGGCTGCATGTGCGCATCATCGGCCTGTTTGCGGTCATCTCCGCGGTGCCGGCGATCCTGGTGGCGATCGTCGCCAGCATCACGCTCGATCGCGGGTTGGATCGCTGGTTCTCGACGCGCACACGCTCGGTGATCGAAAATTCGATCACCGTGGCGCAAGCCTACATCAACGAGCACGGCGCTCTCATACGCAGCGACATCCTCGCGATGGCCTTCGACGTCAGCCGCGCCAAACCGCTGTTCGACCAGGATCGGGAGCGTTTCCGGCAATTCCTCAACGCCCAGGCGTCGATGCGCGGACTGCCGGCGACCCTGGTGGTCAAGAGCGATCTCACCGTCATCGAGCGTTCGGATTTCAAGTCGACCAAGGACATCGTGTCGGCGCCGACCACCGGCGCCCTGTCGCAGGTCAACGAAGCGGAACCGCAGGTCGCCCTCATCGCCGAAGCCAAGGCCATCGGCGCCGTGGTCAAGTTGCGCGGGTACGACGATGCCTATCTCTACGTCGCGCGCCCGCTCGATCCGCGCGTGATCGATCACCTGCAGGCGACGCAGGAGACGGTCGCCGATTTCGCCAACCTCGAGGCGCGGCGGCTCGGCGTGCAAGTCGCATTCGGCCTGATGTATACGGTCATCGCGCTGATCGTCCTGCTGTCGGCGATGTGGATCGGCCTGAACTTCGCCAAGAGCCTGGTCGCTCCGATCCGCCGCCTGATCGGCGCCGCCAACCTGGTCTCGACCGGAAACCTGTTCGTGCAGGTGCCGGTGCGCCGCGCCGAGGGCGACCTCGGCCAGCTCGGCGAGTCATTCAACAAGATGACGCAGGAGCTGCGCACCCAGCGTGACGACCTGATGCGCGCGCGCGACATCATCGACAGCCGCCGCCGCTTCACCGAGGCGGTGCTGGCCGGCGCGAGCGCCGGCGTCATCGGCGTCGATCCGGAGGGACGCATCAGCATTCTCAACCGCTCGGCCGAGAAACTCATTGGTCAAACCGAATCCGATGTCATCGGCCGGGCGCTGGAAGAGGTGATGCCGGAGCTCGCCCCCCTGTTCGCCGAGGCACGTACCGGCCTGCACCGCCTCGTGCAGGGCCAAGTCACCATCAGCCGCGACATGCGCGAGCGCAATCTTTCGGTCCGCGTTACGACCGAGCAATCCGCCGACGCGGAGGCCGGCTATGTGGTGACGCTCGACGACATCACCGACCTGGTCGCCGCGCAGCGCACCTCGGCTTGGGCCGATATCGCGCGGCGTATCGCCCACGAGATCAAGAACCCGCTCACGCCGATCCAACTGTCGGCCGAGCGGCTCAAGCGCAAATACGGCCGCATCATCACGGAAGATCGCGCCGTGTTCGAGCAGTGCACCGACACGATCGTGCGCCAGGTCGACGACATCAAGCGCATGGTCGACGAGTTCTCGCGCTTCGCCCGCATGCCGAAGCCGGTGCTCGCGGCCGAGGACGTCGCCGACACCATACGGCAGGTGGTGTTCCTGATGCGGGTCGGCCATCCGGACGTCGATATCGAGGTCGAGATCGCGGAAGATCCCATGCCCGCGCATTTCGACCGCCGACTGATCTCGCAGGCGCTGACCAACATCATCAAGAACGCGTCGGAGGCGATCGCGGCCGTGCCGCCTGCAGAGCGCGGGCGCGGGCGCATCGATGTCGCGGGCCGGCGCGAAGGTCGCGCCATCGTCATCGATGTGATCGACAACGGGCCCGGGCTGCCGAAGGAAAACCGCAACCGGCTGCTCGAGCCCTACGTAACGACGCGCGAGAAGGGGACCGGCCTTGGTCTTGCCATTGTCGGGCGCATTCTGGAAGAGCACGGGGGTGGGATCGAGCTGTTCGACGCGCCGAATGTGGCGCAGGGTGGCCGAGGGGCCTGGGTACGGTTACGATTTGCCGCCGAGAGCGTCGCCGGCGACGCTGCGACGGTCGCCGAGTCTTCGCAAGTCAAGTCATCGCAAGTCAGCGCGGCTGCAAGCGGGCGATAGCCATGGCGTCTGAAATTCTCATCGTCGACGACGAAGCGGACATTCGCGAACTGGTCGCGGGTATCCTGCAGGACGAGGGTCACGAAACGCGGACCGCGAAGGACAGCGATTCCGCGCTCGCCGCGTTGACGGCGCGGCGCCCGAGCCTCCTGTTCCTGGACATCTGGCTGCAAGGCAGCCGCCTTGACGGCCTGCAATTGCTCGACGCCGTGAAGGAGCAGGACCCGGACCTTCCGGTCGTGATGATCTCCGGCCACGGCAACATCGAGACGGCCGTGTCGGCGATTCGGCGCGGCGCCTACGATTTCATCGAGAAGCCGTTCAAGGCCGACCGGCTCGTGCTTGTCGCCAGCCGCGCGCTCGAAACATCGCGCCTCAAGCGCGAGGTGAAGGAGCTCAAGCAGATCGCTCCATTGTCGAGGAACCTGGTTGGACGCTCGCCCGCCATCAATCAATTGCGTCAGACCATCGAAAAGGTCGCGCCCACCAACAGTCGCATCCTCATCGTCGGTCCGTCCGGATCCGGCAAGGAGCTCGCGGCGCGCACCATCCACGCGACGTCGACGCGCTCGGACGGACCGTTCGTGGTGATCAACGCGGCCGCCATGACGCCCGAGCGCATGGAGCCGGAGCTGTTCGGCGTCGAAGCCTCGAACGGATCGCAGGAGCGCAAGATCGGCGCGCTCGAGGAAGCGCATCACGGCACCCTGTTCATCGACGAGATCGCCGACATGCCGCGCGACACGCAGAGCAAGATCCTGCGCGTGCTGGTCGACCAGACGTTCCAACGGGTCGGCGGCAACAACAAGGTGAGCGTCGACGTCCGCATCATCTCCTCGACCGCGCGCAACCTGGAAGCCGAGATCGCCGGCGGAAAATTCCGCGAGGACCTGTATCACCGCCTCTCGGTGGTCCCGATCCGCGTGCCGCCGCTCGCCGAGCGGCGCGACGACGTGGCCGAGCTTGTCACCTATTTCATGGAGCAGATTTCGCTCGCGACCGGCCTGCCGCAACGCCGGATCGGCGAGGACGCGCTCGCGGTGCTGCAGTCGCACGATTGGCCGGGAAACGTGCGCCAGCTGCGCAACAACGTGGAGCGCGTGATGATCCTCGCCGGCGGCGATGCCGATGCGGTCATCACCGCGTCGATGCTGCCGCAGGACGTGGGCTCCATGGTGCCGAGCATGCCGAACGGCAACGGCGGCGAGCATCTCATGGGACTGCCGCTGCGCGACGCGCGCGAGCTGTTCGAGCGCGAATACTTGAGCGCGCAGATCAGCCGGTTCGGCGGCAACATCTCGCGTACCGCCGAATTCGTCGGCATGGAGCGCTCGGCACTGCACCGCAAGCTCAAGGCGCTGGGAATCGGATAGTTTAAGCCGCCTGCTCGGTGGACACCCTCTCCCTGAAACGGAGAGGGTCGGGGAGAGGGTCTGCACTTGTCACGCATCGCCTATGTCAACGGTCGCTACCTGCCGCATCGCGACGCTGCCGTCCATGTCGAGGACCGCGGCTACCAGTTCTCCGACGGCGTGTACGAGGTCTGCGAGGTGCGGGGAGGGCGCCTGATCGACGAGCGCCGCCACATGGAGCGCCTCGAACGCTCGCTCGCCGAACTGCGCATCCCGATGCCGATGTCGCGCGCCGCGCTGGGTGCGGTATTCCGTGAAACCATAATGCGCAACCGGGTGCGCGACGGGCTCGTCTATCTGCAGGTGACCCGCGGGGTCGCCCGTCGCGACCACGCGTTTCCTCCCGCCGGAACCGCGCCGGCGCTGGTGGTGACCGCGCGCAGCCTCGACTCCGCGCGCAACGAACAGATCGCCGCCGACGGCATCGCCGTGATCACGGTGCCGGAGAACCGCTGGCCGCGCGTCGACATCAAGTCGGTCTCGCTGCTCCCCAATGTGCTCGCCAAGCAGGCGGCGCGCGAGCAGGGCGCCAAGGAGGCGTGGTTCGTCGACGCCGACGGCTTCGTCACCGAAGGGGCCTCGTCCAACGCCTGGATCGTGACGCGCGACGGCAAGGTGGTCACGCGCGGCACCGATTTCGGCATCCTGCGCGGCATAACCCGCACGGTCGTGCTCGACGTGCTCGCCGCCCACGGGCTCGAACTGGAAGAGCGGCCATTCTCCACGGATGAGGCCTATCAGGCGCGCGAGGCCTTCATCACCTCGGCGACCCAGGTGGTCATGCCGGTCGTGCGCATCGACGGCAGACCGATCGGCAACAGCGCGCCGGGGCTGATCGCAAGCGCGCTGCGGCGCGATTTTCACCACCACGCCGAAGTCGCGTGAGTCCTGTTGGCGCATGACCTTTTCCGAAAACCGGTACCCACTTTTCGGGGTCATGCGGTAAGCGTACCAACTTGGACTTGCGCCCCGCCCGGCCGTGCCATCTAATGGTACCGCCAAGTCCTCGCGGGGGGATCGCTTTTCACCAACCAGACGATACCACGTGACAAGAATGGCCCGCGGGGCAGGGGCCCGCGAGTAATAACGGAACAACGGCAATGGCAGCCGATCGTGCACAAAACCTGCAAGACACCTTCCTCAATCATGTCCGCAAGAACAAGACCCCGCTCACCATCTTCCTGGTGAACGGAGTGAAGCTGCAGGGCGTCGTGACCTGGTTCGATAATTTCTGCGTGCTGCTGAGGCGGGACGGGCATTCCCAGCTCGTCTACAAGCACGCCATCTCGACCATCATGCCCGGTCACCCGATCCAGTTGTTCGAGGGTGCCGAGGAGGCGCCCGCGGCCGCGGAAAAGGCCTGATTTGGAGCAACGCCGCCGCGACAAGGATGACCGGCTGGCTCCGCCGCCGCGGGGCCGCAGCGGCCGTGCGCTGGTGATCGGGCCGTATGCACGGCGCAATCCGGGCAAGGCGGCCGCGCACGGCGCGGACGTGGCGCGCGCGCCGGCCGCGCGGCTGGAGGAGGCGGTCGGCCTGACCCGCGCGATCGACCTCGACGTGGTCGAGGCCGGCATCGCGCCGCTTCAGGAGATCCGTCCTGCGACTTATCTCGGCAAGGGCAAAGTCGAGGAGATCGCCGGCCTGACCAAGAGTCTCGACATCGAGCTGGTGGTCATGGATTGCGCGCTCTCGCCGGTGCAGCAGCGCAACCTGGAGAAGGCCTGGAACGCCAAGGTGCTCGATCGCACCGGCTTGATCCTGGAGATCTTCGGCCGACGCGCGCGCACCCGCGAGGGCGCGCTGCAGGTCGAGCTCGCCCATCTGACCTACCAGAAGAGCCGGCTGGTGCGCTCCTGGACCCATCTCGAGCGCCAGCGCGGCGGCTTCGGCTTCCTCGGTGGGCCGGGCGAGACCCAGATCGAGGCCGACCGGCGCATGATCGAGGAGCGGGTCGCCAAGATCGAGCGCGAGCTGGAGGGCGTGAAGCGTACCCGCAAGCTGCATCGCGACAGCCGCAAGCGCGTCCCGTATCCGATCGTCGCGCTCGTCGGCTACACCAACGCCGGCAAGTCCACGCTGTTCAACCGGCTGACCCGCGCCGCGGTGGTCGAGGCGGACATGCTGTTCGCAACGCTTGATCCGACCCTGCGTGCGATCACGCTGCCGCACGGCGCCAAGGCCATTCTGTCCGATACGGTCGGGTTCATTTCCGAGCTGCCGACCATGCTGGTCGCCGCCTTCCGCGCGACCCTGGAGGAGGTCATCGAAGCCGACGTCATCCTCCATGTGCGCGACGTCTCGCACGGCGACACCCAGGCGCAGGCGCACGACGTGGAGCACGTGCTGATCGAGCTCGGCATCGATCCGAACGACCGCGGCCGGCTGATCGAAGTCTGGAACAAGATCGATCGCCTGGACGCCGACGCGCGGGTTCAATTATCCAACATGGCCGAGCGCCGCAGCGGCGAAAGTCGGCCGGTGCTGGCCTCAGCCCTGACCGGGGAAGGGCTCGACCGCCTGCTCGAAGCCGTCGAAATCCGCGTGGCGCGCAACCGCGTCACCCTCGATCTGGTGCTCGATCCGGCCGACGGCGCCGGCGTGAGCTGGCTGCATCGCCATGCCGAAGTGCTCGGCAAGGAGATGCGTGCCGACGGTGGATTGGCGATTTCGGTGCGCGCCGAGCCGGGCAACGCCGAACGTATCCGCGCCAAGTTCCACGTGTAGGGCGGGCAAAAGCGTTTCTCGATCGTCGCAGCAAGCTCGAGGCATGGTGGCGCCGTGCCCGCGCGGAGAAGAAGACGCGGGCACGGCGCTTTCCACCTCGCATAACTCGCTGCGCGCGTCCGAGCTCGCGCCTTTGCCCGCCCTACCGCTCTGCAGCTTTGGCCTCGTCCCACAGTGCGTCCATCTCGGCGAGCGTCGATCCTGCGGGCGACTTGGCCCGCGCCGCCAGCGCCTCCTCGATCGCGCCGAACCGCCGCTCGAATTTCAGGTTGGCGCCGCGCAACGCCGTGTCCGGATCGACATCGAGATGGCGCGCGAGGTTGACCGCGACGAACAGGAGGTCGCCGACCTCCTCGGCAGCCTGGCTGCGCTCGCCCGCCGCGAGCGCGGCCTCGATCTCATCAGCCTCCTCGCGCAGCTTCTTGAGCACTTGCCGCGGGTCATTCCAGTCGAAGCCGACCTTGGCGGCCTTCTGCTGCAGCTTCAGCGCGCGCATCAGCGCCGGCAGGCCGGACGGCACGCCGGCAAGCGCGCCGCTGCGGCCGGGGGCAGGGGTCTTGCCGGCCATCGCGCGCGCCGCCTTTTCCCTGGCCTTGATCTGCTCCCACTGGGCATTGACCGCGCCGGTATCCAGACCGCTCTTGTCGCCGAACACGTGCGGATGCCGGCGGATGAGCTTCTCGGTGATCGCCTGCACCACGTCGCCGAAGGCGAAGGCGCCTTGCTCCTCCGCCATCCGGGCGTGGAACACGGTCTGCAGCAGCAGGTCTCCAAGCTCGTCCTTGAGTTCGTCGAGGTCGCCACGGCCGATCGCGTCGGCGACCTCATAGGCTTCCTCGATGGTGTAGGGCGCGATGGTCGCGAAATCCTGCTCCAGGTCCCAGGGGCAGCCGGTGCCCGGCGTGCGCAGCGCCGCCATGATCTCGATCAGGCGGCCGATGTCGCGCGAGGGTGTGAGCTTGGGGCCGGCGGGCTTCTCGTCGTGCATCGGACATGCCCCGTTGGCTTCGCGCGTCGGATCAAGGATTGACCAATTGGCCGAAGGCGCACTGCGGGCACAATGGCGGCCCACAGCGGCAGGGCAAGACCTTGGTGGAAAACTTGGCGCCCCGCGTAGGTGATTCGCATAAGACATATTATGGAATATTTACGCGATGCCTTGCATTTCTCAAATTTGATTATTTTTCAATAGGTTCAGCCAACATCCTGATCCAACGACGCGCTCAACCGCATGCCGTCATAGGCCGGCTCCACATGCGGCGGCAGCGAGGCGCGCAACACCTCGTAATCGAGATCGGTGTGCATGTTGGTCAGCACCGCGCGCCGCGGCCCGATGCGCGCGATCCAGTCCAACGCCTCCGCCACGCTGAAATGGCTTGGATGCGGATGGTAGCGCAACGCGTCGACGATCCAGGTGTCGAGCCCGGCAAGGGCCGCCGCGCTCTCCGGCGGCATCGTCTTGAGGTCGGGCGAATAGGCCAGATTGCCGAACCGGAAGCCGAGCGAGGCGACACCGCCATGGTCTTGCAGGACCGGGAGCGTATCGATCGCGCCGCCCTGCCCGTCGATCCTGACCGGTCGTCCGGGCACGATCCGATGCTCGGCCAGGATCGGCGGATATTCGCTGCCGGGCGGCGCCATGAAGCAATAACCGAACCGGGCGTGCAGCACGCGCGCGGTCGGCTCATCGAGATGCACGTCGATCTTCCGCCGCATACGCAGGTAGAGCCCGCGCAGGTCGTCGATGCCGTGGGTATGGTCGGCATGATCGTGCGTGAACAGAACCCCATCGAGCCCATCCACGTCGGCGTCGAGCAACTGCTCGCGCAAGTCGGGCGAGGTGTCGACGAGCACCCGGGTGACCCCGCGCGCGGAGCGGCGCTCCACCAGCAGCGAGCAGCGCCGGCGGCGGTTCTTGGGATTGTTCGGGTCGCAGGCGCCCCAGCCGAGCGCCGGCCGCGGAACGCCGCCCGACGAGCCGCAGCCCAGAATCGTGAAGGTCGTCGTGACCGTCCGTGTCATGCGGCGGCAGCCGACGCGCGCGCAACCTTGGCGAACAGCCGGAAGAAGTTGTCTGTGGTCTGCCTCGCGAGCTCGGCAGGCTCGACCCCGCGCAAACGCGCCAGCGCCTCGGCGGTCTTGACCACGTAGGAGGGCTCGTTGCGCTTGCCGCGCCATGGAAGGGGCGCGAGGTAGGGCGCGTCGGTCTCGACCAGGATGCGGTCCGCCGGCAGCTCGGCCGCGATCGCGCGCAACCCGTCGGCGTTCTTGAACGTCAGAATGCCGGAAAACGAGACGTAATGGCCGAGCTCGATTCCCCTAAACGCCAGCGCACGCCCGCCGGTGAAGCAATGCAGCACCGCCGGGAATGCGCCCTTCCCGCTTTCTTGCTCGAGGATGCGCGTCATATCGGCGTCGGCTTCGCGGCAGTGGATCACCAGCGGCAGCCTGGTCTCGCGCGCGGCGGCGATATGCATGCGCAGCCCCTGCTCCTGCGCGGCGCGCGGGCTGTTGTCGTAGTGATAGTCGAGCCCGGCTTCGCCGATCGCCACGACCTTCGGGTGGGCCGCCTGCGCCACGAGCTCGCCCACCGTGGCGTCCAGCTCTTCATGCGCATGGTGCGGGTGCGTGCCGACCGAGCAGGTGACGTTGGGAAAACGTTCGGTGATGGCCAGCACTTGCGCGTGCCGGCGTACGCGGGTCGAGATCGTCACCATGTGGCCGACGCCGGCCGCGGTGGCGCGCGCGACGACGGTGTCGAGCTCCGCGGCGAAGTCGGGAAAATCGAGATGGCAATGGCTGTCGACGAGCATGGATCAGCCTTTATGCTTTGCGCTTGCGCATGATCTTGTCCGAAAGGTCTGTCAACTTTTCGGGATCATGCGCTGGCTTCCGGCTCGACGTAGCGCGGGAACACCGGCGCGGGCGGCGGCAGTTGAGCGCCGGCCGCGATGCGGTGCGTGCCGCCGAGCCGCGTGAAATCGCGCTCGTCCGCCGGCACCGCCAGCAGGTCGAGCAGCTTCGCGGCCGACGTCGGCATGAACGGTTGCGCCAGGATCGCGATCTGCCGGATCACCTCGGCGGTGACATACAGCACGGTGCCTTGGCGCTGCGGGTCGGTCTTGGCCAGCGCCCAGGGGGCTTGTTCAGTAAAATATACATTGGCTAGAGCAATCACGGTCCACACAAAGTTCAGCACCAAGTGAAGTTGCTGGGTCTTCATATGCCGCCGAGCTTCTTCGATCATGTCATCGGTAGCGCTGAGTAGAACCTTATCATCATAAACAAATTGACCGGGCGTCGGCACGACTCCGTTGTGCTGCCTATTGATGATCGTCAGAGAACGTTGCGCGAGATTGCCGAGATTGTTGGCGAGGTCGGCATTGATGCGGGTGACGATTGCCTCGTGGCTGTAGTTGCCGTCCTGGCCGAACGGCACCTCGCGCATGAAGAAATAGCGCACCGGGTCGATCCCGTAGCCGGCGGCGAGCGCGAACGGGTCGACCACGTTGCCGACCGACTTCGACATTTTCTCTCCGCGATTGAACAGGAATCCGTGGGAGAAAATCCGCCGTGGGACCGCGACGCCGGCGGACATCAGAAACGCCGGCCAGTAGACCGCGTGGAAGCGCAGGATGTCCTTGCCGATCACATGCAGATCGGCCGGCCAATAGCGCTGGAATTTCGGTGCTTCGACATCGGGGTATCCGACCGCCGTGATGTAGTTGGTCAGCGCGTCGACCCACACGTACATGATGTGCTTCGGGTCACTCGGGACCGGAACGCCCCAGTCGAGCGTCGCGCGCGAGATCGACAGATCTTCCAGGCCGCTCTTCACGAAGCTGATCACCTCGTTGCGGCGTTCGGACGGACCGATGAAATCCGGATTGGCCTCGTAGTGAGCGAGCAGGCGGTCCTGATAGGCGGAGAGGCGGAAGAAGTAGGTTTCCTCTTCGGTCCATTCGACCGGCGAGCCGAGCGGTTCGCGCCGCACGCCGTCCGGCCCGAGTTGCGTCTCCTTCTCCTGGAAATAGGCTTCCTGGCGGACGGAATACCAGCCCGCGTACTTGTCGAGATAGATATCCCCCGCCTCCTCCATGCGTCGCCAGATCTCTTGCGAGGCCCGGTAATGGCGCTGCTCCGTCGTCCGGATGAAATCGTCCTGCGAGACATCGAGCGCCGTCATCATGTCGCGAAAGCGCTGCGAATTGCGGTCGGCGAGTTGCTGCGGCGTCAATCCTTCCGCGATCGCCGTCTGCTTCATCTTCAGGCCGTGCTCATCGGTGCCGGTCAGGAAGAACACATCCTTGCCGTCGAGCCGGTGGAAACGCGCGATCACGTCGGTCGCCAGCGCCGTGTAGGCGTGCCCGATGTGCGGGACGCCGTTCGGATAGAAGATCGGTGTCGTGATGTAATAGCGGGGCTTCATAGCGTCCCGAGAGTTAAGCCGAATGAGGCGGATTTACCGCCGCGCCGTCTCGGCGAGGAGGCCGAAAACGGCGAAAACCATCGGCTTTCGTTCGAGATTGAAGACCTCGACCTCGCGGGCGGTGCGGTTGAGCTTTTCCCATACCTCCGCCACCTGCGCAAGCCGACGCGGCTCGCCCTCGGCGCGCAGACGCGCGCTGAGCCAATTGCGCACCGCATCGACGAAGGCCGTGAACGCGTCATTGTCGGCGCGAGAGAGCCTGTCGCCGAGCGCGTGCAGCGCGGCTGCATCCAGTGCCGGGAGGCTCTCCAGCAGGGCGGTGACCTGGTCGCGCACCGCAAGCGCCGTGCCTCCGAGCAGCGTGACGGCCTGTCCGGCGCTGCCTTCCGCGGCAGCGGCGGCGCGCACGATCTCGGGGTCTTCCGCGCTCCGCCCGAGCGCGACAGCCGCCGCCTGCGCGACCTCGGTCGCAGACAGAGGCGAGAGCGAAAGCCGCCGGCAGCGTGAGCGGATGGTCGGCAACAGGCGCCCCGGCGCGTGACTCACCAGCAGCATGAGGGCGCGCCGCGGCGGTTCCTCCAACACCTTGAGCAGAGCGTTCGACGCCTGCGGATATTGCAGCTCGTCGGCGGAATCGACGATACAGACGCGCCATCCCCCCTCGCCTGCGGTCGAGCCGAAGAAGCCGACCGTGCGGCGCACCTGGTCGACCGTGATGATGGTGCGCAACGCACCGCTCTCGCCGGGGGTGCGTTCGAGGACGAGCAGATCCCCTTGCGCCTGCGCGGCGATGCGGCGCGCGACCGGATGGTCGGCCGCAACCGCGAGCGATGGTGCCTGTTGCACGGCCGCGGCCGACGGATCGGGATGGGCGAGCACGAAGCGCGCCATGCGGTAGGCGAGCGTCGCCTTGCCGATGCCGACGGGACCGCCGATCAGCCAGGCATGGGGCATGCGGGAGCCGCGATAGGCCTCAAGCAGGCCGCGCTCGGCATCCGCCTGCCCGACCAGCGCAAGCGTATCGCGTGGATGCGGCCGTTCGGACGCCTCGGGCTCTTTCGGCGCGCTCACCGCGCCACGTCCTCGATCATCAAGGGCGCCTCGGCCGGATGCAGGCGCGCGTTCACGACCGCCCACACCGCGTTTGCGACCCTGGCCCGTGCCGCGTCGGCATTGATCACGACGCAGCGGTTGGGCTCGCGCTCGGCGAGCTCCAGATAGGCCTCACGCAGCTTGACATGGAAGTCGAGCGCCTCGGTCTCGAAACGGTCGGGCACCGCCCCGCCGCGCCGCCGCGCGGCGCGTGCAAGCCCCTTTTCGGTCGGCAGGTCGAGGATGACGGTGAGGTCGGGCTTGAGGTCGCCGACGGTGACCTTTTCGAGCCGCGCGATCAGCCGTGGATCGACGTTGCCGAGAATGCCTTGATAGATGCGGGTGGAATTGGCGAAGCGGTCGCAGATCACCCAGCTGCCGCGTTCGATGGCCGGACGGATGGTCTCGCGCACATGGTCGGCGCGCGCGGCCGCGAACAGGATCGCCTCGGCATGCGGCCCGAACGGCTTGGCGGCGCCCGAGAGCAGTACGTGCCGGATCGCCTCGGCCCCGGCCGATCCGCCCGGCTCTCGCGTCACCACCACGCCGATGCCAAGCGACGTCAGCCGCTCCGCGAGCGCGCCGGCCTGGGTCGACTTGCCGGTGCCCTCGCCGCCTTCGAAAGTGATGAAGCGTCCGCGCATCTTGATCCGTCGAACCCTTGCCTCAGTCGTTGCGTCACAAGCGGTCGACGCCGGCGCGGAATACGTTGATCACCAGTTCGCCCACGGCATCGAACGCGCGCTGCGCCACGTTGCCGGCCCCGACGGCTTCGCTGGCGCTCAGCGGAACTTCGAGCACCACGTTGTCCCCGCGCCAAACCTTGAGCCGGCCGATCGGCTGTCCCATCTCGATGGGCGCCTTGACCGGACCCATGTACACGACGCGCGCGGTGATCCTTTCGTTGACATTGCGTGGCACCAGCAGGCGGATCGGCTGCGTGCTCGCGAGCGCGACGCGGCCCTTCGCGGCTCCGAACAGCTTGGCCTCGCCGACGGTCTCGTTCGCGGCAAACAGCGCGCGCGACTCGAACCCGCGGAAGCCCCACTCCAGGAGCTTGCGCGCTTCGTCGGCGCGCTCCTTGGCGGACTTGATGCCGTTGACCACGACGATGAGACGCAAGCCGCCCTGGACCGCCGACCCGACCAGGCCATAGCCCGCTTCCGACGTATAGCCGGTCTTCAGCCCGTCGGCGCCGATGTTCATGGCAAGCAGGGGATTGCGGTTCTGCTGGCGGATCTTGTTCCAGGTGAACTCGCGCTCGGCGTAGATCTTGTAGGTTTCCGGATAGGTCTTGATGATGTGCTGGGCGAGCTTGGCGAGCTCGCGCACCGTCATGTTGTGGTTGGGATCGGGCCACCCGGTCGAATTGGCGAAGGTCGATTGCTTCAGGCCGATCTCGCGCGCGCGCTTGGTCAGCATCTCGGCGAAGGCGAGCTCCGTGCCCGCCATGCCCTCGGCGACCGCGATGCAGGCGTCGTTGCCGGACTGGATCATGATCCCGCGCAGCAGGTGCTCCACCTTCACGCGGCTGTTGAGCGGCGCAAACATCGCCGAGCCGCCGGAGGGCGCTCCCCCTTTGCGCCATGCGTTCTCGCTCACCGTGAATTCGTCTTCGAGCTTGAGGCGGCCTTCCGCCATCGCGTGCAGCATGACCTCGACGGTCATCAGCTTGGACATGCTCGCCGGCGGGTTGAGCTTGTCGGCATTCTTCTCGAACAGGACGGTGCCGCTGTCCGCGTCGATCAGGATGGCGTAGGGCGCCGAGACCTGGAACCCCTCCTCCTTCTTGGGTGGCTGCGCCGATGCCGGCGCGAGGTTGCCGGCAAGCATCGCCGAGACGGCCGCGGCCACAGCCGCCCGTCGCAGCGCCGTTGCGGTCGCGCCTGCGATCATGCCGTTTCCTGCTTGCGAAAGCGGTCCGAACCGTCCCGCTCTCGCTTCCTGTTGGCGCATGATCTCTTCCGAAAACCGGTAGCCACTTTTCGGGATCATGCGTTGGCGGCCGGCGTTGCCGGCGGCCAGGACCGATTATCGGCCCTGATATGGTCTTGCCAAGCCTGTTCGACCAATCAATGACGCAAAAAGCGGCGTCTGGCTACAGCGCGCCGGCACGCTTCAAGACACTGTAAACAGAGGAATATTCTGCTTCAATAGAGGCCGCGGCCGGTGGCGACTGCGCGCGAGCCGTCATACCGGACCGGCGCATAGGCGCTGACCGGCGCAGGCAGCGGCGCGGCCGCGACCGGCTCGTAGGCGCGTATGGCGCTCGCGTCGGTCACGGACACCGCGCGTTGCGCGGTCCGATAGGGCGAATAGACCGGCTGCGGGAGCGCCCTCTCCTCGCCCAGGTCATAGGGGCGCTCGCTCGGCAGCGGCGCGTCGCGCATGATCGGGCTGCGGCTGGCGATGCTCGGCACGAATGGCCGCGCCGAGGCCACCATGACGTTGGACGGTGCCGGCGCCGGCACTCCTTCGCGCAGGGTCGCCATCAGGTGGCGGTCGTCGGAGCCTTCCAACGGTGCCGCCCCGACATACTCGACCCGCACGCGGGCGACGCCGTGGCCGTGTAATCCGAGCAGTTCGGCGGTCCGCTTCGACAGGTCGATCACGCGGTTGCCGTGATACGGCCCACGATCGTTGACCCGCGCGATGATGGACTTGCGATTGGAGAGATGGGTGATGCGCACATAGGACGGCATCGGCAGCGTCGGATGGGCAGCCGAGATCGACTCCATGTCGAACACCTCGCCGTTGGCGGTCAGGCGGCCGTGGAAATCATCGCCGTACCAGGAAGCGAGCCCCTCGGCCCGGTAGCGGCTGTCCTCTTCGGGGACGAAGGTGCGTCCGGCGACCTGATACGGCTTGCCGACGCGGTAGACGCCGCCGCCCTTCGGCACCGGCTGGCCGGGCTCGACCACGCGCGGGCTGGCGGCGACGCCGTACTTGGGATCGATCCGGCTGGTGAGCTTGGATTGCGCGGCGCAGCCGGCAAGCGCGGCGCACCCGAGCACAAGCGCTGCAGCCCGCGCCAACCGGCGGCACGTCGTCTGGTCCTCACGCCACCCCAAGATCGTCCCCGTCCGCCCGACTGCGCCTGTGACCGCAGCCCTATCTCGAATTTGTGTCAAAATAGCTGTCTTCGGCGTCCCGGCAAATGCCTCGCCGTTAAGATTGGTAAACGCCGGGTTGATACGGCCCGAGCGCGACCCGAGCCGTTCCGCCTGCGGCTGCACGCTCTCACCTCCGGAACCAAGGTCGGCAACCGCGGTTTTCAGAGTGGACCAGGAGGTTGCCATGCGTCAGTCCGCGGCGCGGAGATACTCGCGCAAAGCCGAAGCCACGGCCCGGGCGCAGCGGGCGATCCAGCAGCGGATCGACCGCTCCGAACGGAAAAAACCGCAAAAGAAGAAAGCGTCGGCCATGCAGGCCGGTGCACGCCGCTACCCGCGCACTTTTCCCAAGCAGCACCTCAAGAAGCCCGGCCGTGAAGCGCATCTGATGCTGCCGCCGATGTACGACGCGCCGCATTACAAAGGTTCGGAAAAATTGCTCGACTGCGTGGCGTTGATCACCGGCGGTGACTCCGGGATTGGACGCGCGGTTGCGGTGCTGTACGCCCGCGAAGGCGCCGATGTGGCGATCGCCTATCTCAGCGAGCATGCGGACGCGCAGGAAACCAAGCGCGCGGTCGAAGCCGAAGGGCGCCGCTGCATCGTCATGGCGGGCGACGTGGCGGATGCGAAATTCTGCCGCCACGCGGTGGCGCAAACGCTCAAAGGCTTCGGCCGGCTCGACATCCTGGTCAACAACGCGGCATTCCAGGAGCATGCCGCAACGCTCGAAGAGCTGAGCGAGGAGCACTTCGACCGCACCATCAAGACCAACCTCCACGGTTACTTCCACATGGCCAAGGCGGCCGTGCCGCACATGGAACCGGGAAGCACGATCGTGATGACGGGCTCGGTCACCGGCATCGAGGGCAGCAAGAAGCTCATCGACTATTCGATGACCAAGGGCGGCATCCACGCCTTTACCCGATCGCTTGCCGCCAATCTGATCGAGCGCGGCATCCGGGTTAATTGCGTGGCGCCCGGCCCGGTATGGACGCCGCTCAATCCGGCGGATCGGCGCGCCAAGGAGGTCGCCGAATTCGGCAGCAAGACGCCGATGAAGCGTGCCGCCCAGCCCGAGGAGATCGCGCCTGCGTTCGTCTTTTTCGCGGCGCCGGCGTGCTCGAGCTACATCACGGGCGAAATCCTGCCGATCGTCGGCGGGTACTGATCCCCCTGCCCTCGGCCGCGCCGCGACAGGTAATTTCCGCTTCCGCTTGGGGAAGTCCTTTGCTAACGCGCTGCCTGTATTTTCAAGCGCCGGAAGGGTGGCCGAGTGGTTTAAGGCACCAGTCTTGAAAACTGGCATGGGCGCAAGTCCATCGTGGGTTCGAATCCCACCCCTTCCGCCACCGATACGCCGCATCTCATTGATTGCACTAGCTATTATCTGAGAGAGGTTTTGCCACCCACAAACAGAAGTGCCCGTCGCGCGGGTGGAAGGCCGCCGCGGGCTGACGGTGGTTCGGGTCCAGGTGACGTGAGTTGTGGGCCGTTCCCGGTTCGCAGAACGTTCCTATGCAGCGGGCGGGTACTGGTCCCTTTCCAAGCCCGTGGCCCCTTTTGAATTTGAGAGTGGTCCCCTTTAGCAGGCTGCTGAAAAAGTCGTTTTGGCCGTGAACATGGGCGAATCCAAACGGGAACAAACTGGAATCAGACGACGAACGTTGTTCTATTTTTCAGCAGCCTGTTAGAATGCTTCTTGGGCGAAGCGATGATTTACCAACTCCGCATTTACGAGATTTTCGAGAATAACAAAGCGGCTTTTCATGCCCGCTTTGCCGAGCACGCCTCGCGCATCATGCGTAGGTACGGTTTTGACATCGTGGCGATGTGGGAGGCGCAGCGACCTGAGCGCACTGAGTTTGTCTACCTGCTTCGATGGCCGGACCAGGAAGCCATGAAAAGCGCTTGGGCGGCCTTCATGGCCGATGCGGAGTGGACGGAGATCAAAAAGACGACCAGCGCGGTCCATGGACGATTCGTTGGTGCAATTGAGGATCGACCGCTTATCCTGACGGAGTACTCACCGCCATTCGATGCCTAACCGCGCAGGTTCGAGTGGCCACCCAAGTCGGCGGCCTCGTCATCCTCGCGGCGATCCGATGATCCCGGCATGGCGCTCGGCGCATGACGGTCGGGCTTCATTTTAGGACTAGCGTTACACCACCTCCCGGAATTTGCGCAGACACTGAGAACAATTTTGTGTGTGGTCGAGCCTTCATCACTAGGAGCCCAAGCTGCATTTTCACTCTCGATGCAGCACTCAGTGCACCCCTGAGAAGTAACACGCGAAACTCATATAATTCATCCGGTCGGATCGCGTGCTTTTCCTCATCGAATGTCATCGTCAAATGGCGATCACCGGCCGGAAGATGTGCTGGAAGCTCCTCGCTACCGCTCGCCGTTGCGACAATAGCCTTGCGGTAGTCCACAAGAAGAAAGGCCTGCTTTTCTGAGACCGGTAGACCGTCAAGCGGCACAGAGATCGAGTAGATTCGGAGATCGATCTTTGAACGATTGCGGACATGAACGGTCGCAAGCCAGCAATTCGGGATTCTTGTCGGTTGAAGATCGAGCCACACTACTGGACTTTCGGACGCGAACGTTCGCCAAAAAGAAAGAATCGAAACGACAAATCCCAACGCCGAAATCACGAGCGCCAAAGCAGAAATAATCTCTGGTCGGGTCCAGTTCATCGTCCGCTAGACGGTTGCATAGCAGCCGAGAAGCCACAATCCCCAGTGCTTGCCGCTTTCGGGCTAGGGCGATCCGGCGACCTTGGCGCGGTCGCGCGCGCGGCGGGCGGTCGACTAGCCTTGCGTGCCGACGAGTCGAAATGACAAAGGAGCGTTTGGACTACTTCGACGCGATCGTGCCGCCGGCACCGAAAGCGTTCACCGCACAGCCTCGGTCGATCTTTGAGTGCCGGTTCTTCGCGAGCAGGATGATCGGCTGCGCTGCTACGTCAACTTCACTGCACGACTGTTTGCGACCGTGCGTCCAGCGCCCTCGCCAGCACCACCGCCCGCCGTTCAACGTCCGACCGCGACGCGAAAGCACGCGCGCATCGACCGCACGGGCTGCGGTTCACGAGGCGGACCGGGCTACAGAACGAAAAGCGGTAGGTGCGCTAGCCACAAACGCAAACGTTGAGTGAAACGTTATGTCCCCTCTGCTGCTCGCACGGCGCGGTGGGGACGTGGACTCGGTTGAGGTGCGATCCCGATTTCGCTCAGCGTGCTGCCGAAAAGCACTTCGACAAGATGTTTAAGAGGCAAGCAAACACGGATGCGGTCGTCGGTGATGCGGTCGAGATGTTGGCAAACGATCCGCCAGGTGATCTGGAGGTCCGACGCGACAACGTGCAAGCTCAACCTCGACATCTACGGCTATAACCTCGCAATCGGTTCGTGTCATCCGAACCCGTTGACGGCTGAAATTCGCGCATACGTGTTCGTGAAGTTTTTCCTCTGGGAACGGCCAAAGCCGGACACGCCTTGTACCGACGTGGCGCGCGCTGCGTATCGCAAGGAATGGCCCTGCTGAGGATTGGTCATCTTTGCGAGGACGCTGCGGCCGAGAATGCTGAAATTGACGAACTCGCTTTTGAAACGGCGCGTCCGCCGACTCGTACATGGGCGGACCTCATCGGCGGCACGGTCCATACGAGCGCGAGCCCGGAGACCAACGCAAACCGCTCCCGCCTATTTGCACCACTTGTCGTGAGCTTCCAGGCGCGACCCCAGGGTGATGCCCAGCAATTGAGCATCCAGGATCGTGGGATTGCCGGCGCTGGGGTTGAAGGCCAACACATAGGCGTTCTTGCCGTCGTACATCCACGGAATGAAGCCGGTCATCCCGCCCGCAGCGTTCTTGGCGTTGATCTGGCCGCATAAACCCTTCACGTCGCCGACGGTCTTGATCTTGATGTCCTGAAATCGCGCGCTATCAGGGTCTCGAAGTTGCTGGCGGACACGCGATTTGGCGGCTGTAACGAACGGGTCTTCTTTTGCGGCCGACGGTCCAGCAGCCTTCTGTTTAGTGGCCGCGGCGTCGTAGCATTGAAGTCGGGATTTATCGTCGGTGATCGCGGCACAAGGGTTAGGCTGCGCGAGGGCTGTTCCGCCCAGCGCTGCTAATGCGACTATGATTCCGACGAGGATGCGTATCATGGATCTTGGATCGTGGGTCGGTTGAGACTGGAAGTCTATATCAAATTGTACACATCGCGCCATGAGTCCGCCGGTTCGCTTCGGGCCATTAGACTGCGCGCGCTCGCAAGATCGGCCGCCACCTCGGCAATTGAAAATGGATTCGGTCGTCGCGCCGGTCATCGTCTAGAACTCCGGCGGCGGCGACGGAGCGAGCCGCTAGCCAAGCTGGGCGCTCAGTCGCATTAAGATCGCGGCTTGCCGGTTCGCGATTGCGAGGTGCGGTGATTGAACCAGATGGCCGTTCGGCGTGCTGACTATCGCGCCGTCGCGCGTCAGTGCTTCATTGGCCGCGAGCCAGAGCGAAAATGCAGAACACTAAACCGATAGCATACCGTGGTCGAGTTCGTACCCGTCCTCCAACTCAATGACGCGTAACCCCGCCGGCTTGGGCTAGGGCATGCGGCCTTCGGGGCGCCAGCGGCGACGTCGGGCGGAGCGCGGACAGCGCGCGGCGGGCGACCAGAGCCGCCACAATCAACGTCGCCGCCAACCCGAGCGGCGCCGTCACGATTGGAAATACCAGGATCAGCAGGCAGGCGACGCCGATGGCGGCCATCTCGTACGGCAGAAATCCGGTCCGGCGCGCCTCGCGAATGAGGAAGGCGAGAGGCACGGCCAGCGCGACCAGGTCGTACATGAATACATAGGGCGATGCGAGCAACGCGCCGAGGCCGAGCGCGGCGGCCTTCAGGTTGAACGGGACCTCGCTGCGCCAAAGCCTGCCGACAAGGAGGGCGAGCATGCCGGCGAACAGGCCATAGATGGTCCAGGCGAGACCTTCGCCGCCGCCAAGCCACCGCATCAAGGTGAAGACGCTTTGCATCTTGGCCCAGTGCTCGCCGGAGGTCGTGAGGTGAATGCGCGAGCTCTCGGCAAGGTCGCGCAAGAATATCCCCCATGTGTGGCCGCCGAGAATGAGCCAGGACGCGGCGACCAGCAGCAAGGCAGTGGCCGTAGCCGCAAAGAACACACGCCAACGGCCGGCAACCGCCAAAACAATGGGGAAGAGAATCCCGAACTGCGGCTTGTAGGTGAGCAGACCAAGGCAGCACCCGGCCAGAACCGGCCACCGCTCCATGAAGCCGAGCGTGCCGGCAAGCAGGGTCGCGGTGATGAAACCGTTTTGTCCGGCCATGAAATTGGCGAGCACGGCCGGAAAGGCGCAAGCGAGCAAAAAGCCGTCGCGTCCGACGATGGCGCGCACCGCCACGGCATAGAGAGCGAGCGTCCCGATGGACCAGGCCGCAAAGGCTGGAACATAGGGCAACAGCGCCACGATCGACGCCACGAATAACACTGACGGCGGGTAGAAGAAATGCGGATAGCCGGTCTCGATCGGCCGGCCGATGCCTGCAACCTGAGCCGCGGCAAGGGCCTCCCACGCATAGGCTCGCGCGGGATCATCTGCGTCGAGGACGACGCGACCTGCAGACCAGAAGCCGAGGAAATCCGACACGATGGGGCTGCCGTCGGGCCGGACCAGCCAGACACCCATGACATACGCGGCGATGACGCAAACCGCATGGGCTACGACGAGCCCGAATACAATAGGCGCGACCGGCGGTCCGAACGGAGCGCCCAAGTCCCGTGTAGCCGAATTTTCGCGAGAATTCATGCTGGCGATCCACGAAAAGATCGTCAGCACGACCCTAATTCCAGTCAATTACGAAAGGCTGAATATCGCTTTCATTTTCGCCGATTCCGCGGCCGCTCGGATCGTTTCCACCACATCGGCAACATTCGCAAACACGCCGCTGCAACGCGACGAGCCTTGCAACGCGTCATGCAACATGCCGACCGGCGCGAATTCGCGCGCTACCGCCCGACCGATGCCTTCGGCTCGGGGACCTTCTCCGGCGCGGGCCAGCGCTTCCCGGCCCGCACGGCCTCGAGGAAGGTCCGGTTGGCACCGAACCAATCCGCGTTCTTGGCCATGAGCAGGTAGGAGCGCGCCATCCGGAGGCGCGACCGGCGGTCCGAACGGAGCGCCCAAGTCCCGTGTAGCCGAATTTTCGCGAGAATTCATGCTGGCGATCCACGAAAAGATCGTCAGCACGACCCTAATTCCAGTCAATTACGAAAGGCTGAATATCGCTTTCATTTTCGCCGATTCCGCGGCCGCTCGGATCGTTTCCACCACATCGGCAACATTCGCAAACACGCCGCTGCAACGCGACGAGCCTTGCAACGCGTCATGCAACATGCCGACCGGCGCGAATTCGCGCGCTACCGCCCGACCGATGCCTTCGGCTCGGGGACCTTCTCCGGCGCGGGCCAGCGCTTCCCGGCCCGCACGGCCTCGAGGAAGGTCCGGTTGGCACCGAACCAATCCGCGTTCTTGGCCATGAGCAGGTAGGAGCGCGCCATCCGGGCGAGATAAACCCGGTCTTCGTGGTCGGTCGCTTGCTGGGCCTGTTCGGTGTATTGGCGCGCCTTGGCGCGATAGCGCTCCGCGTCGTTTGACACGTTCGACACAACTGCCTCCGCAACATTACGATTGCAGCACGCACGGCACGCTACCGACACTACCGTCACAATTCTGTCACGATTATTGCGCGCGTGGGCTGGCTTGGCGACGTTGTCCGCCAAGTTGTCCACAGCCGTGGAGTTGCTGACGCACCGCAGCTAACGGCTGGCGGGACAAGCACATTCCCACTAGAGCAACCTGCCTATGCACAAAGCCGCTGCCGCAAAATTGAGCTTCGTCTCGCTCGGCTGCCCCAAGGCGCTGGTCGATTCCGAGCGCATCATCACGCGCCTGCGCTCCGAGGGGTATGAGCTCGCGCGCGACCATGCCGGCGCCGACCTGGTCATCGTCAATACTTGCGGGTTTCTCGACTCCGCCCAGGCGGAATCGCTCGACGCCATCGGTTCCGCGCTGGCCGAGAATGGCCGCGTGATCGTGACCGGCTGCATGGGCGCGGAACCGGAGACGATCACGCAACGATTTCCCAATGTGCTCGCCGTCACCGGGCCGCAGCAATACGAGAGCGTTGTCGCAGCCGTGCACCGTGCGGTCCCGCCGCGGCACGATCCCTTCCTCGATCTCGTCCCACCCGAAGGCATCAAGCTGACGCCGCGCCACTACGCCTATCTGAAGATTTCCGAAGGCTGCAACAACCGCTGCTCTTTCTGCATCATTCCGAGGCTACGCGGTGACCTCGTCTCGCGTCCGGCGGCCGACGTCCTGCGCGAAGCCGAGCGGCTCGTCGCGGCCGGCGTCAAGGAGCTCCTGGTCATCTCGCAGGACACCTCGGCCTACGGGATCGACGTGAAATACGCGGCGAGCGACTGGAAGGGACGCGCCGTACGGGCGAAGTTCCTCGATCTCGCGCGCGAGCTCGGCGAACTCGGCATCTGGATCCGGCTGCACTACGTCTACCCCTACCCGCACGTCGATGCGGTCATCCCGCTGATGGCGGACGGCAAGGTGCTGCCCTACCTCGATATTCCGTTCCAGCACGCCGCGCCCGACGTGCTCAAACGCATGCGCCGGCCGGCCGCGCAGGAAAAGACGCTCGAGCGCATCGCGCGCTGGCGCGGCATCTGTCCCGAGCTCACCATTCGCTCCACCTTCATCGTCGGATTTCCCGGCGAGACCGACGCGGACTTCGCGCTGCTGCTCGATTGGCTCGACCAGGCGCAACTCGACCGGGTCGGATGCTTCCGCTACGAGCCGGTCAAGGGCGCGGCGGCCAATGACCTTGCGGCGCCGGTTCCTGCCGAGCTCAAGGAGGAACGCTGGCACCGATTCATGCAGCGCCAGCAGGCGATCTCGGTGAAACGCCTCAAGCGCAAAGTGGGCAGCCGGCAGCAGGTCATCATCGACGAGGTAGGTCCGACGGTTGCCAAAGGACGCTCAAAAGGCGATGCCCCGGAAATCGATGGTACGGTTCACGTGGCGAGCCGGCGGCCGCTGCGCGTCGGAGAGATCGCGACGGTCAGGATCGAGCGCGCTGACGAATACGACCTGGGCGGCACGGCGGTCGGATTCTGACTTCACGCCTTGAGCAGATCTCGCAGCGTCGCGGCAACCACGCGCGTCGCGGATTCCAGGTCTGACAGCCGCACGTGCTCGTCGGCAGCATGGGCATTGGCGGCGAGGATCGAACGCGGCCCGGCGCCATATAGGACGGTCGGGATTCCCTTTTCGCTGTAATGCCTTGCGTCCGTATAGAGAGGAACGCCTTTAACTTCGACAGCGGTGTTCAGCACCCGCTCGGCATGGGTCTTGAGCGTCCCGACCAGGACCTCCACCCGTCCGATCGGCTTGAGCGGTTGCGCCAGCATGACCCGGCGGCAGGCGACCGAAAGACCGGGACTGCTGCGCACTGCCGCTTCGATCAGCGTGCGTAGTCCCTGCTCGACCGCCTCGCCGTCCTCTTCCGGGATCAGCCGGCGGTCGAGCCGCAGCGCGACGCGATCCGGCACCACATTGGTATTGATGCCGCCCGAGATCAGGCCGACGGTAAGCTTCGGACCTCCGACCCCCGCGACAGCCGACGCGCGTTCGCCGATCCGCCGGCGCTCCGTGTAGAGCGCCTGCAACACCGCAGTCGCCGCTTCCAGCGCGTCCGCGCCGCTCTCCGGCATGGCGGCGTGGGCCTGCCGACCATTCACCGTCACTTCCAGGTGCAGGCAGCCGCAATGCGCGGTGATGATCGCATAGGAGAAGCCGGCGCTGATGGCGAAATCGGGCTTGGTCAAGCCCCGGTCCAGGAGCCGCTTCGGCCCAAGCTCGCCCCCGACCTCCTCGTCATAGGTGAAGTGCAATTCGACCGTCCCGTCGAGCCCACCCGGCGCGGCCTTGAGGGCAAGCAGCGCGAACGCGTAGGTGGCGAAATCCGACTTGGACACGGCTGCCCCGCGCCCGTAGATCGCGCCGTCCTGCTCGGCCGCGCCATAGGGATCGACGCTCCAGCCTTCACCCGGCGCCACCACGTCCCCGTGGGCGTTGAGCGCGATGACGGGTCCCCTGCCCGCGCCGAAGCGCTCGCGCACGATCAGGTTGGTCACCGAGATCATGCCGTGGGCCTGCGCCTCCGCCTGCGGCACCGGGTGACGCTCGACCTTGAAGCCGATCCGTTCCAGCAGCGTTGCTGCCGCGTCGGCATGCGGCGCGCAGTCGCCGGGCGGGTTGTCGGAGGGCACGCGCACCAGCGCCTTCAGGAATTCGACCTGACCGGCAAAATTGTCGTCGATGACGTCGGGCATGCGCTCTACGGCTCGAAGCGTTCGATGAACTCGATCAATGCCGCAATCGCAGCCCCCATATCCTGCGGGCTCGCATAT
Organism: uncultured Alphaproteobacteria bacterium; assembly: GCA_963734185.1. Lineage (GTDB taxonomy): Bacteria > Pseudomonadota > Alphaproteobacteria > Rhizobiales > Xanthobacteraceae > PALSA-894. The sequence goes on along the minus strand of CAVTGA010000001.1, from coordinate 1,046,891 downwards.
TCGGCCGGGTTGTGGCTGATGCCGCCGCGGCAGCGCACGAACAGCATGGCCGAGGGGCAGAGCCGCGCCATCATCTGCGCGTCGTGGCCGGCGCCCGACGCCAGCCGGATCGGCTTGTGGCCAAGGCCTGCGACCGCAGCGGCCAGCAAGTCCTGCAGCGCGCCCGACATCGCGGTCGTGTTGCCTTCAAACAGCGGCTCGAGCTCGATCTGCAAGGAGCGCGCTTCGGTGAGCTGCCAGGCGTCGGCCTGAAGCTGCTGCACCGCCTCGCGCCGCACCGCGTCGGTCATGGAGCGCAGATCGACGCTGAAGCTCACGCGCCCTGGGATGACGTTGGTGGCGCCGGGCAGCGCCTCGATGCGGCCGACGGTCGCGACCATGCGGTCCGCCGTATGCGCCTGCGCGACGCGTTCGACGCCAAGGATCAGCTCGGCCGCGCCCGCGAGCGCATCGCGCCGCAGGTCCATCGGGGTGGTGCCGGCGTGTCCGGCTTCGCCGATCACGGTAATGCGCATCCGGTTCTGGCCGACGATGCCGGTGACGATGCCGAGCGGCTCGCCCTCCTGCTCCAGCACCGGCCCCTGCTCGATATGGATTTCGACGTAACCGGCGGCCTCGGCGGGCGAATAGGCGGCCTCAGGGATACGGCTCGCATCCTTGCCGTAGGCCTTCAGCGCGTCCGCGTAGCTCACGCCGTCGCGGTCGGCGAGCGCCAAGGTTGCCGGATCGAACGCGCCGATGCAGGCTGCGGAGGTGGAGAGGGTCGAGGGAAAGCGCGAGCCCTCCTCATCGCCGAACGCCAGCACGTCGATGCCGAACGGCAGCTTCCGGCCGGCGCGCGCGAGGTGACCGACTGCGAGGATGCCGGCGATGACGCCGAACGGACCGTCATACTTGCCGGCGTCGATCACGCTGTCGATGTGCGAGCCGATCAGCAGGCGCTTCGCGCCCTCGCCTTGATAGCGCCCACGCACGGTGCCGAGCACGTCTTCGGCGACCTCCATGCCGGCCTCGCGCATCCATTGCGCGACCAGTTCGGCGGCGCGGCGATGCTCAGGCGTCAGGAACAGCCGCACCAGGCGATCCGGCTCGGCCGAGATCGCGCCTAGGGTCTCGATCATCGCCTCGGCGCGCGCGCCGAGGACCGCGGTGTGCGCGTCAACCATCGGGTCCTTCTGATAAACGGAAGGGCGGCCGCGGCCGCCCTTTCGACTTCGATTGGTAGCGAGATTACGCGAAGAGGGAATGGTCGATCGAGCCGTGCACGTAGCCGTAGCGGGTGTGCGACGGGGTCGGGCCTTCCTTCTCGTATTCGTCCTTCCAGGCGGTGAAGCGGTCGCCCTTGATGTCGAGCATCGCGCGGCGCGGCTGGATGTTGTAGAGCTTGGCGTTGTTGAGCCCGAAGATCTGCTGCTTCACCGGGCTGTCGGGCGTCGCGCCGAGCGGCGCGAAGCCGTGCTTCTTCTGCATGTCTTCGGGGATCTCGAGCCGGCGCAGGCCCTCGATCTGCCACTGCGGCGAACCCGTCCACACCGCATCAGTGCCCCAGTTCACGTGGTCGGCGCCGAGCCCCTTGATCAGGATGCCCATGAGTGCTGCGCAGACGCGCGGCTGCGCGATCAGTGTGGTGGCGAACAGCTGCCCGACGTCGCCGTAGACGTTGCTCACTCCGTATTCGGCGGGGATGTCGGCGAGGTCGGACGTCCACGAGATGCGTCCGGTGCGCTCGAACTCGGCCAGCGCGACCTTCGGATCCCCGCCCACGTGACGATAGGCCGAGTGGTAGATGACGAAGTTGAGCTGCGGCCAATCCTTCGCGGCCTTGCCGACGTCGGAAACGTCGCAAAAGCCGCGCAGATGCGGGAACTGCTTTTCGACCGAGGGAGCAAAAAGTCCCTTGTGCACGCAGACGTTCTTCACGCCGGCCTTCACGAACTTCTCGTAGCCCTTGTAGACGACCTTCTCGTCGTCCATCCGCCACGGGAACTTGCTCAGGTTCTTGTGCGTGTTGTCGCCGATCGTGTAGCCCTTCACCGACTCCGGCTTGAGCTCGAGGCCGGCATCGACGGCCTCGAGCCAGCCCGGACGCCCCGGCGTGAAGATCTGATGCGAGAACAGGCGGCGCGAGCCCGCTTCCTTGTTCACCTTGTCGCGCGCATCGCGCATCTGCTCGTTGGTCAGGAACCAGTCCTGCTCGATTTCGGAAGGTGAGGACGAGATCAGCGCGATCTTGGTGTCGCTGTCGAGGAACATCTCCTTGACGTAGTTGGCGTACTTCAGGTCCTCGATCGTCTGTTCCTTCTCGGCGAGCACCTTGTTCCAGCCGGCCTTGCCGACCGCGTTGCGCTGGTTGACGAAGTTCATGTTGCGGGTGTCGTCACGCAGGAAGTGCGTGTGCATGTCCATGATCCACTGGTCCTTGAGCGCGGCGGCGCGCTCCTGGGCCATGGCGGGGGTCGCGGCCTCGGCCTTGGTCACGCCGAAGATCGGCCCGTAGACCTCGTTCATGGCGACGAATGAGGCGGCCATGCCGGCGGCGGTCTGGAAGAAGCGGCGACGGTCGAGCCCCTGCTTCCCCCCGAGATCGTCGGCCATGGCGAGCAGGCGCGCTTCGACCTCGCGCTGCTGTTCGTTCTGCGGATCGGGATAGAACTCGTCGCTCGACACGATGTGCGTCGGGATCGGCGTCTGGTGCGTGACGAATTCGGACGGGATCAGTTCGGCAATTTCCTCGTCGCTGAGCATGCCACTCATGGGGCTTTTCCTCCCTCGTGTCCGGCCTTTGGGTTCGCCTGCGCGGCGGCCGGCCGTCAGGCGTAAGGTTAGCATGTTTCCACAATGCGCGCCCGCCCGTTTGCGGGGCTACAACGCTGGCCATGGCTTTAGGCCTCATCCCAAGGCTAGCGGAAATCCCTGGCGGCATTTGTCACCAGACGCAGGAATTGTTGCACCGCTGCTGACGGCTCGCCGCGGCGCGAGGCGAGGTTCAACATCGCCTTCGGTTGGATTGGACCTTTGAGACGGCGATACTCCACGCCCTCCATGTGCATTCGCTGCAACGACGCCGGAACGATCGAGATACCCAGTCCGGCTGCGACCAGGTTCAGCGTCGATGCAATCCGCGGAGCTTCCTGGCCAAGCCGAGGGCTGAAGCCTGCAGCATGGCATGCTGCGATTGTCGCATCATACAAGCCGGGCCCGAACCTGCGGCCGTACACGATGAATGTCTCGCCGGCCAGCGCCCGAAGTGGAATGGCGGCTTGCGCCGTCCTGCCCTGCGTCAGCGCGTGTCCCTGGGGTAATGCTGCCACCATGACCTCCTGCAGCAATGGATTGATCGCGAGTCCTGCCGCATCGGAGGGCGGCGAACGGATGAAGGCAACGTCGATCTGGTCGTTGCGCAACCGCTCAAATGAATCGTTGCTAAGGCTTTCCTCCAACGTCAAGGAAACGCGCGGGAATGCTTCACGAAACGCGCGGATGACGCGGGGCACGAACGGGTGAAACGGCGCGGTCGGCGCGACACCGAGGCGGACCAGGCCCTGCTCGCCCCTTGCCGCGCGCTTGGTCGTCTCGATCGCGCGATCGTGGCGGGCAAGCATGGCGCGGGCATCATTGAGAAGGGCGCGCCCCGCGTCGGTCAATTCAACACCGCGCGCTTTACGCCGGAACAGCTGGACGTCGAGTTGTCGCTCGAGGAGCTTGATCTGCTGGCTGAGCGGCGGCTGCTGCATACCGAGCCGCTCGGCGGCGCGCGTGATGTGCCCCTCTTCGGCGACAGCGACGAAATAGCGGAGATGCCGCAACTCCATTGCCATATCCAATGCATATGGATTTCGCTCTAGACCCATTATGGCTCGTCTGACTCGGAACGGCTAGATCGTCATCGACGGGTGGCACGCTCACTCGATGCGCCGCCCGCTGCATCAGGAGGGTGCCATGACGCCCATGAGCCGCACATCCCCACGAGTCGTGCGTTCGCTGCTGTTGTCCAGCTTGCTGGCTGTCGCCGTACAAGGCGTCACGCCGGCCTGCGCCCAGCCCTGGCCGACCCGCCCGGTGACCATGGTCGTGCCATTTTCGGCCGGCGGCACGACCGATGTGATCGCGCGCATCCTCAGTCCCGGCCTCTCGCAGGCCCTGGGCCAGCAGGTGGTGGTCGAAAACGTCGGCGGCGGAGGCGGCATTATCGGTACGGCTCGCGTCGCCAAGGCTGCACCCGACGGGTATCAGTTCATTCTTGGAAACGTCGGCACCCATGCGCAGAGCCACGCACTGCACAAGGACTTGCCCTACAACGCAGCAACCGACTTCGCACCTGTCGCGCTGCTCGTCGAGCAGTCGATGCTGCTTGCCGTGCGCAAGGATCTTGCCGCCGACAACCTGCAAGAGTTCATCGCCTACGCAAAGGCCAATCAAGCGAAAATGCAATACGGCTCGGCTGGCGTCGGTTCACCCACTCATCTCGCATGCGCGCTCTTGAACGCAGCCATCGGCGTCGAGGTGGTTCATGTCCCCTACCGCGGCGGCGGACCGGCGATGCAGGATTTGATGGCGGGACGCATCGACTACTTCTGCTACAACAGCGCGAGCATCCTTCCGCAGATCGAAGGCGGCACCGTGAAGGCGATTGCGGTGTTGTCGCGCGAACGCTCTTCGGCGTTGCCCGCTCTCGCCAGCGTGCATGAACAGGGTCTCAAGGATTTCGAGATCGGCAACTGGCTGGCTCTGTTTCTGCCCAGGAATACGGCCGCGCCGATCGTCCGCAGGCTTCACGATGCCGCCGTTGCAGCGCTCAACACTCCATTCGTCGAGGAGCGACTGCGGCAGCTCGGTGCCGATCCGGTCGCGCCGGAGCGGCGTTCGCCCGGCCATTTGCAAAACTTCATCGAGAGCGAGATCGTCAAGTGGGGGTCGGTGATAAAGGGTGCGAACATCAAGGCCGAGTAGCCCCGCCCGGCATCGCCGGCCGCGCGACCGGTACAATGATGCCCCAACTTCGCCGGGGATCCCATCTCGCAAAATGACAATGGCGATGCCATCCTCCATCCATGGTTTCGAGGGGCAGAGGCGGTTCTACGCGCCGCCGGTTCTTGCGAGCCGCCGCGGCCGTCCTCGCGCTGCCGCCGGCATCACGGATCGGCCGGACGCAGTCCGACTATCCGGCGCATTCCGTGCGCGTGGTCGTGCCGTTTCCGCCGGGTGGCGCTGTCGACATCTTGGCGCGCCTCATCACACAGAAGCTGAGCGAGCGTCTCGGGCAACAGTTCTACATCGACAATATTGGCGGCGCCGGTGGCAACATTGGCGTCGGGCATGCGGCCAGAGCGGCACCCGATGGCTACACCGTCCTGTTTGTTTTCGGATCGTTCGCTGTCGCCCCGAGCCTTTTTGCCAAGCTCTCCTACGATCCGCTGAAGGACTTCGCGCCGGTCACGCTTCTCGTCACAACGCCGACGGTTCTCATTGTCAATTCGTCCGTGCCGGCACGAAGCGTCAAGGAACTGATCGACCTCGTAAGAGCCAATCCCGGCAAATACAGTTATGCCCACGGAGGGATCGGAACGCAGGGGCATTTGGCGGGCGAGCAATTCCGCCTGTCCCTTACACTCGACTTGGTGCCTGTGCCTTTCGGTGGAGCAAGCCCGGCCAATGCCTCCGTCGTCGCCGGTCATGTTGCGGTCGGCTTCAGTTCGCTGGCGGCCCTTGTGCCGCATCTTGACCAGGGACGCGTGCGACCGCTGGCAGTCACCAGCGCGATGCGTGCGCGAGCGTTGCCGAACGTTCCAACAATGGCCGAGTCCGGCGTTCCAGATATCGCAGGCGACACCTGGGTCGGCGTCGTCGTACCGGCAGGAACTCCCTTGGGCATCATCACCCTGCTCCACCGCGAGATCGTCGACACTCTGGCGCAGCCCGACATGACGCAGCGACTTGTGGCGCTCGGTTATGAGCCGGTCGCAAATGCGCCGGAGGAGTTCAGTCAGCGGCTCAAGTCCGAGATCGAACTCTGGCGAACGGTGATCCGGCGGGCCAATATCAAGCCGCAGTGAAGCCGGTTTATGGCGGCTCGAACCTAGCCTAGCCTCGGCGTGCGCGCCAAGCCATCGTTTCACTTCTGCGTCGCGATCCACTGCCCGATGCGGGCGCGCTCCTCGTCCGACATGGCGGTCTGGTTGCCGAGCGGCATCGCCTTGTTGTGCACCGTCTGCGTGACGATCAGGGGCGCATGCTTGCGCAAGTCCGCGGCGGTCTCGAGCGCGACGTTCTTCGGCGCCTCCTTGAAGCTCTCGTGGGTCGGTTTGCGCGCATGGCACATGGTGCAATGCCGGTTCGCGATCGCCAGCACCTCGGCATCGCTCACCGCGGTTCCGGTCGCGGCCGGCGCGCGCGGCGCAGTCAGGTAGATCGCGCATAGCAGCGCGAAGATCGCGACCGGCGCCGCCCAGCCGAATTTCACCCAGTCGTCGCCGGCATCGACCCGGTTGAGATAGTGCCGGATCAGCGCGCCGGAAATGATGATCAGCGCGACCACCAGCCAGGACTGCGGGTGCGCCGAGAGGAACGGATAGTGCGGCGACACCATCATCACCAGCACCGGCAGGGTGAGGTAGTTGTTGTGGGTCGAGCGCTGCTTGCCGATCGCCCCGTAGCGCGCGTCCGGCGTTTCGCCCGCAATGAGCTGCGCCACCATCCTGCGCTGGTTCGGGATGATCACCATGAACACGTTGAACGCCATGATGGTCCCGACGAAGGCGCCCACATGGAGGAATGCGCCGCGCGCGGAGAACACCTTGGTGTAGATGACCGACGCGACCAGGATCAGCGCGAACACGAGGGCGCCGAGCAGCACGGTTTTGGTGCCGAGCTTGGAGCGGCAGATCGCCTCATAGATCGCCCAGCCGGCGAGGAGCGAGACGACCGAGATTGCAATCGCCTGCCACGGCTCGAGCGGCATGACGGCGGGATCGATCAGGTAGGAACGCGCGTGCAGATAGTACTGCACGACCATCAGGCCGAAGCCGGTGACGAAGGTGAGGTTCGCCTCCCACTGGAACCAGTGCAGGTGCGCCGGCATCTGCGGCGGCGCGAGCGTGAACTTCTCCACGTGATAGAAGCCGCCGCCGTGCACCTGCCACGCGGTACCGTGGACGCCTGCGCTCTTGCGCTCTTTGGTATCGAGCGAATAGTCGAGCGCCATGAAGTAGAACGACGTGCCGATCCAGCCGATGCCCACGATCATGTGGGCCCAGCGCAGCAGCAGGTTCAGCCATTCGCCGAGGAAGACGTCCATTGCGCCGCATCGTAGCCCGGATGGAGCGCAGCGACATCCGGGGCAGTCTAACCCGGATTTCGCTTCGCTCAATCCAGGCTACACACCGCTCACATCCCCGGCAGCTTGTCGTCGATGCCCTTGATGTAGAAGTTCATGCCGAGGATCTGCTCGTCGGACAGGTGCGCGCCGCCCTTGCACTCGACCGGCTTGCCGTCCTGCGCCAGCAGCGGGCATTTGAACGGATGCATCCGGCCGGCGGTGATCGCCGCCTCGGTCTCGGTCGCGAGCTTCTTCACGTCGTCGGGCATGTTGGTATAGGCGGCCATCTGCACGATCTTGGTATTGAGCCCGCCCCACACGTCGCCGGTCGTCCACTTGCCGTCGAGCGCAAGCTTCACGCGGTCGACGTAGTACGGCGTCCAGTTGTTGATGATGGCGGTGAGCTGGGCCTTCGGGCCGAACTTGATCATGTCGGAGTCCTGGCCGAACGCGAGAATACCGCGCTGCTCGGCGAACTGCATGGCGGCGGCCGAGTCGGTGTGCTGGGTCAGGATGTCGGCCCCCTGGTCGGCGAGCGCGCGGGCGGCGGCGGCTTCCTTGCCCGGATCGTACCAGGTGTTGACCCAGATGATCTTCACCTTCATGTCCGGGCGCACCGACTGCGCGCCGAGCATCATGGCGTTGATGCCGGAGACCACTTCGGGGATCGGGAACGAGCCGATGTAGCCGATGGTGCCGGTCTTCGACATCTTGGCGGCGATCTGGCCGAGGATGTAGCGGCCCTCGTAGAAACGGCCCGAATAGGTCGCCAGGTTCTTGTCGCGCTTGTAGCCGGTCGCGTGCTCGAACATCACGTTCGGGTATTTCTTGGCGACCTTGGCGGTCGCGTCCATGAAGCCGAACGAGGTGGTGTAGATCAGCTTGTGGCCGGTGCGCACGAGCTGCTCGATCGAGCGCTCGGCATCCGGGCCCTCGTTGACGTTTTCCAGATAGCTCGTGTCGATCCTGCCCTTGTAGGCGTCCTCGATGGCGCGTCGGGCGACCTCGTGCTGGTAGGACCAGCCCATGTCGCCGATCGGCCCGACATAGATGAACCCGATTTTCAGCTTGTCCTGCGCGACCGCGCCGGAAAGCGCCATGCCGAGCGCGAGCCCGAGGGCCGCCGCGGCGATGATGGTCTTCCTCATGTGCGAACTCCGGGTCTGCGGGAGCTGAATTTCCGGCCGCGGCGCCCGCCCGCGCGCTGCCCACAACAATGCTCAACGGTCGGGTACGAAAGCAAGCCCAAGCGAGGCCGGCGCCGGGCTGCCGGCCCGCCCGCGCATCCACGAGATCGCCACCAGGACGATGATGGTGGCAAGGTAGGGAAGCGACGACATCAGCTGCGAGGGAATCCCGAGACCAATGGTCTGGGCGTGAAGCTGCAGGATCGTCACCCCGCCGAACAGATAGGCCCCGATCGCGAGCCGCCACGGCAGCCAGGAGGCGAACACGACCAGCGCAAGGGCGATCCAGCCCCGGCCGGCGGTCATGCCCGATACCCAGAACGGCGTATAGGCGAGCGGCAGATAGGCCCCGCCGAGCCCGGCGCAGGCGCCGCCGAACAGCACCGCCAGTGCGCGGATGCGCAGCACCGGATAGCCGAGCGCATGGGCGGAGGCGTGATTGTCGCCGATCGCCCGCAGCGCGAGCCCGCGGCGCGTGCGGTAGAGGAACCACCAGACGGCGGCGATCAGCGCGACCGAAAGATACACGAAGGGATCCTGCCCGAGCAGGATGCGGCCGATAAATGGGATGTCGGTGATCCAAGGGATGTAGAGGTGCGGCGCTCCGACGATCTTCTGCCCCACGTAGCCCGAGCCGATCAGGCCCGAGAGACCGACGCCCAGGATGGTCAGCGCGAGGCCCGAGGCGACTTGGTTGGCCGCCAGCCCGAGCGTGAGCACCGCGAAAACCGCGGATAGCGCCATGCCGCCCAGGATGCCGCACAGCGCGCCGATGAGGATGGAGCCGGTGACGAAGGCGCCGGCAAAACCGCAGGCCGCACCGACGATCATCATGCCTTCGACGCCGAGATTGAGCACGCCGGCGCGCTCCACGACCAGTTCGCCGGTCGCCGCCAGCAGGAGCGGCGTTGACGCCGTGATCACGGCCAGGATGACGGCTTCAATGAGCATGGGCGCGGGTGCGTATCAGGCGGATGCGGTAGAGGATGAGCGTGTCGCAGGCGAGCACGAAGAACAGCAGGATGCCTTGGAACACCTTGGTGAGATCGAGCGGGACCTTCAGCGTGATCTGGGCGCTCTCGCCGCCGATGAAGGTGAGCGCGAGGAACAGCGCCGCGACCAGTATTCCCACCGGATTGAGCCGGCCCAGGAACGCCACGATGATGGCGGTGAAGCCGTAGCCGGGGGAGATGTTCGGCTGCAGGTGGCCGACGGTCGCGGTGATCTCGATCACGCCGGCAAGGCCGGCGAGCGCACCGGAGATCACGAAGGTGAGCAGCACCAGCCGGTTGTCGCTGAAGCCGGCGAAGCGCGCGGCCCGCGGCGCGGCGCCGACCAGGCGGATTTCAAAGCCCTTGAGGGTGCGGCCGATGATGACGGCCGCGGCGACCACCACGATGACCGCAATGACGGCACCGAGATGCAGCCGGCTGCCCTCGATCAGCGTGGGCATGGTGGCGCTGGCGTCGAACGCCGCGGTGGTCGGGAAGTTGAAGCCCTTGGGATCGCGCCATGGCCCGCGCACCAGGTAATCGAGCAGGAGTTCGGCGACGTAGACCAGCATCAGGCTCACGAGGATCTCGCTCGCCCCGAAGCGCACCTTGCAGGCGGCCGGGATCAGCGCATAGGCGGCCCCGCCCGCGGCCCCGAGCACCAGCATCGCCGGCAGCACCCAGAAGCCGGCCCCGGTGCCATGGGTGACGACCGCAAGCCACCCGCCGCAGATCGCCCCGATCAGGAACTGGCCCTCGGCGCCGATGTTCCAGGCATTGGCGAGATAGCAGAACGACAGCCCGACCGCGATCAGCACCAGCGGCGTCGCCTTGACGGCGATCTCCTGCAGCGACCACGGATCGGTCAGCGGCTCGAGGAAATAGACCTTCAGTGCCTGCACCGGCGGCTTGCCGAGGAATGCGAACAGCAGCGCCCCGGCCGCAAGCGTCAGCCCGATCGCGATCAGCGGCGAGGCGAGCGCCAGCGCGATCGAGCGCTCGGCACGGCGTTCAAGCGCGAGGCGCATGCCGCATGCCCTTCATGCCGACGCCTGCCATCAGCAAGCCGATCTCGCCACGGTCGGCGCGGCGCGTCATGCGCGGGGCCGACAGCCGCCCGCCGGACATCACCAGCAGCCGATCGGAGATTTCGTACAGCTCGTCGAGGTCCTGGCTGATCAGCAGCACGGCCGCCCCGCGCGCCGCCAGATCGACCAGCGCCTGACGGATCGCGGCCGCGGCACCCGCATCGACACCCCAGGTCGGCTGGCTCACGACCAGGAGGCGCGGCTCGCGCACGATCTCGCGCCCGACCACGAATTTCTGCAAGTTCCCGCCCGACAGGCTCGAAGCTTCCGGATCGCGCTTGGCCTTGCGCACGTCGTAGCTCTTGGTCACCTGGTCGACGCAGGCGAGCATGCGCTCGCGGTCGATGAAGCCGCGCTTGACCATGCGGCTGGCCGCGTGGCCGGACACCAGCGCATTCTCGCTGAGCTTGAAGCGCGGTGCGGTCGCATGTCCCAGGCGCTCCTCCGGTACGTAGGCCGCCCCGAGCCGCCGGCGCTCGGTGATCGACAGGAGGCCCGCGTCTTTGCCCTCCATCTTGATCATGTCGGCGCGCGGGCTAAGCCGTTCGCCCGAAAGCACGGCAAACAGCTCATCCTGTCCGTTGCCGGCGACGCCGGCGATGCCGACGATCTCGCCGGCCGCGACCTCGAGCGAGATGGCATCGAGGCTCGTCCCGTGCGGGTCGTCCGAGGCGAGGGCCAGGCCCCGCACCACGAGGCGCGGATTGCCGGTTTTCTTGCCCACTTCCGGCCTCACCGCATCGACATCGGCCCCGACCATCATGCGCGCGATCCCCTGCGCGGTCTCGGCGCGCGGGTCGCACGTCGCCACCACCTTCCCGCCGCGCAGGATCGTCGCGGTGTCGCACAGCGCGCGCACCTCTTCGAGCTTGTGGCTGATATAAAGGATGGCGCGCCCCTCGTGCCGCAACACCCGCAAGGTACGGAACAGCTGGTCGGCCTCCTGCGGGGTGAGCACCGAGGTCGGCTCGTCGAGGATCAGGAGCTTGGGATCCTGCAGCAGGCAGCGCACGATCTCGACGCGCTGCCGTTCCCCGACCGACAGCCGCCACACCTCCCGATCCGGCTCGAGCGGCAAACCGTAACTGCGCGAGACTTCCGCCACACGCTCGCCGATCCCAACCAGCGAGGCGTCGTCCAGGCCGAGCGCGACGTTTTCGGCCACCGTCAGCTGCTCGAATAGCGAGAAATGCTGGAACACCATCCCGATGCCAAGAGCACGCGCCGCGGCCGGACTCTTCATGGCGGCCGGTTGGCCGAGCCAGCGGAATTCGCCCGCGCTCGGCTGCAACAGGCCGTAGATCATCTTGACCAGGGTCGACTTGCCGGCGCCGTTCTCGCCCAGCAGCGCATGCACCTCGGCCGCAAAGACTTCCAGATCGATGGCGTCATTGGCGAGGAAATCGCCGTACCATTTGCTGATCCCGACCGCTTCGAGCAGCGCGACGTCATGCGCTTGCGCCTGCGCCGCGGCGGAGCTCTCATCCACGACGAACCTCGCGCGGCTGGAACTCGCCGTGCATCGTCGGCTCGACGGCGCGCGCCCCCTCGCGCGCGATCAGGAGCTGGGCCACGACCGACGCCGCGATTGCCGCCGGCGCCTTGTCGCGGATGGCGGTCAGTCCGATCGGGCACACGAGCTTCTTGATCGCCTCCGCGTCGACCCCGACGTTGCGCATGGCGGAAGCAAAGCGCGCGCGTTTGGTCGTGCTGCCGATCAGGCCCACATAGGGGAAGCGGCCGGCGCGCAGGGCCGCGATGACGAGGTCGAGATCGAGCGCATGGCTGTGGGTCATCACGGCGACAAAAGCGCCGTCGGGCGCGTGCGTCAGCACGTCGACCGGCTCACCCTCGGTCACGCGGGCGACGCCTGTCGGCGCGTCGGCCGGGATCGCGCCGGGCCGCGTATCGATCCAGGTCACGGCGAACGGCAAGGCGCTGAGCGCGGCACTGAGCGCGCGGCCGACATGCCCGGCGCCGAACAGATAGAACGGCGTCGGCTCGGTCCCGAAACGCTCGACAATGCGGCCATCCGGCATCCGGCGCAGCATCTGACCGGCAGGCAACAGCGCGGCTTCCGCCGGCGTCGCAAGCCGCCGGGCGCGGCCGCTGCCGACGGTGATCAGCGCGCCGTTGCGTTCGGCCGCGGCGAAGCGTTCGACCGTCTCCCGTTCCTGCAGGTCGAACCGCTCGATCGTCAGCGTGACGCGCCCGCCGCAGCACTGGCCGAGATCAGGCCCGAGCGCCTTGTCGAGCGTCAGCGCCGCGCCGCCGCGCGCGAGCAACGCCTGCGCCTCGGCGAGCGCGCCCCATTCGAGCGCGCCTCCGCCGATCGTGCCGGCGAAGCGGCCGTCGGGCGCCACCACCATGCGCGCGCCCGGCTCGCGCGGGCTCGACCCTTTCGCCTCAGCCAGCGTGACGAGCGCCACCGCGCCGTATTCGGCGAGGTAGCGTTCGATGCTTGGCCAGGTCGACATCGCTTGTCCCTTCACGGCTCCATCACCGCCTGCACGGCGCGCAGGATGGCTTCGGGCGTGGCCGGTGCGTCAAGCGGCACCGGCGTTCCGGGCCTGACGCTGTGGATCGCATCCGCGATCGCGGCGAATACCGAAATGGCGAGCATCAACGGCGGCTCGCCGACCGCCTTGGAGCGGTAGATCGTATCCTCGCGGTTGGCGCCCTCCCACAACGTCACGCGGAAGTGCTCCGGGACGTCCGAGGAACACGGGATCTTGTAGGTCGAGGGCGCGTGGGTGCGCAGGGAACCGTCCTTGCCGAACACCAGCTCCTCGGTGGTGAGCCACCCCATGCCCTGCACGAAGCCGCCTTCGATCTGCCCGATGTCGATCGCCGGATTGAGCGAGCGTCCGACGTCGTGCAGGATGTCGACGCGCTCGACCTTCATCTCGCCCGTCGTCGTATCGATGAGCACTTCCGAACAGGCCGCCCCGTAGGCGAAATAGAAGAACGGCCGGCCTTCGCCCTTGTTGGCATCCCAGTGGATCTTCGGCGTCTTGTAGAAGCCGGTCGAGGAAAGCTGTACGCGCCCGAGATAGGCTTGGCGGACCAGGTCGGCAAACGGCATCGAGCGGTTGCCCACGAACACGCGATTGTCGCGGAACTCGATCTGGTCCTTGTCGACCTGCTGCGCCTCGGCGGCAAGGGCGACCAGCCGTGCCTTGATGGCGGCTGCGGCATTCTTCGCCGCCATGCCGTTGATGTCGGAGCCCGAGGACGCGGCCGTGGCGGAGGTGTTCGGCACTTTGGCGGTGGTCGTGGCCGTGATCCTCACCCGTTCGAGATCGACACCGAACTCCTCGGCCACCACCTGTGCGACCTTGACGTTGAGTCCCTGCCCCATCTCGGTGCCGCCGTGGTTCAGGTGGATCGAGCCGTCCTGGTACACGTGCACCAGCGCGCCGGCCTGGTTGAGGTGCGTCGTGGTGAAGGAAATGCCGAACTTGACCGGGGTCAGCGCGAGGCCGCGCTTGAGGATCGCGCTCTCGGCATTGAAGGCGGCGACCGCCGCGCGGCGCCGGCGGTATTCGCTCAGGCGCTCCGCATACTCGATCAGCTCCGGCAGGATGTTGTCGTGCACCAGCATGCCGTAGGGCGTCACGTCGCGGCCTTCGCGATAGAGATTGCGCTTGCGCACGTCGAGCGGGTCGAGTCCCAGATCCCAGGCGATTGCGTCGATCGCGCGTTCGGCCACCATCATGCCCTGCGGCCCGCCGAAGCCGCGAAACGCCGTGTTCGAGACCGTGTTGGTCTTCAGGCGTTTGGTCGTGATCGTGGCCGCCTCGAGATAGTACGCATTGTCGGCGTGGAACATCGCGCGGTCGTTGATCGCGGCGGACAGGTCGGTCGAGTAGCCGCAGCGCGACGCCATCACGGTCTCGAGCGCCGTAATGCGCCCGGTGGAATCGAAGCCGACCGCGTAGTCGGCGACGAAGTCGTGCCGCTTGCCGGTCAGCTTCATGTCGTCGTCGCGATCGAGCCGCAGCTTGCACGGCCGCCCGGTGACGCGCGCGCCGAGCGCGGCGATCGCCGCCCATTGAGCGGCCTGGGTCTCCTTGCCGCCGAAGGCGCCGCCCATGCGCCTGACCTCGACGGTGACGGCGACGTCCGGCAGCCGGAGCACGCGCGCGATCAGGTGCTGCAGCTCGCTCGGATGCTGGGTCGAAGTCTGCACCAGCATGTCGCCGTCCTCGCCCGGGGTGGCGAGCGCGACCTGGCCTTCGAGATAGAAATGCTCCTGGCCGCCGATCCGCAGCCGGCCGTCCAGGCGCTTCCGGCTCGCCGCAAGCGCGGCCGCGCTGTCGCCCTTGCGGAAGGTGTAGTCGGGAAGGAGCAGGCTTTCGGCCGCGAGCGCTTCGTCCACGGTGACGATCGGCGGCTGCGCCTCGACCTCGATCTCCGCCAGGCGCGCGGCGCGCCGTGCGGCCTCGCGGCTTGAGGCCACCACGGCGAAGACGACTTGACCGTGAAAGTCGATCCGGTCCTCGATGAACACCGGGTCGTCATGCACCACCGGCCCGACGTCGTTCTCGCCCGGAATGTCGCCCGCCGTCAGCACCGCGATCACGCCCGGCGCGCGCCGTACGGCATCGAGGTCGACGTGCGCGAGCCGCCCGGCAGCGGCGGGCGCGCCGCCGACCGCGATATGCAGCAGCCCCTCGGGATCGCGGATATCGTCCACGTAGGTGGCGCGCCCGGTCACGTGTTTGGCGGCGAAATCGTGGCGCACCGAGCGGCGCACGACCCGCAGGCGCAGTTCCTCCGCGCGCGGATCAAGCGGCGCCGACATCGCTCAGCTCCCGCACGCCGGTGACGCGCGTCCGGCGCGATGGCGCGCCGGCAAGCTCGGTGAGCGCGCGGCGCAGCAGCGCGCGCGCCGCATCGAGCCGGTATTTCGCGCTCGCCCGTATGTCGTCGATCGGCTTGAAATCCTCCGCGAGCGCGGCAATGGAAAGGTCCCACGACGACGGTCTATCAAGTTTCATCTCGATCAATGCCATCTCGGCCGCCCGCGCGCGCTTCGGTATTTCGGCCATGCCGCCATAGGCGATGCGCGCGCCGGAGATGCGCGTGCCGTCGAGGCGCAGCTTGAAGGCGCCCATCACGGCCGAAATGTCCTGATCGAAGCGCTTGGAGATCTTGTAGCAGCGGAAATATTCGCCGGCGCCGAACTTCGGGATGCGCACGACGCGGACGAACTCGCCCGGCTGGCGATCCTGCTTGCCGTAGGTGAGGAAGTAGTTCTCGAGCGGGAAGGTGCGCGGACGCTCGCCCTTCTGGAGAGCGAGCGTCGCGCCGAGCGCAATGAGCGCCGGCGGCAGGTCGCCGATCGGCGAGGCGTTGGCGATATTGCCGCCGACCGTGCCGACGCCGCGGATCTGCGTGCCGGCGAAGCGGCGCATCAGCTCGCCGAGATCGGGATCGATCGCCGCCAGGTACGGCAGCGCGGCGGCGAGCGTCACGGTCGCCCCGAAGCTGAACGCCTCGCGCGCGTCCTCGATGACGTCGAGCCCGCGCACGCGCCCGAGCCAGATGACCTTGGGCAGGTCGCGCAGTCCCTTGGTGACCCACAAGGCGACATCGGTCGCACCGGAGACCAGCGTGGCGTCGGGATGCAGCGCGTACAGTTTGCCGAGCGAGGGAATGCTGGTGGGCGCGGCAAAGAAGCGGTCCTTGCCGCCGATGAAGATATCCTCGCCATCCTTGAGCTCGGTCAGCGCCGCCCGCACGGCCTCGGCGTTGGCGGTGAACGCGTCGGCGGGCGGCACCGAACAGCAGGCCAGCGCCGCCTCGACGATCGGCCGATAACCGGTGCAGCGGCACAGGTTTCCGGCGATCCAGTCGTTGACCAGGCGGCGGTCGGCCGGTCGGGCGCGCGCGCCGTGATAGAGCGCGAACAACGCCATCACGAAGCCGGGCGTGCAGAAGCCGCACTGCGAGCCGTGCAGGTCGGCCATCAGCTGCTGCACCGGATGCAGCCGCTCGCCCTCGCCAAGGTCCTCGACCGTGATCACCTCGGCGCCGTCGGCTTGGCCGGCGAACAGGATGCAGGCGTTGACCGGCTCGTAGACGAGCTTGTCGCCGCGCAACCGCCGCAGCACCACGGTGCAGGCGCCGCAGTCGCCTTCGGCGCAGCCTTCCTTGGTGCCGGTGGCGCGTTCGTTCAGGCGCAGATGGTCGAGCAGGGTCAAGGTCGGGGAGAAGCTTCGCAGCTTCACCACTTCGCCGCGACGCAGGAACCTGATCTCGCTACGCATCCACCCACCCGCCCAGCGGTCATGATCCGACAAAATGCGGTCGGATAAAAGACTGCGAATTCAGGCAGATAGTGCGCTCAAATGGGTCGCAAGTCACGCTTCGCGATTGTCATCCCAGAGCGTAGCGAGAGCCAGCACCTACAGAATGCAGGAGTTCACGAGTGTCGCCAGTGCTCGCCACAATTGTCCGCTCGCCGCCGAGAGCGACGACGCCTCACCTCATACGCTGATTAGCGTATCTGGAAATTTTTTTTGAATCCAAGCTCGGAACCCAACCACTTCACAGCAACCACCAGAAAGATTAGTGCGCCAGCAGCGTTCGCCAGCTGCTGGACCAAGTCGACTACGGCTAGGAAGATGCTTTTCATGTCGTTGAAATAGCACCACCGCAGCGGCATGGTCGGCGGCGCCAGACGGCGTCCACCGAAATCTTCAAGCGATTCAAGCTCCGGCGTGAGCGCTGTGATTAGATCAAGCAGCATACTACGGATGTGTTCGCAGAATTCAGAGCTATGAGGCTGTTGAAAATACAGTAACTGAGTCCTATTTACTAGAGAGCGAAAGTAATTGATAGGGCTCAAATGACCAAAGGGATGCTATACTATTGGCACAAAGCACTTTGCGAGATACCGGCCACAGAGGTCCCGCTAGGCATTGCCGAGCGAGATCTCACCGCAAAACGGAAGCGCCTTGCCCATGCGCTTGCAGGGGAAGAGATCGATACCGGCGGCAGAAGCGTGGCCGCCTGGATCGAGTTCGGCTAGGCGGTCACGAGCTTATCGCTCGGCACGGCGCCGGTCGGACGACCGCTACGGGGTCAGACCGTAGGGCGGGCAAAGCGAAGCGTGCCCGCCGTCTCTCCCGCGGGCACGCGATGACGCGGGCACGGCGCTTTCTCGCCTTTGCTCCGCGGACCAGGGTCGGCGCGATGCGCCTTTGCCCGCCCTACCGTCATTCGCCGAACGGTCCGGGCATCTCGCGCATGTCACCGCCCCAGTCACGCGGCAGCTCCTCCCGCGCAACGTATTGGTGAAAGCTGCTGTGCGGCCAGTCGACGACACGAGTGACAAGCTTGTGCTTCACGGGATTGAAGTGAATGTAGTCCACATGACGCGCCAGGTCGGCCTCGTTGCGGATCGCATGTTCCCAATACCGGCGCTGCCACAACCCTCTCTCGCGTTTGGCAACGTGACGTGCCGAGCGCAGTGAAGTGGCCTCAAGGCCGCGCGAAAAACCTGCCTTGATGAGACTCCAGCGCACCGAAAAGTCCGCGTCGTTCTCGGGCAATGTCCATATCGCGTGGAGATGGTCCGGCAAGATACAGATCGCGATCGTGTGGAACGGGTAACGACGAGAGACGGAGCTGTAGACGCTTCGTAGGCGGTCGACTTCGCGAACCAGCAGATCGTCGGATCGGTCCGCAATCGCGACCGTGAAGAAGAAAGTGCCGCCAGGAACGAGTGCACGCCGATACCGAGGCATGCCCCATCATGGCGGACAGTCCGTCGGAGGACAAAATGCGCGAAAGCGCCGCGCCGCCGTAGGGCGGGCAAAGGCGCGTATTCCCTCTGGCGCAACGAACGCGAGCCGCGGAAAGCGCCGTGCCCGCGTTGGGCCGCGGAATGCGGCTCGTCCCTTCGCGGGCATGCTCCGCCTCGCGGTCGCGAGGCTCCGCTTTGCCCACCCTACGGGATCAGGATCGACGACCCGGTGGTGGCGCGGCCTTCGAGTTCCTGGTGCGCCTTTACGGCGTCCTTCAGCGGATATTTCTGGTTGACCGGGATCTTCACCCCACCGCTCGCCACCACCTCGAACAGGTCGTTCGCGGTCTTGACCAGGTCCTCGCGCTTGGCGGTGTAGGTGTTGAGCGTCGGGCGGGTCGCGAACAGCGAGCCTTTCTGCTGCAGGATGTTGATGTTGAAGGCCTCGACCTGGCCCGAGGCCGAGCCGAAGCTCGCCCACATGCCGAGCGGCTTGATGCAGTCGAGCGAGGCCGGGAACGTATCCTTGCCGATGCCGTCGTAGACCACCTCGCACAGCTTGCCGCCGGTGATCTCCTTCACCCGGTCGGCGAATTTCTCCTCGCGATAATAGATGACGTGATCGCAGCCGTTGGCCTTGGCGAGCTCGCCCTTGTCCTTGGAGCCGACCGTCCCGATCACGGTCGCGCCGAGGTGCTTGGCCCACTGGCACAGGATCAGGCCGACGCCGCCGGCGGCCGCATGCATCAGGATGGTGTGGCCCTTCTCGACCCGGTGGGTGCGGCGCACCAGGTATTGCGCCGTCATGCCCTTGAGCATCATGCCGGCGGCCTGCTCGTAGGAGATATTGGCCGGCAGCTTGACGGCGCGCTCGGCCGGCAAATTGCGTTCGGCCGCATAGCCGCCGAGCGGGACCACGTAGGCGACGCGGTCGCCGACCTTGAACTCGGTGACGTTCGGCCCGAGCGCGATGACCTCGCCCGCGCCCTCGTTGCCGGAGATGAACGGCATGCCGACCGGCGAGGGATACATGCCCATGCGGAAATAGGTGTCGATGTAGTTGACGCCGCAGGCGTGCTGCTTGATGCGGATCTGCCCCGGCCCCGGCGCCGGAATGTCCGCGTCTTCGAAGGTGAGGACCTCTGGCCCTCCGTGCTTGTGAACCCGGACCGCTGCGACCATGACGCTCTCCCTTATTTGCCGGCCGGGATCATAGGTTTCGCAAGGCAGGAAGCAAGACAAGAAGCAAGGCAAGAAGCAAGGCAAGAAGCAAGGTGCCGTAGGGTGGGCAAAGCGAAGCGTGCCCACCATGGGCCTCGCCAGCACGTCGCTGGTCTTGTCGATTGTTGCTTGAGAGCACGCGTGGGCACGGCGCGTACCGCGCCTTTGCCCACCCTACGCACTTTGTCCGCCCCTACCGCCCACCGCCGGCGCGCAGGATCGTGCCGGTGGTGTAGGACGACGCCTCCGACAGCAGGAACAGTACCGCCTCGGCGATCTCGTGCGGCTTGCCGGCGCGGCGCAGCGGGATCATCGGCGCGAGCCGCTCGAGCCGGCCGGGCTCGTGGATGTCGGTCTCGATCGGTCCGGGCGCGACCGCATTGACGCGGATGCCGTCGGGGCCGAGCTCCTTGGAGAGGCCGTAGGTCATGGCGTCGACCGCGCCCTTCGAGGCCGCATACCAGACATATTCTTCCGGCGACCCGAGCGTCGCCGCCACCGACGAGAGCAGCACGATCGCGCCGCCCGGCCCGCCATGCTTCTTCGAGATGCGCGGGATTGCGGCCTTCACGCACATCAGCGCGCCGAGCACGTTGAGGTCGATGACTTGCCGCATCATTTCCGCGTCGGCGGCCTCGACGCGCGACGGCTTCCCAACCGTGCCGGAATTGTAGACGAGGTGTGTCAACCGGCCGAGATCCTGGTCGACTGCGCCGAACACGCGGGTTACGTCGACTTCCTTGGCCATGTCGCCCTGCACGGCGAGCGCGCGCCGTCCGGCGGCCTCGACCGCCGCGACGACCTTGTGCGCAGCGTCCGCGTCGCGCACGTAATTCACCGCCACGTCGAAGCCGCGCGCGGCCGCGAGCTGCGCCGTCGCGGCACCGATGCCGCGGCTTGCCCCGGTGATCAGCACGATCACTGGTGCCGCTCCCGCATGCCCTGGCGTTTGGTGCGCGTGCGCACCCGGTTGCGCCGCGCCAGCACGTTGAACAGCTCGACCGCGCCCGCGAACGCCATCGAGGCGTAGACGTAGCCGCGCGGGATGTGCACGTCGAAGCCGTCCGCCACCAGCGCGACGCCGATCAGCACCAGGAAGGCGAGCGCCAGCATCTTGGTGGTGGGATGCTGGGCGATGAAATGTGCGACCGGGCCGGAGGCGACGTACATCACGATCATGGCGAGCACGACGGCGACGATCATGATCTCGATATCCTGCGCCATGCCGATCGCGGTGACGATGGAATCGACCGAGAACACCAGGTCGACGGCGACGATCTGCAGGATGATCGCCGAGAACGCCGCGCGCACCGGCGTGGCCGCCGCTTCCTCGGCGTCCTCGGCCTCGACCTCGGCATGGATCTCGTGCGTCGCCTTGGCGATCAGGAACAGCCCGCCGACGATCAGGATGATGTCGTGCCAGGAGAACTCGTTGCCGAACAGGCTGAACACCGGATAGCGCAACCGCATCAGGTAGGTCAGGCCGAACAGCAGGACGATGCGGAACACGAGCGCGAGCGCGAGCCCGATCTGGCGCGCGCGCTTGGCGTCTTCCGGCGAGCAGCGCGACACCAGCACCGAGATGAACACGATGTTGTCGATGCCGAGCACGATTTCCAGCACGGTGAGCGTGACCAGCGCGGCCCAGGCGTTGGGATCGGTGAGCAGTTCGAGCATTACTTGTCCTTATGCGTCCTTCCAGCCGCGCCGCAGCAGCCCGGCGCCGAGGAAATAGAGACCGATCATACACAGCGCTCCGGTCACCCAGGGCCCGGGCGTCATGTCGCGCAGCATGGCGATGAGCGCGAGGGCCGCGCCGGCGGCGACCAGCGCAAGACCGGTCTTGCGGTAGCGCCCGACGCGCAACGGGTGGACGAACGGTACCGGCACGAAGGTCAGGATCACGAGCAGCACCACCGCGGCCAGGTTGATCCAGTGCGGCAGCCGCAGCAAGATCATGAAGAACGCCGCCAGGTTCCACACGCCGGGGAAGCCGCGGAAATAGTTGTCCACGGTCTTCATGTTGCGGTCGGCGAAATAGAGCGCGCCGGTGATCAGGATCGCCAGCGCGGCGGGAATCGCCAGCAGCGGCGGCACCAGGTCGGCGGCGGCGATCGCGTAGGCGGGCACGAACACGTAAGTGAGGTAGTCGACGACGAGGTCGAGCGTCTCGCCCGACCAGCGCGGCAGGCGCTCGCCGACCTGCAGGCGGCGCGCCAGCGGCCCGTCCACGCCATCGACGACGAGCGCGAGCGAGAGCCACAGGAACATCGCCGACCATTGCGCGTTCACGGCGGCGAGCAGCGCGAGGAACCCGATCGCCGTGCCGGAGGCGGTCAGCACATGGACGGCGTAGGCCGCGATCGTGCGGCCGCGCGTAGGCGGTGCTGCCACGGGATCGCCGTCCGCCATCGCGCAACGCCCTAATTATGCCAGTCGAGCCGAA
The DNA here is from genome assembly GCA_963734185.1 of uncultured Alphaproteobacteria bacterium. Taxonomy (GTDB): domain Bacteria; phylum Pseudomonadota; class Alphaproteobacteria; order Rhizobiales; family Xanthobacteraceae; genus PALSA-894. The sequence continues at coordinate 1,024,886 of CAVTGA010000001.1, read as the reverse complement.
CGATCTCGGCCGATCGTCCGGCAAAGTTCCAGTTGCGGCCGAAGGCGCGCACGCGCGAGGTCTCGGCGCGCGCGATCGTCACGTCCTTGCCGATCCAGTAGCTGGTGTTGCGCACGACGACATGCTCGCCACTGTCCTTGCCGGCGATCGGCTTGACCACGCCCTCGATGATCTTGGGGATCTGGAAGATGCGCGTGTCGCCCTGCACTTCGTAGACGATCTTCTCGGTGCGCACGCCGAGGAATCCGCCGACCAGGATCTTCAACAGCGCGGTCGAGCCGCCGGCCTTGCCGGTGAAGATGCGGGTCAGCGCCTTGACCGCGTAGATCGAGGCGCGCTCGTCGACGTAGAGCGCGGCAGTCCAGTTGCCGCGCGCCAGCGGCCCGGGAATGTCGAGGATGAGCCCGACATTGATGCCCGCGAGCGGCACGTCGGCAAAGTGTCCCTCCTCGATGCGGATGCCGGCCCAGGCCTGGCAGTAGCCCTCGGTCGGCTCGTGCTGGCCGAGCGAGATGACGCACGGGCAGAACACCGTGCAATTGCACGACAGCACGAGATCGCCTTTGATGGTCCACGGCTCCGACACGTTGCCTGCTCCCGACGCTTCCCTGTCGCCTCAAATTGCGGCCGCGAGCACCAGCGCGCTGCCGGTGCCGGTCAAGACGACGCCGAGCCCGCGGCTGAAGCGCGCCGGCGCCATCTTCTCGATGGTCATGAGGATGCCCAGCGCCGCCATCCAGAGAACGTTCATCGTGCCGACCGCGAACATCAGCCCCATCATGGCCCAGCAGCATCCGACGCAATAGGCGCCTTGTCTCAGCCCGAGCTTCATGACGCCCCACGGTTGGTCGGTCCAGTTGGCGAAGAAGAACGGGAACGGCCGCTGGCATTGGTTGAGGCAGGCGTGTTTGAGGGCGGAGAACTGATAGAGGCCGGCGAGTATGAACAGCGCCCCGGACAACGGCAGGCTCGCCGGCACGTCCGCGCCGCGCGCCGCCGTCGCCAGCCCTTGCAGCGCGGTTGCGGCCAGCGCGAAGCCGAGCCACACCGCCGTGAAGCCGCCGATCAGCACGGCCGTCGGCACGACCGGTTCGCCCTTGGTCGCCGCGGTTTCGGCGATATCGGCGTAGGTCGCGATCATCGGCAGCGCGCTCGGCAGCATCATGGCGAGCACCATCGCGCTCCACATGGCGAACACCAGCGCCGCTTCCGCGGCGCCCCACGGGCCGGTCGGCCCGCACAGCGCCGCGCGCAACGCGGCATCGAGCGGGCCCCGCTCTGCCAGCATGAAACCGAGATAGGCCCAGCCGGCCGCGCTCAGCAGCGCGACGCACAGCAGCGCCCAATGGCGCGGCCGCGCCAGGATGGAACCGAGCGCAGACGCGCGCGGAGCAACACGAGAGTCGAGTAACGCCATTGACTGTCCCTGCGACGGACTACCGACGGTGCCGCAAAACGTGATAGCGCACTTGATAGCGCACCTTGGGTCCGGAACGAAATCATGACGACGCACAAGGTCGAGGTGGCCGTGATCGGCGGCGGTCCGGCGGGCCTGACCGCGGCGCTCGCACTGGCTGGCGCCGGCGTCGAATGCGCGCTGATTGCCGAGCGCGCCAAGCCCGACAACCGCACCACGGCGCTGCTGGCGGGCTCGGTCGCGGCGCTGCAAACGCTCGGCGTTTGGCCGCTGTGCCGCGCCGACTCCGCCCCGTTGAGCGCGATCCGCATCGTCGATGATACGCGGCGGTTGATCCGCGCGCCCGAGGTGCGTTTCGAGGCGGCCGAGATCGGGCTTGAAGCCTTCGGCCATAACATCGAGAACCGCCACCTCTTCGCCGCGCTCGAACGCGCCGCCGCGCCGGCGCAACCGCTTCGTCTGGAATCCGCGGCCAGCCGGATCGTGCCGGGCGACGCCGGAGTGACGATCACGCTCGCCGACGGCCGCACGGTGCAGGCGAAACTGGTCGTCGGCGCCGACGGGCGGCGCTCGCTCAGCCGCGCGGCCGCCGGGATCGAAACGACGAGCCGCGCCTATCCGCAGGCCGCGCTGACGCTCAACCTGGCGCATGCGCGGCCGCATGGCGGCATCTCGACCGAGTTCCACACCGAGGAAGGTCCGTTCACCCTCGTCCCCCTGCCCGGCAGCCGCGCGAGTCTGGTCTGCGTCACGGCGCCGGACGAGGCGCAGCGCCTCGCGCAGCTCGACGACGGCGCGCTCGGGGACGAGATCGAACAACGTTCGCATTCGATCCTCGGCAAGATCACGGTCGAGCCGGGACGCAGCGTGTTCCCGCTCGGCATCGAGCGCGCGCAAGCATTCGCCGCGCGCCGTATCGCGCTGGTCGGCGAGGCCGCCCACGTCATCCCGCCGATCGGCGCGCAGGGCCTGAACCTGGGCCTACGCGATGCCGCGACCATCGGCGAAGTGGTGGTCGAGGCGCGGCGCGCCGGTGCCGACGTCGGTTCACCCGCCGTCATCGCCCGCTACGACGACCTGCGCCGGCGCGACGTGGCGACCCGGGCGGCCGCGGTCGACCTGCTCAACCGCACCCTGCTCACCGATTTCCTTCCCGTGCAGGGCATGCGCGGCCTTGGGCTCTATCTCATCGACCGCATCGCACCGCTGCGCCGTGCGCTGATGCGCGAGGGCGTGGAGCCGGCGGCGCAGCCGCGGCTGATGCGCGGGGAGGCGCTTTAGCGTGGGATGGTCGCGGTCGAGGCTCTGAAACCTGCCACCCGTGTCTATGACGAAACAGGCACTGAAAGCGCCACAGCCTCCCTCCCCCCTTGTGGGGGAGGTGGCCTCGCGAAGCGAGGCCGGAGGGGGACTCGCCACAAGCACGAAAAACCTTCTCAGACAAAGAAAGGCAGACCCCCTCCCGCCCGCCTTCGCTCTCCGAGCTACGGCGGTCGACCTCCCCCACAAGGGGGGAGGTGCTGTGGCGCTTTCAATGCCTATTCTTCACAGACACGGCGTGCGTGTCATATGCGATAGCCCTACCCCACAAGAGGGAGGTGCTGTGGCGCTTTCAGCGCAAATTTAACGCAACAAATCGAACGGCAGCGTCTGCGTCTTGACCAGCCACATCACCGCGGTCAGCGTCACCACCGACGTGAACGTGCCGAGCAGCACCGCGCCGGAAGCTTCCCGCACCGAGCTGTCATATTGGCGCGCCATGATGAACACGTTGAGCGCCGGCGGCAGCGCGGCCATCAGCACGGCGGTATAGACCCAGGTACGCTCGAACGGCCCGAACGCCGAGAGCAGCACGAGTGCGAGCAGCGGGTGGAGCAGCAGCTTCACCGCCACCAGGATCGGCACCTCCCACGGCACGCGCGCGATCGGGCGCAGCGCCACCGTCACGCCGAGCGCGAACAGCGCGCAGGGCGCGGCCGCGTTCTGCAGGAAGCTCATCAGCCGGTCGAGCGCGACCGGCGCCTCGAAGTGCGCCGCCGCCGAGGCAACGCCGAGCGCGGTCGCGATGATGAACGGATGCAGCACGACCTGCTTGATCAGCGCGGAGAGCGCGAACACGAGAGCCGTCGTAAGCGTCGCCGCGACGATGAAGCGCGGGTTGTTGATCTCGTCGAGCGGGGTGAGTGCGAGAATGCGGTAGAACAGCGCCGGCAGCGCGACGTAAATGAGGAAGAAGTTCATCCAGGCGAGCCCGGTGTCCGGAATCTGCTTCCAGCGCCCGCAGGCATAGCCGAGGAAGATCAGCCCGAAGAACGGCAGCGCGAGGTTGAGGACGTCGAGCATCCGTATTGCCTGCCGAAAGGTCCGTTGCTGCTTCCTGCCTAAAGCATGATCCCGAAAGCGGCACCGATTTTCAGGAAAAGATCGGCTTCAACAAAAAGCTGGAGCGGATGACGATGCAGAGGAAAAGTCATTCCACGAGCTAGCGCACCGCCTAGCATCTTCCGCTTTGGCTTTGGCATGCGCCAATCCCACCCTCCGTCATGGCCGGGCTTGTCCCGGCCATCCACGTCTATAGTACGGCAAGCAAGACGTGGATGCCCGGCACAAGGCCGGGCATGACGACGGATGGATTCATCGCTACTGGAAAGTGCTCAGAGATGGCGGGGATTTGCCTGATCCTGCGACACCCGCTAGGACCTCGGGCCAAAGGATCGCTCATGAAACTCCCCCGCGCCTTCTTCAAGCCGCTCAGCCTCGGCGCGCCGGCACCGTTGCGCGAGTTGCCGGTGCGGCTCGAGCGCATGATCCATTTCGTGCCGCCGCACGTGGAGAAGATGCGCGCCAAGGTTCCCGACCTGATCCGCGACGTCGACGTGGTGCTCGGCAACCTCGAGGACGCGATTCCGGCCGATGCCAAGGAAGCGGCGCGCGCGGGCTTCATCGCGCTGGCGCAAGCGCACGATTTCGCCGCGACCGGCTTGTGGACCCGCATCAACGCGCTGAATTCCCCTTGGGCGCTCGACGACATCACGCAAATCGTGGCCGCGGTCGGCGCCAAGCTCGACGTGATGATGCTGCCCAAGGTCGAGGGGCCGTGGGACATCCATTATCTCGACCAGTTGCTGGCGCAGCTCGAAGCCAGGCACGGCGTCCAGCGGCCGATCCTGATCCACGCGATCCTGGAGACGGCCGAGGGCGTGAACAATGTCGAAGCGATCGCCGCCGCGAGCCCGCGCATGCACGGCATCTCGCTTGGGCCTGCGGACTTGGCCGCGTCGCGCGCGATGAAGACCACGCGCGTCGGCGGCGGGCATCCCGAATACAAGGTGCTGGCGGACCCCCTCCCTAGCCCTCCCCCACAAGGGGGAGGGAACAGACCTCCGCGGGCGGCACGCGCGCCGCCTACCAGCAGGACCTCTGGCACTACACCTTCGCCAAGATGGTCGACGCCTGCGCGGCCGCCGGCATCAAGCCATTCTACGGACCGTTCGGTGATTTCGCAGACAGCGAGGCCTGCGAGGCCCAGTTCCGCAACGCCTTCCTGATGGGCTGTGTCGGGGCCTGGACCCTGCATCCCTCGCAAGTGCCGATCGCCAAGCGCGTGTTCTCGCCCGACCCGGCCGAGGTCGCGTTCGCCAGGAAGATCCTCGCCGCGATGCCGGACGGCTCCGGCGCCGTGATGATCGACGGCAAGATGCAGGACGACGCCACCTGGAAGCAGGCCAAGGTGGTGGTCGACCTGGCCAAGATGGTGGCGGCGAAGGAGCCGGAGATGCGGGAGAGATATGGGGTGTGAGGCTTCGTCCAGCCATTCTACCCCCTCTGCGCCTCCATGTATCTCCGCAGTGATCCGTGCCCAGTCGGTGCGCCCTTTCAGCGGCACCGATGAGCCGTCGCGCGCTTCTTCTCATACGGCTTGCGTCGACCACGACAGCACGAACCGCAGCCTTGCGCCAAGCTGCGTCCCGCGCCTCGCCTACCGGCTCACGCCGCGCGTTGACGGCGCCGCGCCGCGGCCTCGACGACATCCGGGTTCTTGTCAATGACTTCGAGCAGCAAAGAGCTTGCGGTGTCGGGTCGGCGCGCACCCTGTTCCCATTGTCGCACGGTCTTCGCCGGAAGGCCGAACCGCTGCGAGAACACGCGCACGGATTTCGCCGCCTTGCGTCGGATCGCCTTTATACGTTTCGGCGGGATCGGATCGGGAATCTCGACAACCGCCAGGTCGAGTTCTCCGCGCTGCCAGGCGAGCACCTCCGTCAGACCTGCGATGATGTCCTGTCCAAGCCTGGTCGTCTTGGCCTTACCGACCTTGCGCGCCACACGAGTCTTAGCCATGACCGGCCTCACGATCGAGTTCGCGGATCAGGGTCGCGATCTCGCGCCGCTCCGCTGGTGAAAGATCCGCTTGGTCGCTCTTGGCGTAGACGGTGATCAGCGCCAAGACCAAACTGCGGCATACGACGGCGTAGATCACGCGCCCACCCCCGCGGGTGCCGCGGCCGGCGAGCGGAATACGAACCTTTCGCGCGCCGCCGCTGCCCGGTATCAGGTCGCCGAGATCGGGATGATCGACCAGCCGCGTGATGAGCTTGTCGAGCCGAGATGCTTCGAGCCCAATTTCGCGCGCCCTGCGTTCGAACAGCCGAGTGCGAACCACCTTCATTGATGGAATATTGCCTCATTGAGGTAAAAAATTCAAGGAAAATGCCCTTGGGAGCAATAGCGACGCCAAGGATCGGATCGCAAGTGCAAACCCGAAGAAGCGGTCCCGGGCTCGCACAGCCGAGCGGCAACAGCCTTCATGCTGCATCCTGCGCAGCGCTCCGGGCACCCACGGAACGCCGGCGGCCGAGCAACGGATCGTGCCGCCTACCAGCGGACCTCTGGCACTACACCATCGCCAAGATGGTCGACGCCTGCGCGGCCGCCAGGAAAATCCTCGCCGCCATGCCGGACGGCTCCGGCGTAACCCTCCGATAGAGGCCGCCTTGCGTCGCTGAACGAGTGTCGGAAGGTCATAGGACTAATCCTAGGGATAGTCCTATGACGAAGCAGATCGAGATCGTGACGTCGGTGCAGCGGCGGCGGCGCTGGCCACGAGCCGAGAAGGAGCGGATCGTCGCGGCATCGATGGAGCCGGGCGCCGTGGCATCTGAGGTGGCGCGGGCCGCGGGGATCCACGTCAGTCAGCTGTTTCGATGGCGCCGGCAGCTTTGCCAGGGCGATGCGACGCCGAGCTTTGCGGCCGTGCGGGTCGCGCCGTCGGCTTTCCCAGCCGGTGTGATCGAGGTTGAATTTGCCACAGGCGCGCGGCTTCGCATCGGTGGGCCGATCGATGCCGCGACGGTGTCGGCGGCGATCACGGCACTGGCGCGCAGCGAGCGGCGGCGATGATCGGCTTGCCGACGGGCGCGCGGGTGTGGCTTGCGACCGGTCACACCGACATGCGCAAGGGTTTTGACGGCCTGGCGCTGCTGGTGCAGGAGACGCTCAAGCGCGATCCGCACAGCGGTCATCTGTTCGTGTTCCGCGGGCGGCGCGGCTCGCTGATCAAGGTGCTGTGGTACGACGGCCAGGGCATGTGCCTGTTCGCCAAGCGGCTGGAGCGCGGGCGCTTCATCTGGCCGTCGTCGGCGGATGGGACGGTGACGATCACGCCGGCGCAGCTGGGATATTTGCTGGAAGGAATCGACTGGCGCATGCCGCAGCACACGTGGCGGCCGCAGACTGCGGGCTGATGCGACGTGATGACTCACGCCGCTAATTTGCACCGCGAATCATCGCGCATTGTGCTGCAGTCTGCCGCGTGGCACTGGCAGGCGAACAACTCCCGCACGGCGAGGACGCGCTCAGAGCGGCGCTGATCGAGACGCGCGCAAAGCTCGCCGGCGCGCAGGCCCTGATCGAGCAGCTGCAGCTCACGATCGCGAAGATGAAGCGCGAGCACTTCGGCCCGCGCTCGGAGCGTAGTCAACGATTGCTCGACCAGCTGGAGCTTCAGCTCGAGGAGCTGGTCGCGGCGGCCGGCGAGGATGAGGCCAGGGCCGAGCCGGCGCGTACTCCGGTCGAAGGCTTCACGCGGCGCCAAGCGATGCGGCGCAGCTTCCCAGCTCACCTGCCGCGGCAGCGCATCGTTTATCCCGCCCCTACGATGTGTCCGTGCTGCGGCGGAGCTAAGCTCTCGAAGATCGGCGAGGACGTCACCGAGACGCTCGATGTCGAGCCGCGGCGCTGGTTCGTGACGGAGCATGTGCGCGAGAAGTTCTCCTGCCGCTCCTGCGAGAGGATCGCGCAGCCGCCGTCACCGTTCCACGCGATCGCACGCGGGTACGCCGGGCCGAGCCTGCTGGCGATGATCCTGGTTGCGAAGTACGCCGACCATCAGCCGCTCAACCGGCAGTGCGAGCAGTATGACCGCGAAGGGATCGAGATTCCGCTCACCACCATGGCGGATCACGTCGGCGCCTGCACGGCCGCGTTGCGGCCGCTCTATGAGCTGATCAAAGCACACGTGCTCGCCGCCGAGCGCATCCACGGCGACGACACCACCGTGCCGGTACTCGCCAAGGTGCAGACGCGCACCGCCCGGCTCTGGGTCTATGTGCGCGATGACCAGCCCTTTGGCGGCAAAGACCCGCCCGCAGCGGTGTACTTCTACTCGGCCGATCGTGGCGCGATTCATCCGGAGCAGCAGCTTGCCGGATACAGCGGCATCCTCCAGGCCGACGCCTATGCGGGGTTCAACGCGCTCTACCGACCGGATCGAGCGGCCGGCTCGATCACGGAAGCGGCCTGCTGGGCGCATGCGCGGCGCAAGTTCTTCGAGCTCGCCGATGTCGCCTCGAAGGCGCGCAACAAGAGCACGAAGGCGCTCTCGCCCATGGCGATGGCGGCGGTGCAGAAGATCGATGCGATCTTTGCGGCCGAGCGAGCGATCAATGGACAACCCGCACATGAGCGGCTCGCGCTACGCCGGAGCGATGTTGCGCCGCTCGTCGATAAGCTGCTCGCGTGGATGCGAAGCGAACGCGCCAAGCTCTCGCGCCACAATGAGGTCGCCAAGGCGATGGACTACGTGCTCAAGCGGATCGAGGCGTTCACCCGCTTCCTCGCTGACGGCCGCATCTGCCTGAGCAACAACGCCGCCGAGCGTGCGCTGCGCGGCATCGCGCTCGGCCGCAAGGCATGGCTCTTCGCCGGCTCCGATCGCGGCGGCGAGCGCGCCGCCGTCATGTTCACGTTGATCCAGACCGCCAAGCTCAACGGCGTCGACCCGCAGGCCTGGCTCGCCGACGTGCTCGCGCGCATCGCCGATCACAACAGCCAGCGCCTCGATCAGCTCCTGCCTTGGAATTGGAGGGCGGCGGCACAACAACTCGCTGCCTGACCCGCTCTCCGCGCCTTTAACCGGGCTGTCCCGCGGCCTTCACCGGACGGATACGCTCCGGCGCGGTGATGATCGACGGCAAGATGCAGGACGACGCCACCTGGAAGCAGGCCAAGGTGGTGGTGGATCCCGCCAGGATGGTGGCGGCGAAGGAGCCGGAGATGAGGGAGAGGTATGGGGTGTGAAGAAATCTAGGCGCGCAGCGCCGTGGCCGCCTTGAACTTGCTCGCAAAGTCCGTCGTCCATTCCAAAAGACTACTCACGTCGCTAAATATAGTATCCAAACCCTGTGCGATCATCGGGTTATTTCCTGACGGTAAAGCACGACGGACGTCAGTTTGAAGTCCTACACAAGGCTTGCGCAACGCTCCCATAAATCCGATTTCAAAAGCAACGCCTTCATCGATATGACTGCCATCTAAGACCGCTATCAAAATATCCGCTTTCCGCATGGCCGCACAATCTTGCTCGAATACGCGTCTCTGCGCTACGACTTCGGAAACACCGGCAGCTAACATGTCCACAAGTAGCGAGCCGTCTCTTTGCGGCAAAAAAACCTTCAGTCCTTGCTCCAATTGTCGGGTGACTATTTCATTGAACTCTAGCTCCCGGGCATTAAAGAGAGGTGCCGCGAAATATGCGAGGGGCGAGCTATGCGGCATGCGCCTCATCCGCATACTTTCTCAGAGCAGCGCTTATATCTACCGGTCGATAATCTTCCAAAAAGATGACTTTCGCAATTTCGTGAGCTACTTCACGAGCCGTCCTTCCCCGAGTACAGATAACCGACCGCCGAACGTCGGTATATATCTCGTCCATCGCCTGCAATAGGCGTCTAAGCTTCTCATCTGTCCAATACTTGTGCTTTAGACTACTACGAATTTTGACATCCGGCAGATCACAATCGAGAAAGATAATATGACCACGTTCGATTGGTCGACGACCTACATCGGTAATTTTCTCAATGAGCGCGCTGGCTTTCTCCGAACGCTCGTCCGGCTCGCCAAAGGTAAGGGGATCAAGGGGACAACGGTCTACGATATGTATTCCCTCTTTACAGCCTGATAGAGCAAAATTCTTCTTTCTGAATTGCTCAGTTACCCATATGTTCAATTCCTTGATAGCTTCCGGACTTAGTTCGCTTTCGTCAACTGCGAGCTCTGGTCGTCGCTCATCAATCCATTCGTCATAAGTCATTAAACTTCGAAACTTGCTCGCTGCAGTACTCTTACCGGCTCCGATGGCTCCAATCAAATAATAAACAAACTTTATTTTCTCCTGAGGGAAATTCAATTCAAAGCTTCTCTCTTTCATCGCAATAAGCTCAGCAAGATCGCATATGCTCCGGCTATCAAGGAAAAATGTATATAAATTGTATGAAGAAAAGTTTGATCTAAAGACGATATCTTCCTCTTCGGTGTCCACGGGCCTATCGTCCTTGCGAAAGCTAATTATGTAATGAATATTGCCCGGGTTGCTAACTGCATTCTGTCGCAGCAAGCTCTGCAAAGTCACGTCGTCAAGCGACAACCCGATAAGGAGACACGTATTCCGAAAGAGGTGGTTAGACAAATTCAGATGTTTCCCCGCTGCGGCGCTGATTAGCTGATCTTGGAAAGAGTCATCAGCGAACACGACCTGCGAGCTAGAGCCGTCGCCGAAGAGCGCAGGCAGATAGCCATTTGGATGATAGATTACGCCTTCGTTGTTTTGAAATTGCGCATCGGGTTTATCTGTTATCTCGTAGCCACGGGTACTATTCACTTCGTCTCCGACCCTAGCATGCAACAACATCTTCTCGAGCGTGTCATCGAAGTTGTAATTTACCGTCAGCGGGGAGTCTTTTATTATCTCTAGGAACGATTTTAGATACGGATGTAAGTCAATTGCTGCTGACCTGTTATTCACATCAACGTCGCGATACAGCGCCGAGTGAATTATTTTCAGCCACTCTGTCTTAATTCTCTGTTCGGTGACAAAATTTAGCGGTGGCTCCAAGCTCCCTCTTTCAATCGCACGCCTGCGGAACTCGTTGAACAAAATTTGTGATATTGACGCGAGTGAACGAGTAATAGGCGCCCCGCCTGGTCCGACTTCGACGAAACGAGCAAGAATTTCGGTACCTTGGATGTGCTCGTGAGCGGCAATGCGGCTAACTAGTTCTTTCCAGTTTGGGAACTTCAGACTATTGCTTGCACCGGATCCGAAAATTAGCCCGAGTCGTTTTCGATTCAATTGCGCGCGGAGATGGGCAATCGCTTTTGGAGCACGAGTGAGAATATCAATTTTAGACATGGTTGTCATTTTGACCGTCGAATAGGCTTAGTTGAGCCAATTCGCCAGATTGTTGCGAGCGCCAGCCGCTGGGAGCAAGAGAACTTGTGGGTAGCGGGTGCCGCCCAATCGTAACTTCCACATAGATTTCAAGGACATCGAGGAAAGTAGGGTCAGGTGTAAGAAAAAGATGATCGAGGTTCCATAAGCCGCTTATGGCAATTCGCCAGTCATCACTAGCCTGTCCAAGCCAAGGCAACGCTCGTCTCGGGGAAAGTAATATCGCACGAGAAAGCAGCCCAATTGCGTTTCGCTCGATGTACGCGCGGTCACTTGTCGGTCCAGCGGTATCCGGAATATTGAGCCAGAGGAGCTTCATCTGGCCGATAGTTCGGCTGACCTGCTGCTCGAGAGTTAGCTCATTCTCACGTACTGATGCTGGTGCTGTCTCGCCATCAGCCCAGCTGTCTGGCCAGTTTTCACTTGGGTCGCTATTCATTAGCGCCCGTCCAACGTGAGATCGGAAAATTGATGATCTATGACTGCCGCCACCGCTTTCCGTACCGCGATGAGTGCTGACACGATTCCAAAGACTTGTTCGTGATCCAAGACTAACCGCGTGTGTACCAACGCGAATAATGCGAGGGATTGAGCGTTCACTAATTGCCGTCTCGCCATCGAGCACAAGGTATACACCACGTTCCGGCCAAGACAGCTTTCCCGAACAGTCAGCAATCCGCCGGCCTTTCTTCTGAGCAAGCCACAGCTTGCGAACAATTCGATAGAAACGTCTCAGATCAGCTTCCAACGCTGCCTCGCGATTTAGCCCCCGGAGACGTTGAAGTCGCTGGCCCATAGAGAGACCAGCTAGCGGCAGGTCAATACGGCACCCAAGCTGGGAAATGCGACGTCGCAAGGGCGCAATGTATTCCTCCCCGCAAAAGAGAGTGGCTACATCGCCAGGATGCAGCAAACGCGACAGCTGCTCGCCTGTTGCTTGTCCCCATGCGCTCCGTTCAGCGCTCGGCATACTCTTTAACGTAACATCATAGGGTTCAATAACTTCACCAAGCCTCACCACGCCGTGCTTTGCCGACAGCACATGGATACTCTTGCTGACATCTAGCGCCGCGAGCAACGACTTGCGGAACAAAGCGGAGGTGTAGAGCACCGCAGCTGGGGCTCGATGTCCCGCTTTTTTCTTCGAGCAAGCTACGAGGGCAATTCGAGCCATCTCACTTTATCTTTGCCCAAGCATATTCATGCAACCGGCAGGCGTCGCAAACTCCGCATGGTGTGACGGCACCGTTAAGCACTTGCGGCTGGTAACAGCTCCAAGTGTCGTGTTCGCCGATTCCCAGGTTCTTGGCCAGCTCAGCGATCTTTGGCTTGGTAAAATTGAGCAATGGGGCCTCAATCCGAGGGCCATCTGGATTGGCAATCGCCATCATAGAACGATAAGATTCGAAAAACTCAACCGTACAGTCCGGATAGCCTGAAAAATCGATACAATTGAGTCCCGTATGAACCTCATCGGCTGAGATGCCTGCGGCGTGAGCGCAAGCGAGCGACAATAATATCACATTTCGAGCAGGAATAAATGCAGGGGAAACAGAAGCGCGCATCTCCGCAGGATTTCGCCCGGTCGGTACTGGGCGGTCAGGCTTACGCCAAGCGACGGTAATTACTTCTCTGGGAATGTTAAGCGCCGCACACTGCCTACTTGCAAAAAGCAGTTCGACAGAAAGCCGCTGCCCATAATCAATTCCTAGACTGAATACGTCTGCGCCGTCTGCCTTTGCTTTGTAGAGGCAAGTAGTCGAAGTCCATGCCGCCGCTATGGAGCACAAGTATACGCTTGGTCATGCCGCACTCCAGGCTTCCAATATGCCTGACCCTAGTCGAAGCCAACGTCAGCGCAAAGCATGTGCCTGAAAAACTCTACTCCCCCTCACGGCATCACCCTCTCCCCCACCCTCCTCCCGCCGACCGCCTTCATGTATTCGACCAGCGCCCAGCGGTCGGCGTCGGCCAAGGCGGCGTTGCCGTAATCGTGGCCATCGTTGCCATTGCCGCTGACCGGACCGCTGCCGTCGCGCGTGCGAAACACGAAAGTATTCTCCGCCTTGGTCTGCTCGGTCGCGAACTTCGATCCGTCGGTCACATAGCCGACCTTCTCGGGATCGAACGCGCGCGTGCCGAGCGCGAACGAGGCCGGGCGGTCCTTCGGCGGCAGCAGCAGGTCGTACAGCGTCGGCACCGACCCGTTGTGCAGATAGGGCGCGCTCGCCCAGACGCCGGTGAGCGGGCGGCCTTTGTAGGCGAGAATCTCGGCCGCCTCCTCGAAGCAGCGCTTCAGCCGCGCCGCACGCTCGCCCGACTGCACCTGCGGGAACAGCTCCGCCAGGAAGGCGGTCGAGTCGAACACCGTCGGCCCGCGCCGCAACTCGAAAAATTTCGCGGCTTGCAGGATCTCCTTGATGTTCGCGCTCTTGAACAGCTGCGCCAGGTCGGCGCGCTTGTTCCACAGCGCGCCGATGACTACGGTCTCGGCCATGACGGCGAGCGGCTCCGTCTCGGTGAGCGGCAGGCTCGAGAGCACGAAGAACTGCTTCGGCGTCAGCGCCAGCAGCCCGGAGCGGGTCTGGTAGGTGTAGGCGTTGCACGCCATCCACGGGTCGGTGCCGATGCGCCGTGCCCCGATCAGCGGCGTCATCTCGACCTTGACGCGCGTCGCGAGGTCGTCGCGCGGCAACACCTTGTGGCAGGAGGCGCAGCCCTGCTCGAACAGCGCCTTGCCGGCTTCCCACTTGGCGGCATCGATCGGCGGCAGCGCGTCCGGCCAGACCGGGGGTTTGAGCCGCGCGACAAGCTGCTCCAGCCGGTTGAGGTTGGGGACGTGCACGCTCGAGGGGTAGCCGTCGATCGCGGGGCCGACCGGGCGGAGCTTGAAGTCGGCGAAAACGCCGAGCGCCTCGCCGGCGTTGCGGCCCATGGCGCCGACGTCGAACTTCGGCGACACCGGCACGTTGGGCGCGATCCCGTTCCACTGCACCTTGTCCTGCTGATGGATATTCCACAGGAACGGATAGCTCACCGGCGCATCGGGCGGATTGCCCGGCGCGCGGGTCTCGAGCCGCAGAATGATGCGGTTGAAGATCTGGGTGAAGGCGTCGACGCGCCCGAACCCCCAGCCGAGCGATGTCTGATTCACCGCCGCGACCTTGCTCTCCCACGCGGTCAGCTTGCCGAGCTCGGCCTTGAGCATGGCGCGGTTTGCCGCGGTGTCGGCGCCCTTGAGCACGGCTGCGGCGAAGCGATTGAATTTTGCCGGGTCGTCGCGCGTCTCGGCGAGCGCGCGGTTGAACGCGGCGAGGAAGCCCTGGAAATCCGCGAGCGCCGGCGCGCCGTCGATGCGCATGCGCTTGCCCTGGAAGGTCATCTCGGCGGTGTGGCAGGCCGCGCAGGTGAAACCGACCCACGGCTCGCGGTTGCCCTGCGCCTTTTTCCAGCGCAGCCGGGTGGTGGTGAAATTCCGGTCGTCCTGGGTGTCGATCGCGAACCCGATCGGCAGTCCCGGCCCCACGGGCGGCAGATAACGCAGCGTCTCGATGTGCGCGCGGTCGAGAAAGAGTGCGCTCGAGCCCGGCTGTTCGAGCGCCTGCAGCCAGGCGAGCGGGATCAACCGCGAGCCTTGCGAGAGCGTGTACCAGACCGCCTTGTCCTGGCTGGACCAGCCCTGGTCGAGCGCGACGGTCTCCTGCGCCCGGCTCGCGCCGGCAAGCGCCGATACCAGTGCACACACGGCCGCGAATGCCGAAAACCCGCGCATGGCCTCTCCCCGGGGCAAACCAGGCCGATCGGCGTGCCGGTCTGCCACGAAAGACTGATGCTCCGACAGGCTAGATCCCTTTAATTATGCTGGCAATGCGGACGCTGATCGCGAGCGGGCAGCCATCGCGGGCATCGTACCAGCAGGATCTCTGGCGCTACACCTTCGCCAAGACGGTCGACGCATGCGCTGCCGGCAAGATGCAGGACGACGCAGGCCGAGGTAGCGGTCGCCTTCGCCAGGATGGGGGCGGCGAAGGAGCCGAAGATGAAGGAGCGTTCGGCCGGTGACGAATCGCGCGCCGGATATGGTCCGGCGCGCGAGCCGCCTCAGGGCGTGCGGACGGGCGTCGCGACCGCCGCCACCCGTTCCACCGGCATCGGCCACATCGATTCGATGATGTGGAACTTGATGTAGTTCGCGATACGCCCGAACACAGATCTCGGCAGGACACGCTCGAACCGGCCGTGCTGCGGCATGAGGCAGGTTGGATTCATCGCGACGCCATAGTTGAGCCCGGCGCCGACGATGAAGCTGCCGTCCTTGTCAACCACGCTCTGCTCGCCGTTCGCCTCGAGCGCGCGCTTCACGCTCTTCTTGATCTCTGCGGCGCTGAGCTTGGTCTGCGCCTCGAGCTTGCTTTGCGCGTCGAGACCGAGCTTGTACTCGCCATTGGCCTGCAGGATCAGCTGACCCTGGCACACATAAGCGCCGGCATTGATCAGGCGCGTCGCCACGGCATCGCATTCGCGCTTGGACATCAAACGCGCGAAGATCACTTCGTTCTCGCCGAGCGAGATTTCGGTCAGCCGCACTTCGCTGAGCGAATAGTGCACCTTGTGCTCGTAGCTGCTGCCCGCGCCGCCTTGGGCGTGCGCGCCGAAGTCGAGCTTGACGCCGACGTCGAGCTTGCCGTTGCGCTGGAGATCCGCCTCCATCCTGACGCTCGGCGAGCTCTTGATCCGACCCTCAAGGTCGGTCGCGTCGGCGTAGCAGATCGGCTGGAAGTGGGTCACGCTCGGATCGACATAGTAGAGCGAGCCGACCGTCATGAGGTTCGAGGGTATCGGCAGCGGCAGGAAGCCGAAGCCGCGCAGCGTGCTGTGCAGCGCATTGTCGCGCGGGATCGACCACCAGTAGGCGGCGGCCGGGACGCTGACGGTGGTGAGCACAGCCGCCAGCCCGATGATGAGCTTCTTTCTTGGCATGGGAATCCCCCGTCGATGTGATGAACCGCACCGAGCTCAGCGGCTGGGGCAGCAGGCGCCGCCGCAGCGGAAATACCCCTTCGAACAAGCCGAGGCCGACGTGCTGACGCAGGTCGTGGCCAGAACGATGGCGAGAATGCCGAGTATCCTGATCGTGCGCATATTTGCTCTCCATTCCCCTTCTAGCGCCGGCATGGTTGCCTCCGCAGCAGGGACTCTAGCGAGGAGCGCGCGCCCTACGTGTGAGCCCGCTCACAATTAATCATTGTTCTTAGTTGAGCAGCACAACTTCCAAAATGTCCCCGGGCGACGCGGTCGCGGCGGCGGGAGCCGCAGCCCGACCCCTGGCAGGCGCGAGAAATCTCGCTTATCTGTATGCGATCATGAGTAAAGCGCGGATCGCCAAATACACGATCGGAGCCGTGGTCAAACACCGCGTCTACCCGTTCCGCGGCGTGGTGTTCGACATCGATCCCGTGTTCAACAATACCGACGAGTGGTACGAGGCGATTCCGCCGGAAATCCGTCCGCGCAAGGACCAGCCGTTCTACCACCTGTTCGCCGAGAACGCCGAGACCGAGTACCTCGCCTACGTGTCCGAGCAGAACCTGCTGCCCGACGATTCGCCCGAGCCGCTGCGCCACCCGCAGATCAGGGAGGTGTTCGAGCGCGGCCGCGACGGCGCCTACCGCCAGCGCGACAGCAGATTCAACTGAGGCGGCCGTCGAGCACGGCGCGTACCGCGCTCGCGAGCTTCTCCCGGCGATAAGGCTTGCCGAGCAACGGCCCGCAGCGCGCGCTGCCGCGCGCCTTGATGAAATGCTCCGAATAGCCGGACGTGAACAGCACCTTCAGGTCGGGCCGTTGCGCGCGCGCGCGGCCCAGCAGATCCGCGCCGCTGAGACCGTTCGGCATGATCATGTCGGTGAACAGGAGATCGATCTCGGTCGGCGCCTGCAGGATCTTCAGCGCCGCCTGGCCGTCCTCCGCCTCCAGCACGCGATAACCGAGCTCCTTGAGCATGCGCACCACCATCGTCCGCACGGTCGCGGCGTCCTCGACGACCAGAATGGTCTCGTGCCCGCCGGCTTTGGCGTCGGCCGCGGGCGCTATCGAGGGTGAAGCAACGAAGGTATCGCCGGCGCGCGGCAGATAGAGCTTGATGCTCGTGCCGTGACCGACCTCGCTGTCGATCTTCACGTGCCCGCGCGACTGCTTGACGAAGCCGTACACCATGCTCAGGCCGAGTCCGGTGCCGTGGCCGGCCTCCTTGGTGGTGAAGAACGGCTCGAACGCCCGCTCGGCCACTTCGGGTGGCATGCCGGCCCCCGAGTCGGTCACGATCACCGCCACGTAGTCCCCGGGCAGGACTTCGGCCTGCTGCTTCGCGTAGTGCTCGTCGAAATGCACGTTGGCGGTTTCGAGCACGAGGTGGCCGCCCTTCGGCATGGCGTCGCGCGCATTGACCGCCAGATTGAGGATCGCGTCCTCGACCTGCGCCGGATCGACCAGCGCCGGCCACAGGTCCTCGCCCAGCGCGGTCTTGAGCGCGATGTCTTCGCCCAGGGTGCGCGCCAGCATCGCGGCGACGCGCGTGACGCTTTCGTTGAGATCAAGGGCGCGCGCCTGCAGCGGCTGCTTGCGCGCGAAGGCGAGCATGCGCTGGGTGAGTTGGGCGCCGCGCTCGGCCGCCTCGTCGATCGACTTGGCGGTCGCGGCAAGCTGCGGATCGCCGGCGACCGCGTCGGCAAGCAGCTCGGTCATACCGAGGATGACGGTGAGGATATTGTTGAAGTCGTGGGCGATGCCGCCGGTCAACTGGCCGATCGCCTCCATCTTGTGCGCCTGCCGCAGCTGCGCTTCCAGCCGGATGCGCTCGGTCATGTCGCGGCCGATGAAGAAATGCTGCCGCTCCGCCTCCGACCACACGCCGGTCCAGGCCAAGGTCAGCACGCGGCCGTCCTTGTGGAGGTAGCGGGTCTCGAAATTCCGCGTCGTCTTTCCGCGCCGCGCCAGCCGCATCTCCTGGCGCGTGCGCGCGAGATCGTCGGGATAGAGAAAATCGCCGGCGCTGCGGCCGACCATCTCGTCCGGCCGATAGCCGAGCGTGGCGAGCGAGCTCGGGCTCACCCGCATGATGGTGCCACGCTTGTTGACGACCAGGATGAAATCGAGCGACGTCTCGAAGATGCGCTGATTGATGGACCGGGCGGCGTCCAGCTCCGGGGAAGCGGCGGCGTCCATCGGGTCAGGACGCTTGCGCGTTGCGTTGCCGCAGCAGCGCTATGAACTGCGCCTTGCGCATTGGGCGCGCCAGGAAATAGCCCTGCCCGACATCGCAGCCCATGCGGTGGACCGTCTGCAGGTCGGATGCGGTCTCGAGACCCTCGGCGACCGCGATCGCCCCGAAGTGATGGGCCAACTCGACGATCGCCTGGCAGATGCCGGCGTTCCTGGCATCGTTGGCGCAGTTGTCGACGAAGCTGCGGTCGAGCTTCAGTTCCGCGAACGGCAGCTCGCGCAGCCGCGCAAAGGAGGAATAGCCTTCACCGAAGTCGTCGATCGCGAAGGTGGCGCCGTAGATGCGCAACTGCGTCGCGATCTCGTGTATCAGTGCGACGTCCCTGACCACGTCGCTCTCGGTCACTTCCAGGATGATGCCGGGCCAGCGCTCGTTCCGCGGCCGGTGCTCGCGGATCAAGGTCGCGAACGGCAGATCGACGAGCGCCGCGACGCTGGTGTTGACGGCGCTGTGCAGCATGACGCCGGCTTCCGCCACCTCGTCCCAATCGCGCAACGCCGTGATGACGACGAACTCCGTCAGGGCGAGGAGCCCCTGCTCACTCGCCTCGGGCAAGAAGCTGCTCGGCGCCAGCGTGCCGCGCGTCGGATGATTGCAACGGATCAGACCCTCCGCACCGGCAAGGGTCTTGGTGCGCAGGTCGATCTTGGGCTGGTACCAGAGCTCGAGCCAGCGATTGGCGAGCGCTTCCTCGAGGTTGATCGAATTGACCCGCGCGTCGTCGAGACGCACGATCGCTTCATGATCGAGCCGTGCGCCGGCGAGCGCCTGGCGGATCGCCTCGGTGCGGAACGGCTTGGTCAGCGGCGGCAGCAGGTTGAGGCCGTGGCGCGTGCCGATGCGGCGCACGTCCTCGAGCAGCGACGGGTTGCGGCCGCTCATCAACTGCACCACGCCGCGGTATTGGGTTTCGCCGAGGCCGCGGATGACCTCGATCGCGTCCGACCGGTTCAGCGCGATGTCGAGGAAGATGATCGCCGGGACGCGGCGCTCGAGCGCGAGGATCGCCTGGCCCGCAGTCGGGAAGCTGTCCGCCTCCACGCCGAGCTTGGCGAGCGCCATGGAAATGAAACGGCAGATGCCGTCTTCGTCATCGATCACGAAAGCGTAAGGTGCCGGCGCCGGCGCATGGCTCGCATTGTTTGCGGCCGTGTCCGCGTCATTGCCCTGCCGCTGCGGCCAGAGCCAATGACGGACCTCATCGATAAGCTTTGCAGTCATGGCGGATCCGCTTCCACGAACAGACCCACCCCTCGATACCGATCCTTCTCGCCATCCGTTAAAATACGGTGTCCCTCGCTCCGCGATTGAGCCGGCAAATTGCCGTTGTATTCGACGCTTGCCATTCACGGCGTGGTCACCTCGGCCGCGGAAAACGGCCGGGTTTGACATCCGCCGCCGACTCTCTACATTTATTGCATCGCAACCAAACGAAAGGAGGTGATCCAGTGTCTCATTGTCATTCGCCGCGTGCGGCAAGCTGGATCGTAGCCTCGCTTGGAGCAACGCGCTCCTAGGGCATTCACGGTTTCAGCCGTTTAGCCAAACGCTGGCTAGGCAATGTGGGGCCGTCCGAAAGGGCGGCCCCTCTTGCTTTTGGGCCTGCGGGCATGCGGCGAGGCACCTTGCGCCGCCGCGTCCGGCTCAGTCGAGGATCGACGCCAGCACGAGGTTCTTCACCAGGGTGCGGAAGTAGGTGCGAATCTCGCTCGGCGCGGCCGACATGAACACGACCGCCATCTCCTCGTTCGGATCGACCCAGAAATAGGTGCCGAAGGCTCCGCCCCAGCTGTAGTCACCGGCGGTACCTGCCAGCGGCGCATGGCCGGTGTCGGTTCGCACCGTGAACCCGAGGCCGAAGCTGTAGCCAGGAGCGAGCAGCGGCGAGGTGCTGCGCGCGCGAACCTCGGCGCCGAGATGATCGCTGGTCATCATTTCCACCGTCTTGCGCGCCAGGATGCGCTGGCCGTCCAGGGTGCCCTTGTTCAACAGCATCTGGGCGAAGCGCAGATAGTCCATCGTGGTCGACACGGCGCAGCCTCCGCCGCAGTCGAACTTCAACGGCTTGCCGGCGGCGTGCAGCACGCTTTGCGGGTTGTTGGTCAAAGGGTCGTTGGGAAACGCGCGTGCGTAACGCGCCATCTTGCCGTCGGGGATGGGGAAGCTGGTGTCGATCATGCCGAGCGGGTCCCAGATGCGCTCCTTGAGGAAGACCCCGAGCGGCTTGCCCGAGACGGCCTCGACGATCAGGCCGAGCACGTCGGTCGCCAGGCTGTAGTCCCAGACGGTACCCGGCTGATAGGCAAGCGGCGCCTGGCCGAGCGCGGCGATGAACTCGGATGCCGTGTAGGTTACGGACGAGAACGACGAAGAAGTCGGCCACAGCTTGTGCACGTCGGTCGTTCCGCGGCCGCCGTAGAGGAAGCCGGCGGTGTGGCGCAGAAGGTCCTGGATGGTGGGTTGTCGCTGCGCCGGCGAAGTTTCCACCCGGGTCTTGCCGTCGGGACCGGTCAGGATCGTGGCCACCCGCATATTGGCGAGCGGCGGCAAGTACTTCCCGACCGGATCGGAAAGGAAGAGCTTGCCCTCGTCATGCAGCATCATGATGGCGACGGAGACCATTGGCTTGGTCATGGACGCGATCGAAAAGATCGCGTCCTGCGGCATCGGCGCCTTGGCCGCGGCCTCACGGAATCCCACCGTTTCGAAATAGGCGAGGTGACCTCTGCGCGCGATGGCGATGACGGCGCCGGGGAGACGCCCCTGCTCGACTTCGGCTTTCAAGGTCGCGGTCAGGCGCTGAAGCTGCGCCGGCGAGAGCCCGACCTTGTCGGGAGCGCTCACGGGCAAGGTGTCGGCCAGCACGGGACAGGACAGCGAGACGGCAGCGAGCATGGCCAAGGTGCGCATGATCATGGTGGCTTCCCCTGATGGCATTCACGTGCAGCGCGGGAAGGCTACCATTGCGCCGCGGTCGGCGAAACGACCATCACCCAAGGGCTATCGCATGTGACGGCCTGGTGCTTGTTTGATGCATCGAAAGCGCCACAGCCCCCTCCCCCCTTGTGGGGGAGGTGGCGAGCGAAGCGAGCCGGAGGGGGACTGGCCGCAGGCACGGAAAAGCTGGCGTAGAAAAGAAAACCCCCTCCCGCCCCGCCTTCGCTAACGCTCCGGCGGGGCGACCTCCCCCACAAGGGGGGAGGGGGCTGTGGCGCTTTCAGCGCACACAACTCCGAGTAAAAAGAGGTCACATGCGATAGCCCTGATCATCACCCCGGAAACACCCAGGCATGTTGCGGCGGCAGCGTGACGTGCACCGCGTCGCCGGCTTGGAAGCGCGGCACGGTGCCGAGCTCGATCGCTTCCAAGGTGTGGCCGAACGCCGCGACGCAGTAGACCGTCTGCGTGCCGTGGAAGTGCTCTTCCACCACGCGGCCGGCAAAACCGTTCGCGACCTGCGCGCCGTTCGCGACCGTGAGCACCACGTTCTCCGGCCGGATCGCCACCACCACGGCATCGCCGACCGATCCGGCGATCGGCTGCGCGATGCGCAGCGCCTCGCCGCCCGGCAGCCGCACCGTGCCGGCGTCGCCGATCGCGCCCCTGATCTGGTTCGACACGCCGGTGAAGTTCGCGACGAACAGGTTTTCCGGCCGGTTGTAGAGAGCGACCGGCGTGCCGACCTGCATCAGCTTGCCGTCCTGCATCACGCCGATGCGGTCGCCGAGCACCACCGCCTCGGCCTGGTCGTGCGTCACGTAGAGCGCGGTGACGCCGGCAGCCTTGATGATGCGGCGCAGATCGTCGCGCAGCCGCAGCCGCAGCTTGGCGTCGAGGTTCGACAAAGGCTCGTCGAGCAGGAGCAGCCGCGGCTCATACACGAGTGCGCGCGCGAGCGCGACGCGCTGCATCTGTCCGCCCGAGAGCGAGACCACGGGGCGGGACGCATATTCGGCGAGCCCGACCAGATCGAGCACGCCGGCGACCTTGGCGGCGATCGCGGCGCGTCCCAGGCGGCGGTGCTTGAGCGGATAGGCGACGTTCTGCTCCACGGTCATGTGCGGCCACACCGCATAGGACTGGAACACCATGCCGATATTGCGCAGGCGCGGCGGCACCAGCACGCCGGCGGCGGGCGCCGAGACCAGCTGTCCGCCGATGCTGATGCGCCCGCCGGTCGGGTGCTCCAGCCCGGCGATGCAGCGCAACGTGGTGGTCTTGCCGCAGCCCGACGGCCCGAGCAGCACCATGATCTCGCCGGCCGCGACCTGAAAACTCACGCCATCGACCGCGGGGCGGCCGATGGCGAACTGCTTGACCAGTTCCCTGACGTCGAGCAACGCCGACATGTCGCGCCTTACTGGCGATAATTGTAGGCGCGGTTCCAGTCCTCCATCCATGCCGAGCGCAACTCGCGATACTGCTTGAAGTCCGGCGCCCAGATCTTCACGCTCTTGGGATCGTAGCCCTTGGGCAGCGCCGGCGGGTTCTTGAGCGAGGTGAAGTTGCCCTGCTCCTTGATCATGAAGCCCTGGCCTTCGGCCGACAGACACCAGTTGAGGAACAGCCTGGCGGCGTTGATGTTCTTGGCGGTGGTCGGGATGCCGGCGGCGTACGGGTTGATCGGCATGCCCTCGGGCGGCCAGACGATCTCGATCGGCGCGCCGTCGCGCTGCTTGGTGAACACGATGTTGTAGAGCGAGGGCAGGATCGAGATCTCTCCGCGCACCAGCGAGTCGGAGGCCGGCGCACCGGATGGGAACAGCACGACCTGGGTCGCGGCCTGCTTCTGCCAGTAGTCCTCGCCCAGTATCTGGCGCTCGAACATGATGCGGGTCCAGGTGGTGCCACCCGAGGGGCCGATGGTCTGACCGATCAGCTTGCCCTTGTATTGCGGCTTGGTGAGATCCATCCAGCTCTTGGGCGGGTCCTTCACCAGCTCCGGATTGTAGGCGATCACCCAGCCGAGGGTGGCCTGCGGCCAGAATTTTGGCGACACCAGCACGTCGGGGCGATAATCCGCGGCGTTCGGCGGCGCGTAGTCCTGGAACAGGTTCTCGATCTCGAGCATCAGCCCGCGGTCGGAATGGTTGACCACGTCGGCCGCGAGCTTGCCGGCCGCGGCCTCGGTCTTGATGCGGGTGATGAGCTGTCCGCCCGGCGCGCGCACCATCTCGATCTTGATCTCGGGGAAGCGCTTGTTGAAGGCCTTGATCACCTCCTGCTCCACCTCGGCGAAGTTCGCCGTGTAGAACACCAGACGGCCTTCCCTCTTGGCGGCCTCGATCAATTCGGGCGACCCGAAATTCTGCGCGCCCGCGGCGGTCGCCATGACGACGCTTAGTGCCGTCAGGATTGGGGCTGTCAGGGTCGGCTTGAGCATCGTTACTCCCTTTCTCCGTATCGGCCGCAGCCGTTCTTATTGGCAGGGCTCATTGGCGATAATTGTAGATCTTGTTCCATTCCTCGATCCAGTCGCGGTGCAGCTTCACGAACTGATCGTAATTCGGCACCCACACCTTCACGATCTTGGGGTCGAAGCCCTCCGGATAGACCGGCGCCACCTTGAGCGAGGTCAGGTTGCCGAGCTCCTTGATCATGAAGGTCTGCCCCTCCTCCGAGAGGCACCAGTTGAGGAACAGCCGGGCGGCGTTGGGATTGGCCGCGGTCTTCGGGATGCCGGCCGCGAACGGCGTGACCGGCGCGCCCTCCGGCGGAAAGAAGATCTCGAGCGGCGCGCCCTCGCGCTTCTTCGGATAGACCGTGTTGTAGAGCAGCGGCGCGATCACGATCTCGCCGCGCACCAGCGCGTCGGAGGCCGGTGCGTTCGAAGGAAACAGCACCGGCTGCGTCGCCGCCTGCTTCTTCCAGTAGTCCTCGCCCAGCACCTGGCGCTCGAACATCGCGCGCGTCCACGTGGTCCCGCCCGAGGGCGCGAGGACCTGGCCGATGCGCTTGTTGCCGTATTCGGGCTTGGTCAGGTCCATCCAGGACTTGGGCGGGTTCTTCAGGAGTTCGCTGTTGTAGGCGATCGACCACACCAAAGTGAGCCGCGGCCACAGCTTGGGTGAGACCATCGCCTCGGGGAGATAGTCGGCGCCGTTCGGCGGCGCGTAGTCCTGGAACAGGTCTTCCATCTCCTTCAACAGCGCGCGGTCGGAATGATCGATGATGTCGGCGCGCAGCTTGCCCGACGCGACCTCGGTCTTCACGCGGGTGATGAGCTGCCCGCCCGGCGCGCGCAACAGCTCGATCCTGATGAACGGGAAGCGCCGATTGAACGCCTTGATGGTGAGCTGCTCCACCTCGGCGATGTTGGCGGTGTAGAACACCAGCGCGCCTTCCTTGCGCGCCGCCTCGATCAGCTCGGGCGGGCCGAAGTTCTGCGCCAGCGCCGGAGCGGCAAGGCCGAGAGCAATTGCAAGTCCGATCGCTCGCTTCATTGCGCTCCTTCCCTTATCCGGTTCGGCCGATGCTGCTGCTCGCCGGTCCGCTCGAGATCCAATGCGCGATCCCGATCAGCACCGCGAGCAAAGCCGTCTGCACCAGACTGAAGGCCGCGGTCTTGCCGGTATTGCCGCCCTCGTAATAGTCGAGCAGCAGCACCGCCATGACGGTGGTGTCGCTGGTGTAGAGGAACAGCGAGGAGCCAAGCTCGCGGATCGCCAGGATGAACAACAGCGACATCGCTGCGAGCACGCCCGGACGCACCAGCGGCAGCATGATGGTGCGGATCGTGCCGAGCAGCCCCTTGCCGCAGATCCAGGCCGCCTCCTCCAGTTCACGGTGGATCTGCAGGAACGAGGTCGACAGCGCCTTGATGGTGTCGGGCATGAAGCGCGCGACGAAGGCGAGCGCGAGGATCCAGATCGTGCCGTAGAGCCCGCCGGGAAGCCCGATCCAGGCCCACAGATAGCCGACGCCGATCACCAGGCCGGGAATGGCGACCGGCAGCGTCGAAATCACGTCGAGCGCGCCGCGTCCCGGGGCGCGGCTGCGGTGGATGGTGTAGCCGACCGCGAAGGCGAACACGCCGCCGATCACAGCCGTGACCAGGCCGACCTCCATCGTGTTCCAGATCGAGCGCAAGGTGAGCGGATTGTCGAAGATGCTCTCGAAGTGCACGAGCGAGTACTGCCGCATGTCGAACAGGCTCGCCATGTCGCGGATGAACAGGAACTTGCGGAACGCCGCGACGATCAGCGCCAGCAGCGGCAGCATCACGACGACGAACAGATAGGCGAGCGCGAGGCCGAGCGTGAGGAAGCGCCAGGGGCCGAGGTCGAGGCTGCGCGGGCGGAACGCCTTGCCGGCCACGGTGGTGAAGCTGCGTCCGGTGAGCACGCGGTGCTGCACGAACACCAGCGCGCCGGTCACCACCATCAGGATGATCGCGACCGCCGCCGCGGTCGAATAGAGCGGCGGGCTCCAGTTGGTCAGCTTGAAGATGTAGGTGGTGAGCACCGCAATGTTGGCCGGCGCCCCGAGCACGGCGGGAATGCCGTAGATGCCGAGCATCACGATGAACGACAACAGCATGCCCGAGATGATCGCCGGCGCGATCAGCGGGAAGGTTATGGTCAGCATGGTGCGCGTGGCGCTCGCACCCGCGACCTCGGCCGCCTCCTCCAGGCTCGGGTCCATGTTGCGCAGCGCCGAGGCGGTGAACATGTAGACATAGGGCGCGTAGTACATCCCGAACACGACGATGAGCCCGGTCATCGAGTAGAGATCGATGCGCCAGTCGATGCCGGCCCACTTGAACATCGTGTTGACGAGCCCGGTCTTGGGCGAGCCGAGGATCGACCAGGCGACCGCCGCGACCAATGGCGGCACGAACAGCGGCACCATGCTGGCCGCCCCGATGAAGCCCTTCCACGGCGTGTTGGTGCGCACCACGATCCAGGAGAACGCGACCCCGATCGCGACCGCGAGCGCGGTGCCGCCGGCGCAGGCGATGAGCGAGTTGGCCAATGCGAGATGGACGTTGGGATTACCCAGCACGGTGACGAAATTGGCGACCGAGAGATTGTAGACGCCGAAGCCGTCGACCACCGGGTTGGTGTTGGTCAGCGCGCCGACCAGCAGCATGGAGACGGGGTAGATGACGAGGAACACGAGCGCGAGCATGAGCGCGCCCGACCACAGCCAGGCGAGCGCGAAGCGGCTGCGCGCGCCGTGCTCGGCGGTCAGACGTGACTCGGCATAGGCTGCGGCTTGGGCAGTCACGGCCCTCCCGATCTCCCTCGGCCCAGCCTGCACGCGGCCGGCGTCGCTGTTGTTGGCCCATGGCTAGCATACTCGGCGGCGCCCTGGCACCCTGACCTGAGGACATAATGTCACGAACGTGCGGCCTCGAACGGTTGCGAAATCCCGCGCCGCGGGTCGACGGCGTGGCGGATTTGCCCTAGTGAGTTCGGCCCCGCAGCATGCAGTTGAGGATCATCGACGTGATCGACCTCCATACCTGGACGACGCCCAACGGCCGCAAAGTCTCCATCGCGCTGGAAGAGCTCGGCCTGCCCTACACGGCGCACGCCGTAGACATCAGCAAGGACGAACAGTTCAAGCCGGAGTTCCTCAAGATCAGCCCGAACAATCGCATCCCGGCCATCGTCGATCACGACACCGGCGTTCACCTGATGGAGTCGGGCGCGATCCTGATCTATCTCGCCGACAAGACCGGGAAGTTGCTGCCCAAGTCGGGCGAGCCGCGCTATCGCGTGATCGAATGGCTGATGTGGCAGATGGGCGGCCCCGGCCCGATGCTCGGGCAGGTGCATCACTTCGTGAAGTACAACAAGGGCAAGGCGCCCTATGCGGAGGAGCGCTACCTGAAGGAGGCGCACCGCCTCTACGGCGTGCTCGACCGCCGGCTCACCGACCGCGAGTTCGTCGCCGAAACGTATTCGATCGCCGACATCGCGATTTGGCCGTGGATCTCGCGCTTCGAGTGGCAGACGATCGATATGAACCAGTATCCCAACGTCAAGCGCTGGTACTTGGCGATCGCCAACCGTCCGGCGGTGCAGAAGGGCTACAAGGTTCCCAAGGACGTCGGCGACGTCCCGCTGCCCTGAATGCAAAGAGGCGCCGCTCGGGCGCCTCTTTGCATACCGCGCCAACCAGTGCGCGTTATTGTTTCGGCGCTCCCGGCGCCGGCGTCGCCTGCAGCCGCTTGCGCGCCTCTTCGGCCTTCTTCTGCAGCTCCTCCTGCATCTTCTTCTGCTGCTCCTCGAACACCTTCGGATCGGTCGCCGGCCCCTCGTTCGCCTTCACGAACTCCGGGCCGACGGGGAGCATATAGCTCGCGGCCTGTCCCGGCAGGTTGATGCCTTGCAGGGTGATCTGCTGGCCCTTCTTAAGCTTGCCGACGAAGTCGGCCGCGACGTCGAAATCCGCCATGCAGCCGTTCGGCAGGCACACGACATAGCGCCCCAGCATCGGCTGTTCCTTGTCGAGGATCATGCGCGTGCCCTGCGGCAGCTGCATGCCGAGCGGCAGCGTGATGCGGAACAGCTTCTTCTCCTGCCCGGTCTGCTCGATCAGGGCCGCGCCGGCGAGGAACTGGCCGGTCTCGAGGCGGGCCTCCTTCACGGTCAGGCAGACTTCCTGCGCCTGCGGGTTGTTCTGGTCCTTGCCGCAGAACTTGGTCCACGGCGTGTAGACGACCGGCATCTGCTGCTCGGGCGGGGGGGCTGCGGCTTCGGCCGGAGCCGCCGGTGCCGGCGCCTTGGCGGGGGCCTTCGCCGGCTGCTTGGCGGCGGGCGCCTTCGGAGCCGGCGCGGGCTGCTGCGCGGCGGCGAATGATGCGCCCAGCAGCGCGAGCGCTGCAGTGGCGGCGATGAAGCCGGCAGCACGAGCGGCCGTGCGCGGCACGCACAGGTTCCGAGCCATCATGAATTCCGCTTCCTCTCTGCCATGCGCGACATCCGGCGCATGCGACGCCCCTCGGCTGTCTCAACGCCAAATGCGGCGACACCGTGACACGCCGAGGCGGGTGGATAGCCGAAATCGCCTGCACGATCCAGCCCTTGAGGCGCTGCGGAGAGCTGCGTGCGCGTGTGCTAGATTCCGCATCCATGTTGCTCGAATCGAGGCGAACCGGCCTGCTCGGCTTGATCGCGGCCTGCGCGACGATCGCCGCCGCGAACAGCGCCTTGGGCGAGCCGCGGCACGCCATCGCCATGCATGGCGAGCCGGCGCTGCCCGCGGGCTTCGCGCATTTTCGCTACGTCGATCCGATGGCGCCGAAGGGTGGCCGCCTCGTGCACGGCCTCGTCGGCACGTTCGACAGCCTCAACCCATTCATCGTGAAGGGCCTCGCGATTCCGGAAGTCCGCGGCTACGTGATCGAGAGCTTGATGACGCGCAATTACGACGAGCCGTTCACGCTCTACGGCCTGATCGCGAACGGCATCGAGACCGACCGCGCCCGCACCACCGTCACGTTCACGCTCGATCCTGCGGCGCGTTTTTCCGACGGACGACCGGTCACGGCGGACGATGTAGTGTTCTCCTGGGCGCTGTTGCGCGACAAGGGCCGGCCCAACCATCGTACCTATTACTCCAAGGTGACCACGGCCGAGGTCCTCGGCGAGCGCGCGGTGCGTTTCGATCTCACCGGCGCCGACGATCGTGAACTGCCGCTGATCCTGGCACTCATGCCGGTGCTGCCGAAGCACGCGGTCAATCCTGACACTTTCGAGCAGACGAGCTTTACCGCTCCGCTCGGCAGCGGTCCCTATCTGGTCGCCGCGGTGAAGCCGGGCGACAGCGTCACCTTGCGGCGCAACCCGGACTATTGGGGCCGCGATCTCGGCGTCAATCGCGGCGCCTGGAATTTCGACGAAATCCGTTTCGACTTCTTCCGTGACGGCAACACGCAATTCGAGGCCTTCAAGAAGGGCTTGTTCGACGTGCGGGCGGAGATCGATCCTGGTCGCTGGGAGAGCGGCTACGACTTTCCCGCATTGCGCGACGGACGCGTGGTCAAGGATACGATCCCGACCGGCTTGCCGCAGGGCATGAACGGTTTCGTGTTCAACACGCGCCGCGCGTTGTTCGCAGACGTGCGCGTGCGCGAAGCGCTCGGACTGCTGTTCGACTTCGATTGGGTCAACCGCAACTTCTTCTTCGGCCGCTACCGGCGCACCGCCAGCTATTACGCCGGCTCCGAACTCGACGTGCACGGACGGCCTGCGGACGCGCGCGAGCGCGCATTGCTCGCCGCCTACCCGGATGCGGTGCGCGATGACGTGCTCGCCGGCACCTGGGCACCGCCAATGACCGACGGCAGCGGCCGCGACCGCGAGACGCTCAAACGCGCCCTCGCCCTGCTCGCCGCCGCCGGCTACGAGCTCGCCGGCGCCGAGTTGCGTGCGCGCGCCACCGGGGTGCCGTTCACCTTCGAGATCCTGGTCAGGAGCAAGGACCAGGAACGCCTCGCGCTCGCCTATGCGCGCGACCTCAATCGCGCCGGCGTGCGCGCGCGGGTGCGCCTGGTCGATGCCGTGCAGTATGAGCGGCGGCTCCAGGCCTACGATTTCGACATGATCCAGTATCATTGGAGCGCGTCGCTCTCGCCCGGCAACGAGCAGGCGTTCTACTGGGGCTCGGCGGCCGCCGCGGAATCAGGTACCCGCAACTACATGGGGATGAGAAGCGCCGCGGCGGACGCCATGATCGCAGCCATGCTGAAGGCGGAAAGCCGCGCGGACTTCCTCGCCGCGGTACGCGCGCTCGACCGCGTGCTGATCTCGGGCTTCTACGTGGTGCCGCTGTTCCACCTGTCCGAGCAGTGGGTCGCGCGTTGGAGCGCGATCGAGCGGCCGGCCGTTGCGTCCGTGTCGGGCTACCTGCCGGAGACGTGGTGGCGCCTGCAAACGCGATGAGCTGCGCATGATCCTTGCCGACCCCCCGCACGCTCCAGCCGCCGACCGCGCGGCCGCTCACGCGACGCTCGACGACCTGTTCCGCCGCGCGCTCGAACGCACTCCCGACGCGCTTGCGCTTGCCGATCCGCCCGACCGGACGGACTTCACCGACGGAGCGCCGCGCCGGCTCACCTACGCACAGGCCGACCGGGCGATCAGCGCGTTCGCCGAACGATCCCGCGGCTTCGGCCTTGCGACCGATTCCGTCGTCGCGTTGCAGCTTCCCAATACGGTGGAAAGCGTCATCGCGCTGCTCGGCGTGCTGCGCGCCGGCCTGATCGCGGCGCCGCTCCCCTTGCTCTGGCGCCAGGCGGATGCGGCCCAGGCGCTCGGCCGCATCGGCGCACGCGCATTGATCTCGACGCGCCGCGTCGGCGACGTCGACTTCGCTGAGCTTGCCATGCATGTCGCGGCCGAGACTTTTGCGATCCGGTTCGTCTGCGCATTCGGCGACGCGCCTCCGGACGGCATCGTCCCGCTCGACGAGGTATTCGCCGCCGCCGTGACCGAACCGCCGCCGGCGGTCGACCGGATCGGCGCGCCGGCCGACCACGTCGCGGTCGTGACCTTCGATGTTTCGCCCGACGGCATCGTGCCGGTCGCGCGCAGCCATGCCGAATTGATCGCGGGGGGCCTCGGCGTGCAGCTTGAAGCGCGCATCGAGACCGGCGCCAGTATCCTCGGTACGCTCGCGATCGGCTCGTTCGCCGGGCTCGCCACCACGCTCGTCCCGTGGCTGATGACCGGCGGCACACTCGCGCTGCATCAACCGTTTGCGCCGGACGCGTTTGCGGCCCAATACGGCGAGCACGGCGGTGTCGCGATCCTGCCGGGCGCACTGGCGGCGCGGCTTGCCGAATCCGGCCTGGTCGGCGGCGAGTTGAAGACCATACTTGCCGTTTGGCGCGCCCCTGAGCGGCTTGCCGGCAGCGCCGTCTGGCCGGGCGGACCAACCCTGGTCGACATTCCGGTGTTCGGCGAGACCGGGTTGGTGGCCGTACGCCGCAATGCGGACGGAAAGCCGTCCGCCCTGCCGGCCGAACGGATTGCGCTACCGCGCGACGCGCCGAATCCTAGCTTCGTCCTGACCCTCGCGCGCACGCCAAGCGGCACGCTCGCGCTCGCGGGTTCGATGGTGCCGCGCGCGCCGTTTCCACCCGGCGCCGAACGTGGCGAGGCGCCGCGTCTCAAGATCACCGACGACGGCATGGTCGACACCGGCTATGCCTGCAAGGTCGATCGCGAGCGGAAGCTGGTGATCGACGGCCCGCCGGCCGGCATCGTCAGCGTCGGCGGCTACCGCTTCCTGCTGCGCACATTGCAGGAATTGGTCGGCGAGATCGAAGACGGCAGCATGCTGGCAGCCCTCCCCGACATGCTCGCCGGCCACCGCCTCGCCGGCGGCGGGATCGACCGGGACGCGATCCGCGCGGCGCTGATCGCCCAGGGCGCCAATCCCCTGCTGGTAGCCGCCTTCCGGCCTCGGTCTTCCTCCGGACGTGCTTCGGCGGCGTAAACGGCGCCAGGCAAATTTCCATCGTCACGTTGACGCCGAATTTACGGGCGGCGGGCTAGCGTTGCCGTCTAGCTTTTTGTTTGAGCATGATCTTTTCCGAAAACCGGTCGCCACTTTTCGGGATCATGCTCCAGCGAGGTCGCCATGTCGCAAGGTCCAATCGTCGTCGTCGCCGATCGCCTGACCGTCGATGTGGTCGGAACGCTCGCGCGCGTCGGGTTGACCCCGGTGGTCGAGGCGAGCTGGCACGAGGCCGCCATCACGGTTGCAAGGGTCGAGCCGGCTGCCGTCGTACTGGGCGATCATTCCCATTCCAGCGAGAGCAAACTGGTCGGCGACCTTGAAACCGCACTGTTGACGGCACCTGGGCCGTTTGTTCCCGTTCTTGCACTGCTTGATGCCAATGACGTGCCGATGCTTCCGCACGCCGTGCCGGTCAGAGCCGCAGCCATGGAGACGTTGCTCCCGGCACGCCTGCGTGCCGCGTTGCGCATACGCACGCTGCACGCGGCAGTGATCCGGCGCATCGAGGCGCTGGTATCCGCTGGCATTCCCGTACCGGCGCTCCCCCATGGCGATCCGCTCGAAGATGCCAGCGTGCTGGTGGCCGGCCGCGGCCGCAGCTATCCCGCGCTCACCGTCGCGATCGGCGAGCGCATGGGCCTGATCGGTGCGCTCAGCATCGAGCTCGTGAAGAACACGCTCGAAGCCCGCGACATCGACGGCATCGTCATCGGCGAGGGTTTCAACCGGTCGGTGGTGGAAGGCTTCCTTGCCGACCTCGGCGGCGATCCGCGCTGGCGCGATCTGCCGATCGTCGTGCCGGCCGAATGCGCGCGCAGCGATCCCGAACGGCTGCCCAATCTCGATCCGCTGCACGCGGAGCCGGTGCAGGCCGCGGCCCGCATCCTGCCGCTGGCGCGGCTGCACGCCTACGCGGCGCGGCTCAAGCGCATGGCCGCCTCGCTCGATTGCAACGGCATCGCCGATCCGCATACCGGCCTGCTGCTGCAATCGGCCTTCGCCAACACGCTTGCGCGCACGATCGCGGACGCCGCGGCGCGCGGCAGCGCGCTCTCGATCGCCCGCATCTCGCTCGACGATGCCAGCCGGCGCGCGAGCCTCGACGCCGCGCGCATCGCGTCCCGCCTCGTGCGCACGGCCGACTTCGCCTGCCGCGACGAGGACGGCGCGGTGCTGATCGCCTTTACCGAGACCGATCTGGCCAGCGCCCACGTGGTCGCACGGCGCATCGCGAGCGTGCTCAAGCACACGACCCTCGCGCCCGGCGGCGAGCGCGGTCGGTTCGATCCGAGCATCGCGCTCGCGGCATTGCGGCCGCGCGACACGGTCGAGAGCCTGGTCGGGCGCGTCTCACCCGGGGCGCTGGTTGCGGCCGGGTAGCCAAGCCCTTACCTTCGGTTCCAACCCCGAAGGTGATCCCATGAGCTCCACCGATGCACTCCCGATCGACGTCGTTTCCGACGTGGTCTGCCCGTGGTGCTTCATCGGCAAGCGCCGGCTCGAGAAGGCACTCGCGCTGCGGCCGGACGTTCCGGTCGCGATCACCTGGCGGCCGTATTTCCTGAACGAATGGGTTCCGCGCGAGGGCATCAGCCGCGATGAATACCTCACCACCAAGTTCGGCTCGCCCGAGCGCTACAAGTCGATCGCCGGCCGCGTGGTCGCGGCGGCCGAGGCCGAGGGCCTCGCCTACAATCCCGACGCGATCGCGCGCCAGCCGAACACGCTCGACTGCCACCGGCTGATCCTGTGGGCGCGCAACACCGGCGCTGCCGGTCGCATGAAGCAGCGATTGATGGAGTTCTACTTCACCGAAGGCGCTGACCTCACCGACCGCGAAGTGCTGGTCAAGGCCGCGGTCGACTGCGGCATGGACGGCGAAGTCGTGCGCGAGCTGCTGGCGAGCGAGAAGGACGTCGAGCGGATCGAGAAGGAGTCCAACTGGGCCAAGGAGATGGGCATCGACGGGGTGCCGTGTTTCATCCTGGGCGGCGTGCTCGCGGTCTCCGGTGCGCAGGATCCGGCCTATTTGGCCGACGCGATCGCCCGCGCGGCTGAGGAATACCGCAAGCGCGACGCAGCGACGGCGGCGGAGTAGCGTCACCGCGCCAGCCGCAACGCCAGCACCAGGATCGCGCTCGCGGCGACCCATGAGCCGGCGACGCGCACGCCGATACGCTGCCAGTGGCGTGTCAGGTCGGCCGTCAGCCAAGTAACGATTGTCACGGTGACGAGCGCGCCAAGCCCGACGCCGATCTGCATGACCACCGCCGATGGGATCGTCACCGCCTGCGGCGGCGAATCGAGCGCAAGCGCTGCGCCCGCGACAACGATTGCAATCGCGCCGAGCGGGTTCAGGGCCGGCCACGCGCTCGCGACAATGAGGCCGGTGATCGCGGCCGCTCCGAGCAGGACCAGCGTGGATCCGGTTTCGCCCACCCCCGACGCGATGGCGAGCGCGCCGGCGAACAACGCCAGGGTGAACGCCGACAGCACCACGCGACGAACTTTGACGCTCTGCTGGCCGACAAACAGCCCGAGACCGACGAGCGCCAGCGTCTGCGCGGTGACGAAAAGCGGATGCAACACACCGGAGAGGAAGTCGCCAAGGCCGTAGTAGCGGCCCGCGATTCCGATCGGGTCGTGCGCCAGGGCCGGTTGCGCGAGCAATACCAGCGCCACGAGCGCGGCACGTTTCATGCCAAGCCGCCGAGATAGGCGACGCCGACGATTGCGATGACGCCTCCGGCCGCGCGCACGGCGAGCGTGCCGGCCGGCCAGCGCGCCAGCAATCCGAAAGCGATGCCGGTAAGGTGCAGCAGCCCGGTCGCGAGCACGAAGCCGACCGTGAAGGCGAGCGCATCATCGCCGCGGCGGATTTCCATGCCGTGCGCGTAGCCGTGGAAGATCGCGAACATCCCGACCACCACGGCCGCGGCCCAGAGCGGCAAGCGCACGGCGAGCGCCACCATCGTCCCGAGCACGATCGCCGAGGTGGCGATCCCCGCCTCGACCGCCGGCAAGCGCGCGCCGAACATGCCGAGCACGCCGCCAAGCGCCATCACCAGCGGAAACACGATCGGCAGCACGAAGATCGCCGGCCTGCCGAGGAACGCCCCCCACAGGCCGACCGCCACCATGGCGACCACGTGGTCCGGCCCGAGGATCGGGTGTGCGAAACCGAAGATGAAGCCGCCGAGCGCGCCGCCGATGCCATGCGCGTGGGCCGGCGCGGCGGCAATGAGCGCGGCGAATACCGACAAGAATATCGGACGGAAATGCATCGCCCTCCCCTGGCCAACCGCGCCGCACGATAGCATCGCGCTCGAACGGAACAACGCATGGCCTTTCGTCATGCCCGCGCTTGTCGCGGGCATCCACGTCTTGCTTTGTTCGTTAAGAAAGAAAGACGTGGATGCCCGGCACATAGGCGAGCGAAGCGACGCCGTCCTTCGGATGGCTATGGCCGGGCATGACGGTATAATGCATGATGGTGACGAGCATGCTGACGCGACGCGGACTACTTGCCGGCGTAGGACTGGCTGCTTTGCCGCGACCCGCCGCGGCGCAGGACTATCCGGCGCGTCCGGTACGCATCATCGTGCCTTACGCGCCGGGCGGCGCGACCGACATCTTGACGCGTCTCGTCGCCGCGCGGCTCGAACGCGACCTGGCGCAGCCGTTCGTGGTCGACAATCGCGGCGGCGGCGCAAGCCAGGTCGGCACCCAGGCGATCGCGAGCGCGACACCCGACGGCTACACGGTCGGCCTGATCGACAGCGCCTTCACCATCAATCCCGGCCTGTTCGGCGCCCGCCTGCCCTACGACACGCGCGGCGACTTTGCGCCGGTGTCGCTGCTCGCCACCACCCCGCTCATGCTGGTGGTGCACCCCTCGGTCCCGGCCACGAGCGCCCAGGAGTTGGTCGCGCTGGCCAAAGCCAAGTCGGGCATGACCTACGCGCTCCCCGGGCTCGGCACGCCGGTGCATTTGGCCGGTGAGCAGTTGCGCCAGATCGCCGGCATCGAGATCGTGTCGGTGCCCTACCGCGGCGCCGGGCCTTCGATCGCCGACTTCATCGGCGGCAACGTGCAGATGACGTTTGCGACCGTGCCCTCGATCATCGACCATGTGCGCGGCGGCCGCGCCCGCGCGCTCGCGATCGTCGGGGCGCGCTCGGCCTTGCTGCCCGATGTCCCGACCATGGCCGAGGCCGGCCTTGGCGGCGTCGATGCCGGCCTCATGTTCGGCCTGGTGGCGCCGGCCAAGACGCCGGAGGCGGTCATCGCGCGCCTCGCCGCAGCCGCGGCGCTCGCGGTCACGACCGATCCGCTGCGGGCGCGCCTCATCGACATCGGCTACGCGCCGGTCGGCAGCGCCCCGGATCAGTTCCGCGCGCGGATCGAGGCCGACATCGCCAAATGGACGCGCGTGATCGCGGCCGGGAACATCAAGCCGGAGTGAAGCGATGTGCGGCGCGTGCGGCACGCTCCACTCTCTCCATCACCTCTCCCCGCTTGCGGGGAGAGGTCGGATTCCGAGCGAAGCGCAGCGGAGCGATGGAATCCGGGTGAGGGGGACTCTCAGCAAGCCGCGCTCTGAAAACTCCCCCCTCACCCGACTTGCTTCGCCTCGCGAAACGCTGCGCTCGCAAGTCGACCTCTCCCCGCAAGCGGGGAGAGGTTAAGGGAGAGACCGCGCCACTTGCTCACGCCGCCCTCTTCTGCTCCGCGAGTCCGACCAGCCGTCGCAGGATCAAGGTGGTGCCGCGCAGCCGCCGCTCGGGCTGCGGCCAGTCGTCGAAGAACACCACCTTCTGGTCAGGGCGCACGCGCGCGGCCGGCGCCTGGTCGCGGATGAAGGCGATGAGCCCTTCCGGATTGGCGAAGATATTGTCGCGGAACGACAGCACCGCGCCCTTTGGTCCGCTCTCGACCTTTTCGACGTTGGCGCGCCGGCACAGCACCTTGATGGCCACGATCTTCAACAGGTGCTCGACCTCCTCCGGCAACGGCCCGAAACGGTCGACCAATTCGGCGCCGAACGCATCGATGTCGCGCTCGTCCTCGATCTCGGCGAGCCGGCGATAGAGGCCGAGCCGCACCGACAGGTCGGCGACGTAATCCTCCGGGATCAGCACCGGCGTGCCGATGGTGATCTGCGGCGACCAGCGGTCGGCCGCCGGCCCGGTGGAGCCGGCGCGCAGGCTCATCACCGCTTCCTCCAGCATCTGCTGGTAGAGCTCGAAGCCGACCTCCTTGATGTGGCCGGACTGCTCCTCGCCGAGCAAATTGCCGGCGCCGCGGATGTCGAGATCGTGCGAGGCGAGCTGGAAGCCGGCGCCGAGCGTGTCGAGCGACTGGATCACCTTAAGCCGCCGCTCGGCCTGTGGCGTGATGCGCTTGTTGGCCGGCAGGGTGAACAGCGCGAAGGCGCGGGTCTTGGAGCGCCCGACCCGGCCGCGCAACTGATAGAGCTGCGACAGGCCGAACATGTCGGCGCGGTGCACGATCAGCGTGTTGGCAGTCGGGATGTCGAGGCCGGATTCGATGATCGTGGTCGACAACAGCACGTCGAACTTGCCGTCGTAGAACGCCGCCATGATGTCTTCGAGCGTCGTCGCCGCCATCTGCCCATGCGCGACGCTGACGCGCGCCTCGGGCACGGTCTTGTCGAGATAGGCCTTGGCCTCGCCCAGGTCCTCGATGCGCGGGCAGACGTAGAATGCCTGCCCCCCGCGGTAGCGCTCGCGCAACAGCGCTTCGCGCACCACCAGCGGATCGAACGGCGAGACGAAGGTGCGCACCGCCAGACGATCGACCGGCGGCGACGCGATGAGCGAGAGGTCGCGCACGCCGGTGAGCGCGAGCTGCAAGGTGCGCGGGATCGGCGTCGCGGTCAGCGTCAGCACATGCACTTCGGCGCGCAACGCTTTCAGCTTCTCCTTGTGCGCCACGCCGAAATGCTGCTCCTCGTCGACCACCAGCAGGCCGAGGTCCTTGAACTTGATCGCCTTGCCGAGCAGCACATGGGTGCCGATCACGATGTCGACCGCGCCGTCGGTGAGCCCCTGCTTGACCTTGGCGAGCTCGGCGTTCGGAACCATGCGCGAGGCCTGCGCGATGCGCACCGGGAAGCCGCGGAAGCGATCGGCGAAGGTCTTGGTGTGCTGGCGCGCCAGCAAGGTGGTCGGCACCACGACCGCGACCTGCTTGCCGTTCATGGCGGCGACGAAGGCGGCACGCAGCGCGACCTCGGTCTTGCCGAAGCCGACGTCGCCGCAGATCAAGCGGTCCATCGGCCGGCCCGAGCCGAGATCGTCGAGCACCGCGTTGATGGAGTTGTCCTGATCCTCGGTCTCGTCATACGGGAAGCCGGCGCAGAACTCGTCATAGATCCCGTGCTCGATGGTGAAGCGCGGCGCCTCGCGCAACTGCCGTTCGGCCGCGATCTTGATCAGTTCGCCGGCCATCTCGCGGATGCGCTTCTTCAGCCGCGCTTTGCGCGTCTGCCAGCCGCCGCCGCCGAGCCGGTCGAGCTCGGCACTCGCCTCCTCGGAGCCGTAGCGCGAGAGGAGCTCGATGTTCTCGACCGGGAGAAACAGCTTGTCGCCGCCGTGATAATGCAGCTCGAGGCAGTCATGCGGCGCGCCCGCGGCCTCGATGGTGCGCAAGCCGAAGAAGCGGCCGATGCCGTGGTCGACATGGACCACGAGGTCGCCGGCGGAGAGGCTTGTCGCCTCGGCGATGAAATCTTCCGGCCGGCGCGCGGCGCGGCGCCGGCGCACCAGGCGGTCGCCGAGGATGTCCTGCTCGCCGATGACGGCGAGGTCGGCGAGGTCGGCGCTTTCGAACCCGGTTTCGAGCCCGAGCACCGCAAGGGCGACTTCGCTGCGCGGCCGCTTGAGCGCTTCGGGATAGCTCGCGACGTCGGTCAGGTTGGCAAGTCCGTGGTCGGCGAGCACGTGACGCATGCGCTCGCGCGAGCCTTCGCTCCACAGCGCGATGACGACGCGCCTGTCGGCCTGCAGGGCGTGCACGTGCCGCGTGAGAGCGTCGAACACGTTGGCCTCGGCCTCGGCGCGTTCCGCTGCGAAATTGCGTCCTTGCCGGCTGCCGACGTCGATGAGGGGTGCGGCGGTTTCGCCCGGAACGGCAAATGGCGTGAGCCGTGCCAAGGCGGCGTCGGCAAGGCGCGAGCGCCACTCGGTCTCGGCGAGATAGAGCTTGTCCGGCTCCAGCGGCTTGTAGGGCGAGCCGGCGCGGTCGGCCTCGAGCGCCTGCCGCCGCGCTTGGTAATAGTCGGCGATCTGCGCAAGGCGCTCGTGCGCCGCCTCCTCGGCCAGCGGCTCGAGCACGATCGGCGCGTCCGGCACGTAGTCGAACAGCGTGTCGAGCCTGGGATGGAACAGCGGCAGCCAGTGCTCCATGCCGGGATGACGGCGGCCCTCGCTCACCGCCTCGTAGAGCGAGTCACCGGGCACGGCCCCGAACGCCTCGACGTAGCCTTGGCGAAAACGGCGGATGGTCTCGGTCGTCAGCTGGAACTCGGCGACCGGCACGAGGTCGAGCGCGCGGAGCTGGTCGATGGTGCGTTGCGTCTCGGCGTCGAACGAGCGGATCGTCTCCAGCGTATCGCCGAAGAAGTCGAGCCGCACCGGATCGGCCATGCCGGGCGCATAGAGGTCGACGATGCCGCCGCGCACCGCGTAGTCGCCGGGCTCGCGCACCGTGGAAGCGCGGTTGAAGCCGTTGAGCTCCAGCCAGCGCACCACCCCGTCCATCGCCAGCAGGTTGCCGGGCGCGGCCGACAGCGACTGAGTGGCGATCAGATCCTTGGGCGGCACGCGCTGCAGCGCGGCGTTGACGGTCGTCAGCACCACCGCCGGCCGGTCATGACCTTTGACGCGGGCGAGCCGCGACAGCGCGGTCATGCGCTGCGCCACGATCCCGGCATGCGGCGATACCCGATCGTAGGGCAGGCAGTCCCAGGCGGGAAACTCGTAGCGCCCGATGTCAGGCGCAAAGAACGAAACCGCGCGCGCCAACTGCGCCATGCGCTGCCCATCGCGGCACACCACCACGAGGCTGGTCGCGGGCGCATTCGGTCGCGCCGCGACCGCGCGCGCGAGATCGGCGACGACGAGCCCCTCGGCACCGTCGGCGACGCCCGACAGGGTCAGCGCGCGGCCCGGACGCAGTTGCTCGGCAGGGTTCCTCGCCACGCTCACCTCGCCCTGTGAAATTCACGCAGGCGGGCGAACAGCGCGGTGTCATAAGCTCCGGGCGTTTCCGCCTCGCCCGTGACCCAGGCGTAGAGGTCGGGTTCCGGGACATCCATCAGCCGCTCGAAGTCGGCGAGGTCGGCGTCGTTCAGGGCCGCGACGTGGGCATCGGCGAAGGATCCCAAGATCAGGTCGGCCTCACGCGTACCGCGATGCCAGGCGCGGAACAGCAGCCTGCGGCGCCTCTCGTCCAGACCGTCACTCGACCGCGTGGTTCCGCTCATGCCGCTCTCACGTGCAATTCAACGCTAAAAGCCCGGACGTGCCGGGCGAGGCTGATATAGCGTCGCGCAAGGCGGATGTCAGGACCCCGTTTGCGTGTACGATGGAGTTCCGAAAAGGAATTCGAAGAGTCAGGCGATGGACGCGCAACCTCCCGCCGGTTTCGAACCCCTGTTCCGTACCAGCCCGTTCCTCGACCTCGCCGGGCCGTTCTTCCACCGCAAAGAGCCGGATGGCTCCTTCATCGTGGGACTGCGCATCCTGCCCAAGCACGCCAATGCCCGCGGCAGTGCCCATGGCGGCCTGCTGCTGACCTTGCTCGACATCGCGCTCGGCTACCGGGCGGCGCTGAGCCAGGACCCGCCCGCCGCGCTCACTACCGCCAATCTCAGCGCTGATTTCGTCGGCGCACCCAAGGTCGGCGACTGGGTCGAAGCGCATGTCGACGTGCAGAAGGTCGGCGGCCGGCTCGCCTTTGCCAATGCGTTCCTGGTGGTGAACGGCGAGCGCGTGGTGCGGGCGAGCGCGGTTTTCGCGCGCAGCGGCGACCCGGTGCCGCGCTAGTCGCACCGTCGCAAGCGCGAACGCGTATGGCGTTTTCGCGCCGCGGGCTTTGCCACTGAGCCGAGACTCAGTCATTCCTTGCAATCTCCAATTAAAGTGGAGGGACGCCATGGCATTGTCGTCGCAGCGGCCTGCGCTCAGCCGGCGTGGATTCCTGATCGGTGCGTCAGCCGCGGCCCTCGCCGCGGGCTTTGGCCGCGGACTGCTCGCCGATCGGGCTTTCGCGCAAGACGCGCCGAATATCTCCGACGCCGCATGGCGCGACCTGTCGAAACGGCTTGCCGGTCCGCTGCTGCGGCCGGCCGACTTCGACTTCGAGAAATTCAACCTGCCGTACAATCTGCGCTATGCGCAGACGCGGGCCGCCGCCATCGCGCTATGCGGCGGCAGCAGGGACGTCGCGCAGTCGATCCTGTGGTGTCGCGAGAACAACGTGCCGCTGATCGCGCGCTCCGGCGGCCATTCCTATGCCGGCTTCTCGATGACCACCGGGCTGATGATCGACGTCTCGATGATGAACGCGACCTCTTTCGACCCACGCACCGGCATCGTCCGTGCCGGCGCCGGGGGCCGCAACCAGACCCTCTACGACGCCCTGCAGAAGGCCAATGTGGCGATCACCCATGGCCGCTGTCCGACCGTGGGCGTCGCCGGCTTCCTGCTCGGAGGCGGCATCGGCTTCAACATGCGCGCCGACAAGCTCGCCTGCGATCAGGTGGTGGAAAGCGAGATCGTCACGGCCGACGGCAAGGCGTTGACGCTCAATGGCCGCAGCAACGACCACACGGTCGCCGACCTGTTCTGGGCCTGCCGCGGTGGCGGCGGCGGCAATTTCGGCATCAACACGTCGTTTGCGCTGCAGACCTTCCCGGCCCGGCCGGTCGCGGTGTTCAACATCACGTGGAAAACGAAGGCCGAGCAGGTGTTCGCCGCCCTGATGCCGGCGCTCGACAACGGACCCAATACGCTCGGCACGCGTTTCTCCGCGTCCGCGGTGACGCCGGAGCAGCGTCGTGCCGGACAGGATGTGTCGATCAACCTGATCGGCCAGATCCAGCGCGGAACGAAGCAGCAGGTGTTGAACTTGTTGCGGCCTGCCTATGCCGTCGCAAGGCCGGACTCCGAGGATATCCGCGTGCTGCCGTACTGGCAGGGACAGGCATTCCTGGAAGACCATGACGGGCCGGCCCGCTTCCAGGAACGCTCGACGTTCCTGACGGCAAATCTCGACGCCAATGCGCGCGCAATCGCGTTCGACTTCCTGCGCCGCTGGCCGGGGACCGGCAGCGGCCCCAACGCCGCCGCCGACTTCCGCTTCTTCCAGACCGGCGGCCGGATGAATACGGTGCCGGCGAACGCGACCGCCTTCGTGCACCGCAGCACGCGCTGGATTCAGGATATCGGCCTGAATTGGCCGGCCGATATTGCGCCGGACCTGCTGCAAGCCAATCACGCCTGGCAGGACGCATTCTACGACGCGATGCGGCCGTTCACCAACAAACAGGCCTATCAGAATTTCATCGACCCCTCGCTTACGGATTGGCAGGAGGCGTATTACGGCACCAACCTGAAGCGCCTGCGCGAGATCAAAGGCCGCGTCGACCCGGCCAACGTGTTCCGCTTCGCGCAGTCGATCCCACCCGCCTGAGCGTGTTGCCTGCGCCGCCGCCAGGCGTCAGCATCTCGGGAAACTGGAGCGTTTTCCGGCGAAGTGTGCAGCGGTTCGCCGTGAGACAAACGCGACCACGTAAGGATTCCCAGAGCATGATCCGTTCCGCTTGAACGGATCATGCTCTGGAAAAGCCGGATGCGCCGATGCGGCCGAGTCTGCTGGATCCCCTGTTCGCCGCGCTGACGAGCCTGCCCGGCATCGGGCCGAAGCTCGCCCAGCTGTTCGGTCGCCTGCTCGACCGCGCCGAAACTCCGCGCGTCGTCGATCTCCTGTTCCACCTTCCGATCGGCGCGGTCGACCGCCGCGCTCAGCCCAAGCTGCGCGATGTGGTCCCGGATACCGTTGTCACGGTGCTGGTCACCGTCGAGAGCCATCGCCCGGCACCGCCCAACCGACCGCGCGCGCCCTATCGGATCTACACCAGCGACGAGACCGGCACGCTCACGCTGACTTATTTCAACGCGCGGCGGGACTACCTCGAAAAGCTCCTGCCGGCGGGGCAGCGCCGCTACGTCTCGGGCATGGCGCAGTTCTACGACGGCATGCTGCAGATGGTGCATCCCGACCGGGTGGTCGACGAGCAAGGCTTCGCCGATCTGCCGTTGATCGAGCCGGTCTATCCGCTGACCGAGGGCCTCGGCATCAACGTAGTACGCCGCGCCGCCGAGGCGGCGCTCGGTAAACTGGCGGAATTGCCCGAATGGCTGGATCCGGCATTTGCGCGCGCACGGCAATGGCCGTCCTTCGCAACGGCGCTGCGCAGCCTGCATCGCCCGGCCGAGCCGGCAATCGTGCCCGACAGCCCGGCGTGGTCGCGGCTTGCGTTCGATGAACTGCTTGCCGGCCAGCTCACGCTCGCCCTGGTACGCGCCAACCAGCGGCGGCAAGCCGGCCGTCCGAGCGCCGGCGACGGCCGGCTGCGCGAACAAATCGTCGCCGCGCTGCCCTACTCGCTCACCCCCTCGCAGACGCGCGCGCTCGCGGACATTGCCGCCGATCTCGCCAAGCCGGAGCGCATGCTGCGGCTGCTGCAAGGCGACGTCGGCTCCGGCAAGACCGTAGTGGCGCTGTTGGCCGCGGCGCACGTCGTCGAAGCCGGCCGCCAAGCGGCACTGATGGCGCCAACCGAGCTGCTCGCGCGCCAGCATTACAAGACCATCGCTCCGCTCGCCGAGGCCGCCGGTCTGCGCGTCGCCATCCTCACCGGCCGCGAGCGCGGGCGCGAACGGGCCGAGATGCTTGAACGCCTCCAGGCCGGCGACCTCGACCTGCTCGTCGGTACCCATGCGCTGTTCCAGGACGAGGTCGCGTTCAAGGACCTGGCGCTCGCGGTGGTCGACGAGCAGCACCGCTTCGGCGTGCACCAGCGCCTTGCGCTCGCGCGCAAGGGCCAAGCCGTCGACATCCTGGTGCTGACCGCGACCCCGATCCCACGCACCCTGGTGCTGACCTATTTCGGCGACATGGATGTCTCGCAGCTGCGGGAAAAACCGGCCGGCCGCGCGCCCATCGACACCCGAGCGTTGTCGCTCGGGCGCATCAACGAGGTCGTCGCGGCAGTCGGCCGTGCGCTCGAACGCGGCGAGCGGGTCTATTGGGTGTGCCCACTGGTCGAAGAGTCCCAGACCACCGACCTTGCCGCAGCCGAACAACGCTGCGCCGAACTCAAGCAGCATTTCGATGACGTCGTCGACCTGCTGCACGGTCGCATGCGCGGACCGGACAAGGACGCCGCCATGGCGCGTTTTGCCGCCGGCTCGACGCGGCTCCTGGTCGCCACCACCGTCATCGAGGTCGGCGTCGACGTACCGGAAGCGACCGTCATGGTGATCGAGCACGCCGAACGTTTCGGGCT
The DNA here is from genome assembly GCA_963734185.1 of uncultured Alphaproteobacteria bacterium. Taxonomy (GTDB): domain Bacteria; phylum Pseudomonadota; class Alphaproteobacteria; order Rhizobiales; family Xanthobacteraceae; genus PALSA-894. Next base: position 980,386 of record CAVTGA010000001.1, on the reverse strand, counting down.
CGCCCAGCTGCATCAGCTGCGCGGACGGATCGGGCGCGGTCGTGGGCGTTCCACCTGCCTGCTGCTCTACCGCGCTCCGCTCGGCGCGACCGCGAAGGCCCGCATCGAGATCCTGCGCGCGACCGAGGACGGCTTCCGCATCGCCGAAGAGGATTTGCGCCTGCGCGGCGAAGGCGACGTGCTGGGCACGCGGCAGTCCGGCATGCCGGGCTTCAAGGTCGCACGGATCGAGGTGCACGGGGCGCTGCTCGAGCCCGCCCGTAAGGATGCCCAGCTCGTGCTGGCGCGCGACCCCACCCTCAGCTCGGCGCGCGGTGAAGCCTTGCGCCACCTGCTCTATCTGTTCGAGCGCGACGAGGCGATCCGGTTGCTTCGGGCGGGATGAGCCCTATTCCGCCGCGGCCTTCGGACGAACCGCCTGCGCCAGCCGCGCCGTCTCGGCGAGCTTCTTGTGCTGGTCGCCGTTGCCGCCCGGCTGGATCATGCCGGCGGTCATGATCAGCTTGGCCGCCGCCTCGACCGGGATATCGAGCTCGATGACCTCGCGCTGCGGCACGTAGAAAAAGAAGCCCGTGGTCGGGTTCGGCGTGCACGGCATGAACACCGACACGTGCTCTTCCTGGCTGGGCAGCCGCGCCGTGACGTCGGAGCCGGGCGGCGTCGAAAGGAAAACGAGCGACCACATGCCGGGCGCCGGGAACTCAACCAGCCCGACGGTGCGGAAGGTCGATCCGGACTTGGAGAACAGCGTCTCGAATACCTGCTTCAGGCCGCGGTAGAGCGGGCGCACGATCGGCATGCGCTCGAGCATACGCTCGCCGGCCTCGACGAGCGTACGTCCCACCAGATTGGCGGTCAAAAATCCAAGCAACGTCAATGCCATGAAAGCGATTATTAAACCAAACCCGGGGATCTTGACCGGCAGATAGGTTTCCGGCCGGTACATGACCGGGATGAACGGCCGCACCAGATCGTCCACCCAGGTGACGAATGACCAGACGATCCAGATGGTGATGGCGACCGGCCCGGCGACGATCAGCCCGGTCAGGAAGTAGTTGCGCACGCGGCTGCCGACCCCGGAATGCGGGACCTCCGCCGGCACGGGCGGGCTTACCAAATCCTCAGGCGACCGGCTATCGGACGCGGTCATCGCCAGCTCTGCTCATGCCGCCACTCTAGAGCATGATCCGTTCAAAGTGGAATCGGACATGCGCCGGGTTCTTCGCATGGTCGCGTTTTCTGCGGCGAACCGCTGCACATTTCGCCGGAAAACGCTCCATCGCACCGACATGACGTTGCGCTATCGCAAGCTCACCGCACGCCGACGCGCGCCAGCAATTCGGCGATGTCCTGGCGGATCGCCTTGGCAGCCGCAATGTCGGCATTCCCGCCGGCATCGCCTTTCTTGAGCTTGGCCGTCCCACGCCCGTAGAGCGCGTTCGGATTGCGCGGGTTGAGCTGGAGCGCGGCGTCATAGTCGGCGATAGCCTCGTTGAGCTGACCCGCTTTCAAATGCATCATGCCGCGAATGTCGAGCGCCCCGGCGTCGTTCGGCCGCAGCCGCACGAACTCGTTGCAGTCCTCGATCGCCGGCTTGAGTTGGCCGACCAGGCCGTACGCCCAGCACCGGGCCATCCAGGCGGCCGGATTGCCCGGTTGCAGGCGGATGACCTCGCCGTAATCGGCGAGCGCGCGATCGGTCGCGCCCTGGTTGAGCTGCGCATTGGCGCGGTTATCGAGCGCGCTGACGTAGCCGGGATAGAGCCGGAGCGCCTCGGTGAAGTCGGCGACTGCGCGGTCGAGATCGCGCTTCATCGTATAGGCGACACCGCGGTTGTTGAACGCGATCGCCGAATTCGGATTGAGCTTGATCAACTCGTTGAAGTCGGCGAGCGCGCGCTCGGTCTCACCTTTGCGCAGATAGGCCAGCCCGCGGTCGACATAGGTGGTCGGCACGCGCGCGTTGATGCCGATTGCCGTCGAGTAGTCGGCAATCGCACGATCGTGCTCGCCCTTCACCCCATAGATCGATGCCCGCACCGAATAGGCGGTGCCGAGCTTCGGGTTGTTCTTCACCGCCTCGTTGAGGTCAGTCAGCGCCCCGTCGATTTCGCCCTTGGCCGCGTAGGCGGCGCCGCGGACGATCAGGGCGACCGCCAGATCCTGCGGCTTTGCCTTGCCGGCCTGGATAACGGCCGTGCAGTCTGCAATCTGCTGGTCGGGGGCCGCTCCGCCCTCGGCCAAGCACCAGCCCCACTGGATTTCGGTCTGGGCGGCCGCCGGCGCGGCCAAAAACCCGGCCAAGACCATGGCCAGTGACCCCACCGCGATCGTCAGGCCGCCGATGCGTCCCGACCCCTGCATGACACTCTCCTGTATCCGTCCCTGCCGCACCGCAACTACGTATGGCGGGATTTATGGCGGGACGATGGAACCGGTGAGCGTGTCGACGTGCCCCGGACGCAGGCAGGGATTAAGGCTCCCGCGTGCGGCGAGGGTGCGCGGACCGCACGCCGAGTTGCGCTGTCGCAATGAGAGCGTCCGCCCCTACTCCACCGTCACGGACTTCGCCAGGTTGCGCGGCTGGTCGACGTCGGTGCCGATCATGACGGCGGTGTGGTAGGCCAGGAGTTGCACCGGGATGGCATAGACCAGCGGCGTCACGGTCGCCGGCATCTCGGGCAGGATAAGCGTGAGAAGCTGCTCGAGCGGCGCCTCGGCCGCGCCCTTGGGATCGGTGATCAGGATGATCCGCGCCCCGCGCGCCGCGACCTCCTGCATGTTGGAAACCGTTTTCTCGAACACACGGTCATAGGGCGCGATCACGATCACCGGCATGGTTTCGTCGATCAGCGCGATCGGCCCGTGCTTGAGCTCGCCGGCGGCGTAGCCCTCGGCGTGGATGTAGGAAATCTCCTTGAGCTTCAGCGCCCCTTCCAGCGCCAGCGGATAGCTGGTGCCGCGGCCGACATAGAGCACGTCGCGGCTTTTCGCGAGGTCGCGCGCGAGCCGTTCGATGCGCGGCTCGAGCCGCAACGCCTCGGCCATGTGGCGCGGCACCTCGGTCAGCGCGCGCACCAGCGTCACTTCGTCCGCTTCCGACAGCACGCCGCGCGCGCGCCCGGCCGCGATCGCGAGGCAGGCGAGCGCCGCGAGCTGACAGGTGAACGCCTTGGTCGATGCGACCCCGATTTCCGGCCCGGCCAATGTCGGCATCACCACGTCGCTCTCGCGCGCGATGCTCGATGTCGCAACGTTGACGATCGAGAGCACGTGCTGACCATGCTCCTTGGCGTAGCGCAAGGTCGCGAGCGTGTCGGCGGTCTCGCCCGACTGGGACACGAATATCGCGAGCCCACCCGGTTCGAGCGGCGCCTCACGGTAGCGGAACTCGGAGGCCACATCGATCTCGACCGGGAGCCGGGCGAACCGCTCGAACCAGTATTTGGCGATCAGTCCGGCGTAGAACGCCGTGCCGCAGGCCGCGATGGAAATCCGCCCGACCGACTTGAAGTCGAACGGCAGCGCGGGAAGGCGAACACGCTCGGCCGCGAAATCGAGATAGTGCGCCAGCGTATGACCGACGACCTCGGGCTGCTCGTGGATCTCCTTGGCCATGAAGTGGCGGTGGTTGCCCTTGTCCACCAGGAACGCCGACGCGTTCGACTTCTGCACCGAGCGCTCGACGCGGGCGCCCGCGGCGTCGTGTACCTCGACGCCGCCGCGCCGGACCACCGCCCAGTCGCCGTCCTCGAGATAACTGATCGTATCGGTGAACGGCGCAAGCGCGATCGCGTCCGAGCCGAGATACATCTGTCCCTCGCCATAGCCGACCGCGAGCGGGGAACCTTTGCGCGCGCCGACCAGCAGGTCGTCCTCGCCCTCGAACAGGAACGCGAGCGCGAAAGCCCCGCGCAGGCGCGGCAGTGCGGCCTGAACGGCGTCGGCCGGCGAGCGGCCCTGGTGCATCTCATCGGTGACCAGATGGGCGACCACCTCGCTGTCGGTCTCGGTCGAGAACTTGTGACCTTTGGCCTCCAATTCCTCGCGCAACTCGCGGAAGTTCTCGATGATGCCGTTGTGCACGACCGCGACCTTGTCGGTCGCGTGCGGATGGGCGTTGACCTCGTTCGGCCGCCCGTGGGTGGCCCAGCGGGTATGGCCGATGCCGCTGACGCCGGCGAGCGGCTCGCGCGACAGGCGCTGCTCGAGGTTCTTGAGCTTGCCCTCGGCGCGCCGGCGCGTGAGGCGGCCGCTTTCGAGCGTCGCCACGCCGGCCGAGTTGTAGCCGCGGTATTCGAGGCGCTTGAGCGCATCGACGATGTCTTCCGCGACCGGCTCGCGGCCCAGTATCCCAATGATCCCGCACATGCCCCGCCCCTGCCTCTGGCGCGAATTGTCCCAAAACTCTGTTTAGACGGCACTAATATGGATGCGGAAATCAAAAAGCCTATCGAAGTGTGACATTTGTCCGGTAAAATTAACGCAAGCCGTTAACGCTCTGTGCGGCCACGCTTTGCCGCTTTGGCGACTCCTGTCTTCCGTTTGGCCCAGCCCGGCTTTAGCACCTGACGCGTGCGGGCAATCGCGAGCGCGTCCGCCGGCACGTCGTCGGTGATGACCGAGCCGGTCCCCACATAAGCGCCGGCGCCGATCTTGACCGGCGCGACCAGCGCCGAGTTCGAGCCGATGAAAGCGCCCTTGCCGACCCGCGTACGGTGCTTGGCGGTGCCGTCGTAGTTGCAGAAGATGGTTCCGGCGCCGATGTTCGCCCCCTCCCCGATGCTGCCGTCGCCGAGATAGGCGAGATGATTGGCCTTGGCGCCTGCGCCCACATCGACCGCCTTGGCCTCGACGAAATTGCCGATACGCGATTTGGCGCCGAGCCGCGTTCCCGGGCGCAACCGCGCAAACGGGCCGACCGAGGCGCCCTTGCCCACGCGCGCGCCTTCCAGATGGCAGAAGCCACGGATCGTCGCTCCCTCCTCCACGATCACGCCGGGGCCGAACACCACATAGGGCTCGACGGTGACGTCGCGCGCGAGCTTGGTGTCGGCGGACAAGAACACCGTTTCGGGCGCCACCATGGTGACGCCGGCATCGAGCGCCGCGGCGCGCAGGCGGCGTTGCATGACGGCTTCGGCCTCGGCGAGCTGTGCCCGCGTGTTGATCCCGCGCACTTCATCCTCCTCGCTCTCCAGCACGGCGGTCGAAAGCCCCATGTCATGGGCGATCGCCACCGCGTCGGTCAGGTAGAACTCAGCCTTGGCATTGCGATTGCCGATACGGCGCAGGATCTCGAGTGCGCTCTCGCCGCGCAGCGCCATCACTCCGCTGTTGCACAGCGTGATGGTGCGCTCCTCCGCGCTCGCATCCCTGTCCTCGCGGATCGCCGTGACCTGCACACCGTTCATGATCAGTCGGCCGTACCCGGTCGGATCGACCGGTCGGAACGCCAACACCACGACCGCAGCCCCGCGCGCGAGCGCCGCGCGCAACCGCCGCAGCGTGGCCGCCCCGACCAGCGGGGTGTCGCCGAAGACCACCAGGATGTCATCCGCCCCGCCCGCAAGCGCGCGCCGCGCCCGCAATACGGCGTGTGCGGTTCCGCGCCGCTCGGCTTGGACGAAGACCTGTGCGTCACCGCGGCAGCGCCGCGCTTCGGCCGCAACCGCATCCGCGTGCGGCCCGACCACCACGGCGGCGTCGGCGCGCGCCGCCGCGACGGCGGCGAGCACGTGCGCGAGCAGCGTCCGCCCTGCGATCTGGTGCAGGGCCTTCGGCCGGCCCGAACGCATGCGCGTGCCCTCGCCGGCCGCAAGCACGATCGCCAGACACGTCCGCTGGGCCATCACGACCTTCCGGTGGAAAAACATCGCGCAGAGGCGCGCAGGCCGCGCCGTGCGGGTCAGGACTGCTGGATTCTGCTAACGTTTTCAATAGCCTTTGATTCGCCCTCGGAGTCGCCGGATGGCGCAGACGACGCGCGGCACAAAACCCTCCGTCCGCGACCCGCACGAGATGATGCGGCTCGGCGCCTGGGCAAGCCTCGCCTGCATCGCAGTGCTGCTCGCCATCATCACGGCGCAGACCGAGAACGGGCTGCGGCGCATCGCGGGCGCTTTTGGCTCCGATCCGGCGCAAACGCGGACCGCACCGCAACTCGCCGTCAGGCCGTTCGACCCCGAGAGCGAGGCGCGGCGGCTCAATGAGGCGGTGCGCGTGCTGGCCGCCGACCGCGACCGGCTGCTCGCGCGCATCGGCACGCTCGAGCGTAATCTGGACACGACCGGCTCGATCCCGCCTACCGCGCCAACCACGCCGGTGACCTCGGCGCCGTTGCCGACCCTCTCCGCACCGGAAACGACAGCTCCGGGGGCCGCGCAGCCGGCGCGTCCGGCGGCCGCAGCCCCGACCGAGTCGGTCGCGACCAGGACCGAGTTCGGCATCGATCTCGGCACCAGCACGACGATCGAAGGCCTGCGCGCGCAGTGGACGACCCTCAAGGCGCGGCAAGGGACCTTGTTCGAAGGACTGCGGCCGATCGTGGCGGTGCGCGACGGCGCCAAGGGCATCGAGCTGCGTCTGGTCGCCGGACCGCTCGCCAATGCGGGCGTGGCGGCACGGCTGTGCGCAGCGCTGTCGGCCGGCGGGGCGACCTGCCAACCCGCCGTGTTCGACGGCCAGCGCCTTGCGCTGCAGTGACGCGGCCGCACGGCGAGCTCAGGCCCGCATCGCGGTCTCGACCAGCCGCACCCAATAGGACGCCCCGGCGGGGATCGCCGCATCGTTGAAGTCGTAGGCCGGATGATGCAGGCCGGCCGAGTCGCCGTTGCCGCAGAAGATGAAGGCGCCGGGCCGCTTCTCCAGCATGAACGAGAAATCCTCGGCCCCCATCAGGGGCGGGGTGTCGGTTTCGACGCCGCCGGGTCCCGCGACCTCGGCGGCGATCGAGGCGGCGAACTCGGTCTGCCGTTCATGGTTGCGCGTGACCGGATAGTCGCGCCGATAGGTGAGCGTCGCCTTGGCGCCGTAGAGTTTGGCCGTCCCCTCCACCACCTCGCGCAGGCGGTGCTCCAGCACATCGCGCACCGCGGGCGAAAGGCTGCGCGCCGTGCCGCGCAGCACCGCGGTCTGCGGAATGACGTTGTCGGCGGTGCCGGCATGGAACTGACAGATCGAGATCAACCCCGACTCGATCGGGTCGACGTTGCGCGCCACGATCGACTGCACCTGATTGACCATCTGCGCGCCGACCAACACCGTATCGATGCCCTGGTGCGGCCGCGCTGCATGCGCGCCGAGACCCTCGATCTCGATCACGATGCGGTCGGCCGCGGCCAGCATCGGCCCGGGCCGGATCGCGAATTGGCCGACGGGAAGGCCGGGATAGTTGTGCATCCCGTAGACCTCCTCGATGCCGAAACGCTCCATCAGCCCGTCCTTGACCATCTCGCGCCCGCCGCCGCCGCCTTCCTCGGCCGGCTGGAAGATGACCACAGCGGTGCCGGCAAAATTGCGGGTCTCGGCCAGGTATCGCGCGGCGCCGAGCAGCATCGTGGTGTGGCCGTCATGGCCGCAGGCGTGCATCCGGCCGGGGATGGTCGAGCGGTACGGCAGGTTGCTCTGCTCATCGAGCGGCAGCGCATCCATGTCGGCGCGCAGTCCGATGACCCGCGTGCCTGTCGCGCGGCCGCGGATGACGCCGACCACGCCGGTCCGACCGAGCCCGGTCACGACCTCGTCGCAGCCGAAGGCCTTGAGCTTCTCCGCGACGCTCGCGGCCGTGCGGTGCACGTCGAACAGGATCTCCGGGTTGGCATGCAGGTCGCGCCGCCAGGCGGTGAACTCGGCGTTCAGGTCGGCGATACGGTCGATGACAGGCATTGCGGAACTCCTTGGCCGGCCGCCGACTAGGCCCGAATCCGCGGTCATTGCAAGGGCCCGCGCGGTAGCGCGCGGATACGGCTGGGTGCGGCTGCGACCTTGGACGGTCTGGACCCGCCGGGGCGACCGTGGCTAAGCTGCGGACCAAGTCCGCCGGACCGGGGTACCGGAGCCAGGCGGGGACACCTCCCATTACCGCGAGGGCTTCATGAAGATCAGGACGCTGGTACTTGCGCTCGGCCTGGCTGTCGCCGCGACGCTGCCGGGCAATGCGGCAACCTTCCGCTTCGCCTTCCAGGGCGACCTCAAGGCGCTCGATCCCTACAGTCTCAACGAGAGCTTCACGCTCGGAATGCTCGGCAACGTCTACGAAGGATTGACCAAGCGCAACGCCAAGCTGGAAATCATCCCCGGCCTTGCGGAGCGCTGGGAGGTGCTCGAGCCGACGCGTTGGCGCTTCTATCTGCGCAAGGGCGTGAAATTCCACAACGGAGAGGACTTCACCGCCGACGACGTGGTGTTCTCGACCGAGCGCTCCTACGCCAACGGCTCCGACATCAAGACGCGCGTGCAGCCGAACGGCACCAAGGCGGTGAAGGTCGACGACCATACGGTCGACTTCATCCTGCCGAGTCCCAATCCCATTCTGCATTACGAGTGGGACACCTGGTACATCATGTCGAAGAAGTGGGCCGAGGCGAACAACACGGTCGCGCCGCAGCCGGCCACCGGCCAGCAGATGAACTACGCCGCGCTCAACGCCAACGGCACCGGCCCGTTCATGATCACGAGCCATCAGGCCGGCGTGCGCACGGTGTTCAAGCCGAATCCGAAGTGGTGGGGCAAGAAGGAGCATAATTTCGACGAGGTGATCTTCAGCACCATTTCGAACGATGCGACCCGCGTGGCTGCGCTGCTCTCCGGCGAGGTCGACTGGGTCGACCCCGTGCCGCTGCAGGACATCCAGCGCGTCAACGCCAATCCGGGCACGCAGGTGCTCACCGGACCGGAACTGCGCACCATCTTCCTCGGCTTCGACCAGATCCGCCCGGAGCTCAAGGATAGCGACGTGAAGGGCAAGAATCCGTTCAAGGACGCCCGCGTGCGCAAGGCGTTCTATCAGGCGATCGACATCGAGGCGATCAAGTCGCGCGTCATGCGTGGCCTCGCCGAGCCGTCCGCGCTGATGATCTCGCCGCTGCAGTTCAAGGCGCACGCGGCCGAGTTCAAGCGCCACCCGTACGATCCGGAAGCCGCCAAGAAGCTGCTCGTCGACGCCGGCTATCCGAACGGCTTCCAGGTGACCATGGATTGCCCGAACGACCGCTACGTCAACGACGAGGCGATCTGCCAGGCCTCGGTCGCCATGCTGGCGCGCATCGGCATCAAGGTGAACCTGCTGTCGCAACCCAAGGCCAAGTACTTCGCCAAGGTGCTGGCGAGCGGCGGGTTCGACACCTCGTTCTACCTGCTCGGGTGGACGCCCGGCTCGTTCGAACTCGTGGAACGTGATGGCCAACCTGCTCGGCTGCCGCGATGCCACCGGCAAGGGGTCGCCGTTCAATCTCGGCGGCTACTGCAACAAGCAGGTGGACGAGCTCGCGGCCAAGGTCCTGGTCGAGAGCGACACCAAGAAGCGCGACGCCATGATCGCGCAGGCCTACCGGATCGTGCACGACGAGGCGGGCTATATCCCGCTGCACCAGCAGGCGCTGGTGTGGGGCGTATCGAAGAAGGTCAAGCTCGACCAGCGCGCCGACAACCTGATCCTGTTCCACACCTATCACAAGGAATGACGCTCAAGGCGCAGGGCGGCGTGCAGCTGCCCTGCGTTCGCGACCGTCGGTCCGGACAAGAGGCATTCGATGAAATTTCGTACCGCACTGATCGTGCTTGCGTTCGCTGCCGTGTCGCTGACCCAAGCGTCGGCCGTGACCTTCCGCTTCGGCTTCCAGGGCGACCTGAAGTCGCTCGATCCCTATTCGCTCAATGAGACCTTCACCCACGGCGTGCTCGGCAACGTCTATGAGGGCCTGACCAAGCGCGACAAGGACCTCAAGATCATCCCCGGCCTCGCCGAGCGCTGGGAAGTGGTCGAGCCGACACGCTGGCGCTTCTACCTGCGCAAAGGCGTGAAGTTCCACAACGGCGAGGATTTCACCGCCGACGACGTGGTGTTCTCGACCGGCCGCGTGCATGCGCAAGGGTCGGACATCAAGACGCGCTTTCCGCCCGACGTCAAAGCCGTGAAGGTTGACGACCACACCGTGGACTTCGTCCTGACCGGACCCAATCCCATCCTGCATTACGAGTGGGACACCTGGTACATCCTGTCGAAAAAATGGGCCGAGGCGAACAATTCGGTCGCCCCGCAGCCGGCCGCGGGCCAGCAGATGAGCTACGCCGCGCTCAATGCCAACGGCACCGGGCCCTTCATCATCACCAACCATCAGGCCGGCGTGCGCACCGTGTTCAAGCCGAACCCGAATTGGTGGGGCAAGCCCGAGCACAATTTCGACGAAGTGATCTTCACCACCATCACCAACGACGCGACGCGTGTCGCCGCGCTGCTCTCCGGCGAGGTCGACTGGATCGATCCGGTGCCGCTGCAGGACATCGCGCGCGTCAACGCCAACGCGACCACGCAGGTGCTGCAAGGGCCGGAGCTGCGCACGATCTTCCTCGGCTTCGATCAGTATCGGCCGGAGCTGAAATACTCCAACGTCAAGGGCAAGAACCCGTTCAAGGACGCGCGCGTGCGCCAGGCGTTCTATCTCGCGATCGACGAGCAGGCGATCGCCGACAAGGTGATGCGCGGTGCCGCGACGCCATCGGCCTTGATGATCTCGCCACTGCTCTATCCGCTGTCGAAGGACTTCAAGCGCCCGCCGGCCGATCCGACCAAGGCCAAGGCCTTGCTGGCCGAGGCCGGCTATCCGAACGGCTTCGAAGTGACGATGGACTGCCCGAACGACCGCTACGTCAATGACGAGGCGATCTGCCAGGCGATCGTCGCCATGCTGGCGCGCGTCAATGTGAAGATCAATCTCAACGCCCAGCCCAAGGCCAAGTACTTCGCCAAGGTGCTCGGCTCGGGCGGCTATGACACCTCGTTCTACCTGCTCGGCTGGACGCCGGGCTCGTTCAACTCATGGAACGTGCTTGCCAACATGTACCGCTGCCGCGACGAGAAGGGTGCCGGCGGCAACAACAACCTCGGCAACTACTGCAACCCGAAGGTCGAGGACCTGATCAAGCGGATCCTGGTCGAAGGCGACACCGCCAAGCGCGACCTGCTGATCAAGGAAGCCTACGAGATCGGGCAGAGCCAGGACTGGGGCTACATACCGCTGCACCAGCAGGCGCTGGCCTGGGGCGTGTCGAAGAAGGTCAAGGTGGCGCAGCGCGCCGACAACCAGATCCTGTTCTACTGGTACCGCAAGGACTAGAGAGCGTTTTCCGGCGAAGTGTGCAGCGGTTCGCCGCAGAAAACGCGACCAACGCAAGGAATCTAGAGCATGATCCGATTCCACTTGAACGGATCATGCTCGAGGGCCCGACCAATAGACTTGGGCGGACCGGCCTTGTAGCTTTCGGGGAAGCGGGCAAGCCCGCTTCCCTTTCGGTCGTGATCGGCCCCGCGATGCTCGCCTTCGTGATCCGCCGGCTGCTGCAGGCCATCCTCGTGATGGTGGTCGTGGCGTTGATCGCGTTCACGCTGTTCCGCTTCGTCGGCGATCCGATCAACCAGATGGTCGGCCTCGACACCTCGATCGAGGACCGCGCCGCCTTGCGCGAGGCGCTCGGCCTCAACGACCCGGTGATCGTGCAGTTCATGCGCTTCGTGTGGAACGCGGTCCATCTCAATTTCGGCCTCTCCTACCAGTTCAAGAAGCCGGTCCTCGACCTGATCGTGGAGCGCTTTCCGGCGACGATCGAGCTCGCCTTCATGTCCGCGCTGTTCTCCCTCGTCGTCGGTATCCCGATGGGCGTCTACACGGCGCTGCACCGCGAATCGTGGCTCTCGAAGCTGTTCCTCACCATCTCGCTGGTCGGCATCTCGCTGCCGACGTTCCTGATCGGCATATTGCTCATCTTCCTGTTCGCGGTGACGTTCAAGGTGCTGCCGTCGTTCGGGCGCGGCGACGTGGTCAACCTCGGATTCTGGACCACCGGGCTCCTCACCTGGAGCGGGCTCAAGGCGATCGTGCTGCCCTCGGTCACGCTCGGCCTGTTCCAGATGACGCTGATCATGCGCCTGGTGCGCTCCGAGATGCTCGAAGTGCTGCGCACCGACTACGTCAAGTTCGCCCGCGCGCGCGGCCTGACCAGCCGCGCCGTCAACTACGGTCACGCGCTCAGCAACACGCTCGTGCCTGTCATCACCATCGCCGGCCTGCAGCTCGGCACCATCATCGCTTTCGCGATCATCACCGAGAGCGTGTTCCAGTGGCCCGGCATGGGCCTGTTGTTCCTCAAGGCGGTGCAGAACGTCGATATCCCGATCATGTCGGCCTACCTGCTGCTGGTCGCCTTCATTTTCGTCGTAATCAATCTCGTCGTGGATCTGTTGTACGTGGTCGTCGATCCACGCATCCGCATCGACGCGCGGGCGGCGTAGGCTCATGTCGGTAGAAACCAACGAAACCATCGTGCCCAGGATCGGGGCAACCGACCGGCTCGGCGCGCTTCTCAACAGCGACGTCGTCCATTCGCTGTTGCGGTCGCGGGTGACCGTCATCGCCGCGATCGTCACCGTGATCATTGTGCTGGCGGCCGCGCTCGCGCCGTGGATCGCGCCGCACGATCCGTTCGATCTGAGGCAGCTGAACCTGCTCGACTCGCACAACCCGCCGGCCTGGCTTGCCGGCGGCGACAAACGCTTCCTGCTCGGCACCGACGATCAGGGCCGCGACATCTTCTCCACCATTCTCTATGGCACGCGGCTCTCATTGACCGTCGGCCTGTTCTCGGTCGCCTTTGCGGCGGTGCTCGGCATCGTGCTCGGGCTCGTGGCCGGCTACGTCGGCGGCGCCACCGACTCGGTGATCATGCGCATCGCCGACGTGCAACTGACCTTTCCGGCGATCCTGATCGCGCTGCTGATCGACGGCACCGCACGAGCGCTGTTCGGCGAACAGCGCAACGAGAACCTGGTGTTCTGGGTATTGGTGCTCTCGATCGGGCTGTCGTTCTGGGTCCAGTACGCCAGGACCGTGCGCGGCTCCACGCTGGTGGAAAAGAACAAGGAGTACGTGCTCGCCGCCCGGCTCATCGGCATGCACCCGGTGCTCATCCTGTTCCGCCACGTGCTGCCCAACGTCATGGGCCCGGTCCTGGTGATCGCCACCATCAACCTCGCGCTCGCGATCACGCTCGAAGCCACCCTCTCCTTCCTCGGCGTCGGCCTGCCGCCGACCCAGCCTTCGCTCGGCACCCTGATCCAGATCGGCAACAAGTACCTGTTCTCCGGCGAGTGGTGGATCGTGATCTTTCCCGGCACGGTGCTCGCCGTGCTGGTGCTCGCGGTGAACCTGCTCGGCGACTGGCTGCGCGACGCGCTCAATCCCAAATTGAGGTAACGAAGCTGCGCTGACGCGCCGCGCCAAGCGCATGATCCCGAAAAGTTGACAGACTTTTCGGACCAAGATCATGCGCCACAATAAGGTCCCGGGACTGCGCTGACGCGCCGCGCCAGGACGGCAGGATAGCTGCGATGACAAGGCCGCGCGGGCGCGATAAAACAACCTCAGTATCGCACTATTCCGCATTACTCCCGTTTCCCCTGGAGGCGAAAATGTCCAACAGACTCAAAGTCTTGACTGTGGCGCTGCTGACCGCCACGGCGCTCGGCCTCAGTGCCGCCGATGCCCGCTCGATCAAGTGGTCGCGTTCGGGCGACGCCCTCACCCTCGATCCGCACGCGCAGAACGAGGGACCGACCGCCAACGTCAACCGCCAAGTCTACGAGCCGCTGGTCGAGCGCGCCCATGACGGCAAGCTGATCCCGACGCTCGCCCTGTCCTGGCGCATCACCGAAGACCCGACGGTCTGGGAGTTCAAGCTGCGCCAGGGCGTGAAATTCCACAACGGCAACGCGTTCGATGCCGACGACGTGATCTTCACCTTCGAGCGCGCGCGCCAGCCGACCTCGGACTACAAAGGCTACCTCACCTCGGTCGACGCCGTGACCAAGGCCGACGCCCACACGGTGCGCATCAAGACCAAGGGCCCGAACCCGATCCTGGTCGAGAGCCTCACCAACATCTTCATGATGGACAAGGAGTGGGCGGAGCAGAACAACGCCGCCAAGGTGCAGGACTTCAAGAACAAGGAAGAGAACTTCGCGGTGCGCAACGCCAACGGCACCGGACCGTTCGCGCTGGTGTCGCGCGAGCCGGACGTGAAGACCGTGTTCAAGCGCAACGACGCCTATTGGGGCCGCAGCGAATCTCCGATGGAGATCACCGAGCTGGTGCTCACCCCGATCAAGGCCGACGCGACGCGCGTCGCGGCGCTGCTGTCCGGCGAGGTCGATTTCGTCCAGGACGTCCCGGTGCAGGACATCGAGCGCCTGAAAGGTTCGCCGAGCCTGAAGGTCACGACCGGACCCGAGAACCGCACCATCTTCTTCGGCATGGACGTCGGCTCGCCGCAACTGCGCTCCTCCGACGTCAAGGGCAAGAACCCGTTCGCCGAGGTGCGCGTGCGCCAGGCCATGAACATGGCGATCAACCGCGAAGCGATCCAGCGCGTGGTCATGCGCACGCAGTCGGTGCCGGCCGGCGCCATCGTGCCGCCGTTCGTCAACGGCTACACCAAGGAGCTCGACGCCCTGCCGCGCGTCGACGTCGCGCGCGCCAAGGCGCTGCTCGGCGAGGCCGGATATCCCAATGGCTTCTCGGTCAGCCTGAACTGCCCGAACGACCGCTATCTCAATGACGAGGCAATCTGCCAGGCCGCGGTCGGCATGCTCGGCCAGATCGGCATCAAGGCCAACCTGGTGTCGCAGTCGAAGTCGCTGCACTTCCCGCTGATCCAGAAGGCGGAAACCGACTTCTATCTGCTCGGCTGGGGCGTGCCGACTTACGATAGCGAATACATCTTCAGCTATCTCTACCACACGCGCACCGACAAGTTCGGCAGCTGGAACCCGACGCGCTACTCCAATCCGGCCATGGACACGCTGATCCAAGGCCTGTCCGCGGAAACCGACATTGCCAAGCGCAATGCCGCGATCGCGCAGATCTGGAAACAGTTCGCCGCCGACCAGCTCTACATCGCGATCCACCATCAGGTGCTGGCGCACGCGATGAAGAACTTCCTCGACGTGCCGGTGCATCCGGAGAACCAGGTGTTCTTCAAGTCGGTCGCGTTCCGCAAATCCTGATGCGGTGAATGCGCTGCGCCTGAAGCAATCTGTTCCCTCCCCCGTCCGCGGGGGAGGGTCACGGGGTGAGGCATGATCGCCTACGCGCTGCGCAGCCTCGCCCAGGCCGTCGTCGTGATGCTGGCGGTGGCCCTGCTCGCCTTCGCCATGTTCCGTTTCGTCGGCGATCCGGTCGCCAACATGGTCGGGCAGGAAGCCTCCGTCGCCGAGCGCGCCGAGCTGACCGAGCGGCTCGGCCTCAACGATCCGTTCGCGGTCCAGTTCGGCCGCTACGTGCTCGGCATGGCGAGCGGCGAGTTCGGCATGTCGTACCGCCAGGGCCGCCCGGTCGTCGACCTGTTGCGCGAACGCCTGCCGGCAACCGTCGAGCTCGCGGTCGTGTCGTCGCTGCTCGCGCTCGTGTTCGGGATCGCGCTCGGCGTCTACACCGCGATCAACCGGCGCGGCGTCCTCGCCAATGCGGTGATGTCGCTCTCGCTTGTCGGGGTCAGCTTGCCGACGTTCCTGATCGGCATCGGCTTCATCTATCTTTTCGCGGTCGAGCTGCGCTGGCTGCCCTCGTTCGGTCGCGGCGAGGTCACGCGCCTCGGCTGGTGGACCACCGGGCTGCTCACCGACTCGGGGCGGAAATCGCTGATCATGCCGGCGCTCACCCTCGGTTTCTACCAGCTCACCCTGATCATGCGCCTGGTGCGCGCCGAGATGCTCGAGGCGCTGCGCACCGACTATGTGAAGTTCGCCCGCGCCCGCGGCATCCCGGAGCGCTCGATCCGTTTCCGCCATGCGCTGCGCAACACCATGATCCCGGTCACCACCATCGCCGGGCTGCAGCTCGGCTCGGTCATCGCCTTCGCCATCGTCACCGAGAGCGTGTTCCAGTGGCCGGGCCTCGGCTCGCTGTTCGTGCAGGCGGTGCAGTTCGTCGACATCCCGGTGATGGCGGCTTACCTGATGTTCGTCGCGCTCGTGTTCGTGATCGTGAATCTCTCGGTCGACCTGCTCTATTTCGTGCTCGATCCGCGCCTGCGCGGCTCGGGTCCGGCGCTTGCGAGGTGACGATGCACCAGCCGCTGCCGCCCGCCGAACGCCTCACCGCCCGCCTGCGACGCTACTGGGATTCCGACGTCGCCTGGAGTTTCCGTCACTCGCCGGTCGCGATTTGCGCCGCCATCGTCGCCGCCCTGCTCATCCTCGGCGCGGTGCTCGCGCCGTGGATCGCGCCGCACAGCCCGTTCGATCCGTCGACCTTGAACCTGATGGAAGGTTTCTCGCCGCCGGGCGAAGCGAGCCCGGTCACCGGCCGCACCTTCGTCTTCGGCACCGACAGCCAAGGACGCGACATCTATTCGGCGATCCTCTACGGCGCGCGCGTGTCGTTGCTGGTCGGTTTTGCCTCGGTGCTGTTCTCGGTGGTGCTCGGCGTCACGCTCGGTCTGGCGGCCGGCTTCATCGGCGGACGCACCGACGCCCTCATCATGCGCATCGCCGACATCCAGCTCTCGTTCCCGGCGATCCTGATCGCGCTCCTGGTGTTCGGTATCGCGCGCGGACTGATCGCACCGGCCCACCACGAAGAGGTGGCGGTCGGCGTGCTCATCGTCGCCATCGGTCTGTCGCACTGGGCGCAGTATGCGCGTACGGTGCGCGGCTCCACCCTGGTCGAGAAGAACAAGGAGTACGTCCAATCGGCGCGCGTCATCGGGCGCTCGAATTCGGCGATCATGGGCCGGCACGTGCTGCCGAACGTGATCGGGCCGGTGCTGGTCATCGCCACCATCAATCTGGCGCTCGCCGTGATCGAAGAGGCCACCCTCTCATTCCTCGGCGTCGGCGTGCCGCCGACCCAGCCTTCGCTTGGCACCTTGATACGGGTCGGGCAGCAGTTCCTTTTTTCCGGCGAATGGTGGATTCTGCTCTACCCTTCGCTGGCGCTGGTCCTGCTGGCGCTTTCCATCAACCTGCTTGGCGACTGGTTGCGCGATGCCCTTAATCCGAAGCTGCGATGATGCAGGCTGCCGCGCTCCATGAATGCCCCCGTCCTCAGCGTCCGTGACCTCAAGGTCGAGTTTCCGACCCGCCGCGGCACCCTGACCGCGGTCGACGGCATTTCGTTCGACATCATGCCGGGCGAGGTGCTCGGCGTGGTCGGTGAGTCCGGCGCCGGCAAATCGATCACCGGCACGGCCATCATCGGGCTGATCGAGCCGCCGGGCCGCATCGCCGGCGGCGAAGTGCGGCTCAAGGATAAGCGCATCGACAACTTGCCGCCGGAGGCGCTGCGCCATATCCGCGGCAAGCGCATCGGCATGGTGTTCCAGGATCCGCTCACCAGCCTCAACCCGCTCTACCGGATCGGCGACCAGTTGGTCGAGACCATCAAGACGCATACCGACCTCTCCGCTTCCGCCGCCCGCCGCAAGGCCTTGTCGCTGCTCGCCGAAGTCGGTATCCCGGCGCCCGACACGCGCATCGACAACTATCCGCACCAGTTCTCCGGCGGCATGCGCCAGCGCGTGGTGCTGGCGCTGGCGCTTGCGGCCGAACCGGAGCTGGTGATCGCCGACGAGCCGACCACCGCGCTCGACGTGTCGGTGCAGGCGCAGATCATTGCGCTGTTGAAGCGGCTGTGCCGTCAGCACGGCGCCGCCGTCATGCTGATCACCCACGACATGGGTGTGATCGCCGAGACCGCCGACCGCGTCGCGGTGATGTATGCCGGGCGGATCGTCGAGATCGGGCCGGTGCGCGACGTCATCAAGGCGCCGCTGCACCCCTACACCAAAGGACTGATGGGCTCGATCCCCTCGCTGATCGGAGAGCACGATCGCCTGACGCAGATCCCGGGCTCGATGCCGCGGCTGACCGCGATCCCCGCCGGCTGTGCATTCCATCCGCGTTGCCCGCGCGCGTTCGTCCCCTGCCCGACGTTTCGCCCGGTGCTTCAGCCGGCGGAACGCTCGCAGGTCGCCTGCTGGCTCTATCACCCCTTCCCGGTAAACGCGGAGCCCGTCCCATGACGGCGCCGCTGGTCCAGGTCGAGAATCTCGGCCGCATCTTCGATGTGTCCAAGCCGTGGCTCAACCGCGTGACCGAAGGATTGCCGCGCCGCCTGCTCACCGCCGCGGCCGGCGTCAGCTTCGCGATCGACCGGCGCGAGACCTTCGCGCTGGTCGGCGAGTCCGGCTCCGGCAAGTCGACCGTCGCCAAGATGATCGTCGGGCTGATCACGCCGACCACCGGCAACGTCGTCATCGACGGCGTCTCGATGAGCGCGGCGGCTGAGCAGGCAGCGCGGCAGCGGCTGCGCCGGCGCATCCAGATGATCTTCCAGGACCCTTACGCCAGCCTCAATCCGCGCTGGCGCGCGCTCGACATCGTAGCCGAGCCGTTGCGTGCCTTCGGGCTCGCGTCGGAACGCCCGGAGATCGTCGGCAAGGTCGGCGAGCTGTTGAAGCTGGTCGGGCTCGATCCGGCCGACGGCGCCAAGTATCCGCACGAATTCTCCGGCGGCCAGCGCCAGCGTATCGCGATCGCCCGCGCGCTCTCCTCGCGGCCCGAGTTCATCGTCTGCGACGAGCCGACGTCGGCGCTCGATGTGTCGGTGCAGGCGCAAATCCTCAACCTGATGCGCGACCTGCAGGACCGCTTCGGCCTGACCTACCTGTTCATCAGCCACAATCTCGCGGTCGTGCGCCACATGGCGAACCGCATCGGCGTCATGTATCTCGGGCGCCTGGTCGAGGTCGCGCCGGCCAAGGAGCTGTTCCGCACCCCGAAGCATCCCTATACGCGCATGCTGCTCGACGCCGTGCCCGATCTCGATCTCACCGGGCGGCAACGCAAGCCGGTCGAGGGCGAAGTGCCGAACCCGGTCGATCCGCCGCCCGGATGCCCGTTCCATCCGCGCTGTCCGTTCGCCAACGCGCGCTGCCGGATTGAGCGCCCCGAAGCGTTGCCGGCGGGCGCCGCGGTCGTCGCCTGTCACGGCGTGCAGGAGGGGAGGATTTAGGCCGCGGACGGCTTGATTCCGCCGGGTCGTGCCCCTACACCCGGCACTAAAGGAGCGCGTAGCTCAGTCGGTAGAGCACCTGACTTTTAATCAGGTGGTCCTGGGTTCGAGTCCCAGCGCGCTCACCAGTTTTCCATACACAACGGAATACATTGTTGCCGCCGTGCCACGCCGTCCGCAAATCGTGTCCAAACCGTGTTTTTCGGCTGGCAAAACATGGTTAACCCCCGCAGTCTAGGGTCGTTGCGTGCGTGTCAAGATTCTCAACCAACAGCGTGTTCGGAACGCGACGCCCTCGTCGGCGTGCGTCGATCTTAAGCGATTGGGGACAATGATGAAAAAGTATCTCGGCCTTCTCGCCGCGGCGGTCCTGGCGCTCGGCCTTCAATCCACGGCCGCGCAGGCGCACCTGTTCGGCAAGCGCGCATCGGGCGTGGTGGCGGCGCAGCTCGTCATCGGCCTTGGCACCTCGGGCGCGGCCTATGCGCTGGTCAACAAGCACCATCACCACCAAAGCATCGCGAAGACGCTGGGCAGCCACCGGTTCTGGAAGTGGTACGGACTGACGACCGTCGGCTGCATGGCGCTTACCCCGATGATGGGCGCGGCGCTGGTCGGCCACTACGAGAAGCGCGAGCTCAGGTCGAGCGAGGTATTCATCATGCTCGGCGACTGCGTGGTGCCGATTCTCGGCGGCCTGTTCTGGCAGGCCATGTTCGATGCGCACCCTGAATGGGATAGGGGCACGGGCGGACCGGTCCGGCGCTGAGCGCATGATCCCGAAAAGTTGACAGACTTTTCGGAAAAGGTCATGCGCCCAAGCAATGAGAGCCTCGATCGCTTCCAATTGAAGAGGCTCTCGGCGCCGGTTCGAGCCGACGACCCGCCGGGCGAACCCCGGCGGGTCTTCGCTTTTTTGGCGGCGCGTCGTACGCGCTTGCGGGATATTGATCGAATTTATTGAGACTCTGTTGGCGAAAGCCGCCTGTTGCAGCGCAACAGCGCCCGATTCACAAAAGGTTCATTCGACGGCCACGCTCGCGCCGCATAACATCGATATCAGGCGGAAGGGGATGGAGAAACGCGAGGCCGCAACTCGCTTGGCCAGACTCGAGGAGGATTGCGATGACGCTTTGCACCGCGCCACACACCTCTCCCCCGGCCCGCTCGCGTGGGCGCCGCCTCGGATTGTCGTTTTGTCCGGTCTGCGGCGACGTCATGGTCGCCCCGACCGCGGCCGAGCATGTCAGCGAGCACGTTGTCCGTCATCACTGGTCATGCGAATCCTGCGGCCACGAATTCCGCAAGTCGGTGAGCCTGCTCAGGCATTGAGCGCGCTCAAATCCAGCCGGCGCGGCGGAAGCGGTAATAGAGATAGCCGCATAGGCCGAGCATCGCCGTCATCACCGCCGGGTAGCCGTAGGGCTGCTCCAGCTCCGGCATCCACTTGAAATTCATGCCGTAGATCGAGGCGATTGCCAGCGGGATCGACAGGATCGCGGCCCATCCGGTCAAGCGCTTGGTCACATTGTTCTGCTGCACCGAAACGAGCAGCAGGTTGGCCTCGAGCGCGCCGGTCAACAGGTCGCGCAGGTTATCGATCCCCTCGACCACCTGGATCACGTGGTCCTGGATGTCGCGGAAGTAATCGTTCATGGCGTGGTCGATCAGCGGCACGTCGTAGCGCATGATCCGGTTGCACACTTCCTGCAGCGGCTGGATCGCGCGGCGCATCAGCAGCAATTCGTGGCGCAGCTCGTAGATGCGGGCGATGTCCGGACGGTTGCTCTGATCGGAGAACACAGCTTCCTCGAGCGCGTCCACTTCCGTCTCGAGCTCGTGCAGCACGGGGAAGTACTTGTCGACCACGAAATCCATGATCGAATAGATGACGAAGCTTTCGCCCATGGCCAGCATTTTCGGCGTGCTCTCGCAGCGCGAGCGCACTTCCCGGTAGGCGCTGGTGGAGCCGTGGCGCACCGTCACGACGTAACCGCGGCCGGCGAAGATGTGGGTCTCGCTGCACTGGAATTTGCGTCCTTCGAGGTGCGCGGTGCGCAACACGATGAAGACGGAATCGCCGTAGATTTCGAGCTTGGCGCGCTGGTGCGCGCGCAGCGCGTCCTCGACCGCCAGATCGTGCAAGCCGAAGCGCTGCTGCACCGTGCGCAACAGCTCGCCGTCCGGTTCGTGCAGGCCGATCCAGATGAACCCGCCCTCGCTCGGAGCGACCGTGCCCGCGTCTTTCAAATCGACGTCTGCGATGCGTCGGCCGGCCTCGTAGGCGGCGCAGTTGATGACCGCGCTCATGACGCTCTCCTCCGGTCTGCGGCCGGCGCTTTCAGGCTCGATCAACCGAGCGCGGCTTTCACCCGTTCAGGATGGAACGGCAGGTCGCGGATGCGTTTTCCCGTCGCGTGCGCGAATGCGTTGGCGATCGCCGCGACCGCCGGGCCTTGCGACCCCTCACCGGCCCCGAGCGAGCGCTCGGTCGGCCGATTGATCAGCGCGACCTCGACCTTGGGGACGTCCGGCATGGTCAGGATCGGATAGCTCGACCAATCGCGTGACAGGATTCCGGCCTTGTCGAAGCGAACCTCCTCGAGCAGTGTCCAGCTCGTCGACTGGATGATCCCGCCTTCGATCTGATTGACCAGCCCGTCCGGATTGATGACCAGACCGGCATCGGTTGCGGCCCAGGTGCGCGGCACGCGCACCTTGCCGCTGGCGCGGTCGACTTCGACCTCCGCCACCACGGCGACGTAGCAGGCGAGGTTCTTGTACTTGGAGAAGCCGATGCCGCGTCCGCGCGTACCGGTTCCCGGCTCGCCCGCCTTCCAGTCCGCGATTCTTGCGACCTCCTCGATCACCGCACGGGCGCGCGGATCCTTCATGTGCGCAAGCCGGAATGCGACCGGGTCTGCCCCGGCGGCGGCCGCAAGCTCGTCGAGGAAGGATTCGAGCGCGAACGTGTTGGCGTAGGCGCCGAGCGTGCGCAGCGCCGAGACGCGCAGCGGCATGTCCTGCACGAAATGATGCACCACGCGCTGGTTCGGGAAGTCGTAGAGCGGGATCGCATTGCGGTCGCCGCCGCCGGCCGGCTGCGGCGGACTGGTTGGCGGCCCCATGGTCTGCGGCTCGGCCAGATACCAGGAGGCGAGCACATTGTGGCCGCTGGTCGAGGCCGGCCGGGTCGAATGCGAGTTGCTCCACAGTTGGTAATTCCAGTCGACGATGCGGCCTGCGGCGTCGAGCGCGGCCTTGGCCTGCATCGCCATCGCCGGGCCGTATGGCTCCCAGGCGAACTCGTCCTCGCGCATCCACTGCAGCCGCACCGGCTTGCCCGGCACGGCGCGGGCGAGCAACGCGGCGTCGAGCGCGACGTCGTCGGCGCCGTTATGGCCGTAGCAGCCCGACCCCTCCACGTGCACGCAACGTACCGCGCTTGGCACGACTTTCAAGGTCTTGGCGATCTCGCCGCGCAACGGGAACACGCCCTGCGAGTGGGTCCACACCGTGTATTGGCCGTCGTGCAATTCAGCGAGCGCGCAGGACGGGCCGATCGAGGCGTGCGCCATGTAGGGCTTGGTATAGGTCGCCTCGACGACGCGAGCGGCCATGGGCATCGGGGTCTGCTTCACGCCGAGGACCGCATCCTTGCTCGGCAGCGATCTCAGGTGCTCGAACAGGCGCGCCGGATCGGGCAGCGCGGGTCCGCCCGACCAGCGTGCGGCCTCGCCAAGCGCGAGCCGTGCCTTTACCGCCTGCTCCTCGCGTTCGGCGATGACGCCGAGGAACGAGCCATCGCGCACGACCGCGATGACGCCGGGAATGGCCTTTGCCTTGGCCGCGTCGATGCTCTCGAGCTGGGCGCCGTAGCGCGGCGGGCGCACCACCCGGCCGTGCACCATGCCGGGGGGCCGCATGTCCTGCACATACACCGCCCCGCCGGTGACCTTGGCCGGGATATCGAAGCGCGGGATCGACTTGCCGACGATTCCATGCAGGCCGGCCGGCTTGGGCGCGACCTTCGCGGTCGCCTCGCGCCGCAGGTTGATGGCGTCGGCAAGCTCGCCGTAGCTGATCTTGCGTCCGTTCGCGGCGCTGATCACGCCGTCGGCGACGCTGAGCGAATCCGCGCCCATTTCGAGCCGCGGCGCCGCAAGCGCGAGCAGGAGCGCACGCACCTCGGCCGCGGCCAGCCGCAGCGCCGCTCCGCTGTTCTCGATCGACTGGCTGCCGGCGGTCATGCCCTCGTTCGGCGTCGCACCGGTGTCGCCCGAGATCATCTTCACGCGCCCAAGCGGCAGGTCGAGCTCCTCGGCCGCGATCTGAGCCAATGCAGTCACGATGCCCTGCCCGAGCTCGACCTTGCCGGTGAACACGGTCGCGGTGCCGTCCGCGTTGATGCGGATCCAGGATTCGAGCAGGCGGTTGTTCTGCAGGCTGCCGGGCAGCCGCGGCGGCTCCTGCGCCCACGCGCGCGCGTCAAGGGTGAATGCCACGACGATGCCGGAAAGACCTTGCGCGAAGTTGCGGCGGGTGAGCGACGCGTTCATGTCACGTCCGCCCCATCTCTTGCGCGGCGCGCAGCACGGCGCGCACCACGCGGTTGTGGCTGCCGCAGCGGCAGAGGTTGGCGGCGAGCGCCTCTTTCACCTCCGTTTCGCTCGGCCGCGGATTGCGGTCGAGCAGCGCCTTGGCGGTCATGATCATGCCGTTGGTGCAGTAGCCGCACTGCGCCGCCTGCTCGGCGATGAACGCCTGCTGCAACGCGTGCGGCCGCTCGATCGTGCCGAGCGCTTCGAGCGTCACGATCTCGGCGCCGGCGAGCGATCCGATCTCGGTGACGCAGGATCGGGCCGGCTTGCCGTCGATCAGTACCGTACAGGAGCCGCATTGGGCAAGCCCGCAGCCGAACTTCGCGCCGTTGAGATTCAGGTCGTTGCGCAGCACGTAGAGCAGCGGCGTATCAGGCTCGGCCGGCACCGACCGGCTCGCGCCGTTGACCTTCAGCGTGACGGTCATGAACGCTCCTCCCGAGCGAAGCGATTTGCTGTGTAGTTTGGGAGTATTCTAACTCCGGCCGCGGCGGCGTCGATAGCCCGTAGGGGTAGAGTCGAGGAGTGGCGCGGTTGCTTGGGGCACTGAGGCCATCGCTCCGTTTCCACTCCCCGCTCATCGAACCGGACGTGCGGATTTCCCGCATCCGGCTCTCCGACCGGCTTCATCGCAAGGCCCACGTCGGGTGTCGCGAACGCTTGCTGGCGTGCGGTTGGCAGCCAGCTCAGCGAACACGGTTTTTCGAGAGAACCGTGTGGTCCCGTGCGAAGGGACCTTGCGACGTTCGGACTTCGCCTTACAACAGAGCTTCTTCTGAAGGCTCCTGATACGTTCAGGTGTTTCCAGGCTCATCACCAATCACCCTGTATCCTCGCCTTCCTCCAAAGCGTGCCGGAAGTCAGGCCCCTTCCCTCCGCCGGCATTACCCGGCTTCAACGGTCTTACGGGCCTGTCCGACGCCCGGCGTGCCGCCACCTGATGTGGCGTTCGGGTCGCTACTTCCCGCACGCTCGGACCTCCCCCGTTTACGCGTGTCGCCTTGCCAGCGTGCTGTGTCCCCTACCCCGGCGGATCCAAACGGGTGCATGTGCTCGGTTTCCTTCCCCGCTCGGTGCTGCCTTCCCCGTTACCCAGTCGGGTCGGCATCCGCATCGCTACTTTCGAGGCCTGCTCGGACTTCACTCGCGTTACGGCCCGCTGGCTTGCTCGCCCGCCCAAGGCGGACTTCGTCACAGGGCTCCAGCCCGCTCCTTAGCAAGCTGCCTGTCAGCTACTCGATCAAACCGGCTACTATCGAGGTGGAATCTTCCTCCACTGGCTACACGCGCCTACGGGGCGCACTGGGCAAAGGCGCGGCTCGGATCGCAAAGTCGGTGCGCCGAACTGCGTCCGCGCCGTGCCCACGCGGCTAGACGACAAGCGAAACGCGTGGGCAAAGGCGCCGAACAGCGGTGCAAATACCGACGTGCGCGTTGCACGCCTTTGCCCACCCTACGCACCGATCGCCGCAATATCCCCGCGCTCCCACCCCTCGCGCGTCGCAGCGCGGAACTCCGCGAAACGCCCGGCCGCGATCGCGGCGCGGATGCCCTGCATCAGTTCCTGGTAATAGGCGAGATTGATCTCGGACAAAAGCATGGGACCTAGCATCTCGTCCACGCGGGCGAGGTGGTGCAGGTACGCGCGGGAATAATCGCGGGCAGCAGCGCATAAGCTTTCCGCATCGAGCGGGCGTGGGTCGGAGGCGTGGCGCGCATTGCGCAGATTGATCGGCCCGTAGCGGGTGAAGGCGCGGCCGTGACGGCCGTCGCGCGTCGGCATCACGCAGTCGAACATGTCGATACCGCGCGCGACCGCCTCCAGCAGGTCTTCCGGCATGCCGACGCCCATGAGATAGCGCGGCTTTTCGGCCGGCAGCGCCGGGGCGACGGCATCGACCATCGCCAGCATGACTTCGCGCGGCTCGCCGACCGCCAGTCCCCCGATGGCGTAGCCGGGAAAGCCGACATCGATCAGCGCCCGCGCGCTCTGCGTCCGCAGTGCCGCATCGTCGCCCCCTTGCACGATGCCGAACAGCGCGCGGCCCGGTTCGGCGCCTTCGAAGGTCCGCTTGCAGCGCTCAGCCCAGCGCAGCGACAACGTCATCGCACGCTCGATCTCGGCGCGCTCGGCCGGCAGCTTGAGGCACTCGTCGAGCTGCATCACGATGTCGGAGCCGAGCAGGTTCTGGATCTCGATCGCGCGCTCGGGGCTCAACGCGACCACGGCGCCGTCGACGTGCGAGTGGAACGTCACGCCGCGCTCGTCGAGATGGCGCAACCCGGCAAGCGACATGACCTGGAAGCCGCCGGAGTCTGTCAGGATCGGGTGCGGCCAGTTCATGAATGTGTGCAGACCGCCGAGCGCGGCGATGCGCTCCGCGGTCGGCCGCAGCATCAGATGGTAGGTGTTGGCGAGCACGATGTCGGCGCCGGCCGCGCGCACCGCGGAAAGATGCACGCCCTTGATCGCGGCCTGGGTGCCGACCGGCATGAACGCCGGCGTGCGCACGATGCCGTGCGCGGTCGCCACTTCGCCGAGCCGCGCGGCGCCGTCGGTCTCGATCAGGCGGAAGGAGAAGGGTGCGGACATCCCGTAATTCTATGACCGGAATAACAGGCACGCATCGCCATAGGAGTAGAAACGATAGCCCTTCTCGATCGCATGCGCATAGGCGCGCTGCATCGTGTCGAGCCCGCTGAACGCCGCCACCAGCATGAACAGGGTCGAACGCGGCAGGTGGAAGTTGGTCATCAGCGCGTCGACGGCGCGGAAGCGATAGCCCGGCGTGATGAAGAGCGCGGTCTCGCCGGAAAACGGCCGGATCGTGTCGTCGTCACCGGCCGCGCTCTCCAGGACGCGCAGGGAGGTCGAACCGACTACGACGATGCGCCCGCCGCTGCGGCGCGCCGCGTTGAGCGCCGCGGCCGTCGCCGCGCTCACGCACCCCCATTCGGAATGCATCCGATGATCCGCCGTATCGTCGGTCTTCACCGGCAGGAACGTACCGGAGCCGACATGCAAGGTGACGATGTGCAGATCGATGCCGCGCTGCTTCAGCCGCGCCACCAGCGCATCGGTGAAATGCAGGCCGGCGGTCGGCGCCGCGACCGACCCTTCGTCATGGGCGAACAGGGTCTGATAGTCGACGCGGTCCTGCTCGTCTGCCGCGCGGCGCGCCGCGATGTAGGGCGGCAGCGGCATGGCGCCGCGCTCGGCGATGGCTTGGTCGAGCACCGGCCCGTGGAACGCGAACGACAGCGTCACCTCGCCGCCCTCGCCTTTTTCCTCGACCGTCGCGTCGAGCTGCTCGAGGAAACAGACCCGTCCTTCGGACCCGAAGCGCACCACGTCGCCCACGGCGAGCCGCTTGGCGGGCTTCATCAGCGCGCGCCAGCGCGAACCGTCGATCCGCTGCACCAGGTTCGCCCCGATGCGCGGCTCCGCGCCGCGCCCGATGCGGCGGCCGGTCAGGCTTGCCGCGATCACGCGTGTGTCGTTGACCACGAGCTGGTCGCCGGGGCGGAGCAGTTCGGGCAGGTCGCGCACGCTGCGATCCTCGAACGCCGCGCCCCCCCGCACGACCAGGAGCCGCGCGGCATCGCGCGGGGCGACCGGACGGAGCGCGATGCGGTCCGCCGGAAGCTCGAAGTCGAACAGGTCGGTGCGCATCTTGCCTTCTTTGGTTCGTCCGTGCTGGATGCCGCGCTTTCATACGGCATGACAACCGGATTTCACGTGACCCACACCGCCGTCATCCAGGTCAAGCAGGGCATCGGCGATGTCATGTGGCATCTGCCGTTCATCCGCGCCATCGCGGACGTGGCGCCGGGCGGCGCAGTGACGTTCCTGACGCTCGCATCCTCGCACGCGCGCGACCTGCTGCAGGCCGAGCCGTGCGTGGCCGAGACGCTCTACTTCGAGCACCAGGGCAGCGAGATCCAGCGCGGCTTCCACCTTGCGCACCTGAGCGCGCTGCTGCGCCGCAGGAAGTTCGCCCGCGTGTGGATCCTGGACAGCACCGTCCGGCCGGCGCTGGCGGCGCTGCTGGCGCGCGTGCCCGAGCGCATTGGGCTCGGTCTCGGCGGGCAGCGCCTGCTCATCACAAACCGCGGCATCGATCCGAAGCATCTGCACGACTGGCCGGTCGAGCGGCTGATCGCCCTAATGGCGGCGATGCGGGTGCCGCTCGCCACCACCGAGCCCAACTTGAAGCTGCCCGAGCCGGTCCTGGCCAAGGTCGGCGAGCGTTTCCGCGGCGCGGCGCGGCCGTGGGCCGTGCTCGGCCTCGGCGGATCGAACCAGTGGAAGCAGTGGCCGGCGGCCTCCTGGACTGCCTTCGTCGAGGCGCTGCGCCGCCGCATGACCGGCACCGTGTTCCTGATCGGCGGTCCGGACTCGAACGGCCAGGCGCAGGACCTGATCGCGCGTTCCGCCGGCGCGGCCGCCGTCAACGCGTGCGATCTGACCATCGTCGAGGCAGCCGCCCTGCTCGCCCATGCGGACGTATTCGTCGGCACCGATTCAGGCCCGATGAACCTCGCCGCCGCGGTCGGCACGCCGGCCTTCGCATTGTTCGGCGCGACCCCGGTGCTGAGCTATTCGCGCTTCATCCACGCGATCACGCCGCTCGACGGCAAGCGCTCGCTCGACGGCATGCAGCGGATTTCGCCCGAGCGGGTGCTGGCGCGGGTGGAGCCGTATCTGACGGCCGACAAGGCCGCGCCCTGATCACGCGCCGATGGTCGCTTTCACGATCTTGTCCGGGTTCTGCACCGGCTCGCCGCGCTTGATCTTGTCGACGTTCTCCATGCCCTCGGTCACCTTGCCCCACACCGTGTACTGCTTGTCGAGGAAGCGCGCGTCGTCGAAGCAGATGAAGAACTGGCTGTTGGCGCTGTCGGGACTCTGCGCCCGCGCCATCGAGCAGGCGCCGCGCAAGTGCGGCTCGGCGTTGAACTCGGCCTTGAGGTTGGGATAGCTCGAGCCGCCGGTGCCGGTCCCTTTCGGACAGCCGGTCTGCGCCATGAAGCCGTCGATGACGCGATGGAACACGATGCCGTCATAGAAGCCCTCGCGCACCAGGGTCTTGATGCGCTCGACGTGCCCGGGTGCGAGATCCGGCCGCAAGGCGATGACCACCTTGCCCTTCGTGGTCTCGAGGGTGAGCGTGTTGTCATTGTCGGCCATGTCTTCAGGCTCCTTTGAGGCCACGGGAATCGATGAAGCGAAGGGTGAACGGACGCCCGGCGACCGCGGCGCCGAGCGTGTCGGTCAGCGGCAGCGGCGTGCAGCGCGACAGCATGGCGACCACGGCGGTGCGATAGCTTGCCTTGATCCTGTCGGTCGTGTCGCGCAGCACGAAGGTGAAGCGCGGCTCGCCGAGAATCTCGCCCTTGCGATTGAGACTCATGCGCACAGTGATCTCCATGCCCGGACGCGCCTCCTCGGACGGCGGCGGCGCCCAGCAGGCGCAGAAGGCGCCGAACATGTCCTGCAGCGTATTGAGCGGGGTTGCCGGCTTGGCGTCCGACGGACACGGCTTGACGCGCGCCTGCGCGACCCTGGCTGCGCCGAGCAGGCGCTCGTTGCGCGGGGTCGCCCCGCCGGCCGTGTCGTCCGCCACATTGCGCGTGCGGATCGTCACCCGTAGTTCCTGCCCGATCGGATATTGCACCTCCGGCATGCAGGGGCTTTCGTCGAACACGCTGCAGACGGTCGGCGCGCACGGCTTTCCGTCGAACACGCTGCACGCGGCGCCCGCGGGCGCGGCCGAGACAAGCCACATCGCGGCCGCAAGCATGGCCCCGCCGGTCACAGCGTTCCGCATGAAGCTGGCGCGCGCAGACGTCACTCGATGGCGGCCTTGCGGATGAAGTCGAGCTGCGGGAAATCCTTCGTCAGGTAGGCGTTGCCCTCGTTCTGGAGACGCCCCTGTTCCGGTCCACGGCCGCTCGGCGCACCCTCGCCGTAGCCGCTGTGCAGCCGGTCGACCACGTCCATGCCCGAGACAACCTGGCCGAACGGCGAGAAGCCCTGGCGGTCGAGCCCGCCGTTGTCGCCGAAGTTGATGAACACCTGGGTGGTGCGCGAGTCCGGACCCGAGGTGGCGAAGGTGATGAAGCCGCGCTTGTTGCTCTGGCGGACCGGGTCGTCCTTGATGCGCGCCGCGCGCCAGGCCGGCGACAGTTTCGGGTCGCCGTTGATGCCGAACTGCACCATGAAGCCGCTGATCACGCGGAAGAAGCGGGCGTTGTCGTAGAAGCCGTTCTTGACCAGATTGTAGAAGCGGTCGGCGCCGTTCGGCGCCCAGTCGCGCCGAACCTCGACCACGAACGTGCCCTTACTGGTGTCGAAGCGCGCCTTGTAGCTCGCGGGCGCCTGCTCGGTCAGCGCGGCGGGGTTGCTGAGGGCCGCAGTCTGCGCGAACGCCGCGGGAACGCCGAATGCAGCAAGCACAGCCAGTGTCAGAAGCAGGCGCGGGATCATGGCCATCCTCGAAATTTGAAGTCTATTCAGTCGGTTATCACGCTTTTGCGAACTTCTTCTTGAGACGCGCGGCAACCGCCGCCGGCACGAACGACGACACGTCGCCACCCATGCCGGCGATCTGGCGCACCAAGGTGGCGGTGATGGGGCGCACCGCCGGAGATGCCGGCAGGAAAACCGTGTGCACCTGCGGCGCCATGGCGCCGTTCATGCCCGCCATCTGCATTTCGTAGTCGAAATCGGTGCCGTCGCGCAGGCCCCGGATCAGAATCGAGGCCTTTTCCCGCAGCGCGGCCTTGACCACCAGATCGTCGAAAGTGACGCAGGCAAGCTCCGCCCCAGCCGTCTTGGCGAACGGTGCACAAGTCTCGGTCAGCATGGCGAGCCGTTCTTCAACGGAAAACAGCGGCGGCTTGCCGGGATGGACGCCGATCGCCAGCACCAGCCGATCGGCCAGCGCAGCCGCCTGGCGGACGATGTCGAGATGGCCGTTGGTGACGGGATCGAACGATCCGGGATAGAGCGCGGTACGCGGCATGGAGCGGGGTCTAGCCCGCCTCCCCCATAAGCCGCAAGTGCCCGCCCGGACCGGGATGTCGGGCCGCGCGGGCCGGCAACGTCCTTGGGAAAAAAGGTGAAGCGGACATGAACCGGGCACGGCCCTCGCGCGACCAATAGGCAGGAAGGGTCACGGCAAGGTCTCGTCGCCGTGATGGTGGAGGCGAAAATGCTCAAGATTCTCAGTGTGATCGCCGGCGCCCTGCTGCTCGCGGGCACGATCGTCGTGCTGCCCGGCCTGAGCCCGGCCGTGGAGGCGAGCACCCCCGCCCCGATCAAGAAGGCCGACCGGCTCGACTACCGCCCGCTCGGACCCAACTGCTCGCAGCAGGCTTGGCCTTACTTCGAGACCACCTGCATCCGCCACCGCTCGCAGAACGCCGGCCGCGCCAAGGCCGTGCGGATCGTGACCACCGATCGCAAGTGACCCCAAGTTTCGAGAGGCGATGCCCGCCTCTCAATGAAGGGTGATGCCCACCCTTCGAGCCTACCCCGCAAGTGACCCCATGTTATGGTCCCGGCCTCATCAGCCGGGACTTTTTCATGCGCATCCCCTTCCTGCCTGTGCTTTCCCTTCTTGTCTGCGCCGGACCGGCCGCAGCGCAGATCCCGCCAAGCCCGACCGACCTGCGCAAATATGCCGGATTGCATGCGGCAGCCAGCCGGGGCGACGCGGGCGAGATCGAGCGGCTGATCAAGGCCGGCGAGAAGCCGAACCTCCAGGACGGCAACAGCCGCACGCCGCTGCATGTCGCCGCGCATTTGCGCCATCACGCGGCGGCACGCGCGCTGCTGCGGCTGGGGGCGAACGCCAACGCACTCGACGCACAACGCTACGACATCGTCACCATCGCGGCGGTCAACAACGACGTGGAGATGCTCAAACTGGCGCTCGCCGGCGGCACCGACCCCAAGGCGATCACCAGCCCCTACGAGGGCACCGCCCTGATCGCGGCCGCCCATCTTGGGCACGCAGAGGTCGTGCGCGTGCTGATCGAGGCCAAGGCGCCGCTCGATCACGTCAACAATCTCGGCTGGACCGCACTGATGGAGTCGATCGTGCTCGGCAACGGCGGCAAGAACCACACCGACGCGCTCGCCGCGCTGGTCAAGGCCGGCGCCAACCTCAACATCCCCGACCGCCAGGGCATCACGCCGCTCGGCCACGCCAAGGGCCGCGGCTACGCCGAGATGGTGCGGATCCTGGAGGCGGCGGGGGCGCGCTGACGTCCCTTGGTCGTCCAATCCCGCGCCGAACCGAAGCCCTACGTCTCCAACATACGCATCACGAAATCCGCACGCTGCGCCGTTGTTGACTTGGGCAACATCACAATCTCATAGCCGAGAGCAGGGTATACCTGGACCAGGCGCTCATATTCCGCGATCGCGTCGTTGAATCCGTGCCGCCGCTCGGGGTCGTTGACGAATAGTTCCGGCCAGGGCGGCGCCATGAACACGCGCCGATGGTAACGGTGTGTTTCTCGCAGAGGGGCGAGCGCCGGTTCACCGGTCAGGTGGTGAAGGGCTGCCGCGGCGTCTACCAATCCCCTGTCAAAAAAGACCCAATCGCCTGCCTGGAGCCTATCCGCGCGGTCGGCGAGCGCCACACCGATGGCGCGTCGCGCAAAGGCCGCCGCGTCCACCCACGGAAGCACCAGGCCGTTACGCCCAAGCTCTTCCTTGACGATGCGGCGCCCTGGTTCGCCCACAACCGCGTAGCCGCGGCTGGCAAGCTCCGTCAGCAGCGTCGACTTGCCACCTCCCGAGCATCCGGAAATCATCACGAAGCGTTCCACGTCGAGACTCTCGCCTGTGGACCGGCGCGCCGCGCCTTGCTGCAACGATAGGCTAAATCTAACGCCTGCTCGCCACCAGCAGCACGCCTGCGCCGGCGATCAGGATCGCGCCCGAGACGCGATCGGCGATCAGTTGCGCGCGGCCCGACACAGCGGCGCGCAGCCGCGCGGCACACAACACCCAGATCGCATCGCCGACCACGGTGATGATCCAGAACGTCGCGGCGAGCAACCAGAGCTGCGCCTGCCGGTCCTCACCGTCGCTGAGAAACTGCGGCAGGAATGCCGCCTGGAAGATCAGCGTTTTCGGGTTGGCGAACGCGACCGCGAAACCGCGCGCGAAGGCGCGCTCGCTGGACAGCGGCGTGGGTGGCGCGGGTTTGCGTGCCTTCCAGAGCGTCTGGATGCCGAGGAACAAGAGATAGGCCGCGCCCGCGAAACGGATCAGGTCGAAGTTCCGGGCGAACATGTCGACGATCCAGGAGAGCCCGGCCGCCACCACGGCAAGCTGGATCATCACGCCGACATTGACGCCCGCGACCGCCATCAGGCCGGTGCGCGCGCCATGCGTGAGGCTGGTCCCGACGATCAGCGCCACGTTCGGTCCGGGCGTTGCGATCAGCAACGCCGTGGCGACGACGAATACCAGATAGAGCTCGACGGACATCAGCAGCTACTCGTCGGCGCCTTCTTCCGACAATCCTTCGACCGAGACCACCTTCTCGTCCTCGGCCGTGTCGAACACGATCACGCCCTGCGTCGCGCGCCCGGCGATGCGGATGCCGTCGACCGGGCAGCGGATGAGCTGGCCCTTGTTGGTGACCAGCATGATCTGGTCCGCCTCCTCGACCGGGAACGAGGCGACCACGCGTCCGTTGCGGCTGGTCACCGCGATCGCGACGATGCCTTTGCCGCCGCGCCCGGTGGTGCGGTACTCGTAGGACGAGGTCCGCTTGCCGTAGCCGTTCTCCGAGATGGTCAGCAC
Source organism: uncultured Alphaproteobacteria bacterium (assembly GCA_963734185.1). Lineage (GTDB taxonomy): Bacteria > Pseudomonadota > Alphaproteobacteria > Rhizobiales > Xanthobacteraceae > PALSA-894. The sequence continues at coordinate 946,670 of CAVTGA010000001.1, read as the reverse complement.
GAACTGCTCGGCCGCCGACATTTCCACGTAGCGCTTTTCGCCCAATTCGATCGCCCCCGAAGACTCTTCGGCGTCCGCGGCCGGCTCCTCGTCGCCATTGTCGCCGCGCCTGACCGCGCTTGCGCGCTTCAGATAGGCGGCGCGCTCGTCGGCGGTGACGTCGAGGTGACGCAAGATCGAGAGCGAGATGAGCTTGTCGCCCTCCTCGAGCGCGATCCCGCGCACGCCCATCGAGGTGCGGCCCTGGAACACGCGCACGTCGGTGACAGCGAAGCGGATGCACTGTCCGTCGGCCGAAGTGAGCAGCACGTCGTCGCGTTCGGTGCAGATCTGTACGTCGACGATTGCCTCTCCCTCGTCGAGCTTCATGGCGATGATGCCGGAGCGGCGCACGTCGACGAAATCCGAGAGCTTGTTGCGCCGGACGGTGCCGCGGGTGGTCGCGAACATCACGTCGAGCTCGCCCCAGGTCTTCTCGTCCTCGGGCAGCGGCATGATGGTGGTGATCAGTTCGCCCTGCTCGAGCGGCAGGATATTGATCAGCGCCTTGCCGCGCGCCTGCGGCGCCGCCTGCGGCAGGCGCCAGACCTTCTCCTTGTAGACCTGCCCGCGCGAGGAGAAGAACAGCACCGGCGTATGGGTGTTGGCGACGAACAGGCGGGTGACGAAATCCTCTTCGCGCGTCTGCATGCCCGCGCGACCTTTCCCCCCTCGCCGCTGCGCCCGGTAGGTCGAGAGCGGCACGCGCTTGACGTAGCCGAGGTGCGAGACGGTGACGACCATGTCCTCGCGCTGGATCAGGTCCTCGTCCTCCATCTCGCCTTCCTGGTCGACGATGACCGTGCGGCGCGGCGTGGCAAACTGCTTTTTGACCTCTGCCAGCTCCTGCTTGACGATGCCTTGGATGCGCGCGCGTGACGCAGGATGTCGAGGTAATCATTGATCTCAGCGGCGAGCTTATCGAGCTCTTCCTGGATCTCCTCGCGGCCGAGCGCGGTCAGGCGCTGCAGGCGCAGGTCGAGGATCGCGCGCGCCTGCTCGGCCGAGAGGCGGTAACTGTCGTCGGCGTTGATGCGGTGGCGCGGATCGTCGATCAGGGTGAGCATGGTTTCGACGCTCTTGGCCGGCCAGTCGCGCCCCATCAGGGCTTCGCGCGCTTCGTTGGCGTCCTTGGAGGACCGGATCAGGCGGATCATCTCGTCGATATTGGCGACCGCGATCGCCAGCCCGACCAGCACGTGGGCGCGGTCGCGCGCCTTGCCGAGCAGGAACTTGGTGCGCCGCGAAATGACCTCCTCGCGGAACGCGAGGAAGGACTGCAGCAGGTCCTTCAGGGTCATGGTCTGCGGACGGCCGCCGTCGAGCGCCACCACGTTGGCGCCGAAGGTCGATTGCAGCGGCGTGAAGCGGTAGAGCTGGTTCAGCACGACGTCCGGCATGGCGTCGCGCTTCAATTCGATCACCACGCGGTAGCCTTCGCGGTTCGACTCGTCGCGCAGCTCGGCGATGCCCTCGATCTTCTTCTCGCGCACCAGCTCGCCGATCTTCTCCACCATCGCGGCCTTGTTCACCTGATAAGGAATCTCGGTGATGATGATCGCCTCGCGCTCCTTGCGCAGCGTCTCGAACCCCACTTTCCCGCGCATCACGATCGAGCCGCGACCGAGGTGATAGGCGGCGCGGATGCCCTGGCGGCCGAGGATGATGCCGCCGGTCGGGAAATCCGGACCCGGCACGATGGCCATGAGCTCGTCGATGCCAAGCCCCGGCTCGTCGATCAGCGCGAAGCAGGCGTCAATGATCTCGCCGAGATTGTGCGGCGGGATGTTGGTGGCCATGCCGACCGCGATGCCGCCGGCGCCGTTGACCAGCAGGTTCGGGAAGCGTGCCGGCAGGACCACCGGCTCCCTCTCGTTGCCGTCGTAGTTCGGCTGGAAATCGACCGTGTCCTTGTCGATGTCCTCGAGCAACGCCATTGCCGGCTTGGCGAGGCGGCACTCGGTGTAGCGCATGGCCGCCGGCGGATCGCCGTCGACCGAGCCGAAGTTGCCCTGCCCGTCGATGAGCGGCAGGCGCATGGAGAAATCCTGCGCCATGCGCACCAGCGCGTCGTAGATCGATTGGTCGCCGTGCGGATGGTATTTGCCCATCACGTCGCCGACGACGCGCGCCGACTTGACGTATTTCTTGTCGGGCGTGTGCCCCTGCTCCTGCATCGAGTAGAGCACCCGCCGATGCACCGGTTTGAGGCCGTCGCGCGAATCCGGCAGCGCGCGCGCCACGATCACGCTCATGGCGTAATCGAGATACGAACGCTTCATCTCGTCCGTGATCGACACGAGACGGATATCCGAAGGCGGCGGCGGCTCCGCCGGGAGCTGATTTTCGGTGTCTGACAAGGGTGGATTCCGAGTGCCCAAGGAGTCGATTTTCTATAGCCGATTCAGATTCGCCGGACTATAGCAAAGCGGCGCTTTTCCGAAGAAATTTCCTTATAGATTTCATATATTTATTCGACTCTCCTGGACCCCTCGGGAATGCCGACTTTGCGCGTCGCTCAGGCGCTCCGGACGTGCTGGATTCAAGCGCTCCCGTTCAGTTCCTCAAAATCGTGCTCATCGCACTCGTCGACCTGTGTGCGGTCACGCTGTCGGTTCTGACGGCGCGAGTGACCCTCAGGCACGGGCGGCGCGCTCCCGCGCCGCCTTGAAACCCTTGACGAAGCGCGCCAGGGTCTTCGAGGTCGCGCCGCGCGGCAGCATGACTTCAATCAACGAGAATTTTCCGCGCCTCCCGACGGCCTGTTCGAGTGCCGCGGCGAGCTCGCGCCGCGTCGTGACGCGCTCGCCATGTCCGCCGAGCGATGGCGCTATTCTCGCGAACTGCCAATCGTCAAGGTCGTTGAACCTCGATTCCGGCTGGAACACGCGCAGCATCTCCCAGCTCGCATTGTTGAACACGACCACGATCGGATCGAGCCCGTAGCGCCGGCAATTGCCGAGCTCCCAGCCGGTCATCTGGAACGCGCCGTCGCCGACCAGGATGAGCGGGCGGCGCCCGGTCGCCGCCTGGACGCCGATGCCGGCCGGCACGCCGAAGCCCATGCCGGCATAGTAGCCGGGCGCCGCCAGCGCCGTGTTGGCGATCTCCATGGCGGTGAACAGGCAGTCCCCAATGTCGGCGGTCATCGGCATGAGGCCGTGGCGCGCGAACAGATCGTTGACCGCGGTGGCGATGTCCGACGGCGCGACCGGACGGTCGTCGGCGTTCAGCCCATGCGGATAGGCCGAGGCGCTTCTTGCTATCCGGCTGCGCCCTTTCATAGGTTTGGCGCGCTTGATCAAGGCCTCGACCAGGTCCTCGATCGGCAGGTCGGGATAGACGTGATGGCCGACGCGGACCTCGCGGTCGATGGCGAGGATGGTACGGCGCGGATCAAGCTTGCGCTGCGACAGCGCGAAGTTGGTGTCGGACAGGATGACGCCGAGCAGGAGCAGCGCGTCCGCCTTCTCCACCAGCCGCGTGATCTTCGGGTCACCGGCGAGCGGCAGATAGGTGCCGCTCACGACGTCGGGTGCGTCCTCGAGCAGGCCGCGGCCCATGAACGTCGTCACCACCGGCAGCTTCAGTTTGCGCGCCAACGCGGCGACGCGCGGCTCGATGCCGTAGCGGCGGATCTCGACGTCGACGATGATCGCGGGCGATTTTGCAGCTCTGAGCCGCGCCAAGACCTCCTCGGCGCACTCGCCCAGCGCCGCGGCATTGGCCGCTCGGCGCGCCAGCACCGGCACGCGTTGCGTCTTCGCATCCACCATGTCGCGCGGCAGCTCGATGTAGACCGGCAGCGAGCGTTCGCGCGCGTTGCGCAGCACGCGTGCGATCTCCTGCGGCGCGCGCGCCGCATCGTCGAGCACGGCCTGGTCGCAGGTGATCTCGCGGAACACGGCCAGCTGCGTGCCGATCTCGCGCGCCTGGTGGTGCAGGCGGAAGCCGCTTGTCCGCTCGGCCGCCCCCGGCGCGCCAGCGATCACCACCACCGGCGAGCGCTCCGCATAGGCACCGGCGATCGGGTTGACCAGATTGAACGCGCCGGCCCCATAGGTCACGACCGCGACGCCGAGCCCGCAGTGATAGCGCGCCGCCGCATCAGCCGCGAAGCCGACCGCAGGCTCGTGGCTGAGCGTGTAGTGCGGAAGGATTTTGCTGTCTTCGATCGCCTGAAAGAACGGCAGCACGAAGTCGCCGGGAATGCCGAACAACTCGCGCGCGCCGTGATCCTTCAGGCCCTGCAGCAGCGCGGTCGCGAGCGTGGGCATTCAGCGCATGATCCCGAAAAGTTGACAGACTTTTCGGACAAAGATCATGCGCAACAAAGAAAAGATAGCCGGCCGGGCACCTCAAATTGAAGAGGTTACGCGACCGCCGACGCGACCCGGCTCACATCAGAACGGAATCTCGTCGTCGAGATCGCCGCGCTTGCCGCCCGCGGCCGCCATCGCCGGCTGGCGGGCCGGGCCGGAGGCGCCGAAGTCGTTGTTGGCGCTCTCGCCGCGGTCGCCGCCGCCGGCACGGTCGAGCATGGTGAGCTGCGAATTGAAACCCTGCAGCACCACTTCGGTCGAATATTTCTCGATCCCCTGGCTGTCGGTGTATTTGCGCGTCTGCAGCTGGCCTTCGAGATAAACCTTGGAGCCCTTCTTGAGGTACTGCTCGGCGACTTTGGCGAGGCCCTCGTTGAAGATCACCACGCGGTGCCATTCGGTGCGCTCCTTGCGCTCGCCGGTCGCTTTGTCGCGCCAGCTTTCCGAGGTGGCGACGCTCATGTTCACCACCGGCCGGCCGTCCTGCATGCGCCGGACTTCCGGGTCCTTGCCGAGATTGCCGACCAGAATGACCTTGTTGACCGAACCCGCCATGACCGCCTCCATACCTGCCGCGCGAGCCACCCTTGACCGCGGACTTGGGCCCCGGCAAGCGCAACCGCCGACCTTCCACAGGAACGCCGCGGCCGGTACCGACGCTACGCACCCGGCCGTTCTCTTTTTGTTCTAGCATCGAACCCTGACGCGCGCAAGTCGAATCGGCGGCCGTTCAACCGATATTCACCAGCGCGCCGCCGTCCACCGGCAGCGACACCCCGGTGATGAAGTTCGCCTCGTCGGAGGCGAGGAACAGCGCCGCGTTCGCCACGTCCCAGGCGGTGCCCATTTTCTTGCGCAAGGGCACGCGCGCATCGCGCATCGCCGCGATCTCGGCACGGCTCTTGCCGGTCGCGCGGGCGCGGGTATCGACCGCCATCGGGGTGTCCATCAGGCCGGGCAGGATCACGTTGGCGCGGATGCCGTGCTCGGCATTGAGGATCGCGAGCTGCTCCACATAGGCGACCATCGCCGCCTTGGTGGCCTTGTAGGCCACGTACGGGTATCGCTCCCACGCCGCCACCGACGAGATGCCGATGATCACACCGGACTGTTGCGCCCGCATCACCGGCAGCACGTGCTTGCAGGCCAGCACCATGCCGCGCAGGTTGATGGCCACGATGCGGTCGAACGCTTCCGCGGTGATCTCCGTCGCCGGCGCGTCGCCGCCCGCGATGCTCAGGCCGACATTGTAGTGCAGGATGTCGATGCGGCCCCATTTGGCCTTGGCGTGATCGATTATCGCCTGCAACGAAGCCTCGCGCGTGACGTCCGCCTCGAACGCGGCGCAGGCACCGCCACGCGCCTCCTTGTTGGCCATCGTCGCGGTTTCCTCGGCCGAGGCGAGGTCGCGGTCGACGGCGAGCACGCTCGCCCCCTCCTGCGCGAAGCGGATCACGGTCGCCCGCCCGTTGCCCATGCCGGTTCCCGGACCTTGGCCCGCGCCGACGACGATCGCGATCTTGTGCTCGAGGCGCTTCATCCCAAATTCTCTGTGTTGGCCGCGCTGGAACCGGACGGAGGCGCTAGGTGGAGAGCTTCGCGGCCCAAGGGTGCCAGTTCAATCCTAGGGAAACAGGAGCCCGCGGACGAATTCGTGGGTGAAGAACAGACACGGATAAGTGCCGATAAAGACCGGGATGAACAAATTCAGGCGCATGAAATAGGCGATGCCGGCGTGAAAGAATATGCCGGCGACGGGATACGCCAGCGCGTACGGCATCGGCAGCAGATAGAACACCCAGAACGTGATCTGGAAGGCGATCACGCCACGGCACATCACCTTGCCGATCAGCGGATAGCGCGCCAGAAGGCGGGCGAATGGAGCGTGGCCGAAGGTGTAATGGTTCATGATCTCGCCGAGCGCGCCGCCGCTGCGCCACAGTGGCCCGAACAATTTGGCCGTGCCGGAAGCGAGGTAGGAGAGCGTGATCTGCGCGCCGATGAACAGCGCCGCGCTGTTGACGACGACTGGCCGTCCGGGTGCAAGATCCGCGACCAGCGCGGCGATCAGCACCAGCACCGTCATCTGGTCGCCGCCCTCGCCGCCCCAGCGCGAGCGCAATTGCATGAAGCAAAGAATCGCGACCAGCATCATCATCGGCGCGACGGCGGGATAGCCGAGGCCGTACAGCAGCGGAATGGAGGCCGCCGCGACCACCCGCGCGCCGAGCATCAACAGGACCGACTCGTTGCTCATCAAGGGCCGCAAGGCGGCCGCCGCGCGCGCCGAATAAGCCTCCTTGGCGATCGCCCAGGTCCAGATGCCGCTGCTGTCGTAATGGCCGCGCGACCACGCCCACAACAACTCGCTTGTGGTGACGATCATGCCGACGGCCGCGCAGACGACCGCGATATGGATGGCGTCGAGGGCGGCGAAGGTCACGGCTGTACCGCTGCGCGATGGAAATTCGATACGAACACGATGTCGCGCTCGCGCTCGGACTCGAACCCGCGGGTGCGGACGATCGCGAACTGCCGCTTGACGGCCGGGCTGGCGCCACGCTGGATCAAATGCAGCAGCAGAAAATACTCGACCGTGAACTGGACCAGGCTCGGCCGTTCTGTGAGCCGGCCGCGCGCCAGGAGCAGGCCATTAACGATGTCCGTCATCGTCTTGGTGATGCGTCGCTGCGGATGCCACAGAAACAGCAGGGACCGCCCCTCATGGAGATCCGGGACCTCGATCCAGGGCGACAGCTGCGGTGCGGCCGCTTCCAGGCGCTCGAGCGACGACAGATCGACGTCGGCGCCGCATTCGCGATAGACGAGATGATAGTCGTGCCGGCCCGGATTGGGCGCGAAGAAGGTCCAGCGCGGCAGCAGGCCGAACTTGTCGAATTTGCCGATTTTTGTCGCAAACCATGAGGTCTGGAAACCGACCGACAGCAGGAACCAGACCGCGAAGGCGGCTGCCACGATCGTATCCGCAACCGCCATGACGCCTCTCCGCGGATGGGTCTTGCGCTCGGGACGGAGTCCGGCCTGGCGGCAGCCGCCCCGTGCTGCCGCATGCCGGGTCGGCGGTTCTACTTCTCGACGGCGCGCCGGCGCACGTCGATGAGCTGCTGGAGGGTCAACGTCGGCGCGCTGGCTGCTGTGAGCGCCCCCTGTTTGACCGCTTCCATGGCGTCCTCCGGCAACTCGTTGTGACCCCACCAACCATGGACCCAGTCTACGACGTGGTGGTAGGCGTTTTGGCTGGTGTTCGTGACGGCGTCGGTGCCCTGCGATACCGCGTGATCGACGTGCGACGCGGCGCTGATGACCACGTTTGAGATGTTGTCGATGAACGTGAGCACGTCCGTGGGCTTCGCGCCCCTGCGGATCGCATGCATGATCATGAAGTCGAGCGCGGCGAGCTCGTGTTGGGACAGCGCCGGAGTTTTGGGAGGCGTGGGCACGGAGAGCTCTCCTAGGGTTGGTGATGGGCGTTGGCTTCGATCAAAGGCCGGCCGAGCAGGAACAGCAAAGCCCGGCGGCCGACCCTCAGCACGCGGTACAGCAGCAAAGTCACCGAGCGGGAGCGGAACGCGGCGGCGGCGAGCTTGCGCGCGAGCGTGTGTCGCGCCCCCAGCGAGGCGAGCACGAACATCGCCTCGCCGCCGATGTAATCCGCCTCGCCGACGCGCAGCACGAAGTCGCGATTGAGATCGATGCCGCGGCGGGCCAGCGAGGCCACCAGATCGGGATGCTCGCGCGCGTCGATCAGCCGGGCCGCTATGCCGTTATCCCTGAGCCGCTGCAGCCGGAAATAGGCGGCGCAAACCGGGCACTGGCCATCGTAGATAATATCGACCGACTGAACGCCCTGATTTCCCATCGCAGACATACAACTCAAAGTACAGTTACGTTCGGAGATTTCGCTGACTGATCGTAGCGAAGGTGGCCCGGCACCGCCAGCGATTAAGTCAACCTCTGCGAAAATATGTGCGTCAAACCGTGCTGCGCGTCTCGTGCAGCCCGCGCGCAGCGGACCGTACGCCTCGCACGACCTCACCGCCGGGAACGCCGGCGGCTCGCGCGCGGCTGATCAGCGGCCCGCCGCCTGCGATCGCGGCGACATCGCGATCTTGTTTTTCAGGCGCATCGGCTTAGCTTCTAGCGGCTCGGTGCCCCCGGATCGGACCGAAGCCGTTATCCACAGCGCTTCTCGCCCCGTCGGACCGGCCATGCAATGGCTGGGGCTGGCCAAATCCTCGCGTTCTCATTATGTTCCAGCGCTCATGAACGACCTGTTCGACAAGAATCGCCCGCGCCGCCCCGACGCCCGCATGATCTCGATCCGCGGCGCGCGCGAGCACAATCTAAAGAACGTCGACCTCGATATTCCGCGCGATGCCCTGGTGGTGTTCACCGGGCTGTCCGGCTCGGGCAAGTCCTCGCTCGCCTTCGACACCATCTATGCCGAGGGCCAGCGCCGCTACGTCGAGAGCCTGTCGGCCTATGCACGCCAGTTCCTCGAGATGATGCAGAAGCCGGACGTCGACCAGATCGACGGTCTCTCGCCCGCGATCTCGATCGAGCAGAAGACCACCTCGCGCAACCCGCGCTCGACCGTCGGCACCGTCACCGAGATCTACGACTACATGCGCCTGCTGTGGGCGCGTGTCGGCGTGCCCTATTCGCCGGCGACCGGGCTGCCGATCGAGAGCCAGACCATCTCGCAGATGGTCGATCGCATCCTCGCGCTGCCCGAGGGCACGCGGCTCTATCTGCTGGCGCCGGTGGTGCGCGGGCGCAAGGGCGAGTACCGCAAGGAGCTCGCCGAGTTCCTCAAGAAGGGCTACCAGCGCGTCAAGGTCGACGGCAAATTCTACGAGATCGCCGAAGTGCCGGCGCTCGACAAGAAGTTCACCCACGACATCGACGTGGTGGTCGACCGCATCGTGGTGCGACCCGACATCGGCACGCGGCTCGCGGATTCGCTCGAGCAGTGCCTCAAGCTCGCCGACGGCCTGGCCGTTGCTGAGTTCGCTGACTCTCCGCACGCTCCGTCACCTCCCCCTGAAAGGGGGAGGTCGGCGAGCGAAGCTCGCCGGGTGGGGGTCAAAGGCAGTAAGAATGACCCCTCCCCGGCACTGCGCGCCGACCCTCCCCTTTCAGGGGAGGGTAAGACCGAGCTCGCGGAGAAGAAGGTCGCCAAAATCCACGACCAATCGGGCCCCGAGCGCCTGATCTTCTCGGAGAAATTCGCCTGTCCGGTCTCGGGCTTCACTATCCCTGAGATCGAGCCGCGGCTGTTCTCGTTCAACAACCCGTTCGGTGCCTGCCCGGCCTGCGGCGGGCTCGGCGTCGAGCAGCACATCGACGCCGACCTGGTGATCCCCGACAAGGACCGCACCTTGCGGCAAGGCGCGATCGCGCCATGGGCCAAGTCTACCAGCCCCTACTACACGCAGACGCTGACCGCGCTTGCCAAGCACTACCGGTTCACGCTCGACGCGAAATGGAAGGACCTGCCGCGCAAGGCGCAGGACGCCATCCTCACCGGCTCGGGCGAGGAGGCGATCCGCTTCTCCTACGACGACGGCCTGCGCTCCTACGAGACGAGGAAGCCGTTCGAGGGCGTGGTGACCAACCTGGAGCGGCGCTGGCGCGAGACCGAGAGCGAGTGGGCGCGCGAGGAGATCGCCAAGTATTTCACCGACATCCCGTGCGCGGCCTGCAACGGCAACCGCCTGAAACCCGAGGCGCTGTGCGTCAAGGTCGGAGGCAAGCACATCGGCGAAGTGGCCGAATTGTCGGTCAAGCGCGCCGGCGAATGGTTCGCCGCGCTGCCGCCGCTCCTGACCAAACAGCAGAACGAGATCGCGGTGCGCGTGCTCAAGGAGATCCGCGAACGACTGAAATTCCTGGTCGACGTCGGGCTCGAATACCTCACTTTGGCGCGCTCCTCCGGTACCTTGTCGGGCGGCGAGAGCCAGCGCATCCGCTTGGCCTCGCAGATCGGCTCAGGCCTGACCGGCGTGCTCTATGTGCTCGACGAGCCTTCCATCGGCCTGCATCAGCGCGACAATGCGCGCCTGCTCGAGACGCTGAAACGGCTGCGCGACCTCGGCAACACCGTGATCGTGGTCGAGCACGATGAGGACGCGATCCGCGTCGCCGACTACGTGGTCGACGTCGGCCCCGGCGCCGGCGTGCACGGCGGCAAGATCGTGGCGCAAGGCACGCCCGACGACATCATGCGCGATCCGGCCTCGCTCACCGGGCAGTACCTCACCGGCGAGTTGACCATCCCGATCCCTGAGCGCCAGCCGCGCAACCGCCGGACGCTGCGGGTGGTCGGCGCGCGCGGCAACAATTTGAAGAACGTCACCGCGGAAATCCCGCTCGGACTGTTCACCTGCGTCACCGGCGTGTCGGGCGGCGGCAAGTCCACGCTCCTGGTTGACACGCTCTACCGCGCGACTGCGCGAAGGCTCAACGGCGCCTCCGAGGCTCCGGCCCCGCACGATCGGCTCGAGGGGCTTGAGCACCTCGACAAGGTGATCGACATCGACCAGTCGCCGATCGGCCGTACGCCGCGCTCCAACCCCGCGACCTACACCGGCGCGTTCACGCCGATCCGCGAGTGGTTCGCCGGCCTGCCCGAGTCCAAGGCGCGCGGCTACGAGCCCGGACGCTTCTCGTTCAACGTCAAGGGCGGACGCTGCGAGGCCTGCCAAGGCGACGGCGTGATCAAGATCGAGATGCACTTTTTGCCGGATGTGTACGTCACCTGCGATGTCTGCAAGGGCAAGCGCTACAACCGCGAGACGCTCGAGGTCGTATTCAAGAGCAAGTCGATCGCCGACGTACTCGACATGACGGTGGACGAGGCGACCGACTTCTTCCGCGCCGTGCCGCGCATCCGCCAGGTGCTCGAGACCTTGCAGCGCGTCGGCCTCGGCTACATCCACGTCGGCCAGCAGGCGACCACGCTGTCGGGCGGCGAGGCCCAGCGCGTGAAGCTCGCCAAGGAGCTGTCGCGCCGCGCCACCGGCCGCACATTGTACATATTGGACGAGCCCACCACCGGGCTGCATTTCCACGACGTGGCCAAGCTGCTCGACGTGCTGCACCAGCTCGTCGCCGGCGGCAACACCGTGGTGGTGATCGAGCACAATCTCGAAGTGATCAAGACCGCCGACTGGATCATCGACCTCGGCCCCGAAGGCGGCGACGGCGGCGGCGAGATCGTCGCGGCCGGCACGCCGGAGGACGTGGTGAAGGAGAAACGCAGTTATACCGGGGCGTTCCTCAAGCCGGTGCTGGCGCGGAGGGGAGCGGCGGAGAGGAAGCGGAGGACGGAGGCGGCGGAGTGATTTGATTTCTCGCCACATGTCGTCCGCTTCGATAGCTAGGAAATTCCTTGATGCCTAATTGTGTTGTGTGAAACGGCTGGAGCTACCGGCCAACAAGGCCTCGGAGACTTCACTAGATTCGAATGCCCGCGATGTGGCGCATTTGCGCTGACGGGCACAGCGGTAGCAACGCTTCCTTCCAAATTTCGCGAAGCACCGGTTCGACGAGCGATGATGAGTCATACGCTTCGAAGAATGCAGCGGTCAGGTGACAAAGAGCACCTCCACGTCTTTGGAAGTGACGAATTGGCTTTTTTTTGGAAGCAACAGCGTTTGCCGACACCGCAGCAACAAGCTGACCTTTTCATACTGTGGGCCGGCGACAATCAGCCGAGCGCGTTTGAATGGGCCGAAGCTAGCAATAGCGTAATCGCAGCGACAATTGGTACCGCATTATCACCTAGCGGTGATTCTCAAGCCTGGGGGTGGTTGCATTCTCAACTGGAGCCGGAGCAATTGTACCGGATAAAGGATACTGGCAACGGCAAGGTCGGAATCCAACTGACAATGGCCGGATGGCAACGGTATGAGACTCTCAAGAAGTCCAATGTCGAAAGCCGACTTGCTTTCATGGCGCTGAAATTCGGGCAGGCAGACCTCAATCGAGTGGTCGACGAGTGTTTCCGGCCAGCGGTAGCGCGAACTGGATTTGAGCTTCGGCTGCTAACTGACGAGCAACCGGCTGGCATCATTGACGATCAACTGAGAGCCGCGATCTTGGGGTCGCGATTTGTTATTTCAGACCTGACACATGGTAGCCCAGGTGCCTATTGGGAAGCGGGATACGGTGAAGGTCTAGGTCTGCCCGTAATCTATACCTGCGAGAAAAATGCTTGGACGGAGAAGCAAACGCACTTTGACACCAACCATTTGGTCACGGTTATCTGGGATATCACGGATTTACAAAAAGCTGGAAACCTGTTGGCCGCCACAATTCGCGCGACGCTGCGTGCTGATGCGAAGCAATCAGATGACTAGACCCGAGCTTTTGGTCATTCCGTCCGCAGCACCCTAGACCTGGCACTTGGGATGCGGGCATATCTGCTGCGTCATGCCCGGCCTTGTGCCGGGCATCCACGTCTTTCTTCGTTTCACAGGCAACAAGACGTAGATGGCCGGGACAAGCCCGGCCATGACAAATTGGAGGAACGCTCCCGCATTCCGCTTCGCTTCATGCGAGCTACAAGAAACGACGTCCAATCCCCACATGCCGCTTCAGGCCTGCCGCGCCGGCCCAAGGAGCACCCCCATGCCCGCCCTCCCCCGCCTCATCGGCATCAATCACGTCGCGCTCGAAGTCGGCGACATCGAGGAGGCGCTCGCCTTCTACGGCAAGATCTTTCGCTTCACGCTGCGCGGACGCGGCAAGGGCCAGGCGTTCATCGACATGGGCGACCAGTTCCTGGCGCTGAGCGAAGTCAAGGAGCCGCACAAAGACCGCCACCGGCATTTCGGCCTCGTGGTCGACGACCGCGCGGAGGTGAAGCAGCTCGCCGAGGCCGCGGGCGCAACAATGGTGGAGGGGCCGTTCCTCGACTTCCTCGATCCCTGGGGCAACCGCATCGAGGTGGTCGGCTATGCCGACATCCAGTTCTCCAAGGCGCCGCATGTGCTGCGCGGCATGGGGCTCGACGGCACGAAATCCGCCAAGGCGAAGCAGGAGCTCGCGGACAAGGGCATGGCGATGTAGTGAGTAGCCCGTAGGGCGGATTAGCGAAGCGTAATCCGCCATCTCATCCGACACACGGTACGATCCGGGTCGCCTTCGATTCGCCAATGCGCGAAGGCGCAATTGCGTGGTCCAGCCGGCAGTGGCATGAAGACGCATGGCCATCAACATCGAAGCCGAGATTCGCGACCTCAAACGCCGCGTCAGTGCGATCGAAGGCTCGTTCGGGTTCCTGACCCAGCAGGTCAAAGGCGTGCACAAGGACCTGCTGGCCTTCCAGGCCAGAACAGACCAGAGATTCGATCAGGTCGACCGCCGATTCGACCAAGTCGACGGCCGCCTCGATCGCGTGGACACGGCCGTTCGGAAGCTGCGCGACGACATGCCAGCGATCGTCGGCGACACGATGCGGGCGGTGCTGCGCACACGCCATGGCAAGCCGCGCAAGGCGCCGTGATCTGGACGTTTCGGCCTTATGGTCGGCGACGGCGGCTATCCGCTTGATCGCTGGCACCTACTTGCGCGCTTTGCGTTCGTGACGCGTAGGGCGGATTAGCGAAGCGTAATCCGCCATCCCGGTACACGGTTCGATCGGCGGGTTACGCCCATAGCGCGTCAAAGACGCGCGTAAACGCGCTTGAGGGCTAACCCACCTACTCCTCACCTGTTCTGCCGCTCGCACTTGCGCAGCGCCGCCTCGAGCCGGCGGCGGAACGCCTGCAGCCGGGCGAGCAGTGCCCGCAAGCCCCGCTTGATGCCCTCGGGAATATCCGGATCGGCGAGGGCTTTTTCGACGTCGTCGATCTGTCGTTGATTGATGGCGAGCAGATCGCGCAGCGGCTGGCAGCGGTCGCGCGCCCGCTTGGCTTTCGGCTTCCCGGCCTTGCGCGGTGTCGTTCCCATGGTCGCTCCCCGATGTCGCGCGAGTCCGCTTTCTCGCCCCTTGATCCTTTCGCACTTCGCCACTCCCGTCTACCCTCGGTGCGAAGCATTCCAGAACGCGGGGAAACCGATGCCCTCTCCCATCACCCTCGGCAACGTCACGATCCACCAGGTCGTCGAGCAACAGGCGCCGTTCTTCGACATGCTCGAGTTCTTCCCCGCCCTGACCAAGGAGGTGCTCGATCAGCATCGCTCCTGGCTCGAGCCGAAGTTCCTCGATCCGGCGACCCAAGAAGATCGTGCTGTGCGTGCAGAGCTACCTGGTGCGCACGCCGCATCACACCATCCTCGTCGACACCTGCGTCGGCAATCACAAGCCCCGTCCGGCGCGCCCGGCCTGGCATATGCGCACCAGCGAACAGTACGAGCGCAACCTGGCCGCGACCGGCCTTGGCCTCGGCGACATCGATTACGTGATGTGCACGCACCTGCATCCCGACCACGTCGGCTGGAATACGCGGCTGAGCGATGGGCGCTGGGTGCCGACCTTCCCCAAGGCCAGATACCTGTTCGCCGACCGCGAACTGGCGCACTGGACCGCCAAGCAGAAGGAGCAGCCGGACGCCCATCCGCACATCACGGATTCGGTGCTGCCGATCGTCGAGGCCAAGCGTGCGGACGTGGTGCGGAGCGACCATGCGCTCGACAACCTGGTGCAGCTCGTCCCCAGCCCCGGCCACACCATCGACCACTTCTCGGTGCAGGTCGGCAAGGCGGGCCAGGATGCGTTGCTCACCGGCGACATGATCCATTCGCCGCTGCAGGCGCGCTACCCCGAGCTCGGCATGCGCGCCGACTATGATTCCAAACAAGCGGGAGAGTCACGTCGCAGGCTGTTCGAGCGGTTCTGCGACACGGCCACCCTGATGTGCACGGCGCACTTCCCGTCCCCCTCGACCGGCCGGGTGAAGCGCTGGGAGGATGGATTCAAGGTGGTCACGGCCTGAAGCCGCGGCACATGCCCCTCTTCGCCGTCGTCAACAGCCGCGGCCCGGCCTACCAGCGCGGCCGCCCTATGGAGCAGCAGGACGCCTGGCGCGCACATGCCGACTTCATGGATGCCCTGCACGCCGAGGGCTTCGTACTCCTCGGCGGGCCGCTGCAGGAACCCGACGTGCTGGTCATCATCCGCGCCAACTCGGCGCAAGAGATCCGGGACCGGTTCAACGCCGATCCCTGGCACCGCATGGACCTCTTGCGCATCAAGAGCATCTCGCCCTGGACCTTGCGGCTCGGCGCGTTGCCGTAGGGCGGGCAAAGCGAAGCGTGCCCGCCGTCTCTCCCACGGGCGCGCAATGACGCGGGCACGGCGCTTTCCCGCCTTTGCTCAAACTAAGGTCGGAGCGATGCGCCTTTGCCCGCCCTACACCCTAGGAGAACGGTGGCGGCGCGGCAGAGCGGCCGTATGCATGCCATTCCTTTGCCTCGCGCCTGAATCGGCGGTACATGACCGTCAATGCGCGCCTCCGCGCGCGACGATGAGAGCTTGGCAATGACGAAGCCCGTGGTCGGGGTAATCGGCAACGCGCGCCTGGTCGAGGACCGCTGGGCGACGCAAATGGTCGGCGAGCGCAACCTGCGCGCCGTGGCTGAGGTCGCGGGCGCGCTGCCGCTGATGTTCGCCGGCGCCCCGGACCTCACCGACATCGGCGCCCTGCTCGACACGGTCGACGGCATCCTGCTCACCGGCGCGCGCGCCAACGTGCATCCGACCCGCTTCGGCCTCGAGCCGCACCCGCGCCACGAGCCCTACGACAACGACCGCGACGCGCTCGCGCTCGCCCTGGTCGAAGCGTGCGTCGACCGCGGCGTGCCGCTGTTCGGCATCTGCCGCGGGTTCCAGGAGATGAGCGTCGCGTTCGGCTGCTCGCTGCATCCCGAAATCCGCGAGCTGCCCGGGCGCATGAACCACCGCATGCCGCGGCTGGAGAACGGCGAAGTCCATCCCGACCCGCTCGTCATCTTCGCCGACCGGCACGAAGTGCGCCTCGTGCCGGACGGCGCCTTCGCGAAAATCCTCGGCTGCGAGACCATCCGCGTGAACTCGCTGCACGGCCAAGGCATCGACGTTCCCGGCAAGCGCATCGTGGTCGAGGGCGTGGCGGAAGACGGCACCATCGAGGCCATTCGCGTGGCCGATGCGCCGGGCTTTGCACTCGGCGTGCAGTGGCATGCGGAATACGACGCGCAAAGCAATCCGGTGAACCGCACCTTGTTTGAGGCGTTCGGCGCGGCGCTGCGGGAACCCAAACGCGGTTAGCGACCTCCGATGAACTCTCCTCTCGCCCGTGAAAACACGCCCGCGCGCTTCGAGCTCGACGTCGACGGCCACGTGGCCTTCGCCAACTACCGCATCGTCGACGGGGTGGTGACGATCACCCACACCGAGGTGCCGTCCGCCTTGCGCGAGCGCGGCGTCGGCTCGCGCCTCGTGCTCGCAATGCTTGAGCAGGTGCGCGCGCAAGGCCTGAAGGTGCGGCCGCGCTGCTCGTTCGCGCGTTTCGTCATCGCGCAGCATCCCGAAGTGCAGGATTTGCTCGCAGCGTAGGCGAAGGCGCACTTGCGCCGTGCCCGCGATCGCACGGCTCCCTTGGCCGTCGACGCTGCTTGCGGTCGCAAAAAAAATTGCCGAGCGAGAAACGGGCGCTCGCTCGGCGAGTTCACGGGAGGATGCGCACGCACGTCACGCCGCCGCGCGGCTGTCATCGAAGCGGTCCGGCGCTGACCCCGAATACCCCCGCGCCGTGCTGCCCGCCTTCGCGCCGACACCCGCCGACAGCGAAAGACTAGGTGCAACGCGCACGAGCAGGCTGTGAGCCTGCTCACATGGGCGCACAAAAACGAGACGCCGAGCTCCGGCCGCCGTTGCGCGCGCGAACCAATCCGCCTGGCCGAGCGTCAGGGTCATGTCCGACTGCAGCGCCTTCAGAATTTCGCCTCGATGTGTTGCGGGGCATCTGTGGCTCCTTGTGATGTGGGCCAACGAAGCGAAGCGGGCCAAGCTTCCGCCGCAAACTACCCTCACCTGAAGCTCCGCATGCGCGTCATCGACATCAACATCCATGTCCGCCGCGCCCGTTGAAGCGAAGAGCGTGATGCCGGCGCTCCGCATCGGCACCGCCGGCTGGTCGATCCCCAAGCAGCATGCCGCGGCGTTCCCGACCCACGGCAGCAATCTCGAACGCTATGCGCGGTGCCTCAACGCGGTCGAGATCAACTCTTCGTTCTACCGGCCGCATCGGCGCGCGACCTACGAGCGCTGGGCCGCGAGCGTGCCGGCGGATTTTGCGTTCGCCGTCAAGGCGCCGCGCCAAATCACGCACGAGCTTCGCCTCCTCGGCACGGACGGCGCGCTCGATAGGTTTCTCAGCGAGGCGAGCGGGCTCGGCGGCAAGCTCGCCGTGTTGCTGTTTCAGTTCCCTCCCCGCTTCGCATTCGATGCGAAAACGGCGAGAGATTTCCTCATGGAGTTGCGGGCGCGTCACGACGGGCCCGTCGCATTCGAGCCGCGGCATGCGACCTGGTTCGTGCCGCGCGCCGAAGATCTGCTGAGCGAGCATGCAATCGCCCGCGTCGCGGCCGACCCGGCGGTCGTGCCGGCGGCGGCCGAGGCCGGCGGCTCCCCCGGTCTGCAATACTTCCGCCTGCATGGATCGCCGCGCGTCTACTGGTCGGACTACAGCGCCGAACGGATCGCGCGTTACGGGGAGAAATTGAGGCGCGCCGCAGCGCAAGGCCGCACGGCCTGGTGCATCTTCGACAACACCGCGGCGGCCGCCGCGACCGGGAATGCGCTCGCGCTGCAGCAGCTCCTTCCTATTGCACGTCCCGTCCACTCCGGACGGCCTGCCGGTACTCGCGCGGAGACCTGCGAAAAACCCGCCCGAAGGTCGAAATGAATGTCGACAAATCGCCGAACCCATGCGCGAAGGCAATCCTCCCGATCGGCTCGTCGTCGGTCGCCAGCGCGATCGCCGCACGGCGCAGGCGCGTGCGTATCACGTATTGGTGCGGCGTGACGCCGGCGACGGCGCGGAACACGCGCAGGAAGTGATAGGGACTCATCCGCGCCGCATCGGCGAGCGACGTCACCGACAACGGTTCGCGGTAGCGCGCCTCGATCAGCCCCAGCGCCTCGATGACGCGCGTCTCATCGCGCTCGCTCGGCCGCGTCGCCGGCCGCTCGCCGTTCAGCATACCGACGACATCGCCCGCAAGGCGCAACGCGATTTCGTCCCACCGGCTTGCGTGCGCGAACCTCGATTGCGCCTCGATTGCGGCAGTGAGCGCGACGATGGCAGCCGTGGGGGCAAGGCGATGGGTGCGGAAAGCGCGCGGCGCTTCCGCAATCGCGCCGACGATACGCGCGAAGCATTCGGCGGAATAGTTGAACGAGATGCAGCGATCGCCCCGCGCGCGGTCGTACACGCATTCAAAGGCCGCGCCGGCATTCCCGAGCAGCAACGCGCCGGGCATCAAGGTCGCGCGCCCGTGCGTCGAGCGGTAGCGGAAGCTCCCTTGCGTGACCGCCGCGATCACGATCCCGTCGTGCCGCTGCTCGAACCTCGACGCCGCCGCCGCGCGAAACACGACGTCGCTCACGCACCAGCCCAGGCCCCGTGCCAGCACCGTCCGCGACGAGCTGACACCCGTTCCATGCGTCGTTTCGAGCGACGTCCCGTGCGACATGACAGCAATTTTCCCCAAGCCAGCGTCGACCGCACAGTCTATGAATCGAGGCAACGTACGGCAAACAACGGAGGCACACCATGCCCGCCACAGCTCTGCGAGCCGCTCAATCGGATCACGACGTCCTCGATCGACTCAATGCCGACTACATCAGGTCGGTCCAGCGCTCCGACGTGAAGCGCTTCGACGAGATCCTCAGCGACGATTTCTACTGCAGCAATCCGGACGGCTCGCTGGTCGACCGCGCCGCGTTCCTGGCGCAGACCGCCAAGCCGGTGACGATCTCCAATCTCAGGGCCGAGGACGTGCTGATCCGCATCATGGATGACCTCGCCATTATCCACGCGCGCACCGCCTACACCAAGGCCGACGGCAGCGCGGGCGGCGGGCGCTATACCGACGTGTGGGTCAAGCGCGACGGTCGCTGGCTCGCCGTTTCGGCGCACGTGACGCGGCTGTGACGGCGCGCATCGGCTCCCGCCGATCCGCCCTCCCCGCCACGCGGCCGCGTGCTATGCTCGCGGTTGCGTAGGCGACGTTTGCACGGCGCCACCGGAGGGCATCATGGCGACGAAAGCCAAGAGCGCGGCCGCTGCGCCGCGCGGCACGACGACAAAACCGCAACCGCAACCGCCGGTACTGCGCGATCCGCGGCTGAAGAAGATCTACGTCTATTCCGAAGGCACCTTCGAGCTGCGCAACGCGGCGCAGATCCACAAGCTGGTCATCCAGACCAAGGCCTTCGACGTGAGCGGGTGGATCGACCTGTCGAAGATGCATCCGGGCGGCGACACGGTGCTGACCGAGGTCCGCGTCTCGTTCGTCAACCGCAGCAACGTCCTCTACCAGCGCACGATGTTCTCCAGCCCGCAGCTCATCTCGCTCGGCATGATGACCAACGGCTTGAACTACCTGTCCGGCACCCATATCGAGATCTGGGTGCAGCAGACCACCTCGTTCGACAATTTCGCCAAGCCGATCGAGTACGCCTACCAGTTCGTCGTCGAGTCGCGATAGCGCCGTAGGGGCAAAGGCGCGCGACGGATCGAGCGTCATTCGCACGAGGACTGCGCGCCGTGCCCACCCGCCTACGCCCTTCGGGCTTCGGCGTGGGCTTGCCGCGCCGTAGCGCAGCGAAGGCGGGCACGGCGCGGACGCGTTGCAGGGTGTCACGCGAAGAATCGGGCCGCGCCTTTGCCCACCCTACGAGCTTACGCCCCGCCTCAGCTTCCCACCGCGTCGGCGACGCACTTCTTGTTGTGGCTGTCCTTGGCGGCGCCGGAGAGCTTGCGCTGCGCGGAATCGGCCTCGCACTTCGCCTTGGCGTCGTTCTCGCACTTGGTCATGAAGCTGTTGAACGCCGCGCCCGCGAGCTTCTTCTGCCCCGCCTCGGACTTGCACGTCGCCGCCGCCGGCGCGACGGTAAGCGCCGAAATCGCGATTGCCAGAATGATCCTGTTCATGTCGCCCTCCTGGATTCCCGACCCACTGGTCGGGGAGGCCCCATGGTAGCGTCGATTGTGGCGAAATCCGCCCGCCGGCGGCCGAAGCGCGCCGGAAATTCACGGCTACAGACGCTGCAGCGCAAAGCTCAGCGCGGCGATGACGGCGAGGCAGGCCGCCCATCCGGCAACCGCCAGCGCGATCTTGGCCTGCCAAGCTGGTTCGGGGGCGTGTTCCTGCCGGTGCAGCAGGCACCGGGAGAACAGGGTGACGAACCAGATCGCCACGGCGGCGCCGAGCCAAACGCCCGATCCCATGGCATGCAGGACTTCGAGCCGCCCCTGCAGTCCGATATCGCTGGCGACCGTCCACACGCCGAAGAACGGAACGACCGGCAAGCTGCCGAGCGGTGCGAGCCAGCGCGCCGAACTGCCGAAGAAGTCGGTCGCCGCGATGACCACGCCGAGGCAAGCCGCGAACAGGGTGATCCGCGTCCCGCTGTGCTGCCAGAATCGCGGCCAGTCCGTCACGCCGCCGAACGACACGTTCGCTGATGAGAACACCACGGCCGTCACGGCGATCAGGAGCAACGTGCACGCCCAGGCGTAGGCAAGCTCCCGTCCCACGGGGATGCGGATTCGACCGTTGCCCAGGGCGAGAACGGCCGGCAGCCAGACTGCGGCCGCGGCGACCAGCAACGCCGAGGGGAAAAATGGTTCGGCGGGGCCAACCCGTGCGGCGTGGAGATAGCCGGCACAGAGCACGCAATTGAGCACCGGCATCGGCAGCATCAAGCGTGCCGTCTCCGCCAGTTTTTCCCGGCCGGCCAAGGCGAGCGTCAGGCCGTTGAGAGTCGGGAACGTCAGCATCATCCCGGCTGCGAATGGATAGGACGCGGCCACCAGCACGATGCCGATGTAGACCGCCGTGCCGAGCGCAAGCTTCAAGGCGGCGATCGCTACGCGCATGCCGAACGCATCGCCTCCCATGCCTGGCGGACGAGGTTCACTTCACGCCGTAGCTCGCGAACTCCTCCGCGATCTTCGCGTGCAGCGCCTTGGCCGCCGCCACGTCGGCAGCGCCGCTCGCGTCGCCTTTCTTCAGCTTGGCCAGGCCACGGCCGTACAGGTAGTCGGCCTTGTTGGCGGGATCGAGCCGCAGTCCGCCGTCATAGTCCGCAATGGCGCGCTCGTACTGGCCCATCTTGAGATAGGCGAAGCCGCGGTTCTCCAGCGTGTTGGCCACATTGGGCGCAAGGCGCAGCGACTCGTCGCAGTCGGCCACCGCTTCCTGCACGCGGCCGACCACGGCGCGCGCCCAGCAGCGATTGTTGTAGGCGCGCGCGAAGGCGGGATCGAGCCTGATCGCCTGGTCATAGTCGGCGATCGCGCGCGCGAGCTCGCCCTTGTAGTAGAACGCCCCGCCGCGCAGGCTGTAGGCGAGCGCGATATTGGCCGGCGTGTCCTGCCCGCGATCGATCACCGCCGTGCAGCCGGCCATGGTCTGCTCGAGCGAGGCGTTGTCCTCGCCACGGCACCAGCGCGCATTCTGGTCGCCTTGCGCTGCAGCCGGCGCGATGGCGAGCGCCGCAGCCAAGAACGCCGCAGCCAAGAACGCCGCACCGACTGCGTGGTCCCGCATCATGTTCACCTCCCCTGCCCGATCGACCTGCAGGCTAGCACAGCCCGCGCGCGCCGGCGCACCAAGGGCGACCGGCCCCGGCATGCGCCGTCGCGAAGGGCTGCGGCTCAGACCGCGGTGGCGACCGGCATGTCGGGTGCGATCGAAGGCACGGTCTCGGGCTCGACCTCGACGTCGATTTCGAGATCGGCATCCTGCACCCGCGGCGACAGCATGCCGCGCGACAGCGTGATCTTGCTGCGGCTGCCGATGACGCGCTCGGGCTGCACCGTGCGCTCGCGCGACTGGGCGAACAACACGGAGCCGAGTGCGGTGCCGAGCGTCTGGATCAACACGGTCTGATCGCAGGTCGCCGCGATCATCAGCCCGACCCCGTGCAGATGCGATTTGCGCCAGCAATGGGCGGCGAGGTTGGCGCGCTCCTGCGGCGAAAAGGTCTCGATCGCGTCGCGCACCACCGTCTCGCTGGCGCGGTGGAGCCGGCCGATCAGTTCTTCGGGGACGAAGCGATCGTCGACCAGAGCGGTATGCGAGGGTGCTAGAGCAGACGTGGCCATTTCTTGTCCTCCGCGCGAAGCAACGATGATTAAAGTAAGGATGTGCGGGTTAACGCGTTGTTAATGGGGTTCGAAGACCGGCCGCGTAGTTCACCGGATGAGTCGTTCGGTCGCGGCCGAACCTCGTGCCTGTTGCGCTGCAGTATGACGTCCCGAAATCGTGAACGCCGTGCGCCAAACGCCGGCGCTACATTGGCGTCAATGCAGGTCGCGGCTTGGCAGTGACCGGCGCCACCGCACGACGCTTGTCCGCCTCGCCTCGGCCGGTTCACGGACCCAAGGGAGGTTTGCGATGACTATCCCCCATGTGATCGTCGGCGCCGGCGAAAGCCCCGCCCACCCGGAAGTGCGCAGGATCGGTCTCGGCGATCTCAAGGATGCGCTCCTCAAGGGCGTCGACGATTTCCGCGCGATGCCGAGCCACGTGGTGTTCCTGAGCATCATCTATCCGATCGTCGGCCTCATGCTCGGCCGCGTCATCTACGGCGCCGACGTGGTGCCGCTGCTGTTTCCGGTCGCCGCCGGCTTCGCGCTGATCGGCCCGTTCGCCGCAATCGGTCTTTACGAGCTGAGCCGCCGGCGCGAGCAAGGGCTCGAGGCGACCTGGCGCAATGCCTTCGACGTGGTGCGGGCGCCCTCGTTCGGCGCCATTCTGGCGCTCGGGGCGCTGCTGACCGTGATCTTCCTGATCTGGCTAGCGACCGCGCAGTCGATCTATCAGTCGCTGTTCGGCTACGGCACCCCGGAATCGCTCACCGCCTTCGCGCGCGACGTGATCGGCACGCCGGCCGGCCACGCGCTGATCGTGCTTGGCAACGGGGTCGGCTTCCTGTTCGCGGTCGTGGTGCTCGCGATCAGCGTGGTGTCGTTCCCGTTGTTGCTCGACCGCGACGTCGGTGCGGCGGTGGCCATCGTCACGTCGGTGCGCGCCGTGCTCGCCAACCCGGTCGCCATGGCGGCATGGGGGCTGATCGTCGCGGCCGCGCTGGCGCTCGGCTCGCTGCCGTTCTTCTTCGGGCTTGCGGTCGTGATGCCGGTGCTGGCGCATGCGACCTGGCACCTCTACCGCAAGGTGGTGGTTCCCTGACGCGTCCTACCGCCTGGAAAGCTCCTGGTCCTTGGCGTAGGCGCGCTGCGCGGCTGGCCGTGCGGTGATCCGCGCTACGTAGGCTACGAATTCGGGGCGCTCGGGCACGACCTTGGTCATGGCCATGCCCCAGTTCAGACCCGATCCGATCACCACGTCGGCGGCGGTAAACTGGTCGCCGAGCAGATATGGGCCGCGTTCAAGTGCGTTCGCCAGCACGTCGATGACGGTGTCAAAGTCGCCCCAGCCGAGCGCGCCCTGCGGCCCGCCCTCGCGTTTGAACATGCGGTCGATGATCGCCGGCTCCAGGCAACTCGGCCCGAAGAACAGCCATTTGAGATAAAGGCCGCGCCGCGTGTCGCCGATCGGCACGTTCAATCCTGCGGCGGGAAACGCCTCGGCCAGATAGCAGCAGATCGCGGCCGCCTCGGTCACGATCACGTCGCCGTACCGCAGCGCCGGCACCTTGCCCATCGGATTGACCGCGAGGTAGTCGGCCTGCCGGTTCTCGCCGCGCTTCATGCTGAGCAGATGGATGTCGAACGGCTCACCGATCTCCTCCAGCATCCAGTGCACGATCGAGGAGCGCGAGGGCGCGATGTGGTAGAGGGTGAGCTTGCTCATGAGCGAACCTTATGCGCGCCGGCACCACCGCGCGCGATGCTGGCATTTAAGGCAAGACCCGAAAGCCCGGGCGTCGGGGCACCGTCACACGGGGTGGCAACCCCCGCAATGCGAACGCCTCCGAGCCGCGCGCGGAGGCGTTGCAGGCCTCTGTCGGGAGGGTGTTAGCGGTTGACCGCTTCCTTCAGCCCCTTGCCGGCGGTGAACTTCGGACGCCGCGCCGCCCTGATCTTAACCGGGGTTCCGGTGCGCGGGTCGCGGCCTTCGCGCGCCGCCCGTTTCACGACCCGAAAATTGCCGAACCCCATGATCTTGACCTCGCCGCCCTTCTTCAGCGACGCGGTGATGGCGTCGAAGGTGGCGTCGACCGCGGAGGCCGCAGAGGTCTTAGTCAAACTCGCCTTACCGGCCACCGCAGCGATGAGCTCGTTCTTGGTCATCGGACCGATCCTTTCTCGCCTGCCGGCGAATCAGCGGCCTCGAACCGGCCGCGCGCGGAGCTTTGCCCAAACGAAGCGGATTGCAAGCGGGAATTGGTTAAGAAACGCCAGGAATCACTTGGCGTTCGGCACGGCTTGTCAACTGGATTGTGAGCGCACGCATCCGGCCCGCTAAAAATAAGGAAGGCGGCGCAACGGCACCGCCTTCCTTGCAACAACAGCCAATCCTGCGTCAGTGCGCGATCAGGCTCGGCGGCTCGTCCTCGACCGGGGGCACGTCGACCGGCTTGGCGGTCGCCTCATCCCACTCGATCGGCTCGGGCTTGCGCGTCAGCGAGCGCGCCAGCACCTCGTCCATGCGGCTCACCGGAATGATCTCGAGCCCGCTCTTCACGCTGTCGGAAATCTCGACCAGATCCTTGGCGTTCTCCTCCGGGATCAGCACGGTCTTGATGCCGCCGCGCAACGCGGCGAGCAGCTTCTCCTTCAGGCCGCCGATCGGCAGCACCCGGCCGCGCAAGGTGATCTCGCCGGTCATCGCGACGTCCTTCTTGGCCGGGATGCCGGTCATGACCGAGACGATGGCCGTGACCATGGCGACGCCGGCAGAGGGGCCGTCCTTGGGGGTCGCCCCCTCCGGCACGTGCACGTGGATGTCACGCTTGTCGAACGCCGGCGGCTCGATGCCGAAGGCGATCGCGCGCGAGCGCACATAGGACGCCGCCGCCGAGATCGATTCCTTCATCACGTCGCGCAGATTGCCGGTCACCGTCATCTTGCCTCTGCCGGGCATCATGACGCCTTCGATGGTCAGCAGTTCGCCGCCGACGTCGGTCCACGCCAGGCCGGTGACGACACCGACCTGATCCTCCGCCTCGATCTCGCCGTAGCGGAACTTCGGCACGCCGAGGTAGTCGGCGAGGTTGTCGTCCGTCACCTTCACGCTCTTGGTCTTCTTGTTGATCATGAGCTCCTTGATCGCCTTGCGGATCAGGGTCGAGAGCTCACGCTCGAGGTTGCGCACACCGGCTTCGCGCGTGTAGCGGCGGATCATGGTCTTGAGCGCGTCGTCGCCGAGCGTCCATTCCTTCGGATCGAGGCCGTGTTTGGTGATCGCGTTCGGGATCAGGTGCTTACGCGCGATCTCGATCTTCTCGGGCTCGGTGTAGCCGGCGATGCGGATGATCTCCATGCGGTCCATCAGGGGCGGCGGGATGTTGAGCGTATTCGCCGTGGTGATGAACATCACGTTCGACAGATCGTAGTCGACCTCCAGGTAGTGGTCGTTGAAGGTGTGGTTCTGCTCCGGGTCGAGCACCTCGAGCAGCGCCGAGGACGGATCGCCGCGGAAGTCGGCGCCCATCTTGTCGACCTCGTCGAGCAGGAACAGCGGGTTGGAGGTCTTGGCCTTGCGCATCGACTGGATGATCTTGCCCGGCATCGAGCCGATATAGGTGCGGCGATGGCCGCGGATCTCGGCCTCATCGCGCACGCCGCCGAGCGAGACGCGCACGAACTCGCGCCCGGTCGCGCGCGCGATCGACTTGCCGAGCGAAGTCTTGCCGACGCCGGGCGGGCCGACCAGGCACAGGATCGGGCCGGTCAGCTTGTTGGCGCGGCTCTGCACCGCCAGGTACTCGACGATGCGTTCCTTGACCTTCTCCAGGCCGTAATGGTCGTTGTCGAGGATCTTCTGCGCGTGCGGCAGATCCTTCTTGATCTTCGACTTCTTGTTCCACGGGATCGAGAGCAGCCAGTCGAGGTAGTTGCGCACGACGGTGGCTTCCGCCGACATCGGCGACATCTGCCTGAGCTTCTTGAGCTCGTGCGTCGCCTTCTCGCGCGCTTCCTTGGAGAGCTTGGTCTTCTTGATCTTCTCCTCGATCTCGGCGAGTTCGTCCTTGCCGTCCTCGTCGCCGAGCTCCTTCTGGATCGCCTTCATCTGCTCGTTGAGGTAATACTCGCGCTGCGTCTTCTCCATTTGCCGCTTGACGCGGGTGCGGATGCGCTTCTCGACCTGCAGCACCGAGATCTCGCTCTCCATCAGGGCGAGCACCTTCTCCAGCCGCTGCGGAACGGCCGTCATCTCCAGCACGGCCTGCTTGTCGGCGATCTTGACCGCGAGATGCGAGGCGACCGTGTCGCCGAGCTTGCCGTAGTCCTCGATCTGCTGGACGACGCCGACGACCTCGGGCGAGACCTTCTTGTTGAGCTTGACGTAGCCGTCGAACTCGGTGACCACCGAGCGGGCGAGCGCTTCGGCTTCGACCTTGTCGCCGAGCTCGTCGGCGAGCACGGCGGCCTCGGCCTCGTAGAATTCGGTGCGGTCGCTGTATTTGAGGATCTTGGCGCGCTCGGCGCCCTCGACCAGCACCTTGACGGTGCCGTCGGGCAGCTTGAGCAGCTGAAGCACGGTTGCGAGCGTGCCGACCTCAAAGATGGCACCGGTCGCCGGATCGTCGTCGGAAGCGTTCTTCTGCGTCGCCAGCAGGATGAAGGTATCGCTCTTCATCACCTCCTCGAGCGCGCGGATCGACTTTTCGCGCCCAACGAAGAGCGGCACGATCATGTGCGGAAACACCACGATGTCGCGCAGCGGCAGCACCGGATAGGAGCGGGTCTCCCCGGGCGGCGGCGCGGGTCGCGGCTTGGAGGTGGTCATGTCCCTTAGTCCTTGTTGTTGTGCCCCTCCTCCGCGACCCGAACGTGCAGTCGCCAAGGAGTGCCGATGGCCGGGGACGGGAGGCCCGCAGCAAGCTGGCGGTTCAAAGACTCCCAGCCCGGAATCAACGCAGTTACCGTCAGCCGCTATAGGTGGGCTTGCGCCCGGGAGGTGTCAAGTTAACCCCCCAAAACGGGTAAGAATCCCACGTCCTGTGGCCGGCACGGCACGATTCATCGCTCAAATACGGCAAATTCCGTAAGTCGGCTCGGTCGCTGCCCGAGGTCCGCTCGCGGCCCTCAGGCCGAGGCCGGCGCCTCGTTCACCCGGTCGGAACGGTCGGCGTAGATGTAGAGCGGCCGGGCCGTACCCTCGACCACCTCCTTGGAGATGACGACCTCCTCGACCCCCTCGAGGCTCGGCAGGTCGAACATGGTGTCGAGCAGGATGCCCTCCATGATCGACCTCAAGCCCCGTGCGCCGGTCTTGCGCTCGATCGCCTTGCGCGAGATGGCGCCGAGCGCCTCCTCGGCCAAGGTCAGGTCGATCGACTCCATCTCGAACAGCCGCTGGTATTGTTTGACCAGCGCGTTCTTGGGCTCCGTGAGGATGCGCTTGAGCGCGGACTCGTCGAGATCCTCCAAGGTCGCAACCACCGGCAGGCGGCCGACGAATTCCGGGATGAGGCCGTACTTGAGCAGGTCCTCGGGCTCGACCTCACGGAAGATCTCGCCCTGCTTGCGATCCTCCGGCGCGATCACCTTGGCACCGAAGCCGATCGAGGTGGAGCGCCCGCGCGCCGAGATGATCTTTTCCAGCCCCGAGAAGGCGCCGCCGCACACGAACAGGATGTTGGTGGTGTCGACCTGCAGGAACTCCTGCTGCGGATGCTTGCGGCCGCCCTGCGGCGGCACGCTCGCGATCGTGCCTTCCATGATCTTGAGCAGGGCTTGCTGCACGCCCTCGCCCGACACGTCGCGGGTGATCGAGGGGTTGTCGGACTTGCGCGAGATCTTGTCGATCTCGTCGATATAGACGATGCCGCGCTGCGCGCGCTCGACATTGTAGTCGGCCGACTGCAGCAGCTTCAGGATGATGTTCTCGACGTCCTCGCCGACGTAACCGGCTTCCGTCAAGGTGGTGGCATCCGCCATGGTGAACGGCACGTCGAGGATGCGCGCGAGCGTTTGCGCGAGCAGCGTCTTGCCCGAGCCGGTCGGCCCGATCAGCAGGATGTTGGACTTCGCGAGCTCGACGTCGTTGTGCTTGGTCTGATGGTTGAGCCGCTTGTAGTGATTGTGGACGGCGACCGAAAGCACCTTCTTGGCGTGATCCTGGCCGATCACGTAGTCGTCGAGAACCTTGCGGATTTCCTTCGGCGTCGGGATGCCGTCGCGCGACTTGACCAGCGAGGACTTGTTCTCCTCGCGGATGATGTCCATGCACAGTTCCACGCACTCGTCGCAGATGAAGACGGTCGGCCCGGCGATGAGCTTGCGCACCTCGTGCTGGCTCTTGCCGCAGAACGAGCAGTAGAGCGTATTCTTCGACTCGCTGACCTTGCTCATTCCCGTCTCCGTCGCGCCCGAACCTGCGGCCACTTAACCTGTCATATCCGCCCCTAACATTCCGTAGCGTGGCGGAACCGATCCTTAAGTCCAATCCGAAGCAGCCGGCCCCACGATGGACTAGCGAAGCATGGTAGGGGCCGGACAATCAAGAATTCATTAACGATGAATTGGCCGGGCGCCAGGGATTTTACGGATGCGGCGGCGAGGTTGTGGCTGCCGTGCAACGCACGGGTAACCCACGCCCACGCGCGCCGAAATCAGTATCGTTTCCGGCGGCCGGCGGCAGGGAATTCAAGACTTTTCGACCTCTTCGGGCCGCTTTTCGATCACCTTGTCGACGATACCGAACTCCCTGGCGCCTTCGGCCGTGAGGAACATGTCGCGCTCGAGCGCATCCTCGATCTTCTTCAGCGGTTGCCCGGTGTGCTTCACGTAGATCTCGTTGAGCCGCTTCTTCAGGTTCAGGATCTCCTGGGCGTGCACCATGATGTCGGTCGCCTGGCCCTGGAACCCGCCCGAGGGCTGATGCACCATGATGCGCGCGTTCGGCAGCGCGAAGCGCAGCTCCTTGCGTCCCGCGGCGAGCAGCAGCGAGCCCATGGACGCCGCTTGGCCCGTGCACAGCGTCGAGACCGCCGGACGGATGAACTGCATGGTGTCGTAGATCGCCATCCCCGACGTCACCACTCCGCCCGGCGAATTGATGTACATCGAGACTTCCTTCTTCGGATTATCCGCCTCGAGGAACAGGAGCTGCGCGACCACCAGGGTCGACACGTTGTCTTCGATCGGGCCGGTGATGAAGATGATGCGTTCCTTGAGCAGGCGCGAATAGATGTCGTAGGCGCGCTCGCCGCGGTTGGTTTGCTCGACCACCATCGGAACGAGGTAGTTCATGTAGGTGTCGACGGGGTCACGCATGAATGTCTCCGGCGGCTCCCGCGGATACGCGAATCAGCCGCGATTGGGATAGCGGGGCCGACCCTATATGGGCGTTCCGTGGCGCAAACGCGAGACCCCCGCCGCGCACGGTCTCAGGCGACTGTTTCGTCCGCATCTTCCTTGTACAGCTCTTCCCGCGTCACCTTCTTGTCGTTCACCTTGACGAGCTCGACCAGGAAGTCGACGACCTTTTCCTCGAAGATCGGGGCGCGCAGGCTCGCGAGCGCGTTCGGATCGTTGCGGTAGTACTCCCACACCCGCTGCTCCTGGCCGGGGAACTGGCGCGCCCGCTCGACCACGGCGCGCGTGACCTCTTCCTCGGTCACCTTGATGGCATTCTTCTCGCCGATCTCGGCGATCACGAGACCGAGCCGCACCCGCCGCTCCGCGATCTTGCGGTATTCTTCCTTGGCCTTCTCCTCGGTCGTGCCCTCGTCGGCGAGCGTGCGGCCCTGCGCCTTGAGATCGGACTCGACCGCCTGCCAGACATTGGTGAACTCCTGGTCGACCAGCGTCGGCGGCAGGTCGAACTTGTGGCGCTCGTCGAGCGCGTCGAGCAATGCGCGCTTGAGCCTGCCCCGGCTTGCCGCTGCGTGATCCTGGGCGAGCCGCCCCCTCACCGCTTCCTTGAGCTTGGCAAGCGATTCCATGCCCAGCTGCTTGGCGAGCGCGTCGTCGATCGCGACCGTACCCGGCGCCTCGACCGACTTCACCGTCACGGCGAACTCGGCATCCCGCCCTGCCAATTCGGGTTTGAGGTAGTTGGCGGGGAACGCCGCCCTGATGGTGCGCGCCTCGCCGGCAGTGGCGCCTACAAGCTGTTCCTCGAACCCCGGAATGAACGACGCCGACCCGATCTCGACCGCGATGTCCTCGGCCGAGCCGCCCTCGAACGGCTCGCCGTCGATCGTGCCGGTGAACGAGACCGTGACCTTGTCGCCAAGCTTGGCGCCCTCGCCCGCGGCCTTCGGCGCGAACGGCCGGTTCTGCTCCGCGATCTTCTTGAGCGCCTCGTCGATCTCCTGGTCGCTGACCTCGGCGGTGAGCCGGTCGAGCGTGATCGCCTTGAAATCCGCGAGTTCGACCTTGGGCAGGATTTCCATCGCGACCGAATAGGCAAGGTCGGCCTTGCCTTCGATCATGTCCTTGATCTCGGCCTCGTCCTTGGTCATGTCGACCTTCGGCTCCATGGCGAGGCGGAAGCTGTTGTCGGAGACGATCTTGTTGTTGGCTTCGCGGATCGCGGCTTCCATGGCTTCCGCCATGACCGAGCGGCCGTACATGCGCTTCAGGTGCGCCACCGGCACTTTGCCGGGGCGGAAACCGTTGATGCGCACCTGTCCTTTCAGCTCCTCGAGCCGCGTATCGACCTGGAAGGCAAGCTCGGCGACCGGGACCACCACCCGGAATTCCCGCTTCAATCCTTCGGCATTCGTCTGCGTGACCTG
The DNA here is from genome assembly GCA_963734185.1 of uncultured Alphaproteobacteria bacterium. Taxonomy (GTDB): domain Bacteria; phylum Pseudomonadota; class Alphaproteobacteria; order Rhizobiales; family Xanthobacteraceae; genus PALSA-894. The sequence goes on along the minus strand of CAVTGA010000001.1, from coordinate 915,188 downwards.
CATCGTCGATTTCCGCAAGTGTTGGGGGGCCGCGGGAGCGGCTCGACGCCCGGCGGCATGCCGGCGGAGCAACCGCCGAAGCCGGCGCAGGCCTAGTCCGTTTTCCGCGGCATTACAACCGGCCCGTTGGCCACGCTTTCCGCAGCCGGCCGCAGACGCCTATATGGATATCAGCCCGGCTGGCGGAATTGGTAGACGCAGCAGATTTAGGTTCTGCCGCCGAAAGGTGTGGGGGTTCGAGTCCCTCGCCGGGCACCATCGGAGCGACACTTGGCCGAGCCCCTCACCGCGCCGTCCCGCCGTCAGATCGTAGCCGGCGGCCTGGCCGCCCTGCTGCCCGCGGCCGTGCGCGGTCAGCCCGCAGTCCGCGTCCTGCGCGCACAGCCGGGCGATCCGGGTTGGAGCTACGAGGGCAGCGCCCCCGGCCCGCTGCTGCGCGTGAAGCGCGGCGAAGAGGTCGCCGTACGGCTTGTCAACGAGCTCGCCGAGCCGACGACGATCCACTGGCATGGCGTGCGTCTCCCGAACGCCATGGACGGCGTGCCCGGCCTGACGCAGGAGGCGGTCGCACCGGGCGCGAGCTTCGACTACCGCTTCACGCCTCCCGATGCAGGCACCTTCTGGTACCGCCCGCACGCCCGCGCGCAGCAACGGCGCGGGCTTTCCGGCGTGCTGATCGTCGACGAGAGCGTCCCCATTGCGATCGACCGCGACGTCACGCTCATCCTTGGGTCCCGCGCCGGGGCCAGCGAGCCGCCGCAGATCAACGGGCTTGCGCGCCTGGATATCCCAGTGCGCACCAACGAGCGCCTGCGGTTGCGCCTCGTCAACACCACGGAACGGATCATCGCATTGCGCCTCGAGCGGCATGCGGCGACCGTGATGGCGATCGACGGGCAGCCGGCGGAACCCTTTGTCGCGCGCGCGAGCCGCGTGGCGCTCGGGCCCGGCAACCGCATCGATCTGTTCGTCGATGCGCGGCTCGAGCCGGGCAGCGCGGCAGCCATCCTGGTCGAAATGCCGGGCGGCGACGACATGGCGTTGGCCCGCCTCATCTATGCGGCCAGCCCGGCACGCGGCGAACCGCCTGCCGAGACAACGCCGCTGCCGCCCAACCCGCTGCCGGCCCGCATCGAGTTCCGTGGCGCGTTCCGGGGCGAGCTGGCGCTCGCCTCCGGTCACATGAAACCGCTGGAAGCCTTTGGTCCACCGCTATTTTCAATCCGGCGCGGCCGGACCGTAATGCTTGCTTTGCCGAACCGGTCCGCGCAACCCTGCGCGGTCCATGTCCACGGCCATCATCTGCGCCTGCTCGACGCTCTCGACGACGGTTGGAAGCCGTTCTGGCTCGACACGATCCTGGTCGGCCCGGGCGAGACCGCGCGCGCCGCATTCCTCGCCGACAATCCCGGCAAGTGGCTGATCGAAGGTCATGTGCCCGGGCGCCCGGAGGCGGTCTCCGCCTGGTTCGAGGTGGCGTGACTTGCGTTGTCCGCCTCTCATGCGCTGTCGCCGAGCTCGGGCAGCAGCTTGCGGTAAACCGTCGGAACCGTCTCTGGCAGATCCTCCGCGATGAGACCGGGTCCGAATTCGTTCGCGGCCTCACCATGCAGCCAAGCGCCCGCACACGCCGCCTCGAACGCCGGCATGCCCTGCGCCAGCAAGCCGCCGATCAGGCCGGCGAGCACGTCGCCGGAGCCGGCGGTTGCGAGCCAGGGCGGCGCGTTCTCGTTGACCGCCGCGCGGCCGTCGGGAGCCGCAACCACGGTGTCCGGTCCCTTCAGCAGCACGACTGCCCCGGTATACCGTGCCGCCTCTCTGGTTAGATGAATTTTATAATTATTATCAACCGATTGAATTACGTTCTTAAACAGGCGATCGAATTCGCCACGATGCGGCGTCAGCACCACGGATCGCGCGCGATCCCTGCTGGCGGCCGCGAGCGCAGCGGGATCGTCGGCGAAGCTGGTCAGCGCGTCGGCATCGAGCACCACGGCGCGCTCCCCGCCGAGCGCCGCCAGGACCTGTGTCCGCATATCGCTGCCGACCCCGCCGCCCGGTCCGATCACCACCGCGTTGAGGCGCCGGTCGCCGAGCAGGCCGGCGAGCTCCTCGGCGCCGTCGACCGGCCGCACCATGACGGCAAGGCTCGCGGCCGCGTTGACGGCGAGTGCCTCGCGCGGGCTTGCAATAGTCACGAGCCCCGCTCCGGCCCGGAGCGCTGCGCGGGCGGCGAGCCGCGCCGCCCCGGTTGTGGCGATCCCGCCCGAAACCACCACCGCATGGCCGCGGGCATATTTGTGCGCGTAAATGCGCGGACGCGGAAACGGCCGGCCCCACAGCCCAGGCCCATTGGCGAACGCCTGCGGGCGCACCTCGGCGAGCACGGAAGCCGGAATGCCGATGTCGATCACGCTGACCCGGCCGGCGTGCCAACGGCCGGGCAACAGCAGGTGGCCCGGCTTGCGACGGAAAAAGGTGACGCTCTCGGCCGCCTTCACGGCGACGCCCATCACGGCGCCGTTCTCCCCGTTGATGCCGCTCGGCAGGTCGACGGCGATCACCGGCGCGCCGCACGCGTTGATCGCTTCGATCATGGCGGCGCCAAGCCCGGTCACCTTCCGGTCGAGGCCGGCCCCGAACAACGCGTCGATCACGAGGCCGGCGCCGGCGAGCGCGGCGGGTGCCGCCCCCTCGATTGCGCCATCCCATGCCGCTGCTGCCTGGCCCGCATCGCCGCTGAGGCGCGCGCGATCGCCAACCAGCAAGATGCGTACCGGGTAGCCGCGCTCGGCGAGCAGGCGCGCCGCCACGAACCCATCGCCGCCGTTGTTGCCCGGCCCTGCCACCACCACGATCTTGGTGCCGGGCGGGTGGCGCGCCGCGGCCGCGGCGACGGCGCGGCCGGCTTGCTCCATCAGTGCCGCGCCGGGCACGCCGCCGGCGATCGCAAGCCGGTCGGCCTGTCCCATTTCGGCGGGCGTCAGGAGCTCGAGCACCCTGGGACCTTAACCGTGGGCCGCAGGGTGCGGCAATGCGCAGGGACTTGCTGCGATCCCGAAGCTCACGAGGGCATGCACCTCGGTGGGAAGCGAAATAGCGTCGCCGGCGTCGAGCCGGCCGTTATGGTCGGTGTCAAACACTTTGGCGAGCGCGTCCATGTCCAAGGTCGCGTCCGCCGTCCATTGGGTGAAGGCGCTGCGGTCGATGACGCCGTCGGGCCCGTCTTGACTGAGATCGATCGCCAGCACGCCGTCGCCAGCCGCGAGCCCGAATTCTACGCGGCTGCAGCCACTTCCGCAGCCTGACCACGAACTAGGCAATCTGCCTATATTTTAATCAACCCAGGTTCAGCCGGCGCACCCCCGGCAACCCGCTCCCGCCTTAACGTATTGAAAGAATTCGTCTTTACCGTCCCCCAACGGCCTTGGCATGGACCCTGCTACCCTGACCTGACCTGCGCGGCGGCGGCGAGCTCGGCGGGGTCCGGAGGCGAAAAGCACGAATGAAGAAGATCGAGGCGATCATAAAGCCGTTCAAGCTCGACGAGGTGAAGGAGGCGCTGCAGGAGGTCGGATTGCAAGGCATCACGGTCACCGAAGCCAAAGGCTTCGGCCGCCAGAAAGGACACACCGAACTCTACCGCGGTGCTGAGTATGTGGTGGATTTTCTCCCCAAGGTGAAGATCGAGATTGTGCTCGGCGACGACATGGTCGAAAAAGCCGTCGATGCGATCCGCCGCGCTGCCCAGACCGGCCGGATCGGGGACGGCAAGATCTTCGTCTCCAGCATCGAAGAAGCGATCCGGATCCGAACGGGGGAATCCGGATTGGACGCGGTCTAGAGCATGATCCCGAAAAGTGGCCACCGGTTTTCGGAAAAGATCATGCTCGGACAACAAACTAGAGCGGGATGACGTTCGAAGACGAAGTCATTCCGCGTGGTCCTGCCTCCCCTCCATGATTGATTTCCAGAAAGGGTACGCATCCCATGACGACGGCCAAAGAAGTCCTGAAGATGATCAAGGACAACGACGTGAAATTCGTCGATTTCCGCTTCACGGACCCGCGCGGCAAGTGGCAGCACGTGACGTTCGATCGATCGATCATCGAGGAAGACACGTTCGCCGAGGGACAGATGTTCGACGGCTCCTCGATCGCCGGCTGGAAGGCGATCCACGAGTCCGACATGACCCTGATGCCCGATCCGGCGACCGCCACCATCGACCCGTTCTTTGCCGAGACCACGCTGGTGCTGGTCTGCGACGTGCTCGAACCGACCACCGGCGAGCCCTACAATCGCGATCCGCGCAGCATCGCCAGGAAGGCGGAGGCGCTGGTCAAGGCCTGGGGCGTGGGCGACACCGTATTCTTCGGCCCCGAGGCCGAGTTCTTCATCTTCGACGACGTGCGCTACAGCGCCGAGCCCTACAAGACCGGTTTCAAGGTCGATTCGATCGAATTCCCGTCCAATTCGGATACCGAGTACGACGGCGGCAATCTCGGCCACCACATCGCGACCAAGAAGGGCTACTTCCCGGTACCGCCGCAGGATTCGGCACAGGACATGCGCTCCGAGATGCTCGCCGCCATGGCGCGCATGGGCGTCAAGGTCGAGAAGCACCATCACGAGGTGGCCTCGGCCCAGCACGAACTCGGCATGAAGTTCGCGCCCATGACCTACATGGCCGACCAGATGCAGATTTATAAATACTGCATCACCCAGGTCGCGCAGATCTACGGCAAGACCGCGTGCTTCATGCCGAAGCCGATCTACGGCGACAACGGCTCGGGCATGCACTGCCACCAGTCGATCTGGAAGGGCGGCAAGCCGGTGTTCGCGGGCAACAAGTACGCCGACCTCTCGGACATCTGCCTCTCCTACATCGCCGGCGTGATCAAGCACGCCAAGGCGATCAACGCGTTCACCAACCCGACCACCAACTCCTACAAGCGGCTCGTCCCCGGCTTCGAAGCGCCGGTCCTGCTCGCCTATTCGGCGCGCAACCGCTCGGCCTCCTGTCGCATCCCCTACACCACCAACCCGAAGGCCAAGCGCGTCGAGGTGCGCTTCCCCGACCCGCTCGCCAACCCCTATCTCGCCTTCGCCGCGCTGCTGATGGCCGGCCTCGACGGCGTGAAGAACAAGCTCGATCCCGGCCCGGCGGTCGACAAGGACCTCTACGACCTGCCGCCGAAGGAATTGAAGAAGATCCCGACCGTGTGCGGCTCGCTGCGCCAGGCGCTCGGCGAGCTCGACAAGGACCGCGAGTTCCTCAAAGCCGGCGGCGTGTTCGACGACGACTTCATCGACAGCTATATCGAGCTCAAGATGACGGAAGTGATTCGCTTCGAGCACACCCCGCATCCGGTGGAATACGATATGTACTATTCGGCGTAGCGTCTGAGTCTCTTCCTCCCATGACGCCGCGGCGACGCGGCGCACCTCGTCAAGGGCGCTCGGAAAGGGCGCCCTTTTTTCGTGACGTTGTAGGGCGGGCAAAGGCGTGGAACGAAGGGTACGCCAACGGCGCGCTGAACGAGCGCGCCGTGCCCGCGGCTTGCGAAAATGGGGCACAGCAGATGGTGGGCACGCGCTTCGCGCTTTGCCCGCCCTACAGCATCACAATCAAAACATCAGGAACGCAGCCGCGAGCAGCGCGGTCGCCGCGAACGCGCGCAGCCAGGCGCGCCGATGCCGCGGGGCCGGCACATAGGCTCCCTGCGCGCGACGCACGCGGATCACGGCCGCCTCGAACTCGTCGGAGGACGAGAACAGGCAGGCGAGCGCCGTGCCGGCGCGCTCGGCGGCGGCACGCAGCGCCATCAGGTCGGCCTCGACTTGCGCCACGCTACGCACACGGGTCATGGGGCGCGATGGTACAGTCGGGATGGTAAAGGACCCGTTGCGCCCCAAGGCCGGCGGGGCCGCGTTTGACATATGGTTGACCGTCACGCCGCCGATGACGTGATCCTGACCGCCATGGGCCGGGCGCGGAACTGTTCCGCGGCCGCATCGACAACACGCGCGTGTTCCGGGTTATTGCGACTGCGCTCGGGCTCGGACGAGATTGAGTCCGGCAAACGCCGCTTCGCGCACGAGCTGCGCCGGCACGATCGACGGCGCTTCCGGCTGCGGCCGGCGATCGAGGTCGATCGCCACCACCCGATCGCGCCCGTCCGCCTTGGCGCGATAGAGCGCGCGGTCGGCGACGCCCATCAGCTCGGTCAACTGCGCGGCCGGGGCACGCGTCGCGGTGACGCCGATGCTGGCCGTGGCAGATGCCGGATGGCCGTCGATCTCGCGCGCCAGGGCCGCAAACGTCCGGCGGATGCGTTCGGCAACCCCGATGGCGGCGTCGAACTCGGCCCCCGGCAGCACGATCGCGAACTCCTCGCCGCCGAGCCGGCCGGCCAGGTCGCCGGGGCGGATGTTGCGTTCGACCGCAGCGGCGAACACCTGCAGCACGCGGTCGCCGGTCGCGTGCCCGAACTCGTCGTTGACCGCTTTGAAGTTATCGAGATCGGCGAGCAGCACGGCGATGGGCATGCCGCTGCGGCGATGGCGCGACAGATGCCGCTCGCCCTGATCGAGGAAGGCACGGCGGTTGGCGAGCCCGGTCAAGGTATCGACCAGCGCGGCGGTCTTGTGCGTCAACTCTGCGCGCTCGCGCACCATGGCGAGCAGGAAGAGCGCAAGCGCGATCGTGAAGGCCACGGTCCCGAACGCGACCACGCCGAACGGAGAGCCGCGCAGCGCCTCCGCATCGCCGGCGATGGGCGCCAGGATGACGCCGGGAATGCGCAACAGCAGCGCGCCGGCGTGGGCGATCAGCACCACGATCGCCGGCCAGCGCCACATGAGCACCTCGCTGCGGCCGCGCCACAGCTCCCCGGCCAGCATCAGCACCAACGCTGCCTGGATGCTTGAGACCAGGATCGCGCGCATGTTGATGTCGGCAAACAGCGGAAACCGCAGCGCGGCGAGCCAGATCAGCGGCCCGATGAAGAAAACGATGGTCGGCGTCGCCCGCCCGCCGAACGATCGCCCACCCACGACCAGGAAGGTAAAGCCGACGATGACCAGTGCATTGGCGACGTCGATGGAGAGCCAATTGGGAATGAAGCCGCGCGCGACGATCAGCGTGAGACCGGCGGCACCGATGAGATAGGCGCACCCCCACAACATCAGCGCCGGCGTGGCGCGATCGCGCGACCACACGAACAGCAACACCACGCCGATGGTCGCCGCGACGAGGATCGCGACCATTACCAGCGTTGGAACGTCAAAGGGCATCCCCCCACCCGACTTGCCGTTGACCGTCGTGGACGGCCGGTTCCCCATCGGCAGTAGTGCGTAGGAAAGCCTGCCGGGCGGTTAACGGCTTGCGATAACGGGCTGTGCAATCGCGCCGCGCACAGCGAAAGGGGCGCCGCAGGGCGCCCCTTGATACCGACAAATCGCGGAATCGCGCGCTCAGCGCTTGGAGAACTGGAACGAGCGCCGGGCCTTGGCGCGGCCGTACTTCTTGCGCTCGACCACGCGTGGATCGCGCGTGAGGAAGCCGCCGCGCTTGAGCACGCCGCGCAGATCCGGCTCGTACGAGAGCAGCGCCTTGGAGATGCCGTGGCGCACCGCGCCGGCCTGCCCCGACAATCCACCGCCCGATACCGTGCAGATCACGTCGTACTGGCCGAGGCGGTTGGAAGCGACCAGCGGTTGCTGGATCAGCATGCGCAGCACGGGCCGCGCGAAGAACACCTCGATGGTGCGCTCGTTGACCGTCACCTTGCCGGCGCCGGGCTTGAGCCATACGCGCGCGACCGCGTTCTTGCGCTTGCCGGTGGCGTAGGCGCGGCCCTGCTTGTCGACCTTCTGCACGTATTTCGGCGCCTCAGGCGTGGCCGGCTTGAGGCTCGCCAGATCTCCGAGCGACTGCATGGATTCGGCCATGGTCATGCGCTCCCTGCGTTCTTGCGATTCATCGCCGCAACGTCGAGCGACTGCGGCTGCTGCGCGGCGTGGGGGTGGTCGGGTCCCTTGTAGACCCTCAAGTTCCCGAGCTGGATGCGCCCGAGCGGCCCACGCGGCAGCATGCGCTCGACCGCCTTCTCGACCACGCGCTCGGGAAAGCGGCCCTCGAGGATGTACTTGGCGGTGCGCTCTTTGATGCCGCCGATATGGCCGGTGTGATGGCGGTAGACCTTGTTGTCGCGCTTGCGCCCGGTGAGCACGACCTTTTCGGCATTGACGACGATGACGTTGTCGCCGCAATCGACGTGTGGCGTGTAGGTCGGCTTATGTTTGCCGCGCAGGCGCAGCGCGATGATCGAGGCGAGGCGGCCGACGACCAGACCGTTGGCGTCGATCAGCACCCATTTCTTCTCGACCTCGGCGGGCTTGGCCGAATAAGTGCTCATGGCGGTATCCGTGAAGGGCGTTTCGGTCGCGGCTTCTACACGACGTGTTTGCACGCGTCAACGCACTCGTCCGATAAAACTTCTAGCCTAATCAATATGTTAGAAAATTGGTATTGTGTTACCATCACCGCTCGCGTTGTGACGGAATCGAGTAGGTTGAAGTCGCGTGCGCGACCATCTCCGTCTCGCCGTCAGAGCTGATGGCCACGTCGCCGACCGCCAGGCGCTTGCCGAGCTTGATCAGCTTCACCTCGGCGATGAGGTCGCGCAGCGCCGGCTTGCGCAGGAAATTGATGTTGAGGTTGGTGGTGACGGCAAGCGGGACCGGACCGATCGCTGCAAGGATGGCCACATACATGGCGAAGTCGGTGAGCCCCATCATCGTGGGCCCGGAGATGGTTCCACCCGGCCGGAGGAATTGTTCGCGGTAGGCGAGCCGCACGCGGCAGCCGCGATGCCACACCGCCTCGATCGTCAGGCCGCTGCGCGTGTTGAACACCTGCGGAAATTCGGCGCGCAGGAAGCGGTCGACGTCCTCGGCCGTCATCTTGGCCGGCTGCGCCATTTCCCCGTGCATGGGCTTAGCCCCCTAGTGTCCCGATTGCGAAGTTCGCATGATTTGCGGCACCCTCGTTTGCGAACTTCGGAATCGAAGGACACTAGCAACTTATTGAACTAGTGTGGCTTTGGTTCAGAAGTCCGCATGTCGGACTCGCGGCGGGAATGATGCGGACTTCTGAACCGCCACACTAGTGAATGCCGGGCGCGGTTATTGCCGGAAAGATCGCGGGAACACAATCATCCGCGGCCGAATTGCGCGCGCAATTCATCCTTGGCGCGTTCGAGAACCCGGCGTCGACTCGCCGGAAGCGTCTTGCCTGCCCGATTGATGAAGAACGTGAGCATCGACAGCGCCGAGCGATAGGGATCCGCCTTGCGGCGCTTGCTCCGCTCGGCCGAGCGCTTGAGCGAGGCTGCGATCCGCTTCGGATCACGCCGGGTGAACACGCCGCGGTCGAGGTCGAGCGCATCGCTCTCTTCGGTCACGCGCTGCGACCAGCGGTGGCTGGTCCGTCTTGTCTTGCGCGCCGTTGCGTGTTTCTTCCGGGCCGTCATGACATACCTCGAACGGGAGAACGCCGGCCGCCGCGCCTCCGTTCCCATGTCCCGTCGGTTTGGCGGGCTTGATTATCTCGCCGCGGGCTCCATAAGTGTTGGGCGATGAACGCGCCCTCCCCCGCCCCGCGGTCCGCACAGCCCGCGCCCGTCCTGTTCCGCGGAAGCGACAGCGGCATCGCGGTGCTGATCCTCAACCGGCCGCAGGCGCGCAACAGCCTGTCCGAAGCCCTGCTCGCGGCGCTGACCGAAGCCCTGGCGGATATCGCCGCCGACCGCAGCGTCCGTGCCGTGGTGCTCGCCGCCAACGGCGCGGCCTTCTGCGCCGGCCACGACATGAAGGAGATGACCGCGCGGCGCAGTGATGTCGACCGCGGCCGCGCCTATTTCAAGCAGCTGATGGATGCTTGCAGCGCCATGATGCAGGCGATCGTGCGCCTGCCGCAGCCGGTGATCGCCGCCGTGCAGGGCACCGCGACCGCGGCCGGGTGCCAGCTGGTGGCAAGCTGCGATCTCGCGGTCGCCTCGAGCGCGGCGAAGTTCGCCACGCCCGGCGTCGATATCGGGCTGTTCTGCTCGACCCCCATGGTCGCGCTCTCGCGCAACGTCGCGCGCAAGCACGCGATGGAGATGCTGCTTACCGGCGAGATGATCTCGGCCGACGAGGCGCAGCGCTTCGGGCTGATCAATCGCGTGGTCGAGCCCGGCGCGGAGCGCAAGGCCGCGCTCGCGCTCGCGCGCAAGATCGCGTCGAAGTCCACCATGACGGTCAAGGTCGGCAAGCAGGCATTCTATCGCCAGCTCGAATTGGACCTCGCTGCCGCATACCGTTACGCCTCCGACGTCATGGTCGAGAACATGCTCGCGCGCGATGCCGAGGAAGGCATCGGCGCGTTCATCGAAAAACGTATGCCAAAATGGGAGGACCGCTGAGGCGCTCCTAGTGCCCCGAACCCGAAGTTCGCACACAACATGCGGCAAGGGTGGTTGCCAACTTCGGGTTCAAGAGGGGTACTAGAGTCATAGGATTGCTGGTGTCCCTTTGATTCCGAAGTTCGCATCCCGAATGTGCTGCAAGCGCCGGCGAACTGTGACGCTAGGTCCCATGGGATCGGTCCTTATCTGCCTTGAAGACGCCGCGATTCCCGCCCCAATGTCGCGAGCCGCAAGCCGAACCATCAAGAGGACCTCCGGATGCCGGGATTTCGTGTGGGCTTGATCGCCCTTGCCGTTCTGCTTCCCACCCCCGTCATGGCGCAAGGAACGCCGGAGCAGCGCGCCGCCTGCCGGCCCGACACCCAGAAATTCTGCCGCGGCCTGCGCCCCGAGCCGCTCATCATGCTGCGCTGCCTGCAGGAGAACCGCGACAAGATCAGCAGGGCCTGCCGCAAGGTGCTCGAAGACAACGGGCAATAGGTGGTTCTTTGCATTTGCGCATGATCTTTGTCCGAAAAGTCTGTCAACTTTTCGGAATCATGCGCTAGCTCAACGAGCGCGCGAGCCGTTCGAGCCGCGCCCGCAGCCGTGGCACCGCGAAATCGACGAATGCACGCAGCTTCGGCGCCGGGTGCCGGCCACCCGGGTAGAGGATGTGGACCGGTACCGCCCGGCTCTCCGGGTCCGTGAACAGCGCCGTCAGCGTCCCGGCCGCGAGCGCATCGGCCGCCTGATAGCTCAGCACGCGCGTGATGCCGAGGCCGTCCTTCGCGGCGTCGATCGCCGCCTCGGCCGTGGTCACGATGAGACGCGGCGCGAGCGCGACCGTCGCATCTTCGAACACCCAGCGATCGGTCGCGCTCAAGCCCGCGGACACGATCACGTCGCGGTCGGACAGTTCGGAGGGTTTGCTTGGCGCCCCATGGCGTTCGAGATAGGCCGGCGCCGCCACCACCACGCGCCGCACCGCACCGACGCGGATTGCGATCGCGCTCGAGTTCGGAGAGCCCGCCGATGCGCAGCGCGACGTCGAGCCCCTCGTCGACCAGATCGACCGGGCGATCGACCAATACGAGTCGCGCGCGCACTTCGGAAAATCCGCGCAGGAAATCGCCAATGATCGGCAGCATGTGCAGCCGCCCGAACAGAATCGGCGCCGTGATCGCAAGCTCGCCGCGCGGCGCGGTCCCCTCCCCCGCCGCGGCACGCTCGATCTCGTCGAAATCCGCGAGCACGCGCTTGGCGCCGGCGAGGAAGCGTTCGCCGACCTCGGTGAGGCTCACCGCGCGCGTGGTGCGGTTGAGCAGGCGCACGCCGAGGCGGGCCTCGAGCTCCGCCACGGCCCGCGTGACGGCGCTCGGCGAATGGCCGAGGCGGCGGGCGGCGGCCGCGAAACCGCCCTGCTCGGCGACCGCCACGAAGATCGTCGCGCTGTCGATCCGGTCCATATTATTGCTGATATTGGTCCAACCTATTCTGATTTCTATATATTAACGCCCCATATGAAATGATCTAGATGCGATTGCCCGTAGGCTCGAGGCTCCGAGTTCTATCGATGACCAACAGCAGCATCGTCTTCACGCCAGCCGCACGCCGGGCTCAGGCCGAGCGCGGTTCGGCCGCACACTACGACGCGAAGAATGCCGCGGGTTTTCCCGACCGCATCACGCCCAAGCTTGCCGCCTTCCTCGCCGACATCGATACCGTCTTCCTCGGAACGGCCTCGGCCGACGGTGCGCCCTATATCCAGCACCGCGGCGGGCCCAAAGGCTTCATCAAGGTCGTGGACGACAGGACGCTCGGCTTTGCCGACTATCGCGGCAACCGGCAGTTCATCACGCTCGGCAATCTCATGGAGAACGACCGCGCCACTCTGTTTCTGCTCCATCCGGCGACGCGCCAGCGCATCAAGCTGTGGGGACGCGCCCGCGTGGTCGAGGATGACGCGGCCTTGATTGAGCGGCTGTTCGATCAGGGCTATCGCGCCCGGCCCGAGCGCGCGTTGCTGTTCCGCATCGAGGCCTGGGACGTGAACTGCTCGCAGCACATTACGGCGCGCTTCAGCAAGGCCGAGGTGGCGCAGGCGGTTTCGGCCTTGCAGGCGCGGATTGCCGAACTGGAAGCGGAAAACGAGCAATTGCGTGCCGCGCCCGCGGACAAATCCGCGATCATTCAAAGTGAAGCATGATCTTTTCCGAAAACCGGTGTCCACTTTTCGGGATCATGCTCTACACCGGAATGTAGGGCCCCGGCCGGGCGCGATGCCCGGCGAGCAGCGCCGCGAAGAAATAGCGCGGCGGCTCGTAGTGTTCCTCCGCGGTCGCCGGTTCGAGGAAGCGGTCGCGACCGATGTCCTGGCGCACGAAGAACGCGTTGGCCCCGGAGAAGCTGCAGCCGACCAGGCGGTAGCCCTTCTCGCGCCCAAGCCGCACCAGCGCCTCGAGGCTCGCGCCCGCATAGTTGGTGCCGTCCCACTGCCGCATCGGATCGTACGGCACGGTGAACGACATCGGTGGCCGCAAGGTGGCGTTGTATTCGATGACGACGACGCGCGGTTTGACCGCCGTGATCGCCTTCCAGACCCAGTAGTCGTTGAAGTCGATGTCGATGCTGAGCAGATCGATCTCGCCGCCGACGCCATGTTCTTGCAGCAGTGCATCGATGTTCTCGGCGGTGACGATCGCGTCCTTGACCTTGAGATGGCCGCTCTTGAGGAAGCTCTCGAAGCTGCGGCGGATCTCCGCAGCCGCGGGGCCGACGCCTTCCAGCCACAAGCCGCGCCAACCTTCGATCAGCAGCTTGGCAGTGTTGCACTCGACGCCGTTCTGCACGCCGAACTCGACGAAGTCGCGGTTGGTCGTGCCGATGCGGCTGAAGATCTCCTGCAGGATGCCGTCCTCGTCGCACTGCGAGTAGACCTTGAAGCCGTAGCGCGAGAGCCGCTTGGGATCGGCATAGCGCGGCTTGGCGAGCTCGTCGGCCCAGAAGCGGTTGAGCTCCATCTGCCGGGCGATGGCCGACAGGTTGTTGCTCATGTGCAGCGACTGCAGCAGCTGTTGCGCAAGGTTTTGGTCGATCATGCGGCTAGCTTAGAGCATGATCCCGAAAAGTGGATACCGGTTTTCGGACAAGATCATGCTCCACCAAAAGGCCAGCCGCGTCGGCTGCGGCAATCAGGCCTTTCGATTCGCCCTGCGCGTGCCTATGTTCCGGCAAGCGAGTCCGCAATGAATCACGACAATTATCCCGACAGCTACATCCGCGGCATCCTCAACACGGTGCGCACCATCGCCATGGTCGGCATCTCGCCCAAGGACAACCGCCCGAGCTACTTCGCCTTCAAGTACCTGGGCGAGCGCGGCTTCACCATGATCCCGGTCAATCCGGGGCAGGCCGGCAAGGACATCCTCGGCCGCAAGGTCTACGCCAGGCTCTCCGACATCCCCGACCCGGTCGACATGATCGACGTGTTCCGCGCCGCGCCCTACGCGCTCGGCATCGTGCAGGAGGCGCTCGCGCTCAAGCCGAAGCCGTCCGTCATCTGGATGCAACTCGGCGTGCGCAACGACGAGGCCGCGGCGCTGGCCGAGGCCAACGGCATGAAGGTGGTGATGAACCGCTGCCCCAAGATCGAGTACGGCCGGCTCTCCTCCGAGATCGGCTGGATGGGGATCAATTCGCGCACGCTGTCGTCGAAAAAGGCCAAGGTGCTGGGCGGAGGCGTGCAGCGCATGTCGCTCGACCGCACGACCTTGACCGGCGGTGCCACCGAGGCGACCGACCGCGCCTCGCGCGAAGGGAGCTGAGCATCGGCAACCGGTCCGGCGTCGGCCCGAGGAAGTAAATTCCACCGGCCGTGTTGCGCACGCAATTCTGTTCCTCAGGCGGCTCGACGCCTTGACGCCCCGCCGCGGTCCGATAAACCGGAACCCGCATCACGCGAGGAATCCCATGACCGAACGCACGCCAGGCTTTTCCACGCTCGCCATCCATGCCGGCGCCCAGCCCGACCCCACCACGGGCGCGCGCGCGACGCCGATCTACCAGACCACCTCGTTCGTGTTCGACGACGTCGATCACGCCGCCTCGCTGTTCGGTCTGCAGGCGTTCGGCAACATCTACACGCGCATCGGCAACCCGACCAATGCGGTGCTGGAAGAGCGTGTCGCCGCGCTCGAGGGCGGCACCGCCGGCCTCGCGGTCGCGTCGGGACATGCCGCGCAGGTGCTGGTGTTCCACGTGCTGATGACGCCGGGCGACGAGTTCGTGGCGGCCAAGAAGCTCTACGGCGGCTCGATCAACCAGTTCAACCACTCGTTCAAGAACTTCGGCTGGAACGTGGTGTGGGCCGATCCGGACGACATCTCGACCTTCGAGCGCGCGATCTCGCCGAAGACCAAGGCGATCTTCATGGAGTCGATCGCCAATCCGGGCGGCGTCATCTGCGACATCGAGGCGGTCGCCAACATCGCGCGCAAGGCCGGCGTGCCGCTGATCGTCGATAACACCCTGGCGACGCCCTACCTGTGCAAGCCGTTCGACCACGGCGCCGACGTCGTGGTGCACTCGCTCACCAAGTTCCTCGGCGGCCACGGCAACTCGATCGGCGGCATGATCGTCGACGGCGGCACCTTCAACTGGTCGCGCGAGGGCCGCTATCCGCTGCTGTCCGAGCCGCGGCCCGAATATGCCGGCATCGTGCTGCACGAGACCTTCGGCAACTTCGCTTTCGCCATCGCCTGCCGCGTGCTCTCGCTGCGCGACATCGGGCCGGCGCTGTCGCCGTTCAACGCGTTCCTGATCCTGACCGGGGTCGAGACCTTGCCGTTGCGCATGCAGAAGCAGTGCGACAACACGCAGGTGGTGGCCGAGTGGCTGGCGCAGCACAACAAGGTCGCGTGGGTGAGCTATCCCGGCCTGCCCGGCGACCGCTATCACAACCTCGCCAAGAAATACGTGCCGAAGGGCGCGGGCGCGGTGTTCACCTTCGGTCTCAAGGGCGGCTACGAGGCCGGCGTCAAGCTCGTCTCGAACGTGAAGCTGTTCTCGCATTTGGCCAACATCGGCGACACGCGCTCGCTCATCATCCACCCGGCCTCGACCACGCACCGCCAGCTCTCCGACGCGCAGAAGGTGCAGGCCGGAGCCGGACCCGACGTGGTGCGGCTCTCGATCGGGCTGGAGGATACCGCCGATATCATCGGCGACCTGGAGGACGGGTTGGCCGCGGCGTGAGGCTTTGTAGGGGTAGAGTCGAGGAGAGGCGCGGTTGCTTGGGGCACTGAGGCCATCGCTCCGTTTCCTCTCCCCGCTCATCGAACCGGACGTGCGGATTTCCCGCATCCGGCTCTCCGACCGGCTTCATCGCAAGGCCCACGTCGGGTGTCGCGAACGCTTGCTGGCGTGCGGTTGGCAGCCAGCTCAGCGAACACGGTTTTTCGAGAGAACCGTGTGGTCCCGTGCGAAGGGACCTTGCGACGTTCGGACTTCGCCTTACAACAGAGCTTCTTCTGAAGGCTCCTGATACGTTCAGGTGTTTCCAGGCTCATCACCAATCACCCTGTATCCTCGCCTTCCTCCAAAGCGTGCCGGAAGTCAGGCCCCTTCCCTCCGCCGGCATTACCCGGCTTCAACGGTCTTACGGGCCTGTCCGACGCCCGGCGTGCCGCCACCTGATGTGGCGTTCGGGTCGCTACTTCCCGCACGCTCGGACCTCCCCCGTTTACGCGTGTCGCCTTGCCAGCGTGCTGTGTCCCCTACCCCGGCGGATCCAAACGGGTGCATGTGCTCGGTTTCCTTCCCCGCTCGGTGCTGCCTTCCCCGTTACCCAGTCGGGTCGGCATCCGCATCGCTACTTTCGAGGCCTGCTCGGACTTCACTCGCGTTACGGCCCGCTGGCTTGCTCGCCCGCCCAAGGCGGACTTCGTCACAGGGCTCCAGCCCGCTCCTTAGCAAGCTGCCTGTCAGCTACTCGATCAAACCGGCTACTATCGAGGTGGAATCTTCCTCCACTGGCTACACGCGCCTACGGGGCGCACTGGGCAAAGGCGCGGCTGCCGACTTCACGTCGACGCGCTGAATAACTTCCGCGCCGTGCCCACGCGGACGCGACGCAATCGACACACCGTCATGGCCGGGCTTGTCCCGGCCATCCACGTCTTGCTTTGGTGCAACAAGCAAGAAAGACGTGGATGCCCGGCACAAGGCCGGGCATGACGAGTTTTCTTTCGCTAGATATGGAAGTGGTGGCAGACGCCGAGCACGGCATGGACGCCCGCGCTCGTGATGTAGCAGCGGGCCAGCAGACGATGGCCATCCTTCCGCGCCGCCTTGGCCGCGACGCCGTAGGTGACGGCCAGCATCCCGTAGAGCAGGCTTGCGATGCTGACCGCACCCGCCAACGCGACGAGCAGCGCGACGAGCTGAGCGAAATTGTCGTGGATCAGGTAGAGAAACGTAGGCATGACCGACTCCCTTGTTGGTTGCCGGTCGCCTAAAATTCACAAATCGCGGGAAACCGCTGCGCCTCCGAAGACCGCCCTGGAAAGCCGCGTCGCTTCAGGAAGGGCGTCGGTCGGACGAGCGGAAAGCGAGCGGAAAGCCACTGGTTTAGGGATCGAAAATGGCATCCAAGACCAGAATGCTACGCACCCCCGACCGCGCGGCTTGGACCTTCGGCCAGTTGCTCGATTGGCATTTGACTAGCGGGACGCGGCCTGAGGGCACCCCCGACGCGAAGGGCGTGCCCTGGCAGAACAAGGGCTTTGCCAACAGCGTCGGCAAGGAGAGCAGCGAGGGGATCAAGAACGAACGAACTATCCGCAACTGGCGCAATGGCGAGACGAACCCGAGCCCGGCCGACTTCGCCGCGATCCTGCTGGCCTTGTTCGGCGGCAAGCCGATCTACGCCGACTGGCGCGCCGAACTGACCGAGAAATATCATCGAGCACGAGGCGAGGAAGGAACCCAACCGGCGTCCGAGGCTCTTCGGTCGTCGCTCCCCACAAAACCTCTGCGCTGCCTCGGCCGCGACGAGGATTTGACGGCCGTGGTCGAAGCGCTGATCGCCGACCGGGAAAACACCGCGGTCCTGGTCCTCGGTGGACCCGGCATGGGCAAGACCACGCTGACCCGCCAAGCCGCCGTCGATCCGGCGGTGCAAACCAAATTCGGACTGCGCCGCTGGTTCGTCGCGCTGGAAACCGCATCCAACGCCGAAGCGCTGGAAAGGGCGATCATCGTCGCGCTCGGCCTCGATCCGGCCTCGGCGCGTTTCGACGCGGCGCTGGCACGGCTCGGCCAAGCACCGGGCCTGCTGGTGCTCGACAACCTGGAAACGCCTTGGGATGGCGAGCGCGACAAGGTCGAGGCTGTGCTCGACGGGCTGAGCCGCATCTCCCAACTCGTGATCCTGGCCTCCATTCGCGGCAACGAGCCGCCCGGTGGCCTGCGCTGGAGCCGACAGCGAACCATGCATCCGCTCGAATCGCCACATGACCGCGATCTGCTCCTCGATATCGCCACCGACATCAAGCCCGATGACCCGCACCTCGCGCCGCTGCTCAAGGTTCTCGGCGGCGTTCCGATTGCGATTGAACTTGTGGCGCAGCAAGCAGCTGCCCATGACACCCTCGCCGCGATCCGCGAGGAATGGGACCGCGTCGGCATTGCGCTAGCAAAGAGGAGCGGGATCGAGGCATCGCGGCTGACGTCATTGGAGATATCGTTGGAGCTGTCGTTCCTATCCACGCGCCTCAACGACCATGGGCGGCGCCTATTCAGTATTCTGGGTCAGCTTCCGGGTGGCATCGCGCCGGAGGATTTGAGGGCGCTGCTCGGCGTCACCGCATTTCAAGCGCGACAAGGGCTGCTATCCACCGCGCTCGCGATCGAGCGCGGCGAGCGGATCGATCTGCTTCCACCCCTACGCGATCATGCGCGCCGGCTTCACTCGCCCAGTCACCATGACTCGGAACTCTGGCGCCGGCACTACCTCGCGCTCGTGCGCGATCACGGCACGCGCATCGGCGAAGCCGAGGGAAGCGCCGCCGTTCAGCGTCTCACTCCCGAACTACCCAATTTTGACGCCGCACAGCGCGCAGCGCTGTCGGCTGGTCAAATCCACCAAGCGGTGGAGGTGGTCTTCCAGATGGAACGCCTCATGTCCTACAGCGGCATGGGCACCACCACGACGATCCGCGATCTCGCTGGCGCAAGTCGCAGAGACGGCAACCCTCTCGGCGAAGCCAACTGCATCCTCAACCTCGGCGACATCGCGTTTCACCGCTCGGATCACGATGCCGCGCGCAAGGCCTATGAGCAGGCGCTACCGCTCTACCGCCAAGTCGGCGAAATCCGCGGCGAGGCCAACTGCATCCAAAACCTCGGCACCATCGCGATGACACGCTGGGATCTCGATGCCGCGCTCAGTGCCTACGAGCAGGCGCGCCCACTCTATCGCCAGCTCGGCGACATCCTTGGCGAAGCCAATTGCATCTATTGTCCTGGCGACATTGCACTTCGTCGCTCAGACTATGATGCTGCGCGCACCGCCTACGAGCAGGCGCTACCGCTCTATCGCCAGATCGGCAACATTCTCGGTGAGGCCAACTGTATCCAGAGGCTCGGCGAGATACTGGCTCGCCGCAACGATCACGATGCGGCGCGCCAAGCTTACGAGCAAGCCCTCCCGCTCTTCCGCCAAATCGGCGCCATGGTCGGTGAGGCTAGTTGTATCAAGAGCCTTGGCGACACCCCGTTTGACCGCTCAGACCACGATGCGGCCCGCACGGCCTACGAACAAGCACTGCCGCTCTTCCGCCAAGTAGGCCACATGCTCGGCGAGGCCAGCTGTATCAAGAGCCTCGGCGACATCGCGCTTCGCCGCTCAGACTACGATGCGGCACGCACGGCCTATGAGCAGGCGCTGCCCCTCTATCGCCAGGTTGGCGCCATCCTCGGCCAGGCTAACTGCATCAAGAGCCTCGGCGACATTGGGCTTGCGCGCTCGAACGACAATGCCGCGCACACGCTACTCAGAGGCGCTTACGCTCTATCAGCGGACCAGGGACCCTTACAGTATTGGCCGTGTACACTATTCCCTTGCACGCGTTACAGACGGCATCGAGCGGGCCGGACACCTCGCGGCAGCACGAAAGGCGTGGGAATCGATCGGCCGCAGCGACCTCATCGCGGCGATCGATGCCCTGGAAGAACCGCAGCCCGCGCCGACTAGGCAACACGCGCGCCGATCGGCTGCACGGCGCGCCGCGCGGCGAAGCGTTCGGAGTGGATGACCGCGACCGCCAAGACCACCATCGCCATCCCCTGGTGTGCGAGACCAAGCCCGATCGGCACCTGATGCAGCAGCGTCAGAATGCCGACGGCGGCCTGGAGCGTGACGCAAACCGCGAGCGCCAGCGCCCAGGCGAGCGCCCTGCCCCGCCCTAGCGTCCGCGCCACATCGACCGCGTGCAGCACGGCGAGCAGCAGCAACGCATACGCCGCCATGCGGTGCATGAACTGCACCGTCAGCGCGTTGTCGAACAAGTTCCGCCACAACGGTTCCGCGAACCACAGCCGCGCGCTGTCTGGAATGATCGCGCCGTCGATCAGCGGCCAAGTGTTGTAGAGAAGCCCGGCGCGCAAGCCGGCGACCAGCGCACCGAGATAGATCTGCACGAACACGACGCCGAGCAGGATGCCGGCACCGGCCCGAATTCGTCGCGGCGCCTCCACTGGCGCGCGCGGCACCAGTCGCTGCGCCGTCCACAACACCGCCGCGAAGATCGCGCACGCCAAGGTCAGGTGCAGCGCCAGCCGGTACTGCGAGACGTTGACCCGCTCGGTCAGGCCCGAGGCCACCATCCACCAGCCGATCGCGCCCTGCAGCGCGCCGAGGCCGAAGATCGCCCATAGCCGGGCGCGCAGGCCGGGCTCGACCCAGCCCTTCCACAGAAAGAACAGGAACGGCAGCAGGAACGCAACGCCGATCAGGCGCCCCATCAGGCGATGCGTCCATTCCCACCAAAAAATGGTCTTGAATTCGGCGAGGGTCATCCCACGGTTGACCTCACGGTACTGCGGGATCGCCTTGTACTTGTCGAACTCGGCCTGCCATGCGGCTTCGCCCAGCGGCGGCAAGGTGCCGGTGACCGGTTTCCATTCGACGATCGAAAGCCCGGACTCGGTCAGGCGCGTGGCGCCGCCGACCAGCACCATCGCGAAGAGGAGCGCGGCGACGCTGAGGAGCCACAGCCGGATGGCGCGGCGGCGATCGGGGATCGAGGTCATGCTGCTTGGCCGATGGGCGCGGACCATATAGAGGGGCGTCATCCGCAATCAAGGCAATCTATGCGCGCGCGCACCCGCAAGCTGATCGGAACCGTCGCCCTGCTCGCCCTGGTCATCGTCTGGGCGCTGCTGGCGATGGCGGTCGCGCAGTTCGTGCTCGTCTCGCACAGTGGGCTTGCGGCCGGCCTGTACTACGTGATCGCCGGCCTCGGCTGGGTGTTCCCCGCCATGCCGCTGATCCGCTGGATGGCGCGGCCCGATCAATAGACCGCAAACAACTTGCTGTTTCGCCGCCGTCTCGTAGGCGGGAGCCAGCACCGTAAAGTCGCCTAGACGGTCATGACTTCAGGGGGGATGCACTCTGATAAACCAGGGAACTCGGGCCATCAGATCTTGTTTCTCAATTCCTTGGCAGCACGAAATGCCACTTTCTTGCTCGCTTTGATTTTGACTCGCTCTCCCGTTGCCGGGTTGCGGCCCATGCGGGCGGCGCGCTTGCGCACCTGCAAGATGCCGAGGCCGCCGATGCGAATGCGATCGCCTTTCTTGAGATGCGACACCACGAGGTCGACCATCCCGCCTAGGATCGCCTCGGCTTGTCCCTTTGAAAGCCGGTGTCGTTGCGCGACATTCGCAGCGAGATGCTTGAGCGTGACCGCCGGTGGCGCTGCGGCCGCCGCTCGGGGAAAGAGCTGTGCCTGAAACGTTGCAGGCTCGTCCAGGATCGACGTCCGACTGCTCTCCAGGATGCTCGGATCGACAAGGTCGACTTTTTGGTAGGGAGCGCCGCCGAAAATGGCGTCGAACTTCTCTGGCCCCAGAAGCTTCGCAGCTTGATCGAAGAGCCTTTGGTTTTGCGCGTTCAAGGCGTCGGCGCTTGATGAGCTTGCAGCACGGCCGGCTCGCTGCGCATCCGTTCGCAATGCTAGGAGCGCGGCCAGCAGCTGCCTATTTTCCGTGCCCAGCACGCTTCGAGCGCGAATTTCGAATTCGTCTGGTAGACGTCGCATCGTCTCACCTCCGGACGGCCGTTGCGGTGATTGTTTTAGTCGTTTCCTGGCAGGATTCGATCTTCTTTCTGAACGCCGCCTCCGCAGCAGCTATGCCATAGGTTCGGTAGCGAAAAGTGCTCCATGAATAGAAGCGGGCTGCATTGACTGTGAGTGGCTCACCATGGCCCATTTGCGTAGCGTAAAGTACCTGATTGGCAAGTTGATGGCATACGCCGTCGATGCCGTATTTCAGGATCGTTCCGCGCGCGGGCGGGGACACGTCCGAAGCGGCGTTCGGCTCCACCAGACAGCGTGCAAGAGCCAAGTTTGCCACTCCTTCTCCAAGAAATCCGGTCGGATTGCCCGGTGTTCCGCCCTGGGGTCGAAACATTCCCCAGCAGAACCAAAAAAAGCTCCCTGCCTCAATAACTTCTGGCAGGTTCTGGTAAACCGTTTCGCGGCTGTCATAGGCCGTAATCCAAGTATGATCGGCGAGAAAGCCTGGGAAAAAGGCCGGTACAGCCCACGCATACAATTTCACAGGCATGGTCCGATATCCAAATCGCCAGCACGATACCTATTATAGACTGTATAAAATTATTTCTACAACGACTGAATATGTTCAGAGACGGCGACCGACCAGGACTTGGCCCATCACGCCGCATTCACCCGCCGGAACCGGTTCCACAGCGCGGTCGGGGCGCCGGACATCAACGTCTTGGCATAGCGCAGGCGCTGATACTCGCCGTTGAGCGAGATGCGCGGCAGCGCGGTCAAGTGCGCACGGTGCTCGGGAAACAGCACGCCCGGTCGCGTGGTCACGGCGGTTGCGAAGCCGACCTCGGCGGCGAGCTTGAAATCGCGCGGGCCGGCCGAAGTCGCATCCCCGACCGGATAGGAAAAGTGCCGCGGCCGCGCTCCGAGCGCCGACTCGATCACCGACGCGCTCAGCGCCATCTCGTTGCGCGCGGTGCCGTCCGAGGCCTTCTTCAGCATGATGTGATTGACCGTGTGCGCGCCGATGGTGGCGAGCGGCTCTTTCGCGACTTCGTCGATCTCCGCCCAGGTCATGCACAGATCGTTGCTGCGCGCGGCGATATCGACGCCGTAGCGTGCCGCAAGATCGCGCACGACCATGCGCAGTTCGCCCTCGCTGTCGAGTCCGCGCAGCCGCCAGTACAGCGCGTCGTAGAGCGCGTACTTGTCTTCCGTCTCCTCGCAATCGAAACGGTGCTCCTTGCCGTCCATGGCGAGTTCGACGCGCGGCCGCGCCGCGATCACCGCCTCGAGCGTGAGCCACCACAGGTCACCGAGCCGGTCGGGAAAGCTGGTCGGAACGTAGATCGCGAACGGCGCGTCGTAGCGCCGCAGGATCGGCAAGGCGTAGTGCAGATTGTCGCGATAGCCGTCGTCGAAGGTGAGACAGGCGAAACGGGTGCGGAAGTCGCTCTCCATGAGCCGCCGCTGCATCTCGTCCAGGGTCACCAGATCGATGCGCGCGCGGCGCAGGCTTGCCAGCACCGTGTCGAGGAAAGCCGGGGTCACTTCGAGCAGCCGGTTCGGCTGGAACGCATCCGGCCGCGGCGGGCGCACATGGTGCAGCATCAGAATGGCGCCGACCCCGCCAAGCCACGGCCGCAGCGCCAGATGGGCGCCGCTCCAATACAGCGCCTCCAGTCCGGTGCGCACGATCGTCTTGTTGGCCCCGGCCATGATCGCTCCTGCCCGGCCGGATTACGCTGCCTGCATCCGGTGCGCAGCCGATCAGGCGGCCACGACGCGCGCGTCGGCGCTTTCGAGCCGCGGCGCCGTTCCGGCGAACACCGCGATCTCGGCAAACCCGCCGCGACGAAGCGCTTCAAACGCCGCATCGGCAACGTCGTCGGCCGTGGTGGGCGCGACCAGCACGGCGTGCGGCGCCAGCGTTGCGATGCGCTGCACCGTGTCGGCCGAGATGGCACCGACGTCGATCAGCACGTGATCATAGGTGCGCGCGAGCGCATCGAGCGCGATCGCGAGCCGCTCCGACATCAGGATCGCGGCGCTGTCCGCACCGGCGCGGCCGCCGGTGATGATCTGAAGACGCGAGAACCGGTCGCGCGTGATGATCTGTCCGAACGAGGCTGCGCCGCGCACCAGGTCGGCAATGCCCGGCGCGCGCGCATCCGCGGCGATCGCGGTGAGATCAGATTCGAGCGACAGATCGACCAGGACGACACGGGCTTTCTCGGCCAGGGTGCGGGCGAGCGCGAGCGCGGTCGGCGTGGTGCCGACCTCGCGCGCCGCGCCGATGACCGCGACGCGCCGTCCCGCCGCGCTTGCAGCAATCGCACGGGCGATGGCGGCGATCGTCAATCCGACCACCGGCTCGGCATCCGCGGCCGTCGTGCTGTCGGCGCGGTTCGCGATCGGCGGCGAGTGAGCCGCGGGCACGAGCGGGGACTCATCCACGATCCGTGCGGGAGCCGCCTCGGCCGCCGGCTCGCTCCAGGGGACTTGCGCCGGCGCATTCGCGCGATAGACGTTGCCGGCCAGCAGTTCACCGGTGGTGATGAAGCCGGCCGACATGAACAAGGTCGCCAAAGTCGCGATCAGCACGATCGGCAGCTTCTTCGGAAAGTATGGCGTGTTCGACACGATCGCGCGCGAGATGATGCGCGCATCCGCCGGCGCGCTGCCGAGGCTATCGCGCGCGGTCGCCTCGCGATACTTGGCGAGATAGGATTCAAGCAGGTCGCGCTGCGCCTTGGCTTCGCGCTCGAGCGCGCGCAGCTCGACGTCCTGGCTGCTCGTCGAAGAGGCCTGACGCTTGAGCTGGTCGAGGCTGTTGGTCAGCGACTCGACGCGCGCTCCGGCGATGCGCGCGTCGGTTTCGAGCGAGCGCACCAGCCGCTCGGCCTCGCCGCGGATCTGGCGGTCGAGATCGAGGATCTGGGCTTTCAGCTCCTTGATGCGCGGATGGGCGTCGAGCAGCGTGGAGGATTGCTCGGCCAGCTGCGCGCGCAAGGTCACGCGCTGCTCGGAGAGACGGCGGATCAGTTCGGAATTGAGGATCTCGGAAGCCTCGATCGGGCTGCCGCGGCGCAGGCTTTCGCGAATGAACTGCGCGCGCGCGTCGATCTCGGCCTTTTGCGTGCGCGCGACGACAAGGTCGCGATTGGAATCGCCCAGCGTCTGGCTCGACAGCGTCGTGTTGTTGGTGCCGACATAGAGGTTCGTCTTGGAACGGAAGTCCTCGACCTTGGCTTCGGCTTCGGCGACCTTCCTGCGCAGGATCTCGATCTCGCCTTCGAGCCAGCGGCCGGCGGCGCGGGTCTGGTCCTGGCGCGCGGTCTGCTGGAACGCCAAATAGGTGTCGACGATGGTGTTGACGACTTTCGCGGCGAGCTCGGGATCGGACGAGGAGAATTCGACCGCGATCACGCGCGACTTGTCGACCGGGAACACGGTCAGGCGCTCGTAGTAGGCTTCGAGCACCCGTTCCTCCGCGGTCATCTGCAGCGGATCGCGCGTGAGCCCGAGGAAGCCGAGCGAATAACGCACGAGCGAGATGCCGCGCAAGGTCGGATCGAATTCCGGCCGCTCGCCGAGCTTGAGCTGCTTGATCACCTGGCGCGCAAGGTCGCGCGACAGCGCGAGTTGCACCTGGCTGGTCACCGCTTCCTGATCGACGGCGCGGTCGCGTTCTGCGCTCTTCTCCGCCTCGGGGCGGAGGAACACGTTCTCGCGCCCCTCGATCAGGATGCGCGCCTCGGACTTGTACTTCGGGGTCAGCATGTTGACGCCGACGAAGGCGAGCGCGGCGACCGCGAGCGTCGGTCCCAGCACCCACCACTTCTTGCGCATCAGCGCGCGGCGCACGGCGCTGAGATCAAGGTCGGCGTCCCGCGCGGCGTCTGGCACGCCAGTGCGACTCATTTCACCACTGCCACTCATGACGATCGACTCCGCAACTAGCACGCAACCGGGCGCAATGCCGCCATCAGAAACCATTAAGGTTGCCGCCGCGTTAATTGTGCGCGCCGTCACCGCCGCAGTGATGATTTATTAACCATGTAAAGCGTTAACTCGCCTGGCTAGGGTCGTCCCTCCAGGCGGATTCGTTCCATGCGGTCAGGCCGCTTCCTTGTTATCGCGATCGCGGCGGCGGTCCTCGCCAGCTGCGCGCGCGGCACGCCGCCGAAGCTGCTGACGCGCGGCGCGAGCGGTCCCCTTGTCACACACTCCGCCATCCACCCCATGCTGCGCGTGGCGCCGGCCCGGGTCGTGGCCGCGCCGGCTGCGGCGATGCCAGCGCCCATCGTGGCAGTGGAGGCCGCGCCGCCGGTGATCGTCGAACCGGCGGAAGCCCCCTACACGCTCGATTCCGGAGACCGGCTGCGC
Organism: uncultured Alphaproteobacteria bacterium; assembly: GCA_963734185.1. Lineage (GTDB taxonomy): Bacteria > Pseudomonadota > Alphaproteobacteria > Rhizobiales > Xanthobacteraceae > PALSA-894. Next base: position 889,048 of record CAVTGA010000001.1, on the reverse strand, counting down.
GTGGTCGTGTTCGGCCAGGAAGGCCTCACCAGTTCCTACGCGGTCGACCCGAGCGGCCGCATCACCATGCCGCTGATCGGCGCGGTGCCCGCGCGCGGCTTGACCACGGCCGAGCTGCAGCAATCGATCGCCGCTCGGCTGCGCCAGGGCTTCGTGCGCGAGCCGCACGTCGCGGTCGAGGTCGAGACCTATCGGCCGTTCTTCATCCTGGGCGAGGTCACCGCTCCCGGCCAATACGCCTATGTCCCCAACATGACGGTCGAGACTGCGGTCGCGATCGCCGGCGGCTTCAGCCCGCGCGCGTTCAAGAAGAAGATCGAGCTGCACCGCCCGGTCGACGGCATGACGGCGCGCGTCATTGTGCATCCGACCCATCCGCTGCGCCCGGGCGACACCGTCGTCGTCGCCGAACGCTGGTTCTAGACTTATGGCAGGGTCGTCGGATCGACCCTTGAAAATCCTCCACGTCCTGCGGGCTCCCGTCGGCGGACTGTTCCGTCACGTGGTCGATCTCGCGCGCGGGCAGATCGCGCGCGGCCACCAGGTCGGCGTCATCGCCGACGCCTCGACCGGCGGAACCCGGGCCGAGGCGGTGCTCGCAGAGCTTGCCGGCGACCTTGCGCTCGGCCTGACCCGCGTTCCCATGAGCCGCCATATCGGCGTCAGCGATGCAATCGCAGCGCGCCACGTTGCCAGCCGCGCCAACGAAGCCGACGCCGACGTGGTGCATGGGCATGGCGCAAAAGGCGGGGCCTATGCGCGCCTGACCGGCGGCACGGCCTTGCGGGTCTATACGCCGCACGGCGGAAGCCTGCATTACGGCCGCGCCTCTCCGGTCGGCCTCATCTATCTCACGCTGGAACGCGTCCTGATGGCGCGCACCGGACTGTTCCTGTTCGAGAGCGCCTTCGGCCGCGATGCGTTCGCCAGGAAGATTGCGCAACCACGCGGTTTGGTGCGCGTGGTCCACAACGGCGTGACGGCGCAGGAGTTCGCCGCCGTGCCGTCACGCGCCGACGCTACCGACCTGGTGTTCGTCGGAGAGTTGCGCATGCTCAAAGGCGTCGACGTCCTCATCGACGCCTTGGCGCAGCTGCCGGCGCCGGTGACCGCCACGGTCGTGGGTGATGGACCCGATGCCGCGGCCCTCCACGCGCAAGCCGCGCGTCTCGATTCGGGCAGGGTGCGCTTTCTGGCGCCCATGCCGGCACGCGAGGCGTTTGCGCTCGGCCGCTGCCTGGTCGTTCCTTCGCGTGCGGAATCCCTGCCCTATATCGTGCTCGAGGCCGCCGCCGCCGGCATGCCCCTGATCGCCACCGATGTCGGCGGCATTCGCGAGATTTTCGGGCCCGCCGCCGGCCGCCTCGTCCCCCCCGCCGATCCCGCCGCGCTCGCGGGTGCGATCACGGCCGTGACACGCGGACGCGACCAAGCGCTTGACGATGCGTTAACCTTACGCGCGCGCGTCCAGGCGCATTTTTCGGCTGAGACCATGACCGAGCAGATCATCGGCGCCTATCAGCAAGCGCTCGCGACCCAGGGTCTTTACCAAGCCACTAAGCTTTTCTTGAAACTTTTGCGCTACAGCGCTTAGGCCAAGCAATGAAAACGCCGCGGCCTGGGGCGTGCCGACGGCGCCGGGAAGCGTCATGACCATCGACACTGGATCGATCCTGCATGCTGCGCCGCCGACCGTAGGCGCCGCCGCCATGCCGACCATCGCGCGGCCGCGCCGACTTTCGCAAGCCGCCGCCCAAGCCGCCGCCGCGCGCGTCGCGCCGGCCTATTCGCCGATCGTGGTCGCCGGTTTCGTGCGCATGGCCGAGTTCGCCTTCATCGCGCTGCTCGGCATCGCGGTCTATTTCGCCTACGTCTATCCGGCCCACGGTCACGCGTTCGACTGGTACTACCTCGCGACCGCGATCGGCATCGCGGTGCTTGCGGTCGTCATGTTCCAGGCCGCCGACATCTATCACGTGCAGGCGTTCCGCAGCCCGATCAGCGAATGCATCCGGCTCGTTGCCGCCTGGTCGCTGGTCGCGCTCATGGTCGCGGCCATCGTATTCTTCGCCAAGCTCGGCGATCTCTACTCGCGTCTCTGGCTCGCCGGCTACTACGGCATCGGCCTCGTCGCGCTGGTCGGCTTCCGCTTCGCGCTCTACGGGCTGATCCGGCGCTGGACCCTGGAAGGCCGGCTCGACCGTCGCGCCGTCGTAGTCGGCGGCGGCGAGCCGGGTGAAGCCTTGATCACCGCGCTCGACCGCCAGCAGGACTCGGACGTGAGCCTGGTCGGCGTGTTCGATGACCGCGGCGATGAACGCACGCCGACCGCATGCGCCAGCCTGCAGAAGCTCGGCACCGTCGACGACCTGGTCGAGTTCGCGCGCCGCACGCGCGTCGACCTGGTGATCTTCTCGCTGCCGATCTCGGCCGAGAGCCGCATCCTGCAGATGCTCAAGAAGCTGTGGGTGCTCCCGGTCGACATCCGCCTCTCGGCGCATACCAACAAGCTGCAGTTCCGCCCCCGCTCCTATTCCTACATCGGCTCGGTGCCGGTGCTCGACGTCGCCGACCGCCCGATCGCCGACTGGGACGTGGTGATGAAGTGGCTGTTCGACAAATTCGTCGGCGGGGCGATGCTGCTCGCCGCCGTGCCGGTGATGGCGTTGGTGGCGCTCGCGATCCGGCTCGACAGCCGCGGACCGGTGTTGTTCAAGCAGAAGCGTTACGGCTTCAACAACGAGCTGATCGAGGTGTTCAAGTTCCGCTCGATGTATGTCGAGGCGACCGACGCCACCGCCGCCAGGCTCGTGACCAAGGGCGACCCGCGCGTCACCAAGGTCGGGCGCTTCATCCGCAAGACTTCGCTCGACGAGCTGCCGCAGCTGCTCAACGTCGTGTTCAAAGGCAACCTCTCGCTGGTCGGCCCGCGCCCGCACGCGATCCACGCCAAGGCCGCCGACCGGCTGTATGACGAGGCGGTGGACGGCTACTTCGCGCGCCACCGGGTCAAGCCCGGCATCACCGGCTGGGCACAGGTCAATGGCTGGCGCGGCGAGACCGATACGCCGGAGAAGATCCAGCGGCGCGTGGAACACGATCTTTACTATATCGAAAACTGGTCGGTGCTATTCGACCTCTACATCATGGCGATGACGCCGTTCGCGCTCGCCAAGACCGAGAACGCCTACTAAACCGAGAAGCCCCATGCCGACTTTGGCTCCGGCTCTTCCCTACGAAGCCGCGGCCCAAGCGCCTGCGGCTCACTATGCGCCGCGGCTTTTGCGTTCGGTGGAACGCTTGCGCGGCGCGTTGTTGTGGCTCGCGGGCTTCTCTGGCGCGTTCGTGTTCATGGAGCCGAGTCCCTACGAGGTCGCCTCGCTCCTCGCCATCACGGTGTTCGTGCTGACCGGGATGACCTTGCGACCCGGCCTGATGCCGCTCGTGCTCATGCTGATCCTCTACGATCTCGGCTTCGCGCTCTCGGTGCTGCAGGTCGCCGACCAGAACAAGCCGGTGATCTGGGTGCTGGTCTCGATCTACCTTACGGCGACCGCGATCTTCTTCGCCGCCATGCTGCAGACCAATACGCAGGAGCGTCTGGCGCTGATCAACCGCGGCTGTATCGCCGCCGGCGTCATCGCCTCGGTGGTGGCGATCCTCGCCTACTTCCGCGCCTTCGGGAGCACGTCGGAACTGTTCCTGCGCTTCGACCGCGCGCGCGGCACCTTCAACGATCCGAACGTGCTCGGCGCGTTCCTGATCCTGCCGGCGCTGTTGATGCTGCAGCGCATCCTCGCCGGCAGAGCTAAACAGGCGCTGTACGCGGGCGCCATGCTGCTCCTGATGACCATGGCGATCCTGCTCAGCTTCTCGCGCGCCGCCTGGGGCCAACTCGTCGGCACCGGCGCGCTGCTGATGTTCTTCACCTTCATCACCAGCCGCTCGCAGAGCGAGCGCCTGCGCATCGCGCTGATCGCGCTCGCCGCCGTGGTGGTCGCCGCTTTGTTCGTCGCCGCGCTGCTGTCAGTCGACCGCGTCGCCGAGCTGTTCAAGGAGCGCGCCAATCTCGACCAGGCGCACGATCTCGGCCACATGGGTCGCTTCGGGCGCTACACCCTCGGCGCCCTGCTCGCGCTCGATCGGCCGTTCGGCATCGGGCCGCTGCAGTTCGGCCTGATCTTCCCCGAGGACGCGCACAACACCTACTTGAACACCTTCATGTCGGGCGGTTGGCTCTCGGGCTGCGTTTATCTCACCCTGGTGCTGGCGAGCCTCGTAATGGGCCTGCGCTTCGTGTTCGTCGACACGCCGTGGCGGCCGATCTATCTCGCGGTCTATGCGGCGTTCATCGGCGTGACGGCGGAAAGCGCGATCATCGACACCGACCACTGGCGGCACTATTTCCTGCTGCTCGGGTTGCTGTGGGGGCTGATGATCGCGGCGGGGAACCATGTGCGGACGGCGCCGCGCAAGACCGCTCTAGCCTAGCGCAAACCCTTCATACCCACTGGCCGCCACCCGGTTGCAGGTCTCGACGTAGGGCGGGAAGCCGATATAGGGCATGAACACGCGCGGCTTGCCCGGCACGTTGGCGCCGAGGTACCAGGAATTGCAGGTGGGAAACAGCGTGCGTCCCGCGATCTCGTTGACATGCGCGACCCAGCCGTCTTGGGCTTCCGGCGTCGCCTCGATGCGCTTGAGGCCGCGCGCGCGCAGGTACGACAAACAATCCGCGATCCATTCGACGTGCTGCTCGATCGTCGGCAGCATGTTGGTCAGCACCGAAGGGCTGCCCGGGCCGGTAATCGTGAAAAGGTTGGGAAATCCGGCCATGGAAAGTCCGAGGTAATTGCGCGGGCCGGCTGCCCATCGATCGCTCAGCCGCGCGCCCGACGTGCCGCGGATGTCGATGCGCATCAGCGTGCCGGTCATGGCGTCGAACCCGGTCGCGAACACGACCGCGTCGAATGAGTAAGCCTTGCCGCCGACGACCAAGCCGTCGCGCGTGAACCGCTCGATCGGCCTATCGCGCACGTCGACCAAGGTGACGTTCTGCCGATTGAAGGTCTCGTAGTAGCCGGTGTCGATGCACAGCCGTTTGCAGCCGACCACGGTGCGCGGGCAGAGCAATTCCGCGACCGCCGGATCGCGCACCAGCTCGCGGATGCGGGCATGGATGAACTCCGCCGCGGTGTCGTTCGCCTGCTTGCTCAGCAGGATGTCGCCGAACGAGCCGGTGAAGCACAGGCCGCCGCGCTCCCAGCGCTTGCGGTATTCGCGCTGCCGCTCCTCCTCGGTCACTTCCAGCGCGGAACGCTCGCTGATGGCGCAATGCAGGCCGTTGCGCCTGGTCTTGGCCAGCGCGCGAAAGCCCGCGTAATCGGTCTTGACCTCGCGCTCGATCTCCGGATCGAGCGGGGCGTTGCGCGCCGGCACGACGAAGCTCGGCGTGCGCTGGAACACGGTGAGATGATCAGCCTCGCGTGCAATGAGCGGGATCGATTGCACGGCCGAAGAGCCGGTGCCGATGATGCCCACGTTCTTGCCGGTGAAATCGACGCCCGCGTGCGGCCAGGCGCCGGTGTGGTAGCGCTCGCCGGCGAATTCCTCGAGCCCGGCGAAATCCGGCGTGTTGGTGGAGGAGAGGCACCCGGTCGCCATCACGCACCAGGTCGCGGTCAGCGTCCCCTGCCCGGTCTCGAGCACCCAGCGGCTCGCTGCTTGGTCGAAGGTGGCGGCGGCGACGCGCGTGTCGAATTGGATGTCGCGGCGCAGATCGAAGCGGTCGGCCACGTGATTGGCGTAGCGCAACAGCTCGGGCTGGGCGGCATAGCGCTCGCTCCAGGACCACTCCTGCTGCAGTTCGGGCGAGAACTGGTAGGAGTATTCCAGGCTCTCCACGTCGCAGCGCGCGCCGGGGTAGCGGTTCCAGAACCACGTCCCGCCGACGCCGCTGCCCGCCTCCACGACGCGCACGGAGAAGCCCATCGCGCGCAGCCGGTGCAGCATGTAGAGGCCGGCGAACCCGGCGCCGACCACGACGACGTCGAAGTCGGTCTGCTGCGAATGTTGTTCTGACGCGGTCATGCGCATCAGTTCAAATCAGCATAGACCGCGTTACGCAAGTCGCGGGCATAGCGTCCCATCATGCCCTCGAACGCGACGTTGGTGAGCGACACCACGCTCAGCCGCCGCACCGGATCGACGAACCAGGTGTGACCCCACACGCCGCCCCAGCCGTAGGTGCCGGGAGACTGCGGGCTCGCCGCGGCCGCCGGATCGGTGAGGATGGCGGCGCCGAAGCCGAACGCCCAGCCCGGCCCGCGCAGCGGAATGGGCAAGTCTCCGGTCTGCACCGTCATCATCGCGCTGACGGTCTCGCGCCTCAGGATCGGTCCGCCGCCGGTGCGGATCGCTTCGATGAACGCGAGCATGTCGGACGCCGTCCCGTTCATCCCGCCGCCGCCGCAGCGGAACGAGCTCGGCTCGAAGACCCGCGCGGGCACCAGGTCGATGCCGGCAAGCCCCTCGTAGGCGGGAACGCCGGCGGGAAAGCGCACGCGCTGTCCCTGCTTCGGGATGCGCGTGGGCAGCGGTTTTCCGTCCGCGTAGGGCGTGACCAGCATCGCGCGCTGCTCCGGGGTCACGTCGAACCCGGCGGCAAGGCCGAGCGGCGCCGTCACGTGCTCGGCCACCACGGCGTCGAGGCGCCGGCCCTCGGCCGCTTCCAGCACCGCGCCGAGCACGTCGAGCGCCACCGAATAGGCCCAGCGTTCGCCCGGCCGATAGGCCAGCCCGGCGCGCGTGATGCGCGCGAGCTGCTCCGCCATGGAAAGACCGGGCTGGTCGAAGCCATCGGACACCCGTTCACGATGATACGGCCCGTCGGGCGGCTGCAGGAACGCGTAGGAGAGCCCGGCTGTGTGGGTCAGGAGATGGCGCAGCGTAATCGCCGGCACCTCGCCATTGGGAAGCGCCGGTCGGAACGCGGGCAGGAAGCGCGTGACCGGATCGGACAGCGCGATCCTGCCCAGCTCCATCAGCCGCAGCGCCGCCGCGGTAACGAACGGCTTGGTCAGCGAAGCGAGGCGGAACACCGCGTGCTCGCGCATCGGGATGCGGCGCTCGCGGTCGGCGATGCCCGCGGCGCGGCGGTAGACGACCGCGCCGTCCTGAGCGACGAGTACGACCGCGCCGAGGATACGCGGCTCGTCGAACGCCGCGTCGATGGCATCGTCGATGGCGGTCTGGGTGAATCCCGTATCCATCCTGCCTCCCGGCCTCCGTTTTGGGCTGGATGCTAGCAGCGAGGGCGGCCCGCCGTCCCGTTGCGGGACAGCATCCCCGGCATGCGGCTTGCGGAGTGTCCCTGGGGCCGGACTGTTCCGGCACAGGAGAGTAACCATGCCGCAGGCGGAAGGCGCCGTGCACGTGCACGCGCGCGGGCGCGTGGAAGTGCTCGACCTCTTGCGCCTCCTCGCGGTGCTTGCCGTCGTGCTGTTCCATTACGGCTTCCGCGGCGCGGCGGCCGACGGCCTCACGCTGGTGTCGCTGCCGGATCTCCAGCCGGTCGCCAAGTACGGCTATCTCGGCGTTCAGTTCTTCTTTGTGATCAGTGGCTTCGTCATCGCCTATTCGGCCGAGGGGCGCACCGCTTCCGGTTTCGCCATCGCGCGTATCGCGCGCATCTATCCGGGCTTCCTGGTCTGCATGACGGCGACCTTCCTGGTGACGCTCGCGATCGGCGCACCGCGTTTTGAAACATCAGCCGCGCAATGGTTCGCCAACCTGTTCGTGGTGTCGCCGGCGCTGCGCCAGCCGTTCATGGACGGCGCCTACTGGTCGATCGTCTACGAGCTCATCTTCTACGGCTGGGTGTTCCTGCTGATGTCGCTCGGCTGGTTCCGCCGCCACATCGACTGGATCGTGATCGTCTGGCTCGGCGTTTCGATCGCCGACACCGCGCTGGTGCATTCCGGCCTGCTGCACCGGCTGTTCGTCACCGACCAGAGCGCGTTCTTCGCCGCCGGACTTGTGCTCTACGAGATCTACCGCGGCCGGCGTGACCGCAAGGTGATGCTCCTGCTCGCGCTGACCGCGGTTGCCGCCGTCGACCAGGCCCTCATCGGCGCGGCCTGGACGCGCAACCACTACGCGATCGAGCTCGACAACTGGGTGGTCGCAAGCATCTGCCTTGGCGCCATCGGCGCAGTCTGGCTGGCGACGCGGGTGCGGCGCCTGCCCCTGCCCGCGCCGCTGATCCTGGCGATCGGCGGGCTGACCTATCCGATGTACCTCCTGCACCAGCACATCGGCTTCATGCTGTTCAACCGCTTCGAGGGATATGCCTCGCCGGCCGTGCTGATCGTTGCGACCGTGGCCACGATGATCGCGCTCTCGTGGGCGATCTGGCGCTTCGTCGAGCGCCCGGCGCAACGGCGATTGAAGGATACGCTCACGCGCGGCGAGCGCCGCTTCATGGCGTGGCGCGAGCCGCTCCAGCTAAGGCTGCAGGCGCGCTTGGCGCGCAGGAGCGGCGCGCAGCGGTGATACGCCCACGCGGGCCGCGCAAGGCCCCAACCAATCCCTATTCGCTATCCGGGACCGGGATCGCGACCGTCTTGCCGGCCAACGGCCCTTTCTCCAAGGTGATTGTCTTCTCGGAGCATATATCGACCTCGATAACGCCATCGCGCGAGTAGCAGATGAACTCAGTATCGGCGAATGCGAACCTGTGGAAAATCAGGTCAAGGGGCGCCGAGAGAGTATCTTCCATCAGCGCCGCAATCTCGCCGCGCGTGCGCTCGATGAGGGTGGCGGCAGATGATTTTGCGCTGACAGCTCCGAGGGCGAGCGGCGTGAGTTTCACCGTGTAGGTCATTGCCTGCACTCCTCGCGCTGGCGAATGCCTCAACGCGACTCAGTCGCGGTCCGACCGCCCTACCCTGGGCTTGCCATGCCGAAACGTTAGCGAAGGCGGGTGGTCGGAGCGGCGAGATTTGAACTCGCGACCCCCAGTCCCCCAGACTGGTGCGCTAACCGGGCTGCGCTACGCTCCGCCGCCGCGACCTGTACGCCGCCCGGCCATGGGGTGCAAGAGTGGGGAGGTCACCTCTCCCCGCGCGCGCCTGCGTACATCGTGGGATCGTCCTTGGGACCGAGCGCCGACCAGATCACGCGCAGCGGCATCGGCTTCTGAAGGGTGAGCTTGTCCTTCTCGGTGCCGAACTGCACGTCGAGCCAGCGCGCGCATTCGGTCTTGGTGGTCTCGGCGATCTTCTGCTCGATCTCGCCGACCGTGGCCATGGCGGTCTCCGAGGAGGAGATGCGCTCGACGTTCTCCGACAGGCAGTCGAGCACGATACGCTGGGCGCGGTAGCGCAGCGCAAAGCCGTTCTCGTCGCGGCGCATCGGGCCTTCGTACTTCGCCACTGCGGTGGCCGCGGCACGCGTCAGCATCCCATCCGCGACCTCGCGCATCTCGTCGTCGAGCAGCCCGCCGTGGGTCTGGTACAGCCGCTGCACGAACAGCGCCGAGCCCTTGTTGGCGGCGAGCAGCTCGGACAATTCAAAGACGCGGCGGTAGACCGACTGCGCCGAGCGCTGGATCAGGTCGTCGAGTTCCAGCATCGGCGCCATGCCGCGGTTGTTGCCGTCGAACAGGCGGCCGACGTCGGCATAGACGCGGTTGAGCACCATCACGCGCAGCCGTTCCGCGGTCCAGTTCTCGCCGACGAAGCCTTCGAAGGTGTCGAGCTTGGCGTTCTTGAACGCCTTCTGCAGCGACTGCTCGACCGCCAGCCCGGTGACGTCGCCGGGCGTGGTGGTCTTGTTGTTCTTCTGTTCCTCCTGGAAGCGCTCGATCAGCTTCTTGATCTTGTCGGTATAGTCGCGGTCGCCTTCGCTCGACGAGGTGAGCCCGACCTGGGCCAGATCCTTGAACGATCCGACCGTCCCGAGCGTGCCGCTCGCCGCCACCGCCTTGAGCACGCGGGTCTGATCCTTGCTCGGCGGCGCGCCGAGGGAGGCGAGCACCTTGTCGGCCTTGGTCGGCCGACGGTTGTCGTCGGAGGCCTCCTCGCGCTGCTCGCGTGTGCCGCGGCTGCGCCGGCTGGAGCGGTCGCGGTACGAGCGGTCGCGGTACACGCGCCCGGGTCCGATCAACGGGCCGCCGATCATGCCGCCGACGATGCCGCCGATGATGTTGCCCTGCGCCATGGCCGGCTCAGGGCGCCCGACGGCGCACGCCAGCAACGCGGCGACGCAACACGTAGCCATCCAACATTTCGAGGACATGGTCCCGCTCCCGTATCTCATGCAATCCTAGCGATTCCAGCGGCCTGAAACTAGTGTCCCGATTCCGAAGTTCGCCAGCGTTCGCGGCACACTCGGAAGCGAACTTCGGAATCAAAGGGACGCTAGCAACTCTACAATTCTAGTGCCCCTTTTGAACCCGAAGTTCGCAACCGGCCTTGCAGCAGTGTGCGAACTTCGGGTTCGGGGCACTAGCGGCTTCTGCGGCGCCGCCGCGGCTCTTTCTCTTCCGTCTCCACGACCTTTTTCGCGGTCAGGATCTTCTGCGCGATCAGGTCGGCGAACGCGATCTTGTTCTTCTTGGCTTGCTCGAACACGTCGATCAGGGTGCGGCGCAGCGTCTCGTTGTCGGTGCAGCCGGTCTTGCGTTCGAGGTTCCTGAACTGAGATTCGGTCGGCGACTCGGCGCGCCCCCAATCCCACACCCAGAGCGGCCGGTAGATCTCCCAGTACCCGCCGCACGACAAGGGCACGCTCAGACGGCGGACCTTGACCTGCCTGGTGGCCGGATCGACCGCACCGTAGTAGCGCTCCAGGCGGTCGATCTCCTCCTGCGTTAGCAGCGGCCGTCCCGCGGCGTCCACCGCCTCGCCGTTCTTGGCCATCTCGACCAGGAGATGCGCGGCGCCGATCTCGTGGAACGGGTTGCCGTCCTCGCTCGTCGGGTCGGCCTGCACCGCAAGCTCGATGGTGCGGTAGGCGAGCCGCATGGCCTCGATCGGCTTGCGCTCCTGCCCGAGCTCGCCGTTGCGGTAGATCTGCGCCAGCGCCAGCGCGGTCTGCGGCGAGCCCTGGCTGGTGGCGCGCTGCAGCAAGGTGACGGCTTCGCGCGCGCCGTATTCCTGCTTGATCAGCATGCGGCCGTGGCGCAGCCGTTCGGCGAACTCGTACTGCGCATAGGCATCACCCCCATGCGCGGCGAGCCGCCAGTAGCGCTCGGCGATCTCCGGCTGCGGGTTGGGCAGGCCCTGGCCGCGCTCCATGATGTGGGCGAGGTTCGCCTGGGCGGTGCTGTCGCCGGTCTCCGCCACGCGCCCGAGCCAGAGCAGCGCGAGACCGAGATCCTGGCGCACCGTCTTGGCGCTGTCCTCCTTGCCCCGGCGGTCGAAGGCGATGCGGCCGTTGTAGTAGGTCATGCCGAGCAGGAATTTGGCGCGCGCCGAATTGGCGTCGGCGGCCCGCTGCAACCACTCCACGCCGCGGCGCGGGTTCTTCGGCAGGCCCTCCCCCGTGGTCAGCGCCCGGCCGAGCTCGACCATGGCGGAGACGAAGCCGCTTTCCGCCGACTTGGCGAACCATTCGGAGGCCTGCACGAAGTCGCGCTTGACGCCCACGCCCTCGCGATAATGCAGGGCGAGGTTATACATCGCGAGCGGATGGTTCTGCTGCGCGGCGCGCTTGTAGAGGTCGATCGCGAGCTCGTCGTTGCCCGGCTCGTCGTCGTTCTCGTACAGCACGGCGAGGTTGTTGAGCGCGCTGATATAGCCGCGCTTGGCGGCATCGTCATAGGCGAAGCGCGCATTGCGCAACGTCTGCGCCCGTTCGCTCTTGTCGAGGCCGGGCTGCGTGCCGACCTTGTGGTAGGCGCGGCCGAGATTGAACAGGAAGCGCACGATGCGCGGATTGTCGTCGATCGCGCGCTTGCAGGCGGTGATCGCCGCGTCGGCGTCCATCTTGTCGAACGTCACGCCGGCGACCTCGGGCGGCCGGGCGCGGTCGTGCTCCGAGGCGGCAAGCCGATCGCATTCGCTGACGGCTCGATTGAGCGCGACCGCGACCGGCGCCTCGATCGGATCGTCCGATCCGAGCGCGAACTCGACCAGTGCGCGGCGCGCCAGTTCCGCGGTGCCGCAGCCGTCGAAGCGCCGCTTGTGGCGCTCGAACAGCTCGCGCTTCTGCAGGTTCTTGATCTGCTCCCAATCCTCGCGGTCGCCGGCGCATTTCTCCTGCGAGATCTGGAACCGGTCGCGGCCGATCGAGCCGATCACGAAGAACTCGTCCGGGTTGGTCATGTTGTGGACGAAGTCCGGCTCCTGCTGGAAGCCGTCCTTCTGCGCGATGGCACGCACCACGAGCTTGAGCCTCTCGGCGAGCTCGAGCACCGACTGCCCTGGCCGCTGCAGCTCCTGGCGCAGCACCTCGGTGTAAAGCGAGTTGCGCGAGTGATTGTCGAGCCGCTCGACCGCCTGCTCGCCGAACGAGGCCGAGTAGAGGATCATGAACCCCGCCGGCGGCTTGTGCGCGGTCACCAGCCGGCTGCCGGACTCGCTGCCGCGCTTGATCAGCTTGGGGTCCTGCGTGTCGTTCGGATCGGCGGTCGCGAGCGAGCGGCAGGCGTCCAGGATCATGATCACCGCCTTGGGCTTCCTCTCGGCGATGCGGTTGGCGACGTCGGTCGCCGAGATGCCGTTCTTGGCGATCTCGTTCTGCTGGTAAGCCTCGATGTGCGAGGCGATACGCAGGCGTACGATGTCGCTGTTCTTGCGTTCCTGTTCGCTCAATTGCGCGCGTGTGTAGGCGAACGGGCTCTTGATGTCGCCGGGCAGGAGGTAATTGGTCTGGTCCGCTTCCAGTCCGAAGCCGTGGCCGGAGAAATAGAACAGCACGGTGTCGTCGGGCTCGACGGTCTTGAGAAAGGCGCTGAGCTCCTTTTCGAAGGCCTCCTTGCTGCGGACGTCGGTGACGACCTTGACGTTCTTCTTGTCGAAGCCGACCTCTTCCAGGTCCTTGGCCACGTCCTTGGCGTCGTTGACGGTGAGCCGCAGCTGCTGAATGTTGCCATCGTTATAGCGCTGGACGCCGACCACGAAGGCACGGCGCGTTTCGGCGGCCGACAGGGAGGTCGCCCACATCGGCAGCGCCAGCAATCCGGCAAGCAACAGCGTGAGCCGCAGCGCCAGCCGCCGCGCGACGATCGAGCCAGTCATGATTCGAGTCCGCGTAGAGTAAGCCCCGGGGTATGATCATGCCGTCGCGGCAACACCGGGGCAAGGTCCGCTGATCTACATACCTCAGGGCAGGCTGCGCGCGACGCGGAAGCCGATCTGCGCCCGGCGCTCGCCTGGCACCTCCCAGCTGCGCTTGGCCGCACGCAGGTCCTTGGGCTCGTCGGCCCACGATCCGCCACGCACCACGCGGCTGTTGCAGTCGCCGGAGGTGCGCGCCGATCCGTCGGGCGGCAGGCCGGCAAGGTTCGCATTCCAGCAATCTTCGACCCATTCGCGCACATTGCCGTGCATGTGCATCAGGCCGAACGGATTGGGCAGCGTCTCGTCGACCGGAACCGTGCGCCGCGGCGGCATCGCCTTCGGGCTGCCGTCGTAGGCAAACCGCCAGTCGTAATTGGCTTGGTCGGGCGCGATCTTGCCGAACCAGAACGGCTGCGATGGACACGGCGCAGCACCGGTGCATGCGCGCGCAGCGAACTCCCACTCCGCCTCGGACAGCAGCCGGTAAGGCGCCCCTGTCTTGCGCGAGAGCCACTCCACATAGGCCTTGGCATCGCTCCATGACACGTTGATGGCGGGGCGCTTGCCATAGCCCCAGCCGTAGTCGCCGGGGCGATGGGCGTTACAGCCGCCTTCGGCCACGCAGGCCAACCACTCTTCGAATGAGACTTCTGAACGTCCGACCGCAAACGCCTGACGGATCGTGATTTCCCGCTGGGGACGCTCGCTCGCTTGGTGCCCCGGTTCAAGCTCCGGCGACCCGATCAGCGATCGTCCGGAAGGAATGACCGCCATCACCGGGCAGACCTCGCACTCGCGAAACAGGTACACGCCTATGCCGAGCCCGCGGAGATCCGCTGGCGCCGCGGCGCGGATCACCGCCGCCGGGGCGCCATGCGACTGGGCGCCGCTGTCCGGCAGCCGGGCCAATTGCTCCGCGGGCGGAGTAGCCGCCGGCGGCGGTGCGGCGGTAATTGGCGCCGAGGGCGGCTCCTGCGCTTGCGCCGGCGCCGCGGTCTGCGCCAGTTGGGCAGGCGCCGGCGTCACCGGCGACGCCGGTTCCGGCTGCACCACGCTCGGCGTCGCGGTCTGCGCACGTTGAGCCGGCGCCGGCGTTGCCACCGGCGTTGGGTCCGCCTGCGGCACACTCGGAGCCGTCGGCATCGGGAGCGGCGCGTTGGCCGACTGCATTGCAGGAGGAGCAGGGAGCACAGGCAGCACGCTCGGACTGACAGGTCCCTTGGCTGCCGGTTCGACCCGCGGCTCTCGCTTCCACGGCAGGTCGCTCAGCGCGAGCCAGCCCGCCGCCAGCACCAGGCACAGCGCCCCGATGCCGGCCAGCACGAGCGGCCGCCGCGGTCGCGGCCGCGACACCACCACCGCCACCGTGCCGCCCCCCTCCCGTCCGAGCAATTGCTCGATCGTTTGGATCAGCCGGTCCCCGAGCGCCTTGCGCTCCACCCATTGCTTGTTGGCAAGCATGTATTTGAGGCCGCCGGCGGGCTCGGACGCATCGACCCGCACCGGATAGATCGGCTTGGCCGCCTGCCCCGCCAGTTCGACCTCGCGCAGGATGTGCTCGCTCCGGTTCGCCGCGTCGGAGAAAACCAGCAACATCGCGCGGCACCGCTCGATCGCCGCGACGATCTGCTCCTGATAGGCGCTGCCCATCGGTACGTCGCGCGACGCCAGCCAGCACGTGATGCCGCCTCGCTCCAGATCGGCCACGAGGGCGCGCGCGGTCGCCGCGTCGGCCGAGGAATGACTGATGAAGAGGTCTCGGTCGATCATGGCGCTTCCCGGACAGTCGGGAGATCACTGTTCCTCAAGCGCGGCGTCGAGCAGGCGGCGGCACTCGCCGAGCTCCTGCAGCATCGCCTGCAGCTTGAGCAGGTTCTCGGCGGAGATCGAGACGCCCCCGGGCGCTGCGGGGCCGGCGACCGTCGGGCGTTCCATCGGCTCGACCGGCATCGCCGCAGTCGATTCGCGCGGCTCCGTCTCGCGCCGGGTTTCAGGCGCCGTCTGGCCCACCGTCACGCTGGGCAGCAGCCCGAACAGCCGGCGGCGCTCGCCTTCTTCCGCGCGCCGGCTTCCGGGCAGCGGACGCGCCAGCGAGGGTTCGCCGACGTCACCGTCGACCGCATCGGCGGCCGTCGGGGGCGGCTGCGGCGCGCCGGCCTTCCACACGTTCTGCACGAACCGGATGCCGTGGTCCTTGAGAATGCGCTGCACGCCGCGGATCGTGTAGCCCTCGCCGTAGAGCAGGTGGCGGATGCCGCGCAGGAGGTCGATGTCGTCGGGCCGGTAGTAGCGCCGGCCGCCGCCGCGCTTCATCGGCTTGATCTGCTGAAAGCGCGTTTCCCAGAAGCGCAGCACATGCTGCGGCAAATCGAGATCGTCCGCGACTTCACTGATGGTTCGGAACGCGTCGGGCGCCTTGTCCACGGCCACTACCTATCGGCACTACGCCATTCACACGCCGCCGCCGTCATATCCCGAATTGATGCGCTGCTTGAGGATGGCCGACGGCTTGAACACCATCACGCGCCGGGGTGAGATCGGAACCTCTCTGCCCGTCTTGGGATTGCGGCCGATGCGCTGACCCTTCTTGCGCACGACAAAAGAACCGAAGGAGGAGAGCTTCACCGTCTCGCCGCGCTCCAGACAATCGGTGATCTCCTTCAAGACCATCTCGACCAGCGTCGCCGACTCGGAACGCGAGAGGCCGACCTTCTGGTAGACCGCCTCACACAGGTCCGCCCGTGTCACTGTCTTGCCCGCCATCGCCTTACCCCACTCTCGGCGACCATACTATCTTCATGAATTTTCGACGATATTCACATGTCGAGGCAATGGTCAACGGGCACTTAAGCAAATCCCCGCAAGACGAAAGGCTACCACCTCACCAGCGTCGCGCCCCAGGTGAAGCCCCCGCCCATGGCTTCAAGCAACACCAGATCGCCGCGTTTGATGCGTCCGTCGGCAATGGCGGCGCCGAGTGCAAGTGGGATCGAGGCGGCGGACGTGTTGGCGTGCCGGTCGACCGTGATCACGACCTTTTCGGGCGGGATGCCGAGCTTGTGCGCCGAGCCGTCGATGATGCGTCGGTTGGCCTGGTGCGGCACGAACCAGTCGAGATCGCTGACCGCATAGCCGGTCGAAGCGAGCGACTCGGTGACCACATCGGTGATCATGGCGACCGCATGCTTGAACACCTCGCGCCCTTCCATGCGCAGGCGCCCGACCGTTCCGGTCGACGACGGGCCGCCATCGACATAGAGTTTCATCTTGTGGCGGCCGTCCGAGCGCAGGCGTGAGGTGAGGATGCCGCGATCCTCGCGCGTCCCCGGCTGCTCCTGCGCCTCGAGCACGAGCGCGCCGGCGCCGTCTCCAAACAGCACGCACGTGGTGCGGTCGCTCCAGTCCAGGATGCGCGAGAAGGTCTCGGCGCCGATGACCAGCGCGCGCCGGTAGATGCCCGACTTGAACAGGCCGTCGACGACGCCGAGTGCATAGACGAAGCCCGAGCAAACCGCCTGCAGGTCGAAGGCGGCGCCATGCGTGATGCCGAGCCCGGCCTGGACCGATACCG
Source organism: uncultured Alphaproteobacteria bacterium (assembly GCA_963734185.1). Taxonomy (GTDB): domain Bacteria; phylum Pseudomonadota; class Alphaproteobacteria; order Rhizobiales; family Xanthobacteraceae; genus PALSA-894. The sequence continues at coordinate 872,191 of CAVTGA010000001.1, read as the reverse complement.
CGCTCGCCGGAAACGTGTTGTCGGGGGTCGAGGTCGCAAGCACGATGAGATCGATCGAGTGGGCCTCGACTTCGGCCGCGGCGAGCGCCGCGCGCGCGGCCGACAGCGCCAAGTCCGAGGTGAGCTCGCCCTCGGCCGCGATATGGCGCTGGCGAATGCCGGTCCGCTGCACGATCCACTCGTCGGACGTGTCGACCATGCGCGCGAGCTCTTCGTTGCCGAGCACGCGTTGGGGCAGGTAGGTCCCGCAACCGAGGACCACGGAGCGGAGCGTGGTCACGATGTTGCTCCGCCGACCTTGACGGCAGCCGCTTCCTCGCCGGCATGGCGGACGAGCGTATCGCTGATCTTGTGGCGCAGATCGTAGCGCACCATGTCGTAGGCGATGTCGATGGCCGCCGCGAAGCCCTCCGCATCGGCGCCGCCATGACTCTTGATCACGATGCCGTTGAGGCCGAGGAACACGCCGCCATTGGCCTTGGTCGGATTCATCTTGTCGTTCAGGGCGCGGAACGCCTCGCCGGCCAAGAAATATCCGATCCGCGCGCGCAACGTGCGCGCCATCGCCGATCTCAGGTAACCGGCGAATTGCCGCGCGGTTCCCTCCGCGGTCTTGAGCGCAATGTTTCCGGCGAAACCCTCGGTGACGATGACGTCCACGTCGCCTTTACCGATTCCGTCGCCTTCGATGAATCCGACGTAATCGAGGAACGGCAGATCCGCCTCGCGCAGGATCCGGCCGGCTTCGCGTACCTCCTCAAGCCCCTTGACCTCCTCCACCCCGATATTGAGCAACCCGACCGTCGGGCGCTCCAGGTCGAACAGGACACGCGCCATCGCGCTTCCCATGACGGCAAGCGCAACGAGATGCTCGGCGTCGGCCCCGATCGAGGCGCCGAGATCGAGCACGATCGACTCGCCTTTGAGCGTGGGCCACACGGCGGCGATCGCCGGTCGCTCGATGCCGGCCATGGTCCTGAGATTGAACTTGGCCATCGCCATGAGCGCACCGGTATTGCCGGCCGACACGACGGCATCGGCTCCGCCCTTCTTCACCGCGTCAATGGCAAGCCACATCGAGGATTTCCAGCGTCCATGGCGCAGCGCCTGACTCGGCTTTTCATCCATCCTGACCACGACATCGGTATGGACGACCCGGCAGGCCCCCTTCAATCGCGGCCGGGCCTCGATGAGCGGCATGATCGCGGCTTCATCGCCGAACAGGAGGAATTCGGTATCCGGATGGCGCAGGAACGAGACTTCCGCCCCCGGAACGACCACCGCCGGCCCGAAGTCGCCCCCCATGGCATCGAGCGCGATGCGGACCTTATCGGCCATGAATCGACCTGGATGGCTCTCGGTTCGCTGGTTTCACGTGTGGCTTGCGGCTGGTGTCCCGATTCCGAAGTTCGTAAATCCTTGCGGGCACTCGCGGCGACAATACCGGTTCGGCGGCCGGACACAAAGGGCCCGCATGTCTCCGTCAACCCTTGACTTCGCCTGACTTTTTCTTCAGCGCCGCCAGCGCGGCGAATGGATGCGCTGCAGCATCGCCGATCCGCGGTGGCTCGAATTTCACGCCCGGCTTGCGCGGATAGCGATCGACCGCCAGCACCAAGAACTCGGTCGCAAGCGCACCCAGGTCGACGGCACCGTTGGTCAGCGGTTCCGGGGCTTCATCGTTCGTTCTTTTCGTGCGAACCGGTTCCCTGTCGTCAGTTGCAACGACGGGTTCGAGCGAGGGAGCGAACGCGACATCGATCGCTTCGTCGATCTCGTTGGTAACGGGCTCGAGCGAGACGACGCAGGTCTGACGTACCGTCGCGGCCACGCGTCCGACCGCCTGCAGGCCATTCCCGCTGCGCCGGGTCAGATCGAACACCGCACCGAGCCGCTCGATGCCATCCACGCCGGCCACGCGGGCGGCCGCGGCGCGCTCGCCTTCGCTTGCGGCAATCTCGACATGGCGGCCGGTCTCGGGAATCTCATCGAGACGGACCGTGACGCTCCAGGGAAGTTCCGCTGCCATGGGCCTCACTCCGGTTTGGCTTCAAGCAGCGAGGCGCCAAACCATTCGGGATCGGGAAATCGCGGATCGCCGCGCACAAACGTCTCGCCCTGCTCCGCCAAGCTCCTGACCGCGGCGCGCACGTAGGCGGCGAGAGGTCCGACGCCGCGCGGCGCCGCGGCATCGGGAAAGATATTGCGTGCGAGCGCCGCCGCAAGCGCCACGTCATCGGCCGCCGCCAGGGCGCTTTCATAGGTCCGAGCGCGGCCATAGAACGCCTCGGCCAGCCGGCGCATCTGCCGCGGAACGCCGAGGTCGCCGACGCCCATTTCGCGCAGATTGTGATCCATGTCGCGGCAGAACGTATCGAACACGCCCTGCCCGACCGCCTCCATGGCGTGCTCGCTCTGCATCCGCCGCAGCACGAGGACGGCATGCAGGACGATCATGTCGAAGCGGCCCATGGCCGTGTCGGGAACGCCGAGATCCCGGTAGAAATACGGTAAACGCGCCTGCGCCACGATCGCGCCATAGAAGGCGCGGATGGTGGATTCATTGGGGTCGCGGCGGAACAGAATCATCAGACTGCACGGATACGGGGCGCCGCCCAGGACCGACAGGGTCTGGATTGCATTTCGCGGGGCTGCGAGGTACGTCAACGGATCGTCGGACGCAAGAGCGTGCAACAGCGTGATTGACAAGGCCACATTCGTGAGGCGTGCCGGGTGCCGCAGCGCGGCGCCGGCGGTGGCGCTTGCGTTCGGCCTCCTGCTCGGCGGCTGCTTCACCCAGACCTACAGCCGAGGCTACATCCTCGCCGAGGGCGCGCTCGAACAGATCCCGCTCGGCGCGCCGCAGGAACAGGTGCTGATCACGCTCGGCACACCCTCGACGGTCGCGACCGTGAGCGGCGAGGTGTTCTACTACATCTCGCAACGCACCGAGCAGACCTCGTTCCTGCCCGAAAAGATCGTCGATCAGCGCGTGGTCGCGGTCTATTTCGACAAGAACCGACGCGTCGAGCGGCTCGCCAATTACGGCCTGCAGGACGGCAAGATCTTCGACTACGTCAGCCGCACCACGCCGACCGGCGGCCAGGAAATGTCCTATCTGGTCTATCTGTTCAAGATCTTCAGCAGCAAGTAGCGCTACTCGGCTTGCCCGTCGGCGGAGCGCCGGTGATGATGGCGGCCGACTGCGGCAATTCAAGACATAAGGAAACGTCCATGACCCCACTTTCACGCCGCCGCATGCTCGCGGCAACCGCCGGCCTTGGCCTCGCCGCGCTGCCGCGCGCGAGCCTCGGCGCCGACTGGCGGCCGACCGAGACCATCCGCATCATCGTGCCGGCCGCGCCCGGCGGCACCACCGACGTCATGGGCCGGCTCTTGGCGCTCCATCTGCAAACGACGTGGGGCCAGTCGACGGTGGTCGAGAACAAGTCGGGCGGCGGCGGGACCATCGGCACGGCGGACTTCGTGCGCCAGAAGTCGGACGGGCACACCATCATGGTCGGCAATCCGGGGCCGAACGCGATCGCCTACAGCATCTTCCGCAACCTGCCCTATAAGGCCGAGCAGATAGCGGCGGTGAGCAACCTGATCCGCATCCCGAACATCGTGTCGGCGCACCCGTCCGCTCCGGTGACGTCGATCGCGGAGTTGATCGCCTACCTCAAGGCCAATCCCGACAAGCTGACCTACGCCTCGTCCGGCACCGGACAGAGCCCGCATCTCACCGCCGCCTGGTTCCTGCAGCTCACCGGGCTGAAGATGGCGCACGTGCCGTTCCGCGGCGCCGGGCCGGCGCTCGCCGCCGCGCTCGGCGGACAGGTGCAGATCCTGTTCGACAATCTCTATCCGACCCTGCCGCAGGTGCGCGAAGGCAAGCTGCGCGCGCTCGCGGTGACCACGCCGGAGCGCAGCTTCCAGGCGCCCGACATCCCGACCATGCGCGAAAGCGCGCCGGAGCTCGCCCGGTTCGACGTGTCGTCGTGGTTCGGCGTATTCATCCAGCGCGAGGCGCCGGCGCCGGTGGTGCAGGCGCTCAATGCCGAGATCAAGGCGTTCCTCGACAAGCCCGACATGCAGACGCGCATCCGCGATCTCGGCGCGCGCGCCGACTACACCACGCCGGCGCAATTCGCCGCCTTCGTGCAGGGCGAGACCGAGAAGTTCGGCGAGATCATCCGGAACGAGAAGCTGCAGATGGATATCAACTGAAGCCGCGCATGAGGCGAGGGCCGTGCGCCGAAAGCCCCCCAACCGCTGGTATCCTGATCCGCAACGCCCGGCAGGCGTTTCTGATATCCCCACTACCCAACCTTTGATAGAGTAACTCCGTCGCGCGTTGCGCGCGACGCGGCCGCGCACCGGTCGCCGCAGACGGGGAAGAATAATGACCGACGCGCCTCGCGCGGCCGCCACGGCTTCCGCCGTCGCTGCCGTCCCCGCCTATACGATGATCTTCGACCAGTCGGCGCATCTCGACTGGGACTGGATCTACAGTTTTGAGCAGAACTATTGGTACTACATGTACGGCCAGGGTGTGCAGGCGATCCTGGATCAGGCGATCAAGAACCTGCAGACGTTCAATACGACCAACGACAGTCCCTACTACTACACGATCTGCGAGATGGGCTTCTTCCAGAAGTACATTGAGGTGAATCCCGCGCAGGTCGGCGCGATCCAGAAGGCGGGCAACAATTTCCAGGTCATCAGCGGCGGCATCACCTCGCCCGACTGTCTCGTCTGCTCGGGCGAAGGCTTCATCCGCAACTACCTGGTCGGTCATCTCTGGCTGTCGCAGGCGCTGCCGTTCCTGCAGCCGAAACCGCACTGCTGGATTCCGGACGACTTCGGCCAGGGGCCGGAGTTGCCCGCCCTCCTAGCCGCTCTCGGCTTTGTCAGCGTCGGCTTTTCGCGGCTCCCGGGAACGCTCGGGACGTGCGTGCGCGTCAACCCGCAGCAAGAAATGCTGCAGAACGGAATCGATTTCATCTGGCAAGCGTCCGACGGCTCGCAGGTCACCGCGCACTGGATGCTTGGACCCCCGTCCGGCTACGGGTTCGGCAACCAGCTCAGTAATGGCCCACGGGCGATCAACAATTTCACCAACGCCTACATGCCGATCAGCGGCAGCGCGCCGCCGCAATACTCGGCCGCCGCGACCCCGGCTATGTACATCCCGATCGACGACGATTTCAGCATGCCGGTACCGGGCCTGCTCAACGACGTACAGCAGTGGAACGACAATCTCGTGTCGCCGGGCGGCGCCAACAACAGCAACGTGGCGACCGTCGACGGCACGTTCGACCAATTCATCGGCAAGCTCAACTCCGAGATCGGCACCTTGCGGGTGCTCGCGCCCTACAACGGCACGCCGTATTGGACCGGCTACTACGCCAGCCGCGCCGCATTGAAGATCCTGCACTACGAGACGGTGCGTGCGCTCACCGCCGCGGAGGTGTTCGCGCTGCTGACCCAGCCGTCCAACGCCTCGCTCAACAACATGCTTCCGGCGACGTTCTGGAACGACATGGCGGCTGCGTGGGCCGACTTCGCGCCGAGCACGCACCACGACTATGTGTGCGGGACGGCGACCGATTCGATCTATGCGACCGAGCAGCTTCCGCTGTTGCAGGCGGCAGCGGGAGCCGCGCGCGGGCTGCGCGCGGCCGCGCTCAACGCGCTTGCCGGTATGGTGCCGAGCAGCGGGGGCGGCGGCTGGCTCTCGATCCTGGCGGCGAACCCGCTCGGCTTCCAGCGTAGCGGTCTTGCCGAGATCGCCAATGTGGTGTTTCCCAACGTATCGTCGGTTGCCTTCGGCAACGAAAGCACGCCGGTGCAACGCTCGTTCGAGGGCGGCATGCTGTTCATGGCGAGCGTGCCCAGCATGGGCTTCGTCAGCGGGAACCTGTCGACCAACCCGGCCTCCTCATCAGAAGCAGCGGCCTCGATCACGCCTCCCACCACCGGCAGCAACGACTATGTCCTGGCAAACGACCTGCTGAGCGCGACCATCAGCCAAGCCGCGAACTGGGGCATCGCCAACCTCAACGACACCGCCAACGGCGACTTCAACATCTTCGCGTCCGGGGCCACCGGCAACGATCTCGTGCTCTACAACGACGGCGGCGACATCTATCAATTCGGCAACGAGTATGTGAACGACGACAAAACCACGTTCGCAGTCGATACCGCCGCGACGTTCGCGACCTCCGGCCCCGGACTCGGCGCCGTGGTGCTCGAGGCCGGTCCCTTGCGGGTGCGGCTGCGCACCATCGTGCTGGCGACGCCGAGCAGCGGCGAGGCGCGCTACTTCATCCGCGAATACCTGTTGGTGGCGGGGGAGCCGTTCCTGCGCATGACCACCATCGCGCAGGCCCCGCTCGGCTATTCGGTGATGGCGCGCTTCCCGCTCGCGTCGTCGGTTGCCGCCATCACCCACGGCACCGCCTATCACTGGACCAGCGTCCAGCCGCTTGCCGGCTATTGGGGACCGCCGACCTTCCAGGCGACGCATGACTTTCTGATCGCGCAGGACGTGAACGACACGCCCCTGGCGGCCGCCTATCACACCGCGATGCCGGCCTGGGCCTACGACAACGACAGCGCCCTGATCGGCTGTCTGGTGCGCAACACGCCGGGCGGCCCTCATGGCGCCGTCGGGACCGATCCCGCCCCGCACACCCAGCACTATGCCCTGCGGGTTCCAACCGGCCTCGGCCCGGCGACCAGCGGGCAGCCCTTGAAGGAGGCGCTTGCCTTCAACACGCCGCTGCAGGCGGTCGAGATTCCGCCGGGCAACACGTTCTACCAGTTCATCGGGATGCTGCCGGGCAGCGGCAACCTTGCGGGCGTGAATGATGGCCCCGCCATCCTGACGGTCGCCAAGCCCGGCAGCTTCACGGCGACGAACCTGATCTTCCGCCTGTACCAGCCGACCAACCAGAACGACCAAGCCGTGCAGGTCGTGCTGGGCAGCAACATCACGCCCGCCGCGGCGAGCCTGGTCCCCGCCGTCGAGCGCCCGTGGACCGGAACTCCGACGCCGATCCAGACGACCGCGAACGGCTTCACGCTGACCATGAACGCCGCGGTCGCGACCGTGCAAGTCACGCCATCATCATAAATCCGCGCAACAGCGTCGCCACGGGAGAGCAAAATGGCCGAGCCTCACACCACAGCCGCCGCCGTTGGCGCCGCTCCTCAATACACCATGGTCTTCGACCAGTCGGCGCATCTCGACTGGGACTGGATCCGGACATTCCCTCAATACTACTGGTATGCCTACAACGGCCAGGGCGTGCAGGCGATCCTCGACCAGGCGATCACGAACCTGCAGACGTTCAATACGCCCAGCAACGCCCCCTACTACTACACGATCTGCGAGATGGGCTTCTTCCAGAAGTACATCCAGGAGAACCCCAACCAGGTCGCCGCCATCCAGAAGGCGGGCAACAATTTCCAGGTCCTCAGCGGCGGCATCACTTCGCCCGACTGCCTCGTGTGCTCGGGCGAAGGCTTCATCCGCAACTACCTGGTCGGCCATCTCTGGCTGTCGCAGGCGCTGCCGTTCCTGCAGCCGAAACCGCAATGCTGGATCCCCGACGATTTCGGGCAAGGGCCGGAACTGCCGGCGCTGCTGACGGCGCTCGGCTTCGTCAGCGTCGGCTTCTCGCGAATGCCGGGAACGAGCTCGACTACCCCGCAGCGGCAAATGCTCAACGACGGCGTCGACTTCGTCTGGCAGGCGTCGGACGGCTCGCAGGTGATCACGCACTGGATGCTGGGAGGGGGTTACGGGTTCGGCGACCAGCTCAATAACGGCCCGCAGGCGATCAACAATTTCACCAACGCCTACATGCCGATCAGCAACAGCGCGCCGAAGCGATACTCGGCGGCTGCGACCGCCAACATGTACATCCCGATCGACGACGATTTCAGCATGCCGGTGCAGGGCTTGCTCAACGACGTGCAGCAGTGGAACGACAATCGCGTGCAGCAGGGCGCCAACAACAGCAACGTCGCGACCGTCGACGGCACGTTCGACCAGTTCATCGGCAAGCTCAATTCCGAGATCGGGGCGTTGCGAGTGCTCGCGCCCTACAACGGCACGCCGTATTGGACCGGTTACTATGCCAGCCGCGCCGAATTGAAGATCCTGCACTACGAGGCGGTACGCGCGCTCACCGCCGCGGAAGTGTTCGCGCTGCTGACGCAGCCGTCCAACCCCTCGCTGAAAAACATGCTGCCGGCGACGTTCTGGAACGACATGGCCGACGCGTGGGCCGACTTCGCGCCGAGCACACACCACGACTATGTGTGCGGCACCGCGTCCGATCCGGTCTACGCCGGCGAGCAGCTTCCGCTGCTGCAGGCGACGGCCGCGGCGGCACGCGGCTTGCGCGGCGCCGCCCTCAACGCGCTCGCCGGCATGGTGTCGAGCAGCGGCTTCACCGGAAACGCCCCGGTGCTGGTGGCGAACCCGCTCGGGTTCCAGCGCAGCGGTCTTGCCGAGATCGCCAGTGTGGTCATGCCAAATGCGCAGTCGGTCTCGTTGAACGGCCAAAGCGCGCCGGTGCAGCGCTCGTTCGAGGGCGGCATGCTGTTCATGGCGAACGACGTGTCGAGCATGGCCTACATCAGCGGCAACCTGTCGACATCTCATGCCGCGTCGACGGTGAAAGCCTCGATCGCGCCTTCGGACACCGGGAGCAACGACTACGTCCTGGCGAACAGCCTTTTGAGCGCAAGGATCAACCAAGCCGCGAACTGGGGCATCGTCAACCTGAACGACACCGCCGGCGGTGGCTTCAACATCCTGGCTCCCGGCACCAAGGGCAACGACCTGGTGTTCTACCTGGACGGCGGTGGACTCTATCGATTCGGAAACGAGACTGGCGCCACGTTCCAGGTCGACACCAACGCGACGTTCACGACCTCCGGTCCCGGCCTCGGCGCCGTCGTGCTCGAGAACGGTCCGTTGCGGGTGCGGCTGCGCACCACCGTGCTGGTGAAGGTCAGCAGCGGCGAGGCGCACTACTACACCCGCGAGTACCTGCTGGTGGCGGGAGAGCCGTTCCTGCGTATCACCACGACCGCGCAGGCTCCGCTGGGCTATTCGGTGATGGCGCGCTTTCCGCTCGCGTCGCCGGTCGCCGCCATCACCCATGGCACTCTCTACCATTGGACCAGCGTGCAGCCGCTTTCGGGACCGGGCTATTGGGGGCCGCCGGTGTTCCGGCCGACGCATGACTTCCTGATCCCGCAGGACGTCAACGACACGCCCCTGGCGGCCGCCTACCACGCCGCGATGCCGGCCTGGGCCTACGATAACGACAGCGCCCTGATCGGATGCCTGGTGCGCAATTCGCCGGTCGAAGCCTACGGTGCGGGCGGGACCGATACCGCGCCGCACACCCAGCACTACGCCTTGCGGGTCCCGACCGGCCTCGGCGCACCGACCACGGGCCAGCCGCTGAAGGAGGCGCTTTCCTTCAACACGCCGCTGCAAGCGCTCGAGATCTCGCCCGGGAACACCTATTACCAATTCACCGGAATGCTGCCTGGCAGCGGCAATCTCGCGAGCGTCGTGAACGATGGCCCGGCCATCCTGACCGTCGCCAAGCCCGGCAGCTTCACGCCGACGAACCTGATCTTCCGCCTGTACCAACCGACCAACCAGACCGGACAGACCGCGAAGGTGACGTTCGGCAGCAACATCGTGCCTACCGCGGCCAGCGTGGTCACCGCCGTCGAAAGTCCCTGGAACGGCACCCCGATGCCGATCCAGACCGCGGCGAACGGCTTCACGCTGACCATGAATGCCGCGGTGGCGACCGTGCAGGTGACGCCGAAGCCTTAGACCATGATCCGATTCAATTGATTTGGATCATGGTCTAGCTTCTTGTTTGAGCATGATCTTTTCCGAAAACCGGTTCCCACTTTTCGGGATCATGCTCTGGTTCGCGCACGCTTGCGGCTCAGCGCACGCTCGATCCGTTGAACCGCCTCGGTCACCTGGTAGCCGCCCGCGCGATAGCGTGCGCCGATCTCGCGCGCATCGCATCCGCAATGCGGACACAGCTCGGTCCCCTCGAAGACGTAGCGGACGCATTGCCGGCAAAGCACCAGCACCGGCGCAGCGCGGGCTCGAGGCGGAGGCACGGGTGCATCGGTCATGATGCGGCGCCCTGCGCCGGGATCGGCTCCTCGATGAGATCGAACCGGCCAGTCGCGAAGGAGTGCGCGGAAGCATCCGCAACCTTCGCGATGCGCTCGCGCATGCCGCGCTCCGCGAGCTTCAGGACCCGATGATGGCAGTAAGGGTTGTTGCCGCGGCGACCGAACAGCGAGTCCGTCATCCAGGTGCAGCCGCCACGACAGACCTCGGCGTAATAGCAGTCGCGGCAGAAGCCCCAGAGATGCTCGGTGCCGCGGTCGCGATTGAAATGCAGGGCCGGATGCTCGGCCCACAATTTGGCGACCGGCGTGTCGCGGACACTGCCCGCGCCATAGCGTTCGGTCGCCAGCGAAGGGCAACCCTTCAGGGTTCCATCGGCTTCCAGGCCGATGACGTTCTGACCGGCCGGACAGCCCGGGTAGTTGCCGCGGTCGGGGCCGCGCCAGAGCACGTCGTAAGGACCGAAATATCCGATGTTGTTGCTGGGCAGCAGCAGCAGGTCCCGCTCGCGCCCCTTCAGATGCAGCTCGGCCAGCAGCGGCATCAACGTTGCGAGCTCGTAGGGCTGGAGCAGGATCTCCTCGTGGTCGACGGCGTTGCCCATGGCGACCGTGAGCGCCACGTGCCAGTACCGGACGCCCGCCTGCAGGATGACCTCCAGCAGCTCCGTAAGCTGCGGCATGATCATGGCCGTGATCTGCGTGTTGACGCTCGCGACCAGGCCGAGGCGTCGGCAGTCGTTCAGCACGCGCATCGCTTCGGCATGGGAGCCCGGCACTCCGCGCAGACGATCGTGCAGCGCCTCCAGGCCGTCGATGGAAACACCGACGCCCTGCAGTCCGGCTTCGGCGGCGGCCTCGAGCATCGCGGCCGACAGCTTGTACCCCCCCGTCTGCATCATGCAGTCGATGCCGTGGTCTCGGATCGCGCGGATGATGGTCAGCCAATCCTTGCGGACGAACGCTTCGCCGCCGATGATCGAAATCTCGCGCGTGCCGAGCGCGGCGAGCTGGCGCACCACATCGACGCACTCGCCGGTACTGAGCTCGCCCGCGCGCTTGTGGCCGGCGCGCGAGCCGCAGTGCAGGCATTTCAAATTGCAGGCAAGCGTGAGCTCCCAGACAACGAAGACGGGAATGCAGTCGAGTTGATCCTCGAGCGAAACCCTTCGCCGAGGCGCGTCCTCGCTCATCTCTGCGTCATTTGGCTGCGTCATTTGCTGCCGGTTGCAAGGGTCGAGCGCGCTCGACCGCCTCGCGGCAGGTCACGCCGCGAGGCTCGCCCTGGCCATCGAATGCGTCGACTACTTCTTGCCCGAGAGCGTTTGATCGCAGACCTTGAGCGCGTCCTTCAGATCCTGCGAATCCTGGTATCCGCTGTTCGGGTCGTTCAGAAGATCCTGGGCCACGACCCGGTAGGCGCGCAACGTCTCGGCATCGGCGGTCTTGCATTTGTCGTGAATGATCACGGCGTAGAACGGGCGAATTCCACCGGAATAGGATTGTGCCATTCGTTCCTCCTGTTGCGAGCGATAGACGTGTCATTGCCGATGCCTTTGCGGCCAGCGACGATGCAACCGAAAAGTGCAATTGTAATGTGTTATAAACAAGGCACGGACGGATTGCACGCTTCAATTGCGTTGATCGAAGCAGCGGTTCCATCACGCGGAGCCGATCGTAACGAGCGTCGCGGCTCACGGGCCGCGTCACTTCAAGGCGTTCGGCAACCACAGCGCCACGTCGGGAAACTGCATCAGGATCAGGATCGCCAGGACATAGACGAGCAGGAACGGCGTGACGCCGGAGAAGATGTCGGTGATCGGCCCGTCGTCCTTGCGCATGCCCTGCAGCACGTACAGCACCGTCCCGTCGGGCGGCGAGATCAGCGCGATCTCCACCAGCATGGTCACGATAACGCCGAACCAGATCGGATCGTAGCCGAGCGCCAGCACCACCGGGAACACGACCGGAATGGTCGTCACCACCATGGAGAAGCCCTCCATGAAGGTGCCGAGCGCGAGATAGAAGCCGATGATCAGCAGCATGATGCCCCAGGGCGGCAGCGGCACTCCGCTCACCAGCTTGGCGAGCGCTTGCGGGACGCCGAGGCCGACGAAGATGAAATTCAGCACGTAGGCGCCGAACAGGATCAGCCCGATCATCGCGGTGGTGCGCGCGGTCGCCTCGGCCGAGGCGTTGAGCATGCGCAGGGTGAGCTTACCCTCGAGCGCAGCGAAGCCCATCGCGCCGATGACGCCGAGCGCGGCCGACTCCGTCGCAGTCGCGAGGCCGCCATAGATGGTGCCGAGCACCAGGAAGATCAGGGCCGCGGTCGGCAGCAGGTCGACGATCGTCCTGAGCTTCGCGCGCAACGGGATTTTCGGCCTAGCCTCCGGCGCGACGCGGCGCGCCTTGAACAGGATCACCCCGATGAACAGCGCCACCACCACGAGGCTCGGGCCGACCGCAGCGAGGTAGAGCGCGCTCACCGAGGTGTCGGTGATGAGCGCGTAGATGATGAAGGTGATGCCGGGCGGAATGAGGTTCCCGAGCGCCCCGCCGGCGGCGAGCGAGCCGAGCACCATTTTCTTGTCATAGCTCGTGCCGTGGAAGAACGGCAGCGCGACCGAGCCCATGGTGGCGGCGGTCGCGACCGACGAGCCCGAGATCGCCGAGAACACGCCGGAGGCGACGATGTTGGTGTGCAGGAGACCGCCCGGGAGACGGTCGAGCCAGACGTTGAGGGCGCGGTAAAGCCGCTCGGACAGGCCCGCGCGCAGCAGCACTTCGCCCATCAGCAGGAACAGCGGGACCGCGACGAGCACAAAGCTCGATGAGGGGGCCCACACGGTCTGCCCGAGAAAGGTCCAGAACGGCCGATCGGCGAAGGCAAATCCGGCCAGCAGTCCAAGCACGCCCAGGGCCGCCGCGATGTAGATGCCGGCGCCGAAGAACAGAGCGAACAACGCGACCAGCAGCAGGCTTTCGGAGATCGGCAGGTTGCCGGGGCCCGCGCCCATGAGCGTGAGCACGATGGCGAGCACGAGGAACGCGAGCAGGAAGACGATCGCGATCACGGCGCGTCCTTCTCCGCCGCGACCGCTTGCAGCGCTTCGGCCGCCTCCTCCTCGTAGGTGCGCGCATGCACCAGCACTTCGGCTTCGCGGCCGCGCCCGGCCAGCACCAGAAGGATGTTTTCAACCAGCAGGAGGATGATCAGCAGGAGAAAGACGCCGATGCCGAATGCCCACAGGCCTTGCGGAATCCACAGCGGCGTGCGCAGCACGCTGATGTCGGTCGCGCGGAACAGCACCGACTCGTCGACCAGGTCATAGGCGCCCTTGGCGATGAAGCCGATGAACACCGCGAGCGCCAGCAGGCTCACGATGTGCATCGGATAGCGCAGCACTTCCGGCAGGCGATTGATCAGCACGTCGATGCGGATATGCGCGCGCGTGGTCAGCGCATGCGCGAGCGCCCACGAGATGCCGAAGGCGAGCGCATAGCCGGTCAGTTCGGTCGTCGCCTGCGAGGAAAACCCGAAGAAGCGCCGCGCGATCACGTCGAAGGTGATGAATGCCGCGCACAGGATGAAGCCCCAGCCGGCAGCATAGCCCATCAGCGTGCCGAGGCGCGCGACCGCGCGCCGGCAGAACGCCGCCGCCGCGATCACGCCATCGAGCACGGGAGCTCAGCGCGCTTGGTAGCGCACGCCGGTGATCGGGGCGACCAGCCGGTTGTAGATCTCCCCGCAGCGTTCGCCGCAACGTTTGATCCAGGCCGGCAGGACGACGCCGGTCAGCGAGGTACGCAGCGTCGCCATGTCGGCCTCGGTGGCGCGCGTGATCGTCATCGGCCGGTTGTCGACCAGGCGGCCGATCTTGCAGCCGTCCTTGTTTCCGCCGTTGCAGGCGATGCCGTCGTCGGTCAGTTCCAGGCCGAGCTTCCACTGCGCTTCCTGCACTTCGGTCATGACCTTCTGCAGGAAGTCGCGCACTGCGGGATCGAGCCTGTTCCACCACGCGAGGTTCACCCCGTAGGCGGCGACGCCCCACTGCACCGGCAAGGTGTAGAGGTGGCGCGACACCTCGTACCAGCGCGCGCCGTTGCCGGTCGCCGTCCCGGTCACGGCGCAGTCGACCACGCCGCGCTCGAGCGCCCCGTAGACTTCCGGAAAGCCGATCGCGACCGGCTGCGCCCCGATCGCCTGGATGAAGTCGTTCTGCGAGCCGCCCGGCGTGCGCACGCGCCGCCCCTTGACGTCGGCCAAGCTGGCGATCGGATCGCGGCAGAAGAACACCTGCGCCGGGAACGGATAGGTCGCGATGATGCGCACGTTGAAGCGTTCGAGCTCCTTGTTGAGCTCCGGCATCACCGCGTCGGCCACCTTGCGCCCCATCTCGTGCGAGGAGAGCAGGCCCGCGAGATCGATGATGTCGAGCAACGGCGCATCGCCCGCGACCGTCGGCAGCGCGATGCCGCCGAGATCGATCTGCCCGGCGCGCAGCACGCGCAGCAGTTCGGGTCCGGTGAGATTGCGCTCCGGCCAGCTCGCGAGCGTCACCTGGATGCGTCCGCCGCTGCGTTGCGGGAGCTGTTCGCGCAACATCGGAATGTCGACGCGGGTGTATTGCGGGATAGTCGGCGAGAGCTGCGTCACCATCGTCACGGAAACCGGCGGGCCGGCGGCAAGCTCCTGCGCCGAGGCAGCATGGGCAGCGAGCGCGGCGGCAGCCGCTGCGAGAACAAACCTGATCATGTTTCCCCCTTTCGACCTCGGCGGCCGATCAATCGTAGCTCATGTGTTGATAGCGGCCGGGCCATTGACCTCGCGATAGGTGACGAGCGAGCGGCCGTCGTTCAAGCGCCGGGCGTCTGCGCGCAAGTAGCGGCCGTCCGGCAGGCGGCGCGTGAGCGACGTCACCTCCCCCGCGCCGAAGCCGCTCGACAGCTTGCGCGCGAGCGCGGCGGGATCATCGGTCGGCCCGTAGTCGCCGCGCCGCGCCAGGAAGGTCATCAAGTCGAGACGCGTGGCGCCCGGGCGCAGGAGATCGCGCGGAAGGTTCATCAGATCGGCTATGCCGGCGTTGCAAACGAGCAGCGTGCCGTCGGCGCTCCACAGCGCGACGCCGTCGCGCATCGCATCGAGCGCCAACTGATAATCCGCGATGTCGGTGGAACTGGTCGAACGCACGCGACGCCCCTCAAACTCACGCGAAGTGTCGCACTTCCCTGCGATGCTTGGAAAGGGTCGGGAAATGAAAAGCCCGGCGGTGTGAGCCGCGGGGCCTTCGCGTCGTCGTTGGGTTCCCGGCGCTTCAATGCGCCAAAATCGCCAGCAGCAGCAGCGCGACGATATTGGTGATCTTGATCGCCGGGTTCACGGCCGGACCGGCCGTGTCCTTGTAGGGATCGCCGACGGTATCGCCGGTGACGGACGCCTTGTGCGCCTCTGACCCCTTCTGGTGCGTCACGCCGTCCTTGTCGACGAAGCCGTCCTCGAAGCTCTTCTTGGCGTTGTCCCAGGCGCCGCCGCCCGAGGTCATCGAGATCGCGACGAACAGGCCGTTGACGATCACGCCGAGCAGCGAGGCGCCGAGCGCGGCGAAGGCATTGGCCTTCGAGCCCGAGATCGCCAGCACGCCGAAATAGACCACGATTGGCGCCAGCACCGGCAGCAGCGAGGGAATGATCATCTCCTTGATGGCGGCGCGGGTGAGGAGGTCGACCGCGCGGGCATAGTCGGGACGTTCGGTCCCCGCCATGATCCCCGGCTTCTCGCGGAATTGGCGGCGCACCTCCTCGACCACCGAGCCGGCCGCTCGGCCGACCGCCGTCATGGCGATGCCGCCGAACAGATAGGGGATGAGGCCGCCGAAGATCAGCCCCGCCACCACGTAGGGGTTCGACAGGTCGAACGACACCGTGCCGATGTCCTTGAAGTAAGGCGCGCCGGATTTGGTGAACGCCGCGATGTCGTTGGTATAGGCGGCGAACAGCACCAAGGCGCCGAGCCCGGCCGAACCGATCGCATAGCCCTTGGTCACGGCCTTGGTGGTGTTGCCGACCGCGTCGAGCGCGTCGGTATTGTGCCGCACCTCCTTCGGCAGCCCCGACATCTCGGCAATGCCGCCGGCGTTGTCGGTGACCGGACCGAAGGCGTCGAGCGCGACGATGATGCCGGCAAGCCCGAGCATGGTGGTGACGGCGATCGCCGTGCCGTACAGGCCGGCGAGCTGATAGGTCACGATGATGCCGGCGACGATCACCAGCGCCGGCAGCGCGGTCGATTCGAGCGACACCGCAAGGCCCTGGATCACGTTGGTGCCGTGACCGGTCACCGAGGCCTGCGCGATCGACACCACCGGGCGCTTGCCGGTGCCGGTGTAGTATTCGGTGATCCACACGATCAGGCCGGTGACGATGAGGCCGATCACGCCGCACCAGAACAAGGCCTTGCCGGTGATGGCCATGCCGGCGACGGTGCCGATCTGTCCCCAGCCGATGAGATAGTGCGTCGCGATCGCAAGGCCGCCGATCGAGAGCACGCCGCCCGCGATCAGGCCCTTGTAGAGCGCGCCCATGATCGAACCGTTGGCGCCGAGCT
This sequence comes from uncultured Alphaproteobacteria bacterium, assembly GCA_963734185.1. Taxonomy (GTDB): domain Bacteria; phylum Pseudomonadota; class Alphaproteobacteria; order Rhizobiales; family Xanthobacteraceae; genus PALSA-894. The sequence goes on along the minus strand of CAVTGA010000001.1, from coordinate 855,390 downwards.
TGACGAAGAACGTGCCGATGATCGAGGTCACGATGCAGGCCGCGCAGATGCCGAGCGGATAGAGCATCGCGGAAGCGAGCACCGGCTGGCCGGCGAAGAAGATGGCGGCGAGCACCATGGTGGCGACGACCGTCACCGCATAGGTCTCGAACAGGTCCGCCGCCATGCCGGCGCAATCGCCGACGTTATCACCGACGTTGTCCGCGATGGTGGCGGGATTGCGCGGATCGTCTTCGGGAATGCCGGCCTCGACCTTGCCGACGAGGTCGGCGCCGACGTCGGCGCCCTTGGTGAAGATGCCGCCGCCGAGACGGGCGAAGATCGAGATCAGCGAGGCGCCGAACGAGAGCGCAACCAGCGCGTCGATCACGGTGCGATGATCGGGCGCGAGGCCCTTCGGGCCGGTGAGGAACCAGTAGTAGATGGCGACGCCGAGCAGCGCGAGACCGGCGACCAGCATGCCGGTCACGGCACCGGCCTTGAACGAGATATCGAGGCCTTCGCTCAGCGACTTGGTGGCGGCCTGCGCGGTGCGCACGTTGGCGCGCACCGACACGTTCATGCCGATGAAGCCAGCCGCACCCGACAGCACCGCGCCGATGAGGAAGCCGACTGCGACCCAGCTTCCGAGCAGGATCCAGAGGCCGACGAACACGACCGCGCCGACGATCGCGATGGTGGTGTATTGGCGCTTGAGGTAGGCCTGCGCGCCCTCGGCAATCGCGCTCGCGATCTCCTGCATGCGCTGGCTGCCGGCATCCGACGCCATCACGGATTGGATCGCCCAGACGCCGTAGACGATGGAAAGCAGGCCGCAGGCGATGATCACCCACAAAGCTGTCATGAAAGTCCCCGTTTCTTGCAAGCCCGGCGGGCGCAAAGGCCCCCTCACCCCGTCAGGCGCGCCGAATGCGGGCTGACCTGGCGGCAGCCCCGGCTGGAAGGTGGCGCGGATATAGCCAAAAACGCCGCGCCCACGCAACGGCGCAATTGTCCCGCTATTTCATACCTTTGGACCGGTGCGGCGCGACCTCGATGGCGGAGGCTGCGGATTCACGCAAGGCGCGCCCGCTCGCGCCGCCTGAGCCAAAGCAACATCGCGCCGGCTACCGCGATCACGGGAAACATCACTACGTTGACCAGATACCAGCCGAAGTGCGCCAGCATCGAGCCGGAAATGAACGATCCGATCGCCATGCTGCCGAAGATGAGGAAATCGTTGAATGCCTGGACCGTGTTGCGTTCCTCAGGCCGATAACAATCGGTGACCATGGTGGTGGCGCCAACGAAGCTGAAATTCCACCCGACGCCGAGCAGGATGAGCGCGATCCAGAAATGCGCGACACTGATGCCGGACAGGCCGACGATCGCGGAGAGGCAGAGCAGCACGAGACCGACAGCCGTCATGGGCATCACGCCGAAGCGCAAGATCAACGAGCCGATGATGAAGCTCGGCGCATACATGGCGAGCACGTGCCACTGGATGCCGAGCGTGGCGTTCGACACCGAATGCCCGCAATCGAACATGGCGAGCGGCGCCGACGTCATCATCAGGTTCATCAGCGCGTAGCTTGCGACCCCGCACACCACCGCCACGATGAAACGCGGCTGGCGCGCGATCTCGCTCAAGGGGCGGCCGCCCGCGGCGCCATTGCCGGCCTCGAAACGCGGCGCGCGGAAGAACATGAGAATGATCAACCCGGCCACAGCCGCGAACGCCGCCTGCCCCAGATAGCTCGCCGCGAACAGGAACGGCGGCATCAAGTCCTTGGTAAAGATCACGAGCTGCGGCCCGAGGAACGCCGCAAACAGGCCGCCCGCCATCACCCATGACACCGCCTTCGGCTTGAATTCCGGGCTCGCCGTATCGGCGGCCCCAAAGCGGTACGACATATGCGAGGCCGCGTAGAGCCCGCCGAAGAAGGCCGAAACCAGATAGAGCCAGAAATTTCCCTGCAGGACCGCCGCATAGCCGATCAGCCCGGCGATCGTGCCGCACACCGCGGCCGTCGCATAGGCGGTGCGCCGCCCATAACGCTTGGCCAGGAACCCGAGCGGCAGCGTGCCGGCCCAGATGCCGACCACCATGATGCTGATCGGCAAGGTGGCGAGGCTCTTGTCGGGGGCGAGCATGGCGCCGAGGATGCTGCCGGTCGCGACGATCACCGTGTTGTTGGCGCCCGCGAGCGCTTGGCCGGTGGCGAGCACCAACGCGTTGCGCTTGGCGAGCCGGTCGCCGGCGGCGGCATCGAACGGGGTTTCGGCAGCCGCCGACATGAACATTCTCCGAACAGGCAAATACTTAGAATGAGGGCGGCGGTTCTATCGCAAGCGAAAGGATTGCGCTACTGCGCGGAACGCGGATCAGAAATGACTGAACGAGGGCCGTGTAAAATTGAGCGGACGGCCGTCGCGGTCGACGAATTGCGGCGGTGCGTCGCCCGCCACGATCCGCCCGACCGCGGTGATCGGCACGCCGGCAGCCGATGCCGCAGAGCGGAATGCGTCGAGCTTGGGCGAAGGCACCGTGCAGACAATCTCGTAGTCGTCGCCGCCGGTCAGCATGATCTCGCTGAGCAACGGATAGGTCTTCAGTGCGGTTCCGGCGGCCGAGGAAAAAGGCAGATCCCGGACGAGGATCTCGGCCGAAACGCCCGAGGCCGCACACAGCTTGCCAAGGTCGCCGACAAGACCATCGGAAACATCCATCGCGGCGCAGGCGTACGTCCTAATCGCCTCGGCCAATGCATTGCGCGGCTGCGGCACGCGATAGCGCGCGACGAGATGATCGCGCATTGCTGCATCGAGACCCCAAGACTTCTCCACCTCGGGGTCGCTGAGCACGCGCAGCCCCAAGACCGCGTCGCCGATCGTGCCGGTGACGACCACATGATCGCCGCCCTTCGCGCCTGAACGCGTGACCATCGTTCCGCTCGGCACCGTGCCGATGATGGCGATCGAAACCGTCACCGGGCCCGGCGTACGCACGGTATCGCCGCCGAGCAGCGGACAGCCGAACGCGTCCGCATCCTCGCCGAGGCCGCGTGCGAACGCGGCGATCCATTGCTCGGGCATGTCGGCCGGCAACGCCAGCGTCAGCAGAAATCCGGCCGGGTCTGCGCCCTTGGCGGCAAGGTCGGAGAGATTGACGCGCAGCGCCTTCCTGGCGACCGTTTCGGGCGGGTCGTCGGACAGGAAATGCACGCCGCCGACGACGGCGTCGGTCTTGAGTACGAGGTCGCGGCCGGGCGGCGGCGTCATCACCGCGCAGTCGTCGATCAGGCCGAGCGCACGCGGGTCTTTCGCCAGCGGCTTGAAGTAGCGGGCGATCAGCCGATCCTCGCCCGAAGCTCCGGCGGGCTCGCGCATGGCACCCTACCCTGCAACCTTGCCGAACTCGCCGTCGCGCAGCTTCCGCGCCAGCAGATCGAGAACGGCATTCACCATGCCGGTCTCATCCTTGTCGAGGAAGGCATTGGCCACGTCGACATATTCGGACACGACGACGCGCGCGGGCACATCGGAGCGTCCGCTGAGCTCGTAGGCGCCGGCGCGCAGCACCGCCCGCATCAACGCCTCGATGCGTTTGAGCGGCCAGCCGCCCGCGAGCGCGCTGTCGATCATCGGATCGAGCCGGCGCTGATCGGCGACGACGCCGCCGACCACGCTGCGGAAGAAGGCGGCCTCCGCAGGCAGATACTGCGAGCCCTCGACCTCGCGCCCGATCCAGTGGCTCTCGAACTGGGCGAGGATGTCGTTGAGCGGCGTGCCGGCGATGTCCATCTGATATAGCGCCTGCACGGCGGCAAGCCGCGCGGCACCCCGGCGGTTCGCCTTGCGCGCCGCCTCCTGCGGGGCGCGCGTCATTGCCCACGGGTCCGGGAAAGCCGGCGCTTGAGCCGCACCAGGGTCAGCGCGGCGCGCGCGGCGCCGCCGCCCTTGTCGTCGCGATCCGGGCGCGCGCGCACAAGCGCCTGCGCGTCGGTGTCGACGGTGAGGATGCCGTTGCCGACCGGCAGGCCGAGCGCGAGCGAGATGTCCATCAGGCCGCGGGCGGATTCGCCGGCCACGATGTCGTAGTGGCTGGTCTCGCCGCGGATGACGCAGCCGAGCGCGACCACGCCGTCGTAAGGCTTGCCCCGCGCCGCGGCGGCATCGAGCGCGATCATGATCGCGGCGGGGATTTCGAGTGCGCCCGGCACGGTGACGAGGTCCAACGCGGCACCGGCCTGCCTCAGCGCGCGCTTGGCGCCTTGCAGCAGGCGTTCGGAGATGTCCTCGTAGTAGCGCGCCTCGACCACGAGGATGCGCGCGCCCGTGACGCCCGTCTGCCTGCGAACCGTGCTGCGCGGCTTTGCCATCGCGCCGTCAGTAGCAAGCGGATCGCCATGGGAGCAAGGAGTATCAACGCGTCTCGATCAGCCGCGCCGCATAGCGCGCCATCACATCCACTTCGAGATTGAGCGCATCGCCGGACTTGAGCGCGCCGAACGTCGTCACGCTCAGCGTATGCGGAATGATCAGCACGGAGAACGTGTCGCCCGCGACCTCGTTCACCGTGAGCGAAACTCCGTCGAGCGTCACCGAGCCCTTGACGGCGATGAACCGCGCCAGCGGCGCCGGGACGCGCAGCGTGAAGCGCGCCATGTCGGTGAGATCCTCGCGCGCGATCACTTCCCCAAGCCCGTCGACATGGCCGCTGACCAGGTGGCCGCCGAGCTCGTCGCCCAGCTTGAGCGAACGCTCGAGATTGAGGCGCATGCCGTTGCGCCAGCCGCCGGCCGTGGTGAGGCGCAGCGTCTCGGCCGCCGCGTCGACGGCAAAGGTGGTGCGCCCGCCCGCGCCGAGCGCGACGACGGTGAGGCAGATGCCGGAGCATGCGATCGAAGCGCCGATCGCGATGGAGGCGCGGTCGTAGGCGCAGGCGATCGTCAGCCGCCGCAGTCCTTGCGCGCGCTCCTCGACCGTAACGACCTCACCGATGTCGGTGACGATGCCGGTGAACATGTGCCATCCCGGCGGCTCCGCGGCCGCCCGGCAGCACTAAAGCATGATCCCGAAAAGTGGGCACCGGTTTTCGGAAAAAGATCGTGCTTGAGCGATAAGGTGGAGCGGGATGACGATTCGAAGAATGTCATCCCGCTCATCGACGACGCAAACTTTCCAACTGGATCAGTTGACGGTCGGTGCAGGCGCGTCCCCGGCTATCGCCGGCCCTCTCTGCTCGGTCTGCTCGGCGAGCTGCGCCCAGGCCTGCGCCAGCGTGACCATGAGCGCCTTGTGCTGGCGCGCCTTGGCCTGCTCGGCCATCCGCAGACATTCGAGCGCTTCGTGGCGACAATCGATTGCGTTACGCATCACATACTCCCCGTGTACGCCCGGCCCAGCTGCAAAAAAAGCATCCGGTTGAGCAAAAATATGGCGCTCATCCGGCAAGGCGATGGCGAGCGGGAACTGCGGAGTCATACGCGTTCGAAGGCCTCCATCGTGTCGGGGCCGATCTGCTCCGCACCGCGGGATCGCAGATGCGGCGACCGGGTCAGTGCCGCAAGCGGCAGGCCTTCGAGCGCATCGACGCCTTCGGCGCCGATCGCTCCGGGCGAACGGAACAGCGCGACTTCATCGACGAGGTCGGCGGCGGTGAAGGCGGCGGCGACCGTCGGCCCGCCTTCCACCATCAGCCGCGTGATGCCGCGACCGGCAAGCGCGCGCAGCACGGCGGCGAGATCGAGCCGGCCGGCGGCGCCCGGCACGCGCAGGATTTCGACGCCGAGGTCGGCGAGAGGACGCTCGTGCACCGGCAGCGCCTGATCGGCGAAGACCCACACGAGCGTCTGGGCGGCCGTCGCGGCCAGGCGCGACGTGGGAGCCAGGCGCAGGGCACTGTCGAGCACGACGCGCACCGGGGAGCGTGCCGCCATTCCCGGCAGGCGGCAGGTAAGCAGCGGATCGTCGGCCAGCGCGGTGCCGATGCCGATCAGGATCGCATCGTGCTGCGCGCGCATGCGATGCACGCGGGCATTGGCCGCTGCGCCGGTGATCGCGGCCGGCCTGCGGCCGGCGAGCGCCACCTTGGCATCGGCCGATACCGCAAGCTTGAGCGTGACGTGCGGGCGCTGCTCGCGCATACGGCGGATATGGCCGGCATGGGCTCTGCGCGCCTCCTCGGCGCCGAGCCCGACCTCGACCGTAACGCCTGCCGCGCGCAGCCGGGCATGGCCCTGACCGCCGACTTCGGGGTTCGGGTCTTCGATCGCCGCGACGACCCGGACGACGCCGGCGGCGATGATGGCGTCGGCACAGGGCGGCGACTTGCCGTGATGCGAGCACGGCTCGAGCGTCACATAGAGGGTCGCCCCGCGCGTCGCCGCGCCGGCATGCGCGAGCGCCTCGATCTCGGCATGCGGCCGCCCGCCGGGCTGCGTCCAGCCGCGGCCGACGACGGTGCCGTCCTTCACGACCACGGCGCCGACCGCCGGATTGGGCCACGCGTTGCCGAGCCCGCGCCGCCCGAGCGTCAGCGCGAGCGCCATGAAGCGGGCGTTAGCCTCGGACCGAGTTTCACCAGAATCCGACACGCTACCGGTCATTGTTAGGGAAGATCGCGTCGATGTCGCGATGACCCTCGATCACATTCACGATTTCCACGACATCGCCAACGTAACGAAAGAAGATCATGTAGTTTCGGTATGTTAGGCTGCGAAAATTAGCACAAAGCCCTGCCCCCGGCGCATGGTGCGCGCAAGCGCCTACTTCCGCGCCGTCGCGCCCGCGCGCGGCTCCTCGTCGCCGGAGAGCTCGCCGAGCAGTTCCTCGAAATCCTTGGCCTCGCGGAAATTGCGGTATACCGAAGCAAAACGCACATAGGCGACGTCGTCGAGCTCGCGCAAATGCGCCATCACGGTCTCCCCGATGGTCTCGGACGAAACCTCGCTCTCGCCCAGGCTTTCGAGTTCCTGCACGATCCGCGATACGGTCTGTTCGATGCGATCCGGCTCGACGTTGCGCTTGCGCAGCGCGATCTCGACCGAGCGCGCGAGCTTGTCGCGGTCGAACGGCAGACGCCGCCCGTTGCGCTTGATGACGACGAGTTCGCGCAACTGCACACGCTCGAACGTCGTGAAGCGGAAATGGCAGGACAGGCACACGCGCCGGCGGCGGATCGCGGCCGAGTCCTCGGTCGGGCGCGAATCCTTGACCTGGGTATCGAGGCTCCCGCACTTCGGACAGCGCATGCTCGCCCCCGCGGCCTCAATCCTGGTAAATCGGAAAGCGCTGCACCAGCGCCTTGACCTTCTCGCGCACCACGGCCTCGGTGAGCGAATCCTCCTCGGCGCCCTTCTGCGACAGCACGTCGAGCACTTCGACGATCAGGTCGCCGATCAGGCGGAACTCGGCGACGCCGAAGCCGCGCGTGGTGCCGGCCGGAGTGCCGAGCCGCACGCCCGAGGTCACCGTGGGTTTCTCCGGATCGAACGGGATGCCGTTCTTGTTGCAGGTGATGCGGGCGCGCTCGAGGGCTGCCTCGGCCACCTTGCCGGTCAAGCGCTTCGGCCGGAGATCGACCAGCATGAGGTGCGTGTCGGTGCCGCCGGAGACGATGTCGAGGCCCTTCGATTTGAGGCTGTCGGCCAGCGCCTTGGCGTTTTCGACCACGCTCTTGGCATAGAGCTTGAACGAAGGCCGCAAGGCCTCGCCGAACGCGACCGCTTTGGCGGCGATGACGTGCATCAGCGGCCCACCCTGCAGGCCGGGAAACACCGCCGAATTGATCTTCCTGGCCAACTCCTCGTCATTGGTGAGCACGAAGCCGCCGCGCGGGCCGCGCAAGGTCTTGTGCGTGGTCGAGGTGACGATATGGGCGTGCGGGAACGGGCTCGGGTGCGCGCCGCCGGCGACCAGCCCGGCAAAATGCGCCATGTCGACCATGAGCCTGGCGCCGACCTCGTCGGCGATTTCGCGGAAGCGGCGGAAATCGATGATGCGCGGATAGGCCGAGCCGCCGGCGACGATCAGCTTGGGCCGATGCTCGCGCGCAAGCCGCGCCATCTCGTCGAAGTCGATGCGGTTGTCGTCGCGCCGTACCCCGTAAGGCACCACATTGAACCACTTGCCGGACATGTTGGCTGGCGAGCCATGCGTCAGATGTCCGCCCGCTGCGAGATTGAGGCCGAGGAAGGTGTCGCCCGGCCGCATCACCGCCATGAACGCAGCCTGATTGGCCTGCGCGCCCGAGTGCGGCTGAACATTCGCGAAGGCGCAGTCGAACAGCTTGGTCAGGCGCTCGATTGCGATGGTCTCGACCACATCGACGTACTGGCAGCCGCCGTAATAGCGCCTGCCCGGATAGCCTTCGGCGTATTTGTTGGTCAGGACCGAGCCCTGCGCCTCGAGCACGGCACGGCTGACGATATTCTCCGAGGCGATGAGCTCGATCTCGTCGCGCTGGCGAGCGAGCTCACGGCGCACCGGATCGCAGATTTCCGGATCGGTCTCGGCAAACGAGGCCGTAAAAAAGCCGTCGGATTTCGCGGCACGCTCGGTCGCGGACATGAAACTTCCTTGTGCAGCGGCAGCCCCGGGCGATTAGCATATCGGCCGGGAAGCGCCAAGTATTGGGCCGGCGCTCCGCCCAGGAGGCCAATATCCCCAAGATGTTGGGCTCGGCCCGTCCGGGCGCGGCGCCGGGGTCCGGGTGGCCCGCGAGGCTCGCGGCTCCTCCTCCCGGTCTGCCGAGCGGGTCAGGATGCCGCGAGCGCATGCGAACTTGGGAATCGGGACAGTAGAGCGTTTTCCGGCGAAGTGGGCACCGGTTCGCCGCAGAAAACGCGACCAACGCAAGGAATCTAGAGCATGATCCGATTCCACTTGAACGGATCATGCTCTAGCCCGGCTTGGCGGCGGCCCCGAGCCCGTCTCGATTATAGATGTCGTCGCGGAACTGCACCACGCCGTCCGGCGTCGCCCAGGCCGTCACGTAGACCCAGTGCAGCGGCACCGGCGCCTTCAACTTGGCGTCCTTGCGCTCGCCCGACTTGATCACCTCGTCGATTTCCGGGCGCGACCAGTTGGGCGTCTCGGCGAGCAGCCAGTTGACCAGCGCGCGCACGTTCTGGATGCGCATGCAGCCGGAGGAATGGAAGCGGAAGTCCTCGCCGAACAGGTTCTTCAGCGGCGTGTCATGCATATAGACGCCGTGCGGGCTGGGAAAATTGATGCGGATCGAGCCGAGCGAATTGAAGTCGCCCGGATCCTGCTTGAACTTGTAGTTCACCGCCTCCTCGGAGAACCAGTTGATCTGCGCCGGCGGCAATTCGTTGTTCTTCGGGTCGAGGATGCGGATCTTGTTCTTGGTGAGATAATCGGGCTCGGCCTGCATCTTCGGGATCAGGTCCTTGCGCACGATCGAGACCGGCACCGTCCAATAGGGATTGAAATTGATTTCGATGATGCGGCTGTTGATGTCGGGCGACGGGCGGTCGGGCTTGCCGGCGACCGAGGCGTGGCGCGACATCACCACGCCGGCTTCGATCGCCTCGAGCTGCGCGGCCGGGATATTGCAGACCACGAGGCGATGCGGCGGATTGCCGGTGAAGCCGCGCAACCGCGCGAGGTTGGTCTTGAGTTGGTTCAACCGCATCTCGGCCGAAATATTGAGCGCGTTGAACGTCTGCGTGCGCGGGAGCCCGTCGATGGTGAGGCCATGGCGCGCCTGGAAGCGGCGCACGGCCGCCTCGACGTAGGAATCGTAGACGTCGTTGACGCCGGCTGCCGCGTCGAGATCGCCGGCGATGCCAAGACGCTGGCGCAACGGGACCACACTTTGATGGCGCACCCCGAGGCGCAGGCGATCGCTCGGCGGCACCTGCGGCCAGCCGCCGCTCGCCGCGATCTGCTCGTAGCGGGCAATCGCCTGTTCGGTCGTCTGCGCGGTCGCGGCCGACAGGGTCGGCAACGACGACTTCGGCATCAGGACGGTGCGCGAAGCGGAGTCGAAGTTCTGGCCGAAATCGCCGCGCTGGTTCTGCTGGATGAGCTGTTCGAGCGGATCGTCCGAGCCTTGCGCCAGCGCCCTGCCCGCCGCTGCAACCGTCGCGCCGACCGCAAGGCCGAGGACGCGGCGGCGACTCATGCCGGCTGTGCCATGCTCACGCTTGCTCACACGTCTGCTCCGCGCCGTCCCCCGCGCGTCAAACCAGGACCTCCGACTATCACGTCGGGCAGCAGCCCTTCAACGCGACATGGGCGCGCTGCACGAGGCTCGCGCAATCGTGAGCAGCAGCACGAGTGCCGGCAAAATGCGCTCGGATGATCAGGTTCCGCGGAGCCAACCGGAAAGGGCCCGGTCCCTCGGGCACGCGGCAGTCCTCGGGCGTCGGTGACGAAGTCCCCTCCGCCCGGCAATTATCGGCGCTTGGCCTTCCTGCCCTTCTTCTTCGCCCCGGCCTTGTCGATCAGGTAGTCCTCGATCTTCTTGCCCTGTTTCAGCAACGCGACGAGCCAAACCGGCCTCGCGCCGCGTCCGGCCCAGGTCTCGCCACCGGGCCCGCGATACTTCGGAGCAACCTTGCGGCCTTTCAACGGACCCCGCGCGACCTTGCCATGACCGCCCTCGTTGCCGCCGGCAATTCGCGCGAGCTGACTTTCGAGATCCTTCCGCCTGCCGGCGAGAAGAGCGTCGATCCTGCCCCGCAACGTCAACAGCGCGGGCACATCCATATTCTTAAGGTTCGCAGTAGCCATCGGGACCTCCAAAAGATTGCCGCGGGCTTATAGGCCCCTTTGGCGAAATACGAAAGCCTTTGGCAAAGAGTTTGGCTAAGGATTCGCTGTAAATTGGTCGTGACGCAGCGTCGCCTCAACCTGGGGGCGGCCAGGCGCGCGCCGGTAAACCTTCTCTGGTGCCAAAGCCGCGCCACCCGGCGCGCTTTCGCGCCAGGTGGCAAGCCGAGAAAGCCGTGTTAGGCGAATCAGAGCCGATACAGGATCTGATCGGTCCAGAAGCGCTCGAGCCGATGCAGCGCCTTGTTGAGGCCGGCGAACTCGTCGGCCGAGATACCGCCGACTTGCTCGACCGTGCGCACGTGCTTCTCATAGAGGTGCCCGACGATCTCGCGCACCTCACGGCCCTTGTCGGTCAGCTTGATGCGCACCGAACGACGGTCGACGCGCGAGCGCTGATGATCGAGGAAACCCATCTCGACCAGCTTCTTGAGATTGTAGGAGACGTTCGAGCCGAGATAGTAGCCGCGCGTGCGCAACTCGCCGGCGGTCAGCTCCTTGTCTCCCACATTGAACAGCAGAAGCGCCTGCACCGCGTTGATGTCGGCACGGCCGCGACGATCGAACTCGTCCTTGATCACGTCGAGCAGGCGGCGATGAAGCCGCTCGATCAACGTCAAGGCTTCGAGATAGTGCGGCTGGATGTGGTCGAACCGCGCCTGACGCTCGGCCGGGTCGACCGCTTTGACGACGGTCTTCATCATGACGCCCTTTTTGACTTCGCGTTATTGTAGCGGCGAGGCCCTGTCCCCCGTCCGATGCAGCGACCTTACGGAGCGCCGTCTAAGATCGTCTTAAATTACACAATAAAGATGGAGTTTATTCGGCACGGTGAATCGACGATTGACCGTCGAATGTCACCAATATCCGTCACATCCCGTTCACCCTGTCGTGGCGCGCGTAGCGGCATCATTGTCCCACCGTGGAACATCGCGCACTCCGATTTCCCGCGCCCTGTGGCCGTCCAGCGAAGAACGATCGCCGTCGCGTGCGCTCGTCTACTTGCCGCGCAGGAAATTCACGATGCCGGAGAAGTCGCGCCCGCTCTCCCCGGCACCGACGTAGAGCCCGTAGAGCGCGGCCGCCTGCGCGCCGAGCGGCGTGGTCGCGCCGACCGTGCGCGCGGCATCCTGTGCCAGTCGTAAATCCTTCACCATCATGGCCGCCGTGAATCCGGCCTGATAGCCGCGGTTCGCCGGCGACGTAGGCACCGGTCCCGGCACCGGACAGTAGTTCGTCATCGACCAGCACTGTCCGGACGATTTGGACGAGATGTCGAACAGCTTCTGCGCATCGAGCCCGAGCTTCTCGGCCAGCACGAAGCCCTCAGACACCGCGATCATGGAGATGCCGAGGATCATGTTGTTGCAGATCTTGGCCGCCTGCCCGTTGCCCGCGCCGCCGGCATGCACGATGGTCTTGCCCATGTGCTGCAAGATCGACTGCGCGCGCTGATAGGCGCGTTCGCTGCCGCCGACCATGAAGGTAAGCGTGGCAGCCTGCGCTCCGCCGACGCCGCCCGAGACCGGGGCGTCAAGCATCAGCAGCTCCCGCGTCCCGGCCGCCGCCGCCACCGCGCGCGCCGTCTCCACGTCGATGGTCGAGCAGTCGATCAGCAGCGTACCCGCGTTCGCATTCTCGATGACGCCGCCGGATCCCAGATAGACGTCGCGCACATGCTCGCCTGCGGGCAGCATGGTGATGACGACGTCGGCGCGCGCAGCCGCAATCCTCGCAGTCTCGACGCCGGCGCCGCCGGCCGCGCGCAATTTCTCGACCGCGGCGCCGTTCACATCGACGCCCTCGACCTGATGGCCGGCCTTGATCAGGTTCTGTGCCATCGGCAGGCCCATGTTGCCGAGCCCAATGAAGCCGATCCGTGCCATGTGATCCTCCCTGCGCCTTCGCTCGATTTTAGCCCGGCCGCTCGCGCCCGGCCATGAGCGCAAATCCGACATAGACCAGGATGGCGGCGAACTCCGCGACGACCACCCACAGGTGCCCGCCATAGATCTGCGGAAAGAACAGCTCGACCGCCGCCATCGAAATGGCGGCGGTGAGCCAGACCACGCCGCCCCAGGCAGCCGCGAGCCAGAGGCCGACCGCCGCCACCAGGTCGATCACCGCAAAGAAGATGGTCGCCGCCTGCCACGCCATCGTACTGCCCTGAAATGTCGAGCCCGGACCATCGCCGATGCCGAGCACCAGCATCCAGTGATAGAGTCCCTTGAGCAGCGAGAAGCAGGCCATCAGGCGCAGCACGACGACAAGCCGGTTTGTCCACGGGGTGGCTTCCCGCTCGCGTTCGACCGGCTCGAGCGCGTTGACCGGATCGCTCACGGCAATCTCAGCTCCCTCTCTCCGAGCGAAGCGAAATGACGCTCGACCTCCGTTTCGTCGACTTCCGCGAGCGTCGCCGGCCGCCAGACCGGCGCGTTGTCCTTGTCCACGATCACCGCGCGCACCCCTTCGTAGAAGTCATGGCCGTGGATGACGCGCGACACGATACGGAACTCGGCCTGCATGCAGGCATCGAACGACCAGCCTTTGCCGCGCCGCATCTGGGCGAGCGCGAGCTTCAGGCTGAGCGGCGCCTTCGAGCGCAGCGCCGCCGCGGTTGCGCGCGCCCATTCGGCATCCGGACCGCCTGCCTCGGCATCCAGGCGCGTGAGGATATCCTCGACGCGGTCGGTTGCGAACAACCGGTCGATGACGCCGCGGCGCGCCATCACCGGCCCCTCCCCGGGCGGCTCGGCGAAGGCCGCCAGCACCGCGTCCACCGGGACATTGCCGCAGAGCGCCTCGGCAAGCTCGGCAAAACGCTGCGATCGCACGTGATGCGTGGCGACGCCCGACGCCACGCCGTCGGCGGTCTTCAGGCGGTCGGCCGTCAGCGCGCAATAGGTCCCGATCTCGCCCGGCAACCGCGGCAGGAACCAGGTCGCGCCGACATCGGGAAAAAAGCCGATGCCGACCTCCGGCATGGCGAAGAGAAACCGATCGCCGGCCACGCGGTGCGAACCGTGCACCGACACGCCGACCCCGCCGCCCATCACGATGCCGTCGATCAATGCGACGTAAGGTTTGGGGTAATGCTTGATGGCGGCGTTGAGCGTGTACTCCTCGCGCCAGAACACGAGGGCTTCCTGGTGCCGGCCGGCTTGGCCGAGGCCGGTGACTTGGCGCAGGTCGCCTCCGGCGGAAAAAGCGCGCTCGCCCGCGGCGGTGACCACGACGCGGGTCACGCCCGGGTCGTGCTTCCACGCATCGAGCTGCGCGGCGAGCGCGCGCACCATGTGGTGCGTCACCGCGTTGAGCGCCTTCGGCCGGTTAAGGGTGACGTGGCCGGCCGCGCCGCGGCGCTCGAACAGGATCTCGGGGCCAGGTGAATCCATGCGCCGTGGCTAAAGAATCGCCGCCAGATAGACAAGGGTCGCCGCCAGCCCCAGCGCGCTGCGTCGCGCATACAATGTGCCCCACTTTTCGATCAGGGCGCGCGTGTGCTGATCCGCAGCCTCGGGAGGCGTCGACTCCAGGACCTTGTTGACCGGGAGTATGACTACGATGGTGTAAGGCCAGTTGGCGAAGATCAGCATGGCGCCGAGCGCCCATACCCAGTCCCGGGTCAGGTACGCCGCGAGCAGGCCGAGGAATGTCGACGCCAGGGCAAGCCCCGCCTGCATGGTCTTGCCGCGCGCATAGCTCGGCTTCCATTCGGCCAGCAACGCCTTGTCGTCGAGCGCCAGTCGCGCCGGTTGCTCGGCAAGATTGACGTAGACCGCAGCGCCGGCAAAAGCCGCCGCGCTCACGATCGCCAGTTGTTCCACGAGCATCGTGCCGGTCGGCATGCGTTCCGAGTTAGCAGAACGCTGCCGGCCTGGCGACTGGCGGCGGTCGATCGACAGATCGTCGGTACAAACAATGAACTTTCGGAACCCGACGGCGTTAGCGTGCCGCCGCGTGTTGTCTCCCGGGGGAGCGTATGCCCGAAAAGGCCTCTGAAAAAGCGCGTCAAAGGTCGCTGGTGCGCCGCTTTTGGCGCAGCGCGCGCGGCTTCTGGTCCGCGCCCAAGAGCTGGAAAGTCGCCTGGCTGATGACGGCCATGCTGGTCGTCCTCGTCCTGGGTCAACTGTTTTTCCAGTATCAGCTCAACCTCTGGAACAAGGCCATCTTCGACGCGCTGGAGAAGAAAGACGGCGCCACCGTCCTGAACCAGGCGATGCTGTTCGTTCCGCTCGCGGCCGGCAGCATCGCCGTCGCCGTGGCGGTGGTCTACGCGCGCATGCGCACGCAGCGCCGCTGGCGCGCCTGGCTCACCGAGCACACGATCACGCGCTGGCTCAACAAGGGACGCTACTACCAGCTCAACGTCATCGACGGCGACCACAAGAACCCCGAGGCGCGCATCGGCGACGACACCCGCATCGCCACCGAGCAGCCGGTAGATTTTGCGGTCGGCATCCTGAGCGCGACGCTCACCTCGGCGACCTTCATGGGCGTGCTGTGGAACGTCGGCGGCAGCCTCACGCTCGACTGGGGCGGATCGCAGATCGTCATTCCCGGCTATCTGGTCATGGCCGTCTTGGCCTACTGCCTCATCATCAGCGGACTGATGCTGCTGATCGCGCGCAGCTTCGTGCCGACCGCCGAGCGCAAGAATCAGACCGAGGCGGAATTCCGCGCCGCGCTCACGCGCGTGCGCGAATACGGCGAGAGCATCGCGATCCTCGGCGGCGAGAAGGAGGAGCGCGCCGGGCTCGACGAGTTGTTGGCCAAGGTGATCGTGACCTGGGCCAAGATGGCCGGGCAGTACATGCGCACGATGTTCGTCTCGCACGGCAACTTCGTCATCGCTTCGGTGATCCCGGTGATCCTGTGCGCGCCGAAGTACCTCGCCGGCGAGATGACGCTCGGCACGGTGATGCAGGCCGCCGCCGCCTTCATCCAGGTGCAGTACGCATTCAACTGGATCGTCGACAACTATCCGCGTCTCGCCGAATGGACCGCGTCGGCACGGCGCGCTGCCGCCCTGCTGGTCGCGCTCGACGGGCTCGACCATATCGAGGACAGCCAGGTCGGCGCGATCGACCGCAAGGAGGAGGAAGGCGCCGCGATCCGCCTGCGCGACGTCTCGGTGGCGCTGAGCGACGGCACCGTCGTGGTGGACGACGCCGACGTTACGGTGGAGCTGGGCGAGAAAGTTCTGGTCGCGGGCGAATCAGGCACCGGCAAGAGCACCTTGGTGCGCGCCATCGCGGGCCTGTGGCCCTGGGGTGAAGGCGAGATCATCATCAAATCCGGCGCGAAATTGTTCCTCATGCCGCAGAAGCCATACATCCCGCTCGGTACGCTGCGCCGCGCCGTGACCTATCCGCGGGCGGCGGAAGACTTCGACGACAAGGAGATTGCCGCAGCGCTCGAGATGGTCGGCCTTGAGCATCTGATCGAAAAGCTGGACGACGAGGACGCGTCCTGGGACCGCACGCTGTCCGGCGGCGAGCAGCAGCGGCTCGCCTTTGCGCGCCTGTTCCTGCACAAGCCCGACATCGTGGTGATGGACGAGGCGACGTCGGCCTTGGATCCGGAGAGCCAGGCCATGCTGATGACCAAGCTCGCCGAACAACTGTCGAACACCGCGATCATCAGCGTCGGCCACCGGCCCGAGCTCGAAGCCTTCCACGAGCGCAAGGTCAAGCTCGTGCGCAAGGAGGGGGGCGCCAAGCTCGTGCCGGGCGAGATCGCGGCACCGCCGATCAGCCTGGTCGCGACCTTGATGAACCGCTGGCGCGGGCCGCGGCCGCCGACGAGTTCGCCCGAGGATCAGGACAAGAAGGGTCCCGGCAAGAAGGCGGCGTGAGGTCGCGATCGTAGCGCGCAGGCTCCGGCGCGCCGGCCTGTCGCCGCGGGGTATCGGAGCGATCGTCCATCGGCTCCTCCACGTGACTTTTCAGTTGCCCAATATATCCCGGCTCACGATCAGCCGCATCACCTCGTTGGTGCCTTCGAGGATCTGGTGCACGCGCACGTCGCGCAACACCCGCTCGATCGGATGATCGCGCAGATAGCCGTAGCCGCCATGCAGTTGCAGGCAGCCGTTGACGATCTCGAAACCGGCGTCGGTCGCGAAGCGCTTGGCCTGCGCGGCGAGCCGCGTGCCGCCGGGCTCGCGCCGGGTCACCGCGCTCGCGGCGCGCCGCACCATCAGCCGCGCGGCTTCAAGCTCCGTGGCATAGTCGGCAATGCGGAATGCAAGCGCCTGGAAGTCGGCGAGCCGCGTGCCGAACTGCTTGCGCTCGCGCATGTATTCGATCGTACGGTCGAGACAGAACTGCGCGCCGCCGAGCGAGCATGCCGCGATGTTGAGCCTGCCGCCGTCAAGCCCGGCCATTGCGATCTTGAAGCCCTGGCCTTCACTGCCGATCAGGTTTGCGGCCGGCACGCGACAGTCCTCGAACATCACCATGGCGGTCGGCTGCGACTTCCAGCCGAGCTTCTTCTCCTGGGCGCCGAACGTGAGCCCGCGCGTACCCTTCTCGACCACGATGCAGGAGATGCCCTTCGGCCCGCCCTCTCCGGTGCGCACCATGCAGACATAGACGTCGGAGACGCCGCCGCCCGAAATGAAGGCTTTCGCGCCGTTGAGCACATACGTATCGCCGTCGCGCACCGCGCGGGTCTTGAGGCTTGCCGCATCCGAGCCCGAGTCCGGCTCGGTCAGGCAGTAGCTCGCGAACTGCTCCATGGTGCAGAGCTTCGGCAGGAAGGCGCGCCGCTGCGCCTCGGCGCCGAAGGCGTCGATCATCCAGGCCGCCATGTTGTGGATCGAGATGTAGGCCGCGGTCGAGGTGCAGCCCTGCGCCAGCTCCTCGAAGATGATGGTGGCGTCGAGCCGGCTCAGGCCCGAGCCGCCGACGTCGTCCTTGACGTAGATGCCGCCGAAACCGAGCGCCGCCGCCGCGCGTAGCGTGTCGACCGGAAAGGTTTCGTTCTCGTCCCATTCGCGCGCGCGCGGCATCATCTCGGCGCGGGCAAATTCGCGCGCGGTATCCTGGATCGCGCGCTGCTCCTCGGTGAGGTCGAAGTCCATGTCGATCTAGCCAATCGGCGCGTGCTATGGTGGATTGCCGCCGGAAGCCCGGCAACAAGGTGCTCGCCATGGCCATCAAGTACGGCCGCCCGATCGAAAGCAAGACCCGGCTCGTACCGGTCGAAGCCGAGGCGCCGGCAGCCCGCGCCGCCCCGCTCGACCTCGCCACCCGCATGCGGCGCAACCGCAAAGCCGAGTGGGCGCGCCGGATGGTGCGCGAGAACAAGGTTACGGCCGACGACCTGATCTGGCCGCTGTTCCTCGTCGATGGCGCGGATAAGCAGGTGCCGGTCGCCTCGATGCCCGGCGTCGAGCGGCTCTCGGTCGACCGCGCGGTGCGTGCGGCCGAGCGCGCAATGAGGCTTGCGATCCCCTGCCTCGCCCTCTTCCCCTACACCGACCCGAGCCTGCGCGACGCGGACGGGACCGAGGCGCTCAACCCCGACAACCTGGTCTGCCGCGCCATCCGCGCGATCAAGCGCGAGTTCCCCGATATCGGCATCCTGTGCGACGTGGCGCTCGACCCCTACACCAGCCACGGCCATGACGGGCTCATGCGCGACGGCGAGATCGTCAACGACGCGACCGTCGAGGTGCTGGTCCGGCAAGCGCTGGTGGAGGCCGAGGCCGGCTGCGACATCATCGCGCCGTCCGACATGATGGACGGCCGCGTGGGCGCGATCCGTGCCGCGCTCGATGCCGCCGGCCGCACCGACGTGCAGATCATGGCCTACGCGGCGAAGTATGCTTCGGCCTTCTACGGGCCGTTCCGCGACGCGGTCGGCTCGTCCAAGACGCTGACCGGCGACAAGCGCACTTACCAGATGGACCCGGGCAATTCGGACGAGGCGCTGCGCGAGGTCGAGCTCGACATTGCCGAAGGCGCCGACATGGTGATGGTGAAACCCGGCCTGCCCTATCTCGACATCGTGCGGCGCGTGAAGGACGCGTTCGGCGTGCCGACCTTCGCCTACCAGGTGTCGGGCGAATACGCGATGATCGTGGCGGCGGCGCAGAACGGCTGGCTCGACGGCGACAAGGCGATGCTGGAAAGCCTGCTGGCCTTCAAACGCGCGGGCGCCGACGGGATCCTCACCTATTTCGCGCCGGCGGCGGCGGAGAAGCTTAAGGCCGGGCTGTGACGCGCGGCTTTACATAACTTTACCTTCCCGACAATTCGCCGAAACGGCCGGCTCCTAGCTTTGCGGGCGACGGGCAGCAAGCCCGCTTGCCCAACTCGCGAGGAGCCGCACTGATGAGCACCGTCGAACCAGCCCCGCCACCCGCAACCCCGGCGGCGCGCCCGCGTTGGCGCCGCGTTCTCTTCGCCCTCGCGCTACTGCTCGGCGGCGGCGTCATCGGCGCGATCGTCGCCTCGCCCGGCCACGGATTCGGACCGCGCTGGTCGCACGGTGGCCCGTATGGGTGGGATCGCGGGTACCAAGACCCCACCATGCATCCCGCATTCGGCGGCGGGGGATTCTTCCCCGGCCGGATCGAACGGGCCGTCGACCGCGTGCTGGGAGGCGTCGATGCCAGCAGCGAGCAGCGCCAGAAGATCACCACGATCGTCCAGCGCACCGCCGACGACCTGTTTGCGCTGCGCGAAAAGCACCTGGAAGGCCGCAAGCAGCTGCGCGACACGCTGGCGGCGCCGCAAATCGACCGCGGCAAGATCGAGGCGTTGCGCGCCGAACAGATGCAGCTCGCCGAGACGGCGTCCAAACGCATCAGCGACGCGATCGCCGAAACCGCCGAGATCCTGACCCCGGCCCAGCGCGCCGACCTTGCGCGCCGGCTCGAGCGCTGGCAGCGCTGGCGCCGCGGGTGAGTCCCGGCCCGGCCCGGCTGCGCGCTGCTATAGTTCACCCATGGCCGGGCGGATCCTGATCATCGATGACGACAAGCGCCTTGCCGGGATGGTCGCAGACTATCTCGGCACGGCCGGTTTTCGCGTCGTCGCCTGCGCGACGGCGCGCGAGGGCGAGCAGCGTCTCAAGCGCGAGCCATTCGACGCGCTGGTGCTCGACCTGATGCTGCCCGATGCCGACGGGCTCGAAGTCTGCCGCCGCGTCCGCGCCGCCTCGGACGTACCGATTCTGATGCTGACGGCACGCGGCGACGCCATGGACCGCGTCGTCGGGCTCGAACTCGGCGCGGACGACTATCTGCCCAAGCCGTTCGAACCGCGCGAGCTGCTCGCGCGCCTGCGCGCGATCCTCCGGCGCCGCGCCGGCGCCGCGCCGCGCAACGTGCTGCGTTTCGGCCGGCTCGAAATCGACCGCGACGCGCGCCGCGTCACCGTCGACGGCGAGGAGCGCACGCTCACCTCGTACCAATTCGCGTTGCTCGACGCGCTCGCCGGGCACGCAGGCCGCGTCATGTCGCGCGACGCGCTGATGGACCTCACCAAGGGCGAGCCGCTCGAAGCCTTCGACCGTTCGGTCGACGTGCACATCTCCCGGGTCCGCGCCGCGATCGAGGATGATCCCAAGCGCCCGCGCCGCATCATTACGGTGCGCGGCGCCGGCTACGTGTTCGCCAAGGAGCAGGACCGGTAGGACGATGCGGCGGCTCTACCTGCAGATCTATCTGACCATCATCGCCATCCTGGTGATCGTCGTGGTCACCGTCGGCGGATTGTGGCGCATCGGCTTCGACGAGTTGCGCTTCGATGAAATGCTTGCAGTCGCGGGCGAGCTCGCCGCCAACGCGCTGCCGCCGCCGGACGCGCCGCGTGCGCGCCAGCAGGAAGCGCTCGACCAGCTGCACAGCTGGCTGCGCGTCGACCTCGCGCTCTATGGCTCGCAAGGCGCCCTGCAGGCGTCGGCCGGGCGGCCACTGCCGGCGTTGCGCAACGACGGCACATCGGTCCGGCTGGAAGGCCGCGGCGCCTGGCTGCTGCCGCTGCGCGACGGCCGCTTCCTGGTCACCGGGTCGCTGCGCGGACCGTGGCGGCGCGGACCGTGGCTGCTGGCGGCGCTGGTCGCAATCGCGGGGGCGGTCGCGGTCGGCGCCTTCCCCATTGCGCGGCGGCTGACACGCCGGCTCGAGCGGCTCAAGACCGGCGTCGAGCAACTCGGCGAAGGCGACCTGGCCGCGCGCGTGCGCATCGAGGGCAAGGACGAGATCGCAGCCCTTGCCGCCAGTTTCAATCGGTCCGCCAGCCGAGTGGAGGAGCTGGTGAACTCGCACAAGCTGCTGCTGGCCAATTGCTCGCACGAGCTGCGCACGCCGCTGACCCGCATTGCCATGGCGCTCGCCCTGCTTGGTGATGACGTCGATCCGGACAGGCGCGCCGAGCTCAAGGCGGACATTGCCGAACTCGATCAGCTGATCGAGGAAATCCTCCTGGCGAGCCGGCTCGACACGGTCAAGGCGCCCGAGCGCAGCGAGGATATCGATCTGCTCGCTCTGGTCGCGGAAGAGGCGGCGCGCGAGGGCATCGGGGCGGAAGGCGAGCCGGTCGTGGTGCGCGGCGACCGCATCCTGCTGCGGCGGCTGATCCGCAATCTCATCGACAACGCACGCCGGCACGGCGGGGACGCCGCGCCGGAGGTGCGCGTACGTCGTGACGGCGATCGCGCCTGCGTCGCGGTACGCGACCACGGGGCGGGCATCGCCGAGAGCGAGCGCGAGAAGATTTTCGCCCCATTCTACCGGCCGGCGGGGTTCGCCGAAAGCGGCAGGGGCAGCGGCCTCGGCCTCGCGCTCGTGCGCCAGATCGCCCGCCATCACGGCGGCGACGTGGTATGCCGTGCCGCACCCGGCGGCGGCAGCCTTTTCACCATGTTCCTCCCGGTCGGTGAGGTCCACCCTGCCATTTGAGCCGCGCCAGCGCCGGTGGTAAGCTTGCGCCGCCATCCTCAAGGGTGGCAGGCTGCGCGCGAATGCCGAAGGCGCTCGCCATGACGACTGAAGATATGGAAGTCGCGTATCGACCCCGGCCGGTCTGGCCGCGGGCGCTGATGTTTGCGTGCTCGATCTTCGCCGTGATCGGCGCGTTCTGGGTCATCGTCTCGCTGGTGCGCACCTATGTCGAGCCGCCGCGCGTCGGCGGCCCCGCCCGGATGACGCTGGCGGCGCGCGAAATGCAGCCGGCACCGGCGCCGCCGGCCGTTGCGCCCGAGCCGGCTGCGGCCGTCGCGCCGTTGGCATCGGTCCCGCCGGCAGAGCCGCCCGCCGATCCGATCATGCCCTACCAAGTGACCGCCCTGGACCAGCCGCCGCCTGCCGAGGAACCATCCGGCTCGGGGCCGGTGGCATCGCGCTGGCTGCCGCTGCCGGCGGCGGTTGCGCCGAACGAGCCCAAAGCGCCCGAGCCTGTGACCGACAGCATGCCGGCATCCGAGAATGCCATTGCCGGGCCAATCCCGATCCCGCGCCCCAAACCGCGTGTTACGACGTCGACCGCCGCGGCCGATCCGCCGCTGCCGCGGCCGCGACCGAACGGCAGCGCACCGGCAAGCCTGCTCACGCCGATTCCCGCCGACGACGACCGGTTCGGAACTCAGTAACTATTCCATGGCGTCCCCGGCCTCGATGCGCTGCGGGTGATAGCCGTCCGCCCCCAGTGCGCGGAAGATGTCGTCGGCATGCGCGGCATCGCGCGTCTCCAGCGTCACGTCGAGCTTGGCGCCCTTGGCCGGAACGTCGAGAAACAGGCGCTTGTGATCGACCTCCAGGATGTTGGCGTCGAGCTGGCCGAGCCGGGTCGCGATCACGCCAAGCACGCCGGGCCGGTCGGGAATGGTCAGCCGGAACGACACAATGCGCGTTTCGCGCTCCAGTTCGCGCACCATGACGGAGGCGAGAATGCGCGGGTCGATGTTTCCGCCGCACAGGATGAGGCCGACGCGCCTGCCGCGGAACCGCTCCGGGCTGGCAAGCATGGCGGCGAGCCCGGCCGCGCCGGCGCCCTCCGCCATGGTCTTCTGCAAGGTGAGGAACGCGTTCACCGCGCGTTCGAGATGCGCTTCCTCGACCAGCACGACGTCGCCGACGAGCGCGCGCACCACGGGAAGGGTCAGCGCGCCGACGTTCTTGACCGCGATGCCTTCGGCCAGCGTCGGCCCGCCGACCGGGCGGTCCTCGCCGCGCAACGCGTTCCACATCGAGGGATAGAGCGCACATTCGACGCCGACGATGGCGATGTCCGCCTTCACGCCGCGGGCCGCGATCGCGTTGCCTGCGATCAGGCCGCCACCGCCGATCGGCACCACCAGCACGTCGAGGTCGCGCGCATCTTCCAGCATTTCGAGCGCGATCGTGCCCTGCCCGGCGATGACGCGCTCGTCGTCGTACGGGTGTACCCAGGTGAGATCGCGCTCGGCCGCGATCGCCTCGGCCCGCGCCTGCGCGTCGCTCAACGTCTCACCATGCAGCACCACGCGCGCCCCGTGCGCTTCGGTCGCCGCGACCTTCACGAACGGCGTGCTGACCGGCATGACGATGGTGGCCGGAACGCCCAAGCGGCGGGCATGATAGGCGACAGCCTGCGCGTGGTTGCCCGCCGACATGGCGATCACGCCGCGCCCGCGCTCGGCGTCGCTGAGCGCGGCGAGCTTGTTGAGCGCGCCGCGTTCCTTGAACGAGTTGGTGACCTGCAGGTTCTCGTACTTGACGTACACCTCGGCGCCGGTCAGCGCGGAGAGCCGCGGCGCGGGCAACATCGGCGTACGCAGGATTTGCGTCCCGAGCGTACGGCGAGCGGCTTCGATGTCGGCGAGCGTAACGGTCACGCGGTCCCCATCGGGCTTCCGGCAATCTACATGGCTCCGCGCTACACGTCGCGCGGCTTCGGACCGGCGAAGCCGAGCAAGCCGCCCGGACGCAGCACGAACACGACGATGAGCAGCGAGAACACCACGATGTCGCGCGCCGCAATGTCGAAGTAGGCCGACCACGCCGCCTCGATCAGCGCCACCAGCACGCCGCCGAGGAAGGCACCGGGGACCGAACCGATGCCGCCCACGACCGCGGCGACCAGTGCCTTGAGGCCGAGCATCGTGCCCATCGCGTGGCTGACATTGCCGTAGTAGGCGGCAACGATCCAGCCGGCGAGGCCCGCGAGCAGTCCCGCCAGCACGAACGTCGCAGCCATCAGGCGCGACGCGTCGACACCGAACAGCGCGGCGGTGCCGGGATCATCGGCAAAGGCGCGCCAGGCGCGGCCGAAGCGCGAGCGCGCGAGCAGTCCCAACACGCCGCCGGCTGCACCGAGCGCCGCCAGCGCGACGGCGATCTGCATCGGGGTCACCGTGACCACGAAGCCGTCCGCCTGGGCGAGCGATATCGGCGCGTTGAATACCGGCGGCATCCAGCGTTCGCGCGCGCCCTGGGTTATGCGCAGGAACTCCTGCGCCGTGATGGCGACCGCCACGGTCGCGACCAGGACCGGCTGGCCGAGCCGGTGGCGGGCATGCAGCGGCGCGACCACCGCGCGCCCGATGACGGCGCTCCAGCCGGCCGCGAGCGCCGCGGCGATGGCCAATGCGATCGCCAGTCCGGCCAGCGGATTGCCGAGACCGAGCGCGACCGCCGCCGTTACGCCGCCGAGCGCCCCATAGGCTCCCACCACCGTCATGTCGCCGAATGCGAGGTTGATGCGGCCGACCAGCCCGTAGATCAGCGAATAGGCCGTGGCCAGCAGCGCATAGATCGCGGCGAGCGCGAGCGCGTTGACCAGTTGCTGCAGCGCATAGGCGAGCCCGGCCGAGACCCGCGGGCCCGAGGGGGACACGGCCTGCGGGCTTGCGGCGAATTGCGCCAGCCAGAAGCGCTTGAGGAACAGCAGCCGCGCCTCGCTCAGGGCGCCGCGGTCGGTCACGACCGAGATCAGCTCCAGCCGGTCGCGCTCGAAGGTCGTGCCGCCGAATCCGCAAGTGGCAAAACGCACGCGGCGCTGTTCGCCCGGCTCGCGCGAGGTGTAGTTGACCCGCACGCCGGTTCCCTGCGCGAGAGCGTAGGGAATGGCGCGGATTTCCTGGATCTCGGTTGCGTCCGGGTGCAGGACCGGCAGCACCAGCCGGCAAAGCCTGAGCTGCTCCGAATCGATCGCGCTGCCGCACGCGACCACCGCAAACGGCAGCGCAAACAGGACCATACGACAGAGCCGGCGCATGATCGGACGATAGCCCCTTGCGCCGCGACCCGCCTGCCCTCATTTTCCCAGCCGGAATCGCGAGGTCGGCCATGTCGACGAACGAGCCAAGGAACGAGCCGGGGAACGAGCCGAGAAGCGAACCGAGACGCGTCGGGGTGAGCTTCGAGGTCAAGCCGCACGCCTACGACCCGGCGACCCAGCCCGAATTGTTCGAGGGCGTGCTCGCGCGCCGGTTCGTCGCCTTCATCATCGACCTCGTCCTGATCACGATCCCGTTGCTGCTGCTCGGGCTGTTCATCTTCCTGTTCGGACTGGTCACGCTCGGCATCGGCTGGCTGCTGTTCTGGCTGATGAGCCCGGTCGCGGTGATCTGGGCGCTGCTCTACTACGGCTTGACCTTCGGCAGCCCGGCGTCGGCCACCATCGGCATGCGGGTGATGGATCTGGAGATGCGCACCTGGTACGGCGCGCCATGCTACTTCGTGCTCGGCGCCGTGCACGCCATCGGCTACTGGCTGACGGTGTCGTTCCTGACGCCGCTGATTCTACTGGTCGCGCTGTTCAACGACCGCCGCCGGCTGCTGCACGACACGCTGGTCGGGACCATCGTCATCAACAATGAGACGCGTTCGAGCATGCTGCGGGTGCGTGCGGGCGGCTGAGTTCGTCGCCGCGTCCAATGACTGCCGGGTGGCGGTCTGTCGCCCGGGGGTTATTTCTCGAGTCCCTTTCGCGGTAAGATGGCACCGGCCGCTGCCATCAAGCCCGACAATCTCGATCGGGATGATCGGTCACGCGATCAAGGGGGGACACTCATGCGTCGTTTCACGCTGCCTTTCTACCTGGGAATCCTGTTTGCGCTGTCCGCGCACACGGCGCTCGCCCAAAATCCAGTCTCCTACGTGTCGATGCTCGGCAATCTTACCAACCCCTGCAGTGCGCCCAATCTCGCCTGCATCACCTTGCAACGCGGCATCGACCGCACAAATGCCGGAGGCGTGGTCAGGATCATTTCGCCCGGCAGCTACGGCACGGCGGACATCACCAAGGGGATGAGCATCATCGCCGACGGCGTTGACGGCGCCATCGTCGGAGCGACCATCGGCACTCCAGCCAGCGCCGTTCAGGTCCGCGTTCCGGCGACCGATGTCGTCACCATCCGCGGCGTGCTGATCGACCCGCTCACGGACATCAATCGGCACGGGATCTACTTCTCGAGCGGCGCGGCCTTGCACGTGCAAAACTGCCTGATCCGCCGTGGCGCGGCAGCGATTTTTTTCCGACCCTCGGCAGCCGACAGCGAGCTCACCGTGTCGGATTGCACGATCGCCGATTCGATTGGCGCCGGCATCGTCATCGCACCCCTGGGCGGCAGCGCCAAGGTCGTCCTCGACCGCGTGCGCATGTTCAACCGCTCGCAAGGTCTCGCCGCAAACGGTCCCGCCAACGTGACGGTGCGCGATAGCGTGGCCGCCGGCAACACCGCCGAAGGCATCTGGGCCAACGCGGGCGCCAAGGTCATGATCGACCGTACCGCCCTCGTGAACAACAAGAACGGAGTACGTTCCGAACAGAACGGAACAATCGTGTACATCGGCGACTCGGTCGTCACCGGAAATACATTGGGCCTCGACCCCGCGCTAGGCAGCACGATCTTCTCCTATCAAACCAACAAGCTCATCGGCAACACGACCGACGGCAGCTCGCTCCCTGTCGCCTACAAGTAGGCGGCGACCCACGTTGCGCAGGACCGATCTCGGGTTCGCCCGAGATCGGCTGTCTCGGGGCCTTTGACGGAATCCTCCGGTCGCGCGATGCTGGAAAGCAGACCGGCCGAATCCCGGAGCCGACGAAGCCCGTGACTCACCATTCGCGCGATACGCCGCAATTCTATCTGACGGCGCCTTCCCCCTGCCCCTATCTGCCGGGCAAGGAGGAGCGCAAGGTGTTCACGCACCTGGTCGGCGAACGCGCCGGCGACCTCAACGATCTGTTGACCCACGGCGGCTTCCGCCGCAGCCAGTCGATCGCCTACCGGCCGGCCTGCGACGCCTGCCGGGCCTGCGTGTCGGTGCGCGTCGTCGCCGACGACTTCCTGCCCACGCGCGCCATGCGACGCGTGGCCGACAAGAACGCCGATGTCGTCGGCGAGATGCGGGTCGCGGCGCCGACCTCGGAGCAGTATTCGGTATTCCGCGCCTATCTCGACCACCGTCACTACGACGGCGGCATGGCCGACATGACGGTGCTCGACTACGCCATGATGGTCGAGGACAGCCACGTCGAGACCAAGCTGGTCGAATACCGAGCGGCCGGGCCGGACAGCCGCATCACCGGCCGCGGCGCCGGGCCGCTGCTGGCGGTGGCGCTGACCGACGTGCTGAGCGATGGGCTGTCGATGGTCTATTCGTTCTACGAACCTGACCACCGCATGCGTTCGCTTGGAACCTTCATGATCCTCGACCACATCGCGCGCGCCCGCCGCATGGGCCTCGCCTACGTGTATCTCGGCTATTGGGTGAGAGGATCGCGCAAGATGGACTACAAGGGTCGCTTCCTGCCGCAGCAGCGGCTCGGGGGCGATGGCTGGATGCGGGTGGAAAGCTAAAGCATGATCCCGAAAAGTGGCTACCGGTTTTCGGAAAAGATCATGCGCCGCCAAAGACCTAGAGCGGGATGATGATGCGAAGAAAAATCATCCTGCTCTAGTGACAGAACACCGGCATCAGCCCGACCACGCCCACGGCCTTGCAGAAGCCCGCGCGCGCAAGCGCGTGTCCTTCGGCGGTGGCGTAGACCGCGACCAGCACGCTGCCGACCCCGCCCGTCAGGTAGAAGGCGAGATTGCGCAGGCTGTAATAGTCCCAGAATCCGGCCTCGTCATACTCGTGGTCGAGCGCGTAGTTGGTGGCGCTGTACTCGGTCAGCGCCATGTTCATGAGCGGACGGTCCTTGTCGATGACGTCGGGATAGGGATCGGCGTTCGCCTTCCACCAATGCGCGGCGAAACCGGCGATCAGTCCCAGCATGACCCAGAGAAAGAATTCCAGGGACGCGACCCACATCGGGCTCTCCCGCTTCACGCAGGGGCATTGCTGAGGCAGCCGGCCTAAGGACGGGTTAATCCGCTGCCGCATTACTGCCGCGTTCGGTTAAGAATCAGCCCGCAAAAGCCTGATAGGCGATACCGGTCAAGAGCGCGCCGATCGTGGCCAACGCAAGGTAGACGGCGAAGACTTCCCCGCGCGCGATACCGAACACGGCGAGTGCGGCCGGGATGGACGTAACGCCGCCGCCGACAAGGAACGCCATGGCTGCCCCGGGCGCCATGCCTTTGTCGATCAACCCGGCGACCAACGGCAGCGCGGCATTACCGTTGAGGTAGCTCGGGATGCCGACAAGCGTCGCGGCCACGATCGAAAGCAGGCTGCCATCCCCGGCGATGCGGGCAACGAGGTCGGCTGGGACATAGGCGACCATCAGGCTTTCGAGCACGAAGGCGAGCAGCAGCCACTTGCCAAGAAAGAGCGCGTTTTGCGCTGCCGTCCTGGCAAAGGCTTCGCGCCGCGCAGGATCCTGCCAGGCCGGCCATACGACATCCTTGGGATTGCGAATTTTCGAGCCTGCGCAGCCGCCGTCTCCCACGCCCTGGCGTAACGCCGGACCCGTCAGCGCGCCCATGCTTTGCAAAGCGAGGACGCCAAAGCCGCCAAGCAGCCCGACCCCGATGGCGGCAAGCGTTTTCGCGATCGCAAACGGGACGCCGAGGATGCCCGCGGTGATGACGAACATCGAGGGGTCCATCAGCGGCGACGCAAGCCAGAACGCCATGACCGGCGCGAGCGGCACGCCGGTCGCCAGCAAGGCGGCGATTACCGGAATGACCCCGCAGGAACAGAAGGGAGAGAGGGCGCCGATAAGGCTCGCGACCACGACCATGACGTCGGCGCGACCGGTGAAGGCGCGCGCGATCAGGTTCTCGGCGCCGCTCGCTTTCGCATAGGCGGTCAGCGCGATGGACAGGGCAAAGAACGGCGCGACGCTGAGCACGGCCTTGGCGACGAAACGCGCCGAACTGTCCGCCTGATGCGGAACGATCAAGGCGAGCGCGGCGAAGACGAGAACGATCGCGGTCCAGGCCGGATCGATCCGCAGCGGCGTCCGGCGGCGTATTCCGGCGAAAGTCTCTGGCAGCGACATTGCACTATTCCTCTAGTTCTGTAGGGATATTTGGGCAAAATTTTTATGCGGCTGCCTCGCCCGCCGCGTCGAGGCCCGCGCAACACTCGGCCTTCACATAGGCGAGCACATCGTTCACCGCCTTGTAGTTCGACGTGCAGATCACCTCGCGGCCGCGCCGTTCCTGGTCGACCAGCCCTGCGTTTGTCAGCGTCGAAAGATGATGCGCGAGCGTGGTCGGCGGTATGCCGAGATGCTTTTGCAGCGTGCCGATATTCGTACCGTCCCGCCCCGCGCGGACAAGAAGCTTGAACAGGCGCAGGCGCGTGCGGTTGCCGAGCGCCGCGAGCGCGTCGGCTGCCTTCTGTTCCATCGCCGCCTTGGAGCTTGCCATGATATAACTATAAACCTAGTTATATCGAAGTCAAGCGGCGTTGCTGGAATCCATGGCCGGCGGGAAGACCGTTGCTGGCCACCGCGCCAATAGCCGCCCCGACCATATGCGCGGTAAAGCCTGACCGGCAAAGCCGGACGCGCCATGAGAAAGGAACTCGGGCATTCCTGGCGTTCGTAATTATTTCAACAACTCTTGAAATAAATCTTGACGCCCGCCAATATTTCCATAATGCTTGAAATATGAAAAAGACCGATGCCCTCGCCGCCTTGGCGGCGCTCGCGCAAGATCATCGTTTGGAGACCTACCGCCTGTTGGTGCAAGCAGGACCGGAGGGCCTGGCCGCGGGCGAGGTCGCCGCGACAATCGGCCTGCCGCCCAACACGCTGACATTTC
This sequence comes from uncultured Alphaproteobacteria bacterium, assembly GCA_963734185.1. Taxonomy (GTDB): domain Bacteria; phylum Pseudomonadota; class Alphaproteobacteria; order Rhizobiales; family Xanthobacteraceae; genus PALSA-894. The sequence goes on along the minus strand of CAVTGA010000001.1, from coordinate 825,447 downwards.
ACTTCGACCGGCTGCGTGAAGCTGGTCTCGTCACCGTGCGTCGTGAGGGCCGCTCGATGATCTATGCCGCGCGCTTCGACACCATGAATGCGCTGCTCGGCTATCTCACCGAGAACTGCGGCGGCGGTCTCAACGATGCCTGTGCGCCAGCCACCTGCGCTCCCACATCTTCGCGCACAAAGAAAGCAAAGATGCCCGCATGAATGCCATGCCTCATTCCGAGTTGCCGGTCGCCGTGATCGGCGGCGGCCCGGTCGGCCTTGCCGCCGCGGCCCATCTGGTCACACGCGGCGTGCCGGTGCGGCTTTATGAGAGCGGCGCGAGCGTCGCGGCGCATGTGCGGAGTTGGGGTCATGTGCGCCTGTTCTCGCCGTGGCGCTTCAATACCGACGCGGCGGCGACGGCTATCCTGCGCGAGCATGGCTGGCAGGCCCCGCCCGGCGACGCACTCCCGACCGGAGGCGATCTCTATGCCGCCTATCTCAAGCCGCTGTCGGAAACACCCGCGCTGCAAGGCGTCATCGAAACAGGCGCCCGCGTGCGTGCGGTCACGCGGCACGGCATCGACAAGGTGGTCTCGCGCGGGCGCGGCGACCATCCGTTCGCCTTGACCATTGAAGACCGGAGCCGTGCGCGCATCGAACTTGCGCGCGCCGTGATCGACGCCTCCGGCACTTGGGCCAGTCCCAATCCGCTGTCGACTTCCGGGACGCAGGCGCCGGGAGAAGCCGCCTTCGCGGATCGCATCGCCTATGGAATCCCCGACGTGCTCGGCGCCGACCGCGCGGCCTATGCGGAACAGCGCGTGCTGGTGATCGGCGGCGGCCATTCGGCCGCCAATGGGCTGCTCGATCTCGCCCGCCTCGCCGAAAATGACTCACGTATGGAACTCGTTTGGGCGGCGCGCAGCACCAATCTCGCGCGCTTGTTCGGTGGCGGCGCGTCAGACCAACTGCCCGCGCGCGCCAAGCTCGGCACCGATCTCAAGGTGCTGGTCGAGCGCAAGCAGCTTGAACTGGTTCTGAGCTTCGCTGCGGAAAGCCTGGGCGAAGAACAGGGCGGGATCATCGTGCGCGGGCGTCTCGGCGGCAAGGCGCATCACCTTGGCCCCGTGGACCGCATCATCGTGTGCACCGGCCAGCGTCCGGACCTTTCGTTGACGCGCGAGCTGCGCCTCGACCTCGATCCATGGCTTGAAAGCTCGCGCGCGCTCGGACCCCTGATCGATCCGAACCTGCATTCCTGCGGTACCGTCCCGCCGCATGGCTATCAGCAGCTCACGCATCCCGAGCCGGGTTACTTTGCGGTCGGGATCAAGAGCTATGGCCGCGCGCCGACCTTCCTGATGGCGACCGGCTACGAGCAGGTGCGCTCGGTTGCCGCGCATCTGGCGGGCGACGAGCCGGCCGCCAGAGACGTGCGGCTTGTGCTTCCCGAAACCGGCGTATGCACGGCCGATTATGCGCCCTCCATTGCGGGCGAGGGATGCTGCGGCGGCCCCGCCCCGGCCGAGAGCGGTGCATGCTGCGCCGACGACGCCGAGGCGAAAGCCGCGGGCGAAGCGGGCTGCGGCTGCTCATCGACGCCAGAACCCGCGCCCCGCGCGAAAACTGCTCCGGCCTGTTGCGGTCCAACCGCTCGCACGTAGCAGGCAGGGCCATGAGCTGTCTCCCGTCCCGATGCGGCCCTGGCAGTCCGGCGCTCGCGTATCTGGATCAAGGATCGGGGGAAACAGTCATCCTCTTGCACGGCTCGGCAAGCAGCGGCGCGGTTTGGCGGCGCTCCGCGGCGGTGCTCCGATCGTTGTATCGCGTGATTACCCCGGACCTGATCGGCTATGGAAGATCCGCGGCATGGCCTGAGGGCGCACCCTATTCACTGGATGCTGAAACGCGGTTGCTTGCCGCGCTCCTCCCCTGTTGCGGCGAACCCTTCCACCTGGTCGGTCACTCGTTCGGCGGCACGGTCGCGCTTCACCTCGCACTGAGCAACCCGGTCCGAGTTCGCACCCTTACGCTGATCGAGCCGGTATTCTTTGGCGCGCTTCGCATGGTTGGTGCGATCGACGCCTATTCGCAATTCGTCGGAGTGCGAAGCAGCTTCGAAGCATCGTTGCAGGTGGGGGCGCGAGAAGCCCCTTTGCGCGATTTCATCGCTTTCTGGAGCGGCGCGCGCGCATGGGACACTTTGGACGCGGAAGGGCGAGCCGTCATGTGTACGATGGCAGGGAAAATTGCCCTCGATTGGGAAGCGTCGTTTGGTTTTGACGCGTCCAAAGAGCAGCTGCGGCTGCTCGCCGACCGCACAATGCTCGTGAGAGGGGACCGCAGCCCGGCCGCAATGCAGACGCTTGTCGACTCTGTGCAGGCGCTGATGCCCGGAAGCACCCTTACCGTCGTTCCCAATGCCGGTCATCTCCTGCCGCTCACCAATAGCGGCGATGTTACCGCCCTGATTCTAGCTCAACTTCACGCGGACGCCGAACGGCGCTTGCGATGAGACGCGAGGATAAGAATGTCGGGAAGTAACAGCTACAACGTGCTGTTTCTCTGCACCGGAAATTCGGCGCGCTCCATCCTGGCCGAGGCGATCCTCAACAAGGTCGGTGCCGGCAAATTCCGCGCCTATAGCGCGGGATCGCATCCCAAGGGGCTGGTAAACCCACACACGGTTCAACTGCTGGCCCGCCTCGGTTACGCCACGGCGGGGTACCGCTCGAAGTCATGGGAGGAGTTCGCGCAGCCAGGCGCGCCGGAACTGGATTTCATCTTCACGGTCTGCGACGACGCGGCGGGCGAGGCTTGCCCGGTGTGGCCGGGCAAGCCGATGACCGCGCACTGGGGCGTGCCCGACCCCGCCGCCGTGAGCGGAACGCCGAGCGAAATCGCGCTGGCCTTCAGCGACGCCTGCCGCATGCTGCACCGGCGCATCGAAATCTTTGCCGCGCTCCCCTTGCAGGCGCTCGATAGCTTGACCGTGCAAGCCAAGCTGCGCGAGATCGGCCGCATGGAAGGCGCCACCGCCAAGGAAACGACGTGAGCGGCGACTTGCCCCGCCGCGCCGTCGCCGAAATCCTTGGCAGCGCCTTTCTGCTTGCCGCGGTCATCGGTTCGGGAATCATGGCGGCGAAGTTGGCAGGCGGCAACGCCGCCCTTGCCTTGCTCTGCAACACGCTGCCGACCGGTGCGATGCTGACGGTTCTCATCCTGGTCTTCGGTCCCGTTTCGGGCGCGCATTTCAATCCGGCGGTGACGCTCGCATTCCTTTTGCGCGGCGAGCTGGCTTGGCGCGACGCGCTCGTCTATCTCGGCGCGCAACTGGCCGGAGCGATCCTCGGCGCCTGGGCGGCACATCTTATGTTCGAGCTTCCCGTTATTCAGGTCGCCGCGACGGTGCGCCACGGGGCGGGACAATGGTTCGCGGAGGCGGTCGCAACCTTTGGCCTGCTCTTGACCATTTTCGGCTGCCTTGCCGGAGCGCGCGCCGCCGTTTCTTACGCGGTCGGTCTTTACATCACGGCCGCCTATTGGTTCACCGCCTCAACTTCATTCGCCAATCCGGCCGTCACGACCGCGCGTTCGCTTTCAGACACCTTCGCAGGCATCGCGCCGAGCGGCGTTCCTGGTTTCATCGTCGCGCAGCTGGTCGGCGCGCTCGCCGCAACACTGCTCGCGCTGTGGCTCTGGCCTAGACAGGAAGCCGCGTGACGCACTTGAGCGCGGTTGCGTCGCCTGTTCAGCGTCCAGCAAGTCGCCGACGGATCACGCCGCTCCGCGCTAGGCAACGCGGGCAATGCTGGAACTGACGGCAGAGGGCCGGTTAATCCAAAGGCGGCACCAAACTCGACCGCTATCCGAACGCCTGATCGTACAGGAGCTTCACGTTCAGCGCGATGATGAGAAGCGCCATCAGCGCGGCGATCGCGGACACCCAGCGCGGCGCGACCAGTTCGCCCATCTTGGCGCGGTCGGCCGTGAACATCACCAGCGGCACCACCGCGAAAGGCAGTTGCAGGCTCAAGATCACTTGGCTCAGGATCAGAAGCTTGGCCGTCCCCTCCTGCCCGTACCAGATGGTGACGATGGCGGCCGGCACGATGGCGATCGCGCGCGTGACCAGCCGCCGCGCCCAGGGCGGCAGGCGGATGTCGAGGAACCCTTCCATCACGATCTGTCCAGACAGCGTGGCGGTGACGGTCGAATTGAGGCCGCAACAGAGCAGCGCGATTCCGAACAGGGTCGGTGCGATCGACGACCCGAGCAGCGGCGCCAGGAACGAATGCACCTGCTCGAGCTCGGCGACGTCGGTCTTGCCGGTCTTGTTGAAGGTCGCGGCGGCCAGGATCAGGATCGAGGCATTGATCAGCAGCGCGAACATCAGCGCGATCGTCGAATCGACGGTGGCAAGAGTGATCGCCTCGCGCCTCTCCTCCACCGTGTCGCCGTAGCGCCGCGTCTGCACCACGCCGGAGTGGAGATAGAGATTGTGCGGCATCACGGTGGCGCCGAGGATGCCGAGCGCGAGATAGAGCATGTCGGGATTGGTCACGACGCTCGCGGTCGGCGCAAAGCCGCGGATCACCGCACCCCAGTCCGGATCCGCCATCGCGATCTGGATCGCGAAGCACACCGTAATGACGCCGAGCAAGGTTACGATGAACGCTTCGATCCAGCGGAAGCCGAGGTTCTGCATCCACAGGATCAGGAACACGTCGAGCGCGGTGATGATGACCCCGATCTCGAGCGGAACGCCGAACAGGAGGTTGAGGCCGATCGCCGTGCCGATCACCTCGGCCAGATCGGTGGCGCAGATCGCGATCTCGGCGAGCAGCCACAGCGGATAGGCCACCCAGCGCGGGAAGGCGTCGCGGCAGGCCTGCGCCAGATCGCGTCCCGACGCGATCCCGAGCCGCGCGCACAGCGCCTGGAGGACGATCGCGATGATGTTGGACACGAGCGCGACGACGAGCAGCGCGTAGCCGAACTTGGAGCCGCCGGCGAGCGAGGTCGCCCAGTTGCCGGGGTCCATATAGCCGACCGCGACCAGATAGCCGGGCCCGAGGAAGGCGACCAGCTTGCTCCAGAACGAGCCGCTCGGCCGGGTGCGGATGGTGCCGAATACCTCCGACAGCGACGGCGTTCCGCGCGGCCGTCGCCACCCGGCCTCAGCCGGCACCGGCTCTACTGTGGTCTGAACCGCCATCGCTATTCCTCCAGCCTGCCGCATCTTAACTAGTTGCGAATAATTCGCAATAGCAGATTTGCCGCCGGCACGCAGCGCAACTGCATGCCAAAGGCAAATGGCGGGACCCGCTCAGCCGAACTTGTTCGACCTTGGGAAGCCCTTCGGGGCGAGACGCCCAGCGTCGGCGCGGTTGCCGCGCCAGTCGGCAAGCTCCTTGAGGGTGAGCGAGAAGGCACGCCCCGCCGCATCGGTCCAGGAGAGCCCCTCGCCGGCCGTGAACGTCTTCATGTCCGACAGCCCGCCGTCCCGGTAGCGCTGCAGCCGCACGCCGCGCCCGCGCGCCATCTCCGGCACCTGCGCGAGCGGGAACACCACCATCTTGCGGTTGTCGCCGATGGTCGCGACCAGTTCGCCCGCGATGGTCGAGACCGCGCGCGCTTCGTCAGGGCTTTTGAGGTTGAGCACCTGCTTGCCCTTGCGCGTATTGGCCAGGCACTCGTCCTCGGCCACCACGAAGCCGTTGCCCTGGTGGCTGGCCACCAGGAATTTTCGCCCGCCCTGGAACGGGAATACCGTGACGATGTCGCTTTCCTGCTCCAGATCGACGAACAGGCGGATCGGCTCGCCGTGCCCGCGCCCGCCCGGCAGCTTGGAGGCTTCAAGGGTGTAGAAGCGCCCGTTGGTCGCGAACATCAGGCATTTCGACGTCGTCTCGGCGAAGAACGCGAGCTTCAGCCTGTCGTCGGCCTTGAAGGCAAGACCCGCCAAATCCTCGACATGGCCGCGCAGCGCACGGATCCAGCCCTTTTCGGAGACCACGATCGTGACGGGCTCGCGCTCGACCAGCGCCTCCTCGATCGCCGCCTCGTCGTGCTCGGGTGCCTCGGCAAAGCCGGTGCGGCGCTTGCCGAGCGGCGTCTTGCGGCCGAATTGTTCGCGCAGGTCCTTGATCTGCTGCGTGACGGTACCCCACTGCTGCTTTTCCGAGCGCAGGAGCTCTTCGAGCTTCGTCTTCTCCACGCGCAGGTCCTTGTCCTCCTTGCGGATCTCCATCTCCTCGAGCTTGCGCAGGTTGCGCAGCCGCATGTTGAGGATGGCGTCGGCCTGCACGTCGGTCAGCTTGAACGTCTTCATCAGGACGGGCTTGGGCTCGTCCTCATTGCGGATGATCTTGATGACCTTGTCGAGGTTGAGATAGGCGACGAGATAGCCGCCGAGCACTTCGAGCCGATGCTCGATCTGCCTGAGGCGGAACTTGGTGCGGCGCAGCAGCACGTCGCGCCGATGGTCGAGCCATTCGCGCAGCACCTCGGCAAGTCCCACGACGCGCGGGATCCTGCCCTTCATCAGCACGTTCATGTTGAGCGGAATGCGGCTCTCGAGCTCCGTGAGCTTGAACAGCGACTCCATCATCAGCTCGGCGTCGACCGTGCGCGCACGCGGCTCGATGACGAGGCGGATATCCTCGGCCGACTCGTCGCGCACGTCGGCGACCAGCGGCAGCTTCTTCTCGTTGATCAGCTCGGCGATGCGCTCGACCAATCGCGACTTCTGCACCTGGTAGGGAATTTCCGTGACGATGACGAGATATGTGCCGCGGCCGGTGTCTTCCGTGCTCCAGCGCGCGCGCACGCGGAACGAGCCGCGCCCGGTTGCGTAGGCCTCGGCGATCTCGTTGCGCGGATCGACGATCAACCCGCCGGTCGGGAAATCCGGTCCGGGCACGAACTTGAGCAGGGTCTTCGAGCGTGCGTTCGGGTTGTCGACGAGAAACAGCGCGGCATCGCACAGCTCCGCGACGTTGTGCGGTGGAATGGATGTCGCCATGCCCACCGCGATGCCCTGCGCGCCGTTGGCGAGCAGGTTCGGGAACGCCGCCGGCAACACCACCGGCTCTTCCGACTGGCCGTCGTAGTTCGGCCGGAAGTCGACCGCGTCGTCGTCGATGCCATCGAGCAGAAGCCGCGCAACCTCGGTCATGCGCGCTTCCGTATAACGGTAGGCGGCCGGGTTATCGCCGTCGATGTTGCCGAAATTGCCCTGCCCGTCGATCAGCGGGTAGCGCGACGCGAAATCCTGCGCCAGCCGCACCAGCGCGTCGTAGATCGCCTGATCGCCGTGCGGATGGAAATTGCCCATCACGTCGCCGACGATCTTGGCCGACTTCTTGAACGCGGTGCCGGGCTCCAGCCGCAGCAGACGCATACCGTAGAGGATGCGGCGGTGCACCGGCTTCATGCCGTCACGCGCGTCGGGCAGCGCGCGGTGCATGATGGTGGAGAGCGCATAGGCGAGATAGCGCTCCTCCAGCGCCTCGCGCAGGGCGATCTCCTGCACCGCGTCGCGCTCGGGGGGAATCATTTGCTTGCCCATGGCCTCTGGGTAATGCCCGGCCGGTCGATGAACAAGAGATGAACGTCGCCGTCACGACTTGTCCGTATTCGACCGGCTAATATGAGGGCGACACAGCGGGATTTGGCGTCACGGTCATCTAGACTGACAAAACGCTCTCGTTCAGGCTGTGCGGTCTGGCTGACCAATGCGGATCGACCGGAGGTAGGTGGAACCCCGAAGCGTTCCGCATGTTTTCAGCCGATGAGGCCCAGGAGAGGAGAATACAGAAATGCGTAATATCTTGCTTGGAATGATCGTCGCGGCAGGCGTCGGGCTTGCCGGGACAGCCGGCGTCTCCGCCGCGCCGATCAGCGGAATTCCGCTCGGCGAGGCCGCGGCCGGTCTGAGCGACGTCCAGACCGTGCAACACTGGCGCTGGGGCAGCGGTCGCCGTTGGGGTGGTCCTCGCCGCCACTGGGGCCCGCGCTGCCGTTGGCGCTGCAATCCGTACGGCCGCTGCTGGCGCGTGTGCTGGTAACGCGACCGACGAATTCATGAAGGCCAGGCCGGCTCGCGACACGAGCCGGCCTGCGTGTTTTCGAGGTCCGCGGGACTTCGGCGAATGATTTGCGACGCGTGGGATGAGCGTGCTTGGCCTCGCGGCAGCGCCGCAGGTTGCTGGTCCTCTTCAGGAATCACACAAGGAGCGAAACAATGCGGATGATCTTCATGACCATGCTTCTCGCCGCCGGCATCGGCCTCGTCGGCACCGCCGGCGTCTCCGCTGCGCCCATCAGCGGCACAGCGATCGGCTCTGCCGTCGACAGCACCTCTTTGATCGAGCAGGTCCAGCGCTACCGCCGCTGCCGGTGCGTCAGCCGCCGCTGGGACGGCTCCTGCCGCCGTCGCATCTGTTTCTGATCCACTAGTGCCCCGAACCCGAAGCTCGCACGCATCGTGCTGCAAGGTCGGTTGCGAACTTCGGGTTCAAAAGGGGCACTAGAATCATGGAGTTGCTAGTGTCCCTTTGATTCCGAAGTTCGCTTCCGAGTAATGCCGCAAACACCAGCGAACTTCGGAATCGGGACACTAGCCCGGGATCGACGACGGGCCGGCCGGGCGCCGGCCCGTTCGCGTGTCAACCGGCTGCGACAGCGCGAGGACGGTTGGAAAGAGCCGCCGCGATGAAGCGATCGCGCTCGGGCGGAAGGCCTGCGCCGCGCGGCTCCGTCACATTGCGCGCAAGGAAGAAGCCGGTGAGCGTGAAGGCATCGGCGAGATCGCCGGCCGCCGGCGCGCCGGGCACTGCTGCTTCGCGCAGGAAGGGCGGCAGGCGCAACAGCCGTTCGTCCCACGGCGCGCCAGCCTGCCGCGACACCGCGCGGCCCGACTTCGGCGACACGTAGGCCAGTTCGGCGCGCGCTCCGGTGACGGCGCATTGCGCAAGATCGAGCCCGAAGCCGAGTTCGCCGAGCAGATCCAACTCGAAGCGAGCGATCAGCGCCGCCGCGACCATGCGCTCTTCGATGTGATCGAGGACCGCGGCAAGCGCATCGTGCACGGCCTCATGCGGATCGCGCTCGGGCAGCAGGCGGCAGAGCGCGGCGAGATGCATGACGCCGTAGACCGCGTGCGCGAGCCCGAGGAACGATGCCGCGCGCAAGGTCAATCCCTCGACCGCGTAGTGACCGAGATGCTCGTCGAGCCGCGCGCGCCACGTCACGCGTACGCCATTGCCCGGCTGCAGCGTCGGCCGCAGGCGCGAACCCGCTCCACCGCGCACCAGCCCGAGATGGCGCCCGTGGCCGCGCGTCATCACTTCGAGGATGGCGTTCGCCTCGCCGTGGCGGCGTGACCCCAGCACGATGCCTTCATCGGTCCATTCCATGGCGGCAAGCTATCCGATTCTAGCGGCCACCCGGCTTGCGTTTGGCCGACTTCTTGTTTCGATCCCGGGGCTCATCGGACTCCCGCTGAGCGTCGCCGCCGACGAAGCACCTGACATAGGCGGAGGCGCGATTCTTGTTGCGCGTCGCGCAGCCGTGCACGGGGTAGAGATCACCCTCGGTGCGATAGCGCAAGTAGGGCGCGATCCTGTGGCGGAACTGCCCGTCCGGCGAGCCGCCGAAGCGGTCGATCTTGCCTTTGAGCTCGGGCTTGAGGTCAAGGATGGCGCGCTGCAGCACGTCGCCTTCGATGAAGTTATCGGGCAACTGATCGAACGGTCCGTCGAAGTAGTTGTTGGCGCGCCAGTTGCCCTCGTACACACCGATCAGGATTTTTCGGTTCAGTCGATAATCGCGGTAGAAGGCAAAGCCCGTGCGCTTGCCGATCAGGATGCGGTCGGTGCCTTGCGCGCGGAAGAAGTCTTCCGCCACGGCGACCGTCTCGTCGAGGAGGTAATGGAACGCCTTCTGTTTCGCATTGTAGACGAGGAAGAAGCGGATCGCCGACTCATCGAAGATCGGCCCGAGGAAAGCCTCATCCGCGCCGATCGCGGTCGGCGGCGGCTTGACGCCGGACAGATCGTTGAGCGCAAACACGACGCTCTTGCCTCGGTAAGAGACGCGATAGACGAAGCGCTCGAGCTTGTCGACCGCGACGCCGAGCGAGCCGTCGAGCAACAGGTGTTTGATCGACGTATCGTCGTTCCAATCCGAGGTGTCCTCGAAATAGGCGAAATCGGCCTTGCCGTCGTCGCGATTGCTGGCGTCGAGCCGGATGTTGCCGGCGTAGCGCCGGCCGTTGTGAATGAAGGCGAAGTAGTAGTAGTTCTCGGTCGGGTAGACTTTTACGCGCTCCGGCAGGCTGCCGAACACGAACGCGAACACGGCCATCGGATCGTCGATCGCAAGCGTCGTCCTGGCCGTTACCTCGTCGACATAGGCTTCGTTGGTCTGGAGTTTCGGTCGCGCCGCGTCCGGTGCAGCCGCAGGGCTCGCCGCAGCGAACGCCGCGAGGATGGCGAACAGGATGTGAACCAAGCCGCGCACCGCCCCTATCCTTCCGGAAACTTCAATCCCATCTCCCGATAGCGCTCCGGATCCTCGCCCCACCCTTCCCGCACTTTCACGAACAGGAACAGGTGCACCGGCTGCTCGATCAGCGCGGCGATTTCCTTGCGTGCATCGGCGCCGATCGCCTTGATGGTCTGCCCGCCCTTGCCGAGCACGATCTTGCGCTGGCTTTCCCGCTCCACATAGATGGTCTGCTCGATGCGCACCGCGCCGCCCTTCTCCTTCCACAGATCGGTCTCGACCGTCGACTGATAGGGCAGTTCCTGGTGCAGACGGTCGAACAGCTTCTCGCGCGTGACCTCCGCGGCGAGGCTGCGCAGCGGCGCGTCGGTGATCTGATCGTCCGGATAGTGCCACGGCCCGGCGGGTGCGTGCTCGGCGAGCCAAGCCTTGAGATCGGCAACGCCGTCGCCGCTGAGCGCGGAGAGCATGAAGGTCGCGGCAAACGGCATGCGCGCATTGAGTTCGGCGCTGAGCGCCAGCAAGGCCGGCTTCGGCGCCGCATCGATCTTGTTGAGCACCAGCACCTTGGATTGGCGCACCTCGCCGAGCCGCGCGAGAATCGCCGCGGCCTCTTCGTCGATCCCCTTCTTGGCGTCGATCAACAGCGCGACGAGATCGGCATCGTGCGCTCCGCCCCAGGCGCTCGTCACCATGGCGCGGTCGAGCCGGCGGCGCGGCGCGAAGATGCCCGGCGTATCGATCAGCACGAGCTGGGCCTTGCCCTCGATCGCGATCCCGCGCACGAGCGAGCGCGTGGTCTGCACCTTGCGGCTGACGATCGTGACCTTGGCGCCGACCAGCGCGTTGGTGAGCGTCGACTTGCCGGCATTGGGGGCGCCGATCAGGGCGACGAAGCCGCAACGCGTATCGCCGGGCTCCTCAGCCATGCGGCACTTCCGTCACCACGCCCTCGCGCGCCAGCATGACGGTCGCGGCCGCCTGCTCGGCGGCACGTTTGGAGCGGCCGAGACCTTCGGCCGGCGGTCGTTCGGCGACGTCGACGCAGACGCGGAATTCCGGATCGTGATGCGGGCCGGTGCGCTCGATCTCGCGATAGGACGGCGCCGGCAGCCCGCGCGCCTGCGCCCATTCCTGCAGTTGCGTCTTGGGGTCGCGTAACGGGCGCGGCGGCTTGAGCATGCGCTCCTGCCAGAGTTTCTCGATCAGCGCAGCCGCGGCCGGATAGCCCCCGTCAAGGAAGACCGCCCCGATGAGCGCCTCGCACACGTCCGCCAGGATCGCCGTGCGGCGGCGGCCGCCCGAGTTCGATTCGGAATTGCCGAGCTTGAGTGCGGCGCCGAGCTCGAGCGCGCGCGCGACGTCGGCGCAGGTGTCGCGCCGCACCAGGTCGGCGAGACGGCGCGACAGTTCCCCCTCGTCGGCCTTCGGGTAGGCGCGGAACAGCATATCGGAGACGATCAGCCCGAGCACGTGGTCGCCGAGGAATTCAAGCCGCTGATAGCTGCCGCCGCGGCCATGCTTGGGAGAAGCCGCCGAGATATGGGTCAGCGCCCGTTCGAGCAGGGCCTTGTCGGCAAACGAATAGCCGATCTTGTCTTCGAGCTCGCTTTTGACCTTCGCCTTGCGGCTCATCGGACGATCGTGAACAGCCTCGTCCAGCGCACGGACCATGGCCAGCGCCAGATCTTCCAGGCGGATTCACCCTCCCCGACCGAGAAGAAGATGATCTCGGCGCGTCCGACGATATTGTCGAGCGGCACGTAGCCGACCTGGCTCAGCACGCGACTGTCGGACGAGTTATCGCGATTATCGCCCATCATGAAATAGTGGCCGGCCGGCACGGTGTAGACCGGGGTGTTGTCGTAGAAGCTGTTCTCGATGAGATCGAGCGTATGGTAGGCGACCCCGTTCGGCAGCGTCTCCTTCCAGCGCCTGACGCGCTTGATGCCGGGCCCCTCCTCGGCGGTCACGAAGTCCTCGGCGCGCTCCCGCTTCACCGCCGCGCCGTTGATGTGCAGCAGGCCGTTCAGCATCTGGATGCTGTCGCCGGGAAGCCCGATCACGCGCTTGATGTAGTCGGTCGAATCGTCGCGCGCCGGGCGGAACACGACGATGTCGCCGCGCTGCGGCTCCGAGCCGAATATCCGCCCCGTGAACAGCGGCGGCGAGAACGGAATCGAGTAGCGGCTGTAACCATAGGTATATTTCGAGACGAACAGGTAGTCGCCGACCAGGAGCGTCGCCATCATCGAGCCGGACGGGATATTGAAGGGCTGGAACAGGAAGGTGCGGATGATCACCGCAATGATCAGCGCGTGGAAGATCACCCGGACCGTTTCGGCAAAACCGCCCTCCTTCCGCTTCTGTTCGGTCACGCTCATCGGCCTCTGGTCTTTCATGAGGTGGTCTCCACCCCCCGCGGCGCCGTTGTAGCCGCTGGAGTCCTGTGGCGCAATCGAAGGCGCGAAATCATGGCCGAGCCGCCGGAACGGCGGAAATCAGCACGAATGCCTGCGCCAGCGGGTACTCGTCGGTGATGGTGAGGTCGATCCGGGGCTCGTGCCCGGCGGGCGTGATCGCCTGGAGACGTTTCAGCGCTCCCCCGGTCAGCCGCATGGTGGGCCGCCCCGAGGGCAGGTTGACCACCCCCATGTCGCGCCACCACACGCCGCCGCGGATGCCGGTGCCGAGCGCTTTGGCGCAGGCTTCCTTGGCGGCAAAACGCTTGGCATAGGTCGCGACCCGGTTGGCCCGCCGTTCCGCCCGCGCGCGTTCCGCTGCGGTGAAGATGCGAGCGAGGAAGCGCTCGCCGTGGCGCGTGATCACGCGCTCGATCCGCCGGATGTCGACCAGGTCCGAGCCGATGCCGACGATCATGACGCGGCAAGCCTGGCGCGGCCGCGGTCCATGGCCGTGCGCATCATCTGCACCGCCTGGGCAAGGCCGCCGAACACGGCCTCGGCGACCAGGAAATGCCCGATGTTGAGCTCGACGACTTCGGGGAAGGCGGCGACCGTCTCGGCGGTGCGGAAATCAAGGCCGTGGCCGGCATGCACCTCCAGGCCGAGGCGGCGGGCGAGCGCCGCACCTTCCTTGATACGCCGCAGCTCGACCGAGGCGATTGCCGCGCGGCCCTCGCCTACCGCCTCGCACCAGGCGCCGGCGTGCAGCTCGATCACCGGCGCGCCGACCGCCGCGGCGGCCTCGATCTGCCTGGCGTCGCCCGCGATGAACAGCGACACCCTGATGCCGGCGCCCTTGAGCTCGGCCACCACCGGCATGAGCGCATCCTGCGAACGCGCGACATCGAGCCCGCCCTCGGTCGTGCGCTCCTGCCGCCGCTCGGGCACGAGGCAGACCGCGTGCGGGCGGATCTTCAGCGCGATATCGATCATCTCGCGCGTGGCCGCCATCTCGAAATTGAGCGGCTTGGCGAGTTGCGCCTTGAGGCGGACGACGTCGTCGTCGCGGATATGGCGGCGATCCTCGCGCAAATGCGCCGTGATGCTGTCCGCGCCGGCTCCAACGGCTGCGACTGCGGCTTTGACCGGATCCGGATATTTGCCCCCGCGCGCGTTGCGGATGGTCGCCACGTGATCGACATTGACGCCGAGGCGAAGGTCAGGAATTGCTGCCAAGCTGCTAGTCCATCGCTGTTATTTCGATCTTGTCGCCGTCGCCTAGGCGCTCACGCGCTCGGCGGCTGCCACCACCTCTTTGGCGCGCAGCTGAGCGATGATCGCGTTCAGATGTTTGAGATCGTAGACCTCGAGATCGATCAGCAAATCGGTGAAATCCGGCGCGCGCCGCGTCATGCGGATATTGTCGATGTTGCCGTCGTGCTCGGCGATGACCTGCGCGATCTGAGCGAGCGAGCCGGGCTCGTTGACCGACTGCAGCTTGATCTGCGCCGGGAAGCGTTGCGGGCTCGCATCCTCCACATCCCAGCGCACGTCGAGCCAGCGCTCGGGCGTCTCTTCGAACGCTTTCAGCGCCGGCGACTGGATCGGATAGATGGTGATGCCCTCGCCCGGCGTCAGGATGCCGACGATGCGGTCGCCGGGCACGGCGCCGCCGTCGGGAGCAAATCGTACCGGCAGATCGCCGGTCGCGCCGCGAATCGGGATCGCCGCGGTGGAATCCTTGCCCTCCGGCACGCGGAAGATGAGCGAGCGAGCGCGCCGCAGACCGAACCACCCGGTCTCCGCTTTCGGCGGTCGTACCAGCGTCGCACGCTCTTCCTTGTAGTCGGGATACATCGCGCGCGCGACGTCGGAAGCTTTCATCTCGCCGCGGCCGACCGCCGCCATCACTTCCTCGACCGACGCGCGCGCCAGCCGCGGCAGCGCGCCCTGCAGTTTCTCGTCCGAGTATTCCTTCTTCGCGCGGTGGAACAGCCGCTCGACGATGCGTCGTCCGAGCCCGGCATATTGCGCGCGCACCGCGAAGCGCGTCGCGCGCCGGATCGCGGCGCGCGCCTTGCCGGTGACGACGATCGATTCCCAGGCCGCCGGCGGCGAGCCTTGCGCCTTGGAAGTGAGGATCTCCACCTCGTCGCCGTTGTTGAGCTCGGACACCAGCGGCGCGATCTTGCCGTTGATCTTGGCTCCGACCGCCCGGTTGCCGACGTCGGTGTGCACCGCATAGGCAAAGTCGATGGCATTGGCCTTGCGCGGCAAGGCGATCAGCTTCCCCTTGGGGGTGAAGCAGAACACTTGGTCATGGAACAGCTCGAGCTTGGTGTGCTCGAGGAATTCTTCCGGATTGGAGCCTTCGGCGAGAGACTCGATGGTCCGCCGCAACCACGCAAAGGCATTGGACTCGCGCGACAACATCTCGGACGGCGAGCCGTGCCCGTCCTTGTAGAGCGCATGGGCGGCGATGCCGTACTCGGCGATATCGTGCATCTCGCGCGTGCGGATCTGCAGTTCGACGCGCTGGTTGCGCGGTCCGATCACGGTCGTGTGCAGCGAGCGATAGTCGTTCTGCTTCGGCGTCGAGATGTAGTCTTTGAAGCGCGTCGGCACCACCGGCCAGGTGGTGTGCACGATGCCGAGCGCCTGGTAGCAGTCCTCGACCTTCTCGACGAAGACGCGGAAACCGAGCAGGTCGGAAAGTTGCTCGAACCCGACGGTCTTGCGTTCCATCTTGCGCCAGGTCGAATACGGCCGCTTCTGCCGCCCGTTGACCTCCGCCGCAAGACCGCGGTCGGCGAGCTTGCGCGTCAACTGCCGCTCGATCTCGCTGGTCAGGTCGCGGTTGCGCACCGCGAGCGCGGCCAGGCGCTCGCTCACGACCTTGTAGGCCTCCGGATCGAGCTCCTGGAACGCCAGATCTTCGAGCTCCTCGCGCATCTCCTGCATGCCCATGCGGCCGGCGAGCGGGGCATAGATGTCGAGCGTCTCCTCGGCGATGCGGCTGCGCTTGTCGGCCGGCATCGAGCCCAGCGTGCGCATGTTGTGCAGCCGGTCGGCGAGCTTGACCAGGAGCACGCGCACGTCGTCGGCGATCGCCAGCAGGAGCTTGCGCAGGTTCTCCGCCTGCTTGGCCTCGCGCGTGACCAGGTCGAGCTTGGCGAGCTTGGTCAGCCCCTCGACCAGGTGGCCGATCTCGGGGCCGAAGGTCGCGTCGATCTCGGCGCGCGTTGCCGCCGTGTCCTCGATGGTGTCGTGCAAGAGCGCCGCCGCGATGGTGGCGTCGTCGAGCTTGAGATCGGTCAGGATCGCGGCGACTTCGATCGGATGGGAAAAGTAGGGATCGCCCGAGGCGCGCGTCTGCTCGCCGTGCGCCTTCATGGCATAGACGTAGGCGCGGTTGAGCAGGTCCTCGTTGGCGTTGGGATTGTAGGCCTTGACCTTCTCGACCAGGTCGTACTGCCGCATCATGCGCGGCTTGCGCGCCGCCTTGGGCGGCTCGACCGGCTCCGGCGCGATCGGCGGCGCCGGCTCGCTCGGCGCGCGGCGGTGCGCCTGGGTCTGCATGCGCGGACGATCGGCATTGGCGCGAGGCATGCGAGGTCCTTGAGGCGGGCGCCGCGGAGCTGCCGCAGCGTCATTGCGTCAGGATATCACGGGACATTGCAAACGCGGTAAAGCGATTGCGCAGGGACAGCCAAACAAACAGCCCGGCAAAGCCGGGCCGTTAGCGTCGATCCCACCGGCAAAGCGCCGCCTCAGAGATCGTCCTCGTTGGGATCGATCTCCGGCTCGGGCTGTTCTTCGGGCGGCGCGAGGCCCTCGAGGCCCTTGAGCAGCTCCTCCTCGGTCATGCGATCGGGGATCACCTCGGTGTCGTCGGCGTCGACGTCGCCTGACCCGCCGATCAGCGGCACCGAGTCGGGCTCGGGCTCGTCGACCTCGACGTATTTCTGCAGCGAGTGGATCAGGTCTTCCTTCAGGTCGCCGGGCGAGATGGTCTCGTCGGCGATCTCGCGCAACGCGACCACCGGGTTCTTGTCGTTGTCGCGCTCGACCGTGATCTGCGCGCCCGAGGAGATCGTGCGCGCGCGGTGACTCGCGAGAAGCACGAGGTCAAAGCGATTCTCAACCTTGTCGATGCAATCCTCGACGGTGACACGGGCCATGGCCGGCAAGCTCCTGGTGCGGAATTGTGTCCGGAAATTTGCCGTTAGGTAGTCCGAGCGCGACAAAATCGCAAGCACGAAGTTTTGTCTTGGCGCTGTTCCCCGCCTCTGTTAGGCAATCCGAGGAACTGCGTCCGGCCCTTGAAATCATTGGTTGTTTACGATTGGAAGAGCCGGCCCGGAACCCAAGTCGCGGCCCGCATTTGACAGCAGCCGTCGACCGTTTCTGCAGGCTGCGAAAACGCGTGCGGCTCGCCCGCATCGACAAATCACATTGGTTTCGATCACGACCGAAACGCCAAAGAACTGAAAAGAGCCCTCCCGATGCCCGTCCCTACCGAAAAGCTCGCGCTGTTCATCGACGGCGCCAATCTCTACGCCACCGCCAAGACGCTGGGGTTCGACATCGACTACAAGCGGCTGCTGCGCGAGTTCCAGTCGCGCGGCTATCTGCTGCGCGCGTTCTATTACACCGCGGTGATCGAGGACCAGGAATACTCCTCGATCCGGCCGCTGATCGATTGGCTCGACTACAACGGCTACACGGTGGTGACCAAGGCCACGAAGGAGTTCGTCGATCAGACCGGGCGACGCAAGGTCAAGGGCAACATGGACATCGAGCTCGCCGTCGATGCGATGGAGATCGCCGGCTCGATCGATCACATGGTGCTGTTCTCGGGCGACGGCGACTTCCGCTCGCTGGTCGAGGCGATCCAGCGCCGCGGCGTGCGCGTGACCGTGGTGTCGACCATCTCGACCCAGCCGCCCATGGTCGCCGACGAATTGCGCCGCCAGGCCGACATCTTCCTCGACATCGTCGAGCTGCAGCCCAAGATCGGACGCGATCCGGCCGACCGGCCGGCGCGCGAACCGCGCGAGCCGCGTCATGGCGGCCACACGCCGCAGTTCCTCCAGCGCAGCACCGCGCCGCAGCGCGCCGGCGCCGCGGACGAGGATTTCGAAGAGGAATAAGCGGACCGTCATGCCGGGCACCGAGCCGGGTCGCAACTGCCCGCGCTGCCCGCGGCTCGTCGCGTTCCGCCAAGCGTGGCGCGAGCGCGAGCCCGAATGGTACAACGCGCCGGTCAGGAGCTTCGGGCCGGCCAGCGCGCGCCTGCTCATCGTCGGTCTGGCCCCGGGCGCGCAAGGCGCGAACCGCACCGGGCGCCCGTTCACCGGCGATTATGCCGGGGTGCTGCTCTACGACACGCTCGCGCGTTTCGGCTTTGCGCGCGGAAGCTATCAGGGCCACCCGGACGATGGGCTCAAGCTGGTCGATGCGCGCATCAGCAACGCGGTGCGCTGCGTGCCGCCGCAGAACAAGCCGACGCCGCTCGAGATCCGCACCTGCCGGACCTTCCTGGTCGACACGATCGCGGAAATGAAGCGCCTGCGCGCCATCGTTGCGCTCGGCCGCATTGCGCATGATGCCGTCGTCGGCAGCCTCGGCGCGCGGCCCTCGCGCGCGGCCTTCGCGCACGGCGCAACCCACGCGCTCGGCCGCCTCACGCTGTTCGACAGCTATCACTGCTCGCGCTACAACACGAACACCGGCGTGCTCACGCCCGAGATGTTCCGCGCGGTGTTCGCCGCGGTGCGCGGCTACCTCGATGCGTAGGGCGGGCAAAGGCGCCATAGCGCGTCGAAGACGCGCGTAACCGCGCTTATGGCGAGGCACCGGCTATTTGCACAAGACAAGCGCGCCGTGCCCGCGTGTCTCGTCGGGTACCATGTCCCATGGCGGGCACGGCGCGATCGTTTCGTGCCGATACGACGATCTCATGTCGCGCCTTTGCCCGCCCTACGATCAAGCCCGCAGCCAGGCGACGACCTCTTCGGCATTCCTGTCCGGCGGAAACACCGGATAGAACACTCGTGTGATCACGCCGTCATCGATCACAACGCCAATAACTGCGGCCGCCGCCGTGACCACGGACGGCACCATTTTGGCAGCCTCAAGCCAAACGCTTAAATCCTCCGGCGGCGCCGCCGCGCGCGGAAGAATTCAAGCGGATTCCAGGCGACGCCGCCTCGTCCCCACACGCCTTCACCCCCGCCCCCTATCGTGCGCAGCCTGCGCTCCAGATTCTCCAGACGCTCCACCAGTACCACCACCGCATTGCGCGCCGCCCCCTCCGGGATGGCGACGAAGGCGCGCGCGAGCCGCAGCGACTTCTTGGATTTGAGATAGCCGAACCCGGTTTCCTGGTGCGGCGCGCCGGAGTCGTGGTCGCGATAGAAGAACGTGACCGGCACATCAAGCGCGTCGGCGAGCTTCTGCAGCCGCGCCGCCGCGACGCGGTTGGCGCCGCGCTCGTACTTCTGCACCTGCTGGAACGTGACGCCGACCGCACGGCCCAATTCCTCCTGCGACAGCCCGCGCTCCAGCCGCAGCGCGCGGATTTTCTGGCCGAACGTGACGTCCTCGGGGCCGGCGCGGCGGGGACGGGCAGCCGTTTTCGACTGATGGTTCCCCAGGGGACTCGCGCCTGATGCCTTCCTCGCCATGACTTCTCCGCCTGAACGAGCCAGAAGATGTACTGTCTGGGTAAAATCGCTCATAAAGTGAATAATTACTATACTTTTCTGCGAATATCCCGTAAATATATCTTTAGTCTGTGCGAGCAGGAACGGAGTGTCGCGGCGGAGGCTCGCCGTGACGCTGCGCGAAACGTTTGGCGCCAATGTCCGCCATTACCGGAAGGCGAAGAATCTCAAGCAATATCAACTCGCGGAGGCGATTGATAAATCCGATGGCATGATGGGCAAGATCGAGCGCGGGGAAAGCGCACCCTCGTTCGAACTCGATCGCGGAGATTGCCGCCGCGCTCGACGTTCCCGAGGTCCTGCTGTTTGCAACATCCCCGTTGACGGTGCCGACGGGCGAGCGCGGGAAACTCCTGCAACGCATTCACGTCCAACTTGCCAAGCTCAACAATGCCGAGCTTGCGCGCACCCTGAAGATGCTCAAGGCGCTCGCCGACTAGAGACATCGCGGCTGAGTAGAGGATCAGATGCAAGCGGCGGCGGGCGGTTCGGGAAATCCAGGAAGGGCCAAGTTGGCGAAGGATGGTTTGAGCATTCTCACTAGAGCGCGATGACTTTTCTTCGAATCG
Source organism: uncultured Alphaproteobacteria bacterium (assembly GCA_963734185.1). GTDB lineage: Bacteria > Pseudomonadota > Alphaproteobacteria > Rhizobiales > Xanthobacteraceae > PALSA-894. The sequence goes on along the minus strand of CAVTGA010000001.1, from coordinate 805,249 downwards.
TCATCTCGCTCTAAGTTCTTTGTGGAGCATGATCTTTTCCGAAAACCGCTGCACACTTTTCGGGATCATGCTCTCGTCGGCGAGCATCAGGGAGAAATCTCCTCCGGACCTTTGAAGCGCGCGTAGACGCGGCGGATCGGTCCAAACAGAGTGACGCTGTATTCCTCGGCCGGTGTGCCGGGCGTCTCCATGCCGGGCGATCCGGCCGGCATGCCAGGAACGGCAAGGCCTTTGGCTTGCGGTCTTTCGGCGAGGAAGCGGCGCAACGCGGTTGCTGGAACGTGGCCCTCGATGACGTACCCGGCAACTTGGGCAGTGTGGCACGCCCAAAGGTCGGACGGCACGCCTAAGCGTGCCTTGACGCGATTGACGTCAGGCACGTCCTTGACCTCGACCGCGAACCCGGCCTTGCGCAGATGGTCAACCCATCCGCTGCAACAGCCGCAATTCGGGTCTTTGGTCACCGTGACCCTCGGTTCGGCGGCAATGCTTGCTCGTGCGCTCGCCAGCAAGGCAAGCGCACCCAGTCCTTGCAGGGCGCGACGGCGCCCTGGCATCACTGCGGTGTTGCTGGCGGTGTCGGTGCGGGCGGCGTCATGCCCGGCATGTTGTGCTGCATCCCGCCGCGCATCATCGCCATGTTGCGGCAGCACGGGCACATGCCGCTGGCCTGCGGCTTCTGCGCCGGCTTGTCGGCCATCGGGTCGTCTTCGGCCTTCATCATGCCGCCGCACATCATGCCGCCCGGCGCGGGCGTCGTGGCCTGGGCTTGCTGGGCGGGACCGCCGCACATCTGAGCGGTGGCGGGCGCAACCAGGCCGAACAGCGCCAGGGCACCCAACGTGGCAAGGGTTCGCATGGGGAGGCCTCCGATTTGTCGCCCGCTCGGGATCATAACGGCCAAACCCGGGCCGCGGTTCTCACAAGGGCGCGATTTAGCCCCGCGGCCTTCGCGCACGGCGCAACCCATGCGCTCGGCCGCCTCACGCTGTTTCGACAGCTATCACTGTTCGCGCTACACCACGAACACCGGCGTGCTCACGCCCGGGATGTTCCGCGCGGCGTTCGCCGCGGTGCGCGGCTACCTCGACTCAAGAAGGTAGAAACGGCAGACCTTCACGAAGCCGTTGAGCTCATTCCAGAATGGCGTGGAGCTTCGCCAATACATCGTCGAGAATGTAGTCCGGCAATCGTTCGATGAACTTGGCGCGGCGTTGAACAAGGTCGAGCGCCCGCACCTGATTGCAAAGCACCACACCTTGCGTTGAGGCACCTGTTCCCGTCAGCGAGACAGCGAAGCCGGCGTTGCGCGCGAAATTTCCACCTTGCGTAATTGGAACGACGAACGGGGTGCCGAGGCGATTGAACTCGTGGGTCGAAACGACGAGCACGAAGCGCCGCCCGGCCTGCTCACGACCCTCGGTCGGATCGAGATCGACGTGATAGACGTCCGCGCGCTCGATCAAATGGCTTCCCGTCCCATCGGCTTGTCGGCAAGCCAGGCACGTTCCTCCTCGCTCGGCGCGGCATCGACATCGCATTGCGCCAGCAGTTCGGAGAGAGCGTATCGCGGTCGCGGACGTGGTTCGACGATGAGCTTTCCGTCCTCGACGGACACGCCGACTTTCTGATTGGTAGCGAGGCCCAAGGTCTCCAGCACCGACTTGGGGATCGCCAACATGACCGAACCGCCAACCGTCCGCAGCTTCGTTGTCAGCATGTGATGAGCCCTAGATTATACATCCATATAACATGTGAGGTTGGCGAGCCCAATATCGGCTTTCACCTTGGCATCGCCCGCAGCCAGGCGACCACCTCCGCGGCATTCCGGTCCGGCGGAAACACCGGATAGAACACCTTGGCGACGACGCCGTCGTCGATCACCCAGGCCATGCGCTTGAGCAAGGTCATGCCGCCGACCTCGAACGTCGGCAGCTTGAGCGCTTCGGTCAGCTTGAGGTCGGCATCGGACAGGATCGCGAACGGCAAATGCAGGCGCTCGGCCGCCTCGCGCTGGTAGGCGGTGCCCTGGGTCGAAAGCCCGTAGAGTTGCGCGACGCCGAGCCGCTCGAGCTCGGCGAAGTGGTCGCGGAAACCACAGGACTGCGGCGTGCAGCCGCGCGCGCCGGGGATCGCGTCCCAGCCCGCGGGCGACGGCTGGCCCGGCTCGCCGGTGCGCGGGTAGACATAGACCACGGTGCGGCCCGTGAGCCGCCCCAGGTTGACGGCGCTGCCGTCGGTCGCCGGCAGCGCCAGGTCGGGCAGCCGCAGGCCGGCCAGATGCCGCGCCGCGCCGTCGTCGAGCGGCACCGGCAGGCCGGGCGGCAGCTCCAGGAGGTTCTTGATCACTGGTTCCATGAGGCTATGCTCCGCCACCGCTGCCGCGAAAACCCCGCCGGGGTGAAACGATGACTGCCCCATTTGCGTATATTGGCTACGGGTCCGCAAGCGGGCCCCGCAGCCGTTTGTGACGTTGAGCTTTGCGCCCCAAGGGAGATCCAAGATGAACAGACGCGAGAGCCTGAAACTGATCGCCGGCACCGTGGCCGCCGGCGCGTTGCTCCGACCGGGCGCCGCGTTCGCCCAAGCGCCGGCCGCCGGGCACTTCAAGCTGCCCGAGCTCGGCTATGCCGAGAACGCGCTCGAGCCGCACATCGACGCGCAGACCATGAACATCCACCGCACCCGCCACCACCAGGCCTACGTCAACAACCTCAACGGCCTGATCGAGCGCTGGCCCGACCTCGCCAAGCTCCCGATCGAGCAGATCCTTTCCGACATGAGCAAGGTGCCCGAGGCGGTGCGCACGCCGGTGCGCAACAATCTCGGCGGCCATTGGAACCACGTCTATTTCTGGGACCTGATGACCCCGGGCGGCGCCAAGGCGCCCGGCGGGGATCTCAAAGCCGCGATCGACCAGGCCTTCGGCGGACAGAAGCAGATGACCGACAAGGTCAATGCCGCCGGCGGCGCGCGCTTCGGCTCGGGCTGGGCCTGGCTGGTCGTCACCAAGGACAAGAAGCTCGACGTCGTCAGCTCGCCGAACCAGGACACGCCGCACATGGAAGGCCATCGTGGCGCGGTGGTCGGCGTCGACGTGTGGGAGCACGCCTATTACCTCAAGTACCAGAACCGGCGCGCCGACTATCTCGGCGCCTGGTGGAACACGGTGAACTGGGACAAGGCGGCCGGCCACTTCAAGAAGGCGATGGGGTGAGGCATTTCACTTGGAATGCATCAAACCCATCCACCGTCATGCCCGGCCCTAGCCGTCCGAAGGACGGCGTCGCTTCGCTCGCCTATGGTGCCGGGCATCCACGTCTTCCTTGCTGCGCCAAAGACGTGGATGGCCGGGACAAGCCCGGCCATGACGGTGGATGGATAAGGCAAATTTAACCGAATCTGTTGGAACTTTGCGAACTCAACGGTTTACTCGGCTTTTGCGCTTCTACTGGCGTCATGATCGAGCGATCCGTCAGCGCGTTCATGGATTCTCGCGCCCTGGACCTTCGTACCGGCGGACGATACAGCCTTGCCAACCGCTACGACCTGCAAGGGAACCGGCGCGAGTTCGCCTGTCGGACGTCGCGCATTTCGCCCTATCAAATGCTGGTCGAGGCGCCCGTTGTTGGTCCGGCCGGCGATCGCATCATCACTTACTTCGGCGAGTTCGGAAAACTTGACGGATGGATCACCGATGTCGGCGCGACCGGCTTCCTGGTCGAGATCGCCGCGACCAGAAAAGTCCGGGCCCGTCTCGCCAGCAAGCTCGTTTGGCTCGACAAGAAGCAGAAGGATGCCGTCGTCGATGCGCGGGGAATGCGGCGTCTGATTCCCGAGAACCCGCATACCAGCCTGATCTTTGCCGACGGCAGCACGGTGAGCTGTTTCGTCATCGACGTATCCCCGTCAGGGGTTGCGGTGTCGGCCGACGCCGAGGTGGAGAGCGGAATGCGACTCGCCGTCGGCAGCGCGGTGGGACAGGTCGTTCGGCGGTTCAATGAAGGATTCGCCGTCCGGTTCGATCAGATCGTCGAGCCCACTTTTCTCGAACAAGTGATCCGCCCGCCCACGGATCTGAAGACCTATGGTCTGGGTCAAGAATGTTTTGCTGAGCCAAGACCCGCAAACCCGGGGGCCGACAAATCGTTCAAGGTGGTCGAGGCAACCGGCTCCGCAACTCTGGTGCCTGAACGGAATGTGTGGGTGATAGGCTAGCCGACGCCGTGTCTGTGACGAATAGGCATTGAAAGCGCCACAGCCTCCCTCCCCCCTTGTGGGGGAGGTGGCCGAGCGAAGCGAGGTCGGAGGGGGACTCGCCACAACCACGAAAAACCTTCTCAGACAAAGAAAAGCAGACCCCCTCCCGCCCGCCGTCGCCCTGCGGGCTACGGCGGTCGACCTCCCCCACAAGGGGGGAGGTACTGTGGCGCTTTCGGCGCCACAGCCTAGCAACGGCGTCATGGCTGCTTCAGCACAGCGCAACGTGGCCACGCAAAACCGCCCGGCTGCGGCAGCCGGGCGGCTCTTCGTTGCAGCGGAGAAGTTACTCGTCGATCCAGGCGATGTCGGTGAGCGACCCGGTGAGCCCCTGGATCTTGCCGGCCACGGTGGCCTTGCCGGTCTTGAGCTCGACCGCGTAGAGCGTGCCGCCGGTCGCCAGCCAGGCGTCGTTCTTGTCGCCCGCCGAAGCCACGATGTTGAAGGCGACCGGGCCGCTCACCGTGATGCCGAGCGCGCCGATGGTGTTGAGCACGCCGTCGTTCGGCGGCGCCTGCGACACCAGCGATGAGGTGGTCGCATCGATGTTGTAGAGCGCGGTCGCGGCCGGCTTGGGATTGACCGAGTTGCTGTAGGCGCCCGCCACCACCTTCGGGGTCTTGCCGGCGTTGACGTCGCCGTCCTTGAACTTGTGCGAGCCGTCGAGCGTCACCTTGCCGTCGTCGACATTGATGCGCCAGCTGGTGCCGTCGGAGCTCATCAGGCGCAGCCGGTCGGCGGCCGGATTGAAGTCGAACGTCACGGTTCCGCCCGGCTTGAACGTCTCGCTCAGTTTGCTCTTCACCGTGGCCTTGCCGGTCTTCGGGTCGATGGTGACGAGGGTGCCGTCGGCGGCAAGGCCGTAGAGCGCGCCGTCGGCCGGCCGCACGTCGATGCCGAGGATCGGCCCGGCGCCCGCGATGTCGGCCTTGCCGGTCACCTTCTTGGTCGCCGGGTCGATCCACACCAGGGTCTTGCCGTCGACCAGGCCGATGATGGTGGCGGCCTGCGCCGCCGTTGCGAGCAGCATCGCGGCGAGCGTGCCGGCCGCGAGACGAAGTCCTGCTTTCATGGTTGTTCTCCAATGCGAAGGCGTCGCGTGAGACCGTCGGTCTCCATGGCACCGTGAGCTACGGGCGGGCGGCCAGGGCGTTGCAGCCGCGGCCCGCGCCGATCCACGGTGGCGCCTCACATGTCCGTGATGGGGCCGGGCTGTAGGGCGGGCAAAGGCGCATCGCGCCGACCTTTGGTCGCGAAGCAAAGACGGGAAAGCGCCGTGCCCGCGTCATCGCGTGCCCACGACAGAGACGGCGGCGCGAGCGGTGTCGGGCGGACAAAGCGGAGCTGCGCGACAGCGCGGCCATAAGCGCGTTGACGCGCGTCTTCGACGCGCTATGGCGTGCCCGCCGTGGACCGTGCGGCATGGTCTAGGCCCAACGCGGGCACGGCGCTTTGCACGGGTTCGCGTTCGTTGCGGCGGTTGATATACGCGCGCCTTTGCCCGCCCTACAGCAACATGGCGCTTTCGCGCATTTTGCCCACCGAAGGACTATTCGCCATGATGGAGCATGCCTCGGTATCGGCGTGCACTCGTTCCCGGCGGCACTTTTTTCTTCACGGTCGCGATTGCCGACCGGTCCGACGATCTGCTGGTTCGCGAAGTCGATCGCCTACGAAGTGTCTACCGCTCCGTCTCGCGTCGGTATCCGTTTCACACGATCGCGATCTGTATCTTGCCGGACCATCTCCACGCGATATGGACATTGCCTGAAAACGACGCGGACTTTTCGATGCGCTGGAGTCTCATAAAGGCCGGATTTTCGCGCGGCCTCAAGGCCGCTGCGCCGCGCTCGGCTCGTCATGTTGCCAAACGTGAGAGAGGACTGTGGCAGCGCCGGTATTGGGAACATGCGATCCGCAACGAGGCCGATCTGGCGCGTCATGTGGACTACATTCACTTCAATCCCGTGAAGCACAAGCTTGTCACTCGTGTCACCGATTGGCCGCACAGCAGCTTTCACCAATACGTTGCGCGTGAAGAGCTCCCGCGCGACTGGGGCGGTGACATGCGCGAGATGCGCGGATCGTTCGGCGAGTGAGCCGTAGGGCGGGCAAAGGCGCGGTACGCCGGGCGGGGGAATCCGCGCAAATGCAGCGCGCCGTGCCCGACATGGGTCGCGCCGCGTTCGCAGACGCGGGCACGGCGCGCTCGTTCTGTGAAAAATCGCGACGATCTCGTGCCGCGCCTTTGCCCGCCCTACAGCGATCAGCGCGCTTTGAAGCGGCTGATCGGTTTCACGCGATTCTGCAGTTTCATGGAACGGATCCTGCTCTGGTCAGGCGAAAAATGATGAACGTCTCCACGATGATCGATCGTGCGTAGACCTTGGTCCAAATAAATCCTGCCCGGCGCGCAAGCGCTTCCATCAGGGCGATATTGCTGTCGGAGGACAGCAGGATGAACACCTCGCCGTCCGGCGCAAGATGCCGGTATGCCTGTTCGAACAACGCCGTGATGTCGCGGTAGTCGGGACCCGCATGCCACGCGCGATCGGCGATGTCGCGCGGCTCGCCGGCGAAGGAAGGCGGGCTCGAGATGATGACGTCGAACCTCGCCTCGGCCGCCACGGCGGAGAAGAGGTTCGAGAGCATGACCGAGACCTTCGCTGCTACTCCGTTTCGTTCGGCATTGTAGGCCGCCGCTGCTACCGCGCTCGGATTGATGTCGAGTGCCAGCACGCTGCGCGCGCCCGCCTTGGCGGCCGCGAGCGCGAGAACGCCCGAGCCGGTGCCGATCTCGGCCACCGATTTCTCGCGCAAGTCGAGCCGCCGCAGATACCCGGCGAACATGCGGCTGGTGACGAAGATTCCCGGGTGAAACACCGTAGGAGGCACCGCAAGGCTCAGATCTCCGACGCGCGCGTACCGGGTGCGGGCGCTCTTGAGGATGAAATGGTACGAAGCCCAATGGACGAACTTGCGAAAAGCAAGTCGCGGCAAGCTGTAGACGTCGGCGGCTGCGGGAAGAAGCTGGGGTTCGGCGGCGTCGGACCGGGAGCGCTCCTGAGCGGCCGTTGCTATCGAGCTGACGCGGATCGCCGCCCGATCGGCGGGCCGATCGAATGAGGACATCACCCTAGCGCGCAAGTTTCATGTCCTGCAGGCGGATGATCCCGTCCGGGGGCTGCCGGTAGCCCTGCAGCCGCGTGGTATGCGCGAAGATCCATGCCTGCGCGGGGGAGACGGCGGCCGCCGTTGCGAACAAGGCGCCGATGAGAGCGTTGCGGATCCTCATACGTGCCTCCCGCTGTCGACGCACCGCGAGGAAGTGTATCGCCTATGGGACGCCGCGAACAGCACCGCCATGGCTGTAGGGCGGGCAAAGGCGCGACAAGAGATGCAGCCGTTTTGCACCAAGCATGAGCGCCGTGCCCGCCATGGAACGCGCCGCATTCCCGTCACGCGGGCACGGCGCACTCGGTCTGTGAAGGATCGCGATGATCTCGTGTCGCGCCTTTGCCCGCCCTACGGCTCATGCGATGACTGACATGCATCATGGGTTGTTCTGTTGCGCGACCGCAGCCGCGATTCCCTCCTCGATCGCGTCGCGGTCGAGCGTCCCTTCCGGGTTTTGCCGGGTCGGCATGAAGCGCACATAGCCTCGCCGGCGTGCATCGCCGCGATCAGCGCCCGCGCCAACGACTTCTCCGCCGCGGTCTCGAACGCATGCCCGGTTGCGCTGACCACATCCGGCCCGGCCAGCATACTGCCCGCGACCGAGATGCCGGGACGCACCACATGGCCGCACCAGTCGATGCAGCGCGCACCGGTATGCACCGCAATGGCGCCGCTGGCATCGTGCACATGGAGCTGCCGTTGCTCGGCGCCACGATCGGGTTTGGTCACATGGTCGACCACGGCCTGCGCCGGCATCCCCTCGCGCAGCAGGCGCATCCCGCGAAAACCCCACAGCGGATTCGGCAGCGCCTGCGTCGACAGCGCGCCGACGCCGCCTTCGCCATGCGGGCAGAGCGCGCCGACGGCGAAGAACTTGCTCGCGATCGCGATGCCGTAGGCGCCGCTTGGATCGCGCGCGATGATGGACCAGGTCATGGGGGAATGAGATCGCGGACGGCCGACCTTGTCCAGCCACCGTTGCAGCGCCGGCGCCGCGCGGACTTGCGTGTGGCGCCGAACGCGCCCGCGCGTCCCCTCTCCCCGAAGGGGAGAGGGTGGCGAGTGAAGCGAGCCGGGAGAGGGGCTTGCCTCAATGGCACGTCGACATGACGTTCCGAGAACGCCGTCCGCATTTTTCTCGAGACATCCTGTCGCTGTACGCTGCCTTTGATTGCGCGCGTCTCAAGTCCCTCTCCCGCCTCGGACCTGCGGTCCTCGGCACCCTCTCCCCTTCGGGGAGAGGGGACGCGCGGCTTGTTCAGCGTCATATGCGATAGCGTCGTAGGGCATCAGAGCCTGCCGCACGGTTTGGCGAACTTCGGAATCGGGACACTAGCGGACCAGCCGATGTTGCAGCAGACTTTGCATGTCGCGGCGGCCGTCCAGGACACAGTACACCACGACGTTTTGCCCGATGATGCGATAGATGATGCGGTAGGGCTTGTAGTGCGCTTCGCGGTACTCGCGGATGCCGAGCGGCAGCAGTTCCTTGGGAAAATTGCCGCGCGCCGGAAATTGCGCAAGCCCGCGACAGGCCCCTTCGAGCCCCGCCAGCACGCGCTCCGCATTCGTCACGCCGTCGTTCTCGGCGATGTAGCGGTAGATATCTTCGATATCGCGTTCCGCTTCGACCGTAAGCGTCACGTCGAAGCGCATGACTATCGCTTCAATCGCCTGCGAATGCGCGCGAATGCTTCGCCTGCCGGTCGCAGCTCGCCTTTCTCGACGTTCCTGTTGGCGAGCGCCAATATCTTGAGCAACGCCAGGGCATCCTGGGTTTCCTCGTAGCTCGCAATGTCCTGCAAGACCGCCTTGGCTTCGCCATTGACGGTGATGACGACGGGCGACCTCTGCCTTGCGAGATCGCGGATCACCTCGGGCGCGCGCGCTTTGAAGTGGCTGATCGGTTTCACGCGATTCTGCAGTTTCATGGTCGCCATCCGTCCAGTGGACCGAATATAGTCTGAATTCGGTCCGAAGCCCAGCCCTTTTGCCGCAGCAGCCGGCCGCGCGGCCCTACTCCTCAGAGTCGAACGAAATGGTACGCCACCCCTTCCCGCGACGAAAGATGAGCGGTCTGGGGTCGGTTGGGTCGCAGTCGAAGAACGTGATGGACGGCCCGCGGCCGCGGCGGGGGTCGGTCCCGGTGAGCTCGGTCACCGCCCACACCAGGGCGTCGAGCCGGTCCGGCGTTTCGCCCGAGGAGAGGCCGTCGAGGCCGAAGTCGCACATCTGGTCCTCGAGCGCGCGCGGCGGCGGATCGACGTGCTTGGCCTTGCCGCGCGCGTACAGTGTGGCGACCGGCTCGGCGCGCAGGTACTTTCCGCGCGTCGCCCGCACGGTCTTGAGCGGCACGCCGGCGTCGACCTGGCGCAGCACCGCCTCCACCATCTCGCCGCCCATGTTGGTCTCGACCACCAGCGCGGCGGCCTGGTGCCGGCGATAGAGCGCGATCGCCCGGGCGGCCCAGCCGTCGGGCGCAAGCCCGGCGGCGCTCGCGTCCTCAAGCACATACACGCTGCCGTCCGCGGCGCGGCCGACCGCGACGATGCCGCAGGCGCTGCGCCGGCCCGCGGGCGGATCGATGCCGACCACCACGCGCGTGAGCGGCGGGGCCGCCGCGACGCGGCAGGCGTCGAGTGCGCTGCGCGTCCACAGCGCGTCGGGACGGTCCTCGACGATCTCGCCGTCGATCTCCTGGCGGCCGAGCCGCGTTCCGGCATAGCGCCCGACCACGTGAGTGAGGAAGGTGGGCGAGAGATGCGCCGCATTGGCCTGCGTGCCGGCGCGCGTCACCGCGGTGCGCGGATCGGCGGCAAGGCGGCGCAGCAGCGCGATCGGCCGCGGCGTGGTGGTGACGAGCTGGCGCGGGCGCTGCCCGAGCCGCAGCGCGAACTGCAGCATGTCGAAGGCGCCTTCCGCGTTGCGCCACTTGGCGAGCTCGTCGCACCAGGCGGCCTCGACCTGCGGCCCGCGCAGCTGCTCCGGATCCTCGGCCGAGAATGCGTACGCGACCGCGCCGTTCGGCCATTCCAGCCGCCGCCGCGTCGGCACCCAAAGCGGCCGCTCGGCGCGCGGCGAGATGGGCAGGATGCCGGACACGCCCTCGATCATCACCTCGCGCACGTCGTGCGCGGTCTCGCCGACCAGCGCGATGCGGCCGTGCGGCCGCGTGGCATAGGGCGTGTGCCCGAGCGCCATCGCCCGCACCCACTCGGCGCCGAGCCGCGTCTTGCCGGCGCCGCGCCCGCCCAGCACCAGCCACGTGGTCCAAGGCTTGCCGTCCGCGGCGAGCGCGGGCGGGTCCTGATGAGCGTGGGCGAGGACCGCGAAGTCCTCAGCCAACCGCGTCCACCCGCGCGGGCTGATCGCCGCCAGCATCTCCCTCGTCCACCCGGCTTTCCATGAACGCCTCAATACGGCGCGCAAGCTCGAGACGGAATTCATCGAGGTCGCGGGGAAAGTCGTCATCGGCGTCGGCTCCTGTGTCGGGAACGAGGCCGCAGCGCAGGCGCTGCAGCGCGTGAAGGGTTTGCGTCAAGGTCGCGAGCGTGCGGGCGCAACGCTCGGCCTCGGCCGGTGGCCGCGCCAGCGCGCCGAGCTGCGCCCGCATCGCCTCCTCGGCGGCAAGCTCGCGCTCCACCAAGCGCGCGAGACGCTCGATCGCCGCAGTCTGGTCCAGGGCGGCCGGCTCGACGCCCATCGCCGGTGCGTCTGCGATCGCCGGCACGTCGTGTTGCGGCGATCCGGCGCCCGCGGCGGCACGCGCCGCCACCAGTGCGCTCGCCTCGCGCAACAGCCGCATCGGTTCGGGGAGATCGCGCTGCCGGTCGCGCTCCCGGTCGCGGCGCAGCGGCCAGCCTTGCCGCTCGATCAGGGTGTTGACGGTGCGCATGCTGACGCCGTGGTCGGTGGCGATCCTGCGCACGCTCTTTTTGAGTTCGTGCTGGTAGTCGTGGCCGATGCTGGCGACGAGTTCGGGGGTGCATTTCATAGCCTCCTCCTCCTTCCGGTTGACGGAAGGTAGATAGGCAACCCCTTCGTGTCAAGGACAATTTGCTTAAAATAGGACTATTAACTGGTATGGGGTAGGGGTACTCGACATTCGGCGAGGTCGGGGAACCAAGCGTCGAGCACTCCCCCTGAGATGCGGCGGGTCACAAAATCAAATCGCGACCTGCGTGCCGATCTCGACCACGCGGCCGGTCGGGATTTGGAAGTAATCCGTTGCATCGTTCGCGCCGCGCGCCAGCTGGATGAACAGCCGGTCTTGCCAGCGCGGCATGCCGGATTTCGCCGCGGGCCTCAGCGAGCGGCGCGACAGGAAGAACGACGTGGACATGATGTCGAACTGCCAGCCGAGCTTGCGCGCGATCGCGAGCGCCTTCGGCACGTTGGGCGTTTCCATGTAGCCGAAATTCAGCGTGACGCAGGAGAAGCGTTCGCCGACTTGCTCGATCTGGACCCGCTCTTCCGGTGCCACGGTGGGCGTGTCGGCGGTCATGACGGTCAGGATGACGTTCTTCTCATGCAGCACCTTGTAGTGCTTGAGACTGTGCATCAGCGCGGTCGGCGCGCTGGTCGGATCGCTGGTGAGGAAGACTGCGGTGCCGGGCACAGAGAGCGGCGGCTTCTTCTCCAGCATGGCGACGAGCCCGCGCAGCGGGGTTTCCTGTTTCCGCGTCTTGCCGAACAGCAGTCTGCTGCCGCGCCGCCACGTGTACATCACCAGCATGATGAGGCCGCCAAGCGCGAGCGGCATCCAGCCGCCTTCGAACACCTTGAGCAGATTTGCACCGAGAAACGTCAGGTCGACGACCAGGAACGGTGCGATCACTGCCGCAGCCAGCCAGGGCGGCCATTTCCAGCATTTCCAGATCACGATGAACGCCATCAGCCCGGTGACCACCATGGTGCCGGTGACGGCGATGCCATAGGCCGAGGCGAGCGAGCTGGACGAACGAAACAGTGCGACCAGCAGAAGGACGCCGACGAGCAGCAGCGTATTGACCCGCGGCATGTAGATCTGGCCGGCCTGGCTCTCCGAGGTGTGGCGAATTTCCAGGCGCGGAAGCAGTCCCAGCTGGATGGCCTGCCGCGTCAGCGAGTAGGCCCCGGTGATGACGGCTTGGCTCGCGATCACGGTCGCAGCGGTCGCGAGCACGACCATCGGCAACAACGCCCAGCCCGGATAGAGCAGGAAGAACGGGTTCTCGATCGCCTTGGGATCGGCGAGAACCAGCGCGCCTTGCCCGAGGTAGTTCAGCATCAGCGCCGGAAGCACGAGCGCGATCCAGGCAAACTGAATCGGGTGGCGGCCGAAATGGCCGAGATCGGCGTAAAGCGCTTCGGCGCCGGTCACGGCGAGGAACACCGCGCCCAACGTGACCAAGCCGATCATGCCGTGGCCGCTCAGAAAGCTCAGCGCATGCCAGGGATTGAGCGCGGCAATCACCGTCGGATTCGCGGCGATGTGGTAGACGCCCGCGATGGCAATCGCGACGAACCAGAGCAGCGTCAGTGGGCCGAAAAATGCCGCGACTTGCGCGGTACCGCGTGATTGTACGGCAAACAGAGCGATCAGGATCACGACTGCCAGCGGCACCACATAGGGCTCGAAGGTCGGTGTTACGATCTTGAGGCCCTCGACCGCGGACAGCACCGACAATGCCGGCGTGATGATAGCGTCGCCGTAAAACAATGCGCCGCTGATCGTGCCGAGCAGGAACAGGATCGGCGTGCTGCGGCCGAGCGCCCGTTGCGCCAGCGCCATCAGGGTGAGCGTTCCCCCCTCGCCGTTATTGTCCGCGCGCAACAGCAGCACGACATACTTCAACGTGACGGTGATGATGAGCGCCCAGAAGATCAGCGACAGGACGCCCAGGACCGCTGTGCGCGTGACTTCGCCGCCGCTCGTCGCGGCGACGATCGCTTCGCGGAACGCATAAAGCGGACTGGTGCCGATGTCGCCATAGACGACGCCGATACTGCCGATGGTGAGAGCCCAAAATCCCGTTTTCGACGGCGCGTCGCCGTCGCGCCGCGCGGACAGGTCACTCCCTTGAGGAGCGGTGAGACTGAGCATCATGGGGGTCTGTCAGGCCGTGGCCTGCTCCGAATGCTGCGCTGCAATATGCGCAGGATGGGGCTTATACGCCTGGTTAACGTTGCCGTCACCGTCCCAGCCAAGCGGTGCTGCTGGAACTCCCATGCGATTTTCGCCGGGGTAGCCGGCCAGGGCGGCGAAAGCGAACCCGTGCGGCTACAAATGGCGTCCCTGGAGCATGATCCCGAAAAGTGTGCAGCGGTTTTCGGAAAAGATCATGCTCCACGAATAACTTAGAGCGCGATGACGATTCGAAGAAAGTCATCGTGCTCTAATGGCGCGTTCCTCATCGCGCTATCGCCCGGGCCAAGCTCTTTCCTTTTCCAAGCACGCGGCGCACCCTAGGTCGATTCGAACGACTGGCATTGGCGGCACGGCGCTTCAACGTGGCAGGCACTCGCGACACCGGCTCGGGCGTTTTGTCGTCGCCGGTTCTTATGGCAACGGCGGCGATGCTTGCGGTCGCTGTATTCGTTGCCGACACGGTCACCGAACACGAAATCGCCGTCGCCGTTCTCTACGTCGCCGTCGTTCTTATCGCGGTGCGGGTGCTACGGCGGCGCGAGATTCTTCTGGTCGGCGGCGTGTGCGTCACTCTCACGCTCGCCAGCTACGCGTTGACGCGTGGCGATCCCACCACCGTGACCGGCATCGTCAACTGCCTCATCAGCGTCGCCGCCATCCTGGCCACGACCTATCTCTGCCTGAAAAACCAAGCCGCCGACCGGGCGCTTGAGCATGCCCGGACCGAGCTTGCGCATATGCAGCGCCTGACGGCCCTGGGCGAGCTGACGGCGTCCATCGTCCACGAAGTCAACCAGCCGGTCGCAGGTACGGTCACCAATGCCGATGCTGCGTTGCAGTGGCTGGCGGCCGATCCACCCAACATTGATGAGGCGCGTCAGGCGATCGAAGCCATTGTCGAGGATGGCAAGCGCACCAGCGAGACCGTCAGCCGCGTGCGGGCACTGGTACGCAAGGCGCCGCCCCGCTGGGAAAGGCTCAATCTCAATGAGGTGATCCGTCAGGTCATCGCCCTGACGCAGACCGACCTCCAGCGTCACCGCGTCGTCGTGTTGTCAAATCTGGCCGCCAATCTGCCGCCGGTCCGTGGCGACCGCGTGCAGCTGCAACAGCTCGTTCTCAATCTCATCCTCAATGGCATCGAGGCCATGACGGCCATCGAGGCGCGCCCGCGCCAACTCGTCATCTCCACGGCAGTCGATGGCGGCAATGTCGTTGGCAGCGTGCGTGATGCGGGCGCCGGGTTTGACAGCGACCAAGCCGGTCGTCTGTTCGAGGCATTCTATACGACCAAGCCGCAAGGGACGGGCATGGGGCTTGCGATTTGCCGTTCGATCGTCGAGGCGCATGGCGGCCGCATTACGGGATCGCCCAATCCCAACGGCGGCGCTACGTTCCGGTTCAGTTTACCCCACGGCTAGGACCGGCTATGAAGGCAGACCGGCGGGGGAATCGCGGGGCAACTGAAGGGCACCACTGAGCTTCGTTATGGGAACGAGCCATGGCAAAGCTTCCAGTGGTGTCCATCATCGATGACGACAAGTCGGTCCGCCAAGCGACCGATCGGCTGGTGCGATCCTTGGGCTTCATTGCCTACACCTTTCCGTCTGCCGAAGATTTCTTGCGCTCGCCCCATGTGGCGCATTCGAGCTGCGTGATCGCCGATGTGCGCATGCCGGTCATGAGTGGGGTTGAATTGCAGCAGGAGTTGGCGGCCCGTGGCCACGGCACGCCCATTATCTTCATCACGGCGTTTCCGGAAGAGACGGTCCGCACGCAGGCGATGGAAGCCGGAGCCGTCGCGTTCTTGAGCAAGCCGTTCGAGGGAAAGATGCTCATCAAGTGTCTGGCGACGGCACTTAAGCGTGGCAGCGAGGGCACGGCCGAGGCCTAGTCGGCGCTGCCGCGGTCGCCCGCCAGTGCGCGCGGGCGCATGGCCACGAAGGCGATCAACGCCAGCGCCATCAGGCCGGCGATGACCGCGAAAACCGTCGCCCAGGCGGCGGCAGAGTTGCCGCCGCCAAGGTCGAGGATCCAGCCGACCGCGAGCGGTCCGACGAAGCCGCCGAGATAACCGAGCATCGAATGGACGGCGAGCGTCGCGCCGCGGCGCGAAGGTTCGGCCGTGCCCGCCGTTCCGGCCGTCAAAGCCGATGAGTCGAGCCAGATGATCGGGCCGTAGATCAGCATCAGCACGACGGCCAGCAGGTACGACTGCGTCCCGACCAGACCGAGCAGCAGCGCACAGGCGGCCGAGGCGAGCATCGCGAACCAGATCAGGCGCCGGCGCCCGATCGCGATGGCCGCCTCGTTGCCGAGAACGCTGGCAAGCGTTCCGGCAAGGCCGAGAACGGTCAGCGCGGTGGTGGGAGACAGCATCGCATCGGCGCTGCCGGTGCTGGCGGCAACGAAACCGAGGAACGCAACGCCCCAGCCGCGCAGCGCGCTCATCTCGAAGGTGTGCAGGCAATAACCTATGGCGTAAGCCATGGCGGAGCGGTTGCGCAGCACCGGACGAAAGTCGAACAGTGCCTGGTCCGCGGCCGGCGGCGCAGCGGAGCGCGCGCGGCCCGGCACGGCCAGGATGATGAGCAGCCACGCCGCGGCGGCGCTCGCCGACGCCGCGAAAAACGCGGCACGCCACCCCGCCGTGCCGGCAAGCAGGTCGGCGCAGGCAAACGACAGCGCTCCCGCGATGCCGATGCTCGCCGCATGGCCGGCGGCGGCGCGCGACAGCAGCTTGGCGTCGACCTTGTCGGCAAGCAGCTTGAGGCCGGTCATATAGGTCCCGGCCCAGCCGATCCCGGTCAGGGCGCGCGCGCCGAGCGCCGACCAGAAACCGTCGGCGAAAAGCGCAAACAACGCATGGCCCGCGACCGTCATGGCGACGCCCGCGAGGTAGACCCGCTTGGCGTCGACGCGGTCGGTCAAGGTCACCAGCACCGGGACGGCGAGAATATACGCGCCATAGAAGACGGCGGTGATCCACCCGGCCTCGCTGTTGGTCAGCGACCACAGCGTCATCATCCCCGGCATCAGGGCGGGCCAGAAGAACGCGCCGATCTGGACCAGCACCTGGGCGGCGCAGACCAGCACGACGGTGCGGCGCGGATGGTCCCGATCCGCCTCTGCAATCACGGTGTTCGGCTCGCGCGACATGTTCCCATCTTGCTCTATTGAATCTCCTCTTGCTCGGCTCCACTATGAAGCGATGGCCTCAAAGGCGCACAATTCCTATTTGCGAACCGGCCTGGCGCTGTTCCTGCTGTGCGCAACGCAATCCCTGGCACAGCCCACGGATTACCGGCCGGTGCGCTTCGGCGACACGCTCCGCGACGGCGAACCGATCGAGATCGGCGGCTATTTCTGGATCGAATTCGTCGCCGGGGAAAATCCCCCACCCCTCTACAAGCTCCATGACCGGCCGCGCGGCTTTCTTCTGCCCAACCCGGCATCCGCCGTGGTCGGGATCGAGATCGACGTGGACGGCCTCGCGCCGGACCTGGTGCGCCGGCTGAGCGATGGGTGCGGCGTGGTGCGCCAGCGCGGATGCCGCGCGACCATCCGGGGAGTGACGGCGCTGCTCGGCAAGCGGCAGGGTATCGTCGCGCACGACATCCACTTGACACCATAGCTTGCCGCAACAGGAGCAGATCCCCTCGCCCCGAAGGGCAGGGCTATCGCATATGACGCCGTTGCTTGGCTGTCGCGCCGAAAGCGCCACAGTACCTCCCCCCTTGTGGGGGAGGTCGACCGCCGGAGCCCGCAGGGCGACGGCGGGCGGGAGGGGGTCTGCTTTTCTTAGTCTGAGAAGGTTTTTCGTGGTTGTGGCGAGTCCCCCTCCGGCCTCGCTTCGCGAGGCCACCTCCCCCACAAGGGGGGAGGTGCTGTGGCGCTTTCGGTGCGATCGTTCTCAGCCCTTCTGGCGCATCAGCCGGCCGCGCTCACGCTCCCAGGAGCGCTTCTTCTCGGTCTCGCGCTTGTCGTGCAGCTTCTTGCCGCGCGCGAGCGCGAGCTCGACCTTGGCGCGGCCCTTCTCGTTGAAATAGAGCTTGAGCGGCACCAGGGTCATGCCTTCGCGCTCGACCGCGCCGATCAGCTTGTTGATCTGCCTGCGGTGCATGAGCAGCTTGCGCGGCCGCTTGGGGGCGTGATTGAAGCGGCCGGCCTGGAGGTACTCGGTGATGTTGGCGTTGATCAGCCAGACCTCGCCCTTGCGCGCGTCGGCATAGGACTCGGCGATCGCCGCCTTGCCGCTGCGCAGCGATTTCACCTCGCTGCCGGTGAGCGCGATGCCGGCCTCGAATTTCTCGCCGATCTCGTAGTTGAAGCGCGCCTTGCGATTGTCGGCGACGACCTTCACGGCGCGCTCGCTCTTTGCCGCAGCCTTGGCCGCCATCGCGAACAGTCCTTGCCTTGCGGGGGTTCAGCGCCCGAAGCAGACGCCCGAGAAGCGCTTCAGCGGCTCGGCCACGCCGGCGAGCGGCAATGCTTGCGATTTCTCGCCGATGGTGATGGTCAGCGGCCCCTTCCCGCTCAGCATCGGCATGAAATCGCCGCGGAAGATCGCGAGCGCCTTGCTGTCGATGTTGGTCTCGTAGCGGAACGCCGGCTGCTTGGTGATCTGGTCCATGCCCATGTCGCCGCGCACCGTATAGCGCCGGCCCGCATTGGTCATGCCGAGCGCCGTGACCGCCTTGCTGCTCGGCGCCGCGATGCCGGTCGAGTAGATGCCGATCTCCTCGGTATCGCGCATGCATGCCACGATCAGCAGGCGCGGGCCGTCGTCCTCGGCGGCATAGACCAGGATGGCGCGCTTCGGCTTGGAGGTGTCGACCGTCCAGCCGGCCTGGGTCTGCGCCGCCGCGGCGCATCCAAGCGCGCACAGGCCGACCGCAATGGCCGCACAGCGCGCCAAGTTGTTACCGACTGTGTTCATTTCGCATCCGCGTGGTGACCTGCGCCCGTGTTTGCGCCCGTGTTTATGTGATCCGCATCAGGTCAGGCAAGAGCGCCGCCGCCGGTCGGTCAGGCCGCCTGCGTCAGCTTCGGCGCCTTGACCAGCACCGACCCTTCGAACAAACGACGCGCGGTGCGCACCAGCGAGGCCACCGGATACGGCATCCCGGCGCGCAGCTCGAGCCGCGCCTCGATCTGCCCGGCCGGATGCTCGAAGGCGAGCGTCGCCGGGAGATCGATGCGACCCGTGATTTCCGCCGCGAGCGTGCCGGGCGTGACGCAAGCCATGCCGAGCGCCACCGAGCCGGTGATGGCGAGCGACTTGTGGCACCGGTGCGGCGTGAAATAGCGCACGCTCAGCATGCCGCCGTCGGCCGCCGCAGCGATCAGCGCCGGCTTGGGGATGACGCGATCGGCCGCATCCGCAATGCCCATGCGCTGCCCGGCGGCGACGCGCAACCCCTCGAGGGCGGTCATGAACGCGCGGTCGGCCTCGAGTTCGGCCGGCGTCTCGCGACAGGTCTTGCCGAGATCGGAGGCCCGCACCAGCATGAGCGGCATCGCCGCGTCGACCAGCGTCACCTCGATCCCGTCGATCCGGTCGACGGCGGCACCGGAAGGCAACAGGCTGCCGGTCTTGGAGCCGACGGCGTCGAGGAACGTCAGATAGATCGGCGCCGCCTTGCCCGGCACGCCGTCGATGGCCGTGTCCCCGTCGTAGCTGACCGCGCCGCCAGGCGTTGCCACCGAGGCTTCGATGAGCTTGCCGGTATTGACGTTGAAGATGCGCACGATGGTGCGATCTGCGCCGGCGCGCACCAGCCCGGCCTCGAGCGCGAACGGCCCGACGCCGGCAAGCATGTTGCCGCAGTTCGGCGAGGTGTCGACGCTGCGGCTGTTCACGTCGACCTGCGCGAACAGGTAGTCGACGTCGGCGCCCGGGCGCGTCGACGGTCCGACGATCGCCACCTTGCTGGTGAGCGGATGGCCGCCGCCGATGCCGTCGATCTGCAGCTCGTGCCCGGCGCCCATGGCGGCGATCAGCACGGCGTCCCGCCCGGCGGGGTCGGCCGGCAGATCGGAGCTCAGGAAGAACGGTCCGCGCGACGTCCCGCCGCGCATCAGCACGCAGGGTATGCGGGTGAGGTCATTCATGAATTGCCTCGGACCGTAGGGCGGGCAAAGGCGGTGCACCGGTGGCGCAACACGACGCGCACGCAGTAACGCCGTGCCCGCCATCGGACGTACTGCATGTCGCCACGCGGGCACGGCGCGGAATGCCATTCGTCGCGTGATCTTCGGATCGCGGCCGCGGTCGCGGTAGGGACGCTCATTGCTGAGCGCCCCCCGCACAGAACCGTACGAGCGGCTTTCCCGCATACGGCTCCCACCTCGGGTGAAGAACGGCGAAGTGCCTGTTGGGCCAAGGATGGAGGATGCGCGGCGTGGGGAGCCAATCGTCCGCGATCGAGCGCATCTGGCTCCAGGTGATCGCACCTTTCTGGCTGCGCCGACCGAGGAGCCGGTGCCAGATTTTGGTGGTCTCGTCCTGGAAGGTCACCAAGCTGCGCCGATTGGTGGGTACCGCGTGATAATTGAAGTACCCTTTGACGACCTGCTTGAGCCATTTTCCCTGCAGGGATATGGGCCAATGTATGCGCTCTCGCAGTTCCTGTTCGATGGCTTGCAGCTTCGCCCGCATGCGGTCGCGCCGGGACTTCCGTTTGATCAGGAACTTGCCCCGCCGCGACTTGCCGCAGATGAAGATGAAGCCCAGGAACGCGAAGGTGTCCGGTTTGCCGAGGCCGCGACGCCTGCGGTTCTCGGCCGCAAAACGTCCGAACTCGATCAGCCGGGTCTTCTCCGCGTTGAGCGATAGCGCGAACTTCTCCAGCCGCTGGCGCATGGCCTCCAGGAAGCGTCGGGCGTCGGTCTCGTGCTCGAAGCCGACAATGAAGTCATCGGCGTAGCGCACAATGATAACCTCGCCCGCGGCCTCGCGCCGTCGCCAGCGGTTGGCCCAGAGGTCGAACACGTAGTGCAGGTAGATGTTGGCGAGCAGCGGCGAGATCACCGCCCCCTGCCCCGTTCCCCGCTCACTGACGGTCACGATCCCGTCCTCCAGGACACCTGCCTTCAGCCATTTCTGGATCAGGCGGATCATGCGCCGGTCGCCAACCCGGTGCTCTAGGAAGCGTATGAGCCATTCCTGGCTCACCGTGTCGAAGAACGAGCGGATGTCGGCGTCCAGTATCCAGTTCACCTTGCTGCGCTCGGTCCCGACCACAAGCGCAGCGATCGCATCATGCGCGCACCGCCCGGGCCGGAACCCGTACGAGAACCCGAGGAAGTCCTCCTCGTAGATCGCGTTGAGCACACCGGCCGCCGCGCGCTGGACGATCTTGTCCTCCAGCGCGGCAACTGCCAGCGGGCGCTGCCTGCCATCCGGCTTGGGTATGTAGACCCGCCGTGACGGCAGCGCCCGATACGCTCCCCGATGTACGCGGCCATGCAGGTCCGCAAGATTGCTTGCGAGGTTTTCCGCATAGGCCTGACATGTCAGCCCATCCACCCCCGGGGAGGCCTTCTCCTTCAATCCGGCGAATGCCTCTTCCAGGTGTTCGATGCTGATGTGGTGGAGAAGCGCGGTGAACCGCTCCTTCTTGTTGGTCCGTGCAGCTTGCCGTATGCGCAAGAGCCCCTGTGACACGCCGCTCCGGCTTTGCATCCGGTCCGTGCTCGGCTCTCCCGCATTCCCCTTGGCCTCAGCCCTTCGCTCCACAGCCTCCTCGGCGGATCGCTCCGCTTCGTTCGGCCGCTTCCCAGCTACTATGGCCTCGTCCGACTTCCCGCCTCCGGGCATCATCGGCTTTCGGCTCCTCGCCTTCCCGATGCGGACCACCAGCCAATCTTGCCAGCGGTCAGATGCGGGATCTCCCAGGTTCCGACGCGCTCCTTTTGCACGTGATGTGTTCTTCGACCCCGGCAGGGCGGCAGCACCTCGCGTTCACGGTACTGCTCATGTGGCGTTCGGCTCAAAGGACAGCCTCCGCCCCCGCGATAAGGGAATATCGGGGCTCAATCGCACACCCCACGCAACCGCTGTGTACGCTTTGCGACCGCCGTTGCCGTCGGTCACACAACACTCGCTTCCAGGCGGCTCGCTACGCCTTACCTGGGCTGGACTTCCACCAGCTGATCGCGCCAGCTTCTCCTGGCGCACCCTTTGCCCGCCCTACTACTCCCTCAATTGATCAATCCCGCATGCACCATGGCCTCGCGCACGGCGGCGCGCGCCTTGTCGGACGCCGGCACCAGCGGCAGCCGCACCGTATCGGTGCACTTGCCGATGAGCGAGAGCGCGTATTTGACCGGCGCGGGGCTGGTCTCGATGAACAGGTTGATGTGCAGCGGGCTGAGCTTGTCCTGCAGTTGCAGCGCCGCCGCATAGTCGCCGCGCCGGCAGGCCGCCTGGAACTCGGAGCACAGCCGCGGCGCCACGTTCGCGGTCACCGAGATACAGCCATGCCCGCCATGGGCGTTGAAGCCGAGCGCGGTGATGTCCTCGCCGGAGAGCTGGTTGAAGTCCGGTCCGCAGGCCGCGCGCTGCTGCGAGGTGCGCGCCATGTTGGCGGTCGCATCCTTGACGCCCGCGATGTTCTTCAGCTCGAACAGGCGCTTCATGGTGTCGACCGACATGTCGATCACCGAGCGCGGCGGGATGTTGTAGATGATGATCGGAATGCCGATGGCGTCGTTGATCGCCTTGAAGTGCTGGTACATCCCCTCCTGCGTCGGCTTGTTGTAGTAAGGCGTGACCACCAGCACCGCGTCGGCGCCGGCCTGCTCGGCGTGCTTGGCCAGGCTGACCGCCTCCTTGGTGGAATTCGAGCCGGCGCCGGCCACGACCGGGACCCTGCCCTTGGCCTGCTCGATGCACCACTCGACCACTTGCTCGTGTTCCCGATGCGAGAGGGTCGGGCTCTCGCCGGTGGTTCCGACCGGCACCAAGCCGTTGGTGCCTTCGGCGATCTGCCAGTCGACCAGCTCGCGGAACGCCTTCTCGTCGAGCGATCCGTTCTTGAAAGGCGTCACCAACGCGGTGAACGACCCTCGGAAGCTCGTCTTGGCGGTCATGGCGCGTGTTCCTCGATTGTGGAACCCTCGGGAGTTCCCATCCCCGGGAGGACTCAATCAATATCCGCTTGGCGCATACGAAGAAAGCCTGATCCTCCGGTTTCCCCGCTTGCCCAGCTTTCGCCGCGGTCGCCCCGCATGGTGGGGGTGTTCTGGGGCCGGTTAGCAATTCGTCAATAGGATTCGGCGGAAAACCGGTATCGTGCCGTGAACCGCCAGGGGGATGCGCGGGGGAATGACCTTTCAACGCACTGCTCTGACTGTCGCGTTTGCCGCCGCCGCAGCCCTGCTGGCCGGCGAGGCCGCGGCCGCCTCCGATAAGCGCATCCCGCTCCCGCGCCCGCGTCCGGCCGCGGCGCCGAAATCCGTCACCGTCTCCACCCCGCCCGCCCCCACCGCGCCGGCTCCGGCACCCGCCCGCGCACAGGCCTCGATCAATCCGTTCGCGTTCATCAAGCCGGCGGTGGCATCGGCCTCCACGCTGTTCATGCCGGCTGAAACGGCCCGCCCTGCTCCCGCGGCGGCGCCCCCGACACGTACCGCGGCGCTGCCCCCGGCGCCGTTGGCGGCGGCACCCACCGCTGCCACGCCGCCGGCCGAGGTCGAGACCGTCAAGCGCGCGATCGAGCTTGCGCGCCGCGACAGCGGCAGTCAGGCGACCGCGCTCGCCGGCGCGCTGAGCGATCCGCTGGCGCGCAAGCTGATCGAGTGGGTCATCCTGCGCAGCGACGACAACGGCGCCGGTTTCACCCGCTATGCCGCGTTCGTCGCCGCCAATCCGAGCTGGCCGAGCGTCGGCATGCTGCGCCGACGCGCCGAGGGCGGGCTCTGGGACGAAAAGCGCGACACCGCGACGGTGCAGGCTTTCTTCGCGCACGCCAGGCCGACCACGGCGAAGGGCCGCTTCGCGCTCGCCCGCGCGCTGCTCGCGCAGGGCGATCGCGCGGGCGCAGCCGCGCTCGCGCGTGAGGCGTGGCGGCTGGAGAATTTCGGGGGCGAGCTCGAAAAGCAGGTGCTCGAAAGCTTCCCCGACACGATCACCCGCGCCGACCACAAGGCGCGCATGGATCGCCGCCTCTATGCCGAGGACGGCGAAGCGGCGTTGCGCGCGGCGCACCGGCTCGGCGGGCATGAGATCGCCATCGCCAAGGCGCGCGACGCCGTGAACGACAAGGCCGGCAATGCCGGCAAACTGCTCGATGCGGTGCCGGCCGAAGCGCGCCGCGATGCCGGCTATATCTTCAGCCGCATTCAGTGGCTGCGCCGCCAGGACCGGATCGCGGAAGCCGCGCAACTGATGCTGGCGGCGCCGCGCGACCCCGCGCAGCTGCACAATCTCGACGAATGGTGGATCGAGCGTCGGCTGATCGCGCGCAAGCTGCTCGACGACAACAAGGCGCTCGCCGCCTATCACGTGGCGCGCGACGCAGCGTCTCCGCCGAAGGAGCTGTTGCGCGGCGAGCATGAATTCACCGCCGGCTGGATCGCGTTGCGCTTCCTCAAGAATCCGAGCGCCGCGCTGCCGCATTTCAGCCGCGTCGGCCACGCCACCGCGCATCCGACCACGCTTGCGCGCTCGGCCTACTGGCAGGGCCGCGCCCATGAAGCCGCCGGCCGGCACGCCGAGGCACGCGCCCAATACGAAGCGGCGGCCAAGTTCCCGACCGCCTATTACGGGCAGATCGCGCGCGCCAAGCTCGGCCATGGCGAGATGGCGCTGCGTCCGCCGCCCGAGATCGACCGCGCGCACCGCGCTCAGCTATCGAACCTCGAGGCCGTGCGCGCGGTGGAGCTGCTCTACGCCGCCGACCAGCGCGACCTCGTCGTCTCGTTCGTCACCGACCTCGCCGAGCGCACCATGGACATCGGCGCGCTCGTCGTGCTGGCCGAGGTCGCCGCCAAGTACGACGATGCGCGCGCGATGCTCTATCTCGGCAAGGCCGCGCTCGGCCGCGGCTTCGCCTTCGATCACATCGCCTTCCCCTCGATCGGCATTCCGAACTTCACGCCGATCGGCCCGCCGGTCGATCGCAGCGTCGTCTACGCGATCGTGCGCCAGGAGAGCGCGTTCAATCCGCGCGCGGTGTCGAGCGCCAAGGCGCTCGGCCTGATGCAGGTGATGCCGGGGACCGGACGCCTGGTCGCCAAGAAGTTCGGCGTGGCGTTCGACCAGAACCGCATGCTGACGGATGCGGCCTACAACGCGCAACTCGGCGCCGCCGAGCTTGCCGACGTGCTCGCGGCTTATCGCGGCTCCTACATCCTCACCTTCGTGGCCTACAATGCCGGCCGCGGCCGCGCGCGCGAATGGATCGAGCGTTTCGGCGATCCGCGCGACCCGCAGGTCGATCCGATCGACTGGGTCGAGCGCATCCCGTTCGCGGAGACGCGCAACTACGTGCAGCGCGTGATGGAGAACGTGCAGGTCTACCGCGTCCGCCTCGGTCAGGGCTCGCGGCTGATGATCGAGGCCGACCTCAGGCGCGGCGCCGTCGCCAATTGATCTCGGAATATGGCGCTTCTCGTCGCCAAAGTGCGTCGAAGACGCGCGTAAACGCGCTTAATGCCGTAGGGCGGGCAAAGGCGCAAGGCTCATCCGGCGCAACAAACGCGAACCGCGGAA
This sequence comes from uncultured Alphaproteobacteria bacterium, assembly GCA_963734185.1. Lineage (GTDB taxonomy): Bacteria > Pseudomonadota > Alphaproteobacteria > Rhizobiales > Xanthobacteraceae > PALSA-894. The sequence continues at coordinate 779,963 of CAVTGA010000001.1, read as the reverse complement.
AGCGCCGTGCCCGCGTCGGGCCTCTGCATGCGGCACATCCCATGGCGGGCACGCCCATAGCGCGTCGAAGACGCGCGTGAACACGCTCATGGCGCGTCGAAGACGCGCGTCAACGCGCTTAAGGCTTTGCCCGCCCTACGACGCGCCGCGTTGAACCCTTCCTTCTGCACGTCAGTCGCCTATGATCGCGACACTATCAGGGGGGGATGGAGATGGCTGCCGCCGATGCCGGCTTTGCCAGCGCTTACGTCACCGCGCCCGACGGACTGAAGCTGCATGTGGCCCGCTACGGGGCCCATGGCGCGGCGACGCTGCCGGTCGTGTGCCTGCCCGGCCTGACGCGCAACGGCGCCGATTTCCACGAGCTTGCCGCTGCGCTGGCCGGCAACAACCAAGAACCGCGCCAAGAATCGCGCCAGGTCTTTGCGCTCGATTCGCGCGGCCGCGGGCGTTCCGATTACGACCGCGACCCGGACAATTATTCGTTTCCCGTCGAGCTCGCGGACGTCCTCGCAGTGCTGACCGCACTCGAGATCGGGCCGGCGGTATTCATCGGGACCTCGCGCGGCGGGATCCTGACCATGATGCTCGCCGCCGCCCGGCCGGCGGCCATCGCCGGCGTCGTGCTCAACGACATCGGGCCGGTGATCGACGCCAAGGGCCTCGTCCGCATCAAGGGGTATGTCGGCAAGATGCCGACGCCGCGCAGCTTCGAGGAAGGAGCCGACATCCTGCGCCGGCTCGGCGACGCGCAATTTCCCAACATCGGACCCGACGCCTGGCTGCGCCAGGCCCGGCGCACCTGGAAGCAGGCCAACGGCGCCCTTGCGCTCGATTATGACGCAAAGCTCGCCCGCACCTTGGAGAGCGTCGACGCCGAGCGGCCGCTCGCGCCGTTGTGGGGCCCGTTCGACGCCATGGCACGCAAGCCGCTGATGGTCATCCGCGGCGCCAACTCCGACATCCTTGCGCCCGCGACGGTCGATGCCATGCGCCAGCGCCGGCTCGACATCGATCTCGTCGAAGTGCCCGACCAGGGCCACGCGCCGCTGCTGGCCGAGCCCGAGGTGATCGGCCGCATCGCGGCGTTCCTCACCTTCTGCGACGTCTCCACGCTCGGATTCTGAGGCGTTTCACCGACGATCGTAGGGCGGGCAAAGCGGAAACCTCGCGGCCGCGAGGTGAAGCGTGCCCGCCATGGACGTGCCGCATCCCGGAGGCCGACGCGGGCACGGCGCTTCCACGTCTTGCGTTCGTTGCAGCGGCTGAGCAGCGCCTTTGCCCGCCCTACGCTTCTCCCCACAACGCAGAAACCCCCGGCGTTGCCGCCGGGGGTCCTTTAGCGCTTGACCTGTGATCAGGCGATCATGGCCAGAAGTTACGCTGCATGCGGAAGATGGCGCTGAACACGTCGTCGCTGGTCGACGGCACGTACAGGCCAGGCGCCCGGCCGCCGGCACCCGCGAAGGTGAGGCGAACGAGGTTGGCGTCCATCTTCGACTCGATGCGGGTCCACACCACTTCGAGGCCGATGTCGAACTGCGGAGCCGGGTTCCAGATCGTCCGGATGCCCGCGCCGTAGATCCGGAAGTCCGGATCGCAGCCGGGGAGCGGAGCGAGAATGGAGCCGACGCCGCCGGCGAGCGTACGGCAGGGACCGACAGTGCCGGCGCCCGCGAAGTACTGCGTGGCCGTGCTGTTGAAGTCCACTTCCGTATAGGCGCCGAAGATCGACGTGCGCAGAGTCGGCGTCCAGTAGTGCTGGAGAGCCGCGTTGATCGCCCACAAGGTGGTGAGCTCGGTGCTCGACGGAGCGCCCACGATCGGCACACCGAGCGAGGTGGAGCCGCCGAAGATCGCGTCCAGGCCCCAGCCGGCCACAGTGTTGGCCCCGTTGAAGCGCGAGAACGTCGAGTACTGACCGTTCTGCGTGCTGACGCCGGAGTAGCCGAGCGCACCCTGGGTATAGATGCCTTCCACCCAGAACGCGTCGCCCTTGGCCCATGGCAGGTTGATGTTGACGCCAGCCAACACCGCGAAGCCCCACTTGGTCTCCGGGGCGCCGAGCTGCAGGCCGGTCACGTTGTTGCCGTACCAGCCGGTCCGCACCTCATGCAGCGCTGCGGCGATCTGAGCCGAGCCCCACGCCTGATCGACGCGGAGAGAGCCCACGATGTCCGGAACGCGATGAGCCGCGTAGTCGCCTTGCAGCGTGCTGCCTGCCACGCCCACCGCGCTGTTGAAGACGCTCGGGCCCGGGAGCGCGCCGAGAGAGAGCGTGTCCGTGCTCGAGTCCCACACCGCGTTGCGGCGCTTCGTGCCGTCTTCGATCGACAATGTGGCGGTGAAGCCGTTGCCGAGCGTGGCCGTGTATGCAAACAGGTCCATGCCGTTGGCGCCGGACGAGCCGGTGCCGCCGATGTAACCCGTATACATGTACGCGCCGTACATGAAGTCGAAGTAGGACTGCGACCGGCCCGCGGTGAAGCCCGCGAACTGGATGAACGTGCGCTCGACGTAGTAGCGGCCGTTCGCGACCTCGTTCGTCTGCGTGTCGAAGCCGGCGCGGGTATAGGCGCGCAGGGTGCCGTATTCGGTCTGCGTGCGCACGTCCGTCGAGATGACGAAGCGCGAACGGAAGACGATGTCCGGCGTATCGACGCGGTTGTTACGGCCAGCGGCGCCGCTCGTCGGGTGCGAGTGGCTACCGGCCGCATTGAAGTCCGCTTCTGCGCGGACCCAACCGCCGATCTTGATGCAAGTGTCGGTACCGGGAATGTAGAAGAACCCGGCCCCGTAGATGCTGCAGATCTTCACGTATTCGACCGCTTTGGCCTTTACGGGAAGATCGGCAGCCTGCGCCCCAGCGACCGCAACGAGACCCGCTGCGGAACCGAGGAGAAGGCTTTTCACCATCTTCATCGTGACCTCCAAGTTTGCTTATCGTGGGAGGGTTCCGCTCGTCGGATGCCGAAGCACCCTGGAAGGTCCCCTTCAGTTCCCCGCGAAACCACCCGGTTCCTTGTCTCACCACTGCGGTTCGATTTCAGAACCCGGACGGGGCGACCTGGGGATGCCCCCCTCCGTCGCACGGCAACCTTAGCCACTGGACTTACCCACACAATGAAAAAGCAGGCCCTGCACAGGCTCCGCCGCACGTTTTCGCCTGCGTGTTGCACAAATGGCACTTCGAGTGCGACGCCCGGAGGGTGGACTTTCTGCTTCCCGACCGGGGCGCGGGATGTAACAATTAATCATTATATTTCAAATGTTTATGGTCAGGAGCCACGACCGTTTCAAATGCCGGCGCGGCTTCATTGCGCGCGCCATTCCGCACTGTGGACACGCCGGTCGCGAACGGCTCGTTCGCGAGCAAGGCCAGGACCGGCCTTGGGAAAAAAAGCTGATTCGCGATTCGCCAGCGTCATGCCATCACACCGCTGTGTTGCTACACCCGGAATAGATTGGAAGATGCTCTGGCGGAGAGGATGGGATTCGAACCCATGATACGGCTTTAGACCGTATAACGGTTTAGCAAACCGCCGCCTTCAGCCACTCGGCCACCTCTCCGTGCGTGCCGATATGCCCCCGTCCGCCCGGATTGGCAAGCATCGCGGTTGGCGTTTGCGGACGCACCACCTATAACGCCGCCGCCGCTCACATTACGCCGAAATCCGCCATGAATGCGTCTTCCGCCTCGCTGCTGCAGGAAGCCCTCGCCGCGCACCGGCGCGGCGCGCTCGACGATGCGATCGATCGCTACAGCGACCTGCTCGCCAACGATCCGCTCAATGCCGACGCCCTGCATTATCTGGCGATGGCGCGCTGCCAGCAGGGCCAGTTCGAGCGCGGGATCGCGCTCGCCGGCCAGGCGCTGAGCGTCGATCCGCGCCACGCACCCGCCCACAATCTGATCGGCATGGCGCAGCTCCAGCTGCGCCGGCCCGCGCAGGCGCTCGCGAGCTTCGAGCGCGCGCTCGCGATCAAGCCCGACTTCGCCGACGCGCACGGCAACCGCGCCGGCGTGCTGGCCGAGCTCGGCCGGCGCGCCGAGGCGGTCGAGGCCTACGACAAGGCGCTCGCCGTCAATCCGCATTCGCTCGTCGACTGGATGAACCGCGGCGCCATCCTGGTCGAACTCGAGCGCCATGCGGAAGCGGTCGAGAGCTTCGACCGCGCGGTCGCGCTGCAATCCGACGCCCCGGCTCATTTCAACCGCGCCAACGCGTTGCGCCTGGCCGGACGCGACGCGGACGCGCTCGCGGACTACGAGCGCGCGCTCGCGCTCAATCCGAGCTTTGCCGAGGCGTATTCCAACCGCGGCCTCGTGCTCAAGCAGCTGGGGCGCTTCGAGGACGCGCTCGCGAGCTTCAACCGCGCGCTCTCGATCCGGCCGGATTTCCTCGATGCGCGGCTCAACCGCGCGCTGCTGCATCTGAGCGCCGAGCGCTGGAGCGACACCCTGGCCGACCTCGACGAGGTGATCGCGCGCGAGCCGCACCGCGCCGCCGCCTGGCGCCATCGCGGCTATGCATTCCTGCGGCTGGAACGCTTCGATGAGGCCGTCGCCAGCAGCCAGCGCGCGCTCGCGCTCGACGCGGCCGATCGCATCGCGCACTTCGTACGCGGGGTTGCGCTCTACAATCTCGGCCGCGACGAAGAGGCGCTTGCGAGTCTCGATCACGTGGTCGCGCAGTCGCCCGACGACGCGAGCGCCCACTCCGAGCGCGCCGCCGTGCTCAACGCGCTCGGCCGCAAGGACGCGGCGTTTGCCGCGGCCGATCGCGCGCTTGCGCTCGATCCCGGCAATCTCTTCGTCGCCGGCACGGCCGGCGACATCCACCTGCTGCACGGTCGCTGGGACTCAGGCTGGAAGCATTACGAGCATCGCTTCAGCATCGACCCGGCTGCCGCGAGCACCTCCGCGGCGCTGCCGTATCGGCGCTGGAGCGGCGAGGAACCGGGCGACTACCTGCTGGTGCTGGTCACCGAACAGGGCCTCGGCGATGCGATCCACTTCAGCCGCTTCGGTCCGGAGCTTGCCCGGCGCGGCCACCGTGTCGCGATCCTGGCCCCGAAGCCGCTCGGCCCCCTGCTCGGTACGCTCGCCGGTGTCGAGCGCATCCTCACCGATACGGCCGAGCTGGCGTCGTTGGGGGAGATCCGCTGGCTGCCGATGCTGAGCGTTCCGCTCACGCTCGGCCTGACCGCCCCTGACATGGTGCCCGCCGAGGTGCCCTATCTAAAGCCGGACGCCGCGCACGTGGCCGCCTGGCGGGCGCGCCTCGGCGAAGGACTGAAGGTCGGGATCGCGTGGCAGGGCAGCCCGCACTTCCGCTTCGACCGCGGCCGCTCGATCCCGCTTGCCGCCTTCGCGCCGCTCGCGCAGGTGCCGGGGGTGCGGCTCATCTCGCTGCAGAAGGGATTTGGCGCCGAACAGATCGCCACAGCACCGTTCCGCGATCGCATCGAGACCCTGGGCGAGGATTTCGACGCTCAGGGCGGGGCATTCATGGACACCGCCGCCGTGATGGAAAGCCTCGACCTCATGGTCAGCTCGGACACCTCGATCGTGCACCTGGCCGGTGCGCTCGGGCGCCCGACATACGTCGCCTTGCGCGCGCGCATGATCGACTGGCGCTGGCTCGTCGAGCGCGACGACAGCCCGTGGTATCCGACGCTGCGGCTGTTCCGCCAGACCCGCGACGGCGATTGGAGCGACGTGTTCGCCCGCATCGCCGCCGAGGTGCGGCGGCGCGCGGCGAACTGACGAACTCAGTGGGTGGTGAGCCAATCCCGGGCGGCACGCTGGGCGGCCGCGATCTCGGCGTCCGACATTTCCTCGGCGAGCTCGCGTCGCAGGCGGATCGCCTCGGCGTTGCCGCGCATGGCCGCGAGATTGAACCACTTGTGCGCCGAGACCAGATCGGCCGGAACCGAGCGCCCCGCGGCGTACATCATGCCAAGCTCGAAGAACACCTCCCCGCTGGCATTGACCGGCGCAAGCGTCGCGCCGTCGACATTGGCAAGTTCGAAACGGGCCATGACGGCCTCCCCCATCCTCTGTCGCGCACGCCCATCCCCGTGGCGTGTCGCTCCTGTCCACCCGCGCCGTCTTTGTTCTCAGTCGCGAGCGAGGCGACTATCGGGGCAAGCTTTCAACGGCGGCTTAAGCGATGCGATGAATCGAACATGAACGCGCCTATCCGGCGCGGCGCGCCGGTGCAGCGAAAAATCCAGGCCCGGCGGGCATTTGCCGCGATCGATCACGAACCGCTAACCCTTGCGGTTGGCGGAACGATAACCACGGCACGCGGACGGCGCCGACGGCCGGGCTTTTGCTCCGCCTTTTCTCCGCCTAACATCGCGTGCAATGGGACCCGCGTGATGGTCAAGGCGACGGATGGAGGACTGATATGAGGCTCGCACCACTTTTCGCCGCGGCGGCAGCCGCGCTCGTTCTTGCGGCGCTTCCCGGCGACGCGCGCGCCGCCGATCCGAACGGGACCTGGGTCACCGAGGGCGGCAAGTCGCGCGTGCGCATCGCCAATTGCGGCGGCGCGATCTGCGGCACGATCGTCGCCTTGCAGGAGCCGAACGACCCGGCGACCGGCCGGCCGAAGACCGACAAGAACAATGCCGATGCGAGCCAGCGCAACCGGCCGATGATCGGCGTGCAGATCGTGCTCGGCATGAAGCCGAACGGGGCGGACCGCTGGAGCGGACAGGTCTACAACGCCGAGGACGGCAAGACCTATTCGGGCAATGTGACCATGACGGGCGCCAACACGCTGAAGCTCGAAGGCTGCGCGCTCGGCGGTCTGGTCTGCAAGGGCCAAACCTGGACGCGAGCGAACTAGCGCCCATGATTGCGCAGAGCCGACCGACTTTTCCGATCGAGTTCATGCGCAAACGCACGGCAAATACCGCAGGGCGACCGCTCCGATCCGAGTGAGCCGCGGCCGCCGCAGGCGCGCGTAAGCAAAAACGCCATGGACGCGCGGGCGCCTGCGCGTATGCTTGCGGACGGGCGCCGGTTTTCGTCGCGCCGCTTGCGCGCCCTCGAGGAGGTTCCTGCCATGATCAAACGTGCATTCGTGTTCGCCCTCGCCGCCGCATTCCTGACGGCCGCGACCGCCGCGCCGACTATCGCCTTCGCGGCGGCGGCCAAGAAGGAAGAGAAGAAGCAAGAGACGAAGGAGAAGAAGGCGCTGACCCCGCAACAGCAGAAGATGAAGGACTGCGCCGGCAAATGGGGCGAGGAGAAGAAGACAAAGAACGTCAAGGGCCGCAAAGCCTATAACGAATTCATGAGCGGTTGCCTGAAAGGGTGAGCGAGGGCGCCGCACCGTCGCATAAGCGAAGCCCCCGCGTGCTTGGCGCGGGGGCTTTGCTTTTCCGGTCGCCCTATTTGACCGAGGGCGTCGGCGGGAAACATGAGGATCGAAGCCGACCTACGGAATTGGAACTCCGTCGTCGCCCGGGCCCGTCATCTGTCCGTGCCCGCCCTTCGCGATAAGCTCTCATCTGATCGCCCCTGCATGGAGCAGCGCGCAGACCTTCGCCCGCCGCTCGACGCGTGCATTCAGCCCGATCGTGTGGATTGGAGTTGAGAGCCTGACACCGTGAAGGTGACCTCTGTTCCGTCGACGCCCTCCGTCGTCGACCAGAGCCGGCGTGGCTTGCGTATCGGCATTGCGCCGAGTGCGGCCTCGCCGGCCTTTGCGACGCTGCTCTCGACATGAGTGGCACGTCGATCGCGTCGTTGGTCAGAAGGGGGTGCTCAGTACCCGCCCTTCTTCTTTCCCTTCTTCTTCTTCTTCGCCTTTGTCTTCTTCGCTTTCTTCGCCATGCTGCCCTCCTAGCAGTTTGAGTGAGTGGCGATGTCGGAACAGTGCACATCCGAATCGACATGCACTGCACTCCGATTACTACCGCACTCAGAGAAAAACTCCGAATCTGCTTAACGAAATATGAGCGCTGCCGCGCAGAGCGCGCGCCTGCACGACGCGTGCGCGCATATCCACCGGCGTTGCTTGTCAAGCGCCGATGAAATCTTGCGCTCGAACTCGAGGCGACTCTTTCTCGTTGCGAGAAACCCGCATGAATCAAGGACTTTTCGCATGCCTGGATTTTTTCGTGCGTGCGCCACGGCGGTGTGCCAGCGGTCGCATCCGCACGAGCTCGCGTGTGCAATGCACCACGATCGCTGCCGATTCAGCGACCGAAAAATTTTTTTGCAAAAACGCCGCCGACGCGTTGCGCAACGGCGGATTCGCGTCCGAAAGCGCACGAATCAGTGCAAGTGATTCGCGCCCGCGCTCTCCGCTTCGAGCCCGACCGCCGACCGCAAGCGTCTTCCGGCGACGTTCTTGCAAGCGCCGCGCACGTGATGAACGCGCCGCTCTTTGCGCCCGCCGCGGCGTCGGCTGACGCTACAGGCCGAGCTTCTTCCTGAGGAGTTCGTTCACCGCCTGCGGATTGGCCTTGCCGCCCGAGGCCTTCATCACCTGGCCGACGAACCACCCGATCGCCTTGGGATTGGACTTGGCGTCATTCACCTTGTCCGGATTGGCGGCAATGATCTGGTCCACGATCGTCCCGATCGCGCCGACATCGGTGACCTGTGTCATGTCGCGCGCGGCCACGATCGCGCGCGGATCGCCGCCTTCGCTCCACACGAGCTCGAACAGGTCCTTGGCGATCTTGCCCGAGATCGTGCCCTCGGCGATGAGATCGAGGATCGCGCCGAGCTGCGCAGCCGAGACCGGCGAAGCCGAGATATCCCCACCCTCCTTGTTGAGCCGGCCGGTCAGCTCGTTGATCACCCAGTTGGCGGCCAGCTTGGCGTCGCGTCCACTCCCGTCCGGCTTCTTGACCACCGCCTCGAAGAAGGCGGCCGTCGCGCGCTCGGCCACGAGCACGTCGGCATCATAGGCGGAGAGACCGTAGCTGCGCGCATAGCGCGCCTTCTTCGCGTCCGGCAATTCAGGCAATTGCGCCTGCAGCGCCTCGACATAGTCTTGCGTCAATTCAAGCGGCAGCAGGTCGGGGTCGGGGAAATAGCGATAGTCATGCGCCTCCTCCTTGTTGCGCATCGAACGCGTCTCGCCCCGCTCGGGGTCGAACAGCCGCGTCTCCTGCTCGATCCTGCCGCCGCCCTCGATGATGCGGATCTGCCGGCGCGCCTCGTGCTCGATCGCCGCTCCGACGAAGCGGATCGAATTGACGTTCTTGATCTCGCAGCGCGTCCCGAGGTCCGCGCCCGGCCTGCGTACCGACACGTTGACGTCGGCGCGCAGGCTTCCCTTCTCCATGTCGCCGTCGCAGGTGCCGAGATAGCGCAGGATCGAGCGCAGCTTGGCCAGGTACGCCTTGGCCTCCTCGGCGGAACGCAGGTCGGGCTTCGACACGATCTCCATCAGCGCGACGCCGGCGCGGTTCAGGTCGACATAGGACATGGCCGGATGCCGGTCGTGCAGCGACTTGCCGGCGTCCTGCTCGAGATGCAGCCGCTCGATGCCGACCGTGATCGTCTCGCCGTCGGGCATGTCGACCACGACCGCGCCCTCGCCCACGACCGGCTGCTGGTACTGGCTGATCTGGTAGCCCTGCGGCAGATCGGGATAGAAGTAGTTCTTGCGGTCGAACACCGATTTCAGATTGATCTTGGCCTTCAAGCCGAGCCCGGTGCGCACGGCCTGGCGCACGCATTCCGCGTTGATCACCGGCAGCATGCCCGGCATCGCGGCATCGACCAGCGAGACATGGCTGTTCGGCTCACCCCCGAACTCGGTCGAGGCGCCGGAGAACAGCTTCGACTGCGACGTCACCTGGGCATGCACTTCCATGCCGACGACGACTTCCCACTCGCCGTCCGCGCCCTTGATCAGCTTCGGTGGCTTCGGACCATTCTTGGCTGAAGCATTCATGGTGTTGCCATTTGTGCGGCCGTCACGCCGCCAAGGCGCCGTCTCGGCGCCGCGGAACCGTGGTCACGTCCAAGCGTTGACCGATGGGCTTATACGGAGCGCCTCATGGCTGACAACAAGGATTCCTCGACCGGCGGCCTCATGCTGCTGCTCGGCGGCATTGTCGCGGCCTCGGCGGTCGTTTTCATCCTGACCGGCGGCGAATTGGGCGGAAAGAAGACCGTGCAGGGTGACCAGGACCTGCCGCCGATCGCGAAGACCGTCCCGGCGAAATAGTCGCGCCTAGAGCACGATGACTTTTCTTCGAATCGTCATCGCGCTCTAAGTTATTCGTGGAGCATGATCTTTTCCGAAAACCGCTACACACTTTTCGGGATCGTGCTCTAGCGGCAAGGTTCGGTGCGGCCGTTGCCGAGATCGACGACGCAACCGCCGAGGTTGCGGCGTGTGCGTTCCAAGGCACTCTCGCTCGCCGGGGCCTGCTGGCGCCGCTCTTGCCGCGGCTGGTCGCGTTGCTCCTGGCGCTTCCTCGTTTCTTTCTTCTCCCTCCTGGGGCGCTCGGCCTTCTTCGCCTTCGGACGGACCGGTTTGGCGACAGCCGGCTGCGGCTGTGGCGCCGGCGGCTGGGCGGCCTGCGCCGGCCGCGCCTCGTCGACCACCACCACCCGGATCGGCGCCGACAGCACCGGCGGGTTGTGCGGCACATGATCCTTGTCGCCGACCAGGAGCTGCAACGTGTGCTCTCCGGGCGGCAGCGTGACCTCGGCCTCGGTCTGCCCGGCGCCGAAATGCAGGTGATTGAAGTCGTTCGGGATCTCGCGATCGAGCGCGGGCAGCCGCACGTCGATCAGCAGATGATGGTGGCCGGCATTCGGGCGGTCCGAGCCAGCCGGCGCGACCCCCATGTTGCGCAGTCCGAAATTGATGCGGAACTTGGTCGGCACGCGCGCGCCGTCCTTGAGGTCGACGAAATAGACCTCCGCACCAGGGGGCGCCGGCGTGCGCGCTGTCTGGGCTTGGGTCGACGCGCTGATTGCCAGCAGGGTCAATCCGGAAACGAGGATTCGTGTCAGCATGGCATCCTCTTGAGGGCCCGCGCGCCACTGCGCGTCGCGTGCGTGCGCAGCCATTATTGTTAGTGTACCGGAAAGCCGGTCGCGTTCACACGAGCAGCGCCGCGACGATCGCTTCCCATTCGGCCTCGAGCGCGCCCGTGAACTCCGGCTTGCCCGCGGCGCGGTACCAGTAGCGCGCATTGGGCAGGTCGCCCTCGACCCGGTGCAGATAGGCATGCACCCAGGCGGCCTCCGCGCCGTCATCGTCCATGACGATCTTGTGCGCCTTGTCCCAGTCGCCCTTCTTCGCCCACCACAACGCCATGAGCGACGAGGACAGGCCGCCGGGCGGCGCGGCGCGGGCAAGCGATTGGTGAAACGCCGCCGCCATGCTCACCACCACCGCTCCGGCACGAAATGCCCGGCCGCCCGCTCGATCACGGCGCCGAGCGCGAACAGCGTCTCCTCGTCGAACGGCCTTCCGATCAGCTGCAGGCCGAGCGGGAGGCCTTGGGCGTCGAGCCCCGCCGGCACCGCGATGCCCGGCAGGCCGGCCATGTTCACCGTCACGGTGAACACGTCGTTCAGGTACATCTCGATCGGATCGGCGCCGCCCTTCTCGCCGATGCCGAACGCGGCCGAGGGCGTCGCCGGCGTCAGCATGGCATCGACGCCCGCTGCGAAGCTCTGCTCGAAATCCTGGCGGATCAGCGTGCGCACTTTTTGCGCGCGCACGTAATAGGCATCGTAGTAGCCGGCCGAGAGCACGTAGGTGCCGATCATCACGCGCCGCCGCACCTCCTTGCTGAAGCCTGCGGCGCGGGTCTGCTGGTACTGGCCGGTGATGTCGCGCGCCGCGACGCGCAGGCCGTAACGCACGCCGTCGTAGCGCGCGAGGTTGGAGGAGGCTTCGGCCGGCGCCACGATGTAATACGCCGGCAGCGCATATTTGGTGTGCGGCAGCGAGACGTCGACGATCCTGGCGCCGGCATCCTTCAGCCACGCGATGCCTTGTTGCCATAGCGTCTCGATCTCCGCCGGCATGCCGTCGAGCCGATACTCGCGCGGCACCCCGATGGTCATGCCCTTGACCGGACGCCCGACCGCAGCCTCGTAGTCCGGCACCGGCACATCGGCCGAGGTGGTGTCCTTCGCATCGTGGCCCGCCATCGAGCGCATCAGGATGGCGCAGTCGCGCACGTCGCGCGCGATCGGCCCGGCCTGGTCGAGCGAGGACGCGAACGCGACGATGCCCCAACGCGAGCAGCGCCCATAGGTCGGCTTGAGGCCGACCGTGGCGGTGAAGGCGGCCGGCTGGCGGATCGAACCGCCGGTGTCGGTCGCGGTCGCCCCGAGGCAGAGTTTTGCCGCCACCGCCGCTGCAGACCCCCCTGACGAGCCGCCGGGCACCAGGTGCGTGCCTTCGATCGCGCCGCTCGCGCCCGTGCCGACATTCGAGCCGCGCCGGCGCCATGGATTGACCACCGGGCCGAAGCACGAGGTCTCGTTCGACGAGCCCATGGCGAACTCGTCGTTGTTGAGCTTGCCCAGCATCACGGCGCCGTCGCGCCACAGGTTGGCGGTGACCGTCGACTCGTAGGTCGGATGAAAATTGTCGAGGATGCGCGAGCACGCGGTGGTGCGCACATCGCGGGTGCAGAACAGGTCCTTGATGCCGAGCGGGATGCCTTCGAGCGGCCCGCCTTCCCCACGCGCCAGCCGCGCATCGCAGGCCTGCGCCATGGCGCGCGCGTTGTCCGGCGCTTCCAGGACGAATGCGTTGAGCGCGCGCGCTTCCCCGATCGCATCGAGATGCGCTTGCGCCAGTTCGAGCGCGGAGATCTGCTTGCGGCGAAGCTGGTCGCGCGCCTGTGCGAGCGTGAGAGAGGTAAGGTCGGTCATTCGCTATCCGGACTGTCGCAGGCGAAAGCGCTCTTCGGCTCTCGCTTCGGCGCCACCTGCCGGATCAGAAACGTGCCGTCGGGCTGCTCTTCCCTGACGAGTTCGCCCGGCAGCGGCAGGCCCATGGCGCGCAGGTCCTCCTCCGTGTGGCCGGCCGGCAGTTCGCCCCTGGCGATCTGCTCGACCAGCTGCCAGCGGAAATAGAGGTCGCCTTCCTCGCATGCCATGCACATGGATGGTCTTCACTCCACGACTTTGGGCACGAGAAAAAAGTGATCCTCCGTCATCGGCGCATTCTTCACGATGTCGTCCGCGATGCCGCCGTCGGTGACCACGTCCGGCCGCTGCTTCATCGCCATCGGCGTCACCGAGGTCATCGGCTCGACGCCGGCGACGTCGACCTCGCCGAGCTGCTCGACAAAGGCCAGGATCGCGTTCAGTTCGCCTTTGAGGTGCTCGACCTCGTCCTCGGCAACCGCGATGCGCGCCAGATGCGCGATGCGGCGGACGGTATCGGCGTCGACGGACATATAGACCCATTTGGCCAGGACCGGCACGCGATATAGCTCACCTTAGTCAGCACGCGCAACAAATGGGTCATTTCTCTTCGCGTTCAAGCTCGCCCCGAGCTTGATCTCGCATCCCCATACGCTCACTTTCCGACAGAATGTCATCAGGCCAATGTTTTGGGCGTTTGGTTCTCCTTGAGAGCTTCGTTGATCGATCACCAATCGTGGGAAATAGCTGCTCCGTATTCAAATCATCCATACCGGTTAGATCAGCCTCATAGAGACACACACCGACAAGGTTTGCTCCTCGAAAGTCAGATTTCCTGACTCGCGCGCGCTCAAAATTTGCACATCGGAGATTGCTGTCAGCAAACGAGACCTCATCCATGGTAGCCATATGGAAGCTAGCCAAGGTTAGGTCGCACTGGGACAAATACGATTTGGAGATTCGTGAAAGGAAGAAGGAAGCATTTCGTAGCGAGGCCTTGTCAAAGTGAACCTCGTACAAGTCTGTGTCGATTAGCACCGCCCCTTCGAGGTGAGCTTCCGAAAACCACGATGCCCGAAGTCTTGTTTCGTGAAAATTTGCCCCGTCCAGATGGCTTTTGTCGAATTTGGCGCTTGAAAAGTCGCCAAGATGAAAATTGCAGCGTTGCAAGTTGGAATGTGAGAGATCGAGCGTAAAACCGCGCTTCAACTCATGCTGAATGCGCTCGGCCGGGCGTCGCCCAATCACCGTCACCGCTGCTTGTATATCAAGGCGCGGAACTGGTAGTGAGTCTTCCCATTGTCCGAACGTTTCCGATTGATTTGGGGTGTCAGTCGGCCTCTTCATTGCCACTCCAGAGTTCTGTTCGTTCCGAATATAGGCGCATAGCACTTCCATTATCGGCAAGTGATCACGTTCGGAATCCTGCGCAATCCGTTCCAGGGCATAAATCGCTCCGAGCCGCACTTCGAGATTGGGCTCGGTCTTGGCAACCATCTCGCGCCTCATCACGCCATGCGCGTCATCGAACTCAATTGTTTTTTTGACCTCGCGCGTCGCGCCGAGCTGCTCGACTGCTTTGGTGAACAGCGTGGTGTAGTGGCTCTCGCGCGCGATGGTCACCTGGTCCTGGTTGGCCCGCGCTTGCCAATGGGCAACGAGCGTCCGCCAGAAGAGGAAAACGGCGCCGAAGATCGCAGCTATTGCGGTGAGCGCGGCACCCGCGGCGGGGACGGTATCGGTCCCGCCGGCGAGAACACGTTGAACCAGGCTATAGATGAGAAAGACGCCGACACCGAACAGGACGGCGAGGATCAGCACGCCGGCCGCGACCAGCGGCGCGGTCACGACCTCCGGCCATTCGCGAACGCGGGCAAAGGAAGCAAGGCCCCATCCCTTGCCAGGGTAGGTTTTCGGGTCCTGCGGTGCGTCGCTGTCGCTTGCCACGTGGCAACTGCCGGAAAATGATTCAACGAATTCCTTACCCCGTCATGGCCGGGCTTGTCCCGGCCATCTACGTCTTTCTTGCTTGTGGCTTCCGGAAAGCAAGACGTGGATGCCCGGCACAAGGCCGGGCATGACGGGACGTAGGGCGGGCAAAGCGAAGCGTGCCCGCGTGATCTCAACGCGACGAAAAAGACGCGGGCACGGCGCTTGCGCGCCTTTGCCCGCCCTACACTGCCATCCGCTGCATCAGCGCCAGGGCTTCGGCCGCCAGCCGGCGCACTGCCGCGCCGGCGCCGATCTCCCTCCCGAGCGCCGCCGCCTGACCGGCCCATTGGGTGGAGAAATCGCCCGAGCCTGCCGCCTCGGCCTTGGCGCGCAGCGGCGCCAGCGCGCCGCCGGCGAGCGGGAATTGCGGGGCGAGATCCGACATCGGGCCGACCTCGCGCACGACCCGCAACATGAGGCTGCGCGCCGGCCGTCCGGTCATCACGTTGGTCAGCACCGTGCCGTCGTCGTGCGCCGACTTCAGCGCGGCACGGTGGATCGCCGAGGGCTTCGCCTCCGGGCAGTGCAGGAAGGCGCTGCCGATCTGCACGCCCGCAGCGCCGAGCGCGAAAGCGGCCGCGATGCCGCGTCCGTCGGCGATGCCGCCCGCGGCGATCACCGGCACCGTCACCGCATCGACCACCTGCGGCACCAGCGCCATGGTGCCGACCTGCGTCGCGATGTCGTCGGACAGGAACATGCCGCGATGGCCGCCCGCCTCGACCCCCTGCGCGATGATAGCGTCGACGCCGCGTTCGGCGAGCCAGCGCGCCTCGCGCACGGTCGTGGCGGAACTGAGGATGACGATGCCCGCGCGTTTCAGCCTCTCGTACAGCGCACGCTCCGGCAGCCCGAAATGGAAGCTGACGACCTGCGGCCGCAGCTCGAGTACGGCTGCGCAGAATGCTTCGTCGAACGGCGCGCGGTTCGAGGAAGGCACCGGCGCGGCCGGGTCGACGCCAAGCTCCCCGTAATAGACGGCGAGCCGCTCGCGCCACTTGGTCTCGCGCGCATTGTTCGGCATCGGCGGCGCGTGGCAGAAGAAGTTGAGGTTGATCGGCTTTGCCGTGCGCGTGCGGATTTTCGCGACCTGGTCGCGTATCTGCTCGACGCTCAGCATGGCGCAGGGCAATGAGCCGAGGCCGCCCGCCTCCGACACCGCAGCGACGAGCTCGAAGTCCATCGCGCCGGCCATCGGCGCCTGGACGATTGGGATCTCGGCCTTGGTGAGATCGATGAGACGCCGGTTCGGGAACATGGGGAACGGGAGCTCGCAGCGTTACGCGGGCACGCGCGGCCTGCTCGCGAGCGTCACTTCCTGTCCTTGCTGTTCGACGGCCTGATCGTGGCCCACGGGTCGACCTTCTGCGGGTCACCCAATTGCTGGCGCTGCGGCGCGTTGCGGTACTGCCGGTCGATCTCGGCCTGGTCGCGGCGCCGTTGCTCTTCCTCCATCTGCATCGGCGTCTTCTTTTCTTGTTGCTGGGCCAATGCCGGCCCTGCCAGCACGGCGACGCTCAGCGCTGCGGCCGCGAAGGTCCTCATTGCGGAGTTCTCCTTTTGCCGGGTGTGTCCCGGCTCGTCATCCGGCTTCCCCTCCGGCTGGGGCTGTTGCTGCTGCTGCATGGAAGCATGCGAGCGCAGCGTTGGGCCCAGTTGCTGGCTATTGAACTCCGCCAGCAACTGCTGCAACTGGGCATCGGAACCCGAGTAGGCAAGTTTGATCCACTCCTGCGCGTGCCGCAGCAGAATTTCCTTGGTCTTGGCATCGGTAGTGATGCGCGCGAGTTCCACACATTCGGCCGCAGACCTGCGGCATAGCTCGCGGTCGATCTCAGACATGGGGCTACTCCGGTCAGCCGGATTTCCGCCTGTTGTACGAGCGCGCCAAGGCTCGTTCAAGCTCATCCAGGACGGATTTGTTGCCCGGTGCCGGCCAAAGTGCACCGCGGTGAGTTGGGCAAGGAAAGCCCGGCGCCCGACTCACCGCGCCAGCTTGCTCACCATTGCGGCGGCGCCGAACACGGTGAGCATCATGAGCGCGAGCACGCCGCCGACAAAAACCGGCACGGTGTCGGCGGTGCGCGTCGGGATCAGCATCAAGGCCTGCGTGCGCTTGGGCTGCGCCTGCATGAACAGCCGCTCGGCCTGCAAGGCGTCGCGCGCGTGCTCGATGTCGACGATATCGCGCATGAGCTGGTCGGGCGATCGGGATGTCGAATCGATCACGACGAGATGCGGCGGCGCGCGCGTGGACTCGGCATCGGTCCTCGCCTGCTCGGCAGCCGGCACCGCCTGGGCGTTCGAGGCCCAGTCGTTGACCCATTCGAAGTTGCCGGCATCTGCCGCTTTGCCGAGGTTGGGCCCCATGACGCTCATCCGGAGGAAGGACCGCCAATTGTTATGGCAAGCCCTCCCGCGCGGCGACGTTTATCCTTTGTAAACCTTAACGCCCGCGGGGCTACACCGAAAACGGCTTGCCCTTCTCCGGCACGATCACCGCGGTAGCGCTGCCCTGCATCTCGGCAACGAATTTGTCGGCGTTCGGCTCGATGATCGGGAACGAGCCGTAGTGGCACGGGATGACAGTCTCCACCTTGAGGAACCGCTTGACCGCGATCGCGGCGGTCACCGGGCTCATGGTGAAGCGGTCGCCGATCGGGACGAAGGCGACCTTGGGGCCATGGATCTCGGCGATCAGGGCCAGGTCGGAGAAGATGTCGGTGTCGCCGAGGTGATACACGGTCGGCTCCCCCTTGGCCTTGACGATCGCGCCGCACGGGTTGCCGAGATAGATCGGCATGCCGTCATTGATGTCGCCGGAGGAATGGTCGGCGCGCACCATGGTGACCGTGAAGGCGCCGAGATCGCTGGTGCCGCCCGTGTTCATGGGATTGAACTTCTCCAGGCCCTTGGCCGCAAGCCACATGCACAGGTCGTAGTTGGTCGTGACCGTCGCGCCGTGCGCCTTGGCGATGTCGAGCGCGTCGCCGACGTGGTCGGCATGACCGTGGGTGAGCACGATGTGCGAGACACCCTTGATCGCCGCAGCCTTGTCGGAGACGAAGGCCGGATTGCCGCTGAAGAACGGGTCGATCAGCACCGCGGTGCCGGCGAAATCGAGGCGGAAGGCGGAATGGCCGTACCAGGTGATCTGCATGGCGTATCCTTATCGTTGGCGAGACGTTGCGCCAGCATAGTGCCGGCGTTCTCCGGATCAATCGCGCGTGCTACGAGAAGCGCATGACCGCCCCTGTCGCTCCGCTGGTAGAGGCCGCCGCTCGCCTGCCCGCGCGCGGCGCGCTGATCGGGCTCGACCTCGGCACCAAGACCATCGGCGTTGCGGCGAGCGATCCCGACCGGCGGCTCGCCACGGCGGTCGAAACGGTCGGCCGCAAGCGTTTTGCCGAGGATGCGGCTCGGCTGCTGGCCCTTGCGGCCGAGCGGCGCGCGGTCGGTTTCGTGCTCGGGCTGCCGATCAACATGGACGGCACGGAGGGCCCGCGCGCGCAGTCGACGCGCGCTTTCGCCCGCAACCTCAGCAAGCTCACCGACCTGCCGATCGCGCTGTGGGACGAACGGCTGTCGACCGCCGCGGTCGAGCGCGATTTGATCGCGGCCGACGCGAGCCGCGCGCGCCGCGCCAAGGTCATCGATCAGCATGCCGCGGCTTTCATCCTGCAGGGCGCGCTCGACCGGCTCGCGAACCTCTCGGCCTGAATCCATGTCAGCGGTCTTCGCTGCCCTTCTCCCCGTCTTCCTGCTGATCGCCGCCGGCTATGTCCTGCGTCGCCTGCTGATCTCGGAGGACGAGCATTGGATCGGTTTGGAACGCCTGCTGTATTACGTGATGTTCCCGGCGCTGCTGATCGAGACGTTGGCGCGCGCCGATCTCGCCAAAGTGCCGGTCGTGGCGGTCGGCGGAACCTTGCTCGCCGCGGTGCTGCTGATGGCGGCGCTGTGCCTGGCGCTGCGCCCGCTGCTCGCGGCGCGCGGCGTCTCCGGAGCGGCGTTCACCTCGATGTTCCAGGGCGCGACCCGCTGGCAGACCTTCGTGGCGCTGCCGGTTGCCGGCAACCTCTACGGCGATGTCGGCCTTGCGCTCGCCTCGGTCGCGCTGGTGGCAATGACGCCGGTGCTCAACGTGCTGTGCGTGTGGGTGCTGGTGCGCTACGCCTCGCCGCGCGAGCCGGACTGGCGCGCGGTGCTGCGCGGGATCGCGCAGAACCCGTTCATCTGGGCCTGCGCCGTCGGCATCGCGCTCAATCCGGTCGCAGATGCGATTCCCCAACCGGTCATCACCTTCATCAACGCGCTTGGACGTTCTTCGCTCGCGCTCGGCCTGTTGATCGTGGGCGCGGGGCTGCGCATCGGGGAACTGATCCGGCCCGGCGCGCTGACGCTGCTCACCACGGTGCTGAAGCTCGTCCTGATGCCCGCCATGGCGATCGGTATCGCGACCGCTTGTGGGCTGAACGGTGCAAGCCTGGTGGTGGTCGCATGCTGCGCGGCGGTGCCGGCGGCCTCGAATTCCTATCTGCTGGCGCGACAATTAGGCGGCGATGCGCCGCTGATGGCGCAAATCCTCACCGTGGAGACGATCCTGGCCGCCGCCACGATGCCGCTCGCCATCGCGCTGGTCGCGCGCTGACGCGCAAACGCAGGGCGAATCGTCCGATCCGCCCTGCGCACTCAGTTGCGCGTTACCCTAGTTACAATAGCGATCGTCGCGGCAGCTTCCGCCGTAATAGCGCGGCGCGTACTGCGGTGCGTAATACGTGGGGCCGGGGGCGTATTCGTAGGTCGCAACCGGCGCCTCATAGTAACCCGGCGGATAGGTCGGGCCGTAATACGGACGATCGTAATAATACGGATACGCGGTCGCACCGGCGATCACGCCCGCGGTGGCGCCGAGGATCGCACCGGCCGCGATGGCCGGCCCGATGTTACGGCCGCGGCGCCACTGCACGTCGGTGACGTGGTCGGGCGCCGTCGCCTTGACGGCCTGCGTGCTCGACATCACCGGCGCGGCAACGGCCGGCGATGCCACGCCGAGGGCGAGCACACTGGCAAAACCGATCGCCATGAGCTTGTTCATGTTGATCTCCTGAAACGAGGAACCGCGCATGGGCGGTCTCAAGAGCAACAACGCGCGACAGCCGGGCGGAGTTCCGTCAGCCCGCAAGCGCCCGGTCCAGGAGTTCCGTCGATTCGCGCGCCGACAGGTCGGCGGTGCCGAACGTCGCGCCGCGCGGCTGCATCAGCCGGGTACGGGCAAAAGCCTCGGCGATCGCGGGCGAGACACTCTCCGCCAGCGCCGCGGTTGCGGCCAGCATGGCGAGCTGTTCAACTGCTGCCCGCGCGCGCGCTTCGCCGTCCGCCGCAGTCAGCGTCTTGGCGATGAAGGCGGCGGCCTCGGCGGCGCCGGGCAACTCCCGCGCAGCCATCAGCTCGCCGAGCACGCCGCTTGCCGCCTCGCCTTCGCGCCCCAGCGCGCGCAGCACGTCGAGGCACATCACGTTGCCGCAGCCTTCCCAGATCGCGTTGAGCGGCGCCTCGCGATAGAGCCGCGCCAGCATGCCCTCCTCGACATAGCCGTTGCCGCCGAGGCACTCCATCGCCTCGTAGATGAAGCCGGGCGAGCGCTTGCACACCCAGTATTTGATCGCGGGCGTGAGCAGGCGCGCACGCGCCGCCTCGCGCGCGTCGCTTCCCGCACGGTCGAACGAGCGGCACAGGCGGAACACCAGCGCGACCATGCCTTCGAGCTCGAGCGCAAGGTCGGCCTGCACCGCCCGCATCATCGGTTGATCGGCGAGGCGACGCTGGAACACGGTGCGGTGACGCGCGTGGTGCACCGCGTGGGCCAGCGCCATGCGCATCTGCCCGGCGGAAGCGACGGCGCAGTCGAGCCGGGTCAGTTGCACCATCTCGATGATGGTGCGCACGCCCTTGCCTTCCTCGCCGACGCGCCAGGCGAAGGCGCCGGCGAACTCCACCTCGGAGGAGGCATTCGAGCGGTTGCCGAGCTTGTCCTTCAGGCGCTGGAAGCGCAGCGCGTTGACCTGGCCGTCAGGCGTGAAGCGCGGCATCAGGAAACAGGTCAATCCGCCGGGCGCCTGCGCCAGCACCAGGAAGGCGTCGCACATCGGCGCCGACATGAACCACTTGTGGCCGGTGATCAGGTATCCGTCACCGGCCGGCTGCGCCGTCGTGGTGTTGGCGCGCACGTCGGTGCCGCCCTGCTTCTCGGTCATGCCCATGCCGAGCGTGATCGCGGACTTCTCCCACCACGGCCTGAAGCTCGGATCGTAGTCGCGCGACAGGATCTTCGGCGCCAGCTGCTCGAGCAGCGCCGGCTCGACGCCAAGCGCGCCCACCGCCGCGCGCGTCATGGTGATCGGACAGAGGTGGCCCTGCTCGACCGCATTGACCATGTAGAAGCGCGCGCCGCGCGCGACCTCGGCCGGCGGCGCGGCGCGCCCGTGCGGCGTCCACATCGACGCATGCAGGCCGGCGCGCATGCTTTCGGCCATGAAATGATGATAGGCCGGATGGAACTCGACCACGTCGCTGCGGTTGCCCTTGGTGTCGAAGGTCTTCAGCTTCGGCGTGTTCTCGTTGGCGAGCCGTGCCTGGTCCAGCATTGCGGCCGAGCCCCAATGCCGGCCGAATTCCGACAGCACCGCATCCTCCTTGCCGCCATTGGCCGCGACCGCGTCCTGCAGCGGCCGGTCGAGCGCGTAGAGATCGACGTCCGCGAACGGCGGCGACTGGTTGAACACCTCGTGGGTGTCGAAGCGGTATCTGCTTTCCACGCTCCGCCCCTTCGCTTTCAACCGATCGGCTCATTCGCCGATAATTCTAAGGCCCGTAGCAAGAGTTCATAAAGACGAAGGCGGCTACCAACATGCCAATATGATAGAGCCTATGACCCCGAGGGTCCCACCGATAAGATCCGCGTACAGTATCAGCCACTTCACAGCAGCAAGTCACTCCTTCTTGTTTGCATGCTGCTTCAGGATAGCCATGAGCTCCTCATCGAGCGGGGCAACGGAGTGCTGCAGCAGGACACGGAAGCTTGCTTCAAGCGTATATTCACCTTCTGTCACGCCGTGCCCTTGAGGCAACGGACGTCGCTTTCCGGCCGAGCGCGGAACGAGACTTTCCAAATCGGTGCGGAGGATATCACGCGCTGTCATCTTAGCTTCTCCACGCGTGGTTTGATGTCGTTCCGCCACCAGGCTTCCGGCCCTCCCGGCGGGAACCGATAACAAATTCCCAAGGCCATCAACGACACCGCATCTTGTGGGCCTTTTTGTGCCGCAAAAGCTAAGCAAGGCTCGTCGATCGTCTTAAAGATTCTCCAATTATTGTGCTCGTGCCAACCAATTAAACTTTCGAGGTGTCTTGTCAGTTCCGAGGAAGTCATGTTGAGCAACTTTTTCTGAAAATGAAGAAAGAATATGCGGCGTAGCGCCTCCTTACCCTCTTCATCGTTGGCTCTGTGTGCCTCAGCAAGGGCCTTATCAAGATCAATGATGAGGCCAACCACCTTGGCGTCGTGGACTCCGATGAAATATCCCTCGATAACGCTCACGGTAGCCAATCTATGCTTAATTTTCCGTTACGTTGCGCACCAACACGAATACGGGTTGCGCTGATGCTAGGAAAAGTAGAACTTAATTCCTTCAACCAATCAACCTAGCGGCTGTGTGAAACTCCCCATCGCCGGATTCCAACGCTTGCCCCCTCGGTTCGACTCCGCCTATAGGGGTCGCTTTAATGAACCTTGTCCCCAAGCCGTCGTTCGTCCTCAGCCGCCGCCACCTGCTGGGGATCGCAGGGCTTTCCCAAGACGACATCGTCGGCCTGCTCGACCTCGCCGGCGAATACGTCGATCTCAACCGGCAGATCGAGAAGAAACGCTCCTCGCTGCGCGGCCGCACCTTGATCAACCTGTTCTTCGAGGCCTCGACCCGCACCCAATCCTCCTTCGAGCTCGCCGGAAAGCGCCTGGGCGCCGACGTCATGAACATGGCGGTCGGCAACTCCTCGCTGAAAAAGGGCGAGACCCTGATCGACACCGCGATGACGCTCAACGCCATGCGGCCCGATCTCCTGGTGGTGCGCCACCAGTCCTCGGGCGCGGTCGAGCTGCTCGCCCAGAAGGTCGATTGCGCGGTGATCAACGCCGGCGACGGCGCGCACGAGCACCCGACCCAGGCGCTGCTCGATGCGCTCACCATCCGCCGCAACAAGGGCCGCATCGAAGGCCTGATCGTGACCATCTGCGGCGACATCCTGCATTCGCGCGTCGCGCGCTCGAACATCATCCTGCTTAACACGCTCGGCGCGCGCGTGCGCGTCGTGGCTCCCTCGACGCTGCTGCCGCCCGGCATCGAGCGCTTCGGCGTCGAGGTCTCGCGCGACATGCGCGAGGGGCTCAAAGGCGCCGACATCGTCATGATGCTGCGCCTGCAGCGCGAGCGCATGAACGGCTCGTTCGTGCCCTCGGTGCAGGAATACTTCCACTATTTCGGGCTCGATCAGAAGAAGCTCGGCTACGCCAAGGCCGACGCGCTGGTCATGCATCCCGGGCCGATGAACCGCGGCGTCGAGATCGATAGCGCCGTCGCCGACGGCGCACAGTCGCTGATCCGCGAACAGGTTGAAATGGGCGTCGCGGTGCGCATGGCGGTGCTGGAAGTGCTGTCGCGCAGCCTGCCGAACGCGTGAAGTCAGTCATGTTGTCAGACCGCCGCCCGATCCTGCTCACCAACGCGCGCATCGTCGATCCGGCGCGCGGTCTGGACTTTCCCGGCGACCTGCTGATCGCCGACGGCGCGATCCGCGAGGCGCAGAAGGGCATCCGCGCCGCCGGCGTTCCGGAAGGCACCGAGATCATCGACTGCAAGGGCAGGCTGGTCGCGCCCGGCCTCGTCGACATGCGCGCATTCATCGGCGAGCCCGGCGCGGAGCACCGCGAAACGCTCGCCTCCGCGAGCCAGGCGGCGGCGGCCGGCGGGGTCACCACCATCGTGTGCCAGCCCGACACCAATCCGGTGATCGACGATCCGGCGATCGTCGACTTTCTGCTGCGGCGCGCGCGCGACACCGCGATCGTGCACGTCCACCCGATGGCGGCGCTGACCAAAGGACTGCATGGCAACGAGATGGCCGAGATCGGCCTGCTCAAGGCCGCCGGCGCGGTCGCCTTCACCGACGGCGCCCGCAGCGTGACCAATGCGCTGGTGATGCGGCGCGCGCTCTCCTACGCCGCCGACTTCGACGCGCTCGTCGTCCATCACACCGAAGACCCCGACCTGATCGGCGACGGCGTGATGAACGAGGGCGAGTTCGCCGCCCGCGTCGGCCTGTTCGGCATCCCGAAGGCGTCGGAAACCATCATGCTCGAGCGCGACATGCGGCTCGTGGCGCTGTGCGAAGCGCGCTATCACGCCGCCTCGATCACCTGCGCGGAATCCCTCGACGTGCTGCGGCGCGCGAAGGACGGCGGATTGCCGGTCACGGCCGCGGCCTCGGTCAACCATCTCACCCTCAACGAGGTCGACATCGGCTCCTACCGGACCTTCTTCAAGATGGCGCCGCCCTTGCGCGCCGAGGAGGACCGCGCCGTGCTGGTCGCGGCGCTGGCCGAAGGCCTGCTCGACGTGGTGATGTCGGACCACAACCCGCAGGACGTCGAGACCAAGCGCCTGCCCTTCGCCGAGGCGGCACCCGGCGCCATCGGGCTCGAGACCATGCTGGCGGCCGGCCTGCGGCTGGTGCACTCCGGCGAGGTTTCACTGCTCACGCTGCTCAAGGCGATGTCGACCCGCCCGGCCGAACTGCTCCGCCTGTCGGGCGGCACGCTCAAGGCCGGCGCGCCGGCCGACGTCATCGTCGCCGACATCGATGCGCCCTGGGTGCTCGATCCGGCCGAGCTCAAGTCGAAGTGCAAGAACACGCCGTTCGACGAGGCGCGCCTGCAAGGGCGCGTGCTGCGCACCATCGTTGCAGGGCGCACGGTGTACGAATACGGTGCGCGCCCATGAGCGATCTTCCCGCTTATGCGGCGGCGCTCGTCTTCGGCTATCTGCTCGGCTCGATCCCGTTCGGCCTGATCTTCACGCGGCTCGCCGGCACGCAAGACGTCCGCTCCATCGGCTCCGGCAGCATCGGCGCCACCAACGTGCTGCGCACCGGCCGCAAGGGGATCGCCGCGGCAACGCTGCTGGGCGACGTGCTCAAGGGCACGCTCGCGGTGCTGCTCGCCCGTCGCTACGGCGACGATCTCGCGATCCTGGCCGGGCTCGGCGCCTTCCTCGGCCACCTGTTTCCGCTCTGGCTGAAATTTCGCGGCGGCAAGGGTGTGGCCACCTTCATCGGGATCCTGATCGCCTTCAGCTGGCAGGCGACGCTCGGCTACGGCGCGATCTGGCTCGCGCTGGCGGCCGCGACGCGCTACTCCTCGCTCGCCTCGCTCATTGCCTGCACCGCGACGGCGCCGATGCTGTGGTGGCTCGATCTGCGCCGCGAGGCGATGTTGTTTGCACTGCTCACGCTGCTGGTCTGGATCATGCACCGGTCCAACATCGCGCGGCTCGCCGGCGGCACGGAAAGCAGGATCGGGCAGACGGCCGCGGCGCCGGGTCCCGAGGTCTGAGCCGCGCGCTTTCACGCTTGTGTTGCACCACGACTTGACCGAACTTGTGCGGGAATTCACCCCACAGGGTCGAGGCGGTGAGCGAGCGGCGGACTTTCCTCACGGACGAGCAGCGGATCGACTGGCTACGGCTGATCCGCAGCGAGAACGTCGGCCCGCGCACGTTCCGTTCCCTCATCAATCACTATGGCGGCGCCCGCGCCGCGCTTGACGCGCTGCCGGAGCTCGCCAGGCGCGGCGGCGCGTTGCGCCCGGTCCATGTGTGCTCGGCCGAGGAAGCCGAGCGCGAGCTTGGCGCGGCGCGTCGGCTCGGCGCCGCGTTCGTCGTGGCCGGCGAAGCCGACTATCCGCGCTACCTGCAGGCGATCGATGACGCGCCGCCGGTCATCGCGGTGCGCGGCAATCTTGCCGCGCTGGCGCGCCCGATGGTGGCGATCGTCGGTTCGCGCAATGCTTCGGCGGCCGGAGTCCGCATGGCCGAGCGGCTGGCGCGCGCGATCGGCGCTGCGGGCTTCGTCATCGCCTCCGGGCTCGCCCGCGGCATCGATGCCGCGGCGCATCGGGCCAGTGCCGCGAGCGGCAGCGTCGCCGTGCTCGCCGGCGGCCTCGACCGCATCTATCCGCAGGAGCACGCCGGTTTGCTCGACTCGATGCTGGACGAAGGCGCCGCGCTTTCCGAGATGCCGTTCGGCTGGGAACCGCGTGCCCGCGACTTCCCGCGGCGCAACCGGCTGATTTCCGGCCTGTCGCTCGGCATCGTCCTGGTCGAGGCAGCCAAGCGTTCCGGCTCGCTCATCACCGCGCGTTTCGCGCTCGAACAGGGTCGCGAAGTCTTCGCCGTGCCGGGCTCGCCGCTCGATCCGCGCGCGGAAGGGACCAACGGGCTGCTCAAGCAGGGCGCGGCCCTGGTCACCGAAGCCGCCGACGTGCTCGCCGTGCTCGAACCGATCCTCGGCCGCCCGATCGACCTCCCCGCGCGCGAGCCGGAACCGCCGGGCGAGCCGATCTTCGCCGGCGAACCCGACGCCGTCATGCGCGACCGGATCGTGGCTTTGCTCGGGCCGACGCCCGTGAGCATCGACGACCTGGTCCGCCTTGCCGGCTCGAGGCCGGCCATCGTACGCATGGTACTGCTGGAACTGGAGTTGGCCGGCCGGCTGGAACGCCACGGCGCCGCAATGGTCTCATTAATATGAGAGTTCTGCGGCACCAAGGCCGGCAATCTGAAGGACCCCGCATCCGGCGGGGGCGACCGCATTTGCGATCAAATGACCTAAAGCAATAGAAAGCGCTGAACTCTTGGGCATAGCGAGTTGCTTCTTCCTTCGGAAGCTACCCACTACAGAGCGCGCCCACCAGCGCTAGATTGTAAACTTCCTTGCGGTGACAACTTTCATCGATGTCCTCCCGTCTCCGTGGTTGGTAATTATGCCGAATACGTTTCCGGTTCAATGGCGTTTCCACATATCGTACAAGGATTCCGTATCCTCCCAAATACGGAAATTCGCAGTCTCCTGCCGCTGCTTTCGGATCCAGACAAACAATGTGTCCCAGACGCTGACGATGACGTAGTCAAACTGATCCTTCATGATGGCAACGTCGACCACCTGATGGCGGCAGCATGTGGCCATTTCTTCTAAGAAATTCATAATGTGGCTAACAGCGGTTTCGTTTTGTTCTATGAACCTCAGCAAGTCTTCCGCTCTGCCGCTGCGGTGCTTCATGACTTCACGCAACGTATCCCGGGCTGATTGCATGGAGGGGTCATTCCATCGCTCCCCAAACCGAATTGCTTCTCTCTTAAGCATGTATATGTGGGCAGCGTCGGAGCGATGATCGCTGCTCACGTCGCGCGATGCATCGCGTTCGTCGCGCTTGAGCGTAGCCGCAAGTACTCTTGCTGTATAATATGATGAAGTTATCTGACCGACAGCAGTCGCGCCTACAACAGCAAATATCAACGTATCTTTTACTGTCTTGGCATCGAGCCAGTACCAAACAATTAGCGTAACCAATACCACAGAAAGGATCGCGGATAACGTCAGTGGAAACTTTATTTCTATACGGCGCAGAATATCTGCTTCAGTAAAAGACATCACCGTTCCCCGCCCCATCCCTGATTGTAGGCTAACAAAACTACAGGCATTCGCAACTGCCATGCGAGGGGTTCCATGCCCGTTCTTGGCGATCCCGATTTGACAGGCGCAGTCGCATTACCCATGTTCCCGGCGCCTTCGGCCCGGGCCGGAGTCCGAGGCGAGCGCCGCTTCCCAAGGAAAAAAGTCTGGAATTTCATGAACATCGTCGTTGTCGAGTCGCCCGCAAAGGCCAAGACGATCAACAAGTATCTGGGGCCTGGCTACGAGGTGCTGGCCTCCTTCGGCCATGTGCGCGACCTGCCCGCCAAGGACGGATCGGTCGATCCCAACGACGATTTCCGCATGATCTGGGCGGTGGACGCCAAGGCGCAGAAGCGCCTCGCCGACATCGCCCGAGCCGTGCAGGGCGCCGGCAAGCTGGTTCTCGCTACCGACCCCGACCGCGAGGGCGAGGCGATCTCGTGGCACGTGCTCGAAGTCCTCAAGGAGAAACGGGCGCTGACCGGCCAGCCGGTCGAGCGCGTGGTGTTCAACGCCATCACCAAGCAGGCGGTGACCGAGGCGATGAAGCATCCGCGCAGCATCGACGCTGCGCTGGTCGACGCCTACCGGGCGCGCCGCGCCCTCGACTATCTGGTGGGGTTTACGCTTTCGCCGGTGCTGTGGCGCAAGCTTCCCGGCGCGCGCTCGGCCGGCCGGGTGCAGTCGGTGGCGTTGCGCCTCGTCTGCGACCGTGAGCTCGACATCGAGAAGTTCGTCGCGCGCGAGTATTGGTCGCTCGTGGCCGAGCTTGCGACGCCGCGCAACGAGACCTTCGAGGCGCGCCTGGTCGGGGCTGACGGCAAGAAGATCCAGCGCCTCGACATCGGCTCGGGCGCGCAGGCCGAGGCCTTCAAGCGCGACCTGGAAACCGCGCAGTTCAGGGTCGCCACGGTCGAATCGAAGCCGGCCAAGCGCCACCCCTATCCTCCCTTCACGACGTCGACGCTGCAGCAGGAGGCAAGCCGCAAGTTCGGATTCGCGCCGGCTCATACCATGCGCATCGCGCAACGGCTCTATGAGGGCGTCGAGATCGGCGGCGAGACCGTCGGCCTCATCACCTACATGCGCACCGACGGCGTGACCATCGCCGACGAGGCTATCGCTTCGATCCGCAGCGCGATCGGCGCCAACTACGGCAGGGACTATCTGCCCGGGGCACCGCGCACCTACCAGACCAAGGCCAAGACCGCCCAGGAAGCCCATGAGGCGATCCGCCCGACCGACATCAACAACCGCCCGCGCGACGTCGCCAGGTATCTCGAGAGCGAGCAGGCCAAGCTGTACGAGCTGATCTGGCTGCGCGCGATCGCGAGCCAGATGGAGTTGGCCGAGCTCGAGCGCACCACGGTCGACATCGAGGCCAAGGTCGGCGCGCGCCTGCTGGAGCTGCGCGCTACCGGCCAAGTCGTCAAGTTCGACGGCTTTCTCACGCTCTACCAGGAGGATCAGGACGACGCCTCCGAGGACGACGAGGCGCGCCGCCTGCCGGCCATGAGCGTGGGCGAGGCGCTGGAGAAGCGCGCCATCAAGGCGGGCCAGCATTTCACCGAGCCGCCGCCGCGTTTCTCGGAAGCCTCCCTGGTCAAGCGCATGGAGGAGCTCGGCATCGGCCGGCCGTCGACCTATGCGTCGATCCTGCAGGTGCTCAAAGACCGCGGCTACGTCCGGCTCGACAAGAAGCGGCTTCATCCCGAAGACAAAGGCCGCGTGGTCGTCGCTTTCCTCGAGAGCTTCTTCACGCGTTACGTCGAATACGACTTCACCGCCGGCCTGGAAGAAGATCTCGACCGCATCGCCAACAGCGAGATCGGGTGGCGCGAGGTGCTCAGCGAGTTCTGGCGCGGCTTCACCGCCGCGGTCGATGACATCAAGGACTTGAAGGTCGGCGAGGTCATCGATGTCCTCAACGACATCCTCGCGCCGCACATCTTCCCCCCGCGCGAGGACGGCACCGATCCGCGCCAGTGCCAGACCTGCGGCACCGGCCAGCTCTCGCTCAAGCTTGGCCGCTTCGGCGCCTTCATCGGCTGTTCGAACTATCCCGACTGCCGCTTCACGCGCCAGCTTTCGGTCTCCGGCAATGGCGGCATCGAAGGCACGAAAATATTGGGTCAGGACCCGCAGAGCGGTCTCGATGTGTCGGTGCGCTCGGGCCGGTTCGGCCCTTACCTGCAGCTCGGGGAAGGCAAGGACGGCGAGAAACCGAAACGTGCGAGCCTGCCCAAGGGCGTCGCGCCCGACGACGTCGATCTTGCCCGTGGGCTCGCTTTGCTCTCGCTGCCGCGCGAAGTCGGCAAGCATCCTGAAGAGGGCGATCCGATCCTGGCCGGCATCGGGCGTTTCGGTCCGTATGTGCAGCACGGCAAGACCTACGCCAATCTCGAAGCCGGCGACGACGTACTCTCGATCGGCCTCAATCGCGCGGTGACGCTGATCGCGGAGAAGAAGCTGAAGCCGGGCCGCGGCCGGCGTTTCGGCGGCGATCCCGGCCGCCCGCTCGGCGATCATCCGGTCAAGGGCGGCGCCATCGTGGCCAAGGCCGGCCGCTATGGACCCTATGTCAGCCACGCCGGCGTCAACGCCACCCTGCCCAAGGACAAGGCACCCGAAACGATCACGCTCGCCGAAGCGGTCGAACTCATCGATGCGCGCGCGGAGAAAACCGGCGCCAAGGCAACGAGGGCTTCGGCGAAACGCCGCACCGCACCGCGCAAGGCGGCAGCCCAGGCGGCGCCCGCACGACCGAAGAAGCCTGCGCGCAAGAAGAAGACGGCGGACGTGGCAGCGGAATAGCCTTTGGCCAAAAAGATCAATCAGAAAAACTCCGGTCTTCCGTCGAAGGAAGACCTGCTCGCCTTCATCGGCACGCAGTCCGGCAAGATCGGCACCCGCGAGCTTGCCCGCGCCTTCAATCTGAAGAATGCGGACCGCGCCGCGTTGAAGGCCATGCTGCGCGAGCTTGCCGACGATGGCCGGATCGAGCGGCGGCGCAAGAAGCTGCATCAACCGGGCGCGCTTTCCTCGGTCGTGCTCGCCGACATCACCGGACGCGACGCCGATGGCGAGTTGCTGGCGGTGCCGACCGAGTGGGACGTGGAAGCCCATGGCGAAGCGCCGCGCATCCGCGTTCACGCGCCGCGCAAGGCAACGCCGGGCGAGGTCGCCGGTGTCGGCGACCGCGCCCTGCTGCGCACCGAGGAGACCGGCGAGGAGGGCGAAGAGATCCGCCATTCCGGCCGCGTCATCAAGGTGCTCGATCGCGCCAGGCATCGCCAGCTCGGCATCTTCCGCGCTCTGCCCGGCGGCGGCGGCCGCCTGGTTCCGATCGACAAGAAGCAGGTCGGCCGCGAGCTTGCGATTCCCGCCGGCGCCACCGCCGCCGCGCAGGACGGCGACCTGGTTGCGGTCGATGTGACGCGCCACGGCCGCTACGGCCTGCCGACGGCGCAGGTGAAGGAACGCCTCGGCTCGCTGAAAAGCGAGCGCGCCGTCAGCCTGATCGCGATCCATGCCCACGGCATCCCGCACGTGTTTCCGCGCGAGGCGCTGGCCGAAGCCGAGGCCGCGCGCCCTGCAAGCCTCGAAGGCCGCGAAGACTGGCGCGCCTTGCCGTTGATCACGATCGATCCGGTCGACGCCAAGGATCATGACGACGCCGTGCACGCCGCGCCGGATACCGACGCAGGCAACCCGGGCGGCTTCATCATCACCGTCGCCATCGCCGATGTGGCGCACTATGTGCGTCCCGGCTCCGCGCTCGACCGCGAGGCGCTCGCGCGCGGCAACTCGGTCTATTTCCCCGACCGGGTCGTGCCCATGCTGCCCGAGCGTATCTCCAACGACCTGTGCTCGTTGCGGCCGGCCGAGGATCGCGCGGCGATCGCCGTGCGCCTCGTGATCGGCGCCGACGGCCGCAAGCGCAGCCATGGCTTTCACCGCGTCCTGATGCGCTCCGCCGCCAAGCTCAACTACGCCCAGGCGCAGGAGGCGATCGACGGGCATCCGGACGACACGACGGGCGCGCTGCTCAAAGCGGTCATCGAGCCGCTTTATGCGGCCTATCGCAGCCTGAAGCGCGCGCGCGATGAGCGCGAGCCGCTCGATCTCGACCTGCCCGAGCGCAAGATCCTGCTGCAGCCGGACGGCACGGTCGACCGCGTGATCACGCCCGCGCGACTCGACGCGCACCGGCTGATCGAGGAGTTCATGATCCTCGCCAACGTCGCGGCTGCCGAGACGTCCGAGCGCGCGCGGGTGCCGCTGATCTACCGCGTGCACGACGAGCCGGCGGCGGAGAAGGTCGAGGCGTTGCGCGAGTTCCTCAACACGCTCGACATCCGCTTCGCCAAGGGTCAGGTGATGCGGCCGGCCGACTTCAATCGCATCCTCGCACGGGTCAAGGGTACGGATGTCGAGACGCTGGTCAACGAAGTGGTGCTGCGCACCCAGGCGCAAGCCGAATACGCGGTGGAGAACTACGGCCATTTCGGGCTCACTCTTCGTCGCTACGCCCACTTCACCTCGCCGATCCGCCGCTACGCCGATCTCGTCGTGCATCGCGCGCTGATCCGCGCCGAACGGCTCGGGGACGGCGGTCTTCCCGAAGCGGCCGACCCGCGCTCGCTCGGCGAGATCGCGGCGCGCATCTCGGCCGCCGAACGGCGCGCCATGATGGCCGAGCGCGAGACCGCCGACCGGCTGATCGCGCATTTCCTCGCCGACCGCGTCGGCGCCACGTTCGAGGGGCGCATCTCCGGCGTCACCCGCGCCGGCCTGTTCGTGAAGCTCGACGACACGGGCGCCGACGGCTTCGTTCCGGCGCGCACGCTCGGGAGCGACTATTTCCGCTATCACGAAGCCGGCCATGCGCTCGTCGGCGACACGACCGGGGAGAGCCACCGCCTCGGCGACCGGGTGCGCGTGCGGCTGGTCGAGGCGGCGCCGGTCGCGGGCGCGCTGCGGTTCGAGCTCCTGTCGGAGGGACGCATCGAGCCGCGCCTGCGGCGCGGGAAGCCGGCGACATCTCGCGCGGCCGCGCGCGCCGAGCTATCTTCACGGCGCGGCAAGCGGCGGCGCTAAAGCATGATCCCGAAAAGTGGATACCGGTTTTCGGAAAAGATCATGCTCCAACTAAAAAACTAACCCCGTGTCGAAGAGGATTTCGCGATGACCGACGTGGCCGAGCGCTTGACCAAGGTGGAGCGCGACCAGAGCCATCCGAATCTTCGGCCGCGCGATGCCGCGACCCTGATCCTGATCGACCGGTCCGGCGCGACGCCCAAGGTGCTGCTCGGCCGGCGCCACCACGGCCACAAATTCATGCCCGGCAAGTTCGTGTTCCCGGGCGGACGGGTCGACCCGGCCGACCGTGGCATGCATGCGGCGAGCACCCTCGACGAGCACGTCGAGGCACGCCTGATGCGGCTGGTGAAGCGCCCGAGCAAGCAGCGGGCGCGCGCGCTTGCGCTGGCGGCGATCCGCGAGACCTACGAGGAGACCGGCCTGCTGCTCGGCCGCCGCGGCAGCGTACCGGCCATGCCGCAAGGCCCGTGGGCGGCATTCGCCGCGGCCGGCATCCTGCCGGACCTTGGCGCATTGCATTTCATCGTGCGCGCGATCACGCCGCCGGGCCGGCCGCGCCGGTTCGACACCCGGTTCTTCGCCGTCGATGCGGCGGCGATTGCGCATCGGGTGGACGGCGTGGTCGGGCCGGACGCGGAACTCGTCGAGCTGGTCTGGGTGCCGGTGGCCGAGGCCAAGCAGCTCGACCTGCCGACCATCACGCAGGTGGCGCTCGAGGAACTGGAAGCGCGCGTCGCCAAGGGCTTCGGCCACGACCTGCCCTCGCCGTTCTACCGCATGCTGCGCAAGCGTTTCGTGCGCATGGAGCTGTAGCCCGGGTTTCGCACGCGAAACCCGGGGGCGATCCCGCCCACGCGGATGGAAGTCCCGGCTTTCGCGAAGGGCGAAAGCCGGGCTACGGGCTGCCCTCGCCGTTCTACCGCATGCTGCGCAAGCGTTTCGTGCGCATGGAGCTGTAGCCCGGGTTTCGCACGCGAAACCCGGGGGCGATCCCGCCCACGCGGATGGAGTCCCGGCTTTCGCGAAGGGCGAAAGCCGGGCTACGGGCGTACTCCGAAAACCAGCTTCCTCTTTTCGGGATCATGCTCTAGGTTCCGCGCAACACGGCGCCGGTCCGGCGCGTCCAACGAGGTTCCGCCATGGCCAAGGCCACCACGATCAAAGTCAAATTGGTGTCGAGCGCCGACACCGGGTTCTTCTACGTCACCAAGAAGAACTCGCGCACCATGACCGACAAGCTCACCAAGAAGAAATACGATCCCGTCGCCAAGAAGCACGTCGAGTTCCGCGAGTCCAAGATCAAGTAGGACTTCAGGTAGCGCCTGGCTCCGCGCCGCCGGTCTGAAAGGGCGTCCCCAGCGGGCGCCCTTTTGCCTGCGTGGGGGCGCGCCATCCACAGGTTTGCGGGCGACGGGGACAGGTCTCGCCAAACTCTCACGCTGTGGTGGCCGGCCGGGAGCGGTGTCATGAGGAGGCCACTCACACCGCCCCCGAACCGGCCGAACCCCACGGACCCAGGAGATGCGGCGGACCTGAGCATTCCGTAGGGTTATCAGTGGGGTGGGCAACATTTTGAGCCGGGTTCTCGACCCTGGCCGGCCCTACCCTGCGCCTTCGCGCCGTCCCGCAAAAGGCTAGAGGAACCGGCGCGGAAATCAATCTTCCGCCCGGTCGCAATCGGGCGAATTCGCAGACAATGTAAAGCGTTAGGGTTTACGTCGGGCGGTTTTCAAGCCGCGTCGGCGACGACCCGGTTGCGTCCGTCGCGCTTGGCGCGATAGAGCGCCTGATCGGCGCGCTTGAGGATGCTGGCGCCGTTGTCGTCCGCCCCGCCGAGTGCCGCAAGCCCGATCGACAGCGTCACCTCGATGGCCTTGGCGCCCTGCTCGATCGGGAACGGATCGCCGGCAATCCCTCGCCGAATCCGCTCGGCGACGAGCGCCGCCACCGCCATGTCGGTCTCCGGCATCACGATGACGAATTCCTCGCCGCCGAAACGGCAGGCCAGGTCGATGCCGCGGATCGACTTGCGCACGCGGGTCGCGAACTCGCGCAGCACGTCGTCGCCGGCGTCATGCCCGTGCGTGTCGTTGATCGCCTTGAAATAATCGATGTCGAGCACGAGCAGCGACAACGGCTTGCCGCGCGCCGCCGCCTGATCGACCAGGGTCGTGAGATGGCTCTCCATGTAGCGGCGATTGTAGAGGCCGGTGAGCGCGTCGGTGATCGCCATCTCCATCGACATCTGCACGTTGTCGCGCAGCCGCGCAGTGTAGCGTTTCTTGCGGATCTGGGTGCGCACGCGCGCCAGCAGCTCGTTCTTGTCGATCGGGCGGACCAGGTAGTCGTTGACGCCGATTTCGAGCCCGCGCAGCAGCCGCGCGCTGTCCTCTGCTTCGGCGATGACGAGGATCGGAAGATTGCGGGTACGGTCGAGCGAACGAACCTGGCTGCACAGCCGCAGGCCGTCGAAATTCTCCAGCCCGAGCGAGACGATCAGCACCTCGTAGTCGGTCTCCGCGACGTGGAACACCGCCTCCTGCGGACTAGGCTCGACGTCGACGGTGTGCTCCGCGGTGAGGATCCCTGCGATCCGCTCGTAGGTGGCGCGGCGGTCGTCGACCAGGAGGACGCGGCCGTTGCGGCCGGTCTCGGCGATGGCCGCAAGCTCCGGGTCGTTGATGCCGATCTCGCGCGAGGTCAGCGCCCGCATGCGCAGCTCGTCGGCCGCCATCTTCAGGCGCACCAGCGAACGCACGCGCGCGAGCAGCGCGATGTCGGACACCGGCTTGGTGAGGAAATCGTCCGCGCCGACCTCGAGCCCCTGCACGCGGTCCGAGGGCTGGTCGAGCGCGGTCACCATCACCACCGGAATGTGGTGCGTCACCGGATTGGCCTTGAGCCGCCGGCACACCTCGAAGCCGTCCATTCCCGGCATCATCACGTCGAGCAGGACGATGTCGCACTGCGCCCGCTCGCAGATGGCGAGCGCCTCGGCGCCGGACATGGCGGTGGTCACGTCGAAGTATTCGGCGGTAAGCCGTGCTTCGAGCAGCTTCACGTTGGCGGGGACGTCGTCGACGACGAGAATGCGTGCGGTCAAACGTCGCTCCTCAGGCTGAACCGAGAAAATGCCGGACCGTCTCGATGAACTTGCCGACCGAGATCGGCTTCGACAGATAGGCCTCGCAGCCCCCTTCCCGGATGCGCTCCTCGTCGCCCTTCATGGCGAAGGCCGTGACCGCGACCACCGGAATCGACTGCAGATCGGGATCGTCCTTGAGCCACTTGGTCACTTCCAGGCCGGACACTTCGGGCAGCTGGATGTCCATGATGATCAGGTCCGGACGATGCCGGCGCGCGAGCTCGAGCGCTTCGATGCCGTTGCGCGTGCCCACGGTCTCGTAGCCGTGGGCCTCCAAAAGGTCGTGGAAGAGCTTCATGTTCAGCTCATTGTCCTCCACGATGAGGACGGTCTTGGCCATGGCCACTTCGGCCCCTTCCCGCCGGCCGCACCGCTTGAGTGCCCGGCAATCGAATCGCGCCCCGGACGCAAATGGGCGTAATCTGATTAAAACCCTAATGGCGATACGTTACGGAAAGGCAAACGGCCGATCATGCCGCAAGTTTCAAGAATCACCCGCAACATCGCGGAATCGCTTGCAATTCAGGCATTGAGCTACCTTGCCGAGGAGCCGGCGCGGCTGGCAGATTTTCTTCACGCCAGCGGGATCGCGGCCGAGACGATTCGCCAGGCGGCGCGCGAACCTGCCTTCCTGGCTCCGTCATGGCCGGGCTTGTCCCGGCCATCCACGTCTTACTTTTCGCGTTGCAAGGAAGAAAGACGTGGATGCCCGGCACAAGGCCGGGCATGACGATGGCCGGCTTCTGCCGCGACTGCCTGGCGGACGTCACGGACCGGCCGGTGCGCTGTCCGGCCTGCGGCTCGCCGCGCCTTGCCCACCACGCGGAAATCGACCGGCTCTCGATCGCCCATGTCGACTGCGACGCCTTCTATGCGGCGATCGAGAAGCGCGACGATCCAACGCTCGCCGACAAGCCGGTCATCGTCGGCGGCGGGCGCCGCGGGGTTGCCATGACCGCGTGCTACGTCGCGCGCACCTACGGCGTCCGTTCGGCGATGCCCATGTTCCAGGCGCGGCGGCTGTGTCCGCACGCCATCGTGATCCCGCCCGACATGGCGAAATATGCCGGCGTTGGGCGCGAGGTGCGGCGGCTGATGATCGAGCTCACCCCGCTGGTCGAGCCGTTGTCGATCGACGAAGCCTTCATGGATCTCACCGGCACCGAGCGTCTGCACCGGATGAGCGCGGCAAAATCGCTCGTGCGCTTCGCCGCCCGCGTCGAGAAGGAGATCGGCATCACCGTGTCGATCGGGCTCTCGGCCAACAAGTTCCTCGCCAAGATCGCGTCCGACCTCGACAAGCCGCGCGGCTTTGCGGTCCTCGGCCAGGCGGAAGCGCGCGCGTTCCTCGCGCCGAAGCCGGTCGGCTTCATCTGGGGCGTCGGCAAGGCCACGCAGGCGCGGCTGCAGCACGACGGCTTCGTTACCGTCGCCAATCTGCAGGCGGCGGAGGAATCCGACCTGATGCGCCGCTACGGCAGCGAGGGCCGACGGTTGTGGCGGCTGGCGCGCGGGATCGACGACCGCGCGGTGCGGTCCGACCGCGAGGTCAAGAGCGTTTCGGCCGAAACGACCTTCGAGGAAGACATCGCGTCCTACAAGCCGCTCGAGCGGCGGTTATGGTCGCTCAGCGAGCGCGTGTCGGCGCGGCTCAAGCACAAGGGCATCGCAGGCTCCACCGTGACCCTCAAGCTCAAGACGGCCGACTTCAAGCTGCGGACGCGGGCGCGCTCGCTCGGCGAGCCGACGCGGCTCGCGGCGCGGATTTTCGCCGCCGGGCGCGACCTGCTGGCACGCGAGATCGACGGCACGCGCTATCGGCTGATCGGCATCGGCGTCTCGCAGCTCGCCGACGCCGGCAAGGCCGACGGCGCGGACCTGGTCGACCGCCACGGCGAGCGCACCGCCGCGGCCGAGCACGCGGTCGACCGCGTGCGCGAGAAATTCGGCCGCGCCGCGCTGGTCAAGGGCTTGGTGTTCGACGCAACGCGCGCGGCGGACGCGGACGACGACGACGAGTGAGGAAGTAGTTCCGCCCTCATCCTGAGGAGCCGCGCGCAAGCGCGGCGTCTCGAAGGATGGCATCAGGCTCCGAGGTTCGGGCCATGGTTCGAGACGCGTCGCTTCGCGACGCTCCTCACCATGAGGCTACCCGCAAGGCTTCGCGGCTTTCAGCTCGAGCGAGGACATCACGCCTTCGACGACGAAGTCGCCGTAGTCGAGACGCAGCGCCCGCGACACGCCGTTCTCGTACAACTCGAAGGCGATCGCGTAGACCGGGAGCTGCTCGCCGCCGTCCTTCTTCTCGGACTTGTCGAAATAGCTGATGGTGACCGGCCAGCGCGCAAGGCCCGCGAGCAGCGCCTGACCCGCGGCGGCGTCGGTCGGGTTCTTCTCGTCCGGCTGGATCTTGCGGCCGATCACGGTCAGCGACTGATAGACCTTCTCGCCGTTCTCCGAGCCGTCGAACACGTCGACTTCCAACAGCGTCTGCCCGGCCTGCGCCGCTTCGATGATCCGGCGCATATGATCGGTCGGGAACGCCACCGCGCCGACGTCGAACGTCTTGCCCTGCGGCTTGCTGAGCTTGATCGCGACGTTGGAGCCGTTGCGCTCGGCGTTGCCGTCGACATTGCCGATCTGCCTGCGATCCATGAAGTTCTCCGAGCGGAAGCGGAAGCCTTGGGCATCGCCCTGCTCGAACGTGGTCGAGCGCAGATCGCTCACCGCCACCTTGCCCTCGGAAGTGAGCTCCGTCACCTGCCGGAACTGCAGCGCGTAGCCCTCGCAAAGGCTGCCGGAGAAGTCGTAGACGATGCGCCCGTGCACGGATTCGAGCGCGCGCTTGCCGCGCGAATTGGTCAGCTTGAGGTCGTAGATCGCCACATGCGGCGCAAATTTTGGCGGCGCAAGATTGGGCGGCTTGGCCGCACCCTGGCCGAGCGCCGCAGGCAGCGGACCGAGCACCCAGCCTGCGGCGATCATCGCGAGGGCAATGCGGACGGGCGTCTTTCCGAGCAACATTCGAATCTCCGGCCTGGCCCCGGCCGCAACATAGGGGCGCGACGGACCTCCCGCAACCGCTTGCGCCGCGGTTGCCGATCGGTCAAGACAGGGCTGGTGCCCGAACCCGAAGTTCGCACACAATGCGCGGCAAAGTGCGACGGGGCGTTGCGAGGAGGACATCATGCCGGGAACGGTGGAGAAGAAGCTCGCGGACCTCGGAATCGCGCTCCATGCGCCGGCCGCGCCGGTCGCCAACTATGTCGGGTTCGTTCGCACCGGCAATCTGCTGGTCGTTTCCGGACAGCTTTGCTTCGACGCCGAAGGAAACCTGGTGGCCAAGGGCAAGCTCGGAGCGGGCGTATCGGTCGAAGACGGGCAGAAGGCGGCGCGCGCCTGCGCCATCAATGTGTTCGGCCAGATCAAGGCCGCGCTCGGCGACCTCGACAAGGTCGTGCGCGTCGTGCGCCTGGGCGGGTTCATCAACGCGGCGCCGGATTTCCTCGAAACGCCCAAGGTGATGAACGGCGCCTCCGACCTCATGGTGACGGCGTTCGGCGACAAGGGCCGGCATGCGCGCACCACCATCGGCGTTGCCGTGCTGCCGCTCGATGCCGCCGTCGAAGTCGAGGGCCTGTTCGAGGTCAGCTAGATTTCGCGACTCATGCCCGGCCTCGACTGGCTCACCGCCCGCCCTATCGCCCATCGCGGCCTGCACGATGCCGGCACGATCGAGAACACGGCGAGCGCGTTCGCGGCGGCGATCGCGGGCGGTTACGCCATCGAGACCGACCTGCAGATCAGCGCCGACGGCGAAGCCATGGTGCATCACGACCATGCGCTCGGCCGTCTCACCGAGGGCAGCGGGCCGCTCGACGCGATGACGGCGGCGGAGCTCAAACAGGTGCGCTTCAAGGCGACCGCCGACCGCATGATCACGCTCGGCGAGCTGTGCGATCTGGTCGCCGGGCGCAGCCCGCTGGTGATCGAACTGAAGAGCCGATTTGACGGCAGCCAGCGCCTCGTCGAGCGCACCGCCGCGGTGCTCGAAGGTTACGCCGGCCCGGTCGCCGTCATGTCGTTCGACCCGGACGTGGTCGCTGCCGTGCGCAACCTGGCCGCGGGATTGCCGCGCGGCATCGTCGCCGAGCGCCATTATGAACATGACGAATGGGCGCGCATGAGCGCCGGTCGGAAGCGCTCGTTCGCCCACCTGCTGCACGGCTTGCGCACGCGCCCGCATTTCGTGGCCTATCGCGTGCAGGACCTGCCCGCGCCGGGGCCCTGGATCGCGCGCAATCTGTTCGGTCTGCCGCTGCTGGCCTGGACGGTGCGCCGCGAGGACGACCGCAGGCATGCCAGGCGCTGGGCCGACCAGATGATTTTCGAGGGTTTCCGGCCGTGAACGCGGTCTCGTATCATGCCGGCATGACTCCCGAATTGCGCATCAAGGCCGTGCCTGCGATCGCCGCCATCCCGGCGCCGGCATGGGACGCCTGCGCCAATCCTGCGGCGCAATCGATTTCTCCGCCCGCACCGTATAACCCGTTCATTTCGCATGCTTTCCTTTCGGCGCTGGAAGCCTCCGGCTCGGCCGTTGCGCGCACCGGTTGGCAGCCGCAGCATCTTGTCGCCGAACAGGAGGACGGCACGGTGGTCGGCGCGGTACCGTGCTATCTCAAATCCCATTCGCGCGGCGAATACGTGTTCGACGGCGGCTGGGCCGAGGCCTACGAGCGCGCCGGCGGCGACTACTACCCCAAGCTCCAGGTGTCGGTGCCGTTCACCCCCGCGCGCGGGCGGCGGCTGCTCAGCGTGCCGCGCGCCGACGCCGACGCGATCCGAGCCGCCTTGGCGGCGGCGCTGGTGGAGCTTGCGCGGCTGCGCGAAGCATCCTCGGTGCACGTCACGTTTGCGCCGGAATCCGAATGCCGGCTGCTCGGCGAGCACGGCTATCTGCTGCGCACCGACCAGCAGTTCCACTGGGAGAATGCCGGCTACGGCGCGTTCGACGACTTCCTCGGCGCGCTCGCCGCGCGCAAGCGCAAGGCGATCCGCCGCGAACGGCGCGATGCGCTGGCGGCCGGAATCGAGATCGTGTGGCTGACCGGCTCCGACCTGACCGAAGCCGTATGGGACGCCTTCTTCGGCTTCTACATGGAGACCGGCTCGCGCAAATGGGGCCGGCCGTACCTGACCCGCAGCTTCTACTCGCTGGTCGGGGAATCCATGGCGCAGCGGATCCTGCTGGTGATGGCGCGACGCGCCGGCCGCTTCATCGCCGGGGCGATCAACTTCATCGGCTCCGACGCGCTCTACGGCCGCCACTGGGGGGCGCTCGAACACCACCCGTTCCTGCATTTCGAGCTCTGCTACTATCAGGCGATCGACTACGCGATTGCGCACAAGCTCGCGCGCGTCGAGGCCGGCGCGCAGGGCGAGCACAAGCTCGCACGCGGCTACCTGCCGGTCACCACCCATTCGGCCCACCACATTGCCGACCCGGCGCTGCGCCGGGCGATCGCCGATTACCTCAAGCGCGAGCGCGCCCATGTGGCGAGCGCACACGAGGAACTGAGCGCCATGGCGCCGTTCCGCAAACCTCTGGTGCTCGAACCGGAACGGTCTTGACCTTGCTCTCCGCGCTTGCGACACGGTTGGCAGGGAGACGGCAATGGCGAGCTACGATCCGAACAATATCTTCGCCAAGATCCTGCGCGGCGAGCTGCCCTGCCACAAGGTCTACGAGGACGAGCGCGCGCTCGCCTTCCTCGACATCATGCCGCGCGCCCCCGGCCACACCCTGGTGCTGCCGAAGTCGCCCGCGCGCAACCTGCTCGATGTCGATCCGGGCGATCTCGCCCACCTGATGCAGGTGGCGCAGAAGGTCGCCAACGCGGCAATGAAGGTGTTCGGCGCCGACGGCATCACCCTGCAGCAGTTCAACGAGCCGGCC
This sequence comes from uncultured Alphaproteobacteria bacterium, assembly GCA_963734185.1. Classification (GTDB taxonomy): domain Bacteria; phylum Pseudomonadota; class Alphaproteobacteria; order Rhizobiales; family Xanthobacteraceae; genus PALSA-894. Next base: position 738,089 of record CAVTGA010000001.1, on the reverse strand, counting down.
GGCGGCCAGGTCGTGTTCCACCTGCACGTCCACGTCATCCCGCGCAAGGACGGCGCTGCGCTCAAACCGCCCGCGAGCGTGAAGGAAGAGCCGGCCGTGTTGTCGGAACAGGCGCTCAGGCTGGCGGCGGCGCTGCGCTCGTAGCAAACGCGCACGTCAGCGCCGCCACGGCAGCCACCACCGCCGCGACCGCGGGCGCACCTGCGGCAATCGTCCGCTGCCCAAGCGCGCGATCACGTCCGACGGCTTGACCATCAAGCCGGTATAGGCGGCGGCAAAACCGATCCTGCGATACATTTCAAGCGCGGCGACGTTGAACGACCATACCGTCAGATCGATCCGCTCCGCCTGCTTCTCCGCCGCCCATTCGGCGGCGGCGGCGATCAACGAACGCGCGATGCCGCGGCGGCGCGCCGCAGGGTCGGTCGCGACGTTCCGGATCGACAGCGTCCGGGCGGGCAGATCGCCGTAACGGCCCTCCGTTTGCCTGAGAACTTCCGACATCGAGAAACCCCTCAACCCGCGAACAGGAGCGCGCCGCCGATCAGCGCCACCTCGCCCGCGATCACGCCCGCGAACACCGAGCGGCGGATCAACACGAACGCCGCGAACCCGGCCGCGACCGCGCCGAGCCGCACGGACGTCGGCACGGTGGCGAGCACGCCCGGGGCGAAGATCGTCAGCTTGGCGATGACGCCGGCCAGGATCGCGGTCGCGACCGCGCGCACCCACACCAGGATCTCGGAGCCCTCGTCGAGCCCGCGCGCGAACACGACGCCGAGCCAGCGCCATATCTCGTTGGGCAGGAAGCCCACGAGGATCAGCGCCAGATAGGCGCCGAACTCGCCCGTGAGCGCGCTCATCGCAGCACCTCGCGCAAGCGGTGCGTGAAATAGGCGGCGGTGCCGGCCGCGATTCCGCTCCACATCAGGTCGAGTCCGACCTGCCACCAGGCAAACAGCGGTCCGAGCACGAGACCGAACGCGAGCGCGAGGCGGTCGACCAGCATGCGCGCGTTGCGCAGGGTGGACATGAAGAACGCGAGCGGCGTCAGGAACAACAGGCCCGCGCTCATCAGCGGCGGCAGCTTGGCGGCGAGGTAGAAGCCGACCACCGTGGCGCTGATCGCCGTCACGCCGTAGCCGCAGCCGAGCCCGTTGCAGAACGCGATGCGGTTCTCGCGCGGCACCTTGGGCAGGAGCCGGAGCGCCTCGACCCACATGCTCACCGCGGTGAAGTGTGCCGGCAGCAGCAAGGTCCAGGACCGTGTCTGCGGAGTCTTGATCATCGGCAGCAGCGCCACCACCATCGGCAAGAGCCGCACGCCGCTCAAGCCCACGGCGACCGCGACCTCGATGTGGCTCGCGCCCGCGCCGAGCGCCGAGATCAGGATCACCTGGGCGGGGCCGGCCCATACCAGGATGGTGGAGAAGAACGCCCACGTGACGCTGAAGCCGAAGTCGTGCGCCAGCGCGCCGATGCCGAGATAGGTGCCGAACAGGACGTAGCTGAACACCGAAGTCCAGGTGGCGCGGAAGCCCGCGATAAAGGCGATCAAGGACGACGGCGGCGCGGCGGGCAACGACATGCCGTTCCTGTCCCATAGCCGGGGAAGCGGCGCAATTGGCGTCGCGCGCACGTTGCGCATGCGCTCGGTGCACGGGCGGCGATGACAACGACCGACGCAGCATCCACAATGCGCGGCCACGGAGACGCACGCGATGACCGAGACGCCGTTCGCGGCCCTGGCGGCCGCCATCCGCGAGACGCTCGAACGCCAAGGCTTCACCAAGCTGGTCGGCGCCGAGGTGGTGTCGGTCGAGCCGGGCGTCGTCGTGATGGCGCTCGACCGCCGGCCGGAAGTGCTGCAGCAGAACGGCCTGTTTCACGGCGGCGTCATCGCCTACCTGATCGACAACACGACCACCGCGGCCGCGGGCACCATGATCGACCGCGAAAAGCGCGCGGTCATCACCGCCGAATACAAGATCAATCTGGTCGCGCCCTCGACCGGCGACCGCCTCACCTGCCGCGCCGAGGTGGTGAAGCCGGGGCGCCTGCTCACGGTGGTGGAGGCGAAAGTCCATTGCCGCACGGACGGCGCCGAGAAGCTGGTCGCCGTCGCGCTGGCGACGATCGCCAACATCGAAGGCCGGCTTTGATCACAGTTCGTGCTCGTCTATCGGCCGTCGTCAAACACCTTGACCAGCGGCACCTTGGGCACCGAGCCGCGGCCGGGCGGTTTGTCGCCCTTCGGCGGGACCGGCCGCGGCTTGCGCGCCGCGCTGCGCCGCTTGGCTCGCGCACGACGCGGCTCGGGCAGCTTTTCGGGTTTCGGCGTCACCGGCCCGTCGGGATACTCGAAGCCGAGCTTGTCCGCGCCCTCGCCCTTCATGACCACGACGCGGACGTGACCGCCGGCCTTGAGCTTGCCGAACAAGACCTCGTCGGCGAGCGCCTTCTTGATGTGCTCCTGGATCACGCGCGCCATCGGCCGCGCACCCATCTGCTCGTCGTAGCCGTGCGCGATCAGCCATTTCGAGGCGTCCTCGGACAGCTCGATGGTGACGTCGCGGTCGGCGAGCTGCGCCTCCAGCTGCAGCACGAACTTCTCGACCACCTTGGCGATCACCTCTTGCGACAGATGCGCAAAGGTGATGATGGCGTCGAGCCGGTTGCGGAACTCGGGCGCGAACATCCGGTTGATCGCCTCGATGTCGTCGCCTTCGCGTTTGGTGCGCGTGAAGCCGTAGGCCGCCTTGGCGAGCTCCTGCGCGCCCGCATTGGTGGTCATGATCAGGATCACGTTGCGGAAGTCGACCTGTTTGCCGTTGTGGTCGGTCAGCTTGCCGTGATCCATGATCTGCAGCAGCACGTTGAACAGGTCCGGATGGGCCTTTTCGATCTCGTCGAGCAGCAGGACGCAATGCGGATGCTGGTCGACGCCGTCGGTCAGCAGCCCGCCTTGATCGAAACCGACATAGCCGGGCGGCGCCCCGATCAGGCGCGAGACCGTGTGGCGCTCCATGTATTCCGACATGTCGAAGCGGATGAGCTCGACGCCGAGCAGGGCGGCAAGCTGCTTTGCCACCTCGGTCTTGCCGACGCCGGTCGGACCCGAGAACAGGTAGCAGCCGATCGGCTTCTCCGGCTCGCGCAGGCCCGCACGCGCGAGCTTGATCGAGGAGGAAAGCGATACGATCGCCTTGTCCTGTCCGTAGACGACACGCTTGAGCGTGCCCTCGAGGTGCGCCAGCACCTCGGCGTCGTCCTTCGAGACGGTCTTGGGCGGAATGCGCGCCATCGTGGCGATGGTGGTCTCGACCTCCTTCAATCCGATGGTCTTCTTGCGCCGGCTTTCCGGCAGCAGCATCTGCGCGGCGCCCGACTCGTCGATCACGTCGATCGCCTTGTCGGGCAGCTTGCGGTCGTGGATATAGCGCGCCGAGAGCTCGACCGCCGCCTTGATCGCATCGTTGGTGTAGCGGAGCTTGTGGTAGTCCTCGAAGTAGGGCTTGAGGCCTTTCAGGATCTCGATCGCGTCGAGGATCGTCGGCTCGTTGATGTCGATCTTCTGGAACCGGCGCACCAGCGCGCGGTCCTTCTCGAAATACTGCCGGTATTCCTTGTAGGTGGTCGAGCCGATGCAGCGCACCGTGCCGGAGGCAAGCGCGGGCTTGAGCAGGTTCGAGGCGTCCATCGCGCCGCCCGAGGTCGCGCCGGCGCCGATGACGGTGTGGATCTCGTCGATGAACAGGATCGCGCCGTGGTAGGCCTCGAGTTCCTTGATCACCTGCTTGAGGCGCTCCTCGAAATCGCCGCGGTAGCGCGTCCCGGCGAGCAGCGTGCCCATATCGAGCGCGAACACGGTCGCATTGGCGAGCACGTCGGGAACCTCGCCGTTGACGATGCGGCGCGCCAACCCCTCGGCGATCGCGGTCTTGCCTACGCCGGCGTCGCCGACGAACAGCGGGTTGTTCTTCTGCCGGCGGCACAGCACCTGGATGGTGCGGCTGATCTCGATCTCGCGGCCGATCAGCGGATCGATCTTGCCCTCGCGCGCCTTCTTGTTGAGGTTGACGCAATAGGCGTCGAGCGCGTCGCCCTTCTTCTTGCTGTCGTCGCCGGTCTTGGTCTCGGTGTCCTCATCGACCCCGCGCACGGGGCGCGATTCGGACAGGCCGGCGCGCTTGGCGATCCCGTGACTGATGTAGTTCACCGCGTCGTAGCGCGTCATGTCCTGCTCTTGCAGGAAATAGGCGGCATGGCTCTCGCGCTCGGCGAAGATCGCGACCAGCACGTTGGCGCCGGTCACCTCCTCGCGGCCCGACGACTGGACGTGGATCACGGCGCGCTGGATCACGCGCTGGAAGCCGGCGGTCGGCTTGGAATCCTCGCTGCCTTCGGTCACCAGGTTGTCGAGCTCGGATTCCACATACGCCGTCAGATTGCGCTTGAGCTTGTCGAGGTCGACATTGCAGGCGCGCATCACGGCGGCGGCGTCGTGATCGTCGATCAGGGCGAGCAGGAGATGCTCGAGCGTTGCGTATTCGTGATGACGCTCGTTGGCGAGCGCCAGCGCACGGTGCAGCGACTGCTCGAGGCTGCGGGAAAAGGTCGGCATCAATTTCTCTTCTTCATTGGCGTGCTTCGGGCCCCCGGATCCAGCCTCATATAGTCACTTCTTTTCCATAACACACTGCAGAGGATGCTGGTGTTTGCGCGCAAAGTCCATCACTTGTGTGACCTTGGTCTCGGCGACCTCGTAGGTGTAGACTCCGCATTCCCCGATTCCCTGCCGATGGACGTGCAGCATGATGCGCGTGGCCGCCTCGCGATCCTTGTTGAAGAAGCGTTCGAGCACGTGAACCACGAACTCCATCGGCGTGTAGTCATCGTTGAGCAGCAGCACCCGGTAGAGGCTCGGCTTCTTGGTCTGCGTCTTGGTGCGGGTGATGACGGCGTTGCTTGGCGTCCCCTCACCGCGCCGATTGCGGTCGTCGTCGCCGAGGCGGGGCGCATGCTCGTCCTTCCTGCCTGGTCCCATCGTCACGTCCGTTAACCGGATGATCATCCTGACTTGAATTCGACCGGCGGTTCCCGCACCGGCCCGACCCCGCCGCGAGAATCATGCCGCAAAGCCGTCCGGAGCGAAACGGCGAATTTTTGCACACCGGGCGCGCAGCGGACGCGGCTGAGCGCCGATTCCGCCTCGCTGGGCGCGGTTGGCGGCGCCAGCCCCGCGGCTCTCCGACATAGTTTACAGAATGTAGCGGCAATGAGGCAAAATTTCCCCACTTGCCGCAACGGAATCGCAAAGCCTCCATGACAATTTGCGCAAAATGCCGAACAGACGGATTTGCGCCATGTTGCTCCATCGCTTGCTGCACGACCGCCGCGCCAGCGTCGCCCCGATCTTCGCCATCGCCATCATCCCGATCATCGGGTTCATGGGCGCCGCCATCGACTACAGCCGCGCCAATGCCATCAAGCTCGCGATGCAGTCCGCGCTCGACGCCACCTCGCTCGCGATGTCCAAGAATGCGGCGACCTTGACGCCGACGCAGCTGCAAACGCAGACCAACGCCTATTTCCAGTCTCTGTTCAATCGCCCCGACGCTTTGAACGTGACCATCACGCCGGTCTACAGCACGACCGGGGGATCGACCCTGACCATCACCGGCACGGCGAAGATGGACACCGAGTTCATAAGGATCCTGGGTTACCAGAAGCTGGACATCGGCAGCAAGTCGACCGTCACCTGGGGCAATAGCCGTCTGCGCGTCGCCCTCGTGCTCGACAACACGGGATCGATGGCGGATGCCAACAAGATCGGTGCGTTGAAAACCGCGACCAACAATCTGCTCACGCAGCTCAAGAATGCCGCCCCCACGAATGGTGACGTCTATGTGTCGATCGTCCCGTTCGCAAAGAACGTCAATGCCGGAGCCAGCACCTACAACTCCACCTGGATCGACTGGGCCGACTGGGAGGACGAACCGCCTTATATCAAGACCAACAAGCCGAGCAACTGGGATCAGATCGGTGCCGGCGACCCTTGTCCGTTCAGCTTCTCCAACCACGGCTTCGGCTGTTCCACGACGCCGGCCGGGTCATCGATGACGTCGTACATTCCATCGAGTGGTACCTATGCCGGCTATATTTGCCCGAGCGTCGACTACGGCAACAAGGTGCCGCAAAACGCCGCGACCTATTACAACGGCTGCTACAGCAGTGTGCAGAAGACGAACACTATTTCGACCGGGTCGCACGCAAGCTGCGGGACGACGACAAACTGTTCCTGCTCCGGCAATGGCAGCAACAAGGTGTGTACGCAATCCTACTACGAACACACCTGGATCAAGAACGCACGCAGCACCTGGAACGGTTGCGTAGTCGACCGCGGCGATGCTTCAGGGCCAAACTCGGGCAACTATGACACCAATGTCGCCGCGCCGACCCCCGGCGCCACCGCCAAACAGTATGCTGCGGAGCAAAACGCCTATTGTCCGCAGGCCGTGATGCCGCTCAGCTACAACTGGACTGCAATGACGAACCTGGTCAACAGCATGTCGCCGGCCGGCTTCACCAACCAAGGGATCGGACTGCAACTCGGCTGGATGTCTCTCGTCGGAGGCGGGCCGTTCCCAACACCGCCCGCGATGGATTCGAGCTATCAGTATCAGCAGGTAATTATCCTGATGAGCGACGGCCTGAACACGCAAAACCGTTGGTACACAAGTCAAAGCTCGATCGACGCAAGGCAGCAGTTGACCTGCAATAATGCCAAGGCCGCCGGCATCACGCTTTACACGATCCACGTGAACACGGACGGCGATCCGACCTCGACCTTGCTGCAGCAGTGTGCGAGCGACTCCAACAAGTTCTTCCTGGTGACGTCCGCCACCCAGCTCAACGGGATCTTCACCCAGATCGGCACCAACCTGACGAAGCTGCGCATCTCGAAGTGAGCGCCAGGCCGTCACGGTTAACGAAACGCTTCCCGCCTGCCCCGGCAAGGCGGGAAGTCGAGCAACGAAACGTCAAAATCCATGTGCCAATCTGGGCACGATCCCGAATAGCCGGTGCCGCCATGTTGCATCGCGTCCTGCCTCGCGCCCTCGCCGCCCCGCTGCGCGCGCTGCAGCGCCTCCTGCCGGCCTTCGCCGCCGACCGCCGCGGCAACGTGGCGCTGATCTTCGCGCTCGCGACCATTCCCATGGTCGGCGCGGTCGCCACCGCGGTCGACTACAGCCGCGGCAATGCGGCGCGCACCGCGATGCAGGCCGCGCTCGATTCGACCGCGCTGATGGTCTCGAAGGAGGCCCTCGACCTGAAGAGCTCCCAGGTCGACAAGAAGGCGACCACATACTTCAACGCGATGTTCAATCGTCCCGACGTGAAGAACCTCAACCTGAAGTTCGACCTGACCGTGAACGGCCCGGGTGACTTCACCGTGCTGGCGACCGCGAAGGGCACGATCGACACCTCGTTCGCCAAGATCTTCGGCATCTCGCAGCTCGACCTCGCCGCCAACGCGCAGGTGCGCTGGGGCTACAAGGCGCTCGAGCTCGCGCTCGCGCTCGACAACACCGGCTCGATGGCGTCGAAGAACAAGATGACCGAGCTCAAGTCCGCGGCCAAGAACCTGCTCGCCACGTTGAAGAAGAACTCGAAGACCACCGACGACATCAAGATCGCGATCATCCCGTTCAACACGGTGGTCAACATCGGCACCGACTACAAGGACAAGCCCTGGATCGACTACGTCGGCGGCATCACCTCGGCGACCTGGGGCGGGTGCGTCGCCGACCGCGACCAGCCGAACGACGTCCGCGACACCACCCCGAACGCTGCGGCCAACACCAAATTCCCGGCGGCCAATTGCCTCGGCTCGTTGACCACGGCCATGCCGCTGACCAGCGACTGGACCGCGCTCGACGCCAAGATCGACGCCATGACGCCGACCGGCACCACCAACGTCACCATCGGCCTGGAATGGGCTTGGCACGCGATCTCCAACAACGAGCCCTGGACCACCGCCAGCCTGCCGCGGCCCGACGTCGAGAAGGTCATCATCCTCCTAACCGACGGCCTGAACACCGCCAACCGCTTCACCACCGTGTCGTCGCAGATCGACGCGCGCACGGCCGACGCCTGCACCAACGTCAAGAAGGCGAACATCAAGCTGTTCACCGTGCGCGTGATCGAAGGCAACGCGACGCTGTTGCGCGACTGCGCCACCAGCCCGGCCATGTTCTACGACGTGACCACCGCAAGCCAGCTCAACGACGTGTTTGCGGCGATCGCGGCGAGCCTCTCCGGCATCCGGCTGGCGAAGTAGCGCCGTGTTCACGGCGATCGCGCAGAACCTCGCCGACCTGCGCATCTCGAAATAGCCGCTGCAGATAAAAAAGCCCGGCCGCGCGGCCGGGCTCGCATGCAACGCGCGTGCGCGTTGAATTACTTCACCGGCGTGACCTTGGCGAGGAAGCCTTCGAATGGCTTGCAGCTCTCCTTGGCAAGGTCGGTGTAAAGCGCGCCGAGCTTGGTCGTCTCGGCGATGACGCCCTCGTATGCGGTCTTTGCGTAGTCGCTCTGGATCTCGATCGCCTTCTCGAGCGTCCTGGCGCCGAACAGCTTCTCGATTGCCGCGCTGCCGTCGTCGAAGCTCTTCTTCGAATAATCGGCGACTTCGGTCGCGATCGCCTGGAAGCTCTTCGACACGACGCCGAGCTGCTTCACGGCGACGTCCACGTTGTCCTTGCCAAGCTTTTGGAATTCCTCGAAATTCTTCAACATTGCTTACCCCTTGCGGCCCGCCCGCGGAGGGCCCGGCACGTTGTCGTCATCCAACACCGGCCGTCCCGGCACGGTGCCGCAGCTGCATACTGCAGCGCACAATAATCTGTCAACCGACTCTTCGCACTGCAATAACCGCATCCTTTCGAGGCGTCTGCGTCAACACCCCAATACCTGCCCGCTTAACCGTTTAGCAACCGCGTCTGCCTACCGTCGAAGACTGTGCTGCCGCTGCCACGGCAACACGTCGTCCCGCCGGGTCCAGGCGGTTCGGCAACGACAGGGATGGTGAGGGCGTCAGCTTAGGCCGTTAGGGACGGGGTAGAGAATGTTGCGCGCACGAGTCGGGGCCGCGCGCGGCCTGCGTTTGGCAATCCTGGCGCTCGGCGCCGTCTTCGCCTTCACGCTCCTCGGCAGCGATCCGGCCGACGCGCGGCGCTACCGCAAGCGCAGCCATCAGGTCCACACCCGCGGCTATCACCCGCCTTACGCCGCGATCGTGGTCGATGCCAATTCGGGCCAGGTGTTGCATGCCGCCAACGCGGACAGCCTGCGCCATCCGGCCTCGCTCACCAAGATCATGACGCTCTATCTGCTGTTCGAGCAGCTGGAGAGCGGAAAGCTCCAGCTCGACTCCGAGCTCGACGTCTCCGAGCACGCCGCCGTGCAGGCGCCCACCAAGCTGGGCCTGCGGCCCGGGCAGACCCTCAAGGTCGAAGACGCCATCAAGGCGCTGGTCACCAAGTCGGCGAACGATGCCGCGGTGGTGATCGCGGAGGCGATCGCCGACGACGAAGAAGCGTTCGCCCGCTTGATGACGCGCAAGGCGCGCGCGCTCGGCATGAGCCGCACCGTCTACACCAACGCATCCGGCCTGCCCGACGAGGACCAGCTCACCACCGCGCGCGATCAGGCGACGCTCGGCCGCGCCATCCAGGAGCGCTTTCCGCGCTACTATCGCTATTTCGCGACCGCTGCATTCGTCTATCGCGGCCACGCCATCCGCAACCATAATCGCCTGCTCGGGCGCGTCGACGGCGTCGACGGCATCAAGACCGGTTACACGCGCGACTCCGGCTTCAACCTCACCACGTCGATGCGCCGCGGCAATCGTCATATCGTTGCGGTCGTGCTCGGCGGCGCCTCGGGCGGAGCGCGCGACGCGCGCATGCGCAGCCTGGTCGAGCAGCACATCGTGCTGGCTTCGACGCAACGCACGGCAGCGAAGATCGCGGAAGCACCCGGCGCGGCGCCTGCGCTGATCGCGCCAAAGGCGGCTGAGCCGCCGAAGCTTGCCGAGGTGAAGCCGATGCGCACCGACGCAGTCCCGCCCGTCGTCGTCCCCGCACCCGCCCCCGAGAAGCCGCTCGCCGGCTTCCGCCCGGCTCCGGGCTCGGACGAACCGATCAAGCCGGTTGCGGTCAAGACCATCACGGTCAAGGCCGGCGCGATCCAGACCGCCGCGCTCGCGCCGCTGATCGCGGCCGTGCCGCACGCGGCCGCCGCACCGCCGCACTTCGCCAAGGCCCTGCCGCCGGCCGTCACCGCGCGCGAGACCGATGTCGCGCTCCCGCCGACCGCCTCCGCGCTCGCGCCGGTCGCCCCGCGCCCCGGAATCCTCGGCGTGCTGCCGGTGCCGGCCGATCCGGCGCAACCGGCAAGCACCGTCTACGACGTGGCGTCGGCGCCGCAGGCGGCCGTGCCGTCAGCGCCGGCGGCTCCGGCGCGGACGCTGCGGCCGGGCGAATGGATCATCCAGATCGGCGCCTATCCGGAGGAAGCCAAGGCCCAGGAACGGCTGCGCGAAGCGCAGACCTTGGCCGGCCGCATCCTCGCCAGGGCGGATCCGTTCACCGAGAAGGTGCTCAAGGGCAGCCAGGAGCTCTATCGGGCGCGCTTCGCCGGCTTCGACCAGGTGGCGGCGGAAGCGGCCTGTAGGTATTTCAAGCGCAACGACATCGCGTGCATGGCGTTGAGGAACTGAAAACCAGCGCATGACCCGGAAAAGTCGACAGGCTTTTCCGACCAAGGTCATGCGTCAAGAGAGACCGCAAACGGGGACGTCAAAGAGAGGAAGGAGCCGCTGAGCGTGAGTGTTGTGTGAGGAGTATCTCAGCGATGACGGGCAAGAAGGACGTCCTTCGCCTCGTTGATACGGGCGGCGAGGTAGTTGGTTCCCCCCTGGTCGGGATGCAGTTTCTTCATCAGCGTGCGATGCGCGCGGCTGATGTCCTCGGCGCTGGCGCCGGGCTCAAGGCCAAGGATCTGATAGGCCTCCTGCGCGGTCATTGGCCCGCCGCGCGACGCGCTCCCCTGCCCCGCTGTCGCATTGTCCTGCGCGTGCTCACGCCAGCCGGGCTGCCGGCGGTCAAGATACGTTGCCAATAGGGCGCGGCTCTCCTCGTCGATCTCGGCCAAGAGGCCGACGAGCGTCGCGACCTCGAGCTGGTCGAGTGCCGCGCCCTCGTGGCGGCCGGCCAGGATGCGGCCCTGCATCGCGCCGCTGTCGTGGTCGAGCTCCATCTCGAGGAAGGCGGAACGTACGCGCGAGACCTGGCCCGCGCTCTTCTGCGTGCGCGCACCGAACCCGGCCGGGCCGAACGGCAACCAGCCGAGCAGGCCGAGGCCCGCAGCGCCGAGCGGAATGGCGAGGCCGAGCTGTCCCCGCGCGGCCAGGAAGGCCGCGCCGGCCAGCGCCGCAATCCCACCCGAAAGCTTGAGCGTCGCCGCAACCTTGCGCGGGTCGGCCTTGACGTAGCTGTTGAGCAGCCACAGCAGCAGCACCAGCGCGACGAGGCCGAGGAGCAGCGTCATTCCTATCTCATCTGCGCGAGCAGGCGGCGCGCGCCCGCACTGCGGCGCGCCGAGAGATCGGCGAGCGCCTTCATGCCGCCGGCCGCGTAGGCCGCGGCCGCGCGCAGGAGCTCACTCAGTTCATGCGCGGCGCCCACGTCGAAGCGGCAATAGACGCCGCGGCTCAATCTTGCGATTTCGCGGAACGCCTGTTCGGCGATCGGATCGCCGCCCTCCTGGAACACGAAGGCCGGCACCCCGCGCAGGCCCAGTTCGCCCGCCGCCGCCGCCAGATCGTCGATCCCCTCCTCCATGGCATCGCCGACGAACACCAGCGCCTGCACCTTGGCCCTCTCGGTCTCGTTGCGCGCATGGCCGAGCACCTTGCCGATCTGGGTATGGCCGCCGCGGCAGTCGATGCGCGACATGAGATCGGCAAGGCGCGCGCCGTCCGATACCCAGCGCGATGCGCGGCATTCGCCGAAGCCGCGGTAGTACACCAGCTGCACGTCGAGCCCGCCGATCGCGGCCGCTTCGCGGAACATGTCGGCCTGCAGCCGGCAGGCGGTGTCCCAGGTCGGCTGGCGGCTCATGGTCGCGTCGAGCGCGAAGATCAGGCGGCCGCGCGTACCGGGCTCGAGCGGCGGCGCGAGGGTGCGGGCGCGCGCGATGAAGGCGTCGATTTCCGGACGCGGCGAAGCCGGAACCGGTTTCGCTCCCTGGCCGGCCGGGGCCGGGCGTTGCTCGTTGTCGTCAGCCATGCCCACAAAGATGGCACTTTGCGCGGCCGGCGCAATGGCCGCTAGTGCCCCGAACCCGAAGTTCGCACCCACCATGCGGCAAGGGAGATTGCGAACTTCGGGTTCAAAGGGGCACTAGGATCATAGAGTTGCTAGTGTCCCTTTGATTCCGAAGTTCGCTTCCGAATGTCCTGCACGCGCCGGCGAACTTCGGAATCGGGACACTAGAGTCTAGCGCTATTCGGCGATGACCTCGTGAGTATCGAGCGGCCGGCCGGCCGAGGCCGACCATTCGGCCCGCGCGGCCGCGCGCCGCCGGCCCTTCTCGTCGATCGGCAGCTTGAGCGCGTCGATCAGCGCGCGCACTTCCTGCCGTGCGGTGAGGTGCGCCAGGCCGGGCCGCGTTCCGAGCGTCGCCTCATCGAGATGGTCGAGCGCGGTCAGTCCACGCGGGAAGAATTCGCGATAGACCACGCGCTCGGCAAAGCCCTCGGTGGTGCGGAAGCCGAGGCGCAGGCCGAGTTCGCTCATGCACTCGGCGACCCGCTGCTTATTGCACGATCCGCCGAGGGTGACGCGGTTGCGCGCGACCACCCAGTCGGTCAGCCCGCCGTCGACGATGCGCCGCTGGCGCCGCGCCTCGCGCGTCATCTCGCAATAGTGGCTGACGCCGGTCACCTCGTAGGTCTCCGGATCGACGCTTCCGAGCACATCGAAATCGAGGAAGCTGTCGTTGAGCGGCGTCAGCAGCGTATCCGCCATCGCGTGGGCGAGCCGCATCAGATAGGTGTCGTTGCCGGGCGTATCGATCACCACGAAGTCGTGGCTGTGCTCGGCGGCCGCGACGGCGGCGGCGAAGCCCGAGAACTCCGCGGCCTCGTTTTCGTCGACCCGCGCGCCATTCGCGCGCGCCACAGTGAAATGCGCCGGGATTTCGAGCGCGATCCCGGCCCGCTTGGCCCAGTCGCGGCGATTCTCGACATAATGCGTCAAGGTCTTCTGGCGGCTGTCGAGATCGATCGTTGCCACCTGCTGCCCGGCCTTGAGCAGCGCGATCGCGACATGCATGGCGGTCGTGGACTTGCCCGAGCCGCCCTTCTCGTTTCCAAGCACGATCACATGCGCGGAACGCGGTACGCCGACAGTCGCCTGGAGCAACATTACCCCGTCCCCTCGCCGCATAATCGGGATCGAATTGCGCCAAGGTCAAGACAGTTTGTCTACGTGCTCGTCGTTCCTGGTTAACCGTGAGGCGACCTCGTAGCCCGATTGCGTCATAAGCGCGTTTACGCGCGTCTTCAACGCGCTACTGCGCAATCCGGGGAAGTCTTGCCGCGGGCACAGAACCCGGGGTTTCGCTTGCCGCGAAACCCCGGCTACGAGCTACTTCTTCGCCGCCTTGATCGGGTCCTTGACCGCCTCGAAGGTCGCGAACTCGATATTGTAGAGCTCGCCCTCGGCGCGCTCGACCTTGCGCACGTAGACATTCTGGATGATGTCGCGCGTCTCCGGGTCGATCGAGATCGGTCCGCGCGGGCTTTCCCATTTGAGGCCCTTCATGGCGGCGACGAGCGCGTCGCCGTCGGTCTTGCCGCCGGTCTTCTTGAGCGCCTCGTAGATCACATGCATGCCGTCCCAGCCGCCGAGCGAGATGAAGTTCGGGCGGTAGTTGTTGGCCTTCTTGAAGGCCGCGACATACGCCTTGTTGGCGGCCGAAGGATGCGCCGCCGAATAGTGCCCGGCCGTGACGGTGCCGAGCATGGCGTCGCCCATCTGCGGCAGGTCGTCGTCGTCGGTCACATCCCCGGGACCGATCAGCTTGATACCGGCCTTGTCGAGCCCGCGCTCGATGAACTGCTTGGCGAAGGTGCCGGCCTGGCCCGCCGGCACGAACACGAACAGCGTGTCGGGGGTGGCGTCACGCGCGCGTTGCAGGAACGGCGCGAAGTCGGGATTGGCGAGCGGCACCTTGATGGTCTCGGCGACCGTGCCGCCGGCCTTGGTGAAGTAGTCGGTGAACACGGCGGTCGCCTCGGCGCCCGGAGCCCAGTCGGACTGGAGGATCACGACCTTCTTGCTGCCGTTCTTGGCCGCCCACTGGGCGATGATCGATGACTGCTGGCCGAGCGTGAAGCTGGTGCGCACCAGGTAGGGCGAGCGCTCGGTCACCACCGAGGTTCCCGATACCATCACCACGGTCGCGATCTTGGCCTGCGTGGCGAGCGGCGCGATCGCGAACGCGCTCGGCGTGATGCCGGCGCCGAGGAAGGCCACTTTGTCGTTGACGATCAATTCCTGCGCGATGCGCTTGGAGTTGTCGGGCACGCCGCCGTCGTCCTTGACGATCAGCTCGATCTTGCGACCCGCGACCGTGTCGCCGTGCTGCGCCACGTAAAGCCGCGCCGCTGCGACGACCTGCTTGCCGACGGCGGCAAGCCCGCCGGTGAGCGGCATCACGATGCCGACCTTGACCACTTCCTGCGCGGAGGCGCCGCTGCCGGCGAGCCCCGCAACGGCGATCGTCGCCGCACCCGTCACGAACCGTCTGCGATCCATCTCGATCCTCCCGCAAGTGGTTTGTTTCTCGCCCCGCGGCCGCGTCCGGCCGTCGGCACGTCATTACTGTGTCCGGCAGCGACCGGCAATAACTCCCTATAGCCGAAAACCGCGCGCCAATGGGACTTTCCGGCGTGTCAATTCTTCGCACCCCGGCGCTGTAGGGTGGGCAAAGGCGCAGCACGCCGCGCTCGCGGCGGTGCGCCGGACATCGTGCGCCTTTTGCCCACGCGTCTTATTCTTCTTCATCCGCGTGGGCACGGCGCGGTCGCCGCCAGTGCGTCACGGCGAGATTGCGGCCGCGCCTTTGCCCACCCTACGGCAAAAGCGAATCCTACTTCTTCGCGCCGCGGATCGGGTCCTTGACCGCTTCGAAGGTCGCGAATTCGACGTTGTAAAGCTCGCCGTTGACCTTCTCGACCTTGCGCACATAGACGTTCTGCACGATGTCGCGCGTCTCCGGATCGATCGAGATCGGCCCGCGCGGGCTCTCCCATTTCATCCCCTTCATGGCCGCGATCAGCGCTTCGCCGTCGGTCTTGCCGCCGGTCTTCTTCAGCGCTTCGTAAATCACGTGCATGGCGTCGTAACCGCCGACCGAGATGAAGTTCGGACGGAAGTTGTTGGCCTTGCGGAACGCCTCGACGTAGCGCTTGTTCATCGCCGAATCGTGCAGCGCCGAGTAGATGTGCGCCGTCACGATGCCGATCATCTGGTCGCCGAGACCGTTGAGCTCGTCGTCGTCGGTCAGGTCGCCGGGGCCGATCATGGTGATGCCCGACTTGTCGAAGCCGCGCTCGCGGAACTGCTTGGCGAAGATGCCGGCCTGCGTCCCCGGGAAGTAGACGAACAGCGTGTCGGGATTGGCGTCGCGCGCACGCTGCAGGAACGGCGCGTAGTCGGGGTTGGCGAGCGGCACGCGCAGCTTCTCGATGATCTGCCCGCCGCCTTGCGTGAAGCGCTCGATGAAGGCGCTTTCGGCCTCGATGCCGGGCGCCCAGTCGTTGACGATGGTCACGACCTTCTTCGACCCGTTCTTGGCCGCCCATTCGCCCATGACCGCGGACGACTGTCCGAGCGTGAAGCTCGTGCGCACCATGAAGGGCGAGCGGTCGACCGTGATGGAAGCGCCCGAAACCATGACCACGGTCGCGACCTTGGCCTGCGTCACCAGCTGCGCGATCGCGAGCGCGGTCGGCGTGATGCCGCCGCCGACGATGGCGACCTTGTCGTTGACGATCATCTCCTGGACGATGCGCCGCGCATTGTCGGCGACGCCGGCGTCGTCGCGCACCAGCAGCTCGATCTTCCTGCCGGCGACGGTGTCGCCGTGCTGCTGCATGTACAGCCGCGCGCCGGCCAGCACCTGCTTGCCGACCGCGTTGAAGCCGGCGCCGGTGAGCGGGATGCTCATGCCGATCTTCAGCATCTCCTGGGCGGCGGCGCTTCCGGCAAGCGCGGCGGTGAAGGCTGCAATCAGGACTGTGCGGATCATGGTCTCCTCCCGATGCGGTCTCGCCGCGGCGAAGCGGCGCCTCAATAGCTCAGCGTCGGAATCTGCGGCCGCTCGCCGCGCGCCTTGCCGCTGATCGGCGCGCGCGGCAGCTTGGCGCGGCCGGCTTCCATCACGAACGTGTGGTCGAGCGAGTACCACGCACCCGTCACATCCGGCGCCGGCGCGCCGCCCTCGTGGCGCACGTAGTTGCCGATCAGATGGCGCGTGACGCCGAACTGCACGTCGCTGTCGATGTACTGGTCGTCGTTGACGTAGACCTGCGAGATCAGCGTCTTGAAGCCCTGCTTGAAGGCGAGCACGTGCAGGTGAGCGGGGCGCATGTTATGACGCCCCTGCGCGCGCAGGAGCTCGCCGACCGGCCCGTCGACCGGAATCGGATATCCGGCCGGCTTCACGCTGCGGAAGCCGAAGTGGCCCGCGCGGTCGCTGAAGAACTTGCCGCGCAGGTTCATGTCGGCCTGCACCGGGTCCTGATTCTCGTAGAAGCCTTCCGGCGAGGATTGCCACACGTCGATCTCGGCGCCCTCGATCGGCCGGCCCTGCCGGTCCTTGAGCCACGCGTTGACGAACAGCGCCGGTCCCGGCGTCGGCGAACGCACGATCGAGCCGCCGTTCGCCGTCACGGGCGAATCCATGCGCCAGAACGGCCCGAGCAGATTGGCGTCGGTCTCGGTCTGCCCGTTGTCGCCGTTGTTGATGAGGCAGACCAGCGACGACAGGCCGAGCGACCCCGCCATCAGCACCGCTTCGTTGTGCGTCTCGGTGGTGCGCTTGCCGAGCGCGACGATATAGCCGCAGGCGGCCTGGAATTCCTCTTCGGTCAATTTCACGTCGCGCGCGAAGCCGTGCAGATGGCGCACCAGGGAGGACATGATCTCCTTGAAGCGCGCATCGGAAGCGCGCTGCAGCTCGCTCAACACCGCCTTGGTGACGTCTTCCTGGCTGCCGATGATCATTCGCGTGCTCGGATACCCGTTCGGATGCGCGAGTTCGTCGCGCGCATGATGGCCGTTCCGCCCGCTCGGCGCAATCAGAGCAGGCCGAGCTCGCGCAGCTCGCGCCGCATCGCCTCCGGCATGTTCCTGGCGCCGGGCGCGGCGCGATCGAGGTCCCGCGGCGCGTCCTTGACGCTGAGATAGCGCCAGCCCTGGAACGCGCGGAACGGCCGCGGTTGCACCAGCGTGAGCTTGCCGTCCATCACCAGCCGGCAGCGGCCGATCCCATCCTTGTCGACGAACGGCCTCACCGCGATCAGCCGCTCGCGGCACAGGATCTCGCCGCGGATCACCCAGTAGAGCGAGCCGCCGTCGACGAGCTCCCCGGCGCGCTTCGGCACCATGCGCGTGGTGTGGATGTGCTCGGGCTTCTCCCCGCGCTTCTTCTTTTCCTTCAGCCGCTGCCTGATCCAGTCCTCGAGGTCCTGGACCGAGTCGCAGCCGACGCACAGTTTCAAGAGATGGAGCGGCATGACCCGCCTCTATCATAGGGAAGGCCGCGGCGTCGAAACCTGAACACAGATTTCCACCGCGCAATCAGGCCGGCTGCGCCGGCACGATGGTCATGACGGTCGCGGCCTCGGCGATCTGGCTGCCGGCTTCAACGGAAATCTTCGCCACGGTGCCGTCGACCGGCGCGACGAGCGCGTGTTCCATCTTCATCGCCTCGACCACCGCGAGCCGCTCGCCCTTGCGCACCGCGGCGCCCTCCGCAACGAAGATCGCCAGCACCTTGCCGTGCATCGGCGCCTTCACCACGCCGTCGGCGTCGAGTTGATCGACGTCGAGCGCGTCGTAGCTCTTGAGCGCGACATGGCGCTGCAAGGCGCGCCCGAACGCCGCCACGCCGCCGGCGGTGGGCACCACTCGCGCCGCCTGCGCCGGAACCCCGTCCACGCTGACCTCCAGACATTTGCCCCACACGATCGTGGCCTTTCTCGCATGTCCGTCGACGGCGACATCGACATCGTATCGGCGTGGCGGTCCGAGCGAGAATCCGTCGCGCGCCGACCAGGGATCGCGAAGTTGCGCCGGCGTTGCCTTGCGCTGATGTCCGTCGAGCAAAGCCGCGACCGCGGCCGCGACGGCGCCGGCCTCCTCGACCGAGTCGACCTTGGTCAGATCGGCAAGGTGCCGGTCGATGAAAGAGGTATCGAACTGCCCGGCGCGGAATTCGCCGTGGGTGACCAGCGCCTTGAGAAACATCGCATTCGAGCGCGGCCCGACCACCACGGTTTTGTCGAGCGCTGCCGCCAGCCGGTCGAGCGCCTGCTCGCGGTCGGATCCGTGCGCGATCACCTTGGCGATCATCGGATCGTAATGCGGCGACACGACCGAGTTCGCGTCGACCCCGGCGTCGACGCGGATGCCCTCCCCCTGCGGCAATTCCAGCGCCACAAGCTTTCCGGTCGAGGGCAGGAAACCCTTCTCCGGATCTTCGGCATAAAGCCGCGCCTCGACCGCGTGACCGTCGATGCGCACATCCGCCTGCCGCAGCGGCAGCGGCTCGCCCGCCGCCACGCGGAACTGCCACTCGACCAGATCGAGCCCCGTGATCGCCTCGGTCACCGGATGTTCGACCTGGAGCCGCGTGTTCATCTCCATGAACCAGAAGCCGCTTGGCTTGAGGCCGCTTGCGCCGTCGGCGATGAACTCGACCGTTCCGGCGCCGACATAGCCCACGGCACGCGCCGCTTCGGTCGCGGCGGAGCCCATGGCCGCGCGCACCGCCGCCGTCATGCCCGGCGCCGGCGCCTCTTCGATCACTTTCTGATGGCGGCGCTGCAGCGAACAGTCGCGCTCGTTGAGGTGGATGACGTTGCCGTGGGTGTCGGCGAACACCTGCATCTCGATGTGGCGCGGCGCCGTGACGTATTTCTCGATCAGGACGCGCGGATCGCCGAACGCAGACTGCGCCTCGCGCGCCGCTCCCTCGAGCGCCGCCTCGAACTCCGCATGCTTGTCGACGCGGCGCATGCCCTTGCCGCCGCCGCCCGCGACCGCCTTGATCAGCACCGGATAGCCGATCTCGTAGGCCTTCTCCTTGAGGAACTTCGGCTCCTGGCGCTCGCCGTGATAGCCGGGCACGATCGGCACGCCGGCCTTGTCCATCAGCGCCTTGGCCCGGTCCTTCAGTCCCATGGTGCGGATCGCGGCCGGCGGCGGACCGACGAACACGATGCCGGCGGCGGCGCACGCCTCCGCGAACTGCGCGTTCTCCGACAGGAAGCCGTAGCCGGGATGGATGCAGTCGGCGCCGGCGCGCTTGGCGGTCGCGATCAATGCATCGATGACGAGGTAGCTTTCGCGCGCGGGGGCCAAGCCGATCCGCTGCGCCTCGTCGCACACGCGCACATGCAGCGCGTCCGCGTCGGCGTCCGAATAGACCGCGATGGTGCGCAGGCCGAGGCGCTTGGCGCTGCGCGCGATGCGCACCGCGATCTCGCCCCGATTGGCGATGAGGACCGATCCGAACATGCGGGCCCTATTGGGCGCGCGCGGGCGGAGGCGCGCTCGCCGAGGGGGGCGGGCCGAGCTGGACCGGCGGCGGCGGAGCGGGTCGCGGCTGCGCGGTCTTGGCCGGCGGCGGCGCGGGTCGCTTCTGCGCGGCCGGCTGGGTATTGGCCGGAGCCGGCACCAACGGCGGGACCGCCGGCGGTGTCGCGGCGAACGGCTGCGACGACGGCGGCGCCGGCGCCTCGCCGCTTGGGAGCGGCGGCACCGATGCGGCCGAGGGGAACGTCATGCTGGTATTGCCGGGCGCTGCGGTGCGCGCGCGCGTCGGCCAGTTGGTGGCGTAGCGCGCCACCAACGCGTCGAAGGTGCGCTCGCGCAGGTTGGCGCGCAGCCGATTGGCATCGTTGACCATCACGAACGCATCGCAGTTCTCGAACGTGCATCCGTCGCGCGTCGCCAGCACGTGGGCGACGAGGCCGAACCGGTCGGCCGAGACCGTGCGCTGAAGTCCGGCGAGCGTGGCCGAGTTCTGGTAGCTCGGATTGCGGTTGGCGAAATCGTTGGCATCGTTGAGCAGCGCGAGCCGCGCCCCGGCCAGGGCGGTCGCGGCGGCGACCGTCTCGGCACTGGCGAACACCGCGCGCTCGCACGCGCCCTCGACGGCGTCGCCGCTCGTCGCATCGAGGCAGGCAAGCGCGGAGCCGGGCACGATCGAGCGCGACGTCAGTTCGAGGCCACGCTGATCGAGCGAGCGGCGCTCCTCGGCGCGCTGCTGCTCGGCGGCGCGTTCCAGATAGTACCAGGCGAACACGACCACGAGCACGATGGCGCCGAGCCGTACCACCAACGCGAGCAGGTTGCTCAGGCCGGAGCGGAACAGCGCGATGATGAAGAACAGAACAACCAATGCGGCAGCGGCGCCCGCCGCCCACAACGGAAGCGTGAACGTCCCGGCCGTCAGATCAAGGCCTGGAATCGAAGACAGATCGAAACCCCACATGGACGCAAATCCACCCCGCCAATCCGGCGCCAGTATGGCGCAGCGCGGCGAAGCCTGCCACCTCAAACAATTGGGTCGACTGTTTGGGTTCCCTTCTTGGGTCACCCCGATGGGACCACGCCGTTTATTGCTGCGTTGCAACACGGTGACCCAGGGTCAGCGGCCGCTGCGCTGCCCACGCATACGGGCAGCGCTTGGCTGTCTGCTTAACCCAATATTGACGACGCCCCACGCATGATCGCTATGCCCGCCGTCCGGCGCGGCCTGAACTCAAGAAATGACGTCCGCACCGGCGATATCCGCGAGCGAGAACAAGCCGTCCATCGGCGACCGCATCTTCGGTGAGGCGCGCGCCGCCGCGCTGCCGCTCGACCCGCGCCACTTCGAGTTCTGGTTCGCCTACAAGACCGGCCGCAATCCCGCGCTCAGGGCGGCGGCCGACGACATCGTCACCAGGCTGGGCGAGCTCTCGGCGGGCGACATCGAGCGGCTCTACGACCGTTTCCTGTCGCCCTGGCGCCTCGGCGAGGGATGTGATTCGCTTGCCGGCCGCCTGGCCGAGGAACTGCACGAGGTCGCGGTCAATCTGGAGGGCGCGATCGGATCGGCGCTGGCCCAGCGCGAGACCATGATCGCGGAAACCTGCGACCTCGGCCTGGCGGGGGCGCTGACGCTGCAGCGCGTGCTGCAGGCGGTCGACCGGCTGATGCAATCGACCAAGGAAAGCCAGAGCCGCTACGCGCTGGCCGAGGCCAAGCTCGGCGCGGCCTGCCGCGAGATCGGCGCGCTGCAGCGCCAGCTCGACATCGTGCGGGCCGAATGCCAGTCCGATCCGCTGACCGCACTCACGACGCGCGGCGCGTTCGACACCCTGCTCGCCAAGGCCATCGAGCGTGCGGCCGAAACGCGCCGGCAGCTCGCGATCGTGCTCTGCGACCTCGACTATTTCGCAAGCTTCAACGAGAACTTCGGGACCTGCCTGGCCGACCAGGTGCTGCGCTCGATCGGCGTGCTGCTCAAGAGCCACATGCGGCCGGGCGACGTGGTGGCGCGCTTCGGCGGCGATGAGTTCGCCGTCATCATGCCCGAGACCTCGACCAGCGAAGCGATCGCGCGTGCGGAGCTGTTCCGCCAGGCCCTGATGTCGAACGAGCTCGTCAAGAGCGCGAACGGCGAAGGCCGCGTGACCGTCTCGGTCGGAATCGCCGATGTCATCAAAGGCGATACGCCCGAGTACCTGCTGCGCCGCGCCGCCAACGGCCTCAAGGTGGCCAAGGACGAAGGCCGCAATCGCGTCGTCGAGATGACGATCGACGGACCGGTGTGGACCGCCCATCGGCCGGTCTGAAGGCTCCTCGTTTTGCGCATGACCTCTGTCCGAGAAGTCTGTCGACTTTTCGGGATCACGCGCTGGATTCCTTGCATTGGTCGCGTTTTCTGCGGCGTACCGCACACTTGGCCGGAAAACGCTCCTAGAGCACGATGACTTTTCTTCGAATCGTCATCGCGCTCTAAGTTATTCGTGGAGCATGATCTTTTCCGAAAACCGCTGCACACTTTTCGGGATCATGCTCTAGGGCGCCGGCGCCAGAGCCTGATTCTCGCGGCACACCACCGGATGGCCGCCGTGGCAGGCCTGGTAGAGCGCCGGACACGGTTTGATCGCCTGCCCTGCTGCTTCCACGCTCTTGAGCCGATCCCCTGCCTCGCTCGCCTGCGCATCGTAGATGATGACGGCCTCGTCGCGCGCGACCTTGCGGTCGGCGATCAGCACGCGTTCCGCCGCATCGAAAAACCAGGTCGCCGCCTTGCTCGCCTCCTCGGCGCGGCGCGCCGCGAGCGCCTGCGCGGGCGGATCCGGCTTGATCAGTCTGGCTCTGATGGCCGCGTCGGATTGGAAATTGGCGAGCTTGAAGTAGATGCCGCCGCACTGCGCCAGCGCCGACCAGTAGGCCCGCCCGTGAAACGGGGTGCCGGGCGCTGCGACGACGCGATCGCGCTTGTCGAGAGGCGTTGCCGGCGCGGTGCGCTCCTGCTTCTTCTTCGCTGCGCACAGCGCGGGGCTGATGGCGAGCACAGCCACGAGGGAAATCAGAATGGCCTTGAGCATTCGCGCCATCGCGCGGCAGGTTGCCGATCAAACCCCGACGATCATGCGGAGCGCGCCTGCGGCGGTCAACGCGCCGCACAGGGCAAGGAAGAGCTGATTGAGCGCGAAGCCGCCGGCCGGCGTTTCGGCCGGTGCCGCGACCTGGACCGGCTGAGCCGCCTGCGCAGCCGGGGGCGTCGCGACAACGCGGTCGACCTTGAGCGGTGGCACGGCCGGCAGGACGATCGCGGGCGATGCGGCTGCGGCGAGCGGCGCCGGTACGGTTTCGGTCGTTTCGACCGGCTCGACGCCGGCGTCGTCGGGCGCGGCGACCGCCGTCATGACCGTCGCATGCGGCGAAGCATCCGCGGCAAGATGCGTGTGGTCCGCGCGCGGGCGGCGGAATCCGTCGAAGAAATTGTCGGAGATCGGCACCGGGTCGATGAAGCCGCGGAAGCGCCGCAGCAGCGGCGAGTCGCGCAACGCGACCGGCTTGGTGCTGAGCGAGGCCAGTTCCATCCTTGGGCGTTCGCGCTTGGTCGCGAAACCGGGGGCGCGTGCGCGCCGCATGGTCGCCTGTCTCGGCTTGGCGGAGCGCACCACCACCACGCGCGTGCGCCGCGCGGACTTGCGCTTGACCTCGGGGGCCGGAGCATTGGCGTCGGCGAAGGCCTTCGCGCTCGCGGCCTCGCAGGCGCGCAACAGGCGTTCGTCGCAAGCACCCGAGGGCGTCGCGAACAAACAACAAGCAACCAGGACAACCGCCCCTGCGGCCGTGCTCCGCACGCTCATGCGTTCCCCTGCGGCTCGGCTTAGCAGTCCTATTGGGAACCCGGCGACATGGCGTCAAATTGACGAGAATGCGGCAATCCTGCCGCAATTCGGAACCCCGTAATGGTGCGTATGGGGCCCATAGCGCGTCAAAGACGCGCGTAAACGCGCTTATGGCGCGTCAAAGACGCGCGTAAACGCGCTTATGGCGCGTCAAAGACGCGCGTAAACGCGCTTATGGCGCGTCAAGGACGCGCGTAAACGCGCAACTGACCCCTGCCGCGGACCACCATCTTGGCTTATGGATGGACCCGAGCGTCGAAGCCACGCAGGGAGTAACGACATGCGGCTGATTTTCGGGATCATCTTGGGTGCGCTGCTGACGGTCGGGGGCGTCTATGTGGTCGACAGCAGCGCTGCTGCCGATGCGAAGCCGATGGTGAACTGGGACGTGGTGTCCAAGAATGTCGAGACGCTCGGCACCAAGGTACGGCAAGGCTGGGCGCGGCTGACCGGCTGACCGGCTGAGCGCGTGATTGCGAAAAGTTGACAGACTTTTCGGGCAAAGATCACGCGCAAATGCAAAGGGCGGCCCTCAGAATGTTTCGACCCATGGCCTGAGTTCCACCTCCGCGGTCCAGGCGCTCCTCGGCTGCTGCAGCACGTGCAGATAGGTCGAGGCGATCGCGTCCGGATCGAGCAGCGAATCGGGCCTCTCCGCCGGGACCGGGCGGCGTACGCTGCGGATGCCGCCGTCGATCACGAAATGCGCCACATGGATGCCGCGCGGCATGAGCTCGCGCGCGATCGATTGCGCCAGGCCGCGCAACGCGAACTTGCCCATGGCGAACGGCGCCGACTGGGCGTAGCCCTTCACGCTTGCCGAGGCGCCGGTGAAGAAGATCGCGCCGTGGCCATGCGGCAGCATGCGCCGCGCCGCCGACTGCGCCACCAGGAAACCGGCGAAGGCGGTGACGCGCAGGCTCTTTTCCACCTCGGCCGGGTCGAGCTCGACGAAGGGCCCGCGCGTGCGGTAGCTCGCGTTGTAGACCACCACGTCGGGCGCGCCGATCTGACCCTCGAGCGCGGTGAACAGCGCCTCGACCTCGGCGCGCTGCGCGGCATCGCAGGCGTAGGCGCGCGCCCCGATATCGTGCGCCAGGGCTTCGAGCTTGGTCGTCGAGCGCGCGGCCAGCGCGACCTTCAATCCTGCACCGGCGAAGGCGCGCGCGAGCGACGCGCTCAAGCCTGAGCCGGCGCCGACGATCAGTGCTGTGCGATAGGTCATAGCTGGGCCTCGCTGGTTGATCGAATGGCAGCAAGCCAACGCTTCGCGCCCGGTTGGGGTGGGGGTCCGGGCGCCCCTTCAAGGCGCCCTCCATGAGCGAGGGTGGAACGAAGCATGAACGGAGTGTCAAGCCGAAATCCGACAACAATCCGCACCAAGTTTACCACAGGATGGCCGAGAACGAACGTCGCGACAATGCACACTAATCGGTATCGGGGTTGCCCAGAAACCGGAGACGACCATGAAGGGATTGATCAAGCTCATGATTCCGGCGGTCGCACTCGCGGCCTTGATTGCGGCGCCGCCCGCGCGCGCCTTCGACGTGGCGCAGATGGAGCAGTTCGCGCCTGTGCTCGAGGTGATGAAGCAGCGCATGAGCAAGCGCCAGTTCCAGCAAGTCATGCAGATGGGCGCCGCCATGGCGCCGATGATCGAGCGCAGCGGTTTCGGCATCAGCGACATGTCGTTCGGTCCCGGAATGGATGTCGGCAACATGACCTCGATGGTGCAGAGCCTCGGCGCCGTGCAGTCGTTCACCGGACTTGTCCCGCGCGGCAAGGTGCGGCGCAAGGCGCGCTGAGCCCGCATCGCATGGCTTGGCCATTCCGGCGGAGCGTCAAACCCTCTAGCATGGCGCATAACTCTCGGGGGAGAGACATGCGCCAAGTCATTCCGTTGCTGCTCATCGCCGCTCTACCGCTCGTCGCCGCCGCCGCGCACGCGCAGGCACCCGCGCCCGCGCCTGCGCCGAGCGGTCCCGTCCACGTTGCGACCTATGTCGAGGTCGCGCCCGCTTCGGCCAAGGCCGGCGTCGCGCTGCTCAGGCAGTATCGCGATGCCGCGCGCAAGGAAGACGGCAACCTGCGCGTCGAGGTGGCGCAGGAACACGGCCGCCCGAACCGGCTCGTGCTGCTGGAGATCTGGAAGGACCAGGCCGCGTTCGAGGCGCACGGCAAGAACGCCGCGACGGCCCAGTTCCGCGACAAGCTCAAGGGCATCCACGCCGGCCCGTACGACGAGCGCGTGCACCGCGGCTTCTCGGTCGGCCCGACCGATACGAGCAGCGCGCGCGGCGCCGTCACCGTGGTGAGCCACGTCGACGTGCCGCCGCCGCGCCGCGAAGAGTGCGAGGCGTTGCTGCGCGCGCTCGCCGAGGAAAGCCGCAAGGACGCCGGCAACCTGCGCTTCGAGGTCGACCAGCAGACCAACCGGCCGAACCACTTCACCGTGGTCGAGGTGTGGAAGGACCGCAAGGCCTACGACGGGCGCACCGCCGCGGCCGCGCAACGCAGCTTCCGCGACAAGCTCGGCCCCATGCTCGGCGCGCTCTACGACGAGCGGCTGTACAGGGCGGTCAACTAGAGCATGATCCCGAAAAGTGTGCAGCGGTTTTCGGAAAAGATCATGCTCCACGAATAACTTAGAGCGCGATGACGATTCGAAGAAAAGTCATCGTGCTCTAGGCGCCGGTAAGATGCGTTTCCCCTCTCCCCGAAGGGGAGCGGGGATTCTCAGCGATAGGACGGCTCTTCCCACGGCAGCGGCGGCATGTCGGTCGACACCTTGTCGGTAAAGCGGGTCGGCCGCTTCTCCAGGAACGCGGTGACACCTTCCTTGACGTCGGCGCTGCGCCCGCGGTGATACATGGCGCGGCTGTCGAGACGGTGCGCTTCCATCGGATGGCTCGCGCCGAGCATGCGCCACATCATCCGCCGGATCAGCGCGACCGAGACCGCCGACGCGTTCGCGGTGAACTCGCGCGCGAGCGCGCGCGCCGTCGATAGCAGATCGCCCGGCGCCACCACCACACCGACCAGCTTGCCGTCGCGCGCTTCCTGGGCGGAGAACACGCGGCCCGAATAGCACCAGGCGAGCGCCTGCTGGATGCCGACGAGGCGCGGCAGGAACCAGCTCGACGCCGCTTCCGGCACGATGCCGCGCTGCGAGAACACGAAGCCGAAGCGCGCCTCGCTCGACGCGATGCGCGCGTCCATCGGCAGCAGCATGGTGGCGCCGATGCCGACCGCCGGCCCGTTCACCGCCGCGATCACCGGCTTGCTGCAATTGAAGATGCGCAAGGTGAGCCGCCCGCCCCCGTCGCGCGCGGCGTCGTGCGACAGGTCCGGCGCGCCGTCGGAGCCAAGTGGAATCCGGGCTCGATCGTCGCGCGCGTCGCGGTCGAAGGTCTTGCCGCCGAGCGAGAGATCGGCGCCGGCGCAGAATGCGCGCCCCGCCCCGGTCACGATCACGGCGCGAACGGCGTCGTCGGCATCGGCCGCATCGAACGCCGCGATCAGCTCCTGCATCATGGTCAGGGTGAAGGCGTTGAGCTTGTCCGGCCGGTTGAGCGTGATGGTGAGGACGCCGTCGGAGAGGTCGGTGAGGATGGTTTCGGGCATTGGGAGTCCTTACTTCGTCATGCCCGGCCTTGTGCCGGGCATCCACGTCTGTGTTCTCGAGACATGAAAGCAAGTCGTGGATGGCCGGGGCAAGCCCGGCCATGACGCGCTCGACACGACATGGCCGGGGCAAGCCCCGGCCATGCAAGTTAGCAGAGACGCCGGGTTAGTTGCGCTTCCAGAGCGCGAGCAGTTCGCTCGAATCCTTGTTGAGGTGGACATGGGCGTCCACGTGGTCGATCCAGTCGTGTTCGATGAAGTGGTGCGTGCCTTCGGCGAGCGGATCCTTGCGGGTGAGCTTGATCCGATCGCCCGGCTCGAACTCGGTCGACCACGCCGACATGGACGCCATCCGCGCCCAGGACTTCCATGTGTTCGCGAATGTTGGCTGTGTGCATGAGATGCCTCCGTCGGGTTGCCGGGGTAACCCGCCGGAAGCGCGCGGGTTCCATTGCGCCGCACCTGCTATAGTGGCGCTCTCGCCGCACCGCATTCCGGGAAAACCACCACATGCCCCGCACCATCGACTACTACTTCACGCTCGGCTCGCCCTGGGCGTTCCTCGGCCACCAGGCGTTCCTCGACATCGCCAAGCAGAACGGCGTGACCATTCGTTACAAGCCGCTGCAATTGTCGGAAGTGTTTCCGCACACCGGCGGCCTGCCGCTGCCCAAGCGCCACCCGGCACGGCAGCGTTACCGCATTATGGAACTGCAGCGCTGGCGCGAGGCGCGCGGCATCGCGCTGAAACTCTATCCCAAGCACGTGCCGATCGGCGGGACGCTACCCGATCGCAGCATCGTGGCGCTGGCCGAGAGCGGCGCCGATCCGGGTACCTACGTGAAGCGCGCCTTCGAAGCCGCGTGGGTCGAGGATCGCGATGTTGCCGACGAGGCGACGCTCGCCGCCCTGCTCAAGGAGTGCGGCCATGACGCGGCGATCCTCGCCGCCGCGAAATCCGACGCCGTCAACGCGATCTACACGGCGCGGCCGCAGGAGGCGGTGGCGGCGAACGTGATCGGCTCGCCCTGCTACGTGCTCGACGGCGAAGTGTTCTGGGGCCAGGACCGGCTGGCGCTGCTGGAGAGCATGCTCAAGAGCGGGCGCAAAGGGTACCGGATGGACGCGAAGGAATGAACGTTACGTCCGGCGACCGGTCGCGTGATGCGCCGCCGCGATGATGGCGGGCAGGATCACCTCGGACGCCACATAGCCCCACCACAACAGCGGCGGCTCCGGCACGCCGACCTTGGCGAACGACACCAGCCGCCCGATGCCGGCGAGCAGGACGGCGAACGCGAGCAGATAGACCAGCGTGCCCTGCCGGCGGATGGTGATCGCGGCCCACAGCGTGATGACGCCGGCGCCGAGATAGATGCCGGCGAGGAAGCGATGCAGGTTGTCGAGCCGCACCGTGGTGTCGGGCTGGCCGAGCGACATCTGCAGCACGCCGCCGAACAGCGCGATCGCAGCGAGGGCGAGCAGGCAGAGCTGGACGGCGCGTTGGGTGGTGGGCATCGGAGTGGTGTTTTCCATGCGCCCGACTTTAGGTGATCGGCGGGCGGGCCTCAAACGCCGAAACGTAGCCGGATGAGCGACAGCGAAATCCGGGATCGGTTGTGCCGGCAGCGAGACGCCCCGGGTATCGCTTGCTCCTGACCGTGGGGAAAATATCGTTCTCCCTGGATCCTTCAGGATACTCCGACATCTTTGCCTCCCCTTGATCGAGCGATCCGAGCGCGGAACGACCGACCGCCTCACATCCTGAACACCCCGAACCGCGTCCCCTCCACCGGCGCATTGAGCGCGGCGGAAAAGGCCAGCGCCAGCACGCGCCGCGTCTCGCTCGGCGCGATAATGCCGTCGTCCCACAGCCGCGCGGTGGCGTAGTACGGGTGCCCCTGTTCGTCGTACTGCTCGAGGATCGGCTGCTTGAACTCCGCTTCCTCGACCTCGGACCACTTGCCGCCCTCGCCTTCGATGTTGTCGCGCTTGACCGTCGCCAGCACCGAAGCCGCCTGCTCGCCGCCCATCACCGAGATGCGCGCATTCGGCCATATGAACAGAAAGCGCGGCCCGAACGCGCGCCCGCACATGCCGTAATTGCCGGCGCCGTAGGAGCCGCCGACGATCAGGGTGATCTTGGGCACGTTGGCGCAGGCCACCGCCGTCACCATCTTGGCGCCGTCCTTGGCGATGCCGCCGGCCTCGTAGTCGCGCCCCACCATGAATCCGGTGATGTTTTGCAGGAACAACAGCGGGATGCGGCGCTGGCAGCAGAGCTCGATGAAGTGCGCGGCCTTCAGCGCGGACTCCGAATAGAGGATGCCATTGTTGCCGAGGATGCCGACCGGCACGCCGTGGATGTGCGCGAAGCCGGTGACCAGCGTGGCGCCATAGAGGTGCTTGAACTCGTCGAACTCGGAGCCGTCGGTGAGGCGCGCAATCACCTCACGGATGTCGTACTGCTTGCGCAGGTCGACCGGCACCACGCCGTCGAGCTCGTCGGGCGAATGGGCCGGCTCGCGCGGCTCGGCGAGCGTAATGTCCGGACGTTTGGTGTAGTTGGTATTGGCGATGATGCGGCGCACGAGCTCGAGCGCATGGCCGTCGTCGGCCGCGTAGTGGTCGGCGACGCCGGAGAGGCGCGCATGCACGTCGGCGCCGCCGAGGTCTTCGGCCGACACCACCTCGCCGGTCGCGGCCTTCACCAACGGCGGGCCGCCGAGGAAGATCGTGCCCTGCTTGCGCACGATGATGGTCTCGTCCGACATCGCCGGCACGTAGGCGCCGCCCGCCGTGCACGAGCCCATCACGCAGGCGATCTGCGGGACGCCGAGCGCCGAGAGCGTGGCCTGGTTGTAGAAGATGCGGCCGAAATGCTCGCGGTCGGGAAACACCTCGGGCCATTGCGGCAGGTTGGCGCCGCCGCTGTCGACCAGATAGATGCAGGGCAACCGGTTCTCGCGCGCGATCTCCTGCGCGCGCACGTGCTTCTTCACCGTCATCGGATAGTAGGTGCCGCCCTTGATGGTGGCGTCGTTGCATACGATCACGCATTCGCGCCCCTCGACGCGGCCGATGCCGGTGATGATGCCGGCGGCGTGGATCGCGTCGTCGTACATGTCGAGCGCGGCGAGCGGCGACAATTCGAGGAACGGCGTGCCGGGATCGATCAGGCGCATCACGCGCTGGCGCGGCAGCAGCTTGCCGCGCTCGGCGTGACGCGCGCGCGCCCGCTCCGGGCCGCCCGCCGCCGCCGCGGCGCGCTTGCCCTTGAGATCGTCGACCAGCGCGCGCATGGCCGCGGCGTTGGCGCGGAATTCCTTCGCGCCGGTGTCGATGGTCGAGACGATTTTCGCCATGTATCCCCGCGATCGTGTCGGCGGCGACTATGGCCTGCCGTGACCGGGAGTCGCAATCCTCGTCACCGCGGGCGCGGATCGACGTCGGCGATGACCGGCAGGTGGTCGGAGATCTCGCGCGCCGCTGGATCGGTGAAGCCGCGCCGGAACGCCGCGCGCGGGCGGCAATAGATGCGATCGAGCCGCAGCAGCGGGAGGAATGACGGAAAGGTGCGGTGGCGCGTGCGGCCGGGAAACTCGCGCGCCAGCATGCGGCGCACCGATCCGGGCCAGAACCAGTCGTTGAAATCGCCGATCACCACGGTGGTGGTCGCGGCCTGCCCGGCGATCGCCATCAGCGCCCGCGCCTGGGTGCGCCGTTCGTGGATGCTCAAGCCGAGATGCGTCGCGATCACGCGCACCGGCCCGGCCGGCGCCGCGATCTCCGCCTCGATCGCGCGGCGCGGCTCGCGCTCGCCATAGGAGATGTCATGGATCTCGCTAGCCGTGACCGGCCAGCGGCTGATCAGCATCTGTCCGTAGTCGCCGTCGGCGGTGGTGATCGTGCGCGCGCCGATACCGTGCTCGCCGAGCTCGGCCTGCAGCACCGCGAACGGGTCGGCCTCGCCGCGGCGCGAATCCACCTCCTGCAGCGCCACGATGTCGGCCTTCCATTTGGCCGCGATCTCCACCACGCGATGCAGCTCGAAACGCGGATTGCGCCCGACTGCGCCGTGGATATTCCAGGTCATGATCCGGACGTCTTCGCTCACCGCGGCGTCCCGTATCTGGCGATGACGAACTGGATGCCGGCGCCGACCCCGATCCACAGCACCACCGCGCCGGCGAGCAGCGCGAATTCGCCCGCCGTCGGCGCGCTCAGGATGCGCATGATCTGGTGGCCGAGCGCCGAGAGCATCAGCAGCCCGGGCAGCAGGCCGAGGATGGTGCCGGCCACGTAGGTGGTGAGCCGGATGTCGCTCGCGCCGGCCGCGAGATTGACCAGGGTGAACGGGGCGAGCGGGACGAGCCGGATGGCGGCGATCGCCAGCACGCCGCCGCGCGCGATGCGCTGCCGGACGCGGTTCACCCTCGGTCCGATCAGCCCTTTCAGGGTTTCGCGCCCCATCACCGCGCCGACCGCGTAGGTGACGACCGCGCTGGCGAGCGCGCCGACCGCCGCATAGGCGAAGCCGAGGAACGGTCCGAATGCCGCGGCGGTCGCGGCGATCAGCAGGGTGACGGGAAACGCCAGCAATCCGGCAATGAGATAGATGCCTATGACCAGCAGCGGCGCCCATGGCTCCTGCGCGAACGACAGCAGCATCGGGCGGATGCTGCTCAAGTCGGCGATGTCGGAGAGCGGCGGATAGTGCCAGGCGATCGCAAGCCCGACGAACAGGCCGGTCGCGAGCAGGACCTTGAGCCACACACGCCAGCGCGGCTGCGGCTCATGCGGCCCGACGATGGTGGTGATGAGCGCCTCGCGGTGGATCGGCCGCTCCGGATCGGCCAGGCTCTCGATGTAGGCGGCCATCTCGCCCGCCTCCGGCTCGCCGTCGTCGATCGGCTCCAGGCGATGGCCGCGCCCGCTCAGGTTCTCCACTACGCCGATCAGCGAGCCGTGGAACTCCATCGCTTCGGCGACCGCGGCCGGGGTGACTCCGCAATGGTCCGCGATCAGACGGTCGCGCACGCGCCGGATGCAGGCGCGGTCGGCCTCGCTGCGCGCCTCGAACGCGACGTCGCACTCGCTGTCCGTACCCATGGAGCGGTTGTTGAGGTTGGCCGAGCCGACGCGCAGCAGCGTATCGTCGACCACCATCACCTTGGAATGGACCATGGTCTCGATCGTCTGCCGCGCGCCGTGGACGACCGGCCCGAGCAGCCGCACGCGGTCGCCGACGCCCGCGTCGTGAAGAATCCGCAAGAAGCGGATGCGGCCGTTGCGCATCGTTTTCGCCTCGATCCAGGAATGGTGCGAGCGCGGCGCCACCATCACGGCTTCGAGCTCGGGGCGCTCCAGCAGGCGGTGTGCGAGCGCTTCGGCGAAACGGGCGCAGGTGAAGAACTGGTTCTCGATGTAGAGGAGGCGCTCGGCGATCGTGAGCGAGTCGTAGAACAGCGCCTCGGCCTCCCTCACCTCGCTCTCCTCCTCAAAGTTCGGCCAAGTGCGCGAAATCGCTGCGTCGATATCGACGAGGTCGGGCGTGACGCTTTGTGGCCATGGCGCGTCGGCGCGGCCGGCCGGCGCAACCGACTCGTTCGTCACGCGCGACCAGCGCCAGTGCGCCAGCTCCGCGAGCGTACGTGCCGCTTCGCCGTCGACCAGGCATTGCACGTCGTGGAACGGCGCATAGGGCTTGCCGGCCGGATCGACGCGGTCGCGGTTCTTCGGATCGTGCGCGGGCGTGTCCCAGCGGCGGATGGTGAGGTCGAGCCCGCCGCTGAACGCCAGCGCGTCGTCGACGATGACCAGCTTCTGATGATGCGACGCGCCGACCGGGAGGAAATTATCGAGACGGAATTTCACCCGTGCCGGCGTATTCCAGCCGAGCATGATCGAAGGGAACGGCTCGCGTTCGAGCGCATAGAGCACGGCGAAGTCCCAGGCCAGCACATGCACGTTGAGCTCGGGCCGCTCGTCGACCAGGCGGGTGAGGAATTCGCGCAACGTGATCGGCCAGCCGTCGTCGGCGGTGCCGCTTTCGCCGACCAGGCGCGTGCGGCTGTCCACGTCCCAGCCGATGATGAAGACCGAGCGCTCGGCCTGCTTGAGCGCCTCGCGCACGGCGCGGAAGAATGCCGCGGCGTCGATCAGCACCGCGGCGCGGTCCGCGCGCGCGATGCGCCAAGCGTTGCGTCCGGGTTGCAGGATGCTCAACGGTCGTGCCTCGGCGCCGGGGTTCGAAGCGCGCCCCGGGTTCCACATCAACGCGGAACCAGGGAAATGGTCGCACGGCTACTGTAAGATATTGAATTCAATGAAGAATGGCAGCTATGCCGCAAGCTCGCGCATGATCGCGCAGAGCGCCGCCTGAGCCTCGAAACCGATGCCCGGGCGGTCGGACAGGCCGATATGGCCGTTCTCGATCACCGCGTCGTCGGCAAAGCCGGCGAACGGTCCGAACACGCCGGGATAGGATTCCGCGCCGCCAAGCCCGAAACCGGCGGCGATGGCGAGCGACATCTGGTTGCCGCCGTGCGGAAACAGCCCGCTGCGCGGCCAATGATGTCGCTCCAGCATGGCGACCGTGCGGGCGTATTGCACGATGCCGTAGGCCTGCGGCGGATCGACCTGGATCACGTCGCGCCGCTCCGGCTTCAGCCCGCCGAAGCGCACCAGATTCTCCACGTCCTGGGTGGAGAACAGGTTCTCGCCGGTCGAGATCGGTCCGGGATAGGCGTCGGAAACTTCAGCCAGCGTCGCGAAGTCGAGCGGGTCGCACGGCTCCTCGAACCAGCGCAGCCTGAAGGGTCCCAGCGCCTTGGCGTAAGCCAACGCCTGGTCGCGGTCGAATTTCGAGTTGGCGTCGACCGCAAGCTCGCCGCGATTGCCGACCGTCTGCTTGACCGCCTCGACCCGCGCGACGTCGTCGGCGAGCGCCATGCCGCCGACCTTCATCTTCACCATGGTGTAGCCGGCATCGAGATGGCGGCGCATCTCGTCCTGCAGATCGGCCGTGGTCTTGCCCGGCGCATACCAGCCGCCGCCGACATAGACGAAGCATTTGTCCGCAACTTTGCCGCCGTTGTAGCGCTCGGCCAGCACGCGGTGCAGCGGCTTGCCTTCGATCTTCGCGACCGCGTCCCACACCGCGACCTCGATGGTGCCGATGCCGACCGAGCGCTCGCTGTGCCCGCCGGACTTTTCGTTGCGCATCATCACGGCGAGGATCTTCTCCGGATCGAAGTTGTCGCCGGCGTCGTCGAGCAGCGATTTCGGATCGGCCTTCAGGATGCGCGGGATGAAGCGCGCGCGCATCTGCGCGCCACAGGCGTAGCGCCCGGTGGAGTTGAAAGCGAAGCCGGCGACCGGCTTGCCCTCGCGCATCACATCGGTGATCACCGCGACCACCGAGGTGGTCATCTCGGAGAAATCGATGCTCGAATTCTTGAGCGTGGAGTTGAGCGCGACGGAGGTTTCGCGGATATCGGTGATGCGCACTTATTCGATCCTGAGCTTGGCGTCGCGCACCACCTTCCCCCATTTCTCGAACTCGAGCTTGAGCCGTTCGCCGAACGCTTCCGGCGTATTGGCGATCGGCACGAAGCCGAGCTGGGTGAGGCGCTGGTTGATTTCGGACAGCGCCACGATGCGCGCGACCTCGCGCTGCCAACGCTCGACGATCTCCTTCGGCGTGCCGGCCGGCGCCACGATGCCGGTGAGCGTGTCGGATTCCTGGTCCGGCACGCCCGCCTCGCCCGAGGTCGGCACGTCGAGACCGGGAATGCGTCTTGCGCTCAGCACCGCGAGCCCGCGCACTTTTCCCTCGCGGATCAGCGGCATCGCGGCCGGCGACGCCGTGAAGCCGATCGGCGTATGGTTCCCAAGCACCGAGCTCATCGCCAGTCCGGCGCTGGTGAACGGCACCATCGTGAGATCGAGGCCGTAGCGCAGCTTGAACAGTTCGGCGGCAAGATGCGGCGTCGAGCCCAGCGCGGGTTGCGCATAGCTGTACTTGCTCGGATTGGCTTTTATGAGAGCAATCAACTCCTGCACGGTGTTGGCCGGCACCGACGGATGCACCGTGATCACGTTGGGCGATGCCGCCACCAAGGTGACCGGGGTGAAGTCCTTCATCGGGTCGTAGGGGACCTTGGCGTAGAGGCTCGGATTGATGATGAAGCCGGTGCTCACCACCAGGATGGTGTAGCCGTCGGCGGGCGCCTTGGCGGCATTCGCCGTGCCGGTGTTGCCGCCGGCGCCCGGGATGTTCTCCACATAGACCTGCTGGCCCCAGGTCTCCGAAAGCTTCTGCGCGATCAATCGTCCGATCACATCGGTCGGACCGGCGGGCGCAAACGGCACCACCATGCGCACCGGCTTGCTCGGATAGCTCTGCGCGCAGGCCGCATCGGCGATCAACAACGCGGCCAGCACGGCAAGACAGCGGATCAGCGTTGTCACGGGCGCCCTCCCGAAGGATTTCTTGAATGCTATCATCGGCGCCGCCGCCGTGCGGAACAAGCGAAAAGCGGCGGCGCCCTCCCCTCGTCAAGTCCAAGGAAGAACCCGACATGCCGAACAAGCTGACGCGCCAGGACCTGCGCGACGCCGCCGAAAAATACAAGAACTGGGGCAAGTGGGGCCCGGACGACGAGATCGGCACGCTCAACTACACCAGCGCGGACGACATCGTCGCCGCCGCCAGGCTGGTCAGGAAGGGCAAGGTGATCTCGCTCGCGCTCAACTTCGATCATCTCGGGCCGCAGGGCGCCAAGAGCAAATATCCGGCGCTGGGGCGTACCAACCCGATCCACACCATGCTGCGCACCGGCACCGACGCCTACTCCGGCGTGCTCGACCATCG
This sequence comes from uncultured Alphaproteobacteria bacterium, assembly GCA_963734185.1. Taxonomy (GTDB): domain Bacteria; phylum Pseudomonadota; class Alphaproteobacteria; order Rhizobiales; family Xanthobacteraceae; genus PALSA-894. Next base: position 701,805 of record CAVTGA010000001.1, on the reverse strand, counting down.
CGGCATCCGCGCCGCCGACGACATGGTGGTGATGCCGCTGCAATGCGGCACGCAGTGGGACGGGCTCGGCCACGTGTTCTACGAGAACCATATGTGGAACGGCTACGACTGCCGGACGGTCACCAGCGCGGGGGCGCAGAAATGCGGGATCGAGAAGACCAAGAACAAGATGGTCGGCCGCGGCGTGTTCCTCGACGTGGCGCGCTACAAGGGCGTCGACTCGCTCGACGACGGCTACGGCATCACCTGCGCGGACCTCGACGAGACGGCGAGCCAGCAGAAGGTCGAGCTGAAGCGCGGCGACTACGTCATCGTGCGCACCGGGCAGATGGAACGCTGCCAGAAAGTGGGAAGCTGGGACGGCTATCCGGGCGGCGACGCGCCGGGCTTCGCGTTCGAGACGCTCGAGTGGGTCAAGCGCACCGAGCTGGCGGCGCTGGCGAGCGACACCTGGGGCTGCGAAGTGCGGCCGAACGAGACCGAGCCCGGCATCAACCAGCCCTGGCATTGGATCACCATCCCGATCATGGGCATGACCATGGGCGAGATCTTCCAGGTGAAGGAATTGGCCGAAGACTGCGCCGCCGACGGCGTGTACGAGTTCCTGTTCGTCGCGCCGGCGATCCCGATCACCGGCGCGGTCGGCTCGCCGATCGAATCCGCTGGCGATCAAGTGAAGCGCTACTGCGGCGCGCGACGGCTCTGCGGATCGAGCGGGGTGCCGCGGTAGAGGTCGCCGACCGCGCAGCCCAAGCCGAACTCCGGCATCTCGATCGGATCATCGGGCTTCGTCAGCGTCATCGGCCGCCAATCAAGGCGCTTGGCGTAGATCTCCACGCGACACTCGCGCGGCTCGATCACCACGGCGTACAGGTTGTCGGGAGCCTCGCAGTAGCGGCGCAGCTTCAAATCGATTTCGCGGACGCGTATTCGCTCGGCGAGAGCACTTCGCCGGCGAGCCGGAAGCGCTCCGAGTAGAAGTCGTAGCCCGCGACGCCCGGCACGACGACGATGTCTGGTTCGGGCTGGAAATTTCGCAGTCCCGGATTGCGAACGCCAGCGCTGAAGTAGGCGAACAGGTCGAGACGCTCCGGCGCAAACGCGCTATTGAGAAGTTCGCACAGATTGCGCGCGATCCGCTGATGCACATAGCTCGGCGGCGCCATCATCACGGCCACACCCTCGACCAGCTCCCAGCGCTCGCCGTCCGGCCGCGTTTCCAGGAAAGCCATGAACTCGTCGACGTCCATGGTCCCCGACGACGGCTGCATCGGCACGTCCACCGTCATGTCACACGTCTCCTTGATGCAAGACATTTTAGCATCGGCGCCGGTAATGTGCGATAGCGAGGCAACACTCCCCGCTTACCTTCCCGGCGCAGATCGGAGTCTTGAAGGATGGAACGCAATCATGCTCGGCCACAACACCAAGATGACCGGCGCCGCAGGTTCTCGCCGACATGCTGAAAGGCTACGGCGTCACGCATGTGTTCATGGTGCCGGCGGTGCTGCGGCGCACTTTCGCCGAGATGGAGCGCCGCACCGCGATCAAGCGCATCCATACGCATGGCGAGAAATCCGCCGCCTACATGGCTGACGGCTACGCGCGCGCCTCCGGCAAGCCCGGCGTGTGCATGGCGCAGGTGATCGGCGCGCTCGAATCTCGCCGCCGGCCTGCGCGACGCCTGGCTCGCCCATTCGCCGGTGATCGCGATGACCGGCGGGCGCGACCCGACGACGAAATTCCGCAAGGTCTATCAGGAGGTCGACGACGTGCCGGCGTTCGAGCCGGTCACCAAGTTCAACGCCACGGTCGATGACGTCGCGCGCATTCCCGACATGGTGCGGCAGGCTTTCCGCGTCGCGGTGTCCGGCACGCCCGGACCGGTGCACCTGCAATTCCGCGGCAACGAGGGGCAGGTCGACCAGGACGAGGCCGAGATGGAGCCGCTGGTCGAGCCGCAGTTTTCGCGCGTGCCGCCGTTCCGACCGGCGCCCGACGAGCGCGAGCGTGCGCGCGGCGCTCAAGGCGCTGCAAGAGGCCGAGCGGCCGGTGATCGTCGCCGGCGGCGGGGTGCGTGCATCGCGGCGCGGCGGCGAGCTCGATCGCGCTCGCCGAGGCGCTGCAGATCCCGGTCGCGACCTCGCTCAACGGCAAGGATGCGATCCCGGGCACGCATCCGCTCTCGGTCGGTGTCGTCGGCAGCTATTCGCGCGAGAGCGCCAACCGCGTAGTCAATCGCGCCGACCTCGTCTGCTTCATCGGCACCGAGACCGGCGGCATGACCACGCATTTCTGGGCGGTACCGAAGATCGGCACGCCGCGCGATCCAGATCGACATCGACCCGGAGGCGCTCGGCCGCAACTATCCGCTCGCGTCGCGGCGCTGAACGGCGACGCCAAGGTGACGCTGGCCGCGATGCTCGAGGCGGCGGATCGCGACGAGCGCCGCGAAGCGCAAGGCGTGGATCGCCGAGGCACAGGCGATCTGCCGCGAGTGGTACGCGAAATACCAGCCGCTGCTGGAGTCGGACCAGGTGCCGATCCATCCGGCGCGCATGTGCAGCGACCTCGCCCGGCACGTTCCGGACGACGCCATCGTGGTGGTCGACACCGGCCATGCCGGCATGTGGATGGGCGGCATGTACGATCTGCGCGTCGCCGACGCAGAGCTACATGCGCTCGGCCGGCCATCTCGGCTGGGCGTTCCCGGCCGGCCTCGGCGCCAAGGCGGCCTGCCCCGACCGGCCGGTGGTGGTGTTCACCGGCGATGCCGGCTTCTGGTACCACATCGGCGAAGTCGAGACCGCGGTGCGTTGGAAGCTCAACAGCGTCACGGTGGTCAACAACAACGGCGGCGGCAATCAATCGAAGCGCGGCTTCGACCGCGCCTATGGCGGCAAGCAGACCGAGCAGGCGCGCGAATTGTGGACCTACAATCCGATGAACTTCGCCCGCCTTGCCGAGGACATGGGCGCGCTCGGGCTGCGTGTCGAGCGCCCCGACGCTTTCCCGCCGGCGCTGGCGGAAGCGCTTGCCGCCGACCGGCCCGCGGTCATCGACGTGGTCACCGACATCGACGCGCTGGCGCCGACCGCGGTCAGCGCATGATCCCGAAAAGTGGGGACCGGTTTTCGGAGAAGATCATGCGCAAGCAAAAAGTCACCGCTCGCGCAGCGTGCCCCACGGATCGCTCACATCCGCCGCGTGGAACAGCATATGGCCGCCGAGCGCGTCGCCCGGGCCAAGACAGATCAGATCGGCGCTCGCGAACACCGGCGTGACGCCGGCCTTTATCAACACGTCGCGCGGCCGTGTCAGGTCGCCGCAGCGCAGCGCCTGCCCGGCCATGAACGGCAATGCCGGCGGGCGGAAGTCGGGAAGGATCCGCGCCGCCTCGCCCGCGTCGGCGAACACCAGGTTGCCACGCTCGAGCATCACCACGTGCAAGGGGCCGCGCAGCGCGGGGGCGCGCCCGATATAGCGGCCGTAGCGCGCCGCCACCGCCGCGGGGTTCTCCACGCACAGCAGGATATCGGTCAGGCCTTCGGCGCCGTTCTCGGTCGTGATGGTATCGGGGCGCCACACCGTGTCGGGCGTGTGCGGCTTGACCCATTGCACGCGGCCCTCGGCCATGACCCCAGGCTGCGGGCGCAGCACCGAGAAATGCACTTCCGGCTCGCCCGGCAAGGTGCGGTCGCGCCGGCGCAACTCGATCGCGCCCTGCATCGGGAAGCCCGAGGCGACCAGCCGCTCGCGCGTCGCCGCGATGTCGTCATGCGACAGCGCGATCAGGTGCAGACCCGGGTAGCGCGCGATCGCCTGCTTGAACTGATCGGCCAGCGGCGTGTCGTGCGTCGCCGCCAGGATCTCGATGAACCCGCGCCGCAGTTTTGCCAACCGGTTGGACGTGCCGGACGGACGTAGCGTCCCTTGCGCGTCGGCATTGGTCTGGACGTTGACGAGCGAAACGCGAAAACCCAGCCGTTCGAGCTGCCGCCCCGCCGCCTCCAGGTCGGCGACGAAATAGCCGACGTGATCGAGGAAGACTTCAGGGCCGGCGGGGAGCTGGCGGTCGGCCCAGCCCGTGCCGTTTGCACGAGCGTCCATGTCTACAGCACGGTCGGCCAATCGGCCTCGTCCTCGGGAACGATCCGGGACTCCTTGACGCCCGCCGCCTTCCATTCGGCCCAGGCCGGCAGCGCCATCACGACCTCCATGTAGCTCTTCGCCTCGCGCCCGACCGGGATGCCGTAGGTGTGCAAGCGCGACACGACCGGCGCGTACATGGCATCGGCCGCGCAGAAGCGGCCGAACAGGAACGGCCCGCCGGCGCCGAAACGCGCGCGGCAATCGCTCCACAGCGCATCGATGCGCGCGACGTTGGCTTGCGCTTCGGCCGGCAACGCACGCGCCTTGACCGGACGGCGCATGTTCATCGGGCATTCGCTGCGTAGCGCGCCGAAGCCCGCATGCATCTCGTTGCTCACCACGCGCGCATGCGCGCGTGCCGCGACGTCGGCGGGCCACAGCGCCGCGGCGGGAAACTTCTCGGCGAGATATTCCAGGATCGCCAGGGTCTCCCAGACATGCAAGCTCCCGTCGATCAGCACCGGCACCTTGCCGGCCGGCGTATAGGGGCGCAGCCGTTGCTTGAACTCGGGGTTGCCGATCGGGTGGCCGAACGGGATTACGACGTCCTCGAACGGAATGCCGCTCACCCGCATGGCGATCCAGGGCCGGAACGACCACGACGAATAGTTTTTGTCGCCGACGATGAGTTTCAGCATGTCACGCCGCCTCCGGCTTGAGGCGCGGCACGTCCGGCCAATCATACTCGAACTTCGGGATCACCCAGGTTTCGGCGAGCGCGGCGCGGCGCCACTCGGCCCACGCGGGGAGCGCGGCAACGGCCTGCATGTACGCCCGCGACACGGCGCTGACATGAATCGCATAGGTCTCGAAGCGCGACACCACCGGCGCGTACATGGCGTCGGCCGCCGAGAACCGCCCGAACAGGAAGGGCCCGCCGGCGCCGAAGCGCGCGCGGCAGTCGGTCCACAGCGCATCGACGCGCGCGATGTCGGCCTGCGCCGCGGCGGAGAGCGGCCGCGCACGCGGCGGCCGCCCCATGTTCATGCCGCATTCGTGACGCAACGGCCCGAATCCGGCGTGCATCTCGCCGGACACAGCACGCGCATGCGCGCGCGCGGAGGTGTCGGCCGGCCGCAAGCCGCTCTCGGGAAACTTGTCGGCGAGATATTCGAGGATGGCGAGCGACTCCCAGACGCGTACGTCGCCATCGATCAGTACCGGCACCTTGCCGCCCGGCGACCAGCGCAGGATCTGCTCGCGGCTGCCTTCGACGTAGAGCGAAATGACGTGTTCTTCGAAGGGAATGCCCGCGACCTTCAAGCCGATCCACGGCCGCATCGACCAGGAGGAATAGTTCTTGTTGCCGATGACGAGTTTCAGGGACATCGCGGCGCGTTCCGATCCCTATCCTGAGGAGCGGTCCGAAGGACCGCGTCTCGAAGGATGGCGGCAAGCTCACCCTTCGAGACGCACGCTGCGCGTGCTCCTCAGGGTGAGGCACCCGAGGATCGCGCAAACGCCACCGGCGGCAAGCGAATTGTCCTGATCGCGCCGATCAACGGCCTGAATGGGTTGAGGGCTTCTTCGACTCGCCCGGCTCCACCGCCCCGCCGGCCTGCTTCCAGGCGCCAAAACCGCCGGCGATGTGCGCGACCGGTTTCAGCCCCATGTTCTGCGCCGTCTGCGTCGCCAGCGCCGAGCGCAGGCCGCCGGCGCAGAAGAACACGAAGCGCTTGTCCGCGGCGAAGATCGGCTTGTGATAGGGGCTTTCCGGATCGATCCAGAATTCCAGCATGCCGCGCGTGCAGGAGAACGCGCCGGGCATCCTGCCCTCGCGCTCGCGCTCGCGCGGATCGCGCAGGTCGACGAACACGACGTCGTCGCGGCCGGCGAGCTTGATCGCCTCCTCGGGCGTGAGCGTCTCGATCTCGCGCTCGGCGGCTTCGACCAGGGCGCGGTGGCTGACGGTGATGGTCTGCGGCATCAGGACCTCCAGCGCGCATGTTGGGATTCGACGGCGCCTGGTCAAGGCCGGCGAACCGTTCACGGCGCCGGAAACAATTCGCGCGTGCGCCCGATCAGCCAGTACACCAGCAGCCCGGACCACTCGCGCGCGGCCGTGTCGGTGCGGCGCAAGCCATCGCCGACCGAATAGAACGGACGCAACAGGTCGGCCGGTCCGCGCGTGCGATAGTCGACCGGGAACGGCTCGACCGGAAACTCGACGGCGCGAAACAAGCCGACCGAACGCGGCATGTGGTAGGCGGAGGTGACCAGCAGCCAGCGCTCGCCGGGTTTCGGCTTGACCGCCTCCTTGGTGAAGCGCGCGTTCTCGTCGGTGTCGCGCGACTTGTCCTCCAGCATCACGCGCTCCTTGGCGATGCCGAAGCTTTCGAATAGCCGCGCCGCGAGCTCCGCTTCGGTCGCGCCCTGGATGATCAGGCGGCCGGAGCCGCCGGAGAACACCACGCGCGCCGCCGGGTAGCGGCGGGCAAGCTCCGCCACCGCGGTGAGCCGCTCGGCCGCCTCGTTGAGCGCGACCTCGCCGCGCGCCGGCGACACCACCGTATCGAACGCGCCGCCGAGCGAGATGATCCCGTCGGGCGCGCCGCGCGCCGCGTCCCATTTTGGGAAGCGCTGTTCGAGCGGAAGAATCAGCGCATTGCCGACCGGCGTAAGGCCGACGACGCCGATCAGCAGCAGGCTCGCGACCATGAGCCGCCGCCCGGCGCGCGCAAAGCGCGTCGGCAGCAGCACCAGTCCGATGATGCCGAGCGTGATCAGGATGTTGGAGGGCAGCGCGAAGAAACCGAAGATCTTGGCGAGGGCGAAGAACATGATTCATCCCGACGGCGCCAAGATTCGGCACGTCCGGACTGAAACGATACGATTGCGGCGGCGCGGCGGCAGTCCATCACTCCTTGGAGAGCCCGGCGCGGTAGCGCTCAGATCTCCGGCACGCCGGCGAGACGCAGCCCTTCCATATAGTGCTCGCGGTCACGATCGAACTTGAACGGGTACACGGCGCCGAACTGCTGCACCGTGAAGTTCGGTTCGAGCGACAACAGCTTATGGAGATATGACTTCGCCGCGGCGTGCCGCCGCAGGTGGCCGAGCGAGGCGAGCAGCGGCTTGTAGGCGTTGGTGAAGTCCGGATTGGCGTCGACCACGCGCTGTCCGACCTTGACGGCTTCCTCGTAGTCGCCGCTGAACGTGTAGGCGATGGTGTAGGCATTCTCGAAGAAACGGAAATACGGGTCGAACGGCGCGAGGTCGCGGTAGCGCTGCAGCCGCTTCAACGCTTCGTTCGGCTCGCCGATGTAGCAGTAGGTCGCCGCGCTCAAGGCCCAGATGTAGGCCAGGTTCGGATTGAGCCGCAGCGATCGATCGTAGTAATGGATCGCGGGATCGAATTCCTTGTTCCAGGCGCAGGTGTGCGCGTAGATCCCCATCGCCTCGGCATTCTCCGGATCGATCCGCATGGCGCGCAGGCAGAACTCCTTCGCCGTTGCGAGCGTGCGCGAAGGATCGTCGGTCCACCCCTGGCCGACGTGCCACATGTGCCAATAGGCCGCCCACGCCATCACCATGGCGTTGTCGGCATCGATGTCGAGCGCGCGCTCGATCAGGCGTCCCGCCTCTTCGAACTTCGCGCGCTCCATGCTGTAGATCATCGGCATGGCGAGCAGCAGCAAACCGGTCGCGCCATACTGATGGCGGCGGCGCGGCTGGCCCTCGATGAACAGGATCACCGGATCCACGCGGCTGACGATCCGGGCGGTGACCATCTCATCCAGCCGATGCAGCGAACCGGCGTCGAGTTCGAAGCGGTCGCTCCACACTGGGCGCGCGTACTGGCTGAGATCGAGCAGTCGGACGCTGATCTGGAATTGCTCGCCGTCTCCCGACATGGCGCCTTCGACCACATAGTCGAGGCCCTTGCGCTGCAGCGCGTCCTCGCTCATCACGCCGGCCGCGGGCTGCACCAGCGAGACCGGCGCGATCACGTCGAACCAGCGGAAGCGCGCGAGCGCCGCCGCGATCTCCTGGCTGAGCGAGAACGCCAGGCTCTCCTCGATCGACGAGTGGTGCGCGAGGAACGGCAAGACGCCGACGCGCAAGCGCGTGCGCGCCGGAACCGCGCGCCTCGGCTTGGCGCCGTGGAGCGAGGACGGCGAGCTTGCGTTGCCGACCCGGTCCATGTCCTCGCGCAACGAAAATGCGCGGATCGCCTCGTACAGTGCCTTGGTTTCCGGCGACGGCTCGACATCCAACGCCCGGCGCAGCGCCTTGCGGCAACGCGCATATTCGCGCAGCGCCTGCGCACGCTCGCCCATGTCGGCGAGCGCGCGCATCAGGATGCGCGATGCGCCCTCGTGGGTCGGGTCGAACACGATCATGCGGCGAGCGATCGAGGCGCGTTGTTCCGCTTCGACGCTCAATTGGTCGAACTGCCGCAACTCGTCCTGCAGCAGGGTACTGAGCTGTTCGGTGAAGCGCGTGCGTTCGCTCAACAGCCACTGGTCGAAGGAGGAACTGATGCCGTCCAGTCCATCGAGCAGCTCGCCGGTGCAAAGCGCGGCCAGGTCGCCGCGCGCCGGAGACTGCTGCACGAGCTGCGGCGCCACCAGCGCGCGCGCGTCGACCCAGCACAATTCCTTGCTCAGGCACACCGTCTCGCGGTCGACCGACAACAGCTCGTGCGCCAGCGGGCCCATCGCCGCCGACAACTGGCGCAGCGCCTGGCGGAAGCTTGCCCGCGCCTGCGCCTCGGGGACGCGGTCCCACAGCATGGCTGCAAGCCGGCCGCGCGAAACCCGCTCGCCCGCCGCCAGTGCGAGGCAGGCGAGGATGGCCCGCGCTTTCCGGCCGCGCGGCAGAATTGATTCGCCGAGATAGGTCGTGGTCCGCATCGGACCGAGCAGGTGAATGCGGACGATCGGGCGAACCGCCTCCGCTGGCGCCGCGTCCCTGCGTCCGAGATCGAGCGCGACGACCTTGCCGTCGTCGATCCTGATATCGGCCTTGACCAAGGTGTCATGCATGTCGAAGGCAGTCCGTTTGTGCGGAGGTTCATCGCGGCCGCCATGGGCGCTAACGACCTCACTGCGAAGTGCGGACGCGATTACCACTGAAGGTTTACCCAGTAAAAGTACCTTACCGGAGATTTGTGCCGGGCAGAAGCCTCCTTCACAGCGCTTTCACGCCATAAACCCGCCAGCGCTCACCAGATTTCACAGCAGATCAACGCGGCTTTCACGTCGCGCTGTCCCGGCTTGGCTTACGATGACCGATCGACGCCAGTTCAGGCGCGAAAAAGAGCCGCTGGAGGCAACCATGACTGACCGTGAACCGAAGAGCGTGAAAACTCCGACACCCGCGATCGTGGATCGCGGCCAAGTCCGCATCGGCTCGCTGAGCCCAAATCTTCCCCCGGTGCGCACTGCCCCGGCTTCGACCGCCGATGCCGGCAGGGTCCGCATCGGTTCGATGGCGCCGAGCCTCCCGGTGGTGCGCACGGCGCCGGCCGCGGTCGCCGACAGCGGCAAGGTTCGTATCGGTTCGATGGCGCCGAGCCTCCCGGTGGCGCGCACGGCGCCGGCCGCGGTCGCCGACAGCGGCAAGGTTCGTATCGGTTCGATGGCGCCGAGCCTCCCGGTGGTGCGCACGGCGCCGGCCGCGGTCGCCGACAGCGGCAAGGTTCGTATCGGCTCGATGAGCCCGGCGCTCTAGGCTGCTGCGGGCTTCGGCTGGCCGGGGCGGCGCCATCGCCGCCCTGGCCCGTTCGTTCATGCCATGCCGCCTCGGCGCTGGCGCAACTCGATCCCCACGGATCACACTTGGGCGTCAACCACTTGGGCGTCAATCATGAGACCCATATGAGTGCCGCCCGGGCCGATTCGCCGCTGGTCAAATTCTATCGTTTCATTCCGGGCGCCAGGGCGCCGCAGCGCGCCGACCGCTCCGCCGCCGGCTCCATGCCGATGCGCGCGTACCGTTACTGCGAAGCCATGACCTCGGCATCGGCCTTCGGCTGGTACATTTTCCCGCCGATGAGCTTCCGCCTGATGTGGGACGGCGGCACCGACGTGGTCTGGAGCTATGACGGCGCCGACGGTTGGTATTCGCTCAACGCGGCGCAATTCCCCGATTTCGCGGCCTATTTCGACGGCGTCGCGCCGCCGGCACTGCGCGGCTATTCGCCGCCGTTCCTCGGCGTCTTCAAGGATCCGGCCGGACTCAATCTATGGAGCGGGTTCGCCGCCCGCACGGCGCCCGGATGGGGCCTGCTGGTGCGGCCGCCGGCCAACCTGGCGCGCAGCCAGGGCTATGAGTCCTATGAGGGCCTGATCGAGTCCGACCGCTGGTTCGGGCCGCTGTTTGCGAATCTTCGCCTGACCCGTCCCAACGTCCCGATCGAGTTCGACGCCAACTATCCATTCCTCCAGGTGCAGCCCGTCCATCGCGCGACCAGCGGCGACATCCTCGACCGATTCGACGTGGTCGCGGACCTGAGCGGCCTCGAACCCCGCGATTGGGAGGACTTCCGCCAGGTCGTCACCCGCCCGCCGTTCGACCGGACGCGGGGGGAATACGCTGTGAACACCCGCAAGCGGCGCAAGAAAGAACTTGCGGAAGCGCCGCCAGCGGAACACGCTGGCGTCGCACCGGGCGCTGGAGTACCAGCGGAAGGCGAATAGATTCGGCGCACGCGAGACCGTCGTGCGATCGGGCTGATTGCGGGCGGGGAGCGCAGAACAACTAAAAGATGAGCAGCGCAGGGAACATCCACTCAGCCGCCGGCTCCGCGCGCGCGTTCGCCGCCCGGCCGCAGGCCGCCATCGGACCGCTCGTGCTGTGGATGATCGGTCTGCTCATCTCCGCCTGCGCCATGGCGGTTTCGGTGCGCATGCTCTCGGACGCGCTCGGCGTGTTCGAGATCATATCGATCCGCAGCGCGGGCGGCCTGGCGATCCTGCTGCCGCTGCTGCTGGTGCGCCCGGCGCTGCGCGCCGACCTCGTCCCGCAGCACATGGGCCTCCATGTCGTGCGCAATAGCGTGCATTTCGCCACCAATGCGATCTGGACCGTGTGCGTGACGCTGCTCCCGCTCGCGACCGTGTTCGCGCTCGATTTCACCGCGCCGGCCTGGGTTGCATTACTGGCCGTGCTGTTCCTCGGCGAACGTCTGACGCCGAGCCGCATCGGCAGCGTGGTGCTCGGGTTCCTCGGCACCCTCATCATCCTGCGGCCCGGGTTGGACAGCTTCCAGCCCGCCGCCCTGCTCATGCTGGTCACCGCGTTCGGGCTCGCCGTCACCGGGATCATCACCAAGAAGCTGACGGCGACGACCTCGATCTTCGCGATCCTGTTCTGGATGAATGCCATGCAATTGCCGATGGCGCTGGCCGGCAGCGATCCCTGGTTCCTGCAGAAGATGACGAGCGCGCACGTCCTGCCCGCGATCGCCTTCGCGGTCACCGGGTTGTCGTCGCACTACTGCCTCGCCAACGCGTTCCGCGTCGCGGACGCGACCGTCGTGGTGCCGCTCGACTTCCTGCGCGTGCCGGCGATCGCGCTGGTCGGTTGGGCGCTTTACGGCGAGCGCATCGACGTGTTCGTGGTCGTCGGCGCAGCCGTCGTCATCACCGGTATCCTGTGGAACCTGCAGGCCGAGTCGCGGCGACGGGCGCAATACGCGGCGCCGGCCGAATAGGCCGCCTTCGGCAAGTCAATCGCGCGCGGGCTTCGTCTTTGCCTTCTCGACCTTGTACATGAACAAGGCGGGCTCCTTGCCCTGCCAGTACAGCGCCCACCATCCGAACGCTGCGCGGCCGCCGATCGGCTCGTCCTGTAGCTTGCCGGTATCGAGATTGAAGTATTTGAGCTGCTTCTGCGGCGCCTCGACGGCAAGGAAGCGCTCTTCCCCGGCCAGGATGTAGGCGCCCGCCGTTTGGAACAGCGTCCCGATCCCCACCTCGCACAGGTCGATGTAGTGCGGGCCGAAGGCGTAGTTCCCGCCGAAGCTCAGCGCCTGGTGTGACGCGAATGGCTTGTCGATCTGGCCGTGGGGTCTGAGATTGACGGCCGAGGGCTTGCGATCGGGGCTGAGCACGACCAGCGCCTGGAAATTCTTGTTCTCGACCGCGCCGACCAGCGCGATGTCCGACCTGGTACCGAGGTTGACGCGCACCAGGTCGAGCGGCTTGCAGTCTTTCAGGAACGCGAACGTGGTCGACAAGCCAGCCTCCTGGGACCGTTGGCAACGCGGCGAAGCGCGTCGAAGTTCCCTCCCGGCGGCCGCTTCAATCCCATTTCGGCGCGAAGCCGACGCTCACCACGCGACCGCGCGGATTTGCCAGCGCGTCGATCTCCGCCATCTCGTCCGCCGTCAGCGTGAAATCGAAGATCGCCATGTTCTCCGACAGCCGCTCGACCCGGGAGGTACGCGGGATGACGATGGCGCCTTGCTGCACCAACCAGCGCAGCGACACCTGGCTTGCGGTCTTGCCGTGACGCTTGCCGACCGCCGCCATCATCTCGTCCGCCCCGGCGCGCCCGCGCGCGATCGGGCAATAGGCGGTGACCGAAAGGCCGTGCCGTTTGCAGGCGGCGACGACCTTCGACTCGTCGACGTAAGGGTGCCACTCGATCTGGTTGGTGACCAGCGGCTCGCTCGAAAGCCTCACCGCCTCGTCGATCATGGCGACCGTGAAATTGGAGATGCCGATGTGGCGCGCGTAGCCGACCTGCTTCATCTTGCACATCGCGCCCATGGTCTCGGCGAGCGGCACCTGCGGATTCGGCCAGTGCACCAGCAGGAGATCGACCTCGGTGAGGCGCAGCTTGGCGAGGCTCTCCTTGACCGAGCGCTCGAGATCGTGCGGCGCAAGGTGCGTGTGCCAGACCTTGGTGGTCACGAACACCTCGTCGCGCTTGACGCCGGAGGCGCGCAGCGCCTCGCCGACCTCGCGCTCGTTCTCGTAGGCCTGGGCGGTGTCGAGATGCCGGTAGCCGAGGCGCAGCGCCTGTTCGATGACGCGCGCGCCGGCGGCGCCGTTGATCTGCCAGGTGCCGAATCCGACGGCCGGAATGCGGGCGCCGTTCGCTTCCACGACTTGCATGAGCGGGTCCTTCCAAAGGGAGATGCGGCTGTCTAGAGCATGATCCGTTCAAGTGGAATCGGATCATGCTCTAGATTCCTTGCGTTGGTCGCGTTTTCTGCGGCGAACCGCTGTACACTTCGCCGGAAAACGCTCTAGCAGGAACCGCGCGACGGCGCAGGAGATTATCAGCCGTCCCACTGCGGCGCGTGCGGCGGATTGACCACGCGCCCGTCGGGACGCTTGAGCGCCGCGATCTCGGCCATCTCGGCATCGTCGAGCGTGAAGTCGAGCACGGCGAAATTCTCTTTCTGGCGCTCCGGCTTGCCCGATCCGGGAATCACGATGATGCCCTGCTGGGTGAGCCAGCGCAGCGAGACCTGGCTGGCGGTCTTGCCGTGCGCCGTCCCGATGCGCTCCAGCACCGGATGGCCCGGCACGCGCCCGCGCGCGATCGGGCAATACGCGGTGACGCTCAGGCCGTGGCCGTGCGTCGCCGCCATCACCTTGGTCTGGTCGAGGAAGGGATGGACCTCGATCTGGTGGGTGACGAGCGGTTCCTCGGTCAGGCGCATCGCTTCGTCGAGCAGCGCGACGGTGTGGTTGCATAGCCCGATGTGGCGCGCGCGCCCGTCGCGCTTTGCCTTGTTCAAGGCGCCGATGCTCTCGGCCATCGGCACCTGCGGGTTCGGCCAATGGATCAGCAGGAGATCGACGAATGGCAACTGGAGCAATTTCAGACTGTTGTCGAGCGAACGCGCGAAATCGTCGGCCTTGAGATTGTTGTCGCGCACTTTCGTGGTGAGGAAGATCTCCTCGCGCTTCACCCCCGAGGCGCGCATCGCCTCTCCGACCTCGCGCTCGTTGCCGTAGAACGCCGCGGTGTCGAGGTGGCGATAGCCGGCGCGGATCGCCTGCTCGATCGCCCGTGCTCCGGCCGCTTCCTTCAGCCGCATGGTGCCGAAGCCGACGATGGGGATTTTGGCGCCGTTGGCCTCGACCGTCTGCATGCCTGCTTCTCCGTTGTTTGGCCCAGTCTAGAGCACGATGACTTTTCTTCGAATCGTCATCGCGCTCTAAGTTATTCGTGGAGCATGATCTTTTCCGAAAACCGCTGCACACTTTTCGGGATCATGCTCTAGCGTGGCGGTTCACAAGTCCGCATCGTTCGCCGGTGAGCGGTCCCCGGCCGGGTGGACGGCCCGACAAGACCGACATGATGACGCCGGCGCCGAGCCCCGAGGGTCCGTGGCGGGAGTGCGCTCAGCGCGCTCCCGCCCGCACCTGCCGGTCGATGCCGGTCACCGCATGATGCGCGGCCACGATCGCGCCCTCCTGCCAGCCGGAGAGGAACGTGATCTGGTCCCCCGCCATGTGGAAGCGGCCCTGCGGGCGGGACACGATAGTACTGTTGGCACCGAAGTCGGGATCGTCTTCGTTGATCCAACCCCCGCGCTGGAACTCCATGTTCTCCCAGCCGATCGCGACGCCGTGCTCGACATGCTTGGCGTAGCCGGGATGCAGCTTTTCGCCCTCCTCGCGCGCGATGCGCAGCCGCTCGGCGAGCGGCCTGGCATTGAACACGATCGCCCGCGCGCCACGCATGTAGCCGCCGGTCAGCGTGCCCTTGGCGCTGAGATAGTCGGACGAGGGGTACCAAATCTGGTCGATGGTGTCGGTGGTCCAGGAGATGCCGCCGTAGATCTGCGCCTCGGTCTCCCAGAAACGCTGCGCCTGCCAGCCGACCTTGCCGGCGGCCATAGCGGGCATCTTGGCAGCCGCCGCCATGTAGGCGCCCGGCAGATTGGTCTTGAGCCGTGCGAACACCGGCATCGGGATGGTGCAAAGGCAATAGTCGGCCACGAGCGCATGCGTGCTGCCGTCGTCGTAGCGCACCGAGACCTTGTCGGCCGCGACCTCGATCTCGGTCACCTTGGCGCCGTAGCGGATCAATCCCTCGATGGTGCCGGCCTCACGCGCGAGCGGCCGGCGCAGGAAGCCCTTGAAGAAATTGTCCATGCCGCCGACAGGCTCGAGCAGCGAGGTCTGCCAGTAGATGTCGGCATCGCGCATGATCCAGTCGTCCCACACGCGCGAGCGCAGGATCTCCTCGAGCTTCATCGGACTGATCGGCTTGGCCGGTATCGCGACGCCCGCCGGCCGCTCGAGCCCCGCCCTGCCCGACTGGTTCTGGTACGACCAGCTCGGCGCCCTCCCGGGCGTCTCGACCTTGGTGAGGTCGCCGAACTGCACCAGCATCTCCTGCAGCTTCTCGAGGTCGGAGCCGGTCACCGGCAGATCGAGATCGGGCCTGCGCGTGCACTTGTCGAGCAGTTCGGCCACGTGACCTTGCAGGCTGTAGAGCGCCTCGCGCACCTGCACGGTACGGCCGTTGCCGAGCGTGCTCGAATGCACGAGGTTGGCGCGGCTCGCGAAGATGTAGGGCTGCAGCGCCACGCCGAAGCGGCGGCAATAGTCGATCACATTGACATGGTGATGCGGGATGCGGCCGGGGCCGGCATTGAGCCACAGGCCTTCGTCGAATTCGCAGGTCTGCAGCGGCTGGTTCAGCTCCTGGAAGCCGTCGCCGCGCCGCAGCGTGAGGCTGCGGCCGCCCGCGCGCCTTTGCGCTTCCAGGATCACGCAGTCGTAGCCGGCGCGGTCGAGCTCGTAGGCCGCGCACAGCCCGGATACGCCGGCGCCGAGGATCGCGACCGTCCTGCCCTTCCCCGACTCCTTGGGCAGCGCCAGGCTCGCGGCCAGCGCGGGCGGCGGCTTGAGGAAGTCCCACACCGCCAGCGTCTCGTAGACGGCGCCCGCGCCGCCGAGCTTGGCCATTCCCTGCAACAGGCTGCGACGAGTGACCGGCATGCGTGCCTCCCGCGATTGACGATTTGCCGAAGGCTACCCGATCTTGTCGGCAATCTCCCGTCCGATGCGCGCAGGACAGCTATCGCGTCTGCGCCTGCGGCGCTAAAGGCCCATCATCGTCTTGAGAAACAGGGCGCGCTTCGCGGTCTCGGTGAGAAAGCAATTCGCCGACATCGGCACCGCCATCGAACCCTGAATCTTGACGTGATAGAACTCGCACGTCGCGTCGCGCGAGGCGATCCAGGCGCGCTGCATGTCACGCAGCTTGGTCTTATGCTCCTCCTCGTCGAGGTCGCCTTGCAATTCCTTGTAGGTCTCGTTCAAGAGCTTGTCCCACACGGCCTGTTCGATGCGATAGCAGTCGGCGCGCGAGAGCCCGCCCTGGTTTTCCGGCTTTTTGCTGCAACGCGCCGCAACAACGCCGATGCACTGGTCGTCCTTCGGCGTGCCGCCCTTCTGCGCGAAGCAGTCGCCGACGATCTTGGACTCCTGCGCCGTCGGCTGGCGGGTCTGGGCGAGGCCCGGCGCCGTGAGCGCGACGAGCGCCGCAGCGGCGAGAACGGTGCGCGCAATGGAAGCAAGGATCATCGGCCTGGACCGGATTGGGACTTGCCATTAGTCGCGCGCACCGGTCGCGAGGTTCAAGATCGCTCTGCGGCGGCCTTGACCGGACCCGCGGCCTTCTCCGTGACGCTCGGGGTGGATGCCGGTCAGCCCCGTCGTTGCGGCAACCTCGCACCGCTTGCATCACGCGCGCCCCGCGTCCAAAGATCATGGGCCGGCCCGAACGGGAGTGAACCATGAGCACGCAGTCCTACATGTGGCCCTTCAGTATGTTCGCGCCAAACAATCTCGCCCAGTCGATCCTTCCGGGCTGGTTCTCCAATGTAAGCGTGAACTACGCCGGCAATGCCGACATCGAGAAGAAGATTGTCGAAGACATTGCCAGCTACGGCAAGCAGCTTGGCATCATCACCGATGCCGTGCTCGTGCTCGCGCAGGACCCGCCCCCGCCGGGCGAGGACCCGATCGACCGGCTGCGCAAGATCGCGACCGAGGTGCGCGAACTGAAAGAGAAGCACCAGCGATCGCTCTCCAAGGAAGCCAGCGAGGCGATGGCGCGGCTCGAGCAGAACGAGCCGCGCGAAGCGCAACGCATCGCGCGCGAGTATCTGCGCGAGGGTTCAGACTCCGGCAGCTGACATTCCGCGTGCCGCAGATGCCTGCAATGCCGCCGCCTTCGCGCGCACTTCTGGCGGAAACGCGCAGGCGCGCCGCACGGTGGTGTCGAGGTGCACGCCCGTGAGCGTCGTGGTCGCCGCCACCTCGCCGGTGTCGGCCTTGCGCATCTCGTGATGGAAGCGGACCGACTTGTCATTGATTTCGAGCAACACCGAGTGGACGGCGACGATGTCGCCCGCCAGAAGCTCGCGCTTGTATTGGATCGTCTGTTCGACCGCCGCCATGCCGCGCTTGTTCTCGCGCAGGAACGCGGACGTCAGTCCAAGCGCATGAAAGAAGTGCCGCGTCGCCTCGTCGAACTTACCGACGTACCACATGACGTTCATGTGGCCCATTTCGTCGCAATGCCATGGGTAGACCGTGCCCTTGTAGGTCAACAACGGCTCCATCGGGCCCTACCCCGTCTTCTCGAAGATCTCGCGCCCGATCAACATGCGCCTGATCTCGCTGGTGCCGGCGCCGATCTCGTACAGCTTGGCATCGCGCAACAGCCGCCCGCAGGGGAAGTCGTTGATATAGCCGTTGCCGCCGAGGCACTGGATCGCTTCGAGCGCCATCCAGGTCGCCTTCTCGGCGGCGTAGAGGATCGCGCCGGCGGCGTCCTCGCGCGTGGTACGGCCGGCATCGCAGGCGCGCGCCACCGCATAGACGTAGGCCTTGGCCGAATTCATCGTCACGTACATGTCGGCAAGCTTGGCCTGGATCAGCTGGAAGCGGCCGATCGGCTGGCCGAACTGCTTGCGGTCATGCACGTAGGGGAGCACCACGTCCATGCAGGCCTGCATGATGCCGAGCGGCCCGGCCGCGAGCACCGCACGCTCGTAGTCGAGGCCCGACATCAGCACGTTGACGCCGTTGCCGACCGCGCCGAGCACGTTCTCCTCCGGTACCTCGCAGTCGTCGAACACCAGCTCGCCGGTGTCGGAGCCGCGCATGCCGAGCTTGTCGAGCTTCTGCGCGGTCGAGAAACCCTTGAAGCCCTTCTCGACGATGAACGCCGTCATGCCGCGCGAGCCGGCGGTCGGATCGGTCTTGGCATAGACCACCAGCGTCTCGGCCAGCGGGCCGTTGGTGATCCACATCTTCGAGCCATTGAGGATGTAGCGGTCGCCTTGCCGGTCGGCACGCGTGCGCATCGAGACCACGTCGGATCCGGCGTTCGGCTCCGACATGGCGAGCGCGCCGAGGTGCTCGCCCGAGATCAGCTTGGGCAGGTAGCGCCGCTTCTGCTCCGGGGAACCGTTGCGGCGGATCTGGTTGACGCACAGGTTGGAATGCGCGCCGTAGCTCAAGCCGATCGCGGCGGAAGCACGCGAGATCTCCTCCATCGCCACGCAATGCTCGAGGTAGCCCAAGCCCGCCCCGCCGAACTCCTCCTCGACCGTGATGCCGAGCAGGCCCATGTCGCCGAGCTTCGGCCACAGCTCGCGCGGGAAGCTGTTGCTGCGGTCGATCTCGTCGGCGCGCGGCGCGATTTCGCCCTGCGCGAAGCGCGCGACCGAATCGCGCAGCAGGTCGGCGTCCTCGCCGAGCGCGAAATCGAACCCGCGCCAGACATTCGACAGCATGGCGTCCTCCCCGGTAGGCAAACGCTGGCGTTCGCGCTGTCCATACGGTAACGTATGTTTGACATACGCTACCGTATGGTGTCAAGTGACGGCCATGGCGGCCCGGCGCAAGGATACATCGCGACGCGACGCGAGTCCGCGGCTCGATGCGTCCGCCTGGATCGCGGCGGCGCTCGACGCGTTCGCCGCGGGCGGGATCGAGGCGGCGCGCGTGGAGCCCCTGGCCAAGGCGCTCGGCGTCACCAAGGGCAGCTTCTACTGGCATTTCGCCGACCGGCGCGCCCTCATCGACGCCGTGCTCGTGGCCTGGAGCGAGGGCCGCATCGCCGCCATCCGCCAGCAGGCCGCGGACCGCGGGCAGCCGGCCGCGGTGCTCGGCCGTTTGGCCGACCTCTACACGCGCCATGCCAACCTCAGGGGCTTGGCCATCGAGCTTGCGATCCGCTCGTTCGCGCAAGGCGACGCGCGCGCCGCCAAGGCCGTGCGCAGCGTCGACGCCGAACGGCTGCGGGACGTCGCCGCCCTGTTCATCGCGCTCGGCTGGCCGCGCGGCGACGCGCAGGCGCGCGCCGTGCTGTTCTACAGCTATCTGTTCGGCCAGAGCCTGCTCGACGCACAGGCCGTGACGCCGGCCGTGCGCGCCGGCGCCATCGCGGCGCTGATCACGCCGCCGGCGTAAAGCATGACCCCGAAAAAGTCTGCCCCGGACTTGATCCGGGGTGGGCACCGGTTTTCGGAAAACATCATGCTTTTGCGCTAGTGCCCCGAACCCGAAGTTCGCACACAGTGCGCGGCAAAGACAATTGCGAACTTCGGGTTCAAACGGGCACTAGAATCATAGAGTTGCTAGTGTCCCTTTGATTCCGAAGTTCGCCTCAGAGCATGCCGCAAGTGCTGGCGAACTTCGGAATCGGGACACTAGATCGCTACTTCAATCCGAACCACAGGGTCGCGATGCCGAGGAACGAGAAGAACCCGACCACGTCGGTGATCGTGGTGACGAAAACGCCCGAGCCGACTGCCGGATCGTAGCGCAAGCGCTGGAGCAGCAGCGGGATCATGATGCCGCCCAGCGCCGCGGCGACGAGATTGCAGACCATCGCGAGCGCGATCACGAAGCCGAGGCCGGGCACCTTGAACCACGCATAGGCGGCGACCCCGGTGATCACCGCGAAGGCGAGCCCGTTGCACAGGCCGACCATCAGCTCGCGCAGGATCACGCGGCGCGCATTGGCGCTGGAGAGGTCGCGCGTCGCGAGCGCGCGCACCGCGACCGTCATGGTCTGCGTCGCGGCGTTGCCGCCCTGACTCGCCACGATCGGCGCCAGCACGGCGAGCGCCACCATCTTCTGCAGCTCGCCCTCGAACAGCCCGAGCACCGAAGACGCCAGGAACGCGGTCGCAAGGTTGACCAGCAGCCAGTTGAAGCGGCCCTTGGCGATGGTCCATACCGAGTCGGACAGCTCTTCCTCGCCCTTGACGCCGCCGAGCGCCTTGATGTCCTCCTCGGCCTCCTGCTCGATCACGTCGACCACGTCGTCGAAGGTGATCACGCCGACCATGCGAGCCCTTTCGTCGAGCACCGGCGCCGCGATCAGGTCGTAGCGCTCGAACATGCGCGCCACCGCCTCCTGGTCGTCGGTCGCGCGCACCACGTGGCGCTCGGGTTCCATCAGCTCGGTGACCGGGACCGGCCGCTTGGTGCGCAGCAGGCGGTCGAGCGCCACCACTCCGCGCAGCCGGTGGTCGGCGTCGACCGCGTAGATTTCGAAGAAACGGTCCGGCAGGTCGGCGGTCTCGCGCATGTAGTCGATGGTCTGCCCGACGGTCCAGGTCGGCGGCACCGAGATGAACTCGGTCTGCATGCGCCGCCCGGCCGACTCTTCCGGGTAGTCGAGCCGGCGTGCGATCGCGACGCGTTCGAACGGCGGGAGCTGCTCGAGGATCTCGGCCTGCTCGTCCTTGGACAGGTCTTCCAGGATGTAGACCGCATCGTCGGAATCGAGGTCACGCACGCCCTCGGCCACGGTCCCGGACGGCAGCTCCTCGAGGATCTCCTCGCGTACCGTGTCGTCGACCTCGGTGAGGGCTGCGAAGTCGAAGTCCGCACCCATCAGCTCGACGAGCTTCGGCCGCAGGTCGGGCTCGAGCGCCTCGATCAGGTCGCCGACGTCGGCCTCATGCAGTTCGCCGATCAGCGCGCGCAGGCGGGCGGCGTCGCGACGCTCGATGGCCGCCGCCACCTCGTTCACATAGTCGGCGCGGATCGCGCCGTCGGTGTCGCGCAAGGCCGGCGCGTCGGCAATCGCCGTCATGTCCTTCTCGTCGAGCATGCCGGTCTCGCGCTTGAAATTCGTTCGCTGCCGTCCGCTTGTACGCGGGCCGACTGACGGCGGCAATAAACTTGGGCAAGACCTTCTCAGGACTGACGGCGCGCGGCGGCTCGGATTGTTGCAGCGGCGGGCCGATGGCATAAGTGGCGGGGCCCGAAGGAGAACTGCGATGACGCTGCGCATCTCCCGGCTGAACAACCAGGCGCGGGCGGCCGCAGAATTGACACCGGGCAACGTCATTCCTTGGTAGACTTTCAGCCTGCCGAACCGGGGCCGGGGGCCGAACGCGTTCCACACGAGGAAAAGCGCTTGGAGTACTCACAGCACAGCCTGATCCTGCTGCTCGGCTTGGCGGTCGCGGGATTGACACTGATCGGCGCCATTGCGGTCGGGCCCTACGCCCGCCGCGGATTGCGGCCGTCGCTCGCCCTGACGTCGTTCGCGGCCTTTCTCGCAACCGGCTTCTGGCTTGTCTCCTATCTCAATCTGCTCGAACAACGCCGCGCCATCGAAGCGCGGCTCGGCGAGCTGCGCGCGCAGGCATTGGCTGCGGGCTCGACGCTTGCCTGCCTGGAGCGGACCGGCGAAGTGGTCGACACCGCCTGCGCCCAGATCCTGTTCGCGGCGCCCGAAAGCCTCGCCGCGGCAAACGTGTATACGGCAGCGCGGTTCGACCTGCTGACCGTGGCGGCCAGATACGCCGGTCCGCGCACGGCGCAGTTCGACGACAGCATCGCGGCCCTGCGGCGCTCGCTGCAGCAGGACCCGTTCGGCCTGACCGCCAACCTGCTGGTGGTCCGCGAGAAGTGTACGGCCGAGCGTTGCGGCGCGCTTGCCTTGTTCGACCAGCCGGCGCGCGTCCGCGAGAACATCCGGGCGAAGACGTTCGACGGGCATGTCGCCCGCCATGCGGCAAGCTGGCGGACACCGGGCGCGCCGGCCGGCCCGGCATCCACGGCGATCGCTCCGACCGGGGGCGAGACCCGCGCCCCTATTCCCGACAAGTATACGCTGCCCTCGGCGGCCTCGATCCCGCCGGTGAGCATCATGAACGAAGAGCCGGAGAGCGCGAAGCGGGCCGCAAAGGACCGGCCGCCTGCCCCTGCGGCTGCCGAACAGCCGGCGCCGCCGGCGCAAAAACAAGCGCCGCCGCGGCGCGAGTCGAGCCGGCCGAACGCGCCGCTCTCGCTCAGCCCGACGCAGTAGCTGCGCTAAGGGCAGGATCGTTCAAGATGACAATCCGAAATGGTGCGGCCGAGAGGACTCGAACCTCCACGGGTTGCCCCGCTAGCACCTCAAGCTAGTGCGTCTACCAATTCCGCCACAGCCGCATGGGGGAAAGCCGGCTTCAGGCCGGCAACGAACGGCGCCCGTGTAACAAAACGCTTGGGGCAGGACAAGGGCGCGGCATCCGCGGCGTTGGCGCCGCCGCCGGCGGGAACGCGGCGGCTCGGAACTCAGCGCTGGTCCGGCGCGCGCGGCAGCATTTCCTTGACTTCGACCGCGATACGGTTGCCGTTGACCACCACCGTGCCCTTGGCGACCGGGAAATTGCCGACCAGTATCCTGACCTCGTCCTCTTCCGAGGAGTTGAGCTCGATGATGGCGCCGCGGCCGAGCCGCAGGGCCTGATGCACCGGCATCGAGGTGGTGCCGAGCACCACGGCGATGTCGAGCGAGACCTTGTCGATTGTCGCCACGCGCAACCCTTGCAACCGGGACCATGAACGCTCTCAAGTCACCACGGGATGGTTACGAGGTGGTTAATATCCGCGATTCCCTGTCGTACGGCCTGGCCGGCGCCGGCGGTGCCCCGATCGAATGGCGGGTCAGCCAGGGGCTCGTGCCCTATGGGGACGCCGTCCGGCTCATGGATGAGCGGGCCGGCGCTATCGCGGACGGACGGGCGGACGAGCTGGCGTGGCTCGTGGAACACCCTTCGCTCTACACCGCCGGCACCAGCGCCCGGCCGGACGACCTGATCGAGGCGCGCTTTCCGGTGCACGCCAGCGGCCGCGGCGGGCAGTTCACCTATCACGGTCCGGGCCAGCGCGTGGCCTACGTGATGATCGACCTCAAGCGCCGCACCCCGGATGTGCGCCGCTACGTTGCCACCTTGGAGGAATGGATCATCCGCGCGCTTGCGGCCTTCAACGTGCGCGGCGAGCGGCGCGAAGATCGCATCGGCGTCTGGGTGCGCCGCCCCGACAAAGGTGAAGCGCATGAGGACAAGATCGCCGCCATCGGCATCCGTCTCAAGCGCTGGGTGACGCTGCACGGCATCAGCCTGAACGTCGCGCCGAAGTTGTCGCATTTCACCGGCATTGTGCCGTGCGGGGTCGCCGAGCCGCGCTTCGGCGTGACCAGCCTGGCCGACCTCGGGCATGCGGTCGCGTCGGCGGAGGTCGACATGGCGCTACGCCGGGAGTTCGAAGGCCTGTTCGGGGAGACGAAGTAACTGTAGCCCGGGTTGAGCCAGCGAAACCCGGGAATCAATCCGCGCGGCGAGACCGCCCCCGGCTTTCGCTACACGCTCAAGCCGGGCTACGGCCCTGTGCCCACCCTACCGCTGCGTGCAGCGGATCTCGCCCGGCTGGCACGCGATGCCGATATTGGAGCAGCCCACCTCCGTGCAGGCGCGGCAGCCGTCGGTCCAGGCACGGCAGGTCGGGTCACGGTCCGCATAGTTATGGATCGACGGATCGCCGCTCCCGGGCGACCCGGGGCGTGGCATCTGAACGTCGCCCGCGATCGGAAGCAACAGGACCAGCGCGAGCATCAGGCCGATCGCAGCTCTGGCTGTCATCGTTCACACCGTCCGCAGAACCGAGAACCGCTCGCCCGGCGCGCGCAGGCCGAGCATCTCGCTCCCGCCTTCCGTCACATCGACCGTCTCGACCCGTGCGCTCGGCGGCCCGTTCCGGCATTCCGCGATCACCGCCTCGACCGCGTCGTCAGGACCTGCGAACACGGCCTCGACCGCGCCGTCGCGCCGGTTGCGCACCCAGCCTTCGAGTGCCTTCGCCTGCGCCATGTCCTCCACCCACATGCGGAAACCCACCCCCTGCACCCCCCCGCGCACCGTCACATGGCGGATGAGCATGCGATCTCCCCGGTCTCGGCCGGCCGCGCGCCGTGATAGCGGCCGCTCGCCCAGCGCCTCAGCTCCGCAACATAGCGCGGCGGCAAATCCCAGTCGCGCGCGCCGACGAGCACGGCTTCCAGATAGCCGGGCTTCGGCCTGCCCTCCCCGCCTCCGCGCCCGACATAGACCAGGGAGCGCGCGCGCCGCGACGCGATGCGCACGGTCATGAGCGTGCGGCGGTAGAGGCCGCTGTCCAGGCTTTCGAACACGTTGAGGGCGGCGAGATCGCGCGGCGTGAGCCGCCACAGCACGCCGTACACGGCCGCACCGGCGCGGGGCGCGATAGAGGCATAGCCGTCCGCGGTGATGACGAAGCGCCAGCCTTCGAGCTGCGCGGCACCGAGCGCAAGCGCGCCGCGACAGCGCAGCGTCATCGGCGCGCGCGCCATGTTGGCGCCGTATGCGAAATAGAGCGTCATGCAACGCTCGGGCGCGTTCCCGCCCACAGTGAAAAGGCGAACGAGATCAGCGCCGGCAGGCACGCGACGACGACCAGGATCTTCAGGATCGTCGCGAACACGCCGAAGTCCGGCGCAAACAGAAGGCCGAAGAGGAGCACGACCAGAAATAACCCAACGGCCGCGTCGCCTGCGGGAGGCGGCGCGCCGGGCGCCCGATCGGCGGCCCCGGCGCCGAACCCGGTGAACAGCGTGACGATGAGCAGAAGCAGCGCCAGGGCGAGCGAATAGATCAGCGCCACCCCGATCGCACCGGCGATCTCGGTGTTGGCATCGCGCAGCCGCTTGATATGGAGCGCGAGCCAAGCCCAGATCAGCGCCGCCTGCACGGCGATGAACGGCCACAGTCCCGATCGCGTCGTAACGGACGTGGAAAGCAACGCCTGCGAGGCAACGCCTGCGACGTAGACCGCGAGCGCGGCCCAGGCGAACGGCTTGCGCGCGAGACGGCCCCTCGTGGAAAAGAACAGCGCGAGCGGGTCCATAAGGCGATGGTCGCATGGCGCGTCGGTGGATTCCAATCGGCGCGTATCCCTCCCGGAAGGAATCAGGCGAACTCCATGATCACCGCATCGACCGCGAGGCTGTCACCGGGCTTGGCGTGGATCTTCTTGACCGCGCCGTCGCGCTCGGCCCGCAGCACATTCTCCATCTTCATGGCTTCGACCACGGCGAGCGTCTCGCCGGCCTTGACCTCCTGCCCTTCGGCGACCGCAATCGAGCGCACCAGGCCCGGCATCGGACACAACAACCGCTTGCCGCTGTCGGCCAAGACCTTGGCCGGCATCAGCCGCGCATGGGCGGCCTCGCGCTCGGTGTAGACGTAGGCGCGCACCTGCGCGCCGCGATAGGACAGGTCGAAACCGTTGGGCAGGTTACGCACCTGCACCGCCACCGGTACGCCATCGATCTGACCCGACCAGAGCGGCTCGCCCGGCTTCCAGTGCGACTGCACCTGATAGGGCCGACCGGGTGCGCCGCGATCGAGGAAGCGGATCACGATATGACCATTTTCGCGCACGACATCGAGCGCCAGCTCGGCGTCGTCCAGACGCACCGCGCGCCTGCGCTCCCGCATCACCGTGCGGCCGGTCAATTGTCCGGAAATGCGCCGCTTGCGCTCGCCAAGCACGTGGTCGATCGACGCCGCGACCGCGGCGATGATTTGCAGCAGCTCCGCTTCGGCCGCGATCGGCCGAAAGCCCTGCGGATATTCCTCGGCGATGAAACCGGTCGACAGTTTCCCGGCGCGCCAGCGCGGATGCTGCATCAGCGCCGCGAGGAACGGGATGTTGTGGCGGATGCCCTCGATCACGAAGGCGTCGAGCGCACCGGCCTGCGCGTCGATCGCCTGCTCGCGCGAGGCCGCGTGGGTGACCAGCTTGGCGATCATCGGATCGTAATAGATGGAGATCTCCCCGCCCTCGTAGACGCCGGTGTCGTTGCGCACGGTGACGCCGGCCTCGTGCATCTCGCGCGGCGGTCGATATTTCGTGAGGCGTCCGGTCGAGGGCAGGAAGTTGCGGGCCGGATCCTCGGCATAGACCCTGGTCTCGACCGCCCAGCCGTGGAGCTTCACGTCGGCCTGCTTGAGCGTCAGCTTCTCGCCCGCCGCAACGCGGATCATCTGCTCGACCAGGTCGATCCCGGTGACGAGCTCGGTGACCGGGTGCTCGACCTGCAGTCGCGTGTTCATCTCGAGGAAGTAGAAGCTCCTGTCCTGCCCGGCGACGAACTCGACCGTGCCGGCGCTGTCGTAGCCGACCGCCCGGGCAAGCGCGACCGCCTGCTCGCCCATCTGCCTGCGCGTCGCTGCATCGAGCAGCGGCGAAGGCGCTTCCTCGACGACCTTTTGATTGCGGCGCTGGATCGAGCATTCGCGCTCGCCGAGATGGATGACATTGCCATGCTTGTCGCCGAGCACCTGGATCTCGACGTGGCGCGGATCGACGATGAACTTCTCGATGAACACGCGGTCGTCGCCGAAGGAGGATTTCGCCTCGGATTTGGCGCGCGCGTATCCTTCGGCGACTTCAGCCCTGGCATGCGCGATGCGCATGCCCTTGCCGCCGCCGCCGGCCGAGGCCTTGATCATGACCGGATAGCCGATCTCGTCGGCGATGCGGACCGCGTGCCGCTCGTCCTCGATCACCCCGAGGAAGCCCGGCACGGTCGAGACCTTGGCCCGCGCCGCGGCCTTCTTGCTCTCGATCTTGTCGCCCATGGCGGCGATCGCCGCCGGGTTCGGCCCGATGAACACGAGGCCGGCCGCTTCCAGCGCGCGCGGAAAGGCTTCGCGCTCCGACAGGAAGCCGTAGCCCGGATGCACCGCTTGCGCGCCGGTTCGGCGGCAGGCATCCACGATCTTCTCGATAGAGAGATAGCTCTCGGCTGCGGCCGGTGGACCGATCGGCACCGCCGCGTCGGCCGTTTCGACATGGAGCGCGTCCTTGTCGGCGTCGGAATAGACCGCGACGGTCTCGATGCCGAGCTTGCGCGCGGTCTTGATGATGCGGCAGGCGATCTCGCCCCGATTGGCGATCAGGATACGCTTGAACATGAAAAGGTCTCTGCGGGCTGCCGCGTCGGCTCTGCGGCGTTGCAGCATAGATGTCAATCGCCGGCCAGGGCAACGCCCGCGCCCGCCCGGTTAGCGCGCCCGCATCCGGGCACGGCGAGAAATGCGTTCCTCGCGCGATGACGCCGAAGGCGGTTTCGTTCTCTCAGCGCCGCAGCGCGCAATGAAATGATGCTGCGGGTAAGCAAACTGGCCTTATGACCTTGGCCGGCTTATATAAACGGCGAACTTGCCGCCGATGGAGACGCGCCATGGCCCTCTCGCTCAACGACACAGCCCCGGATTTCGAAGCCGACACCACCGAAGGCCGCATCAAATTCCATGACTGGATCGGCGGCAATTGGGCGGTGCTGTTCTCGCATCCGAAGGACTACACGCCGGTATGCACCACCGAGCTCGGCTACATGGCCAAGATCAAGCCCGAATTCGACAAGCGTGGGGTGAAGATCATCGGACTTTCGGTCGATCCGATCGATCGGCACGCGGGCTGGGCTGCCGACATCAAGGAGACCCAAGGATACGCGCCGAACTACCCGATGATCGGCGACACCGACTTCAACGTCTCCAAGCTCTACGGCATGCTGCCGGCCGCGGTGTCGGGCGACCCGCTCAAGCGCACGCCGGCCGACAATCAGACCGTGCGCAATGTGTTCGTCATCGGGCCGGACAAGAAGATCAAGCTGATCCTGGTCTATCCCATGACCACGGGGCGCAACTTCGACGAGGTGCTGCGCGTCATCGACTCGCTGCAGCTCACCGCCAAGCACAAGGTGGCGACGCCGGTGAACTGGAAGCAGGGCGAGGACGTGATCATCGCCGGATCGGTGTCCGACGACGACGCCAAGAAGACCTACCCGCAGGGCTGGCAGTCGCCCAAGCCGTACATCCGCATCGTGCCGCAGCCGCGCTGATCTGCACCGGTTGGCGCGTCACGATCGACATGGCGGCCTTCGGGGGTCGTGAAGCAGAGTGCGATGGGGTGCGGGCGCCGCCGCGCCCTTGCCGGCTTCAGCGGCAGCCGAGAGCCCGCTCCTCCCGCTGGATATCGGCAACGCGCATCTGTTCGCTGCGCGAAAGCGGCACTTCGCTCTCAGCATCGTAGCGGCAACCGGCATTGCCGAAATAGCGAATGGCCCGATCCGTCTTGAAGCAGTAGCCACGATCTTTGTAGATCGTGTTGCGCTCGACCCAGAGCTGCTCGCAGGCACCTTGCGTCGGCATCTGCCCTTGCGCGAGCACAGAAGTACCTGCTCCAGTCACAAGCAACACGACGACCTGAGCCGCCGAGACAACCAAGAATCGACGCATTTAGCAGCCCCTCTGTTGTTACTGACTATTGTGTCCCTGCTGTTCGGGTCCAAGCGCGCCTCACAGGCCCTACCAGATGCGCGCGTTCGACACCGCGTCCACCTGTCTTGCAACGTGAAATTGTTGCGCCGACCGGTCGGACAGTCAATCCCGGTGTCGGGCCGCGCACCCACCGCGCGCGTGCGTTGCGCATTTTGATCGCCGCACTGAGAACCGCCCCTTATGATCGCGATCGTGCATGCGGCGGCAAGACGGGAGACAAACGGATGGATGTGCGTGCGGCAGTAGCGTTCGAGGCGGGCAAGCCGCTCGCGGTGACTCACGTCCAGCTCGACGGCCCGAAGGCCGGCGAGGTGATGGTCGAGATCAGGGCGACCGGCATCTGCCACACCGACGAGTTCACGCTGTCGGGCGCCGACCCGGAAGGCCTGTTTCCCGCGATCCTCGGTCACGAGGGCGCCGGCATCGTGGTCGAGGTCGGTGCCGGCGTCACCTCGGTCAAGGCCGGCGACCATGTCATCCCGCTCTACACGCCGGAGTGCCGGACCTGCCCGTCCTGCCTCTCGCGCAAGACCAATCTGTGCACGGCGATCCGCGCCACCCAGGGCCAGGGCGTGATGCCGGACGGCACGTCGCGCTTCTCGCTCGACGGCAAAAAACTGCACCACTACATGGGCACGTCGACCTTCGCCAATTTCACCGTGCTGCCCGAGATCGCGGTCGCGAAGATCCGCGAGGACGCCCCGTTCGACAAGGTCTGCTACGTCGGCTGCGGCGTCACCACCGGCATCGGCGCGGTGATCAACACCGCCAAGGTCCAGGCCGGCGCCAAGGCGATCGTGTTCGGACTCGGCGGCATCGGCCTCAACGTGATCCAGGGGCTCCGCCTCGTGGGCGCCGACATGATCGTCGGCGTCGACATCAATCCGGCCAAGAAGGAATGGGGCGAACGCTTCGGCATGACGCATTTCGTCAATCCGCAGGAAGTCGGCGGCGACCTGGTGCCCCACCTCGTCAACATGACCAAGCGCGGCGCCGACCAGATCGGCGGGGCCGACTACACCTTCGACTGCACCGGCAACGTCACGGTCATGCGCCAGGCGCTCGAGGCCTGCCACCGCGGCTGGGGCGAGAGCATCATCATCGGCGTCGCCGGCGCCGGGCAGGAGATCGCCACGCGGCCGTTCCAGCTGGTCACCGGCCGGGTGTGGCGCGGCACCGCGTTCGGCGGCGCGCGCGGGCGCTCCGACGTGCCGAAGATCGTCGACTGGTACATGGACGGCAAGATCGAGATCGACCCGATGATCACCCACGTGATGCCGCTTTCCGACATCAACCGGGCCTTCGACCTGATGTACGAAGGCCAGTCGATCCGCAGCGTGGTGACGTTCTGACGACGGCCGGCGCGCATGACCGACAGACCTGACGACTTGGGGCGGCGCCGGTGGATGCGGGTTGCGCTGTGCGGCGCGGCCGCGCTCGCCGCCGGCGCAGCTCACGCGCAACGCAAACTGACCAAGGAAGAAGCCGAGTACCAGGACGAGCCGGTGGGCGGGATCATGATGTGCGGAACCTGCACGCTGTTCGAGCCGCCCGCCGGCTGCAAGGTGATGGAGGGCGATGTCGCCGTCACCGGCTGGTGCAAGCTGTTCGATCTGGCGGATTAGCGCGTTTTCACTCGCTTTCGGCCATTTCTTCGCGCCTCGCACGAATCGGCGGCCGATTCGCGGCGTTTCTGCCCCAATCCACCGGAGCCAGTGTCGACGCAGGAACCTCGGCAGACTTTGATCGTTGTGGAGGCAGCACTCGGAACCTTAAAGGAGGTCGAGATGAGCGACTTTCGCGATCCCCTGTATCGGGACCCGAATTTCCCCAACGATCCGTTGCGTACGGATCCGCGGATGTACCCGGTGACGGACGGTTCCGGCACCCCCTGGGGCTGGATTATCGGCGCCTTCTTCCTGGCCGCCATCGTGGTCTATGCCTTCACCATGCCCGGCGGCAGCGTGAGGACCGCCTCGACGCCGGAGGCCAATCCCCCGGCGATGACACGAACCGCGCCGACGCCGGCAGCCCCGCCGGCCGCGCAGCCCTTCAACCCGGCGCCGCCCCCGAGCGCCGGAACGCCGGCCACCCCGGCGGCCCCGCCCCAGTAGTGGGCAGGTTTGATTGACATTGAAGGCCCCGGCCGCAAGGCCGGGGCCTTTGATTTGTGTGCCGAGCATGAACGACAGCTTGGAGGTGGAAGTCCTCTATCCAGCCTGATGGCGGTGAAGGATTAGCGAAGCGCAAGGGCGTCGTCGCGAGGCGAGGTCTGAAAGAAGCGTGGAGCAAAGCCGCGGCCCGATGGACAAGAACCGGATAACGAGGCCTACCCGGCCGGACGAGCGAGCAAGTGATCGCGAAGTCCAGAGCCATCAAAGGCCGGGGTGGTAAATCCGGCGGGTGCGCGGTGAAGGCGGTCGGTCTTACCTCGGGAGGTCTGCGCTGCGTCTCGGTGACGAGACTGAGGTCGCCGCAAGGCGACCTGATCGGAGCGCAGAAGTCAGCAGAGGGCATAGTAGGCGGGAGCGTCCGCCGAAGGCCCGAACGGTGGAAGTGGCCAGTAGAGCGGCGATCTCGCGCGAGCCATGCGGCAGAAGAACCAGGTCGAGCTGAACTTGGGCATCGGAGCAAAGGGTGAAGCCCCGAGCGCCGCCGCTCAAGAGACCGAAGCGCGCGCGGCGGGAGCCTGTCTCGAACGCCCGGCGGTCGCGGGACCGTCAATGGAAGCAGTAGTCGAGCGTGAGAATCTGAAGAAGGCGTTGGCGCAAGTGAAGCGCAACAAGGGTGCGGCTGGCATCGACGGCATGAGCGTCGATGATCTGCCGACCTACCTGACGGAGCACTGGCCCACGATCCGGGCCCAGCTGCTTGAAGGTACTTACAAACCGCAGCCGGTGCGGCGGGTGGAGATACCGAAGGCATCGGGCGGCATGAGGCCGCTCGGCATCCCGACGGTGCTCGACCGCTTCATCCAGCAAGCGGTGATGCAGGTGCTGCAGGCGGACTGGGACGGAACGTTCTCCGAGGCAAGCTTCGGCTTCCGGCCGGGGCGCTCGGCGCATCAGGCGGTGGAACGGGCGCAAACGTACATCGCGTCTGCACACACCGTCGTCGTGGACATCGACCTGGAGAAGTTCTTCGACCGGGTCAACCACGACATCCTGATGGGGCTTGTTGCCAAGCGGGTTGCCGACAAGCGCATCCTGAAGCTCGTCCGCGCATTCCTGAATGCGGGCGTACTGGAAGGCGGCCTTGTCAGCCCGACGAAGGAGGGCACGCCGCAGGGCGGGCCGCTCTCGCCGCTGTTGTCGAACCTGATGCTGGATGTGCTGGACAAGGAGCTGGAGAAGCGCGGCCATTGCTTCGTGCGCTACGCCGACGACTGCAACATCTATATGCGCAGTCAGCGTGCGGGCGAACGGGTGCTGGCCGGCATCGAGAAGTTCCTGGCCAAGCGCCTCAAGCTCAAGATCAACAAAGCCAAGAGTGCGGTCGCCAAACCAAGTGTCCGCAAGTTCTTGGGCTTCAGCTTCACAGGCGAGCCGCAGCCGCGACGGCGCATCGCGCCGCAGGCAATAGCCCGCTTCAAAGCCAAGGTCCGGGAGCTGACGCGGCGCACGCGCGGGGCGAGCCTGTCGCAGATCGTCAAGGAGCTGTCCGTCTACCTCATCGGTTGGCGCGGCTACTTCGGCTTCTGCCAAACTCCGTCGGTGCTGCGCACACTTGACGAGTGGACCAGGCGGCGGCTGCGCGCCATCGCCTGGAAGCAATGGAAGCGCGGACGCACCCGTTATGCCGAACTGCGACGCCGCGGCGTCGGCCGGGATCTGGCGGCCCAAACCGCCGGGAGCCCACATGGCCCATGGCGGCTCAGCAACAGCCCCGCGCTCGCCATTGCCCTGCCAACCCGCTTCTTGCGTTCACTCGGCTTGGCTTCCGTTGCGACCCCGCAGTTCGCATAATCCACCGAACCGCCGGATACGGACCCGTATGTCCGGTGGTGTGGGAGGGGCGGCGTCGCGAGACGCCCCCCTATCCCGATTCAATCCTCAAACACCACGCCGTGTTGCTGCGCGCGCAGGCGCGGATCGCGCGATTTCACCAGCACCGGCCGCCCCTGCAGGATTTCGTGGCAGCGCGTGAGCGTGTCTTGCTCGAGCCGCCGCATGGCTTCCGCGGTGTAGAAGGTGAGGTGCGGAAACAAGATCACATTGTCCATGCCGTACAGCGCGCTCAACGCATGGCCGCGGCGCGCGAGCGGCTCCCGGCCGTAGACGTCGAGCGCGGCGCCGGCAACGCGCTTCTCCTGCAGCGCACGAAGCAGCGCCGTCTCGTCGATGATCGCCCCGCGCGCCACGTTGACCACCAACGCCGAGGGTTTCATCCGCGCCAACTCGGGCGCGCCGATCAGGTGCCGCGTTTCGGCATTGAGCACCGCGTGCACCGAGACGACGTCGCTTTGCTCCAGCAGCGCGGGGAGATCGGCGCACTTGGCGATGCCGGCGCGCTGCATCGCCTCGACCGGCACATGAGGATCGTAGCCGAGCACCCGCATGCGGAAGCCTGCCGCCATGCGCGCCATGCTGCAGCCGATGCGGCCGGTGCCGACGAGACCGAGGGTGCGGCCGGCGAGATCGAGGCCAAGCCACTGCGGTGCCGGCCATACCCAACCCGTCGCGGCCATCTCGCGCGCGACCGGCACGATCTTCTTCATCAGCGCGATCATGAGCGCGAAAGCGCCTTCGGCGACCGTCTCCTCGGCGTATTCCGGCACGTTGACGACCGGAATGCGCCGGTCGCACGCGGCCGCGACGTCGATCGCATCGATGCCGACGCCGTATTTCACGATGCCCCTGAGCTTTTGCGCAGCCTCGATCACTCGCGCGGTGACCGGCGTGTAACACATCAGCAGGAGATCAGCCTCGCGCGTCACCGCGATCAGCTCGGTTTCGCTCACACCGTCGGGCAGCGTGACCAGATCGCAGCCGGCCGCGCGCAGCCCCGCATCGATGCCCGGACATTCGAGCTCGCGATCGGTCCGCACCGCCTTGAACTGCGTCATGTCCCCTCGCCGGCGGGCGCCGTCAGCGAGCGGCGCCATGCCGGTAGGCAAGATACCAAGCGAGCGCGGCGGGGACGCCGAATATGGGAATGAACGCGCCGATCTCGTTGATCACCGGGATTCCGGCCCGCGCGACGCCGACGAAAGCGTTGACGATCGACGCCGCGAGCCAGACCCATACGAACGCTGCCGCACCGGTTTGTCGCTTCCTGGCGAACAGCGCGGCGCCGAAATAGAACGCGGCAAGCGCGCCGAGCCCGACCACGACCAGCGTCAGGATGTGCATGGCGCAGGGCGCAGCCGCTCAAGCGGGCGGCGAGGCCTGTTACCGCTTCTTCTTCTTCTTTTTCTTGGTTCCGCCCAGGAGCCTGCGCACGAGCTTGTACACGCGGCCGGTCGCGGATCCGCGCTTCTTGGCCGCAGCGCGTTTCTTTGCCGGCTTCCTGCTCGCAGGGCGCTTCTTGGCGGGAGCCTTTTTCTTCTTGGCGGCGGCCTTCTTCGCAGCGGCCTTCTTGACCGGGGCCTTCTTGGCCGGAGCTGACTTTGCCGGAGCCGGCTTGGCCGCCGCCGCTTCGGGCGGCACCGGCTTGGGCAGAGGTGGCTTGGTCGGACCCGGTGGTTTCGAAGCCGCTCTCTTGCCGGCCGGCTTCTTGCCGGCAGGAGGCTTGGCCGTGGCGTTCGCCGCCGCGGTCAGCGCCGCTAGGTGGGCGCTATGCTCGCCGTCGTCGAGCACCTTGCAGGTCGCGATCGACTTGCCCTGCCAGCAGATATCGACGTTTTCGTACTCGTTCGCCTTCACCTTCCGGTCATAGTGGGCCGCTTTCCAGCAAATCACGGTGTTACCCTGGCCGCTGGTTTCAATGCTCAAATCGAGCACCAGCGTCTTGGGCGGGCCGCCGGGCGTCGCCGAAGGGGTCAGGCGCGGCTGCTGGTTGGTGTTGGTGACCTGAACGAGACCATGGACGTGTAGGAAGGTACCGAGCTTCCCGTGACGATTCTCCCGGGCCGTCCATTTATCGGTCTTCGGCGCTTCCGGCATGATCTCCCCCATCGCTGGCGTGAGTCCGCAGACTCAGCAGTCTAGGAATGTTGCCGCACATCTTCAAGTATTCGCCCGGCGGTTACACCCAACCACCCTTGGCCATGATGGCGGCGCAGAGCAGGATCAGCACCACCGCGGCGAGCTCGATATGGATGACGCGCCCGACCTTGCGCAGCGTGCCGGCGGCTACGACCGGCACCTGGCCCTGCTTTACCGCCTTGCGCCAGCGCAGGAATTCGATGGTCGGGACGATCGACAACAGGGCGACGACGATGAACAGCGTCAGCTTGGTGAGGAAGGCATGGCTGCCGAAGTAGTAGGCGGCGCCCTTCTCGAACCAGAACACGCGGCCGAGCCCGACCAGGAGCAGGACGCCGGCCGAGGTGCCGAGCACCATGTCGGCAGCCTGCAGCAGACGCGCGCTCCACAAGGTCAGTTCGCGGCGGATCAGGACGAATTCGACCGCGAGCGCCGCCACCAGGGTGAACGCGGCAAGGTGATGCAGGAAGGCGAACAGGACGATCATCGTCGGTTCCTATGCGTGGCGCTCACTGGTTCGGCGCGCCGATCGAAACCGGCCGCACCGGCGATCCGGACGCCCCTTGGGTGCGCAGCGGCAGGATGATGGTGCATGACACCCACACCCTGTCGCGCGCCAGCGCGGCCAGATTGGCGTTCTGGATATTGTGGATGCCGGCCTGCACGAGATTGTGATGATGGATCGCGAACGGCAGGCCCTGCGGCGTGCCGGCCGCGGGCGCGGCCCTGCCCTGCAGCATGCCGTCCGGCACCGGATCGGTGAACGGATTGTCGAGCGCGACCAGCACGACCTGCTTCTGCTCGAGGTACTTCGCCGCGTCGTAGGAGAGGCCCGGACCCTTGGTGTAGTAGAGCTTCTCGGTATCGGGGTCTTTCCAGTGGTCGCTCCAGCCGGTGTAGATGTAGAGCACGTCGCCCGGCATGATGCCGCGGTTGCCTAAGCCCTGCGCTTGCAGCATCGCCTCGATGTTGTCGGCGCTGACGAGCGCGCCTGCCTCCATCGGCTTGCCGCCGCCGAGATGCGCCTTGGCGTCGAGCAGCACCGCGGTGGTGACGATCGGCGGCACCTTGTCGACGCCGAGCTTGAGCAGCGGCGAATCGGGCGTCGGCTTGACCTGCTGCTGCGTGAAGCCGCCGTAATATTTCGCACCGGCCGAGGGAAACTCGCCCGTGCCGTCCCACGGTTGCGGCAGCACGGCGAAATGGCCGAGCGCGTCGAACTGCGTGCCCTGCTGCCCCGGATCGCCGCTCGCGACCTCGTCGGTATTGAAGGCATGCAACGTCCCCGGAATGCCGACCGTGGGCTTGGCATTCTCGCGTAGCGGCACCGCGAACGGCGACTGCGGCATGGTGTTGGAACGGATGAACGAGAGCTCGTAGCTCTTCGCGCCGGCATTGGCGAGGTACGGCGCGCAGCGCGCCCACGTGGCCGGCCCGAGATGGTTCGCCATTCCGATCTCGTCGCCCGCCGGCCAGCGGCCTTGCGCGTTGGCGAGTACCGGCAGGGACAGAAGAGCGAGCGCCGCGCATGCGGTTCTATTCATGGGGTCGCCTCCCGATCCAGCGCGTCGCCTGCGGCTGAGCGCCGGCTGGCCTCATTATCGTTCGCTCCGTTGAGCCGCGCTACATCTCTTGGGCCAGGGTCAGGATCTCACGCGTGCGCGGAACGCCCGGAAAGGCGCGCTCGAACTCGGCGATCAGCGGCTTGAGATTTTCGGGCGCCGTGCCGCGATCAAGCGCGGCGCGGTCGGCGAACTGATAGGTCGCCTGATGCACCGCCGGATCGGTCTCGCTCCAGAAGCGCCACGCCTTCTGCGCGCCGAACGCCTTCACGGCGTCGGGCAGGTGTTCCTCCGCATACCATTTGTCGAACGCCGCGCGCTGAGCAGGGTCGGAGACGGTGGCACGGACGACGAAGAAGGTGGGCATGGATTTCCCCGCTACTTGGGTCAACAACATGAGTGTATAGCGGCCGGGAGGACAAGACCTGGCACCCGATCGCCGTCGCCGCGCGGCGGCGCCCGGCTCCAGGCTGACTTGTACCATAATCTGTGCCATATGTTGTACAAGTTGGACAGGAGGCTGCCATGGTCGACGTCACCACCTATTCCGAGGCGCGCCAGAATTTGGCGAAGCTCCTCGACCGCGTCGTGAAGGACAACGAGCCCGTCATCGTGGCGCGCAAGAAGCGCGGCTCGGTGGTCCTGGTCGCGCTCAGCGAATGGAACAGCATCCAGGAGACGCTGCACCTGTTCTCGACCCGGGCCAACGCGCGCGCGCTGCTCGATGCGATGGACGATCTCGACGCCGGCAAAGGCATCGAGATGACCATGGACGAACTCAAGGCCTTTGTCGCACGCGCGCAGAAGGGGAAGATTCCTCCGATGCCGGGCCGACGCCGCAAGCCTTCACGCCGCATCGCGGGCAGGGTCCGTTCGGGCAAATCCCGCCGCGAGGCGGCCGAATGAGGGCGATCTGGCACCCAGTGGCGCTCGACCATCTCGCCTACTGGGTGAGCGAAGACCCGAAGATCGCCGCGAAGATCTTGGCGCTGGTTGCGG
The DNA here is from genome assembly GCA_963734185.1 of uncultured Alphaproteobacteria bacterium. Taxonomy (GTDB): domain Bacteria; phylum Pseudomonadota; class Alphaproteobacteria; order Rhizobiales; family Xanthobacteraceae; genus PALSA-894. The sequence goes on along the minus strand of CAVTGA010000001.1, from coordinate 664,354 downwards.
ACGCCCGTCGAAATCCATTTGCCGGCCTCGGCAAGCCCGAGCCGCTCAAGGGTAAGCTCTCAGGCTGGTGGTCGCGCCGCATCACCGACGAGCACCGGCTGGTCTATCGTGTCATCGGCTCCGGCGCCGCACAGGCGATCGAGATCGCGCAGTGCCGGTTTCACTATTCGTGACTGGGGCAGAATCTCGACCGCGCAACTGGTCTGTCGACGAACGAAAAATTCTTAGCCCCGCTTGGACTCTCTCTTGCGTGCAGCGAAGTATTTGCCTTGTTTTCTGTTCCTCACGGCGCCGGGCTCGCCAAAGGCTTGCCCTTCTCCACCACGTAGGTGGCGAGCACCTTCGCGCCGTTCGGGCCGGTACGCGCGTCGTGGATCGTACCGCCCGGGACACTGAAGCTGTCGCCGGCCTTGAGCGGCTTCGGCGGCTGGCCTTCGACCAGCAGCGTCAGCTCGCCTTCGACGACATAGCTGGTCTCAGGACCCGGGTGCGTATGGCGCCCGACATTCGCATTCGCCACGATCTCGGCCAGCGCCATCACGGTCTCGTAATTGGTCCCCGGCACGTCGAACTTCTGCAGCGGTGTGCGCTTGATGGTCGGCGACGTGGTGGCGGCCGGCGGCAATTGCTGGGCGTCCGCAACGCCGGTGAGCGCGAGCGAGACGATGGCGGCGGCGATCAACAGACGCTTCATGGGTGCCTCCCTGAGGTTGCCGCGATGATATCGGGGTTGCCCCGGGGGCGGAAGCGGTGCGGTAGGGCGGGCAAAGCGCAGCGTGCCCGCCATTCTCGCAGCGCGGCGCATGTCTCACGCGGGCACGGCGCTTACGCGCCTTTGCCCGCCCTACAAATCCCGATTCACTTGTCAAACAGCCAACGCGATACGCCCGGGTGGTTGAGGGCTCCGGGCTCCCCTTTGTCTTTTCTCTGCCCTAACCAAAAGAGGGGGCAGAGCGCCGACAGGCGCTGGTGCGGATACGCCGCACCCGGTGGTCCGTCTCGCGATGGGACCCATCTCCGGAAGCGCCGGAGATGACCCAGCCCATGACGCGGGCCGGGCGCGCCTCTCGGCGCTCCACCGCGGCGTCCCTGCAACGACTCAACCGCCGCGCAGTCACGGCGCCGGGCCGCGTTTTCGAGAGGACCTTCGCTCGAACCTTGCGGCCCGAACCCCTCTCGTCAGCCAGCTCCTGGCAGGGGGTCGATAGTGCCCCCGAGCGGAGCCCCGACGCCGCCCGAGTGCAGGCCGTGCAAGAGCCTGCCCGCGGGCGCCGCACCGGCCGAGGCCCACGGTTTCCCTGGCGCCGGCCACCGGAGAAGTCCCTCAGTTGTCGGAGGTTCTCCCCGGTTCGTCCCACCTCATTGATGCCTCATGAAGCGCCCCTTGGGTGGACGAGGTTGGAACGAAGGATGGGCACAGCAAGGTCCGCCGTCAACTGCAGGTAACCTATACCGGAATACCAACCTGTGGTGACAGTAAAGGCGCGGTTTGCGCAGCTGCGAAAATTGCGCGCAGATACCCGCGCCGGCCGCCCTCCGAGTTCGCGGCAAGAATGGCAGGCCACGCGCCGCGCCCCGCGTCACAAACGGCAAATTATCGTGCTTGCGTCCCGGCATCTCCACCTGCTTGCCCCGCAGCATCGCGAGCGCGCGCACGCGCCGACGTTTTCAAATCACCGCCACATGCCGCGGCTCCGCTCCCCGCACCGCGGCGAGCGGGATCGTGCGGTCGAAGGTCGCGAGCCGACCCTCATGCTTCACGGCGAGCGCGAGGAGGTAGACGTCGGTGATCTGCTTCGGTCCAAGGATGCGGCTGTGGTCGAAAGCCTCCGCATCGGCAATGGAGACGTCGTCCGGCCAGAACTCATGGCTGAGCTCGCTGAGCTGCAGCCGCAACTGCTCGACGGCATGCGCTATCGGTCGAGGTCCGCGATAACGGTCTTGGCAGGAGATGCGGACAAATCCGTTCTGGGTCAGCGGGCACGACGCCCAGCCGTGCTCGCGATCGGATCGCCACCATGCCAACGCTGACCGATGATGGATATTGTCCCTATCCATCAGTGCCAGAAGCACGTTCACGTCCAGCAGCGCGCGCATCCTCTTGATCCAGTTCCTCTTGGATTTCGTCGATCAGTTCGTTGCTGATGATGCCGCCACGCGATGGCAGCACGTACCAGCCGTCCTCATACAAGAGACCGTGGCGCTGCTCGGCGCCTGCGGTCTCGCTCGCCGGACGTATCAGCGCCTGCCGGGCCAAGTCGGAAATCACCTTGCCGGTGGTGGTGCGTTGGCTAGCTGCCTTTTCCTTGGCAATCGCCAAGACATCGTCATCAATATCGAGGGTCGTTCGCATGCATCAGATGTTAGCGCATCAGATGCGCTCGCGCAACATATGATCTTTTCAGTGTCACAATGGCAAGTTGTCGTGCTTCCGCCCCGGCATCTCCACCTGCTTCCCGCGCAGCATCGCGAGCGAGCGCGCCACGCGCCGGCGCGTCGCGTGCGGCATGATCACGTCGTCGAGATAGCCGCGCTCGGCGGCGACGAACGGCGACAGGAAGCGGTCCTCGTATTCCTTGGTGCGCGCCGCGATCTTGTCGGCATCGCCGATGTCGGCGCGGAAGATGATCTCGACCGCGCCTTTTGCGCCCATGACGGCGATCTGCGCGGTCGGCCAGGCATAGTTCACGTCGCCGCCGATGTGCTTGCTCGCCATCACGTCATAGGCGCCGCCGAACGCCTTGCGCGTGATGACGGTGACCAGAGGCACGGTGCACTGGCTGTAGGCAAACAACAGCTTGGCGCCGTGCTTGATCAGCCCGCCATATTCCTGCGCCGTGCCGGGCAGGAAGCCCGGCACGTCCACGAAAGTCACGATCGGGATGCTGAAGGCGTCGCAGAAGCGCACGAAACGCGCGGCCTTGCGGCTTGCGTCGGAGTTGAGCACGCCGGCAAGCACCATCGGCTGGTTGGCGACGAAGCCGACCGTACGCCCGGCCATACGGCCGAAGCCGGTGACGATGTTTTTCGCATAGGCCGCGGAGAGCTCGAAGAAATCGCCTTCGTCGGCGACCTTCAGGATCAGCTCCTTGATGTCGTAGGGCTTGTTGGGATTGTCGGGAATGAGGGTGTCGAGCGACTTGTCCGCGCGCTCGATATCATCGAACGAGGGCCATTCGGGCACGCCGTCGGCGCAGTTCGCGGGCAGGAAGTCGATGAGACGCCTGATCTGCAGCAGGCACTCGACGTCGTTCTCGAACGCGCCGTCGGAGATCGCGGACTTCGTCGTGTGCACCGAGGCGCCGCCGAGCTCTTCGGCCGTGACCACCTCATTGGTCACCGTCTTCACCACGTCGGGACCGGTGACGAACATGTAGCTCGTGTCCTTCACCATGAAGATGAAGTCGGTCATGGCCGGCGAATAGACGTCGCCGCCGGCGCACGGACCCATGATCACGGAAATCTGCGGGATCACGCCCGAGGCGACGACGTTGCGCTTGAACACCTCGCCATAGCCGCCGAGCGAGGCGACGCCTTCCTGAATGCGCGCGCCCCCGGCGTCGAACAAGCCGACGATCGGCGCCCGCGCCTTCATCGCCATGTCCTGGATCTTCACGATCTTCTGCGCGTGCGTCTCCGACAGCGAGCCGCCGAACACCGTGAAATCCTTGGCGAACACGAACACGGTGCGCCCGTTCACCGTGCCCCAGCCGGTGACCACGCCGTCGCCCGGGATCTTCGGGCCCTTGTCCATGCCGAAATCCGTCGCGCGGTGTTCGACGAACATGTCGAACTCCTCGAACGAGTCCTTGTCCATCAGGAGCTCGATGCGCTCGCGCGCCGTCAGCTTGCCGCGTTTGTGCTGGGTGTCGATGCGCGCCTGCCCGCCGCCGAGCCGGGCATTGGCGCGCCGCGTCTCCAGTTTCTCGAGTATGTCCTTCATCCCGCCCTCGCAATTCCGGCTTGTTCGGCTTAGCACGATCCGGGCAAATTGGGGTAGAACCGCCCATTACATGAGCCTTGCGGAGCCAGTCATGAGCGAAAACGCCCCCGCCGTCTCCGGCCTGCCGCGCCTGATCCTGCGCATCGAAGGGGGTGCGCTCGCCGCGCTCGCCATCTTCCTCTATCCGCGCACCGGTGAGTCGTGGTGGCTGTTCGTGATCCTCATCCTTGCTCCCGATCTTGGGATGCTGGGTTACGCGGCCGGCGCGCGCATCGGCGCGCTCACCTACAATATTCTCCACGTTTCCGCCCTGCCCTTCGTGCTCGCGTTGATCGGCCTGACCGCACCGTCGGCGACCTTGGTCGCGCTCGCGCTGATCTGGCTCGCCCATATCGGCCTCGACCGCATGCTCGGCTACGGCTTGAAGTACGACGCGGGCTTCGCTTTCACCCACCTCGGTCGCATCGGGCGCTAATCCCGTGGTGTCGGCGGATTTCCTGCTGCAGGAAGCATTGCTGCTGCACCGGCAGGGCGCGCTGGCCGAAGCCGCGGCGCGCTACCGCCAAGTGCTCGAGCGCGACCGCAAGAATTCGGCCGCTCACCGCGCGCTCGGCAGCGCGCTGCAGGGCCTGGGCAAGCTCAATGAGGCGCTGGCGAGCTTTGCGCGCGCCGCGACGCTCACCAATGCCCCGGCGGATCATCATCACCACGCGGCAGTACTGATGCTGCTCGAGCGCTACGACGAGGCGATCGCCGGCCTCGACCGGGTGCTGGCGCTGACACCCGGAACGGTCAAAGCCCATCTCGACCGCGCGCTCGCATTGCACGCACTCGAGCGCAACGCGGAGGCGCTGGCGGCGCTCGACCGCGCCATCGCGCTCAAACCCGATGTTCCAAAGCTGCATCTCGACCGCAGCTCGCTGCTCTATCACATGGGACGGCTCGATGATTCCCGCGCCGCACTCGACCGCGCGGCGGCGCTGAAACCCGACGATCCGGACGTTCGGTTCAATGCAGGTTTCTTCGCGCTGCTGCGCGGCGACTGGACGCAAGGGTGGCGCGATTACGCGCACCGCCCGAGCGCGCGCAGGCTGCGCGATGCCCTGCCCTATCCGCGCTGGAACGGCGAAGCGGACGACGCAACACTGGTGCTGCACGCCGAGCAGGGCCTCGGCGACACCATCCAGTTCGTGCGCTTTGCCGGCGTGCTCGCGACACGTGGCCACCGCGTCGTCATCATGGGACCGCCGAGGCTCAAAGGCCTGATCTCCACTGCGCCAGGCGTGACCGCCTATGTCTCGGACGCCGCCGAGTTGCCCCGCTTCGAGCCGATCCGTTGGCTGCCGCTGTTGAGCGCGCCCTTGGTTCTGGAAACCACGTTGGAGACGATTCCGCGCGACGTCCCCTATCTCACCGCCGATCCGGCGCGCGTGATGCGCTGGCGCGAGCGCATCGGGTCGCACGGCTTGCGCATCGGCATCAATTGGCAGGGCAAGGTCGCCGGCATCATCAACCCCGGGCGCTCGTTCCCGCTGTCCGCGCTGGCGCCGGTCGCCGACGTCGCCGGCGTGCGGCTGATCTCGTTGCAAAAGGGCGCCGACGATGAACTCGCCGCATCGCCGTTGCGCGCGCGCATCGAGACGCTCGGCAGCTTCGATGCCGGCACCGAGGCCTTCGCCGATACCGCCGCGGCGATGCACGCCGTCGACCTCGTCATCACCTGCGACACGTCGGTCGCGCATTTGGCCGGCGCGCTCGCCCGGGAGACCTTCGTCGCGCTCAAGGCATTTCCGGAATGGCGCTTCATGCTCGACCGCGACGACTCGCCGTGGTACCCGACCATGCGGCTGTTCCGGCAGCGGCGGCCCGGTGAATGGGACGACGTGTTCGCCCGCATCGCCGCCGCGATACGCGCGCGATAGGCTCCAAAGACCGCGCAAGGACCGCGCATGACCGCGAACTTCGCCGCCGCGCTGCTCGACGAGGCGGTCGCGCTGCACCAGCGCGGCGCCGTGGCCGAGGCCGCGGCGCGCTATGCCGAGGTCCTGCGCCAGGATCCGCGCAACGTCGACGCGCTCGCGCTGTCCGCGCTCGCCGCCTTGCAGCAGCGCCGCTATGACGAGAGCATCGATCTGGCCGCTCGTGCGCTCCGGCTCGAGACGCGCCACACCTTCGCCCGGCATACCCGTGGCGGGGCCTTCATCGCGCTCGGACATTACGCCAAGGCCTTGCGCGACCTCGACCGCGTGGTCGCGGCCGAGCCGCGCAACGGCAAGGCCCATGCGGACCGCGGCGTCGCGCTTTACGGACTCGATCGGATCGACGAAGCGGTTGCGGCGTTCGAGCAGGGCCAGCAACTCGCACCCGAGGACCACGATGTGGCGTTCAATCTCGCCAATGTCGAGCTGCTGCGCGGCCGCTGGAGAAGCGGTTTTGAGCGCTACGAGCGTCGCATCGCGCTCAAGCCTGCGGCCTATCCGCCGCTGCCGTTCCCGTTGTGGCAGGGCGAGCCGCTGGGCGACGCCACGTTGCTGCTGCAGGCCGAGCAGGGCTTCGGCGACACCATCCTGTTTGCGCGCTTCGCCGCGCATTTTGCGGAAGAAGAGTTTCGCGTCGTCCTGCTTGTGGGGCCGAAGATCAAAGGCCTGATGATGACCGTGCCGGGGGTCAGGGTCATCACCAACCTCGAAGAGATCGATCAGACCGGACCGATCCGCTGGCAGCGCCTGATGAGCCTCCCCGCCCTGCTTGGCGTCAGGCCCAACATGATTCCCGGCGCCGTGCCGTATCTCGGCGCTGAGCCAGAGCGCATCGCGCACTGGCGCGGCCGTATCGGCCAGCATGGCTTCAAGATCGGCATCGCCTGGACCGGCAGCGCCACCGCCACGGCGATCCTGCGCAACCGCTTCATGCCGCTCGAAGCCTTTGCTTCGATTGCCGGCATTCCCGGCGTGCGGCTGATCTCGCTGCAGAAGGGCGCCGACAGCGAGACCGCAGCGGCGTCGTTCCCGGTCGAGACTCTGGGGGCGGACTTCGACGCCGGCCCCGACGCGTTCGTCGATACCGCGGCGGTGATGCAAAGCCTCGACTTGATGGTCATCTGCGATTCCGCGCTCGGCCATCTAGCCGGCGCGCTCGGCCGACGCACTTTTGTCGCGCTGCCGCGCCCCCCGTTCTGGCCCTGGCTGCTCGACCGCGAGGACACGCCATGGTACCCGAGCACGCGCCTGTTCCGGCAGACGCGGCCCGGTGACTGGGCCGATGTGTTTCGCCGCCTCGCTGCGGCGGTACGTGTCGCCGCCGGCGCGTCATCGTAGTGGGTTCCCGCATGCCCGTGCTGCAATCTCCGCTCTCGGTCGGCGAACTGATCGACAAGATCACGATCCTGGAGATCAAGGCGGAGCGTATCGGCGAACCGGGCAAGCTCGCCAACATCCGCCGCGAGCTTGCGCTGCTGCGGCAGCTGCAGACGGATGCTGGCCTCACCGGCGCACGCATGGATGCCTTCGCGGCCGAGCTCAAGCGCATCAACGAAACGCTATGGGTCATCGAGGATGACATCCGCGAATGCGAAGCCGCGGCGGATTTCGGTGCCCGGTTCGTCGCATTGGCGCGCGGCGTCTACCACAACAACGACCGCCGCGCGGCCATCAAGCGCGAGATCAATCTCGCCTTCGGATCGGAGATCGTCGAGGAGAAATCCTACAAAGGCGGGTAGCGCCCTACGCGTCCGGCGGCGGCAGCCCGCCGGACGCGCGCAGGATGAAAATCAGCACCTCGGCGACCGCGCGGTAGAGCTCGACTGGTATGTCGCCGCCGAGCTCGATCTGCGCCAGCGCTTCCGCCAGCGGCGCGTTCTCTTCGATCGGGACGCCGTGCGCGCGCGCCGTCTCCAGGATCGCGTCGCCGACTTCGCCGCGCCCCTTGGCGACGACGCGCGGGACCGGCACGTTGGGGCGGTCGTAATGCAGGGCGACGGCGAGCGTGTTCTCGCTCATGTGGCGCGGTCCATGAATTGGCCGGGCGCGGCCGCCCGTGCGAGGCGCGGCGTCCCGACACGCACTTGCAGGTCGCTGCGGAGTTCGGCGCGGCGCAGCGCCTCGTCGAGCAGCAAGGCGCCGTCGCTCAGGCGCGCAGCGGTCGCCTGCCGTTCGGCCCACAAGGTGACTCCGGTGCGGTCGCCTGCGAGCGTCACCAGAGCATGGACCGGCCCGTTCGGCTCGATGTCGAGGGAGAAGCGCGCGCGCCAGACCGCGGGCGCGGCTTCGGCTTCGGTCGCCGCTTGGCCGTCGCGGCTGATCTCGAACTGGGCGATGGCCGTGCCCTGTGGCGTCGCCAGCGGGATCTCGAAATTCCAGCGCGGGCCGCCTTCGATGCGCGCGCCCGGCTCGATGCGGTCGGGCAGAGATGAAGCCTGGAGCAACGTCTGACGCGCAAGCGCGGCGTCGGTCTGCGCGAGCAGCAGCTCGGCCGTCTCGCGTGGCGTCGCGTCCTCGAAAATGAAGACTGGAGCGACCGGCTGCGCAGCCGTCGGCGCGCCGCGATAGGGTGGCGGCGGATTGACGGACGGACCGGGCGCGGAGCGCGGCGCGCTCTGCTCCAGAGCTGCCCTGACCGCCTTGGCCAAGCTCGTCGGCGACGCGTCCTCCACGTCAGGAAACTCGAGCAAGCCATTGGGATGACTCGCGCGGATCGGCTGCTTCGGCCGATCCGGTGGTGCCTCGGCGGCATGCGTCGGCGCCGGCACCGTCGGCCGCGCCCGCGCCGGCTCGCTCGCGGCCCACGCCTTGAGGACATGACGCAACACCAGCAACGCCGCCTTGAGATCGGGCGCAGGTACGCCGGGCGACACCGCCGGTGCCGGGGTCATCGCAAGTTTTCCTTCCAGCATCAATCCGGACCGCGCGAACCCCTGGCGGAGGTCTTCCGCCGTCACGCTCTCGAGCGGAAGGCGCAGGTCGAGCAGCTGCGCTGCAGCCGCCCGCACCGGCCCGGGCAGTGGTGCTGCGGCGTCCTGCAGCAGATGGGCCACGTTAGCCAGCAGAGGGCCGAGACCGCCCTGACGGCCCGCGGCGCGCGCGACCGCGGCGCTCAACGCCTGCTCGGGGGCGATCGGACGCGGCGATTTGTCGGGCGTGGCGGGCGTGATCTTCGGCGCCTCGATGGTCGGCAAACCATCGGGCCTCGGCAGCGCTTGACCCTTCTCGACGATCACGGCCTCGGCGAGCGCCGGTCGTGGGCCTTGCCCCGCAGGGGTCGGCGCACCCTGCGGGACATTCGGCGCCGGCCGTGCCGCAGACGCCTGCGACGCAGCTCCCTCCGGGAAGACGATGAGCCTCAGATTGGTCGGCGTGCCCTTGACCGCGACGCGGACCGTGCTGCCCGGCACGAGCGGAATCTCCGAGCGAACGTCGAGAATGGCGTTGGGCAATTGCAGGCGATACGCGCCGTTCTCGAGCAGCGCCAGGACCAAGGCCTGGACGATTTGACCGGGCTGCAATACCGGCGCCGCCCCGCCGAAGCTGGTCGGGAGCGCGATGGTCGGGAGCTGGATCGTGTCCACGGCGCGGTCCTCGGATCGACCTTAAGGCCGCGCCGATGAAGCGATCGTTAATTTTCCTTGAACGCAGGCGTCACGCCAGTGTCCCGATTCCGAGGTTCGCCAAGCCGTGTGCGAACTTCGAGTTCAGGGCACCAGGGCCAGCACCGTCGTCGCGGCGCTTGCCTCGGCAAAGCGTGCGGTACGCCGCTCGAGCGCGAGTTCGTCGCGCCCCCACTGCTGCATGTTCCAATCCTCGTCGACATGGGCAGCCTGCCACGCCGCCTCGATATCGAGACGGCGGTGCAGGACACCGAACGCGATCAGCGCCGAGCCGGTGAGCGTCATGAGCGAATGAACCGCGCCTAGCCGCCAGGGATCGGCCGGAATCGCGCTGGCTGCCGCCGCGACGGCGCCAGGGGGCTGCGCCACGAACACCACGCCCTCGCTCAGCACGAAGCGTGCGCCGAGATCATCGCGCGCCCAAACCAGGAGCGGGTCCCAGTAGCGCTGCTGCAGCGCCACCAGCCCCTCCGGCGCGGCGGCCCGATAGAACAGCAGATCGGAACCGAGATACTTGACGATCTCGGCGCGCACCTCAGCGGGTGCCGCCGCGACGCCGTCGATGATCGCATTGGCAAGCCGGGTCAGCGGCATCCTGGCGGGATCGACATGCGGGCCCTGCGCCTGCCATTCGGCCGCGACCGCCGCGGCCAGCTCATGAGTCGGGGCGGCGAGCAGCCGTCGTGCCGGGGTTTTGACCGGACGGCCGTCGAGGGTGACGTGAAAGCCCTCCCCTTCGGCGACGTCCACGCGATCATAGAACCGCTTGCGCAGTTGCGGCCGCACCGAGCGCCGTGCGGCCTCGATCGGATCGAGCAGCGCCGTTGGGAAAATGTCTTCGAAGATCTCACGCATGCCGAAAGCTTACCCCGCTCCGCGGAAGCGAGATAAGCATTCGACGCTGATAAGTGAACTTGTGCGTCGGCCGCAGGATCAGGCGGTGGCCGCCAGCTCGGCCGGTCGGTTGCTCCACTCGGCGTGGAAAGACCCGTTCTCGCCCACGAGGCAGACTTCCGCCTCGGTGCCGCGCGCGGCGAGATTGCGCGCGGCCTCCACGGCAAACAGCATGGCTTCGGCTTGGCTCTTGTAGGGGCCGAATTCCTCGTCGCCGTACTGAATGATCCACTCGTCCGCGTGTTGCACGAGAAAATAGCGGGCTGGCGTCATGGCGTTCTCCGAACGGTCGGGGGACGTCTCGACCAAAGTCCTGTTGATTTACAAGAGGCGCTACGCAATACGGCCGGCAAATCACGCGCGCTTGGCAGTCAACACGCAGATTGCGGCCGGGTTCAGATTTATTTTGACATGCCTTGCGGAAGTGCCCTGCCGCAGACGCATAAGGCATTATGTGGTTATTCCAGAATTGTTTTGGTTCCAGCCGTTAGCTCATTGAACCATTCCCTGCGCAAGGGGCGGTTTTGAAACAATCGACTCCAGTTGGACCCGAGGGCGACATATTCGTCTGATCACCAAATACTTGAAGCTTGAAGCAATCTGCGCCGTACGCACTGCACCAATCCGTTTTGCAGCGCAAAACAGCGGGCCGTTACCCGCCTGCGACCCGCGCGGGGCCTGCCGGCCGCCATAAGTCCTGAAGCACGGGCAGGAGTGAATCGAATCGGTCGATGACGGTGTGCGCGCCGGCCTCCATTAGGCGGGCGGCCGCGTGATAACCCCAGCTCACGCCGATGCCCGCGACCCCGGCGGCGCGCGCCATCGCCATATCGTAGGCGGTGTCGCCGACCACCACGGTATCGGCTCGATGCACGCCAGTTTCGCGCATGGCGGCGAGCACCATGCCGGGATCAGGCTTGGAGGGCGCGTCGTCCGCCGTTTTGATGGTGATGAAATGATCGAGCAATCCGTGGCGGCCGAGCACCATGCGCACCCCGCGCTGCGACTTGCCGGTCGCTACCCCGAGCACCACGTCGCTGCGCCGCGCCAGCGCCGCAATCGCCTCCGCCGCGCCCGGATAGAGCGGCTCGAGCTGATGCACCTCGGCGCTCCGCATCGCCTGGAACGCCGCCTTGTAGCGCTCAACCATGGCGGCAACCGGGAACGGCGCGCCGTCGGCAAGCTGCTCGAATGCCTGCGGCAGCGACAGACCGACCGCCGAAAGCAGCGTCTCGCGCGGCGGGAGGGCGATGCCGTGCGCCGCATAGACCTCCTGCATGGCCGCGACGATCATATGCTGGCTGTCGACCAGTGTTCCGTCGCAATCGAAGATGACGAGCTTCAACGATCCGTTCCCGTTCAAGGCGCCGGCGCATTTGCACTGCCGCACGCGCATTGCGCAAGCTTGACTTCGCTGCCGCCGGGGGCCGAAGTCCGGGAGTCGCGATGACGGCGGATACCACGATGGATTTCTCCACCATTCGCTACCAGCCGATCGGGCCGGTCGGACGCATCACGCTCGACCGCCCGGGACGGGTAAATGCGCTCAATCAGGTCATGCTGGAAGAGATTTGCGCCGCGCTCGATCACGCCGAGGCGGACCGCGCGATCCGCGTCATCATCGTCACCGGCGCCGGCACGGCATTCTCGTCCGGCTTCGATCTCAAGGAGCAGATGGAACGCCGGCCGACCGGAGTCGAGCAATGGCGGACGATCCTGCGGCGCGATTTCGACACCGTCATCCGCTTCTGGCGGTGCCCGAAGCCGACCATCGCGGCCGTGCGCGGGGCATGCCTTGCCGGCGCGTTCGAGCTTGCGCTCGCCTGCGACGTCACGATCGCGGCGGAGAACGCATTCTTCGGCGAGCCCGAGTTGAAATTCGGCGCCGGCATCGTGGTGATGCTGTTGCCCTGGATGGTCGGCCCGAAGATCGCCAAGGAGATCATCCTCACCGGCGAAGACCGGATTTCCGTGGAGCGCGCCCACGCACTCGGCATCGTCAACCGCATCGTCGCCGACGGCGAACTCGATAACGCCGCGCTTTCGTTCGCGCGCCATATCGCCACGATCGATCCCGAACTGGTACGCCAGACCAAGCGGGCCATCAACGGTGCGTTCGAGGCGCAAGGCATGATGGATGCATTGGAGGCGGCGCTGGCCATCGATCTTGCGATCGAAGGCAAGGGCTCGCCCGACAAGATCGCGTTCATGGAGATCGCACGGCGCGAAGGCCTGCGCGCCGCGCTTGCCTGGCGCGATGCGCGCTTCGCCGGTCCGGCCGCGTGAACACGCTTGCCGCGCTGCTGGACGAGGGCTTGCGCACGCGCAGTCCGTCGATCGTTTCGGCCGGTACCCGCTTGGAAGCGTCCGAGTTGCGGGCGATTGCGGACCGTATCGCGCGCGATCTTGCGCGCGGCGGTGTCGCTCCCGACGAACCGGTACACGTGATGATCGGCAACCGGCCGGCCGATCTCGCCGCCTTGCTCGGCGTGTGGCGGGCCGGCGCCGTGGCGGTTCCGGTTCACATGGCGACACCCGCGCATGTCATGTCCGCGCTGCGGCTGAGAACCGGCGCGCGCTTCATGGTCGACGAGACGACCGTCGGGGACATGGCGCCAGCACGGCCGCCGGAGCGGCCGTTGCTGCATGGTGCGGCTTTGATCGTGTTCACCTCCGGCAGCACCGGGGAGCCGAAAGGCGTGGTCATCGGTCATGCCCGCCTGGCCGGGAAAATCGCCGTGCTGTCGCGCCTCATCGGTATCCGCGCGGACGACACCGTGCTCGTGCCGCTGCAGCTCACTTTCATTTTCGGCATCTGGGTGAGCCTGCTCACGATCACGAGCGGAGCGCGGCTGCATCTTTTGCCGAAGTTCTCCGCTGCGGCGGCCGGCGCGGCATTCAACACCGCCACGGTCGCGGCCTGCGTGCCCACCATGCTGCGGACTCTTGGCGCCGAACCTCCAGCGCCGGCTCCCGGCCTGCACGCAATCTTGACCGGCGGCGAACCGCTCGGCGCCGCCCTCACCCACGCGATCCGCGCGATGCTGCCGCGGGCCGGCATAACCGATCTTTACGGACTGACCGAAACCGGCGCGTGCGACTTCTGCCTCATGCCCGCCGACCAGCCGGCCGGCATCGGCACGATCGGCGCGCCGACCGAGCGCGTCGCCTACCGCATCGCGCCGGATACCGGCGTCGGCGGAGAACTGCAGGTCAGGACGCCGTTCGGCATGCTCGGCTATCTCGACGCGCACGATCTGACCCAGGCCGCCTTCGCAGACGGCTTCTTGCGCACCGGCGATCTGGCACGCCAACGTGCCGACGGCCGCGTCGAGCTTACCGGCCGCGCCAACGACATCATCTCGCGCGGCGGCTACAAGATCGCGCCGCTCGAAGTCGAAGGCGTGCTCGCGCGGCACCCCGACATCGCGGCCGTGTTGTGCGCCGGCGTGGCCGACGCCCGCCTCGGCGAGCGCATTCACGCGGTCATCGTGCCACGCGCGGGAACCGCGCCCGACGCGCAAGCGATCCGGGCGTGGGCCGCCGACTACATCGAGCGCTACAAACTCCCCGACGCGATCCATATCCGCGATAGCTTGCCGGTCGGGCGCACCGGCAAGACCGACCGAACCGCGATCGGCCGCTTGGTGGACTTGAAAGATTGAACGATCTCAATGGCTTAACGAGACACCTTGAATCGCCCGCGCAGCCACGCGCGATGCGCTATTTCGCCCACCGGACAACCTTAGTTTCCGGCTTCAGCATAGGCTAAAAAAGGCCCAGTCGCGACGTTGGTAGCGGTGGCATTCGGACCCCTCCTCCTCTACATTCGCCGCGGCCTCGATCCAAGAATCGAGCCGGGGGAGAGGGTTCCGCGACGCGCGCCGTTTCCGTCGGCAGTTGCGTCTTCCGAGGAGGAAATGAAACTTACCGACATTTCTGCACCGGACTATTTCCACAAGGTCGTGGATTGCCAATGGGCGTGTCCGGCCCACACTCCGGTTCCCGAATACATCCGGTTGATCGCGGCGGGCCGCTACAGCGACGCCTATATGGTCAATTGGAAATCCAACGTGTTTCCCGGGATCCTGGGGCGCACGTGCGACCGGCCGTGCGAGCCGGCCTGCCGGCGCGGCCGCATAGAAAAGGAGCCGGTCGCGATCTGCCGCCTGAAGCGGGTCGCCGCCGACTACAAGGGCGACATCCGCGAGCGCCTGCCCAAGCCTCCCGAGAAGAAGAACGGCAAGCGCATTGCCCTTGTTGGCGGCGGCCCGGCCTCGCTCACGGTCGCACGCGACCTTGCGCCCATGGGCTACGAATGCGTGGTGTTCGACGGCGACTTCCGCTCCGGCGGCATGATGCGCTCGCAGATCCCCAAGTTCCGCCTGCCCGACAAGGTGATCGACGAGGAGTGCAACTACATCCTCGACCTCGGCGTCGAGTTCCGCGGCGGACGGCCGGTCAACAGCCTCAAGAGCCTGCTGGCCGAGGGCTGGGACGCGATCTTCGTCGGTTCCGGCGCCCCGCGCGGCCGCGAGCTCGACATCCCGGGCCGCCAGGAAGCAGCCAAGAACATCCACATCGGCATCGACTGGCTGTCCTCGGTCTCGTTCGGCCACGTCACCAAGATCGGCCGGCGCGTGATTGTTCTCGGCGGCGGCAATACCGCCATGGACTGCTGCCGCTCCTCGCGCCGGCTCGGCGGCGAGGACGTGAAGGTGATCGTGCGCTCCGGCTTCGAGGAGATGAAGGCGTCCCCCTGGGAGAAGGAGGACGCGATGCACGAGGGCATCCCGATCCACAATTTCCTCGTGCCGAAGGAGTTCACCCACGACAACGGCAAGCTCACCGGCGTGACGTTCGAGAAGGTCAAGGCCGAATACGACGCCAAGGGCCGCCGCAAGCTGGTGCCCGCGGGCGAGGGCGACCAGCATTTCGAATGTGACGACGTGCTGGTCGCGGTCGGCCAGGAAAACGCCTTCCCGTGGATCGAGCGCGACATCGGGATCGAGTTCGACCAGTGGGACATGCCCCAGGTCGACACGACGACATTCGTCTCGACCAATCCCAAGGTGTTCTTCGGCGGCGACGCCGCCTTCGGTCCGAAGAACATCATCTGGGCGGTGGCGCACGGCCACGAGGCCGCGGTCTCGATCGACAAATTTCTGTCCGGCGAGGACATCAACGACCGCCCCCTGCCCGCGGTCGAGGTCGTCAGCCAGAAGATGGGCATCCACGAGTGGTCCTACGACAACGACATCGCGAACGACAAGCGCTACCGCGTGCCGACGCGCGACAACATCATCGCGCTCAAAGACATCCGCACCGAGGTCGAGCTTGGCTATGACGACAAGCTCGCCTTCGCGGAAGCGCAGCGTTGCCTGAACTGCGACGTTCAGACCGTGTTCACCGGCCAGCTCTGCATCGAGTGCGACGCCTGCGTCGACATCTGTCCGATGGACTGCATCACGTTCACGGCGAACGGCGAGGAAGCGGACTTGCGCACGCGCCTCAAGGCGCCGGCGCAGAACCTGACCCAGGACCTCTACGTCGCCGACAATCTCAAGACCGGCCGCGTCATGGTGAAGGACGAGGACGTGTGCCTGCACTGCGGCCTGTGCGCCGAGCGCTGCCCGACCGGCGCCTGGGATATGCAAAAATACCTCATTGAAATGACGAACGCGGAAACGGCATGCCGATCGAGAGCGTAAACGACTTCGTCGTCCGGTTCGCCAACGTCAACGGCTCGGGCTCGGCCAGCGCCAACGAGCTGTTTGCCCGCGCCGTCATGCGCATGGGCGTACCGGTTTCACCGCGCAACATCTTCCCCTCCAACATCCAGGGGCTGCCGACCTGGTACGAGGTGCGCGTCACCGAAGCCGGCCATCTCGGCGCGCGCGGCGGCGTCGACCTGATGGTGGCGATGAACCCGCAGACCTGGGACAAGGACGTCGCCTCGCTCGAGCCCGGCGGCTACCTGTTCTACGACTCGACCAGGCCGATGCCGGCCTCGCGTTTCCGCAGCGACATCACCGTGATCGGCGTGCCGCTGACGGAAATCTGCAATCGCGAATACATCGATCCGCGCCAGCGCCAGCTGTTCAAGAACATCATCTACCTCGGCGTGCTCTCCGCCCTGCTCGACATGGAGGTCGGCGTGCTGGAGAAGCTGATCGCCGAGCAATTCAAGTCCAAGAGCACGCTGATCGAGCCGAACGTGCACGCCTTGCACATGGGGCGCGAATACGCGCTCAAGAACCTGAAATGTCCGATCGGCCTGCGGCTCAAGCGCGTCAACGCGGTCGGCGACCGTATTTTCATCGAGGGCAACAGCGCGGCCGCGCTCGGCGCCGTCTACGGCGGGGCGACGGTATGCGCCTGGTATCCGATCACGCCGTCCTCGTCGCTGGCCGAGGCCTTCCAGCGCCACTGTAGCCGCTACCGGATCGACGCCGCGACCAAGACCAACCGCTTCGCCATCATCCAGGCCGAGGACGAGCTTGCCTCGATCGGCATGGTGATCGGCGCTTCGTGGAACGGCGCGCGTGCCTTCACGGCGACTTCCGGGCCCGGCATCTCGCTGATGCAGGAGTTCATCGGGCTTGCCTACTTCGCCGAAATCCCGGCCGTGATCTTCGACGTCCAGCGCGCCGGGCCTTCGACCGGCATGCCGACGCGCACGCAGCAATGCGACGTCACGAGCTGCGCCTACGCCTCGCACGGCGACACCAAACACGTGCTGCTGTTCCCCGAGGATCCGGCGGAAGCGTTCGAGTTCGGCGCGCTGTCGTTCGACCTCGCCGACCGGCTGCAGACGCCGATCTTCGTCATGCTCGACCTCGATATCGGCATGAACCATCGGCTGTGCCGGCCGCTCGCCTGGGACGACGCGCGCCGTTACGACCGCGGCAAGATCATGACCGCGGCCGAGCTCGAAGCCGGCAAGGACTTCGGGCGCTACCTCGACGTCGACAAGGACGGCATCCCCTACCGCACCCTTCCGGGTGCGCACCCGACCAAGGGCTCGTTCTTCACGCGCGGCACCTCGCGCGACCGCTACGCCAAGTATACCGAGGAAGGCGGCCCCTACGCCGACAACATGCAGCGCCTGCTGCGCAAGTTCGAGACCGCCAAGAGCCTCGTGCCGCGTCCGGTTCGCGCCGACGCCGCGACGGGCGCCAAGCACGGCGTGATCTATTACGGCTCGACCGCGCCGGCGATGGACGAGGCGATCCACATGATCGAGGCGCAGGGCAAGCCGCTCGACCGCCTGCGCGTGCGCGGCTTCCCGTTCCATCACGACGTCGCCGACTTCATCAAGGAGCACGACTTCGTGTTCGTGGTGGAGCAGAACCGCGACGCGCAGCTGCGCTCGCTCATCGTCAACGAATGCGGCATCGATCCGGCGCGCCTGGTGCCGATCCTGCACTACGACGGCACGCCGATCACCGCGCGCTTCATCGCCGCGGCCATCGGCGACCATCTCGACGCGCGCAAGGTGACGCCGCTGCGCAAGGTCGTGTCCTAGGGAGCGTGCTGTGACCGGCATTCCGCTCGGCGCCATCGCCACGCCGGAGAATTTCGACGAAGCGGGCTACCTCGCGGCCAACGCCGACGTCGCCGCGGCGGTGCGCAAGGGAGAGTTCAAGAGCGGTCGGCAGCACTTCGACATATGCGGCCGGAAGGAGCGGCGAGAGGTCAGAATCGCCAACGCCTTCGCGGACGCGCAGCGGCACAAGATCGATCGCCTGGAACCGCTGCTCAAGCTCGAGATGCCGCACGTCCGCCGCGGGTTGAAATACGATTTTCTCACCGATCGGCTGCGAGAGGCGGCGGCCATCGTCGACACGGCGGCCGTGGCCTCGAGCGGCTACGATCCCTACGCTCTCGGCCTGATCGGCAAATACCAGGACGGCCTGCTGCTCGATTGCGGCAGCGGCCGCCGCCACGTCTACTACCCCAACGTCGTGAACTACGATGTCGTCGACTACGACTCGACCGACGTCATCGGCGTCGGCGAAGCCCTGCCGTTCAAGGACGGCTCGTTCGACGGCGTGTTTTCGCTCTCGGTTCTCGAGCATGTCCGCGATCCGTTCACCTGCGCCTCGGAGATCATGCGCGTGCTCAAGCCGGGCGGACAGTTGATCTGTTGCGCGCCGTTCCTGGCGCCGCTGCACGGCTATCCGCATCACTACTACAACATGAGCCCGCAGGGCCTGCGCGCGCTGTTCGATCGCCAGCTCGAGATCGACGATCACCTGGTCGCAAAATCGACGTTGCCGGTCTGGGCGTTGGTCTGGATCGTGCAGAGCTGGGCGCGCGGGCTGACGGGAAAGACCAGAGACGAGTTCCTCGCCATGCCGATGCGGGACTTGATGGCGCGCGCCGAGGATTTGCTCGATCGCCCTTGGGTGCGGCAATTGCCCGATGAGACGAACTTCGAGCTTGCTTGTGGAACCATGCTATTCGCGCATAAACCTTCATCGCCGGCACCGCAGGCATCGACGGTCCATTCCTAGGGAGCCAACGGCAGACCATGACCTACATCGCCAAGCCCAAATTCCACCATCCCGCCCTGCCCAAGAACGCGCTCGGCTATACCCACCGCGACTACGAGGGCTCGGTCTCGACCCTATGCGCCGGCTGCGGCCACGACTCGATCTCGGCCGCGATCATCGAAGCCTGCTTCGAGCTCGCCATCGAGCCGCATCGCGTCGCCAAGCTCTCGGGCATCGGCTGCTCGTCGAAGACGCCGACCTACTTCCTCGGCCAGTCGCACGGCTTCAACTCGGTGCACGGCCGCATGCCGTCGGTGCTGACCGGCGCCAACCTCGCCAACCGCGAGCTGATCTATCTGGGCGTGTCGGGCGACGGCGACTCGGCCTCGATCGGCCTCGGCCAGTTCGCCCACGCGATCCGCCGCGGCGTCAACATGGTCTATATCGTCGAGAACAACGGCGTATACGGGCTGACCAAGGGGCAGTTCTCGGCCACCGCCGACCGCGGCTCGAAGTCCAAGCGCGGCGCGGTCAACAACGACTCCTCGATCGACCTCGTCGCCATGGCGCTGCAGCTCGGCGCGACCTTCGTGGCGCGCTCGTTCTCCGGCGACAAGCCGCAGCTCGTCCCGATCATCAAGGCGGCGATCGAGCACCAGGGCGCGGCCTTCATCGACGTGATCAGCCCGTGCGTCGCCTTCAACAACCACCTCGGCTCGACCAAGAGCTTCGACTACGTGCGCATGCACAACGAGGCGGTCAACAAGCTCGACTTCATCACCAGCCGCGCGCCGATCACGGTCGACTACGCGCCGGGAACGGTCGAGATCGTCGAGCAGCACGACGGCTCCAAGCTCGCGCTGCGCAAGCTCAATGCCGAATACAACATCCACAACAAGCTCGCCGCGATGAGCTTTCTGCAGCATCATGCCGCCGAGGGGCAGATCGTCACCGGACTGCTTTACGTCGACTCCGACCCGGACGACCTGCACACGCTGCTCGCGACCGCCGAGGCGCCGCTCAACGGCATGGACGAGAAGGAGCTGTGCCCGGGCTCGGCGACGCTGGAGAAGTTCAACGCGAGCCTGCGCTAATCCCCGCCCGCGCAGCGGCTCACATACGCGCTCATCTGGCTGTCGGGCACGTTATAGGCGCGCCCGCGCTCGATGCACGGCACGACGCGATCGCCGTGCGAACGCCGTTCCGGCGGCATGGCGGCCTTGGGCGGCGCGCCGGGACCTGAGGGCGGCGCAATGATCGAGGGCGGAAGCGGCAGGTGGATCGCCGGAGGCGGCGGTGGGATCACCGGCGACGCCGGCGCGATCTGACCGACCTGCGCCGCGACCACCACCGGGATGACGCCGGCCAGGACGGCATGCAGAAGGATCTCCGCGCTTCGCCTCATCGCAACGCTCCGGGGCTGATATGGGGATGGGGCGCGCAAGCGGCAACCGGCGCCCGGGACCGGAACTCGCGCCGGAGCAGGAATGGCGTCAGTTCAGCCTGACCGCCACCTGGCCGCCGGTGCGAACATAGCCGATATATTCGAACGTGCGGCCCTTCGCGGCGACGAATTCCATGAACGCCTTGTACTCGGCGTCCTGCCAACCCGCGTAGTTGATGAACTCGTCGAACACGATGATGCAGCCCGGCCGCAGCCGATCGCCGAGACGCTCGAACACCGACTTGGTCGCGCTGTAGAGATCGCAGTCGATATGCAGGAACACGACCCCCGCATCCGGGTGCTCGGCGGCAAACGGCGCCAGGGTCTGCTCGAAGAATCCCTTGATGAGCGTGACGTTGTCGCGCACCGGCGGCAGCTTCCCCTCGATGCTGAAGGCGCCGGCGCGCGCGCCCGGCGTCCAGGCCTCCGGCAGCCCGACGAAGGAGTCGAACCCGTACCAGCGCACGCCGGGCTTGAGCTCGGCCAAGCGGTTGATCGAGTCGCCCTTGTAGACGCCGAATTCGAGGAACAACCCGTCATCGCTCGCCACCTGCGCCAGCACATGGCGGTAAAGCTGCGGCCGGCTCTTGAAATGGGCGGCCGTGGCGAGATGCTCGCGCTCGAACGCCGCCGACGACTGCAGGTCGCGGATCGACCCCATCAGGTCGAGATCGGTGATGGCGATCTCGACGAGCTTGCGCAAGCTTCGCCGGACCATCTCGCGCAGGCGGAACTTGACGTCCTCGAGGCGCAGCCGCAGCCAGATTTTGAAGCGGCGCATCATTCCTCCGGCGCTTCGACGATCGGATCGTAGCGGCTGGCGTCGAGGCCGAGCAAACTCCAAGATTGCCGCATGTGGTCGGGAAGCGGCGCGGTCACGTCGAGCGTGCCCCCGCGCGGGTGCGGCACCGCGATGCGGCGGGCGAGCAGATGCAGCCGGTTCTGCATGCCGCCCGGGAGCTCCCAGTTCTCGATGCTGAAGTACTTCGGGTCGCCGACGATCGGATGCCGGATATGCGCCATGTGGGCGCGCAATTGATGCGTGCGACCGGTCACCGGCTTGAGCGACACCCAGGCGAGCGTGCTCGCGGCCGTCTCAACCACGGCGTAGTAGGTCACCGCGTGGCTCGCACCCTCCTCGCCGTGCTGCGCGATGCGCATCACGCTCTCCTCCTCGCGCTCCTCCTTGGCCAGGAACGTGGAGATGCGGCCCTGGCGCGGTTTCGGCACGCCGGCGGTGAGCGCCCAGTAGATCTTGCGCGCCGCGCGCGAGCGGAAGCTCTTGGCGAGCGCGGCGGCGGCAAAGCGCGTCTTGGCGACCACGAGGCACCCGGCTGTGTCCTTGTCGAGCCGGTGCACCAGGCGCGGCCGCTGCCCATCGCGCGTCTGCAGCGCGCCCAGCATGCCGTCGACGTGGCGCGTGGTGCCGGAGCCGCCCTGCACCGCGAGGCCGAACGGCTTGTCGAGCACCAGCACGTCGGCGTCCTCGTGCAAGGTGATCGATTTCAGGAACGCGCGCGTCTTGTCGTCCTCGCTCGCGGCGCGCGGCTTCGGTTGATCGAGCCGCAGCGGCGGAATGCGCACCGCCTGCCCCGCTTGCAGCCGGTCCTTCGGCTGTGCCCGCTTGCCGTTCACCCGCACCTCGCCTTTGCGGATGATGCGCTGGATATGGGAGAACGACAGGCCGGGAAAGCGCGCCTCGAAGAAGCGATCGAGCCGCATGCCGGATTCGTCCGCGCTGACGGTGACGGTTTGAACGTTGTTGCTTGCGGAAGCCATCGACGCGGTCGCTCGGCCGCGATCCTGAGATGGCCGCAGGCCGCCCTCGAAGGATGGCGGCCCCGGCCGTCGCTCTTCGAGGCTCGCGCTTCGCGCTCGCGCCTCAGGATGACGGCGCGACAGGCGGCGCTTGTGGGAGCCGGACCTATTTGCCACCGGCTCGCTCCCGCCTCAGCTTCGCCCAGTAGTCCAGCCGCTTCCTGATCTCGCGTTCGAAACCGCGATCCGGAGGATCGTAGAACGTGTGCCGGCCGAGCGCCTCGGGGAAGTAATCCTGGCCGGAGAAGGCCTCGGGCGCGTCGTGGTCGTAATCGTAGCCCGCGCCATAGCCCTCCGCCTGCATCAGCCTGGTCGGCGCATTGAGGATGTGCTTGGGCGGCAGCAGCGAGCCCGCTTCCTTGGCGACCCGCATGGCCTTTCCATAAGCGACATAGGCGGCATTCGATTTCGGCGCGGTCGCCACGTAGAGCACGGCCTGTGCGAGCGCGAGCTCGCCCTCCGGGCTGCCGAGGAAGTCATAGGTGTCCTTGGCGGCGTTGCACACGACCAGCGCCTGCGGGTCGGCGAGCCCGATGTCCTCGACCGCCATACGCACAATACGCCGTGCAAGGTAGAGCGGATCCTCGCCGGCATCGAGCATGCGCGCGAGATAGTAGAGCGCAGCGTCAGGGTCGGAGCCGCGCACCGACTTGTGCAGCGCGGAAATCAGATTGTAGTGACCGTCCTGCGATTTGTCGTAGATCGGGGCACGGCGCTGCACCACCTCCTGCAGCTTGGCGGCGTCGAAAACTTCATCCTTGCGCGCCGCGCGCCAGATCTCCTCCGCCAGCGTCAGCGCCGCCCGCCCGTCGCCGTCGGACATGCGCACGAGCGAAGCCCGCGCCTCCGCGTCGAGCGGCAGCGCCTTGGCCTCGATGTCCTCGGCGCGCTTGAGCAATTGCTCGATCGCGTCGGCATCGAGCGGCTTGAACACCAGGACGCGAGCGCGCGACAGCAGCGCAGCGTTGAGCTCGAACGATGGGTTTTCGGTGGTGGCGCCGACCAGGACGACGGTGCCGTCCTCCATTACCGGCAGGAAGGAATCCTGCTGCGCGCGGTTGAAGCGATGCACCTCGTCGACGAACAGCAGCGTCCCCGTTCCGGTCTCGCGCCGCGCGCGCGCGGCGTCGAACGCCTTCTTGAGGTCCGCAACCCCGGAGAATACCGCCGACAATTGCTCGAAATGCAGCTCGGTCGCATCGGCGAGCAGCCGCGCCACCGTGGTCTTGCCCGTGCCAGGCGGTCCCCAGAACACCAGCGAGCCGACCGAGCGTGTCTCGAGCATGCGCGTGAGCGCACCGTCGGGCCCGAGCAGGTGATCCTGGCCGACGACCTCGGACAACTTGGTCGGACGCAGCTTGTCGGCGAGCGGCCGCGGCGCGTCCTGGTCGAGACCCGCGGCGGAAAAAAGGCTCGGGCCGCCGCGTTTGGGGCGCGTGCCCATGATGCTAGCCCTATCCCCCGAATTGCACCGAAACCGATTGCCCGGCACGCGTGATGGTCACCCGCCAGGTCCGGCTCGGCTCCCGCGTCACGCGCTCCAGGTCGCGCGTGCGGCCGATCTTCTCGCCGTTGACATTGGCGATGACGTCGCCCGGCTTGAATCCGAGGTTCTGCGCGACCGATCCGTCCGCCACTTCCAGCACGGCGACGCCTTCGGTCGAAGGGTCGAGCCGCAGCTCCTCGGCCAGCGCTGGCGAGACGTTGGCGACCTTGGCTCCGGTGAACGGCGAGCGCGAGCGGATCACGATCTCGTCGCGCGGCGTTTCCGGCGCTGTCTCGAGCGCGATCGTGAGCGCGCTCTCGCGTCCGTTGCGCACGACGCCGATCTGCGCCTTGCCGCCGAGCGGCTTGGTCGCGAAACGATACTCGAAGGCGTTCTGGTCCTCGATCGCCTGCCCGTCGACGACGACGATGAGGTCACCGGTCTTCAGTCCTGCGCGCGCCGCCGGGCTGCCGGGCTGGATGCTCGCGACCAGCGCACCGGCCGGTCGCTTGAGGCCGAGGCCCTCCGCGATCTCCGGGGTCACCGCCTGCAGCTTGGCCCCGAGCCACGGGCGCTTGACCTTCGCGCTGCCGGTCCGCGCCGAGGCGACCACCACCCGCACCATGTTGACCGGAATGGCGAAGCCGATGCCCTGCGAGCCGCCCGAGCGCGAAAAGATCGCGGTGTTGATGCCGACCAGCTTGCCGGACAGATCGACCAGCGCGCCGCCCGAATTGCCCGGATTGATCGCCGCGTCGGTCTGGATGAAGAACTGGTAGTCGGTGATCCCGACCTGGGTGCGGGCGAGCGCCGACACGATGCCGTGGGTCACGGTCTGTCCGACGCCGAACGGGTTGCCGACCGCGAGCACCACGTCGCCGACCATGAGGTCGTCGGAATTTCCGATCTCGATCGCGGCGAAGCGCTCCTTTACGTCCTTCACGCGCAGCACGGCCAGGTCGGTGCGGGCATCCTTCAGCACGATCTCGGCTTCGAGTTCGCGCTTGTCGGAGAGCGAGATCTTGATCTCGCTGCCGCCCTCGATGACGTGGTTGTTGGTCACGATCAGTCCGGACGCATCGACGATCACGCCGGAGCCGAGCGAGCGTTGCACCTGCTCGCGCGGCACGCCGAAGCCGGGCCCGAAGAAACGGCGGAAGAACGGATCCTCCATGAATGGGTTGCGGTTCTCCACCACGCGCGCCGCATAGACGTTGACGACCGAGGGCGCGACCTTCTGCACCACCGGCGCGAACGACAGCCGCACCTCGCCGGGCGAGGTCGGCAGGCGGCGCTCCTGCGCGGAGGCGCTCGACACGAGTGCGATGAAGCCGACGGCGACCACGGCAGGCAGCCGGAACTGTTGGATCATGCAAGAATCCCGCTGAACCGCCGAGATATAGAGCGTCCGCCAGCGTAATAGAAGGGCGGATGTGTCCCTCCGTTGCGGGTAATTGCCTATATGGATCATTGCCTTAGTCTTGCAATGGCGAGCCTGCGCGGCACCGACTATGCTTCCCCCGGCGATCCGGGGGCGGCCGCGCGGCGATCGGGGAAATACTCATGAACGAACAGAAGCCGCTCGAACCGTGGCAATGGCCGGAAGCGCACTGGCGCAAGCTGGTCGATCAGGTGCGCGCCGGCCGCAGCTACCGGCCCAAACGCTGGAAGGACGGCGCGCGTTGCGCCTTCGCCATCTCATTCGATTCCGATCATGAGACCAACGAATTGCGCGACGGCGGCAAGTCGATCGGCCGCCTGGCCTGGGGCCAGTACGGCAACCGGGTCGGCGTGCCGCGCATCCTCAAGCTGCTCGACAAGCACGGCGTCAAGGCGACGTTCTACGTGCCGGCGGTCGCCGCCCTGATCCACCCCGACGAGCAGCGCCGGGTGGTCGCCGAGGGGCACGAGATCGGCATCCATAGCTGGATCCACGAGCTCAACTCCGTGCTGCCCTACGAGGCGGAAAAGGACCTGATGCAGCGCGCGGCCGACACCTTGGAGAAGATCACCAAGGTGCGGCCGGTCGGCGCGCGCACCGCCTCCTGGGATTTCAGCCCGCACACTTTACGCATCACCAAGGAGATGGGCCTGCTCTACGACTCCTCGCTGATGGCGGACGAGGACTGCTACGAGCTCCTGCTCGACGGCGAGCCGACCGGCGTGACCGAGCTGCCCGTGGAATGGGTGCGCGACGACGCGGTCTATTTCCTGATGCACCGCTTCCAGTCGCTGCGCCCGCAGATGCCGACCGACGCGGTGCTCGATATCTTCCGCCGCGAGTTCGACGCCGCCTACGAGGACGGCGGCATCTGCCAGATCACCTGCCACCCGCATGTCATCGGCTACCGCTCGCGTATCTGGATCATCGACGAGCTGATCCGTCACGCCAAGGCGCGCGGCGACGTGTGGTTCGCGACGCATGCCGAGGTGGTGAGTTGGGCCAAGGCGCACGCGGAGTGAAAGATGCGACTCGCCGTCGTCGCCGACATCCATGGGAATATCCGCGGCCTCAAGGCCGTGCTGGCCGACCTCAAGCGCACCTCGCCCGACGCGGTGGTCAATCTCGGCGACTGCGTGTCGGGACCGCTCGAGGCGGCCGAGACCTGCGACCTGCTGATGGACCTCGGCTGGCAGACCATCCGCGGCAATCACGATCGCTGGTTGGTCGAGCGTGCGCCGGAGCAGATGGGGCGATCCGACCAGGCCGCGTTCGAGGAGCTGACCGACAGGAACAAGGCCTGGCTCGGCGCGCTGCCATCGGCGGCAAGAGTTGGTGACGACATCCTGCTCTGCCATGGCTCGCCGCAGGACGACCTGATGTATCTGCTGGAAACCGTGCAGGCGGATGGGCAAGTGCGTGCGGCCACGCCGTCCGAGATCGCGCAGCGCCTGTCGGCCGCGGAGGCGGCCCTGCTCCTGTGCGGCCACACCCACACGGCGCGCGCCGTCACACTCCCCGGCATGATGGTCGTCAATCCCGGCAGCGCCGGCCTGCCCGCCTTCCGCGACGACGCGCCGGTGCCGCACGCGATGGAGATGAAGTCGCCGCACGCGCGCTACGCGCTGATCGACCGCACCAGCGGCGGCTTCGACGTCACGTTCCGTCTCGTGACCTACGACTGGGATGGGGCGGCCGCGCGCGCCGACGCGAAGGGGCGGCCGGACTGGAGCCAGTGGCTGCGCACCGGGTACGGACGCTGAGCTACTTCGCGCCCGCTTTTTCGAGGATCCGCACCATATTTGCGTAGCCGCGCCGCCGTGCGTGCATCAGCGGCGTCGCACCCTCGCGATCGGCGATGTTCACGTCGGCGCCGGCCGCGACCAAGAGCCGCACGATCTCGGTGTGCACCGGCCCGCCGTCGCCGAGGATCACGGCTTCGAGCAGCGCGGTCCAGCCGAGCCGGTTGACGTGGTCCTTGTCGATCGCGGTGCCGAGCAGGACCTTCACCGCCTCCACATGACCGTGATGGGCGGCCGGGATCAGCGCGGTGCCGCCGTAGCGGTTGGTGCTGTTCAGGTCGGCGCCCGCCGCGAGCGTCAATTTGAGGATCTCGACGCGGCCTTCGGCCCCGGCATAGAGGAAGGGGCTGTCCTGAATGTCGTCTTTGGCGTTGACGTCGGCGCCCGCAGCGATCAGCACGCGCGCAACCTCCACGTGGTTGCCATGGGTCGCGGCGAGGAGCGCGGTACGGCCGCGCCCGTCGCGTGCGCTGACGCTTGCCCGCTCTGCCAGCAGGCTCCGCACCGCCGCGAGGTCGCCGCGGGCCGCGGCCTCGACCAGCGCGAGACCACGATTGGGACTGAGCGCGCGTGCGCCGCTCATGAACAGTACTGAGAAGATGATTGCGGCAAGTATCGACCGTCGGACCAGGAACTGCGCCATCCAAGCATGATCGCAGACGCCTGCCGCGCGCGCAACGGAGCCGTGACCACGCACGACCCCGCGTCGTCTGGGCGCGCTTCCGCCGGCGTGATCGGCTTGTTAAGACTGAAACGGAGCGGTCCGTCAGGGTCGCACGCGGAGCCCCGTGATGGACCGGAAAACGAGCGCAGTCGCATACGACGGCGAGGCTGCAACGACCAACCGGACCACGCTGACGGCCGTGATCTACGTTGTGGCGTTCGTCACCGGCGCGATCGTGATGGGTTTCGAGATGCTCGGCTCGCGCTATCTCAATCCCTATTTCGGCAGCGGCATCTACACCTGGGCCGCGCTGATCTCGACCGTGCTGGCCGCGCTGTGCGTCGGCTACTTCCTCGGCGGCTGGCTCGCCGACCGTCACCCTTCCCCGCGCGTGCTCGGCCTGTGCGTCATCCTCGGCTCGGCCTACCTGCTGGTGCTTCCGCTGTTCGCCAAGCCCTTGCTCGAAATGTTCCTCGACCGCATCGACGACATCAAGATCGGCAGCCTGGTCGCCTCGTTCGTGATCATGTTTGTGCCCGTGACGCTGTTGGGCATGTATTCGCCGTTCGCGATCCGCCTCATGCTCGACACCACCGCCTCCTCGGGCACAGTCTCGGGAACGGTCTACGGCGTATCGACCGCCGGCAGCATCGTCGGGACGCTCGGCACCACCTTCTTACTCATTCCGCTGATCGGATCGCTCGCGATCACGCTGTCGCTCGGCGCCGCCGGCATTCTTTCCGGGCTAGCGCTCGTCGCGCTGCCGGCGTTGGCGCGGTGGCGCGCCGCGCTCGCGACCGCCATCGCGCTCGCGGGCCTATGTGCCGCAACCGAAATGCCGCGTGCCGAGCCGCTGGTGGACTCTCAGGTCCGCAGCACGATGCTGGCGCGCAAGGACGGTGAAATCGCGCATGTCGAGACGAGCTACAACGACATCTTCGTCACCAAGAAGGGGGCGATCCTGGCGATGTCGTTCCAGCTCAAGGGTTGGGACTATACCCAGTCGGAGATCAATCTGCGCGATCCCGACGACTTGCCCGTGGCGGTGGCGCGGCAAATGACGACGGCAGTCGCCTACCCGGCCAACCCGCAGCGCATCCTGATGGTCGGGCTCGGCGGCGGCACCATCTCGGCCTATCTCGGGCGCCACATGCCGGAGGCTTCGATCGACACGGTCGAGATCGACGCCGGCGTGATCACCGCCGCCAAGAAGTACTTCGGCATCCTGGAGAGCCCGCGCGTGCGCTATCTCGAAGGCGACGGGCGCGTTTTTCTCAACCGCAACAAGGAGCCCTACGACCTCATCCTGTGCGACGCCTTCCACGGCGGCTACATCCCGTTCCACCTGCTGACGCAGGAGTACTTCCGCCTGGTCAAGCAGCGGCTCAAACCGGGCGGCGCGGTCGCCATCAACATCCATGACGGCACCAAGCTCTACGTCAGCACCATCGTGACCCTGCGGGAGATATTTCCCACCGTCGATCTCTACCCGACCGGCGAGGGCGAGGTGATTGCAGTTGCGACGCTGGAGCCGCACAACGACAGGGACGCGCTCGTGCGCCGCGCCGCCGAGCTGCAGGAGAAATACAAATTTCGCTTCCCACTCACGCAGCTGATGGCGCGGCGTTTGGACAAGGTCGACACCGCGCAGGGCGTGCTGCTGACCGACGACTTTGCGCCGGCCGACCTCTACAACGCGTTGCGCGATACGC
Organism: uncultured Alphaproteobacteria bacterium; assembly: GCA_963734185.1. GTDB lineage: Bacteria > Pseudomonadota > Alphaproteobacteria > Rhizobiales > Xanthobacteraceae > PALSA-894. The sequence continues at coordinate 635,050 of CAVTGA010000001.1, read as the reverse complement.
GGCGCAAGAAGAAGTAAGGATGTTCAGTCCTCATCCTGAGGAGCCCGCGAAGCGGGCGTCTCGAAGGATGGCATCAAGCTCCGGCGCTCGTGGCCATGGTTCGAGACGCCGTGCTGCGCACGGCTCCTCACCATGAGGGTCTCGCCCTACAGCGGCTTGAGCGTGCGCAGATAGGCGACGATCGCGTCCATGTCGGCGGCCGAGATGTTCTTGTAGTAGTAATAGGCCATCGGCGGCTTGAGCCGCACGCCGTCCGGACGCACGCCGGTCTGGATCGCCTTCTTGATATCGTCGTCGCTCCACTTGCCGATACCGGTCGGCGTGATGTTGGCCGAATAGCTGTCGCCCCACGGTCCCTTGAAATGGAAACCGCCGGCGCCCGGCTTGTTGGCCATGTCGGGCGCGCCGTTCGGGCCGGGCGGCGAATGGCACTCCAGGCAGTGACCGAGCGTCTTCGCCAGGTAAGCGCCGTAGGCGACCTTGTCGGTCTTCGGAACCGGAGGAACGCTTGCCACCGGCGGCCCCCAGTTCGGCGGCAGCGGGATCTTGTATTCCGACTTCGGTACCCGGTTCACGATCGGCGTGACCGAGCGCAGATAGGCGACGATCGCGCGCGCGTCCTCGTCCGACATGTCGCGATAGGACGGCATCGGCATGGGCGGGCCGATGAGGGAACCGTCCGGGCGCTTGCCTTCGCGGATCGCGGTGATGATCTGCGCGTCGGTCCATTTGCCGATGCCGGTCTCCGGGTCGGGAGTGATGTTCGACGTGTAGGCGACGAACGCCGGCGCGTCGTCGATCTTCGACCCGCCGGCAAGCTCGAAGCCGGGACGCGGGCCCTGCGGCGTCTGCTGGGTGTGGCAGTTGCCGCAGGCCACGATGCTTTCCATCAGGTATTTGCTGCGCTCGAGCGGCGTCTGCGCCGAAGCTCCGGCCATGGTCGTCAAAAGCGCCCCGAGCGCGATCATGCCGTGTCGGATCATGCTGTGCCTCCTGCGCCCCCGGTCAGCTAACTCAGCGGAATCCGGACCGTTCCGCATGAAAGCACGCAGCAAAAAGGGCGGCTAGGCCGCCCTTCGCGAAATCAACGATTGAGGAAACTTCAAGCCGCCGCAGGCTCCTCGGCCTTGCGCTCCAGCACCGGCCCGGAATCCTGCCCGCGCGCGTCCACGTCGCGGTCGACGAATTCGATCACGCCGACCGGCGCTGAATCGCCGTAGCGGTAGCCGGCCTTGAGCACGCGGGTATAGCCGCCGTTGCGCTCCTTGTAGCGCGGGCCGAGCACCTCGAACAGCTTCTTGACCATGGGCGGATCGCGCAATTCGGCGAGCGCCTGGCGGCGCGCATGCAGGTCGCCGCGCTTGGCCAGCGTCACCAGCTTCTCGACCACGGGCCGCAGGTCCTTCGCCTTCGGCAGCGTGGTGACGATCTGCTCGTGCTTGATCAGCGCGGACGCCAGATGCTGCAGCAGCGCAGTGCGCTGGTTCGAGCGGCGGTTGAACTTGCGGTGAGCGCTGCCGTGACGCATCGCGTGCTCCCTACTCTCTCCGTCGTGTCCCGGACGCGGTGCAGCGCGAAGCGCGCTTTACGCGGAGCGGTGCACCGCTGATCCGGGACCGCCAAGGCACGCATTGCGACGATCCCGGGTCTGCGGCGCATCACTTCGTGCTGCGCCGCGCCCGGGACAAGACTCAGTAGTGGTCCTCGAAGCGCTTGGCGAGCTCTTCGATGTTCTCGGGCGGCCAGCCGGGCACTTCCATGCCCAGATGCAGCCCCATCTGCGCCAGCACTTCCTTGATCTCGTTCAAGGACTTGCGGCCGAAGTTCGGCGTGCGCAGCATCTCCGCCTCGGTCTTCTGCACCAGATCGCCGATGTAGACGATGTTGTCGTTCTTCAGGCAGTTGGCCGAACGCACCGACAATTCGAGCTCGTCGACCTTCTTGAGGAAAGCCGGGTTGAAGGCGAGATCGGGAATGACCTCGGAGACGACCTCCTTGCGCGGCTCTTCGAAGTTGACGAACACGTTGAGCTGGTCCTGCAGGATGCGCGCCGCGTAGGCGAGCGCATCCTCCGGGCCGACCGCACCGTTGGTTTCGATCGTCAGGGTCAGCTTGTCGTAGTCGAGGATCTGCCCTTCGCGGGTGTTCTCGACCTTGTAGGAGACTTTCCGGACCGGCGAATACAGGCTGTCGACCGGGATCAGGCCGATCGGGGCGTCCTCGGGCCGGTTGCGCTCGGAGGGAACATAGCCCTTGCCGGTCGAGACCGTGAACTCCATGCGGATCTCGGCGCCCTCGTCGAGATGGCACAGCACCAGATCCGGATTGAGGATCACGATGTCGCCGACCGCCTGGATGTCGCCCGCCGTGATCGTTCCCGGGCCCTGCTTCTTCACCACCATGCGCTTGGGGCCGTCGCCCTGCATCTTGATGGCGATATCCTTGATGTTGAGAACGATGTCGGTCACGTCCTCGCGCACGCCGGGGATCGAGGAAAACTCGTGCAACACGCCGTCGATGTGCACCGACTGCACCGAGGCGCCCTGCAGCGAGGACAACAGGACGCGGCGCAAGGCATTGCCGAGCGTCACGCCGAAGCCGCGCTCGAGCGGCTCGGCGACGAGCGTCGCCACGCGCTTGTGGTCGGTGCCGAGCGCCACCTGCAGCTTCTCGGGTCGGATCAGTTCCTGCCAGTTCTTCTGAATCACGTCGGCACCCTTTCGAGCGGCGGGAGAGGTCCCGCGCATCCCACTCCGCCTCGTGGGAAAACACCGGCGGCGGCAGGCCTCGGCCCGCCGGATGGAAGCGAATTACACGCGCCGGCGCTTGCGCGGCCGGCAGCCGTTGTGCGGGATCGGCGTCACGTCCCGGATCGAGGTGACGGTGAAGCCCGCCGCCTGCAGCGCGCGCAACGCCGATTCGCGGCCCGAACCCGGTCCCGCCACCTCTACTTCGAGGGTGCGCATACCGTGCTCCATCGCCTTCTTGGCGGCGTCCTCGGCTGCGACCTGAGCCGCGAACGGCGTCGATTTGCGCGAACCTTTGAAGCCGTTGCTGCCCGACGACGACCAGGCGATCGTGTTGCCTTGCGCGTCGGTGATGGTAATCATCGTGTTATTGAACGACGCGTTCACGTGCGCGACGCCCGATGCGATATTCTTGCGCTCGCGCCTGCGCACGCGCTGAGTGGCTTCTTTGCCCATGCTCGACCCTTTTGCGACTTGAAAGCCCGGAACACCGCCGAGCCGTCCCGTCTGACTGCCAATCCTGCTGTTACTTCTTCTTGCCCGCGATCGCCTTCGCCGGTCCCTTGCGGGTGCGGGCATTGGTGTGGGTGCGCTGGCCGCGCACCGGAAGCCCGCGCCGGTGGCGCAGGCCACGATAGCAGCCGAGATCCATCAGCCGCTTGATGTTGAGCTGCACTTCGCGCCGCAAGTCACCTTCGACCACGTAGTCGCGGTCGATGACCTCGCGGATGTGCAGGATCTCCTGGTCGGTGAGCTGCGACACGCGCCGCTCCGCCGGCAGGCTCAGCTTTTCCATGATCTCGGAGGCCTTCTTCTGGCCGATTCCATGGATATACTGCAATGCAATAACAACGCGCTTGTTGGTCGGAAGGTTGACACCGGCGATACGGGCCACGATTGCTGCTCCTCTGGGCCGCCGAGGCCCCTGAACCCGGTCTTGCGAGACAACGCGAACGCCGCGGCGACGCCGCCCTCACTGGAGCCCGGCATCATCGTCGCGCTTATGCAAAACGGATGCCGGGTATTAAAGGATTCCAAACCGGTCCGTCAACCTCTTACAGTGGCAGAATTGACGCCGTTTTGGTCACTTTCTTCAAGCTCGCCGAGCGGCCTTCTGGGACGCCTTGCGACTGGTCTTCGCGGCCGGTTTGTTGGCCGGTTTCTTGGCCGGTTTCTTGGCCGGTTTCTGGGACGACTTCTTGGCCGTTCCGGCCGAGCCCCCGACCGCGCGGGCCGCCTTCCTGGTGCCGGCGGTGGCCTTGGCCGAACCTTCCTTGGCCTTGGGTGCGGCCTTCGGCCTGGCTGCCTCCCTTGCCTGTTTCACCTGTCCGTTCCGTGGCTTGGAAGCCTTTGTTGACGCCCTTTGAGTCTCCGGCGCCGGCTTCGGCTTCTGAAAGATCCAGTCGATCGCAGCCGTCACGTCGTCGATCGGGGCCATGCCGTCGACCGCCCGCAACAGCCCCTTCTCCCGATAATGATCGATCAGCGGCGCGGTCTGGCGCCGATAGGCCTCAAGACGGGTCTTGAGCACTTCCGGATCGTCGTCCTTCCGCAGCGCCTCGCCGCGCGCCAGCATCTGACGAATGCGGCTTTCGATGCGCCGGATCAGGATGCCCTCGTCGACCATCAGTTCCACCACGCCGTCGAGGCTCAGCCCCTTGTCGGCCAGCATGCGTTCGAGCGCCTCGGCCTGGGCGACCGTGCGCGGGAAGCCGTCGAGGATGAAACCGTTCCTGGCGTCGCGCTCGTCGATGCGGTCGGAAACGATCGCCACCACCACATCGTCCGGGACGAGCTCGCCCCGGTCCATGATGTCCTTGGCCTTCAGCCCGACCGGCGTGCCGGCCTTGACGGCGGCGCGCAGCATGTCGCCGGTCGAGAGCTGCACAATGCCGTGACGCGCAGCCAGACGCTGCGCCTGAGTGCCTTTCCCCGCACCCGGAGGTCCCAACAATATCAATCTCACCGACGCCGCCCCCGCAGCTTCGAACGCTTGATCAGCCCTTCGTATTGATGCGCCAGCAGATAGCCCTGCACCTGCGCCACGGTGTCCATGGTGACACTGACGACGATCAGCAGCGAGGTGCCGCCGAAATAGAACGGCACGGCCGCATAGCTGATGAGCAGTTCCGGGATCAGGCACACGATCGCCAGATACGCCGCGCCCACCACGGTGATGCGGCTGAGCACATAGTCGATGTATTCCGCGGTGCGCTCGCCCGGCCGGATGCCCGGGACGAAGCCGCCGTGCTTCTTCAGATTGTCGGCGGTCTCGGTCGGGTTGAACACGATCGCCGTGTAGAAGAAGGCGAAGAACACGATCAGCGCGATGTAGAGCACGAGGAACAGCGGCCGGCCGTGCCCGAGCAGCGTGTTGAGCGTCGTGAGCCATTCGGGACCCGACCCGGCGTTGAAGTTGGCGACCGTGGTCGGCAGCAGCAGCAACGACGAGGCGAAGATCGGCGGGATCACGCCCGACGTATTGAGCTTGAGCGGCAGATGCGAGGACTGGCCCTCGAACATCTGGTTGCCGACCTGCCGCTTGGGATACTGGATCAACAGCCGGCGTTGCGCGCGCTCGATGAACACGATGAAGGCGATAACGACGACCGCCATGACGACGACAAGGAGGATCAACCCGGTCGACAGCGCGCCCTGGCGGCCGAGCTCGAGCGTGCCGGCGATCGCCGAGGGCAGCTCGGCCACGATGCCGGCGAGGATGATGAGCGAAATGCCGTTGCCGATGCCGCGCGCGGTGATCTGCTCGCCGAGCCACATCAGGAACATGGTCCCGCCGGTCAGCGTGATGACGGTCGAGATGCGGAAGAACCAGCCCGGGTCGGTGACGACGTTGCCGGCGCCTTCCAGCCCGATCGAGATGCCGTAGGCCTGGAACGCGGCCAGCCACACCGTGAGGTAGCGGGTGTACTGGTTGATGGTCTTGCGGCCCTGCTCACCTTCCTTCTTGAGCTGCTCGAGCTTGGGCGACACCGTCGTCATCAGCTGGATGATGATCGAGGCCGAGATGTACGGCATGATGTTCAGCGCGAAGATCGCCATGCGGTGGATGCCGCCGCCGGCGAACATGTTGAACATGCCGAGGATGCCGCCCGCCTGGGTGCGGAAGATCTGCTCCCACGCCGACGGATCGATACCGGGGAGCGGGATGTAGGTGCCGAGCCGGTAGACGAGCAGCGCGCCGAGCGTGAACCAGATGCGCTTCTTGAGTTCCTCGGCCTTGGCGAGAGCGCCGAAGTTGAGGTTGGCCGCCAGTTGTTCCGCTGCTGAGACCATGCTCGAAGGCTCCGGTTACACCCGTCGCAATATAGGGTTCAGGCCGCCTTTTCGCCCGCCTCGTCCTTCTTCGGCGCCAGGATCGTGACCGACCCGCCGGCCTTTTCGATCGCCGCCACCGCCGATTTGGAGGCCCCCCAGACCGAAAACGCGACCTTGGCCTTGAGTTCGCCCATGCCGAGCAGGCGCACCCCGTCCTTGGGGCGCCGCAGCACGCCGGCCTTGACCAGAGCGGCCGCGTCGACGGTCGCGCCCGCGTCGAGCTTTCCGGCGTCGATCGCCTCCTGCACGCGGCCGAGGTTGACCTCGTTCAGGGCGCGGCGGAACGGCTTGTTGAAGCCGCGCTTGGGCAGCCGCCGATGCAGCGGCATCTGCCCGCCCTCGAAGCCCTTGATGCGCACGCCCGAGCGCGCGGTCTGGCCCTTGCCGCCGCGCCCGCCGGTCTTGCCGGTGCCGGAGCCAATGCCGCGGCCGATGCGCGCGCGGTTCTTGCGCGATCCCGGCTTGTCGGCGATCTGGTTGAGCTTCATCACACGTCCCTCGGATTATGTTCCCTCGACCACGCGGACGAGATGCTTGACCTTTTCGACCATGCCGCGCGTCATCGGCGTGTCGGGAAGCTCGCGCACGCGTCCGATCTTGTTGAGTCCGAGCCCGATCAGCGTCTCGCGCTGATCGTGACGGCGCCGTTGCGCGCTCCCGGTCTGCTCGACCTTCACGGTCTTGGTGGCCTTGGCCATGACATTCACTCCGTTCAGTCGGCCGGCATCTCGGCGTCGCCTTCGCGCCGGCGCGCCTGCAGGGCGGAGACCTTGATGTTGCGGCGTTGAGCGACCGCGCGCGGAGAATCCTGGTGCTTGAGCGCGTCGAAGGTCGCCCGCACCATGTTGTAGGGATTCGACGAGCCGATCGATTTCGCCACCACATCCTGCATGCCGAGCGTCTCGAACACGGCACGCATCGGACCGCCGGCGATGATGCCGGTGCCGGGCGGCGCTGCGCGCAGGAAGACCTTGCCGGCGCCGTGGCGGCCGAGCACGTCGTGATGCAGCGTGCGGCCCTCGCGCAACGGCACGCGGATGAGCCCGCGCTTGGCCGCGTCGGTCGCCTTGCGGATCGCTTCCGGCACCTCGCGCGCCTTGCCGTGGCCGAAGCCGACACGGCCCTTCTGATCGCCGACGACGACGAGCGCAGCGAAGCCGAATCGTCGGCCACCCTTCACCACCTTCGCCACGCGGTTGATGTGGACGAGCTTATCGGTGAATTCGCTGTCGCGCTCTTCGTTCTTGCGGTCCCGCTCGCGGGGTTCACGTGCCATCGTGTTGCTTCCTGTCCGGGCGCTTCACGCCCCTCGTGCCTTCAAAAATTCAACCCACCTTCGCGCGCCGCATCGCCAAGCGCCTTGACGCGGCCGTGATAGAGATAGCGGCCGCGGTCGAACACCACGTCCTTGACGCCCTTTTCCGCCGCGCGCTCCGCCAGCAGCTTGCCGACCGCCTTGGCGGCATCCTTGTCCGCACCGGTCTTGAGGCCCCCGCGCAGCGATTTCTCCATCGACGAGGCGGACGCGACGGTCACGCCCTTGGTATCGTCGATCACCTGGGCGTAGATGTGCTTGGAGGAGCGGAACACGGTGAGCCGCGCGCGACCGCGGGCGCCGGCCTTGACGGCCCGGCGCACGCGCGCCATGCGGCGCTCGGTTGAATTACGAAATGCCATCGGCCGCTCCCGTCACTTCTTCTTGCCTTCCTTGCGGAAGATGTACTCGCCTGCGTACTTCACGCCCTTGCCCTTGTACGGCTCGGGCGGCCGCGCGGCGCGGATCTCGGCCGCCATCTGGCCGACCTTCTGCTTGTCGATCCCGGTAACGACGATTTCGGTCGCCTTCGGCGTCGTGATCGTGATGCCTTCGGGGATCGTGAAATTCACGTCGTGGCTGTAGCCGAGCGCGATCTGCAGGTTCTTGCCCTGCAGCGTCGCGCGATAGCCGACGCCGGTGATTTCCAGCTTCTGCTCGAAGCCCTTGGTGACGCCGGCCACCAGATTGGACACGAGCGTGCGCGAGGTGCCCCACATCGAGCGCGCACGCTTGCTGTCGTTGCGCGGATCGACCTTGACGCCGCCGTTCTCCACCTTGGCGGTGACGTCCTCGGGCAGCACCAGCTGCAGGGCGCCTTTCGGCCCCTTGATGCTTACGGTCTGCCCCTCGACGCTGGCCGTGACGCCGGCCGGGACCGCAACCGCCTTTTTGCCGATACGAGACATCTTTTTCCTCCGCTCCCGGCCTTAGAACACCGTGAACAGGATTTCACCGCCGACGTTCGCGTCGCGCGCGTCGTGGTCGGCCATCACCCCCTTCGGCGTCGACAGGATGGCGACGCCGAGGCCGTTGTTGATGCGCGGCAGGTTCCTGACCGAGGCGTACACCCGCCGGCCCGGCTTGGACACGCGCTCGATCTCGCGGATCACCGGCTCGCCGTCGAAATACTTCAGCTCGATCTCGAACTCCTTGCGCCCGTCGCTGTGCTCGACCGAGGCGTAGCCGCGGATATAGCCCTCGCTCTTGAGCACTTCGAGCACGCTCGCGCGCAGCTTCGAGCCCGGGGTCGAGACTTTCGGCTTGTTGCGCAGCTGCGCGTTGCGGATGCGCGTGATCAGGTCGCCGAGCGGATCGTTGAGTGCCATGCGCCCCTCCCTACCAGCTCGACTTGACCAGGCCCGGGATCACGCCCTTGGCCCCGAGATCGCGCAGCGCGATACGGCTCATCCTGAGCTTGCGATAGTACGCGCGCGGACGCCCCGTCACTTCGCAGCGGTTGCGGATACGCGTCTTGGAGGAGTTGCGCGGCACTTCGGCGAGCTTGAGGGCGGCCGCGAACCGGTCCTCCATCGGCAGCTTCTTGTCGCGCGCGATCGCCTTCAGGCGCGACCGCTTTCCTGAGAATTTCTTGGCCAGCCTGCGCCGCCTCTCGTTCTTCTCGATCGAACTCTTCTTCGCCATTAACGTCTCCTGAGCCTCCGCGTTTGAGGACTGGTCCTCACTGCCGGAACGGGAAGTTGAAGGCCGCGAGCAGCGCACGCGCCTCGTCGTCGGTCTTGGCCGTGGTGCACACGATGATGTCCATGCCCCAGATGTCGGCCGCCTTGTCGTAATCGATCTCGGGGAACACGATGTGCTCCTTGATGCCGAGGGTGTAGTTGCCGCGCCCGTCGAAGCTCTTGGGATTGAGCCCGCGGAAGTCGCGCACCCGCGGCAGCGCGATGTTCACCAGCCGATCGATAAAGTCGTACATGCGCGAGCGCCGCAGCGTCACCTTGGTGCCGATCGATTGACCCTCGCGCAGCTTGTAGGTCGCGATCGACTTGCGCGCCTTGGTGATGACCGTCTTCTGTCCGGCGATCAGCGTGAGATCGGCGGCGGCCTGCTCGACCTTCTTGCGGTCGTTGACGCCCTCGCCGATGCCCATGTTGATGACCACCTTGTCGATGGCCGGCACCTGCATCGGGTTCTTGTAGCTGAACTGCTCGGTCAGCTTGGCGCGCACGACTTCGTCATAGAAGGTGCGCATGCGCGGGACATACCGGGTATCAGCCATCGATCTCTGCTCCCGAGCGCTTGGCAAAGCGCACCTTGCGGTCCCCGACCGTCTTGAACCCGATCCGCGTCGGCTTGCCGTCCTTGGGATCGGCGAGCGCGAGGTTGGAGAGGTGGATCGAGGACTCCTTGGAGATGATGCCGCCTTCCTGGCTCGCGCTCTGCTTCTGGTGACGCTTGACCATGTTGATGCCGCGCACGAGCGCGCGGCCGGCCGCGGGGCGCACCTCGATCACCTCGCCGGTGCGGCCCCTGTCGCGGCCGGTGATGACGACCACCTTGTCGCCCTTGCGGATCTTGGCGGCCATCACAGCACCTCCGGGGCGAGCGAGATGATCTTCATGTGGTTCTTGGCGCGCAGTTCGCGCGGTACCGGCCCGAAGATGCGGGTTCCGACCGGCTCCATCTGCGGATTGATGAGCACGGCCGCGTTGCGGTCGAAGCGGATGATCGAGCCGTCGGCACGGCGGATGTCCTTGCGGATGCGCACGACCACCGCCTTCATGACCTCGCCCTTCTTGACGCGGCCGCGCGGGATCGCCTCCTTCACCGACACGACGATGACGTCGCCGACGGTGGCGTACTTGCGCTTGGAGCCGCCGAGCACCTTGATGCACATGACGCGGCGCGCGCCGGAATTGTCCGCCACGTCGAGATTGGTCTGCATCTGAATCATGATGCGCCTCTATTCCATTCGCGCACGCGGCGCTGCTCAGGCTCGCGCCCGTTTCTCGCCCCGCGCCACGGTCCAGCGCTTGAGCTTGGAGATCGGGCGGTGCTCTTCGATCCACACCGTGTCGCCGATCGTGAATTCGTTCTTCTCGTCGTGCGCGTAGTATTTCTTCGATGAGCGCACGGTCTTCTTCATCACCGGGTGCGTGAAGCGGCGCTCGACGCGGACAACGACGGTCTTGTCCTGCTTGTCGCTCACCACGGTGCCCTGCAGCATCCGCTTCGGCATTTCTCCTATCTCCTCACTTCGACTTGCTGTCGGCGGCGCGCTTCTGCCCCGCGATCGTCTTGACGCGCGCGATGTCGCGGCGCACCTCGCGCACGCGGCCGGTATTCTCGAGCTGGCCGGTCGCGCGCTGGAAGCGCAGGTTGAACTGCTCCTTCTTGAGCTTGGTAAGCTCGTCGGAGAGCTGATCGGGGGTCATCGCCCTCACGTCGCCGGCTTTCATGAACTCTTCTCCTACTCCGAGATGCGCTCGACGAAGCGCGTCTTGATCGGCAGCTTGGCGGCCGCGAGTCCCAGAGCTTCGCGCGCCAGCTGCACCGGCACGCCGTCGATCTCGAACAGGATGCGGCCAGGCTTGACGCGCGTGACCCACAGCTCGACGGCGCCCTTGCCCGATCCCATGCGTACTTCGAGCGGCTTCTTGGTCACCGGCACGTCCGGATAGACGCGGATCCACACCCGTCCCAGGCGCTTCATGTGGCGCGTCATGGCACGGCGCGCCGCCTCGATCTGGCGCGCGGTCACGCGTTCCGGCTCGACCGCCTTCAGCCCATATTGGCCGAAGCTGAGCGTGGCGCCGCTGGTCGCTTGGCCCTTGATACGGCCCTTGTGCGCCTTGCGGAACTTGGTGCGCATCGGTTGCAGCATGACGTCACGCCTCTCGCTTTATCCCGTTCGATCCGCTCTTCACGCCGCATCGCGGCGCGGACGAGCGTTCTCGCCCTCGGCGTGGCGCTTGTCCTGCGCCATCGGGTCGTGCTCCATGATCTCGCCCTTGAAGATCCACACCTTCACCCCGCAAGTGCCGTAGGTGGTGAAGGCGGTCGCGACGCCGAAGTCGACGTCGGCGCGCAAGGTGTGCAGGGGCACGCGGCCCTCGCGATACCACTCCATGCGCGCGATCTCGGCGCCGCCGAGGCGGCCCGCGCAGTTGATGCGGATGCCCTCGGCGCCGAGCCGCATCGCCGATTGCACCGCGCGCTTCATGGCGCGGCGGAAGGCGACGCGCCGCTCGAGCTGCTGGGCGATCGACTCGGCGACGAGCTGCGCGTCGAGCTCGGGCTTGCGGATCTCGACGATGTTGATGACCACGTCCGAGTCGGTGAGCTCGGCGACCTTCTTGCGCAGCTTCTCGATGTCGGCGCCCTTCTTGCCGATGACGACGCCGGGACGCGCGGAATGGATCGTCACCCGGCACTTCTTGTGCGGGCGCTCGATGACGATCTTCGACACCGCCGCCTGCTTGAGAGCTTCCATCAGCTCTTTGCGGATCTCGATGTCCTCATGCAGGAGCTTGCCGTAATCGCCCTTGCCCGAGTACCAACGCGAATCCCACGTCCGGTTGATGCCGAGACGCAGCCCGATCGGATTGACCTTCTGACCCATTGCCCGTCTCCGCCGTTAAGCCTTGGCTTCCGCCGCCGGTTCCTCGACCTCGCGCACCACGATGGTCAGGTTGGCGAACGGCTTGATGATGCGTCCCATTCGCCCGCGCCCGCGCGGGGAAAAACGCTTGAGCACGATGGCCTTGCCGACATGCGCTTCGGCGACGACGAGATCGTCGACGTCGAGCTCATGGTTGTTCTCCGCATTCGCGATCGCCGACTCCAGGCACTTGCGCACCTCCTTGGCGATGCGCTTGCGCGAGAACTCCAAATCGGCGAGCGCGCTCGCGACCTTCTTGCCGCGGATCAGGCCCGCGACCAGGTTGAGCTTCTGCGGGCTGACCCGCAGCATGCGGGCGACCGCCTTGGCCTCGTTCTCGGCAAGGGCGCGCGCGTGCGACTTCTTGCTCATCGATTCCTCGCCTCTAGCTCGTCGCCGCCGGCGTCGCGGCGGCCGGAGCGGGAGCCGCGCCCGCCGGGCCGGCGCGCTTGGCCTTGCGATCCGACGAGTGCCCATAGAACGAGCGCGTCGGGGCGAACTCGCCGAACTTGTGGCCGACCATTTCCTCGGTCACCAGCACCGGGATGTGCTTCTGCCCGTTGTAGACGCCGAAGGTCAGGCCCACGAATTGCGGCAGGATGGTGGAGCGCCGGCTCCAGATCCTGATCATCTCGAAGCGTCCGGACGAGCGCGCGGCCTCCGCCTTTTTCAGCAGGTAGCCGTCGACGAAAGGACCTTTCCAGACCGAGCGCGTCATGATCGCCTCTACTTCTTTTTCCGCGCGTGGCGGCTCGATACGATGAACTTGGTGGTCGACTTGTTCTTCCGCGTCTTCTTGCCCTTGGTCGGGAAGCCCCACGGCGTCACCGGATGGCGGCCGCCCGAGGTGCGCCCCTCGCCGCCGCCGTGCGGATGGTCGATCGGATTCATCGACACGCCGCGATTGTGCGGCCGCCAGCCCATCCAGCGCTTGCGGCCGGCCTTGCCGAGCGAGATGTTCATGTGGTCGGGGTTGGACACCGCGCCGACGGTTGCCATGCAGCGGCCGTGCACCAGGCGCTGTTCGCCGGAATTGAGGCGCAGGATCACATAGTCCTGGTCGCGGCCGACGATCTGCGCGTAGGTCCCGGCCGAGCGCGCGAGCTGCGCGCCCTTGCCGACCTTGAACTCGATGTTGTGGACGATGGTGCCGATCGGCATGTTGGCCATCGGCATCGCGTTGCCGGGCTTCACGTCGACGTGCTCGCCCGCGATCACGCTGTCGCCGACGCCGAGCCGCTGCGGCGCCAGGATATAGGCCTGCTCGCCGTCCTGGTATTTGATCAGCGCCACGAAGCCGGTGCGGTTGGGATCGTATTCGAGCCGCTCGACCGTGCCGGCGACATCGAACTTGCGTCGCTTGAAGTCGATCGTGCGATAGGTCTTCTTGTGGCCGCCGCCGCGGAAGCGCACGGTCGTGCGACCGTTGTTGTTGCGGCCGCCGCTCGCGTTCTTGCCCTCGCTCAGCGCCTTCACCGGCGGGCCCTTGTGCAGGCCGGCGCGGTCGACGATGACCAGCTGGCGCTGGCCCGGGGTGACCGGCTTGAAGACCTTGAGTGCCATCTCTCTACCCTCGTCCCAGCCGTTCAGAGTCCCGTGGTCACGTCGATGCGGTGACCTTCCACCAGGGTCACGATCGCTTTCTTCACGTCCGATTGCATCCCTGGCCGTCCGCGGAAGGCCTTGAACTTGCCCTTGCGCACCAGCGTGTTGACGCTCTTGACCTTGACGTCAAACAGCTTTTCCACCGCTGCCTTGATCTGCGGCTTGGTCGCAGTGCCGGCGACCTTGAAGATCACCTGGTTGCGCTCGGACGCCATCGTCGCCTTCTCGGTGATGACCGGCGCGAGGATGATGTCGTAGAGGCGCGGATCGACGGTGCTCATTTGAATCGCGCCTCCAATGCCTCGAGCGCGGCCCTGGTCAGGACCAGCGTGTGCCGCCGCAGGATGTCGTAGACGTTGATGCCCTGCACCGGCAGCACGTCGATGTTCGGGATGTTGCGCGCCGCGCGTCCGAAATTCTCCTCGATCGCGGCGCCGTCGACGATCAGCGCGTTGGCCAGCCCGAGCTTCTCGAACTGCGCGGCGAGCGCCCTGGTCTTGGTGTCCTTCGCCTCGGCCTTGTCGACCACGATGATGCCGCCGTCCTTGGCCTTGGCCGAGAGCGCATGCTTGAGCGCGAGCGCGCGCACCTTCTTCGGCAGGTCGATGGCGTGACTGCGCACCACCGGTCCGAAAGCGCGGCCGCCGCCGCGGAAGATGTTGACGCGGCCCGAGCCGTGACGGGCCGAGCCGGTGCCCTTCTGGGCGTACATCTTCTTGCCGGTGCGGTTGATCTCGGCCCGGTTCTTGACCTTGTGGGTGCCGGCGCGGCGCTTGGCGAGCTGCCAGACGACGCAGCGTTGGATCAGGTCGGTGCGCGGGCTGAGACCGAAGATGGCGTCGGACAGCGTCACGGAGCCTGCGGCCTTGCCGTCGAGGGTGGAAACCTTCAGCTCCATCTCACGCCCCCTCTTGTGCCGGCTGCTCCGGCTGTTCCGGCTCGCCCGCAGGCGCATCGGACAGGCGGAATTTGCCCGGCTTCGGCAGATCCTTCGGAGGCGCCTTCTTGACGGCGTCACGCACCGTGATCCAGCCGCCCTTGGCGCCCGGGACCGCGCCCTCGATCAGGATCAGGCCGCGCACCACATCGGTCTGCACGACCTTGAGATTGAGCGTGGTGACGCGATCGACGCCCATGTGGCCCGGCATCTTCTTGTTCTTGAAGGTCTTGCCCGGGTCCTGGCGCCCGCCGGTCGATCCGATCGAGCGGTGCGAGATCGACACGCCGTGCGAGGCACGCAGGCCGCGGAAGTTCCACCGCTTCATGCCGCCGGCGAAGCCCTTGCCGATCGACGTGCCGGTCACGTCGACGAACTGCCCGACGACGAAGTGGTCGGCGGTGATCTCGGCGCCGACCGGGATCAACGCATCGTCGCTGACGCGGAATTCGGCGACCTTGCGCTTGGGTTCGACCTTGGCCACGGCGAAGTGACCGCGCTCGGCCTTGGCGACGTTCTTCACCTTGCGGGTGCCGGAGCCGAGCTGCAGCGCCACGTACCCGTTCTTGTCCTTGGTGCGGTGGGCGACGACCTGGCAATTGGCGAGGCGGAGCACCGTCACCGGCACATGCTCGCCCGCATCGGTAAAGATGCGGGTCATTCCGACTTTCTGTGCGATCACTCCGGAACGCATCGGCGTGTCCTCTTGATCCTGTTCGAACGCTTACAGCTTGATCTCGACGTCGACGCCGGCGGCCAGATCGAGCTTCATCAGCGCGTCCACGGTCTGCGGCGTCGGATCGACGATGTCGAGCAGGCGCTTATGGGTGCGCATCTCGAACTGCTCGCGGCTCTTCTTGTCGACATGCGGCGAACGGTTGACCGTGAATTTCTCGATCCTGGTCGGCAGCGGGATCGGCCCGCGCACCTGCGCGCCGGTGCGCTTTGCCGTGTTGACGATCTCGCGCGTCGACGCATCGAGGATGCGATGGTCGAAGGCCTTGAGCCTGATCCGGATGTTCTGGCCGTTCATTGCCTCTGTCTCTTTCTGCCATCGTCCGCGAAAGCGGGCGATCCAGTGGTAACCAGCGTCAGGCGAACTTCGCCTGGATTTCCTCGGCGACCGCGCGCGGCACTTCCGCGTAATGGTCGAACTGCATGGTGAAAGTCGCGCGCCCCTGGCTCATCGAGCGCAGGTTGCTCACGTAACCGAACATGTTGGCGAGCGGCACCATGGCGTTGACCACATTGGCGTTGCCGCGCATGTCCTGGCCGAGGATCTGACCGCGCCGCGAATTGAGGTCGCCGATCACCGAACCGGTATAGTCCTCGGGCGTCACCACCTCGACCTTCATGACCGGCTCGAGCAGGACCGACTTGCCCTCCTGCAGCGCCTCGCGCAGCGCGGCGCGCGACGCGATCTCGAACGCGAGCGCCGAGGAGTCGACGTCGTGATAGGCGCCGTCGATCAGGGTGACCTTGAGGTCGACGACCGGGAATCCGGCGAGCACGCCGGAGCCGAGCACCGATTCCAGGCCCTTCTCGACGCCCGGGATGTATTCCTTGGGCACGTTGCCGCCGACGATCTTGCTGTCGAACTCGAACCCGGTGCCCGGAGGCAGCGGCTCGGCGACGATCTTGACGCGCGCGTATTGGCCGGTGCCGCCGGTCTGTTTCTTGTGGGTGTAGTCCTTGGTGACCGACTTGGTGATCTTCTCGCGATAGGCGACCTGCGGCGCACCGATGTTGGCTTCGACCTTGTAGCTGCGCTTGAGGATGTCGACCTTGATGTCGAGATGCAGCTCGCCCATGCCCTTGAGGATGGTCTGGCCGGACTCCTGGTCGGTATGGACGCGGAACGAAGGATCCTCGGCGACGAGCTTGGCCAGCGCCACACCGAGCTTTTCCTGGTCGGCCTTCGACTTCGGTTCGATCGCGATCTCGATCACCGGGTCGGGGAATTCCATCTTCTCCAGGATCACCTGCTTCTGCGCGTCGCACAGCGTGTCGCCGGTGCGCACGTCCTTGAGGCCGGCAAGCGCGACGATGTCGCCCGCATAGGCTTCCTTGATGTCCTCGCGGTTGTTGGCGTGCATCAGCAGCATGCGGCCGATGCGCTCCTTGCGATCCTTGGTCGAATTGATGACGCCGGTGCCGCTCGACAGCGTGCCGGAATAGATGCGGCAGAACGTGATGGTGCCGACGAACGGATCGTCCATGATCTTGAACCCGAGCAGCGCCATCGGCTCGCTGTCCTTCGGCAGGCGCACGACCTCGTTGCCCTTGGGATCGAGCCCCTTGATCGGGGGAACGTCGAGCGGCGAAGGCAGATAGTCGACCACCGCGTCGAGCAGCGGCTGCACGCCCTTGTTCTTGAACGCGGAGCCGCACAGCACCGGATAGAACGCGCCGGTGATTACCGCCTTGCGGATCAGCCGCTTGAGCGTCGCCTCGTCCGGCTCCTTGCCTTCGAGATAGGCGGTCATGGCGTCGTCATCGAGCTCGACCGCGGCCTCGATCATCTTCTCGCGATATTCCTTGGCCTGGTCGGCCAGTTCCGCGGGAATCTCGATGTCGTGATACTTCGCGCCGAGCGTCTCCTCGTCCCACACGACGCCCTTCATGCGCACCAGATCGATGATGCCGCGGAACTGGCTCTCCGCGCCGATCGGCAGCTGGATCGCCACCGGCTTGGCGCCGAGGCGCTCGACGATGTCCTTCAGGCACTGGAAGAAGTCCGCGCCGACCTTGTCCATCTTGTTGGCGAAGACGATGCGCGGAACCTTGTACTTGTCGCCCTGCCGCCACACGGTCTCGGTCTGCGGCTCGACGCCCTGGTTGGAATCGAGCACGCAGACGGCACCGTCGAGCACGCGCAAGCTGCGCTCCACCTCGATGGTGAAGTCGACGTGGCCGGGCGTGTCGATGATGTTGAGCCGCTTGTCGTTCCAGAACGCGGTGGTGGCCGCCGACGTGATGGTGATGCCGCGCTCCTGCTCCTGCTCCATCCAGTCCATGGTGGCCGCGCCCTCATGGACCTCGCCGAGCTTGTGGCTCTTGCCGGTGTAATAGAGGATCCGCTCGGTCGTCGTGGTCTTGCCGGCATCGATGTGCGCCATGATGCCGAAATTGCGGTAGTCCTCGATCGGGTGGGTGCGGGGCATTGCGCGAGTCCTTCGTGTCTCAGATCCGCCGGAGCGTCACCAGCGGTAGTGCGAGAAGGCGCGGTTGGCTTCCGCCATCCGGTGCGTGTCCTCGCGCTTCTTCACGGCGTTCCCCCTGTTGTTGGATGCGTCGAGCAGCTCGGCCGAGAGCCGCTCCATCATGGTCTTCTCGTTGCGCTCGCGCGCCGCCGAGATGATCCAGCGGATGCCGAGCGCCTGGCGGCGGTCGGTACGCACCTCGACCGGCACCTGGTAGGTGGCGCCGCCGACGCGGCGCGAGCGCACCTCGATCGAGGGCATCACGTTGTCGAGCGCCTGCTGGAACACGCCGAGCGGGTTCTGCTTGGTCTTGTTCTCGATGATGTCGAGCGCGCCGTAGACGATGCTCTCGGCGACCGACTTCTTGCCCTCGTACATGATCGAGTTCATGAACTTGGACACGACGACATTCCCGAACTTCGGGTCCGGGTTGATCTCGCGCTTCTCGGCACTGTGACGGCGTGACATCGCTTCTTCTCTCTCAAATGCAAAACGGCCCCGACTATTTGGGCCGTTTGGCTCCGTACTTCGAACGACGCTGCCTGCGGTTCTTCACGCCTTGGGTATCGAGCACGCCGCGCACGATGTGATAGCGCACGCCGGGCAGGTCCTTGACGCGGCCGCCGCGGATCATCACCACCGAGTGTTCCTGCAGGTTGTGGCCCTCGCCCGGTATGTAGCCGATCACCTCGAAGCCGTTGGTGAGGCGCACCTTGGCGACCTTGCGCAGCGCCGAGTTCGGCTTCTTCGGCGTGGTGGTGTAGACGCGCGTGCACACGCCGCGCTTCTGCGGCGACTGCTGCAGCGCCGGCACCTTGCGGCGCGAGCGCTGCGCCACCCGCGGCTTGCGGATCAACTGATTGATCGTCGGCATTCTTCGCCTTCACCCTCTCGTCGCGGGCGGCCCCGTCGCCACGCGCAAAACGCGAAACGCGCCGTCCGCCTCGTCCGCGAAAGCAGCGCCTTCCAAACAGAGGACCACGGCCGATGAGCCGCGATCATGCACTCATGTTCTGACACTGGATGTCAGAGGCAGCGTTTGAGCTTCATTCCTCGAGGCTCAGGTGACGACGCACCGATCGCCGAAAAGAGTTGGCAACTCAAAGAGTTACGCTCTCGACCGGAAATCGCCGCGGCGCACGCCGTTCCGAGCAAGCAAAGCTCACCGCCTGCCGAAAAGTGCGCGGTTTGTAACGGCGCGAGTCGGGGGTGTCAAGGCCGGAAAACCCCGGCAGAGACTGGATTTACGGCTCGCGACCGAGGCGCTGCCCGGTACCGATTTTGCGCGCCTCGATGCGCTGCCTTGCCCGCGCGCCGGCCGGAGCACGCGACCGGCCTCGGGATGCCCCGGTCAGTTCGGCTTCTTCGGTACGGCCCCGCGCGGCAGCCCGCGATGCAGGTTATCGAAGTCCGCGTTGATCTCCATGATTTCGCGCGTTGTCGGGGTGCGCTTGTGCTGCGGCTTCACGGCATAGCCGATGGCGCGACCCAAGTGCTCGCGCGCCAACGCCTGGGATTCGAACCTGCCGGCCTGAACCCCCGCGGTCATCTGATCGATGCTCAGTGCGCCGCGCTTCGGCGCCAGAGCCAACAGCTTCTCCGACGAAGGCCCGACGATCGCCACGAGATGCCCGCGCGATGTCCCCGCATCATCGATGCGCGTGTCGCCGAACACCACGTTGTCGATCTGCAGTCGCAGCGACCCCGTCGGCGGCAGGAATATCAGATCGCCGGCCTGGAGCTTCGTGCCTTGCACGAGCGACCGCCATTGTCCGTCGTCCTGCCGTAGAATCCGCGTGTTCGCGGATTGCTTGACCTCCGCGCCCTCGGCCCAAGCCGCCAGAACGCCGCTTTCGCTGAAGTCGGCAGGCAGGCCGCCGCAACTCGCGGGGCCGCTCTGGACGCGCGGGTCGCACAGCGGCTGCAGACCTCGGCAGGTATTCTCCCTGGGATTGCGGACGCAGCGCTCAATGTCCGAGGCCGCGCGTGCGACGAAGCCGCAAATGCCGCCCGGGCATAGCGTCGTCACACGTTGATGGACGCGGCTGAGGCCCTTTGGCGGCTCCGCGAGGCCCATGGCTTTCACGTTCTTGATCAGATCGAACTCGGCCAGCTTCAGCTCCGGTGCGACCGGCGCGATCGGGGTGACCGGCTGGAGCGGCTGGAGCGGCTGAAGTGGCGTCGATATCGGCGGGACCGCGATGGGCGGCCGCACCGGAATGCCTTGCAGTCCCGGCAATGGTCCGATCGGACCGACCGGCGACCCAGGTCGCAGTGGGACCGCTTCGGTGCCCGGCTGCAATATCAGGCGCTCCTCCCCGGTGGCCGCGGTGCGGGCGCGCGACAGGTCGATCTGCGCGCCGCCGGTCGCGGACTGCCGCGTCAAGGCGAGCCGCTGCTGCAGCAGCAGCCGCGAATCCACCCCGCTGATCAAGTTGAGGTCGAGCACGGGGAAGAAGAACCACAGCGACTTGTGGACGCTGCGATCCGCACAAGCGATGTCGTGCCCCATCGCGTGGAGCGTCTGGCGCCAATGGCCGCACGCCTGCGCGTAGCCGCACGTTTCTCCCGGCATGCAGACGTTGAGGCGCGGCGGTCCCGGCATGTTGTTGTCGGAATAGCTGCGCGGGGTGATGTTGGTCAGCACGAATTGCGGGCTCTTGACGATGATGCCGCAACCTTCGCGCAACTTGCTTTTCAGTTGATCCGCGGTCGCCGCAGAAGTCGACGTGTTGAGGGTAATGCCTCCCGGGATCGCGAGATTCTTGTTCAGGAATGCGACCACGGCCTGCTGCTCGGTCTTGGCCCCGGGCACGGTGGCAAGGCCGGACGGCAATAGCGTGTTGATGCTCGGATCCTGGACCAGGCGGTCCTTCAGCATGGACCAGGCCTCGCCGAAGGTGATCGGCGCTCCGGCATTGGCAGTATTGTATGCAATGATGCCGTCGATGCCGTCGACGAGCTCGTCGATCCAATCCCGGGCCCCGACCGCGCGGCCGGTCTTGTTGCACAAGCCGACCTGCGACTCGAGCGCCAGCAGCGACTGGAACGTGACGCCCCGGAACCCGGGTGTCTGCGGCGAGATGTACTGCCCCAAGTTCTCGTCCAGCGGCGAGGGATAGGCGAAGTCCGGGAACCGGCGCGGCTGCTTCCAAGCGAGCGCGGCGGCGATGCTGCGCAGGAGCGTATTGACGCGGGCGCGGTCGACCAGCTCGCCCTGCCCGTTGTAACGCTGGTGCGCCGGCGGGTTGGGCACCTGGGTCGGATCGGCGATGATCCAGGGGTTGATGATCGGCGGCAGGCCGTAGGCCGTGTCGTCCTGGCTGATCGCGGGAGCGCGGCGCGCATACCAGTTCGAGGCGAGGATCTTGGTCAACACCGCCTTCAGCGACCAGCTCTTGGGCAAGAACTCAAACTCGGTCAAGTTCCACAACATGTCCCTTTGCTCGCTGTTGCGCGGGAACGTGTTGTCGATCGTCAACCGGTAGCCCATCGCCGCCGCCCAGATGCCGTCCACCACATTGGTAGCCGTGAGGAACGCCAGGGCTTCGTTGGGATGAACCTCCGGGATCGTGCTGGTGTTGCACGGGCTCGTATCCGCCGTGTGCGGCGCGCCAGCCGCGATCCAGTTCTGAACCGGGGGCCGGTCAGCGGGCGGCAGGGGATTTCCCGGCGGCATGATGCCCTGGTCGATGCGCCTCCATAACTCCGAATGCGCAGCATCCGAAGGGATCACCCGCTTGGCATGATTGGGCGGCTGCGGCATGGCGTTGGTATTCACGCCGATGAGCTGGCTCGCGGGATCTGACGAACTCAAGTCCAATGTCCCGGGTGGATTGGGGGGGCTGTGGCAGCCGACGCATTTGGAGCTGAACAGCTGGACCACGTCGCAGTACTGCTTCTGGTCGGGCGGCAGGATCGGGTTGCCCGGCGGCAACCGCGCATAGCCGTCCTTGAGGTCGGCGATGCCGGCTCTCAACGCGGCCTCCAATTCGAATATCGACGCCGGACCGCCCGCCCCGTCGAGGCTGCCGAACTTGGCGCCGGGATTGGGCCCGCCCAGGATCTGGAACCCCTCATGCGAGGCAGGAACCGGGTTCGGACCGCTGTTGAAGGAATCGGTCGCACAGGCCTCCGCAATTCCCCAGGGCCGGATGCCGAACAGTCCGCCCGCCGGCTTGCGCACATCGCCTCGCATCACCTGCCGCAGACCATTGAGCGCGGTCGCCGCGTCGAAATAATTGCCGAACAGCGCCTTCTCCGGATGACCGGGAATCGTCCAGGTGCGCCGCCAGACGATGTCGCCGCCGGCATCGGTCTTGTTCGATGCCGAGAATGTAGGGTTGTGGCAGCGCAGGCAGGTGAGATCGCGGTTGAGATAGGTGCGCATGAAGCGGGTGGTCACCTCTTCCCGGCTGTCGAATCCGCCGCGCCGCATCGCCAGCGTGAACAGGTTGGCGCGGTAGAGCGGCGACAGGTCGTCGATCGCGATCGCCGAGCGCAGCAGATCGGTCATGTTCCAGGCCGGCGGCGCGCCGCCGTCGTTCGGTCCATGGTCGCGAACCCAGGTGGCGATCGCCGGATCTGGATTGGGACGGGTCGGCGGACCCCAGCACGCCTGCGACTGCGCCGCCAAACCGCTCCCGAATTCGCGCTGCACCTGCAGGATGTCGACCAGATTGTCGGCCCAGGTGTCGATGAACTCCGTCTCCTTCATCAACATCTTCGCCGCGACGTCGCGGCCGAGCAGCTTGGCGATGTCGGCCACCACCTCGACCTCGTCGGCGCCGCGCGCGGGGCGGCCGAGCAGCAGCTTGATCGCGTCGCGCGCGAAGGTGGCGTGACCCTCGTCGTCGGCCTCCGGCATGGGCGCGCAAGAGGTCAGGAGTGCCGTGGTGGCGATCATCGCCGGCAGGAGAACAGCGCGCCGAACGATGGCGGACCAGTTTCTGCGGCGGCGTGCGGTCGGGCGTGAGGGTTCAGAGTCCAAGGATCCACCCCTTCAGTCTGTTCCTGATGTCCGTCTCGGCGTTGACGCCGATGCCGTCTCTGAGCGCATCGCTGAAATCGGCGACGCGGAAATTGTCGCTCGCGAACGGATCGACGCCGGCCGCCAGCAGCATCGCGCCGCGCACGTCGGCAGGCGAGTAGCGGTGGGCGGGGATGGTCTTGCCTTCGTCGGGCCCGGTGCGTTCGATGGCGCCGCGAATGCTGGCGCCGGCATTGGGCGGGATCGGGCCGCCGATGAGGGTCGCGACGTATCCCCAGGTCCAGTGATCGCGCCCGTTGCTGCCGTTGATGTAGTTGGTCCGGCCGAACTCGGTGTTGATGACCACCATGGTGTCGTTGAGGTTCAATGTCCCGCCCGGATTGTTGACCGGATGATGGATGATGTCGGCGAGATGCTTGGACAGGTCGTAATAGTTGGCGCAGGTATTGAGTACGTGGAGATGGTCCGCGCCGCCGATGCCGTGGGTGTCGTAGGTACCGGCGCGGCCGTGGTCGACCACGCAGACGTAGCGGGCCGGGCCCGACGACAGTAACGACGCGGCGGCTTTCAGCATCGTCTTGGTGCCGGGGCTTCCGCTCGGGTTCGTGCCCGCGTGCGCCGGGCAGACCGCGACGTTCTGGTCGATCACCAGCAGGCCGCCGTTGAACAGGTTCTGCAGGCTCGGGGCGTTCTTCAGCAGTTCGGCGGCGACCCAATAGCCGTCGAAGCCGGCCGAGCGGATCGGGCTGCCGGCGTTGTGGAAGCGCAGACGGTCGCGAAATTCGTGGCGGATCGCCAGCAGCAGGTCGTCCGACTCGGCGGTGATGTCGGTGCGAGCCAGATTGTTGAAGAAAGCGTCGGTGTCCTGGACCTCGATGACGAGGGGGCGCGACGAGCCGGGATGGTTGCCGGTAGTCGCCGCGAAATTGGCCGAGAAGCCGGATCCGGCATGCAGGACGTAGGAGACCGGCAGCTGCTGCGAGGGCGCAAGCTCGCGGGCGCGCCGCTGGATCGCCGCGCCGGTTCCCGCCAGCCGCGGATTGCCCAGCGTCAGCCCGGTCAGACAGAACGGCTGCGCGGCCTCATGCGGCGGCAGCTCGTGATACTGCGTCACCATGCGGCAGCGCGACAGGATATCGGCGCGGCGATAGAGGGGCTTGGCCGGCGCGCCCCAGTAGATCTTGCCGCCGCCGCTTTGGTCGGCAAAGACATTGTGGTCAGTCGGCGACACCGGAAGGTCCGGCGGAGTACACGGGACCTGCCCGGCATTGGCCGCCCAATTGAGATTGTTGAGCGCCAGATCAGGCGAATTCATGAAGTGCGAGGTGAAGTTCGGGCCGCCGTTGCCGGGTAGCCACAACGTCTCCCACTGCGACGCGCCGAACGAGAGATAGATATCGAGAATCTTGAAACCGTTGTGGTTACCGCAGGTCCAACCTCCGACATTGCCGACCAGATCGCCCCAGAGATTGCACCCTGCCCCGCTATGCGCCGGCAGATGCGCGGCGGCCGCCGAGCGCTGCCACGCGGCCAAGCCTAGCGCCTGCGCCGCCGCGCTTCCGGCGAAGACCTTCAGGAGCTGCCGCCTGTCGAGCGTCCGTGCCATCGCTCAAGCCCTCGCAAGGAGCAATGCAGAAGCGGGAATGCGGTCGCGCCCGCGTGCCCCTTGAGACGTCGGCGCGCTCGTCTTCACTTTCACAAGGCACCCTTGAAAACGAGTACCCCTCAAAAGAATTTATCTAAGATTGTACACAGCGGACCCGCTCGGTGTCAATCGCCTTCTGCGCCGGCTCCCCCTTGTGCCCCACCGCCGGCCCGGATCGCGGCCGAGCGCGCCGCAGCGCACGATTGATGGTGATGAGGCCGCCCAAAGGCGGCCCCATCACCATTACGACCAGATTTCTTCCGCCCGGACGAGGAAAGGCTCGCTACTCCGCCGCCGGCAGCGCCGCGGGCTCCGCGGCCTTGGCCGCCTCCTCCTTGGCGCGTTCCTCCAGGATCAGCGCGTCGCGCTTGCCCGCGACCTCGCGCAGCGAGTTCATGATCGCGCCGGTGCCGGCGGGGATCAGCCGGCCGACGATGACGTTCTCCTTCAGGCCCTCGAGCGTGTCGTGCTTGCCGTTGACGGCCGCTTCGGTGAGCACGCGCGTCGTCTCCTGGAACGACGCCGCCGAGATGAACGAGCGCGTCTGCAGCGAGGCCTTGGTGATGCCGAGCAGGACGGGATGGGCTTTCGCCTGCTTCTTGCCTTCCTCCTTGACCTTCTCGTTGATCTGGTCGAACTCGATCTTGTCCATCTGCTCGCCCTGGATCAGATCGGTCTCGCCCGGCTCGTCGACTTCGATCTTCTGCAGCATCTGCCGCACGATCACCTCGATGTGCTTGTCGTTGATGCTCACGCCCTGCAGCCGGTAGACCTCCTGGATCTCGTTGACCAGATAGTTGGCCAGCTCCTCGACGCCCTTGACGGCAAGGATGTCGTGCGGCGCCGGATTGCCTTCGACGATGAAGTCGCCCTTCTCGATCACGTCGCCGTCCTGCAAGTGGATGTGCTTGCCCTTCGGGATCAGGTGCTCGACCGGCTCTACGCCCTTCTCGTTCGGCTCGATGGTGAGCCGGCGCTTGTTCTTGTAGTCCTTGCCGAACCGCACCGTACCGGAGACCTCGGCGATGATCGCCGCCTCCTTCGGCCGGCGCGCCTCGAACAGCTCGGCCACCCGCGGCAGACCGCCGGTGATGTCGCGCGTCTTGGCGCTCTCGGTCGGGATACGGGCGATGACGTCGCCCGCCTTCACGTGCGCGGTAGGATCGACCGAGATGATGGCGTCGACCGCGAGCAGATAGCGCGCCTCGCCGCCGCGGCTGAGCTTGGCGGGCTTGCCGTCCTTGCCCTTGACCACGATCGCCGGGCGGAGATCGGCCGCCCGCGTCGAGGTGCGCCAGTCGGTGACGAAGCGCTTGGCGATGCCGGTCGACTCGTCGAGCGTCTCCGACATCGACGCGCCCTCGACCAGGTCTTCGAACCCGACCGTGCCCTCGACCTCGGTCACGATCGGGCGGGTGTAGGGGTCCCATTCGGCGATGCGCTGGCCGCGCTTGACCTTGTCGCCGTCGTCGACCTTCAGGCGGGCGCCGTACTGGACGCGGTGCACGGCACGCTCGGTGCCGTCCTGATCGACCACGACGACCGCGAGATTGCGCGCCATGGCGATCAGCTCGCCGTCCGAGTTGCGCACCACGTTCTTGTTCTTGATCTTGATGGTGCCCTCGAAGTTCGACTCGATGAACGACTGCTCCGAGATCTGCGCCGCGCCGCCGATGTGGAACGTGCGCATGGTGAGCTGCGTGCCCGGTTCGCCGATCGACTGCGCGGCGATCACGCCGACCGCCTCGCCCATGTTGACCGGGGTGCCGCGGGCAAGATCGCGCCCGTAGCACTTGCCGCACACGCCGTTGGTCGTCTCGCAGGTGAGCACCGAGCGGATGCGGATCTCCTGCACGCCGGCCGTGGTGATCGCCTCGACATGCGGCTCCTCGATCAGCGCGCCGCGCTTGGCGATGACCGTGTTGTCGACCGGGCTGCGCACGTCCTCCGCCGCGGTGCGGCCGAGGATGCGGCTGCCGAGCGAGGCCACCACCTGTCCGGAATCGATGATCGCGCGCACCTTGATGCCGGCCTTGGTCTTGCAGTCCTCCACCGTGACGATCGAGTCCTGCGCGACGTCGACCAGGCGGCGCGTGAGGTAGCCGGAGTTGGCGGTCTTGAGCGCGGTGTCGGCGAGGCCCTTGCGGGCGCCGTGGGTCGAGTTGAAGTACTCGAGCACCGAGAGCCCCTCCTTGAAGTTGGAGATGATCGGGCTCTCGATGATCTCGCCCGAGGGCTTGGCCATCAGGCCGCGCATGCCGGCAAGCTGCTTCATCTGCGCCGGCGAGCCGCGCGCGCCGGAATGCGCCATCATGTAGATCGAGTTGACCGGGACTTCGCGGCCGGACTTCGCGTCCTTCTTCACCGCGGAGATCTCGCGCATCATCTCGTCGGCGATGCGGTCGGTGCACTTGGCCCAGGCATCGACCACCTTGTTGTACTTCTCGCCCTGGGTGATCAGGCCGTCCTGGTATTGCTGCTCGTATTCCTTGGCGAGCGAGCGGGTATCCTCGACGATCTTCCACTTCGACGTCGGCACCACCATGTCGTCCTTGCCGAACGAGATGCCGGCCTTGAAGGCATGGTGGAAGCCGAGCGCCATGATGCGGTCGCAGAAGATCACGGTCTCCTTCTGCCCGCAGTGGCGGTAGACCGTATCGATCATGTGCGAGATTTCGCGCTTCGTCATGAGCCGGTTGGCGGCGTCGAACTGCACCTTGGGGCTGCGCGGCAGCACCTGGCCGAGCATGACGCGCCCGGGCGTGGTGTCGTACCAGCGGCGCCCCTCCTTGCCGTGCTCGTCGATACCTTCCCAGCGGTACCTGATCTTGCTGTGCAGCGTGATGACCTTCCGCTCGAGCGCGTGCTCGATCTCGGACATGTTGCCGAAGATCTTGCCCTGCCCCGGCTCGCCGTCGCGCATGATCGAGAGGTAGTAGAGGCCGAGCACGATGTCCTGGCTCGGCACGATGATCGGCGAGCCGTTGGCCGGATGCAGGATGTTGTTGGTCGACATCATCAGGACGCGCGCTTCGAGCTGCGCCTCGAGCGACAGCGGCACGTGCACCGCCATCTGGTCGCCGTCGAAGTCGGCGTTGAACGCCGCGCACACCAACGGATGCAGCTGGATCGCCTTGCCCTCGATCAGCACCGGCTCGAACGCCTGGATGCCGAGGCGGTGCAAGGTCGGCGCGCGGTTGAGCAGGACCGGGTGCTCGCGGATGACCTCGTCGAGGATGTCCCAGACTTCCGGCTTCTCCTTCTCCACCAGCTTCTTGGCCTGCTTGACCGTGGTCGAGAGGCCCTTGGCGTCGAGCCGCGAATAGATGAACGGCTTGAACAGCTCGAGCGCCATCTTCTTCGGCAGCCCGCACTGGTGCAGCTTGAGCTCGGGACCGACCACGATGACCGAGCGGCCGGAATAGTCGACGCGCTTGCCGAGCAGGTTCTGCCGGAAGCGGCCCTGCTTGCCTTTCAGCATGTCGGCGAGCGACTTCAAGGGTCGCTTGTTGGCGCCGGTGATGACGCGGCCGCGCCGGCCGTTGTCGAACAGCGCGTCGACCGCCTCCTGCAGCATCCGCTTCTCGTTGCGGATGATGATATCGGGAGCACGCAACTCAATAAGCCGCTTGAGGCGGTTGTTGCGGTTGATGACGCGGCGGTAGAGGTCGTTCAGGTCGGAGGTCGCGAAGCGCCCGCCGTCGAGCGGCACCAGCGGCCGCAGATCCGGCGGGATCACCGGCACGACGGTGAGGATCATCCACTCGGGACGATTGCGCGACTCCTGGAACGCCTCGACGATCTTCAGCCGCTTGGCGAGCTTCTTCTTCTTGATGTCTGAGTCCGACGTGCCGATCTCGGCGCGCAGGTCCGCCTGCATCTTGTCGAGGTCGAGGCCTTTCAGCATCTCGCGGATGGCTTCGGCGCCGATCTTCGCGGTGAACGAATCCTGGCCGAATTCGTCTTGCGCCTTGAGGTACTCGTCCTCGCTCAGCAGCTGGCGGTCCTTGAGCGAAGTCAGGCCCGGCTCGGTGACGACGTAGTACTCGAAGTAGAGGATGCGCTCGAGATCCTTCAACGTCATGTCGAGCAGCAAGCCGATGCGGCTCGGCAGCGACTTCAAGAACCAGATGTGCGCGACCGGAGCGGCGAGCTCGATGTGGCCCATGCGCTCGCGCCGCACGCGCGAGAGCGTGACCTCGACGCCGCATTTCTCGCAAATGATGCCCTTGTACTTCATGCGCTTGTACTTGCCGCACAAGCACTCGTAGTCCTTGATCGGTCCGAAGATGCGGGCGCAGAACAACCCGTCGCGTTCCGGCTTGAACGTGCGGTAGTTGATCGTCTCCGGCTTCTTGATCTCGCCGTACGACCACGACAGAATCTTTTCCGGGCTCGCGATCGAGATGCGGATCTGGTCGAAGACCTGCGCCGGGATCTGCGGGCTGAAGAGATTCATCACTTCTTGATTCATTTCCGTCTCCTTGGCCGCTCCTCGTGTCCCGGACGCGGTGCAGCGCGCAAGCGGTGCGCCGCTGATCCGGGACCGTTACTGGGGCCCCGCAAAATTATGTTCGCGCGATCCCGGGCCTGCAGCGCACTCCCCCTCCCTACCCTCCCCCGCATGCGGGGGAGGGTAGGGAGGGGGACGCTGCGCCCGGGATGCAATTTACTCCGCGGCCTCGGCCGCACCCTCGCCATGGCCGCCGCGTGACTGCTTGGAATTGTGCAGGTCGACGTTGAGGCCGAGCGAACGCATCTCCTTGACCAGCACGTTGAACGATTCCGGAATGCCGGCCTCGAACGTGTCGTCGCCACGCACGATCGCCTCGTACACCTTGGTGCGGCCGGCGACGTCGTCCGATTTGACGGTGAGCATCTCCTGCAGCGTGTAGGCGGCGCCGTAGGCTTCGAGCGCCCACACTTCCATCTCGCCGAAGCGCTGCCCGCCGAACTGCGCCTTGCCGCCCAGCGGCTGCTGGGTGACGAGCGAGTACGGGCCGATCGAACGGGCGTGGATCTTGTCGTCCACGAGATGATGGAGCTTGAGCATGTAGATGTAGCCGACCGTCACCCTGCGGTCGAACGGCTCGCCGGTGCGCCCATCGTGCAAGGTGACCTGGCCCGAGTGGTCGAGGCCGGCGAGATCGAGCATCTTCTCGATGTCGCTCTCCTTGGCGCCGTCGAACACCGGGGTCGCGATCGGCACGCCGTGGCGCAGGTTCTCGCCGAGCTCGATCAGCTCGTTCTCGCCCAGCGACTTGATGGTCTCGTCCTCGCCATAGACCTTCTTGAGCACGTCCTTGAGTTGACGCGCGTCCTTGCGGCCGTAATAAGCGTCGACCGCCTGTCCGATGCGCTGGCCCAAGCCGGCGCAGGCCCAGCCGAGGTGGGTCTCCAGGATCTGCCCGACGTTCATGCGCGAAGGCACGCCGAGCGGATTGAGCACGATGTCGACCTGCGTGCCGTCCTCGAGGAACGGCATGTCCTCGACCGGCACGATCTTCGACACCACGCCCTTGTTGCCGTGGCGACCGGCCATCTTGTCGCCGGGCTGGATCTTGCGCTTCACCGCGACGAAGACCTTGACCATCTTCATCACGCCGGGCGGCAGCTCGTCGCCGCGCTGCAGCTTCTCGACCTTGTCGAGGAAGCGCTGTTCCAGGCCCTTCTTGCTCTCGTCGTACTGCTTGCGGATGGCTTCGATCTCGCCCATCACCTTCTCGTTGGAGACGGCGAACTGCCACCACTGCGAGCGCGGGTACTCTTCCAGCACCGTCTTGGTCAGGTGCGAGTCCTTCTTGAAGCCCTTCGGCCCGGCGATGCCGACCTTGCGCTCCAGCATCTCGGCGAGACGGCCGTAGACGTTGCGGTCGAGGATCGCCTGCTCGTCGTCGCGGTCCTTGGCGAGGCGCTCGATCTCCTCGCGTTCGATCGCGAGCGCGCGCTCGTCCTTGTCGACGCCGTGGCGGTTGAACACGCGCACCTCGACCACGGTGCCCTGCACGCCGGGCGGGACCCGCAGCGAGGTGTCGCGCACGTCGGAAGCCTTCTCGCCGAAGATGGCGCGCAAGAGCTTCTCCTCCGGCGTCATCGGGCTCTCGCCCTTGGGCGTGATCTTGCCGCACAGGATGTCGCCGGCGCGCACCTCCGCCCCGATGTAGACGATGCCGGCCTCGTCGAGGTTCTTCAGCGCCTCTTCCGACACGTTCGGGATGTCGCGGGTGATCTCCTCCGGCCCGAGCTTGGTGTCGCGCGCCATCACCTCGAATTCCTCGATGTGGATGGACGTGAACACGTCGTCCTTGACGATGCGCTCGGAGAGCAGGATCGAGTCCTCGAAGTTGTAGCCGTTCCACGGCATGAACGCGACCAGCACGTTGCGGCCGAGCGCGAGCTCGCCGAGATCGGTCGAGGGGCCGTCGGCGATGATGTCGCTCTTCATCACGCTGTCGCCGACCTTCACCAGCGGACGCTGGTTGATGCAGGTGTTCTGGTTCGAGCGCTGGAACTTCATCAGGCGGTAGATGTCGACGCCCGACCTGGTCGGGTCGAGCTCCTCGGTCGCGCGCACCACGATGCGGGTGGCGTCGACCTGGTCGACCACGCCGGTGCGGCGCGCCGCGATCGAGGCGCCCGAATCGCGCGCGACCACGCCTTCCATGCCGGTGCCGACGAACGGCGCCTCGGAGCGCACCAGCGGCACCGCCTGGCGCTGCATGTTCGAGCCCATCAGGGCGCGGTTGGCGTCGTCGTTCTCCAGGAACGGGATGAGCGCCGCGGCGACCGACACCAGCTGCTTCGGCGACACGTCCATGAAGTCGACCTTGTCGGCCGGCACCATCTGCACGTCGCCGGCGTGCCGGCACACGATCAGGTCCTCGGTGAAGCGGCCGCGGTTGTCGATCGGAACGTTGGCCTGCGCCACGGTATAGCGGCCCTCTTCCATGGCGGAGAGATAGATCACCTCGTCGCTGACGCGCCCGTCCTTGACCTTGCGATAGGGAGTCTCGACGAAGCCGTATTTGTTGACGCGCGCGAACGTCGCGAGCGAGTTGATCAGGCCGATGTTCGGGCCTTCCGGGGTCTCGATCGGGCAGATGCGGCCGTAGTGGGTCGGGTGCACGTCGCGCACCTCGAAGCCGGCACGCTCGCGCGTGAGCCCGCCGGGGCCGAGCGCCGAGAGGCGGCGCTTGTGCGTGATCTCGGACAGCGGGTTGGTCTGGTCCATGAACTGCGAGAGCTGCGAGGAGCCGAAGAACTCGCGCACCGCCGCGGCCGCGGGCTTGGCGTTGATCAGGTCCTGCGGCATCACGGTGTCGATGTCGACCGACGACATGCGTTCCTTGATGGCGCGCTCCATGCGCAACAGGCCGATGCGGTACTGATTCTCCATCAGTTCGCCGACCGAGCGCACCCGGCGGTTGCCGAGGTGGTCGATATCGTCGATCTCGCCCTTGCCGTCGCGCAGATCGACCAGCGTGCGGATGACCGCGACGATGTCGTCCTTGCGCAGCACGCGCATGGTGTCGGGGGCGTCGAGGTCGAGCCGCATATTCATCTTGACGCGGCCGACCGCGGAGAGGTCGTAGCGCTCGGGATCGAAGAACAGCGAGTTGAACATCGTCTCGGCGGTATCGACCGTCGGCGGCTCGCCCGGGCGCATCACGCGATAGATGTCGAACAGCGCGTCTTCGCGCGTCATGTTCTTGTCGATCGCGAGCGTGTTGCGGATGTAGGCGCCGACATTGACGTGGTCGATGTCGAGCAGCGGCAGCTCCTTGTAGCCGACCTCGTTGAGCAGCTTGAGCGTCTTCTCGGTGATCTCGTCGCCGGCCTCCACGTAGATCTCGCCGGTCTTCGGATTGACGAGGTCCTCGGCGATGTAGTGGCCGATGAGCTCCTCGTCGGTCATGCGCAACGCTTTGAGGCCCTGCTCGGCGAGCTGGCGCGCCTGGCGGACGGTGAGCTTCTTTCCGGCCTCGACCACCACCTTGCCGCTGTCGGCGTCGACCAGGTCGTTGACCGCCTTGTAGCCCTTGAGACGGTTGGCGTCGAACGGAACGCGCCAACCGTCCTTGGTGCGCTTGTAGCTGACGTGCTTGTAGAAGGTGCGCAACACCTCCTCGCCGTCCATGGCGAGCGCGAGCAGAAGCGAGGTCACCGGAATCTTGCGGCGCCGGTCGATGCGCGCATAGACGATGTCCTTGGCGTCGAACTCGATGTCGAGCCAGGAGCCGCGATACGGGATGATGCGGGCGGCGAACAGCAGCTTGCCCGAGGAGTGCGTCTTGCCCTTGTCGTGGTCGAAGAACACGCCGGGCGAACGGTGCATCTGGCTGACGATGACGCGCTCGGTGCCGTTGACCACGAACGTACCGTTGTTGGTCATGAGCGGGATGTCGCCCATGTAGACGTCCTGCTCCTTGATGTCCTTGACCGACTTGGCGCCGGTCTCCTCGTCGATATCGAACACGATCAGGCGCAGCGTCACCTTCAGCGGCGCCGCATAGGTCATGCCGCGCTGGCGGCACTCGTCGACGTCGTACTTCGGCGCCTCGAACTCGTACTTGACGAATTCGAGCATCGAGGTCGAGGAAAAGTCCGAGATCGGGAATACCGACTTGAACACGGCCTGCAGGCCCTCGTCGGGCCGGCCGCCCTGCGGCTCCGCGATCTGCAGGAACTGGTCGTAGGACGCCTTCTGAACCTCGATGAGGTTCGGCATCTCCGCGACTTCCTGAATTTTACCGAAAAACTTGCGAACGCGCTTCCGACCAGTGAAAGTCTGCGCCATGTCGTGTCATGCTCCGTCGAACCGTTGAGGCCCCGGTACGTCTCTCCGAAAGGCCGCCATCCAATCGCGACCATCCGGACAGGCGTCCGACGCCTGAAGTCGTCCTGAGCGATCCGGGACGATCCCGGATCGCAAGGTTGTTCTGCCGCTAGGCGGCGATCTTGGCGATTCCGGGGTTGTAGTCCCGGAATCACCTGATTCGTCTCACGTTTCCGTCATGGCCAGTCCGGCCACGCGGGACCCGGGCCTCGGCTCACGCTCGCCCGGGGATTTCGCTGAAGTAGTCTTGCGACTACTTCAGCTCAACCTTGGCGCCGACCTTCTCGAGCGTGGCCTTGATCTTCTCGGCCTCTTCCTTGTTCACGCCTTCCTTGACCGCCTTCGGCGCGCCCTCGACCAGGTCCTTGGCTTCCTTCAGGCCGAGGCCGGTCAGCGCGCGGACCTCCTTGATGACTTCGATCTTCTTGTCGCCGAAGGCCGCCAGAATGACGTTGAACTCGGTCTTCTCCTCGACCGGCGCGGCAGCAGCGGCGGCCGGGCCGGCGCACCGCAACCGCGGCGGCGGCGGACACGCCCCATTTCTCTTCCAGCATCTTGGCCAGCTCCGCCGCCTCCAGGACGGTCAGGGTGGAGAGCTCGTCGACGATCTTCTGCAAGTCAGCCATGTCTCTCATTCCTCGATATCGGTTCGAACCTAAGGGTTTGGCGAAGCGCCTCACGCCGCTTCGTCCTTGCTGGCGTAGGCCTGGACCACGCGGGCGAGCTTTGCCGCCGGCGCGTTGACGACCTGCGCGATCTTGGTTGCCGGCGCCTGGATCAGGCCGATCGATCTTGGCGCGCAGCTCATCGAGCGACGGCAGCGAGGCGAGCGCCTTGACGCCGTCGGGGTTCAGCGCGGTCTTGCCCATCGCTCCGCCAAGAATCACGAACTTCTCGTGTCGCCTTGGCGAAGTCGACGGCGACCTTGGGCGCCGCCACCGGATCGCTCGAATAGGCGATCACGGTCGGCCCCTTGAGCAGGGGCGCGACGGAAGCGACGTCCGTGCCTTCAAGAGCGATCTTGGCGAGACGGTTCTTCGCGACCTTCACGCTGGCGCCCGCCTGCTTCATCTGCTTGCGCAGGTTCTGCATCTGGGCGACGGTGAGGCCCGAATAGTGAGCAACGACGACGACGGTCGCGGCCTTGAAGACGGCGTTGAGCGTGCCGACGAGCGCCTGTTTTTCCGCTCGATCCACTGTCCACTCTCCGGTTGGCGGGCTCCGCACGGGCGGACCGCCGGGCTGCATCTGCCGCCCGCTCGAAACGGACGGGATCGACGCTCAATGCCCTGTCCCCCGGAAAACGGAACCGGGTCATTCAGGTTCGAACCGATCCGTGGTCCTTCGCGGCCTCGAACCGGTCTTTACCCGTCTATGCAGGCATCGATTAAGCCGGACGGCCCGGCGCCTGCAGTCTCGGACAGGACCCGTCCGGCTAGGTCTGGCATGATCTTTTCCGAAAACCGGAAACCACTTTTCGGGATCATGCCCTAGCCGGACGGCCGCGCTTGCTTGGAAACGGTGTTTGCTGCCCTGCCCTTTCAGATGAATCCGTGAGGATGTCCAAAAGGTTGGGTGCTCGCACCTATGTTTCTGAGAAAGCGCACAGAGGCGCGCCGACAGATTGGGCCGGCACGCCCCGTGGCGGCTATGTATAGCGTTGCAAGAGGCTTGCCAAGTCCTTTTGGCAAGCCGCTTCGCCCCTTTTGCCGGGCAATTCCAGGGGCCGCGCCTCAGGTTCCGCCGGCATTGCCGACCAGCGAGGCCGGCTCGATCTTCACCCCCGGCCCATGGTCGAGGAGATGGCGATCCGGTTGATGAAGTGGCCCTTGGCGCCCGGCGGCTTCGCCTTCTGCACCGCATCGGCGAAGGCCTTGATGTTCTCGACGAGCTTCTCCTCCGGGAACGACGCCTTGCCGACGCCGGCCTGGACGATGCCGGCCTTCTCGACGCGGAACTCGACCGAGCCGCCCTTGGCGCCCTTGACCGCGTTGGTCACGTCCATGGTGACGGTGCCGACCTTCGGGTTCGGCATCAGGCCGCGCGGCCCCAGCACCTTGCCGAGCCGGCCGACCAGCGGCATCAGGTCCGGCGTCGCGATGCAGCGATCGAAGTCGATCTTGCCGGCCTGGACCTTCTCGACCAGATCCTCCGCGCCGACCACGTCGGCGCCGGCGGCCTTGGCCTCGTCGGCCTTGGCGCCGCGTGCGAACACGGCGACGCGCTGCGTGCGCCCGGAGCCGTTCGGCAGGTTGACCACGCCGCGCACCATCTGGTCGGCATGGCGCGGATCGACGCCGAGATTCATCGCGATCTCGATGGTCTCGTCGAACTTCGCCTTGGCGCGCTCCTTGACCATCTTCACCGCCTCGTCGAGCGGATAGAGCTTCGCGCGGATCGACGCCCTCGCGCGTCTTGACGGTCCGCTTGCCTTGCTTGCTCATGATCGTAACTCCCCGACCTCGATGCCCATCGAGCGCGCCGAGCCTTCGACCATGCGCATGGCCGCTTCGACCGAGTCGCAGTTGAGGTCCTTCATCTTCTTCTCGGCGATCTCGCGCACCTGCGCCTTGGTCACCTTGCCGGCCGTGTCGCGGCCCGGCGTCTTGGAGCCGCTTTCGAGCTTGGCCGCCTTCTTGAGGAAATAGGACACCGGCGGCGTCTTCATCTCGAAGGTGAAGGAGCGGTCGGCGATAGATGGTGATGACGACCGGGATCGGCGCGCCCTTCTCCATCTTCTGGGTCTGCGCGTTGAACGCCTTGCAGAACTCCATGATGTTGAGGCCGCGCTGGCCGAGCGCGGGACCGATCGGCGGCGACGGGTTGGCGGCGCCGGCCGGCACCTGCAGTTTCAGATATCCGGTGATTTTCTTTGCCATGACTCACTCCTGTTGCTTGGCCATGTTCGGCCGTTTCAGGATGCGTGGTGCGGATTCGGACGGTTGGCGGCCGCCCTCTCCTCCCACGCCTCACGCCGCTTGTGTCCCGCGCGCGATGCAGCGCGCAAGAGTAACTACGTCTTCTCCACCTGCCCGAATTCCAGTTCGACCGGCGTGGCGCGGCCGAAGATCGACACCGCGACCTTGACGCCGCGAGCGCGCCTCGTCGACTTCCTCGACCGTGCCGTTGAACGAAGCGAACGGCCCGTCCGACACGCGCACCTGCTCGCCGACCTCGAACGAGACCGACGGCTTCGGCCGCTCGATGCCCTCCTGCACCTGGTGCAGGATGCGGCCGGCTTCGGCCTCGGAGATCGGCATCGGCTTGTTGTCGGCGCCGAGGAAGCCGGTCACCTTCGGCGTGTTCTTGATCAGGTGATAGGCCTCGTCGGTCAGGTCCATCTTCACCAGCACGTAGCCGGGGAAGAACTTGCGCTCGGCGTCGACCTTGCGGCCGCGCCGCACCTCGACGACCTTCTCCTTCGGCACCATGATCTCGTCGAACAGGTGCGCCAGGCCGCGCTGCTTGGCCTGCTCGCGGATCGAATCCGCGACCTTCTTCTCGAAGTTCGAGTAGGCGTGGACGATGTACCAGCGCTTGCTCATGGTTTCGGCTCTGGGTTCATTCCGCCGGCTCTAGTCAATTGCCGATTCCCAGCACGAGGGTCACGGTGAAGCGGATCATCTGATCCGCCAGCAGGAAGAACATCGACGCCAGCGCCGACATGACGAACACCATCGCGGTGGTGATCGCGGTCTCGCGCCGCGACGGCCAGGTGACCTTGTTGGTCTCGGCGCGCACTTCCTGCAGGAACTTGAACGGACTGAACTTGGCCATGCGCGATTCAGATAAGGCTTCGCCGCCCAACCGTTAAGGATGAGGCCGACAAAAGCGGATCCTTTTTGGGGTACGTTCGCCGCGGAAGTCCGTGAGGGCCGCAGGCGATGGTCGCTCTCCTACTGCCGAAGGGCGGAAAGGTCAACCGGGCCCTGTTTTGTTCCCTCCCCGCCGGGGCGTCGTCAGATCTGCCGGCGGCGCGCTGGCAGGAGTGGAGGGACTCGAACCCCCAACCCCCGGTTTTGGAGACCGGTGCTCTAGCCAGTTGAGCTACACTCCTACGCGGCCGCTATATAGCGGGGCGTGGTGGCCGCGTCACCTATGGCCGAAACCCACCTCTCGAAACGCCGATGGCCGGGACAAAGCCCGGCCATCCACGTCCGTTGCGGCGTGAACCGCGCCGGTTTACTCGACGATGGTCACCACCACGCCGGCGCCGACGGTGCGCCCGCCCTCGCGGATGGCGAAGCGCTGCTTCTCCTCCATCGCGATCGGCGTGATCAGCTCGACGTCCATCGGGGCGTTGTCGCCCGGCATCACCATCTCGGTGCCCTCCGGCAAGGTGCACACGCCGGTCACGTCGGTGGTGCGGAAGTAGAACTGCGGCCGATAGTTATTGAAGAACGGCGTGTGCCGCCCGCCCTCCTCCTTGGTGAGGATGTAGGCTTCGGCCTTGAACTTCTTGTGCGGTTTGACCGAGCCCGGCTTGCACAGCACCTGGCCGCGCTCGACCTCGTCCTTGCCGATGCCGCGCAGCAGGCAGCCGACATTGTCGCCCGCCACGCCCTCGTCGAGCAGCTTGCGGAACATCTCGACGCCGGTGACCACCGACTTGCGCGTGTCCTTCAGGCCGACGATCTCGACTTCCTCGCCGACCTTGATCTTGCCGCGCTCGATCCGCCCGGTGACCACGGTGCCGCGGCCCGAGATCGAGAACACGTCTTCGATCGGCATCAGGAACGGCTGGTCGATCGGCCGCTCGGGGAGCGGGATGTAGCTGTCGAGCGCCTCGTAGAGCTTGAGGATCGCTTCGTCGGCGACCTCGCCCTTCTCGCCGTTGAGCGCCTTGATGGCGGCGCCGCGGATGATCGGGACCTTGTCGCCGGGGAACTGGTACTTGCTGAGCAGCTCGCGCACCTCGAGCTCGACCAGGTCGAGCAGTTCCGGGTCGTCCACCACGTCGACCTTGTTGAGGAACACGACGATGTAGGGCACGCCGACCTGGCGCGCGAGCAGGATGTGCTCGCGCGTCTGCGGCATCGGGCCGTCGGCGGCCGACACCACCAGGATCGCGCCGTCCATCTGGGCCGCGCCGGTGATCATGTTCTTGACGTAGTCGGCATGCCCCGGGCAGTCGACATGGGCGTAGTGCCGCTTGTCGGTCGAATATTCCACGTGGCTGGTGGCGATCGTCAGGATCTTGGTCGGGTCGCGGCGTCCCTGCGACTCCGAGGCCTTGGCGACCTGGTCGTAGGACACCATGGTCTTCGACCAACCCTTGTCCATCGATACCTTGGTCAGCGCGGCGGTCAGGGTCGTCTTGCCGTGATCGACGTGCCCGATGGTGCCGACGTTGCAATGCGGCTTCTCGCGATTGAATTTCTCTTTGGCCATTGCCGTTGAGCCCTCTGTCTGACGTCCGCCTTCGCCCCAGGGGCTCCGGCGGACCACCTTCTTTCATTCCCGCGGGCTTCTCACAAGCCCACTTTTGCGCGCCTATATAGTGTGCCTTGCCCGCCGTCGCACGCCGCGGCGGAAAAAGCTGGAGCGGGTGAAGGGAATCGAACCCTCGTCATAAGCTTGGAAGGCTTCTGCTCTACCATTGAGCTACACCCGCGCACTCGACCCGCTCACTCCTGACAGCCCGCCTCCGTTGCTTCGCAACTTCGGCGCGGCAGCCTCCGCTACGGCTGGCCTGCCGAGCCGAAGCGGCGCAGCCGCGGAGGCTGGTGGGGGAGGTAGGACTCGAACCTACGAAGGCGTAAGCCAGCGGATTTACAGTCCGCCCCCTTTGCCGCTCGGGACACTCCCCCGCAAGCCGTTGAACCTCCAGCGATCTTAGGCAAGGACGAGCGTGCCCGCCTTGCGGCGGGATTCCCGCGGGCCGTGTTTATGGTGACGCCCCCCGGTGAAGTCAACCGGAAAACGGGAACGTGTCGGAACTCCGGCCGATGGCTGCTAACCGCAGGAAACAATTTCCCAGAGAGAGAGCAGCCGATGTCCGGGCCGGTTTGCGATCGAACCTTCGCCGCGCAGGATGATTACGCGCTACGGCGTGAGCCGCCGGGCTCGAAGGGAGCGCGCCGCAACGGCGACGATGCCCGCGATCACGGGCGCGCGCGCCCGGCGGGCACCGCGGCGTCGGCGCTCTCGGTCGCGAGCTTGAGCGCCAGGAGTTCCTGCGGCTTGAAATAGAATAGTCGGTGCTTGGGCGTCTCCATCGCGTGCACCCAGACCTGAAGGTCGATCCCCATCTCCCTGAGATAGCGCTGGCATTCGGCCGAAATGCGCTGCGCGTCGTCCATCCCGTCGGCCAGCGTCGCCCCCGACTGCGCCGCCACGGCGAAGACCTGATGCACGCCGATCGCCGCCTTGGCACCGGCCTGGCGCTCGACTCCGCCGGCAAACACCAGCGGACACGAGGAGGCGCAGTATTGCCTCGCCTCGACCGCGGTGTTGAATTTCCGCTCGCGGATCAGCCGGCCCATGGCGAGTGCGTCCTGCACCGAGCCGCCCGGGGACTGCAGCACCACGGTCTTGACGTAGCTGCCGCGCTTGGCGATCTCCGCCGCGAACGCCGCCGCGCTCCCCGGCTGGATGGTGCCGCTCGCGATCAGACGGCCGTCGGCCGCGAGCTCGAAGGTCATGGCCGCGGCGAGCTTATCCTTGCGCAGCTCCGGCCCGGCCGGCGTGTCGCGCTCGCCAGGACGCGCCGCCGGCAGCGGCTGCGGCGAAACGCCCGGAGCGGCCACGGCCGGAGCCGGCACGCGCTCAGCCATCTCGGCGAAGTCGAGCGCCAGCACCGCCACGGTCGCGGCGATCAGCGCCCGCAAGGTCCAGCGCAGCACCGCGTCGTCCGAGATCGCGCTCAGCCAACGTGCCGCGCGACTCTGCACAGCCTCCGATGCGGGCGACATGTGCCTAGTCCTTGTTCGCCGCGCGCGCCGGGGCAAGCCGCATCACGTTCTCGTCGTAGTCCGGCGCGGGCGGAGCGTCGGCGCGCTTGGGTTGGTCGTCATTCACGGCAGGCACGGGCGGCATGGCATCGGCGAGGAAGCGCGCCTGCTCGACCTCGCGTGCGAGCCGCAGCGCCGTGAGCATGTCGGCGACGCTGACCGTGCCGGCGCTTGCTTCCGGCAGCCCTTCGCGGCGGATGCTGGCGTGGACCACGCAGAAGATCATCACCAGCACCGCCGGCATCAGGTCGATCGAGATCGCGCCGGCCCAGCTCGGCAGGAAGTCGCCGGCGTAGCGCACCACCGCCTCGGCGGTGGAGAGCGGCTGGAACCGCGCCGGCTCCACCCGCGGGGTGGCCAGGATACGCTCGGCCGCCTGCGACAGCGCGTTCGCCTGCGCGGCGACCGCGCCCTCGACCTTGGAGACGACGGCGCTTTGGCGCTCGGCCAGATCGGCGCTGCGCCCGCCGGCCGCCGGCGCGATGAAGCCCGACACCAGGCCATCCGCGGCGCGCTTCACGGCCGGCGCCACCGAGGTCTGCTGAAGCGAGGCGATCACGCCCATCAGCGCGGTCGCCTCGGCTCCGAAGGCGTCGCTGCGTGCGTTGATCGGGCCGCGGTCGGAGACGAGCTCGCGCATCTTGGCAAGATGCTTGCCGCCCTGCTCGTACAGCCCCTTCACCCGCTCGCCGGCCTGCACGACTTCCTGCGACAGGCCGCCGAGCTGCGTCGACATCTGCGCCAGCAGCTGCACCACCGTGCCGGAACCCGCCGTGCCGGTGAGCGCGCCGGCGCGCTCGGACTCGGCGAGCCGCGAGAAGCGCGTCGCGGCCATCTGGATGTCCGGCAGCAGCCCTTGCGCGGCGAGCGCGTTGGAGTGGGCCCTGTCGAGGTCGCGCGTGTAGCCTTCGAGGCTCACCGCCAAGTGCTGCTGGATCGCGGCGGCGCCGGCGAGCGCCGAGGCGTTGAGCCAGGCCGACATGGCGATGATCATGGCCGAGCCGAGCGCCATGCAGCCGAACAACAGGCCGCGGCTCTTGAAGTCGGTCACGTGCGGCAGGAAGCGGAGCAGGAAAGTCCAGAACGCGTAGATGCCGATCGAGACCGCGACCGAATAGATCACGGCGGCGAAGAACACGATCGTGGCGTTGCCGTTGAGCAGGTCGCGCACGCCCAAATAGGTATAGACGCCGCTCGCCAGCGCGAGCACGGCGAGCGTCACGCGCGTCGTTACCTCGAGGCGCGCGACGCCGTCACGAAGAGCTGTGGCCATGGGGTCTCCACGCGGCGCTGCCGCGAGCAAAAAAAAGCGCGCCCCCCGATGGTGTTGGGCGCTTCAATTGAATCAGATTGTGACCGCTTCGCGGCCGGCCTTGCCGGCGCGGCAAACATTGCCAGGCGGCCAAGTGCCGTGAGATGGAATCCGCATGACTGACAAACCCTGGGTTCCCCACGGCCCCCGCCCGGCGAAGAAGCCGGGGGACGATAAGCCGAAACGCTGGGAGCGGCGCAAGGCCGCCGCGCAAGCGCGCAAGGCGCGACCCAAGCCACGCCCTGCCGACGGTGCGGTGGTGCTCTACGGCTGGCACCCGGTCGCGGCCGCGCTCGCCAACCCGGCGCGGCGCATCCGCAAGATCGTCGCGACCGAGAACGCGCTGCGCCGGCTGGCCGAGGAAGGGTTGACGCTCACCGTCGAGCCGGAACTGGCCCGTCCCGACGCCATCGCCGCGCGGCTCTCGCCCGACGCCGTGCACCAGGGGCTGCTGATCGAGGCCGATCCCCTGCCCTCATCGCCGCTGGACGAGCTTGCCGCGGACGGCATGGTGCTGGTGCTCGACCAGGTCACCGACCCGCACAATGTCGGCGCCATCCTGCGCTCCGCCGCGGCGTTCGGCGTCAAGGCGATCGTCACCACCGCGCGCCATTCGCCCGAGGCGACCGGCGTGCTGGCGAAGTCCGCCTCGGGCGCGCTCGAGCATGTGCCGATCGTGCTGGTGCAGAATCTCGCCCGCGCGCTCGAAGCTCTTAAGGAGAATCGGTTTTTGACCGTCGGCCTCGACGCCTCCGGTGATACGGACCTGGCCGCCGCGCCGCTGCGCTTGCCGCTCGCGCTCGTGCTCGGCGCCGAGGGCAAGGGCCTGCGGGCGTTGACGCGCACGACCTGCGACGTGGTCGCGCGGCTCGACCTGCCCGGCGCGATCAAGAGCCTCAACGTGTCGAACGCGGCTGCGGTCGCGCTCTATGCGGTCGCTGCGAAGCTGCGGGCTGCGTAGCCCGGCTTTCGCTCTTCAGCGAAAGCCGGGACTGGCCATGAGATCCGCCCCGGATTGCGCCACGGCGAGTCGTGACGCGGAAACGCCGGTGAGGCGCAACCCGGGCTACAGCCCCCAAACGCAACGCGGCGGGCTTTGCCCGCCGCGCTAACCTCGCAAGGCTGGCTTGACGCTTACGGCTTCCTCATCGGCCGCGGCGCGTGCCGCATGTGGTGGCGCGGGCCCATATGCATGTGCATGCGCGGGTGAACCATGCCGCGATGCATGTGGTGGCGGTGATGCATCATGGTGTGCCGGCGGTGGCTCATATGGGGACGGAAGTGCGGCACGTGGCGGCGCAGGCCGTAGTCGTGACGCGACCAGTGGCGCATGCGCCAGCCCCAGTGGGCGCGGCGGAAGCCGTAGTCGCGGCGATAGCCGTAGTCGCGATAGCCGTAGTATGGCCGCACGTACGGATAGTCATCCGCATAAGTCACCGCCGGCGTCGGCTCGGCCGCGATCGACACCGGCATGGTGTAGGTCGGGCCCTGGTTCACCACGAACGAGGGCTGCACATAGCCGTAGCTCGCGCACGGATTGGCGTAGACGATCGGCTGCGGGACATAGCCGCAGCCGCAGCTGAAGCAGCCGGCCGAAGCAGCCGACATCGAAGCACCGAGGGTCACGGCGACAGCGGCGACCGCCAGCAGATGGACGGGACGTCCTGACATTTGTTTTACGCTCCCTTGTACAGCGGCTCTACGGCGAAAGAGCCTTCACGCTTTGCACGTTGCGGTCGCCCGTCGCCGACGGACGCTCTCGAACTCATTTGCCTTTGCGCGGCGCCAGGATCACCGGCGGCGGATCGAACGGCGGATATTCGGTTGCCCGATGCGGACCCGACTCGATGCCCCAGGACTTGGTGTCCCAGGACTTGGTGTCCCAGGACTTGGTGTCCCAGGACTTGGTGTCCCATGAGCGGCGATAGTCGATTGGCTGCGGCCGCAGCCGATGCGGCGGCGCGATCTCGCGGCGGCCGTAGCGCGGCGCGCGCCCCTCGATCGGATAGTAGCCGCGCCACACCGCCGGCGCGCCCAACATCGGCGTTCCATCGATGATGATCGCTCCGTGTCCCGGCCGTGCCAGGCCCCAGTCGCCGTAGACCACCGCGCCGTTCACTTCGATGCCGTTGATGATCACCGGGACGCCGGGCTTGCCGGGAACGACGATGACCGGGCCGGTTTGCGCGTGCGCGAGACCCCCAAGCGCGGTCGCGAAAATTCCACTCATGATCGCCAGGCGAATGCCCATGCGCAGCCTCGAAGCCGTCGAAAAATCCGTAACGCTTTCTTAAGCGATCCCGCGCCGTGAAGGCGTTAACGCGCGGGCGAAATCGGCGAGTAACATTAATGCTTTAACCAAGCCGGTAGGGGTAGAGTCGAGGAGAGGCGCGGTTGCTTGGGGCACTGAGGCCATCGCTCCGTTTCCTCTCCCCGCTCATCGAACCGGACGTGCGGATTTCCCGCATCCGGCTCTCCGACCGGCTTCATCGCAAGGCCCACGTCGGGTGTCGCGAACGCTTGCTGGCGTGCGGTTGGCAGCCAGCTCAGCGAACACGGTTTTTCGAGAGAACCGTGTGGTCCCGTGCGAAGGGACCTTGCGACGTTCGGACTTCGCCTTACAACAGAGCTTCTTCTGAAGGCTCCTGATACGTTCAGGTGTTTCCAGGCTCATCACCAATCACCCTGTATCCTCGCCTTCCTCCAAAGCGTGCCGGAAGTCAGGCCCCTTCCCTCCGCCGGCATTACCCGGCTTCAACGGTCTTACGGGCCTGTCCGACGCCCGGCGTGCCGCCACCTGATGTGGCGTTCGGGTCGCTACTTCCCGCACGCTCGGACCTCCCCCGTTTACGCGTGTCGCCTTGCCAGCGTGCTGTGTCCCCTACCCCGGCGGATCCAAACGGGTGCATGTGCTCGGTTTCCTTCCCCGCTCGGTGCTGCCTTCCCCGTTACCCAGTCGGGTCGGCATCCGCATCGCTACTTTCGAGGCCTGCTCGGACTTCACTCGCGTTACGGCCCGCTGGCTTGCTCGCCCGCCCAAGGCGGACTTCGTCACAGGGCTCCAGCCCGCTCCTTAGCAAGCTGCCTGTCAGCTACTCGATCAAACCGGCTACTATCGAGGTGGAATCTTCCTCCACTGGCTACACGCGCCTACGGGGCGCACTGGGCAAAGGCGCGATGCGGACCGATCGAAATTT
This sequence comes from uncultured Alphaproteobacteria bacterium, assembly GCA_963734185.1. GTDB lineage: Bacteria > Pseudomonadota > Alphaproteobacteria > Rhizobiales > Xanthobacteraceae > PALSA-894. The sequence continues at coordinate 590,353 of CAVTGA010000001.1, read as the reverse complement.
GCGCGACTGTTGCGCGACTGTTGCGCGCCTTTGCCCACCCTACCGCCGCCCTACATCTTTCGCACAATTATCGACGGTCGCTTTGCATGACATGGACCTCGGCTCGGAGCAGGTGAAGGGCTGGAACGCGGCGCAGTGGCAGCCGGCGTTCGACAAGGCCGGCTGGGCCCCGCGCTGCGGGGCCTTCTTTTTTTGCGTGCAGAAGTTGCGCGCGGGACCGAATATCGCTGGTGAAGTTCTTTGAAATAGGCCAGCCGGCGATTGGGTGTTAAAAGCAGGCGCGTGTTACAACTAATGGTTTTTCTCATTCTCGAGGCACACGCCGAGCCGCTGCACGCGCGCGCTCCGGACGGTGTCCCCCCGCGAGGCGACGATCATGATGGTTCCATGGACTACGGACTTGGCGCGCAAGGAAGACGCACAACGCGTCGATAGCACCAACGACGACCTGTTCGAGTGGTGGTATTTCGACACGATCATGGATGACGGCTCGACCTGTGTCCTCAACTTCCTCAGCAAGCCGCCCTTCAACAAGAAGGGGGGCGGGATCATGCCGATCCTGCAGTTCAACCTCAGCACGCCCGAGGGGCAGTGTTTGCAGCAGACGCCCGTATTCGGGGCCGACGCGTACAGCTCCGCGCTCGACCGCTGCGCGGTCACCATCGGCCCGAACTGGGTCGAGCAGAACGATGACGGCAGCTACACGCTGCATGCCGAGGCCGACGGGATGGCCGCCAACCTTGTGCTGCGCAACGTGGTGCCGGGATGGCGCACCGGCCCCTACCTCCCCCCCGACGAAGCCGCCTTGATCGCGCTGGACGAGCAGGTCGTGATCCCGGCCGGCACGGCGGAGGGCACGCTCACCTATAACGGCAAGACTCGCCCGGTGACGGGCACCTGCTACCACGATCATCAATGGGGCAACATCAAGACTCCCTTCGGCGGCGGCAAATCTGCGATCACCTCCTGGTACTGGGGACGCGCCCAGGCCGGAGACCACGCCGTGGCCTTCGCCCAACTCTATGCCGGGCAGGCCGCGGTCGGCGCGTTGTGGCAGTTCGCGCGCGGCAGCCGGATGACGTTCGACACCAGTTTGCCCAGCACAAGCGGCACCGGCCTTGTCATGACCCCGCCCCCGAACGGAGCCCCCGCGGGCAGCGTCAGTGTGAAATGGACCTCGAACCTGGGGAATGTCTCGTTTGACCTGTCCTCGGCGCAGCAGATCGCCAACTTCAGTGACGGCGGGTACCTGCGGTTCGTGTCTCCCGTTACCCTGACCTCCAGTTATGGCGGCGAGAATTTCTCCCAGAGCGGGCGCGCGATCTGGGAGATCATGCACTTGCCGACCTGACCCGGTTTGCCGGCTGTGCCGCATCATCGGTCGCAAGGCCGGTGATCCCGGACACTTTGCGGAGCATGCTGCGCGCGCCGCCACTGCGCCGCGCCAACAACTACTGCCCGGATCCGACGAAGGTCTTGACACGCAAGGCCCCATATGAGGGCGGGCAAAGGCGCGACACGAGCTACTCGCGACCTGCTCGGAACGGACGCGCCGTGCCCGCGTGATGCTGCGGCACGCGGCATGTCCGGCGGCGGGCACGCTTGCCCCGCTGGCGCGGGGCGCGAGCTTTGCCCGCCCTACATCTTTCGCACAATTGTCGACGGTCGCTTTGCATGACATGGACCAAACATGCCGCGTACGCCTCCATCAGCAACCGCATCGCAGCCGAGCTTCCGCGCGCGTTACGACGATCTCGAGCAACGCCGCCGCGCGCTGCTCGAACGGCTCGGCGCGCTCGGCGACAGGGCGCGCGCGCATCCGAGCCACGCCCGCGTGCTCGCGCTGCTCAACCAAAGCTTCCGCAAGGCCAAGCTGGCGCAGCGCGCCGCGGTGCTGCAGGCCGCAAGCTTCCTGATCGACGTGATCGACAAGGCGATCATGTTCCTCTGAACGTGCCCGCCGCCTCCGGGGACTTGGCTTCGCCGGCGCGGGGCCTTCTTTTTTCGCATCAAGCGCGCCCGCGCGACGTTGTAATATCGCGCCGTGATGACCGATGTCGCCCCGACCCGATGGCTGCGCGCGGCGCTGGAGCCGGGCGGCTTCGCGGGCGTTGCGCTCGCGCTCCTGCTCGTCGCCGCGACCACGATCGGCATCGCGCTGGTGAACCAGGTCGTCGATCTCGGGCGGATCGGCGTGATCTACATGCTGCCCGTGCTGGTCGCGGCCTTACGCTGGGGGCTGACCGCGGCGCTGGTCGCGGCGCTGGCGAGCGTCGGAGCGTCGGCGTTCTTCTTCTATCCGCCGATCTTCAGTTTCCAGGTGCATGATTGGGAACAGCTCGTCGATCTCGTCGTGTTCACGGTCGTCGCCGTGGTCATGAGCCAGCTCGCCTTCAGCTTGAAACAGCAGGCCGAGATCGCCGACCGCGCCATCCGCGAGGCGCGCATGCGCGCCGAGACCGACCAGCTGCGCGAGGCGCTGATCGGTTCGGTCTCGCACGAGCTGCGCACGCCGCTCGCCTCGATCCTCGGGGCCGCGACCGTGCTCAGCGGCGCGCCCGCCGTCGTCGCCGAGCCGCGGCTGGCCGCGCTTGCCGCGGTCGCGCGCGACGAGGCCGAGCGGCTCAACAACGACATCCAGAACCTGCTCGATGCGACGCGCATTTCCAGCGCAGGGCTGGAAGCCCGGCGCGAATGGGCCGATCCCGCCGACATCGTCAATGCGGCGCTCGAACGCCGCCGCGCCCGGCTTGCCGAGCATGCGCTCGACGTCGCGATCGCCGACGACCTGCCGTTCCTCTATGTCGATCAGGCGTTGATCCAACAGGCGCTCGGGCAGGTGCTCGACAACGCCGCGAAATACTCGCCCGCGGGGTCCAGGATCGCCCTGGCCGGCCGGCGCGACGGCGAGGCCGTGGTGCTGTCGGTGAGCGATCAGGGCGACGGCGTTGCGGCCGATGAGCTGGCGCGCCTCGGCGAGCGCTTCTTCCGCGGCAGCCGGCATGCCACGACCACCGGATCGGGGCTCGGCCTGTGGATTGCCAAGGCATTCGTCGCGGCCAACGACGGCCGCCTCACGGTCGTCAACGACACCCGCGGACTGACCGTATCGCTCCGCCTGCCCGTACCCGACAGCGCCGCAGGAGCCCTGCCGCATGAATGAACCCGCCCCGGTCGTGCTCGTCGTCGACGACGAGGTCCAGATCCGCCGCTTCCTGCGCGCCGGCTTCGAGCTCGAAGGATACGTGGTGCACGATGCCGAGAACGCCCACGAAGGCCTGCGCGCCGCGACCTTGAGCGCAATCGATCTCATGATCCTCGATCTGGCGCTGCCGGATCTCGACGGCGCGGAGGTGCTGACGCGCCTGCGCGCCTGGTCGAGCGTCCCGGTGATCGTGCTGTCGGTGCGCTCGAGCGAGTCGGAGAAGGTGCGCCTGCTCGAGCTCGGCGCCGACGACTACGTGGTCAAACCGTTCGGCATGGCCGAATTGCTCGCCCGCGCGCGCGCCGCGCTGCGGCGCCACCATCGCGGCGCCGCGGGCGAGAGCGTGGTCCGGGTCGACAATCTGCAGATCGATTTCGCCACCCGCGTCGTCACCGTCGACGACACCCGGCTGGCGCTGACGCCGAAGGAGTACCGGCTGCTGCGGGTATTGGCCCAACACGCCGGGAAGGTGGTCACCCACCAGCAGCTGCTGCGCGAGGTGTGGGGCAACCCGCATGTCGAGGACACGCAGTACCTGCGCATCTTCATCCGCAAGCTGCGGCAGAAGATCGAGGCCGACCCGAACCGGCCGCGCATCCTGTTGACCGAGCTCGGCGTCGGCTACCGCCTCGCCATGGCGGCGGAGACGGTGGACAAGCCTGCCTGAGCCCTTCGCGTTTATGCGGAATTTACGCCGCCGGGACGTAAATTAACGCACCCACTATTCGGAAATCAGCAATCCTTCCAATGCGTTGCCCGTTCGGCGACGCGTGTCGGCCGCATGCCGCCAGGACTTTTGAGGGCACCTGATGTTCGGCACGATGCTCGGTTTGCTGACGCTCGGCGCGACCATTGCCGCGCTGATCTATTGCATGCCGCGCGGCGGCAAGACGCATTGGCTGATCGGCACCGAATGGGAGCCTTACCTCGGCGTGGTGTTCTGCTCCGGGCTGGTGCTCGGCGTCATGATGATCGTCTGGGGCCTGGTCGCCGCCCTCGCCTGACCCGCGCGGCGCGGCGCTCGACGTCTTGTCGCCGCCCGCCGTCGCTGCTAGCTCTGCGCCCTGAGCCGGGTTAGCTCAGCGGTAGAGCAGCGGTTTTGTAAACCGTTGGTCGGGAGTTCGATTCTCTCACCCGGCACCACCTGCGAGCGTTTCAGCCCGGATTACCGGGCTTTCCTTCCCCGACCGCGGCCGCATCTCGCTCCTGCGCCGCCCACAAGTCCTCCGGATCGATCGTCACCATCTCGGTCGCCGACGCATGCGACGGCGCCGGCACGAAGATCATGGTCGCGACCCGGCGGTACACCGGAAACGACAGGCCTTCGATCAGCTCCTCGTCCGTGGTCACGCGGTACTGGCCCGGAGGCAACAGGCGATCGACGCCCTTGAGCAGGAACGGCTTGCCGAACGTCAAGGTCTTGTCGCGCGTGCGAGTGAGCATGGAAGATCAGGACTTAGAGATCCGCGACGCCGAGCTCGTAACTGCCTTTGCGCCCGCGCGAAAACAGTTTCGCTGCCGCGGCGCAGATGAGCTCGCGATGGGTGTCGAACACGCCGAGCATTCCGGCCTCGCCGCGCACCATCGCCGGATGCACCGACTTCAACGCGTCCTCGGTGACGAAGAACGACCACTCCATGGCGCTGTCATATCCCCAGAATCGGACCGCGCGGCGGGTCGCGTCGTAGCTGCGGCTGTGGTTGGGAAACGCCAGCGCCATGAACCGATCTCCACGAGTGCAAGGCGCGCCGACCTCGACCATGATCCGATTCAATTGGATCGGGTCATGGTCCAGGCAATCGGCGTCGCCCGATTTCGCTGCGGCCTATTTCAAGTTGCTCAGCATGTTGGCGCAGGCTTCCGCCACCGACGAGTTGGCGCGGTCGTTGCCGGGCAAGGTGGCCCAGCCGCCCTTCTCGATGAACGAGCCTTGCTGATAGGTGCTGACCTTCTTGAGCTCGGTCATGTTCGCCGCGGCCTCGTTGCTGCGCTGGAACTTGTCGACGCAGATCGGCGACAGCGCCGCGACCATGGCGGAGGTCGAGCTGCGCTGCACCATATCTTTCGCGGTGCCGCCAGTGACCCAGCCGCCCCAGTAGAAGCCGATGATCAAGGTGGCGACGGCGCCGGCAGCGGCGCCTTGCAGCAGCCGCGTGAGCGAATCGCCTTGAAGGATTGCAGGCATGGCCATGTTGTTCCCCTTTCGCCCGGCGTGTGCCGAAGCGATTGCAACGGATACCCGGATGGGTTCCGGTCGATTGTGGATGAAGTCGGATTGAAGGCCCGGGCGCTTTGAGCTGGCGTTTCGGTCCCCGGCACCATGCGCTCATTGGGCCGCAAAGTCGAAGTAAATCGCTCTAGTGTCCCGATTCCGAAGTTCGCCAGCGCTTGCGGCACGCTCGGAAGCGAACTTCGGAATCAAAGGGACACTAGCAACTCTATGATTTCTAGTGCCCTTTTGAACCCGAAGTTCGCAACTGGTCTTGCCGCACGACGTGTGCGAACTTCGGGTTCAGGGCACTAGCCGGTCGTTATTTCTTTGCTTTCGCCGACGTGGCGTGCACTGTCGAGCGGCTGTGCGATGCGAACGACGACGTCGCGCCGGCAGCGCCATCTTAAGGAGCGGCGCCCGATGTATGGCCATGACGAGCAGCATTTCGACGCCTGCCTGCCGTTCCGCAGCGAACCGGTGCGGATTCGCAGCCTGAACGACGCGCAGATCTTCGCCCGCCGCTGGGTGATCCGCGACAAGGATCCGGCGCTCAAGGCGCTGGTGCGGCGTCTCGACCGGGTGCGCAGCGGGGAGCACACGGCGAGCGCATTCGGCGAATTGAAGAGCGCGCTGGCGGAGCGCGGGCTGCTGCGTCAGATCAGCCGCGTCTGAACGCATTTGGTTGAAGCATGATCTTTTCCGAAAACCGGTACCCACTTTTCGGGATCACGCTTGTCGCGCCGACACCATTCCGGTTTGGAACCAAACGCCCGGCGCCCGGTTAGCTTCCCCGAACAGGGAACCCGGCCATGTCGCTATTGAAGTGGGCGTTGATCATGTTCCTGGTGTCGCTGGTGGCCGCGCTGTTCGGCTTCACCGAGCTGTCGGCCGCCAGCGCCGACGTGGCGCGCGTGCTGTTCTATATTTTCGGCGTGATCTTCCTGATCTTGCTGGTGTTGGGCTTCACGATATTCAGAACCCGATGATCTGCTCCCGATTGACCTGCGTACGCCGGCCTCGCATGCTCGGCGCGAACGCGAGGGAGCCATGCGCCGCACTTTCATTGCCGTCTGCATCTGGTGGCTGGCTGCATGCGCCACGCCGGGCGTGGATAACGACCCGCTCGCCTTCGGCATGACCAAGGCCGAGGTCGCCGCCGTGGTGGCCGCCCCGCTGATCCCGCTCGGCGCGCGTGAGCGCTACATGGTGGAGCGGCCCTCGACCGTGCCCGGCATCTATCCGGTCGACGCGCGCATCGTGCTGCAGTTCCGCAAGGGCCGCCTCACCGGCTGGCGCCGCACCTGGCAGATGCGGCCGTATTGGTTTTGATTTGCACCGAACCAACTCCACCCTCATCCTGAGGAGCCGACCGAAGGTCGGCGTCTCGAAGGACGAGGGTGGCCACCGACGGAGCCTGCGGCCATCCTTCGAGACGCCCGCCTGCGGCGGGCTCCTCAGGATGAGGGCTTGTATATTCCAGCCCCGGACCTCGCATGACAGCAAGCCCCGCTTGGCTTATGAATCGGCCAAACCCGGATAGGAGACACCCATGAGCACGAACCTCGGCACCATGGAGGAGCTGCCGCTCGATTACCGGCAGGCGCTCGAAAGCTCCAACACCACCCCGCTCTGGCCGCTGATGCGCAAGGCGCTTCCGCACGACGCGCCGGTGCCGTTGAGCAAGCCGTGCCTGTGGGCGTTCGACACGATCCGTCCGCTGCTGTTGCGCGCCGGCGAACTGACCCCGGTCGAAAAGGCCGAGCGGCGCGTGCTGATCCTGTCCGATCCCGGGCGCGGCCCCGGCGCCATGCAGGTCACCGGCTCGATCTTCTGCGGCATGCAGCTGCTGCTGCCGGGCGAGAAGGCGCCGGCGCACCGCCACACGCCGAGCGCGGCGCGCATCATCGTCGAGGGCGAAGGCGCCTACACCATCGTCAACTCGGAGAAATGCATGATGAGCCGCGGCGACCTGATCCTCACGCCGGGCGGCGCGTGGCACGACCACGGCCACGACGGCAAGGACCCGGTGATCTGGCTCGACGCGCTCGACCTGCCGCTGTTCATCAACCTCGAAGCCGCCTATTCGATTGAGCGCGAGCTGCAGGCGCCGAAGAACCGGCCCGACGCGTCCGAGGTCGAGTACAGCGAAGCCGGCCTGGTGCCGGCGCGGCGCAACGGGCGGCCGAAATATCCGATGATGCGCTATCCCTGGCGCAACACCGAAAGCGCGCTGCGCCGGCTTGCGGAGCAAACCCCGCGCGGCGAAGCAATCGAGATGGAATACATCAACCCGGAAACCGGCGACGCCTGCCTGCCGACCATGGGCTTCACCGCCATGATGCTGCGCCCGGGCGAGAAACTCCAACCCCCGCTGCGCTCGACCTCCAACGTGCATCATGTGGTCGAAGGAGCGGGCCGCTCGACCGTCAACGGCGAGACCTTCGCGTGGAAGCGCGGCGACACGTTCTCGGCGCCGGTATTTGCGCTGTGCGAACACGCGGCGACGGGCCAGGACCCGGCGTTCCTGATCCGCGTGCACGACACGCCGCTGCAGCAGAAGCTCAATTTCTACGAGGAGCGCGAGCGGCCGGCGTCGTAGGGCGGGCAAAGTGAAGCCCTGCGAAGGCAGGGCGAAGCGTGCCCGCCATTCGAGGCGCACGATCTCTCACCGTCATGCCCGCACTTGTTGCGGGCATCCACGTCTTCGTTGCGGCGGGAGTCCAAGTAAGACGTGGATGGCCGGGACAAGTGTTTAGTCCGACGACATGACCGAACAGGCGACAACCTCATAGGATTTGGCTCTATAGCTACGCTGGCAGCCCGGCCTCCCGACGTATCGCCTGCTCGATCGAGCCGAGCAGCGCCATGAGTTCCTCCTCCTCCATCGTGTGCTCCTGCTCGTAACGCTCGCGAACGTAGCGCAGCATCGCTAAGGCGCCTTCCGGCGTCTGCGGCACCGTGGCGACGAGGCGATCCATCGCGTCGTCCTCGAGGTCGCCGAAGCGTCGCTCGGCACGCTCCGCCTCGGCGAGCCTTTTGTTGGCGGCGCGGCGTTGGCCGCGCGGCGCGTGCCATGCCGTCTGCTCTGCGGCCGCCAGATCGTCGAGAACGGCGATGAATCCCTTGTAGGCTTGAACGTGTGCCTCGATCGCCGCGAAGACGGGGTCGGGAGCGATGGCGGGAGCCGCGGCGACCGCCGGCGCTGCGGCGGGGGTTGCAATGACCGTGGCTGCCGCCCCTGAAAGCAAGCTCCGCCATGTGATAGAATTGTGTTTAGCCTTGGCCATGGACTTACCTCCTGGCTCGGGTCAGGCCCGTGATGGCGTTCCAGCGCCGTTGCGGGCCGCTTCGTAGTCCGTACAATACGGATCATGACATATCCGTGCAACACGGTCAATACGTACATGAACGAAAAGACAGAGCGATTCGAGATGCGGGTTCCGCCCGGATTCCTAGCCGCGGTCGACGAATGGCGGCGTCAACAGCCTGACTTGCCGACCCGCTCTGAAGCCATCCGTCGGCTTGTAGAACAGGCACTCTCCAGGGGAGTCCCCGCTCGGAAGAAGTGACAACACGGGCACGGTGCCGAACGAGACCAAGAGCGCTCAGGTCGATCTGCGACTGCTACGCCGCCGGCCGCACGATCTCGACGCGCACCGCGAGCCCGGCCTGCATCGCGACATTAACCAGCGCGTCGAGGCTGAACTTGTTGATGCGCCCACGCAGCAGGTCGTTCATGCGCGGCTGCGTCAGGCCGAGCCGCTTGGCGGCCGCCGCCTGGGTCAGGCCCCATGTGGCGACGGTCTCGCGGATCGCAATCATCATCTCGGCGCGCGCCTTCATGTTGGCGGCCTGCGCGCGCGACGGTTCGATCGCGTCCCACACGCTCTCATAGTGTCGCCGTTTCATCATGCTCCTCCGCGCTTCAATGCCCGAAACCGCGATTCCGCAAGCGCCAGATCGCGCGGCGCGGTTCGCTGCGTCTTCTTGGCAAAGGCGTGCAGCACGTAGACGGCCTCGGCGAAGGTCGCGACATACACGACCCGAAACGCTCCCGATACATCGCGCACGCGGATTTCCCTCACGCCCGGTCCAACTGTCTGCATGGGCTTCCAGTCGTCCGGATCGAGTCCTCGCTGCACCCGGTCCAACTGAAAACCGGCGTCGCGGCGCGCCCGCTGCGGAAAAGCACGCAGGCTCTCCAGCGAGTCTGCGAGAAAGACGACCGGCTTCATTCGATCTTTTATATCAGATTTGATATTAGCCGTCCACGACCGCCTTTAAGCGTGCCGTCTTTCGTGCCGCAGACAGCTTTCCTTGATAGTTTGACGCGGGCGCGCGGAGCCCTGCGCCTGCGCCCGCCCCCCGCGCTGTGCGACGGAAAATGGCCCCCGATCTCTGCACCCCCTTCAAGCCCGACGGCGATGCGCTGCTGCGCCGCATCGCGCCGCACATCGACGATGCCATGCTTGAGAACATCGCCGCGGCGGATTACGGGCTCAATGTCCCGGAACACCTGGCCGGACTGCGCAAGGTTCGCGACGGCATCGTCGCGCGCCCGCTGCGATGGCAGCCGCGGGAAGTCCTGGAGCTGACCCGATGGAGCGAACCGGACGCGGTCGAGCGCGCGGGCCGCGAAGGCGAAATGACTGGCAGGCGCGGCCATTGGGCGCGCGCGTTCGCCTGCGCGGCGCTGATCCGCGCTTACGGCGACGAGGAGACGCGTGGAATCATCGACTTCGGTTTCGATGCCACGCTGATGCAGTTGCTCGAGAGCCTGCAGCGCCTGAATGCCGGCTTCGAAGAGGAGGCGATGGCGGCGGTCGCCTGGTTCATCCCGCGCCTGCGCGACGAGCTGTTGTTGGAGGATGAAATCCCGTTTCTCGGAGTCGGTCTCCTGGCGCTGGCGGCAAGATCCCGGTGCGGGCCGCCGGAGCCCGCCGTCATCGCGCTCACCGAGTGGCTGCTCGCGGCGGAGCAGGAGCGCGCGGCGAGCTCATCGGGGCGTGACGAGGAGTTCGGCGGCCATTGGCTCCTGCGCCTCTCGCGCCCGCTGCGCCCGGACAAGTGGATCGCCCTCGGCCGCGAGCTGGCGGCGTTCGAGGCCCCCGGCCCGTGCGCGGATGCGGTACGCGCGATCGGGCGGAGGCTGGCGGGAGCATCGGGCCTGGATTGAGCGGCGGAGTCAGGCGCATCCGAACACGGCGTCCGCGATGCGCGCAATTTCCACGCCGGCGCGAACCGCGCCTTTACCGTCGCGGCACAAGTGATCAGGCACCCGTAGCCCGGCTTTCCGCTTCTTCGGCGAAAGCCGGGAATGGTCTTGCCGCCCAGTGACGCCGCCCCCGGCTTTCGCGTGCCGCGAAGGCCGGGCTACAACCCCCACACCTTCCCGCCGCCGGCGTATTCCCATAGTGTGCACACGAATTCGGCCCGAGGAACGCAGACGATGTACGCACCCCCCGGCGTGAAGACGAGCGGCGACCTCCTCCCCACCACCATGAAGGCCTGGGTGTTGGGCGATCCCGGCGAACTGAAGCTCATCGACAAGCCGGTGCCGGTGCCGAAGCGCGCCGAAGTGCTGGTGCGCATCGACGCGGTCGCGATCTGCGCCACCGACCTCGAGATCATCTGGCACGGGCCGCCGGCCATGATCCAGGGCGGTGCCCCGTTCAACAAGAACTTCACCCCCGGCCACGAATACATGGGCACGGTCGCGGCGCTCGGTCCCGGCGTGGACGAATTCAAGATCGGCCAGCGCGTGACCGTGGAGATCCACGCCGGCTGCGGCCAGTGCAAGCGCTGCCGCGCCGGCATGTACACCGCGTGCCACAACTACGGACTCAACTACGGCGACGTCGACAAGGGCCACCGCGCCAACGGCTTCACCACCGACGGCGGGTTCTGCGAATACCAGGTCAACAACATCAACACGCTGATCGCGATTGCCGACGCGATGACCGACGAGGAGGCGACCTTGGTGGTCACCGCCGGCACGGCGATGTACGGCCTGACCGAGCTCGGCGGACTGGTCGCGGGCGAGAGCGTGGTGGTGACCGGCCCCGGCCCGATCGGGCTTCTTGGCGTTGCCGTAGCCAAAGCGCTCGGCGCCCAGCCGGTGATCCTCACCGGCACGCGCGACAACCGGCTCAAGATCGGACTCGCGCTCGGCGCCGACCACGTGATCAACGTGCGCAACGAGGATCCGGTCGCGGCGGTGCGCAAGCTTGCCGGCGGCGGCGTCGACTACGTGCTCGAATGCGCCGGCGCGCCCAATTCGGTCAACGAGGCGATCCGCATGGTCAACCGCGGCGGCAAGGTCTGTCTCGCCGCATTCCCGCACGAGGAAACGCCGGTAGACGTCGCCCACATCGTGCGCAACAACATCTACCTCTACGGCATCCGCGGCGAGGGCAAGAGCGCGACCCACCGCGCTGAGGCCTTCATGGCGCAGAAGCGCTTCGACGCCACCAGGATCCACACCCACACGTTCCCGCTCGCCGACCTGCCGACCGCGATCCGTTATGCGCGCGAGCGCATCGACGACGCCATCAAGGTGGTGGTGAAGATGAAAGGCGCGGCGGCGCAGCGGGTGGCGGCGGAGTAAAGTTCACGTTGACGTGAAACGGCCGAATGGCGCCCTGACATCGCGCCGTCGCGGCCCGACAATGAGGCTTCGAAAATCACCTTCGGTCGCATGTCAGGGAGGACATCATGACTGAACTTTCCCGCCGTTCGCTGCTCGCCGGCTCCGCGCTCGCGGCCGCCGCGAGCGCCTTGCCGCAGGCAGGCTTTGCCGCCGCCCCCGCCGCCGGCAAACAGGCCGCGGCCTTCTACCGCTACAAGGTCGGCTCCTACGAATTGACCGCGATCCATGACGGCATCTGGAACCGCGACATCGACAACAAGTTCATCGCCAATGCGCCCTGGCCCGCGGTGCAGAAGGCGATGGCGGACGTGCACATGCCCGCGGGCAAGCTGCAGATCCCGTTCACCGCGCTGGTGGTCAACACCGGCTCGAAACTCGTGCTGATCGATACCGCCACCGGCGGCCAGCTCGCGCCGACCGCGGGCGCGTTCACCGCCAACCTCGCCGCCGCCGGCATCGATGCCAAGAACATCGACACGATCCTGATCTCGCACTTCCATCCCGACCACATCAACGGCCTCAAGACCAAGGAGGGCCAGCAGGTCTTCCCCAGCGCCGAGGTCAAGGTGCCGGCGGCCGAATGGGCGCACTGGATGGACGACGCCAACATGGCCAAGGCGCCGGAAGGCGCCCGGCCGGCCTGGCTCAACGTGCGCCGCGTGTTCGGCGACATCGCGTCCAAGGTCGAGAAGTTCGACGCCGGCAAGGAGGTCGCGCCCGGCATCACCGCGCTCGCGGCGCCCGGTCACACCCCGGGCCACACCGTGTTCGCGGTCGCCTCGGGCAACCAGTCGATGCTGGTGCTCAGCGACACCACGAACAATCCGTGGCTGTTCGTGCGCAATCCGGACTGGCACGCCGCGTTCGACGTCGACGGCGCCAAGGCGGCGGAGACGCGCAAAACGCTGCTCGATCGCGCGGCGGTCGACCGCATGCTGGTGCAGGGCTATCACTTCCCGTTCCCGGCCTCGGGCTACATCACCAAGACCGGCGCGCACAATTACGACCTCGCACCGGTGATGTGGCAGCCCTCGCTCTGAAGCAGGCTTGCCGACGGAGGCAGTGCCAGGGCCGCTCGCGCGGCCCTGTTGCATTTGAGCATCTGTGTTGCGGCAATTCGCAATCGGCGCGGCCGAACGATTGACAAGCCCGACGCTGCCTCTTTGACTGTTCATTCGGTACAGGTGTGCCGGCCTCGGATCAGGCCGGCCAAGAGGGAATCCGGTGAGGCGAAGGCCGTCGTTCGCGGCCAACGCCGATCCCGGAGCTGCCCCCGCAACTGTGAGCGGCGAGCCCTTCTCCAAACTGCCACTGGGACAGTCCCCGGGAAGGCGGAGCAAGGGCTAGGACCCGCGAGTCAAGGAGACCTGCCTGGACCGGTCACCCTTCCGACGCACGGGGCGTGCGCTCGGGGCGGTCTTCCGCAGCGGTGACATGCGCAACCGTCGTGGAGGATCGGCAATGGCCCGTTCCCCGAATGCTTCGGCATGGACTGGTGCACGCGTCGTGCGTTCGCGCCTCCGCGACATGTTCAACCCTGAAACGCTTGGGGGCATGTCATGTGGGCTCGTTCCACTCTCCTTTCGACCACCATCCTCACGACGCGACGTGACCGGTCCGCCGGTCTCGCCATGGCCGCGCTGGCGGCATTCATCGCCACGCCGTTGCACGCGCAGCCGATCGAGCTGCCGCCGCTCACGATCTTCTCCTCCAGCCTGACGCCGATCGAAGCCTCGAAGGTCGGCTCCGCGGTCTCGGTCATGACCGGCGAGGAAATGCGCTCGAGCGGTTTCAACCAGCTCTCCGACGCGATGCGCACGCTGCCCGGCCTGCACGTCAACCAGTCGGGTGCGCGCGGCTCGCTCACCCAGTTCCGCGTGCGCGGCACCGAGGCGAACCACCTGCTCGTCATCATCGACGGCGTGCCGGTCAACGCGGTCGGCGACGGCGAATTCAATTTCGCCGACATGCCGATCGACGACATCGAGCGCGTCGAGCTGTTGCGCGGGCCGCAATCGGGCCTGTACGGCGCCAACGCGCATTCCGGCGTGCTCACCATCACCACCAAGTCCGGACGCGGTCTGACCAAGCCGGAGTTCAACGCCCGGTTCGAGGGCGGGACGCAGAAGAGCGCCAATGTCGCGATGTCGGCGCGCGGCGCGCTCGGACCGGCGTACCTGGCGGTCACCACTACCTACGGCACGACCGACGGGTTCAACATCGCGCGCGACGGCAACGAGATCGACGGCGCCAAACGCTTCGCCTTCACGGCGAAGGGCGGCGTCGACTTGTCGCCGAATCTGAACGTCGAGGGTTTCCTGCGCTTGTTTCGGCGCGCGGCGGCAACCGATCCGCAGAACGAGTTTCCCAACTTCACCGGCCTCACCTTCGACCGCGCCGGCGATCTCAGCCGCTACCAGGATGCGCTCGGTCGCGTCGAGGCGACCCTGAAGCTGTTCGACGATCGCTGGATCCAATCGGTCAAGTTGACCACGGCACAGCAGCACGTTTCCGCGTTCGGCCCGTTCGGCATGGGACCCTTCGGCCAGACCTCCGTGACGGACGGAGCGAGCGATATCCTGTCGTACAAGAGCAGCCTGCTCCTCGGCAGTAATGTCTTCGGCGGCGAGAACCATCGGCTGACCGGCTTCGTCGAGGAGCGGCGCGAGCGTTTCAGCTTCGAGGCCGATTTTCTGTTCGGCGCGGATCTCGAGGCGGCCCGCGCCAACAAGACGCGCCGGAGCACCGGCATCGGCGGCGAATACGTGCTCGACCTGCTGGCGACCGGCACGACGATCTCGTCCGCCGTGCGCCAGGATTTCAACGAGCCGTTCAAGGACGAGCTCACCTGGCGCTTCACGCTGTCACAGAAGGTCGCGCCGATCGGCGGACGGCTGCACACGAGCATCGCCCGCGGCGTGACAAATCCGAGCTTCATCGAGCAGTTCGGATTCATCCGCCAGAGCTTCATTCCCAACCCCAACCTCATTCCTGAAAGCTCGATCGGCTGGGATACGGGCTGGGAGCAGACCTTGTGGAACGGCCGCGCGGTCGTCGACGTGACCTATTTCAATTCGCGGCTCGAGCACGAGATCGTCACCGTGTTCCTGCCGGGGTTCATGAGCACCACGCGCAACCTCGACGGCACGTCGAGCCGTCAAGGCGTGGAGGTGACCGCGAAGCTGCGGCCGACCGACTGGCTCACGCTCGCCGGCACCTACACGTACACGGATTCGCGCGACGATCGGGGCATCCAGGAGATCCGCCGGCCGCGCCATGCGGCGTCGGGCTCGGCGACCGTGCTGTTCGCGGACGGGCGCGGCAAGGCCACCGCGCAGGTCGTCTACAACGGCAAGATGACCGACACCTGGTTCAAGTTCCCGAGCGAGACGGTGACGCTCGCCGCCTACACGCTAATCGCCGGACAGATCTCCTACGACGTGAAACCCTGGGCGACGGTCTACCTGCGCGGCGAAAACATCTTCGACGCGCGCTACGAGGAGGTGTTCTCCTATCGCTCGCCGGGCGCGGCGATCTATGCCGGGCTGAAGTTCAGGACGCCGGAATAGGGATCAAGCAAGAGAGGCCGGTCGCGGCCGGCCTCTCCATCTCGATATGATCACGGCGAGTTGAACCGACGCGCCGGGAATGTCCGGCTCGTCGCGCCGGTTCCCGTCGTATCATCGGAATCGACGTTTCGCTCATGGAGGGAGCCTGATGAACCGCCTCAGTCGCCTCGGCGTGCTTGCCGCCGCCTCGCTGTTCGCGCTGTCCGTTTCCGTCGGCGCGGCCGTTGCGGCCGGCGATCCGGAACCGAGAAATCCGCCGCCGTCATCGAGCCCCGCGAAGAAGGACACCAAGAAGAAGAAAAAGTCCGAGCTGGAATTCCGCGACGGCTATCGCGCCGCCTACGCGCTGGTGCAGGCCGGCCAGTACCAGGCGGCGTTCGCCGCCTTCAAGGCGCTCGAGGCGGACGACCATCCCGACGTCGCCAACTATCTCGGCTACGTCAGCCGCAAGCTCGGCCGCTATGACGATTCCAAGGTCTGGTACGAGCGCGCGCTCGCCGCCGACCCGAAGCACGTGCGCACCTGGCAGTATTACGGCATGTGGCACGTCGAGCAGGGCAACATGCTCAAGGCCGCCGACTTCCTGGAGAAGATCGAGGCGATCTGCGGCAACCGCAGCTGCAAGGAATATCAGGACCTGAAGGGCGGCATGGAAGGCACGGTGGTTTACTGAGGACCCGTAGCCCGGGTTGAGCCATAAGCGCGTCTTCGACGCGCTATGGCGAAACCCGGGGAGAGCCGAGCCGCTGGCGAGATTTGTCCCGGATTGAGCTCCGCTCAATCCGGGCTACTTGTTTCCGCCACGAGCCAGCCGAGATAGGCCGGGTCGCCGCCCTCGACCGGCAGGACCACGATCGCCGGCACCGTGTAGGAATGCATCTCCTTGACCGCCGTCCGCACGGATTCGGCAAGCGCGGCGCGGGTCTTGACGATCATCACGGTCTCTTCGCCGCGCTCGATCGCGCCCTGCCAGCGGTAGTGCGAGATCATGCCGGGCAGGATGTTGACGCAGGCCGCGAGCGCCCTTTCCACCAAGGCGCGTCCGGCCCGCTCCGCCTCGACAACCGACGGCCACGTCGTATAGACGAAGACCACGCGCTCGCTCATCAAGACCTCCTTTTGGCAATCCGCTGCGCCCGCGCACCCGCGAGTCCCCGATGCCCGCCCGCTACGACCGGATCGCCTTCGTCGCGAGCCAGAACCCGGAAGCGCAGCGTGCGTGCGCCGGCCTGGTCGAGCGCTACGGCAATGCCGACGCCGACTCGGCCGACGTGATCGTCGCGCTCGGCGGCGACGGCCTCATGCTGCAGACCCTGCACCGCTTCATGCGCAGCGGCAAGCCGATCTACGGCATGCACCGCGGCACCGTCGGCTTCCTGATGAACGAGTTCCGCATCGAAGGCTTGCGCGAGCGGCTCGCCGCGGCCGAGACCACCGCCATCCACCCGCTGGTGATGCGCGCGCGCGACGCGCAAGGGCGCGAGCACGAGGCGCGCGCCTTCAACGAAGTCTCGCTGTTCCGCCAGACCTACCAGCTTGCGCGCCTGCGCGTGTCGATCGACGGCCGCGAACGCCTGGCCGAGCTTGCCGCCGACGGCGTGCTGGTGGCGACGCCGGCCGGATCGACCGCCTACAACCTGTCGGCCCAAGGCCCGATCATCCCGATCGGCGCACCCCTGCTCGCGCTCACGCCGATCAGTCCGTTTCGGCCGCGGCGCTGGCGCGGCGCGCTGCTGCCCGACACGGCGCGAGTCACGATCGAAGTGCACGAGGCGGAGCGGCGGCCGGTCGCGGCGGTCGCCGATCACGCCGAGGTCCGCTTCGTCCAGCGGGTCGAGGTGACGATGGATCAGGCGATCGCCATGCCGATGCTGTTCGATAGCGGCCACAGCCTCGACGAACGCATTCTGCGCGAGCAGTTCGGGTATTGAGGCACCGCCGCGCCGGCTCGCCCGGACGCATGCTAAACCACCCGTTAATCCCGTTTTCCTAAGGTTGCGGATCGGGCGCCGGAAGGTCAGGCGCCTCGCCACCGGCTGCGCCATGGTCCGCATCGACTTCAACCGCCTGCGCTTTCTCATCATCGATGACAACGCGCATATGCGGCGCATCCTGCGCCAGCTGCTGCACGGTTTCGGCACGCGCGAGGTCTACGAGGCCGAGGACGGCGCCGCCGGGCTCGAGGCGTTCACGCACTATTCGCCCGACATCGTCATCACCGACTGGGCCATGCCGATCTTCGACGGGCTCGAGCTGACGCAGATGATCCGCCAGCCCGGCGCCAACGCCAACCCGTATGTGCCGATCATCATGCTGACCGGCCATTCGGAGAAGAAGCGCGTCGTTTGCGCGCGCGACGCCGGCATCACCGAATTCCTGGCCAAGCCGATTTCGGCCAAAGGCCTTTACCAGCGCATCCTCAACGTCGTCGCCAACCCGCGCGCGTTCATCCGCACCAAGACCTATTTCGGTCCCGATCGCCGCCGCAACGTCAATCCGAACTATGCCGGCCCCGAACGGCGCAAGGGCGGCAAGGCCGACGTGATCCGCCAGCAGCCATTGCTCGACAAGGCCAAGACCCCGGTCTGACAGGGAGAATAAGAAACATGACGGCGAACAAGCCAAGCCTTGCCGCGGTCACCACGTTTGCCGATCACGAAGTGATCGTGCCGCCGAACAAGCTCAAGAAGGCGGTCGTGCGCGCCAAGCCAGGCGCGGCGGACTTCGATCCCGTGGCCAGCGCCGAGGCGGCGCTGGCCGAGCTTGCGGGCGAGTTCGCGGTCTGGATGGAGCACGAATGCACGCGCCTTGATGCGGCACGCACCGCCATCCGCGCGGCCGGGATCAACGCTGCCAATCGCGACATGCTGTTCCATGCCGCCCACGACATCAAGGGCCAGGCCGAGACCTTCGGTTTCCCGCTGGTCGCGCCGGTCGCCAACAGCCTATGCCGGCTGATCGAGCATACGCCCGACATGCACCGGATTCCGTTCGCACTGGTCGATCAGCACGTCGACGCGATCCGCGCCATCACCCACAAGAACGCGCAGGGCAACAGCGAGAGGACCGCGGCGCACCTCGCCGAGCGCCTGCGCCAGGTCACGGAAGAATTCCTGCGGCACGAGAACCGCGACCGGCCCGACTATCTCGACAGCCTGCTCGCGCCCTCGCTCGCGCCGGAGGCGCAATAACGCTTACGCCGCCACCAGCGAGCCTGCCGCGACCAGCTCGTCGCAGAACAACCGCGCCTCGTCGCGCGCCGCTTCGGTCGCGTAGCGCCGCAGCAGCGTCAGCAACGGCTCGACGTCGCCCGCGGGGATCGCCTCGCAGCTCGTCAGCACGCGCTCGACCATGCTGCGCCGCAGTCGCGTCGCGCCGCCCGCAGCGGAGAGCCCACCCTCGCCCATGGCCGCGACGGCGGCGTTGAACGCGGGATAGATCGCCGCCGGCAGGCCGGCGCGATCATAGATCGCCTTGAAGCCGGCCCCGCGCCGGTCGTGCACGAGAGCTGCGACGCGGGTAACCGGCTTGCCCGATAATTCGGCCAACGCCTGCTCGAAGAAGCCGACGTTGCCCGAGAGCAGCGCGCGCAGGATCAGCCCCGCGGTGAGCTGGCCGGTCGCGCGCAGATGGCCGACCAGCGGGCTGACTTCGCTCGCCGCGGTCGCCGCGAGCATGACGGTCGCCTTCTCGCACGCCTCCCGGGCGATGCGCCGTGCGCGTGCCTCTTCGAGCCAGTCGCGCGCCACCACGAACCCGGCGAGCGTCTCCGAGAGCTTCACCACAAGCGCCTGACGGGCCGCGCTCGAGAGCTCGCGATGCATGAACAGCGCCTCGCGGATCGCCCCGAGATGTCCGTGGCGCGCGACGATGCGATCGATCGAGAACGCCGGGATGTCGGCGGCCTCGTTCTCGATCAGCGTAAGGCACGCCGCGGGCGCACCGACTTCCGCCAGCGCAGCCGCCACCGAGCGCGGCAGATTGGTGCGGCGCGCGATCGCGCTCTGCTGCGACTGACAACCGGCACCGACCGCGTCGACCAGGTCGGTGTCGAGCAGCAGCGGCGAGTGCTCGAGCACGAAAGTGGCGATCTCGGGCTGATCGTTGGTGAGCGCGAGAATGACGGCCGGCGGCGCGTCGGAGGAAAAGCCGAGCGCCTCGGCGAGCGATTGGCGAACCAGCGGCGAGGGATCGTCGAGCAGCATGGTCATCGCGCCTTCGGCGGCGATGCGATCGTCCGGTGTGAGATCGGAATAAAGGTAGGCGCGCGCAAGCGCGCTGGTGGCTTCCGCACGATCCGCGGCTTGCGCGGTACGCACCCACTGCAGGAAATGACGAACGATCATGGCCCAAACCGACGCGACGCAACCTGTGCACCGGCTTGAACCCGCCGGCAAATGCAAGCTTAACGCTGCCCGCTTAACAAAGCGTTCACCATAAATCTTTGGGATTGTTGCTGAATTCTTAAGGTGCAGGCGTCACGCGGCGCCGCGGATGCCCGGTCGCAGGAAACGGAACAGGTCGAGCGGCGCATTGACCCGGGCCGGCGCGGCGGGCGTTGCCGGCAGCGCCGCCGCCGGCGCGACTGCGGCCGCGACCTCGGTCGTCGCCACCGGCTTCACGCCCCACAATTCGCGCACCATCGGCGAGACGGCGCCGCGCTGTTCGGTATGGAACATGCCGTGGAACGCCGAGGCAACTCCGCCTTCGGGTCTCGGCTCGGCGGCAAAGGCGGTCATCGCGACCGGCGGGACCGCGTTGTTCATCGTCATCGCAGGAGCCGCCGCGGGCGCGACGGTCTTGAACGGCAACACCGGGAGCGTCGCGGCCGCCGCGACGGCGGTCGGCGCGACTGGCAGGGTCGGCGCAACCGGCGCCTTCGGCACGACCGAAGCGACCTGCGTCGCGTTATGCTTGGCGGTCAGCACGCCGTAGGTCTGCGCCAAGGTCCGGGCGCCGCCATTGTTGTAGAAGATCGACCTGTTGGCCTGTGCGGCGCGCGGGAAATAGTTGGCGGCGCTGGCGTTCGGGTTGGCCTCGGCCGCGCGGATGAAGCGCGCGGCGCCGCTCGCACCGAGGAAATGCGCGATGTAGAGCTCGCCGTCGGTCGGCGCGCGGCCGAGCTTGGCGGACAGCACCTTGGCGTTGGACTGGGTGAAGGCGCCGCCCATCAGCGAATTGGCGGTCGGGTCCTTGCGCAATGCCATGATCTCGGCGCGCATCGCCGGATCGCCGACCACGTAGCGCCCGGAGGATGTGCGGCTGATCGCATTGGCGTATTTGCCGTAGCCGAGGCTTGCGCCCGACTCCTTCATGGTCGCGAGCCAGGTCTGGTCGATGAATTGGAACAGCCCGGTCGCCGAGGACGTCCTGGCTTTGACGGTCGGATTGAGGTTCGACTCGCGCATGGCGGTCTTGAGCAGATAGTCGAAGCCCGCGCCGGTCGCCTTGGCCGCGCTGTGGATCGCCCCGACGATGCGGTTGCCGATGTCGAGGGTAGCTTCGAGGCCCATGGCGCGCGATCCTGGCGGAACCCTTCCCGCCGCTTCGCAGCATCGGCGGTTATGGTAAATGGCTAGTTAAGCCCAAACTGCAGCGGCCGAATTTCGTTCCAAGGAGGACCACATGGACCAGGCGACGGTGACCCGCAGCAAGCGCGGGGGCATGTATTTCGAGGATTTCGCGGTCGGCAAGCTCTACGAGCATCCGCTGCGCCGCACGGTCACGCAGATGGACAACATGCTGTTCTCCAACATGACGCTCAACCCGCAGCCGCTGCACATCGACCGGCATTTCTGCGCCGAGGAGACCGAATGGGGCCAGCCGCTGATGAACTCGCTGTTCACGCTCGGCCTGATGATCGGCATCTCAGGTCAGCGACATGACGGTCGGCACCACGATCGCCAATCTCGGCATGACCGACGTGAAATTCCCCCATCCGCTGTTCGAGGGCGACACCGTGCATGTAACCACGGAGGTCCTGAGCAAGCGCGAGTCGCAGTCGCGCCCCGGCGCCGGCATCGTGGAATTCCATCACCGCGCCTATAACCAGAACGACAAGCTGGTCGCCGAATGTCATCGTCAGGCGTTCATGCGCCTGCGGCCGACGCTGACCTCGATGCGTTCGTTTCTCTTCGTCCCGGCCGACAGCGAGCGGAAGCTCGAAAAGAGCCGGTCGAGCGGCGCCGACGCCCTGGTCATCGATCTGGAAGATTCGGTCGCGGCCGACCGCAAGGCCGGGGCGCGGCAGACCGCGCTTGCCTTCCTGAAGCAGAATGCCGCGGCCGCCGGGCCGCGCATGGTCGTGCGCGTCAACGCGCTCGACACCGGGCTGACCGATGCCGACCTCGATGTGATCGTCGCCGGCAAGCCCGACGCGATCCTGCTGCCCAAGGCCGAAGGCGGCAAGGCGGTCACGCATCTCGACGCCAAGCTCACGGCGCGCGAGGCGATCCACGGCCTGCCCGACGGCGCGATCAAGATCATCGCGCTCGCAACCGAGACCGCGTCCGCGCTGTTCCTCGCCGGCAGCTACCGCGATGCGAGCCCGCGCCTGATCGGGCTGACCTGGGGCGCCGAAGACCTCTCGGCCGACCTCGGCGCCGAAACCAACCGGGGCGCCGACGGCCGTTTCACCGAGCCGTTCCTGTTCGCGCGCAACCTCTGCCTCGCCGGCGCGGCGGCGGCGCGCGTGCAACCGATCGACACCGTCTATGTGGATTTCCGCAATACCGAGGGGCTGCGGCGCGAGGCCGAGGAGGCGCGCCGCGACGGCTTCACCTCCAAGATGGCGATCCATCCCGGACAGGTCGCGGTGATCAACGAAGTGTTCACTCCGTCAGCCGAAGCGATCGCCAAGGCGCGCGCGATCGTCGATGCGTTCGCGGCCGACCCGGCCGCGGGCGTCATCGGCATCGGCGGCGTGATGTATGACCGCCCGCATCTGGCGCGCGCCAGGCAAGTGCTCGCGCGCGCCAATCCCAAGTCCTCATCCTGAGGAGCGGCCGAAGGCCGCGTCTCGAAGGATGGCGGCGAGCTCCGGCGTTTGTGGCCATGGTTCGAGACGCGCAGCTTCGCTGCGCTCCTCACCATGGGGGCGGTGGTTTGGGCGCAGCCTACCAACACGTCGGGCAGCGCGGGCGCACCGGCACGTAGTAGGCGCGCGCCGGCGCCACCATCTGGGTGCGCGCGACGGTCGCGTACTGCGCGGGGATCTGCTCGTACTGTACGCTCTCCGGCTCGACCATCACGGTCTTCGGGACCATCACGGTCTCGTAGCGTGCCGGTTTGCGGTGCGCGACCACGCGGCCGGGCGAAACCATCACGGTCTCATGCACGGTGCGATACTGCGGCGGCACGACCTGCTGCTGGTAGCAGGTGACGCACGGCTGCGGCGCCGGCATGCAGTTGTAACAGCCGGCATTCGCTGCGGTCGGCGCGGCAAATGCAAGGAGAAAAGCGAGAGCGGCACTTGGAGCGAAACGCATGATACTGACCCGCTGGTTCGAGATGGCCTCCGGCGCGCATCGCGCCGATCTGAGCGCGGGACGATAATCGCGCTCGGCGAAGCGTTCAACGAAACTCGCGAATTTACCTTACCGGGAAGATTTGATTCGGCTGGAAGCGCATGGGAAAGCGCCGCTCATACGGCGCAACGCTCCTATTTCTTCTTCTTCCTGGGCTCGGGCGGCTGCTTCTGCTTGGCACCCCGGTCGCGCGCATCAAGTTCGCCGTCGATGGCGTTCTTGAGCGCCTTGGTGCCTTTGCTCAAATCCTCGCCGGCCGCTTGCTGATCGTCGATCTCTTTCTTTCGTCTCTTCAGTTCGGCGGTCGACATCAGGGCGGCCGACTTCTGCATCGCCGCCTTACGATCGAACTCGTCTGCCATCTCGTCCTCGCGTCAAATTCGATGCAATGTGAGCGTACGGGCGTGCGTCGGCCGAAGCGGTCCGGCTATTCTTGTTTCTGTCGGGCGCCGCGGCGGCGGGCGTCGATCTCGGCGTCCACTGCGATGCGCGCGGCCTTGTTGCCCGCGCGCTCGTCTTTCAGGTCAAGGCGCGCCTTGTGATGGACCCGATCGAGATCCTTCGCCACGGCGCGCAACTCCTTGAGGGGGAGTCGCGCCGCGGCGTCCCGCAGGATGCGGTCCCGATCCTCCTGGTCCTTCACTCTTCCTGTTTTCGCCTGCGCCATGATGGCCTTGCGCAGCTCTTGTTCTTCCTTGTCGATAGCCATGAACGCTCCGTGGAGGCAGGGATTTGCCGGTGAGGCGCCGCGCAACCGCAGCAATGGCAATGGATTACCAGGACGAACTTGCTCCGCGCAAGAGGGTGGCGCGCGCAGGGCGGTCATTCCGGCTTGCGATAGATCTTCGACGGATCGAACGTCTTCTCGGCGTCGCGGAATTCAAGCCGCGCCGCGCCCGCCTGGCCGAGCGGTACCGCGCGATAGAAGCACGAGCGCCGCCCGGTGTGACAGGCGCCCGGCCCCGCCTGCTCGACCTTGATCCACACCGCATCCTGGTCGCAGTCGACGCGCATTTCGATGACGCGCTGCACGTGGCCGGAGCTCTCGCCCTTGCGCCAAAGCTTGTTGCGGGAACGGCTGAAGTACCACGCCTCGCCGGTCTCGATGGTCTTGGCGAGCGCTTGCGCATTCATGTGCGCGACCATCAGCACGCCGCTTTCGTCCGTCACTACGCAGGTGATGAGACCGTCGGCGTCGAATTTCGGCGCGAGCGCGAGGCCTTCCTCGATGTCGGATGCTTTGGGCTCGTCAGGCACCGGACACTCTCTCCTTCGTCATGCCCGCACTTGTTGCGGGCATCCACGTCTTTCTCTGCTACAACAAGCAAGACGTGGATGGCCGGGACATAGGCGAGCGAAGCGACGCCGTCCTACGGACGGGCTATGCCCGGCCATGACGGGCAACCTTCAGCTTCGGCCGCCGCGCACCAGGCTGATGAAGCGCACCTGTTCCTGCGGATCGTCGCGGAACATGCCGGTGAACTGGGTCGTGATGGTGAGCGATCCCGGCTTCTCCACGCCGCGCACCGACATGCAGGCATGCTCGGCCTCGAGCATCACGGCGACGCCGCGAGGTTTGAGGATCTCGTCGATGGCGGTCGCGATCTGCGAGGTGAGATGCTCCTGCGTCTGCAGCCGCCGGCCATAGACCTCGATCAGCCGCGCGATCTTGGACAGGCCGACCACGCGCTCGACCGGCACATAGGCAATGTGCGCCTTGCCGGAGAACGGCATCATGTGATGCTCGCAGTGGGAATAGAACGAGATGTCGCGCACCAGCACGAGGTTGTCGTAGGAGCCGATCTCGGAAAAGGTGCGGTCGAGCACCTCGGCCGGGCATTCGCGATAGCCGCCGAACAGCTCCTCGTAGGCGTTGACCACGCGCTTCGGCGTATCGATGAGACCCTCGCGCGCGGGATTTTCGCCGATGAACGCGAGCAGGGTGCGCACCGCGCTTTCCGCTTCCTCGCGCGAGGGGCGCGGCGTAACCGGTTCGGGCGCGGCCTTGACGTGATCCGACAGTACGGTCTTGGGAAAATTCTTGACGACGGCGTCCATGGTCTCTCCGTTCGACCGGCGCTGCGTTGCGCCGGATGTGTCACCGGCGTAGCCGCGGCTCTTTGGGGGACGCCGCACTTGCTGGTTGCACGACCCGACCCCTCGCCCGGGAGTGGGTCACGCCGACGGCGGGCCCCCATTTCGTGCCCGCCGTCGGCCTCCTATATAGTCACAGGGAACCGGGCTGCAATCAATCCACCGGTAAGCAAAAGCGCCGGAATCGTCTCAAGTCCATGCTCAACGACGTCTACAACCGCAAAATCCTGGAATTGGCCGGGTCAATCCCGCGGATTGGCCGGCTTTCCGACGCGGACGCCACCGCGACCGCTCATTCCAAGCTGTGCGGTTCCACCGTGACGGTCGACCTGAAGATGAACGGCGACACGGTCACGGATTTCGCCCACGAGGTGAAGGCGTGCGCGCTCGGTCAGGCCTCCTCGTCGATCATGGCGCGCAACGTCGTGGGGGCGAGAGCCGAGGAATTGCGCGATCTGCGCGAGTCCGTCCGCAAGATGCTGAAGGAAAACGGCACGCCGCCGGCGATCGGCAAATGGTCCGACATCGCGGTGCTCGAGCCGGTGCGCGACTACAAGGCCCGCCACGCCTCGACCCTGCTCACCTTCGACGCGGTCGTGTCGGCCATCGATCAGATCGAGGCCAAGCGCAGTCAACCGGCCACCACGGCCTGACCCCCAAAAAAACCCCTCATGAATGTCCTCCTGTTCGGCGCCACCGGGATGATCGGTCAGGGGGTCTTGCGCGCGTGCCTGCACGATGACCGGGTCAAGAGCGTCATCGCCGTCGCCCGCGCCCCGCTTGCCGTCACGCACCCCAAGCTGCGCACATTGGTGCATCAGGATTTCACCGACTTCTCGGCGATCGCTTCTGAATTCGCCGCGGTCGATGCGTGCTTCTTCTGCCTGGGCACTTCTTCGGCCGGCATGACCGAGGACGCCTATCGCCGGGTCACGCACGATTTTACGCTCGCGGCTGCGCGCGCCCTCCTCGCCAGCCCCGCGGTGACCTTTGTCTATGTTTCGGCCGCCGGCACCGACAGCGCCAGCACGCTGATGTTTTCGCGCATCAGGGGTGAGACCGAGAACGAGCTCCTGGCGCTGCCGTTGCGCACCTACATGGTGCGGCCGGCCTTCGTCTACCCGGTGCATGGCGAGGTCTCGCGCACCCCGTTGTACCGGCGGCTCTACGCCGGCCTCTCTTGGCTGTTTCCGCTGCTGCGTCTCATCTCGCCCAATCGCGTGACCACGACCGAAAACATGGGCCGCGCAATGCTCGCGATCGCGAGCGGAGACTGGAACGGCGAGCGCATCCTGCATAGCCCGGAGATCAACCGAGCGGCAGAGCGCTCGTAATCAGGCCCGGCCGCACGCCGCCGCGAGCTGCGGCAGGCTCGGCGCGAGCCCGGTATTGGCGAGACGGATGGCGGTCAAGGTCGCGCCGGTGCTCTCGGTCGCAACCTGGATCGCGCGGCCTCGGACCTCGCCATAGGCGGCGAGCAGCTTGGCTGTGATCGTGCCGCTGGCGAGGGTCTCCAGACCGTTCGCACGCGCGCCTTCGGCGGAGGATTCGATCGCCATCGGGATCTGCGTCGGGCCGGCGGAGAGCACGATGCTCTTGAGCCGTTCGGACACCGAGGCCCTGCGGGTCTCGGAATAGCGCACCGAATAGTTCTCCGGCGTCGGCGAGCAGGCGAACATGATCTCGAAATTGCCGATCTGCTCGCCCTCGACCGTGATCGGATGGCGGCGCGCGAGGCCGCGCAGGCCGGGCTTCTCGATCAGGGTCCAGCCATTGCTCGGCGCGGGCGACGAGAATGCCGGCAACGGGCTGAGGTTGGACACGGTCGGCGGCACCTTGGCGACGCTCGGCGCCGGTGCGGGCGCGAGCGAAGCGACCGGCGCATCGAACACGTTCTCCACGTTGTGCAGCTTGACGCGCCGCAGCTCGTCCGCGGTGAGCTGCTTCATGCGCTCCCACGGCGGAATGCGCATCGACATCTCGAACAGTTCGATGTCGCCGCCCATCTCGACCGTGTACTTGGCCATGACGCCGAGACTGCGCTGCACGCCGACGATGTTCTCGGCGCTGTAGCTCTGCGCCGTCGGGTCGTCGCGCTTCGCGCTCGGCCAGATCTGATGCACCAGCACCTTGGCGTCCGCCGGCACGGCACGCCGCACGCCGCCGAGCAGCACGAAGGTGCACATCGAGGCGCAATTGGCGTTGGCCGACAGCGTGCCGCGCGGCTCGCCCGTCGTTGCCGACAGCAGCGTGGTCTTGCCGACGGTGGTGTTCATGCCGGCGCGCCGGATCAGGTTGCCGAGCTCGAGCCCGCCGCCGACCGAGCCGCCGGGCGAGTGGAGCACGACCACGGTGCCGCGCAGGTCACGGCCCTGCATGAAGGTCTCGAACGCCTTGGGCGTGTCGTTGGTGATCGTACCGGCGGCCGACACCCAGGTGCGGCAGCGGTTGCCGCAGCGCTCGGCCGGCCCCTCGTGCACCAGCTCGAAACGCATGGAGTCGTCGTCAACTGCGGGCGCAGGCGGTGCGGAAGGATTGGGCGTGCCCGGCACGTCGCGCGGACCCTGGCCCGGCCGCGCCGCCTGTGACGGCTGCGGCGGCCGCGCGGGCTCGGCCGGCACCGGGCGGGTGGCCGTGCGCGGCTCGGCCGGCGCGGCACGGTCCATCCCGGGCTGGCCGCGCGGCGCGTCGAATGCGGAAAATGCGTCGGCTGCCGCGGCCGCGGGCCACAGGAGGGCAAGAGAGAGGATGACGAGCCGGGTTTTCATGACACATATGTCGGGAGCGGAGTTGTGGCGGTTCATTCCGCCGGGCCAACCGGGCTCCGACGGCACTATTCGCCACCGCGCTGCCGAATTATGTGACGGGTGTCACATAGAAGTCGTCATAGAAGCCGCCATGCCCGATCCGCACGAAAACCCGCGCCCGACCGGACTTTGGCCCTGGGTTGCGCGCGCGCCCCGGCTCGCCGGACGCGGCCTGGTCAAGGCCTACCGCTATACGCTCTCGCCGCTCATCGGCTTCCATTGCCGCCACCTGCCGACCTGCTCGGAGTATGCCGACGAGGCGCTCGAGCGTTACGGCCTGTGGGCCGGCTCCTGGATGACGCTCGCGCGCGTGCTGCGCTGCCATCCCTGGGGCACGTCCGGCATCGACCGCGTGCCGCTCGACGCGCCTACTGGTGCGCACTTCTATCTGCCCTGGCGCTACGGCCGCTGGTCGTGGCGCAACAAGAATTGGCGCAACGTGGAGGAGCGCTAGCGCAATTGCTCGAGCCGCCGCGCCGCCTCGGCCGATCCGAGCTCCGCCGCCTTCTCGTACCAGATGCGCGCCTCACCGACCTCGCCGGAAAAGCCGAGCACGCCGAGCTTGCGCAGCACGCCGGGATCGTAGGTGCCGCCGAGCGCAAGCGCGGCCTGCGCATCGCGCGTCTCGGCGGCGCGGCGCAGCATCAGCCGCGCCGCCGCGATATCGCCTTGCGCGATGAATTCGCCGCCGCGCTTGAGCAAGGTCGCAACCTCGTCGCGGTCGAGCTGGCGTGCGGCGGGGGCTGGCGCTGACGGCGCAGGCGGTGCAACGATCGCGGTCGGCATGGAATCGGCCGGTGCGATGCTTGCGACGGGTTCGGGGATTATCGGTCGCGTCGGCGCCACAACATTGTGCGGGGTCGCCGCCGCGAAGCGCGTGAGCAGCGACGCCGGCGTCAGCTCCGGATCGCTCCTGGCGAAGCTCTGGATCTGCAACGGCACCGCGCCGACCATGAACAACGCCGTGACGGCGGCAAGCGTGACCGCGATGAGGAGCCTCCCCAGTATGCCGGCCGCCCGATTGGGTGTGGTCGGCGGCGGCTCCGGGATGAGCTGCGGTGCGATCGCCTGGCGCAGGCACAATTGGCGCACCGCCACGTCGCCTTCGAACGGCTCGACCGGCCGCAGCCAGCGGTCGCCCCATTCGACCAGCGCCGCGGTATTGGGCAGCGCGGTCCCGCTCTCCGCGTGCACGCGCTTCGGCGCATACATCGCCAGACCGTCGGTCGCTTCGTCAGCGATCGGAGCACTCATGACTGACCTCCTCCCGTCTTGCCGGACGGCTCTGCCCCCTGGTCGATCTCATTTCACGCGCGCCACGCACGACCACTTCGGGTCGGATCGCAGCTGGCGCCACTCGCCTACCTCTCCCCGCCTGCGGGGAGAGGTCGGATTCCGAGCGAAGCGCAGCGGAGCAATGGAATCCGGGTGAGGGGGATTCCACAGACCGAGCTCTTGGAAACTCCCCCTCACCCGACTTGCTTCGCTGCGCTCGTAAGTCGACCTCTCCCCGCAAGCGGGGAGAGGTAACGCACCGAGTTTGTGGCGCTTCAGCACAACAATGACCCCGACCTATCGCCGCTCGCGCGCCCTCCATCTCACGAACTCGCGGAACAGCGCTTCGCGATCCTCGGGCGTGATCACGCCGGTCGCGCCCGGCGCCGCGCGGCGCGCGGCGAGGAACTGGTCGAAGTTCACGCGCTCGCTCGTCTGCGTGCCGCGATGCTTCGCTAGCCACGCCTCGGCCGCCTCGTGGCGCTTCCAGCCCGGCAGCACGGCGGCGAGATTGGCTTCGCGCCACTTCGGATGCCGCGGCGTCTTCTGGAATTCGGCGAGCCGCGGGAAGAAGGTCTCGACAAATTTCGCGATGCGCCGGTAACGATCGGTGTTCTTCGACCAGTTGTAGGCGATCAGCACCGCGCCGACCGCGACCGTCTCGACGCTGCGCCCGGGCTCGATCAGGCCGGGATAATCCTCGTGGGTGAGCACGGCCGGGAGATAGTCGGCCTGCAGCGGCTTTGCATACGCGACCGAAAGGATGCGGAAGCCGTCGGACGCCTTGAGCTTGGCCATCGAGCCGGCCGGCTTGCCGGCGATCAGGATGGTGGCGGCGATCTCGCCGGATTTCAGTTTCTCGAACGCGTCCGCCTGCCCCATGTTGACCTCTTCCGGCTTGACGCCGATGCGCTCGAAGACGTCGCGGGTCGACAGCTGCGTGCCGGAGCCGACGTCGCTGAAGTTCACGCGCTTGCCGCCGAGCTGGTCGATCGCCGTGATGCCGGAGTCGGCGCGCACGACCAGGTGCATCTCCTCATTGAACAGCTTGGCGAGGTAGACCACCTTGTCGTCGATCGGCCCGATCTCGTTGCTGCGTTTGTAGTAGCCGAGCAGGTTCGACTGCGTGATGCCGAGGTCGACGCCTTTAAGGAAGCGCACGTCCTTGATGTTCTGCCCCCCGCCCTTGCCGATCACCGGCAGCACGCGGAAGTCGTCGCCGTCGTCGAGCACCGCCGACATGTCGTAGGCGATGGTAAGATAGGTCGCGTTGACGTTGCCCGACACGATCGCGATGGTGTTGGCATTGATGCGCTCGCCGAGGCTGCCGAGTTGCGGCTTGTTCGGCAGCGGCGGCCCTGAGCGGTTTTGCGCGAACGCCGGCGGTGTGAGGATTGCGGCTGACGCCGCGATCAGAAGGGCAATAGAAATCCGCTGCCGCCGATGCGGCGTTCCGCCACCACCCATGGCTTGTCCCCGTGGCACGCGGATCTACGCGAACGCAACACACACAAGACGCGACCGTGCACAACCCGCAAAGCGTTACTCTGAACTGCGCGACCTCCACCCGTGCCGCGCCCGTTCCTGCCGGAACTTGAGGCTAATCGTCTGCGGGCAATTTGACTTCACTTGGGCCTTCGTGGGGCTTTTTCGCCATGATCGGGGGTGTGCGGTGCGAGGCGTGGAGCGAAAGATGTGATGCGCGAGATAATTGGCGCAGAGTCATCGAGTCATTCATTGCATCGCGTGTATGAATGAGTTGAGAAACAAACGCATTCGATTTTTCGAGCCCAACTCGATGAAAATTCTTTGTGCCCCTCTCTGACACGGGATGATGGTCACCGTCATGGCCGGGCTTGTCCCGGCCATCCACGTCTTGCTTTCGTGCGGCGAGGAAGAAGACGTGGATGCCCGGCACAAGGCCGGGCATGACGGTGGAGGGCGTCGAACTTCGTGCCACGCACGGCCCGCTCTGCGCGACTTCAACAGGATCGCCACTTGCCTCACCGCGTCGGCTGCGCAACACTTGCAACCATCGCGGGCAGGACCCATGGCCGAAACCAAGATCGACCCCTTCGACGTCGCGGCGCTGGAGAAGTCGCTCAATGATTCCGCCACGCGCGTGTCGACCATCTGGGTCAGCTTCCTGATCTTCTCGCTCTATCTGCTCACCGCCGCCACCACCGTCACGCACCGCCAGCTCTTCCTCGCCGAGCCGGTCAAGCTGCCGGTGCTCAACATCGACCTGCCGTTGTGGGGCTTCTTCTTCCTCGCGCCGTTCCTGTTCGTGATTTTCCACGCCTATGTGCTGATCCAGGTGATCCTGCTGGCGCGCACCGCCGCGGCGTACGACCACGCCGTCAACAGCCTGGTCAAGCGCAGCTATCTGTCGCCCGCGGAGGACGCCTCGCTGCGCCATCGCCTCGCCAATACGCTGTTCGCACAAATCTTCGCCGGCTCACCGCGCGAGCGCGCAGGCTGGCTCGGCTGGCTGTTGAAGGCGATGGCCTGGATCACGCTTGCAATCGCCCCGATTCTGATCCTGTTCGTGTTCCAGTTCATGTTCCTGCCTTATCACAGCCATCTCGCCACCTGGACACACCGGCTGCTGATCGCGGTGGAACTCACAGCACTCCTTGTCCTTTGGCCGCTCGTGCTCGACGGCACCCGGGAGTTCGAACGACCGAGCGCTTGGACGCGGATCAAGCGCGCCGCCGCGATGATCATCTCTCTGTTGTTCGTCGCCCTCTCCCTGTCTCTCGGGACCTTTCCAGGTGAATCGCACGTCAATCTGTTCACCGGTCAGCCGCCTGACACCGTGCAGTGCCGGCGATGGCTTCACCAAGACTTCGGTCGCCTCGACCTGCGCGTCGATCGCCTCAGCCTGGCGCGCGTCGACGTCGTGGATGACGAGAAGCTCGAGAAAATTCAGCAAGCCACGTCGAAGGCCGGCGAACGGCCCTATCAAGGAGAGCGCACGCGCATCCGGCGCGAGCGTGACTACAATTGCGGCGACTTCTCAGAGTACGCTGACCTGCGGCGCGTCGATCTCAGCGGTGCGCTTCTGCGGGATGCCGACTTCAAGAACACGAAGCTTGAAGGCGCCTCTCTTGCCGGTGTCCAGCTTCAAGGTGCATCCCTCGAGGGGGCCCAGCTTCGGGGCGCATCTCTCGATAGCGCCCACCTTCAGGGCGCCTCCCTCGATCGCGCCCAACTTCAGGGCGCGTCCCTCGCTAATGCCCAGCTTCAGGGCGCATCCCTCGACGCCGTTTACCTTCAAGGCGCATCCCTCCTGGGCGCCAACCTCGACCATGCCATGCTCACCGAGGCCTGGACCTGGCGCACGCGCCTTGCGGATTGCAACCGGGCGCGGATCGTTAACGCGAAGCCCGATGCCGCAATCGACCAACGTTGGATACGCGGCAGAGCTGAAGCGATTCCGGCAACAGCCGAGGAGATCAAGGAATTCATTGCCTCGTCCGTCGCCGGGATTCCGGACGAAGAAGCGAAGAAAAGGATGTCCCGGCGCATGCGGGAACGCCTCACGGTCGATCCCGCCAACGACAATAACGCGCTGCTCACCGAGGCTTGGCACCACTGCGAAGCGGAGTCGCGCAAGCTTACCCTGCAGGACTTCGAAGATGGTCATGTCGCGATATTGCGAAAAGTAGTTTGTAATGCCGAAGATCATGCCACAACGATCGGCAACGGGATCGCTCGCAACTGGATTTCGTCACGGGAAGACCGCCTCGAATTCAGCGTCAAGCTCGCGCGTGCCCTGCTGGGCGCGGATGATAGAGTCTGCACGCCCGCCCAGCACTACGACACGGTAACCACGAGAATTCTTCTCAACGCTGTCAACCGGCCCACAGCGCGCCCTGCGGCGCCCGCGCCCAAATAGGCGGTTCCTTTCTCCCCGTCTCTACGTTAGAACGCTGCGCGCGAATCCCGCTTACCCACGCTCGTTCGTGGGAGTGAGCCACAAGGAGCTACCCATGGTCGCCTTGACCTTCCCCGACGGCGCGCGTCGGGAGTACCCCAACGGCATCTCAGGTCTCGACATCGCCAAGGGCATCTCGCCCTCGCTCGCCAAGCGCACGGTCGTGATGGCGCTCGACGGCGAACTCGCCGATCTGTCGGACCCGATACAGAAGGACGCCGAGAATCGAGTTCCTCACGCGCGAGGATCCGCGCGCGCTCGAGCTGATCCGCCATGATGCCGCGCACGTGCTGGCCGAAGCCGTGCAGGCATTGTGGCCCGGCACGCAGGTCACCATCGGCCCGGTGATCGAGAACGGTTTCTATTACGACTTCTTCAAGAACGAGCCGTTCACGCCGGAGGATTTCCCGGCGATCGAGCAGAAGATGCGCGAGATCGTCGCGCGCGACGCACCCTTCACCAAGGAAACGTGGTCGCGCGAGCAGGCCAAGCGCGTGTTTGCCGACAAGGGCGAGAACTTCAAGGTCGAGCTGGTCGATACGATTCCGGAAGGCGAAGACCTCAAGATCTACCGCCAGGGCGACTGGCTCGACCTCTGCCGCGGCCCGCACATGACTTCGGTCGGCAAGGTCGGCTCGGCGTTCAAGCTGATGAAGGTCGCCGGCGCCTACTGGCGCGGGGATTCCAACCGCGAGATGCTGTCGCGCATCTACGGCACCGCCTTCGCCAAGCAGGAACAGCTCGACGCCTACTTGAAGCAGATCGAGGAAGCCGAGAAGCGCGACCACCGCAAGCTTGGTCGGGAAATGGACCTGTTCCATTTCCAGGAGGACGCGCCCGGCACGGTGTTCTGGCATCCCCACGGCTGGACCCTGTTCCAGGAGCTGGAGAACTACATCCGCCGCCGCCAGGGCGCGGCCGGCTATGCCGAGGTGAACGCGCCGCAGATGATGGATTCCTCGCTTTGGGTCGCGTCCGGCCACATGGAGACGTTCCGCGAGAACATGTTCCTGGTGCAGCCGCGCGCCGACGATGAGCGCGTATTCGTCATCAAGCCGATGAACTGCCCGGGCCACATCCAGATCTTCAAGCACGGCCTGAAGAGCTACCGCGACCTGCCCTACAAGCTCGGCGAGTTCGGCCGCGTGCACCGCTTCGAGCCGTCCGGCGCGCTGCACGGGCTGATGCGGGTGCGCGCCTTCACCCAGGACGACGCCCACGTGTTCGTCACCGAAAGCCAGATCGCCGCCGAAGCCCTTGCGATGAACGACCTGATCCTCTCGATCTACGAGGATTTCGGCTTCCACGAGGTGGTGGTGAAGCTCGCGACCCGACCGGAGAAACGCGTTGGATCGGAGGAGCTTTGGGATGCGGCGGAAGGCGCGCTCGGCGACCTGCTCAAACAGGCGAGCGAGCGCGCCGGCGGGCGCATCAAGACCTCGGTCAACCCCGGGGAAGGCACGTTTTATGGGCCCAAGCTCGAATACACGCTGCGCGACGCCATCGGGCGCGACTGGCAGTGCGGCACCGTGCAGCTCGACTTCAACATGCCGGGCCGGCTCGGCGCTTTCTACATCGACGAGCACTCCAACAAGGTGACGCCGGTGATGCTGCACCGCGCCATGTTCGGCTCGCTCGAGCGCTTCATCGGCATCCTGATCGAGCACTATTCCGGCCACTTCCCGCTTTGGCTCTCGCCCGTGCAGGCGGTGGTGGCGACGATCACGTCGGACGCCGACGACTATGCGCGCGACGTCGTCGCGGCGGCGCGCCGCGCCGGTCTGCGCGTCGAAGCGGATCTGCGCAACGAGAAGATCAACTACAAGGTCCGCGAGCACTCGCTCGCCAAAGTCCCCGCGCTGCTCGTCGTCGGCAGGAAGGAGGCGGCCGAACGCGCCGTCTCGATCCGCCGGCTCGGCAGCGAGAAGCAGAACGTGATGCCGCTCGACACGGCGCTCGCCGCGCTCGCCGACGAGGCGGTCGCGCCGGACGTGAAGCGGATGAAGGCGGCGTGAGAGTCCCCCTCCCGCCCGCCTTCGCTTACGCTTCGGCGGTCGACCTCCCCCACAAGGGGGGAGGTACTGTGGCGCTGTCACCGCCTTCAATCGCAACTTGTTCTGCTCGGAGGAATTGCACAGCAAGCGCCGCAGCCTCCCTCCCCCCTTGTGGGGGAGGTGGCCGAGCGAAAGCGAGGCCGGAGGGGGGTGCCTGCGTCAACATAGAGATGGAAGCCATGTCCCTCCCGTTCGACGACTTCGCCGCCCTCTCCGCGCGCGTACGCGAGAGCATGTTCGTCGCGCTGATGTCCGATGTGCTCGACGGCCTCGGGCAGCGCGATCAGGCGCTACCCAGCCGCATCCGCCCGCTCGACGAGGAGACCGTGCTGTTCGGCCGCGCGCGCACCGGGCTCTACCGCGACGTCTACGCGGTGCCGACCGACCGCAACCCTTACGCGCTCGAGATTGCGCTGGTCGACGATCTTAAAGTGGGCGAGGTCGCGGTGCTCGCCTGCGGCGCGTCGGGCCGGATCGCGCCGTGGGGTGGCCTGCTTACCACCGCGGCGCGGGCGCGCGGCGCCGCCGGCTGCCTCACCGACGGACAGGTGCGCGACATCCGCGCCATCCGCAAAATGGGATTCCCGGTGTTCCACGGCGGCATCTCGCCGCTCGACTCCAAGGGACGCGGCGAGGTGACCGAGATCGACGTGGTGGTCGAGATCGCGGGCGTACATGTTGCGCCCGGCGACCTCGTGTTCGGCGATGCCGACGGCGTGGTGATCATCCCGCGCGCGATCGAGCGCGAGGCATTCACGCAGGCGCTGGAGAAGCTCAAGGGCGAGGCGCGCACCGAGGAGGCGCTCGCGCGCGGCGAGAAGCTCGCCGACGTGTTCGCGCGCTATGGAATCTTGTGATCGGCCGGCAATACGCGGACGCTCGCGCGCCGCGGCCTAACCCGTGGCGCTGACCACGAAGGCGCGGATGCGGCCGTCGACGGCCCCGTCCCCAAATCGTTGCGCCAACGCGTGGGCGGCCCGTTGCGTCGCTTGCTCGAGCCCCGCAGCATCACGCGCTTCGATTTCATTCCTCAGCGGCGTCCCTTGGCAATAGGCGACCGCAGGATCGAGCGGCGAAGCGGCCTTGCTTCTATGGTCGACGGCATCGATCGAAACATTGGCAAATCCCGCGGCACTCAGTTCGTCGCGAATTCGTCCCACATCGTGATAACCATGTGGGATACGGGCCATGAAACGAGGAGGGTCATGGGGAAAGTGCGCCGCCAGTGCTTGCGTCACGACGTCGGCAAACTCGTTTTCGGCAATTCGATCCCAGACATTATACAACAAACGACCGTCCGGCTTGAGCACGCGCCGCGCCTCGCGATAGGCCTGGATCTTGTCGGGAAAGAACATCACCCCGAACTGGCAGGCGACCGCATCGAAGCATTGGTCCTCGAACGGCAGCGCCAGGGCGTCGGCCGGTTTCCACGCGACCCGGCCGCCATGAGGATGCGCGGCTGCGCGATCAAGCATCGGCTGATTGAGGTCGGTTGCAACGATATGAACGTGTGCCGGCAGCCGGGACGCGATCGCCCGGGTCAGGGCTCCGGTTCCGGCGGCGGTCTCCAGGACATGGCTCGGTTCGGCATTCGCCACCCGCTCGGCGAGGTCGCGGGCATAAGGCTCGAAGATCAGCGGAACCAGGTATCGATCGTAGATTTCGGGGATCGACCCAGCGAATAGCTTGTCGGTGGCCACCATGAGAGTGCTCCATTGACGGCGCCCGCTCCCCCGAAGTCCCGGCCCCTTCGTCTGACAGTGATTGTCGCGGCGACGGCGCGTAGATCTTTGGTGGAGCATGATCTTTTCCGAAAACCGGTTTCCACTTTTCGGGATCATGCTCTACCGCCGCGTTTCAGCGGTCGCTCCCGCACCGCGCAACTGTGTCGCAACCGTGAGCTCACCGATCTTGCGTCCCATCGCTTCGCCGACCACGGTGGAGAAGCGGTAATGGAAGCCGGCCAGGATCCGGGCCAGCGACACCTCGCCGGTATAGTCCTGGATGCGTGTCCACTTGCGCGTGATGCCCGGCGCCGTCGCGCTGGTCATCGAAACCTCCGGAATTTCGTCGCCGAACAACTTGGTCAGCACCGCGCCCGCGGCCGACGACGAGATGCAATGCGCGCATGGATACTCCGGATGCATCGGCGTATCGCCAAGCGGCAGCCATGCGGGGTCGCGCGGCGTGGCCTGGTTGCCTGTCTGGTCCGCGTTGCGGATCGCCGTCACCGGGCGCCAGAGATTGTAGTGGTACTTGGCATCGAACACGGCAACGAAGCTGTCGCTGGTCGCCATGGAAACGAGCGCGAACAGCCGCGCGCTGTCGACAAGCTCGAGCTTCCTTGCGGCGGCGATCTGCCGCACGATCGGATTCCAAGCCTGCGGTCCGGTGACGAACCAGAAGCGGCCGATGTCGGTCTGCTCGGGGGTGCGTTTGGTACTGCCGCGACCGCCCAGCTCGCGAATCTCGTTCAGATCCCTGGTCCAGACCTGCGAGTTGAGCGCGGGCGGCGGCCCGGGACGGAACTGCGAACCTCGGTCCATCACCCATGGTGTCACGGCGCCGGTGGTCGAGGCGACCGGAACGACGGTCGGCACGTAGACGCCGGGCCGGGTGTGGGGTCGATAACTTTCCGGCGCATCCATGCCATCGTCGGCGCGCAACGCGAGGACTTGGGCTCCAGCCTGTCTGCCAAGCGCGATGCCCTTGGTCTTGGAATCCCCGTCCGGGATCGGTGCCAACGATGCCGTCAGCGCGGCGTCGAGATTGGGCCGCTGGTCGACGTGCACGGCGCTGAGCACGCTATGCGCCGCGGACGCGGCCGCCGCTTCCCGCGAGACGCTCTTGTCCGCCGCAAGGCTCAGCCGATAGGGCGCGTAGCGCCTCTCGACGGCGTTGACGGCCTCGAACATGGCGACGTGCAGGATTGCCATGATGCGGGCATTGGGCGGCGGCATCAGACGTTTCTCGACTGCGATGGCCTCCGCCCTCGCATTCCACTCGATAATGATGTCTGCGCGGGCCGATCCTGAGAGCATCGTTGCGAGGATCGCGGCGGGGACTGCGAATCGAAGTGCAGGCATCGCTCTCTCCCTTCGGCGTCAGGTGGTCGCTGTGAATCGGGATGACGATAGGCGCGCGACGGCCTTCAAGTCATAAGCGGGAAACGGGATTTCCATGGGAACTGTGTGCTATCCTGCCTACCGAGAAAATCATGCCGGATCAGACCGTTACGTTCGGGCGCTATCGTCTGGTGCCGCGCGCCGGGCTCATGTCCGGCAAGCGCGAAGTGCGGCTGACGCCAAAGGCCCTCGCCTTGCTCTCTTTCCTTGCCGAACGCCCGGGCGAAGTATTCACCAAGGAAGAACTGTTCAGCGCCGTATGGCCCGAGACGGTCGTGGGCGACGCCGCGTTGGTGACCTGCATTCAGGAGCTGCGCAAAGCCCTCCGCGACGACGCCCGGCACCCGCGCTACATCGAAACCCTGCACCGACGTGGTTATCGCTTCATCGGGAAGACGGCTGCGACCGATTTGTCGCGCGTCACGGGAGGCGGAAAGGCCCCCGCGTTGCCGTTGCCCGACCGGCCTTCGATTGCGGTATTGCCGTTCGACAACATGAGCGGCGATCCCGACCAGGATTACTTCTCCGATGGCATCTCCGAGGACCTGATCACCGGGCTTGCCCGCATCCGCTGGCTCTTCGTCATCGCGCGCAACTCGACCTTCGTCTACAAGGGCCGCGCGGTCGACGTGAAGCAGGTGTCGCGCGAACT
Source organism: uncultured Alphaproteobacteria bacterium (assembly GCA_963734185.1). GTDB lineage: Bacteria > Pseudomonadota > Alphaproteobacteria > Rhizobiales > Xanthobacteraceae > PALSA-894. Next base: position 551,245 of record CAVTGA010000001.1, on the reverse strand, counting down.
TGGCGTGCGTTACGTTCTGGAAGGCAGCGTACGCCGCGCCGGCGCGCGGTTGCGCATCAGCGCGCAGCTCATTGATGCGGTGACGGGGGGCCACCACTGGGCCGAGCGTTACGACCGCGAGCTGGGCGACATCTTCGCCGTTCAGGATGAGATCACCAGCGCAGTCGCGGCAGCGATCGAGCCGAGCCTGCTCGCCGCCGAGGGCATTCGCGCGCTGTCGCGCTCGGCGGACGATCTCGGTGCCTGGGAACTCGTGGCGCAGGCACAAACGCGGTTCTGGCGCATGACGCACGCCGACCACGACGCTGCGGTGGCCATCCTCGAAGCGGCGGTCGCATCCCATCCGGACTATGCTTCAGCCCGCAGCCTGCTCGGATTTCGCCTCACGTTCGCCGCACACATGGGATGGGTCGAGCGCGACCGAGGCTTGCGCGACGGTCGCGCGCACGCCTTGCAGGCGGTGACGCTCGATGACCGCGATCCATTGGCGCACATCGCCCTCGGCTACTGGGCGATGATGGAACGTCTCACCGAAGAGTCGATCGCTGCTTTTCGCCGCGCGGTCAATCTCAATCCGAATTCGGCAGCCGCGCATTCGCATCTCAGCCATATCTTTGCGTTCGCGGGCCAAGCCGACGAGGCGATCAAGCATGGCGGCGAAGCCATCAGGCTCAGCCCGCTCGATCCCGAGATGGCATTCTTCCTCGGTGGTGTCGCGGTCGCCCACTATACCGCCGGCCGATTTGCGCAAGCTTTGGAATGCGCCACCGAAGCGCTCCGGCTGCGTCCGGGATTTCAAGGGGCGCAACGCATGCGTTGCGCCAGTCTCGCTCAGATGGGGCGCATCGAGGAGGCCCAGTCGTTTCTCGCCGCGGCTCGGCGCGAGCATCGCGGCCTTTCGATCGCATGGATCAAGGCCAGTGTTCCCTATCAGACGCCTGAATTGATGGAACGCTTTCTCGACGGGATGCGGAAGGCAGGGCTGACGTAGCCAGCAGGGGCAAAGCTAAATGTGCCCGCCATGGAATGCGCCGAATCTCGCAGACGCGCGGGCACGGCGCGCTCGCTCGGTGAAAAACCGCGATGATGTCGTGCCGCGCCTTTGGCCCTACAGCCCCGGCAGCGCCAGCTGGCCATCGCCGAGCCGCACGCCCTCGAGCGCGAGCATGCGTTCCTTGGTTGCCGTCCCGCCATAGGCCGAGAAGCCGCCGACCTTGTTGCCCGCAGCGAGCACCCGGTGGCACGGGATGATGAGCGGCACCGGGTTGTGTCCCATCGCCTGCCCGACGTCGCGCGCTTCGCCCGGGACGCCGGCGCGCTCGGCGAGCGCGCCGTAAGTCGTGGTCTCGCCCCAGCCGACGGCGCGCGCGGTTTCGCAGACCGTGCGATTGAACGCCTCCAGGCCGCGCAGGTCGAGCGCGACGGAAGAAAAGTCGATCCGCTCGCCGGCTGCGTAACGGCGCACCGCATCGATCGCCTGTCGGATCGACGGCGGGGGCTCTGCCGCGCTGGCGCGCGGCGCCCGCCCCTTGAGCCGCCTTTCGGTCATGGACCGGTTCGCCTCGGGCAACTGGAAACGCGTGACGCCGCGCTCGCTCCAGGCGATGCCGCAGGTCCCGAGCGCGGTGTCGAACACGCAATAGTGCTCGCGCGCCCCCTCGGTCTGCTGCGCCACCGCGGTCATGCGCTGCGCCCCAGCACGTTGGCGAGGTCGTGATAGATGGTGTGCAGATGCTGCGCGGCCGGATCGACCGAGCCGAGCTCGATCACGAACCCATCGCCGATCACGCGGTAGCCGAACGCGCGTTCCGGAGTGTTCGGGCCGTACCAGGCGAAATGCACGGCCTCGCGATCTCCGGTCCGCACCCGCGCCTTCTGTACCGTGGCGAGCGCCGTGTTGAGATAGTCGACCGCATAGGTGTCGACGAGCTGCCAGACGAGATCGCGCTGCGCGGCGGCGAGATCGGCCGCCGCGATCCCGGCCTTCTGGGCGTTGGCACGCTCGCGCCCCGCGGAGGAGAGAATGTTGCCGAGGGCGCGGTCCGAGAGCCGCGCCCGCGCCTGCTGCGCGGGCGGAAGGTCGGCGATCAGCGCCCGCGCCAGCGCTTCCTCGTCTTTCAGCGTGACCAGGCCGGCATGCTTGCCGGAGCTGACGCGGTTGGGATTGACCGAGAATGAGGACGGCGTCACCGACACGATGCGGTTGTCGCGCACCGAGACCGACTGATGCAGGTGATGGCCTTCGAGGCGGAAGCCCCAAGCGCCGGTTTCGGCCGGCGTGCCGTAGACCGCAAAAGAGAAGCGCTGCGAGGAACGCGCGTTCGGCTGGTTGCCGAGCGAAGCCAGCACGTCCTGCAAGGTCATGACGTTGCGGGTCTTCTCCACGCCCATAGGCGACAGCAAGGTCGCGAGCAGGCTCCAGGCCGCCTCCTTCTGGCCTGAGCTCATCTGCTCCAGCCGCAACCCCGGCTTGATGTTGTCGGTGCTGCCGAAATAGTTCCAGCCGCGCCACTCCGGCCCGTCCCAGGCAAACGATGCGGCCTTGCGCTTGTCGGGCTCAAGGCCGGCGAGGAACGTGCGTGTCGCCGCCAGCAGGCCGGCCGCCGAGGCCAGCCCGTTTGCGCCGGCCGTGCGCGGCAGCGCGGCGACGCCGGCGAGCGTTGCGCCGCCGAGCACGAGGCTGCGGCGATCCAGTGCGGAATTGGAATTCGGCATGGGAGCCTCCATTCGCATCGAGTGTGCGCTTGAATCGCGGCACCGCAATGCCGGCCGGCGCCGCACTCACGTGGACGTGATAGGTGCGCGCACCGTCACAGATCCTCGATCGCGAACACGCGCGCCGGCGCGCCGTCGGCCCCGGGAATGCGCAGCGGCGCCGCGCACAGGAACGTGCGCGGCCGCGTCAGCGCCGCGGTGTTGACCAGATACTCGATCAAGGTCGTACCGGAACGCAGCAGGATGTCGTGAGTGACATGTTGTTCGCTCGGCGCCGACTTGCCTTCGAGCAACAGCCGGATCGGATAGTCCTGGGGAAAATCGAACGCCACCGCGGTCGGTTCCCGCGCGTGCAGCCACAGCGCCGCTTCGCGCGTGAGGTAGGGAGCGTCCTTCCAGAACGCCGGCGTCGCGCTGTCGCGCTTCGTGTCCCAAGCGGTGGAGAGAATGAGGATGCGCTCGTCACCGCCCGGATCGGTCGCCGCAAGATCGCTTGGTCCGATCGCCGTATTGGGCGCGACTGCGCGCAGGTCGAACACGCGCGCCGGGCCGACCACGCGCGCGAGCGCGGTCGCCTCGATGGTCGGGGCGCCGGCGACGAAATGCGCCTGCGCGTCGACGTGGGTGAAGCCGTGGCAGGTGGTGGCGAGCCGCGTGATGCGGAACTGGTCGCCGGCCGCGATGTCGCCCTTGACCTGGATGTCGGGCTGCCAGCGGAAGTGCGGACCGATCGGCATGCTCAGGTCGATGATCTGCATCGGCGGGCTCACTGATTCGAGAATGTCGCGGCGCGATTGTGGGATTGCGCCGTATGCGTACACTCAATCCACCGCATGACAAGACCCATGGAGGAACGCGTGGCGGGACGGCTGCAAGACAGAGTTGCGCTCATCACCGGCGGCGCCGGCGGCATCGGAACGGCCACGGGCCTGCTGTTCTGCGAACAGGGTGCGCGCGTCATGCTGGTCGACAGCGACGACGACGCCATGCACAAGGCGGTCGCGCATATCCGCGGCACGGTCGCCGATGCACAGGTCCAGTCCCTCGTGGCCGACGTCGGCAAGGAAGCGACCGCCGCGCGGGCCGTCACCGCGACGCGCAAGGCGTTCGGGCCGGTCGACCTGCTGGTCAACGTCGCGGGCATCCGCTCCTACGAGCCGCTCGCCGAAGCCAAGCGCGAGACCTGGGACAGGATCATCGCCGTCAACCTGCTGAGCTATGCCTGGTTCGTGCGCGCGGCGATCGCCGACCTGCGCGCGCGGCACGGCAGCATCGTCAACATCTCCTCCACCCACGCCGTCAACCCGCGCGCCGGCATGGGGCAGTACGACGTGACCAAGGCCGGCATCGTCTCGCTCACGCAGACGCTCGCCTTCGAGGAGGCCAGATACGGCGTGCGCGTCAACGCGGTCTGCCCCGGCCTCACCCTGACGCCGTTCCACCTGCGCCGCGCCGCCGCGGCCGGGCGCACGCAGGCCGACCTCGACCGCGAAGGCGCGGAGGGCTGCCTGCTCGGGCGCTGGGCCGATGCGCGCGAAGTCGCGTTCCCGATCCTGTGGCTCGCCTCGGAGGAAGCCTCCTACGTCACCGGCGCGGTGCTGATGGTCGATGGCGGGCGTTATGTGAAATGAGAGAGCTGCCGTAGCCTGGATGGAGCGAAGCGAAATCCGGGAATAGTAGGACAGCAGGCGAGACCTGCCCCGCATTCCGCCATAGCGCGTCCAAGACGCGCGTGGACGCGCTTATGGCTCCATGCGGGCTACGCATGCGTCATGCCGCCCTACGCGCCAGCGCCCGCTGCATGGCGCTCGCACCCTGGTCGATCATGGCGCGCACCGCAGGCGCGGCTGCGTCCGGCTTGAGGTCGGCGATCCAGGTGAGGCGCGTGCCGTCGCCCGCCGCGAACACCTGCGCCGACGCATTGTGGTGGGTGAGCGCGCCGCCGGTCGCAGCCCAGACCAGCCGGCGCTCGGCTTCGTCCACGGTCACGATCAATTCCCGCGCCACCATGCCGTTGCCGAACGTCACGATGCGGGTGTCGCCGTCCATGCGCGTGTCGGTGACGAACCCCGGCACCAGGCGGGTGTGCAGCGCGCCGACGTCGCGCAACGCATCCCAGACGTCGTCCGGCGCGGCGTCGATGGAAATCTCCTTGCGGATGGAAGCCATGAATTCCTCCTATGTCAGGCACACGGCTTCGACGTTGTTGCCGTCGGGATCGATGAGGAACGCCGCGTAGTAGCTCGGGCTATAGTCGGCGCGCAGTCCCGGCGCGCCGTGGTCGCGTCCGCCGGCGCCGAGGCCCGCGGCATGGAAGCGATCGACCGCGGCGCGGTCGGGAGCGGTGAACGCCACGTGCACGCCGGCGCCGCGCGCTCCCTTCGACAGATAGAGCGCGGGCGCGCCCGCCGGCCCGAAGCTCGCGCTTGCCGGGTCGAGCGAGCACCGCGCCAGCCCGAGCGCCCCGAGCGCGGCATCGTAGAAGCGCGCGCTCGCGGCAACGTCCTTCACCTTCAATCCGACGTGGTCGTACATGATGATCTCCTCTGTTGGAGATCATCATTTAGGAGAGCGCGGCCAGCCGTTCTTGGAGAATCTTGCGGTCGCCTTTCGCCGCTCGGCGGAACCCGCGCGGCGAGACGCCGGCGGCGCGATGGAACGTACGCACGAAGTTGGAGAGGTCGCCGAACCCGACATCGAACGCCACGTCGGTGATCGAGCGCTCGTCGCCGGCGAGCAGGCGCGCCGCGCGCCGCAGCCGCGCGCGCACCAGGTACTGGTGCGGGGTCACGCCGAGCACCGACGCGAACAGCCGCAGGAAATGGAATTCGCTTAAGCTCGCGGTCCTGGCGGCGCGGTCGAGGCTGATCGGCTCGCCGCAGTTCGCATCGATCCACAGCGCGGCCTCCACCGCCCGGCGGCGATCGCGGGCCCGCTGCGGCAACGGCTTGCGCGGCCGCTTCGACGCCAGCGCGGCGAAGCGGGCGGCGAGCAACAGGCCGACCTCGTCGAGACCGATGTCGCTTGCACCGTCGGCCGCCGCCTGCCCGAGCTCGCCCAGCACCATCAGTTCGGGCGTGGGCGCAACGCAGCCGGCCTGCCAGATGCCATCGTCGCCGAGCGTTTCGACCAGCGCCGGCGCGAAGCTGAACGAGAGGCATTCGTCGCCGCAGGCATGATGTTCGTGCGTGCACATGTATTCGCCGTCCGGATGGCCGACCACGAACGAGCCCGCCACCAGCTCGAACGCGCGCCCGCGCGCGCGGTAGCCGAAGCTGCCCTTGCGCACATAGGCAAGCGAGTGGCTCCCGTGGCGTTCGCGGAAAGGAGCATCGCCCGGCCGCGCTTCGCAGCGACAGTCGGTCACCGTGACGCCGGAGCAGGAGAAGAACGTGGTGTCCATGGCGCCCTTGCCTAACCGGTTATATAGTTATAATCTCCCTTCCGTCAGCCGCCGTCAACCCGCCAAAGGACCATGTCCCGTCCCTCCGCAGACCTCGCGATCCCGGCGCCGCCGGACGACCTGTGCCTCGCCTACGCCAACACGCGCTTCTGGCGCGGCAGCGCGGCGCCGACCGAGACGCTTGCGGGCCTTCCCGACCTGGTGAAATGGATCGCGGCATCGGCAGGCATGCGCGATCGGGGCTTGGCGTCGCGGCTGCGCGGGCGCAGCGCGTTCGCCGCGGCGATCGCGTTGCGCGAGGCGATCTTCCGCATCTTCACGGCGGCGGCGCTTGGCCGCCCGGTCGCGGATGCCGACCTCGAGCATCTGAACCGCGCGCTCGCACGCACGCCGGCGCGGCGGCATCTGCTACGCGGCCGCACCGGCTGGGCCTGGGCCTGCGCGCATCCGCGCTCGGTCGCTGCCTTGCTCGCACCCGTGCTGTGGTCGGCGGCCGATCTGCTGGCGGCGGGCGGAGCGGTGCGGGCTTGCGCCAACGACGACTGCCGCTGGCTGTTCGTCGACCGCAGCCGGGCCGGTGGAAGGCGCTGGTGCATGATGAGCGCGTGCGGCAACCGCCACAAGGCGCGCCGGCACTATCTTAAGAGCAGGAAGACCAGGCGCGTTACCTTGCCATCACCTCGATCTCGCGATCGAAGCCGGGCTCGACCTTGAACTTGCCGGGATAGGTGCGGCCCTCGTTGCGGGCGATGGCGGTGTATTCGCCTTCGGCCAGGATCACCTTGGGAAACGCGCCGACCGCCTCCTTGACCACGTCGCCGCCCGGCGTGAGCACCGACCAGGCGGTGTTGGCGAGCGCTTCGCCGCCGCGCTCGTTGACCAGCTTGAGCGTGATCACGGCGGCGCGATGGTTGATGACCACGTCGGTCAGCCGCCCGGCCTGCACGCGGATGTCGGAGCGCACGGTGGCGTTGCTGTCGCCGTAGTTGGACACCACGTGATAGGCGCCTTCCGGCAGCAGCACGACGTCGCCGGTCGCGACGTTCTCGGTCACCGGGCGCTTGTCGCCCGGCTCGAACTGGCTGCCGCGGAACACGTCGAACGAGATCTGGCCCGGCGGAATGCGGCTGTCGCCGACGCGGCCCTCGAAGCGCGCGCCGCCGGCCACGATCTCGAACACCTCGCGCACCGTCTCGGAGCGCAGCTGCACGCGCTTGATGGCGCTCGCGAGCCCGAAGCTGACATGCACCACGTAGCCGCCCGGCGGCAGCACGAAGATCGGCGACGGCGCCTTCTCCTCGCGCACCAGGCGGAACGCGCCGGTAGCCGGGTCCGGCTTGTCGGGATAGATGCGCCAGTGCAACCCGCCGTTGATCGCCGGGGGATCGCGCCCGAAGCGCGCCTGGACCATCAGCGCGATCTGCCCGGGCGGCACCATCGGAATGGTCTGCACCGGTGCCGCGGCGGCCGGCTGCGGTGCGGCCGCGGGCGGCGCCGCAGCCGGCGGCTGCAGTTGCAGGGGCGCCTGCGGCGGCATGGCCGGGGTCGCGGGCGGAAGCGGGTTTTGCACCGAGCCGGGCGGACGCTGCACCTGCTCGAACCCGGTCGGGGCGTTGGGCAATTGCGCCACGGCGGAGTTGGCGACAAGGGCGATGAAGAGACCGGCCACCGCGCACGCGCAGCGGCCGCCCCAGCCCAGGATCGCACCCGTCCCCGTCATGCGCTCCGTTTACCGCCGGAATCTTGGCAAATTCAAGCCGTTGGCGCGGTTTGTCACCCCTCCGGGGCTATGCTACGCGCAAACCCGTACCGGAAAGCGCCCATGGCCGAAGCCATCGAACTGCTCAAGACCCGCCGCTCGGTCAAGCCGATGGAGCTCGCCGGCCCGGGACCAAGCGCAGCCGAGCTCGACACGCTGCTCACCGTTGCCGCGCGCGTGCCCGATCACGGCAAGCTCACGCCCTGGCGTTTCATCGTGTTCGAGGGCGAGGCGCGGCACAAGGCCGGCGCGGCGATCGAGGCGGCGTTCCGCGCGCAATATCCGGAAGCCAACGACGAGCAAGTCGCGTTCGAGCGCGGCCGGCTCGCGCGCGCGCCGCTGGTGGTCGCGGTGGTGAGCCGCGCCGCGCCGCACGTGAAGATCCCCGAATGGGAGCAGGTGCTCTCCTCCGGCGCCGCCGCCATGAACCTGGTGACGGCCGCCCATGCGCTCGGCTTCGCGGCGAACTGGATCACCGAGTGGTATGCCTATGACCGCCGCGTGCTCGATGCGCTCGGCCTAGCGGCGAACGAGAGGATTACCGGCTTCGTGCACATCGGCCGGCCGAAGCAGCCGCCGGAGGATCGTCCGCGCCCGCCGCTCGACTCCATCGTCACCCGCTACTAGCGCATGATCCCGAAAAGTTGACAGACTTTTCGGATCGAGATCATGCGCAGAGTAAAGAGAACAACGTAAGGAACGTCATGTTCTACGCCACCGACAAGAACCAGCACGGCCTGCCGCACGACCCGTTCAAGGCGATCGTCGCGCCGCGCCCGATCGGATGGATCACCTCGATGAGCGCGAAGGGGGAGCTCAATCTCGCGCCCTATTCGTATTTCAACGGCGTCTCGAGCCGTCCGCCGATGGTCATGTTCTCGAGCGAAGAGCGCAAGGATTCGCTCGCCTTCGTGGAGGAGACGAAAGAGTTCGTCTGCAATCTCGCGACCTTCGAGCTGCGCGAGCAGATGAACCTGACCTCGGCCCCCTACCCGCGCGGCGTCGACGAGATGCGCGCCGCCGGCCTCACGCCGGCGCCTTCGCGCCTGATCAAGCCGCCGCGCGTCGCCGAAAGTCCCTGCGCGCTCGAATGCCGGCTGTTGCAGGTGGTCGCGCTCAGCGATCTCGACGGGCGGCCGCTCGAGCGCTACGTCGCGTTCGGCCAGGTCGTGGGCATCCACATCGACGACCGCTTCATCCGCAACGGCCTGCTCGATACCGCCGCCATGAAGCCGATCGCGCGCTGCGGCTATCACGACTATGGAGTGCTGGACGAGACCTTCACCATGAAGCGCCCGACCACGGCCCCGGCCGAGGCAACAGCCACGCGCGAGACGGTGCGGGCCTGAAACTCTTAACCCTCATCGCGAGTCATGGATTGCGCCGCGCCGCGGCAGGTGATCATCTGCCCGGCGCTTGAAGGCGGTGTAGCTCGTGTTTCAATTCCTCAGCCGCAAGCCCAAGGGCAGCGATCGCGCGGTCGATACCGCGAACGGTAGCGACCCGCGTGGACCGCGGCCCTCGATCGGGCTCGCGCTCGGCGGCGGTGCGGCGCGCGGCTTTGCCCATATCGGCGTGATCCGCACGCTGGTGGCGCGCGGATTCAACCCCGACGTCATCACCGGCACCTCGATCGGCGCGGTGATCGGCGGCTGCTTCGCGGCCGGCCGGCTCGACAGCATCGAGCAATGGGCGCGCGGGCTGACGCGCCGGCGCCTGCTCGGCTACCTCGATTTGAGCTTTTCGGGCTCCGGCCTGATCAACGGCAGCAAGCTCGCCGAGCATCTCGAGCGCGACATCGGCGACGTCACCATCGATCAGCTCGAGACGCATTTCGCCGCGATCGCGACCGAAATCGGCACCGGTCACGAGATCTGGCTGACGCGCGGGCGCTTGGCCGACGCCATGCGCGCCTCCTATGCGCTGCCCGGCGTCTTCGCGCCGGTACATGTCGCCGGGCGCTGGCTGATGGACGGCGCGCTGGTCAATCCGGTGCCGGTCTCGGCCGCGCGCGCGCTCGGCGCGCGGCTCGTCATCGCGGTCAATCTCAATTCCGACCTGCTCGGGCGCGGCGCGACCATTACCGATCACGGTACCGAACCGGAGCTGCCGGCCGAAGCGCCTGGTATCGTTCCCCCTGGGCCAAAGACGGCGCGCCGGCAGGTCTTCGGCACATCCACGCGTCCCGGCATCTCGACGGTGATGGTGGAGGCCTTCAACATCATGCAGGATCGCGTCACGCGCGCGCGCTTGGCCGGCGATCCGCCCGACGTGCTGATTAATCCGCGGCTCGGCCGCGTCGGCCTGTTCGACTTCCATCGCGCGGTGGAGGCGATCGAGATCGGCGCGCAAGCCGCCGAGCAGGCGCTCGAGCCGGTCGCCGACGCGCTCGCGGCGCTGGCGTAGCGAAACGCCGTAGCCCGGATGAAGCGAAGCGAAATCCGGGATCAGACGTGCCACTGCGCACGGCCCCCGCATTCCGCCATAGCGCGTCGAAGACGGGCGTAAACGCGCTTCAGGCTTCATGCGGGCTACAGGCTTGGCCGAACCAAGGCGGCATGACGACATGGATGACCCGATCGAAACGCAGCTATTCAACGCGTGGAACAAGATCACCGGCGCGCGTCTCTCATTGGACAATCGTCCGATCGATATGAAGTCGGTTGATTATTGGTACGAAAGTCCGCGGTTCGGCGTGAATGTCGGTTTCGGCATTCTCACGATCCAGGAAGAACGTTCCCTTCCATTTCGGGGTGGTACGACATCCGGGACCATTGCGCTCGGCTTGATTGTTGCGAAGGGGGAGTTGAAGAAAGCGATCGAAAGGAGTTTGGGCGGCAGGGCGAACGAAGAACTGACAAACGGACTAGTGTTGGAATGTTATGAGTTGATCATCAAGGCTTTTACGTCCCATTACGGCATGTATTACACCCCCGAATCCGGCGAGCGTTTCCACATCTACGAGGCGGAAAAACGCGCTTTCGACGACATGTGGTTCCGGCACCGACCTCGCGGAGTTCGCCCCGGCGCGATCGCGGAGTTGGACGCAAAGCTGGTGCTTTGACAGGCGCGCCGTGCGGAGAGACGCCGGCCCGCCCGCGTAAAAAATCTCAACTGTTCCACTCTCTTGCCCGAAATTTGCCTACATCCAAGGATGGAAATTGGAACTAATGCACGGGACGGGGACATGCAGGTCAGCAAGCCGACGCCGTTAGCTCCGGCGAGCCTGTACGCGCCGACTTCGGCACGCGAACCTGGGCTCATTGCCAGGCTATTCGGCGCCACCCGCCGCACGACATCGACAGTCTGCCGAGAGGAGTTGAGGCGTCGATTGTGCGTACCATGCAGAACCGCAATCGAAGCAGCCGCGGGACGGCCCCCCTGGGTGCGATGGACGATGGTTGCGCTCTTCTTCTTACAGGTCTTCATACCCCCCTCGGCACCCGCGCAATCTCTCTCCCCCCCCGCAACTGCTGGGATGTTGGAGACAAGAGGCGCCGCGGAGGATCGGCGAAGACCATGTCGCATTCAGCGTGCTGTGCTTCCGACGCGACGGCAGCGTCCGCTTCGTTTCGATTGCGCGCGAAGGCGGAGAAGAGCTGCTGGACTGGCAGTTCGTCATACCGAAGAACCATCTCGTCATCGATGGCCAAACCTGCGTCGTGACCGATTCCAGCGAAACGGTTCTTGGCCTCGCGCGATGCCTCTACATGGGCGCGTGGATTCGGGATTGCAGGGTCAAGACCGAAGACCGAACCGGGTGCAAGGACCAGGATTGAGCAACTAGGAGAAAGCCATGGCTGTGGCAAGACAGTCGCATGCTCAGCCGGAGCCTGAGGTTGGTCCGGCAGGCTAAGACAACAAGGGTGGTGTGGTGGACGAAAAAAGAAAAGCAACGGCGATCATTCACACGGTCATAACGCCTTCTGCGGAGGCGGCGGCACAGAAGTACCGCGTTGGCAGCAGCGTGTCGCGGACTCGAAAACAGCTCGAGCCGATTGCGTTGCGCGTCGCGGAGAATGCCGCCGTGATGCAGCAGTTGCGGGCCGCGATGGGCTCGGAAAACAGAGAACTGGCGAGCGAAGCAACGCAAGCTGTCTGGAAGCATGCGCAGGAGCTGGATTCCAGCGTCACCTTCGATGAAGGCACGACGGTGGCTATCCTGCTGCTGAAGATGCTTGGTCACTTCAAGGAGCCGATGGGGGAGCCAAATGGCTGAACTCAAGACGGCGGCGTTTGCAGGCTTGGTGCGCAGTCGCGGCACTGCCTCGGCAGACCTATTCGTCGATACCAACATACTTATCAACTTTGACCGTATCGGAAAACTCGACGCCATCCTCGCGGCAAATCGGCTGATAGTCATTACACCTGAGGTTCGGCGTGAAGCTGTTGATGATGCTTTGGCGTCCGGCAATCCTGCAGTTGTTGCCTCCGCATTGCGGATTGATCAATGGATCGAATCCAACAAGACCGCTGGGCGTGTTCAAGTGGTTGCCTCAGATCCAAACCGCGAGCCGTTTACCGGCCCTGGCGCCGGCGAGCGCTCAATCGTGGCGGACGTGGCCTATCTCAACGGTGCCGGCAATCCCGTTATAGTGTCGGACGACAATGATATCGCATTGACGAATGTTCCTGGCAGTTCCGCGCCGGTGCTGACTGGAAATTATTTTCTGAATAGCCTTTTGCTGGGCGGTGCCATTACTCCAAACGACTATTTTGAGATAACCGGAGCCGGAGCCGCATCGGGCTTCAATGGTGCAACTTTGCCAGGCGACGCATCATCAAAGTTTGTCAATGGTCAGCAATACGAACTAGTCATCGATGGCGTCCAAAGAGGTACATTTGAATACCGAACGGTAGGCTCTTCATCGATCACTCTTGATGGCCGGACCATCGATTTTGCACCATACCAAAAGGGTGGGATCCAGGACGGATTGATTTTGAAGGTTTCGGATCTCGGTAATGAGAACCATACCGAGCAGCTCGTTGATGCATCCAACCATCACACGTGGTCGGAGCAGATCACGAGCTATAACGCGACCGATGCCGTCACCTCGATCGACACGCGCAACGACGACGGCACGCGGGTGACAAATTTTTTTGACCCGGCCAACACGTCGTGGTGGTACTCATATACCGACACATACGATGCAGGCGGCCATTTGCTGACGCAGACCTTCGACCGCGACGACGGAACCCACGCACGGGTGCATCTCGACCCGACCAACGCGACCTGGTGGTCGCACTACATCGACGAATACGACGCATCCTGGCGGCTGCTGACGCAGACCTTCGACCGCGACGACGGGACTCTACGCGCGGGTGCATTTCGACCCGACCAACGCGACCTGGTGGTCGCACTACATCGACGAACACGACGCATCCTGGCGGCTGCTGACGCAGACTTTCGACCGCGACGACGGAACTCACGCACGGGTGCATTTCGACCCGACCGATACGACCTGGTGGTCGCAAACCATCGAGGAGTACGACGCGGCCTGGCGCCTGTTGTCGGAGGACGGCACCCATCAAGCAAGGAAAAGATGGATAGGTGGATCGACGGCACGGGCCAGACCCATCGCGCCCTAATTTCGCCTACGTCTAGAGGTGGAAATCGGAACTAATGCACGGGACGAGAACATGCAGGTCAGCAAGCCGGCAATCCTGACGGCGCTCGGGTTGGCGAGCCTGTGCGTATCGGTAAGGGTGCGCGCGGGACCACGATTTGGATGGGTCCGCGCATTCGGCGTCGTAGCGCTGGTCGCAGCGGCTAGCCTGTCGCATGCCGAGGCAGCCTCTTCAGCGCCCAACAGCTCGTCGTCGCCGGCGTTTTCGGCCGCCTTCTCACGGAGCGCGCTGCCGCCGGGGGAATTCTACGGCTGGTGCGGTCTGAACGACAAGTTTCTGATGCGGCACGGCCACGAAGTGAAGCTTTATGATCGCGGCGCAAAGCAGTTAGGGGCTTTTCCAATAAAGCCGGGGACCCTGAAGAGAAACATCTCCTGCGATGACGCCGAAGTTATTCTCTATACCAATGAGGCGGCCGAGATCGTGACATTCGACTGGCGCACACAAGGCACGGACGAGATTTTGAAATATGACAGGGCACGTTTTCCCTCGCCGATCCTCGCGCTGTCGCCGAGCCGCAAATATGCAGCATATCGCGCTGACGGCGCACAGGGAAAACCGTTGATGACCCCCTCGGGAATGCACTTCCTACCGGTCGCAGGCGGGGATTTCCACTGGAAGGGAGATTCCTCAAAGCTGTTCGCGATCCTACGCGGCGAGCCGGGCGTCGGGCCGCGCAACTATCAGGAAACGGTCATCGTCTACGACCCCGCGACAGGTGCGGAAACGCGGGGGAAGCTGCCGCAGCGGCTGAGCTTCTACGACTCGGTCGCCTTTGTCGATCACGGGGCGGAGTTGATGCTGTTCCTGAAGCCCGGAGACGAGGGCGACGGTGCGGTCTATCGTTGCCGCATCAAGGAGTTTCAGTGCAAGGCGGTCGTGTCCCGCGTTCGCACGGCCTCGATGAGCGAGAGCGGAGAACTCGTTCTGGTCCGATGGCTCTACAAGCGTCCGCCACCGTCCAGGGCCGACGATCAGATCGTCCTGCCGGATAGATATGCGGTCGAGATTTTTCGCCCCGGCGAAAAGCCGATGCTGCTGGCGACGTTCTCGCCGCTCGCGCACGCCTTGGCGGTCGCTTCCATCTCCCCATCAGGCCGGACCGCGGTCGCTCAGTGGTTGTTGATCGAGAAAATGGAATTGCAATGCCGCGGCAAGCTCGACAGCACGCCCTGCAAGGAGGGCGCGGTGTTCGAACTCAACCAATAGACGAGCCCGCCGCTTAAGCGCGGCGGATGTCAAGAGAGGCGGCGACGAACCCAAGAAATCGAGACCAAGAACGAGGGCTTCAATGACCGTTACCTATTTTCCCGGGACCGAGTTTTCCGTGAGCAGCAGGTACGGATATCGGACCGACCCGTTCACGCAACAGAAGACGCTTCACGCCGGCATCGACTTCAGGGCATCCCCCGGGACGGAGGTGCCGGCGGCGACTGACGGGGTGGTCGTCTACGTGGGACGCAACTACGGCCGCAGCGGCCTGGACGCGAGCGGCCTCGGCAATACCGTCATCCTGAAGCACACCAAGGAGAACGGCGAGATCTTCTACACGCTGTACGCCCATCTCAACGGCGAGCAACTGCCGCAGCATGGGGCGATCGTTCAAAAGGGGGACGTCATCGGTGAGGTCGGCACGACCGGAAAGAGCACCAACCCCCATCTGCACTACGCAGTTCTTCCGGGCTCCGCGACGGTTCGCTCTTCCGCCTCTGGCGGTTCGATCGGGGTCGATTTGGACAGCAACAACACGATCGATCCTTCCACGTTCACCGATTATGGCTTCTACGGGGTGTACAACGACACCGGCCGCGATCTCGGTATCCTCTATGTGACCGATCGTTTCTACAATGACTTAACCAAGGGGCCACTCTACGAGAGCAAATTTGTCACCGATCTGTCCAGCACCGCCGTGCTGATCTTCGTCACGCCCAGCTATAATGAACAGAACGTCCAGATCGGCGAGCGCGCGGAATACGACGACGGCACGGTGCAACTCACCACCACGGCCACCGGCACACCTGGTGTCGCATCGATCATGGAAACCTACGGCAGCGACCAGGTCCTCCGCTCGCGCTCCACGATGTTCAGCGATGGCCGCGAGAAGGTGGAAGTTCTGGCCGTGGTCATGGACGGAAAGACTGGCACCTTGTCGGGCGAATACGCCGCGTCCGGTTTCCTCGTCAGCCAGTCCTTTGCGGCCGAGGACCATAGCGCGATCAGCTCAGCTTATGATCCGGCCGATCTGCAGAACTGGCTGCATCGGACCACGACCACCGACGTGAACAACGCCGTCACCTCGATCGACACGCGCAACGACGACGGCACGCGGGTGGAAAATTTTTTTGACCCGGCCAACACGTTGTGGTGGTATTCGTATACCAACACTTACGATGCGGGCGGCCGTTTGCTGACGCAGACTTTCGACCGTGACGACGGAACTCACGCACGGGTGCATCTCGACCCGACCAATACGACCTGGTGGTCGCACTACATCGACGAATACGACGCGTCCTGGCGGCTGCTGACGCAGACCTTCGACCGCGACGACGGAACTCACGCGCGGGTGCATTTAGACCCGGCCAACGCGACTTGGTGGTCGCACTACATCGACGAATACGACGCATCCTGGCGGCTGCTGACGCAGACTTTCGACCGCGACGACGGAACTCACGCGCGGGTGCATTTCGACCCGACCAACGCGACCTGGTGGTCGCACTACATCGACGAACACGACGCATCCTGGCGGCTGCTGACGCAGACTTTCGACCGCGACGACGGAACTCACGCACGGGTGCATTTCGACCCGACCGATACGACCTGGTGGTCGCAAACCATCGAGGAGTACGACGCGGCCTGGCGCCTGTTGTCGGAGGACGGCACCCGCGACGACGGGACGCGCTGGCAGGACAGGTGGGATCCCACGAACGTGCAGCCGTGGTCGCATATCGTGAGTGAGTTCAACGGTGCCAACCAGGTGCTGTGGGAGTACGGCGAGCGCGACGACGGCACGCACTGGAAGCATTCGTGGGACACCGCCAATACGCAGTGGTGGTCGCACATCCACGAGGAGTTCAACACCGCCAACCAGATGACGACGCAATACGGCGACCGCGACGACGGCACGCACTGGAAGCATTCATGGGATCCCACCAACGCGCAGCCGTGGTCGCATATCCACGAGGAGTTCAACACCGCCAACCAGATGGCGACGCAATACGGCGACCGCGACGACGGCACGCACTGGAAGCACAGCTGGGACCCGGCGAGCGCGAACTGGTGGTCGCACCTGCACGAGGAGTTTGATACCGCCTCACGCCTGCTGACGCAGACCTATGACCGCGACGACGGCTCCCATCTGCGTGTCGATTACGACCCGGGCAACACCGTCTGGTGGTCGCATTATTCGCAGGACTTCGACGCGAGCTGGCGCGTGCTTGCGGAGGACGGCACGCGCGACGACGGCACCCGCTGGCGCCATACCTGGGACCCGGCCAACGCGGTCTGGTGGTCGCACCTGCACGAGGAGTTCAACGCCGCCGGACAGATGGTGACGCAGAGCGGCGACCGCGACGACGGGTCCCATTGGCTGCACAACTGGGACGTCGCCAACGTGCAGAACTGGACGCTCAGCACGACCGAATACGACGCCGGCTGGGCGGCGCTGACGCAGCAGGTCACGCTGGACGACGCGCGCGCCTGGCGCATCAGCTACGATCCGCACGACAGCCACGAGTGGACATCGTACCTCGACTGGTACGACGCGCTCGGCCGCCGCACCACCGAGGACGGCAACTGGGACAACGGCACGCACTGGAAGAGCTACAACGATTACAGCTCGATCGTGCCGTGGAGCAGCTACAGCGAATCCTACGATGCGCTGGGGCGACGCACCTCGGAGAGCGGGGTCAACGACAACGGCACGTCGTGGACCTACGCGTTCGACCCGGAGAACCGCGCCACCTGGACGTACGCGCATTACGACTACAACGCGGCCGGCGCCGCCACGTCCGGTTACGTGTTGCGCGACGACAACAGCACGGTGCAGATCGAGCTCAGCGGCAACGGTAGCGGTGCGGAGCGGTTCCGGATCACGGGCATCGACGGAACCGCAGTGGTGAACGCGATAATCGCCGTGGCGACCGCGGTCCTCAATGCGATCGCGAATATCCTGAATGCGCTGGGCGATGCGCTGAGCGACTTCCTCGGCTCGATCGGCGAAATGTTCAGCGTCTCTTTCCCGGTGGTGCTCGACATCGGCGGCAACGGCATCGACATCACGCAGCTCGGCGAATCCAACGCGCTGTTCGACATGGACGGCGACGGCGTGCGCGACCACACCGCCTGGGCCGGAGCGGGCGACGGCGTGCTGGCGCTCGATCTCGGCCGCGACGGACCCGACGGCGTGATCGACCACAGCGAGGAGATCGTGTTCACACGCTGGGCAACCGACGCGACCTCCGACATGGACGCGCTCGCCAGGGTGTTCGACACCAACCATGACGGCCGGCTCGACCCCGGCGATGCGCGCTGGAGCGAGTTCCGGCTGTGGGCCGATGACGGCGACGGTCTCTCGCTGCCGGCCGAGGTACGCACCCTGGAGAGCTACGCGATCGCAGCGATCGAGCTCAACCCGTCGGGTGGCACCGTCATGCTGCCGGACGGTTCCTCGATCCTCGGCATCTCGGCCTATGCGCGCTTCGACGGCAGCAGCGGAGCCGCCGCCGACGTGGCGCTGGCCTACGAAACGGTGACGCTCGAGCAGCTCATCGAATCGCCGCAGGCCCACCTGCTGCCGCGCGCACAGGCCATCCCGCCCGAGTGGCTGCTGGCGTGAGCGCGGACCGCGGATCGGGTCGCGGCGGGCGTCGGTGATGCAATTCAAGCCGTGGCGATATATTCGCGCAGCGCGTCGGACTCGCGCTCCACTTCCTCCAGCCGGTGCTTCACCACGTCGCCGATCGAGATGATGGCGGCAAGCCGCCCGTCCTCGACCACCGGCAGATGGCGGAACTTGCCGGCGGTCATCTGCTCCATGATCGCGCCGACCGTGTCGTCCTGCGTGCAGGTGACGACCTTGCGCGTCATCACCGCTTCCACCGTTTCGCCAAGCACCGCCGGCCCGCGCCGCGCCAGCGCGCGCACGATGTCGCGCTCCGAGAGGATGCCGGCGACGCGACGATCGACATCGATGATCACGACGGCACCGATGCGGCGCTCGGACATGAGCTTGACGGCGGCGGCAAGATCGACGGTCGGTTCGATGGTGACGACGTCGCTACCCTTGCGCGACACAATGGCCTTCACGGTCATGGGCATCCTCCGTTTGCGCGGACGACCCTGACACTTCGCACGTCGCCCCTTCGAGACGCCGCACGGGTGCTTGGCGCCGTAGATTCTGGAATTGTGGGGTGAAAACGCGGCCGGCGCAAGGCCCATCCGAACCGCAATGGATCAATGGATGGTGGGTTCCGAACCGCTGCCGCTGCGCGGCACCGCGGCGGAGCGGATCGGATCGAACAGCGGGAACGCGATCAAGCCGGCGAGAAACCCGCCGATATGCGCTTGCCAGGCGACCGCCTGCTCGGACCCGTCGATCGACAGCGAGCCCAATCCGAACAGCAGATTGAGGCCGAACCAGACGGCGAGGAAAGCGAGCGTGCGCATCTCCTGCATGACAGCCATGAGCGGCATGGCCGGCTGCCGATAGAGCTCATCGTCGCGGCTGCCGATCAGGCTGAGCGGCCCGTTGCGCTGGAACGCGAAGCGGATCGCAGCCGCCATGAATCCGGAGATCGACGCCGAAGCGCCGACCATCCACACCCTTTCGCCCGCGTGGATGAGCAGATGGGCAGCCGCGCCCGCCGCTGCCGTCACGGCGAACAAGGCGATGAAGCGCCCGGGCCCGAACCGCCGCGCCACCGGCGTGCCGAAAGCGAGCAGCCATATGGCGTTGAGGCCGAGATGCATCCAATCGCCGTGGATCAGCGCATAGGTGACGAAGGTCCAGACCTGTGCGCCGACGCCGCCCGGCCACGCCGCCCCGCCGAGCAGGGTCGGCTCGTAGCGCAGCGGGATGAACGCGAACAGCAGCAGCAGCCGCTGATCGGTATCGAGCGGGAGCACGAACTCACGCAGCCCATGGACTGCGACCAGCAGCGCGATGGTCGCCGCGACGATCGCGGGTACGTTGAAGATCGGTTCGCGACTCTGCAATGGCCCTACCTGATGTCCCGATTGACCCGTTGACATAGGCTGCAACGGCACGGGCGGCAAGCGCGGGAAGCCCGCAGCAAGGCGGTCAAGAAAAAAGGGAGGGCTTGCGCCCTCCCCGGCTACGCGCTCGGTTCGCAAAGGCGCGATCAGCGCCCGTCACGTCCTCACGCCTCCCTTGAGCCCTTGAGTTGTCCGCCGAGTGGCGGGCCGGTGTGGATCGCCCCGCACGATATCCGGATCGCGGCGATGCGCAACGCAAGAGCGGAAATAACCCTAATCCGCGCGCGGCGGGCGTCGTCCGCGTCGGCACGCCGTCCCGGCATGCGCCCTGCTCCCTCCGCATCGCCGCACCAGTCGAAGCCCTCCGTCGTCCCGCAGCGGGACACGGGACCGTTCCAAACCGGTACGTCGCGGCAGGGAGCTCAAGATGAAGCACGCCTCGAGCCGCGAACTGTTCGCTTACTGGACTGCACTGCGCGGCGCGCGACCGCTGCCGGAACGCGGCGACATCGAGCCGGGCGCGATCCGCCGAGCGCTCGGCGACACCTTCATCCTGGCGGCCGAGCGCGCGGACGCCCACGCGTTCCGCCTCGCCGGAACCCGCCTCTGTGCATTGTTCGGCCGCGAGTTGAAGGGAGAGGTATTCCTCGATCTTTGGGACGGCGACAGCCGCACCGCCTTGATCGAGCTCCTGTCGGCCGCAGCGGAGGACCCGACCGGCCTCGTCGCCGGCGGCAGCGGCCGCACCACGGACGGCCAGCGCCAGGACATCGAGCTGCTCGTGCTGCCGCTCAGCCACCGCGGCGACCGCCATGCCCGCGCGATCGGGACGCTCGCTCCGCTCGGCGTCCCCTATTGGCTCGGAGTCAAACGGCTAGCCCAGCTGACCTTGGGCACGATCCGCCATCTCGACCCGGCTTGGCCGACGCCGGCCGCGGCCCGGCTGGTTCCTGCTGGTCAGCCCCATCCGCTGCCCTTCACGGTGTACGAAGGAGGCCGGCGCTAAAGCGTGATCCCGAAAAGTGGGTACCGGTTTTCGGAAAAAGATCACGCTTCAATAATAAGATGGAGCGGGATGACGATTCGAAGAAAAGTCATCCGGCGCTAGCACGCGCCGCGGCAGAAACCAGAAAAGTTGACGCACTTTTCCGGCCACGATCATGCGCAAACGCAAAGCCTAACGCCACGCACTGCGCCGGTCCCCCGCCCGGGTAAACGCTGCCTTAACTATGCGTGCTTACGATCCGGGCGCCGGATGGTCCGGGCAAGGTAGGCTGGCGGCATGTCGGTGCTGCAAAAGATCCTCGACGTCGTTCCGCTGGGCGACGAGCAGCGTCGCTTCCAGCGCGTCGACGTCAACCTGCTCGGCCGCTACATGCTGGCGGACCGGCGCGAATTCCCCTGTCAGGTGATCGACATGTCGCCGGGCGGCATGGCCGTGGTCGCCCCGGTCAGCGGCAAGGCCGGCGAGCGCGTGGTCGCCTATGTCGACCACCTCGGACGGCTCGAAGGCTCTATTACCCGCTTGCTGCCCAATGGTTTCGCGATGTCGATCGCGGCCACTCCGCGCAAGCGCGACAAGCTCGCGGCGCAGCTCACCTGGCTCGCCAACCGCCACATCCTCGGCCTGCCCGAGGACCGCCGCCACGACCGCATCGTGCCGCGCAACCCGCGCTCGACCATGATCCTGCCGAACGGCAAGGCCATCACCTGCCGCATCATCGACATGTCGTTATCGGGAGCCGCTGTTTCGAGCGAGGAAAAGCCGGCCGTGGGCGCGCTGATCACGCTCGGCAAGACCCAAGGGCGGGTGGTGCGCTACATCGACGACGGCTTTGCGGTCGAATTCACGCGCATGCAGCATCCAGACTTTCTGGAAGAGAACGTCACCGGTCCGTAAACGCGTTTGCGCGCATTTTCGCGGAGCTTAAGCGCGCCGCGCGTCTGGCCCTCCTCCGCTACCTTCGTTCCATCGACGCCGCACGGTTCGACCGCCGCCACGCGCGTTAATCGCGGCGCGGCGCAGGTGGCTTGAAGCCGCGCCATAGCGGCTCTCGCATGCCTAACAGGTAAAATTTTAATCGAATTGACTTCGATAAAATTCGAATAGACTTCGATTCAAATACTCAAAGTATTGTCTGCAAGTTTTACTTGGTTTTGTCTTGAATTGATTTTGGCGGATTAGCGGCAATACAAAGGCTTTGTGCGAAGTGTGGCCCCAACACGGCGGGGGGCCACAAAATGAAACTTTCCAACAGGGGAATACTTGCCAGGGGAATACTGGGGGTCGGCTGGGCTGCAGCGCTCGCGCTCGCGGCCGGCCAGGCGGGCGCCGCGCCGCTGCATATCCCGACCGGCGAGGTCGCCCGCCCGCCGATCGGCTGGGTCGAGTTCTGCGCCGAGCATAAGGCCGAATGCCACGTGAAGCCGAGTGCGCCGCGCGATGTCGTGCTGACCGCCAAGGCCTGGACCGATCTCGTGCGCGTCAACAAATGGGTCAACGAACGCATCAAGCCGCTGACCGATCTGGAGCATTGGGGCCTGGCCGAGAAGTGGTCCTACCCGGACGACGGCTACGGCGACTGCGAAGATTACGTGCTGCTCAAGCGCCGCATGCTGACCGACGCCGGCTGGCCGCGCGAGGCGCTGCTGATCACGGTGGTGCGCGAGGCGAACGGCAACGGCCACGCCGTGCTCACCGTCAAGACCGACAAGGGCGAGTTCGTCCTCGACAACCAGAACGAGGCGATCCTGCTCTGGTCCGACACCGTCTATCGCTTCGTGAAGCGCCAGTCGCAGTCCGATCCCAACGTGTGGGTCTCGCTCGGCGAGCCGAAGCCGACCGCCGCCACCGCGTCATCGCGCTGACACAAGAGGTACAAGCTCCGCGACCCCGGTCACGTCCCCACCCCTCCCCGTCCCCAGACCGGGTTCGCGCGCGGGCAGGCTCTCCCCGGAGCCTGCCCGCACCCATTTTGCGCGGGCCGCTATTTCGGCGGCGCCAGCATCCGTTCGAAGTAAGGCTCGGCGTCGCGAGCGGCGGTGAATTCGGGGGTCGTGTCGGGCACGCCGAGATAGAACACGGTCAGCACCGGCCGGTCCGCCGCCAGCTCGGCTTCGCTCGCGAAGAAATGGATCTCCGCGCTCGGATGATCGGCAAAGCGCGAGCGCTGGATGACGAGGTCGGTGGTCGCGCCGAGCGCGCGCCCCGTCACCAGCGTCGTGCGGTCCTTGGTGAAGGGGTCGACGCCGCCCACGCGAACGTGCGAATAGCCGCCGGCATTGATCACGCGAATGATGACGTCGGATGCCGCGTCGTTCGCGCCTTTGCGGATGGCCCAGGCGAGCCTCACGGTCGGGTTGACGAACAGCGAGCTCTCGCCGTGGACGCGGGTCTGCGCCATGGTCGGCAAAGGCGCGATGAGAGACGACGCCAAGAGGCAGCCTGACACGAAGCGCGCGATCATCAGTCCCTCGCCAGCAGTTGTACGCCGTCGCGCGGCAGCCTGACATTCACGCTATCGCCCGGCGCCAATTGCTCCGACGGTGGCGGGTTGAAGCGTACGATTTGCAGCGCCTGGCCCGCCGCGTCCACCGTGTATTCGACCTTCTCGCCGAGATAAGTGCGCGTGACGACGCGCCCCGCAAGGCCGTCGCCCGGCCCGACCTCGATCGCCTCCGGCCGCATCACCGCCAACACGCCGCGCCCGGGCGCGAAATCGCCGTCACCCTCGATCGTGTGCATCCGCCCGGCAATGTCGAGTTCCACGCGACCGACGCCGCCTCCCGTCACCACCGCCGCGACCAGATTCGCGCGCCCGATGAAATTGGCGACGAACACCGATGCCGGGCGGCGGTAGAGATCCTCGGCGCTGCCGACCTGCTCGATCACCCCCTTGCTCATGACCGCGATGCGGTCGGAGATCGCCATCGCCTCCTCCTGGTCGTGCGTGACGTAGACCGCGGTGATGCCGAGCCGGCGCTGCAGATCGCGGATCTCCCCGCGCATCTGCGTGCGCAGCTTGGCATCGAGATTCGACAGCGGCTCGTCGAACAAGAGCACGCGCGGCTTGATCACGATCGCGCGCGCGAGCGCCACGCGCTGCTGCTCGCCTCCGGAAAGCTGGTGCGGCATCTGCTGTTCGTAGCCGCCGAGCCCGACCAGCGCGAGCACATCGGTGACGTCGCGCCGCACATCCGCGCCGGCAAGCCCCTGGACGCGCAGACCGTAGGCGACGTTCTCGAACACCGTGAGGTGCGGAAACAGCGCGTAGTTCTGGAACACGAACCCGATGTTGCGCGCGTTGGCTTCGAGATCGGTCACGTCGCGCTCGCCGAACCAGATGCGTCCCGCGCTGGGCATCTGGAATCCGGCGATCATGCGCAAGGTCGTGGTCTTGCCGCAGCCCGACGGCCCGAGCAGGGTCACCAGCTCGCCCGGCGCGACCTCGAGCGAGACCTCGCGTACGGCGATCACGTCGCCCTTGACCTGATGGCGGAAGCGGGCGGAGACCGCGCTGAGGCGGATGCCGACGGCGCTCATCTCATCCGCCTCCGACCGCCCACTGCGACTGCTCGGCCGCGGTCGCCGGCAGGCGCCGCAGCAACGCGTTGACGCACGCGGTCACCATCATCACCACGACGATCACGAACACCGAGAACGCCGCTGCCGGACCGAGCGAAAGCTCGGTCATGTTCTCCAGGATGCGCACGGTGATCAGGGTCCAACCGATCGATACCAGGAAGATCGTCGCGCTGATCGCGGTCATCGAGCGGATGAACACGACGCCGACCCCGGCGAAGAACGCCGGCATCACCAGCGGCAACGTGATGCGGCGGAAGGTGGTCACGCTGCGCGCGCCGAGGCTCTGCGAGGCCTCCTCCAGGCTCTTCTCGATCTGATGCAACAGCGCGACCGTGGTGCGGATGCCGGTCGGGCTGTAGCGGAATACGTAGCAGGCGATGATGATCAGCGCCGTCCCGGTGAGCGCGATCGGCGGGTCGTTGAAGGCGAGGAGGTAGGCGATGCCGACGATCGTGCCGGGCAGCGCGTAGTTGATCATCGACACGATTTCCATCGCCTTGCGCCCGATGAACTCCTTGCGCGCCACCAGATAGCCGACCAGCACGCCGTAGAAGCCGCCGAGCGGCATGCCGATCAGCGCAATGATCAGCGTATCGGCGATCGCCTTGCGGCCTTCGGTGAAGATCACGTGGTAGTGCGCAAGCGTCAGGTCATGATTGGCGCCGAACGCGACCACCAGCGACGCATAGAGCAGAAGCGCATAGAGATAGAGGATGAACGCCGCGACCGCGAGACACAGCAAGACCAGCCCGGCTCGCGCAATCGGCGTGACGCTGCGGATGGTCGATTGCGGCCCGGCCTTGCCGGTGATGGTGACGTAGTAGCCGCGTTCGACCCAGCTGCGCTGCACCAGGTAGACGAGCGCGGCCGGCACGAGCAGCAGCAGCGACATCGCCGCCCCGCCCTTGAGGTCGAACAGGCCGGTGATCTGCAGATACGCTTCCGTCGGCAGCACCGGAAAGGCGTTGCCGGCAAGGATCAGCGGCGTCGCGAAGTCCGCGAGCGAAGCAGCGAACAGGAGCAGGAACGCATTGGCGAAGCCCGGCAGCGCCAGCGGCAGCGTGACGGTGCGGAAGATGTGGCGGCGCGAGCTCCCCAGGCTGAACGCCATTTCCTCGAGATTGCCGCCGATGGCGGCGAGCACCGGCCGCAAAGTGAGATAGGCGATGGGGAAATAGGTCAGCACCTCGGCGACCAGCGTGCTGGTCAGGCCGTAGACGTTGGTGCCGCGGATGCCGAGCAGCTCGTAGCTGATCAGCCCGCGCGGCCCGAACGAGAAGATGAACGCGATCGAGGTGGTGAACGGCGGCGAGATCAGCGGCAGCAAGGTCACGGCGTCGATGACGCGCACCAAAGCCGGCCTGAGGTTCGCGCGGCTCACCGTGAAGGCAAACAGGAAGCCGAGCACGGTGCCGAAAACTCCGACCAGCGCGCCAAGCAGGAGACTGTTGAGGAAAGCTCGCTGCGTGCCCGGTTTCTGCAGCACCGCCATCAGCGGGCCGAGGCTGAGCTCCCCGTCGTCAGCGACCGCGGTCGCGAGCAGCGCCACGAGCGGATAGAGGACGAACAGGGCCAGCAGCAGCCACAGGGCGACGACCGTGACGAGCAGCGCGGGATCGCGGGTGCCGCGGCCGCTCACGGCGACAGCCGTCACGGCGGTCTAGGGAAGAATCTCCGCGATCCAGCGCTCCACGATGCGCTTGCGGTTGGCGCCGGCATAGGCGTCGTCGATGGCGAAGATCTTGGCGCCGGAGAGGACTTGCGCCAGCGAGGCTTCGGTCTTCACGTCCGGGTGCGCCGGCACGAAATTGATCTTGTACTTGGCGAACAGCGACTGCATCTGCGCGCTGGTCGCCCAGTCGATCAGCTTCTTTCCCGCCGCGGGGTTCTTGGCGCCCCTGATCAGCGCGATGCCTTCCGCCGCGGTGCCGATGCCTTCCTTGGGGAAGCTGATGACCACGTCGTAGCCCTTGGCTTTGGTGTCGAGCGCATCGACGATGAAGAAGATGCCGCCGCCCGCCTGCCCCAGGCCCACCGGCAAGGTGCCGCCGCCGCCGCTCTTGGTGTAGAGCTGGATGTTGGCGCGCAGTTTCTTCATGTAGGCGAAGGCCTTGTCCTCGTCGCGGCCGTTCACCTCGAGCACCGAGAAAATACGCGTGACGGCCGTGCCGGACGTGCGCGCGTCGGCCATCTGCAGCATCGACTTGTAGGCTGGGTTGAGCAGGTCGTCCCACGAGGCCGGCGGATTGAGCTTGTTCTCGGCGAGGAACTTCGCGCTGGTCATGAACACCAGCGGGTCGTCGGCGATCGCGGTCCAGTGCCCCTCCGCGGCCTTGAAGCGGCTGGGGAGCACGGCGGCCGCCGGCGGCCGATAGGGCTCGAACACGTTCTCCCTGATGCCGGCCGCGAAGGTCTCGACCGGCCCGCCGAACAGCACGTCGACGCGCGGATTGTTGCGCTCGGCGATGATGCGCGCGAGCGCCTCGCCCGAGGAGAAGCGCAGGAAATTGACCTTGACGCCGCTCGCGGCCTCGAATTCCTGCAGCATCGGCCGCGCCCAGTTCTCCGGCCAGATCGAGTAGACGTTGAGTGTCTCCTGCGCGGCGGCGACGGATGAGAGCGACAGGCCGACGCAGGCCGCGATCGCGACCGCACGCGCGTTCCCGATATGATTGAAATGACCTTTTGGCGCACCCATGCTCGTCTCCCATCGATCCGTCTTGCGATGATGCGACCAAATTGCGGCGAACACAACGGCGCCCGGGTCGCGCGCGCTTGGATCGCGCGCGGCGTGACCGTTCAAGGCCGCACGGTTGCGGCGGCAGCGACTTTTGGTAGGCTTGCCGCCGACCACAACGGGGGCGCGCCATGAGATTCACGCTTGCAGCACCGCGGGCGGAGGAGAAAGGAATTTCCCTCGAAGCGACGACGGCGGCCACCAAGATCGACACGCGCGAGGAACTCATCAACGCGTTGCAGGAGGCGATCCAGATCGAGCACGGCTTGATGATCCAGTATCTGTTCGCCGCGCTCTCATGCAAGCGGCGCACCGACGAGGGATTGACCGAAGCGGAGCTTGATCTGGTCAGCCAGTGGGAGCAGCGCATATTGCGCGTTGCGCGCGATGAGATGGCGCATCTCGCCACCGCCTGCAACATGATCAGCGCGATCGGCGGCTGCCCGGATTTCAACCGGCCGAACTTTCCTCAGCGCGAGCACCGCTGGTTCCCGTTCGGGTTTCATCTGGAGCGGCTCGATGCCGACAGCCTCGCCCGTTTCGTCCGGGCCGAAAGCCCGAAACCCGTCGTCTTGGTGGAAGCCATCGCGCCCGAGCCGATCGTGTTCGACTTCGTCGGCGAGCTGTACGGCCTCATCGGCGACGGCTTCCGCAACCTGACCAACGATCCGAACACGCAGCGGTTCGACCCGGCGCGCGAGCCGCGCGTGTTCATCGGGCGCCCCGAGACCCAGGACACGTCGAGCTGGACTGCCCGCCTCTCGGTCATGCCGATCCGCAACCGCGCATCGGCGGAAGCAGCGATCAAATTCATCGTCGAGCAAGGCGAGGGAACCGACCAGGCCCGCGCCGGCTCGCATTTCGACATCTTCTCGACCATCGCCAAGCAGTTCGACGATGCGCGCGCCGCCAATCCCGGTTTCTCCGCCTCGCGCAACGTTCTGAAAAACCCGCTGACGCGGCCGCATCGCGACGCCGATATCGGCTTCAACCTGATCGAAGCCTCGACCACCGCGCATCAGCTCGCCCAGCTGTTCAATCACGTCTATGCCTCGATGCTCATGCTGCTGATGCAGTTCTTCGATCCGGCCGACGAGACACCGGAGCAGCGCGAGGTCGTGCGCGACACCGCGCGCCGCACCATGAGCGGGTTGCTCCGCCCGATGGCGGAGATGCTCACCGAGCTTCCGGCAACCTCCGATCCCAACGGCCCGACCGCGGGTCCCCCGTTCGAGCTGTACGGCGTGCTCAAGATCCCCGCCTACCCACGCGCCCGCTTCGCCGTCATCGCGGAGCGCTTTGCGGCGGCGTCCGGTGAAACCAAGAACCTGATGAAGTTGAACGAGCCCAAGCTTGCGCGCCTGGCATTCCTGGCGCGCAACTTCGAGCTCGCCATCGAGACGCTCGCGGCGCAGAGCCGCTGATATACAAAGCGACGGAGCCGTCATCATGCTGCAGCTCGACTTCTCCGGTTGGTTCCAGTGCCGGCTCGCGACCGATCCCGATCCGAGCGACGAGCCGCGCGGTATCAGCGGCTCGACCTTCGCGCTTCCCGGTGAGCCGGATCTCGATCGCATCATCCGCACCCAGCCGGCCGGCGCTACGCAGCGCGTGCCCGGGCCGCAGATCGGGGTGAGCGTGAAGAGCGTCGCGGTTGATGGAAAGGTGATCGCGCAGCACCCCTTGAAGGACGCCCCGGTGATGCTCTTGTCCGACCCGGTGTTCGAGGGCCGCAACGGATTCGCCTCCGAGGACGCGGACGAGCCGATCTTCCCGTTTCACATCCGCATCGAAGCGAACGGGATCCGGCTGGAGCGTGAATTCCGCGAATTCGAGACCGGCGCGTGGCGGTTTCAGACGTCGAACGGTGTCGAACGAAACGACGATCTCATGAAAAAGGCCGGCATCACGGTTCCGCCGCCGACCTACATCGCCAACCGCCGCGCCGCACTGGTGGAGCAACTGGCGCAGGCGACCGATCCCTTGCAGAAGCTGGCGCTCCAGGCGCGCTTGCGTCACTTCGATACCGATCGCTTCGGCCCGGTGGCGCTGTTCGTCGGCCTGCGCTACCGCTACCGGCTCGAAGGGCCGTGGTTCAAGGTCGGCGATCCGAACGGACGGCTCGGCGGCATGATCGACGGTTCGCCCTGGCTGTTGAGCGCCTGGACCGGCTGCTGGGATGGCGACGCGCTGTGCGGCTTCATGGATGGCAGCCTGCTGCTGCCGTTTCAGGCCAGCGCCTGATCCCGGACTTTTCGGACAAAGATCATGCGCAAACGCAAATAAAACAACGCTCAGCGGAGTCAATTCGAATGGCGCGCGGTCTTACCCGATCCGCTTCAAGCCCTTGGCATATTGCTGCCAGCGCTTGACGTACCACGCCGCAGCGCCGGCGATGCCTTTCACCGCGTTGTCGTCGAGCGTGCGCACCGCGCGCGCCGGCGAGCCGACGATCAGCGAATTGTCGGGGAACTCCTTGCCCTCGGTGACGAGCGCGCCGGCGCCGACCATGCTGTTGCGCCCGATCTTGGCGCCGTTGAGCACGATCGCCCCCATGCCGATCAGGCTGCCGGCCGCGACCATGCAGCCGTGCAGCACGGCGTTGTGGCCGATGGTGCAGTCCGGCCCGATCACGAGCGGAAAACCCATGTCGGTGTGCAAGGTGCAGCTTTCCTGGATGTTGGAGCGCTCGCCGAGCTCGATCCACTCGTTGTCGCCGCGCAGCACCGACCCCCACCAGATGCTCGCTTCGGCCTTGAGCCGCACGCGGCCGATCACCACCGCGGTCTCGGCGATCCAGTAGTTGCCCTCGCCCGGCAGGTCCGGGGCTTGGCCGTCCAACGCAAACACCGCCATGCGCGTCCACTCCTAAAGAACGGCAACTTGCCACGGCGCGGCGCGCGAGGCGAGATGCTTTGGCACGCGCGTCCCGCCCTGTATGGTGCGCGCATGTTCAAGCGCGTCCGACTATTGATGGCGCTGCCGCCGCGCGACTGGCTCGCCGGCCTGCGCGCCGGCTGGGGCTGGCGCCTGCGCAAGCTTCTTCCCGACCGGCGGCCGCATTTCGTGCGCGATTACCGGCATCTTGCCGACGACCTCACCCTGGTGTTCGGCCGCGACCGGGCGATGGCGATGGGCGTCGGCTCCGGCGACCACGCCGAGATGGGCCGCATCGAGGCCGGTATCCTGCAGCGCCTCGGGCTCTCGGCCGGCCACCGCGTCATCGACGTCGGCTGCGGCAGCGGCAGGCTTGCCCGCGCGCTGTCGGCCGTGAACGGCATCGACTATCACGGCACCGACGTGGTCGGTGCCTTTATCGCGCACGCGCGCGAGCATGCGCCGAAGCACTTTCGTTTCACGCTGTGCGACGGCTTGCGCGTTCCGGACGAGGACGCGAGCGCCGACTTCGTCACGTTCTTTTCGGTGCTGACGCATCTGCATCAACACGAGTTGTTCATCTATCTCGAAGATGCCGTGCGCGTGCTGAAAGGCGGCGGCCGAATTGTGATGAGCTTCCTGGAAATCTCAAATCCGGCGCACTGGCCGGCGTTCCAGAACATCGTCGCCAACACCAAGGCCGGACGGCATCAGCATCTCGATGAGTTCTTCGAGGTGGCCGTCATCGAAAGTTGGGCTGGGCGGCTCGGGCTCACCGTGGAGGAGATATCGCACGGTGGGCGACCGGACTCCGCATTCGGCCAGTCGATCGCGGTGCTGCGCAAGCCGGCCTAAACCCCCTCCGGCTCGCTGCGCTCGCCACCTCCCCCACAAGGGGGGAGGAAGGCTGTGGTGCCAACACCACATGACCGCCGCACCGTTTGCTCGGCGAGATTTGCACTGAAAGCGCCGCAGTACCTCCCCCCTTGTGGGGGAGGTCGACGCGCGAAGCGCGTCGGGAGGGGGTTTTCGTCAAGCGAACAAATGCGCGCAGGCGGTGAACGCCATCACCACCACGGTGCCCGACATCAGGCTCCAGAAGCCGGCAAGGATCGTCGCCAGCATGACGAACTCGATGCGGCGGCGCTCGATGCGGCGGCCGCGGACGGTATTGCGCATGATGACGAAGGGGGCCGCGAACGCGAGCACCGGGACCGCCAGGAATGCCTCCGGCCGCATGCCTTGCCCAAGCAGGCGGAAGCTCAACGGCCGCGCGGTGACGAGCTGATACCCGGTCGCGAGCAGGCCTGCGACCGCGAAGCCGATGGCAAGCGATAACAGCGATACGACGGACTCGGACATACGCCACAAACCTCGCACGCCCGATCCATCCCAGAACCGGCCGGCGAAGGCTAGAACATCCTTAACTGACAGTTAACGCGTCTGCCGTGTAGTTACCGGCATGAGCATGAGCGGCACCATCGCGCGACGTCCGCACCGGCGCGGCTGGGCGGGAATGTTGCCGGTGCTTGCCGTCGTCGCGCTTGCCGCCGTCGCGGCGGCCTTGATCGCGACCATGCTGTGGCCGCGCTGGCCTGCGCCCCAGGCCGCGGCCGACGCGCCGGCGCTGCCGATCACCGTCGGGGCTACGCTGTTCAACGTGCCGCCGGGCGCGATCCGCGTTCCGGTCCAGCGCCATGCCGGCGCGCATGAGCGGCTCGATCTCGCCTTCCTCTGGCCCTCGCTCACGCCGCCCGATCCGGCCGTCCGACCCGCCGCTTCGGAGGAACCACCTCCGCTCGACCGTGTGTTCGTCACCGTCATGCTCGAGAGCGGCGGCGTTCCGCCTGCCGAGCGGCTCAAGGCGATCTACCCGCGCTACCTTGCCGACAAGCAGTACGCCGGCAGCGACGGACTCACCACCATCGCGTTCCGCGACGGCACGCCGTATCAGGGCGAGGATGTGTACTTCGACGGCGCCGCGTCCGCGAACTTCCTGGTGCGCTGCTCGCGCCCGACCTCGAGCGACCTGCCCGGCATGTGCCTCGCCGAACGCCGCATCGGCAGCGCCGACGTGACGGTGCGCTTCCCGCGCGACTGGCTCGCCGACTGGCGCAAGGTGGCGGAGGGGATCGAGCGGCTGGTCGCGGCGATCCGGCCGGCGGGGAGCTGAACACGCGGTCAAGGAGCGCTGCCCTACGGCTCCAAATCTGTCTCCAAGATCGCCATCTGGAAACTGTACCCGTTGTCGTCGACGAACAGCACGCCGATGAACTCCTCGCCGATGTGCACGTCGGCGGAATCGCTCTTGGTCGCGCGGCGGTGCACCGAAAGCTTTGGGCTCAGCGTCTGCTTCAGGAAGCCATCGAGCTTGGCGGCCTCGGTCGCATCGAGCCGCCGGTTCTTCACCGCCGGGCCGGGCAATACGATCGGCTTCTCGAAATTGTAGGAGCGTTCGTCGTCCTCGTCGTCGACCGTAAGATGGCCGACGATGTCCTCGCCGATCAGCACATCGGCGTGGTCGTCGCGCTTCTGCCGCGGCACCACGTGCATGTGCGGATTGCCGAACAGCCGCTTCAGGTAGGCGTCGAGCTTACTGATCTCGCCGGCGTCCACGGGGGCTCCTTCAATGTTCGCCTCATCCTGAGGAGCCCGCGCAGCGGGCGTCTCGAAGGATGGCGGCAGGCTCCGGCACTCTTGGCCATGGTTCGAGACGCATCGCTTGCGCGATGCTCCTCACCATGAGGGTTCGAGACGCGCAGCCAACAGCGCGATTAC
This sequence comes from uncultured Alphaproteobacteria bacterium, assembly GCA_963734185.1. Classification (GTDB taxonomy): domain Bacteria; phylum Pseudomonadota; class Alphaproteobacteria; order Rhizobiales; family Xanthobacteraceae; genus PALSA-894. Next base: position 518,550 of record CAVTGA010000001.1, on the reverse strand, counting down.
GCGCGGCTTCGACGCGCTATGGCTGCGCTCCTCACCATGAGGGTTCGAGACGAAGCCAACTCACGGCCCCCCGTCATAGAACATCTGATCCATGGTGCGCGAGGGCTCGGCGCAGCCGGCCTCTCCCACCACTTTGGCCGGCACGCCCGCGACCGTGGTGTTGGGGGGCACGGCTTTCAGCACCACGGACCCGGCCGCGATACGCGCGCAACGGCCGACCTCGATGTTGCCGAGCACTTTGGCGCCCGCGCCGATCATCACGCCGGAGCGGATCTTGGGGTGGCGGTCGCCCTCCTCCTTGCCGGTTCCGCCGAGCGTCACGTCCTGCAGGATCGACACGTCGTCGTCGATGGTCGCGGTCTCGCCCACCACCAGGCCGGTCGCGTGATCGAGGAAGATGCCGCGCCCGATCGGCACGGTCGGGTTGATGTCGGTCTGGAACACGGCCGAGGCGCGGCTCTGCAGGTAATAGGCGAAGTCCTTGCGCCGCTGGCCCCACAGCCAGTGCGCCAGGCGGTGCGTCTGGATGGCGTGGAAGCCCTTGAAATACAGCACCGGCTCGAGGAAGCGGTCGGCCGCCGGATCGCGGTCGATGGTCGCCGCGATGTCGGCGCGGAACATGTCGCCGAGCGCGGGCGTGTCGTCGAGCGCGTCGGCATAGGCTTGGCGGATCAGCTCGCCCGACACGTCGGCATGGTCGAGCCGCTCGGCGATGCGGTGAACCACCGCCTGTTCGAGCGTGTCGTGGTGCAGGATCGAGGAGTAGATGAAGCTCGCGAGCTGCGGCTCGCGCCGCACCACGTCTTCGGCCTCGTCGCGGATGCGCGCCCAGACCGGATCCACCTTGTCGAGCGCGTTGACGAGCCTGGTCTGCTGCTGCTGGGCCATGGGGAGCCTCCTCACCTGCGCCTGTTTAGCACAGATGGGGTGAGCCGTTGACCCTTGCGAGACCGGCAGCGGGTTTACCGACGATCACAAGCTTGAATCAAAACATGAAGTTGCCGCACTGCGATCTCAGTCGGCGCGGCTAACCGATTCATCCGCCTGCAGAATCCGTTCCGGCACCGAGCCGCTGCACGAACTCGACCACGGCCGCCGAGAACCGGTCATTGCTGTCGCCGGCGACCATGTGGCGGGCGCCCTGGACGTCGATGTATTCGGCATGCGGCACCAGGTCGAGGAACTCCTTGACGTGTGCGGCGTGCACCAGTTCGGACGAGCCGCCGCGCACCAGCAGGGTCGGGATCTTCAACGCCCGCGCGCCTTCGACCAGTCCGGCCGTGTAGCCGTCCTGCTCGATCGGCCGCGGCCCGTCGAGGAAGCGCGGATCCCAGTGCCAGCGCCAGCGGCCGTCGGGATGCTGGCGCAGGTTCTTGCGCAGGCCTTCGTGCGAGCGCGGCCGCGGTCGGTGCGGCAGATAGGCGGCGACCGCCTCGGCCGCCTCGGCGACGGAGCCGAAGCCCTCGCGCGCATGGGCGCGCATGAAGCTCTGGATCTTGGCGATGCCGCTGCGGTCGACCCGCGGCGTGATGTCGACCAGCACGATTGCCGCGAACACCGGACCGTTGCCGGCGCGCTCGGCCTTGCCTTCGGCCAGCAACGCCGCGATGCCGCCGAGCGAGGCGCCGATCACGATCGGCTTCACCCCGCTGCGCCGGGCGAGTTCCTGCGCCACGGTCGTGGCGTCGGCCGCATAGTCGGTGAAAGCGTAGGCGGCAACCCACTCGGAATCGCCGTGTCCGCGCTGGTCGAGCGCGTAGGCGGTCGCGCCGGCGCGAGCGAGCTTTTCCGCGGTGTTGCGCCAGGCGTGCCGGGTCTGCCCGCCGCCATGCAGCAGCAGCACGGGCCGGCCTGCTTCGCCATAGGCATCGGCCATGAGCCGATTGCCCGCGGCACCGATGAAGATCGCGGTCGCCGGCTGCAAGTGGCGGGTCATGGTCTTCGCTGCAGGAAGTCGAGGACGCCGGATTTGAACACCTTGTCGCCGACGGCAAGCATGTGGTCGCGCCCCGGAATGTCGAGCACTTGCGAGCCCGGCATCAGGGCGGCAAGCGGCGCCGCCGGTCCGGCGACGTCGTCCTTGGTTCCGACCGCGATCAGGACCGGCACGCGGATCGAGCGCGCTTGCTCGGGCGTGAGGACCTGACGCGAGCCGCGGATGCAGGCCGCCAGCGCCTTCAGGTCGGATTTGGTCTGCTGCGCAAAGGCGCGGAAGGTGCGGCCCATGGGATCGGTGACGGCGGCGAGCGAAGGGGCTTCGAGCGCGTCGGCAATCGATTCCGGCAGGCCGACGCCGTCCACCAGACGCAGGCCCAAGCCGCCGATGATCGCCGAGCGGACGCGCCCAGGGTCCTGGCAGCTGAGGAATGCCGTGATGCGCGCGCCCATCGAGTAGCCCATGACATCGGCGCGCGCGAGGCCGAGATGGTCCATGAGCGCACGCACGTCACCGGCCATCTTGGATGTGTGATAGGCCGCCGGATCGTAGCGCTTGGTCGAGCGGCCGTGTCCGCGATTGTCGAGCGCGATCGCCCGCCGCCCGGCACACGTGAGCGTCGAAACCCAGCCGGGCTGCACCCAGTTCACCTCCTTGGTCGAGGCGAATCCGTGCACGAGCACGATCGGCTCGCCCTCGCCTTCGTCGAGATAGGCGATCTCGACCGATCCGTTCATGAAGCTCGGCATGTCGCGGCTGACCGATGCGGGGAAACGCGGACGGTTTACCCGGCGGATGCCGGCGCCGCCAGGGTCTGCTCGAGCCGCCGCATCCTGCGCCGCTGCAGGTGCCGCAGCGTCATGCGCTCCACCCATCGCTTGAGTGCGACGACGAGGCCGAGCAGGTTCAATAGCGCCCAGAACACCCACATCGCCAGATCGAACAGCGCGGTGCCGAGCACGATGGCGCCGCGGCCGGCGACCTTCAGGATCGCGCGGGTCTTGGTGCCTTTGGCATCGGCAAGGCGTGCCAGCTTGGCCACATCCCTGGGATGCTCGGCCACTTTCAATCCGTCGAGCGCGCCACGCATGCCGGTGCGCGACTGCATCCGGCCGAGATTGCCGGCGAATTGCACCAGCCCCTCGCGCGTCTCGACCTTGATCAGGCGCATGAGCGGCGCGCCAAGGTGCCCGCCGCGGCGCGCGGCCTTGACCACCGACAGGCCCGCGCGCGCCGGAGCCGCAAGCCCGGCGCTGGCGTACATTCCGGCCGTCACCGCGATGCCGGCGCCGGCAAGGCCAAGCACCAGCGTATCGACCTCTTCCCCGCGCATCCCACGCCAGCCTTCGCGCACGACGTCGCGCACGTCGCCGAACACGAACAGGTCGCCGGTCAGCATCCCGGCCGCGCTCGCGACATCCTCCGGCTTGCCGGTGATGAAACCGCGCGCAAAGCTTGCCAAGCGATATGAGGTCGTGGTCGTATCCCGTTCCGCCGCCTCGACTTTTGCCGCCAGCGCGGGTGCGACCGCGACGCCGCGCTCGCCCGCCAGCTCAAGGAAGCTGCGGGCCGAGCTCGATATCGCCTCCTGCGAGCGCCTGCTCGATCTCGCGTTGCGCGACCGCCTGATTGAAGCTCTTTTCAAGCCTCACCTCGGCAAGGCGCACCGGATCGTCTGCCGCCGCGATCAGGCGCCCGGCGTCATAACCCTGCGGCACGAACAGGCCGGCGGCCAGCGCCAGCCATACGGCAAGGCCGAGCGTCAGGACGATTTTCAATCGGGAGAGCACGTCAGCCCCGGAATCCTCGAACCGCGCTCCACTTAGGGTCGAATTGCGGCGGGACGGAGTCACTCGGGCCGGTTCATCGGGCGGTCCGCCGTCCAATCGTAGGTTCCCAGATCGCGCTCACGCACCGCCTGCTTCCAGCCCACCGTCTCGGCGCGGTGCTTGAATGTCACGCCTTCCGGCGAGTGGCGCGTGATGCCGTCGAAGATCGTCGCAATCATCTGCGTGGAACGCAGCCCCATGTTCTCGAGTGCCTGGTTGATCATCAACTTCTGCATCATCAGCTGGTTCACCGGCACCGAAGCCATGCGCGCCGCGAGCGCCTCGACCCGCGCGTCGAGTTCCGCGGCCGGAACCGCCTCGAGCACCAGCCCCATGCGCGCGGCTTCGCGGCCGTCGACCGTGTCGCCGGTGAGCAGCATGCGCTTGGCCCGCTCCGGCCCGAGCCGGTAGACCCACATCGCGGTGGTCGGGCAGCCCCAGGCGCGGGCCGGCATGTAGCCGATGCGGGCATCCTCGGCCATCACGACGAAATCGCTGCACAGCGCGATGTCGGAGCCGCCCGCGAGCGCGAAGCCATGCACCTTGCAGATGACCGGCCGATGCGAGCGGAACAACGACATGAACCGCTCGGTGATGCGGCTCATGAAAGCGTAGTCTTTCATCGGATCCCACGGCATGGCCTGGGCGGCGACGTTGGGTCCCTCGGTTTGCGCGTAGTGGGTCAGGTCGTAGCCGGCACAGAACGCGCGCCCAGCGCCCGACAGGACGATGACGTGGACTTTCGCGTCGGCATTGGCCCGCTCGACCGCCGCCTCCAGCTCGATCGGCAGCTCCTCATCGATCGCGTTGAGCTTATCGGGGCGGTTGAGCGTGATGCGCGCAATGCGCCCGTCGCGCTCGCAGGTGACGCGGGCCATGGGATCCTCCTTGAGCCGGGCAGACGGCCCAGCCTAGGCAGCGGCCGGGCCGATCGCTCTTGCGTTTGCGCATGATCTTGTCCGAAAAGTCTGTCAACTTTTCGGGATCATGCGCTATGGTGCAGCGCGAAGAACCCGAGCCCAGGGCGCCATGGCCGAGCACATCGTCCCGCATTTCCACAACGAGCCCGGCGTGTCGGTGATCGAGATCGGCGCGCGCGAGTTCATGTGCGTCGGCGCCAAGCCGCCCCAGGACCACCCGCACGTCTTCCTCGACATGGGCGACGACCGCGAGATCATCTGTCCCTATTGCTCGACGCTCTATCGCCATAACCCGTCGCTGCATGCCGACGAGGCGATCCCGCCCGAATGCGCGTTGCGCGAGTCCGCCGCCGCGTGAGCGGCCGCGGACACGCGAGTTCCGATGGCGCGTTCCCGTTCCATCATCGTCGCCGGCGCCGGCATCGGCGGGCTCACCGCCGCGCTGGCGCTGGCGCGCGCCGGATTTCGCGTGGTCGTGCTCGAACAGGCGTCACGACTCGAGGAAGCCGGCGCCGGAATCCAGCTCTCCGCCAATGCCACGCGCGTCCTGTTCGATCTCGGGCTCGAATATCGGCTGCGCCCGCATGCGGTCGCCCCGGAGACGATCCGCATCGTCAGTGCGCGGTCGGGCCGGGACATCGTCCGCATTCCGCTTGGGCTCCATGGCGCAGGGCGGTACGGCGCGCCCTACTGGGTCATCCATCGCGCCGACCTGCAGGCGGTGCTCGCGCACGCGGTCGCGGAGCATCCCGACATCGAAATGCGGCTCGGTGCGCGGGTGGAAGAGTTCGCGGTCCACTCCAACGGCGTCACCGTCGAAGCGCGCGCCGCAGGCGCCACGCTCGACGAGCACGGCATCGCGCTCATCGGCGCGGACGGCCTGTGGTCGCATCTGCGCATGCGGCTCGGCGAGCGGCGGCCGCCGCGCTTCGCCCGCCGCGTCGCCTGGCGTGCGCTCGTGCTCGCCGAGCGCGTGCTGCCCGAATTCCGCCAGGCTGCGACCAGCCTCTGGCTCGGGCGCGACGCCCACCTCGTGCACTATCCGGTCAAGGCCGGCGCCATGATCAACATCGTGGCCATCGTGCGCGAGGATTGGCGCGAGCAGGGCTGGAACGCCGAAGGCAAGCCCGGCGATCTCGCGGCGCGTCTGGCCGGCTTCGCTCCGGCCGCGCGCGCGCTCGTCGCCATCCCCGAGCGCTGGCAGAAATGGGCGCTGTTCGATCGCCGTCCCGCTCCCTTTCCGGCCGGCCCACGCGCGACGCTGATCGGAGACGCCGCCCACCCGATGCTGCCGTTCCTGGCGCAGGGCGGCGCCATGGCGATCGAGGATGCAGCCGTGCTCGCGGGCTGTCTCGGTCGCACGCCGGACGACGTCGATACCGCGTTGCGCGCCTATGAACGCCTGCGCCAGCCGCGCGTCGCGCGCGCGCAACGCGAGGCGCGGCGCAACGGCCGCCGCTACCATTGGGGTGGCGCCCGCGCTCTCTTGCGCGACGCGGTCTTGGGCTGGATGGGCGGAGAAAGACTGCTGCAGCGCTACGACTGGCTCTATGATTGGCGGCCATAACAAGACGCAGCAAGGGGAATAGTCGATGTTCGCAACCACGATCGCCGGCAGCCTGCCGAAGCCCTCATGGCTGGCCGAGCCGAACAAGCTGTGGCCGAAATGGCAGCTTTCCGGCGACGCGCTTGCGGCCGCCAAGGCCGACGCCACGCTGCTCGTGCTCAAGCAACAGGAGGATGCCGGCATCGACATCGTCACCGACGGCGAGCAATCGCGCCAGCATTTCGTCCACGGCTTCCTCGAATTCGTCGACGGCATCGATTTCAACCGCAAGGTCGAGATGGGCATCCGCGCCGACCGTTACAAGGCGATGGTGCCGACGGTCGTGAGCGAGCTTGCGCTGCGCGGCCGCGTGCACGCGACCGAAGCGCGTCTCGCCCGCGCGCACACGAAACGCAAACTCAAGGTCACCCTGCCCGGCCCGATGACCATCATCGACACCATCGCGGACGACCATTACGGCGACCGCGTGAAGATGGCGATGGGTTTCGCCGCGATCCTCAACCAGGAGGCGCGCGCGCTCGCCGCCGACGGCGTCGACGTGATCCAGTTCGACGAGCCGGCCTTCAACGTCTACATGAACGATGTGGTCGACTGGGGCATCGACGCGCTGCACCGCGCCATCGAGGGGCTCGCCTGCGCCACGGCGGTGCACATCTGCTACGGCTACGGCATCAAGGCCAACCTCGACTGGAAGGCGACGCTCGGGAACGAATGGCGGCAATACGAGGCGATCTTCCCCGCACTCGCGAACAGCCGGATCGATCAGGTCTCGGTCGAGTGCCGCAACGCCAAGGTGCCGATGAGCCTGTTGAAGCTGCTCGACGGCAAGGACGTGCTGGTCGGCGTCATCGATGTCGCGACCGACGAGATCGAGACGCCCGATCAGGTCGCGGCCGTGATCGGAGAGGCGATGAAGTACGTCGCCAAGGAGAAGATCGTGGCCTGCACCAATTGCGGCATGGCTCCGATGCGGCGCGACATCGCGATGGCGAAACTGAACGCGTTGGGAAAAGGCGCCGAACTGGCACGCCAGAAGTTCGGCTGACATCGAGCCATCGAATGCTCAAGAGCGCGCCGACGTCCCTCCCCTCCCCCTACTTCCGCGAGGAACACGAAGCGTTGCGCGCACAGCTGCGCCGGTTCGTCGACAGCGAGATCAAGCCGCATGGCATGGCCTGGGAGGAGCAAGGGTTCGTGCCGCGCGAGCTCTTGCGCCGCATGGGCGAGCTCGGCTTCCTCGGCATCCGCTATCCCGCCGAGTACGGCGGATCGGAGATGGACACGCTCGGTTCGGTCGTGCTCGGCGAGGAGCTCGGCCGCTCCACCTTCGGCGGCGCGGCCATCACCGTCCTGGTGCACACCGACATGGCCTCGGTGCACATCGCCAATGGCGGCACGCCCGCGCAGAAGGCGCGCCACATGGCCGACATCGTCGCCGGCCGCGCCATCACGGCGGTGGCGGTGACCGAGCCCGACGCCGGCTCCGACGTGAAGGGCATCCGCACCACCGCGCGGCGCGACGGCGAGCATTACCTGCTCAACGGCACGAAGATGTTCATCACCAACGGTGTCCACGCCGACCTCTACTGCGTCGCCGCCAAGAGCGCGCCGGAGGCCCGACCGTCGCAGGCGATCTCGATGTTCATCGTCGAGAAGGGCATGCCCGGCTTGCGCGTCGCGCGCGCGCTCGACAAGCACGGCTGGCGCTCGTCGGATACGGCGGAGCTCGTGTTCGAGGACTGCCGCGTGCCGGCCGAAAACCTGCTCGGCAAGGAGGGCCGCGGCTTCTACGCCATCATGGGCAACTTCCAGAACGAGCGCATCGTGCTCGGCGCGATGGCGATGGGCGAGGCGCAGGCCGCGCTCGAGCTGACCCTCGACTACGTGACCACGCGCAAGGCCTTCGGCGCGACGCTCTATGACAAGCAGGCGCTGCGCCAGCGCCTCGCCATGCTCGCGGCACGCGTCGAGGCCGGCCGGCAGCTGGTCTACCACGCCGCCTTTCTCGATGCGCAGGGCGTCGACTGCACACGCGAAGTCTCGATGGTGAAGGCCTATTGCGGCGAGCTGGTCAACGAGGTGATGTATGCCTGCCTGCAATTCCACGGCGGCATCGGCTACATGCGCGAGAGCGCGATCGAGCGCATGGCGCGCGACGCGCGCGTGCAGTCGATCGGCGGCGGCGCGACCGAGGTGATGCTGGAAGAGGTGGCGAAGCGGCTGAAGCGGTGACTTGTAGGGTGGGCAAAGGCGCGACACGAGATCGTCGCGATCATTCGCAGACCGAGCGCGCCGTGCCCGCGTGGCTGGAATGCGGCGCGTCCCATGGCGGGCACGGCGCTCTTGCTTGGTGCAATACCGGTCGGGTCTCTTGTCGCGCCTTTGCCCGCCCTACGGTTTCAACATCTCCGCCAGCACGTCGGCGTGGCTCTGCCCGATGTTGCGGCTGGCGGTCAGCAAGGTCACGGTCTCCTTGCGCGCCGTTTTCTTCAGGTCCGCAAGCGCTTCCTGGTGCGCGTCCAGTTCCTTGCGATAGCGTGCCTTGAACTGGGCAAAGCTGACCTTTTCGCCGTGATAATCCCGCCGCAGCGCGTCGCTCGGCGCGATCTCCTTGAGCCAGCCGTCGAGCTTGAGCTTCGCCTTGGTGACGCCGCGCGGCCACAGCCGGTCGACCAGATAGCGTCGCCCGTCGGCCTTGTCCGGTGCGTCATAGGCGCGCTTGATGCGGACCGGCATACCGTACCCCGTTATCGCGCCGTGCGGCCGAGCGTGTCCATCAGCTCGCCGATCTTGCGGCGCTGATCGCGCCTGTTGCCGCTCGCGATCGCGTGCTCGAGGCAGTGCGCCACGTGATCGCGCAGCACTTCCTCCTCCGCCTTGCGCAGCGCGGCGCGCACCGCGGAGATCTGCGTCACCACGTCGATGCAATAGCGGTCCTGCTCGACCATGCGGGTGAGCCCGCGCACCTGGCCTTCGATGCGCCGCAGGCGCTTCAACACCGCGGTCTTGGCATTCGCTCTCATGCCGGTTATATACCCCTACCGGGTATTGGTATCAAGTGGAAACAAATCGATGACCGACGCGGCGCAGCACAAGCACGATTCCGACGCGCCGACGGCGGCCGACGGCGTGATCGACCCCGTTTGCGGCATGAGCGTCGACCCGCACACGACGCCGCACATCCACAAGCATTACGGCCAGACCTATTATTTTTGCTCGGCCGGCTGCCGCACGAAGTTCGCGGCCGCACCCGACAAGTATCTTGCAGGGAAAAAGCCGGCCGCCGCGCCCGCGCCGGAAGGCACGATCTACACCTGCCCGATGCATCCGGAGATCCGCCAGGCCGGGCCCGGCGCCTGCCCGATCTGCGGCATGGCGCTCGAGCCGGAGATCGCAAGCGCCGACACCGGGCCGAACCCCGAACTGGCCGACATGACACGCCGGTTCTGGATCGGCCTCGCGCTCAGCCTGCCGATCGTCGTGCTCGACATGGGTGCGCACATCGCCGGCCCCCATGGCTGGATCGAGGAGACCCTCGCCAACCTGCTCCAATTCGCCTTCGCCACGCCGGTGGTGCTGTGGGCCGGGTGGCCGTTCTTCGTGCGCGGTGCGCGGTCGCTGGTGACGCGCAACCTCAACATGTTCACCTTGATCGCTATGGGCACCGGCGTCGCCTACGGCTACAGCGTGGTCGCGGCGCTCGCGCCCGGCACCTTTCCGCCGGCGTTCCGCGGCCATGGCGGCGCGGTCGCGGTCTATTTCGAGGCGGCAGCCGTCATCACCGTGCTGGTCCTGCTCGGCCAGGTGCTGGAGCTGCGCGCGCGCGAGCAGACCTCGGGGGCGATCCGCGCCCTCATTGATCTCGCGCCCAAGACCGCACGGCACCTGCGCGCCGACGGCGGCGAGGAGGATGTCGCCCTCGATGCCGTTGCGGCCGGCGACCTCTTGCGCGTGCGACCGGGCGAGAAAGTGCCGGTCGACGGCGTCATCACCGACGGCCGCTCGTCGCTCGATGAATCGATGGTGACCGGCGAGTCGATGCCGGTCCGCAAGCAGCCGGACGACAAGGTGATCGCCGGCACGCTCAACACGACCGGCAGTTTCCTGATGCGCGCCGAGAAGGTCGGCCGCGAGACCCTGCTGGCGCAAATCGTGCAGATGGTGGCGCAGGCGCAGCGCTCGCGCGCGCCGATCCAGCGCCTCGCCGACCGGGTGTCGGCCTGGTTCGTGCCGCTGGTGATCGCGGTCGCGCTCCTCGCCTTCGCTGCGTGGTCGATCTTCGGGCCGGAGCCGCGCCATGCCTACGGCCTGGTCGCCGCCGTCACCGTGTTGATCATCGCCTGCCCGTGCGCGCTCGGCCTCGCCACGCCGATGTCGATCATGGTCGGGGTCGGGCGCGGCGCGCAGGCCGGCGTGCTGATCAGGAACGCCGAGGCGCTCGAGCGCCTGGAACAGGTCGACACGCTCGTGGTGGACAAGACCGGCACCTTGACCGAAGGCAAGCCGAAGGTGGTGGCGATCCTGCCGGCGGACGGCTTCGACGAGGCGGACGTGCTGCGCCTGGCCGCAAGCGTCGAGCGCGCCAGCGAGCATCCGCTGGCGGCAGCCATCGTCGCGGCCGCAAAGGAGCGCAACATCGAGCCCGCGCGCGTGCTGGACTTCGACGCCCCGGCCGGCAAGGGCGTCGTCGGCATGGTCGAGCGCAGGCGCATCGCCATCGGCAGCACGAACTTCCTCGCCGAGCTGAACATCGCAACCGCGCCGCTCGAAGCGCAGGCCGAGCGGCAGCGCGCCGACGGCGCGACCGCGGTCTTCCTCGCCGTCGACGGCAAGCCGGCCGGCGTCATCGCCGTCGCCGATCCGGTCAAGCCGACCACCCAAGCGGCGCTGCACGCGCTCGCGGCGGACGGCGTCCGCGTGATCATGGCGACCGGCGACAACCGCACCACGGCGCAAGCGGTCGCGCGGGCGCTCGGCATCGAGGAGGTCGAAGCCGAAGTCCTGCCCGACCGCAAGCGCGCCGTGATCGAGCGGCTGCGGCGTGAGGGCCGCGTGGTGGCGATGGCCGGCGACGGCGTGAACGACGCGCCCGCGCTCGCCGCCGCCGACGTCGGCATCGCCATGGGTGCGGGGTCCGATGTCGCGATCGAGACCGCCGGGGTGACTCTGGTCAAGGGCGACTTGACCGGCATCGTGCGCGCACGCGCGCTCTCCAAGGCGGTGATGCGCAACATCCGGCAGAACCTCGTGCTCGCCTTCGTCTACAACGCCGCCGGCGTGCCGATCGCGGCCGGCGCGCTCTATCCGCTGTTCGGCATATTGCTCTCGCCCATCATCGGCGCCGCCGCCATGGCGCTGTCGTCGGTGAGCGTGACCGCAAATGCGCTACGGTTGCGGACGATCGATCTCGGCCGCGCTTGACGTCAATCGACCGTGCGCGGAGCGGGCGGGTCTTTGTACGACGGCGGCTCCGGGTCGCGCAGCGGCTTCTGCGGCGGGTCGTTCGGCGGCGGCTGCACCGGGTCGCGATACGGCGCATCGGGCGGATCGCGCATCGGCGGCACGGTCGGATCGGTCAGCGGTTGCGGCGGGTTCTGCTCGGGCGCAGGTTTCGGCGGATTGGGCATGGATCGTCCTTGCGCGACCTCGAGTCGGCGAACGCCTGGCCTCGACGACCGGTCGCCTGCGGTCGGATCAGAAAACTGCGAGGTATTTCAGCATCGAGATGATGCCGATCACGATCACGACGATCTGCACGATCTGCTTCACGCGCCCGTCGATCGGCAGCATGTTGACCAGATAGAGGATCAGGATGACGACAAGGAACGTGATCAGGATGCTGATGAGTACGGACGTGCCCATGGGGGTCCTCGCTGTGCCTGAGTCGGCCGGTCACGGGTGCGGCGCAACAACGCGAATGGAACCCGAAAGTTCCATCAGCGCTCGTGCTACGGTTTGCCCCTCCGGAGGCCTCATGATCCGCGCGCTCGCGTTGCTCGTCCTGCTTGTCCTGCCCGCGCAGGCGAACGATCCGGCCAAGGATCTCGCCCCGACCGGCACCCTGCGGGCGACTTTCATCGGCCGCAATCCGGTGCAGGCAACGATCGACGCCACCGGTCAGGCGCGCGGGCCGGCGGCCGAGATCGTGCGCCTGATGGCGGGCAACCTCGGCCTGCCGTTCACGATCGCAGGCCTCGCCAATGCGCCGGCCGTGATCGAGAGCGTCAAGTCGGGCGCGGCCGACATCGGCTTCGTCGCGTTCGACCCCGTGCGCGCGGCCGAGGTCGACTTCGCGCAAGCCTATTCGCTGGTGCAGAACGTCTATGTGGTGCCCGCGGGCTCGCCGATCCAAACCAGCGCCGACGTCGACCGGCCGGGCATGCGCATCGGGGTGGGCGAACGCGACGCCGCCGACTTCTTCCTCACCCGCACGCTCAAGCACGCGACGCTCAAGCGCAATTCAGCCGGGAGCACCGACGCCGCGATCAAGATGCTGCTCGGCGGCGAGGTCGACGCCTATGGCGGCAACCGCCAGCGCATGGGCGAGGCGGTCGCGCGCACGCCGGGCCTGCGCCTGCTGCCCGACAGCTTCTACGGCGTCGAGCAGGCGATCGTGGTGCGCAAGGGCGACGCGGCGCGGCTCGCGGTCGTCAACCGCTTGATCGACGAGGCGCGCACGAGCGGTTTCACCGCCGCGGCGATCGAACGCGCCGGATTGGTCGGCGTGGTCGTGGCGCCCGGCGCCCGCGCTCAATAGCCGAGCACGCGCGGCAGCCACAGCGCGATATCGGGGATCACCACCACGAGCGCGAGCGCCCCGAACATCGCCAGGATCATCCAGAACACCCACGGGATGGTCGATTCCATCGGCACCTGCGCGATCTTGCACGAGACCATGAGGTTGACCGCGAGCGGCGGCGTGAACTGGCCGATCGCGATTTTCATGGTCAGGATCACGCCGAACCACACCATGTCCCAGCCGTAGCTCGCCGCGATCGGCTGCAGCACGGGAAGCAGGATCAGGAAGGTCGAGACGCCGTCGAGGAACATGCCGATGACGATCAGCGCGATCATCAACAGCGCGATCGTGCCGTATTCGCCCAAGCCGAGGCCGACGATAGCGGTTGCGATCGGCTGCACCACGCCGATGGTCGACGTCGCCCAGGCGAACACCGAGGCGAGCGCGACCACGATCAGGATCAGCGCCGAGAGCTCGCCCGCCTCCACCAGCATCTCGTAGACGTCGCGCAAAGTGAGCGTGCGGTAGACGAAGAAGCCGATGAACAGCCCGTAGAACACCGCCATCACGGCCGCCTCGGTCGGCGTGAACGCGCCGACGCGCATGCCGCCGAGGATGACGACGGGCGCAAGCAGCCCCCAGAACGCTTCCTTGAAGCTCTGCCACAGCCGTGGGCGCTCGGCGTCCACGGCCTTGCCGCCGAAATCCTTGAGCATGGAGATGATGACGATCGGGATCAGCATCATCAACCCGGCAAGAATCCCCGGGAACATGCCGGCGGCGAAGATCGCCGGCACCGAGACGCCCGGCGTCATCACCGCGTAGATGATGAAGGCGATGGAGGGCGGGATGAGGATGTCGGTGGCGGCCGCCGCGCCGACCACGCTGGCGATGAACGGGCGCGGATAGCCGTCGCGCACCATGCTGCGGGTGACCACGCCGCCGACCGCGGCCGAGGTCGCCGGGCCGGAGCCGGAGATGCCGCCGATGATCATCGCGACGATCATGGCGACCGTCGCCAGCGCGCCGCGCCCCGCTCCGACCAGTGCGGTGGCGAAGCGCACCAGCCGCAGCGCCACGCCGGTGCGGTCGAACACCGAGCCGACCAGCACGAACATGGGGATGGCGATCAGCGGATACTTGGCGATGCCGGTATAGACGTTGGTCGGCACCGCCATGATGCTCTGGCCGCCGAACACGATGGCGAGCGTTCCGGCCAGCCCGAGCGCGACCGCGATCGGCACGCCGCCGAGCAGCATCGCCGTGAAGGCGACGAACAGGAGGGTGCCGGTCAAGCGTCCTCCCCGCGCCACATGCGCAACGCACGTCCGGCGGCGCGCGCGATCACGAAGGTCGACAGCAAGGGAAGCCAGCCCGTGTGCAGCCATTGCGGCTGACCGAGGCCCGGCGTGAGGCTCTCGAAGCGGTACTCGTCCCAGGTGAGATAGGCTCCGTAGACCAGGATGATGCTGAAGCAGGCGATGACCAGCGCCATCGCGACGATCTCCGCGATCTGGCGGCCGCGCGAGCTCAACAGCGAGGTGAAGTACTCGATCCGGATATGCCGCCCGCCAGCCACCGCCAGCGACGTTCCGAAGATCGTCACCAGCACCATCAACACTACCGAGTATTCCTCGGTGAAGGCGAAGGAGATGTTGGTGAGATAGCGCACCGCGACGTTGGCGGCGGTGATGAGCGCGATCGCCGCCATGCCGGCGGCGATCGCGACTTCCTCGAGCTTGAGCGGCAGCAGCGTGCGCGGGTTGACGTTCTGCCGGGTCGGATCGAATTCGGCGGCCACGCGCGCTTAGGCCCGCGCCTTGATCGCCGCTTCGGCTTTCTTGACCAGGTCGGCGCCAATGGTCGCTGCCCATTTGTCGAACGCCGGCCGCGTGGCCTTGGCGAACGCGGCCTTCTCATCCAAGGTCAACGCCGCGATCTCGACCCCGCGCCGCTTCACCTCCTCGAGCGAGGAGGAATCGCCGTCGAGACCGAGGCCCTTGCGGGTCGCGGCGATCTGGCGCTTGCCGGCTTCCCTGGCCAACTCGGTGATGATCTCCTGGTCCTGCTTGGAGAACGTCTCCCACACCGACTTCGCGACGTGGAAGATGCCGGCGTCGGCGCAGTAGTTCCAGATCGTGAGATGCTTCTGCGCCAGCGTGTCCATCTTGAAGGCGAGGAACAGGTTGATCGGGTTCTCCTGCCCGTCGACCGCGCCGGTCGAGAGCGCCGGCTGCAGGTCGGCGAAGCTCATCTGCAGCGGATTGGCGCCGAGCGCGTTGAACACGTCGGCGAAGATCGGCCCGGCGGCGTAGCGGATCTTCATGCCCTTGAGGTCGTCCGGCTTGCGCACCGCGCGCTTGGAGTTGGACAGCTCGCGGAAGCCGTTCTCGCCCCACGACAGCGGCACCACATCGCGACTGGCCAGCACCTTGAACAGGTCCTGCCCGACCTCGCCGCCGATCAGCGCGTCGTACGCCTTGTGGTCGGGCATCAGGAACGGCATCGAGAACAGCGTCATCTCCTTGATCTGCGGCGACAGGTTGATGGTCGAGGAGACGCACATGTCGATGATGCCCTGGCGCATCGCGACGAGTTCGCGCGTCTGGTCGCCGCCGACCAGTTGCGAGCCGGGATAGACCTTGACGTTGATGCGGCCGTTGGAGCGCTCCTTGACCAGGTCGGCCCACACGAAGGCGCCGTCGGAGAGCGGGAT
Organism: uncultured Alphaproteobacteria bacterium; assembly: GCA_963734185.1. Lineage (GTDB taxonomy): Bacteria > Pseudomonadota > Alphaproteobacteria > Rhizobiales > Xanthobacteraceae > PALSA-894. Next base: position 502,843 of record CAVTGA010000001.1, on the reverse strand, counting down.
CGGCCGGTTGCCGACGACCGAGAGCTTGTACTCGGACTTGAGCTGCTGCGCGCGCGAGACCCACGGGGCCGCCAGCGTAGCGCCGGTTGCGGCGCTTCCGAGCAACAGGGTGCGACGGGTCGTCTTCAACATGAGTCGTTCTCCGGCTGATTGGTGGGCCGGACTGGACGGCCGGCGCTGCAAAGGTCATAGCGGAAGAGACCGGGCAGGAGCTATGCGCCAGCCGCAACGGGGGCAGTCAGATGGCGAATTCGGAGCAGCCGCGCGCCGCGATCGTGACCGGCGGCGCGTCGGGCATCGGGCTTGCGACGGTGGAGCGGCTGGTCGCAGCCGGCTGGAACGTCGGCGCGCTCGACCGCGACGAGGCTGCGCTTGCGCGCCTCGCTGATGCGCACAAGGGCCAGGTTCGTACCCGCGCGCTCGACGTGAGCGACGAGCCGGCAGCCGAAGCCGCCGTGGCCGAGATGGCGCAAGCGTTCGGCCGGCTCGACGGCGCGGTCAACTCGGCCGGCATCGGCGCCGACGTGCATGTGCTCGACACGCCGGTCGAGCTGTTCCGCAAGGTGATCGACATCAACCTCACCGGCACTTTCATCGTCGCCCGCGCCGCCGCGCGCATCATGAAGGACCAAGGTTCCGGCGCGATCGTGAACATCGCGTCGATCGCGGGAATGCGCGGCTCGAAGGGCCGCGCCGCCTATGGCGCCTCGAAAGGCGCGGTCGCCATCCTGACGCAGGTGATGGCCGTCGACCTTGCGCGTTACGGCATCCGGGTGAACGCGGTCGCGCCCGGCCCGGTCGACACCCCGCTGGTGCAGGCGGTTCATACCGCCGAGACCCGCCGCGCCTATCGCCATCACACGCCGATGCGGCGTTATGCGAGCGCGGACGAGATCGCGCGCGTGATCGCCTTCCTGCTCGACGAGCAGCAGTCGAGCTACGTCACCGGCACGATCATGCCGGTGGACGGCGGCTTCTCCGGCGCCGGCATGATGCTGATCGAGGAGTGGGCGTAGGGTGGGCAAAGGCGCCTGCGCGACCGATCGGACTGGCACCGCCACCGCGCGCCTTTGCCCACGCGTCGCATGAAGGCGACAAACGCGTGGGCACGGCGCGGGATGCATTTCGGCGCGTCGATCGCACGATCGCGCATAGGCGGCCTTCGGCCGCCGTCCTTAGTGCTAAGGACGCCGATGCGAAGCATCGGCTATGGGTCGCGGTAGGGACGCTCATTGCTGAGCGCCCCCCGCACAGAACCGTACGAGCGGCTTTCCCGCATACGGCTCCCACCTCGGGTGAAGAACGGCGAAGTGCCTGTTGGGCCAAGGATGGAGGATGCGCGGCGTGGGGAGCCAATCGTCCGCGATCGAGCGCATCTGGCTCCAGGTGATCGCACCTTTCTGGCTGCGCCGACCGAGGAGCCGGTGCCAGATTTTGGTGGTCTCGTCCTGGAAGGTCACCAAGCTGCGCCGATTGGTGGGTACCGCGTGATAATTGAAGTACCCTTTGACGACCTGCTTGAGCCATTTTCCCTGCAGGGATATGGGCCAATGTATGCGCTCTCGCAGTTCCTGTTTGATGGCTTGCAGCTTCGCCCGCATGCGGTCGCGCCGGGACTTCCGTTTGATCAGGAACTTGCCCCGCCGCGACTTGCCGCAGATGAAGATGAAGCCCAGGAACGCGAAGGTGTCCGGTTTGCCGAGGCCGCGACGCCTGCGGTTCTCGGCCGCAAAACGTCCGAACTCGATCAGCCGGGTCTTCTCCGCGTTGAGCGATAGCGCGAACTTCTCCAGCCGCTGGCGCATGGCCTCCAGGAAGCGTCGGGCGTCGGTCTCGTGCTCGAAGCCGACAATGAAGTCATCGGCGTAGCGCACAATGATAACCTCGCCCGCGGCCTCGCGCCGTCGCCAGCGGTTGGCCCAGAGGTCGAACACGTAGTGCAGGTAGATGTTGGCGAGCAGCGGCGAGATCACCGCCCCCTGCCCCGTTCCCCGCTCACTGACGGTCACGATCCCGTCCTCCAGGACACCTGCCTTCAGCCATTTCTGGATCAGGCGGATCATGCGCCGGTCGCCAACCCGGTGCTCTAGGAAGCGTATGAGCCATTCCTGGCTCACCGTGTCGAAGAACGAGCGGATGTCGGCGTCCAGTATCCAGTTCACCTTGCTGCGCTCGGTCCCGACCACAAGCGCAGCGATCGCATCATGCGCGCACCGCCCGGGCCGGAACCCGTACGAGAACCCGAGGAAGTCCTCCTCGTAGATCGCGTTGAGCACACCGGCCGCCGCGCGCTGGACGATCTTGTCCTCCAGCGCGGCAACTGCCAGCGGGCGCTGCCTGCCATCCGGCTTGGGTATGTAGACCCGCCGTGACGGCAGCGCCCGATACGCTCCCCGATGTACGCGGCCATGCAGGTCCGCAAGATTGCTTGCGAGGTTTTCCGCATAGGCCTGACATGTCAGCCCATCCACCCCCGGGGAGGCCTTCTCCTTCAATCCGGCGAATGCCTCTTCCAGGTGTTCGATGCTGATGTGGTGGAGAAGCGCGGTGAACCGCTCCTTCTTGTTGGTCCGTGCAGCTTGCCGTATGCGCAAGAGCCCCTGTGACACGCCGCTCCGGCTTTGCATCCGGTCCGTGCTCGGCTCTCCCGCATTCCCCTTGGCCTCAGCCCTTCGCTCCACAGCCTCCTCGGCGGATCGCTCCGCTTCGTTCGGCCGCTTCCCAGCTACTATGGCCTCGTCCGACTTCCCGCCTCCGGGCATCATCGGCTTTCGGCTCCTCGCCTTCCCGATGCGGACCACCAGCCAATCTTGCCAGCGGTCAGATGCGGGATCTCCCAGGTTCCGACGCGCTCCTTTTGCACGTGATGTGTTCTTCGACCCCGGCAGGGCGGCAGCACCTCGCGTTCACGGTACTGCTCATGTGGCGTTCGGCTCAAAGGACAGCCTCCGCCCCCGCGATAAGGGAATATCGGGGCTCAATCGCACACCCCACGCAACCGCTGTGTACGCTTTGCGACCGCCGTTGCCGTCGGTCACACAACACTCGCTTCCAGGCGGCTCGCTACGCCTTACCTGGGCTGGACTTCCACCAGCTGATCGCGCCAGCTTCTCCTGGCGCACCCTTTGCCTACCCTACGCGCCGATCAGCCCCTTCACCGCCCTCACCACCTTCTCCGGCGTGATCCGCACTTGCGCTTCGAGCGGCGGCGCGAACGGCACCGGGATGCGCGGCGCGGCCAGGCGCTTGGCGGTATGAAGCGCGCCCGGGCCGACTTGATCGACCACGCGCGCGACGACCTCGGCACCGAAGCCGGCGACTTCGACCGCCTCGTGCACAACCAGCAGCCGTCCGGTCTTGCGCACCGAAGCGATCACGGCGGCCTCGTCCCACGGCCAGATGGTGCGCAGGTCGAGGAGGTCGACCGCGATCCCCTCCCCGGCCAGCAGCTCGGCCGCCTTGGCGGCGACCGGCACCGCCGCCGACCAGGTGACGACCGTCGCGGCGTCGCCTTCATGCGCCTTGCGCGCGACGCCGAACGGGATCGGCTCGATCGGCTCGGCGATCTCGCCCTCGATCCAGAACAGGTCCTTCGGATCGAAGAACAGCACCGGATCGTCGCAGCGGATCGCGTTGACCAGCAGGCCGGCGGTATCGGCGGGCGTCGCCGGCGTCACCACCACCACGCCGGGCAGGTGCGCGAACCAGGCCTCGAGCATCTGCGAGTGCTGTGCGGCCGAGTTGCGCCACATGCCGTGCGGCATGCGCACCACCACCGCGGGCTTGGCCTGCCCGCCGAACATGTAGCGCACCTTGGCGATCTGGTTCACCAGCTCGTCCATCGCGCACATCACGAAGTCGAAGATGCGCATCTCGATGATCGGCCGCATGCCGACCAGCGCCGAGCCGAGGCCGGCGCCCATGATGGTGGACTCCGAGATCGGCGTGGAGACGACGCGCTGCGGCCCGAACTCGGCGAGGAAATCCTTGTACTGGCCCCACAGGCCGCCGCGCCCCACGTCCTCGCCCAGCACCCAGACGCGGGCATCGCGCCGCATCTCCTGCAGCGCGGCGCGGCGCGAGGCTTCGATCAAGGTCACTGCCACGCGCCCGCTCCCGTATCCTGCACGTCCTCGAATGCGGTCGCGGCATCGGGCCATGGCGCGGCGCGCGCCGCATCGCGCGCCGCCGCCATTTCGTTTCTGGCTTCCGCGGCGATCTGCTCGAGCGCTGCGCCGGCAACGCCGCGCTCGGCCAGCACGGTGGCGAGCCGCGCGATCGGTTCGCGTTCGCGCGCCGCCGTCACCTCGTCGGCCGGCCGCCACGCCGCCGTATCGGACGAGGTGTGACCCATCAGGCGGTAGGTGCGCAGATGCAGGAAATGCGGCCCCTCGCCGCGGCGCACCGCCGCGACCGCGCCCGCAGCCGCATCGTCGACCGCGATCACGTTGTTGCCGTCGACGCTGATCGCCGCGACCCCGATCGCCTGCGCGCGCGCGACCGCGCCCGCCCCCGCCGTCACGTTCTCGGTGCGGGTGAAGGCGGCAACCCCGTTGTCCTCGCACACGAACAGCACCGGCAACTTGTACAGCGCCGCCCAGTTGAGGCCTTCGAGGAACGGCCCGCGATTGACCGCGCCGTCGCCGAACAGGCAGGTGACGATCGCGCCGGAGCCTTGCAGCTTCAACCCTTGGGCCGCACCGACCGCGATCGGGATACCGCCGGCGACCACGCCGTTGGCGCCGAGCATGCCGACGGAGAAGTCCGCGATATGCATCGAGCCGCCCTTGCCGCGGCAATAGCCCGAGGCGCGGCCGTAGAGCTCCGCCATCATGCGCTGCGGGTTGGCGCCCTTGGCGATGGCATGGCCGTGGCCGCGATGGTTCGAGGTCAACCGGTCCTCGATGCGCAGGTTGATGCAGATCCCGGCGGCGACCGCCTCCTGGCCGATCGAGACATGCAGCGGACCCGGGATCTCGCCCGCCCTGTGGGCTTCGAGCGCGGTCTCCTCGAAAGCTCGGATGCGCGCCATGGTGCGGTAGAGATCGGTGAGGCGGCGCAGGTTGTCGCCCGGGTCGGCCATGTCGAGTCTCGCCTGGGAGCAGCGCGCTTGCGCGGGAAGGTTCGGCATGTTTGAACACGCCGCGGGAAACGTCCACTAGGCGAAACATCTCCGGCCCGCAAGGTGCTCATGTTCCGGCGCGCTTGATGCGGCAAGAATGTCTTCACTCATCCTCGACAGCGTGACCCTGTTTCCCGCCGATGCGCGCGGCCGGGCCGCGCTCGCGGCCTCGCACGGCGGCGTCTACGCGGCCTATCTCGCCGCCAAGGCCGGCATCAAGGCGGCGATCCTGTGCGATGCGGGCGTCGGGCGCGAGCGCGCCGGCATCGGCGGGCTCGCCTATCTCGAGACGGTCGGCGTGGCGGCCGCCACGGTCGGCCACCGCTCGGCGCGCATCGGCGACGGCGCGGATTGTGCAAAGCGTGGTGCCATCACCTATGCCAATCCCCGTGCTGCCGCCGCCGGCATCGTGGCGGGCATGAGCGCGCACGAGGCCCTCGACCGCCTCGACCGTGCCGACTTGCCGCCCTGCCCCGCGCCGCCCGCCAGCCAGGAGCGGCGTTTCCGCCTGACCGGTGCCGAGGCGCCGGACGTGCGGGTGCACGCGATCGACTCCGCCGGGCTGGTGCTGCCCGAAGACGCCGGCCACATCGTCGTGACCGGCTCGCACGGCGCGCTGCTCGGCGGCAAACCCGAAAGCGCGATCAAGATCGCGGTGTTCGCCGCGCTCTACAACGACGCCGGCTTCGGCATCGACGACGCCGGCGTCGCACGCCTCCCGGTGCTCGACGCACGCGGCATCGCGGCGGCTTGCGTCAGCACCTGGAGCGCGCGCATCGGCGACGGGCAGTCGACCTATCATGACGGTTTCGTCACTGCCGTGAACGCGCGCGCAGCGCGCTGCGGGGCTGAGATCGGCATCGCGGCCGAGGAACTGGTGGCGCGCCTCGTCGCGGCGCGGGCAAAGGAACTGAAGGTATGAACGTCGCTTCGAATTCGGCGCGCAAGCTGAACGGCGGCCAGGCGCTTGCCGAAATGCTCAAGGCCCATGGCGTCGGACCGATGTTCGGCATGGGCGGATTCCAGCTGCTGCCGTTCTACGAGGCGGTGCGCGCGCTCGGCCTCAAGCACTATCTGATCAACGACGAGCGCTGCGGCGCGTTCGCCGCGGACGCTTATGCGCGCGTCACCAACCGGCCCGGCGTGTGCGACGCGACGCTCGGACCCGGCGCGACCAACCTGGTGACCGCGCTGGTGGAGTCGTTGAACGCCGGCATACCGCAGGTCGCGATCATCGGCGACGCCAACCGCGACCATGCCTGGAAGAACATGACCCAGGAGGCGCGCCAGACCGAGATCCTGCGCCCCGCCGTGAAAGAGCTGATCCGCATCGAGGGCACCAAGCGCATCCCCGAACTCGTGCGCCGCGCCTTTGCGGTGGCGACCTCGGGGCGGCCGGGGCCGGTGGTACTCGACGTGCCGGAGGACGTCTGCCACGGCGAGCACGAGTTCGACGCCGCCGATTTCTGGATCGATCCCGGCACCCTGAAGGCGCAGGCGCGCCGCACCCGCCCCGATCCCGCCGAGCTGGAGCGCGCCGCCAAGCTGATCGCCAAGGCCGAACGTCCGCTGCTGCTGGTCGGCGGCGGCATCCATATCTCGGAAGGCTACGAGGCGTTGCGCGCGCTGGCCGAAGGTTTTGGCATCCCGGTCGCGCATACGATGTCCGGAAAAGGGGCGATCGCCTGCACCCATCCGCTCTCGGCCGGCCTGTTCGGGCGTTATTCGCGCATCGCCAACGAGCTGGTGGCCGCCGCGGACGCGCTGATCGTGGTCGGCTGCAAGCTCGGCGAGATCCCGACGCGCCGCTTCCAGCTCATCCCGCCCGACAAGCCGGTGATCCACATCGACATCTCGCCCGAGGAGATCGGCCGCACCACGCGCGCCGAGGTCGCTCTTGCCGCCGACGCGCGGCTGGCGCTCGCCGACTTGGGTGACGCGCTCGGCGACGGCGCCGCGGCGCGTGCCGCGCGCAAGGACTATTGCGCCGAAGTCCCGGCGCGCATGGCGAAGTGGCGCGAGGCCGCCGCCGACCGGCTCAAGTCGAACGAACGGCCGATCAATGTCGGCCGCCTGATGGACGAATTGAACACCTTGATGCCGGAGGACGCGATTCTCGTGGCCGATGGCGGCTTTGCCGGCCATTGGGGCGGGCTCCTGTTCGACACCAAGCGCGCCGGGCGCCACTTCGTCGCTGACCGCGGCTTCGCCTCGATCGGCTACGGCCTGCCCGGCAGCATGGGGGCGCAGCTCGCCGCGCCGACGCGCCGCGTCGTCGGGCTGACCGGTGACGGCGGCTTCAACATGACGCTCGGCGAGCTCGAGACCGCGCGGCGCGCCGGCACGCCGTTCGTGCTGTGCGTGTTCAACAACGCGGCGTCCGGCTACGTCAAGGCGCTGCAGCACTCGATGTTCGGCGGCGGCAACTATCAAAGCTCCGACCTGATCGAGATGGATTATGCGGCGATCGCCCGCGCCATGGGCTGCAACGGCATCCGCGTGGAAGATCCGGACAAGCTCGGCGACGCGCTGCGCGCAGGCCTCGCCAACACGGCGAGCCCGACCGTGCTCGACATCGTGGTGACGCGCGACCCGGCGCGCATGCTGCCGGGGGTGGACAACCGGACGCTGACGGTGACCAAGGGCGATCGACCGGTGTGAGGCGTTCCGCGTGGGCGGTGTCGCCTATCCCTCCCCCGAAGGGGGAGGGTGGCTCCGAGTGAGCGAAGCGAACGAGGAGACGGGTGGGGTTCATGCCGAGCCGCGACAGCCCCACCCGGCTGCTCGCTGCCGCTCGCATCCACCCTCCCCCTTCGGGGGGATAAGGAGAGAGCGGCGCCCCTCCCGCCGCGCCTTCTTCATGACGTCGCCGCGAGCTCCGCCATGCCGTCGGCAAACTCCACGCGCGGCAGCCAGCCGAGCTCTTGGCGCAAGCGCGTCGAGTTCGGCCGTGATGTGGCGGACATCGCCGAGCCGGTACTGCCCGGTGACGATCGGGTCCGGACCATTCATGGCCCGCGCCAGCGCGCTCGCCATCTCGCCTACCGTGCGCGGCATGCCCGACCCGACGTTGAAGGCGCGGACCCCGGATACGTGCTGCTCGCAGGCAAGCACGGTCGCCGCCGCGACGTCGCGGACATGCACGAAATCGCGCCGCTGCCGGCCGTCTTCGAACACCAGCGGGGGCTTCCCGCTGCGCAACGCCGAGGTGAAGATCGCGGCGACGCCGGCATAGGGCGTATTGCGCGGCATGCCCGGACCGTAGACGTTGTGGTAGCGCAACGCGGCAGCGCCGCCGCCGGTCGCGCGCGCCCAATTGCTGCAGTAGAACTCCTGCGCCACCTTGCTGCTGGCATAGGCGTTGCGCGGATCGAGCGGCGCGCTCTCGCTCACCAGGCCGGTCGTCAGCGCGTGGCCGCAAAGCGGGCACGGCGGCTCGAACCGCCCGGCGGCGAGATCGCTTTCCTTGCGTGGCGCGGGCGCCACGTCGCCGTGCCGCGGGCAGTGTCCGACGCCTTCGCCATAGACCACCATCGAGCTTGCCAGCGTCAGGCGCAGGACGCCGGCGCGCGCCATCGCGGCCAGCAATTCGGCCGTGCCGGCATCGTTCGACGATGCGTAATCCGGCAGATCGGCCACATCGACGCCGAGCCCCACCTTCGCGGCGAGATGCAACACAGCGTCGATGCCGGACAACGCCCGATCGACCGCGCTTCGGTCGCGCACGTCGCCGACGACAAGTTCGACATCGCTCGAGGGAATCCGGCCGGGCTCCGAATGCACGTCCGAGCGCAGCGAATCCAGTACGCGCACGCGGTGGCCGCGCGCGGCGAGCTCACGAACCACATGCTGCCCGATGAATCCCGCGCCGCCTGTGACCAGCGCTTTCATTGACGCGGACTCCGAACCGCGGCGCCGCCGCGTGTGAGGATCGGCGCGGCCCGGATGTTACGCCGCGATCGGCGCAAACTGCGGATCGATCTGCTCGCTCGCCGCCGCCTCGCATTCCGAAGCGTAGGCGACCAGCACGGCGGCATGCGCCGGCGAAAGCATCAGCGCGAGCCGGCGCGCCTGCTCGGCGCGCGCAAGCCACAGCTCGGCGGCCGATGCGGACTTCGAGAGAATCGCTCGCTGCGTCATGCCGGCAGGCTGCGCCGCTCAGGCGCGCATTTCAATTCTTGTACTTTTTTCGATTCCGAGTCCGTGCGGCACCGATTCTCTCATGTGCCGTAGGGCGGGCAAAGCGTTGTCCCCCGGCGCAAGCCGGGGCAACGCGTGCCCGCCATGGGATGCGCCGCAATCGTGAACCACGCGGGCACGGCGCGCCCGCTCGGCGCATAATCGTGATTGCCTCGTGACGCGCCTTTGCCCGCCCTACATCTCACCCATGATGCCGCTTCATCTTCGGATCGACGATCAGGAAGTTCTGCATCATGCCGGTGTCCTCGTGCGGCAGGATGTGACAGTGGTAGACCGACTTGCCGATCCACTGCTTGAAGCGCATGCGGACCACCGACACCGTGCCGGCCTGGATCCACAGCACATCCTGGAACGTGCCCGGCGGCGGGACGACGCCGCCGCTGATCGTGCCGTTGTCGGGGTCGAGGATGCCGCCGGTCAGGATCACCTCCATCGAGACCACGTGCAAATGGAACGGGTGCCCCTCGGTGCCGCCGTGGTGCTTGTCGCCGACGATGATGCGCCATTCCTCGATGCCTTCGAGATCGACCACGGTCGGCACCGCGGTCTCCTGGTAGATCGTGTTGTTGATGAGGAAATCGATGCCCACGACCTTGTTGATGACGCCGGGGAAATTGCCGACGAACTGGATCTCGCGGATGCGCTGCACTTCCTCGGGCTTGATCAGCGGATAGTTGCGCCGCGGCAGCGGCAGCGCGGTCGGCAGCGCCATGTCCTTGGACGTGCCGGCGATCTCGATCTCGCAGATGACCTTCTCGACGCTCGCCAGGAACTGCTGGTTCTGCGCCAGCTGGCGCACCTTGTAGACGCCGGGCGTCGTGCCGGCCTTGATCAGGAACTCGGCGCGGTTGGCCGGCGCCAACAGCACCTGCCCGCTCGTGCTGCCGGCCGGCGGCTGCGGGATCTGCCGCGGCGCCGGGAAGTTCACCCCGTCGAGCGCGATCAGGTACATGTCGTGGCCGTCGACCACGATCGGCATCAGGTTGTCGGAGCAGGCGTTGAGCATGCGGAAGCGCACCACCTCGCCCGGCTGCATCTTGATGCGCTGCACCGGCAGCTGCGTCGGCGCCGGGCACTGCTGCGGCGCGAATCCTGATCCCGCCGGGCAGTAGGCCGCGTTGCTCTGGTTGTGCACCTCCTTGAAGAACGGCTCGCCGTTGAGCAGGTAGAAGCGCAGCGCGTAGTCGCCGGTGGTGAAGCCGCCCTTGAGGTTGGTCGGATCGTTCTGTCCGGTCTGCTTGTTGTAGATCGTGACGTTGCCGCCGAAGGTCTGCCAGATGGCGTTCTGCTTCGGCTCGTAGGTCCACAGATCCGCCTCGGTCTCGCTCGGAAACAAGCCGATGTCCTGCATCGCCAGCACGATGTCGCGCGCCGCCTTGATCTCCGGCACCTCGTCGATCGCGCCGTAGACGATCAGGACGCCGGCCATGCCGCTCACCGCCTGCACCGCGGTCGAGCCGTGATGGTGCGGGTGGTACCAGTAGAGACCCGGCGGCTGGTCGTCGGGCAGCTGGAACGGGTACTCGAACGTCTGCCCCGGACGGATCGCGATCATCTCGGCCAGCGGGTCGGAGGTGCCGAGCGGCGCGAACAGGTGCGGCGCGATATCCATGCCGTGCAGATGCAGGTTGGTGGTGTCGAGCGCGTGCGGCACGTTGTGATCGCCGTCCCAGCCGCGCGAGTCGTAGGGCTTGAGCGAATTCTTCACCCGGATGCGCAGCAGCTCGCCCGCAATGGTCTTGATCGGCGGCCCCGGCACCTGCCCGTTATAGGCGCGCAGCCGCACCCGGGTGTTGTCGAACACCTTCTCCGTGAACGCCGGCTCGAGCGTGATCCACGGGCTGACCTTGCGCGGGCGGTTCTCCTTGGGTTGGTTGGATTTCTTGGCCGGCTGCTTGGCTTGCGCCGAGGCCTCCGACGCAGGCGCGGCGCTGCCGAGCGCGACAGCCGCCGAGCCCGCCACGATCTCGCGGCGGGACAATTTTTTCATGATGCGTCTCCCCTATCGCGGCGGATCAGAACTGCGTCGGGTTGGTGCACTGGATCGGCGAGCCCTGGGTCGCGAACAGCCCATATTGCTGGAACGCCACTTCGAGCTGCAGCGAGGTGTCGAGCGACAGCGCGTCGGGGAAGTTCCCGCCGGAGAAGCTCTGCGGCGGCACGATGTTCTGGAAGTAGGCCGCATTGGCGAGCGAGTACGTGGTGCACATGCCGGGGAAGCCGAACGAGGGCGGCACGTTGACGTTCATGATCGAGGTGGCGTTGCGCGGCGCCGCGAAGGCGCTGCTGTGGCACGACATGCACGACGACTGCGGGTTGTCGACCGGGCCGGCAAGCCGCCCGTTGCAGCCGAAGTGCTCGTAGATCTTGATGTCGGGATTGAGCACGCTCTGCTGGATCGGGATGCTGTCGCTCTTCGGCACCGCCGGGAAGGTCCACGGGTCCGAGCCCCACTGCACGCCGAGCGGCACCAGCTTGTCCCAGAACGTCGCGCCCGGCAGCCCGCCGTCGAAACCGTAGGTGCCGTAGACCCAGCGCGTCGGCGAGCGGGTGTCGACCACCGCCACGTCGATCTGCACGACGCGGTTGATCTGCACCTCGCGCTCGCACATGTACTGCTTGTTCTGCGGGTTCATCTTGTGGCGGTCGATCTGCCACTCCGGCGAGCCGCGCAGGTAGGGCACGCATTCGACCGGCGCGTTGGTGGTGAGGATCTTGACCACCACGGTGCCTTGCGGGAACGGCAGTCCGTCCGGCATCTGCGAGCCGAGATAGTTGACGATCTTCGGCTTGCCGTCCTTCGGATAGGCCTTGCCGATCGCGTAGCCGCCCCATTCGTTGTAGTAGCCGACCGACCAGGTCTCGAACCCGTGCGGGTACTTCGCCACGCAGTCAGGCGTCACGCCGTCCATGTAATGGACGCCGCGGCGCGGCTTGCCCGGCACCGGCCCGGCGCTGGGGCGGCCGGTGAGCGGCTTCGACGCGCCGATCAGGTCCGAGAGATGCGCGGTGCGCTCGTTGGTGGTGCCGTGCACGAACTCGCGGCCGACCGTCGGGTCGTAGGCCATCCACGGCACGTTGAACCAGCGCGTCTTGTTGTTCACGTTGACGCGAAAGCCGACCTCGTTGCGCAACTGCGGGTCCTGCCCCTCCTTCACGTAGTCGAGGATGCGCTTGATGTAGTCGGCCCACTTGCCGCTCACCCACGAGTCGGAGGAATTGGGCGGCGGGGGAAACTTCGGTTCGAAATCGACGTCGAGCTTGAGCCAGGTGCACTCGGGGCAGTCGGCAGCGACGCTGGCCGGGTAGTTGCGGCTCATCTGGAACACCGGGCGCGTCCAGCCCGGCGGCGGGTTGGTGGCGGCGTTGCGGAACGCATAATAGGACGCGTCGCGCTTGGGCTGCTGCGCCGCGGCCGGGCCTGCGAAGGCGCCGACGACGAGCGGGACGCACAGGATGGCGGCGACGCACGACATGGCGGGGATTGCGTGTTCACGGTTCATCGGAGTGCCCTCTTACTCGAGTGGTTGTGTAGCTTTCGCTCAAACGGAGCGTGCCAGTTGCGACGTGACGTACGAATAGAAGCCGGCCTGGTCCTTGAAGCTCAGGAACAGGTTCTGCGGATTGCCGCTCGCCGCCTTCTGCAGCCAGCCCTGCTCGAAGCCCCACTGCACCACGCTGAGCGGCGAGATTTGCGCCGCCGCATAGAGGTCCGGCCGCGCCAGGTAGCAGGTCGCGCACACGTCCCACATGTCATAGAACGGCTCGGCCGCGACCAGGCTGTAGCCCTCGTAGGCGAGCTGCGAGAACGTGTACTGCTCCCCCTGCGTCTTCAGCGCGCTCATGAACTCCGGCGTGATCGCCGCATGGTTGGTGATGTCGAGCGGGAACACGTTGATGTCGCGCAGGTTCCAGAGCGCGTAGTGCACCGCGAACGGATCGAAGAACACGTTCCATTCGGCGTGCTTGTTCGCCACCACCGGATTGATGGTCGCAGGATCGAGGTTGCCCTGAACGTCGATCGCGCCGCCCATCCACACGATGTCGCCGATGCCGGCGGTCAGGTCCGGGCGCTTCGACAGCACGTCGGTGAGCGGGGTGAACGCGGTGGTGAGCAGCACGGTGAGCCGCGTCCGCGATGCGATCGCGGTCTCGAGCAGCGCGACCAGCAGGTCGTCGCCCGAGGGCGGCGGTGTCGGCACCGTCGAACGATACGGCCGCAAGCTCGGGATCTCGGCGAAGCTGACGCAGTCGCCGCGATACGGCCACGGGAACGGATTCCACCCGCGCGCGCTGCTCAAGCCGAGCGGCATGTCGGGACGGCCCATGAACTGGTTGAGCCGCGAGCACACGTTCATCGCCGGGTCGGGGATGCAGTCGGCGTTGGTGACGATGATGCCCTTGAGGTCGACGTCGGGCATCGCCACCAGGAGCAGGGTCGCGATGAAATCGTCGATCGCGGCGTCGTGGATGAAGACGACCGGCCGTTTCCTGCCCTGAACCGCGTCAGCCATGGAATCCCCCAACGTCATCGTCACGGATCGGGCGCGACTTGGCAAGCGACTTGGCAAGCCATGGTTGCAGCTTGCGTGTGACAATTGCGGGCTGCAACTACGCGACAGCGCTATTGCGGCGCGATCCGAATCATGGGCCGCGGCGCAAGCCGGAGGACACGACCTGAAGATGTTGTGGAATCCGCAATGCCATTAAGATAGATTGGCGCGCCGGCGTGGAGGGGGCTGCGATCCGATGCTGCGCATTCTCGCATTCATGGGCCTCGCCGCCCTCGTCCTGTTTGGCGCGGCGCTCGCGGCCGGCGGCGCGGTGGCGCTCGGCGCGCGCGCGGAGGCGATCAGCATCGGCACCCTCGCCGCGATCCTGATCCTGCTGGCGCTCGGCGCCCTCGCGTACTGGTTCATTTTCCGCGTGCACCGGTTCGACCTCGCGCTCATCGGGCTGTCGGACGCGACACACGTCCCGGCAGTGCCGTTCAATCTGTCGCAGCTTCCGGGCACCGCGCTGAAGCTGCTGGAGCGCGCCAAGCAGTTCGAGCAGGCGGTCAACGCGCTGTCCACGCAGTGGACCATCCGCACGCCGAGCCACGACTACAGCGCCAACGCCTACACCTTCATGGGCATGGAGTATTCGAGCGCCGCGGCCCGCGCCGCCGACCCGCGCACGCGCCTACCGCTGAGCTCCCCCGACCAGTTCTCGATGTCGTGGACCACCTACGGCGGCGTGCACGAGCGCGCCGCGCGCGAGTGGCTGCCGCACTTCTCCGCCTCGCTAGACGACGCGTCCGCCGCGACCGAGCAGTTCTGGCCGACGATCGCCCGGTTCGGGCTCGCCCTCAACCTCATCATCCTGCGCCGGGTCGGACCGGACGATACGCAGTTCAAGAACTCCTTCGGTCCCGACTGGACCGCGCAGATGCAGAGCTGGCTTACCGGGAGCCTCTACGTCATCGACATGCGCTTGTTCGCGCAGTTCGCGCCCAACGTGGTCAACGCCGCGACCCGTTTCACGCCCGCCACGGTCACCTTCCTCGAGCGCGATCCCGTGACCGGGAAGCTCCTGCCGTTCGCCGTGCGCGTCTCCGCTGCGGGCGGGCATACGGTGCAGTACCTGCGCGGCGATCCGGCCTGGCTCTATGCGCTGCAGGCGGCCAAGACCTCGATCACCGTGTGGGGCATCTGGATCGGCCACGTCTATCACTGGCACCTCGTCACCGCCGCGATGCAGATGACCATGTTCCAGACGCTCGACGCGCAGCATCCGGTGATGCAGCTGTTCGGTCGCCAGTCCGACTCCCTGATCGGGTTCGACGAGTTCCTGCTGCTCGACTGGAGCATCGCGCCGCCGACCTCGGTGACGACGAGCGCGCAGTTCCTGCAGCTGTGCGATGCCTTCGCCAAAGGACGCTGCTTCTTCGAGGACGACCCGCGCGACACCCACTTGGCGCTCGGCCTGCGCGCCGAGGATTTCACCAAGGCGGAGCCGTGGGACCAGTACCCGGTGGTGCGCTACCTGCTCACGCTCTATGATGCGACCGAGCGTTACGTGGCGACGGCCGTGGATGCGTTTTATGCCGACGATGCGAGCGTCGCCGCCGACGATAGCCTGCAAAGCTGGATCGCGGCCTCGGGCAGCCCGCGCCGCGGCAACGTGCGCGGCCTGCCCGCCATGAGCGGGAACGGCGCCAAAGCCGCGCTGACGCATGTGCTCACCAGCCTGATCTATCGCGTGACCGCGCACGGCGCCTCGCGGCTCAACCAGGTGGCCAATCCGGCGCTGACCTTCATTGCCAATTTCCCGCCCTGCCTGCAGGACGCGACGCTTCCTGAGCCGGGCACGCCGATCAAGTTTGCCTGCGTCGATGCGCCGGCCGGCACGCTCGCGCTCGCCGGCGTCCTGCCCAACACCGGCACCATCGGCGAGATGTCCACCTTCCTGTTCACCTTCATCTATTCTCCGCCCTACACGCCGTTCATCCCGCTGCAGGGCATCGAGGAGGACGCGTTGTTCGTCGGTCCGTCCGGAGTGCCCGAGATTTGCAAGAGCGCGCTGATCCAATACCGCCGCGACCTCATCGCTTTCATCGACCTGTGGGCCAAGGATGAAGGCGAGCCGGGCGCGCCGGCGCAGATGCACCAATGGGAACTGAGCATCGAGGAATAGCGCATGATCCCGAAAAGTGGGTACCGGTTTTCGGACAAGATCATGCGCAAATGAAGAAAATCGAGATTTGAAAGAGGCGAGCCATGGCCAACAAGTTCACCGCACCGCTCAGCCACCACACCGCCAACAGCATGTCATTGATGCTCGTGGTCGGCGGCGCGCTCCTGGTGGTGCTCGCCGGCGCCTTCATGGTGATCGGCGCGCTGCTCGGGTCGCTGATCGGGAATGCGAGCGAGGAGATCGAACCGAGCGCCCTGCTCGCGCCGGCGCACGTGCTGTTGTTCCTGATCCTGGTCGTGCTGCTGGTCGTGCTCTGGCATCACCTGCGTGGCGCGCAGACGGCGCCCGCGGTTGTGACGCCGGTGGTTGCGGCGACCTCGCCGCAGTTTGCCGAGGCGCTCAACGCGACGGCGAAGGCGCTGCGCGGGATCGAGAGCACGATGGGCGGAAATCCAGGTAGCGCGGACGCGCAAGCGGACCTGCGGCGGGCGGCAGAGGCGCTGGAGCGTCTGGCGCGGGGGACGAACTGAACCCCGGCCCCACGTCGAGGGGCAAAGCCCGAGGCCGATGCAAAAGACGACGTCATGCGTTGGGCAGGAATTGCGCTGACCTTTGCGAGCGCCATGGCGCTCGGCCTTGCTTCGGTCGCCCGCGCCGGGGCAGAGGACAAGATCCTCTATCGGTACCGGGTCGATGACCAATGCACGGCGCCGAAACCTCCGCGGTGGCCGATCATGATCTTCGATGGCCGATTTGGTGTGCTTGCGCCGTTTCAGAAAGCGCTCACGGAGAAACTGGTCGCGTGCGGCGTTGCGATGCCGCTCGCGAGCGACGGCTTGTTCGGGTGTGGCGTGAAGAAGGCGATCACCCGCCTCGGTCAATGTCCTCAAGTCAAGCCGAAGCTGCCGACCGGGTCGAGCGCGTTTCAAGGCGACGTTACCGAGGCCGTATGGCGGGAAATCATGCCCGACACGCCCGTTCCAGATTTGGAAATGAGGATCAAGACGCTCGTGCTGTCATTTGAGCGCACCGACTACTCGCGGATCGAATGGAATTTTTGCCAATACACCAATCAAGGCAAGGAAGTTTACGACCCGAATGTGGCCGGGTCCCAATGCAAGACCAACGATCAAAACTCCTTTTTGACATGGGGACCGCGCGGCGCGACCGCTGGGGGCGGGAGAGAGGTTCAAAACATCCTCTGGACGCTGAAGCAGCAGAATGCGGAGAAGCTACGCGCCGCCCTCGGTGCCGATGAGGCTGAAATCATGGATCTTGTCGGACTGAGCCGCTGCCACACGGAACTCTATCTTTGCGCAAAATGGGTTGAGCCGACGAACCGGGATAAATGGCAGGCGGCTTTCAGACGGCTCGCCGAAGTGCCCGAGGCGCGAAAAACGTTCGACGAGTACTACAAGAGCGTAAAATCGGATGGTTCGAAGATTCGGGCATTCTTTTCTCTCTACCGCCTTCTCAAGGTGAAGCCGTCGGAAATCGACTATGCGTTTTTCGTCGACCGAGCCACGCATACGAAAGGTCTCGGCGACGAGCCTGCGAAGATCGCCAAGCAGGTAACGAATTTTGTCGGCGCGAAGAAAGATAATTGGCGCATACGCAGGGCTCTGTCGATTGTGGCGCCGGTAACGGGCGATCAAAAAAAGGATCGGCTGGGGCGCGACGTTACCTTCTTCATTGATGCCGTGGGCGAAGCAAACTTGGAGGAGGACGAAACGGCGGCTTGGACCGATCGCGGAGGATTGAAGGCTTCAGACTTCGGCCTGTCCGACACTGTGTTGGTCGATGAACCGCAGGTTCCCGCCTGGGCGGTCGATCCGCCGGAGGAAGGATCGAAGACGTTGCCGAACGGATTGGCACAATGCCCGACCGAGGTGTTGCTGAGGCGCGACAAGGCGGGAACTCCGAAGGCCAAGAACACCTGCTTTCCCAAGTAGAGCCTGCCCGGCCGCGACGGCGAGGACGCGGGCGCGGGGTCAATCGCTTTCTGAGTTGCCAGGTCGCGCCTGCTGTCGGTGCAAGAAGGGACATCGCCCGGCTGCGGCATGTCTGAATGACCCAAAGCCGACACGGTGTCGAAACTTCAGCCAACCTCGGCTTCGCCCGAAGTAGCCATTGGCTCGTTGCGTCAGAAGCCATTACGATAGTCGCAGATGCAGTGTGTCTTGGTCCTGACCAAATAAGGGGAGTTCATGAGACTGCTTGGCGGGGTGTGTGTCGCAACATTCGTAGTCATGCTGGATGCGCTCTTGCTAGATTCGCATCAAGCCTTCGCCCAGGAGGCACCGGCTGTACAAGGTGCCGGCCCTCGCTTTCGTGAAGACGGTCCGAATGCGGACGAGTTCGGCCGGAAGGAGGGATATCCGGCCTGCGAGGGTATTGCCTACGTCGACAATATGCGTTGCCGCGTGGGCGCTCTCAGCCGCTACGACACGCTGTTTCCCGCGCGCACCATCCCTGCCTCGAAGCAGCCGGTTCAACTGGCTCGCGCAGCGAGCGAACCTGTCATTCGCTATGCCTTCAACGGGCTCGACCTGACGCTCGACGACTACCTCAATCGTCATCCGGTCACCGGCCTCCTGATCGCGAAGGACGACTCGATCCTGGTTGAGCGCTACCAGTATGGGCGCACCGATACGGACCGGCTGACATCATTCTCCATGGCGAAGTCCGTTGTCGGGCTCCTCATCGGAATCGCCCTGAAGGAGGGCGCAATTCGTTCGATAGACGACTTGGCGGAAACCTATGTTGCCGGTCTCAAGGACACGGAATACGGCCGTACTCCCATCAAGGCGTTGTTGCTGATGGCGTCGGGCGTCGCTTTCTCGGAAGATTACGCCAACCGATCCAGCGATATCAGCGCGCTGGCCCGCCTGACGGTTGGGAAGGACTCCGTCGGCAGCCTCGCTGCAGTGAAGCAGTTCAACACCCGTCGCGCCGCGCCCGGTGAGCGCTTCTCCTACTCGTCGGCTGAATCGCTGGTCCTCGGTCTTGTGCTTGCGGCCGCAACGAAGCGAACAGTGTCCGACTATGCCGCCGAAAAACTCTGGCAGCCGCTCGGTGCGGAAGCCGATGCGACTTGGATCATCGATACAACCGGGCAGGAAGTCACGTTCGCCTATATCAATGCCGTGCTCCGCGATTGGGCACGTCTCGGTCTGATGCTGGCGAATCGCGGCAATTGGCAAGGCAAGACGATCGTTCCCGGGGACTGGCTCATTGCGTCGGCCGCCAATGCGCTTCAGACGGAATTACCCCCTGCCAAGTACGGCTATCAAATTTGGTATTCCAGAGACACCCGGCGACTTTCGCTTCTGGGCATTCGCGGACAACATCTTTTTGTCGATCCGGACCTGAAGCTTGTTCTCGTGCACACCGCGGTCAGAGGTAGCCAGCCTGAGATCGCTGAGCTGTTTGCGCTATGGAACGCGCTAAGGGCACAGTTTCAGTAGCAGCACTTGCCAGCCGCATCCGCCAGCGGCCCACACGAATCTGAAGTACGGGCGAGCGGAATGTTCGTCGTCGCTGACGCGAATTTGCCGACATTCCGGATGAGCTTAAGACGCCTGAGCACCCGCAACATCAAATGACATTCACAAGAACTTTGGTGCGGACGGCCGGAGTCGAACCGGCACGACGTTGCCATCGAGGGATTTTAAGTGTTTTCAGGCTACAGTCAAGATATTGATATTACTGTATAATTTGTCTTTCAAAAATGCTATGTGTAAGAAACTGTGTAAAAAAGCGACGTTCTCCGCTTTTGGAGCCGCCGCTTTCATACGCGGATTCTAATAGATTCGGACTCCTTTCCAAACGGTGAATTGGGGCCTGCTTGTCGTTGTGAGTGATGCGCGCGCTGTCAAGCAAGCAGGCGTCACATCACGCTGTCCTTCCGTGGCATCGTTTGTACTTCCTGCCAGAGCCGCAGGGGCATAATTGGTTTCGGCCGATCTTGGGCAGGTTCTTCGGTTTCTGAGCTGTCGGAAATTCCGTCAGGTGCTTCCGGCGCTCGTCACGCTCGCCGAGCATCTGGCGGAGAACCTATAGGCATCGAGGCGTCAACAGCGATTGTCGAACGCGAACGGAGCTATATCAAGGTGCGGTTCGCCAATCGTCATCAGTGCAAGCGTTTCGCCGATGGCGGCTGAATGTTTGAAGCCGTGCCCCGAACATGGCGACGCCACGATCACGTTTTCCATCGCGGGATGTCTGTCGATGATGAACCGCACTTGGTTGTCGGACATTGTGTAAAGGCAGACCTCGGCCCGCACGCAACGACCACTCAGACCCGGCAGGAAAGGTCTGACGTAGGTCTCATACATGTGTTCGCTTTCGGCGGCGCTGACGGTTCGGTCTACCCGGTCCGGGTCAACGTGCGGCACAACCTCCTCGGTGGCGATCTTGATTCCATCTTCAATGCGGCCAAGCGCGGGAAAGCCGTAAATCGGCTGCGGACGCGGAATGAGCCAAATGAAAACCGGAAACCGGTGGGCGGCAAACTTAGCATGCTCAGCCTCATTCTTCGCGGCGAACCAGTAGAGAACCTGTCGCTGCACCACGAATGGATGGACCGTGCCCAGCAGTTGGGGAAGCCACGGTCCCGCTGTGACAATCAAGCGTCCGGCCTCATATGTCTCACGGTCGGTCGTAACGCGCACGCGATCGCCCGTCGCCTCGAAGCTGGTGACCTTTTCATTGGTGCGCGTTGACGCGCCGTACCTGCGCGCAAGAACAAGCTGCGCCATGACGCATGCCTCCGGCCGAACGAATCCGCTTACGTCATCGAAATACGCGCTCTCAATGTCGGATATTTTGAATTGAGGGTACCGCGCACGGATGTCCGATGCGTTTAGCTGTTGTGCGGTAATTCCCACGTTGGCGGCGATATTGAATGTCTTGGTAAGAAATTCCGAGATGCCATGTCCGCGCCCCCCACCGGGCCCGGCAATGAGGATCATGCCGTTTTGAGTCAGGAGCGCGCCGGGGCCGATGCCAAGCTCGCGCTCGATCTCCTTCCATATTTCATGTGAGCGGCGCGCGAATGGCGCATACTCGACGCCTTCGCCGCAGGCGATCCGGGTGACGCGCGTTTCGCCATGCGTCGAGCCTTGGCGATGGGGAGGGTCGTATTGATCGATCCCGAGAACGCGAACGCCGCGCTTGGCGAGTTGGTAGGTGGTCGCTGCTCCCATCGCGCCCATTCCAAGCACGATCGCGTCGAATGTTTGCATCACAAGGAGCCCATCTCTGTGCGCGAAAATAGGAAGCTTCACTATCATAGATACTGCACGCGGGGAGCGTTCACAACGGACGCGTTGGCTATTTCATGCAATAGAGGAGCGCAGGGCTCGTCTCTCTGGCGAAATTGCGTTTGCCGATCGAGAACCTGGAGCTTGTCCCGGCGTGTTGCTCGAACACGCAGGACAGAGCCGCGGTAAGCGGCTTAAGCAGCCGCTCCTCGAGGCCGTCGCCTTCATCATCTGTTTCGATTGCAAGGACCTTCGACGGAAAATTCATGTACGCTGAGCCCGCGAGATACCCGAACAAGTAGTTGCCATCCTCCAAGGTTGGCGTCTCACCCGTGACGGCTTGCAGAGCGTCCTGAACCTCTTTGGCGTCGGACGCCCGCATTGCTTCTCTATATAAAGGAAAGAAAATATAGGCCTTCGTCATTGCCCCTCCGTGGTCGTTAAGCCCACGAACGGACGCAGGACGATTTGAGTTCCGGATTTTCAATTGTTTTTGGTTTGCCCATGCAAACCGACTAGCCAAGCGGCAATGAGCGGGGGGTTGGCCGTCACAGGCCGGAAGACGCCGGGATGGTGCGGGCCGGAGCGCAGCGACTACACGGTCGGCGTTTTCCGCCCAAAGCAAAGTGAGGGCTTGGCCTTGACGGCCTGGGGCCGCAGGCCCCGGCAATAAGAAAAACGGCATATGGGCGGGAGCGCAGCGGAGACCATTCGCCAGCCCCGAGACCGGTTAAGAAGGCAGCCGCAGGAGCGTCAGCATAGCGCCGCGCGTTTGCGCGGGACGCGGGACCGACTGCCTCCGGCGAGGGGTGCAGTGTAATTTGCGCGAGGGATCGTCACCGAAGGCCGTGCGCCGCTGTGGCGCTGAGAAGAGGGAGTGTTCGTGAGAACGAAGCTTGCTGGCAGAGCTTCTGCCCACCCGACTTACCGGTGCCGACGATGAGTCGGCTGAGATCCCGAAAGGGGAACGGGACCAGAGCATGTCGGGACATCACCTCAAACCGGGTGCCGCAACCTGGTGGCCGGGTGCTGGGCAAGGTGCGCGTGGTGAAGGTTGGGTTACCTGAACTCCAGTCTCCAGCGGTTAATCGGTAAGCGATGGCGAACGCGGCTGACACGCCATTTTCGTGCGGGGCGGGGAGCGTCGGCCTAGTGAACCGCCGCCAGTCTGCACGGCGCAGCCTCGATCAGAGGAGCAAGGAGACGAACGGAGCACCTCAACGCACTGCAACTCCTCGTCGGCGTAACTGCGGGATCGCCTACCCAGGCCCGTGTTGCGGGACCTGCATGGCGACGGAGCCGTCGTAGTACCCGAAGGCCCGGCGTAACGGCCGGGACAGCCACGCGTCGCAGTGGTCCGTCAGTCACCCGGTAACAGTCAGTCCGTGGACAGCCGCGCGCATAAGCGCCGGGCGACCGGAGCGAAAGTGCCACCGGCTGGGGGAAGGACGGCAGTTCTGCGTCTCTCGACAC
This sequence comes from uncultured Alphaproteobacteria bacterium, assembly GCA_963734185.1. Taxonomy (GTDB): domain Bacteria; phylum Pseudomonadota; class Alphaproteobacteria; order Rhizobiales; family Xanthobacteraceae; genus PALSA-894. The sequence goes on along the minus strand of CAVTGA010000001.1, from coordinate 480,106 downwards.
GATCGACGGAGAGGTCCTGCTGATGCAGACCGTCACCATCCAGCGACGCATCGAGCAACTTCCGGTCCTGTCGCGTGCGGGCAAGCGGATCAACGGCCTTCACCGCCTGATGAGGTCGCCATACCTCTATGGGCGGGCCTACGTCAGGATATCCCGCAACAAGGGTGCTCTGACTCCGGGTGTTGATGGTCAGACCTTCGACGGCATGTCGCTCACGAAGCTCGAGCATCTCGCCCGGCGCGTCGCGCAAGGCCGCTATCGCCCCCGCCCGGTTCGACGGGTGTACATCCCGAAGGCCAGCGGCAAGTTGCGGCCGCTCGGCATCCCGACGGTGGAGGACCGTCTTGTCCAGGAGGTGGTGCGCGTGATCCTGGCGGCGATCTACGAGCCGGTGTTCTCGCAGCACAGCCACGGGTTCCGACCCGGCCGCTCCTGCCACACCGCGCTCGAAGAAATCCGCAATACCTGGACGGGAGCCAAATGGCTGATCGAAGTGGACGTGCGTGGGTTCTTCGACACCATCGACCACGACATCCTGCTGCGGCTGCTCGCGCGGCGCATCGACGATCCTCGCTTCGTCGACCTGATCGGGCAAATGCTCAAAGCCGGGTGCCTGGACGACTGGGTGTACGAGCGGACCTACAGCGGCACGCCGCAAGGCGGGGTCGTATCGCCCATCCTGGCCAACATCTACCTGCATGAACTGGACACGTTCATGGCGGAGACGACGGCCGGCTTCGATCGCGGTACAACGCGGCGCGCGCATCCTGGCTATGCAGCCTTGACGCGTCGCGTGCTGCGCCTGCGCCGTGAAATCGACGCGCTCCGCGCCAGTGGCGCGGACGAGGCTGAGGTCCGCAGGTGCTTGAAGCGGATCAAGGCGATCGAGCAGGAACGGCGGACAATCCCGTCCGTCGATCCGATGGACCCGAACTTCCGCCGCCTGCGCTATTGCCGCTACGCCGACGACTTCCTGATCGGCATCATCGGCAGCAAGGCGGAAGCATGGCAGATGATGGCGAATGTTCAGGACTTCCTGGCCACGCGCTTGAAGCTTGCCGTGTCACCTGAGAAGAGCGGGATCACAAGCGCGTCGAAGGGAGCGCGGTTCCTCGGCTACCACGTGTGTGCCTTCACGTTGCGCTCGCCCGGGTCGATGGCCCGGCGCGTGCGCGGGGACGGCCGGACGCTGCGCGTCCGGCGACGCCCAACCCGTGGAGGCATTAAGCTGTGGGTGCCGCGCGAGCGGGTCTATGCGTTCTGCAGGCGCAAGCAGTACGGCAATCTCGACCTGCGTGATGGCCGGTCGCGCCCGCAGTTCCTGGACTCCAGCGATGCCGAGATCGTGTTGGCCTTCAACTCGGAGCTTCGCGGCTTCGCCAACTACTATGCGATCGCCGATGGCGTAAAGAGTTCGCTCAGTCGCCTTGAACTGGTGGTGATCAGGAGCGTCATGGCGACTGTGGCATCACGGCATCGCAAGTCCGCGAGCTGGGCCAAGAAGCATCTGAGGCTGGGATCGGACCATGGCGTCACTTGCATGGTCCGCGGCAAGCCCCGTGTCCTGAAGCTATGGAAGCTGAAGCACCTGGACCTTGCGCCCTGGCATCGGGCGGCCGTGGACACCATCACGGTCGGCTCGCGCCTGGCGCAGAGCCGCAACGACCTCATCGCTCGCCTCAGCGCCCGCAGGTGCGAAGCGTGCGGCGATATCGATGGGCCGTTCGAGATGCATCACGTCCGCGCGCTGAAGGACAAAAGCGGCGAACCGTTCACGGTGTTGAAGCGAGTAGCACGGCAGCGCAAGACCACCGTCCTGTGCCGCCGCTGCCATGTCGCAATCCATGCCGGCCGGATCGCAAGCAGAGCGGAGAGCCGTGTGCGTTGAAAGGCGCACGCACGGTTCGGGGGGAGGCGTTGGGCTGTCCTCGCAAGAGGCGGCCCGCGCCTACCCTACCGAGACACCGCTCCCCGCGCATGCGGAATCTGCGGTAGCTCGGCGAGCGAAGCGAGTAGATTGCGGCGCGTCATGGCGGCTGGGCAACGCCGCGCTTGTTGGCGTTGCCTGTAACTCCCGTGGATTTGCTTTCTCTAAGTGATTGATTTCACGCAAAGCTTTGCAAAGTGATAATGTATCTTCCAACAAATAGGAGTGACGATTGTCGTTATTGTCACGGCTGACAAATATGTGTTTGCAAGACTTTTAGAATTGGACGAAACGGCCCATGATAGCTAGTTTACCTGGGATGATTGTGAACCATAATGAAAGATAGCGCATATTATACCTTTAAAGTGACCGATGCGATTGCCGCTCTCGCGAGAGGTCGCCAGCACCTGTCGATCGATCCAATTGTCAAGCGATGTCAACGGGACGCCGGCAGAGCACGCTATAGAGAGACGCAACTAGCAGAGATGCTATTCGGAGCGCTTGTCGACATCGAACGTCTTGGCTGCTCCGACGCCGATGCGGTGGAACGTGCTCACAAAGCGATCCGAAAGTACCGCCAAGGGAAGTGGTATCCACGGACGACCTCCCAACAGAGGTTGTCACGTCTGCGCTGCACGAGCCTCGATCGAAACGGATTCATCGAACTCGACGGTTTATACTCGCAAAATTATCGAAACGATTATCGCCATAACGAAAGAGCGGCAACCTGATCTGACGATAGATGCCATCGTCAAGGCATGCCAGCGAGACGCCAGTAGAGGATACTGGAAGGCACTGAAACTTTCAGAATTGCTGCTGCGCGCGCTCGCTGTCATTGAGAAGTATGGCATCTCAAATGCTGCCGCTGCGCGACGCGCGCACAAGGCGATTCAAAAATACCGCCGCTGTTATTTCATGCCCAAGGCTGCGCATGGTCCCGCGCTCGAAGTTGCCGACTTAGTGATGCACCCGGTCGGACGGGAGGCGCGACGAAAGATCGAGGGCAGGGTTGGTTTCGCGCCCGACTTCGCGGCTGTGCTTCACAACGTCGATCGCAAACTGGTGAGTCCAGCAAAGGTGTAATTCCTTTGCCCGAGGCACCTTGTGGCCGTGACCCGGTTTCCCGCACTTACGCGAGATCTGCCGTGCCTCGGTGAGAGCAAAGCGAATAGAGCCCGATCCGCCGTAGGCGGACGCGCTCAACGCTTAATTTCGGAATCCGAACGGTCTACCACTACCATGCGCCGCAGCACCTAGCCCAGTACGCGCACGAGCTGACATTGCCGACCCCCTAACGCGTGACGGAAGCGCCGTAGGCCGGGCCGACAGCACCAGCTTCAGGCCACCTCCTGATGCGGGACGCAGGATGAAGCCCAAACCGCCTACGCAGCGCGGTTGATCGCTTCCCCGTCATCCAAGGCAAGCGACAGGCGGCCCGAAAGCTCGCCAACCAGGGCGGCGATGCCGACTTGAAGCTCGCGGATTTCATTAAGCCAAGCAGCAACCGCCTCCGAAGCATCGCGGTTCAACCCTTCGGCTTCAATCCTGGCGACATGGATTTTCTTGTCGCTGACTTTCGCCAGTAGGGCAATTGTCGTGGCCTGGAGTTGCGCAATCCCCAGGTCGGTTTCGCGCGCGCCGAGCGCCACGAACTCGCTGACAAGTTTTTCGATGTCCGCCCGGTACCGCTGCTCGTGGCGGAAGCGCCGCGCAACGAGGATGGCCTCGACCAGCTTAGCCTTGCCCACACGCTCGGGGGATACGCGAACGGATAAAAAGTCGCGAACAATTCATCGACCATCGCCGAAACGCTTCGCATGATGTCGCCCGCGCAATCCCGCACGCGCTCGCGATGCAGGTCGCGGCGCTGCCGCTCCACAACGCGCGTGTCCGCTTCGATCTTCCTGATCTCGGCGTTTGCTTTACGCCTGTTCGCCAGGTTGAGCAGGATGACCGTGACCGACACGGCCAGGGCCAGGAGCACACCCGCCGCCGGCAACACTCCGAAATCTTTCTCGACAAGCCACGTCCATACCGACGCAACAACACCCACCGACCTCTCCCCTTGTAAGGTGGCCCAGCGAAAGTCTCTAGGAGACTGTCTGAACAATCGACCAAGTTCAATACAGTAAACATCAAGTTTCTCGGGTCGGAACTGCTAGAGCAGCAAGGCAACCTTCGATCGCGCAACTATTATCTTGCAATATCGAGACGCGAGTTCAATTAACGTGCAGCTTCAAATACGTGTTCTGTGAAAACCAAACCTTTTCACGCAATCGCGATGTGCAATCTTCAACTCAAGGTACCCTGCTACTTGCCGTATGGTTTGGCAATCTTGCAACCTTAGAAATGACAAAATCACAGGTGGTGATTATTTCCGGCACCCGGAAGGGATGTTTGGGAGAATTGCCATGAACATGCATCTGCGCGCGCTTCCGACGCTCATCGAGGTCGAGGTGGCGGACAGGGAGCTTGCGAAATTTACCCGCGCAACAAGGCAATTGAATATCGCCGAAGGCGTTCTCGGGCGGCCGGATATCCAGGCGCGCCTTCGGGAGTTGATTTCAGAAATCTTCCTGGATCTTCCGGCCGCGATCGATGCAGGGCGCAAACTCGGCACCATCGCGCGCTTCTCCAACCACCCGCTTTATTGCGTGATCTCCGGCATGCGGTTTCATGAACTGCCCTACACGCCGGAGCACGACGTGCGGGGCGCGTTCGTCGTCGGCCTCTCCTCGTTCTGGGGCAATCCTTCGCTCGGCAATTATCATCAACCCAATGCGAGCTTCGCCTATCGCCACATCCAGGCGCGGCCCATCGCGCCCGACGAGCCGGAATCGCTGCTCAACAGCGCGCGGGACGGATTCCCGCACACCGACTCCGCTTTCAAGCGCGAGCCGGAGCCGCTCTTTGCGCTGTTCACCGTGCGCGCGGCGGAAGACGGCGGCGACTCCCTGGTGTGGGATGTCCGCTCGTTGCTCGACCGGATCGCCTCGCAACGCAACGGCCCGGACATTCTCGAGATCATGCACGCGCGCCCGCTGCCCTTCGTCGGCTCGATTCTTAAACCGGAGCATGTCATCAGCATGCCGGTCCTGCTCGATCCAAGCCGCGAGCGCATGCGCTACAAGCGCGACGCGATCGAGGATGGAGCAAAGGCGCTGGGGCGCGACGTGTCGCCAGACGAGCGTCTGGTCATGGACATGATCGACAAGGCGGCGGAATGCCCGGACCTGACAGTGCGTTTCGCGCTCGGCGACGGCGACGCGGTGATCCTGGATAACCAGCGGACGCTCCACTCCCGCACCCCTTTCCGCGACGAGCGCCGCCACCTGCTCAAGACGACGATGGTGCAATGACTCCGCGCCCTGCGGGCGCGGAGGCCTAGACGCAACGCATGACGAATTTCTTCACGCTGATCGATGCCACGCCGGCGGCCTACACCGCGTGCTTCGCGGCCATCCTCATATCGTCGGCCACGCACCGCGTGACGGGCCAGGCGTTCGGGCTGATTTGCGCGCCCTTGATCGCACTTGCGGCCCCCTCACATATTCCGGCCCTCGTTCTGCTGTGCGGCCTGCCGGTGATGGTCTACAGCTTCAAGGGCGACTGGAGCGACATCCGTTGGGGTGAGATTTCTTATGCGTTCGTCGGTCGCGTCGCCGGGGCCATCCTCGCCGCGACCGTGATCGCGGTGGTCGCGGACAATCAATTCGTGAGTGTGTGCGTCGGCATCGCCGTGTTGCTGGGTGTGGCGATCAGCCTCACGAGCTTTGCGGTCGCGATCAATCCCGCGTCGCTGCTCACGGCGGGATTCCTGTCCGGCGCGATGGCGACGTTGACCTCGGTCGGCGCGCCGCCGATGGGGTTGCTCTACCAACGGCAGGCCTTCGGGCATGTCCGCGCGACGCTGAACGCATTCTTCCTGTTCGGGGCGATGGCTTCCGTTGCGTCACTTGTTCTTTATGGTCTTATCAAACTCTCCGATGTCGCGTTGACCCTCGCCCTCATACCGGCGATCGGGCTTGGGACGTTGCTCGGCGACCGCGCGCTCAAACGCCTGACCATCAAGTCGCTGCGGCCGTTCACCTTGATCATCTCCACGTTCGCAGCGGTCGTCCTGCTGCTGCGGACGCTGTGGTGAGCGCGTCAATTTTCCAGGAACTTGCGGTGCCTTGCCACGTTGACAACTACGATAATATAAGATAGTGGTATGCAGGTAGAGGTAGAGATGGCAGCCTCCACTCACCCCGGATCGGCCAAACGACTCCCGTTGAACCATATCGAACACCGGGATGTTGAGTCGCTCATAGAAGAGAACAGGCAGCTGCGGGAGCTTGTGATCTACCTGACCAAGCTCGTCATCAGAAACGTCACGGATCAGAAGTGAATGCCATCAGGCTCGCTAATCTCACGTCACCCGATAGGGAATTTCAGAGCGCAATATTTCCACGGTCCCGGAATGAAATGAGGTCAGGCAGTCTTTGGCGAACTGAGAAGCTTTTTTCGGATCGGCCGCCGGCCCGATGACCACCCGTTTGAGCGCCCCTGGCACAACCGCTCTCCACTCAAAGTCTCTGTATTTAACCAACGAATACGGGCGCGACCTGAACTTCACTTCGGGCGGCGGCACGTCGGCCCGATACAATTGCAGAAATCTGTACTCCTGTTCGTTGCGATACGCTTCATGCTTGAAAAACAAAACTGCGCGTAATGCATGCATCGAGACGAGGGACCGATAGCTCGGTTAAATACGAGCGGATGATCGCACTCCCCATGCCTCTACCGCGCGGCAGGGAAATCAGCGGAAACGCCGCCTCGATCATTTGCCTGTGCAGCTCCGCGAGTTGTGCGTCGTTGTATGTGACGCCGAATGTACTATTGTTCGGAAGCGGCGCATCACCGACCTTCGTGTATCCGGTCTCAAGGACCTTGGCATCGGATCCGAGTGCATAGCCGCGGCCGTTGTCGGCGTAAGCCCGCCACTGACCAAGGTCATCCCCATCCGCGCTGAATGAGCACACGAAATAGTGCGCCGATGCCTGGATTCCTCCTTGCGTGCCAAACGCGCGGAATTGTTCAGCGAAGAACTTGCTTTCCGGCGGGCCAGCGCTTGCCAAAGCGTTCAGGACGTTGACCGCATGCGAAAAGCCGTGGCTCAGCTCTGAGGGATCGTTGAGACTAAAAATATTCGTGAGCCAGAATCTACCGCTTTCGAGAATCCCCTTGAGTTCCTGCGTCATTCGTGTAGTGGTAGATGATCGGCGGTGGTTCCTGGGAATCCATCGGTCCAACGAATGAAGCAATAATCTGCTCAGCCACCAGATCGAATTTTTCCAACTCCGCCCTCATATCCGGCGGGATGATGTCGGGGTCAGCCATCAACGCTTAGAACCTCTTCGAGCCGCGCGGCCAGTGCGTCTCTTTTTTCCGACGAGAGCTTGTCGAGGTTCTGCTGACGCCATCGGATAGCGGGTAGGTCCGGTGCGCCAGGAACGCCGAGCAAGTCCCAATCCGGCTCTCCACGTTCGAATAGGATAAGGAATCTGCGGTGGGCTTCGGGCATCTTGCCAACGATGTCCGCTATCAACGTCTCCCGCGCCGTAACAAGCTCATCGCGTGAGACCGGTTTGTCGGTCATGCCCTCGAAGCCGCGAAGAAATTCCTCCGAGATGTCCTTCCGCGTCGGTGCGAGGACTTCTGACATCGGCCGATGATGACTGAGCATATAGACGATGAAGGCGCGGCGCAGGTCATCATCGATCCCCTCGTTCGCGAGAAGATCGCGAACGTCGAACAGATCGCGCGGGTGCTGGCGGTCGAGCGCGGCGACGATTTTCCCGGCGTACAGATCCGGGAACGACACCACCTGAATTTCCGCGAAGCCGAATGCGTCTTCAACGGCCTCCGAGACAGGCCGTAGCTTCGGGTCGTAAACGCATCCTCGCAATACCGGAGTCACCTCGATCTTGGTCTGGACGCCTTCGGCGCGGACCAGCAGCCGAGTCAGAGATCCCTCAAGCTTGCCCTCGGTGATCTGCGCGCCCTGAATGGTCCCTTTCACGCGGTCCGCAATCCGTTTCATCGCGGCATCGATGGCAGCAAGCGACTCGGCGCGCGGCTGCACTGGTAGATAGGTCAAATCGATATCGACCGACAGACGCGGCATGTCGCGGATAAACAGATTGATCGCGGTCCCGCCTTTGAGGGCGAAAGCCTTTTCCTCGGCGACAAGAGGCAGTGTGCGCATGAGCAGCGCGACCTGGCGGCGATAAATGTCAGCGAACGCCATTCAAATCCTCCGGCACGGTGATCTGATAGGCGTGGTCGAGCTTGCCGCCCTTGGCCAGCATGCGCTTGCCCTTGCCAAAATCGATTTCATTCTTCTTGAGGCGCGTCAGCCACGCGTGCTTGTGGCGGTCGGCGAAGAAGAAGAAGAGGCGTTTGACCTTCACGTTTTGGGAATCAATGAGCAATTGTTGCAGGCGGCGCGGGCTCAGGTTGGTCAAACCTTCCATCAGCTTGTCAACTTGGTGAAAGCTCTCGCGGTCGGGTAACTCGTCCAATAATTCAAGCACCGCGCGTTCAGGCGCGGAAAGCGTCAACGGCCAATCCCATTGCCCCCATGGCTGCACGATAAAGCTCTCGTGGACGGGATCAGTGTTCTTGCCCTTGCCCTTCGCTGAATTCCAATTCAGGCCGGCGAGGCGCATGGTCGGTGCGTTGCGGAATAGCTTGCGGTCGTTGTGGTAGACAAACCGGATATCCAACGGCAGTTTGTAGAGCCAGCTCGGCGGTCGCTTTGGGCCGTAGAGGTGCACCTCTTTTGTCTTCTGCGGGAGATAATGGGCGTAGCCCTGCAATTCGAGCGCGGTGCGCCCGCCGACGACAAGAGGATATTCAAGGAGCGTCTGAAGCGAGATCACGGCCTGTTGCCAACTTAGATTGCCGCGCGGCCGTCGGTAGGTCCGGCGCACTGGCTGTTCCAGCCTGCCCGTTGCCACGTAGTGGCTTCGCAGATTGGTTGGATATCCTCTTCGGCTCAGCCAAGCCGCATCGACGAGAAGACCTTCTGGGAGGTCTCGTTCAAGGCGGTTTAGTCTTTGGGCTTTTCGCTCAACCATATTGAGCAAAGTAGCAGATTCTTAAACCAAAATCCAGTTTGAAAAATGGCAGAAAAGCCCAATCCCATTGCGCCAAGTAGCCGTTTTGCAAACTCTGTTTTCCGCCAAAGGGTTGCATTGTTCTTCTTCATCTATTTTAATGACGCGCGCGTGCTGTCGGCGCCTCGAAGGAATCAAAGGAGGCGGGCCATGAACTCCGAAGTCCGTGAGCGTTGGTATCAGGCGCTTGAAGGTCTCGCGACAGACGGTAAACGTCTGACGCCGCAGGCCGTAACGATGCTCACGGTTCTGCTGGAGTCCATCGCAGACAGCTCTCTGAACACACGCCAATATGGCAGTAGCCGATGGGACGAATCCGAATTCGCAGAGATTCAGAAGCGAGCGATAGCCGCCATTGAGCGTGTCGTACCAGTCTTAGCGCAGCACCATCTGAATGAAATTGTAGACAGCGTCATGATTTTGGCAGTGATGCCCCGGATAATTCCGGGGTTCTGTCCGCCATTCGAAGATCCACCCGCTCAGCTATTTGCCGGGCTGAGGACCTAGGATGAACGAGAAGGATAGGTGGAGTGTTCATGTCGAGTATTTGAAGCTCGCCATCGCACTGTCCACGGCGTTGATCGCCGCAGGAGCGGCAATCTATGTCGACCCGATGAAGATTCCGCCTGATTGGAGTCGGTACATCTTCTTAGCGGCAGCCGGGGCAATCTTCTTGACATTGATTTTTTCATTGTTGAGCACGGCCGCACTCTCTAATCATTTCATTCACTCGCCGATCGCGCCGCCTGCAACGGCAACAACCGCCGGTGCCGCCGCGCCAGCCATAGCTACCCCACCGGCGACGCCGACGTCCGCACGAGCGAAACGCGCAGTCAAGTACGCCAATTGGTCGTTCTTCGCTTTAGCCGCGAGTGTGGCCTGCCTGGCGGGGTTCTTTGCGACGAGAACTCTTCTACTTGGTGGGCCGTCTTTTGAGCGTGCCGTGAACTCGGGTGCGACGGCAAGCGCGAAGCTCGTGAATTCCGCAAAAGGAGAATCAACGTCTCTGACGTCCGTCGAACTTCGCGGCGACAGCTATGTTCTCGTCTTCCGTGTGATACCGACATCTGAAACCATTACGGTGCACATGGATGTGCAGGGTGGCATCATTAAGTCGGCGCAGCGTTGATATGACGTGGCGGCGTCGATAGCGCACTCGTCACCTATCCTACGAAACCGACCGCAGGCGGTGATACCAAGTAGGTAGGGCCAGAAATTATCGTTCGCGATCGAAGTCGCGCCGGGGATTTTTCCGCCGCCATTCCTTCTTGTCATTGGAGGATGGGTCTGAGGGCGAAAGCTTTTGCTGCGGGGTATCCGGGGACGGAGCTTTTCTGAATTCCCGCTTCCGCTCGGGCGCACCGGACGGCGTTTCTTCGTCGCGCGATTTCGTCATTGGCGCGGTCGGCACTTTCGGGACGACGCGCGTCACATCCGCTTTTGGAATGAGCGCGTCCTTTGCCTGCGCGGGCTGTGATCGATCGGCTTTCGGTGCGACGGGCACGCCCGCTTTGAGCGGTGTGTCGCCCATGAGAGCTGACTTTGGTTGGATCTCGACCTTCGGCACGCCTGCCGGCAATTGGTCCTGTTCGCGTATCAGCTCGGCCTTGGCGCGCGCGAATGAGATGTCCTTCTGCTCGATGACCTGATGGGAGCGCTCGGCGGATCGCTCTGTCGCCTGACGTTCGCGCAGCGTGTGGAATTGCTCGCGGTGGCTTTGCCAAATCGTCTCGGTATGCTGCTTGGTGCTGCTTTTCTCAACACGCGCAAGCGCGCGGCGCTCGCGGTCATGAATTTGCAGCACTCGGTTAGTCAGCTTCCGGCGTGAGATGATGAGCGGAATCATCCGCCGGATCGAGAGCGGCTTGTCCCGCTCACCAAGGCGCTCCCGGTTCTGGAACACGTAAACGGCGCGCTCAAGCGGATGCGTGGCGACGCGAGAGAGATCACGCGCCTCGCGTTTCTGCTGTTGATACAGTTCGCGCCACTGACCCTTGAGCTGGTTCTTAACCTGTGCGCGCGCGTTATCGAGCGCCGCCTTGGTATTCCGGTCGAGCTGGTCGCGCTCCTGGTGCTGCCTCGCCCATGTGGCGTCCCGTTCAATCTTGTAGTCCTGGTCGAGCGCGGCGCGAAGCGCCTTCATCTTGTCGACGACATCCTTGCGCTCGAACCACTGGCGGCGATTGGGCGAGCGATCCTTGACCGGCTCGAACGGCTTCTTCTCGGGCGGCTCTTTCCCCGCTGCCCGCGCGAAATCCGCGCTCAGGCGCTCCTCCTCGCGCTCGCGGGCGATTTCGCGGCGGCGTTCGTTGTTCTTGATCCGCTCCTCGCAATGAATGCCGTGCTCTCGCTCGTAGGCTTCCGCCCATTTGGAGAATTCGAGTTTCGAGAATTTGAGCGGAGCCGTCTTGCCCGAATACGGATGCACCGTATTCGCGACGACATGGACGTGGTGATGCTCCTTGTCGCTGTGCGCCGAAATCACCGCTTCGTGCTCCGACAATCCGAGCGCCTTGAGGCTCTCAAGCGCCATCGCGCGCATATGCTCGGGATCGGGATTGTCGTCGGCGTGCCAGGACAGGGTGTAATGCAGCACCGGGGTCTTGTTGTCGCGGCCGCGCGGGTCGATGCCCGCATTGGCCTTGAGCGCGGCCCGGTTCCGGTACGTGTCGAACATCTCGAACCAGGCATCCTGCGGATGGCTGTGGAGATGCTGGGTCATCACCCACGCGACGCGTTCGGAACTCGTCTTGCCGGAATCATGGAGGATATAGCCGCACGCCCCCTTGAAGCTGCTGCCCCGTCGGTGGATGCGCGGCACCATCGGGCGGGGTCCTCTTAGCCTGCCCTGCGCGGGCGCGAGAGGACAGCAGCGCATCGCCAATGATGGCCTGCAATACCTCTTGCAGGCCCAGGGCGATGTTCCGGACCGGAACGTACCGGCCGGAATTCAGGCTGGCGGCGATCTGGTTGACGTTGTTGCCGATGCGCTTGAGCTCGGCGACAAGCGACGGATGAAGAGCCGGAGAAGGCATCACCTCGACGCTCACGCGGCCGCCGCACAGCATGCGCGCGGCCCATGCGCTGAGCGTGAGACCCGCCGCCGATGCGCGCTGCTCGACCAGCACGCGCTCGGCCTTGGTCAGGCGGACAGTGACGACTTCGCTCCGGGATTCGTCCGTCCGTGGTGCACGTCTGGGCAATCCTACGCCTCCATGGTCCGGCGGGGTTCGGGGCGCTCCGTCGCCCTGACCGAAAGGGGTCCAGGGGAAAAGCGGAGCGGTCCCATGGCGAGAGTTTTTGTATCGGATACGGAACGCTTGTCCGTATACGTATACAAAAACACATCGCAGGCGGCACAGTTCGCCGATAATGTGGCCGTCGGGATCGGCGGGTTGCTCGGCGGCCTATTGGCTGTCGCTATCCTGAATCTGTTCGTGCGCGTCCGCGATGTCGCGCTCGCGCTGGTCGTGCTTGTGGCGTTCTATTTCATCCTTACTCCCGGAATCGGAGCCTGGTTTACAAAAGTCTCCGCCGTTGGCGGTTTTGTCGTGGGGATCGTCATCGCGTGGTCATGGTTTTTTGGCGGCCGAGCCCGGCCCCCCACTACCTTCGGCTCGGCCAAGTGGGCCGACTACGACCATATTCGCGGCAACGGTCTATTCGGCGAAGGCGGCTTCTGGCTTGGCACGTTTCCGGTTCCCCAGGACAAAGCGAAGCGGCCCAAGGAAACGGCGCTGCTTCGCTACGGTCGGGACAGGCACCTTCTGACGGTCGCGCCGACGCGCGCGGGCAAGGGCGTGAGCACCATCATCCCGAACCTCCTGACCTATCCCGGATCCGCGCTCGTCATTGACCCGAAGGGCGAGAACGCGCTCATCACGGCGATCGCGCGCCACAAGCTTGGACAACAGATTTTCGTCGTCGATCCATGGGCCATCGTCACCGGCCGGTTCCGGATGCCGCCCGCCCGCTTCAATCCGCTTGATTGGCTGCGCAGTGACGACCCGGACATGACCGAGAATGCGATGCTGCTGGCGGACGCGCTGGTCGTGAAGTCGGAGGGCAAGGACCAGTTTTGGGACGAAGAAGCCAAGGCGTTGCTGATGGGCCTCATTCTTCACGTGGCCACAGATGCGGACGAACGCAAGCAGCGTCACTTAGGGCGCGTTCGCGATCTTCTCCTGCTCGACGACAAGGACCAGGAAGCGCTGTTCCGCAAAATGTACGCATCCGACAATCCTGTGGTGTCCAGCACCGGCGCGCGCTCGCTGCAAAAAGATCCCAAGCTGCTCTCGAATGTCCTAGCCTCCGCGCAGGCGCAGACGCATTTCCTCGACAGTGTGCGTATCCGGGAAAATCTCTCCGCTTCCGATTTTCGTTTCGAGGACCTCAAGTCCACCAATATGACCGTCTATCTTGTGTTGCCGGCGGATCGGCTCAACACGTTCGGGCGCTGGCTGCGGCTGTTGCTGCAGCAGGCCATTACGGTGAACGCGCGTAATGTCACCGACACGCCGGAATATCCCGTGCTGTTCATTCTCGATGAGATGCCCGCGCTTGGACATCTGACGATGGTCGAGCAAGCCTTCGGACTCATGGCGGGGTTCGGCATACAGCTCTGGGGCATCGTGCAAGACCTCTCCCAGCTCGAGCGCATCTACGGCAAAGGCTGGCAGACGTTCATCTCGAACAGCGGCGTACTGCAATATTTCGGGTCGCGCGATCAGATGAGCGCCGAGTATTTTTCCAAGCTGTGCGGCGTCACCACGCTAAAGACACTCAGCACCACCATCTCCAACGCCGTCTCGTCGGCGGTGGGCGGGGGCGGATCAAGCCAAACCACGGGCACGACCCAGGCTGAAGCGCAACGCAGCCTGTCCTATCCGGACGAACTGATGACGCTGCCCAAAGGCAGGCAGTTGCTGTTGATTGAGAACATGGACCCGATCGCGGCGGAAAAAATCACTTGGTACGAGCATCCGGAGCTCGCCGAACGCGGCGTCAATCTGCGTCAACTTCAGCATGAACAGCGCCGCCGCGCGGCTGAGATAGCGCCTGATCCGGACGCGAAGGTGGTCCCGGCTGTTTCAAGAAGGTAAAACCGAGCGTTTGCAGGTTTTCGCGCGCGCCCGACGCTACTACAGATCGGTAGCGCAAATCAAGCATTCCGTATGTAATTCAAGCCAATTCTACAGAATAGGCAATTCTGTTCAATGTACTTCTTGGATGAATAGCTTCGCGAATACAACAACCGATAGCCTCATATCTGAAAGTTGAGGCTATTTTGATTCCGCAATCAATCGGAGTTTCCGATGATCTTGAATCCGCGAATGAGAACCGCCTCGTTGCTCGCGGCGATCGCGAGCGCGTTGGCCACGACCATCGGCGGCGCATCCGCCCAGGAGATTGAGTGGGCGCAAACGCTCAACCTGCCCAAGGGAGCCAATCTCCCCAAAGGCGTCAGCGCCGATCTGCTCGGCATCGAGCTTGGCGAGAGCTACGCGACCGCCAAGCCAAAACTTGAGCGGCTGCACAAGGAATCGCCCGCCGCACCCAAGGCCAAAAGCTTCAACGAAATCGCACGCGAGATACGCTTCAATCTGCCGAGCGGCACCGCACTTACCGCGCGCTACCCCGGTTATATCGAACTCAAGATGGACGTTCCGGGAAGCGGCAAACGGCCAATCGAAGAAATCTTGAGCGTTTATTTCAGCGCGCCATCCTCAGGCCAGCAAGTGGTCGGCATCCAGCGGTCGATCAAATACGCCGAACACGCGGACCAGCCGCGCATCGCCGAACTGATTGAACGCCTCAAGGAAAAATTCAAGAGCGCGCCACAGATTTACCCGCTAGGGAACCATGCCGAATACCGCTTCGTCTTTCATCAAGGCCGCGTCGCAGACCCTGCGAAGCAAGGCCTCGCGTCGTGCAATGCGAATTACGGAATCCAGCGCGATATTCCGATGAGTTCAACTGACATACCGAGATGGAATTGCGAGCGCGCCTGCGATGTGACCTTGCGCCTGGAAATCGTCTACGGCCTTTCCAACGAACATGTCGGGCGCATCAACTTCATCTTGTCGGACAATGAGCGCGCCAAGCAGAATTTCTTGGCCGATTATGCGTTTTTCGAAAATTACGTGAAGCGCATCCAGGACAAGACCAAGGGCGCGGTGCCGAAGCTATAGGACCGGCTTCATGATGCGGAGTATCGAACGATGCGTTGCATGACACGTCTTTCCTGCCTTCTAGCCGCTTGCGGTCTGCTCGCCGGCTGTTTTGGTTCGAGCGAGCCGAGCGCGAATGAGATTCTGGAGGCGATCCGCAGCAATCGCGCCCAGCGGGAAGGCGCGCTCTTGTCGTATCCGGACTCGAACATCCGTTGGAACAATCCGGCGTCCATCGAGCGTGTTGCGGCGCGTGTGTTCCAGACCGCGAAGGTCGAGAAAATCGGCTGCGTCCCGGCTCAAGGATTGCCCGGAGTGAACTGCGAATACCGCCTCCTGCTCCCGCTGCCGAATGGAGGCACGGATTCAAACAGACACCAAAAGCGTTTCGTGAAGGGCGAACGTGGCTGGCAAATCCTAAGTTAGCTCCTGTTTGCGCAACCCAGGCGAAAACCATGAAGCGCACCATGAATCTTCGACGTGGCGGACGGCGCGTTGAACCTGTGGACGTCGAAGTTGGACGGCGTATCCGCGCTTTGCGGCTTGAACGACAAATGTCTCAAGCCGAACTCGGCGGTCATATCGGCGTGACATTCCAGCAGGTGCAAAAATACGAAAAGGGAGCGAACCGGGTCGGCGCCGGACGCCTGCAACGGATTGCGGAAGCGCTAAATGTGTCGGTCTCGTTCTTCTTTGATGGCGGCGCGCAGGCCGCGCCGCAAGACAAGAAGTCGGAAAGCATGTTCGGCTATCTGCGCTCGCGCAAAACGGTGCGCATGCTCAAGGCGTTCGAGCGGATCAAGAACGTCAAGGTTCGAGCATCGCTGATTGCGCTCGCGGAGCATCTCGCGGAGCGGGCATAGGCATCCCTTCATCGCGTCCAGGCCACTAAAGCGGGTTTCATTGCGCGGGTCATCTGACGGTGCCGCGTCGGCAATCTCGCTCCAGTCATTTTTCGAACCTCACCCATCACGTCCTTTCTTAGCTGACGTTAGCGCCGTACGTCGGCTGTATAGCCGCAAGTGCAAGCACTCCTCCTCGTTGTTTCGGTCGGGAATCCCGATGCAGCCGCTTCCTCCCGGCGCAAGGCCGTCCGCATCAAGGCCGCGATAGGCGCGGCCGAAATGATGGAGGAAAAAATGAGATTGCTGACTTACACCGAATTGACGCGTTACACGAAAGCCCAACTTTGGGATTTGTACTTTCAGGTCAGGGACGCACTGCGCGACCTGCCCGAAGGCTCGGACGACCACAAGACAGCGATGCTGAACATCCAGCACATTCGCCTGTTCTTGGCGCGCCCGGATTACACACCGTGCTGAACGAGCGCCGAACGTCGAGCCGCCAAAGCGGCTCGATTTTTTGGAGCTAAGATTTTTTTACTGCGTAACAAGCTGGTGCGGGCGGCCGGACTTGAACCGGCACAGGCCTTGCGGCCCTACGGATTTTCGTACCACTTCGGCTTTCGCCGCCGCCATTCGGCGTTTGTGGTCTGGACTATCCCTTCACCCTAGCTCTCGCATTAGGTGCTGCCCGTCTAGTCTCTACACCGTCCCGTTTCCGGGCTTGGCTCGGGATTGCCAGTGAAGGTTTCCCCGAATTTGGGCAGTTCTACTTCGCCGGTTTCCCGGCGAGCACTCAATGACCGGCTAAGTCCGTTGCGTCTACCATTTCGCCACGCCCGCTTGCCGATTTCATATTTATAGCGGGTGAGGGCCGAAGCGCCAACAACGGTTGTTGATGGCTTATTATTCGGCCATTTCGCCACGTCTGGCTTCCTCTACCCGCCGCCTGTCCTGGGGCTTGGGCCGCATGACGTTGATCGCCGCCGCGTCCAGCGTGTTCGCGATATGCGACGCATAGTACTTCTGAATCATCTCGACGCTGGTGCGGCAGTTCTTCGCGATCTGGTAGATATCTGCGCCTTCCATAAGGCGCATGGAAATGTAGGTGTGTCGCAGGCTGTAGGGCGCTCGGCGCTGGCCTTCGCGGTCGAACTTCAACTCTTCCTCTGCGAGAATCGCGTTGAACAGCTCGTAGGAGAATCGCGGGAATAATAAGTCATCCGTCTTCGGATTGTTGCGCGCGCGCAGCCGCTTGAAGGGCAGCACGGCTCCCGGCATGCTCTTGCAGTAACCTACGCCGCGTTTGCCGCGCACGCTGATCTCAAGAATTGTTTCTTCTGTCGCGTCGTCCTTGATGATCTTCACGTCCTGATATTGGAGACGCTTGGCTTCATCAGGTCGAAGGCCGGTGTTCACCATGAACAACACGTAGTCGTGGGTCTGCTCTGAAATCCACTTGTAGCGGTTCTTCTTCTTCGGGTTTTTGGCGCGCGCTCGCGTCGCTAGATAGAGCTTCTTGTACTCTTCAGGCGAAAACCAGGCGCGGTGGGAAATTTTCTGGTTGGTTTTGTAGGGCTCCGACAGGTCGGGGACCTGTTTCAGCCAGCCGTGCCGGTAGGCCGTCTTGAGGACTTGGCGGAGCGTGACCGTCTCCTGATGCATCGTGTTACGTGCCGGCGGTCTGCCCCACTCGGCCTTGCAACGCTCATGCCGGTGGATGCGGTATTCCTGAACGACGCCCGCCGTGATCTCCGAGAGGCCCATCTTGCCGAAGAAGGGGATGAGGTAGTTGTTGAGGCGGGTCCAGTGACCTTTCACATAGGTCGCGTTGCGATGGCCTTCTGTGATGACTTCGTACTCCCGCCGAAACTGTTCAGCGGCGTGTTTGAAGGTACGTTCGTTCTTAAGCAGTCCAGCCTTGTTTTTGAGCTTGAGCCCTAGGTACCAATCCTCGGCGAAGTCCTTCGCCTCTTCGAGACTGTCTGTCTTGGTCGTGACGCGGTGGTTCCTGCCGCCCATAAATGTCGAGCATTGCCAATGATTGCTGTTCTCACGTTTGTAGACGTGGAGCTCGCCGCCCATGAGGTCGTGTGTGGCCATGTTGGTCTCGAAACTGTGTAATTGTGTAAGGGTTGTGTAACGACTTGAGACCAGTCAATCTTACACTATCTGCATGAAAATACTAGAGAAAAATTGTTATCTAGTTGATCGATTTATGATTTTAAGTCCCTTGCGTCTACCAATTCCGCCACGTCCGCGCGGTGCCGCTTCTACCACCGAGCCGATGCGCGCCGGAAGCGACGCAGCGACGAAATCACCGGCCTCATGGCGAGTAGCCGTAGCCCGGATGGAGCGGAAGCGAAATCCGGGAACGGTCGCGCTGGCCGCGAGACTAGCCCCCGCATTCCGCTGCGCTTCATGCGGGCTACCGGCTCCGCGTCTCGAATCCTCATGGTGAGGAGCCGCGCCGTTGTGCGTCAAAGAAAGCGCGTGAACGCGCTGATGGCGACGCTCTCGAACCATGGCCAAGAGCGCCGGAGCCTGCGGCCATCCTTCGAGACGCCCGTCTTCGCTGCGCGTCGACGGGCTCTCAGGATGAGGTCCTACCTCACCCCTTCCCGGTATGCCCCCAGGCCTCCTGCCAGTCTTTGCCGCTGGCGTCGGTCACCTTGCCGTCGGCGCTGAAGAACCGGTTCGGCACCTGGAAGATCGCGAGCATCAGCCCGCCTTCCGGGCACCAGGCGACGTGGCGGCTGCCGGCCTCGCGCCAGACGAATTCGCCCGGCCCGACCTTGAGCCCCTCTGCCGGGCCTTCCTTGTCGACCAGGTAGCCCTCGAGCACGTAGGTCTGCTCGATCTCGGCATGCTCGTGGTCGGGCAGCACCGCGCCGGGCGCAAACCGCATCAGCGCGGTGACCAGCCCGCTTTGCTGGTCGAATAACAGGGTCTTGGCCTCGCAGCCGGGGAACGTGGTCTGCTGCCATTGCATCTCGGCCGGGCGCACGACATGCGAGTGCTCATCGGCGGCGGTCTTGGCTTTCGGCGTGACGGCGTCCATCGCGATTCCTCCTGCAACGTTTCTTGACGGCGATTGTAGCACGGCGGTGCGGGCAAGACCGCCTCGCCCATAAAGCGGTCTGGGGACTTGGCTGAAGACGCGGACGAAACAAATGATCCGCGGCAGTCGCGATCGGTGCACCGATCAAGCTACCGCTCACCCATACCAGGATACCAGGACAATTTGCTTAAATAGTATTATTATCCGATTCAGATTGACATCTGTCTCAAGCGCGCTATGCTGCCCTCAACCTCGTCCCCTGAGGGGCGCTTCATGAGGCGTCAATGAGGCGGGACGAACCGGAGAAGAACCTCCGACAACTGAGGGACTTCTCCGGTGGCCGGCGCCAGGGAAACCGTGGGCCTCGGCCGGTGCGGCGCCCGCGGGCGGGACCTCGCAAGTCTCGCACCCGGGCGGCGTCGGGCCTCCGTCCGGGGACAATACGATCCCCTGCCAGGAGCTGGCTGACGGGAGGGGTTCGGACCGCAAGGTTTCGAGCGAAGGTCCTTCCGAAAGCACGGCCCGGCGCCGTGGACTGCGCGGCGGTTGAGCCGGCGCAGGGACGCCGCGGTGGAGCGCCGAGAGGCGCGCCGGCCTGCGTCACTGGCCGGTCATCTCCGGCGCTTCCGGAGATGGGTCCCATCGCGAGACGGACCACCGGGTGCGGCGTATCCGCACCAGCGCCTGTCGGCGCTCTGCCCCCCTCTTTTGGTCAGGGCGGAGAAAGACACAAGGGGAGCCCGGACCCCACCCAACCCGGGCCAATCGCGTTGGCTGTTTGACAAGTGAATCTGGATCGTATCCCGGCTTTCGCTTCTTCAGCGAAAGCCGGGAAAGGTCTTGCCGCCCGTGAGACCGCCCCCGGCTTTCGCGTGCCGCGAAAGCCGGGCTACGGCGCGCCCAAGCGCCTGCCCCATATGCGATAACCTGCCCGGGGAGAGGGACGTCATTGACCCGCTGCAGCAAGCTCATCGTCCTCGCCGTCGGCGCGGTCTACGCCGCGGCGCTCCTCTATCTCGACTTGCTGCGCTTCCCCGTCCGCGCCGACGAGCTGCACTTCTGGCCGACCACGCTGGCGCTGTTCGAGCGCGGCTTTCCTTCGCTCGAACAGCTACGCTCCTACAACGAGCTCTCGACCCCGCTGCCGTTCCTGATCTTCGGCAGCCTCGAGACCGCGTTCCACGGCGGCATTGTGGTCGGCCGCGCGCTCAACATCGCGGTGTCGCTCGCCCTGCTGGCGCTGATCGCCGCCGCCGGCCGGTTCTCGGCCGCCGCGCTCCTGTGCGCCGTCGGCCTGCTCGCCTTCCCGTATTTCCTGCCCGTCAGCACGCACCTCTACACCGACATCATCGCGACCGCGCTCGCGGTCGCCGGGTTCGCGCTGCACCAATCCGGACGATACGCGCTCGGCGCGTTCGCCTTCGTGCTCGCGATCGCGAGCCGCCAGCTCGCCGTGGCGTTCCCGCTCGCGCTCGTCGCCCACGAGGCGTTGCGCCAGTGGCGCGCCGGGGAGCTTCGCTTCGATCCGGCCTGGGCCGCGCCGTTGCTTGCCGCGCTCACCTTCGGCGCCTGGGTGCTGTTCTACGGCGGCCTTGCGCCCGCGACTGCGCT
Organism: uncultured Alphaproteobacteria bacterium; assembly: GCA_963734185.1. Lineage (GTDB taxonomy): Bacteria > Pseudomonadota > Alphaproteobacteria > Rhizobiales > Xanthobacteraceae > PALSA-894. The sequence continues at coordinate 459,332 of CAVTGA010000001.1, read as the reverse complement.
GCAGCAGCAGAGCCTCGACATGGGGCGCTGGTATCCGAACCACGCGCTCTATTTCCTCACCACCATCGGCCTCTATTTCGTCATCGTCGAAGCCGTGCTGTTCCGCTCGCTCGCCGCGTTGCGCCGGCCCGCATGGCCGAACATCGCGCTCGCGTTCCTCGTCGCCGCGCTGTTCGTCGCGTTCCCGCCGCTGGCGAACGTCAACACCATCACCGACACGATGGGATACCTCGACCGCGCGACGCGCCTCGTGCTCGGCGACACGGCGCGCATGATGCTCTACGCCCTGCTCGCCGCGCTCGCCTGCCTGCGATTTTCCCCGTTTTCGCTGGGCGGCCTGGTGCTCTATGCCAACGCCGGCCTGATGCTCAAGGCGCACGTCGCCTGGGACAAGTATGCCTTGCCGGTGCTGGCGGTTCTGTGGTTGTTGAGGGCCGCCGAAGAACCGCGCGGCGCCGCGCAACACGCCCGCAATTCAACGCCATAGTTCGTCCCGCATGAGTGCACCGCTCGCAGCGACCGCGCCGACCGCACCCGCCACGACCGTGCAGCACGGCGTCGAGCTCACCATCGTCATCCCGGCCTACAACGAGCGCGCCAATGTCGCGCCCATGGTGGCGCGGCTCGACGCCGCGCTCGCGAGCGTGCGCTGGGAGGCGATCTTCGTCGACGACGATTCGCCCGACGGCACCGCGCAGGCGGTGCGCAGCTTGAGCGCGACCGACGCGCGCGTGCGCTGCATCCGCCGCGTCAACCGCCGCGGCCGCGCCAGCGCCTGCATCGAGGGGATGCTTGCCGGCCAAGGACGCTACGTCGCGGTGCTCGACGCCGACCTGCAGCATGACGAGGGCATCCTGCCGCAAATGCTCGAACTCCTGCGCAGCGATGCCGCCGACCTGGTGATCGGCACGCGCTACGGCGCCGGCGGCTCGGGCGATGCCGTGGTGCGCAGCCGGCGCACCATCAGCCGCATCGCCGGATCCTTCGCCCGCTTCCTGCTGGGCGTTGAGATCTCCGACCCGACCTCGGGGTTCTTCCTGGCGCGGCGCGAGGTGATCGACGCGGTCGCTCCCGAGCTTGCCAGCGACGGCTTCAACACCCTGCTCGACATCGTGACCACGCGGCGCCTGGCGTTGCGCATCCGCGAGGTCCCCTACGTGCTGCGCGCCCGGCTGCACGGCGACAGCAAGCTCGGCGCGCGCGTCGCGCTCGATTTCGGCGCGTTGCTGCTCTCGCGGCTGACGCGCGGCGCCCTGCCGCAGCGCTTCATCCTGTTCTGCCTGGTCGGGCTCGTCGGGATCGGGGTCCATCTGGTCGTGCTCGCGGCCGGCCGCGCCGTGGCGCTTCCGTTCCAGACCGCGCAGTCGCTGGCCGCGCTCATCTCGATCGCCAGCAATTTCTGGCTCAACAACATCCTCACCTACCGCGACCAGAGCTTGCGCGGCCTGGCTGCGGTCAAAGGGCTGGTGCTCTACGCGCTGATCTGCGCGTTCGGCTATTTCAGCAATATCAGCGTCGCCTTCCTGATCTTCTACGATCCGTCGATGTGGTGGCTGGCCGGCCTCGCCGGCGCGGTGATCAGCGCGGTATGGAACTACGCGGTGAGCGCTGCCGTCATCTGGCGCCGCTGAGATGGCGCAAGCGGACCAGTCGCTCGGCCGGGGCGCGGTGTGGCGCAGGCTCGGCGTGCTCGGCCTTGCCGTCGCGGCCGTCGGCCTCCCGGTCAACCAGCTGTTCGATTATTTCCTGCTGGTGCTGGCGGCAATCGCGATCTTCACCGGCGAGATCACGCATGAGGCGCGCCGCTGGCTTCATGCCGGCACGCTCGTCGCGGTGGTGGTCGCGGGTCACGTGCTGTTTCCCGCGCCGCGCATCGAGGAAGGCCACAACGCTTTCCTGGTCGACGGTCCCGACGGCGCGCTCGAGCGCGCCCTGCCCGCCGACGCATTCGCCCAGATGCAGGCGCGCTTCGAGGCGACGTATCCGCCGCAGCGCCATTGCGCGCGCGGCGCGCACGGCTGCTGGCGCCCGAAGGGCATCCCCACCCGGCCGTTCGCCGATTCGATGGATGCGGTCTACGATACGCCGGCCTATTCGCGCCGCGTCACCGACATCGATTTCCGTTCGCCGCTCGGCGCCCGGCTCGGCTTCATCAACGAGCGTCCGTTCGACTGGGCCCCGACCGTCACCGACATCCAGCGCGCCTATCGCGACAACCGCTCGTGGGTGATCTTCGGGCGCTGGACCTTAGGGATCCCGGTGTTCGTGATGGTCCGCTTCCCGCCCGCGTTCGCCGGCAGTGAGCTGTGCTGGCGCGGCGAGGTGTTGTGGGAAGGCGCCGGCGAGACCTTCGCGCCGATCAGGCACGAGCGCACCGCCTGCCGCACGCTCACGTCGGAAGACATCGGCCGCCGCATCTTCGGCCTCTCGATCGACCCGAAAAGCCCGCTCGCGCTGTCGCTCGACGCCAGACTCGCGGTCGAGCTGCGCCGCGCCGTCGCGCGCACCTTCACGGTCGCCGGCGTGCTCGGCACGCTGTTGCTGCTGATGCGCTTGCGGCCGCGGCGCATGCTGTTTGCCGGCGTCGTCGTGGCGCTGACGCTGGTCGTCGTCATCCTCGACGACAGCAATTTCGTCACGGGCCTGCGTCCGCTCGACGGTTTCGACGACGGCCTGCAGTACGAGGACTACGGCCGCGCCATCGTGCGCGACCTCCTGGCGGGCAATCTCGCCGGCGCGTTCCAGGGCAGCGAGCCGATCTACCATTTCACGCCGTTGATGCGCTATTTCCGCGCGCTCGAGCACCTGGTCTTCGGCGATACATTCCTCGGCTACCTGTCGGTGATGCTGTTGCTGCCGTTCCTGGTATTCGCCGCCTTCAAGCGCTTCATGCCGCTGTCCTGGGCGCTCATGCTCGCGCTCGGCTTCGTCGCGACGCCGCTCGGCACCGTGCTCGGCTCGAGCTTCTACATGTACACCAAATGGGCCGCGCGCGGATTTGCCGATCCGCTCGCCTACACGCTGTTCCTCGCCGGTCTCATCCTGCTGATCGGGCGCGCACGCGACGGCGAACGACCGCTCGGTCACACCTTCTGGGGGTCGTTCCTGCTCGCGCTCGCGGTCCTGACGCGCCCCAACCTGGTGCTCGCGGTCGGCGTCGTCATGGCGGGGGGAACGCTGATGGCATTGTGGCGGCGCGAGGCCGCGACCGTCGCCGCGTTCTTCGCCGGGTTTGCGGTGTTCCTGCTTTCGCCGCTGCACAACTGGATGTTCTCAGGCACGTTCGTGCTGCTGACCAATAGCGCCGCGATGCCGGTGTCGCTGGTGGTGCCGCCATGGTCCTATGTGGCGGCGATCGGCGAACTGCTGCGGCTCGACTTCGCCGGCGAGAATCTGGCGCGAGTGACCCGCAGACTGATCGAATGGTTCTCCACGCCGTCCGAGCTTGCGCTGTTCGTTCCGCTGCATCTTGCGGTCTTCGCGATCCTGTTCCGCGTCGTGTTTTCCTCGCGCTTCGAGCCATGGCTGCGGCTGACCGCGCTCGCGACCTTGGCGCAGAGCGGCATCGGCTTCACCTACAACATGTTCGGCCGTTACCACTTCCTCACCTGGCTGCTCGAATCCCTGGTGGCCGCGGCCTGGCTCCACGCCGAAGGCTTGGCGGCGTTCGAGCGGCGCTGGCCGCGTCTCTACCAGCGTGTGGCGCAACACCCGGCCACGGCGCGACTCGGCCGCCTCGTCGCGCGCACACGCGGAATTTTTGGTTTCAACGCGCCCTGACAGAGTCTACAAAGCCGCAATGCAGGTCATTCATCGAACAACGTGCCGTATCTGCGGCTCCCACGCGTTGACGCCGATCATCAATCTGGGTGAGCAGTTGCTGGCTTCAGCCTTCGTGCTCGACAAGTCGGTCGAGTTGCCGAACCGCAAGGTTCCGCTCGACCTGATCCGCTGCGATCCGCAGGTCGATGAGCGCGCCTGCGGGCTGGTGCAATTGCGCCACTCGTTTCCCAAGGAGCTGATCTACTCCAATTACTGGTACATGTCGGGCGTCAACCAGACCATGCGCGATGCCCTGGCCGAGGTGGTGCAACGCGCCGTCCAATTCGCCCCGCTCGGGGCCGGCGACGTCGTGCTCGACATCGGCTGCAACGACGGCACGTTGCTGCGCGCCTACCGCGCGCACGGCGTGGAGCGCGTCGGCTTCGACCCCGCCTCGAACCTCGCCGAGCCGGACGAGCCGTTCCGGCGCGTGACCGACTACTTCAGCGCCGCGGCGTTCCGCGAGGCGTGCGGCGCCGACGCCCGGGCCAAGATCATCACCAGCCTAGCGATGTTCTACGATCTGGAAGACCCGGCGGAGTTCGTGCGCGATCTTGCCGCGGTGCTTCATTCCGACGGCGTCTGGATCATGCAGGTTGCCGATCTGCCCGGCATGCTGCTGACCAACATGTACGACAACATCTGTCACGAGCATCTGCTCTACCTGCACTTGGCGCCGATCGAACGCGTGCTGGCGCAGGCCGGATTGCGCCTGGTCGATCTGGAGATGAACGCGGTCAACGGCAGCAGCTATCGGCTGTTCATCCGGCATCATCACGGGCCGGAGCCGACCGCCGAGGGGGCCGCGCGGCTGCAGGCCCGCCGCGTGGCCGAGTTCGAGATGAAGCTGGACGAGCCGGCGCCCTACGAGCGCTTCCGCGACGCCGTCATCTCGAACCGGCACTCGTTGCACTACCTGCTGCAATTCCTCAAGAAGCAGGGCAAGCTGGTGATCGGCTACGGCGCGTCCACCAAGGGAAACGTCATTCTGCAGTACTGCGACATCGGGCTCGACCTGCTGTCCTTTCTCGCCGACCGCAATCCGCGCAAGCACGGCGCCTGCACCTTCGGCACCAACATCCCCATTATCAGTGAAGAAGACGCCCGCGCGATGAACCCGGACTACTTCCTCGTGCTGCCTTATCATTTCCTCCCCGAGATGTTGGAGCGCGAGAAGGCATTCCTGGAGCGCGGCGGAAAGTTCATCGTGCCGGTCCCGACCGTTCAACTGCTGCCATGACTTTCGGCGGGGCATCGCTGGTCACCGGCGCGCTCGGACAGGATGGGTTCATTCTGTGTCGGCGACTGCGCGAGCTCGGTGCCGAGGTCGTCGGCACCGCCCGTCCGGCTACTCATCCGGCGCGGTGCGATGTCCTGCTCGACGCCGGCTGTCGGATTGCCGAACTCGATCTCAGCGATACGGCGGCGCTAGGCCAACTGGTCGCGGAGGTCCGCCCCGAGCGCATCTTCCATCTTGCTGCCGCGCATCATCCCGCCGTCGGCAATCCGCAAACGCCCGAGACCTGGCGTTCCATGCTGGCGGTCAACGTCTCGGCGACCGAGGCGCTTGCGCGCGCCGTCGTATCGCGCGGACTCGATTGTCCGCTCGTCTACGCCTCCTCGAGCCAGATCTGGACCGCGCGCGAGGGAGAGCAGCGCGTCAACGAGCAAACGCCGACCGAGCCCGCAACCTTCTACGGTCACACCAAGGCCTGGGCAGCGGAATTGCTGCGGCAATACCGGCAACGTCACGGGCTGCGGGCCATGGTGGCCGTTCTGTTCAATCACGAATCGCCCTGGAGGGGTCCCGATTTCGTGACGCGCAGGATTACGATGGCCGCGGCGCGCGCGGCAGCCGGAGGCAGCGCGAAATTGCAGCTCGCCAATATCGGCGCGCGCGTCGATTGGCAGGCCGCCACCGACGTGATCGAGGCTCTGCTGCTGATGGCGAAATCCAGCCTGGCCGAGGACTACGTATTGGCGTCGGGGCGCAGTCGGAGCGTGCAGGATTTCGCCGCGGCCGCTTATCGACACGTCGGCCTCGACTGGCGGGATCATGTGTCGGCGGACTCCGACGAAGCAAAGCCTGCGCTGGTCGGCGTGCCGGACAAGGCGATCCGGCAGCTTGGATGGCGGCCGAAACAGAGCTTCGAACAACTGGTGAGCGGCATGGTCGACGCCGATGTCGCGCGCATCGCAGCTGCGCCCGTTGCGCGTGAGGTTCATCCGTTTTGATCCACAGTGTTAGCGGCGCGCTAACGCAGTCGGCCCAAATCGCTGGCGAAAAATCTCAGACAATGTAAAAAGGATTGTCTTTTCAATGTTCTGGCCGGTTCTTAACTGATCGAAATTGCTTATATCTTTCAATAACTTACGCTTTACGGTGTGAGCCACCTTGGCTATGGTCGAACGCATGCGGACCACCCCTCAAGGAGGCACTTCGATGACCATGCTTCACCCCGGCCAGCTCGTCGACCAGCTCACCGATGCCTTCGAGCTGGCGGATATTTCCGGCACCAAGTCGACGACGCTCGCCGAATGCGTACCCCTGCTCGCGATCGCGCTGGAGTTCATCGGCCGCGGTCCCGCCGCGCTGACCGTCGAGGCGGTCGAAAAGTATCGCACCAACGCGTTGCGCATCATCGAATCCGTGCGGCCGGTGGTCGAACGCGAAGCCGACATGACCTTTGCCGATTGGGTGCGCGGCGGCAGCGAGCCGGTGGAACTGCGCGCCGCGGCGTGACGCTGACGCGGCAACGAATTCCTGGATACGCGGAAGGGATGGCGGCAGACGGAATTGATCGAGCGCTTGGCCTTTGCCACGAACAGGCGGACAACCGCGGGTGTTTCGGGCGAGAGGTGGGAAGCGTAGGGCGATCGAGACCTGAGAGCATGATCCCGAAAAGTGTGCAGCGGTTTTCGGAAAAGATCATGCTCCACGAATAGGTCCGCAGACCATCAGATCGAGGTGTAGCACGCCGATCGGACGCTTGTTTCACGCCAGCAGACGGTGACCCCGTGGGTGCTGACGAGCAAAACACCGGCGTAGGCGACAGGCGGGATGCCGCGACGATCCGAGAGCCGGAAAGACCTTCCGAAATCGGGATAGGGGGGCGTCTCGCGACGCCGCCCCTCCCACACCACCGGACATACGGGTCCGTATCCGGCGGTTCGGTGGATTATGCGAACTGCGGGGTCGCAACGGAAGCCAAGCCGAGTGAACGCAAGAAGCGGGTTGGCAGGGCAATGGCGAGCGCGGGGCTGTTGCTGAGCCGCCATGGGCCATGTGGGCTCCCGGCGGTTTGGGCCGCCAGATCCCGGCCGACGCCGCGGCGTCGCAGTTCGGCATAACGGGTGCGTCCGCGCTTCCATTGCTTCCAGGCGATGGCGCGCAGCCGCCGCCTGGTCCACTCGTCAAGTGTGCGCAGCACCGACGGAGTTTGGCAGAAGCCGAAGTAGCCGCGCCAACCGATGAGGTAGACGGACAGCTCCTTGACGATCTGCGACAGGCTCGCCCCGCGCGTGCGCCGCGTCAGCTCCCGGACCTTGGCTTTGAAGCGGGCTATTGCCTGCGGCGCGATGCGCCGTCGCGGCTGCGGCTCGCCTGTGAAGCTGAAGCCCAAGAACTTGCGGACACTTGGTTTGGCGACCGCACTCTTGGCTTTGTTGATCTTGAGCTTGAGGCGCTTGGCCAGGAACTTCTCGATGCCGGCCAGCACCCGTTCGCCCGCACGCTGACTGCGCATATAGATGTTGCAGTCGTCGGCGTAGCGCACGAAGCAATGGCCGCGCTTCTCCAGCTCCTTGTCCAGCACATCCAGCATCAGGTTCGACAACAGCGGCGAGAGCGGCCCGCCCTGCGGCGTGCCCTCCTTCGTCGGGCTGACAAGGCCGCCTTCCAGTACGCCCGCATTCAGGAATGCGCGGACGAGCTTCAGGATGCGCTTGTCGGCAACCCGCTTGGCAACAAGCCCCATCAGGATGTCGTGGTTGACCCGGTCGAAGAACTTCTCCAGGTCGATGTCCACGACGACGGTGTGTGCAGACGCGATGTACGTTTGCGCCCGTTCCACCGCCTGATGCGCCGAGCGCCCCGGCCGGAAGCCGAAGCTTGCCTCGGAGAACGTTCCGTCCCAGTCCGCCTGCAGCACCTGCATCACCGCTTGCTGGATGAAGCGGTCGAGCACCGTCGGGATGCCGAGCGGCCTCATGCCGCCCGATGCCTTCGGTATCTCCACCCGCCGCACCGGCTGCGGTTTGTAAGTACCTTCAAGCAGCTGGGCCCGGATCGTGGGCCAGTGCTCCGTCAGGTAGGTCGGCAGATCATCGACGCTCATGCCGTCGATGCCAGCCGCACCCTTGTTGCGCTTCACTTGCGCCAACGCCTTCTTCAGATTCTCACGCTCGACTACTGCTTCCATTGACGGTCCCGCGACCGCCGGGCGTTCGAGACAGGCTCCCGCCGCGCGCGCTTCGGTCTCTTGAGCGGCGGCGCTCGGGGCTTCACCCTTTGCTCCGATGCCCAAGTTCAGCTCGACCTGGTTCTTCTGCCGCATGGCTCGCGCGAGATCGCCGCTCTACTGGCCACTTCCACCGTTCGGGCCTTCGGCGGACGCTCCCGCCTACTATGCCCTCTGCTGACTTCTGCGCTCCGATCAGGTCGCCTTGCGGCGACCTCAGTCTCGTCACCGAGACGCAGCGCAGACCTCCCGAGGTAAGACCGACCGCCTTCACCGCGCACCCGCCGGATTTACCACCCCGGCCTTTGATGGCTCTGGACTTCGCGATCACTTGCTCGCTCGTCCGGCCGGGTAGGCCTCGTTATCCGGTTCTTGTCCATCGGGCCGCGGCTTTGCTCCACGCTTCTTTCAGACCTCGCCTCGCGACGACGCCCTTGCGCTTCGCTAATCCTTCACCGCCATCAGGCTGGATAGAGGACTTCCACCTCCAAGCTGTCGTTCATGCTCGGCACACAAGTGAAAGCCCCGCCTCGCGCGGGGCTTTCACTTTTCGCTTCTACCCATTGGCGCGGGATGGAAGAAAGCTTCTCGATCATTCTCTGGAAAATCGAACGCGACTTCGCGACAATTAAGCGCGAGCTTTGCGCTAGTCTTTCCCAGAATTGGTCTTGAATTGAAGCGCGCAGCGCAAGCGCGGCTTCACACGTCATTGCGATAATCAATCATCGCGATCGTGGAGAACGGCGATGTCGAAATTGATGCTCGTATTCATGTTATGCGCCAGCGCCGCCATCTGCGATCCGCCGCGCGTGCTCGACAAATTCGGCCCGCAGGCGCGCGAGCTCGGCTGGCAGATCAAGTCCGGTTTCGCGGTCGACCGCTATCTCGCTTCGATCGTGCGCATCGCACGCGGCTGAGGTGCGGTAGGGTGGGCAAAGGCGCGGCCCCGGTTGTCATGATGATATGCTGAAGGACGGCCGTGCCGTGCCCACGCGGACGGAATCAAAACGCGTGGACAAAGGCGCGAGGGCTTTGCGCATGATCGCGAGGGCTTCGTTTCGCGCCGTTGCCCACTCTACGGAATCGGATCAGGCGCCGCCGTCGCGGATCGGCGGCTGGAACGCCAGCCCGGTATCCCAGGGAAAATAGATCCAGGTGTCCTGCGACACTTCGGTGATGAAGGTGTCGACCATCGGCCGCCCCATGGGCTTGGCGTAGACGGTGGCAAAATGGGAATCGGGGAGCAATTCGCGCACCACTTTGGCGGTCTTGCCGGTATCGACCAGGTCGTCGACGATCAGCACACCCTTGCCCTTGCCGCCGCCGAGCGCGACGATGCTTTCCGCGACGGTCTTGAGCACGCTGAGCGAACCTTGCGTCGCATAGTCGTGGTAGCTCGCGACGCACACCGTTTCGATCAGCCGGATCTCCAGTTCGCGCGCCACGATCGCCGCCGGCACCAGCCCACCGCGCGTCACGCACACGATGGCCTGGAACGGCCCGGCCCCGTTGAGCCGCCAGGCAAGCGCGCGGGCGTCGCGGTGGAATTGGTCCCAGGAAACCGGGAACGCTTTCTGAGCGGCAGCCTGAACCTGCGCTTCGGCCATCGGCCCTCCCCCGACCGGCGCGCCGCCGGTCAAGGCCATGGTCTAGCGCATATCGAGCACGAAATCGAAGCGTCCGGCGAGCGCGCCCTCATTCTTGGCCGTGCGTATCAACAGCTCGCGGCGGAACAGGCCATCGGCGCTGTTGCCGGCCTCGCCGGGAAAATAGAGCTGCGTGGTCAACAGCCGTCCTTCCGGCGGTGCCACCTTGACGTGGAAATGCCGCGTGCGGCCGGGATAGATGCCGGGAACGATGGTGCGGAAACGATAACGGCCCTCGGCGTCGGTACGGACGTGGCCGCGCAGCCGGAACCCGGTATTGTCGTATTCACCTTTGCTGTCGGCATGCCAAAGGTCGACGATTGCGCGCTCGACCGGCTTGCAGCTGCGCGTCAGCACGAAGCCGCCGAGCTCGATCGGTCGCCCGCGCAGGCCGGGCTCGGTGAGGTCGGCGCGCTCGGGCGTGCGCGGCTTGTAGAACGGCCCCTCGGTCTGAGGCGGCGTAGCAGCGGTGTTGTCGCGGCATTCGGGTGTCGGCGGCAGTGTCTGCGCCAGGGCATCGCCGCTTTGACCGAGCGCTGCGGCGAAGGTCCCGGCGATGAGGAAGCGGCGGCGGTCGGTCGGCTCGAAATCGGTCATCGGGGTCTCCTTCTGCTCCCCATGCGATCCTAACGATCAATGCGACCGCATGAGGACTGTTCCCGAACAGGGTCAGCGCGACGATCACGGTAGAGCGCATGCAACATGCTCCAGGCAAAATCCTAGGGCATGATGGCCAGGGATGAAAATGAAAGAGCTCCGGCCGCCGTGCGCGGCCGGAGCTCAATCGTCCCCCTCGAATTCTTGCGCCACAATGCCGGAGAATCGCCCACGGCGATATTCGGAATAATCCGTATCAGCGTACCGCCGCTGCCGGGGCCGCGAGCGCCGCCCGTACCCGCATGAGCATGGCTTCGACCTCCGCCTTGGCGGCGGCCAGCGCTGCGGGATCGCGCGAGCGGATGACCAGATTGGTGTTCGGGCCGAACTTGTCGTCGAAGAACGGGTAGCTGCCGATCGAAACATCCGGGTGGAGTTTCGCGATTTCACCGAGCTCGGTGCCGATGTCGCCTTCGCGCACGTCGCCGCGGATCGTCTCGGACAGCATCTTCACGCCGGTCCTGAGCCGCGGCGCCGCCGCATCCAGCATCGCCTGCATGATCGATGGGACTCCGGCCATGACGACCACGTTGCCGATCATGAATCCGGGCGCGCCCGACATCTTGTTCTCGACCAGATCGGCGCCGGCCGGGATCCGCGCCATGCGCATGCGCGCCTCGTTCATCTCCACGCCGCGGGCGGCGAACCGTTCCTTCATCAGCGCGACCGCACGCGGGTCATAGTCGATGGTGACGCCGAACGCCTTGGCGACGGCATCGGCGGTGATGTCGTCATGGGTCGGGCCGATGCCGCCGGTCGTGAACACGTAGCCGTAGCGCGTGCGCAGGGCGTCGAGCGCCGCCACGATCTCGGCCTCTTCGTCCGCCACCACGCGCACTTCCTTCAGATCGATGCCGATGGCGGTCAGGTACTCGGCGATATAGCCGATGTTCTTGTCCTTGGTGCGTCCGGACAGGATCTCGTCGCCGATCACGAGGATTGCGGCGGTGACGACCGGATCGGGCGCTTGCGTCATGTTCGGCCTGCGTGCGAGGTGACTTGTCGCGTTCTATAATGCATCAACGCGGCGCCAAAGACACCGTAGGAAACGCCGATGCATGACCGCCTCGCGCGGGACAAGGCGCCGTTCCGGCCGATCGCCTATGCGCCGGCACGGGTGCGGAGGGAAAGCGCGCCCGACGGCTCGATCCGGCTCTATTCGGCCGACGCCCTGCGCAGCTACGACCCCAACCTCGCCCGGCTGTTCCGTGCCGCCGTCGATGCGGCGCCCGGACGCACCTTTCTGGCCGAGCGCACCGGGGAACTCTGGCGCAAAGTGAGCTACGAACAGGCGCGGCGCATGGTCGACGCCATCGCCGCCGCGTTGCTGGCGCGTGGCCTATCGGCCGAACGGCCGGTCATGATTCTGTCGGGCAACGGCGTCGATCACGGGCTGCTCATGCTCGCCGGCTACACCGCAGGCGTGGCGGTCGCGCCGATCTCGGTCGCCTACTCGCTGCAGAGCGAGGATCACGCCAAGCTCAAGCACATCACCGAACTGCTCGAGCCGGGCCTGGTCTATGTCGCCGACACCGCTCCTTTCGCCAAGGCGCTCGCCGCGCTCGATCTCGCCGCGACGGAAATCGTGGCCAGCCGCAACGGGGCGAATTTGGACGGTGTCACGCCGTTCCAACAGTTGACGCAGACCGCGCCTGATCCTGCGGTCGAGCGGACGGTCGCCGCCCTCGGCGCCGATCGAATCGCGAAATTCCTGTTCACCTCCGGCTCGACCGGCCTGCCGAAGGCGGTCATCAACACCCACGGCATGCTCACCGCGAACCAGCAGCAGATGCTGCAGGTGTGGCCATTCCTCACCGAGGAACCGCCGGTGCTGGTCGACTGGCTGCCCTGGAACCATACCTTCGGCAGCAATCACAATTTCAATCTGATCCTGCGTCACGCCGGCACGCTCACCATCGACGGCGGCCGGCCGCTGCCCGCCATGATCGGCGAGACGGTACGCAACCTGACCGAGATCTCCCCGACCATCTATTTCAACGTGCCGGCCGGCTATGCGGCGCTGCTGCCGCGGCTCGAGCGCGACGAGGATTTCGCCCGTTCGTTCTTCGCGCGGCTGAAGCTGATCTTCTATGCCGGCGCCTCGCTGCCGCAGGACCTGTGGGAGCGGCTCGAGGCGGTGTCGGTGCGCGCGACCGGCCAACGCGTCCCGATGACGTCGGCATGGGGCACGACCGAGACCGCGCCGCTCGCGACCTCGGCGCACTTCCTCATCGAGCGGGCCGGCGTGATCGGCGTGCCGGTGCCCGGCGTCGACGTGAAGCTCGTGCCGAGCGGCGACAAGCTCGAAATCCGCGTGCGCGGGCCGAATGTGAGCCCGGGCTACTGGAAGCGGCCGGACCTCACGGCCGATGCCTTCGATGCGGAGGGATTCTACAAGCCCGGCGACGCGGTGACGTTCGCCGACCCGAACGATCCGGCCCGCGGCATCGTGTTCGACGGCCGCCTGGCCGAAGACTTCAAACTCGCGACCGGCACCTGGGTACACGTCGGGGCCTTGCGCGTCGGCATCCTTGCCGCCTGCTCGCCGGCGCTGCAGGACGCGATCGTCGCCGGCGCGGATCGCGAACACATCGCCCTCCTCGCCTGGCTCAATACCGCCGGCTGCCAAAAGCTGATCGGCGAAACAGCGCCGACGACGCTGCCCGAGATCGCCCGCCATCCGGTTGTGCGTTCACACGTCGCGGCCGCGCTCGCGCGCTGGAACGCCGCCCACCCCGGCTCGTCCGAGCGTATCGCCCGCGTCCTGCTGTTGCCCGACGCGCCCTCGATCGACGCCAACGAGATCACCGACAAGGGCTACGTCAATCAGCGTCTCGCCCTGGAGCGACGCAACGCGGACGTGGCGCGCGTGTTGGCGCAGCGGCCGGATGGGGAGGTGATCGCGATCTAAGCCCGCACAGTTCCTTGATCGGCCTGCGCGGTGGCGGCGGCACGTTCGGCTTCCATCAGCACTTCGAGCGCGCGCCACGGCTTCTGCATGTAGATGGCATTTTCCGGGAGCGAATCGACCCGATTCCCGGGATTGCCCGACGTGATGATGATCCGCACCCGCGGCCACAGCGCCCGCGCCTTGCGGGCGAGATCGATCCCGTCGATCAGGCCGGGCAGGCGGATGTCGGCGAAGATCAACGCGACCTCGTTGCCGTGCGTGCACATCGTCACCAGCGCCTCTTCGGCGGTGGCGCACTCCATCACTTTCAGCTCGGTTTCCTCCAGCAACGCGGCGGCGAGCTCGCGCAGATCGGGATCATCCTCCACGATGAGCGCAATCGGCATCAGCTTGTCGGACTGTCCCACGGGTGCCCTCCTGTCTCCCCTTGCGGGGGTCGCGGCGAGTGGACTACGGCACAACGAACAATTTCCGATTGGGGCGAAAGTTCCTTGCTGCGAGGCTCGGCTCTCCTGCCGCCAGTGATTCGAGCTCTGCGATCCTAGCGCAAATGCGCGCTAAGTGGTCGGATTCGATTACCTTTTTTGCCTTACCTATCCGCGGGCGCGCAAGTCCCGGGCAACGCGCCCTCTGCCTGCCACCACTCGGCCTTGTCGCGAGCGTGCCTTCCACTGGCGCGGCGCTTGCAAATAGACTGTTGCACCAGAGTGGGCGGACCGCTCCCGCGAGGGCGACGGCGTACACCCAGCCCCTGAGGCAAGTGGATGGTGGTTGCGTTCGACGAGATGAATGGGGCGGATGGGCAGTTGCGCCCGTCCTACCGCGAGCTCTCGGCGTGGCTCGCCCAGGTGCCGCCCGAGCTCCTCGAGCAGCGCCAGCGCGAGGCCGAGCTGCTGTTTCGCCGCATCGGCATCACGTTTGCGGTCTACGGGGAAGCCGAGGCCCAGGAACGGCTGATCCCCTTCGACGTCGTCCCGCGCATCCTCTCCGCCAAGGAATGGGACACGCTCAGCCGCGGGCTGGAGCAGCGCACCCGGGCGATCAACCTCTACATCAAGGACATCTATTCCAAGCGCGAGATCCTGCATGCCGGGATCGTGCCCGAAGACCTCGTGTTCCAGAATCCGGTGTTTCGTCCGGAGATGAACGGTCAGAAGGTCCCGCACGATATCTACGTGTTCATCGCCGGCATCGACATCGTACGGGTCGACGCCGACACCTTCTACGTGCTCGAGGACAATGCCCGCACACCCTCGGGCGTCTCCTACATGCTGGAGAACCGCGAGATCATGCTGCGGCTGTTCCCCGAGTTGTTCGCGCGCCATCGCGTCGCGCCGGTCGAGAACTACCCGGACGAATTGCTGGCGACGTTGCGCTCCGCCGCTCCTTCGACCGCCGCAGGCGAGCCGACCGTGGTGCTGCTGAGCCCCGGCATCTACAACTCGGCCTATTACGAGCACTCGTTCCTGGCCGACAAGCTCGGCATCGAGCTGGTCGAGGGCCGCGACCTCCTGGTCAAAGGGGAGGTCGTCTATATGCGCACGACCGAAGGCCTCAAACGCGTCGACGTGATCTATCGCCGCATCGACGACGATTTCCTCGATCCGCTCGCCTTCCGCCCCGATTCCGCGCTCGGCGTGCCCGGCATCATGTCGGCCTACATGGCCGGCAATGTGACCCTCGCCAACGCGGTCGGCACCGGGATCGCCGACGACAAGGCGGTCTACAGCTACATGCCGGAGATCGTGAAGTTCTATCTCTCCGAGGAGCCGATTCTGAAGAACGTTCCGACCTGGCGCTGCCGCGAGCCCGAGCACCTCTCCTACGTGCTCGACAAGCTCGACGAGCTGGTCGTGAAGGAGGTGCACGGTTCGGGCGGCTACGGCATGCTGATCGGACCGAAAGCCGACAAGGCCACGCTCGCCGCCTTTCGCGACAAGCTCAAACGCGATCCGCGCGGCTTCATCGCGCAGCCGACCTTGGCGCTCTCGACGGTGCCGACCTGCGTCGAGGACGGGCTCGCACCCCGCCACGTGGATCTGCGCCCGTTCGTGCTGACCGGCCGCGACCGCATTCGCATCGTGCCGGGCGGCCTCACCCGCGTCGCGCTGCAGAAGGGCTCGCTGGTGGTCAATTCCAGCCAGGGCGGCGGCACGAAGGATACCTGGGTGCTGGACGCCTGACATGCTCGCGCGCACCGCCGACAACCTCTATTGGCTCTCGCGCTACATCGAGCGCGCCGAGTATCTCGCGCGCATCCTCGAAGCGACGCAGCGCCTCACCGCCGTGCCGACCGCCTACGGCGGCAGCGCGACCAACGAGTGGGAATCGGCGGTCGCGACCGCCGGCTGCGCCACGACGTTCTTTGCCGCCCACAAGGAAGCGAACGAGGAAACCGTCACCGGCTTCCTCGCCTTTTCGCCCGACAATCCCTCTTCGATCCGTTCCTGTTTCGAGGTGGCCCGCACCAACGCGCGCTCGGTGCGCACGGCGCTCACGATGGAGATGTGGGACGCGATCAACGGCGCATGGCTCGAACTCAAGCGCTACGGCGCAGGCCCGGTCTCGCGCGAGGATCTCGCCCATTTCCTGCGCTCGGTGCAGGAGGCGGGGCTGCGCTATGACGGCTCGGCCTACCGCACCATGCTGCGCAACGACGCCTACTGGTTCTCCCGCCTTGGCGTGTTCATCGAGCGCGCCGACAACACCGCGCGTATTCTCGACGTCAAGTATCACATGCTGCTGCCAGCGCACGAACACGTCGGCGGACCGCTCGACTATTTCCAGTGGGCCGCGATCCTGCGCTCGGTGTCGGCGCTCACTTCCTACCATTGGGTCTATCGCGAGAGCGTCAAGCCGTGGCTGGTCGCCGACCTGCTTATCGTCAACGACCAGATGCCGCGCTCGCTCGCGAGCTGCTATGCCCATCTGGTCGAGCATCTCGACAACATCGCCCGCCTCTACGGCCGCCAGGGACCGGCCCAGCGCCATGCCCGTTCCGTGCGCACGCGCTTCCAGAACAGCCGCATGGAGGAGATCTTCCAGCAGGGCCTGCACGAGTTCATCGGCGAATTCGTCGCCAACAACAACCAGCTCGGCGCGATGATCAGCGAACAGTATTTGAGTTAGGTTGGCCATGCGCATCCGCGTCTCGCATGACACCAGCTATCACTACGATACGCCCGCCAACGGCGTGATCCAGACGCTGCGGCTGACCCCGCGCAACCACGACGGCCAGTTCGTCGTCGACTGGCGCATCGAGCTGTCGGCCGACTGCCGGCTCGACGTGCGCGAAGACGCGTTCGGCAACATCACGCACGCGTTCACGGCCGACGGGCCGCTCGACGACCTCGGCGTACTGGTGGCAGGCGAGATCGAGACGCGCGACACCGGCGGCGTCGTGCACGGCGCGGTCGAGCGTTTTCCGCCGAGCCTCTATCTGCGCGAAACACCGCTGACCGCGACCGATGCGGCGATCGTCGATCTCGCGCGCGAGGTGCGTGCGGGCGCGGGCCCGGCCTCGCTCGCGCTGCTGCACGCCCTGCTCGAGCGCATAAACCGCGAGATGGCCTACGATACCACCCCGACCCGCACCGAGACCACCGCGGCCGAGGCCTACGCGCTCAAGCGCGGGGTCTGCCAGGACCTCACCCACGTGTTCATTGCGGCGGCACGCTATCTCGATATCCCGGCACGCTATGTCGGCGGTTATTTCCATCGCCTCGACGGCGTGGTCAACCAGGACGCGGGGCACGCCTGGGCCGAGGCGCACGTCGCGGGACTGGGCTGGGTCGCCTTCGATCCCGCCAACGGGGTGTGCGCGACCGAGGCCCACGTGCGGGTCGCGGTCGGGCTCGACTATCTCGGCGCTTCACCCGTCCGCGGCACCCGCTACGGCGGCGGGGAAGAGTCGATGGAGGTCAAGGTCGTCGTCGACCAGGCGGCGCGGCAAATGCAGAGTTGATGCCCCTGCTCCGCAGACCGCGTTGCGATGGCGGCGTCGGGGCCGTTATAAGCCTAGCGGAAGGCGGGACGGTGCCATGACCTATTGTTGCGGGATTCTCGTGCGCGACGGTCTTGTGATGATCTCGGACACGCGTACCAACGCCGGCGTCGACAACATCTCCACGTTCCGCAAGCTCAATCTCGTCAAGATGCCCGGCGAGCGCGTCATGGCGCTGGCTTCCGCCGGCAATCTCTCGATCAGCCAGAGTGTGGGGAGCATGCTCAATGAAGGCGTGAAGAACGAGGCGACGGGCGAGGTCGAAACGCTGCAGAATGCCCCGACCATGTTCCAGGCGGCCAAACGCGTCGGCCACGTGATCCGCATGGTTCACGACATCGAAGGGCCGGCATTCGAGGCCGCCGATGTCAAGTTCGAGGTCTCCTTCCTGTTCGGCGGCCAGATCAAAGGCGGCCCGTTGCGGCTGTTCATGATCTATACCGCCGGCAATTTCATCGAATGCACCAAGGATACGCCCTATCTGCAGATCGGCGAGTACAAGTACGGCAAGCCCGTACTCGACCGCGCCATCGTCCATGACATGGACCTCCATGACGCGCTCAAGATCGGCCTCATCTCCATGGACTCCACCATGCGCTCGAACCTGACCGTGGGCATGCCGATCGATATCGCGGTGGTCCGGCGTGACGTCTGCGATGCGGAACTGTCCTACCGCATCGAGCCGGGGGAACCTTATTTCGCCGACCTGCGCGAGCGCTGGTCGAAGGCGTTGCGCGCGAGCCATATCGCGATTCCGCGCCCGCCCTACATGAACCCGCAGTAACCGGCGGGCGATTTACCTTGCGTTAGTCACACCGCGCGAATTCGCGCGCCTGGCTCGCGGTTCCGCCCCGCGCCACCCCGATAACAAAGCTTTCACAAGCTCTTGGACGTAGGCTCGCGGCTTCCATGGAGTGGGGAGCCGAGGGACGCCCGTGTGGAGAAGCGTTCGGGCACGAATTGAGGGTCGACGCCGGCGGCGCGCAGGGGATCGCGCACGCGGCGGCGTTGTCGCGCCGATCGGCCTGATCGTCGCGGTCGCGATCGTCTGCATCGTCGTCGCGGTGCTGACCTCGGCGCAACGCGCCGACGAGGGATCGCTCAATCACGAGCGGCAGCTGTTCCTCAACGCCATCGTCGACCAGCGCGAGCGCGTGCTGCGCGAGCTCGAAAGCGTGTCGGCCTCGCCGCGCATGCTGCGCAGCGTGCAGGGACCATTGGACACCGACTGGATCCACAATCGCCTCGGCTTGTGGCTCAAGACCTTCTTTGCGCATGAGTTCGTCTTCGTCGCCGACGCCAGCGACCAGTTCGTCTATGCGCTGCTCGGCAACACCAGCGCCGAGCCGCGCCGTTTCAACGGCATCCGCCCCGAACTCGCTCCGATGATCGATCACCTGCGCGGCCGTCCCGTTGCCGGCTCGCTCGATTCGATCCGCACGGCAGCACGCAATCCGGTGACCGCGGTCGAGCGGCCGCGCCGCATCGCCAAAGTGCTCACGATCATGAACCGCCCGGCGGTCGCGGCCGGCGTGGTCCTCAATGCGGCCGACCCGGCGGCGCCGGCGCTCGCGAATTCGTTCATCGTGCTGACGCTGAAATTCATCGATGAGGTGCTTCTGGCCGAGATTTCCGCGCGCACGGAACTCGCCAACCTGCGCTACGTCCAGGCAAATCAGCTCGCGCCCGACGAAAAGCTGATCGAGCTCAACGACTCGCAAGGCCAGTTGATCGCGCGCTTTTCCTGGACGCCGAAGCGGCCGGGCGCGGAGATCGTCGCCAACGTGCTGCCGTTCCTCGCGGTCGCGCTCGGCGCCTTCGTGCTGCTGGCGGCGTTCGTGCTGCACTACATCCGCCGGACCGCCGCCACCATCGCGGCGGGCGAAGATCAGTTGCGTCATCTCGCCATGCACGATCCGCTCTCGGACCTGCCGAACCGCACCTATTTCGGCGAACGTCTGGCCGCGGCCATGGACGAGGCCGGGCGCGACGCATCCCTCGCGGCCGTGCTCTCGATCGACCTCGACCACTTCAAGGACATCAACGACACCCTCGGCCACCACATCGGCGACGGCCTGATCCGTTCGGTCGCGCAGCGGCTCGTCCGCACCTTGCGCAGCGGCGATCTCGTGGCCCGGCTCGGCGGCGACGAGTTCGCCGTGATCACGACCGAGGTCGCCGATCTCACCGCGCTCGACGAGATCGCGCAACGCCTGATCGAGGCATTGCGCGCGCCCTACGACGTCGTCGGCCATACGCTCGTGATCGGCGCCAGCATCGGCATCGCGGTGATCGACCGTCGTTCGGGCGCGGCCGCCGACATCATGCGCCGCGCCGACGTCGCGCTCTACCGCGCCAAGAACGAAGGCCGCAACCGCGCCTGCATCTACGACGCCGACATGGACGCCGACCTGCGCGAACGCAAGCAGCTCGAGAACGACCTGCGCGACGCGATCGCGAGCGGCGGGCTGAGCATCGCCTACCAGCCGATCATGAACGCGAGCGGCGAGAAGATGGCCGGCGTCGAGGCGCTCTGCCGCTGGCATCACCGCGAGCGCGGCGATGTGACCCCGGCGCAGTTCATCCCGATCGCGGAGCGCAGCGAGCTCATCATCCCGCTCGGCGAATGGGTGCTGCGCCGCGCCTGCCTGGAGGCCAAGGCCTGGCCCGGGCTGACGCTCGCCGTCAACGTGTCGCCGCTGCAGTTCCGCCGGCCGGATTTCGCCGAGATGATCGAGCGCACCATCGCCGACACCGGTTTCGAACCGCAGCGGCTCGAGCTGGAGCTGACCGAAACCACCCTGCTCGGCAACGTCGACAATGCCGAGAGCGCCATGCGCCGGCTCAAGGCGCAAGGCATCAAGTTCGCGCTCGACGACTTCGGCACCGGTTATTCGAGCCTGCTATACCTGCGCCGCTTCCCGTTCGACCGCATCAAGATCGACCGCAGCTTCGTGCACTCGATCGAAACCGCGGCGGACGCCGCCTCGATCGTGCATGCCATCGTCTCGCTCGGCCGCGGCCTCGGCATGAAGGTGACCGCGGAGGGCGTCGAGACCGCCGAGCAGCAGCTGTTCCTGCGCGCCGCCGGCGTGCACTCGATGCAGGGCTATCGCTTCGGCAAGCCGGCGCCGGCGTCGGTCATCGACGAGCGCCGCAGCGCGCAGGTGGACAAGGCGCAAGCGGCGCCGCAGGCCGCCGCCGGCTGACCCTTCCATAGTCTTCGATCTCGGACGCCGAGGCGTTGGGCAGCCAGTCCGCGAAGCCCTGGGCGTTGGCTTTCCCCCTTGAAACTTCCCCGCTTTGCCTGTTGGCTCGGCCACGCAACAGGGAGGGCTTGCGGACATGACTGCAAAGGTCGCGATCGTCACGGGTGCGGGCACCGGCGTCGGCAAGGCCGCCGCGCTGGCGCTGATGAAGGCTGGCTACGCGGTGGCGCTGGCCGGGCGGCGCAGGGAGCCGCTGGAGGAGACCGCGCGCGAGGGCGCGCCGGCCACATCCCTAGTGGTGCCGACCGATGTCCGCGATGTCGCTTCGATCCGCGCACTGTTCGCCAAGGTGAAGGAGACCTATGGCCGGCTCGACGTGTTGTTCAACAATGCCGGCATGGGCGCACCGCCGGTGCCGTTCGAGGAGCTTCCGGTGGAGAAGTGGAAGGAGGTCGTCGACACCAACCTCACCGCCCTCTTCGTCTGCACCCAGGAAGCCTTCAAGATCATGAAGGACCAGAACCCGCGCGGCGGGCGCATCATCAACAACGGCTCGATCTCCGCGCATACCCCGCGCCCGCGCTCGGCCGCCTACACCTCGACCAAGCACGCGGTCACCGGCCTGACCAAGTCGACCGCGCTCGACGGGCGCGCCTACGACATCGCCTGCTCGCAGGTCGACATCGGCAACGCGGCGACCCCGATGACCGAGCGCATGGTCGCGGGCGTGCTGCAGCCCGACGGGCAGATGAAGCCGGAGCCGCGCATGGACGCCGATCATGTCGGCAGCGCGGTCGCCTATATGGCTTCGCTGCCGCTCGAGGCCAACGTGCTGTTCATGACCGTGATGGCGACCAAGATGCCGTTCGTCGGACGGGGGTGAGCTGCGGCCAAGCGGGCCCCGCGCGCATCTGGGAAGTAGCGGTGAAACTCGCCTCCTCTACTGCCGATCGCAATGTCGCGCGCGCCTTGCGCGCAACGGCGCTGACGGTGACGCCCGCCGTCACCTGCACGGTGCAGGCGCCATTCATGACCGGTGGGCTGTCGCTCGACCACGGCGCGGTCGCCAACGGCTGACCATCTGCTCGGCGACGATCTGCGCGCCGTTCACCCGGTGCTCTAGCCGAGGAGCTCCCACTGGTGCACCGTGCGGTCGGCGAACAGGAACAGCTCCACGCCGGTGACGCTGTCGCTGCCGTCGGGCGCGCCGGCGCGATGGTCCGCCACGGTGTAGGTTTGCGCCGCCGCGTCGAACGTGACCGCATAGTCGAGGCGCGCGCCGGAGAATACCGCGGTGTCGGTGCCCTCGCCGCCCGCGAGCCAGTCGTCGCCGGCGCCGCCGACCATGGTGTCGGTGCCGCCGGCGCCGTAGATGGTGTTGGCGCTCTCGTTGCCGCCGATCCAGTTGTCGAGCGCGTTGCCGATGCCGTGGATCGCGCCGGCGCCGGCGCCGAGCGCCAGGTTCTCGATGTCGTCGCCGAGGGTGAAGCCGACCCAGGCATGCACCAGGTCGCGGCCTTCGCCCGGCCGCTCGATCACCCGGTCGCCCGGATTATCCACCTGATAGTAGTCGTCGCCGGCCGCGCCCTCCATGGTGTCGGCGCCGCCGGCGCCGAAGAGGTAGTTGGCGCTCTCGTTGCCGCCGATCCAGTTGTCGAGCGCGTTGCCGATGCCGTGGATGGCGCCGGCGCCGGCGCCGAGCGCGAGGTTCTCGATGTCGTCGCCGAGCGTGAAGCCCACCCAGGAATGCACCAGGTCGCGGCCTTCGCCCGGCCGCTCCGTCACCCGGTCGCCCGGATTATCCACCTGATAGTAGTCGTCGCCGGCCCCGCCCTCCATGGTGTCGGCGCCGCCGGCGCCGTAGATGTAGTTGGCGCTCTCGTTGCCGCCGATCCAGTTGTCGAGCGCATTGCCGATGCCGTAGATGGCGCCGGCGCCGGCGCCGAGCGCCAGGTTCTCGACGTCGTCGCCGAGCGTGAAGCCGACCCAGGCATGCACCAGGTCGCGGCCTTCGCCCGCCCGCTCCGTCACCCGGTCGCCCGGATTATCCACCTGATAGTAGTCGTCGCCGGCCCCGCCCTCCATGGTGTCGGCGCCGCCGGCGCCGTAGATGTAGTTGGCGCTCTCGTTGCCGCCGATCCAGTTGTCGAGCGCATTGCCGATGCCGTAGATGGCGCCGGCGCCGGCGCCGAGCGCCAGCACCTCGATCTCCGCGCCAAGCGTGAAGCCGACCCAGGCATGCACCAGGTCGCGGCCTTCGCCCGCCCGCTCCGTCACCCGGTCGGCCGAATTGTCCACCTGATAGTAGTCGTCGCCGGCCCCGCCCTCCATCGCGTCGGCGCCGCCGCCGCCGAAGAGGTAGTTGGCGCTCTCGTTGCCGCCGATCCAGTTGTCGAGCGCGTTACCGATGCCGTGGATGGCGCCGGCGCCGGCGCCGAGCGCCAGGTTCTCGATGTTGTCGCCGAGCGTGAAGCCCACCCAGGCATGCACCAGGTCGCGGCCTTCGCCCGGCCGCTCGGTCACCCGGTCGGCCGGATTATCCACCTGATAGTAGTCGTCGCCGCCCCCGCCCTCCATCGTGTCGCCGCCGCCGCCGCCATAGAGGTAGTTGGCGCTCTCGTTGCCCTCGATCCAGTTGTCAAGCGCGTTGCCGATGCCGTAGATCGCGCCGGCGCCGGCGCCGAGCGCCAGGACCTCGACGTTGTCGCCGAGCGTGAAGCCCACCCAGGCATGCACCGTGTCGCGGCCTTCGCCCGGCCGCTCGATCACCTGGTCGCCCGGATTATCCACCTGATAGTAGTCGTCGCCCGCCCCGCCGGCCATCACATCGGCGCCGGCGCCGCCGGTCAATGCATCGCTGCCGGCGGCTCCGGTCAGCACGTCGTTGAACGCGGTGCCGGCGAGCGCCACGCCGACGGTGCCGTAGGCGATCACCCGCTTCGAGCCGTCGGCGGCGTTCAGCGTTTGCAGGATCAGGTGACCGGCTGTGTCGTAGGTCTCGAAACCGTCGGAGAACTCGAAGACCTCGACCCCGCTCACCGTGTCGATGCCGTCCGAGTCGCCCACGCGCAGGTCACTGACGGTAGATGTCGCGGTTCCCGCGTTATAGACGATGGAATAGTCGGAGCGATTACCTGACAGATCGACGACGTCGCGACCGGCTCCACCGACCATGACGTCGTTGCCGGCTGCGCCGATCAATACATCGTCGCCGTCTCCGCCGTCGATCAGGCTGCCGTGAGCTCCATCGGCGACGACATCGTTGCCGCCTTCGCCGAAAAGCTCGTTCGAACCGGCGCCGCCGATGACGAAGTCGCCGCCTGCGCCGCCGTGAATGACGTCGTTTCCGTCCCCACCGTTCAGGATATCGGAGTCCGAGCCGCCGATCAGCACGTCATCACCGCCGCCCCCGACCAACGTTGCAACGACGACACCGGATGCGTCGAGGAAATCTGCAGCCTCGGTTCCGAATGCGGCTTCGACGGCGTGCGCGGCAAGACCGAATGTTGCGCCGGCGCCGACGAATCGAACGGTATCGAAGCCGGCACCACCGTCGATGACGGCGTCGGAAATTTCCGCGATCAGCGTGTCGCTGCCCACTCCTCCGTATAGCTGGTCGGCTCCGCTGCCGCCGACCAGTACGTCGTTCTCTGCTCCGCCCACAATGATGTCGTCGCCGAGGTTGCCGGCGATGAAGCTGGGACGGTCGATTGCGGCGATGAAAATGTCGCTGGCGTCACTGCCGATGGCTCCAGAATAGGCAATCGGCCCAAGATTGAGCGTGACTGGCCCGCTGCCTTCATGGGCGACAAAGTAACGCTCCGCAGCGCCGTTCTCGCGATTGATCTCGAAGCCATCGGAGCGTTGAAACACCCGGTAGCCGTTCGGGTCAAATCCGAGTCTCACGTCGGCCGCCGTTCCGGTCGAACCGTCTGCGCGTGTGAAGGAGGAGTACCCTGCGACGCGGGTTCCCTCGCGGAAGTCCACCGGCTCCGCCGTCGGGTGAAGCCCGATGCTGGCAATTCCCCATTCGCCCAGGGTTTTCACCTCTCCGGAATCGGTTAACCCGTCCTGGTCGGTGTCGCGCCAGACGCGAAATTCGCTGAAACGGACATCGCCGGCATCGAGCTGGCCGTTCTGATTGGTGTCGAAGATCTCGCGCAATGCGGCCATATCGCTGGTAGCGACCGTCGACCAGCGGGTGAAGACCAGTTCGCGATCCTGATTGATGATCCCATCAGGGCCGGCCGAGCCATCCGCGGCCAGGTCGATGACGAGGATGCCGTCATCCGGGCCGATCCACGCCGCGGACTCGCGGAAACCGTCATGGTCAAAATCGAAGAGCGCGGTCGAGAACAGCGTCGGAGTAATTTCAATGCCGTCGCCATCGAGATCGAGGGCAACCGGAGCGCCGCCGCCGCCGTCACCACCGCCGCCGTCTCCGCCACCACCGCCGCCGTCTCCGCCGCTGCCCGCGCCACCGTCGCCGCCGCTGCCGGCACCGGCGTCGCCGCCACCGCCCGAGCCACTCGAGCCGCCGCCCTCGCCGGGTGATCCGAACTCACCGGTATTCCCAGATCCTGAACTCGCTGTCCCCTTCGCCGCTGGCGTTGTGAACGCGGATTCCGGCCGCGACGTAGGTATGCAAATCCTCGACTTCGAAGTTGAACGTGGTCCAGCCGTGCCGGACGTGCGGCGCGAGTGCGAGATTGCCGAGAGAGCCGTCGGCTTCCACAGTTCTTGATTGTGGATACAGCGACGCAGTGCCGGCGTGCAACGTAATCACGCGACCGCGCACCAGCGCCGACGAGCCATCCGCGAGCACAACGTGCGCGCTACCGCCGCCTTGCCGCAGCAATCCCTCGATCGTCTCGAAACGGCCGTCGACGGCTAGGAACGCATGCCCTGGCGTCACGACTACCGGTGCGCGCGCGACCTGCGCAAACGACAACTCGGTCCACCGGTCGGTGACGTTGCGATACAGCCGAGCCACGCGGCGCGGGACAAGCGCGCCGAAGCCATCGAAGGCCAACACGAGGTCGCCGATGCCGATCGCTTCAATCGGCTTGGTCGAACCGCCGGCCATCAGAATGGGCGTATCTGCAGGAAAGCAGCTGCCGACTGTGCTTTCGCCCGGGTCGGTCGGGGTACCACCCGGAGTATTGTCGGGCCCCGAGTCCTCGGCCGGGCTAGGATCGGGCTCACCCTTGCTGCTGTCCGGGTCTGGAGCTGGCGCCGGCCCTGGATCGGGTGAGGGCGCCGGGCCGGGACCGGGTGAGGGCGCCGGACCGGGCCCGGGATCTGGCGATGGTCCGGGTCCGGGGCCCGGATCCGGCGAAGGCCCGGGCCCAGGATCCGGCGATGGTCCAGGTCCGGGGCCCGGATCCGGCGAAGGCCCGGACCCGGGATCCGGCGATGGTCCGGGCGCGGGGCCCGGTCCAGGCGCCGGCGGCCTCAGCGCACCGACGGCCAAGTCGAAAGCTGTCGTCGCGATGGCACCACCCAACAGGCTGAGCCCGAGAGCAGCGACGGCGAGTCCTGCGATGGCGAGCGCCGGACTAACGGCAACCGCGGCGCCGACTGCGATCGCGGCGGTAAGGCTACTCGAGGCGACTGCGGTTGCGATCGCAGGGGCGGTAAAGGACCCGACAACGCCTGCGATAGTACGGCCGATCAACTCGCCAAGCGCTGCGCTGGCGTTCGCCGCCGCCTCCTTGGCCGACTTCGAGACTCCCTCGATCGCGAGGCCTATCCCCTCCACGGTAGCCCCGACCGCCCGGCCGACCGCGGTAGGCGCCGCGCTGAGCGCTCTGCCGATAGCAGACAGCGCATGGCCAATGCTCAAAGCGAGTGCGTTTCCAGTCGAATTCGAATTGCCGGCCATGTCTGCCCCTGGCTTCAAGGCGGGTTTGTATTCCCGGTATAAGCCCTATATTTCGAATCGGATTTCTTGATGGATCCTTCATGAGTGGCGTAAATAGAGGAGTATAAAACGAAGTTTGCGAATGGAATCAGAAAGCAGAAAGAGAATATACCAGAGAAATAGTCTCCATTTGCAACTCTATTGGAATAAAACGCCGTTTGATTGAGATTGTATTGTCCGATAGTTATTTCAACCATGAGATGAAGGAACATCAACAATACCAGCGCAAGCCAGGTCTTTTGCAAAGGCAACAATTTGAACGAGTCTTTGAAATCGATATCCTTGGAGATTCGATAAATGAGCATAGACAAAAAACCGCACTGAATCGCGATATTCGACAGGTAAATCGAAAATACCTTATAGAATTCGGCGAGCTGGTTGCTATGCTTGAAAACCAAATGGTATCTCCAAAGAATGGGGATATAGTCCAAGAAGAAATGGGTCGTTTCAAACGTCCAACGCGAAAACGCATCGCTCCTTATGAAAACGGTCGCCACCAGGATCATCAATAGAAACTGCGCGATGCTCAGTCGCGTGACCGCCGCAATTCCCCCCGACATCGCCTTGCTGCCGCTAGCCGCCATGGCCCGCTCCAGCAACCCTTGATCGCGTCGATACCCGCGCTCGTGCGCGGACTTTGCAGCGCGGGGCCACGGGCGCAGGGATGCCGCGCCAGGGAAGCGCGTCGTCCGGACTTCGCCGGGCACTCGTGAGGGATGCCGCTATTGCATCCGATCGAGCCAGACCAACCCGCTGAGAAACAAGGACGCGGCCGCGCTGGCCACGAAGAGCGTGCTGCGGGTCGTGCGTCCGCGCATGATCGCGAGAACGATCCAGGCCGGCACCCAGGACATGCACCACAACGCCAGGAACACTCCGAACAATTGACCCCCGACGGTGATCGCATCCCCGTTTGCGGTGCGGAGCGTCAGGTACATCGGAATTGCCGCGCCAAACGCGACGGCCGCAGTCATCGCGATCATGAGGCCGCGCGACATCTGCTTTCCCCTCGTGTGCATCGACTCGAATACGCGACTGCGCCGAATGTCCGGGCCATGCGAAGCTGGCCGATCGTGGCGAATTAAAGATATCCGAACGCCGTGGAACGACCAAGGTCACGGCAGGGAATGCCATGCCGGGCATTGTCACGCGCCCCTCCTCGCGTTCACGGGGCGTAATCACCGGCCGACACCGGCTTGCCGAGACGCGTTCGCGCGTGGCCAGTGTCCCCTCCCATTCGATAAGGCGCAGCACGCGCGCGACATCCTGACGATGGACTGCGAGAGACGAAACTTTCCGGTCAAACCGCGAAACGGGTGCCGGCACAAAGGCAACGTGTATGGCATTAGAGCACAGCACTAAAGCCGATGCAACTTGTGCTTTGCTTACGTGAAAAATACTATCAACACACAAACTCACGTTGCCCGACACAAGAGCGCGGACAATTCCTTGAACTTGCGTGAT
Source organism: uncultured Alphaproteobacteria bacterium (assembly GCA_963734185.1). GTDB lineage: Bacteria > Pseudomonadota > Alphaproteobacteria > Rhizobiales > Xanthobacteraceae > PALSA-894. The sequence goes on along the minus strand of CAVTGA010000001.1, from coordinate 431,237 downwards.
AATCGGGTGAAAACAGCAAGCAAAGAAACCTCATGTTTGCACCGAGATGATGCTCTCTATGGTTGCGGCAACGAGGCATGGTCAGGCCGTTCGGCGCGCGCAAACGCATAGATCTCGTTCATGTAGGTCGGCACGAAGTTGCGCGATCCGCCGGCATCAAAGGCGATCGCGGCGCAGCCGGCATCGCCAACGGGAAGCGCGACCGCCATCGCGCCTGTCGCGCCTTGGCTTGCGCCCGTCATCATAGGATAGTGGCGGCCCGCCAGTCGGCGGCCGATTGGCGGATTGCGGCGAAGGAACCGCTTTCGGAAGCAAAGCATGACCCGTCTTGCTGCCGCGCTCGCGAGCGTCGCCGTCATCTCCGCCTGCGCCGCGGGGGCGACCCGCGCCCAGTCAGGTCCGGTGCCGCCGGCGACCGAGTTCTCGCCCGAGCCGTTCTCGGGGCCGGAGCTGCTGAAGGGAAAGCTGGCGACGCAGGCAGAATGCGCCGCCTTGCCGACCGCTGTCTGGGTGAGCATCGACCGTCAGGGAGAATGCATCCGCTACTATTATTCGGCGGCGGGCGGGAGCGGCGCCGAGCCCGTCGTGTTCTTTTCCAGCGACGCCGTCTCCACGAACGGCCGGCGCGAGGTCCGGCCTCAAGCGTGGTATCTCAAGGCAAGTCCAACGCAGCTACAGAGCGGAAGCGCCAAATGGTCGCGCGACTTGCGGCTGCCCTACGTCCTGATCGGACGGCCGGGCACCTACGGCTCTTCCGGCCATCACGCCGAGCGCCGCACGCAGCGCGAAATCGCGCTGGTCTCGGCGGCGCTCGATGCGATCAAGGCGCGGCATGATTTCCAGCGCCTGCACTTGGCCGGATATGCCGAAGGCGGACACATGGCCGCTGCCTTGCTAGCGCGCCGCGCGGATCTCGGTTGCGTGGTGCTTGCGTCCGCGCTCGTGGCCGTGCGCGATCATTTCGCCGAATTCGGCCTGGCCACGGACGTCACCGGACGCACGGATTCGATCGACCCCCTGGCGCTGGTCGGTCAGGTGGAGAAACGCCCCGGGCTGCGCATCATCGTCGTTACCGACCCCGACGATGCGGTGATATCGGCGCGCTCGCAGAGCCGATACGTCCGGGCCCTGGAGGCGAATGGGCTGCCGGTCCAACAGATTCTTGCTGCCGCACGCGATCCCCAGGCGCACGAACTGTGGAGCGAGGCCCGCCACATCGCGGCGAGCTGCGCCAGGGGCACTATGGCCGACGCGCTTGCCGCGAGCTACGCGAACAAGGAGGCGAGGCCGCTGCTGGAGGCTGACGACCGTCCGCTGCACACGCCCCCCGCGCTGCTGCACGGCGTCGAGAGCAGCGAGGCGCAATGCAGCGCGCTCAAGATGGCGCTCTGGGTGCGCGTCGCCGGGCAGGGATACTGCGTGCGCTATTTTGCTTCCACCGCCGGGGGATTGCACGATAGCGCCATGGTGTTCTTCCCCGGCGACATCGGCGCGATCCAAGACGGCCAGCCCGTGCTGAACGCCCCCTCTGCGCGCGTCACGGCCAACGCGGCGCTCCGCAGCGCGCAACGCTGGTCGCGCCAATATGGCGGTCCCTATCTCATCGTCGGTCGCATCGGCATGTATGGCTCGTCCGGTCATCATGTCGAACACCGGCGCTCCCTGCGCGAGGTGCAGATCGTCGCCGCCGCGCTCGATGCGCTCGAGCAGCGCCTCGGCTTCAAGCATTTCCATCTCGTCGGCCAGTCGGGCGGTGGGCATACCGTGGCGGCGCTCGTCCAGATGCGCGCCGACATCGGGTGCGCGGTGATGACCTCGGGCGTGATATCGGTGAAGACGCGCGAGCGCGACCTCGGCAAGGTGATCGGCACCAAAATCAAGGCGGCCTACGACCCGGTCGATTTCATAAAGACGATGCAGCGCCAGACCGGCCGGCGGCTCATCGTCGTATCGGATCCGGCCGACCGAACGGTCTCGTTCCGCTCGCAACGCGAATTCGCCGACCAGATCAGGAGCGCAGGCTTCCCGATCCTGCACGTGACGGCCGCCGCCGGCGACAAACTATTCCACGGGCTGGAGGCGGTCGGTCATCACGTGACGATCGACTGCGCCAAGGGCGTGCCGGACGACGCGCTGGTCGCACGCCATCAGGTCCAATCAATGCCGCACAGCGCTCGATCCGCCCACCGCCGACGCGCAATGAGACGGGTCTGGCGCCCCAGGTTCGGCCTCAACGGCGCGCAAACGCATAGATCTCGTTCATGTAGGTCGGCACGAACACGCGCGCCCCGCGACTGGGCGCTTGCAAACATGCACCGGTCCACGCCTAAAGCAAACAGCAATATCTTATCGAAATTCGTACTGAGATCGGCTCCTTCCGCAATAACTTCGTACGGAGCATCTTGATCGCGATTTTCAGGAAAAAGTATTCTCGGCAGAATTTTCCCAAAGCGGGATGCCCCGCTATCGCTTCGAAAAAACTCCTCGATAACGCCGTGGACTTTCTCGAACAACCAGAGATCCCCTCCTTTTTCGGGGACCGCCTCGACAACTCTATGCTGAATGACATTTCCGGCAGCATCCCGTCGCTGGTAATGAATTGCGGCGTGATATACCCCTCGAACTTGGGGCGACGGTGTGTATACAACGTATATTCTGTCTGACATCGAGGCGCCCCTCGCAAGACTTTCTGGGCTTCCTTGATAGCTTTCGTGGCCTTTCAGTTCATTCGCCAACGTGCGGCCGGAAGTTCAATGTTTCCGGTATCCTTTCGCAGGCCGAAACTGACGACGAAACGCGAGCTTCTGAAACTGATTGTGTAGGCGGGCGAGGCGCCCAGCAGGCTGCCGAACGAACCGATGAAGCTGCCGATGCCGGGCATGATCCAGCTGCCGACCAGCCCGCCGATCGAGGAAGCGAATAGAGGACCTGGAGCGGCTGCTGGCGTCGCAAGCCAGCGCGCGATAAAGGCGCGGCCCTTTCCTGTCGATCAGGACAGGGGCGTCAGTTCTCAAGCTTGATGTTCGCCTCGTCGATGATGCGGGCGAACTTCTCGGCCTCGGACGCGACGAAGGCACGGTACTGCGCCGGCGTCAGCGGCCGTGGCACGATCCCCTGGATCTCCAGCTTCGCGGCGATCGCCCGGTCGCGCAGCGCTTCTCCGACGATCGCCGAGACGCGCGCGACGATCGGCTCGGGCGTGCCGCCGGTCGCGAACAGGCCGAACCAGTTGAGCAGCTCGTAGCCGGCAAGCCCCGGCGCGCCTTCGCTCAAGGGGGCTACGTCGGGAAGCTGCGGCATGCGCTCGCGCGAGGTGACCGCGACCGCGCGCAGCTTGCCGTCCTGCATCAGCGGCAAGGCCGCGGCGAGGCTCGAGAAGCTCATGGTGACGCTGCCGACCGCGACATCGGTCACCGCCGGCGCCGCCCCGCGGTAGGGAACGTGCAGCACGTCGAGCCCGGCCATGCGATTCATCAGTTCGCCGGCGAGCTGCTGCGGGTTGCCGATGCCGGACGACGAGAAGCTGAGCTTGCCCTTGTTGGCCTTGGCATAGGCGACGAGTTCCGCCGGCGTGCGCACCGGGGTCGCTCCCGCCACCACCACGACGCAGGGCACGATGCCGACGAGTGCCACGGGGGTGAGCTCGCGCAACGGGTCGTAGGCCATCTTGGCCTTGTGGAGATGCTGGTTGACGGCGATCTCCCCCGCCGCCGCCATCAGGAAGGTGTAGCCGTCGGGAGGCGCCTTCGCCACCGCCTGCGCGGCGATCATCGCGCTTGCGCCCGGCCGGTTCTCCACGATCACCGGCTGCCCGAGCGCCGCCTTGAGCGGCTCGCCGAGCAGTCGCGCCACGAGGTCGACGCCGCCGCCCGCCGGATACCCGACCATGATGCGCAGCGGCCGGTCCGGCCAGACGCCCTGCCCTGCGGCCGGCCGAACACCCGCCGCGAGCGTGAGCGCCGTGGTCAAGATCAGCTCGCGTCGTGTCGGCACTGGGCATCCTCCTGCGCGATATCCATGCGAATTGGCGGGCCGGTTATAGCAGCTTTCGCTTGGCTCCAACCCGGCACGGTCCTTCACGCGCGCGCATCGTACCGGTATTGTCGGCGCAACGATCGCAACACCGGGAGGAGAGCCATGACCGTATCGCGCCGACATTTTGCCCGCATTGCCGCGGCCGGGAGCGCCGTCGCGGTGGCATCTCCCGCCATCGCGCAGCAGCCCACGATCAAATGGCGCCTGTCGTCGAGCTTCCCCAAGGCCATCGAAGGCCTGTGGGGCGCCTCCCCGACGGTCGCCAAATTCGTCAACGAGATGAGCGACGGCAAGTTCGTGATCGACACCTTCGCGGCCGGTGAGATCGTGCCCGGCCTGCAGGTTCTGGACGCGGTCTCCAACGGCACCGTCGAGTGCGGACACACCTACGGCGGCTACTATGTCGGCAAGAATCCCACGCTCATCTTCGATGGTTCGCTGCCGTTCGGCTTCACCGTGCGCCAGCACAATGCCTGGTACATGTTCGGCGACGGCAAGAAGCTGCTGGACGAGGTCTATGACGGCATGGGCGTCGTCAGCATTCCGATGGGCAATACCGGTGGACAGACCTTCGGCTGGTTTCGCAAGGAAATAAAGACGCCGGCCGATTTCGTTGGCGTCAAGATGCGCGTCGCGGGTTTCGGCGGGCGCGTGCTCGCCAAACTCGGCGTCGTGCCGCAGCAGATCGCGGGCGGCGACATCTATTCGGCGCTGGAGAAGGGCACGATCGATGCCGCCGAGTGGGTCGGTCCGCACGACGACGAGAAGCTCGGCTTCCACAAGGTCGCGAAGTACATGCACATTCCCGGTGTGCTCGAGCTTTGCGCCAACACCAGCCTCTACGTCAACAAGACATCCTGGGCGGCGCTGCCGGTGAGCTATCAGACGATGCTGCGCGCCGCCTGCACCTACGCGCTGGTGGAAATGCTCGCTTCATACGATGCCAAGAACGCCAAGGCGCTGGCCCGCGTCATCGCCGGAGGCGCACAGCTCGTGGTGCTTCCCCCGGACGTCCTGCGCGCGTTGCGCACGGCGCTGGAACAGGTGCTCGACGAGGAGGCCGCGAAGAGCGAGCAGTTCAAGAAGGTGCTGGAGAACTGGCGCGCGTTCCGCGCCGAGCAGCACCGCTGGTTCTCGATCGCTGACGCGCGCACCGAAATGTCGGTCTATGCGCTGACCGCGCAGTAGGCGAGCATTTTCGGCGCTCAAATCCGCGCCGGACGTAGCATCAGGGTGAGCGCGATCGCGAGCCCTGAGGCTGCGAGCATCACGGCAAAGACGGCGTCGTAGCCGCCGGTCGCGTCGAACACCAGCGCGCCGCCATAAGCGCCGAGCCCGCCGAACAGCTGGTGCACCATCGTGATCAGGCCCGAAATGGCGCCCAGGTTCTTGGTGCCGAAGTGGTCGCGCACGAACACGACGGTCAGCGGCGCGGTGACCAGGAAGGTGGCGCCGAACGCCAGCGCGTAGATGGCGATCGAGAGCGGCGACTGGTCGATGACGATCAGCGCGAAGGCCGCCACACGCGCCGCAAAAGCCGCGACCGTCACCACGACGGGGCCGGCGCGGTCACTGACGGCGCCGGCCGCGAGCACGCCGACGAGCGCGGTCAGCCCCATCAAGGCCAGCAGGTTGCCGGCGAGCAGCGTGTCGACACCGCGGTCGAGCGCGAAGGCGACGACGTGCGTGGCCACGAAGAAGTCATCGAACCCGCAGATCGCGTAGACCGCGAGCAGCAGCCAGAACGACCGCGTGCGTGCCGCCGCACGCAGGCCGAGGCCTTCGCGTTCGCCGGCCGCCGGCCGATGCGGCGCAGCCTCCGGCAGAGCGAACAGGAACGGGATCAGCATCAGGTGCGCTAGGCCGAGCCACACGAACACCGAGCGCCAGCCGATTGCGACCAGCACCGCCGCCAGCACGGCGATCATCACGAGCTGGCCGAGGCTGGTGCCTGATATGACCGCCGCATTGGCGAAACCGACCCGTCCGGGAAAGGCGCGCGTCACCATCACGCCGACCGGAGTCAACGAGGCCGCGCCATTGCCGATCGCGAATACGACGCCATAGAGCACGAGCGCGTGCCAGGGCGCCGCGACCAGGCTCATCAGGGCGATGCCGATTCCAGCGATGACGACGCCGCCGCTGAGCAGCGTGCGCGGACTCATGCGGTCGGCGAGCTGACCGGCGAAGAAGGTCGCGCCGGCGGAAACGACCATGTAAAGCCCGACCGCGAGACCGAGCTCGCCGCGGGCCCAGCCGAATTCGTCGACCATGGGCTTGAAGGCCAGGCCGATGGCGAAGCGCGCGCCGCCGCCGATGAACAGGATCAGAAATCCGACGGAAAGAACCAGCGCGGCGCGGCGTGTCATGATGCCCGGTGAGAAATACGCGGCAGTCGGCCGCCTGCGCTCAGGCTGGCTTGCTGACGCTGACGCGCGTCCCGGCCTTGACGCGCCCGAGCGTCTTCACGTCGCCGAGCGCCTTGGCGAAGATGTTGCACGGGCTCGCGAGCCGGCATTCGTCGCCTTGGCTGATCGGCGTGCGGCCGAAGCCGATGGCGATGCAAGGGCCGTCCGGCCAGTAGGCGATCTCGCCCGGCGTGACCACGGCGCGCGCGTCCGGCTCGCGCGCAACGTCGACCGGGACGTCGAAATAGATCTCCTCGCCCCAGGTCATCACGCGCGCCTCGTGGGGCAGCGCCGCGGCGATCGCCTGCGCGGTCGGAGTCGCGAGCAGCTCGGCATCGAGCGACAGGGTTCCGAAGTCGAAACGGATCACGGTCATGACTTCGCTGCCCGAACGAGGTGCACAGGCGTCAGCGTGTCACGCCGATGGACGGGCCGTCAAACGACGGTCGAGGCGATCAATGCAGCCGGAAGACGCCGTCGACCGCCCTGAGCTCGGCCGGCTTGATCAGGCCGGAATGCGCCACCATGACCGAGTGGAGCACGCCGTCGAGCGACTTGCGCCAGAACACGAGGAAACGCTGCAGCTCGGGAAACTTCGGTGCCAGATCGTAGTCCTGCCAGACGTAGCTCTGCAGCAGCCAGGGATGATCGGGACGGCGGTAATAGATATGAGCGGTGGTGAGCCCATAACCCGCAAGCTGGCGCTGGAAGTCGCGACCGACCATGGAAGTCCTCCGTTGTGTCGGACTTAAAGTCTCGGGTACGCTGGAGTTACATTGCAAGCCTTAAAAGTGAATAAAATGTTTATAATCAAGGCATTAGCAGCATCTCGGGAGTAGTGCTGACAATCCCGCGCCGGCTGCTAGCAGTCCAGGGTAACGAGTGCTAAATTTTTTGGCCGAGCCCCTTGCGGCTCACAGGCCCGTGACCTATGTCGCTCACGAGCGGTCCGGAGGGGGACCTTTCCGTCGACCGCCGTTTCAAAAACCTGCAACCCGACAATAACTTAGGAGGATATCCATGAAGTTCCGTCCGCTTCACGACCGCGTCGTCGTCAAGCGCATCGATGCCGAGGAGAAGAGCGCCGGCGGCATCATCATCCCCGACACCGCCAAGGAAAAGCCCTCCCAGGGCGAGGTCATCGCCGTCGGCCCGGGCGGCCGCGACGAGGCCGGCAAGCTGATCCCGATCGACGTCAAGGCCGGCGACCGCGTGCTGTTCGGCAAATGGTCCGGCACCGAGGTCAAGCTCGACGGCGTCGAATACCTGATCATGAAAGAGAGCGACATCATGGGCGTCCTCGTCGAAGAGGCCGCCCGCAAGAAGGCCGCGTAAACAGCGCGCGCCCCTGCAAGAAACATCACCGGAGCAACAACAATGGCTGCCAAGGAAGTCAAATTCTCCGTCGACGCGCGCGACAAGATGCTGCGCGGCGTCGACATCCTCGCCAACGCGGTGAGGGTCACGCTCGGTCCGAAGGGTCGCAACGTCGTGCTCGACAAGTCGTTCGGCGCCCCACGCATCACCAAGGACGGCGTGACGGTCGCGAAGGAAATCGAGCTCGAGGACAAGTTCGAGAACATGGGCGCGCAGATGGTGCGCGAGGTCGCTTCCAAGACCTCCGACGTTGCCGGCGACGGCACCACCACCGCGACCGTGCTGGCCCAGGCGATCGTGAAGGAAGGCGCCAAGTCGGTGGCCGCCGGCATGAATCCGATGGACCTCAAGCGCGGCATCGATCTTGCCGTCGAAGCCGTCGTGGAGCACCTCAAGACCAACTCCAAGAAGGTCACGTCGAATGAGGAAATCGCCCAGGTCGGCACGATTTCGGCCAACGGCGATGCGGAGATCGGCCGCTTCCTCGCCGAGGCGATGAAGAAGGTCGGCAACGAGGGCGTGATCACGGTCGAAGAGGCGAAGTCGCTCGAGACCGAGCTCGACGTGGTCGAGGGCATGCAGTTCGACCGCGGCTACATCTCGCCCTACTTCATCACCAACGCCGACAAGATGCGGGTCGAGTTCGACGACCCCTACATCCTGATCTACGAGAAGAAGCTCTCGGGCCTGAACGAGTTGCTGCCGCTGCTCGAGGCCGTGGTGCAGACCGGCAAGCCGCTGCTGATCATCGCCGAGGACGTCGAGGGCGAGGCGCTCGCGACCTTGGTGGTCAACAAGCTGCGCGGCGGCCTCAAGGTCGCGGCCGTCAAGGCTCCGGGCTTCGGCGACCGCCGCAAGGCCATGCTGCAGGACATCGCGGTCCTCACCGGCGGCCAGGCGATCTCGGAAGACCTCGGCATCAAGCTCGAGAACGTGACGGTCAACATGCTCGGCCGCGCCAAAAAGGTGATGATCGAGAAGGAGAACACCACGATCGTCAACGGCGCGGGCAAGAAGGCCGACATCGAGGCGCGCATCAGCCAGATCAAGGCGCAGATCGAGGAGACCACCTCGGACTACGACCGCGAGAAGCTGCAGGAGCGCCTGGCCAAGCTCGCCGGTGGCGTCGCGGTGATCCGCGTCGGCGGGGCGACCGAGGTCGAGGTGAAGGAGCGCAAGGACCGCGTGGATGACGCCATGCACGCGACCCGCGCCGCGGTCGAGGAAGGCATCCTGCCGGGCGGCGGCGTGGCGCTGCTGCGCGCGACCGAAGCGCTGAAGAAGCTGCGCACGCAGAACGACGACCAGAAGACCGGTATCGAGATCGTGCGCAAGGCGCTGTCCTGGCCGGCACGCCAGATCGCCATCAACTCGGGCGAGGACGGCTCGGTCGTGGTCGGCAAGATCCTGGACAAGGATCAGTACGCCTACGGCTTCGACGCGCAGAACGGCGAGTACGGCAACCTCGTCAGCAAGGGCATCATCGACCCGACCAAGGTCGTGCGCCAGGCGCTGCAGGGTGCCTCCTCGGTCGCGGGCCTGCTCATCACCACCGAGGCGATGGTGGCCGAGTTGCCGAAGAAGCAGAGTCCCGGCCCGGCCATGCCGCCGGGTGGCGGGATGGACTTCTGATAACCGTCATGGCCGGGCTTGGCCCGGCCATCCACGTCTTGCTTCGACTCACTAACCCAAGCCGTGGATGCCCGGCACAAGGCCGGGCATGACGAAGGAGAGACGAAGGCCCGGGAGCAATCCCGGGCCTTTTGCTTTGGGGCGTGACTGCGTCGACTTGCTTGAGCATGATCTTTTCCGAAAACCGGTGCCCACCCCGGATCAAAGTCCGGGGCAGGCTTTTTCGGGATCATGCTCTACACCGGCTTGCGCTGCGCCGGATCGTAATAGAAGCGTTCCTGCGCGATGCGGTCGCCGCGCCAGGTCTGGTAGGCGAGCTCGTCGAGCGTGAATGCCTTGCCGTCCGGCTGCACGATGTCGAACACCCAGCGCACGATCACGCGGTCGCCGTCGATGGCATAGGTCGAGCCCGGACGCGCGGTGATCGACTTGACGCCGCGCAACGCGGCTTCCTCGCCTGCGATCAGCGCTTCACGGCCGCTGCGTAGCGTTCCCAGGTTCTCCTGCATGGTGGCGTCCTCGGTGTAGAACTGCCTGATCGCCTCGACAAACGCATTCGCCTCGACCATGGCGATGAACGCCGCGACCCGTTCGCGCGTCGGCATCTTTGGTTCCCTCTCAGCCCGCCGTCGTACCGAGCGGGCGGCAATCGCGAACTCATACGCCCCGCGACTGCGTTGCGCCATGCGTCGAAGGCGGCGCATCCACGCGGAGGCGCGCCTGGCACGGCGCAGCGATCCGCCCTTCAAAGTGCACGGCGCGAAATAGCTCGCCACGAGCGTGCGCTTGTGACACGCACACGACGTTCCGGGCGATACCGATGGCGCGAACGCGGTCTTTTTTCACGCGCGAGACACCGCTACAATACGCCGCTGTGAGGCGCCCATGAATGTGTTGTCTCCATTTCCGATGGATCGCGCGGCATTCCTTGCCTGGGCCGAAGGGCGCGAGGGACGTTTCGAGCTTGCGAAGGGCCGTGTCGTCATGATGACCGGCGGCTCACGCGGCCACGCGCTTATTGTCCGCCGACTCGCCAACGCTCTGGAGAAGCGTATCGATAGCGCTCAATGGGCCGTCTTGACCTCAGACTTCGCGGCCGATGTCGGCCCGAACACCGTCCGCTATCCGGATGTGATCATCGATAGGGCTGGCGGTACGCTCCGAGACCTGACGGCTACGTCACCCGCATTGATCGCGGAAATACTTTCGCCGTCATCCGTCACGGCGGACCTCGGCGACAAAGCCGCAGAGTACCTCCGGCTTCCAAGTCTTCTCGCTTATCTCGTGCTTGCGCAGGACGAAGCCAAGGCCTGGGTCTGGACGCGCAGCAACTCGGACTTCGGGGCCGCACCCGACGTTGTCGCCGGGGATGAGGGAGTCGTTCGCATCCGGCCGCTATCGATCGAAATTCCGCTTTTCGAAATCTATCAAGGAATCTTCCCCGCAGAGAGCCAGGGCTAGCGCGCGGATCGGTCCCCAGGGACAGCCGGCGCAGAAACGCGAACGACCACGAACGAGAGGGCGCGCGTACATCCGGCGTCACCCGCTAGTCGTGGCCGTCTTCGGCGATGCGGCCCTCGCGGGCATCGACATCGCCATTCCAATCCTTATCGTTACGCCGCGATGGTTAACCGAAGGTTAAGACAGTCCAATGACAACGAATTCCGGAGCGATCCGCGTCGGCATCGGCGGCTGGACGTTCGAGCCGTGGCGCGGCGTGTTCTATCCCAAGGGACTGCCGCACGCGCGGGAACTCGCCTATGCGGGCGAGCGGCTGACCGCGATCGAGATCAACTCGACCTATTACGGTTCGCAGAAGCCGGAGACCTTCGCCAAATGGGCGGCAAGCGTGCCGGATGGCTTCGTGTTCTCGGTCAAGGGATCGCGCTTCACCACCAACCGGCGCGTGCTGGCCGAAGCGGGGGATTCGATCAAGCGTTTCTTCGATTCCGGCGTGCTCGAATTGAAGGATCGGCTCGGTCCGGTGCTGTGGCAGTTCGCGCCGACCAAGAAGTTCGACGCGGCCGACTTCGGCGCGTTTCTGGAGCTGTTGCCGAGGAAGCTCGGCGCGGTCGATGTGCGCCACGTCGTCGAAGTCCGCCACGACAGCTTCCGCGTGCCCGGATTCGTCGCGCTGCTGCGCAAGTTCGCAATCCCCGTGGTGTTTGCCGAGCATGAGACCTATCCGGCGATCGCCGACGTGACCGGCGACTTCGTCTACGCGCGGCTGCAGACCGGCAAGGACACGGTCCCGACCGCCTATCCGCCGAAGACGCTTGATGCCTGGGCCGCGCGTTTCCGCGCCTGGGCGCAGGGCGGCGCGCCGGACGATCTGCCTTTGCTCGATGCAAAGCCCGCGCCGAAACAGCCGCGCGACGTGTTCGCCTTCATCATCCACGAGGGCAAGGTGCGCGCCCCGGCAGGCGCCATGGCGCTGATCGAGCGGCTCGGCAAGTAGTGCGAAGGGCCGCCGCCGATCTCGGAGGCGGCCCTTCAGTCTTACGCGCTCTCGGGCGCCTTCAGGCGCACGAGCTTCGAGAGCAGGGCATCGAGGCCCGCCCCCTCGCCGGCGTGAAGGTCGATCCGGCCGACCTTCTCCACCAGCCGCTCGAGCGACTCCAGCTCCTTGAGCCGCAGGAGGAGCGGGTTGTCCTCCATCAGCTTGGCGGTGTTCAGGAGCGAACGCGTCGCCGCGGTCTCCTCGTGGCGGCGGATCAGGTTGGCCTTCGCCGTCCGTTCCGCCTCCACCACCTTGTTGACCAGCTCGCGGATCTCGCCGGGCAGGATCACGTCCTTCACGCCGAGCTCCGTCACCTCGATGCCGGTCTCCGTCACGCGCTCGCGCACGTAAGCGCGCAGTTCCGCGTCGAGCGCGCCCTTGGCCGACAGCACTTCGTCGAGCGTGCGCGCGGCGACCGCCTCGCGGATCGCGAACTGGGCGAGCCGGTAGAGCCAGCCGTCGACGTCCGCGATCGCGCTCGCGACCCGCTCCGGATCGACGATCCGGCGCAGCGCGGTCAGCGTCAGGCGCAGCGAGATGCGATCCTTGGTCAGCATCTCCTGCGCCGTGATCTCGACCGCCTGCGGCCGCAGGTCGAGGCGCTTGACCTCGACCTTGCGCCCGACCGCCCAGTAGGCGTGGCGGCCGGGCGCGAGCCGCTCGACGAGCTTGCCCTCGATGTAGAGCAGGCCCGCCTCGTGGTTCTCGACCACGGTCTCGGTCACGAGCGTATTGCGCTCGCGCGCGATCATCGTGAGATGACGCGGCGCGACCTTCGGGTCGTGCGCGATATCGATGCGCTCGACCTCGACCTTGGTCACGACCTTCCAGAACACGCGCGTCAGCCACGGCGCCACGAAGTACGAAGGACGGCCGTCAAGGGAGACGATGGCGATTTCATCCGCCTTCGTCTCCACCGCCTCGAACATCTCCGCTGCCAGATCGGGCCGCGCCGCCTTGAGCACGGCGAAGCGCTCCGCGGGATACTCGGTCCGAACCGCTTGAAACAGTTCGACCGCAAGCCCGCGCAGGGGATCAAACAGCCGGTGCCGACCGGGCCCGAGCACGCGCTCGAACCGGCCGTTGCGCATGAGGAAGGCGCGCTCGCCATCCTTCACCGTGAGGCGCAGCATCAAGAAGTGCCGGAACATGTCACGTCTCCTTCGTCGGCCGCGCGATCTGACCGCGCGGCCTGGCTTCGGTATCGAGGACATGGGTTCCGGACGCGGCTCCCCGTCAGATGCGGCGGGCCGGGGCTTGAGCTCGCTCGCGACGATCGGGCACGCGCGTCCGCGTCACCGCGCGCGAGCGCGGAGTGCGAACGGCGACCCGGCGTCACGCGCGGGCGGTATCCGCCCCGGCGCAGGCCGGTCTCACGGTGTCTTGGTTCGAACGAAACGCCTTGCGGCAGAACGGCCGGACCGCGACTGAAGCGCGCGTCCGGTCCCCTTCATCGGGTAATCAGCTTATCAGGCTGATGGTACGGTTTTTCAGGCCGAACCGGAGCGTTGGAGAGGGATTTGAACCCTCGACAGGATGATCACAAATCATCTGCTCTACCACTGAGCTATCCTCGCAGTGAGATCGTTTGCCTGGATGGCAACAATCACCCTTCGTTTCAGCGGAACACGAAACCGCAGAGCGGCTCGCGCCAGCCGAGGCTCAGAACCCGGACACAAGGCCGAAGCGAAGGACGCGGCTTATGATCGAAACGGGAATTCCGCGCAAGAGTTTTCTCGCGGCCTCGCTGCGTTGCGGCCGTCAGTGTGTCGCGGCGAACACGCATTATGGCCCTTTATTGTTCGTCGCGCCGAGATTAAGTCCGTCGCATGTCCATCCTCTTCACCATCGGTTACCAGCAGGCGACGTCCGCTGCCGTGCTCAACGAGCTCACGCGCGCCGGGGTGGAGCTCCTGGTCGACACGCGCGCGGTCGCGGCTTCGCGCCGGCCGGGCTTCTCCAAGCGGCAGCTCGCCGCCGGGCTCGACCAGATCGACATCGCCTACCTGCATCTGCAAAAGCTCGGCACGCCGAAGCAAGGCCGCGATGCGGCACGCGGCGGCGACCTGCCGCGGCTGTTCCGCATTTACCAGGCACACCTGAAAAATCCCGACGCGCAGGAACAGCTCGATGAGTTGACCGCGCTGGTGCGGTCGGGCCGTGCGGTCTGCCTCTTGTGTTACGAGCGCGACGTCGGCCACTGCCATCGCAAGCGCATCGCCGAGATCGTCGCGGCGCGCACCGGCGCGCGGATCGAGAATCTCATCCCGCCATTGTTGTGAAGCTATTCCGCCGGCTGCACGACCGTGCGCGCGGCGGCGCGCGCGCGCCGGCCCTCGACGCCGGTCACGAGCGCGCTGATCGCGAACGTGTTGAGCGCGCCCGCGATCGCGATCACGATGCCCAAGCCGAGCACGGCGTCGAACCCGCCCTGCTCGTAAAGCCGGCCGATGCCCCAGGCCGCCGGCCCCGCCATGGTGAAGATGAGGAAGAAGCGCAGCGCGTAGATGCGTCCGCGCCAGACCGGCGGCGCATAGCGGGCGAGCACGATGTCGTTGACCGTCACCTGCCCGTAGATCGCCGCGACCGCGAGCGCCAGGCTCGGCAGCAGCCACCAGCCGCTGGTGGTGTAGGCGAGCAGCAGGCCGACAACCTGGATCGCCGCGATGAACGACATGATCAGGTGCGGCACCACGCGCTCGACCGCGCGGCCCATGGAGAACTGCGCCAGCCCGCCGCACAGGAACACCGCGGTCGCGAGCACGCCGACCGCGGTCAGCGAGATGCCGGTCGTCACCCGCTGCTCCACCAGCTTGGGCAGCATGATGGTGATGGCGTTGAACACCAGCCCGACCCAGAACGCCAGCAACAGGAACAGCGCCACCACCGCGATGGTGAGCGACCAGCTCAGCGCCACGTCCTGGTCGGGCGCCTGCACGACGCGCTTGCGTCCGTCGTCGGGGACGAACTTGAGATAGGCGAAGCCGGACGCGATGAAGACCGCGGCCGGAATGAAGAACGCGTAGCGCCAGCCGAGCCACGACGCGATCGCCGCCGTGCATCCGCTCGCGATCGAGACGCCGACGTTGCCGCAGATGCCGTTGAACGCCATGGTGCGCCCGCGCACGATCGCCGTGTCGACCACCATCGGCGTGCCCACGGGGTGATAGATCGCCGCGAACACGCCGACACCGAACAGCGCGATCGCCAAGGCCTCGAAGCTTTGCGACAGACCGACCAGCACGCAACAGATGCCGGTGCCGAAGAAGTAGATCGCGATCATGTTGCGCCGGCTCCAATTGTCGGCGAGCCAGCCGGAGGGCAGCGCGAACAGGCCGAAGGCCGTGAAGGCAGCGGTCGAAAGCACGATCAGGTCGCCGTAGGAGCGCCCGTAGACCGCTTCGAGCCCGATCACCACGGTGGGGAAGATCAGGATGACGTAGTGGTCGAGGAAATGCGCCCAGTTGAGGAAGCCGATGGCGCGGCGGCGGGCCCCTTCGTCCAGGGCGGCCTGGGAATGAGTTTCGGTCATTGCAATCCCGGGAATCTTCGGCGGCACGGTCCGCCGCGACTTCTATAGCGTGGCCGGCCGGCATCTCCCAATTCGCCCCGTGCACAGCAGGGTGGACAACCCGGTAGGTTGTACTGTAACTTACAGTTGGATGCGGCGGTCTCCTGGCTACGGTTGAGGCGTTCCATGCGTTGCGTCGTGGCATGTGTCGCCGCGGCCGTCTTGGCCGCGGACATGGCGGCTTGTGGCATCGAGCCGGCGCTCGCCGAGCCTTCCGATGACGTCGAAAAGCCTAAGCATTTCATGTATTTCAGCGGCGCCGATGGGTGGCGGAACGGCTATTTCGCCCATGCCGGCGGGCTATGGGCGCCGTACGGCCTCGAGTCCGAAGGCTTCCGGCTCAAGCTGCTCACCGGCGGCGGCTTCTACCGCTACCACTCGGACGGCGAGGAGATCACCGGCCGGCAGGTGCTGGTCGCGCTGATGGCCGGTTGGCGCTTCAAGCGTGAGACCTTCGAGATCACGGTGTTCGCCGGGCCGGATCTGCAATGGCATCGCTTGCTCCCGGACGATCCCGGCAATGCGTTGCGCGGACGCCATATCGGCGTGCGCGGCGGGTTCGATCTCTGGTCCGAGCCCCTGCCCGCGACCATGATCACCGCCTCGCTGTCGGCATCCACGGTGGGCGGAAGCCATTGGCTGCGCGCCGCCGCCGGCCGCCGCATGTTCGATGTCTGGATCGGCCCCGAGGGGCTTCTCTGCGGCGACGGGACCTATCAGCAATACCGCATCGGCGCGCACATCACAGCGCTGAAGACCGGCAACACCGAATGGTCGCTCGGTGCCGGCTTCGTGACGGACAGCGACCGGCGTTCGGGCGCCTATGCGCGGTTCGGCGTGATCCTGCGGCGGTGAGTGGCTTCAATCGAGCGTCCGCCTGAACCGCGTCACCGCGACCGTCATCGCAAACAGCATCAGGCCGAGCAGCACGATGGTGTCGTATTGCAGGTCTGCGATGCTCGAGCCTTTCAGCATGATCGCGCGCACGATACGGATGAAGTGGGTGAGCGGCAGCGCTTCGCCGATCCACTGCGCCCACACCGGCATTCCGAGGAAGGGGAACGCGAAGCCGGAGAGCAACAGGTTCGGCAGGAAGAACATCATCGCCATTTGGATCGCCTGCAGCTGGTTCTGCGCGATGGTCGAGAACGTGTAGCCGAACGACAGGTTTGTCGCGATGAACAGCGTGGTCAGCAGCGCCAGCACCGCGAGGTTTCCGAGCACCGGCACGCCGAACAGCAGCACGCCGGCGATCAGGATCAGGGTCGCCTGGAGGAAGCCGACCAGCACGTAGGGCGCGATCTTGCCGAGCATGATCTCGAGCGGCGAGATCGGCATCGCCAAGAGGCTCTCCATGGTGCCGCGCTCGGTCTCGCGCGTGACCGAGAGCGCGGTGAATATCAGCATGGTGAGGGTGAGGATGGTGCCGAGCAGGCCGGGCACGATGTTGAGCTGGCTGATGGCTCCGGGATTGTAGCGCGCATGCGCGCGGATCTCGAACAGCGGCGCGCCCGCTTCGGGCAGCGCGCGGTCGTGCGCCAGCGCGGTCTGCACGATCTGGGTCAGCGCGCCCATGGCCGAGCCGGTCGCGACCGGATCGGTGGCGTCGGCCGCGACCAGCAGCGCCGGCCTGTCGCCGCGGCGCAGCGCGCGCTCGAAATTGGCCGGGATCTCGATTGCGAACAGCACCTGGCCCGAGGCCAGGAGGCGGTCGAACGTCGCCGTGTCGCGCACCTGGTGCGTCACCTTGAAGTACTTGGTGTTCTGCAACGCCGCGAGGATCGAACGCCCGACGTCGCTCGATTCCTGCAGCAGCACCGCGGTCGGCATGTCGCGCGGCGTGGTGTTGATGGCGTAGCCGAACAGAATCAGTTGCATCAGCGGCAGCGAGATCATGGTGGCGAACGTGATGCGGTCGCGCCGCAGCTGCAGGAACTCCTTGCGCAGCATGGCGCCGGCGCGGCGCAAGAAGCCGAAGCGGCCCCCTCCCTTTCCCTCCCGCGCAAGCGGGGGAGGGTTGGGTGGGGTCGCGCTCATTGGAAATTGTCCCGCGCGCGGCTCATCAGGTCGATGAACACGTCCTCGAGCGAAGGCTCGGCCGTCGACCAGGCGAGCGCGGGATCGTCGCGGTAGGGCGCAATCGCCGCATCGAGCGCGGCACGGTTACGGCCCGACACGTGCAGACTGGTGCCGAACGGCGCCACCATGTCGACGCCCGGCGTCCGCTCCAGCTTCTCGCCGAGTTGCGCCAGCCCTTCGCCGCTTACGTCATAGGTGAGAAGGCCGGAGCCGCGCACCACCTCGTCGACCGTTCCATGCGTGAGCAGCTCGCCGTAGGCGATGTAGGCGATCTCGTGACAGCGCTCGGCCTCGTCCATGTAATGGGTCGACACCAGCACGGTCAGCCCCTCATGGGCGAGCGCATGGATCTCGGCCCAGAACTCGCGCCGCGCCTTGGGATCGACGCCCGCGGTCGGCTCGTCGAGCAGGAGCAGCTGCGGACTCGGCAAGGTGCAGGCGCCGAGCGCGAGCCGCTGTTTCCAGCCGCCGGAAAGCGAGCCTGCGAGTTGATCTTCGCGGCCGTCGAGGCCGAGCCGCGCGACCATGGCGGTCGCGGCGCCCTGCGGATCGCCGAGCCCGTAGACACGCGCCACGAACTCCAGGTTCTCGCGCACCGAGAGATCCTGATACAGGCTGAAGCGCTGCGTCATGTAGCCGACATGCACCTTGATCTTGTCGGCCTCGGTGCGGATGTCGTAGCCGAGGCAGGTGCCGCGCCCGGCATCGGGCGTGAGCAGGCCGCACAGCATGCGGATGGTGGTGGTCTTGCCCGACCCGTTCGGCCCGAGGAAGCCGTAGATCGTGCCGCGCCGCACGCGCATCGAGAGATCGCGCACCACGGTGCGGCCGCCGAACGATTTGGTCAGGCCCTCGACTTCGATGGCGATGTCGGGGGAGGTCATTTCTTGTCCGCGAGCTTCACGTTCACCGGTTGCCCGACGCGCAGCCTCTCGACGCGCTCGGTGCGCGCCTCGACCATGAACACGAGCTTGGCGCGCTCCTCGAGCGAGTAGATCACCGGCGGCGTGAACTCGGCCGTGCGCGCGATGAAGCTGACGCGCGCCGGGATCGGCTCGCCGCACCCGTCGCAAGCGACCGTCACGTCGTCGCCGAGCGCGACCTTGGCCAGCGCGGTCTCAGGGACAAAGAAGCGCACCTTGATGTTGCCGGGCGGCAATAACGACACGACCGGCCGTGCCGCCGGCACCATCTCGCCCGGCCGGTAATAGACCTGCTGCACGATGCCCCCGACCGGCGACACCAGCTTGCGCCGCGCGAGCTTGGTCTCGGCCGCGCTGCGCCGGGCTTCGGCCGCCGCGAGCGACTGGCGCGCCGCCGCGATGTCCTCCTCGCGCGAAGCCATGCGCGCGACCGTGATCTGCCGGCGCACCTCCTCGAGCGCGGCTTTGTCGCGCGCCGAATTCGCCTTGGCGATGTCGAGTTGCGCCTGCGCGGCGAAGCCTCGGCTCGCCAAGGTCTGCTGGCGGTCGAGCTCGGCGCTGGAGAGCGCGACCGCCGATTCGGCGCGCTTCTCCTGCGCTTCCAGCACCGCCACCTCTTCGCGGCGCTGCTGCGCCGACTCAAGGCGCGCAAGGCGCGCTCGAGCTTCTGCAACCTGCGCCGACGCGGTATGCACGTCGGCGGTCTGCAAGTCGGTGTCGACCGCGAACAGCGTCGCGCCGCGCTCGACCGCGTCGCCTTCGCGCACGGCGAGCGTCTCGACCCGGCCGGCCTCGTCGGGCCCGACGAACACGAAATCGCCCTCGACCCAGCCCTGCAGGCGGCCGTCGTTGCCGCCGCAGGCGGCAAGCGCCAGCAGGAACGCGGCCGCGAGCGCGCGGGTCATTTGGCCTTTCCTCCGCCGAACAGGAGCTCCACGTGCGCGCGCATCAGCGCCGCGACGTCGAGCGGCTCGTGCGCGTGGAACAGGCTGTTCCACAGGATCGCGACGATGCCGGGCGCGACCAGCAGCTGCGGGAAACGGATGAACACGTCGCTCGTGAGCTCGCCGCGCGCGATCGCGCGCCGCATCAGGCCGCGGATCGCGGCGAGGATGCGCGCCACCACCTCGCGATAGTAGAACTCGGCGAGCGCGGGAAAGCGCGGGCCCTCGTTGAGGATCAGGCGGATCACATCCTTGCGCCGCGTGCCGTAGACCTCGCGCACGAACAGGTCGGTGATGCGCTCGACCGTCACGCGCACCGGCAGATCGGCCTGCGGCACCGCTTCCAGCGCCGCCACCAACGGGTTGAGCACCGAGCGCACCAGTTCCTGGAACAACGCCTCCTTGTCGCGGAAGTGCAGGTAGATGGTGCCCTTGGCGACGCCGGCGCGGCGCGCCACGTCGTCGAGCCGCGCGCCCTCGTAACCGCGTGCCGAGAATTCATCGAGCGCCGCGGCGAGGATCGCTTCGCGCCGCGCCGCGCTCTTCTGCGCGCGGTCTTGCTTCTGCGCGCGGCCGGGGGCCGGTTGGGCAGGATGGGATGGCGCGCGAGCAGCAGGTTTCGCAGCGGAGCGGGACATTGCGGGGCTCGCTCATTATTGACTGACTGGTCAGTCATATTATAGATAAGACTTCCCGGATTGCAAGGGGCCGGATCGCCTTGCTGTTGAGCAGGGTGTGCCGGCCTTATTCCTGAAGTGCCGCGTAGGGCCCGTCCGCGTACACCACCCTCCCTCCGACCATGGTGAACAGCGAACGGATGCTGCCGATCTCACCGACCGGAACGGTGAGATAGTCCGCGGTCAACACGGCGAGATCGGCCAGCTTGCCGACCGCGAGCGCGCCGCGGCTGGCCTCGTCATGCGCGAACCACGCGCTGCCCTCGCTGTAGAGGCGCAGCGCCTCGAGCCGCGTCGGCGTCTCTTCGGGTGCGCGCATCGCCACCCCGCCGACGGTCTTGCCGTCGAGCATCCATTGCAGCGAGACGAACGGGTTGTAGGACATGACCCGGTGCGCATCGGTGCCGCCGCCGACCCGTAACCCCATCCGCAGCGCGGTCGCGATCGGTGGCGCAAGCCGCACCGCCTCCCTCCCCTGCTGACCGAGGAAGGCCTCGCCGCGGAAATAGAATGCGTTCTGCATCAGCCAGCCGACACCGAGTGCTTTCATGCGCGTGAGGCTCGCGAGCGACGCATCGTTGAGATGCGCGATCGACCAGCGCAGAGGCGCGATCGGCGCCTCGGCGTTCACGCGCTCCAGCACTTCGAGCAGATGATGCACCGAGCGATCGTTGTTCCAGTGGAAGGTCGCGGTCTGGCGCTTCCACACCACCTGCCGCAGCACCTGATAGAGCTGCTCCTTCTGCGCCTCGGTCGGCGCATCGTTGTTGTACATGCCCCAGGTGACGTTCTCGCCGATGCCGTTGAAGCGCAGCCACGTGTTGCCGAAAGACATCGGCGGCATCAGGTCGTGGAAGTCCTCAAGCTCATGGTCGCGTCGCGGTGCACATAGGCTGTAGACCACCCGGATGGCGGGGGCGCCTTGATATTGGACGTGAAACACGGCCCGATAGGCCTGGAGCGGGAGATTGTAGCCGCCCGGATCGAGCACGCCGGTGATGCCAAGGCTGTTGAGGGTGCGGAAGAACGCGCGCGTGCCGGCGAGCTCCTGTTCGAAGGTCGGTCGCGGCAGCCGGTCGAACAACTCGCTGATGGTGCGGTTGTCGGCCGTGATCCAGCCGGTCGGCGTGCCGTCCGCGCCGGTCTCGATGCTGAGGCGCGAGGCGAGCGCGGCGTCGCCCGAGATCCCGAGCGCCTCGATGCCGCCGGCGGTGAGCAGCACCGCGCTGTAGAGCATCTGCACATAGACGTGATGCTCGGGCGCCGCCGCCGCGATCTCGGCCCGAGTCGGGCGGCGCCGCTCGGCGAATTGCGTTTCCACCCAGCCTCCCGCCACCACCAGCCAGGCGCCCTTCGGGGCGATTCTGGCCGCCGCGCGGATACGATCGAGCGCCTCGGCAAGTGTCCGCGCCCCGATCCAGTGCACCTCGGTCGCATAGGTGAGGCCGGCGCGGATCGCGTGGATATGCGAGTTGATCAGTCCGGGAATGACGGTGCGGCCGGCAAGATCGATCACCCGCGTCGCCGGACCCGCCAGCGCGCGGATGTCGGCGCTGCGCCCGATCGCGGCGATGCGGCCGTCGCGCACGGCCAGCGCCTCGGCCGGGGCGGAATTGAAGGTGACGACCTTGCCGTCAGTCAGGATCGCGTCGACGGGAAACTGGGAATGCGCCGCTCCGGCGAAGATCAACGCACTCAGCAGAGCGAGGTAGAGGATCGATCGCCGCGGCACCGGCCAGCCCCGGCTAGAGGCGTTGCAGCGTGCAATTGGTTTCGACCGAGGTGTCCTGGGTATTGGGCCGGCGGATGACGTTCGCCTGCCGGTAGCCGGCCTTCTCGCACGATACCTCGACCTCGTCGGGACGCACGCCCTTGCGCACATGGCTGCGATAAAGTCCGAGCACGTTGGTCTTGATCTCGACCGGATCGCCGGTCTTGGGGCGCAGCACCACGCGCGCATCCAGCACCGGCGAACCGCGCACATCGCGCACGAAGCCGAAATAGGACGGGCCCCTGTCCTCGGTGTCGCGCGGTCCGTCATAGTCGTCGCCGCCGGCAAACGCCGCGGTTGCGGCGACCAACACCAAGCCTGCCATGAGCGTTCGGATCAGGACCATCATGTCCGCCTCCGCTACCAGCGCCAGAAGAACCTCAGCGCGTAGATCAGGATCGGGATCGCCGCAAGCGGCAGGATCCAGACCAATGCCAATGGAATCTTCCTGACCGCGCTTGCGGGCAGCCTGGTGGCGAGCAGACCGAGCACGGCCGCGCCGAGCAACGTGGTCGCGGTCCAGCCGTACCAGTACATGGCCGGCCCCTCGTCGCGCACCGCCGGCGCGCGGCCGAGATCGATGCGGTCGGTTCCCGGATGATAGGTGAACAGCGGCCAGTTCATCATTTCGCAGGCGACGTAGATCACCGGCGTCGCGATGGCGAACACCACCGCGAAGGAGCGGAACGTCGCCGAGGAGGCAAGTGACGATGCGGACGCCATCGCGCTCCTTTCGACCGTGGTGCTCATGATCCGAAGCCCCGTACGTTGTTCACGATGTGCCCGGTGAGGAACATGTACCAGCACATGGCCGCAAGCGTCACGGTCAGCCAGCGCCGCGGGCTGTCGTATTCGGTGTTGCGCGCGTTGTTCCAGAAATACCAGTAGATCGGCAACAGCCCGAGCCCGATGACAGCAAGGTGCTCCTTCAGCTCGAAGGCCCCCTGGGTTTTCCAGAATCCTTCCTGCTCGATCGGGATGCGGACAGAGATGCGGTACTTGGTATAGATCCACGCGCCGAACACGAACGTGACGATCCACAGCATGCAGACCGCGCCGGCGTAGCCCGCGCCGCGCACCGCGCGGAAGCGGGTGAGGAAGCTCGCCGAGCCGATGACCTGGTGCACCGGCAACAGCACCGACATCGCCTGATGGGTGAGCGCGCCGATGAGCGCGACCGCGAGCAGCGCGTGCACGATGAACAGGATGGTCCAGAACGCGTTGACCGAGATGGTGTCGTAGACGAAGTCCATCATCGCTTTCTCCGCGTCCCGGGCGCAGCGCAGTACGAAGTGCTGCGCTGCAGAACCGGGACCGTCAAAGGCACCGAGTTATGGAACGGTCCCGGATTTGCGGCGCAGCGTTGGACGCTGCACCGCGTCCGGGACAAGCGATCTACTTCGCCAGCGGATCGGGCCGCAGCTGGAACTTCACCACCTTCGGCCGCGTCCCCTTGCCGGTCTCGAGATGGAACGGCACGCGGGTGCCGTAGGTGGCCCACACGCCCTTGCCCTTCCAGCCGGCGTTGGGATCGTCGATGCGGCCGTCCATCCACTTGGCATAGAAGCCGAGCGGATAGGGAACCACGAAGTTGAGCCACTTGCCGTCGACCAGCGCCATCAGCGACTCGTTGGCGTTGCCGGTGGCCCACGGCACGTCCCGCCCGAGCCCGAACGTGTCGAACTGATCGACCCAGGTATAGTAGCTCGCTTCCGCGCTGCCGACGTCCGGCGCGTCGGCGTGCTTCGGGCCGGGGAAGTCGTAGAGCGTCCAACCCTCCGGGCAATGCCGCCCGGTGGCCGAGGCCGGGCCGTTGAGTGGCCCCTTGCACTTCCTGCGGTCGAAGCTTGCCATGTGGCCGCTCGACAGCGGCACCCAGGCGACGCCGTTGCGGTCGATGTCGAAGCCGCGCGGGCCGTAGCCCGGCGCCGGCGGCTCGTAGATCTCCGACAGCGCCGTCTCGGACGGGTTCGGTCCCGGATTCACGCGGATGATGTAGCCCGGGAAGGTCAGGATCGAGCCCCAGATCGTGCCGTCCTGCGGATTGACGCCGATGCCATAGAGCGCGCCCACGACGCGCTTGTCCTTGGTCGGATCGACCGGCTGGTTCGGCTCGACCCATTCGTCACGCTTTCCGTTGCCGTTGGTGTCGATGACGATCGGCGTCCACCCCTGCGACTTGGCCTCGTCGCCGGTCTCGTCGAATTTCCTGGTGTCGAGCCAGCCCAATGCGCCGCTGCCGGGTCCGCCCGCGCTCATCCAAAGCGTGTTGTTGGCATCCTCGGCGAAGATCAGATGATGCGTCTGGTAGCAGGTACGGATCAGCGTGATCTTGCCGGTCTTGGGATCGAGCATCGACAGGTGCCGGGTCGACGACGCCATCGGGAATACCTTGGCCGACGGGTGGTCCGAGCCCTGCTTGCAGAAGGCCGGATTGTCCGCGACGCCGACGCGCGACGTCCACCACACCCGGCCGTTCTGGTCGTACATCGGGTTGTGCGTGCTGCTCTGGCCATCCCAGAGCACCTCATCGCCCCAGTAGGGCGAAGCCGACATCGCATCATTCTTGTGCGAGGGCGTGTTGGGATCGCGCACCGGCATCTTGAACGACGTCGCCTTGTGATTGACCGGGTCGAGCACCGGGATCAGGTCGGTCGAGTTCTCGACCGCGCCGTAGATCAGGCCGTTGGCGTTGAGCGTCGGCTTGCGCTTGTCGGTCGCGGTGATGTCGTGCAGGTAGTGCTTGGGATCGGAAAAGTCCCACTGCGTGACGACGACGTTGCGCTCCTTGCCCTGCGGCCGCGGCGGCTTCGCAGCCGGCAGCTCGCCCGCCGCGACGCGGTCGGTCCAGTCGGCGTAAAGCTTGAGCGCGCGCTGCGCGTCGAGGCGGCCGATCGCGGTCGCCATGTTGTTCATGGCCTGGCCCGACAGGATGCGCCGCGCCCAGGCGTCCTCGGAGCTCATGTCGGCGAACTGCTGCGGGATCGTGCGCGTCGCCTTGTTGCCGAGCGCGTGACAGCCGTAGCAGCCGTTGGTCTTGACCACGTTGAGCCACTCGGGCTGGCTCTTGGCGTTGCCGAGCGGGAATTCGTGCTTTCCCGGCACCTTGAGCATCGAATACCAGTAGATCGCCGGATAGATCTCGGCGGCGGCCTTCGGCGTCGGCGCCGGCACGGCGGTAAGGTTGACGATCTGACCCGGGCGGCTCGCCACCTTGGCGGAATCGACCAGGCCGTAGCCGCGCGCCCACACCGTGTAGGTCGCGCCCGCCGGCAGGTCGGGGATCAGGTAGCGGCCCTGATCGTCGGTCACCACGCTTTTGATGTAGTTGGTGGAGAGGTCCTTGGTCTCGGCGATCACCCAGACGCCGGCTTCCGGGCCGTTCGGACCGGTGACCGCGCCGCCGATGTCGTCAGCATCGATCGTAACCGCTGCGGGCTGTTGCGCGTTGACGGGGGCCACGAATGCCGCGATGCCGACCGCCGCGACCGTCGCATACAAGGTCTGTCTCAGTCTCATGTCGCCCTCCCTTTGCCGGGGTTTTTGGCACCCGTAGGTTGGGCGGAGCCTATATCAAAATGGTCCGACGCGGCAGCAGCCTGATGCCGCCGTCACGGTCGGTAAGAACATGTCTGCTATGCCGGCTTGAACCCGCACTACCCCCGGCCGTCGCAAAGCCAGGCGCGGATGACGCAGTCGCGACCGCCATAGCGGTAGCATTGCTGCGCCGCGACGTTCTGCGCCCGGCCGAGCGTGCGCGCGGTGGCCCAGCCGTGGGGCCCGCAGGCGTTGCGGGCATCGACCGCGAGCGCGGCGCATTGCCGCTGCACCGTCGCGACGATGCGGCAGCCGGCGCCCTTGCACTCGCTCGCCGCGCGCGTCTGCGCTTCCTGCATGGTCCCTGAGTCGAACGCGTAGCCGTAGGCCCCGCAGCGGCCGACCGCGAGCGCGCCGGCCGCATCGGCGCAAGCGCTGGATCCGATCAGAAAGGCAACGATGAAGGCGGTGCCGACGCCATGACGCAAGACCATCCTCTTTCCCCGATAATTCCCCGGGGAGGGATTATCAGGGCAAACACTTAATTTGATTTAACGGAAGAACGCGGCGACGTCAGGCTTCGACCGCCGCCTTGACGGCGCGCAACGCCTCCGGCGTATCGACGTCGGTCAGCGCTCCGGCGTCCTCCAGCGCCACTTCGGTCACCGCTTCCGCGTAGCCCGCGATCAGATGACGCGCGCCGACGTCGCCGTCGACCGCCATCAGGTCACCGAAGAAGCGGCGCGACCACACCACCGGGTTGCCGCGCTTGCCCGCGATCGTCGGCACCACGACCAAAGCGCCGCGCGCCGGGTCGAAGGCCGCGATCAGCCGGTCGATCAGCTTGCCGGTCACGTGCGGCATATCGCCGAGGCAGACGATTGCCGCGTCCGCCGCGGCCGGCACGGCCGCGATGCCGGTCCTGAGCGAGGTCGAAAGCCCTTCTGCAAAGTCCGGATTGTGCACGAATTGCAGCGGCAGCCCAGCGAGCGCCTGCTCGACCCGCTCGCGCTGATGACCGGTGACCACGATCACGGGACTGGCGCGCGAGGCGAGTGCCTGCTCGACCGCAATGCGCACCAGCGGCTTGCCGCCGACCTGCTCGAGCAGCTTGTTCGGTCCGCCCATACGGGTCGAGCGGCCGGCAGCAAGCACCAAAGCGGCGACCTTGCGGCCGGCTTCGGGAGCCGGCTCCGCGCGCGGCTGCGGCCGCGTCACGATCTCCATCAACAGCCCGCCGACCCCCATGCCGGTGATATCGGTGCGCTTGACCGGCAGTCCGGCCAGCAGGCGCATCAGCACCCAGTCGAAGCCGTTTTCCTTCGGCGAGCGCGCGCAGCCGGGCGCTCCCAGCACCGGATGGCCATGCGCGTCGGCGATGAGGAGAAGATTGCCGGGATCGACCGGCATGCCGAAATGCTCGATGCGTCCGCCGATCGCCTCGACCGCGGCCGGGATCACGTCGCGCTTGTCGGCGATGGCCGAGGCGCCGAATACGATGACGAGCTCGGCGCCGGCGCCTAGCACCTCGTCGAGCGCGCGGGCAAGCGCTTGCGCCTCATGCGGTACGCGCCGCTCGGCGACGATACGCGCCCCTGCGGGCGCGAGCCGCTCCGCGGTCACGCGCAGGGTCTTGTCGATCACCTTGTCGGCGAGTCCCGGCAGCACGGTCGAGATGATGCCGACCTTGGCTCGCGCATAAGGGGCAACGCGCATGATGGGCTTGGCCGCCTGCGCGACCGCGAGCGCCCGGTCGCGCGCCGTGCCCGACACCGCAAACGGAATGATCTTCACCGTCGCGATCATCTTGCCGGCGACGACCGGCGCGAAGGCCGGCAGGGTCGCAAAAGTGATGTCGGGGTCGACCTCGTTGAGGCGGTCGATCGCTTGCCTGTCGACCACCAACACGCCGGGAGCTTCCGCGAACAGATTGGCGCGGCCCGTGAAAGCGCGCTCGACGTGCACGCCCTCGCCCGCGACCGCAGCGGCGATCTCGGCCGCCGCCCGGTCCTCCGACACGTCGCCCGGTTCGAGCCGCGCCACCACGACCTCGCCGATGCCCGCGGCGGCGAGCGCGGCAATCTCCGCCTTCCCGATCACCGTGCCCTTCTTGAGCACGAGGTTGCCCTGGCGGATCGAATGCACCGCGATGCCGCCTTCGGCTTCGGCCGGCGGGACTGCGCCGAACTTCATCGCTTGCCATCCGCTGTAAGCCGCAGGCGCGCCGTGATCTCGCCCATGATGGCGAGTGCGATCTCGGCCGGCGACACCGCGCCGATGGCAAGCCCGATCGGCGCGTGGATGCGCGCGAGCTGCGCTTCGCTCACGCCTTGCTCCTTCAAGCGCTCGAGGCGGCGGCCGTGCGTCTTCTTCGAGCCGAGCGCGCCGATATAAAAGCAGTCGCGCGCCAGCGCATGAGTGAGCGCGGGATCGTCGATCTTGGGATCGTGGGTGAGCGCGACGAACGCCGTGTAGCGGTCGATGCCGAGGGCGGGGAGCGCCGTGTCCGGCCATTCGGCGATCACCTTCACGTCGGGAAAGCGCTCGATGCTGGCGAACGCGGTGCGCGGGTCGACGATGGTGACGTCGTAGCCGAGCAATCTGGCGATCGGCGCCAGCGCCTGGCTGATGTGCACGGCTCCGGTGATGACGAGTCGCGTCGGCGGCACGTGCACGGTGAGGAAGACCTTGCCCTGCGCGGTCTCTTCCATCCCGCTCTTGCCCGAGCGCAGATGGGCTTCGAGCACGTCCTTCAGGGGATCGCCGGCGATGCCGTCTTGCGTGACCAGCCGCTGCGCGCCGCTGTCCTGATCGGTTACGACGACCGTCGCGCGCCGCGCCGCGCGTTCGGCGTTGAGGGCTTTGAGGATGTCGAGTTTCACAAGGGTCGCCCCGCAAACGCCGGCGCGTCCCCTCCCCCCTTGTGGGGGAGGGCTATCGCATATGACACGCAGCGCCGTGTCTGTGACGAAATAGGCACTGAAAGCGCCACAGTACCTCCCCCCTTGTGGGGGAGGTGGCCTCGCGAAGCGAGGCCGGAGGGGGACTCGCCACAAGCACGAAAAACCTTCTCAGACAAAGAAAAGCGGACCCCCTCCCGCCCGCCGTCGCCCTGCGGGCTCCGGCGGTCGACCTCCCCCACAAGGGGGGAGGTACTGTGGCGCTTTCGGCGCGACAACCAAAGCAACGGCGTCATATGCGATAGCCCTGCCTTGTGGGGGAGGGTTAGGGAGGGGGTCAACTTCCGTGCTGACGAAAGTCCCCCTCCCGCCGCGCTTCGCGCGCCGGCCTCCCCCACAAGGGGGGAGGTAAGCGGAGCATGCGGCACGTTCACGGCGCTACTCCACTTTCTCGACGAACACCCGGATGGTGCCGCCGCAGGAGAGCCCGACCTTCCAGGCGGCCTCGTCGGCGACGCCGAATTCCAACGTCTTCGGCTTGCCGCTCTCGATCACGTCGAGCGCCTCGGTGACGACCGCTCCTTCGACGCAACCGCCCGACACCGAGCCGAGGAAATTGCCCTGGTCGTCGATCACCAGGTTGGAGCCGACCGGCCGCGGCGCCGAGCCCCAGGTCTCGACCACGGTCGCGAGCGCCACGCCGCGCCCGGCCTTGCGCCAGTCCTCGGCGGCTTTGAGGATGTCTTCATCGCGCGCGAGCGTGTCCATCGGATCCTCCAATGACGCACATATAGGTCACGCCACCTGCTTCAGCCATTGCTTCGGATCGCCTGACCGGCTCGCGGCGGCCGACAGGGCGCCGCACAGCCCGGCGATCGAATCGAGATTATGGATCGGGCGGAACTCGTCCACGTGCGGCAGCATGGCGCGGATGCCCTTGGCCTTGGCCTCGAAGCCGTCGAAGCGCAGCAGCGGATTGAGCCAGATCAGCCGCCGGCTGGAGCGGTGCAGCCGGTCGATCTCGAAGCCAAGCCGGTCGTCCGGATCGCGCTCGAGCCCGTCGGTGATCAACAGCACGATCGCGCCCTGGGCGAGGACGCGGCGCGCCCACAGCTTGTTGAAATGATGCAGCGAGGTCGCGATGCGGGTGCCGCCCGACCAGTCGACCACGCTCGCCGAGCATGCGGCCAGCGCCTCGTCGGGATCCTTGGCTTTGAGCGCGCGCGTCACGTTGGTGAGCCGCGTGCCGAACAGGAACGAATGCACGCGCTTGCGTGCGTCGGTCACCGCGTGCAGGAAATGCAGGAACAGCCGCGTGTACTGGCTCATCGAGCCGGAGATGTCGAGCAAGGCGACGATCGGCGGCTGCCTTGTCTTCGGCCCGCGGTACTTCAGGTCGATCAGCGCGCCGCCGGCCTTCATGCTGGCGCGCAAGGTGCGGCGGATGTCGACGATGTGGCCGCGACGATGCGGCATCAGGCGCCGCGTGCGCACCTCGTCGAGGGAGAGCACCAGCCGCTTGATCGCCGCCTTGGCCGCCGCGATCTCGGCCGCGCTCATCTGCGCGAAGTCCTTTTTCTGCAGCACCTCGCGGTCCGACACGGTGAGCCGCGCATCGATCTCGACTTCGCGTTCTTGGCTGGCGAGCCTGTCGTTCAGCGCGGAGAACAGCGCGTCGTGCACCCGCGACGCACCGGCTTGCGGCGCTTCCGGGGCGGCGGCGGGCGCCTGCGGGCTGAGCATCGCGAGAAGCTTGTCGAGATAGCCGCGCTTGCGGAAGAACAGCCGGAACGCCTGGTCGTAGAGCACCGAGTGCTCGTGGCGCTTCACGAACACCGCGTGCAGGGTCCAATAGAAATCCTCGCGCGTGCCGACGCCGGCGGCCTGCACGGCCTCCAACGCCTCGATGACGCTGCGTGGGCCGACCGGGATGCCGGCGGCACGCAACGCGCGCGCGAAATAGACGATGTTCTCGGCGAGGCGGCCGTCGCGCTTCTCGCCCTGCATGGCCGGTTACTCCGCCGCGCGCATCCGCGCATGCACCTCGTCGAGCAGTTCCTTCGCGTGCGTGCCTTCGATGCGCGCGATGTCGTCCTGGTACTTGAGCAGCACGCCGAGCGTGTCGGAGATCATCGCCGGATCGAGCGCCACCACGTCGAGCTCGGTCAGCGCCGCCGCCCAGTCGAGCGTCTCGGCGACGCCCGGCGCCTTGAACAGCTCGTCCTTGCGCAGCGCCTGCACGAACTGCACCACCTCCTGCGACAGCTTCCTGGCGATGCCCGGCACCTTGGCGCGCACGATCTTCAATTCGCGCTCCGCGGTCGGATAGCCGACCCAGTGATAGAGACAGCGCCGCTTGAGCGCGTCGTGGATCTCGCGCGTGCGGTTCGACGTGATGATGACGATCGGCGGATGCTCGGCTTTCACCGTGCCCATCTCGGGGACCGTGATTTGAAAGTCGGCCAGCACTTCCAGCAGGAACGCCTCGAACGCCTCGTCGGTGCGGTCGAGCTCGTCGATCAGCAGCACCGGCGCCCCGGCGGTATCGGGCTCGAGCGCCTGCAGCAGCGGACGCTTGATCAGGAAGCGATCGGAGAACACGTCGTGGCCGAGGCGCTCGCGATCGACGTTGCCTTCGGCCTCGGCGAGCCGGATCGCGATCATCTGCTCGGCGTAGTTCCATTCGTACACCGCGGCCGCGACGTCGAGCCCCTCGTAGCACTGCAGCCGGATCAGCTTGCGCCCGAGCGTCGCGGACAGGACCTTGGCGATCTCGGTCTTGCCGACGCCGGCCTCGCCTTCGAGGAACAGCGGCCGGCCCATGCGCAACGCCAGGAACAGCACGGTCGCCAGCGACCGGTCGGCCAAGTAGTCGGCCGAAGCGAGCAGTTTCAACGTGTCGTCAATGGAAGACGGGACGGCGCGGACCGGCGCGGCGGGCTCTCGTGTCATGGCCAGCTATCTAATGCCTTTGCCGCCAATCCGCGAGGGCCGACGTGGCTCGATGCTAGAGCATGATCCCGAAAAGTGCGCAGCGGTTTTCGGAAAAGATCATGCTCCACGAATAACTTAGAGCGCGATGACGATTCGAAGAAAAGTCATCGTGCTCTAGTGCTACCCGTTGCCGACCACGCCTCCCTCATCCGCGTCAGCGGATGGCGCCTCGTTCGCCGCCGCCACCGCGCGCCGCGCCATGACGGCGACGAGATGCGCGCGGTATTCGGCGCTGCCGTGGATGTCGGCGTTCATGCCGGTCGCCGGCACGGTCAGGCCCTCCAGCGACTTGGCGGCGAAGCGCTTCTTCAGCGCCTCCTCGAACGCCTTGACGCGGAACACGCCGCTCGAGCCCGCGCCGGTGACGGCGACGCGGATCTCGCTGCCGCGCTTCGACACGAAAACGCCGACTAGCGCGAAACGCGAGGCCTGGTTGCGGAACTTCATGTAGCCGGCCTTCTTGGGGATCGGGAACATCACCTTGGTGACGATCTCGTCCGGCTCGAGCGCGGTCTCGAACAGGCCCTTGAAGAAGTCGTCCGACGCGATGCGCCGTTTGGTGGTGACAATGGTGGCGCCGAGCCCGAGGCAGGCCGCCGGGTAGTCGGCGTTCGGATCGTTGTTGGCAACCGAGCCGCCGATCGTGCCCTGGTGGCGCACCGCGGGATCGCCGATCACATTCGCGAGGCTCGCGAGCGCCGGGATGCTGCCCTTGACCGCGTCGGAGCTGGCCACCTCCGCGTGGCGCGTCATCGCGCCGATGACGAGCGAGCGGCCTTTCAGCTCGATGCCGGCAAGGCCTTCGATCTTCGACAGGTCGACGATGTTGGCGGGGCTGGCCAGCCGCAGCTTCATGGTCGGGATCAAGGACTGGCCGCCGGCGAGGATTTTCGCCTCCTCCAGCTTGCCCAGCATGTTCTGCGCCTGGCGCAGGCCGCCCGGACGGTGGAAAGTGAAGTTGTACATCGTGGCTCTCCCTAAACTTGTCTGCTCTCCCTGCGCCTCACCCTGAGGAGCGCCCTGAAAGGGCGCGTCTCGAAGGGTGGCCGCTTGCTCCCGTCCTTCGAGACGCCGCGCTACGCGCGGCTCCTCAGGACGAGGGCCTTACTCCGCCGCCTTGCGGCTGCCGTTCGCCTTCTGCAATGCCGCCCACACCGTCGCCGGCGTCGCGGGCATCGCGAGATTTTCCGTTCCGATCGCGTCGGTGATCGCATTGACCACCGCCGCCGGCGCCGCGATCGCGCCGGCCTCGCCGCAGCCCTTGATGCCGATCGGATTCGACGGGCATTTGGTCATCGTCATGCCAACCGTGAACGAGGGCAGGTTGTCGGCACGCGGCATCGAATAATCCATGAACGAGCCGGTCGTGAGCTGGCCGTCCTCGTTGTAGATCGCGCCTTCGAGCAGGGCTTGGCCGACGCCCTGGGCGATGCCGCCGTGCACCTGGCCTTCCACGATCATCGGATTGACCACGACGCCGAAATCGTCGACCGCGGTCCAGCCAACGATCTCGGTATTGCCGGTGTCGGGATCGACCTCGACCTCGCAGATGTGGCAGCCGGCCGGGAAGGTGAAGTTGGTCGGGTCGTAGAACGCGCCCTCCTTCAGCCCGGGCTCCAGCTCCGCGCCGGTGAACTTGTGCGCGATGTAGGCGTTGAGCGCGACGTCGCCCCAGGCCGCCGACTTGTCGGTGCCGGCGACCGTGAACTTGCCGTCCTGGAACACGATGTCGCCTTCGGCCGCCTCGAGCATGAAAGCGGCGACCTTCTTGGCCTTGGCCTCGACCTTGTCGAGCGCCTTGACGATGGCCGAGATACCGACCGCGCCGGAGCGCGAGCCATAGGTGCCCATGCCGAACTGCACCTTGTCGGTGTCGCCGTGCAGCACCGAGATGTTCTCGATCGGGATGCCGAGCCGCTCCGACACCACCTGCGCGAAGGTGGTCTCGTGGCCCTGGCCGTGCTGGTGACAGCCGGTGAGGATTTCCACCGACCCGGTCGGATTGACGCGCACCTCGGCCGACTCCCATAAGCCGACCCCGGCGCCGAGCGAGCCGACCGCTTGCGACGGCGCGATGCCGCATGCCTCGATGTAGGTCGAGAAGCCCAGGCCGCGCAGCTTGCCGGCGCGCGCGGATTCGCGCTTGCGCTTGCCGAAGCCCTTGGTGTCGGCAAGTTCCATCGCCTTCTTGAGCGAGGCGTTATAGTCGCCGGCATCGTAGGTCATGATCACCGGCGTCTGGTGCGGGAACTGCTTGATGAAGTTGCGCTTGCGCAGCTCGGCGGGATCGACGCCCATCTCGCGCGCGCCGACCTCGACCAAGCGCTCGACCACGAAGGTCGCCTCCGGCCGCCCGGCGCCGCGATAGGCATCGACCGGCACGGTGTTGGTGTAGACCGCGTCGACTTCGCAGTAGATGTGCGGAATGGCGTACTGGCCCGAGAGCAGCGTCGCGTAGAGGTAGGTCGGCACCGAGGACGAGAAGGTCGACATGTAGGCGCCGAGATTGGCGATCGTCTTGGCGCGCAGCGCCGTGATCCTGCCCTCGGCGTCGAATGCCATCTCGGCGTGGGTGACGTGGTCGCGGCCGTGGGCGTCGGTGAGGAACGCCTCCGAGCGGTCGCAGACCCATTTCACCGGCCGGCCGACCTTGCGCGCCGCCCACAGGCACACGACCTCTTCCGGATAAATGAAGATCTTGGAGCCGAAGCCGCCGCCCACGTCGGGCGCGATCACGCGCAGCTTGTGCTCGGGCGCCATGCCGACGAAGGCGGCGATGACCAGCCGTGCGACGTGCGGATTTTGCGACGTGTTCCACAGGGTGAGGTGGTCGGTGCCGGCGTCGTATTCGGCGATCGCGGCGCGCGGCTCGATCGCGTTCGGCACCAGTCGGTTGTTGACGATGTCGAGCTTAGTGACGTGGTTGGCCGACGCGAAGGCTGCCTCGGTCGCCTTGGCGTCGCCGAGATGCCACTGGTAGATCGTGTTGTTCGGCGCGACGTCGTGGATGAGCGGGGCGCCTTTGCCCTGCGCCTTGGCCGGATCCGCCACCGCCGGGAGCACCTCGTAGTCGATCTTGAGCTTCTCGCCGGCGTCCTTGGCCTGCGCAAGCGTCTCGGCGATCACCACCGCGACTGCGTCGCCGACGTGGTTCGCCTTGCCGCTCGCGATCGCCGGATGCGCCGACATCTTCATCGGCGAACCATCCTTCGACGTGATCGCCCAGCCGCAGATCAGGTTGCCGATCTTGTCGGCGGCAAGCTCGGCGCCGGTGAGCACCGCGACCACGCCCGGACAATCCTTCGCTTCCGCGCCGTCGACGTTCTTGATCTTGGCGTGGGCGTGCGGCGAGCGCACGAAGTGGATATAGGTTTGGCCGGGCCGCGAGATGTCGTCGGTGTACTGGCCCTTGCCGGTGATGAAACGGAAATCTTCCTTGCGGCGGACCGCCGCGCCGATCCCGGTCGCGCTCATGGCGTCTCCTCCAGCCGGATGTAGGGGAATTGTGCGACCGCTCTCACCGGCGGCCTTGTCGGATCAACCGGCTTTGCCCATGGCTTGCGCGCCGGCCGCGATCGCCTTGACGATGTTGTGGTAGCCCGTGCAGCGGCAGATGTTGCCCTCGAGCTCGTCGCGGATGGTGCGCTCGTCGAGCGTGTTGCCCTTGCGGTTGACCATGTCGACCGCGGTCATGATCATGCCCGGCGTGCAGAAGCCGCACTGCAGGCCGTGATGCTCGCGGAACGCCTCCTGCATGGGATGCAGCGTGTTTCCATTGGCGAGGCCCTCGATGGTGGTGATGTTGGCGCCGTCGACCTGCCAGGCGAACACCGTGCAGGCCTTGACCGCCTTGCCGTTCACGTGGACCACGCAGGCGCCGCATTGCGAGGTGTCGCATCCGACATGGGTGCCGGTGAGACGCAGCGTCTCGCGCAGGAATTGGACCAGCAGGGTGCGCGCGTCGACGTCGCCGGTGACGGGCTTGCCGTTCACCGCCATAGAGACCGCGGGCATGACGCTCCTCCTCGAAAGCGGGGCCGGAGGCCCTCATTTTGCTGCCGGAACACCGGCTCCGGCCGGATTGCAGGCTTAATCGTAGCGTTTTCTGCCAGAAATCGCTGTTTGGAACCGGAATAACTCTGAACCCGGGAGATAGGGCGGGTCAAGGGACCGAGCCGCGATTATCGCAAGACCAAGCGTGCCGGGCAGTCATTGAAAAGCGGAAAACGCTCTGATATCAACCTTTGATACTACGAGGGACCAGTGACTGACCAAATTGGCTCCCGGCGCAGAAAAACTCTCGAAGCCGTCTACGAACGACCAACGCGGGCCGACATTCGATGGCGTGAAGTCCTTGGATTGTTGCAGGCGCTCGGCGCGGAAATATCGGAGGGTCGCGGTTCGCGCGTGCGCTTTGCACTGAGCGGTCGGCGCGCGGTTTTTCACAAACCGCATCCGCGGCCCGAACTTGTCAAAGGCGCGGTTGGAAGCTTTGCGCGATTTCCTAAAGGAAGCAGGAGTCAACCTGTGAACACACTCGACTACAAAGGTTATCTCGGCACCTTCGCCTATGACGAAGATGCAGATGTCTTTCACGGCCGCGTCGTCGGCCTCCGTGACGTCATCACTTTCGAAGGTCGATCAGTTGACGAGCTCAAGAAGGCGCTTGCGGACTCGATCGATGATTATCTCGAATTCTGCCGCGAGCGCGGTGAAATGCCCGAGAAGCCATTGTCCGGCAAGTTCGTGGTGCGGCTTGATCCGGCACTGCATCGAGCGATTGCGGCAGCGGCAGAACGCGAAGGTAAGAGCCTCAATGGTTGGGTGAAGGACCAGCTTGCCGAAGCCATCGAAGGTTAGCTGTCAACCACCTCCCGTCACCGCCTTGGCGAAATTGCCGAAGAACTCGTCGGCCATCTTCTTGGCGGCGCCGTTGATCAGGCGCTGGCCGAGTTGCGCGAGCTTGCCGCCGATCTGTGCTTCGACGTTGTAGCCGAGCAAGGTGCCGCCATCCTTGTCGGTCAGCTTCACGTCCGCTCCGCCCTTGGCGAAGCCTGCAACGCCGCCCTCGCCTTCGCCCGAGATCCGGTAGCCGTTGGGCGGGTCGATGTCGGAGAGCCGAACCTTGCCTTTCCAGCGTGCCTTCACCGGCCCGATCTTGGTCACGGCGACCGCCTGGAACTCCGTCTCGGAGGTCTTGTCGAGCTGCTCGCAGCCCGGGATGCAGGCCTTGAGCACCGCGGGGTCATTGAGCTTCTGCCACACCGTTGCGCGCGGCGCGGCGAGCTGGACCTCGCCGGTCATGGTCATCGCCATTGCACGTCTCCTTCAAGCCGTCCCGATAAGGCGCGTGCGCCTGACGCTCGTCAATGCGCGAGTTGCCGGGCCCCCTCGGCGTATCCGGTGAGGCCGGCCGGATCGCGCCGCGTCGCGACCCGTGCCAGGATGAGGCGGATGTCCTCGCGGCGGTCCGCCTTGACCGCGGAATCGAGGAACAGCTGCTCCAGCACGTCCTGTTGCGCGTGGCTGCCGCCCAGGCTTGCCATCCGGTCGAGCACCGGCCGCATCAGATCGACGGCGCGCCCATGGTCGCCGCGGCCATGCGCCAGCACCGCCTCCGTCACCGGCACCGCCACCCGTCCGACGATGCGCGCGACCGTCGTATCGGCGCTGCCGAACGCGCGCATCGCGGCGAGCATGCGTTCGGCCGCGTCGCCGCGCCCGGTCGCCGCGAGCGCCATCATCCAATGCGGCAAGGTGAAGGCCGACAGGCAATCGCCGATGCGCGTTTCCGCCTTGTCGGCGATCTCGTGCCAGCGCTCGCCGACGTCGATCCCGCGCCGCTCGAGCCGGAACAGCATCGAGGCGGCGTTCTGCACGTCGATGTAGAGATCGGGCTGCGCCTGCGTCAGCGGGCTGCCGAGGTCGCGGAAGCGCCGGTCATAGAGATCGAGCACCGCGTCGAACTCGCCGCGCTCCAGGTGGAACAGGGCGCGGTGCCACCACAAATGATGCAGCAGATTGTTGCCCCCTGCCCAGTGGCGCTCCAGCTCTTCCAGCCAGGCGATGCCTTCGGCGTGACGGCCCTGCATCTCCATGATGTGGGCGACCGCATGCGTGCCCCAGACGTCCCCCGGGTCGATCTCGATCGCCGCGCGCCCCGACGGCTCGGCCGTGGCGTAGTCGCCGCACTCTTCGTGCGCGAAGCAGCGGCACGACAGCACGGTGCCGTATCCCGCAAGAGAGCGGCTCCACTGCGGCAGCACGCGCTCGACCGAAACGCGCATGTCGGCCGGCCGTCCGAGCCAGAAATTGTTGAAGTGCGCCAGGCGGAACGCCAGCACGTCGCGCGGGTGCAGTTCCAGGATCTGTTCCCAGACGCCAAGCGCGCGGTCGAGGTCACCGCCGATCCAGGCATCGAGCGCGTCGACATGCGCGCGCTCGCGCGCCGTCGCATTCGCGCTCAGCCGGCGCGCCGTGCCCGCCGCTGCGACCGCGACCGGCACATTGGCCTGCTTGTAGGACAGCAGTGCGACGTAGCCCTTCAGGCAGTGGGCCAGGCCGAAGTCGCCGTCCGCCGCAAGCGTCGTCGCCAGATGGACCGGCACGTCGGCGCGATACTTGAGATAGGCGAGCAAGGTACGATCGAAGGCCGCGGCGGCCGCGGCCGACGCAGTCGAAATCGGCAGGTCATGGATGTCGCGCAGCACGGGGGCACCCTTCGCGTTTTTCGCTTGGCCGTGACCCAAGAATATCAGATGACGTCGCGCGACGTGATATGTTGCGCACGTCAATTCGCCCGTAAACTCCTTCCATGACCGACCCGCCGCCGTCCTCCCTGCTCGGCCCGCTGTTCGCGAGCAGCGTCATGCGCGCGATCGTCAACGACCGCGCGCGGCTGCAGCGCATGCTGGACGTGGAAGCCGCGCTCGCGCGCGCGCAAGGCTCCGCCGGTGTGATCCCGCAGAGCGCGGTCGGGCCGATCGAAGCGGCCTGCGATGCGGACCGCTTCGATCTCGCAAAACTCGGCGAAGCGGCCGTGTCCTCCGGCGTCGTGACCATTCCGATGGTGAAGATGCTGACCGCCGAGGTCGCCAAGAACGAAACGGCCGGCGACAAGGCTGCCGCCGGCTTCGTCCACTGGGGTGCGACCAGCCAGGACATCATCGATACGGCGCTCATGCTCGAATTGCGTGCCGCGCTCGAGGCGCTCGACGCCGATCTCGCTCGCGCCGTTGCGGGCTTCGCCAAGCTTGCGGAGAAGCATCGCAACACCCCTGCGGTCGGCCGCACCTGGCTGCAGCACGCGCTTCCCGTTCCGTTCGGGCTGAAGCTTGCGGGCTATGCCGGAGCGCTGTCCCGTTCACGCGCGCGCCTCGCGCGCCTGCGCGCCGAGGCGCTGGTGCTGCAGTTCGGCGGCGCGGCCGGGACGCTCGCCGCGCTCGGCCAGGACGGGCTCATCGTCTCCGAAAAGCTCGCCGCGGAACTCAAGCTGCCGCTGCCCGACGCCCCCTGGCACAGTCATCACGACCGCGTGGCCGAGGTCGCCGCCGCGCTCGCGATCCTTGCCGGCAGCTGCGGCAAGATCGCGCGCGACGTGTCGCTGCTGATGCAGACCGACACCGGCGAAGCGTTCGAGCCGGCCGCAGCCGGCCGCGGCGGCTCCTCGACCATGCCGCACAAGCGCAACCCGGTGGCTTCGAGCGTCGCGCTCGCGGCCGCCGTCATGGCGCCGAACCTTGCCGCCACCATCCTGGCGGGGCTGGTGCAGGAGCACGAGCGTGCGCTCGGCGGCTGGCAGGCCGAATGGTCGACCATGCCGGCGCTGTTGCTCGCGACCTCCGGCGCGCTGGCCGCGATCGTCGACATCGCCGAAGGGCTCGAGGTCGACGAGCAACGCATGCGCGCCAATCTCGACGCGACCGGCGGGCTGATCATGGCCGAAGCGGTGATGATCGCGCTCGGCCGCAAGATCGGCCGGCTCGAGGCGCATCACATCGTGGAGGAGGCCTCGAAGACGGCCGCCGCCGAGCGCCGCGGGCTCGAAGCCGTGCTGCACGAGGATCCGCGCGTCACCGCGCAACTGACCCAAGCCGAGATCGCGCGCCTGTTCGATCCCCTCGCCTACCAGGGCGTCGCGCAGCAATTCATCGACCGCCTGCTCGCGTACGCGCGGCCAAAAACGCAAACATGAGGAAACCCGGATGAAGATCCAGTCGAACGGCGCCTCCATCAATGTCGAAGTCGAAGGCCCGGACAATAGGCCGGTGCTGATGCTGTCGAACTCACTCGGCGCTGACCTGCGGATGTGGGACCGCCAAGTGCAGCGGTTCACCGAACACTTCCGCCTGGTGCGCTACGACCGCCGCGGCCACGGCCAGTCGGACGCGCCGCCGGGGCCCTATTCGATGGAGATGCTCGGGCGCGACGTGCTCGCCGTGCTCGACGCGCTCAGGATCGACAGGATCAACTGGTGCGGCCTGTCCATGGGGGGCATGGTCGGCATGTGGCTCGGCGCCAATGCGCCGGAGCGCATCAACAAGCTGATCCTGTCCAACACCACCGCCCACTTCGCCGACACAACGCCGTGGTTCGACCGCATCAAGCTGGTGCGCGAGAAGGGTCTCGGCGCGCTGGTCGGTCCGACCATGGAGCGCTGGTTCACCAAGGAGTTCCGCGAACGCGAGCCGCGAACGATCGCGACCATGAGCCAGCAGTTCCTCGCGACGCCGGCGCAAGGCTATATCGGTTGCTGCGAGGCGATCGCCGCCATGGACCATCGCGACCTGCTGCCGCGCATCACGGCGCCCACCCTGGTCATCGCCGGACGCCAAGACCCGGCGACCAACGTGGAGGCCGCCGAAGCGATCCGCAGCCGCATTCCCGGCGCGCTGATAACCGTGCTCGACGCCGCGCACATCTCCAACGTCGAGCAGCCGGACGAGTATGCCAACCAGGTGCTGGGATTCCTGTTGCTGAAGTGAAACCGGCGCCCGCGCGAGGACGAAGCCCATGGACGACAAGCAACGCTACGACGCCGGCATGGCGCGACGCCGCAAGGTGCTGGGCGCGCCCTGGGTCGACAAGGCGAACGCCGGCAAGACCGCCTTCAACGCCGAGTTCCAGGACCTCATCACCCGCTACGCCTGGAGTGAGGTGTGGTCGCGCCCGCACTACGACGAGCGCACGCGCCGCGTGCTGGTGATCGGCACCCTGCTCGCCCTCGGCTCGTGGGACGAGTTCCGCCTGCACGTGCGCGCCGCGCTGACCGAGGGCGGCTTTACCGCCGATGACGTCAAGGAGATCATCCTGCAGCAGGCGATCTATTGCGGCGTGCCGGCGGCCAACCACGCCTTCAAGGAGACGGCCGCGGTGTTGGCTGAGTTGAAGACCTGAACCCGGCTAGACGGCATCGGCCGGCGCTGTGATGCGGCGGCTGTAGGCGGCAAGCTCGCCGACGATGACGCAAATCAAAAGCTCGCCGATCACGGCCTGCAAGGCGATCCCGCCGCCATGAATGAGCACCGGGATGCCTGCGATCACGGTGCCGACCGCGGAAAGCATGAGGCCGATGTTCATCATGTCGTCGTCGCGGCCGCGCCGCAGCGACTCGTAGACCGCGAACACCGGCACGCTCAGCAGCACGGTCCCGATCGCAAGCTTGAGCGCGGTCAGCGCCTTGGCGAGCAGGATCGCGCCGGCCGGTCCAAGGCCGAGCAGGCCCGCGACCCTGAGGATCGCGTCGCCGACATGGGCGCTCGTGATGTCGTAGAACGGCGACTGCATCGAGACCAAGCCCGACGTGATCCAGACGAGCCCGAGCAGGATGACGCCGGAATACGCCAACGCGCGTGCCGAACCGCGGATGATTATCATTGTTCTTGGACCTTGCCGTGCTCCACGCCGACGTCCCTTACCGACCACGGGCTCGGCTCACGCGCAACAGCATGGTTGATTAATCGTTAATTGCGCTTGCCGCCGCGCCTTCTAGACTTGAAGGCGCCCGCGTGCCGTTTGCCTCGCGCGGCACGGAGCGTCAAACCATGGCGAAGATCACCATCCGCAAGGGCATGCCGGGCGTCGAGTTGACCAAGGCGGAGTTCGGCGCGCGCCTGCGCGCGCGGTTTTCCGACCCGGCGTTCGCCGGGCTCGCCGGCGAGGTCGAACGCATCATCGACACGGCCTGGGACGGCTACCGGGAAGACCGCAAGGCGCCGCGCACGCGGCGCGCCGGCGCGGGCTTCGCCGATCCCGACTATCAGCTGTCGGTCGAGTGGCTCGCCACGCGGCGTGCGGTACAAGATGCGGAGCGCCGTTTCCGCGATCCGCGGGCGCGCGCCCGCATCCTCGTGGTCAACGGCTCCTCGCGCAGCGAGCACACCTGTCCGGGCGAGGCATCGAAGAGCTTCCGTCTCGCCGAGATCGCGTGCAGCGTGCTGCGCAAGGTCCCCAGCCTGGAAGTCGACGTCCTCAATCTCAGCCGGCTCACCGCCGAGTACGGCCGCGTGATCTACCCGTGCAAGGCCTGCGTCTCAACCGCGATGCCGCTGTGCCATTGGCCCTGCTCCTGCTACCCGAACCACGCGCTCGGACAGGTCAACGACTGGATGGCGGAGATCTACCCGAAGTGGGTGGCGGCGCACGGCGTCATGATCGTCTGCCCGGTCAACTGGTATCAGGCGCCGAGCGGACTGAAGCTGATGATCGACCGCCTGGTCTGCGCCGACGGCGGCAATCCGGATCCGACCTCGACCGGCGGCAAGGATCCGCGCCGCGCCAAGGCGCTGGAGCTCGAAGGCTGGCCCTATCCGCGCCACCTCGCCGGACGCGTGTTCTCCGTCGTGGTGCACGGCGATGCCGCCGGTGTCGACGGCTTGCGCCGCTCTTTGAGCGACTGGCTGGGCGAAATGGGGCTGATCCCGGCCGGGACCAAATCGCAACTCGGCGCCTATGTCGGTTATCTGCAACCCTACGCGACCAGTCACGATGATCTCGACCGCGACAAGGGCCTGCAGCAAGAGGTGCGCAACGCCGCGCGCGCGCTGGTGCAGGCGGTACGGCAATTGCGCCGCGGCGAGCTGAAGCAGCCGGACGCCGGGCTGCACGAGCCGCGGCCGAAGTGACGTTCACCCGCCCCGCCCGGCGCGGAACTCGTGCGGCGTGGTGCCGGTCTGCTTGCGGAAGAAACGGGCAAAGTGCGATGGGTCGAAGAACGCGAGGTCGTAGGCGATCTCGTGGATCGGCAGGTTAGTGAACACGAGCTGGCGCTTGGCTTCGGTGAGCACGCGCTGGCGCAACAGGTGGCCGACCGTGATGCCGGTCGCGCGCTTGACGTGATCGTTGAGCCGGTCGGCGGTCATGACGAGCTTCTCGGCGTAGAAGCCGATAGTGCGTTCGTTGCGGAAATTCTCCTCGACCAGTCGCCGCAGCGCCTCGACCGTCGGATCGGCGCGCGTCAGGGTCACCGCGCCGGTGCGCGCGCGGCTCGCCGCAAGGCGCGCCACCTCGATCGCGATCAGCGCCAACAGCCCGCGCATGGCGAGCCGATAGCCTTCGCGCGCGAGCGCGTGCTCCTCGGCGAGGTCCGCGCACAGCGCCGCAAGTCGCCGGGTCTCGGTCGCGGCGCCGAACGGGATCACCGGATCGGCCGCCAGCGCCTTGAGGCGCGCCAGCGCCTCGCCGCTGCGCTCGCCGAGCACGTTGGCGACGTCTTCGGTGAAGGTGACGACCCAGCCTTGCGTCGCGTCGGGCCTGAAGCGAAAGCCGTGCGCCACCGTCGGCGGCACCAGGATCGCGCAGGGCGCCGCGAAGGCGATGGTGGACGCCTCGTAGGTCATGTCGCCGCCGCCGGCCTCGACCAGCAAAATCTGGAACAGGTTGCGGTGGCGGTGCGCGCGGATCGTCCATTCGTGCAGCGAGGAGCGCGACGGAATGCTCTCGACGTGGATGAAGTCGAACGCCTGCTCGTCCGGCGGATCGCCGTAGAGGTGGAACAGCGGCAGGGCGGTCGCGGGCGGCATGGCGTCTTGAGGATAGGCCGGACGCGCGCCGGAGAACATGTGCCGTAGCGGCGCTATCCCGGGGTTTCGCAGGCCACTAGTGTGGCGGTTCAGAAGTCCGCAAACATACTCGCGGCGAACCCGGATTGCGGACTTCTGAACCTAAGCCACACTAGAATCAATAAGTTGCTAGTGTCCTTCGATTCCGAAGTTCGTACCCGAGGGTGCTGCACGATGAGGCGAACTTCGGAATCGGGACACTAGCGGCTCACACCTGCTTGTAGGCCCGGTCGTGGTAGACCAGCGCGGTGCCGGGCTCGCCCAGGCGCACCGCGACGACGCCGGCGATGAGCACGTTGTGGGTCGCGACCGCCTTGGTCTCGATCACGCGGCAGTCGAAAGAGACCAGCGCGTTGGTCAGCACCGGCGCTCCGGTCGTCAGCCTGGTCCAGCTCGCAGCGGCGAAGCGCTCGTCCATCGAGGAGCCGGTGCGGCCGGCGAACAGGTCGGCGAGCGTGCCGGCATCGGCGCCGAGCGTATTGATGCACAGCACCTGGTTGTCATGCAGCACCGGCATGAGCTGACTGCGGCGGTTGACGCAGACCAGCAGGGTCGCCGGCTGGTCGGAAACCGAGCAGACCGCGGTCGCGGTCAATCCGGCCCGCCCACCCGGCCCGTCGGTCGTCACCAGGTGCACCGCCGCGCCGAGATGGCTCATCGCCTCGCGGAACTGCGCCGGCTCGACCGTGACGAGAGGTTCGGGTGCGTAAGCCTCGAACGCGCCGGCCATGGCGTCGTCGGGCCGTTGGTCGATCCAGCTCATGCGCTGTCCTTGTTCCTCCGCTTCGGGAAGGGAATGATTTCACTCCG
Organism: uncultured Alphaproteobacteria bacterium; assembly: GCA_963734185.1. Taxonomy (GTDB): domain Bacteria; phylum Pseudomonadota; class Alphaproteobacteria; order Rhizobiales; family Xanthobacteraceae; genus PALSA-894. Next base: position 387,020 of record CAVTGA010000001.1, on the reverse strand, counting down.
CCGCGCGCGGCTTGGCCGTCGCACCCTGGTAGGCGACGTCATCAGGATTGAGCCACGTCGGCGAGGTCCAGCCGTTCTCATCGTAGTCGGCCATGCACTGCTCGGCGAGCCCGATCATCCGGTCGAGCGCGCCCGATCCGCGCGCGTTCCACATGCACTGGATGCGGATGTCCTCGTGATTGCCGGCATAGTTCATCTCGTAGAGCTCGTGGCGGCCGCCGAACTCGGTGCCGATCGCATCCCACAGCAGCTTCATCACCTTGATGCGTTCGCGATAACCGATGTTGTTCGAGCCGCGCACGTACTTGGCGAGATACTTGTCGATGTCCGGATTCTCGAAATCCTTCGCCGACGACGGCAGGTAGATCAGCGCCGAGGCGACGATCTTCTCGATGATCTCCTTGATGCGTCCATAGGCCTCGCCCGCGAACACCCGATAGCTCGAGCCGGACTGGGCGTTCGGCAACACGGTGTCGCCGACCCACGGCACCGGGTTCATCGCCATGGCGTCCGAGATGGCCCAGAACAGGTTGCGCCACGCAATCACCTCGCCGAGCATCGCCTGGTTGCCGCGGAACTCGTCGGATCCGGTCGTGCGCAGCGCCTTGGCGATCAGGCCGACCATGAAGTCGAACTTGACGGCAAGCCGCGTGCAGCCCTGGAACTGGAAGCCGTTGAGGAAGCCCGAGCGCGGGTAGAAGATCTTGATCTTCTCGATGTCGCGGTGGAGCAGCACGTCCTCCCACGGGATCAGCACGTTGTCGAACACGAAGATGGCGTCGTTCTCGTCGAAGCGCGACGACAGCGGATAGTCGAACGGCGTTCCCATCACGCTCGCCATCATCTCGTAGGAGGTGCGGCAGAACAGCTTGACGCCGGGCGCGCTCATCGGCGCGATGAACATCACCGCCAAATCCGGATCGTTGATCGGCATCGCGGCGTTCTGGCCGAGGAAATTGTAGTGCGTGATCGCCGACGAGGTCGCCACCACTTTGGCGCCCGAGACGTAGATGCCGGCGTCGGTCTCCTTCTGGATCGTGATGAACACGTCCTTGACCTGGTCGGCCGCCTTGGCGCGATCGACCGGCGGATTGACGATGGCGTGGTTCATGAACAGGACATGGTCCTGCGCGCGCGCGTACCAGGCCTTGGCGTTGGCGGAAAACTGCCCGTAGAAATCATGGTGCGCGCCGAGCGTGTTCATCAGCGACGCCTTGTAGTCCGGCGTGCGCCCCATCCAGCCGTAGGTCATGCGCGCCCAATGGGCGATCGCCTCGCGTTGCGCTATCAGGTCCTCGCGCGAACGCGCGACGCGGAAGAATTTATGGGTGAAGCCACCCGAGCCGGTGTCGGTCGGACAGGTCAGGATGTCCTGGTGCTTGCGATCATGCAGCGCGTCGTACAGCCGCGCGATCGAGCGCGCGGCGTTGCGGAACGCCGGATGCGTGGTCACGTCCTTGACGCGCTCGCCGTAGATGTAGACCTCGCGCCCGTCGCGCAGGCTTTCCAGGTACTCGGCTCCGGTGAACGGCCGCTGCTTGCCGGCAATCGCGGCTTCGGACTTCACCTGGGTCATTTGGGCTCGCTCCCGGGAATCTGCTGGCTTCAAGTCCGACCATCGCCCCTCAGGCCGCGCCCGGAAATGGACAAATGCCGGAACGGCTGGGACGAATCCTCGTTAGTGTCCCTTTCGATAAATCAACGAGCCTCGCCCGGTTCCGGTGTGCCGCCGCCGGGGTCGTTCCGGAACGGCTGGGTGATGAGCCGGTCGATGCGCAGTTCATTCGGATCGCGGAACACCGGCAGCCCGACCGTCATCCCGTCATGACCGGCCGCGGGCTGCGGCCGGTAGGTGCCGAACAGGCGGTCCCACCAGGGCAGATTGAAGCCGTAATTGCTGTCGGTCTCGCGGCGCAGGACCGAATGATGCACGCGATGCATGTCGGGCGTGACCACGACGAAGCGGACGATACGGTCGAGCCAGGGCGGCATCGCGGCGTTGGAGTGGTTGAACAGCGACGTCGCGTTGAGCATGACCTCGAACACCACGACCGCCAGCGCCGGGATGCCCAGCAGCACGACGGCCGCCATCTTGAGCAGCATCGAGAGCAGGATCTCGATCGGGTGGAAGCGCAGACCCGTGCTCACGTCGATGTCGAGATCGGCATGATGCATGCGGTGCAGCCGCCACAGCCACGGCACTTTGTGAAAGGCGACATGCTGCGCATAGATGACGAGATCGAGCAGGACGAAGCCGAGCACCGCCTCGAGCCAGCGCGGCCACGGCGTGATGTTGAGCAGGCCCCAGCCGCGCTCGGCCGCAATGATCGCGGTGCCGACCGCCGCGGTCGGGATGAGGATGCGCACCAGCACGGCGTCGATGGCGACGATGGCGAGATTGGCCGGCCAGCGCGGAGCGCGACCGACGCTGAGCGCCCGGCGCGGCGCGACCGCTTCCCACAGCGCCATCACGGCGAACACGGCCGCGAAGGCGGCAAGGCGGACGGCGGACTCGGCGTTCAGTTCCATTGCGCGTGAATATAGGCAGGCCGGCGCGGCATGACGAGAATGCCGACGCGTGCCGCCCGGCGGCTTCGCGCGCCGTTGCCGCCCCGCGGTGCCCCTGTTAAGACCTTCAGCGCGGCTTTGGCCGAATCCGCAACCTAGAGCATGATCCCGAAAAGTGGGTACCGGTTTTCGGAAAAGATCATGCTCCACCAGTTAGCGGAACGGCCAACGACAGCGGCCGGGATCGCGAAAGAGGGGCGCGGCGGCGCATGGAAGTCTTCGTCCAGCAGCTGATCAACGGTATCACGCTCGGCTCGATCTACGGGCTCATCGCCATCGGCTACACGATGGTGTTCGGCATCATCGGCATGGTGAACTTCGCCCATGGCGACGTGTTCATGGTGTCGGCTTTCATCGCGCTGATCTGCTTTCTGATCCTGACCACGTGGCTCGGCGTCACGTCGATCGCGCTCGCGCTGCTGATCGTGCTGATCGTCGCAATGGTGCTGACCTCGATGGTCAACTGGGCGATCGAGCGCTTCGCCTACCGGCCGTTGCGCGGCTCGTTCCGGCTCGCGCCGCTGATCTCCGCCATCGGCATGTCGATCTTCCTCGTGAACTTCGTGCAGGTGACGCAAGGGCCGCGCAACAAGTCGACCCCGCCGATGATCCGCGACGTGATCGTGATCATGGAGCGCGACGGCTACGAAGTGATCGTGAGCTATAAGCAGCTCATCATCTGGTCGATCACCGCCGTGCTGCTGGTCGCGTTCTGGTACCTCGTCTCGCGCACCGCGCTCGGCCGCGCGCAACGCGCCTGCGAGCAGGACCAGAAGATGGCGGCGCTGGTCGGCATCGACGTCGACCGCACCGTCTCCCTCACCTTCGTGATCGGCGCGGCGCTCGCCGCGGTCGCCGGCACCATGTACCTGATGCACTACGGCGTGGTGAACTTCGCCGACGGTTTCGTGCCCGGCGTCAAGGCGTTCACCGCCGCGGTGCTCGGCGGCATCGGTTCGCTGCCCGGGGCCGTCATCGGCGGGCTGCTGATCGGCCTGATCGAGACCTTGTGGTCGGCCTATTTCTCCATCGACTACAAGGACGTGGTCGCGTTCCTGGTGCTCGTCATCACCCTCATCTTCCTGCCGCAGGGCATCCTCGGGCGCCCGGACGTGGAGAAGGTTTGATGGCAACCGACGCGACGCAAGCGCCCGCCGCTCCGCGCGCCGACGTCGCCCGGGCGCTCAAGGACGCAGGGTTGGCCGCGCTCATCGCCTTCGGCCTGTTCCTGCCGCTGATCGGCTTCAAGACCGTGCAGAACATGCGCAACGAGCTCGAGCTCGAGACGCGCCTGCCGCTGCTGTTCGCGTTCGTGGCGCTGGTCGCCGCGGCGAGCCTGCTCGGCTCGCTCGTCGTCACGCCGTGGCTCGAACGGCGCGCGTACCGGCGTCCCGCGGCCGAGCATCCGCGCATCGCCACGTTCAAGGCCGTGTTCGCGAAATACTTTCCGCCGTTCGCGCTCGGCTTCGTCGTGTTCTACCCGGCCCTGGTCCTGCTGCTGGTCGGCCCGCAAGGCACGCTGAAATGGGTCGACAATTTCGGCATCCAAATCCTGATCTACGTGATGCTCGGCTGGGGCCTCAACATCGTGGTGGGCCTGGCCGGCCTGCTCGATCTCGGCTACGTCGCCTTCTATGCGGTCGGCGCCTATTCCTACGCGCTGCTCGCCAAGGAGTTCGGCCTGTCGTTCTGGATCCTGCTGCCGCTCGCCGGCATCCTGTCGGCGTTCTGGGGCATCCTGCTCGGCTTTCCGGTGCTGCGGCTGCGCGGCGACTATCTCGCCATCGTCACGCTCGCCTTCGGCGAGATCATCCGCCTGGTGCTGATCAACTGGGTGTCGTTCACCGGCGGCTATGCCGGCCTCGGCGGCATCCCGCGCCCGACCTTCTTCGGTATCCCGTTCAACGCCAACGAGGACGGTTTCGCCGCGACGGTGACCAATCTGATCCGCGCCATCGGCGAGTGGATCGGCGCCGGCGAAGAGAGCTTCTGGATGACCTACGTGCTCGAGCCGAGTCCGGTCTACCGCACCATCTTCCTGTTCTACATCATCCTCGGCCTTGCGCTCGTCACCGCCTGCGTCACCGTGCGGCTGCGCCGCCTGCCCGTCGGCCGCGCCTGGGAGGCGCTGCGCGAGGACGAGATCGCGTGCCGCTCGCTCGGCATCAACACCACCAACACCAAGCTGACCGCTTTCGCCATGGGCGCGATGTTCGCCGGCTTCGCCGGCTCATTCTTCGCGGCGCGGCAGGGATTCATCAGCCCCGAGTCTTTCACCTTCATGGAGTTGGCGATCATCCTCGCCATGGTCGTGCTCGGCGGCATGGGCAGCCAGATCGGCGTGGCGATCGCCGCCATCGCCATGATCGGCGGCACCGAGATCATGCGCGATCTCGACTTCCTTAAAAGCATCTTCGGCAACGACTTCGATCCGACCCAGTACCGCATGCTGTTGTTCGGTTTCGCCATGGTGCTGATCATGGTGTGGAAGCCGCGCGGGCTCATCGCCACGCGTGAACCCTCGGCGTTCCTGGTCGAGCGCAAGGCGATTTCCGGCACCTTGGTCAAGGAAGGCCACGGATGACCCGCGCGGCCGCCGATCCGGTGCTGCGCGTGGAACATCTCACCATGCGCTTCGGCGGGCTGGTCGCGGTGGACGACGTGTCGTTCACCGCCGGCGAGGGCGACGTCACCGCGCTGATCGGCCCCAACGGCGCCGGCAAGACCACCGTGTTCAACTGTCTCACCGGTTTCTACAAACCGACCGAAGGCCGCATCGCGCTGCGCCACGGCGCGGCCGCCGTCTGGGAGGAGATCGGGATCCTGACCGAGCGCGGCGTGCGCAGCCTGCGCCGCGCCGACGGCACCCTGTTCCTGCTAGAGCGCATGCCCGACTACCTGGTGACGCAGCAGGCGCGCGTCGCCCGCACGTTCCAGAACATCCGCCTGTTCTCGGGCATGACGGTGCTGGAGAACCTGCTGGTCGCCCAGCACAATCCGCTGATGCACGCCTCCGGCTTCACCCTGCTCGGCGTGCTCGGGGTTGCCTCCTACGCGCGGGCCGAGCGCGCCGCGATCGACAAGGCGCGCTTCTGGCTCGACCGCACCGGCCTCACCGCGCGCGCCGACGATCCGGCCGGCGACCTGCCCTACGGTGCGCAACGCCGGCTCGAAATCGCGCGCGCGATGTGCACCGACCCGGTGCTGCTCTGCCTCGACGAGCCGGCCGCGGGCTTGAACCCGCGCGAGAGCGCCGAGCTCAACAAGCTGCTGCTCGCGATCCGCGACGAGCACGCGACCTCGATCCTGCTGATCGAGCATGACATGTCGGTGGTGATGGAGATCTCCGACCATGTCATCGTGCTGGACTATGGCGTGAAGATCTCCGACGGCTCGCCGGCCCAGGTGCGCAACGACCAGAAGGTGATCGCCGCCTATCTCGGCGTCGAGGACGACGAAGTCGAGAAGGTCGAGGCGGAGGTCGGGCTGTGAGCGGCGCGCCCGATGCCGCCGCTTCTCTCCTCTCCGTGCGCGGAGTGAAGACCTATTACGGCAACATTCTCGCGCTCAAGGGCGTCGACATCGACGTCGCCGACGGCGAGATCGTCACCCTGATCGGCGCCAACGGCGCCGGCAAGTCCACCCTGATGATGACGATCTTCGGCAATCCGCGCGCGCGCGAAGGCCGCATCGTGTTTGACGGCCACGACATCACACGGCTGCCGACGCACGAGATCGCGCGCCTGCGCATCGCGCAGGCGCCGGAGGGCCGCCGCATCTTCTCGCGCATGACGGTCATGGAAAACCTGCAGATGGGCGCGGTCGTGGCCGCCGAAGCGGATTTCGCCGCCGATCTCGACCGCGTCTGCACCCTGTTCCCGCGCCTGAAGGAGCGCCTCGGCCAGCGCGGCGGCACGCTTTCGGGCGGCGAGCAGCAGATGCTGGCGATCGCCCGCGCGCTGATGGCGCGCCCGCGCCTGCTCCTGCTCGACGAGCCCTCGCTCGGCCTCGCGCCCCTGATCGTGCGCCAGATCTTCGACGCCATCCGCATGCTCAATCGAAGCGAGAAGCTCACCGTCTTCCTGGTCGAGCAGAACGCCTTCCATGCGCTGAAACTCGCCCATCGCGGCTACGTGATGGTCAACGGGCTGATCACGCTCTCCGGCACCGGCAGGGAACTGCTCGAGCGCGACGAGGTCAAATCGGCCTACCTGGAAGGCGGACGCCAGCAGGTGGAGGTCGAATGAGCGGCATCCTGTACGAGGAGGCCTATGCCGGCCTGTTCGTCCTCGTCACGGTCGTCATGGGAGGCGGCGCGGCCTGGCTTGCCGGCCGCGCCATCGCCGCCACCTGGCGGCCATGGTGGCACGTGGCGCTGTACATGCTGATCCTCGGCTGCGCGGTCAGATTCATCCATTTCGCCCTGTTCGAGGGCACGCTTGTCTCCGCGCAATTCTATGCGGTCGACACCGCGGTTTGCCTCGCCTTCGGCTATCTCGGCTACCGCGCCACCCGGGTGGCGCAGATGACCAGCCAATACGGCTGGATCAACACCCGCAAGGGCTGGTTCGGCTGGACGCGGCGCGAAGCCGCAATGCCGGGAAAAGACCCCAATTTGACGTGACAATGCCGGGGTTTAGCGCTTGAATTGGCCGCAGAGGCGGTCGCGTCGGCGTGTCTTGGACGGCCTCACGCCATTTCCACCAAGGGAGAAGTGCATGAAACGTTTGACCACCCTCAGCCTCGCGCTCGGAGCCGCGCTCGTTTTTGCCGGCACGGCGCAAGCGCAGATCAAGATGGGCGTCGCCGGCCCGCTGACCGGCCCGAATGCGGCCTTCGGCGCGCAGCTCAAGAACGGAACCGACCAGGCGGTCGAAGACATCAACGCGGCGGGCGGCATCCTCGAGCAGAAGATCACGGTCTCCTACGGCGACGACGTCTCCGATCCCAAGCAAGGCGTGTCGGTCGCCAACAAGTTCGTCGCCGACGGCATCAAGTTCGTGGTCGGCCACTTCAACTCCGGCGTGACCATGCCGGCCTCGGAAGTCTACCAGGAGAGCGGTATCCTCGAGATCACGCCCTCGGCGACCAATCCGAAGATCACCGAACGCAACATGTGGAACATCTTCCGTACCTGCGGTCGCGACGACCAGCAGGGCGCGGTCGCCGGCGCCTACATCCTGAAGAACTACAAGGGCAAGAAGGTCGCCATCGTCCACGACAAGACGACCTACGGCCAGGGCCTTGCCGACGAGACCAGGAAGGCGATGGCCAAAGGCAACATGAAGGAAGTGCTCTACGAGGGCGTCAACCTCGGCGAGAAGGACTTCTCGGCCCTCGTCTCCAAGATCAAGGCCTCCGGCGCCGACCTCGTCTATTGGGGCGGCCTGCACACCGAAGGCGGCCTGATCGTGCGCCAGATGCGCGACCAGGGCGTCAAGGCCGTGCTGATGGGCGGCGACGGCATCACGTCGGACGAGTTCGCCACCGTCGGCGGCCCCGGCGTCGAAGGCACGCTGATGACGTTCGCGCCCGATCCGCGCAAGCGTCCCGAGGCCAAGGCGATCGTGGAGAAGTTCCGCGCCAAGAAGTTCGAGCCGGAAGCCTACACGCTCTACAGCTACGCCGCGGTCGAGATCATCAAGCAGGCGGCCGAGCAGGCGAAGTCGCTCGAGCCGAAGAAGGTCGCCGAAGTGATCCGCTCGGGCAAGAAGTTCAAGACCGTGATCGGCGAGCTCGCCTACGACAAGAAGGGCGACATCACCCGTCCGGACTACGTCATGTACGTCTGGAAGAAGGACGCCTCTGGCAAGATCACCTACGTCGAGCTGGACAACAAAGGCTCGTGATCGGTTGAACGATCGCTGACTTCGAGGCGCCCGCCACGGCTTCCGCGGCGGGCGCTTCATTTCCGGGCGGCCGATTTGCGCCTGAATTTGCGTTAAGATGCCGCCGAGAACGCGGAAACCCGAGCATGTCGTCCACCGCCGAAGTCACGCACGCCCCGCTGACGGTCGATGATTTCCTCGCTTTCCTCGACCGGAAACCGAGTGGCGAAAAATGGCAGCTTCTCGACGGCATTCCCGTGGCGATGATCGGCGGGACACGACGGCATAGCCTGATCACGGGAAATATTTATATGGCGTTGCGGCCCATGGCGCGCCGGCGCGGCTGCGAAGCGCACGTCAGCGACATGCTGGTCACGAGTCCTTCCGACGATCACTTTGCGGGGGCACCCGACGTTTTCGTCCGTTGCGGACCGGCGTCCGCTACAACGCGAAAAGTCTATGACGCGGTCCTCGTCATCGAGGTCTTGTCGCCCTCGACAATGGCGGAGGATCGCGGCTACAAGTTCAAGCTCTACACGTCGATCCCGTCGCTGCAACAGATCCTGTTCGTCTATCAGGACGAGCCACGCGTCGAGAGCTGGGTCCGTCAGGCCGGCGAATGGGTGCTCGTGACGTTCAACGGCTTGGAGGCAAAGGTATTGCTGCCTCCGCTTGGAGATGAGATTTCCCTCGCCGACATCTATGATGCTGCTTCCCAGTAGCTCATTCGGAATTCCATGACCGAAATTCACGACCTCACCGCCGTCGACCTGATCGAGCGCTATCGCGCCAAGACCCTTTCCCCGACGGAAGTCTTCAGCGCTGTCGAAGCGCACATCGCGCGCTGGGAGCCGCACATCCAGGCGCTCTATGCCTACGATCCGGCAAATGCGCGCGCCGAAGCTTCCGCCTCGTCCGAGCGCTGGACCAAAGGCGCGCCGATCGGACCGCTCGACGGCGTCCCGGTGACGGTCAAGGAGAACATCGCCACCAAAGGCGTGCCGCTGCCGATCGGGACCGCGGCGACCAAGCTGGTCCCGGCCGCGCAGGACGCCCCCGCGCCGGCGCGCCTGCGCGAAGCCGGGGCGATCATCTTCTCGAAGACCACCATGCCCGACTACGGCATGACGTCCTCGGGCGTCTCGAGCTTCCATCCGCTGACGCGCAATCCGTGGGACCTGTCGAAGAACCCGGGCGGATCGAGCTCCGGCGCCGGCGCCGCCGCGGCCGCGGGCTACGGGCCGTTGCATGTCGGCACCGACATCGGCGGCTCGGTCCGCCTTCCCTCGGGCTGGTGCGGCCTCGTCGGCCTGAAACCCAGCCTCGGCCGCATCCCGATCGATCCGCCCTATGTGGGGCGCTGCGCCGGGCCGATGACCCGCACGGTCGACGACACCGCGCTGATGATGTCGGTGCTCTCCAAGCCCGACTGGCGCGACGGCATGAGCTTGCCGCCGCATGCGATTCCCTGGTCGGACCTCGGCGTGAACTTGCGCGGCTTGAAGATCGGCCTGCTGCTCGATGCCGGGACCGGCTTGGCGGTCGACACGGAAGTGAAAGCCGCGGTGCAGGCGGCCGCCGGATGGTTCGCCGACAGCGGCGCCATTGTCGAGCCGGCCGGCCCGATCGTCACGCAGAAGATCATGGAGGGTCTCGACGACTTCTTCCGCGCCCGCTCGTGGGGCGACATCGAGCTGCTCGGCCCTGCCGAGCGCGCCAGGATATTGCCTTACGTGCGCACCTGGGCGGAAGGCGGCGCGCGGCTCAGCGGCGCCGATGCGATGCGCGGGTTCGGCCAGACCATGGAGCTGCGCCGCGTCGCGGCGATCCTGTTCAGCGGCGTCGATTTCGTGCTCTCGCCGACCGCGCCGGTGCCGGCGTTCCCGGCCGAACTGTCGTCGCCGCTGGAAGATCCGGAGCAACCGTTCGGCCACGTCGTGTTCACGATTCCGTGGAACATGACCGAGCAGCCGGCGGTCTCGATCAATTGCGGCTTCACTACTTCGGGCCTCCCGATCGGGTTGCAGATCGTCGGGCGGCGCTTCGACGATCTCGGCGTGCTCAGGCTCGCCAAGGCATGGGAGCAACAGCGCGGGCCGATCACCACTTGGCCGAAGGCACCCGCGTCTTGATCACCCGATCCGGCCCAGCGCCGGAAACGCTTCCAGCAGCCAGAAGCTCGCCTCGGTGACGAAACCGGTGAGGAACGCGATGCCGGTCAGCACCAGCAGGCCGCCCATCACTTTTTCCACCATCGGCAGATAGGCACGAAAGCGCGCCAGGAACGCCGCGAACGGTTCGACCGCGAACGCGGCGATGATGAAGGGCACGCCGAGGCCGAGCGAATAGACCGCGAGCAGGCCGGCGCCCTTGTAGATCGTCGCCTCCGAGGCCGCGATCGCCAGGATCACCGCCAGGATCGGCCCGATGCACGGCGTCCAGCCGAACGCGAAGGCGAGCCCCATCGCGTAGGCGCCCCACAACCCGACCGGCTTCGGGATCTCCGCGCGCTTCTCGCGCATCAGCAAGGCGAAGCGGGTGAGGCCGAGGAAATGCAGACCCATGACGATGATGGCGATGCCCGCCACCATCGCGAGCTTGTCGGCATAAGCGCGCACGAACGATCCGATCACGCTCGCGCTCGCGCCGAGCGCGACGAACACGGTGGAGAATCCGAGCACGAACAGGCAGGCCGCGCCGACCGTCTCGCGCCGCACCTGCGGCTTGGGCTCGGCATCGGCGAAGCGCTCGAGCGAAGTCCCGGCGAGATAGACGAGATAGGGCGGCACCAGCGGCAGCACGCAGGGCGAGAGGAAGCTCAGCAGCCCCGCAAACAGCGCGGCCAGAATGGTGACGTCGGCGGCCATGAGGCTAGATGTGACGAGCCAGGCGCCAAACGCAAGGCACGCCATGGCGCCCTGTGCGGGATGTGATCGGGAGTGAAAGCCGATTGACCCTGAGGGGCAAATCGTCTCCGCTCGGCCGCGGAGCCTGCCCTTGCGCAATCTCATCACCGACGTTCCGGGCCTCAAGGTCGGCCACGCCGACGACGCCAGGCTGGCGTCCGGCGTCACGGCGATCGTGTTCGACGAGCCCGCGGTCGCTTCGCTCGACGTGCGCGGCGGCGCGCCCGGCTCGCGCGAGACCGAGTTGCTGCGTCCGGAACAGACCGTCGAGCGCGTCGACGCGATCGTGCTGGCGGGCGGCTCGGCCTTCGGGCTCGACGCGCCGGGCGGCGTATCGGCCTGGCTGCGCGAACAGGGGCGCGGCTTCGCCATCGGGCCGGCGCTGGTTCCGATCGTGCCCGGCGCGATCCTGTTCGATCTCAACAACGGCGGCGACAAGGCCTGGGGCCGTTATCCGCCCTACCGCGATCTCGGCTACGCCGCCGCCGCCGGCGCCGGCGGCGAGGTGGCGCTCGGGACCATCGGCGCCGGCTATGGTGCCACCACCGTCAACCTCAAGGGCGGACTCGGTTCGGCTTCGGCGCGCACCTCGGACGGCGCGATCGTCGGCGCGATCGTCGCCGTCAACGCGGTCGGCAGCGTGACCATCGGGAACGGTCCCTGGTTCTGGGCCGCGCCGTTCGAAGCAAACGGCGAGTTCGGCGCGCGCGGCTTCCCCGCGCCGCTGCCGGGCGACGCGCTGACCGTTCGCCTCAAGGGCGGCACCGGCCAGAACACCACCATCGCGCTGGTCGCGACCGACGCGGCGCTCACCAAGCAGCAGGCGAACCGTCTCGCCGTGGTCGCGCATGACGGGCTGGCGCGCGCCATCTATCCGGTGCACACGCCGCTCGACGGCGACACCGTGTTCGCGGCTTCGACCACCAAGCGCCCGCTCGCGGACCCGATCCGGGCCTTCGCCGAGCTCGGCGCAATTGCCGCCAACGTGCTCGCCCGCGCGGTGGCGCGCGCCGTGTACGAAGCGACCGCGCTGCCCTTCGCCGGCGCGCTGCCGAGCTGGCGGGAGAGCTTCGGCGCTTAGGAGAACCGCTCGGCCCGATACGGCGCCGGATCGGCGAACGGCGTCTGCCCGGTCACCAGATCGGCGACCAGCCGTCCGGTCGCCGCGCCGAGCGTCAGGCCCCAGTGCCCGTGGCCGAAGGCGAGCCACAGGCCGTGCTGGCCCGGCGCGGAACCGATCACCGGCATCGAATCCGGCATGCACGGCCGCTTGCCGATCCACGGCTCCGGCTCGACCGGCTCGCCGAGCGGAAACAACTCGCTCGCATACGGCATCAGGCGGTCGAACTGCACCGGCGTCGGCGCCGCGTCGCGAGCGGCGAATTCGGCGCCGGTGGTGAGGCGAATTCCCTGCTCCATCGAACTCAGCGCGTAGCCTTTTTCCGTGTCGATGACCGGCCGCGACAGCGAGGCATTGCCCCGCGCGCGGAAATGCCGGTGATAACCGCGCTTGATGCCGAGCGGCAGCCTGATGCCGAGCGGCTCCAGCACGTCGGGGGCCCAGGGCCCGAGGCAGACGATCGCGTTCTCCGCATCGACATGGCCTTCGTCGGTGTCGACGCGCCAGCGCCCGTCGGTGCGATGCAGCGTGCGCGCATCGCCCTGCAGCAGCACGCCGCCGAGCGCCGTGAAGCGCGCCGCATAGGCGCGCGTCACGCCGAGCGGGTTCGACAGCGAGGCGACCTCCGGCCAATACAGCGCATGGCGGAACACCGGCGCGAGCGATGGCTCGAGCGCGAGCGCGCCGTCGGTATCGAGCGCCTGCTGCGCCATGCCGAGCTCGGCACCGAATTCGCGCTGCGGCTTTTGCGCCTCGAACGCCGCGTCGCTGCGATAGAGCGTAAGCCAGCCGGTCTTACGCAGGTATTTCTGCGCGCCCGATTCCGCGATCAGCGCCTCGTGCTCGGCGAGTGCGCGCTCCATCAGCGGACGCAGCGCCAGTGCGCTGCGCCTGATCCGTTCCGGCGTCGATTGGCGCCAATAGGCGAACAGCCAAGGTACCACCTTGGGCAAGGCGCCCCAATGGTAGTTCGCCTCCGGGGCGCGCTTGAGCGCGATCTCGATCAGCTTCGACAGGCTGCGCGGAAACGCAGTCGGGAAGAAACTCGGTCCGACGATCACGCCGGTGTTGCCGTAGCTCGTCCCCTCACCCGCCCCGCCGCGATCCACCAGCGCGACCGACAATCCGCGTTTTGCCAGCTGCAGCGCGACCGAGGTGCCGACGATGCCGGCGCCGAGCACGATCGCGTCGGTTCGAGCCATGGCGACAAGTCTCCAAGTTGCTGACGAAATGCGCCGGCCGGCGCGGAGGTGAAAAGTCGCCTTTTCATACAGGCAAAGCCGCGATTGCAGAAGCTATCGACCTTGGCCGGCATGGCTGATATGCCGCATTTCCCGCCTTTGCCGCGCAAGCCGGCGCCTGCCGAACCGGAGCGTTCCGATGCCTTTCCTCGCCGCCGCGCTCGCCTGGCTTGGGCGGCAGGGCACGCGGGCGGTCGCGGGCTCGATCTTCATCGGCATCGCGCTGCCGCCGCTCGCCGCGCTGTTCAAGCCGATCTTCCCCTACGCGCTGTTCGCCCTGCTCTGCCTTGCGTTCCTGCGCGTCGATCCGGTCGAAGTGCGCGCGCATTTCTCGAAGCCCCTGCTGGTCGCGGCGGCCGCCGCCTGGATGATGCTGGCGACGCCGTTGTTGATCGGCTTCACGCTGGTCGCGCTCGGCATGGCTGAGCGCGCTCCCGGGCTCTATGTCGCCATGATCCTGCAGGCCGCCGCTCCCCCGGTGATCTCGGCCCCGACGCTCGCCGCGCTGATGGGGCTCGACGCCGCTTTGTCGCTCGCGACCCTCGTGATCTGCACCGCGTTCACGCCGTTCACCGCGCCGCTGTTCGCGGCCGGCTTCGTCGGCGAGAGCATGACGATCTCGCCGCTCGCGCTCGGGGCCAAACTGTTCGGCATGCTGGCAGGCGCGGGCATCCTCGCCGCCCTGGTGCGGCGGTTCGCCGGCAAGTTCTGGATCGAGCAGCAGAAGGAACGCATCGACGGCCTCAGCGTCGTCGCCCTGTTCTTCTTCGCGGTCGGGTTGATGGACGGCGTGCTCATGGCCCTTCTGACCGAACCGCTCAAGGTCCTCGGCCTCACCGCGCTCTCCTTCGCCCTCTCGCTCGGCCTCATCGCGCTGACGACGCTGGTGTTCGCCCGGTTCGGCCAAGGTCAGGCGCTGGCGCTTGGCTTGGCCGCCGGCAACCGCAACATGGGCCTGATGCTCGCCGCCGCCGGCACCGCGGTCCCGGACCTGACCTGGCTCTACTTCGCGGTCGCGCAGTTGCCGATCTACCTGCTGCCGGCGATGTTGAAGCCGCTGGCGCGCCGCGTTGCTCCATCGTCCGCGCCGTGATACGCGAACGGCGCTTTTGGAGACCGCGATGCGCCCGCTGCTTGTCGCTCCCTCGATCCTCGCCGCCGACTTCTCCCGGCTCGGCGAGGAAGTGCGCGCCGTCGACCAGGCCGGCGCCGACTGGATCCACGTCGACGTGATGGACGGGCACTTCGTCCCCAACATCTCGATCGGCCCCGACGTGGTCAAGGCGCTGCGCCCGCACTCGAACAAGACCTTCGACGTCCATCTCATGATCGCGCCGTGCGATCCCTACCTCGAAGCCTTCGCCGAGGCCGGCTCCGACATCATCACCGTGCACGTGGAAGCCGGACCGCATCTGCACCGCTCGCTGCAGGCGATCCGCGCACTCGGAAAGAAGGCCGGCGTCACGCTCAATCCCGGCACGCCGATCGAAACGGTCGAGAGCGTCATCGACTTGGTCGACCTCATCCTCGTCATGTCGGTCAACCCCGGCTTCGGCGGACAGGCCTTCATCGCCGCGGCGCTCGAGCGGATCGCGCGCGTGCGCGCGCTCGCCGGCGCGCGGCCGATCGACATCGAGGTCGACGGCGGGGTGACGCCGGACAATGCCGCGCAGGTCGCGCGTGCCGGCGCCAACGTGCTGGTGGCGGGCTCGGCTGTGTTCAAGGGCGGCACGGACGCCTACGCGCGGAACATCGCCGCGATCCGCCTCGCCGCGGCGCTCGCGCGCGGCGAGGCGGCATAATCCCGATTCACTTGTCAAACAGCCAATGGGATTTGCCCGGTTCAAGTGGGGGCCGGGGTCCCCTTGATCCGCTTTCTCGCTCTCCCAAAGTGAGGGGAGCGAAGCGCCGGGAAGCGCTGGTGCGGATACGCCGCACCCGGTGATCCGCCTCGCGGTCGGATCGATCTCCGGAGCGCCGGAGATCACCGGCCGGATCGCCGGCCGGCGCGCCTCTCGGCGCTTCGCCGCGGATTTATCGAGCCCGGGTCACGCTTTTCGGAAGGATCGAGTCCTTCATCTGATCAGCCAGCTCCTGGCAGGTGGTCTTAGTGCCCTCTGGTGAAGTTCCCGGGTCGCCCGAGTGCGGGGTCGTGACTCCCGCCCGCAGGGACCGCATCCTGATCCTGCCTTGAAGGCACCCCTAGAAAGCACCCCTCGTTGGACCAGGACGGGCATATGATGGTTGATCAAAGTCAAAGATCAACCGATATTTGTACCAATGCTGAAGACGCGGTTTCTGCAGTCGCGAAAATTGCGCGCAAGCCCTGAACCCGCCCCTACGACATCCCCGCGATCTTCGCGCTTTCTTCCCACAGCCGCCGCGCGCTGGTGTCGTCCTGCGCCTGCGGGCTCGGGGTGCGCACGCGGCATTGGTAGAAGTATTCGCCGCTGATGCCGGCTACATCGGGCGCACTTCCCAGATAGGTGAGGGTCTCGGCGCCCTGCTGCTCGGAAATGGCGAACAGCTTGGCGACCCGGATCGCATAGGACAGCCAGCCGCCGCTCTCGTTGCCGAAGCGCGTGGCGACGAATCCCGGATGCAGGCAGTTCGCGGTCACGCCGCTGCCGGCAAGGCGCCGCGCCAGCTCGCGCGTGAACAGGATGTTGGCGAGCTTGGTGCGGCCGTAGGCGGTGCGCGCGTCGTAGCCGTTGGCAAACTGCAGGTCGGAAAAGTCGAGGCTCTCGCCCTGGTGCGCGCCCGAGGCGGTGTTGACCACGCGCGCCGGCGCCGCCGCGGTGAGCGAGCCGCACAAGGCTTCGGTCAGCACGAAATAGGCGAGATGATTGGTGGCGAAGGTGCGCTCCAGGCCGTCCGCGGTCACCTGGCGGTAGGCATAGAGCGCACCCGCATTGTTGATCAGCACGTCGATGCGCGGTTCCGCTGCGGCGACCTCGGCGCCGACCCGTTTCATCTCGGAGAGCGTCGAGAGATCGGCATAGTGGACGCTATGCTCGACGCTTGGGCCGAGCGCGCGCAGCCGTGTGAGCGTCGCCTCGGCGCGCGAGCGATCGCGCGCCACCAAGACCAGCCGCGCGCCCATGGTGGCGAACCGCTCGGCCGCCACCTGCCCGATGCCGGACGTGCCGCCGGTGATGACGACGACCTTGCCCTGAATGGGCGCCTCCCCTGTCCTGCCGGGCTGCATCGTACGGCCGCGACATGCCGCTTTTCCACCCGCATTGCCGCCCAAAGCGCGCTCTGCTACAGCCGGACGTGTACCCACCCGAGACCGCAATGATCCCGCGCTACACCCGGCCCGAGATGGCCGCGATCTGGGACCCGCAGACGCGCTACCGCATCTGGTTCGAGATCGAGGCGCATGCGGCCGACGCGTGCGCCGAACTCGGCATCATTCCCAAGGCGGCCGCCAGGACGATCTGGGACAAGGGCCGCGACGCGGTCTTCGATATCGCCCGTATCGACGAGATCGAGCGCACCACCAAGCACGACGTCATCGCGTTCCTGACGCATCTCGCCGAGATCGTCGGGCCGGAGGCGCGCTTCGTGCATCAGGGCATGACCTCCTCGGACGTGCTCGACACCTGCTTCAACGTGCAGCTCGTGCGCGCCGCCGACATCCTCATCGCCGACACTGAGGCGCTGCTCGCCGCGCTCAAGCGCCGCGCGTTCGAGCACAAGCTCACCCCCACCATCGGGCGCACGCACGGCATCCATGCCGAGCCCACGACCTTCGGGCTGAAGCTGGCGCAGGCCTACGCCGAATTCACGCGCGCCCGGGAAAGGCTTGTTGCCGCGCGCAAGGAGGTCGCGACCTGCGCCATCTCGGGCGCCGTCGGCACCTTCGCGCAGATCGACCCGCGCGTCGAAACCCACGTCGCCACGGCCATGGGGCTCGCGGTCGAGCCGGTCTCGACCCAGATCATCCCGCGCGACCGCCACGCCATGTATTTCGCGACGCTCGGGGTCGTCGCGTCGTCGATCGAGCGGCTGGCGGCCGAGATCCGCCACCTGCAGCGCACCGAGGTGCTCGAGGCCGAGGAGTTCTTTTCCGAGGGACAGAAGGGCTCCTCCGCCATGCCGCACAAGCGCAACCCGGTGCTGTCGGAGAACCTGACCGGGCTCGCGCGCATGGTCCGCGCCTACGTGACGCCGGCCTTGGAGAACGTGGCGCTATGGCACGAGCGCGACATTTCCCATTCGTCCGCCGAGCGCATGATCGGGCCCGACGCCACGGTGACGCTCGACTTCGCGCTCGGCCGTCTCACCGGCCTGATCGACAAGCTGGTGGTCTATCCCGAGAACATGCGCAAGAACCTCGACCGGCTCGGCGGGCTGGTGCATTCGCAGCGCGTGCTGATCGCCCTCACCCAGAAGGGGGTCGCGCGCGAAGACGCCTACGCGCTGGTGCAGCGCAACGCCATGAAGACGTGGCGCGGCGAAGGCGACTTCCTTGCGCTGCTCAAGTCCGACGCGGACGTGCGGGCACATCTGAGCGATGCCGAGATCGAAGCGAACTTCGACCTCAAGCATCACTTCAAGCACGTCGACACGATTTTTGCGCGTGTGTTCGGTTCAAGTTCGTAGGGTGGGCAAAGGCCATAGCCGATGCTTCGCATCGGCGTCCTTAGCACTAAGGACGGCGGCCGAAGGCCGCCTATGCGGGGTCGCGCGTTGACATGCCGAACGTCATTCCGCGCCGTGCCCACGCGGATACCGAAGGACGAGACGCCTAGGCAAAGGCGCATGCCGCCCGGCGTGTCGTCGTGAACGGCCGTGTTTCGCGCCTTTGCCCACCCTACGGCACCCTCTCTCCGCTTGGGCGAGGGGAACGCGCGGCAGGTTCGGCGCCACCTGCAACGGCCCTGCGGCTTGGATGCCATTGGTTAACCGTTCCGCGCCACAATTGCGGCGGACGGACGAGGCATGACGTGCGCGCGCAACGATCGGATGTCGAAGCCAGAGGCAAAACGCCGCGTCGCCTGATGCGGGTTGCTTCGCCGCCGCTGGTGCCCGGTCGCGTTACGCCGATGCTCATGGGTCCTCCGCTTGCCCCGCGTGTCATGCCCTCCCCCACCATCCTGATCTTCGACTCCGGCCTCGGCGGCCTGACCGTGTTCCGCGAGGTTGCGCGCGCGCGGCCGGACGCAAGGTTCATCTACGCCGCCGACGACGCCGTCTTCCCCTATGGACGCATCCCGGAGGCGGACCTGATCGCACGCGTCATCGCGGTCATGGCCGACCTGATCGCCGTGCACCGTCCCGACCTCGTGGTCATCGCCTGCAACACCGCCTCGACGCTGGTGCTCCCCGCGCTGCGCCAGCGCTTCGGCGTGCCGTTCGTCGGCACCGTGCCGGCGATCAAGCCGGCCTGCGCCGCCTCGCAGACCAAGCGCGTGTCGGTGCTCGGCACGCAAGCCACTGTCGCGCGCGAATACACCCACGCGCTGATCCGCGATTTCGCCCAAGGCTGCGACGTCGCGCTGGTGGGTTCGGGCCGGCTGGCGACCCTTGCGGAAGACAAGCTTGCGGGCAATCCGCTCGATCACGCCGCGATCCGCGCCGAGATCGCGCCCTGCTTCGTCGCCGACGGGCCTGAGCGCACCGACACCATCGTGCTCGCCTGCACGCATTATCCACTGCTGCTCGACGAATTCGAGCAGCTCAGCCCTTGGGCGGTACGCTGGATCGATCCCGCGCCGGCGATCGCGCGGCGCGTGGTCGAACTGGTCGGCACCACGAACGGAAACGAGCCGGCGGGGACGCAGGTCCAGTTCACCTCGGGACGCGCGCCTACGCCCGCCCTGTCCGTTGCATTCGCGCGGTTCGGACTGGTGCAAGAAGTCGAGACGTCGCGCTGAAAGCGTAGCCCGGATTGCGCCTCACCGGCGTTTCGGCGCGGTACGACATGCTGTGGCGCAATCCGGGGGAAAATCTCATGGCCGGTCCCGGCTTTCGCCAAAGAGCGAAAGCCGGGCTACGCGCTCTAGCGCCGCGCCAGCACGACGATCCCCGGCCCGTTGGGGTGGGTCGGGTCCTCGAAGCTGACCGTGAGCCCAAAGCCGTTGCGGGTGAGCACGCCGGTGAGCCCGTCCCGGGTGAGCCAGGCGCTGGTGCGACCGGCGCCGCCGCAGAAGCCGCTCCAGTCGAGCGCCTCGAAATAGTGCTGCTCCCACAACTCCACGGCAACGCCGCGATGCTCGCGCAAGCTCGGCGCGGCGGCGAACTTGTGCCGCAGCTTGCGCTCGCGCAAGGCCGCGTCGTCGAAATAATGCGTCCAGATCAGGATGGTGTCGGTGATGCGCGCCAGGTCGTCCAACAGCGCGATCGGCTGCTCCAGATGATAGAGCACGCCGCAGGCGATCGCCGCGTCGAAACGCTCGCGCGTGGTCGCGACGAACGAGACGAAATCGCCCAGCAGGAATTTCGCCTCGATCCCGAGCGCTTCCTTGACGATGAGACAGCGCAGATAGGCTCCGGTATTCGCCTCGATAGCGGTGACCTTTGCGCCGGCCTGCGCCAGCATCGCGCTATGGGCGCCTTCGAGCGGCCCGAGCTCCAGGATACGGCGCCCTGTCACATCTCCGACCTGGTCGAGAAACCAGGCTATCCGCCGGTCGGCGAACAGCGGAGCCGCGCCATAGCCGTGGCCGGGGACATCGGTGCTCCAGCGGCCGGCGAACAGGTCGAACGCATTGGCGGCGGCCGGCGGCCTTGTCTCGTAATGCGTGAAGGGCGCGGCCGCGGCGGTCACCTGGTGCCGCTTCTCGACGCGTCCGTGGCGGTCGAAATGCTGCCGTCCGGAGGGAAAGGATCCGGCCGCGACCGCGGCGGCCACGTCGGGATTGGCGAGCAGATAGGCGACCTCGTCGAAATTCTCAGGCGTGGCCGGCTCGGTTTCGTATTTGCGCGCCAAATCGGCCCCCTTTCGGGAGCAATCTGCTGCCCCAGGCCGGTTCGGTCAATCCGCGCGACGGGTTTGACAGCCCATCCCACAGCGCGTAGAAACCGCGCGTCTCGCGGGCCGTTTGGCCCGCGCGGCGTTTCGCGACCCGTGGTTTTGCGCCGGCGCTTCGGCTCGAAACCTGTCGGTTCCCCCCTCCCATCCCTCCCCCGCATGCGCGGGAGGGGCTGAGAGAGTGGTGACAGAGGAGGGCGCGTTTCCTCATAACCCGAAATGAACCGAGGACGCGAATGACCAAGCGCCACGAGGCGAAGTACAAGATCGACCGCCGCATGGGCGAGAACGTCTGGGGCCGCCCCAAGAGCCCCGTCAATAAGCGCGAATACGGCCCCGGCCAGCACGGCCAGCGCCGCAAGGGCAAGGTCTCCGACTACGGCGTGCAGCTGCGCGCCAAGCAGAAACTGCGCTTCTACTACGCCAACATCCAGGAGCGGCAGTTCCGCGGCATCTACCACGAGGCGATCCGGATGAAGGGCGACTCCGGCGCCCATCTGATCGGTCTGCTCGAACGCCGGCTCGACGCCGTGATCTACCGCGCCAAGTTCGTACCCACCATGTTCGCGGCGCGCCAGTTCATCAGCCACGGCCACATCAAGGTGAACGGCAAGCGCGTCACCATCGCCAGCATGCGGGTCAAGGTCGGCGACCTGATCGAGGTCAAGGACAAGTCCAAGGATATGGCCCTGGTGCTGGAGGCCAAGTCGCTGGCCGAGCGCGACGTGCCCGACTACATCGAGGTCGACCACAACAAGATGACGGCGAAGCTCGCGCGCATCCCGCAGATCAACGAGGTGCCCTACCCGGTCCAGATGGAGCCGCACCTCGTGGTCGAGTATTACTCGCGCTGATTCGATCGGATCGTCGGAAACACCGGCCTCATGGTGAGGAGCCCGTCTACGCGCAGCGGAGGCGGGCGTCTCGAACCATCGCCCAGGCGCCGGAGCCTGATGCCATCCTTCGAGACGCCATGCCGTAAGCGCGTTTACGCGCGTCTGCGACGCGCTATGGCATGGCTCCTCAGGATGAGGACCGCAGCTCAGAACCGGTCGCTCGCCGCCGCGGCCTTGACGTAGCGCTCGGCGTCGGCCGGCAGCAGCAACCGTTCGGCGACGAGGGCATCGGCGGCCGCCTTCACCTTGGCCACGTAGTCGGCGCGCGCGCCGTAGCGCTCCTCGAGCGAGGGCCGCGGATCGCCGGCCGCCTCGCGCTCCGCCTTGGTCCGGGCGAACGGCACATAGGAGCCGTCGCGGTCGCACAGCTCGCCCGGCTGCGCCTTGTAGACGTTCCAGCCGGTGTAGGTCGCAAGCGGCACCGCGATGTCGGGCAGGCGGATGCCGGCGACCTCGTTGCCGTCGGCGTCGACCGCCGCGACCAGCGTGCCGTAGACCTGCGGCCCGCTCGCGGTGAGATAGACCTTTTCGCCGTTGCCCGGCGGGTCGATCCAGTCGACCGGTGCGCCGATCGGATTGTCGCCGGGCGCATGGGTGAAGCCTTTGACGGCGGGATGCTTGATCTCGCGCGCGGCGAGCGCGGTGCCTTGCGCAATGCTCGGCACGCGGCTTGGCGGCGGCGCCAGCCCCGTGGTCACCCATTCTTCCAGCGCCACCAGCAGGGCGCGCAGCGCCGGCACCGGATTGTGCGGATTGCGCGCATTGGCGCAGGCGCCGGCCGCCGGCGTCAGGCCGGCGCGTCCGCCGTGCTGCGTTCCGGCGATGAGATAGACCCGCGCCGACGCGGGCAGAGAGAGGTCGCGCTTGCCGGTCGGATCGATATGGGTCAGCGAAGCGCCCTTCTGCCAGTACTCGGTCGACGTGTTGGTCTCGATCCACAATGGATCGCTGCCGTCGCCCTTGAACAGAGCCGCGGTCTTGTTGGTGAAGGGATCGATCGCGGAGGCGGCGCTGAACGGGAACCAGTTCTCCGGATAGTAGCGGTCCTCGTGCTGGGTCGCGGTGCGGCCCGGCATGGCGAAGCTGTGGTTGGCGAACACCTTGCCGGCGCCCGCGATGTGGGCGAGCACCCCGTCGAACACGCGCTTGCCCTGCTCGTCCCGGTTCATGCCGAGATCGAGGTAGTGGCGCAGGTAGCGCCCGCTCTGCGAGATGCCGAACGCCATGGTGTGGCGCACGCTCGCGCCGGCGTCCTCGCTGGTCGCATTCACCGGGTTGAGGTTGCCGGCGCCGTCATGGCGCTCGTTGCGCAGGAATGCGACCAGGTCGCGCGTCGCCGCGTAGCCGATGCCGACGATCTTCGCATCGGTCGCCTCGTACCAGAATTCGTAGATCTTGATCGGGGCGAACTTCGTGCCCTGCGGGGTGAGGCGGATCGACTGCGCGTCGGCGAATTCCCAGTCCTGCGCGGGGATTTCGCTGCGCTCGTCGGCCTCGCGGTCGCGCACGACGAGGCGCGCCTTGGTCTTGTCGGTCGATGCCACCGGATAGGCGAGCCGCGCCACGGCGACGTCGGCCGGCCCGCGCGTCCCGATCTGCAGCTCCTGACGGATGCGGCGCACGATCGGCTTGCCGTTTTCCAGCGCGGCCGGAACGCGGGTGCCGAGGCTGTTCGCGACCGGCGCAGGCGCGGGGTCCCATCCCGACCAGACGATGGTGTAGCCGCGCCCGAGCGTGAAGCCGAGGCCGGCGTCCTTCGCGCTTTTCGGATCGTTGATGAAGGCGCCGGTCGCGGTCGGCGCCTGGTCGATCCAGGGCAGCAGGAATTTCAAGCCCCGATTGTTGACCTCGTAGAGCAGGACGCCGTTGCCCCGCGCCGGATCGATCGGCCGCAGGATGAAGAAGTCCGTCTCGTAGGGGACCATGCCGCGCTCGTTCACCGCCGCCTTGTCCAGATCGGCGATGACCGCGTTCTGCGCAGACTTCGGATCGAGCTCGCCCTTCGCGGTGCCGCGGATGCGCACATAGGGACCGGCCGGACCGAAGGCCGTCCCCGCGGCGAACAGTTCCTGCTCGACAATGCGAATTTCGGTGATGCGGGCGTCGGCATTCGCTGCGAATATCGACAGCGCGAGTGCGGCAACCACGGCCCTGAGCATGCGCTTCCTCCACCGGCGCTTGGTTGCGCCCTGCGGGCCGGATCGTAGTCCCGGCGCGCCCCCGAAGCGAGGCCATCACGCAGGCTTGAAACCGGCGGCACGGGCTTTCGTACATCTCGCGCAGGAAACCGCCCGCACAATGCCCATTGCGAGCAACCAGGAGGGCACGATGACAGGGACTCCACCGGCAAATCGGCGCTACGATCGTCGCGCCGTGCTGCGGCTTGCCGCGGCCGGCCTCACCGCAACGGCCGCATGGCCGCGTTACGCGCTCGCGGCGACGCCGCCGCACACGTTCAAGCATGGCGCATTCGACATCACGGTGGTGAGCGACGGCCACCTCGTGCTCCCGGCGAGCCTGCTCGCGCCCGACGTGCCGCGCGCCGACCTCGAGGCGCTGCTCAAGAGCGTGGGCCAAGGCCCCGAGCAGGTGATGCCCGCCGCCAACATCACGCTGATCCGGTCAGGCGCCGACTTGATCCTGGTCGACACCGGCTCGGGCGCCAATTTCCAGCCGAGCGCCGGCAAGCTCGCCAAGAACCTGGAAGCCGCCGGCATCGACAAGGCCAGGATCACCCATGTGGTGTTCACCCACGCGCACCCCGATCATCTCTGGGGCACGATCGACGACTTCAACGAGCTGCGTTTCGCGAACGCGAGCTATGTCGTGTCGGAAGCCGAGTGGAATTTCTGGATGGACGTCGATCTGATCAAGAAGATGCCGGAGGCGCTGCACGCCTTCGTGGTCGGGGCGCAGCGCAATCTCGCACGCATCAAGGACAAGGTAAGGACCGTCAAGGCGGACCAGAACATCGTGAACGGCGTGCGCGTGCTCGACACCGCCGGGCACACGCCCGGCCACATCTCGCTGGAGATCGCGGGAGGCGATGGGCTGATCGTGGTCGGCGACGTGGTGCCGCATACCACGGTGTCGTTCGCGCACCCCGAATGGCGCTTTGGCTTCGACGCCATTCCCGAGCTTGCCGCCGCGAGCCGGCGCCAGCTGTTCGACCGTGCGGCGGCCGGGAAGATCAAGCTGATCGGCTATCACTGGCCCTATCCCGGCGTCGGCTACGCCGAGCGCAAGGACGGCGCGTTCCGCTTCGTGCCCAAGGTGAAGGCCAGCGATCGATTTTTCCGCAATGACCATCGTCAGGATGTCGTCACGGTATTCCGCGCTTGATTTCGCAAATGATACGATTATCGCCGATACGACAGCGCGAATGTCTTGAGGCTTCCCTGCTAGCCACGCGGTGATGCGCGCTCTCCATTCGCTCGCTCCCACTACGACGCGTGGCTTTGCCGGTTCGCCTAAATCACCGATATGCCTCTAGACGATAGGAGCAATCAACTCATGCAGCTCCTTTTGGCTATGCAGTTGTCCCTTGTCTAAAGACCCAGACCTTCCTTGAGTTCCCACGATAGCCCGAAGGCAAGCCGTATATAGCGCAAGAAATGACACCGCCTCAGGATAATTTGTGTCCGGGCATAACCGCCTCGAAACGATCCGCCGAAGGCTTACAAGACGGTCACTGTCCAAAATAAAGGACGAGGTTATCACTATAAATAAACAGCTAATAAATATAAAGGCGAAGCTCCATGCAGAGCCGGTTTGCATTCTAAATACCCCTTCTGTCGTGCCTACAATCACGCCCGCCATGCCAAAAATGGGGCCGACTATACTTATCCAATTTCGCCCAATGTCTCTTAGAAACGTTTGGTAAACTCGATCGTCTTTTTCGTAGTATTTAGGTATTGTCGCATTTCGCCCTAACAGGCCTCGGTTCACCAGAAAATTTGCCGCCTTATAGTATAAGATAGATAAAGTAAGAATATACCTCACATGCCACGCTCTAAATACTGAGAAATCTGTACCCATTATTTCGGAGAAAAAATATATAGGCAAGTCTTCTGATGACAGCTTTGCTAGTGGAGCTCTGCTTCTATCAGCAGTATGAAAGATCTTGGTCGTTAGGGACTCCGGGTGAGCTAAAACGACCCAGCCAGCTTTCGCAATCATATACTCATAAAATTGCTTGTGCGGTAGGCGTAGGTTGCTTGACCCGCCAGCCGGATCAGGAACGAATAAACCCGCACTCGCAATTTCATTAGAAACGCGTTCTAACCGATCCCCTCTGCTCTCATCCTTGAAACGCTCCTCAAATTTTCGCATGCTTTGAGTGAGCGCTGTGGAAATCCCGTCCTTCTGGAACGCTCGGAGGACATCGTCGTATATCTGAGCAACGACTGCATTGAAGGACGCCCTGCTGATTGTATTCCTCGCATCAGAGCCTGCCATTCTCCAAACTACCGCTAACGTAAATACCTCTCGAACCTCACGAGGCAACAGCAAATAGCTTGCATCCTCGGGAGCCAACGATTCGCGCCGATCCCGCTCAATCTCAGCTTCCTTTCGACGATATATTGCTTGAAGATAAAGCTCGATCAGGATCGCGCCCGTCAAATCGTGCCCCCTCTCGCGAAGTTTCGTGATAGTCTCCCAGATTGTCGCCACGACCGGTAACATTGATGGCCGAGAGACGATGTCAAGAAACGTTGAATGCGCCGTTACAGCGCCCATAATAGCCGTCCCAAGCTCACGACCGAACCCATTAGCTACTCGTTCCACCTCACCTTCTGTTAGGCGGTCTAACATCAGGGGCTCTGTATAAGCATTACCCATAGCGCCTCGAAGGTCGTCCGATCGTAACGTTCGATTTTTCTCTTGCTCATCCAAGAAAAAGTTCGGTCTGCCGGTGAAGATAAGCTTCGTCCCTGGAAATGCCATACGCCACAGCGCATTGAAATGCTCGTGCCTGTCGTAGGCTCGCCCCGCATTGCGCAGCTCGTCAAATCCCTCGAATATTACTATCGCCTCACCGGCTTTTATCAAATTGTACAGTTGTTGCGGCCTTAGGTCTGGGTACCGCACCCCTGCCCATGCCGAAAGGAAAGTTACTGGATCAGTTTCGGCGGGATTCTGCCCTCTCAGTTCGACAAGCAAGGGGATCCTCTCGCCAATAGCGCCATTGTCTAAATAGTTTCTTGCCCATCTCACGCAAAATTCTAACATAGCGGTACTTTTTCCCTGCCCATACTCCCCGGTAATCGCTAGGTGCCGACGTGTCGAGTCGATCAGCCATTCGTCGAGAATCTTAGAAAGCCTATGTCTTTTTTCGCTACCTTGCTTGAGTACGTGAGCTTCTACAAATGTCTTACTGAGCGTGGCCGTTGTGCCTCCAAGCGTCTCATTTTCAAAGCGCTTGATAAGGTCTCGAGCATACCCCGCCAACTTCAGTCCCCTCCTGAGGAGCAAGCGTTGGGGAAAAATCTCGACATTGTGATTGAAAACTACGGCAACTCGCTCTTCTTGACTTGCCCCCTCACTAAAGACCGCGAATATCTTCGCGCTTAGTACATCTCCCCCATCTCTGACAAACTCTTCCATTCGCTTTGTAAGATCTTCGTCCGTGGGCTCAAAATCGAAGACGAGTAACAAAAGCGGGGCAGTGTTTGCCCGATCAAGATATATTTCACCGGTCCATAGCTGATGTCGATCTCGCCAACCGGAATCAGCGAATTGGGCTTCCCCGTAGGCTGTCGTGAATAAATTTCGAGCAAACTGATACCAAGGCGGCCTGGCAGGAGCCTCGCTTTGCCGTTGCTTCCAGTTGATCGCCGCGTCGCTTGCTATCGGATCGCTTTTCCGTTGGACAAATCGTCCAAACTCGGCAAGCGCCAGAAGGACAAGGTTATTATCTTGCTCCCGCTTGGCCAAATCGTTGACATTTACAGTGATTGGACCTTCCCATGTAAGGAGTGCTCTGCTCGAAAATCTGTAGATAAGCCAAACCACTGCCATTGTTAATAAGAACCCAAGCGTCGCGGAGAACCATCCAGGGCCCTCGGTCGCGGTGGAAACGCTTCGCAACCCGAGCGCGACGGAAACAGCATTTATGATCTGAACCGGTGCGGGACCGGAGAGAAAAGCCACGAGGCCCATTGCACATGTCGTCATGGCCGTAATGGTTGCCAACGCGAAGCGCGCCTTTGACGCTGCCATTCGGTATCTCAGCCACAGCAGATAAATAAGCGCCGCAAGAAAGAATACGAGTAAGAGTACGGTGAGCGGGTTATCGACGAGCCAGGTCAACATATGAGCCACATATGAAACAGAATGTTCGTCAAGGATGCTTCCACAAGGCTATAGGCAACGGCGGCAGGGTGCAACTCTGACGCGCGGACGCGAGGTACGACGACCCAGAACTTGCCCCATTAGAGTACGCGTGCTCGACACCGCCGGGCACACGCCCGGCCACATCTCGCTGGAGATCGCGGGAGGCGACGGGCTGATCGTGGTCGGCGACGTCGTGCCGCATACCACGGTGTCGTTCGCGCACCCCGAATGGCGCTTTGGCTTCGACGCCATTCCCGAGCTTGCCGCCGCGAGCCGGCGCCAGCTGTTCGACCGCGCGGCGGCCGGGAAGATCAAGCTGATCGGCTATCACTGGCCCTATCCCGGCGTCGGCTACGCCGAGCGCAAGGACGGCGCGTTCCGCTTCATGGCAGGGTAACGGTCAACGATAGATTTCTCTACGGTGGCCTACGTCGATGACGATGATCGTCACCGTATTCCGCTTGATTTCGCAGATGATGCGGTAGTCGCCGACACGATAGCGCCAATAGTCACGAAGCGCTCCCTTCAGCCGCTCCGCGATTTGGGTCGGATCGCTCAACGCTGCGAACTCGTTGCTCCATGAAGGCGACGATGCGTGCGCTGGCCTTGGAATCGAGGCGCCCCAGCGAACGTTTCGCCTCGTCGGAATAATCAATCCTCCATGCCAAGATATTTCTTGACCTCGGCCGTCGAATGAGTGCGCCGCGTCGATTTCAACGCTTCGTCTGCGAGCAGAGAGTCCCACGTATCCTCGAGATATCGCTCGAGTGCGCGGCGGACGTGATAGTGCTTGGGCCTTCCCGTTTTCTTCTCGATCCTGGAAAGCGCGCGATTGAGCCGCGGTGAAATCCGCAGCACCAAGGGGGTGTCCGCCCCTGCGGCGAGCGGCGTTGCATGACGCGCGGGCGCGCGGCGCGCCGGCCCATTGCGCAGCTTGGCAACGGCCCCGCTCTTGCGGCTACGCTTTTCGATCACGCCATGCATGAAGACCTCCCGCACCGCGGATCGGCGAACAAGCCGACTTCGGCTCAGGCCGTCGCCGCGTCCTTCACCGCGAGGCCTTTTTCCTTCATCAGCGTCTGCAGCTCGCCGGCCTGGAACATTTCGCGCACGATGTCGCAGCCGCCGACGAACTCGCCCTTGACGTAGAGCTGCGGGATGGTCGGCCAGTTGGAGTAGCTCTTGATGCCGTCGCGCAGGTCGTCGTTCTCGAGCACGTTGAGCCCTTTGTAGGGCACGCCGAGATAATCGAGGATCTGCACCACCTGGCCGGAGAAGCCGCACATCGGGAACTGCGGGGTGCCCTTCATGAACAGCACCACGTCGTTGCCCTTCACTTCGTTTTCGATGAACTGCTCGATGCCCATGAATTTCGTCCTCGCTGCGCCGGAGCCAAGTGCCGGCTTCGATCCGATCCGACATATATGTAGCGCAAAACCGGCCTGCAGCCAAACCGGCTCGTGCCCCGAACCCGAAGTTCGCACGTAATGTGCGGCAAGGACGGTTGCGAACTTCGGGTTCAAAGGGGCACGAGAATTATTAACTTGCCAGTGTCCCTTTGATTCCGAAGTTCGCATCCGAGCGTGCTCCAAGCGCTGGCGAACTTCGGAATCGGGACACTGGTCATTGCGGCGGCGTCACTTTTCCGGAATGCTGGTCTGCAGTGCGAGCGCATGCAGCTTGCCGCCCATGTCGCCCTTGAGGGCCTGGTAGACCAGCTGATGCTGCTGCACGCGCGATTTGCCGCGGAACGATTCGGCCACCACGGTCGCCGCGTAGTGGTCGCCGTCGCCGGCGAGATCGCGGATCGTCACTTGCGCGTCCGGGATGCCCGCCTTGATCAGACGCTCGATTTCACTCGCATCCATCGGCATCGGAAGATCCCTCGACCGCTCGGGCCGGCTCGCGGCTATAGTACGCCGCCGCCCGCCATGTAGGCCGGCAGCCAGCCCTCGTGCAGTTCGGCCAGCGCCTTGAGCAGAATCGGCCGCTCACCGGGAATGGTCAAGGCATTGCCGTGGGTCATCCCGATACGGCGGATGGGTACGCCCGCGGTCTTGGCCAGCGCCGCGAGCGCATCGAACTTATCCGCCTTGACGCTCACCACATAGCGCGCCTGATCCTCGCCGAACCAGAAGCCGAGCTCGTTGAGGAAGGCCGGCGCACCGTAGAGCCGCGCCCCGATGCCGGAGGCGAGCGCCATCTCGGCGACGGCGACGACCAGACCCCCGTCGGACAGGTCGTGGGCGGCGGTGACGCGGCCCTCGGCCACGAGCGCGCGCACGAAATCGCCGTTGCGGCGCTCGGCCGCCAGGTCGACCGGGGGCGGCGCGCCCTCCTCGCGTCCGCACACCTCGCGCAGGTAGATCGACTGCCCGAGCCACCCCTGCGTCTCGCCCAGCAGCACGATCACCTCGTCGATCGCCTTGAACGCGATCGTCGCCATGCGCGCCATGTCGTCGATCAGCCCGACGCCGCCGATCGTCGGCGTCGGCAGGATCGCGCGGCCGTTGGTCTCGTTGTAGAGCGAGACATTCCCGGACACGACCGGGAACTTCAGCGCCGTGCAGGCCGCGGCGATCCCCTGGATGCAGCCGACGAGCTGGCCCATGATCTCGGGGCGCTCCGGATTGCCGAAATTGAGGTTGTCGGTGACCGCGAGCGGCGTCGCGCCGACCGCGTTGAGATTGCGCCAGGCTTCCGCCACCGCCTGCTTGCCGCCCTCGAACGGATCGGCCTCGCAGTAGCGCGGCGTCACGTCGGTGGTCATCGCCAGCCCCTTGGGCCCATCTCCGATGCGCACCACGGCGGCGTCGCCGCCCGGTCGCTGCAGCGTGTTGCCGAGGATGACGTGATCGTACTGCTCCCACACCCAGCGCTTGGATGAGAGATCGGGCGAGGACAGCATCTTCTCCAGCGCGTCGGCATGCGGGACCGGCGGATCGACTTCGGAGGCCTTGATCACCGGCAGCCTGGGCGAGGCCGCATGCGGCCGGTCGTAGACCGGGGCCTCGTCGCCCAGCTCCTTGATCGGCAGGTTCGCCATTTCGGCGCCGCGGTGGCGCACCACGAAGCGCTTGTCGGGCGTGGTCGTGCCGACCACGGCAAAGTCGAGCCCCCATCTGCGGAAGATCGCTTCGGCCTCGGCCTCCTTTTCCGGCTTGAGCACCATGAGCATGCGCTCCTGGCTCTCCGACAGCATCATCTCATAGGCGGTCATGCCGGTCTCGCGGCATGGGACCTTATCGAGATCGAGCACCACGCCGAGGTCGCCCTTGGCGCCCATCTCCACCGCCGAGCAGGTCAGCCCGGCCGCGCCCATGTCCTGGATGGCGATGACGCAATCCTTGGCCATGATCTCGAGGCACGCTTCGAGCAGCAGCTTTTCCGAGAACGGATCGCCGACCTGCACGGTCGGCCGTTTCGATTCGGAATCCTCGCCGAATTCCGCGGACGCCATGCTGGCGCCATGGATGCCGTCGCGTCCGGTCTTGGAGCCGAGATAGACGATCGGCATGCCGACGCCGGTCGCCTTGGCGTAGAAGATCTTGTCCGCGTCGGCCAACCCGACCGCCATGGCGTTGACCAGGCAATTGCCGTCATAGCGCGAATGGAAGCGCACCGAGCCGCCGACCGTCGGCACGCCGAACGAATTGCCGTAGCCGCCGATGCCGGCCACGACGCCGCCGACCAGGCGCCGGGTCTTGTGATGCTTGGGATCGCCGAAGCTGAGCGCATTGAGGCAGGCGATCGGCCGCGCGCCCATGGTGAACACGTCGCGCAGGATGCCGCCGACGCCGGTCGCCGCGCCCTGATAGGGCTCGATATAGCTCGGATGATTGTGGCTCTCCATCTTGAACACGACCGCGCGGCCGTCGCCGATCGAGATCACGCCGGCGTTTTCGCCCGGGCCTTGGATCACGTGCGGGCCGCAGGTCGGCAGCGTCCTGAGATGGATCTTGGAGGATTTGTACGAGCAGTGCTCGTTCCACATGGCCGAGAAGATGCCGAGCTCGGTCACGCTCGGCTCGCGGCCGATCAATTGCAGAATGCGCTGGTACTCCTCGGGCTTGAGGCCGTGCTCGGCGACCAGCTCGGGGGTGACCTCGGGCTGGTCGCGGATCGGGCTTGCGGCCGACGGCGCGATGGTCTCGCCGTCCTGCAGGGCATGCACGTTCGTCATCGCTCACGCCGCCTGCGCGAAATGCGCCACCAGCCCGGCGAACAGCCCGCGCCCGTCGGTGCATCCGAGCGCGGTCTCGACGTGGTTTTCCGGATGCGGCATCAGGCCGAGCACGTTGAGCTTCTCGTTGAGCACGCCGGCGATGGCGTGGGTCGCGCCGTTGACATTGGCCTTGTCGTCGCGCTTGCCCTCGGGGTCGGTGTAGCGGAACAGCACGCGGCCCTCCGCCTCCAGCCGTCCGATGGTGCCCTCGCCGGCGACGTAGTTCCCCTCCCCGTGGGCGACCGGGACGCGGATCACCTGGCCGGCATTGTAGCCGCGCGTGAACGGCGTGTCGGAGCGCTCCACGCGCAGGTGCACGTCGCGGCAGACGAAGCGCACGCCGGCGTTGCGCAGCAGGATGCCGGGCAGGAGCTGCGCCTCGCACAGGATCTGGAACCCGTTGCAGATGCCGAGCACGAGACCGCCCTTGCGCGCGTGGCCGCGCACCGCCTCCATGATCGGCGCATGCGCCGCGATTGCGCCGCAGCGCAGGTAGTCGCCGTAGGAGAAGCCACCCGGCAGCACCACCAGATCGGTGCCGCTCGGCAGCTCGGTCTCGGCGTGCCAGGTGAGGGCCGGCTCCCGGCCGGAGACGAGCTTGAGCGCGCGCGCGACGTCGCGCTCGCGGTTCGATCCGGGGAAGACGATGACGGCGCATCTCATTGCGGCGGCGCCTCTGCTGCCGCGACCTCGACCTGGAAATTCTCGATCACGGTGTTGGCGAGCAGCTTCTCGGCCGCCTCCTTCAGCGTGGCCTCGGCCGTGGCCGCGTCGCCCGCCTCCAGCTCGATGTCGAACACCCGGCCCTGCCGCACGCTCGCGATCCCCGCGACGCCGAGCGCCTTGAGCGCGCCTTCGATCGCCTTGCCCTGCGGATCGAGCACGCCGGACTTCAAGGTGACGGTGACACGGGCTTTCATCGGCGACCCGCCGTGTGGTTAGGCAAGGTCAATGCCATGGTAGATTTCACCTAACGGCAGGGAAATATCGAGCGACGGAAATGCGATGACATCGTCCAGCGACCTGAACCGCTGTTCGACGAAACCATTATCCCGCGCGAAGACCACGACGTCGACGGCGTCCTGCGCAATGACGACATAGTGCGTGAGCGCGGCCATGCCCGTGTACGCAACTCGCTTCCACTTCAGATCCCGGCTGGCGGTGGAGGGCGAGATGATCTCGAATAGGACGACGGCATCTTCCGTATCTCGCCTCAGCCGGTCGCTCCGCTCGAATCGCTTCGGCAGGATCATGACATCCGGCTCCGGGCGGCTGATGTTCGATACGCGCGCGCCGATACCCGGGATCACCGTCCACGTCGTCGAGCGCCGCCTCTCTTCAACGCCAAGAGCCACGACCAGATTCTTCAAGATCACTTGATGAAAGCCGCCCGGCGCCGCATTCAAGACCGCCTCCCCGTCGATCAGCTCCCACTTCTCCTCGTCGGGGCGCCCGTCGGTGAAGGCATAGAATTCCTCCACCGTCATCGGACCGGTATCGATCTTCGGGATGCCCATGGGCTCCCCCGCCTAGCTCTTCACCAGCACCGGGCCGGTCCCCTGCGGGCGCTCGCCTTCGCTCATGATGCCGAGCCGCTTGGCGACTTCGGTATAGGCCTCGACCAGGCCGCCGAGGTCGCGGCGGAAGCGGTCCTTGTCGAGCTTCTCGTTCGACTTGATATCCCACAGCCGGCACGAATCGGGCGAGATCTCGTCGGCCACCACGATCCGCATCAGGTCGTTTTCCCACAAGCGCCCGGTCTCCATCTTGAAGTCGACCAGGCGGATGCCGACGCCGAGGAACAGGCCGGACAGGAAGTCGTTGACGCGGATCGCGAGCGCCATGATGTCGTCGATCTCCTGCGGCGTCGCCCAACCGAACGCCGTGATGTGCTCCTCCGACACCATCGGGTCGTTGAGCTGGTCGTTCTTGTAGTAGAACTCGATGATCGAGCGCGGCAGCTGCGTGCCCTCCTCGATGCCGAGACGCTGCGACAGCGAGCCGGCCGCGACGTTGCGCACCACCACTTCGAGCGGGATGATCTCCACTTCGCGGATCAATTGCTCGCGCATGTTGAGCCGGCGGATGAAGTGCGTCGGCACCCCGATCTCGTTGAGATGCTGAAACACGTATTCGGAGATGCGGTTGTTGAGGACGCCCTTGCCCTCGATCACGTCGTGCTTCTTGGCGTTGAAGGCGGTCGCGTCGTCCTTGAAATGCTGGATCAGCGTGCCCGGCTCGGGTCCCTCGTACAGGACCTTCGCCTTGCCCTCGTAGATGCGGCGACGGCGGCTCATCGGGATGTACCGTGTTTTGTGAAAATCCATAGGGTGCCGTGACTCCTTGACATAAGGTCCGCGGCGGCGTGACCGGGCGCGCAACTCAATCGACGAAAACATGCCCGACCGCTCGGGCAACCTAGCCGATCGTGCTACCGAGCACAATCGCCGGCCACACATCTGCCGTGCCGTCAGGTTCCTCATGTTGATTTGGTCATTTCCAGCCTATATGCAAGTCAGGACTTCCACGATTGTAGAGGCGGACATGACGACCTTCGACAAGCGCGAGGAAGGCTTCGAGAAGAAGTTCGCCCACGACGAGGAGCTGCGCTTCAAGGCCAATGCCCGGCGCAACAAGCTGCTCGGCCTGTGGGCCGCGGAGAAACTCGGCCTCGCCGGCGCGGACGCCGATGCCTACGCCAAGGAAGTCGTGATCGCCGACTTCGAGGAGGCCGGCGACAACGACGTGTTCAACAAGGTGCGCAAGGACTTCGACGCCAAGGGGGTGGCCCAGTCGGACCACCAGATTCGCCGCACCATGGACGAACTGATGGAAAAGGCGATCGCCGACATCAAGACGCAGGGTTGACGCGACGCGCCGCGAGGGCGCGGCGGCGCAGCTATTTCAGCGTGATCATCATGGTGATGCCGCTGCCGGGCTCGACCGCGTTTACGGTCCTGCCGCGATGACGCCGGCGATCCGGTCGAGAACGGCGGCGATATCGGCGTCGATCTCTCCCGCGCCGATCCCGATGACCCGATAGCCCCGTTCGATCAGCCATGCCCGCATCTCGGCGCGGGCGCGCCCCGCCGCCTCGCTCTCCCCGCTCGGCTCGAGATCGACGACGGTGCGCAAGGGAAACGAGACGAAATCGACGATGTGGCGGCCGACCGGCGTCTGCCGCTTGAAGGCAGCGGTCGCAAAGCGGCGATCCCGGGTCAGCGCTTCCCACAGCGTGCGTTCCGCCTCGGTCGGGTTGCGGCGCAGCAGGCGCGAGAGCCCGCGCACCGGTCCGAGGTCGCGCCGGACGTGACCCTGCCCATGCTCGGCGATGAGCGCGCGCAGCGTCGCGGCTTCCGCGTCGTCAAGCACGCCGCCGCGCGCCGGGCCCTTGCGGCCTTCCGCGATCGCCATGATCACGCCGTGCAGCGTCTGGATGTCCTGCTGCGTCGGCTGCATGCGGTGGAAGATGTTGCGCAGGTTGATGGTCATGGTGGCGCGCTTGTCGGGCGGGCGGAAGAATTCGACTTTTTCCAGCTCGCGCTCGATCCCGGCGAAGAAGGCCAGGAGTTGCTGGCGCGGCGCGGGCGCCGATTTCTGCGGCATCGCGAACGGCAGCGCCCCGCCCGCGGCGAGCTTGAACCATTCGTAGGCGACGACCGCGACGGCTTGCGCGAGGTTGAGCGAGGCGAAGGCCGGATTGACCGGGAAGGTGACGATGCGGTCGGCGAGCGCGACCTCGTCGTTCTCGAGCCCGTTGCGCTCGCGTCCGAACAGGACGCCGACGCTCTCGCCGGCCGCGACCCTCGGGGCCATCAGGCGCGCGGCCTCCTCCGGGCTTACCACCGGCTTGGCCTGATCGTGCGCGCGCGCGGTCGAGGCCAGCACGAACGTGCAGTCGCCGATCGCCGCCGCGACATTGTCATAGAGCGCCGCGCCATCGAGCACGGCGTCGGCGCCGGCCGCCATCATGCGCGCTTTGGCGTTGGGCCAGCCCTGCCGCGGCGCGACCAGGCGCAGCCGGGTGAGGCCGAAATTCGCCATCGCGCGCGCCGCCGCGCCGATGTTCTCGCCGAGCTGCGGCTCGACCAGGATGACCACCGGGCCGCCGATGTCGGTCCACGCTTTGGTCTTGTCGGTTCCGGCGCCGGGCATGATCGGGCCGGTATACACCCGCCCCTGCGCCCATGAAATAGGCGCCCCGGGCGCGCCAAAGGTCGGCTTTGACCGCTCCCGCGCGGGTGCTATAGCCACGCCCGCCGGATCGGGCCGCCCGCTCGCCTCGAGAGCGCGCCGGTCCGGCGCCCGCAATCGGCGTCCCTCCCGGCGCGTTCTTCAAGACAAGGTTCCGACATGGCGAAGATCAAGGTGGCCAATCCAGTCGTCGAAATGGATGGCGACGAGATGACCCGGATCATCTGGCAGCTGATCAAGGACAAGCTGATCCATCCCTATCTCGACATCCAGCTGCTCTACTACGATCTCAGCGTCCAGAAGCGCGACGAGACCAACGACCAGATCACCATCGACGCCGCCAACAAGACCCGCGAAGTCGGTGTCGCGGTCAAATGCGCCACCATCACGCCGGACGAAGGCCGCGTGAAGGAGTTCGGCCTGAAGGAGATGTGGCGCTCGCCCAACGGCACCATCCGCAACATCCTCGGCGGCACCATCTTCCGCGAGCCGATCATCTGCCGCAACGTGCCGCGCCTGGTGCCGGGCTGGACCCAGCCGATCATCATCGGCCGTCATGCCTA
The DNA here is from genome assembly GCA_963734185.1 of uncultured Alphaproteobacteria bacterium. Lineage (GTDB taxonomy): Bacteria > Pseudomonadota > Alphaproteobacteria > Rhizobiales > Xanthobacteraceae > PALSA-894. Next base: position 350,164 of record CAVTGA010000001.1, on the reverse strand, counting down.
CGGCGATCAGTACCGCGCGACCGATTTCAAATTCCCCACCAAGGGCACGATCACGATCAAGTTCGAGGGCGAAGACGGCAAGGTGATCGAGCGCGAGGTGTTCAAGGCGCCGGAGAGCGGCGTCACCATGGCGATGTACAATCTCGACTCCTCGATCCGCGACTTCGCCCGCGCCTCGATGAACTACGGCCTGAACCGCAATTACCCGGTCTACCTCTCGACCAAGAACACGATCCTGAAGCAGTACGACGGCCGCTTCATGGAATTGTTCCAGGAGGTGTTCGACACCGAGTTCAAGGACAAGTTCGCGGCCAGGAAGATCACCTACGAGCACCGCCTGATCGACGACATGGTGGCGGCCGCACTCAAATGGTCGGGCGGCTATGTGTGGGCGTGCAAGAACTACGACGGCGACGTGCAGTCCGACACCGTGGCGCAAGGCTTCGGCTCGCTCGGCCTGATGACCTCGGTGCTGATGACGCCGGACGGCAAGGTGGTGGAGGCCGAGGCCGCGCACGGCACGGTCACGCGGCACTACCGCGAGCACCAGAAGGGGCGCGAGACCTCGACCAACTCGATCGCCTCGATCTTCGCCTGGACGCGCGGCCTCGCGCACCGCGCCAAGCTCGACGACAATGCGGCGCTGGCGAAGTTCTCGACCACGCTGGAGAAGGTGTGCGTCGACACGGTCGAGGCCGGCGACATGACCAAGGACCTCGCGCTGCTGGTCGGCGCCGAGCAGAAATGGCTCTCGACCACGGGGTTCCTCGACAGGATCGATGCGAATTTGAAGCAGGCGATGGCGTAACGGGAGGACTCTCGATGAACCCACAATGGATTGCGCTGCCTATCTTCGCCCTCGCCGCCGGCATGGCGCCTGCCTCGGCACAGATGCCGGCCGCGATTGCCGCGCCGGGGGAGACCGTCGTTGCGACAATTCACGCTGAAGGCGCGCAGGTCTACGAGTGCAAGGCCGGCAGCGACGGCAAGCTCGCCTGGGCGTTCCGCGAGCCGATCGCGACCCTGCTGCTCGACGGCAGGACCATCGGCCGGCACTACGCCGGGCCGAACTGGGAGCACATGGACGGCAGCGCGGTGACGGCGAAAGTCGCCGGCAACGCGCCGGCTGCCTCGCCCAAGGACATTCCCTGGCTCAAGCTCGAAGTGACGGCGAGTCGCGGCAGCGGAGCGCTTTCGGGCGTGACCACCATTCAACGCATCAACACGCAGGGCGGCCGGTTCGAGGGCGCATGCGACAAGGCCGGCGCCTTCCACAACGCGCCGTACTCGGCCGACTACGTGTTCCTGCGCAAAGGATAGTCCCGTCGCCCGACGGCTTCGCGGCGCACTCCATCCGCTGCGCGTATGACCGACAAGGGAGAGAATGTCATGCTCGGCTATGTCACCATCGGCGCGCTCGACGGCGAGAAGTCGGTGCAGTTCTACGACGCGGTGCTCGGCGCCATCGGCTACGAGCGCGCGTTCAGCAATCCCGGCGGCTGGACCGGCTACGGCCCGAAGGGCAAGCCGCAGAACGTGTTCATCGTGCCGCCCTATGACGGGCAGCCGGCGCGGCCGGGCAACGGCATCATGGTGAGCTTCCTGGCGCGCGAGAAGGATCAGGTGCACGCCGCCTACGCGGCGGGCCTGCAGAACGGCGGCAGCGACGAGGGCGCGCCCGGACCGCGCCCGCCGGATTCTACGACCTTCTACGGCGCCTACCTGCGCGACCCGACCGGCAACAAGATCTGCGTGTTTTCGATTCCGCGGACTTAGGGTTGGCTAAAGCGCGCCGCGAGCGCCGCTCTGTTCCCCTCCCCCTTGTGGGGAGGGGTTAGGGGTGGGGGTGGTTGCGAGGAATTGCGGAACGCGCCGCGCGTCAAACATCGACCCCCACCCCGCCGCGCTTCTCACTTCGCTCGAAGCGCGTCGACCCTCCCCACAAGGGGGAGGGTATAAGGAGAGAGTTGCGCGTCGTCGCGAACGTTGCCCACCCTACGCGCTGCCGATCGCCGCCGCGATCGCTTCGAGCGCCGCGTCCGCCTTGGCGCCGTCGGGACCGCCGGCCTGCGCCATGTCGGGGCGCCCGCCCCCGCCCTTGCCGCCGAGCGCCTCGGCGCCCTTGCGCACCAGCTCGACCGCATTGAAGCGCGCGGTGAGGTCGTTGGTGACGCCGACCACGATGCCGGCCTTGCCTTCGGCGGTGACGCCGACCAGCGCGACCACGCCCGAGCCGAGCTGCTTCTTGCCTTCGTCGGCGAGGCTCTTCAGATCCTTGATGTCGATGCCGGTGAGCGCGCGCGCCATCAGCTTGATGTCGCCGATCGCGCGCACGCCATCGGCGGCGCCCGCGCGCGCGCCGCCGCCCATGGCGAGCTTCTTCTTCGCCTCGGTCAGCTCGCGCTCGAGCCGCCGGCGCTCGTCGAGGATCTGCCCGATGCGCGCCGGCATCTCGTCGAGCGGGGTCTTCATCTCGGCCGCAACGCTCCTGGCGAGCTGGATCGTGTGATTGGCCGTCTTGCGCGCGGCCTTGCCGGTCAACGCCTCGATGCGCCTGACGCCCGAGGCGACGCCCGCATCGGTGAGGCCCGCGATCAGGCCGATGTCGCCGGTGCGCCGTACGTGCGTGCCGCCGCACAGCTCGACCGACCAGCCGAGCGCATTGCCGCCGCCTTCGCCCATCGCGACGACGCGCACCTCCTCGCCGTATTTCTCGCCGAACAGCGCACGCGCGCCCGACGCGCGCGCGTCCTCGATCGCCATCAGCCGCGTGGTGACCGGGGAATTCTGCAGCACGAAGTCGTTGGCGATATCCTCGACCCGCTCGATCTCTTCCGCGCTCATCGGTTTCGGATGCGAGAAGTCGAAGCGCAGCCGGTCGGGCGCGACCAGCGAGCCCTTTTGCGCCACGTGGTCGCCGAGCACCTGGCGCAGCGCCTCGTGCAGCAGGTGCGTCGCCGAATGGTTCTGCCGGATGGCGCTGCGCCGCGCGTGATCGACGTCCAGCGCGAGCGCGGCACCGAGGCGGAGCGTGCCCTGCTCGACCGTACCGAGATGCACGAACAGGTCGCCCGCCTTCTTCTGCGTGTCGGTCACACGGAAGCGGACGCCGTCGGCGCTCATCGCGCCGGTATCGCCGACCTGGCCGCCGGACTCGGCGTAGAACGGCGTCTGATTGAGCACGAGCGCGCCGCTCTCGCCGGCCTTGAGCTCGGCCACGTCCTTGCCGTCGCGCACCAGCGCCGCCGCCACGCCCTCGGCGCTCTCGGTGTCGTAGCCGAGGAACTCGGTCGCGCCGGTTTTCTCGCGCAGCGTGAGCCAGATCGTCTCGGTCGCGGCCTCCCCGGAGCCGGCCCAGGAGGCGCGCGCCTTGGCCTTCTGCTGCTCCATCGCGGCGTTGAACGCGTCGAGGTCGACCGCGATGCCGCGCGGGCGCAGCGCGTCCTGGGTGAGATCGAGCGGGAAGCCGTAGGTGTCGTAGAGCGTGAACGCGGTCTCGCCGTTGAGCCGGTCGCCCTGTTCGAGCGCCTTCGATTCCGCATCGAGGATCGCCAGGCCGCGTTCCAGGGTCTTGCGGAAGCGCGTCTCTTCGAGCCTCAGCGTCTCGCTGATCAGCGCCTCGGCGCGGGGGAGCTCCGGATAGGCCTGGCCCATTTCACGCGTCAGCACCGGCACCAGCTTCCACATCAGCGGCTCGCGCGCGCCGATGAGTTCGGCGTGGCGCATGGCGCGGCGCATGATGCGGCGCAGCACGTAGCCGCGGCCTTCGTTGGACGGCAGCACGCCGTCGGCGATGAGGAACGCGGAAGCGCGCAGGTGGTCGGCGATGACGCGGTGCGAGGCCTTGTGCGGACCTTCGGCCGGGACGCCGGTCAGATCGGCGACCGCGCGGATGATCGCGGCGAACAGGTCGATCGCGTAGCTGTCATGGGTTCCCTGCAGCACCGCGGCGACGCGCTCGAGCCCCATGCCGGTGTCGATCGAGGGCTTGGGCAGTTCGACGCGTTCGCCGCCCGGCAATTGCTCGAATTGCATGAACACCAGGTTCCAGATCTCGACGAAACGGTCGCCGTCGGCTTCCGCGCTGCCGGGCGGACCGCCGGGGATGTGGTCGCCGTGGTCGTAGAAGATCTCCGAGCACGGGCCGCACGGGCCGAGGTCGCCCATGGCCCAGAAATTGTCCGCGCCGGCGATGCGGATGATGCGGCTTTCGGGCAGGCCGGCGATCTTCTTCCACAGCTCGAAGGCCTGATCGTCGTCGACGTAGACGGTCGCGGTGAGCTTCTCCTTGGGCAGCCCGAACTCCTTGGTCACCAGGTTCCAGGCGAGTTCGATCGCGCGCTCCTTGAAGTAGTCGCCGAACGAGAAGTTGCCGAGCATCTCGAAAAACGTGTTGTGGCGCGCCGTGTAGCCGACATTGTCGAGGTCGTTGTGCTTGCCGCCGGCGCGCACGCATTTCTGCGCCGTCACGGCGCGCGCATAGGGGCGCTTTTCCAGGCCGGTGAAGACGTTCTTGAACTGCACCATGCCGGCATTGGTGAACATCAGGGTCGGGTCGTTGCGCGGCACGAGCGGGGAGGACGCCACGACCTCGTGTCCGTTGCGCTTGAAGTAATCGAGGAAGGCCGACCGGATGTCGTTGACGCCGCTCATGATGCTCCGCCGCGCGCCGTGACACGGCTAAATGCCGGTCAGGCTTCAAGTTTCCGCGGGACGTTTCTAGCGGCGGGGGGTGAGGCTGTCCAGGAAGGACGATCTTTCTCCGCTTGCACGGTACCAACCTCTCCCCGCAAGCGGGGAGAGGGCAAAGGAGAGGGCGGAGCTACTCCGCCGCGTCGTCCTCATCCTCGCTCTCGGGGCCGGCGAGAATCTTCTCGGCGATCAGGCCGGCGTTCTGGCGGATGGCGAGCTCGATCTTGGCCGCCATGTCCGGGTTGGCCTTGAGGAAGGCCTTGGCGTTCTCGCGCCCCTGCCCGATGCGTTGCGAGTCGTAGGAGAACCAGGCGCCGGATTTCTCCACCACGCCGGCCTTGACGCCGAGATCGACGATCTCGCCCATCTTGGACACGCCCTCGCCGTACATGATGTCGAACTCGACCTGCTTGAACGGGGGCGCGAGCTTGTTCTTGACCACCTTGACGCGGGTCTGGTTGCCGACCACCTCGTCGCGCTCCTTGATCGCGCCGATGCGGCGGATGTCGAGGCGCACCGAGGCGTAGAATTTGAGCGCGTGGCCGCCGGTGGTGGTCTCAGGGCTTCCGTACATCACGCCGATCTTCATGCGGATCTGGTTGATGAAGATCACCATGGTGTTGGAGCGCGAGATCGAGGCGGTGAGCTTGCGCAGCGCCTGGCTCATCAACCGTGCCTGCAGTCCGGGCTGTGAATCGCCCATCTCGCCTTCGAGCTCGGCGCGCGGCACCAGCGCGGCGACCGAATCGATCACCAGCACGTCGATCGCGCCGGAGCGCACCAGCGTGTCGGCGATCTCGAGCGCCTGCTCGCCGGCGTCGGGCTGCGAGATGAGCAGGTCGTCGACAATGACGCCGAGCTTGCGCGCATAGATCGGGTCGAGCGCGTGCTCGGCGTCGATGAAGGCGCAGATGCCGCCCTTCTTCTGCGCTTCGGCGAGGCAGTGCAGCGCGAGCGTGGTTTTGCCCGAGGATTCCGGCCCGTAGATCTCGACCACGCGCCCGCGCGGCAGGCCGCCGACCCCGAGCGCGATGTCGAGCCCGAGCGAGCCGGTGGACACCGTCTCGATGTCCATCGACTTGTCGTTCTTGCCGAGCCGCATGATCGAGCCCTTGCCGAAGGCCCGCTCGATCTGGGAGAGCGCCGCATCGAGCGCTTTCGTCTTGTCCATGGAGGAACCTTCGACCAGACGCAGGGCAGCAGCTTGGCTCATTATCGCGCTCCTTCAAGGTGCGGATTCGGGGGCCCGACGCAAGGACCGGCCCCCGCCTCGGTTGTCAGGACAGCACTGTACACGATTTGTTCTCAGTTCGCAATATGTTCTTTTTGGGGGGATGGGTGCTGTCCGAATTAGGACATTCGTTCCTGTGAATTAGGACACTCACTGATTGGCAGTCGGACTGCGTCACTGCCAGGCGAATCGCGTAAAATTTGAAGGCCGTCACCGGCCTTACTCCTTGTTGCTGAAGCGGGGTCCAGCGTCCCGGACTCGGGCGAGCTGTGCGCTCCCCTCAACAAGGAGCCCAACCATGTTGACGCATGGAAGGGAGCCGAAAGCCGTACACGTGTGTTCGTACACACGGATGCGGTTCGGTCGCCTTGAACACGTGCGCGAACATTGGCGCTCGTGGCCGGGGCAACTGAGCTTCGGCTTCTGACATTCCGGTCCGACCGGAACGGCCAGTGACGGCCAGCCCTCCTAAAAGGCTGAGCGGTGGCGATGCCCGGTCGAAAGGCCGGGCATCGTATTTCTGTGCTAGCGTTCGCCAAAGGAGCAAGGCAATGAATTCCGCCGAAGAAGTGCTGGCAGCAATTGTTGCGAATGTTCGCCCGCCAAAAGGTTGTGCAATCGTCCTGACGGAGGCGCAGAGCAACGGACCCAACGATCCCAATTGGGTCACGGCAACCGGCACCATGAGTGCCGATTGCATCCAACGCTACGTAGCGACGGTCTCTGAATTGCGGCGCACACATCGCATTGTGGATTGGAGCGGGGTTAAAGTTCGCGTCGGCGACAACCGACGTGTAGCGCTCTACCTTTCGGAAATTGAGGAATAGCAGGCTATTGGCGCCCACCCTCAATCACGCGGAACGTTCGACGCCGATCCGGCGGGCTGATAACTGGATCATTCGGTTGCGTGGCGAGCGCGGCGTCTAACAGGTCGCCAAGCGACCACACACGATCCGTGACGTTCAGCCCGACCGCTGGCGTGGTGCGCAGGCTTTCGTGAACGCGGCAGAGATTGTAATGGGCAACGTACAGCGACACGGCCGCCGCGTGGTTCTCTAGCTTCTTGCTGAACCCGTTGGTGAGCCGGGTAAAGCGGCGGCAGGACATCCGCACTGTGAGGTTGGCCCGCTCGGCGTAACTGGTCGAAATTTCCGCCGGGACGCCATAGACCGCTTCGCGCTCGACCGCGATGACCGCCGCTGGCGAATAGCGGTGCTGCGCAGCCTTCACGGCAAGGTGCGTCACGCTGTACGTCTTGTTGATGACCCCATGCGCGCTGTTCTTGAACTCGCTGCGGACCGCCGGCTGATACGGCTTGAACCCGTCCGTTGAGATTTCCGGCGAGCCGATCACGCGCTCGCGAAGATCGGCCATGAACTCCTGCGTATTCGCGCTGTCGCGCTTGCCGGTGCGATAGGAGACGATGGCACGGCAAGAGGACGCCAGCGCAACGAACGTATACTGATCGCCCTTCTCTGCGCTGTCGCCGCGCCGCAGATGCCTCTGCTTCTTGCCGACAAACGACCACAGCTCATCTAGCTCCAAACGTCCGGTCCGAATGCCAACCATCATGCGGTCATGAAGGACCGCGCAACCGCGCCCAACCTTGGCGCCGAGCCGCATGATCGTGTCGCGGTGAATGCCGGTCATCCGTTCAATGGCACGAATGCTCATCCCCTCCGTCAGGCACGCGATAACGTGGATTTGCTGGTCTCGGCTCAGGACGTTCATCGGGAGCACCATATCGGATATGCGATCTAGCTTGCATATCTAATATGATACTCCTATCTTGCAGTCAAGAGGAAAATATCATATACGAGATGAAATTTTCGGAGGCGATATGTCTCAGAAGGCACCCTCTTGGGAGGATCGCGCCAAGCGATATCTCAAAGCTGAACTCAAACGGGCCGAGATCGGCTACCGCGAGCTTGCCGAGCGACTCAGACACCACGGGCTAGAGGAAAGCGAAGCGTCCATAGCGAATAAGCTCAGTCGTGGCACCTTTCCAGCCACCTTCCTCTTAGCCGCTCTAGTTGCAATCGGCGCGGAGGTCATCAAACTGGAGGATATTTAGCGCATGTATTTCGTGAGCCGGAGCGAGAGAAGCAGCACACCACCAAATATAAACAGATAGATCACGTTGGCGGCAGCGCGATACAAATCAAAATGTACCCCAGCCTGTTTATCCGGCACCGCGATATGAGCGATCCCTCCGAAGTTCAAATAAATGATCAGCACGAATAGCAGGATTGTCCCCAACGCATTCGCAGCCTTACTATTGATCTTGGCCTCCAGAAGGTGCCGAAATTCCTCAATCGTATCGTGAACAATACTCCGCAAGGACTGGTCGGTTATTCTTGTTACAAGAAACAGCGCACCTAGTCCTAGCAGCACGTAAAACGCGCCAGTAAGAAGCGGCGTCATCTCAGGTGGCATTGGAGCGACGGTCCTTGCTCATCATGAATCCCATCACAAGAAAGACCACGCCGGCCGCAGCCGTCAGGAGCGCGACGGAGGGGTGAAGCGCATTGAATCCGCTCAGATAGCCAAGAGTGAGGGATAACGCGCACACTACTAGCACGATCATGCTGACAGATATGGCAACGCTCGCCACATCGACATAATGCCCAGGAATAGGCTGTGTAGCAGCCATTTCTTTGATCCTTTTTTCCTCGGCTAAGAGATGCTCAAGCCCTTTTTTCAAGGACACCTGTGCGCGCACAATAGCTTCTATTTCAGATTGGCGGGCCGGCAACGGACGCCAGTAGTTTTTAAACACGATGTCCGATAGCGCATTCGGCCTGGACTTCCAGTCAATGCCCATGTCTGACGTTTGTACGGTCCGCGTATACTGCAAGAAAATTTGCACGGGCGGCTGCGGAGCCGGGTGATCTACAAATTCGTTCTTTAGCGCCGCGGACGTACGCATAGGGTGGCCTCGTTACGATTGCTCAACAACCTTAGTGAGTTCGGCGAAAAGCCCCCGATCAATCTCACCTCGATCTACCATTTCAGTAAGCTGCTTCTGAAAAAACAGAGCTGTAGCGACAAAGCCGGGCTGTGACATGACAACTTGGCCAGCGACGGTTTGTAGGTTGCCGGAATTCCCCGCTAAGTTGGGGTCAAACCGTACCAGATAGAACTTCACTACGCCGGGACCGCGGGCCAGATTTCCAACTCCATCGGCATAGATAGTTGGTAGGTGAGAAAGGTCCTGCGATAAGCTGACTGCGTTTTGGCCCGCCATGACACCACTCCAACGTGTGCGAGCCAATTGAACCACATCTCAGGCGGGGAGTCTCTCTCCGCGCACAATCCTAGATATTAGGACACTCCCTTCCTCAACTTAGGACACTGGCGGCCAGCTTAGGACAGTACCGGGGGGATGGTGCTGGCCCCTTTCGACCCCCACTGGTCCCTTTTGAATTTTAGAGTGGTCCCTTTTGACGCAGTGACTCTGCCCAGCACGTCAACGTAATGTGTCACACGGCGTCCGTTGCTCTCGTCCCTTGCTACATCACGAGGGAGAGTGCGATGGACAAGCTGGAACGTCGCCGCAGGCGTAGCTACCGCCTGTATTGGAGATGGACCCGGCGGAAGGTAAGCCTGATCTTGAACACCTCAGTAGGTGTTTGGGTCGGTCCTTACAAAGCTCAAACTACGTTGCGCACGATCCTGCGCATTGTTGTTGGGCTACTTCTACGTTCGCTTTTCGGATGGCTTCAGGGACCGCGTGCGACTTAAGCACCTCACCCATCGAGGGGCTTTTTTAACTTACACAGGGCCCAGGCGAAGCAACGGACGCCACTCTATCCCGAGACCAGAGGCCGCCCTAGTTGGCGGCCTCGTCATTTCAGAACCTGCGCTTGAGCGGCGGCTCCGGCGGCGGCAGTGCTGGCATCGTCGGCGGGACATAGTCGTCAGGAAACGGCATCAGGTAGGTTGTCCCCCACTGAGGAAATTCTTGATCCAGCCGATCCATGAAGACTTCCCAGTTCGGCGAATATTTCATGAGCATCACAACGGCGGCTAAGTGCTCGCGCAGTTTCGGATGCCCTACGTCCTCCGTCAGTCGCTGAAACAGCTTGTTCTTGTAGTAGCCGCTCGGCGTCCTAGGTGTCAGACGTTTCAGTTCCTCCAAGACGCCGGGAGCCAATCGCTTGTAGACAATGTTATTCGTCCAGTGGCCGATCACACCCGGACGACCTCCCTTCCCATCATATTCCCAATCATTTAGCCGATAGATTTGCTTGTAGAATTCCGGCGAGAAAGTCGGAATCCACGGCCGCAATTCCTTGGCTACAAACTTCTCCAAAATCTTCGCAAGCGCGTCGCGTTGCCGAAAATCTTGATATCCAGTCGCCTCATCGACGAGTGCGATGATGCCGATGGTGGCGAAGCCGTGCTGCAATTGCGCCGCACGTTTCGCCAGATGCTCACGGTGTGCGCCCAGTTTACCTTGTTGGTGGGCTTCGATTAGGACCGCGCAAATGTCCGGCAGGATCGTCGCTTCATAACCGTCTGCGGGATTGCCACCATGAGGCGGAAGGAAGCGAATTGGTGAATTGGCGCGCGCCACTAAGCCCCTGACATCAATCTCTTTTTCCGCCAAGCTGGCCATCAATTCCGCAATTCGGCGCGCGCCGCCTTTGCCGCCGCCTTCCGACAAGCCAATGCCGCCCTGAAGTCCGCGTTGGGCTAGAACCCGGGTCCCGTCGGCGAGCACGTAGCAAGGGATTTTCACCTCGCCAATCGTCAGAGGGCGATCTAGGGCGCCGTACTTTGCGAGGATCGGCTGCGGCTTTCCCTCATCCGCCCATCGGCTCATTGCCGCCTGACGGGCAATCTCTGATCGCCTACTCGGAGGCAGTATTTCGGCCCGCCGAGTGCCGCCCTTGCGTCCAGCCGCTTCCTTATCGCCGCTCATCATCCGGTCTCCATGCTTAGCATATTCGCATAGTAGTGCTTGACAGGATATTTTGCAAGCACTAATCTGCTAAGCATGGCACAAGATAGCCAGATGCAAGAACGCCTCCCCTGCCAGCAAGCGGGGGAGGCGTTTTTGTTTTCGGTGTTGCGGGGATCGTCTAGCGGTCAAGGACGCCGGGGGTACATCCCGGAAACGTCAGTTCGAACCTGGCTCTCCGCACCATCGGCATTTAGTGGGCCCGTCGCTGTTGAAGCAGCGGCGAGCCCGTGTCCTCAACCTCGGGATTGGGCCCCTTGGTGTCAGACCGTATCGAATATAGCGATGTTCGGTCTGATTTTCCACGGCGCGCTGCAATCCCTCAACGTGACGGATTGGGCCCGCCATGAACAATCTCTCTCGCGACAAGCAAATTGAAATCATCGCCGCCCTGACCGAAGGGCTCGGCATGCGCGCCACCACTCGCCTGAGCGGCGTTGACCGCAAGACGGTCGCGCGCCTCGCGTTGCGCGTCGGGCGCGGCTGCGCAGCCCTGCACGACGGCATGATGGTCGGCGTTCGCACCGGCCGGCTGGAGCTGGACGAACTGTGGTCGTTCGTGCAGCGCAAGCGGCGCCAGCATCAGAAGCTGGGCGCCGATGGCCCCGTCACCGGCGACCAGTACACGTTCATTGCACTCGCATCGTCATCCCGCGCGATCGTCTCCTACCTCACTGGCAAGCGCACCAGCGAGAATACGGACCAATTCGTGCAAGACATTCGCCAGCGCGTCATCGGCGCACCCGAGATCAGCACAGACGGTTTCCACCCGTACAAGAACGCGATCCGCGATGCGTTCGCGGGCCGCGCTGCGCACGGCATCATCACCAAAACCTACTCGGTAACTCACCTTGCGGTAAAGGAAGCGGCCCGGCGCTACAGCCCGGCGGCCGTAATCGCGGTAGAGCGCGACGTAGTAAGCGGCGTGCCCGCTGAGATCAGCACCAGCTATGCCGAGCGGCAGAACCTGACAATCCGCATGGGCTGCCGTCGCTTCACACGGTTGACCAACGGTTTCAGCAAGCGGCTGGAGCCGCACCTTGCCGCCGTCGCGCTACACGTCGCCTACTACAACCTCTGCCGCGTTCACGAATCCCTGCGCACCACGCCGGCCGTGACCCTCGGGATTGCGGATCGGGTGTGGTCGCTCGGCGATTTGCTCGACGCCGCGCTCGCCAAGGTGTCGGTCACTCCGGAGGTGTCGCCGACCGAACGGCGCAAGCGGTTCCGGGTAATCCAAGGGGACCTGTTCGAATGAGCCTACACTAGAGCGCCTGAATGACCCCGCGCCGCCTCAGACACCGTCTGAGGCGGGTTATCTCCGCCTCATTAAGTCGCCCGGCAATCATGTGTGGGGAGTGTGTAGGAGGCGCAAAAAATTCGGCAGCCCAAGGAAGCCAGTTTTCTAGACCAAGATTGAACCTGACCGCGCTGGGCAAGTCCAAGGCGTATAATCTCTCGCTGTTCTGGATAATCAGATCCAAATGCCGATGCGTCATCGATTGCAACTTGGTCGTTCCATAAGAAACGAGCACGCGACTCTTGTCGCTCGTGGCGCCCCGCTGGGTTGCGCGCACAAGAGCAGGCCGGACCGTCGAGCCCGGCTTTAGCTCCTCACCTTCGGGTAGTCGGCACCAGACAATCTGGTGCAGTCGAGGGAGGGTCCGTTGGTGAAAGTAGTCGTAACGCTGCCCCATCATCAGGGGTTGTTATCACGACTCCTGTTCGACCGTCACCCACTCGTCCTGTTCAAACTCTTCGCGGACGAGATCGTCGATCTGGCGGACCTGCTCCTCCGTGACCTCGTCGTGGTAATTGACAACGAGGCCCTCATGGCGAACTTGGCGAAGTGGATTCGTGCTCATGACGCCGTTCCTGTTGTCTGCATCCGTCCATACGTCGCCGCTGGACGGACTCTTCAGAGTCGCCCCGCCATGGTTAATGGCCGGTAAATCTGCGTTAGCAACCTCTCCTGGGCCCGCCGTGTTCCCCACGGCGGCGGCGTTGTTTTTGTCGTCGTACACGCCTTTAACGACATCGTAGGCCATATCGGCCCCTAGGGACAAGCCGTTGTGAGGCGGCTCACATGGCATGGTGTATTCACTGCTCCTTGGAATGGCAATGGTGCTGACCTATCGTCATCGGCCGTATTCTTACCGTTAGTCGCTAATGAACTACCTTCGGTTCATGCGATTTTTTAATTAAAATCTCAAGTAGTTTTTCTGTGAGCAGGCGGGGTGGCCCCATTTCAAACGACGACTGGTCCCTTTCGGGGCAAAAGGGGCCAGTACCGGGGGATGCGGTGCTGGCCTGTTTTGACCCCTAGTGGCCTAGTTTGAAATCGAGAGTGGCCTGTTTTCAGTTCAGAACATAGGATCGCCGAAGAAGCCTCCCGGTGGATGCGAAAGCGCCAAGTCCGGAAGTGGTTTCGTCGCCCGCCACCCAAATAGCAGAACAGACAAAGAACATAAGTCAACTGAATTGACGCAAATCCCTTAGAATTTCGCGAAATCCCGTCTTTCCGCCCTGGAACTCTCCCAATGTACCTTGGGAGGGCGTTTTCGTGCCTTTAGGTCCTCACAAATATCTTGCCAAACATTTGGGAGTGTGCAATGGTTCTATCTGCCTACTGGAGCGACCCTATGGACGACGAATTCAAAAAGACCACCTTGGAAAAATACAAATTCATTGTGGCGAAGATGTCTGAGGCGCAGGACGTGCTGAAGTTCTTTCAGCCGCAGTTCGAGGTCTTGAACAAGGTCATTGAAACGTTCGGCTGGCAGAGTGAGGTCCAGAGCCCCGAGGAAGGGGATGATTTTCAGCAAAAGCCCGATGTAGCCCGGTCAAAGGGCGAGAAGATTGCTTCGCTCACCTCCAAATTTTTCCAGCAGAACAATAACCAATGGACCAGCCTTTCCGATCTGTACCTCTACTTGATCGGGAAGGGCGTCGCCATCGGCGGGAAGAATCCAAACTCAAACCTGAGCGCGCATCTTTCCAACAGCGATTTGTTTGAAAGTGATCGCGCGAAGGGGTGGCGGCTCAAGGACACGGGTTGGCGCACTCTCGCCGATCTCGGCAAGGGCCGTGAATAGGAGGGATAACGATGATCAGGAGGGTTTAGAGCCCCGGCGTTTTTCCGAGCGGCGCGCGGGTGCGAGGACAAATAGCAAGGGCCGCTACCCGGGTCCCTGACAGGAAAGGTAGCGGCCCTTAATCGGCAACTCTCTCGGGGTTCGTCTAGAGGTAGGACGCCCGCCCCTACAAGCTGGGAAACGTCGGTCCGAATCCGGCACCCCGAACCAACTTAGTGGGACCGGAAGCTGCGCTAACAGCCCCGGTCCCGGATCACCAACCCCGGGATTTGGCCCCGAAGCAAATGACCGCTCAGACGAATATAGCAAGACTTGCTCTATTTTTCCAGCGCGACGCTTTGGGCCCGTCCCTCACTTGGACGGATTTGGCCCGCCATGAATATCCTCTCTCGCGACCAGCAAATCTCAGTTATCGCCGCGCTCGTTGACGGGCTCGGCATCCGCGCCGTTTCCCGTATTACCGGCGTCAACCGAGGCACCGTCGCCGCGCTCGCGCTCAAAGTCGGCCGCGGCTGTGCCACCCTGCACGATGGCAAGATGGTCGGCGTGCGCACGTCGCGCCTTGAGCTTGACGAGCTTTGGGCGTTCGTGAAGCGCAAGCGCCGCCAGCACCAGAAGCCGGGCGCCGATGGCCCCGTGACCGGCGATCACTACACGTTCATTGCGCTCGCATCGTCATCCCGCGCGATCGTCTCCTATCTCACTGGCAAGCGCACCAGCGAGAACACGGACCAATTCGTGCAGGACATCCGCGAGCGCGTCATCGGCTCGCCCGAGATCAGCACAGACGGTTTCCACCCGTACAAAAATGCGATCCGCGATGCGTTCGCGGGCCGCGCCGCGCACGGCATCATCAACAAGACCTATTCGGTAACGCACCTTGCGGTAAAGGAAGCAGCTCGGCGCTACAGCCCGGCGGCCGTAATCGCCGTAGCGCGCGAGGTAGAGAGCGGCGTGCCGGTAGAGATCAGCACCAGCTATGCCGAGCGGCAGAACCTGACAATCCGCATGGGCTGCCGTCGCTTCACGCGGCTGACGAACGGCTTTTCAAAGAAGCTCGAAGCGCACCTTGCCGCCGTCGCGCTGCACGTCGCGTATTACAACCTCTGCCGCGTCCACGAGTCCTTGCGCACCACGCCAGCGGTCGCGCTTGGCGTGGCCGACCGTGTGTGGACCTTGGGCGATCTGGTGGACGCCGCGCTGGCCACGCAGCCGATCACGCCGGTAACGACCGCGCCGGATCGGCGGAAGCGGTTCACGGTAATCGAAGGCGGGAGGGGTGAGTCATTTTGACCCACCCTTAACCCCTTTTCGGGCATTCTCACGCGAACTGATTCTGTTAGCGGTGTTCGCGCGAGGACCCAATGCCGGATGCCACGTACAACCTGAACGGCGGCTTCAAGCCCACCATGAAGCGGTTCGCCGATCTTGATGGGCCCGACTTTTTCCCGACGCCACGATGGGCAACGTTCGCGCTCATCGACAGCGAAAAATTCAGCGGCGACATCTGGGAAAGCGCGTGCGGCGATGGCGCAATGTCGAAGGTGCTAGAGCAAACGGGCTGCACGGTCCCAAGCTCTGATCTGTACAATCGCGGCTATGGCGACATCGGCCACGACTTCCTCAAACCGACACGCTACGCGGACAACATCGTCACCAACCCGCCGTACAACTGCGCCGAAGGCTTCGTCGCCAGCGGAGTGAAGCACGCGCGTAGCAAGTTCGCTCTGTTGCTTCGGCTGGCCTTCCTTGAAGGTGCAAACCGCGCACGCACAATCTTCACCGAACACCCGCCCGCCCGCGTGTGGGTATTCAGCGAACGGATCACGTTCTATCCGAGCGGTGCCGAGGTGAAAGGCACCGGCACGACCGCATATGCCTGGTTTGTCTGGGACAAGGACGCGCCGGGCCGAACCGAATTGAAGTGGTTCAAGCCCGGCTATAGAGCGAAGTACGCCTAGGCGGCGCTGCGCTTGCGAGCAAGCGCCAAGCCGCCCGGTACCGCGATCAGCTTACCATCATGGATGGCATTGCCCGGAGACGCCTTGTGCGACGTGATATTGCGGACCTGCTGCTCCCAGATCGCCTCATTCGGCCGCGTCGGGGAGGGTTGCAGATCATCCGCGGTTAGCCGCGCCCTGTTGGGAATCTCTTTGACTAGCTCCGCGATCGTCGCCTCTCCGTTCGTCTTCTCGGAGAGGTAGGCGATAACAATCTCCGCGATTTCAGCCTCGGTGATACGAGCCATGGAAGGTGCCTTCTTGCTGAGTGGCCTGCGGGCGGACTCAATAGGCACCGGGGACCGCTACTTTAAGTAAGGGCTACTGACCTAACTACAAATTTATTCAAGTGGCCTGTTTTCAGATTGCGAGTGGCCTATTTCGGCCAGCACCGGGGGATGCTGGCCTGTTTTGACCCCTGGTGGCTTGGTTTTGAAATCGAGAGTAGTCTTATTTTTTATCTCTCCAATTGTGTCTATTTCCAATAGCTATCGGTAGGCGTACCGTGCCTGCACGCGAGCCACAGGAGAGGGTTTCCGATGGGACAGATGATCCAACGAGCTAGCCTGCTTTCCGCATTTTTTCTGTTTGCCGTTGCAGCTGATACCGCCTCGGGTCAAGGCCAGAGATGGGACCCGACGACAGGCAAACCAATTGATCCTACTGTCCGCGAAGTATCGCTCGTGCGCCAAGATCAATCCGACTGCCAGAATGGTAATGTGAGCGATCAAGACCCCTCGTTGCTGGGCGGAATAGCCTATGTTCGGAGAGGCTCGGATGGGACCACGTCGGTAAAGGTTGGCATCACCGCCAAACCCGACACCACCTACCATTTCTTCCTGAAGTGCGTGCGGATTCTTGGAGACATCAAGACCGGGGATGAAGGCACTGGCCAAGCGGAGTTCAGCTTCCGCACCAACGAGGTCGGGGACGTCTATGGGTTCGACATGTACCCGGAAGGCGCGCCCGCCGGTAACAAGTACCAGAGCGTTCAGGTCAAGCATTGATCCTGCATAGAGGCCGCCTTAGTTGGCGGCCTCGTCTTTTGGCATCGGCAGCGCGTAGCGCGGAATAGCGCAGCGTATTCCGCGAGGCTCAACCCATCCTACGGGAGCGGATCGCGCGTGGTCCCCTTTGCCGGGACGCGCTATCCTGCTTGATGATCGGAGGGCCAGCGATGCTGAAGGGCAGCTGTCTATGCGGATCACTGGCCTATGAGGTCGATGCAGATGCGGGCCCCATCGTCCATTGTCACTGCGCGACCTGCCGCAAAGCGCATGGGTCGGCCTTCTCCAGCGTGAGCAACGTTCCGCGCGCCGCGTTCAGATGGACGCGCGGGCATGACTTGATCGCCGGCTACGAGTCGTCCCCGGGAAAGACGCGTCATTTTTGCAAACGCTGCGGCTCGCACATCATGGCGGAGCGCGACGGGCAGCCGACGGTGCTGCTGCGGCTCGGGTGCCTCGACACCCCGATCGCCGACACGCCGAAAGCGCACATTTGGCGATCCGACGCTGCGTCCTGGTACGATCCCAAGGACACGCTTGCGGAATTGCCGCAAGGCATGAGCAAGAGGGCGTAGCCCGGGTTGAGCGTCGGCGAAACCCGGGAGCGGTCGTGCCGGTGGCCGCACTTGCCCCGGCTGTCGCTTTCGCTCCAGCCGGGCTACGACCCGCCCGCGCACACGAACACGTGACGACGGCGTGCGCGCGACCCACGGCTTCGTCATCGCCGCGGCGAAACCTCCTCCCCGCCCGTTCCGTAAACGCTCCCGTCGACGTTTCCCGCAACCGAAGGAAGGGAGTGACATGTCCATCTTCACCAAGACGCTGCTCGCGGCGGCGGCCGCGGTCTCGATCGCAACGCCAACCCTGGCGAACGAAATCGGGCCGTGGGACCTGCGCGAGCGCACCGCCTACGTCTACATGGCCGACGGCAGCCGCAAGATGATGCAGGTGAGCGACCGCGGCGCGCAGGCGCTGTTCAAGCGCGCCAAGGCCGTGAAGCCCGGCACCATCTTCATGTGGGCCAACGGCAAGCTGTGGGTGATGTCCGGCCTGCCGATGACCGACAAAGCCGGCAACTGGATGTACTTCTAGGACGCCCGCCCGGACCGTGGTCCGGTTGCGTCGGATCACGGTCCAGCGCGTCTCGAACGATGCGCAGTGCGGCGCGCACCGAAACGCGCGGCGCCGGTTCCGCGCGCCGCTCCGGTAGCATTCCCATTAGGAGTAGTGCGAATAGCCGCCTGGGCGGCGGAGGCGGTATTTTCGCCGCCATGGTCCAAGCCATTTATCGCACCGCTTACGACGACCATGGCGCGATGTTCTTCCGCCAGCAGTCGACCGTGAGCTTCGCGCTCGCCAAGATGGCGCTCTCGCCCGAGCATCGCGCGACCTTCCTGCGGCTCGCCTGGCACTGGCGCGCCGCCGCGCGCGTCGCCGACATCATGGACGAACCCGCGCTCGACTGAGGCGCTGCTCCGTTCACGCCGCCGCGAGCGATCCGTGCCGCGCCGTCGCCGGCTTGTGACTGTTCCGCGCCCGTCGCGCGCAGTAGCAAGGCGGGCGTGGAGATGCATCAGATCCGCTATTTCCTCGCGCTGTGCGACGAGCTCAACTTCACCCGCGCGGCCGAGCGCTGCCGCGTGGCGCAACCCTCGCTGACGCGCGCCATCAAGTCGCTCGAGCACGAGCTCGGCGGCGCGCTGTTCCGGCGCGAGCGCGCCAACACCCATCTCTCCGAGCTCGGCCGCACGGTGCGGCCCTACCTGGAGCAGGCCTATCGCCGCGCCGAAGAGGCCAAGCGCGACGCCGCGGCGTTCATCCGGCTGAAGAAGGCGCCGCTGCGGCTGGGCCTGATGTGCACGATCGCCCCGGCCTACCTGCTCGACCTCGTCGCCGCCATGCGCGCGAACCACGCCGGCATCGAGCTGCACATCCTCGACGCGGCGGCTCCGGCGTTGCAGGCGCAGCTGCTCTCCGGCGGCCTCGACGTCGCGATCTACGCCACGCCCGGCATGACCGCCGACGCACGGCTGCACTATCTTCCGCTCTACCGCGAGCGTTTCATGATCGTGGTCGATCCCGCGCACCGCCTCGCCGCGCAGAACGCCGTGCGGGTCAAGGACCTCGACGGCGAGCATTATCTCTGGCGCGTGAACTGCGAGTACGGCGCCGCCGACGCCGTGTTCGACGAGCAGCACGTGAATTGTCCGACCGTCTATCAAAGCGAGCGCGACGACTGGATCCTGGCGATGGCGGCGGCCGGCATCGGCTACGCCTTCATGCCCGAACTGTGCGCCAGTCACGCCAGCGTGGTGGCGCGGCCGCTGATCGAGCCGGAGTTCTGGCGCGAGGTGGCGCTGGTGACGGTGCGCGGGCGCCCGCATTCGCCCGGCGTCGGCGCCCTGGTGCGCGAGGCGATGCGCCTGCCCTGGCTCGGCAGGCCGGCGCTGGCGGTGGCCGACCTGGCGGCGGCCTCAAGACATGACCGCGCTCCATAGCGCGGCGCTATCGAAACGATACCGACTTGGCATTTCACCCGAGAGGGCTGGCGGTGTCTGTTGGACGCGGTCGCTCCACTGACGGAACGGCCGATCCAACAGAGGAGCGCTTCACATGTCTCTTACCAAATCCGCAGTCCTCGCCGGCAGCATGATGCTGGCACTCGCAGGCGGTGCCGCCGCACAGGGCGCCGCCGAACCGTGGGATCTGAAGGAACGCTCGGCCTATGTCATGATGATGGACGGCAGCATGAAAGTGGTCGCGCTCAACGATCGCGGCATGTCGGCGATCATGAAGCGCGCCAAGCCGGTGCCGCGCGGCACCGCTTTCATCATGTCGAACGGCCGGCTCTACATGGTGACGGGCAAGATGTTCGACCGCGCCGGCAACTTCATGCTCGGGCTGTAGGCTACCCGAAACATCGGCGCGGCGAGGCCGCCGCTGGAGCATGATCCGTTCAAATGGAATCGGATCATGCTCTAGATTCCTTACGTGGTCACGTTTTCTGCGCGAGCTTCACGCCGGGCCGAGCTTCATCTGCTCCAGCGCGGCGCGGCCGAGCAGCCCGTAGGGGCTGGCCAGCGTGTCGAGTATCTCGAAGTGGTTGTAGCCCTCGCCCACGAGCAGCTCGACCGGCTTGCCGGCGGCCTTCACGGCAGCGGCGAAGTCCTTGGTCTGGCGCTGGAATTCGGGCGTCTCCAGCGTGCCATAGGCGACCGCGAGCGGCGCGTTCAGCCGGTCGAGATGGCGCTGCGCGCTGAGCGCATGCTCGACTTCGTCGGTGAACGTCACGTAGCTCGAGCGCGCGGACAGCCGCACCGGCTTGAGATCGTACATGCCCGAGCACAGCAGGCCGCCCTTGACCGTGTCGGCGGGCAGGCCGAAATCCTTCTGCCAGTCGGTCGTGAGCACGACGCCGCCGAGGTGGCCGCCGGAGGAGTGCCCCGACACGAAGATGCGTGCCTGATCGCCGCCGAAGCTCGCGGCATTCTTGTAGATCCACGCGACGGCGCTGCGGCACTGCTGCGCCATCGGCATCAGGTCGCCCTTGGTCTCCACCACGTTGGTGAAGTCGAGCACGGCGAAGTGCGCTCCGGCATTGACGAACAGCTCGGCCGCAAACGCATAGTTCCGGGCAAGACCCGTGCGCCAGGCGCCGCCATGGATGAAGACATTGACCGGCGCGTTCGTCCGCCTGGCGGCATAGAGATCGAACCCTTCGGCCGGGCTTGCACCGTAGGCGAGGCGCTTGGGCGCGCCGATGCGCCGGCGCACCGCTTCGCTGTTGGTGCCGTAGCGGCTGATCACCTGCTGGATGTTGGGCGCGTATTTCGATTGGTCGTAGGCGTCGTCGAGGTCTTTCTGGTCGAGATCGAGCCACACGCGCGGGCCTTTCTCGCGCGGGACGGGCAGCGGCGCTTGCGCCAATGCCTCGCCGCCGGCCACGGTCATGGCGCCCACCACCACCGTACGCCGCGTGACGCGTCCCTGCGTACCACGATCCGTTCCCATCGCTCGCCTCCTCCGGCTCTCTTGCGCCAGCCTAGCATAGGTGCGGACAGAGCTTCGAGCCGACACCCGTGCGTTACGGCTTGCAGGTCTGCCGCACCAGCTTGTTGAACTCGCCGATCGAGGCCGCGACCTTGCCCACGTTCTCGGCCTTCTTGGCGCCGGTATCGCAGCGCGTGAACACGGCGCGCACCTGCGTCAGCGCCGCCAGGTGCTGGCGATAGGCGGTGCATTTGACCGCGGCCGGCTGCTGGGCGGCCTTCTCCACGTCGGCGCGCGAACGCGCGAAGGTCTGCCCGGCGGCGACCAGGTCGTCGCGACACTGGCCTTGCGCGCGTGCGACGCCCGGCGAACCGCACGCCGCCGCCACGGCGATGAGCAGCCACGCTCGCGATATCCGTTGGAGAGTCATCCGCGCGCCCCCTGGAGATTCCGCCCGCATCGGCGACAATGGCATGAGATCATCGAACGGAGGCCAAATCATGGGAAACCGCGACGTCGTGGCCGGCCGCTGCCTGTGCGGCGACATCCAATACGAATATCGAGGCGCGCCGATCAAGACCTTGCATTGCCATTGCGAGAGTTGCCGCCGCCATACCTCGTGCCCGATCACGACCTTCGTGTGCGTCGCCAAAGATGCGTTCCGCTACACGGCAGGAACACCCGCGGCCTACGCGTCGTCGCCGGGCGTCAGTCGCACCCATTGCGGCCGCTGCGGCTCGCCGATCGGCTACGAATCCGAGCGCAACCCGAATCAGATCGACCTCTACGTCGGAACCCTGCGCGATCCGGCCGCGGCGGAACCGACCTTCCACGTGTTCGTTGCCGAGCAGCTTCCCTGGTTCGAGACCGCGGATGCGCTGCCGCGTTATGAACGCGGCAGCAAGGGCGCGCAGCCGGTGCGCCACGGCCCGCGCTCCAGCGCGTGAGCTTCGAATCGCCCGCGGTTGCGCCGTGCCGACGCCGCTGTGCTAGGCTCCCGTCGGACGCCGCAGTGGCGGGAGACGGCTCATGGAATTCGGCTATTTTACGCTGAGCGACAACCACTACGAAAACAACGCGCGCGCGGCCAACCAGTTCGTCGCCGACATCACCGCCGAGGCGCTCTATGCCGACGAGATCGGCATGCATTCGGCCTGGATCGGCGAGCATCACTTCAACTCGCTCGGCGTGCTCTCCTGCCCGGATCTGGTGCTGGCCTACATCGCGGCGCGCACCCGGCATATCCGCCTCGCGCCGGCCGTCACCGTGCTGCCGCTGCATCACCCGATCCGCGTCGCCGAGCAATGGGCGAGCCTCGACCTGCTGAGCGGCGGCCGCGTCGATTTCGCCGCCGGCCGCGGCTATGACAGCCGCGAGTATTTGCCCTTCGGCGTGTCGTTTGCCGACAACCAGAGCATCTTCGAGGAAGGCATGGAGGTGGTGCGCAAGCTGTGGGCCGCGGACGGGCGCATCTCGCATCACGGCAAGCACTACGCGTTCGACGACGTGCGCATCACGCCAAAGCCGGTGCAGCAACCCCTGCCCGCCTATATCGGCTCGTTCTCCAAACCCTCGATCGAGCTGGCGGCCCGCCTCGGCTGCGGCCTGATCGTCGCGCCGTTTGCCGCCGCCATGAGCTACGGCGGGCTGCAGCAGGTCGCCGATCTCTATCACGAGGCCTGCGCCCGGCACGGCCAGAAGCCGGGCAAGCTGATGTGCAGCTATTTCACCCACTTCGCCGACGACAAGCGCCAGGAAGATGCGCAGCGCGCGCGCCAGGTCCGCTACTACAAGGAATGTGTGATCCCGGCATTCCCGAGCGATCCCAAAACGGCGCCGCCGAGCTATCGCTACTTCATCGACATGGTCGAGCGCTTGCACAAGGTGCGGCCCGAGGACCTGACCGAGAACTCCGTGCTGCTCGGCTCGCCCGCGCGCATCACCGAGACCTTGAAGAAGGTCGAGGCCGCCGGCTTCGAAGAGGTGATCCTCTATTTCAACGTCGGCCTCAAGCCGCACGTGCAGGTCAAAGAGGAAATGGACCGTTTCATGCGCGAGGTCGCGCCCGCCTTCGCGGGCGCGCACAACCGGCGCGCCGCTTGAGGCGGGAGCGGACGCATGCCTCGCCAAGCCAACGCGGTGGATTTCTGGCGCGGCTTCGCGTTGGTCACGATCTTCATCAACCACATCCCGGGCATCTACTATTCGCGCTTCACGCCGGTGAACTTCTCGGTCTCGGACTCCGCCGACCTGTTCGTGTTCCTGGCCGGCTGGGCCTTGCGCTACGTGGTCGGAAGCGGCGACCGCCAGACGCCGACCCGCCACCTGGTGTTGCGCCTGAGCGGGCGCGCCGTCACCCTGTACGCGGCGCAGACCCTGATCACCATGCTGGCCATCGCCATGCTGGCGACCACCGCGCTGCTGTTGGACAATCCGCTCATCCTCGACTGGCACAACGCCGCCGCGGTATTCCAGGACCCGGTGCCGACCCATATCGGGCTCGCCGTCCTCAGCCACCATCTCGGCTATTTCGACATCCTGCCGCTCTATGTGGCGCTGATGCTGGCCGCGCCGCTGCTCGCGGTGATCGACCGCTTTGCGCCGAACCTGCTGCTGCCGCTCTCGCTCGGCGTCTACTTGGTCACCTTGTCGATCCCGCTCGCGATCCCGACCTGGCCGGTGGAGGGACAATGGTTCTTCAATCCGCTGGCCTGGCAGCTCGTGTTCGTCCTCGGCTTCGTGCTCGCCAAGGACGGCGCCGGAGTCGGCGCCTTGGTGCGGCGCCACATCATCCCGATCCGCGTGGTCGCGGCGGTCATCGTGGCGGTCCTGGCCGTGGTGATGTGGAAGAACTGGTGGCCCGACCCGACCCGGGTGCCGCAGCCGACCTTGCTGTTCGTCCCCAACAAGAGCTACGTGACGCCGATCCGGCTGATCCAGTTCCTGGCGGTGGTGGCTTTCTTTTCGCTGTTTTTTCCCTATATCCAACGGGTTTCGAAGGGTTTGGCCGCGTCCTTGTCGATGCTGGGGCGCAATTCCCTCGAGGTGTTCTGCGTCGCCTCGCTGTTAAGCCTGGCGGCACAGATCGCGCGTTTAGCCTATCGCGGCCATATCGGGGGCGATACGGCCGTGGTAATCATCGGTGTCGCAATCATGGCGTTGACGGCATGGCTGGCAGAGTGGCGCGACCGGGCAAGGCCCGCTGCGCGGTAGCACTGATCGGGCTCGCGATCGGCGCGTCGATCGGCGCGGCATCGGCGCAGGTCGAGCCCGCGGTTCCGTTCTCGCGCGAATGCCGCGCCGGCGGCACCGTGGTGATCAGCGAGTCGCCCTTGCCCAACGTCGCCGCCGCGCTGCGCGAGGGCCGGTCGATCCGCATCCTGGCGATCGGGGCGGCGGTGCGGCGCAAGGCGCGCGGCAGCTACACCGATCTGATCCAGCGCCTGGTCGAGCGCGCGGTCGAGGGCCTCGACGTCGACATCGTCAACCGCAGCGTCTCCGGCGAGCTCGCCGGCTATGCGGCCGAGCGCATCAAGCTCGAGGTCGCGCTGAACAAGCCCGAGCTGGTGCTGTGGCAGGTCGGGACCAATGACGCGCTCGCCTACGTGCCGGTCGACGAGCTCGAGACGGCGATCGTCGACACCATCCGCTGGCTCAAGGAGCACCAGGTCGACGTGGTGCTCGCCGGCCTGCAATTCGTCACGCCGATGGAGCAGGACGAGCACTACAAGAACGTACGCGAGATGCTGCGCCGCGTGGCGCTGCAGGAGAACGTCGTCATCGTGCGGCGCTACGAGGCGATGCATCTGATCGCCAAGGCGAACCGAAGCGGTCCCGACCTGTTCGACGAGATCGAACGCACCGAGGCCGGCTACAACTGCCTGGCCGAATACGTGGCCCGCGCGATCACGCTCGGCGCCTTCGGCCGCGGCCTGCGCCCGCCTCCAGGCCAGTCGGCCGACAACCCGCAACCGGTCACGCCACCGCAGGTGCCGCCGGCGCCGCCGAAGTAGCGTGGCTCCGCTTCGTCGGATTGCGCCCTATGCCGCCTTCGCGGGGGCGAGATTATCCACCACGACCGGCGTATCGAACCAGGCGATCGTCGGCGCGACGCCGTAGAGCTTCTCCACCCGTTCGCGCCATTCGCCGTTGTAGACCGCTTCGGCGGCGGCGCGGCTCTCCCACAGATAGATGCCGCCGGCGCTACGCCCGTCCTGCGAGCGCACGTAGTATTTGCGGACCAATCCCGGCAGGTTGCGGTATTTCGGCGCGCTCGATTCGAACCGCCGCGTGGCCTCGGCGAGCGAGATCGGCTCGGGCAGCGCGAATTGCACCAGCGTGGTGATCATGGTTTCCTCCTCGGCTGATCGCGATAATCTTTCAAAACCTCGACCATCGTATCACCTCGCAGGTCCATTTTGCAGGTCCGTCATGGGGCGCATGCTCTTCCTCATCGCGTTGATCGCGCTCGCCGCCGATGCGACCGCGCAGGCAGAGCGGCCTGCGGACCCGGCGTGGCGCGAGAGCGCGCTCGCGCTGGTGCCCGCGGGATACGTCGCGGGCGAGGCCTATCGGACCGATGGGACCACCGGCTATCTCGCGCTCTATCCCGCGGGCGCCGACGACGCCAAGACTCCAGGCAGCGTGTTCGCGCCGCGCAACGCCCTGGCGGTCAAGCTCGCAGACAGCGCGACGCGTGCAGTCTCCGCCGAACTGAAGCCGCGTGACGACCGCCCCAAGGGAAATCGCGACACGACCATGACCGATCCGGATGGCGGCGAGGAGGAGTTCGACCGGTTGCGCGCTGAGCTCGCCGCCAAGCGCGCGGCGCTGCCGCCCGGGACCGAGCCGTGCAGTCTCGGGGCGTGGTCGATCGACAAGGACCCCAAGGGCCTCAACGTGCGTGCTGAGCCGTCGGCGCAGGCGCGCATCCTCGGCACCTTGCCGCCGCCCTACATGCTGAAGCTGCGCGGGCGCGAGAACACGCCGGCGGGCGGCTGGCTCACCGAATTCCGCATCGTCGGCTACAAGGACGGCTGGTTCCTGATCGAAGGTGCGACGCCGCCGGGCAAGGACTACGAGAACGCCGAGACCTATCCGCGCAATGCGCCCAAGCCCTATGCGGGGCGCGGCTGGGTCGCGGCCAACAAGGTCGGCGCCAGCTTCGCCAATGGCGGCACGCGCATGGGCGGACTGTTCCAGGCCCCGCACGCCGACGCCAAGTGGACGCCGGTGAAGGACAAACATGGCAACGACATCAGCGCCGACGGCGGCCCGCAGCGCATCCTCGCCTGCAGCGGATATTGGGCGCTGGTCGAGGCGCACGGCATGCGCGGCTGGTGGCGCGCGCTCTGCTCCAACCAGGTGACGAACTGCAGCTAGGTTCTCGGTTCAGGCGCGCCCATGCTGTCCCTGTCTTATCTCGAGATCGCCTATTGCGGCATCGTGATCGTCCTCGCATACGCCTTGCGCGGCTCGACCGGCTTCGGTTCGGCCGCCGCGATGCCGCTGCTTGCCCTCGTCATCCCGCTCAAGGTCCTGGTGCCGGTCTGGACGCTGCTCGGCGTCGCGTCGTCGGTCACCATCGTGGCGCGCGACTACCGGCAGATCGCCATGCGCGAACTGCTGCGCACGGTGCCGGCAGGGCTCGCCGGCATCGCGACCGGGCTTTATCTGTTCAAGACGCTCGACACCCGCACCCTGACCCAGGGGCTTGGGACGCTCGTCGTCCTTTATGGCGGCTATGCGCTCTGGGCGACGACCCGGCCGCCGGCACGGCCGTGGTCCTCGCCGCTGCTCGCTCCGCTCGCGGGCTTCCTCGGCGGCGCGGTCGGCACCGCCTTCGGCACCATGGCGAGCATCTTCTATGCGATCTATTTCGACGCCATCCGGCTCGCCAAGGAGCACTTCCGCGCCACCATGTCGGCCATGATGCTGACGCTGAGCGTCGTGCGCGGGGCGGGCTATCTGGCGGTCGGCGAATTCGGCCGCGACGCGCTGATCGCGTTCGGATTCGCGCTTCCGATGATGCTGATCGGGATCTTCATCGGCGACCGCTTCCACGCCGGCATGGCCGAGCTGACGTTTCGGCGGCTCATCGCCCTCGTGCTGATCGTCAGCGGCGTCGCACTGGTGATGAAGTGAATTTCCGCTGACCTCAGCTGCGGCGGCGCGACACCGAACCGCGCTGCGAGGCCGGGATGGCGTCGGGCGGCTTGGGATCGGCACTGCCCGGCGCGTTTCGCGCGATCCAGCCCTTTCCCCTGTCCTCGGTGGGCGGACGTCCACCAGCGCCGGCCGAGCGCCTGCGCAGAATGTGAGCCGGCTCATAGTCGCGCGCAGCAGACAATTGATAGTGACGACCGGTCGCCCACGACGCGCAACGTGACGCCGTGGACGAAAACGCTGCAAGGAGAGCGCCATGAAAGTATGCGTCGATCCAGGACACGGCATGAGCAATGCGACGCCTAACGTGTTCGATCCGGGTGCCGTGCACAACGCGAGCAACACGCGTGAAGCCGACGTCGTCCTGCGCTATGGGCTGGAACTGAAAACCGTCCTCGAGGGCCGCGGCCACCAGGTCTTCATGTCCCGCGTCGATCACACTACTCCGACGCCGGTCGGAAGGCGGGCGCAACGCGCCAAGGACGCGGGGTGCGACATCTTCGTCTCCATCCATCTGAACTCCGCCGCCGGCGCGAACGCCAAGGGCGTCGAAGCGCTATATCGGCGCAATGCCGACGAGGAACTTGCGACGCAAATGCGCGATGCTCTGGTCGAGTCGACCGGCCTCGACCCGCGCGACATCAAAAAACGTCCCGGCCTGGCGGTCCTGAGGTTCGACGGACCGGCCGTGCTGCTCGAAGTCGGCTTCGTCAGCAATACCAACGATCGAACGACCGTGATCAAGTCCGAGGTCCAGACCAGGGTCTGCAAAGCGGTCGCCGACGTGATCGACGCGCAGGCGTGACGGTTGCGAGGCGGCATGGCGGCGGCGGCGGCGGCGCCTCCGCACGCCTCAGCCCAAATTCAATTCCTTGAAGAAGTCGTTCCCCTTGTCGTCGATCACGATGAAGGCGGGAAAATCGACCACCTCGATGCGCCAGATCGCCTCCATGCCGAGCTCGGGATACTCCAGCACTTCCACCTTCTTGATGCAGTGTTCGGCGAGGTTCGCGCCCGAGCCGCCGATCGAGGCGAGGTAGAAGCCGCCGTGCCTGGCGCAGGCTTCGCGCACCTGCGCCGAGCGGTTGCCCTTGGCGAGCGAGATCATCGAGCCGCCCGCGGCCTGGAACTGGTCGATATAGCTATCCATCCGCCCTGCCGTGGTCGGCCCGAACGCGCCCGAGGCGTAGCCGGCCGGCGTCTTGGCCGGCCCGGCGTAATAGATCGGGTGGTTCTTGACGTAGTCGGGCAACCCTTTCCCTTGCTCCAGCCGCTCGCGCAGCTTGGCGTGCGCGAGATCGCGCGCCACGATCATCGGCCCGGTCAGCTTCAGCCGTGTCTTGATCGGGTGCTTCGATAGCGTGGCGAGGATGTCCTGCATCGGGCGCCGCAGGTCGATGTCCACCACCGCGCCGCCGAGCGTCTGCTCGTCGATCTCGGGCAGGTACTTGGCCGGATTGTGCTCCAGCTCCTCCAGGAACACGCCCTCGCGCGTGATCTTGCCGAGTGCCTGGCGGTCTGCCGCGCACGACACGCCGAGCCCGATCGGCAGCGAAGCGCCATGCCGCGGCAGGCGGATCACGCGCACGTCGTGGCAGAAATACTTGCCGCCGAACTGCGCGCCGACGCCGAGCGACTGCGTCATCTTGTGAATCTCGGCTTCCATCTCCAGGTCGCGGAAGGCGTGGCCGTCCTCGGAGCCTTGGGTCGGCAGGCCGTCATAGTAGCGGCACGAGGCGAGCTTCACGGTCTTCATCGTCAGCTCGGCCGAGGTGCCGCCGATCACGATCGCCAGGTGATAGGGCGGGCACGCCGCGGTGCCGAGCGTGAGCACCTTCTCCTTGAGGAACGCCAGCATGCGCTCGCGCGTCAGGATCGAGGGCGTCGCCTGGAACAGGAACGCTTTGTTGGCCGAGCCGCCGCCCTTGGCGATGAACAGGAACTTGTACGTATCCTCGCCTTCCGCGTAGATCTCGACCTGCGCCGGCATGTTCGACGCGGTGTTCTTCTCCTCGAACATGCTGATCGGCGCGAGCTGCGAATAGCGCAGGTTCTTCCTCAGATACGAATCGCGCGCGCCTTCGGCCAGCGCCGCCTCGTCGTCACCCTCGGTCCACACGAGGCGGCCCTTCTTGCCCATGATGATCGCGGTGCCGGTGTCCTGGCACATCGGCAGCACGCCGCCGGCCGCGATGTTGGCGTTCTTGAGGAAGTCGTAGGCGACGAACTTGTCGTTGTCGGAGGCTTCCTTGTCGTCGAGGATATTGCGCAGCTGCTGCAGGTGCCCGGGGCGCAGGTAATGATTGATGTCGTTGTAGGCCTCCTCGGCCAGCGCCCGCATCGCCTCGCGCGGGATGACCAGCACGTCCTGCCCCATGATCGTCTCCACCCGCAGGCCGTCGGCGGCGAGCTTGCGGTAGGACGTGGTGTCCTTGCCGAGCGGGAACAGTGGGGTGTGGCGGTATGGAGGAGCTGGGTGCGGAGAGAGGGGGGCGTTCATGTGGATACACCTAAGGCTATTGCTGCCTTGGCAGTCATATTAGAGTTTGCCTGATCAGTCACCAGAATGACCGTGGAACTGCTGCATGGATCACTATTTGGGCTATCACAATGCGGAAGAAGGTGGACCGTATGCTCATGACGGAAGATTCTTTACCGCCAAATCCTTCCGGCGGGAGACCCTCATAGGTGATCGGCTTTGGGTGGTTGAAGGGCGCGGATCGCCAAGGCAATACAGGATCGTCAGCACGGGCATCATCAACGAGGTCAGCGTCGAAACGCGGCCGGAGAAGTATCGAACCTCCGAAAAAGAGGATGGCTTGACCATTAGGTTTGAGGTTGATGAGTTCAATGATCCACTGGATGTGACCTCGTTCGAATGGTTCAAGAAACTGAGACTTTCGCAACAGAATTTTAGCCGCGGATCACGCGCCTAACTGATCTAGGTATTGCAAGCGAAATAGAATCTGCCTGGGCTCTCCGGGGAACGCCTCAATCCAATCACTTGTCAGCGGACCTAGAAGCTATCGTTGCGGATACAACGACGCCTCCTACAACCAAAAAGCGCCTCATTGACGCGCGCCTGGGGCAAGGAAAGTTTCGTCAGGCGCTAGAGTCTCGATGGCAGAACGCTTGCGCTGTCACCGGTTGCAAGATTTTGTCGGCATTGCGAGCATCTCATATCAAGCCGTGGAGAGACTCGAACAACGACGAACGCCTAAATCCGAGCAATGGGCTCTTGCTAGCGGCGCATATCGACGCTGTATTTGACGTGGGCCTCATTTCATTTCGCGATGATGGGAAAATGCTTGTCTCAAAGCAAATAGACGCAGGCGATCGGATTGCGCTGCAATTAGGCCGATCTCTTTCGAAGATCTTGACGTCGGGAGAAAAGAAGTTCTTACGATTTCATCGCGAGAAAGTCTTCATCGACAATCAATAGCCAGCGTAGCCCGGATGCAGCGCAGCGCAATCCGGGGCCGGCGCCTGCCGCTTGGTCGCTCCCGCACTCCGCTTCGCTCGTACGGGCTACGATTCACTCCATCAGTTCGTCATCGCCGAGCAGGACGGATGCAGTTCCACACGGTCGCTGGCATGCAACTATCCCCTCTTCTTCCTCAGCCTCACCCCCGGTGCGTCACCGTTCGTGAATTCGATCCCCGCCTTCTCCAACGCGCGGCGCATCTTCTCGCCGGTCTCTTCGCGGCCGCCAAGCTCGCCCCCTTCGGCTTCGAGGCGCTTGATTGTCGGCTGCGATACGTCCGAGCGCGCGGCAAGATCATCCTGCGACCAGCCGAGCAGCGCACGGGCTGCCTTGATCTGACGAACTGATACTTTTTGGGTTGACAAAGACGCGCCTCCGGTTTAATACTATCCGTATCGACAATTCCATCCTGGGGCAATGCCATGCCGGGCACCGCGCGTGCACGCAAGACCCGATCGCGCGCCGGTACGGCCACCAAGCCCGCGCCGAATCCCATCCTGGACCTCGCCAAGGAAATGCACCTTCCGATGAATGAGGCCAAGGATTTCGTTCAGGCGCTTTTGCTCGTCGGCCTGGGCATGACTGAACTCGGCAGCGACCACGGCTGCGCGGTCACCTCAATCGCGCGCGCAACGTCCGAACGGCTCGACACGGTCCACGACCTGGTCATGGACCTGATCCAACTCGCCTACAAATTCGAAGAGATGGCCCGCATCGAACGATAGCAAGTGTGCCCGGATGGAACGAAGCGAAATCCGGGGCCAGTGTCCGCCGCCTGACCACTCCGGCATTACGCTTCGCTTCATGCGGGCTACAAGCAACCCGTCATGGCCGGGCTTGTCCCGGCCATCCACGTCTTACTTCGGGAACGACCGGCAAGAAAGACGTGGATGCCCGGCACAAGGCCGGGCATGACGGAATCATAACCATACGCGCGACCTATGACGGCGCTTGGCCGCGCGCGCGGCTGTCCTCGATCACCAGGCGGATCGCATCCTCGGCCATCGCCAACGCTTCGCGCTCGTCCTTCCCGTAGGTGACGATCTCGGGGAACGTCGGCACGCGCACGGTGAACCCGCCTTCGTCCTCGGGTTCGAGCACGACGGCGAAGGTCCGCTTCTGTTCCGCGTTCTTCGTCATGATGTGCGGATTGTAGCGCCGCAGCCGGATGAGCGAAGCGAAATCCGGGGACTATGCCTGCCGCTCGCCCGCTCCGCATGTCGGCATCGCGCGTCGAAGACGCGCGTGAACGCGCTTGCGGCTCATGCGCGCGACGCGCGCTCGCACCGCAGCCCTGCGCCACGGCCTCTGTTCGGGGTTTACCTCGACCCTTCGTTCATATAATCTCAAGTTGCAAATCCGAACAAACTTCGGGGAGAGAACCCATGATCGACCGTTTGATTCACCGTATCGCGGGAGCCGCGATCCTTGCACTCGCCCTCGTGCTTCTGGCGCCCGCCGGCGCGTCCGCCGCGGGTGTCGGCCAAGCGTGCGGCGGCATCTTGCCGCTCCAGTGCGACGCCGGATTGTTCTGCCAGAACCCGACAGGCCGTTGCGGCGGCGACCAAAGGGGCAAATGCGCGAAAGTCCCGCAGGTGTGTCCGCAGCAGATTGTCCGGCCGGTCTGCGGCTGCGACGGCAAGACCTACAGCAATGACTGCCTGCGCCAGATGGCCAAGGTCTCGAAGAACTACAATGGCCGGTGCAAGCCGGCAAAGGGCTGAGCGCATAGTGCGTAGCCCGGATTGAGCGAAGCGAAATCCGGGGCGCATCTCGTCGTGACGAAACGATTCCCGGGTTTCGCTGCGCTCAACCCGGGCTACAAGAAAAATCCGCCGCGCAAAGCGCGGCGGAGTTTGTCGCCGTCTTGTCGCGGCGTTATCGTTTCACGTCCTTGTTCGGCAGATGGCCCGGCGCGTATTCGGAGGCGCCCGGCTGGCTCTTGACGTCCTTGGTATGCATGCGCTGGCCCGGCGCGAAGCGCTTGGCGTCGCCCGGCGCCTTGGCGCGGTGGCCGGGCGCCCATTCCGACTGTCCGGGTGCCGGCGCGGGCGCCCTGGTTCCACTCTGGGCCATCGCGATGGTCGGGATGCCGAGCAAGGCGACGGCGAGCAATCCGCGGGTGATCGATTTCATCGGGTTCCTCCTTGGTTGGTTACAAGGAGAACGAACGAAGACACGGAAGGTTGCGGGAACCCGGGAACCGCCGCGACCTCCCCCCGGCGCCTTGCCATGCCTCGACAGGTTTTCCATCATTGCGGGTCGGAAGTATCGTCACCGGGAGGCCGTCATGCCGCTGTTCATCATGTCCCTGAGCTGGACCGAGCAGGGGATCAAGACTATCCGCGACTGGAAGAAGCGCATGGGCGATGCGCGCACCTACGCCAAGAAGGTCGGCGTCGAGATCAAGGACGTATACCTCACTACGGGTGATTACGACCTGATCGTCGTCATGCAAGCGCCGAGCGCCGACAATGTCGCGCGCTTCGCGCTCGGCGTCGGCGCGCACGGCAATGTACGCAGCAAGACCGCGCAGGCCTGGACCGAGGCGGAGCTCGTCAAGTTCGTCGCGGATCTGCCGAAGGGGCCGTGAACCGTAGGGTAGCAAAGGCGCGCAAGCGTTGTGCCCACCCGAGCGCGCGGTCCGCGTGGGCTTCGCCATAGCGCGTCGAAGACGCGCGTGAACGCGCTCAAGGGTCAGCCCAACCTACGAGACTCACCTCGTCCCATGGCGCTTGAATTCCTCCGCGATATCGGCCTGCAGCATGATGGCGGCCTCCATCTCGTTCTGTCCCGCGGCGTCGCCGTACATCAGCCGCGCCATGCCGCGGCCGTAGAGCGAGAACGCGCGCGCCGCGTCGAGCGCGATCGCCGCGCTGAAGTCGGCGATGGCTTGCTCGACGTCGGCGAGGCCGCGCCGGTGAATCAGATAAAGGTAGCCACGTTGCTCATAGGCCGCGAGGCTCGGATCGGACCGGATCGCCATGTCGCACGCCTCGATCGAGCCGCAGATGGGCCGTTCGCGGCTCTGCGCGTGCGCCGCGCCGCCGAGGGCGAGGAGCAGGACCAACAAGGCAACCGCGATCGTGCGCATGATTTCACTCCGCCGCCGCCCTCTCCGCCCCCGCATACGCCGGCATCACCTCGCGCGCGAAGCGCCGCAGATTGGTCAGCGCTCCGGCCGGGCCATTGAGCAGCACCTGCGCGACCCCCGCCGCGCGCAGCGTGTCGAGCTTGCCCGCGATCTCATCCGGCGTGCCGTACATCGCGCTTTCCGCCGCCGCGTCGAGGGTATGGTCGAACGACAGCATTGAGGATTTTCCCGTGCCGGCCGGGTCGGCGAGCTTGGCCATGCGCTGCTGATTTGACAGCCGCGCCTCGACCGCCCTGGCCTTGTCCTCGGCGTCCCGCGCCACATAGAACGCGCGGCAGACGCCGACATCCATCGGGTCGAAGCGCTTCCCCGCAGCCTCGACCTCGGCCTTGTAGAGGTTGAAACGCTCGATCGTCAGCGCGGTCGAGGCGAACTGGTCGAGCAACAGCTTCGCGCCGCGCCGCGCCACCTTAGCGATCGAGTCCGGCTGGCCCGCCGCCATCCAGATCGGCGGGTGCGGCTTCTGCTTCGTCGGCGGCTCGACCACGATGTCGTCGAAACTCCAATGCTTGCCGCGGTGCGAAAAGCGCTCGGCGCAAGTCCACGCCTTGATGATCAGCGCCAGCGATTCCTCGAACCGCTCCTCGGCTTCCTCCATCGGGATGCAGAAGCCGGCGAACTCGTTGGCGCGATAGCCCTTGCCGACGCCGAATTCGAGCCGCCCGCCCGAGAGCAGGTCGAGCGTCGCGGCTTGCTCGGCAAGCAGCACCGGATTGTGCCAGGGCAAGACCATGACGGCGGTGCCGAGCCGTAACGTCGACGTACGCGCCGCGACGAAGGTCAAGAGCTGCAGGCTGGCCGAAACCTGGCCGAAGCCGGTGAAGTGATGCTCGACCACGAAGGTCGATGCGTAACCGAGCGCCTCGGCCTCGACGTTGTAGTCGACGTAGTCGCGGAAGCCCGCGCCTGAATCGAGGTCGGGTCCGCCGCGTTGGGCCTGCGCGCTGCCGAACAGTCCGAATTTCATGGAACGCGTCCACCGTGGTTCCGGCCTATCCTAGCGCACCTGCGCGCATGATGATTTGCCATTCCGGCCGGTGCGGTATTCCCATCGGCCGGCCCTTGATATAGCCTGAAGTTGCAATCTCGCATTTCACGGAGGATTCATGGTCACCTTTCATCGCGTTGCCGGCGCCCTCGCCCTCGCGCTGGCTCTGGTCTTCCTGACGCAGGCCGGCGCTTCCGCGGTCGGACCTGGCAAGACCTGCGGCGGGTTCGGCAACCTTCAATGCGACGCGGGGTTGTTCTGCCAATATCCCACCGGACGCTGCGGCGTGCTCGACCGGCCGGGCAAATGCGTGAAGGTCCCGACCGCCTGTCCGAGAATCTTCCGGCCGGTTTGCGGCTGTGACGACAAGACCTACGGCAACGACTGCGAACGCCAGATGGCCATGGTGTCGAAGAAGCACGACGGCCGGTGCAGAGCGCCGAAGAAGTAACGAATAGGCTTCGCGGCGACTAGACGCCGCGTATCAGGGGTTTCTCATAGCGCCAGACTTCGAGCGGAAACGGGCCGTTCGGAAGCTCGAGTCGGGAGATGACCGTCCCGGCTCGATGCCAGCCGCACTTCTCATAGAACCGTGCGGCGCGCTCGTTCCCAATGGCGCAGGCGAGCCAGGCGGTCCCGACGCCCTGTGCGGCAAGCCGCGCCTCCGCGTCGGCGATCAGCGCGGCCGCCACGCCTGAGCCGCGCGCCTGCGCCGACACATAGAACTGGTCGAGCTCGTCGCCCTTCAGGAGGTAGAATCCGAGCGGCGCGCCGACCGGGCCGATCACACGCGCATGCGCAACTGCGTCGCGCAGCCGGCTTGTGAAATTCTCCAGCGTACGAAAGCCGATCAGCTCTTGCGGCACGATGCGCGCATGCGCGTCCTGCCAGCCATCGTGCCACAGCCTGGCCAGATGCCCGACCTCGACTGCTTCGGCAGGTCGCACATTCAACGGTTGGTTCAAGGAGCCGCCGGTGCCGTGGCGCCGCTGTGCTTCCTGAGCTTCAACGCAAACGCCACCAGCAGGATCCCGAACACGATCGCATAGGCGCCGATCAGCCAGATCAGCGCCAGCGCGCCGGTCCCGGGGGCGAGCAGCAGCACCACGCCGAACAGCACCGACAGGGCGCCGCCGAGGATCAGCATCCACTCGTTGTCGATCTCCTTGCGCAGTCTTATTGCGCCGATGATCTGGAAGATGCCGAGCGTGATCGCCCAGGCGGCGATGAAGACCAACAGCACGAGCGCGGTGACGCCCGGCCAGACGAAGGTCAACAGTCCGACGATGATGCCGAGCACGCCGATGAGCGCAAGCCACCAGCGCGGCTGCATGCTGCCGCCCATGATGGCGGAGGCGAGCGCCAGCACGCCGTCGATGAGCACGAACGCGCCATAGAACAGGATCAGCGTGATGATGGTGAGACCGGGCCAGATGAAGGCGAGCACGCCGAACACGATGGCCGCGATCCCGCGCAGCAGGATCAGCCACCAGCAGCGCGCGAGGGAATGCAGCATAGGCATCGCAGGCGACTGCGGTGCAGGCGATGGCATGGCGGACATTGGGCGCCCTCCCATGGTGCGGAAAGCGCGACATTAGCGCGAATGGAGAGTCGGGGATATCCGCGCGGGACTGGCCACCTGAGGCGGCAGGACGCTTCCCTGCGGAAGCCGATCTGCTAACCTACGGCAATGACTGCGCCCACCGGGCCGCAAAGGTCCAGCTCGCGCACAAGGGCAAGTGCAAGGCGCCGGCCTACTGAGCGTCGGCCGACTGCGTTTCGGCACGGAAACGTTGCGGGTCACGCCGATTGAGCCGACCCGCGATTGCTGTTAGGCTGCGTCGTCCGCGGCACGGAGGAAAACGATGGCCTTGAAAGTCGCACCGGAGCAGGGCTGGGGTATTTTCTGGAACGAGTTCCATCCCTCGAACCCGTTCACGCCGGTCGAGGTCGGTCCTACCGGCGCTCCCGTCGCCCCGGTCGCCGCTTCGGCCCAAGCCGGGACATTCGCGGCCGTGCCGGCGGGCTTTTCGGGCCACACGGTGTTTTCCGCGCCGGCCGCTACGGACGGCGTGGGCGCGATCAATTTTGGCCAGATGAACGCGACGGCTTCGGTCAATCCGACTTATTTCGCCATCGGCGGGTCGCAGGGGGGCTCAAGCGGTTCCGGCGACCCTGCCCCGGATGCCCAAGGCACGCTCAAGCTCAGCTTCTACGACGACGGGTGGCTGATCGTGCCGTCGCTCGCGAACGAGACCGGCACGTCCTATGCCGGCTACGACGATGGCACCTGGGACCTCGCCGGGTGGAGCCTCGCCTCCGACTGGTACGTGGTTTAGCAACCCAGGCGCCGTAGGGCGGGCAAAGGCGCCAGCTCATCCGCTGCAACGAACACCAATCCCAGGGCGCCGTGCCCGCGTTGGGCATGCGGCACGACCCATGGCGGGCACGGCGCGGATCATGCGCGTCGCGCGATCTCGCGATCGTGGCCGCGCCTTTGCCCGCCCTACGCAGGCTGGCGCCCGTCACGCATCGAGCGGCTTGTAATAGCGCCAGATGCCCCACTGGCTGAACCGGATACGCCGCTTCGAAGCGAGATACGCGGCGATGCGCGGCCGCTGCGCGACGCGATTGCGCAGCGCGATGACCCGCGGGACTTTGTTCTCGAAGCGCTTCATGCGTTTGGGAAACCCGTAGCGCAGGCCTTCGACGATCTGGAACAGGCTGAGATCGACGTAGGTGAGCTTGCGGCCGAGCAGGAAATTGCCGCCGCTGCGCTCCAGGACCTTTTCGAAATAGCCGAGGAACTTCGGCACGCGATAGCGCCAGAAATCCCTGGTGCGGCGCTTGGCCGAGGGAATCTGCTCCTCGAAATAGAGCCAGCTCGTCACCGGATGATGCGTGTCGTGGATTTCGACCACCAGGTCCGCGATGGTGAGCTGCAACTGATGCGCCCATAGCCTGCCGGCTTCGTTGCGTGGCGCGAGGCCGAGCCGCGGCCCAAGCCACAGCAGGATATTGGCGGTCTGCGCGATGACGCGGTTGCCGGCTTTCAGGATCGGCGGCGCGAACGGCGGGTGCTTCTCGCCCTTGCGTTCCATAAGCGCGTTCACGCGCGTCCTAAACGCGCCATGACCGCGCTGGCGCGCCACGTCGACATAGTCGACACCCGCCTCTTCCAGCGCGAGGCGCACGAACTCGCCGCGTCCCTGGATCGTCGGCCAATAGTAGAGCTCGTAACGCATCGGATCAGCTTAGAGCATGGTGGGCGGGTGCGCCCGCCCATCCGCCGTCACCGTTTCCAGCGCGCCGCTCAATTCGTGGCGAAGCAATAGAACAGCCCGTCGCCGCCGGTCGAGCGCAGATCGGCCTGGCTGCAGCCGCCGTCCGGCCCGCGCGAGGGATGCGAGGCGTTCCACGACTTCGACGGCTCGTCATCGCGCAGACCCTGCCGGTCGTGATGCCCGACCATGGCGGCGCCCTGCGTGCTCTTGCTCCAATTGCCGCAGGTGCGGTCATCGGCGCCGGTGAACGCGGTGCCGTCGGGCTGCGAGCCGGTGAGGATGTCGTGCCGGTTCGGCGTGTCGCCGCGGCCGTTGATCGGGTCGCCCTTCTCGCTCAGCGCGGTCTGCTTGGTGACGTTGTTGGCGGCGCTGTGCAGGTCGGCGACGTCCTTGGCGATGACCGTGCCCTTGGCATTCATCCATGGGCCCCGCCCGATGCGGTCCTTGGCGTTCACGGCGTTGTTGCCTTGGGTGCTGAGATAGGCGCGCCAGGTGCGCGTGCCCGCGCCGGCCGCCTGCGCCAGTTGCTGGCAATGCCGGTCCGCACCCTCGATCCCGCCGAGATCGGCGCCCTTGCCGGGCCCCGCGCTGGTGACGAAGAACGTCATGGTGTTCTGCGCCTGCGCAGCCCCCAAGGTCAGCGCCGCCAGCGTCATGGCCGCAACGATCGAAACCCGCGTCGTGTTTTTCATGGGCCGCCTCCTCATGCTTGTCTTCATGCCGGCACGACTGCGCCGCATGAGGAGATAACATCAGCTTTCCCATCGATATTCCAGGCGCAGGCGCGGACCCCCGACAGCGCGAAACGCCGGGCTGCCATACGCAGCCGCGCTGGTGGATTTCTCCCCGCGGCACCCGCGCAGGTCCTTTTCGGCGCCGGTGGGTTCGGCTAACCTCAGATTGCCATTTTGGCGATTATCAACGGGAGGGGCGAATGTGGAAGTTTTCGTTTGCGCGTGCGGCCGTGGTCATGGCCGTGATGCTCGGCCTATGGGGGCTCGGGTCGAACAATGCGGTCGTGGCGCAAGCGTTGCCGAAGGCGGGGATAGTGAAGTGCGGCGGCAAGAGCGGTTGCCCGAGCGGTCAATGGTGCGAACCACCCACGGGCACTTGCAGCACGAAGAAGCGCACCGGCACCTGCGAGTACGTTCCCGTCGTTTGTACGTTCGAGTTGGGGAAGGTCTGCGGGTGCGACGGCAAGACCTACAACAACGACTGCTTACGTCGGCAGGCGCAGGTTGGAAAGAAGAAGAGCGGCGAGTGCCGGCCGCTGGTCATCAAGGGGAACACACCGTCGAAGGACACGATCAAGAAGTGATCGGCCTGCCAGCAAAGAGCCCGGCGTCATGCGACGCCGGGCTCTCATGCCGAAATACGATAACGCGATTACGCGGTCTGCTGGATCGCCGACAGCAACCAGTTCCCGCCGCGCACCCGCATGAAGGTCCACACTTCCGTGACCTCCTGCGGCTGTTCGCCTTCGACCACCTTGGAGCTGGCGCGGTCGATGTAGCGGTCGGTGATGGCGTAGCGCATCGCCACGCTGGCGTATTCGCGCTCGCCTTCGCTCCAGGCTTCCGCGAGGTCGCCCTGCAGCAGCTTCACGTCGGAGATCTCGTTGACGACGCCGCGGGTGGCGTTCTCGTTCAGCTCCTCGGAGAAGTACGACAGCATCTCCGGCGTCACGCGCGAACGCAGCGCCGCAAGGTCCTCGCGTCCATAGGCGGTCTGGACCTCGCCGAGCAGGCGCTCGAACACGTCGAAGTCGTCCTTGGCGAGCTCGATGTCGGTCCCGGTCTGCGGCTGCGGCGCACCCATCGGCGCGGCGCCAAGCCCGCTGCCAAGTCCGCCGAGCGAACCAAGCCCCATGCGCGGACGCTCATCCGTGCCGAGATCGCGCAATGCGGGACCGCTTGCGGTCTGCGGCTGGCTGCGGCTCTGCCACCAGCGCCACACCAGGAACACGGCGCCGGCGATCAGGCCGGCCTGCAGCAGCAGGCCGAGGAACGAGGCGATGCCGCCGAGCGCGCCGGCAAAGCCGTTGCCCATCAAGAGCCCGAACAAGCCCGCGCCGAGGAAGCCGGCGGCAAGACCGCCGAGCAGGCCCGGCCGGTTGAGCCATCCGCCGGCGGCCGGCGCCGTCTGCGGCGCGGCGGCGGTGCGGGTCGGCGTTCCGGGCGTGCCGGGCTGGGTGATCGAACGCTCGATCGGGCGCGCGGTGGTCGGCGCGGTGTTGGTCGCCGGCGGCGCCGAAAAGGTGCGCGAGCCGCGGCTGCCGGTGCTGCTGCGCGAGCGCGCGTCCGCATCGGTCACGGCAAACGTCAGCATCGTGGCGACTGCGGCGAGCGCAAGCCACGGCTTCAGGCGGAATGTCATTGCAAGTCTCCCAGTTGCGGGACCCTCAACCGTCGCGAGAGGCGAACCGCGCCGGGGGAATGTAGGCTATTGGCGTTGCGTTTCAATGCGTCATCGCAGCGCAATGCTGCACTGCAGCATTTCTTGCTGACTGACGCGTGCAACGGCCGGAGGGATACCCCCCGTGAGTCCGCCCGCCATCTCGGCTAACATCGCCCCAAGCCGGCTCTCGCAAGCCGGCACAAGGGAGGCGACCCATGCACATTCTCGCTTTGCCGCTCGCCATCGCGCTCGCCGCGTTCGCCATTCCGGCGCACGCCCAGCAGGGCGCTAAGGCCGACAGTCCCCCGACCTTCCAGCCCGAGCCGTTCTGGCCGAAGCCGCTGCCCGGCAACTGGATCCTCGGCCAGGTCGCCGGCATCGCGGTCTCGCCCAACGACCGCATCTGGATCGTGCACCGGCCCGCGACCCTGGTCGACGACGAGAAGGGCGCGCTCGCCAACCCGCCGACCACCAAATGCTGCACGCCCGCCCCCGCCGTCATGGAGTTCGACACCGACGGCAACCTGCTGCGCTCATGGGGCGGGCCGGGCCAAGGCTACGAATGGCCGAAGTCCGAGCATGGCATCCACATCGACAAGGACGGCAACGTCTGGCTCGCCGGCAATGCCGAGACCGACCATCAGCTGCTGAAGTTCACGCCCGACGGCAAGTTCCTGATGCAGATCGGCAAGGCCGCCTCGACCGGCGATTCCAACTCGACCACGCAGCTCGGCCGGCCGGCGCATCTGGTGATCGACGACGAGACGAGCGAAGTCTACGTCGCCGATGGCTATAAGAACCGCCGCGTCATCGTGTTCGACGCCAAGAGCGGCGCCTACAAGCGCCACTGGGGCGCCTACGGCAAGAAGCCGAGCGACGAGAAGATGCCGCCCTATACGCCGACCGCGCCCTTGTCCGAGCAGTTCTCCAACCCGGTGCACTGCGTGCGGCTGTCCAATGACGGCCTGGTCTATGTGTGCGACCGCGCCAATGACCGCATCCAGGTGTTCCGCAAGGACGGCACCTTCGTGAAGGAATTCCGCGTCGAACCCGCGACCCTGCAGAACGGCTCGGTGTGGGACTTGGTGCTGTCGGAGGACAAGGAGCAGAAGTTCATCTTCGTCGCCGACGGCGCCAACGGTCAGATCATCGCGCTGGTGCGCGACACCGGCGAGGTGCTCAACCAGTGGGGCCGCCACGGCCGCCAGCCCGGCCAATTCAAGTGGGTGCACAATATGGCCATCGACTCCAAGGGCAACCTCTATACCGCCGAAGTCGGTTTCGGCCGCCGCGTGCAGAAGTTCCGGCGCGTCAACTGAAACGGGGGTGTGAGTGACGTTCCTGCGTCATCCGCTCTACAGCATCCTCGCCGTGATTTTCATCTGGGTGCTGTGCGGCGCGATCGCGCATTACCTCGGGCGCCGGACCGGCCGCTTGTCGACCAGCATCCTGGTCGGCCTTGCCGGCGCCTTCCTCGGCTTCCACGCCGCCATGTTGTCGAATGCGATGACCAGCATGATGATCTTCCCGTTCATCGTGACGGCGATAGTCGCGGCGCTGGTGCTCGCGGGATGGCGCATGGCGGCGTAGCCCGGCTTGAGCGCGCAGCGAAAGCCGGGGATTCTCACGGCTGGCACGACCGTACCCGGCTTGCGCTACGCGCAACCCGGGCTACAGTCTCGGATCCGCGCTACACTTCGTTTGCAAACGAGGAACCGCCGATGGCCTGGAGATCGCTCGCCGTAGCAGCTGTTGCATGGTCGCTGTTGGCGCCTTCGGCGCGCGCCGAGGTGTGGAGCGTTCATGGCATCAACGGCAACGACACCGGCGGCATCATCCCGTGGTCGCCCGCGATCCGGTACAGCTATCGCGGCATCGCGGCGCTGCATTGCGCCGGCTACAACAAGGTCTCCCGCATCACCAGCGTGCACGCGCGCTACGGCGAATACGTCGGCTTCGCCTGCTATTTCCCGCGCGGCTACGACCCGGTGAAGCAAGCCGATGTACTGCTCGTGCGCGCGCGCTATCGGACGATCAGCGTGTTGTATTGACAAGGCGCCGCGACCGCCATGGCGTCGAAGCCGGCACGACGCCGCGCTTTTTCACAGAAAAACCCACGACCTGCCATAAACACTCAATAGCGTTCACGGCGTCGGGGACGCGTATTCAGTCACCGGCCGGCGGTCCCGATCGCTTCAGGTTGCCCCCTGGCTGTCGATCGGGACCGTCCGCGTCTTTTGCGGTCTGAATCCATCGCCGCTTTCGATCGCGGCCTTCGTAATCTTTGTGACAATCGTTGAACAGACTCATATCCGGCTCAAGCCGGTCATTGCGCGCCCACTGCGACCTTATTGCTACACCGCGCAGACGGGCTAGAGCGTGATGACTTTTCTTCGAATCGTCATCCCGCTCTAAGATATTCGTGGAGCATGATCTTTTCCGAAAACCGCTGCACACTTTTCGGGATCATGCTCTAGCGGCTGGGAACCTCGATCGGCGCGCAATTGCGCCGGCCCTGG
The DNA here is from genome assembly GCA_963734185.1 of uncultured Alphaproteobacteria bacterium. Classification (GTDB taxonomy): domain Bacteria; phylum Pseudomonadota; class Alphaproteobacteria; order Rhizobiales; family Xanthobacteraceae; genus PALSA-894. Next base: position 307,192 of record CAVTGA010000001.1, on the reverse strand, counting down.
GCGATGCAGTTGTCGAGCTTGCGCTGGTCGATCAGCGCATTGGCGAGCCAGATGCCGGCGCCGACGATCGCGACGAAGAACAGCGCGATGACGATGTTGGTGGTGCGGCGCTCGCTGTCGCTCTCAGGCTCGGGATCGTCGCGCTGCTCGGTCATCGCACCATTGTAGCGCGGACCGCAAGCGGCCGGAACGTCAGGCCGACAGCAGCAATCCGCCCAAGCCGAAGACGACGAGCCCGACGGCGAGGATTTTCGCCAGCCACAGGGAACGCATCAGCGAACTCATCTCGGCCCGATAACCGGCCTGCTCGGCGCGCGGCATGCTGCCGTGCCCGATCACCTGGCGGGCGTGCGCGCCCTGCTCCTCGAGCTGCGCCATCACGGCGGCGAAGCCGATCAGGATGCCGAGCGCGACGAAGCCGAAGTATCCGGCGAGCGGCAGGATCGCGAGCGGCAACAGCCCGACCGCCGCGATCGGGAGCACGGCGGCGGCCAAAGGTGCGTCGGGATTGGCGAGACGCATGGGAACCTCGCAGCGTTGACGCCAGTATAGCACGGTCGTCGTGGCCGTATCATGACCACCGCTCACACAAACGCGACTCGCGCGCCGCGCGCCGCGGCGCTAGCGTCCCGACGGCAAAAAAGCCCGAGGAGGATCGTGATGAAGCTCTACATGCACCCGGTCTCGACCGCGACGCGTCCGGTGCGCCTGCTGATCGCCGAGAACGGCCTCAAGGTCGACGAGGAGATGGTCGATATCCTGGTCGGCGCGCATTACCAGCAGCCCTACGCCGGCATCAATCCGAGCCGCATGGTGCCGATGCTCGAGGACGGCGATTTCCGCCTTACCGAAAGCTCGGCGATCCTGAAATACCTCGCCGACAAGTTCGATCTGCCGTCCTATCCGAAGGATTTGAAAGCACGCGCCAAGGTCAACGAAATGATGGACTGGCTCAACACCCAGTTCTACCGCGACTTCGGCTACGGCCTGGTCTACCCGCAGCTCTTCCCGCATCACAAGCGGCGCAGCGATGAGGCGCATTCGGGCGCCATCGCCTGGGGCCAGCAGGGTGCGAAGAACTGGCTGCAGATCCTCAACGACCATTGGATCGGGCCGAGCAACCAGTACCTCGGCGGCAACCAGCTCACCATCGCGGACTATTTCGGCGCCTGCATCGTCTCGATCGCCGAGTTGATCGACTGCGATCTCAAGTCCTATCCCAACATCCAGCGCTGGCTCGGCAACATGAAGAAGCTCAAGAGCTGGGACAAGGTGAACGAGGTGTTCGCAGGCTTCGCCGCCGGCAACAAGGGCAAGGAGTTCGCGCGGGTGTAACGTGTAGCCCGGCTTTCGTGAAACGAAAGCCGGGACCGGTCTTCCCGCGTGAAGAGAATCCCGGCTTTCGCCTGTAGCGAAAGCCGGGCTACGAACCGCCTAGCGACACAGACCGGCGCCCTCATGCCACGGTTCGCAGCATGCGCCCGTTCAGCCGTCCATGGTCTCCTTCACGGCGCCGACGAGCTGCTTGAGCGTGAACGGCTTGGCCAGGAACGCGAACTGGCCGTGCTCCGGCAGATGCTTGGCGAACGCATCCTCGGCGTAGCCGGAGACGAAGATGATCTTGAGCTCGGGGTTGCGGCTGCGCAGCTCCTTGAACAGCGTCGGGCCGTCCATCTCCGGCATGACCACGTCGGAGACCACGAGGTTGACCGGCACGCCGCAGTTCTCGATCACCTCGATCGCCTCGACGCCGTTGCCCGCCTGCAGCACGGTATATCCGCGCGACTCGAGCCCGCGCGCATTCAGGCTGCGCAGGCCCTCTTCGTCCTCGACCAGCAGGATGGTTCCCTTGCCGGTGAGATCGGTCGGCCGCGCCGGCACGACGATCGTCTCGACCGGCTGCAGGTCTGCATCCTCCGCGCCCGCGGTGTGGCGCGGCAGGAAGATGCGGAAGGTCGTTCCCTTGCCGAGCCTGGACTCAACGTAGATGAAGCCGTTGGTCTGCTTGACGATGCCGTAGACGGTGGAGAGGCCGAGGCCGGTGCCCTTGCCGGTCTCCTTGGTGGTGAAGAACGGCTCGAAGATCTGGTCGACGATGTCGGTCGGGATGCCGGTGCCGGTGTCGGCGACTTCGACCAGCACATAGTCCGCCGCCGGCATGCCCTTGTACGGCAGCCTGGCGCTCTCGGCCTCGGTCACGTTGGCGGTGCGCACGATCAGCTTGCCGCCGTCCGGCATGGCGTCGCGCGCATTGACCGCCAAGTTGACGATCACCTGTTCAAATTGCGACAGGTCGGCCTTGACCGCCCACAGGTCGCGCCCGTGCACCATCTCGAGCGCGACCTTCTCGCCGATCGCGCGGCGCAGCAGCATGGTGAGATCGGACAGCGTCTCGCCGAGATCGAGCACCTGCGGCCGCAGCGTCTGGCGGCGCGAGAACGCCAGCAGTTGCCGCACCAGGCTGGCGCCGCGGTTGGCGTACTGCTTGATCTGCATGATATCCTTGAACGACGGGTCGGTCGGCTTGTGCGCGTTGGGCAACGAGTTCGGCCGCCATCATGATGACGCCGAGCACGTTGTTGAAATCGTGCGCGATGCCGCCCGCGAGCTGGCCGACCGCCTGCATCTTCATCGACTGGGCGAACTGCTGCTCGAGCACGCGCTGCTCGGTGGTCTCGATCGCATAGACGATCGCCGCCTCGCCGTCCGGCTCCTGCTCGTCGACCGCCGAAACATAGAACCGTGCCGAGCGCTTGCCCTCGCCGGCGAGCGGGGCATCGACCGGCGCGATGTCGCCCTGCCCGTCCGCGGCGCGCGCGATCGCGGCTTCCAGCGCCGCGCGCTCGGGCTCGGCGACCACGAGCAGGATCGAGCGGCCCCGCGCCGGCACCATTTCGCCCTTGTTCACGCCGCTGTGCAGCAGCGCGAACGGCGCGTTGGAGCGGCCGATCTTGCCGGACTTGTCGACGGTCGCGATCGCCATCGGGGTGTTGTGGAAGAAGCGCTCGAAACGCACCTCCGCCGCGCGCAACGGGTCGGCCCCCTCTTCGCGCGCCCGGTTGAGCACCAGCGTGCGCGACGCGCCGGGCGAGCCGTCGGCCGCGAATGCGACCCGATGATAGAGCCGCACCGGCACGGTCTTGCCGCCGCGCATCTTGAGATCGAGGTCGAACAGCTCGGTCTTCACCTCTCCCGGCGCCGCGGCGAGCGTGGTCAGCAGCGTCGCGCCGTCGCCGGCCACGATGTCGGCGAGCTTCAGACCACCCGATCCGACCTGCGCCAGATCGTGGTCGAGCCAGCCGGCGAGCGTCGCGTTGAGGTAGCCGATATTGCCGGCCGCATCGACCGAGAAGAAGCCGGCCGGGGCGTGATCGAGGTAATCGATCGCGAGCTGCAGCTCCTGGAACACGTTCTCCTGCCGATCGCGCTCGCGCGTCACGTCGGCCACGGTCCATACCGTCGAGCGTGCGTCGCGGCCGCTCGCGGCGAGCGGACGCACGCGGAAGCGCAGCCAGCGCACGGCCTTGCCGTCGCCGGTCGCAAAACGCACCTCTTCCTGGCGCCGGCGGCCTTCGCGCGCCGCCTTGGCGAGGCGATAGACCGCCTCCGACACCTCCGGATCGCCGACGAACACCCGCTCGACCGGTCGCACGTCCTCCGGGTCGACGGCGTCGACCAGCGTCAGATAGGCGGAATTGGCATAGAGCACGCGGCCGGCCTGGTCGGTGACGACGATGCCGTCATTGGCGCCGTTGACGACCGCGCCGAGGAAGGCGTCGCTCGCTTCCTTGCCGGAGAGCCGCAGCATGCCGGCGGCGCCGGCGAACAGCGAGAACACGCCGATCACGGCGAGCGCCGACAACAGCGCCAGGATGTAGGGCTGGGCATGGGCGCGCCCGATGAACAGGAACGCGATGACGGAGCCGACCAGCATCAGCGCCACGCCGAGCACCATGCCGATGCTGCCGCTGCGGTCGCTGCGGTCGAGCGCCGAAGGGCGGCGTTCGCTCAGATCCTGCGTCGCCATGATCCTGATCCCGAATCAGTCTCCTGAGTGTCCCCGCGCGGCCCGCAGGCGCAAGGGGCAGAGCGTGATTTTGCCGCGCTATTGCGGCCTTAATTGGCCACCGGACTGCGCCAGGCGCATCACGTAGCCGATCACCTCGGCGACCGCCCGATAGTGCTGTTCCGGGATCTCGCGGTCGAGTTCGACGGTCGCGTGCAGGGCGCGCGCCAGCGGCGGGTTCTCGACCACGGGGATGGCGTGCTCGCGCGCGACCTCGCGGATCTTGAGCGCGATGGTGTCGAGGCCCTTGGCGACGCAGATCGGCGCGTTCATGCCGCGCTCGTACTTGAGCGCGACCGCGTAGTGCGTCGGGTTGGTGATCACCACCGAAGCTTCCGGCACCGCCGCCATCATGCGCTTGCGCATGCGGTTCTGCCGCAGCTGCCTGATCTTGGCCTTGATGGTCGGATCGCCCTCGGTCTGCTTGAACTCCTCCTTGAGCTCGCGCACCGACATCTTCTGCCGCTCGTACCATTGCCGGTACTGGAACAGGTAGTCGGCCGCCGCCACGATCGCCAGCACGGCGACCACCACGCCGAGCATCTCCAGGGTCAGCGACTTGGTGATGGCGAGCACCGCCGTCACGTCGCTGCCGACCAGGGTGTCGAGCCGGTGGCGCATCGGCCACATCAGCAGCGCCATGATCGCGCCGATCAGGCCGAGCTTGATCAGCCCCTTGATGAAGTTGGCCAGCGCCTGCTTGGAGAACATGCGCTTCAGCCCGGCGAGCGCCGAGATTTTCGACAGCCGCGGCGTGAGGCCTTCGGCCGACCACACCAGGCGGTGCTGGATCATGTTGCCGATGATCGCGGCGAGCGCGAGCAGGAGCAGCGGCAGCGCGAGCGCCGCCACGATCTCGAAGCCGAGCTTCTCGATCAGGCGCAACAGCCCGCGTCCGTCCATCGGGATGGCATGCGCCTGGGCGATCAGCCCGCGCAGGGTCGCCGTCAGTCCGGCGCCCATGGAGCCGGAGAACGTGAGCAGGATCAGCGTCGCGGCGGAAAGGATGAACCAGGCATTGACCTCCTGGCTCTTGGCCACGTCGCCGCGCTTGAGCGCCTCGTCGAGCCGTTTCTGGGTCGGGTCTTCGGTGCGTTCGGCATTTTCCTGTTCGTCGGCCATGTCGATTCCCCACGCGCCTCACGAATAGGGCGCGAGCTGGCGCAGCACGCCTTCGACATAGCCGAGGAAGCCGCCCATCAGCGCGCCGATGACGAGGAACAGCACGAAGAAGCCGATCAGGATCGAGAGCGGCACGCCGACGAAGAACACTTGCATCTGCGGCATCAGCCGCGACAGCACGCCGAGCGCGAGGTTGAACAGGAGGCCGAACACCAGGAACGGCGCGGCGAGCTGGACGCCGACGCGGAACGCGCCCGCGATGGTGCGCGTGACCAGCGAGGCGACGTCGTCGACCGGCGGCAGCTCGCCCGGACGGAACAGCCGGTAGCTGTCGTGCAGCGCCGCGATCACCAGGTGATGCAGGTCGGTCGCAAAGATCAGCGTGATGCCGAGCATGGTGAGGAAATTGCCGACGATGATGCCCTGCTGCCCTTGCGTCGGGTCGACCGCGGTGACGAAGCCCAAGCCGAGCTGTTGCGCGACGATGGAGCCGGTGACCTGCAGCGCCGAGATGGCGAGCCGCGCGGTCAGGCCGAGCACCGCGCCGATCAGCAGCTCCTGGGCGAGCGCGATCAGCACCGGCCCGAACGAGCGCAGGTCGATCGGGAAGGCGGCGCGGTGCAGCGGGAACAGCACCGCGGTCAGCACCAGCGCGACCACGAGCCGCACGCGTGCCGGCACGCTCAGCTCGCCCAGGCCCGGCAGCAGCATCACCATGGTGCCGATGCGCGCGAACATCAGCAGGAAGGCCGCCGCATAGGCGGGCAGGAACGAGACGTCGATGCGCATGCGAACCTTAGAATCCGATTCGCCCGGTTGAAGCGAGCAGGGTCTGATCCTTGCGTTCGCGCATGATCTTGTCTGTCAACTTTGCGGGATCATGCGCTAACCGCTGACGATGCGGCTCGCCAGGCGCGCCATGTGCCCGGCCAGCACATCGCTCATGAATGGCAGCGCGATCAGCATGGCGAGGAAGATCGCGAGGATCTTCGGCACGAACACCAGGGTCATCTCCTGGATCTGCGTCAGCGCCTGGAACAGCGAGATGGTGACGCCGACCACGAGCCCGACCAGCATCAGCGGGCTCGCCACCAGCACCAGGGTGACGATCGAATCGCGCGCGACGTCGAGCACTTCGGGGCCGGTCATCAGATCGGCATCCGCATGATCTCTTCGTAGGCCTGGATCACCTTGTCGCGCACCGAGACCATCGCCTCGATCGCCACTTCGGTCTCGGTCACCGCGGTGACGACGTCGACGATATTGGCCTTGCCGGCGGCCATCTGCTGCGCCTGCATGTCGGACTTCTTGCCGGCCTCGACCACCCCCGCGACCGCCTGCTTCACCAGCGCGGCGAAGTTCGGGCCGTCCGAGTCGTTGCTGCTCTTGGGCTTGAGCGCCGCGCCCGGGTCGGCGGCGACGCGCGCGAGCTTGGCGTAGGCGGTTGCGGCGCTGAGCGGCGAGACCATGGTTCAATTCTCCGTCAGGTGCGCAACAGATCGATGGTGCGCTGGATCATGCGGCGCGTCGCGCCGATGACGTTGAGGTTGGCCTCGTAGGAACGCTGCGCCTCGCGCATGTCGGTCATCTCGACGATCGAATTGACGTTCGGGTACTTGACGTAGCCGTTGGTGTCGGCAGCCGGATGTCCCGGCTCGTACTTGACCCGGAAGGCGGACGGATCGCTGCGCACGCGGCCCATGGCGATCGTGTTGGCCTCGAGCGCGCGGTCGATCTCGGAACGGAAGGTCGGGACCTTGCGCCGGTACGGGTCGGCGCCCGGGCGCTGCGCGGTCGAGTTGGCGTTGGCGATGTTCTCCGAGATCACGCGCATGCGCCCGACCTGCGCGCGCAGGCCCGATGCGGCGATCGCCATCGATTTGAGGAAATCCATGACTTGGCCCCTTCAGCGTTTTCCCAGGGCGGTGCGGAACAGGCCGAGGCTGCGGCTGTAGAGCGAGGTCGCAGCCTGGTAGTCCATCTGGTTGGCGGCGACCTTCATCATCTCGTCTTCGAGGTTGACGGCGTTGCCGGCCGGGCGGACCTGGTAGGAATTGGAGCTGCTCGCTTCGAACGGCAGCACCCCCTGGGCGGAGCCGAGATGGGCCGGATCGGTGCGCGCCAGCACGACCGGTGCGCCGAGCTGCGTCGGCACGCGGAAGGCGACGGGCGCAAGGTCGCGCGGGCGGAATTTCGGCGTGTCGGCATTGGCGACGTTCTCGGCGAGCAGGCGCTGGCGCTCCTGGTGCCAATGCATGCGCGTCTTGAGCATCGAAAGGATCGGCAGGTTGGAGATGGCCATGAGGCCTCCGGAGGCCGGAACATCGGGTTCGCTTCTGAACCGCCACACTAGGCAGACTTTGCCTAGATCATGGTTAATGAGCCGTTAAATCGCCGCCCGGCCGACGCCTTGAATTCCGCCGTTAACCACGAAAATGCTCCGCCGCAGGCGGACTTGGACGGGGACGTTCATTCAGGTTTACAATTGGTTACTGTCGTGCCTGTAGGCCGCCCTGTTCCTGACGGCCGCGTGATCGAAACGAGAGAGCGTAGCGATGGAGAGTTTGTTCGGCACCGAGATGCCGCTGGCGTTGCGTTTCGCGGTCGCGTTCGTGATCGTGCTCGCCTTGATCGGCCTCACGTTCTGGCTGATCCGCCGCTTCGGCGGCACCCGCATCGGCACCACCGCGGCGCGCGGGCGCCAGCCGCGCCTTGCGGTCATCGATGCGGCCCCGGTCGACGGCCGCCGCCGCCTCGTCCTCATCCGCCGCGACAATGTCGAGCACCTGCTGCTGATTGGCGGCCCAAGCGACGTCGTGGTCGAGCAGAACATCATCCGCGCGGTTCCGGTATCGGCGCCGCGCGAGATGCCGGTCGCCCGCGCCCCCGGCGCCGCGGAAGCGATCGCGACCCGCGCCGCCAACGACACGCGCGCGGCTGGGTACGAGGACACCAGCTGGCCTGCGCCCGAGCCGTTGCGCCCCGAGCCACCGCGTCCCGAGCCGCGGCCGGCGCGATCCGAGTTCCTGCCGCGGCCGCCGCGTAATTTCGAGCCGCGCGCCGCGGAGCCGCGCTCCTTCGAGCCTTCGGCGCGCTCGACCTATCAGTCGACCGCCGCCGCCACGGCGCGTCCCCTGCCCGCCCTCGAGCCGCAGGTGGCGCCGCCGCCGATCGTCCCGGAGGCCGCGCCGGCCATCGACACGCGCGCGGCCGCACCCGCGCCCGACGATGCGCTCGCCTCGATGGCGCAGCGCCTGGAAGCGGCGTTGCGCCGCCCGATGTCGGCGAATGGCCGCCCCGACGAAGCCGAGGCGCCGCCTGCGCCGGAGGCCGCTGCCGAGGCGCCCACGGACCCCGCTGCGGCCCAGGCGGCGTCCGCCGATGCTTCGGCATCGCCGGCAAAACCGGCGCGCTCCAAGACCGTGCTCGACAACCTCGAAGAGGAAATGGCGAGCCTGCTCGGCCGCCCCGAGCGCCCCGAGCGCAAGGACGGATAGCGAGCGCCACCGTTCACGCGTACCGTCGCTGCAACTGAGTCGCCACCGGCTCCTGCGGATGCGGTACGATCTTGAGGCCCTGCATTAGGATAGGCAGCGCGCCTGTTGCCGCGCTCGTCTTCGGCGCTGCCGTCCTGGCGACAACGCCCGCGGCCGCGCAGGACATCAGCGTCACCTTCGGCCAGGGCGCCGGCCTGACCGAGCGCGTGCTGCAGCTCATCGCGCTGATCACGGTGCTCTCGCTCGCGCCGTCGATCCTGGTGATGGTCACCTCGTTCACCCGCATCGTCGTGGTGCTGTCGCTGCTGCGCACCGCGCTCGGCACCGCCACCGCGCCGCCCAACGCGGTGATCATCTCGCTCGCGCTGTTCCTGACCGCCTTCGTCATGGCGCCGACGTTCCAGAGCGCCTACGACGTCGGCGTCCGCCCGCTGATGGCGAACGAGATCACCCCCGAGCAGGCGTTCGAGCGCGCCTCCGACCCGTTCCGCGTCTTCATGATGAAGAACGTGCGCGACAAGGACCTGCAGCTGTTCTTGAATCTCTCGGGTCAGACCCGCCCGGACAGGCCCGAGGACATGTCGCTGCGCGTCCTCGTCCCCTCGTTCATGATCTCCGAGCTCAAGCGCGCCTTCGAGATCGGTTTCCTGTTGTTCTTGCCGTTCCTGATCATCGATCTCGTGGTCGCTTCGGTGCTCATGTCCATGGGCATGATGATGCTGCCGCCAGTGGTGGTCTCGCTGCCGTTCAAGCTGATCTTCTTCGTGTTGGTCGACGGCTGGCACCTGGTCGCGGGGAGTTTGGTGCAGAGTTACGGGGGGTGAGGGATCGTAGGGTGGGCAAAGGCGCCTGACGGATCGGCTCGAATCCGGCAGACGTCGCGCGCCTTTGCCCACGCGTTGCGTGGTTTCGCATCGTCCGCGTGGGCACGGCGCGGATGTGATTTCAGCGCATCGTTGCGACGGCGGGCGCCGCGCCTTTGCCCACCCTACGGCCACTCGGCGCCGGCAATCCGGCGGCGCCGCAGATTGCCTGTTCGATCGAGGCGAGCAGCGCCATCAGTTCGTCCTCTTCCATCGAATGGCGCTGCTCGTAGCGCTCGCGCACGTACCGCAGCACCGCTACAGCGCCTTCAAGCGTGCGCGGGACGGTATCGACGAGGCGATCCATCGCGTCATCCTCGAGGTCGCCGAAGCGCCGTTCGGCGGCCCGCGCCTCGGCGTAGCGTTTGTTGGCGGCGCGGCGCTGACCGCGGGGCGCATGCCACGCCGCATGCTCGACCACCGGCCGTGTGATAGAACGTGGCTCAGCCTTAGCCATGGACTGATCTCCTGGCTTGGGTCAGGCCCGTCGCGGTGTTCTCAGCACCTCGGCGGGCCGCTATTGTGTAGCGCCTATAGCGTTACACTTTCGATTCTGGGATGTCAAGCCTGAGGCGGTACATGCCGCGAACCAAGTCAGCGACCCTTAATCTTCGTATCGAGCCCGGCATCAAGGAAGCCGCCGAGAAGGCTGCCGCGGAAGATCGCCGATCGCTCACGTCGCTCGTCGAGAAGCTGTTGGTCGATTACCTGCGCAGGAAGGGACATCTGCCCAAAGCGTGATGCATTCGTAAGATAGGCAAAGGCACCCTCACCTCACCCATCCCGTGGCGAGCGCGCTCGCCCATGTCGGCACGTCGTTGCGCCGCGCCAGCTCGGCCATCGCCATGTGGTCGTACGGCACGTAGCGGAACGTCACGCTCCAGCCGCGCCGCGTGCGTTCCAGGATCGCGTAGCAAGCGTCAGGCGTTCCGATCTCCATGATGTGACGAACGGGTTTGTCGTGCACATATCCCGGCAGCCCGACGCTGCCGGCGTTGACCACGAGCCGGCCGTCGCGCAACCGTGCGACGCGCGGGATGTGCGAGTGCCCGCACAGGATCAGCGATGCGGCGATTCCCGTCGCTTCGGCTTCGACGTCCTCGATGCGACGCGCTTGGACGATGGCGTCGTCGGTCACGTGCTCGAGCCAATAGGTCGCGTCGTCGCGCGGCATCGCGTGGCAGAGGAACACCTCGTCGCGATAGACCAGGGTCGCAGGCAGGCCGGCCAGCCAATCGAAATGCCGGCGCTCCAACTGCCGGTAATCGACGCGGTTGGACCCGCCGGACCGATCAAGCTCGGTGAGCCGCCGGTCCTGGTCGCCGCGAATGGAAGGAAAGCCGCGCTCGATCAACAGATCGGCGGTGCGCCGCGCTTCCAGCGGGCCGCTGACGTGATCCCCGAGGTTCACCACCGCGTCGATGCCGAGCGCGGCGATATCGGCGAGCACGGCTTCGAGCGCAACGCAGTTGCCATGCACGTCGGCGATCGCGGCGAATTTCATGATCCAACCTCAGCTGACCTCGTAGCCCGCATGAGCGCAGCGATATGCGGGGCGGTCTCGCCACCCGGCACCATTGCCGCGGATTTCGCTGCGCTCATCCAGGCTACGGCGCAGCACAGAGCGCGGCCCGCTTCGCGTTTTGAGCTTTGTCCAATCGCCTACGACGGCGCGCGCGGGTTCGGCGCCGAGGTCTGCGGCGGCGGCGCGGTTTGCACCGGGGACTGCACGGCCGGCGCCGGCGGCGTGGCCGCGCCGGTGTCCGGAAAGCGCGCGCGGATCTCGCGCAGGAATGCTTCGAGCGTGTCGGCGCTGGCGACCGTCCTGGCGACGTCGCCGAACTCGGCACCCGAGGCGCTGAACGGCGTGGTGACGACCTCGAAGGCGCGCCGCTCGGCGCCGTCCGCCATCTTGGGCGCGTAGCGCTGGCGGAAGCGGTCGAGCCCGAGCCTATCCTCCGCCAGCGCGTAGCCGATTGCTGCGCGCAGCACGTCGGCGCGCTCCGGCTCTGTCAGCGGGGCGAAATCGCGCCAGCGCTCGCCGTAGAGCTTCTCGATCTGCTCGGCGGCCGCGCGCCAGCGCTGCGCCTTCCACAACACGTCGGCGCGCAGCCGTTCGACCTCGCGGCCTTGGATGTTGCCGACCACTTCGAGCGCGACATCCGGCCGCCCGGTGTCGGACAGGGCGCGCGCCTCGAGCAGCAGGCGCTGGTTGCGCAATTCGTTCGGCAGGTCGCCGCTGCGCGACGTGCGCAACACCTGCACGGCGCGCTCGGGCTTGCGCGCCATCAGATACACCGCGGCCAGGCGTACCGCGACCTGCGCGCGCGCGGCGCCCTGCAGCCGATGGTCGACCTGGTGCTGCAACAGCTCGGCGGCCTGGTCGAGCAGGTCGACCGACACCAGGCGGTCGGCGAGCCGGCGGATCATCTCGTCGCCGCGCCGGCCGATCGGGGTCAGTTCGCGGAAATCGTAGAACAGGCTGAGCGCGTCGATCGCCGGCAGCGCGTCGCCTTTGCCGCTGAGGAACAGCGCGTCGAACGTCGTCGCCGCCTCCTCCTGGATGCGCCGCGTCGTGTCGGAGCTCGGATGCGCGGCGATCGCCGTGCGCATGACGTGGAACGCGTCGCGGTAGCGCGCCTCCTCGGTATAGAAACGGCCGAGCAGTTGCAGCGCCTCGATCTCGGTCTCGTCGCCGCGCCAAGCCGCGGTCAGGACCTCGAGACCGGCGATGACTTCGCTGCGCTTGAGCTCGCCGAGCGTGTTGCGCAGCGCGAGCTCGCGCAGGCGCCCCTGCGCGGCGGCCGGGCGATCCCAGGATTCGGCCGCCATGCGATAAGCGGTGAGCGCCTCGGCGATGCGGCCGAGGCCTTCGGCGTTGCGGCCTTTGAGCACCTCGATCGCCGGCTGCAGCTCGCGCGGAATGCCGAGCGTCTCGAACTCGTTCAGCAGGTGCGCGCCGTCGCCGAAGTCGCGCACCTCGATCGCGGCGCGCACGGCCGTGCAATAGGCGTAGCGCTGCAGCTCGATCGGCAGGGTGGCGAGCGCGGCCTCGAGCGATTTCAATCCCTCGCGCGCTTCCGCCCACTTGCCCTGCTGCGCGAGCGCGAGCGCACGCCACAGCGGCGCGTCGTTCTGGTTGCCGACCGAAGGGTGCGACAGGTCCTTGAGCGCCTCGGCGCTGCGCCGCATCATGATGTTGGCGACGGCGCGCAACGTGAACGCGGAAGCGTCGTCGCTCGCGCGCTCGTCGCCGGCGGCGAGGTCGAGCACGCCCTTGGCTTCCGGATACATGTCGCGCGCGAGATAGAAGCGCGCCAGTTCGAGCCGCGCCGGCATGCGTCGCGCGTCCGGCGCTTCGGCCGCGGCACGGATGAGCTGCTTCTGCCGCTCGCGGAAATCCATCTGGCGGTCGAAACCCCACAATTGCGGATCGAACACGAACGGCCGGTAGTCGGGCTTGCGCGGCGTCTCGTCGGCGGCCGGGCCCGCGACGGTCGCGGTGCGCGCGCCGTTGGCCGACAGGATCAGCCCGCCCGGACGCACGATCACCACCTTGTCGGAGGCAAGCTCGGCGGCGACGTCGTCGGCCAGCGGCTGCAGCGCAAGACCGTGGGTCGTGGCGAGCGCGCGGAATTCGACGAAGTCCTGCGTCTTGATCAGGCCGCGGGCCGGCCCGAGCGCCGTGACCACCAGCAAGGTGTCGCCGATCTCGGGATCGGCGAGGCGATGCAACTGCTTCGGCTCGTCGAACGGAATGACGACGTTGGTCTTGGCCGGCCCGCTGATATTGCGGATCAGGCCGACGGGGCGCGTGGGCTCGAGCACCATGTCGCCGAGCGTGACCGACCAGGCGGGACCGTCGCTGCCGACGCTCGCGAGTTTCGGCCGTTCGAGCTTGAGCTGCACCACTTGCCCTTCGCCCGAGCGCGTGACCTGCGCGCTGCGGATCGTGCGCCCCGACTGCGCGGCAATCTGCGTCGCGTCGATCGGCACCGCGGTGTCGAATACCAGCCAGATCGCATCGGCGCGGCGAAACACGGCAGCAGCCGTTGGCTGCGCGAAAGGAAACGTGAGGCGCACGGCGTCGCCCTGGCGCCGCGTATCGACCACCACCGGCGCGCCGGGCTCCGGCGCGGCCTTGACCGGCGGCGGTGCGTAAACGGCGAGTCCCGGCGCAGCTTCGGCGGGCTTGTCGTGGCTTGCAGCAGCGGGCTCCGGTTCGGCGGCTTTCGGCTCCGCCTTCGGCGGCTCCGCGGTCGGCGCCGGCGCGGTCGGCGCGGCGGCGGGCCGCGCGGCCGGCAGCGGGACCTTGGCGGGCGCACGCTCCAGCAGCGCGGCGCCGAGGCCGCTCGGGTCGGCCGGCGTGCCGGGAACCAGCGCGTTTTCGCTCGCCTGCGCCATCGTCATTACGTCCACGACGTAGTTGTTGTCTTCGCGGAACGAGCGCACGTCCACCTTGCCGAGCAAGGCGAACCGCACCGCCATGCGATCCTCGGCCGGCTTTGCCTCGATCGAGGCGATCATCGGCGGCAGCGCGGCCTGCGCGTCGGCCAGATCGAAGCGCACCGGACCTTCGAACGAGAGCATGAGATGGTCGCGTGTACGCTCGGTCGCGACCGGGATCAGCTCGGGCAGTTCGAAGATGTAGCGCGTGAAGGTCGGCTGCGTTCCGACGCGCACGCGCAGCGGCGGCAGCTTGCGGTGCTGCGTGACGACCTGCTGCGCCCGCGCCTTCTTCTCCGCCTCGCGCGCGCGCCGCGCCAGGTCCTCGACCACCTCCTGCGGCAGTCCGGGCGGGAGGCCGGTCCAGCCGTCGGGCAGGAGGTCGACGAACAGCTTCTCCCCTGCCGCCATGGTGTTGACGGTGACCTTGCGCGCGAGCGCGAGACGGATGCCGGTGCCGTCGGGATCGCGCCGCGCCGCGCTGACGTAGCCGCTGGCGCCGATCGCAATGCGTTCGACATTGACCTCGATCGGCTTCTTGAAGGCGATGACGATGATGCCGTTGGAAAGGCGCACGTCAGCTTCGGTCTCGGTCGCGAAAGTGAACACGAGCCGCGCATAGCCGCTGCTGGTGGCAACCGAGATTTCCGCCAGCTCGCCCTCGGCGCGTGCGCCGCCGGGAAAGACCAACGCAAGCGCGAGCAACAGCAGAAGCTCGATCGCGAGGAAGACTGCGACGATGCGCACGCCGAGGCGCGGCGGCACCTGCGCGTCGGCGCTTTCCCGCATCGCCTTGAGTGTGAAGTTGTTGCCCGCCATCTTGTTGAGCCCGCGCGGAAGCCCGCGCCAACAGCCTAGATCGGGGCGTTTAACGTGGCCTTAACCGTTCGCACTAGTGCCCCGAACCCGAAGTTCGCATACATCGTGCTGCAGGGGCGGTGGCGAACTTCGGGTTCAAAAGGGGCACTAGAATCATAGAGTTGCTAGAGCATGATCCCGAAAAGTGTGCAGCGGTTTTCGGAAAAGATCATGCTCCACGAATAACTTAGAGCGCGATGACGATTCGAAGAAAAGTCATCGTGCTCTAGTGTCCTTCGATTCCGAAGTTCGCATACGAGTATGCCGCAGACGCTTGGCGAACTTCGCAATCGGGACACTAGGTGCCGCTCGGCCGGCCCTCGATCTTGGGCAGATCGGCCGGTAGCGGGCTGCGCTCGGTCGCGCCGGAGCGGTGGGCGAGCTCGATGGTGAGCTTCTCGGCCGCGTCCGGCGACATCAGCCCGAGGATGTCGGCCATGCGGCGCGGATTCATCTGGTTGGCCACCTCCACCAGGATACGCATGTCGAGCCGCTCGAAGATCTTGGCGGCGTCCTTCGCCTTCATGCTCTCGTACATGCCGACCAGGCTCTTGAATTTCGCCAGGTCGGCCTCATCCTTCTTCTGCGTCGCGGCGACAATCCGTGCCTCCTGGTCCTTGAGTTCCTGCAGCCGCGCCTCGATCCGCTTCTCCGCCGCCTTGAGCAGGCTCTCGCGCACGTCCATCTCGCGCGCGCGCGCCTCCAGCTCCTGGCGGCGCTGGTTGAGGCTCTCGAGCACCGCGCGCTCGCCGGCGGTCATCGGCGGACGCGACAGATCGAGCGGCGCCGGCCCGTTGGCCTGCTTGTCGGTCGGCGCGGCCGGCTTGGGTGCTGCGTCCGGCTTCGGCGCGGCGACCGATCCGGTGAACAGCGGATCGTCGAGCATGTCGCGCACATAGGAGCGCGTGCGCACCGTGCCGGGCGCGGCCGCCTCCTCGGCGGCAGGCGTCGACGGCGCGGGGTTGAGCTCCAGCGATTGCGCCGCCGGCACGGTGCTCTGCGCCCTTGCGCTGCGCGGGCTCGGCAGCGTGTAGCCGCCGTCGATCAGGATCCCGAGCGTCTTGAGCACGAACAGCGCACCCGCCGCCAGCACGACGATCGGAATAAGCCGCAGGTCGCGGGTCAGGCGCATCATGCCGCCGCGTTCAGGGCGCGTTGGCGCGCCCGGGCCGCGAAGGCCTGCGCGGCGAGCGCGGTAGCGTGCGCATCGGGCAGGTGCGCCGTCTCCGGCATGTTCGCCGGTCGCGCCGCGACCGTGATCTGCGCCAGGCGATCGAGGATCGCGTTGCCGGCATCGATCTGCCGGGCGAGGCCGTCGGACAGCCGGCCGCCGTCGCGCAGCCGCTCGGTCAGGCTCTGGTCGGTGTCGCGCACCGTGAGCTTCAGCCCCGCGATGGCGCGCTCGGCGATCTCGGTCGCGGTGATCAGCTCCGAGATGGTCGCCTTGAGTGCCTGCTCGTCGGCCTTGAGCTTCTTCAAGCGGCGGTCGAGCACGATGCAGAATCCGATCGTCAGCAGCAGCAGGATCGCCACCAGGCTTTCGATGATCACGCCAAAGCTGTTGCTCACGACGCCTCCATCCGGTTCGAGGACTGGTCCGACATTTCGAACATGGCAAACGTGGTCTTCGGCCGGCGCAGCGGCTTGGTCACGCGCACCGCGACGCGGTCGCCGACGCGGCCCATGCGGCCTTCGGTCAAGGTCACGTCGCCGCAGCGCACCGTCACCAGCGCGTCGCGCTTGAGCTCGAGCGGGAGCGTGTCGCCGACGTTGAGCGACATCATGTCTTTCAGCGGCAGTTCGGCCTCGTACAGCACCGCCTCCACCGCGATCTCGGCCTGCCCGATCTCGGTGGCGAGATGGCCCTCCCAGATCGGATCGCGGCCGAACTTCTCGCCCATGAACATCTGCAGCAGCACTTCGCGGATCGGCTCGATCGTCGCGTAGGGCAGCAACAGCTCGATGGTGCCGCCGCGATCCTCCATGTCGATGCGCAGCCGCACCAGGATCGCCGCATTGGCGGGCCGCGAGATCGCGGCGAAACGCGGATTGGTCTCGAGCCGGTCGATGTTGAATTTCACCGGCGAGAGCGGGCGGAACGCCTGCTCGGCATCGGCCAGCACGACCTCGACCATGCGCTTGACCAGGCTGGTCTCGATCGTGGTGTAGGGTCGTCCTTCGATGCGGATCGCGGTCTGCCCGCGCCGGCCGCCGAGCAGCACGTCGATGATCGAATAGATCAGGCTCGAGTCGACGGTGAACAGGCCGAAATTGTCCCACTCCTCGGCCTTGAATACGGCGAGGATGGCGGGAAGCGGAATGGAGTTGAGATAGTCGCCGAAGCGTACCGAAGTGATGCGGTCGAGCGAGACCTCGACGTTGTCGGAGGTGAAGTTGCGCAGTGAGGTCGTCATCAGCCGGACCAGCCGGTCGAAGACGATTTCGAGCATCGGCAGACGCTCGTAGGAGACCATCGCCGAGTCGATGATCGCCCGGATGCCGGAATTCTCGTTGAGCGAGAGGTCGGTGAGGCTGAAGCCGAGGAGCGAGTCGATCTCCTCCTGATTGAGGATGCGCTCGGCGCCGCCCTTGGCGGATTGGACGAACTGGCCGCCGTCCTCGATCATCGCCGCCCATTGGGCGGCCATCTCGTCGTTGCCGTCGCCGCCGGCCGCGGCCGGCACGCCGCCGCCCGTTGCGCCCTGCTCTTCGAGCGCCACTCCCCACTCGGAGGCGAGCGCGTCCTGGTCGGTTTCGTCGGCGGCCATCGGGTTTTTCAGTTCACTGAACGACGATTTCCTTGAACAGCACGGCGTTGACCTTGCTCGGCGCGATCGCGACGTTGACGCGGCGCGTCAGCTCGTCCTTGAGCCGGTAGAGTCCGGCCGAGCCTTCGAGATCGGTCGAACGCAATTCGCGCAGATAGGTCTGGAACGCGTCCATGACGCGCGGCAGCACCGGCTTGATCTGCTCGACCACGGCCTGATCGGGCACTTCGAGCACGATCTTCACTTTCAGGAACTGGGCGCGGTCGTTGCCCGTGGTGCTCGCGAGATTGACCAGCACGTCGGGCAGATCGAAGAACGCGGCCGGCTTCACCACCGGCGCGGCCGGCTTGTCGTCCGCCTTCTTGCCGGCGAACATCATGTAGCCGGTCGCGCCGCCGCCGCCGAGCACCACGAGCCCGGCCATGACCATGACGATGAGCTTGAGGGAGAGCTTGCGCTTCGGCGCTTCGCCTTCCGCCGGTTCGGCGCCTTCGGCGGCCCCGGCTTCGGCTTGCTTCGCTTTCGCTGCCATGAATTCGTGCCTTACGTCATCGCAATGCGCGGGATGCGCGAAGCTAGTTCCACAATGGTTAATGATTGCTTTCAGACGGGAAAAAATTGCCGGGTATCCGGTTAAGACGGCGTTTATTGCCGCGCGGCGGGGCCGATCGGATTTTCCAACCCTTTGATCGATCATGATTTTCCCGATTGGCACGGCGCCTGCAACGTCGCCGTCGATCCCGCCGCCTGGGAGGGCCAACGGATCGTCGGCACGGGAAAGCGCGCCTCGGGAGGGCAAAGCTTTCCGTCGCCCGTGGGGAGCACGATGGAGAACGGTCATCTCGTCGGACTGTCGCGCCAAGTCGCGTTGCAACGCGAGCTTGACGTCGTCGCCAACAACATCGCCAACCTGAACACGTCCGGCTTCAAGGCCGACGGCATCGTGTTCCAGGAATACATGGCTTCAAGCGCGCGCGCCAACCGGTTCGCGGGCGCGGACCAGCGCCTGAGCTTCGTGCATGATCGCGCCACCTGGCTCGACCTGAGCCAGGGGCCGGTGCAGCAGACCGGCAATCCGCTCGACATCGCCGTGAGCGGCAACGCGTTCCTCACCGTGCAGACGCCGCGCGGCGAGCGCTACACCCGCAACGGCGCCCTGCAGGTCAACAATACCGGCGCGCTGGTCACGTCCGAAGGTTATCAGGTGATCGGCGAGAACGGCCCGATCGTGCTGCAGGCCGGCGACCGCGATGTCTCGATCAGCAACGACGGCACCATCTCGGTGCGCGAAGGCCGCAATCCGAGCGACTCGCTGCGCGGCAAGCTGCGGCTCGTGAGCTTCCCCAACGCGCAGCGCCTGCAGAAGGATTCCGCCAGCACGTTCGCGGCGCCCGCCGACATGCGGCCGCAGGCCGCGACCGACGCGCGCGTCGCGCAGGGCGCGATCGAGAAATCCAACGTGCGCGGCGTGGTCGAGATGTCGCGCATGATCGAAGTCTCGCGCAGCTACGCCATGGTGGCGAGCATGCTGCAGCAGCAAGGCGACATGCGCCGCTCGGCGATCGAGAAGCTCGCCGAAGTTCCGGCCTAACACGCAGGATCCCGAAAAGTGGGAACCGGCTTTCGGAAAAAGATCATGCGCAAGAGAGATAGTTGAGGAGAGAAGCCCATGCGCGCGCTGCACACCGCCGCTACCGGGATGATCGCCCAGGAGCTCAACGTCCAGGTGATCTCGAACAATATCGCGAACATGCGCACCACCGGCTACAAGCGCCAGCGGGCCGAGTTCCAGGACCTGCTCTACGAGCACGTGCGCCGCGTCGGCACGCAGACCTCGGACCAGGGCAACATCCTTCCCGCCGGCATCGAGCTCGGCTCCGGCGTGAAGACCGCCGGCACGCCGCGCGTGATGAGCCAGGGCAACCTGTTGCCGACCGACAAGCCGCTCGACGTCGCGATCCGCGGCGAGGGCTTCTTCAAGATCACGCTGCCCGACGGCCGCACCGCCTATTCGCGCGACGGCTCGTTCGAGCTCGACGCGCAGGGACGCATCGTGACCTCCCAAGGCTACGTGGTGCAGCCCGGCCTCACCGTCGCGCAGAACGCGCGCAATCTGACGATCAATCAGCAGGGCCAGGTCTCGGCGATCCTGCCGGGCGAGACCGTGCCCACGACGGTCGGCCAGGTCGAGCTGTCGATGTTCGTCAACAAGGCCGGCCTGAACGCGATCGGCGACAACCTCTACATGGAGACGCCGGCCTCCGGCACGCCGCAGAACGGCACGCCCGGTACCGACGGCTTCGGCGACCTGCTGCAGGGCAATCTCGAGCAGGCCAATGTCGAGGCGGTGAAGGAGATCTCCGACCTGATCGCCGCGCAACGCGCCTACGAGATGAACGCCAAGGTGATCACCGCGACCGACCAGATGCTGCAGTCGACCTCCGGCATGATGAGATGAGGGTGATAGACATGCTCCGCGCCGCCCTCTTCCTGCTCGCGCTCAGCGTTCCGGCCGCCGCGCAGGTCGCGACGCCGCCGAAGCTGAAACCCACCGTCACGGTGACCGGCGACATCGTGCGCATCGGCGATCTCCTCGACAATGCCGGCGCGCTGGCCGACCGGCCGATCTTCCGCGCGCCCGACCTCGGGCAGGCCGGAACCGTGCTCACGGGCAAGATCATGGACGCGTTGCGCGCGCACGGCGTGGCGCGCATCGATACGCAGGGGATTCCCGAAGTCACCGTCACGCGCGCGAGCCGCACCATCGCGGCGAAGGACATCGAGGCGCGCATCGCCCGCGCTCTCAGCGCGCGCTTCGGGATCGGCGATGCGCGGAACATCACGATCGCATTCGACCGCGACGTGCGCGCGATCGAGCTCGATCCGAACGCCGCGACCGAGCTTCAGCTCACCCGAATGAGCTACGACACGCTGTCGCGCCGTTTCGATCTGTCGTTCGAGCTTGGCGACGGCACGCGCCGGGCGTGGCGCTTCACCGGCTCGGCGGTCGAGACCGTGGAAGCGGCCGTGCTCACCCATCCGCTGGCGCGCGGCGAGGTCATCCGGGCGAGCCACTTCACCCTCGAGCGCCGGCCGAAGGCCGAGTTCACCGGCGAGGCGCCCGCCGCCGACGTGATCGGTCTTGCGGCGCGCCGCCCGGTGCGCGCCGGACAGGCGCTGCGCAACGCCGACCTGATGCGGCCCGAACTGGTGCAGCGCAACGACAACGTCACGCTGATCTACGAGGCGCCCGGCATGTTCCTGACCATGCGCGGCAAGGCGCTGGAATCGGGCGCGCAAGGCGACACCGTCAACGTGCAGAACGCGCACTCCAAACGCACCGTCCAGGGTACCGTCACCGCCCAGGGCCGCGTCACCGTCGCCGCCGTCACTTCCGCCGCGCGCGTGCTGGCCACCGCGCAAGCCACCGATCAACGTACCGACAACGAGTGAGCGTCATGTCGCTTGAGAAATTACGTCTGCCGAGGGTACTTGTCCTGGCCGCGGTCGCGGCGTCGACGGGCGGCTGCGCGGCGATCGACCGGTTGAAGAACATCGGCGAGACGCCGAGCCTGTCGGCGATCGAGAACCCGACCGCGCAGCCCGGCTACAAACCGGTGCAGATGCCGATGCCGGAGCCGCAGCCCGCGGTGTACAATCCCAATTCGCTTTGGCGCAGCGGCTCGCGCGCCTTCTTCAAGGACCAGCGCGCGCATCAGGTCGGCGACATCCTCACCGTCACGGTCAAGATCACCGACAACGCCAAGATCGAGAACGAGACGCAGCGCAGCCGCACCAGCAAGGAGGACTCCGGCATCACCGACTTCGCCGGCAGCAAGCTCCTGACCGGCAAGGCCGCCGCCGTGCTGCCGGGCAAGCTGCTCAGCGCCGACTCCACGTCGTCGACCGACAACAAGGGCTCGGTCAACCGCCAGGAAGCGTTGCAGACCAACGTCGCCGCCGTGGTGACGCAGGTGCTGCCCAACGGCAACCTCGTGGTCGAAGGCAAGCAGGAGGTGCGGGTCAACTTCGAGGTCCGCGAGCTGATCGTCGCCGGCATCGTGCGGCCGGAGGACATCCAGAGCGACAACACCATCGACTCGACCAAGATCGCGCAGGCGCGCATCGCCTATGGCGGGCGCGGACAGATTACCGACGTGCAGCAACCGCGCTACGGCCAGCAGGTGCTCGACGTGCTGTTGCCGTTCTGAACTGCGTAGCCCGGCTTTCGCCGTTTGGCGAAAGCCGGGGAAAGTCTCGCGGCAGGCATGACCGCTCCCGGATTTCGCTCTGCTCAACCCGGGCTACGAAAAAGAGCTCCCCGCCGTTTCGCTGCGCGCGCGCGAAACGGTGTACGCGACGCGGCCTCCGGTGTCTCCCCGCCGGAGGCCGCGGGCTTTTTTTTCGGCGTCACAATTTCCCCAACTCCATATCCGGGCTGTAGCTCTTGGCCGCCACGTCCTTGGTGATCGCCTGCCCGCACACCACCTCGCCCGTCTTCTGATCGAAGGTGAGCGTCGGGTTGCCGTAGAGCTGCCAGCCGCTGTTGAGCGCCGCGGTGACGCGGTGGCAGAACGCCGCGTCGTCCTTGCCGGTGAGATAGCGATAGCCCTTCATGGTCGTTCTACCCTGGTGTTGGCTGGCTTTGATCGGTCGCCACCTTGTCTTCCTGCTCGTGAACAGGCTAGCACGGCAGCGCATCGGTGGGCGGGCAAAGGCGCGCCCCGGATCGGCGCGACATGCCGTCCGGGCACAGGTTCCAGCGCGCTTTGTGGCTTTGCCCGCCCTTCCACTTGCTGCTAAGCCGGTTGCATGTCGCAGCCTCTACCCCTGCCGCCGGCAAACCTGCGCTACCGGGCGACGGGAAGTGAGGACGCGGAATGGTTCGACAAATCCGGCCGCATGTCGATTGCCGACCTCACGCGCGGGCTGGCAACCATCGGTCGCACGTTCGAAGACTTCCATACCGTGCTCGAATGGGGATGCGGTTGCGGCCGCATCCTGCGGCAAATCCCGCAGCCGCAGGCACCGAGGCGCCTGTTCGGCTTCGACATCGACGCCGAGGCGCTCGCCTGGGTCGCGCAGAACCTGCCGTGGGTCGAGACCAGCCGCACCGACGGCCTGCCACCCCTGCGCTATGCGGACAATTCGTTCGACCTGATCTTCAATCACAGCGTCATGTCGCATCTCGACGCGTCGTATCAGGACCTGTGGCTGAAGGAGCTGCGGCGGCTGCTGTATCCCGGCGGCATCCTCATCCTGAGCACGCATGGACAGCACGCTTTTCGCAAGGTGCTCGACGGCCTCGGCCTTGCCGGTGCGGAGCGCGCGGCGCAGAGCGCGGCGTTGCGCAGAGACGGGCTCGTCTTCCGCGCGGCGCCGGAATGGAAGGGCATTTTCCCCGACTATTACCAGTCGGCCTTTCACGACGTTCACTACATTTTCGAGCATTGGGCGCGCTTCTTCGAGATCCGCAGCTACGTCGCGCGCGGCGCCCTGGACTACCAGGATCTCGTCGTCCTGCAGCGGCGTAACGATGAGCAGGAAGCCGCCGCGGCGGAATATCTTGCAGCGTCGTCGCCGATCGCCGGCCGGCGGCAAAAGCTGCAGCGCGCCTGGAGCCTGATCCGCGAGGCGTTGAGGAAGCCGTAGGGTGGGCAAAGGCGCCCGACGAAACATCGCATTGGCACGAACGTCGCGCGCCTTTGCCCACCCGCCTACGCCCTTCGGGCTTCGGCGTGGGCTTCCGCGCCGAAGCGCAGCGAAGGCGGGCACGGCGCGGAGGCATTTCGGCGTGTCGACCTGAAAACCCGGCCGCGCCTTTGCCCACCCTACAAGAGAGCGGCGCGTCCGAGAGATCCTAGTCGTCCCGATACACCCGCTCGCGCCGCCGGTCTTCTTGCGTTAGAGCGGCGCGTCCGAGAGATCCTAGTCGTCCCGATACACCCGCTCGCGCCGCTCGTGGCGCTCCTGCGCCTCGATCGAGAGCGTCGCGATCGGGCGCGCCTCGAGCCGCTTGAGCGAGATCGGCTCGCCGGTCTCCTCGCAATACCCGTAGGTGCCGTCGTCGATGCGCACGAGCGCGGCGTCGATCTTGGCGATCAGCTTGCGCTGGCGGTCGCGCGCGCGCAGCTCGATCGCCCGGTCGGTCTCCGAGGAGGCGCGGTCGGCGAGATCCGGGTGATTCTGGTTCTCGTCCTGCAGGTGCTGCAGGGTCTCGCGCGTCTCGCGCAGGATCTCGTCGCGCCAGGCGAGCAGCTTGGCGCGGAAATAGTCGCGCTGGCGCTCGCTCATGAACGGCTCTTTGTCGGAAGGGCGGTAGCCGTTCAGGCCGTTCACCCGTCCGCTCGGGCCAGTCGGCCGATAGTGGCCGTTCCTCTCTGATGTCTTCAGTTTCTTGTCTTTTTGGGGCATGCACCGCAACTCCGTGCGCCACGACCTCGACCCCCGCGGGGGCTCGCGCGGCGAGCTTATAGTGGACCGCCGGGCGGCGGACAACACCCTAAGTAGGAGTCCCTACGGGGCATCCTGAATGTTAGTTCAGGGGGCGGTTTGACGGCAGGACGGCCGCGAGGGGCTATCGGCCCGGCATGCCGATCTTGGCCAGCTCGACCTCCACGCGCAGCTCGATCTCGGCCAGGACCCCGTCGAGCGCGGGATCTCCGGAGCGCTCGGCCAAGCCGGTCGCGGCCGACTTCAGCCGCGCCAGCGCCGCAGTGTCGAACGACCCGGACAACAGGCCGAGCTTGAGCGCGTCGAGCGCATCGAGCGCGCTGCGCCCATGGCGCACCGCCCGGCGGCGCCGTTCTCCCGGCTCCTCGAAGCCCTGCAGGGCGATCAGCGCGTCGATGCCGCCGATCGTGCGTGGGCCGGCCGCCGGCGCCGCGGCACGCGCCGTGTTGTCGGCGTCGAGGCTGAAGGTTCCCGACGCGGAACGGCGCGGCGCGTGCGTTGCCGCCAGCGCATTCGTCCCGTTCGGTCCGTAGATCCGCATCGAATAGACCCCTTCGCAGCAAAGAGCCTCGGTCGGCATGGTTAAGGCTGCGTTAACGGGGCGGCAAAAACTGCCGGTCAGGGCAATGACTACCGTGGCGCGGTTAGCCGCGGGTTCCGGCACACGCGGAAAACACAAGTAAATCCAATTCATTACGATAACAGCCCGATTGGCACGCGGCTCGCATGGCGTTGGGCCGTTGCCGCTGCGCGAGGGAGACGCACGGCGCGCAACGGGGAGAGGTCCGATGCTGTTTCGAACCGGCCGTCTGGCTGCCTGTGCGGCGTTCGCGGTTGCGCTTGGCGCGGCCATGCCCGCCTCCGGTGCTTCGCGCATCAAGGACCTCGCCAATGTCGAGGGCGTGCGGCAGAATCAGCTGATCGGCTACGGCCTCGTCGTCGGCCTCAACGGCACCGGCGATACGCTCAACAACATCCCCTTCACCAAGCAGTCGCTGCAGGCCATGCTGGAGCGCCTCGGCGTGAACATCCGCGGCCAGACCTTGCGCACCGGCAACGTCGCCGCCGTCATGGTCACCGCCAACCTGCCGGCGTTCGGAACCCAAGGGACCCGCATCGACGTGACCGTCTCGGCCCTCGGCGACGCCAAGAGCCTGCAGGGCGGCACGCTCCTGGTCACCCCGTTGCTCGGCGCCGACGGCAACGTCTACGCGGTCGCGCAGGGCTCGCTCGCGATCGGCGGATTTGCCGCCGAGGGCGACGCCGCCAAGATCACGCGCGGCGTGCCGACGGTCGGCCGCATCTCCAACGGCGCCATCGTCGAGCGCGAGATCGATTTCGCGCTCAATCGCCTGGTCGACCTGCGGCTGGCGCTGCGCAATCCCGACTTCACCACGGCACGCCGCATCGCGTCGGCGGTCAACGACTTCATCGGCGCGCCGACCGCCGAGCCGCTCGATCCTTCGACGGTGAAGATCACGGTGCCGGCGCAGTTCAAGGGCAACGTGGTCGCGCTGCTGACCGAGATCGAGCAGTTGCAGGTCGAGCCCGACCTGCCGGCCAAGATCGTGATCGACGAGCGCTCGGGCATCATCGTGATGGGACGCGACGTGCGCGTCTCGACCGTCGCGGTGGCCCAAGGCAACCTCACGGTCTCCATCAGCGAAGCCCCGCAGGTGAGTCAGCCGGCTCCGTTTTCGCGCGGACGAACCACGGTGGTGCCGCGCTCGCGCGTGGGCGTGCAGGAAGACGGCAAGAAGCTCGCGCTGGTGACGGAAGGCCTGTCGCTGCAGCAGCTGGTCGACGGGCTCAATGCGCTCGGCATCGGGCCGCGCGACATGATCTCGATCCTGCAGGCGATCAAGGCGGCCGGCGCGATCCAGGCCGATATCGAGGTGATGTGAGATGGCCGCCCCGGTCGCACTCTCGCTCGCGCCGAGCGTCATGAAGGAGGCCGTCGCCGCAACCAAGGCGGCCGCCAACCCGCTCCACGCGAAGGCGCGCGCCGCCGCGCAGGACTTCGAAGCCGTACTGCTCAACACCATGTTCAGCCAGATGTCCACCGGCACCGACGGCGAAGGCCCGTTCGGCGGCGGACCGGGCGCGGGCGTGTGGCGCTCATTCCTCACCGACGAATACGCCAAGTCGTTCGCCAAGGCGGGCGGCATCGGGCTTTCCGACCACGTCTATCGCGCGCTGATCGCCCAGCAGGCCAAAGCCTGAAGGTTCAGCGACCATGACCAGCGCCGCATCCAACGCAGCCGTATCGATCGCAACCGCGTCGGACGCCGAGATCCTGGTGCGCCATCTGTCGCAGATCATGGACGCGATGCTGGCGACCATCGAAGAAGAAACCGCGCTGGTACGGCAGGGTCACCTGCGCGACGCGGCCGGGCTCGAAGCCGCCAAGGCGGAGCTCGCGCGTCTCTATCTCGCCGATGCCGCGCTGGTCAAAGCCAATGCCGGCGCGCTGACGCAGCACGTCCCCGAGCTCCTCGTGCGCGTTCGCCAGCAGCACGATACGTTCCAGGCGCTGCTGCAGATCAACCTGACGGTGCTGGCGACCGCGCACGCGGTATCCGAGGGCCTGATCCGCGGGGCCGCCGCCGAAGCCCAGCGCAAGAGCGCGCCGCAGACCTACGGCATGTCCGGGCGGCCGAATGAGCCGCGCGGCCATGCCGTCCAGCCGGTCACGGTCAGCCGCACTTTGTGACCCGTCTGCGCCCGCGCGTACCCCGGTACGGCCGCGTCATCCATTGGAAAACAACAACAATATCCGCAATTACGGGAGATTATGGAGCCGCCGGGTTAACCACGTTCCGTTACGGAAGATTAGCGGTCGAAGATTAGTGTCAGTTAAAACCCGTAGAGGGTCTTCCACGGTAGAACACCGTCAGGAGGCTGACATGGATACCGGCCTGACCATAAGGCCGACGGGAGGTACGGCGCAGGCGAGCTACGTGCGGCCCGAACCGGCCGTGCGTCAGGCGGTACAGACCGACCTCGCCCCCGCCCAGAGTGTGACCGCAGGCGCCGAGGCGTCCGCCGCGCGCAACGATTCCGTTCGCCCCGCTCCGCAGCCGACCACCGCCCGCGACATCGTCATCGACGCGGCGAGCCGCGAGGTCATTTTCCGCACCGTCGACGTCCGTTCCGGCCGCGTCGTGCGCCAGGTGCCCGAAGAGGCGCTGCTGCGGCTCAGGCAGTACCTGCGCGCCGAAGTGAGCCGCGAGGATGCGGACACGCACGCGGTCGAGCGCATCGCGTGATTTCGCTTTAGATTCTTTGGATACTTTTTCCCAATTCGAGCCGGTAAGCGCCCGCGATTGCAGCATTAATGCGGCGTTGACGCTAACGCCGGTTAACCACGTTCGTTCATCCCGGCGAAGCCATGGGCGGCAAGGATGACCGGCCCGATCCGAAGCGATCGGGCTTCAAGTCTTTGAACCAGGAAGGTCAAAAAAACATGCCTACCGGCATCGTCCTCTCGAAGGCGGTTCGCTCGAACCTCACTTCGCTCCAGCAGACCGCCGACCTGATCGCGACGACGCAGACGCGTCTGGCGACCGGCAAGCGGGTCAACTCCGCGCTCGACAATCCGACCAACTTCTTCACGGCGTCCTCGCTCAATACCCGCGCGAGCGACCTCGGGAACCTGCTCGACTCGGTGTCGAATGCGATCAAGACCTTGGAAGCTGCCGACAACGGCATCTCCTCGCTGACCAAGCTCGCCGAGAGCGCCCAGGCGACCGCGCGTCAGGCCCAGCAGAGCGCCGAGACCAATGCCAAGGTCACCGGCACTGTCAGCGCCTTGACGGGCTCCTCGTCGTTCTCCGTGACCAGCGGCAAGACCATCACGGTCTCCGACGGCACCACCACGGCGACGATCACCTCGGGCGGCACGGTCACGGTCCAGAACATCCTGGACGGCGTGAACAACACCGCGAACCTGAAGATCAAGGCCTCGCTCAGCAGCGCCGGCGCGATCGTGCTCGAGGCCAAGGACTCCAACTCGATCGTCATCGGCGGCGACTCGAGCGCGCCGGAAAAGGCCCAGTTCGGCCTGGTCGCCGGAACGACGGCCGGGGCGCTCAACTCGACCCGTCAGGCGCTCGCCCAGCAGTTCGACTCGATCCGTTCGCAGATCACGCAGTTGGCCCAGGACTCCGGGTTCAACGGCGTCAACCTGCTCAACGGCGACAGCCTGAAAGTGGTGTTCAACGAGAAGGCCACCTCCTCGCTGTCGATCTCGGGCGTCACCTACTCGGCGACCGGTCTCGGCATCGCCGCGACGGCGTACAGCTTCCAGGAAGACGACGAGATCAACACGGCGCTCACCAACCTGTCCACGGCGCTCACCACGCTGCGCGCGCAGGCCTCGACCTTCGGCTCGAACCTGTCGGTGGTGCAGACCCGGCAGGACTTCACCAAGTCGATGATCAACACCTTGAAGGCCGGCGCCGACAACCTCGTCCTCGCCGACACCAACGAGGAAGGCGCCAACCTGCTCGCCCTGCAGACCCGCCAGCAGCTGTCCTCGACGGCGCTGTCGCTCGCCGCGCAGGCCGACCAGAACGTACTGCGCCTGTTCGGCTAAAGCTTGAATCAGAACTTGAAGACAGCGGCGGGGCCCGGTGCCCCGCCGTTTACTTTTGACCAATGAATTCCGTGCCTTGCGCACTTTACGTTCCGTACACCATGAAATCCGTTAACCACGTTCCTTCACCGCCGCGAAGCGAGGGAACCCGAGTATGGCATGCCCGATCCGAAGCGGTCGGGTGCAATGCATTGAACCAGGAAGGTCACATATGCCTACAGGTATCGTCCTCTCGAAGGCGGTTCGCTCGAACCTCACTTCGCTCCAGCAGACCGCCGACCTGATCGCCCAGACGCAGACGCGGCTGGCGACCGGCAAGCGGGTCAACTCCGCGCTCGACAACCCGACCAACTTCTTCACGGCGTCCTCGCTCAACACGCGCGCGAGCGACCTCGGCGCCCTGCTCGACTCGGTGTCGAACGCGATCAAGACCCTGGAAGCTGCCGACAACGGCATCTCCTCGCTGACCAAGCTCGCCGAGAGCGCCCAGGCGACCGCTCGGCAGGCGCAGCAGAGCACCGCCACGACCGCCCGCTACACCGGCACCGTGTCCGGCCTCACCGGCGCCTCGTCGTTCACCGTGACCAGCGGCAAGACCATCACGGTCTCCGACGGCACCACCACGGCGACGATCACCTCGGCCGGTTCGGTCACGGCCCAGCAGATCATCGACGGCGTCAACAACACGGCGAGCCTTGGCGTGAAGGCCTCGCTGACCAGCGACGGCAAGCTCCTGCTCGAAGCCACCGGCACGACCACCATCGTGATCGGCGGCGACTCGAGCGCGCCGGAAAAGGCCCAGTTCGGCCTCGTCGCCGGCACGACCGCCGCCGGTACGCTCAACACCAGCCGCAGCTCGCTCGCCTCGCAGTTCGACTCCATCCGCACCCAGATCAATCAGCTCGCCGCCGACTCCGGGTTCAATGGCGTCAACCTGCTCAACGGCGACAGCCTGAAAGTGGTGTTCAACGAGAAGGCCACCTCCTCGCTGTCGATCTCGGGCGTCACCTACTCGGCGACCGGTCTCGGCATCGCCGCGGCAGCCAACACCTGGCAGACCGAAAAGGACATCAACGATGCCCTGACCGGCCTCTCCGGCGCGTTGACCACGCTGCGCGCGCAGGCCTCGACCTTCGGCTCGAACCTGTCGGTGGTGCAGACCCGCCAGGACTTCACCAAGTCGATGATCAACACCTTGAAGGCCGGCGCCGACAACCTCGTCCTCGCCGACACCAACGAGGAAGGCGCCAACCTGCTCGCCCTGCAGACCCGCCAGCAGCTGTCCTCGACGGCGCTGTCGCTCGCCGCGCAGGCCGACCAGAACGTGCTGCGCCTGTTCGGCTGATCGCCAAATCCGAACCTGAAGTCGAACGGCGGGGCCCTGCGCCCCGCCGTTCACATTTTGGAAAGGAATAATATTTCAAGGCCTTAACCGTCCATTAGGGTTAATCAATGATGATCGCTGCAACCGCTCCCTTGAGCGGTATGTCAGTTCTATCCCTAGTGGAGTGAGCCATGGCCGGCGACATCGTACTTTCCTCGGGCGTGCGTCAGAACCTCTTGGCCCTGCAGACCACCGACGGCCTGCTGGCGCGTACCCAGCAGCGCCTGGCGACCGGCAAGAAGGTCAATTCGGCGCTCGACAATCCGATCAGCTTCTTCACCGCCGGCGCGCTCAACAACCGCGCCAACGACCTGAGCGCCCTGCTCGACAGCGTCGGCAACGCCATCAAGACCCTGGAAGCCGCCGACAACGGCATCGCCTCGATCAAGCAGTTGGTGCAGACCGCGCAGGCCTCCGCCCGCCAGGCGCTGCAGAACGTCGGCACGACCGCCCGGACCAACGGCTCGGTGGCGAACCTGACCGGCGCGTCCTCGTTCAGCGTCACCAGCGGCAAGACCATCACGATCTCGGACGGCACCACCACCGCGACCGTCACGTCGGGCGGCACCGTCACGGTGCAGAACATCCTCGACGCGGTGAACAACGCGGCCGGGCTCGCCGTGAAGGCCTCGCTCTCGTCCGACGGACGCATCCTGCTCGAGGCGACCGGCACCAACACCATCGTGATCGGCGGCGACTCGAGCGCGCCGGAGAAGCTGCAGTTCGGCCTCACCGCCGGCACCACGGCGGCCGGCACGCTGAACACGGCGCGCACCAATTTTGCCAGCCAGTACAATGAGCTGCGCAACCAGATCGACAAGCTGGCGCAGGACGCGAGCTTCAACGGCGTGAACCTCCTGTTCGCCGGCAGCCTCAAGGTGCTGTTCAACGAGCAGTCCACCTCTTCGCTCACCATCGCCGGGGTGACCTCCACGGCGACCGGGCTCGGGATCGCGACCGCGGGCAACAACTTCCAGACCGATTATGACGTCAACGCCGCCATCACGGCGCTGCAGACCGCGATGAATACCCTGCAGAGCCAAGCCTCGACCTTCGGCTCCAACCTCTCGGTGGTGCAGACGCGGCAGGACTTCATCAAGTCGATGATGACGACGCTCAAGACCGGCGCCGACAATCTCACCCTCGCCGACACCAACGAGGAAGGCGCCAACATGCTGGCCCTGCAGACGCGCCAGCAACTCTCCACCACGGCGCTGTCGCTGGCCGCACAGGCGGCGCAGAACGTGCTGCGCCTGTTCGGCGGCTGAGCTTCCCGATCAAGACGTCACCGCAGGACGCGGGGCTGTTTAACCCTTCGTT
This sequence comes from uncultured Alphaproteobacteria bacterium, assembly GCA_963734185.1. Classification (GTDB taxonomy): domain Bacteria; phylum Pseudomonadota; class Alphaproteobacteria; order Rhizobiales; family Xanthobacteraceae; genus PALSA-894. Next base: position 275,818 of record CAVTGA010000001.1, on the reverse strand, counting down.
AACGCAATCGTCGCAGACGATTGCGTTAACGCACCTGCGGGAGATACCCATGGCCCTGAAAGTCGAGCTCAAGCCCGGCGAGCGCATCCTGCTCGGCGAGTGCGTGGTGACCAACGCGGACAGCCGTACGCGCCTGCTGATCGACGGCAACGTCCCGATCCTGCGCGAGAAGGACATCATGACGGCCGAGCGCGCCGACACGCCGGCCAAGCGCATCTATCTCGCGGTGCAGCTCATGTACACGTCGCGCGATCCGCGCGCGCATCACGATGTCTACTTCACGCTGATGCGCGACATCATCCGCGCGGCACCCAGCACCTGGGCGTTCATTGAGCAAATCAACAACCATATCTTAACAGGCGAAATGTATAAGGCCTTGAAAGATGCGAAGAAATTGATTGCCTACGAGGAGGAGCTTCTCAACCATGCAGCATGCGGCACAGGCATACGGGGCGGTAGCGAGGCAGATCGCCAATCCGCGTGAACTGGAAGCCAATCTGCTGCTCAAGGCGGCCTCCCGCCTGCAGGCGATCAAGGATGCGTGGGATCGCAAGCAAAGCGATCTCAACGACGCGCTGCTCTACAATCGCAAGCTCTGGACCATCTTCACGACCTCGGTGACGCAGGACGACAGCCCGCTGCCGCGCGAGATCCGCCAGAACGTCGCCAATCTCGGACTGTTCGTGTTCAAGCAGACGCTCGCCCTGATGGCCGAGCCGCGCCCGGAGAAGCTCGGCACGCTGATCAACATCAACCGCGAGCTCGCGGCGGGATTGTTGGCGCGGGGGTGACTTGTAGCCCGGCTTTCGCTCCTTCGGCGAAAGCCGGGAGCGATTGTGACATCTGCCCCGGATTGCGCCATGCGTGTGGTGAAATGCGTAAGCGTGGATAGAGGCGCAATCCGAGCTACATTCGACCATCACAGATAATTCACGATGCTGATCCGGTAGAGCATCGCGGTCGTCTGCAGCGAGGCCTGCAAGTTGGTCTGCAGCGCCAGGATCTGCGCGGCGACCTCCTCCTGCGGCACGCCCTCGATCGCCTGCAGGAAGTCCTGCAGGGTCGAAGCGGCCTGCTGGTGGCGGTCCTGGGCGACGCTGAGCGCCGTCTGCGCCCCGGCGAGCTCGGCGGTGATGTCCTCGACCTTCTGCATGCCCGGCGGCACGTCGAGCGCGGCGCCGAGCCGTCCGTTGAGCGCCGCGAACCGCGCCGAGGCGTTGGCGTCGTTCGGCGAATACGTCATCGAGGCGAATACCGCGATATTCGGCGACCGCCGCGCGGATCCCCTGCTCGTTCGCGCGCACCCCGTAGGCCACGCTCTGGAACTCGTCGATGCGCGCGACCGCGGTGCCGCGCGCCGCGTCGGTGCCCATCTCGCCGGTGTACCAGGTGACCGTATTGGTGGACGTGCCGGCAACGAGCGTGGTCGCGCTGTCGAACGGCGGGCCGGCGACGCGCATCGGAGGCGCTCCAGCGCCGACGTTGAAGAAATCGTTCGCCGCCGCCATTGCCGAAGCGGCCGAAAGCGAGGTCGCCGCCAGCTTGGTGACCGAAGCCGCGAGCGCCGCCTGCAGATTGGCGGCCGTCGCGGTCGTGCTGCCGCCGATGGTGAACTGGTTCGGTCCGGGCGTCGCCGAGGTCGTCGCAGTGAGCGTGAGGTTTTCGGTCGATCCGTCGGGAACAGCGAACGTGAACGTAATGGTCTGCCCATTGCTCGGATTGGCTGCGAACGAAACGCCGATGCTGGGGGGCGAGCCCGTCACGCTCGCGCCGGAAAGCGTCGAAGCGACACCCGCGAGCTTGAACCCGAACGGCGAACCGGGGACGTCCTCGGAGATCGTCAGGCTGCTTCCCACCGCCGGCGGAATCAGCAGGCGGCCGAGACCGGAGCCGAGGTCGGCCGCCATGCGTTCGGCCAGCACCTGCTTGAAGCCGGCGCGCGTGCCGTCGCCGTTGAGGATACGGTCGGTGGTCTCGACTGCCGGCTGGTCGACGGCGCGCCCGGCGAACAGGTAGCGATCGCCGGCGCGCGCATTGAGGAGAGTGAGGATCTCGTCGAGCTGGGCCTGCGCGCTGTGCTGGGCGGTAACCTGCCCGGCGGCGTCGAGGTCGAAGGCCGACAGTTGCGTTGCGCTCTTGACCGTGTGCTGCAGGCCGGCGATGCGCGTCAGCGCGGTCTGCGCCAGGTTCAGCCGCACGTCGACGTTGTCGATGGTGTCGCCATAGCTGGTCAACGCGGTGAGCTTGGCCTGCAGGCCGACGGAAAGTCCGCGATTGAGGCCGAGGCCGGCATAGTCGGTCGACTTCTTGCCGGTCCCGAGCTGGCGCTGCAACTCGCCGAGCTGCACGCGCATGTCGGCGAGCGCTTGCAACACAGGCGAGGAGCGGAATCCGACACCGTTCACGGTCATCTGCGTCACATCCGCATCAATTGGTCGAGCATTTCCTTGATCGTCGTCATCACGCGCGCGTTGGCGGCGTAGGCCATCTGCAGATTGAGCAGGTTGGCCATCTCGGTGTCGATGTTCACGCCGGAGGTCTCATCGAAGCGTTGCTGCAGCGAGTTGACCACCACCTCCTGGCCCTGGCGCAGGCTTTCGGCCGCGCTCGCCGCTTCGCCCTGCTGGCTGATCATCTGGCTGCAGGTAGGCGGTGAGCGTGCCGCTGAACGGCGAGGCGGCCGTGCCGACGCCGGCCTGCGGGGCGAAGTCGAGCCTGCCCTGCAGCAACCGGTCGTAAAGGAAGCTCGGCCGCGTCGGGTCGCCGCTCGCCGTCAGCGGCGAGGTCTGGAACACGACAAGCCGCGTCGGGTCGGCGGCCAGCGCCGGATTGACCACGATGCGGCCGGCAAGGCCGAGGCTCTGCACGCCGGATGCCGAGATCGCGCCCGAGTAGACCGTGCCGCCGTCGAGGAAGAACGGAAGCTCCGCACTGCCGCCGGTCAACGACGTCGTCGTCGCGGTCGCCGTCATCGTATTGATGTCGACCTTGCCGGCGGCGCCATCGTCGAGCGCGCGCAGGCTCGTGCCGGAGGGATTGGAGAACTGCAGCCCGGTGCCGCCGAGCGCCGCGTTGAGCTGGGCAACGACCGAAGCAAGCCCGCCGGAGAAATTGACGCCGACCACCTTGTCGTTCGGATCGGCCGTCGCGCTTGCCGGCAGCGGCAGCGCCGCGGGATCGTCGACGCGCACGATGGTAATGCGGCGCTGGGTATTGGTGGTCGTATCGGTATAGGTGAGCTTGACCGTGTTGCCGGCGAGCAGGTTGCCGATGTCGACGTCGAAGCCGGCCTGCGCGCCCGAGGTCACGGCGCTACCGGTCGTAGTCCGATCCGACAAGGCGCTCGCCATGGCGGCGGCGATCTGGTCGAGCTGCGCCTGTGCCTCCACCAGGATGTGGTCGCGCATTTCGAGATAGCCGGCGATCTGGCCGGAACGGAACGTATTGTTGGCGACGAGATCGATATCGTCGCCGTTCGCCGACTTGAGCACGAGCGTGCCGACGCCGCGCGTAGCGGGATCGGCGTTCCATTGCGACAGCGCCGTCAAGCTGCCATGCGGGTCGAAGGCGAGCGTCGCCGCGCTGGTGCCGACGAGCTGATAGCCGGAATTGGTGAAGACGTTGACCTGATTGCGGTCGGTCTGGACCACGCGGATGTCCATCAACCGCGACAGCTGATCGAGGTAGCCGTCGCGCTGATCGAACAGCACGGCGGTGGTCGAGTCCTGCGCGCCCGACAGGGCGATCTGCTCGTTGATCTTTGCGATGTTCGCCATCGCGATGTTGGCCTGCCGGACCGCGTCGGCGAGGCCGAGCTCGGCGTCGCTGCGCAGCCCCTGGATATCCGCCGTCATGCCGTTGAGGTGCTGCGCCAGGACCTGCGCGGAGGAGAGCACCGAATAGCGCGCCGAGGCCGACTCCGGCGTCGCGGCGAGCGCCTGCAACGAAGCGGTGAGCTTGCCGAACACCGAAGACAGCGCGCTCTCCGAGCCCGGCGCGCCGTAAATCTGCTGCAGGCGCTGATAGAACTGCGCGCGCAGATCGGCGTAGCCGCCGCCGGAATTCTCGATCCGCAGCTGGCGCTGGAGGTATTGGTCGAGCTCGCGGTTGACCGCGGCGATGCGCACCCCGATGCCGAAATCCCCGGCCGTGGTGGTGACCTGGACCGGCGTCTTGCGGACGTAGCCCGGCGTCCCCGCGTTCGCGACGTTGGCCGCGACGATCGAGAGGCTCTGCTGGGTGACGTGCAGGCCGGCGACCGCCGCGCCGAGCGCCAGGTTGAGACTCATGGGTTACCTTCGGCTACCTTGCCGTCGCGCGCCTGCGCGTCCGTTACCGCAACATGTTCAAGAGGTCCTGCACCATCTGATTGCTGGTGGTGATGACGCGGGTGTTGGCCGAATAGGCCTGCTGGGTGACGATCAGCTTGGTGAACTCGTCGGCGATATCGGTGTTGGAGCCTTCGAGCGAGGAGCCGACGATCTTGCCCGGCGCGCCGACCACCGCGGCGCCCGACTCGTCGGTCGCCGCGAACGCTCCGCCGTCGAGGCGCATGAGCTGGTTCGGGCCGTTGAAGCTCGCCAGCGTGATCTCGGCGAGATCGATCGAGCGGCCGTTGGAGTAGGTGCCGATGATGCGGCCCTTGTCGTTGACCGCGACCGCCTCGAGCGATCCGGCCGGGAAGCCGTCCTGCGCCAGCAGGTTGACCTTCACGGTGCCGTTCGGATCGGAGAACTGCGTGACGCCGCCCGAGCCGTGCACCAGCTGGATGTCGCCGAGCGGCACGCCGTTCACCACGACGCCGGCGAGCGTCACGTTGGCGACCAGCGGGTTCATCTGTCCGTTCGGATCGAACTTGTAGGCGACGCCGACGTTCTTCCACGCCGGGTCCGTCCCTGTGGCATTGGCGTCGATCTGGTAGAACAGGTTCCAGGTGTCGTCGCCGCCGACGGTCGCGCTGTCGACCTTGGCCCAGCGCAACTGGATATTCACCGGAGAGCCGGACACGTCGTAGGTGGTGACCGCGCCGCCGCTCATCGACTGATCCAGGAACGCGCCCAGGTCCTGGGCCCGGACGGTGCCGTTGGCGGGAATCGCGGTGAGCGTCGGAAAGCCGAACACGGTCGCGGTGTTGCCGCCAAGGACCAGGTTGTCGTCGTCGTCGGTTGCCGTGATGCTGATGCTGCCGTTGGCGACGTTCACGGTCCCGTTGATGCCGCTGAGGCCGGTGATGGCGCTCTGCAGGCCGGCCAGCGTGTTGACTTCGCCGGGTCCGGTGCCGAACGTGATGGTCTGCAGCGGGTCGGTTCCGACTTTCAGGGTGAGCGTGTTGCCCTGGGCGATGCCCTGGGTCAGCAGGTTCACCGGCGGGAACGTGTTGTTGCCGGGCGCAAAGCCGACCGCGGTGGCCGCGGTTCCGCCCATCGATATGGTGTCGATGTCGTTGTCCGAGATGACCTGAAGCTGTCCGGAGACCAGGGAGGCGGTGGCATTGGCCGCGCCGCCGTTGATCGCGGTCATCAGGCCGCCGACCGTTTCGGTCGTCGCGTTGACCACCGTGTAGGTCGTGGTGTTGGTGCCGTCATTGACCGTGATGGTCTGCCCGTTGGTGATGCCGAGCGACGTGAGCGTCGTGGCGCCGGTCAGCGACCCGACGGTCCCGAGCGCGGTCCCGCGCTTGTCGGGCGAGAGCGACGCGGCGCTGGTCAGCTTCGCCGCGGTCGGCGCGCCCGCGATCGGATTGCCCGAGAAGGTCGCGGGATTGAGCAGTTCCGAGCCGATCACGCTGGTGTCGTGCCGGGGCGTGAGCGGATAATCGGCGAGGTTGGCGCGGTACTCGATCTGCGTGGTCGTCTGCGCCGGCAGGAAGTCGTTCTGGAATTTCAGCAGTTGCGGCACGCTGCCGGCGAGGTTGCCCGTGGTCGGATCGACCGGGATGCCCATCAGGTAGTAGCCGGCGCCGTTGACCAGATAGCCGTCCTTGTTGGACTGGAAGTCGCCGCGCCGCGTGTAGAGGTTGGTGCCGTCGAACACCGGAAGCCCGTCGGCGAAGCTCGACGGCTTGCTGACGATGAAGAAGCCGTCGCCGTTGATCGCCATGAAGGTGCCGACCGAGGCCGACTGCATGTCGCCCTGCACGGTGTTGGTGGCGCGCGCGCTGGCAGTGACGCTGCCGGCCAGCTGCTTGTTGCCGGGATTGTCCGGGATCAGGTCCTGGAAGCTGGTGTCGATGCGCTTGAACGCGGTGGTCTGCGAGTTGGCGATGTTGCCGGAGATGTTCTCGAGCGCATAGGACTGCGCGCGCAGACCGGTGACCGCCGTGGTGAGAGCGCCGAAGATACCCATAACCGTCCTCCGAGGCCGGACGCCGCCGGCCGCAAATATCCGTGGCGCACGTCGCAAGCCCCGTGCCAGCGATGTTCTTCAGTTATATCAATGGGCTAATGGCGCCGCCGGTGCTCGCCGGCCGGCGCGGATCTGCCTAGTGCGGCAGGATTTGCCGGGTTTCTTGCGCGCCTAGGCCGGCCCGCTCGCGGCCGCCGGCACGAACTTCAGCGCCACGCCGTTCATGCAGTAGCGCAAGCCGGTCGGGCGCGGGCCGTCCTCGAACACGTGGCCGAGATGACCGCCGCAGCGGCGGCAATGCACTTCGGTGCGGGTCATGAAAAACGAGCGGTCGGTGGTCGTGCCGACCGCATCGGCAAGCGGGCGGTAGAAGCTCGGCCAGCCGGTGCCGCTCTCGTACTTGGTGTCGGAGGAGAACAGCGGCAGGTCGCAGCCGGCGCAGTGATAGCTGCCGGCGCGCTTCTCGCGGTTGAGCGGGCTGGTGCCGGGACGCTCGGTGCCGTGCTTGCGCAGGACGTCGTATTGCGCCGGGGTGAGCACGCGGCGCCATTCCTCGTCGCTCTTCTGCACCTCGAAGCTTTTGGCCGAGGCGGCATCCGAGTTCTCCGTCGGGCGCAACACCGCGAAGCCCGCGAGGGCGGCGGCCGAACCGAGCAGCAAGGTGCGTCGTGAGATCATGTCAGCTGCTCTTGTTGCTCTTGCCCCAGAGCTCTTCCAGCCGCTGGTCGCGCCCGCAGTTCCAGCGGTAGAAATTATAGCGCGCCTCGTTCTTCTTGTAGAAATCCTGGTGATAGTCCTCGGCGACGGTGAACTCGCTCGCCTTGACGATCTGGGTATGGACCGTGCGCGGCTTGAACTTGGCCTCGACCGTCTTCCTGGTCTCTTCCGCCAGCTTCTTCTGTTCGTCGTCGTGATAGAAGACCGCGCTGCGGTACATGTCGCCCGAGTTGCAGAACTGCCGGTCCTTCACCAGCGGGTCGATGTTGCGCCAGAACACGTCGAGTAGTTTGGCGTAGCTGACCTTGCTCGGATCGTAGGTGATCTGCACCACCTCGGCGTGCCCGGTTCCGCCGGCCGAGACCTGCTTGTAGGTCGGATTCGCGGTCTTGCCGCCCATGTAGCCCGAGATCGTGCTGATCACGCCCGGCACCTTGTCGAAATCGGCCTCCACGCACCAGAAGCAGCCGCCGGCGAACGTCGCGATCGCCTGTGATGGGGTAGCGGTGGTCTGCTGTGCCGACGCCGGGCCGACGACGGCAAGCAGGCACGCTGCAACGAAGGAAAGACGGCGCATCGAGAAGCTCCCAGGGTCGCCGGCATTCTCCGGCCTCATCCTGCCATACGCAATCCCAGCCGCGGGAGGAACTCAATTACCCTCACGTTCACGCGAGTTCGTGGTGACCGCGAGCCGCAAGGCTGCCTTGCGGGCCTCGATTGCGGTGTCTAGTGTCGCGCCGCAACACGAGGATCCTCATGCGTTTCGAAGGCACCAGCGCCTACGTCGCGACCGACGACCTGAAGATCGCCGTCAACGCCGCCATCACCCTCGAGCGGCCTTTGCTGGTCAAGGGCGAGCCCGGCACCGGCAAGACCGTGCTGGCGCTCGAGGTCGCGAAGTCGATCGGCGCCCCGCTGATCGAGTGGCACGTCAAGTCGACCACCAAGGCGCTGCAGGGCCTGTACGAGTACGATGCGGTCTCGCGCCTGCGCGACAGCCAGCTCGGCGACGCGCGCGTGCAGGACATCCGCAATTACATCAAGCGCGGCAAGCTGTGGGACGCGTTCGTGGCGGACGAGCGGCCGGTGCTGCTGATCGACGAGATCGACAAGGCCGACATCGAGTTCCCCAACGACCTGCTGCAGGAACTCGACCGCATGGAGTTCTTCGTCTACGAGACATCCGAAACCATCAAGGCGCGCCGCCGCCCGGTCGTGGTCATCACCTCCAACAACGAGAAGGAACTGCCCGACGCGTTCCTGCGCCGCTGCTTCTTCCATTACATCCGCTTCCCCGATCCCGACACCATGCGGGCGATCATCGAAGTCCATTTCCCCGGCATCAAGCAGCGCCTGGTGGGCGAAGCGCTGCGGCTGTTCTACGAGATCCGCGAGGTGCCGGGCTTGAAGAAGAAGCCCTCGACCTCGGAGCTGCTCGACTGGCTGAAACTCCTGATGGTCGAGGACATCGGGCCCGAGACCCTGCGCGAGCGCGACCCGAAGAAGCTGATCCCGCCGCTGCATGGCGCGCTACTGAAGAACGAGCAGGACGTGCACCTGTTCGAGCGGCTCGCCTTCATGGCCCGCAGGGAGGGACGCTAGGGCAATGCCGTTGAAGCAGAATTCTATTGGGAGCGGCGATGGACCTTCCGATTCTATAAGACAAAATCAGAAGAGCACTTGCACACATTCTGGTTCTGAAAGACGGAGAAGTAATCAGCAAAGGAAGCGGTTTCTGCTTTCGTCCGACTGGTGAGATCCTCACGGCTGCTCATACTGCAGTCGGAGGTTTCCCCGTTCGCGAATCCGACTATGCAGAACGGAACTGCACCATCATTGTTCGGCTTCTGTTTCAAGAGAAAGCGCTTCAGTACAAAATCGCTATTTGCCCGTTTCAATTCGAGCACACGGGCTCAGGTATGAAGCCCTTGCAGTTGGACATTGCGATCTTAGTTCCAAAAGATATCCAACGCCCCCAATTTGAATATCTACCTCCTTCCCTCGAACCTCCCCAGCTCGGGGATGAACTGTTCTTTGGCGGATATTCGGATGAGATCGAATTTCCGTTTGCCATTGACCGCCTTATGTCGGCGGGAATGATTGGCATCGATGAATTTAGAAAAGAGTACCCGTACGATATCAAGAGGCTTGCTTCCGGTCCTATGATCAAACGAGGCACCGTCGGCAACTCCGTTCGGATGACCGCCAGCTCAGGTTTAATCGAGATGAAAGTGACCACCTTCTACCTCGACAATCAAATTCACTACGGAGCTAGTGGGGGGCCAATTGTGGATCGTAACGGCGCCGCAAGAGGCATAATTGTGAAACGCGCGATGACGTCCACTAACGATAGCGATGGAGATTCAATCCCCATTCCATCGGGATCGACTATGGGAGTTGCGTTCGATGTACTCGACGTGCCCATGTTCGATCAGATGCTTGCCGTGGCAGCAAACCTCTATCGCTAGAACGGGAACCCTCCATGCCCCTGCGCATCGCCGTCGGCGGTTTCCTGCACGAGAGCACCACCTTCGTCGATCAGCCGACGACCTGGGAGGACTTCGCGCGCACCGGCGCCTGGCCCGGCGCCTGCGAAGGCGCGGCCATGCTCGAAACGCTCGCGGGCCTGAACGTCGGGATTTCAGGGTTGGTCGCCGCCGCGCGCAAGGCCGGCCACGCGATCGTGCCGACGATCTGGGCCATGGCGCAGCCGGCCGGTCTGGTCACCGCGCACGCGTTCGAGCGCGCGAGCGCCGCGCTGGTCGACGGCTACCGCCGTGCGAACGCCGACGTGATCTTCGCCGAATTGCACGGCGCGATGGTCGCCGAAGGCTACGATGATGCCGAGGGCGAGCTGCTGCGCCGCATCCGCGCTGTGGCCGGTGCCACGGTGCCGATCGTGGGCACGCTCGACCTGCACGTCAACATGACGGCGCAGATGCTCGAGACCACGAACCTGCTCTCGGCCTACCGCACCTATCCGCATGTCGACTGGGGTGAGACCGGCGCGCGCGTCGCGCGTTGGCTCGATCGCGTGTTGGCGTGGGGACCGAGCCCTGCGAAAGCGATGCGCCGCATGCCGTTCCTAATCCCGGTCACGGCCGGCTGCTCGCTGATCTCGCCGGTCAAGGAACTGTATGAACTGCTGGAAGCGATCGAAACCGAAAGCGGCGTACACCTGAATTTCACTCCGGGGTTCCCGCCGGCCGACATCGCCGCGTGCGGTCCGGCCGTGTTCGGCTATGGCGCCGACCAGGGGACGGTCGAGCGTGCAGTCGATCAATTGGCCGACGCCGTGATCGCAGCCGAACCGGCATTCGCGGCGCAACGGGTGCAGCCGGTCGCCGAAGCGGTCGCCAACGCGATCCGGATTTCCGCGACGGCGAGCAAGCCGGTGGTGCTTGCCGACACGCAGGACAATCCCGGCGCCGGCGCACCCTCCAACACCACCGGCATCATCGCGGAATTGCTCAAGCAAGGCGCGCAGGGCGCCATCGTCGGCATCTTTCATGATCCGGATCTGGCGGCGGCGGCGCACGCGGCCGGCATCGGCGCGCATCTCAACACGCCGATCGGGCCCGACCCGGTGCCAGGTCCGTGGACGGTCGTGGCGCTCAGCGACGGCGCGTTCGAAGGCACGTCCCCGATGCTGCGCTCGAAGACCGCGCAAATGGGCAAGACCGCGGTGTTGAGGCAGAACGGCGTCGAGGTGCTGGTCGCGAGCATCCGCCAGCAGCCGATCCACCGCGAGACGTTCTCGCATCTCGGCATCGATCCGCGCGAACGGCGCATCGTCGCGCTCAAGAGCTCGGTGCATTTCCGCGCCGGCTTCCAGGAGATCGCCGAGGAAGTGATCACCTGCGCGTCGCCCGGCATGAACCTCGCCGATCCCGCCGACTTTCCCTACGTCAAGCTGCCGGCCGGCATGCGGCGGCGGCCGCGCAAACGCAACGAAGCTTAAATCGGTCATTCCTTCTTCTTGCGCCCACGGCTCCGGCGCTTGCCCGCAGGCTTCGCGGGCACCGGCGGCACCGGCTCGGCCATGATGGCGGTGACCGCGGCCTCCGCCTCAGCCGAAGCCGCAACGACCGCTTCGGCGGCAGCCGGCTCGACCGTGGCAACTTCGGCCTTCGCCACGCCGGCATGCGGTTCGCCGACCGGTGCCGTTCCGGCCAGCGGCGGCGCATCGGCCGCTGCTTCGACGATTGCCGCCGGCTTGTATTGTTCGACCTGTTTCGGCAGCGCGAACGCGGCGTCGACCGCGTCCTGCACCGCCTTCTCGGCCGCGACGCGCGCGGCTTCTTCCTCGGCCTTCCTGGCCGCTTCGGCGGCGCGCCGCCCGGCCTCTTCCTGCGCGCGTCTTGCCGCCTCTTCGGCCAGGCGCCTTGCCTCCTCCTGCGCGCGCCGCTGTTCCTCTTCGGCCTTGCGCGCGGCCTTCTCCGCGGCCCATTTCGCCTGCCGCTCCTCCGCCTCGCGCCGCGCCCGGTCGCGGTACCGGGCAATCTTCTCCTTCAGCGCCTCACGCGCCTGCATCGACCAGATCATTGCTCGCGCGGCCGCGCGCCCGAAGCGGCCGCCGGCCCAGACCAGATCGTAGGCCGAGAACAGCCGCCAGCGGTCGTCGCCCTCGACGATCGCGCGCGCGATCAGGTCGCCGGCCATCGCGGTCGTGTTGAGGCCATGGCCGCCGAACGCGCTCGCGAGCCAGTAGCCGGGTGACAGTTCGCCGATCTGCGGCATCTTGTGCAGCGCATAGCCCATCAAGCCCGACCAGGCGTATTCGATCTCCACCTCGCCGAGCTGCGGATAGACCGCTAAGATGTCGCCGCGCATCATCTGCCTGAGCCGGCGCGGTTCCGAGGCGCGCACGCTGATGCGGCCGCCCCACATCAGGCGGTCGTCATCGACGATGCGGTAGTAGTCGCCGGTCCGCCGCGTATCGGCGATCGCGCCGTTGTAGCGCACGGCGTCGAACAGCTTCTCCCCGAGCGGCGCGGTGACCGCCATGTAGGTCGCGACCGGCAGCACGGTGTCGGCGACGGCACGATTCATCGCGCCGAGATGCGCGCTGCCGGCGAGCACCACATGGGCGGCGCGCACGCGCGCATGCTCCGTCGCGATGCGCTTGCGCACCCCGGCGGGGTCGAGCTCGATCGCCGCGGTCTGCTCGAAGATGCGCGCGCCGGCGGCTTCGGCCGCGACGCCAAGCCCCTGCAGGTAGTTGAGCGCGTGGATATGGAACGCCGCGGGAAAATGCACGCCCTGGAAATAGACGCCGCTGCGCAACACCTCGCGCACCTGTTCGGTCGGCCAGGCCTCGACCTCGGCGCCGAAGTCCACGCGCAGCATTGCGGTGTGGCGGATGACGGCGTCCTCGTCGTCGGTGCGCCGCACCGCGAGGCGGCCGTCTTTGGCCTCGACGCCGGGCATGCCGGTCTCGTCGATGGTCCGGCGCACGTAGTCGGCGCCGGCCTGCGACAGCGTCCACAGCTCCTTGGCGCGCGGCAGGCCGACGCGCTCGACGATTGCGTCGATGCGCTCGGCGAAGCCGGGGGACACGAAGCCGGCGTTGCGGCCGGACGCGCTCCAGCCGACACACCGCGCCTCCAGCACCGCGACCGACCAGCCGCGCCGCGCGATCTCGCGCGCGACGGTGAGCCCCGCGAGCCCGGCGCCGACCACGCACACGTCCACGTCGAGGTCGTGGGTGAGCGGTCCGCGCTCGCGCACGGGAGCCATGGTCGCCGCATACCAGGTCGGGCCGATCGGTGATTCCATGATCCCTCGCCGCGGCCCTGCCGCCGCGCCATGCTAGTGTGGCGGTTCAGAAGTCCGCATCATTCTTGCCGCGAGTCCGACATGCGGACTTCTGAACCAAAGCCACACTAGATCAATAGGTTACTAGTGTCCTTCGATTCCGAAGTTCGCACACGAGGGTGCCGCACGATCACATGCGAACTTCGGAATCGGGACACTAGACTCCCGAAATCGACGCCGAAAGGTTGACATGCGACGCCTGATCCTCTTGCGCCATGCCAAATCCGACTGGAGCAAGTCGGGCCAGGCCGACCACGACCGCGCGCTCAGTGCGCGCGGGCGCAAGGCTGCGCCGCGCGTGGGCGCCTATCTGGCCGAGCAGAGCCTGATGCCCGATCTCGTTCTTGCCTCGACGGCGCTGCGCGTGCGCGAGACCCTCGACCTGGTGCTGGCCGCGCTCAGCACTCGGCCGAAGTTGACGTTCGACCGTCGCCTGTACGAGGCGGACGCGGAAGACATCCTGGCCGTGCTGCAGGAAACCAAGGATGCCGTGCATACGCTGCTCGTGGTCGGCCACAATCCCGGCCTGAGCGATCTTTCCGAATTGCTGATCGCATCCGGCAGCGACGAGGCGCAAAGAATGATGCTGGAGAAATTCCCGACCGCCGGCCTCGCGGTGATTGATTTTGCCGTCGACGATTGGCGCAGCCTGGCGCGCGGCGGCGGCCGGCTCGATCGCTTCGTCACGCCGCGCTCGCTCGGCGCGCCGGACGATTGAGCCGGTGAGACAAACGCGACCACGTAAGAGAGCGGCGCTGGCGAAACCGGCCGAACGCCATATCTACGGCTTCAACGCCGCCCTGCCCTGATGGTCAACGCGCTCACCCCCATCGCCGAGGAACTTCGCCTCACCGCCCGCGCCTTGAGCGAGTTCGGTGCGGGGCTATGGCGCCCGACCGTGCGGCTCGGGGTGACCGGCCTGTCGGGCGCGGGCAAGACCGTGTTCATCACCGCGCTGGTGCATCATCTGCTCCACGGCGGCCGGCTGCCGGTATTCGACGCGCTCGCCGGCGGACGCATTGCGCGGGCGCATCTTGCGCCACAGCCGGATGATGCGGTGCCGCGTTTCGACTACGAGGCGCACGTGCGCGCGCTGCAGGAACGCAGCTGGCCCGAGTCGACGCGCCAGGTGAGCGAGCTGCGCCTCGTCGTCGAGTATCAGTCGGCCAGCGGGCGCGAGCGCACCCTCACCCTCGACATCGTCGACTATCCGGGCGAATGGCTGCTCGACCTGCCGCTGCTGGCGACCAGCTACGGCGAATGGTCGGCCGCGACCCTGAAGCTTTCGCGCTCCGGCCCGCGCCCGGCACTCGCCGCAGCCTGGCATGCACAGCTCGCGACGCTCGACGCCGACGGCGCGGAAGACGAGCAGGCGGCGCTCACCGCCGCGCGGCTGTTCACCGAATACCTGCGCGCCTGCCGCGCCGAGCGCTACGCCATGAGCCTGCTGCCGCCCGGCCGCTTCCTCATGCCGGGGGACCTCGCCGGCTCCCCTGCGCTCACTTTCGCGCCGCTCGAATTGTCGGGCGAGGTGCGTGCCGGCTCGCTCGCCGCGATGATGCAGCGCCGCTTCGAAGCCTATAAGGCCGCCGTGGTGCGACCGTTCTTCCGCGAGCATTTCGCGCGGCTCGACCGGCAGATCGTGCTGGTGGATGCGCTTGCGGCGTTCAATGCCGGCCCGGACTCGGTCGCCGACCTCGAGCAGTCGCTCGCCGCGATCCTCGCCTGCTTCCGCACCGGCCGGCCGAGCTTGGCCAGCGCGCTGTTCCGCCCGCGCATCGACCGCATCCTGTTTGCCGCCACCAAAGCCGACCACCTGCATCACGTGAGCCACGACCGGCTCGAGCGCATCCTGGCGCGCATGACCGCGCGCGCGATCGAGCGCTCGGCGTTCGCCGGCGCCAAGATCGACGTGGTCGCGCTCGCCGCGGTGCGCGCGACGCGCGAGGCACAGGTGACACGCGGCCGCGACAAATTGCCGGCGATCATCGGCACGCCGCTGGCCGGCGAGCGCGTCGGGCCTGAGCGCTTCGACGGAGACACGGAGGTCGCGGCGTTTCCCGGCGACCTGCCGGATGACCCCGAGGCGTTGTTCGGCAACGCGCCTGCGTTCAAGGGCCTGACCGCGGGCACGGCCGAAGATGCCGACTATCGCTTCCTGCGCTTCCGCCCGCCGCCGCTCGAGGCAGACGCCCTGCCCCACATCCGCCTCGACCGTGCGCTGCAGTTCCTGCTCGGAGATCGGCTGGCGTGATTCGCGCTAACATCATCGCATCGGTGCTCGCGGTCGTTGCGGCGCAAACGTTCGCGCACGCGCAGGAGCCGCGCGAACAGCGTCTCGATGCCTTCCTGCAGGCCTTGTGGCCCGATGCGGCGGCGCGGGGAATCACCAGACGCACCTTCGATGCGAGCTTCGCCGGGCTGACGCCCGACCCGCGCGTCATCGCGGTCACGACGCGGCAGCCGGAATACGGCGCCGCGTTCGGCACCTACGTCAACCAGATGGCGTCACCTGCGCGCATCGAGGGCGGCGCACGGCGCGCCGCGGAATGGTCGACGACTCTGGATGCGATCGAGCAGCGGTACGGCGTCGATCGCTGGGTCATCGTTGCGCTGTGGGGGATCGAGACCTCGTTCGGCGCCAACACCGGCGGCTTCGACGTGATCCGCTCGCTCGCGACGCTGGCGGTGAGCGACTATCGCCCGGCCTATTTCCGCGACGAGCTGATCGCCGCACTGCAGATCCTGCAGGACGGGCACGTCGCGCGCGACAAGATGCAAGGCTCATGGGCCGGTGCCATGGGACACCCGCAATTCATGCCGTCGAATTTCCTCACCCTCGCGGTCGATTTCGACGGCAACGGCCGCAAGGATATCTGGGCAAGCGTCCCCGACGTGCTCGCCTCCATTGCCAACTTTCTCAAGCATTGGGGCTGGAAGCGCGGATCGGACTGGGGCTACGAAGTCGTCATTCCGAAGCCGTTCGACTATCGCCGCAGCCGCGCGACGTTCGCCGAATGGCGCGGGCTCGGCCTGACGCGCGCCGACGGCAAGCCGCTGCCGGACGCCGGTGACGCCATCCTGCTGTTTCCCAGCGGCGCCGCGGGACCCGCATTCCTGGTTGGCGAGAACTTTTCCGTCATCAAGCGCTACAACAACTCCGATGCATTTGCGCTCGCCGCCGGTCATCTGGGCGATCGCGTGCGCGGTGCAGGCACGATCCGCGCGCCGTGGCCCAAGGAGGACCGCCAGCTCTCGCGCAGCGAGCGCATCGCCTTGCAGCGCAAGCTTGCCGAACTGGGCTACGCGGTGAACGACTTCGAAGGGCGCATCGATTTCGACCTGCGCGACGCGATCCGCAAGGAGCAGGCCAAGCTTGGCGCGGTGCCGGACGGGCATCCGACCCCCGGCCTGTTGCGGCAGATCGGCGTGCCGTAGGGCGGGCAAAGGCGCGGCTCGTCCGGCACAACAAGCGCGAAACGCGGAGGCGCCGTGCCCGCAAGCGCGTACCGCATGCGAAGAAGGCGGGCACGCCATGGCGCGTCGAAGACGCGCGTCAACGCGCTTACGGCTTTGCCCGCCCTACGTCACATTCGCCTGCGCTATAATCCCTCCATGACCGAACCCCACCGCCGCCCCGCCGCGTTCCGGCTCGACGACCCGCACGTGCTGGTCGCCGAGGCGACGGAGGCGCCGGAGTTCAAGCGCGCGGGAGCCCGCGCCGTGCGCGTGACGCCGGAGCCCGACGCGCGCGACCTGCCGGCGCCGGTCGAACCGGCCGCGCTGCCGCGCCGCTCGCGCTTCCCCTGGAGCGCCGTGCTGTGGGCCGCGCTCGGCGGGCTGGTGTCGCTCGCGCTCGGCCTCGCCATTACGTCGCTGATCGAGGAGCTGTTCGCCCGCGCCGCCTGGCTCGGCACGCTCGGACTTGTGCTGGCCGGCCTTGCCGCCCTCGCCCTGCTGGTCATCGCGCTGAGGGAGATCGTCGGCCTCGCCCGCCTGCGCACGGTCGAGAAGCTGCGCGAGGAAGCGCAGGCCGCAATCGCCAACGACGACCGCACGCGCGCACGAGCGCTGGTGCGAGAACTCATGACACTGCTCGCGCACACGCCGGCGCTGGCCCGCCGGCGCGCCGAGTTCGCCGACCACCTGACCGAGATCATCGACGGCGCCGACCTGGTGCGGCTCGCCGAGCGCGACCTGATGGTGCCGCTCGATGCGGAGGCCTGCCGCCTCGTCTCGGCCGCGGCGACGCGCGTCTCGCTGGTCACCGCGGTGAGCCCGCGCGCCGCCCTCGACATGGTGTTCGTCTTCATCTCCGCGCTCGGCCTGATCCGCCGGCTCGCCGCGCTCTATGGCGGCCGGCCGGGGACGCTCGGGCTCATCCGCCTGATGCGCCGCGTCATCGTGCACGTGACGCTGACCGGGGGGATCGCGGCGACCGACAGCCTGATCCAGCAGGTGCTCGGCCACGGCGTCGCCGCCAAGCTCTCGGCCAAGCTCGGCGAGGGCATGCTCAACGGCCTGTTGACCGCCCGGCTCGGCCTTGCGGCGATCGAGCTGGCGCGGCCGCTGCCGTTCGCCGCGCTGCCGCGCCCACGGCTTGCCGACGTCGCCGCCGACCTGCTGCGCCGCCGCGCGGCCGCGGCTCCGTCCGGCGACTGATTGCGCTCACGTCCGGGCGCGTCTTGTGGCACAATGCCCTGCATGCGGGAGGGCCGCCATGTACAAACGCATCCTCGTTCCCGTCGATCTCGCCGACCCGACATTCGCCAAGCCCGCGGTCTCGACCGCCGTGGAGCTGGCCGGGCCGGCCAACGGCGTCGTCCGCATCATCAACGTGATCCCGATGACGCCGGTCATGCTCGCCGAATACGTGCCGCCCGATTTCGACGTGCAGCAGAAAAGCTCCGCCGAAGAGGCGCTGACCGCGATCGTCAAGCAGTCGGGGCTCCCGCCGGACCGGGTGTCGGCCGTGGTGCGCCAAGGCGGCATCTACCACGAGGTGCTGGAGGAGGCGACCACGTTCGACTGCGACCTGATCGTGATGAGCTCGCACCGGCCGGCGATGAAGACCTACTTCCTCGGCTCCAATGCCGGTCACATGGTGCGCTACGCCAAATGCTCGGTCCTGGTGGTGCGCGGCAGCACGGCTTCGGGCAAGGCCATCGGGTCGTAGCGCCCCGGCCGGTTGCGGCGGAAGAAGCCGCCGGCCTGCCACAGGAACAAGGCGAGGAAACCGCCGATGAATGCGGCAGCGCCCCAGGCCTGGACCTGGATGGCGCGCACCGTCAGCGCCGCCATGGCGAGCGAGACGCCGACGAAGATCACGACGCCGGGCCAGAACACCAGCGGCGGCGTCCCGGCATCGAACACCGTGCGGCCCCCGGCCGCGGCGATGCGGCGGTGCAGTTCGGTGATGAATGCCACGTAGGCGACGTCCAGGCGCTCGTGCTCGACGAGGTTGCGCCACGAGGTCGAGCTGATCGTGAGCTTCGGTCCGCCCTGCGGCCATACCTCGGCGAGGAAGCGATAGGTCTGCATGGTGATCGGGCGGAACGAGAGGCGGATGCGGCGGATGCGGTCATAGGGCGCATGCCCCTCGAAGCGGCCTTTGCGCCAGTGAAAGGCGTCGCGCGCCAGCCGGAATTCGAACGGCGCCCCCATCAGCGAGGGGCGGTAGGCATAGGTCCGGTCGGGCTCCGGATCGGCCGCAGGTTCGTCGGTCTGGGCGGGATTTTCCATGCTTGTCCTCGCGCCACCTCATAACACCGTCACGGCTCTTGTTCATCGTCTCGCGCATGGTCACATTGGACCGGTGCCGATTCCGCCGCCGGGGAAAGCCGAGAGGTCCATGCGCACGTTCCGTACCGCCGTTTCCTGTGCCCTGCTGCTGGCCGCTGCCGCGTCCACGGCCGCTGCCGCGCCACCGGCGACGCGCAGCTTCGACGGCAAGTGGAGCGTGCTGATCGTCACCGATCAGGGCACTTGCGACCGCGCCTATCGCTACGGGGTGTCGATCGTGAACGGCAAGGTCACCTATACCGGAGACGCGGCCGTCAACGTCGACGGCCGCGTCGCCAACAACGGCGCGGTGCGCGTCAGCGTCTCGGCCGGGTCGCGCCGCGCAAACGCGGCCGGGCGCTTCGTGCAACGCTCCGGCAGCGGTACGTGGCACGCAGTGGTGAGTTCCGGCACCTGTTCGGGGACTTGGTCGGCGGAGCGCCGCTAGGAACGCCTTGCACCGCCAATGCGTTAGTTGTCGGGGGTGGCCGTGAGGCTCCGCCGTGCCGACAGCCCGATCGATCGTTGCCTATGCCAGCGCCCTGGCCCTCGTTCATGCCGGCGCGTCCGCGCAGACGGCCGCTCCGCCCCCAGCCTGCCCGCCCGGCGTAACCGGCGATCCGCCGACGCTCGGCGGGCCGCCGAGCGACAAACCCCTGAGCGAAAGGCTCGCCGACTCCAAGGGCGTGATCTGCCCGCCGGCGGGCATCGATCCGGAAATCCGCAAGCCGCCGCCGGAGGGCGGCGCGCTTCGTGTCATCCCTCCGCCCGGCTCGCCCGGCGGCGACCCGAACGTCCAGCCGAAATAAAAATTCGAAAACCAGGCGCGGCGGCGGAACGTTGTGTTGCGCCCGCGCATTATCGCTTGCGGGAATTGCAAGTATCATCGGGAGGGCATGCGATGAGGCCCCGCTGGTCCCCGGCCATCGCGCAAGGCTTGCAGCAGCATGGCGGCTCGAATCGCCACAGCGGCAGACCCGAGAACGCCGGCAAGGCGCCGACCCGCGGCCCGATCGTGCCCGACCGACCGGAGCCGGACACCGCCGAGCCGCGCGGCGTAAACCCCGCGTTAGCCAACCTTGCATCGGGCTGAGCGCAGCGGCACGGCCATATCCCTTGGTCTTGCCTTGGGTCTTGCGGCGTCAGGGGCGCCCTGGAACGCGTCGGATGCGGACGGCCGGCGTCCCGCGCATCCGTCTTCCGCTCTGAAATTCTTGCCGAATTTTTCCTTGCAACCGTTTTTTTCACAAAGCGTTGAACCTTCGGACGGCCGGCGCGACGAAACAAATGAACGGCCGAAATCGTAACCAGTGAGAACAGGGCAGATTCGTTGCTTTTTTGCCGAAGTTTAACGGACATCTGCCATACGGATGATCGAAGAGAGGCTCACATGACCCGGATTTCCCAGCCGAATCTCCTCTCTGCCGCCCGCGCTCTCACGGCTGCCGCGCTGCTGGCCGCGACGGCCGTGGCCGTGGCGCCGACCTCCACCAGCGCCAATGCCTCCTACGACGGCGTGTGGAGCGTCCTGATCGTGACCCAGAAGGGAACCTGCGACCGCGCCTACCGCTATCCGGTCAGGATCACCAACGGGGCCGTCGGCTACAACGGCGAGGCCACGGCGTTCACGGTTTCCGGCAAGGTCGAGCCCACCGGCGCGGTGAAAGTGTCGGTGGCGCGCGGCTCGCAGCGCGCCGACGGCGCCGGCCGGCTCAGCGCCACCACCGGCAACGGGTTATGGACCGGCGGCGAGTGCGCCGGAACCTGGACCGCCGAGCGCCGGTCATAATTCCGCAGTCATTGCCGAACGGATCGGCGGACTTTACACAGGCGTCCTTCGGGTTCGGGGCACTAGTGTAAGGTCCGCTGCATCATGACATTCACCCGACGAAGGGCGGCTGCGCTGTTGGGACTTGGCGCGCTCCTGGCCGCCGAGCCGGCGAGCGCCGCCGCCCGCAAGGCTCGACGCAAGCCCACCAGGAAGCCGCCGGCGCAGGCGGCCTGCCCGCAACCGACCGGCCCTGAGCGTCCGCCGCCGCGCGTCGAGGTCACGGCGGCCGAGCAGGGTATCGCCGCCGTCCCGGGCATTCCGGAGGCGCGCTTTTACGGCGATTCCGAGAGCGACTTCCTGCGCGTGGTGCAGGGGGCCGCCGGACCATGGCTGTCGCTGTCGACCGGCGGCGCCGAAGGCGCCTATGGCGCAGGCCTGCTCGCGGGCCTGACCGCGGCCGGCAAGCGGCCGGAGTTCGCGGTGGTCGCCGGCGCGAGCACCGGCGCGCTGATCGCACCGTACGCCTTTCTTGGGGCGCGCTACGACGAGACGCTGCGCAAGAATTACACCGAGATCACCGCGGCCGACGTGTTCGAGATCGCACAGACCGCCGAGAGCCTGTTCGACACCTGGCCGCTCAAGAAGACGGTCGCGACCTACGCCAACGCCGAGCTGATCGGCGCGGTCGCCGCCGAGCATCGCAAGGGGCGCCGGCTGCTGGTCGCCACCACCAACCTCGATTCCGGGCGCGGTGTGGTGTGGAACATGGGCGCGATCGCGGCGGCCGGCACCGAAGCCTCGATGCAGCTGTTCCGCGACGTGCTGATGGCCTCGAGCAGCATTCCCGGGTTCTTCCCGCCGGTCCTGATCGAGGTCGAGGCGGGAGGAAAGAAATTCCCGGAGATGCATGCCGACGGCGGCACCCGTTCGCCGCTCTATGTCGCGCCCGATCCGCTGCTCGACGCCGGCACCATGCCGACGGGAGATCTCTACCTGATCGTGAACATGCGTCTCACTCCCGACTACGAGGTGACCGAGCGCAACATGACCGCCGTCATGGGCCGCGCCATCACGATCATCCTGAAGGCGACGATCGAGCGGCAGATCCTGCGCGCCTATGCGGCGGCGCAGCGCCAGAAGATCGGATTCCATCTCGGCCTGGTGGGACCGGAGTTCACGCTCGCCGCCAAGAGCCTGTTCGATCAGGAATACATGAAGGCGCTCTACGACTACGGCCTCAAGCAGGGCGAGACCGGCACGCCGTTCCACGCAGCGCCGCGCAGCTGATTTTTTGCGTTTGCGTGAACGCGCGGCCGCCTTCCGGCAACCAAGAGAGTCTGTGGGACGTGACGGCCTGATCCGGCCGCGCGGCCCGAGCCGGACTCGTCAAGCCGGAACCCCGAACCCCCTGACTTCGTTTCCGAGGTAAGGGCGTAAACCCTCGAAAGGTCTCTGTCATGAAACGAACTCTCGCAAGCCTGGCGGCGGTCGCTGCGCTGCTGGCGTTCAGCCAGGCTCCAGCCGTCGCCGCGTCGCTCGACGGCAAAACGCAGATCAGCGCGTCGGATGAGCTCTCGGCAAAGCGCAAGCACCGCAAGTACCGCTCCGTCGGCGCCGCCCCCTATGGCTGGGATGCGCCCGTCGCCTGGCGCGGCCCTGTCTCCGATCCTTCGATCGGCTACTTCCCGAACTACTGGCGTGCGCGCGCGTCTGGGCGCTGCGTGGTCGACCTCGGCTACGGCCGCTACGAGTATTGCGGCTGGTAGGGCTCTGCGCCGCTGCAATCGTGCGGGTCCCGGATGGCGGCGACGTCCGGGGCTGCGCTATTCTTGGCGCTCCACCGCGCATGTGGGGAATGAAGCCATGGGAAGGATCGCGGTCGTCCTGACGCTGCTGGCCCTGCTGGCGCTCTCGATTTGGTTCGCGGTCTATAGCTGGAGCGCGATCGAAGGCCCGCCGATGCCGACGACGGGCTACGTCGCCATGGCGCTCGGCATCGTTTTCTCGCTGGTCATCGGCATCGGACTGATGGCGCTGGTGTTCTATTCGAGCCGCCGCGGTTATGACGCGCCGGCGCAAGAGCACCGCGACGAACCGCGCTGAAAGCACGCGCCTGCGTTCGGCGCCGCGCTACGACAGCGGGATCGCCTGCACCTGCACCGCATCGCAGACCACGCACTGATACGTGCGCAGGTCCGTCTGCTTTTGGGTCGGATGCGGCTCGATGCCGGTGAGCCGGGTGGACTTGCCGCATTCGGCGCAATCCGGGCCGGACAGCACGGCGGTATGATTCAACTGCGTGATGATGGTTGTCATGCTCGGACTGTAGGCTCTTTCTATTCGGGTTGCAACAAATACTTTATCTCAACCCTCGATTACTTCAGTAATGCGAGTACATCATCCATATCATCTTCGGTTACTTGCGCCGACAACTGGAATCGCTGATTTCGCGGGAATCGCAGATTTGGCGGGCTTGACGCCAA
The DNA here is from genome assembly GCA_963734185.1 of uncultured Alphaproteobacteria bacterium. Classification (GTDB taxonomy): domain Bacteria; phylum Pseudomonadota; class Alphaproteobacteria; order Rhizobiales; family Xanthobacteraceae; genus PALSA-894. The sequence goes on along the minus strand of CAVTGA010000001.1, from coordinate 252,904 downwards.
TTGAGTAAGGAACTAACTAGAGGCTGCTTACTTATAAGTCTGGGAATGAGCAGAGAAGGAACTCTTCAGGGGGACTGTCATGGCCGACACCAACGGACGCGGTGAACGCCTGCAAATCATGCTCTCGGCGGACGAGCTGGTCGTGCTCGACGACTTCCGCTTCAAGCAGCGGATGCCGAGCCGGGCCGCCGCCGTGCGCGAACTGCTCAAGCGCGGGCTCGCCGCGGAAGGCTTTTCGGCCGCGGTTTTCGGCGCCAAGTCGAGGGACTATGGCGTCATGGGCGACCCGGCAGACGGGCGCAAGTAGACGTTCTTTCCGGCCTGCCTGCACGGCGCCCCGGGATCGGCCGTTGCCCACCGGGGCCTTGGGCGTGTGGCGCAACCGGTATCGCGTATTCCGATAGGCGTGGTCTTTTTGTAGTTGTGTTAGACAATAGAACAACCGACGTGCGAACGTTGACTCCGGGAAAAGAACAAGAACCGGGGGGCGCTCCATGCAGGACCGCAAGCAGGTCGCCGAGTTCATCGGCGCGCATGCCGCAGAGTTGGCGCGCATGGCGCGCGAGGCCGGCCTCGAGACGCTGAGCTACGTGCTCGAGATGGCATGGCTGGAGGCGAACGACGCGGCCGCCGACAAGAACAACGGCCCGCGGCGGCGTTAGCCGGCAGGCTGGAAACTTGTGGCATTTGACCGGATCATGCCACCGTGTCCGCCGCGAGCACCGCGTCGATGATCTGCGCGGCAAGACGCTCGAACGTGTCGGTCCCCCTGCCCCACCAGTCCGGCGCACCCCAGCCCTTGATGACGCGCCCCTTGACGGCGAGGCCGGAGAGCGTGCGCGCCGGGACCCTGGCAACCGCCCTGGCCGCGGCGTGGACGCGGTCGACGGCGCGATCGTGCGCCGCCTTCGCCGCCCGCACGTCGGTCTTGCGGCGCGCGACTTGCAGCGCCGCCTCATAGGCGCGCGCGAGCGGCAGCGCGGCGCGCGCCTCGTCCCACAGCTCGCGCTGCGCGGGGTTGTCGAGGACGCGCCGCAGCGCTTTCAAGCGCCAAACGTCCCATTTGTCGCGGAGCAGGCCTCCGAGTGGGCCGTCGATGGTGAGCGCCGCGGGCGGCTCCGGCCGCAGCGCGAAGTAGCGCGTCTCGCAGTCGCCATAGTGGCGCTGCGCGGTCCAATAGGCGGCGACCGCCTCATCGAACGTGCGCTGAAGCGCGAGCAGTTCGGCCTCGGGGTTGGCGGCGGGATGGGATGTCGCAACCGGCGCCACGGCGGCGGCCGAAGTGGTCGAGGCGGCGGCCACCCCAATAAGCAGGCCGCGGCGGGTCATTGGAGCCATACCATAAGTTACGTCAGACGAAACTTCGCGTCAAGCAGAAGTTTCGTTTAACCGTAACGACGGCATGTTTCGTTGAAAGTAACCTCGCCGGATGCCGCGGGTGGGAAATCCGGAACGACGCAGCCGTCATTTCGTGCGCGAATGGCGCAAGTTCCGCGGCTTGACGCAGGAAAAGCTCGCCGAGCGGCTGGAAACGACAAAGGCCAATATCTCCCGCATCGAGAATCTACATCAAGGCTACACCCAGGATTTCCTGGAAGCGTGCGCCGACGTCCTGAAGACCGAACCAGCTGCGCTGTTAACCCGAAATCCGCTCGAAGAAGCAGGGAAAGCGCCAGCTGGAGGAATTCGGAAGGGCAAGAAGTCACCGCGCCGAACGGGATAGCGCGCTACGCGACCTCGTCATGGCCGCGCTTGTCGCGGCCATCCACGTCTTGCTTGCTTCACGAAAAGAAAGACGTGGATGCCCGGCACAAGGCCGGGCATGACGGAGTATGATGCGCGAACGAACGGCGGAGATCGGCGATGAAGAAAAAGAAGCGCAGCAAGGGCTACATCGACCGCAGCGAGACCTTCGATGAATTCCTCGCCAAGGACGGCCTGCTCGCCGAGACTGAAGTTGCGGCGTTGAAGGAGATCGCAGCGGACCGGATCAGAATCGGCAAAGCGTCTGAGCCGAAACGCTGAGAGCCGCATGCTACTCTCATGGCCGGCTGCTAGAGTAATTCAATGGTGTGGCTGTCTAATTCGACATCGATTAGGCATGAGCAAGTTTCTGCGCTTGCCCTGATCGAGACTGCCGCAGCAGTGATTGTGGGCGCTGCGGCAGTTATTTAAACGGCATCACCTATTTCACGCCGCCGCCTCGGCCCTCGCGCGGAATGGGATTGCCGCGATAACGGCGTCCACGGCGCTCTCTTGAAATTTCGGGTCGGCCCGCAGATCGTCGAGATTGCGCGGCCGCGGAAACGGCGTGCCGGTGTCCTCCACCCATCCCTCGGCGGCAAACGCGAGCGCTTCGCCCGCTTCGGCGAGCGCCTCGTCAAGCGTGTCGGCGGCTGCGATGACGCCGGGCACATCCGGGAATGACACGCCATAGCAACTGTCTGTATCCTTATGGATCAGAGCAATGTAGTGGGTCATCGTATCGCTCCGCTCATTCCTTCGGCCAGCCGGCTTGCCGGTAGATCGACGCCACGGTCCCTGGTGGAATGTCCTTCCGCGGATGCGGGACCATCACCACGCGTCCCGACTTGGGGTGGACAAACTTGTGATGTGATCCGCGTGTCGATTTGAGCTCGAAGCCCTGGCTTGTCAGGCGGCGGATGATATCACGGCTGTCGCGCAGCATCTAATCCCTACCGCACCAGCTCCCGCATCGCCCGGTCCAGCCCCTCCAGCGTCAGCGGATACATCCGGTTGCCCATCATCTGGCGCAGCATCTTGATCGAGTAGGTGTAGTCCCAGCTCTCTTCCGGCACCGGGTTGAGCCACACGCACGCCGGATAGGTGCGCGTGACGCGCTCCATCCACACCGCGCCCGCCTCCTCGTTGAAGTGCTCGACCGAGCCGCCCGGCGAGGTGATCTCGTACGGGCTCATCGAGGCGTCGCCGACGAAGATCACCTTGTAGTCGTGCGGGTACTTGTGCAGCACGTCGAAGGTCGGCGTCGTCTCCTGGAAGCGGCGGCGGTTCTCCTTCCACACCCGCTCGTACAGGCAGTTGTGGAAGTAGAAGTGCTCCATGTGCTTGAACTCGGTCTTCGTCGCCGAGAACAGTTCTTCCGTGAGCTTGATGTGCCAGTCCATCGAGCCGCCGATGTCGAAGAACAGTAGCACCTTGATCGAATTGTGCCGCTCGGGCCTCATTAAAATGTCGAGATAGCCCTTGTGCGCGGTGCCCTTGATGGTGCCGTCGAGGTCGAGCTCCTCGGGAGCGCCGGTGCGCGCGAACTTGCGCAAGCGCCGCAGCGCGATCTTGATGTTGCGCGTGCCGAGCTCGACGTCGCCGTCGAGGTCCCTGAACTCGCGCTTGTCCCACACCTTCACGGCGCGGAAGTTGCGGTTGCCCTCCTGGCCGATGCGCACGCCTTCCGGGTTGTAGCCGTACGCGCCGAACGGCGAAGTCCCGGCCGTGCCGATCCATTTCTTGCCGCCCTGGTGGCGCGCCTTCTGCTCTTCCAGCCGCTTGCGCAAGGTCTCGAGCAGCTTGTCGAGGCCGCCCATGGCCTCGATCATCTGCTTTTCCTCTTCGGTCAGGTGCTTCTCGGCCAGCTTCTTCAGCCACTCGGCCGGGATCTCGGGGCTAAGCGCCTGCTCCAGCAAGTCGAGCCCCTTGAACACGTGGCCGAACACGCGGTCGAACTTGTCGAGGTTGCGCTCGTCCTTCACCAGCGCGGCGCGCGCCAGATAGTAGAAGTCCTCGACCCGCCGCCCGGCGAGGTCCTTGTCCATCGCCTCCATCAGGGTGAGGTACTCGCGCAGCGTGACGGGCACGCCGGCCTGTTTCAATTCGTTGAAGAACGTGACGAACATTTACCTCTTCCGCTCCGCGCAATTGCCAAACCGGTCCATTGGCACCATGCTTTTCTTATACGGAGGCCCTTGATGAGCGGAAAGCCCCGCCCCGCATCCTACGACAAGAAAGTCGGCCTGGTGCTGCAGGGCGGCGGCGCGCTCGGGAGCTACCAGGCCGGCGTGTACGAGGCGCTGGCGAGTTCCGAATATTCGCCCGACTGGGTCGCCGGCATCTCGATCGGCGCCGTCAATGCCGCGATCATCGCCGGCAACGCGCCGGAGCATCGCGTCGCGCGTCTGCGCGAGTTCTGGGAAGGGATCACGGCGCCGACCAAGGGCTGGCCGGCGGTGTCGGGCCCCTGGGTCGCCTGGCAGCAGCGCGCCAGCGCGTGGACGGCAATGATGTTCGGGCAGCCCGGTTTCTTCACCCCGCGCCTGCCGCATGACTGGCTCTCGCCGCAGACGCTCACGAGCTACTACGATACCGCGGCGCTCAAGAGCACATTGGAGCGCCTGGTCGATTTCGACTTGCTCAACCACAAGCACGGCGTGCGGTTGAGCGTCGGCGCCGTCAACGTGGTCACCGGCGTGTTCGACTATTTCGACAGTGCCAAGATCAAGATCCGTCCCGAGCACGTCATGGCGAGCGGCGCGCTGCCGCCGGGCTTTCCGCCGGTCCAGGTCGGCAAGGAGCACTATTGGGACGGCGGCCTCTACTCCAACACGCCGCTGCAATACGTGCTCGACTTCGTGCCGCGGCGCAGCCGGCTCACCTTCCAGGTCGACGTGTTCGCGGCGCATGGGCGCCTGCCGCGCAACCTCGACGAGGTCAACGAGCGCGACAAGGACATCCGCTATTCGAGCCGCACGCGCGCCGCCACCGAGGCCTACCGCGACAAGCACGACGTGCGCCACGCCATCAACGAGCTGCACCAGCTCCTGCCGCCAGAGCTGGCCGAGACCGATGAGGCCAAGCGCCTGTACGAGCACGGCTGCGTCACCGAGATGGACATCGTGCTGCTGATCTACCGCCCGCACGCGCCGCAGGGCGCGGCCAAGGACTATGAGTTCAGCCGCGCCACCATGGAGGCGCGCTGGCAGCAGGGACTTGCCGACGCTCGCACCACCCTTGAAGCGGCGCCTTGGCTCGCGCCCATGCCGCAGGAGCTCGGCGTGCGCGTGTTCGACGTGATCCACGAGATGTTGATGGGGAAGCGTAGGGTGGGCGAAGGCGCGGCCGCGACCTCGCCGTAGCGCGCCAAAAGAGATTCCGCGCCGTGCCCACGCGGACAAGTGCACCGAAAGCACGTGGGCACGGCGCGGCCGGCCGGTGCATAGTCCCATGCGCGGCGTGACGCGCCTTTGCCCACCCTACTTCACATGCTCCGGCCGCACCCCCATGCCGATCAGGCGGGCCGGGATGCGGCGCAGCAGCGGAAAGCGCTCGAGCAGCCGCACCGCGAGCGGCGGCTTGGGCCGCGCGGTGCTCGCGAGCACGCGGCTGATGACGGTGTTCTGGATCGCCAGTTGAATGCGTTGCGTCACGCGGGTGGGGAACATGCGCCGCTTCTGTACCGCGGCGAGATGTTCGACCGTGACGCCGCCTTCGCGCAGCGGCCGTGCCAGAATGTTCGCCGCCGCGACCGCGTCCTGCACCGCCAGATTGATGCCGACGCCGCCGATCGGCGACATCGCATGCGCGGCATCGCCGATACACAGCAGGCCGGGCCTCCACCATTGCGTCAGGCGGTCGACCGCGACGGTCAGCAGCTTGATGTCGTCCCAGCTGGTCAGCTCCTCGACGCGCTCGCCGAGCCACGGCGCGAGTTTGAGGATCATCGCGCGAAAATCCGGCAGGCCGCGCGCGCGCACCGCGTCGGCGCTGCCCTTGGGGATGACGAAAGCGCACTGCCAGTAGTCGCCGCGATCGAGCATCACGAACACATGGCCGGCGTCTACCCGGCCGAGCGCCTGGTACTGGTCGGTGCTGCGCCGCGAGATACGCAGCCACAGCACATCCATGGGCGCGCCGAGATCCTCAACCGCAAGGCGGCCCGTGCGCGGACCGTCGAATGGCGGCCGTCGGCACCGACCACGAGATCGGCGCGGATGTCGCGCGGCCCCGCAGGCGTGGTCACGCGGCAGCCGACCACGCGCCCGCCCTCCTCGATCAGACCGGTCGCCTCCGCGTTCATCATCAGCGTGAACGACGGATAGCGCCGAGCATGGTCAGCGAGGAAATCGAGGAAATCCCATTGCGGCATGAAGGCGATGAACCTGCAGCGCGTCGGCAGGTGGCTGAAATCCGCCATCGTGACGCGGAAGTCGCCGATCTGGCCGGTCAACTGATGCACTTTCTGGTGCGGCAGGCGCAGAAACTCGTCGAGCAGTCCGAGCTCGTGCATCACCTCGAGCGTCGAGGGATGGATGGTGTCGCCGCGGAAGTCGCGCAGGAAGTCGGCGTGCTTCTCCAGCACGACCACGTCCACGCCGGCGCGCGCCAAGAGCAAGCCGAGCATCATGCCGGCCGGCCCGCCGCCCGCGATGCAGCAGCGCGTCGTGATGTCGGTTTCCATCACGCTTACACCAGGTCGTCCTGCGGAATCACGTGCCAGGTCACGCCCGGATTGAAGCCGACGTTCGCCCCCGCAAGCCGAGCCAGGCCGTCCATCAGCCAGATCGCGGGCGAGCCGTCGTCGTTCTGCCACAGGATGTCGGATTTGCCGTCACCGTTGTAGTCGCCGGAGGTCTTGACCTGCCAGGTCGAGCCCACATTGGGAGCGACGCCGCCGTCGGCGATAACGTTGAAGCCGTGCATCAGCCAGATGCCGATAGTGCCGTTGTCGTTCTGCCACAGGATGTCGGCCCTGCCGTCGCCGTTGAAATCGCCGGCGTCCTTGACCTTCCAGGTCGGGCCCGGATTGAAGCCTACGTTCGCGCCCGCAAGCCGGGTCAAGCCGTCCATCAGCCAGATCGCGGCGGCGCCGTTGTCGTTCTGCCACAAGATGTCGGCCTTGCCGTCGCCGTTGAAGTCGCCCGACGCCTTGACGTGCCAAGTCGGTCCTACGCTGGGACCGACGCCGCTGTCGGCGATCGTGCCGAGGCCGTTCATCAGCCAGATGCCGACGCTCCCATCGTCGTTCTGCCACAGGATGTCGGACCTGCCGTCGCCGTTGAAGTCGCCGGCGTCCTTGACCTTCCAGGTCGGCCCCGGGTTGAACCCGACATTGGCGCCGGCAAGCCGGGCAAAGCCGTCCAACAGCCAGATCCCGGCCGTGCCATCATCGTTCTGCCACAGGATGTCGGCCTTGCCGTCGCCGTTGAAGTCGCCGCGCCCCTTCACCTTCCAGGTCGGCCCCGGATTGAAACCGACGCCGCTGTCGGCGATCCGGCCAAAGCCCTCCATCAGCCAGATGCCGACGGTGCCGTTGTCGTTCTGCCACAGGATGTCGCTGTACCCGTCGCCGTTGAAGTTGCTCGGCAGGTTCGCGGCGCTCAACTGATACATGATCTGGAGCTGGCCGCCCTGCACGACCTCGCCGGCGATACCGTAATGCGCCTGCGTGTCGAGCAGGAACGCCTTGGCGTTGGCGTTGCCGAAGATGCTCGTGACGTCGATGATGCCGGAGGCTTCCTCATCCTGCGTGAACGGCGGCGTCGGCGCGGCGAAGCGCGCGGGATCGTGCACGCCGAGCACCGTCAGCGTGTCGGTCACCGGATCGTACTGCAGCACGCGATCGAGAAGCGCGCTGTTGCCGGTGTCCTCGAGCACGATCACCTTGCCGTCGGCGGTGACCGTCAGGTTGTCCAGCATCCGGTGGCCTTCGCTGCCGTTCAGCATCATGCGAATTGTGCCGCCGGCCGCCGGGTCGTTCAGATCGGCGAATTCCAGGCGCCACAGGCGCGAATTGCCGGCGAGCGTCGCGGTCGTGGCGAAATAGAACCAGTTCGGATGCGCGGGATCCCACGCGCCGTCCTCCGGGCGCTGGAATTCGGTGATGCCGAGCGCCTCGCTGCTGGTCTGGATCTGCGCGCCGGTCGCGCTGCGCGCGCCGGACACGAGTTGCAACGCGAAGCTCGCGCTGTCGCCGGGAAGGAACGTGGCGTCGGTCTCGTCGACCACACCCGTCACCGTCACGCCGTAGAGCAACCCATTGGTCAGGCCGGCGCGCTCGATCGTGCTGCCGGTGTTCTGCTTGGTGCCGAGGTAAAGGTAGACTTGGCCGCGCGGCGAGATGTCGTCCGTCTCCATGACGATGGTGTTGTCGCCGCTGGCCGGATTGGCGAGCAGGTTCTCGAACGACATGTTGCCCGCGGCCGGAAGCTCGAACGCCTTGCCGGCGTCCGCGCCGGTGACGACGAAGGCGAAGGCGCGGCCGAGGGTGCCCGCTTCCTCGCCGGCCATGTAGATGCGCTCGGTCGTGCCCTTTCCGGTCGCCGCATTGAAGAAGGCCGCGACCGCCGGCAGATCGCCCGAGCATAGCGCCGCGAACGCCGTGGTCGCATCGACGTAGCTGCCGCCGCCGTCATTGTCCTGGAACACGGTCTTGACCAGATCGCTCGCCGCGACGATCTGCAGGGTCCTGGTGTCGATGACGAAACGGTCGATGAAGGCTCCGGCCGAACCGTGCTCGCGAACGACGCCCGACGCCGCTCCGATCTCGTGGTTGACCAGGACCGTCGCCGTGCCGTCGCCGTTGCCGAATGCGCCGATGCCGTCGGGCACGCCGACGAATGGCCGCGCGGCGCCGCCGGGCTTGCTGCCGGCGATGTCTCCAGCGCTCAAGATCGACGTGAACGCGACCCGCGGCGCACTCGCCACAAGGTACGGGGTCTGGGTGGTCGACGGTCCGATCGCCATCGGTAACGCTTCCGCGCATCACGCCGCGTGAGTCGATTCGCGCACGCGGGGCTCGAGTGCCGTAGCACCTCCGAAACGCGCTGGCCACGCTACGCCGCGATCGCCTCCGGTCCGGCCTTGCCGTCCATCCGCCGCGAGAGGTGCGAGCCGCGCGTGCGGTAGAACTCCCACAGCAGCGCCGGATAGTCGGCCGCCACCGCGGCCGCGACCGACGGCCGGCGGGCGAGCGCCGCGCGCCAAGCCGCGACCTTCGGTAATCCGATGAGGATGCCGAAGTCGCCGACGCGGTCGAGCGCGTCGAAATAGCGGAACACCGGACCGAAAACGCGGGCGCGCTCGCCGGGCTGCTGGCAAGGCTTATTCCCGGCAAGTGACGTTGCGCCCATTCGGCTGCTAGACTGCCCTGATCTTGCCGCGAGCGGCCTCTAGGACAACAGGCGTTCGTCGCTGGGAGTTTCTTGATGCGTGCGCCCTTCGTGGCAGGTTCGATCGCGCTACTGGCGTCCCTTGCCGGCCCCGCTTCCGCCCAGACCGTCGCCCCGCCGCTGCAGATCACGCCGCCGCAGATATCGGCGGCCTTGAGCATCTCGTGGGAGGTGAAGAACCGCTTCCGCTTGTTCCGGCGCGAGGCCGACTTCAACCGCCAGGTCGCCGCGCACAGCCTCAAGACCGTGCTCGCCGCCGAGCAGCAGCTCGCCGCCGAAACCGACGGCCGTGGTTGGGCCAGCACGCTTCTTGCGCATCTGTGTGTAGACCCACTCGGCAACATCCCGGCCGAGTGCGAACGCGACGGCACGCGCGAGTCCTACCTGGCGCCGGCCGATCACCGTATCGGCGTGCGCCTCGCGGGCGCGGCCGCGGGCGCGCGCTGCGCCTGGAGCTTCGACGACGGCGACGGCACCCCGCAGCAGACCGCCGCGGCCTGCAGCGAAGAGGTGCGCCTGCGGGTGCGTTACGGGCGCGTCACCAACGCCATGGTCGACGTCGCCGCCGCCGACGGCTCGGTGACGCGCGCCGTCGCCGAGATCCAGGTGCGCGACCTGCTGATCGCGGGTCTCGGCGACTCCATCGCCGCCGGCGAAGGCAATCCCGACCGCCCGATCACGCTCGCCGACGAGGGCTTCTGCTTCCGCCGCTTCCTCGGCGGCACGCGCAGCGAGTATTTCCGCCCCGGCCGCATCGGCTTCCGCGGCGACAAGAGCTGCGAGGGGACGGGCTCCGCCGGCGAACTGCAGGACTGGGGCAAGCTCGGCGCACGCTGGCTCAACCAGGCCTGCCATCGCTCGCTCTACGGCTATCAGCTGCGCACCGCGCTCGCGCTCGCGACCGAGAACCCGCACGCCGCGGTCACGTTCCTGCCGCTCGCCTGCACCGGCGCGACCATCGAGGCCGGACTGCTCGGCACGGTGCGCGCGCGCGAGCTCAACTGCACGCCGGACCGCAGCTGCACCAACCCGGTGCCCGGCCAGATCGGCCAGCTGCAGCAATGGCTCAACCTCGCGAAACGGCGCCAAGCCGACCGCGCGCTCGATCTCGTGCTGCTCACGGTCGGAGCGAACGACATCGATTTCTCCGGGCTGGTCGCCGACGTCATCATCGAGTTCGACCGCCGACCGCCTGCTGTTCCGCCGCAGCGGCATGATCTCCTACGTGGAGGACGCAGCCGGGACGCTCGAGCGCAAGCTGCCGCGCGACTTCGCGCGCCTGCGCGGCGCGCTCAAGCCGCTGGTCGGCGGCGATCTGGCGCGCGTCGTGTTCGTGTCCTACGCCCATCCGGGCATCGGGCCGGACGGGCGCCCTTGCGCCGACTCGCTCGACGGGTTCGACGTCCATCCCTCATTCAAGATCGACGGCGAGCGCATGCGCAGGGTGTCCGACTTCGTGCGCACGCGCTTCCTGCCGCGCATCAAGGCGCTGGCGCAGTGCGACGGCGCAGGGTGCAAGGACGAGACCGAGCGCATGAACTTCGTCGACGGCCATCAGCCGGCCTTCGTCGGGCGCGGCATGTGCGCGCGCTCGGCACAGGACCCGGTGTTCGATCGCGAATGCTTCTCGGCCGAAGGCAAGACCTTCGCGGCAAGCCCGGTCGAGGGTGCGACCGAGCCGCTGGTGTGCGGCCTCTCGGCGCGCGAGTTTCGTCCCTATGCATCGCGCGCGCGCTGGATCCGCACCGCCAACGACAGCTATTTCATCGCCATGACCTATCCGGAGGGGCTGCCCGCCTCGCAGCAGCCCTCCGACATCCACGACGCCACCTGGGGCGTGCTGTCGGCGGTCTATGGCGGCGCGGTACATCCGACCGCCGAGGGCCATGCGGCGATGGCCGACGCGGCGCTGGTCACCGCGCGCAAGGTGCTCGGCCTTGGCGCTTCGGGTGCGCCGCTCGTGACCGAGCCGTTGCCGGCGCCGCAGCGCACCGAATTGCCGCGGTAGCGCGGATTGCCCGCACCGGCGCTGATGCGCGCTCGGCGTGACGCGGCGCAATCCGGGGCGGATATCACGGCCGCTCCCGGCTTTCGCCAAAAGGGCGAAGCCGGGCTACCAGGAAACGCGCAACGTCCCGGTCCCGGCGTAGACCGACGTGCGATCGGAGAACTCGCCGTCGAACTTGGCGGAGAGGGACACCCCGTTGCGCAGCTTCAATTCCGCGCCGGCCGAGACCAGCGCCGCGTTCTCGGCCGCCGACGCGCCGATCACCGTGAAGCCCGCCCCCGGCAACGCCTGGAACAGCGCCGCCATCGAGCGGTCGGTGTCGAAGCCGTGCGCCCAGGCGACGCGCCCGCGCAGGATCAGCAGCGCGCCGTTGTCGAGTGCGATGCGGCTGTCGAGACGCGCGCCGAGCTCGCTGCGCAGGTCGGTCGTGGTCTTGCCCGCATAGATGAGCGCGAACGCCGCGAGCCCGGTGAGGTCGCGCTCCGCATAGGCCGGCGTGTGAATGCTCAGCACCTGCGCTGCCGCATAGGGCGTGATGCCGAAACCCTTGCCAAGCGCGAAGCGGTAGCCCCCCTCGATCCGCCCGCCATAAGAGTCGGCCGCAAAGCCGGCGGAGAGACGGTCGAGCATGCCGGGGAATGCGACCGTCCTGTCGGTCGTGATGTCGTGGCGGCCATAGGCCAAGGCGGCCGACACGTAGGCGTGGTCGAACCGGGTCGAGGCGTAGGCGCCGACCTGCACGGTCTCACCGCGGCCGGAGCCGGCGAGAGCATCGAGCGTCCAGTTGGTCGCCGCACCGGTGACCGCGACGCCGAGCACGCTGTCGCGGCTGACGCGATAGTCGACGCCGCCAGCGAAGCCGCCATTGCGCGCATCGAGCCGGTGGCTGCCGATCAGCGCATCGCCGTCGAACTTGCCCTGCGCCCCGTAGGCCGCGGCCCATACGGTCCAGCGCCGGTCGATCAGGCTCGCAGGCGGCGCCTTGGTCACCATCGTGCCGTAAGCCATCAGCGCCTCGGGCATCGCGGCCTGCACCGTGGACTGCGGCGCAAGGCCGAGCGCGCGGCCGGCGATGGTGCCGTCGCCGAGCCGCGTCTCCAGGAATGGATCGAGCATCAGGCCGAGGAACTGGTCCATCACCTTGAACGACGCCGTGGGCGCGCCCGTGGCGATCTCGCCCGCGAGCTGCCGCAGCACGTTGGGCAGCGCATCGGGCGCCAGTTGCAGCAGCGAACTGAATGCGCCCGGATCGCCGGCCGCAATCAGCCCGGCGTTCAGCGCACTGGCCACCGACTGCGGGTTCACGCTCGGACCGGCGAACGCCGCGAGGTTGGGCGTAACCGACAGCAGCACCTCGTTGGCCGTATAGATCACGGTCGGCGTCACCAATCCGGTCAAACCCGTGGGCGTGAACGTGTCGAACACGCCGCTGCGGCCGCCTGCGGTCGACAGGATCGTGTAGGTCTTCTGGAAATTGTAGCTGCCGGAAGCGAACACGGCGCGCAGCGTTCCGGCGAGCGTCGCCGTGCCGGTGACGTTGGTGCGGTCGGCGGCGGTCGGCGAGACCTCGACCAGATAGATCCCGGCGCCGAGCCAGGTCAGGTTGCCGTTGACCGTGATGGTGCCGATTGAATTGCCGGGCGAGAACGTGCCGCCGTTGACGACGGGCCCGACCGTGCCGGTGCCCCCGAGCGTTGCCCCAGGATCGACCGTGGTCGGGCTGACGCTCGAGCCGTTCACGACCAGCGTGCCGGCGCTGACCGTGGTTGGCCCGGTGAAAGTGTTGGCGCCGGTCAACATGAACGTCCCAGTGCCGACCTTGGTGAACGCGCCTGCTCCTGAGATCACGCCCGAGAACACGGTCGAGTTCGCCGTCCCGACTGTGAGCGCGCCGGAGCCGAGCAGCACGTTGCCGGCGCCGAATAAGTCGCCGACGGTCTGGGTATGGCCGTTGAGGTCGAACACGCCGCCGAGGTTCACCGTCAGCGCGCCGGTCGGCGCGAGGCTGCCGCCCGGCCCGAGCTGCAAGGTGCCGGCGTTGACGATGGTGCCGCCCGTATAGGTGTTGGCGCCGGCAAGCATGAGCGTTCCGGTGCCGGCCTTGGTGAACATGCCCGGCCCCGACATCACGCCGGAGAACACGGTCGCGTTCGCGGTTCCGGCGGTCAGTGCACCTGCGCCGAGCAGCACGCTGCCGGCGCCGGAAAAATCCCCGACGGTCTGGGTATGGCCATTGAGGTCGAACACACCACCGGGATTGACGGTGAGTGCGCCGGTCAGCGCGAGGCTGCCGCCCGGCCCGAGCTGCAAGGTGCCGGCATCGACGAACGTGCCGCCCGTATAGGTGTTGGCGCCGCCAAAGGTAAGCGTGCCGGCGCCGGCCTTGGTGAACATGCCCGGCCCCGACAGCACGCCCGAGAACACGGTCGAGCTCGCGGTCCCGGCGGTCAGCGCGCCGGCGCCGAGCAGCACGCTGCCGGCGCCGGAAAAATCCCCGACGGTCTGGGTGTGGCCGTTGAGGTCGAAAATGCCGCCGAGGTTCACCGCCAGCGCGCCGGTCGGCGCGAGGCTGCCGCCCGGCCCGAGCTGAAGGGTGCCGGCGTTGACGACCGTGCCGCCCGTATAGGTATTGGAGCCGGCAAGCATGAGCGTTCCGGCGCCGGCCTTGGTGAACATGCCCGGCCCGGACATCACGCCCGAGAACACGGTCGAGCTCGCGGTCCCGGCGGTCAGCGCGCCGGCGCCGAGCAGCACGCTGCCGGCGCCGGAAAAATCCCCGACGGTCTGGGTATGGCCGTTGAGGTCGAAAATGCCGCCGAGGTTCACCGTCAGCGCGCCGGTCGGCGCGAGGCTGCCGCCCGGCCCGAGCTGCAAGGTGCCGGCGTTGACGATGGTGCCGCCCGTATAGGTGTTGGCGCCGGCAAGGGTAAGCGTGCCGGTGCCGGCCTTGCTGAACATGCCCGGCCCGGACATCACGCCTGAGAACACGGTCGAGCTCGCGGTTCCGGCGGTCAGTGCACCTGCGCCGAGCAGCACGTTGCCGGCGCCGGAGAAGTCGCCGACCGTCTGGGTGTGGCCGTTGAGGTCGAACACGGCGCCGAGGTTCGCCGTCAGCGCGCCGGTCGGCGCGAGGCTGCCGCCGGGCCCGAGCTGCAAGGTGCCGGCGTTGACGATGGTGCCGCCCGTATAGGTGTTGGCGCCGCCAAAGGTGAGCGTGCCGGCCCCGGCCTTGGTGAACATGCCCGTCCCGGAGATCACGCCGGAGAACACGGTGGAGTTCGCGGTCCCGGCGGTCAGCGCGCCCGCGCCGAGCATCACGTTGCCGGCACCGGATAGGTCGCCGACCGTCTGGGTGTGGCCGTTGAGGTCGAACGTGCCGCCGAGGTTCACCGTCAGCGCGCCGGTCGGCGCGAGGCTGCCGCCGGGCCCAAGCTGCAAGGTACCGGCGTTGACGATGGTGCCGCCCGTATAGGTGTTGGCGCCGGCAAAGGTAAGCGTGCCGGTGCCGGCCTTGGTGAACATGCCCGGCCCCGATATCACGCCCGAGAACACGGTCGCGTTCGCGGTCCCGGCGGTCAGCGCGCCGGCGCCGAGCATCACGTTGCCGGCGCCGGAAAAATCCCCGACGGTCTGGGTATGGCCGTTGAGATCGAACGTGGCGCCGAGATTGACGGTGAGCGCGCCGGTCGGCGCGAGGCTGCCGCCCGGCCCGAGCTGCAAGGTGCCGGCATCGACGAACGTGCCGCCCGTATAGGTGTTGGCGCCGGCAAAGGTAAGCGTCCCGGCGCCGGCCTTGGTGAACATGCCCGGCCCCGACATCACGCCTGAGAACACGGTGGAGTTCGCGGTCCCGGCGGTCAGTGCACCTGCGCCGAGCATCACATTGCCGGCGCCGAATATGTCGCCGACGGTCTGGGTATGGCCGTTGAGATCGAACGTGGCGCCGAGATTGACGGTGAGCGCGCCGGTCGGCGCGAGGCTGCCGCCCGGCCCGAGCTGCAAGGTGCCGGCATCGACGAACGTGCCGCCCGTATAGGTGTTGGCGCCGCCAAAGGTAAGCGTGCCGGCGCCGGCCTTGGTGAACATGCCCGGCCCCGACATCACGCCGGAGAACACGGTCGAGTTCGCGGTCCCGGCCGTCAGCGCGCCGGCGCCGAGCAGCACGCTGCCGGCGCCGGAAAAATCCCCGACGGTCTGGGTATGGCCGTTGAGGTCGAAAATGCCGCCGAGGTTCACCGTCAGCGCGCCGGTCGGCGCGAGGCTGCCGCCCGGCCCGAGCTGCAAGGTGCCGGCATCGACGAACGTGCCGCCCGTATAGGTGTTGGCGCCGCCAAAGGTAAGCGTGCCGGCGCCGGCCTTGGTGAACATGCCCGGCCCCGACATCACGCCGGAGAACACGGTCGAGTTCGCGGTCCCGGCCGTCAGCGCGCCGGCGCCGAGCAGCACGCTGCCGGCGCCGGAAAAATCCCCGACGGTCTGGGTATGGCCGTTGAGGTCGAAAATGCCGCCGAGGTTCACCGTCAGCGCGCCGGTCGGCGCGAGGCTGCCGCCCGGCCCAAGCTGCAAGGTACCGGTATCGACGACCGTGCCGCCCGTATAGGTGTTGGCGCCGGCAAGCATGAGCGTTCCGGTGCCGGCCTTGGTGAACATGCCCGGCCCCGACATCACGCCGGAGAACACGGTCGAGTTCGCGGTCCCGGCGGTCAGTGCACCTGCGCCGAGCATCACATTGCCGGCGCCGGAGAGGTCGCCGACGGTCTGGGTATGGCCGTTGAGGTCGAAAATGCCGCCGAGGTTCACCGTCAGTGCGCCGGTCGGCGCGAGGCTGCCGCCCGGCCCGAGCTGCAGGGTGCCGGTATTGACGATGGTGCCGCCGGTGTAGGTGTTGGCGCCGGCAAAGGTAAGCGTGCCGGCGCCGGCCTTGATGAACAGGCCCGGCCCGGACATGACGCCCGAGAACAAGGTCGAGCTCGCGGTCCCGGCGGTCAGCGCGCCGGCGCCGAGCAGCACGTTGCCGGCGCCGAATATGTCGCCGACGGTCTGGGTGTGGCCGTTGAGGTCGAAAATGCCGCCGAGGTTCACCGCCAGCGCGCCGGTCGGCGCGAGGCTGCCGCCCGGCCCGAGCTGCAGCGTGCCGGTATTGACGATGGTGCCGCCGGTGTAGGTATTGGCGGCGGTGAATACCGTGGTGCCGGGGCCGTTCTGCTGGAACACACCCAGGCCGGAGATGATGCCGCCGAACGCGAACACGTCGGAGCGGTTGATGGCGAAGGTGGCGTCGTTCAGCACGTTGCCGAGGATCGTGCCGGTCGTGCCGCCATTGCCGAGCTGCAGCACGCCGCCGAGGATCCTGGTGCCGCCGGTGTAGGTGTTGGCGCCCGACAGGATCATCATGCCTGCGCCAACCTTCTCCAGCGTGCCCGGACCTGGCGTGGCGCAGCCGCAGGGATTGAAGTCGGCAATGACGCCGCTCACCAGAGTGGAGAGATTGTTGCCGCCGACCGAGAGGATGTTGCCGGCGCCAATGAAATAGGTGCCGCCGCCCTCGATCGAGCCGGCGCTGATGCGGCCGTCATTGGCGAGGCCCTTGGTCTCGGAGAAATCGACGAAGCCGCCCAAGTCGGTGATGAAGCGGGCGTTGCCGCCGGTTGATCTGCCGAAGAACTGCACGAAACTGCCGGTCCGCGTGATGATGGTGGCGTCCTCGGCCGTCGTGCGGTCATCGAAGATGGTGGCGCCGCCATTGCGGTTCGTGATGATGGCGGACCCCGCCGTGGCTTGGTTGAAGAACAGCGTGATGCCGCCGTTGTTGGTGATGTCGACGTGATCGGCGCTGCTCCTGTTCTCGAAGCTGGTGCCGCTGAAATCCCGGTTGATGATGATGGCGGTGCCGGCCTTGCTCATGTCGTAGAACAAGGTGCCGCCGCCGTTGCGGTTGGTGATGGCGGCAAACGCCGCATTCGCATCGTCGACGAATTGCGTGACGCCGCCATTGTTGGTGATGTCGGCATGCCCGGCGTTGCTGCGCCGACTGAAGTCCGTCGCGCTGAAGGCCCGGTTGGTGATGATTGCGTTGGCGGCCCCGCTCTCGTTGCTGAACGTGGTGACACCGCCGGCGCGGTTGGTGATGTCAGCGGTGCCGGCCGAGCTGGTCTGGCGGAAATCGACCGTCCCACCAACGTTGCTTACGGTCGCATTGGCTGCCGTGCTGTCATTTCTGAACGACAGCAGGCCGCCATCGACGGCCAGGACGGGCGCAGCGAGCGACGTGTTGACGATGCCGGCGCCGTTGATGCGGAACTCCTGGCAAGAGCAGATGTCGAACGTATAAACCTGCAGCCCGCCGGTGAAATTCAAGGTTTGGACCGTCGTCAGCGGATTCGCGAAGAAGATCGTCGCGCTGCCGGTGCCGTCGAAGGTCGCCGTACCCGATGGTGCGGTCGCCGGCGTCCAGTTCGTGTTGGTGTTCCAGTCCGCCGCCGGCGAGCCGTCGCCGATCCAGGTCGCGTTCTGCGCGCGCGCCGCGACCGTGCCCAATCCGATCAAAACGACCAGCGCCAAGGCAGATCGTGCAAGTCGCCTGCCGCCGGCAACGCGCTGGCACCTTCGACTACGAGAACGCACCACAGCCCCTTCCGGCGAAGCCGGGCGCCTGCGCGACACCCAACACCGTCCCTGACCCACTCCCGCAGGCTTATGCGCGCTGACGGTATGGGCGGGATGACGGAGAATCAATCAGCCGTCGCAAGCCTCTCCCAGAACCGCGCGAAACGTGACTTTTACGCCACGCCGAGCTTCTTCTGCAGGCTGGTCGACGACGTGGTGTACTGGAACACCAGCCGCTTGTCGGGGAAGACGTAACGGTGCGCCTTCTGCGCCATCAGGGCGACCTCGTGGAAGCCCGAGAGGATGAGCTTGAGCTTGCCCGGATAGGTATTGATATCGCCGACCGCGAAGATTCCGGGCACGTTGGTCTCGAACTTCTCGGTGTCGACCGGGATCAGCTCGTCTTCAAGCTTGATGCCCCAGTTGGCGACCGGGCCGAGCTTCATGGTCAGCCCGAAGAACGGCAGCATGGCGTCGCACGCGATCGTGGCGCTCGCGCCGTCATTGCTCTTCACGGTCGCCGCGGTGAGCTGCCCGTCCTCGCCCTGCAGCGCCGTCACCTGCCCGATCTTGAGGTCCATGGCGCCGCTCGCGACCAGCGCGCGCATCTTGTTGACACTGTCGGGCGCGGCACGGAAGTCGTCGCGCCGGTGCAGCAGCGTCAGGCGCCGGGCGAGCGGCTGCAGGTTGAGCGTCCAGTCGAGCGCCGAATCGCCCCCTCCGACGATCAGGAGTTGCTTATCGCGGAAGGCGTCCATCTTGCGCACCGCGTAGTGCACCGATTTGCCTTCGTAGGGTTCGATGCCGTTGATCGGCGGCCGCTTGGGCTGGAACGAGCCGCCGCCGGCTGCGATCACCACCAGCTTGACCTCGAAGATCTTGCCGCGGTCGGTCGTCACGCGGAACAGCGGCTCGCCGGTCTTCTCGACTGTCTCCACCATTTCGCCCAGATGGAAGGTCGCCCCGAACGGCTTGATCTGCTCCATCAGGGCCTCGGTCAGTCCCTGCCCGGTGATGTAGGGAATGCCGGGAATGTCGTAGATCGGCTTCTCGGGATAGAGTTCGGCACACTGGCCGCCGACCTTGTCGAGGATGTCGACCAGATGCGCCTTCATGTCGAGCAGGCCGAGTTCGAACACGGCAAACAGGCCGATGGGCCCGGCGCCGATGACGAGCGCGTCGGTCTTGATGATTTCTGCGTCGGTCTTCATGAGCACGGCAACAACGCCTTGTACCTTTGGATCGATCGGCGCCCTGTCTAGCGGGCCGCAACGAGCGGGAAAAGAGGAGATTTCCGCACTGCGTCATGCACCCTGTTACCTTGCGTGAGGCTTCCTCGCCCGGCTATTGGAATGCTTGGAGATTTCGCCCTTGAACGATCCGTCGACATCATCCCGGGCCGTGCCGCGCATCGAGGACTTTTCCGGCCGCACATCCGACATCATCCGGTTTGGCGATCTGGATGCCCAAGGTCATGTCAACAATACGGTTTTCGCGACCTTCTTCGAGAGCGGCCGGGTCGCGCTCCTGCGCGCCCCGGGCAAGCCGCTGAACCTGCCCGGCACCACTTCGGTACTGGCGCGCCTCGACATCAACTTCCTGCAAGAACTGCATTGGCCCGGCAGCGTCGAGATCGGCACCGGCGTCGCCGCGATCGGGCGCTCCTCCTACACCTTCGCGCAGGCGATCTTCCGCGATGACAGCTGCGTCGCCACCGGACTCGCCACCATGGTGATGATCGACGAAGCAACGCGGCGCCCGCGCCGGTTGCCGGATGAGGTCGTGGCGCGCCTGGAGGGGCTACGAATAGCCAATGGCGAATAGAGCCGCCCTATTCGCTACGCGCCATTCGCCCGTCAGGCTTGCCGCTCCGGCACTCGTACCACCAGGCCATCGAGGTCCTGCGTCACCTTGATCTGGCAGGAGAGACGCGAACTCGGCCGCACGTCATAGCCGAAGTCGAGCATGTCCTCTTCCATCGGCGAGGGTCCGCCGGTCTTCTCGCGCCATTCCTCCTCGACGTAGACGTGGCAGGTGGCGCAGGCGCAGGCGCCGCCGCACTCGGCCTCGATGCCGGGAACGCCGTTCTTGATCGCGGTCTCCATGACGGTCGCGCCGATTTCGGCTTCGGTCACCCGCGTGGTGCCGTTGGATTCGATGTAAGTGATCTTGACCATGTAACGAAATGGGAACCGGAAATAGCGGGCGGAAGTGCCGGGCGCGCCTCCTATAACGGCTCGCTGCGTGCGGTGCAAACCCCGCTAGTGTCCCGATTCCGAAGTTCGCCAAATCGGGCTGCATGCTCCGATGCGAACTTCGGAATCAAAGGGACACTAGTGTCCCGATTCCGAAGTTCGCCAGCGTTTGCAGCACACTCGGTGCGAACTTCGGAATCGAAGGGACACTAGCAACTCTATGATTCTAGTGCCCCTTTTGAACCCGAAGTTCGCAACCGCCCCTGCCGCAAATTGTGTGCGAACTTCGGGTTCGGGGCACTAGGTGCCGGCTGACGAAAGCGTGAGAAAGCGCCTCAATTCGCGTTCATCAGCTCCGCGATCACCGCCCTCGCCTCGTCGGCCGCAGCGGCGAGCCGGTCGAGTTCGGCCGCGAGATTGCGGGTGCCGATCGTGCCCATGGCTTCGAGCGTTTCGGCCGCGCGCGCAACGCGCCAGGCGCCGATACCCCGGGCGGAGCCTTTGAGCGTGTGGGCGAGGGTTGCCACGCCCTCCGGGGTGGCTTGGCGCATGCGGGCAATGAGCAAAGTCGCCTGGCGCTCGAACAGCGCCAGCACCTCGCGCTCGAGCGCGCGGTCGCCGAGCGTCATGCGGGCGAGATGCACGAGGTCGATCGGCCGGTCGTCCGGAGTGACCGACGGGGAGTCCGTCCAGCCGACATGCGACGTTGCGGTAAGCATGGGTGCCGTCCCCGTATGCGGTGTGCGACCGTTATTGGCTCGGCTTCGGCACGTGGGAAGGCTTGAGCGTCCGGCGTGCCTGTCTGCTGGGGCAGCGAACCATGCCTACGGTTAACGCAATGCTAACGCCCGGCTCGGCTGCCCGCCCGGCCCGGACGGCCGTTGCCAGCGTTAACGATGATTAAAGGGAGGTTACCAAAGCAGTTTCATTCGCTGCGTGAGGCCGTTAGGATGACATTGCGGTGACCTTGGGTCCGCGCGGCAGCGCCGGCGCGAGGTCTGCCTGGGAGGGCATCAGGACGATCACTGACGCTTGGGGGAGATGGAGCCCGAGGGATCGACCCTGTCCGGGCAGCGTCTCTAGTCGAGAGTATCAGGACGCGAGCGGACAACATGGCGAACACCCCGAAGAAGATGCAGGATCCGACGGAAGCGGCGCTGTCGGCGATCCAGGAGGCCTTGAACCTGCGCGACAGCGAGCCGGCGCCCGCCCGGGCGGCAGCCGGCCCGACCGTCGTTCCTGCTCCGCAGAGCGGCTTTGCCTCGCCCCCGACTTCGCCGGCCGAGCCGATGGCGCCGCAGCGCCGCCGGGCGAACCGCAGCGCGCCGCCGATCGACGAGGAGTTGTTCTTCGAAGAGACTATGGGCCGCGCCGCTGAGCCGGCGATCGAGCCCAAGCCGCAGCGCGCCGCCAACGACGACCGCCAGTCGGTCGGGCAGATCCTGCATGCGCTGCAGCGCAAGCCCTCGCGCACGCCCTATGTGGCGGCGATGTTCCTGTCGCTCGCCTGGGCCGGCATCGGCATCCTCGTCGGCCTGTCCTATTTCGGCACCGACGTCCGGCAGATGTTCAGCCAGGGCGCCAATCCGCTGCTGTTCGCGCTCGTGGCCGGCATCGCGCTGCCGATCGTGTTCTTCTACGTGCTCGCCCACATGGTGCGGCGCGCGCAGGAACTGCGCCTGATCGCCCGCTCGATGACCGAAGCCGCCATGCGCTTCGCCGAGCCGGAGACGATCGCGAAGGAGTTGATCGTCACCGTCGGACAGGCGATCCGGCGCGAGGTGGCGGCGATGGGCGACGGCGTGGAGCGCGCACTCGCGCGCGCCGCGGAACTCGAATTGCTGGTGCACAACGAGGTCGCCGCGCTCGAGCGCGCCTACAACGACAACGAGCTGCGCATCCGCGGCCTGATCGAGGATCTCGCCAACCAGCGCGACTCGCTGGTCGGCCAGGCCGAGCAGGTGCGTAACGCCATCACCGGCGTGCATCTCGGCCTGACGCAGGACATCGCCTCGGTCAGCGAGATGGTCGCGACCAGCGTCAACGATGCCGCCCAGCGCGTCACCCGTACGCTCGCCGAAAAGGGCGAACACATCACGCTCGCGCTCGGCCGCGCCGGCGACACCATGATCGACGCCATCGGCGAGCGCGGCGGCGACCTGCTCGAGCAGCTCACCCGCACCGGGCAGGAAGTCTCGCGCACGCTCGAGGTCGCCAGCGATAAGATGACGTCGAGCATCGACGTCAAGTCCGATCACTTGAGCGCGCAGATCGCCGACCTGACGGTGAAGCTCGCGCAGATGCTGTCCTCGCGGCTCGACCACGTCACCGAGAACGTGTCGCAGAAGACGCTGGCCATCGCCGAGACGCTGATGCGCCGCACCGACGAGATCTCCACCAACCTGACCCGCTCGACCGAGTCGCTGACCGACAAGCTCACCGGCCGCGCGCAGGAACTCACCGAAACGATGATCGAGACCGGCAGCCGGCTGGCCGAGACCATCGCCACCCGCGCCGACGAGGTCAACAATACCCTCAAGGCCACCGGCGAGTCGCTGGTGCTCGACCTGACACTGCGCGGCGGCGACGTCGTATCCAAGCTCGAGGAGACCGGCTCGCGCATCACCGAGACGATCGTGACGCGCGGCGGCAAGGTGACCGATACCTTCCGCGAATCCGCCGATACGCTCGCCGCCACCATCAACTCCAAGGGCGACGCGGTGCGCGAGATGCTCTCCTCGCGCCTGGCCTCGCTCGAGGAGGTGTTCACCCACGGCGGCGCCGAGCTGGTCGAGAAGATCTCGCGCGACGCCAACTCCCTCGGTGGCCTGATCACGCAGAACCTCGCCGAGTTCGACCGCACCGTGAAGGTCTATGGCGGCGAGCTGGTCGAGCGTCTCGGCCAGCGCACCGAAGAGGTCACCGACGCGCTGCGCAGCCACGTCGAGAACTTCGACAACCGCGTCGGCGCCAAGACCAGCGAGGCCTCGGCCGTTCTCGATCAGCGCATCGTACGCCTCGGCGAGGCGCTCGACGGCCGCATCACGACGCTCAACGAGGCGCTCGGCGCGCGCGTGATGGAGATCGCCAAATCGCTCGCCGACGGCGGCAAGGAAGTCGTGGGCGCGCTCGAGAAGCGCATCGACGACGTCACCGGCGCGATCAATGCGCGCTCGACCAAGCTCGCCGACGTGCTGCAGGACAAGGCCGACGACATCGACAAGGTGCTGGGCAGCCGCGCCGTCGAGATCGCCGGCACGCTCGACACCCGCATCACCCGCTTCGAGGAATTGCTGGTCGGCCGCGTCGAAACCGTGTCGTCCCAGATCGAGGTGCGCGGCCAGTCGGTGAGCAACGCCATTGCGGCGCGTGTCGAGCAGCTCAGCCAGGCGATCCGCACCCAGTCCGGCGAGGCCGAGCGCTCGCTCGCGCAACTCACCTCCTCGACCGTGGATGCTATCCGCGCCGGTGCGCTCGATGCCGAACGCACGCTCACTTCGGTGTCGTCCGGCGTGACCGCGGTGTTGAAGGAGACCTCGGGCGAGGTCGAGCGCGCGATCACCGCCGCGTCATCGGGCGTCGGCGCCACGCTCAAGCAGGATTCGGGCGAGGTGCAGCGCCTGTTGAACCAGCTCTCGTCCACGACCTCGGACGGGATCCGCGCCAGCGCGCAGGACGCCCAGCGCACGCTGATGACGGCGTCGTCGAGCCTGACCGCGACCATCAAGCAGGAGGCGAGCGAGATCAGCCACTCGCTGGGCCAGCTCTCCGCCTCCACGGCGGAGACGATCCGCGTCGGCGCCGAGACCGCCGAGCGCACGCTGATGGCGGTATCGTCCAACGTGAGTACGTCGTTGAAGCAGGAGGTGAGCGACGCCCAGCACGCGTTGACCACGACCTCGAGCGGCCTGAGCGCTTCGATCCGTCAGGATGCCGCCGACGTCGAGCGCACGCTCATCGGGGTGTCATCGAGCGTGAGCGCGTCGCTGAAACAGGAGATGAGCGACGCCCAACAGGCGCTGACGACGACCTCTACCGGGTTGAGCGCCGCCATCCGCCAGGACGCCGGTGACGTCGAGCGCACGCTGACCGCGGCCTCGTCCGCTCTGCGCGATACCGTCCGGCACGATGCGACCGAGATCGAACGCACCTTGATGAACGCCTCCGCGACCCTGCGCGACACCGTCAAGCAGGACGCAAGCGACGTCGAGCGATCTCTCGGGCAACTCTCCGCCGCCACCACCGAGGCCATCCGCACCACGGCCACCGACGCCGAGCGCGCCCTGCTCGCGGCCTCCTCCACCGTCACGTCGACCATGCAGCAGAACGCCGCCGATCTCGAGCGTTCGCTGGCGCACGCATCGTCCAACACCACCACCACGATCAAGCAGAATGCCGACGAAGTCGAGCGGACGCTGCTCGCGGCCTCCTCCGGCGTGACGTCGGCCATGCAGCAGAACGCCGCGGATCTGGAACGTACGCTGGCGCTGGCGTCGTCCAACACGACTTCCGCGATCAAGCAGAACGCCGAGGAAGTCGAGCGCACGCTGCTCGCAGCCTCCTCGGGCGTGACGTCTGCAATGCAGCAGAACGCGACCGACCTGGAACGTTCGCTCGCGCTGGCATCATCCAACACCACCGCCGCGATCAAGCAGAATGCCGAGGAAGCCGAGCGCACGCTCGGGCATGCCGCTTCCAGCGCATCCGAAAGCATCCGCACCACGGCGCAGGACGCCGAGAAATCGCTGACCGCGGCCTCCACGGGCATTGTCACGACCATCCGGCAGAATTCCGGCGACATCGAGCGCTCGCTCGGCCAGGCCGCGACCGCGCTGGCGCAGACCATCAATACCAGCGCCGAGGAGGCCGAGCGCCGCGTCTCCACCGTGACCCACGACGTGAGCGACAATCTCAAGCGCGGCGCCGTGGAGATCGAAAAGGCGCTCACCACCGCAAGTGCGACGGTGACGACCACGCTCAAGCAGAATGCCGGCGAGGTCGAGCGGGCGCTCGCGACCGCCGGTGCCGGCGTTTCCACCTCGCTCAAGCAGAACGCCGGCGAGGTCGATCGCGCGCTGACGACGGTCGCCTCGGGCGTCGCGGCGGTGCTCAAGCAGAACGCCGGCGAGGTCGAGCGCACGCTGCTCGGCGTCAGCGCGGAAGTCGCCCGCACCTTCACCGCCAAGGCGGAGGAGATGACGGCGAACATCCACCAGCGCGGCGCCGATCTCACGCGCCTGCTCGACGAGCGGACGGGAAGCTTCCTCACCGCGTTCGGCTCGCAGGGTCAGCGGTTCTCGACCGAGATCGAACGAGTGACCAATCAGGCCGTGCAGTCGCTCGAAGCCAAGGGGATCACTTTCTCCAAGACGATGCTGCAGAACAGCCAGGAGATGAGCGCGCTGATCAACGACGCCGGCAGCAAGGCGACGACCTCGGTCACCCGCACCTTGAAGGAGCTGGACCAGGCCGCCCGTTCGGTGATCGAGAGTTCGCAGAAGACCGCCAGCTCGGCCGTCTCGGAGATGATGGAAACGCACGGCATGCTGCGCAACGACACCGCCGCGCTGTTCGAGCGGCTGCGCGAGGCCAACGGCCTGCTGCAGGAGGTGCTCAGCGGCGCGACCGAGAATCTTGGCATGATCGAGACCACGCTGTCCAAGCGGGTGAACGATTTCGTGGTGACCATGAACGAGGTCGCCGACCGCACCGGCACGACCAACAAGAGCGTGGAAGAAAAGCTCGGCGCGTTCCACTCGGTCACCGGCAACGCGCTGGAGAACATCACGCAACTGGCCGACAAGTTCGAGGAGCACGGCCGCGCGCTCGCCTCCGCGGCCGAGCTGATCGAGGTCAGCAACCGGCGCACCGAGAGCGTCATCAGCGACCGCCGGGTGGCGCTGGAGGCGCTCTCGACCGGGCTCGACACCAAGGTCGAGGATCTCGACGTGCGGCTCAGGCGCTTCAACGAACTGCTCAACGAGGCGTTCGATGCCGCCGAGACGCGCGCCCGCGACATCGGGCGCGTGGTCGCCGAGGTGTCGACCGAAGGCACCAAGGCGATCGCCAACCAGTACGAGCTGGTGCGCGCGACCTCCGACGAGGAACGCAAGCGCACCGCGGACGCCCTGCAGAGCATCTACGAGCAGGCCACCGGCCAGACCACCGCGCTGTTCCGCCAGACCAGCGAGCGGTTTGCCGAGGTCGTGCGCCAGATGAAGGAGATGAGCGCCGAGATGCAGCGCGAGCTCGAGGCCACCCGCACCGAGATGCGGCGCGGCATCTTCGAGCTGCCGCAGGAGACCGCCGACAGCGCGGCGCAGATGCGCAAGGTGATCGTCGAGCAGATCGATGCGCTCGCCG
The DNA here is from genome assembly GCA_963734185.1 of uncultured Alphaproteobacteria bacterium. Taxonomy (GTDB): domain Bacteria; phylum Pseudomonadota; class Alphaproteobacteria; order Rhizobiales; family Xanthobacteraceae; genus PALSA-894. Next base: position 226,592 of record CAVTGA010000001.1, on the reverse strand, counting down.
AGCTCAACCGTATCGTCGCGCGCCACAGCCGCGACACCGCCGAGCCGGTGCGACGGCCCGAGCCGGTGGCGGCGAGCGCCGGCGCGCGCGAACGCGACAATGGGAACCGCCCGCCCGTGCGGGAAGCGGTCGGCCGCGGCGCCCCGCCCCCGCGCCGCCCAACCCCGGCACCGGAGGCGGCTCCGGCGCAGAACGAGGGCCGCGGCGGCTGGCTCTCCGACCTTCTCGGCCGCGCCTCGCGCGACGAGGCGCCCGCGCCCGGCGACCGCCAGGCGCGCAACACTATGGAGTTGCTCGACTCGCTCTCGGTCGACATCGCACGCATGATCGACCACGACGCCGCCGCCGAATTGTGGGAGCGCTACAAGCGCGGTGAGCGCAACGTGTTCACCCGCCGGCTCTACACCATGCAGGGTCAGAAGACGTTCGAGGAAATCCGCAAACGCTATCGCGCCGACCGCGAGTTCAAGCAGACGGTCGATCGCTACATCGGCGAGTTCGAGCGCCTGCTCGACGAAGTCTCGCGCGACGAGCGCGGGCCGGTGGTGGCCCGCACCTATCTCACCTCGGATACCGGCAAGGTCTACACCATGCTGGCGCACGCGGCGGGACGGTTCGAATAGCTTTTTGTAGGGTGGGCAAAGGCGCAACGCCGCGCTGGTCCGACGGCGCGCAAGCATTGCGTGCCTTTGCCCACGCGGCTTGTTTCGTCCGCGTGGGCACGGCGCGGACGCCGTTCAACGCGTGATCGCGAGATCGGGGCCGCGCCTTTGCCCACCCTACGTTCCCTCACCCTCACCGTCTCGCACATGGGCCTTTTACTGAAAGTGGGCATCGAGCGCTGGCCGATCGCCGATGCGTTCACCATTGCACGCGGCGTCAAGACCGAGGCGGCGGTGGTGGTGGCCGAAATCAGCGACGGCACGGCGACGGGCCGAGGCGAATGCGTACCCTACGCGCGTTACGGCGAGACCCTCGATGGCGTTGTGGCGGCGATCGACGCGATGCGCGTGGCTCTCGCGCAGGGCCTCGACCGGATCGGCCTGCAGCGCGCCATGCCGGCGGGCGCCGCGCGCAACGCGCTTGACTGCGCGTTGTGGGATTTCGCCGCCAAGGCCGCCGGCCGGCCCGTGCATGCGCTCGCCGGCCGTCCCGCCCCTCGGGCGCTCGTCACCGCCTACACGATTTCCCTCGGGACTCCCGGCGCGATGGCCGACGCCGCAACCAAGGCCGCCGGGCGCAAATTGCTCAAGGTCAAGCTCGGCGGCGAAGGCGACACGGAGCGCATCCGCGCGGTGCGCCAAGCCGCGCCCGCCGCCGAACTGATCGTCGATGCCAACGAGGCTTGGCGGCCCGACACGCTTAGCCCCAACCTCACAGCCTGCGCCGAAGCCGGCGTCACCCTGGTGGAGCAGCCGCTGCCCGCAAACGACGACTCGGCGCTCGCGACGACCGCGCGGCCGATTCCGGTCTGCGCCGACGAAAGCGTGCACGACCGCGCCTCGCTTGCCGCGCTCGTGGGCAAGTATGACGCCGTCAACATCAAGCTCGACAAGGCCGGCGGCCTGACCGAGGCCCTTGCGCTCGCCGATGCGGCCGAGCGGCTCGGCCTGCGCCTCATGGTCGGCTGCATGGTGGCGACGTCGCTGTCGATGGCGCCCGCGATGCTGGTGGCGCAACGCGCGGACGTGGTCGATCTCGACGGCGCGCTGCTGCTCGCGCGCGATCGGCCCGACGGCTTGCGCTATGAGGGCAGCCTAGTGCACCCGGCGACGCTGGCGCTGTGGGGGTGAGACGTCTTCAGAAGCCGCGAGAAGGAGCGCAAGCGCACCCGGCGCGATCGATCCTCGGCGTTGCGGCATCATCGGCGATCCGGCGATTGAAAACGCGATGCTAGTAGGGCACAGATCAGCCCCACCCCCGCCAGCCCCGCCATCGCCGCGTAGGCGAGGCCGCCGTAGCGGCCGTAGAGCGCGCCCGAAAGCAGCGTCGCACCCGCCATCATGAGACCGCTCAACGTCGCGACGTCGCCTTGCGCCGCGGCGCGGCTCCTCTCGGGCGCGGCAAGGCTGAGGAATTGCATGGTGCCGAGATGGGTCGCGCCGAACGAGAGCGCATGCAGCAGCTGCAGCGCGGCCTGCACGGAAGCCGGCGGATCGAACGCCATCGCGGACCAGCGCAGGATCGCGCCAGCGGCGCCGATCAGGATCAGCGCGACCGGGCCGAGCGCGCGCGGCAGGCGGCCGGACAGCGCGAACAGCACGATCTCGGCGACGACGCCGAGCGCCCACAGCGCGCCGATGGTCGGCCCGTCGAGGCCGCGCGCGCTCCAATCGAGCGCGGAGAAGCCGTAATAGCCGGCGTGGCTGGCCTGCACCAGGCCGGCCGCTGCCGCTACCAGGAGGAACCCGGGCGAGCGCAGATGCGACCGGCCGGCGGGCTGCGCCGGCAGCGGATCGGCTGCGGGCGGCGCCAGCGCCATCGCCGCCAGTGCCATTGCGCCGAACGCAGCCACGATCGGCCAGATCAGGTACACCGGCGCTATCGCGCCGACCAGCAATCCGCCGCCGAGGTTGGCCGCGATGAAAGCGACCGATCCCCACAGCCTGACCGGGCCATAGCTCAAGCCGCGCGCCGCGAGGCCCTTCAGCCCATAGGCGTCGCCGAGCGGCAGGACCGGGGCGCCGAGGAGCGTGGCGATCGCGAAGGCAACCAGGATGGCGGCGAAGCCGTCGGCAAGCCCGACCAGGACAAAGGCGACGGCGCTCGCGCATGCGGCGGCGACGAGCGCACCCTTGAGCGTCCCGGCCCGGTCGGCGAGCCGGGCCCCGATGGGAATCGCGAACAGCCGCACCAGCATCGGTGCCGCCAGCACCACGCCGATGGCGCCGGCCTCGAGCCCCTTGGCCCCGAGCCAGAGCGGGAAGAACGGCATGTGCAGGCCGTAGGCGCAGAATACCGCCGCATAGAACAGCGCCAGCCGCCGCGCGAACGTATCGTTAACGATTAGGCGGTCATTCATTAAACTGATCGTGACGATTCGTACCGCATTGTCGCGCGACCCATTGCGACGGATCAATCGAGATGCCCCTCCCCCCGGCGCTGAGCGAGGCCGACTACGAGGCGATCGAGGCCGCGGTCATGGAGACCGCGCGCGGGCGCTGGTTCCTCGCCGAATACGCCCGGCGCAACCGCTCCGCCGACACCGCCATGCTGCTCAAGGCGATCGAGCGCATCGAGGCGGTGATCCGCGGCGAGGCCGCCGGCGGCTCGGTCGACCGGTTCCGCTTCGACCTGGTCGAGATGGCCAAGGCGATCTCGCGCACCAAGGCCGAGATCGCCTCGATCAAGCCCGACGCCGCGCAGCACGGCAAGTTCGGCGAAGCCACCGCCGAGCTCGACTCGATCGTCTCGGCGACCGAGCACGCCACTTCCGATATCCTCGGCAGCGCCGAGCAGATCCAGGAGATCGCCTGGACCCTGCGCGAGCAGGGGTTGGAGCCGGAAGTCTGCGACCTGCTCGACACCAAGGCGACCGACGTCTACACCGCCTGCTCGTTCCAGGACCTGACCGGCCAGCGCACCCGCAAGGTGATCAACGTGCTGCGCTACCTGGAAGGCCGCATCAACGCCATGATCGACATCTGGGGCCTCGACGGCGCCATGGCGGCGGAGGCGGCGGAAACCGCCCGCGCCGCCCGGCACGGCGAGTCAGCCCTGCTCAACGGACCGGCGCTGCCGGGCCAGGGGCTCGACCAGGCCGACGTCGACATGGTGATGGGACCGGCCGCGAGCGCGCAGAGCGATTTCGCGATCGTGGAAGAAGACGGCACGGTGATCGATCTCGGTCCGCTGCCGCCGGAGCTGGAGCGCGAGGAACCCGCACCGAGCATCGCGCCGGCGCGCGAGCCCGCGCCTTCGCTGCAGCCGGCGCTCGAAGCCGCGCTGAAGCGCGCCGAAGACGCGCTCGCGCCGCTGCTCGCGCTCAGCGCCGAGGAGAAGATCGCGCTGTTCAGTTGAGCGCCTGCGGCTTCCGGCGCGCCGTCGCGCAATCGTCGATTACCGATCGGCAGTTCCATGGGTCGCAGAACCGGGAGAGCTGAATAAGACCGTGAAGCGAGCCCCGCAGCCGTCATCACCGGGCAAGATGTGCAACCCGCCGCCGATCTGTTCGACCAGCGCCTGCACGATCTTCATTCCAAGTCCTTTGCTCTTCGCCGGATCGAACCCGGCCGGCAATCCCGGCCCGTCGTCCAGCACCGATAGCGAATGAGCGCCAGGCGAGGCCGCTTCAAATCGAACAGTGATGTGGCCCCTGGCGTATTTCGCCGCGTTGGTGATCAGCTCGTTGACGATGAAGCCGAGCGGGATGGCGAACGCGGTCGGTATCTCGGCGTCCACGGCCTCGACCACGATGGCGTAACCGGTCGGTTCCTGGAACAGCAGACCCGAAATATCCTCGCACAGGTGCTCCAGGTAACGCTTGAACTCCACATTGTCCTGATGATCGAGGAGATGCAGCCGACGATGCACGCGCCCGAGCGCGGCAACGCGACGGGCCGCGATCGTCAATTGCGCGGCCGCTTCAGGGGTCGTGGCGATCCGGCTTTGCAACGACAACAGACTTACGATCAATTGCAGGCCGTTGATGAGCCGATGCTCGAATTCCTGCGTCAGCATGGCCTGGCGCTGCGCCAGGTCGCGCATCTCGCGTCGCAGCGCCTCCTCGCGCGCATGCGAGGCGTGCAATTCGGCAGTGAGCGCATCACTCTTGTGCTCGCGCCTGTCACGCCCGAGCACACGCCGCGAGGGAAACTGAAACTCGGTTTCAGTCATTTCGAGAGCCTTCGCTTGTTGGCGCGCACTTTCCTTCCGTAAACGTTCAAGACCATCGTCGCGCTACGGGCGCCGGAGCTGCCTCCAAGCACGGCCGTGGCGGCGACGGCCTGCGCCTCGAAGAACGCCGCCACCTTTTCGCTGATCATGGCGCCTGCCTCGGATTGAGCGGCGGGGCCTCCGCCGGCCAGCTTCATCAGTCGGAGCGCCATCACCCCTTGCGCGTCCCAGGTCAGCCGCGCCGCATGAAACGTCAGGGCAAGCCAGGGATCCAGCATCCGGTTCTCCGAATCACGCATCGGAGGCGGCAGCCCTCCTGCGCGGGTGATGCTACGCCCACGCCCGAGTGAAGACTGTGCAGAATTGCTCACTTCAAAGAGGTCTGCGAATCGTGTCCACCTGCCGGCGCGCCGACAAAATGAGCGCATTGGGTTGATTTCATTGCTGAAAGGCGACCGAAAATCCCGGCGGAAACGGTCAGGCTGAACGCCCGCCTCCCAATCTTTGCAGAGCGCGCCAGACCGATTCGAGTGGAGAGAGAATCATGCTCCTGTGTCGTCGCAGGCCCGTCGCGCTTTTCGCGCACGAGTTGGATTTCGCGATCATGAAAACGTTCGAGACCCGGCCGGTGTCCAGCATGGATCACCATCGCATCGGGCAGAAAATCCCGCATGTACTCCATCATCCTGAACTGGCTGAGGTCGTCGAGCGACGACGTCGGCTCATCCATGATGAGAATGTCGGGCGGATGGATCAGCACGCGAGCAAAGGCAAGGCGCTGCTGTTCGCCGCCGGACAGGAGCGAACTCCATTGGTCCGTTTCGTCGAGACGCGGAATGAGATGTTCAAGGCCGCAACGCATGAGGATGTCCTGAATCTTCTCGTCTGCGACCTCTTGCTCGGAGTGGGGATAGAGCAAGGCGGCGCGCAACGTACCAAGCGGAAAATACGGGCGTTGCGGCATGAAAGCGATGTCAGCGCCTTCAGGTCGCAGGATTTCGCCGCTTCCCCAAGGCCACAACCCGGCCATCGCACGAATGAGGGTGCTTTTTCCGGTTCCTGATTCTCCCTTCACAAGGACTTTTTCGCCGGGCGAGACGATGGCCTCCGCGCCGTCGATCATCAGTTTGCCGTCGTGCAATGCGATGTTGAGGTCACGAAGATACACGCGATTGTCCGGGCTCACGCCCAATTTGATGGTCTCGCCCCGGCCGACGGGCCCGAGGCTTGCTTCCAGACGGTCGATCGCATCGGACAATTGCGTCACACGGTGCGAGGAGGCAAACCAGTCGGCCAGACGCAGCGCATTGTCGGCGAGCCAGTTGAGCGCAAGCTGGACCTGCATGAACGCAGTGGCGGCCTGCATGAGCGAACCGAGCGTCATCTCGCCCGAGAGATATTTTGGTGCCCCGAGCAGAAGCGGAACAACGGGGGCCAGAACCAGGTTTGCGCCGTTGAGCCACATCATTCGACCCTGCCAGACGATCACGCCGAGCCAACGTTGGACCAGATCGGACAAGGTTACGTCCAGGCGCTCGCGTTCGTCGTCGTCGCCGCCGATCAACGCGATATTTTCGGCATTGTCCTTCACGCGAGTCAGTTCGTAGCGCAGCTGCGCTTCTCCGGCCGCCTTTTCCTCGACGCGGCGCACCAGCAAGCGGCCCAGCAGGAACATGCCGAGCGTCGTGATCGTGGAATAGATGATGCAGGCGAAGACCATGTAGCCGGGAATGGAATAGCCCGCGACGATCAGGGAGCCGCCGACGACCCACAGGATGCCGATGAAGGAGATCGCGGCCAGCAAGGCGTTCAGGACGCCTAGTGAGAAATCAACCAGAAGTTCGATCGCAAGCCTACCGTCCTCGGCGATGCGCGCTTCGGGATTGTCGGCCTCGGTGTGCACGATGGTCAGCTGGTAGAAATGCCGGTCTGCGAGCCAACGACCGATCAATGTCCGCGCCAACCACTGACGCCATTGCACCTGCAGGCGCATGCGCGCGTGCAGGAGCCCCACCGAAAATGCCGCTGAAAACAAAGCCAACGCCAGAACGAGACCGACAGCGAGGATAACGGTCTTCGTGTCCTTCTGTTCGAGCGCGTCGAAGAAGAACTTGTTCCAGCGGTTGACCGCGAGCGCGGCGCCCAGATTGGCAAGAAGAAAAAATAGCACGGCGAAGGTCAGAAGCCATGCCCGCGCTCGCGTTTCCCCGCTCCAGAAACCAAGCGAGAAGCGCAGGAAACGTCGGGACTGGCTGGGCTGAACCGACATTGGGGGCGCCACAATACATCAAGACGGCGTCGACGACGGGCCGCCTTCTTGGAACCAACGGAGCGCCGTCAAGACCGGCTTTCCGGGCATTCCGGCGCGACAAGCGGTCGGCTACCAGCGTCGTCCCCAGCCCCTGCCCCAACTCCCCCGCCATCCGCCTCGCGGGGCAAATCCCCACCCAGCGCGGCCGGGGGAAATCCACCGCTGAAGCTACGCCCCTGCCCGGGGTGAAGACTGTGCAGAATTGCTCACATCAAGAGGTTTGCAGACCGCATCCGCGTGCCCGCCCGCGGAACTCCCTCTTGTCCAGGAGTGCGGCAAGTCCGCTCCAAATAGCCAAGACGCCCGGGCGGAACGGCCGGGCGTTGCAGCGATGTGGAGGGCTTACGCCCGCCGATCTGGCGTACTTCAAGCCGTTGGAGCTCGAAGCAACTTGGCGGCGCCGGCCTGGAACGGCTCCGCCGCCGCGCGTATCGTCTTTTGGCTCAGCGCCGTGAGTTCCTTTGCCTGCTCCGACAGGACAGCAAACTGCTTGCGCGCGTGTTGCGTCGATACTTCGAAGAATTCCGACGGCGACTTCACGCCAAGAAGCTGGGGTTGCGTAGTCGAAGGTGGCGTTAGTGTTGAGGCGGGCGAACTCGATGGCCTTGGCGTTCCAATTCATGGCGCCTTGCGCGGCTGTCGAATAGGCGCCCTGGATCGCGCTGGACGTTTCATGCGTGGCGGCGCTCATCTTCTCGTAGGGCTCTTTGGCTTGCGTGGTCGCCTCCATCTTCGCAGCAGCAGGGAATTTCGATGCTCCGGCCGTGGCGTTGGTTTGTCTCATGGCACTTGTTCCTTGGGGCGTTCCTGTTGGAGGAACTCCGAACGCGTTTGCCCTGGACGCTGATCGGGCCTCTCGACCTGCCGCCGGCGTGATTGGGTTGTTGCGTCTGCGGTCCGTGCGAGACTCACAGATGGTGATCGAAATGCTGCAGTGCAATGAAAGATGTGCCCGGAACACCAATTAGTTCATCGGTCAACCGACGTTCCCGCCATGCCGCAGGCCGTGCAGGGCTCTCCGTAGCAGGGCGGCATGCGGATTTGGATCCGCGTGGTCGCGCGGCGACAAACCAGCACATTTCAAGTCTTGATCTGCGGCTGCTCGTGCAGAACGAGATTCAGCAATGAGCTGTGGACCTCGATGCCGCCGTTGTAGTGGACGAAACCCAGTCTTCGAAATTTGTTCATAAAGAAACTCACGCGCGACCGGGTCGTTCCGATCATCTCCGCGAGCGTCTCCTGGCTGATTTTCGCGATCACCGGCTCCGGTTTACCTTCCTTGCCGAAGTTCGCCAACAGCAGCAGCAGCCGGGCCAGACGCTTCTCACTCGAGTTGAACAGCTGATCGACAAGGTCGGCTTCGACGCGGATGGTCCGACCCAGAAGATGGGCGATGAACATCTCGGAGAACGCCGGCTCCTGCTGGATCACGCGGACTACCGCCGCTTTCTCCAGCCGCATGATGACGGATTCGGCCACCGCCGCGACCGTCGCTATGCGCTGCGCCTGCCCGGCAAGACATGCTTCACCGAAGAACTCGTCCGTTCCGAGCATTGCGACGACGGCTTCCTTGCCTTGCGCCGAAACGACGGTGACCTTCGCCTTGCCGCGCTGGATGTAGAACACCGCATCCGCAGGGTCCCCTTGCGAAAAGACGATCTGGTCCTTGCGGTACCTGCCAATGGTCCGACCCTCACCGACCTTGGCGAGAAAAGATTTCGCATTGAATGGCGGTCGGCGCCTGATCGCCATGACACGACCTTCCATATCGCGAGGCACTAGTGCGCCGGTTCCGAAGTTCGCCAGTACCCGCGGCACACTCGGAGGGCGAACTTCGGGTTCGGGCACTAGCGAGCCTCCCATTATCATAGCATTTCGCACGGCCAAAGCGGCACCGCCGTGGAACAGATCGTCGCGCTGTAGTCTGCTACCTGAGCTCGAGCGAATCTTGCGACCACCTTGTGCCTTGTGATCTTGGTTGCCGGCCTCGCAAGAGTGTTCAATTTTGCTCAGACGCCACGCGCGACCCGGCCTAATCTGCCATCGCCGGGCGTCGAAGTCGCCCCCCACGTCCGGCCCAAGACCTCGGCTGGAAAATCTGGCCGGGGTCTTTCTTGGTTCCCGTGCAAAGGGAAATCCCACGCCGGAACAAGGCGAAATATGGCCACGCATCTCGCTAAAGCGCCGCACCGTCCCCATATTCGATCGACCTCAGCCATCCGCACCGATTCTTGTTTGAGGGAAGCCGCTTGGCAGAAAGGCTCGCCCATGTTCAAGCCTGAGCAATATCGTACCAAAGCGGCCGAATATTCCGAATTGGCCAGGACAACGAGCGCCCCTAACGACATGCGCGAATTGCAGCAGCGGGAACGGAGCTTCACCGCTCTCGCCGACAACGAGCAATGGCTTTCCGATAATTATGACAAGACGGTGCATGCCACAGAGCATCAAAAGCCCGGCGCAGCGGCTTTGGCAGCGAACGAGGAGCATATCCTGCGTTGCCTCGGCGCGGCGCTGATCATGCAGTGGAACACGTTGCCGACCAAGCTGCGAAGGGAGCTCTTCGATAACGCCGGTTCCATGGGCGAGCTGTTGGACACCGCCGCTCTGCGCGGGCAAATCGCGCGCTTCCTGCACAAGCACAAGGATGACGAGGATGAGGTTACCGCCCGCCCTTCGTCGGAAAGTGGCGAGGTCCTCGGCGTCAGCGCACTGGCGCCTAGCGAACGGCGATGATCCGAACGGTCGGCGCGTCGTTGGCGGGCTTTCTGAGATCGAACCGGCAATTCTGATCGTAGTTGGGCCAACTGCGCGACGAGCACGCGGCTCCCCGCACGAGCGCGGCAAGGCGATCACCCTTGGCGAGAGGCTGCTCGCCTTGGACGTGTGAAGCGGCCTTTGCCTCCGGCACGGCGGAGGTCGAGAAGACCGCCAGACTGGCCGCAATGGCGGCAGCAGCAATGGCGATGATCGAGTTGGCGGCGATGGATTTGAGCATGTGATCCCCTCGGCGCTGATACGCCTGGATCGACAACGCCCGCTTCGGCCGAAAGTTCAAATATCTACGCGCATCCAGCATTTATTGAGGTCGACGCCGTGGTGACACGGGCGATCAACGACAAAGCCGGAACTTGAATTCGCCGCCGCACACCCCACATATGGATGCGCGCCAAAAATAGAGACGCTTGGGACGGCTGCATCCTTCGGCGGCCGCGAAACGCTCGTTATTTGCCTGCCTCCCGCGCGGGAGTTCTACTCGCTACGTCCGTCTCTTCGCCTGTACCACTTCGCGCAATCTAATACCCGACCACTTCGCGCAGCCGCCGCTGCCGGTTCAGTGATTTCGGCGCCGCACTGCGCTCGATAAAGACATCCTCGCGGCCAATATGAGGTTTCAGGGCTATGGCGATTGAACATGCGCGTGCGCATGCGCGGCCCAAGCCCTGGGGTCATGCCGATCTGCGTCCCTGGAGCGGCGCGCCTCAAGATGGCGGCGTCATCGGTGAAATCTGGTACGAGCGCTCGGGCGCGTCACATCCTTCACTCCTGCTCAAGCTGTTGTTCACCAGCCAGCCGCTGTCCATCCAGGTCCATCCGGACGATGCGTACGCACAGTCGATCGGGTTGCCCAACGGCAAGACCGAAGCCTGGTACGTCCTGAGCGCTACTCCTGACGCCAAGGTCGCCCTCGGTCTGAAACGACGGCTGACCCGACAGCAATTGCGTCAGGCCGTAGGCGACGGCTCGATCGCCGATCTCGTCGCCTGGCAGGCCGTGTCGCCGGGCGACACGATCTTCGTCCCTGCCGGGACGATCCATGCGATCGGCGCGGGACTTGTCATCGCGGAGATTCAGCAACGCAGCGACGCGACGTTCCGCCTTTTCGATCATGGCCGGCAGCGCGAGCTTCATATCGAGGACGCCATTGCGGCGGCGGACGCCGGACCCGCCGATTCTCGCGTCATGCCGACCCCGATCACCGATACGCGAACGCTTCTGAACTCGAATGCGCACTTCGTGTTCGAAAGAATCGATCTGGCGCCGAACTCCGCCTGGTGCCTGGAGGCCGAACGAGAGACCTGGCTGCTCGTTGTCGACGGCAATGCCCGTGCCGGATCGTTCGACGTCGCCAGGGGCGACGCCGTCTTCGCACAGGCGGATCGCCTCGATCTCCGCGCCGGCACGGCCGGCATGGCGGGCCTCGTGGCCTACCCGGGCGTCGGCCTCGTTGCGGACCTGCTGCAGCGCCGCGGACGGCGGGACACGAAGGGCACAAGACAGCGACAGGCGGCGCGGGCGCCGACGCCGCTCAAGCGAGCAAAAGCAGATCCCATGAGCAGACATCCGGAAACAACTCAATGAAATCGTTTCAGCGCGTGGCCTTCATCGGCAATCACCTTCCACGCCGCTGCGGAATCGCAACCTTTACCCATGATCTGCATCGCGCGGTCGCGAGCACTCGCCCGGATCTCAAGACCAGCGTCGTCGCGATGACGGATCCCGGTCGCAGCTACGACTATCCGCCGGCCGTGGGCTTCCAGGTCCACGACGAAACGATCGGCGAGTATGTCCAGGCCGCCGAGTTCCTGAACGATGCGGGATTTGACATCGTCTGCCTGCAACACGAATACGGGATTTTCGGCGGCGAAGCCGGCGGACATATCGTCGAGTTGCTGTCGCGCCTGGACATGCCGATCGTGACCACGCTGCACACCGTGCTCCCCGAACCGACGCCGGTACAGCGCCGCGTCATCGACCGCATCATCGATCTTTCGACCAAGACCGTCGTCATGTCGGAGAAGGGCCACGAATTCCTCCGCTCCGTTCATGACGTGCCGGAGCGCAAGATCGAGGTCATCGCGCACGGAATACCCGATTTCCCGTTCCTCGAAACGCATCACGCCAAAGCGAAATTCGGCTTTGTCGGAAAGACCGTCATTCTGACGTTCGGCCTGCTGTCGCCGAACAAAGGCATCGAGACCGTGATCGATGCCATGCCGGAGATCATCAAATCCCGCCCGAACGCCGTCTATGTCATTCTCGGCGCAACCCATCCGAATCTCGTGCGGGATCAGGGCGAGGCCTATCGCGAGAGCCTGGCGGCGCGTGTGCAAGAACTCGGCATCGAGGACCATGTCGTGTTCTTCAACCGGTTCGTGGATCAGGCCACGCTGCTGGACTTCATCTCGATGTGCGACGTCTATGCCACGCCCTATCTCAATGAAGCCCAGATGACATCCGGCACGCTCGCCTACAGCTTCGGGCTGGGAAAGGCCGTCGTGTCGACCCCCTACTGGCACGCCAAGGAATTGCTGAGCGACGGACGCGGCATCCTGGTTCCGTTCGGCGACGCCAAAGCCGTAGGCGCCGAGATCGCCGGCCTGCTGACCAACGACGTCCGGCGGCATGCCATGCGTAAGCGCGCCTACGCGGCGAGCCGATCGATGACATGGGAGCAAACGGCTCTGCGCTATCTCGCGGTCTTCGAGACCGCGTGCGAGCGCGCCCGGCCCGAAACGTCGCCGCCGGTCGAACCCATCCCGGCTTGGAGCAAGGAGCTTGCCGTTCCGGAGCTGCGGATCGGGCACTTTCTCTCGCTCTGCGACAGTACCGGCATGCTCCAGCACGCCGTCCATAGCGTAGCGGACCGCGCCCACGGCTATTGTGTCGACGACAACGCCCGTGCCCTGCTGTTCGCGAACGCGCTTGCGAATTCCGGCGAAGCGAAATTGTCCGAAACCATCACCGCACGCTTCGCGGCATTCATCCAGCACGCCTGGAATCCGGACACCCGCCGCTTCCGCAACTTCATGAGCTACGAGCACCGATGGTTGGAGGATTCCGGCTCGGAAGACAGCCACGGCAGGACGCTCTGGGCGCTGGCCGAATGCGCACGCAAGGACACCGATCCGTCCCGGCGACGATGGGCCGCTGCGCTGTTCAAGACCGCGCTGCCCGCCGTCGAGACGTTCCGGTCTCCGCGGGCTTGGGCGTTCTCGCTGTTGGGTTTGGATGCTTTCTGCGCACAGGCCGGCGCAGACCCTGACACCAATCGGCTGCGCGAACTCCTGGCGCAACGATTGATGGCCGCACTATCCGCGGCCGAGAGCAAGGACTGGGTCTGGTTCGAGGACGTGCTGGCCTACGACAACGCGCGCCTCCCGCAGGCGCTGATCCAAACCGGCATGACGACCGCGACACCCGCCTACGTCGAAGCCGGCCTGCGTTCGTTGCGCTGGCTCATGTCGCTCCAGACCACGGCAGCGGGATACTTCAGGCCGGTCGGGACCATGAGCTTCGGCCGGCGGCGCCGGAAACCCGAAGCGTTCGACCAGCAGCCGGTCGAGGCGTCGGCGGCGATTTCAGCCTGCCTCGCCGCGTGGCAGGCGGATGGCGGCGCGGAGTGGCCGTCCGGGGCGATGCGGGCATTTGCCTGGTTTCTGGGCGAAAACGACCTGCGAACGGCGCTGATCGATCGCGACACCGGCGGCTGTTCGGACGGGCTTCATCCGGATCGACGCAATGAGAACAAGGGTGCAGAATCAGTGCTATCGTATCTTCTCGGTCTTGTGGAGATTCGCCAGCTCAAGCGCGTTGTTGCGATAGGCCGAACGAAATCTGCGGCCAAATTAGTGTCCGCCATCGGCACGATTCCGCCGCGCGCAAACCCGGGGAGCCTCTTTGTCCCAATCCCGATTCTTGAACCGCCAGAATTTGCATCTGCGCCCGGACCCGGCCCGGGTCGTCGTCAGGCCGTTCAAGCCGGCGACTGAACCGAGAGACCTCAACCCGACCGACAAGATCCGGGCCAACCATATCGTCGGCAGGGTTCTTCGGCTCGATGCCGAAGCTGCGGAACGGCAATTGAGCGACGTGCTGGAGAATTTCGACGGCCGTCACCGAAACCTGCTCGATATCTTCGAAACACGCGCGAGCGAAATGGAGGAGGCGTTCGAGCCGCATGCCGCGTTGAACAAGACGCAACGGCGCCTGATCGGCGCGTATTTTCTCCACGAGTACTCGTTCGAGGCATCCGCGTTGTTCAACCCGAGCATCGTCCGGCATCCCGACCAGTCCGGAGCGCCGGAGCATGGTTGTCGTTTCATCCTGAGCCTGCGCGCCGTCGGCGAAGGACATATCTCGTCGCTGACGTTCCGCTCCGGCACCCTCGCCGCGGACGGAAGCGTCACCGTCGATCCGACCACGCGTCTCGCGTCGGTCCCGAAAGTCGTGAGCCGCATATCGGGACCCCGCGGCGACGATGTCGAAGTGGCGTTTCAGCCCGACCAGGAATTGAGCGAGCGGGTCATCTTTCCGATCACCCTCTCGCAGGCAAACGGCATCGAGGACGCCCGCTTCGTCGAATTCAACGACGATGCAGGAAGGACGTTCTACGCGACCTACACGGCCTATAGCGGCAGGGCGATCCGCTCCGAGCTCATCCAAACGACGGATTTCCGCTCGTTCCGCATGACCCCGCTCGGCGGATCGGCGGCGCGCAACAAGGGCATGGCGCTGTTCCCGCGCAAGATCGACGGCCGCTATGCGATGATCGGGCGGCAGGACAACGAGAATCTCTATCTCATCTATTCCGACGATCTCTACACCTGGGACGGCGGCCGCTCCATCCTTCAGCCCGAGCATCCGTGGGAGTTCGTGCAGATCGGCAACTGCGGCTCACCCATCGAGCTGGACGACTGCTGGCTGCTGCTGACGCACGGAGTGGGTCCGGTCAGAAGGTATGCGATCGGGGCGGTCCTTCTGGACAAGCAGGACCCCTCGAAGGTCCTCGCGCGCTCGCGCGAGCCGCTGGTTCGTCCCGAGCCGACCGAACGTGAGGGTTACGTGCCCAACGTCGTCTATACCTGCGGCGCGATGCGCCACGGCGACCGGATCATCCTTCCCTATGCGGTATCCGACACCTTCTCCAATTTCGCGACGATCAAGATCGCAACGCTGATGCAGGCGGTCGCGGGCTGACGGCTGCCTCGACGAAAGAAACCGGGCGCGCCCGAGACGGAAATCATGCAGGCCCTCTTCATCGGACAGACCTATATCGACGTCACGTTCCTGACCGACCGGATGCCGACCGGCGACGAGAAGCATGTGGCGTCGGCCTATGCGGTCTCGTTCGGCGGCAACGCGGTCACGGCCGCTTTCTGCTGTGCCAAGCTCGGGATCGTGCCGGATGTGCTCACGACCGTCGCCGACGACTGGCTCGGCCGCATGTTCCTGGACATGGCCGCCAAGTATGCGATCCCGATCCACGCCCGCAAGGTCGGCGCGTCATCGTTGTCGTTCATCATGCCGAAGGACGGCAAGCGGGCGATCGTGCGCTGCCGTGACGACGACTATCTGCATCCTTTTCCTCTGCTCAATCTCGCCGGCTGCCGCGCGCTGCACGTCGACGGGCATCAGCCGGACGCCGCGCTGCATTACGCCAAGCTGTGCCGCGAAGCGGGGATCCTCACCTCGCTCGACGGCGGAGGGCTGCGCTCGAATACCCACGACCTCCTCGGCTGCATCGACGTGGCGATCGTCGCCGAGCGTCTGTGCCAGCAGATGGGCCGTGAACCCGACGCGATGCTCGACTATCTCAAGAACCGGGGCTGCCGCATCGGCGGGGTCACGCTCGGCGAGCGCGGCATGGTCTGGTACGACGAGACCGGCGCCGTTCGCAGCCTCCCTGCCCTTGCCGTATCCGCGGATCGCGTTCTCGATACCAGCGGCGCCGGAGACGTCTTCCACGGCGCCTACGTTCATTCCTATCTCGCCGATCCGGCGCTGAGCTGGGAAGAGCATTTCCGCTTCGCGCGGGCGGCATCCGCCTACAAGATCCAGCACCTCGGCAATGAGGCGGGCTTGCCGACGCTCGCCGAGATCGCAGCGGTCAGGCGCGAGTTCGAGGCGCCGCCCTGATCGGTTGGCCGAGCGCTACTGGCTCACCCAGATCTCCAGGAAGGCCGGTTTGATGGAGGCGTTGCGCTTGGCGCTCATGCGGCTGAAGCCGAGCGCTTTCAGGTCCGCGACGAGTTGCTCTGCCACCGGACGGTCGGCCTCCGCCCCATAGCGCACCTCGCTCTGCTTGGCGGCCGCGCCGGTGCGTTCCTCGCCGGGAATCGCCCAGCCGAGGGCCTTGAGCTTGCGGCTGATGGCGACCGCCTCCTCGCGCGACATGCCGGCGAACTGGAAATAGACCGTGCTCTTCGGTCGTGTCGAGACCGGCTCCGGGCGGACCTCGAGGGCGTCGCTGGTCTCGGCCGCGCGCACCGCCGCTCCGAAATCCAGGCCGGTCAGGCGCTCGATCTCGGCGACCGTGACGCGGAAGCGTTCGGGGGCAAACTCCTGGCGCTCGGCCTTCTGGTCGGTGCCGTCGCGGAACTGCGCGATCATGAAAGCGTCGGCGATCAACTGCTGCGCGCCGGGCGCGCGCTGCGAGACCGCGATCTTCCAGAAGCGGCGCGGCATGGACACGCCGTCGACCACCGGATCGTCGGCCGCAAGCACCGGGCCGGTCAGGATCGTCACGCGCGCAGCTTTCCGGTGGTGCGACGCCACGATCCACTGCTCGAGCTTGGTCCAGACGAAGCGGTTGAAGGTGTCGAACTGCGGCGCGACGTTGGTCAGCACGTTCACGCTGTGGACCAGCTTGGACGCGGAGTCGGGATCGTCGCCGCGGAACGCCGGCCCCCAGGATATCTCCTGCCGCGTGGCGAGATGGCCGTAGTCGACCTGCGGGCTCTTGAACCAGTCGGGATCGGCCTGGACGTCGGCCGGCAGGTTCGGATCCGCGGTGAATCCCGCCGCCGTGCGCGGCAGCACCACGCGCTTCTCGCGGTCGAGGTTGCTGGCGGCGACCACGGCCAGCCGCCGGTGGGCGTCGAGCACCACGCTGTAGTTCGCGTAGTCGGCGCGTGGACGCCGCGCCGCCGCGGCCGGAAGCGGAATCGGGACGCCGACGAAATCGGCAGCGTAGCCGGCATCCGCCGCCACCTGGGCTGGAGGCTTCGGGCCCCAGAGCACGGCCTCGACCGCGGCGGCGATCTCCTCGGGCAGATCGGCGCGGGTGATGACTTTGCGCTGGTAGAGCTGGCGCAGCGCCGAAAGCATGAGCTCGAGGCGGCGGTCGAGCGCATCGGCCGTCTCGGCGGTCTGACGCACGATGGCGAGCGCCTTGCGCTCGTCATCGAGCGCCTTCTTGAACTCCTCGCTCTGGTTCTTCAGTTCGGCGGTCTCGTCCTGCAGGAGTTGGCTCTTCGACCGCTCGGAGATGTAGAGCATCGTCACGGCCAGCAGCAGCCCGAACAGGACGACCGTCAGCACCGACAAGACCGCGTACTTCTTGTGGGTGTAGGTGCGCCCGGCTTCCTCGCTCGCCTGCACCAGTTCGGCGATATCCGGATCCAGGTCGCGATACTGGGCGGCGCGGGCGATCTCGGCCTCGCCCCACAGCAGGTAGCCGCGCTGTTTGCCCGAGTCGCGCCACAGGCGCGCCGCGGCTGCGATGCGGATGGCTTCGCGCGGTCGCTCGGCCGACTCCTCCGCAGGCGCTTGCGCCGGCGCAGTGTCGGGCGCCGCGCGCGCGGCGTCGAAGGACGCGAGCAGCACCGGCATGAAATCATCGGCGGTCGCGCCCGGCGAGCTGACCAGCTCGGCGCTCCAGTAGTCGAGGATCGCCTGCGCCGCATTCCGCTCGTTTGCGTCCTCGATGTACGCGCCGCTTGCGCGCGCGCGCGCCACGAACGCGCGCGCCGCGTCGACCGCGAGATGCCCGGAGCCGGCGCCCGGCCGCGCCTTGGCGGATTGACGGAAATCGAGATGCGCGCGTTGCAGCGCCGCGAACGTCTCGAACGGCGCGTCGGCCCCGGTTGCCTGCGACACGTCAGCCATTGCCGATTTCCTCGACCATGCGCTTGAGCGGCGTGTGGAACTTGCCGAGCGCGCCGTAATCCGCCTTCAGCATCGCATCGATGGCGAAAAACCGGAACCTGACGACGCGGCCGTAGTTCGCGAGCGACGGCTTGATCTCCTCGTCGAGCTTTTCCTCGGTCATCTCGTCGTCGATATGCTCGGAGTGCCGTTTCGCCTGCTTGGACCATTCGGCGTCCGGATCGAGCGAGGCGAGCCACAGGATCTGCGAGCGCAGTGTCAGCCAATGCTCGGCGAACTGCCTGGCCTCGCCCGTGGCCGTACCGAGGAAGTCCTCGATCAGCGACAGCTCATTGTC
This sequence comes from uncultured Alphaproteobacteria bacterium, assembly GCA_963734185.1. Taxonomy (GTDB): domain Bacteria; phylum Pseudomonadota; class Alphaproteobacteria; order Rhizobiales; family Xanthobacteraceae; genus PALSA-894. The sequence goes on along the minus strand of CAVTGA010000001.1, from coordinate 208,218 downwards.
GGCATCCTGCCAAATCTTGTGCAGCAGCGCGCGGGCGATCACGGTGACTTTCAGGTCGCGGATCGCGTGCGACATCTCGATGAACGCCTCCTCGAGCCGGACCTCCATGGGCAGCACCAGCATCAACTCGTGGAGCGAAAGCTGGTTGGCGGTGTCGAGGATGTTCCGGTTCAGGCGGGGGAGCTGCAGGCGGATCAGGCGCTGAACCTGTGTGAGGCTGGTCGCGGCGGCCGACGCGTCCGAACCCGCGAGCTCCGCCGACAACCGCTCGAGCTCGGCGATCCAGGCAAGCTCGATCGCGGTCTCCGCGCCGAGCGGCGCAGCCGCCTGACGCCCGGTCGCGCACGCGCGCTCGACCTCCTGGCGCGTATCCGTGAGGTCGTCCAGCCGCGCCCGGTCGTCCGCGCCGGCCTGCAGCGTCGGCTTCACCGACAGCTTCAAGTTCAGCACGTGCAGGCATTCATGCAGGTGCTTGTAGGCGAGCAGCGTCGCGATCTGGCCGGAAATGGCCGAGAGCCGGTCGCGCGAGGGCCTGATCTGGCGCTTGAACTCGAGCGTCAGCGCCGCGGCGACAAGGTCGAGGGCTTTCAACGCGCGATCGACCTGCTGGTCCACGTTCGGAAGCGAGACCAGCGTCTCCGGACACGCCTTCACGATCAGCCGGCGCAAGGGATCGTTGGTGACGGCGCCGAGCAGCACATAGGTCAGGAGCCAACGCTCGGTCCCTTCGTCGATCAGACGCTCAAGGGTCCGGCGCACGGCGACGCGGCGCGGATCGTTGGGCGTTGCGAATTCCTCGAACAGGCCGTTTCCGGTCGCCGTCGCGACGATGTCCTGGAGCTGCTCGAGCGTGAGCGCGTCGCCGATCGCATCCGATACCGGCTTGAGGAATGTGGCTGGCAGCGGCATGGCGTTTTCTCGTGCGAGCGCCTTGGTTTCAGGACCCGAGCGAAGCGCCGAGGCCCTTCGCCTCGAGGCTCGCGCGGATGAGGCCGACCGGCACGCCCTGATTGAACAAGGGATTCTGCCAGGCCGGATCGCCGTAGTGATGCAGCGCGACGATGTCCCAGTCCATCGTGAAGCACGGCGAGCCCGACGATCCGGGGTCGGTATTGGTGCGGTAGCGCAGCCGCGTTCCGTTGGCATTGGCGCCGATGACCGCCTGGGTGTCCAGCGCCAGCTTCATCGGCACTCCCTCCGGGTGTTGGACGATCAGAAGCGGCGCGTTCTCCGCGAGCGGCAAGGCCGCGCCCGGAAGCACGATCCAGCCGCGCGGCTGCCCCGCCACCTCCTCCCGGCCGACCGCCGTCGCGAGCCGCAGCAGTGCATAGTCGAGCTGCTCCGCGGTCGGCGGCGGCGTCTCGGGAGTCTGCGTCTTCTCGGCGTCGCTGTAGGGGCTCGAGGCGAGGCAGCCGTCCGCGTGCAGCCCCACCAGCTGACCGGCCTGCACCGACCCGTTGGGCAGCTTCACGTAGTCGAAACGACAGCCGAACTTATTCAGCTGACCGGCGCTCTTGGCGCTCTCGATGACGTGCCAGTTGGTGAGGACGGCATCCGGTCCGATCAGGAAAGCCGTGCCGATGCCGGCACCGGCCATTTCCACGCGACAGACCCGGCGCTCGATCTGGACCAGCCGCTCCAGCCACACGCGCACGTCGAGTTTCGCGAGATGCGGGCGCACGTTGCGCTGCAGGCCGGGGGCGAGCGCGTTGTTCGGCGCATCCGGCTGTGCCTTGCCGCCGGTCTGCGCCGAGAGCGGCACGGTCCGGTCCGGCTGTGACGCGACCGCGGGCGGACAAAGCGCGGCGATCAGCTCGCGCAACGCCGGCTTGCCGGGGCGCATGACGTAGACGTGGCGCAGGAATTTGTCGGTGATGCCGCGCTCCTGCAGCGCATTGAGCAAGTCGACGATCGTGGGCCTGAGCGGCTTTCCCGGCGTCACATATTCGACGAACAGCCGGTCTCCTGTGCTGACGTGCACGAACAGCGACAGCGTATCGAAGTCCACGGCTCCGGCGAGCGAGCGGGCGAGCCGGTCGATGCCTTCTCCGCTCAGATCGCACACATCGCCCTCCGGGAATGCCGCTGCCCTGCCGTCGCCGACCCCTGCATCGCGTGTCGCGGGGTCAATCATGTCCGCCTCGGGCCCCATTTGCCCAGCGGATTCGAGCGACAATTACAACTTTTATGCTGTCAGGGAAACAACTGCATTGCCGGCCCCGGGCGGAGACGTCTTCCACGGCCCTACGTTCATTCCTATCTCGCCGACCCGGCGGCGAGCTGGGAAGCGCATTTCCGCTTCGCGCGGGCCGCATCCGCCTACAAGATCCAGCATCTCGACAATGAGGCCGGCTTGCCGACGCTCGCCGAGATCGCGGCGGTCAAGCGCGAGTTCGAAGCGGCGCAGACGTAGATCCTATGGGGCGACAGGTGGTCAGGAGGTAGGTTGAGATTGCAACCAACCAACCCACCTGAGGACCAACGATGAAAGCCGATCGCCCTGACGCACCTGCCGGCATTGAGTATGCCACGGTCCACGTTGTTTTCGAACTGAGCAAATCGAAGTGGCTTCTTGGGGTGCTACAGCCCGGGGCCGCGAAGGAGAGCCGTTACCAGATCGAAGGCGGCGACGTGAAGGCGCTGTCAGGAGTTCTGGCGCGGGCACGCGCGAAGGCGGAGGAGTTGGGTAAGCCGGCGCGTATTCTGTCCTGCTATGAGGCGGGGCTTGATGGTCACTGGCTGCATCGCTGGCTAAGCCAGAACGGCGTGACCAATTACGAGGTCGACGCGTCGAGCATCGAGGTGAGCCGCCGGGCGCGGCGGGCCAAGACCGACCGGATCGATTTGGCGCAGCTGATGCGGACTTTCCTGGCCTACTTGCGCGGCGAGCCGCGGGTCTGCAGCATGGTTCGGGTTCCCACGCCCGAGGATGAGGATCGCAAGCGGCGCACGCGCGAGCGCGAGCGGCTGCTCACGGAGCGCACGGCTCACACCAACCGGATCAAGGGGTTGCTGCACGGTCAAGGGATCCGCGATGCGACGCCGTTGAAGCCGGGCTTCCTGGGAGGTCTCGACCAGGTCCGCAGCGGCGACGGGCGCCCTCTGTCACCCCATTTGAAAGACGAGGTGCGCCGCGAGCATGAGCGGCTGATCCTTGTGCACAAGCAGATCAAGGCGCTGGAGGCACAAAATCTCGCTGCGCATCGTGCACCGGCAAAAGGCTCAACGGAGGAGAAGGTGGTTCAGCTCGCTCAACTCAGGGGCATCGGAGCTGTCATCGCCCAGCCTCTCGTCAACGAGGCGTTCTATCGTGACTTCAAGAACCGACGCCAGGTCGGCAGCTGCTTTGGCTTGACCGACACGCCCTACAACAGCGGTAGCAGCAGGCGCCAGCAGGGCATCAGCAAGGCCGGCAACCATCGCGCCCGAAAGGCCGCGCTCGAGCTCGCCTGGCTGTGGGTGAAGCATCAGCCGGACAGCGCGCTGAGCCACTGGTTCCGCACGCGGGTCGGCGACGCCAAGGGGCGCATCCGCAAGATCGCGATCGTGGCGCTGGCGCGCAAGCTGATGGTGGCGCTCTGGCGCTATCTGGAAACCGGCCTGATCCCGACCGGCGCCGTGATGCGCCCGAGCCTCTAACAAGAACGCCGGCGCGCCAATGACCGCCGACGTGACCCAGGACAGACGCGTGACCGAACCCGGGCTTGGGTCTTCGGATTCCGTTCTCGTAGATGGGTCCCGTCTCTTCTGGGCCTTCCCTTCACCGATGAATGAAAGATCAGGGTACGGATCATCGCGTCCGACCGGATACGAGTTGATGCGGTCTTTGCCGCATACAGCCTCACGGCCCAGTCCAGGTTCTCACGTCATGCTGCTCATCGCGCGCCAATACGTCCCCGACCACGAGCATTGCGCCGGCCTCGCCGCCGTCAAGGCCGCTTCGCGCCGCCTCCGGCGGTGGCCTGCGGCCAGCCTTGACCGCGGCTGCAGCCGGCGCAGCGGGGCCAACCGTCGGGACGAAGGAACAACCACGAGCGCTGCGCGCTCGAAGTCAACGACAGGCTAGAAACATGCCCTGATCAATCTCGCCTCTTGACAACCAAGACCCCATACGAGCCCGGATGAGCGCCAGCGACATCCCGGACCGATCGTGCAAGTAGAGAGCTTCCCCGCATTTCGCTAACGCTCATGCGGGCTACGAAAGTTACGCCACCTTCTCCAATTTCTGCAGACAGCGCACGATCCTCGGCATCGGCGTGTCGGGGAAGCTGGTCTTCCAGTTGGTGACGCCGACCTCGCCGACATAGATGTCGCCCGTGGAATCGAGCGCGAGCCCATGCGGGGCAAGGAACTTGCCGCTCTCCAGCCCGGGGCCGTGCTCGCCGCCGAGCCGCGCGATGCGGTTGCCCTTGGCGTCCACGATGGTGAGGCGCGGCCCGAGGTTCGGCACCTTCAGGTTCACCGGCATGCCGGGACCGAGCTCGCCGACGATGAAGTTCGGCTTGGCCCCGCCGCAACAGTGCAGCGCGCAAGGCCGGTGCAGGTTGTTCCACTGCGTCTCGTACCGACCGTTGCCGTCGAACACCTGCACGCGATGGTTCTCGCGGTCCGCCACGTAGACCCAGCCGTCCGCATCGGTGACGATGTTGTGCACGATGTTGAACTGCCCCGGGTCGGAGCCGGGCTCGCCCCAGGTTTTGATCAGTCTGCCGTCGGGGGTGTACTTGTGCACGCAGGCATTGCCGTAGCCGTCCGACACGTAGATTTCCCCGGCAGGCGAGAGCGCGGTGTGGGTGCAGCGGTGGAACGGCTCGTTGCTCATGAACGGCGCCGGCTTGCCGGGGATGCCGATGGTGAGGGTCACCTTGCCGTCGGTCGTGCACTTGCGCACCGTGTGGTCGCCGTCGTCGGTGCAATAAAGCTGATCGTGCGCGTCGATGTGCAGCCCGTGCGCGCGCTGGAACACCCCCTCGCCCCAGTTGGTGATGAAATTTCCCTCGCGGTCGAGCACCACCATCGGATGGGCGCCGCGGTTGAACACGTAGACGCGGTCGCGACTGTCGACCGCGACGGCGGCGACGTCCTTCAGGTCGAAGCCGTCGGGCAGCTTGGCCCAGTTCTCGACCACGCGGTAGCGATGCTCGCCCGAGCCCAGGATGACCGGCATTTTCCCCTCCGGATGCGACCTCTCAAGACATTGTCGCAAACGCGGCGCCGCGGAGCCATCCAAATCGGACGCTCGCGCGCAGCGGTGGCGGATCGAAACGACGATCAAGACAGGCCTTGGTTGCACCGGGCCTCGGGCCGATCTAGAGCGTTTTCCGGCGAAGTGTGCAGCGGTTCGCCGCAGAAAAACGCGACCAACGCAAGAAATCTAGAGCATGATCCGATTCCACTTGAACGGATCATGCTCTAGCGTGATCCGTCACCCTGCACGAGGACGGCCGATGGCCCACGTCGCCGATACGGCCAAGCTCGCCGCCTCGATCCGCGACCTCGTGGAGCGCCATGGTCGCCCCATTTCCATATCGTCCGAGACCGGCATGGTGCGTCGGCCACGCGGACCGACCGCATCCAGGTCATTCGACGCTCCGCAACAGGCTCCGGTCGGCAACATGCCGCTGCAGCGCGGCTTCGGCGTCAACCTCCTGAGCGACCGCATCGCGCCTGATGCGATCCGCATCAACGGCGGGACGGCGCCGTTGGACGGCCACTCGCCCTATCCGGACGCCCGGATGCCGAAACGCGACTGGCGGCCGTTGTCCGGCCGGGAGCACGACTTGCTGTTCGCCGCTCCCTATCGCGCCAAGCAGGCGGTCAACCTCCTCGCTGCCGATCCCGGCGCGCTGGCGTTCGCGCACGACCTGCTGCTGCCGATCCTGACGCCCGACCCCGAGGACGATCCGGCGCAGATCGTGGCGTCACGCCGCGACGCGATCGGCGCGCTGCGCAGCCGCGTCATGGACGCGGTTCGCCGCTGCGGCATCATCGCGTCGGCGGCCGGGCCCGCGGACCTTGTGATTCACCGGCCGGGACAGCCGTCGACCGCCTACAGCTATGACGATGACGTGTTCATGGGGCTGCACATCGACAACCGCCAAGCCTTGCCGTTCGACCGGCGAGAGCGATCGCGCGTCCTCGCCGCCTGGAATTTCGGCTTCGCAGAACGCTACCTGAGCTTCGTCAATCTCGACGTCCATCGCATGGTGGAGCTCCTGGCCGGCGCAGGCCTGCCGCGGCCGGATAGCGTCCATGAGCTGAAGAACGCGTTCTGCGAGGCGTTGCCGCATTATCCGGTGCTGCAGGCGAGGCTGCTGCCGGGCCAGGGCTATCTGTGCAACACGCAGGACATGCTCCACGACGGAGCGACCAACCTGCGCGGCATGCCGGACGTCGCCCTGCTGACCGCGTTCGACATCGAGGACGCCGAACCGCTCTAGCTTCTTGTTTGAGCATGATCTTTTCCGAAAACCGGTACCCACTTTTCGGGATCATGCTCTAGGGTGACGAAAGGCCTTACGCCACCAGACGGTGGAACAGCTCCGGGTCGACGTTGCCGCCGGACAGCACCGCGACCACGACCTTGCCTTTGACGTCGAGCTTGCCGGCGAGCAGCGCCGCGAGGCCGATGGCCCCTCCCGGTTCGACCACGAGCTTGAGTTCGCGGAACGCGAAGGCGACCGCGCGGCCGACTTCCTCGTCGCTCGCCGTCACACCCTCGCCGATCAGCGCGCGGTTGATCGCAAACGTAAGTTCCCCCGGCGTGTTCGACATCAGGGCGTCGCAGATCGTGCCGCTCATGCGCGCGTTCGACTCGCGTTGGCCGGAGCGGAACGAGCGCGCCGTATCGTCGAAATCCTTCGGCTCCGCGGTGTAGAACCTGGCGTCCGGCACGCGCGCCTTGACCGCGAGCGAGATGCCGGCGGCGAGCCCCCCGCCGGAAGCGCCGACGATCACCACGTCGGGCTTCAAGCCGAGCGTCGCCAGGTCCTCGGCGATCTCGCGTCCCGCCGTGCCTTGTCCCGCGATGATGAACGGATCGTCGTAGGGCGGCACCAGGGTGGCGCCGCGCTGCTCGGCGATGGCACGAGCGATCGCTTCGCGATCCTCGCGGTCGCGGTCGTAGAGCACGACCTGCGCCCCGAGCGCGGCGGTGCGCTCGCGCTTGGGTCGCGGCGCGTCGCTCGGCATCACGATCGTCGCCGGCATGTCGAGCAGTTTCGCCGCCGCCGCGACGCCTTGCGCGTGATTGCCCGAGGAGAACGCGACCACGCCGCCCGCGCGGCCCTCCGGTGGGATCGAAGACAGCTTGTTGTAGGCGCCGCGGAACTTGAACGAACCGGTGCGCTGCAGGATCTCGGCCTTGAGGAACACGCGCGCGCCGGTCGCGGCATCGAGCACCGGCGAACTGATCAACGGCGTGCGCGTCGCGATGCCGGCAAGACGGCGGGCCGCGATATCGACGTCGGCGGCGGTCGGCAGGGCTTTCACGGGTGCGGACATGGCACGACCGTTACGCCCGGAAGTGTCCCGGGGCAAGGGCCTGATCGGCCGCCCTCAACACCACGCGGCCGGCGGCCTGCACTTGCGCGCCGTCCGCTCTTGCTTGATTTTCCGTAAAGTTTTATTGAGATAGAATCGCTATTGTCGGGTGCAGGGGACAGCGCCAGTGCAGAGGCGACGCAAGCGATCCGGCGCGCAAAGAAAGCGCGTCTCGCGATTCAGGCGAATTCTAAAGATTATTGCCAGGGGACGTGCACAAAAGACGCTGATCAGGCACGCCAAGCTGCTTCTGCTGCTTTGGAACACGATACTGGCGGTTGGTATTCTCTCCGTCCTCCTACGATACAAACTGGAGGTCGGCTGGTACTTTGTGGATCTCGAAGATATTCTTGATCAAGATACTTTGAAACGGTTCTTTTCTGAGAAATGGGAGGCACTGCTGTTGAGCGCGGTGTTGCTACTGACTTATTGGCTTCTGACCAAAGACAGCTCGAAATGGACAGACCAGGCCGAGAAATGCTTTTCTCCGACTAATGTCCCTTCCCGATTGAAGATCGTCCGCGGCAGGTGGATCATAAATTGGGTCGTACTGAGCAATATCGTGATTTTTCTCGCCGCGATCTATTTTGTCGATAGTGTCAAAGTGTTCGCCGGACTGTTTCTGGTGCACCATGCGAACGCCGTCGCATGGCTGATCGCATTCCGGAAGAACGTGGCCTATTACTTCTACAGCCCCCGGTACATGCCCGAAGACAGCGATCCTTTCAAGAAATTCAGATTTGAACGAAGACGGGTCATGGAGCATTACCTGTCCAAGACACCGAACATAGAACGGGAGAGCCTGACGGCTGCAGGTTACGGTGCCGCCCTGGTTCTGGCATTGGCGAATCAGCTGTGGGATGTGACCTTTTATGCGGCTCCCCATCTCATCGTCGTCATCACGGAGGCAACCAATCAGTATTATTCGTATCGGGAACGGCGCGAGCGCGATCAGGGCCTTCGCAAGATCGAGGTGCAGGAAGAACGCCTGTCGAGCGCGGATCTCAAAAGGCGCGGCTGAGAAACGCCTGCTCCGCACGCATCAATTCGTGCGTTCAATGAATTCCTTGATCGCCGCCGAGACCTCCGAGACGTTATTGAGGATCAGCAAATGATCCGCCCCGTCAAGGAGGAGCAGCCGGATGGCAGGTAACGACATTTTCATGTGCTCCGCCTGCTGCACCGGAATAATGCGATCCTTCCTGCCGTGAATAACCAAGATCGGCATCTGAAGGCGTTCCCACTTTCCTGTCTGATCGAACAGATGAATTTGCAGCAGGCAGAATATGTGCACGCGTAATGACGTGTTCCGGATATCGGCATAGGATCGCCAAACGTTGAAGTCGCCGGACTGGGGATACTTCGAGTAATCCACGCGGCCGCGCCCACCAGCCGAGAATGGCAAAAGCCGGAAGACTCCAGCCGCAAGCTTGAGCAAGGGCATCATCATTCGCGATGCAAAAGCTTGCACGTCGTAGGCCGGACACAGCAGGATCAGGGCCGCGATCCTGTCTGCATGTGTCAACGCCAATTCCAGCGCAATCAGCGTTCCGAACGAGTGGCTCACGATGATGAAGCGCTCGATTTGGATGTGCCGGATCAGTTCGGCAACGTCTTGTACGAACTTGTCGACCCTGTAATCTTCGAATTTCTCGTACTTGATCGACTTTCCATGACCGCGAATGTCAACGCTGACCAAATTGTATGTCTTACAAAAGATCCGTTCGTACTCATACCACGCCGAACAGGTCCCAGTTAGTCCGTGAATAAAGAGGATCGTCTGCCTGTCGGAGCGAAATTGGTTCATTCGATATGAAAGTCCGCGCGACTCAAAATAGTGCTCATTCATGGCAGAGGACATTCTGGCCACCGTCCGTGGATTCGCGTGGCGAGCAAGGTAGGGTCGATCGGTGGAGAATGCCATGGCCGAATCGACGACCTAATCCGCCCACCTCACACGAACAGCATCACCACCGAGAGCGCGACCAGCGCCGCCAGCACGAGGTTGGTGACGCGCAGCGCGCGCGGCGACGACAGGAACGCCCGGATCGCGACGCCGAACAGGCACCACACCACCAGCGCCGGAAAGCAGGCGAGCGCGAAGATCAGCGCGATGACGGCGAGCTCGAGCCAGAGGTTGCCGCCGACCGTGGTGAACGCCGTGACCACGCCGAACGCCAGGGTGAGCGCCTTGGGATTGATCCACTGGAACAGCGCGGCTTCGAGGAAGCTGAGCGGCTGGCGCGTCGCTTCGGCGGCGCCCGGATCGCCGGCGCGCGCGATGCGCCAGGCGAGATAGAGCAGATAGGCCGCGCCGACGATGCGCAGCCAGGCGTGCGCCTGCGGCACGGCGTGGAAGAATTGCCCGAGTCCGAGCCCGATCGGAAACACCATCAGGGCGAAGCCGAAGGTGACGCCGAGCATGTGCGGCATGGTGCGGGCAAAGCCGAACGCCGCGCCCGAGGCCGTGACCATGATGGTGTTGGGCCCAGGCGTGAACGAGCCGACGAGCGCGAAGATGATCAGCGGGACGAGGGTGTCGGCCACGAGGCGCCTCCGGCCGGGCCTCGGCAGTTAGGACAGCAATATTGACTTATTTGACTGCTGCCGGCAATGGGGCGAAGCCGCTATCGTTGCGGCCACTGCCCGCCTTCCGCCGTCCGTCAACCAAGGAGCCCGCCCATGGATCTCGGCATTGCCGGCCGCAAGGCCATCGTCTGCGCCTCGAGCCGCGGGCTCGGCCGCGCCTGCGCGTTCCGCCTGGCCGAGGCCGGCTGCGAGGTGGTGGTCAACGGCCGCAACCGGGACAAGGTCGCGCAGACCACAGACGAGATCGCCAAGGCGACCGACGCCAAAGTCACGCCGGTGATCGCCGACGTCGCCACCGCCGAAGGCCAAGCCGCGCTGTTCGCCGCCTGCCCGGAGCCGGACATCCTGGTGAACAACAATGCCGGCCCGCCATTCCGCGATTTCCGCGAGCTCGACCGGGACAAGATGATCGCCGGCGTGATCGGCAACATGGTCGTCCCGATCGAGCTGATCCAGAAGGTGATCGGCCCGATGCGGGCGAGGAAGTTCGGCCGCATCGTCAACATCACGTCGGGCTCGGTGAAGATGCCGCTCGCCGGCCTCGATCTCTCGTCCGGCGCGCGCGCAGGCCTCACCGCCTTTCTCGCCGGCATCGCGCGCCAGATCGCGGCCGACAACGTCACCATCAATTCCCTGCTGCCCGGCACCTTCGCGACCGACCGGCTGGAATCGAACATGCAGAGCGTGGCCAAGACCCAGGGCATCAGCGTCGATCAGGCCAAGGCCGCGCGCATGGCGGGCGTGCCGGCCAAGCGCTTCGGCGAGGCGGACGAGTTCGGCGCGGCCTGCGCGTTCCTGTGTTCGACCCACGCCGGCTACATCACGGGCCAGAATCTGCTGATGGACGGCGGCGTGTTCCCGGGCGCGTTTTGAGGAACACCATCACGCGGGGCGCGCGGCTGCCATGACCGCATCGCCGAGCGTCGGCACCCTGCCGCAGGCGGTGCGCCGCGACTTCGCTGGCGTCGGCTACGATGAGGCGATGCGGCGCGCGCGCGAGATCGTGCCGACCTTGCGCGAGCGGGCGGAAGCGTCCGCCGACGCCCGTATGCTCCTGCGCGACAACGAGCAACTGCTGCACGAGAGCGGGCTGTTCCGCTTCCATCAGCCCAAGGCGTTCGGCGGCATGGAGTTGCCCTTCGTAGCGGTGGTGGACATCCTGGCCGAGCTTGCGCGCGGCTGCCCGTCGACCGCCTGGAACGTCGGCAACCTCGCCTGCCATCATTGGATCCTCGGCTACTACGAGCCGGAGACGCAGCACGAGATCTGGGACGCAAACCCGGACGCGCTGATCGCCTCCTCGATCGCGCTCGCGGCCGGCCGCGGACGCAAGGCCGACGGCGGCTTCGTGGTGAACGGCCGCTGGCCGTTCTCCTCCGGCGTCGACAATTCCGACTGGAACATGCTTGCCGTCACGATCTTCGACGACACGAAGCCGATCGATTGGCGGCTGTGCCTCGTCCCGAAGTCCGACTATCGAATCATCGACACTTGGCAGGCGATGGGCATGGAGGGCACGGGCAGCAAGGATGTCGCCGTCACCGAGTTGTTCGTCCCTGAGCGCCGCGCGCTGGCGCTGCAGCGCTGCCGCGGCGGCTTCGGGCATCCGGGCGCCGCGCTCAACCGCGGCGCGCTCTACGGCATCCCGATCGTCGCCGCGTCGAGCCATCCGCTCGCGCCCGCCGCGCTCGGCGCGGCCGAGGGCGCGTTGGAGCTGTTCGTCGCCACGATGACGAAGCGAAGCGGCACCTATACCGGTGCCAAGGTCGCGGATTTCCAGGCGGTGCAGATCAAGGTCGCGCGGGCGCGCAGCCTGATCGATGCGGCGCGCCACCTGCTGCGCCAGTCCGCGATCGCGTTCCAGGAAATCGCAGAGCGCAACGAAGCGCCGGACCTGGACACCAAGCTGCGCTTCCGCGCCCACACCGCCTACGCGGTCGGGCAAGCGCGCGAGGCGGTGGAGAGCTTGTGGTCGTGCTACGGGGCGCAGGGGCTCTACACGCGCGACCCACTGCAGCGCCACCTGCGCGACGTGCTCGCCATCAATCAGCACTTCTCGTTCAACTTCGACATCGCCGGCGCGGCCTACGGTCTCAACGCGCTCGGCGGCGCGTATGGCAATCCGACCATGTGAATTGCGCGGGCACGCATCCCTCCGCGGCGAGGGCGGCAATCCGCCGGCTCACCGCGGAGAAGCCGCGCCGCCAATCTGCGATGGGCCGGCTTTCGCCGTCGCAGCCGCCGAACTCTCCTCGCCGTACAGATTCTTCAGCAAAGTGCGCGAGGTAACCGAGATCCGCCACCAGCTCCAGGCCGACGCAGCGCTGGCGACGACACCTAAAACGACAACCAACAAGAGACGCGGGTCGGCATACCATGCCACGACGCCCGTTACTGCCAACAGCAGCGCGGGCATGGTCCAAGTCCACGCTTCGCTGCTCCAAAGGAGAGCGTCGGTCACCTTATCGGGCGGAACGGTCTTGATCGCGGGGTTCGCCGCGCCGACGGTCGTTGCAGGCGAGTCGCCCTTCACAGACCCGGCACCCTCTTTGGAATCCGCCGCATCAGATTTGGCCTTCGAATCCGCCGCATCCGGATTGGCCTTTCGAGGCCGCCAGCGACCATTCTCTGCGTGCTCGCGAAAATCCTTTTCATGGGTGCGAGGCAAACCTTCCGCCGTGACGATCAACAACACCCAGACAAAATACGTCGCAATGATGGCGCCCCACGCAAGATACTCGGACACACCGCCCTCCGCCGGGTTGCCGTCGGCCAGCCAGCGTGACACGCCATAGGCTGCCGTCACCGTCAGCGCCGGCACGAACACCGCGAGTGCGCGCGTGAGGCGAATGCGCGAGCGAAGATAGTTCCACTGCTGAACGATCTTGTCCTCGTTCAGACACTTCAACGTCCATGTGTCTTCCGGGAATGGATCGGATCCGGCCTCGTATTTCTCCTCGCGCGTTCGCTCGTAGGCGAATTTCAGCCGCTGCAACCTGTCCAGTCTCTCGGTCAAAGTATCGGCGAGGCGGTCGAACGGGATGCCGATGAAGAATGCGATTCCGATCGCCGCCGATCCTATGGCGGCGACCGAGCCGAGTTCCTTCAAGTTCGGTGCGACGGCCGCAATTTCGGGAAGCCAGGGCAATGCTGCGATCAGGAGGATAAGGAACCCGATCAATACCTGCTCGAAATAGAGTTCGGTCAGCTTCATGAGGACCTCAGCAGGCTGTCGGCCGACCGCAGCAGCGCGCGCGACTCCTCGAACGTCAGCGCCTCGACGGCGCGCGCAGGATCGAGCCATGTCGTCTCGCGTTCGGCCTGCCCCGCCACGCTGTCGAGCGACATCAGGAACATGGCCGCGCTCCCCGCATGCAAGTGCAGCGTGGCGAGGCTCGCAACGATACGCGCGCGCACGCCGGCTTCCTCGTGCACCTCGCGCACCGCCGCCTGCTCGGCGGTCTCGTCCGGCTCGATGTGTCCCTTGGGAAAGACCCACTCGCGCGCGGCGCGTGCTCGCACGAGCAGATATTCGCGCGCGCCGGCCGGGCCGCGATACACTATCCCGCCCGCATGCGTCGGACCGTCAGGGCGCGGTGAGCGCGTCGACTCCATGCTCGATGATACACGCTACTTTCCCAAGTGCTTGTTGAAAAAGCGCGCGATCTCCTCGAACGCCTCCCGGGTCTCCGGCGCGCTGACGTCGCGGTAGTAGTGAGCGTGCGACTGGCCTTCGTAGACCTGGAGCGCGGCCTCGACCCCGGCCTGGCGCAGCTTGCGGTGCACGCGCACCGTGCTGCTGAGCAGCAAGTCGCGCGTTCCGGTGGTCAGGATGGTCGGCGGGAAGCCGCGCATGTCGCCGTAGACCGGCGAGAGCAGCGGGTCTTTCGGATCGCGCCCGGCGATGTAGAGCGCCGCACGCTTGTCGCAGCTCACGCCCGGGCCGACCAGCACGTTGTCGATCCCCGCGTTGGTATGGAACGAGTTGCCCGCATTGGTGAGGTCGGACATCGGCGTGCCCGGCGCGATCGCGCCCGGCAGCGGCAGGTTGTCCTGCTTGGCGCGCAGCACCATCGCTAGCGTGAGATTGCCGCCCGCGGAAGAACCGAAGATCGCCATGTTCTTCGGATCGGTCATTTTGGCGGCGGCCTTCCAAACGGTCATCGCGTCGTCGAGCGCGGCCGGATAGGGATGGTCGGGCGGCATGCGGTAGTCGACCGAGATCACCTTGAAGCGGCCGAACCCGGCCATGAAGATCGCTTCGCCGGTGCCGGACTCCCCGGGCAGGCTCACGAAGCAGCCGCCGTGCACGTGCACCAGCAGCCGGTTGCGGTTCTCCGGCGGGATGTCGGCGGGCGTCAGGACATGAACCTTCACACCGTCCATGACCGACGGCTCGACCTTGACGCGCAACTCCTCGCGCAGCGCCGGCAACCCGCGCGCCGCGGCCTCGGCGGTGGATTTCACCAGCGCCTTCCACCCGTCGGCCGTATCGGGGATTTGGATGGCGGTCGCGCTCAACGGCGCGCCGATCAGCTTCTGCATCTGCGGACTGACGGTGGTCGGAACCGGCAGCGTGCGCGCCGGGACCTGCAGCGGTGCTTGAGCGAGCGCGCAGGTTGCCGAAATCCCCAACGCAAGTGAAAAGCCGGCCGAAATGACCCGGTAAGTTGTCATGGCATCCTCCCGCTTGTTTACACCGAGGTTACATTGGCGCGCTGGCTCGGCGGAAGCTGCGTCTTAACTGTTCCTGCCGTTCTGATCCTGCGCGGCAAGCGCCGCGCCGAGCGCGTGACGCGACGCATCGAGCGCTTCGGACGGTCCGGCGCCGCGCATGCCGTAATAGAGATCGCGGCCCAGCATCAGGATGTCGGCATCGTAGCGCGACGCACGCTCGCTAGTCTCGACGGCGCGATCAAGCACTGACGCCCGCGCGACCGCCTCGTTGATGAGGCAAAGGGCGCGGGCTTCCTGCGCGCTCATGAGCCGTGCGTTGTAGATGATGTCGAACAAGACCTTTTTCGGCAGCGCGTCCTTGACGACTGCGAGCGCAAGGAACGGAAACAGGCCGTTTGCCGCTTCCGGCAAGCCGAGCGTGGCGTCATCGGCAACGATCGCCAGGTCGCACGCGACGACGATGCTGAATCCGCCCGCATGCGCGTCACCGTTCACCGCCGCGACGAGCGGCTTTCCGAGACGAGACATGGCATGATTCATGTCGATGAACGCTCGCGCGAACGCCATCCGTCCCGCGGTGGTCGGGCCGGCGCCTTGGTAGTCGCCACCCAGGCAGAAAACGTCGCTGTAGCCGGTGATGACACACGCGCCGATCGCAGGATCCTTGCGCGCCGACTCCAGAGCCGTCGTGATCTCCTCGGCCATCTGCCGGCTGACCCGGTTGCCGCGATCCGGGCGCATCAGCGTGAGAATACCGACGCGTCCCCGGCGGCTTACTTCCAATTGCGTCATGGCCCGGCCTCCCCTGCCAACGCGCGCTGCACCGCCGAGCGCTCCTTGATGCGGAGCGTGTGCTCCTGCAATTTCGCAAAGCGCGTGCGGTCGACGCCGTCGCCTTCGAGCCACTGGGCGAGCGTGAACAAATACGGGTCGCAGATCGTGTAGCGCTCGCCCATCACCCATGGTCCGGCCAGCATCTCGCGCTCGATCAGGTCGAAGCATTCGCCGACCGATTGCGGCACCTTCTTCTTCATCGCCGCGATCGCCGCCGCGTCGTCGACCCAGCGGTAGCCGCGCATGCGGTGTGCGTGCGCCACATGCACTGTCGAGCACAGATAGCTGTTGAACGCCTGTACGCGCGCGAGCTCGTACGGATCGTCGAGCGGCGCGAGCTCGGCCTGGGGATGACTTTGCGCGACGTAGACCAGGATCGCCGGCGTCTCGGTCAGGATGCCGCGTTCTGTCACCAGCGCCGGCACGCGCCCCTTGGGATTGATCTTGAGATACTCCGGCTTGCGCTGCTCGCCATCCTTGAAGCTGATCCGCACCGCCTCGTAGGGCGCGCCGGCCTCTTCGAGCGCGATACGTGAGGCCAGCGCGCAGGTCGCGGGCGCGAAGAAGAATTTCATCATCGAACGTCTCCTGGAGTGCCGCCGTAGCCCGGATTGAGCGTAGCGAAATCCGGGGAATCTCTCCACGCCGCAAGACCGCCCCGGGTTTCGCTGCGCTCAACCCGGGCTACAAACCTTATTGCGGCCGCATCAACCGCGGCAAATCCCACGCCATCGTCTGCCGGCCATTTTTGAACGCCGCGACCGGCTGCGCGATCTCGGCCACCGCCTGCTCCGGCGTGCGCGCATCGATGATCACCACGTCGGCCGGATTGCCGGGCGTAAAGCCGTAATCCTTCAGGTTCATGAGCCGCGCCGAGCGCGCGGTGAGCATCTGGAAGCACTCGCGCAACTGCGCCGGACGGTCGACCTGCAGCACGTTGGCGTAGAGGTTGGCCATGCGGATGAGCGAGCAGTCGCCGTAGGGCGTCGCCGGATTGAGGACGTTGTTGGAGGAGAGCGAACAGTTCACCCCGTGCTCGCACAGCAGGTTGGCATCGGCGACGCCGCGCCGCACGCTCGCCTCCTGGTCGCGCCCCATGAGGAACAGGTCGGTCGCCGGCAGCACCGTGACGGCGATGCCGGCGTCGGCGAGACGCCGCGCCAGCGCCGCAAGTTCCTGCGGCGGCAGGAGCGAGAGCTTGGCCATGTGCCCGACCGTGACGCGCCCGCCGCGCCGGCAGGTTTCGGTCAGCTCGAGCACGAGATGGATGTTCATGGCGTCGGGCGTGTTGCCGACGTCGAGATGGATGTCGATGTCGACGTCGAACTCGCGCGCGAGCGCGAAGATGCGGCGGATCTGTCCGTGCTCGTCGGCATCGTAGCGCGGCGCGCCGCCGATGACTTTAGCGCCGCGCCGGAGTCCCTCGACCAGCAGTTCGTCGGTGCCTGGATAGTTGATCAGGCCCTCCTGCGGGAACACGCAGATCTCGACGTCGATCGCCCATCGGTAGTCCTCGATCAGCGACTGCACGGCCGTAAAGCCGCGCATGCCGATGCCGGGATCGACCTCGACCTGCGTGCGTACGCGTGTCGTGCCGTGCTTGATGCATTGCTCCAACGTCTGCGCCGCGCGGGCGCGCACATCCTCGACCGTCATCGCCGCCTTCAGCGGCGTGACGCCCTTGACCGGGCTCAGGGCTTTGCGCTGCTGCGGCGCGCAACGCTCGATGATGCGCGATTTGTCGAGGTGGATGTGGCTCTCGACCAGGCCCGGACAGGCAAGCCGCCCGCCGGCGTCGTAGGCCGGCGCTTCGGCCTCGAGCCCATGCTCGATCGCGGCGATGCGCCCCTGCACGATGCCGATATCAAGAATGTCCTCCGGCCGGTCGAACAACCGCGCATTGCGGATGACGAGGTCCACGCGCCTACTCGACCTTGATATTGGCGTCCTTGATGATCGGGGTCCACTTCTCCATCTCGGCTTTGAGATGCGCGTTGAGCGCCGCCCCGCTCTGCTGGTCGGCCGGGGGGAATTCCTGCCCGAGATCGGTGAGGCGCTTCTGCACCGCCGGGTCAGCGAGCGCCTCCAGCGCCGCCGCGCTGAGCTTGCCGACCGCCTCGGCCGGCGTGCCCTTCGGCGCCCACAGTCCGAACCAGGTGGAGATATAGACGCCGGGCGCGCCCGCCTCGTCCACGGTCGGGATCTCCGGAGCCGAGGCGATCCGCGTCTTGCCGGTGATCGCATAGGCGCGCACCTGCCCGTTGCGCACATAGGGCAATGCGCTGATCGCCTGGTCGAATGTGAGATCAATGTGGCCGGCCACGAGGTCGCGCATGACATTGGACGAGCCCGCCCGGTACGGCACGAACGTGAAGCTCGTGCCCGTGACCTTCTGGAAATAGACGCCGCTCACGTGCTGCCCGGTGCCGGCGCCGCCGGTGCCGGCCGAGACCTTGCCGGGATTGGCCTTGAGGTAGGCGATCAGCTCTTTGAGGTCCTTCGCCGGCAGGTCGTTCTTGCTGACGATGATGTAGGGATTGTTCGGCAGCTGCGCGATCGGCTCGAAATCGGTCAGCACGTCGTAGGAAATCGTGTAGGCGATGCTCGCGACCACGAAGGACGGCCAGTTGCCGAGCACGATGGTGTAACCGTCCGGCGCCGCGCGTGCGACGCGGCCGGTGCCGACCGTGCCCGACGCGCCGGTGACGTTCTCCACCAGCACGGTCTGCCCGAGTGTCGCCGACATGCGCTGCGCCACGATGCGCGCGAGCGCGTCGGTCGGCCCGCCGGCACCGAACGGCACCACCATGGTGATGGGGCGCGTCGGATAGGGCTGCGCGGCTGCGCTGCCGATATTCGCCAGCGCCAGACCCAGCGCCAGGACAAGCGACCTTCTCTTCATCTCGTTCTCCTTGTGGCCCGCAGACATGGCTTGCCCGCCGCACGCCGCCGACGCATAGTCGCGGTAAGCCCGCCACGCTTCTTTATTAAATCACCATGAGGGGGAAACATCCATGAAGCTCGTCCGCTTCGGCGCGCCCGGCCGCGAAAAGCCCGGCATCATCGATGAAAAAGGCCGCATCCGCGATCTCTCCAAGATCGTGCCGGACATCTCCGGCGAGACGCTTTCGCCGGTGAGCCTCGGCAAGCTCGGGCGCGTCGAGCTGAACAAGCTGCCGGCGGTCAAACCGGGCACGCGGCTCGGGCCCTGCGTCGGCGGTACGCGCCACTTCATCGCGATCGGGCTCAACTACGCCGACCACGCGGCCGAGACCGGCGCGCAGATTCCCAAGGAGCCGATCATCTTCCAGAAGGCGCCGACCTCGATCTGCGGGCCGAACGACGACACCATGATCCCCAAGGGCTCGTTGAAGCTCGACTGGGAGGTCGAGATCGCGATCGTGATCGGGTCGCGCGCGCGCTATCTGTCGAAGAAAGGCGCCATGGACGCGGTCGCCGGCTACTGCATCTGCAACGACGTGTCGGAGCGCCACTTCCAGATCGAGCGTGGCGGGCAGTGGACCAAGGGCAAGGGCTGCGAGACGTTCGGCCCGCTCGGTCCCTGGCTGGTCACCAAGGACGAGATCCCCAACGTGCAGAAGCTCGACATGTGGCTCGACGTCAACGGCGAGAAACGCCAGCGCGGCAATACCCGCACCATGATCTTCGGCATCGCCCATATCGTCTGGTACTGCTCGCAGTTCTTCGTGATGGAGCCGGGCGACGTCATCACCACGGGCACGCCGCCCGGCGTCGGGCTCGGCATGAAGCCGAACCCGGTTTGGCTCAAGGCCGGCGACGTGGTCACGCTCGGCATCCAGGGCTTGGGCGAGCAGCGCCAGAAGGTGGTGCGGTTCAGGACGTGAGCATCCCTCGCCGCTCTTGCGGGAAGGGATGACGCGCAACGTTGTCGGGAGGACTCCCATGACATTTCTGCGCATCGCCATTGCCGCGCTCGCACTCACGCTCATTGCCGGCGAGGGCTGCGCGCAGAGCCTGCGCGATCAGCTGGTCGGCACGTGGCGGTTCGTCGTCGCCGAGGTCACGGCGCCGGACGGGAAGAAGTCGTTTCCGTTCGGCGAGACGCCGAAGGGCATCCTGATCTTCACGCCCGACGGTCATTTCGCCCAAATCCATGTTGCGAGCGATGTCCCCAGGATCGCGTCCAATAATCGGTTGACCGGCACCGCCGAGGAGTACCAGGCGATCATGCGCCGCAGCCTCTCGGTGTTCGGGACCTATACGGTCGACGAGGAGAAGCGCACCGTCACCTACCGGATCGTGTCCTCGTCGTTCCCGAACTGGGAGGGCGAGGCGCAGACGCGCACCATCGGCACGCTCACCGCCGAGGAGTTCACCAACGTCAACCCGAACGTCGCCGGCGGGCGCGGCTCGGCGCTCAATCTCTATCGGCGGGTGAAGTAGGCTAGTGTCCCGATTCCGAAGTTCGTCTCATCGTGCAGCACCCTCGTGTATGAACTTCGGAATCGAAGGACACTAGCAACTTATTGATCTAGTGTGGCTTTGGTTCAGAAGTCCGCATCTCGGACTCGCGGCGGGAATGATGCGGACTTCTGAACCGCCACACTAGCGATTCTGAACGCGCCTTCATTTTTCTCCGGGGAACGAGCAGGACGCTTGCGCGTTGCGCAACGGCAGCGCTTGCTGCCGCAAGGGCGCCTCGATCCGATTCGCACAATCCGGGGCGCTGGGGTGCACAGAGGAGAAACGTCCATGCTGAAACTCATCGCGGCCGCCTTCGTGGTGGCGCTCGGCGTCGGCACCGCGCAGGCCATGCCGGTCGCGCCCGCGCCCGCCGACGGCCTGACCACGCTCGTCGCGCAGGGCTGCGGCCCGGGCATGTCGCGCAACGCACAGGGGCGCTGCCGGCCGTCCTACATGAACCGTCCCTGCCCGCCCGGCATGCGCCGCAACGTCGTAGGCCGCTGCGTCCCACGCCGTTGATCGGCGCGGATCGCTGAATGAACGCGCGGCGGCGCACAGGCGGCGCCGCGTCGTTCATCCTTCCCTTGCCTCCAGCACCGCGCGGATCGACACGCGCGACCAGGCCGCAGTGCGGGCGCGGAACGCCGCATACGAATCGTGCACCCTGCGCGCCAGCTCGCTGCGCGCGCCGACCTCGGCGAGCACGTCGACCGATACCTTGCGCGCGGCGGCGACCACCGCGGCCGGAAAGCTGCGCAGTTGCACGTTGTGCCGCTCGGTGAGCGCGGCCAGCGCCTCGGCGTTGAGCCGCTCCATCTCGGCGAGCGCGAACGCCGCCTCGGCCGCGCAGGCATGGGCCACGACCGCCTTGCCTTCTGCGTCGAGCGCCTCCCACGCGCGCAGCGACACGATGCACTCGCCGGTGCCGTTCGGCTTGTTGAACCCCGGCCCGTAGTAGTTCGGCGCGACGCGGTAGAGCCCGAGCGCGATGTCGGAGCCGGGGCCGACGAACTCGGCCGCGTCGAGCACGCCCGACTGCAGGCTCACCAGAATCTCCGCAGGCGAGGTGGTCTGCGGCGTGGCGCCGAGCCGGCGGTAGACTTCGCCGCCGAGCCCGAGCGAGCGGATCTTCAGGCCCTTGAGGTCGTCGAGGCCCTTGAGCTCGCCGCGGAACCAGCCGCCCATGCACACGCCGGTGTTGCCACCCATGAACGGCTTGACGCCGAACGGCTTGTACAGCTCGTCCCACAGCGCCTGCCCGCCGCCGGCCTCGACCCAGGCGACGTGCTCGGCCGGGGTGAGGCCGAACGGCACCGTGGTGAAATAGGCCGCCGCCGGCTGCTTGCCCTGCCAGTAGAACGACGCGGTGTGGCCCAGGTCGGCGACGTTCGCGCCGACCGCGTCGAGCACTTCGAGCGCCGGCACCAGCTCGCCGGCCGCATGCACGGCGACTTGCAGGCGCCCGCCGGAGAGCGCCGCGATGCGCTCGGCGACACGCTCCGCCGACATGCCCGGACCGGGCAAGCGCTTCGGCCACGAGGTCACCATGCGCAAGCGTTTGGCCTGGGCGCGCGCCACGGCCGGCGCGGCGACCGCGCCGAGCGTGCCGAGGCTTGCGGCGCGCAGCATGCGTCTGCGGGTGATGTCGCTCATGTCGTCGTCTCCGGTGACCACCAGGCATGGAAATGATGGGTTGGGCCATGCCCCTTGCCGATCGCCAACGTGTCGGCCGCCTCGATCGCGGCCGTCACATAGGCCTTGGCGCCCGACACCGCCTCGGCGAGCCGCAAGCCCTTGGCGAGCCCGGCGGCGATGGCGGACGAGAGCGTGCAACCGGTGCCGTGGGTATTCTTGGTGGGAATCCGCTGCGCGACGAGGCGCGCGACCGCGGTCGGGGTGACCAGCAGGTCGACGCTTTCCGGTCCGCTCGCGTGCCCGCCCTTGATCAGCACCGCCCGCGCGCCGAACGCGAGCAGCTGCTCGGCCTGTTCGCGCATCTCTGCTTCGGTCTGCGCCAGCGGCGCTTCGAGCAGGGCGGCGGCTTCCGGCAGGTTCGGCGTGACGACGAGCGCGCGCGGAAACAGCTCGCGCTTGAGCACGGCGACCGCGCCGGGCGCCAGCAGCCGGTCGCCCGAGGCCGCGACCATGACCGGATCGAGCACGACGTTCACCTGTTGCCAGCGGTCGAGGCCGGCCGCAACCGCCTTTATCGCGGGAACCTGCGACAGCATGCCGACCTTCACCGCGCCGACCGCGAGATCGCAGAATACCGCGTCGATCTGCGCCGCGATGAACTCCGGCGGCACATCGTGAATGCCGGTCACCCCTTGCGTGTTCTGCGCCGTCAGCGCGGTGACGACCGAGGCGCCGTAGACGCCGAGCGCCGAGAAGGTCTTGAGATCGGCCTGGATGCCGGCGCCGCCGCCGGAGTCCGAGCCCGCGATGGTGACCGCGATGGGCGTGCTCATGCGAGGCTCCGCTGCGAAAGTGCGGCGTCCACGATCCCGCGCAGCTCCCGCGCCGCGGCCTGCGGGTCGGCCTGCATCGAAAGCGCCGAGATCACCGCGACGCCGTCGGCCCCGGCGCCGATCACCGCTGCGGCGTTGCCGGCATCGATGCCGGCAATGCCGCAGATCGGCAGATCGGGCTTGCGCGCGCGCAACGCCGCGACGATGGCGCGCAGGCCCGCCACGCCGATCGGCGGACTCGGATTGTCCTTTGATGCCGTCGCGTAGACGCCGCCGACGCCGACATAATCGAGTTGATCGAGCGGTGCCGCCTCGGCTTGCGTGACGGTCTTGATCGACAGTCCGATGATGGCGCGCAGGCCGAGCAGCGCGCGTGCGTCTTCCACGGCCATGTCGTCCTGGCCGACATGCACGCCGTCGGCGCGCGCCGCCAGCGCCACGTCGACGCGGTCGTTGACCAGCAGCGGCACGCCGAGCGCCGCCTTCAGCGCGCGCGCCTCTTCGACCAGCCTTCGCGTACCGGCGTGCTTGTCGCGCAACTGGATCAGGGTGGCGCCGCCGGCCGTCACGGCGCGGGCCAGTTCGGGCAGCGCGCGGCCGTTGGCGCGCTCCGGATCGACGATGGCATAGAGCCTGAGATCGATCACCGCACCCTCGCCTTGCGCACCAGCACGTCGTGGTCGAGCTCATGGAGCGTATCGATGAGCGCGGCAGCGAAGCTGCCCGGCCCGCTCGCGCTCGCTGCTGCGACCTCGCCGGCGACCCCGAAACCCAGCAGCGCGGCCGCCGTCGCCACCCAGGCATCACCCTCGACCGCGAGGAACGCGGCGGTCAGCGCCGAGGCGGCGCAGCCCATGGCGGTGACCCGCGCCATCAGCGCGTGTCCGTTCTCGATCGAGAGGAGCCGCGCGCCGTCGGTGACCAGGTCGATCTCACCGGTCAGGCCGAGGACCGTCAGCGTATCGAGCGCGTAGCGGGCGAGCGCAGGTCCTTCCGGCTCGACGCCGGCAAGTGCGGCGAACTCGGCGCGGTTGAGGCGGATCGCGCGCGGCTGCTTTGCCGCGAGCGTCCGCGCGTAGGCCGCGCGCGGCTCGGAGCGGTCGATGAACACCGGATCGAGCACCCAGGGCTTGGCTTCATCCACCGCAACTTCGATGGCTGCTGCCGCGGCCTCGCGCCGTTCGGCATCGAAGGTGCCGAGATTGACCAGCAGCGCATCGGCGCTCGCCACGAAGGCGCCGATCTCCTCCGGCGCCAGCGTCATCGACGGCACCGCGCCGGCGGCGAGCAGCACGTTGGCGGTAAACGCCTGCGCCACCGCGTTGGTGATGCAATGCACGCGCGGGCGGCGCTCGCGCACGCGCTTGAAGATGTCTGCGGTGACGGCGGGAAGCTCGCGGGCCCGCATCTCAGCTCCCTCCGCCGGCATGACCCGGATCAGGTTCGATGGGTTGGCGGTAAGCCTCTCAGCCCGACGCAGGCGGCGACGGGCACCCCATAGAGATTGCGAGCCGATACCTAGCCCTACCGTGCGCGGCTTTCAAGGGCGGTCCGCGTCATGCGGCATGTTCGCCCTGCTCGTCGTCCGCGGCTTCGACAATGTCGGCGCGATCATAGGCTGCCGCCCACGCCGCAAATGCGGAAGACGCACCTTCGGCGGCCTTGAGCTGGCGCAACGCCACCCGAACGGCCGCGTGCGCGTAGCGATCGTTCGGGGCGGCGACCGCGGAAGGCCCCTGCCCGGCCGCGAGCGCGTCGACCACGCGCTGCTTGAGCGCGCCGCGCTCCGGTTCGCCATAGGCCCGCAGCACGCCCTGGAAGGCCGCATGCCGCTGCGCATCGAACGGCCGGTTGCGGCCGTCGCCGTCGCGCAGCGGATGCGCCGGATAAAGGTGAGCGCAGGAGATCCAGCCATCCGGGATCGGCTCGGTCGCCGCATGGGTGCGCCCGCTGCGCAGCAGCTTCGGCAGCACATGCGTATGCGGCCCCTGCGGGCTGGTATCGCCGGCCTGCGGGATCGGCTGGTAGACCTCGGCGCGCCCGGCGCGGGTGATGAATACGCGATGCGGGCTCGCGGCGAGGATCACGCCCATGGCCGGATTTCCCGGCTCGAACAGCGAGCGCCCGGCGCAAGCGCGCAAGCTCGCGATCAATTCGGCGTCATGAGTACGGATGCAGGTGTCGACCTGCAGCGCCGCAAGGCCGAGATCGAACAGCACGGCTCCGCGATCCTGCTCGCGCAGGGCGTCGGCGTCGAGCCCGACCTCGGTGATCGCAGCGCGCCGGTGCATCGCGCTCGCCGCCTCCGGCAGGCAGAACGCGACGCGCTGGCTCCAGCTCTCCCTGGTGACGGTCTCGAACGCGATCGGACGCACGTCTGCCGGCGCGCCAAGCCGGATTCCGCCACGCGCGGTGACGGCCGAGACCGAAGTATCGGAGCGCGCCAGCGCGACCGGCTCGTCCGCATCGCGCATGAACTCCGCGATCGCACCGAACGTGCCGAGGCTCCACGACGCATCGGCGTCCGCGATCGCTTCGGCAAGAAGGTCGAACACGCGCGCTGCCATGCCTCAGTTCGCCTTCGCGCCGGCCTGCGTGATCACGCCTTTCCACTTGGCGATCTCGCCCGCGATGAACGCCGCGAACTCCTGCGGCGTGCTCGGCCGCGGCTCGGCGCCGACCGCATTGAAGCGGGTGCGGACGCCCGGATCGTTCAGCGCCGCGACGATCGCCGCGTTGAGCTTGGCGACGATCGGTCCCGGCGTGCCGGCGGGCGCCACGATGCCGAACCAGCCGATCGACTCGTAGTCCGCAATTCCGGCTTCCGCGAAGGTCGGCACGTCCGGCAGCAAACCTGCACGCGCCGCGGTCGAGACGCCGAGTGCCTTGAGCTGCCCGGTGTTGATCAGCGAGATCGCCGCCGTGATGTCGGTGACGCCGAACGGCACATGGCCGGCGAGCACGTCGCCGGCGACGGGTCCCGAGCCGCGATACGGCACCAGCGTGGTGTTGATCCCGGCCATCTGATTGAACAGCTGCGCGGTCAGGTGCATGGCGGTGCCGTTGCCGCCGTGGCCGATCGAGACGGCGCCGGGCGTGGCCTTGGCGAGCGCGATCACGTCGCCGACCGACTTTGCTTGCGAGCCGGCCGGCGCGATCAGGATGAAGGGTGTGGCGGCGAGCAACGAGACCGGCGCCAGGTCCTTGACCGGATCGTACGGCATCTTCTCGTTCAGGCTGACGTTGACGGCGAGCGCGCCGGCGGCACCGAGCCCGATGACGTAGCCGTCGGGCGCCGCTTTGGCGACCGCGTCGACCCCGATCACGCCGCCCGCCCCGCCGCGATTCTCCACGATCACCGGCACCCCGAGGCGCTGCTCCAGGATCGGCTGGATCGAGCGCACCACCGTGTCCGAGCTGCCGCCCGGCGGGAAGCTCACGATGAGGCGGATGGGCTTGTTCGGATAGGCATCGCTGGCGAGCGCAGCGATTGGCGCGAGACCAAGCGCTACCGCCGCCGCAACCCGGATAAGTCTCATCACCGGCCTCCTCGAACGCATGATGACACAGCGCGCGCGGCTCGACTATCGTGCCGCAACTGCTTGCAATGGTCATGACGCGTTCGCACGAAACCCAGGTGTTGATCGTCGGCGCCGGGCCGGTCGGCCTGACGCTCGCGATCGATTTGGCCTGGCGCGGGATCGACGCGACGATCGTCGAAACGCGGCGCGCCGGTGAGCCGCCGAGCGTGAAATGCAATCACGTGTCGGCGCGTTCGATGGAGATCTTCCGCCGGCTCGGCCTTGCCAGGCCGATCCGCGCCGCCGGGCTGCCGTGCGACTATCCGAACGATGCCGCCTATCGCACCTGCGCCGCCGGCATCGAATTCGCCCGCATCCCGATCCCGGCGCGAGAGGATCGCTATACGGCGAAAGAAGGCCCGGACACCTGGTGGCCGACGCCGGAGCCGCCGCACCGCATCAACCAGATCTACCTCGAGCCGCTGCTGTTCGCGCGCGCCGCATCCGAGCCGCGCATCCGCATCCTCGATCGCACGCAATTCACCGGCTTCACGCAAGATCAGCACGGCGTCACGGCCGCGGCGCGCGGCCTCGAGGACGGCGAAGATATTGCGATTGCCGCGCCGTACCTGGTCGGCTGCGACGGCGGCAAATCGCTGGTGCGCCACGCCGTCGGCGCCAGGTTCGACGGCACGCCGGTGGTCCAGCGCGTGCAGTCGACCTGCATCCACGCGCCCGACCTGCTCGGCCGGCTGCCTGGGAAGCGCGCCTGGATGTACCTCGCGCTCAACCCGCGCCGCTGCGGCACGGTGGTGGCGATCGATGGCCGCGAGACCTGGCTCATCCACAATCATCTCTATCCCGATGAGCCGGAATTCGATTCGATCGATCGCGACTGGGCGATCCGCACCATCCTCGGCGTCGGGGCCGATTTCCGGTACGAGGTGATCTCGAAAGAGGACTGGGTCGGCCGCCGCCTGGTCGCCGACCGCTTCCGGAGCGGGCGCGCCTTCCTTGCCGGCGACGCGGCGCACCTGTGGATGCCCTATGCGGGCTACGGCATGAACGCCGGCATCGCCGACGCGGCCGATCTGGCCTGGCAACTCGCCGCCACGCTCCAGGGATGGGCACCGCCGGCGATCCTCGATGCCTATGAGGCCGAGCGGCAGCCGATCACCGAGCAGGTATCGCGCTTCGCCATGGACATGGCGCTGAAGCTGATGCAGCACCGGCGCAGCATCCCGCCCGAGATCGAATGGGATAGTCCGGCCGGTGAAGCCACCCGCGCGCGCGTGGGCCGCGAGGCCTATGAGCTCAACGTCCAGCAATATTGCTGCGGCGGGCTCAATTTCGGCTACTTCTACGACCGCTCGCCGATCATCGCCTATGACGGCGAGGAACCGCCGGCTTACGGCATGGCGGACTTCACGTCCTCGACCGTGCCCGGCTGCCGTGCGCCGCATCTCTGGCTCGGGGAGCGCTCGCTCTACGACGCGCTCGGTGCCGGCTACACGCTGATCCGG
Source organism: uncultured Alphaproteobacteria bacterium (assembly GCA_963734185.1). Lineage (GTDB taxonomy): Bacteria > Pseudomonadota > Alphaproteobacteria > Rhizobiales > Xanthobacteraceae > PALSA-894. The sequence goes on along the minus strand of CAVTGA010000001.1, from coordinate 180,618 downwards.
CGCGACCCGGCGGCAAGCGTGGACGGGCTCAAGGCAGCGGCCGCGCAGCACCGTGTGCCGTTCGCCGTACTCGACATCGACGCCACGGCGGCGGGCGATCTCTATACGGAGCCGCTGACCCTCGTCCGTCCGGACCAGCACGTCGCCTGGCGCGGCAAGCAGCCCGCCGATCCGCGCGCGCTGATCGACCGCGTCCGCGGCGCGCATGTCACGGCGTGACGCCTTGCCATCGCGGCGCGATTTTGCTGGATTGCAGGCGAACCCCAGGCCGGTTGGGAGGCGCGGATGGCTGCCTTTTTCGTCCAGATCAAATGCCAGCTCGGCAAGTCGTACGAGGTGGCGAACGCGCTCGCCGATGCCGAGATCGCCTCGGAGATCTATTCGACCGCCGGTCACTACGACCTGCTCGCCAAGTTCTACCTCGACGAGGGCGAGGACATCGGCCACTTCGTGAACGAAAAGGTGCAGACCCTGCCCGGCATCCAGGACACGCTGACCATCATCACCTTCAAGGCGTTCGGTTAGGTCCCCGTCGCCGAGCCGGATGCGGCGCGCGCCCGCGCGCGTTCGAGTCCGAGCTGGCGCTCGCGCCAGATCACGAACAGGCCCGACGCCGCGACGATCGCGCCGCCGATGTAGATGTAGATGTTGGGCAGCTCGCCGAAGAACCAGTAGCCGATCAGGAACGCCCAGATCATCGCCGTGTAGTCGAACGGCGCGACCACGGATGCGGGCGCGAAGCGGTAGCTCTCGGTGAGCAGGATGTGCGCAAGCCCGCCGAGCAGGCCGGTCGCGATCAGCGCCAGGAGCTGCGGCGTCGTCGGCGTCGCCCAGGCGAACGGCAAGGTGACGGCGCCGGCGAGCGCACAGATCAGCGAAAAGTAGAGCACGATCGACGAGGTCGTCTCGGTGTCGGTGAGGCGGCGCGTCTGGATCACCGAGCCGGCATTGGTGAAGGCGCCGGCGAGCGCCATCAGCGCCCCGATGGTGGCGGTCGAAGAACCGGCCGTGATGCGGTTGAGATCGAGATAGGGCCACAGCATCACGATGACGCCGATGAAGCCGACGCCGACCGCCGACCAGCGGTAGATGCGCACCCGCTCGCGCAGGAAGATCGCCGCGAGCGCGACCGTGATCAGCGGCCCCGCGAACGAGATCGCGGTGGTGTCGACCAGCGGCAGGCGCGCGAGCGCGCCGAAATTGAGGAACATGCCGAACACGCTGATGAGCCCGCGCCCGACATGGCCGAGCGGCCGGCTGGTGCGCACCGCCGCCATCAGCTCACGCCGCCAGGCGTAGATCATCACCACCGGCAGGACGGCGAAGGCAGAGCGGAAGAACACCACCTGCCCGAGCGGAATGGTCTCGCCGAGCCAGCGCACCAGCGCCGACATCACGGCGAACAGGATCGCCGACACGAGCTTGAGCAGGATGGCCTTGAGGATGTTCATCGGCGGGCTGCGTTGCTGCTATTCAGCACGCCCCGGCCGCTCGCGAAAGCCGGTCCCACGCATGAGCCGCACCCGCGGCTGCATGGTGCTACTTCTTTTCTGGCGGCTTCTGTGGCGGCTTCGGCCCTTCGACTGGCGGCAGCGACTTGATGTAGATCGCCATGGCGTTGCGGTCCTCGGGCGGCAGCTGCGAGGTGTTGCGGATCACCGGCGCCATCGGTCCGCCGACCGAGTCGCCCTCCGGATTGAACCCGGTCTCGAGCAGGTAGGCGATGTCCTTGTCGGAATAATCCTTGAGCGCGTGCTGCGTGATGTTCGGCACCCAGCCCTCGCCTTCCGGGTTCGGCCCGCCGGCGAAGCGCTGCGCTTCGATGATGCCGCCCAGGATGTTGCGTGGACTATGGCATTCGGCGCAGTGGCCGGGCCCGCCGACCAGGTAAGCGCCGCGGTTCCACGCCGCCGGTTTCGTCGCGTCGGCCTGGAACGGCTTGCCGGCGAGGAACAGGAATTTCCAGCCGCCGAGGGTGCGGCGGATGTTGAACGGGAACGGCAGCTCGTGGTCGCGCACCTTGCCCTGCACCGCCGGCAAGGTCTTGAGGAACGCGAACAGATCGCGGACGTCCTCGGCGCGCATGCGCTGATACGACGGATAAGGAAACGACGGATAATAATGCCGGCCGTCGGGCGAGGTGCCCTTGAGCATGGCGGTGGCGAACTGCGCCTCGTTCCACCCTCCGATGCCGTCGTTGCGGTCGGACGAGATGTTGGGCACGTGGAAGGTGCCGAACGGCGACTTCAGCGCAAGGCCGCCGCCGAGCCTGGTCTTGTCCTCCTGCTGCGGCGTGGCGTGGCACGAGGCGCAGCCGCCGGCGTAGAACATCACCTTGCCGTTCTCGACGTTCGGCGTGTAGGCGCCGAGCGCGCTTGCCGGCACCGTGGCCGGAATGGTCACGACCCAGAACACGCCGAGGCCGACGACGGCGAGGACGATTGCCGCAATGATCAGTTTGCGCAGCATGCCGGATACCTTCCCCTCATGAGGGACATTCTAAGCCGAGCCGCCGAACCCCGAAAAGCCGAAGGGCGGCCGCAAAGCCGCCCTCCCCATTCGTCGAACCGGATCGCGCTCAGGTCTTCTTGGCGCGGTAGAGCTCGTGGCAGCCGCCGCAATTCTTGGTCAGCCCGCCGAACGCGCCCTTGAAGCTGTCGAGGTCCTTCACCGAGGTCTGCGCCGCCTTGGCGTCCGCGTTCAGCTTCTCGAAACGTGCCTTGAAGTCCGCCTCGTTCTCCCAAATCTTCGCCAGCGCTGCCGTGTCACCCCCGGTCTTCGAGTCGGGCGGGAACAGGACGTGCAATTTCGGCGTCACCTCGATGTAGGTTGCGATCACTTCCTGCGCCTTGGCCTGGTCGTACGGGATGTCGCCCTTGACCAGCATGAAGCCGGTCTTGGTCGCGGCGCCGAGGTTCTTCATCAGGCCCCTGCGCTGGCTGATGGAATCCGACTGCGCGGCGACGACGGTGACGCCGACGGCGACGGCGGCCACGGCGAGCAAGGTGCGATACATCAAGTCCCCCTTGGTTCTTTGCGGGCCGACGCCCGGTGATCGGACAACCCCGACCCTACTTTGTTATTCCTCAAAGGTGACGATGGCTGGGACGCGGCGCAGGATCACGATTCCGTGAATTCGCGCCCTCGGCGTTTCGCCACTCGGAACGCAGGCTCACAACGTGTGGACCCGCCGCGCCTCTTCGATCGCCTGCCACAGCCGCTCCGGGGTTGCCGGCATGTCGATGTGGCGGACCCGGTAGGCGCGCCAGAGCGCGTCGAGGATGGCGTTCATCAGCGCCGGGCATGAGCCGATGGCACCGGCCTCGCCCGCGCCCTTCACGCCAAGCGGGTTGGTGGTGCAGGGCACGTTGCGGGTCTCGAAGGTGAACTCCGGCGCGTCGCTCGCGCGCGGCAGCGCGTAATCCATCAGGGTCGCGGTGACGAGCTGGCCCGAGGGATCGTACACCGCGTGCTCCATCAGCGCCTGCCCGATGCCCTGCACGGCGCCGCCGTGCACTTGGCCGGCCAGCATCAGCGGATTGAGCGTCACGCCGAAGTCGTCGACCACGACGTAATTGACGATGTCGACCTGGCCGGTGTCGGCGTCGATCTCGACCTCGGCGAGATGCGTCCCGTTGGGATAGGTCATCTCGGGCGGCGCGAACGCATCCTCGGCCGTGCAGCTTCTCCGCGCTCGCTTTGGGTGAGGCGGCGAGATCGGCGAACGATATCGCGCGGTCGGTGCCGGCGACCCGCACCTGGCCGCCGGCGATCTCGAGGTCGCCGACGCCGGCTTCGAGCGCGTCGGCGGCGAGGCTTTTCAGGTTGTCGGCGAGCTTCGCCGTCGCGCCCGCGAGCGAGGCGCCGCCGCACGGGATCGAGCTCGAGCCGCCGGTGCCGAGCCCGCTGCGGATCGCGTCGGTATCGCCCTGGACGACGCGCACTTGGGCCGGCGGCACGTCGAGCTGCTCGGCGATGATCTGCGCATAGGCGGTGTGGTGGCCTTGGCCCGTCGATTGCGAGCCGATCAGCACCGTGAGGGTGCCGTCCGTCTCCAAGCGGACGAGCGCGTTCTCCGGCCCGTTGCCGCCGCAGGCCTCGATGTAGGTCGCAAGCCCGATGCCGCGCAGCTTGCCGGCCTTGCGCGATTGCGCGTGCCGCTTGCGGAACGTCGCCCAGCCGCCGATCTCCTGGGCGCGCTGCATGTGGCCGGCGAACTCGCCGCTATCGTAGACCTTGCCGGTCTGCGTCGTGTGCGGCATCACCTTCGGCTTGATGAAGTTGCGCTTGCGCAAGATGTCCGGCGCGATGTCGAGCTCGCGCGCCGCGACGTCGACGAGGCGCTCCAGCACGTAGGCGGCCTCGGGCCTTCCGGCGCCGCGATAGGCATCGACCGGCACCGTGTTGGTGAACACCGAGCGGATGCGCACGAAGCAGGCCGGGATGTCGTAGACGCCGGGCGACATGCCGGCGCCGATGAACGGAATGAACGGCGCATAACAGGACAGATACGCGCCCATGTTGGCGATCAGGTCGACGTCGAGCGCAAGGAAGCGGCCTTTATCGTCGAGCGCGAGCTTGACCGTCGTGATGTTGTCGCGGCCCTGCGCGTCGCCGAGGAAATGCTCGTTGCGCTCGGCGACCCACTTCACGGGCTGTCGGAGGCGTTGCGCCGCCACGGCGGCGAGCGCGTATTCGCGATAGGGAAACAGCTTGGTGCCGAAGCCGCCGCCGACGTCGGGCGTGATCGCCCGCATCTGTTGCGGCGGAATCTTCAGCACGTCGTTGCACAGGATGTCGCGGATCGCATGGCTGCCCTGGCTGCCGAGCGTGAGCGTGATGCGCTTGCCGTCGGATTCGCCGATCACCGCGCGGGTATCGAGATAGTTGGCCGCAAGCCGCTGGTTCACCACGGTGAGCGCGACGGTCTTGGCGGCGGAGGCGAACGCCTTTCGCGTCTTCGTTTCGTCGCCGAGCGTGGTCTCGCAAGCAAGATTGCCGGCAATATCGGGCCACACCGGCGGCGCGCCCGACTTGAGCGCCGCGACCGCGTCGGTCACGTGCGGCAGCGCTTCCCATTCGACCGCGATCGCCTCGGCGGCGTCCTTGGCTTGCTCCACCGTGTCGGCCGCCACGAACGCGATCGCATCGCCGACGTGCCGCACCACGTCCTGGGCCAGGATCGGATAGGGCGGTTGCGCGATCCTGGTTCCCGGCAGCTCGATCTGGCACGGCAGCGGCCCCAGATCGGCGACATCGTCGGCGACGAGCACGAGCCGCACCCCCGGCATGGCGCGCGCCGCCGCGGCGTCGGTGATGCGGAAGCGCGCGTGCGCGTGCGGCGAGCGCAGCACGATCGCCGCGAGCGCGCCCGTGGGGGCAACGTCCGCCACGTAGCAGCCGGCGCCGCGCACGAACGCGTCATCCTCCTTGCGCCGCATCGACGCGCCGAAACCGAATTTCGTCGGTGTGGGCATTCAGATCCCCGTCGCGAAGCGCGCCATGATGACGATGATGACGACCTGCATGGCGCCTTGCACGGCCGTGGCGAAGAAGTAGCGCCGCATCAACACGCCGATGCGGGCGAAATCGGGGCTCGGCTGCTGCAGCTCGAGGCAGACGCGCAGGTTGGTCGGCAGCAGGTAGCCGAGGCCCTGGACCGTCATCGCGACCACGAGCACGAGCGCGGCGGCGACCCAGCCGTAGTGCGGCCAGTCGAGCGCGGTGAAGCCGCGCAGCTCGGCCAGGTACCAGCCGGTGGTGCCGGTGATGATGGCGAGCGTCGGCATCAGGAACAGCGTGCGCGGGATGAGGCGGAGCGCGATCTCGCGCCGCACCGGGAAGTCGACCTGGCGCAGGATCGGGCCGAGCACGAAGCCCATGAACAGGTCGATGCCGGTCCACAACAGACCGCAGAACACGTGCACCCAGTTCAGGAACCAGAGGTTCTTCGAAACGATGGCCCAAATCATCACCGCGAACGCCGCCGCCACATACCAGAGGTAATGCAGACGGATGAGGTTTTGCTCGGATACCGCAGCGGTCATGAGAGCATGATGCCGGATTTTTTCGCGCCGCTCTCTCCTTATCCCTCCCCCGCAGGGGGAGGGTGGCTCCGAGTGAGCGAAGCGAACGAGGAGCCGGGTGGGGTTATTGCCATGTCGCGACAACCCCACCCGGCTGCTCGCTATCGCTCGCAGCCACCCTCCCCCTGCGGGGGAGGGATAAGCGCGGCCCGCTCCGCGCGCAAATCCCGATTTACTTGTCAAACAGCCAACGCTGCGCGCCCGGTCGGTTGAGGGCTCCGGGCTGCCCTTTTGTCTTTCTCTGCCCTTTCAAAATGGGGGGCAGAGCGCCGACAGGCGCTGGTGCGGATACGCCGCACCCAAGTGACCCGACCTCGCGATCAGGTCGATCTCCGGATCGCCGGAGATCACTGGCCGGATCGCCGGCCAGCGCGCCTCTCGGCGCTCCACCGCGGCGTCCCTGCGCCGGCTCAACCGCCGGGCAGTCACTGCGCCGAGCCGCGCTTTCGAGAGGACCTTCGCTCGGGTTTGCCTTCGCCCGCTTCGTCCTGTCGGGCTCCTCAGAGCCACCCCCGCAGAGGCACTCCGCATGGCCTTTCAAGACAGCCGTGGAGGAAGGGCCCGAACCCCTCCCGTCAGCCAGCTCCTGGCAGGGGGTCAATAGTGCCCCCGGGCGGAGCCTCGACGCAGCCCGGGTGCGAGAGGTGCAAGCTCTCGCCCGCGGGCGCCGCACCGGCCGAGGCCCACGGTTTCCCTGGCGCCGGCCACCGAGAGAATTGCCCTGTTCTCCGGGCTATCCCTTGGTTCGTCCCACCTCATTGATGCCTCATGAAGCGCCCTCTTGGTGGACGAGGTTGGGACGAAGGATGGGCACACCAAGATCCGCCGTCAACTGCAGGTGCTCTACACCGGAATACCAACCTGCGGTGACGGTAAAGGCGCGGTTGCCGCAGGTGCGCAAATAACGAGAAAATACTCGCAGAATCCATGGTCCGACCCTTTCTTGATATGTCCGGCAATTCACCGTACATTCAAGGAAGAGGAGAAAAAGGGGAATGACGACGCGTGGGATGATCCGGTCCGCTCGTCTGGAGGCGCGCATCTCGCCCGATGCGCTGGCCGTGGTACGGCGCGCGGCCGAAATCCAGGGCCGCAGCCTCAGCGACTTCGTGGTCGCCGCCGCGCAGGATGCTGCGCAGCGGACCATCGAGGAAACCCAGGTGATCCGTCTGTCGATCGAAGACCAACGCGCGCTTGCCGACGCGATCCTCAAGCCGCCGAAGCCCTCACCCGGCCTGCGCCGTGCGCAAAGGGCGCATCGACGCTTGGTCCGGACGCCTCGGTGACGCTGGCCTTTGCGATCGAGCCGCTTGCGCCGTCTCACGATCGCTCGGCCTTCGCATCCGGTACCGAAGCGCTCGACCGCTATCTGCAGCATCAGGCCGGGCAGGACATGCGGCGGCGGATTTCCAACTGTTTCGTCGCGACGCCGGACTCCGTCGTCATCGCGGGATACTACACGCTCGCCGCCGCCAGCATTCCGGCGCTCGACCTCTCCGAGGACGTCAAGAAGCGCCTCCCACGCTATCCCGTCCTGCCCGCCGCATTGATCGGCCGGCTCGCCGTCGACCGGCAATTCCGGCGCCAGGGGCTTGGCGCCGCCCTCCTGTTCGACGCGCTTCAACGCGCGGTGAAGGCCGAGCCCGCCGTGTTCGCCGCCATCGTGGACGCGAAGGACGATGACGCTGCTGCGTTCTACAGCCATCATGGATTCCGCGCGTTCGCCAGCCGGCCCATGAGCATGTTCCTGCCGCTCGCGACGGTCGCGGCGTTGTTTCGCACGTAGGGCGGGCAAAGGCGCAGGCTCGGCCGGCGCAACGAGCGCGAAACGCAGAAAGCGCCGTGCCCGCGTCTTCCTCCCTACTACGGTCGCCGCTACGGCTTCGGCAAATAGCCGCGCTCGCGCAGCCAGTCGGTGAGGATTTTCTCGATCATGTTGTTCAGACTGCGCGAATCATCAGCGGCCGCCTTGTCGAGCGCCTTTCTCACTTTGGGATCCATGCGAATGGAAGTGGGATTGGGTCTGGTACTCATATCGACACCATTGGTATTTGACAAGTATCGTGACTACCGATAATATCTTCGGTGTTACCGTGAACAAGCGGCCCGCCGCCGTGCTGGTAACACAGCGACGGGCCTGACCCGAGCCAGGAGGATAAGTCCATGGCGCAGGCTGAGCGCGATTCTATCACACGACGGAGCTTGCTTTCCGGCGCCGCGGCTGCGGTGCCGGCGGTGGTCATGCCGTCCGTAGTCACGACAGCACCGGCCGCAATGCCGGTGGCCATCCCAGCCTCCATCGCTGCTCCCGATCCCATCTTCACGGCGATCGAAGCACACGTCCGCGCGTATGACGAATTCATCGCCGTGCTCGACGAGATGGCGATCGTCGAGCGGGCCGCATGGAACGCGCCGCGCGGCCAGCGCCGCGCCGCCAACAAGAAGTACGCCGCAGCACGCGCCGCCGAACGGCGCTTCGGAAACCTCGAGGGCGACGCGATGGATCGCCTGGTCGACGCGGTCCCACAGACGCTGCAAGGCGTCGTCGCCGTCCTGCGCTACATCCGCGAGCGCTTCGAGCGGCGGCATTCGCTGGAGGAGGAAACGCTCATGGCGCTGCTCAGCTCGATCGAACAGGCGATCGGCGGAGCGCTGAGCGGGGCGTCGTGACGGTACCGTAGCCCGGCCTTCGCGCAGCGAAGCCGGGACCGATGGTGCCGTAGGCGAGGCCATTCCCCGGATTTCGCTTCCGCTCAATCCGGGCTACGGACTACGCTCGGGCCATGACGACATCGCCGCAGACCCGTCTCTCCGTGGACGAATACCTCGCCTGGGTCGAAGGAGAGCCGGGACGCTATGAACTTTATGACGGCGTGGCCCATGCCATGTCGCCGGAAGGCGCGGGGCACGCTGAAGTCAAATTTGCGGTACAAATCGCCTTGGCCACGGGAATTCGCGCGAGACGCCTTTCCTGCCACATGCTGCCAAACGGCGTTGCGGTTCGCGTCGATTCTCATACGGCCTACGAGCCTCCGCTGGACCCGCCGGGCCTGGAGCTCGCGCTGGCGGACGTGTACGACGAAGCGTAGCCCGGCTTGAGCGGGAGCGAAAGCCGGGAGTCTTTCCGCGCGGCGAGACCTGCCCCGGGTTTCGCTGCGCTCAACCCGGGCTACGACGATTCCGCAAACTCAAGGCGCCGTGATCGTGCAGGGTTGCATCCGCGCACGCTTCGGGCCGGCGCGGCATCGTGCTCATCGGCGGGATGATTGGATTTGCTCGCGGTCCGGTCAATGGTACGCTTTGCCGACATTGCCGACCTCAACATCCGCGCTGGAGGGGATCGATGCGTAAAATGCTGTTCTGCCTCGCGACATTCTCGCTTGTTGCCATGGTCGAAGCGATCCCGGCCGCCGCCGCCAAGATCGATGCGGGGTTGTCTCGACTGCAGACCGGCGATGCGGTTCTCGTGGCGCAGAAAAAGAAAAAGAAACGCTCCTCCGGCGCCACCCGGGAGCAGAAGGAGCAGATCAAGCAGATGGTGCCGCCCGAATACCATCAGCATTTGCCGAGAAGCGTGAAGTAGCGCCGTAGCCCGGCCTTCGCATAAAGCGCGTTCACGCGCGTCTTTGACGCGCTATGGCGAAGCCGGGACCGATGGTGCCGCCAGCGGGATTGCTTCCCGGCTTTCGCGCACCGCGAAGGCCGGGCTACGCCCTCACTCCGCCGGATGCGGGTCCGCCACCGCCTTCGCCCGCGTGCCGCGCGCCGCGAACCAGCGCGTCACCACGTAGAACACCGGGGTGAAGATCAGCCCGAACGCCGTGACCCCGATCATGCCGGAGAACACCGTGGTGCCGAGCGTCTGGCGCAGCTCCGCGCCGGCGCCGATCCCCCACACCATCGGGGTGACGCCGAAGATGAAGGCGAGCGACGTCATCAGGATCGGCCGCAGCCGCAGGCGCGCCGCTTCCACCGCCGCGTCGAAACGGTTCTTCCCCTGGTCCTCGAGCTGCTTGGCGAACTCCACGATCAGGATCGCGTTCTTGGCCGCAAGCCCGATCAGCACCACGAATCCAACTTGCGTGAGGATGTTGTTGTCGAAGCCGCGGAAAATCACCCCGGTGATCGCCGAGACGAGGCACATCGGCACGATCAGGATCACGGCGAGCGGGAGCGTGAGGCTCTCGTACTGCGCCGCCAGCACCAGGAACACGAACACCACGGCAAGCGCAAAGGCGAACACCGCGGTGTTGCCGGCGCGCAATTGCTGGAACGCGAGCGTGGTCCACTCGTAGCCGAACCCGTCGGGCAGCACCTCGGCGGCGACTTTCTCCATGATCTCGATCGCCTGCCCCTGGCTGTAGCCGCGCGCCGCGCTGCCGTCGAGCTCGGCCGACGGGTAAAGGTTGTAGCGCGGCACGCGGTAGGGCCCCGAGATGTCGCGCACCGTGGTGAACGAGCCGAGCGGCACGCTCTCGCCGCTCGAATTGCGCACGCGAATCTTCAGCACGTCGTTCGGGTCGTTGCGGTAGGCATCGCCGGCCTGCGCGGTGACGCGGTAGGTGCGGCCGAACAGGTTGAAATCGTTGACGTAGGCCGAGCCGAGGAAGATCTGCAGCGCCGCGAACACGTCGGTGACGTTGACGCCGAGCATCTGCGCCTTGGTGCGGTCGATGTCGAGATAGAGCTGCGGCGTCGCGGTCTCGAACAGCGAGAACACCTGTTGCACGCCCTGGGTCTGGCCGGCGCGCGTCATCATCGCGGCGACCGCCGACTGCAGCGCCTGCGGCCCGCGTCCGGCGCGGTCCTCGATCATCATGCGGAAGCCGCCGGCATTGCCGATGCCAGACACCGGCGGCGGCTGGATCACGATGATCAGCCCCTCCTGGATCGCGGCGTAGCGCTTGAACAGCTCGGCCTGGATCGCGCCGGACGACTGGTTCTCCTTCTTGGCGCGTACCTCCCACGGGTCGAGCACCAGGAAGATCGCGCCCGAATTCGGCGCGTTGGTGAAGGTCGCGGCGGAGAAGCCGACCACCACCATGCCGTTGCTCACGCCCGGCACCTCGAGCGCGATGTCGAGCGCGCGCCGCATCACCGTGTCGGTGCGCGCCAGCGCCGCGCCGGGTGGGAGCTGCGCCGCCACGAAGATGATGCCGCGGTCGAGCTGCGGGATGAAGCCGGTCGGCGTCTTGCGGAATTCGTTCAGCCCGTAGGCGAGCACGGCGGCATAGACCACCAGCATGATCGCCGCGATGCGCACGACCTTGCCGACGATCCAGCCATAACCCTTGGCGAACTTGTCGAAGCCGAAATTGAACAGCCGGAAGAAACCGTGGATCGGCACCTCCCACCAGCGGTCGCGGTGTTGCGGGTCGTGTGGTTTCAGCAGCAGCGCGCATAGGGCTGGAGACAGCGTGAGCGACACTGTGCACGACACGATGGTCGCGCCCGCGATGGTGAGCGCGAACTGGCGGTAGAACTGCCCGGAGATGCCGGTGATGAAGGCGGACGGGATGAACACCGCGCACAGCACCAGCGCGATCGCGATCAGCGCGGAACCGACCTCGTTCATGCTGCGGATCGCGGCCTCGCGCGGCGAATGCCCGGCCGCGATGTTGCGCTCGACGTTCTCCACCACGACGATCGCGTCGTCGACCACGATGCCGACCGCGAGCACCAGCCCGAACAAGGTGAGGTTGTTGAGCGTGAAGCCGAACGTCGCCATGAAGAAGAAGGTGCCGATCAGCGACACCGGGATGGCGACGATCGGGATGACGGCGGCGCGCCAGGTCTGCAGGAAGATGATGATCACCAGCACGACCAGCAGCACGGCCTCGCCGATGGTCTCGATCACGGCATTGACCGACTGGCGGATGAACTCGGTCGGATTGTAGACGATGGCGTGCTGGATGCCGGCCGGGAACCGCTTCGACAGGCCGTCCATGGTCTTCACGATGGCGTCGGCGGTCGAAAGCGCATTCGAGCCCGGGCGCTGGAAGATCGCTATCGCCACGGCCGGGTTGCGGCCGAGATAGGAGTTGGACGAATAGTCGAGCGCGGCGAGCTGGACGTCCGCCACGTCCTTGAGCCGGACGACGGCTTGCGCGGTCTGCTTCACCACGATGTTGGCGAACTCGTTCGGATTGGCCAGGCGCCCTTGCGTCTGCACCGCGACCTGGAATGCGCCCGGCTTCTCGACCGGCGGCGCGTTGAGCACGCCCGAAGCGACCTGGATATTCTGCGCCTGCAGCGCCAGGGTCACGTCGTTCGCCGTCATGTTCAGCGCCTGCAGCCGGCCGGGATCGAGCCAGACCCGCATCGAATAGTCGCGGCTGCCGAACACCGTGATCGAGCCGACGCCGTCGACGCGGGTGAGCGCATCCTTGATCTCGAGCGTCGCGTAGTTCGAGATGAACAAGGCGTCGCGCGAATTGTCGGGCGAGACCAGGTGCACGACCATCATCAGGTCGGGCGAGGACTTGGTGACGGTCACGCCGATCGCGCGCACGTCGGTCGGCAGGCGCGGCTGCGCGATGCCGACGCGGTTCTGCACCTGCACCTGCGCGATATCGAGGTTGGTGCCGATGTCGAACGTGACCGCGATGGAGAAGCGCCCGTCGGCGGTGGCGTTCGACGACATGTAGAGCATGTTCTCCACGCCGTTGATCTGCTCCTCGATCGGAGCGATCACGGTGGTGGCGACCACCTCGGCGTTGGCGCCCGGGTATTGCCCGGTGATGTTGATGATCGGCGGCGCGATTTCCGGATACTGCGCGATCGGCAGGCGGATGAACGAAACGCCGCCGAGGATGATGAAGACGACCGACAGCACCGAGGCGAAGATCGGCCGGTCGATGAAGAAGTGGGAGATCTTCATCTCGCGCCGCTCTTTCAGTTACTGCGCGCCTGCGGCGCACCCGCCTGCGCCGCCTCATCCTGCGGCGTCACCTTGCCGCCCGGTCGCGCCCGCATCAGGCCGTTGACGATCACCCGGTCGTCCGCGCCGATCCCCTCCTTGATCACGCGCAGCGGGCCGACCGCCTGTCCGAGCGTGACATACTTGGTGCGCGCCACGTCCTCGTTGTCGACCACCAGCACGAACTTGCGCACCTGCTCGGTCCCGATCGCGGCGTCGGGAACCAGCAGCGCCTCGTAGGACGGAGATGCCGGCACGCGCACGCGGCCGAACATGCCGGGCGTGAGCACGCCGTTCGGGTTGGCGAGCGCCGCACGGCCGCGGATCGTGCCGGAGCCGCGCTCGATGACGTTGTCGACGAAATCCATCTTGCCCTGGTGCGTGAAGTCGTTCTCGTCGATCAGCTTGACCGCGACCTCGACCCCGGCGCCGCGGCTGGCGATATCCTTGCCTTCCTTGCCGAGCCGCTCGTAGCGCAGGAACGAGGCTTCGTCGAAGGTGAACTCGAAGCGGATCGGATCGATCGACACGATGGTGGCAAGCAAGGTGGTATTGCCGCCGGTGCCGCCGGTCACCAGGTTGCCGGGAGAAACGCGGCGGTCGCCGATGCGACCGGTCACCGGCGCCTTCAGCTCGGTGAACTGCAGGTCGAGCTCGACCTGGCGCACCGCGGCCTCCTGAGCCGCGACCGAGGCTTCGGCGACGCGCTTGGCCTGGGTGCGCTGCTCGAATGTCTGCTCGGTGATGGTGCGGTCGCGCACCAGCAGCGAGGCGCGGGCGAGATCGCTTTCGGCGAACGCCAGATTGGCGCGCGCCTGCGCCAACGTCGCGCGGGTCTGCGCCAGCGAGGTCTCGAACGGACGGCGATCGATGCTGAACAAGGGATCGCCCTGCTTGACGATCTGTCCGTCCTGGAAGTGCACCTTGTCGAGATAGCCGGAAACGCGCGCGCGGATCTCGACCGCGTCGACCGCGACGAAGCGCCCGACATATTCGTCGTAATCGGTCACGGACTGCTTCTGCGGCTTGGCGACCGTCACGGTAGGCGGTGCCGGCGCAGCCTGCTTCTGCGCCCCCTCCCCGCACCCGGCAAGCAGCAGCGCGAGGGCCGGGGCCAGAAATGCCAGACGCGCGGGAAGCAAGAGACGCATGCACGCTCCGTTGGGACGATCCGCACCATATAGGTCCGCGCGGCAAAACCCGAGAGCCATCGCGGAGGGGATCGCACGGCCGAGGGCTTCCGCCGCAGACGCAGGGTCCCCATATCTGCGAGCCAGACCCCTGTCCATAACCCCATCTTGTGTCCGATGTTCGATATCACGCCAGCAATCGACCTCGATCAAACCGGCGTGGCGGCGCCCGCCGCCGCGGTCTGCGAACCGAACGATGACGGCCTTCTGCTCGACGCCTATTCGCGCGCCATCACCGCCGTGGTCGAGCAGGTCGGCCCCGCAGTGGTCAGGATCGGCGTGCGGCAGCGCGGCGCGCAGGCGCGCGCCGGCTCGGGCTCGGGCGTCATCGTGGCGCCCGACGGGCTGGTGCTGACCAACAGCCACGTGGTCGAGGGCGCGGGTCGCGTCGAGGTCGCCACCGTGGACGGGCGCATGCTCGCCGCCCGCGTGGTCGGCGACGACCCCGATACCGACCTGGCGCTGTTGCGCGTCGACGATTCCGTCACGCTGCCGGCGGCCACGCTCGGCAATTCCAAGCAGCTCAAGCGCGGCCAGGTCGCGGTCGCCATCGGCAACCCGCTCGGCTTCGAGTCGACCGTGACGGCCGGCGTCATCTCGGCGCTCGGCCGCTCGCTGCGCGCGCGCTCCGGCCGGCTGATCGACGACGTGATCCAGACCGATGCCGCCCTCAATCCCGGCAATTCCGGCGGGCCGCTGGTGTCGACCCGCGGCGAGGTCATCGGCGTCAATACCGCGGTGATCCTGGGCGCGCAGGGCATCTGCTTTGCCGTCGCCGCCAACACGGCGCGCTTCGTGCTCGGCGAACTGGTGCGCCACGGCCGCGTGCGGCGCGCCTTCATCGGCATCTCGGCGCAGCAGACCGTGATCCCGCGCCGGCTGCAGCTTGCCGCCGGCCTGGCGCAGGCCTCCGCCGCCACCATCGTGGCGATCGAGCCGGGAAGTCCCGCCGACCGCGCCGGCCTGATGACCGCCGACATGATCGTGGCGCTCGACGGCCTGCCGGTGACCGGCGCCGACGACCTGATCCGCACCCTCAGCGGCGAGCGCATCGGGCGCGAACTTGCCGTCGACGTGCTGCGGCGCAGCCAGCCGCGCTCGTTCACGGTGCTGCCGGAGGAACGGCGGCGCTGAACGTTCCACACGCCATACTTTCCCTTGTGGGCAGGCTATTCGCATATGCCCAGGCGCGCAGCGCGAGCCGGGAGAGGGCATCTTTGCGGGAAGCGCCCTCTCCCGCCCTCGCTTCGCTCGGGGCACCTCTTCTGGCTTCGTGGGGCAAGGGGAACACGCGGCAGGCATTTGCGCCATATGCGATAGTCCTACCCTTGTGGGCAGGTCGACCGACCGCACGCCGGTCAGGAGGGGGCCTTCGTTCTTGCACAAGCTCTATCGATAAGACCCTCCCCAATCCTTCCCTACAAGCGCGGAGAATTTGCGGTGAAGGCTGGATGCACAATAGCCACGCTCCTAAAGCGCGCGGAATCGATCGGCATTTGCTGATGCAGTCCGGGCGCGGTCCTGCGGTTTGGATCGTTCTGCTGTGCTCACTCTATCTTCGTGCATGTACCTCCCATCACTGCGGGTGTGTCGCTGCTACTGTCTATGCCATTGATGTACCCAACTATGTAGGTTTTCAGGAACCGCAGATGCTTCAAATTGAATGAATAGTCTTCCAACGAATGTGAGCAACTGAAGAATCCCTCCGCATCAATCCTAACGCCGAGTCCTTTTCTTTCCCGCGAGGTTGAGAAGCAGAACGATTGCTGCTGCGTTCCTTGCTTTGTGATGCTTATGTAGTAGAGCAACACCTCCTCATCATTACCGACCGGGTCTTTTTCAGTTCTCTTCTCAATAAAAGCAACCTTTAGAACAAACTTGTCCGCGGGTCTAAAGGTTGCACTACGCCAGCGCCGGGTCTGCTTGTCAAAAGTAATGCCGCCGCCAAACTCCTCGAGACAAAAGAATGCCGCATCTCTGATCTCAAAGGCGGCCGCTTGAACGATACCCGCCATCACGCACAACAGCACTCCGAAAATCGCCCTCATCGCCGCCCCCTACCCACTCTCCATCTTCCGATCGCAGAAGCTACTGATCGCTGACGCTAGCGCGGATGGCTGTCTTGGCCTTGATAGAAGCTTCGCTTTTCCTCTCAGCTTCCTCGATTCCAACCGCAACATTGTCCAAGCCACGGACTAGGATGTACACACTCGCTGCGAGCTGTATCAACTGAATGCGCGAATTATCGCCGGGCGCCGGCCATGCCAACGAGCCTATTGAAACAAGCCCAAAAGCGACCTCTAGACGTCCATAGTGAGCTTTCGCTTTTGACCGTAGGTAGTACAGGACTCCTGCAGCTGTCATCCCACAAACACATAAGAGGATCGTTTTCGAATATGACCGGCGATTCAGATCGATCAATTCCGCGAGTGCCAAGTAAATTTCCGCCCAGTACACCCATATCGCTACACCGATTAGGGCATAGAAAGTCACCCAACCAACGGACCAAAGAATTAGAAGCAGCCACATCTTTCGAATGTTAGCCGGTGTCAGCTCTTCTTCTGAAAGCTGCTTTGCCTCTTCGTCAGTCCAACTAACCGTCCGCAGCTCGCCTGGCCGATTGGTAACCGTAACCATGTCCAAGCTCCTTTAAGGTGCCCGTCCTGGGCTTGTTCCTACAGGCGCGAACCATCTCCTTCTTGACCTCTCGGCGACTCTACCGGAGCGCAGGATCTCTGGTTCAGTAAAAATCATGTAAGCGAACGCTCCAGCCTGATCCCAGCGACTATCGATCTCGGCGACCGACATCCTAGCTGTTTGCGTGGAGTCATAAAATTGAGCGCGAGCCTGATCACTCCGGCTCGGTCGGTGGGCGCGCGCGCGGTCCGGCGCGGCGGCGGAACTCCGCCAGCCATTGCCGCCCGAACAGCGCCGCGATGGCGGCGCCATAGACGAGGCCGCCGAGCACCGCGAGTCCGGTCAGCGCCGCGAGCGGCGGCAAACTCGTACCGGCCATGAGCCATATGCCGAGCCAGAGCGCCGCGGCGAGCATAAGCCCCGCGACGGCGAGCTTCGGCGCCGAGCGCCGCAGGCGTTCGTCGACGGTAATCAGCCCTTGGCGCAGGCCGAGCCAGAGCAGCAGCGCGAGATTGACCCAGCCGCCGACCGCGGTGGCGAAGGCAAGCCCGACCTGCGCGTGAGCGTCCATCAGCGCGATCTTCAGGGCGACGTTGACCAGCACGGCGAAGAACAGCGCCACCACCGGCGTCGTGGTATCGCCGCGCGCCAGGAACGTCGCCGCGGCGCTGCGGATCAGCACGAACGGCAACAGCCCGATCGCGTAGGCCGCGAGCGTCATGCCGGCGGCCTGCGCATCGGCTGCCGTGAACGCGCCGCGCATGAACAGCGCGCGCATGATCAGTTCGGGCAGCAGCAGGAACGCGACCAGGCAGGGGATCGACAACAACAGCGTCAGCTCGACCGCGCGGTTCTGCGCGTGGCGCGCGCCGCGCTCGTCGCCGGCCGCGAGCCGGTTCGCCATCGCGGGCAACAGCACGGTGCCGACCGCGATCCCGATCACGCCGATCGGAAGCTGATTGAGCCGGTCGGCGTAGTAGAGCGCCGACAGCGCGCCGGTCGCGAGGAAGCTCGCGATGATGGTGTCGGCGAACAGGGCGATCTGCGTCTCGGCCGATCCGACCGTCGCGGGCGCGAACGCCTTGAGGAAGCGCTTCACGTCGACGTCGAGCTTGGGCCGGCGCAGGCGCGGCAGCACGCCCTGGCGCGACGCGTCGCCCGCCACGAGCAGCACTTCGAGCACGCCGGCGATCAACACGCCCCAGGCCGCCGCGTGACCCGCGGTCGGAAACAACGCGGCGAGCGCAAGCGTCACCATCATGGTGAGGTTGAGCAGGATCGGCGCGGCGGCGGCGGAAGCAAAGCGCGACAGCGCGTTGAGGATGCCGCCGTAGAGTGTCACCAGCGAGACCAGCAGCAGATAGGGAAAGGTGATGCGCGTGAGATCGACCGCGAGCGCGAAGCGGCCGGGGTCTTTGGCGAATCCCGGCGCCAGCAGGGAGATCACCTGCGGCGTGAAGGCGAGCGCGACCGCCAGCAGCACGACCTGGCTCGCCAGCAGCAGCGTGAAGATGCGATCGGCGAACAGCCGTGCGGGATCGGGCCCGTCCTGGGCGCGGATGCGCGCATAGGCCGGAATGAACGCGGCGTTGAAGGCGCCTTCGGCGAAGATGGCGCGGAAATGGTTCGGCAGCCGCAATGCCACGAAGAACGCGTCCGCGATCGGCCCGGCGCCGAGCAAGGCGGCGAGCACGATGTCGCGCGCAAAGCCGGTGATGCGCGAGACCAGCGTGAGGCCGCCGACGGTGAGGAAGGATTTGATCACGGTCTATCCGAATCCCTTCCCCGCAGGGGGAGGGGTGGTCGGCGCGGGCTTCCCCTCTCCCGCGCAGCGCGAGAGGGTGGCGAGCGCGCAGCGCGAGCCGGGAGAGGGTCTTCGTCGGGACGAACCCCTCTCCCGCCTCGGACCTGCGGTCCTCGGCACCCTCTCCCCGCTTCGCGGGGCGAGGGGAACGCGCGGCAAGACCTGCGCCATATGCGACAGCTCTCCCAGGGGAAGGATAAAGATAGCCGAGTCTCAGCCCGCAAGCGCCCTGCGCACCGCATCCACGACGCGGTCCTGGGTCGGCTCGTCGAGGTAGGCGTGCATCGGCAGGCTGAGCACCTCGCCCGCCAGCCGCTCGGTGACGCTCAGGCCGCCTTCGCCCACCGGGCAATCCCGGTAGGCGCCCTGCTGGTGGCAGGCCTTGGGATAGTAGATCGCGGTCGGGATGCCTTCCGCCCGCAACGCTGCGGCGAGCGCATCGCGCCGGGAGCCGCCGACGCGGATCGTGTACTGCGCCCACACGCAGGAATGCTCGTTCGAGATATGCGGCACGCGCACCAGCCCTGCGAGCAGGTCGTTGTAGCGCCGCGCGATGCGCTCGCGCGCCGCGATCTCATCGGGAAAGAGCTTGAGCTTCTCGATCAGCACGGCGGCCTGGATGGTGTCGAGCCGCCCGGTCATGCCGACCCGCACGTTGTCGTAGCGATCGACGCCCTGGCCGTGATTGCGCAGGGAGCGGATCAGCCCGGCCAGATCGTCGTCGTCGGTGAACACCGCGCCGCCGTCGCCGTAGCAGCCGAGCGGTTTTGCCGGAAAGAAGCTCGTGGTGGTGACGGGCGCGAGCGTCCCGATCTTGCGGCCGCGATAGTCGGCGCCGAACGCCTGCGCGGCATCGTCGATCACAGTGAGCCCATGCCGCGCCGCGGCCGCGCCGATCGCATCATAGTCGGCCGGCAGGCCGAACAGATCGACGGTCATGAGCGCCTTGGGAACGAGTCCCTTGCGCCCGGCGGCCGCGACCGCGCCGGCGATGCCCGCCGCGTCGATGTTGAAGGTCGTCTCCTCGACGTCGGCGAACACCGGGGTCGCGCCGACGAGCGCGATCAATTCCGGCGTCGCCGCATAGGTGAAGGACGGACAGATCACCGCATCGCCGCGCCCGATGCCCTTCGCCATCAGCACCAGCATGAGCGCGTCGGTGCCGCTCGCGACGCCGATCGCGTGGCGCGCGCCGCAGAAGCTGCCGAGGTCCTGCTCCAGCGCCGCCACTTCCGGCCCGTTGACGAACTGGCAGTGCTCGGTCACGCGCAGGATCGCGTCATCGATCGTCCTGCCGAGCCGGCGGCGCTGCGCCGCGACGTCGATGAACGGGATCGGAGCGGCGAGACGGGCGTGCTGGTTCATCGCGACTATCGGTTCGTTCGACGCGGCAACGTCGTCAACCGGCGACGCGGCGCGGCTTGCGCGGCGCCGCCACGACCTCGGCGGTGCGCTTCTCGAGGCACTGCATGGCGATCCGCAGGCTCGCCACGCCCTCCTCGCCGGTGACCGCGGGGGGGCGGCGCTCGCGGATCGCTTCGAGGAAGGCGATCATCTCGGCGCGCAGCGGCTCGGCATGGCCGACCGACAGATGGCGCATCGAATAGCTGCCGTCCGGCTGGAATCCGAAGCATTCCTGCACCTGGCGCGTCAGCAGATCGCCGATCAGGTATTTCTTGCGCGTGGCGATGTGGACGGTGCGCGCCTTGAACGGGGTCAGCCAGTTGGTGTTGATGTGCGCGAGCACGCCGGACGCGGTGCGGAACTGCAGCAGCGCGATGTCCTCGCGCTCCGCCACCGCGTTCGAGAGCTGCGGCTGCACCTCGACGATGTCGGAATCGGTGAACCAGCGGATCAGATCGATATCGTGCACGGCAAGGTCGATGACGACGCCGACGTTCGACATGCGCGGCGGGAACGGGCCGACGCGCGTGATCGCGATCGACAGGATGTCCTCGTCGCGGATCGCATCCTTGATCGCCTGCACCGCCGGATTGAAGCGCTCGACGTGGCCGACCATCAAGGTCACGCCGGCGCGTGCGGCCGCGGCCACGATCGCGCGCGCCTCTTCGACGTTCGACGCGATCGGCTTCTCGACCAGCACGTGGACGCCGCGCTTGATGCAGGCGAGGGCAATGTCGTGGTGCAGATGGGTCGGCGCCGCAATCGTCACCGCGTCGACGCCGAGCTCCAGCAGGGCTTCGCCGTCGTCGCAGCCGGCGCAGCCGAGGATGCGCGCGACGAAATCGCGATGGTGGCGCGCCGGATCGGCGATGCCGACGACGTGCACGCCTGCAATCTCCGCGAGAACCCGGGCATGGTTGCTTCCCATCACGCCGACGCCGATGACGCCGACCCGCAACGCCCGGTCGGCGCTGTCATTCGCGGCCTTGACCATTTTTACGCCTCACCCCGGCGATTCACCCGTCCCCTCCCCTAGCATGCCGCCGCAGTGCTGGCGACCGTACCCTGCCGAGGGGGCCGAACACGTTTTGAATCAATAGATTACACAAGTGTCCCGATTCCGAAGTTCGCCAGCGCTTGCTGCACACTCGGAGGCGAACTTCGGAATCAAAGGGACACTGGCAACTCTATGATTCCAGTGCCCCTTTTGAACCCGAAGTTCGCAACCGCCCTTGCGGAACGTTGTGTGCGAACTTCGGGTTCGGGGCACTGGAGCCGGCGACCGCCTGCGCCGTTGCGGTCGGCCTCCGGCCAAGCGACGAGACCGCGCGCAAAGGGCGCCGCGGACGTGGCGAGCCGCGGCCGTTTGGTCTACACCAGCGTTCGTGCCGGGCTGGGCAGCAAGGTATGGGCGGCACCACCGAACTTCTGGATTGGCGGCTCGGCCCCCTGGTCGTGCTGGCGGCTGCCGCATTGAGCGCCGGCTTGATCCTGCTCCTGCAGCCCTATCTTTCGCGCCATGCGCTCGCGCCGCCGAACGCGCGTTCTTCGCATAGCGCGCCGACTCCGAAGGGCGGCGGCATCGCCGTCGTCGCCGCGACGCTGGCGGTGACCTGGGCGGCCATCGGCCTGTTATCCAGCGGCGCCGGCGTCCGCCAGCTCGCGGCGCTCACTGCCGCGACGGTGTTCCTCGCCCTGGTCGCCGCCGTCGACGACATGCGCGACATCTCGCGCGGGTTACGCCTCGTGCTGCAGTTCCTCGCCGTCGTCATCGTCATCTATGCGCTGCCCGCGGACCTGCGGCTCTTGCCGCATCTGCCGTGGCCGGTCGAGTTCGGGCTCCTGCTGCTCGCCAGTCTCTGGTTCGTCAACGTCGTCAATTTCATGGACGGCATCGACTGGATGACGGTGGCCGAAGTGGTGCCGGTCACCGGCGGCCTGATCGTGCTCGGCCTGATCGATGCAACGCCATGGCCCGCGACGCTGCTGGCGCTCGCGCTGTTCGGCGCGGTGCTCGGCTTTGCGCCGTTCAACCGTCCGGTCGCCAGGCTGTTCCTCGGCGACGTCGGCAGCCAGCCGATCGGCCTGTTGCTCGGCTGGATGCTGATCATGCTTGCCGGCCGCGGCCATCTGGCCGCGGCCTTCCTGCTGCCGCTGTACTATCTGG
This sequence comes from uncultured Alphaproteobacteria bacterium, assembly GCA_963734185.1. GTDB lineage: Bacteria > Pseudomonadota > Alphaproteobacteria > Rhizobiales > Xanthobacteraceae > PALSA-894. The sequence continues at coordinate 158,411 of CAVTGA010000001.1, read as the reverse complement.
CCGACGCGACCTTGACGCTGCTGCGCCGGATCGCGCGCGGCGAGCCGTTCTGGTACCCGCACCGCAGTCATTTCTATCAGCGCGCGACCGACGGCGGGTTCACGGTCCAGGAGATCGTCGTGCGCGTGTTCCTGCTCAACCTGTTCCTGGTGGCGCTCGCGGTGGTCAGCGTCGCCGAACCCGACATCCTGGTCGACATGGCGGCGCTCTCGCTCGGCAGCGCGCTGGTGGCCTGGCAGCTGATCACCTTCGCGCGAGGCAAGGCGTGACGCGCGTGCTGGTGACGGGTGCGTCCGGCTTCATCGGCGCCCCGCTGGCGGCGGCACTCGCGGCCGGCGGCATGGCGGTCAAGGCAGCCGCCGACCGGCGCTGGTTGCTCGACGGCGTCGACGCGGTCGTGCATCTCGCCGGCATCGCGCATATCGGGTCGGGCGTGCCCGAACAGCAGTACGATCAGGTCAATCACGTTGCGACCGCGGAACTCAGCCGCGCCGCCGCGGCGGCCGGCGTGCGCCGTTTCGTGTTCATGTCGTCGCTACGCGCGCAGACCGGCCCCTCGGCCGATCATGTGCTGACCGAGCGCGACGAACCGCGGCCGACCGACGCCTATGGCCGCTCCAAGCTGGCGGCAGAGGCGGCGGTGCGGGCATCGGGCGCGCCGTTCACCATCCTGCGCCCGGCGCTGGTGCATGGGCCGCACGCGAAAGGCAATCTCGCGAGCCTGATGCGCCTCGCGCGCCTGCCGCTGCCGCTGCCGTTCGCGAGCTTCACCAATCGCCGTTCCATGGTCGCGCTCGACAACCTGATCGCGGCGGTGCGCCTGGTCCTGGAGAGTCCCGCAGCAGCGGGCGAGACCTTTATCGTCGCCGACCCGCAGCCGCTCACTTTCGCCGAGATCGTCACGATCCTGCGCGCCGCGATGGGACGCCGGCCGGGCCTCGTGCCGGTGCCGCCCGCGCTGTTCGCGCGCGCGCTCGCCCTGATCGGCCAGCGCGAGCTGTGGGAGCGCCTGGGCGGAAACCTGATGGCCGATCCGGGCAAGCTGATAGCCGCCGGCTGGCGCCCGGTCGTCGACACCGCCGCGGGTCTGACCGCGATGGCTCAGAGCATGATCCCGAAAAGTGGATCCCGGTTTTCGGAAAAAGATCATGCTCCACCAAAAACCTAGAGCGGGATGAAAATCATCCCGCTCTAGGCCGCTTCGCCGCGGAAGTCGGGCACCGCGTCGCGCAGCACGCCGTAGATCACCGAGCGATCCTCGCGCGCGAGCCCCTGCTCGAGCGCCGCAAGCCATCCGCGCATCGCCTCGACCGAGGGATAGACCGGCTTGGCGGCGACGACGCCGGCGACGCCGATCTCGGCGATCGGCTCCTCGCGCGCGAACAGGATCTCGTTGAGGCGCTCGCCGGGGCGGATGCCGGTGAACACGATACTGACGTCGCGGCCGGGCTCGAGCCCGGACAGGCGGATCATGCGCTCGGCGAGCTCGACGATCCTCACCGGCTGGCCCATGTTGAGCACATAGACCGACGCGTCCGAGCGCGCCGGACCAAGCGCATGGCTTGCCGCCGTGACGACGAGATCGCAGGCCTCGCGGATGGTCATGAAGTAGCGCACCATGTCGGGATGCGTGACGGTGACCGGTCCGCCGGCGTCGATCTGCGCCTTGAACTTCGGCACCACCGAGCCGTTCGACGCCAGCACGTTGCCGAAGCGCACGGCGATCAGCCGCATCGCGGCGTTGCCGAGCCCGGTGCGGCGCGTGAAATCGGCGTCGAGCGCCTGGCAATACATCTCGGCGAAGCGCTTGGTGGCGCCGAGCACCGACACCGGCTCGATCGCCTTGTCGGTCGAGATCATCACCATGGCGGTGGCGCCGGCCGCGACCGCGGCGTCCGCCACGTTGATCGAGCCGAACACGTTGGTCTTGATGCCCTCGCCCCAGTCGCGCTCGAGGAACGGCACCTGCTTGAGCGCGGCGGCATGGAACACGATGTCGGGCTTGTAGTCGGCGAGCACGCGCATGATGCGGCCGCGGTCGCGCACGTCCGCGATGCGGCCCTCGATGCGCGCATTGGCGTACTTGGTGGCGAGCGCCTCCTCCACGGCATGCAATGCCGGCTCGGAATTCTCCACCACCAGCAGCCGCGCCGCCCCGAAGGTGACGACGCGGTCGCAAATCTCCGAACCGATCGAGCCGCCGCCGCCGGTGACCACGACGGAGCGGCCCTTGATGAACTGCTCAAGCCGTTGATAGTCGATCTTGACGCTCGGACGCAGCAGCAGGTCTTCCACCGCGACCGGCGCGAGCCGCAGCGCCTCGCCGCCGTCGTCGAGCGAGGGCAGCCGGTTGGTCTGCAGCCCGAGCCGGCGCGCGCGCATCAGCGTCGCCTCCGGATGGACGTCCGGCATGAGCGCGGAGGGCGTCATGACGATGCGCGAGATGCGCGTGCCGCGTTCCTCGCTCACGCGCGTGACCTGCTCGAGGTCCTCGAACGTGCCGAGCACCGGGACGCCGCGGATGGTCTGCCCGCGATCGGCCAGCGAAGGCGACAGGATGCCGACCGGCTGGATGCGGCTGACCGCGCCGCTCTCGATCGCGCGCAGCAGCACCTCGGCGTCGGCGGCAAGGCCGAGCACCAAGGTCGGGATCGCCTGCGCCTCGCGCGCGCGATACTGCGTGCGGGCGTAACGGAAATAGCGGTACAGCACCCGCGTTCCCGCGAGGAAGAACATCTGCAGCAGCCAGTAGAGCAGGATGGTGATCTTGCCGAAGAAGAACGCACCGTAGATCGCCGGCGACACCATGATGTAGTCGAGCACCAGCATCGAGATCGCCAGCACCGAGGATGCGCGCACGATGTTGCGCAGGTCGGGCAGCGAGGTGAACCGCCACTTCACATTGTGCAGGCCGAAGGCGAAGTAGACGACCGCCGCATAAGCGAGGAAGGCCGGCACCACGATCACGAGCCATTCGAGCCGCGAGGCGAGGCCGGTTTCCTCGAAGCGCACGAAGAAGCTCGCGAGGATCGCCAGCGCGGTGGCGAGGAGATCGTGCGCCACGATCATCCATTGCCGCGGCGTCAGTCGCAGATAATTCAGCATGGGCGGGCGCGCGGGAAGCTCATGGCCGGTTCAATAGCCGCCTTTGGCCGGGTGCGCCACCCGGCACCGTCATGGCCGGGCTTGTCCCGGCCATCCACGTCTTTCGTGCAAGCCAAGCAAGACGTGGATGCCCGGCGCCATAGGCGAGCGAAGCGACGCCGTCCTTCGGACGGCTAAGGCCGGGCATGACGAAGGATGGATGCCGGCCCTACGAAGCGGGCCTCGCCAGCGCTTCGTCCACCGCGACCAGCACGTGGTTGAGCGAGAGTTCGTCGAGGCAGCGGGCGCGGCTGTCGAGGTGGCCGTCGCAGCCGAGCTTGGTGAAGCAGGAGCACGGGATCGGGTTCTGCACCACCCAGACATTGTTCTGGCGCTGGATGCTGCCGGCCGCCTCCCAGCGTGCAGCCAGGCCGCCGACCGGCCAGGGGCCGAACACGCGGGGATCGGTCGGGCCGAACAGCGTGACGGTCGGGCACCCGGTAGCGGCCGCCAGATGGCTGACCGAGGTGTCGGTGCCGACATAGACGGCGGCTTTGCGCAGGATCTGCGCGAGCGCGCCGAAGCTCAGCCGCCAGTCGATGCGCCGCACCGGAGCGTCGTTGCCCCACAGGTGGTCGAGATAGGCGTGCTCGGCCGGATCCGGCCCGCTGCTGATGAGGACCTCCAGCCCGCGCTGCGCAAGCGCCTGCGCAAGCCCGCGCCAGCCCGCGGCGCTCCAGCGCTTGTAGGCGTACATCGGGTTGGGATGCAGCACGGCGTAGCGCGCGGACGCGATCGCCGGCGCACCGGCGTCGGCGCTCGGCGGCACGACCTCGGGCACGCGCGGCAATCCCAGGGCGTCGGCGAGCCGCAGCAGTTCTTCCACCCGGTGATTATGCGGCTCCGCCGCGACGCGACGGTCGAGCAACACGCGGTTCCAGCGCGATCCGGACTCGGCGTCGGAAATGAAACCGAGCCGCTGCCTGCCCGCGAGCCACGCCAGCAGGGTCGGCCGGTCGCCGGTCTGCGTCGTGATGGCGAGATCGTAGCGGCGCAACAGGCGCCCGATCAGGACCAGCATTTCGCTGAGCGGCGCATGCTCGACGACCGTCAGCACATTGTCGATGTCGGGATTTCCGGCGAGGATCCGCTCGCTGCCGCGGAACACCAACACGTCGATGCGCGCCTGCGGATAGGCGCGGCGCAAGGTTCGGATCAGCGCCGTGGTCATCAGCACGTCGCCGAGCCGGCGCAGCGTGATCACCAGGATGCGCGGCTTGGCGGGGAGCGCGAGCGCCATCACATGCTCGGTGTGTTCCCTCCCCCCTTGTGGGGGAGGGTTAGGGAGGGGGGTCGGAGTTGTTGATCACTCTGCGTCCCCATCGATGGACCCCCACCCCCGACCCCTCCCCAGCCGATCCCGGGTCTACCCGGGGATCGGCCACGCGATTTTTGACCCAAGTCGGAAACATCCGACTTGGGCGGGGAGGGGAGCGGAGAGACCTCGCTCGAAACCCCGCGCAGCATCATCCCGCCGGCGATCCCGACGCCGAACACGTAGAGCCAGCCGTGGCCGAAGTCGAACAGGTGCGAATTGAACAGCGAGGATACGACGTTCTGCACCACCAGCACGGTCCCGACCCAGGCGACGAGCGAGCCGCCGCGGAACAGCATGAGATGGGCAAGCCACATCACGATCAGCATGGCGGCGCCGACCAGGCCGAGCTGGATCGCGACCGCGAGTATCTGATTGTGCGGGTTGACGGTGGTGACGGCGGACGCGCCCTCGCCGGTCGCCGCGCGCTCGAATACCGAGCGGATCGAGCCGGTACCGTGACCGAGCACGGGCGCTTGCGCGATGATGGCCAGTGACTTCTTGTAGAATTCGAGCCGCACTCCGGCGCTGGTGACAGCGTTGCTCTCCCGGTAGTCGCGAATGTCGTCAAGGGCTGCATGGACCTTGGCGCGCACATAGGGCGACGTGGTCCAGACCAGTCCGGCGATGACGGTCGCGCCGAGAGCGGCGGCGAGCGCGCCGCTCCAGCCGAACTGGCGGAATCCGAGGAGCAGCAACAGCACGGGGATAACGACCAGCGCGGTGCGCCCGGTCGCGACGTAAAGGATGTTGACGAAGAACAGCGCGGCGAGCACGGCGGCGGCGACGGCGATGTGGCGCTGGTCGCGCCAGCGATCGAGCGCGACCGCGGCGAGCACGAAGGCGCAGACCAGGAATTCCGTGCTCTGCGCGATGTAGTCCTTGACCGGGACGCCCGGCTCCTTGCCGCGCCAGGTCAGGCCGGGCGCGAACATCAGCACCCAGGACGCGAGCAGCAGCGCCACGCAGCCGGCGAGGAAGCCGTAGAGCACCCAATGCCCGCGCGGCGAGCGGCCGAACTGCGCGAGCAGCAGCGGAATGACCATCAGCTTGTGGAAGCCGCCGAGCCCGTGGAAACGCTCGCTCCAGCTCACGTCGGCCCACAACATGCCGAGGACGGCGGTGAGATAGAGCAGCGCGGGCAATCCGCCGGCCGGGCTCGCGAGCACGCGCCGCAGCGTTGCGACATCGAGCGTCGGCAGCAGCGCGCACAGCCAGACGACGATCAGGATGGCGGTCGCGGAGGTCGACCAGGGCAGCGACGCAGCGACCGCGACCGCCAGGCAGTCGGCGATAAAGGCCAGGCGAACGCGGAGGGTTTCTCCGGCGAGGCTTGCACGCAAAGTGTCGGCCATCGGGGTCACTTTCGATCGAGCCGATATATCATGATCCACCGTCATGGCCGGGCCTGTCCCGGCCATCCACGTCTTGCTTTATGATGCGGCGACAAGGAAGACGTGGATGCCCGGCACAAGGCCGGGCATGACGAGCGCTATTCGAGCCGGTATATCATGTTGTAAGGATTGCGGTTCACGACGATGTAGCCGAGCCGCTCGAGCATCGCGTGCAGGTCGACTTTCCAGACGTCGCGGGTGTCCTCGATCAGCAGGAGCCGCGGCAGCAATTCGCGCGGCGCCTCTTGCAGGAACGGCGCCAGCGCCTGGTCCTCGGCGCCTTCGACGTCGATCTTGAGCGCGTCGATGCGTTCGAATCCGGCCTGCTTGAGGATTCCCATGAGCGGACGGCACGCAACCTCCACGGTCCGTTCGCCCGGCCGCGCGGCGATGACGTTGCCCTGATGGCTGCCGCCGCTGTCGTTGGCGTTGATGACGAGCGCGACCTTGCCCTCGCCTGCGCCGACCGCCGCCGCGACGACCGTGATATCGAAACTGTTGAGCTGCCGGTTGAACATCAGCCGCTCGACGATGCCCGGCTGCGGCTCGATCGCGAGGACGCGCACGGCGCCGCCTGCTCTGGCCGCGACGAAGAACGAGTAGAGCCCGACATTGGCGCCGATGTCGACGAAGCGGAACCTGCCGCCCGCGGCGACGCATCGGTCCACCGCCGCGGCGAGCGCTTGCGTCTCGATCAGATCGAACATCTGCGGCGTGAACAGCGCGCTCTTCTCGCAGCCATTGCCGACCGGATAAAGCCTGAGATTTGCCCCGCCCCAGATCGTCGTATCCAGCCCACCCCTGCCGAGGCGTGACGTGGTGATCCGGCGCAACAGCATGGCGAGCTTGAGCCCAAGCCAGGTCGCCGGCAGGCGGCGCGTCAGGGCGAGCACGGCACGATCGAGCCGACCCGGCGCCCGCGTGCCCCAAGGCGAGGGATCGACGAACGCTGTCATCGCGCAGCGCTCGGCGCCGCGTCGGGGGTGGATCGTGCCGCAAGCGCCGACAGGCCGCGCAGCGCACGCACGCGGTCGCCGCGGACCACGGCGTCGAGCTTCTCCTGGTTGCCGGGAAGCTGCGCGCGGGCCTGTTCGGGGTGCCAAAGGTGTATCACGCCGGTCGCGAACCGGCCGTCCTTGCGCCGCACGCCGGCGCGGATCAGGCGCACGATGATGTCGGAATCCTCCAGGCCCCAGCCGCTGAACGCGGCGTCGAAGCCGTCGACGCGCACGAGGTCGGCCCGCCGAATCGCAAGGTTGCCGCCGCGCGCGCCTTGCCAGCGCGTGGCGTTGAGCGTCCGCAACCGTCCAAGCGGCAGCGGCACGAGCGGCAGGATGCGATTGACCTCGCCGCGCAGACGCGCCGCCGCCCATGCCGCTGGACCCCAGAGCTCGGGACTGAGCCCCTCGCGCAGCACGCGCTCGCTCAGCGCCTGGGTCAGCAGCACGCGGTTGCCGGCAACGAACCAGCCAGGTTCGGCGAGGCGGCGATGCGCCGCGACGAAGCCCGGCCGCGGGATGCTGTCGCCGTCGAGGAAAACACAAACCTCGCCGGCGCTCGCATGGATCGCGCGGTTGCGGATCTCGGCAAGGCGGAAGCCCAGGTCGTCGTGCCACACATGCCTGAGCGCGACGCCGAGCCGGTCTTTCCATTCGGCGATCACGCGCCGCGTCGCCTCCCCCGAGCCGTCGTCGGCGACGATCACCTCGAAATCGCGATCGCTCTGGCGCGACAGGCCGCGCAGCACCGCGGCGAGCGCGTCGGCGCGATCGTAGGTCGCAACCACGACGGAGATCAGCTCAGCCACGGCGGCGCGTCTCCAGCCGAGCCTTCATGAGCCAAGCCTTCATGTAGCGGTAATAGGTGCCCTCGGCGTTGGCGACCGCGAGCATGAACCCGGCCGCGCCGTCGATGAAGCCGAGCCGGAGCAGGTAGACGCGCAGGAACGCCGCAAGGCCGCGGACTATGCCGGAGAAGAACCACACGCGCCGGCCGGACGCCACGATCGCCTGCGCACCGAGCGTCGAGTAGGCGTCGATGCGGCGGATGGCGTCCTCGAGCCTCGCCACCGAGTGGTGCACCAGCGGCGCCGCGAGCCGGCCGACCGGCCCGTCGCACACCAGGCGTTCGTGCACGAGATCATCGGTGAAGCGCGCCTTGCCGCGGCGCACAAGGCGCAGCACATGGTCGGGAAAGAGGCGCGAATGCCGCATCATGTGGCCGCAGAAGCTCGACTGGCGCTTGAGTTCGTAGCCATCGACGTCGCCGCGATCGAGCGCCGCGCGGATCTCGGCGGCAAGCTCGGCGCCGACCCGCTCGTCGGCATCGATCGACAGCGCCCAGTCTCCGGTGGCGAGCGACAGCGCGTGGTTCTTCTGCACGCCGAAGCCGTGCCATTGATGGAACTCGATCCGCGCGCCCCTGGCGGCCGCGATCTCCTGCGTACCGTCGGTGCTGCCGCAATCGACCACGACGCGCTCGTCGCAGAACGCGAGGCTGTCGAGGCACGCGCCGATATTGGCGGCCTCGTTCTTGGTGATCAGGATCGCGCTCAGGCGCACCGGGTCCTCGGTCCTTGTTCTGTATGGCGTCATTTCTTGCGCCGAAAGCGCCACAGCCCCCTCGGCCGTCACGTTGCGATGTCGCCTTCGGCCTTGAGCCAGCGGACGCTCGTGCGGAACGCCTCGAGCGTGCGTGCGACCTCCTCCGGACCGTGGACCGCCGACACGAGGCCACCCGGAGCGCCCATGATATCGACGCCGTTGGCGAGCATGGCGATGCGCAGGCGGTGGCTGAGGTTGGCGTTGCGCACCGCCTTGAGCTCGCGGAACCCGTGGCGCAGCGGATCGAAGGTCTGCGGATCGATCTTCAGGCCGTGCGGGTTCTGGAAAATGAGGAACGCCGACGCGTCGCCATAAATGCCCCACGGCGCGTCTTCCTCGACGAGGATCTGCCGCATGCCTGTGCGGATTTCCTCCGTCGTCGCTTCCGCCTTGGCGCAAACATCCTCGCGCTCGACGATCGAGAGCGTGGCGACCGCGGCCGCCGCGCAGAGCGGATTGGAATTGAACGTGCCCTGATGGCCGATCTTTTCGCGTCCGGCGGCTTTGGCGGCCGCGGCATCGAGCTGATCCATGATGTCGGCGCGCCCGGCGACGGCGCCGCCCGGCAGGCCGCCGGCGACGATCTTGGCCAGCACGCACAGGTCCGGAGTGACCCCAAAGCGTTCCTGCGCGCCGCCGCGCGACCAGCGAAAGCCGGTGATGACCTCGTCGAGGATCATCACGACGCCGCGCTCTTTCGTCACGGCGCGCAGGCCGGCCAGGAACCCTTCCGGCAGCGGCACCATGCCCCACGAGGCGCCCGATCCTTCGAGGATCACGGCGGCGATGTCGTCGCGCGCGCGAAGCGTCTCGGCGGCGGCGGCGACGTCATCGGCCGGCAGCAGGATGGTCTGCTCGACCAGGCTGGGCAAAATCCCCGCCGGCACCTCGCCGTTGAAGTGCGACATGGATCCGGCCGTCACCTGGTCGTGCCAGCCGTGGAAGTGGCCGACGAAGCGCACCACCTTCGGCTTGCCGGTAAAGGCGCGCGCAAGGCGCAGCGCGAGGTGCGAGGCTTCTGTTCCGGACGCCGTGAAGCGCACCCGCTCGGCGCACGGGACGAGGCGTTGCACCAGTTCCGCCCAGCGCACTTCCGCCTCGTGCGACGAGCCCCAATGGGTGCCCTGCGTGACCTGCTGGTGCACCGCCTGAACCACCGCCGGATGCGCGTGACCGAGCAGCAGCGCGCCATGCCCGCCGAAGTAATCGACATACTCGTTGCCGTCGACGTCCCACTTGCGCGGCCCTGCCGCGCGCGCCGCATAGACCGGATAGGGCAAGAGCGTGCGGGAATCGTGGGTCAATCCTGCCGGAATGACCTTGCAGGCCTCGGCGTAGAGCCGCGCGGAACCCGCGGTGCGCGCGCGATATTCCGTTTCCACCCTGGAGTTGGTCAGCGGCGCGGGCGCAATCGACTGCATGGCGTTCACCGAAGCCGGGTTCATGCCCAGCGATATATCACGTTGAGGATTCACTGGCTCCGACGGCCTTCGACATCTGCGCCCGCGAAAACGCCGGCATGATCTCGCGGGCGAAAGATCGCAGCTGCGCCTTGCCGCCCAGGATCGTCAGCAGCACGTACTCCGCGCCGGCCTGGTTCAGGGCTTCGAGCCCGCGGCAAATTTCATCCGGCGTTCCAACGAGCGCGTTGCGCTCGGTCTCGCCGGGGGTGCCCGCGTAGGCGAGGACGTGCGAGCCGGCCTTGCCGTCGGGCGCACGCGACACGGCGAGCATGCGCTGGTTGTGTGCGGCGAGGCGAGCGAGCGACGCTTGCCGGTCGGCCTCGTCGCTCGCCACGTAGACTTGACGCGCCACCGCCACCTGCATCGGATCGAACGCGCCGTGCATGGCTTCGCGTTCGCGGCGGTAGAGCGCAATGCGCTCGCCGATCACGTCGGGGGCGGCGTATTGATCGAGAATGAGATTGAAGCCGCGGGCGGCGGCTTTGCGGATCGACGGCTCACTCCCGCCCGCAACCCACAGCGGCGGATGCGGCCGCTGCGCCGTCGGCGGCTCGACCACGATGTCCTCGAACCGCCAGTAGCGACCCTGATGCGAGAAGCGCGTGCGCGTGGTCCAGGACCGCAGGATGACCTCGAGCGCCTCGTCGAAACGCGCGCCGGCCTCCTCTTGCCGCACGCCGAAGCCCTTGAACTCGGTGTGGCGGTAGCCTTTGCCGACGCCGAAGTCGAGCCGGCCGCCGGAGATGAGATCGAGCGTCGCGGCCTGCTCGGCGAGCAGGACCGGGTTGTGCCAGGGCAGCGTCATCACCGCGGTCCCGAGCCGCAACGTGGTCGTCCGCATCGCCAGGCAGGTCAGCAGCATGAGCGTGGCCGAGACCTGGTTCCAGCCGGTGAAATGATGCTCGACCAGGAAGCTCGCATGCAGGCCCAGCGCCTCCGCCTCGACGTTGAAGTCGAGATAATCGCGGAATCCTTGACCGGTCGCTTGACCCGTCCCTTGGCCGGTCGCTTGGCCAGTCTCTTGGCCAAGCTCGCGCCCGTCGGCTTGCGCCGAACAGAGCAGACCAAAACGCATCACCGCCAACCCCGCCCCTCGCCGCGGCGCAGCCGATAGCGGCGCGACGTCTCGCGCGCGTAACGGAACGGCAGGCCGAGCACGTGCTTGCGGAAGAACTGCAGCCGCCCCTGCAGGCCGGCGTCCATCGGGCTGGTCTGCGGCACGTACCAGCCGTTCAGTCCGGTGCGCCGCACCCATTTGTAGCCGCGCGCCCGCAGGGCGCGGTGCAGGCGCAGGTTCATGGCGAGGTCCTCGATCAGCATGAGCCGCGGGCGCCAGCGCGCAAGATCGAAGCCCGCGAGCACGTCGAGCTCCAGCCCTTCGACATCGATCGAGACGAAATCGAGCGGAGCCGGGGCCTTCGCCTCCATCAGAATGTCGTCGAGCGTGCGGATCGGCACCTCGATCGCGCCGGCGGGCAGTTCGGTCGAGATGTTGAGGGCGGGATCGAGCGAGGAGTGGATGCCGGCGAGATGCAGGGTCATGGTCTTGCCGGCATCGGCCGGAGCAGAGCACGCGACGGCATAGACCTGCGCTTTGCGCCGCTCGCGCAGGCGCGCCGCGAGGTCGGGCTGCGGCTCGACCAGGATGCCCGACCATCCGCGCTGCTCGAGATGCCAAGTCTGCGACAGCGCCTGCGGATCGTTGGCGCCCACCTCGACGAAATAGCCTTGGGTGTGGCCGAAGAACTCCTCCTTCAGCGCAGCTTCGACGTCGGGCGGAAAGATCGCGCGCATCACGGCTTGTTGCGTCACGACCCGGCGTCGGCCTTGGCCGAAGCGCGCGAGCGGGCGACCATCGCGGTCGTGCTGTGACCGGGCACCGTTTCGACCAGGATCACTTCGCCGCCGGCAGCCTCGACGACCTCGCGGCCCACTACCTGGTCGCGCCGGTAGTCGCCGCCCTTGACCAGCACCGAAGGGCGCACCCGTTCGATCAGCGCGTGTGGCGTGTCGTCCTCGAAGATCACGACGAGGTCGACCGCTTCGAGGGCGGCCAGCACCTCGGCGCGCGCCCGCTCGGAATTGATCGGACGGCTCTCGCCTTTCAATCGTTTGGTCGAGGCGTCGCTGTTGAGGCCGACCACCAGCCGGTCGCAATGGGCGCGCGCTTCGGCCAGCACCTTGATGTGCCCCGGATGCAACAGATCGAAGTGGCCGTTGGTGAAGCCGACGCGCTGGCCCTGACGGCGCCATTCGGCGAGACGTTCGTCGAGCTCGACCCAATCGAACACGATCTTTTCTTCCGATGCGCGCGCCGCGGCCGGCAGGATGCGGTGACGTAATTCGGCGGCCGATACCGTCGCGGTGCCGCGCTTGCCGACTACGACGGCGGCGGCGGCATTGGCGGCGCGCGCCGCCGACTCGAAATCGGCGCCCATGGAGAGAAGGACCGCGAGCGCCGCCGCCACCGTGTCGCCGGCGCCCGATACATCACGCACCCGCACCGGATAGGCCGGCACGTGCATCGGCGCATGGCCCTCGACATGCAGCGTCATGCCGTCCTCGCTGCGCGTGACCAGCACGGCGTCGCAGCCGATCGCGCGCGCGAGCTCGGCTGCGGCTTGCGCGATCTCGCTATCGGCCGTGATGCTGCGGCGCGTCGCCTCGGCCAGCTCCTTGCGGTTCGGCGTGATCACCGTCGCGCCGCGGTAGACCGCGAAATCGTGCCCCTTGGGATCGACCACGACATGCCTGCCCTGGCGGCGTGCCGCGTCGATCACCGCGCGCACCACGCGCGGCGTCAGCACTCCCTTGGCGTAGTCGGACAGCACCACGGCGCCGACGCGCGGCAGGGCGTCGGTTGCCGAAGCGATCAGCAGGTCCTCGACTTCCGCGCTCGCCGGGCGGCTGAGCTCCCAATCGGCGCGCAGCAGATGGGTCGAATAATGCTCGGAGACGTAGCGCACCTTGCGGGTGGTCGGCCGGCCCGGATCGACCACGAGCCTTGCGACGATGTTCGCTTCGTCGGCGAACGCCTTGGCAAGCCGCTCGCCTGCGTCATCCTCGCCGGTAAGGCCGACGAAGATGCAGCGCGCGCCGAGCGCGGCGATGTTGCGCGCGACGTTGCCGGCCCCGCCGATCTCCTCCTCGCTGCGCCTGACCGCAAGAACCGGCGCGGGCGCCTCGGGCGAGACGCGCGAGACCTCGCCGTAGACGAAATCGTCGAGCATCAGGTCGCCGATGCAGAGGATGGTCTGCTCGGCGATGCGGCTCATGTTCTTTTCGAAATCGAACATCTACCGATCCGAACTCAGCGATATCGATCTTCGCGGTCGAGGAATCGCGTCACGTACCGTTCGACCGCCTGTTCGAGCGGCGTGAAGCCTGCATTGTATCCGGCGCGCTGCAGGTTGGTGACCTCGGCTTGGGTGAAATACTGGTAGCTGTCGCGGATCTGCGGCGGCATCTCGATGTATTCGATCATCGGCGCGCGGCCGAGCGCGGCGAAGACCGCCGTGATCAGGTCGCGGAACGAGCGCGCCTTGCCGGTGCCGACGTTGAAAATGCCGGATACCGCGGGCGAGGCGAGCAGCCAATGCACGACCGCGACGGCGTCGTCGACGTAGATGAAATCGCGCTTCTGCTCGCCGTCGGCGATGCCGGCGCGATGCGACTTGAACAGGCGGATCGGTTGCCCGGCCTTGGCCGCGTCGAACCGCTTGGCCACGAGGCTCATCATCTCGCCCTTGTGGTACTCGTTCGGGCCGAACACGTTGAAGAACTTCAAGCCTGCCCACTGCGGCGGCAGCTTCTCGCCTTTGGCGACGCGATCGGCGAGCGCGAGGTCGAACAGATGCTTGCTCCAGCCGTAGAGGTTCTTCGGGGCGAGGCTTTTCAGGGCGGCGCCCTGCCAGTCGTCGGCAAATCCACCCCCTCCGTCCCCATAAGTCGCCGCCGACGATGCATAGATGAACGGCGTCCGGGTCGCCGTACACCAATCGAGCAGCCGGAGCGAGAGGCGGAAATTGGTCGCCATGACGCGGTCGCCGTCCGTCGCCGTCGTGTCCGAGATGGCGCCGAGATGAATGACGGCGTCGAGCTTGCGTCCGTCGAGCCAGCCCGACAGTTCGTCCGGTCCGACGAAATCGGCGAACTGGCGCTTCTGCAGATTGCGCCATTTGCCGTCACTGCCAAGGCTGTCGTTGACGACGATGTCGCTGCGCCCCGCCTCGTTGAGGCTGGCCACCACATTCGATCCGATGAACCCCGCCCCGCCGGTTACCAGCAGCATCAACGCCGCGCCACGTTGGGCGGCTCCGGCCTGTCCGGACCCGCGCCCTCCTTTGCCCCACTCCCAGGGCGCGTGCAACATGGCCGCCGCGACGCGGTAAAGGCGCATCAAAGGGGTAGCGACCGCGCGGCATCCGTGCTTCCTTCCGATGCGCAAAGGAAGAGGCTTGGGACCATAAAGAAGTGAAATTATGTTCACTATATAAGATATGAATTCCGAATCACAACATCCTTTACGCAACTCGGAAGGGGCGCGCGCGTCCCCGGCCATCGACCACCGGCCGATCCTGATCGTGCCCTACACGTGGATCGGCGATTTCGTGCGCTGCCATACCGTGGCAAAGCTGCTCAAGGCGCGCTTTCCCGCCCGGCCGATCGACGTGGTGGCGAGCAAATTATGCGCTCCGCTTGCCGACTACATGCCCGAGGTGCGCCAAGCGGTCGTTGCCGACCTTTCGCCCAAGCGCCTGGTGCGATCCGAGTACCGGGCACTCGCCCAGCGCCTCAAGGCCGGCGGCTATGGCACGGCGCTGATCATGTCGCGCAAGTGGAAGGCGGCACTGGCGCCCTTCCTCGCCGGCATTCCGGAGCGCATCGGCTTCGTTGGCGAGTGGCGTTTCGGCCTCGTCAACGATTTGCGATTCGGCGAGCGCAGGCTGGAGCGGATGGTCGAGCGCTGCGCCGCGCTTGCGCTGCCGCGTAGCGCCGCCCTGCCGGCGGACTTGCCCAGGCCGGAACTCAGGGTGCCGGCGGCCGAGATCGATACCTGGCGCGAGCAGCGCGGGCTCAAGCCCGACGGGCGGCCCGTGGTCGCGCTTGCGCCCGGCGCGGTCGGCCCCTCCAAGCGCTGGCCCGCCGAGAGCTACGGCGAACTTGCGCGCCAGCTCGCCGGACAAGGCGCCCACGCGTGGGTGCTCGGCGGGCCCGACGAGAAAGCGCTCGCCGCCGAGATTGTCGGGCACGGCGGTGGAAGCGTCCGCGATCTGACCGGCAACGACCTGCGCAACGCCATCCTCGCGCTCGCCGCCGCCGACGTGGCGGTGTCGAACGACTCCGGCCTGCTGCACGTCGCGGCCGCGCTCGGGACCCCGTCGGTCGGCATTTTCGGCCCGACCAGCCCGTGGCATTGGGCTCCGCTCAATCCGCTCGCGGCCGTGATCCAGGCGGCAAGCGACCTGCCCTGCCGGCCCTGCCACAAACCGGTCTGCCACCTCGGCCATCACCACTGCATGCGCGACATCGCGGCCGAGCGGGTCCTCGCCGCCGCCCGCAGCACGCTGGTCAGGTGACGCGCGCCAGCGCCGCCGCGACGTCGGCGGCCGTCGGCGCAACGACCACCTCGATCGGCCCGGCTCCCTGCGGTCCATGCAGGGCGGGCTTGGTGCCGACATAGATGCCAACGAGCGGCACGCCGAGCGCCGCGCCGAGGTGCAGCAGACCGGTGTCGACCCCGACCAGGAACGACGCACCGGCGATGAGCCGTGCAAGCTCGTCGAGCGGACGCAGCTGCGGAACGCGGGCGTGCGGCACGGCGGTCGCGATGCGCTCGCTGCGCGCGCGCTCGGACGCATTGCCCCACGGCAGCACAAGGTCGTATCCGCCGAGGGTCGAGCCAAGCGCGATCCACTGCTCGACCGGCCATTCCTTTTCCGGCCGGGCCGTCGCGTGCAGCAGCACTCCATAGGGCTTTGTCGTGGCGGGCGCGAGGCGCGCGCGGTCGAGACCGAAGTCGACCGGTCCCTCCGGCTCGTAGCCGAGCGCGCGGCCGGTGAGCAGGCGATTGCGTGCGATCGCGTGTTGATCGCGATCGACCCGATGCCGCACGTCGTAGAACCATGACGCCGGGCGTTCGCGCACGCTCTCCGGATCGTAGCCATGCCGCCGCCCGCGGGCGAGACGCGCCATCAACCCGGTCCGCAACAGGCCCTGGGCATCGATGATCCGATCATAGGTTTGCCGCCGCAGGTCGCGCGCGAAGCTTCGAACATCGCGCCACGTCGACGCCTGCGCCAACGCGCTACGCCAGCGCCGCGACGCGACCGGAACGACCGCATCCACGGCGGGATGCAGCCGCACCAGCGGCGCGAACGCTTCCTCGACCACCCAGCCGATGCGCGCGCCTGCCACGCGGCGGCGCGTCTCGGTGACCGCCGGCATGTGGTGGATCACATCGCCGAGCGAGGAAGTCTTGATGAACAGGATGTCGCGCATGCCCTCGGGCCTCATATACGCCGGCACCGGCCTTGTCACCGGCCACGAGGGGCCGGCAACGGCCGGCGATAACGCCTTTTTCATCCAATTGCTGCTATTGCGGTTGCCCATGACAATCCTGGTCACCGGCGGTGCCGGCTACATCGGCAGTCACATGGTCCTCGCGCTGGTCGCGGCCGGCGAGCGCGTGGTCGTGCTCGACAATCTGTCGACCGGTTTTGACTGGGCGGTCGCGCACGACGTGCGGCTGGTGGTGGGCGAGACCGGCGATCAGAGCCTGGTCGCGAGCCTCATCAAGGAGCAGAAGGTCGAGGCGATCATCCACTTCGCGGCCTCGATCGTGGTGCCCGAACTCGGTCGCCGATCCGCTCGGCTATTACCGCAACAACACCGTCAATTCGCGCGCGCTGATCGAATGCGCCGTGAACGGCGGCGTAAAGCATTTCATCTTCTCCTCCACCGCCGCGGTCTACGGCAACCCGGCGCGCGTGCCGGTGACCGAGGACGACGCGCTCCTCCCGATGTCGCCCTACGGCTGGTCCAAGCTGATGAGCGAGATCATGTTGCGCGACGCAGGAAGCGCGTATGGGCTCGGTCACGTGATCCTGCGCTACTTCAACGTCGCCGGCGCCGACCCCGAACTGCGCACCGGGCAATCGACCAAGGGGGCGACCCACCTGATCAAGGTGGCGGTCGAGACCGCGCTCGGCCGGCGGGGAAGCATGTCGGTGTTCGGCACCGACTATTCCACGCCGGACGGCACCTGCATCCGCGATTACATCCACGTCAGCGACCTGGTCCAGGCGCATCTCGATGCGCTGACCCATTTGCGCCAGGGCGGCGCGTCCACGACGCTGAATTGCGGCTACGGCCGCGGCTTTTCGGTGCTCGAGGTGATCGACACGGTCAAGCGGGTCTCGGGCGTCGACTTCAAGGTCGACTTCGCGCCGCGCCGCCCCGGCGACCCGGCGCAGATCGTCGCCGCCTCCGACCGTGCGCGCGAAACGCTCGGCTGGCGTCCGCAGCGCGACGATCTCGCCCTCATCGTCGAGCACGCGCTCGGATGGGAGCGCAAGCTGATGCTGCGCAATGCGTGAAGGCGCCGAAGGTCGCTGATTCCGCTTGAAAATCCTTAGCCGGGCGGGCAAGGAACGGCCACATGACCGGGCCGACCCTATCGGACGACAAGCGCTACAGTACGCCGGCGATGATCCGCCGGCTTTTCCTCGAGCATGCGATCGTTCACTGGCGCCTCTATGCGATCGCGGCCGGGCTGATGGCGATCGCGGCCGCCTGCACGGCGTTCACCGCCTATCTGCTCGGCGACTTCATCAACCAGGCCTATGTGCACAAGAACTTTCACAGCATCGTGCTGCTCGGCGGCGTGTGCGTCGCGATCTTTGCGATCCGGGGGGCGGCGCTGTACGGCCAGGCCGTGCTGTTGTCGCGCATCGCCAATCGCATCTCGGCCGCCAACCAGCGGCGCATGTTCGCCAAGCTGTTGAACGAGAACCTGAGCTATTACGTCGACCGCCACTCCTCCGAGTTCACCGCGCGGCTCAATACCGGAGCGATGGCCGCCTCGACGGTCCTCAATCTGCTGCTCCTCGCGGTCGGGCGCGACTTCTTCACGCTGATCGGCCTGGTCGCGGTGATGTTCATTCAAGACCCCCTGCTGTCCCTGGTCACCTTGGTGGTGTTTCCGCCGGCGATGCTCTTGTTGCGCAAGATGGCGCGCCGCATCCGCCACATCAGCCGCGTCCAGTTCACCGGCGGTACGCGCATCCTGGAAACCCTGCAGGAAGCGCTGCAAGGCCTGCGCATCGTCAAGGCATTTACCCTGGAAGAGGCGTTGCGCGCGCGCTTCGACAAGAACGTGGCCGAGGTCGAGCACGAGGCCAACAAATGGGCGCGCGTCGCCAACCGCACCAGCCCGCTGATGGAAACGCTCGGCGGCTTCGCCATCGCGGCGGCGATCGTCTACGGCGGCTACCGCGTGATCCAGTGGGGCACGACGCCGGGCGAATTCTTCTCGTTCATCGCGGCGTTCCTGCTCGCCAACGAGCCGGCGAAGCGCCTGGCGCGCCTCAATCTCGAGCTCAACAGCCAGCTCGTCGGCGTGCGCGTGCTGTTCGAGATCATCGACAGCCCGCCGAGCGAGCCGGGCGACGATCACAAGCCGCCGCTTCGGGTCACCGACGCGCGCATCGAGTTCAGCGACGTACGCTTCGCCTATCGCACGGGCGAACCGGTGCTGCGCGGCATGTCGTTTGTCGCTGAGCCGGGCAAGGTCACGGCGCTGGTCGGCGCGTCCGGCGGCGGCAAGTCGACGATCCTCAATCTCATCCTGCGTCTCTACGAGGCGAACGGCGGCGCGATCACCGTCGACGGGCAGGACATCGCGGCGGTATCGCGGCGCTCGCTGCGCCGGCAAATCGCCTATGTGGGCCAGGACGCATTCCTGTTCCGCGGCTCGATCCGCGACAATATCGGCTTCGGCAAGCTCGGCGCCGACGAGGCCGCGATCATCGGGGCGGCGAAAGCCGCGCATGCCCACGACTTCATCACGGCCTTTCCTGACCGCTACGACACGCCGGTCGGCGAGCACGGGCTGCGGCTCTCCGGCGGCCAGCGCCAGCGCGTGGCCATCGCGCGCGCGCTGATCAAGAACGCACCGATCATCCTGCTCGACGAGGCGACCGCGGCGCTCGATTCGGAATCCGAGCATCACGTGCAGGCGGCGGTCGCCGAACTGTGCAAGGGGCGCACGACCCTGGTCATCGCGCACCGCCTCTCGACCATCATGCACGCGGACCGCATCCTGGTGGTCGAGAACGGCACCGTGACCGAGACCGGCCGGCACGACGAGCTGTTGCGCCAGGGCGGCCGCTATGCGTCGTTCTATCGGTTGCAGCTGCGCGAGCAGGCCGAGCCGCGGCCCGCGGCGTGACGCGTGCGCGCTACGCCAGCGCCGAGTAGAGAATCGCGGCCGCGATCACCGCCACGACCGCATATTTCAGCGCGTAATAGGCGTGGTAGTTCCACGCCTTCATGCGCCGGCCGAGCCCGTGGACCGAATAGAGATAGCTGAAGACCTTGTTGATCCAGCCGACCTTCTCGCCTTCCTCGTTCTGCGTGGTCGAGGCCTTGACGATGTGCTTGCTGACCCAGCGGTTGAACGCGGTCATGAAGCCGAACTTCATCGGCCGCTCGACGTCGCAGAACAGGATGATGCGGTTGACGTCGGTCTGGTTCTCGGCGGTGTGGATGTAGGTCTCGTCGAACATGATGGCTTCGCCGTCGCGCCACACGCATTTCTCGCCGTCGACGATGATGAAGCACTTATCCGAGTTCGGCGTGACCAGCCCGAGGTGATAGCGCAGCGACCCGGCGAACGGGTCGCGGTGCGCGCCGAGCTTGGCGCCGGGCGGCAGCATCGCGAACATCGCGCCGTGCACGTTGGGGATCGAATTCACCAGCTCGACGGTCTTGGGGCAGAGCGTGCGCGCCGAGGGCAGGAAGTCCTCGTACCATTTCAGGTAAAAGCGCTTCCAGCCGCTGCGGAAGAACGAATAGAAGCCCCAGTCGTTGTTGTTGGCGGAGGCGCGGATGCGGCCCTCGTCGAACAGGTTGACCGCCTCGGCGCGAATGGTCTCCCAATTGTCGCGCAACGGCTTGAGCTCGGGGAAGCTCTCCACGGACAGCACCGGCTTATTCGGCACGGCTTGGAACATGTACATGAGCACGTTGTAGGGGGCGAGCCAGGTCGAATGATCGGCCAGCTGCCGCCCGAGGCGGAGCTTCATGCGGCCGCGGAAATGCACATAGGCCGCCGAGGCCGCATACAGGTACAGGATCACGAACTGCG
The DNA here is from genome assembly GCA_963734185.1 of uncultured Alphaproteobacteria bacterium. Lineage (GTDB taxonomy): Bacteria > Pseudomonadota > Alphaproteobacteria > Rhizobiales > Xanthobacteraceae > PALSA-894. Next base: position 138,123 of record CAVTGA010000001.1, on the reverse strand, counting down.
GAGCGAAAACGCGCGCAAGCATTGACCGAAACTCCCCGGACGCTTCCCCTGTGCCGCCTGCCCCGGGCGGGGATGCGCCGTTATAGCCGTTTCCCGAGCCATGGCAAAAGCTTGGGAGCACCCTCACGCAAAATGCGTTGTTCGCCCCTGCCCCGCCATGCTAGCGATCTGCCGCCCGAACCGGGCCGTATCAGCAACTTCTCGCCATATCCTCAACGGAACCCGAGATGTCCGCAGCCGACAATTACGTCATTCCCGCCCCGCCCCAGGCCGCTGTCGCGGTCGCCGGTTCCGCGAAAACATTCCCTGTACGCCGGATCTGGTGCGTCGGCCGCAACTATCTCGAGCACATCAAGGAGATGGGCCAGGACGAGCGCGAGCCGCCGTTCTTCTTCGCCAAGCCGGCGGACGCGATCGTGCCCGACGGCGGCACCGTACCCTATCCGCCGCTCACCAACGACCTGCATCATGAGGTGGAGCTGGTGGTGGCGCTGAAAAGCGGCGGCCGCAACATCCCGAAGGACAAGGCGCTCGATTGCGTCTGGGGCTACGGGGTCGGCATCGACCTGACGCGCCGCGACCTGCAGATCGCCTCGCGCAACATCAAGCGCCCGTGGGAGATCGGCAAGGCGTTCGATAGCTCGGCGCCGTGCGGAGCGCTCAAGCCGGCTTCCGAGATCGGCCATCCGAGCAAGGGGCGCATCCACCTGAAGGTGAACGGCGAGGTTAAGCAGGACGGCGACCTCAGTCAGATGATCTGGAACGTTCCTGAAGTGATCTGGAAATTGTCCGAGATGGTGGCGCTCGCGCCTGGCGACATCATCATGACCGGCACGCCGGCGGGCGTGAGCGCGCTCGCGCCCGGCCACAAGCTCGACTGCGAGATCGAGGGCGTCGGCAAGTTGAGCGTGACGATCGGGCCGAAGCTCGCGTAGGGCGGGCAAAGGCGCAGGCTCGGCCGGCGTGACGAGCACGAAATGCGGAAAGCGCCGTGCCCGCGCAAGCCTTCGAGTTCGCGGCCAAACGCGGGCACGGCGCTACCGCGTCTTGTTCTTGTTGCATCAGCGAGCAGCGGCTTTGCCCGCCCTACCGACTACACCACCGCCGTCATTCCGCCGTCGACGAGCAGGATGTGTCCGTTGACAAACGACGACGCGTCCGCCGCGAGGAAGATCGCGGCGCCCTGCAATTCCTCGACCTTGCCCCAGCGCCCCGCGGGCGTGCGTGCGCAGACCCAGGCGGAGAATTTCTCGTCGTTCATCAGCGCGGTGTTCAGCTCGGTGCCGAAATAGCCGGGCGAGATGCCGTTCGCCGTGATGCCGTGCTGGGCGAACTCGGCGCACATCGCCTTGGTGAGCATCTTCACCGCGCCCTTGCTCGCCGTGTAGGGCGCGATCGTCGGCCGGCCGAGCTCCGACATCACCGAGCAGATGTTCACGATCTTGCCGCGCCCGCGCGGAATCATGCGCCGCGCGACCGCCTGCGTCATGAAAAACACCGAGTCGAGATTGGTCGCCATGATCTGCCGCCAATCTGCCTCGGGGAAATCCGTGAACGCCATGCGCTTGGTCATGCCGGCATTGTTCACCAGGATGTCGATCGGCCCGGTATCGCGCTCGATCCGCTCGACCGCGGCCTCGACGGCAGCCTTGCTGGTGACGTCGAACGGCAGTGCAATCGCGCTCGCACCCAGCGCCTTCACGGTTCCCGCCACCGCGTCCTGGTCGCGCCCGTTGATGAGTACGCGCGCGCCCGCCGCCACATAGCCTTGCGCGATGGCGCGGCCGATGCCGCGGCTCGAGCCGGTGACCAGCGCGAGGCGGCCGGTGAGATCGAACAGCTTGCTCATGGGGTGGTCCTTGCATGGCGGAGTGTGGGGCGGAATAGCGAAAGCGTATTCCGCCATGAAGGACTCCGCCGACGCAATAAGCTTGCGCTATTGCGCCCTACGAACGGTGTGTAAGGTGCGGACATGAACCGGAGAGGATGACGATGCGCGCCGCGGTGCTGTACGCGTCAAAAGACCTTCGCATCGAGCCCGTGCCGGCCGCGCCGCTCGGTCCCGGCGAGGTCGAGGTGCGCATCGAGGCCGGCGGCATCTGCGGCTCCGATCTGCACTACTATTTCGACGGCGGATTCGGCGCCGTGCGGCTGAGAGAGCCGATGATCCTCGGCCACGAGATCGCCGGAACGATCGCGCGGGTCGGCGCGGACGTGACCACCGTCAAGGCCGGCCAGCGCGTGGCCGTCGACCCGAGCCGGCCGTGCGGGCGCTGCCGCTACTGCCAGGAGGGCAAACAGAACCACTGCCTCGACATGCGCTTCTACGGCAGCGCCATGCGCTTTCCCCACGTGCAGGGCGGCTTCCGCGAGCTGCTGGTCTGCGACGCGACGCAGGCGGTGGCGGTGCCGCCCGCCATGTCGGCCGCGCAGGCGGCGTTCGCCGAGCCATTCGCCGTGTGTCTGCACGCGGTGAACCGCGCCGGACCCCTGCTCGGCAAACGCGTCCTGGTCACCGGCGCAGGCCCGATCGGCGCGCTGACCATGATCGCGGTGCGGCGCGCGGGCGCGTTGGAGATCGTCGCGACCGACGTGGCCGAGGCGCCGCTCGCAGCCGCCCGCACGGTCGGCGCCGATGCGGCGATCAATGTCGGTGAGACGGATACGCTTGCGCGCTATGGCGCCGACAAGGGCTATTTCGACGTGATGTTCGAGGCCTCGGGCAAGGCGCAGGCGCTCGCGGGCGGACTTGCGGTGGTGCGGCCGACCGGAATCGTGGTGCAGATCGGCATCGCCGGCGGCGACATGACTCTCCCGATGAATGTCGCGGTCGCCAAGGAAATCGAGCTGCGCGGCACCTTCCGTTTCCACGAGGAGTTCGCGCTCGCGGTTGCGCTGATCGGCGGCGGGCTCGTCGATGTCATGCCGCTGCTGACCGAGACCGTTCCGCTCGCCGATGCGCGCGAAGCGTTCGAGCTTGCGGCCGATCGTTCGCGCGCCATGAAGGTGCAGCTCGCGTTCGGCTGATCGATAAACTTGTCGGCTTTGCCGCAAGCGCGGCGAAACCATGCGGACTGACGTTTCGTCCGCCGCAAGACTTCCGAAGCCGCGCTCTGATAGTCGTGCGGGCGACGAGAAAGGCGCGTCCGATGAATGTTGGAACCACTGCGGCTCCGCCCATGTTCGGCTCGGCCGCGATTGAAACGCCGACCGCGCAAGGCCGTGGCGAAGCCGCACCGGACAATCCGGCGCTGCAGCCGCCGGTCGAGGCGGCGAAGCCGGCGGGAACCGGGCTGATCGTCGATAAGACGGTGTGACGGCGCACAGATGCCGCTTCGAGGCGCCGCGTTGGAAACGTCAGCCGGCCGACGCGAGATGACGGGATGGTTTCGGCACCGCGTGCCCGAGATCGCGCGCCGCTTCGATCCACGAGATGATCGCATCCTGGACATCCGACAGCGCCTCTTCCGGCGTGGCGCCGTCACTCATGCAGCCGGGCAGGTCGGGAACGGTCGCAACGAACCCTCCACCATCTTCGGGCGGGAGTGGCTCAACCACGACCGGATACTCCAGCCTGCTCATTCTTTCTTCCTCACAAGATCGTAGGGCGGAATAGCGCAGCGTATTCCGCCGTGGAAGACTCGGCTGGCGCAATACGCCATAGCGCGTGAAGACGCGCGTAAACGCGCTTAGGGCTATTGCGCCCTACGGGTCACATCACCGCGCCGATCTGCCAGGGCACGAACTCGGCGTCGCCGTAGCCCAGATCCTCGGACTTGGTGTGCGCGCCGGAGGCGACGGCGAGCACCTTGCGAAAGATCTCCTCGCCCTTGGCCTCGATCGAGACGCCGTCGAGCACGTCGCCGCAGTTGATGTCCATGTCGTCGATCATGCTGGCGTAAACCTGGGAGTTGGTCGCGAGCTTGACCGAGGGCGTCGGCTTGCAGCCGAACGCCGAGCCGCGCCCGGTGGTGAAGCACATCACGTTCGCCCCGCCCGCCACCTGGCCGGTCGCGCCCACGGGGTCGTAGCCCGGCGTGTCCATGAACACGAAACCCTTGTCCTTCACCGGCTCGGCATATTCGTAGACCGCGCGCAACGTCGTGGTGCCGCCCTTGGCGGCGGCACCGAGCGACTTTTCCAGGATGGTGGTGAGCCCGCCGGCCTTGTTGCCGGGGGAAGGGTTGTTGTTCATCTCGCCGCCGGTGCGCTCGCAGTATGCTTCCCACCACTTGATGCGCTTGACCAGCTTCTCGCCGACCGCGCGGTTCACGGCGCGGCGCGTCAGCAGGTGCTCGGCGCCGTAGATCTCCGGCGTCTCCGAGAGAATCGCGGTGCCGCCGTGCCGCACCAGCTGATCGACCGCGGCGCCGAGCGCCGGGTTGGCGGTGATGCCCGAATAGCCGTCCGAGCCGCCGCATTGCAGCGCGAGCGTGAGCTCGGACGCCGGCCGCGTCTCGCGCCTGGCGCGCGCCGCCACCGGCAGCATCGCCTTGATGCGCTCGACCCCTTCGGCGACGGTCTTTTTGGTGCCGCCGGTCGCCTGGATCGTCATGGTCTGGAAGTGATCGCCCTCGACCAGGCCGTATTCGTCCTTCATGCGGTCGATCTGGAACACCTCGCAGCCCAAGCCCACCATCAGGGCGGCGCCGAGATTGGCGTGCGTCGCATAGCCCCATTGGGTACGCCGCAGCACCTCCCAGCCTTCGCCGTAGGCGGCAAGCCCGCACCCGGTGCCGTGCACGAACGCAACCACGCCGTCGATCTCGGGATGGCCGGCGAGCACGCCGGAGCGCTCGACCTCGCGCGCGATGAAACGCGCGGCCGAGGCCGAGCAGTTCACCGAGGTGAGGATGCCGATATAGTTGCGCGTGCCGGTCTTGCCGCCGGGCCGCACGTAGCCCTCGAACGTCGCCTGTTGCTCGCGCGGCAGCACCTCGTCGTTCTTCGCGCCTTCGGCGAAGCGGTAGTCGCGCGCGAAATCGTGCATTTCGACATTGTGGGTGTGCACCCATTCGCCCGGCGCGATCGACGTCGTGGCAAAGCCGATGATCTGGTCGTACTTGCGCACCGGCTCGCCGGCCGCGATCGCCTTGACCGCCATCTTGTGCCCGCGCATGACGCGCGCGAGCGCGCTTACGCCCGCGGCGGCGCCACCCTCGGGAATCGGATCGACGGCGACCACGACGTTGTCGGCGGGGGAAAGACGGATGGTGCGGGGCGTGCTCATGGCATTGCTCGCTCGGCCACTGCCGGATTCAGCTTGACGCGATCTTCGGCCCGACGCCGGCCGCGGCCGCGTAGCCGCGGTTCCAGGTCGGGGTAATCAGCACTTCGTTGATGCACACGCCGGCCGGAAGCTTGGCGACGTAGAGGATGAGATCGGCCATGTGCTCGGGCTGCAGCATGCGCGCGCGATCCTCGGCCGAGACCGGCACGGGACGGCGGTCGAGGATCGGGGTCGCGACCTCGCCGGGACACAGCACGGTGGAGCGGATGCCGTGCATGAATTCTTCCACGTTGATGGCGTGGCTCATCGCGACCACCGCGTGCTTGGCGGCGATATAGCTCGCGCCCGACAACAGGCTCACGACCTTGCCGGCCATCGAGGCCGTATGGATCAACAGCCCGTCCTTGTGCGGACGCATGATCGCGAGCGCCGCCGACGCGCAATAGAACGCGCTGTTGAGATTGGCGTCGAGCATAAATTTCACGCGTTCGGGCGTGAGCTCGCGCCAGCGCCGTTCGGTGATATTGGTGCCGGCATTGTTCACCAGGATGTCGAGCCGACCGAATTCCTTGGCGACGCCTTGCGCGATCCGGTTCGGCGTCTCCGGTTCGCCCATGTCGCCGGGCGCGACCATTGCCTTGCCGCCCGCGCCGACGATCCGGTCTGCAACCGATTGAAGCGGCTCGCGCCGGCGGCCCGACAGTGCGACGGCCGCGCCTTCCTTGGCGAGCGCGAGCGCGGCCGCCTCGCCGATGCCGCTGCCGGCGCCGGTCACCCAGGCGACTTTTCCCTCAAGGTCCGCCACAGCGCCTACAACACCCGCCCGGAAACATTATCGATCAGGTGCATGTTGTCGAGGCTCGCGGTCATCTTCATCGTCTCCCCGACACGCGCACCGGCATTCGGATCGACGCGTCCGCACACTTCGGTTCCGCCGATGGTGAAGAACACCATCGTCTCCATGCCCATCGGCTCGACCACCTCGATGCCGGCGTCGAAAGTCGCGAGGTTCTTCGCCCCGTTGGTCTTGGCTTCGGTCAGGTGCTCCGGCCGGATGCCGAAGGTGAGGTCCGTGTCGGCGTACTGCCGGTAGCGCTGCATGCGCTCGGCCGGCACGGCCAAGGAAATCGCGTCGGAAAGCCGCACGTTCAGCGCGTCACCGGCCTGCTCCAGCTTGCACGGGATGAAGTTCATCGCCGGCGAGCCGATGAAGCCGGCGACGAAGTGCGTCGCCGGCGAGTGGTAGAGGAAGTTCGGCGCCCCGATCTGCTCGATCCTGCCGCGGTTCATCACCACGACGCGGTCGGCGAGCGTCATGGCCTCGACCTGGTCGTGCGTGACGTAGACCGTGGTGGTACGCACCTTCTGGTGCACGCGTTTGATCTCGGTGCGCATCTGCACGCGCAGCTTGGCGTCGAGATTGGACAGCGGCTCGTCGAACAGGAACACTTTCGGGTTGCGCACGATGGCGCGGCCCATGGCAACGCGCTGGCGTTGCCCGCCGGAGAGCGCCTTCGGCTTGCGTTCGAGCAGCTCGGTGATGTCGAGGATGCGCGCCGCCTCCTGCACCCGCCGCGCGATCTCGTCCTTCGGATAGCGCTTGAGCCGCAGCCCGAACGACATGTTCTCGTACACCGTCATGTGCGGGTAGAGCGCGTAATTCTGGAACACCATCGCCATGTCGCGGTCCTTGGGCGGGACGTCGTTGACGACCTCGCCGTCGACCGCGATCTCGCCGTCGGTGATCTCTTCCAGTCCCGCGATCATGCGCAGCGTGGTCGACTTGCCGCAGCCCGACGGGCCGACCAGCACGACGAATTCCTTGTCGGCGATGTCGAGATCGATGCCGGCCACCGCCTCGACCTCGTCGAAGCGCTTGACCACCTTGCGAAGCGAGACCTGCGCCATGAATACTCAACCCTTCGTCGCGCCGGCGGTGAGGCCGGCGATGTAATAGTCCATCAGGAACGCGTAGATGATCAGCGGCGGCGCTGCGCCGAGTAGCGCGCCGGTCATGATCTGGCCCCAGTTGAACACGTCGCCCTTCATCAGCGAGGTGATGATGCCGACCGGCAGCACGAGCTGGTCCTGCGAGGTCGTGAACGCGAGCGGATAGAGGAACTGCGCCCAGCTCACCGTGAACGCGAAGATGGTCGCCGCGATCAGGCCGGGCAGCGCCACCGGAATGAACACACGCGTCAGGATCTGCCGGTAGTTCGCCCCGTCCATCAGTGCCGCCTCGTCGAGCTCCTTCGGGATCGAGGCGAAATAGCCGATCATGATCCAGGTGCAGAACGGCACCGTGAGCGTCGGGTAGAGGAACAGCAGCACCCACCAGCGATTGATCAGTTCGATGCCGGTCCATTGGTTGAAGATGGCGAACATCTTGAACAGCGGCAGGAACAGCAGCGTCTCCGGAATCAGGTAGGTGAGGAACACCCCGGTCGCGAGCACGCCCGAGCCCCAGAACTTCATGCGCGACAGCGCGAAGGCGGCCGGGATGCTGATCAGCATCGTGATCGTGACGACGAAGACCGAGACGATCGCCGAGTTGCGGAAATAGGTCAGGTAGCTCGAGGAGGTGAGCAGCTCGATGTAGTTCGCAAGCGTCGGATGGTAGACCCACCAGGGGTTGGTTTCCGCCGAGATCTCCGCGCTGGTCTTGAGCGAGGTGATCAGCATGTAGATCGGCGGCATCAGGAAGAAGATCGCGAACAGGACGAGGAAAAAGTACGACCAGCGCAGGGCCCAGCGCCGGTCCCGGCTCATGCTGCCGTATTTCGGCCGCGACAAATGTCGCGCGGGCGCGACGGAAGCCATGGTCGTCACGCTTCGTTCCCCCGCCGGTTGATGTCGCGCAGGATGAAAATGGCCGCGATCGTCAGGATCGGCACCATGAACAGCGAGACGCTGGCGCCGAGCGGAATGTCGCCGCCCTGGATGCCGAGCCAGAACGCCCAGGTGGCGAACACGTGCGTACGGTCGATCGGGCCGCCTTGCGTGAGGATGCGCACGATATCGAAGTTGGCGAACGTCACGATGAGGGAGAACAGCGCCGTGATGGCGATGATGTTGCGCATCATCGGCAAGGTGACGTACCAGATGCGCTGCCACCAGCTGGCGCCGTCGATCGCAGCCGCCTCGTAGAGCTGCTCGGGCACCGACTTGAGCGCCGCCAGATACATGATCATGAAGAACGGCGCCCCGATCCACACGTTGACGAGGATGACCGAGAAGCGCGCCCAGTAGGCGTCGCCGGTCCATGGAATCGGCCCGATGCCGAACACCGCCAGGATCCAGTTGAACGCGCTGTAGGAAGGGTCGAACAGCCACAGCCAGGCGAGCGTGCTCATGGCCGGCGGGATCACCCATGGCACCAGCAGCATGCCGCGCCACTTGCGCTGCCCCTTGGCGGGTATGTTGTGCACGAAGTGGGCGACGATGAAGCCGATGATGGCTTTGAACACGACGGCCGTGATGGCGAAGATGCAGGACTGCTGCACCACCATCCAGAACGTCTCGCGCTTGAACAGGAAGGTGAAATTGCCGAGGCCGACGAATCGCTCCATCGACTTGTTGAGCGTTGCAAGGTGGAGCGAATAGAGCGCCGGATAAAGCACGAGCAACGCGATCAGCAGGATCAGCGGCAGCGCCATCAGGAAGGCGGTGGTGGACTTGCGCTGCATGGCCTTGTGGAAGCCGGTGCGCCTGCGCACCCCTGCCGCCGCGCGGACCTCACCGATGACTGCGTCGACCATCGTGTTCCCTCAATCAATCTGTCCGGCAGGTTCGAAGGCGCGCCCTGCTCTGCAGCCCGACTCGGCCGGGATATTGCGGGCGCGCATCGCTGCGCGCCCGCGCGATAGCCAAACCTCAAGCGGACGCTCAGGTCCGCATGAAGCCTTCGACCTCGGACTCGGCCCAGGCGAGCGTCTTTTCCATTGCCTCGCCCTGCATGTGGCGCACGATCATTTTGGTCTGGATCGCCTGCGTATAGATCTGCTGGGCGATCTTGGGCGGCGCGGGGGCCGCTGCGACCGACAGGGTCTGATGATTGTGCGGGTTCGGATAGTGGTAGAGCGTGCCCTTGGGCGGCCCTTCCTCGGCCCAGGTCTTGAGCGTGGTGAGCTTCTCGAACGACGGCAGGTCGTAGCCGCCGCTCGCCGCCACCAGCTTCTCCACCGCGGCAGGCTGCGAGAGGTACACCAGCAGGCTCTTCGCCGCCGGCTTGTTCTTGGCGAAGTTCCAGATCGCCCAGAAATACGGCAGGAACGGCGCGAAGCGGCCCTTCGGTCCCGACGGGAAGCCGTGCGTCCAGCATTTCTCGGCTACTTGCGGCGCGTCGCGCTTGGCGACCGCCCAGGCGCTCGGCGGGTTCATGATCAGCGCGCCCTTGCCCGAGACCAGCCACTTGTTGTTGGAGGCGTCGTCCCAAGCGGGCGCGTCGGGCGGATAGAACTTCGCGACCTTGGTGCAATACTCGAGCGCCTGCCGCACCGGATCGGACTTGACCTTGATACTGCCCTGCGCGTCGACCAGTTCGGCGCCGAAGGCGTGGAAGAAAGCGCCCGCGGTATCGATTGAATCCGACGTCTGGCCGAGCCCGATGCCGAACGGCACCCCGGCCTTGTGGCAAGCTTCGGCAGCCTTGAGATAGGCATCCGTTGTCCAGCTCTCCGCCTTCGGCGGCGATCCGGCCGGATACAACGCCTGGATATCGATGCCGGCATGCTGCTTCAGCAGGTCGATGCGTGAGCACGGCCCCTTGATCTGGCTGCCGATGGTCGCCGGCACCGCGATCCACTGGTTGTTGGCCCGCCCGAGATACTTGACCGTGTCGTTCACGGCGCCGTTCTGCTTGATCAGCGGCTCCATGATGTCGTCGACCGGCTCGATGCTCTTGGCGTAGTCCTGCGGCCACCAGGTCGGCATCGCCAGGACGTCGTGGCCCGAGCGTGCCTGCGCCTCGGCGGCGATGGTCAGCTGGTTCTTGAAGCCTGTCGAGGTGATGTAGTCGATCTGCATCTCGACTTTTTCCTTCGCCGCCCACTCGTTGATGAGCGTCGTGCAGGTGGTGTTGGCGCCGGGAACCCAATGGTCCCAGAAGCCGACGGACAGCTTTCCGGCCGCGTAGGCGCCGTGCACATAGGGCATCGCGAGAGCCGCCGACGATGCGGCGGTCGTCGCGAGAAAACGGCGTCGCGTCAATTTGCTACGGTGCATGATCGGAATTTCCTCCATTGATCGAGAACTGGCGTTCGCGTTTCTTCCAGTAGACCGCCCCCGGTCGATTGAGGCAGTTTAGGTCGAACTTGCCCCGGTTGTCAGGGGTATTCTTGGTAAGACAATCCGCCGCGTGCGTCACGTGCGCATGAATCCCTCAACCTCACTCTCCGCCCAGCCGAGCGTCTTCTCCATCGGCTCGCCCTGCATGTGGCGCACGACCATCTTGGTCATCACTGCCTGCGTGTAGATCTGCACCGCGATCCTCGGCGGCGCCGGCGCGCCCGCCACCGACAGGATCTGATGATCGTGTGGATTCGGGTAATGGTAGAGGGTCCCCTTCGGCGGTCCCTCTTCGGCCCAGGTCGCAAGCGTCGTGAGGTTGGCAAACGAGGGCAGGTCGAAGCCCTGGCTTGCGGCCACCAGCTTCTCGATCGACTTCGGCTGGGACAAGTGGGCCAGCAGGCTCTTCGCCGCCGACTTGTTCTTGCCGAAGTTCCAGATGCCCCAGAAGTAGGGCAGGAACGGCGCGAAGCGTCCCTTCGGCCCGGCCGCCATCCCGTGCGTCCAGCACTGCTCGGCAATCCGTGGGGCATCCCGCTTGGCAACCGCCCAGGCGCTCGGCGGATTCATGATCAGCGAACCCTTGCCGGAGACCAGGAACTTGTTGTTCGACGCGTTGTCCCAGGCCGGGGCGTCCGGCGGCAGGAACTGCGCCAGCCGCCGGTAATACTCCAGCGCCTGGCGCACCGGGTCGGACTTGACCGTGATGTTGCCTTTGGCGTCGACCAAGGCGGCGCCGAACGACTGGTAAATCGCGCCGGCGGTGTCGACATTGTCTTCCGTCACCCCGAGACCGATTCCGAACGGAAAGCCGCCCTTCTGACAAGCCTCGGCGGCCTTGAGGAACACGTCCAACGTCCAGTTCTCGGCTTTCGGCGGGCTGCCGGCGGGATACATGGCCAGAACGTCGATGCCGGCGTGCCTTTGCATGAGGTCGATGCGGGAACAAGGCCCCTTGATCTGGCTGCCGGTCGTCGCGGGCACGGCAAGCCATTGTCCGCCCGACCGCCCGAGATATTCGACCGTCTGGTTGACCGCGCCGTTCTGCCTGATCAGCGGCTCCATCACGTCGCTGACCGGCTCGAGCAGCCGGGCATATTCGGCCGGCTGCCAGGTCGGAAATGCGAGGATGTCGTGGCCGGTGCGGGACTGTGCCTCGGCGGCAATCGTCAAGAGGTTCTTGTTGCCCTGCGAGGTGATGTAGTCGATCGACATCTCGACCTTTTCCCTCGCCGCCCATTCGTTGATGAGCGCTGTGCACGTATTGTTGGCGCCCGGAACCCAGTGGTCCCAGAATCCGACGGACAGTTTTCCCGCGGCGTAGGCGCCGCGCACGTATGGCGCGGCGAGGATGGCGCTTGTGGCGAGCGCGGCCGTCTTGAGCACACTGCGCCTGGTAGGTCCTGATCGCATGGCCGCCTCCCCTGGATTGCTCCCGTTTCACACCGTCGGCGATTGGCTTTTCTTGGCTTTCGACGATGCTAAATCATACACCAGCGATCCGTATCGGCCTAGCGGACGGCTCCCTCGATTCCAACCGTTGGACGAACGTGCATCGCGTTGCGCCCGTAACGCTCGGAAGTCCGAAACCGGGCTCATTTGACCAGCCCCGCCAGCCGCGGCGAAGCGACGCCGTTCTTCGAACGGCTATGCCCCGGCCCATGGCAGCGGCCTACTTCAGCGCCTGCAGCGCGTCGTATTCGGCCTTGCTCCATCCGGCGCCCGCGGAGGCGTCGTTGTGCAGCGCCACTGCGGCCTGGCGGAACGCCTCGCGGTCCACCGTCACGACCGTCTTGCCGAGCTTGCGCAGTTCATCGGCAATCTTCTGCTCGGCCGCGCGGATCTGATCGCTCGCCTTGGCCGCGGCCTGCGCGAGCACCTCTTCGAACATCTTCTTTTCGGCGTCCGAGAGCTTTCCCCAGACGTGGGTGCCGACGATCGTGAGCAGCGATTGGATGATGTGGCCGGTGAGCATCACGTGCGTCTGCACCTCGTAGAATTTCTTCGCCATGATGGTCGGCAGGGGATTTTCCTGGCCGTCCACGGTCCTCTGCTGGAGCGCGAGATAGACCTCGGCGAAGGCGATCGGCGTCGCATTGGCGCCGACCGACTTTGTCAGCATCAGATAGAGCGGCGCCGGCGGCACGCGCAGCTTCATGCCCTTCATGTCCTCCGGCTTCTTGATCTCCTTGTTCGCCGTCACCATGCGCTCGCCGTGGTAGGTGAGCGTGACGATCTTGTGCCGGGTCTTGTCCTCGTAACCCTTGGCGATGTCGCGGAACAATTTGCCGTCGCGATAGGCCTTCCAGTGGTCGAAGTCGCGCAGCATGAAAGGCGCGCCGGAGATCGCCAACGGCTTGTGGATCGAGCCGGCGAACGACGTGCCGGTGGAGATCAGATCCACGGTTCCGAGCCCGAGGCCTTCGTTGATCTGGTTCTCGTTGCCGAGCTGCGACGCCGGGAAAACCCCGATCTCGTACTTGCCGTTGGTGCGCTTCTTGATCTCCTCGGCAGCCCACAGCGCTTCGGTGTGATATGGCTCATTGGTCTCGTAGATATGAGCCCATTTGAGCTTGGTCTGAGCCAGGGCCGGAATGCCGAGGGCGGCCAGCGCCACTGTCGCGACGGCGAACGCAACACGGCGCTTCCACTGCATGGCGTTCCTCCTGAATGCTGATATGCGGGCGGGAGCCCTTCTTGGCGGGCTTTGGTGCGCCGCTTGTGCCAGGGGCGGCTGTCGAACTAACATGTTACCGGGCATGACGCGCAAGAGTCCATACGGCTTTCTGCCACCCCTCGCGCGCAATGGGCGCGGCGGCACGGTCCAGCGCGTCCAGGACGTGATCCGCGACGCCATTGTCCGGCTGGAACTGCCGCCGGGCACTTTCATCGACAAGGTGGCGCTCTGCGCACGCCTCGGCGTGTCGCGTTTTCCGGTGTCGGAAGCGCTCGGCCGGCTCGCGGCCGAAGGCTTCGTGGAGGTGCTGCCGCAGCGCGGCACGCGGGTTGCGCTGGTCGACATGGGGGATTGCCGGCAGGCCATGTTCATCCGCCGCGCTCTGGAGATCGAAGCCGTGCGGACGATCGCGCCGCGCATGGATGCCGCGCGCCTTGTCAAGCTCGACCGCAATTTGACCGGACAGGGCAACGCGCTGCGCGTGGACGACCGCGTCCGCTTCCACGAACTCGACCTCGAACTGCACGAACTGCTGCTCGATGCGCTCGGCTACGAGCGCGTGCGCGGCGCGGTCGAAGCGGCGCGGGCGAGCCTCGACCGCATGCGCCTGTTCATGTGCACGCCGCAGCGCCAGACCTCAACCTATGCGGAGCACAAGGCGATCGTTGCCGCCCTCAACGCCCGCGATGCGGCCCAGGCGGTGCAAGCCATGGCGGAGCATCTCGACGCGGTGATGACGGAGCTGATCGAGTTCGCCGGCCGCCATCCCGACGCGATGGCCGAGCCTGCCGCCGCGTAGGGCGGGAACCAACCCCGGCAATCATCGTTTACCGACGATCAAAGCGCCCGCCGCAAGGATGGGCGGCACGAGCCGGTCCGATTGATGGAGGGTGTGATGGGGCTCTCGTTTCCTGCGGCGGAAATACCCTTCGGGGACGTGCCGCTTGCCCCCTATGCCCTGACCAAGCGGACCGAGGCGGAGCTGGCGCGGGCGATGGCCGAGCACCTGCTGACCGCCGAACCGGAAACCGGGGCCGACACCCTGCGGGGGCTACGGCACAGCCTGCCGGGCTCACCGCTCACCGTGCGCGTCGCCGCGCTCGCCGCCTTGATGCGCCGCTGATTCTTGCTTGGCGCGTGATCTTTTTCCGAAAACCGGTTCTTTTCGGGATCACGCGCTAGATTCCCAGATACGCTTGGCGCACGCGGTCGTCAGCCAAGAGTTCCATCCCTGAGCCCGCCAGCGTGACGCGGCCGTTTTCCAGCACATAGGCCCTCCCCGCGAGCTTGAGCGAGACCGCGACATTCTGCTCGACCAGCACGCAGGTCAGCCCCGAGCGATTGAGGTCGCGCACGGCCTTGAGCACGTCCTGCACCACCGTCGGGGCAAGACCGAGCGAGGGCTCGTCGAACATGACCAGTTCGGGCGCGCCCATCAGGCAGCGCCCGATCGCCAGCATCTGCTGCTCGCCGCCCGACAGCGTGCCGGCTGGCTGGCCGGAGCGCTCCCTGAGCTTGGGGAACAGCGCGAACACCCGCTCGCGATTGCTCGCGCGCAAGCCTTGGGCACGCGCCAGCATCGCGCCCATGTCGAGATTCTCCGCAACCGTGAGCGAGGGGAATACCTGGCGGCCCTCGGCGACTTGGCCGATGCCGAGATTGCACACCTTGTGGCTGGGCAGGCCGGCGATGTCGGTGCCGCGATAGACGATGCGGCCGCGCGCAGGTCGCCACATGCCGGCGATGGTGCGGATGAGCGAAGTCTTGCCCGCGCCGTTGGCCCCGACGATCGCGACGATCTCGCCTTCCTTGACCTCGAGCGAGACGCCGTCGAGCGCCTGCGCGTCGCCGTAGAACACGTCTATCCCCTCGACGCTCAGCATCTAGAGCGCCTCCGCGCCGAGATAAGATTCGATCACCGCCGCCTCACGCACCACCTCCTCCGGCTTGCCAAGCGCGATCTTCGCACCGTGATGCAGCACCAGGACGCGATGCGCGAGCGCCATGACGGCACGCATGACGTGCTCGATCAGCAGGATGGTCAGCCCTTGCTCGCCGTTGAGCTTGCGCAGGATCTGCACCATCCGGTCGGTTTCGGTCGGCCGCAGGCCCGCCATCACCTCGTCGAGCAGCAGGAGCCGGGGCGCGGTCGCGAGCGCACGCGCGACCTCCAAGCGCTTGCGGTCGGGCAGGGTGAGCGAGGAGGCGGGCCGCGAGCGCTTGTCGAACAGGTCGAGCTGCCACATCATCTGATGGGTCTTGGCTCGCGCGGAGGCGAGATCGCGCGCACGCAACAGCGCGCCGACCATGATGTTGTCCTCGACGCTGAGCGCCGGAAACGGCCGCACGATCTGGAACGTACGGCCGACGCCGCGCCGGCAGATCTGGTCCGGGCGGGAACCGTCGATGCGCCCGCCGGCAAAGGCGATGGTGCCGTCGTCCGGCGGCATGACGCCGGCGATCATGTTGAACAGCGTCGTCTTGCCGGCGCCGTTCGGGCCGATCACCGCGAATATTTCCCGTTCGTCGACCGCAAGGCTCACGTCCTGCACGGCACGCAGGCCGCTGAAGCGCTTAGAGACGTTGTCGACGGCGAGCAGGACGGCCATGTCACTCGTCCGTCCGGTCGGAACGCATATCGAGCCCGAGCCGGCGGGCAAGCGGCGGCCACACGCCGTCGGGCAGCAGCATGACCACGATCAGCAGGCAGATGCCATAGAACACCTGCTTGGCGCCGGGCGGCGTGAACCCGAAGGCCGCCATCAACTCCCAGATGCCTTCGGCCAGCCCGGTAAGCAGGAAGGCGCCGATGATCGGGCCGAACAGCGTGCCGATGCCGCCGATGATCGGCGCGAGGATCAACTCGATCGAGCGCGAGATGTGAAACACCTGCTCCGGGAACAGGTTGTTGTAGTAGAACGCGAAAAACACGCCGGCCATCGAGGTCATGCCGGCCGACAGCACGACCGCATACATCTTGTAGCGGAACGTATCGATACCGAGCGCGCGCGCGGCCTCCTCGTCCTCGCGGATCGCCTGCCAGTAATAGCCGACCCGGCTGCGCAGCAGCAGGTGGCACAACACGAGCGCGGCGATCATGAACGTCAGCATCACATAGTAGAACATCACCGGCTTGCCGCGCAGGTTCCACAGATCGTTGGCCGCATAGTTGGCGACCGGGAGGAAGAAGCCGGCCGACCCGCCGACCCAGCGCCAATGATCGAATCCAATGCGCGCGAATTCGGCGAACGCGATGGTCAGGATGGCGAAATAGACGCCCGCGACGCGGAAGCGGAACGCCAGAAAGCCGATGAACGCTCCCGCGACGGCGGAGAGCGCGATCGCGACCGGCAGCCCCAGCCACGGGGCAATACCGAAATGAACGTAGAGCGCGGCCGTCGTGTAGGCGCCGAGGCCGACATAGAGCGCGTGACCGAGCGACAGCTGCCCGGCAAAACCCATCATGATGTTCCAGGCCTGCGCCGTGTAGGCGAAATAGAAGATGAGGATCAGGACGGTGAGCAGATAGTCGTTGACCACCAGCGGCGCGACCAGGAAAGCCGCCAGCAGCGCCGCGAGCGCGACCCATGCCCGGCGCGGAAGCTTGCCCAACGGCGGCGTGCTCATGATGGCCGCTTTCCCAGGATGCCTTGCGGGCGGAACAGCAGGACCAGCACCAGGATCGCGAAAGCGAACATGCTCTTGGCCGACGGCGTGAAGAACAGCCCGGCCATGGCTTCGGTCAGCCCGATCAGCACGCCGCCGAGCAGCGCGCCGGGCATCGAGCCGAGCCCGCCGGTGATGACGATGACGAAGGCGAGCAGCGTATAGGCCGGCCCGAGCGGCGGCGTCACGTCGATGATCAGCACCAGCATCGAGCCCGCGGCGCCGACGCAGGCGGCGCCGAGGCCGAACGTCAAGGCGTACAGACGTTTCACGTCGAGGCCGACCACCAGCGCGCCAGTGTAATTGTCGGCGCAGGCGCGGATCGCCTGCCCCACATAGGTGAAGCGGAAGAACGCGAACAGCGCCGTGGCGACCGCGACCGCCGCGCCGCCCGCGTAGGTCTTGGTCGCATCCACGATCAGCGGTCCGATCGCGAAGCTGTCGAACGCATAGGATGTCTGCACACTGCGGGCGTCCGGCCCGAACACGATCAGCAGGCCGTTGACCATGATGATCGCGATCGCGACCAGCAGCATGAACTGGCTGTGTTCCGGCCGGTTGATGAACGGGTTGATCAGGCCGGCCTGCATCGCGTAGCCGAGCGCGAACAGCACGCCCGCGATCGGCACCATCATCACGAGCGGATCGAGCTTCAAGGCGGAGAACAGCACCACCGCGATGTACATCGCGATGGTCATCATCTCGCCGTGCGCGAAGTTGACGACCCGCACAACGCCGAAGATCACCGAGAGCCCGAGCGCCATCAAGCCGTAGACCAGGCCGGTCAAGAGCCCGCTGACGGCGACGTTGAGGTAGATCTCGGCCGGCACCGCGGAAAGTTAGCTGCGCTTGTCGTAGGGCGCCATCGGCCACTCGGCCTTGGCGTTGGTCGCGCCGCTCGGCGCGACCGTCACGAGCTTGCCGCCGCGGTTCTGGATCCCTGCGTTCTTCAGCTTGTCGTTCTGGCCCTTGGCGTCGAACTTGATGCCCGGGCCGGTCGAGACGTTGTCGGTGATGTTGGTCGCGCGGATGGCGTCGGCGAGCGCCTTCGGGTCGGTCGAGCCGGCGCGCTTGTAGGCGTCGGCGGCGATGAGCAGCGCCTCGAAGGTATAGATGTGGTTGGTGTTGAGGTTGATGTCCGGATGAGCCTTGATGAGCGCCGCTTCGAGCTGCTTGCTGAGCTTCTTGTTGGGGTCGTACCAGGGCACGAAGCTCAACGGCCCATCGGCGAGCTTGCCGAGCGTCTTGAGATACTGGTCCTCGTACCAGCCCGGCCCCATGCTGAGCACGCCCATCGGCGACCAGCGCTGCTTGACCATCTCGCGCGTCAGCAGGATCGCGTCGTTGAGGCGGCTGACCATGAGCAGCGCCTCGGCGCCGCTCGCCTTGGCCTTGGCGATCTCGACCGAGAGGTCGCGCGCGGTCGGATCGTAGGCGATGGTCTCGGCGATGGTGTAGGGCATGTTGAAGCGCGGCATCACTGCGCCGATACCGTTCTTCATGGCGGTGCCGAACGTGTCGTTGACATGCATGAACACCACCGATTTCGGCGCCTTGCCGGCAGCCTCGAAGATCTCCTTCTGGTTGGCGAAGGCGTCGGCCAGGATCATCGGCGCGGTCGGGAAGTTGCGGAACACGAACTTGTAGCCCTGCTCGGTGATCGGCGGCGCCGCCGCGATATTGATGACGAACGGGATGCCTTTCTGCTCGGCGACCTGCGCGATCGCGGTGCTCTGGCCGGAATCGAACGCGCCGACCAGGAGCTGCGCACCGTCGCTGATCAGCTTCTCGGCGCGCGCCCGCGCCACCTCGACGTTGGTCTCGGTGTCGGCGTTCATGATCGACAGGTCGGGAAGGCCGAGGCCCTTCAGGATCGGGCCGGCGATCTCTACGCCGCGGTGGCAATCCTGCCCGATGCCGGCCTGCGCGCCCGAGCGCGGCAGCAGCACGCCGACTTTCAGCGCGCCGCCTTGCGCGCGGACGATTGCAGGGGACGCCAGCAGCGCGGTCGCGGCGCCGGCCAGCAGGCTGCGCCGGCTGAGCGCGATACGAGTCTTGGTCATGACGGAATCCTCCCGGATGTTTGGGTTGAATTTAGAGCATGATCGCGAAAAGTGGAAACCGGGCCGATTGGCCTTGGCTTCACTGCGCCGTCAGCATCTGTTCGACCGCCGCGGCCATGCGCAACAGCCGGCGGTCGTGCCCGTTGCGGGCGATGAGCATCAGCCCGACCGGCAGACCGCTGCGCCGCGGCAGCGGCAGCGAGATGGCGGCAAGGTCGAAGAAGTTCGCCACCGCCGTATTGCGCAGCAGCGCGGTGTTGCGCGCCGTGAACGTCTCGGGCGTCGTGACCTCGCTCGTTTTCGGCGCGACGATGGGCGATGTCGGCATCACCAGCGCATCGAGATCGGCCAGACGGCGGTCCATGGCGGCGGCGAGAGCGTTGCGCTCGCGCAGCAGGCGGATGTAGCCGGCCGCAGACATGTCGCGGCCCAGCTCGATGCGCATGCGCACCAGCGGATCGAAATCGCCGGCGCGGGCCGCGAGGTGTTCGCGGTGGATGGCGAAGGCCTCGGCATGCACGATTCCGCCGTCGGCAAGCGCTTCCGTCATCCGGTCGAGCTGCGGCAACGACTCTTCGGTGAGCCGCGCGCCCGCGGCAGCGAGCTGACCGATGGTCTCGGCATAGCGCGCGCTCACGGCCTCATCGAGAGCCTGGATCGGGAACCCCTGCGCCAATCCGAGCCGCAGCCCGGCCAGCGGCATCGGCGTGAGCGGCTCCGCCCCGCCGCCCGCCATGACCGCGTCGGCGGCGGCGCAATGTGCGACGTTCCGCGCCATCGGGCCGATGGAGTCGAGCGTATGTGACAAGGGGAACGCGCCTTGAGTCGGCACGCGCCATTGGCTTGGTTTGAAGCCGACGAGGCCGCACAGTGCGGCCGGAACGCGGGTCGAGCCGCCGGTATCCGAGCCGATCGCGATCTCGCACAGACCGTCCGCAACCGCGACCGCACCGCCCGACGACGATCCGCCGGGAACGCGCGTGCGGTCGGCCGGATTGCCGGGCGTGCCGTAGTGCGGATTCACCCCGACGCCGGAGAATGCGAATTCCGTCATGTTGGTCTTGGCGACGATCACGGCGCCGGCCGCGCGCAGCCGCCGCACCACCGGTGCGTCGGCCGTGGCGGGCGCCGCCTGCGCCAGGATGGTCGAACCCGCGCGCGTCGGTTCGCCCGCGACGTCGAACAAGTCCTTGATGCTGACGATGGCGCCGTCGAGCGTCCCGAGCGAAATTCCGGCTCGCCCGCGCGCGTCTGCCGCATCGGCCGCCGCGCGCGCGGTTTCCGCGTAGACGGTCAGACATGCGCGCGCGCCTTCGCCTGCCGGGTCGGCGATGCGGGCAAGCGCCTGTTCCAGGCGGTCGCGCGCCGAGGCTGTATTCGCGGGCACGCCGGTTACCCGATGTCGCGCTTGGCTTCGGCCAGGACCGGCGCAAGGTCATCGGAAGCAGCGTCCGCGGCCTCGGCGGTTGGGGCCGCGAACGTCTTCGGCGGAGCGATCAGATTGTGGCGCCAAATCCCGAGGATGAGCGCGACCGTCACCGCCACCGCGACGGCAGCCGACGTTCCCATGTCGGGGTGGAACATCACCACGAACGAAACCGCCGCGAGCAGGCAGCGCAACGCGATGTCGACCACCGGATTGACGTGGCAGCGTCCGAACAGCGCGAAGGTGATGCCGAGCGTGCTGACCAGCACCAGCATCGTGTCGGCGATCTGCAGCCAACCGGGATTCACCACCATGTTCGGCCGGGTGAAGATCGCGAACGTCATCAGCGTGATCGGCGCGCAGATCTTCAGCGCCTCGTACATGGTCCGCAGGAACGATGCATTCGCGATGCGCGCCGAGACCGCGGCGGTGAGCGAGGTCGGCGGCGACAGCTCGCCCCATACCGACAGCAGGAACACGAAGAAGTGCGCGATCCAAGGGTTGATGCCGAGCTCCTGTCATCGGCCGCACGATCACGACCGCGCCGATGATGTAGGTGGCGGTCGGCGGCAGGCCGGCGCCGGCGAGCCAACCGAAGATCCAGGCCATCAAGACCATGGCGATGATGTTCCACGAGCCGAGGTCGAGCAGCATGGCGCCCATCCGGTTGATGAAGCCGGTGACCGTGAACAGCCCGATCATGATGCCGAGCGTGGCAAGCAGCAGCGTGAGATAGGACGTCATCTCGGCATGCGTTTCGATCGCGCGCCGCACATTGCCGAGCAGCGTTTCGCTCGGCAAGCTGCGGATCCTTGCGCACGTATTTGAAATACAGAAAGGCCGCGACCAGCAGCACGAGCATGAAGGTTGCGGTATAGAGCGCGGCCAGCAGCTCGCCCCTGCCCGACGAAGCCCATCAGATAGAGCAGATACAGCACCGAGGCGAAGAAGATGCTGGTCTTGACCTTGTCGTAGGCCGGCACCTGCGGCGCTCGATCGCATCGCGCGGCAGCAGGCGCACGCACAGCAGATAGACCGCAACGCCGATCGAGACGTAGTAGACGAAGGCAAGCGCAAAGCCGCGCAGCACGACGTCCCAGTAGGGCACGCCGAGGAACTCCGACATCAGGAAGGCGCCGACGCCCATCATCGGCGGCATGATCAGGCCGCCCATGGAGGCCGAGGTCTCCACCGCGGCGGCGAAGGTGCGGCGGCACGCCATAGCGGATCATCAGCGGGATGGTGATGGTGCCGACCACGGCGGCGTTGGCCGAGCCGCGAGCCGCTGATCATGCCGATCGCGCTCGATCCGACCACCGCGGTCTGCGGGATCAGCTGCCGCGACCGGCCGGCGATCAGCCGCATGACGTTGATCATCGCGCGCTGCGCCTCGAAGCCGTTGGCGACGCCGGCGAGCAGCAGGAAGGCCGCGATCAGGGTGAGCGCGAGCTGGCCGTAGAGGCCGTAGATGCCGGTCGAGAGCTCGACCGTGCTCGAGGTGACGACGCGATAGAACGTCGTGCCGGGATGCCAGAAGAAATCGATCGGGCTGAGATAGCCCCACAGCGTGTAGACGATCAGCACGACGTTGGTCCAGAACAGGACCGGATGGGCGAGCCGCGACAGCTCCATCACCAGCAGGAACATCAGCAGGCCGACGATGAAATCCTGCCGCGTGTAACGAGCCCTGCGCGTAGATCGCGATCCGCTCGAATTCGTGATAGAAATAGATAGAACGCGTAGGCGCAGATGCCGACGTAGACGGCGACGAGCAGGTGGTTGGCGATCGGCGGCAGCCATTTGTAGAGATAGTCCTCCTGATACATGAACAGGATTTGCAGGATCAGCGCGATCGACATCAGGCGCGCGACCAGTTCCTGCGCGCCGCCGAAGCCAGTGTAGAAAAACCAGACCAGCCAGACGAACTGGATCGTCGCGAGGACAAACGTCAGGTTCTTGAGCGTGGCGTATCTCTTGAGCGCTTCGCTCGCCATACGTTTCCCCTCATGTCGGCCGCCGCGCCTCTTCGCGGGCGCGTTGTTCGGCACGCATTCGCGCAGGCGTCTCCAAGGCTGCCCTGCCCTTCAAGGCCGCCCGGACTCCCAACGGTCCGAAATACACCGGGGCGGGAAGCAGCGCCAGCACGGCCCGCCTTCCCGCCCCGCTTCAGCCGTTCAGCCGATCAGCCGATCAGCTCGCGCTGGCTGAGATCTTCCACTTGTCGTCCCAGGCCTTGTGCTCTTTGAGGAACTTGGCCAGGCCCGGATGCACCGGCGATGTGCGGATTGGCGCTGATGCCCTGCACCTGCATGCCGACGAAGTCCTTCGCCATCGGCGTGAAGCCGGCATCGATCTTCACCAGCTCGTCGCGCTTGTCATAGAACGCTTTGATCAGCTTGTAGACCACGTCCTCCGGCATGTCGGGGCGCGCGTTGTAGCCGAACAGGATCGGCACGCCCATCAGCTTCGACGGGCCGACGTCCTTGGCGAACGCGCCCTTGGGATCGACCTCGGCGACCGCAAGACCCGCGGCCTTGAGCTTGGCCACCTCGTCCGGGCACGGATTGACGACCTTGATGTCCATGCGAATCTCGGTCTCCTTCCAATAGGCCGCGAGCGACTTGCCGGCGGTGGTGTAGGTCGCCGAGCCGACGATCGTGCCCTGCTCGAGCGCGTCGGCGTTCGACTTCAGGTCGATCTGCACGTGCTTGAAATCGTAGCCGAGCGCCTTGTAGATGCGCTGCCAGTTGAGCCAGTTCTGGAAGCCGGCCTGGGTGTAGAACACCGGCTTGCCGCTGAAATCCTTCCAGCACTTGAACTGCGGCGCGTTCTTCGCCGACGTCGCCATCATGGATTCCATCGGATACGCGTACCAGGTGTGCACCAGCTCGGGCTTGGCCGGCTTGTAGTCCTTGAAGCCGCCGACGCGCTCGGAAAACTGGGTCATGCCGATGTCGGCCGTGTAGGCGATCTCGCCCTCGCCATCCATCACCGCCTTCATGGCCACCGTTGGCGACGTGTACGGCTGCACCGTGACGGTGTACTCGCCGCCGAGCGCCTGTTCGGCGATCTTCGCCATCGAGGCGGCGATGGTGTAGCCGTAGGAACCCACCTGGGACGTGGTCCAGCGCAGCGACTTGCGCTGCTGCGCGTCGGAGGCCTGCGGTGCGGCGACGACGAACACGGCGGCAAACGCCGCCACCGACGCCGCCGAGATCATCCATCTCGTCTTGGCCATTGCTGTTCTCCCTTGTCGATCGCTTTCGTTCGATAGCCCGGGGTCCGCGGCCGGGAACGACCACGGCCCGCTCAGGTGCCGCCCGGGCGCCATCATCGCCGGCGTTGCGCGGCGGTCAACGCCTAACAAGCGCGTCCGATCGCCACCCTGCGCAAAGACGGGCAAAGGCGCAGCCACGGTCGCGGGGCAGCAGGCCGAACAGCAGCCACGCCGTGCCCGCGTCTTGCGTGCCGGCACCCCCCGTGGCGGGCACGGCGCGCTCGCTCCGCGCAAAATTGCAGAGATTTCGCGTTGCGGTCGCGGTAGGGACGCTCATTGCTGAGCGCCCCCCGCACAGAACCGTACGAGCGGCTTTCCCGCATACGGCTCCCACCTCGGGTGAAGAACGGCGAAGTGCCTGTTGGGCCAAGGATGGAGGATGCGCGGCGTGGGGAGCCAATCGTCCGCGATCGAGCGCATCTGGCTCCAGGTGATCGCACCTTTCTGGCTGCGCCGACCGAGGAGCCGGTGCCAGATTTTGGTGGTCTCGTCCTGGAAGGTCACCAAGCTGCGCCGATTGGTGGGTACCGCGTGATAATTGAAGTACCCTTTGACGACCTGCTTGAGCCATTTTCCCTGCAGGGATATGGGCCAATGTATGCGCTCTCGCAGTTCCTGTTTGATGGCTTGCAGCTTCGCCCGCATGCGGTCGCGCCGGGACTTCCGTTTGATCAGGAACTTGCCCCGCCGCGACTTGCCGCAGATGAAGATGAAGCCCAGGAACGCGAAGGTGTCCGGTTTGCCGAGGCCGCGACGCCTGCGGTTCTCGGCCGCAAAACGTCCGAACTCGATCAGCCGGGTCTTCTCCGCGTTGAGCGATAGCGCGAACTTCTCCAGCCGCTGGCGCATGGCCTCCAGGAAGCGTCGGGCGTCGGTCTCGTGCTCGAAGCCGACAATGAAGTCATCGGCGTAGCGCACAATGATAACCTCGCCCGCGGCCTCGCGCCGTCGCCAGCGGTTGGCCCAGAGGTCGAACACGTAGTGCAGGTAGATGTTGGCGAGCAGCGGCGAGATCACCGCCCCCTGCCCCGTTCCCCGCTCACTGACGGTCACGATCCCGTCCTCCAGGACACCTGCCTTCAGCCATTTCTGGATCAGGCGGATCATGCGCCGGTCGCCAACCCGGTGCTCTAGGAAGCGTATGAGCCATTCCTGGCTCACCGTGTCGAAGAACGAGCGGATGTCGGCGTCCAGTATCCAGTTCACCTTGCTGCGCTCGGTCCCGACCACAAGCGCAGCGATCGCATCATGCGCGCACCGCCCGGGCCGGAACCCGTACGAGAACCCGAGGAAGTCCTCCTCGTAGATCGCGTTGAGCACACCGGCCGCCGCGCGCTGGACGATCTTGTCCTCCAGCGCGGCAACTGCCAGCGGGCGCTGCCTGCCATCCGGCTTGGGTATGTAGACCCGCCGTGACGGCAGCGCCCGATACGCTCCCCGATGTACGCGGCCATGCAGGTCCGCAAGATTGCTTGCGAGGTTTTCCGCATAGGCCTGACATGTCAGCCCATCCACCCCCGGGGAGGCCTTCTCCTTCAATCCGGCGAATGCCTCTTCCAGGTGTTCGATGCTGATGTGGTGGAGAAGCGCGGTGAACCGCTCCTTCTTGTTGGTCCGTGCAGCTTGCCGTATGCGCAAGAGCCCCTGTGACACGCCGCTCCGGCTTTGCATCCGGTCCGTGCTCGGCTCTCCCGCATTCCCCTTGGCCTCAGCCCTTCGCTCCACAGCCTCCTCGGCGGATCGCTCCGCTTCGTTCGGCCGCTTCCCAGCTACTATGGCCTCGTCCGACTTCCCGCCTCCGGGCATCATCGGCTTTCGGCTCCTCGCCTTCCCGATGCGGACCACCAGCCAATCTTGCCAGCGGTCAGATGCGGGATCTCCCAGGTTCCGACGCGCTCCTTTTGCACGTGATGTGTTCTTCGACCCCGGCAGGGCGGCAGCACCTCGCGTTCACGGTACTGCTCATGTGGCGTTCGGCTCAAAGGACAGCCTCCGCCCCCGCGATAAGGGAATATCGGGGCTCAATCGCACACCCCACGCAACCGCTGTGTACGCTTTGCGACCGCCGTTGCCGTCGGTCACACAACACTCGCTTCCAGGCGGCTCGCTACGCCTTACCTGGGCTGGACTTCCACCAGCTGATCGCGCCAGCTTCTCCTGGCGCACCCTTTGTCCGCCCTACGGCGCGCCGAGCCCGCCCTTCTGCTCGATGAAGCGCGTCACATCGCCGACGCCCTGCCCGGTCTTCAGGTTGGTGAACACGAACGGCCTTGCCCCCCGCATCTTCTTGGCGTCGCGCTCCATCACCTCGAGCGAGGCGCCGACATGCGGCGCAAGATCGATCTTGTTGATGACCAGCAGGTCGGAGCGCGTGATGCCGGGCCCGCCCTTCGAGGGGATCTTGTCGCCGGCCGCGACGTCGATGACATAGACCGTGAGGTCGGCAAGCTCGGGCGAGAACGTGGCCGCCAGGTTGTCGCCGCCGGACTCGATCAGCACCAGGTCGAGGTCGGGGAATTTGGCGCGCATGTCGGCGACCGCCGCGAGGTTGATCGAGGCATCCTCGCGGATCGCGGTGTGCGGGCAGCCGCCGGTCTCGACGCCGGCGATGCGTTCGGGCGCGAGCGCGCCGGAGCGCACCAGGTACTCGGCATCCCACTTGGTGTAGATGTCGTTGGTGATGGCGGCGATCTCGAAGCGTCCGCGCAGCGCCTTGCACAGCGCATCCATCAGCGCGGTCTTGCCCGAGCCGACCGGGCCGCCGACACCGACGCGCAGAGGACCGTTCACGACGTTGTTCATCCACGCTTCATATCACGACCGGAACAGCCGCGTGTATTGGGTCTCGTGGCGCATGCTCGCCAGATCGGCGCGGAAACTCGCGCTCCCCACGCCGTCAAGCGCGGCCGCAAGCGCCCGCGCGGCCGTATTCGCGACCGACGGTTCGAGCGCGGCAAGCACGCGCTGGCCGTCGGTCTGGCCGAGCGGAATCAGCCGCACGCCAGCCGAGATGAGGTTGGCGGCGACCGCGTGCAGATAGGCGTCGAGCGCGGGCTCGAGCGCGATGCCGTGTCCGGCGGCGGCGACGCCGACCGCGACCGGATAGGCGACCGGGCCGTCCCAGGCCGCCGTCAGCCGGTCGAGCTCCGCGCAAGGCCATGCGGCGCGCGTCGCCTCCACGAAGGCGCGCCCCTGAGCAGTGGTCTCGAGCACGCGCTCCTTCGAGGGCGCAAAGGCCGCGGCCAGTTCGGCGACGGCACGCAGCGCCGTGTCGTCGCTCGCCGCTGCGGCGCGATGCGCGTGGGCGAAGAACACCGCGTCGCAAAAGCCTGCGCCATCGGCGATCACGACCGCGAGCCAGCGGCGCAGGGACTCGGCATCATTGATGTCGCCCGCTTCGACCGCCCATTCGATGCCGCTCGAGTAGGAGAAGCTGCCCACCGGATAGGCCGGCGAGAGCCAGGCCATGAGGCGGTAGAGGGCGGACGAGCCGGAGCGCTTACGTGCCATGGCCATGGCCATGGCCGTGGTCGTGATCATGGTCATGCCCGCTTCCCGGCTCGGGGTCGAACCGCGCCTCGACCGGCCTCAGCGTGCCGCCAAGCCCGCGCACCATGTCCTCGAGCACGTGATCGCGGCGAATGCGCAGCGTGTCGCCGGCAAACTGCACGTCGGTATGGCGGTTGCCCAGGTGCCAGGCCAGCCGTACGAGGGCAAGCGGCGTCGGCGCAGCCACTTCCACCAGGGGCTCGGCCGCCCCCGCGACCAGCACCATCGTGCCGTCATCGAGCACGATGCCGTCGCCATCGCGCAGCACGACGGCCTCGTCGAGGTCGAGCATGAAGTCCGTGCCGCGCTCACCTTTGAGCACGATGCGGCGGCGATGCCGGTCGCCGGCGTCGAGCACCACGCGGTCGAGCGCGGCCGCGGGATTCCAGCGACCCGCACGGCGGATGGCGAAGCCGCGCTTCACATTGGCCTCTTGGCCGGAACGCCGCATAATGGACGCATGTCACGCTCGGGAAAAAAACATGCCGAAACCTAGCACCCTTCGGCCGCTATGAAACACTGGTCAGCCCTGGTCGACCGGCTGTTCGGGCGCGGGCGCATCGCGCCGTGGGCGGCCGCATTGCCGGGCCGCACGGCTCCGTTCGTCACGCTGCTGCCGGGCATTCTCGAGCGCTGGCAACGTTACCAGGCCGCGGAGATCGATCGGACGGTCTCGTCCGAGGACGACATGATGACGTACAGCACGACCGGAGGCGCGCCGCACTACTTCCAGGTCGGCATCTCCGCGATCGAATTGATCACCGAGGCGATGGTGCTGGCGCGGCGCGCGGCCTTTCCGCGCGTGCTCGACTTTCCCTGCGGCGGCGGTCGCGTTACCCGTCATCTGGTCAGGTTCTTTCCCGACAGCGAGATTTCGGTCAGCGATATCGAGCGCCGCAAGCAGGCCGCCGTGGTCGCGCAATTCGGCGTGAAGCCGGTCGAATGCCCACCGGATTTCTCCGCACCGCTGCCGGAGCTATACGATCTCATCTTCGTCGGTTCGCTGTTGAGCCATCTGGACGAGCCGATGACCGTCCGGGCGGTGGATTTCTTCATCTCCGGGCTGGCGCCGGACGGCATCCTGGTGCTGACCACCGTCGGCCGCTACACGGCCGCCGCGGCGTCGGCCGGGGTGACTGCGTGGCGTCACCCGGTCGCGCGCGCGATCCGCACCATGAACCGCTCCGGGTTCGGCTACCTTGAGCTGGATCGTACGCGCTACGGCGTGAGCTATGGCGCCACCTTCGTGGCTCCGTCATGGGTGATGCGGCTGATCGAAAGCCGCGCCGACGCCAGGGTGCTGGGATACAAGGAGCGCGCTTGGGACGATAATATGGACGCGTTGATCATCCAGAAGCTGCAGCCCCTTACGCGATTTCGCTGAGGAATCAATGAAGAACAAGCTTGGCCGAATGGCCGGAACCGTTGCGCTGATTCTCACCTTCATGGCGCCGGCTTCGGCCCAAGAGCCGACCGGGCTGTGGCTGACCGCGGCAGGCGATGCCCGCATCCGCATTGCCCGCTGCGGGCTCGGGATCTGTGGGCGCATCGTCTGGCTCAAGGAGCCGATCGATCCCGCCACCGGCAAGCCGCAGGTCGACGACAAGAACCCCGATCCGGCCCGGCACAGGCGCCCGATCATGGGCCTGCAAATCTTCGCCATGAATCCGAACGGGCCGGGCAGGTGGTCGGGCAGCATCTACAACGCCGACGACGGCAATACCTACCGCGCGAATATCAGGCCTGAAGGATCTGCGGCCCTGAAAGTGGAAGGCTGCGTGCTGTCGTTCTGCGGATCGGAGACGTGGACCAAGGTGAGCGCGCGGTAGCGGCGGCTGACGCCGTCAGAACAGAAAATACCGCTGCGCCATCGGCAGCACGTCAGCCGGCGCGCAGGTCAAGAGCTCGCCGTCGGCGCGCACCTCGTAGGTTTCCGGATCGACCGCGATGGCGGGCGTGGCGGCGTTGTGCACCATGCTCTTCTTCGAGATGTTGCGCGTGTTCTTCACCGCGACCAGCTCCTTCTGGATGCCGAGCTTGCGGCCGAGGTTGGCGCGCACCGCCGCCTTGGATGCGAACACCACCGACGAGGCGGTGAGCGAGCGGCCGAACGCCGCGAACATCGGCCGGTAGTGCACCGGCTGCGGCGTCGGGATCGAGGCGTTCGGATCGCCCATCGGCGCCGCCACGATCGAGCCGCCCTTGATGATGCAGTCCGGCTTGACACCGAAGAACGCCGGCGACCACAGCACCAGGTCGGCGAGCTTGCCCTTCTCGATCGAGCCGATGACGTGCGACACGCCGTGCGCGATCGCCGGATTGATCGTGTACTTGGCGACGTAGCGTTTGGCGCGGACGTTGTCGTTGTCGCCCTTTTCCTGCGCGAGCCGCCCGCGCTGCTTTTTCATCTTGTCGGCGGTCTGCCAGGTGCGGATGATCACCTCGCCGAGCCGGCCCATAGCTTGGCTGTCCGAGGACATCATCGAGAGCGCGCCGATGTCGTGCAGGATGTCCTCGGCCGCGATCGTCTCTTTCCTGATGCGGCTTTCGGCGAAGGCCAGGTCCTCGGCGATCGACGGGTCGAGATGATGGCACACCATCAGCATGTCGAGATGCTCGTCGATGGTGTTGCGCGTGAACGGCCGGGTCGGATTGGTCGAGGACGGCAGCACGTTCTTCAGGCCCGCGATCTTGATGATGTCGGGAGCATGACCGCCGCCCGCGCCCTCGGTGTGGAAGGCGTGGATGGTGCGGCCCTTGAACGCACGAATGGTGTCCTCAACGAACCCCGACTCGTTGAGCGTGTCGGTGTGAATCATCACCTGGATGTCGTAGTCGTCGGCGACCGACAGGCAGCAGTCGATCGCGGCCGGCGTGGTACCCCAGTCCTCGTGCAGTTTCAGCGCGCAGGCGCCGGCCTTGACCATTTCTTCCAGCGCCGCCGGGCGCGACGCGTTACCCTTGCCGGCAAAGCCAAGGTTGACCGGGAATGCGTCGGCGGCCTGGATCATGCGCGCGATGTGCCACGGCCCCGGCGTGCACGTCGTCGCGAACGTGCCATGCGCCGGCCCGGTGCCGCCGCCGAGCAGCGAGGTCACGCCCGACATCAGCGCGTCGTCGATCTGCTGCGGGCAGATGAAATGGATATGCGTGTCGAAACCGCCGGCAGTGAGGATCTTGCCCTCGCCCGCGATCACCTCGGTGCCGGGACCGATCACGATCGTGACGCCCGGCTGGATGTCGGGATTGCCGGCCTTGCCGATCGCATGGACCTTGCCGTCCTTGAGGCCGACATCGGCCTTGACGATCCCCCAATGGTCGAGAATCAGCGCGTTTGTGATGACGGTGTCGACCGCGCCCTGCCGGTTGGTGACCTGGGATTGGCCCATGCCGTCGCGGATCACCTTGCCGCCGCCGAACTTCACCTCTTCGCCGTAGCTGGTGAAGTCCTTCTCCACCTCGATGACGATGTCGGTGTCGGCCAGGCGCACGCGGTCACCGGTGGTCGGGCCGAACATGTCGGCATAGACGGCACGTGAGATTCTTGTCGCCATGATCTTTCTGCCTTCCAACTATTACCGCTTTCCACAGGCCGGAACAGCGCGCGGCGATTGCCTTCTCACGCCTATTGGATCACCATCACATCAGCTCATGACGTCTCGTACTGGTGACAAGGACGACGTCGAGACACTTGGTCGCCGTCGGTTGCGCAAGCGATCGACATTGATCGGGTTCACGATGGCTCCTCGTTGCCGGAGCGAGACGGGAGAGCTCGGCGGGCAGACTTCGGTCTGCCCGCTGCTATTTTGTGACCGTTCCATCGTGATTGCGCCCTCGAGCATTGTCAGAACTTGCGTCCGTCCACTTTCTTGATCTTCAGCGAGTCCAGATCGACTTCGTCGAGGCATCGCACGCTGATCGCCGCCGTCTCCTTGCCGTTCGGTCCCTTGCCTTTGGCGAAGGATTGGATGCCGCAGGTCGCGCAGAACAGGTGGTGGACCACATGCTTGTTGAACTGGTACTCCGTCATCGCGCCTTCGCCGGAGACGAGCTTGAAGTCGCCGACCGGAGCGAACGCGAGGAGACTGCCGAGCCGTCCGCAGCGCGAACAATTGCACGAGATGACCTCGCCGAGCTCGAGCGACACCTCGTAGCGCACCTTGCCGCATTGACAGCCGCCGCTGTAGGTCTGTTTCATGGCTTTCTCCAATCCGACGGGCGCACTCCGTCACCTCAAAGTTTCCCCATCACGTCCTGGCGGAAGCCGTAGACCGTGCGTTTTCCCGCGAGCGCGACCAGGGTCACCTCGCGCGTCTGCCCCGGCTCGAAGCGCACTGCCGTGCCGGCGGCGATATCGAGGCGCATGCCGCGCGCCTTCTTGCGGTCGAACTTCAGCGCCGGGTTGGTCTCGAAGAAGTGGTAGTGCGACCCGACCTGGATCGGCCGGTCGCCCGCGTTGGTCACGCTCATGGTCACGGTTTTGCGTCCGGCGTTGAGCTCGATCTCGCCGTCCGTGATGAAGAATTCGCCCGGTATCATGCTGCCCTCCCCACCATTCGTACCGGCAGCTTCTTGAACTTGTACTTTTCGACATGCCGGAGCATTTTCGTGAATTGCACGGGCTCAAACCCGACGACTTCAAATTCGAGTTTCATCCCTGCGACGACAAGAATTTGCCGCACCGGCCCGGAGGCCGGGCGCCAATCGAGAAAATGCGAGTGAATCAAGATGTGGCAGATATCGGCAAGAGAGACCAACGCCGGTCTTCCCTTGTCGAAGTTGAAGTGCGACCACCCATCCAACCACTCGGCGCCGATGATGGAGCGGCTCGGCGAGTTGTACGCACGGCACTTCATCTGAGGACTAAGGAAGCCTCGCCCGACGAAAGGCGTCTCGGAGAGCTTTCTGACAATCAGCGCGGAGTAATACAGCGCGCGTTCGATCAGGATGTCCTGATGCTTGGCGCACCCTTCCTCGAACTCCGAGTGCAGCTTCTTCAACTCGTCAACCCAGGGATCGATATGAATGATCATCGGATCGGCTCATGCACGGTGACGAGCTTGGTCCCGTCCGGGAACGTGGCCTCGACCTGGATGTCGTGGATCATCTCGGGAATGCCGGGCATCACCTGATCGCGCGTGAGCACATGCGCTCCGGCCTGCATCAGCTCGGCCACCGTCTTGCCGTCGCGCGCGCCTTCCAAGATGAAATCGGTGATCAGCGCGACCGCCTCGGGATGGTTCAACTTGATGCCGCGCTCGAGCCGCCGGCGCGCCACCATGGCGGCCATGGCGACCAACAGCTTGTCCTTCTCGCGCGGGGTGAGATTCATGCCAACGTTCCGTCAGTTGAGCCAAAGCCGCGGCAGCGAGCCGCGCAGCGCCATCAGAACCTTGATCAGGTCGCGGCGCAACGTCGCCCCGTCGGCCGCGCACAGCCGCACGACGGCGAGACCGTTCCAGGACGACGCGCAAACCTCGCCGGCAAATTGCGCTCCCATCGCGCGGACGGCCGAAACCGCCGCTTCGTCACCGGGTATGACCAGAACCGTTGCGACAGCGACGCCGCCCTTGGCGACCGCCGGTTCGCCAAGTTTTGCCGCGATCGCGCCGTCGAGCCGCACCGTCTCGGCGTAAAGCAGCTTTCCGTCCCGGCGTACGCGCCAATGATCGACCAGCGCGCCCTGCGTTACCGCCTCGCCCATGCCGGAACGGCCGAACACGATGGCCTCGGCGAGCAGCAGGCTCGCGTCAGGAGCCATCTCCACCCCGATCGTGCGCGCAAGACGCGCACGATCGAACAGGATCGTCTCCTGTGGCATCCAGGCCAGCGCAGCGCCTGCGGCCAAGTCCAGCTTCACGTCGATTTGCGCGTCGGCTCCGAGCGTGCGGTAGACCTTCTCGGCGGCTGCGGTTCCGACCACGAGACGGGTCCCCTTGCCTGCCTCGACATCGATTGCAAAGCGATCCCCGCCGGCGACGCCCCCCGCCGTGTTGACGAGCATCGCTTCCAGCTCATCCGCGGCGGGGCCGGGGAAGCGCACCCGTAACGAGCCATGCTCGTGCACGCGCGCGCGACGTGTCATACCCTGCCGCGCCCTGACGGCGAACGACACGTGCCCGACCGCGCGGTTGGCGGCGAAAACCGCGTCGTTTTCCTTTGCGGCCGTCGCGATGGTCACGCCGCAATCCTCGAACATGGCATCAGATCGACATCGCCCGCTTGAGGGCGCTCTCGTCGATCGTGTCGCGCGTGCAGGCGTAGACTACCTGGCCGCGATCCATGACCGCGAAGTGGTCGCCGAGCTCGCGCGCGAAGTCGAGATACTGTTCCACCAGCACGATCGCGATCTGCCCGAGATTGCGCAGATAGGCGATGGCGCGGCCGATGTCCTTGATGATCGAGGGTTGGATGCCCTCGGTCGGCTCGTCGAGCAGCAGGATGCGCGGCCGCATGACCAGGGCGCGGCCGATCGCAAGCTGCTGCTGCTGGCCGCCGGAAAGGTCGCCGCCGCGTCGGCGCAGCATGTCCTTGAGCACCGGGAACAGCGAGTAGACGTCATTCGGGATCTCGCGCTCCTCGCGTTTGAGCGGCGCAAAGCCGGTCTCGAGGTTTTCCTCCACCGTCAGCAGCGGAAAGATCTCGCGCCCCTGCGGCACGAAGGCGATGCCGCGGCGCGCGCGCTCGTAGGGTTTCAGCCGCGTGATGTCGTCGCCGCCGAGCGTGATCGAGCCCTTGCTGATCGGGTGCTGCCCGACGATGGCGCGCAGCAGGCTGGTCTTGCCGACGCCGTTGCGGCCGAGCACGCACGTGACCTTGCCGGCCTCCGCTTTGAGCGAGACCGCGCGCAGCGCCTGCGCGGCGCCGTAGTGCAAGTCGATCGAGCTCACGTTAAGCATGATCGGCTACCGTCCCAAATACACTTCGATCACGCGCTCGTTCGACGACACCTGATCGATCGAGCCTTCGGCCAGCACCGAGCCCTCGTGCAGCACCGTGACCTTGACGCCGAGCGCACGCACGAAAGTCATGTCGTGCTCGACCACCACCACGGTCTTATTCCGGTTGATCTCCCGCAGCAGCTCTGCGGTCTGATGCGTCTCCGTGTCGGTCATGCCGGCGACCGGCTCGTCGACCAGCAGGAGCTTCGGATCCTGCGCCAGCAGCATCCCGATCTCGAGCCATTGCTTCTGCCCGTGCGACAGGCTCCCCGCCACGCGCGCACGCACCAGGCCGAGCCGGGTGATATCGAGGATCTGGTCGATGCGCGTCCGTTCGGCCGAGCTTTCGCGCCACACCAGCGTCTTGCGCGCGCTACGCTCGCCCTTCAGCGCCAAGCGCAGATTGTCCTCCACCGTATGCATCTCGAATACGGTCGGCTTCTGGAACTTGCGGCCGATGCCGAGCGCGGCGATCTGCGTCTCGTCGAGCATGGTGAGATCGAACGCGCCGTCGAAGAACACGTCGCCCTTGTCGGGTCGCGTCTTGCCGGTGATCACGTCCATCATGGTGGTCTTGCCGGCGCCGTTCGGCCCGATGATGGCGCGCATCTCGCCCGGCTCGACCGCAAGCGAGAGGTCGTTGAGCGCGCGGAAGCCGTCGAACGACACGGTGACCGCATCGAGATAGAGCAGCGCCGAGGTGGTGCGCGCCTCCATCGCCTACTCCGCCGGCTTGGGCGCGGGCTCCGACAGGCGCTCGCCTGCCGCGATCTTGCGTTCGCGCCAAGCGCTCGCATAGTGCCGGATCGTGCCGACGATGCCGCGCGGCAGCAGCAGCGTGACCAGCACGAACAGGGCGCCGAGCACGAACAGCCAGTAGGGCGCGAGCACGCCGGAGGTGAACGTGGTCTTGCCGTAGTTCACCAGCACCGCGCCGAGGATCGCGCCGGTGAGCGTGCCGCGGCCGCCGACCGCGACCCAGATCACGGCTTCGATCGAATTGGCCGGCGCGAACTCGCTCGGATTGATGATGCCGACCTGCGGCACGTAGAGCGCGCCGGCGACGCCCGCCATGCAGGCCGAGAGCGTGAACACGAACAGCTTGTAGGATTCGACCCGGTAACCGAGGAAGCGCGTGCGCGCCTCGGCGTCGCGGATCGAGACCAGCACCATGCCGAGCTTGGACGCGACGATGACGCGGCAGATGATGAAACCGAGCGCGAGCGCGACGACCGAGATCGCGAACAGGGCCGCGCGCGTCGACTGCGCCTGCACGTTGAAGCCGAGGATTTCCTTGAAGTCGGTGAGCCCGTTGTTGCCGCCGAAGCCGAAATTGTTGCGGAAGAAGCCGAGCATCAGCGCGAAGGTCAGCGCCTGGGTGATGATCGAAAGATAGACACCGGTGACGCGGCTGCGGAACGCGAACCAGCCGAACACGAAGGCGAGCACGCCCGGCACCAGCACCACCATCAGCACGGCGTAGCCGAAGTGATCGAAGCCGTACCAGAAGACCGGCAGCTCCTTCCAGTTCAGGAATACCATGAAGTCGGGCAGGGCCGGATGCGCGTAGACGCCGCGCGTGCCGATCTGGCGCATCAGGTACATGCCCATGGCGTAGCCGCCGAGCGCGAAGAACGCGCCGTGTCCGAGCGAGAGGATGCCGCAATAACCCCAGATCAGATCGATCGAGAGCGCGAGCAGCGCATAGCAGACATACTTGCCCCAGAGCGCGACCAAGTAGGTCGGAACATGAAACGGCGAGCCTGGCGGCAGCAGCAGGTTGAGCGCCGGTACGACTATCGCGATCGCCACAAGCAGGACGACGAACAGGACGGTGCCGCGGTCGAGCGCGCGCATCAGCGGCGAGGAGGTCATGCCTCCACCGCCCGGCCCTTGAGGGCGAACAGCCCGCGCGGGCGCTTCTGGATGAACAGGATGATCAATACGAGGATGGCGATCTTGCCGAGCACGGCGCCGGCGAACGGCTCAAGGAACTTGTTGGCGATGCCGAGCGTGAAGGCGCCGACCAGCGTCCCCCAAAGGTTTCCGACGCCGCCGAACACGACGACGAGGAAGCTATCGATGATGTAGCCCTGGCCGAGGTTGGGACTGACGTTGTCGATCTGCGACAGCGCGACACCGGCGATGCCGGCGATGCCGGACCCCAGCCCGAAGGTGAGCGCGTCGATGCGCGCGGTGCGGATGCCCATCGAGGCCGCCATGGCACGGTTCTGCGTCACGGCGCGCATTTCGAGGCCGAGCCGCGTGAACCGCAGCAGCGCGAGCAGGGCCACGAACACCACGAGGGTGAACACGATGATCCACAGCCGATTATAGGTGATCGACAGTCCTCCGAGGTCGAAATTGCCGCTCATCCATGACGGGTTGCCGACTTCGCGGTTGGTCGGTCCGAAGCCGGTGCGCACCGCCTGTTGCAGGATGAGCGAGAGCCCCCAGGTCGCGAGCAGCGTCTCCAGCGGCCGGCCGTAGAGGAAGCGGATGATGCCGCGCTCGATCAGGATGCCGACCAGGCCGGCGACCATGAAGGCGAGCGGCACCGCGATCAAGAGCGAATAGTCGAACAGCGCCGGGTTGCGCGCGCGGATCACCTCCTGCACCACGAACGTGGTGTAGGCACCGAGCATCACCATCTCGCCGTGCGCCATGTTGATGACGCCCATCACGCCGAACGTGATGGCGAGGCCGATGGCGGCGAGGAGGAGCACCGAACCGAGCGAGAGCCCGTACCAGGTGTTCTGCGCCAGGCTCCACAAGGCGAGCCGGTTGTCGATCGCCGCAATGGCATCGGCCGCCGCGCGCTGGACGCTCGCCGGCTGGTTCGCGGGCAATCCGGCGAGAAGTCCGCGCGCATCCTGATCGGCGCGCTCGCGGATGGCGGCGACGGCGGCGAGCTTGTCGGTTTCCTTGGCGTCGGCCTGGTTGAGGATGACGGCTGCGCGCGCTTCACTGAGCGCGCGCTTCACGCGCGGCTCGGCTTCCCTGGCGATCGCCGTGTCGAGCGTCGCGAGCGCGTTCGCGTCACGCGATTTGAACACCGCCTGTGCGGCTTCAAGCCGTTTGGCCGGATCGGCGGCGAGCAGGGTCAGGCCACCGAGCGCCGCCTCGACGCTGCGGCGCAGCCGGTTGTTGAGCCGCACGTTCCTCAGGTCGGCGGGCAGGCTTGCCGCCGTCGCACCGGTCGCGGCCTCGCGTACGGCGCCGGCCTTGTCGCGGAAATAGACCTTTTTCTGCTCCGGACTGAACTGGAGGCGGCCGTCCTGCAGCGCCTCGATGATCTCCGCGGCGAGCGGGTTGCCGCTTGCCGCGACCGCGGAGATGGCGGCATCGGTATCGTTGAAACTGTCGGCCGTGAAACCCGCGAGCGCGGCTTCGTAGGCTTGCCTGTCGCCTTGCGCATTGGCCGCGGGTGCGCCGGCGAAAGCCAAGCCGAGGGCGACCACGAGCGCAACGATGCGATCGCACAGAGCAGACATCGATGGATCCCAGCATGGGCAGGAGGCGGCGGTCGCCCGCCGCCTCCAGAGACTATCAGAGCAGACCGCCTGGCGTCAGCTACCGCACTTCTTGGTGACGGTGTTATAGTTGCCGCACTTGAGCGTGACCCAGTCGCCGATCAGGTCCTTCGAGCCGGGAAGCTCCTTGGACCAGGCGTCGCCGGGCACGAGACCGGGGGTCTGCCACACCACGTCGAACTGGCCGTCGGCGCGCACTTCGCCGATGAACACCGGCTTGGTGATGTGATGGTTGGGGAGCATTTCCGAGATGCCGCCGGTCAGATTGGGCACCTTGATGCCGACCACGGCGTCGATCACCTTGTCGGGATCGGTGGTGCCGGCCTTCTTCACCGCCTCGACCCACATGGCGAAGCCGATCACGTGAGCTTCCATCGGGTCGTTGGTGACGCGCTTGTCGTTCTTGGTGAAGGCCTTCCACTTGGCGATGAATTCCTTGTTGATCGGCTTGTCGATCGACTGGAAGTAGTTCCACGCGGCCAGGTGCCCGAGCAGCGGCTTGGTGTCGACGCCGGCCAGTTCCTCCTCGCCGACCGAGAACGCGACCGACGGGATGTCCTTGGCCTTGACGCCCTGATTGCCGAGCTCCTTGTAGAACGGCACGTTGGCATCGCCGTTGATGGTCGACACGATCGCGGTCTTCTTGCCCGCCGAGCCGAACCGCTTGATGTCGGCGACGATGGTCTGCCAGTCGGCGTGGCCGAACGGCGTATAGTTGATCATGATGTCGGCGTCCGCGACGCCCTTTGACTTCAGGTAGGCTTCGAGGATCTTGTTGGTGGTGCGCGGATAGACGTAGTCGGTGCCGGCGAGCACCCAGCGCTGCACCTTCTCTTCCTTCATCAGGTAGTCGACCGCCGGGATCGCCTGCTGGTTCGGCGCGGCGCCGGTATAGAACACGTTGCGCTCGCTCTCCTCGCCTTCGTACTGCACCGGATAGAACAGGATCGAATTGAGCTCCTTGAACACCGGCAGCACCGACTTGCGCGACACCGAAGTCCAGCAGCCGAACACGGCCGCGACCTTCTCTTTGGTGATCAGTTCGCGCGCCTTCTCGGCGAACAGCGGCCAGTTCGAGGCGGGATCCACCACCACCGCTTCGAGCTTCTTGCCGAGCAGGCCGCCCTTCTTGTTCTGCTCGTCGATGAGGAACAGCATGGTGTCCTTCAGCGTGGTCTCGCTGATCGCCATGGTGCCCGAAAGCGAATGCAGGATGCCGACCTTGATGGTGTCCTGGGCGCTGGCCGGCAATACGGCCGCGAGCCCGAAAGCAAGCCCGGCCGTGGCCATCAGCCAACGGCGGGTCATGGGAGTAGCGTGGTGCATCGAGAATCCCTCTGCGTTGACGCGCGCATTTCGAACCCGGGAGGGCCAACGCGCAGGTCCAGGATGGCAAGGGCCGTGCCAAGCTGGGCGGGACTCACAATTCGTTGAATCAGCAGCAGGAATCCGGGCATGTCGCATCGTGCCTACAATATGGGCAGGCACAAGCGACTAAAAATTAGGCAGAAAGACCATGGCATAGGCACCTGCGATGCTTCACGGCCGCGCCATCCGCGTGCCATCAATCCGGCGATGCAAAACGAACCGATCCTCGACATCGCCCATCTCGGCCATCTCGAACTGCTCACCCCGAAGTTCGACGAGAGCCTGCATTTCTTCGTCAACGTGATGGGCATGACCGAAAGCGGGCGGCAGGGCTCCTCGGCCTACCTGCGCGGCTGGGACGACTACGAGCGCTACAGCCTCAAGCTCACCGCCTCCAACATGTCCGGGATGGGCCACGTCGCCTACCGCACGCGCTCACCGCAGGCGCTCGAGCGCCGCGCCGCCAAGCTCGAAGGCTCGCCCTTCGGCCTCGGCTGGAGCGACGGCGACCTCGGCCACGGTAAGACCTATCGTTGCCAGGACCCGGACGGCCACGTGATCGAGCTTTATTACGAGACCGAATGGTACGCCGCGCCGCCGGACAAGAAGCCGTCGCTGAAGAACCAGGCGCAGCGTTTCCCGGCGCGCGGCTGCAACGTGCGCCGGCTCGACCACTGGAACGGCCTTGCCGTCGACATCAAGGCCAACCGCATCTTCTTCGAGGACTATCTCGGCTTCCGCCTGACCGAGACCATCATCCTCGACGACGGCAGCGAGGCCGCGATCTGGATGACGGCGACCAACAAGTCCTACGACTTCGCCTACACGCGCGACCACACGGCGACGCCGGGACGCTTCCATCACGTCACCTACGCGCTCGACAGCCGCGAAGAAATCCTGCGCGCCGCCGATATTTTCCTCGAGAACGGCGTCTACATCGAGACCGGCCCGCACAAACATGCGATCCAGCAGACCTTCTTTCTCTACGTCTACGAGCCGGGGGGCAACCGCGTCGAGGTGGCCAATGCCGGTGCGCGCCTGATCCTCGCGCCGGACTGGAAGCCGATCGTGTGGACCGAGGAGGAGCGCAAGAAGGGACAGGCCTGGGGGCTCAAGACGATCGAGTTCGTTCCACACCCACGGCACGCCGCCGGTGATGGCCCATGATTGACCTCTCGGCGCTGCGGCCGGGACTGCAAGGGTCGGCCGAGATCGTGGTCGGCGAAGAGCATACCGCACCGCGCGTCGGCTCGGGGCGCGTGCACGTGCTGGCGACGCCGGTCATGATCAACATGATGGAGGCGGCGGCACTCGACGCCATCGAGCGCTTCCTGCCGGCCGGCCACCAGAGCCTCGGCACGCATCTTTCCGTCGGCCATTATGCGGCGACCCCCGTGACCATGCGGTTGCGCGCGACGGCGCAAGTCACCAAGGTCGAGGGACGCACGGTCGAATTCCGCGTCGAAGCCTTCGACGACAAGGAACGCGTCGGCGACGGGACGCACACGCGCGTCGTGGTCAACGTCGCGCGCTTCGATCAGAGGGTTCAACGCAAGCTTACGCAAGCCCCATGAAGAACACGCCGCGCCTCTGCTTCATCGGCTTCGGGGAAGCCGGCCAGGCCATTGCCGCAGGACTGCGCGCGGCGGGGGTCGAGAGCATCGCGGCCTGGGACATCCTGTTTCCGAAGGAGGAAGGCGCCAGGCTGAGGCAGGCCGGCAAGACCATGGGTGCACGGCTCGCGACCTCGGCGGCCGACGCGGTGCGCCATTCGGACATCATCGTTGCGGCGGTGACCGCAGCGTCGAGCCTCGAAGCGGCGCAGTCGGTGGCGGCGCACCTGTCCGGCAATCCCTATTATCTCGACGTCAACTCGGTCTCGCCCGGCCGCAAGCAGGCGGCGGCGCGCCTGCTCGAAGGCAGCGCGCGCTATGTCGACGTGGCGATCCTGGCGCCGATCCACCCGTTGCGCCACCGCACGCCGCTGCTGCTCGCAGGGCCGCATGCGCAAGCCGTGATGCCGCTGCTGATCGACGAGCTGGAGATGCAGGGCGTCATCGCGTCGAATGAGGTCGGCGCCGCCGCGGCGCTGAAGATGATCCGCGGCGTGATGATCAAGGGCATCGAGGCGCTGACCGCCGAATGTTTCCTCGCCGCCGCGCGCGCCGGCATCACGGACGAAGTCGCGGCGTCGCTGAAGAACAACTATCCGACGTTCGATTGGAACAAGGCGATCGCCTACAACCTCGAGCGCATGGCGAGCCACGGCATCCGCCGCGCCGAGGAGATGGAAGAGGTCGCCGCCACGTTACGCGAGCTCGGAGTCGAGCCGCTGATGACGGACGCGGCCGTCAGTCGCCAGCGCCGGATGGGCGAGCTCGGCAAGCAGGACGATGTCCGCGCAGCCACGACGCAAAGCCTCGACGCGATGCTTCGGGCGATCAGCAAGCATTCGTAGGGCGGGCAAAGGCGCAGGCTCGTCCGGCGCAACAAACGCGTAACGCGGGAGGCGTGCGCGCGTTGGGTATGCGGCATGTCCCATGGCGGGCACGACGCGGATCATGCTCGTCGCGCGATCGCGCGATCATGGCCGCGCCTTTGCCCGCCCTACGGATCGATCACCGCGCCGGGATCTGCAGGAACTCCGCGAGCTGCTCCTTGGTGAGCGGTGCATCGAGGAACTTCAGCTTCACCGCGTCGGCGACCGCGCCCTCGATGTCGGCCATGCGCTCGGTCTGCATCGCGGACTTGGGATGAAACTCGCGCAGCGACTCGCGCAGGATGTCGACCGGCTGCTTGACTTTCTCGCCGTACAGGGCGAGCGCCTTGGGATCGGCGTACATCCACTCGACCGCCTCGCGGTAGCCGCGCGCGAAGCGCATGATCGCGTCGCGCTTGGTCTTCAGCGCGTCGGCGTTGACGATAATGGCGCGCACTGTCTGCCCATGCAGCGAGGGAATGTCGCTGCCGCGCGCCACGATGCGGATCTTGCCGTCCTGGATGTCCTTGAGGCCGAACGGCGGCGCCGCCCAGCCGATGTCGATCTGCCCGGTCATCACCTGGGTCAAGGTGGCGGGCGGCCCCCCGGTCGCGGTCGGCTTCGCCTTCACGCCGAGCTCCTGGGCGAACGCCACCACGATGTTGTTGGAGCTCGATCCGCTGGTCGAATAGGCGATGGTGTGCTGCGCGGTCGCGTCCTTGATGGTCTTGATCGGTGAATCCGCGCGCACGTACCAGTAGAGGTCGCCCGTTCCGGTGAAGGCCGGCAACAGGATGCGCACCGGCGCTCCGCGCGCGAACGCGCGCATCACGCCGGCGACGCCGACGCCGGCGCCGAGGTCGGCCGAACCGGAGATCACCGCCTGGATGGTCTCGCCCGCACCCTGGGTGCCGAACGCCTCGATCTTGAGATTGTGCTTCTTGAAGATGCCGATGTCCTCGCCCAGCGTCGGCGCCTGGTTCTCCCAGTTGTTGATCTGGCCGACGGCGATCTTGAGCACGTCCTGCGCGGCGGCACCCGGCGCGCCGAGGATCAGCGGCGCGAGCGCGAGCGCGCATTTCAGGAAAGCTGGGTATTTCATCGTTTCCTCCTCTTCGCCGCTTTCGCGGTCTTGGGCTTTGCCTTGACTGCGGCTTTCACTGTCGCAGATTTGCGCGCGGCCGGCGCTGCGACCAGACGCCCCTCGCGCTTGGCGAGCCGCGTCGCCCAGTATTCCCAGGCGCGCTGCACCGGACCGGGATCGAGATTGAGCTTCTGCGCCTTCTCGACCTCGCCCGGGCTGAGCGGGGATATGGTGCCCTGTGCCTGCGCGGCGCTTTGATACTCCGCGTTGCGGGCGGTGTAGATGGTGCGGAAGATGAGCTGGTGCAGGTTGGCGCCGACCACGGTCGCGCCGTGCCGGCGCATCAGCACCACCGAATGGTGGCCGAGCGCGCGCGCCAGCGAAGCGCCTTCCTCCGGCTTGACCACCAGGAGATTGGTGTCGCCGAACTCATCGCGGCTGTCCCAGAACGGCGCGCGTTGCCCCATGGCGGCGCCGAGATGATACACCGGCACCAGCGGCATGCCGGTGATGCAATAGGGCAGGATCGCGGGCGCGTGGTGATGGCAGACCGCGTGCACGTCGGGCCGCGCCTTGTAGATCTCGCCGTGGATCACGCGCTCGGAATAGAGCCGGAGCCTGGGCGGCACGACGGGCTCGGACTCCAGGGTGAACTCGTAGATGTCGCCGGGCTCGACCAGTTCCGGCCCGCGCGAGCGCGACAGGAAGTAGCGCTTCGGATTGGCGGGATGGCGCACGCTCACATGCCCGAAGGCGTCGAGCACGTCCTCATGCGCGAGGATGCGGTTGGCGATCGCGAGTTCGCCGAGCAATTCCGAGAGATTGTCGGTCAAAGCGGCATGTCCTTGCTGCTGGGAGGCGCAGCAAAGCCGATCGGGGAATAAGGATCAAGCTGCCGCGGAAATGCGCTTGACCTTGCAGACCTCGATCCCGCCCGCCTTGCATGCTCGGTCGCGGTATCGCATGGCTGAATCGAAAGGCTAAGATTGCCTGGAATCCGTCGCCGAATTGCTTAGGTTTGAACCCTCAGATGTTGTATGGTTGTCACATTACCGGCCGGTCCAAGCGACGGAATCCAGGCGCCGGTAGCTGAGAGACATCTAGCGCTCCCGCCTGCCGTGCACGGAGAGCGCAATGTCGGACGATCTTCGCTCCAAAGCCTCGTTTTTTCGCCGCAAGGCGGCCGCCGTCGGCGTTTTCGTCGCGCATGCTCGCTCCCCGGTCGATCGCGAACATTTGCTGCGTCTTCAGCGAACTTGGCTTGCCAGCGCCTGCAACGCCGATTGGTGCGAGGGACCGCCGCCACGCCCGCCGGCGAACGCCAATGCGCTCGCGGTGCAGCCGCCAACTTGAACGCCGCACCCGCGGTGCACGAAGTCGACCTGGCGAAACCGGAATAAGGACCGATGACGAAGATCGCCGAGATGTTTGAGACCGAAACCTTCGACTACGGCGCTCCGGCGGAACTCTATCCGCGCC
Source organism: uncultured Alphaproteobacteria bacterium (assembly GCA_963734185.1). Lineage (GTDB taxonomy): Bacteria > Pseudomonadota > Alphaproteobacteria > Rhizobiales > Xanthobacteraceae > PALSA-894. The sequence continues at coordinate 94,065 of CAVTGA010000001.1, read as the reverse complement.
GCGGGCGAAGCACGAAGGGGCCGGTCTCCTATCGGCGCTTCGATACCGTTGCGGAGGCGATCCGCTACGCCATCGAGGAGCTTCCCGCGCCACTCCTGCTTGGAACTTATCTGGAAGTGGACGAGGCCCGCTTCGACGGCGACGGAATCCGCCGCCTGTACGAGCGCGCCGACTACCCGCTGCCGCGGCCACCGGAAGAGTGAGCTCGAGCACTGATCGCGCATACAACCGCAAGGCCTTGCCGCATGGAAACACTTCAGCTCTACGCCTTCTGGGCGCTCATCTCGATCGGTGCAGCGGGAACATTTCTGGCCTGGTGGGTGATGTGACAATCGGCGCGTCGCCGCGCGCAACGCTGCTCCGCGAAGGAACCGTCGACATGGCATCCTGGCTCCTGCCGTTGATCGCAGTCCCGATCGCTTTCGCGACGTTGATCGTGGGATGTGCGCTTCTTTGAGCGGAGGCGGGGCGGCGCGATAAGGGCGGATGTCCGAGGATTCCAAGAAGTTCAGGGATCAGGCCGCCCGCTGCCTGCGCGAGCGCAGGAAGGCAAAAAGCGAAGGTCTGCGCCGGGCCCTTGCCGACGTAGCGGCATCTTACAAGGATTTGGCGTTGGACGAGGAAAAGCTACGGAAAGGAAAATTGCGCTCACAGAAAAGGCGGCCGAAGACGAACTAGGATTCGATGGCGATGACGATGTCCCGCGCACAATTCATTGCGACCGCCATGCCTGCGAAGGATCGGCATCATCGCGAAATGCCTTGCAAAAACCACTCGCGTGCCGTAGCAGTGACGATCGACATTTGGCCGGACGATCAGGCCGTTTCGCCTTCGCTGCACGCCGGGCGCACGTTCAGACCCCCTCCAAACATCGACCAACCGGGCTCGAGATCGCGTGTTCGCGCGATCTTGCGTCCAAGTGCACCTACGTCAGTGAAAGGATCCATCCATGAACAAGGGCACCGTGAAGTTCTACAATGGCCAAAAGGGCTTCGGCTTCATCCAGCCGGATGACGGCGGCAAGGACGTGTTCGTCCATGCCACCGCCCTCGAACGCGCCGGCATGCACAGCCTCCACGAGGGACAGAAAGTCTCCTTCGACACGCAGGAGGATCGCCGCACCGGCAAGATCGCAGTCGGCAACATCGAAGCCGTGTGAACCGCACCGGGCAAGCTATCCATCGAAGCCGCCCTGCGGGGCGGCTTCACCCGCGCCGCACCGATGTCATTTGCGCGTCAATTATGAATACGGCGACCGCGGAACAATCCGACGTGGCGGCCACATGCCGCACCTGCGGAGCATGCTGCGCGTTCTCGTTCGAGTGGCCGCGGTTCTCGCTCGAGGAGGACGCCGACCTCGACCGGATTCCACGTGCGTTCGTCGATGACGAGCATGGGCGCATGCGTTGCCACGGCGATCGCTGCGCCGCCCTCATCGGCGAGGTGGGCGCCTCGACATCATGCGCGGTCTATAGTGTGAGGCCCGAGGTTTGCCGCGCCTGTCTGCCGGGAGACGACGCCTGCGAGCAAGCGCGGCGCAGGTTCGGCCTATGACGGCGCAGGCATCGATTCGAAAACACAAGCAAGCGGAGCTGACATGACACACCGATTTCGCTCCGGACAGCTGGTCCGTCTCCATCGAACCATGCTTTCCCGTTCGGCGGCCGACGGCGACTACAAGATCGTCCGCCAGCTTCCCGAGACCGCCGGCGAGCCGCAGTACACCATCAAGAACCTGCGCGAGGCCTACGAGCGCGTGGTGAAGGAGAGCGAGCTGGAGAAGGCCTGACCGCCCCCATCTCGCTGCTCGCCCGGACTACGAGGGCTTGCGCTCCATCAAGGCGATCAGCTGCCCGAGCTTGCTGTCGATCTGGCCCAGTTGGAATGCGGCGAATTCGGCCGCATAAGCGATGCGTTCTTCCGCACCCTGGGTCTGTTGATGGCGGATGAGCGGCATGAAGTCGGTTCCGAAAAAGGCGTCGTAGCGCGCACGAACGGGATCGTCGGCCATGGGGTCTGTCCTCCGGTGAGCGGGAAGGCAGCCTAGCCGGCAAGAGGTTAACAAGCCGGCCGGCCGCGCCGCTCAGCATTGCGCTCCGCTCGATCCAGGATACGTTGCCGAGAGCAGCCAGCATCGGAGCGTGACTTGCCGAGCGCCGATATCCACCTCGACCTTGCCGCCGCGATCGAGGCCAATTGGCAGCACCAGGTCGATTGGCTGAAAACGCTGGTCGGCTTTCCGAGCGTGCGCGGCGAAGAAGCGCCATGCCAGGACTGGATCGCGCGTGAATTTTCCGCGCGCGCCTGGGCGGTCGACCGCTACACGCTCGCCGACGTCGAGATGGATCACCTGGCCGGCTTCTCGCCGGTGATGGATACCGACTACGCCCGCGCCGTGCAGGTGGTGGCGAGCCTGCGCGCGCCGCATCGCGCAGGGCGCAGCCTGATCATGCAGGGCCACGTCGACGTGGTGCCGACCGGACCAGCCGACATGTGGGGGACGCCTCCTTTTGCGCCGACGATCAACGATGGCCGCCTGTTCGGGCGCGGCGCGAACGACATGAAGTCCGGCATCTGCGCCATGGTGTTCGCGCTCGATGCGCTGCGCGCGGCCGGCTATCTCCCGGGCTCGGACGTCTATGTGCAGACCGTGACCGAGGAGGAGTGCACCGGCAACGGCGCGCTCTCGACCTTGGCGCGTGGCTATCGCGCCGAGGCCTGCCTCATCCCCGAGCCGACGGCCGCCCGAATTCTACGCGCGACCGTCGGCGTGATGTGGTTCCGCCTGCGCATCCGCGGCCGCCCGGTGCATGTGAGCGAGAGCGAGAAAGGCACCAACGCGATCCTCTCGGCCTTCGGGCTGATCGAGGCGCTGCGCGGCCATACCCGCGAGCTCAATGCGCGCGTCAAGGATCATCCCTGGTTCGGCCGCATTCAAAATCCGATCAAGTTCAATCCGGGCAAGATCGTCGGCGGAGATTGGGCCAGCTCCACGCCGGCGTGGTGCACGGTCGATTGCCGCATCGCCGTCACGCCCGGCACGCCGCTTGCCGACTTCCGCGAGGAGCTTGCCGGCGTGGTGACGGCGGCGGCGCGCCAGGATCCCTTCCTCGCCGACAATCCCCCCGAGATCGTGTGGAACGGCTTCCAGGCCGACGACTACGTGCTGGAGCCGGGTTCTGACTTCGAAAGTGCGATGCGCGGCGCGCATCGCCGCGTCCACGGCAACGAGCCGGATGAATCGATCTTGCCGGCGGTGACCGACTGCCGCTTCTACGGGCGCTACTATGGCATCCCGAGTCTCGCCTACGGGGCGACCGGCTCAGGCAGCACGGCTTCGACGAGCACGTCGAGCTCGCCAGCATCAAGCAGGTGACTTTGACGATCGCGAGCTTCGTGGCGGAGTGGTGTGGGGTGCGGGAATTCTAACTCCCCGCTCTCGCCAGCTCCGCCTTCACCCGCTCCGGCGTGAACGGCACCGTGCGCAGCCGGATGCCCGCGGCATCGAATACCGCATTGGCGAGCGCGGCGCCGACCGGCGCGCAGGCGGCCTCGCCCGCGCCCATCGGCTTCTCGGCCGGCCGGTCGATCAGGTCCATCTCGAGCTTGGGCACGTCGGAGAAGGTCATGATGGGGTAGCGAGTACATTGGGAAAACGTTGAAACCGATTCTCCGGGTTTGCAAGGGCTCAGGAGCGTTTCAGCTTGCGCACCCGCAGCGAGCCGCCGACTACATCGAGCCGGATCGTCTCGTCGGGCCCGACGACGCCGACGTCGACGTCCTCCTCGGGCAGGATGATGATCGCGCGCTCGCCGATCCGGACCGAGACCACGTGCCCCTTTTGCTGCGCGGCTTCGCGCGCCCAGGCCTTGAGCCGTTCGTAATACGGCGCCTTCTGCCACGCCGACGGGAAACCCGGGTCGACGAAGGCGGTGAGGCAGCGCCCCTGCTCGGTCAGCACGAGCGCGAACTTCGCCCGTTCGGGCTTCCATTCCGGTCCGAGCGCAGACCCCGTCATCCACAGGCAGAAGAAGGTGCGGCAACTCACCGGCCGCTGCGGATAAATGCCGCAGCCCTTGCCGCGCATGCAATGCGTGCACCAGGTCCCCGGCTGCTTGTTCAGCTCGGCGACGCCGATCACCTTGCAGCACAACGTGCAGGTGCCGCACGCGCGGCCCGGCAACACACCCGACTCGGCCCGCGCCACGTTTTCCATGTCGGACGGCGTCAGCTCCGTGTGAACGGCATCGGTCATGACTTCAAGTCTTTGCGTGTAGCAGGAAGTCGGTGAGGAGCTCCGACTGCGCCTCGAACAGCGCAAGCCCGTCCTGGGTGCGGCAGCCGCGCGCTTGCGCCGCGGCGAGCAGCGCTGTCAGCAGCGGTTTGGTAATGATGTCGGCGACGAACATCCGCGCCTCGAGCTTGGCGACGTCGACCGGCGACGGATCGCCGGGAAACATGCCGGCCGGTGTCGCATTGACGACGAGATCGTACCCCGACGGGTCGGGTGTGCCAGCCCTCGCGTTGGTCCGCCCGCTGGCCGCAATGCGCTTGAGGACATCGTCGCGACGTACCGCATCGAGGTCGCACAGTGCGAGCTCGGCGACCCCTTGGATCGCCAGCGCCAGCGCCAGCGCCGATCCGGCGCCGCCGGCGCCGACCTGCAGCACGCGCTTGCCCTTGGGCTCGAAGCCGTTCCGCTTCAGCGCATCGACGAAGCCGCCGCCGTCGGTCATGTCGCCGCGCCAGGACCCATCGCGCTCGCGCCGCATGACATTGCATACGCCGAGCACGCGCGAGCGCTCGGACGTGACGTCGCAATGGCGAAACGCCACCGGCTTGTGCGGTACCGTGATCACGATGCCGTCGAGGTTCGGGACGCGCTTCATCATGCGGAAGAATTCGTCCACGTCCGCGGGCTTCACCTGCATCGGGATCATGACGGCGTTGTGCCCGCGCGCGACGAACCCGGCGGTCAGGCCGGCCGGCGACTTCACCTGCGCGATCGGATCGCCGATGGTGACGTGGATGCGCGTCTCCCCGCTCAAAGCCGGAATCATGCACTCTCCTCGTCCCTTGCTGCCGTAGGGGTAGAGTCGAGGAGAGGCGCGGTTGCTTGGGGCACTGAGGCCATCGCTCCGTTTCCTCTCCCCGCTCATCGAACCGGACGTGCGGATTTCCCGCATCCGGCTCTCCGACCGGCTTCATCGCAAGGCCCACGTCGGGTGTCGCGAACGCTTGCTGGCGTGCGGTTGGCAGCCAGCTCAGCGAACACGGTTTTTTTTCGAGAGAACCGTGTGGTCCCGTGCGAAGGGACCTTGCGACGTTCGGACTTCGCCTTACAACAGAGCTTCTTCTGAAGGCTCCTGATACGTTCAGGTGTTTCCAGGCTCATCACCAATCACCCTGTATCCTCGCCTTCCTCCAAAGCGTGCCGGAAGTCAGGCCCCTTCCCTCCGCCGGCATTACCCGGCTTCAACGGTCTTACGGGCCTGTCCGACGCCCGGCGTGCCGCCACCTGATGTGGCGTTCGGGTCGCTACTTCCCGCACGCTCGGACCTCCCCCGTTTACGCGTGTCGCCTTGCCAGCGTGCTGTGTCCCCTACCCCGGCGGATCCAAACGGGTGCATGTGCTCGGTTTCCTTCCCCGCTCGGTGCTGCCTTCCCCGTTACCCAGTCGGGTCGGCATCCGCATCGCTACTTTCGAGGCCTGCTCGGACTTCACTCGCGTTACGGCCCGCTGGCTTGCTCGCCCGCCCAAGGCGGACTTCGTCACAGGGCTCCAGCCCGCTCCTTAGCAAGCTGCCTGTCAGCTACTCGATCAAACCGGCTACTATCGAGGTGGAATCTTCCTCCACTGGCTACACGCGCCTACGGGGCGCACCGGGCAAAGGCGCAAGACGGAACAGTCGCCGTTGGCGCAAGCGCTACGCGCCTTTGCCCACGCGTTTCATCGGGAGCGTCCGCGTGGGCACGGCGCGGAGACGGTTCAGCGCGTCAACCTTGCGAAGACGGGGCCGCGCCTTTGCCCACCCTACGCTCAATAGGCCGAATTGTACTTGGCGAGTTCCGCTTTGAGATCGTTCATCACCGTGTCTGGGTTATAGCCCGCCTTGCGCACGTTCTCGGCCCATTCGGCGCGCAGCGGGACGGCCGCCTTGCGCCACTCGTCGAGTTGCTCGGGTGTGAGCGCATAGACCTCGTGGCCGCTTTGCGCCTTGATCTTGTCGCGCCCGCCGGCCTCGAAGTCGGCCCAGGGGGTGGCGATCTTCAGCGCCCACTCGCTGGTGCAATGGTCGTCGATGACTTTCTTCTGCGCCGCCGACAGTGCCTCGTACTTCGCCTTGTTGAGCACCCAGGTCTGCTCGGTCACGTAGAAGGCGGAGTCGACGTGATACCTGGTGACCTTGTCGATGCCGAACAGCACGATCGAGCCCCACGGGAAGGTGATGGCCTCGGCCACGCCCTTCTCCAGCACGTCGCGCGCTTCCGGCGCAGAAGCCTGTACGTTGGTGCCGCCCAGCAGGGTCACGAGACGCGCGATCGTGGCGTTCGCCGGGCGCACCTTCATGCCGCGCATGTCGGCGGGCAGCACGACCTTCTTGCGCGTGGTGTGGATGGTCGCCGGGTCGTGCGCGAAGGTGAGGCAGTATTTGACGTCGGCCATCTCCTTGCCGGCGTACTTGCGGTACCACGCGTCGAGCGCGGCACTGCCTTCCTTGGCGTTGGCGAACATGAACGGCAGCTCGGAGGCGCCCATCACCGGGAAGCGGCCGGGTTCATAGCCGGGATTGACGTGCGCGATGTCGGCAATGCCGTCGCGCGCCATGTTGTAGTGGTCGAATGCCTTGCCGAGCTGCTGCGCCGGGTAGATGGTGATCTTGATCGTCCCGCCCGAGGCCTTGTCGATCGAGGCGGCCCAGGCTTCGGCCGAGACGTGCATCGGATGGCTCGGCGGCACCCAGTGCCCGAAGCGGAGTTGCACCGGCCTGTCCTGCCCCCATGCGCTGGCGCAGGTTGCGGTCAGCAGTAGAGCGATCATTGCAAGTGTTCGTTTCATGGTGTCTTCCCTGTCTCAGGTCTTTGGGGCGAGTTTCGCCTAACCGCCAGCGGGGCGCATCCCCCCTTTTTCCCCGAAAACGAACGTCGCGCCGCCAATCTTGGACCGTCTGCGCGGCAAGACGAATTCGTTGGAAACGGCAACGGCTCGGCTGCACGACGCACAATGCCGGCCACAATCTGCGCACATGATATGAGCTGTCCAGATTAGCAGGTCGGCGTCAAAGCGATCGTTGGCGGAATCTCGGATGCAAAGGAAAGACACCGTTCTGTAGGATGGATCGTGAGCAACGTCGGCAAAAATCAGGGCGATCTTCTTAGCGCGATTCATGCGTCGCGAGGAATGGAACACCTCAATCGATCACACCATCGGACATTCTCGCTCAACATCTTTCGCGGGAACGCCCAGGAACTCATCGAGATCACGCGTCGCGTGAATGATCCCGACGAAGGTCTCCGTTTGATGGCTCAAGACAATAGAGAGGCAGGTCGACAAACCCATCGCGAAGTCACGCGGCAAGTCCACAACTTTGTCGCAGCAGCGCTGACGCTTGTCGAACACACTCGTGCCCTGATACGCGAGCACTACAGCAACACGCCGATCTTGAAGCGGTATCAAACTAAGGTCGATGCTGAATTCGCCAATCATCCGCTCGCGAAATTCGTGCAGGATTTGCGCAACTTCATGCTGCATAACGGATTGCCCAAATCCGAAATGTTCTTGAACTTCCAATCGAACCCCGGTTCCCCCGGCGGTGGCGGCATTCTCACGGCCGGCATCCGCATCAGGGCAACTCATCTGCTGACATGGAGCAGATGGTCGGTGTCGGCGCAGACATTCATTGAAAGCTCCGGCGATTTCGTCGATATCTGCGTTCTTGCCGAAGCCTACACGGATAAGATCGAGGCGTTTCATGACTGGTTGCAAGAGGAACTGGATCAGTTTCACTCGGCCGATTTGGACGAGTTGCGCGCGCTGCAAACCGCGTTGAACCAGCCGGGAACGCCCGCGACATCGTCTGTGCCGTCCGCCGCAGGGAGGGCGGAAACTTCGCAGGGAAGCGCGGATGAGCCGGAGCAAAGGTTTGCTTTTGCATCCGACCAGGCTGTCGCGCTGGACGCGGCGGCGGAAGAGATCCTGAAGAAGGTCCGAGAGATCGACTTGCCGAATCAGCACGGTGACGGTTTTGCAAGTGAGCGCCCTGCCGGCCCGACGCTCACCGGCCAAGATATCGTCGAGGGGCCTTTCTTTTGGGGCAATGACGTGGCAGGCCGTCGCGTATTCGCGTTCATCTACAAGGACGGAGGTGTGTTCGGATTGGATGAAGAAACTTTCGCCGAAATACAAACATTGACAGAGGGTGTTCTGAAGTCGGGTTGGGCGCGCCGGACGCTTAGCCGGTCGTTCATAGAAGAGGTTGTTGTCAAATGGCTCCAATCCAAATTTAACGCAACTGAGACGAGTAGTCTGTCTGGAGCCATGGTCAAGGCCAGCCGAGAAGCCGTTCAACCGTTGGAACTATGGGCTCCGATTGCACACCTCGAAGTTCAAGCTCCGTTTGCCATCGGCCCCGTCGAGATAGCGACCGTGACCAAGGCCATGATTGAACGGCTGGAGGCGCAAGCTCTCAGCTCCGCGCCGCATCAGCGTGAGAGAATCGTCGACCTTTTCAACAATCTGAGAGAGCAGATGCAGGGTCTCGCAGCCGTAGTTTTCAAGATGGACGGCGAGCCGGAAAAAGCCAAAGAGGTCGGCGAAGCCATCGCGCGTATCGTTGTCGGGCTCTTGAGATTTTTCTCGCCAGCTGCGAGGAGCTTTCCGACGACATGCGCAACCGCATTGCTCGGAGCAGAGATTGTTCCGGTTTCGAATCTATTAATTCTCGGCGAAGAAAGGTTCGTTTATACGCAAGCGACGCTTTCGCCGAACCCGCCCGACTGGAGAATTTTCCAAGCGGACTTAGCCGGATTGCGACCCGGCCTCGACGCGCTGGGAGGGCTGGTGCGCCCGGAAGGGCTTGGCGCCTTTGCGCTCGCTGTCAGATCGAGCTTGCTGCTGTTCGGAACAGGGACGACCTATTCAAATCCTATCGAGCGCTTGGTCTACACTCTCTCCTCACTCGAAGCGTTGCTCCTGCAGCATTCCGCCGAACCGGTGGAGTTCAACGTGGCCGAGCGTATGGGATTGCTGCTGGCTCAAGACAGGACCGAGCGTGAAGCGATCGCGCGAAATGTGCGCGATGCATACCGGCTTCGAGCCCGCCAAGACATCTCGCCGCTAGCGCGGCATGACGTGAGTTCGGTGGCGACATTCCTTCGCCACGCTCATCGAGTGATTGGAACCGCACTTGGTAATGTCGATAGATTCCGGAGCGTAGCAGAGTTCGTGGCTTCCGTTGACCGCCTCAAGATTCAGGCCGATCAACCTGAGGCTTAGCCGCCGCCCCTCTCTTGAAGCCCGCGCGAGCGACAGTCGGTCGCGATCTTGGCCAAGCCTCGACACTGCCTCAAGCTTCGAACCTTGCCAGCGCCGCAACAAGCGGACGCACGTCGTCGACCGTGTCGATCGCCCAAAGCGTCTCGGCCGCCGCGGCGGAACGCTCGGCGCCGAGCACCGGGGCGACCAGATCGTGGAATTTCGCCGTCAACCCGGCATCGTCGAGCGGCACCAGGCGCGAGCCGAGCGCCTCGTCGGCCTGGCGGGTGAAGGTGCCGCGCGGCGTCGTGACGGTGACGCGTGCGGGGCGCAGTTTCGGGTAAAGGGCGTCGATTTCGGGAGGCGCCGTGACGGTCAGCTTGCGCGCGAACTCCGTGAACACCGGGTCGCGCCGCGTCGCTTCGTTGAAGTGGTGCACCTTGATGCCGCGGAAGCGGGCGGCGAGACCCATGAGATAGGGAAAGCTGAGCTGTGCGGACGCGTAGTCGTCCCATCCGGTATGCGCGTGCTCGGCGGCGATGCGATAGGTCTGCACGTCGACGTGGGCGATGTCGTCGGCGGCGATGTTCTCGTCATTCATCAGGCCGAACAGCGCCTCGACCGCCGGCTGAATGTGGCGGCAGCAGGCATAGGGCTTGATGTAGCAATCGGTGATACCGAACGGCGGCGGCACTTGCACGGCGCGCGCCTTGTCGGAGCGGCCGAACGCGAACGCCTGCATGAAACCGTCGCGCGCCTCGATCACACCGGGCGGGCCCTGCACGCCCTGCTCGGCGAGCAACGCGGCCTGCAGGCCCTCGCGCGATGCATGGCCGGCGTGCAACCGCTTGATGTCGGCGCCGCCGTTGACGAAGGCGAACAGGCCGGCCGCGCTGCTCGCCGCGATCCCTATGGCATGGGCGATCTGTTCACGGGTGAGGCCGCGCAGCTTGGCGACCGCCACCGCCGCCCCGAACGGGCCGACCGCGCTGGTCGGATGGAAGCCGCGCTGGCGCAGGTCGGGCGCGCAAGCGCGCGCCAGACTGATCGCGACCTCATAGCCGGCGACGACCGCCTCTATCAGCGCGGAGCCGCCCGCACCGCGCGCGTACGCCACGCTCAGTGCCGCCGGGACGACAGTGCAGCCGCAATGGGCCGAGCCGACCCGATAGCCGTCGTCGAGTTCGATGCCGTGCGCCGCCGTGCCGCCGAGGAAGGTCGCGTCGAGCAGGTCTTGCCGGTGCGCCCGGCCCGGCACCGGGATGGCGCCGCCGCCGCGCACGTTTCCCAGCATGGTCTCCGCGTGCGTGGCGATATCACCCGGCGCACCCGCGATCATCACGCCGATGGTGTCGAGCAGGTGCCGGCGCGCGTAGTAGCGCACTTCGTCCGACAGATCGGCGTAGCGCAGTCCGTTCGCGAAATCGACCAGCGCGTCGGTCGCGCCGGCGGCCGGATGCAGCGCATGCGCCTCGGTGTGGGACATGGGGGAAATTACCCCTTCTCGATCAGCTTCACCATCACCGGATAATAGTTCCTGCCGTAGCCGGCGCGGCTGGTCGCTTCGAGCAAGTCGCAGGTGTGGCGCGCCGCGGGCGCGTTGACGCCGACGTCCTGCGCCAGCTCGAGCGCGAGGCGGATGTCTTTGAGCGCATAGTCGGTGGGAAACGCGTCCTCGGGAAAATCGTCGGGCACGAGGTGCTTCAGGCCTCCCGTGCGCAGCACCGCGCTGTCGGATGAGCCTTTCGCCATGGTCTCGAACAACAGCTTGGCGTCGATCCCGGCGCGGCGGCCGATGGTGATCGCTTCGGCGAGCGCATTCGCCGTCATGAACACCACCATGTTGTTGAGCGCCTTCACGACCTGGCCGAAACTGGTCTCGCCGCAGTGCGTTGCCTCACCCATATGGGCGAGATACGGCTCCATGGCCGCGAACAACTCCGCGCCGGCGCCCACCATGATGGAAAGCGTGCCCGCATGGGCACGCGCCCGCATGCCGGCGACCGGCGCGTCGATGAGTGTGATGCCGTGCTGCGCCAGTCGCTCGCTCAGGGCGCGCGTGAGCTTCACCGGAGTGGTGCTCATGTCGACGATGACGCGCGTGCGGCCCTGGGCGTCGGCGATCGCGGCGCACACATCTTCGACCGCTTGCGGACTATGCAGCGAGAGGAAAACGCAATCGGCCGCGGCCGCAACCTCGGCAATCGATGCGCAGGCCTTCAGCCCCTTGGCGGCGAGGCGCTCGACCGGTTCGCGCTTCAGGTCGAAGCCGTAGACCGGCAGCCTCGTCTTGGCCACGAGATTGGCGCACATCGGCTCGCCCATGACGCCAAGCCCGATGAAGCCGAGGGTGGCGATGGGTTGCATCACGCCGCGCTCGCCTGCGCGCCGCAGATGCGCTCCAGCACCGGCAGCAGATAACCGATGAACCGCTCCGGGTCTTCGCTCATCGGAAAGTGCCCGAGGCCCTTCATGATCGTCGCCTCGGCGCCGGTGCGGCGCGCGACTTCGAGTGTTCCCTCGGTGGTGCAAGAATAGTCGTATTCGCCGGTGAGCAGGTAGAGCGGGCAGCGGCGCGCGTCGATCCTGTCGAGCTTGTCGCTGATGTCGCCGTCGATCATATAGAAATAGAGGTCGCCCTTGAACACGCCCGGCCCGCTCTGCATGTAGTGCCACAGCGTCTCCCAGCGCCCATGGTCGGGCGCGGTCGGCGACACGAGCCCGGACACGACGCCGGCCGCGACCTCGCCGCCGTGCACGTCGGGCCGGTGCAGCCAGCTCACGTCGTAGTAGGGATCGACGTGCGGCGAAGATTTCGAGCCCGATGATGGCGCGGAAACGCTCGGGGCGCTCATGCGCGAGATGCAGCACGATGCGCCCGCCGATCGAGCAGCCCATCACGACCGGCTGATCGAGCGCGAGCGCATCCGCCACTTCGAGGATCATGCGCACGTAGTCGCGCGAGGTGAGGCGGTATTCCTCGTCCTGCCAGCCTGGCGGCGGCGAGGATTTGCCGTGCCACGGCATGTCGAAAACGATCACGCGATAATTCGCAGTGATGCGCGCGTCGTTGAACAGACCACGGTACTGCCGCCCATCCGAGCCTGCGGTGTGCAGGCAGAGCAGCGGAATGCCTTCCCCCGCCTCCTCGATATAGAGACGGTGCGGCTTGCCGAGCAGGTCGAGATGCAGGTAGCGGCCGGTGATCGGCTCGAAGCGCGGGCTCATGAGACGCTCCCGCGCGGGGCGGCGAGCACACCCTTGAAATAGATGAGGTTCGCCATGAAGGGATGGAGATCGCCTTCAATGCGCAACAGCCGCTTCTTCACCAGCGCGAACACGTCGTTGAAGCCGGGCGCAGGCAGTGGCTGCCAGAACTTGCTCCAGGTATCGCGGCCGGCACGTAGCGCGAACGAATAGTTCGGCGTGATGAATGGCCCGCTCGTCACCGAGGCTATGCGGCCTTCGACGACTTTGATCAGGTAGTTCGTGTCGTCGATCGCCAGCATGAACGTGGTGTCGACGAAGCGGCCGCGCCGCACCAGGTTGGCGTCGGCGTTCACGAGTTCGGGCAGGCGTTCGAGCATGGGCTCCTCCCGAGGCATCACATCATCCGCACCAGCGCGTCGACCGCAACCACCCCGTCCGGACGCACGATCAGCGGATTGACCTCGGCTTCGGCGACGGCGGGATCGTGCGCGAGCTGCGACAACGCCGCGATCGCGCGCGCAAGCGCGTCGAGATCGCCTTTCGGCTTGCCGCGGTAACCGGACAGCACCTTGAACGCCTTGACCTCGCCGATCATTGCCTGCGCGGTCGGGACATCGACCGGCGCGAGGCGCAGACTGCGGTCGCGATGGATTTCCGTGTGGATGCCGCCGGCCGCCACCATGACCAGCGGCCCGGCCTCGCGGTCGACGCGGTAGCCGATCAGCGCTTCGCCGACCCCTGCGATCATCGGCGCGACGAGAACGCGATCCGCGGTGCCGCGCATGCCCACGACGGCGCGCACCAGCGCGTCGCCGTCGTGCACGTTGAGCACAACACCGCCGGCTTCGGTCTTGTGCGCGATGGCCGCGGACAGCACCTTGACGGCCACCGGATAGGCGAACGGCAGCGCCGGCGCCCGGCTGATGCCGATCTCGAGCATGACCGCTGGTGCGCGCGCGATGCCGAGACGATCGAGCACCGTGTAAGCCTCCAGCTCGTCGAGCATGCGCGCATCGCCCTGCGCCGGACGCGCCGCGACCATCGGCCTTGGCGGACGGCGTGCCAGGGTCGCCGCGATGGCGTCGGCGCAGGCCTCCGGCGTGCGGAAGCAAGGCACGCCAGCGCCGGTCAGGAGCGCAAGCGCGTGCGGCGCATCGGGCACCAGATAGGCGGCGATCGGCTTTTCGCCGCCCGCGCTCTCGATCACCGGTCGCGTCGCCGCCTCCGGACTGCTGCGCGCCCAGGAGCCGATCACCGCCAGCACGAGGTCGAATTCGGGCGCGCTCATCAGGATCTCGAGCGCCGCCTTCATCGTGTCGTAGCGCGCGCCGGCGACGGTCAAGTCGACGATGCGCGCGGGCGTCACACCGATGCCCTTGGCCGCGAAACGCGCCAAGGTCGCAGCGCTCGGCACGGCGATGTCGACACCGCGCACCGCCAGCGGGTCGACCGCCATCATGGCGCCGCCCGCGGTGGTGGTGACTACCGCGACGCGGGCGGGCGACGCGCCTTCCTGGCGGATCGGAACCCGCCGCAGTAGCGGCATCGCCTCGAGCAGGCCTTCGAGCGTATCGACCCGTGCGATGCCGCAGTCGGCCAGGAACGCGCCCGCCACGTCGTCCTCGCCGGCGAGCGCGCCGGTATGGGTCACCGCGAGCTCGCGCGCCTCGGCGGAACGGCCGAGCTTGTAGGCGACGATGGGCTTGCCGCGCGCGGCGGCACGAAACGCGAAGGCGCGCAGCGCGGCGCTGCTGCGCAACGTCTCCAGGAACACGAGATAGCCGTCGATGTCCGGATCATCGAGCGTCGCAGCGCAGATTTCGCCGAGCGACAAATCCACCTCGTTGCCGACGGACACGAGGCCTGCGAAGCCGATGCCGCGCGCCTTGCCGCGCGACACGAGCGCGCCGATCATGCTGCCGCTCTGCGAGGCGGCGAAGATGCGACCGACCGGGATGTCGCGTTCGCCGAAGGCGGCGTTGGCGGTGAGATAGAGTTGACGGCGCAGGTCCACCACGCCGAGGCTCGACGGCCCGACGATGCGGATGCCGGTCGCGGCGGCGATTGCCCCGAGCTGTTGCTCGCGCGCGACGCCGGCCGCCCCGATCTCGCTGAAGCCGGCGGCCAGGATGGTAGCAACCTTGACGCCGAACCTGCCGCAGGCTTCGACCGCATCGGCCACTGCCTCGGTCGGCACCACCAGGTAGGCGTGGTCCGGCACTTCGGGCAGCGCGTCGATCCGCGGATAGGCACGCTCGCCGAGCACGCTGTCGCGCCGGGCATTCACCGCATAGACCGGCCTGCCAAAGCCGACCTGCCGCAGATAGGCAAGCGGCCGCCCGGCCGCCTTGGTAGCGTCATTGGATTGCCCGATGACGGCGACCGAGCGAGGATTGAACAGGGCTTGCCGCAGCGCGGCGCCGGTCACGCCCGGCATCGAATTACTCATTGTCCGACGTCAGCGGCCGGCCGGCGCGGCGGCACCAATTCTCCCACGCGCGACTAAGCGTATAGGGCCCGGTGCGGGCGATGATGGTGTCGACCTCGCCGGCGGTGAGGAACTTGATCTCGCCCATCGCCATTGCCTGCATCTGCAGCCGCGAGTTCACTTCCAGATAGACCGAGATGAACACCGCTTCGCGGATCGAACGGCCGGCCACGACCGCGCCGTGTCCGCGCATCAGCGCGGTGCGGCGTCCCCCGAGCAATGCGGCCAGATCACGCCCCATCGCCATGTTCTCGACCAGGAGGCTGGTGTCACCGAAGTGCGTCTGCGAGTCCCAAACCGGCACCTCGTGGCCGATCGACGCGCACAGGTGCAGCAGCGGCTTGAGCTTCGTCGCGGTGACGCCGAACGGGATCACGCTCGGGCTGTGATTGTGCACGACCGAGTGCACCTCCGGCCGCGCCTCGTAGACTGCGCCGTGGATGAAACGCTCAAGATACGGCTTGCGCTCGCGGGCTTCGACCGGCGTGCCGTCGAGCGCGAACTCCATGATGTCGTTCGCCTCGATGCAGTCCGGGGCGCGTGCACGCGAGAGCAGATAGCGGTCAGCGCGCTCGGGATGGCGCACGCTGATGTGCCCGAACGAGTCGACCACGCCCTCGCGCGCGAGGATGCGGTTGGCGGTGACCAGTTCGTCGATGAGGGCGTCGATGGCCATTGGTTACCGTGACGGAATCCGGATCAGTTCGCCGAGCTGCCGTTCGGTGAGCGGCGCTGCAAGGTATTTGAACGCGATGGCGTCGGCCATGGCCTCGGTGAGGCCCGAAACGCGGTCAGGACCGAGCTTCTCCTTGGCAAAGAACTCGTCGCGCACGCGCCGGGCGATGGCGACGGGGATGTCGGCCAGCCGCGCATAGGATTGGATCGCCGCCGGATCGGCATACATCCAGTCGACGGTCTCGCGATATGCCCGCATGTAGCGCGCGAACAGCGCGGCGCGGCGTGCCAGCGCGTCCGCGTTGGCGACGATCAGCCGCGGCGACTGGTCGCGCAGCGAAGGAACCTCACCGGCCTTGGCGACGATGCGGATGCGACCCTGATCGAGCGCTTCGATTCCGAACGGCGGCGAGGCCCAGCCGACCTCGATCTGCCGCGTCATCACCATGGTGAAGGTCGCCGCCGCACTTCCCGTGGCCACGGTGCGGAATTGCACGTCGTGCAGCCGCTGGAAGCCGAGCACCGCGGCTTGGGTCGAGGAGCCGTTGGTGGAGTAGGCGACGGTCTTTCCGGCGGCATCCTTGATGGTCTGAACGCTGGAATCCGCCAGCACGTACCAATACTGGTCGGTCGCGC
The DNA here is from genome assembly GCA_963734185.1 of uncultured Alphaproteobacteria bacterium. Taxonomy (GTDB): domain Bacteria; phylum Pseudomonadota; class Alphaproteobacteria; order Rhizobiales; family Xanthobacteraceae; genus PALSA-894. Next base: position 77,581 of record CAVTGA010000001.1, on the reverse strand, counting down.
CGGTGATCGACGCGCCGATCACGCGCACCGGCGCGCCCTTGGCGAACGCGCCGATCACGCCGTAGGTCCCGACCCCGACGCCGATATCGGCCGAGCCGGAGATCACCGCCTGCATGGTCTCGCCGCCGCCCTGCGTGTAGAGGATCTCCAGCTTGAGGCCGTGCTTGGCATAGATGCCCGCGGCCTGTCCCAATTCCGCATTGGAGTTCTCCCACACTCCACGCGAGCCGATTGCGAGGCGCAGCGTGTCCATGGCACATGCCGGGACTGCGCCGAGGAATGCGGCGATCACCACGCCGATGACGCTTCGCATGCTCAATGTCCGGTCACCATTGCCGCCAGGCGTTCCGGCTCGTCGGGCAGACGGTTGCTGCGCCAAGCCACATGCAGGTCCGGCCGCAGCAGAAGGAGATCGTAACCGAGAACCTCGCGCGCCTGCCCGTCGCCGACGTCGAGGATGTCGAAGGGGGCACGCAACGCCGCGAACGCGGCAGTCAAATCCGCGGCATCGGCTGTGCCGCCGAGACGCAGCAGCGTGTATCCAGCTCCGATGCGATCTTGCAGCGCCGTTCCATCTGCAAGCCACACATGGGGTAGCCGCGCGCCGGGCCAGGTGGTGGGCACATAGTTCATGAAATCATGCGCCGGCCCCCCGCCTTCCGGCCAGACGATCGGCGAACCGTCGTAGCGATAGCCGAGCTCGGCGCCGATCATCTCGTTGCTCTTGCGCTGCTCGACGTCGGCGATGCGCGCGAGGTTCGCGCGCGTCGCGGCGCCGGCCGGCGTGTCGTCGCGGATGCCGGGGCGATAGGCCGCGCGCCACTTGCGCCGCCCCTGTGAGGCATAGCGCGACGCCGCGACGTTGCGCTCGCCGACCTGGCGGCGCTCGATCTCGTACGACTCGAGCAGGTTGGGTCCGCCCCAGCCCTGCAGGTTCGCGGCGAGCTTCCAGCCGAGATCGACCGCGTCGCCGACGCCGGTGTTCATGCCGAGCCCGCCGGTCGGGATCATCAGATGCGCGGCGTCGCCGGCGAGGAACACGCGGCCTTGCCCGTAGCGACCCGCCACCAGCAGGTTCTGCCTCCATGGTCCGGCATAGAGCATCTCGTAAGCAAGCGGCATGGCGATCGTGCGCTCGAACATCGCCGCCATGTCGGCGTCATTGTCGACCACCGAGTGCAAGGTGAAATGGCGCGTCGAGTCCTGCACGATCAGGAATGTCGCCTGCCCATCGGCGACGTGATAGTGCCGCCCCTTGCCGATCGGGATGCGCTCGTAGAGCTGATCGCAGCGATAGAGTGCCTGGCGCAACTGCAGGATATTGGCTTCGCCGGAAAGCGCGATGCCGAGCTGCCGCCGCACCAGGCTCGAGCCGCCATCGCATCCGGCCAGATACGCGGCCGTAATAGTCGAGCCGCCAGCAGCACTCCTGACCTGCGCGCTGACGCCGCTTTCATCCTGGCTGAAGGAAAGCAGCTCGCAGCCGTAGCGTACGCTGACGCTTGGCAGCGCCTCGACCACCGACTTGAGCAGCGGCTCGAGCGTGTATTGCGAAATCAGCTGATAGGGCTCGAGCGGCAGGCTGCCGTCGTGGCAGCTCGCGATCTGCGCGCGCGCCGCCTCGACCGACGGATAGGGCAGGCGCAGCAGCGGCGGATCGACCACGGAGAGCACGATGAACACGTCCATCGGGCAGTGCGCCGGCAGGCCGGCGGCGCGGATGCGCTCGCTCAAGCCCATGCGGCGGTAGATCTCCATGGTGCGGGCGTTGCAGCGCTCCATCTTGGGCAGGAACTGCGGCGCCTCCTTCTGCTCGATCAGGGTACAGCGCACGCCGCGCTGGCCGAGGTCGATGGCAAGCGTCAACCCCACCGGACCGGCGCCGACGATGAGGACTTGCGTGTCCGGCATGTTTTAGCGCGTGAGCCTGATCGACAGGCTGCCAACCGGCTCGAGCGTGAAGCCGACATCGGCCTCGTCGGATTCGATGATCAGCGGCGGCGTGATCGAACCGGTGATGATGATCTCGCCGGCCCTCAGCATCTCGCCGTAGGCGCCGAGCGTGTCGGCGACGTGGCGCACGATGCCGATGATGTCGCCGGTATTGACCTGAACGTCGTCCATGCGGGCGACCTCGGCGCCGCGCCGCGATATGCGCGCGACCAGTCCCGCGACTTTGCCGCCGGCGCGCGAGGCGTCCGGCGCGCCGAGCACGACGTGGCGCTGGTAGATGTTGCAGGCAAGCACCGCCTCGACGTCCTCGGGCGGAATCTCCATGTCGGCAAGCTCGATCGCGGGACCGAGCGCGCCGATCGCCGCGGCGGCTGCTTCGCGGCTTCCGCCCGCCGGCAGGTCGCGTCCCATGTGCACCGCGGTCTCGGCCTCGGCCACCGGCTTGACCCACCCCGCGATCGACGCCGCGCCGCCGGACGGCAGCACCGCACTCTGCATCAGATGGCCGACCAGCGGGGCCTTGATGCTCAGCCGCTGCATCGCGGCCGGCGCGCCGAGCCCGACCTTCCAGCCGAGCGGCTTCTCGCCCGCGGCAATGCGCGCACGGCGGCGCGCGAGCTGCGTGTTCATCCCGGCGGCAATGCGCGGATCGTCCCAGGCGTTCATGTCTGCCCTTTGTGACTGTCCGCATGCACCTCATAGCCCGAATCCTCGATCGAGCCGGCGCCCATCCAGCCCCAGACCAACACCACGTCGTCGCTCGAGGTATTGTTGAAGCCGTGCCAGCAGCCGCGCGGCGAGTAGACCACGTCGCCCTCGACCGAAGGCTTGTCGCCCTCGTCGGTATAGATGTGGCCGTGGCCCTTGAGCACGATGAAGAACTCATCGCAGTTGTGATGGCGATGGCTTTCGTGGCGCGCGCCCGGCTTGAGGATGGTCCAGCCGACCACGTGGTCGGCGCCCGCGCTCTTCTTGTCGATCAGGAAGCGCACCTGCATGTCGACCCAGCCGTCGTCGCGCTTGAGGCCCTCGACCGCCGGCACGTCGCGCAGGTTGGTGCGGTACATCTTGGTGGCTGGGCTGCTCGCCGACGCCGCGGCCACGGTCTTCTTCACGGCCTTGGCCAGCGCGGCTCCGATCCTTTCGGCAGTGGTCACGATTGTCCTCCGAGGCGGCGATAGACGTCGTGGGCGGTCACGAAATCGCGGTGATCGATGCCAAGCCCGCGACAGGCGTTCATCATCTCGTTGGCGGCGGCTGCAAGCGGCACCGGGCTGCCGAGCCTGCGGCCGAGATCAAGCGCGAGCAACATGTCCTTCTGCTGCAAGGTCACGTCGGCCAACGGCACCGCCGGCATATTCCCCTCGAGGATGAACGGCCCGCGATACCCTAGCACCGGCGAGGCGGCGACGCTCTTGAGCATCGCGTCGACCGCGATCCCGCGCGCGACCCCGCCCTTCTCGGCCAGCGCGACCGCCTCGCCGAACGCGATCACCTCGACCACGAGCAGGAGATTGACGGCGATCTTCATCTGGCAGGCAAGCCCGTTGCCGCCGATGCGCGTCACCTTCGGCCCGATCGCGAGCAGCACGGGCTTAGCGCGGTCGAACGCCGCCTCGTCGCCGCCGACCATGATCGAGGCGTTGCCGGCCGCGACCGTGACCGGGCTGCCGGAGATCGGCGCATCGAGCATCACCGCGCCGGCCTTGGCGAATTCGGCCGCGACCGCGCGGCTTTCGTCCGGCGCGATCGTGCTCATGTCGATGTAGAGGCCTCCTTTGGCGAGCCCGGCGATGACGCCATCGGCACCGAGCGCGACGCCGCGCACCGCCGTCGCGTCGGTGACGATCGAGAACACGATGTCGGCGGCTTGCGCCACGGCGCGCGGGCTGTCGGCCCAACGCATGCCGCCCGCGATCAACGGCGCGGCCTTGTCGCGGCTTCGATTCCAGCCGATCACCGCATGCCCGGCCGCGATGAGCCGGGGGACGATCAGCGCGCCCATGGCGCCGAGACCGACAAATCCGAGATTCACCAAATTTCCTCCGCGTGCAGGAACTCTTGCACACGCCCTGACGCGACGAAAGGCCGACGCCGCTTCGCTATTGCAGCGGCCTATGCGATATGACTGACGGCCTGAAAGCAAACGAGACCGCCATGGACCTTCCGCGCAATGCCTTCAAACACGCGCTCGCCTCCGGCCGGCTGCAGATCGGTCTTTGGAGCAGCCTGTGCAGCAACATCGCCACTGAAGTGATCGCCGATTCGGGCTTCGACTGGCTGCTGCTCGACACCGAGCATTCGCCCAACGAAGTGCCGGCTCTGCTTGCGCAGCTGCAGGCCGCCGCGCGCGGCAGCGCGACGGCGATCGTGCGGCCGGCGTGGAACGACGCAGTGCTGATCAAACGCATCCTCGATATCGGCGCGCAGTCATTGCTGATCCCGTTCGTGCAGAACGCCGAGGAGGCCGAGCGTGCGGTCGCCGCCACGCGCTATCCGCCGGTCGGAATCCGCGGCATCACGACCAGCGGCCGCGCCGCGCGCTACGGACGCGTGAAGGACTATCTGAAGAATGCCGCGTCCGAGATCTGCGTGCTGGTGCAGGCCGAGACGCGCACGGCGCTCGACAGTATCGAGGCGATCGCCCAGGTCGACGGCGTGGACGGCGTGTTCATCGGCCCGTCGGACCTGTCGGCCTCGCTCGGCCACATCGGCAACCCGCAGCATCCCGAGGTGCAGAAAGCGATGCAGGAGGCGGTGCAGCGGCTTGCCGCGATCGGCAAGCCGGCCGGCATCCTCACCTCGAGCGAAGAGGAAGCGCGGCGCTACATCGCCTGGGGCTATCTGTTCGTGGCGGTGGGCTCGGACCTCAATCTCTTGTCGCGCAACGCCGACGCGCTGGCCAAGAAATTCAAAGGATAGGTCGCGCCAATAGCAAAGGGCCGCCGTTTTGCAACGGCGACCCCTCACTACGGTGTTTGGTTAGCAGCGCGTGCGCGTGCGCGTGACCATGCCGCGCGGCGTTTCCTCGCGGATGGTCACGGTCTTGCAGCCGCGACGCTCGCCGCGGACTTCGCGGTCGCGCCAACGGCGACGCTCGTCCCAGTGACGCTCACGGCGCGGCTCGCCGATTCGCACGCCGACGCCGGGCACTTCGACTGCGACTTGCGACGAAATATCGGTCGGTGCAAGCCGCTTGCCGACAGTATCGGCCGCGGCAGGAGCCGCCACCAAGGCAGAGGCGGCGATCAGGGCATAGAGTCCAATGCGCATGGTGTGTCTCCCAGTGATTGCTTGGGGTGATTGGATACACATCAACGAACGCGAATTGCGAATTGTTCCGGGAATACCTTCATTTGTTGCGTGAATGCGCATTCAGAAAGGAACCGGCGCGCTTTTCGCGCGATGGGAAGGCCCGATGCCGATCCGGAGAACGTGGTGGGCGCACCAGGACTCGAACCTGGGACCCGCTGATTAAGAGTCAGCTGCTCTACCAACTGAGCTATGCGCCCGGAAGCTTCGCGCGAAAGCCGCGCAGAGCGCGCGTCTGTAGCAAAGGGCGTACACCCTGTCCAGGGAACGGGGCGCGTCGCGCACCGTTCATTTCAGGCACAATCAGAGCCTGAAGCCCGGCCCCAATCCCGGGCCCATGTGGCGGCCGGGACGCGGGCCCTCGCGTCCGTCGCGCTCCTCGTCGTGGCCGCGGCCGCGCCAGCGCGGGCCGAAATGGTGGCGCGGACCCATCGGGCGCGCCAGCATGACGAAGCGCCGCTTCTGCGCCTCGTCGAGGCTTTGGTAGAGCGGCGCCGCCGCGTCGGCCACCTGCTTCATCACGCCCGCATGGCGCACCATCATATCGGCGCGGCGCTGCATGCGCGCAACCGGGTTGTCCGGCACGTCGCTGGTGCGTGCCGCGTCGCCGAACACGGCCAGCCGTTCCGTCCGCAACTTGGCGCGCTCGCGCAACGCCTGCTCGAACGCCGGCCAGTGCTGCTCCTGCGCCGAGGTGAGCCGCAAGCCGGCCTTCAATCCGGCAATGCGCGCGTCGGCGAAGGCGCCGATGTCCTCCGCGCTCGGACGCCAGCGCTCGGCGCCGCGCTCGCCGAAATGGCGCCACTGCCGCGGCTCGTCCGGACCGCCGCGATACTGCGCATAGGCGAGCGATGAGCCGGCGATCGCGACCGCGACGGCACCCGCGAGCATGGTCTTGAACATGGGGGGTCTCCTGCAGAATTCGTGAGGCAGAGTAGAAATCCGCGTCTCTGCGGGAACAAGTTAAACTTCGGTAAGACGGTCGCCGTCGAGCGAAGCGGTCGATGAAAATTCGTTCAAGTCTTGAACCAAGACGTGACAAAGCAGCGCCCGCGGGGGACGCCGCTCTCCTTGCAGCCGGCAAATAGAAGGCGATCAGAACAGCGCGGACACGCCCATGGCGCGCATCGCCGCCATGCCGGAACGCCTCTGGCCTTCGTCGAGACTGGCGATCAGGGGCTGCGCCACCGACGCAAGCTGCTGCAGCGCCGCCACCTGCACGACGTAGCCTGACGCGCGCGCACGCACGCGCTGCACCAGGCCCTCGCCTGCGCCCTCGCGGCGCTGGCTGCCGCGGATGATCGAGCGCAAGGTCGATTCGACCACGCGCCAGTGTGGCTCCTGCGTCGAGTTCAGCCGTAAGGCCGAGCGCAGGCGCGCGATATGCCCTTCGGTCACCACGACGTCCTGCGCCTGGGCGGGCGCAATTCCGATGCCCCGATCCGATACGAACGAGGACCCCACGATCGCGAACGCGAAAACGCCCGCGAGGACTGCCTTCCGCATGCAGTTCTCCAGTTTCTTGAGTGCGTTATATGCGGCCGGATACGGGTGCATGCCGACCGCAATGTGAAGAAAGCGGGACGAATGCCGACATTGATGCGGCAAACTAATGTCTGACGAACCGATCGGTTCCAATAACGAAAACGTCAGGCGGGCGATTTTCCCGAATTCATGCTGAATCGCGCCGCCCGCGCCGCCCGCGCCAGCCGCGCGGAAGAGGCCTTCCGCGTGGGCAGTGAGTAATTTATCCGACCTCGGTCGAGTGGATGCGCCGTTCGGCGACGACCAGCGCCTCCGGCACGCCCTTCTGGCGCTTGATCATCAGCTTGTTGAGCGCGCCGAGATAGGCCTTGGCCGAGGCGACCAGCGTATCGGGATCGGCGCCCTTGGCGGTCACCGCGCGGCCGTTCTCGGACAGGCGCACCGAGACCTCGGCCTGCGCGTCGGTCCCTTCCGTCACCGCATGCACCTGGTAGAGCTCGAGCACCGCCTCGTGCGGCACCATCGCCTTGATGCAGTTGAAGGTGGCGTCGACCGGGCCGTTGCCGTCGCACTCCTCGATCATCGCCTGTCCGTTGACGTCGAGCTTCATGGTGGCGCGCTGCGGCCCGCGCGTTCCGGCGATGACGGTGAGCGAGACCAGCTTGATGCGATCCTGCGCGTGCGCGATCTCCTCGTCGACCAGCGCCTCGAGGTCCTCGTCGTAGACGTGCTTCTTGCGGTCGGCCAGCGCCTTGAAGCGCACGAAGGCGTCTTCGAGCTGGTTCGCGGCCAGGTGATAGCCCATCTCCTCGAGCTTGTGCACGAAGGCGTGGCGGCCGGAATGCTTGCCCATGACCAGCGAGGTCTGCTTCACGCCGACGCTCTCCGGCACCATGATCTCGTAGGTCTGGGTGTGCTTGAGCATGCCATCCTGGTGGATGCCGGACTCGTGCGCGAACGCGTTGCGCCCGACGATCGCCTTGTTGTATTGCACCGGGAACGAGGTCACGGCGGCGACCAATTTCGAGACGCGCATCAACATGGTCGAGTCGATCGCGCTCGAATAGGGCAGCACGTCGGCGCGCACCTTCATCGCCATCACGATCTCTTCCAGCGCCGCGTTGCCGGCGCGCTCGCCGATGCCGTTGATGGTGCATTCGACCTGGCGCGCGCCGGCGCGTACGCCGGCGAGGGAGTTCGCGACCGCCATGCCGAGATCGTTGTGGCAGTGCACGGAGAAGCGCGCCTTGTCGGAATTCGGCACCCGCTCCTGCACCATGCGGAACAAGTCGTAGTACTCGTCCGGCACCGTGTAGCCGACCGTGTCGGGGATGTTGATGGTGGTGGCGCCGGCCTTGATCGCGGCCTCGACGCAGCGGCAGAGGTAGTCGTGCTCGGTGCGCGTGCCGTCCTCGGCCGACCATTCGACGTCGTCGGTGTGATTGCGCGCGCGCGTCACCTGCGCGATGACGAGGTCGAGAACCTGCTCCGGCGTCATCTGCAGCTTCCACTTCATGTGCACCGGCGAGGTGGAGATGAAGGTGTGGATGCGCTTGCGCTCCGCCGGCTTGATCGCCTCGGCGCAGCGGTCGATGTCCTTGAACGCCGCGCGCGAGAGCCCGCACACGACCGCATGCCGGGTGCGCTTGGCGATCTCGTGCACCGCATGGAAGTCGCCGTCCGAGGCGATCGGGAAGCCCGCCTCGATGATGTCGACGCCCATCTGGTCGAGCAGCTCGGCGACTTCGAGCTTCTCCTCGTGCGTCATGGTCGCGCCGGGGCACTGCTCCCCGTCGCGCAAAGTGGTGTCGAAGATGAGGACGCGGTCCTTCTCGGACGGGGTCTGGGCAGTCATGGGATTGATCCTTCTCGCACGGCGCCGCTCAGGGCGCTCCTGGGGTCCAGCTCGATCGGTTCCCCTGAGTGCCCAGGCGCCAAGCGCCCTTGCGGCCCTCAGGGGCGATTAAGGAGGAGCGCGCCAAGGATGAGGGTGGCCGGCAGGACCTCGGTCCTCCGGGCGATCGCGCGGGCGTTGCGGCGGATCGACATACCAACCCTCGTCAGGCCCCAACGGTCGCTCACAAGCGGTTAACGGACCGTTAACCTTGGGGCTGAGTCGCATCTCTAGCGGAAATCCGGGTACCAGGGCAAGGGCGCAGATGAGGGGTGGCGGACGCCGCGCGCGGCCGTTCTGGAGCGCGCCGGCCTCGTTGCCCGCGGCCGCGAAGCGCAGTGGCGGCCCTGCCGCATCGAACCCGCCGCGCTGAAGGACGTTGATGAATGGCTTGAGCGCTACCGCCGCATGTGGGAGGAGCGTTTCGACCGGCTGGACGACTATCTCAAGGAACTGCGAACCAAGGAGAAGAAACGTGGCCGCAAAACCTAACCTGAAGAATGTGCCGCACGCGCCGGCGAACTTCGGAATCGGGCCACTGGTGATCGAACGCGTGTTCGACGCACCCGTGAGCCTCGTCTGGCAGGCATGGACACAGCAGGAGCACCTGGAAAAATGGTCGGCGCCGCGCGGCTATACCATCACATATTCGCAGGGCGACCTGCGCCCCGGCGGCAAATGGCGCTGCTGCATGCGCGCGCCCGAAGGCCAGGAACTCTGGCTCGGCGGGATCTATCGCGAGATCGTCGAGAACAAGCTGCTGGTCATGACCCATGCCTGGGACGAAGGCGGCAGACCCGGTCACGAGACGCTGGTGACGGTGCGGTTCGCCGACCTCGGCGGGAAGACGCAGGTGACGCTCGAACAGACTGGCTTCGACTCGGTCGAATCGCGCGACGGCCACCGCGGCGGCTGGAGCGAGTGCTTCGACATCCTCGCCGAGCATCTCGCGACGATGCGCACCTGAGCCGGCTGCGCGGCTTCCCCTCTCCCGCGCAGCGGAAGAGGGTGGCGAGCGCGTGAGCGCGAGCCGGGAGAGGGCGGCGGCGGTGGAGGCATACGATGGCCCGCCGTGTCACGGCGGGAACCGTGCTGCCGGAATTCGACAAAAATATCTATCTATCGCCTGTCGGCCGCAGGCCCGGCCGTTCGTCCTCGGAAAAATGGGAGCGATTGCGATGCTGTATGCCATTCTTTGCTACCACGAGGAGGACACGGTCTGCGCCTGGAGCAAGGAGCAGGACGCCGCCGTCATGGCCAAGCTCCTGGTCGTGCAGGACCGGCTGACCAAAGAAGGCCGGCTTGGGCCCGTCGCCCGCCTGCTGCCGACGACTGCCGCGACCACGCTGCGCAAGGACCGCGAGCCCGCGCTGGTGATCGACGGGCCGTTCGCCGAGACCAAGGAGCAGCTGCTCGGCTTCTATGTGGTGGATTGCGCCGACCTCGACGGCGCGCTCGACATCGCGCGCGACCTCGGCGCGGCCAATCCGGGCGGCGCCTATGAGATCCGGCCGATCGGCGTGTTCAAGCCGGGGAGCGCCGGGGCGTGACCGACATCGCCTGGATCGACGCCGCCCTCACCTCCGCGCGACCGCAGGCGCTCGGCGCGCTGTTGCGCTATTTCCGCAATCTCGACACGGCGGAGGAAGCGTTCCAGGAAGCCTGCCTGCGCGCGCTGAAGACCTGGCCGCAGAACGGACCGCCGCGCGACGCGGCGGCTTGGCTGATCATGGTCGGCCGCAACGTCGCGATCGATTTTGTGCGCCGGGCGGGCAAGCAGCAGGAGCTTCCCGCCGAGGAGGCGATCTCCGACCTCGGCGACGCCGAGAGCGACCTCGCAGAACGGCTCGACGGGCAGCACTATCGCGACGACATCCTGCGGCTCCTGTTCGTCTGCTGCCATCCGGATTTGCCGGCGACGCAGCAGATCGCGCTCGCGCTGCGCATCATCTCCGGTCTCACGGTGCGGCAGATCGCGCGCGCATTTCTTGTGAGCGAAAGTGCGATGGAGCAGCGCATCACGCGCGCCAAGGCGCGGGTCGCCGCGGCGCATGTACCATTCGAGACGCCGGGCGCGGTGGAACGCGCCGAGCGGCTCGCCGTGGTCGCCGCCATGATCTACCTCGTGTTCAACGAGGGCTATTCGGCGAACGGCGGCGAGGCTGACGCACGCGCTCCGCTGTGCGAAGAGGCGATCCGGCTCGCCCGGCTGCTGCTGCGGCTGTTCCCGGCCGAGCCCGAGATCATGGGTCTTGCCGCATTGCTGTTGCTGCAGCATGCGCGCGCGGCCGCCCGTTTCGATACCGACCGCAGCATCGTGCTGCTGGAGGACCAGGATCGCAGCCTGTGGGACCGCGCAATGATTGCCGAAGGGCTTGCGCTCATCGACAAGGCGGTGCGCCACCGAAGGCGCGGTCCCTATCAGGTGCAGGCGGAGATCGCCGCGCTGCATGCCCGCGCGGGCCACGCGAAAGACACCGACTGGGCGCAGATCGATCTGCTCTATGCCGCGCTCGAGGAGCTGCAGCCCTCTCCCGTGGTCACGCTCAACCGCGCCGTCGCCGTTTCCAAGGTGCGCGGGGCGGCGCCAGCACTGGACATGATCGAGCCGCTCGCGCCCAGACTCTCCGGCTACTTCTACTTCTTCGGCGTGAAGGGTGCGCTACTGCTCCAGCTCGGACGCCATGGGGAAGCGCGCACCGCCTTCGACAAGGCCATCGCTCTCGCCAACACGGCGGCCGAGGCCGCGCATATCCGCCTGCATCTCGACCGCCTGACGAACGGCGACGCATCGGTTCCGCCCGCCAAGGTGGCGCAGTAGCGCGAAAAATTCGTCGATCCGGGTGTCGGAGCGCCCTGCGGTCGTTCGTCCTTGGGGAAAGCCGCATTGAAGGAACCCGCGAGATGACCCATTCCCTTGTCGGTGCCGATCGCAGCACCCATCTCAAGATCGCATGCCTCGCCCTGGTCGGCGCCATTGCGGTCGTGACGGTCGGCATGACCGCCAAGATGACGGGTATCGATACCGCGCCCACCCAAGATCTGGTCAAGGCCGGCAGGCCCGCGGCCTTTACGGCACGCGACACGGCAACCGTTCGCTAACCCGCAACAGCAGGAGGACCGCCATGCCCGTGACCCCGTATCTGTTCTTCGACGGCCGCGCCGAGGAGGCGATCGAATTCTACAAGAAGACCCTCGGCGCCGAGCTCGAAGCGCTGATGCGCTTCAAGGAATGCCCCGACAAGCAGATGTGCGCGCCCGGCACCGAGAACAAGGTCATGCATGCGTGCGTCAAGATCGGCGGCACAGCGGTGATGGCGTCCGACGGCCGCTGCACCGGGCAGCCCAAGTTCGACGGCTTCGCGCTCTCGGTCGAGGCCAAGGACGAGGCCGACGCCGAACGCAAGTTCAATGCGCTCGCCGACGGCGGACAGGTGCAGATGCCGCTCGGCAAGACGTTCTTCGCCAAGAGCTTCGGCATGGTCGCCGACCGCTTCGGCGTCGGCTGGATGATCATCGTCCCGGCCTGAAGCGACGCACCGAACGCCCGAACGAGATTGGGACCGAGACCTGACGCCATGCTCAAGATTCTTGCCATCGTCGCGATCGTTGTCGTGGTCGCGGTCCTCGCCGTGCTCGCCTATGCGGCGACCAAGCCCGATACGTTCACCGTCAGACGCTCGGTAGGCATCAAGGCGCCGCCGGAGAAGATCTTCCCGCTGATCAACGACTACAAGAGCTGGCCGCAATGGTCGCCCTACGAGAACCGCGATCCCGCGATGAAGCGCAGCTTCAGCGGCGCGGCGACGGGCAAGGGCGCGATCTATGCCTGGGATGGCGACAAGAACGTCGGCGCCGGGCGCATGGAAATCCTCGATACCGCACCGCCGTCGCGTGTCGCCATCAAACTCGATTTCACGCGGCCGTTCGAGGCCCACAACATCGTCGACTTCACACTCGAGCCGCAGGGCGACATGACTACCGTGACATGGGCGATGCGCGGGCCGGTCCCCTACATGGCCAAGATCATGCACGTGTTCATGGACATGGACAAAATGGTCGGCATCGACTTCGAGACCGGCCTCGCCAACATGAAAGCCATTGCCGAGAAGTGAACGCGTACGCCGTCACTGCGCGGCGCGCGCATGATGCAAGCAAGAGGGAGACATTCCATGACAGCAGCAGCCCGAGCCGCTGCAAAGCCGTCCGCAGAGCGCGAGGTCACCCTTGCGCGCATGTTCGATGCGCCGCGCGCCCTGGTCTTCAGGATGTGGACCGACGCCGCGCACGCCGCCCAATGGTGGGGGCCGCATGGCTTCACCAATCCGGTATGCGAGATCGATGCGCGCCCCGGCGGCAGGATCCTCATCCACATGCGCGCGCCCGACGGCAAGGCGCATCCGATGGGCGGCGAGTTCCACGAGGTCAAGCCGCACGAGCGGATCGTGTTCATGTCGTTCGTCGACGGGCCGACCGGCCGCATCCTGGAGTCGCGCAATACCGTGACGTTCGAGGACCACGGCGGGAAGACGAAGCTCGTCCTGCATGCGCGGGCCACGGGTTTCGTCGACTTCGCGGCGCAGATGCTCGCGGGCATGGAGGCGGGGTGGTCGCAGAGCGTCGACAAGCTCGCGAGCCATCTGGCGCACGAGAGCGGGCGCAAGGATGCGGACGACCAGGCGGCGATCCGCGCGATCTTCGGCGACCGTACCAATGCGCTGTTCAGCAAGGACGCCGACCTCGCGGTCGAGCATTTCGCCGACGATGTCGTGTCCTACGATCTGGCGCCGCCGCTTCAGCATGTCGGCCCCGACAAGGACGGCATCCAGGCCTGGTTCGACACCTGGGAAGGGTCGATCAGCTGGGCCATGCATGACACCCACGTCGAGATCGGCGGCGACATCGCGTTGGCACGCGGTCTCGGCCATATGACCGGCACCAAGAAGGACGGCGGAAAGGTGGACACCTGGGTGCGCGTCACGGTGTGCCTCGGCCGGCGCGACGGCGCCTGGAAGATCACCCACGAGCACACGTCGGTGCCGTTTCACATGGACGGCAGCTTCAAAGCCGCGGTCGATCTCAAGCCGCAGTAACGTGAGGAGGATCGAACATGAAGCCCCACCGGATCGTCTCCCGCGAGGAATGGGTCGAGGCGCGCAAAGCGCATCTGAAGAACGAGAAGGCGCTCACCCGCATGCGCGACCTGGTGAGCGCCGAGCGGCGTGCGCTGCCCTGGGTCAGGGTCGAGAAGAACTATGTGTTCGACACGACCGCGGGCAAGAAGACGCTGGCGGACCTGTTCGGCCGCAACAGCCAGTTGATCATTCACCACTTCATGTGGCGGCATGACCTCGATTCCGGCTGCCCGAGCTGCTCGCTCGAGGCCGATCACGCCGAGGGCGCGATCGTGCATCTGGAAAATCACGATGTGAGCTATGTGCGCGTCTCGCGCGCGCCGCTCGACAAGCTGCTTGCCTACAAGAAGCGCATGGGCTGGACCGCAGAATGGGTGTCGTCTTACGGCAGCGACTTCAATTACGACTACCACGTGTCGTTCAGCAAGGATGCGCTGAAGGGCAAGGTCTATTACAATTACGCCATGGTCGAGGGCAGCGAGGCCTTCGACGAGCTTCCCGGCCTGAGCGTCTTTGCCAAGGACGAGCGCGGCCAGGTGTTTCATACCTATTCGAGCTACGCGCGCGGCAACGAAGAGGTGATCGGCGCGTTCATCTATCTCGACATGACGCCGAAAGGCCGCAACGAGACCGAAATCATGGACTGGGTAAGGCGGCACGATGAGTACGATTCCGTGCCGCCGCAACCCTGCCACGCGAAAACCGCGTGAACTTTTTCCCCGAGCCGGAATGTAAGGAGAGACCTATGGCTTACGTCGATGGATTCGTGGTTCCGCTGCCGAAGAAGAACGTGAAGGCCTATCGCGCCATGGCCCGGAAGGCCGGCAAGGTGTGGCGCGACCACGGCGCGCTCGAAGTGCGCGAATGCATCGCCGACGACGTGAAGGTCGGCAAGCGGACGTCGTTCCCGCGCAGCGTGAAGCTGAAGCAGGGCGAGACGGTGGTGTTCTCCTACATCGTCTACAAGTCGCGCGCCGCGCGCGACCGCTGCATGGCCAAGGTGATGAAGGATCCGCGGCTGGCCAAGATGATGAACCCCGACACGATGCCGTTCGACGGCAAGCGCATGATCTTCGGCGGCTTCAAGGTGATCGTCGAAGCGTAGCGCGCGCTGCCGACGCGCGTCGGAATGCGTCACGTGATGGCTGCGAGGCTATTGCGGGATGACAGCCGTCGTATGAGAAAATAGGTGTTTTGGGGGCGCCTGAGGCGCAGGGCCGGCGCAGGTCTGCTTGCTCTTGAACAGCTCGATCTGCTTCGCGAAATTCGGAATGTCTATTTCCGCGCGGAATTCGCCGAAGCGAACAGCACCTGGGCGGCCTGCTCAGTTTGAATCGCCGCAGTAAAACTCCCCACAGCCGCGTAGGCGCAGGCGAGCGTGTCCAGCAGGTTGGGCGTCGGCGAAATGCCGATCGCATGCAGCGCGAATTCGACCGCTTTCCGCCCGTCGCGCAGCGCGGGCTCGGATGCCGTCACCAGGTGCCAGGCGCGTTGATTCCACACGCGCGAGCCGCGCGGATACAGCAGAATGCCTCGCTCGTCGTCATCAAAGGTGCGGCGATCGATGCCCCGTTTTTTGCCCAAGCCTCAAAAGGGTTCCGCGGCTTGCCAAGATGATGAATGCAGGGGGGCGCCGCGACGCGAGCCTCCGGCGGACCGGTCCCAGTGGCCTCCCGGAGGGATGGACGCGCGCGGCTGCGCCCTTGGGAAGATTTTATTTCGCTATTGCTATCAATGATTGAGCGTGTTAAAGGTAGAAATAATAGAAACTTGCTAGCTGAGCGAGAATAACGGCCTGTGACGTTCGCATGAACGCCGCAGCAATTCGACATCGCGCAGCTGGGACAAGACGTCGAAATGGAGGTGGCTGAAAACCGCCGGGCACCCGTCCGGCGGCCGACCAACTTTGATCCTGAAAGGATAGCGGCCATGGCAACCGAAACAGAACGCAAATTCTCGAACAGCTTGAATGCTCCGAGCGAAGCCGCTCACAAGGCCGCAACCGCGGCGAGAGGGCCGGGGCCAGCGCCGAAGCTCGACCCGATGGTGCCGGACACGCCGGACCCGCGCTGGGGAATCGAGAACTGTTGCGTCCGGGAGTTCTGGGCGGTCATCGATCGCGACGCCAATCTGGTGCGCGGCCGGAACGTGGTGCGCACAACGCGTCTGGGCACCGGGACCTACGAGGTGTTCTTCACCGGTGAGGTCAAAAACGGCGTCTTCGTCGCCACCATCGGCCGGCCCGGCATCGCCACCGAGCCGCCCGGCGAGATCACCGTGGCGTTGCGCTGCTGCCCAAATTGGGGCGCGTATACTCCCTTCGACGACAACAAGGGCGTCTGGGTTCAAACCTTCGATTCCGGCGGTAAGCTCAGCGATCGTTCGTTCCACCTGATCGTCCTGACGCACTGATACCGGCAGCACAACGCTCGGACGCGGCGCAGATCCGGTCGATCGTGCGCCGCGTTCGCGCCGTTACCGCCGCGGCAGGCGGTTATTTCCTCTGCGCTTGGCGGCGATCGCCTCATAGGCGACCCGCAGCCTAGCGGCCACTGACGGCCCGCCGCGCTCCGCTCCGCGCCGCCGTTTCACCCCCAAATGCGTCTCGCGCAATTCCTCCATGAACTCGGCCCACAGCTGCGGACCGCCCTCCTCCAGCAGCTGCGCACGGATCGAAAGCTCCTCGGTGACGGGCAGGTGCCGGCGCCCCCACACCGACATCTGCGCCAGCACCGGCAGCAACTCGATGCCCTGCTGGGTCAGGCTGTAGATCGCCTTCTGCTTGTGCGTGGGGTCGTCGGCCTTGCTGACGATCCCCTGCTGCACCAGCCGCTTTAGCCGGTCGGCGAGGATATTGGACGCAATACCTTCCTCCGATTTCGTCAGCAGCTCGCGGAAATGCCGCCGGTTGCCGAAGATCATGTCGCGGATGACCAGGAGGCTCCACTTATCGCCGACCACCTCGAGCGTGAGGTTGATCGGGCAGCCCGACCGGTGTTCCGCGTCCATGTTTCAGCCCTGAAAAAACTGCTTGCACTGTCGCATCAGTGATCATATGATGCAACTAGTTGCTAACTGCAATCAGTATCAACGCGGTGCCCGATGTCACTCAAGCTCTATTTCCACCCGCTGTCCTCGTTCTGCCAGAAGGTTCTGGTCGCTCTCTACGAGAACGACACGCCGTTCGAGCCGCAGATCGTCGATTTCGGCAACCAAGCCGACGCTGCGGCCTTGCGCGAAATCTGGCCGATCGGCCGGTTCCCCGTCGTGCGCGACCTGGCGAAGGATCGGACGATCCCGGAGTCGAGCATCATCATCGAGTATCTGGATCAGCACTACCCGGGGAAAATCCGGTTCATTCCCGCGGACGCCGACCCGGCGGGGCAGGTGCGGCTGCGCGACCGCTTCTATGACCTCTACGTGAACGTGCCGATGCAGAAGATCGTTACCGACCGGCTGCGTCCGGCCGGAAAGAACGATCCGCACGGCGTGGAAGACGCAAGAGCCGTGCTGCGCACCGCGCTCGGCATGATCGAGCAGGAGATGGCCACCAACGCCTGGGCTGTCGGCGAGACGTTCACCATGGCCGACTGCGCCGCCGCACCGGCGCTGTTCTACGCCAACCAGGTGATGCCGTTCGCGAACACCCACAGGAACGCGGCCGCCTATTTCGACCGTCTGATGCAACGCCCATCCTTTGCCCGCGCGATCGCGGAAGCAAAGCCGTATTTCGACCTTTTCCCGAAGCATCCAGCTTGAACGCGCCATCGGAGGAAAACGCCATGCCCGCCAGCAAGTCATCCGCCGCTGCTTCGCGGCCTACAGGTCGAAGATCCTACCAGTGCCTGACCAAGAAGGGCGACGAGTTCCGCAACACCGAGTTCTTCGTGTTCGCCGGCGATAAGGTCAAATCGACCACGCCTGGAGGAAGAACCGGCATGAGCGGGAGCGGAGTAGGGCGGATTAGGCGAAGCCGTAATCCGCCAAGAGACGGCGCAATACGCCATAGCGCGTCGAAGACGCGCGTAAACGCGCTTAAGGCTAATCCGCCCTACGCCTCGATCCCGTTACGCGTCAGCAGCCGCTCGGCGCTGTCGTTCCACACGTCCATCTGCACGATCTTATCCCCGCGCACGACGAAGCGGTCGACGTAACGGTTGCCCTCGAACGGCGTGCCGTCCGGCCACTCGCCGTAGAGCGTGCCGAGATTGTACACGATGGTCTCGCTCACGCCCGGCACCACGTCGGAACGCTCCATCTTCTTCTTCACCCATTTATAGCGCTTGGCGTTGAAGGCCGCGCTCTCACGCGGGTGGGAATACTTGCGTCCTCCGGTGAAGGTGATCTTGATATCCTTGGAGATGTAGCGCGCCGCGGTCTCGGGATCGGGCACCATGGAGGCGGCAAGGAAGCGCTCGACGATGGTCGCGGCCTGCGCGGTCTCATCGGCAATCATGGCGATCTGAGCGGACATGGCGGCTCCTTAAGGTTCTCTCGGGCAGCGGATTGCGGCTGAGGATAAGGTGTGAGTCCAAGGGACATCGTATACAATCCTGCATACAATTCATGCCGTCTCCTGGGCAATTGCCCAGCGGGAGGGCAGACTTCCCGCATGCCTTCGATTTGCGGCCGTTCCCGGCGCACACTCGCTGGCATGCGTCTTGCGTTACAGCCGGATCACTATCGTCTCTTCAGAGGAAAAACCCATGGTACGCATGTCCCTCACCCGCCGCCTCCTGCTCGCCGGCGCCGCGGCCGCATTCGCCCTACCCGCCGCCGCCCAGGACAGCATCAAGCTCGGGCTCGTCGCCGCCATGTCCGGCCAGTCCGCCAAGTCCGGCGAGGCAATCGTGCGTGGCCTTTCGGTTGCGATCGACGAGATCAACGCCAAGGGTGGCGTGCTCGGCAGGAAGATCGAACTCATCGTCCGTGACGACGAGAGCAACCCGGCCAAGGGCGCGGTCGCGGCACGCGAGCTGGTTCAGCGCGAGAGGGTCGCGGCCATGTTCGGCGGGCTCGACACGCCGGTCTCGCTCGCCATCGTCCCGTTCGCCAACCAGAACAAAGTGCCGTTCATGGGCGTGTGGGCAGCCGGCACCCCGATCACGCGCAACGGCGCGGCCGAGAATTACGTGTTCCGCGTCTCGGCGGTCGACGAGCTGGTCGATGTCGCGCTCGTCGACTACGCAGTGAAGAAATACGGCGCCAAGAAGCCCGGCATGATCCTGATCAACAACCCGTGGGGCGAATCGAACGAGAAGGGCCTCAAAGCCGCGCTCGAAGCCAAGAAGCTCCCCTATGCGGGGATCGAGAAGTTCGAAACCGGCGACATCGACGTGGTGCCGCAGCTCACGCGCCTAAAGCAGGCCGGCGCCGACGTGCTGTTCCTGGTGGCCAACGTCGCGCCCTCCTCGCAGGTGGTCAAATCGCTCGACCGCATGAGCTGGGACGTGCCGATCGTGTCGCATTGGGGACCGGCCGGCGGACGTTTCACCGAGCTCGCGGGAGCGAGCGCCGCCAAGGTCCATTTCATCCAGACCTTCAGCTTCTCCGGCAACAACAGCCCGAAGGCGACGGCGCTGTTCGACGCGCTCAAGAAGAAATATCCCGAGATCAAGTCGTACGCCGACGTGACGCCGGCGGTCGGCATCGCCAACGCCTACGACGCCCTGCATCTGATCGCGCTCGCCATCGCCAAGGCCGGATCGACCGAGGGTCCGAAGATCCGCGCGGCGTTGTATGAGATCGACAAGTATGACGGGCTGATCAAGACCTACGCCAAGCCGTTCACGCCCGCGAACCACGATGCCCTCTCCGCCGCGGACTACATCTTCACCTACTTCAAGGGCGACGAGATCCTGCCGCTGACGAATTAGTCCATCTGCGACAAAGACGGGTGCGGCCGGCGCCGCGCCCGTCCGCACATTGGAAGCGCCATGCTGGTGGTCTCTGCGATCATTTCCGGCCTCGGCCTTGGCAGCATGTACGGCCTGATCGCGCTCGGCTTCCACGTCACCTACGTCGTCTCCAACACCGTCAACTTCTCGCAAGGCTCCTCGATGATGCTCGGAGCCGTGCTGGGATATGTCTTCGGCATACGGCTCGGCTGGCCCATGCCGCTCGCGATCGTCGCGGCGCTGATCCTGTGCGCGCTGTTCGGCCTGCTGGTCGAGCGCACCCTGGTGCGTCCCTTCGCCGAGCGCGGATCGAATGCTTGGCTGATGGCGACGGTTGCCGGCGGCATCGTGCTCGACAACGCGGTGCTGTTCACCTTCGGCAAGGAGCCGCGCGGCTTTCCTTCCGTGCTGGCGACGAAGCCGATCGACCTGTTCGGCGCCGGCGTCTACCCGCTGCAGCTCGTGATCCCGCTCGCGGGGCTCGGCATCGCGGTCGCGCTGCATCTTGTGTTCAACCGCACGCGCGCCGGCAAGGCCTTGCTTGCGGTGGTGCAGAACAAGGACGCGGCGCAACTCATGGGCATCAACGTCCGCCTTGCCATCGCCGCCTCGTTCGCGCTCTCGACCGTGCTCGCCGGGCTTGCGGGCCTATTGATCGCGCCGCTCTACAGCGTGCATTCCGACATGGGGACCTTGTTCGGCATCAAGGCGTTCGCGGTCGCGATCCTCGGCGGCATCACGTCGGCCTGGGGCGTGATGCTCGCCGGCCTCGCCTACGGCTTGATGGAGGCGCTGGTCACCGCGTTCTTCGGCTCGACCTATACGCAGATCGTGGTGTTCTCGGTCGTGATCGTGGCGCTGACGCTGATGCCGAACGGCCTGCTCGGCCGCGCGGCCGTCAACAAGGTGTGACGATGCCGCGCTTCGCCATGCCGCTCACCATCCTCGGTATTGCGGCCGCCGGCATTGCCGTTGCGTTCCTCGCCGGCAGCTACGCGCACTTCATCCTCGCCCTGGTGGCGCTCACCACCGTGGTCGGCGTCGGCCTCAACATCCTGCTCGGCCTCACCGGACAGGTTTCGCTCGGCCATATCGGGTTCTACGCCATCGGTGCCTACGCGACTTCGATCCTGACCCTCAAGGGCATGAGCTTCTGGCTCGCCTTTCCGCTCTCCGGCGTCCTTGCCGGCGCGATCGGTGCCGTGCTCGCGGTTCCCGCCCTGCGCGTGACCGGGCCTTACCTCGCGATGATCACCATCGCGTTCGCCTTCATCGTCCAGCATGGCACGATCGAATGGCGCGAGCTCACCGGGGGGCAGAACGGCCTGATGGGCATCATGCCGCCTTCGCTCGGTCCGCTCGCCTTTGCCGAGCGCGAGATGGCGATCTTCGCGACTTTGCTCGCCGGTCTCGCCCTCTATCTCTTCCATAGGCTCGCGGGAAGCGCCTGGGGCAAGGCCATGCTGGCGGTGCGCGACAGCGAGACTGCGGCGCGCTCGATCGGGCTCAACCCGGTCACCATCAAGACCGTCGCCTTTGCCCTCTCGGCGCTGTTCACGGGCCTCGCCGGCGCGTTGTTCGCGCCGCTGATGGCGTTCGTGGCGCCCGACTCCTTCCCGTTCTCGCAATCGATCCTGTTCCTGCTCGCCGTGATCGTCGGTGGTGCCGGCTGGGTCGTCGGCCCGGTGGTCGGCGCGGTCGTCACCGTGGTGCTGCCCGAACTGCTCGCCGGACTTGCCGAGTACCGGCTGTTGTTCTTCGGCGCGCTGCTCCTGGTAGTGCTGTGGCTTGCGCCGGCCGGCGTCATCGGGACGCTCGCGCGCTATATGCCCCGACCCAAAGCGGCCAAGGCCGAACCCGCCGGGGTCGACCTCAAGGCGCTGCTCGCAAGCAGCCCTACGGCCGCGCTCAACGTGAAAGGCATCGGCATTTCGTTCGGCGGCATCGCGGCCGCGGCGGATGTGAGCTTCGCCGCGGAGCCCGGCCGGATCACCAGCGTCATCGGCCCGAACGGTGCCGGCAAGACCACCGTCCTCAACATGATCGGCGGCTTCTACCCGCCGGAGACCGGGGAAATCCACATCGGTGACGCTGATCTCGCCGGCGCGCCCGCCTGGCGCGTGGCACGCGCCGGCATCGCGCGCACCTACCAGACCACGCAGCTGTTCGGCACCATGAGCGTGCTCGACAATGTCCTGATCGCGCTGCGCCGCGGGCGGCTCGGCAGCCCGGTGACGGCGATCGCCTCACCCGATGCCCGCCGCGCGGCCGTGGGGCTGCTCGCCTTCGTCGGCTATCGCGGTACGCTCGACACGCCGGCCGCCGACCTGCCGCACGTCGACCGCCGGCTGGTCGAGATCGCGCGTGCGCTCGCGACGCGTCCGCAGGTGCTCCTGCTCGACGAGCCGGCCGCCGGCCTGATGCGCTCCGACAAGGCGACGCTCAGCGCTCTGCTGCGCCGTCTCGCCGATCTCGGCATCGCGGTGATCCTGGTCGAGCACGACATGACGCTGGTCATGGGCATCTCGGACCATGTCGTCGTGCTCGATGCCGGAAAAGTCATTGCCTCCGCAGCCCCAGCCGAGGTGCGCCGCGACCCGCTCGTGCTGAAGGCCTATCTCGGCAGTGCCGCGCATGCGCGCCCGCGCGGTAAGCCGTGGGAGGGGCCGAACGATGCGGTGCTGGCTGCCCTCAAGCTCCGCGCCGGCTACGGCGCTGCGTCCGTGCTTGATGATGTGGCCTTCGCGGTGCGGCCGGGCGAGATGGTCGCGCTGCTCGGCGCCAACGGCGCCGGCAAGAGTACCACCATGCGTGCGGTGACCGGGCTGTTGCGTCCGCTCGCGGGCACGATCGTACTCGATGACCGCGACATCGTTGGCCTCGAAGCGCACCGCATCGCCGCGGCAGGTGTCGCGCTCGTGCCCGAAGGGCGCCAAGTGTTCCCCGAGCTGACCGCACTCGACAATCTGATGCTCGGCGCCAACACGCGAGCCCACATCGACCGTGACGCGGAGCTTGCCGCCCTGCTCAAGCGCTTCCCGCGCCTGCGCGAGCGGCTTTCGAGCCGCGCCGGGCTCCTGTCCGGCGGCGAGCAGCAGATGCTTGCCATCGCCCGCGCCTTGATGGCGAAACCGCGCATCCTGTTACTCGACGAGCCCTCGCTGGGCTTGGCTCCCGCGATGATCAACGAGCTGTTCGAGGCCCTCGCCGACCTGCGCGACGAAGGCACGACCATCTTGCTGGTCGACCAGATGGCGCGGCTGGCGCTGACCATCGCGGATCGCGGCTACGTGCTCGAATCGGGGCGCATCGTACGCTCCGACTCGGCCGATGCGCTGACCAGCGATCCGGCGCTCGAGGCCGCGTATCTCGGGACCGTGTAGATGCCACTCGATCTGATCCTGCGCAACGCGCGCATTATCGGCTCCGAACTGCAGAGCCTGGACATCGGGATTGCCGGCGGGCGCATCGCCGAGATCGGGGCCGGTATCGCTGCCGAAGGCCCACAGCAGGACATCGGCGGCCGGCTCGTGGTCGGGGGCTTGGTCGAGACCCACATCCATCTCGACAAGTCCTGCATCCTCGAGCGCTGCGCCTCGGAGCAAGGCACGCTCAAAGAAGCGATCGCCGAGGTCGCCGCCGCCAAGCGCGCCTTCACCGAAGACGACGTCTATGCCCGCGCCCGCCGTACCCTGGAGAAGGCGATCCTGCAGGGCACCACGCGTATGCGTACCCACGTGGAGGTCGATCCGCGCATCGGCCTGACCGGCTTCCACGCGATCCGAAAGCTTGCCCGAGACTACGCCTGGGCGATCGATATCGAGATCTGCGTGTTCCCCCAGGAGGGTCTCACCAACGATCCCGGCACGGAGCAGCTACTGGTTGATGCTTGCCAGCAGGGCGCCGACCTGATCGGCGGCTGCCCCTATACCGACACCGAAGCGCACGCCCATATCGCACGCATCTTCGCAATCGCACGGCGCTTCGACCGCGATATCGATTTCCATCTCGATTTCGACCTCGATCCGGCGCGCATGGACCTGGACGAGGTGTGCCGCCAGACGGACGCGCATCGCTGGGGCGGGCGGGTCGCGGTCGGCCACGTGACCAAGCTTTCGGCGCTTTCATCCGAGGCCTTCGCGGCGGCGGGCAAGCGGCTCGCCGATACCGGGGTCGCGGTAACCGTGCTGCCGGCGACCGATCTGTTCCTGATGGGGCGCGGCCAAGACCACAATATCCCGCGCGGCGTCACGGCGGCCCATCGTCTGCTCGATCAGGGCGTCACCTGCTCGCTTGCGACCAACAACGTGCTCAATCCGTTCACACCGTTCGGCGACTGCTCGCTCATCCGCATGGCCAACCTGTACGCCAACATCGCGCAGATCGGCCGGCCGGCCGAGTTCGCCGCCTGCCTCGACATGGTCACCGCAGGCCCGGCGAAGCTGATGAACTTGACCGACTACGGTATCGCGACCGGCAATCCGGCCGATCTCGTCGTACTCGATTGCCAGAGCGGGATGTCCGCGGTCGCCGAGCTTGCGCGCCCACTGTTCGGGCTGAAACGCGGGCGCCGCACCTTCGTGTGTCCGCCGGCCGAGTTGCTGCGGCCGTAACGGATTTCAACGCGCGATCTTGGCCAGCGCCCAACCGATCAGGAACACGATGATGCCCGGTGCGGTAAGCACGATGATCGTGAGGGAGGGCCTGAGCGTCTCCGGCGTCCAGCGTCCGGGATTGGTGGCGAAATCCGGCACTACCCATGCGCCGATCAGCGAGGGCAGCGCGAACAGGAAGCCGCCGACGGCGAGGATGCCGCCAATCATCTGCAGGATGGCTCCGAGCCGGCTCATGGATCGCGCTCAGAGGCGGATGTTGCCCGGTTGCGATGGGATTGAGAAGGGCTATCCCCGCTCCGCCGTCAGCGCCTTGCGCACCTTCAGCATCTCGGCGAGCGCCGGGTCTTCGATCATGGGGAATTCGAGGTGCAGCCCTTCCATCGCCTCGGCGAGCGCGGCCGACACTACCAGGCGGGTCAGCCATTTGTTGTCGGCCGGCACTACGTACCAGGGCGCTTCCGATCGGCTGGTATGGCGGATCGCATCCTCGTAGGCCGCCATGTACTTGTCCCACAGCTTGCGCTCGGCGACGTCGTCCATATGGAACTTCCAGCGTTTGGCCGGATCGTCGAGACGTTCGAGGAAGCGTCGGCGCTGCTCCCGCTTCGAAACATGGAGAAAGAACTTCAGGATCAGCACGCCGTTGCGGGCGAGATAGCGCTCGAACGCGCGGATATCCTTGAAGCGGTGCTGCCAGATGTTCTTGCCGACGAGTTCGCGCGGCAGGTGCTGGCGCGCCAGGAATTCCGGGTGGACGCGCACTACCAGCACTTCCTCGTAGTGCGAGCGGTTGAAGATTCCGATGCGGCCGCGCTCGGGCAGCGCCTTGGCGACGCGCCACAGGAAATCGTGGTCGAGCTCTTCCGCGCTCGGCGCCTTGAAGGCATGGACCTGGCAGCCCTGCGGGTTGACCCCCGACATGACGTGCTTGATCGCACCGTCCTTGCCGGCGGCGTCCATGGCCTGGAATACGGCCAGCACCGCCCAGCTGTTCCGGGCGTAAAGCTTCTCCTGCAGGCCGGAAAGACGCTCGACCCCGTCGGCGAGCATCGCCTTGGCGTCGTCCTTGCCGATGTCGAGGCCGAAGGTCTCGGCCGGATCGTGGTCGGCGAGGCGGAACTTCTCCGGCTTGTCGATCCGGCAGCGCCGGATGATCTTGTCGAGTTTCATGGGGTCAGTTTCACGCCGTACCGCTCGGCTTGGCAAGTCGTCATCGCCAATGATGGCGCAGGAACGCGATGACCCACGGCGGCATTTGCGCGTGCAGGTCGGCAAGGCCGCGGGTGATGTGGATGCCGGCGAGTTCTGGCTGCGACTGCTGCGCCAAATGCTCCAGGATGCGGTTCCGCACGTCTTCGGCATTGCCGCGTGTGCGCACAATCTTCATCACCGCGATACGCGGCTCAACGAACACGGCCGTCCACCCGTTCGCAAGCTCGACTTCGGTCGCCGCAATGCCGGTCTCTTCGGCAAGCTCGCGCAGCACGCTGCCGTCGAGGTCGATGCTGCCGTCGTTCCGCACGTCGTCGGGATCGGGCGTTCCGGCCGGAAAGTAGACCCAGCCCGGATTGGAGGTATGGGGCGCCATCACGCCGAGCAGGAAGGCACCATCCTCGGCCTGCAGGGCGCCCATCGCGAAGCAGTTCCGCACACCCGAGTCGGGAAAGTCCCAGTCCCGCCACGCGATGAAACTGGCGAAATCGGTCTCGAAATACGACCCGCGCGCGACCCCGTCACTCACCGTAAACGCATCGCTGAGCAGGACCCGGCCGTTCCACAGCGCCGGATTGGCAAGCTGCAATTCGCCAAAATGCGCAGCGATCTCGGCGCGGCGCTGTTGCGCGAACCGCCACGGTCGCCCCGACAAGCGCAGATCGAGGCGGTCGATGGGAACGATGTCAACCATCGCGTCGTGGTCGCAGGCGACCACGCCCGCGTCAAGCTTCGATCGCGCCTTCCATCACCACCACGGCGCTGCCGCCGACCGCCGCCGCACGAAGTTTGCCGCCGCGGACCGTGAGCATCAGCTCGATCTGGCTCGGCCGCCCCATCTCGTAGCCCTGCTCGATGCGGATCATATGGTCCCCGTCGCCCAATCCCCCACGCTCGACCAGCAGTCCGGCAAAGGCCGCTACCGCCGAGCCGGTCGCCGGGTCCTCGGCGATGCCGTAGCGCGGCGCGAACATGCGGGCGTGGAAGTCGTTGGCTTCCTCGGTCTGGCGGCAGAACATGAACGCGGCATTGTGGGCGTCGGTGCCGAACGCATCGCTCCAGTGCGTTTCGACCGCGCGGCAGCGCCGGACCGCGTCCAGGCTCTTGAGCGGCACCATGGCGAAGGGATTTCCCGCCGACCACAGCGCCGGCGCGAACCCCTCGAAGCCGATATCATCGACCCGAATGTTCAGCGCCGTTGCGATCGCCGCGGTGTCGCCGACCGCGCCGACCTGTTGCGGCAAGCGCGGCAGATCGAACTGCGCCCGCCCGCTATCGGCACCAGTCGGCTCGATGCGGCACGGCACCGGCCCGATCTTCTCCTCCATGACGAATGTGCGCACGCCCGCGCCGCCGTCGATGCGCCCGAGTAGGACCGCCGTGCCGACCGTCGGATGACCGGCGAAGGGAAGCTCACGCGCCGGCGTGAAGATGCGCAGAGACGCACGGTTCGCCGCGTCCCCCGGTGGAAACACGAACACGGTCTCGGGAAAATTGAACTCGCGCGCGACCGTCTGCATGGCCGCATCGTCGAGCCCAGCCGGCTCGAGGACGACCGCGAGCGGATTGCCGGCAAAGCGCTTGGTCGTGAACACATCGAGGGTGACGAAACGGCGGCGCATGGCGCTCTCCTCATACCGGCTCGGCCGGGAACACCCGGCCTGGATTGACGAATTCGTCCTGCCCCTCGACCAGCAGGATCTCGCGGCTGCCGGCTTCCGCGGTCCGCCTGAGCAGGCCGAAGATCGAAGACGCGGCGCGCGCCAGCGCTTCGGCCGCCGAGCCGGTACGCAGCCAATGGGCGAAGAACAACGCCGCTATGGCGTCGCCCGCGCCGTTGACGGCGAGCGGCAGTTTCGGGGTGCGCAGGCGATGTTTCGTGCCGGCGTGCGAGACGAGGAGATCAATCGCGTCGAGCGGTGTTTCCTGCACATGCAGCGACGTCACCAAAATCACGTCGGGGCCGAGCGCGTGCACGGCGTCGACCGCGGCGCAAGCCGCCGCGATCGTGGTCGACGTCCGCTCGGCCAGAATATCGAGCTCGAACTGGTTTGGGGTGACCACATCGGCCGCCGGCACGGCGTGTTGGCGCATGAACTCCGGAATGCCCGGCTGCACGAACACGCCGCGCCCGACATCGCCGATTACCGGGTCGCAGCAATAGGCGGCCTTTGGATTGGCCGCCTTCACGCGCGCGACCGCGTCGAGGATCGTCTGCCCGATTCCCGCCGAGCCCATATAGCCGGACAGGACGCCGTCGCAACGCGTCAGCGCTCCGCGCTCGTCGATGCCGTCGATGACGGCCGCGATCGCGTCCGCCTCGAACACCTGCCCCTTCCAGGCGCCGTAGCCGGTGTGGTTGGAGAACTGCACGGTATGCACCGGCCATACCTCCACGCCGATACGCTGCAACGGAAACGTCGCCGCCGCGTTGCCGACGTGGCCGTAGGCGACGTGAGACTGGATGGAGAGGAGGTTCATGGGTTCCGCGACGAAAAACGCGGCGGGAGCATGGTCCCGCCGCGTCCGATAATCCAACGGATTCTGCTGATCGGTCCAATCGACCGTAGCGATGGCCTACTTCATCCCGAGCTTCTGGTTGGCCCGGTCGACGAACCGGTTGGTGTAGGTCTTGGACAGGTCGATGTTGGCTTTGGCGATCTCCGGCACCGACTGGCTGAACACCGCGAGCACCGCCTGGGCGCCCTTCGGGTCCATCTTGCCGGTGGTCGAGTACATCGGGATCGTGTTCTTGAGCGCGGCGAGATAGAGCGCCTTGTCCGGGCCGATCAGCTCCTCCGGCATCTTGGCCATGATCTCTTCGGCCGAGTGCGAGTGGATCCACTTCAGCGTGGCGACGATCGCATTCGCCATCGCCTGCACGGCCTTCTCGTTCTTGGCGATCCATTCCGAGCGCGTATAGAGCGAGCCGCCCGGATACTCGCCACCGAACACCTCGAGCGTATCCTTCTGCGTGCGCGTGTCGGAGAGGAGCCTCAGGTCCTTGAACTTGCTCTGCAGCAGCGTCACTGCGGGATCGAGCATGACCGCCGCCTCGACCTTACCGTGCTCCATGGCGGCGACCGCGGTCGCCGCGAGGCCGACTCCGACCACGCCGACCGAATTGGCGTCGACGCCGTGCTTGGCGAGCAGGTACTTCAGGAAGAAGTCGGTCGACGAGCCGGGCGCGCTGACTCCCACCTTCTTGCCCGCCAGGTCCTTGATCGAGGTGATCGATTTCGTGTGCTCGGGCGAGACCACGAGAACGAGACCGGGATAGCGGTTGTAGACCACGAAGGCTTCCAACGCCTGATTCTTGGCGGCGAGGTTGACGCAGTGGTCGTAGTAACCCGACACCACGTCGGCCGAACCGCCGATCACGGCCTGCAGCGCCTGCGAGCCGCCCTTGAAATCGATGAGCTCGACGTTGACGCCCGCCTTCTCGTATTCGCCGAGCTGCTTGGCCAGCACCGTCGGCAGGTAGCACAGGCAGCCCGACCCGCCGATCGCGATCGAGACCTTGGGCAGCGCCTGCGCAGCGGCAAGGCCGGTCATGAGGACCAGCGCGCTTGCCGGCGCGAGGATCCAGCGGAGCAGTCTTGTCATGGGTATTTTCCTCCTTCTTCGTGGGCACCGGTATAGGCGACCGGCGCCGCCCTGCAAAGGCGTGAGCTCTGCGACCAAAGCACACGAAGCCTGACCGCCACGCAGGGCAATACCCGCATGGCCTGCGGGTACGTTGTCGTTACTTTGCTCGTTTGAAGGTCCGTCCATCCCAGAGCAACGTCCTCGGGCATGGCGCTGCGCCGACCTTGCCGCAGGCCGAACCGTGCAGGTCGAGGACCATCGCAGGGCGCCCGCGCACGCGCCGAAACTTCAGGTCGCGCACGTTTTCATCGAGGACTTTGACGTAGCTTCCGTTCGGAAGCGATGCGAACACCTGCGTCAGGCACCCGCCGGTGCCGCAGAAGTAGGTGGAACTCCCGTCACACTCGAATTGGCCGTAATCCAGGACGTAGTCCTTCACGCCGTCGCCGTTCACGTCCCTCTCGGCCACGAACTTCGGCTTGAACTTCGGAGCTTTGTCGCAGGTCTTTTCGTTCTCCTTGATCGCCGCCTGGATGCCCGGCGGCAGATTCGAGAACTGAGCGAGCGCGGTGGAAGGCAGGAGCACGAAACCGAGGACGAGTGCGAGAACTTTCATTCCGAGCTCCTAATGGCTACTGACTGCTCGTCGCGGCGACCGGCCGCCACACCAGCAGCCGCTTCTCGATCGCCGTCACCACCGTGTCGATCGCGATGACGAAGGCGGCGAGCACGAACATGCCGGCGAACACGCCGGCCACGTCGAACACCCCCTCGGCCTGCTGGATGATGTAGCCGAGCCCGGCGGCGGAGCCGAGATATTCGCCCACCACCGCGCCGACCACCGCGAAGCCGACCGAGGTGTGCAGCGAGGAGAACATCCAGGACAGCGCCGAGGGCCAGTACACGTGGCGCATCAGCTGCCGTTCGCTCATGCCGAGCATGCGCGCATTGGCCAGCACCGTCGGGCTCACTTCCTTGACGCCCTGATAGACATTGAAGAACACGATGAAGAACACCAGCGTGACCCCGAGCGCGACCTTGGAGGCGATGCCGAGGCCGAACCAGAGCGCAAAGATCGGCGCCAGCACCACGCGCGGCAGCGCGTTGATCATCTTCACGTACGGGTCGAACACCGCGTTGACCAGCGGCTTGCGGGCGAACCAGAAGCCGACCAGCACGCCGCCGACCGAACCGAGCACGAAGGCGAGCACGGCCTCGACCAGCGTGATCCACAAATGACGCCAGATCGTGCCTTCGACGAACCACTTGACCACGCGGGCGACAACGTCGCCCGGGGTGGAGAAGAAGAACGGCGGCAGCAGCACCACGCAATCCTTCTCCCTGCCGAGATACGATAGGCCGCAGATCGGATATTTGGTCAGCACGTGCCACAGCCCGATCGCGACGACGGCGACCAAGAGCTGCAGGATAAGAAGTTGCAGGCGCGGCATCATCCGCCCCCCGTCTGCGCGTAGCCCTTCATCACCTCGTCCTTGAGCGTCTGCCAGATCTCGCGATGCAGCTCGTGGAAGGCGCGTTCGAGCTTCACCTCGGCGATGTCGCGTGGACGGGCGAGCGGCACCTGCCAGTTGCCGATGATGCGCGCCGCTGGGCCGGCCGACATGATGACGACGCGGTCCGACAGCGCAATCGCTTCCTCCAGATCGTGGGTGACGAACAGCACCGCCTTGCGATCCGCGCTCCACAGATCGAGCAGCAGGTTGCCCATGATCTGCCGCGTCTGCGCATCGAGCGGGCCGAACGGCTCGTCCATCAGCAGGATCTTGGGATCGCGGATCAGCACCTGCACCAGCCCGACGCGCTTGCGCTGTCCGCCCGAGAGCATGTGCGGATAGCGGCCGCCGAACCCGCCGAGCCCGACGCGGGTCATCCACTGCTCGGCGCGCACGCGCGCTTCGCTTTTGGGCGTGCCGGCGGTCTCGAGCCCGATCGCCACGTTCTCCAGCGCCGTCTTCCACGGGAACAGCGCCTCGGCCTGGAACAGGTAGCCGGCCTGGCGATTGAGCCCGGCAAGGCCCGCCCCGAAGATGGCGCACGCACCGCCCGAGGGCGCCAGCAGGCCCGCCGCGACATTGAGCAGCGTCGACTTGCCGCACCCGGTCGGTCCCACGATGGCGACGAACTCGCCGTCGGCGACCGCAAGTGAAGCGCGCTCGACCGCCATATAGCTGGTGTCGTCGGCGAGGCGGAACGTGACGCTCACGTCGGTGAGCGTCACCGCGCTCGCGCGCGCCGCAGCCGGCGGCGTGGATGGCATGCGTTCCTTCTCCCGAGATGTCCGGCCGCTGGCAAGCTAGAGCATGATCGCGAAAAGTGGAAACCGGTTTTCGGAGAGGATCATGCTCATGGTGGGAAGGTCTGTCGTGAACTAAGGTTTTCGCGGGCCGCGCAGGCGCGGCCTGCCCTACAATCCCTTGATCAGGCCGGCGTCGATCAACAGGCGGTTGAAGCGGCGTGCTTCGGCTCCGCCATTGCAGCGATAGAACAGCCCACTGCAGCGCTGGAAGATGCGCTTCTGCTCGGCGAACGAGGCATCGAGCGGCAGTCCGGCCGCTTCCAGTACGACAAGCGGGAGGTATGGCGCGTCCAGCCGGTCGAGCGCCGCGCTGATATCGGCGGGACGATAATTCACCGCATCGATCGCATAGTAGGTCGTGAAATAGCGCGGATCGAACTGCTCGAGCTTCCTTGCCATTCCGGCCTCATCGAGCGAGCGGTCGACGATGAAACGGGAGAACGCCGGCTGGTGATCGCCGAAGCGTACGATCAGGAACGGCTCTCCGGGAAACTCGCGCTTGAGCCGCTCGATGAACTGCGCATAGTCGTGGAAGCTCATGGTCTGCCGGCGCAGGTATTCGTCGATGTCCACGCCATTGCCGGGAGCGCGCCAATCGGGCGTCAGCTCGGGGCGCCAGCGCCAGTCCCATGGAAAGTGGTTGGCTGCGGTGTAGACCAACAGGAACAACGGCGCCGCGCCGCGCTCGCGCGCGATCAATCGGGCCGCGGCATCGAAATAGAAACTGTCCGGCTCGACCTCCCGCATGCCGAGGTCCTTGGCATCGCGGAAGTTCTCGATGCCGGCCGAGGTCTGGAAGCTGCGCGCGCCGAGGAAGGCGCCCAGGAACGGATAGAGGCTGAAGGTCTTGTAGCCGCACCGGCGCAAGCTGTGCGGCAGGCCGCGCTCGACCCGGCCGGCGGCGATGCGCGTCACGAACTGCGCGAAGCGGCCGTAAGAGCGCGCCGACAGGCCCGTCAGCACGTTGTACTCGGTGTACCAGCTTGGACCACCGGCCGCTTCCACGACGAAATCCCGCTGCTTGCCGTCGAAGGAGCGGAAATGCGGGCCGTAGCCGGGCGGCACCTTGATGTCGCGCACGGCCCTGATGTCGTAGCTCGACTCGTCGTGCAGCAGGATGATGTGCGGCGGCTTCGCCGGTCGGCAGGTATCATCGGCGGCGAGCCGGTCGGCGGACGTGGCGTCGGAGTCGAGGAAGCCGCGCACCGCATAGTCGATCGCCGCGGTCGTGCCCGAGCGCGCAAATTTCGACACGTAGTTCGCACCGGTGAATTCATCGAACGGGTGCACGGGGATCGCGAACGAGATGCCGGCCAGCGCCGCAAAGCACCCCGTCGCGCCGAGGATGGCGTGACGCCGGCGGACGCGGAACGTATCGAGCCGCCAGATCAGGATCAGCAGTGCGACCGACAGTACCGCCACCAGCGTGGTCGTGTGCCAGAGGCCGGGGAACACCGACATCAGGAACGCGAATGTGTCAGGATCGATCACCATCACGTCGACGAAATTGGCGGTCATCAGCATGATGTCGTGCTTGAAGCGCGATACCAGGATCAGGTTCACGACGAGCGCGAGCGAAAGCGCCGCCGCCGCCGCCGGCCGGCGCAGCAGCGCAAGCCAGCAGAAGTTGAGAAAGCCCCAGGTCAGGACGAATGCGAGGCGCGAGACGAGGTCGAGCTCGGACCACAGCAGGATGCCGAGAGCGACCGTGTGCAGAATAAGCACCATAGCCCAGCGGAGCGCGAGGTAGCGCCCGGCACGGTCGGTGGCGGCAAGACGGCTGGCGGCGTAGGCGACAGCGGGCGGCATGGCTCGAGCCGCGCCCGGGAACGGAACTCTTCAGCGGCCGGGAAGCGGAACGTCGTCATCAAAGTGTAATAAATGTGTCAAGGCAAGGGCGGAACCGTCCGCCCCAGGCTCGCCCGCCGCCGCTGGTTAACGCTCAGGCCGGCGCATTCAGGGCGGCCGCATAGGCGGTGT
This sequence comes from uncultured Alphaproteobacteria bacterium, assembly GCA_963734185.1. GTDB lineage: Bacteria > Pseudomonadota > Alphaproteobacteria > Rhizobiales > Xanthobacteraceae > PALSA-894. The sequence goes on along the minus strand of CAVTGA010000001.1, from coordinate 44,192 downwards.
CGAAGAAGCTCGTCAGCGAGGCGATCCGGCCGTTCCGGATCACGATCAGGTCGAGCACGTCGGTCTCGCCGACCCGGCCGTTCTTCGCACGAAACTTACCGCGCCAATGCACCGCCGCGCGGCCGGGCGGATCGACGACACGGCAATGCTGGTGGAATTCGAGCAGTTCGAAGGCGTCGAACAGCGCTTTCATGGCCTCCACCTGCTCGGCCCGATTCTTGGTCGGCGGCGCGCCATTGGCCATGAAGCACCCGTCATCGCAGAAACACTCCGCAGCCGCAGCCGCATCCTGCGCCCGCCGCGCCGCATAGGCCTTGTCGAGGATGCTTTCGATCGAAGCGCGCGTATCCATGGGATCCTCCGTGTCTGCAACCTGCGGCAGCATCATGCCCGAACAGACGCCGATCGCAAGCGGGCCCGCCGCGGCGGACCCGGCAAGACAAGCAGGCGCGGGTCCTAGTTCCGCGCCTTGTCGACCAGCGCCCTGGCCTTGATCCACGGCATCATGGCGCGCAGCTTCTCGCCGACCTGCTCGATCGGATGCGCGGCGCACTTGGCGCGCATCGCCTTGAACGAGGTCTGGTTGACGCGGTTCTCCAGCATCCAGTCGCGCGCGAACTTGCCCGACTGGATATCGGCGTTCATCGGAGCGCTATCCGATGTCATCTTCGGTGTCCGAGTCCCCCGTGACCGCAGCTTTCCGGTCCAAGGCAATTGCAACATCCCTGTACTTTGCGAGAACAACCATATTCACAAGAAAGAAGTATCGCACGCTGCCCACTACAGCGATCGTCGTGTAGAAGAAGATTTGGACAGCGCCGTTGAGATTCAGCAGAAAAATATCCGATTTGGAGCTTACGATTCCCTCTATATACTTAAAGCTCGTTGTGAAGGCGGCAAAAAACAAAGCTCCAAACAAAGCAACGCACGCAAACAAGCCTTGGCGCACAAACACGAAAATCGATTTTATGTAGTCGAAAACAGCTTGACCAGTTGGCGGAAGCGACCGCACGTCAGTAGCTATCGCCTGGCAGATCGACCAAACAAATATCGATAGCGCAGCCAAGAACACCGTTGTCGATCCTACGGCGAAAACGTTACCGTGCGGGAACTCCGGCAAGAAGATGTAGAAACTCGCAGCGAAAGCAGCTGCAGCGATCAATGTGGATGAATAAAGGCCCAATATTCTATACATTTTCCTGAACGTTTTCCGGAAAAGCGCACCAACTGAAATTAGTAGTAATAGGTATACCAAACTACATTGCCACGGCGCGTTTGGATACGATCTCGCCGCGAACTGATGGTGAGATATCAGAAGCGGATCTAGCAAAATCGGAGCAACCACCGCAATTGGATATGCAAATGCATACACAACAAAAAGAAAAAGCTTTATGTCTCTAATGGACATCCTTAGCGGCTTGCTGTCAGGCTGGCGGGAATACGCAGATCATTTTCCTGCGCCGAGCTGCCTTCTCAGGTTAAGCAACACAACCACAAGCGAACGATTTTGTCAACTGCTGATTGCGCCTATTGCGGCTTTGGGTGGTACGGCTGCGTCCATAGCCAAGCGATTTGTGCTCGAGTCTGTTTGCGTCGACATGAAGTGCTTCGCACCAATCTTGTGATGAAAGAAGTCCCTCAAGGGGTTGCCGTCGCAAATGTCTCAATCACGTCAGCAAAAAAAGCGCACCGCCCGTTGATAGTCGGCATCGAGCACCAGTATTCGCTTTTTGTGATATCGCTGCAGCCCGATGGCAATGTAGTAGCAGGCGGTGGTTTGCCCACACCGCCTTTCTCGCTAATGAAGCCAACGACGATTGCCGCCTGCAAAGCCTCCAACAGAGATCGCAGCACTAATTCCGCGCCTTATCCACCAGCGCGCGCGCCTTGATCCACGGCATCATGGCGCGCAGCTTCTCGCCCACCTGCTCGATCGGATGCGCGGCGCACTTGGCGCGCATCGCCTTGAACGAGGTCTGGTTGACTCGGTTCTCCAGCATCCAGTCGCGCGCGAACTTGCCCGACTGGATGTCGGCCAGGATGCGCTTCATCTCGGCGCGGGTCTCGGAGGTCACCACGCGCGGGCCCGACACGTATTCGCCGTACTCGGCGGTGTTCGACACCGAGTAGTTCATGGTGGCGATGCCGCCCTCGTAGACCAGGTCGACGATCAGCTTCACCTCGTGCACGCACTCGAAATAGGCCATCTCCGGCGAATAGCCGGCTTCCACCAGGGTCTCGTAGCCGGCCTTCATCAGCTCGACGAGGCCACCGCACAGCACCGCCTGCTCGCCGAACAGGTCGGTTTCGCATTCCTCGCGGAAGTCGGTCTCGATGATGCCGGCGCGCCCGCCGCCGATCGCCGCCGCGTAGGAGAGGCAGAGATCATGCGCGTTGCCCGACATGTCGCGGTGGATCGCCATCAGGCAGGGCACGCCCGCGCCGCGCTGGTATTCGGAGCGCACCGTGTGGCCCGGGCCCTTGGGCGCGACCATCATCACGTCGAGGTCGGCGCGCGGCTCGATCAGGTTGAAGTGCACGTTGAGTCCGTGCGCGAACATCAGCGCCGCGCCCTGCTTCATGTTGGCGACGAGCTGGTCGGCGTAGATGCCGGCCTGCAATTCGTCCGGGGTGAGCATCATCATCACGTCGGCCCACTTGGCGGCCTCGGCCACCTCCATCACGGGGAGCTTCTCCCCCTCCGCCTTCTTCACCCCGGCCGAGGTCTTGCGCAGCGCCACCGCGACGTCCTTGACGCCCGAGTCGCGCAAATTCAGCGCATGGGCGTGGCCCTGGCTGCCGTAGCCGATGATGACGACCTTCTTGCCCTTGATCAGGTTCAGGTCGGCGTCGCGGTCGTAGTAAACGCGCATTTGTCCCAGCCTTCTTTGGTTTCGTGACGATCGGATGGCGGCAGAAACGGCAATCGGGGAGGAAAATCAAGCGGCTTGGCCAGTCCACCGGCCATGCCGCCTCACATCCCCTCCGGACCGCGCGAAATCGCCACCACGCCGGTGCGCGCGACCTCGGCGAGGCCGAGCGGCAGCATCAGATCGACGAACTGGTCGATCTTGTCGGTACGGCCGGTGATCTCGAACACGAAACTCTCGGTAGTGGCGTCGATCACGCGTGCGCGAAACGCGTCGGCCAAGCGCAGCGCCTCGACCCGGTTGTCGCCCTTGCCGCGCACCTTGACCATGGCGAGCTCGCGCTCGATCGAGGGGCCCTCGACGGTGAGATCGTGCACGCGGTGCACCGGCACCAGGCGCTCGAGCACGTGCTTGATCTGCTCGATCACCATCGGTGTGCCGGTGGTGACGATGGTGATGCGCGAGAGATGCTTTTCGTGCTCCGTCTCCGACACGGTGAGACTGTCGATGTTGTAGCCGCGCCCCGAAAACAGGCCGATCACCCGCGCGAGCACGCCCGGCTCGTTGTCGACCAGCACGGCGAGCGTGTGGCGCTCGACGCGCTCCTTCACCGTGGCGGCCGGATAGTGCGTCGCGGAAGCGGGACCGTTGCTCATCACACCAACACCTTGCCTTCCTCGGTCACGGCGCTGCCGATGTCCTCGGCCGCATCGCCCAGGATCATCTCGTTGTGCGCCTTGCCCGAGGGGATCATCGGGAAGCAATTTTCGTTCGGGTCGACCACGCAGTCGAAGATCACGGGCTTGGGCACGTTGATCATCTCGCGGATCGCATGATCGAGGTCGCCCGGCTTGTCGCAGCGGATGCCGACCGCGTGATAGGCCTCGGCAAGCTTGACGAAGTCGGGCAGCGCCGCCGTGTAGCTCTCTGAATAGCGTCCGCCGTGCAGCAATTCCTGCCACTGGCGCACCATGCCCATGTACTGGTTGTTGATGATGAATATCTTGATCGGCAGGCGGTACTGCACCGCCGTCGACATCTCCTGCATGGTCATCAGCACCGAGGCTTCGCCCGCGATGTCGATGACCAGCGATTTCGGATGCGCAAGCTGCACGCCGACCGAAGACGGCAGCCCGTAGCCCATGGTGCCGAGCCCTCCGCTCGTCATCCAGCGGTTCGGTTCCTGGAAGTGGAAGAACTGCGCCGCCCACATCTGGTGCTGGCCGACCTCCGTGGTGATGTACACGTCGCGGTCCTTGGTCAGCTCGTACAGCCGCTGAATGGCGTATTGCGGCTTGATGAGCTCGTTCGAGTTCCGGTAGCTGAGGCTTTTGCGCCCGCGCCAGGTGTCGATCTGCTTCCACCAGGCGGCGATCGCTTTCTTGTCCGGCTGCGCGGCCGAAGCGCGCCACAGCCTGATCATGTCCTCGAGCACGTGGGCACAGTCGCCGACGATGCCGATGTCGACCTTGACGTTCTTGTTGATCGAGGAGGCGTCGATGTCGATGTGGATCTTCTTCGAGCGCGGCGCGAAGGCGTCGAGCCGGCCGGTAATGCGGTCGTCGAAGCGCGCGCCGATGCACAGCATGACGTCGCAGTCGTGCATCACCATGTTGGACTCGTAGGTGCCGTGCATGCCGAGCATGCCGAGCCATTGCGGGTCCGCGGCCGGATAGGCGCCGAGCCCCATCAGAGTCGAGGTGATCGGATAGCCGGTGAGCTTGACGAACTCGCGCAGCAGGTGGCTCGCCTCGCGGCCGGAATTGATGATGCCGCCGCCCGAATAGATCACCGGGCGCCTGGCGCGCGCGAGCAGGTCGATCGCGGCCTTGATCTTCTCGATGTCGCCCTTGAGCTTCGGCCGGTAGGTCTTGTGCTGGACGTTCTTCGGCCCCGAATAGGTGCCTTTGGCGAACTGGATGTCCTTCGGGATGTCGACCACCACCGGGCCGGGCCGGCCGTTGGCGGCGACGTAGAATGCCTCGTGCAGCACGCGCGCCAGGTCGGCGATGTTCTTCACCAGGTAATTGTGCTTGGTGCACGGCCGCGTGATGCCGACCGTGTCGCACTCCTGGAAGGCGTCGTTGCCAATCAGGTGCGTCGGCACCTGCCCGGTGATGCACACCAGGGGAATGGAGTCCATCAGCGCGTCGGTGAGGCCGGTCACCGCATTGGTGGCGCCGGGCCCCGAGGTCACCAGCACGGCGCCGACCTTGCCGGTCGAGCGCGCATAGCCCTCCGCCGCATGCACCGCGCCCTGTTCGTGGCGCACCAGGATGTGCTTGAGCTTCTGCTGCTGGAACATGGCGTCGTAGATCGGCAGCACCGCGCCGCCCGGATAGCCGAAGATGTGCTCGACCCCTTGGTCGAGCAGGGCCTGGATCACCATTTCCGCGCCGGTCATTTCCTTGGACATCGTCCGCTCCACTTCGCTTCGTTCCCCGCCGGGAATCGGGAATCAAAAAGGGCCCCTCGAGGGCCCCGTTTTCGCGCACCGCCACGTTCGCAGATGGCTTCAGCCACCCCCGGCGGTGCGCTCCCCTACGATAAGAATATTGCGTGCCATCGGCCGAACTCGTTATTTCCTTGCGCGGGCGTTATAGAGGCCCGGGCGGCGCTACGTCAAGCAGGAATCCGTGCAGACAGCAAGCAGCAAGTTCAACCCGGCCCGGTCCTGGCCGCGATGGATTTGGCGTAAAGTTGTTGCAGCCGTGATCGTCTCTCACCGAGACGTATCGCGGCACTATGCGATCCGCCTGTAGAACCTGGGATGCCATGCCGTTCCTGCGCGAAAAATCCGGCAGTTGGAGCCCTGAGAAGATCGTCGCCTTCGTCGGCGCGATCCTGCCGGCGCTGTGGCTCGCCTGGCGCGCGTGGGACGGCGATCTCGGCGCGCGCCCGGTCGACGCCGCGATCCACGACGCCGGTTCCTGGGCAGTGCGCTTCCTCATGCTTGCGCTTGCCGTCAGTCCCGCGCGCCGCATCTTTGCCGCACCCAAGCTGATCCTGATGCGGCGCACGCTCGGGGTCGCGGCCTTCACCTATGCGGCGCTGCACCTTTGCCTCTACATCGTCGACCAGAAATTCAACCTGGTGAAAGTCGCCAGCGAGATCGCGTTGCGCTTCTACCTGACCATCGGCTTCGTCGCGCTCGTCGGATTGATCGCGCTCGCCGCGACCTCGACCGACGGCGCGATCCGGCGCCTCGGCGCGCAACGCTGGAACAACCTGCACAGGATCGTCTACGCGATTGCGGTGGTGGCGGTGGTGCATTTCCTGCTGCAGACCAAGATCGACATTTCCGAATCGATCATGATCGCGGGTTTCCTGGTGTGGCTGTTCGGCTATCGCCTGGTGCATCGCTTCGCCGGCAGCGTCGTCACGTGGCACCTGCTCGCGCTGACTGTCGCCGCCGCGGCGCTGACGGCCGTGGGCGAGGCCGCCTGGTACAGGTTCGGCACCGGCGTCATCGCGTGGCGCGTGTTCGCGGTCAATCTCGACGTGTCGATGTGGCCGCGCCCGGCCATCTGGGTGCTGGCGGCTGGCTTGGCCGTGGCCCTCGCTGCGCTGATCTGGTCGCTCGCGTTTCCTCAGCGGCCGAACGCGCGCAGGACGTCGGCAAGAGCGTCGCCAGTGCCGGTCCAGGTCCAGTCCGGAAGCTGATGCCGCGCCCAGGTGAACTGCCGCTTGGCATAGTGGCGCGTATCCTGGCGCGCACCTTCCATGGCCGTTTCGAGCGCGATTTCGCCATGAAGGTGCCGCCGCAGCCATGGCACGCCGTGCGCCTTCATGGCGGGCAGCGCCGGATCGAGGCGACGCGCATCGAGCGCGCGGACTTCCGCGAGCGCGCCCTGCTCCAGCATCGTTGAGAACCGCGTATCGATGCGCCGGTAGAGCTCCGCACGCTCGGGCGCGAGAAACACCTTCCTCGCCGCGGACGCATCGATCAGCGGCACCAAGCCCTCGCGGTGCCAGTCCGACAGCGCGCGCCCGGTGGCCTCGACGACTTCGAGGGCACGCGCGATGCGCGGCCGGTCGTTCGGCGTCAGCCGCGCCGCCGTGACCGGGTCGCGCCTGGCGAGCTCCGCGTGCAGGGCTTGCGAACCCTCGCGCTCCAGACGCGCCCGGACCGCGACGCGGATGTCCGCAGGGATCGGCGGCACGGCCGCAAGCCCGCGCGTCAACGCCTTGAAATAGAGCCCGGTGCCGCCGACGACGATCGCCACCTGGCCCGCTTGCCGTGCCTGCGCGAGCACCGGCGTGACATCGGCGAGCCAGCGGCCGACCGAATAATTCTCCGTCGCGTCCACATGGCCGTAGAGCCAATGCGGCGCGCGCTTCTCGTCCGCCTGGGTCGGCCGCGCCGTGAGGACGCGCAGGTCGCCATAGACCTGCATGGCGTCGGCATTGATGACGATCCCGCCGAGTTCTTCGGCCAGCGCAAGCGCGACCGCCGACTTGCCGCTCGCGGTCGGCCCTGCAATAAGCACCGCGCGCTGGTCCGACTCATGACCCATGTGGCAACTCTAATCACAAATCCGGACCGGCCCGTGCTCGACGACGCCGCGCTGGCCGGCGCACGCGCCGCATTACCCGAGGCGCAAGCCGCGCACTGGCTCGCGCCCGGCGTTGCCGCCGACATTCCCTTTACGCCGCATGCAGCGGATGACAAAGCGCTCGCCGAGCGCGTGCGCGCGGCACTCGGGAGCCGTCCGATCGACGTGGTGGTCCAGCCGGCGGCGGACCGGCGCAAGAAGCTGTTCGTCGCCGACATGGACTCCACCATGATCGGCCAGGAATGCATCGACGAGCTCGCCGACTTCGTCGGGTTGAAGGCGCACGTCGCCGCCATCACCGAGCGGGCGATGCGCGGCGAGATCGCATTCGAACCGGCGCTGCGCGAGCGCGTCGCGCTGCTCGCGGGCCTGCCGGCGGCAACCATCGACGAGGTGATCGCCACCCGCATCACGCTGACGCCCGGCGGACGCACCCTCCTCGCGACCATGCGGGCAAGCGGCGCGCATACCTGCCTGGTTTCAGGCGGCTTCACGCTGTTCACCGGCCGTATCGGCCGCATGATCGGGTTCGACGAGCACCGCAGCAACACGCTGGTCATCGAGCAAGGCAAGCTCGCCGGCCGCGTCGCCGAGCCCATCCTCGGCCGCGCCGCCAAGCTCGCCGCATTGGTCGAGCTGCGCACACGCCTGGGCCTTGCGAACGCGGACACGCTTGCGGCCGGCGACGGCGCCAACGACCTCGACATGCTCGCGGACGCCGGCCTCGGCGTCGCCTACCACGCCAAGCCGGCGGTCGCGGCGGCGGCGCATGCCCGCATCGATCATGGCGACTTGACCGCGCTGCTCTATCTGCAGGGCTATGCCCGCGCCGAGTTCGTGGATTCAGAACCGCCGGCCCAGCAGTAGCGCGCCGATCGCCAGCGCCTGCACCAGCGCCGCGACCGCGAATACCGCCGCCGGATCCGCGCCGGCGTATTCGCGGATCAGTCCGAACACGGCCGGCGCGAATGCGAAGGTCGCCGTTGCGATCGCGACGATGAGCGCGACCACGCGCGGCACGTCTTCCTTGACGAACTCGGCTTGTGCGATCAGCGGCGGCAGCGACGTCGCGTTGCCGATGCCGACGCCGAACAGCAGCAAGCCGAGCAACAGCAACGGTACGTTCGTGCCCGCCGCCGCGATCAGCGCGAGCGAGCCGCCGATCTGCACCACATAGCTCAGGCAGGCGACGAGCCGCCGGTCGGCGTGTGCCGGCATCAGCCAGCCGACCAGCGCACGTCCTCCCATCCCCGCGCCGACCCCGACACCCATCGCGAACCCGGCCCATTGCTTGCCGAGCGGCGGCACCAGCACCGAGTAGAGATGCGTGATCAGCCCGATCTGGGCGAACAGCGCGAGTGCGGCACCGACCACCAGCGTGAGGAACCGCGCATCGCGCCACAGCAGCGCTCCGGACAGCGGCTTTGCGCGCGGCGACGTCACGACGGCCGCTCCCCCCGGCGCATCGCCGTCGGGCGCCAGCGCCATCTGCTCCGGCGTGGGCGCGAAGAAGCGTCCTGCCAATACCCACACGGTCGTCACGGCCACGACGCCGATCGCCGCTGCGGCCACGGGAAACCCGAGCCACGCGATGGTCGCGACCCACAGCGGCGAGAAAATCAGGCCGGCGACGCTCGCCCCGTTGTAGGCCATGCCGAGCGCCGCCGGCCGCGCGCGCACGAACCAGGGCGACACCACCGCGTTCACGGCCGCCCCGCCCATCCCGGCCCAGCCGGCGCCGCTGACCAGCGTCGCGGCAAACAACTGCAGCGGCGTTGCCGCGAGCGCCCAGCCGGCGATCCCGGCGGCCAGCGCGAACGCGGCCGCATTGGTCACCGCCGGCAAGCCGAAGCGGCGATAGAGCGCCGGCACGTTGGCGACGACGATCGCGCCGACCAGGAAGTGAAGCGTGACCGCCATGGACACGACCGAGAGCGAGAAGCCGCGCGCCTCGCGCACGGCATGGAGGTAGACCGGCGGGCCGTAGAAGCCGAGGCCCCAGCCGAAGAACGCCAGCACGAAGGCCGCGCCAACCACCCGCCATCCATGGAAGTTCGCCATGCGTGCTCCCGATCGCGCGGTCTTAACGGCCGCCTCACGACGTTGCTTCGGCGCAAGCCGAAGTTTCGGCGCGGGGAGCCGTTCCGTCTTGGCGAAAATTGCTGAATCGGGGGCTTACCCCCCTTTCACCACCCGCCACAGATCGGTGCGCCAGTAGAGCGCGATCAGCAATGTGCAGATGAGCCCGACGACCGCATAGAGTGTCGCGGTCGGCGCAAAGCCGACCCGATCGATCAGCGCGCCGGCGGTCAGGAGGCCGATCGGCAGGCTGTAGATCGCCAGCATGCGCACGCCCATGATGCGGCCGCGGAACTGCGGGCTGGTGGCGCGCAGCAGCACCACCGAGAGCGAGATCATGCTGAAGCTCTGCGCAAAGCCGGCGAGCACGAGGCAGACGATGCCGGCCGGTGCGCTCGTCACCTGCGCGAAGACCAGCAGCACGGCGAACCAAGCCGCCGACGAGATGACCGTGACCCGCTCGAGTCGGATGTTGCTGCCGGCCATGCTAAGCGCGATCGAGCCGACCAGCGCGCCGAACGCGAAACTGGCGAGCAGATAGCCAAGGCCGGTCTGGTCGATGTGGTAGACCTCGCGTGCCACGTACGGCAACAATCCGGTCGACAGCGGAAAGCCCGCCAGATTGGCGAGAAATGCGAGCCACATCACTGCGAGCAGACGCGGCGACGACCACACGTAGGCGAGACCTTCCTTCAAATCGCGCCACGGCGAAAGGCGCCCGGCCGGATCAGTCACGAAATGTCCCGCCGGCGTCACCCGCGCGGTGAGCAGGACGCCGAGCGCATAGAGGACGGTGATCACCGCATAGGTCGGGCCCATGCCGAAGGCCGCGATCAGGCCGGCGCCGGTGAGCGCACCGGCGATGCGTGCGCTATCCGAGGTGGTGCGCGAAATGCTCATCGCGCTCATCAGGTGCTCGGCCGGCATCGAGTCGGCGACCAGCGCACTGCGCACGCCCATGTCCGATGGACGCACGATGCCAGCAAGCGCTGCGATGACGAACACGAACAGCGGATTCAAGGCGCCGGCGAGCGCGAGCGCCAGCAGGCTCCCGGCCAGGACCGCGTAGATTGCCCGCATGCCGCACAGCAGGATGCGATGGCCGATGCGGTCGCCGAGCACGCCGACCATCGGCGCAATGAGCGTGCCGACATAGAGCAGCGCGCCGTAGAGCGTGAGCAGGAGCACCGACCCGGTCTCGACCAGCACGTACCAGCCGAGAATCAGGATCTCCATCTCGAACGCCCACGAGGTCGCGAGATCGGCCGGCCACTGGAAACGGAAGTTGCGCACGCTGAAGGGCGTGAGCGCTGAGGAGCGCGGCATGGCGCTCACGCTGCCGGGGCGCAGTTCATCGCTTTCCCACCCTTTGCCGTTTCTTGGAAGCACCCGCGCCCTAGTGTCCCTTTGATTCCGAAGTTCGCCAGCGTTTTGCAGCACACTCGGAGGCGAACTTCGGAATCAAAGGGACACTAGCAACTCTATGGTTCTAGTGCCCCTTTTGAACCCGAAGTTCGCAACCACCCTTGCCGCACGTTGTGTGCGAACTTCGGGTTCGGGGCACTAGGAGAGCCGCACCATCCTAGCGGCATTTTCGCCGCCGACCCGCGCTTCGTTTCGCGCAAGTCGGCATTGCCGTCATGCTCCGCACGCACGGGCTTCCCGGCGCGCCGGCTGCATCGGCGCGATTCCTGTTGACATGCGGCGGGCAAGGCGTCATTGCGTCCGTCATGCATACTTCGGTTTCCACTCGCCGCGTTTCCGCTCGTGCGCGCCGCCTCTGGGCGGGGGCGTGGGCTATGCGGATGACGTGAACCGATCTGCAGCAAGACCACGAAGGCCCCCGCCGGAAACGACGGGGGCCTTCGTGTTTTCCGAGGGATTCTTCGTCGCCAACGGTCAATCCCGAGGAGACTGAAAATGATCCCGTCGCTTGCCGACTCCGGTGCTCCGGAAAAGCTCCACGCGTTCGACGCCCTGATGGCGATCACGGACCGTCCGCCCGTGGTGTTCGTCGAGGGCCGCGGCTCGTGGCTGCGCGACGCCGACGGCAAGGATTATCTCGACTTCATCCAGGGCTGGGCGGTCAATTGCCTGGGCCATTGCCCGGACGCGATCACCGGCGCGATCGCCCGGCAGGCGAGCCGCCTGATCAACTGCAGTCCCTCCTTCTACAATGCGCCGATGATCCGCCTCGCCGGTCTGATCGCACATCACAGCGGGCTGCAGCGCACGTTTTTCACCAACAGCGGCGCGGAAGCCAACGAAGGCGCGATCAAGCTCGCGCGCAAATGGGGACGGCAGCACCGCAACGGCGCCTACCAGATCATCACCATGGAGCACGGCTTCCATGGGCGCACGCTCGCCACCATGGCGGCCTCGGGCAAGGCGCAGTGGAAAACGCTGTTCGAGCCGAAGGTGCCGGGGTTCCCCAAGGTGCCGCTCAACGACATCGACGCGGTCGCGCGCGCGATCGGCCCGAAAACGGTCGCCGTGATGATCGAGCCGATCCAGGGCGAGGCCGGCGTGTTCGTCGCCTCGGAGGAATTCCAGCGCGAGCTGCGGGCACTGACGCAACGCGCCGGCGTCCTGCTCATCTTCGACGAGATCCAGACCGGCATCGGCCGGACCGGAAAGTTCTTCGGCTTCCAGCATGCGGGCGTGCTGCCCGATATCATGACCCTCGGCAAAGGACTTGGCGGCGGCATTCCGCTCGCCGCGCTGGTCGCGCGCGAGGAAGTGTGCTGCTTCGAGCCGGGCGACCAGGGCGGAACGTTCAACGGCAACGCGTTCGCGACCGCCGTCGGCTGCGCCGTCGTGGAAGAAATCGCGAAACCGGGGTTCCTCCCGCACGTGGCGCAGATGGGGATCTACCTCACCGCCGCGCTGCAGGCGCTGTCGCACAAGCACCGGCTCGGCGGCGTAAGAGGCAAGGGGCTGCTGCTCGCGCTCGATGTCACGTGCGGGATCGGCCCGCAGCTCGCCGCCGAGGCGTTCGCGCGCGGCCTGCTGATCAACGCGCCGCAGCTGGACTCGCTGCGCTTCATGCCGGCGCTCACCGTGACGCGCGACGAGATCGACCGGATGACGGAAATCCTCGACGCAGTACTCGGCGACGTCATGCGGTAGCGCGGCGAGGACTCGGCCATGAAAAAGACGGCGGCCGACCGGCCGCCGCCTGCGAACGACAACAAGCGAGTTTACTGCAGCGCCAAAGCGACGAACCGCAGCTCGCCTTCCGGATTGGCGACGAGCAACAGCGCCGACTTGCGGCCGTCCTTCTTGAGCGCGTCGATGCGCTTGTTGACCGCGTCGGGGGTCGCGACCGCCTCCTGCGCGATCTCCACGATCACGTCGCCGGCGTTGAGCCGCTTGTCGGCGGCGACCGAATTGGCGTCGATCCCCATGATGACGACGCCCCTGATACTGTCCTTGATCTTATAGCGCTTGCGCAGGTCGTCGGTCAGGCCCGCAAGGCTCAAGCCCAGCGTCTTCTGCACCACCGATTTGTCGTCGGGCACGGCTTCGCGCGTTGCCGAAGCCGGCTGCGGCGTATCTTCGAGCCGGCCCAGCCGCACGGTCTTGATCTCTTCCTTGCCCTTGCGGATGACCACCACCGGCACGTCCTTGCCGACCGGCGTGTCGGCGACGATCTTGGGCAGATCGCGCATCTCCTTGATGTCCTTGCCGTCGAACTTGACGATGACGTCGCCCGGCTCGATGCCGGCGGGTTTTGCGGGTCCCTTGTCGTCGATACCAGCGACCAGTGCGCCGCGCGCCGGCTTGATGTTGAGGCTCTCCGCGATGTCGTCGGTGACCTGTTGGATGCGCACGCCGAGCCAGCCGCGCCGCACTTCCTTGAACTCGCGCAGCTGGTCGATCACCGCCATGACGGTCTTCGAGGGCACCGCGAAGCCGATGCCGATCGAGCCGCCGGAGGGCGAGATGATCGCGGTATTGACGCCGATCACCTCGCCGTCGAGATTGAACAGCGGGCCTCCCGAGTTGCCTCGGTTGATGGCGGCGTCGGTCTGGATGTAGTTGTCGTAGGGTCCGGAATTGATGTCGCGGTTGCGCGCCGACACGATGCCGGCGGTCACTGAGCCGCCCAGGCTGAACGGATTGCCGATCGCGATCACCCATTCGCCGAGCCGGATGCGGTCGCTGTCGCCAAACTTGACCGCCTTGAGCGGCTTGTCGGGCTTGACGCGCAGCAGCGCCAGGTCGGTCTTCTGGTCCTTGCCGATGACCTCGGCCTTGAGCTTGCTGCCGTCGTTGAACACCACGGTGACTTCGTCGGCCTCGGCGATGACGTGGTTGTTCGTCACGACGATGCCGGCCGGATCGATGACGAACCCGGAGCCGAGCGAGTTGACGCGGCGCGGCGTGCGCTCGCGGTTCGGGGCATCGCCGGGGCGCCAATTCTTGAAGAACTCCTCGAAGAATTCCTCGAACGGCGAGCCGGGCGGCACCTGCGGGCCGGGCCGTTCGCTGGGTCCCGAGCGCGAGGCGACCGACTGCTGGGTGGAGATGTTGACGACGGCGTCGATGACGGCCTCGGCCACGTCGGCGATCTTGTCGGGTCCGCGTTGCGCCGAGAGCGGCGCCAACGGGGCCGCGAGCGCGACGGCGACGACGGCGATCAAGGGCACGCGGGCAAGCTGAGCGAAGGTGCCGGCCATGGGTGTCTGGGCTCCTGCGGGATTCGGCCGCGACACTGCGCCGGTCCGATTTGGGACGCAAGGGCGGCGAGGTCGCGGGAGTGCACCAAACGGGTTGAATTGGGCGGAAAAGCGGCCCTTCCGCCGGCCCGGGTCCGTACTGACCCTCAGAGCATGAGCCCGAAAAGTGGAAACCGGTCTTCGGAAAAGAATCATGCTCAAACAAGACGCTAGATGATGAGCCGATTCAATGAAGCGGCTCATGGTCTAGCCTCGCACCAGCCAGATCAGCACCACGCCGAGCGCCGCCGACGCGATTCCCACGATGCGCAACGGGCCGTCGGGCGCCTCCAGCACGTGCAGCATGGCGCGTTTGGCAGCGTCAGGGCTGGCCGCGAAGATGAGCCCCTCGATCACGAACACGAGACCGAGCGCGACGAGGAAGTCCGCCATGAGCCGGATCCACTAGTGTCCCGATTCCGAAGTTCGCCAGTGTTTGCAGCACCCTCGGATGCGAACTTCGGAATCAAAGGGACACTAGCAACTCTATGATTCTAGTGCCCCTCTTGAACCCGAAGTTCGCAACTGCCCTTGCGGCACATTGTGTGCGAACTTCGGGTTCGGGGCACTAGCGACGCGCGGCGCCCCTTTGCGCTATTTCCGCTCGTTGCGCTTGCCCATGGGATCGGAGAAGAAGCGGAAGAAGTCGGTGTCGGGCTTGAGCACCATGCGGGTATCGCCGTGGCGCAAGCCGGCCTCATAGGCCTGCATCGAGCGATAGAATGCGAAGAAGTCCGGATCCTTGCCGAATGCCTCGGCGAAGATGCGGTTGCGCTCGGCGTCGCCCTCGCCGCGGGTCTGCTCGGCCTTGGACGTGGCCTCGGCCACGATGATCGTCGCCTCGCGGTCCGCGCGCGACTTGATCTCCTGCGAGCGCTGCTGGCCTTGCGCGCGGATTTCCGCCGCCTCGCGCGCGCGCTCGGTCTGCATGCGCTTATACACCGCCAGGCTGTTCTGCTCCGGCAGGTCGGCGCGGCGCATGCGGACGTCGACGATCTGGATGCCGAACGCCTGCGCCTCGCGATCGAGCTGGTCGCGAACCTTGATCATCAATGCTGCGCGCTCGTCGCGCACCACGTGGGTCAGCGTGGATTCGCCGAGCACGCGGCGCAGCGCCGAGTTC
Source organism: uncultured Alphaproteobacteria bacterium (assembly GCA_963734185.1). Lineage (GTDB taxonomy): Bacteria > Pseudomonadota > Alphaproteobacteria > Rhizobiales > Xanthobacteraceae > PALSA-894. The sequence goes on along the minus strand of CAVTGA010000001.1, from coordinate 28,843 downwards.
AACAGGGTTGAGAGCCGCGAGTTCGCGCCGTCGATCGAGCTGACGGTCTGATAGAACTTCAGCGCGTCGACGATCTTGTAACGCGCGAAGGCGTCGACCACGAGCCGCTTCTGGTCGGAGGCGATCACCTCCTGCGCCGGGTTCTCAAGGTCGAGGATGCGCTTGTCGATATGGATGACGTTGTCGATCAACGGCACCTTGAAATTGAGCCCCGGCTCGGTGACGACGCGCACCGGCTGGCCGAGCCGCACCACCAGCGCCTGCCGCGTCTGATACACGGTGAACACCGAGGAGTAGGCGATGATGGCGATGAGGACGGCGAGGACGACCGCGACGCCGCCGGCGATCCCGAGCTTCATTGGGTACCTCCCGTCGTCGGACGTTTGGTCGTCAATTCGTTGAGCGGCAGATAAGGTATTACACCCGAGCTGTTCTGGGTGCCGGAATCGAGGATGATCTTGTCGGTCCCGCCGAACAGGCGTTCCATCGTTTCCAGATAGAGTCGCTGGCGGGTCACCTCGGGCGCCTTTTTGTACTCGTCATAGACCTGCACAAAACGCGACGTCTGGCCCTTGGCCTCGGCCACGGTCTGCTCGCGATAGGCTTCGGCGTCCTGGGTGATCTTGGCCGAGCGGCCGCGCGCATCCGGGATGACCGTGTTGGCGTAGGTCTGCGCCTCGTTCTGCGCCCGTTCCAGGTCGGCGCGCGCCGCCTGCACGTCGCGGAACGCGTCGATCACCTGCGAGGGCGGATCGACCTTCTGCATCTGCACCTGCGTGATCTGAACGCCGGCATTGTAGGTGTCGAGCACTTTCTGCATCAGTTCCTGCACGCCGGTCTCGATGTTCTGCCGCGCGCCGGTAAGGATCGGTTGGATATCGGAACGGCCGACGACCTCGCGCATGGCGCTCTCGGCCACGGCTTTCACGGTGCCTTCCGGATTCTGGATGTTGAACAGGTATTCGCCGGCGCCGTTCGGCTTGACCACCCAGAACACCGAGACATCGACGTCGACGATGTTCTCGTCGCCGGTGAGCATCAGGCTTTCCTCCGGCACGTCGCGCATGGTGGTGCCGCGGCGCGGGTCCTCGATCAGGCGCATGCCGATGTCGATGCGGTTGACGCGCGTGACTTTCGGGGTGAGCACCGTCTCGACCGGATAAGGCAGGTGATAATTCAGGCCCGGCCGCGCATCGCGCACGTATTTGCCGAAGCGCATGACCACGCCAAGCTCGTCCGGAGCGACCTGGAAGAAGCCGGAGCCGCCCCAGATCACCACGGCGGCAAGCGCGACCAGCGCGATGCCCTTGCCGCCGAGCCCGCCGCCCGGCAGCACGCTCTTGAGCTTGTCCTGGCTGCGGCGCAGCAGGTCTTCCAGGTCGGGCGGGGTCGGCCCCGACGACTGCGGGCCCGAGCCCCAGGGGCCCTTGGGGCCTGAACCCCAGGGTCCGCCGCCTTGATTGCTCCACGGCATGGAATGCCTCCTCCCCCGCTCCGACGCACGGCCGGCGGGTGCTGGCGCCTTATATGTGACCCCCGCTTCCCTTTCAACGCAGGTTCGCTCCGCGGCCTAGGGTCGCGGCCGCGCCGTGACTCGGACGTAAGTGACAGAATCGAAAGGCGCATCGTCGTCCGGCCCGGCCGAATGGTGCATCCGTGCCGCCTCGCGCCACAGCGCCGGATCGATCGTCGGAAACCTGGCGTCGCCGTCCGCATGGGCAAGGATGTGGGTGATCTCCAGTCGGTCGGCCGAGTCGATCATCTGCGCATAGATGTCGGCGCCGCCTAGCACCATGATGTCGGTGCCACGTCGCAGCGCATCGCCGCGTGCGGCCGCAAGCGCAGCCGGCAGGCTCGGCGTCACCAGCGCGCCCGGCGCGGCGAAATTCGCATCGCGCGTCACGATGATGTTGGTGCGGCCGGGCAGCGGCTGTTTGGCGAACGACAGGTAGGTCTTGCGCCCGACCACCACCGGCTTGCCCAAGGTCAGCGCGCGGAAGTGCTGCATGTCGGACTTGATGCGCCACGGCAGCGCGCCGGAGCGCCCGATGACGCCGTTCTCGGCAACGGCAGCGACGAGGACGAGGTCCATCAGGCTTGCCTGCGCGCCAACGCGGCCAGTGCGTCGCCGCTCACGCGGCACACCGTCCATTGGTCCAGCATCACCGCGCCGAGCGATTTGTAGAAGTCGATCGAGGGCGTGTTCCAGTCGAGCACCGACCACTGGAAACGCGCCCAGCCGTTGGCGACGCATTTGCGCGCGAGATGGATCATCAAGGCCTTGCCGATGCCCTTGCCGCGATGCGCGGGCCGCACGAACAGATCTTCCAGATAGACGCCGGATCGCCCGCTGAAAGTGGAGAAGTTCAGGAACCAGAGCGCAAAGCCGACCGGCGCACCGTCCCACTCGGCGAAATCGCAGAACACGCGCGGCGATTCACCGAACAGCGCGGCATCGAGCATCGCCTCCGTTGCGACGGCTTCTTGCATGAGCTTCTCGTATTCGGCCAGTTCGCGCACGAACTGCAGCACGAGCGAAGCCTCGCCAAGGCGCGCGGGGCGGATGGTAAGCGACATCGCTAGACTTGCGCGCTCACACCGCCACCTCGGCCTTGATGTGGGCGTGCGGCTCGTATCCGGTCAGCGCGAAGTCCTCGTAGCGGAACGCGAGCAGGTCTTTCACCGCGGGGTTGAGCGTCATCACCGGCAGCTTGCGGGTGCTGCGCGAGAGCTGCAGATGCGCCTGTTCCAAGTGGTTCAAATAGAGATGCGCGTCGCCGAGCGTGTGCACGAAGTCGCCGGCCTTGAGCCCGGTGACCTGCGCCACCATCAGGGTGAGCAGCGCATAGGAGGCGATGTTGAACGGCACGCCGAGGAACACGTCGGCCGAGCGCTGGTAGAGTTGGCACGAGAGCTTCCCCTCGGCCACGTAGAACTGGAACAGGCAGTGGCAGGGCGGCAGCGCCATGCGGTCGACCTCGGCCGGGTTCCAGGCCGAGACGATCAGCCGGCGCGAATCCGGATTTCTTCGGATCATGCCGACCACGTTTGCGATCTGGTCGATCGCGGCGCCGTCCGCCGCCGGCCACGAGCGCCACTGCTGTCCGTAGACCGGCCCGAGATCTCCGCGCTCGTCGGCCCATTCATCCCAGATGCGCACGCCGTGGTCGTTCAGGTACTTGATGTTGGTGTCGCCGGCGAGGAACCAGAGCAACTCATGCACGATCGATTTCAGGTGCAGCTTCTTGGTGGTCAGCAGCGGGAAGCCGTCGCTGAGATCGAAGCGCATCTGATGGCCGAACACCGAGCGCGTGCCGGTGCCGGTGCGGTCGCGCTTCTCCACCCCCTCGCGGAGGATGCGCTCCATCAGGTCGAGATATTGGCGCATGGGCTTATTGTGACCGAGTCGCGGACGGAAGATAGTCGCTCCACGCGCCGCTCAACAGGCCTAGTCCGTAGGGTGGGCAAAGGCGCGAGAACTGGCCCGCAACGGTGCGCTCAAATCGTCCGCGCCGTGCCCACGCGGAGCAAGCCGGCAAGACGCGTGGGCAAAAGCGCGCGAGCCTGCGTCTCGGGTCCGACCGACCGTGCTCGCGCTTTTGCCCACCCTACGCGGCCTACTTGAACAGGTCGCGGTTCTTCTCCAAGGCGAAGCGCCAGGTCACGCCTTTCCAGCTATGCGTGATGCCGCTCTTGCCGGCGACCGGATCGTAGCCGCCGACCGCGGTCGAGGACAGCAGGCCGGTGTAGATCTCGGGCGACTTCGCATGACTTCCTGCGGGTAGCGCGAGAATGAGCAGAAGCGCGGCCAGGAGATAAGCGGATTTCGTGAATGACAAAGTCATGATCGGCTCCCGAACAGCATGAATGGCAACACCCGTCGTGCCGCAAAGCACGACGGGATGTCCAATCAAGTGCCGTCAAGAACCCGTCAGCGGACGTGATCGCGGCCGAGGGGCGCTCAATTCACCACCGCGCCCGCCTCCTTGATCACCTTGCCCCACTTGTCGACCTCGCTCTTGACCAGCGCGGAGAGCGGCGCCGGTCCACGGCGGTCCTTGCCGGGGATGTCGCTGCCGAGATCGAGCAGCCGCTTGCGCACGCCCTCGTCGTCGAGCGCCTTGTCGAGCGCATCGGCGAGCTTGTCGACGATCGGCTTCGGCGTGCCCTTGGGCGCGAACAGCGCGTTCCAGGCCGAGGCCTCGAATTCGGGCAGTCCCGCTTCCTTGGTGGTCGGCAGGTCGGGCAGCGCCGGATTGCGCTCCGGCGTCGCGATCGCATAGGCCTTGATGGTGCCGCCCTTGATCTGCGGCACGGCGTTGACGATCTGGTCGCACATGTAGTCGACCTGGCCGCCGACCAGCGCGTTCATCGAGGGGCCGGTGCCCTGGAACGGGATCGTGGTCGGCTTCACGCCGAGGATCGAATTGAGCAACAGGCAGGTGGTGAACGACACCGAGCCGACGCCGGCGTGCGCGTTGTTGAGCTTGTCGACGTTCGCCTTCACGTAAGCGGTGAACTCCTTCAAATCCTTGGCCGGGAAATCCTTCTTGGCCAGGATCAGGATCGGGGTGCCGGCGATCATGCCGATCGGCTCGAAATCGGTGCGCGGGTCGTACTGCAGCTTCGGATAGAGCGCGACCGAGGCCGCATGCGTGCCCATGTGGCCGGTGATCAGCGTGTAGCCGTCCGGCGCGGCGCGCTTGGCGCGCGTCGAGGCGGTGGTGCCGCCGGCGCCGAGCGCATTCTCGATCACGATCTGGGCCCCGAGGGTGCGCGACATGTGCTCGCCGATGATGCGCGAGATCACGTCGGTCGGTCCGCCGGCCGCGAACGGCACGATCAGCGTGATCGGACGGGTCGGATAGTCCTGCGCGGACGCGGGTAGCACGGTCAGCGCGAATGCGGCGGCAAGGCCGGCCAGACGGGTCAACAGTCTCATGGCGTCACTCCTTCAATGCCCCCCGAACGCTGACGGGCAGCTACCATGCTGCCCGTCGCAGACCAATAGGCCGATAGTCGCGACCTTGCTGGGGTCCAGCCCTACGCCCCCTCCTCGACGAACACCTCGTCGCGCTTCTTGCGGATCATCGGCAGCAGCGCGATGACCAGCAGTATGAACGCGAGCCCGAGCAGCACGCCGGAGATCGGCCGGGTCAGGAAGGTGCTCGGGTCGCCGCGCGCGATCAGCATGGCGCGGCGCAGGTTCTCCTCCATCAGCGGCCCGAGCACGAAGCCGAGCAGCGCGGGGGCCGGCTCGAAATCGTGCTTCATCAGCCAGTAGCCGAGCAGGCCGAAGCCCGCCACCATGATGACGTCGGCCGGCGCGTTGTTGATCGAGTACACGCCGATCGCGCAGAAGATCAGGATCGCCGGGAACAGCATGCGGTAGGGCACGCGCAACAGGCGCACCCACAGGCCCACCAGCGGCAGGTTGATGATCACCAGCATCAGGTTGCCGATCCACATCGAGGCGATCAGGCCCCAGAACAGGTCGGGCTGCTTGGTCATGACCTGCGGCCCCGGCACGATGCCGTGGATGGTCATGGCGCCGACCATCAGCGCCATCACGGCGTTGGGCGGGATGCCGAGGGTGAGCAGCGGAATGAACGAGGTCTGCGCCGCGGCGTTGTTGGCGCTCTCCGGCGCCGCCACGCCCTCGATCGCCCCGCGCCCGAAGCGCGAGGGGTCCTTCGCCACCTTCTTCTCGAACGTGTAGGCCGCGAACGCCGCGATCACCGCACCGCCGCCGGGCAGGATGCCGAGGATCGAGCCGAGTATGGTGCCGCGGGCGATCGCCGGCGCCGCGGCCTTGAGGTCGGGCAAGGTCGGCATCAACCCGGTGACCTTGGCCTGCACGATGTCGCGGCTTTCCGTGGTTTCGAGGTTGCGCATGATCTCGGCGAAGCCGAACACGCCCATGGCAAGCGTAACGAAGCCGATGCCGTCGGCCAGCTCGGGAACGTCGAACGCCATGCGCGATTGCCCGGTCTCGATGTCGGAGCCGACCGCGGACAGCAGCAGTCCCATCAGGATCATGGCGATCGCCTTGAGCACCGAGCCCTTGGCCAGCACCACCGCGAACACGAGGCCGAGCACCATCAGCGAGAAATACTCCGCCGGCCCGAACATCAGGGCGACCGAGGTGAGCGGCGCACCGAGGGCTGCGACCAGCACGGTCGCGACGCAGCCGGCGAAGAACGAGCCGATGGCGGCGATGGCGAGCGCCGGGCCGGCGCGGCCCTGCTTGGCCATCTGATGGCCGTCCAGCGTCGTCACCACGGACGACGATTCGCCCGGGATGTTGATCAGGATCGAGGTGGTCGAGCCGCCGTACTGCGCGCCGTAGTAGATGCCGGCGAGCATGATCAGCGCGCCGACCGGCGGCAGCCCGAACGTGATCGGCAACAGCATGGCAATCGTCGCCAACGGCCCGATGCCCGGCAGCACGCCGATCAGGGTGCCGACCAGGGTGCCGATCAGGCAGAGGAAGAGGTTGGTCGGGGTGGCGGCGACCGTGAAGCCGTGGATGAGATTGGCGAACAGATCCATGGCTTGCCCCTCAGTAGAATCGCGGCCAGAGCTGCAGCGGAAGATTCAGCCCGTAGGGGAACAGCAACGCGCAGAACACGGTGAGCACAACGGCCCAGATCGCCGTCTCGGTCCAGCGCACCTCCTCGGTCGCCGCCGCCGAGATCATGATCGACACGAAGCTCGCGGTGACGAGGCCGAGCGGCCGGATCGTGACGGCGAACACCAAGGTCGCCGCGGTGATGAACACCGGCCCGCGCGGGCAGAAGCGCGCCAGCACCACGGCGAGCGCGAGCAGCACGGGGACTTCCAGCGCCGCGACCACGATATCCACCGGCAGGCCGGCGATCTGCTTGCCGGCGCGCCCGGCATAGATCGTCATCGGGATCAGCACGGCGAGCAGGATCGTGCCGCCGAGCGGACCGGAGAGAGAATGCGGCTCATTCGGCGGGCCATCGGTGAAGAAGCCGATCAGCGCCACCAGCGCGCCCATGCCCATCAGGCAATAGGCGAACAGGCGTGGCGCCGTGCCCGGGCCGAAGGCGAAGCCGCGCATGCCCGGCAGGTCGCTTCCGGCCCACAGGGCGAACGCCGCCAGCAGGACGAGCGCGACGCCGCCCCAGAAATCCTGCGGATTGCGGATGAAACCCCAGGCTCCCGCGCGGGCGGCTCCTGCCGGCCGGTTCGACTTGCTCGGACATCCCCTGCTCCCAGACTGCTCTCGTCCCACGCATTCTTGAGCGGCGTGTTGGCGCTAGCTTACACACTCGTCCCGTCTGTACCAACAAAAGCGTGTGGGTCTTCGGGGTCGTGATAGTCGGGCTGAGCGATGCAGGAAACGCAAGTGTTTTCTGTGCGTTCAGGCCGCTCTTGGAACTTTCGTCTAGACGAGGCCGGCAAAGCCGAGCGCGGCGGCGCCGGCGAACAGCCACAACGGATTGAGCCGCGTCCAGTACGCCGCTGCGGCGGTCGCTGCCGTGACGGCGAACGCCACCAGATTGTGGTCGGCGGCGCGCGCGATCACGAAGGCCCCGGCCGCGAACAGCCCGACCGAGACGGGAACGACGCCGGCTTGCACCGCGATGCGCCAGGACGCGTCCTTGAAGCGGTCCCAGACGCCGACGATGAGATAAGTCAACAGGCAGGAGGGTCCGCACATCGCGAGCGTCGCGACCAGCGCGCCGGTAAGGCCCGCCGCCTGGTAGCCGATCAGCGTCACGATAATGACGTTCGGGCCGGGCGCCGCCTGGCTGATGGCGAACAGGTCGGCGAACTGGCGATCGGTCATCCAATGCTGCACCTCGACCGCCTGGCGATGCATTTCCGGCATCGCCGACATGGCTCCGCCGATCGCGAACAGCGATAAGAGCGCGAAGTGGAACGCGAGCGCGCCGAGCGTGTCGGTGTTCATCGCCGCCACACCCAGGCGAGCGCGACGAAGGGTGCGGGAGAGACGCGCATGAGCGGCAGCGCCATCTTCACCGCGGTCGCGGCGATCAGACCGGCGGCTGCGGCCGAGAGCCCGGCGAGCATGCGCCGCAAGGCCTCGACGTCGCCGTAGCGTCCGTAGAGCGCGCCGAGCACGAGCACGATGGCGACCGGCGGGACGAGCAGCCCGATCAGCGCGGCGGCGGCGCCCGCGGCGCCGTGCAGGCGCGCGCCGAACACGATCGCGAAATTGATGACGTTGGCGCCGGGCAGGAACTGGCACAACGCGAACGCCTCGTTGAACTCCTCCGCCGTCATCCAGCGCTTTTCTTCCACGATCGCCCGGCGCGCCCACGGCAGCACGCCGCCGAACCCGTGCAGTGCCATCGAGACGAAGGTGGCGAACAGTTCGGCGAGGGAGGGTTGCGGCGGGACGGTGGCGGATGTGGACATGGAGCGAGTGTAGCTCGGATGGAGCGCAGCGAAATCCGGGGCGATCTCACCGCGTGGCGAGAACCCCGGGTTTCGCTTCGAGGTTGGGCAAGAATAACGTTTACGCGGCCAATCGGTAGTGGAGCCGCATAGGCATAGATTTTTCGCCGATCGCCTCGATATTGCGTTCCAGGAGGGTTTTGACGCGACCCCAGGCGGCTGCGGCAAGGCAAAGGAACAAGAACAGCCGTTCGGCGACGCGCGCAAGATAGGCGATGAAGTTGTCCAAGCCGACGATGTTGAGCACCCGCGTGAAGTTGTAGCACAGCGCCATCAGGCTCCATTCCCCACGCACCTTGTTGAAGCCGCGCACCAGAAAGTGAAGATAGCCGGCCCGGCATTTGAGCGTGCCGAAGGGATGCTCGACCAAGCCGGCGCGGCGGCGCATCAGTGCGCCTGCGCCCTTCATCCGTTCGCGATGGCGCTCGATGACCTGTTCATGCACCCATCGATAGATCGTACGCGTGGCCTCTTTGTCGGTGACACAGCGCCGGCGCAGCGCACAGCCGTCACAGCTAGCCTTCCGGCTCACATAGCGCCGCTCCAGCCTGCCCCCGGTGTTGTGCTTCAGGCTCGGCGTCGGCATCAACGGTTCGCCTGCCGGACAGCGATAGACGTCCGCTTCGGCGTCGTAGCTGAAGTCCTTGTGGCTGAAGCGGCCCTGCGCCTCAAGACGCTCGCTGCGCCGCGCCTGCGGTACATAGGCAACGATCCCGTTCTCCTCACACGCCTTCAGAGCGGTACTGTTGTAATAGCCGGTGTCGGCAACCGCCTGCAGTGTCTCGGCTCCAAGTGCCTCCTTCGCCGCTTGCCCCATCTCATAAAGCTGGCCCGTATCGTTGCCGTCATTCACGACCTCGCTCGCAGCTATGAGCTTGTGCTTGGCGTCAACGGCGATCTGCACGTTGTAGCCTGCAACCCCCTGCCCATTCTTGGTCAAAAGCCGCGCGTCGGCGTCCGTCCGCGACAACTGCGTATCTCCGCTCGCTTCCAACCGATCAAGCTCGCCCTGCGCCTGCGCGCGACGCGCCACCAGCGCCGCCATCTTCTCCCCAATATCGCCGCCATCCCCATCACCACGATCATCGCCCGAATGCTCCTCCGCGGCATCGTTCGCTTCCAGCGCCCGCCCATAGGCCTCAATGTCGCGATCAAGGGCAGCAAGCTGTTCGCCAAGCCGCTTGCGCGTCACAATGCTCCCCTTGCTCGCATTGCCATGGAAAAACGCCCCGTCAATCGCAACCAGATCCCCGCCCAATAGATCAAGCTCGCGCATCAGAAGCACAAAGTTCCGGTTCGCCGCCTTCAGCGCCGACCAGTTCTCACTGCGAAAGGAACCAATCGTGCGGTAGCTCGGCCTAAGCCCCTTGAGCAGCCAGATCAGTTCCAGATTGCGCCCCACCTCGCGCGCCAGCCGACGCGAGGAACGAACCCCGTTAATATAGCCGTAAAGGTAAAGCTTCAGCAGATCAGCCGGGGCGTAAGGCGGCTGCCCAACCCCTTCCCCACGCTCCGCATGGCGGAACCCAAGTCTCGCTAGATCAAGAGCCCCAACATAGCTCTCAATCGCTCGAACAGGATTGTCCGCCGCCACGTAATCCTCCACCCGCGGCGGAAGAAGGCTTCCTTGCTCCCGGCTTACCCCGGTCTTGAATGTGCGATTCGGCATAAAAAAATCGTACATCGACCCAGGCCAAAAAGCCGATATTCTTGCCCAGCCTCTTCGCTCGACCCGGGCTACGGGTTATCCTGCGCTCAAGGGCACAATCACGCGGGGACAAGAACAATGTCGGACAAAGACCTCAACGCACCGGACTTCGGCTCAACCGCCACCTCGACCATTGCCACCGCCGCCATGGTACGCTCGGTCAAGGGCCAGCCGAAATGGCTGCGCTGGCTCATCGGCGTCTTCGCCGTGATCATCGTGCTGGCGGTCGGCGCCGGCGCGATCGACAAGATCGTGAACATCGGGAGCCTGCCGGCCTGCGATGCGCAGCGCACGCGCGACACGCTCTCCGATCTCAACAAGGCGAATCAGGTCAACGCCTCGGCCTACAATTCCATCAAGGAGACCGGGCGGAGCGAGACCGAAATCCGCTGCACCGCCAACCTGGCACTGCGCGCCGGCGGCACGCTCGAATACGACTACCGCATCTACAAGGACGGCTCCGCGATCCGCGTACAGATCACGGAGCAGCGTAGGCAGTAGCCCGCGGAGCGGAAGTGCCCAAATCGCGGGAGTGCAGCGGCCGCAGTTAAGACGAGCCGAGCGTGCCGCAAGCTCTTCCCCTCTCCCGCTTGCGGGAGAGGGTGGCGAGCGCGCCGCGCAGCGACGCCAGCGAGCCGGGAGAGGGGGCTGGCGACAGCTCACATCCGGCCGCTCGCTATCGCGTCCACCCTCCCGGCCAGCTCACCTTCTGCGTCAGCACCATCAGGCCTGAGACCACCAGGAACAGCGCGAGCGCGCCGATCAGCAGCGAATAGGTCTCGAGCCCGAGCAGGATGTAGAGGAACGCGAACAGGCCCGCCAGCATGCCGGCAAACGCGAGCGCCGGGCCGGCGTGGCGCGCGACCGACCACGTGTAGAGCGAGGACTGCGCCAGCACGAGCGCGGCGCTCAGCCCGTAGGCCGCCGCGTAACCGATCGGCTCGGCGAGCGCGAGCAGCAGCAGCGAGAACAGCGAGAGCGAAAGCCCGAGCAGGCCGTACTGCACGATGTGGATCTGCAGCCGCGACAGCAATTCGAAGAACAGATAGGTCGCGAACGCCAGCACCATGAACAACAGCCCGCACTTGGCCACGCGGTTGATCATGCGGTAGATCGGCGTCGCCTCGATCAGGTCGACGGCGAGGCTCGCGTTCTTCCACATCGGCGGGTCGAAGATGACGGCCGCGGCCGAGAGGGCGGCGCGCCGAACTCGGCCGTCTCCCAACGCGCCTCGAACCCGTCGGCCGTCACGCTCGAATTCAACGGCAGCGCATCGCCGCCGAAGCTCGGGCTCTGCCACGGCGAGCGCAGCGTCGCGTTGAGCTCCTTGGCGCCGTTGAGCACCGTGAACGAACCGGTGCCGCGCAGGCTCAACGTGGTCTATAGGACAATGGACTCTCGGACATGGGTCTCCCTTTTGCTGACGCGTTGACCACAGAGATCATTCCGCCGCGGCCAGCGGTGCCGGCCCGACCAATCCGCCGAAGCGCCGTTCGCGGCGATGGAAGTCGACAACCGCAGCCTGCAGATCATCGGGACCAAAGTCCGGCCACAGCGTGTCGACAAACAGGAGTTCGGCGTAGGCGAGCTCCCACAGCAGGAAATCGGAGAGGCGCTTCTCGCCGCCGGTGCGGACGAGCAGGTCGACGTCCGCGCCGCCGCAGCCCTGGCGGGCGATCAGCGCCGCGAAAGCGCCGCGCGAGGGCGAGTCGTCGCCGAGCCAGCCGGTCGCCGCATTGGCAATCGCGGTGCGCGCCGAATAGTCGAGCGCGATCTGCAAGGTCAGCCGCACGCCGGACGCGCAGGCCTGCTCGGCCGCCGCGATCTCCTCGGCAAGGCCCGCGGGCAGCCGGTCGCGCCGGCCGATGACGGCAAGCCGCACGCCGTTCTCGGCGAGGCGCGCAACTTCGCTGCGCAGATAGTGGCGCAACAGCGCCATCAGCGCGTCCACTTCGGCGCGCGGCCGGCGCCAGTTGTCGGCCGAGAAGGCATAGAGCGTCAGCCGGCCGACGCCGAGCCCGGGCCCCGCCTCCACCACGCGGCGCAGCGCGCGGATACCGGCATGATGCCCGGCGGCGCGGGCCAAGCCGCGGCGCGTCGCCCAGCGTCCGTTGCCGTCCATGATGATCGCGACGTGCAAGCCCTGCGCACTCGCCTGCATATTCTCTTGCCAACTCACAGCACTTTGCATCACAAAGTCTCCAGCCAAAAAAAGTCATGCGGTCCGCAGTCGCGGATCGACCGCAGCCTTGGCGGCGCTCGCGGCGTCGCGCACCACCTGCTCGAGCACGTCGAGATATTCGAGATAGCGTTTGCGTCCCTGCGGCGTGATGCGGACGACGGTCTGCGGCCTATTGCGCTCGTAGCCCTTTTCGATCGCGACCAACCCGGCCTCGCTCAGCACGTGCAGATGGCGGCTCAAGTTACCGTCGGTCAGGCCGCACATCTGCTTCAGGTCGCCGAACACCAAGCCCTTGGGGTGCGCCACCAGCGAGGTGAGCACGGAGAGGCGCGCCTTCTCGTGGATGACGCGGTCGAGTCCCGCATAGGCGAAGCGTCCTTCGGCCTTGTCAGTTTTCGCCATCGTGCGCTCCGAGGTTGCGATAGAGCACGACCGCGATGAACGCCTGGCCGAGCGCGAACGGCAGCGCCATGGCCCAAGGCGAGAACGGCTCCGCGCCGGCGAAGGCGAGATTGGCGAGCCCGGCCGCGAGGTACCAGACGGCGGCTGCGAACACGGCGCGCGGCAGCGCGCGGCAGGAGGCGAACAGACCGAGGCTGAACATGAGCTGCCACAGGCCTGGCAGCATCCATAAGGCTTCCGGCGCGAACCGGTAGAGCACGAAGGTAACCAGCACGCCGGCGACGCCCGCCGGAATGAACTGCTCGACCGCGGCATAAAGCATCTCGTCGGCAAGGCCGCGATGGATGCGGCGCGTGCGCGCCACCATCTCGACGCCGATCAGCGCGACCGACGCGGCCGCGACCGCGACCCACAAGGCGAGATAGGCGAACACGTCGTTCAGCGGGACGAACCACGCCTGCGCGGCGCCGGCGGCGAGCGCCAGCACGGCGGTCGCCGCGACGGTCGCCGGGCCGTAGCCGCGGAACTCGGTGCCGCGCGCGATCTGCGTGCGCATCGCGCTGATGTCGGAGAGGGCCTTGTCGAGGTCTTGCATGCCCGGCGTCCCAATCGCTTTACATTGCAAAGTACACTGGAAAGCAAATCTCGGTCAAGGGCGATGGGAAGGGCGGGTGGCGCAGCGTTAACGCGAGATTAAGCGTGCGGCGCCCGACTGAGGCATGGTCTTGGTCTTGCCCTTTTTCCGTAACTCGTTCGCGCCTATATTGAGGCTGCCGGCCGCAAGGCCGGCTATGGCGATAAATGGCCGTCGTAATAAACCTATCGGACCCGGGGGCAGTACCCGGCGCCTCCACCCAAGCCCGGCGTGCCGGGCTTGGGCGGGGGCGAAATAGGATCGACGAGGGCGTAAAGGACGTGCTTTTGCCCGGGATGGTTCCGGCGTTATCGGGCCAAACTCATAGTTGCCAACGACAACTATGCTCCGGTTGCCCAGGCCGCGTAGCGGTTTGGAATACCGATCTTGAAGTCCTGACGGGTTAAGCTCCGGCAGGCGGGGTTCGGAGGCACCTGGCAACAGAAGCCTCCACTTTCATCAAATCCGCGCAGGACCAGGGGACGGAGCCGCAAAGCTCGACTATGATCGGGCCACTCGAAACCGTCCGATTCCCAAGTCCGTCGATATGTCCGTCGATCACATCCGCTACGATCTCCTCACCCAGCAGGCGCTGCGCTCGGTGGTGAAGCGCGTGCTTACCGACGCCGCCAAGGGCGGCCTGCAGGGCGAGCATCACTTCTACATCGCGTTCCAGACCACCGCGCCCGGCGTGCGCCTCTCCGCCGTGTTGCGCCAGCAGTATCCGGAAGAGATGACCATCGTCCTGCAGCATCAGTTCTGGGATCTCGGCGTGACCGAACAAGCGTTCGAAGTGAAGCTCTCGTTCAACGGCGTGCCGGAGCGGCTGCTGGTGCCGTTCGACGCCATCAAGGGCTTCTTCGATCCTTCGGTGCAGTTCGGCCTGCAGTTCGAGATCGCGACGGCAGCGACGGCCGAGACAACCGAAGTTCCCGCGCCCGTTCCCGCGGCCAAGCCCGCGGCGGCGAAGAAGGAGCCGCGGCGCAAGGCGGAAAGCGCGCCGGCGCTGGCCAAGCCGGCACCGGCCGCAAGCGTGCCCGCGGCGAGCACGCCTGTGCCCGACAAGGGCGGCGCCGAGGTCGTACGGCTCGACCGCTTCCGCAAGAAATAGCGCATGATCCCGAAAAGTGGGTGCCGGTTTTGGGACAAGATCATGCGCAGTTAAGACTCAGCGCCGCGCTATCGTCATCGGCAGGCCGTGCGCGGGCCGCAGCGTGATGCGCGCGAGCGGTTCCACGTTCGCGCCTGGCGCCAGCGTAAGGCGGAAGCGCTGCAGGATCATCGCGAGCACCAGAAGCGTCTCCTGCATCGCGAATGTCATGCCGACGCAGATGCGCGGGCCCGCGCCGAACGGCAGATAGGCAAAGCGCGGGATCGCAGCGCGGCGCTCGGGCGCGAAGCGTTCCGGCGCGAACAGATCCGGGTCGGCCCACAGCTTGCGATGCCGATGCACCACCCACGGCGCGACGATGATCCGCGTTCCGGCCGTGACCTCGATCGCACCGAGCCGGTCGGCGGCGCGCGCTTCACGGCTCATGAACGGCGCCGGCGGATAGAGGCGCATCGCCTCCTCGATGACCATGCGCACACGCGTGAGTTGCGACAACGCGCGCTCGTCCGGCGCATCGACGGCGAGGCGCGCGACCTCTGCGGCAAGCCGCGCCTCTTCGGCCGGAAACAGCGCGAGCAGGAACAGCGTCCAGGCGAGCGCGTTCGCGGTGGTCTCGTGGCCGGCCGCAATGAACGTGAGGAGATTGTTGTGGATCACCGGATCGGGAAGCGGCGCGCCGCTCTCCGGGTCGCGCGCGTTGATCAGCCGCGTGACCAGATCGTCCGGCACCGCGCTGCCAGCCGCGATCCGCTTGCGGCGGCGCTCGAGCAGACGTCCGACCTCGGCGCGGAACACCTCCTGCGCGGGGCGCGCGCGAATCGCGGCCGGCCGCGGCAGCCAGCGCGGCAGCGGCAGCACGTCGAACAGGTCGACGCGGCCGAACGCCTCGAAATACTCCGTGAACGCCGCGCCCATCACGGCGGCCGGCGTCTCGATCTCGTCGGAGAACACCGTGCGCGAGATGATGTCGTAGGTGAGCGCGGTCATCTCCTGCGCGACATCGAGCGTGTCGCCGGCGTCGGCGTGGCGCTCCCAGCGATCGAGCAGCACGCGCACCGCAACCGCCATTGCGCCGATATAGCCGGCGACCGCCTGCGGCGAGAACAGCGGCGCGACGGTGCTGCGCTGCAGTCGCCAGTCGTCACCCTCGGCGGTGAGCAGGCCGCGCCCGAGCGCGGGTTCGAGTTTCTCGCGCTGCAGATCGTCCTTGGGATAGTTCGCCGCGTTGTCGACGAACACGCGGCGGATCAGCTCCGGATCGTTGACCATGACGAAGCCGCCGAGAAAATTGCGGCCTTCGATCACGTCCTCCTCGTAGGCCGCGTCGCGCCACGCCGCGATCGCGTTCCGGCGCAGCATGCGATAGAGCCCGATCGGCCCGAGCGGACGCGGCGGCGGGAACGGCGCCGGCGGGCGGCGGCGGTCGGGGATCGGCAGGGGCGCGGGGCTGTCCATCGCGGCAAGCACATACGCGTTTGCGCGCGCGATGGAAACCTACACGACGGCTCGTGCGCGCGCTCACAGACCCTCCCCCAACACCCGCTCCGCCAGCGCCGTATCCATGTACTCGGTCACCTCCGCGAGCCGCCCTTTGGCGAGGCGGAAAACGAAGCAATAAGAATTCTCGTAGGCCGCGCCGCCGTGCGTCGCATTCTTGCCCCGCGCTTCGACCACCACGAGGTGGTCTTCGGCGATGATGCTGTGCGCGATGGTACGGATCGGCGGCGCGAGACGCGCGCGTAGCACCGGGAACAATCCATTGAGCACCTCCGTCTTGCCCGCATAGGTGCGCGACCATGACGACGCGCCCGCGATGGTCCAACGGAAATCTTCCGCCATCGCGTCGACCAAAGGCCGCCCGTCGCCCTCCGCGAGCGCCACGAAGATGCGCTGCAGGAGTTGTTTGTTGTCGGCTGCGCTCATGAGTGACACCTATTGCATGGGTAGGCTGGAGCGGAATATCGCTCCATCCACATCATTCTTCCAATCGATAGTCGATATAGCGTATATTCACCTCATGAATTTAGCTGCTCTTGATCTTAATCTGTTGGTCGCGCTCGACGCCCTCGTCTCGCACGCCCATGTCGGCCGCGCCGCCATGCGCGTCGGTCTGTCGCAGCCGGCAATGAGCCATGCGCTGGGTCGTCTGCGCGCGCTGCTCAAGGATCCGCTGCTGGTGCGCGTCGGTTCAACGATGGAGCTCACGTCGCGCGCACAGGCGCTACGCATGCCGCTCGCCGCTGCGCTCGATCAGGTGCGCGGCCTGTTCGCGGGCGAGACCTTCGATCCGGCCGCGAGCACGCGCGGCTTCGCGCTGATGATGCCGGATCTCCTCGTCGACCTCATCGTGCCGGCGCTGCTCGCAAGGCTTGCGCGCGAGGCGCCGCGCGTGCGGCTCGATATCCGTCCCTGGCGCGGCCCCGCGATCATGACGCCGGAGCTGGCGCGCGCGATCGACCTCGTGATCGCCTGCCTGCCCGACGCCTATCCCGGCTTCTACCGAGAGCGGCTCTATGCCGATTCGGACGCGCTCGGCGTGCGCCGCGGCCATCCCGCGGGCGTGCGGCTGAAACGACTGGACACGTTCCTCGCCGCCCGCCACATCGCCGTGGTCGGCGCAGGCGAGCGCGAGGACATGATCGACGCCTGGCTCGGCGGACGGGGGTACGCGCGCGCGGTCGCCCTCACGGTCCCGGGCTATCTGCAGGCGTTGCACGTCGTCGCGCGCAGCGATCTCGTGGCGTTCGTGCCGCGCCGGCTGATCGCGGCGCTGGCGCGCCCGCTCGGTCTTGCCACGGTGACCCCGCCGCTCGATCCCGGCATGGACGAGCAGTTCATGTTCTATCCGACGCGCGCGCAGGTCGATCCCGGCTCGGTCTGGTTGCGCCGCCTGGTCATCGACATCGCCCGCGGGCTCGATGGCCGACCCGATGCGCGGCTTCCCCGCCGCGCCTATATGAACAAGCGATAGCAATGCACGCCATGGCCAAGATCCGATCCAAATTGCTTCCGAAAACCCGTGCCGAGCCGCGCCCCGCGCGCCGCAAGTCCGGCGCGACGACCCGCACCGAAACCGACAGTTTCGGCCCGATCGAGGTGCCCGCCGACCGCTATTGGGGGGCGCAGACCGAGCGCTCGCTGCAATACTTCCGCATCGGCGAGGAGCGCATGCCGCTGCCGCTGATCCGCGCGCTCGGCCTGGTCAAGCGCGTCGCGGCGGAAACCAATCTCGCGCTCGAGTTGATCGACAAGCGTCGCGCGCGCGCCATCGTCGCGGCGGCGCAGGAGGTGATCGACGGCGGGCTCGACGACCACTTCCCGCTGGCGGTGTGGCAGACCGGCTCGGGCACGCAGACCAACATGAACTTGAACGAGGTGATCGCCAACCGCGCCAACGAGATGCTTGGGCGTGCGCTCGGCACCAAATCCCCGGTGCATCCCAACGACCACGTCAACCTGAGCCAGTCCTCGAACGACGCGTTCCCGACCGCGATGCACATCGCCGCGGCGCTCGAGCTCGTGCGCCGGCTCGATCCCGCGCTTGCGCGGCTGCAGCAGGCGCTTGAGGAAAAGAGCAAGGAGTTCGCGCCGATCGTCAAGATCGGCCGCACCCATACGCAGGACGCGACCCCGCTCACCTTGGGTCAGGAATTCTCCGGCTATGCGGCGCAGGTGCGCTCGGGACGCGCGCGCCTCGCGCTCGCGCTGCGCACGCTCTATCCGTTGGCGCAGGGCGGCACTGCGGTCGGCACCGGCCTCAATGCCAAGCCGCAATTCGCCAAGGCCTTCGCCCGGCGCGTCGCGGCGCTGACCGGCCTTCCCTTCGTGTCGGCGCCCAACAAGTTCGAGGCGCTCGCCGCGCATGATGCGTTCGTGTTCGTGCACGGCGCGCTCGATGCGCTCGCCGCCGGCCTGTTCAAGATCGCCAACGACATCCGCCTTCTCGGCTCCGGCCCGCGCTCGGGGCTCGGCGAGTTGATCCTGCCGGAGAACGAGCCCGGGTCCTCGATCATGCCGGGCAAGGTCAATCCGACCCAGGCCGAGGCGCTCACCATGGTGTGCGCGCGCGTGTTCGGCAATCATACGACCGTCGCGCTGGCCGCATCGCAGGGGCATTTCGAGCTCAACGTCTACAAACCGGTGATCGCCGATGCGACGCTGCAATCGATCCGCCTGCTCGCCGACGCCGCACGCTCCTTCGCCGACAACTGCGTCGCCGGCATCCGCGCCGACGAGAAGCGCATCCGTGAATTGATGGAGCGCTCGCTGATGCTGGTCACCGCGCTCGCACCGAGGATCGGCTACGACAAGGCGGCAGCGATCGCCAAGGCCGCGCACGCCAAGGGGACGACCCTGCGCGAGGAGGCGGTCGGCGGCGGCTACGTGACCGCGGGCGAATTCGATCGGCTGGTGCGGCCGGGAAAGATGCTGCGGCCGGGCTGAGATACGGCCCATCCGATCGCTCCCGCGTCGCTGCGTTCCGCGGGGGGTGCGACAAATTATCCGCAATTTGTCATGGACGACGTGGGCGGCCCAACCTGCGAATCGCCGCACTGCCGCGGGAGGTCGAAACCATGATCATGTTCCCTTCCGGCAAGTTCATCCCAAGTCTATCCTGCGCCACGTGGTGGGCTGCCAAAATCCGATAGTATTCATAGCCGTTTGATATCTGATTTTTCGGCCAGTATACTTAATACTGCAACAGGCGCGCTTCCAAATTGGAATCGCTGGCGTAGCACCCTTCGGATTGGACAAATATCAACCGCCGATTTCTTGATTTCGCGGCAAAGCGGCACGGCTCTTCGGGCGGTCCGGGATACCAAGGTCGGCGAATCGAGGGTGCGCCGCGTGGCGCTTTAGCGGAATTGCGGGGCGCACAGAAGTTGCACCACTGTAAGCGGTGATTCGAGAGTTGTGGAACCCAAAATGGCCGAGATCGTGAACCTACGAACCGAACGCAAACGCGCCGCGCGGCGCGCGGACGAGCGCCGTGCCGCTGCCAACCGCCTTGCCTTCGGACGCTCCAAGGAGAGTCGCGCGCGCGAGCAAGCCCAAGCCGACAAGCGTCGCCGAGAACTCGACGCCCATCGCGTTGAAACGGGAGACGAGCGATGAAATCCCCAGTCGTCAAGCGCTCGATCGTCATCGCCGGCCACAAGACCAGCGTCAGCCTCGAGGATGCATTCTGGAGCGGCCTAAAGGACATCGCCGCGGTGCGCACAACGACGCTGTCCGATCTCGTTGCTTCGATCGATCAGGGCCGCCACACCGGCAATCTGTCTTCGGCGATCCGCCTGTTCGTGCTCGACTACTACCGCGCGCGCCTCGCGGGCGAGGTCAAGCACGCCGAACCCGCGCGCGCGACTTCGCCGCTGCGCGCGGTGTCATCGCTGCCCGCCGAATAGCGTCTCCAGCATCGAGCGGCCCTGTGGCGCGCCATCCGCCGGCCGCGGCGGCGGACGATCGCCTGTGGGCACGCTGTTCACCCGCGGCCCCTTGGTCGGGCGCGTGCCGGGCGCGCCGATATCGAGCGGCGGCGGCAGCGGCGGAGGCTGATCGGCCGCCGGTGGAGCGGCTGCCCGCGGCGGCAACGTCGGCGTGGCGCTCGGCCGCGTGCGCGGTTCGCGCGTCGGGACCGGCGGGCTATCGGTTGCCGAAGGCACCGGCTGCAGCACCGGCGCGGGCGCTTCGGCCGGCTCTGCCTCGCGACGCGAGGCCTCGATCGACTCGATCTTCTTCGCCTGCCGCTCGACCGTGCGCACCATGAGCCAGCCGGAAAATGCGGATGCGTCCACGCTTCGCTTCGGCGCCGCCCACGGCCCCTTCAAGGTCATGGCGATTTCCGGGCGCGTCGTGCTCGCGCCGTCGGCGGCGAGCGGTCCGGTCAGCGTCACGCGCGCGTCGAGCCCGCCGTCCGCGGCGTTGAGGCTGCCGGCAATCGCGAGGTCGGCGCCCTGCCCGCGCACGATGGTACGACTCAAGCGCAGCTCGCCGCCGTTGATGGTGACGGCAGCATCGAGCGCCGGCACCGCGAGCGGACCGCTGTCGAGCAGGGTCGCGACCATGTCGCGGATCTTCGATGCGTCGATCACGAGACCCTGGTCGACCGCGCGCATCACGGTGCCGAACGCTTTCGGATCGAGCCCGGCGAGCGCGCCATCCTCAAGCGAGATCGTGCCCGATCCATTGAGCGAGCCGATCAGCGTCGCAGGACTCAGGCCGCTGCCCTCGGCCTCGACCTGCAGCACCGCACGGCCGCTCACCGCGGGCTTGCCCTCGAACGGGATGAGCGCAGCCAACTCGCTGCCGCTCAGTGCGAGGCGCCCGCGCGCCGTCAACGCACCGTCGGCGCCCTTGTGCACGCTGAGCGCGGCGGTCAGGCGACCGCCGCCAAGCGTGCCCTCGATCTCCTCGAGCGCGATCTCGTTCGCGCCGAGCTTGGCCATGCCGCGCACGCGTCCGGCGAGCAGCGTCGGCGCGAGCAAAGCGCGCGCCGCGCGGAATTCGATGCGCCCGTCGAGCAGGCCGAACAGGCCCTCGGCGAACGGCTCGGTCGACCATCCGGGCTCAGGGCGCGGCGCCGCGGCGGCGCGCTGCGTCCCGATCGCGCTTGCCACCAGCGCCGTGAGGTCGAGCGCGTCGGTCTCGATGTGGCCGTCAATGCGCGTGACCGCGTGCAGCGCGAGCTTGATCTTGCCGCGCAGCGGCGCGCCGCCGATCGAGCCGGAAATGTCGTCGAATGCGATCTCCTCGCCGGCGGCGTTGAGCCGCGTGCGCAGGCTCAGCGGCAGCGGCGCCGTCGACGTGACACCGCGGCGCAGCGGGCTTGCATCCGCGGCCTGCAGGGCGATGTCGAGCCCAACGCGCGGCGCCGCGAACGGCTGCGCGGTTCCGTTGGCGGTGAGGTTGAGTCCGCCGGCGGCAAGGCGCGCGTCGAGCCGCAGGTCGCCGCCAGCCACCGCCCGCGCGCTGAGGGTGAGCGTGCCGGGGCGGCGATCGACCACAACGGCGCGGTCGAGGCCGAGCAACGCGATCAGCACGCTGCCGTCGTCGGCGCCGACCGTGCCGTCGAAGCGCAGCGCCGGCAGCCTCGTCGCCCAACCGCTCGGCTCGCCGGTCGCCTCGCTCGAGAGGCGCACGCGCAGGGTCCCGGCATTGCCCTCGAACGCGAGCTTTGCGGTGCTCTGGCCTGACGCCGGACGATCGAGCGCGAGATTGGCGCGCAGCTTGAGCGGCGTGAGCCTGCCCGACACGCGCCGCAGCGGCTCGGCCGCCTGGGGCCAGTACTTGGTCAGCACGACGAGCGCCCCGTCGAGGCTGCGGGCATCGAGATCGAGCGCCACATTGCCGCGCGGAGCCATCATCCCCCCGTCGAGGCGGCCGTCGAGGCGCAACGCCGCGCCACCGAGATCGGCGATGGAGACGCCGTCGAAGACAAGACCCGCGGCATCGAACCTGAACTTTCCGTTCACGCCCTTGACCTCGACTCCGGCCATCGTGGCGCGATTGATGTCCACGGCAAGCGCGATCTCGTCCGGCCGTTCGATCGCCGAGCCGTCAAGCGCGGCGCGCGCGAATGCGAGGCCTGCGTCGACGTCGAGTTCGGCGGCCTTGAGCGCGGCATCGAGGCGCGTCGGCCTACCCGGCGCGACCGTGTAAGCGAGTCGGCCCTCCAGGCTCCTGCGGTCGAGGTCGACCCGCAGCCGCTCGACTGCGAAGCCTTGGGTGCCGATGGTGAGCTCGCCCGCGGCCTTTAACGCGCCGAGCTGCGCCTGCGGCCCATCGGCGCGGCCCTCCAGCCAGGCAAGGAGCGCGCGCGCATCATTGGCCTCGACCTGGAACGGCCCGTTGAAGGTGACGCCGGTGCCCGCGATCGCCATCCGCCCCGAGACGCGCATCTGCGCGGAGCCGGGCGCGCGCAACTCGAAGGTCTCGATCGACCAGCCCTCGGCCTCGGTGCGGATGTCGCCGCGCACGCCCTGCAAGGTGCCGCCCGCGAGCGTCATGGTATCGACGCTGAGGCCGAGACGAACTGGCAACGGCGGCCGGTAGGAGCCGCCGAACGGTTCGATGAGCGCCTTGAGGGCCGCAAGCGGTTGCCTGCGCGTGCGGTCCGGCAGGACGAGGGCGCGGTCGACGTCGAGCTGACGCGCCGACAGCAATCCTTCGAGCCGCGGCGCTTTGCCGAATACGATCTCGGCGGTGCCGCCGAGCCTGATGGCGCGCTCGTCCGGCCCGTACTGGTATTCGACGTTTTCCAACAGAGCGCGCGCGCTCGTCGCTTTGACGCGGCTCGTCAGGCGCCACGGCACCGCCATGACGCCGGGCCGCGCGGCGGCCGTGCCGGCGACGACCGGCCGCACAAGCGTGAGCGTTCCCTCGAAGCGCGGCGCATCACCGTCGAAGCGCAACGTGCCGTCGGCTTCGACCGCAGCCGGCCCGTCGGTCGGATCGACACCGAGCCGCAGCCGCATGGCGCCATCCTCGCCCACGCGGCTGGCCGACAGCCGATAGGCGAAGCGGTCGCCCGCCACCATGAACCCGCCTTCGCCCTTGATCGGCCCGAGCAGCGAGCGCAATTCTCCCGTGAACCAAAGGCGCTCGACCGCGAGACGCGCGCCGCTTGCCGCATCGCTCAAGGTCGCGCGCGCATCCTCGAGCGCGAAGCGCTGGATCCACAGCTGATCCGGACTGACGGCAAGCCGCGCGCCGAGGTGCTCGAGCCGTCCGTCGGGGCCTAGCCGGAGCTCAAATTCCGGCCCGACCAGGCGGATTTCCGACGCGTGGAATTCGCCCCGCACCAGCGCCCCGAGCGCAAGCTCGACATGCAGCTCGCGCGCCGTGAACTCTCCCTCGCCGTCGCGCTTGAGGGCGATCTGCCGGAGCGTCAGCATCGGCGTCGGCAAGAGGCGCACGTCGATCGGCCCGGCGATGCGCACCGGGGCGCCGACGAGCTTCCCCGCCTGCGCCTCGAATAGCGCGCGGTGCGCGCTCCAGTCGACGAAATGCGGCCCGACCAGCGCTGCGACCAGCGCCAGGATCACGGCGATGCTCACTCCGAGCAGGGTTGCCTGCAAAGCGTGCTCCGAACTCCCCGATGCAATGATCCCGGGACTGCCGCGACCCCCACGGAACCTCGCCCACCATACATTCACCAAGGCGGCGAATATATGTCGATTCCGCAGTCGGTTATGACAATGCGACGAGTTTGCCGGGATTCATCACGCCGTCCGGATCGAGCGCCCCTTTCAGCGCGCGCATGACCGTGAGCGCCTCCCCGTGCTCGGCCGGCAGGTACTTCATCTTGCCTTGCCCGACGCCGTGTTCGCCGGTGCAGGTGCCCTCCATGGCGAGCGCGCGCTCGACCAGGCGCTCGCTGAAGCTCTTGGCGGCCGCGACCTCGGCCGGATTGTCCATGTCGATCAACACGGAACAGTGGAAGTTGCCGTCCCCGACGTGGCCGACGATCGGGGACAGGAGGCCGTTTTCGGCGATGTCGCGCTGCGTCTCGGTCACGCATTCGGCGAGCCGCGACAGCGGCACGCACACGTCGGTGGCGAATGCCTTGGCCCCGGGCCGAAGCGCGATGCAGGCCCAATAGGCGTCGTGGCGCGCCTGCCACAGCCGCGTGCGGTCCTCGGCCCTGGCAGTCCACTCGAACGGGCCGCCGCCGTGGTCGGCGGCAATCTCGCCGAAACGTTCGGACTGCTCGGCGACACCGCGCTCGGTGCCGTGGAACTCCAGGAACAGGCATGGCGTTTCCGGCAGCGCCAGCTTGGAATAGGCGTTGGAGGCCTTGACCTGGATGTCGTCGAGCAATTCGATGCGCGCGACCGGAATGCCCGACTGGATGGTGGCGATGGTGGCGTTGCAGGCCGCCTCGACCGAAGGAAACGGACACACGCCGCCGGCAATCGCTTCGGGGATGCCGTGCAGTCGCAGCGTGATCTCGGTGATGACGCCGAGCGTCCCCTCCGAGCCGACGAACAGGCGGGTGAGGTCGTAACCCGAAGACGACTTCTTGGCGCGGCGCGAGGTCGCGATCGTCTTGCCGTTCGCCAGCACCACCTTCAGGGCCAGCACATTGTCCTTCATGGTGCCGTAGCGCACCGCATTGGTGCCCGACGCGCGCGTCGCCGCCATGCCGCCGATCGAGGCATCGGCGCCCGGATCGATCGGGAAGAACAGGCCCTGGTCGCGCAGATGCTCGTTGAGCTGCTTGCGCGTGACGCCGGGCTCGACCACGCAGTCGAGATCCTCGACATGAACCGCGAGCACACGGTTCATATCGCGAAAGTCGACGCTGATCCCGCCGAACGGAGCATTGATGTGGCCTTCGAGCGACGTGCCGGTCCCGAACGGGATGACCGGCACACGATGCTGCGCGCAGATGCGCACGATTTCCGGCACCTCATCACAGCTTTGCGGAAACACGACCGCGTCCGGCGGCTGGTTCTCGATCCAGGTCAAGGTATTGGCGTGCTGCTCGCGCACGCTGCGCGAAGTCACCACCCGGTTCCCGAAACGCGCGTGCAGCGCGGCGAGCGCGGCCTCGACCGCTTTGCGATCGGGCGTGGATGGCGCGGCGTGTTTCGCGGTCAAGTCCATGATGGCCTGTCAAACCCGAGCTGCGGTGGCGCGACGGTAGCAGAGCGGACGCACGGCGGGCAAAGCCGCCGATCTCCGACATTCGATTGAATCACGAGCCTTCTGGCAAGAATCGGTTTCATCCCGCGGCGAATATGGCAATATCCCCCTGGATCTTCCCATGCTCGATCGTACCGACCTTGAACCGCTGTTCTTCGCGCCTTTCGTCTCCTCCGTGATGCGGGTGGAGCCGAGCTGGATCGACTACAACGGCCATCTCAACATGGCCTACTATAACGTGCTGTTCGATCGCGCGGTCGACGAGGCCTACGAACTGCTCGGCATCGGCGCCGACTACGTGAAGTCCGGCCGCTCGTTCTTCACCGCGGAAGTGCACCTGCGCTATCTGCGCGAGCTGCACGCCGGCGATTCCGTTCGGGTCACGTTCCAACTGCTCGATTACGACAAGAAGCGCGTGCACTATTTCGAGCAGCTGTTCCACGCCGAGGACGGCTGGGTGTCGGCGACGTCGGAGAACATGTCGCTGCACGTCGACATGAACACCAAGAGGACCGCGCCGTTCTCCGACAGCGTGAGCCGGCGCCTGGCGCAGATGAAGGCCTCGCACGCCCGCCTGCCGCGCCCGGAAGCGGCCGGCCGGCGCATCACCATGCCGGTGAAGGGCTGACGCCGTTCCAGCCGACGTCGGGTCGACCAATCGCCGCAATTCGCGCTGCCGGCACCCCTCGCCAAAGCAGGGGCGCGATGCCATTTTCAGTCTATCCAAGGATTCGCTGAAAGCACCGTTGTGGTCGACCCCCTGCGCCATCGATCGGAACCGCCCGCGCCAGTCCCCGGCGGCATCGCCGCGCGCGCGCGCGCCAACGTCGCGGCGCCGTATCTCAACGGTCTGAACCCCGAGCAGCGCGAGGCGGTGGAGACGCTCGACGGGCCGGTGCTGGTGCTCGCCGGCGCCGGCACCGGCAAGACCCGCGTGCTGACCACGCGCATCGCCCACATCCTCAGCCTGGGCCGCGCGCGCCCCGCGGAAATCCTCGCCGTCACCTTCACCAACAAGGCGGCGCGAGAGATGAAGAACCGTGTGGCCGAGATGGTGGGGCAGGTGGTCGAGGGCATGCCGTGGCTCGGCACGTTCCACTCGATCGGGGTCAAGATCCTCAGGCGCCATGCCGAGCTGGTGGGCCTGAAGCCGGACTTCACCATCCTCGACGTCGACGACCAGATCCGGCTCATCAAGCAATTGCTGGAAGCCGAAAACATCGACGAGAAGCGCTGGCCGGCACGCCTGCTCGCGATCCTGATCGATGGCTGGAAGAACCGCGGACTCACCCCCGACAGGGTGGCGCCGGGCGAGGCCATAAGCTTCGCCGGCGGGCGCGCGCGCGACCTGTACGCCGCCTACCAGAGCCGGCTGA
The DNA here is from genome assembly GCA_963734185.1 of uncultured Alphaproteobacteria bacterium. GTDB lineage: Bacteria > Pseudomonadota > Alphaproteobacteria > Rhizobiales > Xanthobacteraceae > PALSA-894. The sequence goes on along the minus strand of CAVTGA010000001.1, from coordinate 2,332 downwards.
AGGTGCTCAACGCCGCCGATTTCGGCGATCTCCTGCTGGAGACGATCCGCCTGTTCCGCGAGCACGCCGCCGTGTTGCGGCAATATCAGGAGCGTTTCCGCTACATCCTGGTCGACGAGTACCAGGACACCAACGTCGCGCAGTACCTCTGGCTGCGGCTGATCGCGCAACGGCCACCCCTGCCGGCCCCTCCTCTTACCTCTCCCCGCTTGCGGGGAGAGGTCGCCGTGCGCAGCGAGGCGGGTGAGGGGGACTCTCCACAAGCGCGGCTTATCGAGAGTCCCCCTCACCCCGACCCTCTCCCCGCAAGCGGGGAGAGGGGGCACACCGAGCCCGCGGCATCAGCGGCGCCAATTCCGCCAAAGAACATCTGCTGCGTCGGCGACGACGACCAGTCGATCTACGGCTGGCGCGGCGCCGAGGTCGACAACATCCTGCGCTTCGAGCACGACTTTCCCGGTGCCAAGGTGATCCGCCTGGAGCGCAACTACCGTTCGACCGGCCACATCCTCAGCACCGCCTCGCACCTCATCGCCCACAACGAGGGCCGGCTCGGCAAGACGCTGCGCACCGAGGACGAGGCCGGCGAGAAGGTCACGGTCACCGGCGCCTGGGACTCGGAGGAAGAAGCGCGCGTGATCGGCGAGGACATCGAGGACCTGCAGCGCGGCGGCCATTCGCTCGACGAGATCGCCATCCTGGTGCGCGCCTCGTTCCAGATGCGCGAGTTCGAGGACCGCTTCGTCACGCTCGGCCTGTCCTACCGGGTGATCGGCGGCCCGCGCTTCTATGAGCGCGCCGAGATCCGCGATGCGCTCGCCTATCTGCGGCTGATCAACCAGGGCGCCGACGATCTTGCCTTCGAGCGCATCATCAACGTGCCCAAGCGCGGCCTCGGCGACGCCACCCTGCAGGCGCTGCAGTTGCATGCGCGGCGGCAGAACGTGCCGTTGTTGCAGGCCGCGCGCGCGGTGGCCGAGAGCGAGGAGCTCAAACCCAAACCGCGTGCCAGCCTGCGCGAGCTCGTCGCCATGCTCGACCGCTGGCGCACCCAGATCGACAGCGTCCCGCATACCGAGCTGGCCGAGATCGTGCTCGACGAGTCGGGCTACACCGAGATGTGGCAGAAGGACCGCTCGGCCGACGCGGCGGGAAGGCTGGAGAACCTCAAGGAGCTGGTGCGCTCGATGGAGGAGTTCGAGAACCTCGCCGGCTTCCTCGAGCATATCGCGCTGGTGATGGACACCGACCGCGGCGAGAACGCCGAGGCGGTCTCGATCATGACCCTGCACGCCGCCAAGGGGCTCGAGTTCGACACCGTGTTCCTGCCCGGCTGGGAGGAAGGCGTGCTGCCGCATCAGCGTTCGCTCGACGAGCAGGGCCGCGCCGGGCTGGAGGAAGAGCGCCGCCTCGCGCACGTGGGGCTGACGCGTGCACGGCGGCGCGCCAAGATCTCGTTCGTGTCGAACCGCCGCATGCACGGCTCATGGTCGTCGGCGCTGCCTTCGCGCTTCCTCGACGAACTGCCGACCACGCATGTGGAGGTGATGCAGGCCAAGGGCTCGTTCGGCGGTTACGGCGGCTACGGGGCCTCGCGCTTCGACACCATGGAGGCATTCGGCTCCAACTACAGCACTCCCGGCTGGCAGCGCGCGCAGAAGCGCAAGGCGCGCGGATTCGCCGAGGACGATCAATCCGGCTATGCGACGGAGAGCGACTCCTCCTCCCCTCGCACCGGTGCGTCCCCTCCCCCTGAAAGGGGGAGGGTTAGGGAGGGGGTCAAACGCCGCCTCCCCCTCACCATCGAAGGCGAGTTGGTGGCGAAATCGACCGGCACCATCTCTTCCTTCTCCGCCGGCGACCGCGTGTTCCACTTGAAGTTCGGCAACGGCAACGTCACCCACGTCGAGGGCAACAAGCTCACCATTCAGTTCGACAAGGCGGGCGAGAAGCGCGTGGTGGATAGTTTCGTGGAGCGGGTGTGAAAGCCGGCGCAAGGAAAGTTCCCGCGCTAGTCGCTAAGTTGATGGACAACAGCCCTTACGCGTGCCAACATTAGCGGCCAGCATGAAAGGTTGGTTATGAGCCAGGGAATACTTCGCAGGATTTCCCATCGGTCAGCAGCGGCAGGCCCCAATCCGCTCTTTGCCGCACTCGAAAACCAACTGCACGCTGTCTTACTTGACAGCACCGAACCCTCTATAATGAAGATTGCATCCTTCTACGTCTGCAAGCGGCTGTCGTCATATCCCGCAACGAGTCAGCAACTTTTGCTGCAACGAATGCCTTCCGATGTAAGCGCGTTGATTTCTTCCGACAATGATTTCCAAGA